>NZ_CP174006.1:0-5977827 GCF_045164175.1 Pseudomonas sp. 10(2024)
GTGTCAGTGGAACTTTGGCAGCAGTGCGTGGAGCTTCTGCGCGATGAACTGCCTGCCCAGCAATTCAACACCTGGATCCGTCCGCTACAGGTCGAAGCCGAAGGCGACGAGTTGCGCGTCTATGCGCCTAACCGTTTCGTTCTCGATTGGGTCAATGAAAAGTACCTGGGTCGCTTGCTCGAGCTGTTGGGTGAGAACGGTAGCGGCATTGCACCAGCCCTTTCCTTATTAATAGGTAGCCGTCGCAGCTCGGCCCCAAGGGCTGCGCCCAACGCGCCGGTCAGCGCTGCCGTTGCGGCTTCGCTGGCGCAGACTCAGGCACACAAGACGGCCCCGGCCGCAGCGGTTGAACCCGTTGCCGTGGCTGCAGCCGAGCCTGTACTGGTCGAGACGTCTTCGCGTGACAGCTTTGATGCCATGGCCGAGCCCGCTGCGGCGCCGCCCAGTGGTGGTGGCCGGGCTGAACAACGCACCGTGCAGGTTGAAGGTGCGCTCAAGCACACCAGTTACCTGAACCGGACCTTTACCTTTGACACCTTCGTCGAAGGTAAGTCGAACCAGCTCGCCCGCGCGGCTGCCTGGCAGGTTGCGGACAACCCTAAGCATGGCTACAACCCACTGTTCCTTTATGGTGGTGTGGGTTTGGGTAAAACCCACCTTATGCATGCTGTGGGTAACCATCTGCTGAAGAAAAATCCGAACGCCAAGGTGGTGTACCTGCATTCGGAGCGTTTCGTCGCGGACATGGTCAAAGCGCTGCAACTCAATGCCATCAACGAATTCAAGCGCTTCTACCGCTCGGTGGACGCGTTGTTGATCGACGATATCCAGTTCTTCGCTCGCAAAGAGCGCTCGCAGGAAGAGTTTTTCCACACCTTCAACGCCTTGCTTGAGGGCGGCCAGCAGGTAATCCTTACCTCTGACCGCTATCCCAAGGAAATCGAAGGCCTGGAAGAGCGTCTGAAGTCGCGCTTTGGTTGGGGCCTGACGGTGGCTGTCGAGCCACCAGAGCTGGAGACCCGCGTAGCGATCCTGATGAAGAAGGCCGACCAGGCCAAAGTCGAGCTCCCGCATGACGCAGCCTTTTTCATCGCTCAGCGCATCCGGTCCAACGTCCGTGAGCTGGAAGGTGCACTGAAGCGGGTTATCGCTCACTCGCACTTCATGGGGCGTGACATCACCATCGAGCTGATTCGTGAATCGCTCAAGGATCTGTTGGCGCTGCAAGACAAACTGGTCAGTGTGGATAACATTCAGCGTACCGTCGCTGAGTACTACAAGATCAAGATCTCCGATCTGTTGTCCAAGCGTCGTTCGCGTTCTGTCGCGCGCCCGCGTCAGGTAGCCATGGCCCTGTCCAAGGAGTTGACCAACCACAGTCTGCCGGAAATCGGCGACATGTTCGGTGGTCGCGACCATACGACCGTGCTGCACGCCTGCCGCAAAATCAATGAACTGAAGGAATCCGACGCGGACATCCGCGAGGACTACAAGAACCTGCTGCGGACGCTGACGACCTGATGGCCGTCTGCGCAGCTAATTGAAGGCAAGGGACTAGACCATGCATTTCACCATTCAACGCGAAGCCCTGTTGAAACCCCTGCAACTGGTCGCCGGTGTCGTCGAGCGCCGTCAGACCTTGCCGGTCCTGTCCAACGTATTGCTGGTCGTACAAGGCCAGCAACTGTCGTTGACCGGTACCGACCTGGAAGTCGAGCTGGTAGGCCGCGTGCAACTGGAAGAGCCGGCCGAGCCTGGCGAGATCACTGTTCCTGCGCGCAAGCTGATGGACATCTGCAAAAGCCTGCCTAACGACGCCCTGATCGATATCAAGGTCGATGAGCAGAAATTGTTGGTAAAGGCCGGCCGCAGCCGCTTCACCCTGTCGACCCTGCCTGCCAATGACTTCCCGACTGTGGAAGAAGGCCCGGGTTCGCTGACCTGCAACCTGGAGCAGAGCAAGCTGCGCCGCCTGATCGAGCGAACCAGCTTCGCCATGGCCCAGCAGGATGTGCGCTATTACCTCAACGGCATGCTGCTTGAGGTTTCCCGCAACACGTTGCGCGCTGTATCCACCGACGGTCACCGCCTGGCGCTTTGCTCGATGAGCGCGCCGATCGAGCAGGAAGATCGACACCAGGTCATCGTGCCGCGTAAAGGTATTCTGGAGTTGGCGCGCCTGCTGACCGATCCTGAAGGCATGGTCAGCATCGTGCTTGGTCAGCATCACATCCGCGCCACTACTGGCGAGTTCACCTTTACCTCCAAGCTGGTGGACGGCAAATTCCCGGACTACGAGCGCGTACTGCCCAAAGGCGGTGACAAGCTGGTCGTCGGAGACCGCCAGGCGCTGCGTGAAGCCTTCAGCCGTACAGCGATTCTTTCCAACGAAAAGTACCGCGGTATTCGCCTGCAGCTGGCTGCCGGTCAACTGAAGATCCAGGCTAACAACCCCGAGCAGGAAGAAGCTGAAGAAGAAATCAGCGTGGACTACGACGGTAGCTCGCTGGAGATCGGTTTCAACGTCAGCTACTTGCTGGACGTGCTGGGCGTGATGACTACTGAGCAAGTTCGTCTGATCTTGTCCGATTCAAACAGCAGTGCGCTGCTGCAGGAAGCTGGCAATGACGATTCTTCCTACGTTGTCATGCCGATGCGCCTGTAACCTGTAGCAGGCGAAATGTCCCTTCGACGTATCATGGTCACCGCGGTGCGCAACTTGCACCCGGTGACACTCTTACCCTCCCCCCGCATCAACATCCTTTACGGCGCCAACGGCAGCGGCAAGACCAGTGTGCTCGAAGCCGTGCATTTGCTCGGCCTGGCCCGTTCATTTCGCAGCACCCGCCTGAATCCGGTTATTCAGTACGAACAGGCTGCCTGTACTGTGTTCGGCGAGGTTCAGCTGACGGAGGGTGGTACGAGCAACCTGGGTGTGTCCCGTGAGCGACAAGGGGAGTTTACTATTCGTATTGATGGGCAGAATGCGCGCAGCGCCGCGCAATTGGCTGAGTTACTGCCGCTTCAGCTTATCAACCCAGACAGTTTCCGGCTGCTGGAAGGTGCCCCAAAAATACGCCGCCAGTTTTTGGACTGGGGGGTGTTCCACGTGGAACCTCGTTTTCTGCCAGCCTGGCAACGCCTTCAGAAGGCGCTGCGGCAGCGGAACTCATGGTTGCGTCATGGTACACTTGACCCAGCTTCGCAAGCCGCCTGGGACCGGGAATTGTGCCTGGCTAGCGCGGAAATAGATGAATACCGTCGCAACTACATCAAGGCCTTGAAGCCCGTCTTCGAGCGAACCCTGAGCGAACTGGTCGAGCTGGATGGGTTGACCCTGAGCTACTACCGAGGCTGGGACAAGGACCGGGAACTGCAAGAAGTGCTCGCCTCCTCCCTCCTTCGCGATCAGCAGATGGGCCATACCCAAGCCGGTCCGCAGCGTGCTGATCTGCGTTTGCGGTTGGCTGGCAACAATGCAGCCGACATCCTGTCGCGTGGTCAGCAAAAGTTGGTGGTATGCGCATTGCGCATTGCCCAAGGCCACCTCGTTAGTCAGGCTCGCCGCGGTCACTGTATTTATCTCGTGGATGACTTGCCGTCCGAACTGGATGACCAGCATCGCCGCGCACTGTGCCGCTTGCTTGAAGAATTACGCTGCCAGGTGTTCATCACCTGTGTAGATCACGAATTACTGAGGGAAGGCTGGCAGACGGAAACGCCAGTTGCTTTGTTCCACGTGGAACAAGGCCGTATCACCCAGACCCACGACCATCGGGAGTGAAGGCATGAGCGAAAATCAAACGTACGACTCCTCCAGCATCAAGGTGCTGAAAGGTTTGGATGCCGTACGCAAGCGTCCCGGCATGTACATTGGCGACACCGATGATGGTAGTGGCCTGCACCACATGGTCTTCGAGGTGGTCGACAACTCGATCGACGAAGCCCTCGCCGGTCACTGCGATGACATCACTGTCATCATCCACCCGGACGAATCTATCAGTGTGCGCGACAACGGTCGCGGCATTCCGGTCGATGTGCATAAGGAAGAAGGCGTTTCCGCAGCCGAGGTCATCATGACTGTGCTGCACGCCGGCGGTAAGTTCGACGACAACTCTTACAAAGTATCCGGCGGTCTGCACGGTGTAGGTGTGTCGGTTGTGAACGCCCTGTCCGAGAAGCTGGTTCTGACCGTTCGCCGTAGCGGCAAGATCTGGGAACAGACTTACGTTCACGGTGTTCCACAAGCGCCCATGGCGGTTGTCGGTGACAGTGAAACCACGGGTACCCACATCCACTTCAAGCCATCGGCTGAAACCTTCAAGAACATTCACTTCAGCTGGGACATCCTGGCCAAGCGCATCCGCGAGCTGTCGTTCCTTAACTCGGGCGTTGGCATTCTGCTGAAGGATGAGCGCAGCGGTAAGGAAGAGTTCTTCAAGTACGAAGGCGGTCTGCGTGCGTTCGTCGAGTACTTGAACACCAACAAGACGCCGGTCAACTCCCAGGTGTTCCACTTCAACGTTCAGCGTGACGATGGCGTGGGTGTTGAAGTCGCCCTGCAATGGAACGACAGCTTCAACGAAAACCTGCTGTGCTTTACCAACAATATTCCGCAGCGTGATGGCGGTACCCACCTGGTGGGTTTCCGTTCCTCGCTGACCCGTAGCCTTAACAGCTACATCGAGCAGGAAGGCCTGGCCAAGAAGAATAAGGTGGCAACCACTGGCGACGACGCCCGTGAAGGCCTGACCGCAATCATCTCGGTGAAGGTACCGGACCCGAAGTTCAGCTCGCAGACCAAGGACAAGCTGGTCTCCTCGGAGGTGAAAACCGCCGTGGAACAGGAGATGAACAAGTACTTCGCCGATTTCCTCTTGGAAAACCCGAACGAGGCGAAGGCCGTCGTTGGCAAGATGATCGACGCGGCTCGCGCCCGTGAAGCCGCCCGTAAAGCCCGTGAAATGACCCGCCGTAAAGGTGCGCTGGATATCGCGGGTCTGCCGGGCAAACTGGCCGACTGCCAAGAGAAGGATCCTGCTCTCTCCGAACTGTATCTGGTGGAGGGTGACTCTGCGGGTGGCTCGGCCAAGCAAGGCCGCAACCGTCGTACCCAGGCGATCTTGCCGCTGAAGGGTAAAATCCTCAACGTCGAGAAAGCGCGCTTCGACAAGATGATTTCGTCCCAGGAAGTGGGCACGCTGATCACTGCGCTGGGCTGTGGCATCGGCCGCGAAGAGTACAACATCGACAAACTGCGTTATCACAACATCATCATCATGACCGATGCTGACGTTGACGGTTCGCACATCCGTACGCTGCTGCTGACCTTCTTCTTCCGTCAGCTGCCGGAGCTGGTCGAGCGTGGCTACATCTATATTGCCCAGCCGCCGCTGTACAAGGTGAAACGAGGCAAGCAGGAGCAGTACATCAAGGACGATGAGGCCATGGAAGAGTACATGACCCAGTCGGCTCTGGAAGATGCCAGTCTGCACCTGGACGAATCGGCGCCAGCAGTTTCCGGTGTGCAGCTGGAAGCGCTGGTGAATGAGTTCCGTAGTGTCATGAAGACTCTCAAGCGCCTGTCGCGCTTGTACCCCGAAGAGCTGACTGAGCACTTCGTCTACCTGCCTGAGGTGACCCTGGAGCAGTTGGGTGACCACGCAGTGATGCAGGCCTGGCTGGCCCAGTTCCAGGCGCGTCTGAACTCCAGCCAGAAGTCTGGCCTGGCTTACAACGCCAGCCTGCGTGAAGACAAAGAGCGCAACGTATGGCTGCCTGAAGTGGAAATTACCTCTCACGGTCTGGCCAGCTATATCACCTTCAACCGCGATTTCTTCGGCAGCAATGACTACCGTACCGTAGTCAACATTGGTGCCAAGCTTTCGAGCCTGTTGGGTGAAGGTGCGTACGTGCAGCGCGGTGAACGCCGCAAGGCAATCGTCGAGTTCAAAGAGGGCCTGGATTGGCTGATGAACGAGACCACCAAGCGCCATACGATTCAGCGATACAAAGGGCTGGGTGAGATGAACCCGGACCAGCTGTGGGAAACCACCATGGACCCGACCGTTCGCCGTATGCTCAAGGTCACTATCGAAGATGCCATCGCCGCTGACCAGATCTTCAACACCCTGATGGGTGATGCGGTCGAGCCGCGTCGTGACTTCATCGAAAGTAACGCGCTGTCGGTGTCGAACCTGGACTTCTGATCAGGTGTAATTCGCCAGACACTAAGAAGCCCGCTGATGCGGGCTTTTTAGTGCCTGCAAACAATCAGTAGCCGGTGAGAATGTTCACGATCACACCGCTGGCAATGGCCACCAGCACATAGTCGCCATTCACATACAGCCAACGATGATCACGAGGTGGCGCATACAGGTGGCGCGCTTTCCAGTCAGTTACCCAGTAACGGTCCCCACGGTAATGTGGATCAACGGCATGACCACGCTGCCACTGCTTATGAGGTATTGGCATGCCTTGTTGTGGGCGGAAGTTTGGATCACGGTAAGCAGGTCCGCGGCCATTGTCATGTCGGCCCTGGTGCTGTGGTTGACCATGTGGCGGGTTGCCTTGGTGCGATGGGCCGCCATCATGCCGATCAGGCGGGCCCGGTTGCGCGAAGCTTGCCAGCGGTGTGCTGAGCATGAGCGCGGCGCAGATCACGGTTAGGGCTTTCTTCATTTTGATGCGGTCCTCTGCCTGTTAATCGCCTGGCAAGTATTGATTGCCAGGTTCGGTTAACTGATCAGACCACGATTTTTCCCTTTCAATGTCAGGGCGCAGGTAAAGGTCCTGTAAAGTCTGGCGTTCTTTCAGTTCAGCCCGAGCGCTTTCAAGCGGCGATACAGCGTGCGTTCACTCATGCCAAGATGACTGGCCAGTTCACTGCGCGAGCCTTTGAACTGCTCCAGCGCCTGCGCCAGCTCACCCAAGTCATTGCGACGGCCACTTCCTTTAGCCGCGCCAGTCAGCCCAGTGTCTTCCGGTAAATGCTCCGGTCTGATTACTCCGTCATCGGCAAACAAACGCGCGCGTTCCAGAATGTTGCGCAGCTCGCGGATATTGCCCGGAAACGGATGCAACGCAAGTTGCTGCAAGGCGTCTTCACTCAGCCTGGGCGTCGGCTGGCCGGCCATGCGCTGCAACAGGCTCTGTGCGAGCAGCGGCAAATCTTCCACCCGTTCGCGCAATGCAGGCAGACGAATCGGGAAGCCGCTGATGCGGTAATACAGGTCTTCACGGAAGGAGCCATCCGCGACCATTTGTTTAAGTGGTTTATGGGTGGCCGATATCAGGCGGAAATCCGAATGCACAGTGCGCAGGCTGCCCACGGGACGGAAACTCCCGGACTCTATCAGGCGCAGCAACTTCACCTGCATCGCCAGCGGCACTTCACCAATTTCATCGAGGAACAAGGTGCCGCCATGGGCTGCCTCGGCCAAGCCGATCTTGCGCTGATTCGCCCCGGTGAACGCACCCTTCTCATAGCCGAACAGTTCACTCTCGAACAACGACTCGGTCAGACCGGTGCAGTCCACCACCACCAGTGGGCCGTTGGCCCTGGGGCTGCCCATGTGCACTGCACGGGCGAACAGCTCCTTACCGGTCCCCGACTCCCCCTGCAACAACACCGGGATCTGCGCCGGTGCCGCACGCTGCAGGCTGGCCAGCGCGGCCTTGAAGGTTGGCGCGCGGCCGACCAACCCTTGCTCCTGAGGCTGCGCCGAGGCGAGGGTGATGGTGGTGAGGCGTTCGACAAAGGCCACTACCTTGCCCTGTTCATCCAGGATCGGCCGCAACTCGACATCCACATGCTCCGGGCCGCGTGGTGTGTGATGAATGTGCAATACCCGCTCCGGTACCTTGCTGTCCCACGCCTTGCGCATCGGGCAATGTTCGCCAGCCTGGTCGCACGGCACAGCGTAGTGATGCGAAACCCTGTGACACTTCTCGCCCAGTGGGGCCTGATCATGCCGCCCAAACTGACGGCGATAGGCCGCATTGGCCGCGAGGATGTTGTAGTCGGTGTCCAACACGATGGTCGGGAGGGCATCGTGCTCGAGGTAGGAAACCAGAGCTAGGATGAGGGGATGGGCTTCAGGCATGACGGCACCGTATGGATGACCGACGCAGGGTAGCAAGGACTGCCAAACACTGCCATTGGCTGTCAGTCGACTGCCATCTGGGCTGCCAGTTTTGCCGGCAGCAGTCTGCAACTGGCCGGTTTTATTGGCCAGTGAGTGGCAAAAAGCCTGGCATGCATCTTGATAAAGCTCCTGTCACTGCCTACGCCTGTACAAGGCGGGGCGGATAAATTGGAGAACGTGATGATCATCGGCAACAACCTTCACGTGGACGCCTTCTACGACGAGGCGACCTCGACCATCAGCTACCTGGTCATGGACCGTGAAACCCGACAATGCGCATTGATCGACAGCGTGCTGGATTACGACCCCAAGTCCGGGCGCACCTGCAGCGCTTCGGCTGATCGCCTGATCGAGCGTGTGAACGAGCTGAATGCCAGTGTGCGGTGGGTGCTGGAAACCCATGTACACGCCGACCACCTTTCAGCCGCTGCCTACCTGAAGGAAAAGCTGGGTGGCCATACCGCAATTGGCGCGCACATTACCCAGGTGCAGAAAGTGTTTGGCGCCTTGTTCAACGCAGAGCCCGGCTTCGCCCGTGATGGCAGCCAGTTCGATGTGCTGCTCGAAGACGAGGAAGGTTTCCGGATTGGCAACCTGCAGGCCCGTGCGTTGCACACGCCTGGGCACACACCCGCGTGCATGAGTTTCATGATCGAAGATGCCGGCGAGATCGCGGTGTTCGTTGGAGACACCTTGTTCATGCCCGACTATGGCACCGCCCGCTGCGACTTCCCCGGGGCCGATGCCCGCACCTTGTACCGCTCAATCCGTCGCCTGCTGGCTTTCCCCGATCAGACGCGGTTGTTCATGTGCCACGACTACCTGCCAGGTGGCCGCGACATGCAGTACGTCACAACTGTCGCCGAGCAGCGCGCCCACAACATTCATATCCACCAGGGTATCGATGAGGACAGTTTCGTTGCCATGCGCGAAGCGCGCGACAAGACGCTCGAAATGCCTGTGCTGATCCTGCCTTCAGTGCAGGTGAACATGCGTAGCGGCCAACTGCCCCCACCGGAGGCGAACGGTGTGAGCTATCTGAAGATCCCGCTGAACAAGCTGTAAGCGCCCTGCCCCCATAATCAGATTTCCAGGATTTACCGCCATGCCTGCCTTGTTGTCCCCTGCCAATACCGACCACCACAAGGTGGTCATCGTCGGTGCCGGTGCCGCCGGGATCGCCACTGCTTCCAGCCTGATCAGCCGCGACCCATCGTTGGACGTCGCCTTGATCGACCCTGCCGAAGTGCACTACTACCAACCCGGCTGGACCATGGTCGGCGCCGGTGTGTTCAAGGCACCCAGCACTGCCCGCACCATGGCGTCGACCATTCCTCGCGGTGTGCGCTGGGTCAAGGCGCGGGTAAAGGGATTCGACCCATTGGCCCAGTTGGTCATCCTCGATGATGGTCGCGCCATCAGCTATGAACAGCTGATCGTCTGCCCCGGCCTCAAGCTGGACTGGGCGGCCATTGATGGGCTCAGCGAGACCCTGGGCCGCAACGGTGTCACCTCCAACTATCGCTACGACCTGGCACCCTATACCTGGGAACTGGTGCAAAAGCTCAAGCAAGGACGCGCGGTGTTCAGCCAGCCGCCCATGCCGATCAAGTGCGCCGGTGCACCACAGAAGGCGCTGTATCTGTCTTGCGACCACTGGCTGCGCCATGGCCATTTGGGGGCGGTGAAAGCCAGCTTCTACAATGCGGGTGCCGTACTGTTCGGTGTCGCGGATTACGTGCCCGCGCTGATGAAGTACATCGAGAAATACGCCGTCGACCTCAACTTCTCCCACAGGTTGGTTGCAGTAGACGGCCCGGGAAGGCGCGCTACATTCTTGCGTACCCTGCCCGATGGCAGCAGCGAAACGCGCATCGAGGCCTTCGACATGCTGCACGTGGTACCGCCACAGGTGGCGCCAGACTTCATTCGCGAAAGCCCCTTGGCTGATAGCTCCGGCTGGGTTGACGTCGATCCGCATACCCTGCGTCATCGCAAATACACCAACGTTCATGCCCTAGGTGACGTGGCTAACACCAGCAATGCCAAGACCGCCGCTGCGGCGCGCAAGCAGGCACCGGTGGTCGCCAACAATGTGCTGGTGGCGCTGGGCAGGCTGGCGACCCTGGCCCAGTACGACGGCTATGGCTCGTGCCCGCTTACCGTCGAGCGCGGCAAGATCGTCCTGGCCGAGTTCACCTATGGCGGCAAGCTGGCACCGAGCTTCCCTAACTGGTTACTGGATGGCCGCAAGCCGACACGTCTGGCCTGGCTGCTCAAGGCACAGGCGCTGCCACCGCTGTACTGGCAAGGCATGCTCAAGGGGCGCGAGTGGTTGGCACGCCCGCAGCTGGTAGCCGAGGGTGGGCAGTGATCGAGCATCAACTGTTAGGGGCGGGCCTGGGCGCAATCATCGGCGCGGTGCTGGCGCTGACCGGCGCAGGCGGTGGCATTCTCGCAGTACCCTTGCTGGTGTTCGGCCTGGGGCTATCGATGGTCGAAGCGGCACCGGTGGGCCTGTTGGCTGTAGGTATGGCTGCAGCGGTTGGTGCGGTGCTGGGCTTGCGCCAAGGGCTGGTGCGTTATCGGGCTGCGCTGTTCATTGCGTTGGTTGGTGTGGCAGCAGCGCCGTTCGGGCTGATGCTGGCGCACCGCCTGCCGAATGCACCGTTGCAGGTGGTATTCGCCGGCGTGCTGGTTTATGCCTGCCTGCGCATCTGGCGCAAGGCGACCAAAGAACTGCGTGGCGAAGCCAATGACGCTCATCGCTTTATCGAGCCGTGTGTGCTGAACCCGCTGCAGGGGCGTTTGCGCTGGACTCTGCCCTGTGCGCGCGCACTGGCATTCACGGGAGCCTTGTCCGGGTTGTTGTCCGGCTTGCTGGGCGTGGGTGGGGGGTTCGTCATCATCCCTGCCCTGAACCGCTACACCAACCTGCGCATGGCCAGCATCGTTTCCACTTCGCTGGCGGTGATTGCCCTGGTCTCTACCGGCAGTGTGGTCAGCGCCAGCCTTGCGGGCGTCATGCACTGGCAGGTTGGCGCCCCGTTTGCCGTCGGCGCAGTGCTCGGTCTGCTGCTGGCGCGGCCCTTGGCAGCCAGGTTGGCCGGGCCGCGTCTGCAGCAGATGTTTGCCGTGGCAGGTTGGGCCGCTGCCCTGTTGTTGGCCGGCAAGGCACTACTCGGCTAGCAACTCGCTTTGTTCGGCCGCGCACAACGCCAGCAGGTAATCCCACACCACCCGCAGGCGCACAGACTTGTGCAGCTCACGGCGGGTGCAGATCCAGTAGCTGCGCTGGATGGTTTCACCCGGCAGCACGCGCACCAGTGTCGGGTCGTGGCGGGCCATGTAGTTGGGCAGCACGGCGATGCCCAGCCCGGCGCGGGCGGCGGCTTGCTGGGCGATCACGCTGGTGCTGCGAAACACCACGTTGGGTGCTCGGCAGAAACTGTTGAGAAACAGCAGTTCCTGGCTGAACAGCAAATCGTCAACGTAGCCGATCCAGCTGTGCCGGGCCAGGTCTTCGCGGTGGCGCAGTGGCGGCGCGCGGTCCAGGTAGTCCTGGCTGGCGTACAGCGCCAAGCGGTAGTCGGTGAGTTTGCGGGTGATCAGCAGATCGGCGTTGGGCCGCTCCAGATGGATGCTGATTTCTGCCTCGCGGTTGAGGATGCTGACGAAGCGCGGCACCGCTACCAGTTCCACCTCCAGGCCGGGGTAGCGCTCGAACAACGCGTTCATGCGTGGGGTGAAGAACATGATGCCGATGCCTTCGGTTACCCCCAGGCGAATCTTGCCCAGCGGGGTGATGGCCTGGGTGATTTCCTCCTGTGCCAGCAGGGCGACGTTCTCCATGGCTTCGGCATGCTTGAGCAGGGCTTGGCCCGAGGGGGTCAGCTCGTACCCCTGGGCATGTTGCACGAACAGCGCGGTCCCCAGGCTCTGCTCGATGCTCTCGATATGCCGGGCCACGGTGCTGTGGGTAGTGTTCAGGCGCTTGGCGGCGGTCAGCAGGCGGCCGCTGCGCTGCAATTCGAGGAAAAAACGCAGATCATTCCAGTCGAACATGCTTGTCCCTTATGGCAGTTCGTTCCGGCCTCTTCACGGGAATGCCCCACAGGTGCGGTGAACACCCTGAAGGTAACGTGATCCCTGAGGTGCGGGCGAGCCCGCGAAGAGGTCGGTACAGGCTTGCCACTGTGCTAAAACGCACAGCGGCTGCGCGAAATCTCGTGTTTCATCCACGAAATTACTCACTAAGATGGATCGGGACAAGAATAAAAAACAGGCGCGAGGTTGCACATGCCATCAGCCGATTCTGTCTTCGACTACGTGGTCGTAGGGGCCGGCCCCGCCGGATGCCTGCTGGCCAATCGTTTGTCCGCCGACCCTTCCTGCCGCGTGCTGCTGCTGGAGGCGGGGGGCCGTGACAATTATCCCTGGATCCACATCCCCGTTGGTTACCTCTACTGCATCGGCAACCCGCGCACAGACTGGTGCTTCAAGACCGAGGCACAACCTGGCCTCGGCGGTCGCGCTTTGGGTTATCCAAGGGGCAAGGTGCTAGGTGGCTGTTCGTCGATCAACGGCATGATCTACATGCGGGGCCAAGCCGCCGACTACGACCATTGGGCCGCGCAAGGCAACGACGGCTGGGCGTGGAAAGATGTGTTACCGCTGTTCAAGGCCAGCGAAAACCACTTTGCAGGCGCCAGCGAGCACCACGGCGCGGAGGGCGAATGGCGGGTCGAGCGCCAACGCTACAGCTGGCCGATCCTTGATGCTTTCCGAGATGCCGCCGAGCAGAGCGGTATTGGCAAGGTCGACGATTTCAACACCGGCGACAACCAGGGTTGTGGATATTTTCAGGTCAACCAGCGCAGTGGTGTGCGCTGGAATGCTTCCAAAGCTTTCCTGCGGCCGATCAAGGATCGCGCCAACCTCACTGTGCTGACCGGCGTGCAGGTTGACCAGGTACTGCTCGACAACACCCGCGCAAGGGCGGTGAAGGCGCTCTGGCAAGGGGCCTGGCATGAGTTTGCGGCGCGCCGCGAGATCATCCTCTGTGCTGGGGCGGTAGGTTCACCGGGCATCCTACAGCGCTCCGGCATCGGCCCGCGTCAGTTGCTGGAAAGCTTGGGTATTGGTGTTCGCCACGACATGCCAGGCGTTGGTGGCAACTTGCAGGACCACCTGCAACTGCGCCTGATCTACCAGATCCGCAACGCCCGTACCTTGAACCAGATGGCCAACAGCCTGTGGGGCAAGATGGGCATGGGCCTGCGTTACCTCTACGACCGTAGCGGGCCGCTGGCCATGGCGCCGAGCCAGTTAGGCGCGTTCGTGCGTTCAAGCCCTGAACAGGCCACCGCCAACCTTCAGTATCACGTGCAGCCGCTGTCACTGGAACGCTTCGGTGAGCCGTTGCATCAGTTCCCGGCCTTTACTGCCTCGGTGTGTAACCTGCGCCCGGCCAGCCGCGGGCGCATCGACATCTGCAGCACCGACATGAACAGCACGCCGCTGATCGACCCCA
Source organism: Pseudomonas sp. 10(2024) (assembly GCF_045164175.1). Lineage (NCBI taxonomy): Bacteria > Pseudomonadati > Pseudomonadota > Gammaproteobacteria > Pseudomonadales > Pseudomonadaceae > Pseudomonas > Pseudomonas sp. 10(2024). Next base: position 13,681 of record NZ_CP174006.1, read on the forward strand.
ATTACCTCAGTGCTCCGCAGGACTTGCGGGTTGCTGCCGATGCCATTCGCCTTACCCGGCGCATCGTCCAGGCCCCTGCCCTCGCCGCTTTCGAGCCCAAGGAATATTTGCCGGGCCCAGCGCTGCAAAGCGAGGAAGACCTGTTCGAGGCCGCTGGCAAGATCGGCACCACCATCTTCCACCCGGTCGGTACCTGTCGCATGGGCAACGGTGCCATGGACGTTGTGGATAACCAGCTGCGCGTGCATGGCATCCCCGGTCTTCGCGTGGCTGATGCTTCGATCATGCCGCACATAACTTCCGGCAATACGTGTTCCCCCACCCTGATGATCGCCGAAAAGGCGGCGCAACTGATCCTCAAAGGAGCTGCTACCCAGACCTACCTGAACCAAGACGCGTTACCGACGCCCTGACCCGGGTGCGTGCAGTACCGGCGGCTTGCGGTCAGAAGTCGCCGACAGTGGAACAACAAGAATAATCACTGTGGCCTAAGGGCCGAGGACAGCAACGATGTCGGATTACATCCAAGAGCAGGGGGCGGCGGCCAGCAGCTCCAGCCGCCGTGAAGAACGCAAGATCATTTTCGCGTCATCTCTCGGGACGGTTTTCGAGTGGTATGACTTTTTTCTCTATGGTGCGCTGGCAGCGGTCATTAGCAAGCAGTTCTTCGCTGGCGTGAACGATACCACCGCTTTCATCTTCGCCCTGATGGCCTTCGCTGCGGGCTTTCTGGTGCGGCCGTTTGGCGCGCTGGTGTTCGGCCGCCTGGGTGACATGATCGGGCGCAAGTACACCTTCCTGGTCACCATCGTGCTGATGGGCCTGTCCACTTTCGCTGTGGGGTTGTTGCCCACCTACGCCAGCATCGGCATCGCCGCACCGATCATCCTGGTGATCCTGCGCATGCTTCAAGGGCTGGCGCTGGGCGGCGAGTATGGCGGTGCAGCCACTTACGTGGCCGAGCATGCGCCGCCCGGCAAGCGGGGCTTGCACACTGGTTTCATCCAGTCCACCGCAACGCTGGGCCTGTTGTTGTCGCTCTTGGTGGTGCTGGGTAGCCGGTATATCAGTGGCGACCAGTTCGAGACCTGGGGCTGGCGCTTGCCGTTCCTGCTGTCGATCGTGCTGCTGGCGATCTCCACCTGGATTCGCATGAGCATGCACGAGTCGCCGGCCTTTGTGAAAATGAAGGCTCAGGGTAAGGTCAGCAAGTCGCCCATCCGTGAGTCATTCACCTCCTGGCCAAACCTGAAAGTGGTGCTTACCGCCCTGTTCAGCATCAACGCGGGGCAGGCTGTGACCTTCTACACGGCGCAGTTCTACGTTCTGTTCTTCATGACCCAGATGCTGAAAATGGACTCGGCTCAGGCCAACACCCTGCTCATCATCAGCGTTGTGATTGGCGCGCCGTTCTTCGTGTTCTTCGGCTGGTTGTCCGACCGTATCGGCCGCAAGCCGATCCTGATGCTCGGCCTGTTGCTGGCCACGGTACTGTACTTCCCACTGTTCAAGGCGCTGAGCCACTACGCCAACCCGCAGATCGACGCTGCCAGCCGTCAGGCGCCGATCGTGGTCACCGCCGACCCGCAAGGCTGCACATTCCAGTTCGACCCAGTGGGCAAGGCTCGTTTTGACAGCCCGTGCGACAAGGTCAAGACCTTCCTGGTCAAGCAGGGCCTGCCGTACAGCTCGGTTAGCGTGGCCGGCAGTGAAGTGGTGGTCAACATCGGTGACAAGACCATCAACGGCTTTGACGAAACCGCCATGCGTGCTGCAATCGAGCAGGCTGGTTACCCGGCCAAGGCCGACCCTGCGCAGGTCAACCAGGTAATGGTGGTGGTACTGATCGTGGCGATGATCCTGATCGCGACCATGACCTATGGCCCGTTGGCGGCGGTGATGGTCGAGCTGTTCCCGACCCGCATCCGCTACACCTCGATGTCGCTGCCCTACCACATTGGTAATGGCTGGTTTGGTGGTTTCCTGCCTACCGTATCGTTTGCGCTGGTGGTCTATACCGGGGATATCTTCTACGGGCTGTGGTACCCGGTGCTGGTGACCGGGATCAGCCTGGTGGTTGGGATCTTCTGTCTGAGAGAAACCAAGGATGTAGATATCGACAAAGTCTGATGTCCACATGCCATAAAAAAACCGGCTGTAAAAGCCGGTTTTCTTATGCCTCAAAAAAACTTATGCACGATTTTCAGAAAAAATTCATACAAAGAAATAACTAGCAAATTCATACACTTAGCTATCAATTCAAGCATTTAATCCAAAAACTGCACACAAGTTATCCACAGAAGGTCAAGCCATCTGCTCCTGAGGTTTTTCAGCAGCTGGCGGCAGCGATCCCATGGCCCGCTGGGTCGCTTCGTTCCAAGCTGCAGCGCGGTCGTTGAGTTCGGCGATGGCACGTGGCCCTGTGCCGTTGGCGTACATCGGCTCACCAATTACCACTTCGATTGTACCGGCGCGCTTGCCCCAACCGGTCTTGGGCCAGAACTTGCCGGCGTTGTGGGCAATCGGCAGCACTGGCAGCCCGGCATTCACGGCCAGGGCGGTACCGCCGCGGGAAAACTTGCCGATGGTGCCGAACGGCACGCGGGTGCCTTCTGGGAAAATCAGCACCCATGTCTTCTGCTTGAGCAGTTCGTCACCCTTGCTCGCTACCTGGCGCAACGCTTCCTTGGGGTTGTCGCGGTTGATCGCGATGGGCCGCAGCATGGCCATGGCCCAGCCGAAGAACGGTACATACAGCAGCTCGCGCTTGAGCACCTGGCTAAGCGGCGAGAAGTACTGGGAAAGGAAGAAGGTTTCCCAGGTGCTCTGGTGATTGGACAAAATCACGCAAGGCTCAGCTGGCACGTTCTCGGCGCCAGTGATCTTGTAGTCGATGCCCAGGATGGTGCGCACCAGAAACAGCGCGCAGCGGCACCAGTACACGTTGATGAACTTGTAGCGCTTGGGGAACGACAGGAACGGCGCGACGAAGAAGCTCAGCGAGCACCACAGCAGCGAACTGGTGCCCAGCAGCAGGTAAAAAAGAAAGATTCTGATCGCCTGCAGGATCGACATAGTGGCTTGTACCATTGCGGGGCATGCCCGCCTGAGAAAAATGCGCCAGAAGGCGCACTGTTTAAATTAGTTCTCTGGCGATAGCTGCCAGATCGTCGAAAATCAGTGTAGTTTCCGGGACGCCTTTTTCCAGGGTCCGCTCGCCCTTGCCGGTCTTCACCAGCACGGGTTGTGCACCGACGGCCAGGGCGGCCTCAAGGTCACCTTTGCTGTCGCCGACGAACCAGACGCCTTCAAGGCCAATCTGGTAATGCTCGGCGATCGCCCGCAGCATGCCGGGCTTGGGCTTGCGGCAATCGCACCCTTCGTCCGGCCCATGCGGGCAATACACGATGTGGCCCACCTCGCCGCCCTGCTCGGCCACCAGCGCGCGCAGGCGCGCGTGCATGGCCTCAAGGGTTGCCAGCGGGTAGTAGCCACGGGCAATGCCAGACTGGTTGGTGGCCACGGCCACCGTCCAGCCCGCCTTGCTCAACTGCGCGATCGCATCGACCGAACCGGGGATCGGCACCCATTCTTCCAGCGTCTTGATGTACGCATCGGAGTCGTAGTTGATCACCCCGTCACGGTCGAGAATCAGCAGTTTCAAGGCTTACCCCAGCAGCGAAATGTCAGCCACGCCCAGGAACAGGCCGCGCAGGCGGCTGAGCAGGGCATAACGGTTGGCACGTACCTTGGCGTCTTCGGCGTTGACCATGACCGCCTCGAAGAAGGCATCGACCGGGTCACGCAGGGCCGCCAGGCGGGCCAGCGATTCGCTGTACTGACGTGCTGCAGCCATCGGTTGCACGGCCTGGTCGGCCTGCTGGATGGCCGAGTACAGGGAGAACTCGTTGGCATTGTCGAAGTACTTCGGCTCGACCTGCTCGGCGATGGCACCTTCGGCCTTGCTCAGCAGGTTCGACACGCGCTTGTTCACCGCGGCCAGGGCCTCGGCTTCCGGCAGTTTGCGGAACGCCTGCACGGCCTGTACGCGCTGGTCGAAGTCCAGGGCGGAGCCTGGCTGCAGTGCGCGTACCGACAGGTACGTGGCGACGTCGATGCCTTCGTCTTCGTAACGCGCGCGCAGGCGGTCGAAAATGAACTCCAGTACTTGCTCGGCCAGGCCGGGGGCCTTGACCTTGGCGCCGAACTGCTTGACTGCAAACTCAACCGCACCGGTCAGGTCCAGGTCCAGTTGCTTCTCGATCAGGATACGCAGCACGCCCAGAGCAGCGCGGCGCAGGGCGTACGGGTCCTTGCTGCCGGTAGGCAGCATGCCGATGCCAAAGATACCCACCAAGGTGTCGAGCTTGTCGGCGATGGCCACGGCAGCACCGGTGAGGGTCTGCGGCAGCTCGGCGCCTGCACCGCGCGGCATGTACTGCTCGTTCAGGGCCAGGGCTACGTCTTCCGGCTCACCGTCGTTGAGCGCGTAGTAGTAACCGGCAACACCCTGCATTTCAGGGAATTCGCCGACCATCTCGGTGGCCAGGTCGCACTTCGACAGCAGGCCGGCACGGCCAGCGCGCTGGGCGTCGCCGCCGATAAGCGGAGCAATGAAGGCGGCCAGCCTGGAAACACGTTCGGCCTTGTCGTACACGGTGCCGAGCTGAGCCTGGAACACCACGTTCTTGAGGCGCTCGTTGAAGGTTTCCAGTGGTTGCTTCTTGTCCTGCTTGAAGAAGAACTCGGCGTCGGTCAGGCGCGGGCGCACGACTTTTTCGTTGCCTTGCACGATCTGCTTCGGGTCGCGGCTTTCGACGTTGGCCACGGTAATGAAGCGCGGCAGCAGCTTGCCTTCGCTGTCCAGCAGGCAGAAGTACTTCTGGTTGTCCTGCATGGTGGTGATCAGGGCTTCTTGCGGCACCTCGAGGAAACGCTCCTCGAACGAGCACACCAGCGGCACCGGCCACTCGACCAGAGCGGTCACTTCGTCCAGCAGCGCCGGTGGCACGATGGCCGTGCCTTCCTGCTGCATGGCCAGCTCTGCGGTACGCTTGCTGATCAGCTCGCGGCGCTCGGCGAAGTCGGCAAGGACGTAGGCCTTGCGCAGGTCTTCGACGTAGTTGGCCGGGGTGGTGATGAGCACGTTTTCCGGATGGTGGAAGCGGTGGCCACGGGATTCACGCCCGGCCTTCTGCGACAGGATGGTGCAATCGACCACCTGATCGCCCAGCAGCATCACCAGCCATTGGGTCGGGCGCACGAACTCTTCACGGCTGGCCGCCCAGCGCATGCGCTTGGGAATCGGCAGGTCGTTCAGCGAATCTTCGACGATGGTCGGCAGCAGCCCAACGGTAGCCTTGCCCGGGATGTGCTGGGAGAAGCGCAGCTTGGGGCCGCTCTGGTCGATCTCGGCCAGTTCCACACCGCACTTCTTGGCGAAGCCCAGCGCAGCCTGGGTCGGCTCGCCTTCGGCGTTGAAGGCAGCCTGCAGGGGCGGGCCGTCGATGTTGATGCTGCGGTCAGGCTGCTGCACGTCCAGCTGGCGAATCAGCACGGCCAGACGACGCGGCGCGGCGTACACCTGCTTGCCGGTGTAGTTAAGGCCAGCAGCCTGCAGGCCTTTTTCGATACCGGCCAGGAAGGCGTCGCCAAGGCTGGCGAGGGCCTTGGGTGGCAGCTCTTCGGTGCCCAGTTCTACCAGGAAATCTTGAGCACTCATTGTGCAGCCTCCAGCTTAGCCAACACTTCGTCACGCAGTTCAGGGGTGGCCATCGGGAAGCCCAGGCGTGCGCGGGCTTGCAGATAGCTTTGCGCCACGTCCCGGGCCAGGGTACGTACACGCAGGATGTAACGCTGGCGCTCGGTTACCGAGATGGCGCGGCGGGCGTCCAGCAGGTTGAAGGTGTGCGAGGCCTTCAGGACCATTTCATAGGTCGGCAGCGGCAGCTCCAGCTTGATCAGGCGGTTGGCTTCGCTTTCGTAGAAATCGAACAGTTCGAACAGCTTGTCGACGTTGGCATGTTCAAAGTTGTAGGTCGACTGCTCCACCTCGTTCTGGTGGAACACGTCGCCATAGGTAACCTTGCCGAACGGGCCGTCGGCCCACACCAGGTCGTACACCGAATCGACGCCCTGGATGTACATGGCCAGGCGCTCCAGGCCGTAGGTGATTTCACCGGTGACCGGGTAGCACTCGATGCCGCCAACCTGCTGGAAGTAGGTGAACTGGGTGACTTCCATGCCGTTGAGCCAGATTTCCCAGCCCAGACCCCAGGCGCCGAGGGTCGGCGATTCCCAGTTGTCTTCGACGAAACGAATGTCGTGCACCAGCGGATCCAGACCGATGGCTTTCAGCGAGCCGAGGTACAGCTCCTGGAAGTTGGCCGGGTTCGGTTTGAGCACCACCTGGAACTGGTAGTAGTGCTGCAGGCGGTTGGGGTTTTCGCCATACCGCCCGTCGGCAGGACGACGGCTAGGCTGCACATAGGCGGCGTTCCAGGTTTCTGGACCCACGGCGCGCAGGAATGTAGCGGTGTGGAAAGTGCCGGCGCCTACTTCCATATCGTAGGGCTGAAGTACCACACAACCTTGAGCTGCCCAGTAGTTCTGCAGGGCGAGGATCAGGTCTTGGAAGGTACGCACGGCTGGCGTAGGCTGGCTCACGAAATTCACCTGTATCTGGGGATGCGGATGTAAAGAGCGGGAGTATAACCTGATTCGCCTCGCCCTCTACTCATTGGAGCCTTATGCCACGCTGCTTTTGGTGTACCGACGATCCGTTGTACCAGGCCTACCACGACCAGGAATGGGGAATGCCACAGCGCGACCCGGCGTTGCTCTTCGAGATGCTTTTGCTCGAAGGGTTCCAGGCGGGGCTTTCGTGGATTACCGTTTTGCGCAAACGCGAGCGTTATCGCGAGGTGATGTACGGCTTCGACCCGGTAAAGCTGGCGGCCATGAGCGACGAACGCATCGAAGAATTGATGCAGGATGCAGGCATCATCCGCAATCGCCTCAAGCTCAAGGCTGCGCGGCGCAATGCCCAGGCCTGGCTGGCTGTGGATAACCCTGCCGAATGGCTGTGGTCGTTCGTCGGCGGCTCACCGAAGATCAACCACTTCAAGCAGCGCAGCGACGTGCCGGCGGTCACCGATGAAGCCAAGGCAATGAGCAAGGCCCTGCAGAAAGCTGGCTTCACGTTCGTCGGTCCGACCATCTGCTATGCCTTCATGCAGGCCACCGGCATGGTCATGGACCACACCACCGACTGCGATCGCTACGCCGCCTTGTTGCGCTGAGGGGTTACAATGCGCGCCTTGCTGAAATAAGGAATTCGCCTGTGGAAAAGTTCAAGGGCGCCCTGATGGTCGGGGTGCTGCGCCTGTTTGCCAAGCTGCCCTGGGGCGCTGTGCAGCGTGTCGGCGCCGGTATTGGCTGGCTGATGTGGAAAATCCCCAACAGTTCGCGCAACGTGGTACGGATCAACCTGGCCAAGTGTTTCCCGGAGATGGACCCGGTTGCCCGTGAGCAACTGGTGGGCCAGGCGCTGCGGGATATTGGTAAATCCTTTGTCGAAAGTGCCTGTGCCTGGATCTGGCCGCCACAACGCTCGCTGGAGCTGGTCAAGGAAGTGCATGGCCTGGAAGTGCTGGAGCAGGCCCTGGCCTCGGGTAAAGGCGTGGTCGGCATCACCAGCCACCTGGGCAACTGGGAAGTGTTGAACCACTTCTACTGCAACCAGTGCAAACCGATCATCTTCTATCGCCCGCCGAAGCTGAAGGCGGTGGATGACCTGCTGCGCGAGCAGCGCGTGCAGATGGGCAATCGCGTGGCACCGTCGACCAAGGAAGGCATCCTCAGCGTGATCAAGGAAGTGCGCCGTGGTGGCCAGGTGGGTATTCCTGCCGACCCGGAGCCGGCGGAATCGGCGGGCGTGTTCGTACCGTTCCTCGGTACCCAGGCGCTGACCAGCAAGTTCGTGCCGAACATGCTGGCCGGTGGCAAGGCGGTAGGTGTGTTCCTGCATGCGCTGCGGTTGCCGGATGGCTCGGGCTTCAAGGTGTTCCTCGAAGCTGCGCCGGAAGAGATGTACAGCACCGATGTGAATGTGTCGGCGGCGGCGATGAGCAAGGTGGTCGAACGCTATGTGCGCGAGTACCCCAGCCAGTACATGTGGAGCATGAAGCGCTTCAAGAAGCGCCCGGCTGGCGAGCCGCGCTGGTATTAAGCCATTCACCGCCCCTGTAGGAGCGGGTTTACCCGCGAATGCGTCGGTGAATCCAACATCGCATTCGCGGGTAAACCCGCTCCTACAGGGGCCGCGTCAACCCGCTGCTCTGTTGAGCTTCTTCAGGAATACGGTCATTTCTTTTTCGGCCTGCTTGTCACCATGGGCCTGCGCCGCCACGATCCCGTCTTCCCACGCCTTGCGCGCCGCCGCCAGCTCGCCCTGCAGCTGATAGGCCTTGCCCAGCAGCTTCCATGCTGCCGAGTATTTCGGGTCCTGCTCTACACAGCGCGCCAGGTGCACCGCTGCTTCAGCGCCGTTGCCTTCATCCAGCCAGGCCTTGCCCAGGCCAAACCTCAGCAGCGGGTTATCCACACCTTTGGCCAGCATCTTCTCCAGCGATTCGCGCATGCTCTTTTCTCCTAGAAGAAACTCAAGCCGACGTGGAACAGCTTCTCCACATCGCGAATATGCTTTTTATCCACAACGAAGAGGATCACATGGTCCCCTGATTCGATCATGGTGTCGTCATGGGCAATCATCACCTCTTCATCACGGATGATCGCACCAATAGTGGTGCCCGGTGGCAGCGTGATGTCCTCGATTGCCTTGCCGACCACCTTGCTCGACTTCGAGTCCCCGTGTGCCACCGCCTCGATAGCCTCGGCTGCACCACGGCGCAGCGAGTGCACACTGACGATGTCGCCGCGACGGACGTGCGCCAGCAGGGTGCCGATGGTGGCCAGCTGCGGGCTGATGGCAATGTCGATATCGCCGCCCTGCACCAGGTCGACATAAGCCGGGTTGTTGATGATGGTCATCACCTTGCCTGCGCCTAGGCGCTTGGCCAGCAAGGACGACATGATGTTGGCTTCGTCATCGTTGGTCAGGGCCAGGAAAATATCGGCGTCGGCGATGTTCTCTTCGAGCATCAGGTCTTTGTCCGAGGCGCTGCCCTGCAGCACCACAGTGCTTTCGAGGGTATCGGAGAGGTGCCGGCAACGCGCCGGGCTCATCTCGATGATCTTCACCTGATATCGGCTTTCGATGGCCTCCGCCAGGCGCTCGCCGATCTGCCCGCCGCCGGCGATGACAATGCGTTTATTGGTTTCGTCGATGCGGCGCAGTTCGCCCATCACCGCACGGATATCCTTCTTCGCGGCAATGAAGAACACCTCGTCGTCGGCTTCGATCACCGTGTCGCCACGTGGGGTGATCGGCCGGTCGCGGCGGAAGATGGCTGCCACGCGGGTGTCGACGTTGGGCATATGCGCACGGATCTGGCGCAACTGCTGGCCGACCAGCGGGCCGCCATAGTAGGCCTTCACTGCCACGAGCTGGGCCTTGCCCTCGGCGAAATCGATCACCTGCAGTGAGCCTGGGTGTTCGATCAGGCGCTTGATGTAATTGGTCACCACCTGCTCGGGGCTGATCAGAACGTCGACCGGGATATGGTCGTTGTCGAACAGCTCTTCGCGGGTCAGGTAGGACGATTCGCGCACCCGTGCAATCTTGGTCGGGGTATGGAACAGCGAATAGGCCACCTGGCAGGCAACCATGTTGGTCTCGTCACTGTTGGTTACCGCCACCAGCATGTCGGCGTCGTCGGCACCGGCCTGGCGCAGCACCGTCGGCAGTGAGCCGCGGCCCTGGACAGTGCGGATGTCCAGGCGGTCGCCGAGGTCGCGCAGGCGGTCGCCGTCGGTGTCGACCACGGTAATGTCGTTGGCTTCGCTGGCCAGGTGTTCAGCCAGCGTACCGCCTACCTGCCCTGCGCCGAGGATGATGATCTTCATGCGCTACTCCCTATCCTTTGTTCTTATCCGCGCGAGGCGGCGATCTTGATCAGCTTGGCATAGTAGAAACCGTCGTGGCCGCCTTCCTGGGCCAGCAACTGACGGCCGTGGGGCTGGCGCAGGCCGGCTTCGGTCGCCAGGTCCAGCTCACGGGCGCCCGGGGTGCGGGCGAGGAAGGCTTTGATCACTTCAGTGTTCTCGGTCGGCAATGTGGAGCAGGTGGCGTATAGCAGCATGCCGCCCACTTCCAAGGTCGGCCACAGGGCATCGAGCAGCTCGCCTTGCAGCTTGGCCAAAGCCGGGATGTCGTCGGCTTGGCGGGTCATCTTGATGTCCGGGTGGCGGCGAATCACGCCGGTGGCCGAGCACGGCGCGTCGAGCAGAATGCGCTGGAATGGCTTGCCGTCCCACCAGCTGGCAGTGTCGCGGGCATCGCAGGCGATCAGCTCGGCGTCCAGCTGCAGGCGGTCGAGGTTTTCTCGCACGCGGGTCAGGCGCTTGGCTTCGAGGTCGATGGCCACCATGTGCGCCAGGCCAGCCTCGGCCTCCAGCAGGTGGCAGGTTTTGCCGCCCGGTGCGCAGCAAGCATCGAGCACGCGTTGGCCGGGGGCCAGTTCCAGCAGGTCGGCAGATAGCTGCGCGGCTTCGTCCTGCACGCTCACCCAGCCTTCGGCGAAGCCTGGCAGGCCGCGCACGTCGCAGGCTTCAGCCAGCACGATGCCATCCCGGCTGTACTGACATGCGCTGGCGCCAATGCCTGCTTCGGCCAGCAGTGCCAGGTAGGCATCGCGGCTATGGTGACGGCGATTGACCCGCAGAATCATCGGAGGGTGGGCATTGTTGGCGGCGCAGATGGCTTCCCACTGCTCTGGCCAGAAAGCTTTCAGCGCTTTTTGCAGCCAGCGCGGGTGCGCGGTACGCACCACCGGGTCGCGCTCCATGCCGGCGAGCAGCTCCTCGCCTTCGCGCTGTGCACGGCGCAGCACGGCATTGAGCAGGCCCTTGGCCCACGGCTTCTTCAGTTTGTCGGCACAGCCCACGGTCTCGCCGATGGCGGCATGGGCCGGAATGCGCGTGTAGAACAGCTGGTACAGGCCGACCAGCAGCAGCGCCTGAACATCGGCATCGGCTGCCTTGAAGGGCTTTTGCAGCAGCTGTGCGGCCAGCAGGTCGAGGCGTGGCTGCCAGCGTGCGGTGCCGAACGCCAGGTCCTGGGTCAGGCCGCGGTCGCGTTCATCTACCTTGTCCAGTTGCGCCGGCAGCGAGCTGTTCAGCGAAGCCTTGCCGCTGAGCACAGCGGCAAGCGCACGGGCGGCGGCGAGGCGTGGGTTCATTGGCCCAGCACCTTGCCGGCGGCGAACTTCTCGCGGCGGCTGTTGAACAGGTCACTGAAGCTCAATGCCTTGCCGCCAGGCAGTTGCAGGCGGGTCAGGCTCAGGGCTTGGTCACCGCACGCAACAACGAGGCCGTCCTTGCTGGCGGAAAGTATCTCGCCTGGGGCGCCTTGGCCTGTGGACAGGTTGGCGGCCAGCACCTTGATGCTTTCACCATCCAGAGTGCTGTGACACACCGGCCATGGGTTGAAGGCGCGGATAAGGCGTTCCAGCTCGACAGCCGGGCGGGTCCAGTCGATACGCGCTTCGTCCTTGTTCAGTTTGTGCGCGTAGGTGGCCAGGGCATCGTCCTGTATTTCGCCTTGCAGCGAACCGTCAGCCAGGCCGGCGATGGCCTGAACCACTGCGGGCGGGCCCATTTCGGCCAGGCGATCGTGCAAGGTGCCGCCGGTGTCCTCAGCGCTGATCGGGGTGACTACCTTGAGCAGCATCGGGCCGGTGTCCAGGCCGGCCTCCATGCGCATCACGGTCACGCCGCTTTCGGCGTCGCCAGCTTCCACGGCACGCTGGATCGGCGCGGCACCGCGCCAGCGTGGCAGCAGGGAAGCGTGGCTGTTGATGCAACCCAGGCGCGGGATATCCAGCACCACCTGCGGCAGGATCAGGCCGTAGGCGACCACTACCATCAGGTCTGGTTTCAGTGCGGCCAGTTCGGCCTGCGCATCGGCATTGCGCAGGGTCTGCGGCTGGAACACCGGGATGTCATGGGCCACGGCCAGTGCCTTGACCGCACTTGGCATCAGCTTCTGGCCACGGCCGGCCGGGCGGTCGGGCTGGGTGTAGACGGCCACGATCTCGTAGGGGCTGTCGAGCAGGGCCTTGAGGTGTTCGGCGGCAAACTCTGGAGTGCCTGCAAAGACGATGCGCATGGAGTTCTCGCTTCAAAAAAGAAAAAGGCTTGCCGGAGCAAGCCTTCAGGAAGGTGGGGATCAGGCTTGCTGGCGATGCTGCTTTTCCAGCTTCTTCTTGATCCGGTCGCGCTTGAGCTGCGACAGGTAGTCGACGAACAGCTTGCCGTTGAGGTGATCGAATTCGTGCTGTACGCACACCGCCAGCAGGCCTTCGCATTCCAGTTCGAACGGCTTGCCGTCGCGGTCCTGGGCCTTGACCCGGACACGCAGCGGACGGTCGACGTTCTCGTAGAAGCCCGGTACCGACAGGCAGCCCTCCTGGTACTGGCCCATGTCATGGGTCAGCTCTTCGACCGACGGGTTGATGAAGACGCGTGGTTCGCTGCGGTCTTCGCTGAGGTCCATGACCACAACCTGCTTGTGCACGTTCACCTGGGTAGCGGCCAGGCCGATGCCAGGGGCTTCGTACATGGTTTCAAACATGTCGTCGATCAGCTGACGCAGGGCGTCGTCGAACTCCGTCACCGGTTTGGCGAGGGTGCGCAGGCGCGGGTCCGGGAATTCGAGAATGTTCAAGATGGCCATAAGGTCAGGCAGTCACTGTGCGTTCGGTTGAAAACTGAGCACACATAATAAAGGGAAACGGGGATTTCGGCACCTGGCAAGCTCGTCTAGGGTGACTATGGGCTTGATAGCCCCCAATCAATGGACAGCTTTTCAAAGTGTTACTCACAGAGTTATCCACAGGTTGTGCCACGTAATTGGCCCCCTTTCGATCAAGGATGATCTCAATGCCCAGTCACCATTCGTCGCCCTGCCCGCCTGCCGAACTGGAGGCACGCTTACGCCTGCATCGCCTCCCCGATGCTGGACTGCGACGCTTTCGAACGTTGCTCGAAGCCTTCGGCAGTGCCTCCTCCGCGCTCAGTGCTCCCGCTTCGGCCTGGCGAGCGTTGGGCATTCCCCAAGCCACCATCGATGCCCGGCGCAGTGCCGAGGTACGCGATGGCGCACTGGCTGCTATGGCTTGGCTGGAGCGCCCTGGCCAGCATTTGCTGATGTGGGACGGCCCAGACTACCCAGCCTTGCTGGCAGAAATCGACGATGCCCCGCCGCTGCTTTTTGTCGCTGGCGAACCTGCCTTGCTCGATCGTCCTCAGCTGGCCATCGTGGGCAGCAGACGTGCCACACCCCCGGCGCTCGACACCGCCCGGGCATTTTCCCGCTACCTCGCGCAGGCTGGTTTCACCATTACCAGCGGGCTGGCGGTAGGTGTCGACGGTGCCGCTCATCGGGCCGCGTTGCAGGCTGGCGGCGGCACGATTGCCGTGCTCGGGACGGGGTTGCAAAAACTTTATCCACAGCGCCATCGGGACCTTGCGCAGGCGATGATCGACAACGGCAGCGCGCTGGTTTCCGAGTATCCCCTGGATGCCGGGCCGCTGCCTGGCAACTTCCCACGGCGCAACCGCATCATCAGTGGCCTGTCGCTAGGTGTACTGGTGGTTGAGGCGAGCCTCGCCAGTGGCTCGCTGATCACGGCGCGCCTGGCCGCAGAGCAAGGCCGTGAGGTGTACGCCATTCCGGGCTCTATTCATCACCCGGGGGCCAAGGGCTGTCACCAGCTGATTCGTGATGGGGCGCTGCTGGTGGAAACTGTGGAACAGATCCTGGAAAGCTTGCAGGGTTGGCAGAACCTGCCGCCTGCGGTTGTGGACAGATTCGACCACCCCCTGCTCGCCCTGCTGCATGCCGCACCCCAGACCAGTGAAAGCCTGGCCCACTGCAGCGAGCAGCCGCTGGCCGACGTGCTGGCGCAGTTGACCGAGCTGGAGCTGGAAGGCCGGGTCAGCAATGAAGCCGGGCGTTGGTTTGCCCGCGCGGGCTAAGTACACTGCTCACATGCAAGGTATATAGGCGGAGAAACAGCAATGGTGAGCAGTTTTCGTGTGCAACAAGCCGCACGTGAGATCCGGGCGGGCGCGGTGATCGCCTACCCGACGGAAGCGGTCTGGGGCCTGGGCTGCGACCCATGGAACGAGGACGCGGTGTATCGCCTGCTGGCGCTGAAGTCGCGTCCTGTGGATAAAGGGCTGATTCTGATCGCTGACAATATCCGTCAGTTCGACTTCCTGTTCGAGGACTTCCCCGAAGACTGGATCGACCGCATGAGCAGCACCTGGCCGGGGCCGAACACCTGGCTGGTGCCGCACCAGGACCTGTTGCCCGAATGGGTGACCGGGCAGCATGACACGGTGGCGCTGCGGGTCAGTGATCACCCGGTGGTGCGTGAGCTGTGCGCGCTGGTGGGGCCGCTGATTTCCACCTCGTGCAACCCTGGCGGGCGCCCGGCGGCGAAGACCCGCTTGCGGGTTGAGCAGTACTTCCATGGCCAGTTGGACCTGGTGCTTGGCGGGGCGCTGGGCGGGCGGAAGAACCCGAGTGTGATTCGCAACCTGGCAACCGGCGAAGTCGTTCGCCCGGGTTGATACCTATCCACAGGCCTGGCTCGGGACTCGGGCCCCTGTGGGAGCGGGCGCGCCCGCGAAGAATACAACTCGGTGCCTGGCACGGGCTTCGCCCGTGTTCGCGGGCATGCCCGCTCCCACAGGTTCGGGCCTAGCCACCGGAGATTTTTCTGATTTTGTCTCGAATGGTTGTCCGGTTTGAGGATTGGGAAATATCCTACGACCCGCGTCTCCTTCCATCACCTTCTAAGTGGGAACCTCTGCCTCTAGGCTCTATCCGTCGCCGAATAACTTGGCGATCGGGTGTGGTAGCCCGGATGCATTTTTTCCATGACAGTCTATGGTGGCTGTGCGTGGGAGGCTTTCGAGCCTGCCTGGATTGGAAAATGCCCAGGTCTACCACCTCGCGTACAGTCGCCACCCATTCACGTGGTAGTGAGGGTTGGCGGCCTTGAGGAGCATTTTCCAATGATGAAGAAAATAGTCCCCGATCCACCTCTCCCATGCACCTCCACCCGCCCCTTCGGCCACTGCGATGCCGGCCACGATCCACTCTTCACCGTCAACCCAAACATTTCTGCCGAGGACGCTCTGGTCCACGTAGCCCTGTACCTGCGCAGCGCTTACGAAACCGGCTACAAAGCTTTGGACTACATGCGTGAAGAAGGCCGTGGCATGTTCTGGTCGAACCTGCATGCGATTGAAATGGCAGAGGGTGTGATCGAGGCGATACTTGATGGCATCGAGTCGACTCCATCGCCATCACGCCCAGCCTCCAAGGCATAGCGCTGCTATCGAGGCCGACTCAATACCTGTAGGAGCGGGCTTGCCCGCGAACACCGGCAAAGCCGGTGCCATCCATTGCGGTGGCTTCTTCGCGGGTAAACCCGCTCCTACAGGGAATGTGTGTGGCTCAGGGGATTAGTACAGTCGATCCTACAGTCCGCCGCGCCGACAGCTCTGCCTGCGCCTTGGCCGCCTCGCTCAGTGGATACCGCTGCTGGATATCCACAACCAGCTTCCCGCTCGTAATCATCGCAAACAGGTCATCGGCCATGGCCTGGGTGTTCTCGGCATTGTTGGCATAGGTGGCCAAGGTCGGCCGGGTGACATACAGCGAGCCCTTTTGCGCCAGGATCCCCAGGTTCACCCCGCTCACCGCACCGGAAGCGTTGCCAAAGCTCACCATCAACCCACGCGGGCGCAGGCAGTCCAGCGAGGTCAGCCAGGTGTCGGCACCCACGCCGTCATACACCACCGGGCATTTCTTGCCGTCGGTCAGCTCCAGTACGCGCTTGGCCACGTCTTCACGGCTGTAGTCGATGGTCGCCCAAGCCCCCAGCGCTTTGGCCCGTTCGGCCTTCTCGGCAGAGCTCACGGTGCCGATCAGCTTGGCGCCCAGGGCCTTGGCCCATTGGCAGGCCAGCGACCCTACACCACCGGCTGCGGCATGGAACAGGATCACATCACCCGCCTTCACCTCATAGGTCTGCTTCAACAGGTACTGTACGGTCAAACCCTTGAGCATAACCGCCGCCGCCTGCTCGAAGCTGATGGTGTCCGGCAGCTTGACCAGGTTGGCTTCCGGTAGCGTATGCACCTCGCTGTAGGCGCCCAGCGGGCCGCCGGCATGTGCCACACGGTCTCCTACCTTCAGCCGGGACACGCCTTCGCCCACGGCCTCTACCACACCTGCCGCTTCGGTACCCAGGCCAGAAGGCAGGGACGGCGGCGCATACAGCCCGCTTCGGAAGTAGGTATCGATGAAGTTCAGGCCGATCGCATGGTTACGCACACGCACCTGCTGCGGCCCGGGCGGGGTGGGTTCGAATTCCACAAACTGCAGCACTTCCGGGCCGCCATGCTGGCTGAACTGGATACGCTTGGCCATCTCGCACTCCTGTAGTCGGGATCGGGAAAGGCCTTCTATCGGACGCCTTTGCTTGGTCGTCGTCAACTGCGGCGCGCGCGCTGGCGGTGGTATGCTACGCGGCGAATTCTTCCCTGCCCGTTCCTGGTGACCCGATGACTAGCCGCACCGAGGCCGTGAAAGCCTACCTGCTCGACCTGCAAGACCGCATCTGCTCTGCCCTCGAAACCGAAGACGGCGGTGCCCGCTTCGTCGAGGACGCCTGGGTGCGCGAAGCCGGTGGCGGGGGCCGCACGCGGGTGATCGGCGACGGTAAGGTGATCGAGAAAGGCGGAGTCAACTTCTCCCATGTGTTTGGTGCCGGCCTGCCTCCCTCGGCCAGCGCCCACCGCCCTGAACTGGCGGGCCGTGGCTTCGAGGCCCTGGGGGTGTCGCTGGTGATCCACCCGCACAACCCGTATGTGCCTACTTCCCACGCCAATGTGCGGTTCTTCATCGCCGAAAAGGAAGGTGAAGAGGCCGTATGGTGGTTCGGCGGCGGCTTCGACCTGACGCCGTACTATGGCAACGAAGAAGACTGCATCCACTGGCACCGCGTGGCCGAACAGGCCTGCGCACCGTTCGGCGCCGACGTGTATCCGCGTTACAAGGCCTGGTGCGACCGCTACTTCCACCTCAAGCACCGTGGCGAGCCACGCGGCATCGGCGGCCTGTTCTTCGACGACCTGAACGAGTGGGACTTCGACACCTGCTTCGCTTTCATCCGCGCCATCGGCGATGCCTACATCAACGCCTACTTGCCGATCGTCCAGCGCCGCAAAGACACGCCTTACACCCCGCAACAGCGCGAGTTCCAGGAATACCGCCGCGGCCGCTACGTGGAGTTCAACCTGGTCTATGACCGCGGCACCCTGTTCGGCCTGCAGTCCGGTGGCCGCACCGAATCCATCCTCATGTCGCTGCCACCGCAGGTGCGTTGGGGCTATGACTGGAAGGCCGCGCCCGGCAGTGAAGAAGCGCGCCTGACAGAGTACTTCCTGCAAGACCGCGACTGGCTCGGCCAGTAAGCCTGTGGATAAACAAGGAGCCGTCATGGACCAGTACGTCGTTTTTGGTAACCCCATCGGCCACAGCAAGTCGCCGCTGATCCACCGCCTGTTCGCCGAGCAGACCGGTCAGGACCTGGAATATGCCACGCTGCTGGCGCCACTGGACGAGTTCAGCGACTGCGCGCGCGGCTTCTTCAAGCAAGGCAGTGGCGGCAATGTCACCGTGCCGTTCAAGGAAGAGGCCTTCCGCCTGTGCGACAGCCTGACCCCACGTGCCCGGCGCGCAGGCGCAGTGAACACGCTGAGCAAGCTGGCTGATGGCACCCTGCAGGGCGACAACACCGACGGCGCTGGCCTGGTGCGCGACCTGACGGTGAATGCCGGGGTCGAGCTGGCGGGCAAGCGCATTCTCATCCTCGGTGCCGGTGGCGCCGTGCGCGGCGTGCTGGAGCCTATTCTGGCGCACAAGCCGCAGTCGCTGGTGATTGCCAACCGTACCGTGGAAAAGGCCGAGCAGCTGGCGCGCGAGTTCGATGAACTGGGGCCGGTGGTGGCCAGCGGATTTGCCTGGTTGCAGGAGCCTGTGGATGTAATCATCAACGCCACCTCGGCGAGCCTGGCCGGGGAGTTGCCACCGATTGCCGACAGCCTGGTCGAGGCGGGTCGTACGGTTTGCTACGACATGATGTATGGCAAGGAGCCGACGCCGTTTTGCCAGTGGGCTACCAAGCTGGGGGCTGCCAAGGTACTGGATGGGTTGGGGATGCTGGCTGAGCAGGCGGCTGAAGCCTTCTTTATCTGGCGTGGCGTGAGGCCGGATACGGCGCCGGTGTTGGCTGAACTGCGCCGGCAACTCGCTCGGGGCTGAGATGGCCGGGGCCGCTTGGCGGCCCTATCGCGACGCAAGGCCGTTCCCACAAAGTACGTCGTACGCCGATCCTCTGTGGGAGCGGCCTTGCGTCGCGATGGGCTGCAAAGCAGCCCCAGAATCCCAACCTCATTCCTCAAACCGGATCGGGCACAACTCCACCCCTTCCAGCTTCTGCAACTCCTCGATCACCTGCGGCCTGGCCCGGTGCAAGGTCAAACTCCCCCCCAATCGCCGCAACCGCCGCGCCTCGCGGTGCAACATGTCCACACCCGAGTAATCGATGAAATTCACCTGCCGGGCATCGATCACTACATGCGGCCCTTGGCAGCGCTGCAAGCGCACCTGCAGGTAATGCGCCGCACCAAAGAAAATCGACCCACCTACCCGCAATACATCCGCGTCCCCTTCACGGCTTTGTTGAATCCGTGGTCGTGAGGTGCGCTTCAAATAGAAGAACAGCGAAGCCAGCACCCCGGCATAGATGGCCGTCTGCAGCTCCAGCAGCAATGTCGCTGCAGCCGTCAGCGCCATCACCAGAAACTCCGAGCGGCTGACCCGGAACAATGCACGGATCCCTCGGTGGTCCACCAACCCCCAGCAGATCAGCAGAATGCTGCCGGCCATGGCCGGTATCGGCAGGTGCGCGATCAGGCCGGCGCCAGTCACCGCGAACAACGCCACCCACAGCGCTGAAAACACCCCGGCCATGGGCGAACGGGCGCCCGCCTCGTAGCTCAGACCCGAGCGGGTGAAGGAACCGGCAGACAGGTAACCAGAGAAAAATGCACCGGCAATGTTTGACAGGCCCTGTGCGCGTATTTCCTGGTCCGGGTCGATCAGTTGTTCTGAACGTGCCGACAACGAACGGGCAATCGACAGACTGGTGACCAACCCTAGCATGCCTACCGCAACGGCGCTGGGCAGCAGACGCAACATGAGCTCCACGTCTAGCAAAGGCAGCGGGCTGAAAGGCGGGAGTTGCCCGGTGAACGCTGCCACCCGCGGCACATGGCCAAAGAAGCCCGGCAGCAGCCAGGCCAGCAAGCTGACCAGGATCAGGCTTATCAACAGGCTCGGCCAGCGTGGGCGCCAGAGTTTGAAGGCCACACCGATCACTACGGTGGCCAGGCCCAGCAGCAAGGAAGGCAGGTCGACCTCGCCTGCGTGGCTGGCCAGGTCCTGTACGGTCATCAGCGCGGTGGCCTGGCTGGGCAGGGCCATGCCCAGCAGGTTGGGTAGCTGGCCCAAGGCAATGACGATGGCGGCACCCAGCGTGAAGCCGAGCACCACGGAATGGGAGACGAAGTTGACCAGCGCGCCGAAGCGCAATAGCCCGAGCAGCAGCTGGAAAATGCCGCCGAGGAAGGTCAGCAGCAACACCAGCGTGATGTAGTCAGCGCTGCCGGCCACGGCCAGCGGGCTGATGCTGGCGTAGAGCACGATGGAAATGGCAGCGGTCGGGCCGCAGATCAGGTACCAGGAAGAACCCCACAGGCAGGCGATCAGTACCGGCACGATGGCGGCGTAAAGCCCGTATTCGGCGGGCAGGCCGGCGATCAGGGCGTAGGCGATGGATTGCGGCAGGGCGAGGATGGCGCCGCTCAGGCCTACCAGCAGGTCCTGGCGCAGGCTGCGGCCCGATTGGCGGGGAAGCCAGGTGAGGAAGGGCAGCAGTAAAGAGAGGCGATGCATGGGTTATCCACAATCCTTAATGGGTCGCCAAGCCCTGTGGGAGCGGGCATGCCCGCGAAAAAGCCAACGCGTTGCTTGGCACCGGCTTTGCCGGTGTTCGCGGGCGCGCCCGCTCCCACAGGGTTGGTGTGTTGCTTTGTGAGATTACAGTTTGGCTTTGACGGCCTCCAGGGCATCCCCATCGGCCTTGGTGGTAACTCCGGCCAACCACCCATCCAACCGTTCAGGATGCGCTTTCACCCAGGCCTTGGCCGCTTCATCGAAGCTGATCTTCTTGTCTACCACCTCGGCCATGATGCTGTTTTCCATGTCCAGTGTGAACTTGAGGTTACCCAGCAGCTTCGCGGCATTCGGGCAGGCTTGTGGATAACCCTTGCGCGTCAGCGTGTATACCTCGCCCTTGCTGCCGAACCACTTTTCCCCACCGGTCAGGTAATGCATTTTCAGTTTCACGTTCATCGGGTGCGGGGTCCAGCCAAGGAAGGTGATGAATTGCTGCTTCTTCACCGCCCGGTCGACCTGGGCCAGCATCGCCTGCTCGCTGGACTCCACCAGCTTCCACTGGCCGAGGTTGAATTCATTCTTGTCGATGATTGCCTTGAGCGACAGGTTGGCCGGGGCGCCGGAGCCGATTCCGTACAGCTTTCTGTCGAACTGCCCGGCGTGTTTCTGCAGGTCAGCGAAGTCCTTCACCCCGGCATTCCACACATAGTCGGGCACTGCGAGGGTGAACTCGGTTCCCTCCAGGTTGCGCGACAGCTGCTGCACATCGCCGTTGGCGATGAACTTGTCATGGAAGCCTTGCTGCGCCGGCATCCAGTTGCCGAGGAAGGCGTCGACCTGGCCGTCCTTGAGGCCGCCGTAGATGATCGGTACGGCCAGGCTGTCGATCTTCACCTGGTAACCCAGGCTTTCCAGTAACAGGCGTGCCACGGCATTGGTCGAGGCAATATCACTCCAGCCGGGGTCGGCCATTTTCACGGTACTGCATTGCGCATCACTGTCTGCGGCGTGGGCCGTGGTGGCGCTCAGGGCCAGGACGAACACGGCGGCGGAGAACTTGTGCATGGCGGCCTCTCTTCTCAATCCAGGGGGGCGGGCTGTGGATAACGTGCCTTGCGCTCGAGGTCATCGAGATCGATGTGGTTGCGCATGTACTGTTGGCTGGCGTCCACCAGTGGTTGGTGATCCCAGCTTTTCAGCTTGCCGATGGCCAGCGCTTCGGCCACCAGGCGGCGGCGGCGCTGGCTGGCCAGCACCTGCTGGCGCAGGCTGGGGATGTCCCAGCGCTGTTGCGCTTCATCGACAAATGCCTGCAGCAGCACCTGGTGGTCCGGGCTGCCGGTGAGGTTCTCCCGCTCGTGCGGGTCGCGGCTCAGGTCATAGAGTAGGCATGGGTCGTCTTCGCTGTACACGAACTTGTAGGGCCCGCGGCGGATCATCATCAACGGGCCGACGGTGCCTTCGGCCATATACTCGCCGATCACCTCGTCGTGACCGCCCTGCCCTTGCAGGTGGCCCAGCAGTGAGCGGCCGTCCAGCTGCAGGTCTTTATCCACAGCGCCGCCAGCCAGTTCGACCAAGGTTGGCAACAGGTCGCAGGTCGACACTGAAGCAGTGACCCGGCCCGCTGCAAAGCGCTTCGGCGCATGGATCAGCAGCGGCACCCGCGCCGACATTTCGAACCAGTGCATTTTGTACCAGAGGCCACGCTCGCCAAGCATGTCGCCGTGGTCGCCGGAAAACACGATCAGTGTGTCATCGGCCAGGTTGCATTCCTCCAGGGTCTGCAGCAATTGGCCGATGTTGTCATCGATATAGCTGCACGCGCCGAAGTAGGCGCGGCGGGCATCGCGGACCTTATCCACAGGCAGTGGCTTGTTCCAAAGGTCGTAGACCTTCAGCAGGCGCTGTGAATGCGGGTCGAGTTCTGCCTGGCTGAACTCGGCACGGGGCATGGGGATATCCACACCTTCGTAGCGGTCCCAGTAGCGTTTGGCAATGGTGTAGGGGTCGTGCGGGTGCGTCATCGAAACGGTCAGGCAAAATGGCCGGCCATCGTTTTCGCGCACATGGTCGTACAGGTACTGGCGCGCCTTGAACACCACCTCCTCGTCGAAATCCAGCTGATTGGTGCGCACGCATGGACCGGCCTGCAGCACCGAGGACATGTTGTGGTACCAGCTTGGACGCACATCGGGTTCGTCCCAGTTCACCGCCCAACCGTAGTCGGCCGGGTAGATGTCGCTGGTCAGGCGTTCTTCATAGCCGTGCAACTGGTCCGGGCCGCAGAAGTGCATCTTGCCCGACAGCGCGGTGCGGTAGCCCAGGCGACGCAGGTAATGGGCGTAGGTCGGCACATCGGCAGGGAAGTCGGCCGCGTTGTCGTAGGCGCCAATGCGGCTGGGCAACTGACCGCTGACCAGGGTGAAGCGTGATGGCGCGCACAGTGGGCTGTTGCAGTAGGCCGAGTCGAACACCACGGCTTGCTCGGCCAGGCGGCCGAGGTGCGGCATCTTGATGGGCGAAGGGCCGTAGATCGGCAGCAAGGGCGCGGCCATCTGGTCGGCCATGATGAACAGGATATTCGGACGCGTCATGGTGGCTTCCATCGTTGAGAGTTATGCGAACCGCTTGCCTACCAAGATGCGACTGTGGATAACATGGGTAAAGCCCATGGCGGGCAATGACTGGGATTAGCCAAGCTTATGTTTGAGCACCTTGCCGGGTTGTCGCTGGATACCTTGCGCGTATTCGAGGCTGCTGCGCGCCTGCGTGGCTTTACCGCTGCGGCGCTGGAGTTGGGTACCACGCAGCCGGCAGTGAGCCAGCAGGTGAAGCGCCTGGAGGCACAGTTGGGCACGCGCCTGTTTGACCGCATTTACCGGGGCATCGAGCTGACCGAGGCTGGCCAGTTGCTGTTCGAACAGGTGCATCAGGGGCTGCAGTCCATGGATGACGGTATTGCCCAGGCCGGCGGGCGCGGCCAGCGCGAAGTGCTGCAGGTCGCCACCGACTTTGCCTTTGCGGCGTTCTGGCTGATGCCAAGGCTGCAGCGCTTTCATGAGGCTTATCCACAGGTGGATGTGAGTCTGGTGACGGGTGAGCGCAGCCAGGGCATGTTGCGCCCGGACATTGATGTGGCGGTGCTGTTTGGCGATGGACGCTTTCACCAAGGAGAAAGCCGCTGGCTATTCGATGAGGAAGTGTTCCCGGTGTGCAGCCCCCATCTGACTCATGGCAAAGCCTTGTCAGCTGTGGCTTTGCAACGATTGCCGCTGCTGCATTTGAAGGGCGAGCAGGCCAGCCGCTGGTTTGACTGGGCGGGGGTATTTCGTGGGTTTGGTGTGGAAAGCTCACCGCCGGCGGGGCAGCTGCGGTTTGATAACTATACCTTGCTGATTCAGGCAGCGATTGCCGGGCAAGGGGTGGCGATTGGCTGGGCGCACCTGGTGGACAGGTTGGTGGAGCAAGGGTTGCTGTGCCGGCCGCTGGAGGGGAGTTTGCGCTCGGAACGCGGCTATTACGTAGTCTTACCGCCGCGCAAGCGGCGTGGGGCGTTGATCGAGCGGTTCGTGGATTGGTTGGAGCAGGAGCGCAGCCTTTGAGATTTTGGGGGCCATCGCGACACAAGGCCGCTCCCAGAAAAACACTGCACACGCCGGCCCATGTGTGTGCGGCCTTGCGTCGCGATGGGCTGCGCAGCAGCCCCCGGCAATCTAGACCACGAAGTTCAGGTGCTCGCCCCGGTGCAAGTCCAGCTCCAGCATGTCCACCATCCCCGCTGCGATCCTGGACAAGCGCCGCAACGGCTCAGCCAGCCCAGGCTCCAGCGTGCCTTCGGTACTGCGAAAATGCTCCATGCCCAACCCGGCCAGTTCCTGCGGTGCATTGATCAGCGTCCAGTGCAAGGAACTGCGCTGCAACCCATCAACCACCTGGGCCACGCATTCCCGCTCCACCTCGCTGTACTTGCCCGGTTTATCCAGCACATCGAAATCGCCCACAAGCAGCAGCCGGCGTATAGTCGTACGCGCAAGCCCCGCCACCAGCGCCTCGCTCAAGCGTGCCTGCCCCGGCAGGTCACCCGGCGCCAGCGCTGGTAACAGGGCGATCACCGCCGAGCCGCCCGCTGCGCCCTGCTCCGCCTGGTGGGCATCACCCAGCCCCCCTATCTTGAAGTGCAGGCCCGGGCGCGGCGAATGGCGGTTGAGGTCGTCCACCACGGCGATGACTTCGTGCTGGCGCGACAGCAGCTCGACCATCAGGGCATTGCCCAGGCTGCTTTCAGGCCCGAACAGGACCAGTTTGAACACTGGGGTTTCGGCGTTTTTCACTGCATCACTCCCGTTGCAGGTGGTGATGGTTGGACCGCAATCAGGAGTTATCGTGCAGAGGATCAAGGGTTACCACGCCCACGTTTATTACGACGCAGCCACCATGGAGCAGGCCCGGGAACTGTGCGAGGAGGCGGCGCGGCTGTTCCCCGTGACCATGGGGCGCATGCACCAGAAACCGGTTGGGCCGCATCCGGACTGGAGTTGCCAGCTGGCGTTCGGGCCCGAAGTGGTGGGGGTGGTATTGCCTTGGTTGGCGCTGTACCGCAAGGGCCTGGTGGTATTCATGCATCCGGAAACCGGGGATGAACTGGCGGATCACCGGGATCATGCGATCTGGATGGGGGCCGTGCGGCCATTGAATCTATCGGTTTTTGGGGGCTAGGCGGGGGTTGCCTGTGCTGGCCTCTTCGCGGGTGAACCCGCTCCTACAACGATATCGCAGAGCCAGAGGGTGGCACTGGCCCCGTAGGAGCGGGTTTACCCGCGAAGCAGACGACGCGGTTTAGCGGCGTGCGCCACGCACCCCTTCAGCCAATGCCGAGCACAGGCTCAATACATCGGTCACCGCCTGATCGGCGCTTTTGGCCTGGGCGATCTTGTCGACCAGTGCCGAGCCCACCACCACACCATCCGCCAAGCGGGCAATGTTCGCAGCCTGTTCCGGCGTGCGAATGCCGAAGCCAACGCTGATCGGCAGATCGGTATGCCGGCGCAGGCGGGCAATGGCTTCGGTCACATGCTCGGTGGTCGCCGAACCGGCACCGGTCACACCAGCCACCGACACGTAGTAGACGAACCCGGAGCTGCGCTCCAGCACGCGCGGCAGGCGCGCGTCGTCGGTGGTCGGGGTGGTCAGGCGGATGAAGTCGATGCCTGCGGCCTGGGCCGGGGTAGCCAGTTCGGCGTCGTGCTCTGGCGGAAGGTCGACGATGATCAGGCCATCGACGCCCGCTTCCTTGGCTTGAGCCACGAACGTGTCCACGCCAAAGCGGTGGATAGGGTTGTAGTAACCCATCAGCACGATCGGCGTGGTCTGGTTATCCACACGGAATTCGCGAACCATCTGCAGGGTCTTGGCCAAGGTCTGGCCAGCTTCAAGGGCGCGCAGGGTGGCCAGCTGGATGGCCACGCCATCGGCCATCGGGTCGGTGAACGGCATGCCCAGCTCGATCACGTCGGCGCCAGCAGCCGGCAGGCCCTTGAGGATCTGCAGCGAGGCGTCGTAGCCCGGGTCGCCAGCTGTGACGAAGGTGACCAGTGCCGAGCGGCCTTCGGCCTTCAGCTCGGCGAAGCGTTGTTCAAGACGGCTCATGCGTGTTTCTCCTGGGCGGCCATGTGGTTCATGACGGTTTGCATGTCTTTGTCGCCGCGGCCCGACAGGCACACGACCATCAGGTGGTCCTTGGGCAGCTTCGGTGCGCGCTTGATCGCTTCGGCCAAGGCGTGGGAGCTTTCCAGGGCTGGAATGATGCCTTCCAGACGGCAGGTTGCGTGGAACGCATCCAATGCTTCGTCGTCGGTGATGCTGACGTACTCGACGCGCTTCACCTCATGCAGATAGGCGTGCTCCGGGCCGATGCCCGGGTAGTCCAGGCCCGCGGAAATCGAGTGGGCATCGGTGATCTGGCCGTCTTGGTCCTGCAGCAGGTAGGTGCGGTTGCCGTGCAACACGCCCGGTACGCCGCCGTTCAGGCTGGCGGCGTGCTTGTCGGTGTGTACGCCGTGGCCACCGGCTTCAACGCCGATGATCTGCACGCTCGGCTCTTCGAGGAACTCATGGAACAGGCCCATGGCATTGGAGCCACCGCCGACGCAGGCAACCAGGCTGTCTGGCAGACGGCCTTCCTTCTCTTGCAACTGGGCACGGGTCTCTTTGCCGATGATCGACTGGAAGTCGCGGACCATGGCGGGGTACGGGTGTGGGCCAGCCACGGTGCCGATCAGGTAGAAGGTGTCTTCGACGTTGGTAACCCAGTCACGCAGGGCTTCGTTCATGGCGTCTTTCAGGGTGCCGGTGCCGGCGGTAACCGGCACGATCTCGGCGCCCAGCAGCTTCATGCGGAACACGTTGGCCTGCTGGCGCTCGATGTCGGTGGCGCCCATGTAGATCACGCAAGGCAGGCCGAAGCGCGCGGCGACGGTGGCGGTGGCGACACCGTGCATGCCGGCGCCGGTTTCGGCGATCAGGCGCTTTTTGCCCATGCGCTTGGCCAGCAGCACCTGGCCGATGCAGTTGTTCACCTTGTGCGCGCCGGTATGGTTGAGCTCTTCACGCTTGAAGAAAATCTTCGCCCCGCCGCAATGCTCGGTCAGGCGCTCGGCGAAGTACAGCGGGTTGGGGCGGCCGATGTAGTCGCGCTGAAAGTAAGCCAGCTCTTCAAGGAACTTGGGGTCTGCCTTGGCCGCTTCGTATTCGCGGGCCAGGTCCAGCACCAGTGGCATCAGGGTTTCGGCCACGTAGCGGCCGCCGAACGAGCCGAACAGGCCATTGGCGTCGGGGCCGGGGCGGTATTGGGACTGGGTCATGGGGCGCTCCAAGGCGTAGTGAATGAGTGATGGGCTTTACTCTAACCACGGCAAGCTCGGCTGAAAACCGATAAGATTGCGTAAACTTGTCAGAAAAACTCACAGGTAAAATGGCCCACGACCTCCCTCCCCTCAATGCCCTGCGCGCCTTCGAGGCTGCCGCCAGGCTGAACAGTGTCAGCCAGGCGGCGGAAGCGCTGCACGTCACCCACGGCGCTGTCAGCCGGCAGATCAAGGTGCTTGAGGAGCATCTGGGCGTAGCCCTGTTCGTCAAGGACGGGCGTGGCATCAAACTCACAGATGCCGGTGTGCGTCTGCGCGACGCCAGCGGTGAGGCCTTCGACCGGCTGCGTAGCGTGTGTTCCGAGCTCAGCCGTGATGTGAGCGAGGCGCCATTCGTGCTGGGCTGCTCGGGCAGCCTGCTGGCGCGGTGGTTTATTCCGCGGCTGGGGCGGTTGCAGGCGGATTTGCCTGAGCTGCGCTTGCACCTGTCGGCGGGTGAGGGCGACCTTGACCCGCGGCGGCCCGGGCTGGATGCGTTGCTGGTGTATGCCGAGCCACCGTGGCCAGCGGACATGCAGGTGCATGTGCTGGCCGAGGAATGCATCGGGCCGGTGCTCAGCCCGCATTTCGCAGGCTTCCAGCGCTTGCAGGGCGCGCCCGCCAAGGCACTGCTGGGTGAAGCCTTGCTGCACACCACTTCACGCCCGCAAGCCTGGCCGACCTGGGCGGTGCAACAGGGCCTGGACCCGGCGGCCATTCACTATGGCCAGGCCTTCGAGCACCTGTATTACCTGCTGGAGGCTGCCGTGGCCGGATTGGGCGTGGCGATAGCACCGCAGCCGCTGGTCGCCGATGACCTGCGGGCGGGCCGATTGAGTGCGCCTTGGGGCTTTTCACCTACCCAGGCGGCGCTGGCATTGTGGGTGCCACGGCGCGCCGCAGACGGGCGCGCCGAGCAGTTGGCGCAGTGGTTACGGGCGGAACTTGCGCGGCAGAGCGCTTAGTTTCGCTTGCATATCAGGTAGGCCGCCAGCAGGCCCAGCGCACCAATGGCCACACCGGCGGTGGTGTAGGGGTGTTCCTGGGCGTAGTCCCGGGTGGCTTTGCCGGTCTGGCGGGTGCGCTGCTTCACTTCCTCGTACGCATCGCTCAGTAGGCTGCGCGAATGACGCAGTGCGCTTTCAGCGTTGCTGCGGATTGCCTTCACCGACTTCTGGGACTCTTCCGACGCATCATGCTTGAGGTTTTCCAAGCTTTTCAGAAGGCTCTCGATCTCCGCTTCCATGCTTTCCAGGGACGTTTTACGCAGCGAGTTGCGGTGCATGTTGACTCTCCTTTGCAGTATGGGCTGTAAGATTGCGACCCTTGGGCTGCGTGAAAGTGCGATCGAACTTTCGCTGACAGTGACCGCTCGCAGGTAAACCAGGCCTGCGCTGCTAGGCTGAATCTCACTGTCACCCATGGAGAGCACTCATGACCGATCATCACACCTACAAGAAAATCGAACTGGTCGGGTCTTCGCCCACCAGTATCGAAGAGGCGATCAACAATGCTTTGGCCGAAGCCGCTAAAAGCATCAAGCACCTGGAATGGTTCGAAGTGGTCGATACCCGCGGCCATATCCGCGACAACAAAGCGGCGCACTTCCAGGTCACGCTGAAGGTCGGCTTCCGTATCGCCAATAGCTGAAACAACGTCGGGTTGTATGATCCCGGCGTGATGAGGTATTCAGAAAAGGGGCGCCTTGGTGGGGCCCCTTCTGATTTCATCTGCACAAGGAACGCGAGTGATGAACAAACTGATTCTGGCGCTGGGCCTGATGACCCTGGCCGGTGGTGCGCTGGCAGCGGGCAAACCGTGCGAGGAACTGAAGGCGGAAATTGCGGCCAAGCTGGATGCCAAGGGCGTCACTGGCTACAAGCTGGAGATCGTCAAGAAAGGCGAGCCGGCGGGCAAGGTGATTGGTAGCTGCGAGGCCGGTACCAAGGAGATTGTTTACCGCCGCGGCTAATGTGTTTGCTCATTCGCGGGCTTGCTCGCTCCCAAGTCAACCTATGGGAGCGGGCGAGCCCGCGACGAGGGTCACTCGGTCTTGAGGGCCTGCGCCATCAGCTCATATGACCGAATGCGGTCCGCATGCTCATACAGGTCACAGGTAAAGATCAGCTCATCCGCACCCGTCTGTTCCAGCAGCACTTCTACCTTGGCCTTTACCTTCTGCGGGCTGCCGATCATGGCCAGCCCCAGGAAGCTGCCCACCGTCTCTCGCTCATGGGGCAACCACAGCCCATCCATGCTTTCCACGGGTGGCTTCTGCATCAGGCTCTGTCCACGAATCAGCGCCAGGATGCGCTGGTAGACCGAGGTGGCCAGGTATTCGGCCTTCTCGTCGGTTTGCGCCACCACCATGGGAATGCCCAGCATCACATACGGCTTGTCCAGCGTGGTCGAGGGCTTGAAATGGTTGCGGTACACGCGAATGGCCTCGTGCATGTAGCGTGGCGCGAAATGCGAGGCGAAGGCGTAGGGCATGCCGCGCATGCCAGCCAGCTGGGCACTGAACAGGCTGGATCCCAGCAACCACATCGGCACGTCGGTGTCGTGCCCCGGTACGGCGATCACTTTTTGATCATCAGTGCGCGGCCCGAGGTAGCGCGAAAGCTCCTCGACATCGTCCGGGAAGTCGTCCGGGCCGCCAGCGCGGTCGCGTCGCAGGGCGTAGGCCGTCATCTGGTCCGAACCCGGCGCACGGCCCAGGCCAAGGTCGATACGCCCCGGATACAGGCTGGCCAAGGTGCCGAACTGCTCGGCGATCACCAGTGGCGCATGGTTGGGCAGCATCACCCCGCCAGAGCCCACGCGAATACGTGAGGTCCCCCCGGCCAGGTAGCCGATCAGCACCGAAGTCGCCGAACTGGCGATGCCGTCCATGTTGTGGTGCTCGGCCACCCAGAAGCGGTTATAGCCAAAGCGCTCGACATGCTGCGCCAGGTCCAGCGAGTTGCGCAGCGATTGCGCGGGGCCAGCGTCGGCGCGTACGGGCACCAGGTCCAGGGTGGAAATCTTCAGGTCACGCAGCTGCGTCATGGAGCCTCCGCAAAAGTGATTGGCCAGAGGCCTTTTTGACTCTGTATGGGCGCGTTCGTTGGATTCAATGCCTGCAAGCATATTGCTCTGAACTTGCGGCAGGCGGCAGGCCTCTGAACCCTAGGTAAGCAACCCAGTGACCAGGAGGCATCATGAAAAAGACAGCATCGGCGATCTGGCAAGGTGGCCTGAAGGATGGAAAAGGCCTGCTTTCTACCGAAAGCGGCGCACTCAAGCAGAACCCTTATGGCTTCAACACACGTTTCGAGGGCACGCCCGGCACCAACCCGGAGGAGCTGATTGGCGCGGCCCATGCCGGTTGCTTCTCGATGGCGCTATCCATGATGCTCGGCGAGGCGGGGCTTACCGCAGAGCGGATCGACACGGCTGCAGAGGTGACGCTCGACAAGCAAGCTGACGGTTTTGCCATTACCGCGGTGCATCTGGTGCTCAGGGCCAAGGTACCTGGGGCCAGCGAGGCTCAGTTCCTGGAGATTGCCAACAAGGCGAAGGAAGGCTGCCCGGTGTCCAAGGTTTTGAATGCAAAGATCAGCCTGGATGCGGCGCTGGTGGGGTGAAACGGTGCAACGGTGGTGGTTTGCTGTAGTCTAAAGAACGTCGGCAGCGCCACTGCCCTTTCCAGGAGCCGTTCCATGATTCGCGTAGCTATCGCTGTGTTGGCTTCCCTTGTCGC
This sequence comes from Pseudomonas sp. 10(2024), assembly GCF_045164175.1. Taxonomy (NCBI): domain Bacteria; kingdom Pseudomonadati; phylum Pseudomonadota; class Gammaproteobacteria; order Pseudomonadales; family Pseudomonadaceae; genus Pseudomonas; species Pseudomonas sp. 10(2024). Next base: position 44,552 of record NZ_CP174006.1, read on the forward strand.
CACGTCTGCGCTGGCGGCCGTCAAGCCTTGCGAGGAGCTGAAAGCCGAGATCGAGGCCAAGATCCAGGCCCAAGGGGTTTCGTCCTACACGCTGGAGATCGTGCCCAACAGCGAGGTCAAGGACCAGAACATGGTCGTCGGGACCTGCGATGGCGGGACGAAGAAGATCATCTATCAGAAGAACGATCGATAAGCATCAGGGCCCGGGGCTGCGAAGCAGCCCCCCACTCACGGGATGCAGAACACTTCGCTAGGCTCGTTCACTACCACCTTGCGGTTGGCGTCATATAGCAGCACCTGCGGCTCCATCACCGGCGCCCGCGCTTCCAGGCGATAGCGCTCGCCGGCCTTGAAGTTGTCAAAGCGGACGGTCAGGTAGCAGGTTCGGTCCCTGGGTTGTGACATGAGGCCGCCCGAGTAGATTTCATAATCGAAGCGCACCACCAGTTCATGCTTGCCCGGTGTCACCTGAAAGTAACGGCCATCGTCCAGGCGCTTGCCATCGAGGCGGTCGGCCATGATCACCCGACCGGGGGTCATGGTGTACAGATCGACCCAAGCCTGCTTGGGGTCGACGGGCGGCAAGGGGCTGGCGCAAGCCCCCAGTGTACTGAGGGCGATCAGCATCATGGGCTGGCGCATGGCAAAACTCCCACTTGCGATTTACAAGTAACAAGCATAGCGCCGTTTGTGCAGTTCAGGTGCGCTGACAACCCGCCGGCAGCCCTTGACCCAGCAGTTTTTGCTGGTGGTCGTAGAGTTTTATCCAAGGGCGGAAGCCAATGCTGCCAGCCTGCAGCTGATAACGCTGCCCGGCGCTGAAGTCCTTGAAGGTCAGCTTGACCTGGCAATCGCGCCACAGTGGCTGATCGACGGGGCCGATATTGCTGGGGTTAACCGGAAACTGATAGCGCACGGTCAGTTCGTGGCTGCCGGGTTGAACCTCGAAATAGCGGCTGTCAGCCCAGTCACGCTCATCGACCTGCACGGCATCCAGCGAGGTATTGTCGTAGCGGGTGAGGTCGATCCAGGCCTGGTTCGGGTCTGGGTCTGGCAATGTTGAACAGGCAGAGATCAACAACACTGAGCCGGCGACCAATAATGCACGCATGGCGAAACTCCCCCTTGGCGAGATAGTCTTGGAGCGAAATGGTCTTGAGCGAGTCAGACAGTCCCGGATGCTTCGACTTTTTCTTATGCAGCGCTCAGGCCTTGGGGCACTCGACCGCATTTTCACCCGTTTGGTTCCACTGCTTGCGGCGTTCCTGCTGAACGGTTGCAGCAATGTCGCCTACTATGGGCAGCTGGCCCAGGGCCAGTGGCAGTTGCTGCGGGCGCGGCAGCCTGTAGAGCAGGTATTGGCCGACCCTGCTACCCCTGCACCCTTGCGCGCGCACCTGCAACAGGCCGAACAGGCGCGGGTGTTTGCCAGCCAGCAATTGAAACTGCCAGACAACCGCAGCTACCGGGTATATGCCGACCTTGGCCGCCCCTACGTGGTGTGGAATGTGTTCGCCACGCCCGAGTTGTCGTTGCAACCGGTAACGCACTGCTTTCCGATTGCCGGGTGCGTGGCGTACCGCGGCTACTACCAGCAAGGCGCGGCGCGAGGTGCGGCGGCGTTGATGCGTCAGGATGGCCTGGATGTGTACGTGGGCGGCGTGGAAGCTTATTCGACCCTGGGTTGGTTCGATGACCCGATTTTGTCGTCGATGGTGGGCTGGGGCGATGAGCGCCTGGCTACGTTGATCTTTCATGAACTGGCCCACCAGCGCTTCTATGTGCAGGACGATACCGAGTTCAATGAATCGTTTGCCTCGTTCGTCGAGCAGGAAGGCACGCGGCAATGGCGGGCGGCGCGTGGGCTGGCGGCGGTTGACGCAGAGCAGAGGCAGCAGCAGCGTGACCAGTTCATCCGCCTGGTGCTGGCCTGTCGTGAGCGGTTGCAGGCCATTTATGCCGGGCCTTTGGATGATGCGCACAAGCGCCGGGCCAAGCAGGCCGAGTTTGAGCGTTTGAGGCGTGAATACCGGCAGCTGCGTGATGGCCAGTGGGGTGGTGACAAGCGCTATGACGCGTGGATGTATGGGCCGATGAATAATGCCAAGTTGTTGCCGTTCGGGCTCTATGACCAGTGGGTGCCGGCGTTTGCGGCGCTGTTTCGTGAGGTGGGTGGGGATTGGGTTCGGTTTTATGCGCGGGTCGAGCATTTGGGGCGGTTGCCGATTGAAGAAAGGAAAGCGGCGTTGCAGCGTCTGATGGTTAGCCTTTGAGATTTTGGGGCCGCTTTGCGGCCCATCGCGACACAAGGCCCCCACAAAGGCCCTGCGTACGCCGATCGAGGTGGGAGGGCCGGCTGCAAAGCAGCCCTGCTGGCGCTCAAGCCTTGATAAAAGCCTGATGCAAATCGGCTACCGTGGCGAAGTGGAAAGCGGGTTCTTCTGCCATCAGCTCTTCCCGGCTCCCAAACCCGTACCCCACCGCGACTGCTTGTAGCCCGTTGCTGCGCGCGCCGATCAGGTCATGCTTGCGGTCCCCGATCATCAGGGTGTGCGCCGGGTCCAGCCCTTCTTCATCCAGCAAATGGCGAATCAGCTCGACCTTGTTGGTGCGCGTGCCGTCCAGTTCACTGCCGTAGATCACCTTGAAGTGATGATCGAAAGCAAAGTGCCGGGCGATTTCGCGGGCGAACTCCCACGGTTTGGAGGTGGCAATGTACAGCGTGCGGCCCTGCCCGGTCAGGGCCTCAAGCAACTCCGGCACACCTTCGAACACGAGGTTCTCGTATAGACCGGTCACGCGGAAACGCTCCCGGTAGAAGTTCACCGCATCCCAGGCCTTGGCTTCGTCGAAGCTGTAGAACTGCATGAAAGCCTGCAGCAGGGGTGGGCCGATGAAGTGTTCGAGGCGGGCCAGGTCTGGTTCGTCGATGCCCAGCTTGGCCAGGGCGTACTGGATCGAGCGGGTGATGCCCAGGCGTGGGTCGGTCAGGGTGCCGTCGAGGTCGAAGAGGATGTTTTGCTGGTGCATGTACAGGGTTCCACTTGAGTGCTGCGTGGCCTTCTTCGCGGGCATGCCCGCTCCCACAGGTACAGCGCAGGCCTTGATGGCTCCACTGAACCCGTGGGAGCGGGCGTGCCCGTGAATGCGGTCATTCAGGTTGATCGTAGCCTTCGGCCAGGTGCTGGTCCTTGAGCTTCACGTAGTTGCCGGCGCTGTAAGAGAAAAATGCGCGCTCCTTGTCGTTCAGCAGCCGGGCCTGTTTCACCGGGCTGCCCATGTACAGGTAGCCACTGACCAGGCGTTTGCCCGGCGGCACCAGGCTGCCAGCGCCAATGATCACTTCGTCCTCGACGATGGCACCATCCATGATGGTGCTGCCCATACCCACCAGGATACGGTTGCCCAGGGTGCAGCCATGCAGCATCACCTTGTGCCCGATGGTCACTTCGTCGCCGATGATCAGCGGGAAACCGTCCGGGTTGAAAGGCCCGGCGTGGGTAATGTGCAGCACGCTGCCGTCCTGCACGCTGGTGCGCGCGCCAATGCGGATGCGGTGCATGTCGCCGCGCACCACGGTCAACGGCCAGACCGAACTGTCTTCACCGATCTCCACGTCGCCCAGCACCACCGCCGAACGGTCGACGAAGGCCCTGGGCCCAACTTTCGGAGTGTGTTGCTGGAAGCTGCGAATGGCCATGATAGCGTCTCTCATCTGTGCCGATAGGCAGGCTGCCTGCTGCGGTCGGCGTCGATTGTAATTAAGATGGGGCAGTGTTTCTTCTGCCAAGGTATCCAAACCGTGACTGCGAACAACCCGCTTCTGCAATCCCACGATCTGCCGCCCTTCTCGCAAATTCGTGCCGAACACGTGTTGCCGGCGATCGAAGCGATCCTGGCTGACAACCGTAAAGCCATTGCCGAGATCCTTGAAAAGCAGGGCAAGAACCCTACATGGGCCGGCCTGGTGCTGGCCATGGACGAACTGAACGACCGCCTGGGCGCCGCCTGGAGCCCGGTCAGCCACCTCAATGCGGTGTGCAACAGCGCCGAGCTGCGCGAGGCTTACGAGTCTTGCCTGCCAGCCCTGAGTGCCTACTCTACCGAACTGGGCCAGAACCGCGCGCTGTTCGAAGCCTACCAGGCGCTGATCGACAGCCCTGAGGCTGCCGGCTTCGACGTGGCGCAAAAGACTATCCTCGAGCACGCCTTGCGTGACTTCCGCCTGTCGGGTATCGACCTGCCGGCGGACAAGCAGCAGCGTTACGCCGAAGTGCAGAGCAAGCTCAGCGAGCTGGGCAGCCGTTTCTCCAATCAGCTGCTTGACGCCACCCAGGCGTGGACCAAGCATGTTACCGACGAAGCTGCGCTGGCCGGCCTGACCGATTCGGCCAAGGCGCAGATGGCCGCTGCAGCCCAGGCCAAGGGCCTGGACGGCTGGCTGATCACCCTCGAGTTCCCCAGCTACTACGCAGTGATGACCTACGCCAGCGACCGCGCCCTGCGCGAAGAGCTCTACGCCGCCTACTGCACCCGCGCCTCCGACCAGGGCCCGAATGCCGGCCAGTTCGACAATGGCCCGGTGATGCGCGAAATCCTCGACCTGCGCCAGGAGCTGGCCGAACTGCTGGGCTACAAGAACTACGCCGAGCTGAGCCTGGCCACCAAGATGGCCGAGTCCAGCGATCAGGTGCTGAGCTTCCTGCGTGACTTGGCCAAGCGTTCCAAGCCGTTCGCCGCCCAGGACCTGCAACAGCTCAAGGCCTACGCTGCCGAACAAGGCTGCCCCGAACTGGCCAGCTGGGACGCCGGCTACTTTGGCGAGAAGCTGCGCGAGCAGCGCTACAGCGTGTCGCAGGAAGCCCTGCGCGCCTACTTCCCGATCGACAAGGTGCTGGGCGGCCTGTTCAGCATTGTGCAGCGCCTGTACGGCATCGAAATCGCCGAGCTCAAAGGCTTCGACAGCTGGCACCCGGACGTACGCCTGTTCGAGATCAAGGAAAACGGTCAGCACGTTGGCCGTTTCTTCTTCGACCTGTACGCCCGCGCCAACAAGCGTGGTGGCGCCTGGATGGACGGCGCCCGTGACCGTCGCCGCACCGCCGGCGGCCAGCTGCAAAGCCCGGTGGCCAACCTGGTGTGCAACTTCACCCCGGCCGCGCCCGGCAAGCCCGCGCTGCTGACCCACGATGAAGTCACCACCCTGTTCCACGAATTCGGTCACGGCCTGCACCACATGCTGACCCGCATCGAGCATGCCGGCGTGTCCGGCATCAACGGCGTGGCCTGGGATGCGGTCGAGCTGCCAAGCCAGTTCATGGAAAACTGGTGCTGGGAGCCGGAAGGCCTGGCACTGATTTCTGGTCACTACGAAACTGGCGCCGCCCTGCCCCAGGACCTGCTGGACAAGATGCTGGCCGCGAAAAACTTCCAGTCGGGCATGATGATGGTGCGCCAGCTGGAGTTCTCGCTGTTCGATTTCGAGCTGCACGCCAGCCATGGCGACGGCCGCAGCGTATTGCAGGTGCTCGAAGGTGTGCGTGACGAGGTGTCGGTCATGCGCCCGCCGGCTTACAACCGTTTCCCCAACAGCTTTGCGCACATTTTCGCGGGCGGTTACGCGGCGGGCTACTACAGCTACAAGTGGGCCGAAGTGCTGTCGGCTGACGCCTTCTCGCGCTTCGAGGAAGAAGGCGTGCTGAACGCCGAGACCGGCCGCGCCTTCCGCGAGGCGATCCTGGCCCGTGGGGGTTCGCGCGAGCCGATGGAGCTGTTCGTCGACTTCCGTGGCCGTGAGCCTTCCATCGATGCATTGCTGCGCCACAGTGGTCTCACCGAGGACGCTGCAGCATGAGTGAGGTAGCTGTGAACAAGACCAAGAAGCGCTTCATTGCCGGTGCCGTGTGCCCGGCGTGCAGCGAGCCCGACAAGCTGATGATGTGGAACGAAGACGGCGTACCGCACCGCGAGTGTGTGGCCTGCGGCTTTACCGACACCCTCAACGAGCAGGGCTTGTCGGTGCCGAAGGAACTGGGCACGCGGGTCAACCACCTGGCGCCGAAAGCCGCGCCGGCCAAGGTGCAGACCGTGCAGTTCTTCCCAAATCCGAAGCTGAAAAAGCCGGCTGAGTAATCCTGTCATGCCGCCCGGGTGCAATGCCCGGGCTGGCATGGACAGGTGTTAGATAGTCAGGCCACCTGGCACACGCTGGCCATGCAAGCTCTCTTGCTCATTTCTATCAGCAAGGTGATGCACCATGGCCAACCCTCTTCTGCAAGATAGCCATATCCCCGTCGATTACTCTTCCATCACCCTCGAAAACATGCAGGCGGCATTCGCTCACGTGCTGCAGGCACACGAGAACGGTGTCGAACGCATCATCCGTGATCAACGAACCATGCCCACCTGGGATGACATGGTGCTGGCGGTGGATGGGCTGGATAGCCGGCTGCTGGCAGTGTTGTATGCCACCTCACCACTGGTCGGCCGGGATACGGCGTGGGCCAACGCGATCATTGATTTCTACGGGAAAGTGACGGCGCGCTTCGAGCAAAAATTCGCCAACACGGCTTTGCATGACCTGTATGCACGCTTGGCCGGCAGTGACATCGGCAAGCAACTGGATGTCGGGAAGCGTGCCACTTTGCGTTGGCACCTGGGCAAGTTCGCCGCTAGCGGGGCGTTACTCGACACCGCAGGCAAAGCGCATCTGGCAGACCTTCAAGCGCAGATTGGCACTGCACGCGAGGCGTTCCGCAGCAACATCGACCGGCCTGGGTTGAATATCACCGATGAAGCGGAGCTGAGCGGCATCCCGCAGCGGGTACGTGACGAATTGGCTGCAAGCGCACAGCAAGCAGGTAAGCAGGGGTGGTTGATTGCGTGTGACACGGTGACTACGCGTGAGGTGCTCAAACATGCTGACAACCGCCAGCTCCGTGAGCGCGTCTACCGGGCTTTTCACGCCCGTGGCGTCAGCCATGATCGGCAACAGGACAACCGCACGTATTTGCAGCAACTGGCGCAATTACTTGAGGAGAAGGCCCTCCTGCTCGGTTATTCCGGCCATCTGGAGCAGAGCCTGCAGGTGAAGAGTGCGGGTTCGGTAGCCCAGGTGTGCAGCTTTCTCCACGATCTGGCCGATCATGTGCGACCTGCCATGTTGCGGTGGCGTTCGCAGGTGGAGTGTTGGGCTGCCGAGCAGGGCCTGGGCAAACCCCAACCCTGGGATTTCGAGTACCTGCGGTGTGCTTCGCGCAGCGAGTTTCCTGCCGAAGCGCTGCGCGATTACTTCCCGCTGAATACTGTTGTCAGTGCGTTGCAGCAATTGGCGCAGACGTTGTTTGGTGCAGTGCTGCAGCCCAAAGCGCTGCCTGTCTGGGATGACAGCGTGCAGCCGTTCGAGGTTTGGCAGGACAGCGCTTTCATTGGCTTTCTGTATCTGGATGCCGTGCAACACGCAGGCAAGCAGCCAGACGCGGTGTTCACCACCTATGCAAGGAATCGCCGGGTCGATGCAGAGGGTATCTACCAGGCAGCCTCGGTGGTGGTGTTCAGTGATGTGCCGCAAGCGCTATCAGGCTCACAGCCGTTGCTCGATCATTTGTCACTGCGCAAGCTGTTCCATGAATTCGGCCATGCCCTGCACCACCTGCTGGTACGTACGACGAACCACGTCATGTCCAATGTGACCGAGCTGGGCACCGATGGTGTGGAGTTGTTCGGCAAGCTGTTCGAACGTTGGGTCTGGGACGCGGACTACCTGGTGGCGATCTCGGCGCGCACCCACGATGGCCACCAACTATCCCGCAAGCAAGCCGATGAGTGCCTGCGGCAGCTACGGCAGCAGAGCGTGGAGGAGATCGCGGGTGATCTATGCCTGGCGCTGTTCGACATGGACCTGCTTGGCACACCAAACGATGGCAGGACCTTTGAACAGCGACTGGGTGATGCCCGCGCGCGTTGCGGTTACTGGCCACTCGCTGATTTCGAACATCCGGCGCATGCCTTCGACCACCTTGTGAACGGCTACGATGCAGGTTACTACGCCTACCTGTGGTCGGATGTGCATGCCTTCGATGTGTTCACCCGCTTCGAAGCCGAGGGCCTGTTGAACGGAGCTACGGGTCGGGCACTGCAGGAAGCACTGTTCGCCCCAGGGGCATCGCGCCCATTGCGTGAAGGCATCGAGGCGTTTCTTGGGCGGCAATCGAGCCAGGCAGCGTATCTCGGCTGGCATGGCCTGAAGTAGTCAGACCAGAGGTGCTGGAAAGATCCCGGCATGCACGATACTGTATATGAATACAGTACTCGGGTGAGCCATGATTCCTCCAGCACCGCAAAAGGGCCGTGGCACGGCGCACAATCCACACAACCGCTTTGCCCCTGGTCGTTCGGTGGCGGAAGATGATGGCTGGTACCAGGAAGTGCCGCAAACCCAGGGTACCGAGGTGCGGATCGAGACAGCCAAGTCGGTGATCAGCCGCAACACTTCACCCGACCTCCCTTTCGATCGTTCCATCAACCCTTACCGTGGCTGCGAGCATGGCTGCATCTACTGCTATGCCCGCCCCTCACACGCCTACTGGGACCTTTCTCCCGGCCTGGATTTCGAGACCAAACTGATTGCCAAGACCAACGCCGCCGAGGTGCTGGCACAGCAATTGAGCAAACCGGGCTACGTGTGCGCGCCGATCAATCTGGGCTCCAACACCGACCCGTACCAGCCGATCGAGCGGGAACAGTTGCTGACCCGGCGCTTGCTCGAAGTGTTACTGCGTTTTCGTCACCCGGTGACCATTGTCACCAAGGGTTCACTGGTGCTGCGCGACCTCGACCTGCTGGCCGAGATGGCCCGCCAGCGCCTGGCACGGGTGATGATCAGCCTGACCACGCTGGACGACGGCCTCAAACGGGTGCTCGAACCCCGAGCAGCCTCACCCGGTGCGAGGTTGAGGGCCATCCGGGTATTGCGTGAAGCGGGCGTACCGGTGGGTGTTTTGTGTTCGCCGATGATTCCGATGATCAACGACAGTGAACTGGAACGCCTGCTGGAGGCGGCCAAGGAGGCTGGCGCCCAGAGTGCGGCCTACATGATGCTGCGCCTGCCGCTGGAAGTGGCGCCGTTGTTCGAGCAGTGGTTACAGGACCATTACCCGCAGCGGGCGGCGCATGTGTTGAGCCTGATCCGCCAGAGCCGCGGTGGCGAGCTGTATGACAGCCGGTTCGGCGTGCGCATGCGTGGTGAAGGGGTATTTGCCGAGTTGCTGGCGCAGCGCTTTGCCAAGGCAATGAAACGGCTGGATTTCGAAGGGCGCGAGGCGCAGGCGCTGGATTGCTCGGCGTTTTGCCCACCGGGTGGGCAGATGGCGCTGTTCTGACATGAACCCCACCCCCACAGGGGGCTGCGCATTGCTCACAACGCAACTAATAACAACCAATAATTGCGCTAATACATATTGGCAGCTGATGTTTTTTTGCTATTATCCAGTTCCCGCCTTTTTCATCTGGAACGCCCGTTCTAGAGCCTTCGAATTAAGTTTCAGTTAAGTTTTCCCCGCTAGCGTAGGTAACAAGTCCACACCGACTGTGATCTATGGCCCGTGCGTGTCATCTAAAACCCTGCATAGCCTGAATCTTTCACCGGTAAAATGGATTTACCTACACACCGTCAAGAGGATGAATCATGCCCGTCAAGGACCCATCCAAGGTCGTACCGCAGGTCCCCGCGGAAAGCGCCGATGCTGCCCTCAAGCACATCGTCGACGGCTTCCTGCGCTTTCACCATGATGTTTTCCCTGATCAGCAAGAGCTGTTCAAGAAGCTCGCCACCGCGCAAACACCACGCGCCATGTTCATCACCTGTGCCGATTCGCGCATCGTTCCCGAGCTGATCACCCAGAGCTCGCCAGGCGACCTGTTCGTGACCCGTAACGTGGGTAACGTGGTACCGCCTTATGGCCAGATGAACGGGGGCGTTTCCAGCGCCATCGAGTACGCCGTAATGGCGCTTAAAGTGCACCACATCATCATCTGTGGCCACTCCGACTGTGGCGCCATGCGTGCGGTACTCAACCCGCAGTCGCTGACCAAGATGCCTACAGTTGGCGCCTGGTTGCGCCACGCTGAAGTGGCCCGCACCGTGGTCGAGAACAACTGCTCCTGCGGCAGCGAACACGAGACGATGCAAGTGCTGACCAAAGAGAACGTCATCGCCCAGCTGCATCACTTGCGCACCCATCCTTCGGTGGCCTCGCGCCTGGCAGCCGGTGAGCTGTTCATTCATGGTTGGGTGTACGACATCGAGACCAGCAAGATCGAAGCCTACGACGCCGCCAGCGACAGCTTCCTGCCCTTGGCCGCGGGTGAACCCGTTCCCTGCGCCACTCCGAGAGGCCGCTACTAAGCGACCCGTCCGCCGCTAGAACCTTGATAGCCGGCTGCACCCTGCAGGGGTGTGGCGCGGCCTTCGGCTGCCTTGAATTCCCTGACTGCCCTGCCGGCGTGCTCGCTGGCGGCCCGCGCCTGCGCGCTTGTCAGGGGCAAACGTGCCCACGGCCAGGGGAATGGCCGTACGACTAGAGAAAGGAGAAACACGGTGAACATTACACAGTTGAAAGCGGCCCTGCCGCGTGAGTTGCTGGCGTCGGTGGTGGTCTTCCTGGTGGCCTTGCCGTTGTGCATGGGCATTGCGATCGCTTCTGGCATGCCGCCGGCAAAAGGCCTGATTACTGGGATTATCGGCGGCATTGTCGTCGGTTTCCTTGCTGGATCGCCGCTACAGGTCAGCGGCCCTGCTGCCGGTCTGGCGGTACTGGTGTTCGAGCTGGTACGCCAGCACGGCATGGCGATGCTCGGGCCAATCCTGTTGCTGGCCGGCCTGTTGCAGTTGCTTGCCGGTCGCTTGCGCCTGGGCTGCTGGTTCCGCGTGACCGCGCCGGCGGTGGTTTACGGCATGCTCGCCGGGATTGGCGTGTTGATCGTGCTTTCGCAGGTGCATGTGATGTTCGACACCGCGCCGCAACCGTCGGGCCTGCAGAACCTGCTGGCGTTCCCGGCAACTTTGTCGGCTGCCCTGCCACAGGAGAGCACCGGCGCCGGCTGGATGGCCGGTGCGCTGGGCCTGGGGACCATCGCCATCATGTGGGGCTGGGAGCGCTTGCGGCCGCAGCGGCTGCGTTTCGTGCCGGGTGCATTACTCGGCGTGGCCAGCATGACCGCTATCAGCATGTGGCTGGCCTTGCCGGTGAACCGCGTGCAGGTACCGGCCGACCTGTCCGAGGCCATCGACTGGCTTCGTCCGGAGGACCTGTTGCAGCTGGCCGACCCTGCCCTGCTGGTCGCCGCCTTTGCCTTGGCGTTCATTGCCAGCGCCGAAACCTTGCTGTCGGCCGCAGCAGTGGACCGCATGCACAGCGGCCAGCGTTCGGACTTCGACCGCGAACTGTCGGCCCAGGGCATCGGCAACATGCTGTGCGGGGTGCTGGGTGCCCTGCCGATGACCGGGGTAATCGTGCGCAGCTCGGCCAACGTCCAGGCGGGGGCGCAAACCCGGGCGTCGGCAATCTTCCATGGCTTGTGGTTGCTGGCCTTCGTGGTGGCGCTGAGCAGCGTGCTGCAGCAGATCCCGGTAGCGAGCTTGGCGGGGGTGTTGGTGTTTACCGGGGTCAAACTGGTCGACTTCAAGGCGTTCCGCGGGCTGGGCCGTTATGGGCGCATGCCGATGTTTACCTATGCGGCGACTGCGCTGGCGATTATCTTTACCGACCTGCTGACCGGTGTGCTGCTGGGCTTTGCCCTGACCTTGCTGAAGCTGGCGTTCAAGGCGGCGCGGCTGAAGATCAACCTGGTGAGCCTGGCCAAGGATGGGCACATGGAGCTGCGCCTCAGTGGCGCGGCGACCTTCCTGAAGGTGCCGGCGCTGACCCAGGTGCTGGATACCGTACCGGCGGGCACCACGCTGCATGTGCCGCTGGGAAACCTGAGTTATATCGACCACTCGTGCCTTGAATTGCTGGAGGACTGGAGCCGCAGCAATTCTGCCAATGGGTCACGGTTGCTGATAGAGCAGCGGCGCCTGAAGCGTCGGATCGAGGGGCGGTTGCGGACTACGGCGGGGGTTGGGGCGTAGGAGCGGGTTTACCCGCGAATACGGTAGCGGCGGCAACGGTGAACGGCGGGTTGAGATTGGCCAGCAGGGCCGGCCCTTTCGCGGGTGAACCCGCTCCTACGACGGCCTGTGCCGAACCACCGATGCGTGTGTAGGGGCGGGTTTACCCGCGAATACGGTAGCGGCGGCAGCGGTGATCGGCGGGTGGAGATTGGCCAGCAGGGCCGGCCCTTTCGCGGGTAAACCCGCTCCTACCACGGCCTGCGCCGAACCACCGATGCACCTAGGCCGTGACAGGTATATCAGGCCGGCTGACCCAGCTCGACACCCAGTTGGCGCGACAGGCACGGCCAGCGCTTCCACGCCGCGCCAGTTGCCGGGCTGCTCAGCTTCTCTCGATAAGCCTCCACCGATTCAACCGCAAAGCTCTCGTCATTGAGCATTTCGTCGACCGAGTGGTGCACCACCTCATCCAGCTGGTTGGCAAAGCTTTCGCCAATCAACTGGTGGGCAATCAGGTTGGCGACCGTGGTGTCGACCGGGATCAACGGCTGCTGGAAGTGGCGGATGTACAAGTCATTCACCTCTTCCACCAGGCGGTGCGCCAGGTATGCTTCATCCAAAAGGCAGTCCAGGCCTACATGCCCTTGCATCACGCTGGGCGGCTGCAGGAAGTAGGCTTCGGCAATTTTCAGTACAGGTTTGATCTGCGATTCAATCCCGGCTTCGCGGGCGACCTCGTGGGCGGCCTCCAGCAATTCCGGAACCTGATCGATGTAGGCGCTGACGAAGCGCGCCAAAGTACCCTGGGCGTCCTGCTCAGGCAGTTGGATCGAGGGGTGCAGGTGGGGCAGTTGCAGCTCGAGACGCTCTTTCAATTGGCCGGTCTGGCCTTCATGTTGATGGGCTTGGCTTACCTGCTCGCGTACAGCAGCGATGTTCATGACAACTCCAGGGACATTACGTTTCAAACGGAAGACACTAAATTAGCTCGGTATACAGAATACCTAAGACGTATTTGTTATAAGCCTCGCAAACGTGTGCGCTATCAGGCATATCGACGTGCCATTATTACGCCATGCCCTGTCAAGCACGCGGTTTTCCGGCCATTCGGCCATTTCATGAAGTTCATTTCACAGGCTTCATTGCGTGCCATTGGTCGCTGTCTATACTCCCGTTGAACGTGATTCGTTGATGAGGCCCGACTGCTTTTAGCAGGGGCTCGGTCGTCGAAGCCATGCAGTCTTGACCGCCGTTCCCTCTTGCCGCAGGCCATGCCTCCGGGACAACAAGAATTAGAAGGGGAACCCGCAATGATGCGACATCCACATGTCTGGATGGGCCTCCTGTTGTGGTCGGTTTTTGGTCAGGCCAACGCCGCCTGGACCGTGAACATGCACCCAGGGGCGACGGAAGTCTCCAACGCCGTCTTCGACCTGCACATGACCATCTTCTGGATCTGCGTGATCATCGGCATCGTGGTGTTTGGCGCGATGTTCTGGTCGATGGTCATCCACCGCCGCTCCACTGGCCAGCAGGCCGCGCATTTCCATGAGCACACGTGGGTGGAAATTCTCTGGACGGTAGTGCCCTTCCTGATTCTGGTGGTGATGGCCATTCCGGCTACCAAGACCTTGATCGACATCTATGACGCCAGCGAGTCGGACATCGACGTCCAAGTCACCGGCTACCAGTGGAAATGGCACTACAAATATCTGGGCCAGGACGTGGAGTTCTTCAGCAACCTGGCCACCCCCACCGACCAGATCCACAACAAGGCGCCCAAGGATGAGCATTACCTGCTGGAAGTCGACCAGCCGCTGGTGCTGCCGGTGGGCGCGAAAGTGCGCTTCCTGGTCACTGCTGCCGATGTGATCCACTCCTGGTGGGTGCCGGCCTTCGCGGTCAAACGCGACGCCATCCCAGGCTTTGTCAACGAAGCCTGGACCCGTATCGAAAAGCCAGGCATCTACCGCGGCCAGTGCACCGAACTGTGCGGCAAGGACCACGGCTTCATGCCGGTGGTGGTCGAGGTCAAGTCCAAGGCTGACTACGACACCTGGCTGGGCGAGCGCAAGGCTGAAGCCGCCAAGCTCAAGGAGCTGACCAGCAAGGAATGGACCCTGGAAGAGCTGGTGGAGCGCGGCGACAAGGTCTACCACACCGCCTGCGTGGCCTGTCACCAGGCCGAAGGCCAGGGCCTGCCACCAATGTTCCCGGCGCTCAAGGGCTCGAAGATTGCCACCGGGCCGAAGGAAGACCACCTGAGCATTGTCTTCCATGGCAAGCCCGGCACGGCCATGGCCGCTTTCGGCAAGCAGCTGTCGGAAGTCGACATCGCTGCTGTGGTCACCTACGAGCGCAATGCCTGGGGCAACAACAAAGGCGACATGGTGACGCCGAAGGACGTGCTGGCGCTGAAGCAGGCAGAAGCCAAGTGAACCGGGTTACTCGCGGCAATCAATGGATTGCAGGAGACAGGACATGAGTGCAGTGATCGACGACCACGCCCACGGCCACGACCATGCGCACGGCCCGGCCAAGGGCCTGATGCGCTGGGTGCTGACCACCAACCATAAAGACATCGGCACGATGTACCTGTGGTTCAGTTTCATCATGTTCCTGCTGGGTGGCTCGTTCGCCATGGTGATCCGCGCCGAGCTGTTCCAGCCTGGCTTGCAGATCGTGGAGCCGGAATTCTTCAACCAGATGACTACCATGCATGGCCTGATCATGGTGTTCGGCGCGGTGATGCCGGCCTTCGTCGGCCTGGCCAACTGGATGATTCCGCTGATGGTCGGCGCGCCCGACATGGCACTGCCACGGATGAACAACTTCAGCTTCTGGTTGCTGCCGGCGGCCTTCCTGCTGCTGGTATCGACGCTGTTCAGCCCGGGCGGAGGGCCAAACTTTGGCTGGACCTTCTACGCACCGCTTTCCACCACCTATGCGCCAGCCAGCGTCACCTTCTTCATCTTCGCCATCCACCTGATGGGTATCAGCTCGATCATGGGGGCGATCAACGTGATTGCCACCATCCTCAACCTGCGTGCCCCCGGCATGACGCTGATGAAAATGCCGCTGTTCGTCTGGACCTGGCTAATCACCGCGTTCCTGCTGATTGCGGTGATGCCAGTACTGGCCGGCGTGGTAACCATGATGCTGATGGATATCCACTTCGGTACCAGCTTTTTCAGTGCCGCAGGTGGCGGTGACCCGGTGCTGTTCCAGCATGTGTTCTGGTTCTTCGGCCACCCTGAGGTGTACATCATGATCCTGCCCGCCTTCGGTGCGGTCAGCTCGATCATCCCGGCATTCTCACGCAAGCCGCTGTTCGGTTATACCTCGATGGTGTATGCCACCGGCGCCATTGCCTTCCTGTCATTCATCGTCTGGGCCCACCATATGTTCGTGGTCGGCATCCCGGTGGTCGGCGAGTTGTTCTTCATGTACGCCACCATGCTGATTGCCGTGCCCACCGGGGTGAAGGTATTCAACTGGGTCAGCACCATGTGGGAAGGTTCGCTCACCTTCGAAACGCCGATGCTGTTCGCCATCGCCTTTGTCATCCTGTTCACCATCGGTGGTTTCTCCGGGTTGATGCTGGCGATCGCCCCGGCAGACTTCCAGTACCACGACACTTACTTCGTGGTGGCGCATTTCCATTACGTACTGGTGCCTGGTGCAATTTTCGGCATCTTTGCCTCGGCCTACTACTGGCTGCCGAAATGGACCGGCCACATGTACGACGAAACCCTCGGCAAACTGCACTTCTGGCTGTCGTTCGTCGGCATGAACATGGCCTTCTTCCCCATGCACTTCGTAGGCTTGGCCGGCATGCCACGGCGCATCCCCGACTACAACCTGCAGTTCGCCGATTTCAACATGGTGTCGTCGATCGGCGCGTTCATGTTCGGCGCCACGCAGATCTTCTTCCTGTTCATTGTCATCAAGTGCATCCGCGGTGGCGCGCCGGCACCGGCCAAACCCTGGGATGGCGCCGAGGGCCTTGAGTGGTCGATACCCTCGCCTGCGCCCTACCACACCTTCCAGACACCCCCGGAAGTGAAATAGGAACCCGCCATGAACGGCCTGTCGGTGAAACGCCTGGTAACGCGCCTGTTGATGCTGACGGTGGTGATGTTCGCCTTCGGCTTCGCGCTGGTGCCGATCTACGACGTCATGTGCAAAGCCTTCGGTATCAACGGCAAGACCGGCGGCCAGTACGAAGGTAGCCAGGTCAGTGACCCGACGCGTGCTGTGCGGGTGCAGTTCATGTCGACCAATGCCAGCGACATGGTCTGGGACTTCTACTCCACTGCCGACCAGCTGGAGGTCAACCCGGGGGCGGTGAACCAGATGATCTTCATTGCCCACAACCCGACCGACCGGCCGATGAGTGCGCAGGCAATACCCAGCATTACCCCGGCCGAGGCCGCGGCCTACTTCCACAAGACCGAGTGCTTCTGCTTTACCCAGCAGGTGCTGCAGCCCGGCGAACGCATCGAGATGCCGGTGCGCTTCATCGTCGACCGCGACCTGCCGGCCAGCGTGAAGCACCTGACACTGGCCTACACCTTGTTCGACATCACCGCTCGCCACCCGCCGGTCGCGCACGTTGCGGCGCAGGACGTCCAGGGCGCCCGTTAAGGGAAGGAGAACAGCAATGGCAAGTCATGAGCACTACTACGTTCCGGCGCAGAGCAAATGGCCGATCATCGCCACCATCGGCATGTTCATCACGGTATTCGGCCTGGGTACCTGGTTCAACGACATGAAGGCGGGCCACCCGGATTCCCACGGGCCGCTGATTTTCTTCGTGGGTGCGTTGTTTCTGGCCTACATGCTGTTCGGCTGGTTTGGAGCAGTGGTCAAGGAGAGCCGCGCCGGGTTGTACAGCCCGCAACTGGACCGCTCGTTCCGCTGGGGCATGAGCTGGTTCATCTTCTCCGAAGTGATGTTCTTCCTGGCCTTCTTCGGTGCGCTGTTCTATGTGCGCGTACTGGCGGGGCCGTGGCTGGGTGGCGAAGGAGCCAAAGGTGTTGCACACATGCTGTGGCCAACCTTCGAATTCACCTGGCCGCTGCTGCATACCCCCGACCCCAAGCTGTTTCCACCCCCCAAGGAAGTGATCGACCCGTGGCACCTGCCGCTGATCAACACCATCCTGCTGGTCAGTTCCAGTGTGACAATCACCATTGCCCACCACGCCTTGCGCCGTGACCACCGCGGCCCGCTGAAATTCTGGATGGCGCTGACCATTGTCCTGGGCATCAGCTTTATCGCACTGCAGGCCTTCGAGTACCACGAGGCCTATACCAAGCTGGGGCTGACACTGGGTTCAGGGATCTACGGTGCGACGTTTTTCATGCTTACCGGGTTTCACGGCGCCCACGTGACATTGGGCACGATCATTCTGATCGTGATGTTCGTGCGCATTCTGCGCGGGCATTTCAACCCAGAAAAACACTTCGGCTTCGAGGCAGCCAGTTGGTACTGGCACTTCGTCGATGTGGTGTGGGTGGGGTTGTTCATCTTTGTCTATGTGTTGTGAATACGAAAACCCTGTAGGGGCGGGTGAGCGCTTCAGAAAGGGGCGTGGGAGACCAGTTGACCGCTGATCAAGCCCCAGGCGACCAGGCCTATGGTCAGGGCTGCCAGGGTCACCCGTATGGTCAGCGCCTTGAGCAGACGGGTCGAGTTTTCATCATCCTTGACCAGAAACACCAGGCCACTGAACAGGCTGGCAATCGTGGCCAACAGCATCAGGACAATCGCGGCCTTGAGCATGGCGTTACTCCCGGGGGATGCGGTGATGTGGATAAGTATAGCGAGGCGCCCGTGAGGCCGTTTCGCCCAGGCTGGGTACCGACGCTGGTGGTGCTTGCATTGCTGCCGGGGCTGATTGCGCTTGGTTGCTGGCAACTCGGCCGTGCCGAGGAAAAGCGCGTGCTGCTGGCCACCTATGCAGAACGGCGGGTTGAAGCACCGATCGCCACCGCCCAGCTCTTCTCGAAAGAAGACAACGCCTTCCGCCGCGTGCACCTGTATGGCCGCTTCGACGCCGAGCACAGCGTGCTGCTGGACAACCGCATGCGCGACGGCAAAGCCGGTGTCGAGCTGCTGCAGCCCTTCCACGACCAAGCCAGCGGCCTGTGGTTGCTGATCAATCGTGGCTGGCTGCCGTGGCTGGACCGCCGGGTGCCGGTGCACTTCGAAACCCCTGCCCAGGCCTTGGCGCTGGATGCCTCTGTGTATGTCGCGCCCGGTAGCACCTTCCAGCTGCACCCGGACCCCATCGGCGGGCAATGGCCGCATCTGTTGACCGCTATCGATGCCGCGCAGCTATGGCAACAGCTTGATCGCGAAGGCTTCGCCCAGGAATTGCGCCTGGAGCCGGGCCCTGCGAGCTATCGCCTGGACTGGCCGGTTGTCGCCATGAGCCCCGATAAACACGTCGGCTATGCCGTGCAGTGGTTTGCCCTGGCTACCGCTCTGGTTCTGCTCTACCTCTACTTCGGCTGGCATCAAAACAAGGAGAAACGCCATGGCCACCGCCACTCCACTGGACGCGCCTGAACGTAGCAAACCCAGAGCCCGTGGGCGTTTGCAGCTTTTGCTGATCCTGCTGGTGGTGCTTGGGCCAATGGTTCTGGCCACCAGCATGTACAAGCTCAAATTCTGGGTACCGGAAGGCCGCAGCTACCATGGCGCCATGATTGGCAATGGGGAAAGCCGTGCCGATCTCGGCGTGGCGGGGCAGGACGATCGCTGGCAGTTGCTGGTCAGCGCACCCCAGGCCTGCACCGAAGACTGTCAGCGCCTGGTGTACCTGGCTCGGCAGATTCAGGTCGGGCTGGGGCGTGATGCCAGCCGCGCCAGCCATGCGCTGGCCGCCGCCCAGCCGCTGAGTGCCGACTATCAGGCACTGCTCGGCCGCGAGTACCCGCAGTTGCAGCGCTACCCGCTGGATGCGCAACGCTACCAGCAGAAGGTTGCCGAGCCCGGCCCGCAGCTGTGGATCGTCGACCCGCACGGCAACCTGGTGCTGCGCTACGACGGCAAGGTCAACGGCAAGCATGTGCTGGATGACCTGCGCCACCTGCTCAAGCTGTCCAATATCGGCTAGGAGCCTGCCATGGCCAGACCTGGATTTCGCCTTGCTGTGTTCGCCACCCTGCTGGCACTGCTGGTCGTCCTGCTCGGTGCCTATACCCGCCTGACCCACGCCGGCCTCGGTTGCCCCGACTGGCCCGGGTGCTATGGCTTTATCAGCGTGCCCAAGAGTGAAGCGCAGTTGGCCCATGCCGAGCTGCACTTTCCTGAGCACCCGGTGGAAGCTGCCAAGGGCTGGGCCGAGATGGTCCACCGCTACTTTGCCGGTAGCCTGGCCGTGGTGATCGCCCTGCTCGCTTTCCAGGCAATGCGCCGGCATGCACGCGATGGGCAGCCTTATCGCCTGCCGATGCTGCTACTGGGTGTGGTGCTGGCCCAGGCAGCCTTCGGTATGTGGACGGTCACCCTGAAACTATGGCCGCAGGTGGTCACGGCGCACTTGCTGGGTGGCTTTACCACGTTGAGCTTGCTGTTTCTGTTGTCTCTGCGTCTGTCCCGGGCCTTTGCGCCCTTGCCGAAACTGCCGCTGAGCCTGCGCCGGATCGCTGCGCTGGCGCTGCTGGTGGTAATCGGCCAGATCGCCCTGGGCGGTTGGGTCAGCGCCAACTACGCCGCCGTGGCCTGCATCGACCTGCCGACCTGCCATGGCCAGTGGTGGCCAGCGGCGGACTTCAGCAACGGCTTCCACCTGACCCAGCACGTCGGCCCCAATTACCTGGGCGGACAGCTGGACAGTGATGCGCGTACGGCCATCCACATCAGCCACAGGCTGGGCGCGCTGCTGGTGACCTGCGTGCTGCTGATGCTCAGCTGGAAGCTGCACCGCTGTGGTCTCCCCGGCCTGTCGCGGCTGGTGCTGCTGGCGCTGGCCCTGCAAGTGGGCCTGGGCATCAGCAACGTGGTGTTCCACCTGCCGCTGGCGGTGGCTGTTGCGCACAATGCCGGCGGGGCGATGCTGCTGCTGAGCATGGTGCTGGTGAACTACCGCATTCGAGTGGTCGACAAGGTTCGAGTGGGTGTCGGCCATGGCTGGCGTCTGCGGCCGGTGGTCGGGGTGGGCATTTCCCATCATATGAGGAACGACTCGTGGCGACGCTTCTAAGCGTACGACGGGCCCGCTGGCGCGATTACCTCGAGCTGACCAAGCCCAAGGTGGTGGTGCTGATGCTGATCACCTCGCTGGCGGGCATGTTCCTGGCCACCCGGGCGGGCGTCAGCTGGAGCGTGCTGTTGTTCGGCAACCTGGGTATCGGCCTGTGCGCGGGTGGCGCGGCAGTGGTCAATCATGTGGTGGATCGGCGCATCGATGCGCTGATGGCACGCACCCACAAACGGCCTTTGGCTCAAGGCCGAGTCGAGCCCCTGCCGGCGCTGTTGTTCGCCTTGGCCCTGGCGCTGCTGGGCATGGTCCTGCTGCTGGTGTTCACCAACGCCCTCACCGCCTGGCTGACCCTGGCCTCATTACTCGGTTATGCGGTGCTCTACACCGGCTTTCTCAAGCGCGCCACGCCACAGAACATCGTCATCGGTGGCCTGGCCGGGGCCGCTCCGCCGTTGCTCGGCTGGGTGGCGGTAAGCGGCCATGTCAGCGCCGAACCCTTGCTGCTTGTGCTGATCATTTTCGCCTGGACCCCGCCGCATTTCTGGGCGCTGGCCATCCACCGCAAGGAGGAATACGCCAAGGCCGATATCCCGATGTTGCCGGTGACCCACGGCGAGCGCTACACCAAACTGCATATCCTGCTGTACACCCTGATCCTTTTGGCAGTGAGCCTGCTCCCGTATGCCATCCACATGAGTGGCCCGCTGTACCTGGTCTGTGCCCTGGCCTTGGGCCTGCGCTTCCTGCAATGGGCTTGGGTGTTGTACCGTAGCAGCCGGCCGCACGCGGCGATCGGCACCTTCAAGTACTCTATCGGCTACCTGTTCGCGCTGTTCATTGCGTTGCTTCTTGACCACTACCTGTTGCTGAACCTATGACCCGAACCCAGAAAACCGTCTTCATCCTCGTTGCCCTGGTCGCGTTGATCCTGGGCCTGACCGTCAACAAGGTGCTTAATGGTCGTGACCAGCCCAACCCTGCCGAGCTGATCGATGCGGGCATCATCCTGCTGCCGCAGAGCCGAGCCGTGGCTGATGTCACCATGACCAACCAGGACGGCCAGCCGGTGCAGATGGATGACCTCAAGGGCAAATGGTCGCTGCTGTTCTTTGGCTACACCTACTGCCCGGACATCTGCCCGACCACCCTGGCCCAGCTGCGCCAGGTGAAGAGCGAGCTGCCCAAGGATGCCGTCGACCGGCTGCAGGTGGTGTTGGTGAGCGTGGACCCTAACCGCGATACGCCGAACCAGCTAAAGCAGTATCTGGGCTATTTCGACAAGGACTTTGTCGGCGTGGCGGGGTCGATCGAGGATACCCAGAAGCTGGCCAATGCCTTGAGCATTCCGTTCATTCCGGCGGATACCAGCAAGCCGGGGTATACCGTGGATCACAGCGGTAATCTGGCGATCGTCGGGCCGGATGGGCGACAGCGGGGGTTCATTCGGGCGCCGTTCAACAACCAGAAGCTGGGGGCGCAGTTGCCGGGGCTGGTCAAGCGGGATTGAGAGTGCTGGGCCTGCTGCGCAGGCCTTTCGCGACACAAGCGTGAGCCGCGTGGAAGCGGGCTTGCCCGCAAAGCCAACACCGTGGTGGATGGCACGGGCTTCGCCCGTGTTCGCGGGCAAGCCCGCTCCCACAGGGTGGACTGCCCCCAAGAAGTTGGACACCAATCCAACCCTTGGGGGATCTATGGGTAAGTACACCGAGCAATTCAAGCTCACAGCGATCACAGCCTACCTGGATGGCAGCAACGGTTTCAGAAAGGTGGCTCAACACTTAGGTATCGATTTCAGCCTGCTTCGACGCTGGGTGGCCAGTTATCAGGCCAATAATGGCATTGGTCCAGGCTCGCATGGGCGGCGCTATACCAGTGATTTCAAACAGCAGGTGCTTAGCTATATGCACGAGCATCGGCTTTCGCTGCGCCAGACTGCTGCCCACTTTGGTCTTGGGCAGTCCTCTCAGATAGGCATTTGGCAGCGGCAGTACTACAGTGGCAGTCCTGCACCCTCTACTGCCACCAAGCCAAGAAAGCCAATCGACGTGTCGAAGAAGATCAAGCCTGCCAAACCCACCGATACCAATGATGATCAGAAGTCTCGAGATCAGCTGATGGCTGAACTTGAGTACCTGCGCATGGAGAATGCTGTCCTAAAGGAGCTCAAGGCTCTGCGCGAGGAAAAGGAACGAACACGCGGGAAAAAGTCCTGATCGTTTCCAAACTCAAGCGCAGGTTTCCTTTGCCTGACCTCCTTCAGTTGGTCGAGCTGGCGCGCAGCACCTTCTACTACCAGCTCAAAGCTCAGCAGAAGCCAGACCGGCATGCTGAGCTCAAGGCATTGGTGCATCGCGTCTATCACGAGCAGAAACGGCTTTATGGTTATCGCCGTGTCGCACTCGTAATCAGGAAGGAAAAGCGGGTGAACAAGAAGGTCATTGAACGGCTGATGGCTGAGCAGGGATTGAAATCAGTAGTGCGCCCCAAGAAATATCGCTCCTATCGAGGTACCGTCGGCAAAGTGGCAGCGAATGTACTGGAGCGAAATTTTGTCGCTCAACGCCCAAACCAGAAGTGGGTGACTGACGTAACCGAGTTCAAAGTAGCTCAACAGAAGCTCTATCTGTCGCCCGTGATGGATTTGTACAACGGCGAAATCGTGGCCTACGAAATGGCCAGCCGCCCGTGCTATAGCCTGGTTGGGAACATGCTTGGCAAAGCGCTCGATTGCCTGGGAGAGAAACCGAAGCTCGTGCTGCATTCGGATCAGGGATGGCATTACCAGCAGGCGCAATACCGCCGTAAGCTAAGCGAATGTGGGGTAAAGCAGAGCATGTCTCGAAAAGGCAATTGCCTGGACAACGCGGCCATGGAAAGCTTCTTCGGCACGCTCAAATCTGAGTTTTTCTACCTGAAGCGTTTCGAGAGCATTGATGAGCTGAGAGCGGGTCTGGATGAGTACATTCACTACTACAACCATGATCGCATCAAGCTGAGGCTCAATGGCCTGAGCCCTGTGGAGTACAGGGCTCAGGCTGCAGCTTAAAACTGTCCAACTTTTGGGGGGCAGTCCAGGGATCGCGCCAGCTTTTAGAAATTGAGCAAGACAGTTGCTCCCACATGGATCGGCGTACGCCTTACCTTGTGGGAGCGGCCTTGCGTCGCGAAAGGGCCGCAAAGCGGCCCCGGGGATGTTGGATCAGAACGCCGGAACCACAGCGCCTTTGTACTTCTCGATGATGAACTGCTTCACCGCAGGCGAGTGCAGTGCAGCCGCCAGTTTCTTCATGTCGTCCGAGTCCTTGTTGTCCGGGCGGGCAACCAGGATGTTCACGTAAGGCGAGTCGCTGCCCTCGATGGCCAGCGCGTCTTTTTCCGGGTTCAGCTTGGCTTCCAGCGCGTAGTTGGTGTTGATCAGGGCGGCATCTACCTGGGTCAGCACACGCGGGATGGTGGCGGCTTCCAGCTCACGGAACTTCACGTTTTTCGGGTTTTCGGCAACATCCTTCACGGTCGACAGGATGTTCTTGTTGTCCTTGAGCTTGATCACGCCCGCCTTGTCCAGCAGCAGCAAGGCGCGGCCGCCGTTGGTGGCGTCGTTGGGGATGACCACGGTGGCGCCGGAGGACAGCTCGTCCAGTTTCTTGATCTTGGTCGAATACACGCCCAGTGGCTCGATGTGCACGCCGGCCACGCTCACCAGCTGGGTACCCTTGGCCTTGTTGAATTCATCCAGGTAAGGCTGGTGCTGGAAGAAGTTGGCGTCCAGGCGCTTTTCCGCCACCTGCACGTTCGGCTGGATGTAGTCGGTGAATTCCTTGACCTTCAGCTCTACGCCTTCTTTCGCCAGCTGTGGTTTGACGAAGTTGAGGATCTCGGCGTGCGGCACCGGGGTGGCGGCGACGGTAAGGGTATCGGCCTGGGCCGAGAAGGCCGCGACAGCGGCAGCGACAGCAAGCAGCTTCTTCATTGATCACTCCTTGTGAGGGCCGCGACGGCCCCCGAACGGGTCGGCCAGGCCGACCCCATTGGGGTTATTTACGGGAAAAATGCACGACCAGTTTGTCGCCCACGCTCTGCAGGACTTGAACCAGTACCAGCAGCAGTACCACGGTCACTACCATCACATCGGTCTGGAAACGCTGGTACCCGAAGCGGATAGCCAGGTCACCAAGGCCCCCGGCACCCACCACACCGGCCATGGCAGTGTAAGAAACCAGGGTGATGGCGGTTACCGTTATGGCCGCGAAGATGCCCGGACGGGCCTCCGGCAGCAGCGCACTGGTGATGATCTGGCGGGTGGTGGCGCCCATCGACTGGGTGGCTTCGATGATGCCGCGGTCCACTTCACGCAAGGCGGTTTCAACCAGGCGCGCAAAGAACGGCGTGGCACCCACCACCAGCGGCGGGATGGCGCCTGCAACGCCCAGCGAGGTACCGG
This sequence comes from Pseudomonas sp. 10(2024), assembly GCF_045164175.1. Classification (NCBI taxonomy): domain Bacteria; kingdom Pseudomonadati; phylum Pseudomonadota; class Gammaproteobacteria; order Pseudomonadales; family Pseudomonadaceae; genus Pseudomonas; species Pseudomonas sp. 10(2024). The sequence goes on from NZ_CP174006.1 coordinate 69,320, forward strand.
TGATCAGCACGGTGAACGGGATCATCACGATCAGCAAAATGATGAATGGCAGCGAGCGCAGGATGTTGACCACCAGCGACAGCAGCGCATAGACGCCCTTCTGTTCGAACATCTGCTTTGGCCCGCAGAGGAACAGCAGCACGCCCAGTGGCAGGCCCAGCAGCACGGTGAAGAACAGCGAGCCGAACAGCATGATCATGGTATCGACGGTGGCCAGCCAGATTTCGGCCCAGTCGACGTTGGCAAAGAAATTCAGGGCGTCCATCAACGCAGTACCTCCATATGTACGTCAGCTGCCTTGAAGCGGGCGAACGCCGCTTCCATGTCTCCGCCGATCAGGGCGAGAGTGAGCTGGCCATAGGGGACATCCTTGATGCGGTCGATACGCCCGGCGAGGATGCTGTAGTCCACACCGGTTTCGCGGGCCACGGTGCCCAGCAGCGGCGCGTAGGTGGCGTCGCCCTGGAAGGTCAGGCGTACGATGCGGCCTGGCACGTGGGCAAAGTCGTCGCGCTGCTCGCCTTCGTCGACCTGCTCGTCTTCCTGGACGAAGCGCTTGGTGGTGGGGTGCTGCGGGTGCAGAAACACCTCGGCCACCGAGCCTTGCTCGACGATCTGACCGGCGTCCATCACTGCCACGCGGTCGCAGACACGGCGGATCACGTCCATCTCGTGAGTGATCAACACGATGGTCAGCTTCAGTTCACGGTTGATCTCGGCCAGCAGTTGCAGGACCGAGGCCGTGGTTTGCGGGTCGAGGGCACTGGTGGCCTCGTCGCATAGCAGGATCTTCGGGTTGGTGGACAGGGCGCGGGCGATGCCGACGCGCTGCTTCTGGCCGCCAGACAGCTGCGCCGGGTACTTTTTGGCGTGGTCCGACAGGCCAACGCGAGCCAGTAGCTCGGTGACGCGCTTGTCGATTTCGCTGCGCGACAGCTCACCGGCCAGGGCCAGTGGCAGGGCGACGTTGTCGGCGACGGTCTTGGAGGCCAGCAGGTTGAAGTGCTGGAAAATCATCCCGACCTGCTGGCGGAAGCCGCGCAACTGGCTGGCGTTGAACGCGGTGACATCTTCGCCGTCGACGATGATCGTGCCGCCGGAGGGCTCCTCCAGGCGGTTGATCAGGCGCAGCATGGTGCTTTTGCCAGCGCCGGAATGGCCGATCAGGCCGAACACCTGGCCATCTTCGATGGTCAGGCTGGTCGGATTCAGTGCGGGGATTTCCCTACCGGCAACGCGGTAGGTTTTATGTACCTGTTGGAACTCGATCACGTAGCGAACCTTGTGGGGCGCATTGAAATTTGGGTCAGCGGTTAGCTGGGGTCGCGCATTTTAGCCTTTTCCCATAGCTGTTCTTAGCATTTATTTCGTCATGCACCAATCCATCGGGCATATCGCGACAACCGGTAATCCTGATTGAACGCTCGGCAACGCCCTCCAGTCACTACTTGGACAAGCCCTGAACGGGCACGCCTTAAGACTGATGAGGAGAGCCGATCATGCCCAGCAAGAAAACGGATGCGCCCAAGCACAGCGAGGCCGCCGGTACCCAGACCCCTGACAGGGCCAACACCAATGCCAAGCTGCAGAGCCTGGAGGCCGACCGCAGCGATGCGACCGGGCAGGCGCTGCGGACCAACCAAGGCGTGCGCATTGCTGACAACCAGAACTCCCTCAAGGCGGGTGATCGCGGACCTTCGCTGCTTGAAGACTTCATCATGCGCGAGAAAATCACCCACTTCGACCATGAGCGTATCCCCGAGCGCATCGTGCACGCCCGCGGTACCGGGGCACACGGGTTCTTCCAGAGCTATGGCAACCACGCCGAGCTGACCAAGGCCGGCTTCCTGCAAGATCCGGAAAAGATCACCCCGGTTTTTGTCCGCTTCTCGACGGTTCAGGGCCCACGCGGTTCGGGCGATACGGTGCGAGATGTGCGGGGCTTTGCTGTCAAGTTCTATACAGATGAAGGCAATTTCGACTTGGTCGGCAACAACATGCCGGTGTTCTTCATCCAGGATGCCATCAAGTTCCCCGACTTTGTCCACGCGGTGAAGCCAGAGCCACACAACGAAATACCGACCGGCGGTTCGGCTCATGACACTTTCTGGGATTTCGTCTCGCTGGTGCCGGAGTCGGCTCATATGGTCATGTGGGCCATGTCTGACCGCGCCATCCCGCGCAGCCTTCGGATGATGGAAGGCTTTGGCGTGCATACCTTCCGCCTGATCAATGCCGAGGGCGTGGCCAGCTTCGTCAAGTTTCATTGGAAACCACGCCAGGGCGTGCATTCCCTGCTGTGGGACGAAGCCCAGAAACTGGCGGGCAAGGACACCGACTTCCAGCGCCGTGACCTATGGGAAGCCATCGAAACCGGTGACTACCCGGAATGGGAGCTGGGCGTGCAGATTGTGCCTGAGGCTGACGAACACAAATTCGACTTCGACCTGTTGGACCCGACCAAGATCATCCCGGAGGAACTGGTACCCGTCACGCCGCTGGGCAAGATGGTGCTCAACCGCAACCCGGACAATTTTTTTGCCGAGGTCGAACAGGTGGCGTTCTGCCCAGGCCATATCGTGCCAGGTATCGACTTTACCAACGACCCGCTGCTGCAGGGCCGGTTGTTCTCGTACACCGATACCCAGATCAGCCGCCTGGGTGGGCCGAACTTCCACCAGATCCCGATCAACCGGCCGGTAGCGCCGAACCACAACAACCAGCGTGATGCGCTGCACCAGCACGTCGTGCACAAGGGCCGGGCTTCCTACGAGCCCAACTCGATTGACGGCGGCTGGCCGAAGGAAACCCCGCCTGCGGCGCAAGACGGCGGCTTCGAGAGCTATCAGGAGCGTATCGATGCGCACAAGATTCGCCAGCGCAGTGAGTCGTTCGGCGATCACTTCTCGCAGGCTCGGCTGTTCTTCCAGAGCATGAGCCCGACCGAGCAACAGCACATCATCAAGGCTTACAGCTTCGAGTTGGGCAAAGTGGAGCGTGAACATATTCGCGCCCGGGAAGTGAATGAAATTCTCGCCAACATCGACCTGAAGCTGGCGGCGGCAGTTGCGGCCAACCTGGGCCTCCCTGCGCCGAAAGCGGGTACGGTGAAGGTGAAGGGTAGCCAGTTGGCGCAATCGCCTGCGTTGAGCCAGATGAACCACCCAGGTTCGGTGGGTATCAAGGGGCGCAAGATTGCTGTGCTGGTGGCCGATGGCGTGGACGCTGTCAGCGTGGACAAACTGGTAAAGGCCCTGGAAGCGCACAGTGCCCGGCCGATGCTGCTGGGGCCGACCTCGGCGCCGGTGAAGGCGGCGGATGGCAAGCAACTGCCGGTAGCGGCGTCGATGGAGGGGATGCCTTCGATCATGTTCGACGGGATTGTCGTGCCAGCGGGCAAGGCCTCTACGGATGCGCTGGCGGCTAGCGGATTGGCCAAGCACTTCGTGCTGGAGGGTTACAAGCACCTGAAGGCGCTGGTGCTGACCAAGGAATTGGCGAAAGCGTTGGGGCTCAAGGAGGACAAGGGGCTGTTGCTCGGGGATGAGCAGAAGGCAGTGGATGCCTTTGTAAAAGCGGTTGAAGGTCACCGGGTGTGGGAGCGGGAGGCGGCAGCTGAAGCTGTTCCTGCCTGACAAGGCCTTTTCGCGGGTAAACCCCCTCCTGATGTAGGAGCGGGTTTACCCGCGAAGCTTTTACTGCTGATGCGGGACCAGCACCACCTGCGCCGGCAGCGAGCGCTGGATCTGATGCTTCTGCTTCAGCTCGAACCCACTGTCAATCTTGCGCACGCGCTTTTCCAGCAAAGTCTTCAGCCAAGGCGCATCCTCGGTGCGCGGTACCTGGAATACCACCTCACACTGGTAACTCACCACATCGGCGGCAATGTCGTCCAGTTGGCGGCGCAGCGCACGGCTGTCAGTGGTCTTCAAGGCCACCACGGTACTTGGCGCTGTCGGGTCGATGATGCGTGCCTCGGGCTTGGCCTCGGCGGCTTTCAGCGCCGCTTCAGCCTTTTCCAGCTCGGCCTTGCGGGCCTGGGTCACGGCATCCCCGCCGGTCACCGCTGGCGCCTGCGGCATCAGTGCCCGGGCACGAGCCAGCGCGGTAGCTGCCGCGTTTACATCGCCCTTCTGCAGAACGATCTGGCTACGTTGCAGGTAAGCTTCGGCCAGTTGGCGCTGGTATTGCTCCAGGCGTGCATCATCCGGCGACTGGGCCTGCAGTGCAGCAAGCTGGTCTTCGGCGGTAGCCAGCTCATTGCTGGCGATGTTCTGTTGCAACTGCTGCCAGGCATCTGCTTGAGCAGGTGCGGTGGCCTGTTCGACCGGCGCATTGGAACAGGCAGCCAGGATCAGGGAAAACGCGGCAACAAGCAGATAACGGGAGGCGAACGGCTTCATTCCTGCGACTCTCTATTTGCGCAAAAAGCGAGCAAGTCTACACCCAGGTGCGCACGCTCGAAAATAGGCCTTACAGACCCTTTACGGGCCGAAGGTTGCAAGGCGTGCCTGCACACGCCTTGCTTTTCAGCGTTTTGGCAGAGCCAGGCTCAGCAAGAATAGCACCGCGGCGCAGACCACGATCGAGGGCCCGGCGGGGGTGTCCTTGAACCAGGACATGGCCAGGCCGCCGCACACTGCGGTGACACCCAGCAGGCTGGCACCCAGGGCCATCTGCTCTGGTGAGCGGGCGTGACGCTGTGCCGCAGCGGCAGGAATGATCAGCAGTGAGGTAATCAGCAACACGCCAACGATTTTCATGGCAACCGCAATCACCACCGCGATCAGCAGCATCAGCGCCATGCGCAAGCCGGCCACGGGCAGGCCTTCTACCATGGCCAGTTCTTCGTGCACGGTAACCGCCAGCAGCGGCCGCCACAGCACAGCGAGCAGCAGCAGGACCAGTGCACTGCCGCCGAGGATCCAGGCCAGGTCGGTGGTGCTGATGGCCAGCAGATCGCCGAACAGGTAAGCCATCAGGTCGATGCGCACATCGTGCATGAAGCTCAGCACCACCAGGCCCAGCGACAAGGTGCTGGGGGCCAGGATACCCAGGAGGGTGTCGGAGGCCAGCGGCTGGCGTTGCTGCAATGTCACCAGCAGAATCGCCAGCAACAGGCAGCCCACGGTTACCGCCAGTGCGGGGCTGACATCCAGGGCAAAGCCCAAGGCCACACCGAGCAGCGCGGCGTGAGATAGGGTGTCGCCAAAATAGGCCATGCGCCGCCATACCACGAAGGAGCCCAGTGGGCCTGCAACCAGTGCCAGGGACAAGCCGGCAAGCAAGGCGTAGAGAAGAAAATCAGCCATGCTTGCAGTGCTCTCCGTGAACATGGGTGCCAGGGGCGACCACCGAGCCATGCAGGTCATGGCTGTGGTCGTGATGGTGGTGGTAGATGGCCAGGCTCGGTGCGGTCTTGCCGAACAGCTCGACGAACGCCGGGTCACCGCTGACTTGCTCAGGGTGGCCCGAGCAGCACACGTGGCGGTTCAGGCACACCACCTGGTCGGTGGCGCTCATGACCAGGTGCAGGTCGTGGGACACCATCAGTACGCCGCAGCCGTGGCGGTCGCGCAGGCGGGTGATGAGGTTGTAAAGCTCGGTCTGGCCGACCACGTCCACACCTTGTACCGGTTCGTCGAGCACCAGCAGCTGGGGTTCGCGCAGCAAGGCGCGGGCCAGCAGCACGCGTTGCATTTCGCCGCCGGAAATAGTCTGGATCGGGCTGTCGATGACCTGCTCGGCGCCCACTTCCTGCAGCGCCGACAAGGCTGCCGCGCGGTCTACGCCGGGCACAAGGCGCAGGAAGCGCAGCACCGACAGCGGTAGCGTGGCATCAACCTGAATCTTCTGCGGCATGTAGCCAATGCGCAGCTTGGGCTTGCGCCATACCTTGCCGCGATGTGGCTTGAGCAGGCCAAGTACGGCGCGCACCAGGGTCGTCTTGCCTGCCCCATTGGGGCCAATCAGGGTGACGATCTGGCCTGGGGCGACCGACAGGTCGATGCTGTCGAGCACCGCCTCGCCGCCAAAGGTGACGCCGACCTGATCCAGGCGAATCAGGGCGTCGCTCATGCCGCGCTCCGGCAGTTACCGCACAGGCCGACCACTTCCACGGTCTGGGTCTCGACCGTGAAACCCACGCCTTTGGCGCTGTTGATGATGGCCTCGCTGATGCTGCTCTGCTCGAGCTCGATGGCTACATGGCAAGCCCGGCAGATCAGGAACTGGCCTTGGTGCACGTGCTCGGGGTGGCTGCAGCCGATGAAGGCGTTCAGCGATGCGATGCGATGTACCAGGCCGTTTTCCAGCAGGAAGTCCAGCGCGCGGTACACCGTGGGCGGCGCGGCGCGGCGGCCGTCCTGCTCACTGAGCACAGCGAGGATGTCGTAGGCGCCCAGTGGCTTGTGGCTCTGCCACACCAGCTCCAGCACACGGCGGCGCAGGGCTGTCAGGCGCAGGCCCTGGCGGGTGCACAAGGTGTCGGCTTCAGCCAGTGCGCTGTGTACGCAATGGGAGTGGTCGTGAGGACGGTTGGCCAGCGGTGTGATGGACATGGGCAGCGACGGTTCTGGACAGAGACGTTATTATGTTACCTGTTTCTGAAGATTCGAGTATCCACCGTGTCCCGATTCCTGGCTCTGTTTGTCGCTTTCATCGCATTATCCGCGCAGGCCGACGTGCGTGTGCTCACCACTATCAAGCCCTTGCAGCAGATTGCCGCTGCCGTGCAGGAGGGTGTTGGCAGCCCTGACGTGCTGCTGCCGCCCGGCGCTTCACCCCACCACTATGCGCTGCGTCCCTCCGACGTGCGGCGGGTAGGCGATGCCGACCTGCTGTACTGGATCGGCCCGGACATGGAGAACTTCCTTGCGCGTGTGCTGGGAAGCCGCAGCAAGGCCACAGTGGCTGTGCAGTCGCTGCCGGGCATGAAGCTGCGCCACTTTGGCGAGGACAGCCATTCCCATGAGGAAGAAGACCATGACGATCATGACCACGATCACCGCCCAGGCAGCCTGGATGCGCATTTGTGGCTATCGTCGGTCAATGCGCGAGTAATCGCGGCAAAAATGGCAGCTGACCTGGCCCAGGTCGACCCGGCCAATGCGGCTCGCTATCAGAGCAACCTGAAGGCCTTCGATGAACGCCTGGATGCGTTGGATGGGCGTATCAAGGCGCGCGTGACCGGTATTGCCGGCAAGCCGTACTTCGTCTTCCACGAAGCCTTCGACTATTTTGAAGCTGAATATGGCTTGAAGCACGCGGGCGTGTTCAGCGTGGCATCCGAGGTGCAGCCTGGGGCGCAACATGTGGCGGCCATGCGCAAGCGTCTTCAGGAAGTGGGCAAGACCTGCGTGTTCAGCGAGCCACCACTGCGGCCGCGATTGGCCGAGACCCTGACTGCCGGGTTGCCGGTTCGCCTGGCCGAGCTGGATGCCTTGGGTGGCACCGATCCGGTGGATGGCAAAGGGTATGAGCGCTTGCTGGAGAAGCTGGGCGGTGACCTGGCAGGCTGCCTGGAGCAGTTGTAAGCCTGTACCGGCCCCTTCGCGGGCACGCCCGCTCCCACAGAGATAAACTCAAACCTTGAGTTTGTCATTGTACCTGTGGGAGCGGGCGTGCCCGCGAAGAAGCAGGCGCGGTCTACAGCGCGAACGGCAGGTGCAAAGCCACCTGCTGGCGCTGCGCCAGACGCACTTCGAACTCGCTCGGATCGTGGATCATCACATCCATCCCGGCGAACGACTCGGCCGCAATCAGGCGCGACAGCCAGAAACGCACGCAGCCTACCCGCAACATTTCCGGCCACAGCTCGGCTTCGGCTGCAGTGAACGGCCGTAGCGCCGCATAAGCTGCCAGCAGCGCCTGGGCGCGTGGTACATCCACCGCGCCCTGCTCATCCAGGCACCAGTCGTTCACGGTGATGGCGATGTCATACAGCATCGGCCCGGAGCAGGCATTGTAGAAGTCGATCACACCGGTCAGGTGGGTGCCTTCGAACATCACGTTGTCGCGGAACAGGTCGGCATGCAGGTTGGCCCGCGGCAAGGCCAGGATCTGCGCCTTGTGTGCGCTGATTTCGTCCAGCGCTGGCTGCAGCAATGCGGCTTGCTCCGCAGTCAGGCGTGGCAGTAGCTCGGCACCCGAGGCCAGCATCCAGTCCAGGCCGCGGTCGGTGCGGCGCTCGATGATGTGCTCGCGGGTGGCCAGGTGAATGTGTGCCAGTAGTTCGCCGACCTGGGCGCAGTGCTGGTTGTTGGGTGCCTTGATGTGTTTGCCCGACAGCCTGGGCTGCAGCAATGCCGGCTTGCCGCACAGCTCGCGCAGGCCGTTGCCGTCGCGATCACGAATGGCATAGGGCACCGGCATGTCGGCACCGTGCAGGGTATCGAGCAGCTCGATGAAGAACGGCATGTCCTCGCTGGGCCCACGCTCGATCAGCGTCAGGACGAACTCCCCCTGTTCGAGGCTGACGAAGAAATTGCTGTTCTCGGTACCGGCGGCAATGCCCTGGAAGTCGAGCAGACGGCCCAGCTCGTACGGCGCCAGAAAGGTTTCCAGCTCAGGCCGGGTCACGGGGGTGAAGACTGACATGATGAAAAATTGCCCATACGGGCACTTCCGCCGGGAAGTGCCGGGTTGATGTGAACGGTGCGCGTCAGCTTACCACTCGAAGATCTTCCAGGACGGAATCAGCATGTCCGGCTGGTCGGATCGAATGAAATTGGCATCAGTGCCATCAGCGCGTACCAGAAAATAAGGCTTGCCGTTTTTCGGCGTGATCTTGATCGCATACAGGAAGCCGTTCTGCCGGTATTCCTGGATGGTTTTATCGCCTTCCGTGCGAATGGTCACCTCGGGATCGGCCGAGGGGGCGTCGTCCGCCGCCAGGGTGACGACAGGCATGGTTGCCAACAGGCCGAGCAGTAACAGGCGATTGAGTGTGCGCATGATAACCTAGTCCCTTTGTCGTCAATGATTCTGGCTATTCTAGCGCCGGACCCGTCGAAAAGGTTGATTCTGCTCATGAGCCAAGCGCCCCTCGTCCTGGTGGACGGTTCCTCCTACCTTTATCGCGCCTTCCACGCGCTGCCACCGCTGACCACCTCCAAGGGCATGCCGACCGGCGCGGTGAAGGGTGTGCTGAACATGCTCAAGAGCCTGCGCAAGCAATACCCCGACAGCCTCTTCGCCGTGGTGTTCGACGCCAAGGGCGGCACTTTCCGCGATGCCATGTTCGCCGAGTACAAGGCCAACCGCCCCAGCATGCCGGACGACCTGCGGGTACAGATCGAGCCGCTGCACGCCAGCGTCAAGGCGTTGGGCTACCCGCTGCTGTGCGTGGAGGGCGTCGAGGCTGACGACGTGATCGGCACCCTGGCGCGCAGCAGCGCCGCCCTGGGTCGCCCGGTGATCATCTCGACCGGTGACAAGGACATGGCGCAGCTGGTGGACGGGCACATTACCTTGGTCAACACCATGACCGGAAGCGTGCTGGACGTGGCTGGCGTGCACGAGAAATTCGGCGTCGGCCCGGAACACATCATCGACTTCCTGGCCCTGATGGGTGACAAGGTCGACAACATCCCCGGCGTGCCGGGTGTGGGCGAAAAAACGGCGGTGGGGCTGCTGACCGGCATCGGCGGCGGTCTCAGCGACCTTTACGCCAACCTGGACAAGGTGCCAGCGCTGGCCATTCGCGGCGCCAAGACCTTGCCGGCCAAGCTGGAGGAGCACCGCGACGCGGCATTCCTGTCCTACGAGCTGGCCACCATCAAGGTTGACGTGCCGCTGGATGTGGAGGTCGAGGCGCTGGTGTGCGGTGAACCTGACCGCGAGGCGTTGCTGGCGTTGTACACCGAGATGGAGTTCAAGAGCTGGGTCGCCGAAGTGCAGCGCGATGCGGCCAAGGCTGGTGATGATGTCGCCCCGGCCGTGGAGCCTGCGGCCAAGGTCGAGCCCAAATACGAAACCATTCTCGACCAGGCCCGTTTCGACGCCTGGCTGGAGAAGCTGCGCCAGGCACCGCTGTTTGCCTTCGACACCGAGACCACCGGCCTGGACGCCCAGCAGGCGCAGTTGGTCGGCCTGTCCTTCGCAGTCGAGCCGCATGAAGCGGCCTATGTGCCGCTGGCCCACGATTATGAAGGCGCGCCGGTCCAGCTGGACCGCGAGGCCGTGCTGCTGGCGCTGAAGCCACTGCTGGAGGACCCGGCCAAGGCCAAGGTCGGGCAGAACGCCAAGTACGACATCAACATCCTCGCCAATGGCTCCCCTGCCATCGAGATGCGCGGCGTGGCCTACGACACCATGCTCGAATCGTACGTGCTGAACTCCACCGCCACCCGTCATGACATGGACAGCCTGGCGCAGAAGTACCTCGACCACACCACGATCGCCTTCGAGGACATCGCCGGCAAGGGTGCCAAGCAGCTTACCTTCAACCAGATCAACCTGGACAAGGCCGGCCCCTACGCCGCCGAAGACGCCGACATCACGCTGCGCCTGCACCATGCATTGCAGGCCCGCCTGGCACAGACGCCGAGCGTGCAACCGGTGCTGATGGATATCGAGATGCCGCTGGTGCCGGTGCTGGCCAGGATCGAGCGCCAGGGTGCGTTGGTCGATGCCGAGCTGTTGAAAGTACAGAGCGGTGAGCTGGGCGTGAAGATGGCTGAGCTGGAGCTGCGTGCCTACGAGCTCGCCGGTGAGACGTTCAACCTCGGCTCGCCCAAGCAGCTGGGCACGATCCTTTACGACAAGCTGGGCATGCCGGTGTTGAGCAAGACCGCCAAGGGCCAGCCATCCACCGCCGAAGCAGTGCTCGACGAACTGGCCTTGCAAGGCTACCCGCTGCCAGAGGTGCTGATGCAGTACCGCAGCCTGAGCAAGCTCAAGAGCACCTACACCGACAAGTTACCGGGGCAGATCAACCCGCGCACCGGGCGTATCCACACGTCCTACCAGCAGGCCGTGGCGGCCACCGGCCGGTTGTCGTCGAGCGACCCGAACTTGCAGAACATCCCGATCCGCACCGCTGAAGGGCGGCGTATCCGCCAGGCGTTCATCGCCAGTCCGGGCTACAAGCTTCTGGCGGCGGACTATTCACAGATCGAGCTGCGCATCATGGCCCACCTGGCCAAGGACGAAGGCTTGCTGCATGCCTTCCGCAATGACCTGGACGTGCACCGCGCCACAGCAGCCGAAGTGTTCGGTGTGGCCCTGGAAGACGTGACCACCGACCAGCGCCGCAGCGCCAAGGCCATCAACTTCGGCTTGATCTACGGCATGAGCGCCTTTGGCCTGGCCAAGCAGATCGGCGTCGACCGCAAGCAGTCACAGGACTACATCGACCGCTACTTTGCCCGCTACCCAGGCGTGCTGGCCTACATGGAGCGCACCCGCGCCCAGGCGGCCGAGCAAGGCTTTGTCGAAACCCTGTTTGGCCGCCGGCTGTACTTGCCAGATATCAACGCCAAGAACCCTGCCCTGCGCAAGGGCGCCGAGCGCACGGCGATCAACGCTCCGATGCAGGGTACTGCTGCCGACATCATCAAGCGTGCCATGGTCAAGGTAGATAACTGGTTGAGCGAGAGCGGGCTGGATGCCCGGGTGATCCTGCAGGTGCACGACGAACTGGTGCTTGAAGTACGCGAGGACCTGGTGCAGCAGGTGAAAGATGAAATTCGCCAGCACATGAGTCAGGCCGCGCAGCTGGATGTGCCGCTGGTTGTCGAAGCAGGCGTTGGTGCGAATTGGGACGAAGCTCACTGATTGAGCAGGTAAAACTGTGTAGGATCTGCGACGTAGTGACGCGGATCCGAGCACCGCTCAGTGCCGGGGGTGCTTAAGTTTCATGAAACTATCGCAAATAGTTTTGTGGGCTTCGGAACTAAACCGGTGAAGCGGAACTCAGAGTAACTGAATGGCTGGTGAAGCCCTTCGATGCTCCTATGTTGTGTTAAGTGTTGGCAGATATCTGGACCCCGCCCTAGCGGTCCGGACTTGGACCCCGAACTTCCCCCTCCCCATACGAAGTCCGGGGTTTTTTTTGCCCGGAATTTGCCGGATGGCTTGTACTGAGCCCCCGTAGGAGCGGGTTTACCCGCGAATGCAGCGGTGAATTCGACATCGCATTCGCGGGTAAACCCGCTCCTATGTATGGACTCGCCCACACTGTCTAGCTGCTTTTTTGAACATAGGAACCCGGTTGCATCTATGTATCAGGCCTGTTCGAGGAAGCTTTTTGCTTCTGGCCAACATCGTGGTGAGCTCGCAGTGTGCCGTTTACATTGAGGCCACTATCAGGCCTGTAGGAGCGGAGGCATCGGTCTGCGACGGTCTTACCTAGGGTCAATGTTCACTAGCAGGGGTTGGAGCGCCTAGCGCCCCGGTGGCATTACCCGGTGGGTCAGAGGCTCATAGCCGCCTCCGGTTTTTCGTTCGGTTTGCGTTGGTAAACCTGATCGCTCTGTAACAGGGCCCAGATAATCCGCAGATTTCGATTAGCCAGCCTGATCGCCGCCTCCTTGCGCCCAAGGCGGGATAGCCAACGCAAGAGGCGGCGATCATCTGGCTGATCGGAATCAGGCCTTAGCTGGCTCAAGACGGAATGCGCGCCCTGGATCATCAGGCTGCGTATGTAGCCGTCACCGCGCTTGCTCATCTTGCCCAATCTGATTTTGTTTCCGCTGCTGTGCTGATCGGGCACGATACCGAAGAAGGCGGAATACATTCGGCCACTGGCGAAGCGGCTGGGGTCGGTCTGTTTCGCCACGATCGCCGTGGCAATGATAGGGCCGACGCCGCGAATGGTGATCAGTCGCTGAGCGACTTTATCCTCTTGGGCAGTCGCTTCGAGCCGGCGGCTCAGCGCCGCTATGCGTTCACCTAGAGACAACCAGTCCATCAGCAACTCATCGAGCAACTCGCGCAACAGGTCGGGTAGAGGCAAGGAAGCATCCTCAAGCGCCTGAGGCACATGCTTATTGATCGCGGCATCGCCCTGGGGCATGGATACGCCATGCTCAAGTAGCAAACCACGGATCTGATTGCCCAGCGCGGTATGTCGCTTGATGTTACCGCGCCGGATACGGTGCAGCGCTTGAATAGCCAGTGCTGTGGTGCTCTTGATCGGTATCGAAGCGATGCTCGTATCGCGACCGGCACGCAAAATGGCATAGCAGTCGTTACGATCGTTCTTTGCACCGCTGCGATGTTCGGCGACACGTTGCGCCGGCAGGATGCGAACCGGATTACCTTTGGCCTGCAGCAGCCTGGCCCAGGCTTGCGCACCTGGACCGCACTCCATCAAGACGGCCACGGTCGTTGGCAGCCTGAGCAGGAAATCATGGAACGCTTGGCGGGATTTGATGCGATCTTCGTAGATCACCCGCCCAGTAGCGTCCTCGCCTGCTAATTGGAAGACCTGTTTGGCCAGGTCTACGCAGATGGTTGTGCAAAGCTCCACATCAGTGGAAGACAGGGAATCGTGTTTCGAACTATGCTTTTTCATGGTCTCGCCCTCGCTGCCGTTGGCTTCTTCGAACACCACCGTGGCACTGTGATGCCTCGGCGGGGGCGAGTCCATCGATTACAAGGGCCTGCGCCCAATCACCAAAGCGTGTCCAACCTCGATCAGGTGTAGGAGCGGGTTTACCCGCGAATACGGTAGTGGCGGCAACGGTGAACGGCGGGTGGAGAGCAGGCCCGGCCCTTTCGCGGGTAAACCCGGGTCAGGCGCAAACCACTAAACGACCGGCTTGTCTTCCAGTTCCATCCAGTCCGCCAGCACACGGTAGGCGTCTTCCACGCCCAGGCGCTTGGGTGCCGAGAACAGCTGGATGGTCACGCCATCCCCCCAGCCCTTGCGGATTTCCGACTGCACTTTCAGCAATGTGTTCTTGCCCGCGCCGTGGGTCAGCTTGTCGGCCTTGGTCAGCAGGATGTGCATCGGCATGCTGCTGGCCTTGGCCCAGTCGAGCATCATCTTGTCGAAGTCGGTCATCGGGTGACGCACGTCCATCATCAGGATCACGCCACGCAGGCACTCACGGCTGCCCAGGTAGGCTTCCAGGTGTTTCTGCCAGTGCTGCTTGAGCGGAATCGGGACTTTTGCATAACCATAGCCCGGCAGGTCGACCAAACGCCGTTCATCGTCCAGACTGAAGAAATTCAACAGCTGGGTGCGCCCGGGAGTCTTCGAGGTACGCGCCAGGCTGGCATGGGTCAGGGTATTGAGGGCGCTGGATTTGCCGGCGTTGGAACGGCCGGCAAAAGCCACCTCGTAACCCTGGTCGTCCGGGCATTGTTCGACCTTGGCTGCGCTGAGGGCGAATTTGGCTTTCTGGCAGAGGCCGAGGATGGGGTTCTTGACTTGCATGGGATATCCGATGTGGGTGTTGCCTGACTTTGTAGAGCCAAGCCTGGCAAGCGGTGTCGTTTCCGTTTGGATGGCGGAAGTATATAATGCCCCAGTTTTTGTGTGCTCATTCTCCCAGCGAAGGAGAACGGGCATGGGGTGTCGAACAATAGCTCGCGCAACAGAACGCAGCGCGGCCCCCAACCCTGAAGGTCGTTCCGCATGGCGAAATGGCTGCTTGCTGTCGGTATGTTCCTGCCGTTTTTCAGCGCACAGGCTACACAGGATCCCGAGGTGTTGTACAACCGCACGTGTGCGGCCTGTCACACCGGACAGTTGCCACAGGCACCCAGACGGGGTGACCGGGCAGCATGGGAGCCAAGGCTGGCGCAAGGCATGGATGTACTGGTGAAGCACGTGACCCAGGGTTTCAAGGCTATGCCGCCGCGTGGATTGTGCATGGACTGCAGTGCCGAGGACTACCGTTTGGTCATCCTTTGGATGAGCGGCAGTCCCGATACATAACATTTCACCCTTAGCCGTGTTGGATTAGCTGATGAACAAACTAGTCGTGAGTCTGCTGTTGACCTTGGGTGTCGCTGGTGCGGCCACTGCTGCGCAACCTATCAAAGGCGATGCCGCCGCTGGCCAGGCCAAGACCGCCGTGTGTGGCGCCTGCCACAACCCCGACGGCAACAGCCTGGCACCGAACTTCCCGAAACTGGCCGGCCAAGGCCAGCGCTATCTCGAAAAACAACTTCACGATATCAAGTCGGGCAAGCGTACCGTGCTGGAAATGACCGGCATGCTGGCCGCATTCAGCGACCAGGATCTGGCCGATATCGCTGCCTACTTCTCCAGCCAGAAAGGCAGCGTGGGTGCCGCCGATCCCAAGCTGGTCGAGCGCGGCCGCGCGTTGTTCAATGGCGGCGACCTGGAAAAGGGCATGCCGGCCTGCACTGGCTGCCACTCGCCCAACGGCGCGGGCATCGCCCTGGCCGGCTTCCCGCACCTGGGCGGGCAACACTCGCAGTACGTGGCCAAGCAGCTCACTGACTTCCGCGAAGGCAACCGCACCAACGATGGCGATGCCATGACCATGCGCACCATCGCTGGCAAGCTGAGCAACCATGACATCGAAGCGTTGGCCAGCTACATCCAGGGCCTGCATTAACTTTCGGTTAATGTTGTAGGTCAATGATGAAAGGGCGGCCGGGCTGCCCTTTTTTCCGTCCGCAGCCGTTACACTACAGAACTCGAGCCCTTCCCGGCCTGTCTCAGTGCAGGTCGCGTCGTGGCGACCCATGACTGCTCAGGAGTAAAGCATGCGTAAACTGATTCTCAGCGCTGCGCTGGTCGCCGCCAGCGTATTCGGTATGACTGCCGTTCAGGCTGCCGAGCCTGTCGCCGGCAAGGAATACATCGAGCTGAGCAACCCTGTTCCGGTTTCCGTGCCTGGCAAGATCGAAGTCGTCGAGCTGTTCTGGTACGGCTGCCCACACTGCTACCACTTCGAGCCGACCATCAACCCTTGGGCTGAAAAGCTGCCGAAGGACGTCAACTTCAAGCGCGTACCGGCCATGTTCGGTGGCCCGTGGGATGCACACGGCCAGATGTTCCTGACCCTCGAAGCCATGGGCGTCGAGCACAAGGTTCATGCTGCGGTGTTCGATGCCATCCAGAACCAGCACAAGCGCCTGACCGACAAGAACGAGATGGCCGACTTCCTCGCCACTCAAGGTGTGGACAAGGACAAGTTCCTCGCCACCTTCGACTCGTTCGCCATCAAGGGCCAGGTCAAACAGGCCAAGGAATTGGCGAAGAAGTATGAGATCACCGGCGTACCGAGCCTGGTCGTCAACGGCAAGTACCGCTTCGACCTGGGGACTGCCGGCGGACCGGAAGGCGTGCTGAATGTCGCCGACCAGCTGATCGACAAGGAGCGCGCTGCCAAGTAGGCGGCGTCACCCATGCCCCGCTTCAGAGCTACGCGTGGCATTGGCCTGCACGAGCCGCAGGTCAACGAGCATCACCTGCAGGCCCCGGGCCTGCCCGAGGATGGCCGTCTGCGGCTGCTCAGTTTCAACATCCAGGTGGGCATCAGCACCGAGCGCTACCGCCATTACCTGACGCGTAGCTGGCAGCACCTGCTGCCGCATAACGGGCGTGCCGGTAACCTGCAGAAGATCGGCAGGCTGCTGGGCGACTTCGACCTGGTGGCCCTGCAGGAAGCCGATGGTGGCAGCCTGCGCTCGGGCTACGTCAACCAGGTCGAACACCTGGCCCACTTGGGGGCCTTCCCCTACTGGTACCAGCAGCTCAACCGCAACCTTGGGCGTTTTGCCCAGCACAGCAACGGTGTGCTCAGCCGCCTGAAGCCGCAACTGCTCGAAGACCATCCGTTGCCTGGCCCGGCCGGGCGTGGCGCGATTCTGGTGCGGTTTGGCGAAGGCGAAGATGCGCTGATAGTGGTGATGATGCACCTGGCATTGGGGGCCAAGACCCGCGCCCTGCAGCTGGGTTATATCCGCGAGCTGATAGGCGGTTACCGTCACCAGGTGCTGATGGGTGACATGAACACCCATGCCACTGACCTGCTGGAGCATTCGCCGCTGCGCGATTTGGGCCTGGTCGCCCCACAAGTCGAGGCCACCTTCCCCAGCTGGCGACCGCAGCGTTGCCTCGATCATATTCTGCTCAGTTCAAGCCTCACGCTGGAGCGTGTCGAGGTGCTGGCGCAGCCAATTTCGGACCACCTTCCCGTTGCTGTCGAGATTCGATTGCCTGATGCATTGACTGTGGATACGCTGCCGGTTTTGAGCTAATTGCCATCACCGTTTGCGGACCCGGGCATGACTGAAGACGCTGAGCGCTGGAAAGAAAAATACCTTAAAAGCATCGAGCAGCAAGAAAAGCTCGAGCGCCGTTGGGATGCCCGTCTTGACCTGCTGCGCCGAGGCCTGGTGCGCAGCACCCTGGCTGCTGAAGGCAGTGACAAGGTGGTAGACGAGTGCATGAAGGAAATGCGCGATGTCATTCGCAGCGACAATATGGACGCCGGCCTCGCTGGCTTGATTCCGCGCCTTGAGAAAGCGGTACTGGATTCCGAACAGCGTCGCGAAACCCGCATGAACCAGGTCAGCGATGCGCTGACCGCACTGGTTGGCCAACTGCAAGGCCTGCCCCTGCCCAGCGATATCTCGCGGCCATTGAAAAAACTGGCGAAGAAGCTCGAGGGCGGGGTTGCCCAGTCACGCGAGCTGCCGCCGCTGTTGGGCGAGTTGAGCGGCTTGCAGGGGCGCGCGCTGTCGGCCCTTGGCAAGCCGAGTGAAGAAGCCCGACCCGGTTTTCTGCAGCGGTTGTTTGGAAGCCGTGAGGAAGATGCACAGGCAGGAGCAGAGCTTGCGCCGGTAGCGTTGCCTGCAGCCGCGGTTGTGCCCCAGGCAGCCGGCAGTGCCGAGCCATTGCGGCACGATGACGTCGATGCGCTACAACCGTTGCCGGCCCCTGCTGCTCCGACTGCCGAGGTGGCCGAAGCGCCCGAGCTTGAGCTGGAGGCATTTGGCCCGGCGCTGATCGAAACGGCCGAAATGCCGCCAGCCCCGTTGCCAAGGGACAAGGCGCCATTGCCGGAAGCTGAAGTTTCCGCCAGCGAGCCGTTGGCAGAGGCAGAACCCTTACAAGCCCTTGAAGAAACCTTTGGTGAAGACGGCCCCTATGCCCTGCCCTACGCAGTGGAGCCCCCTTACAGCCAGGTTGCCGCGCACATCGAGCAGACCCTGATCGGTCTGCTCGATGACCTCAGCCTGCCCGAGCGACACAAGGCTCAGGCGCTGGAAATGCGCGAGCGGGTTGCTCGCGGCTTGAACTGGTATGAACTGATCCCGGTGTTGGATGACTTGGCAGTACTCATGCTGGCGATCACCGACAGCGGCCAGCACGAATTCGAAACCTACCTGCAGCAGCTCAATGAACGCCTGGAAGGTTTCCAGAGCCACCTGCACGAGGCCAGCGCCGGCCACGCGGACAACAGCACCGCTGCCCGCGAGCTGGATAGCCAACTGCGTGAGCACGTCGACGGCCTGCAGAGCAGCGTGCAAGGTGCCGCCGATGTAGACAGCCTCAAGCACATTCTGGAAAACCGCCTGGAAGGCTTGCTGGTGACGATGGACGAACACAAGCACGAGCGTGATCGCCGCGAGCAGGAACTGGCCGGTCGCCTGCAAGGCTTGTCGGAGCGGGTGGCGAGCATGGAGCATGAGGCGCTTGGCTATCGCGAGCACCTGGAAGAACAGCGCCAGAAAGCCCTGCTGGACCCGCTCACCGGCCTGCCCAACCGTGCGGCCTGGAGCGAGCGAGTCGAACGCGAAATGCTTGACTGGCAGGAAAACGGCGGCCATCTGGCGATGGCGATTCTTGACCTGGACCATTTCAAACGCATCAACGACAACTATGGTCATCTGGCTGGGGACAAGGTCCTCAAGATCGTGGCCGACCAGTTGCGCAAGCGTCTGCGGGGCCGGGATTTCATCGCCCGTTTTGGCGGCGAGGAATTCGTCCTGCTGCTGCCGCAGACTACGCCCGCAGTCGCTGCGCAAGTGGCCGAGGTATTGCGTGCCACAGTCGAAGCCTGCCCATTCCACTTCAAGGGAGAACGGGTGGTGATCACCACCTCCATCGGCCTGGGTGCATTCCGTTCTGGCGAACGCAGCGACCAGGTGCTCAAACGGGCCGATGCAGCGCTGTACCGGGCAAAGGAGCTGGGGCGTAATCGCGTCGAGCATGGTTAGCCAGCCGCTGTCCGGCAGGCACAGCGCAGGTGAGCACGTTATACTGTAGCGCTCATACGCTGAGGCCACTGACGTGCTTTCCACGCTTAAAAAAACCCTGATTTCCTTTTTGCTGTTGTCTGTCGCCGGTTGCTCGACGGGCCTGCGCATCGACCGCAGTCACCCTTCGGCCAATCAGGACAACCGCATCCAGTTCGTTGTCCTGCATTACACCAATGCTTCGCTGGAGCGCTCCCTGGCGCTGCTTACCCATGGTGAAGTCAGCAGCCATTACCTGATCGGCGATGGCCCGGCTACGGTGTATCAGCTGGTAGATGAAAACCGTCGCGCCTGGCATGCCGGTGAGAGCCAGTGGCAGGGGCGTACCTGGCTGAACTCCTCGTCCATTGGTATCGAGATCGTCAACCCAGGCTTCACCGACACCCCGAACGGCCGGGTCTGGCACCCTTACAGCGAGGCGCAGATCCAGTCGCTGATCGCGCTGCTCAAGGACATTGTCAAACGCAACAACATCGAACCACGCCATATCATCGGCCACAGTGACATCGCCCCGCTGCGCAAGCTGGACCCGGGGCCATTGTTCCCGTGGAAGCGCCTGGCCGACGCCGGGCTGGGTATCTGGCCGGATGCCAACGCCGTGGCACGGCAGCAAGCCTACTTCAGCGTCAACCCGCCAAGCGTTGGCTGGTACCAGCAGGAGCTGGCACGGTTTGGCTATCAGATCGAGCAGACCGGCGTGCTGGATGTCGCCACACGTCATGTGATCGCCGCCTTCCAGATGCGCTTCCGCCCGCAGCGCTTCGACGGCATGCCTGATGCGCAGACAGCAGCGATGCTGCAGGTACTAAACCGCATGCGTTGAGTCACGGCGGGCGGGGTCCTTGTTGCAAAGCCTTGCGCTGCGAAGAGGCGAGTTGGATCGATGCAGTTGTATAGACTTTGACGGTCTCATCGCAGCCACAAGGCTGCTTCTACAAAGAGCGTGGCTGGATTGCAGCGAAGCGCCAAACGGTGAGGGTGATTATTGATTCCGTTGCTATACCTTGGTTATCAACTGGATGCCTTCGATGTCAGCCTTCATCGCCTTGCTGCGCCAAATTTTTTACCGTCCCTGGATGCTGGCCACTTTGGCAGCGCTGGCCAGCGCCGCGGTGTTGCTCTCTGCCAGCATCGGCATTGCCCTGCAACAAATGAAACAAAGCGAAAGCGAACAGATGAATGCCCAGGGCGAGCGTTTTCTGGAACGGCTCGAACAGGTGTTCGGCCAATTGCGCGAAGGGGTCGACCTGCTGCAGGCCCAACCCTTGCGCGGCTGCAGCCCGGCAATGCTGGCAGCCTTGCAGCAGGTTGGCCTGAACTCGCGTTTCATCTATGAAGCGGCTTATGTAGATGGCAATGTTGCCTGCTCCAACCGCGGTGATGAGCGAGCGTTCGTTCCCTTGCGGGCGCCAGATATCCAGGGGCCGACGTACAGCTACTGGCTTAACACCACCACCGAGCCGAACGAGAACCTGGCAGCACTGATGCTGGGTCGGGGCAAGTTTCTGGTTTCCACCTCCCGTGGGCATTTGACCGATGTGGTGGACCTGCCCCCAGGTGGCAGCCTGGTGGTGGTGCTGGACAACGGCGCCCGGGCCATTCCGGTGCTCGGCCCGCCACAGGTATGGCCACCACCCTCGGCCTGGTCGACCAGCCACAAGTCGCTGCTGGAACTCAGTGATCGGCTGATCTACCGAATGCCGACCAAGTCGCCGGATTACCAGTTGGTGCTGATTGCCCCGAGGGCCAGTCTGCCGTTGAAGATGAACGGCATGCTCTGGTTGCTGTTCCCCGGTAGCGTGCTGGCGGCCTGCTGCATCGGTTGGTTGGTACTGCAGTTGATTCTGCAACGACGGTCGATGAGTTCAGAGTTGCAGAATGCCTTGCGTCGTGGAGAGCTGCAGGTGCTCTACCAGCCAATCATCGAGCTCGACAGCCGGCGCTGTGTGGGCGCCGAGGCCTTGGTGCGCTGGCGCCGCCCGGACGGCACCCTGACCAGCCCGGACCTTTTCATTCCGCTGGCGGAGAATACCGGGCAGATTCGCCAGATCACCGACTTTGTCCTGCAGCGTGTGCTTGAACAGCTCGGACAGCTACTGCGCTCGCACCCCAAGCTATACATATCGATAAACCTGGCGGCCTGCGATGTGATGGTGCCACGTATTGGCCGGGTGGCGGCGCGCTTGCTGGCCTTGCATCGAGTGGCGCCCAGCCAGATTGCCTTCGAGGTGACCGAGCGCGGCCTGATCGACGTGGTGGTCGCCCGTGACAATCTGCAGGCGCTACGTGCCGTGGGGCACCAGGTGCTGATCGACGACTTTGGTACCGGTTATTGCAGCCTGGCCTACCTGCAAACCCTGCCAGTGGACTGCCTGAAGATCGACAAGGCATTCATCGACGCTCTGGGCCACGATGCCGCCAGTAGCGGTGTGGCCCCGCATATCATCCGCATGGCCCATGACTTGCACCTGCGGGTAATTGCCGAAGGAATCGAGTTCGAGGACCAGGCGGTGCTGCTGAACAGCGAGGGGGTCAATTATGGCCAGGGCTGGTTGTTTGCCCGGCCGCTGAACGCCCGGCAGTTTGCCGAGTTGGTGACTCGTGGGCACCTGCCGCGGCGGGTGTAGGCGCGTTGAAGCAATCAGACCGGCAACGCCATGTAGAACTGGGTCCCCTGCCCCGGCCGCGAAAACACGCCCATGCGCCCTCCGTGCAGCTGCACAATTTCCTTGCACAGCGCGAGCCCCAGCCCAGCGCCGCCTTTCTTGCGACCTACCTGCACGAAAGGCTCGAAGATGCGCGCTTGTTGCCCATAGGAAATGCCCTCTCCGTTGTCCTCGACGCTGATGATCACCCGTTCTGCATGTCGTCGGGCATGCAGGCGGATGCGCCCGCCGTTGGCGGTATGGCGGATGGCGTTGTGCAGCAGGTTGTCCAGCACTCGGTCCAACTGGGCGACGTCGGCCTGGATGCGCGGTAGCGGCGGGTCCAGTTCCTTGATCAACTCGATCTGCTTGTGCGCGGCCTGTTCGGCAAAGCGCGATTGCGCGTGGTCCAGCAGGTCGTCGATGGCACAGGGGGCCAGCTCGAGCTTTTGCAAACCGCTCTGATAACGGGAGAAGTTGAGCAGGTCGTTGATCAGTTGGGTAAGACGCTGCATTTCTTCGCCGATGGTTTCCAGCAGGTCGTTCTCGCGGGCTTCGGGCGGGAACTTGACCCGCTCGCGCAGCAGGCCGAAGGCCATGTGCATGCCGGTCACCGGGGTACGCAGTTCGTGGGAGGCACGCAGCACGAATTCGCTGCGCACCCGCTCGAAGGCCCTTTGCTCGGTTACATCGTGCAGCACCATCACCGCGCCGAGGATTGGTCCCTGCGGGTGGCTGACCGGGGTCAGGCTGTAGGTGAGCAGACGTGATTCTTCATCGACCTCCATGTTCAGGTCGTCCGGTGGGCGGTCGAGGCTGCCCCCGCGCAGAACCTGGCGCAGTTGTTGCTCAAGCTCGGGGCGCTGCAGGGCTTCGACCAGGCTGCTGCCCAAGCGGCTGTCGTTCCAGCCCAGCTGGCGCTGCGCCACCGGGTTGAGGTGCTCGAGGCGGCCCTGACGGTCGATGATCAGCAGGCCGTCGTCGATGCTGTCGAGTACCGCCTGTAAACGCTGCTGGCCGGCCAGCAGCTCGTCGACGTTGGTGGCCTGGTGCTTGCGCAAGGCATCGGCCATCAGACCAAAACGGCGGGTCAGCTGGTTGAGCTCGGCGGCCTGGGTGACCGGCAAGGTCACATCGAAATTGCCCTTGCCCAACTGGTCGGCCGCCTTGGCCAAGGCTTCGATCGGCTGGCCGAAACGCCGGGCGATGTTGTGCGCGGTGATAAAGCCCAGTACCAACACCACCAACCCCATCAGGCCGAGTACACCACTGACCAGCAAGGCGCGGTCACGGGTGCGTTCCTCGCTACGGGTAATCAGGTCCAATGCCTGCTTGTGGGAATCGATGAGGTCGGTGCGCACCTGATTGAACGCGGCCCCAAGCGGCTGATCGACACCCATGCTGCGAGCGGGTGTGGCGCTGTCGCGATAGGTCTGGAGGAAGGCCTGGTAATTGCTGCTCGCCTTGCTGAAACCGGTGCGCTCACCGCCTTGTTCCAGCCCTTGGTTGAGCAGGTCCTGGAAGTTGTCCTGCAGCAGCCGCAGGCTTTCTGGGGCGGTGTCTTCATCGAGAATCAGCATCAGCTGTTCGCCCAGGTTCTGGCGCAACTTCAGCCCCACTTCCAGGGCATGGGTGGTATCGCGCACCAGTCGCTGTTGCACTGTAGCCATCTGCAGCATGCTGACCAGACCCAGCAGCAGCCCCAGCAACGCCACGGTGACGAGCGTCGAGATGCTGAGGAAAAGCCGCGTACGCAGCTTCATGGGCGGCCATTTCATAGGTTGTACTGCTTGCGCTTGCGGTACAGGGTAGAAGCATCGATGCCCAAGGTCTTGGCGGCTTGGTCGAGGGTATCGCTGGCGGCCAGTACGGCACCGATATGGGCACGCTCCAGCTCATCCAGGCTAAGCGCGGCACCTACGCGCGGGGCATTGCCGGCGGGTTGTTCACCCATGCCCAGGTGGCTGATTTCCACGCGTTCCTGCGGGCAGATGATGCTGGCCCGTTCCACTACGTTGCGCAGTTCGCGAATGTTGCCAGGCCAGCGGTAGTTGAGCAGGGCAGTGCGCGCCTCGTCACTGAAACCGCGGGCGGGCCGGGAGTATTCCTTGACGAAACGGGCGAGGAAGCGGTCGGCCAGGATGAGGATGTCTTCACTGCGCTCGCGCAGGGGGGGCAGGTGCAGGGTAATCACGTTCAAGCGATACAGCAGGTCTTCGCGAAAGCGGCTTTCGCGCACCATCTCTTCAAGGTTGAGGTTGGTGGCAGCCAGGATACGTACATCGGCACGCCGGGTAACCGGGTCGCCGACGCGTTCGTATTCCTTGTCCTGGATGAAACGCAACAGTTT
Organism: Pseudomonas sp. 10(2024); assembly: GCF_045164175.1. Classification (NCBI taxonomy): domain Bacteria; kingdom Pseudomonadati; phylum Pseudomonadota; class Gammaproteobacteria; order Pseudomonadales; family Pseudomonadaceae; genus Pseudomonas; species Pseudomonas sp. 10(2024). Next base: position 93,509 of record NZ_CP174006.1, read on the forward strand.
GGGCTGCAAGGTCAGCGGGAAATCGCCGATCTCGTCGAGGAATAGCGTGCCCCCGTCAGCCTGGCTGACCCGCCCGAGGGTGCTTTCGCTGGCGCCGGTGAAGGCGCCGCGGGTATGGCCGAATAGCTCGCTTTCCATCAGCTCGGCGTTAAGCGACGGGCAGTTGATGGTCACGCAGGCTTTGCGTGCACGCTTGCTCCAACCATGGATGGCCCGTGCCAGCTCGCCCTTGCCGGTACCCGATTCGCCAAGGATGAGGATGTTGGCGTCAGTGATGGCGACTTGGCGGGCGGTTTCAAGCACCGCCATCATGGCCGGGCTATGGGAGTCGAGGCCGTCCTTGGGTTTGCGTATTTCGCCTTCCAGCGCTTCCAGGCGTGCAGAAAGCTGGCGCACCTCCAGTTGCTTGGCAGTGGCCAGGCGCAACTGGTCGGGGCTGCATGGCTTGACCAAGTAGTCGGCAGCGCCGGCCTGGATGGCATCTACTGCGGTGTCGATCGCCGAGTGCGCGGTGACGATCACCACCCGCATCCACGGGGCCTGGATACGCATCTGTGCCAGCACGTCGAGGCCGTTGTCTTCACCCAGGCGCAAATCGAGGAAGCATAGGTCGAACACCTGGCGTTGCAGTAGGGTTTCTGCCTGGGCGGCGCTGTTCGCCGTGGCCACGCTGTAGCCCTCGTCTTCCAGGCAGTAGCGGAACGTGCGCAGGATCGCGGACTCGTCATCCACCAGCAGAATTCGGCCTTGGTTGTCCTGGGCTGATTCCATTTCCTGTGCTCCTTAGGGAAAGATCTTTATTTAGTGTGGGAAAAATCGGGCAAGTTGCATGGTCAATTCTGAAGGATTCTGTCCTTTGCATGCTAGCCAGTGGCCAAACGATGTCTACAAGCCGTGATTCTTCAATGATTTGCTTAGAGGCACGCGCTGGCACATTGGTTGCGATGATTTTCAGATTTTGCCCACGAAGGAGGCGCTGTCATGCCCTTTTCCCTGCGTACAGCCGTTTTGGCCGCCACCCTGCTGCCAATCTTTACCCCGGCATTCGCCGACCCTGTGCAGGACGCGCGCCTGGAAGGCGCCCTGCAAACCGCCTTGTCACTGAACCGCATGCTTGATTCATTTCGTATCAAGGTTGAAGTGGACGGCAAGCAGGCGCGGCTTTCCGGTGAGGTGGAGAACGAGGTCGAGCGGCAGCTGGCCGAGGACGTGGCCCGTGCTACCCGGGGCATCGAACAGGTAGAGAACCTGCTGCAACTCAATGCCCAACTGGTGGAGCGCCCGCAGGAACTGCGTGCCTACGCCCAGCGCCTGGAGGACGTGACCCTGGCGGCGGTGATCCGTGCTCGGCTGTTGTGGAGCCGTACCACCGAAAAGGCACCTATAGAAGTACAGAGCAGCGAGGGTGTGGTGACGTTGCGTGGCAAGGTCGACAGTGCCGAAGCCAAGGAGCTGGCGGGCGTGGTAGCGCGTACCACCGACGGCGTGTACCTGGTCAACAACCTGGTCAGCCTCGATACCGCCGCCATGGCCAAGGCGCGGGAAACACCGGCGGGCGCGCCAATCGGGCCGCAACCAAGCGACAGCTGGATCGTCGACAAGATCCAGAGCAGCTATCGCTTCAGCCGCAACCTCGATGGCCTGAACCTGAAGGTGGCCAGCGAAGCAGGCATGGTGCGGCTCTCGGGCGAGGTGGTCAGCGCGGAGCAGAAAACCATCGCCGTGGAGATCGCCCGGCAGATCATCGGCGTACGGGGCGTGGATGCTGATCTGCTGAAAGTCGCGACCAAGGTGGAAGGCTGATCGTGCAATTCGCACGACCACACAGGCGTCATCGTGCAGGATACGTCCTCACGGTGTCTTTTAATAATCACTAACTAATTGATTTGTAAGGGTTTTATTTAAATCAAAAGGCTGGCATGCAGGCTGCAATTACCTGTTCAGGTTTGAACAAAAAATACAGCAGGAGGAGCCAGCATGAACCGCCAATCCGTCAACCGCTCGCAGAGCGCTGCACTGCCTTTGCGCCAGATGCTGACACTCGGCATGGCGATGCTGCTGACCTTGGCCGCTGGCCTCTTCTATTACAGCTTGCAGACGGCGCGTCTGGCTGAGCAGGTGGCGGCTCAGACTGCCCTGTTGACGCAAATTCAGGCAACTCGTGCCAACACCTTGGTCAAAGCCGCTGACTGGCAACCAGCTGGCCAGGCCATTGCCTCACCGGCCACTGTGGAAAAAGTTGTTCCCCAGGAACGCTGGGTTTTCTGACCAGGCGGCCGGATCGATTCCGCAAAAAGAAAGGAGAACTACCATGCTGAGTTGGGCTATCACTTTCCTCATCATCGCCATTGTCGCCGCCGTACTGGGCTTCGGTGGTATCGCGGGCGCTGCTACAGGTATCGCCAAGATCCTGTTCATTGTCTTCCTGGTGTTGTTTGTAGCCTCCTTCTTCTTTGGACGCGGACGAGGTTGAAGATGAGCAGGAAGCTTCGTTCAGCCGTGGTCGCCGCCCTGCTGCTGGGCGGCAGCGCGGCGGCCATGGCGGCCAATGACGGCCAGGTTCGGGTCGACCAACTGCTCGGCTCCGACCCGGAGTACCGGGAAACCTGGCAGGACACCCTCGAAGGCGAGGAACGCCTGCCCGATTGGGTGGTCAATCTGACCGGCAGTGCCCAGCAGCAGATGTCTGCCGTTACTGAAGACGGCGACAAGTACCTGGTCGGGCCGCTGTGCGAAAAACAGGACAATTGCACCTACAAGCGGCTGATCGTGGCGTTCAGCTGGGACAAGGATGATGCCTACGGGATGCTCGTCGAGGTGCCCGAAGGTTTGCCGAGCGACAAGTCGCCCACCCGTCACGCGCAGTACCGCTGGCTGGGCGAACCTGACGACGGCATGAAGGCAATGCTGCAGGAGCAGCTCAAGCGTGACCCGAACTGGTACTGAGCATTGTTGCCGGTACGGATAAAAGGTCACTCACTGTCACGTAATAGAAGCTGAAGCTTTCTATAGTTCAGCCTTCTATGATGCGCCGCCCCGAGGAGGGGTAGCACATGACCAAGGGGTCGGGCTGCTCTGATTGTTACAGGACCGGAGTGGCCTAGGGGTACAGGGAGTGCCTCCAGTAATGGGCCGGGTCAGGAAAGGCGGAATCGGAAGTCTCAGGTCGGCGGTGTCACGGGATGCCTTGCCAGACCTGACTTCCGAGGAGCCATGTAGGAAACGTCGCCTCTCTTGCGCGTTTTTTCCCCTGGGACACATTTTGTCTCGACCGTACATCAATTTTTTTTCGACCTTCCTGGCGCTGCTACAAGTGGCATTTCCGCCATTCGGATTGTCGAACAGGCCATCTTTCGTGTCCTATCTGTCCCGCCAAATCTGCCGAAATATGGCGGTTTGGTCTTGTTCGGGATTCCGAATGTTATAAATCAAGCACTTGCGAAGCTGCCGGCTAGGTCGAAAACAGTATGCATAAACGGCATGGGCTATGCGTTTCAGGCATTAGCTTTCGCCCCTTGCCGTCGCAATAGTTGCCGCCTTTTTCGCTGGCCAGAGCGCCCTGTCGCTCGCCTGCGGTGTCCTTACATGACGTCGCCTGACGGAAGTCCTTACTGCTCGTGACCTTGCCTATGGCTCTGTTACGCGTGTTTCCGCCAGGTGCCATGACCACTAAAACAAAGGGTAAAGACATGAAGAAGGCAAAACTGAGCCTCGCCTGGCAGATCGTTATCGGTCTGGTCCTGGGTGTTGCAATCGGCGCGCTACTGAATCATTTCAGTGCAGAAAAGGCATGGTGGATCAGCAACGTCCTTCAGCCCGCTGGTGACATCTTCATCCGCCTGATCAAGATGATCGTCGTCCCGATCGTGATTTCGTCGCTGATCGTGGGCATCGCCGGTGTTGGCGACGCGAAGAAGCTGGGCAGCATCGGCCTGAAGACCATCATCTACTTCGAAGTGGTGACCACGATCGCCATCGTCGTAGGCCTGGTGCTGGCCAACCTGTTCCATCCGGGTGCCGGCATCGACATGAGCACCCTGGGCACTGTGGATATCTCCAAGTACCAGGCGACAGCGGCCGAAGTGCAACATGAGCACGCGTTCATCGAAACCCTGCTCAACCTGATTCCGTCGAACATCTTCGCAGCGCTGATGCGTGGCGAAATGCTGCCGATCATCTTCTTCTCGGTGATGTTCGGCCTGGGTCTGTCGAGCCTGCAGGCAGAGCTGCGTGACCCGCTGGTGCGTACCTTCCAGGCTGTTTCGGAGACCATGTTCAAGGTCACCCACATGATCATGAACTACGCCCCGATCGGCGTGTTCGCCCTGATTGCGGTGACCGTGGCCAACTTCGGTTTCAGCTCGCTGCTGCCGCTGGCCAAGCTGGTTGTGCTGGTGTACTTCGCCATCGCCTTCTTCGCCTTCATGGTACTGGGCCTGGTTGCCCGCCTGTTCGGCTTCTCGGTGATCAAGATCATGCGCATCATGAAAGATGAGCTGATCCTGGCCTACTCCACCTCCAGTTCGGAAACCGTGCTGCCGCGGGTGATCGAGAAGATGGAGAAGTACGGCGCGCCGAAGTCGATCTGCTCGTTCGTGGTACCGACCGGCTATTCGTTCAACCTCGACGGTTCGACCCTGTACCAGAGCATCGCGGCGATCTTCATTGCCCAGTTGTACGGTATCGACCTGTCGTGGAGCCAGCAGCTGCTGCTGGTGCTGACCCTGATGGTCACTTCCAAAGGTATCGCGGGTGTGCCGGGCGTATCGTTCGTGGTACTGCTGGCCACCTTGGGCAGCGTGGGCATTCCGCTGGAAGGCCTGGCCTTCATCGCGGGCGTGGACCGCATCATGGACATGGCCCGTACTGCACTGAACGTTGTGGGCAACGCCTTGGCTGCATTGGTCATTGCTCGCTGGGAAGGCATGTACGACGCGGTCAAGGGCGAGCAGTACTACGCCTCGCTGATGGCCGAGAAGCGGGGAGCTGTAGTGGTTGGCGAAACCGCCAAGCGCTGAGCCTGATGGCTGTTTGACCAAGAGCCCCGACTTATCGGGGCTTTTTGTTATCTGCGAGATCTTGAACCGCGCCTACAAAGGCTCGCGATCGCCAGTCACAGGCTGCGATACGCTATTATTCGGGCACTTTTCAGGGGGAACATACGGATGCTCAACGGCCTTTGGCTCGGCTTTTTCCTGGTGGCGGCGGTGTCCGCCATGGCCCAATGGCTGGTGGGTGGCAACGCAGGCATCTTCGCGGCAATGGTCGAAAGCATCTTCGCCATGGCCAAGCTGTCGGTCGAGGTGATGGTGCTGCTGTTCGGCACACTGACCCTGTGGCTGGGCTTTCTGAAGATCGCCGAGAAGGCCGGTATCGTCGAATGGTTGGCCAGGGTGCTGGGCCCGTTGTTCGCCCGCCTGATGCCGGAGGTGCCGCCCGGCCACCCCGCCCTGGGCCTGATCACCATGAACTTCGCTGCCAACGGCCTGGGACTGGACAACGCTGCTACGCCGATTGGCCTGAAGGCCATGCGCGCGCTGCAGGAGCTGAACCCCGGCAGCACCACCGCGAGCAACGCGCAGATCCTGTTCCTGGTGCTCAACGCCTCGTCGCTGACCCTGCTGCCGGTAACCGTCTTCATGTACCGGGCCCAGCAAGGCGCGCCAGACCCGACCATGGTGTTTCTGCCAATCCTGCTAGCGACCAGCGTCTCGACCCTGGTTGGTCTGCTGTCGGTGGCAGTGATGCAGCGTTTGCGTCTGTGGGACCCGGTGGTGCTTGCCTACTTCATCCCCGGCGCTTTGCTGCTGGGAGGCTTCATGGCTTTTCTTGGCACCCTGTCGGCCGCCGCGCTGGCCAGCCTGTCGTCGCTCCTGGGCAACCTCACGCTGTTTGGCGTGATCATGCTGTTCCTGGTGGTGGGCGCCCTGAAACGGGTGAAGGTGTATGAAGCCTTTGTCGAAGGCGCCACGGAAGGCTTCGATGTGGCCAAGAGCCTGCTGCCCTACCTGGTGGCGATGCTGGTGGCGGTGGGTGTGCTGCGCGCCTCTGGTGCTCTGGAGCTGGCCCTGGACGGTATCCGCCATGCGGTTAGCTGGATGGGCCTGGACACGCGCTTCGTCGAGGGCCTGCCCACCGCGCTGGTCAAGCCGTTCTCTGGCAGCGCAGCGCGGGCAATGCTGATCGAGACCATGCAGACCCAAGGCGTGGACAGTTTCGCTGCCTTGGTGGCAGCGACGATTCAGGGCAGCACCGAAACCACCTTCTACGTACTGGCCGTGTACTTTGGTGCCGTGGGCATCCAGCGCGTGCGCCATGCGGTCGGTTGCGCACTGCTGGCCGAGTTTTCAGGGGTGGTCGCGGCGATCTTCGTCTGCTACTGGTTCTTTGCCTGAAGCTTCAGTTGTGCCTGGTTGGCCTGGGTGATGGTCCAGTTCACGACTTGCCCCACCAGCTGGTCGCTGGCCTGGCCGAAGCCGGCGACCACTGCTGATACCTGTTTGTCGTCCAGCGGTTGGCGGATTTCGAAGCGCTTGCTGGCCAGGATGCGTTGGTTGCGGCCCTGGACCAAGCGAGCGTCATAGCGGATCACCACCTCCACTGCCCCATCCGTGCGGTATTCACTCTGAAATGCCTGCAGCTCGCCGGCCAGCTCGTAGTCTGCCTGCAGGTTACTGTCGTCAGCGCTCAGGCGCTGTACCTGGCCCTCACGCTGGAACCCGTCGAGCAAGCGGTTACGCAGCAGCACCGGGGCCGCATCGCTCCAGCGCGCGCCCTTGTAGCTGCTCACCACATTGCCCTGGGGAACCACGGCAATCCTTGGCCCGGCCAACACTTCACTGGCCAGCGGCTTGTTCAGGCGCAATGACCAGTCCAGCGGCGGCGCTGTGCGGCTGGGCTGGTTCACCGGCAGGCGATAAAGATCCACAGGTTCGCTCTGCGGCAGGATCGAGCAGGCACTGGCCAGGCTCAGCGAGGCCGCCAGGGTCAGCAGGCGCAGCGACGGATTCATGGCTGGAACTCCTTGTTGTTGTCGCGGCCAAGCAGGTAGCCGCTTGGGTCGGCCTCCAGTTGCCGGGAAATGCCTTTGAGTGCGTTCAGGGTTTCGCGCAGTTCACGAATGGCCGGGGCGAGCTGGTTCAGGCTCTGGGCGCCGTCACCGATAGCCTCGCTGTTGTTCTGGAGCAGGTTATTGATGGTTGCCGTGCTTTGGGCCAGTGACTGCATGGCCTGTTCGGCGCTGCCGATCGCCTGTTTGCCTTCGCTATCCAGCAGGCCGTTGGCATTGCGCATCAATGCCTGGGTTTCGGCCAGGGTGGCGCTGGCCTGCTTGCCCACCTGCACCAGCTGTGCGATGGCCTCGGCGATGCTGCCGTGCTGGCCGGCAAAGGCGCCGGTGGTCTTGTCGAGGTTGGCCAGCGTGTTGCTGAGGTGGCCTATGTTGTCCTCGGAGAACATCTGGTTGGCGTTATGGAGCAGCATGTTGATGTTGGTCACCAGGTCGCTGCTGTCGTTGAGCAGACGCGAGATTGGCGATGGCGAAGCGATGATCACCGGCAGCTTGCCATCCTTGCCTTTAAGCTCGGGGCTTTGCGGGGTGCCGCCGCTGAGCTGGATGAACGAGTTGCCGGTGACGCCGGCCAGGGTCAGCTTGGCCTGGGTGTCTTCCTTCACCGGGGTATCGGCGCTCAGGCGCACGCGTGCCAGTACCCGGCGCGGGTCTTTCGGGTCCAGACGCAGGGTGGACACGTCGCCCACCTTGATGCCGTTGTACTGGACCGTGCTGCCGGGAGAAAGGCCGGACACGGCTTCGTTGAACACCACTTCGTAATCCTTGAAGGCGTCGTCGACACTGGACTTGGCCAGCCACAGGCCGAACAGCATGGCCCCTGTCACCACCAGAACGGTGACCAGGCCTATGAGGACGTGATGGGCTCGGGTTTCCATTGCTCAGCGCTCCTGCCCGGCACGGGTGGCAGCCTGTTCGGCTGCGCGCCCGCGTGGGCCGTGAAAGTATTCTTGGATCCAGGTGTCGTTGGTCTTCTCGACCTCGGCCAGCGGGCCGGCCACCAGGACCTTCTTTTGCGACAGCACCGCGATGCGGTCGGTGATGGTGTACAGGGTGTCGAGGTCGTGGGTGATCAGGAACACCGACAGGCCCAGCGCATCGCGCAGGGTAAGGATCAACTGGTCAAATGCCGCGGCACCGATCGGGTCCAGGCCTGCCGTGGGTTCGTCGAGGAACAGGATGTCCGGGTCCAGGGCCAAGGCGCGGGCCAGCGCTGCGCGCTTGATCATGCCCCCCGACAACGAGGCCGGGTACTTGTCGGCAGCCGAGATCGGCAACCCGGCAAGGGCCAGTTTCACCCCGGCCAGGTGCTCGGCATCGCTACGAGACAGCCCAGCGTGCTCGATCAGCGGCAAGGCCACGTTTTCGGTCACCGTCAGCGAAGAGAACAGCGCCCCCTTCTGGAACAGCACGCCAAAGCGCCGCTCGACCAGTGAACGCTGTTCTTCGCGCAGGCCGGTCAGGTCCTGGCCGAGCACCTTGATCTGCCCTTCATTGGGCCGGCGCAGCCCAATGATGCTGCGCAAAAGCACCGATTTGCCGCTGCCTGAGCCGCCTACCACGGCGAGGATTTCGCCGCGGTACAGGTCAAGGTCAAGGTTTTCATGCACCACCTGGCGGCCGAAGCGGTTGCAGATGCCGCGGGCTTCGATTACGCAATTCTGGCCACTCACCAGCCCATCTCCATGAAGAACAGCGCTGCCACCGCATCCAGCACGATGACCACAAAAATCGACTGCACCACTGCCGAGGTGGTGTGTGCCCCCACCGACTCGGCGCTGCCGCTGACCTTGAAGCCTTCCAGGCAGCCGATGGCGGCGATCAGGAAGGCGAAGAACGGTGCCTTGGCCAGGCCTACCAGGAAGTGCTGCACGCCAATGTCGGTTTGCAGCAGCGACAGGAACATGGCCGGTGAAATATCCAGTGTCAGGGCGCATACCACCGCCCCGCCAACGATGCCGCAGATCATGGCGACAAAGGTGAGCAACGGCAGCGAAATCAGCAGGGCCAGTACCCGCGGCACCACCAGCAGCTCCATGGGGTTGAGGCCCAGCGTGCGGATGGCGTCAATTTCTTCGTTGGCCTTCATCGAGCCGATCTGCGCGGTGAACGCGCTGGCAGTGCGGCCGGCCATGAGAATGGCTGTAAGCAGCACGGCGAACTCGCGCAGGAACGAGAACGCAACCAGGTCGACGGTGAAAATGGTCGCGCCGAAGTCGGCCAGCACCGTGGCACCGAGAAAAGCGACTACGGCGCCTACCAGAAAGGTCAGCAACGCAACGATGGGCGCGGCGTCCAGCCCGGTCTGCTCAATATGTGCCACCACAGGAGTGAAGCGCCAGCGATGTGGCTGGAAGGCGCGGCGCAGCAAGGTTTCCAGAATCACACCGACGAAACCAAGCAGTTGCATGCTGTCCTGCCACAGCGTGCCGACGGCGCGGCCGATACGCTCCAGCAGCAGCAACAGCACATTGCGCTCGGGCTCCTTGACCGGGATGCAGTAATCCTGGACCGAACAGTAGACGTTTTTCAGCAGCGCCTGGCTGGCTTCAGGCAGCGCGTGGGTGCAGCGCGACAGGCGCTCGGAGCCTAGCAGTTCGGCCAGCAGCGAAGCGCCGGCAGTGTCCAGGCGCCCCAGCTGGCTGAGGTCGGCGACGGTGTCGGCAGGGCACTGCGAGCGCAGGCGCTCGCTCTCGCGCTTGAGGTTGGCGTAGTGTGCCAGGGTCCAGTCACCGGTAATACGCAGGCAGGCCGGTTGGCTGCTGGTGTCCAGGGTGGCGCTGGGGTTGGTCATAGGCTCCATGCAATTGACTCGGCGCTAAGGCTTAGGGGCTGATCATAGCGCAGGGGGCATGGGCTGTTTGGTGATTATGTGCTGTGTGTACGCTTGGCAACAGTGACCTGCAGCCGCCTTGTGCTGCGCAAGGCAGGGGGTCAACTACCCGCGGGTGCATCATTGACCACCTTGAACCGCAGCACGCCGATCACTTGCCCATCCTCGGTCAGCACCCTCACCTGCCACTTGCCTACCGGGTTGGGCGGGAAGTTCTGCTTGTGGGTCCAGGCACGATAGCCTTCCTTGCGCCCGCCGTGGATGTCCAGGGCAATGCGGTCGACCTCTTGGCCGTCCTTCTGCCACACGTGGTAGATCCGCTCGTTCAGGCCGCGTGGCGCGTTGATGGCGGTGTAGGCATACAGGCCACTGCTGCGGATGCGGCTGGCGGCAATCTCGTCCAGCGAGTCGCCCGGTTGGCGGTTCATTACTTCGGTACTCACCGCCACCTCGGTCATCCACAGGGTTGCCGGCGGTACCCAGGAGCGCAGCAGCCAGCCGCCGGCACCGACCGACAGGGTAACCAGCACCAGTGCCACGGCGCGGCGCCAGTTGTTGATCGGGAAGCTGCTGGCCAGGCTGGGGAACGATAAGGCCATGGCTGCGATCAGGGCCAGCTTGAAGCTTTGTGCGGTGGTCAGGTGCAGGATGATCGGTAGCGCGGTCAGCAGAGCGGCGAACAACGTCAGGGTATGCAGCGCCAGGAACAGCCAGCGCCGTGGTGCCAGCCACTTGTAGTACAGCGGGTCGGTGATCGAAACCAGGCCGGCGGCGCCGAGCAAGCCGGTGAAGACCAGCTGACCGCTGTTCCAGGTGGTGGTGATGAAAAAGAACGGCAGCACGAAGAACAGCGTTTCCTGGTGGATCATCTGCGTTGCGTAGCGCAGCAGCGGCTGAGGGATCTCGCGGTTGAAAGTGCGCGCGAATAGCCCGGTGAGGGTGTTCTCCAGCATCAGCCAGACCCAGCTGACCAGCATGAGCACGGCGACCCAGCTGGCCAGGCCAGCCTGGCGGTCGACCAGGATGAAGCTGCCGATACCGGAGAGGAAACCGCCGAGCGCAATGATGCCGGGGTAGCGCTTGAGTAGTTCGATGATGCGCTGGACGATATGGGGGATTTGGGGCATTGGGGGGCTACGACAGAAAAGTAAGGTGGCTGTGCCAGCCTCTTCGCGGGCAAGCCCGCGAAAGGGTCGGTACTGGCAAAAGGATACCGCCGATTTACCGCTGCCGTGTAGCACCACTGGGCCGTTCAGGTCCATGCCGCCGCCAGCGCAACAGCCCCGCCGCCAGGCCCAGCCCCACAAGCAAGGCCATCAGCCCGTAAAGCTCGTCATAGCCTAGCAACGGCTTTTCGATGCGCACATAGCCATCTTCCTTGAGCAGATCCTTCAGTGCCTCGTTGGCCTGTTCCAGGCTGACCTGGCGCAGCTTGCGCATCGGGTTGGCAAAGCGCCCGTCGGTATAGTCGTTCAGCGCCCCCCAGTAGTAGTCGGCCAAGGCGCTGTTGCCTTGGGTGCTCCAGCTTTCCTTGGCGATGCTGGCTTCCTTGATGCGGGCGAAGGTGTCCGGGTCCAGGCCTTCCTTGCGCAGGTGGTCGAACAGGGCCTGCATCACCTTGACAGCCTTGTCGATGTCATCGCGCTCAAGGTCCGCATTGAGGCTGAGCAAGCCGGTGTCGCCAAAGCTCTCACGCTGCACGGAGGGGCCGTAGGACAGCTCGTTGCGCAGGCGCAGCTGGTCGTACAGCGCCCAGTCCAGGTAGCGCGACAGCAGGTCGAGGGTGGCTTGGTGGTCATTGTCCAGCACCGGCTCTATGAACAGCCAGTGCAATTTGACGCCATCACCCAGCCAGCCGCGGGTCAGGTTGCGACGCTGCTCGGCCTGTCGGGTGATGCTTTCAAGGTTGCGGCGCTCTTCGGGTTCAGTGGCGGGCAGTTCGCCAAACGACCGCTCCAGATAGGCCGGAAGCAGGCGGTCGAGGCCGCCGACCATGATCAGGGTCATGTTGTTGGCGGCGTACCAGCGGTCACGCAACGCCTGAACTTGCGCCAAGGTCATGTCGTCGAGGTTGGAACGCTCCGGGCATTTCAACCCCAGCTCGGTGGCCAACTGGTCGCTGGCGGGGTGGCCGATATCCTGGCGGTCGAGCCAGCGCTGCAGATGGCCATAGTGGCCGCCATCCTCGCGCTCTATGATGCGCTTGGCGGTGGCCAAGGCCTTGGCGTCGATGGTGGTATCGCGGATGACTGCCAACAGCAGGTCGAGGACCTTGCGCTGGTTGCGTGCCGGGGCCTCGATGACAAAGGTGGTGTCGGCACTGCTGGTATAGGCGTTCCACTCTCCGCCGAGCGCTTGCAGGCGCTCTTCCAGCCCGCCTTCGCCTGTCTCGTCGATGCCACTGAACAGCAGGTGCTCAAGCAGGTGTGGCAGCTCTTTCTGCTCGCAGTCGAAATCATCCAGGCCCACGCCGACCACCAGACGAATCGCCACATGGTCACGTTCGTAGCCGTCTTTCAGGATGACCTGCAGACCATTGGGCAACAGGTAGCCTTCAACCCGCGAGCGGTCGAGGGCGAACGAGGGCAGGCTGCAGATCAGCAGGCAAACGAACATCAGGCAACGCATGGGCGAGCGAGGGTCCTCAGCTAGGAGAAATCACGGCAGGCGGGCTTCATCGGGCACACTGTCGAGCATCAGCCCTCCGGTGTCCGAGCCGCCCAGTACCACATAGGCACTGCTACAGAACAAAGAGTTCAACCGCTTCATGTCGGCGATCAGCTCCAAGTGTAGCGAACTGGTCTCGATACTTTGCACGACCTTGCGCTGCAGGCGGCTGACATGGGCGTGTGCGAGGCGCCGTTCCTGGGCACGGAACCGGCGTTTTTCCCGCAGCAGCAAGCGGGCGCTTTCCGGGTCGGCACTGAGGAACACCGACAGGCCCAGGCGCAGGTTGGCCAGCAATTGCTCCTGCAGGCCGGTCAGCTCTTCCAGGCCTACCTGGGAAAACTCCCGTCGCTGGCTGGTTTTCTGCTGCTGGACCTTGCGCAGCATGCGTTCGATCAGGTCGCAGGCGAGTTTGAGGTTAATCGACAGCTCGATGATTTCGGCCCAGCGGCGGTTGTCCTGTTCGCTGAGGTCTTCCCGTGACATCTGCGCCAGGTACAGCTTGATTGCGCTGTACAAGGCTTCGGCGTCTTCGCCCAAGGCGCGAACTTGCTGTGGCATGGCGGTCTGGGTGCCACGCAGGGCTCCAAGCATGGCTTCGAGCAGGCTGTCGACGATGTCCCCCAGGCGCAAAGTCTCGCGGGCGGCGTTGGCCAGGGCCAGGCTGGGCGTTTCCAGGGCCGAGGCGTCAAGGTGGCGCGGGCGCACCTGACCATTGCCGATTTCCCGTTCAGGTAGCAGGGCGTTGCACAGCCGACCCATCGGTTTGACCGTGGGCAGCATGATCAGACAGCGCAGCGTGTTGTAGAGCAGGTGAAAGCCGATGACCAGTTCCTGAGGGCTGAAACTCAGCGAGTCCATCCATGCCACCAGCGGGTGCAGCACAGGGATGATCAGCACCAGGCCGATCAGCTTGTACAGCAGGCTGCCCAAGGCCACCCGGCGCCCGGCGGCGTTCTGCATGCTGGTACTGATGAAGGCCAGCAGCCCGCTGCCGATGTTGGCGCCGACCACCAGCCCGATGGCGACCGGCAGGCTGATCAGTTCGGCGCCGGCCAGTGTCGCTGTGAGCAGAACGGCGGCCAGGCTGGAATAGGAAATCATGGCGAACATTGCCCCGACCAGAGCGTCGAGCATGATGTCGCCGGTCAGTGAGGCAAATAGCACTTTCACGCCCTGGGCATGGGTGATCGGCGCAGCTGCCTGCACGATAAGCTCGAGTGCCAGGATGATCAGGCCAAGCCCGATGCCTACTCGGCCCAGTTGGCCGGCCCGTGTCTGCTTGCGCGAAAGGAAGAAGATCACGCCAAGGAAGATCAGCAGTGGCGACAGCCAGGACAGGTCGAAGGTCAGTACCCGGGCCATCAGTGCGGTACCCACGTCGGCACCCAGCATGATGGCCAAGGCCGGGGTCATGGCCATCAGGCCTTGGCCGACGAAAGAGGTGACCAGCATGGCCGTGGCGTTGCTGCTTTGAACCATGGCCGTGACCAGAATACCGGCGATGAATGCCAGCGGGCGCTTGTCCATGTTCTGGCTGATGATGCGTCGCAGGTTCGAGCCGAATACCCGGAGGATGCCGGTGCGCACAATGTGGGTACCCCAGACCAGAAGCGTCACGGCCGAGAGCAGGTTGAGCAGGGTCAGCATGGCGAAGGCCCCCTGTTGCATAGGCCCATCGGGCCAAGAAAAGAAACGTGAGCATTTGAAGAATTTTCGGTGCTCACTCAAAGCTTTAGTTGTTTTGCCCAGCTGTCGCCAGCTTCGCATGGCAGTCATTTATTTGAAACAGATCTTGAAACGAATGACTGCCCGTGGGGCTGCTTCGCGGGCAAGCCTCCACAGTGACAACGCGCAGGAAAAACGCACAGAAAAAAGGCATTAAAAAGGGCCCTGCGAAGGGCCCTTGTTGTGCTGCACTTCCTTGGCCTTATTGACCCGGAATGTCCTTGCGCAGTTTCACCGGTTCATGATCCTTGCCATCCTTGCGGGCCATGGCGGTGCGCATGCGGATGTTGATGGCTTCCACCGCCAGCGAGAAGGCCATGGCGAAGTAGACATAGCCCTTCGGCACATGCACTTCGAACGCTTCAGCGATCAGTACAGTACCGACCACGATCAGGAACGACAGCGCGAGCATCTTCAGCGACGGGTGCTTGTCGATGAAATTGCTGATGGCGCCGGCGCACAGCATCATCACCAGCACGGCCACAACGATGGCGGCGATCATCACCGGTACGTGGGAAACCATGCCCACAGCGGTAATCACCGAGTCCAGCGAGAACACGATGTCGATGATGGCGATCTGGATGATGGTGTAGAAGAACTTGCCACCTGCGCCTTTGGGCTCCTCTGCGCTCTCGTCCTCGCCTTCCAGGCCGTGGTAGATCTCTTGCGAGCTCTTCCACAGCAGGAACAGGCCACCGAAGAACAGGATCAGGTCACGCCCGGAGATGCCTTGGCCAAAGACCACGAACAGGTCGGCGGTGAGGCGCATGACCCAGGTGATCGACAGCAGCAGCATGATACGGGTGACCATGGCCAGGGCCAGGCCGAAGATCCGGGTGCGTGGCTGCATGTGCTTGGGCATGCGGCTGACCAGAATCGAGATCATGATGATGTTGTCGATACCGAGGACGATCTCAAGCGCGGTAAGGGTGAAAAAGGCAACCCAGATTTCCGGGCTGGTCAGCCATTCCATGTATTTTCCTTCGAGCGGTAATGGCAACGCGCCCCGGTCAGGGCGCGTCGCGTACGTGATACGGATGTATTAAAGACTACTGAACAGCGGGAAAATCCCCATCAGCAGTGCGCCGAGCATTATGCACAGGCATACCAGCACTGCCCACTTGAGCGTGAAGCGCTGATGATCGCCGAACTCGATACCGGCCAGGGCTACCAGCAGGTAGGTGGAGGGTACCAGCGGGCTGAGCAGGTGTACCGGCTGCCCGACGATCGACGCACGGGCCATTTCCACCGGGGTGATGCCATAGTGGCTGGCGGCTTCGGCCAGCACCGGCAGCACGCCGTAGTAGAACGCATCGTTGGACATGAAGAACGTGAACGGCATGCTCACGATCGCGGTGATTACGGCCAAGTATGGGCCCAGCGCCTCGGGGATGACCGCCAGCAGGCTCTTGGACATGGCGTCGACCATGCCGGTGCCGGACAGGATGCCGGTGAAGATGCCGGCGGCGAAGATCAGCCCGGTCACGGCCAGTACGCTGCCGGCGTGGGCGGCGATGCGGTCTTTCTGCTGTTGCAGGCACGGGTAGTTGACGATCATGGCGATACTGAAGGCAATCATGAACAGCACTGGCAGCGGCAGCAGGCCGGCGATCAGCGCGACCATCAGGGCAGCGGTCAGGGCACCGTTGAAGTACAGCAGCTTGGGCCGGCGTGCGTCCGGGTACTGCGAGACGGTGATTTCGCTGTGGTCGATGTCGTCGGTAGGCAGATGCAGTTCGCCCAGGCGGGCACGCTCACGCTTGCCATACATGTAGGCAATGGCCAGGATCGCCAGTACACCGAACAGCATGGCCGGGATCATCGGCACGAAGATGTCTGACGGGTCTACGTGCAGGGCGCTGGCAGCACGCGCGGTCGGCCCACCCCATGGGGTCATGTTCATCACGCCGCCGGCGAGGATGATCAGGCCGGCCATGATCCGCGGGCTCATGCCCAGGCGGCTGTACATCGGCAGCATGGCGGCGCAGCAGATCATGTAGGTGGTGGCGCCGTCACCGTCGAGCGAGACCACCAGGGCCAGTACAGCGGTGCCGACCGAGACTTTCAGCGGATCGCCCTTGACCAGCTTGAGGATCTTGCGAACGGCCGGGTCGAACAGGCCGGAATCGATCATCAGGGCGAAATAGAGGATGGCGAACATCAGCATCACGCCGGTAGGTGCGAGCTTGCTGATGCCCTCTAGCATCATGGGGCCGATCTTGGCGGAAAAACCACCGAACAGGGCGAACAGGATCGGTACCAGAATCAGCGCGATCAAGGCCGAAAGGCGCTTGGTCATGATCAGGTACATGAACGTGATGACCATGGCAAAGCCGAGGAAGGTCAGCATGGCAATACTCCAGGCGTGGCGCGGCGAAAGGACAGTCGATTCGGGCGTATCAGCGCGTAGGGCGCTGTGCGGGGAGCATGCGGAGGGGGACTACGAAAAGGCGGGCACAGGAAGACATCAGAATCACCATTGTTGTTGTTGATTGGGCCGGGCGCGGTATTGACCGGGTGCCCTGGCTGACCGGTCTTGTGCCGGTAGTGGGCGCTATCCTAAAAGGGCAAGCTTTCAGCCAGCTTTCGCTGAAGCAAAGGTGACGAGAGGTAGGTGATGCAGGATGTAACCGAAGGTGGCTGCCATTGTGGAGCCCTGCGTTATCGGCTGGAGGGCAACCTGACGGACATTGCCCACTGCCATTGTTCGATCTGCAGGCGGGTCAGCGGTGGACTGGTGGTCACCTGGCTTACCCTGCCCCGTTCTGGGTTCCAGTGGTTAAGGGGCGAGCCGAGCTGCTATGTGGCGCCTGCCAGTTGCAGCCGCTACTTCTGTGGGCAGTGTGGGGCGCATGTGGCGCTGGTGACCACGCATAGCCCGCAGACGATCGATGTGACGGTGGCGACGCTGGATCACCCTGAGCGGGTACGAGCCAACCGACATATCTGGGCAGGCAGCCGGTTGGCTTGGCTGCATCTGGATGAGGATTTGCCCTCGGAAGATGAGGAGCGCCTGTAGGCGCGGGCTCGCCCGCGAAAGGGCCAGCCCTTCATACATCACAACTGCAGGCCACCAGCAGCCTTGTGCAACGCTCGCAAGTGCTCGCCGATCTGCTTCACGTTTGCCTCGACCGCTGCAATTTCCTTGGCTCGCGACGGCTCCAGCAGCGCCCTCACCTCTTTGTCCAGGCTTGTGCTCAAGCGCAACAGCTGTGCCTGGCGCTCTCTGCTCACCTGCTCCAGGTGCTTGCGCTCTTCTGGCTGCGGCAGCCCGTAGCCTTTGGAATCGAGCAACTCTGCCGGGCGGCTGAGAAAACCGCTGTTGGCAAGCATTTGCTTGAGCGTGGCATCGGCTTTGTTGATGCTGCCATCCTTCAAGGCTGCGGCATTCAGGTAACGCTGCTTGACCTCGTCCTGGGCCAGCAGAAGCTGCCGGCGCAGGCTGGCCTGCTCAAGCAGAAGCAGTGCCGCACTGGTGCGCAGGTCAGCCTTGGCGAACCAGCTACGGCGCTGCTCGGCATTGAGGGCCAGCCAGTCTTCAACCAGAGCTTGCTTGATTGGCAACTGCTTTCTCAGCACCTCGAACATGGCCTGGTACCGGTCGCGGTAAGAATCGAAGCGGTAGCCCAGGCGTAACGCTTCGCGCGGGTTATCAAGCACGCTGGTGTCTGCCAACCCCCTGCCCTTGAGCACTGCCAGCAAACCGTTGGGCATGATGCTGTCCAGGTCGTTGAGGCGTGGATTGGCGGTGCCGCTGCGCAGCAGCTTCAACGACTCCACGGCACAGTTGTTGGACAGGAACCAGTAGTTGCCGTCATAGCTCCAGTGCATCTCGGCGGCCTGGCGCACCAGGTTCTCGATTTCGTCGCGGCTGAGCTTCAAGGGCACCGAGGCCAGGCTGCGCAGCTCGGTCTTGGTGTATTCGTCGATCACCTGGCCCAGCGGCAGCACGAATAGCCGCGACGGGTAGTTGCCGACCAGGCCGTCCCAGCTGGACAGTTGCACGTCGTTGACGAAGGCGCGGTACGACAGCACCAGGCTTTGATCGAGGTCCAGGCGGCAGTCTGGTCCGCGTGGGCGGCCCGGCTTGCAGATCACCAGGCGCAGCATGCTGTGCCCCCAGCGGCTGACCAGGTTCTGATTGGCTTCAGCCAGCAGATAGTCCACTTCGTAGACCCTTTCCGGGTCTATTTCACCTAGGGGCTGGCGGGCGAAGTCGCTGCCGGCATTGATGAATGGCAGGCCCTTGGCACAGGTGTCCTGTTGGGGTGCCCAGCCGAAGTGTTCGCGAAGGTACTGATACAGCGCCGGGCGACGGCAGCTGTAGCTCGGGTCGAGGAGGAAATACTCCATGTTGACCGCGATGTATTCCTTGGGGCTGCTCAACTCATAGCTGTCGGGGCTGCGCACGAATTGGCCATTGTGCTGTTCGCGCTCGCCTCGTCGGCCCACGTACTGCTGCCACCCGGCCAGGTCGAGCAGGCGTGGGTCGTCGCTCAGGGTGAAGCGGCGCTCGGCCTGCCCGCGGCATTCTTCCGGCAGGCCGACCTTGCCCAGCGTGCCTTGCTGGCGTTTGCAGCGTGCAATCAGCGCATTTTCGGCGCTGGGCCACAGGCGGGCACGGTCGTAGAGATGGGTGAGCTCGTGCAGCACGGTGGCCAGCAGCTCTTCACGCACCGTGCCATGTGGGCGGTCGGTGCGCTTAGCGGCGGCGCTGCCATCGGCGAGGCTGGGCAGCAAGCGGCGGTTGAGCTCGAGGGTGGATATCAGTGATGCCTGCCCATAGGCGTCGGCAGGCATGTTGTCGCTCCAGCTGACCCGCACGCGGCGGTCCAGCTGTTGCTTGAAGCGCGGTGGCAGCTTGCCCATGGCCTCGTCGAGCAGGGCTTGGGAGGCTTTTGTTTGTTGTGGGTCGAGGCCGGACGCCTGCAGCTCAAGCTGCAGGTCGGCCAAGGCGGGCGTGCCGAGCAGCGTCAGGGCGCAGCCAAGCAGCCAGGCACGCACGCGCTTCACAGTGCGAGTATGGCTTCAGCCAATACCTGGTCGCTGGCGCCGCGCGCTTCCGGTACTCGCTCGCGCAGGGTACTGAAGGCCGCCTCGAGTTGGACGCCGCGGATGTCACCGTTGCTGGCGACGAAGCTTGCAGCGTCGTCGTGGGCTTCGCGCACCACTTTGGAGTCGCGGATCGAGGTGGTGGTGTCTGAGGTGAAGTCGATCGAGCGGCCAAAGGCACGCACGATGATGTTGCTGGTGGCCACCAGGGTCTGTGCCTGGGCCAGGTCGGCCAGCAGCAGCATGCCGAGGGAAGCGGCAATCAGCGGTTTGCGCATGGAGCATCTCCGAAAAATACAGGGAGTCAGATGTAGTTATTGGACGAGAATTGCCTGCGCCAGTTCCAGATCGCCGACGGCGTGCCGTGCGCAATTGTGGCGTAATGATTCCAGGGCGGCTTCCAGGCGTGCACCACGGATCAGCCCGTCGCTGGCAACGAATGCGGCGGCATCGTCGCGGGCCTGTGTAAGCAGTTTGCGATCGAATGGTGCGACTGTGACCTGGCTGGTGACATAGCCGGTGATGACCAGGCTTTGTGTGGTGGTATCCATGGCATGGGCGCTGGCCATGCCTGCGGCGGCGAACAGCAATGGCAACAGATAACGCATGAGCTTTCTTGAAGGCTGGAAAAATGAACGGCGAAGCCTACCTCAGGTGCGAGGGCCGAAGCCAACGCACCTGTTGTGCATGGCGCGTATCAGAGTGCCAGGATGGCCTGGGCCAGCTGTGCATCGCTGGCTTGCAGGGCCGGCATGTTCGAACGGATGTGCACAAAGGCGCTTTCCAGTCGGGCGCCGCGGATAGCGCCCTGAGTGCCGACGAAGCTGGCTGCGTCATCGCGGGCTGCCTGGACAATCTTGTCGTCGCGGAAGGAAGAGCTCACGTCGGATGTGGCGTCGGTGGAGGCAGCAACGGCGCCCACTACCGCGTCGGTGGTGACAACGAAACTGGTGGCATTGGCAGTGCCAGCCAGGCCAAGCAGCAGGGCGGCGCCAAGCAGGTGTTTACGGTTCATGATGTGGACTCCTGGGTAGGTCAGGTTGGTTCTGCTGTATCGGACGTTTGCAGGGCTCGTCACGGTACGTTTTCTTCAACGGGTTCCAGCAGACGGTTAGGCCAAGCGTATCACGCAGTGCTGTGTAGAGATGACAACGACTGCTATGTCAGACAACTGTTAAGGCGAATTTTCGTTTTTGTAAAACTGTACTGGTCTCAATCTGAAGCACGCGACTGCGCGTCTCTCGGGCAATAAAAAACCCGCTGCAGTCACCTGCAACGGGTTTGAGGAATTCACGGTGCCGGCGAAGCCGGCAAGCCGGGAGCTTAGCGCCAGAAAGGCTTGCTCAGCTCTTCGTAACGCTGCGACTCGCTGATACCGGCGTCTGCCAGCAGGCGGGAGTCCAGGCGAGCCAGTTGACGACGGCTGGTCATACGGCGCTGCCACAGCAGCAGGGTCGACAATGCGCGCAGTGGCAGCGAAGTGTTGGATTGCTGGGCGTTGCTTTCAAAAACCAGACCGGAACTGAGGGTACGTTCCATGATGCTTCATCCTTCCGCTTATGGCGGCATTAGGTAGTGATTTAACTGATGCCAATGATCCTCCTCTGTCGTCCATAACAGTAGATACAGTTCGGTGGAAAGACGATGGCTCAGTTAACTGTGTAACCCTACTGTTGCACTCGAAATAGGCGTAACTGTACTGGTCCGCACTTATTTGGTGCGTTCTGATTCGAAGAAGGGGATTTGTCAGTCGGGAAGGTCTGAAAGAACCAGTACAGTAGTACAGATTATGCTGCTAGTAGAGGCGTGGCGTAGTGATAGAAGGGTTTGACTGTTATGCCCCATTCGCGGGCAAGCCCGCGAAGAGGCCGGAACAGCGGAAGCAGGGCCGCCGTTCCGTACCACATCTGGATCAGCTGGCCAGCATGCGCCCGGTTTCTTCCAGGTTTTCGTGCCAGCTCAGGGCTTCACGCAGGATGTGCGGGGTATGGCCGCCACGCTGGCAGGCGCGGTCGAAGTAGTCGTTCAGCGCAGCGCGGTAGTCTGGGTGCACACAGTTGTCGATGATCGCTCGCGCCCGTTCGCGCGGCGCCAGGCCGCGCAGGTCCGCCAGGCCCTGCTCGGTGACCAGGATGTCCACGTCGTGCTCGGTGTGGTCGACATGGCTGACCATTGGCACCACGCTGGAAATCGCCCCGCCTTTGGCAATCGACTTGGTGACGAATACCGCCAGGTGGGCGTTACGGGCGAAGTCGCCGGAGCCACCGATGCCGTTCATCATCCTGGTGCCACAGACGTGGGTGGAGTTGACGTTGCCGTAGATATCGAACTCCAGTGCGGTGTTGATACCGATGATGCCCAGGCGACGCACTACTTCCGGGTGGTTGGAGATTTCTTGCGGGCGTAGCACCAGCTTGTCCTTGTAGCGCTCCAGGTTGCCGAACACATCGGCATTGCGGCGCGTCGACAGGGTGATCGAGCTGCCGGATGCGAAGCTAAGCTTGCCGGCATCGATCAGGTCGAAGGTGGAGTCCTGCAGCACTTCGGAGTACATGGTCAGGTCTTCGAACGGCGACTCGATCAGGCCGCACATCACCGCATTGGCAATGCTGCCAATGCCGGCTTGCAGCGGGCCGAGCTTGTTGGTCATACGGCCTGCATCCACTTCCTTCTTGAAGAAGTTGATCAGGTGGTCGGCGATGCCCTGTGTTTCATCATCTGGCGGCAGCACAGTGGACGGCGAGTCCGGCTGGTCGCTGATGACGATACCGACGATCTTGGCCGGATCGATCGGGATCGCGGTGCTGCCGATACGGTCGTCCACCTTTACCAGCGGGATTGGCGTGCGAGTCGGGCGGTAGGTTGGGATATAGATGTCGTGCAGGCCTTCGAGGTTGGTGTTGTGCGAGAGGTTGATCTCCACAATCACCTGCTTGGCGAAGATTGCGAAGCTGGCCGAGTTGCCCACCGAAGTGGTTGGCACGATGTGGCCTTGCTCGGTGATGGCCACGGCTTCGATGACCGCGATGTCCGGCAGCTTCAGCTGCTGGTTGCGCAGTTGCTCGACGGTTTCCGACAGGTGCTGGTCAATGAACATCACCTGGCCGTCATTGATGGCTTTGCGCAGGGTGCTGTCGACCTGGAACGGCATGCGGCGGGCCAACACACCGGCCTCGGTCAGTTGTTTGTCCAGGTCATTGCCCAGGCTGGCGCCGGTCATCAGGCTGATTTTCAGTGGCGATTGCTTGGCACGTTCGGCCAATGCATGCGGTACGGCCTTGGCTTCGCCGGCGCGGGTGAAGCCGCTCATGCCGACAGTCATGCCGTCCTCGATCAGACCAGCGGCATCAGCCGCACTCATTACCTTGCTGTGCAGGGAGGACAAGCGGATACGATCACGGTACATGGATTGTTATCTCGGGCTACTGAAACTACTGCAGCGCAGTCTAGAGATTTCGCCCATTGCCGTCCCACGACCATGGTCGTATGAGAAGCCTTGTATTTGAGCCGTTGATCCGGATCAATAAAAGAAAAGCCCCGGCAGATTCTGACCGGGGCTTCCTTTATATCAGCAGGTTTGCAGCGGCTGGTGTCACTCCACCGCCTTGACCATGTCCTCGATGACCTTCTTGGCGTCACCGAACACCATCATGGTCTTGTCCAGATAGAACAGTTCGTTGTCCAGGCCGGCATAGCCGCTTGCCATCGAGCGCTTGTTGACGATGATGGTCTTGGCCTTGAACGCTTCGAGGATCGGCATGCCGGCGATTGGCGACTTGGGATCGTTCTTCGCCGCCGGGTTGACCACGTCGTTGGCGCCCAGCACCAGCACCACGTCGGCCTGGCCGAACTCGGCGTTGATGTCTTCCATTTCGAATACCTGATCGTACGGCACTTCAGCCTCGGCCAGCAGTACGTTCATGTGCCCGGGCATACGGCCCGCTACCGGGTGAATCGCATACTTCACGGTCACGCCGTTGTGGGTCAGCTTCTCGGTCAGCTCTTTCAGCGCGTGTTGTGCGCGGGCTACCGCCAGGCCGTAGCCCGGAACGATGATCACGCTGTCGGCGTTGCTGAGCAGGAAGGTGGCATCGTCAGCCGAACCGGACTTCACCGGCCGCTGTTCTTGCGAACCTTGCGCCGCGCCAGTGTCGGTATCGCCACCGAAGCCGCCAAGGATGACGTTGAAGAACGAACGGTTCATCGCCTTGCACATGATGTACGAGAGGATGGCACCGGACGAACCTACCAGGGAACCGGCGATGATCAGCATCGAGTTGTTCAGCGAGAAGCCGATGCCGGCCGCTGCCCAGCCCGAGTAGCTGTTGAGCATCGACACCACCACTGGCATGTCGGCGCCGCCGATCGGAATAATGATCAGCACACCCATGATGAAGGCCAGGACCAGCATCAGGGTGAAGGCACTGTAGTGGCCAGTGAAAGTGAACAGCAGGCCCAGGGCGATGGTGGTCAGGCCAAGGATCAGGTTCAGTTTGTGCTGGCCAGCGAACTGTACCGGTGCGCCCTGGAACAGTCGGAACTTGTACTTGCCCGACAGCTTGCCAAAGGCGATCACCGAACCGGAGAAGGTAATGGCACCAATGGCGGCGCCGAGGAACAGTTCCAGGCGGTTACCGGTGGGGATCGGGTCGCTGATGGCAGCCACAATGCCCATCGACTGCGGCTCTAGTACGGCGGCGATGGCGATGAATACCGCGGCCAGGCCGATCATGCTGTGCATGAAGGCGACCAGTTCGGGCATCTTGGTCATTTCGACGCGCTTGGCCATGATCGAACCGGCGGTGCCACCGACCAGCAGGCCGACGATGACATAGCCGATACCCGCAGTGGCAAGTTCAGCCCCGAGCTTATAAATGAGGCCAACGGTAGTGAGGATGGCGAGCCCCATGCCGATCATGCCGAACAGATTGCCGCGCCGCGAGGTGGTCGGGTGCGACAGGCCCTTGAGCGCCTGGATGAAGCACACCGAGGCGACGAGGTAGAGGAGCGTTACCAGATTCATGCTCATGCTTACTTCTTCGCCTCGTTCTTGGTTTTCTTCTTGAACATCTCAAGCATGCGGCGGGTGACCAGGAAGCCACCGAACACGTTGACTGCGGCAAGGGCCACGGCCAGGGTGCCCATCAGCTTGCCAGCCGGGGTCACGGTCAGGGCCGCGGCTAGCATGGCGCCGACGATGACGATTGCCGAGATGGCATTGGTGACCGCCATCAGTGGGGTGTGCAGCGCCGGGGTGACGTTCCACACCACGTGGTAGCCCACATAGATGGCCAGCACGAAAATGATCAGGTTATAGATGCCGTGGGAAATCAGCATGTCTTCCATTGTCGTGCTCCTTAGCCGTTTTTGCGGACGACCTGACCATCACGGCACATCAGGCAGGCCGCGACGATGTCGTCTTCGAGGTTGATGATCAGCGCGCCATCCTTGTCGAACAGCAGCTTCATGAAGTCCAGCAGGTTGCGTGCATACAGTGCCGAGGCATCGGCACTCACCTGGGCCGGCAGGTTGGTCGGGCCGACGATGATCACGCCGTTTTCCTGCACCACCTGGTCTGCGACGGTCAGCGGGCAGTTGCCGCCTTGGGCTGCAGCCAGGTCGATGACCACCGAGCCGGGCTTCATCTGCGCCACGGTTTCGGCGCTTAGCAGGGTCGGCGCCTTGCGCCCGGGGATCAGCGCGGTGGTGATGACGATATCCGCCTGCTTGGCGCGCTCGTGCACGGCCTGCGCCTGGCGCTGCATCCAACTGGCCGGCATTGGTCGGGCATAGCCGCCAACACCTTCGGCGCATTCTCGCTCCTCGTCGGTCTCGTATGGCACGTCGATGAATTTTGCACCCAGTGATTCGATCTGCTCTTTCACTGCCGGGCGAACGTCGGATGCTTCGATCACTGCACCCAGGCGCTTGGCTGTGGCGATGGCCTGCAAGCCGGCAACGCCGGCGCCCAGTACCAGCACGCGTGCGGCCTTAACGGTACCGGCAGCGGTCATCAGCATTGGCATGAAGCGTGGGTAGTGATGGGCTGCCAGCAACACGGCCTTGTAGCCGGCGATGTTGGCCTGCGACGACAGCACGTCCAGGCTCTGCGCCCGCGAGGTTCGCGGCGCGGCTTCCAGGGCGAAGGCGGTAATGCCGCGTTCGGCCATCTTGCCGATCAGTTCACCGTTGAAGGGGTTGAGCATGCCCACCAGAAGGCTGCCGCTGTTGATCAGGGCCAGTTCCTGGTCGTTGGGGGCGACCACTTTGAGTACCAATTGGGCGCCGTAGGCATCGGCGGCGCTCCCAAGGGAAGCACCCACGGCTTCATAGGCACTGTCCGGAATGGCGGCGTTGAGCCCTGCCCCCCGTTGAACGGTGACCTGATGGCCCTGGCCAATCAGTTTCTTGATGGTTTCGGGGGTCGCAGCGACCCTTGTCTCACCGGTCTGCGTCTCGAGAGGAACACCAATGTGCACGACTATTTCTCCTGCGGTGACCTTTTGTCTTTGTAGAAGCCAACACACTTCGGATGGTGCGCTGGGGCGGCTGTGGAGCGCCAACCCGCCGGATCCCGGGCGGGGCGAAGCATTTTGCAGACGAACCCGAAGGCCTTCAACCGGTTCTGGAGCGAAACGAAGTCAAAACTACAAGTCACCCTGTGACCGCTTGTCGCAGCAATAGGGTTGCAGCCCGTCAAACATGCGCCATTGGCAGATTAGGAGAAAAAATCAAAAAAAAAGCGGCCAATTCGCTTACGACTAGTTGGATGTCGCAAAATAACCCGCAAAGCCGCGTACTGAGCACGGTTAAAGGGTGTTTTTGTGCTTGCGTTACAGTTTGCGAATATGCGACATATACATACATCTGTAGGTGTTTAAAATAATTGACTACAGGGTCAATTTGTCGCGTTTGTCCCTGAGCTATTTATGTAGGCCTGAGCCTGGCTTACCAGCCAGTCGCGGAAGGCGCGTAGCGACGCCGACTCCACCTTGCGCTCTGGAATCATCAGATAGTAGGCCTTGTCGCTACTCAGGGCATGCCTGTTAGCGACCACCAGCCTTCCCTCCTCCAACTCCCGCTGGATCAGGAACGGTGGTATCAGGGCAATGCCCATATCGTGCATGGCCGCCTGGGCGAGCATCGAGAATAGTTCATAGCGCGGGCCTGTCATGTCGCGCTCCACATTCATGCCCACACTGCCGAACCATTGCCGCCAGGCATACGGGCGCGTGCTCTGCTGCAGCAGTGGTAGCTGCGCGATGTGGCGTGCCTCGAGCATGCCTTGGCCGTTCAGCAGCGCCGGGCTGCACACAGGTACCGGGTTTTCACCCATCAGTTGGTGCGATTGGGTGCCTGACCAGTCCGCATCACCAAAATAGATGGCGGCATCGAAGGTAGTGTCGGCAAACAGGAATGGCCGGGTGCGGTTGGTGAGGTTGACTGTGACCTCCGGATGGCGCTGCTGGAAGTCCTTGAGCCGTGGTAGCAGCCATTGAGTGCCAAACGTCGGAACTACCGCCAGCTCGATCACATTGGCGCCTTGCTGGCGCATCACCGACAAGGTATCGCGCTCCACGGCGTCCAGTTGGGCCGCCACCTGGCGACTGTAGGACAGGCCGGCTTCGGTCAGCCTTACGCCGCGGCGCGAGCGACGGAACAGTTCCACATTAAGGAAGGCCTCCAGGCCACCGATCTGCCGACAGACGGCACCCTGGGTCAGCGCGAGTTCCTGGGCAGCCTTGGTAAAGCTCTCGTTACGGGCTGCCGCCTCGAAGCAAATCAGGGCGGCGGTACTGGGGATCTTGCGGCGCATGTACGTCAAACTCACTTGTAAGGCTGTCAATAAGGCGTTTTGCCGATTTACGGAGTGACAAAATATCACTAATCGGTGCGCAATCCTCGTTTGTCCCCGCAGCCGATCAGGCCTAGGCTCAAAGGCACAAGAAACTGCCCCCTATTTCGAGGATTCGCTCATGGCCGGTAAAGCAAGCTTCAACTGGATCGACCCGTTGCTGCTGGATCAGCAGCTCACTGAAGAAGAGCGCATGGTGCGTGACAGCGCTTATCAGTTCGCCCAGGACAAGCTGGCGCCGCGTGTGCTCGAGGCCTTCCGCCATGAGCAGACCGATCCGGCGATCTTCCGCGAGATGGGTGAAGTCGGCCTGTTGGGTGCAACCATCCCCGAGCAATACGGTGGCAGCGGCCTGAACTATGTGTGCTACGGCCTTATTGCTCGCGAAGTGGAACGTATCGACTCGGGTTACCGCTCGATGATGAGTGTGCAGTCGTCGCTGGTGATGGTGCCGATCAACGAATTTGGCACCGAAGCTCAAAAGCAGAAGTACCTCCCCAAGCTGGCCAGTGGCGAGTGGATCGGTTGCTTCGGTTTGACCGAGCCTAACCATGGCTCCGATCCTGGCTCGATGATTACCCGGGCGAGAAAGGTCGACGGTGGCTACCGGCTGACCGGCAGCAAGATGTGGATCACCAACAGCCCCATCGCCGATGTGTTCGTGGTGTGGGCCAAGGATGATGCGGGCGATATCCGTGGCTTTGTACTGGAAAAAGGCTGGCAAGGTCTGAGTGCCCCGGCAATTCATGGCAAGGTTGGCCTGCGCGCCTCGATCACTGGCGAAATCGTCATGGACAATGTGTTCGTGCCAGAAGAGAACATCTTCCCGGACGTGCGTGGCCTCAAGGGCCCGTTCACCTGCCTGAATTCGGCTCGCTATGGTATTTCGTGGGGTGCGCTGGGTGCCGCTGAAGCCTGCTGGCACACCGCCCGCCAATACACCCTGGATCGTCAGCAGTTTGGTCGTCCACTGGCCGCCAACCAGTTGATACAGAAGAAGCTGGCCGACATGCAGACCGAAATCACCCTGGCGCTGCAGGGCTGCCTGCGTCTGGGGCGCATGAAGGATGAAGGGACGGCTGCGGTGGAAATCACCTCCATCATGAAGCGCAATTCCTGCGGCAAGGCGCTGGATATCGCCCGTATGGCGCGTGACATGCTGGGCGGCAACGGCATCTCCGACGAGTTTGGTGTGGCCCGCCACCTGGTTAACCTGGAGGTGGTCAACACCTATGAAGGTACCCACGACGTGCATGCACTTATCCTGGGGCGTGCGCAGACTGGTATCCAGGCGTTCTATTAATAAGGAGCAAGCCATGGGCGCGCTATCACATCTGCGGGTGCTAGACCTTTCGCGCGTGTTGGCCGGCCCGTGGTCTGGTCAGATTTTGGCTGACCTTGGTGCCGACGTGATCAAGGTCGAGCGCCCAGGCAGTGGCGACGATACCCGCTCATGGGGGCCGCCTTTCCTCAAGGATGTCGAAGGTGAGGACACCAGTGAGGCGGCTTACTACCTGTCGGCCAACCGCAACAAGCGCTCAGTGACCATCGACTTTACCCAGCCGGAGGGGCAACGGCTGGTGCGGGAGCTGGCGGCGAAGTGCGATATCGTCATAGAGAACTTCAAGGTGGGTGGGCTGGCTGCCTATGGCCTGGACTACCAGAGCCTCAAGGCGGTAAACCCGCAGCTCATCTATTGCTCCATTACCGGCTTCGGTCAGACCGGGCCCTATGCCAAGCGCGCTGGCTATGACTTCATGATCCAGGGGTTGGGTGGGCTGATGAGCCTGACCGGCCGTCCGGAGGGTGAAGAAGGCGCAGGGCCGGTCAAGGTGGGTGTGGCGCTTACCGATATTCTGACCGGGTTGTATTCCACGGTCGCCATGCTGGCTGCCCTCGCTCATCGGGATCAGACAGGGGTCGGCCAGCATGTCGACATGGCATTGCTCGATGTGCAGGTGGCCTGCCTTGCGAACCAGGCAATGAACTACCTGACCACGGGCATCCCTCCCCGTCGGCTGGGTAATGCGCATCCTAATATAGTCCCTTACCAGGACTTTCCGACGGCAGATGGCGATTTCATTCTTACCGTCGGTAATGACAGCCAGTTCCGCAAGTTCGCTGAAGTGGCCGGGCAGCCGCAATGGGCGGAGGACCCTCGGTTCGTTACCAATAAGCTGCGGGTCGCCAACCGGGCTGAGCTGATACCTTTGATTCGCCAGGCTACGGTGTTCAAGACCACGGCTGAGTGGGTGGCCCAGTTGGAGGCTGCAGGAGTGCCATGTGGGCCTATCAATAACCTGGCGCAGATGTTCCAGGACCCCCAGGTGCTGGCGCGCGGGTTGGCGTTGAATATCCCGCATCCATTGGCGGGTAGTGTGCCGCAAGTTGCGAGCCCGATACGGTTGTCGGAGACGCCAGTGGAGTATCGCCGGGCGCCACCACTGCTGGGCGAGCATACCGAAGTGGTGCTGGGGGAAGTGTTGGGGCTGGATGCTGGCGAGGTACAGCGTCTGCGTGATGCTGGGGTGCTCTAGATGAAAAGCGGGGAGGCCGTCAGGCCTCCCCGCTTTGTTTTTCAGCGCTATCAAAGTTTATTGAAATTAAAGGTTGACGCCCTCTCGAATCCCCTTATAATGCGCCCCACTTCCAGCGACATCGGAACGAAAAACTCCTTGAAATTCAATGAGTTAAGTAGTTAAGGCGAAAGCTGAAAGGGCTGCGATCAAATGATCGAAAGCGGTTGAGATGATGGTTGACAGCGCTTCCAAGTGCTGTATGATTCGCCTCCCGCTACGAGAGATCGCAGCGAGCCAAGTGTTTGAAGCTAAACGAGTTTCTCGCAAAAAACTTCAAAATAAACGCTTGACAGACCCTGAGGAAAGCGTAGAATGCGCGCCTCGGTTGAGACGAAAAGCTCTTAACCAAACGCTCTTTAACAAATCGAATCAAGCAATTCGTGTGGGTGCTTGTGAGTACGGACTGATAGTCAAAAAGATTATCAGCATCACAAGTGGCCATGCGAGAAATCACATAGTCATTTGAGATTGCTGAGCCAAGTTTAGGGTTTCTTAAAAACCCAAGCAGTATTGAACTGAAGAGTTTGATCATGGCTCAGATTGAACGCTGGCGGCAGGCCTAACACATGCAAGTCGAGCGGATGACGGGAGCTTGCTCCTTGATTCAGCGGCGGACGGGTGAGTAATGCCTAGGAATCTGCCTGGTAGTGGGGGACAACGTTTCGAAAGGAACGCTAATACCGCATACGTCCTACGGGAGAAAGCAGGGGACCTTCGGGCCTTGCGCTATCAGATGAGCCTAGGTCGGATTAGCTAGTTGGTGGGGTAATGGCTCACCAAGGCGACGATCCGTAACTGGTCTGAGAGGATGATCAGTCACACTGGAACTGAGACACGGTCCAGACTCCTACGGGAGGCAGCAGTGGGGAATATTGGACAATGGGCGAAAGCCTGATCCAGCCATGCCGCGTGTGTGAAGAAGGTCTTCGGATTGTAAAGCACTTTAAGTTGGGAGGAAGGGCAGTAAGCTAATACCTTGCTGTTTTGACGTTACCGACAGAATAAGCACCGGCTAACTCTGTGCCAGCAGCCGCGGTAATACAGAGGGTGCAAGCGTTAATCGGAATTACTGGGCGTAAAGCGCGCGTAGGTGGTTTGTTAAGTTGGATGTGAAAGCCCCGGGCTCAACCTGGGAACTGCATCCAAAACTGGCAAGCTAGAGTACGGTAGAGGGTGGTGGAATTTCCTGTGTAGCGGTGAAATGCGTAGATATAGGAAGGAACACCAGTGGCGAAGGCGACCACCTGGACTGATACTGACACTGAGGTGCGAAAGCGTGGGGAGCAAACAGGATTAGATACCCTGGTAGTCCACGCCGTAAACGATGTCAACTAGCCGTTGGAATCCTTGAGATTTTAGTGGCGCAGCTAACGCATTAAGTTGACCGCCTGGGGAGTACGGCCGCAAGGTTAAAACTCAAATGAATTGACGGGGGCCCGCACAAGCGGTGGAGCATGTGGTTTAATTCGAAGCAACGCGAAGAACCTTACCAGGCCTTGACATGCAGAGAACTTTCCAGAGATGGATTGGTGCCTTCGGGAACTCTGACACAGGTGCTGCATGGCTGTCGTCAGCTCGTGTCGTGAGATGTTGGGTTAAGTCCCGTAACGAGCGCAACCCTTGTCCTTAGTTACCAGCACGTTATGGTGGGCACTCTAAGGAGACTGCCGGTGACAAACCGGAGGAAGGTGGGGATGACGTCAAGTCATCATGGCCCTTACGGCCTGGGCTACACACGTGCTACAATGGTCGGTACAGAGGGTTGCCAAGCCGCGAGGTGGAGCTAATCTCACAAAACCGATCGTAGTCCGGATCGCAGTCTGCAACTCGACTGCGTGAAGTCGGAATCGCTAGTAATCGCGAATCAGAATGTCGCGGTGAATACGTTCCCGGGCCTTGTACACACCGCCCGTCACACCATGGGAGTGGGTTGCACCAGAAGTAGCTAGTCTAACCTTCGGGGGGACGGTTACCACGGTGTGATTCATGACTGGGGTGAAGTCGTAACAAGGTAGCCGTAGGGGAACCTGCGGCTGGATCACCTCCTTAATCGACGACATCAGCCTGCTGATGAGCTCCCACACGAATTGCTTGATTCATTGTCGAAGACGTTTTTCCTGGTCAGAACCTGGAAATGAGCATTCGCTTCGAATGTTGATTTCTGGCTTTTGTCAGATCGTTCTTTAAAAATTCGGATATGTGATAGATATAGACTGAACACCAGTTTCACTGCTGGTGGATCAGGCTAAGGTAAAATTTGTGAGTTCTGCTCGAAAGAGCAACGTACGAATTTTCGGCGAATGTCGTCTTCACAGTATAACCAGATTGCTTGGGGTTATATGGTCAAGTGAAGAAGCGCATACGGTGGATGCCTTGGCAGTCAGAGGCGATGAAAGACGTGGTAGCCTGCGATAAGCTTTGGGGAGTCGGCAAACAGACTGTGATCCAGAGATCTCTGAATGGGGGAACCCAGCCAGCACAAGCTGGTTATCTTGTACTGAATACATAGGTGCAAGAGGCGAACCAGGGGAACTGAAACATCTAAGTACCCTGAGGAAAAGAAATCAACCGAGATTCCCTTAGTAGTGGCGAGCGAACGGGGACCAGCCCTTAAGTTGATTTGAGATTAGTGGAACGCTCTGGAAAGTGCGGCCATAGTGGGTGATAGCCCCGTACACGAAAATCTCTTATCAATGAAATCGAGTAGGACGGAGCACGAGAAACTTTGTCTGAATATGGGGGGACCATCCTCCAAGGCTAAATACTACTGACTGACCGATAGTGAACCAGTACCGTGAGGGAAAGGCGAAAAGAACCCCGGAGAGGGGAGTGAAATAGAACCTGAAACCGTATGCGTACAAGCAGTGGGAGCCTACTTTGTTAGGTGACTGCGTACCTTTTGTATAATGGGTCAGCGACTTATATTCAGTGGCGAGCTTAACCGAATAGGGGAGGCGTAGCGAAAGCGAGTCTTAATAGGGCGTTTAGTCGCTGGGTATAGACCCGAAACCGGGCGATCTATCCATGGGCAGGTTGAAGGTTAGGTAACACTGACTGGAGGACCGAACCGACTACCGTTGAAAAGTTAGCGGATGACCTGTGGATCGGAGTGAAAGGCTAATCAAGCTCGGAGATAGCTGGTTCTCCTCGAAAGCTATTTAGGTAGCGCCTCATGTATCACTGTAGGGGGTAGAGCACTGTTTCGGCTAGGGGGTCATCCCGACTTACCAAACCGATGCAAACTCCGAATACCTACAAGTGCCGAGCATGGGAGACACACGGCGGGTGCTAACGTCCGTCGTGAAAAGGGAAACAACCCAGACCGTCAGCTAAGGTCCCAAAGTCATGGTTAAGTGGGAAACGATGTGGGAAGGCTTAGACAGCTAGGAGGTTGGCTTAGAAGCAGCCACCCTTTAAAGAAAGCGTAATAGCTCACTAGTCGAGTCGGCCTGCGCGGAAGATGTAACGGGGCTCAAACCATGCACCGAAGCTACGGGTATCATCTTATGATGATGCGGTAGAGGAGCGTTCTGTAAGCCTGTGAAGGTGAGTTGAGAAGCTTGCTGGAGGTATCAGAAGTGCGAATGCTGACATGAGTAACGACAATGCGAGTGAAAAACTCGCACGCCGAAAGACCAAGGTTTCCTGCGCAACGTTAATCGACGCAGGGTTAGTCGGTCCCTAAGGCGAGGCTGAAAAGCGTAGTCGATGGAAAACAGGTTAATATTCCTGTACTTCCAGTTATTGCGATGGAGGGACGGAGAAGGTTAGGCCAGCCTGGCGTTGGTTGTCCAGGTTTAAGGTGGTAGGCTGAAATCTTAGGCAAATCCGGGATTTCAAGGCCGAGAGCTGATGACGAGTTGCCTTCAGGCGACGAAGTGGTTGATACCATGCTTCCAAGAAAAGCTCCTAAGCTTCAGATAACTGGGAACCGTACCCCAAACCGACACAGGTGGTTAGGTAGAGAATACCAAGGCGCTTGAGAGAACTCGGGTGAAGGAACTAGGCAAAATGGCACCGTAACTTCGGGAGAAGGTGCGCCGGCGAGGGTGAAGGACTTGCTCCGTAAGCCCATGCCGGTCGAAGATACCAGGCCGCTGCGACTGTTTATTAAAAACACAGCACTCTGCAAACACGAAAGTGGACGTATAGGGTGTGACGCCTGCCCGGTGCCGGAAGGTTAATTGATGGGGTTAGCGCAAGCGAAGCTCTTGATCGAAGCCCCGGTAAACGGCGGCCGTAACTATAACGGTCCTAAGGTAGCGAAATTCCTTGTCGGGTAAGTTCCGACCTGCACGAATGGCGTAACGATGGCGGCGCTGTCTCCACCCGAGACTCAGTGAAATTGAAATCGCTGTGAAGATGCAGTGTATCCGCGGCTAGACGGAAAGACCCCGTGAACCTTTACTATAGCTTTGCACTGGACTTTGAATTTGCTTGTGTAGGATAGGTGGGAGGCTTTGAAGTGGGGACGCCAGTTCTCATGGAGCCATCCTTGAAATACCACCCTGGCAACTTTGAGGTTCTAACTCAGGTCCGTTATCCGGATCGAGGACAGTGTATGGTGGGTAGTTTGACTGGGGCGGTCTCCTCCCAAAGAGTAACGGAGGAGTACGAAGGTGCGCTCAGACCGGTCGGAAATCGGTCGTAGAGTATAAAGGCAAAAGCGCGCTTGACTGCGAGACAAACACGTCGAGCAGGTACGAAAGTAGGTCTTAGTGATCCGGTGGTTCTGTATGGAAGGGCCATCGCTCAACGGATAAAAGGTACTCCGGGGATAACAGGCTGATACCGCCCAAGAGTTCATATCGACGGCGGTGTTTGGCACCTCGATGTCGGCTCATCACATCCTGGGGCTGAAGCCGGTCCCAAGGGTATGGCTGTTCGCCATTTAAAGTGGTACGCGAGCTGGGTTTAGAACGTCGTGAGACAGTTCGGTCCCTATCTGCCGTGGACGTTTGAGATTTGAGAGGGGCTGCTCCTAGTACGAGAGGACCGGAGTGGACGAACCTCTGGTGTTCCGGTTGTCACGCCAGTGGCATTGCCGGGTAGCTATGTTCGGAAGAGATAACCGCTGAAAGCATCTAAGCGGGAAACTTGCCTCAAGATGAGATCTCACTGGGATCTTGAATCCCCTAAAGGGCCGTCGAAGACTACGACGTTGATAGGTTGGGTGTGTAAGCGCTGTGAGGCGTTGAGCTAACCAATACTAATTGCCCGTGAGGCTTGACCATATAACACCCAAGCAATTTGCTGACGCAGATTGCGGTGGTGAAGACGAAAGACCCGAAAATTCGTAAGACCACAAATATCGCATATCCGAATTCGCTGGGCTGTCCAACTGGACATTCTGGCAACAGAATTTCTTGACGACCATAGAGCATTGGAACCACCTGATCCCATCCCGAACTCAGTAGTGAAACGATGCATCGCCGATGGTAGTGTGGGGTTTCCCCATGTGAGAGTAGGTCATCGTCAAGATTCATTTCGCAAAACCCCTATCTGCGCACGCAGGTAGGGGTTTTGTCTTTAAGTAGAAGCTCATGCTTCGTCCTGGTAAGCCGCAAGGTTAGCCAGCTGCAGTAAAAAGGTGGTTGACAGTGTTTTTGAATGCTGTATTATTCACCTCCCGCGACGAGAGATCGAAGCGAGTTAAGTGTCTGAAGTTAAACGAGTTTCTCGCAAAAACTTCAAAATAAACGCTTGACAGGCTCTGAGGAAAGCGTAGAATGCGCGCCTCGGTTGAGACGAAAAGCTCTTAACCAAACGCTCTTTAACAAATCGAATCAAGCAATTCGTGTGGGTGCTTGTGAGTACGGACTGATAGTCAAAAAGATTATCAGCATCACAAGTGGCCATGCGAGAAATCACATAGTCATTTGAGATTGCTGAGCCAAGTTTAGGGTTTCTTAAAAACCCAAGCAGTATTGAACTGAAGAGTTTGATCATGGCTCAGATTGAACGCTGGCGGCAGGCCTAACACATGCAAGTCGAGCGGATGACGGGAGCTTGCTCCTTGATTCAGCGGCGGACGGGTGAGTAATGCCTAGGAATCTGCCTGGTAGTGGGGGACAACGTTTCGAAAGGAACGCTAATACCGCATACGTCCTACGGGAGAAAGCAGGGGACCTTCGGGCCTTGCGCTATCAGATGAGCCTAGGTCGGATTAGCTAGTTGGTGGGGTAATGGCTCACCAAGGCGACGATCCGTAACTGGTCTGAGAGGATGATCAGTCACACTGGAACTGAGACACGGTCCAGACTCCTACGGGAGGCAGCAGTGGGGAATATTGGACAATGGGCGAAAGCCTGATCCAGCCATGCCGCGTGTGTGAAGAAGGTCTTCGGATTGTAAAGCACTTTAAGTTGGGAGGAAGGGCAGTAAGCTAATACCTTGCTGTTTTGACGTTACCGACAGAATAAGCACCGGCTAACTCTGTGCCAGCAGCCGCGGTAATACAGAGGGTGCAAGCGTTAATCGGAATTACTGGGCGTAAAGCGCGCGTAGGTGGTTTGTTAAGTTGGATGTGAAAGCCCCGGGCTCAACCTGGGAACTGCATCCAAAACTGGCAAGCTAGAGTACGGTAGAGGGTGGTGGAATTTCCTGTGTAGCGGTGAAATGCGTAGATATAGGAAGGAACACCAGTGGCGAAGGCGACCACCTGGACTGATACTGACACTGAGGTGCGAAAGCGTGGGGAGCAAACAGGATTAGATACCCTGGTAGTCCACGCCGTAAACGATGTCAACTAGCCGTTGGAATCCTTGAGATTTTAGTGGCGCAGCTAACGCATTAAGTTGACCGCCTGGGGAGTACGGCCGCAAGGTTAAAACTCAAATGAATTGACGGGGGCCCGCACAAGCGGTGGAGCATGTGGTTTAATTCGAAGCAACGCGAAGAACCTTACCAGGCCTTGACATGCAGAGAACTTTCCAGAGATGGATTGGTGCCTTCGGGAACTCTGACACAGGTGCTGCATGGCTGTCGTCAGCTCGTGTCGTGAGATGTTGGGTTAAGTCCCGTAACGAGCGCAACCCTTGTCCTTAGTTACCAGCACGTTATGGTGGGCACTCTAAGGAGACTGCCGGTGACAAACCGGAGGAAGGTGGGGATGACGTCAAGTCATCATGGCCCTTACGGCCTGGGCTACACACGTGCTACAATGGTCGGTACAGAGGGTTGCCAAGCCGCGAGGTGGAGCTAATCTCACAAAACCGATCGTAGTCCGGATCGCAGTCTGCAACTCGACTGCGTGAAGTCGGAATCGCTAGTAATCGCGAATCAGAATGTCGCGGTGAATACGTTCCCGGGCCTTGTACACACCGCCCGTCACACCATGGGAGTGGGTTGCACCAGAAGTAGCTAGTCTAACCTTCGGGGGGACGGTTACCACGGTGTGATTCATGACTGGGGTGAAGTCGTAACAAGGTAGCCGTAGGGGAACCTGCGGCTGGATCACCTCCTTAATCGACGACATCAGCCTGCTGATGAGCTCCCACACGAATTGCTTGATTCATTGTAAAAGACGATGCTGTAACGCGACCCTGTTATAGGTCTGTAGCTCAGTTGGTTAGAGCGCACCCCTGATAAGGGTGAGGTCGGCAGTTCAAATCTGCCCAGACCTACCATTACATGGTTCAGCCGTAGAATACGGGGCCATAGCTCAGCTGGGAGAGCGCCTGCCTTGCACGCAGGAGGTCAGCGGTTCGATCCCGCTTGGCTCCACCACTTTCGCCGTACGCAGTCACTTGTCAGAACTTAGAAATGAACATTCAGATCGAATGTTGATTTCTGACTTTTGTCAGATCGTTCTTTAAAAATTCGGATATGTGATAGATATAGACTGAACACCAGTTTCACTGCTGGTGGATCAGGCTAAGGTAAAATTTGTGAGTTCTGCTCGAAAGAGCAACGTACGAATTTTCGGCGAATGTCGTCTTCACAGTATAACCAGATTGCTTGGGGTTATATGGTCAAGTGAAGAAGCGCATACGGTGGATGCCTTGGCAGTCAGAGGCGATGAAAGACGTGGTAGCCTGCGATAAGCTTTGGGGAGTCGGCAAACAGACTGTGATCCAGAGATCTCTGAATGGGGGAACCCAGCCAGCACAAGCTGGTTATCTTGTACTGAATACATAGGTGCAAGAGGCGAACCAGGGGAACTGAAACATCTAAGTACCCTGAGGAAAAGAAATCAACCGAGATTCCCTTAGTAGTGGCGAGCGAACGGGGACCAGCCCTTAAGTTGATTTGAGATTAGTGGAACGCTCTGGAAAGTGCGGCCATAGTGGGTGATAGCCCCGTACACGAAAATCTCTTGTCAATGAAATCGAGTAGGACGGAGCACGAGAAACTTTGTCTGAATATGGGGGGACCATCCTCCAAGGCTAAATACTACTGACTGACCGATAGTGAACCAGTACCGTGAGGGAAAGGCGAAAAGAACCCCGGAGAGGGGAGTGAAATAGAACCTGAAACCGTATGCGTACAAGCAGTGGGAGCCTACTTTGTTAGGTGACTGCGTACCTTTTGTATAATGGGTCAGCGACTTATATTCAGTGGCGAGCTTAACCGAATAGGGGAGGCGTAGCGAAAGCGAGTCTTAATAGGGCGTTTAGTCGCTGGGTATAGACCCGAAACCGGGCGATCTATCCATGGGCAGGTTGAAGGTTAGGTAACACTGACTGGAGGACCGAACCGACTACCGTTGAAAAGTTAGCGGATGACCTGTGGATCGGAGTGAAAGGCTAATCAAGCTCGGAGATAGCTGGTTCTCCTCGAAAGCTATTTAGGTAGCGCCTCATGTATCACTGTAGGGGGTAGAGCACTGTTTCGGCTAGGGGGTCATCCCGACTTACCAAACCGATGCAAACTCCGAATACCTACAAGTGCCGAGCATGGGAGACACACGGCGGGTGCTAACGTCCGTCGTGAAAAGGGAAACAACCCAGACCGTCAGCTAAGGTCCCAAAGTCATGGTTAAGTGGGAAACGATGTGGGAAGGCTTAGACAGCTAGGAGGTTGGCTTAGAAGCAGCCACCCTTTAAAGAAAGCGTAATAGCTCACTAGTCGAGTCGGCCTGCGCGGAAGATGTAACGGGGCTCAAACCATGCACCGAAGCTACGGGTATCATCTTATGATGATGCGGTAGAGGAGCGTTCTGTAAGCCTGTGAAGGTGAGTTGAGAAGCTTGCTGGAGGTATCAGAAGTGCGAATGCTGACATGAGTAACGACAATGCGAGTGAAAAACTCGCACGCCGAAAGACCAAGGTTTCCTGCGCAACGTTAATCGACGCAGGGTTAGTCGGTCCCTAAGGCGAGGCTGAAAAGCGTAGTCGATGGAAAACAGGTTAATATTCCTGTACTTCCAGTTATTGCGATGGAGGGACGGAGAAGGTTAGGCCAGCCTGGCGTTGGTTGTCCAGGTTTAAGGTGGTAGGCTGAAATCTTAGGCAAATCCGGGATTTCAAGGCCGAGAGCTGATGACGAGTTGCCTTTAGGCGACGAAGTGGTTGATACCATGCTTCCAAGAAAAGCTCCTAAGCTTCAGATAACTGGGAACCGTACCCCAAACCGACACAGGTGGTTAGGTAGAGAATACCAAGGCGCTTGAGAGAACTCGGGTGAAGGAACTAGGCAAAATGGCACCGTAACTTCGGGAGAAGGTGCGCCGGCGAGGGTGAAGGACTTGCTCCGTAAGCCCATGCCGGTCGAAGATACCAGGCCGCTGCGACTGTTTATTAAAAACACAGCACTCTGCAAACACGAAAGT
The DNA here is from genome assembly GCF_045164175.1 of Pseudomonas sp. 10(2024). Classification (NCBI taxonomy): domain Bacteria; kingdom Pseudomonadati; phylum Pseudomonadota; class Gammaproteobacteria; order Pseudomonadales; family Pseudomonadaceae; genus Pseudomonas; species Pseudomonas sp. 10(2024). The sequence goes on from NZ_CP174006.1 coordinate 133,064, forward strand.
GGACGTATAGGGTGTGACGCCTGCCCGGTGCCGGAAGGTTAATTGATGGGGTTAGCGCAAGCGAAGCTCTTGATCGAAGCCCCGGTAAACGGCGGCCGTAACTATAACGGTCCTAAGGTAGCGAAATTCCTTGTCGGGTAAGTTCCGACCTGCACGAATGGCGTAACGATGGCGGCGCTGTCTCCACCCGAGACTCAGTGAAATTGAAATCGCTGTGAAGATGCAGTGTATCCGCGGCTAGACGGAAAGACCCCGTGAACCTTTACTATAGCTTTGCACTGGACTTTGAATTTGCTTGTGTAGGATAGGTGGGAGGCTTTGAAGTGGGGACGCCAGTTCTCATGGAGCCATCCTTGAAATACCACCCTGGCAACTTTGAGGTTCTAACTCAGGTCCGTTATCCGGATCGAGGACAGTGTATGGTGGGTAGTTTGACTGGGGCGGTCTCCTCCCAAAGAGTAACGGAGGAGTACGAAGGTGCGCTCAGACCGGTCGGAAATCGGTCGTAGAGTATAAAGGCAAAAGCGCGCTTGACTGCGAGACAAACACGTCGAGCAGGTACGAAAGTAGGTCTTAGTGATCCGGTGGTTCTGTATGGAAGGGCCATCGCTCAACGGATAAAAGGTACTCCGGGGATAACAGGCTGATACCGCCCAAGAGTTCATATCGACGGCGGTGTTTGGCACCTCGATGTCGGCTCATCACATCCTGGGGCTGAAGCCGGTCCCAAGGGTATGGCTGTTCGCCATTTAAAGTGGTACGCGAGCTGGGTTTAGAACGTCGTGAGACAGTTCGGTCCCTATCTGCCGTGGACGTTTGAGATTTGAGAGGGGCTGCTCCTAGTACGAGAGGACCGGAGTGGACGAACCTCTGGTGTTCCGGTTGTCACGCCAGTGGCATTGCCGGGTAGCTATGTTCGGAAGAGATAACCGCTGAAAGCATCTAAGCGGGAAACTTGCCTCAAGATGAGATCTCACTGGGATCTTGAATCCCCTAAAGGGCCGTCGAAGACTACGACGTTGATAGGTTGGGTGTGTAAGCGCTGTGAGGCGTTGAGCTAACCAATACTAATTGCCCGTGAGGCTTGACCATATAACACCCAAGCAATTTGCTGACGCAGATTGCGGTGGTGAAGACGAAAGACCCGAAAATTCGTAAGACCACAAATATCGCATATCCGAATTCGCTGGGCTGTCCATCTGGACATTCTGGCAACAGAATTTCTTGACGACCATAGAGCATTGGAACCACCTGATCCCATCCCGAACTCAGTAGTGAAACGATGCATCGCCGATGGTAGTGTGGGGTTTCCCCATGTGAGAGTAGGTCATCGTCAAGATTCATTTCGCAAAACCCCTATCTGCGCATGCAGGTAGGGGTTTTGTCTTTAAGTAGGAACTACAGAGATTCGCAGGCACGTCCTAGGGACGGGCCAGCACACAGAATTTCTTGACGACCATAGAGCATTGGAACCACCTGATCCCATCCCGAACTCAGCAGTGAAACGATGCATCGCCGATGGTAGTGTGGGGTTTCCCCATGTGAGAGTAGGTCATCGTCAAGATTCAAACCCAAAGCCCCTGTCTGCGATGCAGACAGGGGCTTTGTCTTTTCCGGGTTTCAATATCGGTTAGAACTGATAGCTGACCGTGGCGCTCACATTGCGCTCTTCACCCATGTAGCAGTAGTTCAGGCTGGCACATGAGGTGATGTAGCTTTCATTGGTAAGGTTGTTGGCGTTCAAGCGCACATCCACACCCGTAAGACCGACCTTGCCCAGGTCATAGCCGATCGAGGCGTCGAACAGGGTGTAGGAAGGCACCTTCATGCTGTTTTCCGCATCGACCCAGCTGTACCCCACATATCGCACCCCACCGCCCAGCCGCAGGCCATCCAGTGCCCCCTGGCGGAAGTTATAGTCGGCCCACAGCGAGAGCATCTGTTTCGGCGCCTGAGTCGGCGAATTACCCTTGTTGTCCAAGTTGCCCGACACAAGGCTCGGCATTGACTTCGAATACTCGATATCGGTGAAGGTATAGCCACCCAGCAGTTTGAGGCTGTCGGTCAGTTGCACATGGGCCTCCAGCTCCAGCCCTTGCGAGCGGACTTCACCGACAGGGCGGTAGAAGTCTTCGTCAGGCTGTTTAGACGCCAAATTCTCCTGCTCGATGCGGAACACCGATGCGGTGAACAGGTTGTCGCTCCCTGGTGGCTGATATTTGATGCCGGCTTCCCACTGAGTGCCCTCCGTCGGTGCCAGCGGCCGACCTTGCTGGTCGGACACGGTGTTCGGGTTGAACGACTCCGAGTAGCTGATGTAGGGCGCAATGCCGTTCTCGAACAGGTAGAGCACTCCAGCCCGGGAGGTGAACCTGGAGCGTTGATCACTGACCTTGCTGTCGCTGTCACGGTTCTCTTCGGACACCTTCACCCAGTCCTGGCGCAGTCCCAAGGAAAAGCGCCACTGGTCCAGCTCCACCAGATCCTGCAGGTACACACCCGTTTGTTGCAAACGCCGCTGGTAGCGGTTCTCGCCCAGTACCTGAAGGTTGCCATTGCCGTACTGAGGATTGCCAGCATCCAGCGGGTCGACGGTGCCATAACGCCATGTCACGTCGGCTTTGCGCCGCTGGTAGTCAGCCCCCAAGAGCAGGGTGTGCTTGGCGGCCCCAGTAAAAAACTCTGCCTGCAGCATGTTATCAATGATGTATGAATGCAGACGCTCGTCGCCGCCGGTATAGGCGCGGTTTAGCATGTTGCTGTCAACATCTGCCCAGCCGGCGGCGTACACCTGGTCCATCGACACGTCGGAATCCTGATAACGGAAGTTCTGCCGCGCGGTGAAAACATCATTGAAGCGGTGCTCAAACTGGTAACTGAAGGATTGCTGCGTGCGCTCGTAGTTGTCGATGCTCGGCTCGCCTTCGAAGAAATGGTCTGACAGGCGAAAACCGTTGCGCTTGTGCAGCATGCCGTCTGCAGGGTTGCCGCCGTGGTACCCACCGTCAGGGTCGTGCTGCAAATAGGCCTGCAGCGTGAGTGAGGTGTCTTCGGTGAAGTCGACACTGATAGCAGGGGCGATGGCGTAACGTTCTTCCTTGTTGTGGTCGAACTGAGTGTCGGAAGCATCCGCCAAACCCGTCAGGCGATACGCAATGCGTTTGTCGTCATCCACAGGACCACTGAAGTCGAAGCCCACGCCACGCTGGCCCTGAGTACCTACCGTGGCCTGAACCTGATGGTAAGGGGCAAAGAGTGGCTTCTTGGTGGTCAGGGCTACCAGGCCACCCGGCGAGCTTCGCCCGTACAGTACCGAAGATGGTCCCTTGAGAATGTCGATGCGCTCAAGGAAGTATGGGTCTACCTGCATTGTGCTGTAGGTGCCGTTGTCTCCCATTGACTTGAGCCCATCGACGTAGATGTTGTCCACCGAACCGTCGTTGAAGCCGCGCATGGCTACATAGTCATAGCGATGAGTGGCACCGTACGGGTTGGTCAGTACTCCAGGCGTGTAGCGCATGGCTTGGGCAACGGTCTGAGAGCCCTGATCATCCATTTGCTGGCGAGTAACCACCGAGATCGATTGGGATGTCTCCACCAAGGGCATGCTGGTCTTGGTCGCCACCTGGCTGTGCGTGGCGTTGTAACCCTCCATGCTGCCCAGTGCGTTGCCGAGGGAGAAACTACGGATGTCGGTGTCTGGCAATGCCAGGGCAGCGTTCTGACGCTGTGCCTGCAGCACATAGTTACGTCCCCCCTGGCTGACGGCTTCCAGTCCGCTGCCATTTAGCAACTGGCGCAGCGCCTGATCGGCTGTGTACTGCCCCTGCAGTCCGTTGGAATGCAGGCCATCGGTCAGCTGAGGCGTGCTCGATAGGGTGATCCCGGCCTGGCGAGCGATTGTGTTGAGCACGTCGGTCAGTTCGCCAGCTGGTATTGCATAGTGTTGGCTCACTTCGGCTGTGTCGGCCGCAACGGAAAGTTGCGGAACAGTTGCCAGGCCCAGGGCGGTACCAAACAGAACAGCCCGGATGGCATGGCGCAAGTGAGCTGATTGCAGGACTGGACGAAAATCATTCGGGCTGAAAGTGTGGGTTAACACCGGGTTGGTAGACATGAAGGGTCCGTTAAAGTGTCGAGGGCAGAAAGTGTTGCTTACTGTCCTAGCCGGACCTGGATTCAAAACCCGCCAGAAATCGATAACGCCTTATCAGGTGATGCTCTCTACATGCACCCACCAGCGTGTACGTCGACGAAGTCGTACGGGCAACGTCTGCGGTAGCAGCCGAAGCAGTTGCTCCGGGTCTTCGAGGCGGAACACCCCCGACAGGCGCAGGTCGGCAATATCATTGCTGCAGCCCAGGTAACCATGGCGATAGCGGCTGACCTGCGCGAGGAAGTTGGAGAGGCGCATGTCCTGAGTGACGATCAACCCTTCAGTCCAGGCCATCGCATCCATGTCCATGTGCGCGAGCCGGTGCGCACCTTGAGCATCCAGGCGCCAGTTCTGGCCACCTTCGATCCACTGAAGTTGGCCAGCACCAGGCCGGTGTATCGCCACTTTGCCGTGGCTGACGCTGACACGTGTGTAGTCGCTATCCTGATAGGCCACAAAGCGTCCTTCGAAGCCTTCAAGCAGCGCGTCGCGGGTTTGTACCAGCAGGGGATTCCGGGGGTTGCAGTTGATCATCAATTCCCCATGCTTCAGGCGGACCAGGCGCTGTTGATCATGGAAGGCCAGGTCCACGGCACTGCAGGTATTGAGTTGCATCAGTGAGCCATCGGGCAGGGTGAAGACGCGTCGCTCGCCCGTGCCGGTGGCATAGTCTGACGTCCAGGCACTCACAGTATCGAGGTCTTTGGCCAGCCAGCTCGCAGATCCTGCCATGACAACGCCGCCAAGCAGCTTCAGCGCCTGTCGACGGCGCAGGCGCTGCTGGCTGGTTTCCAGTGTCTGCAATGCCAGCCCGGCACCCGGGATAGCGCGCAGGTCGAGGTCCTTATGAAGGTGAACCATACGCTGCCAGGCCTGTTCGTTTTCGTGGTGGCTGCTGCGCCATTGCGCGCACTGTTGTTGCAGAGCTGGATCGTGCCCGCTCTCACGTAGCCGCAGCATCCACTGAATGGCCTGCCTGACCGTTTTTGGATCAGGGCGTGCGACGGTCATGGAATCAGCAGTCGTCTTCATAGCGCAGCACGTAGCAGTGATAGAGCGCATCGGCGATGTAGCGCTCAACGGTGCGCACGGAGATACCCATCTGTTCGGCGATGGCCTGATGCTTCAGCCCCTCGCATTGAGCCAGCAGGAATGCGCGACGTACCTTGGGTTTGAGGCCGTCGAGCATGCGTGCAATACGTTCAAGCAATTCCAGCAGCAGCTCGCGGGTCTCGACTGAGGGGACCAGTGCTTCCGGCACATGGGCCAAAGCCTCCAGGTAGGCCCTGTGCAGTTCCTCGCGGCGCCAATGATCGATCACCAACCCACGCGCTACCGTGCGCAGGAAGGCCCTGGGAGCATTCAGCTGCAATTGTTCACGACGCTGTAGCAAGCGGACGAAGGTATCCTGGGCGAGGTCAGCCGCATCGGCTGCGTTGCCGAGCTTGCTACGCAGCCAGGTATGCAACCAGCCGTGGTGGTCACTGTAGAGCGTTTGCACGGAATCGTTGCTGGGCATGGAGGAGGGCGCCGGCATCAATGGACGTTAATGATAATTAGTCTCATTGTTGGCGGAGCAAGATTAATTTGCAACCCATCAATTAACGCGTAAAGCCGGTAATGGGCTAACGCCCCAATTGCGTATCCAGGTAATTACGGATCACCCGCGCCCCGCCATTGAGGTGCCGTTCCAGCACCGCTACCGCTTCGTCCACCAGCTTGTCGCTGGCTGCATCTACCAGTGCGTTGTGATCGTCCTGAGTGAGCTTGCCCAGGCCCATGGACGAAAGATGGAAGCGCAGGAAGCGTTCTTCCTCGTTCAGTTCGTTCTCGATAAGGCGCAGTAGTTTCTTGTTCGGCGCCTTGCTGTACAGCGCCATGTGGAGCAGGCGGTTGAGGCGGCCAATTTCGGTGTGGCTGGTCTCGTTCTCCAGTTGCTGGATATACCCGCGGGCGCTGGCGATGTCGCTGGCATCAAGCAGCGGGATAGACTGGCGCAGCGCCTCGCTCTCGAGCAATACGCGAAGGGCATAGGTGTCCACTGCATCCTCGCCGATCAGCGGTGCAACGACGGCGCCCTTGTGCATCTCCACTTTCAACAGGGATTGCGCTTCGAGCTGGCGCAGGGCCTCGCGCACGGGCATGCGACTGACGCCGTACAAGGTGGCGAGCTCTTGTTGGCGAACTGCAGTACCAGGCGGCAAGCGACCATCGAGAATGGCGCTGCGCAGGCGTTCTTCGATCACGCCACGGGCCTGATGCGGCAACAACTGCTCGCTGGCCAGCACATTGCTCAATTTGATTTTCTTGGCCACGCGACGCCTGCCTCAACGATGACTATATTGGATCCAATTAAACTAGTAACAGCTTGTGAGTGTGTCAAACCTGCACCCACACTGGTACGGGCGCCCCAAAAGCGCGGCTATGGTGGAGGAAGTCGCACGTCAAAGGAAGCTGCCTATAGAAAGATGTAAGCAGAAAGTATAGGCGGGCTGACAGCCGGGTGCGTGATTGCAGGGTGCCATTGTCTTTTGCGGTGGCAAGCCCCACCATCGCTGCTTTCGACTGGTCTGAACAGGGCTTCGCAGTGGCGATATCCTGGTTGCTCAAAACCGTAGTGCGATATGTCGGCTTTGCCGCGCTGCTGGGCAGTCTTCTGCTGGGCGGCTTGCACGCGGATTGGGATTTCTCCCAGATCAGCCGCAAGTCGCAGGCTCTGTACGGCCCACTAGGTGCCGGGCAGGGTCGCATCGATGCTTGGCAGAGCCTGATGGCCACGCAGAAGCAGGGTACTGAGCTTGAACGGTTGCAAGTGGTCAACCGCTTCTTCAACCAGCAATTGCGTTATGTCGAGGATATCGATCTGTGGCATGAGGTCGACTACTGGGCCACACCTGTGCAGGCACTGATCAAAGGTGCAGGGGACTGCGAGGATTACGCCATCGCCAAATATTTCAGTCTACGGCGCATGGGAATCCCCAGCGAGAAACTGCGCATCACCTACGTCAAGGCGCTGCGGCAGAACCGGGCACACATGGTCCTGACCTATTATTCAAGCCCACAGGCCCAACCTTTGGTGCTGGACAGTCTGATGGATGCCATAAAGCCGGCAAGCCAGCGTACCGACCTGCTGCCGGTGTACGCCTTCAATGGCGAGGGGTTGTGGCTGACGGGCGCGGCAGGGAACAAGAAGGTTGGTGATACCAAGCGGCTGTCACGCTGGCAGGATTTGTTGAAGAAAATGCAGGCCGAAGGGTTCCCGGCCGAGCCGGTTTACTGAAGGAGCACAGATGTCACTGTTCAAACAATTGCTGTTGGCCATTTGCCTGTTCCTGGTGGTCGCCTTCAGTGGCAGTTTCATGGTCAGCCTGGAAAGCTCGCGCAGCCAGTACGTCAACCAGCTGCGCTCGCACGCCCAGGATGCGGCCACCGCGCTGGCGCTTTCGCTGACGCCGAATATCGACGACCCAGCGATGGTCGAGCTGATGGTCAGCTCGATTTTCGACAGTGGTTACTATGCAAGCATCAAGGTCGTCGACCTGGGTTCCAACGCCGTGCTGGTGGAGCGTCACGCCGAGCCAGACCCTGGCGGTGTGCCGCTTTGGTTCGTGCGCCTGATCGGCCTTGAGGCCGCCGGCGGCGATGCAATCGTCAGTCGTGGCTGGCAGCAGGCCGCGCGCGTTGAAGTGATCAGCCACCCGATGTTCGCCATTGCCAAGCTTTGGCAAAGCGCCTTGGGCAGCCTGGGTTGGTTGCTGTTGTGCGGTGCGGCCAGTGCCGTGCTCGGTGCTTTGCTGTTGCGCCGCCAGTTGAGGCCGCTGGACTACATGGTCGAGCAATCCCACGCTATTGCCCGCCGCGAATTCCTCAGCCTGCCAGAGTTGCCACGCACGCCGGAGCTACGCCGCGTAGTGCAAGCGATGAACCAGATGGTCGAGAAACTCAAAGCCCTGTTCACCGAGCAGGCCGAGCGCAGTGAGCGGCTACGTGCGGAGTCCTACCAGGACAGCCTGACCGGGCTGTCGAACCGCCGCTATTTTGAAATGCAGCTGAACAATCGGGTAAGCAACCTGGAAGACGCGCGCGCCGGCTACCTGCTGTTGCTGCGGGTTCAGGGCCTGGCTGGCCTGAACGCCCGCCTTGGCGGCCAGCGTACCGACCAGTTGTTGCAAGCGGTAGGTGAACAGCTGCGTCGTACTTGTGCCAGCTACCCGGAAACCAACGACCTCATTTCCCGCAGCCGCGGCGGCGAGTTTGCAGTGCTGGCACCGGGCATGGTGCATGAGGAGGCAGTACACCTTGCCCAGGCTCTGGAGGCAACGTTGCAGAGCCTGCACGAAACGGGGGCCAGTGATATCGACCCAGTGGCTTGTATAGGCCTGGCGCCATTCAGCCCTGGTGATTCACCCCAGGCATTGCTGAAGCTTGCCGACGAGGCTCTGGCCCGGGCTGAGAACCAGCCAACGCCGGGCTGGGTATGCCTTGAGCAAGGTGTTGCTGCGGTTGCTGCAGATAGCCAGCATGCCTGGCACGAACGGCTCGACCAGGCGTTCATCAATGGGCATTTCGAGTTGTTCTTCCAGCCAGTGATGGAGTGCGCTTCCTCGCAACGGGTACTGCACCACAAAGTTATTTCGCGTTTGCGCGATGGCCAGGGCGAGGCCTTGCCGGCGGGCCGCTTCCTGCCTTGGCTGGAGCGCTTCGGCTGGATGCCGCGGCTGGATGTGCTGGTGCTGGAGAAAGTGTTGGCGCACCTGCGAGGGCATGACCAGGTGCTGGCGTTGAACCTGTCCGCCGCCACCCTGGCCGACCCCAAGGCCCTTCAGCGCGTTTTCGAGCTGCTGGGCCAGAATGCGGCGCTCGGTCCGCGGCTGGTTTTTGAAATTGGCGAGGAGCAGTTGCCTGAGCAGGCCGCGTTGGAGCAACTCACCCGGCGCCTGCATGGGCTTGGCTTCGGGTTGGCTTTGCAACGCTTCGGTGGGCGCTTCAGCATGATTGGCAACCTGGCGCATTTGGGCCTGGCGTACCTGAAGATTGACGGCAGTTACATCCGCAACATCGATCATGAGCAGCACAAGCGGCTGTTCATCGAAGCGATCCAGCGTGCGGCGCATAGCATCGACCTGCCGCTGATTGCCGAGCGAGTCGAGACGGAAGGAGAGCGGTTGGTGTTGCTGGAGATGGGAGTAGGCGGGATTCAGGGGCAACTGGTGGGTGAGCCTGCGCCTTGGCGCTGAATGGCCTCCCGCGTGCCGCTGTAGGCGTGGGCTAGAGCCGCAAAAGGGCCGCGTAGCGGCCCCCAGGTTCACGTAGCGATTTGCAGGGCTGCTTGTACAGCCTTGTCGCGACATGAGGCCGCTCCTAAAGCAATGGCGAAACCTGCAGGTTGGCTATCACCGCTCCCGCAGCGCTTCCGAACGCGCTTTCATGATCGGCTTGAGCAGGTAGCTCATGATGGTTTTCTTGCCTGTCATGATGTCCACCGTCGCCACCATCCCCGGAATGATCAGCAGTGGCTTCTCGTCAGTCCCCAGGTGGCTGCGATCAGTGCGCAGCTTGATCAGGTAATACGTAGTCTTCTTGTCTTCATCGGTAATGGTGTCGGCGCCAATCTGCTCCAGCTTGGCCTTTAGCCCACCGTAGATGGTGTAGTCATACGCGGTGAACTTGACCGTCGCTTCCTGGCCAGGGTGCAGGAAGGCGATGTCTTTGGGCAAAATCTTCGCCTCGATGACCAGCGTGTCGTCCAGTGGCACGACTTCGAGGATATCGCTGCCTGGCTGGATCACACCACCAATTGTGTTCACCAGCAGTTGCTTGACGATACCGCGCACGGGCGAAGTGACCAGTGTGCGGTTCACCCGGTCGTCCAGCGCCTTGCTGGTGGCGGTAGCCTTGTTCAGTTCGGTGCGTGCCTCGTTCAGCTGGGTCAGCGCTTCGCTTCGGAACTTGCCACGTGTCTCTTCGATCTTGCTTTGCACCTCGCGGATCGCCGCCTCTGCGCGCGGGATCGCCAGCGCAGTGGAATCCAGCTGACCGCGGTTTTCCACTTCAGCACGGCGCAGGCGCAGCACTTCAACCTGGGAAATCGCGCCGGTTGCCACCAGCGGTTCGGACATGCTGATTTCCTTGCGCAGCAGCTCAAGGCTGTTGGCGTACTGGGTGCGTTTGGAGCTGTATTCGCGCAGCTCCTGCTGGCGTTGGACCAACTGCTGCTGCAGGCCGCCAATTTCGTCCTGCAGTTGCTGGCGCCGGCTCTGGTACAGCGACTCTTCACTGGCCGCCTGGTTTGGCGCGGCTTTACGCAGCTTTTCGTCGATAATCAGCGGGCGGTCCTCTACCTCGGCACTCAAACGTTCGACTCGCAGGGCCATGGCCAGGCGGTCAGCCTCGGTTTCACCAACGTTGGAGGCGAAGCGGGTTTCATCCAGGCGCAGCAATGGCTGGCCCACTTCGACGATCTGCCCCTCCTTGGCGAAGATTTCGGCGACGATGCCGCCCTCCAGGTTCTGGATCTTCTGCACCTTGGAAGACGGAATGGCCTTGCCTTCACCCCGCGTAACTTCGTCGATGGGCGCAACGCTGGCCCATACAATCAAGAACACGAAGAACAGGATCACGCCCCAGATGGTCAGCCGCACCACCCGCGGTGCATCTTCGATCAGGGCTTTGTTTACCTCGGGCAGCGGCTGGCCGCCAAGCGAGTCGCTGCCTTTGAAATAGCGCCGCAGGCCGTCCTTGAACTGCCCCATATCCAGCTTATGCAACACTGATCTGCCCCTTCTTCAGTGCATCCATGACCGCGGCTTTCGGGCCGTCGGCGACAATCTGCCCGCGATCGATCACGATCAGCCGGTCTACCAGCGACAGCAACGAGGCACGGTGCGTGACCAGCAGTACCGTCTTGCCCTCCACCACCGCTTGCAGGCGCTGCTTGAGGCGTTCTTCACCGGTGTTGTCCATGGCGCTGGTCGGCTCGTCCAGCAGCAGGATCTGCGGGTTGAGCAGCAGCGCACGGCCCAAGGCGACGTTCTGCCGCTGGCCGCCGGACAGGTTCTGCCCGCGTTCACCCACTTGCAGCTCGTAGCCGTCGGGGTGCAGCCGGGCGAATTCATGTACGCCCGCCAGTTCAGCGGCCTGCAGGATCAATTCGTCCTCGATGTAGCGGGCGCCGCTGACCAGGTTGTCACGCAAGGTGCCGGCCAGCAGCTGGATGTCCTGTGGGACGTAGCCGATGTTGTGGCGCAGTTCGCTGACATCAATCTGGCGAATGTCGACGCCATCGACCAGCAGCGAGCCACCATCGGCCTCGTACAGGCCGACAATGAGCTTGGCCAGCGAGCTCTTGCCCGAGCCGCTGCGACCGATGATGCCGACCTTCTCGCCAGGGCGAATGGTCAGGTTGATATTCTTCAGGGCCAGGTTCTGCTGGTTCGGATAAGTGAAGTCGACACCGCGGAACTCGACGCTGCCCTGTAGCACCTTGCGGCTCAGCGGGCGTTCTTCGAAGTTGCGCTCTTGCGGCAGATCCATCATGTGGTCGGTGGAGACCATGGTTACCTTGGCTTGCTGGTAGCGGGCCAGCAGGCCATTGAGCTGGCCCAACGGGCCGAGGGCGCGGCCGCTGAGCATGTAGCAAGCCACCAGGCCGCCCATGCTGAGGTTGCCATCGATGATCAGGTACACGCCGACGCAGATCATTGCCACGCCGGCCAGTTGCTGGATCAGCAGGGTGATGTTCATCGCCAGGCTCGACAGCACCTTCACCCGCAGCTCCAGGCGGCTTAGGGTGCCGAGCGTCTGTTCCCACATGTACTGGCGTTCGCTCTCGGCGTTGTTGACCTTTACCGCATCCAGGCCGGCGAGGGTTTCGATCAGGCTGGACTGGCGCTCTGATGCCAAAGCCATGGTCCGCTCCATGGTCGCCATCAGTGGCCGCTGCAGGGCGTAGCCGATGCCCAGAGCCAGCGGGAAGGCGATGATCGGTATCCACACCAGGTGCCCGCCAATGATGGCGATGACGATCAAAATCAGTATGGTAAAGGGCAGGTCGATCAGGCTGGTCAGGGTCAGCGAGGCGAGGAAGTCGCGCAGGCCCTGGAACTCGTGAATGTTCTGGGCAAAGCTGCCGACCCGCGCCGGCCGGTACTTCATCGACATGCCGACGATACGTTCAAACAGCGTTGCCGAGATGATCAGGTCGGTCTTCTTGCCTGCCAGGTCCAGGCACAGGCCGCGAAGGCCTTTGAGGATCAGGTCGAAGATATACGCGCCGGCGATACCGATGGCCAATACCCAGAGCGTCGAGGTGGCCTGGTTTGGCACCACCCGGTCATACACGTTCATCACGAACAGCGGCGCGGCCAAGGCGATCAGGTTGATCACCAGGCTGGCGGCGATGGCGTCGATATACAACCACTTGCTGCGCAGCAGGGTGTCGCGGAACCACGACTTCGCTCGTGGGATGAGGTTGCCGTGGTTGACATCGAACTTGTGCTGCGGCTGCGCGAAGAACACGCGGCCGCTGTAGTCGCTTAGCAGTGCTTCGCGGCTGACGTGCACCTCGCCACCGTCGCTCTCGCTGAGTAGCAGGCGCGCGGTGTCATCGTTCTCCCAGCCGAGCAGGACGGCGCTACGGCCCTCCTTGAGCAGCAGCATGGCCGGCATGGCGATACTCGGGATCTGCTCCAACTTTCGCTGAAGCAGGCGCCCCTGCAGGCCAGCCCGGGCCGCGGCGCGCGGCAGCAGTTCAGGGCTCAGGCGCTGGGCGGGTAGCGGTAGGCCTGTTGTCAGCATGACCCGGCTGGCGGGCTTCTGGTGCAGGACACACAGGCTCAGCAGACTATCCAGCAGGGGATCGTCATGCTGACTGCGTGGATCGTGGCTGAGTTGGACTCGACTGACTTCGGATTCCACGCGGCGCTCTCTTCATCCTTGTGGTGGGTGGGGTGGGTGTGCCGTCGTTAAGGTCAGGCCGGCTCACCCTGGCTTTCTTTGGTGCTGCAAAGCTGTGCTGATAAGGGTTATCACGCCCTGGTGCTGGAGCAGCTGGCCAATGTTCGCCTTGAATCGGTGTTGAGTAAACAATTCTACGTGCTTCATTTTCACCAGACTTAGCGGGGCAATGATTGTTTCATTTTTGATCCAGCCATCATCCGGCTTGTTGCAGCATAGCCTGCCACTCAGCCAAGGCATGCAAGGGCTTTGGGTTCCAGCTTAGTCACTGTCAGTAAACAGGCGCTGGTTTGTTGGCGCATATCTGTGGCTTGTTAGTCAGAATTCATCTATAGAGCGCGGATCCTTGCCTTCTTGCATTCAATATCCGCAAGCGATTTTCAATGATCGGGATACCATTATTCACGCACTCGTACGTCATCTCATTGATTTGCGACACATCGCTGCTTGTGACTCGCGCAGCGCTGAAAGCCTGGTGGGCCTTGAGCGAGCAAGCGCCCCGGCTCTGGCTGGCTATCGACCTCTGCCTGGCCGCATTCCGGCAAGGTTTGTGCTTATTTGGCAATCAGTGTCCCGGCGATTGACAGTGATCTGGATATTGACGCCAGTAACGCTGACATTGCCGAGTAAGACGGTCGCACCGCATGATTTACGGCTGCTGAGGTGTATGAAAAAGTGCTAAGACTGATGGCTTAACACCTTTTTGATGATGTAAGACATTTGTCCTCAGGAAACGCTTGGCTAAGGTACAAATATCAATGTGACATTACATTGCCGATTGTTTAGGATGGCATGTATAAGGTCAATAGTTTGGCAGTCAGGCAATTCCAAAAAGTTATAGACGGAATATTGACGTCAAAAACGTCAAGAGATCATCGACATAGTTCCGCCTGAAGTGGCTAGCAAGCGCCGCTCTGGCAGGGAAGTACCCCATCGGGTCACACGGAGAGTCCAATGAGCAGCGTTGTAGCCATCGTCAAAAGCATTGTCGGCCAGGTTATTGCGGTATCCCCAGAGGGCATCCGGCGTGTACTTATCGAAGGTGACCGCCTGTTGGCCGGTGAGGAAGTGCTCACCGGTCCGGGTGGCGCAGTTACTTTGGAGCTGGCTGATGGCCGACTGCTCGATCTTGGACGTGACAGCCAATGGAGCGCCGATGCGCCTGACAGTAGCACCGACCTGAGCCAGGCGGCAGCCCAGGCCGCGCCTTCGGTGGAAGAGCTGCAGCAGGCAATTGCTGCTGGTGTTGACCCGACTACTGAGCTTGAAGCTACCGCCGCTGGCCCGTCATCAGCGGGTGGTGGTGCGCTGGGCGGTGGCCACAGCTTCGTGATGCTCGAAGAGACGGCTGGCCGAGTTGACCCGACGGTTGGCTTCCCGACTGACGGGCTGGGCTTTGCGGGCGTACCCGATAACCAAGAAGTGGGCCTGCTGGACACTAACGGCAACAACCTGGTGACCACACCGACGGATACCGCCGTCGCTACTGAGCTGACGCTTGGCGCAACCCCTTCCATCAGTGAAGCGGGTGGCGTAATCGTTTATACCGCCACCGTTGGTCAGGCGCCGACCACCAACCTGGTAATTACTCTGTCCAACGGTGCCGTGATCGTCATTCCGGCTGGGCAGACCAGTGGTAGCGTCAACGTCGCAGTTCCGGCAAACGACACACCCTACATCGACGGGGGCCAGATTTCGGCCACCGTGACAGGTAGTACCGGTGGTGGCGGGCTGACGGTGACATTGCCGCAAACGCCAGCGGTTACCCAAGTGACCGATACAATCGACACTACAACCGCGACCCTGACCGCCTCGCCAAGCGTGACTGAAGGCGGCGTGATCACCTACACCGTGACCCTGAGCAACCCTGCCCAGACGCCTGTAACCGTGACCCTGTCCAACGGCCAGGTCATCACCGTTGAAGCCGGCAAAACCCAGGGCAGCGTTGATTTCCAGACCCCGGCCAATGACGTCTACAACAACGGTTCGACTGTCAGCGTCACCATCGAGAACGCCACGGGCGGTAATTTCGAGCAACTGACTCCGAATCCGACCCCGGCTCAGACCACGATCAACGACTCGGTCGATGCCACCACCGCGACCCTGACCGCCTCGCCAAGCGTGACCGAAGGCGGCGTGATCACCTACACCGTGACCCTGAGCAATCCTGCTCAGACGCCGGTAACCGTGACCCTGTCCAACGGCCAGATCATCACCGTTGAAGCCGGCAAAACCCAGGGCAGCGTTGATTTCCAGACCCCGGCGAATGACGTCTACAACAACGGTTCGACCGTCAGCGTCACCATCGAGAGCGCCACTGGCGGCAACTTCGAACAGCTGACCCCGAATCCGACCCCGGCTCAGACCACGATCAACGACTCGGTCGATGCCACCACCGCGACCCTGACCGCCTCGCCAAGCGTGACCGAAGGCGGCGTGATCACCTACACCGTGACCCTGAGCAACCCTGCCCAGACGCCTGTAACCGTGACCCTGTCCAACGGCCAGGTCATCACCGTTGAAGCCGGTAAAACCCAGGGCAGCGTTGATTTCCAGACCCCGGCCAATGACGTCTACAACAACGGTTCGACCGTCAGCGTCACCATCGAGAACGCCACGGGTGGCAACTTCGAACAGCTGACCCCGAACCCGACCCCGGCTCAGACCACGATCAACGACTCGGTCGACACCACCACCGCGACCCTGACCGCCTCGCCAAGCGTGACCGAAGGCGGCGTGATCACCTACACCGTGACCCTGAGCAACCCTGCCCAGACGCCTGTAACCGTGACCCTGTCCAACGGCCAGGTCATCACCGTTGAAGCCGGTAAAACCCAGGGCAGCATTGATTTCCAGACCCCGGCCAATGACGTCTACAACAACGGTTCGACTGTCAGCGTCACTATCGAGAACGCCACGGGTGGCAACTTCGAACAGCTGACTCCGAATCCGACCCCGGCTCAGACCACGATCAACGACTCGGTCGATGCCACCACCGCGACCCTGACGGCGAGCCCGTCGGTCACCGAAGGCGGCGTAATCACCTACACCGTGACCCTGAGCAATCCTGCTCAGACGCCGGTAACCGTGACCCTGTCCAACGGCCAAACGATTACCGTTGAAGCGGGTAAAACCCAGGGCAGCGTCGACTTCCAGATCCCGGCCAATGACGTCTACAACAACGGCTCGACCGTCAGCGTCACCATCGAGAGCGCCACGGGCGGCAACTTCGAACAGCTGACTCCGAATCCGACCCCGGCTCAGACCACGATCAACGACTCGGTCGATGCCACCACCGCGACCCTGACGGCGAGCCCGTCGGTCACCGAAGGCGGCGTGATCACCTACACCGTGACCCTGAGCAACCCTGCCCAGACGCCGGTGACCGTGACCCTGTCCAACGGCCAAACGATTATCGTTGAAGCGGGTAAAACCCAGGGCAGCGTCGACTTCCAGACCCCGGCCAATGACGTCTACAACAACGGCTCGACCGTCAGCGTCACCATCGAGAGCGCCACGGGTGGCAACTTCGAACAGCTGACCCCGAATCCGACCCCAGCCTCGACTGTCATCAATGACAGCATCGATACCGTCACCGTAAGCATTGTCAGCAATGGCAATGTGACCGAAGACCAGCAGCCTTCCTTTACTGTGAAAGTGAGCCAGGCGCTGGACCGTCCGTTGACCGTAACCCTGTCGAATGGCGACACCGTGACGATCGAAGCCGGTAAGACCGAAGTCGAATACAAGACCTCGGTTCAGGGCGATGACGTCTATCTTGATGCAGGCTCCATCACGCTCAGTGTTACCGACGCTACAGTTCCGGGTGCCACTTTCGAGAAGCTGGCCTTGGGTGGCCCGGCTACCGTTGAGATCTCGGACACTATCAGTGAAGTGGTGGCCAAACTGACCGCCACCCCTTCGGTCACCGAAGGCGGTGAGATCACTTACACCATCACGCTGACCAACAAAGACGGTCTGCCGATCAACAACCACTCGGAGCTGTACTTCAAGCTGACCGACGGCACCACCGTCGTCGTGGCAGCCAACAGCACCACCGGTTCGGCCACTGCAACCGCCCCGGACAACGTCTATGTGGGCACTAACCAGCCGGTGGTCAATGCCATCGACGCCGTCAGCGGCGCAGATGCGTGGAAGTTTGAAAACCTGAACCTGGACAAGACTCCAGTCAGCACCGAGGTGACTGACGAGCCAGGTACACCAGGCAGCGAAGGCGACATCGTCAAAGTCACCATCACGGCTGATCAGACTTCGGTGGCTGAGAACGTCAAGCCGACCTTCACCGTACACGTCAACCAGCCGCTGGCCCACGACCTAGTCGTGACCCTGAGCAACAACGCCCAGGTCACCATCAAGGCCGGCGAGACCAGCGCGCCGTACACCCACGACGCGCAAGGCGATGACGTCTATCAGGATGCGGGCCAGATCAGTCTGGGCATCAACTCGGCGGTGGACGCCACTGGTGCGACCTTCGAGAACCTGCAACTGGGCGGCAACGCTTCGGTTCAAGTGACCGACACCCTCGACGAAGTGGTGGCCAAGCTGACCGCGACCCCTTCGGTGACCGAAGGCGGTGAGATCACCTACACCATCACCCTGACCAACAAAGATGGTCTGCCGATCAACAACCACTCGGAGCTGTACTTCAAGCTGACCGACGGCACCACTGTCGTCGTGGCAGCCAATAGCACCACCGGTTCGGCCACTGCAACCGCCCCGGACAACGTCTATGTCGGCACTAACGCGCCGGTGGTCAATGCCATCGACGCGGTCAGCGGCGCAGATGCGTGGAAGTTTGAAAACCTGAACCTGGACAAGACTCCAGTCAGCACCGAGGTGACCGACGAGCCAGGCACCCCAGGCAGCGAAGGCGACATCGTCAAGGTCACCATCACGGCCGACCAGACTTCGGTAGCCGAGAACGTTAAACCGACCTTCACTGTGCACGTCAACCAGCCGCTGGCCCACGACCTGGTCGTGACCCTGAGCAACAACGCCCAGGTCACCATCAAGGCCGGCGAAACCAGCGCGCCGTACACTCACGACGCGCAGGGCGATGACGTCTATCAGGATGCGGGCCAGATCAGCCTGGGCATCAACTCGGCGGTGGACGCCACTGGTGCTGCGTTCGAGAACCTTGAGCTGGGCGGTGCTGCTTCGGTTCAAGTCAACGACACCCTCGACGAAGTGGTGGCCAAGCTGACCGCGACCCCTTCGGTCACCGAAGGCGGCGAGATCACCTACACCATCACCCTGACCAACAAAGACGGCTTGCCGATCAACAACCACTCGGAGCTGTACTTCAAGCTGACCGACGGCACCACCGTCGTCGTGGCAGCCAACAGCACGACCGGTTCGGCGACTGTAGCCGCCCCGGACAACGTCTATGTCGGCACCAACGCGCCGGTGGTCAATGCCATCGACGCCGTCAGCGGCGCAGATGCGTGGAAGTTCGAAAACCTGAACCTGGACAAGACTCCAGTCAGCACCGAGGTGACCGACGAGCCAGGCACCCCAGGCAGCGAAGGCGACATCGTCAAGGTCACCATCACGGCCGACCAGACCTCGGTAGCCGAGAACGTCAAACCGACCTTCACCGTGCACGTCAACCAGCCGCTGGCCCACGATCTGGTCGTGACCCTGAGCAACAATGCCCAGGTCACCATTAAGGCCGGCGAAACCAGCGCGCCGTACACCCACGACGCGCAAGGCGATGACGTCTATCAGGATGCGGGCCAGATCAGCCTGGGCATCACGTCCGCTGTGGATGTAGACGGTCACACCTTCGAGAACCTGCAACTGGGCGGCAACGCTTCGGTTCAAGTCACCGACACCCTCGACGAAGTCGTGGCCAAGCTGACCGCGACCCCGTCGGTCACTGAAGGCGGCGAGATCACCTACACCATCACCCTGACCAACAAAGACGGCTTGCCGATCAACAACCACTCGGAGCTGTACTTCAAGCTGACCGACGGCACCACCGTCGTCGTGGCAGCGAACAGCACCACCGGTTCGGCCACTGCAACTGCCCCGGACAACGTCTATGTCGGCACTAACGCGCCGGTGGTCAATGCCATCGACGCGGTCAGCGGCGCGGATGCGTGGAAGTTTGAAAACCTGAACCTGGACAAGACCCCAGTCAGCACTACCGTCACTGACGAGCCAGGCACACCAGGTAACGAAGGCGATATCGTCAAGGTCACCATCACCGCCGACCAGACTTCGGTGGCCGAGAACGTCAAACCGACGTTCACCGTACACATCAACACCGCCTTGGCCCACGACCTGGTCGTGACCCTGAGCAACAATGCTCAGGTCACCATCAAGGCCGGCGAAACCAGCGCGCCGTACACCCACGACGCACAGGGCGATGACGTCTATCAGGATGCGGGCCAGATCAGCCTGGGCATCACGTCCGCTGTGGATGTAGACGGTCACACCTTCGAGAACCTGCAACTGGGCGGCAACGCTTCGGTTCAAGTCACCGACACCCTCGACGAAGTCGTGGCCAAGCTGACCGCGACCCCGTCGGTCACTGAAGGCGGCGAGATCACCTACACCATCACCCTGACCAACAAAGACGGCTTGCCGATCAACAACCACTCGGAGCTGTACTTCAAGCTGACCGACGGCACCACCGTCGTCGTGGCAGCCAACAGCACGACCGGTTCGGCGACTGTAGCCGCCCCGGACAACGTCTATGTCGGCACTAACGCGCCGGTGGTCAATGCCATCGACGCGGTCAGCGGCGCGGATGCGTGGAAGTTTGAAAACCTGAACCTGGACAAGACCCCAGTCAGCACTACCGTCACTGACGAGCCAGGCACACCAGGTAACGAAGGCGATATCGTCAAGGTCACCATCACCGCCGACCAGACTTCGGTGGCCGAGAACGTCAAACCGACGTTCACCGTACACATCAACACCGCCTTGGCCCACGACCTGGTCGTGACCCTGAGCAACAATGCTCAGGTCACCATCAAGGCCGGCGAAACCAGCGCGCCGTACACCCACGACGCACAGGGCGATGACGTCTATCAGGATGCGGGCCAGATCAGCCTGGGCATCACGTCCGCTGTGGATGTAGACGGTCACACCTTCGAGAACCTGCAACTGGGCGGCAACGCTTCGGTTCAAGTCACCGACACCCTCGACGAAGTCGTGGCCAAGCTGACCGCGACCCCGTCGGTCACTGAAGGCGGCGAGATCACCTACACCATCACCCTGACCAACAAAGACGGCTTGCCGATCAACAACCACTCGGAGCTGTACTTCAAGCTGACCGACGGCACCACCGTCGTCGTGGCAGCGAACAGCACCACCGGTTCGGCCACTGCAACTGCCCCGGACAACGTCTATGTCGGCACTAACGCGCCGGTGGTCAATGCCATCGACGCGGTCAGCGGCGCGGATGCGTGGAAGTTTGAAAACCTGAACCTGGACAAGACCCCAGTCAGCACTACCGTCACTGACGAGCCAGGCACACCAGGTAACGAAGGCGATATCGTCAAGGTCACCATCACCGCCGACCAGACTTCGGTGGCCGAGAACGTCAAACCGACGTTCACCGTACACATCAACACCGCCTTGGCCCACGACCTGGTCGTGACCCTGAGCAACAATGCTCAGGTCACCATCAAGGCCGGCGAAACCAGCGCGCCGTACACCCACGACGCACAGGGCGATGACGTCTATCAGGATGCGGGCCAGATCAGCCTGGGCATCACGTCCGCTGTGGATGTAGACGGTCACACCTTCGAGAACCTGCAACTGGGCGGCAACGCTTCGGTTCAAGTCACCGACACCCTCGACGAAGTCGTGGCCAAGCTGACCGCGACCCCGTCGGTCACTGAAGGCGGCGAGATCACCTACACCATCACCCTGACCAACAAAGACGGCTTGCCGATCAACAACCACTCGGAGCTGTACTTCAAGCTGACCGACGGCACCACTGTCGTCGTGGCAGCCAATAGCACCACCGGTTCGGCCACTGCAACCGCCCCGGACAACGTCTATGTCGGCACTAACGCGCCGGTGGTCAATGCCATCGACGCGGTCAGCGGCGCAGATGCGTGGAAGTTTGAAAACCTGAACCTGGACAAGACCCCAGTCAGCACTACCGTCACTGACGAGCCAGGCACACCAGGTAACGAAGGCGATATCGTCAAGGTCACCATCACCGCCGACCAGACTTCGGTGGCCGAGAACGTCAAACCGACGTTCACCGTACACATCAACACCGCCTTGGCCCACGACCTGGTCGTGACCCTGAGCAACAATGCTCAGGTCACCATCAAGGCCGGCGAAACCAGCGCGCCGTACACTCACGACGCGCAGGGCGATGACGTCTATCAGGATGCGGGCCAGATCAGCCTGGGCATCAACTCGGCGGTGGACGCCACTGGTGCTGCGTTCGAGAACCTTGAGCTGGGCGGTGCTGCTTCGGTTCAAGTCACCGACACCCTCGACGAAGTCGTGGCCAAGCTGACCGCGACCCCTTCGGTCACCGAAGGCGGCGAGATCACCTACACCATCACCCTGACCAACAAAGACGGCTTGCCGATCAACAACCACTCGGAGCTGTACTTCAAGCTGACCGACGGCACTACTGTCGTCGTGGCAGCCAATAGCACCACCGGTTCGGCCACTGCAACCGCCCCGGACAACGTCTATGTCGGCACTAACGCGCCGGTGGTCAATGCCATCGACGCGGTCAGCGGCGCAGATGCGTGGAAGTTTGAAAACCTGAACCTGGACAAGACCCCGGTCAGCACCGAGGTCACCGACGAGCCAGGTACGCCAGGCAACGAAGGCGATATCGTCAAGGTCACCATCACGGCCGACCAGACTTCGGTAGCCGAGAACGTTAAACCGACCTTCACTGTGCACGTCAACCAGCCGCTGGCCCACGACCTGGTCGTGACCCTGAGCAACAATGCTCAGGTCACCATCAAGGCTGGTGAGACCAGCGCGCCGTACACCCACGATGCGCAAGGCGATGACGTCTATCAGGATGCTGGCCAGATCAGCCTGGGCATCAACTCGGCGGTGGACGCCACCGGCGCTGCGTTCGAGAACCTTGAGCTGGGCGGTGCTGCTTCGGTTCAAGTCACCGACACCCTCGACGAAGTCGTGGCCAAGCTGACCGCGACCCCTTCGGTCACCGAAGGCGGCGAGATCACCTACACCATCACCCTGACCAACAAAGACGGCTTGCCGATCAACAACCACTCGGAGCTGTACTTCAAGCTGACCGACGGCACTACTGTCGTCGTGGCAGCCAATAGCACCACCGGTTCGGCCACTGCAACCGCCCCGGACAACGTCTATGTCGGCACTAACGCGCCGGTGGTCAATGCCATCGACGCGGTCAGCGGCGCAGATGCGTGGAAGTTTGAAAACCTGAACCTGGACAAGACCCCGGTCAGCACCGAGGTCACCGACGAGCCAGGTACGCCAGGCAACGAAGGCGATATCGTCAAGGTCACCATCACGGCCGACCAGACTTCGGTAGCCGAGAACGTTAAACCGACCTTCACTGTGCACGTCAACCAGCCGCTGGCCCACGACCTGGTCGTGACCCTGAGCAACAACGCTCAGGTCACCATCAAGGCCGGCGAAACCAGCGCGCCGTACACTCACGACGCGCAGGGCGATGACGTCTATCAGGATGCGGGCCAGATCAGCCTGGGCATCAACTCGGCGGTGGACGCCACTGGTGCTGCGTTCGAGAACCTTGAGCTGGGCGGTGCTGCTTCGGTTCAAGTCAACGACACCCTCGACGAAGTGGTGGCCAAGCTGACCGCGACCCCTTCGGTCACCGAAGGCGGCGAGATCACCTACACCATCACCCTGACCAACAAAGACGGCTTGCCGATCAACAACCACTCGGAGCTGTACTTCAAGCTGACCGACGGCACTACTGTCGTCGTGGCAGCCAATAGCACCACCGGTTCGGCCACTGCAACCGCCCCGGACAACGTCTATGTCGGCACTAACGCGCCGGTGGTCAATGCCATCGACGCGGTCAGCGGCGCAGATGCGTGGAAGTTTGAAAACCTGAACCTGGACAAGACTCCAGTCAGCACCGAGGTGACCGACGAGCCAGGCACCCCAGGCAGCGAAGGCGACATCGTCAAGGTCACCATCACGGCCGACCAGACTTCGGTAGCCGAGAACGTCAAACCGACCTTCACCGTGCACGTCAACCAGCCGCTGGCCCACGACCTGGTCGTGACCCTGAGCAACAATGCTCAGGTCACCATCAAGGCTGGTGAGACCAGCGCGCCGTACACCCACGATGCGCAAGGCGATGACGTCTATCAGGATGCTGGCCAGATCAGCCTGGGCATCAACTCGGCGGTGGACGCCACCGGCGCTGCGTTCGAGAACCTTGAGTTGGGCGGTGCTGCTTCGGTTCAAGTGACCGACACCCTCGACGAAGTCGTGGCCAAGCTGACCGCGACCCCTTCGGTGACCGAAGGCGGCGAGATCACCTACACCATCACGCTGACCAACAAAGACGGTCTGCCGATCAACAACCACTCGGAGCTGTACTTCAAGCTGACCGACGGCACCACTGTCGTCGTGGCAGCCAACAGCACCACGGGTTCGGCCACTGCAACCGCACCAGACAACGTCTATGTCGGCACTAACCAGCCGGTGGTCAATGCCATCGACGCCGTCAGCGGCGCAGATGCATGGAAGTTCGAAAACCTGAACCTGGACAAGACCCCGGTCAGCACCGAGGTCACCGACGAGCCAGGCACCCCAGGTAGCGAAGGCGATATCGTCAAGGTCACCATCACGGCTGACCAGACTTCGGTGGCCGAGAACGTCAAACCGACCTTCACCGTGCACGTCAACCAGCCGCTGGCCCACGATCTGGTCGTGACCCTGAGCAACAATGCTCAGGTCACCATCAAGGCTGGTGAGACCAGCGCGCCGTACACCCACGATGCGCAAGGCGATGACGTCTATCAGGATGCGGGCCAGATCAGCCTGGGCATCAACTCGGCGGTGGACGCCACTGGTGCGACCTTCGAGAACCTTGAGCTGGGCGGTGCTGCTTCGGTTCAAGTGACCGACACCCTCGACGAAGTCGTGGCCAAGCTGACTGCGACCCCTTCGGTGACCGAAGGCGGTGAGATCACTTACACCATCACGCTGACCAACAAAGACGGTCTGCCGATCAACAACCACTCGGAGCTGTACTTCAAGCTGACCGACGGCACCACTGTCGTCGTGGCAGCCAATAGCACCACCGGTTCGGCCACTGCAACCGCCCCGGACAACGTCTATGTCGGCACTAACGCGCCGGTGGTCAATGCCATCGACGCGGTCAGCGGCGCAGATGCGTGGAAGTTTGAAAACCTGAACCTGGACAAGACTCCAGTCAGCACCGAGGTGACCGACGAGCCAGGCACCCCAGGCAGCGAAGGCGACATCGTCAAGGTCACCATCACGGCCGACCAGACTTCGGTAGCCGAGAACGTCAAACCGACCTTCACCGTGCACGTCAACCAGCCGCTGGCCCACGACCTGGTCGTGACCCTGAGCAACAACGCTCAGGTCACCATCAAGGCTGGCGAAACCAGCGCACCGTACACTCACGACGCGCAGGGCGATGACGTCTATCAGGATGCGGGCCAGATCAGCCTGGGCATCAACTCGGCGGTGGACGCCACTGGTGCGACCTTCGAGAACCTGCAACTGGGCGGCAACGCTTCGGTTCAAGTGACCGACACCCTCGACGAGGTGGTGGCCAAGCTGACCGCGACCCCTTCGGTCACTGAAGGCGGTGAGATCACCTACACCATCACGCTGACCAACAAAGACGGTCTGCCGATCAACAACCACAGTGCATTGACCTTCACGCTGAGCGACGGCAAAACCGTCATCACCGTGCCGGCCAATGGCACCGTGGGCACTGCCACCGTCACTGCCCCGGACAACGTCTACGTCGGCGCTAACGACCCTGTCGTGATGTCGATCGCAACCGTTGGCGGCGCGGACGTCGGCAAGTTCGAGCAACTGACGCTGGACAAGACCCCGGTCAGCACGTCGGTGACCGACGAGCCAGGTACGCCGGGCAACGAAGGCGATCTGGTTAAGGTCACCATCACCGCCGACCAGACCTCGGTGGCCGAGAACGTCAAGCCGACCTTCACCGTACACGTCAACCAGCCGCTGGCTCACGATCTGGTCGTGACCCTGAGCAACAACGCCCAGGTCACCATCAAGGCCGGCGAAACCAGCGCGCCGTACACCCACGCTGCGCAGGGCGATGACGTCTACAACGATGCTGGCCAGATCAGCCTGGGTATCAACTCGGCGGTAGACGCCACTGGTGCGACCTTCGAGAACCTCGAGCTGGGCGGTGCGGCTTCGGTCCAAGTGACCGACACCACCGACGAAGTAGTGGCCAAGTTGACCGCGACCCCTTCGGTGACCGAAGGCGGTGAGATCACTTACACCATCACGCTGACCAACAAAGACGGCTTGCCGATCAATAACCACAGTGCATTGACCTTCACCCTGAGCGACGGCAAAACCGTCATCACCGTGCCGGCTAATGGCACCGTGGGTACTGCCACTGTCACTGCCCCGGACAACGTCTACGTCGGCAGCAACGACCCTGTCGTGATGTCGATCGCTACCGTTGAAGGTGCGGACGTTGGCAAGTTCGAGCAACTGACGCTGGACAAGACGCCGGTCAGCACGTCGGTGACCGACGAGCCAGGTACGCCGGGCAACGAAGGCGATCTGGTTAAGGTCACCATCACCGCCGACCAGACCTCGGTGGCCGAGAACGTCAAACCGACGTTCACCGTGCACATCAACACCGCCCTGGCTCACGACCTGGTCGTGACCCTGAGCAACAATGCCCAGGTCACTATCAAGGCCGGTGAAACCAGTGCGCCGTACACCCACGCTGCGCAGGGCGATGACGTCTACAACGACGCTGGCCAGATCAGCCTGGGCATCACGTCCGCTGTGGATGTAGACGGTCGTACCTTCGAAAACCTGGAGCTGGGCGGTGCTGCGAAGGTGGATGTCACTGACACCACCGACGAAGTGGTGGCCAAGCTGACCGCCACCCCTTCGGTCACCGAAGGCGGCGAGATCACCTACACCATCACGCTGACCAACAAAGACGGCCTGCCGATCAACAACCACAGTGCCTTGACCTTCACGCTGAGCGACGGCAAAACCGTCATCACCGTGCCGGCCAATGGCACCGTGGGCACTGCCACTGTCACTGCCCCGGACAACGTCTACGTCGGTACCAACGACCCTGTCGTGATGTCGATCGCAACCGTTGGAGGCGCGGATGTCGGTAAGTTCGAGCAACTGACACTGGACAAAACCCCGGTCAGCACTACCGTCACCGACGAGCCTGGCACCCCAGGCAACCCGGGCGGCAGCAACGAAGGCGATCTGGTCAAGGTCACCATCACGGCCGACCAGACCTCGGTAGCCGAGAACGTCAAACCGACCTTCACCGTCCACGTCAACACCGCCCTGGCCCACGACCTGGTCGTGACCCTGAGCAACAATGCCCAGGTCACTATCAAGGCCGGTGAAACCAGCGCGCCGTACACCCACGCTGCGCAGGGCGATGACGTCTACAACGACGCTGGCCAGATCAGCCTGGGCATCACGTCCGCTGTGGATGTAGACGGTCGTACCTTCGAAAACCTGGAGCTGGGCGGTGCTGCGAAGGTGGATGTCACTGACACCACCGACGAAGTGGTGGCCAAGCTGACCGCCACCCCTTCGGTCACCGAAGGCGGCGAGATCACCTACACCATCACGCTGACCAACAAAGATGGTCTGCCAATCAACAACCACAGTGCCTTGACCTTCACGCTGAGCGACGGCAAAACCGTCATCACCGTGCCGGCCAATGGCACCGTGGGCACTGCCACTGTCACTGCCCCGGACAACGTCTACGTCGGTACCAACGACCCTGTCGTGATGTCGATCGCAACCGTTGGAGGCGCGGATGTCGGTAAGTTCGAGCAACTGACACTGGACAAAACCCCGGTCAGCACTACCGTCACCGACGAGCCTGGCACCCCAGGCAACCCGGGCGGCAGCAACGAAGGCGATCTGGTCAAGGTCACCATCACGGCCGACCAGACCTCGGTAGCCGAGAACGTCAAACCGACCTTCACCGTCCACGTCAACACCGCCCTGGCCCACGACCTGGTCGTGACCCTGAGCAACAATGCCCAGGTCACTATCAAGGCCGGTGAAACCAGCGCGCCGTACACCCACGCTGCGCAGGGCGATGACGTCTACAACGACGCTGGCCAGATCAGCCTGGGCATCACGTCCGCTGTGGATGTAGACGGTCGTACCTTCGAAAACCTGGAGCTGGGCGGTGCTGCGAAGGTGGATGTCACTGACACCACCGACGAAGTGGTGGCCAAGCTGACCGCCACCCCTTCGGTCACCGAAGGCGGCGAGATCACCTACACCATCACGCTGACCAACAAAGATGGTCTGCCAATCAACAACCACAGTGCCTTGACCTTCACGCTGAGCGACGGCAAAACCGTCATCACCGTGCCGGCCAATGGCACCGTGGGCACTGCCACTGTCACTGCCCCGGACAACGTCTACGTCGGTACCAACGACCCTGTCGTGATGTCGATCGCAACCGTTGAAGGCGCTGATGTCGGCAAGTTCGAGCAACTGACACTCGACAAAACCCCGGTCAGCACTACCGTGACCGACGAGCCTGGCACCCCAGGCAACCCGGGCGGCAGCAACGAAGGCGACCTGGTCAAGGTCACTATTACTGCCGACCAGACCTCGGTGGCCGAGAACGTCAAGCCGACCTTCACCGTGCACGTTAACCAGCCGCTGGCCCACGACCTGGTCGTGACCCTGAGCAACAACGCTCAGGTCACCATCAAGGCTGGCGACACCAGCGCGCCGTACACCCACGCTGCGCAGGGTGATGACGTTTACAACGACGCTGGCCAGATCAGCCTGGGCATCACGTCCGCTGTGGATGTCGACGGTCGCACCTTCGAAAACCTGGAGCTGGGCGGTGCCGCTTCGGTCCAAGTGACCGACACCACCGACGAAGTGGTGGCCAAGCTGACTGCTACCCCTTCGGTCACCGAAGGCGGCGAGATCACCTACACCATCACGCTGACCAACCAAGACGGTCTGCCAATCAACAACCACAGTGCCTTGACCTTCACGCTGAGCGACGGCAAAACCGTCATCACCGTGCCGGCCAATGGCACCGTGGGCACTGCCACTGTCACTGCCCCGGACAACGTCTACGTCGGTACCAACGACCCTGTCGTGATGTCGATCGCAACCGTTGAAGGCGCTGATGTCGGCAAGTTCGAGCAACTGACACTCGACAAAACCCCGGTCAGCACTACCGTGACCGACGAGCCTGGCACCCCAGGCAACCCGGGCGGCAGCAACGAAGGCGACCTGGTCAAGGTCACTATTACTGCCGACCAGACCTCGGTGGCCGAGAACGTCAAGCCGACCTTCACCGTGCACGTTAACCAGCCGCTGGCCCACGACCTGGTCGTGACCCTGAGCAACAACGCTCAGGTCACCATCAAGGCTGGCGACACCAGCGCGCCGTACACCCACGCTGCGCAGGGTGATGACGTTTACAACGACGCTGGCCAGATCAGCCTGGGCATCACGTCCGCTGTGGATGTCGACGGTCGCACCTTCGAAAACCTGGAGCTGGGCGGTGCCGCTTCGGTCCAAGTGACCGACACCACCGACGAAGTGGTGGCCAAGCTGACTGCTACCCCTTCGGTCACCGAAGGCGGCGAGATCACCTACACCATCACGCTGACCAACCAAGACGGTCTGCCAATCAACAACCACAGTGCCTTGACCTTCACGCTGAGCGACGGCAAAACCGTCATCACCGTGCCGGCCAATGGCACCGTGGGCACTGCCACTGTCACTGCCCCGGACAACGTCTACGTCGGTACCAACGACCCTGTCGTGATGTCGATCGCAACCGTTGAAGGCGCTGATGTCGGCAAGTTCGAGCAACTGACACTCGACAAAACCCCGGTCAGCACTACCGTGACCGACGAGCCTGGCACCCCAGGCAACCCGGGCGGCAGCAACGAAGGCGACCTGGTCAAGGTCACTATTACTGCCGACCAGACCTCGGTGGCCGAGAACGTCAAGCCGACCTTCACCGTGCACGTTAACCAGCCGCTGGCCCACGACCTGGTCGTGACCCTGAGCAACAACGCTCAGGTCACCATCAAGGCTGGCGACACCAGCGCGCCGTACACCCACGCTGCGCAGGGTGATGACGTTTACAACGACGCTGGCCAGATCAGCCTGGGCATCACGTCCGCTGTGGATGTCGACGGTCGCACCTTCGAAAACCTGGAGCTGGGCGGTGCCGCTTCGGTCCAAGTGACCGACACCACCGACGAAGTGGTGGCCAAGCTGACTGCTACCCCTTCGGTCACCGAAGGCGGCGAGATCACCTACACCATCACGCTGACCAACCAAGACGGTCTGCCAATCAACAACCACAGTGCCTTGACCTTCACGCTGAGCGACGGCAAAACCGTCATCACCGTGCCGGCCAATGGCACCGTGGGCACTGCCACTGTCACTGCCCCGGACAACGTCTACGTCGGTACCAACGACCCTGTCGTGATGTCGATCGCAACCGTTGAAGGCGCTGATGTCGGCAAGTTCGAGCAACTGACACTCGACAAAACCCCGGTCAGCACTACCGTGACCGACGAGCCTGGCACCCCAGGCAACCCGGGCGGCAGCAACGAAGGCGACCTGGTCAAGGTCACTATTACTGCCGACCAGACCTCGGTGGCCGAGAACGTCAAGCCGACCTTCACCGTGCACGTTAACCAGCCGCTGGCCCACGACCTGGTCGTGACCCTGAGCAACAACGCTCAGGTCACCATCAAGGCTGGCGACACCAGCGCGCCGTACACCCACGCTGCGCAGGGCGATGACGTCTACAACGACGCTGGCCAGATCAGCCTGGGCATCACGTCCGCTGTGGATGTAGACGGTCGTACCTTCGAAAACCTGGAGCTGGGCGGTGCTGCGAAGGTGGATGTCACTGACACCACCGACGAAGTGGTGGCCAAGCTGACCGCCACCCCTTCGGTCACCGAAGGCGGCGAGATCACCTACACCATCACGCTGACCAACAAAGACGGCCTGCCGATCAACAACCACAGTGCCTTGACCTTCACGCTGAGCGACGGCAAAACCGTCATCACCGTGCCGGCCAATGGCACCGTGGGCACTGCCACTGTCACTGCCCCGGACAACGTCTACGTCGGTACCAACGACCCTGTCGTGATGTCGATCGCAACCGTTGGAGGCGCGGATGTCGGTAAGTTCGAGCAACTGACACTGGACAAAACCCCGGTCAGCACTACCGTCACCGACGAGCCTGGCACCCCAGGCAACCCGGGCGGCAGCAACGAAGGCGATCTGGTCAAGGTCACCATCACGGCCGACCAGACCTCGGTAGCCGAGAACGTCAAACCGACCTTCACCGTCCACGTCAACACCGCCCTGGCCCACGACCTGGTCGTGACCCTGAGCAACAATGCCCAGGTCACTATCAAGGCCGGTGAAACCAGCGCGCCGTACACCCACGCTGCGCAGGGCGATGACGTCTACAACGACGCTGGCCAGATCAGCCTGGGCATCACGTCCGCTGTGGATGTAGACGGTCGTACCTTCGAAAACCTGGAGCTGGGCGGTGCTGCGAAGGTGGATGTCACTGACACCACCGACGAAGTGGTGGCCAAGCTGACCGCCACCCCTTCGGTCACCGAAGGCGGCGAGATCACCTACACCATCACGCTGACCAACAAAGATGGTCTGCCAATCAACAACCACAGTGCCTTGACCTTCACGCTGAGCGACGGCAAAACCGTCATCACCGTGCCGGCCAATGGCACCGTGGGCACTGCCACTGTCACTGCCCCGGACAACGTCTACGTCGGTACCAACGACCCTGTCGTGATGTCGATCGCAACCGTTGAAGGCGCTGATGTCGGCAAGTTCGAGCAACTGACACTCGACAAAACCCCGGTCAGCACTACCGTGACCGACGAGCCTGGCACCCCAGGCAACCCGGGCGGCAGCAACGAAGGCGACCTGGTCAAGGTCACTATTACTGCCGACCAGACCTCGGTGGCCGAGAACGTCAAGCCGACCTTCACCGTGCACGTTAACCAGCCGCTGGCCCACGACCTGGTCGTGACCCTGAGCAACAACGCTCAGGTCACCATCAAGGCTGGCGACACCAGCGCGCCGTACACCCACGCTGCGCAGGGTGATGACGTTTACAACGACGCTGGCCAGATCAGCCTGGGCATCACGTCCGCTGTGGATGTCGACGGTCGCACCTTCGAAAACCTGGAGCTGGGCGGTGCCGCTTCGGTCCAAGTGACCGACACCACCGACGAAGTGGTGGCCAAGCTGACTGCTACCCCTTCGGTCACCGAAGGCGGCGAGATCACCTACACCATCACGCTGACCAACCAAGACGGTCTGCCAATCAACAACCACAGTGCCTTGACCTTCACGCTGAGCGACGGCAAAACCGTCATCACCGTGCCGGCCAATGGCACCGTGGGCACTGCCACTGTCACTGCCCCGGACAACGTCTACGTCGGTACCAACGACCCTGTCGTGATGTCGATCGCAACCGTTGAAGGCGCTGATGTCGGCAAGTTCGAGCAACTGACACTCGACAAAACCCCGGTCAGCACTACCGTGACCGACGAGCCTGGCACCCCAGGCAACCCGGGCGGCAGCAACGAAGGCGACCTGGTCAAGGTCACTATTACTGCCGACCAGACCTCGGTGGCCGAGAACGTCAAGCCGACCTTCACCGTGCACGTTAACCAGCCGCTGGCCCACGACCTGGTCGTGACCCTGAGCAACAACGCTCAGGTCACCATCAAGGCTGGCGACACCAGCGCGCCGTACACCCACGCTGCGCAGGGTGATGACGTTTACAACGACGCTGGCCAGATCAGCCTGGGCATCACGTCCGCTGTGGATGTCGACGGTCGCACCTTCGAAAACCTGGAGCTGGGCGGTGCCGCTTCGGTCCAAGTGACCGACACCACCGACGAAGTGGTGGCCAAGCTGACTGCTACCCCTTCGGTCACCGAAGGCGGCGAGATCACCTACACCATCACGCTGACCAACCAAGACGGTCTGCCAATCAACAACCACAGTGCCTTGACCTTCACGCTGAGCGACGGCAAGACCGTCATCACCGTGCCGGCCAACGGCACCGTGGGCACTGCGACCGTGGCCGCTCCGGATAACGTCTACGTCGGTAGCAACGACCCTGTCGTGATGTCGATCGCTACCGTTGAAGGTGCGGACGTTGGCAAGTTCGAGCAACTGACGCTGGACAAGACGCCGGTCAGCACGTCGGTGACCGACGAGCCAGGTACGCCGGGCAACGAAGGCGATCTGGTTAAGGTCACCATCACCGCCGACCAGACCTCGGTGGCCGAGAACGTCAAACCGACGTTCACCGTGCACATCAACACCGCCCTGGCTCACGACCTGGTCGTGACCCTGAGCAACAATGCCCAGGTCACTATCAAGGCCGGTGAAACCAGTGCGCCGTACACCCACGCTGCGCAGGGCGATGACGTCTACAACGACGCTGGCCAGATCAGCCTGGGCATCACGTCCGCTGTGGATGTAGACGGTCGTACCTTCGAAAACCTGGAGCTGGGCGGTGCTGCGAAGGTGGATGTCACTGACACCACCGACGAAGTGGTGGCCAAGCTGACCGCCACCCCTTCGGTCACCGAAGGCGGCGAGATCACCTACACCATCACGCTGACCAACCAAGACGGTCTGCCAATCAACAACCACAGTGCCTTGACCTTCACGCTGAGCGACGGCAAGACCGTCATCACCGTGCCGGCCAACGGCACCGTGGGCACTGCGACCGTGGCCGCTCCGGATAACGTCTACGTCGGTAGCAACGACCCTGTCGTGATGTCGATCGCTACCGTTGAAGGTGCGGACGTTGGCAAGTTCGAGCAACTGACGCTGGACAAGACGCCGGTCAGCACGTCGGTGACCGACGAGCCAGGTACGCCGGGCAACGAAGGCGATCTGGTTAAGGTCACCATCACCGCCGACCAGACCTCGGTGGCCGAGAACGTCAAACCGACGTTCACCGTGCACATCAACACCGCCCTGGCTCACGACCTGGTCGTGACCCTGAGCAACAATGCCCAGGTCACTATCAAGGCCGGTGAAACCAGTGCGCCGTACACCCACGCTGCGCAGGGCGATGACGTCTACAACGACGCTGGCCAGATCAGCCTGGGCATCACGTCCGCTGTGGATGTAGACGGTCGTACCTTCGAAAACCTGGAGCTGGGCGGTGCTGCGAAGGTGGATGTCACTGACACCACCGACGAAGTGGTGGCCAAGCTGACCGCCACCCCTTCGGTCACCGAAGGCGGCGAGATCACCTACACCATCACGCTGACCAACAAAGACGGCCTGCCGATCAACAACCACAGTGCCTTGACCTTCACGCTGAGCGACGGCAAAACCGTCATCACCGTGCCGGCCAATGGCACCGTGGGCACTGCCACTGTCACTGCCCCGGACAACGTCTACGTCGGTACCAACGACCCTGTCGTGATGTCGATCGCAACCGTTGAAGGCGCTGATGTCGGCAAGTTCGAGCAACTGACACTCGACAAAACCCCGGTCAGCACTACCGTGACCGACGAGCCTGGCACCCCAGGCAACCCGGGCGGCAGCAACGAAGGCGACCTGGTCAAGGTCACTATTACTGCCGACCAGACCTCGGTGGCCGAGAACGTCAAGCCGACCTTCACCGTGCACGTTAACCAGCCGCTGGCCCACGACCTGGTCGTGACCCTGAGCAACAACGCTCAGGTCACCATCAAGGCTGGCGACACCAGCGCGCCGTACACCCACGCTGCGCAGGGTGATGACGTTTACAACGACGCTGGCCAGATCAGCCTGGGCATCACGTCCGCTGTGGATGTCGACGGTCGCACCTTCGAAAACCTGGAGCTGGGCGGTGCCGCTTCGGTCCAAGTGACCGACACCACCGACGAAGTGGTGGCCAAGCTGACTGCTACCCCTTCGGTCACCGAAGGCGGCGAGATCACCTACACCATCACCCTGACCAACAAAGACGGTCTGCCGATCAACAACCACAGTGCATTGACCTTCACACTGAGCGACGGCAAAACCGTCATCACCGTGCCGGCCAACGGTACCGTGGGTACTGCTACCGTCACTGCCCCGGACAACGTCTACGTCGGTACCAACGACCCTGTCGTGATGTCGATCGCAACCGTTGAAGGCGCGGATGTCGGCAAGTTCGAGCAACTGGCGCTGGACAAAACCCCGGTCAGCACTACCGTGACCGACGAGCCTGGCACCCCAGGCAACCCGGGCGGCAGCAACGAAGGCGACCTGGTCAAGGTCACCATCACGGCCGATCAGACCTCGGTAGCCGAGAACGTCAAACCGACCTTCACCGTGCACGTCAACCAGCCGCTGGCCCACGACCTGGTCGTGACCCTGAGCAACAACGCTCAGGTCACCATCAAGGCTGGCGAGACCAGCGCGCCGTACACCCACGCTGCGCAAGGCGATGACGTCTACAACGATGCTGGCCAGATCAGCCTGGGCATTAATTCGGCAGTGGACGCCACTGGTGCGACCTTCGAGAACCTGCAACTGGGCGGCAACGCTTCGGTTCAAGTGACCGACACCACTGACGAAGTGGTGGCCAAGCTGACCGCCACCCCTTCGGTCACCGAAGGCGGCGAGATCACCTACACCATCACGCTGACCAACAAAGACGGTCTGCCAATCAACAACCACAGTGCATTGACCTTCACGCTGAGCGACGGCAAAACCGTCATCACCGTGCCGGCTAATGGCACCGTGGGTACTGCCACTGTCACTGCCCCGGACAACGTCTACGTCGGCGCTAACGACCCTGTCGTGAAGTCGATCGCAACCGTTGGAGGCGCTGATGTCGGCAAGTTCGAGCAACTGACGCTGGACAAAGCCCCGGTCAGCACTACCGTGACCGACGAGCCTGGCACCCCAGGCAACCCGGGCGGCAGCAACGAAGGCGACCTGGTCAAGGTCACTATTACTGCTGACCAGACCTCGGTGGCCGAGAACGTCAAGCCGACCTTCACCGTGCACGTCAACCAGCCGCTGGCCCACGACCTGGTCGTGACCCTGAGCAACAACGCCCAGGTCACCATCAAGGCCGGCGAAACCAGCGCGCCGTACACCCACGCTGCGCAGGGCGATGACGTCTACAACGACGCTGGCCAGATCAGCCTGGGCATCAACTCGGCGGTAGACGCCACTGGTGCGACCTTCGAGAACCTGGAGCTGGGCGGTGCCGCGAAGGTGGATGTCACCGACACCACCGACGAAGTGGTGGCCAAGCTGACCGCGACCCCTTCGGTCACCGAAGGCGGCGAGATCACCTACACCATCACGCTGACCAACAAAGACGGTCTGCCGATCAACAACCACAGTGCATTGACCTTCACGCTGAGCGACGGCAAAACCGTCATCACCGTGCCGGCCAACGGCACCGTGGGCACTGCCACCGTCACTGCCCCGGACAACGTCTACGTCGGTAGCAACGACCCTGTGATCAAATCGATCGCAACCGTTGAAGGCGCGGACGTCGGCAAGTTCGAGCAACTGACACTGGACAAGACCCCGGTCAGCACGTCGGTCACCGACGAGCCGGGCACCCCGGGCAACGAAGGCGACCTGGTCAAGGTCACCATCACGGCCGACCAGACCTCGGTGGCCGAGAACGTCAAGCCGACCTTCACCGTCCACGTCAACCAGCCGCTGGCCCACGATCTGGTCGTGACCCTGAGCAACAGCGCTCAGGTCACCATCAAGGCCGGTGAAACCAGCGCGCCGTACACCCACGCTGCGCAAGGCGATGACGTCTACAACGACGCGGGCCAGATCAGCCTGGGCATCACGTCCGCTGTGGATGTAGACGGTCGCACCTTCGAGAACCTGGAGTTGGGCGGTGCTGCGAAGGTGGATGTCACCGACACCACCGACGAAGTAGTGGCGAAGCTGACCGCGACCCCTTCGGTCACCGAAGGCGGCGAGATCACCTACACCATCACGCTGACCAACAAAGACGGTCTGCCGATCGACAAGCACGCGGCGCTGACCTTTACCCTGGACGATGGCAAAACCACCATCACCATCCCGGCTAACGGTACAACCGGCACTGCCACCGTCACTGCCCCGGACAACGTCTACGTCGGTACCAACGACCCTGTGATCAAATCGATCGCAACCGTTGAAGGCGCGGATGTCGGCAAGTTCGAGCAACTGACGCTGGACAAGACACCGGTCAGCACGTCGGTGACCGACGAGCCAGGTACGCCGGGCAATGAAGGCGACTTGGTCAAGGTCACCATCACGGCCGACCAGACCTCGGTGGCCGAGAACGTCAAGCCGACCTTCACCGTCCACGTCAACCAGCCGCTGGCCCACGATCTGGTCGTGACCCTGAGCAACAGCGCTCAGGTCACCATCAAGGCCGGTGAAACCAGCGCGCCGTACA
Source organism: Pseudomonas sp. 10(2024) (assembly GCF_045164175.1). Taxonomy (NCBI): domain Bacteria; kingdom Pseudomonadati; phylum Pseudomonadota; class Gammaproteobacteria; order Pseudomonadales; family Pseudomonadaceae; genus Pseudomonas; species Pseudomonas sp. 10(2024). The sequence goes on from NZ_CP174006.1 coordinate 169,864, forward strand.
CCCACGCTGCGCAAGGCGATGACGTCTACAACGACGCGGGCCAGATCAGCCTGGGCATCACGTCCGCTGTGGATGTAGACGGTCGCACCTTCGAGAACCTGGAGTTGGGCGGTGCTGCGAAGGTGGATGTCACCGACACCACCGACGAAGTAGTGGCGAAGCTGACCGCGACCCCTTCGGTCACCGAAGGCGGCGAGATCACTTACACCATCACGCTGACCAACAAAGACGGTCTGCCGATCGACAAGCACGCGGCGCTGACCTTTACCCTGGACGATGGCAAAACCACCATCACCATCCCGGCTAACGGTACAACCGGCACTGCCACCGTCACTGCCCCGGACAACGTCTACGTCGGTACCAACGACCCTGTGATCAAATCGATCGCAACCGTTGAAGGCGCGGATGTCGGCAAGTTCGAGCAACTGACGCTGGACAAGACACCGGTCAGCACGTCGGTGACCGACGAGCCAGGTACGCCGGGCAATGAAGGCGACTTGGTCAAGGTCACCATCACGGCCGACCAGACCTCGGTGGCCGAGAACGTCAAACCGACGTTCACCGTGCACGTCAACCAGCCGCTGGCCCACGACCTGGTCGTGACCCTGAGCAACAATGCCCAGGTCACCATCAAGGCCGGTGAAACCAGCGCGCCGTACACCCACGCTGCGCAGGGTGATGACGTCTACAACGACGCTGGCCAGATCAGCCTGGGCATTAATTCGGCAGTGGACGCCACTGGTGCGACCTTCGAGAACCTGCAACTGGGCGGCAACGCTTCGGTTCAAGTGACCGACACCACTGACGAAGTGGTGGCCAAGCTGACCGCCACCCCTTCGGTCACCGAAGGCGGCGAGATCACCTACACCATCACGCTGACCAACAAAGACGGTCTGCCAATCAACAACCACAGTGCATTGACCTTCACGCTGAGCGACGGCAAAACCGTCATCACCGTGCCGGCTAATGGCACCGTGGGTACTGCCACTGTCACTGCCCCGGACAACGTCTACGTCGGCGCTAACGACCCTGTCGTGAAGTCGATCGCAACCGTTGGAGGCGCGGACGTTGGCAAGTTCGAACAGCTGACACTGGACAAGACCCCGGTCAGCACCGCCGTGACCGACGAACCAGGTTCGGGAACTCCAGGCGCCGGCAACAAGGGCGACGTCACCACCGTCGGTATTACCGGCACGACTTCTCTGACCGAGGGTGAAACCGGCCAGTACACCCTGACGCTGAGCAACGCGTCCAAGTCCGAAGTCACTATCACCCTTAGATACAGCGGTACCGCCCAAAACGGTGATGACTTCACCGGTGTTGCGACCGTGAAGATTCCGGCCAACAGCACAGGCACGACGTTCAACATCGCTACCCTCAACGACAAACTGGTCGAAGGTACCGAGAACTTCGTCGTGAAGATCGAAACCGCCACGGGTGGTAACTTCGAGAACCTGCAGGTTGATAGCAGCAAATCGAGCGTGACGACCACCATTCTCGACAATGACCACCTGCCGGTTTCGCCTGGCGGCGCGGTATTTGGCGTTGAGGACACCGATTACGTGTTTGCCTGGAGTGATTTCAAAGTCACTGATGCCGACGGCAACACTAACCTGTCTGTGACCATTACCTCGCTCCCGGCCGCCGGCAACTTGCAGTTCTTCAACGGTACTGCATGGGTGAATGTGGCCGTTGGCCAGGTGGTCAGCCAGGCTGATATCACTGCCAAGAACCTGAAGTTCGTTCCGGCCCTCAACCAGTCGGGTACGGACAACTACGGTGGTAATGGCGTGGGTAACCAGAAGGCTGACTACGCCCAGTTCAAGTTCAAGCCGAACGATGGCACCAACCTGGGCAGCGAAGTGACCATGAAGGTCGATATCAGCCCGGTTGCCGATAAACCGACCCTGAGCTTCGGCAGTGCCGATATCGAGTCCAAAGGGCTGACCAAGGAAGTCTGGACCAGCCTCAAAGGCCTGGGTACTGGCGGCAACGGCATTACCGGCGAGGATCTGAAGACGGTCTTTGCCAACTCCGGCAGCGCGAACTCCAGCAGCACCACTACCAACGTGCAGTCCGATGGCAGCGTCACCGCTGGCACCGGTTCGAAAACGTCGGGCCTGATCTACCTGGAAGCCGGCAAGGTCTATACCTTCAGTGGTTCGGCCGACGACAGCTTCGTGGTCACCATCGGTGGCAAGACTGTAGTCACAGCCACCTGGGGAGCCGGTGGCGGGGTTTCGGGTACCTTTACCCCGAATACCAGCGGCTACTACCCGATCGAGGTCTACCATGCCAACCAGTCCGGTCCAGGCAGCTATGACCTGAACATCCAGGTGGGCTCCGGTGCCGTTACCGACCTGAGCAGCTCGAACGTCAAGATGTACCAGAACGTTACCGAGATGGCGAACGCAGGCCTGGGTGTGTCCGACCTGCACACCGTGAATGGTCAGAGCTACTACGACGGCTACAAGCTCAACGAAGGGCCTGAGGGTGGCTCGGTGAAACTGGTCGGTATCTCCACCGCCCTGACCGACACTGACGGCTCCGAAAGCCTGAACGTGACACTCAGCGGTATCCCGAAAGGTACCGTGTTGAGCGATGGTGCAGGCCACACGGTCACGGTAGGTACTGCCCCGGTCGATGTGACAGGCTGGAAACTCAGCAGCCTGACGCTGACCCCGCCGGCCTATTACAAAGGCTCGTTCGACATCACGGTTACCTCGACTGCCACCGAAAGCCTGGGCGGCTCGGCCATCACTACCGGCAATATCCCGGTGACGGTGTACGGCGCGACCTACAAGGCCAGTGTGGGTACCTCGGGTAATGACACGCTGACCGGTAGTGAAGGCAACGACATCTTCGTCGCTGACGTATCCGGGCTGAACGTGGTTCAGGGCAAGAACTACAACATCGCCTTCATGGTCGATAGCTCGGGCAGTATGAGCGACAAGTCGATTGCCGACGCCAAGACGCAGTTGGCCTCGGTGTTCAACACGCTCAAGGCCAGCCTGGGCTCGGACACCTCGGGTACCGTAAACATCTTCCTGGTCGACTTCGATACCCAGGTAAACAAGAACGTGGCAGTGAACCTTGCCGACCCGGATGCTTTGAGCAAGTTGCAGGCGGTATTGAACTCGATGGTGGGCGGCTACTACGGTGGCGGTACCAACTATGAAGACGCGTTCAAGACCACGTCCAACTTCTTCAACAGCACCATGGCCACCAGCAACAAAGGTGCGGAGAACCTGACTTACTTCATTACCGACGGTAAGCCAACCTACTATCAGAGCAATGAGTCCACCAACCCTAGCCTGTGGAAGAATGGCAAGAGCCTGGACGATGTAGTCAACGTCAACAATTACAAGATGGGTGACACGTTCAGCGCCTGGGCCGACGCGACTCACAAGGTCGAGATCAGCAGCAGTGGTGTGGTCAAAGTGCTGACCTATACCGAGAACCGCCGAGGTGAGTTGGTGCTCGACTCCACCAAGACGGTCGGCACCCTTCACGCACAGGGTGATGGTACCTATGAACTCTCCAGCCTGGACGGTACCGGCTACGCGGATTACTGGAACTACGTCTACTCGGCCGCAGGTTCTACTGAAAGTTTCGCAGTATTGGGCGGCACCAATGGCTTGAGCAAAGTCCAGGCTATCGGCCTGAACAGCGATGTCACGCTGAACGATCTGAAACCTTACGACAGTGCCGGCAAGCCACAGACCAATATCGACCCGTCCGATTTGGCCAAGGCGATTCTCGGTCACTCCGAAGCAACGGTGCCAGGTGCCGACACCATCGATAGTGGTAACGGCAACGACATCATCTTCGGTGACCTGATCACCCTCAACGGTGTCGTCAGCGAGGGCTACCAGGCCCTGCAGACGTACGTTGCACAGAAGAGCGGTGTTGAAGTCAGTGCTGTCACTACCAGCAATGTTCACCAGTACATCACCGAGCACTACACCGAGTTCGATATCTCCGGTGCCAAAGACGGCAACGACATCCTGTCGGGCGGCAATGGCAATGACATCCTCTTCGGCCAAGGTGGTAGCGACACGCTGAATGGTGGCAAAGGTAACGACATCCTGCTGGGCGGTACTGGCAATGACACCCTGATCGGTGGCCAGGGCGACGATATCCTGATCGGTGGCAGCGGTGCCGACACCTTCGTATGGAAGGCTGGCGACGTCGGTAACGACGTGATCAAGGACTTCAACAAGGCCGAGGGTGACCGTATCGATCTGAAGGACCTGCTGCAGGGTGAGAAGGGCAGCACCATCGACAACTACCTGAAGCTCACCACGGTGGAGGGTACGACCACGTTGCAAGTCAGCAGCGAAGGCAAGCTCAACGCCGAAGGTGGTATCGCCAACGCCGACGTGACCATCAAGCTGGAAGGCGTCAACTGGTCCAACCAGACGATCAACTCGTTGATCAGCGGTGCCGATCCGACCATCATCATCCACAACAAGGACAGCTGACAGACCACCGGGGCCGCACAGCGGCCCCGGCTCTTTCCTGCCACCCGCCAACAGCGCATACTCTGGCGCCGGGCCTGCGCGCCCGGCGATCTTTGCCTATGCTGCTGTCTACCAACAAGGAAACAACGTGACGAGGGACATCGCCATGTTCTACGTGCAACGCAACGCCGCCGGCCAGTTGCTGCGGGTGGAAGCAGCCGCGTTTGATCAGTTCACCGAAATGCTCCCTTCAGACCATGCCGATATCCAGGAATGGTTTGCCGATGACGTCGTGGAGAATAGCCTCAACCAGCTGAAACAAAGCGACCTGGACATGATCCGCGTGCTCGAGGACCTGATCGACGTGCTGACCGCCAAGGGCGTGTTCAAGATCACCGACCTGCCCGCCGGTGCGCAGGCCAAGCTGCTCAACCGTTCCACGGCGCGCAAGGCGCTCAGCAGTCTCAATAACCTGATTGACGAAGAAGAGCAGGGCGGGCTGATCTAACAGCGAGCTGGTTCCCGCGACAGTCGCCGCCGGGTTGGTGTTCGGAGCCAGCGAAGAGGCCAGTACAGGCTACAAATTCTGGTACTGAGCCGCCGCATTGCTCAGAATCCTGCCAATCTCTTCCCGCAAGCCGGCAGGCTGCTCTACCACCACCCTGTCCCCATGGCTCAACAGCCACCAGCGTAATGGCCAACCGTCACTTACCGTGCCGCGTAACCGATGCCCATGCTCCAGCGCCGTCAGTTGCATGTCGCTGCTCAATGGCGCATCCCGCAACTGCCGCGCCAGTGCATCGCTGACTCGTGCCACCAGCTCCACGCCCTCACCCTGCGATGGCTGCAACGCATCCCCTCGCAGATGTGTCAGCAAGTCGAAATTACCGCGCAATTCGCCCACGGCACTGGCCGACCAGTGCCAACCGAATGGAATGCTCTTGTCATTGCGTTCCAGCGGGAATATCAGCGAAAGCTCGTTGAGGTCACGCTCGACAGTGCGTTTGCTGACCGTGAAGCCAACGTCACGCAGGCGCCAGACCAGCTCGGCGCTGGTTATGCCTGGGGAACGGCTGGGCAACTGGCGCAGCAGCGCCCACTGTCGGCTGAGGGTGGCGCGAGTGGTGGCGAACGGCAAAAGATAACGTCCTTGTCTAGGCTTGCCGCAATAGGATGGCGGCATGCGTGGGGCATGGCAATTGGCCACAGCCTGCTCAGATCAAGGAAGTCGCATTTGGTTGCCTCGTGCCGAATCGTTCGCGACAGGTTTTGACGTGACATCACGCAGAATCACGCCTCATCACAGCCGAAGGTTGGGGTTGTGCGTCGTTCAATGAGGATGAACATGTCTGTTGCCAGCAATATCCATTCGCTACTTGCCCGCCTTCTGCCCGAGCGGGTCATCGCCCCTCCTGCCCCTGCAGGAAGGCGACAGCGGCTGTTTTCCGGTGTGGGCTTGCCCAGCCAGCGGTCGCTGCTGGTCAACCGCCTGGATGAGGCCAACGACCTGCAGGCGGTGTATGTCGACCTGCGTCGTCAGGCATTGCAAGGCAGCGTGTCCGCATTGAACGACCTCGGCTGGATCTGGCTCAACGGCAAGTACTGGCGGGCCGATACCGTGCTGGCCGGGCACCTGTTGCGCATGGCGGCCCTGCAGGGCAATGCTGCTGCCTGGTTCAACCTTGGCCAGCAGCACTACTTCGGCAAAGGCATCGACCCTTCCTATGTGCAGGCGGCGGAGTGTTACCGGCAGGCCTTCGACCGCGGCATGCTGCATGCCGCCGCCGCCCTGGGTGACCTGTATGAGGAGGAGGTGTGCGACGGTGACCTGGAATGGCAGGTTGACCTGGTGCAAGCCTATCAGTGGTTCTTGCGTGGCGCCGAACAGGGCGAAGCGCGTTGTCGTTTTGAAGTGGGCTACCGGTTGATGCATGGGCTGCACGTAGAGGCCAACCTCAAGGCAGCGCTGTACTGGCTTGAGCTGGCGGCAGCGGCGGGGGTGGTGCAAGCGGCAGAGGAGCTGGCGGTGCATTTCAGCAGCCGTGATGCGGTGCGGTATCAGGAGTGGCGGGACCGGGCGGTGCAGATGGGCAGCACATTGGCCTTGACCATGAAGCTGGAAGACCAGATCCATCCCTGAGTATGTCTCTTCAGTGCTGACTGAAAAATGAACAACATTTAACCCAGGCTATCCGTCGCCCCCTGTTGACGACAGGGGGATGTCGGGGCGTATATTGATAGTTAGCAAACTATGAATATATTTGGTTCTCTTCATGTCCCTTGATTTCCTGCGCCTGCAAGTCAGCAGTGGCCTGGTAGTCGCTGCCCGCCACTGGCGGCGCATCTGTCATACCGCCTTGACCGGCTACGGCATTTCCGAGGCCTGCGCTGCACCGCTGCTGATGATCGTGCGCCTGGGCGACGGCGTGCACCAGGTAGCTGTGGCCCAGGCCGCTGGCCTGGAAAGCCCGTCGCTGGTACGCCTGCTTGACCAATTGTGCAAAGCTGGCCTGGTGTGCCGCAGCGAGGACCCACTGGATCGCCGCGCCAAGGCACTGAGCCTGACTGCCGAAGGCCGTGCCCTGGCCGAAGCCATCGAAGCCGAACTGGTGCGCTTGCGCCGCGATGTGCTCGGCGGTATCGATCAGGCCGACCTGGAAGCTGCCTTGCGTGTGCTTCGTGCCTTCGAGGCTGCCGGCCTGGGCAGTGCAGGCGGGGTGGCATGAACGGCTTCTTCAGCTCCGTCCCTCCGGCCCGTGACTGGTTCTACGGCGTGCGCACCTTCGGCGCGTCCATGATTGCCCTGTACATTGCTTTGCTCATGCAACTGCCGCGCCCCTACTGGGCCATGGCGACGGTATACATCGTCTCCAGCCCCTTCGTCGGCCCGACCAGCTCCAAGGCGTTGTACCGTGCCGTCGGCACGTTGCTCGGCGCTGGCGGGGCAATCTTCCTGGTGCCGCCGCTGGTGCAGTCACCGTTGCTGCTGAGCATCGCCGTTGCCCTGTGGACCGGCACCTTGCTGTTCCTTTCGCTGAACCTGCGCACGGCCAACAACTACGTGCTGATGCTGGCCGGTTATACCCTGCCGATGATTGCCTTGGCCGTGGTGGATAATCCGCTGGCAGTGTTCGATGTGGCTTCTTCTCGTGCGCAGGAAATCTGTTTGGGAATTGTCTGCGCGGCAGTCGTCGGGGCTATCTTCTGGCCACGCCGGCTGGCGCCGGTGGTAGTCGGTGCCACCGGAAACTGGTTCACCGAGGCGATTCGCTACAGCGACACCTACCTGGCCCGCGATGCCAGCGCTGACAAGGTCGGCGGTATGCGCGGGGCGATGGTCACCACCTTCAACTCGCTGGAGCTGATGATCGGTCAGCTCGCCCACGAAGGTGCCGGCCCGCATACCCTGAAGAACGCCCGCGAATTGCGCGGGCGGATGATCCATCTGCTGCCGGTGATCGACGCCCTCGACGATGCACTGGTTGCCCTGGAAGGCCGCGCCCCGGCCCAGTTCGCCCAGCTTCAACCCGTGCTGGAAGCCGCTCGTGAATGGCTCAAAGGCACTGCCGACAGCGCTTCGGTAGCGCACTGGGCCACGTTGCATGAGCAGATCGGCCGCTTGCAGCCCGCTACAGCCGCCCTCGACCAGCGCGCCGAGCTGCTGTTGTCCAACGCCCTGTACCGCCTGACCGAATGGGCCGACCTGTGGCAGGACTGCTGCACCCTGCAGCATGCCCTGCGTACCGATGATGCCAAGCCTTGGCGTGCGGTGTATCGCCACTGGCGGCTGGGCCGCCTGACAGCGTTTTTCGATCGTGGCCTGATGCTCTACTCGGTAGCCTCCACGGTCCTGGCGATCGTGGTCGCCTGCGGCCTGTGGATCGGCCTGGGCTGGAACGACGGCGCCAGTGCGGTAATCCTCGCGGCAGTTGCGTGCAGCTTCTTCGCCGCCATGGACGACCCGGCACCGCAGATCTACCGGTTCTTTTTCTGGACGCTGATGTCGGTCATCTTCTCCAGTCTGTACCTGTTTTTGGTACTGCCCAACCTGCACGACTTCCCGATGCTGGTGCTGGCCTTTGCCGTGCCGTTCATCTGCATAGGCACCCTGACCGTACAGCCGCGCTTCTACCTGGGCACCTTGCTGACCATCGTCAACACCTCGACCTTCATCAGCATCCAGGGTGCCTACGACGCCGACTTCTTTACCTTCCTCAACTCCAACCTTGCCGGCCCCGCGGGCCTTCTGTTCGCCTTTATCTGGACCCTGGTGATGCGCCCGTTCGGCGTGGAACTGGCGGCCAAGCGCATGACCCGCTTCGCCTGGCGCGACATCGTCGAAATGACCGAGCCTGCGACCTTGGCCGAACACCGCCAGGTTGGCGTACAGATGCTCGACCGCCTGATGCAGCACCTGCCACGTCTGTCGCAAACCGGCCAGGACAGTGGTGTGGCACTGCGCGACCTGCGCGTGGGGTTGAACCTGCTCGACCTGCTGGCGTACATGCCGCGCGCCGGCCAGCAGGCTCGCGAGCGGCTGAACACTGTGGTCGAGGAAGTCGGTGCGCACTACGCCGCCTGCCTGCGTGCTGGCGAACGCCTGCATGCCCCGGCCGCACTGCTGCGCAACATGGAACGCGCTCGCCTGGCGCTGAACCTGGATGAGCTGTACGAGCGCGGCGATGCCCGCACCCACCTGCTGCATGCCCTGAGTGGCCTGCGCCTGGCGCTACTGCCGGGGGTGGAGGTGATGCTCGAACCCGCCGAACAACCGCAACTGCCCCCCGGGCTCGACGGAGCGCCCTTGTGATTGGTGAACTGGATATCAGCGGGGTGTTCCTGCCCACGCTGCTGGTGATGATGTTTGGCACCTACCTGCTGTTCCTGGGGGTGCACGCGGTGCTGGTGCGCCTGCATTTCTACCGCCTGGTCTGGCACCGGGCGTTATTCAACGTTGCCCTGTATGCCGTGCTGCTCGGCGCGGTGGACCACTTTTGTCGAAACCTGATGCTGCCATGAAAAAACCTTTGCTGACCTTGGGCCGTGTGGTCCTGACCTTGCTGGTAGTGACCTTCGCCGCCGTGCTCGTGTGGCAGATGGTGGTCTACTACATGTTTGCCCCCTGGACCCGAGACGGCCATATCCGCGCTGACGTGATCCAGATCGCCCCCGATGTGTCGGGATTGATCCAGAAGGTCGAGGTGCGCGACAACCAGACCGTCAAACGTGGCGACGTGCTGTTCACCATCGACCAGGACCGCTTCACCCTGGCCCTGCGTCAAGCCAAGGCAACCCTTGGCGAGCGCCAGGAGACCCTGGCCCAGGCTTCCCGCGAAGCGCAGCGCAACCGCAAGCTGGGCAACCTGGTGGCCGCCGAGCAACTGGAAGAAAGCCAGTCCCGCGAGGCCCGTGCCCGTTCGGCTGTCAGCGAGGCGCAAGTGGCTGTCGATACTGCCCAGCTCAACCTTGACCGCTCGGTGGTGCGCAGCCCGGTAGACGGCTACCTCAACGACCGCGCGCCGCGTAACCACGAGTTCGTCACTGCTGGCCGCCCGGTGCTTTCGGTGGTCGACAGTGCCTCCTACCACGTCGATGGCTACTTCGAGGAAACCAAGCTGGGCGGTATACACATCGGCGATGCCGTGGACATCCGCGTGATGGGCGACAACACCCGCCTGCGTGGCCATGTGCAGAGCTTCGCCGCTGGCATCGAAGACCGCGACCGCAGCAGTGGCGCCAACTTGCTGCCCAACGTCAACCCGGCGTTCAGCTGGGTACGCCTGGCCCAGCGCATTCCGGTGCGCATCGCCTTTGACGAAGTGCCGCAAGACTTCCGCATGATCGCCGGGCGTACTGCGACGGTGTCGATCATCGAGGGCCAGCGCCCATGAAACAGCTGATCCTGGCTGGCCTGTGCCTGTCGCTGGGGGCCTGCATGATGGTGGGGCCCGACTATGAGGTGCCTGGGGATGCGGCCGTGCAACGCAATGACCTGAACGGCCCGCTGCGCCAGGATGCCGACAGCGTCGTATCGGCGCCGGTCCCCGAGGACTGGTGGCAGCTGTATCAGGATCAGCGGCTGAACGAGCTGGTGCGTCAGGCGCTGAGTGCCAACACCGAACTGCGCGTGGCGGCAGCCAACATCGCCAAAGCTCGCGCTCAGGTGGAGGTGGCTGAATCGCAAGGCGGCTTCAACGGTGGCGCCAAACTCGGCGCTCAGCGCTTGCAGGAGTCGGGCGAAGCCTTCCTGCAGCCTGAGAAGGTGCCGGTAGCCAACATCGGTGAGGCCATCATCAGTGCCTCGTACCAGTTCGACCTGTGGGGCACCTTCAAGCGTGGTACCGAGGCTGCCAAGGCAAATGCCGACGCGGTGCAGGCCGCTGCCGACACTGCCCGCATCACGCTTGTGGCGGACGTGGTCAAGGCTTATACCCAGGTGTGCTCAGCCAACGAGGAATACCACATTGCCCGTGAGTCCCTCGATTTGCAGGAGCAAAGCGTGAAACTCAACCAGCGCCTGCGCGATGCTGGGCGTGGCGATGAAACCCAGGTCACCCGCTCGCAGACCCAGTTCAAATCCTTGCGTGCCGAACTGCCACGCTTCAAGGCCGAACGCGAGACGGGCATGTACACCCTGGCTGCGCTGCTGGCCAAGCCGGTCGACCAGTTGCCTTCCGGTACCGCCGATTGTGCCGAGTTGCCGCACCTGAACCAGCTGGTCCCGGTGGGCGATGGCGCGGCCCTGCTCAAGCGCCGCCCCGACGTGCGCCAGGCCGAACGCCAGCTGGCTGCCGCCACCGCCTATATTGGCGTGGCTACCGGCGCGTTGTACCCGGACATCAGCATTGGCGCCCAGGTTGGCACCATCGGTATCCTGGAGAACCTTGGCGAGCCTTCGACCAACCGCTGGGGCTTTGGCCCGCAGATCAGCTGGAGCATCCCCACCAACGGCACCCGTGCCCGTATTCGCATGGCCGAGGCCTCGACCCAGGCGGCCCTGGCGCACTTCGATGGCGTGGTGCTGAACGCCATTCGCGAGACCCAGACCCGGCTGGCACAGTACAGCGCCTTGCTCGATCGGCGCGATGCGCTGGCCGAGGCGGAGAAGTCGGCGAAGGAAGCCGCGGACCAGACGCACCGGTATTACCAGGCAGGGCGTGAGTCGTTCCTGGCGGATTTGCAGGCGACGCGAACCTATACCGATATGCGTGCGCAGTTGGCTGCAGCCAATAGTCAAGTGGCGCAGGGGCAAATTGCCGTGTTCCTGGCGTTGGGTGGTGGTTGGAAGGGCACCGCCAAGCCCTGATGCGATCCTTGAGGGCTGGTCCGCTATGCCCTCCACTTCATCTGATTTGTAGCAAGATTTTTCATGAAATCTGCCCAGCACCCTTGAGTGAAGCAAAGTGGAAGTGAACAATGTTCTCTTTCGCATTTCCTTCGAGACTGGCCATGAAAACCCGTTCCCGTCTGCTTGCCTGGCTGCCGGCTGCATTGCTCGGCCCGGTGCTGGCGCTGTGCAGCACCTTGGCGCTGGCCGAGTCCCCCGCCGAGGCTGCCAAAGCCCAGCACTTGCTGGACTACATTGGCGCCGACTACCCGCCGACCGTGCAGGACGGCAAGGTAATCGACGAGGGCGAATACCGCGAGCAACAGGAGTTCAGCGCGGTATTGGCTGACCTGGTCAAAGGCCTGCCCGCAAATACTGAACAAGCGGCTTTGGAACAGGGCGTCCAGGCGCTGCGCCAGGCCATCGACCAGCGTCAGGAAGGTACTGCGGTCGCCAAACAGGCCCGGCAGCTGGGTGCGCGACTGGCGGTGGCCTACGAGGTCAGCCAGGCCCCGGTGATTACCCCGGACCCCGCCCGCGGCGCTGCGCTGTACGCACAGAACTGCTCGATCTGTCACGGCGCCACCGGCGCCGGCGATGGCCCGGCTGGCGTGGGCCTGGAGCCTGCACCCGCCAACCTGCGCGATGTCTCGCGCCTGGACCAGTTAAGCCTGTTCGACCTCTATAACACCCTGGCCCTGGGTATAGACGGCACCGAAATGCCGTCGTTTGCCGACCAGCTGGACGACCGCCAACGCTGGGATGTGGCCGCGTATATCGCCAGCTTCACCGCCAAGCCGGAAGCGGGCAAAGGTGACAAGACCTGGAACCTCGCCGACCTGGCTCGCCAAACCCCGGCCGAAGTCGCCGTCAACGAAGGCACTGCGGCCGTCGAGGCATTCCGCGCCCAGCGTGCCCAGCCGCCGCAGGTAAAGCGCGGGCCGGCGCAATTGCTCGAATACACTGCCAGCACACTCGACAAGAGCCTGGCGGCCTACCGCGCAGGCGACCACGATCAGGCCTATGACCTGTCGGTGGCGGCCTACCTGGAGGGTTTCGAACTGGTGGAAAGCTCGCTGGACAACATCGACACCCAGGCGCGCAAGGACACCGAAAAATCGCTGATGGCCTACCGTCAGTCCCTGCAGGACGGCCTGCCCGTGGCCCAGGCCGAACAGCGTCTGGCCGACGCCAAAACCAAGCTCGAGCAGGCGGCCAAGCTGCTGGGCAGCGATGGCCTGAGCTGGACGCTGAGCTATATCTCCGGTTTGCTGATCCTGCTGCGTGAAGGCCTCGAGGCGATTCTGGTGCTGGCGGCGATCCTGGCATTCCTGCGCAATACCGGGCAGCAGTCGGCAGTGCGCAGCGTCAACATCGGCTGGGGCCTGGCGCTGGTTGCCGGCTTCGCCACCTGGGCGCTGGCGGCCTATGTGATCGATGTGGGGGGCGCTCAGCGCGAGCTGCTGGAAGGCTGCACGGCGTTGTTCGCCGCGGTAATGGTGCTGTGGCTTGGCGTGTGGATGCATGATCGCCGCCACGCTGCCGCCTGGAAGGACTACATCAAGAGCAGCCTGGTCAGCGGTGGCGGGCGCTTCGGCTTTGCCGTGCTGGCATTCTTCTCGGTATACCGCGAATTGTTCGAAGTGATCCTGTTCTACGAGACCCTGTGGCTGCAGGCAGGCCCCGCCGGGCATCAGGCGGTGCTGGCGGGTGGCGCGACGGCACTGGTGCTGCTGGTGGGCTTGGCCTGGGTGATTCTGCGGGGTTCGGCCAAGCTGCCGCTATCGCTGTTCTTCAGCATCAACGCCGCGCTGCTGTGCGCGCTGTCGGTAGTATTCGCCGGGCATGGCGTGAAGGCGTTGCAAGAGGCCGGTGTGCTGGGCACACGGCCAGTGGCGTTCTTTGAGTTCGACTGGCTGGGGATTCATGCCGATGCCTACTCGCTGTCGGCGCAAGCGGTGGCCTTGCTGGCCATCGTGTTCCTTTACGGCCGCTCGTGGCTGGCGGAAAAGCGCAGTGCTGCGGCCAACTGACTGGAGCCTGCGCGGTCCCACAGGGACCGCGCAAGGTCTCAGATCTTGCGCCAGCCTGATGCTCAGGCTGGCTGTGGCGCCTTGAGAATGTTCTGCAGCAGCTGGACACTTTCAACGGCGTCATGACCCAGACTGGTCAGGTAGCCGCCATCCGGTTGATCGGTCAGCCCCTTCTCATGCAGGCGTTGCGCAGCCGCGATCAGGGCAGGGGATGCGGTGCTGGTTATCTTGATGCCTTCCTGGCTGCTGTCGTGTTTGAACAGCGCGAGTACTTCCATTTCGTCGATCAAATCGGGGGTAAAAGGCATGGCGACTCCTGACTTCCAGACAAGGATTGCGGCACTTTCTACGGTGCCTGATCTTCGAGTGTAGCCGGGTTATTCGTCGTCGCCTTGATCCATCTCAGGCGGCAGCTCCGGCAGTGCCCGCAGAGCGTTCTCATACCACTCGCCGTTGAACGCACGGTCCTCTACCAGCATGTTGTCGATCTCGAAGGCCAGCACATGGGCCATCAGGTTCAGAATGTCTTCACGCTCATAGCCGACCAGCGTCAGCTTGTTGAAAGTGGCCTTGGCCGCAGGCGGCTCGCCGCTTTCGATCTGGTTTTCGATGGCTTGGGTCAGCGTTGCCTCGGCGAAGGCTTCGTCGTCGTCATTGTCGATGTCGGTGGGCTCGCTCATCGCGGTACTCCTAGGATGGGATGCAACAGTGTGCCATGCCTATGGCGGCAATGCCCGGGCATTGACGGAGTGCATGACGCTGGTCAGGGGCAGGTGTTCAGTCTATAAAGGCCACGCCAACCCCTTACGGCCTGGAGGCTGTTTCGTCATGCTCAAGCTTTATGGATTCTCGGTCAGCAACTACTACAACATGGTCAAGCTGGCCCTGCTCGAAAAAGGCCTGCCTTTCGAGGAAGTCACCTTCTATGGCGGCCAGGCGGCACAGGCGCTGGAAGTGAGCCCACGGGGCAAGGTGCCGGTGCTTGAGACCGAACATGGCTTCCTCAGCGAAACCAGTGTGATCCTCGACTATATCGAGCAGACCCAGGGTGGCAAGGCACTGCTACCAGCCGACCCGTTCGGCCAAGCCAAGGTGCGGGAGCTGCTCAAGGAAATCGAGTTGTACATCGAGCTGCCTGCGCGTACCTGTTATGCCGAGTCGTTCTTTGGCATGTCGGTCGACCCGCTGATCAAAGAGAAAGCGCGTGCGGACCTGCTGGCCGGGTTTGCCACGCTCAAGCGCAACGGGCGCTTTGCCCCCTATGTTGCGGGCGAGCAGTTGACGCTGGCAGACCTGATGTTCTGCTTCTCGGTCGACCTGGCCAACGCGGTGGGCAAGAAGGTGCTGGACATCGACTTCCTGGCGGACTTCCCGCAGGCCAAGGCGTTGCTGCAACTGATGGGGGAGAACCCGCACATGCCGCGGATCTTGGCGGACAAGGAAGCGTCGATGCCGGCCTTCATGGAGATGATCCGCAGCGGCAAGCGCTGAGTCTGGTATTGAGCCCTTCGCGGGCATGCCCGCTCCCACAGGTCTGCACCGTTTTTGAAACTTGTGCAATACCTGTGGGAGCGGGCGTGCCCGCGAACGAGGGCGAAGCCCTCGCCTTGGGGGGTTAGCGAGACGCCAACAGACCCTTGCCACGCACTACGGCAGCACGCACCTGCGCCGGCGCCGTACCACCAATGTGGTCACGCGCATTCACCGAGCCTTCCAGAGTCAGCACGGCAAACACGTCCTGCTCGATCTGGTCGCTGAACTGGCGCAGTTCGTCCAGGCTCATCTCGGCCAAGTCCTTGCCAGTGTCCACACCATACTTCACCGCGTGGCCAACGATCTCGTGGCAGTCACGGAACGGCAGGCCACGGCGAACCAGGTAGTCGGCCAGGTCGGTAGCGGTGGAGAAACCGCGCAGGGCCGCTTCACGCATGATGGCGTGCTTGGGCTTGATCGCCGGGATCATGTCAGCGAAGGCCCGCAGCGAGTCGCGCAGGGTATCGGCGGCGTCGAACAGCGGTTCCTTGTCTTCCTGGTTGTCCTTGTTGTAGGCCAGCGGTTGGCCTTTCATCAGGGTCAGAAGGCCGGTCAGGGCGCCGAACACGCGGCCGCTCTTGCCACGTACCAGCTCTGGCACGTCCGGGTTCTTTTTCTGCGGCATGATCGAGCTGCCAGTGCAGAAGCGGTCCGGAAGGTCGATGAACTGGAACTGCGCGCTGGTCCACAGCACCAGCTCTTCGGAGAAGCGCGAAAGGTGCATCATCGCCACGCTGGCAGCGGCGCAGAATTCGATGGCGAAATCACGGTCCGACACGCCATCCAGCGAGTTGCCGGCCACGGCTTCAAAGCCCAGCAGCTTGCAGGTCAGTTCACGGTCGATCGGGTAGGTGGTGCCGGCCAGCGCGGCGCTGCCCAGTGGCATGCGGTTGGTGCGCTTGCGGCAGTCGACCAGGCGCTCATAGTCGCGGCTGAGCATTTCGAACCACGCCAGCAGGTGGTGGCCAAAGGTGACCGGCTGCGCCGTCTGCAGGTGGGTGAAACCAGGCATGATGGTTTCGGCTTCACGCTCTGCCTGCTCCAGCAGGCCCTGCTGCAGGCGGGTGATTTCAGCCAGGATCAGGTCGATTTCGTCGCGCAGCCAAAGACGGATGTCGGTGGCCACCTGGTCGTTGCGGCTACGCCCGGTGTGCAGCTTCTTGCCGGTGATGCCAATGCGGTCGGTCAGGCGTGCTTCGATGTTCATGTGCACGTCTTCGAGGTCGACACGCCAGTCGAAGTTGCCGGCTTCAATCTCGCCCTGGATGGTTTTCAGGCCATCGATGATGGTGTCGCGCTCGGCATCACTGAGCACGCCGACCTGCGCCAGCATGGTGGCATGGGCAATCGAACCCATGATGTCGTGACGGTACAGGCGCTTGTCGAAATCTACCGAGGCGGTGAAACGGGCGACGAAGGCGTCGACGGGCTCACTGAAGCGGCCGCCCCAGGACTGATTGGTCTTCTCGGTGCTCATGGATTCACTCATTGCAGGCGTGAACGAAAAAGTGGCGTCGATGATAGCAGGGTTGGGCTGGCTGCCGCAGGGCGCCGGTCGAGAGAAATGCCCGGAAAATCGCAGAGAAGGATTTCAAGGAATGAACGGCAGTGTTCCACGGACCGTCTACAGTTGGACAAAGGACTGGCAGTGAATCTGCCGGGCCGAGTGAATCTTTGGCCATCGCACCGGTCTAGAGCGTGACCGCAGTGTCGCTCGAACCACACCTGTCTACGCTATACCTGTGCGAGACTCATTCAGGAATCCAGCGCAATTATGAATGTCCTGATCGTTGATGACGAACCCCAAGGCCGTGAACGCCTCACCCGGCTGCTCGGCGAACTGGAGGGTTACACTGTGCTGGAGCCCAGCGCCACCAACGGCGATGAGGCCTTGGCGCTGATTGAAAGCCTCAAGCCCGATGTGGTCCTGCTGGACATCGGCATGCCAGGCCTGGATGGCCTGCAGGTTGCCGCTCGCCTGTGCGAACGCGAGGCGCCGCCCGCGGTGGTGTTTTGCTCCGGGGATGATGAATACGGTGCAGAGGCATTCAAGGACAGTACCCTCAGCCATGTGACCAAGCCCTTCCAGGCCCACGCCTTGCGCGATGCCTTGCGCAAGGCCGAAAAACCCAACCGCGCCCAATTGGCGGCGCTTACCCGGCCGGCCAATGAAGGCGGCGGCCCACGCAGCCATATCAGCGCCCGCACGCACAAAGGCATCGAACTGATCCCGTTACCCCAGGTGATCTATTTCATTGCCGACCACAAGTATGTGACCTTGCGTCACGAAGCCGGTGAAGTGCTGCTTGACGAGCCACTCAAAGCCCTGGAAGACGAATTTGGCGAACGCTTCGTGCGCATCCACCGCAATGCGTTGGTCGCCCGCGAGCGCATCGAACGCTTGCAGCGCACCCCCCTGGGTCACTTTCAGCTGTATCTGAAAGGCCTGGACGGCGATGCCTTGACCGTCAGCCGTCGCCATGTGGCCGGTGTGCGCAAGATGATGCAGACCCTCTGAGGCCCTTGGACTCGGCCCGCACCTGCACCTGACTGCGTATGACCTGTTGATCCGTATCTGCAAGCGATACCGGCGATGCTGTTATGATCGACGGTATTTCTCTGGATCGGGGCGTTTCATGTCCACTCGCGAAATCCGCATTGCCACCCGTAAAAGTGCTTTGGCCCTGTGGCAGGCCGAATACGTCAAGGCCCGCCTCGAGCAGGCCCACACCGGCCTGCAGGTGACCCTGGTACCCATGGTCAGTCGCGGTGACAAGTTGCTCGACGCGCCGCTGGCAAAAATCGGCGGTAAGGGGCTGTTCGTCAAGGAACTGGAAACCGCGCTGCTGGACAACGAAGCCGACATCGCCGTGCATTCGATGAAGGACGTGCCCATGGACTTCCCCGAGGGCCTGGGCCTTTACTGCATCTGCGAGCGTGAAGACCCGCGTGATGCCTTCGTTTCCAATACCTTTGACAGCCTCGAAGCGCTGCCTGCCGGCAGCATCGTCGGCACCTCAAGCCTGCGCCGTCAGGCCCAGTTACTGGCGCGCCGCCCGGACCTGCAAATCCGTTTTCTGCGCGGCAACGTCAACACCCGCCTGGCGAAGCTGGATGCCGGCGAGTACGACGCCATCATCCTCGCCGCCGCGGGCCTGATCCGTCTGGGCTTCGAAGACCGCATCACCTCCACCATCAGCGTCGATGACAGCCTGCCGGCAGGTGGTCAGGGCGCGGTGGGCATCGAGTGCCGCAGTGCCGACGATGAGATCCATGCACTGCTGGCGCCACTGCACCATGTCGACACCGCTGACCGGGTGATCGCCGAGCGCGCGCTGAACAAACGCCTGAATGGTGGCTGCCAAGTGCCGATCGCCTGCTACGCGGTTCTTGAAGGTGACCAGCTGTGGCTGCGTGGCCTGGTCGGCCAGCCTAGCGGCGGGACCTTGCTGGTGGCCGATGCCCGTGCACCCCGTGCTGCTGCCGAGGCCTTGGGCGTGCAGGTGGCCGAAGACCTGCTGGGGCAGGGCGCCGAGGCCATTCTCAAGGAAGTCTACGGCGAGGCCGGTCACCCGTGAGCCAATGGCGCCTGTTGCTGACCCGGCCTGCCGAGGACTGCGCGGCGCTGGCGCAAAGCCTGGCGGCAGCGGGAGTGGGCAGCAGTTGCCTGCCACTGCTGGAGATTGAACCCATTACCGTGGAAGCCCCACAGCGGCTGTCGCTGGAAGGCTTGCATGACTTCCAGGCGATCATTGTGGTCAGCAAGCCGGCCGCCCGGCTGTTGCTTGAGCATCTGGCCGAGACCAGCAACCGGCCTCCGCAGCGAGGCTGGTTCACCGTGGGTGAGGCAACCGCCGGGGTGCTGCAGGGTGCTGGGCTGAAGGTTTGCTTTCCGCCGCGTGGCGATGACAGCGAAGCGTTGCTGGCACTGCCGGCCTTGCGCCAGGCACTTACCGAGCCGGCACCGCGTGTCTTGATTGTTCGCGGCGTCGGAGGTCGCGAACTGCTGGCAGAGCGTCTTGCAGAGCAAGGTGCTAGTGTCGAATATCTGGAACTGTATCGTCGCTGCCTGCCGGCCTACCCGGCGGGTACGCTGATGCGCCGCATTGAAGCGGAACGCCTCAATGGCCTGGTGGTCAGCAGTGGGCAGGGTTTTGAACATTTGCAGCAGATGGCCGGTGCCGATTGGCAGCGGTTGGCCCAGTTGCCGCTGTTCGTGCCCAGCCCGCGGGTCGCCGAGCAGGCCAAGGCCGCTGGGGCCCAACAGGTTGTGGATTGCCGTGGCGCCAGTGCCACGGCCTTGCTGGCAGCCGTGCAGCGTAGCGCTGCACCTGCCTCTTAAGGCGCTAAGCTGAATGCGGTGCGCCCCCATGCAAAGGATGGATACGTGAGCGAGACTGTCTTGTCCAATAACGATAAACCGTCGGCGCAGGCGCCTGCGGAACCCGTTACCACCCCACCTGCCAAGCGCTCCGGCAGTGGCCTGGCAGCGCTGGCCTTGCTGCTTGGTGCGGCCGGGGTGGCGGTAGGTGGCTGGGGTGTCTGGCAGGTGCGTCAACTGCAGGGCAGTGAGTTCAACCAGGGCCAGCACATCGAGGCGCTGAACCAGCGCGCCGAGGCGCTGCAGCAACGTGAACAGCAGATCAGTGCGCAACTGGCCAGTCTGCCAGCCGCCAGCGAGCTGGAAGACCGCCGGCGCTTGGTAGCCCAACTGCAGGGCGACCAGCAGCGTCTCAGCCAGCGCCTGGAAACCGTGCTGGGAGAAAGCCGCAAAGAGTGGCGCCTGGCTGAAGCCGAGCACCTCCTGCGGCTGGCTACCCTGCGCCTTTCGGCGTTGCAGGACATCACCAGTGCCAAAGCCCTGGTCGAAGGCGCCGACGAGATCCTGCGCGAGCAGAGCGACCCGGGTGCCTTCGCCGCCCGCGAGCAACTGGCCCGCAGCCTGGCCACGCTCAACAGCACTCAGCAACCGGACCGTACTGGCCTGTTCTTGAAACTGGCTGCACAGCGTGAGCTGGTACAGCAGCTGAGCGCCCAGTCCCCCGAGTTCGACAGTAACGCCGATGCGCTTGGCGCCCTGACCGCCGACGGTGATGGTGCCAGCAGGCTGTCGCAGTGGTGGGCAGAAATATCCAAGTACTTCCAGATCGACTTCAATGCCGATGAAAACGTGCGTCCGTTGCTGGCCGGGCAGCAACTGAACCAGCTGCGTCTGGCCCTGAGCCTGACTATCGAGCAGGCCCAGTGGGCGGCGCTCAATGGTGATGCCAAGGTTTACACGCAGGCGCTGGACGACGCCCGCAGCGTACTGCTGGCCAACTTCAACGCAGACAATCCGCAAAGCAAGGCCATGCTCGACAGCCTCAATGCCTTGGCCGATCAGCCGGTGTCGGTGGTTACCCCTGACCTTAGTGAAAGCCTGGCGGCAGTGCAGGCCTATATTCAGCGCCGTCACCTGCCGGCCGAGGCTGAAGGGGGCAAGCCATGAAGCGTGTCTACCTGTTGGCCGTGCTTGCGATCGTGGTTGCTGCGGCACTGGGCATCGCGGTTGCCAAGCACAGCGGCTATGTACTGATTTCCTATGGTGGCTTCCGTTATCAGTCGGGGCTGTGGGCAGCCTTGGCGGGTATTTTGGCGGTCGTCCTGCTGCTGTGGTTGCTGCGCTATCTGGTCGGCCTGGTGCTGACTTCCAGTGGTGTGGTCAACCCGTGGTCACGGCGTAACCGCAGCCGACGTATCCGCCTGGCCATCGAACAGGGCCAGCTCGACCTTGCCGAAGGCCGCTGGGCCAGTGCCCAACGGCACTTGCACCGTGCCGCCGAGGCGGAGCGCCAACCGTTGCTGTACTACCTTGGTGCCGCGCGTGCCGCCAACGAGCAAGGCCGTACCGAAGACAGCGACAACCTGCTGGAGCGTGCCCTGGAGCGCCAGCCGCAAGCGGAGCTGGCCATTGCCCTGACCCATGCCCAGTTGCAAATGGACCGTGGCGAAAACGATGGGGCCCTGGAAACCCTGCTGGCCATGCAGGAGCGCCACCCGCACAACGGCCAGGTGCTGCGCTTGCTGCAACGCCTGTACGTGGAGCGCGGCGACTGGTCTGCACTGATCCGCCTGCTGCCCGACCTGCGCAAGGGCAAGGTGCTGCCGCCCGCCGAGCTGGCTGCTCTGGAGCAACGTGCATGGGGTCAGAACCTGAGCCTGGCGACCACCCGTGGCGAAGATGCGCTCAGTGCACGTCAATCCTTGGAGCGCGCCTGGCAGCAGCTGACCGCAGCCCAGCGCCAGGAACCACAACTGGTGCTGGCGTACGCCGAGCAACTGCGCCAGGTAGGTGCCCAGAACGAGGCCGAACAAGTACTGCGCACGGCCCTCAAGCGCGACTACGAAAGCCACCTGGCCCGCCTTTACGGCCTGGTGCGTGGTGATGACCCGGCGCGTCAGCTGCAAACCGCTGAAGGTTGGCTCAAGGCTCACCCGCAAGACGCCAGCCTGCTGCTGACCCTGGGCCGTCTGAGCTTGCAAAACCGCTTGTGGGGCAAGGCGCGTGACTACCTGGAAAGCAGCCTGCGCATGGAGCGCAACCCCGAGGCCTGTGCTGAGCTGGCCCGCCTGCTCGCGGGGCTGGGCGAGACCGAGCGCAGCAACCAGCTGTTCCAGGAGGGCCTCGGCCTGCTGGACGAGCGCCTGCTGGCGCTGCCTTTGCCAGAAGGCGTGCGCGCCTGACCTACCCCAAGGCCCGCGCAAAGGTGCGGGCATTGGGGGCAGGTAATTTATCTTTCGCTGTCAGTTTGATCTGAAGTCCATTTCTTCCGTCGCCTCCTACGGCATATCTGGAAATTTCCTACGCGATTCAGTGACTTGTCGTTGCTGTCGTGCCTTGAAACAAAGCGTGTCTTTCCTCTACCGTTTCAAGCCACTACTTTTTCCCCGGGACCTTCACCGCCCATGCTGCCGGCCCGTTTGCGCACCTTTTTTCTTCCTGCCTGCCTGGTCGCACTGGCAGTACTGGTTGCGTCCTTCCGTCTGGAAAACACAGTGGGGCTGATGCCGTGCCCATTGTGCCTCAGCCAACGGTTGCTGCTTGGCGGGTACGCGCTCCTGTGTTTCGCAGCCGTGCTGCAGGCGCCGGGCACTCGGGGCATCCTTCGTTATGCTCGGCTGGCCCTGGGCTGCTCGCTGGCCGGCGCATTGCTGGCAGCACGGCATGTCTGGTTGCAGGGGGCTGAGGGGGTCAATGAGGTATGCCCGGTGCCGATCGGGCGAGTGTTCGAGCAATCCTGGAGTGAGGCGGCACGGCAACTGCTGCTGGGTGGCCCGGATTGCCGTTCGCTTGCCTGGAGTTTTCTCGATCTGACACTACCGGAATGGAGCCTGTTGGCCTTCCTGCTGCTGGCGGTGCTGCCCTTGAGTTGCCTGCTGGCGTATCGTTTCCGCACCTTGGCAAGAACATGACCTGGCGCAAGGTTGTGCCATTAGCGCGACCAATGGTGATGTAACAGGGTATTAAACACTTGTATGAACTTTGTGTGCTGCGTACCTTGAAGGGCAGCACGCGCGGGAATAATCTCCCAGCACGCATACCGGAAAAACAACTGCTCGATGCCGTCCTGCTGATGTCACCTTTGTGCTGCGCGGTCGTGGTGCGAGGTGCAGCGGCATCTACCCAGAAGGGAAGAGATCGCCATGCTCGATAGTTGTCAGAACGCCCAGGAACGCTGGGGTGGGGTTCACAAGCTGATCGACCGTTGGCTGGAGGAGCGCCAGGAACTGGTGCAGGCTTTTCGCGCCCTGCGCGATGTGAGGCCAGCCTTCGCCGACAAGGACACCAACGGGGACTTTTGCGCCCTTCTGGTCGACTACGTTTCGGCGTGGCACTTCGAAGTCTGCGAGCAACTGGTCAGCGAGGCCAAGGCGTTCGGAGACGAGAAGGCGCTGAAACTGGCCGAAGAGATCAACCCACGGATCAACGACAGTACTCAGATCGCACTGGCCTTCAATGACCATTGCACCAAGGGGGAGTGCAAGGACACCGAACGCTTTGCCGAGAAGCTGGCCAAATTGGGCGGGTTGTTGCATGAGCGCTTCGAGCTTGAAGACTGCCTGATCGAAGTGCTGCACAACGCACACAAGGAAGAGGGTGCAGTGCAGGCCTGAGGTTGGCGTCAGTCGCCAACCGCCAGCAGTTCAATCTCGAATACCAAGGGGGTGTAGGGTGCAATCAGGTCTCCCGCCCCCTCGGCGCCATAGGCTTGCGCTGAAGGAATTACCAGGCGCCATTTAGCGCCGGTGTGCATTTTCGGCAAGGCGACCTGCCAGCCTTCGATAACCGAATCCAGGTTGAACCATTGGGGGGTCTGGTTCTGGTCGAATATTGAGCCGTCCGGCAATCTGCCCACATAGCGCACTTGCACTTTGCCGCCCGCTTTTGGCTGTGCACCCGTGCCTGCCTGCAATTCGCTGTACAGCACACCTTCCGTTAGTTCGTGCACCCCATAACGCCCACGTTCATTAGCCATGAAACGCGTTTCGGCGGCCTGCAGCTTTTGCGCAGCGGCGTCACCTTCCTGGGCTTCATGCTGCTGCAGCACTGCCTGCATGCGTGCCTTGTCGAGTTTCAGGGGTTGCCCCTGATAGGACTGCTTCAGGCCTTCGACCAGTGCATCCAGCTGCAAGCCCGGCATCTCCTGGCGCAGGCGTTCACCCAGGCTGGCACCCAGGCTGTAGGCCAAATCGTGGTCGTCGTTGTCGGCCAAGGCGAGGGGCGCCATCAGGCATAAACCCAAAACAAGATATCGAGGCAACGCCTGACTCCCAAATACCAGCAATGATTAATTCAGCAACTACACTTTCACGCAGCTGCAAGATAACAACTTTGCCCAGGCATGCAACGCGGCGTAAACATTACGGTCAACATGCCCTAGCGGCGGTAGCAGCAGAAGCATAGTATGAGCCGCAATCTCGTCAGCCAGGAGGTAAACCATGTCGGCCAAAAAGAAGCCAGTAAGTACGCCGTTACACCTGCTCCAGCAACTTTCGGGCAGCTTGCTCGAACACTTGGAAGAGGCCTGCTCGCAAGCGCTGGCTGATGCGGAAAAACTGCTGGCGAAGTTGGAAAAGCAGCGTGGCAAGGCGCAGGAAAAACTGCACAACGGTCGCCTGAAACTACAAGACGCGGCCAAGGCAGGTAAAGCCAAGGCGCAAAGCAAGGCGCAAAAAGCCATCGGTGAACTTGAAGAACTGCTCGAGTCTCTCAAGGAACGTCAAACCCAGACGCGCTCTTACATTCAGCAACTCAAACGCGATGCTCAGGACAGCCTCAAGCTGGCTCAGGGTGTAGGCAAAGTACGCGAAGCTGCAGGCAAGGCCCTTGATCAACGTGCGGCCAAACCGGCTGCCAAGGCAACCGCTGCTGCCAAGCCTGCGGCCAAACCAGCTGCCAGGGCGACCGCTGCCGCCAAGCCTGCGGCCAAACCGGCTGCCAAGACGACCGCTGCCGCCAAGCCTGCGGCCAAACCAGCTGCCAAGACGACCGCTGCCGCCAAGCCTGCGGCCAAACCAGCTGCCAAGACGACCGCTGCCGCCAAACCTGCGGCCAAACCAGCTGCCAAGGCGACCGCAGCCGCCAAGCCTGCGGCCAAACCAGCTGCCAAGGCGACCGCTGCCGCCAAGCCTGCGGCCAAACCGGCTGCCAGGGCGACCGCTGCGGCCAAACCGGCTGCCAAGGCGACTGCGGCTGCCAAACCTGCGGCCAAGCCAGCTGCCAAAGTCCCTGCTGCCAAGCCGGCCGCAAAACCAGCTGCCGCCAAGGCACCAGCACGCACGGCCGCCAAACCCGCCGCCAAACCTGCTGAAGCCAAACCCGCTACACCGGCCGCCGCAACCAACTCGGTGAGCCCGGCTGCTGCAGCACCGTCGGCACCTGTGAGCACGCCGTCTCAGGCACCTTCGGCGTCCTGAAGCGCAGCCGCTGCGACGCGCAACTGAACTAGCGCGTCGTGATGCAGAGCCTGGTCCGGTGCCAGCCGGGCCAGCCAGTCGTCCGCGGGCTCATGGGAGCCCACGGGCCACTGTTGCGAACGTTCCTGCAAGCGCTCCAGCAAGGCTTTTTCTGCCTGTAACTCCAACCCCTTCACCTGTTCACGCAATGCGGCCAGTTGTGCATCACCCGATGCTGGGGTTCGCCATTGCTGGCGCAGGCTGCGCAGCGGGGCGACCACGTCACGCTGCCAAGGCTCGGCAAGTTCTTGCAGTGCTTGCGCACGTTCGCCCAGTACGGCCACACCACGTGCTTGCAGCCAAGTCGCGCACAGCAGCAGGCAGACATCGCCACCCAGTGCCTGCAATTCAAGGCAGGCGGCTTCCACGCCGGGCCTGGCATACAGGGCCAGGGCGTAATTCCACAGGTCGGTGTGCATGGTTCCACTCGCGCTATGGGCCGAGGAAGCTGGTAGACTCCGCGACCATCATGATCAGACTATCCAACCTCACTTTACAGCGTGGTCCGCAGCGCTTGCTAGAAGGCGCCGAGATGACCCTGCACGCCGGTCACAAGGCCGGCCTGATCGGCGCCAACGGTGCCGGAAAATCCAGCCTGTTCGCCTTGCTGCGCGGTGAGCTGTCGCCCGATGCCGGTGACTGCCAACTGCCCGGCGACTGGCGCATCGCCCACATGCGCCAAGAGGTCGACACCCTCGACCGCCTGGCTGTGGACTATGTGCTTGATGGCGACGTGCGCCTGCGCAAGGTCCAGGCCGAACTGGCCGCGGCCGAGCAGGCCCACGACGGCACCGCCCTGGCGCGCCTGCACAGTGAGCTGGAAAGTGCCGACGGCTATACCGCCGACGCCCGTGCGCGCAAGTTGCTGGCTGGGCTGGGCTTCACCAACGAACAGATGGACCGCCGTGTCGGCGATTTCTCTGGTGGCTGGCGGATGCGCCTGAACCTGGCCCAGGCACTGATGTGCCCGTCCGACCTGTTGCTGCTCGACGAGCCCACCAACCACCTCGACCTCGACGCGATCCTGTGGCTGGAAGACTGGCTCAAGGGCTACCCCGGCACATTGTTGCTGATCTCCCACGACCGTGACTTCCTCGATGCCGTGGTCGACCATGTGCTGCACGTCGAGCAGCGCAAGCTCAACTTGTACAAAGGCGGCTACACCGCCTTTGAGCGCACCCGTGCCGAGCGCCTGGCGCAGCAGCAGCAGGCCTACGAGAAGCAGCAGGCGCAGCGCGCGCACATGGAGAAGTACATTGCCCGCTTCAAGGCGCAAGCCACCAAGGCCCGCCAGGCGCAAAGCCGGATCAAGGCCCTGGAGCGCATGGAAGAGCTGTCGGCGGCGCATGTCGATTCGCCGTTCGACTTTGTCTTCCGTGAATCGCAGAAAATTTCCAGCCCGTTGCTGAGCCTTTCCGAAGGTCGCCTGGGTTATGGCGACAAGGCCATCCTCGACAAGGTCAAGCTGCAGCTGACCCCGGGTGCTCGTATTGGTCTGCTCGGGCCCAACGGCGCCGGCAAGTCGACCCTGATCAAGAACCTTGCAGGTGAGCTGGAGCCGTTGTCGGGCCGCCTGGTTCGTGGCGAGAACCTGGCGGTAGGCTACTTTGCCCAGCACCAGCTGGACTCGCTGGACGACAAGGCCAGCCCGCTGCTGCACCTGCAGCGCATCGCCCCTACCGAGCGTGAGCAGACGCTGCGCGACTTCCTTGGCGGCTTCGACTTCCATGGTGCCCGCTGCGACGAGCCGGTGGTTAACTTCTCCGGTGGCGAAAAGGCCCGCCTGGCACTCGCGCTGATTGCCTGGGAGCGGCCAAACCTGCTGCTGCTCGACGAACCGACCAACCACCTCGATCTGGAAATGCGTCTGGCGCTGACCATGGCCTTGCAGGAGTTTGCCGGTGCAGTGGTGGTGGTGTCCCACGACCGTCATTTGCTCAAGAGCACCACGGACGACTTCCTGCTGGTGGCCGACGGCAAGGTCGACACCTTCGACGGTGATCTGGAGGACTACAGCCGCTGGCTGGTCGAGTACCGCCAGCGCAGTGCGCCGGCCAGTACTGCACCGGCCAACCCGGACAAGACCGACAAGAAAGCCCAGCGCCAGGCTGCCGCAGCCTTGCGTCAGCAGTTGGCACCGCACAAGAAGGCTGCCGACAAGCTGGAAACCGAGCTCAACCAGGTGCACGCGCAATTGGCCGAGATCGAGACCGCGCTGGGTGATGGTGGCCTTTACGATGCGGCGCGCAAGGACGAGTTGCGCGACCTGCTGGCGCGCCAGACCAAGCTCAAGCAACGCGAAGGCGAGCTGGAAGAGGCCTGGATGGAAGCGCTGGAAACCCTTGAAAGCATGCAGGCCGAACTCGAGGCGTTGTCCTGATGGAGGAACTGCGTTCGCTGCTGCCAGGGCAATGGATGGACACCTTCTGGCTGGGTTTGCAGATCCTCTTGATCCTGGCAGCGGCGTTCATCCTGCAACGTATCGTCGCCCGCGGGCTGAGCCGCCTGGGCCAGCGTTACCCGTTACCGCCGGAGCTGCTGGTGCCCGTGCGCGGTGGCCTGCGCTGGCTGATCATGGGCAGCGCGCTGCTGTTCGTGCTGGAGCGCATGGGTGTTTCGGCAACCGTGTTGTGGACAGCACTTTCCGGCTTCGTAGCGGTAGCGGCGGTGGCCTTCTTCGCCATGTGGAGCGTGCTGTCCAACCTGTTGTGCGCGGTGTTGATCTTCACGGTCGGGCCGTTTCGCATCGGCGATGTGGTCGAGCTGGTCGACACCCTCGACAAGCCAGGCGTGAAAGGCCGGGTGATCGCTATCAACCTGCTGTTCACCACCCTGCTGGAAGTGCCCGAAGCGGGCGGGGCGCTGGTGCAGGTGCCCAATAGTCAGTTCTTCCAGAAGTCCGTGCGGCGCTGGCGCGGGGCCGAGGTACAGGCCCTGCACAAAGAAACCGCTGCGGAAGCGGACTGAGCCTGTTATGGCCCCTTCGCGGGCACGCCCGCTCCCACAGGTATTCCACAGCGTCTGAAAATGCACTGTAGGCGTGGGAGCGGGCGTGCCCGCGAAGAGGCCAGGTCAGGCCACACAAATCCATCAGAAATCACTGGTTATTTTTTCGCCAAAACCTTAGCTTAACGTTTTGCAACAAATGTTCGAGCGAGGTGTGTGATGTCGATGGAAGTATGGTTAGGCTTTTTTGCCGCCTGCTGGGTGATCAGCCTTTCACCCGGTGCCGGGGCGATTGCCTCGATGTCCAGCGGCCTGCAATACGGCTTCTGGCGTGGTTACTGGAACGCCCTGGGCCTGCAGCTGGGCCTGATCATGCAGATCGCCATCATCGCCGCCGGCGTCGGTGCCGTCCTGGCTGCCTCGGCCACGGCGTTCCAGGTCATCAAGTGGTTTGGCGTCGGCTACCTTGTGTACCTGGCCTACAAGCAGTGGCGTGCCCTGCCGATGGACATGAGCGATGAATCAGGCGTGCGCCCGATCGGCAAGCCGCTGAGCCTGGTGTTCCGTGGCTTCCTGGTCAACATCAGCAACCCCAAGGCGCTGGTGTTCATGCTGGCGGTGCTGCCGCAGTTCCTCAATCCCCATGCGCCGCTGCTGCCGCAATATGTGGCGATCACCGTGACCATGGTCACGGTCGACCTGCTGGTGATGGCGGGATACACCGGGTTGGCTTCGCATGTGTTGCGCATGCTGCGCACGCCCAAACAGCAGAAGCGTTTGAACCGCACCTTTGCCGGGTTGTTCATTGGTGCAGCCACCTTCCTGGCGACCTTGCGCCGCGCGCCGGTCTGACAGACCGCATACAGGCCATTCGCGGGCAAACCCGCGATTGGCCCATCACTCTTTCTCCTTGTCCACCAAACCCTTCAGCAGATCTATCGGCAGCGGGAAGACGATGGTCGAGCTCTTGTCCCCGGCAATCGTCCCCAGCGTCTGCATATAGCGCAACTGCATCGCCCCCGGTTCCTTGCTCAGCATTTGCGCGGCTTGCATCAGTTTCTCCGACGCCTGCAGCTCACCCTCGGCATGAATCACCTTGGCCCGACGTTCGCGCTCGGCCTCGGCCTGGCGGGCGATGGCGCGTACCATCGACTCGTTCAGGTCAACGTGCTTGATCTCGACGTTGGCCACCTTGATGCCCCAGGCATCCGTCTGCGCATCCAGTACCTGGCGGATGTCCAGGTTCAGTTGCTCGCGTTCTGCCAACAGCTCATCCAGTTCGTGCTTGCCCAGCACCGCACGCAGGGTCGTCTGGGCCAGCTGGCTGGTCGCCACCAGAAAATCCTCGACCTGAATGATCGCTTTCTGCGGGTCGAGCACGCGAAAGTACAACACTGCGTTGACCTTGACCGAAACGTTGTCGCGGGTGATCACATCCTGCGGCGGTACATCCAGTACCACTGTACGCAGGTCGACCCGTACCATTTGCTGGATTACCGGGATCAACAGGATCAGCCCCGGCCCTTTGACCTGCCAGAAGCGCCCCAGCTGGAACACCACGCCTCGCTCGTATTCGCGCAGGATGCGAAACGCCGACAGCACCAGCATGGCTAGCACGATCAACACAGCGCCGAAACCGAGTTGCATGAACATGGTCATTCTCCTTGCGTCGCAGGGGCGGCGGCGCTCACTTCCAGCATCACGCCATGGCGCGCGGTCACCCGTACGTTCTGGCCAGTTTGCAGCGGCGTTGCGCACCGCGCTTGCCATGGCTCGCCCTGAGCCAGCACGACACCACAGAAGGGGTCGCTTGCCATCACCTGGGTGACGGTGACCAGGCTGCCGACCAGGCCGGCGTCGCCACTGACCAGCGCCCGTTGCCGGGCCTTGAGAGCCATGCCCAGCACGCCACCGATCAGGAGTGCCGAGAGCAGCGCCAAGGTGCCGATCAAGGCCAGGGGGATGCCGAAACCGGGGGCGTCGGTGTCGATCAGGATCAATGCGCCGACCACAAAGGCAACGATGCCGCCGAAGCCGACCACGCCGAAACTGGGCAAGAAGGCTTCGGCGATCATGAAGGTGATGCCAAGCAGGATCAGCGCCACCCCGGCAAAACTCACCGGCAACAGCTGCAGCGCATACAGCGCCAGCAGCAGGCAGATACCACCGACCACACCGCCCACCGCAGAACCTGGGTTCATGAATTCGAACAACAGGCCGTAAACGCCGATCATGATCAGGATCAGCGCTACGCTGGGGTTGGTGATGACCGCCAGAAACCGTGTGCGCCAGTCCGGCAGATGCTCGACCACGCTGGCGCCTGCGGTCTGCAACTGCCGTGGTTGGCCGGCCGCCTGAAGCGTTTTGCCGTCGAGCTTGCGCAGCAGGTCAGGCAGGTCATCGGCCACCTGATCGATCACGTTCAGGCGCAAGGCCTCGCTGGCGGACAGGCTGACCGCCTCGCGCACGGCTTTCTCCGCCCAGTCGGCGTTGCGGCCGCGCATCTGCGCCAGGCCACGGATGTAGGCGGCAGCATCGTTGACCTGTTTGCGTGCGAGGGTTTCATCGTCGCCGCTTTTGGCTTTGTCGTCACTGGGCGTGCCAGGCGCACCGCCGATCCGCACCGGCGTGGCAGCTCCCAGATTGGTTCCGGGCGCCATCGCCGCGACATGGCTGGCGTAGAGAATATAGGTGCCGGCGCTGGCGGCGCGGGCGCCGCTGGGGGCAACGTAGCTGGCGACCGGTACAGGGCTGGCGAGAATTGCCTTGATCATCTGGCGCATGGCGCTGTCCAGCCCGCCCGGGGTATCCATGCGGATAACCACCAGTTGCGCGCCTTGCGCCTGGGCCTGGCTGAGGCTGCGCACCAGGTAGTCGGCGCTGGCCGGGCCGATGGCGTCGTCGATGTTCAGCACCCACACCGCGCCGGGCGCTGCCTGGCCACCTGGCGTGATGCCAAGCAACAACAGCAGCAACAGCCAGCGCCAGCAGCGGGCGATCACCTGTCGTCACCTCATTTGCGTGTATTTCACAAGTTTAGCCCCGACCACCCGTACCCGGCCTAAAATTGAAAACTGGGGGGCGAAACCGGAGGTGCATCATGCGTATGGCAAAGACCCTGCAGGCCAGCCTGGACAAGGCCAACTGCGACTACGACATCATTCCCCACCCACATTCGGCCACCAGCCTGGAGTCGGCCCGAACGGCCGGCGTGCCCGCCGAGCGGGTCGCCAAGTCGGTGATGCTCGATGACCGTCATGGCAACTACATCATGGCCGTGCTACCGGCCAACCGGCACCTGGACATGACCAAGGTGCGTATGTCCGGGGCCTGGCATCTGACCCGTGAAAGTGGTCTGCCGAGCCTGTTCAATGACTGCGAACGCGGTGCCGTGCCGGCCCTTGGCGATGCTTACCAGATAAAAATGCTGCTCGACCCGAGTCTTACCCGCCAAGGCGATGTCTACCTGGAGGCGGGTGACCACGATCACCTGATTCACATGAGCATGGAGCAGTACATGAAACTGGTGCCGCACGCCGAAGTGCGCGAGCTGTGCTGATGTTTTCAAACCAATGCCAGGCGGGCGTCGTGGACGGCTTGCCTGGCGCTCAGGAGGAACCATGGAAGCGCCGATCCATCCCTTTGCCGAACTGTTCAAGCAGCTGGGCTTACCCGACGATCCCACGAGTATCGATCAGTTCATCACCAGCCATTCCCCGCTGAAGAACGAAATCAAGCTGGTGGATGCGCCGTTCTGGAACGACTCTCAGCGGGCATTTCTCCAGGACAGCATCATTGAAGATTCCGATTGGGCCGTGCCTTTCGATCAACTCAACGAAGCGTTGCGCCGCCCCCGAAAATAAAGCGCCGAGCGGCACCTGACGAGTGATCGGCCGTTGCTATGCTCAGGAAAACAATAAGGGGATAGCGCGATGAAAGATCCCTACGCACCAGGTTTCTGGTGTTCCGTGACGATCCTGGGCACCCTGACGGCCAGTTACTTCTATGGCATCAGACAGACGCAACAGATGAACCAGGCCGTGCATTTCCTGTACGCCGCTGCCGCAGTCACTGTAGCGGTTGCACTGGTGGCGCTGACATGGATCGCCTGGCAGCAGCTGCGCCTGAACAAGCGCGAAGTGGTGCAGGGGCGAACGTTGCTGACCATCTGGAACACCAAGGTTGCGCTACGCCGCGTCGAGACGGTTTTCGACCGTTATTTCTGGGGCAGCTACTGGCATTCGGGGCGTACCTTCGAAGAGGTCATGGGCGAGCTCAGGGGCACTCCGCTGGAGCAGAGCCTGGATGCGCTGAAGCGCCAGTGCCGGGTGCTCGACCGCGAAATCCATGACCGCCATCACCACTGGCTGGCCAACGCTCGCGACCTGTCCAGCGTGGCCCAGGCGATGGCCCGCGAACGCTACCAGCTGGACCTCGGCGAGCCCACGCACAGCGGCCACGGCAATACGGCAGTGCTCAACCGTGACCTGGAAGTGCTGGTGTACACCTGGTCGGCGCGCTTGCGTAGCTTCGACCATCAGCTGGACGAGCTGGAGCGCGCCTACCATTGAGGCGCTTCATTCGCCGCGGATGTACTGCTCCATTTGCTTGATCAGGCTCGCCTGTTCGTCAATGGTTTCCTTGACCAGGTCGCCGATCGACAGCAGGCCGAGCAATCTGCCGTTGTCGACCACCGGCAGGTGACGCAGGTGCCGGTCGGTCATCAGGTTCATGCAGAAATCGAGCTTTTGCTTGGGCTCCACCGTGACCACCGGTGCGCTCATGATTTCGCGTACCGGCGTGGCGGCAGAAGAGCGGCCCTTGAGGACGAGTTTTCGCGCATAGTCCCGTTCACTGACGATACCCACCACCTGGCCACCTTCGACCACGGGCAGCGCACCGATGTTTTTCTCCGCCAGCAGCTTCAGGGCGTCGAGCACCGAGTCATCCGGGCCGATGGTGTACACGGTCTGGTGCTGGGACTTGGTCTTGAGGATTTGTTCGACGGTCTTCATACGGGCCTCTGCGGGTGAAAAAAGCACTGTCTCGGAGTAACTAAAGCATCCGGTACGGCGCTCTGCACGGCAATGCAGGAAACGGCATGGAGGCGATTGAAAAACGTCATTGCCGTTCGCTTGTAGCAGCCCTTTCGCGGCTAAAGCCGCGAAGAGGCCGGTACTGCGCATCAAAGCTTCGGCATCTGCCCGATCCGCGCCACCATTTCGCTCACCACCTGCAAGTCCAGCATGAACTGCTCCACGGTCTTGAACTCGTTGTCGTTGTGCCCGGTGTACTTCACGTCCGGCATGGCCAGGCCAAATTGCACACCGTTGGGAAGATCGTGCACCGAAGTCGCGCCGGCCGAGGTACCGAACTCATGCTTCATACCCAGGTTCTCGGTGGCCACAGCGAGCAGGGCCTTGACCCATTCGCCTTCAGGGTTGCGGTACATCGGCTCGTCCAGGCTGAAGTCGAAGGCCACCGAGGTGTTGCTTTGCCGGGTCCATTTGCCCAGTTTGTCGGCCAGTTCGTCCTTGATCGTGGCGATCGGTTTCCCCTTGGGAATGCGCAGATTCACCGCCAGTTTCACGCCTTTGTCATCCACCCCGACAAAAGTCAGCGAGGTGGTCAGCGGGCCCATGAACGGGTCCTTGAAGGCCACGCCGAGCTTGTTGCCCAGGTAGTCCAGGCCCCAGTTTTCGGCGGCGTAGCGGGCCGCGTCGGTAAAGTGGTTGTGCTTGAGCGACACCTGCTGGCCGAGGCCATTGATGAAGTCGAGCATACGCGCCACCGGGTTGATGCCGGATTCCGGCTCCGAAGAGTGTGCGGAAACACCGGTCACGGTGAGCAAGACTTGCTTGCCGTCGGCCTTGGCGTCGATGCTGAAGTCGCTTCCATGCTGCTTCACATATCTGGCGCCGGCTTGCTGCAGGTGCTTGACCAGCTGTGCTGGGTTGTCAGAAATCAGGGTCGCAACCGAAGTTGTCGGGATCTGGTTGGTGGCCAGGCCACCGGTCAGGTTGACGATCTCGGCACCCTTGCCGCTGGCCGGGCGCTTGGTGAAGCTGGCCATGACCGTGCCGTAGCCTTTCTCGGCAATCACTACCGGGTAGCCGCCGTCGAGGGCCAGGTTGTAATCGGGCGTAGGGTTGCGCTCAAAGTAGTAGGGGATGGCATCACCGCTGGTTTCTTCGGTGGTGTCGATCAGCAGCTTGAACTGCCGGGCGAGCGGCAGGTTTTCGTCTTTGGCCACTTTCAGCGCGTACATCGCCACCACGATGCCGTTCTTGTCGTCCTCGGTGCCGCGGCCGTACATGCGGTCACCTACCAGGGTGACCTTGAACGGGTCCAGGCGCGTACCGTCGGCCAGCTTCCAGTTGTCCGGGTTGACCGGCACGACGTCAGCGTGGGCATGGATGCCGATCACTTCCTTCCCGCTGCCCAGCGAGATCTCGTACACCCGGTTGTCGATGTTGCGGAAGGCCAGGCCGAAGCGGTCGGCCAAGGCCTTGATCTTGTCGGCGATCTTGAGGAATTCAGGGTTTTCGTACTGCGGCGTACCCTCGACATTGAAGGTGGGGATGGCTACCAGTTCACGCAGGGTTTCGGTTGCGGCTTTGCCATACTTGATGCGGGTATACAGGCCGAGCAGGCGGTTGATCTCGTCTTGTTGCCCGGCGGCCAATGGCTTGTCGGCCAGGTAGGCGTCGACGGTTGCCTCGAGGTTGTCGGCCTTGCCCTGGTCGCTGCCTTTGAGCTTGCCGAGGAATTGCCTGAAGTCGCTTGGGTCGCTGCCGTCGAAGGCTTTGATGATGGCTGCGGACTGCTGCTGGGTGAGGTTGGCTTGAGCAGGCAGGGTAAACAGGCCGATGCCGGCCAGCAGCAGGGTGGTGGCGGTGAGTTTTTTCAACTGCATGGTTGTGCGCATTCCTTTGCCAATCATTGTTCAGGGTTACCCGTTCGGGAAACGGGAAGACGCCCACGCTAACACCAATGACCCGTGGTACGGGAGTACCAGAAAGGTGACATGTCGCACAAACGAAAAAGCCCCGGGCTCAGGCCCAGGGCTTTCTTGATATGGCGCACTCGGCGGGATTCGAACCCACGACCCCTGCCTTCGGAGGGCAGTACTCTATCCAGCTGAGCTACGAGTGCAACGCGCACGCATGATACCCATCTGTGTCGTTGACGTCCATCGCCTTGATCTGTAGCTGTTTTTACCGTGTTGGCTGTGCAGATCCCTGTGGGGCGGATACACGACAATACAGATCGGAAATGAACAACGGTGGGTCGGGGGGACCGGCCTTAACCGGGCGTAGGCCAATGCCATCGATTACGACGCTGATGACGACAGCATCATCGTTTCAGCCAACCATCAGGGTGTGTTGAACATTGGCCGTGACAAGCAGTGAAACGAATTTTGGCTTCGCCCCGAGTCTGGCCGCAGCATCGTCTACCCTTTAGCGGCCATTCTGCGGGTGATTTCAGATGGGCTGTTCAACCATTCGTTCTTTTTTTCGAACAGCCTATTGTCCAACACCCCAGCAGCCGCTTAGCATTCGTTTGAGATTTCAAACGCTCGATGCCCTGCCTTGGGCGCTTTTCAACAATCAACAATTCGGGAAGCCGACATGCAGCTCAAAGACGCTCAGTTGTTCCGCCAGCAAGCCTATATCAATGGTGAGTGGCTGGATGCGGACAACGGCCAGACCATCAAGGTGACCAACCCGGCCACCGGCGAAGTCATCGGTACCGTGCCGAAGATGGGCACCGCGGAAACCCGCCGCGCCATCGAAGCTGCCGACAAGGCCCTGCCGGCCTGGCGTGCCCTGACTGCGAAAGAGCGCTCGGCCAAGCTGCGTCGCTGGTTCGAACTGATGATCGAGAACCAGGACGACCTGGCTCGCCTGATGACCACCGAACAGGGCAAGCCGCTGGCCGAAGCCAAGGGCGAAATCGCCTACGCGGCCTCGTTCATCGAGTGGTTCGCCGAAGAAGCCAAGCGCATCTACGGTGACACCATCCCGGGCCACCAGCCAGACAAGCGCCTGATTGTCATCAAGCAGCCAATCGGCGTTACCGCGGCCATCACCCCGTGGAACTTCCCGGCCGCCATGATCACCCGTAAAGCCGGCCCGGCCCTGGCCGCTGGCTGCACCATGGTCCTCAAGCCGGCTTCGCAAACCCCATACTCCGCTCTGGCGCTGGTCGAGCTGGCGCACCGTGCCGGCATCCCGGCTGGCGTGCTGAGTGTGGTTACCGGCAGCGCCGGCGAAGTTGGTGGCGAACTGACCGGCAACTCCCTGGTACGCAAGCTGTCCTTCACCGGCTCGACCGAAATCGGTCGCCAGCTGATGGAAGAATGCGCCAAGGACATCAAGAAGGTTTCCCTGGAGCTGGGTGGCAACGCCCCGTTCATCGTGTTCGACGACGCCGACCTGGACAAGGCGGTCGAGGGCGCGATCATCTCCAAGTACCGTAACAACGGCCAGACCTGTGTCTGCGCCAACCGTATCTACGTGCAGGACGGCGTCTACGACGCGTTCGCCGAGAAGCTGGCCGCTGCAGTTGCCAAGCTGAAGATCGGTAACGGCCTGGAAGAAGGCACCACCACTGGCCCGCTGATCGATGGCAAGGCTGTCGCCAAGGTCCAGGAACACATCGAGGACGCCGTCAGCAAAGGCGCCAAAGTGCTGTCCGGTGGCAAGCTGATCGAAGGCAACTTCTTCGAGCCGACCATCCTGGTTGACGTACCGAAGACCGCTGCTGTCGCCAAGGAAGAGACGTTCGGCCCACTGGCGCCGCTGTTCCGCTTCAAAGACGAAGCCGAAGTCATCGCCATGTCCAACGACACCGAGTTCGGCCTGGCCTCGTACTTCTACGCCCGCGACATGAGCCGTGTGTTCCGTGTCGCCGAAGCCCTGGAATACGGCATGGTGGGTATCAACACCGGCCTGATCTCCAACGAAGTGGCGCCGTTCGGTGGTATCAAGGCTTCGGGCCTGGGCCGCGAAGGTTCCAAGTACGGTATCGAGGACTACCTCGAAATCAAATACCTGTGCATCAGCGTCTGATAGCACGGTAAAGGCTTTACCTCTGCCAGCGGGGCGCGAGAGCGACGTCTCGCTGGCCTTTTTTACATTGCAGTACCTGGTGGCCAGGGCGTTCACAACAGTCGATCAACGAATACTGTTCGCGAGCACTCCCGGCCGCCCCCGAATAAAAGCGCCATTCCTGTCGGCGCAATGAGGGCATTATGAGCAAAACCAACGAATCCTTGATGCAACGTCGTGTAGCTGCCGTCCCACGTGGCGTCGGCCAGATCCACCCGATCTTCGTCGACACCGCGAAGAACTCGACCGTGATCGACGTTGAAGGCCGCGAACTGATCGACTTCGCCGGCGGCATCGCAGTACTGAACACCGGCCACCTGCACCCGAAAGTGGTTGCAGCCGTGCAAGAGCAGCTGACCAAGGTCAGCCACACCTGCTTCCAGGTGCTGGCTTACGAGCCCTACGTAGAGCTGTGCGAAAAGATCAACAAGCTGGTCCCAGGCGACTTCGACAAGAAGACCCTGCTGGTCACCACCGGCTCCGAAGCCGTTGAAAACGCCGTCAAGATCGCCCGTGCTGCCACTGGCCGCGCTGGCGTCATCGCCTTCACCGGCGGTTATCACGGCCGTACCATGATGACCCTGGGCCTGACCGGCAAGGTCGTGCCGTACTCCGCTGGCATGGGCCTGATGCCAGGCGGCATCTTCCGCGCCCTGTTCCCGAGCGAACTGCACGGTATCAGCGTTGACGACGCCATCGCCTCGGTCGAGCGCATCTTCAAGAACGACGCCGAGCCGCGCGACATCGCCGCAATCATCCTCGAGCCAGTACAAGGCGAAGGCGGCTTCCTGCCAGCGCCGAAAGAGCTGATGAAGCGCCTGCGCGCCCTGTGTGACCAGCACGGCATCCTGCTGATCGCCGACGAAGTACAAACTGGCGCTGGCCGTACCGGCACCTTCTTCGCCATGGAACAGATGGGCGTTGCGCCTGACCTGACCACCTTCGCCAAATCCATCGCTGGCGGCTTCCCGCTGGCCGGTGTGTGCGGCAAGGCCGAATACATGGACGCCATCGCGCCTGGCGGCCTGGGCGGTACCTACGCCGGTTCGCCGATCGCTTGCGCCGCGGCCCTGGCCGTGATCGAAGTGTTCGAAGAAGAAAAACTGCTGGACCGCAGCAAGGCTGTGGGTGAGCGCCTGACCGCCGGCCTGCGCGAAATCCAGAAGAAGTACCCGATCATCGGCGACGTCCGTGGTCTGGGCTCGATGATTGCCGTCGAAGTCTTCGAGAAGGGCACTCACACCCCGAACGCTGCTGCTGTTGGCCAGGTTGTCGCCAAGGCTCGTGAAAAGGGTCTGATCCTGCTGTCTTGCGGCACCTACGGCAACGTCCTGCGTATCCTGGTTCCGCTGACCGCCGAAGACGCGCTGCTGGACAAAGGCCTGGCCATCATCGAAGAGTGCTTCGCTGAAATCGCCTGATGTGACGCGCTTCAGAAAAAACCCGCCTAGGCGGGTTTTTTTATGGGTGCGCCAGGCATGGCGCGTTGCGCGTAGCGCAACCCGCTTGGTTGTGGTGGCCAAAGCGGGTGACTTGGAGGTGAAAGTCCTCTACACACCCGGCAAGGGGAAGTGTTAGCCGGAGGCAAGGGTGTCGTGGGTGACCGCGAATCTGAAGGAAGCCCGAGGCAAACTGCTGGCCTGACGAACAGGAAGCGGATAGAGGCGGCACAGCGGGGTGAGGCGGCCCAAATCGTCAAAGCCCAATACTTGCACGGGGCGCTGTGACGTAAATCCGACAGGCATAAGCAGGAAGGTCGCGCGAATTACCCTGGGAGATCTGCACGTTTGCCGATGTGCTACCGAGCGTCGAGAGGCGACGGGATGAACGTGCAGAAGTCAGCCGAAGCCGTAGTAAGTGGCGGATAACCGCGCCACCAAGGGCCGAACAGGTTATGCCGCTAGTAGGCGTCACTGTCTCGTTGGTAGCCGTAATGCAGAAATTTCCTACAACGGAATCTGTCACTCCGAATCCCGGCCAGAAGCCGAGGGTGATGCCTGACAGTGCAAAGGTGCCGGCGGCGTCAGCGACGTGGACGAACGCGGAGCCGGACACGCTGATGGAGCGGGTGCTTGCACCGGCCAACCTCAGGCGTGCGTATCAACGCGTGGTTAGCAACAAGGGGGCTCCGGGTGCCGATGGCATGACGGTCGCTGACTTGGCGGGCTACGTGAAACAGTATTGGCCAACCCTCAAGGCCAGGTTGCTGGCCGGTGAATACCATCCCCAAGCAGTGCGAGCGGTTGAAATTCCCAAGCCGCAGGGCGGCACACGGCAACTGGGAATCCCCACCGTCGTGGATCGCCTGATCCAGCAAGCATTACAGCAACAACTCACGCTACTCTTCGATCCGCTGTTTTCGGACTACAGCTACGGTTTTCGTCCGGGCAAAAGCGCTCACCAAGCCGTTGAAATGGCCCGCTCCCATGTGGCGGCGGGGCATCGCTGGTGCGTGGAGCTTGATCTGGAAAAGTTCTTTGATCGGGTCAACCACGACATCCTGATGGCCTGCTTGCAGCGTCGCGTCGAAGACAAGCGAGTGCTTAGGCTCATCCGCCGCTACCTTGAAGCTGGGGCCATGTCGGGCGGTATCGTCAGCCAACGGCAAGAGGGGACACCGCAAGGCGGCCCACTCTCGCCGTTGCTGTCGAATATCCTTCTGGATGAGCTCGACCGCGAATTGGAACGGCGGGGTCATCGCTTCGTGCGCTACGCCGATGATGCGAACATTTATGTGCGCAGTCCTCGGGCGGGCGAGCGGGTGTTGGCCAGTATCGAGCGCTTCCTGTGCCATCGTTTGAAACTGACGGTGAACCGGAAGAAGAGCCAAGTAGCAGGGGCTTGGAAGTGTGACTACTTGGGTTACGGGATGAGCAGGCACCAGCAACCAAGGCTGCGTGTGGCAACGATGAGCCTGGGGCGTTTACGCGACCGGCTCAGAATATTGCTGCGGAGTGTAAGGGCCCGCAAAGTGGCGACTGTCATTGAGCGAATCAACCCTGTCCTGCGAGGCTGGGCTGGCTACTTCAAGCTCAGCCAGAGCAAACGCCCACTTGAGAAATTGGATGGTTGGGTCAGGCATAAACTTCGCTGCGTCATCTGGCGTCAATGGAAACGGCCCTCAACGAGGGCGCGCAACCTGATGCGCCTGGGCCTGAGCGAAGAACGTGCCTGTAAATCGGCCTTTAATGGCCGAGGCCCGTGGTGGAACTCGGGAGCATCTCATGTGAATCAGGCGCTACCGAAGAGGCTATGGGATAGGTTCGGACTGGTCTCGATACTGGATACGATAAACCGGCTTAGCCGTATAACCTGAACCGCCGTGTACGGAACCGTACGCACGGTGGTGTGAGAGGACGGCGGCTGTGAAGCCGCCTCCTACTCGATTTCTTCACGGAATCCCGGGAAAGACAGAAACAAGAACGCCGGTTTGATGGATGATGTTCGTGCGAGCAAACACATCAACAAACCGGCGTTCTTGTGCACGATATTAATACGTTTCTGCCCTTTTGGGAGGGCTTTTCTGTCATTGCCATCAGGCCTGACGGCGACGATCTGCTGATCGACCTGATTCCGCAGCCCACTAGGTTCCCCACCTGCAGCGGCTGCCATCAGCCCAGCACCGCCATCCACGAATACTGCCAGCGTTCGATCCGTGATCTCCCCATTCTTGGCCATGCGGTACGGTTGAATGTGGAACTGCGGCGCGTTGGGTGTCGCGCATGCGGCAAGCGGATGGAGTCAGTCAGCTGGCTTGATCGCTATTCGCGTATGACCCAGCGCTTGGCCGAGGCCGTGATCCAGGCTTGCCAGCGGCTGCCTACCCTGCACGTCGCTGAGCTGTTTGACTTGCATTGGGACAGTGTGCGCTTGCTGGAGCGACGAGCTCTACAAGCCGCTCTAGAGAAGCTACCAAAGGCCCAGCCCAGGCGCCTGGTGATGGACGAGTTCGCCCTGTTCAAAGGCCATCGCTACGCCAGCGTGGTGCTGGACGCCGATACCCGCCGGGTTCTGTGGATTGGCGAAGGACGTAGCAGAGCGGCTGTCAGGCCCTTCTTTGAGGAGTTGGGGCCAGAAGGCTGTGCGCGGATCGAAGCAGTGGCGATGGACATGAACACCGCATTTGACCTGGAGGTACGCCAACACTGCCCTCAGGCACGCGTGGTCTACGACCTGTTTCATGTAGTCGCCAAGTATGGGCGCGAGGTGATTGACCGGGTACGGGTCGACGAAGCCAACCGTCTGCGCCATGACAAACCCGCGCGCAGGGTGATCAAGCAAGCACGCTGGCTACTGCTGCGTAATCCGGAAAATCTCAAGCGAAAAGATCAACAGGTGCACCTGAGGGATCTGCTGTCGGCTAACCAATCGCTGATGACGGTTTATCTGATGAAAGCAGAGTTAAAAGCGCTGTGGTCGCCCACCACCGCCTGGGGTTGGCGATCAGCCTGGAAGCAGTGGCTGCGTCTGGCTGATGAAAGCGCGATACCGGCACTGAAGCAGTTTGCTAAACGCCTGAAGGGATACTGGCGCGGCATCTTGAGCAGGGTGCGATGGCCGATGCATACGGGCCAGCTGGAAGGCATCAACAACCGGATCAAGGTGATCAAGCGGATGGCTTACGGTTACCGGGACAGCGAATTCTTTTTCATGAAGATCAAGAATGACTTTCCCGGCAATCCGTGAAGAACCTTTTTTATGCCCAGATAAGCCGTGTGGCGCTATGGTTATCGGAGGACTGGCTTTGGAAGCTGCGACGGACTGTGTGTCAGGTTATTCAGGAGTAGTTGGCGATGAGCGCTGCAGCCCCCACCCCACCAAGCGTACTGATTGTCGAAGGCGATCCTTGGGTACGGGACATGCTCAGCGAGATGCTGCTCAGCGTGCGCTGTGACGCCCGCCTGCAGGTATGCGCGGACGGCTCGCAGGCGCTCAGTGCCTTGTCCAGCAAGCCTGACCTGATCATCGCCGCCCGTGAGCTGGCCGGTGTCGACGGCCTCGACCTGCTGCGCAAGGTGCGCGCCAAAGGGCCAGGGGTGCCGTTCATTCTCATGAGTAACCGCAATGACAGCGCCAGTGTGCGCGAAGCGCTGCCCCTGCACCCCACGGCGTACCTGAGCAAGCCGCTGAACCTGGATAACCTGCGCAAGCGCCTGCAAGAGTTGCTGCTGGCCGTTGGCGAGGAGATCGCCTGCCCGGTACCGGCGTTGCAGGCGGGGGCCACCCTGTCAGCCTACCTTGAGCAGCGTCGCGCTACCGCCGATGGCGGGCCGCTGCTGGCCGATGTGCAGGTAGCGATCAATCGAGCGCTGAACCCCCAGGGCCTGAACCTCAGGGTGCTCGAAGAGGAAGTGCGTAACGATCCGCAAGTTACGGCGGTGCTGATCGCTGCCGCCAATAGTGCGGCATTGCACCGTGAAGCCCCGGTGCAGACGTTGCTGCAGGCCCTGAACAAGCTTGGCAGTACCCAAAGCATGAACCTGATCCTGGGCATGACCCTCAAGCGCAGCGCCCGCCTCAGTGACCCGCTGTTGGCGGAGCACGCGACCCGTTACTGGGACCTGTCACTGCACACTGCCGAATATGGCCGCACCTTGGCGCGCATGCTCGAGCTGGACGAGGGGCGTTGTTACTGCGCGGGCTTGCTGCATTGCCTGGGCGACCTGGCGGTGTTGCGCTGCCTGCAAGAGTGGCGGTTGGCCGGGGGGGATCTGGACGAGCGCAATGTGCAGCAATCGCTGGAAGAATTTGCTGCGGCATTCGGCTCGGCGTTGCGTACTCGCTGGCGTTTGCCGCTGGCACTGCGCGAGCTGATCGCTGCGATCTACCAGTTGGGTGGTGGCGTTTACTCGCTGGAGATCCTGGCCATGAACCTGGCTGGGCAGTTATCGCGGCTGCCGGCCGGGCAGGGGCTGGAGAAGGTGGCCAGCGGCAAGACGGCGCGCCTGCTCAAGCTTGGCCTGCCGGAGCTGAGGCGGTTGCGCAAAGTGGAGAACCCGGAAGTAAAGCCGCAGGAAGAACCGCCTGTGGCTGAGGCCGAGGTTTCCAGCTGAGATTCGGGGCCGCATTGCGGCCCTTCGCGGGCTTGCCCGCTCCCACAGGCCCGCGAATAGCGGCCACAGCCAGTGCCCGTGCCGCCTGATCAGCCGCGGACTATCTGGTTCTTGCCCTGCCGCTTGGCCCGGTACATTGCCGCATCGGCCCGCGCATACAGGCTGTCCAGCGCCACATCCTCGTCGGTCAGCCCGGTCAGCCCCTGGCTCACCGTCACCCCGTACGTCTGCTGGCCATGGGTGAAGCTCAAGTGCTGAATCTGTCGTTGCAAGCGCTCGGCAATCTGCTCCGCGACCTGGGCGTTGCAGCCCGGAAACACTGCCGCAAATTCTTCGCCGCCAATGCGTCCGAACAGGTCGCCCCGGCGTAGCACGGCCTTGCCGCTGTCGGCGATGTGTTGTAGCACCTGGTCGCCTTCCTGGTGGCCATAGCTGTCATTGATGCGTTTGAAGTCGTCGATATCCAACAGCAGGAAAGCCAGCGGTGTACCGTCCTCACGTGCACTGTCGAAGGCTTGCTGGGCACATTCGAAAAAGTGCCTGCGGTTACTGCTCTGGGTCAGCACGTCGGTGGTGGCCAGGCGCTGCAGTTCGCCTTCAAGCTGCTTCTTCTCGGTGATGTCTTCGGCGATACCGACAATGATTACCCGGTCGCTATCGTGCTGCTGGTTGATGTAGCACTTGTCGCTCAGCCAGCGCAGTTGCCCGTCGGCATTGAGGATGCGGTACTCGCGGTCTTCCACCGCGCCCTTGAGCAGTACCTGGGCCAGGCTACGTTCGGCGAACTCGAGGTCGTCGGGGTAGATGCTGTCACGCCATTCGTTGTAGTCAGCTAGCACCAGGCTGACCGGGCGGCCGAAGATGCGCTCGTAGGCTGGACTCACGTACAGCACCTGACGGGTTTCCCAGTCGAAGGCCCAGAGCACAGCGTTGACGCTGTCGAGCAACGAGCTGAACAGCTGATCACGCTCACTCAGGCGGGCAACCTCTCCTTGGGCGTGGAGCAACGCCAGTAAAGTCTGGGCGGCTTCGGGAGGAGGGGTGCCGGGGAAAATCGTTGGAATGTTCTTGGCCATGTGCACGGAGCAGGTCTCAACGTGAAAGCGTGCGGCCAGCATCCGGCCCGCCACGCAGGCGATATTCCGG
This sequence comes from Pseudomonas sp. 10(2024), assembly GCF_045164175.1. NCBI lineage: Bacteria > Pseudomonadati > Pseudomonadota > Gammaproteobacteria > Pseudomonadales > Pseudomonadaceae > Pseudomonas > Pseudomonas sp. 10(2024). Next base: position 214,474 of record NZ_CP174006.1, read on the forward strand.
ATTCGAGTGGAGAGGTGGGGGCGAAGTTCCGAATGGCACGCCCCGCTGCGGGGCGTGCCGATCAACGGCGGTCAGGCGCCGGTCGGGCGCAGCGAGTAAGTCTTGAGTTGTGCTGCGAAGTCGCGCAGTGCCTGGATGCCGCTGGTTTCGGCCTCATGTACCCAGTCTTTCATGGCTGCCAGCATGTCGTGGCCGTTGGCACTGGTGCGCGCCCAGATCTGCTGCAGGGCCAGGCGCTTTTCGTAGATGGTTTTCAGTGCCTGGCTGTGCGCGAGCATGGACTCGATGCGCACGTGGTGGCGGTCTTCCAGCAGGCTGGTTTCGCGAGACAGCAGCCGTTTGGCACGGCGGAAGCGGTGACGCACCGAGGCGTCGACACGGGCCAGTTCCTGTTTCACCAGCGGGCCGATCACCAGCTTGCGGTACTGGGCCATGATCTGGAAGCGGTTGTTGAGGATGGCCATGGCGGTGTCCATGTCCAGGCTGGCCTTGCCGGCCACCCGGTGGGCGATGGGCGCCACGCGCTGCACCTTGGCCAGACGCAGCAGGCAGAACAGGCGGATCCACGCCCAGCCCATGTCGAACTCCCAGCGTTTGACCGAGAGCTTGGCCGAGTTGGGGTAGGTGTGGTGGTTGTTATGCAGTTCTTCACCGCCGATGACGATGCCCCAGGGCACCAGGTTGGTGGCGGCGTCGCGGCACTCGAAGTTGCGATAGCCGAGGGCATGGCCCAGGCCGTTGACCACACCGGCGGCCCAGAACGGAATCCACATCATCTGCACCGCCCATATGGTGATGCCTATGGTGCCGAACAGCAGCAGGTCGATTACCGCCATCAGTGCGATACCGCCCAGTTTGTAACGCGAGTACAGGTTGCGCTCGATCCAGTCATCCGGGCAGTTCTTGCCATAGATGCGCAGGGTTTCGGGGTTGCGCGCCTCTTCACGGTACAGCTCGGCACCTTTGCGCAGCACTGTGCCCAGGCCCTTGTACACCGGGCTGTGCGGGTCGTCGGGGGTTTCGCACTTGGCGTGGTGCTTGCGGTGGACGGCGGTCCACTCGCGGGTGTTCTGCGCCGTGGTCAGCCACAGCCAGAAGCGGAAGAAGTGCTTGAGCGCGCCGTTGAGCTCCAGGGCCCGGTGCGCGGAGTAGCGATGCAGGTAGACCGTGACGCTGACAATGGTCACGTGGGTCATCAACAGAGTGATGCCGACCAGTTGCCAGGCCGACAGGTCGAGCAGGCCGTTATACCACATAGGTGCAAATACCCTCGAAATGCAGGGGGAAGGGCTGATTATCCCTTGGCGGGGAAATAAAACCAGTCAACCGTTGAGATAGGAGGTCACGACATGTTTCAGCCTTTATAATGCCCACTCCTTTTTGATGGCCTTTCCCACCCGACATGTCTGTTTCCGTTCGCGACGCCTTGCGCATGGCTGCGCTGTATGTGGTGCTCTCGATCCTCTGGCTTGCGCTGGCGGAGGTGATGCTGCACAGCATGACTGACGATCCCTTGGCACTGACCGTGGGGCGGCAGATCAACGTGGTGGTCTGGGTGCTGCTCAGTGCCTTGCTGATCTATGTGTCGCGCGTGCGCCTGCTCAATTTCATCGGCCATGGCGCGCGTTTGCGTTGTGAAGACCGTGAACGGCTGCGCATGGCTGCCGCAGTGTTCGACAGTACCCTCGAAGGTGTGCTGGTGACCGACCGCCAAGGCCTGATCGTGCACGTCAATCGTGCCTTCATGCGCATCACCGGCTACCAGCAGGATGAGGTCATCGGCCAGCGCCCGAGCAAGTTCAAGTCGGGCCACCATGGCCTGGCCTTCTACCAGGAGGTTTTCGCCACCCTGGCCGAGAAGGGCGAGTGGAGCGGTGAAATCTGGAATCGGCGCAAAAGCGGCGAGATCTACCCGCAGTGGCAGACTATTTGCGCCATTCGCGACGACGAAGGTGAGCTCAGCCATTACGTGGCGGTGTTCAGTGACATCAGCGCCATCAAGCATTCGGAGCAGGAGCTTGCCTACCTGGCCCACCACGACCCGCTGACTGGCCTGCCCAACCGCCTGCTGTTTACCGACCGGGTGGAGCAGGCATTGGCGGCGGCGCAGGCCAACAAGCGCGGTTGCGCCTTGTTGCTGCTGGACCTGGATCACTTCCAGAGCATAAACGACGGCCTGGGCCATACCATTGGCGACCAGTTGCTGAAGCTGGTGGGCGAGCGTCTGGGGGAGGTGTTGGGTAACGGTGTGACCCTGGCGCGTCTGGGCGGCGACGAATTCGGCGTGCTGGTCGAGAACTGCCAGCAGGTCGGCCAGGCGGGCAAGCTGGCGCAGTGCATCATCGAGCGTATGCGTGAGCCGTTTCAGTTCGACGGCAACCGTCTGTTCATCAGCGCCAGCGTCGGAATCAGCCTTTACCCCAGCGATGCCTTGGGTGCCGAGCAGTTGCTGCGCAATGCCGACTCGGCGTTGTACAAGGCCAAAAGCAACGGGCGGGCCTGCTATGCGCTGTACACCGAAGAGCTGACCGCCCATGCACAGCATCGGGTCGAGACCGCCGCTGAATTGCGTCGGGCCCTGGAGCAGGATGAACTGCGGGTGTACTTCCAGCCGGTACACGACCTGGCATCAGGCCGACAGGTCGGGGTCGAGACGCTGGTGCGCTGGCAGCACCCCAGGCGCGGCCTGGTACCGCCGGGCGAGTTCATCCCGATTGCCGAACGCACCGGCCTGATTGCCGAGATCGATACCTGGGTGCTGCGCCAGGCCTGCCGGCAAATGGTGCAGTGGCAGGCTGAAGGCCGGCAGCTGGCATTTGTGGGGGTGAACATCTCCAGTCGCCTGTTTGGCCAGCATGAGCTGTATCGGCAGGTAGCCGAAGTGCTGCACGACACCGGCCTCGCCCCGGCCTTGCTGGAGCTGGAAGTGACCGAAAGCGCGGTGATGGAAGACCCTGAGGTGGCGCTGGAGCAACTGCACCGCTTGCGCGAACTGGGGGTGACCCTGGCCATCGACGACTTTGGCACCGGGTATTCGTCACTGCTACGGCTCAAGCGTTTGCCGGTGCAGAAGCTGAAAATCGACCAAGGGTTTGTAGCTGGGTTGCCACTGGATGAGGATGACATCGCAATTGTGCGGGTGATCATCGCCTTGGCCCGTAGCATGGGGATGCAGGTGCATGCCGAGGGCATCGAGCAGGCGGAACAGGCCAGCTTCCTGCTGCAGGAGGAGTGCCAGTTGGGTCAAGGGTACTGGTTCGGGCGGCCAGTGCCGGCTGAGGATCTTCGCTGGGATTGAGAGCGGGCTGCAAAGCAGCCCTCAGATTTCAACGCTTGTTCAAACCCTTCGCCAGGCGGTCCCCGCCCAGCTGGATCAACGCCACTAACGCTACCAGCATGGCGATCACGGTCAGCATGATCTGGCTGTCGAAACGCTGGTAGCCATACCGATAGGCGATATCCCCCAGCCCGCCGGCACCAATCGCCCCGGCCATCGCCGACGAGTTGATCAAGGTCACCAAGGTAATGGTGAAGCCCCCGACGATCCCCGGCAGCGCCTCGGGCAACAGTACATGCCAGACGATGTGCCAGCGCCGGCAGCCCATGGCCTGTGCGGCTTCCACCAGACCATGGTCGACCTCACGCAGGCTGACCTCGGCAATCCGCGCAAAGAACGGTGTGGCGGCAATGGTCAGCGGCACCACTGCCGCCCACACACCATAAGTGGTACCCACCACCAGGCGGGTGAAAGGAATCAGCGCAACCATCAGGATCAGAAACGGAATCGAGCGGAACAGGTTGACGAAGGCGCCCAGCACCCGGTTCAGCAGCCGCGCCTCGAAGATCCCGCCCTTGTCGCTGGTCACCAGCAGCACCGCCATGGGTACACCCACCAGCAGGGCGATCAGTGACGAAACCCCAACCATCAGCAGCGTATCCAGCAAGCCTTCCAGCAGGCGATCAATCCACATGGCCCAATACCTCCACGTCCTCGGCCCATCGGCGGGCACGTTCCAGCAATTGATGGGTGTCGTGCGGCGAGTGTTGCACCGAGAGGATGAGTTGCCCCAAGGCATGTTCGCCGATGGTTTCCACGCCGCCCTGCAGCAGACGCACACGCCCGCCCAGGTCGTTGAACAAGGCAGACAGCTCTGGCTCGCCAAGCACCGTCAGTTTCAGCACTACGGCGCTGTTGCCGCTCGCCGGGTGGGCCTGGAGGCTGGCTTGCAGTGCGGCGGGTAGCTTGGCCTGCAAAGGGGCGAGCAGGGTGCGGGTAACCTCGTGGCGGGGTGAGCCAAACACCCGCCAGACCTCGCCCTGCTCGACCACTGCGCCGCGTTCCAGCACCACTACCCGGTGACAGATGTCGCGAATCACCGCCATTTCGTGGGTGATCAGCACGATGGTCAGCCCCAGGCGCTGGTTGATATCGCGCAGCAGCTCCAGGATCGAGGCGGTGGTTTCCGGGTCCAGCGCCGAGGTGGCCTCGTCGCACAGCAGGATCTCGGGGCTGTGCACCAGTGCCCGGGCAATGCCCACGCGCTGTTTCTGCCCGCCGGACAGTTGCGCCGGGTACACGTGATGTTTTTCCTGCAGGCCGACCAGTTCCAGCAATTCGCGCACTTTGCGCTGGCGCTCGGCCCTGGGCACGCCGGCGACCTTCAAAGGCAATTCGACGTTCTGCCACACGGTCTTGGCCGACATCAGGTTGAAGTGCTGGAAGATCATGCCGATGCGCCGGCGCAGGGCCACAAGCTGGTCCTCATCGAAAGGCGCGATATCCACTTGGTCGATCAATACGCGGCCCTGGCTGGGTTGCTCCAGGCGGTTGATGGTGCGCAGCAGTGATGACTTACCGGCGCCGCTGCGGCCGATGATGCCGAAGATCTCGCTATGGCGGATGTTCAGGTCGATGCCTTGCAAGGCCGGTTGCGCCTGGCCCGGGTAGGTCTTGCCCAGGCCGATGAAGCGCACGTGGGCTTCATTGACCTCGGGGCGCAGGGCCTGTTCCCTGGCCAATGGCGGCAGTGCTTGGGGTGTGGGCGCCCTGAGCGCGCTGGCCTGGCTCATTTCAGCCTTCCCAGCCGGCTTGGTAGAGCTTGCCGTGAGCTTTGTTCAACGCAGCGCGCACCGCTGGCGAATGCTGGTAGATGTCGATGAACTTGGCCAGGCGTGGATCGTCCTTGCTTTGCGGGCGAATGACGAACTGGATCACGTATTCCTTGTTTTCCAGCCCGTCGAACAGCAACGCCGAGGTGGCATCGAAGGTGTTGGCCAGGCGGATGTAGGCCGGGTAACCCTGCACCAGGTCGGCGTCGTCGTAGGCTCGTACCAGTTGCACCGCCTCCACCTGAAGGATCTTCAGCTTTTTAGGGTTGGCGACGATGTCATCCTCGGTGGCCTTGTAGCCCACGCCGGGCTTCAGGGTGATCAACCCGGCCTTGGCCAGCAGCAGCAGGCCACGGCCGCTGTTGATCGGGTCGTTGGCGATGGCCACGCTGGCGCCTTCAGGCAGCTCGGCAAAGCTTTTGTACTTTTTCGAGTACAGGCCAACGTTGTTGATGATGCCCGGGGCGTAAGGCACGAGGTTGAAGCCTGCAGCAGCCTTGGCGTTTTCCAGGAACGGGATGTGCTGGAAGTAGTTCGCGTCGATGTCGCCGCTGTTGAGGCTGACATTGGGCGCAATCCAGTCGCTGAACTCGATCAGCTTCACTTCCAGGCCTTGCTTGTGGGCTTCTTCAACCGCGGCTTCCAGCGGAATGGCAAAGGCCGAGGTGGTGCCGATCTTCAACGGCTCGGCAGCAAGGGTACCGGCGCACAGGCCGAGGGTGATGGCAATGGCCGCGACGGGCCGGAACAGTTTCTCAAGCATGGTGCAGGGCTCCAGTCGGGGTAGGGGTAAAGCGGTAAGCCGAGCCAGGGTGGTCGGCGGGTAAGTGCGGGTGGTCGGTATGGAACAGTTTTTCGCGCAGGGTGCCTTCGGTGTAGGCAGTCTTGTAGCGGCCACGCTGCTGAAGTTGCGGGATGACCAGCTCGACGAAGTCCTCGAAGCTTTCCGGGGTGACGGTGCGGGTCAGGTTGAAACCGTCCAGGCCGGTTTCATCGATCCACGCGATCAACTGCTCGGCCACCTGTTCAGGCGCGCCGACCAGGGTTACGTAGCGGCCGCCCAGGGCGTGCTGTTGCAACAGGCGCCGGCGGGTCCAGGCGTTGTCTTGCAACTGGCGCGTGGCTGACTGGATGGCGTTGCCCTGGTTGAAGGCAATGGGTTCGTCCAATTCATAGGCGGCGAAGTCGATGCCAGTGGACGCGGCGAAGTGCGCGACGCCCGCTTCGGCGCTGGCGTGGCGCAGGTACTCGGCGTGTTTGGCCTGGGCCAGTTGCTCGGTGGCCGCAACGATCACCGTGATGCCCATGAACACTTTGACTGCCTGCGGGTCGCGGCCGGCGGCCTGGGCGGCCGCGCGAACCTTGTCGACCTGGGCGCGGGTGGCTGCCTTGTCTTGGCCACTGATGAACACGCATTCGGCATGGTTGCCGGCGAAGGCCAGGCCACGCGGCGAGCTGCCGGCCTGGAACAGCACCGGGGTGCGCTGCGGTGAGGGCTCGCACAGGTGGTAGCCTTCGACCTTGTAGAACTCGCCCTGGTGCTGAACCTTGCGCACCTTGTCGGGCGTGGCATAGACGCGATGCTCGCGGTCGGCGACCACTGCGTCATCGGCCCAGCTGCCTTCCAGCAGCTTGTACAACACCTGCAGGTATTCATCGGCCTGGTCGTAGCGGCGATCATGCGCCGGTTGCTGCGCCAGGCCCATGGCCCGGGCAGCGCTGTCGAGGTAGCCGGTGACAATGTTCCAGCCCACCCGGCCATTGCTCAGGTGGTCGAGTGTGGAAAGTCGCCGGGCGAACAGGTACGGCGCCTCGTAGGTGAGGTTGGCGGTAAGGCCAAAACCCAGGTGGCGGGTGACCGCAGCCATGGCGGAGACCAGCAGCAGCGGGTCGTTGACTGGCAGCTGGATCGACTCCTTGAGGGTGACGTCCAGTGACTGGCCGTAGATGTCGTAGGTGCCGACGATGTCGGCAATGAAAAGCCCGTCGAACAGGCCGCGCTCCAGCAGGCGTGCCAGGTTGGTCCAGTAGTCCAGGGTCTTGTACTGGGTTGAAGTGTCCCGTGGGTGGGTCCACAGACCGTGGTTGATGTGCCCGATGCAGTTCATGTTGAAGGCATTGAGCAGAATCTGCTTGGCCATCAGATGGTCCCCCGGCGTGGCGGGTTGGCATCGTTGAGGTAGTAGTTGCCGATGGCGTGGTACTTCCAGCGCACCGGATCGTGCAGGGTGTGCACGCGAGCATTGCGCCAGTGGCGGTCGAGGTTGTGTTCGGCCAATGTTGCCTGGCTGCCGCCCAGTTCGAACAGGGTGGTACCGGCGGCGAGGGAAATTTCGGTGCTGATGGCGCGTGCTTCGGCCACGGCAATGGAGGCGGCGGCCACGTTGTCGGCAGTGCTGTCGTCGCGGGCGCGGTCGAGGTATTCGCCTGCGCGCTCCAGCAGGGCTTCGGCCGCGTGCAAGCGGACCGCCAGATGGCCGAAGCTTTTCAGCGTCAGCGGGTCATCCGTGGCCTTGTCCAGGCCGGAGTCGACCCACGGACGGCTGCGGGTGCGCACGAAGTGCAGGGCGTCTTCATAGGCGGCGCGGGCAATGCCGGTGTCGATGGCGGCATGGAGGATCTGCGCCAGCGGGCCAACCGGGGTGGGGCGCTCGAAGGCGCTCTGGAACGGCACCACGTCGGCTGCGCTGACGTACACGTTATCGAACACCACCGAACCGCTGCCGGTGGTGCGCTGGCCGAAGCCGCTCCAGTCGTCGATCACCTGCAGCCCCTGGCTGTCGGCCGGGACGAAGGCCAACTGTTGTATACCTTGTTCATCCACGACCGAGGTTGGAATGCGCTGGGCATAGATGGCGCCTGTGGAATAGAACTTGCGCCCGTTGATGCGGAAACCGTCGCCGTCACGGCTCAGGCGGGTGGTGCGCTCGTGGGCGGTCTTGGTGCCCAGCTCGGCCAGGGCATTGCCGAAACGGCGGCCGGCCAGTACCTCGGCGTACAGGCGCTGTTGCTGTTCGGGGCTGCCGTTTACCCGCAGCACTTCCAGACCGTAGAAATGATTCTGCGGAATCTGCCCGAGCGAACCGTCGGCCTGCGCGATACGGGCGATGACCTTGGCCAGGGTGACGTTGGACACGCCGGCACCGCCGAAGGCTTTGGGCACGCTGATGGCCCACAGGCCGGAACGGGTGAACAGCTCGAGTTCGGCCAGCGGCAGGCGGCGCTCGCGGTCGCGCAAGGCGCTGTCGCGGCGCAGTTGCTGGGCGATGTCTTCGGCGACGGCCAGGGCTTGGGCGTCGCTGGTGATGATAGCAATTGTCATGGAGTTCTCCGGGGGCCGCTTCGTGGCCCTTCGCGGGCTTGCCCGCTCCCACAGGTAAAGTGATGCCGGTTCAGGCGGTGACAATCCTGTGGCAGCGGGAAAGCCCGCGAAGGGCTGCGCAGCAGCCCCAAAGGCAGCAAATCAGATCCAGGAATGCCGTGCAGGCAGGGTGCCGTTAAGGTGGTAAGCGCCCACCGCGTGGTACTTCCAGCGCACCGGGTCGTGCAGGGTGTGCACCCGGGCATTTCGCCAGTGGCGGTCGAGGTTGAACTCGGCAAGGGTGGCGCGGCTGCCGGCCAGCTCGAACAGCTTTTCGCTGGCCTGCAGGGCAATCTCGGTGGTCAGCACCTTGGCCTCGGCCACCGCAATCGAGGCCCGTGCCGCGCTGGCTGCGTCGATAGGCGCAGCATTGACCTCGTCGAGTACCCGAGCAGCTTTGCGCAGCAGCGCTTCGGCGGCGTGCAGCTCGAGTTTCAGGCGGCCGATGTCGGCAATTACATAAGGGTCGTCACTGGCACGGTCGACGTTGGCTTCAATCCACGGCCGGGACTTTTCGCGCACGAACGTGATCGCATCATCGATAGCCGCTTCGGCGATGCCGGCGTCGATCGCCGCCTGGATCAGCTGCGAAGCGGCGCCCTGAATGTTGGGGATATCGCGCTGGCGCCAGTTGTCGATCACCAGTTCCGCGTCCACCGGCACCTGGTCCAGCAGCACGGTACCGCTGGCGGTGGTGCGCTGGCCGAACCCGGACCAGTCATCGACAATGCGCAATCCCGGGCTTCCCCGGCGCACGAATGCCAGGCGCTGGCGGCCTTCATCGTCGAGGGCTTTTACCGCCACCCAATGGGCGAACAAGGCACCGGTGGAGTAGAACTTCTCGCCACTTATGCGGTAGCTGTCGCCGGCGCGCGTGATTCGGGCCTTGAGGGTGAGGGTATCCTTGGTGCCACGTTCAGGCCCGGCATTGCCGATGCGCCAGCCGTCGAGCACGCTGCGGAAGATCAGCGCTTGTTGCGCCTCGCTGGCCGTCAGGCGCAGCAGTTGCAGCATGCCGAACTGGTTCTGCGGGATCTGCCCCAGGGCGGGGTCGGCGGCGCTGATCAGGCGGAACACTTCGGCGACGGTTGCGAACGACACGTCGGGGCCACCGTAGGCCTTGGGTACGGTGATGCTGCCCAGACCGCTGCGGGTAAACAGTTCGATTTCGGCCCAGGGCAGTTTGCGTTGCTGGTCGCGCCGGGCAGCTTGCTCACGGGCGACCTCGGCCAGCTCGCGGGCCGCTTGCAGGGCTTCGGCGTCGTTGCGCAGTACCTTGGCCGGCAGCAGCGGGGGCGAGCTGTCGAGATCGCTATGGAATTGGGTGTTGGCTTGGCTGGGCATCAGTGCCGCTCCTTGGCTGCACTCAATGCCCTGGCGTTACGCACTGGGGTGATTGTGATCCTGACCATTCCTGACCTCACAAAATAGTTATGTCGCTACAGCTGATCGCGACAGACGTGTGCTGGTCCGGTGGTCCGGTATATATACCCTAATGATTTATAAAAATTTTATGAACTAACTTTTTGGAATATTTATAGAAGGGGGGATTTGTTAGGGGCGTGCCGGCCTCTTCGCGGGTAAACCCGCTCCTACACACATGCCTCAAGATCTGTGCACTGTAGGAGCGGGTTTACCCGCGAAAGGGCCGGAACAGGTTTACTCGGAGGCCGCAGTCCCGAGGAACTTGCGCAAGAACTGCCGCGTACGCTCTTCCTTCGGCGCTGCAAACAGGGCCTTGGCCTCGCCCTGCTCCACGATCACGCCCTTGTCGAAGAAGATCACCCGGTTCGCCACGTCCCGGGCAAAGCTCATCTCGTGGGTGACGATGATCATGGTGCGCTTTTCCTCGGCCAGGCCGCGGATGGTCGCCAGTACTTCACCGACCAGCTCCGGGTCCAGCGCCGAGGTCGGTTCGTCGAACAGGATTACCTCCGGTTCCATGGCCAGGGCACGGGCGATGGCCACGCGTTGCTGCTGGCCGCCGGACAGGCGCCGTGGGTAGGCGTCTTCCTTGCCCGCCAGGCCGACTTTGGCCAGCAGGCGCCGGCCAAGCTCGATGGCCTGCTCGCGAGGCGTCTTCTTGACGATCACCGGCCCCTCGATCACGTTCTCCAGGGCGGTGCGGTGGGGGAACAGGTTGAAGTTCTGGAACACGAACCCGGCCTGCTGGCGCAGACGGCGAATCGCACTCTGCTGCCCGCCCAAAGGTCGGTTGGCATCGATGCTGATGGCGCCGATCTGGATCTGCCCGGCATCGGGGGTTTCCAGCAGGTTAAGGCAGCGCAGGAAGGTGGTTTTGCCCGAGCCACTGGGGCCGATGATGGCCACCACTTCACCGGGCTGCACGGTCAGGTCGATACCGTTGAGCACGGTCTGGCCCTTGAACCGCTTGGTCAGGCCTTTGACTTCAATCATGCTCAATGCTCCTGGTCATGCTGGTTGACCCGCGCTTCCATGCGGTTCTGGAAGTGCGCAAGGATGCTGCACAGCACCCAGTAGATGACCGCGACCGCCACGTACATGGTGAACACTTCGAACGTGCGCGCAGTAATCAGCTGGGCTTGGCGGAACAGCTCGGGCACCTGGATGGTCGCCGCCAGGGCGGTGTCCTTTACCAGCGAGATGAAGCTGTTGCCCAGCGGTGGCAACGCGGTGCGCAAGGCCTGCGGCAGGATCGCCCGGCGCATGGCTTGCACGCGGGTCATGCCGATGCTGGCGGCTGCTTCCCACTGGCCGCGGTCGATCGAGGAAATCGCTGCGCGCAGGATCTCGCAGATGTAGGCCGCCATGTTCAGCGACAGGCCGATCAGCGAAGCGGGGATTGGGTCGAGCTCGATGCCGATTTGCGGCATGCCGAAATAGATGACGAACAGCTGCACCAGCAGCGGCGTGCCGCGGAAGAACGACACGTAGACCCGCGCCAGCCAGTTCAGCGGCAGAATCTTCGACAGCCGCATCAGCGCCAGGGCAAAGCCCAGCACCAGACCGAAGAACATGCCGCCGACACTGAGCAGCACCGTATAACCCGCGCCCTTCAGCAGGAAGGGCGCGGAGTCGACAACGAGTTGCAGGCTTTCAGCGATCATTTGGTGACATCGGCACCGAAGTACTTCTCGGACAGCTTGGCCAGCGTGCCGTCAGCTTTTAGCTTGTCGATGGCCTTGTTGATAGCTGCCAACAGTTCCGGCTCACCTTTGCGCAGGGCCACGCCGCTTTCCAGGCGCGAGAAGGCATCGCCAGCAAGTTGGGTGTCCTTGGCTTTTTGCGCGTATTCCAGCGCGGCCAGGCGGTCGATCAGGATGGCGTCGATGCGGCCGTTGCGCAGGTCAGCGAACTTGCTTGGGTCATCTTCATAGGTGCGCACATCGGCTTGTGGCACGTCCTTTTTCACCCACTGCTCGTAGTTGGTGCCAAGGCCTACGCCGACCTTTTTGCCGGCCAGGTCCTGTGCGCCCTTGATGTTCAGCTGCTCGGCTTTCTTCTTCAGGATCAGTGCCTGGATGCCGGAGACAGTGTAGGGCTCGGAGAAGTCGTACTTTTTCTTGCGCTCTTCGGAAATGGTCACCTGATTGACCACTACATCCAGGCGTTTGGATTCCAGTGCGGCGAGGATGCCGTCCCACTTGGTCGGCTGGATCTTGGCCTTGACCCCCAGCTCCTTGGCCAGCAGCTCGGACAGCTCCACTTCGAAGCCGGTCAGTTTGCCGTTTTCGTCCTGGAAGCTGAATGGCGGGTAGGTGCCCTCGAGGCCGACGTTGATGACGCCCTTTTCCTGGATGGTCTTCAATTGCTCGCCAGCGAAAGCCTGACTGAGCAGGCCGGCACCCAGCAGGAGGGCCAGGCTGGCGTTGAGTAGCGGTTTGGCGAATTTCGACATGGCAGAGCCCCGCGCTTGTTGTCTAGGTAGTGAGGTGGCGACTATAGGGTTGGCTGATTAGGCCGGGAAATACTAAAAAATAACTTTAATATTCCCTTTTTTGATTTTTGCCAGGTGCCGGCTGCTTTGAGGGTAGGCGAGGATACCCACTCCGTCATCGCGGCTTATGCCTGACTTAGCGCAGGATGGAATAAAGCGTTGTTTTTTCCAAGCCTCGGATTTGCCGTAAAGTGGATTGCATGCACGCAGGTTCGGCCCTTTCGCGGGCCTGGCAACAAAATCAGATGGCCTATACGGCAGGAGAAAACCGTGAGCGAACAACCTTCATCCGCGCATTGGCAGTTGCAGAGCATTGTCACTGGCCTGCGCGGAGCCCGTGAGCAATGGCGCACCCGCAATGGCCGCAGTATTGGCGAGCAGGGCGGGCGCGAGCTGCCGTCGCGCGAAGCGATGCGGCAGATTCTGGAGCAACTGTGCGGGGCGCTGTTCCCCATGCGCCTGGGGCCAGTCGACCTGCGCGAAGAAAGTGAAGACTTCTACGTCGGCCATACCCTGGATGCCGCGCTGACCGCCTTGCTGGCCCAGGCTCGTCTTGAACTTCGCTACGCGGCACGGCAAAGCAAGGCTGAGCTGGCGGGCGTCGACGCCCGTGCGCTGAGCCTGATCCAGGGCTTTGCAGCTGCGCTGCCGGAACTGCGCGTTCTGCTCGACACCGATGTGCTGGCCGCCTACCACGGCGACCCAGCAGCGCGCAGCGTCGATGAAGTGCTGCTGTGCTACCCGGGCATCCTGGCGATCATCCACCACCGGCTGGCTCACCACCTTTACAAGGCCGGGCTGCCGCTGCTGGCGCGGATCAGTTCGGAGCTGGCGCATTCGGCCACCGGTATCGACATTCACCCCGGGGCGCAGATCGGCCCGAGCTTCTTCATCGATCATGGTACGGGTGTGGTGATTGGTGAAACCGCGATCATCGGCGAGCGCGTGCGCATCTACCAGGCGGTGACCCTGGGCGCCAAGCGTTTCCCCAGCGATGAGTCGGGTACGCTGCATAAAGGCCTGCCACGCCACCCGATCGTCGAGGACGATGTGGTGATCTATGCCGGGGCCACGGTGCTGGGGCGTATTACCATCGGCAAGGGTTCGACCATTGGCGGTAATGTGTGGCTGACTCGCAGTGTGCCGGCTGAAAGCAACATTACTCAGGCCAACCTGCAGCTGGATTGCCAGGACAAGAACTGATCCCGCATTGAAATTGCCTGTGCTGGCCTCTTCGCGGGCAAGCCCGCTCCTACAAAGAACATACCAATGTAGGGGAGGGCTAACCCGCGAAGAGGCCGGAACAGGACGACACCAATCAGCGCCCCAATTCGCATTGAAATCCGATCCATGTTTAACTTGAACGCTTGTTCAATGAAAAAACGCTGGTCCGCTGCCGGTGTTCAACAGGAGGATTCCTTTGCTGAACCCGTTCATTCCGAACCTCACGTCATTCGACGAGGTGCACGCCCTATGAGTGCACCGAACCCTTCCCTTGCCAATGGCAAGATCCGCATGAACCCCCCGGTGTTCTACTTTGCGGCGAGTTTCATCCTCATCTTTGGCCTGGTAGTCATCTCCAACCCGCAAGCCGCAGGTGACTGGTTGCTGGCGGCGCAGAACTGGGCGGCCAACACGGTCGGCTGGTACTACATGCTGGCGATGACGCTGTACCTGGTCTTCGTGGTGGTCACCGCCTTGTCTGGCTACGGCAAGATCAAACTCGGTGCCGACCACGACGAACCCGAGTTCAGCTACCTGTCGTGGGCCGGCATGCTGTTCGCCGCCGGCATCAGCATCACGCTGTTCTTCTTCTGTGTCTCCGAACCGCTGACCCACATGCTGCAACCGCCCCAAGGCGAAGCCGGCACGGTCGAGGCCGGGCGCCAGGCGATGCAGATCCTGTTCCTGCACTGGGGCCTGCATGGCTGGGGGGTGTTCGCCTTCGTCGGCATGGCATTGGCCTATTTCGCCTACCGGCACAACCTGCCGCTGGCCCTGCGTTCGGCGCTGTACCCGCTGATTGGCAAGCGCATCAACGGCCCGATCGGTTATGCGGTGGATGGCTTCGGCATCATCGCCACGGTGTTCGGCCTGGGCGCCGACATGGGCTTTGGGGTGCTGCATCTGAACGCCGGTCTGGACTACCTGTTCGGTATCAGCCACAGCCAGTGGGTGCAGGTGATCCTCATCACCCTGATGATGGGCGCGGCTGTGGCCGTAGCCGTGGCCGGGGTGGAGAAGGGGGTGCGGGTGATGAGCGATATCAACCTGTTCCTGGCCTGTGCGCTGCTGCTGTTCGTGCTGTTCGCCGGGCCTACCCAGCACCTGTTCAACACGCTGATCCAGAACCTGGGCGACTACCTGGGTGCGTTGCCGCGCAAGAGCTTCGACGTGTATGCCTATGGTGAAAACCGTGGCTGGCTGGGCGGCTGGACCGTGTTCTACTGGGCCTGGTGGATTGCCTGGGCGCCGTTCGTGGGCCTGTTCATCGCCCGCATCTCCCGTGGCCGTACCATCCGCGAGTTCGTCTTTGGCGTGCTGCTGATTCCGCTGGGCTTCACCCTGGCGTGGATGTCGATCTTCGGCAACAGCGCCCTGGACCAGGTGATCAACCACGGCATGACCGCACTGGGTCAGTCGGCGTTGGACAACCCGTCGATGAGCCTGTACCTGCTGCTGGAAACCTACCCCTGGAGCAAGGCAGTCATCGCCACCACGGTGTTCATCAGCTTCGTGTTCTTCGTCACCTCGGCCGACTCGGGCACCGTGGTGCTGTCGACCTTGTCGGCCAAGGGCGGTGACGCTGATGAAGATGGGCCGAACTGGCTGCGTATCTTTTGGGGGGCGATGACTGCACTGATCACCAGTGCGCTGTTGTTCGCTGGCAGCATCGATTCGCTGAAGTCGGCAGTGGTGCTGACGTCGCTGCCGTTCTCGCTCATTCTGCTGTGCATGATGTGGGGGCTGCACAAGGCGTTCTACCTGGAGTCGCAGCGGCAGATCGCGCAGATGCACTCGCTGGCCCCGTTCGCCCAGTCACGTCGCGGTCGTGGCGGCTGGCGCCAGCGCCTGAGCCAGGCGGTGCACTTCCCGTCGCGTGATGAGGTGTACCGCTTCATGGATGATGTGGTGCGCCCGGCGATTGCCGATGTGCGTGAAGTGTTCGAGCAGAAAGGCCTGGTACTGATTACCCAGGACGACCCTAGCCATGACAACGTCAGCCTGAAGATTGGCCATGGCGAGGAACAGCCGTTCATTTACCAGGTGCAGATGCGTGGCTATTTCACGCCATCGTTCGCCTTGGGGGGGCTGGGTACGCAGGAGTTGAAGAACCGCCGCTATTACCGGGCGGAGGTGCACCTGAGCGAAGGCAGCCAGAACTATGACCTGGTGGGCTACAGCAAGGAGCAGATCATCAACGACATCCTCGACCAGTACGAGCGGCACATGCAGTACCTGCACCTGGTCCGCTGAGCAAGCTCTCCTGTCCTGGCCTCTTCGCGGGCTTGCCCGCTCCCACATGCACGGCACCGGTTTCGAACCCTGTGTTGTACCTGCGGGAGCGGCCCGCGAAGAGGTCAGGACGGGCAACCGCTAGAAGGGTGCATCCCCAAGGATGGTTGCCCGGTGCATCACCCGCCGGTTCGGTCGGTAATCATCCACCGCAAAATGCTGGGTCACGCGGTTGTCCCAGAACGCCACGTCATTCTCCTGCCAACGCCAGCGAATGCTGAACTCCGGTCGCGTCGCATGGGCGAACAGCAGCCTCAGCAGCGCATCGCTTTCCAGTTCGCTCAGTTCATTGATGCGTGTAGTGAACCCTTCATTGACGAACAACGCCTTGCGCCCGCTCACCGGATGCGTGCGCACCACCGGGTGCGACAGCGGCGGGTTGTTGCGCCGGGTAGCCTCCCAGCGCGCCAGGTCTTGCGGCGTGGTGCCAAAGCGCTCCAGCGGGAACGACTTGGTGAAGTCGTGGGTAGCGGTCAGCCCGTCCAGCATTTCACGCAGCGGCGCCGACAAGGCCTCGAAGGCCGCAATGCCGCTGGCCCAAAGGGTATCGCCACCGTAAGCAGGCAATTGCTTGGCGCTGAGTACCGCGCCCAGTGCCGGGGTCGGCAAAAAGGTCACGTCGGTGTGCCACACGGCGTTGTCGCGCACATCGGTAACCGCCGTGTCGAGCACCAGCACCTGTGGGGTGTCTGGCACGTTGGGGTAAATCGGGTGGATGTGCAGGTCGCCGAAGCGTGCGGCAAAGCGCGCCTGCTGTTCCGGGTTGATCGGTTGGTCGCGGAGGAACAGCACCTGGTGCTGGAGCAGTGCCTGCTCGAGGGCATCGCGCTCTTCTGCACTGATATCGCGGCGGAGGTCCACGCCGCTGATCTGGGCGCCGAGTGCTGGGCTTAGGGGAGTGATGGTCAGGCTCATGTCGGTCTCTTCAATCGGGCGCCAGCGTGCTGGCGTGGACAATGGGGTTCAGTGAATCTGCCCATGCCAGGGCACCAGCTTGCGTTGCAGGGCACGCAGGCTCATTTCCAGAGCGAAGGCGATCAGGGCGATCAGCAGGATGCCCAGCACCACCACGTCGGTGACCAGAAACTGCGCCGCCGACTGCACCATGAAGCCCAGGCCGCTGGTGGCGGCGATCAGTTCGGCGGCCACCAGGGTCGACCAGCCGACCCCCAGGCCAATGCGGATGCCGGTTAGGATGTCAGGCAATGCACTGGGCAAAATGACGTGGCGGATCAGTTGGGCCTTGGATGCACCCAGCGACTGCGCCGCCCGCAGCTTGGCCGGGTCTACCGTGCGCACACCGGTGGCTGTGGCAATGGCGATGGGGGCGAAGATTGCCAGGTAGATCAGCAGCACTTTCGACAGCTCGCCGATACCGCACCAGATGACGATCAGTGGCAGGTAGGCCAGCGGCGGGATGGGCCGGTAGAACTCGATCAGCGGGTCGAGAATGCCGCGGGCCACG
Source organism: Pseudomonas sp. 10(2024) (assembly GCF_045164175.1). Lineage (NCBI taxonomy): Bacteria > Pseudomonadati > Pseudomonadota > Gammaproteobacteria > Pseudomonadales > Pseudomonadaceae > Pseudomonas > Pseudomonas sp. 10(2024). The sequence continues at coordinate 231,844 of NZ_CP174006.1, forward strand.
CGGTTGTAGCCGATGGCGATGCCGACTGGTATTGCGGTCAGGGTCGCAGCCACCAGCGCCAGGCCGATGCGGCCCAGGCTTGCGCTCAGGTGCTGCCACAGGCTGGCATCCATGTAGCCTTGGGTCAGCAAGGTCCATGCCTTGGCCAGGATGTCGCCGGGCGAGGGCAGGAACAGGGGCTCTACCCAACCGGCAGCCGTCACCAGCCACCAGACCAGTAGCAGGCTGGCCAGGGTCAGGGTGCTGATCCAGCGGGTGGACAGCGGGCGGCGTAGCGTGGCGGCTGGCCGGATTTGGGCGTTGTTTTTGCCGGCGACCGGCAGGTCCAGGCTGCTCATGCGCGCTCCTGCAGGCTTTGGCGTTGGGAAAACACCCGCGCCAGCACATGCTCGCGGGTTTCGATGAACGCTGGGTCGGACTTGATGGCCCGGGCCGATTCGCCAGCGGCATAGCGCTGGCCGAAGTTCAGCTGCAGGCGTTCCACTACGCGTCCTGGGTTGGGCGCCAGCAGTACCAGTTCGCTGGCGAGGAACACCGCTTCTTCGATGTCGTGGGTAATCAGGAACACCGGCTTGGCGGTGCGTTGCCAAACTTGCAATAGCAGCTCTTGCATCTGCTCACGTGTGAAGGCATCGAGGGCACCGAACGGTTCATCCATCAGCAGTACCCGAGGGTCGGCCGCCAGCGCCCGGGCAAGGCCCACACGCTGCTTCTGGCCACCGGACAATTGCCAGATGCGCCGTTCGCCGAAGCCATCGAGGTCGACCAGGGTGAGCATTTCGCGGGCCTTGGCCTCACGCTGGGCGCGGGGTACGCCGGCCAGTTCGAGGCCGAAGGCGACATTGCCCAGCACGTTCTGCCATGGCAGCAGGGCATCGTCCTGGAACACCACGCCGCGTTCTGCACCGGGGCCCTGCACCGGCACGCCATCGAGGGTGATGTGACCGCCACTGGGGGCGACGAAGCCGGCGATCAGGTTGAGCAGTGAGGTCTTGCCGCTGCCGGAAGGCCCCAGGGCCACCAGCAGTTGGCGTGGACCCAGGCTCAGGTTGATGTCGGCCAGCACCGGGGTGCTGGCGCCTGGGTACTGTGCGCTGATGCGCTCCAGTTCGAGCAAGGCCATGACGGGCTCCGGATCAGTTTGGAAGGAACTTGGCGCTGACGTACGGCGAGTAGTCCGGCAGCACTGCTTCGACTTTGCCTTGCTGTTTGAGGAAGTTGGCGGTGTCCGTCAGCGCCTGGGTGGTCGGCGCGCCCAGGGCGTTGGCCTGGTCAGCGGCCAGCGGGTAGACGTTGCCCTCCAGCAGCACCGGGATGTCGCTGGCCTTGGCACCTGACAGCTTCACCAGCTTGTCTACGTTGCCCTTGTCGGCCAGCCAGGCTTTCGGGTCCTTGCGGTAGTCGGCGTAGGCATCGAGGGTGACTTTGGCAAAGGCCTTGACCACATCAGGGTGTTTCTCGGCGAAGTCCTTGCGCACGATCCAGGCATCGAAGGTAGGCGCGCCTTTCTGCGCCAGTTCGCCGGAGGTGATCAGGACCTTGCCGTTTTCCTTGGCCACGCCCAGGGCCGGGTCCCACACGTAGGTCGCATCGATGTCGCCGCGCTTCCAGGCGGCAATGATGGCCGGCGGCGCCAGGTTGAGAATCTGTACCTTGGAAGGGTCGATATTCCAGCTTTTCAGTGCGGCAAGCAGGCTGTAATGGCCGGTGGATACGAACGGGACGGCGACCTTCTTGCCGATCAGGTCTTGCGGCGACTTGATGCTGTCACGGGCCACCAATGCTTCACCGGCGCCAATCTGGGTGGCGATGAGGAAGGTCTCAACCGGCAGCTTGCGGGTGGCGGCAGCGGCCAGCGGGCTGGAGCCCAGGTAGCCGATCTGCACGTCGCCGCTGGCCACCGCAGTGATCACGTCTGCGCCGTTATCGAACTTGCGCCAGTCGATGCTGGCCTTGCTGGCTTTTTCGTAGTCGCCATCGACCTGCGCCACTTTGGCCGGGTCGACAGTGGTCTGGTAGGCCACTGTCAGGTCGGCTGCCTGGGCCAACCAGCTGGTGCTGGCGAGGGTCAGGGCGGCGAACAGGCGCAGCGGAGCGTGCGGGATCATGGTTGAACCTCTCGTCAGGCAAGTCGTGTTGGATGACGAGAAGGCTAAATGATCTAAGAAAATTAAAATAAATAACTTTTTTGCATTAGCTTAGGAGCCAAACGCTTTAAAGCCATGACCCCGTGACGAAGCCAGAGGTGCCTGCAAGACCCTATAGAACGATTTGGCATTAGGTTATGAGCAAACGTTTGCAAATAACCAAAAGTTATTAGAAAATTCTCTGCTACAACGAATGGCAGTAAAGGTTCCTAACATATTCCTTAAAAGTCTTACAAATTCATAAAACAGTCATTTTGGATTTATAGGATTGTCATTATCCTGTAGCGCAGGTGGCGTCTTAGACCAAAGTCGCGAAACGTTTAGAAACGATTGACTTAACGGTCACGCTTTGGGACTAAATCGCCCATCCCGGTGAGCGGGGCATCAGACCCCTCCGCCAGAGATACACAAAAATTAGAACGTAGAGGAGCAAAACATGTACAAGTCCAGCCTGGCTCTGGCCGTGGCACTGGGGGTTTTCGCCCAACAAGCAGGCGCTGCCGGTTTCGTTGAGGACAGCAAGCTGTCGCTCAGCTCGCGCACCATGTACTACGACAACAACAACCGTGAAGCCCACGGTACTGTTCGTCCGGATCAGCGCGAAACTGGCCAAGGTTTCAAACTTGACTATATTTCGGGTTTCACCGAGGGGACTGTTGGCTTTGGTGTTGATGCCCAGGCATTGTGGGGTATCCACCTGGATGGTGGCCGTGGCTACCACAAAAGCGGCTTCATGCCAGACGACAGCAATGGTTCTTCTGTAAACCAGTGGGCTCGTTTCGGCGCTAACGCAAAAGCGCGCTTCTCCAAAACCGAAGTGCACTACGGTAGTGCGCTGGCGCCTAACCTGCCGATCCTGGTCGCCAACGACGGCCGTGTGCTGCCTCAAACCTTCGAGGGTGGCACCATCCAGTCGAAGGAAATCGACAATCTGACCATCAACGCCGGTCAGCTGACCCACGCCATGGGCCGTGCTTCGAGCAACCGTACCGGTCTGTCTGTTTCCGGCGCGTCTGCTGACAGCAACAAGTTCCGCTACGGTGGCTTGGACTACAAGCTCACGCCAGACCTGACGCTGCAGTACTACTATTCGAACCTGGAAGACTTCTACAAGCAGCATTTCCTGGGCGCGACTCACGTATTCAAAATCGCTGACGATCAGTCGTTCAAAACCGACCTGCGTTACTTCGACAGCAGCAGCGACGGCAAGAACGGTAGCGGCGGTGGTTACAACTTCGATAACAACAAGGGTTACGCCAAAACCAATGGCGAGGTCGACAACAAGACCTGGTCCGCAATGTTCACGTACACCTTGGGTGGTCACTCGCTGCTGTTGGGCCATCAGCAAATTAGTGACGACGGTGGTTTCGTCTGGCTGAACCAGGGCGGCGTGGTTGACGGCAACGGTCGTAACGAAGGCGCCGGTGGCTCCAGCTTCTACCTGTTCACCGACAGCATGATCAACCAGTTCGCCAAGGCCGGTGAAAACACCACCTTCGGTCAGTACGCCTACGACTTCGCTCGCCTGGGCGTGCCGGGCCTGAAAGCGTCGGTTTCCTACCTGAAAGGTGAAGATGGCAAGAATGCCAATGGCAACGGCCACTTCAGCGAATGGGAACGTGACGCCCGTGTCGACTACGTTATCCAGGAAGGCACCTTCAAGGGCTTGGGCGCCAGCCTGCGTCACGGCGTATACCGTGGCACCGGCACCAGCTCGCTGGCTGACCAGGACCAGACCCGCCTGATCTTCAACTACACTTACAACTTCCTGTAAGCCGTAGCTGAAAAAGAAGCCTCGCCTGATGCGAGGCTTTTTTGTGCCTGCAGATTTATATGTATATTGGTTATAAATAAATCGTTAATTATTCCTTTTGTTTTTAATCGATTGCAGGCACATTGAACCCATACGGTACAGAACCCAGCCCAGGAGCCGCAGCCCATGAGCCTCAAACTCGGCGATATCGCCCCCGATTTCGAACAGGATTCCAGCGAAGGCAAGATCCGCTTCCACGAGTGGCTGGGCAACAGCTGGGGGGTGTTGTTCTCCCACCCGGCCGACTTCACCCCGGTGTGCACCACCGAGTTGGGCCTGACCGCCAAGCTGAAGGACGAATTTGCCAAGCGCGGGGTCAAGGCCATCGCCCTGTCGGTGGACCCGGTCGATTCGCATCACAAGTGGATCGATGACATCAACGAAACACAGAATACCGTGGTCAACTTCCCGATCATTGCTGACGCTGACCGCAAGGTGTCCGACCTTTACGACCTGATCCACCCGAACGCCAGCGACACCCTGACCGTGCGCTCGCTGTTCATCATCGACCCGAATAAAAAGGTGCGCCTGACCATTACCTACCCGGCCAGTACCGGGCGCAACTTCAACGAAATTCTGCGGGTGATCGACTCGCTGCAGCTGACCGACAACCACAAGGTCGCCACACCCGGTAACTGGCAGGACGGCGACGAAGTGGTGATCGTGCCTTCGCTCAAGGATGAGGAGGAGATCAAGCAGCGCTTCCCCAAAGGTTACCGGGCGGTCAAACCCTATCTGCGCCTGACCCCTCAACCCAATCGTTAATGGATTCCTCGTTGCATTGCTCTTAGCCAAGCAGGGATTTTCGGGCCGTTTCGACGGCCCTTTTTTATACCTGCAAAAAACCTGTGGGAGCGGGCGCGCCCGCGAAGAGGCCCTCGTGAATAAAGACGATAATGGAATAAACAAATGAGAAAATATGATTTCTAGATATATGTAGCAGCTGTTAATGTCACCTCCAACAGAACACAAGGAAGCGCAGCAATGCTGGTCGTCTCAATCGGTGGTAGCCCAAGTCTCCGTTCACGCTCCGGCGTGCTGCTCGAGCGTTCGCGCCAGTGGCTGCAGGATCGCGGCGTTGAAGTGGTGACGTTCCAGGTGCGTGACTTCCCCGCCGAAGACCTGTTGCATGCCCGTTTCGACAGCCCGCATGTACAACACTTTCAACAGCTGGTGGCCCAGGCCGATGGCCTGATCGTCTCCACCCCGGTGTACAAGGCTTCGTTTTCCGGTGCCCTGAAAACCTTGCTTGACCTGCTGCCCGAGCGCGCCCTGGCCCACAAGATCGTGTTGCCCATCGCCACTGGCGGCAGCATCGCCCACATGCTGGCGGTGGATTACGCATTGAAGCCGGTGCTGTCGGCACTCAAGGCACAAGAGACCCTGCAAGGGATCTTTGCCGACGACAGCCAGGTGGCTTACGCAGAAGGTACAAAGCCCGCGCAGTTGGTACAGGCGCTGGAAGAACGCCTGCACGACTCGCTGGAAACCTTCCACGTCGCCCTGGCCCGTCGGCCGCGCCCTGTGGCCCCTGGCGTACTGAACGAACGTCTGATCAGCGCTCGCTGGAGCATCTGAAGGGCATTACCCGCTTCACCACCTTACTCGCCCGTTAACGAGGCAAGCAGGTGCAACCCGAACCCCATTCGCACAGGAGAGCGCCATGCGCACAGTCTTCTTGCGTCGTGGTCTGGTCGCCCTGTTTGCGGCGGCTGTGTCCTTCGGCGCCATTACCCAAGCCCAGGCCGAGAGCCTGCGTATCGGTTACCAGAAATACGGCACCTTGGTGCTGCTCAAGGCCAAGGGCACGCTGGAGAAGCGCCTGGCCGAGCAGGGTGTACAGGTGCAATGGACCGAATTCCCCGGCGGCCCGCAGTTGCTTGAAGGGCTGAACGTCGGTTCCATCGATTTTGGTGTCACCGGCGAGACCCCGCCTGTGTTCGCTCAGGCCGCCGGCGCCGACCTGCTCTACGTGGCCTACGAGCCGCCAGCGCCGCACAGCGAAGCGATCCTCGTGCCCAAGGGCTCGCCGATCCAGTCGGTGAAGGACCTCAAGGGTAAAAAGGTCGTCCTCAACAAAGGCTCCAACGTGCACTACCTGCTGGTCCGCGCCCTGGAAGACGCCGGCCTCAAGTACAGCGACATCCAGCCTGTCTACCTGCCGCCGGCCGACGCCCGCGCCGCCTTCGAGCGCGGCAGCGTGGATGCCTGGGTGATCTGGGACCCTTACCAGGCCGCCGCCGAGCAGCAGCTGCAAGCGCGCACCCTGCGTGACGGCAAGGGCCTGGTCGACAACCACCAGTTCTACCTCGCCACCCGCAACTATGCGACACAGCACCCAGCGGTGATCAACACCGTGATCGAGGAAGTGCGCGCTGTGGGTGAGTGGTCCCAGGCCAACCCGCAGGAAGTGACCGACCAGGTTGCCCCGCTGCTCGGCCTGCCTGCCGACATCACCCTGACCTCGGTCAAACGCCAAGGCTACGGCGCTGCGCCGCTGACCCCGGACGTGGTGGCCGCGCAGCAGAAGATCGCCGACACGTTCCAGGCGCTGAAGCTTATTCCCAAGCCGCTGAGCATCAAGGACGTGATCTGGACACCCCCTGCCAAAGTCGCTAGCGCGCCTTGATTGACTGCCAGTGCCGGGGCGCCGCTCCGGCTAAAGCCACCCTTGAGGAGACGACTCCAATGAGCCTTAACATTTTCTGGTTCCTCCCAACCCACGGTGACGGCAAGTACCTGGGCACTTCCGAAGGCGCACGTGCGGTCGACCACGGTTACCTGCAGCAGATCGCGCAGGCCGCCGACCGCCTTGGTTTTGGTGGGGTGCTGATCCCGACCGGGCGCTCCTGCGAGGACTCCTGGCTGGTGGCCGCGTCGCTGATCCCCGTGACCCAGCGCCTGAAGTTCCTTGTAGCCCTGCGCCCGGGCATCATTTCGCCGACCGTGGCAGCACGCCAGGCGGCCACCCTCGATCGCTTGTCCAATGGCCGTGCGCTATTCAACCTGGTGACCGGTGGTGATCCGGACGAGCTGGCGGGTGACGGCCTGCACCTGAACCACCAGGAGCGCTACGAAGCTTCGGTCGAGTTCACCCGTATCTGGCGCAAGGTGCTGGAAGGCGAAAACGTCGATTACGACGGTAAGCACATCCAGGTAAAGGGCGCCAAGCTGCTCTACCCACCGATTCAGCAACCACGCCCACCGCTGTATTTCGGCGGCTCGTCCGAGGCCGCCCAGGACCTGGCGGCCGAACAGGTCGAGCTGTACCTGACCTGGGGCGAGCCACCGGCAGCCGTTGCCGAGAAGATCGCACAGGTGCGCGAAAAAGCGGCTGCTCAAGGTCGCGAAGTACGCTTCGGTATCCGCCTGCACGTGATCGTGCGGGAAACCAACGAAGAGGCTTGGGCCGCCGCCGAGCGCCTGATCTCGCACCTGGACGATGACACCATCTCCCGCGCCCAGGCCTCGCTGGCGCGTTTCGACTCGGTGGGCCAGCAACTCATGGCCGCCCTGCATGGCGGCAACCGCGACAACCTGGAAGTCAGCCCCAACCTGTGGGCAGGTGTTGGCCTGGTACGGGGCGGCGCGGGTACCGCGCTGGTGGGCGACGGCCCTACCGTGGCAGCACGGGTCAAGGAGTATGCCGACTTGGGCATCGATACCTTCATCTTCTCGGGTTATCCACACCTGGAAGAGTCTTACCGTGTGGCGGAGCTGCTGTTCCCGCACCTGGATGTGCAGCGCCCAGAGCAGCCGAAAACCGGTGGTTATGTAAGCCCGTTCGGCGAAATGGTGGCCAACGACATCCTGCCCAAATCTGTGTCGCAGAGCTGAGGGCCTGGCCATGAGTCGTGCAACTTCTTCCAATCTGACCCAGCGCCTGGCGCCGTGGGCGCTGCCGGTGCTGCTGTTGGCCATATGGCAACTGGCCGTCAGCGCCGGCTGGCTGTCGACGCGTATTCTGCCGGCACCTAGCGCAGTGGTAAGCGCTGGCGTCGAGCTGGTGCGCAGCGGCGAAATCTGGACCCACCTGGCCATCAGCGGCTGGCGTGCAGGCCTGGGCTTTGTCATCGGCGGCAGCATCGGCCTGGTACTGGGCTTCATCACCGGCTTGTCGAACTGGGGCGAGCGCCTGCTCGACAGCTCGGTACAGATGATCCGCAACGTGCCGCACCTCGCGCTGATCCCGCTGGTGATTCTGTGGTTCGGTATCGACGAATCGGCAAAGATCTTTCTGGTCGCGCTGGGCACGTTGTTCCCGATCTACCTGAACACCTACCACGGCATCCGTAACGTTGACCCAGCGTTGGTGGAAATGGCGCGCAGTTACGGCTTGTCCGGCTTCGGCCTGTTCCGCCAGGTGATCTTGCCGGGGGCGCTGCCTTCGATCCTGGTGGGTGTGCGTTTCGCCCTTGGCTTCATGTGGCTGACGCTGATTGTTGCCGAAACCATTTCGGCCAACGCCGGCATCGGTTACCTGGCAATGAATGCTCGCGAATTTCTTCAGACCGACGTGGTAGTGCTGGCCATCGTCCTGTATGCCGTGCTCGGCAAGCTTGCCGACCTTGCGGCCCGAGGCCTGGAGCGTGTGTGGCTGCGCTGGCACCCGGCCTATCAAGTTTCCAGGAAGGAGGGCGCATGACCGTGCTCAAGGAACAGCCGCCACGCCTGCTGCGTGGCACCCCGCTGGCCTCCAAGGGCCTGCGCAAGACCTTTGGCCAGCGCGAAGTTCTGAAGGGTATCGACCTGCACATTCCGGCCGGCCAGTTCGTGGCCATTGTCGGTCGCAGCGGCTGCGGCAAGAGCACTTTGCTGCGGCTACTGGCCGGGCTGGACCAGCCCACCGCCGGGCAGCTGCTGGCCGGTGCCGCGCCGCTGGAAGAGGCCCGTGAAGAAACCCGCCTGATGTTCCAGGACGCGCGGCTGCTGCCGTGGAAGAAGGTGATCGACAACGTTGGCCTTGGGCTGTCTGGCGACTGGCGCCCGCGTGCGCTGGAGGCCTTGGATGCGGTTGGCCTGGCCGACCGCGCCAACGAATGGCCGGCAGCGCTCTCGGGAGGCCAGAAGCAGCGCGTGGCTTTGGCCCGAGCCTTGATTCACCAGCCCCGCCTGCTGCTGCTGGACGAGCCACTGGGGGCGCTGGATGCATTGACCCGTATCGAGATGCAGCAACTGATCGAACGCCTGTGGTGTCAGCACGGCTTCACTGTGCTGCTGGTCACCCACGACGTCAGCGAGGCGGTTGCCGTGGCTGACCGGGTGATCCTGATCGAGGACGGCGAGGTCGGGCTCGACCTCACTGTTGACCTGGCACGGCCCCGGGCGCGTGGTTCGCACCGTCTGGCCGCGCTGGAAAGCGAAGTGCTCAACCGTGTTCTGTCCACCCCGGGCACTGCGCCCGAGCCGGATCCTGTAGCCCCTCTGCCCACGCAACTGCGTTGGGCGCATTGAATCCCAGAAGCCAAAAGGAAACAAACCATGACTATCAAAGCCATCAACGTTCGCAACCAGTTCAAAGGTACTGTGAAAGAAATCCTCGAAGGCCCGGTACTGTCGGAAATCGACGTGCAGACGGCTTCGGGTATCGTCACTTCGGTGATTACCACCCGTTCCGTGCGGGAGCTGGAGTTGCAGGTGGGCAGTGAAGTGATTGCCTTTGTGAAGTCGACCGAAGTGTCCATCGCCAAGCTGTGATGCGGCGGTTTGATATTGGGGCTGCTTTGCAGCCCTTCGCGGGCACGCCCGCTCCCACAGGTACTTCGCAAGCTCCAGGGTGCGCGCGGGCTCTGTGGGAGCGGGCTTGCCCGCGAAGGGCCGCCAAGCGGCCCCAGATTTCTCAGCTGGAACGCTTGGCCAGAAACGGCGGCAGATACAACCCCAGATACGCTTCGAACACCCGCTTGCCTTCCTCGGCCATGCGCGGGGTGATCGCCTCGTGCAGCTGCACCGACCGTGCATACACCCGGTCGCTCAACTCCATGGCCAGGGCAAACACATCCACATCCGGTGGCATCACCGGCAGGTGAAAATGCTGGTCGAACAACTTGTGCATCAAGTCGCCCAGTTCCATGTCGTGCTGCCGGTCGGCCTGCACTACCTCGCTCAGGCCATGCTGCGCCAGGATCAACTGCCGCGCCGCGGCATCCTCGTGATAGATATCAAGCATGCGTTGTTCGATCAGCCGTGACAGTTCGTGCCAGGTGCTGAACGTGCTGCTGTCGATCGGAGCGCTCAGGGCTTCGCGAAACGCCCGGTGCACATCTGCAGTAAGTGCCTCCAGCAAGGCGGGCACGCTGGCGAAGAAGTGATACACCGACGAAGGCGGAATCTGCGCCCGCTCGGCCACGCTGTAGATAGAAAGAGCTGCCACCCCTTGTTCGGCCAACAGCTCACGCGCAGCCGCCAGGATCGCCTCGATCCTGGCCTGGCTGCTGGCGCGCGGTTTGCGCGGGGTGGTGGTGCGGTTCATCAACTGCTGATTGCCAGGATGCTGGCCTGGTAGGCGCCGACGAACAGGTCGAAGTCACCGACTTCGTCTTGCTCCAGCTCGGACTGCCTGGCGAGCGACTCGCGGGCCAGCGTCTCGAATGCTTGCTGCTTTTCGTTGCTCAGCGGTTGCTCGCGGAAAGTCTCGGCGTGCACACGGCTCTGGCGCAGCGAGAACTGGACGAAGCTCTCGTCATGCTCGGTCATGCGTGCCAGCACCTGGGCCGACGGGGTCAGCGAGGTGTCGTCGACCTTGGCCTGCTGCGCATCCAGGGCCTTGGCGTGCTCATCAGAGCCTTGCGCCTGGTCGAGCAGATTGGCCAATTGGCGGATACGCTCGATCAGCTCGCTGGCCCAGTCTTTCAGGCTGATCGGCTGGCCATTGCGGTGCAACTCCAGGCCCGGACGACGGCCTTCCTTGACCACGGTCAGGAAGTTGCTGGTGCACTGGCCGCACTCACCGTTGTCCAGTTGCGGGCTGTCTTCCAGCGCGCAGAACAGCAGGAATGCGTCGAGGAAGCGCGCCTCGGTGAGGTCGATACCGACCGGCAGGAACGGGTTGATGTCCAGGCAGCGCACTTCCACATACTGCACACCCCGCGAGGTCAGGGCCTGGATCGGCCGCTCGCCGGTGTAGGTGACACGCTTGGGGCGGATGTTCGAGTAGTACTCGTTTTCGATCTGCAGAATGTTGGTGTTCAGCTGAACCCACTCACCATCCACATGCGTGCCGATTTCAACGTAAGGCGGGTAGGGCGTGCCAACGGCCTTGCGCAGGCTGTCGGTGTAGCTGGCCAGGTTGTTGTAGCAGGGCGTAAGACCGGCCTGGGCGTTGCTCTGGTAACCCAGGTCGCTCATGCGCAGGCTGGTGGCATAAGGCAGGAACAGGGTTTCGGCATCCAGCTCTTCGAGCTGGTGCGGGCGGCCACGCAGGAAGCCTTTGTCCAGGGCCGGCGAGGCGCCGAACAGGTACATCAGCAGCCAGCTGTAGCGGCGGAAGTTACGAATCAGCGCGATGTAGGCCGACGACTGGTAGTCGCGGTCATTTTCCGTACTGCCTTCGGCTTCGCGCAGCAGTGGCCAAAGCGCTTCGGGCAGCGAGAAATTGTAATGAATACCGGCGATGCACTGCATGGTGCGGCCGTAACGCAGGGCCAGGCCCTTGCGGTAGACGTGTTTGAGCTTGCCGATGTTCGAGCTGCCGTACTCGGCGATCGGGATATCCTCCTCGGCCGGCAGCGTGCACGGCATCGACGGGCTCCACAGGTATTCGTCGCCCAGCTTGCTGTAGACGAAACGGTGGGTCTCTTCGAGGCTTTCGAGCACCTTGGCCGGGTCGGCCAGCGCTGGGGTGATGAACTCCAGCAGCGACTCGGAATAATCGGTGGTGATCTGCTCGTTGGTCAGCGCCGATCCCAGTGCTTCCGGATGCGGGGTCTGGGCCAGGCGACCTTCATCGGTCACGCGCAGGCATTCGCGCTCAATACCGTGCAGGCACTGCTTGAGCAGGGGGAGATTGGCGCCGAGCAGGCTCAGGCGGCGGTTGAGGAGTTCGCTCAAGATGTATTCCTTCACGCGTCAGTCGCCCCAATATGGGGGTAGAGATAACGGTCTACAAGGGTAGGAAGAAAGGAACTGGCGTTGTCGCCTGGTTTACGCGGTTCCAGCAGTGCCAGCGCACTGCTGAAAATACCGCAGATACTGCTTGGTGAGCTAGAGAACCGCGAAGGTTCCTTGCGCTTTGGCCACCAGCTTGTCGCCCTGAACTACGTCGGCGTCGACCACCAGGGTGCGCCGCCCGGCGTGCAGCACACGGGCGGTGCACAGCACTTCGCCGTCGCTGACGGCACGCATGTAGTTGATCTTGCACTCAATGGTGACGCTTTGCTGGTCAAAGCCATGGCTGGCCGAGCAAGCCAGGCCCATGGCGATGTCCACCAGGCTGAAGATCGCCCCGCCGTGCAGCTTCTGGCCACGGTTGCGCAACTGTGGCTCGAGCGCCAGGGCTACCTCGGCAACACCGGTGTCCAGGTGTTGCAGGCGGCAGCCCAGCAGCTGGCTGAAGGCGCTTTCGACGTATTCGCGAGGTACGTCCATTACTTCTTCTTCAGTTGCTTGGCATTGGCGAACAGGGCGGCCATGGCGTTGTTGGCCGGGGCTGCGGTGGCGGTTTCGCGCTGACGCGGTGCCTGCGGCTGGCGATTGCCGCCATTGCCACGATTACCACCGCGGTTGCCTTCGACCTTCTCGCCCGGGGTGTCGCTCATGCGCATGGACAGGCCGACGCGTTTGCGCGGGATGTCCACTTCCATGACCTTGACCTTGACCACATCGCCGGCCTTGACCGCCTCACGCGGGTCTTTGACGAACTTCTCCGACAGTGCCGAGATATGCACCAGGCCGTCCTGGTGCACGCCGATGTCGACGAAGGCACCGAAGTTGGTAACGTTGGTCACCACGCCTTCGAGGATCATGCCCGGTTCCAGGTCCTTGAGGTCTTCGACGCCTTCCTGGAAGGTGGCGGTCTTGAACTCCGGACGTGGGTCGCGGCCGGGCTTGTCCAGCTCTTGCAGGATGTCGGTGACGGTTGGCAGGCCGAAGGTTTCATCGGTGAACTTTTTCGGGTCCAGGCGCTTGAGGAAGCTGCTGTCACCAATCAGCGAGCGGATGTCGCGGTCGGTATCGGCAGCAATGCGCTGCACCAGCGGGTAGGCCTCAGGGTGTACCGCAGAGGCGTCCAGCGGGTTGTCGCCGTTCATCACGCGCAGGAAGCCGGCGGCCTGCTCGAAGGTTTTCTCACCCAGGCGGCTGACCTTTTTCAGCGCTGCACGGGTGGCAAACGGGCCATTGGCATCGCGGTGGGCGACGATGTTCTGTGCCAGTGTGGCATTGAGGCCGGAGATGCGCGTCAGCAGCGCCACCGAAGCGGTGTTCACGTCCACGCCCACGGCGTTCACACAGTCCTCGACTACCGCGTCCAGGCCACGTGCCAGTTTCAGTTGGGACACGTCGTGCTGGTACTGGCCGACACCGATGGATTTCGGATCGATCTTCACCAGTTCGGCCAGCGGATCCTGCAGGCGGCGGGCGATCGACACGGCGCCGCGGATCGACACGTCCAGGTCCGGGAACTCGCGGGCGGCCAGTTCCGATGCCGAGTACACCGACGCACCGGCTTCGGAAACCATGATCTTGGTGATTTTCAGGGCGGGATATTTCTTGACCAACTCGGTCACCAGCTTGTCGCTTTCGCGGCTGGCGGTGCCGTTGCCGATGGCGATCAGCTCCACCGAGTGTTTGGCGCACAGTGCGGCCATGATGGAAATGGTGCGGTCCCAGTCGTTCTTCGGCGCGTGCGGGTAGACCGTGGTGTGGTCCAGCAGCTTGCCGGTTGCGTCGACCACGGCGATCTTGCAGCCGGTGCGCAGGCCCGGGTCGAAGCCCAGGGTGGCGCGCGGGCCGGCCGGGGCGGCCAGCAGCAGATCGTGCAGGTTGTGGGCGAACACGTTGATCGCCTCGCCTTCGGCACTGTCGCGCAGCTCGCCGAACAGGTCGGTTTCCAGGTGGGTGTACAGCTTGACCTTCCAGGTCCAGCGCACCACTTCACCCAGCCACTTGTCGGCCGGCCGGCTGCGGTTCTCGATGCCGACGTGGTTGCCGATCATCAGCTCGCACGGGTGCAGGGTGCCGGGCAGCTCTTCGCCGACCTTCAGCGAGACGCTCAACACGCCTTCGTTGCGCCCGCGGAAGATCGCCAGGGCCCGGTGCGATGGCGCCGTGCGCAGCAGCTCGTCATGAGCGAAATAGTCGCGGAACTTGGCGCCTTCTTCTTCCTTGCCGGCCACGACGCGGGCGCTGAGCACGGCTTCCTGCTTGAGGTAGCTGCGCAGCTTGTCGAGCAGGGCGGCGTCTTCGGCAAAGCGCTCCATCAGGATGTACTTGGCGCCTTCCAGCGCGGCCTTGACGTCGGCCACGCCCTTTTCGGCGTTGACGAAGCGTGCGGCTTCGCTTTCCGGGACCAGGGTCGGGTCGTTGAACAGGCCATCGGCCAGTTCGCCAAGGCCGGCTTCCAGGGCGATCTGGCCCTTGGTGCGGCGCTTCTGCTTGTACGGCAGGTACAGGTCTTCGAGGCGGGTCTTGGTGTCGGCCAGCTTGATCTCGCGGGCCAGTTCCGGGGTCAGCTTGCCCTGTTCCTCGATGCTGGAAAGGATGCTGGCGCGGCGCTCGTCGAGTTCGCGCAAGTAGCGCAGGCGCTCTTCCAGGTGGCGCAACTGAGTGTCGTCAAGGCTACCGGTCACTTCCTTGCGATAGCGGGCGATGAAGGGCACGGTCGAGCCTTCGTCCAACAGGCTCACGGCCGCCTCGACCTGCTGCGGGCGTACGCCCAGTTCCTCGGCGATACGGCTGTTGATGCTGTCCATGTAAACCACCTGACATTTGTGAATACGGGGGTCGCCTGTGGGCTTTTTGCCCGGCGGCGCTGGATGAAAGCCGCGCATTATACCCATCGCAAACGGCTTGCGGTGATGGCGCCCGGCCAGCCAGAACTGGCGCCGGGGGAAAAATCTGCTAACAATGCTCACGCAACGTGCAGCAATGGCTACGCCATAATGCGCGGCGATATCAGAGGAGTTATTCATGACCGGCACGCCAAACACCGCTGAAGGTGACAAGATTCTCATCGTCGACGACGATCCGGGGCTTAGCAGCCTGCTGGAACGTTTCTTCACCAGCAAAGGCTACCGTGCCCGTGCGGTGCCCAACACCGAGCAGATGGATCGCCTGCTGCAGCGCGAGGTGTTCAACCTGGTGGTGCTCGACCTGATGCTGCCAGGCGAGGATGGCCTGTCCGCCTGCAAGCGCCTGCGCCAGCAGAACAACCAGATCCCGATCATCATGCTGACCGCCAAGGGCGACGAGCTCAGCCGCATCAAGGGCCTGGAGCTGGGCGCCGACGACTACCTGGGCAAGCCGTTCAACCCGGACGAACTGATGGCCCGGGTCAAGGCGGTGCTGCGTCGCCAGGCTCCGAGCGTGCCGGGAGCGCCGGGCAGCGAGGACGAGTCGGTCACCTTCGGCGACTATGAGCTGTCGCTGGCCACCCGCGAGCTCAAGCGTGGCAACGAAGTGCACATGCTCACCACCGGCGAGTTCGCTGTGCTCAAGGCTCTGGTGATGCACGCCCGCGAGCCGTTGACCCGCGACAAGCTGATGAACCTGGCGCGCGGCCGCGAATGGGATGCGCTGGAGCGCTCCATCGACGTGCAGATTTCGCGCCTGCGTCGCATGATCGAGCCGGACCCGTCCAAGCCGCGTTACATCCAGACCGTCTGGGGCGTGGGCTACGTGTTCGTACCGGACGGAAACGCCGGAAAATGATGCCTGGACGTCGATGAAAACACCGCTCTGGTTTCCGCAAAGTTTCTTCGCCCGCACCCTGTGGCTGGTGTTGATCGTCGTTCTGTTCTCCAAGGCGCTGACCCTGGTCTACCTGCTGATGAACGAGGACGTGCTGGTCGACCGTCAGTACAGCCATGGTGTGGCGCTGACCTTGCGCGCCTATTGGGCCGCCGACGAAGAAGACCGCGACAAGATCGCCGAGGCGGCAGGTCTTATCCGGGTGACCGGCTCGGGTGTGCCCGAAGGCGAGCAGCATTGGCCCTACAGTGAAATCTACCAACGGCAGATGCAGGCCGAACTGGGTGACGACACCGAAGTGCGCCTGCGCATCCATGCACCGCCCGCGTTGTGGGTCAATGCGCCAAGCCTGGGTCCGGGTTGGCTGAAAGTGCCGCTGTACCCGCATCCATTGCGTGGGCAGAAGATCTGGAACGTGCTGGGCTGGTTCCTGGCCATTGGCTTGTTGTCCACCGCCTCGGCGTGGATTTTTGTGCGTCAGCTCAACCAGCCGCTCAAACGCTTGGTGTTCGCCGCCCGCCAGCTTGGCCAGGGGCGCAGTGTGCGCCTGCCGATCAGCGATACCCCCAGCGAGATGACCGAGGTGTACAAGGCGTTCAACCAGATGGCCGAGGATGTCGAGCAGGCCGGGCGCGAGCGTGAGTTGATGCTGGCCGGGGTTTCCCACGACTTGCGCACGCCACTGACGCGTCTGCGTCTGTCGCTGTCCTTGCTGAACAGCGACAACGAGCTGAGCGATGACATGGTTCGCGATATCGAGGACATGGACGCGATTCTCGATCAGTTCCTGGCCTTCATCCGCGATGGCCGTGACGAGCCGGTGGAAGAGGTCGACCTTGCTGACCTGGTGCGTGAGGTGGTGGCTCCGTACAACCAGCCGGTAGAGCGTGTGCGCCTGTGTCTGGAGCCGATTCCACCGTTCCCGCTGCGCCGGGTTTCGCTCAAGCGCATGCTGGGTAACCTGATCGGCAACGCCCTGCACCATGCTGGCAAGGGGGTCGAGGTGGCTGCCTATGTGTCAGGTGACGAGAGTGCGCCGTATGTGGTGCTCAGTGTGCTGGACCGGGGCACCGGTATTGACGAGTCGGAGCTGGAAACCATCTTCAACCCGTTCATTCGCGGTGACCGGGCACGGGGCGGCAAGGGCACCGGGCTGGGGCTGGCGATCGTCAAGCGGATTGCTGCGCAACATGGCGGGAACGTGGAGTTGCGTAACCGGTCTGGCGGCGGGATCGAGGCGCGGGTCAGGTTACCGCTGGGGCTGCTGCTGCCGCGTAATGCTGTGTGAGACTCACTGGCCTCTTCACGGCTAAAGCCGCACCTACAGGGATTGCGCAGTACCTGTGGCAGCGGCTTGGCCGCGAAGCGGCGGGTACAGGCTTGAATTAGCCTTTGCCCTTGGTCCGGGTCTGATTGGGCCCGCCATTCTTCTCCAGATGCTCGATGATCATCCCGGCGACGTTCTTGCCGGTGGTGACTTCGATGCCCTCCAGCCCTGGCGACGAGTTTACCTCCATCACCAACGGCCCGTGGTTGGAGCGCAGGATATCCACACCCGCCACGCTCAACCCCATCACCTTGGCCGCCCGAATGGCGGTGATGCGCTCTTCAGGGGTGATTTTTATCAGGCTGGCGACGCCACCCCGGTGCAGGTTGGAGCGGAACTCGCCTGGTTTGGCCTGACGCTTCATCGAAGCAATCACTTTGTCGCCTACCACGAAGCACCGGATATCTGCGCCACCGGCCTCCTTGATGTACTCCTGCACCATGATGTTCTGCTTGAGGCCCATGAACGCTTCGATCACCGACTCGGCCGCCTGGGGCGTTTCGCACAGCACCACGCCAATGCCCTGGGTGCCTTCCAGTACCTTGATCACCAGCGGGGCACCGTTGACCATCTGGATCAGGTCGGGGATATCGTCCGGCGAGTGGGCGAAACCGGTGATCGGCAGGCCTATGCCGCGCCGCGACAACAGTTGCAACGAGCGCAGCTTGTCGCGCGAGCGGGCAATGGCTACCGACTCGTTGAGCGGGTATACGCCCATCATTTCGAATTGGCGCAGCACCGCGCAGCCATAGAACGTAACCGAAGCACCTATGCGCGGGATCACTGCATCGAAGCCTTCCAGCGGCTTGCCGCGGTAGTGGATCTGCGGCTTGTGGCTGGCAATGTTCATGTAGGCCCGCAGGGTATCGATCACCACCATTTCGTGGCCACGCTGGGTACCGGCTTCGACCAGGCGGCGGGTGGAATACAGACGCGGATTGCGCGACAGCACAGCGATCTTCATGCAGCACCTGTGACAGGGGAAAGGGTGGCCGGGAAGGCCGGTTTGTCTTGTACGTATTTCAGGCCTGGGTTCACTACCAGCTGGCCGTGTATCAGGGCCTTGGAGCCAAGCAACAGGCGGTAGCGCATGTTCTTGCGGCAGGCCAGGGTGAACTCCACCTCCCACACACCATCACCCAGCGCCAGTGACGTGCGGATGACGTAGCGGGTCTGGGCGTGGCCGTTGGAGCTCTTGATGGTTTTCATCGTCACCAACGGTGCCTCGCAGCGGCGGTGGCGCAACTGCACCACCGAGCCCAGGTGCGCAGTGAAGCGAACCCAGGGCTGGCCGTCGCGCTCGAAGGGTTCCACTTCGGTGGCATGCAGGCTCGACGTGCTGGCACCGGTGTCGATCTTGGCGCGCAGCCCGGCCACGCCGAGGTCAGGCAGGGCGACCCACTCGCGCAGGCCGATCACAGTCAAATGGTCAAATGTCTTCACGAAGCGCACCCTGCGAATGAGGTGGTGAACTTTAAGCACGGCGGGGACTTTTTGCATCCGTATGTGAAGGTAGTACAGTTCGATGAAAGACAGAATCCGAGGTAACGGGATGGCACAAAAAGCCGAAGACGACGACAAGGTTCGCCTGGACAAATGGCTGTGGGCGGCGCGCTTCTACAAGACGCGAGCGCTGGCCAAGGCGGCGATCGAGAGTGGCAAGGTGCATTGCCGGGGCGAGCGTTGCAAGCCGGGCAAGGAGCCGCGGGTGGGCGACGAGTTCGTGCTGCGTACCGGCTTCGATGAGCGCACGGTGGTGGTGAAGGCGCTGTCGGTGGTGCGTCGTGGTGCCCCAGAGGCGCAGGCGTTGTACGAGGAAACCGAAGAAAGTGTGCGTCGCCGTGAACAGGCGGCTGAGATGCGTAAGGCCGGGGCCATGGGCGTGACCACCGATGGCCGGCCGACCAAGAAGCAGCGGCGGCAGATTCATCAGCTGCATGGAAGTTACGATTGAATGGGGCTGCTGCGCAGCCCCAAAAATCTAGCGCAACACCGCCATTCGTCCGACCAACGGTAACGTGGACAGCAGCTTGAACAACGGCGCTGTCCAGCGCATCAACGCCTCGCTGCCTTTGGCCGCCAGCGGCGTGTAGTAGCTCCAGCCCAGCGCCAGTACGGCCATCAGCAAGCCGCCGATGTAGTCGTCCTGCCCCCAGTGGGCACCGGCCACCAGGCGCGGCAGCATGAACAGCGCTGCGAGCCCCCAGACCACCAGGTATTGCGCAAGGCCGCGGCTGAACACGCTCATGAACAGCGCCCAGATCAACAGCACCGAGGCGTGATCACCCGGAAAACTCTTGCTGGAGCGGTCCTTGAGTTCCCAGGCAGCCTCCAGGTTCGGGTAATAGTCACTCAGGTGCACGACGTCGTCGAAGATCATCGATGGACTCTTGTGTTGCCACCCGGCTGCATCCACCCACTTGGAAAACAGCGCGCGAATCACCACTAAGAGGAGTAGCGTGACCAGAAAGCCGAAAAATGCCTGGCGAACCTGAGCAGCCTTGAACACCCAGTCACCACGAATGAGCACTGCCAGCAGGATCAGGCCGACGACGATGTCGAACGGGCGTAGGCTGCCGATGGTCCAGATGTAGCGCCAGGTGGTGCTATCGGCCAGCGGCGCGTTCAGGCTGCGGAACAGCCACTCGTCGAAAGTCAGGCACAGGATCTGGCCAAAAGGCCATAACCAGAAACACAGTAGAGCGATGGGAAGCAGCGTACAGGCTGCCAATGGCCCCCAGGACCACCTTGCTTGGAACAGTGGTCGATTGTCCATAAAATACCTCTATTGCAAACAGGAATCGGAGCGCCTTGTAAGCGCTCTGTCACGGGTTCTCGCCGGTTTTCGACAACCCTTGTAACCATTTTGTCATCATTTTTTAGATAGCCGAAACCTATGAGCGATTTGCCTGATACCGATTTCACCCAACGTTTCATCTTCGACGAGCGCGATGTGCGCGGCGAGTGGGTGTCTCTCGATGACAGCTACGCTGCGGTGTTGGCGCGTCATGAGTACCCCCAGCCGGTCAAGGTGCTGCTCGGCGAGTTGATGGCCGCCACCGCCTTGCTGGTGGGTGCGATGAAGTTCGATGGCCTGCTGATTCTGCAGGCGCGTTCGGCCGGGCCGATTCCGCTGCTGATGGTGGAATGTTCCAGTGAGCGCGAGATTCGTGGCATGGCCCGCTACGAAGCGGACCAGATTCCGGCTGGTGCCACCCTGTCGCAGCTGATGCCCGACGGCCACCTGACCCTGACCATCGACCCGGTCAAGGGCCAGCGCTACCAGGGGACCGTCGACCTCGATGGCGCCAACCTGTCTGAATGTTTCACCAACTACTTCGTCCAGTCGCAGCAGCTCAATACCCGTTTCTGGCTCAATGCCGAAGGCGGCAAGGCCCGTGGGCTATTGCTGCAGCAACTGCCACGTGATCGCCAGCCGGATGATGAAGAGCGCGAAGACAGCTGGCAGCATGTGGTCGCCCTGGCCAAGACGCTCAAGCCTGAAGAGTGGACAGAGGGCAACGAAACCCTGCTGCACCGCCTGTATCACGAAGACGCCGTGCGCCTGTTCGATATCCAGCCACTGCGCTTCAATTGCAGCTGTTCGCGGGAACGCTCCGGCAATGCGCTGGTCAGTCTGGGCGAGCACGACGCCAAGGCGCTGGTGGACGAATGTGGCGGGACGGTAGAGATCGATTGCCAGTTCTGCAACGAGCGCTACTTCTTCGATGCCAGCGATGTGGCGCAATTGTTTGCGGGTGGCGGTACTGACGTGGCCTCAGAAACTCGTCACTGAAACGTTAAATCACAGGATAATCTCCTGTCGAATTGCGCAAAAGCGCAGTTCTGACAGGAGGGGCCTACTTTTTTTGGGCGTTTCTGGCATAATCCGGCCACTTTTTTCGCTGTAGTAGTTTTTTCAAGACAACTACAAAACGTTTGGAGCACTCGGCCTCGGGCCGGATGGGGTATCTCATGACGCAAGCCAACAACACCGTGTACACCGACCTGAGCGTCGATGAGCTGGTAAAAGAAGCGCTGCAACGCGGTGAAGGCGTACTAGCCGATACTGGCGCACTGGTCGTGGAGACTGGTCACCGTACCGGCCGTTCGCCGGCTGACCGTTTCATCGTCGAAGAACCTTCCACCCAGGACGCCATTTCCTGGGGCCCGATCAACCGCAAGTTCCCGGCCGACAAGTTCGATGCCCTGTGGGCTCGCGTCGAGGCGTTCAACAACGCCCAGGATCACTTCGTTTCCTATGTTCACGTAGGGGCCGCAGCCGAGCACTACCTGCCGGTGAAGATGACCACCCAGACTGCCTGGCAGAACCTGTTCGGTCGTTGCCTGTTCATCAACCCGGAGCAGTTCAACCCGGCTGGCCGCGACCAGTGGCAGATCCTCAACGTCGCCAACTTCGTGTGCGAGCCTGAGCGTGACGGCACCAACTCCGACGGTTGCGTGATCATCAACTTCGCCCAGAAGAAAGTGCTGATCGCTGGCATGCGCTACGCCGGCGAAATGAAGAAAGCCATGTTCTCGGTGCAGAACTTCCTGCTGCCGGCTGCCGACGTACTGCCTATGCACTGCGCGGCCAACATCGGCGAAGAAGGCGATGTGACCTTGTTCTTCGGCCTGTCCGGCACTGGCAAGACTACCCTTTCGGCTGACGAAAGCCGTTACCTGATCGGTGACGACGAGCACGGTTGGGGCGAAGGCGTTGTCTTCAACATGGAAGGCGGCTGCTACGCCAAGTGCATCGACCTGTCCGAGAAGAACGAGCCGGTCATCTGGAAAGCCATCAAGCACGGCGCAGTACTGGAAAACGTCGTTCTCGACGCCAACAAGCACGCCGACTACACCGATGTCAGCCTGACTCAGAACAGCCGTGCGGCCTATCCGTTGGAGCACGTTGCCAAGCGTTCGGAAGCGAACCTGGGCGGCGAGCCTAACGCAGTGATCTTCCTCACCTGCGACCTGACAGGTGTTCTGCCTCCGGTTTCGATCCTGAACAACGAGCAGGCGGCCTACCACTTCCTGTCCGGTTACACCGCGCTGGTCGGTTCCACTGAAATGGGTTCGGGCGGCGGCATCAAGTCGACCTTCTCCACCTGCTTCGGCGCACCGTTCTTCCCGCGTCCGGCTGGCGAGTACGCCGAGCTGCTGATCAAGCGTATCAACGGCTTCAACTCCAAGGTCTACCTGGTCAACACCGGCTGGACCGGTGGTGGCTACGGCGTTGGCAAGCGCTTCAGCATCCCCACCACCCGTGCCGTGATCGCTGCAATCCAGAGCGGCGCACTGGTCGGTGCCGAAACCGAGCACCTGGACATCATCAACCTGGACGTGCCGAAGGCCGTTCCGGGCGTTGAAACCGAACTGCTCAACCCGCGCACCAACTGGGCTGACAAAGCGGCCTACGACGAGGCTGCCAAAGGTCTGGCCAAGCTGTTCATCGAAAACTTCAAGAAGTTCGAAGTTTCCGACGCCATCAAGGCCGCTGGCCCGCAGCTGTAAGCCGAGCTCAGCCGCAACGAGAAAGCCGCCCCCAGGGGTAATGCCAGTCAGTTAAGCTGACTGGCATTTTTCATTTTCGGGTGGGGTACTTCGCTGGACGTTGCTTCACCGTTCGCGGAAACCATCGGTCAGGCCGTCGATGTGGCAAGACATATTGTGCCGCCGAAGCCTGCAGATCCGACAAAAATCCCGGCAAATTTCCGGGGTGGTTCAAGGATGTGCCATGCAGCAAGCCCAGTATTGCCCAGCTACAGGCAGTAAAACTCATCTCGCATGGGTACACACCAGGGCACTGTCGAGACATTTGCACCATCTGATAACGCAACAGGTTGTAGCCCAGCAGTACGCCCCATAGCTCTTGCGCAATCATCTCCGGCGTCTTGCTTCTCAGCGTATATTCACCACCTAAAAGCCCTTGCTTGATCTCTCGATATCCCAGTTCGATTTCCCAACGCTGACTGTAAAGGTCGACGATCTCATCACCCGGGAAACGCAGCGGATCGACCATTGAGGTCAGTACGCTCACCACCTTGCCTTTAATCGTCTTGCTTAACAGCCGTGCTCGAGTCTCCAGCGGCAGGCCGGGCCATTGCTTACGGGCTTGTGGCGAGGTGCGCAGAATGACTACGGCATCGTTGCGCCCAAGCTTGTGCTCGACTTCGTACTGGCTACCCTTCTTCAAAGGAATAAGCCAATGACGCTGCTCGCCTTGTGATTGCCAGTGATGCAGCAAACCCAACGAGTAGAAACCTTTATCGAACAGGGTCAGCGAGTGATCAGGCGTGGTAGCGATCAACTGTTCGGCCAGCTTCATTTCGCTACTGTGATAGCTCTCGAAAGTACTGCTTATCAGCAGATGGCTAGTCAGTTCCATCTGGCAGACCATTCGGACTTGAGGGTAACTGCCATCGCCATGCTGATTGGTCGCGCCGCCGTAGCACGCCCGATTTTCTGCGGTGTCGGGGGTATTCCAGACGACGCCATCCACACCCAAAAGTGTTAACCCCAACCATTGAGGGTGTTGGACTTCTGCATGCCATCGCTGCTGGGTGAGCGAAAACACCTCGCGAACCGCTTCGCTACCCAGCCGTTGCCGTCCCTGAACAACAGCGCTGGGCGCCACCAGCGGTCGCTTGCCCGGCAGCATGATGTCCATGTGATTCACGACATCCCAAGCCGACATCCGGCGGAACAACGCCATGCCGATGATGCACCAGACCAGGCTTTCCAACGGCAACCGGCGCTTGCGTATAGTCGAGACACCTGCCGTTTCGAAGGCCTGTTTCACAATGTCTGGATCAAGCAAGGCTCCAAGCCCTTCGAGGGCATGTGGCCGCGATGCCATTTCATGAGTGAGGGACAGGGCTTTTGACAGGCGCATAAAAAATCCGATGCTCGTTTCCAAGCATCGGATTTTGCGGCCTATGGGCTAAAGGTCAATGCGTCAGTCTTAACTGACTGGCATTACCCCTAGGGGCGGCTTTTTTGTGGGTTCGGGTTTTCCCGCGAAAGGGCCGGACCTGCTGACCAATTTCCACCCGTGGTTCACCGTCGCAGCCGCCATCGTATTCGCGGGTAAACCCGCTCCTACACACTGATCGGTGGTAGGCGCAGGCCGTCGTGTAGGAGCGGGTTTACCCGCGAAAGGGCCGGACCTGCTGGCCAATTTCCACCCGTGGTTCACCGTCGCAGCCGCCATCGTATTCGCGGGTAAACCCGCTCCTACACTCGGTGGTGGGCGCAGGCTGTTGTAGGAGCGGGTTTACCCGCGAAAGGGCCGGACCTGCTGACCAATTTCCACCCGTGGTTCACTGTCGCAGCCGCCATCGTATTCGCGGGTAAACCCGTTCCTACACACTGATCGGTGGTGGGCGCAGGCCGTCGTGTAGGAGCGGGTTTACCCGCGAAAGGGCCGGACCTGCTGACCAATTTCCACCCGT
Organism: Pseudomonas sp. 10(2024); assembly: GCF_045164175.1. Lineage (NCBI taxonomy): Bacteria > Pseudomonadati > Pseudomonadota > Gammaproteobacteria > Pseudomonadales > Pseudomonadaceae > Pseudomonas > Pseudomonas sp. 10(2024). The sequence goes on from NZ_CP174006.1 coordinate 256,495, forward strand.
GCTTCACCGTCGCAGCCGCCATCGTATTCGCGGGTAAACCCGCGCCTACACACCATCGGTGGTGGGCGCAGGCCGTTGCAGGAGCTGGCTTGCCCGCGAAGGGGCCCGCATAGGCAGCGAAATTCTGGTTTTTCTGTTTCACTGTCAGCATCCATTGCGTAGACAAGAGCCAGCCAGATGACCGAAGCCCCTCAGCGCACTGCCTTCTCCCACTTCCACCCGATCCTTACCCGCCCCCAGGATAACGACCTGAACGGCCACATTGCCGGTGCAACGGTGCACGGTTTCTTCGAAACCGCGATACAGGCGTTTCTCGTCGAGCAGGCGGAACTGGACCTGCGGCACGGTGAACTGGCCGCCTTCGTGGTCAGTTCAGCTTCGGATTTCTACGCGCTACCGGGCTTCCCGGATTTGTTGGAAGTGGGGTTGGGAGTGACGCGTCTGGCGGGCAGCACGGTAGAGTACCGGCTGGCGCTGTACCGTCCGGGCGAGCCGGACGCGTGCGCGGCAGGTACGGTGGTGCAGGTGTTCATCGAGCGCGCCAGTGGCCGGCCTGTAGCGTTGCCAGAGGCGCTGCAGGTGATCCTGTCCGGCCTTGTGCTGGAGCGACAGGCATAAAAAACCCCGCTGGCAGGGGCGGGGTTTTGTTGCCGGGGCAGGGCCCCAGGCGTTAGTCGCGCCAGTGGCGCTTGTGCTTGCGGTGGCCGTAGTGGCGGCCACGGTCCCAGTGACGACGGTCGTCGTCGTAACCGCGACGATAGCGGCGGCCATCGCGGTAATCGTCTTTGTCGGCCTCTTTGCCCAGGTAGTTACCCAGCGCACCACCGGCACCACCGCCGGCTGCCGCGCCAATGTAGCTACCCGTGGTGCCGCCCACGGAGCGACCGACCACGTTACCACCTGCGGCGCCCAGCGCGCCGCCGATAGCGGCTTCACCACGCTGGCGTTTGTCTGCGCCCAGAGCGCCACCTGCCGCACCGCCCAGACCGGCACCAATGGCGCCGCCGGTGCTGCCACCGATGGAGTTGCCCACCACTGAGCCCAGTACCCCACCCAATGCGCCGCCAATGCCGGCTTCGGTGGTGCCGCCTGCCATGGCAACGCCGCTGAGCAAGCTGAAAGACAACAACAGAATCGAGGAGTACTTCTTCATCAAGAGAGCCTCATAGGGATGACGAGGCGAATTTGAGGCTAAGAGGCGTGGCTGGCAACGGAAATCCGACGAGTAACACGAGTTGTACACAATTCTCTAACTTGCTGTATTTACTATGAAACTTTATCGTTTTCAGGCTGTCTGAGACCTTTATGACAAAGCCCTGAGCCGCCACGGAACAGGGCTTTTTTCATTTTTACAGAATGCGCCCGTCGTCGCGCGCGCGCTCCAGCTTGATAGCAATGAACTTCGATGTTGGCGTATGGCTACCAACGCCAATGCTCTCCAGTGGCACCAGCGGGTTCACCTCCGGGTAATACGCCGCTGCCTGCCCGGCAGGGATGTCGAAGGCCAGCAGGGTAAAGCCTTGCACCCGGCGCACATGTTCATCCCCCCACAGCGAAACGATGTCGACCTTCTGCCCCGGCTGGAAGCCCAGGCGGATGATGTCGGCCTCGTTGGCGAACAGCACCTCGCGCTGGCCGCGCACGCCGCGGTAGCGGTCGTCCAGGCCATAGATAGTGGTGTTGTACTGATCGTGCGAGCGCATCGATTGCATGATCAAGTCTGGCAACTGGCCGCTGGCGCGTACGCGTTCGTCAAGCAGCGTGTCGGGCAGCAGGTTGGCCTTGAAGTTGGCGCGGCCGGTGCTGGTCGCCCATTCGCGGCTGGCCGCGCTGTTGCCTAGATAGAAGCCACCCGGATTACGCAGGCGCTGGTTGAAGCCGCTGAAACCGGCAATGGTGTCGCCGATCAGGTCGCGGATGCGGTCGTAGTCGGCCACCAGCCAGTGCCAGTCCACCGGTTGTTTGCCCAGCGTGGCGGCGGCGATGCCGGCGATCACCGCAGGCTCCGAGCGCATTTGCGTCGACAGCGGCTTAAGCTGGCCGTTGGAGGCGTGGACCATGCTGAACGAGTCTTCAACCGTGACTGCCTGCGGCCCTTCGGCCTGCAGGTCGATGTCGGTGCGGCCCAGGCACGGCAGGATCAGTGCCTGCTTGCCATGGACCAGGTGGCTACGGTTGAGCTTGGTGCTGATGTGCACGGTCAGCTCGCAGTTGCGCAGCGCCTGGGCGGTACGCTCGGTGTCGGGTGTGGCCTGGGCGAAGTTGCCGCCCAAGCCGATGAAAACCTTGGCCCGGCCATCGAGCATCGCGTGAATGGCTTCGACGGTGTTATGGCCATTGCGCCGCGGCACAGGGAAGCCAAAGCGCTTTTCGATGGCATCCAGCAGCGCCTCTGGCGGGCGCTCGTTGATGCCCATGGTGCGGTCACCCTGCACGTTGCTGTGGCCACGCACCGGGCACAGGCCGGCACCGGGCACGCCGATGTTGCCACGCAGCATCTGCAGGTTGACGATTTCCTGAATGGTCGGCACCGAATGACGGTGTTGGGTGATGCCCATCGCCCAGCACATGATCACCCGCTTGCCACGGCAGTACATACGCGCGGCCAGTTCGATATCGGCCAAGGTGAGGCCGGACTGTGCCTGGATGTGCGACCACGGCGTGGCGTCCACCACGGCCAGGTACTCATCGACGCCATGGCCATGTTCGGCGATGAAGGCGTGGTCGAATACGGCCGGTTCGCCGTTGGCCTGGGCTTCGCGTTCCCATTGCAGGACGAACTTGGCCATGCCGCGCAGCATCGCCATGTCGCCACCCAGGGCCGGGCGGAAGAAGGCGGTGTTGGTCGGGCGGTCACTGTTGGTCAGCATTTCCAGTGGGTTCTGGGGGTGCTGGAAGCGCTCCAGACCACGCTCCTTGAGCGGGTTGATGCACACCACCTGGGCGCCACGCTTTACCGCATCACGCAGTGGGTCGAGCATGCGCGGGTGATTGGTGCCGGGGTTCTGGCCCCAGACAAAAATGGCGTCGGCGTGCTCGAAGTCGTCGAAGGTGACTGTACCTTTGCCGACCCCGACGCTTTGCCCCAACGCCACGCCGCTGGCCTCATGGCACATGTTCGAGCAGTCAGGGAAGTTGTTGGTGCCGTAGGCGCGCACGAACAGTTGGTACAGGTACGCCGCTTCGTTGCTGGCACGTCCCGAGGTATAGAATTCGGCCTGGTCAGGGTTGGTCAGCTTGTTCAGTTCGCGGGCGATCAGGGCGAAGGCGGCATCCCAGCTGATCGGCAGGTAACGGTCGCTGGGAGCGTCATAGACCATCGGTTCGGTCAGACGCCCTTGGTACTCCAGCCAGTAGTCGCTTTGTTGCAGCAGCGAGGTGACGCTGTAACGGGCGAAGAAGGCAGCATCGACACGGCGCTTGGTAGCTTCCCAGTTCACCGCCTTGGCGCCGTTCTCGCAGAACTTGACCATGCCGCTTTCCGGCGAGTCCCCCCAGGCGCAGCCGGGGCAGTCGAAACCGCCGTTCTGGTTGGTCTTGAGCAGGGCGCGAATGTTCTTCAGCGCGTTATCGCTGCCGACCCAGGCCTTGGCCACGCTACGCAGTGCGCCCCAACCACCGGCGGGGCCGTGGTAGGGCTTGTAGCGAGGGGGGGAGGTTGGGGTGTTGTCCGGAAGTTGTTGGTACGAGGTCACGACTGTTACGACTCCGCCGCTGGGCTGTAGACCCGCGGTGCGCTGTGCTTGGGCAAGTGGATAAGGTTGAGGTTGTGCTTGCGCGCCCATTGCAGGGCAAGGCCGGTGGGCGCCGACAGGCTGACCAGGGTCTGGATGCCGGCACGCAGTACTTTCTGGATCAGCTCCAGGCTGCAGCGGCTGGTGACGATGGCCAGGCCACCCTGGGTGTCGATGCGTTGTCGCAGCAGCGCGCCGATCAGTTTGTCGAGGGCGTTGTGCCGGCCGATGTCTTCGCGGCCAAGCAGCAGTTCACCTTGGCGGTCCATGAACAATGCTGCATGCACGGCACCGCAATGCTGGCCCAGTGGCTGGAAGGCGTCGATGCGCTCGCGCAGGCCGACCAGCCACTGGGCCGGGGGCAGGGGCGCACCCGGCAACACGGCCAGATCCGGTAGTGCCTGCTCCAGGGCCTCGACCCCACACAGGCCGCAACCACTGGTGCCGGCCAGTTGGCGGCGCTGGTTTTTCAGGTTCCAGAACGCCCGGCTGGAGATTTCCAGGTCGGCGTACAGTGCCGAGCCGCTGCCGGAGAGCTTGAGGTCGTAGATTTCTGCGGTGCCTTCGACAATGCCGCTGCCGACGCTGAAACCGACGGCGAAGTCTTCCAGATCGGTAGGGCTGACCAGCATCACTGCCTGGTTGAGGCCGTTATAGACAATGGCCAGGGCCACTTCCTCGGCCAGCGGGGTGCTGTCGCGTTTGGCGTCGCTGAGCTGGACGTAATCGTAGGTGTTGCTGGCGGCGGGCATGGACAAGGGCGATGAGGCCGCGCAGACCGGAGGCTTGCTGTTCATCGGGGCGCTGAATACCGGCGGCTTTCTGATAGCACAAGCCTAGGCGCGTGGGCCGGCGGCGTCTAATCGCTAGGGTCTATGCCTTGATAGACCGCGTCGATTGGTAGCGCAGGGCGGAAGTGGTAAAGCTGACCTAGACTCCTGTGTCCAAGGTTTCGTCAACAAGGAGAGCGCAATGAGCCTGTTCAGTTTCGTGAAGGAAGCCGGCGAGAAGTTGATCGACCTGCTGACCCCTGGCAACGCCAATGCCGAGGAGCAGCTTAAGAAACACGTGGAAGCTGTTGGCCTGGGCAACCCTAACATCACCGCCACTGTAGAAGGAGACAAGATCATCCTCAAGGGTGAAGTGGCCAGCCAGGAAGAGAAGGAGAAGATTATCCTGACGGCGGGCAACATCAGCGGCGTGGCCAGTGTCGAGGACCAGATCACCGTGACCGGGCCGGTAGTCCAGGCGGCAAGGTTCGTCACAGTGAAATCGGGCGACACACTTTCAGCCATTGCCATGGTCGTGTATGGCAATGCCAATCAGTACAACAAGATTTTCGAGGCCAACAAGCCGATGCTCAAGCACCCGGACAAGATCTATCCGGGGCAGGTGCTGCGTATTCCTGACTGATCGCTGAAGTCTGTACCGGCCTCTTCGCGGGCGCGCCCGCTCCCACAGGTACAGCGCCAGCACTGAGTGGGAGCGGGCATGCCCGCGAATGGGGCCTTACAGGCCTTCCAGTAACGCCCGGTAATCCTCGACCGCTGCAAACTCTTCGGTATCGCGTGGTTGTGCCTGGCTATCCGGCTGGCGCACCGCCAGCAAGTGCCCCACACCAAACCGCCGTGCACTGCGCAGAATCGCCAGCGTGTCATCGATGAACAGGCTGCGTTCCGGTTCGAAGCCGATATCCGCCTGCAGGGCATCCCAGAACTGCGGGCTTTCCTTCGGGTAGCCATAGTCGTGCGAGCTGATCAGCCGCTCGAAGTACGGTGCCAGCTCCACCCGTTCCAGCTTCAGCGACAGCGAGTCACGGTGGGCATTGGTGATCATCACGACACGCTTGCCGGCCTGGCGAATCGCCGCCAGGAAGGTATCGGCATCCGGGCGCAGGGCAATCAGGTCGGCAATTTCCCGCTTCAGCTCGCGAATGGGCAGGCGTAGCTCGCGGCTCCAGAAGTCCAGGCAGTACCAGTTCAATGTGCCGGCATTGCGTTCGAACAGCGGTTGCAGCTCCATTTCCGCCATGGCCCGGCTTACACCGTGCAGCTCGGCATAGCGCTGGGGCAGGTGGTCCAGCCAGAAGCGGTTGTCGTAATGCAGGTCGAGCAGGGTGCCATCCATGTCCAGCAGGACGGTATCGATGGCAGACCAGGGAAGAACAGGCATGGGAAACTCTCGATCAGTCGGCAAGCCACGGTATAGTAACCCGTTCACGCCAAGGAGCCGCCCCATGCGCCAGAAACCCACCGTACTCAGCCGCGAAATTGTCGCCAGTAGCCGCCTGTTCCGCGTCGAAGCCGTACAGCTGCGCTTCAGCAATGGCGCCGAGCGCACCTATGAGCGTCTGGTGGGCCGGGGTAATGGCTACGGCGCGGTGATGATCGTGGCCATGCTCGATGCCGAGCACGCCGTGCTGGTGGAGGAGTACTGCGGTGGCACCGATGAATACGAGCTGTCGTTGCCCAAGGGCTTGATCGAGCCGGGCGAAGACGTGCTGGCGGCAGCCGACCGGGAGCTCAAGGAAGAAGCCGGTTTTGGCGCACACCAGCTGGAGCACCTGACGGAACTGTCGCTGTCGCCGGGCTACATGAGTCAGAAGATTCAGGTGGTGCTGGCCAGCGACCTGTACGAAGAGCGCCTGGAAGGCGACGAGCCCGAGCCGATGCGGGTCGACAAGGTCAACCTGCGTGAGTTGTCGGCCTTGGCCATGCATCCGCAGTTCACCGAGGGCCGCGCCCTGGCGGCGCTGTACCTGGCCCGTGACCTGCTGATTCAGCGGGGGTTGCTGGAGCTATGAACGACCTGCAACTGATGCACGAAGTGGTCAAGCTGGCACTGACGGCAGGCGAGGCAATCCTGCCATTCTGGCGCGCCGATATCGCGGTGACCAACAAGGCCGACGATTCGCCGGTTACCGCCGCCGACCTGGCGGCGCACCGGGTAATTGCCGATGGCCTGCTGGCGCTGGCGCCGCAGATTCCGGTGCTGTCCGAAGAGGACTGCAATATTTCGCTGGCCGAGCGGCAAAGCTGGAGCCGCTGGTGGCTGGTCGATCCGCTGGATGGCACCAAGGAGTTCATTGCCGGCAGTGAAGAGTTCACGGTCAACATCGCCCTGATCGAGAACGGCGACGTGGTGTTTGGTGTGGTGTCGATGCCGACCAATGGACGCTGCTACTTCGGTGGGCGCGGGATGGGGGCCTGGCGTGCAGATGCCGGCGAGGCAGCCCAGCTGATCCAAGTACGCAACGAACCCGCGCAGGGCGAGCGTTTTACCGTGGTGGCCAGCCGTCGGCATTCCAGCCCGGAGCAGGAAGCGCTGTTGGCCGGCCTTGGGGCTGCGGTGGGTGAGCTGGAGCTGGCCAATATCGGCAGTTCGTTGAAGTTCTGCCTGCTGGCTGAGGGCAGCGCAGACTGCTATCCGCGCCTGGCGCCGACTTCGCAGTGGGACACTGCTGCGGCGCAGGGTGTGGTGGAGGGGGCCGGTGGCGAAGTGATCGGGCTGGATGGCTTGCCGTTCCGGTATCCGCCGCGCGAGTCGCTGCTCAATCCGCATTTCCTGGCATTGCCTGCCAATGCTGCATGGCGCCAGGCCTTCCTGAACCTGATTTGACGGAGTCTCACCCTACCCTGTGGGAGCGGGCGAGCCCGCGAAGCAGGCACCGCGGTGCGGGGCACCGGCTTCGCCGGTGTTCGCGGGCCTGCCCGCTCCCACAGGTTTTGCGCCAGCCTTTGGGTTTTGTGCAGCGCAGTTGCTTTCAGCGGCTGCTGGGCTAGCGGTGCAAGACGTACTGGCCGCTGAACCTCACCGCCGGCTCGTCACTGCCGTCATTGCTCACGGTGGTTTCCAACGTCAACCGCGCCCGCCCACGGCGCTGGTACATGGCCAGGAATCGCTCCCAGGTCTTTTCGTCGGGCGCTGCACAACGCGCCACCGCCGTGCCGGTCACTGGCAACGGATAACTGATCTGCCCTTCCTGGATGACGATATGCCCGTCATCGATCCCCAGTTCACGCAGGCGCAGGTGCAGCCAGCCCCAACCCACCAGCACTGCTGCGCAGTACAGGCTGCCGCCGAACATGGTGCTTTTGTGGTTGACGTTGGCCGCCAGCGGCAGTTGCAGGCGCAGGGTGTGCTGCTGCCAATCGATCACTTCCAGGCCCATTTCGCGGGTCAGGGGGATGTCGGTGTGCAGTACGGACTGCAGGTACTGGCTATCGGTGCTCATTAACGGTTGTCCTCTTGATCGTCATGCCCGCCGCTGCCGCCGTCGAAGTTCAAGCCATGCTTGCGCAGCTTGTCGTGCAAGGTTTTGCGGGGGATACCCAGTGCTTCGGCCAGGCTCCGCATGGAGCCGTGTGGCTGGGCCAGTTCGGCGGCGATCAGCGAACGTTCGAATTGCTCGACCTGTTCGCTGAGGTTGCCGCTGAGCATGGGCGCTGCCGGCGCTGCTGCCGAGGGTGCCTGGCCATCCAGTGCCAGTTCCAGGCCAAGGGCGAAACGCTCGGCGGCGTTCTGTAGCTCGCGGACGTTGCCTGGCCAGTCATGACGCAGCAGCAGGGCGCGTTGCGCGGGTTGCAGCGCATGCGGCGACAGGCCATGACGTTGGCTGGCAGCATCGGCGAAATGCTGGAACAACACCAATATGTCGTCGCCGCGTTCACGCAGTGGCGGAATACGCAGCGGCGCCACGTTCAGGCGATAATACAGGTCTGCGCGGAAACGCCCTTGGTCGGCAGACTGACGCAGGTCTTCCTTGGTCGCGGCTATGATGCGGATGTCCAGCGGGATCAACTGGTTGCCGCCCAGGCGTTCGACCACTCGCTCCTGCAGCATGCGCAGCAACTTCACCTGTACATCCAGGCTCATGCTCTCGATTTCGTCGAGGAACAGCGTGCCGCCGTTGGCAAATTCGAACTTGCCGATACGGCGTTTCTGCGCGCCGGTGAACGCACCGGGCTCGTGCCCGAACAGTTCGCTTTCGACCACCGATTCGGCCAGCGCGCCGGCGTTGATCGCCACGAACGGCCCTTCGCTGCGGCTGGACAGGTCGTGCAGCGCGCGGGCCACCACCTCTTTGCCAGCGCCGGTTTCGCCCAGAATCAACACGTCGGCGCGGGTGCCGGCCAAGGCGCCGATCTGCTCGCGCAGGCGCAGCATGGCCGGTGAATGGCCGACCAGGCGGGTTGCCAGCTGCTGGCGGTCGCTCAGTGCCAGACGCAGGCTACGGTTGTCCAGCACCAGCCGGCGCAAAGCCAGGGCGCGGCGCACGCTGTCGAGCAGGGCATCTGTGGCAAAGGGTTTTTCCAGGAAGTCATAAGCCCCGGCGCGCATCGCCTGCACCGCCAGCGGCACATCGCCATGGCCGGTAATCAGCAGCACCGGCAGTTCGCTGTCGCGGCCGTGCAGTTGTTCCAGCAACTGCAGGCCATCGATGCCCGGCATGCGGATGTCGCTGACCACCACGCCGGGCCAGTCGGCCTCGATACGCTCGGCCAGGCCTTGGGCTTCGGCCAGGGCGACTACCTTGAGCCCGGCCAGGTCCAGGGTCTGGCTCAAGGCTTGGCGCAGGTGGGGGTCATCGTCCACCAGGATGACCTGGGCTCGGCTGTCGATCAGTGTCTCGGTGGTCATGCCGAGGGGTCCTCCGAATTGGGCAAAGTAGCGCCAGATGCGGCCACCCGCAGCTGGAGAGTCAGCATTGCGCCACCTTCCGGGTGGTTGGCCAGCAGCAGTTCACCGCCCAGGGCGCGCATCAGGCTTTCACAGATGGCCAGGCCCAGGCCCAGGCCCTGGGTGCGGGTCTTGGTGGTGAAGAACGGCTCCTTGGCATGCTCCAGGGCCTGGCGGCTGAAGCCGGGGCCGTTGTCACGGATGTACAGGTAGACGCAGTCATCACGTTGCTCGGCACTTAACCACAGGCGGCGCGGGTTGGCCTTTTCTGTCAGAGCGTCGAGGGCATTGGCCAGCAGGTTGCCTAGCACTTGGCGCAGGCGGGTTTCGCCGGCCTGTACCCACAAGGTGGCTTCCGGCAGGTCGCGGATCAGCTCTACGGCCATCGCCCGGCGGCGCTTGGCCAGCAGCGCCAGGGCATCGTCCAGAGCCGGCTGCAGGGCCACGCTCTCCGGGGCATGACGGTCACGACGGGCGAAGGCACGCAGGTGGGCAATGATCGAGGCCATGCGCCCGGTCAGCTCGCCGATCAGCTTGAGGTTGCCGCGGGCGTCTTCGGTACGTTGGTGGTCGAGCAGGATCTCGGCGTTTTCTGCGTAGCTGCGGATGGCGGCCAGGGGCTGGTTCAACTCATGGCTGATACTGGCCGACATGGTGCCGAGCACCGACAGCTTGCCGGCCTGCACCAGTTCGTCCTGTGCGCGCACTGCCTCCTGCTGAGCGTTTTCGCGCTCCAGCACGGCATTTTTCAGGCGGGTGTTCAGGCCTTCAAGGTCGGCGGTACGTTCGGCCACGCGCTTTTCCAGTTCCTGGCGGCCACGGGCTTCGAAGTCGATGCGGTCGATGTAATGGCGCCGCCGTTGCATCACCAGGCCTGCCAGCAACATCAGTACCAGCAGCGTACCGGCACCGATGGCCATTACCGTCTGCACCGAGCGATCAACCAGCGTGCGCGGGGCGAGGATGCTGACTTGCCAACCAGTTTCCTTGATGTCGCGGGTCTGGGTGATCCAGGCTTGCGGGTTGAGAACCAGCGGCTGTGGGGCCTGGGTCGGATAGGGCTGGATGGCGATGATGGCCTGGCGCTCGGCGTCGGTCAGCGTGCGGGTAGCACGGAAGCGCCAGTCGGGGCGCGAAGTCAGGATGACCACGCCATTGTGATCGGTCAGCAACAGCTGCTCGGGCGTACGGCCCCACAGGGTTTCGGTGTGGTCGAGATCGACTTTGACCACCAGCACGCCGACGATTCGCTCGCGGTCGCGCACGGCCGCGGCAAAGAAGTAGCCGCGCTTGGCCGAGGTGGTGCCCTGGCCGAAGAAGCGGCCAAGGTGGCCGGCCATGGCTTCGTTGAAGTAAGGGCGGAAGGCGAAGTTTCGGCCGACGAAGCTGTCGTGCTTGTCCCAGTTCGAGGCGGCCAAGGTGTTGCCGCTGACGTCCATCAGGTACATCACCTCGGCACCGGTCTTCTGCACGATATCCTTGAGCAGGCGGTTGGCGTTGGTCACCGCTTCCAGGCGGAAAGGGTCGGCCAGCACGCCACGCAGCGCCGGCAAGTCGCCGAGAATTTGCGGCAAGGTCTCGTAACGGTGCAGGGTGCCGAGCAGGTTGGCGACATACAGGTCGAGGGTCTGGCGGTTCTGCGAGGCCAGTTCTTCCTGGTAATAGCGTTCGGCCAAGTGATGCAGTGGCCATAGTAATGGGGCCAAGATCAGCGCCAGCAGGGCCAGGCTGCGCCAGCGGGGACGGCGTGGGGGCGTGGGCTTTGCAATCATCAGGTAAATGCGCCAGAAAAGTCTGACGCAATTATGCGCTAGTTAAGGCAGCACTTCCGCCTCTGCCAATGGCAGGCCCACCTTGTCCTTGTCCGATAACAGCGGTGGCTGCTGCAGCCCCCAGTCGATGGCCAGTTCCGGGTCGTCCCAGCGGATGCAGCGGTCGGCGCCAGGGTTGTAGTAGTCGGTGGTCTTGTAGAGGAACTCGGCCGATTCACTCATCACCGCAAAACCGTGGGCGAAGCCAGGCGGAATCCACAGCTGGCGATGGTTGTCGGCTGACAGGTGCACCGCGACCCATTTACCGAATGTTGGCGAGCTTTTGCGCACGTCCACGGCGATATCGCGGATCTCCCCGTGCACCACGCGCACCAGCTTGCCCTGGGTGTTTGCCACCTGGTAGTGCAGCCCACGCAGCACGCCCTTGATGGAGCGCGAGTGGTTGTCCTGGACGAACGCCACGTTCACGCCGGTTTGCTCTGAGAACTCACGGGCGTTGAATGCCTCGAAGAAAAAACCACGGCTGTCAGCGAACACCTTCGGCTCGATGATCAGTACTTCAGGGATTGCTGTAGGGATGATGTTCATAGCGGCTCGCTGGCCCGTCGTTCAAGTATTGACCCTAGTCGGCCTTGCCGGAAATTTCCGCGCGTAGCTGTAACAGGATGCATAAGGTGTGGCTATGGTAGACAGCAGGCCGTTCCTTTCACCAGACCAGCGCTGGTGAGTGTCGATTGTTATCGATTTAAATTCGCCGAATGGTGCGGCATTCTTCGATTTTCAGGCTTCAAATATCGATATATATCGGTTATAAATTGACAAACGCCCCAGCATACCCGGCTCAGGGCCATCACAGAGGTCACCCATGAAAACCCTCAACTCCACGCCCCGTGCCGATGGTTTCCACATGCCCGCCGAGTGGGCCCCACAAACTCAGGTATGGATGGTCTGGCCGGAGCGCCCGGACAACTGGCGTCTGGGCGGCAAGCCGGCGCAGGCTGCCCACGTAACCCTGGCCAAGGCCATTGCCCGTTTCGAACCTGTAACCGTCGCGGTCTCCGCCGGCCAGTACGAGAACGCCCGGCGCCAGCTCGACCAGCCGAACATTCGTGTGGTTGAAATCAGCAACGACGATGCCTGGGTGCGTGACACCGGCCCTACCTTCGTCATCAACGACCATGGCGAAGTGCGCGGTGTAGATTGGGGCTTCAATGCCTGGGGTGGCTTCGATGGCGGCCTGTACGCACCCTGGAACCGCGACGAGGAACTGGCCGCCAAGGTGCTGGAAATGGAGCGCTGCCAGCGCTACCAGACCGAAGGCTTTGTGCTGGAAGGTGGTTCGATCCACGTAGACGGTGAAGGCACCGTGATCACCACTGAAGAATGCCTGCTCAACCGCAACCGCAACCCGCACCTGAGCCGCGAGCAGATCGAAGCGGTGCTGCGTGATCACTTGGCGGTCGACACCGTGGTATGGCTGCCCGATGGCCTGTACAACGACGAAACTGACGGTCACGTCGACAACTTCTGCTGTTACGTGCGCCCGGGTGAAGTGTTACTGGCCTGGACCGATGATTCCAACGACCCCAACTATGCGCGCTGCCACGCGGCCATGGATGTGCTGAAGAACACCCGCGACGCCAAGGGCCGCGAGTTCATCGTGCACAAGATGCCGATCCCGGGCCCGCTGTTCGCCACTGCCGAAGAGTGCGCCGGTGTCGACCAGGTCGCCGGCAGCCAGGAGCGTGACCCGTCGGTGCGCCTGGCGGGTTCGTACGTGAACTTCCTGATCGTCAACGGTGGCATCATTGCCCCAAGCTTCGACGACCCGGCAGATGCTGAAGCCAGAGCGATCCTGGCAAGGATCTTCCCCGACCATGAGGTGGTGATGATCCCGGGCCGCGAGCTGCTCTTGGGTGGCGGCAACATTCACTGCCTGACCCAACAGCAGCCGGCGCCGGTCAAGCGCTGAGCCCGTAATGAATGAGAGGCCCGTCATGTGACGGGCCTCTTTTTTGCGCGGGCGACGCCCGGAGGCCGAGCTGGCATACGTTTTGTATTGTTTTTCAAGCAGATAGCGAGATGGCACGGTCAGGCCGCGCCTCTGATCTGTAACAATACCTACGTAAATTAGCCGCTCACGGGCCAGGGAGTACGTGTGGACATGAACGCAGCAAGTGAGTCGGCTTTGCGCCCATCGGCAGTTGATCGCCAATCGCTCAGGCTTTTGGCGAAGCGGTTGAAACACCATGGAAGCATCAGGGTCAGGACGACCGACCCACGACGTCTGCTTGCCGGGCGATACCCCCAAGGGTTGATCAGCGAAGCAGAGATGCAGGCGCTGATGGCGGTGTGGCACTGATCGATTGCACCTTTACCTGCCTCTTCGCGGGCATGCTCGCGAAGAGGCAGGTAAAGGCAACTTAAAATCAGAAACTGTAGCTACCCGTCACCACAAGGCTACGCGGATCGCCCACCTGGATCTGCGCCGCACTGGTCGCCGAACTGTAGTAGGTCTTGTCAGCAATGTTGCTCAATGCCGCCCGCACATCCCAGTCATGGGTCCGATACCCCGCCAGTGCATCCCAACGGCCATACCCTGGTAATACCGTGGTGTTCTGGTTGTCCGCATAACGCTCGCCCACCAGTGTCAGCCCGGTTTCGGCGTACCACCCCAATTCTGGCTTCCAGGTCACGAACAGGCTGCCATTGCGCTTGGCCACGTCATTGATGCGGTTGCCTTCCTGGCCGTTATTGTCCTTGACGATGATCGCATCCTGCAGGCCAATGCCGCCGCGTACATACCAGTTGCCGACGATGTTGCCGGTGGCCGTCAGTTCGATGCCGCGCGAACGCTGCATGCCGCTGAGCAAGATGATGTTCAGGTCGTTCGGGTCGCGGGTGCGGCGGTTGTAAAGTTCCAGCTCGTAGATGGCCAGGGTGGTGGTCAGGCGCTGGTCCAACCAGTCGCTCTTTACGCCTATTTCTTTCTGCCGGGTCTCTTCCGGGTCGGTTTTATTGGTGTTGCCCTGTGCCCCTGGGGTGATGCCGATCAAGCCGCCACCCACCGGTGAGAAAGTCTTGCTCCACGAGGCGTAGAACGAATGGTCGCGCCATGGCGTGTAGACCACGCCCAGGCGTGGGCTGGTGCTGTTGCTGTCCTGCGGTTCGCGCAAGCCATCCTTGTTGGTGGTTTCCACTTCGAACTGGTCAAAGCGCACGCCGGCGAGAACCTGCCACTGATCGTTCAGGCGAATCTGGTCCTGCAGATAAACCCCGCGGCTGTCGACCACGGTGTGGTTGTTGCTCGATACCGCCAACGTACCATTGTGCGGCTGGCTGGGTTTGCCCAGGCCTGGCAGGCTCTGGCTGCCGGCGCTGTATAGCAGCGGATCGCGCCGCTGGTTGCCGAACTCCAGGCCCAGCAGCAGCTTGTGTTCAAGGCCCAAGGTGTCGAAGTCGCCCTCGGCCTCCAGGTTGTTGAACAGGTTGCGGGTGTTCAGGTCCTGCTGCCAGCGTTGGCGGGTCAAGGTATTGGTGCCGGCGTTGTAGCCCGTGACATAGGTGTTGTCGAACTCGCTGTCGAGTTTGAACAGGCCCAGGGTGTGGCGCAGCTGCCAGGTTTCGTTCAGCTGGTAGTTCAGGCGCGAGCGCAGCGACTGGGCGCGGTCGTCAATGTAGTCACGATGGTCGCCGTAGGTGGCGCTGCGGCTGACGTCTGCCGGGCGGCCGTTGACACTCGGGATGCCGCGGTCTGGTGTGCGGTTGTAGCGGCTGTATTCATACTGCACCAGCCAGTTCAGGTCGGGGGTGATCTGCCAGCTGATCGACGGGGCGAACAGTTGGCGGCTGCCGTCGATACCATCGCGAAAGCTGTTGTTGTCCTGGTTGCCCATGTTCAGGCGCAGGCTGACCGTGTCGCTGGGGTCGGCGCTCAGGTCGGCATACAGGCTGCGCAGGTCTTCGCTGCCGGCCTGCGCTTCGATGGTCGAGCGGCGACCCGGCTCCGGTGCCTTGCTGACCCTGTTGACGATGCCGCCCTGGCTGCCACGGCCATACAGTACCGCAGCAGGCCCCTTCAGCACTTCGACCCGCTCGATGTTGTGCAGGTCGCGGATGTACTGGCTGTCGTCGCGGATACCGTCCAGGTAGAAGTCGTTGCTGGCCTCGAAGCCGCGGATGCGTACGCTGTCAAAACGGGTGTCGGCGCCGCTGCTGACGTTGGGGATACCCTCCAGCGCCTTGCCCAGCGTGTTGCTGCCGTAATCCAGCACATTGGCGGTTTTCACCGTATCGATGGCCTGCGGCACATAACGCACGGGCGTCGAGGTGCGGGTTGCGGTGCTCACCTCCTTGACCCGCGGGTTGTCCTTCTCGCGTTCGCTATCGGCGGTAACCGACGACTCCGGCAGTGTGGTGGTGGCGGCACTGGCCAGGCTGGCGCTGAAAAGCAGCGACAGGCCAAGCGTCAGGGGTGAAAGACGGCAGGGTACAAGCATGGGCACATTCAAACCGGACAGTTGAAAATTAGGTGCGAATGGTAATGCTTGCTATTTACTCTTGCTTGGGTATTTGTAAAGGCTTGTCTTTACATATGTGTCCGTTTGTAACGGCCTCTGCGGCCACGCTCTGCCTGCTCCCAGGAAATTGTCCGTTCGATCAAATGGCAAATTCCTACACAAGATAATTTGTCCGCTGATAGCGCAAACCTGCATGTAAATGCACCGGACAGGCCGTTAATTTCGGTTATATCAACCTGCATTTCACGACTTTTTGACATTTGTAATCGCACACGGCTAGGATTCGGCCAACGCCTGCTGGCCATGGTATTGGCCAAGCTGCTGCCAAGGGCCGCCGTGAAATTACCGGTCGGCCCACCCGGCTGGATCCGCATAGCGTCGAACCTACGAAGGGGCGTTGGTTCCTGGCGTCATATTGCAGCGCGTTTTTGATTAAGAAATAAGGAAAACAACATGTTGAAAACCAGGATCAGCCTGGTCGCCCTGGCGATGATCGCCGCGACCCAGGCTCAGGCCAATGACCAGGCTGACAGCAAGGGCTTCATCGAGGACAGTCACGCCAACGTCCTTCTGCGCAACGCCTACATCAACCGTGACAAGAAGCATGGCACCGACGACCAGATCGAATGGGGCCAGGCGTTCATCGCCAACTTCTCCTCCGGTTTCACCCAAGGCACCGTTGGCGTCGGTGTTGACGCATTCGGCCTGTACGCCGTGCGCCTGGATGGCGGCAAAGGCCACAACGGTGGTGGCGGCGTCGACTTCTTCAAACCGCACGAAACCACCAATGCCGAAGGCAACGCCAGCTCGCCGCACAACCTGGCGCGTGGTGGTGCTGCTGTGAAATTCCGCATTTCCAACACCGTGCTGAAGTACGGTGACCAGATGCCAGCACTGCCAGTGCTGCAGTACGACGATGCACGTCTGCTGCCAGAAAGCTTCACCGGCACCCTGATCACCTCCAAAGAGATCCAGGGCCTGGAACTGAACGCCGGCCGCTTCACCCAGGAAGCGCGCAAGAGCGCCGAGCGCCGTGATGGTGGTGGCCTGAAGTCGATCAACGTCTTAGGTGGCAGCTACAAGTTCACCGACAACTTCACCGCTTCGCTGTACACCGCCGACAACGAAGATGTGATGAAGAAGCACTACCTGGGCTTGAACTACGTCTTCCCGATCGCCAGCGACCAGTCCCTGACCCTGGACTTCAACGGCTACAAGTCGGACATCAACAACAAGTACGTAAAAGCCGCAGGCCTGAACGGCGACTCCAACACCATCTGGAGCCTTGCAGCCACCTACGCGTACGGTGCGCACTCGTTCACCCTCGCTCACCAGCGCAGCACCGGCAGCACGGGCTACAACTACGGCTTCTACCAGAACGCCGGCGGCGTGGGTGACGGTGGTTCCACCATCTACCTGGCCAACTCGTACTGGTCCGACTTCAACGCCGAAGACGAGCGCTCCTGGCAGCTGGGCTACGGCCTGGACTTCGGTGCCTACGGCATTCCGGGCCTGACCTACAAGCTGGCTTACGTGGTGGGTGACAACATCAACACCCGCAACGTCGCCAACCCGCAAGGCTTCGGCGAAGGTAAAGAGCGCGAGATCTTCAACCAGATCCGTTACGTGGTGCAGGACGGCCCGGCCAAGGACCTGTCGATCAAGCTGCGTAGCTCGTTCTTGCGTACCAACAACGCCGTGCAGCAGAACGGTTACAACGACGACGGCAACGAAGTCCGCGTATTCGTCGAGTACCCGATCAGCATCTTCTGATCCGCAGTTCTTTGCATGAAAGCTGGGGCCGCGCTGCGGCCCTTCGCGGGCTTGCCCGCTCCCACAGGTAAAGCGCCGCCTTCGATGGCGCTGCAAATTGTGGGAGCGGGCACGCCCGCGAAGGGCTGCAGGGCAGCCCCAGTCATGTTTGTCATGCAGGTTCAGTCTCTTCGTGGCGCAGTCTTGACGCCACAGTTCGTGTTTCAGTATGCCCCGTCTCCGGTGCAAAGCTGTCGCTACGCGCCATCCGCCACATCCGCGCATAAAACTCGCTTTCGATCGAGCCACTGAGTAATTCGCCCGGCTTGAGGAATGTGTGCAAGTCCGAAAACAACCCGATTTCGCTGGGGCTGATGCGCCGCGCCAGGTGCTTGGGCTTGAGCTCCGAAGGGTGCTCCAGGCCTGCGGCAGCCAGCATCTCGGCCAGTGCGTGCAGTGTGTTGCGGTGGAAGCTGGCTACCCGCTCGGCCTTGTCTGGCACCACCAGCGCGCGCTGGCGCAGAGGGTCTTGGGTCGCCACGCCGGTCGGGCACTTGTTGGTGTGGCAGCTCTGCGACTGAATACAGCCAATGGCAAACATGAAACCGCGTGCCGAATTGACCCAGTCAGCGCCGATGGCCAATACGCTGACAATGTCGAAGGCGCTGACGATCTTGCCCGCCGCACCAATGCGGATGCTGGAGCGCAGGTTCAGGCCGACCAACGTGTTGTGCACGAACATCAGGCCTTCGCGCATCGGCACGCCCATGTTGTCGCTGAACTCGCGAGGTGCCGCGCCGGTGCCGCCTTCCTTGCCATCGACAACGATGAAGTCAGGGGTGATGCCGGTGGCGAGCATGGCCTTGGCAATGCCCATGAATTCCCAAGGGTGGCCCAGGCAGAACTTGAAGCCCACGGGTTTGCCGCCCGAAAGCTCGCGCAGGCCGGCTACGAACTGCAGCAGCTCGACCGGTGTGCGGAAGGCGCTGTGCGCCGCTGGCGAGATGCAGTCCTCGCCTACACGTACGCCACGGGTCTCGGCAATCTCGGGGCTGACCTTGTGCCCCGGTAAAATGCCGCCGTGGCCAGGCTTGGCGCCCTGGCTGAGCTTGATCTCGATCATCTTCACCTGTGCCGAGCGGGCTTGTTCGGCGAAGCGCTGTGGGTCGAAACGACCGTCCTCGGTGCGGCAGCCGAAGTAGCCGCTGCCAATTTCCCAGATCAGGTCGCCGCCGTGTTCACGGTGGTACGGGCTGATACTGCCTTCGCCAGTGTCATGGGCAAACCGGCCCATGCGCGCGCCGCGATTGAGCGCGGCGATGGCGTTGGCGCTGAGGGCGCCGAAACTCATCGCCGAGATGTTGAAGATCGAGGCCGAGTAGGGCATTCGGCATTGCGGCCCGCCGATGGCAATGCGGAACGACGCAGGGTCTGGCGTGGCCACCGGTAGCATGGAATGGCTGATGAATTCGAAACCAGGTTTGTAGGCGTCGTTGAGCGTGCCGAACGCTTTCTCGGCGCTTTCGTTCTTGGCGCGGGCGTAGACCAGCGAGCGTTGCGAGCGGGAGAACGGCAGCTTGTCGTCGTCACCTTCGATCAGGTACTGGCGGATTTCCGGGCGGATGGTTTCGATCAGGTAACGGATATTGCCCAGGATCGGGTAGTTGCGTCGCACCGCATGGTGGCTTTGGCGCAGGTCATTCAGACCGACCAGGCTGAGCAGCGCGGTGATCAGCGTTACCGGCCACAGCCAGGCATGTTGGGCCAGCAGGGGCAGGCTGGCGAAAGTGAAGACAAGGCAGAGTACGAGGCAGGCGTAGCGGCTGGGAAGAGAGTGTTTCATGGGTCCATCGCAGGCAGGATGACCGGGCCTAGGATAGGCAAACGCAGGGGACGGAAAACCTGGGTAATCGGTAAAAGACTGTTACCTGATTGCGAATTCCCAGGTCTGCGCAGTCCTATGGTGTGGGGCTGCTCCCACAGACGATCGCGTTAGCCAGGCAGCAGTATGCTGACCCGCAATCCACCGTTCTCACGGTTCGACAATATCAGCTCACCCCCATGGCTGGCGGCGATCCGCTGGGCAATGCTCAGCCCCAGCCCATATCCGCCGGATGCCTGGTTACGCGATCCCTCACCGCGCACGAACGGGTCGGTGATGGTCGGCAGCAGCGCTGGCGAAATGCCTGGTCCATGGTCGTCGATGTGGATGAACACTCCTGTGGTGGTCCGCTCCAGCGTGACAGAAACATCCTTGGCATAACGCAACGCATTGACCAACAAGTTCTGCAGGCAGCGCTGCAGCAGCAGGGCATCCCCCCGCAGGCTGTTCACCCGGCCGTGCACCGGCAGTGGTTCCTGGTCAGTCGCCAGGTCCGCACACTGGCGCGCAACCAATCGGTCCAGGTCCACCTGCTGCAAATTCTGCTGCTCTCCGGCACGCAGGTAATCCAGAACCTGACCGATCATATTGTCCATCTGCGTGATGTTCTGCTGCAGGCGCTGGCGGTGTTCGTCATCGGGTAAGCGCTCCAGTCGCAGGCGCATGCGGGTCAGTGGGGTGCGCAGGTCATGAGACACGGCGGCCAGGAAGTAGGCCTTGTCGTTGACCATGGCAATCAGCCGCTGCTGCATCGCGTTGAACGCCTGCGCCGCCTGGCGCACTTCCTCCGGGCCATCCAGCGCCAGGGGAGGCTGCTCGAGGTTGCTGCCCAGGCCGCGTGCGGCATCGGCCAGGCGCCGCAACGGGCGCAGGCACAGGCGCACGGCAACCAGGCATACCAGCAACACCGCGACGATGCGCAGCGCATACACCCGCAGCAGGTAATCGCTGATCAGCACCCAGGCCGACTCGCCGCTCCAGCCCTGCAGTTCCTGGCCCGCAACGGTCAGCCAGTGGCCATCGGCCAGCGGCACCGCGAACTGGATATGCGCCTGGGCCGTGCGCAGGCCGAACAGGCTGCGCCAGACGATCGGCTGGCCCAGTTCGTCGGTGAGTTGCACGTTCATCAGGCGCACGTCCTGGGCATGCCCCAGCTCGTACTTCAGGGCCTGCTGCAACAACAGCTCGACCCGCCTGTGCCCGCGGCGCTCGTCATGCTCTTGCGCAGGCGGGCTTTCGACGCAGTGAAGCTGGTAGTG
Organism: Pseudomonas sp. 10(2024); assembly: GCF_045164175.1. NCBI lineage: Bacteria > Pseudomonadati > Pseudomonadota > Gammaproteobacteria > Pseudomonadales > Pseudomonadaceae > Pseudomonas > Pseudomonas sp. 10(2024). The sequence goes on from NZ_CP174006.1 coordinate 277,093, forward strand.
GGCTGGCGCCTGCAGCGTACCGCCGTGGCAGTCGGCCTGGGTAATCAGGGGTGCGCTGCGTGCAGCAACCAGTCGCACGGGCACCTCTAGCGCCTGGGCGAAACGCACATCGAACCAGATGCTGCTCGACATCAACTGAATCACCAGCGTGCCACTGACCATGATCAGCAGCAGCTGACCAAACAAGGTGCGAGGCCATAGCCGGTGAAACCAGCGCATGTCAGGCACCGGCCGCGAGGGGGGCGAGACTCAGCAGGTAGCCTTCGTTGCGGATGGTCAGGATTTGCGCGGTGCCCGCCGGCGCCCGGCGCAGCTGCTGGCGCAGGCGGCTGACACACATGTCCACCGAGCGGTCGTCGGGCAGGTGATCGCGGCCGAACGCGCTGCGGGTCAGTTGGTCACGGGAGACCACTCGGTTGTTGGCTTCCAGCAGTTCGCGCAGCACGCGGTAGTCGGAGCGCGGCAGGGTCAGGGTCTCGCCATCCGGGCGGGTGAGCAGGCGCTTGACGTGTTCCAGGCGAAAGCCTGCGAACAGCTGGGCGTCCACCACGGGTTCTTCGGCAGAGGTGCCCAGGCGTTGCGGACGACGCAGTACGGCTTTGATCCGGGCGATCAGTTCGCGTGGTTCGAAGGGCTTGGCCAGATAGTCGTCGGCGCCTACTTCCAGGCCGATGATGCGGTCCAGTGTGCTGCCCTTGGCTGACAGCATGATCACTGCCAACCCTGGTGTGGCCTGCAACTGCCTGCACAGGCTAAGGCCGTCCTCGCCCGGCAGCATCAGGTCGAGCACCACCAGCTCCACTTTGTGCCGGGCCAGCTGGTCGCGCATCTGTTGACCGTCGGCTGCCGCCAGTACGTTGTAGCCGGCATCGGTCAGGTAATCACAAAGAAGTTCGCGGATCTCGTCGTCATCATCGACAACCAGCAGGGTCGTGCTCATGCAGAAAAACACCTGTTCGGTGAGGGCCGGTGGCGCTCGTTACGTTCAATTACATCCCCGTACATGTCGGGTCTGGAGCCCGGAGGGCTGATCCCTAGAATCCTAACAAAAAATCATCTGCAAATACGAAGCCTTCCCAAATGAATCCCCAAAGCATCACGCCAGTGTTCACCCCCTTCAGTCAAAGCGGCAATTGCCTCAAGCCGCTGGCCTTCTGCGTCGCCGTCGCCATCAGCGGTGGTGCAGTGGCTGCCGACGGCAAACCCCTTGAACTCGACGCCACACAGATCGAAGACAGCGCAGTACTGCCTGCCGACGAGGCCGGCCAGTTGGGCTACACGGTCGAGAGCACCCGCAGCTCCACTGGCCTGGCACTGACGCCACGGCAGACACCGCAATCGGTTACCACCATCACGCGCCAGCAGATGGATGACCGCGACATCCATACCATCGAGCAGGCATTGGAAACCGCCCCAGGCGTAACGGCCAACAAGTCCGAGGTGGGTGGGCGCACCGACTACCGCGCGCGTGGTTACTCGATCAGCAACTGGAAGGTTGATGGCCTGCAGACCCAGGGCGGCTCCGATTTCAGTGGCAGCGGCAATGCGCTGAACATGGACCTGTACGAACGCATCGACATCGTACGCGGCGCCAACGGCCTGCTGGGCGGCACCGGCGACCCCTCGGCCACCGTCAACCTGATCCGCAAGGCACCGACCAAAACCTTCGGCGGCAGTGCCTATGCCACTTACGGCAGCTGGGACAAGCGTCGTCTGGGTGCTGACTTGAACCTGCCTCTGTCCGAAGATGGCCGCCTGCGTTCGCGCTTCGTGATGACCCAGCAGGATGCCAACTCGTTCCGCGATAACCAGTCCGAGCGCTCCCGCGCCGCGTTGGCCAATTTCGAGTTCGACCTGGACGACGCCACCACCCTCGGCGCCGGTTACCAGTATGAATACAACAAGGTCGTGGGCGGCGGCTGGGGCGCGAACATCCCGATCTGGTACCGCAACGGCAGCAAGACCGACTTGCCGCGCAGCACCAACGTGGTGCCCAGCTGGAGCTTTGGCGAGTACACCACCCGCACTGCGTTCGGTTCGCTCGAGCACCGCTTCGACAACGACTGGACCCTGGACCTGAAAGCCGCCCAAGCCACCACCGAAGCCCTGAACCATCGCGGCCTTGCCAAGGTGAACTCAGCTGGGCGCGGCAGCTACGGTGGCTATTGGGACCAGGACGGCAGCGGCGCCGTGCTGAACGGTTTGCACAGCTCCAGCGACACCACCCAGCAGTCGGCGCAAATCGACCTGTCCGGCCCGTTCCAGCTGTTTGGCCGCACCCACCAGGCCATGGTCGGCTACAACGACAGCCGCACCGTCGGCTGGTCGCCTCAGTACACCTGCACCATGGTCGGCGACGGCATGACCAGCGCGCCTGCACTGGGTTGCCAGTTCCGCGCCAACAACGGCTTCCCGGTGACCGACTGGCACAATGGCGTGGATGACGACTACGACCTCATCGCCTCGCGCACCGGCCTTCACAGCAAGACCACCACCCGTCTGCAGGGCATGTACGCCGCCACCCGCCTGAGCATCACCGACCCGCTATCGGTAATCGTGGGCGTGCGCACCAGCAACTATTCCTCGGTCACCCGCAGCGTGGCCGGCGAGCGCAGCAGCCAGGAAGAAAACGGCATCGTCACCCCCTACCTGGGCGCGGTGTATGACCTCAATGACAACTACTCGGTATACGCCAGCTACACCGATATCTTCACGCCGCAAACGTCTGAAACCAGCAGCGGCAGCAAGGTCGAGCCGATTCGTGGGCAAAGCTACGAGACAGGTGTCAAGGGTGAGTGGTTCGATGGCCGCCTGAACGCCTCGGCGGCGTACTTCCGCACCAAGCAGGAAAACAAGGCCGTGCTGGATGGCGACCGGACCACCCCGACCGGCGGCAGTGCCTACAAGGCCGGCTCCGGGCAGGAAACCGACGGTATCGACCTGGAAGTCGCAGGCGCCCTGACCCCCAACTGGAACGTCTACGCCGGTTACACCTACCTGCACTTCCGCCGCGTCGACAGCGACGGCCGCAGCGACCCGTCGCACCTGTTCAAGGCCTCCACCACCTACCGCCTGAGCGGCCCGCTCGACCGCCTGACCCTGGGCGCCGGCGTGACTGCGCAGACCAACATCCGCGCCATCTCCAGCCCGGCTGGCCAGCCCACGAACGGTGTGAGCAATGGTGCCACTGACGTGAACTGGTCCGGTTATGCCATCTGGAATGCCATGGCCAAGTACCAGCTGACCGACGACACCAGCGTCAGCCTCAACGCCAACAACCTGTTCGACAAGCACTACTACACCCAATACGGGTTCTATGCCGGGGCGATTTATGGTGACCCGCGTAACCTGTCGTTGACGGTAAGCACCGCGTTCTGATCAGCCCTTCCACAAGGCCTGGCGCTGTACCTGTAGGAGCGGGTTCACCCGCGAACACCGGCGCAGCCGGTGCCTGCAACCGCATCGCCAGCGTCGCGGGCACGCCCGCACACGGAACCAGCGCTGGGTTCAAGGCCTGCGCTGGGCCGCCAAGCGGCCCTTTCTTACCTGGGCTCTACCGCTTGCCCTGGATCAACCGGCTTCTCCAGCTGGCCCTCGAAGCTATCCCAATCCTCGCCAAACAGCTCCACCGGATGCATGGTCCGGTCTGCGCCATTACCACAGGCTAGCGCCTTGGCAGGGCAGTACAGGTCGCAACCCCAGCAGATACGCTCGGGGTGGCGAGGGTTTGTGGGGAATCTCTTGGCCATGCTCATCCTCCCTCAGGGCTGCCTGTTCTGAACGTAAACTCCTCGCCCAGCCCGTCGTTTGACCGCCATCAATCCATTGGCGATCCACTGAGGTGAATGTCTTACAATCTAGCGAGCCTCGCCTTGGCGGGGTATCGCAGGGTCGATGATGCACATTGCTGTATCGCAAAAGGAGTTGCTCTGGTGCACCATTCAACCGGCAAGCGCGGCGTGAGTTACGATCCGTCGCAACGGCGGCAACGCAGGGACATTCCATCCATCGTGCGCCGGGTGACGCTAGGCGTTGTGGTCGTCTGGTTGGCACTTGTGGCAAGCCTGAGCGGGTGGGTAGCGCAGCGCCTTACGGCAGAAGAACTCGACAACCTGGCGGCAGGCGCCGAATACGAAGCCCAGATCACGGGGCGAGTCGTAGACCGCCTGTTCACCGAGATGGCCAGCGTGGCCAACATGGTGGCCCGTCAAAGCGAGGTGATCCAACTCGCTGCCCGATATCGCCATGATCCGCCTGGCTTCGCGGCACTCACGCGTGAGGAGCGCGCTTCGAAATTCACCCGTGACCCGCTGGTGCGAAGCGTGGGTGATTTCATGGATAGATTGGCCAGTGATCTTCACTATGCCCGCATCTACATGAACAACCTCTCAGACGATACGGTGACGGCCAGCAACTGGGCGGAGTCATTCAGCATCGTTGGCCAGATCTATACGGGCAGGGCCTACCTCCTTGACGCATTGCGCACCGGCAGTGGTGAAATGTTCGGCATTGCCCGCCTGAACAAAACCCCCTCCTATTTCGTTGCTAGCCGCATCGACGATGCTGATGGCAAGCCACTCGGCTCTGTCACGGTCAAGTTCGATGCCCCGGACATCGCCCTTTACCTGACAGGGCGTCACATTGCCTTGATTGTGAACCGGCAGGGGCGCGTGACCACCGCGTCCAGCGAACCCTTCATGCTGCGTAACGTGGCGGCACTGCTCCCGCCCGATATTCGCAGGCCTCTGGATGGCGACGAAGAGCCGGGCGAGCCCATGGATATCCGCGCAGTGGCAGCCGCGGCTCAGGCCGATCAATGGCTGATTGGCGGGCACCCTTATCTGGTGCATCGCCAGCCCCTGAACGACGCGCAATATCAGCTGCTGACGCTGGCAAAGCTTGATCACCTGCAGCCGATGCGTCAGCAGTACTACTGGACCGGAGCCTCTGTGGCAGCGCTCGGGTTGATCTTGATTTTGCTCTCCAGCCGTGTGGCCGGGCAGATGCTTTTGCGCCGCCAGGAAGAACGCTATGCAGCCAACTATGACGCGCTGACCGGGTTGAAGAACCGGCGTGCGATCCTGGCTGCCTTGCATCGGCATTTCGCGTTGGCGAAGCGAACGGGGCAGGGGGTGCTGGTGGCATTTATCGACCTCGACGAATTCAAGGCGATCAACGACACCTACGGGCACGAGGTGGGGGACAAGTTCCTGATCGAAGGCAGCCGGCGCTTGCAGGGAGGGTTGCGGGCAACGGATGAACTTGGGCGCTGGGGTGGTGACGAGTTCGTTGTGATCGGCTTGACCGCTTCGATCAACCCGGACGAAATGGCCAAAACTGCCGCAGCGATGCGCAGACGGCTGGTGCCGCTGCTGATTGGTAGCTACGAGTTTGACGACTTCCGGTTCGATTACGCGGGTGCGAGTTTTGGTATTACGAGTGTTGATCCCGCTGCGACTTCGCTGCAGGCCGCGCTTAAAGCGGCGGATCAGTTGATGTATGCCGATAAAGAGGTGCGGCGGGGGTTGCGGAGGGTTTGAGAGGGGTGAGGGCGGGCATAACGGCACCCACCTTTCGGTGAGAGTTCTCTGGGTAACTTCACAGCCGGTCGGTGGGCTTGCCCCGTGACAACGGACGCCAAGAGGCGATACTTGAATCGTTCTCTTGGAGGTTGTCATGTCCACTCGAACCTACCGTAACTACACCGATGAGTTCAAAATCCAAGCCGTTGCCTTGGCGCAAACGGTAGGAAGAACCGAAGCCGCCCGGCAACTCGAGATTCCCGTAAAGACGCTGGATAACTGGGTTGATGCGTCTCGCAAAGGACACGCGTTAAGCTCCCCCGACCGACGCCCTGTCAGTAAAGACGACAGCGAACTGGCGCGGCTCAGGGCCGAGAATGCTGAACTCAAGCTGGAGCGCGAAATCCTAAAAAAGGCGGCGGTATTCTTTGCCAAAGAGTCCAGGTGAGATACGCCTTCGTCGCTAGTGAACGGGCTCAATTCCCGGTGCGATTGCTGTGCCGGGTGATGGGTGTCTCAGTTTCGGGATTTTACGACTATCAGCATCGCCAGGGCCGTCCAGATCGAGACGCTCAGATTCGCGTTGATTTGCACAAGGCCTACGCGGCCAGCCGGAATACATATGGCCGACCACGGTTGGTCGAAGCTTTGCGCCGGCAGGCACATGCAGTGGGTCATAAGCGGATAGGTCGGCTGATGCACGAGGAACATATTCAAGGCAAATGCAAAGGCGGTTTCAAACCCTGTACGACTGATAGCCACCACTACCTACCCGTAGCGGACAATGTGCTGGCCCGACAGTTTTCCGTGAGCAGCGCCACGCCCACCTGGGTCAGCGATATCACCTACATCGCCACCAAAGAGGGATGGTTGTATCTGGCAGTGGTATTGAGCATTCAGACGCGCCAAGTGCTGGGTTACAGCTTGGCGGATCGGATGCCGGACGACTTGGTTGAGCGAGCCTTCATCAACGCTTGGAACGCGTGCCTTGGCCTCTACGGTGTTGTTTTCCACTCCGATCAGGGGCGTCAGTATGCAAGCAGCAAATTTCGCTTCGCTCTGGCCAAGAAAGGCTTCACGCAGAGCATGAGCCGGAAGGGAAATTGTTGGGATAACGCCGTGGCTGAGAGCTTCTTTGCCACGTTGAAGCGAGAAGAGGCCTGCCGGGTTTACCCCAGCAAGCAGCAGGCGCACCTGGCGATCGCAAACTACATCCACGGGTTTTACAACAGCAGTCGACTGCACTCAGCACTGGGCTATCGTTCACCGAACGAATATGCAAAAGGCTTGAGAAAGGCGGCTCAATAGCCAGCCTCTTGGCGTCCGTTGTCACGGGACAGGCCCAGTTACCGTATCGCCAAATTGGCGATACGGTCATGCCATGTCTACCAAATACCGATTTCGCGACAAGTACCGCATCGAGCCAAGGGAAAGGGATCATCTACCACCCCACGTTCACCTTACGGGCGGTGGGGTGGATGTGGTGATCAGTCTGGAATCTGTGACTGTTAGCCAAGGCAGGGCGCCTGCGAAAGTGGTGCAATAAGCCCTGGCCTGGGTCGCGGCCCATCAGGCCGATTTGTTGAAGGAGTGGATGAAATGGCATCGATGAAACGTCCCCGTCTGAAGGGTGTACAGCCCCGATCGGGCGCTAGCCTTGAGCTTACCTTTACCAATGGTCAGCATTTCACCCTGGATATGAGTGATGCGCTCAAGACGTATCCTGGATTGGCGCCACTGTCCAAGCGAAAAGCGTTTGAAGGCGTCGTATTGGGTGACGGAGGATGGTCGGTGGAGTGGCCAGCGCTGGATATTCAGATTGGTGCGGATACCCTGCTACTGGACGCGCTTGCCCAGAACGCACCTGATGAAAACACCCGAGTTTTCATTCGCTGGCGCTTGCGGCACCGGATGACGCTCGACCAGGCTGCCGAAGCGCTGGGAGTCGCGCCCGCAGCATCAGCCGCTACAGCAGTGGTCGTGAAGCGGTACCACGCACATTGGCGCTGGCTTGCCTGGGTTGGGAGAGTTTGGAGCGGAAAGCCGCCTGACAGGGCTTTTTGAGTCCTGTCGGAGGGCTTGAGCTTTCGCTATTCTGGCCTGAGATTGCCGGGGCCGCTTTGCGGCCATCGCGACACAAGGCCGCTCCTACACAAGACGCGGCGTGCTTGTGAACGTTTTACTCTGCGCGACGGTGCAGCCTGGAAGAGCCACGGGGTGTCGCTTTGGGATTGATGAGGCCGCCCTACTGCCGAGTCGTCACGACGGTTGTCTCGTAGCGTTAGCAAGCTCATTTCCGACGTTTTGAACTGCGCCCGTGCGTTATGTGCCAAGGTTCTATAGTCGTCGATGATGTCTTGCCTGCAATCATCCCCGTAGTCTTCGTGAAAATCTCTTTGGAATGGCGTCGTGTGAGTCACCGTGTATCTCTCATGCCACCCCCGGGTTGGGTGATGAGCGTGTGAGGGAGGACTGCATCGAATTGGTCAGCGGTGATATCCAGATTGTGCCCTTCGAGCCTCAGCTAGATGTGCCGTTGCTCCGTATCTACCTTCAACTCACCCGTTACCACGTCGATGGCACTGCCCTCGTGCTTCTCACACAGAAACCACGCCAGCAGTAAACTTGCGAATTCGCAGCAGTTAGTGGGGAACATGGAAAAAAGGCCGAACGCAAACCGCTGCGGAGGGTTTCGCCGGAACGCCTTTGAGAGCGCCGTAGCTGAATGCGCAACGTCTTGCGCAAGGCTGGGGGGTCCGCCATTTGAGTCATACATCTTAGCCGAAAACAAAAAAGGCCCACCTTTCGGTGAGCCTTTCTTGATACTGCGTATGGTGCGGCACCAGACGAACGGTTGTTGGCTGTGAGGCCCCGATTTTGGCGGGACTGGAATTTGGTGGATTTTTTGACGTACCTCAAAGGGTATCTATAAAAAAATCAGCTAGTTATGGCTTTCTGTGGAATCGAATCGGGGAATTTGGGGGCCTTCTCGATTGCTGCTAGCGAGAGGACGTCTGCTGCTGAAGACAGGAAGGGGCACGAACTGCCTCGAAGCAGACTTTTCCAGACGACCGCTATCGGCCCATAGCGGTCATTGGCGGAAGGCAGCTACCGGCCAAATGCGATCGTTCCCCTCTTGATTCTAGAAATCTCCAGAAATACTCAGAGTCTAGTCGCTTCACCTCCAGTTCTCGACACCCCTAAAACTCTGGTCTATGGTTGCCATCGTTTGGCCATCTCGGTGAAAAAACTTAACGCGCCATACATATTGAGAAGCATTACGACCAGCTCATAAATCGGTCAAGGAAGAGAATTATGCGTCTTCATAGGCTTTCGATTAAAGGTTTCAAACGCTTGCACACTGCTGAAATAGAGTTTGGTAATGCGACCTTTCTGATTGGCGCTAACAATGCGGGGAAGAGCTCAGTGCTCAAAGCCATTGGATGGCTGCTGTCTAACAGCAAGCGTATGGATACCGAATGTTTCTGCTCTGAGCTAGATGAAGAAACAGGCGAGACGAAAATCACTTGCGACACTGTCGTCCTAGAGGCGGAGTTCAGAAATGTCCCTGACACCGCTTCCACGTGGCGTGGCTTCAAGGGTCGCATTTTCTCGTATGATCCGCAAGACACCGGAGAGACTGGGAAGAGCATTTTCTATCGAAAAACGTACAAGGTACTCGAAGATGTCAAGATCGAGTTGAAGACGCTTAAACGAACGATGAAACCAGAGTTTGCAGATCTACAGAAGCCTGCCGACTTTATCGCCGCCGGGGCCCCTCCAGAACTGATCGCCGAGACCTTCTCCGTATTAGACAAGAAAATTTCCGCTAGCGACCGAGATAAACTCGAACTCATCGACGAATTGTGGGAAACCAATGAAGAAGAGGAGTGGGCACTTAATCCAGGCGGCATTGGTAGCGTCGTTCTCTCTAAACTCCCTTCCATCCTCATTATCCCTGCGGATGCAGCATCCCACGAAATTGATCAGAAAAGTGGTGTGCTGCAGAAGATTCTGCACGAGCTGTTCAAGGATGTGCGTGAAAGCTCCGCCAATTACAAAGATGCCCAAGCATGCCTAAGCCTGCTTGCCAAAGAGCTTGACCCAAGCGATGCTGGCTCAGAGTTTGGCAAGATGATGGGGGAGTTGAACACTGTCCTTGGCGGAGTCTTCCCAGAGTCTCGTATTTACGCAGCAGCTGATCTCTCAAGCCCAGATGCACTCGTCCCTACGTTCGCAATTGAAATGTCCAGCAACATACGCACAAGTGTCGCCAACCAGGGTACTGGCATGGTTCGCGCTGCGGTGTTCGGGCTGCTGCGGTTTAGGCAGCAATGGCTGAAACGACGCGAAGGTAACGATGAGCGCGGACTCATTATCGGCTTTGAAGAACCAGAGATTTACCTGCATCCGAGTGCTGCTAACCAGATGCGGGATCTTATTTATGACTTGTCCGATCAGAACTCTCAGATAGTTGCCACCACTCACTCTCCCTACCTGATCGACCTTTCCCGCAAACCCAAGCAGGTCCTCAATCGCTTTCAATACGAAAAAGGGCACACCAGCGTCCTTCCATTTTCGGTATCCGAGGAGTTCGTCAAGCTGCAAAGTAATGATAAGGATCAGGTCAAAATGCTTATCAAGCTTGACGATCACGTGTCGCGGATCTTCTTCACCCGTCTGGTACTGGTTGTCGAAGGTGATACAGAAGAGGTCGTCATCAAAGAGGCCATTCGCAGAATGCCCCCGGAAACGAAATCACTAGTCCTTTCGGGAAGCGAAATAGTCAAGGCTAGAGGTAAAGCCTCAATTATTGGATTGGTTAAGTACCTGAGCGCACTCAATGTGGACTTCTTTGTCATTCATGACCGCGACAAAGGTACCGAAGGGGCGGAGAAATTTAACGAGCCGATCAGGCTTGCAGTGGGTAATGACGAAAAGCTGATCCTTCTAGAGGAGTGCATCGAAGACTTCCTGGGTTACGCCGCGCCAAGTTCTGAAAAACCTTTCAATGCCTACAAGCGTACTCTTGACTGGGGAGAAGGCTGGGACGGTGTTCCAGAACAGCTCAAAAAACTGTTAACCAATGTCTACGCTCCATTGATTTGAGGGGCTTGGACGAACGTCTGCTCCTGGCCAATTGCTGCCTTTGTCCACCGGCAGCTAAGGGTCGATAGCGGTCATTCACGACCAGCCGCTTCTGACCCATAGCGGACACTTTATATCCGTCTACGAAAAATGAATGATCTGCGATACCGTAGGCTCTTACGACTCCCAACGAGCGACTTGGCATGAACGAAATGGTCGATGAGCGTACATCTCCCTCAGGCTCAAATGGTGACCCCATTAGCGGTGATCAGATGAGGCAGCTCGCTAAACAGGCCAAGGTTTTCGGTGACAGCTCTCAACTGAAGCAGCTCGCTGAACAGGTCAATGCTTTCGGTGACAGCGCTCAACTGAAGCAGTTCGCTGAACAGGCCAGGGCTTTCGATGGCAGCGCTCAATTGAAACAGATCGCTGAACAGGCCAAGGCTTTCGGCAGCAGCGCCCAACTGAAACAGATCGCTGAACAGGCCAGGGCTTTCGATGGCAGCGTTCAACTGAAACAGATCGCTGAACAGGCCAGGGCTTTCGATGGCAGCGCTCAACTGAAACAGATCGCTGAACAGGCCAGGGCTTTCGTTGGCAGCGCTCAACTGAAACAGATCGCTGAACAGGCCAGGGCTTTCGTTGGCAGCGCTCAACTGAGGCAGATCGCCGAGCAGGCTAAGGCTTTCGGTGACAGTGCTCAACTGAAGGAGATCGCTGAACAGGCCGGGGCTTTCGGTGGCAGCGCTCAACTGAAGCAGATCGCCGAACAGGCTAAGGCTTTCGGTGACAGTGCTCAACTGAAGCAGATCGCTGAACAGGCCAGGGCTTTCGGTGGCAGCGCTCAGCTGAAGCAGATCGCCGAACAGGCTAAGGCTTTCGGTGACAGTGCACAACTGAAGCAAATCGCTGAACAGGCCAAAGCTTGGAGTAACAACATTCATTTGAGCCGGTTCGCTCAACAGACGCTACCTGCAAGTCTGACTTTCGACGTTCTGGTAGGCGAGCTTGTCGCTCGCTCTAATAAGAACGAAGATGTACACGGATCAGCGGGCAGGCCGGGCACAGTTGTTGCTGGCACTGAAAATACGGTATCGACGGCAGAATTGTTTACCGTAGAAATATATCCCGACACTAGTACGGGGCGAAAATTTTCTGAGATACCTACTTGGCTATTGTATTTATGGCTGATTTGCATCGCGCCGATGTTGACTGTGCTGGCTAATTGGGAGGCCATACAAACGGGCTTGGTAGATATAAATGCACGCATGCCGCAAACGCATTCTTTCGCCAACCTAAGGCGTTTCATAAGCTCCAACCTCGCTGGCAAGCCGGGAGATGTTCGTCTTGTCACGGGTTCTAGCGTTCGGCTGAGAGTAGCACCCGGGATGAAATCGGATGTGATTTTAACCCTGCCCAAATATGCTCCTGTAGTTGTCTTGGGGAAGGAAGACCGTACTTGGCTCTACGTCAGATATGAGCATGAAGGATTTCTAATAGACGGGTATGTATCTACTAAGTTTCTAAAAAAAATCAGGAAGTAGATCCAGCTTCAAGAGAAGTAAGTGGATGCTTTTGGCCGATATCTGTACTTGGTGAAGGGCAGCTATGGGGCGATATCGGTCACCCGGGCCGTCAGCTATCGACCCATAGCCGCCCTTCGCGACAGGCAACTAATGGCCAGAAGTGTCCATTCGAAAGCGCCTACGGAATAAGAAACGATTCAGATCCTTCGAAGTAAAGCATGACTACTCGCTCATTTTTTTATTGAGCTCGCGAGCAATAAGGGAAGGATAGTGGCATCCCCTACTAAATAAACGACACACGTTAGGGATTATTTCGAGGGACTCAGGAGTCGGAAAAAAAACAAACGCTCCGGCTGGTGAATCGGAGTTTAGCCAGTCGATAAGACTATTTTCAGATATCAGATAGGGGCGCACACGCTGTATGTCCCGTTTGTTAGCGACTTCCCGAGTTGCCTCAACAATATTAGTGTCCTCATCGCCCAATCCCTTTTCGTCGATCCAGCCAAATATTTTCTTAAAGAATTTTTCAATATTCTCTAAAGGATTGAAGATAAATTCCTGGTCAAGCTCTAGCTTGAGACAGTACTGATTGTATTCGGTAAGCGCCCTCTTAAGATTATAATCAACAATATCATTCGTAAAGTTGGCTAGCTGAATGGTATACAGCTGAGGCATACTTTCCAAATAGATGGCCAGAAGCGGATTTACTTTTGCTACTGATCGTCCCGGATCATCCGACATGGCTAGACCAATACAAAAAAGCGCCGCCTGGTTTTCTAGAACGCCGAGGGGCCAACGACGTGCGGCAGTTAAGCAATTTTGAAAGCTCGACTGAGCGCGCTCCCTATCCTCATCATATAAAGCCAATATCCCATCTAAGAAATTAGATGCCCCCTCAAAAAATGGGCTTCGCTTAAGATTAAGCAGGGTGAGCTGCAATCTTTTAAAGTGTTCGCGGCTATCCGAAATTAGAGCTCCTTTCTCTAGGAGTTTAACTAGACCACTGATTCCGCTAGGTGGTGAGAAAGCTCTACTCAGGCTGAGTATATTAATGTAAGGGCTGCACGTTTCGGGAGTAAAATTCAGACATTTGCTAGGATCTTCAGCACCATAGAGCTCACCGAGTAGCTGATCATTGAAAATTGCTATCACGTTGTCACTGTCTATTTTGCTATATATCGACATAAACTCAGACATTTCGGCAACAAACTCTGAAAAAGCATCCGGCGACCAGCCGTCCATTATTTTTTTTAGCCGATTCAGTGCCATCGTTGCTGAGTAAAATCCTGCCAAAGTGTCGACTAGCTTCTTTCGCTCCTCAGAGTCTAAGATTTGTACAAGCTCTCGATCCAGTGTTATAAGTTCGGAAGTTTGCGTGGCGGGGAATTTTGAGGTTTTAAAATCAAGAGAGTTAAGGCTCTTTCTAATGCTAAGGTCTGGTGCTTTTTTGTCTTTTAGTGCACGGCCTAGCAAATCTCGAAATGCTATCTGGCAGGCTCGAATAGGTTCGTTGTTCGCATGAGCAATTAAGCTAAGACAATCACCTACATGTTTTAATGGGCTAAAATCTTTTAGCATGGGCTCAATTTGGCTCAGCAGCATTGCTAGTTGAGGAACTGCAAACGCATTCGTTAGCTGTTGGTTAACTTCTCCTTGGGTCTCGCTCTCATATACAGGACTTGAGCGAATCCAAGATACCAATTGTTGCATGTGGCCGAAATGGCGCTCGAGAATGCTTTTTAATTCAACGTTTTCTTCGGTCTCGTAAATCGAGCGTCCAATCATAGCGTCAAGAAGCGAATTGCGTCCCTTGATCAGCTCTTGATAGCGATCCTGCTTGGTGGAGTAGCTGCGAGCGAGAGATAGCTTTTCCGACTGGGTGCGTCCTACGCAGAAGATGTCGCCGATCCTCTCGACGAATCCATCCACTGAGGGGAGGGTGATGGTGGGGAATGCTGTATGCGATCGGTCCATGACAGAGGCTCCTTAAAAATCCGGCGAGACGACCTACCTAGGTGGCGGCATCATACCTCAGCTCGCGGTCACCAGCGCTTGGCCGCACCGGTAACGCGTGAGCACAACAAGCCATTGAACCTCGCGGAGAGTGAAAAGTGAAAAACTTGAAAGGTGCGTTTCTTGATAGCGCGCTCAAAAAAATTGCCCTGGATATGATAGCCGTCCAAGAAACCGGCCTCGCCATAGACGTTACCGACACGTTGCGAAACCTAAACAATAAGCACAAATTAGTCCCAACTGAGGAGTTCGAGAGCCTAAAGAATGATGTACATCTAAGCATCGCATATGAGCGCGGGCGTAAACTGAAATCTATGAGTACCGCCGGCTACTGCAGGTACCGAGCTGAACCTCATGTTGAGGCGGCTATGGAAACCATGAATCGCCTTGGTACGTTGTTTAACGCCCCGGAAGAGAAAACTAGCTGAGAAAGACGCTGCCGCTACGTAACGGTACTTTAAACGGTAGCTTTGCGGCAGCGCCGAACCCACTCAATCCGGTCGGCGTTAATGGCATTCGGTAATCCGAGTGTAGAAACTATTCGGCCAATAAGTGTTTTAGATTTTGAATCTATAAAGGGATAATGCGAAATGAGCGTGAAGCGTAATTTTCTGATGACATATACCGTGACCGCGTATTTAGATGAAGATAGAGTGATAGCTGATCGCGGCCGTCGAAAAATTGCCGAAATGGATGTCCTCGGATGGGTAAAAGCCGAAGGGATTGAAACTGCATTTAGCGGAACGCTGACCCTGCCTAAAGGTGACATCGACGCGCAACGACACGAAGCCAGCGAGCAGGTATACAACACAATTAAAGAGCAAATGAAGCAAGCTGACGCATACACCGCATGTCAGGTGTCAATTATATTTTTAGTTGATGGACTTGGCCCGCACTTTATGCTCACAGTCTGAAATCAGCCGGTGATGATCAGAGTGGCACACTTCAGTGTGCCAACCAATACCTAACACCCCAATATGGCTAATGCATAGAAGTTTCTGCAATGGGGGCATGGAGATTTAATGGTGGATGCATTTGACTGCGTGTCCACCGGAGTCTGTCGACGGAGGCGGTATTTTGAATCTGAACCACTGTCGCCACTATGTACTATTGATCAGCGTGGAGACACCTTTCCCAGAGGGCAGCATTGGGTCGACTCCTACCCTTCGTGAAGGGCAGCTTAGGGTCGATAGCAGTCATTCGCGAACGGCTGCAATCGACCCAAAGCAGCCCTTCAGGATGAGCTCCTAACGGCCGCTAGCTGCCATTTTCCTTTATCAGATGTGCTCTGCCACATTGGAATTGAGGGATAGGCCATTTAACATCCGCTCACCCAGCATTTCACCAAGGTCAGCTATATGGATATTTTAAACAACAGGGAAATCGCAATCGCGCTGTGGCTGATTCTCGCTGCAGCGTATATTTGCTCTGCCAAAAGGATGAGAGAGGTCCGATTAGCCTTCAAAAATCTAGCATTTGTATTTCAATCACGCCCCCTGATGATAGTCTTCTCGTTGGCATCTGTGTATACCGCCGCTATGGTATATCTCTTGTTGGGTTGGGATCTATGGAATGTTGATCAGTTGAAGAATACGGTATTTTGGTTTTTCTCCGTGGGGTTGATGTCGATTTACAATTTGGAAAAAATAAAAAATGATCCGCACTTTTTCAAAAACTCTGTAATCGGCAATTTGAGGGTGCTTGCCATCTTGCAGTTCGTGGTCGGGATCTACAGTTTGCCACTTCTGGCTGAATTGTTCTTAGTCCCATTTATGGTTGTGGTAGGTATGATGATCCCTATCTCAGAGTCAGATATTAAGTATCTGCAAGTCAAAAAGCTTCTCAACGGCATTGTCATCTTCTTCGGGCTTTTTACACTGGCCTACACAGCTTACATGCTCGCTACTGATTTCAAAGAGCTTGGCCAGGAAAAGACATTTTATGACTTTATTGTTCCTGCTCTGCTGACAGTAATGTATTTGCCTTTCGTGTTTGCAATGATGACATATTCGACCTATGAGACGGTTTTCGTGCGACTTAAATTCACCGTGCAAGACAGAAGGCTACGTCGTCTTGCGAAGTTGTATGCGGTAGTGCTATTTAATTTCAGGCTCGAGGCTATCCGGCGTTGGGCAGATCACATCGCCAGGGTTGAGGTGGTTTCGCACAAGCAACTGTTAAGTACCTTTGCCCATTTGCGCAAGCTAAAAAATTTGGAAAAGATGAAGTCGGAAGTTTTCGGCTCACAAGGATGGTCGCCATACCTTGCAAAGGACTTTCTTTTGAGTGAGGGGGTTTCGACAGGATATTATAATCTCATCTTTGCGGATCAATGGTGTGCTTCCTCAAAAATGTACGATATCGGAGATGACCTACTTTGCGATAATTTCGCATATTACGTAGAGGGTGTGGAAGGTGTTGCGAAGGTATTAAAAATCAAGCTAAACGTGAACGACAATAGCCGCGCGTGCCAAGCAAATGAGAGGCTCCTCGTATTGTCGGGAGTTTTAGTCCGAAAAAGCCTCGGAATTGATATTTCTGACTCCACTAAATATGCGCTGCGATTTGGTGCACCATACTGCGAGTCCCATGGTGATAAACAAATAATCGTTAAGAAGACAAGCTGGGGAGGCCATAAGCTCGGTGGCTATGACCTTAAAATCGAGGTCGTCGCCACGTGATACATCGACCAAGCAATGGGCTGGCTGATTCAGTTGTTGCAGAATCCTCGCTGAAGTCTTGCACGGCCACCGTGATGACCGACTATGGTCGTTAGCGGCCCTTGGCCGACAGCAGCTTTGGGTTGGTCGCGGTCGGTCTATCGCTAAAGTCAGGCCTTCTTAGCACTTGAAGACCCATGCTCTTTCTAAACGGCGAGCCAGTAGCCGCACGGTAAGCAGGTAGTAATATCGAGTCGCCTTGCATCGCCTCGCTAGTCGGTGGTCGAGAAACCAAGCAACATGTTTTTTCTTCCAACCCCAAGGTGTTTCTAGCTGCCAGCGCTCAGATATCTCCGCTTGGATGAGTTTTGCTTGCCGTAAATGGCGCTGCCGCGTTGCGTACGATCCCGTCAGCACCGCAGCCAAGAACAGTTCCATATCGAATGGCTTACTCATATGCGTCCTCCAATGTAGGCCGCGACCACATCGATCCGACCGTGCCCCAACTCATAGCTGATTTGCCTTCGGGCCTCACGATCTAGGTTCCTATCTGCCTGGCAACATTGGCCACCGTTGATAGGCGCGCGGTGTTGAGTGATTTGTTCATAGCGCTCACATGCGTACGCCGCTCGTAGCTCATGGAGGCCTTTGAGGTCGTGGGCATGCAGGATGTCCCGCGCGGGGCGGATAATTTTTTGCAGAAAAATTAGGTAGCTTTCGTGTGGCGCAATCAGGTTACGACTACCCGCAGGCGACACCTGCCATGCAAACCTCAGAGCCTCGCGAACTTGGTCATTCACTCCAATCCAACGTGGCGCCGAGGCGCCAGCGCGGCCGCCTTTGGTGCCATCCTGAATGTTAATTTTGCCTAGGTCGTTAGCCTCGCGGCTCAGCCGTGGCAGATCAGCCAAGATAGCCTCACGCAAGCGCATGCCGGTGGCTCGCGTTAGCAGAACGATCGCAGCGGCTCGTAGCTGATGACGACTGCAAAGTGCGTCGACGATCTGCTTAACCTGCTCGCGGTCTTGGCCTTCCGGCACCGACTGCCGAACCCCGGTGCGCTTCATACCCAACGCCTTACTCGGACTTGGCAATTTCACACACTGATCACCGCGAAGCGCTGCCATGGTTCTGTTAACACTGGACAGCCGGTTTTGTGCGGTGCTGACGGCGAGATCACCGCGCTCAACCAGGTCACGCAGATGGGCCGCATAGTCGGCCAACACCTTTCGATCAATGTGCCGCGCATCATTGATACCGGGCCCTTGTTCGGAGCGGCACCATCTGACGAATGCCTGCCACCGATCACAGTGTGCCTTCACCGTGCCGTAGTGGCCGCCGCCGAACATGTCTTTGAGCGCCTGCGGCCCTGCATAGCTCAGTTGCCTGCCGTAGCCGAAATTACGGCCATCGCGTCTACCCACCAATGCCATGTCGAATCACCTCATCGCCTGGTCTCCGATCCTCGCCCCACGTCATCCCGCCAAGAATGTTGAGTGTTATCAGGGATCAAGGCCCCTGCGACCTGTGGGGATGTCCTCTAGCGCGGGACTGGCGGCTCCTTACGTCCGGGAGCGAGGGCATCTCATGATCTGGCCTCCTCAACACCGTTACCGGTGGGCGGGTGGAGGCTGCATTGGCTGACGAGACCAGTGCCGCGAGATCCTGAGCCATGTGCAAGCAGCAATGCGATGACCGGGGCATGCCTGACTGTCAGTCAGGTGCAGTCCATTCCTTGGTCTGCGGCACCATCATCTACAGCGCTGTTGCTGGTGACATCGGCGTTTGTCACGCCGATTGTCACGAGGGGGAATGCCGCAAATCCTTGTGCGATGAGGGCTGCAGCAGTGGTAGAAGTGCCCGTCTCTTTCCACAGAAAGAGACGGGCACAGGTTGGCGCAATATTTTGGCCAAGCGGATAGGTTGCTGCAGGGCAGCGAGGTACGGGGTATTGGCGCACGAGGGCCATATGTGTAAGAGCATCCATCACCGGGGAGGTGACCGGGCGAGCTGCCGGATGCGAATCGCCTTTGGGGAGAACCACCGCGAGAGCGGCGTGACCTTGAAGGTTCGGGTCACCTGGGTTGCTGCCTAAGGCAGCGGTTGCACGGTCAGTTCTACGCCTGTGGATAATTTTGGTCAACGCCCCATTCCTCGTGGCCTCTGGGGCTGTGCATGAAATTATCCACCGGTGGAAATCAGTGGTATCCAAAGGATTTGTTTCGGCTTTTAGCTTTGCAAAGCGAGGTCCATCCAAACAGGGCGGCTTTGCAGCCCTGTTTGGATGGACCCGAATTAAAGAGCGGCCAACGGTGCTCTGGAGGGTTCACCGACGATTGAATGCGCCACGCCCACTTGGCAAGGGAGTGATGTTGTCGCCAGATGGATGGGCGAACTCATGTGGAGTGACATGCCCCGATCTGTTGGCATCGATGTAATTACTCCACCACGCCATGATCAACCGACGCTGCTCCAGAAATTCGGCCTTGTGGATATAGGCGGCGCGCACGCGATTGCGTTCCTTGTGGCTCATCTGCCGCTCAATAGCCGCATCTGTCCACAGCCCTGACTCCAGCAAGGCGCTACAGGCCATGGTCCTGAATCCATGCCCGCATACCTCCTTGGATGTGTCGTAGCCAACGTTGCGCAGCACCTGGTTAACCGTGTTCTCGGACATTGGCTTCCAGTACTTGTGATCACCGGGCAACACCAGCTCGGAGAATCGACTCAAGCCGCGTAATCGTTCCAGGATCGCGATGACTTGGGGAGAGAGCGGCACCATCTGTATGTCACCGCTCATCTTGGTGCCACGGGTGGAATTGCGCACGCCGTCGATTGGCTTACGGGTGTCCGGGATTTCCCACATCGCCCTTTGCAGGTCGAACTCATCCCAGCGCGCAAACCGCAGTTCGCTGGAGCGCACGAACACGTGCAGCGTCAGCAGTACAGCCAGCTTGGTTAGCTCACGGCCGTTGTAGTTGTCGATCCGGCTGAGGAGTTCGGGGAGGCGGTTGAGTGAGAGGGCAGGGCGGTGCACGGTACGCGGGGCATGAATCGACCCTGCCAGATCGAGCGCAGGATTCTGGCTGATCTGCCTTGCCCGCTTCGCGCCCCGCATGATCGTGGAGAGATAATTCTGCACGCGCAGAGCAACGTCCATGGTGCCGCGCTCTTTGATACGCAGCGTGACCTCAAGCAGATCATGGGTATCAAGCTCAGCGATAGGGCGTTGGCCTATCAAGGGGAAGACGTGGGTGCGCAACCGGCTCATGACGGTCTTGGCGTGTCCCTCCGTCCAGCGCCGGGACATCTCGGCGTGCCACTCCAGGGCGACGGTTTGGAAAAGCAGGGAGGCTCGTTGGGCAGCAAGCTTTGCTTTCTTCTTCTCTTCCATCGGGTCGAGGTTATCGAGCAATAGGGCTTTGGCTTCATCGCGCTTGGTCCTCGCGACGGCCAGCGAGATGATGGGGTAGTTGCCGATGATCAGCGTGCCTTCCTTGCCGCTGGGCTTGAAGTAGCGCAATCGCCACGTTTTCACGCCGTTGGGTTTCACGAAGAGGTACATGCCGCCACCGTCGAATAGCTTGTAGGCACGTTCGCGAGGTTTTGCCGTACGGCATTTGAGGTCGCTGAGAGGAACGGCTAGGCGTGGCATAAGGGTACGTTCTCCATGCAGGCAAGACGCTGTACCCTAAAAATACCCCCGGGGATGGGGTATTTTGTTGGATCCCGACGGAGGGTCCTGGAACGAAAAAACCCGCCAAAGGGCGGGTTTAAAGGCTTCCAAGGCATTCGGTGGAATGCGATGGAGCTGGATATGGTGCCGGCACCAGGAATCGAACCCGGGACCTACTGATTACAAGTCAGTTGCTCTACCATCTGAGCTATACCGGCAATGGGGCGTCATTATAGCGATCGTTTGGCGCCTGTAAACCACTTCCTTGCGAATGTTCGCAAAAGACCTAAGTCACCGGCCCAAAAGAAGAATTTTCCTACCAGCCGCGGTGCATGGTGGTGACGCTAGGCTCGCTTTTACCCGGGTTGAAAAACAGCTTGTCATTGTCGCAGCCGCGCTTGCGGCACGGGGCTTCTGTGCGCAGGGGCAGGCCGTTGTCACCGCCCAGCTGCATGCCGGGGTGGTTCCAGCCCAGGTTGCTGTTGGGGTGGGGCGAGGTGCCGCCGGCGCAGCCGGTGAGGGCCAGGGCGAAGGTCAACAGGGCGAGGGGGTTGGCTCGGGTCACGATGCTCAGGTCCGGTGGTCCATTGTCGGTTCTGGCGCAACGCCAGAAGGTCGCGGGGCTGGCGGGCAGCGCGCGACGTCACTTTTTAATGATTTGGGGGGCGGATGATACACCGTTGCGGCGGTGGAGCATTAGCCTTGTGTTGTCTGGTATGGCCTCTTCGCGGGTGAACCCGCTCCTACACGGGGGCGGGTAAGCCGGGTTATCTGTGTAAGGGAATTCTGAACCATGGGGTCAAAAGCTTCAGGGTTTGGATGCTTCGGAAGTATCCTACGCGCGCCGTCGAAGTAACGCTGTTGTTGGGGAAATGGCTCACAGATACCGTTTGCGGGTCGCTCTGGCGACCGGGTGTGAGAACCCGACTTTGAACGTATCGGCTGCGTAATGGCGACTGTGCGCGGGCAGACCTTGGTCTGGCCGAGCTTCCTACGTTCACTCGGTTTCTCACCTCGTGCACGGTTGCCGCCTTTGTTCCGTGAGAAAGAATGAACACGGCAACTCCTTTTGAACTAGGGAGTTTGAAAAGTGAAAACGATCGATTCTGATCCCAACAGCCCCAAACCAATCACAACCGCAGGCGTGGAAACCTTCCTCGCAGCCGGTAACCCATCCCTCAATCTGCTACGCGTAGAGCCCGGCGTCCCCGTCGACGCGGCCTACGAGCATGTCTCGATCCTGATGGGCTACATCAAGCACCTAGTGCGCGAGGGGGATATGGAGGACGACCATAAATTCCTGGGTGCAGCCGATTACCTTTGCGACATGGCCAAGGCGCTGATGAACGATATCGAGATTGCCAAGGGCAAGGCGCATTAGGCATTGACGCGGTCATTTGTGGGAGCGGCCTTGCGTCGCGAATGGGCTGCAAAGCAGCCCCGGCGATTTCAGAGATTGTGCCGAAAACGGGGGCCGCTTTGCGGCCCTTTCGCGACGCAAGGCCGCTCCCACAACAGCCGCTTGCGCTAACCACAAGAAATGTTTATGCACAAGTGGCATCGGCGACCTGAGCGAAAGGCATGCCGGATCGCTACGCCGCTGGTCTTTGCGCAAACGCCTGTTTTTACTGGGCTGCAGCCGCAAGCAGGAATAAGCCAAGCGCTTGAAATAGCGCTTGGATCCAACAGGTAATCACAAGCTTGTTCACAGACTTATCCACAGGTTGTGCTGCGGCTAACCGTCGCGTTCCGCGAGAATGAGCAGGTTGCGCGGGGTCAGTGGGTAATCGCAAAACAGGCCCAGGCGCACGTCATAGCCTTGTTCTTCGAGGAACAGGGCGCGATCGAGTACCAGCCACAGCTCCAGTGGCCGACGGAACAGGTTGCGTACGCGCTCCAGGTTGCGGACCTCGGCCAGGCGTTGCCAGCCCGCAGCTTCCAACATTGCCCAGTCCGGGTCGCCGCTCACTGGCAATTGCTTCAGTTCAGCCAAGTCACGGCAGTATTGTTCGAAGGGCTTCTCCAGCCAGGCCACCGGCAGGGAAGGTGTCGGCAGGTATTCATCGCTCTGGCGCTGCTGGCGTTGCAGCAGGTCGAAGCCCAGGCGCCGGGCCATCGAGGTGTCGCGCTGGCGCCGCACGCGGGCGCCGGCAGTGACGGTTTCGCTCAAGGGCAGGCCCAGGTCGTCCAGCGACAGCTGCAGGCTCGACGCCTGCGCGGCTGTGGATAACGCCTGGTATTGCTGCGCGGCGATGCGGTTGTAGCAGCAGGGGGCTATGGCCAGTTGCCGGCAACCTTGCTGGCTGGCCAGTTGCAGCAGGCGTACATGCAGATCGCCACAGGCATGCAGGGCAACCACGCTTTTATCGTCAGCCAGGTGGCGAGCGCTGTCGCTGGCCATCACATCCTGATGTACGTGCTGTGCTTGCAAGTGGTGGTGTGCACTCAGGGCCTGACCGGCAGCGACCAGGTCGGCGTCGTACTCCAGGCAGGTCAGGTGTTGCCCGGGTTGCAGCAGGCGACGGCCGAGGTGGCCTTTGCCAGAACACCAGTCCAGCCAGTGCCGGGGCTGCTCGCGGAAGGCCAGGTGGCTGGCGAAGGCTTCGATCTGCTGCCATTTGCGGCCGGGGACAGCGACGTCCAGGCGGTGGGCGGCAGGCGGTAGATTGGTTTGCGCAAGGCTGCCGAGCGTGGCGAGCTGTCGGGCTTGTTCGGCCAGTTGCGGGAATGGGGCAGGCAAGCGGTCAGGGGCGCTGTCGGCTTCGGCGTCTGCCAGGGAACATTGGCGCAGGTGGCCGGCAAGCTCTGGGTGGGTGGTTTCCCAAGGCAGTTGCAGGGTGGTGAAGGGGCGGGGTTTCCACAGCTGTTGGTGCTCGATCAGGAACTGGTCGAGGGCCTGGAAGCGGGTGCTTAGGTGGTGGCTGTGGAGGGGGCTGGGCATGGGGATGTGTGTTGGGGTTGAGGGCCTATTCGCGGGTAAACCCGCTCCTACGAAGGTTCAGCATAGGCCTGTTGTAATCGATGGACTCGCCCCCGCCGAGGCATCACAGTGCCACGGTGGTGTTCGAAGAAGCCAACGGCAGCGAGGGCGAGACCATGAAAAAGCATAGTTCGAAACACGATTCCCTGTCTTCCACTGATGTGGAGCTTTGCACAACCATCTGCGTAGACCTGGCCAAACAGGTCTTCCAATTAGCAGGCGAGGACGCTACTGGGCGGGTGATCTACGAAGATCGCATCAAATCCCGCCAAGCGTTCCATGATTTCCTGCTCAGGCTGCCAACGACCGTGGCCGTCTTGATGGAGTGCGGTCCAGGTGCGCAAGCCTGGGCCAGGCTGCTGCAGGCCAAAGGTAATCCGGTTCGCATCCTGCCGGCGCAACGTGTCGCCGAACATCGCAGCGGTGCAAAGAACGATCGTAACGACTGCTATGCCATTTTGCGTGCCGGTCGCGATACGAGCATCGCTTCGATACCGATCAAGAGCACCACAGCACTGGCTATTCAAGCGCTGCACCGTATCCGGCGCGGTAACATCAAGCGACATACCGCGCTGGGCAATCAGATCCGTGGTTTGCTACTTGAGCATGGCGTATCCATGCCCCAGGGCGATGCCGCGATCAATAAGCATGTGCCTCAGGCGCTTGAGGATGCTTCCTTGCCTCTACCCGACCTGTTGCGCGAGTTGCTCGATGAGTTGCTGATGGACTGGTTGTCTCTAGGTGAACGCATAGCGGCGCTGAGCCGCCGGCTCGAAGCGACTGCCCAAGAGGATAAAGTCGCTCAGCGACTGATCACCATTCGCGGCGTCGGCCCTATCATTGCCACGGCGATCGTGGCGAAACAGACCGACCCCAGCCGCTTCGCCAGTGGCCGAATGTATTCCGCCTTCTTCGGTATCGTGCCCGATCAGCACAGCAGCGGAAACAAAATCAGATTGGGCAAGATGAGCAAGCGCGGTGACGGCTACATACGCAGCCTGATGATCCAGGGCGCGCATTCCGTCTTGAGCCAGCTAAGGCCTGATTCCGATCAGCCAGATGATCGCCGCCTCTTGCGTTGGCTATCCCGCCTTGGGCGCAAGGAGGCGGCGATCAGGCTGGCTAATCGAAATCTGCGGATTATCTGGGCCCTGTTACAGAGCGATCAGGTTTACCAACGCAAACCGAACGAAAAACCGGAGGCGGCTATGAGCCTCTGACCCACCGGGTAATGCCACCGGGGCGCTAGGCGCTCCAACCCCTGCTAGTGAACATTGACCCTAGGTAAGACCGTCGCAGACCGATGCCTCCGCTCCTACAGGCCTGATAGTGGCCTCAATGTAAACGGCACACTGCGAGCTCACCACGATGTTGGCCAGAAGCAAAAAGCTTCCTCGAACAGGCCTGATACATAGATGCAACCGGGTTCCTATGTTCAAAAAAGCAGCTAGACAGTGTGGGCGAGTCCATACATAGGAGCGGGCGTGCCCGCGAAGAAGGCTAGGAGATGTCAGCGGCCTTGGCAGGCATCCACGCGCAACCAGCGCTCCAGCAGCTTGAAGCCTTGCACCAGCATGAACGAGATCACCAGGTAGAACACGCCTGCGGCGAAGAAGATTTCCACCGGCAGGTAGGTGCGGGCGATGATGGTACGGGCCATGCCGGTCAGCTCCAGCAGGGTCACGGTACTGGCCAGGGCACTGGCCTTGAGCATCAGGATCACTTCGTTGCTGTACGCCGGCAGGCCGATGCGCGCAGCGCGTGGCAGCATGATGTAGAACAGCGCCTTGCCCCGCGACATGCCCAGCGCCCGGGCCGCTTCGATCTCACCTTTGGGGATCGACTGCAGTGCGCCGCGTAGAATCTCGGCAATGTACGCGGCGGTGTGCAGGGTCATGGTCAGCACCGTGCACCAGAACGGATCGCGCAGGTACGGCCACAGCGAACTGGAGCGCACCGCATCGAACTGCGCCAGGCCGTAATAGACCAGGAACAACTGCACCAGCAGCGGCGTGCCACGGAAGAAGAAGATGTAGCTGAACGGCACTGCGCGCACGTACCAGTGGCGCGAGGAACGTGCAATGCCCAGCGGGATGGCCAGGATCAACCCGGCAACCACGGCAATGGCCACCAGCTCCAGGGTCAGGACCGCACCCTCGGCCAGGCGTGGCAGCCATTTGAAGATGACTTCCCAATTCATTATTCAGCCCTCGCAAAGCCGCGAGCGGCGCGTTTTTCCATGAAATGCATACCGGTCATGGCAAGCACGGTCAGGCCCAGGTAGATGCAGGCCGCGACCATGTAGAAGGTGAACGGCTCTTTGGTCACGGTCACGCCGATCTGCGAATGACGCATGATTTCTTCAAGGCCGATTACCGATACCAGGGCGGTGTCCTTCATCAGGATCATGAACAGGTTGCCAAGGCCGGGCAGGGCGATGCGCCACATCTGCGGCAGGATGATCCGCGAGAGGATGCGGCCCTTGGACAGGCCCAGCGCCAGGCCGGCTTCGCGGTGGCCCTTGGGGATTGCGAGGATGGCGCCACGGAACACTTCGGTGGCGTAGGCGCCAAAGCACAGGCCCAGGGCGATCACGCCCGCGGCGAAGGCGCTTAGCTCAAGGCCGGGCATGTTCAGGGCTTCGCCGAGGCTGTTCATGAGCCCGACGGTGCCGAAATAGATAAGCAGCACCCACAGCAGTTCGGGCACGCCGCGAACCAGGGTCGAGTAGAAGCCGCCAAGCCATTGCAGCGGCTTGAGCGGGGAGGTCTTGGCCAGGGCGCCGAGCAGGCCCAGGACCAGCCCCAGCAGCAAGGCGCAAAGCGCCAGTTTTACGGTCATCAGGGTGCCGGCCATCATGGCCGGACCGAATCCGTGCAGGTCGATATTCATGGGCAGGTCATATTAGGGACTGGCGCGCCGCAAGGGCGCGCCGGTCAGGGCGGATCATTCGATGCTGAACGGGAAGTACTTGTCGTTGATTTTCTTGTACGTACCGTCGGCTTTGATTTCTGCCAGGGCTTTGTTCAGGTCGTCGCGCAGCTTGGTGTCACCTTTGCG
The DNA here is from genome assembly GCF_045164175.1 of Pseudomonas sp. 10(2024). NCBI lineage: Bacteria > Pseudomonadati > Pseudomonadota > Gammaproteobacteria > Pseudomonadales > Pseudomonadaceae > Pseudomonas > Pseudomonas sp. 10(2024). The sequence continues at coordinate 303,618 of NZ_CP174006.1, forward strand.
CACGGCAATGCCGATCTTGTCGCTGTCCATCACCGGCTCGCCCTTGAACTCGAAGTTCGAGCCGTCTTTGCTTTTCAGCCACTCGTACTGCACGTACTTGTCGGCCAGGATGCCGTCGATACGACCGGAAACCAGGTCAAGGTAGGCGTTTTCCTGGGTGTCGTAGAGTTTGATATCGACATCCGGGTAGTTGTCTTCAAGGTAGGTGCCGGCCAGGGTGGCGCGCTGGGTGCCGATGACCTTGCCCTTGAGCGACGCTTTGTCGGTCTTGAAGTCGACGTTTTTCGGCGCGATGAACTGCAGCTTGTTGGAGTAGTACGGATCGGTGAAGTCCACAGCCTGCTTGCGTTCGTCGGTGATCGACAGCGACGACACCAGGAAGTCGAACTTCTTGGCGTTCAGGGCCGGGATGATGCCGTCCCAGTCGGAGGTAACGACCGAGCACTCGACTTTCATCTTGGCGCACAGGGCGTCGCCAATGTCTTTGTCGAAGCCAACCACGTTACCGCTGGCATCCTTGTTGTTGAACGGTGGGTAGGCGGCTTCGATGCCCATGCGCAGTTTTTCTGCGGCCATGGCGTTTGCCGACATCACCAGCGTGGCAGCAGCTGCCAGGAGAAACTTCTTGTAGGTGTGCATGTATTGCTCCGTTAGCGGTGGCTGGACATGAATTGCTTGCAACGCGCCGAGGTCGGGTTTTCGAAGACCTGCTGCGGCGATCCCTGCTCTTCGACCAGGCCCTGGTGCAGGAAGACGACTTCACTGGACACATGGCGGGCAAAGCTCATCTCGTGCGTCACCAGCAGCATGGTACGGCCTTCTTCGGCCAATGCGCGGATAACGTTAAGCACTTCCTGGACCATTTCCGGATCGAGGGCCGAAGTGGGCTCGTCGAACAGGATGACCTTGGGCTTCATGGCCAGGGTACGGGCAATGGCGGCGCGCTGTTGCTGGCCACCGGAAAGCTGGGCGGGGTAGCTGTGGCGTTTGTCGTAGATGCCGACCTTGTTCAGCAGCGCTTCGGCGGCTTCGATGGCCTCGGCCTTGCTTTGGCCGAGCACGCGGCGTGGCGCCTCGATGATGTTGTCGAGGATCGACATGTGCGGCCACAGGTTGAAATTCTGGAAGACAAAGCCGATTTCGCTGCGCAGGCGATTGATCTGGCGGTTGTCGGCTGCGATCAGGTCGCCATTCTTGGCGGCCTTGAGCTTGAGGGCTTCGCCGGCGACCAGGATTTCGCCCTGGTGGGGGTTCTCGAGCAGGTTGATGCAGCGCAGCAGGGTGGACTTGCCGGAGCCGGACGACCCCAGGATGGAGATCACGTCACCGTCGCGAGCGGTCAGCGAAATGCCCTTTAGAATTTCCTGCTCGCCGTAGCGTTTGTGCAAATTGCGGATTTCCAGCGCGGGCGTGGCCTGAGCCATGTGCGGTCCTCATGTGTTCGGGTGCGTTCCCAGCTGTTGGCGGCCTTCCTGGCGTGCGCCAAGCTAGCATAGCGGCATTATGACGGCCAACAGGGTCGCCGGGGACTGGGGGCGCTGGTGGGGCAGTTTGTCGCATCGCTACAGCGTAACGTCGCGCAGATGTCCGCGAAGGTGTCGCCCAGCACCAGAGCCTTGATGAAAAAAGGCGCGATGGTGCCAGCTTTGGCCGGCTCATGGAAGCTGTTTTGACCCATTGGAGGGGTAAACCCGACCTTTTGCCAGTGCAAACGGGTTCACCCACGAATGCTATGTTGATGTCACAAGGTTGTACCCATGGGTTGCACTTTTTGGCATTGCAGTGGTGCACAGGTGTTACCGAGGAGCACCTTTGGTGCATTTGTAAGTGGGTATTTCAGTAATCCGCTGATTTGAGGTCCTTTCGGTCATGCAATGGCCGAAAGCCCTCCAGGCCGCATCCTAAAAGGCCTGCAGAATTTTCTGACGAGTGTATTCGTCATATGGCGCGCTTATTGCCAGTTGGAAACCGCCGATTGCAGCGACGCCTAGGTCAACCCTGGCGCGCTCTGTACCCGCAGTCGGCGTGGTCCACTCCTTACAAAGGTAGTTTCAATGAGCGGTAACAATTCCAATGACCTCGCTCAGGGGCTCAAACAACGGCATGTGACCATGCTGTCCATCGCTGGCGTCATCGGTGCCGGCCTGTTCGTAGGCTCCGGCCACGCCATCGCAGCTGCCGGCCCTGCCGTGCTGCTGGCTTACGCTGCCGCCGGTACGCTGGTCGTGCTGGTGATGCGTATGTTGGGTGAAATGGCAGTCGCCTCGCCTGACACCGGTTCGTTCTCTACGTATGCCGACCGCGCCATCGGGCGCTGGGCCGGTTTCACCATTGGCTGGCTGTACTGGTGGTTCTGGGTGCTGGTGATTCCGCTGGAGGCCAACGCCGCCGCAGCCATTCTGCATGCCTGGTTCCCGGCGGTTGACCTGTGGGCGTTCTCCCTCGTCATTACCTTGGCACTGACACTTACCAACCTGTGCAGTGTGAAGAACTACGGTGAGTTCGAGTTCTGGTTTGCCCTGCTCAAAGTGCTGGCGATCATCGGCTTCATCGCCGTGGGCTGTGCTGCTTTGTTCGGCTTTGTACCGAGCAGCCAGGTGAGCGGTGCCAGCCACCTGTTCGATACCCAGGGCTTCATGCCCAACGGCCTGGGCGCAGTGCTGGCAGCCATGCTGACCACCATGTTCTCGTTCATGGGTACCGAAATCGTCACCATCGCCGCTGCCGAGTCGAAGGACCCGGGCAAGCAGATCAGCCGTGCCACCAACTCGGTAATCTGGCGTATCTGCCTGTTCTACCTGGTGTCGATCTTCCTGGTCGTGGCCCTCGTGCCGTGGAACGACCCGGCCCTGGCCGAGACGGGCTCCTACCAGACCGTGCTGAGCCGTATCGGTGTGCCGAATGCCAAGCTGATCGTCGACATTGTCGTGCTGATTGCCGTGACCAGCTGCCTGAACTCGGCGCTGTACACTTCTTCGCGCATGTTGTTCTCGCTGAGCAAGCGTGGTGATGCTCCGGCCATCGCTCAGCGCACCACCAAGGCGGCGACCCCGCACGTGGCGGTACTGCTGTCCACCGCAGCGGCATTCCTTTGCGTGTTCGCCAACTTCGTGGCACCGGCCCAGGTGTTTGAGTTCCTGCTGGCCAGCTCTGGCGCCATCGCGCTGCTGGTGTACCTGGTGATTGCCGTTTCGCAGCTGCGCATGCGCGCCCAGCGTGAAGCCCGCGGCGAGAAGATCACCTTCAAGATGTGGCTGTTCCCGGGCCTGACCTGGGCGACCATTGCCTTCATCGTTGCCATTCTGGTGGTCATGGCGCTGCGTGAGGATCACCGTGCGGAGATCATTGCGACTGCGTTGCTGAGTATTGGTGTGGTGGCGGCTGGCTTGCTGGTGCACCGCAAGCGCGAGGCTGCCGGGCGGGCGGCGCTGGACAGCTGATCGGCGCTGGCTGAAATGAAAAGGCCGCACCTTGTGAAAGGTGCGGCCTTTTTTTGTGGCCTGTGATGGCCCTTTTGCGGGCAAGCCCGCAGGTTCACCACAGGCCCGTAGGCGCGGGTTTACCCGCGAAAGGGCCGGGGCTGCAGGCCAATTTCCTTGGCTAATCACCGTTGCAGCCGCCATCGTATTCGCGGGTAAACCCGCTCCTACAGGGGGCGCAACAGGTTATATGGCCCTGTCAGCCGAACTGCTTCTGCTGTTGCTGCTGCTTGGCCACCAGTTCGGAAGCGGCGATATAGGCGTCCTGGAACTCATCACTCTCCAGCCAGGCCATGGTGGTCTCTTCGTCAGCGCCGTCCAGCCATTTGCGGTAGGCGTTGAACACCAGCACGATGTAGTCGGTGGCGTGTTCTTCCTTGTGCCCCTTGAGCACCAGGGCGAGCAGCGGGTCCACCAGGAACACCGAGATCATTGGCACCAGGCCGCCTTCCTGGGCTTCCTTCATCTTGTTGAACATCGCGTCGTAGCTGCCCGACTCCATGGCCTTGTTGTACACCTGCTCGACGCTGGCGCTGTCGCCGGCACTGGCCTTGACCGCTTGGCCGCTGCGTACCATGCGGTTCTGCTTGGCCTTGCTGGCGGCGCGCTTGGCGCGTTTCTGTTGCTTGGTAGGGGTGGCCATGGGGAAATCCTTGGGTGAGTCTGAAAGTGCGCGTATTGAAGCGCAATTGCCCGATAAACCCAAGCAGCGCGCCTGGGCGCTGCAGCTTGAGATGTCTGTGGGATACATATCCAGATTATGCGGACCGTGGGCCCTGCGTAGCTTCTCTCCTGCTGCCAGCCATGCTGGCTGGCAGCCTGTCACTGCGCCAATTCGGCGTCTGTGAGTGATGCGCACGTTTGCGCTACAAAGGAGGAGTCATGAAGCACTTTTATCTGGTCACCCTGTACGGCTACACGGACGATGGCAGGGTTTACTATCCAACCGGTTTCGCCGGTTGCGACGAGCAAAGGATTACAAAGGCTGACATCGCCGCCATTATCGAAAAAGGCAAGCAACACGGCCACCTTCAGTTGCACAGCATCTCCTACATGGGGCACATGACCGAGGACGCATTCAATCATCTTCGTTCCATGTCGGACGAGTAAGGGTTGGCCCGCAGTCTGCTTAGGCTGCGGGTTTCTCGATTGCATGGCGAGCCTTCAGGTTGCGTTGTGAAATCTGGTGTTCTTCGAAGCCGCCTGAAGTTAAAAATCACAGACAACAAAAAACCCGCACTAGGCGGGTTTCTTGTTGTCGCTTCGGGTAACTTTGCAACCACCAGAAGCTTGAAGGTGGTGCCCAGAGACGGAGTCGAACCGCCGACACGAGGATTTTCAATCCTCTGCTCTACCGACTGAGCTATCTGGGCGACGAGGTGAATTAAATAGATTTCCGGACCGCTCGTCAACGACTTTTTGAAAAAATTTTAAATTAATTCCGTCGCTTACGATTTTTGGGGTCATTCGGCCGGTGGAACGTAGCCTTCGGCCTGGGCGTATTCTTCGCCGGCGAAAAACTTGTCCATCTCAGCCTGGAGGAATTTGCGGTCCTCGGCGTTCATCATGTTCAGGCGCTTCTCGTTGATCAGCATGGTCTGGTGCTTCTGCCAGTCGGCCCAGGCTTTCTGCGAGATGTGTTCGAAGATGTCCTGGCCCTTGGCTCCGGGATAGGGCGGGCGTTCCAGGCCTGGCAGTTCTTCTTGGTATTTGCGGCACATCACGGTGCGGGTCATCGGGCGTCTCCTGCGATCAGTTCGTCGGCCGCGCGTTCAAGCAGCTTTTTCACCGGGGCGGCGAGGCCCAGGCGCGGCGGGGTGGCGAGGTTATACCAGAGCCAGTCGGCCTCGGCCACGTGCTCGCCGACCGGGTCGACGTGCACGAGCCAGGGCTCGATCGCCAGCTGGAAGTGGCTGAAGGTATGGGTCAGGCCGTCCATGGCGTGGCGGCCAGCCAGGCGCAGGCCGTGCTGGTAGGCCAGGTCGTCGAGCTGGGCGATGTCGTCCAGTTCCGGCAGGCTCCACAAGCCCCCCCAAAGGCCGCTGGAAGGGCGGCGGTAAAGCAGGATGGCACCTTCGTGGTTGGCCAGCAGTGGCATCAGTGTGCGCCGTTGCGGCAGCGCCTTGCGCGGTTTGGGCTCGGGGTAGCGGGTTTCTTCGCCGTGCAGGTGCGCTTCGCAGCCGCGCTGCAACGGGCAGATCAGGCAACTGGGCTTGCTGCGCGTACACAGCGTGGCGCCCATGTCCATCATCGCCTGGGTGTAGTGGTTGGCGCGTTGTTGCGGGGTAAAGCGCTCGGCGGTGGCCCATAGCTGGTTGGCAACCTTGGGTTCGCCAGGGTAGCCGGCCTGGGCGGTGTAGCGTGCCAGCACGCGCTTGACGTTGCCGTCGAGGATCGGCGCGCGGATGCCCATGCTGATGCTGGCGATGGCGCCGGCAGTGGAGCGGCCAATGCCGGGCAGCTCGGTAAGCTGCTCGACACTGCGCGGGAATTCGCCGCCATGTTGCTCGACGACGACCTTGGCGGCCTTTTGCAGGTTGCGTGCGCGGGTGTAGTAGCCCAGGCCCGTCCACAGGTGCAGCACTTCGTCCTCCGGTGCTTCGGCCAGGGCTTGCACGGTTGGCAGGGCCTGCATGAAGCGGTCGAAGTAGTTGAGCACGGTGCTGACCTGGGTCTGTTGCAACATGATTTCCGACACCCACACCCGGTACGGCGTGATGCCCTGTTGCCAGGGCAGGTCGTGCCGGCCGTGCTCGTCATACCAGTCCAGCACTGCGCTGGAGAACTGCTCGGGGCTCATCGGTTGAACAGCCCCTTGAGCGCGTCTTTCAGTTCCGGGCTCACTTTGTCTCCAAGTTTTTCGTCAAGTTTTTCATCGATCTTGTCTTTCAGGCGGTTGCCGGCCAGCTTGGCGGCAACCTTGCCCAGGCCGTTCTGGTCGAGGCGGCAGGCCTTTGCGCCAAGTTCCAGCGGACCACGGCAGCGCAGGGGGACTTCAACACCCACATAACGTTCGTTGACCTGGCAGGCCGGGTCCGGCATGGCACGCTGGTCGCCTTCGACGACTATGCCGATGTTGTAGTCCATGCCCAGCACGCGCAGGTCAAGGTCACCATGGCCATTGACGGTCAGGCCCGGGATACGCGCCTTGAGGTCCGGGTTGCTGGCGACGCCATTGCGTACCACCAGGCTGCCGCGCAGCTCCTGGAACGGGGTGTCCTTGCCGCGTGGTTCGCTGCTCAGCGTCTTGCGATTGAGCGTGGCGATGGCTTGGCACAACTGCTGTTCCAGGTTGGCATTGACCAGCACGCCATCGTTGATGGCGAAGTTTGCGCTGCCGTTCAGGGTGTCGACCAGTGCTTTCTGGCTGTTACCAGTGGCTGTCAGATCGCTGGTCAGGGTCAGCAGGCCCTTGACCGGCGGCGTCTGTTCCTTGCCTTCGGTCTTGATGAAGTGTTCCACCGGCACCCGCTGGATATTGGTGTTCACACCCAGCTGTGGCACGGCAGGGCGCACGTCGACCGTGCCCTTGGCTTCGAAGGTGCCGTTGTACAGCTCTCCGCGCAGGGTTTGCAGGGTCAGCAGGCCGCCTTGGCCAACGGCCTTGAGCTGGGCGCTCTCGATCGGCAGCTTGTCCAGGGTCAACGAGCCGAAGGCCAGGTCGGCCTGCAGGTCGAGGGCGCGCAGACGGTCGACCGGCAGCAGCTTGTCGTCGCTCCATGCCACTTGTGTTGGGGCGTTGGGCAGTGGTGTGGTGCCGGCACCGGCTACGGCGCTGGCCTCTTGTTGCTTGACCTCGGCCTGGCGCGCAGCGGTGGCGCCCTTGGCTTCTTCGCTCTTGGCCGGCAGGTAGCGGTCGGCGTCGAAGGTGTCGCCCTTAAGCTGCAGGCGCAGGGCTTGTTTGGCGAAATCTTCGACGGCCACGCGGCCGCTGAAGGTGCTGTCGTCCAGCTTCACTGCCAGGTCTTCCAGGGCCAGGCTGCTGGGCGTGCCCTGCAGGCGAGTCACCAGCTCCAGCTTGGCGAAGGCGGCCGGGTCGTTGGTGGCCGGCAGCGGGTGGCCAATGCTTTCAAGGAAGGCGCGCAGGTTGAACTGGGCGATGGACAGGCCGCCGCTCAGCTGGGGTGCTTTGTCCAGATCACGCACGTTCAGCTCACCGAGGGCGCGCAGTTGGTTGGCCGAGACTTTCAGGCCGTTCCATGAGGCGACATTGGCGGCCAGGTCGACCAGCAGTTGGCCTTGGGCGGCGAAGGTCACGGTCTTGCCGCCGGTAGGCTCACCCGAGGTCTCGCCCGACAGGCGCATGTCTTCGAAGTTGTAGCGCTTGAGCTTGCGGTCGAAGCGCAATTCGCCGGCCAGCTCGGTACGGGCCTTGATGCTCGGTTGGCTGGCGCTGATGAAGGCGCTGGCCTTGAGCGCAATGTTTGCGCCTTCATGGATCGGGCCGGTGCTCAGCTGGATGCTTTCGGCGCTGTAGCTGTGGCCGGTCTTGGCATCGGTGTACTGCACGCGGGCGTTGTTCACGGTCAGGCTGTCGATGTCCAGCTTGATGGCGCGGTCGTTGCTGTTGGTGGTCGCAGGCGTCTGCTCGGCAGGTGCCTGTGCGGATGCATCGGTGCTTGCGCCATTCTGCGCGGGCAGCGGCTTGCCGATGTCCTCCCAGTTGCCATGGCCCTGTTCGTCACGCGCCAGGGTCAGGTTCAGGCCCTCGACACGTACGTCGCTCATTTGCACTTCGCGGCGCAGCAGCGGCAGCACACGGACCGAAAGGCCAAGCATCTGCAGGTCAGCGAACGGTTCCTTGGATTTGTTCAAGGTGGCGATGCTGGCTTCGTGCAGCTCCAGGCCCAGCCACGGGAACAGGCTCCAGCCGATGTCACCGTTGAGGGTCAGTTCGACGTGCGCCTTGTCGCGTGCCAGCTGGCGAATCTCGTCTTTGTAGTCGTTGGGATCAAAGAGGTGGGTCAGGGCGAAGCCCAGCGCCACGATGATCAGCAGTAACCCGAGAAGCCCCAGTCCCAGGATTTTGCCGAACGCTTTCATGGGCGAGTCCTTTTAGTCCGTTAGTGAGTTCAGGCGGCAGAGTATAACGCTGTCGCGGTTACCCCCGCTTGTACGACTAGAGATGTAGGAAATTCCTACGCCTGTATCAGAGAGTATGGCTTTCGACAGCCTAATATTGAGCTTTTGCCGGGAACATGACCGTTTCAGTCAGGCAAAAATGAACGATGGCAGATTGCTTTCATGCTGCTTGATGCTGCTACCCTTGCGCCGCTTTGCGAGCACCCTCCCTATAACAAGGATCAGATTCATGACCAGTACCGTCGCGACGGGAAGCTCGGCCAGTGAGCCAGGCTTCCTGTCGAAGGAACGCATAATCGCCCGCCCGGGCTTCAACCGCTGGCTGGTCCCGCCAGCTGCCCTGGCCATTCACCTGTGCATCGGTATGGCCTACGGCTTCTCGGTATTCTGGCTGCCTTTGTCGCAAGCCCTGGGGATCACCGCCCCCGTCGCCTGTGCGGCAGACATGGGCTTCATGGCCCGGATGTTCAGCGCCGAATGCGACTGGCCAATCTCGATGCTGAGCTGGATCTATACCCTGTTCTTCGTCTTCCTCGGCTGCTCGGCGGCGGTGCTGGGCGGCTGGCTGGAGCACGCCGGCCCGCGCAAGGCTGGCCTGGTGTCGGCCTTGTGCTGGTGCGGTGGCATGCTGCTTTCGGCGATAGGTGTGAAAACCCATCAGCTGTGGCTGATGTGGCTTGGCTCGGGCGTGATTGGCGGTATCGGTCTGGGCCTGGGCTACATCTCACCCGTGTCGACCTTGATCAAGTGGTTCCCGGACAAACGCGGCATGGCCACCGGTATGGCGATCATGGGCTTCGGCGGCGGGGCCATGGTCGGGGCGCCGCTGGCCACCGCGCTTATGGGGCATTTTGGCAATGAGCACGAGGTTGGCGTATGGCAGAGTTTTGTCGCCATGGCGGCAATCTACTTTGTGTTCATGACCGCTGGCGCCCTGGCGTATCGCGTACCACCGACCGGCTGGAAGCCTGAGGGCTGGGCTGCGCCGTTGAAGAATGCCGGTAACGCCATGGTCACCGACCGTCATGTGCACGTCAGTGTGGCCTGGAAGACCCCGCAGTTCGCGCTGATCTGGCTGGTGCTGTGCCTGAACGTGTCGGCGGGCATCGGCATTTTGGGCATGGCGTCACCGCTGCTGCAGGAAGTGTTCGCCGGTAAATTACTGGGCAACGAACTGACCTTCAGCCAGCTGAGCACTGCGCAGCTGGCGCAGATTGCCGCGATCGCCGCCGGCTTTACCGGCCTGCTGAGCCTGTTCAACATTGGTGGCCGGTTCTTCTGGGCATCGTTCTCCGATTACATCGGCCGCAAGAACACCTACTTTGCCTTCTTCGCCTTGGGCGTGGGCTTGTACAGCCTGGTGCCTAACATGGGTCACCTGGGCAACGTGGCGCTTTTCGTGGCAGCGTTCTGCATCATCCTGTCGATGTATGGCGGTGGTTTTGCAACCGTGCCGGCCTACCTGGCCGACCTGTTCGGCACGCAGATGGTGGGTGCCATCCATGGCCGCCTGCTGACCGCCTGGGCGGCAGCGGGGGTGCTGGGGCCGGTGCTGATCACCTACCTGCGCGAGTATCAACTGGCAGCGGGCGTGGAGCGGGCGGCGGCTTATGACATGACCTTGTACATCCTCGCGGGTCTGCTGGTGCTGGGCTTTATCTGCAACATGCTGGTGCGCCCGGTGGCCGACAAGCACTTCATGAGTGATGCCGAACTGGCGGCCGAGCGGGCGTTGAGCCATGACAAGGGCGCCGATGGGGCGCGGTCGCTGGAGTGGAAAGCGGCGCCAGGCAGCCTGCCACTGGTGCTGCTGGCCTGGGCGGTGGTGGTCGTGCCGTTGGCCTGGGGTGTCTGGGTGACCTTGCAGAAGACTGCTGTGCTGTTCCATTGATCAGCAGGGGGGGCGCGCTGCGCCCCTTTCGCAGATGCAGGAGCGGGTCGTTGTGGTTGTATAGACCTGTAGCGGCATCCAGCCCGCGTAAAACCTGGCTTTGCCATATGTCATCCGCGTTTCAAGCTGGCGCGTTCTGGGCCTATAATGAAACCCTTTTCGCCCAATGATTTTGCGGAGCTGGTGATGGTTGAACGTAAGGCTTCCGTCGAGCGCAATACCCTGGAAACCCAGGTCAAGTGCTCGATCAACCTCGATGGCAGTGGCAAGGCCCGATTCGATATCGGTGTGCCCTTCCTTGAACACATGCTGGACCAGATCGCCCGCCATGGGTTGATCGATCTGGATATCGAGTGCAAGGGTGACACGCATATCGACGATCACCATACCGTCGAAGACGTCGGCATCACCCTGGGCATGGCATTCGCCCAAGCTATCGGTGACAAGAAAGGTATCTTCCGCTACGGCCACGCCTACGTGCCGCTGGACGAAGCGCTGTCACGCGTGGTCATCGACTTCTCTGGCCGCCCAGGCCTGCAGATGCACGTGCCGTATACCCGTGCAAGCGTTGGCGGCTTCGATGTCGACCTGTTCCAGGAGTTTTTCCAGGGCTTCGTCAACCACGCCCTGGTAACCCTGCATATCGACAACCTGCGTGGCCACAACACCCACCACCAGATCGAAACCGTATTCAAGGCTTTCGGCCGCGCACTGCGCATGGCCATCACCCTCGACGAGCGTATGGCCGGGCAGATGCCTTCCACCAAAGGGTGCCTGTAAATGCAAACGGTAGCCGTAATCGACTATGGCATGGGTAACCTGCACTCGGTGGCCAAGGCGCTTGAGCACGTAGGTGCCGGTAAAGTGCTGGTTACCAGCGATGCCTCAGTGATCCGCGAGGCCGACCGTGTGGTGTTCCCGGGCGTGGGCGCGATTCGCGACTGCATGGCCGAGATCCGCCGCCTGGGCTTCGACAGCCTGGTGCGCGAAGTCAGCCAGGACCGCCCGTTCCTCGGCATCTGCGTCGGTATGCAGGCGCTGCTCGAGCACAGTGAGGAAAACACCGGCGTCGACTGCATTGGCCTGTTCCCTGGCCAGGTGCGCTTTTTCGGCAAAGACCTGCAAGAAGAGGGCGAGCACCTGAAGGTGCCGCACATGGGCTGGAACGAAGTCAGCCAGACCATCGACCACCCGCTGTGGCACGACATCCCTGACCGCGCACGTTTCTACTTCGTGCACAGCTACTACATCAATGCCGGCAAGCCGGGCCAGGTGGTGGGTCGCGGTCACTATGGCGTCGACTTTGCCGCAGCGCTGGCCGACGGTTCGCGTTTTGCCGTGCAGTTCCACCCGGAGAAGAGCCATACCCATGGCCTGCAGCTGCTGCAGAACTTCATCGCCTGGGACGGGCGCTGGTAAATGAGCAGGTCGAAGACCAAGGCCCCGACCATCACCCTGGCCCCCGAGCAGGAGCGCGAAGCGCTCGACACCTTGAAGCGCTTCCTCGAAGACCGCTTCGAGCTGCAGCTGGGGTCGTTCGAGGTGGCCGAGGTCCTCGAGCTGTTCAGCAAAGAGATTGCACCCCATTACTACAACAGGGCGATTGCCGATGTTCAGCTGCACCTCAAGGAGCGGTTCGAGAGCATCGAAAGCGACCTGTGGGCACTCGAGAAGCCCTGAAACCCAACAAATAGACAGGTTCCCAAGATGCTGATTATCCCCGCTATCGATCTGAAGGACGGTGCTTGCGTGCGCCTGCGCCAGGGCCGCATGGAAGACTCTACGGTATTTTCCGACGACCCCGTGAGCATGGCCGCCAAGTGGGTCGAAGGTGGCTGCCGCCGCCTGCACCTGGTCGACCTCAACGGCGCCTTCGAAGGCCAGCCGGTCAATGGTGAAGTGGTTACCGCCATCGCCAAGCGCTACCCGAACCTGCCGATCCAGATCGGCGGCGGTATCCGTTCGCTGGAAACCATCGAACACTACGTCAAGGCTGGCGTCAGCTACGTGATCATCGGCACCAAGGCCGTCAAGCAGCCCGAGTTCGTCGCTGAAGCGTGCAAAGCCTTCCCGGGCAAGGTCATCGTCGGCCTGGACGCCAAGGACGGTTTCGTCGCCACCGACGGTTGGGCCGAAGTGAGCTCGGTGCAGGTCATCGACCTGGCCAAGCGTTTCGAGGCCGATGGCGTCTCGGCGATCGTCTACACCGACATCGCCAAGGACGGCATGATGCAGGGCTGCAACGTGCCCTTCACCAAGGCACTGGCTGAAGCCACCCGTATCCCGGTGATCGCCTCGGGCGGCATTCACAACCTGGGTGACATCAAGGCCCTGCTGGACGCCAAGGCCCCGGGCATCATCGGCGCCATCACCGGCCGTGCCATCTACGAAGGCACCCTGGATGTCGCTGAGGCCCAGGCCTTCTGTGACAACTACCAAGGCTGAGGACTGAACCATGGCACTGGCCAAGCGCATTATCCCTTGCCTGGACGTGGACAACGGCCGGGTGGTCAAGGGCGTCAAGTTCGAGAACATCCGTGATGCCGGCGACCCGGTGGAAATCGCCCGTCGCTACGACGAGCAAGGTGCCGACGAAATCACCTTTCTCGACATCACCGCCAGCGTCGATGGGCGCGACACCACGCTGCATACCGTCGAGCGCATGGCCAGTCAGGTGTTCATCCCGCTGACGGTAGGGGGTGGCGTGCGGACCGTGCAGGACATCCGCAACCTGCTCAACGCCGGTGCCGACAAGGTCTCGATCAACACCGCCGCGGTGTTCAACCCAGAGTTTGTCGGTGAGGCGGCGGACCGTTTCGGTTCGCAGTGCATCGTTGTCGCCATCGATGCCAAGAAGGTGTCCGGGCCAGGTGAAGCGCCGCGCTGGGAGATTTTCACTCACGGCGGGCGCAAGCCGACCGGGCTGGATGCAGTCGAGTGGGCGAAGAAGATGGAAGGCCTGGGCGCTGGCGAGATCCTGCTGACCAGCATGGACCAGGACGGCATGAAGAACGGCTTCGACCTGGGCGTTACCCGCGCTATCAGTGATGCGCTGGGGATTCCGGTGATTGCCTCGGGGGGTGTGGGTAACCTGCAGCACCTGGCAGACGGCATTCTGGAAGGGCATGCCAGCGCGGTGCTGGCGGCCAGCATCTTCCACTTTGGCGAGTACACAGTGCCGGAGGCCAAGGCCTACATGGCTTCGCGCGGGATTGTCGTTCGCTGATCCATTGATCGGGGCTGCTTTGCAGCCCTTCGCGGGCACGCCCGCTCCCACAGAGATCTCAGCAACCTGGACTGCCCCCAAGAGTTGGATTGGTGTCCAACTTCTTGGGGGCAGTCCAAACCTGTGGGAGCGGGCGTGCCCGCGAAGGGCCGCGAAGCGGCCCCAATTGCTTCAACCGTGGTTCTTGCCGAGCAGCGCGTGATAAAGCTCGGTATCCCCGAGTATCCCCACCACCCTGTCGTTATCCTGCAGCACCAGCTTGTTGCCGGTTTGATAACGAATCTGCAGTGCCTCACGCATGCCGATGTCGGCGTGCACCACGGTCGGCCTGCGTTCCAGCAGCTCCACATCTTGCCCCGGTGCCCATTTCTGCATGTCCAGCCCGTTCTGGCCTCGGCGTGCACGCTTGAGCGCGCCGCCTTCGCCAAGGTCCAGCCACGAATCGATACCTGGGTCCAGGCACACCGAGCCATTGACCCGCTTGCAGTTGTCCAGGCTGCGCATGAGGCTGCGCCCGCACAGCACGTTCAGCGGGTTGGTATGGGCGACGAAGGTGCGCACGTATTCGTCGGCCGGGTTCAGCACGATCTCCTCCGGCTTGCTGTACTGGATGATCCGACCGTCCTTCATGATCGCGATTCGGGTACCCAGTTTCAGCGCCTCGTCCAGGTCGTGGCTGACGAACACGATGGTTTTGCTCAGCTTGGCCTGCAGGCCAAGCAGCTCATCTTGCAAGCCCTGGCGGATCAGTGGATCCAGGGCCGAGAACGGTTCGTCCATCAGCAAGATGTCGGCATCCATCGCCAGCGCCCGGGCCAGGCCCACGCGCTGCTGCATGCCGCCAGACAGCTCATCCGGCTTCTTGTTGCGCCACTGGGTCAGGCCCACCAGCTCAAGCTTCTCGTCGACCAGCTTGCGCCGTTCCTTTTCCGGGCGACCCTGCATTTCCAGGCCGAAGCTGATGTTCTCGCGCACCGTCAGCCAAGGCATCAGGGCAAACTTCTGGAACACCATGGCAATGCGCTTGGTGCGCATCATCTTCAGCTCGGCCGCGGAGCAGTTGGCAATGTCGATGTGCTTGCCTTCGTGCTCGACGAACAACTTGCCACGGCTGACCGTGTTGAGGCCGTTGATGCAGCGCAGCAGGCTCGACTTGCCCGAGCCGGACAAGCCCATCAGCACGCAGATCTCGCCTTTGTTGATATCGAGGTTGGCCTTTTCGACACCCACCACCAGGCCGGTCTGCTTGAGGATCTGCTCGCGGGTCTGGCCTTGGTCCAGCAGCGCCAGTGCCTCGCGCGGCTTGTTGGAGAAGATGACGTCGACGTCTTCGAAACGAATGATGCTCATGCCTCACCCCTTACCGGCAGTTCCGGTTGCTTGCAGATACGGTCGAGCATGATTGCCAGCAACACGATCGCCAGGCCCGCTTCGAAGCCCAGGGAGATATCGGCGGTGTTCAGTGCGTTGACCACAGGTTTGCCCAGGCCATCAGCGCCAACCAGGGCGGCAATGACCACCATCGACAGCGACAGCATGATGCATTGAGTGACACCGGCGGCGATGCTTGGCATCGCGTGCGGCAGTTCGATACGGGTAAGCAGCTGACGACGCGAGCAGCCAAAGGCCTTGCCGGCGTCCATCAATTCTTGCGGCACGTCGCAGATGCCCAGGTAGGTCAGGCGAATGGGCGCGGCAATGGCGAACACCACGGTGGAGATCAGTCCCGGCACCACGCCCAGGCCGAACAGGGTCAGGGTAGGGATCAGGTAGACGAAGGTGGGCACCGTCTGCATCAGGTCGAGCACCGGGCGCATGGCGGTATAGAACATCGGCTTGTGCGCGGCGAGGATGCCCAGTGGCACGCCGATCACCACACATACCACCGTGGCGAAAGTGACCTGCGCCAGGGTCTCCATGGTTTCCTGCCAGTAACCAAGGTTAAGGATCAGCAGGAACGACAGGGCGACAAATGCGGTCAGTGCCCACTTGCGCTGGATGAAATGCGCCAGGGCGGCGAACAGGGCGATAAGCACGAACGGGTTGAAGAAAGTCAGGGCGCTGGTGACGCCATGGATCATGAACTCCAGGCCTTGCGCGATGGCGTCGAAGTAATTCGCGCCGTTCTGGGTCAGCCATTCGACGAACGACGCGATGTACTGGCCCAGGGGTATTTTCTGATCGATAAGCATGATAGCGAGCTTCCACCTGCATAGATTGAAATCAACCCGGGGCAGGCACGGTCCTGCCCCGAGGTAGCGCTACTGCGTAGTTCGTTATTGCGTAAGCTTGGCCTTGACCGCCTCCAGGCCAGGTTTGCCATCCACGGTGGTAACGCCGGCCAGCCAGGCATCCAGCTTGCCTGGGTTGTCCTTGATCCATTTCTTGGCGGCGGCTTCGGGTTTCATCTTGTCGTCCAGGACATAGCCCATCATGGTGCTTTCATCCTTGAGCTCGAACGACAGGTTCTTAAGCAGTTGGCCAACGTTGCTGCATTCCTGCGTATATCCCTTGCGGGTGTTTGTCAGCACGGTCGCCTTGCCGAAGTCGGGGCCGAAGAATTCGTCCCCGCCGGTCAGGTACTGCATCTTGAAGCGGGTGTTCATCGGGTGTGGCTCCCAGCCCAGGAACACCAAGGCCTCGCCGCGTTTCTGCGCGCGATCAACCTGCGACAGCATGCCCGCCTCGCTGGACTGCACGATCTTGAAACCGGCGTCCTTCAAGCCAAAGGCGTTCTTGTCGATCATGCTCTGGATGGTGCGGTTGCCGTCGTTACCCGGCTCGATGCCGTAGATCTTGCCGTTCAGTTCCTTCTTGAACTTGGCAATGTCGCTGAAATCCTTCAGGCCCTTGTCGTACAGCGCCTGGGGGACTGCCAGGGTGTACTTGGCGTTTTCCAGGTTGGCGCGCACGGTTTCTACCGTGCCGGCATCGCGGTACTGCTTGATGTCGTTCTCCATGGTCGGCATCCAGTTGCCGAGAAACACGTCCAGGTCCTTGCCGGTGGCCAGCGACTTGTAGGTCACCGGTACCGAGATCATGGTGGTGTGGGTTTTGTAACCCAGGGCTTCGAGCACAACGCTGGTGGTCGCGGTCGTGACTGTGATGTCGGTCCAGCCGACATCGGAGAAGCGTACAGTCTGACATTGCTCGGGTTCGGCTGCTTGGGCCAGCAATGGCGCGGACAGCAACGCAACCAGCAACAGCGAGGGTGAACCTTTCATGGATGGACTCCTGAGATATTGTCTTCGGGTTCGCGTGGGTCGCCGGGCTTTCTGAGGGTCCGGTCGACCAGGCCTGCAGAGGGCAGGATGCGTGGCCGTGCTTTACGAGTCGCTTTCGATAATCCTCCAGCGCCGGGCAATCGCCTACTGGTGGGGTCGTATCCAGTACGGAACGGGTCGTATCCAGTATGGGCGATGTCGCTTATGGATTTTTCCACCCCCTCGCGCGCATTTTTGCGTCACCAGGCCGCTGGAAAACGGCGCGGTGGGCGCAGTTCCTGGTTGAAAACAGCGCGGCGCTGCTGGACAAAAGTACGTCGGTTGCAGACGGCGAGGTGGGCGGTAAAAGCCCGATGATGCTGGCATTCAAGGCGGCCCGCTGTTTGAGACTAGCAGCTACCCCGCCCTGCGCATGGCGCGCAGAGACAAGCCCAGCAAGAGGTGATTCGACAATGGCCATCAGCGTGTTCGACCTGTTCAAGATCGGTGTCGGGCCCTCCAGCTCCCACACCGTCGGCCCCATGCGTGCTGGCGCCCTGTTCGTTCAGGGCCTGCGAGAACGCGGTGAGCTGGAGCGTGTAAAACGGATCGAAGTGCGCCTGTATGGCTCGCTGTCGGCCACCGGTATCGGCCATGGCACCGACAACGCCACCATCATGGGCCTGATGGGCGAGTGGCCTGACGCCATTGACCCGACCCAGATCGTGCCGCGTATCGCCGACCTGCGCGAAACCAACACCCTGCAGCTGGATAGCCGCTTGCCCATCGAGTTTGTCTGGGCCCGCGACATGCTGCTGCTGGACGAGAACCTGCCCTATCACCCCAACGCCATGACCCTGATTGCCGAAGGCGAGCAGGGCGAGTTGCACCGCGACACCTATTACTCGGTGGGCGGCGGTTTTGTGGTCGATGCAGCCCAAGCCGCCAGCGGTGTGCTGGATGCTGACCAGACAGTGTTGCCGTACGACTTCAACAGCGCCGCCGAACTGTTGCGCTTGTGCAAGCAAAACGACCTCAGCGTGTCGCAATTGATGATGGCCAACGAGAAGGTCTGGCGCAGCGAGGAAGACATCCGCGCTGGCCTGCACAAGCTCTGGGAAGCCATGCAGGAATGCGTCAACAACGGCCTCAAGTACGAGGGCACGCTACCCGGCGGGCTGAACGTGCGCCGTCGCGCCGCCAAGCTGCACCGCAGCCTGCAGGAAATCGGCAAGCCCAACGTGATCGGCTCGACCATGAGTGCCATGGAATGGGTCAACCTGTTCGCCTTGGCGGTCAATGAAGAAAACGCCGCCGGTGGGCGCATGGTGACCGCGCCTACCAACGGCGCGGCGGGCATCATCCCGGCAGTGCTGCATTACTACATGCGATTCAGCGATGCGGTGGATGAGTCCAGCGTTGTCGATTACTTCCTGGCTGCCGCCGCTGTGGGCATCCTGTGCAAGAAGAACGCTTCGATCTCTGGTGCCGAAGTGGGCTGCCAGGGGGAAGTCGGCTCGGCCTGCGCGATGGCCGCAGCGGGGCTTGCCGAAGTGCTCGGCGCCACCCCGCCACAGGTTGAGAACGCCGCTGAAATTGCCCTGGAACACAACCTTGGCCTGACCTGCGACCCGGTGGGCGGGTTGGTGCAAGTGCCCTGCATCGAGCGCAACGCGATTGCTGCGGTGAAGGCCATCAACGCGGTGCAGATGGCGTTGCGCGGCGATGGTGAGCACTTCATTTCCCTCGACCAGGTCATCCGCACCATGCGCGATACCGGCGCCGATATGCACGACAAGTACAAAGAGACCTCGCGCGGCGGCCTGGCGGTCAGCGCTATCGAGTGCTGATTTCCTGAACTGACCTTCTGGGCCTCTTCACGGGCAAGCCCGCTCCTACAGGAACTGTGCAAATCCCTGTAGGAGCGGGCTTGCCCGCGAAGAGGCCCTTGAGGCTGATGCAGGTGCAACACAACCGCCTATGCCTCTTTATGGTGCGGTGATGGGCGGCCCGCCTACCGATCGTCGGATGTCGCGATCAGTGTAGGCGTTGTCGGTGACACTTAAGGGTGTCGCTTCTGGGAAACCCACGCGGCGCGTGTCACTAAACTGCTCAACCGTTACAGGCACCGCGCTAGCTCGCCTGTTCTGGACGACTGGCCAACACGATGCAAGCACTTGAAATGCCCAATAAAGGCGTCGTTTTCAGGTTTTTTTGGATAGCCGTTCAATTTTAGGCACGACGTTTGCGTTGAGATTGGCAAGCCTACCCCCGGAAAATGACCGAGGGGTCATAACAAGAAGTAAGTGCCCGCCTGAGGCACACCCTGCATTTGTGTGAGGAGAAATCGCGATGACGTCGTACACCTCCGGGAATCCAACCCAGAACCGCACAACACCCCAGTCCATCGGGTTTCTTCTATTGGACAATTTCACCCTGATTTCCCTGGCATCGGCGGTCGAGCCGCTGCGCATGGCCAACCAGCTGTCTGGCCGTGAGCTGTATCGCTGGCACACGCTGACGATCGATGGCGGCCAGGTGTGGGCCAGCGATGGCCTGCAAATCACACCGGATGCCGCAATCAGCAATGCTCCGCCCATCGACACCGTGATTGTCTGTGGTGGTGTTGGCATCCAGCGCTCCGTCACCCGTGAACATGTCACCTGGCTGCAAGCCCAGGCCCGTCAGTCACGCAGGCTGGGCGCCGTGTGCACCGGCAGTTGGGCACTGGCCTGCGCCGGCCTGCTCGACGGCTTCGATTGCAGCGTGCACTGGGAATGCCTGGCCGCAATGCAGGAAGCTTTCCCGCGGGTGAACATGAGCACCCGCCTGTTCACCCTTGACCGCAACCGCTTCACCAGCTCCGGTGGCACCGCGCCGCTGGACATGATGCTGCACCTGATCAGCCGTGATCACGGCCGCGAGCTGTCGGCGGCGATCTCCGAGATGTTCGTCTACGAGCGTATTCGCAACGAGCAGGACCACCAGCGTGTGCCGCTCAAGCACATGCTTGGCACCAACCAGCCGAAGTTGCAGGAAATCGTCGCGCTGATGGAGGCCAATCTTGAGGAACCGATCGACCTGGACGAACTGGCGGTGTATGTGTCGGTTTCGCGACGCCAGCTGGAGCGCCTGTTCCAGAAGTACCTGCACTGCTCTCCGTCGCGCTACTACCTGAAGTTGCGCCTGATCCGTGCGCGGCAGCTGCTGAAGCAGACGCCGATGTCGATCATCGAAGTGGCATCGGTATGCGGCTTCGTGTCGACCCCGCACTTCTCCAAGTGCTATCGCGAGTACTTCGGTATTCCGCCGCGTGACGAGCGTGTGGGTTCCAACACCGCGCAGCAGGTGGCCATGATGCCGATTCCGCAGGCCATGACCCTGTCGCCGCACAGCGGGCCGATGGCGGCCCTCAGCCAGGCGCGCAACGAGTCGACATTTGCCAGTGTAAGGCTCTGATACCGCGCCGGCCTCTTCGCGGGCACGCCCGCTCCCACAGGTCACCCGCTGAACTGAGCCAGCGGTGATCTGTGGGGGCGGGCTTGTTCCGCGAAGGGGCCGGGCCTGGGTAAAAGAATTACGCGCGTTTGTTGAACTGCGCCAACGCTGGCAACAGTTGCTTGTCGATGGCCTGGCGCACCGCAGGCAGGATCGTCGCACTACCGGTGTACATCTGCTCCACCATCCCCTTCAGCGCCCGCGCATTGGGCTCGGTCAGCCCACGAACCACCGCTTCACACGCCTGTTCGGCACTGGCCCCGGCAGGAATATCGAAACCGCGCGCGCGCAGGTGGCCGGCGAGGTCGTCCTGATCAATCAAATCCGCATGCATCATGGCTGTTGTCCCTTTTATCGCTAAGAGAGTGCTGCTGTGATTTACGACCGATTCTGTGACGTGCGCGACAGCCTCGCAAGGACAGAATGTCGCCATGGCTGCTTTGGCTAAGAACAGGTCGTTTACGACTAAATCCCCTGCCAGGCAAGCACGCACACTGAAGCCATTCACGGTACAGAGGGTTTGGTCACCCTCGCTCACACGCAGTGGATGTTGCTCGCTCTTGGCCCCGGTAGCTCACGGCTTTCCGGGGTTATTTTTTTGCAACCGTTATTTATGTAAGTTGTTGAGAGTCGATGCATATAGACTGGAAAAATCAAAGTTTGGCTTATTGGATGCAGTGTTTATTTTTGTGAGGTGCACAGCCTCGGAGCATACAGACTGTTGGGGATATTCGTGTCGATGCCACTAGGGGCTAAGGTTCCTTTCGACCGTCAGAAGGTGCGCGAGCCAACCTGGTAACAATGCTTTCGACGTTTAGCATTTACTGTGGTATCGCGAAAACGCCAGCGTCCATGGAGACGGCTTTCTCGGCCATTAGTTGCTTTGGTGCGTTAACCCTCGAAATAGGGCATAACATGGGGGCCTCGCATAACGATGAGGATCCAGGCATATAGCGCCAAATTTCCATACGCAGATGCGGACGTCGCAGTGCGCCATACCCTATCACTCAACCCGCAGCTGCAGAATCAAGGGGTTCCGATAGGTTCGGCGGATAAGAATGATGTGGCGCGAACTTTCAAGGCGCCATGGCGCTTCCTAGATATGGAAACCCTGGCGCCCGCTCTCGGATCACTCAAGAGGGAAGTTTTATGGTACGCCCCATGTATTGCGGCGCCAGTGCCCCCTCCTGTTGCTCTACCAAATGATTCAATTGGCAAACAGTCGTGTGCCCAAAAGGCGCTGACTGCGGCCCCGCCAGGTCCACGTGCAGTAACATCTGCTCGCTCGCCGCCAGGACCTCGTCGAACCCTGCCCGGTGCAGGCTGTGATACACGTGAAGACGCTTACGATCAAAGCCGATGATCTGCGTCTGCACCCACACCTCGGTGCCCAGCTTCACCTCGTGCAAATAATTGATATGCGCTTCCAGCGTGAACAGTGAATTACCGCTTTGCCCGCGGCTGTCGGCGTCCAGGCCAATGCGCTCCATCAGGGCATCGGTCGCGTAGCTGAAGATCAGCAGGTAGAAGGCATCCCGCAGGTGGCCGTTGTAATCGACCCAGTCCTCCTGGACCGTGGTGCGGTAAGTGATCAGAGCGGGCATCTTGGTCTCCTTAATCGCTGAATGACATGCCGTGGCTGGCCTTGCTGGTTTTCACCGCTTCGAGCACCGCCAGCAGGGTGTCGTCACGGTAGCGCTCCAGTGCAGCGATGCTGCGCTCGCCCTGTTGCTCCGAGGTGCCGCTCACCACATCGTCGATCAGCTTGTCGGTCAGTTCCGGTGCTGGCAGGTACGTCCAGGGCAGCTTCAGGGCAGGGCCGAACTGTGACATGAAGTGGCGCATGCCGGCATCGCCACCGGCCAGGGTATAGGTCAGAAACGTGCCCATGAACGACCAGCGCAAGCCTGCGCCGAAGCGAATCGCGTCGTCGATTTCGCCCGTGGTGGCAACGCCGTCGTTGACCAGGTGCAAGGCCTCGCGCCAGAGCGCTTCGAGCAGGCGGTCGGCGATGAAGCCTGGCACTTCCTTGCGCACATGCAGCGGGCGCATGCCGAGTGCGGTGTAGATGGTTTTGGCAGCTTCAATGGCCTCGGGTGAGGTGCGGCTACCGCCGACGATCTCGACCAGCGGCAGCAGGTACACCGGGTTGAACGGGTGGCCGACAACGCAGCGTTCAGGGTGAGTCGACGACTCGTAGAACTCGCTGGGCAACAGGCCCGAAGTGCTTGAGCCGATGATTGCATCAGGCTTGGCTGCGGCGCTGATTTTTGCGTGCAGGTCGAGCTTGAGGTCCAGGCGCTCTGGTGCGCTTTCCTGGATGAAATCGGCGTTGCGCACGCATTCCTCGATGGTTGCCACGAACTTCAGGCGGCCTTGCGATGCGCCAGGGGCCAGGCCTTGTTTTTCCAGTGCCGGCCAGGCGTTGGCGACACGTTTGCGCAGTGCCTGTTCGGCGCCGGGCGCCGGGTCCCAGGCCACCACATCCAGGCCATGGGCCAGGGCGCGGGCGACCCAGCCGCTGCCGATCACGCCGCTACCCAGGGCGGCGAAGGTTTTGATTTCAGTGATAAAGGGCATAGCTAGTCCTCAGGGTAAAACACAGTCATCAGGGTTCATGGCTAACCCTGTGGGAGCGGGCATGCCCGCGAACACCGGCGCGGCCGGTGCCATCCATCGCGTTGCCTGCTTCGCGGGCACGCCCGCTCCCACAGGGTCTTCGGCGCATTTGCGATCGTTGAAAGGATCAGCGGCGCTTGAGGTTCATTTTTTCCCGGCCTTCTGCCGGGCTGAGCACGCGGCCACCCATGCGGGTGATGATCTCGCTTGCGCGTTCCACCAGTTGGCCATTGCTGGCCAGCACGCCACGGTCCAGATACAAGTTGTCTTCCAGGCCCACCCGCACATTGCCGCCGAGCAACACGGCCTGCGCGGCCATGGGCATCTGCATGCGGCCGATGCCGAAGCCGGCCCAGGTGACGTTGGCAGGCAGGTTGTCGACCATGGCCTTCATGGTGGTGGTGTCAGCCGGTGCGCCCCACGGGATGCCCAGGCACAGCTGGAACAACGGGTCTTCGAGCAGGCCTTCCTTCATCATTTGCTTGGCGAACCACAGGTGGCCGGTGTCGAAGATTTCCAGTTCGGCCTTCACCCCCAGTTCGGTAATGCGCTTGGCGCCGGCGCGCAGTTGGGCCGGGGTGGACACGTAGATCGAGTTGCCATCGCCGAAGTTGAGGGTGCCGCAGTCGAGGGTGCAGATTTCCGGCAACAGTGCTTCGACATGGGCCAGGCGCTCCAGCGGGCCGATCAGGTCGGTGCCCGGGCCGAACGCCAGCGGCGTTTCACCCGGGCCGATTTCCAGGTCGCCGCCCATGCCGGCGGTGAGGTTGACGATGATGTCCACGTCGGCTTCGCGGATACGCTCCATGACTTCGCGGTACAGCGCCACATCGCGGCTGAAACGGCCGGTCTGCGGGTCGCGGACGTGGCAGTGGACCACGGTGGCGCCGGCCTTGGCGGCCTCTACGGCGGATTCGGCGATCTGTTTGGGGGTGACCGGGACCAGGTGGCTTTTCGAGGCGGTGTCGCCGGCGCCGGTGAGGGCGCAGGTGATGATGACGTCGTGGTTCATGGTGCAGTTCCTTGTGATGTCGGTGTTGGCTTTTTCGCGGGCATGCCCGCTCCCACAGGATCAATGTGATCCCGAGTGTGGCGCTGTACCTGTGGGAGCGGGCGTGCCCGCGAAAGGGCCCTGTCAGTTGGCGGTAAGCTTGAGGTTGTCCGCAGCCGGCTTGCCATCGAAGGTGGTCACACCCTCAAGCCAGCGGGCTTTGTCCTCGGGGTGGTCCTTGAGCCACTGGCGGGCCGATTCCAGCGCATCCTTGTGGTCGAGCAGCGGCTGCATCATGCGGCTCTCGTCCTCGGCGCTGAACTTCAGGTTGGCCAGCAGGCGGTGGGCATTGGGGCAGCGTTCGGCATAGTCCGGCGCCGTCACCGTCCACACCGTCGCACGGCCTTCGTCAGGCCCAAGCGCATCCTGGCTGTCACCCAGGTAGGCCATGTCGATGTTCACGTTCATCGGGTGTGGCGCCCAGCCGAAGAACACCACGGCCTCCTTGCGCCGCACTGCGCGGTCGACGGCGGCGAGCATGCCGGCCTCGCTGGACTCGACCAGCTGGAACTTGCCCAGGTCGAACTGGTTCTTGGTGATCATTGCCTTGATCTGGGTGTTGGCGCCGGAACCCGGTTCGATGCCATAGATCTTGCCGCCCAGCTCCTTCTCGAACTTGTGGATGTCGGCGAAGGTCTTCAGGCCCTTGTCGTAGAGGTATTTCGGCACGGCCAAGGTGGCGCGCGCGTCCTCCAGGCTTGGCTTGTCCAGCACTTTGACCTGGTTGGCTTCGACGAACGGGGTGATGGTCTGGGTCATGATCGGGTTCCAGTAACCCAGGAACATGTCCAGGCGTTTGTCGCGTATGCCGGCGAAGATGATCTGTTGCGAGGCACTGGTCTGTTTGGTCTGGTACCCCAGGCCGTCGAGCAGTACCTGGGCCATGGCGCTGGTGGCAATGACGTCGGTCCAGTTGACCACGCCAAGGCGCACGTTTTTGCAGGCGGCGGGCTCGGCGGCGAAAAGCGGGGTGGCGACGATGCTGCTCAGGGCAAGGGGCAACAGGCTGCGGCGGATCAAGCTGTGCATGGTGGCTCTCCATCGGCAGTGCATATTGTTATTGAGGGCGGCCTCTGCGGACCGTGTGAATACGCTACGCTGGCGCTACCTTGCCCAAGCGCACGCTAGCGACAGGAATTAGCACCGGGGCGACCAGTTTCTGTGGAGGAGGGGATGATGGAGACGATTGCCTTTCTGTTGGTGCCCGGCTTTTCTGCCATGGGGTTCATTTCGGCAGTGGAGCCACTGCGGGTGGCCAATCGTTTTGGTGGGCAGTTGTACCGGTGGCAGGTGCTTAGCCTGGACGGTGAGGCGGTGCTGGCGAGCAATGGCATGTCGATCAATGCCGATGCCGCCTTGGGGGAGGGCGAGCCGGCCAACATCCTGCTGGTGGTCGCGGGCTTCGAACCACTGGCCAATGTCGCACCCAAACTGCTGCATGCGTTGCGCCGGCTCAACCACGGAGCTGTCATGCTCGGTGGCATCGACACGGGCGCGATGGTGCTGGCCGAGGCAGGGCTGCTCGAGGGCTACCGGGCGACATTGCATTGGGAGGCGCTGGAGGCATTCAAGGAACGCTATCCAGGCCTTCAAGCCACCCAGGAGCTGTTCGAGATCGACCGCAGCCGCATCACCTGTGCCGGCGGAACGGCCTCGATCGATTTGATGCTGCACCTGATTGCCCAGTCTCACGGCAGCGAACTGGCGGTCAAGGTGTCCGAGCAGTTCGTGCTGGGTCGTATCCGTCAGCGCCAGGACCACCAGCGCATGCAGATCGGTGCACGTTATGGCATCAGTAACAAGAAGCTGGTCCATGCCATTGGCGAAATGGAAAAACACATCGAGCCACCGCTGAGTACGCTGGAACTGGCTGCCGCGATCAAGGTGACAAGGCGTCAACTGGAGCGTTTGTTTCGCATGCACCTGGATGCAACACCGAGCGGTTTCTATCTCGGGTTACGGCTGGACAAGGCGCGCCAGCTGTTGGCCCAGACCGACATGTCGGTGACTGAAGTCAGCCTTGCGTGCGGGTTTGAACTGCCATCCTATTTCACGCGGCGCTACAAGCTGAGGTTTGGACGGTGCCCGCGGGAGGAGCGACGGCCCAGCGGTACAAAGTGAGCTTCAATCCAGTTCACGCTCGAGAATGGCCCTTAGCTTTTCGCGATTCCTTGCTTGCAGATCCTTGCGAAGCGGGGCGAAACCCGCTGCATTGAAGCGTGCACCCAGGTGGTCGAATATCAGGTTCAACTTTCTGGTGGGCTCGACCGGGTCGGTAATGCAGTAGGCATAGAACAGGATCGCAACCGGGACCTGGTCCCCTTCATGGTCCATTTCGATACTGAGATGTGAAGAGGCGTTCATGACGGTGAAGGTACGCGTACCTGCCGACTGCAGAGCGGCTTGAACATTTTCGTCGAGGCTCTTGAACCAAGGCCCTTTTTCGCGCGGTGGGGGTAGAAAGCCACTGTACACATCGCTTAATGCAAGCAAGTGCGGCTCATACACAATGGTTTTATGTGTATGTTCGAGCAGGGTGAATTTCAATGATTGCAAGGTGGCGATAGCGACAGTGAACCATTGCTGAGGCTGGGTTTCCATCGAGTATTTTTCATTGGCTACTGCTTGCGAATAACGCAGGCATAGCTGCAAATCTTCCCATGTGTCGAGTGTCAGCCAGGGCGCAGGCTTGATGCTTAGCCGCTCCTCGAATATTCGGGTGTCCAGGCTCGTATCGTCCATGTGGCATTGCTCCTCGATGGATGCAGATGACCAGAACCGGGTACCAGCGCGCTCTGGTACCCGGCCTCGCTAATCAGATAGCGAGAAACGCGCCGAGGTCGCCTTTGATCTTCTCATTCACAAGGTCACGCGCAGCGTCGAAGTGACGAACGCTGAACGTGCCTTGTTGCGAAGCGCGATAGACGCGGGTAGAGGTTTTGTCCACCTTGCGGGTCAGGGCGCCTTCACGCTCGACTCTCGAGTCGTAGCTGGCCTGGAAGCTGGTCATGTGCATCGCAGGCAGGCCTTGTGGCGTCATTTCGCACTGGGCGACCACGAAGTTGCTCGATTTGCCGGTTTCGCTATGGCTGTGCTTTTCCAGGTGCGCCTTGACTTCCGGTTTCTGCACGACAATTTGCAGAACACGCCTGGCGCAGGCGGCGCGACGAGGGTCCGCGGAGACGCTGATGGTGACGGACTTGGTAATCAGCTCTGCCAGGGTCAGGTTGTCCTCATCAATGGCATCTTCGGCATGTGCTGCGCCCGTCATGGTCCAGCCAAACTTGATCAGGCCATCGTTGTAGAAGTTGTACCACTCGCGCTGCTGGGTCTCCTTGTCGAACTTCTTGTTGGCCAGTTCGGTCATCAAGCGCATGCCGGCCAGGATGTCTTCTGCAATGTTGGCAGGCACATTGTCAGCGAAGATGCAGATGGTCTGGCCGGTAGCGGCTACGCGCTCTTGACCCTCTTTGCGGATTTTTTCC
The DNA here is from genome assembly GCF_045164175.1 of Pseudomonas sp. 10(2024). Taxonomy (NCBI): domain Bacteria; kingdom Pseudomonadati; phylum Pseudomonadota; class Gammaproteobacteria; order Pseudomonadales; family Pseudomonadaceae; genus Pseudomonas; species Pseudomonas sp. 10(2024). Next base: position 331,152 of record NZ_CP174006.1, read on the forward strand.
ATTTCAACTTTGATGTCAGCCACTTTGTAATTCCTTGATAGTTGTGAGTTCCAAGACACACATGGTGAGCACGTGGTCTGAGGGCACTATCGAGTAATTACGCAGGGGGCATCAGCGGCATGTTGTTCCTCTGGAGTTGATCCTTCACTCGCGCGTGCTGATCAATCTTCGGGTGCCGGCTCGTCACTGTTTTGCGAGCCCAGGCTGCGCAAATACTCCGCCCGCTCATCGCTGCGCTGTGCAATGCAGCTGTTCCAGGCGATCTGGTAGGCGTTGCTGCCGGGTTGTTCAGCATGGGTTTCGACCTTGCAGTCTGCATCGCGCAGTTGGCTCCAGACTTTCTCGGCTGCCTCTATTCGCGACATCAGGCCTGCCTCGTCGCCAAACTGATCACGCATGCGCTCGATCAGGTCGTCATAGGCCGACTGCAGCTCACGCTCGGCGACCTGCTTGTTGAATGCTGCACAGGCGAAGGTTTGCTGGTCGGTCTCCACATTGTCGCAAGGTGTGCTTTCGTCCTCACTGGCCTGGGCCCCGCTCACGATGGCCAGCAGCACCAGCCATGCCATTGATTTCATCCGTTTTCTCCTCAACAGGCTGTCGAATCGCAGGGATTCTCGCTCAGCCAGAGGCCAGGTGGTAGCTCCCTGACCAAATGTTCATGTACCGGCTGCGAATGTCGTTATCGAGACTGTCTCTCATCCCCGGAACACGCGCCAGACGCGCTCTTGTCGCGCATTGACGCTTTCGGCAAACCCCCTGTCGTTTTTGCACCGGGGCGCCTCGGGGCACAGGCATATGCTGGCCTCAAAGCGCCGGCAGAAGGTTTGGCGCGACCCAACTCTATAAAAGGGGACAGCCTGATGAGCCCAGCCGAACTACACGCCGACAGCATCGTCATCGATGGCCTGATCATCGCCAAATGGAACCGCGAGCTGTTCGAAGACATGCGCAAAGGCGGCCTCACTGCGGCCAACTGCACGGTGTCGGTCTGGGAAGGGTTCAAGGCTACCGTCGACAACATCGCGTCCAGCCAGAAGCTGATCCGCGACAACAGCGACCTGGTGATGCCGGTGCGCACCACCGCCGACATCCGCAAGGCCAAGGAGCTGGGCAAGACCGGCATCCTCTTCGGCTTCCAGAACGCCCATGCGTTCGAGGACCAGATCGCTTATGTGGACGTGTTCAAGCAGCTGGGCGTGGGCATCGTGCAGATGTGCTACAACACCCAGAACCTGGTTGGCACCGGCTGCTACGAGCGTGACGGCGGGCTGTCCGGCTTCGGTCGCGAGATCGTTGCCGAGATGAACCGTGTCGGCATCATGTGCGACCTGTCCCACGTCGGCTCCAAGACTTCCGAAGAAGTCATCCTCGAATCGAAAAAGCCGGTGTGCTACTCGCACTGCCTGCCCTCGGGCCTGAAAGAGCACCCGCGCAACAAGTCGGACGAAGAGCTGAAGTTCATCGCCGATCACGGCGGTTTCGTCGGCGTCACCATGTTCGCGCCGTTCCTGGCCAAAGGCATTGACTCGACCATCGATGACTACGCCGAGGCCATCGAGTACACCATGAATATCGTCGGTGAAGACGCCATCGGTATCGGTACCGACTTCACCCAGGGTCACGGCCAGGACTTCTTCGAATACCTGACCCATGACAAGGGCTACGCCCGCCGCCTGACCAACTTCGGCAAGATCATCAACCCGCTGGGCATTCGCACCGTCGGCGAATTCCCCAACCTCACCGAGACCTTGCTCAAACGCGGCCATTCCGAGCGCGTGGTGCGCAAGATCATGGGCGAGAACTGGGTAAACGTCCTCAAGGATGTCTGGGGCGAGTAAGCCGCTCTCCAAGCCTGATAGCCCCTGCCAGCAACGCCGGGGCACCCACAAAAAATTTTATGGAGTTGAGTTTCCATGGCCAAGATCGCCCCGCAATTGCCAATCGAAGTCGACAGCGAGACCGGTGTCTGGACCAGCGACGCCTTGCCGATGCTGTATGTGCCTCGGCATTTCTTCGTCAATAACCATATGGGCATCGAGGAAGTGCTGGGCGCCGACGCCTATGCCGAGATCCTCTACAAGGCTGGCTACAAGTCTGCCTGGCACTGGTGTGAAAAAGAGGCCGAGTGCCATGGCCTGGAAGGCGTGGCGGTGTTCGAGCACTACATGAAGCGCCTGAGCCAGCGTGGCTGGGGCCTGTTCGAGATCCAGGATATCGACCTGGATAAAGGTACCTGCAGCGTCAAGCTCAAGCACTCTGCGTTCGTGTACGTCTATGGCAAGTGCGGCCGCAAGGTCGACTACATGTTCACCGGCTGGTTCGCTGGCGCGATGGACCAGATTCTCGCTGCCCGCGGCAGCAAGATCCGCACCGTGGCCGAGCAGGTCTATGGCGGGTCGGAAGAAGGCCACGAAGATGGCCTGTTCGTTACAAAGCCGTTGTAAGCCGGAGATAGCGTCATGGCATTCGAAGCAATGTTCCAGCCGATCCAGATCGGCAAACTGACCATCCGCAACCGTGTGCTCAGCACCGCGCATGCCGAGGTCTACGCCACTGACGGCGGCATGACGACCGACCGCTATGTGAAGTACTACGAAGAGAAGGCCAAGGGCGGCATCGGCCTGGCCATCTGTGGCGGCTCGTCGGTGGTGGCCATCGACAGCCCGCAGGAATGGTGGGCATCGGTCAACCTGTCGACCGACCGCATCATCCCGCACTTCCAGAACCTTGCCGACGCCATGCACAAGCATGGCGCCAAGATCATGATCCAGATTACCCACATGGGCCGTCGCTCGCGCTGGGACGGCTTCAACTGGCCGACGCTGATGTCGCCATCGGGCATTCGCGAACCTGTGCACCGCGCCACCTGCAAAACCATCGAGGTGGAAGAGATCTGGCGGGTAATCGGCAACTACGCGCAGGCTGCGCGTCGCGCCAAAGAGGGCGGCCTGGACGGCGTGGAATTGTCGGCAGTGCACCAGCACATGATCGACCAGTTCTGGAGCCCACGGGTCAACAAGCGTACCGACGAATGGGGCGGCACCTTTGAAGGCCGCATGAAATTCGGCCTGGAAGTATTGAAAGCCGTACGCGCCGAAGTGGGTGACGACTTCTGCGTGGGCATGCGTATCTGTGGTGACGAGTTCCACCCTGATGGCCTCAGCCACGAGGACATGAAGCAGATCGCTGCCTACTACGACGCCACCGGCATGCTCGACTTCATCGGCGTGGTCGGCTCGGGTTGCGATACCCACAACACCCTGGCCAACGTCATCCCCAACATGAGCTACCCGCCGGAGCCGTTCCTGCACCTGGCGGCCGGTATCAAGGAAGTGGTCAAGGTCCCGGTGCTGCACGCGCAGAACATCAAAGACCCGAACCAGGCCACGCGCATTCTTGAAGGCGGCTACGTGGACATGGTCGGCATGACCCGTGCGCACATGGCCGACCCGCACCTGATCGCCAAGATCAAGATGGGCCAGATCGACCAGATCAAGCAGTGCGTCGGTGCCAACTACTGCATCGACCGCCAGTACCAGGGCCTGGATGTGCTGTGCATCCAGAACGCCGCGACCTCCCGTGAGTACATGGGTGTGCCGCACATCATCGAGAAGACCACCGGCGTCAAGCGCAAGGTGGTGGTGGTTGGCGCAGGCCCTGCCGGCATGGAAGCGGCCCGCGTGGCTGCTGAACGCGGCCACGACGTGACCCTGTTCGAGAAGAGGGACCAGATTGGCGGGCAGATCACCATTGCCGCCAAGGCCCCGCAGCGTGACCAGATTGCCGGTATCACACGCTGGTACCAGCTTGAGCTGGCTCGCCTGAAAGTCGACTTGCGCCTGGGCACTGCCGCTGATGTGGCCGCCATCCAGGACCTGCGCCCGGACGTCATCGTGCTGGCCGTAGGTGGGCACTCGTTCCTGGAACAGAACGAGCACTGGGGCGCCGCTGAAGGGCTGGTGGTCAGCAGCTGGGATGTGCTCGATGGCAAGGTAGCGCCGGGCAAGAACGTGCTGGTGTACGACACCATCTGCGAATTCACCGGTATGTCGGTCGCCGACTTCATCGCCGACAAGGGTAGCCAGGTCGAGATCGTCACCGACGACATCAAGCCAGGTGTGGCCATGGGTGGTACCACCTTCCCCACCTACTACCGCAGCATGTACCCCAAAGAAGTGATCATGACCGGCGACATGATGCTGGAAAAGGTCTACCGCGAAGGCGACAAGCTGGTGGCGGTACTGGAGAACGAATACACCGGCGCCAAGGAAGAGCGCGTGGTCGATCAAGTCGTGGTTGAAAACGGCGTGCGTCCTGACGAAGAGCTGTACTACGCGCTCAAGGAAGGTTCGCGCAACAAGGGCCAGATCGACGTGGAGGCGCTGTTCGCCATCAAGCCACAGCCGATCCTCAGCCAGCCGGGCGAAGGCTACCTGCTGTACCGCATCGGCGACTGCGTGGCCCAGCGCAACGTGCATGCGGCGATCTACGACGCCTTGCGCCTGTGCAAGGACTTCTGATCGTTAACAGTCGCCGCCATCGGGCGCGATCCCTGTAGGAGCGGGTTTACCCGCGAATGCGTCAGCACTGACAACACTGTTGCCTGACCGGACGCATTCGCGGGTGAACCTGCTCTTACATGGGGCCAGTCTCGCCCTCTGGTCGGCGCAAGAATCCAGCTGTTTGTGGGAGTCTCCCATGTTGAACACCCTTCTACCCATCCTGCTGTTCGCTGCCCTTGGCCTGGCAGTGCTCGGTGCCTTGCGCCGGGTGCGCATGTGGCGCCGTGGCCGGCCGTCCAAGGTCAACCTGATCGGCGGCCTGCTGGCCATGCCGCGCCGCTACTTGGTGGACCTGCACCACGTGGTTGAGCGCGACAAATACATGTCCAAGACCCACGTGGCCACTGCGGGCGGCTTTGTGCTGTCTGCTGTCCTGGCCATTCTGGTGCATGGTTTTGGCCTGCAGAGCAAGATCCTCGGCTACGCACTGCTGATCGCCACGGTGATCATGTTCACCGGTGCCATCTTTGTCTTCAAACGCCGCCTCAACCCGCCCTCTCGCCTGTCCAAGGGCCCGTGGATGCGCCTGCCGAAGAGTTTGCTGGCGTTCGCCGTGAGCTTCTTCATTGCCACCCTGCCGGTCGCCGGAATCCTGCCGGCCAACACCGGTGGTTGGGTGATGGTCGCGATTCTGGGCCTGGGCGTGCTGTGGGGTGTGTCGGAGCTGTTCTTTGGCATGACCTGGGGCGGCCCGATGAAGCACGCCTTCGCCGGTGCCTTGCACCTGGCCTGGCACCGCCGTGCCGAACGCTTCGGCGGCGGCCGCTCCACCGGCCTCAAGCCGCTGGACCTGGAAGACCCCAACGCGCCCCTTGGCGTGGAAAAGCCGGTGGACTTCACCTGGAACCAGCTGCTGGGCTTCGATGCCTGCGTGCAGTGCGGTAAATGTGAAGCCATGTGCCCGGCCTTTGCCGCTGGCCAGCCGCTGAACCCGAAAAAACTCATCCAGGACATGGTCATCGGCCTTGCCGGTGGCACTGACGCGCAATTCGCCGGTAGCCCATACCCTGGCAAACCAATCGGCGAACACGGTGGCAATCCACACCAGCCGATCGTCAATGGCCTGGTCGACGCCGAGACGCTGTGGTCCTGCACCACCTGCCGTGCCTGCGTCGAGGAGTGCCCGATGATGATCGAGCACGTCGATGCCATCGTCGACATGCGCCGCCACCTCACCCTGGAAAAGGGCGCCACCCCGAACAAGGGCGCCGAGGTGCTGGACAACCTGATCGCCACCGACAACCCCGGCGGCTTCGCCCCCGGCGGGCGCATGAACTGGGCTGCCGACCTTAACCTGCAGCTGCTGTCTGAAGTGAAAGCGACCGAAGTGTTGTTCTGGGTCGGTGATGGTGCCTTCGACATGCGTAACCAGCGCACTTTGCGTTCGTTTGTCAAAGTATTGAAAGCCTCGGGTGTGGACTTCGCCGTACTCGGCCTGGAAGAGCGCGACAGCGGCGACGTGGCGCGCCGCCTGGGCGATGAGGCAACCTTCCAGCAACTGGCCAAGCGCAACATCCAGACCCTGGCCAAGTACAAGTTCCAGCGCATCGTCACCTGCGATCCGCACAGCTTCCATGTGCTGAAGAACGAATACGGCGCCCTGGGCGGTGACTACCAGGTGCAGCACCACAGCACCTACATCGCCGAACTGATCGCGGCCAAGAAGCTGAACCTGGGCCAGCACAAGGGCGGCAGCGTCACCTACCACGATCCGTGCTACCTGGGCCGCTACAACGGCGAGTACGAAGCCCCGCGCGAAGTGCTCAAGGCGCTGGGTATCGAGGTGCGCGAGATGCAGCGCTCGGGCTTCCGTTCCCGTTGCTGCGGTGGTGGTGGCGGTGCGCCGATCACTGACATCCCTGGCAAGCAGCGTATTCCCGATATGCGCATGGACGACATCCGTGAGACCGAGGCCGAGCTGGTAGCCGTGGGTTGCCCGCAGTGCACCGCCATGCTTGAAGGCGTGGTCGAGCCGCGCCCACAGATCAAGGACTTGGCCGAACTGGTGGCCGACGTGCTGATCGAGGAGGACGCATCCACTGTCCCAAAGCCGCAAACGGCTAAACGTGAACCTGCGGAGGTGCACTGATGAGCGACATTATCCGCCGCGATCCACGCGCCGAGTGGATCGCCCGTAACCGTCTGCACCCGCTGCATGCCGCGATGCAGACGCAACAGACCAGCTGGATGGGGCCCAACGGCATCATCCGCAAGAACCCACATGCGATTGCCGCAGGCTTTGTCGGCCCGGCCGGCATCAAGCGCATCGACCGCAGCGGCGCCCAGCAGGGCACCGGCGCGGGCGGGCGGCGCACGGCAGCAGCCGAGGTCAAGTTGCCACTGCACCAGGTGGCGGCGCCGGCGTTCTACATTGCCGTCGTGCCGGACATGGTTGGCGGCCGCCTGAGCAGCCACGACCGCGACCTGCTTGGCCTGGCCCACAGCCTGGCCGGCAGCGACGGGGCGGTGCTGGCCGTGGTGTTCAACGAGCACAAGGAAAGCAACTTTTCCACAGCCGGTGTCGATCGCCTGCTGGTTATCGAAGGCGAGGCCTTTGAAGGTTATGCACCGGAGCAACTGGTGCAAGGCCTGCGGGCTGTGGATAACCAGTTCGCTCCGCGCCACTGGCTGCTGCCTGACAGCCGCACCGGTGGCGGCGAACTGGGTCGGCGCCTGGGCGCCGCGCTGGGCGAGCGCCCGGCAACGCGGGTATGGCAGGTCAAGGACGGCCAGTGCATCGGCCGCGCCGGCGCCGGCCAGCAAGACCTGCAACGCACTGTGCCGCGCCTGATCCTGGCGGCGGCCGAGTGCGCCGAGCCGGTCAGCGAAACCCGTCACGAAGCGTTGCCGGTGGAGTTGTCCATAAGTGTGGTGCGCAGCCTGCCGCGCATCGAAGACCTTGGCTCGGTGGCCGTCGACCCGGCCACCATTGCCATGGCCGAAGCGGAGTTCATCGTCTCGGGCGGCAACGGTGTCAAGGACTGGGACCTGTACCACAAGGCCACCGCAGCCCTCGGCGCTACCGAAGGTGCCTCGCGGGTGGCGGTGGACGACGGCTTCATGCCGCGCAACCGCCAGGTGGGGGCTACCGGCACCTGGGTTACCGCGCGTGTCTACGTGGCTGTGGGTATCTCGGGCGCGATCCAGCACCTGCAGGGTATCGGTGCCTGCGACAAGGTGGTGGCGATCAACATGGATCCGGGCTGCGACATGATCAAACGGGCTGACCTGTCGGTGATTGGCGACAGCTCGGCGATTCTCAAGGCGCTGATCGAGGCTGTGGACAACTACCGCAGCGGCGGCCAGCGCGACGCGGCATAAGGGCACGAGCATGAGTACGAAAGTGATCAGCCTGGTTTCCATTGGTGCCCACCCCAGCTCCGGCCGCGCCCGCCGCGCCGAGCAGGATGCCCGCGCCGTGGAGTTGGGTTTGCAGCTGGCTGGGGATAACTTGCAGGTGGTGCATGCGGGCGATCCACAGGAAGAGGCCTTGCGCGCTTACCTGGGCATGGGCCTGGACCACCTCGACGTGCTGGAGCAACCGGCCGGGGCCGATGTGCTGGGCGTGCTGGGCGATTATCTGCGCGACGCCGGGGCCCAACTGGTGCTGACCGGCAGCCAGGCCGAGACTGGCGAGGGTTCGGGCATGTTGCCGTTCCTGCTGGCCGAAAAGCTCGGCTGGCCGCTGATTGTCGGGCTGGCTGAGGTGGAGTCGATCGACAACGGCACCGCGCAGGTATTGCAGGCCCTGCCGCGTGGTCAGCGGCGTCGGCTGAAGGTACGTCTGCCATTGCTGGCGACTGTGGATAACGCTGCGCCCAAGCCGCGCCAGAGCGCTTTTGGGCCTGCGCGCCGGGGGGTATTGGCGGCGCGTAACGTGGCCATTGTCGAAGATGAGCTGTTGGCTGAAGCCGAGCTGCAACCGGCCCGTCCAAGGCCCAAGCGTTTGAAGGTGATCAAGGCCAAGAGCGGCGCCGACCGCATGAAGGCCGCGACGGCCAAGGCCAGTGGCGGTGGTGGCAAGGTGCTGAAGGACGTTTCGCCGCAGGAAGGCGCTGAGGCGATCCTCAAGCTGCTGGTGGAAGAGGGCGTATTGCGCTGAGTCCCGTGGGAGCGGCCTGTGTGACGCGATGGGCCGCTTAGCAGCCCTGACAATCCTGAGCCAGACTCGAGATCCTGGGGCCCGCTGCGGCCCCTGCGACACAATTCATAGCCCAGTCCCCTGTGTATAAGTTATTCACTTCCCCCCTCACATGCCTGGATTCCAGCAAACTGGCCGAATGTCAGGTACGCTCCGTTTTGCCCACGGAATCTGTTCGCCAAGGTGTGGATAAATTGTTGGTGCATGGCTGGAAGCCTTATATAACGGCGCTTACACGGTTTAGATCATAAAATGATCAGCTTCCCTTGGCATCGCCTGATGCGGGCATGCTGCTTTTTGCCAGGATTTTCCCACAATCTCTGTGAGCCGGTCTGTGGATAATCTGTTTGATACCGGCTGTAGGCCCCGCCGTTCCTGTCTTCGAGTGCTTTGATCAGAAAACAGCCAATCGGGGCTCACACACGCTTGAACCCTGAGGGCAGGTAAAAATTCAGGATCACCTGAGTCAAAACCTGTGAATAAGTAACAAGAACCTATCATTTCTATCAGTTAGCAGTCCTGTTTCAGGCGAGTAGAATGAGCGATCACTATCGGCTGAGCGTTCATCATGCATGGCATGCTGCAACCCGTTATCCCTACCCACATGGGCGGGATTCCAAGGTCGTATTCAGCATACGGGGCCTATGCTGGTGCAAGAAATATTGCCTTCGCCGGGCAGATGGTCGATCGCCTGACGGGTTGCTATCACCTGGGCAATGGCCGGCGAACCTACAACCCTGTGCTGATGCGCTTTCACTCTGCCGACTCACTCAGCCCTTTCTCGGAGGGTGGGTTGAATGCCTATGCCTACTGCGGTGGCGACCCGATCAACCGGGTCGACCCCAGTGGCGCCGTCCCGGCCATCCGGTCCGCCCGCCCCCAGGTCGACGTGATTAGCCCGGCGATCAGTGGCATAAGCATGTTTTCAAGTTCGGTGACGCTGGGCGGGGCTATCGCGCGAACGGCCAGAAACGTGGTCGCCGACTTGCAAAGACCGCATTCCGGTCCGGAATATACCGCGCCGAGCCTAAGATCCCGGATTGGTAATACTAGCCTTTTCTACACAGGAGTAATGGGGGTTGCAGGCACCGCAATGAGCGGAGTCGAACAAGGGTGGATTGGTAATGTACTGACCAGTCACGGCCGTCGCCTGGGGCTGGGCAACGCAATTGGGAACATCAGCGGTGGCTTGTTCTCCAACGCCGAGGCGGCACAGGCTGTGTGGAGGGGGGTAGGACAGCCCGGAGTGTCGGGGGTAAGGGTAGCCTGGGAGACATTCTATGAAGTCACCGGTGTGCGCATGGTTGTCGAAGGGGCTTCGTACGTGTGGGGCAGAGGCACGGCACTCGGGGCCAGGATCGCTTCGGCAGGTCGAGCAGCTATTGATGCATGGCGTCGCTGGGGTACTGAACCCAGTGCGCCGCCTCCGTCTCCGAATCGGGACATAAGGCGACCATAAACCCACTGGCACGGCAATTTGCCCTGCCAGTGGGTGGTACAGGTTATTGCGCCTGCACCTCCTTCAGATACGGCGCAGGCTCTGCTCCCAGGTTGTTCAGTAGCCGCCCGCTGTACCAGTCAATGAAGTTCACCACACCAAACTCGTAAGTCTTCGAATACGGGCCAGGCTGGTACGCCGTGGAGTTGATCCCACGCTGGTTCTCTTCGGCCAGACGGCGGTCCTGGTCGTTGGTGGCGTCCCATACCTTGCGCATGTTCTCGGGGTTGTAGTCCACACCTTCGACGGCATCCTTGTGCACCAGCCACTTGGTGGTGACCATGGTCTCCTGGGCGCTGATCGGCCACACGGTGAACACGATCATGTGGTCGCCCATGCAGTGGTTCCACGAGTGCGGCAGGTGCAGGATGCGCATCGAGCCAAGGTCCGGGTTCTTGATGCGACCCATCAGCTTCTGGCAGGCCTGCTTGCCGTCCATGGTCATCGACACGGTGCCCTTGAGCAGCGGCATACGCACGATGCGGTTACGCAGGCCGTGGCTCTTGTGCAGGTACGGGATCTTCTCGGCTTCCCAGGCAGCGGCGGAGGCGGCCACATGGTCCTTGAATTCCTGGCTGGCGCGCGGGTCGTTGGTGTCGTCCCACTCCAGCAGGGTTTGCAGCAGTTCCGGGTGCGAACCGTTGCAGTGGTAGCACTCGCGGTTGTTTTCCAGCACCAGTTTCCAGTTGGCCTTTTCCATCAAGGTGGTTTGCACCGCCACCTTGGTGTTCTCCATGTCGTACGGTTCCATGTAATGGTCCAGCGTGGCCAGGAACTCGTCGATGGCAGGCGGGTTTTCCGCCAGGCTGATGAAGATGTAGCCGCCGGCCACCTTCACGTTCACGGGCTTGAGGCCGTACTGGTTCATATCGAAGTCAGCACCCATCTCGGTGCCGGCGAACAGCAGGCGGCCGTCCAACTCGTAAGTCCACTGGTGATATGGGCACACCAGTTTGGCCACCTTGCCTTTCTCGCTGACGCACAGGCGCGAACCGCGGTGGCGGCAGACGTTGTGGAAGGCATGCACCTTGCCTTCGGCACCGCGCACCACAATGATCGGGTTCTTGCCGATCTGCAGGGTGATGTAGTTGCCCTTGGCCGGGATCTCGCAGGTCATGCCGGCGATCAACCATTCTTTATGGAAGATCTCCTGCATGTCGATCTGGAACAGACGCTCGTCGGTGTAGAAAGGCTGGGGCAGCGAGTAGGTGCGCTCGCGGGTCTGCAGCATCTCGGCGGTAGCCTTGCGTGCAGGTTCAAGTGGATCGCCCAGGCTCAGGGTTGCGGTGACGTCCATCGTGTATTCCTCGGGGCCGTATGCGGCCGGCAAAAGGTGGCTAATCGTTGTTGTGGTGCCGCAAGGCTGCTTCAGATAAAACAGCTAGTTCTTTTGCCGTGGAGTGTGCGTCCGAAGACGCCGCGAACCGTATCCATGGGCGACATGGCCGATTTGAATAACGACGCGCCAGCCCTTGTGCCACGGGGCTGGTCGCGATAAGCACGTCGATGTCGCAGGCAGGAATGTGCGTCGTCTTCAGCTTGCGCATTATCGCAGCCATGAAAAGGGCCATAGTCGGCCGCTGGAGATGAACATGTCCGATACCTTCCTCAATCCGGTCACTACCCAGACCTGGGCCAACGGCCGCCACATTGTGCGCTGCGTCAAGGTCATCCAGGAGACCTGGGACGTGCGCACCTTCTGCTTCATGGCCGACCAGCCGATCATGTTCTTCTTCAAGCCAGGGCAGTTCGTCACCCTGGAGCTGGAGATCGAAGGCAAGCCCGTGATGCGGTCCTACACCATCTCCAGTTCGCCGTCAGTGCCCTACAGCTTCTCGATCACCGTCAAGCGCGTGCCGGGCGGCCTGGTCTCCAACTTCCTGCACGACACCATGCACGAAGGCCTCGAGCTGCCGGTGCACGGCCCTGTGGGCCTGTTCAACGCCATCGACTTCCCGTCGGGCAAGGTGCTTTACCTGTCGGGTGGCGTGGGCATTACCCCGGTGATGTCGATGGCGCGCTGGTTCTACGACACCAACGCCAATGTCGACATGGTGTTCGTGCACAGCGCCCGTTCGCCGAAGGACATCATCTATCACCGCGAGCTGGAGCAGATGGCTTCGCGCATCCCCAACTTCAGCCTGCACATCATTTGCGAAAAGCACGGCCTGGGCGAGCCGTGGGCGGGTTACCGCGGTTACCTGAACCAGCGGCTGATGGAACTGATCGCGCCGGACTACATGGAGCGCGTGGTGTTCTGCTGCGGCCCGACGCCGTACATGACAGCGGTCAAGCGCCTGCTCGAAGCGGTCGGCTTCGACATGGCGAATTACCACGAGGAGTCGTTCGGTGCCACGCCGCCAGAGGCCAAGGCTGATGCGGTGGAGCACGCCGAGCAGGCAGCCGATGCGCCTGAGCTGGATGTTTCCGACCTCAACCTGGTGGAGTTCATCGGCAGCGAGAAGAGCATCCGCATCGCCCCGGGCGAGACAGTGCATGCGGCGGCAGCCAAGGTTGGCCTGATGATCCCGAAAGCCTGCGGCATGGGCATCTGCGGCACCTGCAAGGTGCTCAAGCTGGGCGGCGAGGTGGAGATGGAGCACAACGGCGGGATTACCGAAGAGGACGAAGCCGAGGGCTACATCCTGTCGTGCTGCAGCGTGCCGAAAGGGGATGTGCGGATCGATTACTGATCCAGTGGCCAGTCTGGCTTCTTCGCGGGCACGCCCGCTCCCACAGGGTCATCGCTATCTTCAGGACTGCGGTGCACCTTGTGGGAGCGGGCGTGCCCGCGAATGCTTCTAGGTGCGGAACCGGGCTACCAGGCCATTGAGGCCTACCGCCAGGCGCGACAGCTCGGCACTCGCCGCGCTGGTCTGATGCGCCCCGGTAGCACTCTGCACCGACAGGTCATTGATGTTCACCAGGTTGCGGTCCACTTCCCGCGCTACCTGGGCCTGCTCTTCCGCCGCACTGGCAATCACCAGGTTGCGCTCGTTGATCTGCGCCACCGCGCCGGCGATGGTATCCAGTGCCATGCCCGCGCCACGGGCGATGTTCAGTGTCGACTCCGCACGCTCGGTGCTGGTGCGCATCGATTCTACCGCCTCTTCCGTACCGCCCTGGATGCTGCCGATCATGCGCTCGATTTCGCTGGTCGACTGTTGTGTCCGATGGGCTAGTGCCCGCACTTCATCGGCGACCACGGCAAAACCACGGCCCGCTTCACCGGCCCGCGCGGCTTCGATGGCTGCGTTGAGCGCCAGCAGGTTGGTCTGGTCGGCCAGGCCACGAATCACGTCAAGCACCTTGCCAATGTCGCGCGACTGTTCGGCCAGGTGGGTAATAAGCTTGGCGGTGGCCTGCACATCACCACTCATGCGCTCGATCGCACCCACGGTTTCCATCACCAGGTCACGACCATCACCGGTGGAGCGGCTGGCTTCACTGGAGGCTTCTGAAGTGCTCACGGCATTGCGCGCCACTTCTTCCACCGCACTGGTCATTTCGGTGACTGCAGTGGCGGCCTGTTCAATCTCATTGTTCTGCTGCTGCAGGCCACGGGCACTTTCGTCGGTGACGGCATTCAACTCTTCTGCCGCCGAGGCCAGCTGGGTGGCGGAGCCGGCGATCTGCTGCAAGGTGTCGCGCAGCTTGTCCTGCATGCGCGCCATGGCGCGCAACAGCCGGGCGGCTTCGTCGGTGCCCTCTGCGCGGATGACGTGGGTCAGGTCGCCGTCGGCGACTTGCTCGGCGCATTTGAGTGCTTCTTCGATCGGCTTGACGATACTGCGGGTCAGCAGGAAAGCACAGGCGAAGGTCAGTACGGTGGCGGCAACCAGCAGGCCGATCACCAGAGCGAAAGCGCCGGCATACTGGTTGGCGGCTTTTTCGTTGGTGGCGCGAGTCTGGTCAGTGTTGATGCGTACCAAGGTGCCCATGACCTTGTTGATCTGCTCGGAGTTGGCCAGCAGGTCGCGGTTGAGCAGGTCACGCAATTCATCCAGGCGGTCGGCCTGGCTCAGTGTGCGCATGCGCGATTCCAACTGGCGGTACTGGTTGAGCAACTGACCGTACTGGTCGAATGCTGCCTGTTCGTCGGCGGCGACGATCATTGGCAGATAGGCCTGGCGTGCACGGTCGATCTGGCTGTTGCGCTGGTCCAGCAGATCGAGGGTATCGCGTTGGGTTGCCGGCTCGCGGTTGAGCAGCAGGCGGTAGGAAAGCGTGCGCATGCGCAGGTTCAGCGCGGTGAGTTCGTCGAGGATCTTGATGCTGGGCACGCTGACTTGCTCGATGGCAACGCCCGCCTGGCGGATGTTGCCCATCTGCACCAGGGAGAAGATACCAAGGCCGAGCATCAGCAGGCCGATGAGCGCGAAGCCGAGAAGCGCGCGCGGGGCGATATTCATGTTGCGTAGGGACATGGAGAGGAGGATCCAGGCAAGTGGGAAAAGAGCGACAAAATATGACTTGCCGGGCTATCGGTCGTGACTGGCCAGTCTTGAATGCGTTCGGGGAAAATGGTGCAACCGCTGACCTTTTCCTGACCGGCGGTTGATCCAGGTCGGAACAAGGGGTCGATTACCCTGTCAATCTGCGGGTTCGACACCTTATGAATCCGATATTTAATGGCGATAGGGCGCACTTTTCTTTATCGTGTGTGCCCCTCGCAACAACCTGAGATAGACCCATGCTGGAAGCTTCCCTGAATCAAATCGAGCAACTGGTCAGCGACCTGATGCAGAAAAACGCTCAACTCATCGAGCAGAACACCGCCCTTGGCCAGGAACTGGCCCAGGCCAAGGAAGAGAACGAAACCCTGCAGCTGTCGCTGATGGAGCAGGAAGAGAAGAACGGCGCTACCGCAGCACGCATCCAGGCCCTGGTCGAGCGCGCCAGCGCGGGCGTTGTTGGCGCATGAGACTGCAGGAGCAGCCGATCAATGTCGTGTCGATCCTCGGCATCGACTATTCGATCAAGGCGCCCGAAGGCCAGGAAGAAACCCTGGCCCAGGCGGTACGGATGCTCAACAAAGCCCTTAACGAGACCAAGCGTCAGTACCCGACTTTGATCGGTGACAAATTGCTGGTGCTGGCTGCCCTTAACCTGTGCTCCAAGCAGGTCGAACTGCAGAAAGAGCATCAGCAGACCCTTGCGCGAACTCAAGCGCAGATCGACGCCACGGTGGATGCCATCGTGCGGACCATCGCTGAGCAATAAGGCCGTACACCGTCCCCCCGTAGGAGCGGGTTCACCCGCGAATGCGTCAGTGGCTTCAACATCGCATTCGCGGGTAAACCCGCTCCTACAGGCATCAGCAGATCCTTGCGCGAACTCAAGCGCAGATCGACGCCACGGTGGATGCCATCGTGCGGCCATCGCTCAACAATAAGCCCGTACACCGCCCCCCCGTAGGAGCGGGTTCACCCGCGAATGCGTCAGTGGCTTCAACACCGCATTCGCGGGTAAACCCGCTCCTACAGGGTGCATCTGATTGCCTCAGATCACTGGATTAACTGGATACGCAAGTGTATACACTTTCCGCAAAACAATAATGTGCGGGGAGTAGGGGCATGCGTATCTGGCGTAAGAGCATCCAGTTGCAATTGATCACCAGCATGGGCGCTGCCCTGCTGGCGAGCATCCTGGTGGTGGTCATTATCTTCACTGTGGCGCTGAACCGCCTCACCGACCGCTACCTGGTCGACACTGCCCTGCCAGCCAGCATCGAAGCCATCCGCAACGACATCGAGCGCATGCTGGGCCAACCACTGGTCGCTGCCGCGGACATTGCCGGTAACACCCTGCTGCGCGACTGGCTTGCTGCCGGTGAAGATCCCGCGCGGGCACCCCAATTCATCGAATACCTGGCCGCCGCCAAACAGCGCAACCACGCCTTCACTGCGCTGTTCGCCTCGACCGAAACCGGCCACTACTACAACGAGAACGGCCTGGACCGCACCCTCAGCCGCAGCAACCCCAAGGACAAGTGGTTTTACGGTTACATCGACAGCGGCGCCGAGCGCTTCATCAACATCGACATCGATGGTGCCACCGGCGAACTGGCTCTGTTCATCGACTATCGCGTGGAAAAGGAAGGCAAGCTGGTGGGTGTGGCCGGCATGGGCCTGCGCATGACCGAGTTATCGAAGCTGATCCACGATTTCAGCTTTGGCGAGCACGGCAAGGTGTTCCTGGTGCGCAACGATGGCCTGATCCAGGTGCATCCCGATGCTGCCTTCAGTGGCAAGCGCCAGCTTGCCGAGCAGCTTGGCGCGGACGCAGCCAAAGGCGTCATGACCGGAGGCGAGAGCCTGCGTAGCAGCCGCTTCAGCCGTGACGGTGAGCGCTACCTGGCGCTGGGCCTGCCGCTGCGCGACCTCAACTGGACCCTTGTGGCCGAAGTGCCAGAGTCGGAAATTTACGCGCAAATGCATCAGGCCGTCTGGCTGACCAGCCTGATCGGTGGCGCCGTCGCGTTGGTGTCGCTGCTGTTGGTGGTACTGCTGGCGCGTGGCCTGGTGCGGCCGATCCGCCGCGTTACCGCCGCATTGGTTCAGATTGGCAGTGGAGCGGGTGATCTCAGCCACCGCCTGGACGATTCGCGTCAGGATGAGCTGGGTGACCTGGCCCGTGGTTTCAACCGCTTTCTGGACAGCCAACGCAGCCTGATCGGCGAGGTGTTGAGTACCTCCGAGCGGCTGCGACGGGCCGTGGAGCAGGTAACCCAGGTGGTGGACAACACCGCCGAGCGCTCCGGGCGCCAGCAGGAGATGACCGAAATGGTCGCCACTGCTGTACACGAGATGGGCCTGACCGTGCAGGACATCGCCCGCAATGCCGGCGATGCGGCCCAGGCGTCGCAGTCGGCACGAGACGAGGCGTTGCAGGCCCGCGAGGTGGTGCAACGATCCATTCGTGGTATCGAGGGCATGTCGGGCGACATCGGCAAGGCGGCCGATGCGGTCAGCCAGCTGGCCGACGAAGTCGCTTCGGTCGATGAAGTGCTCGCGGTAATCCGCAGCATTTCCGAGCAAACCAACCTGCTCGCGTTGAACGCTGCCATCGAGGCCGCGCGGGCAGGTGAGATGGGGCGCGGGTTCGCTGTGGTGGCCGATGAAGTACGTACGCTGGCCCGGCGCACACAGCTGTCCACCGACGAAGTGCAGCAGATGATCCAGCGCCTGAAGCTGGGTGCAGGTTCGGCGGTGAGTTCAATGCAGGCAGGGCAGCAGGCGACCGGCAGTGGCGTGGAATCGAGCCAGCGCACCGGGGCATCACTGAGCGCGATTACCGACCAGGTAGAGCACATCAGTGACATGAACCACCAGGTGGCCACGGCTACCGAGGAGCAGTCGGCGGTGACCGAGGAAATCAACCGGACGGTGCAGGGGATTTCCGATTTGGCGCGTGAGACGGCGGCGGAGGTGCGAGGGTGCCGCGAGGAGTGCCAGGCGTTGCGTGGCTTGGCTGATGACCTGGCGCGGCAGATGGGTGGGTTCAAGCTCTAGATCGCCGGGGCCGCAAGGCGGCCCCAGCACTCGCTCAGCCACCAATGATCGCGCGGATATCCGCCGCCAGCTCTCGCACCCGCGCTTCTTCGGTATCCCACGAGCACATGAAGCGCGCGCCACCGCTGCCGATAAAGGTATAGAAGCGCCAGCCCTTGCCCCGCAGCGCCTCGATGGCGTGCTCCGGCATCTGCAGGAATACCCCGTTCGCCTCCACCGGGAACATCAGCTCTACCCCCGGCAGGTCACTGACCAACGATGCCAGCAGCTGCGCGCAATGGTTGGCGTGGTTGCCATGGCGTAACCAGGCGCCACCTTCCAGCAGCCCGACCCATGGCGCCGACAAGAAGCGCATTTTCGACGCCAGCTGCCCGGCCTGCTTGCAGCGATAATCGAAGTCTTCGGCCAGTTGACGGTTGAAGAACAGAATTGCCTCGCCCACCGCCATGCCGTTCTTGGTGCCGCCAAAGCACAGCACATCCACACCGGCCTTCCAGGTCAGTTCGGCCGGGCTGCAGCCCAGGAAAGCACAGGCGTTGGTAAAGCGTGCGCCGTCCATGTGCAGGTTCAGGCCCAGCTCCTTGCAGGTGGCGCTGATCGCCTTCAGCTCGTCGGGGCGGTACACCGTGCCGACTTCGGTGGCCTGGGTAATGGTCACCACGCGCGGCTTGGGGTAGTGGATATCCTGGCGTTTGAGCGCCACTTCACGAATAGACTGTGGCGTCAGCTTGCCGTTGACGCTGGCCGCCGTCAGCAGCTTGGAGCCGTTGGAGAAAAACTCCGGCGCACCGCATTCGTCGGTTTCGACGTGGGCGGTCTCGGAGCAGATCACGCTGTGATAGCTCTGGCACAGCGATGCCAGGGCCAGGGAGTTGGCCGCGGTGCCGTTGAAGGCAAAGAACACCTCGCAGTCGGTTTCGAACAGATTGCGGAAGTACTCCGATGCACGCTCGGTCCACTGGTCGTCGCCGTAGGCGCGGTCGTGGCCGCGGTTGGCTTTCTCCATCGCCGCCCAGGCTTCGGGGCAGATACCGGAATAGTTGTCGCTGGCGAATTGTTGGCTCTTGTCTGTCATGGCACGGTCCTGTGAACGACGCAGATCAGCACTCTAAACCATCGATTCGGCACTTGCCTATACAACCCGTGCAGCGATTTCTGTTCATTACTGGCCGGCCTCTTCGCGGACACGCCCGCCCCCACAATGGTCCTGCACACGCCAATCACTGTGGGAGCGGGCGCGCCCGCGAAGGGGCCCGCATGGGCGGCACAAAGAGAATGTCGTAAACGCGCCATTGCAAGGCGTGCGCAGGCATCTGACCCGACCCCACCAGTCATAACATCGCCACAAAGGGCCACAGTGCCCCACGACAAAAAACGATCGCTGCCGGGAGATACACAATGTTCAGCAAGCAAGACCAGATCCAGGGTTACGACGATGCACTGCTGGCGGCGATGAATGCCGAAGAACAGCGCCAGGAAGATCACATCGAGCTGATCGCCTCGGAGAACTACACCAGCAAGCGCGTCATGCAGGCCCAAGGCAGCGGCCTGACCAACAAGTACGCCGAAGGCTACCCTGGCAAGCGTTACTACGGTGGCTGCGAGCACGTAGACAAGGTAGAAGCCCTGGCCATCGAGCGCGCCAAGCAGCTGTTCGGTGCCGACTACGCAAACGTCCAGCCGCACTCCGGCTCGTCGGCCAACGGCGCGGTCTACCTGGCCCTGCTGCAAGCCGGTGACACCATCCTGGGCATGAGCCTGGCCCACGGCGGTCACCTGACCCACGGCGCCAAGGTGTCGTCCTCGGGCAAACTGTACAACGCAGTCCAGTACGGCATCGACACCAACACCGGCCTGATCGACTACGACGAAGTCGAGCGCCTGGCGGTCGAGCACAAACCGAAAATGATCGTTGCCGGTTTCTCGGCCTACTCCAAGACCCTCGACTTCCCACGCTTCCGCGCCATCGCCGACAAGGTGGGCGCACTGCTGTTCGTCGACATGGCCCACGTTGCCGGCCTGGTTGCCGCTGGCCTGTACCCGAACCCGATCCCGTTCGCCGACGTGGTCACCACCACTACCCACAAGACCCTGCGCGGTCCGCGTGGCGGCCTGATCCTGGCCAAGTCGAACGAAGAGATCGAGAAAAAGCTGAACGCCGCTGTATTCCCGGGTGCCCAGGGTGGCCCGCTGATGCACGTGATCGCTGCCAAGGCGGTGTGCTTCAAGGAAGCGCTGGAGCCTGGATTCAAGGCCTACCAGCAGCAAGTGATCGAAAACGCCCAGGCCATGGCCCAGGTGTTCATCGACCGTGGCTACGATGTGGTTTCCGGTGGCACCGACAACCACCTGTTCCTGGTCAGCCTGATCCGTCAGGGCCTGACTGGCAAAGACGCCGACGCCGCCCTGGGTCGTGCGCATATCACCGTCAACAAGAACGCCGTGCCGAACGACCCGCAGTCGCCGTTCGTCACTTCGGGCCTGCGTATCGGCACCCCGGCCGTCACCACCCGCGGCTTCAAGGTCGCCCAGTGCGTGGCCCTGGCTGGCTGGATTTGCGACATCCTCGACAACCTCGGTGACGCAGACGTCGAAGCCGATGTGGCGAAGAACGTCGCGGCCCTGTGCGCAGATTTCCCTGTCTACCGCTGAGTGGAGTCACACACCATGCAACGTTACTCGGGCTTCGGCCTTTTCAAGCACTCCCTCAGCCACCACGAAAACTGGCAGCGCATGTGGCGCACGCCAACCCCTAAAAAGGTTTACGACGTGGTCATTGTCGGCGGTGGCGGCCATGGCCTGGCCACGGCCTACTACCTGGCCAAAGAGCACGGCATCACCAACGTCGCCGTGATCGAGAAGGGCTACCTGGGCGGCGGCAACACCGCCCGTAACACCACCATCGTGCGTTCCAACTACCTGTGGGACGAGTCGGCGCACCTGTACGAGCACGCCATGAAGCTGTGGGAGGGCCTGTCCCAGGACCTCAACTACAACGTGATGTTCTCCCAGCGCGGTGTTTACAACCTGTGCCACACCCTGCAGGACATGCGTGACTCCGAGCGTCGGGTCAGCGCCAACCGCCTCAACGGCGTGGATGGCGAGCTGCTGAACACTGCCCAGGTTGCGGCCGAAATCCCGTACCTGGACTGCTCGAAGAACACCCGCTACCCGATCCTCGGCGCCACCGTACAGCGCCGTGGCGGCGTTGCCCGTCACGATGCCGTGGCCTGGGGCTTCGCCCGCGCTGCCGACGCCCTGGGCGTCGACCTGATCCAGCAAACCGAAGTGATCGGCTTCCGCAAGGAAAACGGCGCGGTCATCGGTGTGGAAACCAACAAAGGCTTCATCGGCGCCAAGCGCGTCGGCGTGGTCACCGCCGGTAACTCCGGGCACATGGCCAAGCTGGCCGGCTTCCGCCTGCCGCTGGAATCGCACCCGCTGCAAGCGCTGGTATCCGAGCCGATCAAGCCGATCATCGACAGCGTGATCATGTCCAACGCCGTACACGGCTACATCAGCCAGTCCGACAAAGGCGACCTGGTGATCGGTGCCGGTATCGACGGCTGGGTCGGCTACGGCCAGCGCGGTTCGTACCCGGTGATCGAGCACACCCTGCAGGCCATCGTCGAGATGTTCCCCAACCTGTCGCGTGTTCGCATGAACCGCCAGTGGGGCGGCATCGTAGACACTTCGCCGGACGCTTGCCCGATCATCACCAAAACCCCGGTCAAGAACATGTTCTTCAACTGCGGTTGGGGTACTGGCGGCTTCAAGGCGACCCCGGGTTCGGGCAACGTCTTCGCCGCGAGCCTGGCCAAGGGCGAAATGCACCCACTGGCCGCGCCGTTCTCCATGGACCGTTTCTACAACGGCGCACTGATCGACGAACACGGCGCCGCCGCCGTCGCCCACTAACCGGAGACACCGTCATGTTGCATATTTTCTGTCCCCACTGCGGCGAGCTGCGCTCCGAAGAAGAGTTCCACGCCTCTGGCCAGGCGCACATCGCCCGCCCGCTGGACCCTAACGCCTGCTCCGACGAGGAGTGGGGTACCTACATGTTCTACCGTGACAACCCGCGCGGTATTCACCATGAACTGTGGGACCACGTTGCCGGCTGCCGCCAGTACTTCAACGTCACCCGTGACACCGTGACCTACGAAATTCTGGAAACCTACAAGATTGGCGAGAAGCCGCAAGTGACCGCCAGCGGCAAAGCCACCAGCGCCGCGTCGACCGTCAAAGGCCAAGGGGAAAAAGTATGAGCCAGACCTATCGCCTCGCCAGCGGCGGCCGTATCGACCGCAGCAAGGTCCTGAACTTCACCTTCAACGGCAAGACCTACCAGGGTTATGCCGGTGACAGCCTGGCCGCCGCGTTGCTGGCCAACGGCGTCGACATTGTCGGCCGTAGCTTCAAGTACTCGCGCCCGCGCGGCATCATCGCCGCCGGTACCGAAGAGCCGAACGCCATCCTGCAGATCGGCTCCAGCGAAGCTACCCAGATCCCCAACGTGCGCGCCACCCAACAGGCACTGTACGCGGGCCTTGTCGCCACCAGCACCAACGGTTGGC
Source organism: Pseudomonas sp. 10(2024) (assembly GCF_045164175.1). NCBI lineage: Bacteria > Pseudomonadati > Pseudomonadota > Gammaproteobacteria > Pseudomonadales > Pseudomonadaceae > Pseudomonas > Pseudomonas sp. 10(2024). Next base: position 353,447 of record NZ_CP174006.1, read on the forward strand.
CGAACGTCAACAACGACGTCATGGGCATCCTCGGCAAGGTTGGCGGCAGCATGATGCCGCCGGGCTTCTACTACAAAACCTTCATGTACCCCAAATCGTTCTGGATGACTTACGAGAAGTACATCCGTAAAGCCGCCGGCCTGGGCCGTGCGCCGCTGCAGAACGATCCTGACAGCTACGACTACATGAACCGGCACTGCGACGTGCTGATCGTCGGCGCCGGCCCTGCTGGCCTGGCTGCCGCACTGGCCGCTGCGCGTAGCGGTGCCCGCGTGATCCTGGCTGACGAGCAGGAAGAGTTCGGCGGCAGCCTGCTCGACACCCGCGAAACCCTCGACGGCAAGCCTGCTGCCGACTGGGTCAACGCCGTGGTCAAAGAGCTGGAAGGCCTGCCGGAAGTGACCCTGCTGCCACGTGCCACGGTCAACGGCTACCACGACCATAACTTCCTGACCATTCACGAGCGCCTCACCGACCACCTCGGCGACCGCGCCCCGATTGGCCAGGTTCGCCACCGCGTGCACCGCGTTCGCGCCAAGCGCGTGGTACTGGCTGCCGGCGCCCACGAGCGCCCGCTGGTGTACGGCAACAACGACGTGCCGGGCAACATGCTGGCCGGTGCTGTTTCCACCTATGTTCGCCGCTATGGCGTGGCGCCGGGCCGCAAGCTGGTACTGTCGACCAACAACGACCACGCCTATCGCGCCGCGCTGGACTGGCACGACGCAGGCCTGCAAGTGGTCGCCATCGCCGACGCCCGCCACAACCCACGTGGCTCGCTGGTTGAAGAAGCGCGTGCCAAAGGCATTCGCATCCTCACCTCCAGCGCCGTGGTCGAGGCCAAAGGCAGCAAGCACGTCACCGGCGCCCGTGTGGCGGCGATCGATGTGCAGGCGCACAAAGTCACCAGCCCAGGCGAAGTCCTCGAGTGCGACCTGATCGCGTCCTCGGGCGGTTACAGCCCGATCGTGCACCTGGCTTCGCACTTGGGCGGTCGCCCGGTATGGCGTGACGATATCCTTGGCTTCGTGCCGGGCGATGCGCCGCAGAAGCGTGAGTGCGTCGGTGGTATCAACGGCGTGTATGCCTTGGGCGATGTGATTGCCGATGGCTTCGAAGGCGGCGTCCGCGCAGCCACCGAGGCCGGTTTCAAGGCCACTGTCGGCACCCTGCCAAAAACCGTGGCGCGCAAGGAAGAGGCCACCGTGGCACTGTTCCTGGTACCGCACGACAAAGGCACCAAGGGGCCGAAGCAGTTCGTCGACCAGCAGAACGACGTGACCGCAGCCGGTATCGAGCTGGCCACCCGTGAAGGCTTCGAGTCGGTCGAGCACGTGAAGCGCTACACCGCGCTGGGCTTCGGTACCGACCAGGGCAAACTGGGCAACATCAACGGCCTGGCCATCGCCGCCCGTTCGATCGGCATCACCATCCCGGAAATGGGTACCACCATGTTCCGCCCCAACTACACGCCGGTGACGTTCGGCGCGGTAGCGGGCCGTCACTGTGGTCACCTGTTCGAGCCTGTGCGCTTCACTGCCCTGCATGCCTGGCACGTGAAGAACGGCGCCGAGTTCGAAGACGTCGGCCAGTGGAAGCGCCCGTGGTACTTCCCGAAAGCCGGCGAAGACATCCATGCTGCCGTCACGCGTGAATGCAAGGCCGTGCGCGACAGCGTGGGCCTGCTGGACGCCTCGACCCTGGGCAAGATCGATATCCAGGGCCCGGACGCGCGCGAATTCCTCAACCGCATCTACACCAACGCCTGGACCAAGCTCGACGTGGGCAAGGCCCGCTACGGCCTGATGTGCAAGGAAGACGGCATGGTCTTCGACGACGGCGTAACCGCCTGCGTCGGCGACAACCACTTCATCATGACCACCACCACCGGCGGCGCTGCTCGCGTGCTGCAGTGGATGGAGCTGTATCACCAGACCGAATGGCCAGAGCTGAAGGTGTACTTCACTTCGGTCACCGACCACTGGGCCACCATGACCCTGTCCGGCCCTAACAGCCGCAAGCTGCTGAGCGAGCTGACCGACATCGACATGGACAAGGAAGCCTTCCCGTTCATGACCTGGAAGGAAGGCAACGTCGGTGGCGTGCCGGCCCGCGTGTTCCGTATCTCGTTCACCGGCGAGCTGTCGTACGAAGTGAACGTGCAGGCCAACTACGCGATGGGCGTGCTGGAACAGATCATCGAGGCCGGCAAGAAGTACAACCTGACCCCGTACGGCACCGAGACCATGCACGTACTGCGTGCAGAGAAGGGCTTCATCATCGTTGGCCAGGACACCGATGGTTCGATGAACCCGGACGACCTGAACATGAGCTGGTGCGTTGGCCGCAACAAGCCGTTCTCGTGGATCGGCCTGCGTGGCATGAACCGCGAAGACTGCGTACGTGAGAACCGCAAGCAGCTGGTGGGCCTGAAGCCGGTCGACCCGACCAAGTGGCTGCCGGAAGGCGCCCAACTGGTGTTCGACCCGAAACAGCCAATCCCGATGGACATGGTCGGCCACGTCACCTCCAGCTACGCGTCCAACTCCCTGGGCTACTCGTTCGCCATGGGTGTGGTCAAAGGCGGCCTCAAGCGCATGGGCGAGCGTGTCTACTCGCCGCAGGCAGATGGCAGCGTGATCGAGGCGGAGATCGTGTCTTCGGTGTTCTTCGATCCGAAGGGTGAGCGGCAGAACGTCTAAGGCCCCCGGTCCAACCGGTGCCAAGCGTGGAATGAGGTCTCTGTGGGAGCGGGCGTGCCCGCGAAGAGGGCGGTGAATTCAACATCGCATTCGCGGGCATGCCCGCTCCCACAGGATGGCCGTCTCCCGCAGGCATCGTGGTCGAATCCAGAATTCAAGGCAGGTAAGAAATGAGCGCTATCAACGTCTTCCAGCAAAACCCCGGCGCCGAGGCCAAAGCCCAGTCGCCACTGCACCATGCCGACCTGGCCAGCCTGGTAGGCAAAGGCCGCAAGAACGCAGGCGTGACCCTGCGTGAACGCAAGTTCCTCGGTCACCTCACCCTGCGCGGTGATGGCCACAACCCGGAATTCGCCGCCGGCGTGCACAAGGCCCTTGGCCTGGAGCTGCCCGTGGCGCTGACCGTGGTCGCCAACAAGGACATGTCGCTGCAATGGGTCGGCCCCGACGAGTGGTTGCTGATCGTACCCGGCGGTCAGGAGCTGGCAGTCGAGCAAAAGCTGCGCGCGGCCCTTGAAGGCCAGCACATTCAGGTCGTCAATGTCAGTGGCGGGCAAAGCCTGCTGGAACTGCGCGGCCCGAACGTGCGCGACGTGCTGATGAAGTCCACCAGCTATGATGTTCACCCGAACAACTTCCCGGTGGGCAAGGCCGTGGGCACCGTGTTCGCCAAGTCGCAACTGGTGATCCGCCGCACTGCAGAAGACACCTGGGAGCTGGTAATTCGCCGCAGCTTCGCCGATTACTGGTGGCTGTGGCTGCAGGACGCTTCTGCCGAATACGGCCTGAGCATCGAAGCCTAAGGAGCAAGAACATGAGTCGGGCACCGGATACCTGGATTCTCACCGCCGACTGCCCGAGCATGCTCGGCACCGTCGACGTGGTGACGCGTTACCTCTTCGAGCAGCGCTGCTACGTGACGGAGCACCACTCCTTCGATGACCGGCAGTCGGGACGCTTCTTCATTCGCGTCGAGTTCCGCCAGCCGGACGATTTCGACGAGGCAGGCTTCCGGGCCGGCCTCGCCGAGCGCAGCGAAGCGTTCGGCATGGCTTTCGAGCTGACCGCACCCAACCACCGCCCCAAGGTGGTGATCATGGTGTCCAAGGCCGACCATTGCCTGAATGACCTGCTGTATCGCCAGCGTATTGGGCAACTGGGCATGGATGTGGTCGCGGTGGTGTCCAACCACCCTGATCTCGAACCGCTGGCGCAGTGGCACAAGATCCCTTACTACCACTTCGCCCTCGACCCCAAGGACAAGCCTGGGCAAGAGCGCAAGGTGCTGCAGGTGATCGAGGAGACTGGTGCTGAGCTGGTCATTCTTGCCCGCTATATGCAGGTACTGTCGCCTGAGCTTTGCCGTCGTCTGGATGGTTGGGCGATCAATATTCACCACTCGCTGTTGCCGGGTTTCAAAGGCGCCAAGCCTTATCACCAGGCGTACAACAAGGGCGTGAAAATGGTTGGTGCCACGGCGCACTACATCAACAACGACCTGGACGAAGGGCCGATCATTGCCCAGGGCGTCGAGGTGGTGGATCACAGTCACTATCCCGAAGACCTGATTGCCAAAGGGCGGGATATCGAATGCCTGACCCTGGCGCGGGCGGTGGGTTATCACATCGAGCGGCGGGTGTTCCTGAACGCCAACCGGACTGTCGTTCTGTAGTAACCGGTACCGGCCTTTTCGCGGCTAAAGCCGCTCCTACAGGTACAGCACAGCCCTCGGGTTGGTGCGGTCCCCCGTAGGAGCGGCTTTAGCCGCGAAGAGGCCCGCACAGGCCGCCCCTCCGTTTGCCCATATTCCCCAACGACACCCCTGCCGCTAAAAGGCATCTCCCTGTCGCTTCCAGTCAGTGCGTCCGGCGCCATCCGGCCCACAATTCCCTGCATTCCAGTAGTACATGCCGCCCACGGATGGCGGTGCTTCAACCAACGCTGCATAAATAATAATCAAGCGAGGTACAAGCAATGTCTGGCAATCGTGGAGTGGTATATCTCGGCGCCGGCAAGGTCGAAGTGCAACACATCGACTACCCGAAAATGCAGGACCCGCGCGGCAAGAAAATCGAACATGGCGTCATCCTTAAGGTGGTCTCCACCAACATCTGCGGCTCCGACCAGCACATGGTCCGTGGTCGCACCACTGCCCAGGTCGGCCTGGTCCTGGGCCACGAAATCACCGGTGAAATCGTCGAGAAGGGCCGCGACGTCGAGCGCATGCAGATCGGCGACCTGGTATCGGTCCCGTTCAACGTCGCCTGCGGTCGCTGCCGCTCCTGCAAAGAGATGCACACCGGTGTCTGCCTCACTGTAAACCCGGCCCGAGCCGGCGGTGCCTACGGCTACGTCGACATGGGCGACTGGACCGGTGGCCAGGCCGAATACGTGCTGGTGCCATACGCCGACTTCAACCTGCTGAAGCTGCCTGAGCGCGACAAGGCCATGGAAAAGATCCGTGACCTGACCTGCCTGTCCGACATCCTGCCCACCGGCTACCACGGTGCCGTAACCGCTGGCGTTGGCCCAGGCAGCACTGTCTACGTTGCTGGTGCCGGCCCGGTCGGCCTGGCCGCCGCGGCCTCGGCGCGCCTGCTGGGCGCCGCCTGCGTGATCGTCGGTGACCTCAACCCGGCCCGTCTGGCCCACGCCAAGTCGCAAGGCTTCGAAGTGGTCGACCTGTCCAAGGACACCCCGCTGCACGAGCAGATCGTCGACATCCTCGGCGAGCCGGAAGTGGACTGCGCCGTCGACGCCGTCGGCTTCGAGGCCCGTGGCCATGGCCACGAAGGTGCCAAGCACGAGGCCCCGGCCACCGTGCTGAACTCGCTGATGCAAGTGACCCGCGTGGCCGGCAACATCGGTATCCCGGGCCTGTACGTGACCGAAGACCCAGGCGCGGTGGATGCTGCAGCCAAGATCGGCGCGCTGAGCATCCGCTTTGGCCTGGGCTGGGCCAAGTCGCACAGCTTCCACACCGGCCAGACCCCGACCATGAAATACAACCGCCAGTTGATGCAGGCGATCATGTGGGACCGCATCAACATTGCTGAGGTTGTAGGTGTGCAGGTGATCAACCTGGATCAGGCGCCGGAAGGGTATGGCGAGTTTGATGCGGGTGTGCCTAAGAAGTTTGTGATCGACCCGCACAAGATGTGGGGTGCTGCGTAAAAAGCAGTTGTCTGACAAGAGCCCCTCAATTTGAGGGGCTTTTTTATATATAACTGATCAAAGTCCGCACTGGCGCACTGTAGATGCAGCCTTGCGCTGCGAAAGGGCCGCTGCCTTAAGTGTTGCACGTTCTCATTGATAATGGCTTGACATGAGTTTGCTAGTCGTACTTATCTGTTCGTTTGCTGTTGAACCAAAAGTGGCTTGGCGTGGATGCGGTGCTTCGAATGTTTCTATTTTGTTGCGCACCCTGCGAAGGCTTCCAGTATTCTACATCTTTTGCAATTTTATCTAATTCGATTGAATGCTCTTTTATTAGATCTTTCGATTGCTTCAAATAGGGGATTTGGTCATTACTGATATCTTCGAGGGTTTTTTCATGCTTGGCGGCATAGGCCTTATCTTTTCCTGATAGTGTTTGGCTGGGTTTTGAAGGCATTTTATTGATTAAATTTCTATTCCTATATAATCTATAAATATCAAGATTTCCTTCTTCGTCAAATGGGTCGAGTAGTCCCATCTCTTTGCGCTCGTTGTTGAAGTCGGTGGCAGACTTATTGTAATTATTGATACGTTCAATTTTTTTGGCTTTTCGTCCAAAAAGATTTTTAAATGACTTAGATAGATTGAATGCCTTGTGCCCAGATGGATCGATATTGTTGATAGGGTCGTTCAAACAATATGCATAAGGATTCAATCCTCCGACCTCAAAGGGGCTAAGTGTGTCAGGGCTAGTAAATCGCCGTAGTCTTGGGTTGTATGTTCGATAGCCATTGCCCAATACATATCCTTGGAGAACCCTATCGAAGCGCTGTCCGCTGAATGCGAGTAATGTTGACAGGCTGTCGCTTTCAATATAGCCATAGGGTAAATATTTCATCGAGCCATGGCCTATGCCGAGTACGGAGTTAGCTCGATCTACCGACATTATTTTGGCTGTCTGTGCTTGATCTAATTGCGCCAGTTTTATGTTTTGTTCTGCTACTATCCGACCACTGTAATTTGTAGATATGAAGCTTGCTAAGTTACGATTTTTATAAAAGAATGTGATCCCGTCCTCCGTTATTCTTGGCTGCTCATTTGTACATGACGCCGCCTGCGCTATTGTCTCGTTACTCACGTTGCTCGTCATTTTCTGATGCCTCTGAGACGATTTGAGATTCTCAATCTGCGCTAATGTGCATAGGGTCACAACTGGCAAATTTGTCAGGTGACAGGCAGTTCGGAACAAACCCTGTAACAATCAGTCAAAGCAATCGTTTACTTGGCCATCCCGGCCAACGAGGTCCCTTCCGATGAAAGCAATCACCCTGGCAACCCTGATGACCCTGGCTGCAAGCCCGGTGTTCGCCTTCAACCTCAGCGACGCCGCCAACGCCGTGTCCGCCATGCAGAACCAGCAACAGCAGGGCCAGGTACAGGCACCCGAAGCGCAGGCCAATCTGCTCAACACCCTGGGCAGCCAGCTGAACATCACCCCCGAACAGGCGGTAGGCGGAGCAGGAGCCATGCTGGGGCTGGCGCGCAACAACCTTAGCAGCGATGACTATGGGCAACTGACCAAGGCGGTGCCGGGCCTGGACCTGCTGGCCGGTGCAAATGCGCTGGGCGGGTTGAGTGGTTTGGGGGATTTGCTCGGCAAGAACAGCGAGAGCCAGTCAGCGCTGAGCAACGCACTGGGCAACAACGTGGAAAACCGTAGCGACCTGGACAATGCGTTCAAGGCGCTGGGGATGGATACCGGGATGATCGGGCAGTTTGCGCCACTGATTCTGCAGTATCTGGGGCAGCAGGGCATTGCCGGGTCGTTGTTGCAGAATCTGGGGAGTTTGTGGACTACCCCAGCGCCATTGGCCCAGCCTTCGGTCTGAGGATTCTAGCGACAGCCCTCAAGCCATGGGCTGAGTGCTGTAGGGGCGGCTTGCGTCGCGAAAGGGCTGCCCCCACAAAAGCGAAATTGCATCAGGTCAGACAGCTTCGGAGAAATCCACCAGGCGGACGGGGCGGCGGAAGCCCGCTGTCAGAACTGCCAGGTACGCAAGGCCCAAGGCAAACCAGCACAGGCCAATCACCAGCGTCAGCGCCGACAGGCTGGTCCACAGCCACAAGGTCAACCCCAGCCCTACCAGCGGCACCAGACCATAGCTCAGCAGGCCTTTGAAGTTGCGCTGCGAGGCATCATCCATCAGGTGCGTTTTCACCACCGCCAGGTTCACCGCCGAAAACGCCACCAGCGCACCAAAGCTGATCAGCGAGGCGAGGGTAGAAAGGTCGATCACCAGCGCCAGCAGCGAGAACGCCGACACCAGCGCAATGGCGAACACCGGCGTACCAAAGCGCGGCGACAGGTAACCAAAGCTGCGCCGTGGTAGCACGTTGTCACGCCCCATGGTGAACAGGATGCGCGACACCGCGGCCTGCGAGGCCAGCGCCGAACCCAGGCTGCCCGCCACATAAGCAGCGGTGAAGAAGTTGGTGAGAAACTGCCCGCCAGCTTTGAACATCACTTCGTTGGCCGCTGCATCGGCATTGGCGAAGCTGCTGCCTGGCAGCACCAACTGGCTGACGTAAGCCAGCACGGTGAACAGCAACCCGGCGAACAGGGTGGTGAGGATGATCGCCCGTGGCACGTCGCGGCGTGCGTCGCGGCATTCTTCGGCCAGGGTCGATACGGCGTCGAAGCCCAGGAACGACAAGCACAACACCGCTGCGCCAGCCATCAGGTGGCCAAAGCCAGGTTTGCTGCCATCGCCGATTAGCGGCGACAGCAGGTCGAGCGGCTGGCCAGCCAATGTCTGGCAGGACAGCGCGACAAACACGCCAATGAACACGATCTGCGCGCCGACGATCAGGTTGCTGGTCTTGGCCACCGAGTTGATACCGACCACGTTCAGCAGTGTCACCAAAGCGATGCATGCGAGCACGAAGGCCCAGGCAGGCACTGCGGGGAACGCAATGTTGAGAAACAGGCCGATCAGCAGGTAGTTGATCATCGGCAGGAACAGGTAATCCAGCAACAGCGACCAGCCGGCCAGGAAGCCGACATTGGGGCCGAAGGCCATGTTGGTGTAGGAATAGGCCGAGCCCGCGACCGGGAAGCGCTTGACCATGAAACTGTAGGACGCGGCGGTGAACAGCATGGCCACCAGGGTGACCAGGTAGGCGCCGGCGGTGCGGCCACCGGTAAGTTCGGTGACGATGCCGTAGGTGGTGAAAATGGTCAGCGGGACCATGTACACCAGGCCGAAGAACACCAGGGCGGGGAGGCCGAGAACACGGCGAAGCTGGGCGGGGTTAGAGCTGGGTGGGTTGGCCATTGATCGATCCAGGCATTTTTGTAGTTGTGCTGTGGTCGATTTTTATCCACTTAGGTGGGGTAAGACAAAAAAGTAATCCTTATGCTGATTATTAGCCTGGGTTTTGATCGGATTCTGGCTATGGCAGGTCCGGCCTCTTCGCGGGTGAACCCGCTCCTACAAGGGGCAGCGCATGCCTGAATGTAGCGGTTGTAGGAGCGGGTTCACCCGCGAATGGGCCAGTTCAGGCGGCAGAGGTGTTAGCCCATCTCCGCCCGCAGCTGCTCGATCCGCTGGTCCTTCGCCACCCACAACTGGTTCACCCAGGCCTGTACCGTCTGCCTGAACTCAGGATCATTCTCGTAATCCCCCGCCCACAACGCCGGGTCCAGCTCCCGCACCTGAATGTCGATAATCACCCGGCTAATGCTGCCATTGAGCAGGTCCCAGAACCCCGGCGCCTTATTACCGGGGTACACGATGGTCACATCCAGCAGGGCATCCAGCTGTTCGCCCAATGCCGCGAGCACAAACGCTACACCACCCGCCTTGGGCTTGAGCAGGTAGCGATACGGCGACTGCTGCTCCTGGCGCTTGGCTTCGGTAAACCGGGTGCCCTCCAGGTAATTGACCACGGTCACCGGCTGGCGCTTGAACAGCTCGCAGGCCGCCTTGGTGATTTCCAGGTCCTTGCCCTTGAGCTCCGGGTGCTTTTCCAGAAACGCCTTGCTGTAGCGCTTCATGAACGGGTAATCCAGCCCCCACCAGGCCAGGCCCAGCAACGGTACCCAGATCAGTTCCTTTTTCAGGAAGAACTTGAAGAACGGTGTACGGCGGTTGAGGCTTTCGATCAACGCCGGGATGTCGACCCAGGTCTGGTGGTTGCTCACGGCCAGGTACGAGGTGTCCTTGCGCAGGTTTTCCACACCGCGGATGTCCCACTGGGTAGGGATGCACAGGGCGAAGATGGCTTTGTCGATTTCCGACCAGGTTTCGGCCACCCACATCACCGCCCAGGACGCGTAGTCACGGCCACGGCCCGGCAACACCAGCTTGAGCAGGGCGAAGACCAGCAGCGGGCAGATCAATACCACAGTATTGAGCAGCAGCAGGGTGGTAGTGAGAATGCCGGTCAGCAGGCGACGCATAAAAAGACTCTTGTTGTGGGAGATAAACGGTTGGCAATGATAAGCAGGGCGGTCGTCTACGCCAAATGTCCAATGCCCGGCGGCGGGAACAAATGTTTCACGTTATGTTGTTTAGTCTTGTGAAAGCGAACCTATCTTGCCAGTGCAGTCTAAGCACTGACCCTTTTCAAGGAAGCCTGCCTGTGAAACCACTGCTAGCCCTGTTGTCGTTGTTGGCGCTGCCGGTAATGGCCGCCGAGCCCACCCTCTACGGCCGTTACGAGAACATCGCCCTGCCCGAGCTGGGCGAAACCCTGAAAGCCAAGATGGACACCGGCGCCTTCACCGCGTCGCTGTCGGCCAAGGATATCGAGCTGTTCACCCGCGATGGCGACGAGTGGGTGCGCTTCCGCCTGGCGACCAAGGACTCGGACGGCAAGGTGTACGAGCACAAGGTCTCGCGCATCAGCAAGATCAAGGGCCGTGCCGATGAAGAGGACGAAGGGGATGCGCCAGAGGTCTCCAAGCGCCCGGTGGTCGACCTGGAGTTGTGCCTGGGGGATGTGAAGCGCACCGTCGAGGTGAATCTGGTGGACCGCAGCAACTTCAACTACCCGCTGCTGGTGGGTTCCAAGGCGCTGCGCGAGTTCAAGGCGGCGGTCAACCCGGCGAAGAAGTTCACTGCTGGCAAGCCAGGCTGTTGATTTGAAGCGGGCGCAATACAATGTAGCGAACACACATGATGTGGTGTCAGGCACCGGTTTCGCCGGTGTTCGCGGGCAAGCCCGCTCCTACACTGAGATGTGCCAACCTTCAAAACCGCAAGGCCGGACGCCATGCCCCATATCCTCATCGTCGAAGACGAAGCCGCCATCGCCGACACCCTGGTCTACGCCTTGCAGGCCGATGGTCACAGCACCGAGTGGGTAACCCTGGGCAGTGCCGCCCTCGACCAGCAGCGCCAGCGCCCGGCCGACCTGGTCATTCTCGACATCGGCCTGCCCGACATCAGCGGCTTCGAAACCTGTCGCCAGCTGCGCCGGTTCACCGAGGTGCCAGTGATGTTTCTCAGCGCCCGGGACGGTGAAATCGACCGCGTAGTAGGCCTGGAAATCGGCGCCGATGACTACGTGGTAAAACCTTTCAGCCCTCGTGAAGTGGCAGCGCGCGTTCGGGCGATCCTCAAACGCATGGCCCCGAGGGCCGAGGCTGCCGGCGGAACCACCTTGTTCCAGCTCGACACCCTGCGCATGCAGATCACCTACCGCAGCCAGCCGCTCACGCTGACCCGGCATGAGTTCCGCCTGCTGCAATGCCTGCTCGAACAACCGCAGCGGGTGTTCAGCCGCGAACAGCTGCTCGACGCTTTGGGCGTGGCCTCCGACGTGGGCTATGAGCGCACCATCGACAGCCATATCAAGAGCCTGCGCGCCAAACTGCGCCAGGTAGCGGGTGATGCCGAGCCGATCCAGACCCATCGCGGCCTCGGTTACAGCTATAGCCCGGAGCACGCCTGATGCGCTTGGGTATTCGCATCTTCCTGGTGTACTTCCTGTTCGTCGGTTTGGCCGGTTACTTCTTGCTCAATACCGTACGCGAACAGATTCGCCCGGTAGTGCGCCAATCCTCCGAAGAAACATTGGTAGACACTGCCAACCTGCTGGCAGAAATCCTGCGGGATGACGTCAAGGCCGGCACCCTGAACCAGGGCCGCCTGCCCGAGGTGCTCGAGGCCTACGGCTCGCGCAGCCCGGGCGCACAGATCTGGGGGCTGGCCAAGAACCAGGTCAGCCACCGCATCTACGTCACTGACGCCAAGGGCATCGTGTTGCTGGACTCCAGCGGCGAGGCCCTGGGCAAGGATTACTCGCAGTGGAATGACGTGCTGCTGACCCTGCGTGGCCAGTATGGCGCCCGCTCCACCCGCAGCGACCCCAACGACGAAAGCACCTCGGTGATGCACGTTGGCGCGCCGATCATCGACAACGGCAAGATCATCGGCGTCGTCACCGTCGCCAAGCCCAATAGCTCATTGCAACCCTACATCGACCGCTCCGAGCGACGCCTGCTCACCCTGGGGCTGGGGCTGATCGGCCTGGGCTTGCTGATCGGCGCGGCTCTGTCGTGGTGGCTTGCGCGCTCGCTGCGCAAGTTGGCAGGTTATGCGCAGGCGGTCAGCGAAGGTGAGCGTGCGGAGCTTCCGCATTACAAGGGCGGCGAGCTGGCGAACCTGGCACAGGCAGTGGAACGCATGCGCACCCAGCTGGAAGGCAAGGCCTATGTCGAGCGCTACGTGCACACCCTGACTCACGAGCTGAAAAGCCCGCTGGCGGCCATCCGCGGTGCTTCCGAGCTGTTGCAGGGCGAGGACATGCCCGCTGATCAGCGGGCGCGCTTTGCCGGCAATATCGAGCGCGAGAGCGAGCGTTTGCAGCAGATGATCGAGCGGCTGCTCAACCTGGCCAGGGTCGAGCAGATGCAGGCGCTGGAGGACGAGCAGCAGGTGGCGCTGGCGGCGTTGGTCGATGAGTTGCTGCTGGCCCATGCGGCGCGGATCGAAGGCGCCCGTTTGCAGGTACGTCAGCGGGTGCCTGCCACTTTGCGCTTGCTTTGCGATCCGTTTCTGATGCGCCAGGCGTTGGCCAACCTGCTCGACAACGCACTGGACTTCACCCCGGAAGGGGGCACGCTGCTGTTCGACCTGGAGCGCGCTGGCGAACGCGTGGCGTTGAGTTTGTTCAACCAAGGGCAAGCGATACCGGCCTATGCCATTGGGCGGGTCAGCGAGCGGTTCTACTCGCTGCCGCGGCCCGGGAGCGGGCGCAAGAGCACCGGGCTGGGGCTGAACTTCGTGGCCGAGGTGATGCAGCTGCACGGCGGGGCCTTGGCGGTGGACAACGTCGATGGCGGGGTACGGGTGCGGTTGTGGCTGCCGCTGCGGCGCATTAGCTGAGATAGCCGGGCTGCTCAGCAGTCTCAATTACACGTAAATCACACACGTGCTCCACAAAGCCTCCACGCAAGGCGCAGACACTGCGCCCACTGCCACAGGAGGCCACATGAACAAGACCCTCGGTTTCAAACTCGGCATGATCGCCATGCTGATGTTGCTGTTGCTCATCCCGCTACTGCTGATCAACGGCCTGATCGACGACCGCCAGACCATGCGCGACGGCGTGCTGCGCGATATTGCCCAGAGCACCAGCTTCGATCAGCAACTCACCGGCCCGTTGCTGGTGGTGCCGTACCGCAAGTACCAGCGCCGCTGGATCGAAAAGGACGGTGAGCGTACCCAGGAAACCAGCACGATCGCCGGCCACCTGTACTTCCTGCCGGAAACCTTCGACGCCGACCTGGGTGTGGACACCGAACTGCGCGCCCGCGGCATCTACCAGGCCCGGTTGTTTCACACCAAAGGCCGTATCAGCGGCCGCTTCAAGCTCCCGGCGCATTGGGGCATCGACAAGGACTTTGACGACTACCGCTTCGACAAGCCGTTCCTGGTGGTGGGCATCAGTGATATCCGCGGTATCGAAAGTGGTCTGGAGCTGAGTATGGACGAGCAAAAAGTGCCGTTCGAGCCCGGCACCCAGCTCGACTGGATGCGCGGCGGCGTGCACGCCAGCCTGCCGGGGCTGGACGGGTTACAGGCGCGAGCGTTCAGCTATGGCTTTGACCTGGCGTTGCAAGGTACCGGCCAGTTGCACGTGGTACCCGTGGGCCGTACCAGCAGCGTGGACATGCGCGCCAACTGGCCACACCCGAGCTTCGTCGGCAACTACTTGCCCAACCGCCGCGAAATCGATGCTCAAGGCTTCAGTGCCCATTGGCAAACCTCGTTCTTTGCCACCAACCTTGAGGATGCCATACGCCAGTGCGCTAACGCCGGGCAGTGTACAGATTTCAGTGAGCGCAGCTTTGGCGTGAGTTTTATAGACCCGGTGGACCAATACCTGAAAAGCGAGCGGGCGATCAAATACGCGTTGTTGTTCATTGCCCTGACCTTTGCCGGCTTCTTCCTGTTCGAGGTAATGAAGAACCTGAGTGTGCACCCGGTGCAGTACAGCCTGGTGGGCGTGGCGCTGGCGTTCTTCTATCTGTTGCTGCTGTCGTTGTCCGAGCACATTGGCTTTGGTTTGGCGTATGGGCTGTCGGCTTCAGCCTGTGTGCTGCTGATCGGTTTCTACCTGAGCCATGTATTGCGCAGTCTGGGGCGAGGGGTGGGTTTTGCAGCGGGTTTGGCGGCGTTGTACGCGCTGCTCTACGGGCTGCTGAGTGCCGAAGACTATGCGCTGCTGATGGGGTCGTTGCTGTGTTTCGGTTTGCTTGGGGTGTTCATGGTGCTGACCCGGCGGCTGGACTGGGCACGGGTGGGGAGGGCGACATGAGGGAGGACAAAGAGATCGGGCGCTGGTTGGCCCTCAGGATCGGGCTGTTGTTTCCTGTGATACCGAGGTGAGGCCTTCGCGGGCACGCCCGCTCCCACAAGCCCACCACAGATAGCGAACACTGTGGAGAACCTTGTAGGAGCGGGTTCACCCGCGAAGGGGCCCTGTCAGGCCACTGGCGCTGTAGCGACCATCGACGGCCGCTTGACCACCTCGGCATACCACGCCGCCAACCCAGGCTGGTGTTCACGCCAGCCAAACCCGGGCTGACGCAAATCCAGATAGCCCAGCGCACAGGCCACGCCAATCGCCGCCAGGTCGAAGCCGGACATCAGCTCAGGCAAGTGCTCCTGCTCCAGGTTGGCCAGGCTACGGCGGATCTTGTCACCCTGTGCCTGCAGCCAGCCATCCCAGCGCTTGTCTTCTGGCCGCAGGAAGCTCTCATACCGGCTCGACACCGCCGCATCCATGATCGCATCGGCCTGTGAGACCAAGGTCATGCGCCGCCAGCGCGCCGAGCCTTCTCGTGGCAGCAGCGGCAGGCCTACGTGCTGCATGTCGAGGTACTCGCAAATCACCCGGCTGTCATGCAGCACGGTGCCGTCTTCCAGCCGCAGGGCCGGGATCTTGCCGATCGGGTTGTCCAGGTTAAGCTGCGGGTCGCCGCTCACCGGGCTGATGTTCACCGGCTGCAGTTGCACACGCTCAAGCTGGCCGGTCTCGTGCAACACCACCATGACCTTGCGCACGAAAGGCGACAACGGCGAGTGGAACAGGGTCATCGTGCTCATGCTTCAGTTACCTTGCAGGCTGGGTGGCAGGCACACGCCGGTGCCGCCGATGCCGCAGTAGCCGTCCGGGTTCTTGGCCAGATACTGCTGGTGGTAGGCCTCGGCGAAATAGACGGTCGGTGCCTGGTCGATTTCGGTGGTGATCTCACCGAAGCCGGCCTTGCTCAGCTCGGCCTGGAAGGCGTCGCGGCTGGCCTTGGCCTGTTCCAGCTGTTCCGGGCTGGTGCAGTAGATGGCCGAGCGGTACTGGGTGCCGATGTCGTTGCCCTGGCGCATACCTTGGGTGGGGTTGTGCAGCTCCCAGAACATTGCCAGCAGTTCGCGGTAGCTGACCTTGTCCTTGTCGAACACCACCAGCACCACTTCGGTGTGGCCGGTCAGGCCCGAGCAGACTTCTTCGTAGGTAGGGTGCGGGGTGAAGCCGCCGGCGTAGCCGACCACGGTGCTGACCACACCTTCACGCTGCCAGAAGCGGCGCTCCGCGCCCCAGAAGCAGCCCAGGCCGAAGATGGCGAAGTCGATGGCGCCTTCGAAGAACGGGCCGAGCAGTGGGGTGTCTTTGAAGACGTAGTGGAACTCGGGCAGGCTCATTGGCGTGTCGCGGCCAGGCAGGGCCTGTTCCGCAGTGGGCATGACGTTTTTGTTCACCAGGATTTCCGAACGCAGGACCATGGCCGTTCCTCTGTGTTTATTCAGTGGGGTAGGGGTTTGGGCCCTCGCGGGCATGCCCGCTCCCACAGGTACAGCACAGGTTCCAAAGGTTGTGGTGTTCCTGTGGGAGCGGGCGTGCCCGCGAAGGGACCCGAATGGCTTCTATAGTGCCCGAGGATTACGCAGCTGTCAGGCCACCGGGCCACGCGGATAGCGCTTCAGCCGTTCGGCCAGCTCGCGCCCGGGAATCGGCCGGTCGAACAGGTAACCCTGGCCCACGTCGCAGCGGTGACGGCGCAGGAACGCCAGCTGCTCTGGCGTCTCGATCCCTTCGGCCACCACCTTCAGCTTCAGGTTGTGGGCCATGGCCACCACCGCCGAGGTGATTTCCATGTCGTCCTGGTTGTCGGGGATTTCGTTGATGAAGCTGCGATCGATCTTGAGGATGTCGATCGGAAACTTCTTCAGGTAGCTCAGCGACGAATAACCGGTGCCGAAGTCGTCCATGGCCAAGGTCAGGCCCAGGGCCTTCAGTTCGTCCAGCTGGCGGTGGGTGTCTTCGCTGGCTTCCAGCAGCAGGCCTTCGGTCAGCTCCAGCTCCAGCAGGTGCGGGGGCAGGGCTTCTTCCTTGAGGATGGTGCTGATCGACGCCACCAGGTCCGGGTCGGAGAACTGTTTGGGCGACAGGTTGATGGCTACATGCAGGTTGCCCAGGCCGGCCTTGCGCAGTTGCTGGCTCATGCAGCACGCCTGGCGCACCACCCATTTGCCGATAGGGATGATCAGGCCGGTTTCCTCGGCCACGCTGATGAACTGGTCCGGGCGGATCATGCCGCGTTCGGGGTGGTTCCAGCGCAGCAGCGCTTCCAGGCCCAGCAGGCGACCGCTGCGCAGGCACAGCTTGGGCTGGTAGAACACGTCCAGCTCATTCTGGGTCAGGGCACGACGCAGGTTGTTCTCGACGAACAGCTTGTAGCTGGCTTCGGCGTTGAGCACCTCGGTAAACACCTGTACCTGGTGTTTACCGTTGGCCTTGGCCTTGTGCAATGCAAGGCCGGCATTCTTCATCAGGCTGGCCGGGTCGACGCCGTGCAACGGAGCACAGGCCAGGCCTACCGAGGCGGTGACGTTGATCAGCTGGTTGTCGACGAACATCGGCTTGTCGAGGGTACACAACAACTGCTGGGCAACGCCTTGGCCATCTTCAAGGCTGGTGTCGTCGAGCAGCACGGCGAACTCGTTACTGGCAAAGCGCGCCAGGATGCCACCGCTGTGCAGGCTGTTGCGCAGACGCCTGGCCAGGCTGATCAGCAGCTTGTCGCCGGTCTGGTGGCCAAGGCTGTCGTTGATGCGCTTGAAGTTGTCGATGTCCACCAGCAGCAGGCACATAGAGCTTTCGCCATCGCGGGCGAAGCGCTCGTCCAGGCTGCGGATGAACGCCGGGCGGTTGCCCAGGTTGGTGAGGTTGTCGGTGTAAGCCAGGCGTTCGATGCGTTGTTGGGCCAGCTTGGTCTGGGTGACGTCTTCGTAGATGCCGATGTAGTGGGTCAGCTCACGGTTGTCACCGTACACCTTGGAAATCGACAACTGGCCCCAGTACGGCTCCAGGTTTTTGCGCCGGCTCTTGAACTCGCCCTGCCAACTGTTGCCCATGGCCAGGCTCGACGGCGAGTCGAACAACAGTTCGCTGAGGTTCTCCAGTGCCGGTAGCTCACCCAGCTGGCGGCCCTGCACTTCGTCGGTACTGTACTGGGTGATGGCGGTGAAGCTGGGGTTGACGTACTCCACCCGGCCGTCGCGGTTCACCAGCAGGAAGGCGCTGGCGCTCTGCTCGACCGCACGCTGGAACAGGTGCAGGGCGCTGGCCGCGGCCCGTCGTTTGTGGTTTGTGATCACTTGGGCGAACTGGTCGGCCAGCTCACCGGCAAAGGCAATCTCGTCCGACTGCCAGGCCCTTGGCTGGCCGCTTTGCTCCAGGCACAACACGCCGATCACCTGGCCATCGACACGGATGCTGGCGTCGAGCATGGCCTTGTTTTCCGGGCGCATGCTTTGCGCCAGGGCGCGGGTGCGCGGGTCGTGGCCGGCGTTGTGAGCGTCGATGGCGCGGCTTGCGTGCAGTGCATCCAGGTAGTCGGGGAAGCGGCTGGCATCGATGGCTTCGGGCTGACGGTGCTCCTGGGCGTCGCGGTACCAGGCGATGATCGGTTCCAGGCGTTGGTCTTCCAGGTGCCAGATGCTGGCGCAGTCGACCTTGTAGATTTCGCAGGCGCTCTGGGTGATCAGCTGGGCCGCTTCGAGCAGCGAGTTGCCCGCGCTGTAGCGATGGCGGGCGAGGCGCAGGATAAGGTCCTGCTGGCCGCGCACCCGCTCCAGGTGCTCCAGCTGTTCTTGCTGCGTGCGCTGGTTCAGCTGCAGGGCCAGCTGCAGGCGGTTGTTGCGTGACTCCAGGTCGCTGGCGCCGGTTTCGCCGGGCTCTTCCTGCTGGTCGTCGAGCACGCTCAGGTAGCCGCGCAACAGCTGGCGGTTGTGTTGCTTGTAGGCTTCACCCGCTTCCAGCAGACGCAGCGAGGTGCTCGGTGTGTGCAGGGTGTAGCGCACGCGATAGTAGCCGCGCTGGGCCAGTTGCAACTGGATTTCGTCGTGCAGCCGGTAGCGTGCTTCGGGTTCCATCAGGCTGGCGTAGGGCGCGTCAATCAGGGCACACAGCTCGCCGGTTTTCAGGCCGAACTGGCGCTCACAGGCTGGGTCAAGGTAGAGCATGGCCCAGGTGGCTTCGTTGAGCCTTTCGAAACGCAGCATGCCGAGCCGCGAGGGCACGGGTAACTGTGTCACGACCTCGGCCGCCACACGGCTGGCGGCATCGGGTTGGCTTTTCATCGAAGACTCGCTTGAAGAGGGAACGCTGCCTTGTGGCTGCGGCGGATTTGGCAAGGTTGCATCATGTCCCGAGGGCTGGCAAGCGGCCATGCTTGATGCTGTGGACAGGTTATCGGCTGACGTGGCCGATTCTGTAGTTTGGCTGGAGATTTTGGGGCCGCTTTGCGGCCTTGTGTCGCGAAAGGAGGGCGAAGCCCTCCCAGCTTTTCCCAGGCAAAAAAAGCCCCGCCAATCGACGGGGTTGAGGTACGAGCGTGGCAGCTCGAAAAGGGTACTGCCCCTCGCAAGGAGGGGCAGTGTGCTGGCTTACAGCAGCATGGTGCGGATATCGCCCAGCACGTCGCCCAGGCGCTTGGTGAAGCGCGCGGCGGCAGCGCCGTTGATCACACGGTGATCGTAGGACAGCGACAGCGGCAGCATCAGCTTTGGCTGGAAGGCCTTGCCATCCCAGACTGGCTGCATGGTCGCCTTGGAGACGCCCAGGATAGCCACTTCCGGCGCATTGACGATCGGCGTGAAGCCGGTGCCGCCAATGTGGCCGAGGCTGGAGATGGTGAAGCAAGCGCCTTGCATCTCGTCAGCCGACAGCTTCTTGGTGCGCGCCTTCTCGGCCAGTGCAGCGGCTTCGGCAGCCAGTTGCAGCAGGCTCTTCTGGTCGACGTTCTTGATCACAGGGACCAGCAGGCCGTCCGGGGTGTCCACGGCGAAGCCGATGTGCACGTACTTCTTGCGGATGATGGCCTTGCCGCTTGGCGCCAGCGAGCTGTTGAAGTCCGGCAGTTCCTTGAGCAGGAAGGCGCAGGCCTTGAGCAGCAGTGGCAGCACGGTCAGCTTCACCCCAGCCTTCTCGGCCACGGCCTTCTGCGCAACGCGGAAGGCTTCCAGCTCGGTGATGTCGGCAGAGTCGAACTGGGTCACGTGCGGCACGTTGAGCCAGCTGCGGTGCAGGTTGGCAGCACCGACCTGCATCAGGCGGGTCAGGGCCACTTCTTCCACTTCACCGAACTTGCTGAAGTCCACGGCAGGGATCGGCGGGATGCCAGCACCACCGGTCGCACCGGCGGCTGCCGGCGCTTCCTTGGCCTTCTGCATCATGGCCTTGACGTAGACCTGCACGTCTTCTTTCAGGATGCGACCGTGCGGGCCGGTGGCAGCAACTGCACCCAGCTCGACACCGAATTCACGGGCCAGCTGACGAACAGCAGGGCCTGCGTGAACCTTGGCATTGCTGCCAGCGGCCGGTGCGGTAGCAGCCGGTGCAGGGGCAGCAGCCGGGGCTGCAGCAGCAGGTGCGGCAGCCGGAGCAGCCTCAGCCTTGGCTGGTGCAGGAGCAGCAGCCGGTGCCGGCGCGGCAGCCGGGGCGGCACCCGCCACTTTCAGCTTGAAGATCAGGTCGCCAGTGCCGACTTCGTCTTCCAGCTTGCACAGCACTTCTTCGACCACGCCGGCGGCCGGCGACGGGATTTCCATGGAAGCCTTGTCGGACTCCAGGGTAATCAGCGACTGGTCGGCTTCGACGGTGTCGCCGACTTTGACCAGCACTTCGATGATCTTGGCCTTGCCCGACGAACCGATGTCCGGCACGTGGATGTCCTGCACGCTGGCGGCAGCCGGGGCTGCTGCCGGAGCAGGGGCAGCTTCGGCGGCCGGAGCCGGCGCAGCAGCCTGAGCTGGAGCAGCGGCAGCAGCCGGTGCCTCAGGGGCCGCAGCAGCGGCGCCCTCGGCTTCCAGGACCAGCAGTTCGTCGCCTTCTTTCAGGCGGTCGCCCAGCTTGACCTTCAGTTCCTTGATCACGCCAGCCTTGGGCGCCGGAATTTCCATGGAGGCCTTGTCGGACTCCAGGGTCAGCAGGCTCTGGTCAGCCTCGATACGATCACCGACCTTGACGAACAGCTCGATGATTTCACCTTCACCGCTGCCGATGTCAGGTACGCGAATGAGTTCGCTCACTTAAAAATACTCCTCAGCAGTCCAGTGGGTTGCGCTTGTCCGGGTCGATACCGAACTTGACGATAGCGTCTGCGACAACCTTGGGTTCGATCTCGCCACGGTCAGCCAGGGCTTCCAGGGCAGCCAGCACCACGAAGTGGCGGTCGACTTCGAAGAAGTGACGCAGCTTCTTGCGGCTGTCGCTGCGACCGTAACCGTCGGTACCCAGGACTTTGAACTCTTTGCTCGGTACCCACTGACGAATCTGCTCGGCGAACAGCTTCATGTAGTCGGTAGAGGCGATAACCGGGCCTTTGCGACCGTTCAGGCACTGCTCGACGTAGGTCTGCTGTGGCTTCTGGCCAGGCTTCAGGCGGTTGGCGCGTTCCACGGCCAGGCCGTCGCGGCGCAGTTCGTTGAAGCTGGTGACGCTCCACACGTCGGCACCGACGTTGAACTCTTCACGCAGGATCTTCGCGGCTTCGCGGACTTCGCGCAGGATGGTGCCGGAGCCCATCAGCTGTACGTGGTGTGCAGCTTCGCGGGTGTCCTCTTCCAGCAGGTACATGCCCTTGATGATGCCTTCCTCGACACCGGCCGGCATGGCTGGCTGCTGGTAGGATTCGTTCATCACGGTGATGTAGTAGAAGATGTCCTGTTGCTCTTCGGTCATCTTCTTCATGCCGTCCTGAATGATCACCGCCAGCTCGTAGCCGTAGGTCGGATCGTAGGTGCGGCAGTTCGGGATGGTGCCCGCCATCATGTGGCTGTGACCGTCTTCGTGCTGCAGGCCTTCACCGTTGAGGGTGGTACGGCCGGCGGTACCGCCGATCAGGAAGCCACGGGTGCGGCTGTCGCCAGCGGCCCAGGCCAGGTCGCCAATACGCTGGAAACCGAACATCGAGTAGAAGATGTAGAACGGCAGCATCGGCTGGTTGTGGCAGCTGTACGAGGTACCGGCAGCGATGAACGACGACATGGCGCCGGCTTCGTTGATGCCTTCCTCGAGGATCTGGCCCTTCTTGTCTTCGCGGTAGAACATCACCTGGTCTTTATCGACTGGCTCGTAGAGCTGGCCGACCGACGAGTAGATGCCCAACTGGCGGAACATGCCTTCCATACCGAAGGTACGGGCTTCGTCCGGGATGATCGGAACGATGCGCTGGCCAATGTCCTTGTCCTTGACCAGTTGCGCCAGAATACGCACGAAGGCCATGGTGGTGGAGATTTCGCGGTCGCCCGAGCCGTCCAGGATCGCTTTCAGCGTTTCCAGTGGCGGGGTCGGCACGCTGAAGCTCTTGGCACGGCGCTGTGGCACGAAACCGCCCAGGGCAGCACGGCGCTCGGCCAAGTACTTGGCTTCGGCAGAACCTTCTTCCGGCTTGAAGAACGGCAGGTTCTCCAGGTCGGCATCCTTGACCGGGATGTCGAAGCGGTCACGGAAGTGACGCAGGCTGTCGACGTCGACCTTCTTGGTGTTGTGCGCGGTGTTCTTGGCTTCGCCAGCACCGGTGCCGTAACCCTTGATGGTCTTGGCCAGGATGACGGTCGGCTGCTCCTTGTGGTTCACAGCCTGGTGATACGCCGCGTAGACCTTGTACGGGTCGTGACCGCCACGGTTGAGCTTCCAGATCTCTTCGTCGGACAGGTCTTCGACCATGGCCTTGAGTTCCGGGGTGTTGAAGAAGTGCTCGCGAACGTACGCGCCGTCTTTGGCTTTGTAGTTCTGGTATTCGCCGTCGATGACTTCGTCCATGCGGCGCTGCAGGGCACCGTTGGTGTCCTTGGCCAGCAGTGGGTCCCAGAAACGGCCCCAGACGACTTTGTTGACGTTCCAGCCACCGCCACGGAACACGCCTTCGAGTTCCTGGATGATCTTGCCGTTGCCGCGAACCGGGCCGTCGAGGCGCTGCAGGTTGCAGTTGATGACGAAGATCAGGTTGTCCAGCTTCTCGCGGCCGGCCAGGGCGATTGCACCCAGGGATTCCGGCTCGTCGCACTCACCGTCGCCCATGAAGCACCAGACCTTCTGCTTGCCGGCCGGGATGAAGCCACGAGCTTCCAGGTACTTCATGAAGCGTGCCTGGTAGATCGCCTGGATCGGGCCCAGACCCATCGAAACGGTCGGGAACTGCCAGAAATCAGGCATCAACCATGGGTGCGGGTACGAAGACAGGCCGTTGCCGTCCACTTCCTGACGGAAGTTGTTCATCTGGTCTTCGCTGATACGGCCTTCCATGAAGGCACGGGCGTAGACGCCTGGCGATGCGTGGCCCTGGAAGAAGACCAGGTCGCCGCCGTGTTCTTCGGTAGGGGCCTGGAAGAAGTAGTTGAAGCCGATGTCGTACAGGGTGGCACTGGAGGCGAAGCTAGAGATGTGTCCGCCCAGGTCCGAGTCTTTCAGGTTGGTACGCATGACCATGGCCAGCGCGTTCCAACGCACCATCGAGCGAATGCGGCGTTCCATGAACAGGTCGCCAGGCATGCGTGCTTCGTGGGTGACAGGGATGGTGTTGCGGTATGGCGTGGTGATCGCATATGGCAGCTGGGAGCCACTACGGGTGGCCAGCTCGCCCATACGGGTCATCAGGTAATGAGCGCGGTCTTCGCCTTCTTTGTCGAGGACCGACTCCAGGGCATCCAGCCATTCCTGGGTTTCGATTGGATCGAGGTCTTGCATGGCTTGCTCCAGGGCGGAAAGGCAACCAGAATCGATTGCCTGAGATTGCGACTGGCCTTATGGGCAGACGTCGTGAATTCTTGGATTACCGGGGTGTCTTCCGGCGCGTTGTAGTTTTACTACATTTGCTTTCGCATTTCATGCTTTTACACGACACGAGTAGTAGTAAAACTACATTTGTGCGACGTTTGGTCGCACCTTGGCTTGTGAGGAAAAACGTTCATGTTGGTTGGCATTGTGTCGCGAACGGGTGGTTCTTGATGTTTGTTGCCAAGTTTTCGTTTTTTTCAGCTATTTCCAACTTTTGTACGACAGTCCAACCGTGGTCCGGCTTCCCCTTGGCCGCTTTTTCCCCTCTATTTCACGCCGATCAAGGATAGACCATGCGCCTACCTTTGCCCTCCGATCTGCCTGCCACCTTGCAGCCGCTGGTCACTCGCAACCAGCAGTTCATCAGCGATGCCGTGGCCGGCCACCCCGAACTCGACCTGCAGGCCTGGAGCCCGCTGCACCGGCAGCAGTTCGATCAGGTGGCTGCTGCCAGTGAATTCGTGCTCAGTTTGGCCCAGCGCGAGCCCGCCATGCTGTTCGCCCTGCTGGCCAGCGGCGAGCTGGAGCGGCGTTACGCCCCGGGTGAGCTGCGCGGGCAAATCGCCGCAACAGCCCAGGCGGCACAGAGTGAGGACGAGCTGGCGCGCAATCTGCGCCGCGCGCGCAACCGCCAGCAGCTGCGCATTATCTGGCGCGACATTACCCGTCAGGCGGAACTTGGCGAAACCTGCCGTGACCTGTCGGACCTTGCCGATGCGGCCATCGACGAAGCCTACCAATGGCTGTACCCGCGCCATTGCCAGCAATTCGGCACGCCCATCGGCAACCGCAGCGGCCAGCCGCAGCACATGGTGGTGCTGGGCATGGGCAAGCTGGGAGCGGTAGAGCTTAACCTGTCGTCGGACATCGACCTGATCTTCGGTTTCCCCGAGGGAGGTGAAACCGAAGGCGTGAAGCGCTCGCTGGACAACCAGGAGTTCTTCACGCGCCTGGGCCAAAGGCTGATCAAGGCACTGGACCCGGTTACCGTCGACGGCTTTGTGTTCCGCGTTGACATGCGCCTGCGTCCCTATGGTTCGGCGGGTGCCCTGGTGCTCAGCTTCAATGCACTGGAGCAGTACTACCAGGACCAGGGCCGTGACTGGGAACGTTACGCGATGATCAAGGCGCGGGTGGTAGCCGGCGACCAGGCGGCCGGCGCGCAGTTGCAGGAGATGCTGCGCCCGTTCGTGTACCGCCGCTACCTGGACTTTTCCGCAATCGAAGCGCTGCGCACCATGAAGCAGCTGATCCAGCAGGAAGTGCGGCGCAAGGGCATGGCCGAGAACATCAAGCTGGGTGCCGGTGGTATTCGCGAAGTAGAGTTCATCGCCCAAGCCTTCCAGCTGATCCACGGCGGGCGTGACCTCAGCCTGCAGCAGCGGCCGTTGCTCAAGGTGCTGGCCACCCTGGAAGGCCAAGGCTACCTGCCGCCAGCAGTGGTGGCTGAGTTGCGCGAGGGTTATGAGTTCCTGCGCTATACCGAGCACGCCATCCAGGCCATTGCCGACCGCCAGACGCAAATGTTGCCGGAAGGTGAGACCGATCAGGCACGCGTGGCCTACGTGCTCGGTTTTGCCGACTGGCAGAGCTTCCACGACCAGTTGATGTACTGGCGTGGCCGTATCGACTGGCATTTCCGCCAGGTCATTGCCGACCCGGATGATGAAGACGGCGAAGGCGAACTGGTGGTGGGTGGCGAGTGGTCGCCGTTGTGGGAGCAGGCGCAGGATGAAGAAGCCGCCGGCCGGCAATTGCAAGAGGCTGGCTTCAAGCAACCCGCCGAAGCCTTGAGGCGCCTGGCCGGGCTGCGTTCCAGCCCGCAGTTGCGCTCGATGCAGCGCATCGGCCGTGAGCGACTTGACGCATTCATCCCACGGCTGTTGGCCCAGGCGGTGGAGCATGACAACCCTGACCTGGTGCTTGAGCGGGTGTTGCCATTGGTCGAGGCTGTGGCACGGCGTTCGGCCTACCTGGTACTGCTGACCGAAAACCCCGGTGCCTTGCGCCGTTTGCTGACGCTGTGCGCCGCCAGCCCGTGGATTGCCGAGCAGATTGCCCTTTACCCGCTGCTGCTCGACGAACTGCTCAATGAGGGCCGCTTGTTCAGCCCGCCCTTGGCGCCAGAGCTGGCCAGCGAGCTGCGCGAGCGCCTGACTCGCATCCCCGAGGACGACCTGGAGCAGCAGATGGAGGCGCTGCGCCATTTCAAGCTGGCCCACAGCCTGCGCGTGGCCGCCTCGGAAATCAGCGGCAACCTGCCGTTGATGAAAGTCAGCGACTACCTGACCTGGCTGGCTGAAGCCATCCTCGACCAGGTGCTGGCCCTGGCCTGGCGCCAGACCGTGGCCCGCCACGGCCAACCCAAGCGCAGCGACGGCAGCCTGTGCGACCCGGGTTTCATCATCATCGGTTACGGCAAGATGGGCGGCCTGGAGCTAGGCCACGGTTCGGACCTGGACCTGGTCTTCATCCATGACGGCGATCCGCAGGCGGAAACCGACGGTGCGAAGCCTATCGACAGCGCGCAGTTCTTCACGCGTCTGGGGCAGCGCATCATCCACCTGCTGACCACCCAGACCAACTCGGGCCAACTGTACGACGTGGATATGCGCCTGCGCCCGTCCGGCGCCTCGGGCCTGCTGGTCAGCTCGCTGGGCGCCTTCGAGCGCTACCAGCAGAACGAAGCCTGGACCTGGGAGCACCAGGCGCTGGTACGGGCCCGTGTGCTGGTGGGTTGCAAGCAGGTGGGGGCGGCATTCGAAGGTGTGCGTGCCAAGGTACTGGGCCAGGCCCGCGACCTGGAAAAACTGCGCGGCGAGGTGAGTGAAATGCGCGCCAAGATGCGTGACAACCTCGGTACCAAGGCTACGGCTGCCGGTACTGCGGCGAACGCTTTCGACGCCGGCGTACCCTTCGATATCAAGCAGGATGCCGGCGGTATCGTCGATATCGAATTTATGGTGCAATACGCCGCTTTGGCCTGGTCCCATGACCATCCGGCCATACTTCGATGGACCGATAACATCCGCATTCTGGAAGAGCTGGAGCAGGCGAACTTGATGCCGGCCAGTGACGCGGTGCTGTTGCGTGAAGTGTACAAGGCGTTCCGCTCGGCCTCCCACCGCCAGGCCCTGCAGAAGGAGGCCGGGGTGATCGATGCGGCGCAGTTTGCCGATGAACGCCGTGAAGTGCGGCGGATCTGGGGTGAGTTGGGTTTAAGCTGATACCGTGTTGGCCTATTCGCGGGCAAGCCCGCTCCCACAGGTACTGCACAGGCCCTGAGCAGTGTGCAATCCCTGTGGGAGCGGGCTTGCCCGCGAATAGGCCATGTGAGTGGTACACTGTCCGCCACATAGCCTGAATATAAAGAGGGGAGGCCAGGCTGTACCGCAGCCTGTAGCCTCCCCGAGCGTTTCTGGACTAAGCATGAGAATACTGATCATTGGCCCCAGCTGGGTCGGCGACATGGTGATGGCGCAGACCCTGTTCCAGTGCCTGAAACAGCAGCACCCCGACTGCGTGATCGACGTGCTGGCCCCTGAATGGAGCCGGCCGATCCTCGAGCGCATGCCTGAAGTGCGCCAGGCCTTGAGCTTCCCGCTCGGCCACGGCGCGCTGGAGCTGGCCACCCGGCGGCGCATCGGCAAGTCCCTGGCCGGCCAGTACGACCAGGCCATCCTGCTGCCCAATTCGCTCAAGTCGGCGCTGGTGCCCTTTTTTGCCGGCATTCCCAAACGCACCGGCTGGCGCGGTGAAATGCGCTTCGGCCTGCTGAACGATGTGCGCAAGCTGGACAAGGCCCGCTACCCGCTGATGATCGAGCGCTTCATGGCCCTGGCTTACGCGCCCGACACCGAGCTGCCGCAGCCATACCCCCGCCCCAACCTGCAGATCGAAGCGCAAAGCCGTGACGCCGCCCTGGCCAAGTTCGGCCTGGAACTGGACCGTCCGGTACTGGCGCTGTGCCCTGGCGCCGAGTTTGGCGAAGCCAAGCGCTGGCCGGCAGAGCACTATGCCGCTGTGGCCGATGCGATGATTCGCCAAGGCTGGCAAGTGTGGCTGTTTGGCTCGAAGAACGATCACCCGGTCGGTGAGCAGATCCGCGACCGGCTGATTCCGGGGCTCCGTGAAGAATCGTCAAACCTGGCCGGTGAGACCTCGCTGGCCGAGGCCATCGACCTGATGTCTTGCGCCCATGCCGTGGTGTCCAACGACTCCGGCCTGATGCACGTGGCCGCTGCGCTGAACCGTCCATTGGTGGCGGTGTACGGCTCGACTTCACCCGGCTTCACCCCGCCCCTGGCCGAACAGGTGGAAGTGGTGCGCACCGGTATCGAGTGCAGCCCGTGCTTTGACCGCACCTGTCGCTTCGGCCATTACAATTGCCTGCGTCTGCTGGAACCGGGCAAAGTGATCGCCGCCCTGCACAGCCTCAGCGGACCGGACCTGATCGATACCGTGGCCGAGGTCGACTAAGTGCGGGTACTGATCATCAAGACCTCGTCGCTGGGGGACGTAATCCACACCCTGCCGGCGCTTACCGATGCCGCCCATGCCATTCCCGGCATCCGTTTCGATTGGGTGGTGGAAGAAGGCTTCGCCGAAATCCCCGGTTGGCACCCTGCGGTCGACCAGGTCATCCCGGTGGCGATCCGTCGCTGGCGCAAGAACCTCTGGCAAACCATCAAGAGTGGCGAGTGGAAGGCGTTCAAGCAGCGCGTGCGCGAGCGCAAGTATGACCTTGTGATCGACGCCCAGGGCCTGGTCAAGTCGGCCTGGTTGACCCGTTACGTGAAGGCACCCGTAGCCGGCCTGGACCGCTACTCGGCGCGCGAAGGCTGGGCCAGCCGCTTCTACGACCGGCCTCTGTCGGTCGCTACCGGCCAGCACGCGGTGGAGCGGGTGCGCCAACTGTTTGCCATGGCCCTGGCTTATGACCTGCCAGAAGGCATCGGCAACTACGGCCTGGACCTCGACCGCCTGCAACTGCCGCCAGCTGCGCCCTATGTGGTGTTCCTGCATGGCACCACCTGGGCGACCAAGCACTGGCCCGAAGCCTACTGGCGCGAACTGGCCGAGCGCATGGGCCGGCGCAAGCTGGAAGTGCGCCTGCCCTGGGGTAATCCGGCTGAGAAGGCGCGGGCCGAGCGAATTGCCCAAGGCTTGAACAACTGCCAGGTGCTCCCCAAATTGAACCTTGCCGGCGTCGCTCGTGTTCTGGCGGCGGCAAAGGCCTGCGTGGCGGTCGATACCGGCCTTGGCCACCTGGCGGCGGCACTCGATGTGCCCACCCTTTCGCTGTTTGGCCCTACCAACCCGGGCCTGACTGGCGCCTACGGACGGACCCAGATTCACCAGGCCAGTGACTGGCCTTGCGCTCCCTGCCTGCAGAAGAAGTGCACCTACAAACCGAGCGCCGATGACCTGGCCCGGTTCGATCTGAAACGCGAGTGGCCACTGTGCTTCACTCGCCTGAATCCCGAGCATGTGGCGAGCCGCTTGAGCGCGTTGCTGCTGGCTGAGGATGTCCGTTGATGCAACTGGCTTTCGTGCTTTACAAATATTTCCCCTTCGGCGGGCTGCAGCGCGACTTCATGCGCATTGCCCTGGAATGCCAGAAGCGGGGCCACCAGATCCGTGTGTATACGCTGATCTGGGAGGGTGACATTCCACCGGGTTTCGAAGTGCTGGTGGCGCCGGTGAAGGCGATCTTCAACCACCGCCGCAATGAGAAGCTCAGCGCCTGGATGGCCGCCGACCTGGCCAAGCGCCCGGTCGACCGCCTGATCGGCTTCAACAAGATGCCAGGGCTGGACGTGTACTACGCCGCCGACGGCTGCTTCGAGGACAAGGCACAGACCCTGCGCGGTGGGCTGTACCGCCGCTGGGGCCGCTACCGGCACTTTGCCGAGTACGAGCGTGCGGTGTTTGCCAAGGACGCCCATACCGAAGTGCTGATGATTTCCGAAGTGCAGCAGCCGCTGTTCATCAAGCATTACGGCACCCCGGTAGAACGTTTCCACCTGCTGCCGCCAGGCATTTCCCAGGATCGCCGTGCGCCGGCCAATGCCGCCGAGATCCGC
The DNA here is from genome assembly GCF_045164175.1 of Pseudomonas sp. 10(2024). NCBI lineage: Bacteria > Pseudomonadati > Pseudomonadota > Gammaproteobacteria > Pseudomonadales > Pseudomonadaceae > Pseudomonas > Pseudomonas sp. 10(2024). Next base: position 383,241 of record NZ_CP174006.1, read on the forward strand.
ACCGAGTTCCGCAAGGAATTCAACCTGGGGGATGACGACCTGCTGCTGGTGCAGATTGGTTCAGGCTTCAAGACCAAAGGCGTGGACCGCAGCCTCAAGGCACTGGCCGCGCTGCCGTCAGCCCTGCGCAAACGCACCAGGCTGATGGTGATCGGCCAGGACGACCCCAAGGTATTCCAGCTGCAAAGCGCTACCCTGGGCCTGGGCGACCAGGTGCAGTTCCTCAAGGGCCGCAGCGATATCCCGCGCTTCCTGCTGGGCGCCGACCTGCTGATTCACCCGGCGTACAACGAGAATACCGGTACGGTGCTGCTCGAAGCCTTGGTCGCCGGCTTGCCGGTGCTGGTGTCCAAGGTGTGCGGTTATGCCCACTACATTGCCGAGGCCGACAGCGGCCTGGTGCTGGACGAGCCGTTCGAACAAGACCAGCTCAACGGCTATCTGCAGCGCATGCTCGAAGACCCGCAGGCGCGTGCCAGCTGGTCGCGCAATGGCCTGGCATTTGCTGATAGCGCCGATCTGTACAGCATGCCGCAGCATGCTGCCGACGTGATCCTGGGGCAAAAGACCGCATGAAGCTGATATTGGCCGAACCCTTCAAACGCCTGTGGGCCGGGCGTGATGCTTTCGACGCCGTGGAGGCGCTGCAAGGCGAGGTCTATCGCGAGCTGGAAGGGCGCCGCACGCTGCGCACCGAAGTGGCTGGCGAGGGCTTTTTCGTCAAGATCCACCGTGGCATCGGCTGGGGCGAGATCTTCAAGAACCTGTTCACCGCCAAGTTGCCGGTGCTCGGGGCCGGCCAGGAATGGCGGGCGATCCAACGCCTGCATGAAGTGGGCGTGCCGACCATGACCGCAGTCGCCTACGGCGAGCGTGGCAGCAACCCGGCCGCGCAGCACTCGTTCATCATCACCGAAGAGCTGGCGCCGACCATCAGCCTGGAAGACTTCAGCATCGACTGGGTCAAACAGCCGCCCGAGCCGCGCCTGAAGCGTGCACTTATCGCCGAGGTGGCGAAGATGACCGGCGGCATGCACCGCGCCGGGGTCAACCACCGCGATTGCTACATCTGCCATTTCCTGTTGCACACCGACCGACCGGTGACGGCGGATGACTTCAAGCTGTCGGTGATCGACCTGCACCGCGCGCAAACCCGTGCCAGAATCAGCCGTCGCTGGCGCGACAAGGACCTGGCTGCGCTGTACTTTTCGGCCCTGGACATCGGCCTGACCCAACGCGACAAGCTGCGCTTCCTGCGTGGTTACTTCCAGCGTCCGCTGCGGCAGGTGCTGAAGGACGAAGCCGCGCTGCTCGCCTGGCTGGAGCGCAAGGCCCAGAAACTCTACGATCGCAAGCAACGCTATGGGGATGCACTCTGATGGCGAGTTGGACACTGGCGCCGGGGTACGAACACCTGGCGGCGGACTTCGGCAGCCTCGACGCGGTGTTCGCCCTCCAGGGCGAACGGCTGACCCGCGACCCGCTCAGTGAAGTGGTACGCATTGAGCGTGACGGGATCAACTACTACGTCAAGCGCTACACCGGCGCCGGCAAGCACATGCGCCGGTACCTGGGGCGGCCACGCATCAAGGCCGAATGGCAAAACCTCAAGCAGTTCGCCAAATGGGGTATCCCCACTGCCGAAGTCGTGGCCTGGGGCCTGGAGCGCAACGGCCTGGCCTTTGGCCGTGGCGCGATGATCACCCGTGAACTGCCGCACACCGAAGACCTGTCGGCCCTGGCCGAACACAACGATGCGCGCTTGGCCGACCGCGCCTGGGTCGACCATGTCAGCCGTCAGCTGGCGCGCCATACCCGGGTCATGCACGAACACCGCTTTGCCCATAACGACCTGAAGTGGCGCAACCTGCTGGTCGATGACCAAGGCACGCTATTCTTCATTGACTGTCCCACCGGCGACTTCTGGCGCGGTTTCATGTGGCGCCACCGGATGATCAAGGACCTGGCATGCCTGGACAAAGTGGCCAAATACCACCTGTCAGCTACCCAGCGCTTGCGCTTCTACCTGCAATACCGTGGCCGCGACCGCCTGAATGTGCGTGACAAGAAGCGCATTCACCGGGTACTGGGCTTTTTCGAGGGAAGGGAATGACCGATTACCTGGCCAGCGCGGACCTCGCGCTGCTCAAGCGCCATGGCCTGGACAACTTCGAGGCGCTGTGGGCGCTGCAACTTGATGCTGTGGACGAACCCAACACCGGCCGTGGTGGCTGGAGCAGCGTCTTCCGTCTGGAACTCGAAGGCAAGGGCTACTACCTCAAGCGCCAGAGCGACTACCTGACCCGTACCTTGCACCGGCCGTTCGGCGAGCCCACCTTCGCCCGCGAATTCCGTAACATCAGTCGCTACCAGAAGCTGCGCATTCCGGCATTGCAGGCGGTGTTCTACGGCGAGCGCAAGCAGGGCGGCAAGCACCGGGCCATCCTGATGACCCGCGCTCTGGACGAGTGGGCCGACCTCGACAGCCTGCTGGCGCAGTGGCCGCGGTTGGGTGAAGCCGAGCGCACTGGCATCCTGCAGGCCTGCGGTCAGCTGGCGCGTACCCTGCACAGCGCCGGCCAGGTGCATGGCTGCTTCTATCCCAAGCACATTTTCCTGCGTCAACGCCGCGAGGGTTGGGACGCGCAATTGATCGACCTGGAAAAGACCCGGCCGCTGCTGTTCGGCATGCGTGACCGCCTCAAGGACCTGGAACCGCTGCTGCGCCGCGCGCAGGCCTGGCGCGTGCAGGATGTACGTACTTTGCTGGCTACCTACCTGGGGCAGCCGGCTGACGGCGCGCTGGTCGACACCTGGCTGCAACGGCTGACGCAACGCCGTCGTGAAAAAGAGGCCCGCTGATGCGTTTGTCTGAACTGAAGGATGCCGGGCGCAGCCCGGCGCTGCCCCTGAGTATCACGTTGGTTGATGCCGCCGGCAGCGCCGACTTGCAATTGCTCAGCCTGCTGCGCGTACTACCGGGCCAGCGTTATGTGGGCGCTGGTGTCTGGCGTGGCACACCGGTGTTGGCGAAGTTGCTGGTCGGGGGTAACGCCGCGCGGCATTTCCAGCGCGAACTGCAGGGTGTGAAGTTGTTGGCCGAACAAGGCCTGACCACACCGACGCTACTGGCCGACGGCCTCAAGGAAGGCGAGGGCGGCTGGCTGCTGTTCGAGTTCCTTGACGGTGCCCAAAGCCTGGCCGATGCCTGGGCCGCAGTGGAAAACCTGCCTGTGCTGGCGGACGAGCAGCACCTGGTACTGGGCGAAGCGCTCACGGCTGTGGCGCACATGCACGCCCGAGGCCTTTGGCAGGAAGACCTGCACCTGGACAACCTGCTGCGCCATGCCGGCAAGCTGTACCTGATCGACGGTGCGGGCATCAGGGCGGAAACACCCGGTCAGCAGTTGTCGCGTCCACGCGTGCTGGAAAACCTCGGGGTGTTCTTCGCCCAGTTGCCCAAGCGCCTGGAGCCGTTCATCGAAGAGCTGCTGGTGCATTACCTGCTGGCCAATGCCGAGCATGCCTTGCCGCTGGAAGCGCTGCAGAAACAGGTGGACAAGGTGCGCAACTGGCGCCAGAAGGACTATCTGGACAAGGCTGGCCGCGAGTGCAGCCTGTTCAGCGTCCAGCGCACCCTCTCGGGCTTGCAGGCGATCCGCCGCAGTGAGGTCGAGGCCATGCAGCCTGTACTGGAGCAGGCCGATGCGCTGATCGACAAGGGCCATTTGTACAAGACCGGTGGCGCTGCCAGCGTGGCGCGCATCGAGGTCAATGGTCGCCAGTTGGTGATCAAGCGCTACAACATCAAGAACACCGCACATTGGTTCAAGCGCTTCTGGCGCCCGAGCCGGGCCTGGCATTCCTGGATTGAAGGCCACCGCCTGGAATTCCTCGACATCGCCACGCCACGCCCCCTCGCGGTGCTGGAACAGCGGGTGCTGGGCCTGCGCAGCCGTGCTTACCTGGTCACCGAGTATGTCGACGGCCCGGACCTGACGGCATGCTTCGCGCCCTACGTCGAAAGCGGCGATGCGCCCGAGGAACAGGTGGATGCCTTGGTGCACGTGATGCAGCAGCTGATTCGAGAGCGCATCAGCCACGGCGACTTCAAAGGCCATAACCTGTTCTGGCACAACGGCCAGTGGTCGCTGATCGACCTCGATGCCATGTGCCAGCACGCCACCCAGCTCAGCTTCGCCCCGGCCTATGCCCGTGACCGGGCACGGCTGCTGCGCAACTGGCCCAATGGCAGTGCCTTGCATCAGCGGCTGGACCGGCTGTTGCCAAAACTGGTCGACTGAGGCCGCCGGCTCCGCTGTCAGTGGGCCGGCGGTGGTTGATCTGGCAGTGTCAGCCAGTCACTGCTGCGCCCTGCCTGGCGAACGCGTATCAGCCACTGGCCGTTTTCGTGGCGCAGCACCGCCCACGGCACCACCCCGGCGTTGCTGGCAACGGCAATCTCCAAGTGGTAATGATCCGGTAGCAGGTGGCGGCGCACAGGCAACTGCCCGTTCTCGAGTGCCAGGTACAGCTGATCGTCAGCCTGAAAAAGCCCTTGTTCGATGTTTACCGGCAGGCCGGCCACAGGCGTTTGCAGATAACAGTCCTGCAGTAATTGCGTCAGGTCGGGCAGCCCGTCGTACCAGAGCACCGGTGAGTCGATCACCCACTGCCCGTCGGCTTTGCGCTTGAGCGGTTGCTGCAGATAGGCATCTGGCTGGTCGGGGTCGATGGCCCGCCAGCGGTAGCCGTCGAAGCTGACCTGGTAGTAGCGGTTGTCGCTGTCCTTGACGAAATATAGCGACAGCCCACCAAACGCCGAGCTTTGCTCGTATACACCCTCACCGTAGATACCGTTTATGCGATACCGGAGGCTGCTGCTGTCCGGTTGCGCCTGGAAGCGTGCGGGCAGCGGCAGTGGCGGTTGTTTGGGTATTCCGCGCAGGGACCGGCGTAGCAATCTGGAACCGAGAAAACTGGTACCTGCATCGTTGAGGTGGCTAAGCGCCTGATAGGAATGCCGCATCACCCCTTCGACATCCTCTTGGTTGAAGGCCTCGATGCCGTCCAGGATATCGATTGCCATGCGGCCAATCGACAGCACCAGCAACGCGCGGTTGGGCAGCAGCAGGCTGATGAAATCCAGCAAACGCCAGCTCAGCGCCATGACCGACTCCGCATTCACTTCGCTGGTCGTCATGCTGTCGGCATCGGCCTGGGCGATCAGCGCCCGGGCCTCGGCCATGTAGTAGTCGAAGAAAAGGTCGTCTTTGACCTCGGGCGTGGTCAAATGCGTGCTCAGGCGCCCCTTGTCCAGCAACCGCTGCACCGTGGCGACAGGCAGCAATGGCAGGCGCTGGGCTACGTATGCTCTCAACGCGGGCTGTTGGCGCAATGTGCGAAGCAGTTCGCGGGTGGTGCGAAAACGGCGCCAGGCCCTGCGGTCCGGGGCATCCGGGGTGTACAGCACGCATGCTGGAGACTTGTAGGGGAGGCTGTTGAGCAGAAGCACGCCCTGCAGGGTATGGCCCATGATGTTCAACTGCCGAACAGTGACCGGGTAGCCTGCTACTGGCGCACGCAAGGCATTGTGTGGTTGGTCCAGCACTGCGCGCACCCAGTTGTAGCCATGTTCGAAAGGGTCTTCGCCAAAGTGTCCGGCGTAGCGCGCCTTGACTGCTTCAGCGTGCATGCGTGCACGGTTGACCTTGCTGTGCGCAGTCAGGCGCCATTTGCCCGCTCTGGAACTAATCAGTTGGGTGTGCAGGTACTTTGCGTAGCTGTCACCCACGTTCAGTTCCCGGACCATGTGCTTGATATACGGCGGCGTGAGCCCGGCGGGCATGGCTTTGCCGTGGGCATGGATCACCCGGGCAGTCAGCCAGTAGTCGGTATCGAACCACGGCAAGTTCTTGAGGGCGATCTCTTCGAGGGTGTTGATTTCCTCGACCATCTCCACCATCTCGTGGCCCACGCGTCGCATGCCTACATAGGTGACATAGGATGAGAGGGCGAAGGGATGCATGATGGCGCCCGTGCGGCGGGCGCGCACGACGATGATATTGATCTCGCGAGGGTCTGTGTCATACCCCAGGTCATGGCTCAGGCGCTCGCGAAGGCGTGCGTTGGCCCAGGCCAACAGGCTATTGCGTTGCTTGAAGTCGTCAAGGCTCAGCACTCCCGGGGCAGCAGCCTGCTCGGCGATTGCCACCAGCGTTTGCATTGCCTGCATCATATGGCTCAGGCCTTGCGCAGATGTATTGCGCAGCCAGTTGGGCAGGTGCTTCTCAAGCAATTGGGAGTAGCGTGTTTGCAGGATGGGTTTGGCGCCGACTTCGGGCCATAGCGCCAGGGCTTTATGTATTCGGGTGTGCTGGTCGGGTGAGCCGTTGCTCCACAAGCCGGTGTCACTCAGGCGTTGGCGTTGGGCTTCTATCACACTGTCGATCTGGGCCTCCAGCAGGCTGTCGGCGTACCAGTCATAGCGCAGGCGCTGTGACCGGCGAGCGCGGTCCGCCTGCGTATCAGTGTACAGATGCAGCAGCGGTCTGCTCTGGAGTGGGTCTTCCAGGCGTTCGCAAAGCTCCTGGTGCAGTGCGCCCAGGGAGTCGAAAGCCTCGATGCCTTGTGACAGGCTGCACAGCAAGGCAGCGCCTGCGGCATCCTGAGGAGTGAGCATAGGGCCTTCGGCGGTACCGGCAACGATGATCAGTGTGCCTGGCAGGTAGCTTCGCCAGTTGGGCCGTAGGCCTTCCAGCAGAACGCGGTAGACCTGTGGCCTTTTGGCCAGGGGCATATGCCTGCGCTGGGAGGGTAGTGGCTGTTGCAGGCAGGCCCATAATTGATCGGCTGAGCGGTAGCCCAAGGTCTCGTCGCCCAGGCGCAGTTCAACCTCGGCCAGCATCAGCGCCTTGCGCAGTGCCAGCAGCTTTTGTCTGGGGGTTTCACCATGCTCATCGGCCGTGGTCCAGAAGCTGGCCAGTTCGCCGTGCAGCCAGGTGCGTGTGTCGGGGTTGATGGATTGTTGAAGGTCGAGGGTCGGAAGGCCGTCGAGCAGGTCACCGATCTGTCGGTCGATCTGTTCCAGTTGTTCGAGGGGGCGCATGGGGCGGGTCCTTGGTTGAGGAAAACCCCATGCTTGGCAATACCTGCGGTTGCGGGGTGGTAGCGGGCTAGCGCCCCCGACGCCAGAGCAGCCCGCGCAGGCTCAGCAGGGCCGGCAGGCCCAGGCCAGCCCATGCCAGAACGTCCCAGCCACCGTCGCCGAGCAGGGCGGCGAACAGGCCCAGGAAGCCAAGCAGGGCAATCAACGCTGGCCAGGCGAAGAGGCGTGCCGTGGGTTGCGACCTGTGGCTCATGCGCGTGCGTCCCTGGGTTTACGCTGCTTGCCCCACCACAGGTAGAGGCCGCTACCGAGCACGATGATTGTCAGCACGTCCAGTAACGCCCAGAGGATCTGCATCGGTCGCCCGCCGTAATCGCCGAAATGCAGTGGCTGCGACAGGCCCATGGCATCCATGTACCAGGGACGGTCACCTACGGCAGTCACTGCCAGGGTGCGAGCATCGATCAGAACCGGCGTGAACAGGTGGGAACTCAGGTGGGTGGCACCGTTCATGAACACCGCATAGTGGTGCTCGCTGGAGAAACGCGTGCCTGGAAACGCGATGAAATCCGGGCGCATGCCGGGCGCGGCCTGCTCGGCAATTTCCAGCAGGCGAGTGGCTGGGGCGCGCTCGACGAGCGGCGGGGCGTCGCGGTAGGGGGCAACCATCGCAGCCAGGCTGTCGTTGCGCCAGGTCGCGATGACCAGGTCGGACAGGGCACTGATTACCCCGGTCACGCTCACCGTCAATGCCCAGGCCAGGGTGACCACGCCAATCAGGTTGTGCAGGTCGAGCCAGCGCAGGCGGCGGGATTTCTTGTGGCGTACGGTGCCGAATTCCAGGCGGCGCATGAACGGCGCATAGAGCACGGTGCCGGAGACAATCGCGACAATGAACAATACGCCCATGAAGGCCAGCAGCAGCTTGCCCGGCAGGCCTGCGAACATGTCCACATGCAGGCGCAGCATCACCATCATGAATCCACCATTGGCGGCCGGCATGGCCACCGCCTCGCCGGTGCGTGCATCGAGCATGAAGGTGTGCGACAGGTTGGGGTCGGTGCCGGCGGTGGCGGCGGTAATGGCGACCACGCCGTTGGGCTCGTCTTCATCGTAGCCGAAGTACTGCATGACCTCGCCGGGACGATGTTGTTCGGCCTTGAGCACCAGTTGCTGCAGGTCGAGGTGCGGGGTGCCTGGCGGCATTTCACGCAGTTCAGGGGCGTCGCCTAGCAGGTGTTCGAGTTCGTGGTGGAAGATCAGCGGCAGGCCGGTGACTGCCAGCAACAGCAGGAACAGGGTACAGACCAGGCTGCTCCAGGTGTGGATCAAGGACCAGCGGCGGATGGTGGGGCTCTTCATCACGGTACCGATTGTTGTCGGTTGGAACCCGGGGCCGCAAGGCGGCCCCAGCTCACTCAGAACTTGTAAGTGGCGCTGGCGACGACGCTGCGCTCATCGCCGTAGTAGCAGTAGTACGCGTCACAAGTAGAGAGGTAATCCTTGTTCAGCAGGTTGGTGGCGGTGACCGCGACCGACGCGCCCTTCAGGCTGCCGTTCAGGCGACCCAGGTCGTAATGCACCGACCCATCGAAGACGGTGTAGGCCTTGGCCTTGCCCAGGTAGGTATTGCCTTGGTCGCCGTAGGTATTGCCGGTATAACGCGCGCCCAGGCCGATGCCGAAGCCGTCGAGTACGCCCGAGTGCCAGGTGTAGTCGCCCCAGATGGACGCTTGCTGGTTAGGCATCAGTTGCAGGCGGTTACCTTTGAAATCGCCGTCCTGCACCTCGGACTTGGCCAGGGTGTAGGCGGCAATGACCTTCAGGTTGTCGGTCACATCGGAAACCGCTTCCAGCTCAAGGCCGCGGACTTTCACTTCACCGGTCTGGCTGGTGATGGTCACACCACCGACCGTGTTGGTGACCGAGACGTTTTTCTGAGTCAGGTCGTACACGGCTGCCGACAACAGGGTATTGGACCCCGGCGGCTGATACTTCACGCCCAGCTCCCACTGCTTGCCTTCGGTGGGCTTGAACGAGTCCGAGGCCGACACACTGGCATTGCTGGACGGCTGGAACGACTCGGCATAGGACAGGTACGGCACGAAGCCCGAATCGAACACGTAGCTGATGGCTGCGTTGCCGCTGAACTTCTTGTCCCGCTGGGTATTGGTGGCATCGCCCTGGTTGAAGAACTTGGTGCCGGTGTGCACCCAGTCTTCACGACCGCCCAGGGTCAGGCGCCAGTTACCAAGCGCCATCTGGTCCTGCACATACAGGCCGGTCTGACGGGTTTTCTGGTTGTAGTCGTAAAACGCGGTCGAGCGATCAGGGCGAGTGATCGGCAGCCCGTAGACCGGGTTGTTGACGTTGCTGTCCGGCACGTTGAAGTCGAAGATCGACAGGTAGTTGGTGTTGATGCGCTGGTGGTCCAGGCCGATCAACAGCGTGTGGTCGATGTCCCCGGTGGCGAAGTCTGCCTGGAAGTTGTTGTCCACCGCGAACTGGCTGATGTCTTCATCGGTGTTGGTGGACATGCGGCTGACAGTGCCATCGTCCTGCACCGGCGGCGAGCTCTTGTTGTAGCTGCCAGGGGTGATGGTCTGGAACGACAGGTCCGACTTGGTGTAGCGCAGGTTCTGGCGGAACTGCCAGACGTCATTGATGCGGTGTTCGAAGGCGTAACCCAGCGCGTAGTAAGTGCGGTCGTAGAACTCGTAATCCGGGTCACCCAGGTTCTTGTGGTGCGAGATCTTGCCGAACGGCATGTCGATCTTGGTGCCCTGGATGGGCCGGAACTGGCTGGTGGCACCGGTATCGTCACGGGTGAACTGGGTGAGGAAGGTCAGCGTCGTGTCTTCGTCGATGTTCCAGGTCAGGCTTGGGGCAATGTTGTAGCGCTTGTTGTCAATGTGGTCAATTTGCGTGCCACTGTCACGGATAACGCCACTGAGGCCATAGAGAAAGCGACCTTCATCGTCGATCTTGCCGGTGCTGGCGAAGTTGATCTGGCGATGGTTGTCGCTGCCGTATTGAAGCTCGATTTCGTGAGCGCTTTCCGCTTGCGGGCGGCGGCTGACCATGTCCAGCAGGCCGCCAGGTGGGGTCTGGCCGTAGATCGAAGAGGCCGGGCCGCGCAGCAGGGCGAGGCGGTCGAGGTTCCAGGTTTCGGCTTTCGGGTTGGCGTACACGCCGCGGGGCAGCGGCAGGCCATCGAGGAACTGCGTTGGCTCGAAGCCGCGCACGCGCATCCAGTCATAACGGGTGTCGCTGCCGAAGCTGGCGGAGACGATGCCTGGCATGTAGCGCACTGCATCATCCAGGCTGTGTACACCGCGGTCTTTCATTTGCTCGCGGGTGGCGACAGAGATGGAGCGGGGGACTTCCACAAGTGCCGTGTCAGTCTTGGTGCCAGCAGCGGTGCGCTTGGCCACGTAGCCTTCAACCGGGCCCCAGGCGCTTTCGCTGGCGCTGGGGGCATTCACGGTGGTTTCCGGCAAGGCCAGGGTGCCATCCGGCACGGCCACCAGGCTGTAGCTGCCCGCAGTGCTCTGCTGCAACTGCAGGCCGGTACCGCTGAGGGCGGCTTGCAGGGCGCCCAGGCCGTCGTATTGGCCGCTGACCGGGGCCGAGGTGCGGCCGCTGACCAGTGCCGGGTCGATGGCCAAGGCAATGCCGGCCTGGCTGGCGATCTGGTTGAGGGTGGTGGCCAGTGGCGCGCTGGGCAGGTTGTAGGCGCGCGACGTGGATTGCTCGGCGGCGAACAAGACAGGGCTGGTCAGCGGGGCAGCCAGGCCGATGGCCAGGGCCATCAGGCTGGGGCGCAGGATATGATCAACGGCACGGGACATGCGGCGGTTCCTCGACGGGTAAGTGCTTGCTGCTTCCTTGCCGAGCGAGATCTGAAAAGTGACAGGGCGAATCTGAAAAATATTGAGAATTATTTAAAAGGTATTTTGCCAGCACCGGCCTCTTCGCGGGTAAACCCGCTCCTACGACGACCCCGATGTGTGCCCACCACCGTGGTAGGAGCGGGTTTACCCGCGAATACGGTGGTGGCGGCAACGCTGAACGACTGGTGGAGATTGGCCAGCAGGCCCGGCCTCTTCGCGGGTGAACCCGCTCCTACGACGACCCCGATGTGTGCCCACCACCGTGGTAGGAGCGGGCTTACCCGCGAATACGGTGGCGGCGGCAACGGTGAACGGCTAGTGGAATTGGCCAGCAGGCCCGGCCTCTTCGCGGGTGAACCCGCTCCTACGACGACCCCGATGTGTGCCCACCACCGTGGTAGGAGCGGGTTTACCCGCGAATACGGTGGCGGCTGCAACGCTGAACGGCTAGCGGAGATTGGCCAGCAGGCCCGGCCTATTTGGAAGTGACGTTCACCCACCACTGGGTATGCCGCTCGATCTTCACCGGCAACGCCGGCACCAGCGAGGCCAGCGCCAGGTCGGTGTTGGTCAGCGGGAAGCTGCCGGTCACGCGCAGGTCGGCGACCTTGGCATCCACCCCGAGGTAGCCGCTGCGGTACTGGCCCAATGTGGCGAGCAGGTCGCCCAGGCGTACGTTGTCGACCACCAGCATGCCGCGGGTCCAGGCATCGGCACCGGCAGGCACCGTGCCAACCTCGCCGAGGCCATTGGCGTTCATCAACACCTGCTGGCCTTCGCGCAGCACCTGTTCGTCGCCGCTGTCATGCGGCATGGCGGCGACCGAGGCTTGCAGCACTTCCAGGCGCGTACCGCCGGCTTCGCGGCGCACCAGGAAGCGCGTGCCCAGTGGCCGCAAGCGACCGTCTTCAGTGCGTACCAGCAGCGGGCGCGGGTCCTGGTGGCCGGTTTCGACCGAGATTTCGCCCTGGTGCAGCACGATCACCCGTTGCGCGCCGGCGTAGTCGATGTCCACGGCGGTGTGGGTGTTCAGGCTCAGCAGTGTGCCGTCTTCCAGGCGCAAGGTGCGCAATTCACCCGTGGCGGTGCGCTGGTCGGCCAGCCAGTAGCTGGGTGCCAGCGACGGGGCGCCGACCCATGCCAGCAGCGCGCCGAGCAGAAATGTGCCGGCCAGCCCGCCGCCAACCTTGCCAATGCGTCGCCGCAGGCTGGCGCGCGATTGCAGCAGCGCCTGGCGTGCCGGGCCAGCCGCCGCGCTAACGCGTTGGTCCATGGCGCCGAGCTGGCGCCAGGCACGTGCGTGCTCTTCGCTGGCGGCATGCCAGCGCATGAATTCATTGCGTTCATCAGGCGTGCCGCTGCTGTCGCCAAGGCTGAGTTTCCAGGCAATCGCGGCTTCCAGGACCCGGGACGAAACCGGGAGGTTGCTCACGTCGGCTCCCCGTACAAGGCCACGTAGCACTGGCGCATGCCTTGGGCGATGTACTGGCGCACCCGCGATACCGAAACGCCAAGGCGCTCGCCAATTTCGGCATGGCCCATGCCGTCCAGACGGCTGTGCAGAAACGCCGCGCGAGCCTTGCTCGACAGCTTGCCGAGCAGGCGGTCGATGGCTTTGAGGTCTTCAAGGATCAGGTGCTGCATTTCTGGCGAGGGCTGTTCGGCTTCAGGGATCAGTGCCAGCTCGGCCAGGTAGGCCTGTTCCAGCGCGGCGCGGCGGAAGTGGTCGAACATCAGCCCCTTGGCCACGGCGGCCAGAAACGCGCGGGGTTCGCGGGGTGTGTCCAGTTGCTCACGACCAAGCAGGCGCACGAAGGTGTCCTGGCTCAGGTCTTCAGCACGTTGGCGGCAGGCCATGCTGCGTTGCAGCCAGGCGAGCAGCCAGCCGCGGTGGTCGCGGTACAGCGCACCGACCAGATCGGCGTGTGGGCTTTGTGCAGAAGACAAGCAGCGTCCCCCCGGAACGAATGCATTAACTAACGATAATTATTCGCGATTGTTGCAGAGGGGAGGGGGTGGGTGCAATGGACGCTTATCGGATCGCCATCATGGAAAAGGCTGAAGGGTATGCCTTGGAATTTTCAGTGCCTATCCCTACAAACCATGACTCTGCATCTTGCGCCGTCGCCATCCGCGCAACCGTTGCTCCAGCTGCAGCGGGCTGTCCAGCTGCTGGCGCCGGGCCTGGCTGAACAGGATCAGCGCCAGTTCTGCGGTCACCTGGGCATCGGCACTGGCATGATGGCGTTCTTCAACCTGCAAGCCAAACCGTGCAACCCAGTCATCCAGCCCTGCCTCGCGCAGCACGGTGTCGGGGTTGAGCATCGGCGCCAGCTCGGCGATATCGAGGAATGGCGACTGCAAGCGGTAACCCAGGCTCTCTTTCAGCGCACGCGCCAGCATGCGCTGGTCGAATGGCGCGTGAAACGCCAGCACCGGGCTGTTGCCAATGAAATCGAGCAAATCCAGCAGGGCCTCGGCCGGGTCGCAACCGGCAGCCAGGGCGCTGGGGCCCAAACCGTGGATCAGTACGCTGGCGTTGGTCTTCTGCAAAGGCCGGTGCAATGTGCGTTCGAACTGCTGGGCGAAGTCGATGGCACCGTCTTCGATGGCCACCGCCCCGATCGACAGTACCTGATCACGGTTGGGGTTGAGCCCGCTGGTTTCCAGGTCCAGCACCACCCAGCGCTGCTCGCGCAGGGTACATACCCCCAACGGCACGGGCTTGGGCAACCGGGCCAGGCGCTGGCGCTTGGCGTGGTCCAGCTCGGGCGCACTTGGGCGCAGCCAGGCGAACAGGCTCATAGCTGATACCGCAAGGCCAGGCTGCTTTGCAGGCGCTGAGCCTGGCGCAGGGATTCGCGCAGGATGCGCCGGTCCAGGTGGTTGAGGCTGTCCGGGTCGAGCCGGTTGGAGTAAGGCAGGTTGTCGCGTATCTGGCGCTGGTGCTGCTGCATGCGGGTTTGCTGGATGAAGTGGTAGGCCTCTTCATAGGCGGCGCCGTCCAACGGTTCGATCACGCCCTTGGCTACCAGTTGGCGCAGGCGCTCCAGGGTATTGCAGGCAGCTATGCCATTGGCCAGGGCCAGCAAACGGGCACCATCCACGAAGGGCGTCAGGCCCTGGACCTTGAGGTCGAGGGTCGCCGCCTTGTCGTTGCCCTGGCGTGTCAGCACGAACTCGCGCAACCGGCCCACCGGCGGGCGTTGGCGCAGGGCGTTGTCAGCCATCATGCGCTGGAAGATGCGGTTGTCGGCTACCTGTGCCAGCAGGCCCTGGCGCAGCTGCTCGCAGCCTTGCTCGTCGCCCCACACTACACGCAGGTCGAAGTAGATGCTCGAGCCCAGCAGGTTCTCCGGGCTGGCTTCGCGAACAAACCCGGCAAAGCGCCGCGCCCACTCGCTGCGCGACAGGCACAGTTCGGGGTTGCCGGCCATGACGTTACCCATGCACAGGGTGAAACCGCACTGGGCCAGGCATTGGTTGATGTATTGCGCCAGCGGCAGCAGGCGAGCGCGGATCGCGTCGGCCTCGGCGCCGTCGACTGCTTCGAAGAGGATGCCGTTGTCCTGGTCGGTGTGCAGGGTCTGCTCGCGTCGCCCTTCGCTGCCAAAGCACAGCCAGCTGAACGGCACGCCCGGGTCGCCACGTTCGGCCAGGGCCAGTTCGATGACCCGGCACACGGTATGGTCGTTGAGCAAAGTAATGATCTGGGTGATCTGCGTCGACGATGCGCCATGGGCCAGCATGCGTTCCACAAGCTGGCTGATTTCGCCGCGCAGTGAAACCAACGTATCCAGGCGTGGCGCATGGCGTATGGTGCGCGCCAGGTGAACCAGATCGACCCGTTGCAGGGAGAACAGGTCGCGCTCGGAAACCACGCCGCACAGGCGCCGGTTTTCCACCAGGCATACATGGGCAATATGCCGCTCGGTCATGGCCATGGCGGCGTCGAAGGCGCTGGCCTGGGGTGGGAGGTAGAACGGTTTGGCGGTCATGTGCCGGTCGATGGCGGCGCCCAGGTCTGCATCTATTGTCGCCACCACCTGGCGCAGGTCGCGCAAGGTGAAGATACCGATGGGGTAGCGCTGCGGGTCGACCACCACGATGCTGCCTACCTGTTGCTCGTGCATCAGCCGCACGGCTTCGCGCAGGGGCGTATCGGCGCTGCACACCACCGGGTGACGCATGGCCAGTTCACCCAGGGGGGTGTTCAGCGAGTACTGGGTACCAAGGGTTTCCACAGCGCGCTGGCGTACTTGCTGGTTGACCTGATCAAGCAGGCTGCTGACACCGCGCAGGGCAAAATCCCGAAACACATCAGACATCGAGAACACGCGGATGAATGCGGCCTTGTTCAGTTGCAGGCAGAAGGTGTCTTCCCCGGCCAGGTGCTCGGTGCGGGTTGCCCGCTCACCCAGCAGGGCTGCCAGCGGGAAGCACTCGCCGCTGGTGATCTCGAACGTGGTCTCGACGCCTGGTTTGGCCAGGTGCTGGCGCTCGCCAACCACGCGGCCCTGCTTGACGATGTAGAAGTGCTCGACCGGCCCGTCGGCAGGTTTGACGATGCTTTCACCGCAGGCGTAGAAGCGCAGCTGGCACTGCTCGACCAAGAAGGCCAGGTGGCTGTGCTCCATTTGGTTGAACGGCGGAAAGCGCTGCAGGAACTGCAATGTGCCTTGGATGTTTTGCAGTACCGCTGTCTTGCCCGCCTGGCTGTAGGCGTCCTTTTTGCTCATGAAACTGACCGTATCGCTATGCCGAACTATATATATCTATATATAGGTACCGGCCATGTTGTTCTCTGCCTCCATGGTCGGCTTGCGGCGGGGTGGTGCCCATTGGACGTAAGTCTATGAGCGCCCTTGTCAAAGACCCGACGAAAGGCGAAACGGGTTACGCAAGTAATGCGGTCCTAATGCTGAAGCGGAATTATTTTGACGAGACAAGCATGCCTGAGCACACCGACATCCTGAGCGACGCCGAGCGCGAGGCCTTGGCCGTGATAAACCAAAGTGCGCCTGTGGCAGCCAGACCGTTGGTGCTGGTGGTGGATGACAACGCGGTTAACCGGGAGGCGCTGATCCTGTACCTGAAAAGCCGGGGCATCGATGCGGTGGGGGCGGATGGGGCCGAGGAAGCCAGGTTGTACCTGCACTACCAGAAGCGTATCGGCTTGATGATTACCGATTTGCGCATGCAGCCTGAAAGTGGGCTGGACTTGATCAGGACAATTCGCGCGTCGGAGCGGGCGGCGTTGTCGATCATTGTGGTGTCGGGCGACACCGATGTGGAAGAAGCAGTGGATGTGATGCACCTGGGCGTGGTGGATTTCCTGCTCAAGCCGGTGGATTTGGGCAAGCTGTTGGAGCTGGTGAAGAGAGAATTGAAAATGGATTGATGCGCAGTGGGGGCCGCAAAACGGCCCCCTTGGCGCAGATGTTACTTACAACCCGTTACGCGCCTTGAACTCGCGGCGACGGCGGTGCAGTACCGGCTCGGTATAACCGTTCGGTTGCTTGCCACCTTCCACTACCAGTTCCACAGCCGCCTGGAACGCCACGTTGTCGTCGAAGTTCGGCGCCATCGGGCGGTACAGGGCGTCGCCAGCGTTCTGCTGATCGACCACCACGGCCATGCGCTTGAGGCTTTCCAGCACCTGTTCCTGGCTGACCACGCCGTGGCGCAGCCAGTTGGCCAGCAGCTGGGCAGAGATGCGCAGGGTGGCACGGTCTTCCATCAGGCCGACGTTGTTGATGTCCGGCACCTTCGAGCAACCCACGCCCTGGTCGATCCAGCGCACCACATAGCCGAGAATGCCCTGGGCGTTGTTGTCCAGCTCGTTGCGGATCTCTTCGGCCGACCAGTTGGTGTCGGCAGCCAGCGGGATGGCCAGAATGTCGTCCACCGACGCCGGGGTACGTGAAGCCAGTTCACGCTGGCGCGCCTGTACGTCCACCTTGTGGTAGTGCAGGGCGTGCAGGGTGGCGGCAGTTGGCGACGGTACCCAGGCGGTGTTGGCACCGGCCAGTGGGTGGGCGATCTTCTGCTCGAGCATGGCGGCCATCAGGTCAGGCATGGCCCACATGCCTTTGCCGATCTGCGCACGGCCTTGCAGGCCGGTGGCCAGGCCAACGTCGACGTTGTTGTTTTCGTAGGCGCCGATCCACTTCTCGTTCTTCATGGCACCTTTGCGCACCACGGCGCCGGCTTCCATCGAGGTGTGGATTTCATCGCCAGTGCGGTCAAGGAAACCGGTGTTGATGAACGCCACGCGCTCGGCGGCTGCCTTGATGCAGGATTTGAGGTTGACCGTGGTACGGCGTTCCTCGTCCATGATGCCGACCTTGACTGTGTTGCGCGGCATGCCCAGCAGGTCTTCGACCTGGCTGAAGATCTCGGCGGCGAAGGCCACTTCCTCAGGGCCGTGCATCTTCGGCTTGACGATGTACACGCTGCCGCTGCGGGTATTCTTGCGGCTAGTGTTACCGTTGAGGTTGTGCAGGGCGATCAGGTTGGTGAACAGCCCGTCCTGGATACCTTCGGGGATTTCGTTGCCTTGGGCATCGAGGATCGCCGGGTTGGTCATCAGGTGGCCAACGTTGCGCACGAACAGCAACGAACGACCGTGCAGGGTCACGCTGCCGCCGTTAGGCGCCGCGTACTCGCGGTCCGGGTTCATGGTGCGGGTGAAGGTTTTGCCACCCTTGCTCACGCTTTCGGCCAAGTCGCCTTTCATCAAGCCCAGCCAGTTGCGGTAGACGATGACTTTGTCGTCAGCGTCTACGGCTGCAACCGAGTCTTCGCAGTCCATGATGGTGGTCAGTGCCGACTCCATCAGGATGTCTTTGACGCCAGCGGCGTCGGTGCTGCCGACGGGGGTGCTGGCATCGACCTGGATTTCGAAGTGCAGGCCGTTGTGCTTGAGCAGCACGGCAGTGGGCGCGGCGGCGTCGCCGTGGAAGCCGATCAGTTGCGCATCGTCGCGCAGGCCAGTGTTGCTGCCGCCTTTCAGGGCAACAACCAGCTTGCCGCCTTCGATGCGATAGCCCGTGGAGTCGACGTGCGAGCCGGCGGCCAGTGGCGCGGCTTCGTCGAGGAAGGCGCGGGCGAAGGCGATGACCTTGTCGCCGCGCACCTTGTTGTAACCCTGGCCTTTTTCGGCGCCGCCTTCATCGCTGATGGCATCGGTGCCGTACAGGGCGTCGTACAGCGAACCCCAGCGGGCGTTGGCGGCGTTCAGGGCGAAGCGGGCGTTCATCACCGGCACCACCAGTTGCGGGCCGGCCATGTGGGCGATTTCTTCGTCCACGTTCTGGGTGGTGGCCTGGAAATCGTCGGCTTGTGGCAGCAGGTAGCCGATTTCCTGGAGGAATGCTTTGTAGGCTGCGGCGTCGTGGGCCTGGCCTTTGCGTGCCTGGTGCCAGGCGTCGATCTTGGCTTGCAGCTCGTCGCGCTTGGCGAGCAGGGCTTTGTTCTTTGGAGCGAGGTCATTGATGATCTTCTCTGCACCCGCCCAGAACTGCTCGGCGACGATGCCGGTCCCGGGGATGGCTTCGTTGTTCACGAAGTCGTACAGGACCTTGGCGACCTGAAGGCCACCGACTTGAACGTATCCAGTCATTGCTTGCCTCACTCTGCTCAGCTATTTCGCTCTTCTGTATTAAGCCTGTAGCGCTTCTCTAAACACGGCACCAGTGCATGCCCCCGGGGTTGCTTGGGGGCGGCTGGGTGCGGCCTGCCAGACAGGCTGGCGGGCAGTGTGCGTATTTTCACAGGCGCCTTGGCAGACATCCAAACGACGTTTTGTAGTCCGCGCCACGGGATACTACATGAAGCAGTAGGCGGGGCAAAATCAGACTAAAAGCGCCGTTATGCGACCCGTTGGTCGCGTATGGTCACGCTGGGAGTAGGTATGTTCGCAAAAAACAGGTGGATTGTTCCAGATAAATCTTGAAACAGTACACGATTGGCTGTGCAGATTGCCCTGCGGCAGGTTGCCGCGCCTTGCCTATACTGACTCGATCCCCCGATTTTCTGCCGCCCGGCGCGGTCCGACACGAGGAAGGGCTTGTGGATCATCTTGTACTGACTGTAATTGCCCCTGACAAGGCCGGCCAGGTCGAACGTATTGCCCAGTGCATCGCCGACCACAGTGGTAACTGGCTGGAAAGCCGCATGTCGCGTATGGCCGGGCAGTTTGCTGGCATTCTGCGGGTGGCGGTGCCGGCAGAGAATTACGCCGAGCTTGTGGCCTCGCTGCAGGGGCTGGCCAGGTATGACATTCGCGTGCTGATCGCCGAGAGCGGGATTGAGCCGTCGTGCACCTGGAAGCCAATTGCCATGGAGCTGGTGGGTAACGACCGGCCGGGGATCGTGCGGGACATTACCCGCTTGCTGGCTGAGCTGCAGGTAAACGTCGAGCGGTTTTCCACAGAAGTGCGGCCGGCGCCGATGAGCAGTGAGCCGTTGTTCCACGCCGACGCATTGCTGGCGTTGCCGTTGACCTTGCCGCTGGAAGAACTGCAGCAGCGGCTGGAGAGCCTGGCGGATGACTTGATGGTGGAGTTGAAGCTGCGGGCAGAGGATTGATCAGCGATTGCCGGGGCCGCTTTGCGGCCCAATCGCGACACAAGGCTCCCACATGGTCCTGCGTACACCGGACAAATGTGGGGCGGCCTTTTGTTGCGAGGCGGCCATCTGCGGTTATCCCGATATCACGGGGAAGGCCCTGTGGATAACCTGGGGGTGTACCTCTCCAGCCCAGGTATCACGTGCCTTGTACTGTTTTGCTCAAAAAATGCCCAATTATCAGCAGCTTGTGCACAAAGCGCGGGGACGAGGGTGTGGATAACCTATGGAGATGTCTCTGCAGGCCAGGCGCTACATGACCTGCAGAGTTTTGATCGTTTTCTGATCAGCTACGTTTGCGCAAGTTCAGCCATGCATCGACGCTGTATATCGCCAAACCTGCCCAGATGAACATGAAGGCCGCCAGGGTGCTCGACGACAAATGCTCATCGAACAGCACTACGGCCTGCAACAGCACCAAGGTCGGCGCCAGGTACTGCAGGAAGCCCAGCGTGGTGTACGGCAGGTGCCGTGCGGCGGCGTTGAAGCATACCAGCGGCACCAGCGTCACCGGCCCGGCCGCCATCAGCCACAGCGCCTCGCTGCTGGTATAGAACGCGCCCTGGGCACTCATCGCGGCCGGGTGCAGCAGCAGCCAGCCAAGGGCCAGTGGTACCAGCATCCAGGTTTCCACCACCAGGCCGGGCAGTGCCGCCACCGGTGCCTGCTTACGGATCAGCCCATAGAAGCCAAAGCTCAACGCCAGTACCAGTGACACCCACGGCAGGCTGCCCACTTGCCACACCTGCTGCGCCACACCCACGGCAGCCATGCCCACCGCCAGCCATTGCAGGCGGCGCAGGCGCTCGCCAAGAATCAGCATGCCCAGCAGTACGTTGATCAGCGGGTTGATGTAATAGCCCAGGCTGGCCTCGAGCATACGGCCGTTGTTCACCGACCACACGTAGGTCAGCCAGTTACCGGCGATCAGTGCCCCGCTCAGTGCCAGGATGCCCAGCCGGCGCGGGTTGTTGCGCAGTTCACGCCACCAGCCGGGGTGTTTCCACACCAGTAGCAGCAGCGAGCCGAACAGTGCTGACCAGAGCACCCGGTGGACAATGATCTCCACCGCCGGGACGCTCTGGATTGCCTTGAAGTAGAGGGGGAAAAGGCCCCAGATGATGTAGGCGCTCAAGCCCAGTATGTACCCGCGACGCGGGTTTGCGGCGTGCATGCAGAATCCTTGCTTAGGTTGCTAAATAAAGCGACGCCTATTGTAGACAGAGGCGGGCGTGCTTCTAGAACAATTTCAGCGGAGCTTCATCCAGCGCAGCCATCTGTTCGCGCAAGGCGAGAACCTGGTCGCCCCAGTAGCGTGGCTGGCCGAACCAAGGGAAGCTGGGCGGGAACGCCGGGTCGTCCCAACGCCTTGCCAGCCAGGCGCTATAGTGCAGCTGGCGCAGGGCGCGCAGGGGCTCGATCAGGGCCAGTTCGCGCGGGTCGAAGTCGTGGAACTCGTTGTAGCCGTCGATCAGCTCGGCCAGTTGCCCCAGGCGCTCCTCGCGGTTGCCGGCCAGCATCATCCACAGGTCTTGCACCGCTGGGCCCATGCGGCAATCGTCGAGGTCGACCACGTGATACACCTCGTCACGGTGCATCAGGTTGCCGGGGTGCAGGTCGCCGTGCAGGCGAATGAGCTGGTGTGGTGTGCGAGCGTAGATGTCCTCCACCCGCTTGAGCAGATCGCGGGCCACGGACTCGAACGCCGGCAGCAGTTCACGTGGGACAAAATTACCCTCCAGCAAGGTGTTCAGCGAGGCGTGGCCAAAGTTGTCCACAGCCAGTGCCTCGCGGTGCTTGAACGGTTTGCTGGCGCCCACGGCATGCAGGCGGCCAAGTAACTGGCCCAGGCGATACAACTGGTCGAGGTTGCCAGGTTCGGGGGCGTGGCCGCCGCGACGGGGGAACAGCGTGAAGCGAAAGCCCTTGTGTTCGAACAAGGTGCGGTCATCGTGCTGCATGGGCGCAACCACCGGGACTTCACAGTCGGCGAGTTCGGCCGTGAAGGCGTGTTCTTCAAGGATGGCTGCATCGCTCCAGCGGCCTGGGCGGTAGAACTTGGCAATCAGCGGCTGCGCGTCTTCGATGCCCACCTGGTACACGCGGTTCTCGTAGCTGTTCAGCGCCAGCACCCGAGCGTCGCTGAGAAAGCCCAGGCTTTCCACTGCGTCCAGGACCAGGTCGGGGGTGAGGGTGTCGAAGGGGTGGGACATGGTGGCTCCGGAGGGTAAGCGGCGTGGGGACATGGTACCGCTTTATACCGGTGCCGGCCCCTTCGCGGGCGTGCCCGCACATTACGGCCCAGATGCATCGGGTGGTGCGGTCCCTGTGGGAGCGGGCAAGCCCGCGAACCGCGCACCGCACGGCCAGACTATGCGGGAACCCCGATCAACACATAAGACGGGTGAAACTGCACCCGCACCACACTGCCATCCACGACCTGCTGGGCAGCCAACCAGTGCGCATCAGCCATTGCACACAGGGTCTGCCCGTTGCCTAACGCCAGCCTGACTTCACTGGGCCCATCGACCTCTGCCAGCACTTCCTCCACCTTCGTGCAAAGGCAATTGCTCCCCGCTTCGGCCTCTTCCCCCTCCGCCAACAAGCGCACCCACCCGGCCTTTAGCAGCGCCACCACCATCGTTCCCGGTGTCAGCTCCAGGCGCGCCGTGCTGTCGTGGGTGATCAGTGCATCGATCTCCAGCCCGCCACCCAATGCCAGGCTGACGCGGTCATACCGGCCTTCAGGGCGCAGGCCGCTGACCTGGCCCTGCAACTGGTTGCGCGCACTGGTGCGCAGCATCAGGCGCCCGAGCAGGTCGAGGTCGCCGGATTCTTCGGCGGCTTCAAGGATTTGTGCCTGCAGGGCCTGCAGCCTTTGGTACAGGCGCAACACCCGCTCGCCTTCCGCCGACAAGTGCGCACCGCCACCGCCGCGGCCACCGGTGCTGCGCTTGACCAAGGGCTGGCTGGCCAGGTTGTTGAGCTCGTCAATGGCATCCCAGGCCGCCTTGTAGCTGATACCCGCGGCCTTGGCGGCGCGGGTGATCGAGCCTTGTTCGGCAATGTGCTGCAGCAGCGCGATGCGCTGTGGGCGGCGGGCGATGTGCTGGGTGAGAACGGGGGGTAGGGACATGGGTATTCCGTATACAAGGGTGCTTTACAAATGGGCAGGTCGCGCCTGGTCATACATACCCCGGTTTGGGCGTACGTGCCAGGCAATACACATCCACCCGCCGCGCACCTGCCTTGCGCAGTGCCTGGGCGATAGCCTGCGCAGTGGCACCGGTGGTCAACACATCATCGACGATGGCGACATGCTTGCCTTCCAGTTCGCCCTGTACCGCGAACGCCTGGCGCAAATTGCGCCGCCGTGCCTTGGCGCCCAGATGTTGCTGTGCCGGTGTCTCGCGGGTGCGGGCCAGCAAACGCTCGTTGCAGGTTACCCCGACGTGCGACGACAACCACCGCCCAAGCATCCCCGCCTGGTTGAACCCCCGCTCGCGCAGTCGACGCCTGGCCAAAGGCACAGGCAACAGCAGGTCAGGGCGAGGCAACCCTTCGGCATAGCGATACTGCAGCCCCTGCCCCAGCAGCTCAGCCATCAGGCGCCCCAAAGGCCATTGGCGATTGTGCTTGAAACGGCTGATCAACGTGTCCACCGGAAAGCCGAAATGCCACAGGGCAATGACCTGATCGAAGGCCGGCAAGCAGCGGCCACACGGGGCGCAGGTCAAGCCGGCCATGGGCAAGGGCAGGGCGCAATGCTGGCACTGATCACCCAGCCAGGGCAGCGCCTGTTCGCAGGTGATGCACAGCGGGTAATGCTGCTCGGCAGGTTCATCGCATAACAAGCACATCTGATTAATAAGTGAGCACTTGTAAACCAGTCGCTTCCAGTGCAGTTGACAGTTCATAGGCCTTCCATGACTATGCGAGCTATCCGTGATGCGCTGGCGGGCTTTCCTCTCCCGGCGCCAGCTACAGCCTAAACAAGGAAACGCCGATGAGCGCCAGCACAACTGCAACAACACGTCACGACTGGTCCCTGGCCGAGGTCAAGGCGCTGTTCCAGCAACCGTTCAATGACTTGCTGTTCCAGGCGCAGACCGTGCACCGCGCGCATTTCGACCCCAACCGCGTGCAGGTTTCGACCTTGCTGTCGATCAAGACCGGCGCCTGCCCGGAAGATTGCAAATATTGTCCGCAGTCCGGCCACTACAACACCGGGCTGGAGAAACAGAAGCTGATGGAAGTGCAGAAGGTGCTGGAAGAAGCTGCCCGCGCCAAAGCCATCGGTTCTACCCGTTTCTGCATGGGGGCGGCGTGGAAGCACCCGTCGGCCAAAGACATGCCCTACGTGCTGGAGATGGTCAAAGGCGTCAAGGCCATGGGTCTGGAAACCTGCATGACCCTCGGCAAACTCGACCAGGAGCAGACCAAGGCCCTGGCCCAGGCTGGGCTGGACTACTACAACCACAACCTCGACACCTCGCCGGAGTTCTACGGCAGCATCATCACCACGCGTACCTACAGCGAGCGCCTGCAGACCCTGGCCTACGTGCGCGACGCGGGGATGAAAATCTGCTCTGGTGGCATTCTGGGCATGGGTGAGTCGCTGGATGACCGCGCCGGCCTGCTGATCCAGCTGGCCAACCTGCCGGAGCACCCGGAGTCGGTGCCGATCAACATGCTGGTCAAGGTGGCCGGCACGCCGTTGGCTGAGGAAGAGGACGTCGACCCGTTCGACTTTATCCGTATGCTGGCCGTGGCCCGGATCCTCATGCCCAAGTCTCACGTGCGCCTGTCCGCCGGCCGCGAGCAGATGAACGAGCAGATGCAGGCCCTGGCCTTCATGGCGGGCGCCAACTCGATCTTCTACGGCGAAAAGCTGCTGACCACTGCCAACCCCCAGGCCGACAAGGACATGCAGCTGTTCGCACGCCTGGGCATCAAGCCCGAAGCGCGTGAAGAGCACGCCGACGAAGTGCACCAGGCAGCCATCGAGCAAGCGCTGGTCGAGCAGCGCAGCAGCGAGATGTTCTACGACGCCGCGACAGCCTGATATGGCTTTCGACCTGGCAGCGCGCCTGGCCGAACGGCGCGCCGCAGACCTGTATCGGCAGCGGCCATTGCTGGAAAGCCCGCAAGGGCCGGAAGTGGTGGTCGACGGCCAGCGGTTGCTGGCCTTCTGCAGCAATGACTACCTGGGCCTTGCCAACCACCCCGAGGTGATCGCCGCCTGGCAGGCCGGCGCCGAGCGCTGGGGGGTTGGTGGTGGTGCCTCGCACCTGGTGGTTGGCCACAGCACCCCGCACCATCAGGTTGAAGAGGCACTGGCTGAACTCACCGGCCGCCCGCGCGCCCTGCTGTTCTCCACCGGCTATATGGCCAATCTGGGCGCCATCACCGCGCTGGTGGGGCAGGGCGACACGGTACTGCAAGACCGCCTCAACCATGCCTCGCTGCTGGATGGCGGGCTGCTCAGTGGTGCCCGCTTCAACCGCTACCTGCATAACGACCCGGCCAGCCTGGCCAGCCGCCTGGACAAGGCAGTCGGCAATACCCTGGTGGTGACCGATGGCGTATTCAGCATGGACGGTGACCTCGCCGACCTGCCGGCGCTGGCTGATGTCGCCCGTGCCCGCGGAGCCTGGCTGATGGTTGACGATGCCCATGGCCTGGGTACCTTGGGCGCACAGGGCGGCGGCATCGTCGAGCACTTTGGCCTGGGCGTGGATGACGTACCGGTGCTGATCGGCACGCTGGGCAAGGCTTGCGGCACTGCGGGCGCCTTTGTTGCTGGCAGCGAAGAGCTGATCGAGGCGTTGGTACAGTTCGCCCGCCCCTATATCTACACCACCAGCCAGCCTCCGGCGCTGGCCTGCGCCACACTCAAGAGCCTGGAGCTGCTGCGCCGCGAAACCTGGCGTCGTGAGCACCTGGCAGCCTTGATTCGCCAGTTCCGAGAAGGCGCGCAGCAGCTGGGGCTGCAGTTGATGGACAGCCCGACGCCGATCCAGCCCATCGTGATCGGCGACAGTGCGCAGGCGTTGCGCCTGTCACGCCTGCTGCGTGAGCGCGGCTTGCTGGTGACGGCCATCCGCCCACCCACCGTGCCGGCTGGCAGCGCACGCCTGCGGGTAACCCTGAGCGCCGCACACAGCGAGGCGCAGGTGCAGCTATTGTTGAATGCATTGGCCGAGTGTTATCCACAGTTGGAGAACGCCGATGCGTAATCGACTTGTTCTATTGCCCGGCTGGGGCTTGGGAACTGCTGCGCTGGAGCCGCTGGCCGCTAGCCTGCGTGCTCAGGACGCCCGCCTGCAGGTAGAGCTGATGCCCCTGCCAGAACTGGCCCACAGCGATGTGCAGGCCTGGATCGACCATCTGGACCGCAAGCTGCCCAACAATGTCTGGCTGGGTGGCTGGTCACTGGGTGGCATGTTGGCCAGCGCGCTGGCGCACAAGCGTGGCGACCACTGCTGCGGGCTGCTGACCTTGGCCAGCAACCCCAGCTTCCTGGCCCGGCCAGATTGGCCCCATGGCATGGCCGAAGACACCTTCGGCACCTTTCTCGACGGCTGCCGCAACCATACCCAGGTCACCCTCAAGCGCTTCCGTACCTTGTGCAGCGATGGCGCCCTGCAGCCGCGCACCCTGTTGCGCCAACTGGGTGTCGGTGTGCCGGATACCGACCCGTTGTACCTGGCCACTGGCCTTGAAGTGCTGGCCAAGCTGGACACCCGTGAAGCCTTGCAGGCCTATGGTGGCCCGCAGCTGCACCTGTTCGCCGGCAGCGACGCGCTAGTGCCGGCAGAGGCGGCAAAGGCGTTGAGCGAGCTGTTGCCCGATGTAGAAGTGGGCCTGGTCGAAGACAGTTCCCACGCGTTCCTGCTGGAGTACCCGCAGGAACTGGCGGCGGGCATCAAGAGTTTTCTGCATGAGAGTGGCGATGACTGACCTTTCCCGTCCGACCCTGCCCGGCGCATTGCCCGACAAGCGCCAGGTGGCGGCCTCGTTCTCCCGCGCCGCGGCCAGCTACGACAGCGTGGCGGCCCTTCAGCGTGCTGTAGGCCTGAGCCTGCTGGAGCAATTGCCGGCAGGCCTGAAGCCGTCTCACTGGCTGGACCTGGGCAGCGGCACCGGCCATTTCAGCCGCATGCTGGCTGAGCGTTTCGCCCAGGCCAGTGGCGTGGCGGTGGATATTGCCGAGGGCATGTTGCTTCATGCCCGTCATGTAAAGGGTGGAGCGCAGTATCACGTGGTTGGCGACGCCGAGCGTCTGCCGCTGCGCGATGCCAGTGTCGACCTGGTGTTTTCCAGCCTGGCGGTGCAGTGGTGCGATCAGTTCGCCAGTGTGCTGGCCGAGGCGCAGCGGGTGCTGCGCCCAGGCGGTGTACTGGCCTTCAGCAGCCTGTGCGTGGGCACTCTCGACGAACTGCGCGCCAGTTGGCAGGCGGTGGATGGCCTGGTGCATGTAAACCGCTTCCGCCGTTTCGAAGACTATCAGCGCCTGTGCGCAGCCAGCGGTTTTGAACAGCTTGAGCTGGAGCGGTGCCCGCATGTGCTGCACTACCCGGATGTGCGCAGCCTGACCCACGAACTGAAGGCGTTGGGGGCGCACAATCTGAACCCTGGGCGACCTTCCGGCCTCACCGGCCGGGCGCGAATGCAGGGCCTGTTGCAGGCCTATGAGGCATTTCGCCAGCCCGCGGGGCTGCCAGCCACCTATCAAGTGGTCTATGGTGTGTTGCGCAAGCCACAGGTGTAAGGGGAGCACGATGAGCCAGGCCTTTTTCATTGCGGGTACCGATACTGATGTCGGCAAGACCACCATCGCTGCCGGCCTGCTGCATGCGGCGCGTTTGCAGGGCATGAGCACGCTGGGTGCCAAGCCGGTGGCCTCGGGCTGCACGATGACGCCGAAAGGCTTGCGCAATAGCGATGCCCTGGCGCTGATCGACGAAAGCACGGTCAAGCTGCCCTATGAGCAGGTCAATCCGTTTGCCTTCGAGCCTGCTATAGCCCCGCATGTGGCGGCGCGCGAGGCAGGGGTGACGCTGGCTGTGCCAGAACTGCTCGCGGCGATGCGCAATGTGCTGCAACAAAATGCCGACTTCACCTTGATAGAGGGGGCCGGCGGCTGGCGCGTACCGCTGTCGGGCCTGGAGAACCTGTCCGACCTTGCCGTTGCCCTGCGGTTGCCGGTGATTCTGGTGGTAGGCGTGCGCTTGGGTTGCATCAGCCATGCCTTGCTCAGCGCCGAAGCGATCGAGCGTGATGGGCTGCAGTTGGCGGGTTGGGTGGCAAACATCATCGAGCCGCGCACCTCACGCCTGGAAGAGAACCTGGCCAGCCTTGCAGAGCGCCTGCCAGCGCCTTGCCTGGGGCGGGTGCCCAAGCTCAAGCAGGCCAGTGCCGACATGGTGGCGGAGCATCTGCAGCTGGATCTGCTGGATTAGTGTGTTGCAGGCCCGGCCTCTTCGCGGGTAAACCCGCTCCTACGAGGGAACGCATACCGTTGTGGGCGCGGGTTTAACCGCGAAGCGGCCAGAACAGGAATACCCAAGGCCTATCAACTGGCATTGAGCCATTAGGGATTTAAACGGGCCTTTTTGCCCCCAGCCTGTTTTAATTGGGGCTGTTCGTCATCCAGCGTCAATGGAGTCCTGACATGGAAATCACCGGTAGCTCCGCCTACTACGCGGGCCTGAGCGCAATCCAGACCGGCCAGAACCGCGTCGATCAGGCCGCCAGCCAGATCGCCAACACCACTGCCGAACGTACCGCCACTAGCCAGTCCAGCGATTTTCAGGCCGAACGCCTGCGCGCGGTCGACCGCAGCCAGCAGCTGGACATGGCCACCAGTGTCGTGCAACAGGCGGTGGGCAAGACCGAAGTCGAACTCGGCGCAAAGGTCGCCAAGGCATCCGACGAAATGCTTGGCCGGATCATCGACACCTACGCCTGAACACTTGCGTCATCCCCTATTTCAGCGCCTGCCCTTGTAGGAGCGGGCTTGCCCGCGAATGCGTCCGATCAGACAACAATTTTGTCTGGTCGGGCCTCTTCGCGGGCAAGCCCGCTCCTACAAGGGTTTGTGCCATGGCATGACTGATTTGCCATTTTTCGTGGCGTAAATGGCACCATAGTCCATCCTTGACAGAAAGCTGAGCTAAACGTAAGTTTCAAACAACTGTTTGATCGGCTTCCGCCAAGCGCGGGTCACCCCACAGAACTCACCTAGAGGTTCATCGCAATGCCTGACTACAAAGCCCCCTTGCGTGATATCCGCTTCGTTCGCGACGAGCTGCTTGGCTATGAGGCGCACTATCAGAGCCTGCCGGGCTGCCAGGACGCCACGCCCGACATGGTCGACGCGATCCTTGAAGAAGGCGCGAAGTTCTGTGAGCAGGTGTTGTCGCCGCTGAACCGCGTGGGTGACCAGGAAGGCTGCACCTGGAGCGAATCGGGGGTGAAAACCCCAACCGGCTTCAAGGAAGCCTACCAGCAGTTCGTCGAAGGCGGCTGGCCGAGCCTGGCACATGACGTCGAGCATGGCGGCCAAGGCCTGCCAGAGTCGCTGGGCCTGGCCCTGAGCGAAATGGTCGGTGGCTCGAACTGGTCGTGGGGTATGTACCCAGGCCTGTCGCATGGCGCGATGAACACTATTTCTGCGCATGGCACTGCCGAGCAGCAGCACACCTACCTGACCAAGCTGGTGTCCGGCGAGTGGACCGGCACCATGTGCCTGACCGAACCGCACTGCGGCACCGACCTGGGCATGCTGCGCACCAAGGCCGAGCCACAGGCCGACGGCAGCTACAAAGTGTCGGGCACCAAGATCTTCATTTCGGCCGGTGAGCACGACATGGCCGACAACATCGTCCATATCGTCCTGGCCCGCCTGCCGGACGCACCGGCCGGTACCAAGGGGATTTCGCTGTTCATCGTGCCGAAGTTCCTGCCCAACGCCGAGGGCGGCGTGGGCGAGCGCAACGGCGTGAGCTGCGGCTCGATCGAACACAAGATGGGCATCCACGGTAACGCTACCTGCGTCATGAACTTCGATGCTGCCACCGGCTACCTGATCGGCCCAGCCAACAAAGGCCTGAACTGCATGTTCACCTTCATGAACACTGCTCGTCTGGGGACCGCGCTGCAAGGCCTGGCCCACGCCGAGGTGGCGTTCCAGGGTGGCCTGAAGTACGCCCGTGAGCGCCTGCAGATGCGTTCCCTGACCGGCCCGAAAGCACCGGACAAGGCCGCTGACCCGATCATCGTCCACCCGGACGTGCGTCGCATGCTGCTGACCATGAAGGCCTTCGCCGAAGGCAACCGCGCGATGGTGTACTTCACTGCCAAGCAGGTGGACATCGTCAAGTACAGCCAGGACGAAGAAGAGCGCAAGAAGGCTGACGCCCTGCTGGCGTTCCTGACCCCGATCGCCAAGGCATTCATGACCGAAGTCGGTTTCGAAGCCGCCAACCACGGCGTACAGATCTACGGCGGCCATGGCTTCATCGCCGAATGGGGCATGGAGCAGAACGTGCGCGACAGCCGTATCTCCATGCTGTACGAAGGCACTACCGGTATTCAGGCCCTCGACCTGCTCGGTCGTAAAGTGCTGATGACTCAGGGCGAAGCACTGAAGGGCTTCACCAAGATCGTGCACAAGTTCTGCCAGGCGCAGGAAGGTAACGAAGCGGTCAAGGAGTTCGTCGAACCGCTGGCGGCCATCAACAAGGAGTGGGGCGAGCTGACCATGAAAGTGGGCATGGCTGCCATGAAGGACCGTGAAGAAGTGGGTGCGGCTTCGGTCGATTACCTGATGTACTCCGGCTATGCCTGCCTGGCCTACTTCTGGGCCGACATCGCCCGCCTGGCCGCCGAGAAACTGGCAGCCGGTACCAGCGAGGAGGCGTTCTACACCGCCAAGCTGCAGACTGCCCGCTTCTACTTCCAGCGTATCCTGCCACGTACCCGTACCCATGTGGCGACCATGCTGTCGGGCGCCAACAACCTGATGGCGATGGACGAAGAGCACTTCGGCCTGTCGTACTGATACTGGCGCTGTAGCCAAAACCCGCCTGCCCTGACCGGCAGGCGGGTTTTTTGTCTTCAGGTTCAGCGTGGTCCCTCGTAGGAGCGGGTTTACCCGCGAAGAGGCCGGTCCTGCTGGCCAATCTCCACCCGCCGTTCACCGTTACCGCCACCACCGTATTCGCGGGTAAACCCGCTCCTACGCGGATTGGTGGTGGACCCACCTCAGGGGTTGAACACAGGCCGTCGTGTAGGAGCGGGTTCACCCGCGAAGAGGCCGGTCCTGCTGGCCAATCTCCACCCGCCGTTCACCGTTGCCGCCGCCACCGTATTCGCGGGTAAACCCGCTCCTACGCGGATTGGTGGTGGCCACAGATCAGGGGTTGGCCACAGGCCGTCGTGTAGGAGCGGGTTCACCCGCGAAGAGGCCGGTCCTGCTGGCCAATCTCCACCCGCCGTTCACCGTTGCCGGCGCTACCGTATTCGCGGGTAAACCCGCTCCTACCACGGTGGTGGCCACACCTCAGGGGTTGAACACAGGCCGTCGTAGGAGCGGGTTTACCCGCGAAGGATGCGACACGGTGCATGGGAAGTTCGTTCATCCAACCGCAAATTCAACTGTTCCAGTGCACTGCCGATGAAGTGAGGGCACAATGCCATTATTGATCTGCCGGGTTGGAGATTACCCTTGTTTCGTCTTAACGCTGTTCGCGCAAGCCACTTCCTGCCGTCGCTGTTCTTGTTGCTGGCAGGGCTCGCCGCAGCCTATGTGAGAGACCTCAGCGTCTTTTTCACATCGCTGTTCAATGTCCTGCCTACCTTGGTTCTGCTGCTGGGTGGCACCTACTGCGCGGTTTACCGCCGTCAGCGTGAGCTGTTCCTGATGCTGACGGTGTACATCGCCTACTTCCTGCTCGATACCCAGACCGACTTCTACCGTGACCATGGCCGCGTGCGTGAGGACGCCGCGGTGATCTTCCACCTTGTCTGCCTGTTGCTGCCGGCGCTGTTCGGGCTGTATGGCGCCTGGCAGGAGCGTACGCACCTGCTGCAGGACCTGGTCGCCCGCGGTGCGGTGCTGTTTGCCGTGGGCAGTGTGGCGGTGGCCCTCCAGCAAAGCTACCCCGAGGCGTTGCTGACCTGGTTGGCGGAGATCCGCTGGCCGGCTTTGCATGGCCACTGGATGAGCCTGATCCAGATGGTCTACCCACTGTTCCTGGGTGTGTTCATTCTGCTGGTGGTGCAGTACCTGCGTGCACCCCGGCCGCTGCACGCCGCGCAGTTGATCGGTCTGCTGGGGATTTTCTGGATGCTGCCGCAAACCTTCATCCTGCCGTTTACCTTGAACATCATGTGCAGCCAGGTAATGCTGATGATCGCCGCAGCGGTGGCGCACGAGGCTTATCAGATGGCCTTCCGTGACGAGCTGACTGGCCTGCCGGGGCGCCGTGCGCTGAACGAGCGCATGCAGCGCCTGGGGCGTAACTATGTGATCGCCATGACCGATGTCGACCACTTCAAGAAATTCAACGACACCCACGGCCACGATGTCGGGGACCAGGTGCTGCGGTTGGTCGCCAGCCGCTTGTCCAAGGTCACCGGCGGTGGCCGTGCCTACCGTTATGGCGGGGAGGAGTTCGCCCTGGTGTTCGCCGGCAAGACCGCCGCGGAATGCGTGCCGCATGTGGAAGCCGTGCGTGAAGTGATCGCCAATTACGTGATGCACCTGCGCGATCAGCACAACCGCCCGCAGGACGATACCGCCGGGCGCCAGCGCCGGGCTGGCAGCGCCGGCGGCACGGTCTCGGTCACCATCAGTATCGGCGTGGCCGAGCGCCAGGCCGATCATCGCAACCCCGAGGCGGTGCTGAAATCCGCCGACCAGGCGCTTTACAGTGCCAAAGGCGCGGGGCGCAATTGTGTCATGGTGCATGGGCGACAATCACCGCGTGGGGCAGTGCGCACGGCGTGACCGAATGAGACTATGCGGTCGATTGATGACCCTATGTCTCGCAAAAGTTGTTCGGTTACACTGCCAGTAACCCCAGTGTCGCGGTTCCCCGAGACCGCCCCGACCCGACTAGCGAGAGGTTGTCATGGCTGACTATAAAGCGCCGCTGCGCGACATGCGCTTCGTACTGAATGAAGTCTTCAACGTGGCCGAGCAGTGGACGCAGTTGCCCGGGCTGGCCGAGGTTGTCGATGCCGACACGGCCATGGCCGTGCTGGAAGAAGCCGGCAAGGTCACCGCCAGGACCATTGCGCCTCTCAGCCGCGCCGCCGACGAGGAGGGCTGCCACTGGGACAACGGCGCGGTACGCACCCCAGCCGGTTTCATCGAGGCCTACAACACCTACGCCGAAGGCGGCTGGGTGGGCGTGGGCGGCGACCCGCTGTTCGGTGGTATGGGTATGCCCAAGGCCATCTCGGCACAGGTCGAGGAAATGGTCAACGCGTCCAGCCTGGCCTTCGGCCTGTACCCGATGCTGACCGCCGGCGCCTGCCTGTCGATCAACGCCCACGCCAGCGAGGCCTTGAAGGAAAAATACCTTCCGAACATGTATGCCGGCGTTTGGGCCGGCTCCATGTGCCTGACCGAGCCGCATGCCGGCACCGACCTGGGCATCATCCGCACCAAGGCCGAGCCCCAGGCTGACGGCAGCTACAAGGTCAGCGGCACCAAGATCTTCATCACCGGTGGTGAACACGACCTGACCGAGAACATCATCCATCTGGTGCTGGCCAAGTTGCCGGATGCACCGGCGGGGCCGAAAGGGATTTCGCTGTTCCTGGTGCCGAAGTTCCTGGTCAATGAAGACGGTAGCCTCGGCGCACGGAACCCGGCCACTTGCGGCTCGATCGAGCACAAAATGGGCATCCAGGCTTCGGCTACCTGTGTGATGAACTTCGACGAAGCTGTCGGCTACATCGTCGGTGAGCCGAACAAAGGCCTGGCGGCCATGTTCACCATGATGAACTACGAGCGCCTGGGCGTCGGCATTCAAGGCCTGGCTTCGGCCGAGCGCTCCTACCAGAACGCCGTGGAGTACGCCCGCGATCGCCTGCAAAGCCGTGCCCCGACCGGCCCACAAGCCAAGGACAAGGCTGCCGACCCGATCATCGTCCACCCGGACGTGCGTCGCATGCTGTTGACCATGAAGGCGCTGATCGAGGGTGGCCGCGCTTTCTCCACCTACGTGGCCATGCAACTGGACAGTGCCAAGTACAGCGAAGACGCCAGCGTGCGCAAACGCAGCGAAGAGCTGGTGGCACTGCTGACACCGGTGGCCAAGGCCTTCCTCACCGACCTGGGCCTGGAGTGCGCAGTGCATGGCCAGCAGGTATTCGGCGGGCATGGTTACATTCGTGAGTGGGGGCAGGAGCAGTTGGTGCGCGATGTGCGCATTACCCAGATCTACGAGGGTACCAATGGCATCCAGGCCCTCGACCTGATGGGGCGTAAAGTGGTGGCCAGCGGCGGGGCATACTACAAGCTGTTCTCTGACGAGATTCGCCAGTTCATTACCGGTGCAGGCAGCGAACTGGACGAATTCGCCAAGCCACTGGGCGCTTCGCTCGACCAGCTCGACGGGTTGACCGAGTGGGTATTGCAGCAGGCCAAGGGCAACCCGAATGAAATTGGCGCGGCTTCGGTCGAGTACCTGCATGCCTTTGGCTATGTTGCCTATGGCTACATGTGGGCACTGATGGCGCGGGCGGCGCTGGCGGGCGAGGGGGATGCGCCGTTCTATTCGGGCAAGCTGGGTACGGCGCGGTTCTACTTTGCGCGGTTGCTGCCACGGGTGGATTCGCTGGTGGCTTCGGTGAAGGCGGGGAGTGAGTCGCTGTACCTGCTGGAAGCCGAGCAGTTCTGATCGATTTTTGGGGCTGCTGCGCAGCCCAATCGCGACGCAAGGCCGCTCCCACAGGTATCGCCTAAGTTTGGATATGTGGAGCGGCCTTGCGTCGGGACTGGGCCGCGAAGCGGCCCCAAGCCATCGCATATCTGTCAATGAATCTCCTGTGTAAGCTTTTTCCTACACGACGTGGTGACTTTTCACCACTGTTCTAAGATTGGATCCACGGTTAATCTTTACCACATGGACGTTGCGCAGGAAGCGCAAAGGACAGATCAAGGACGACGACGAAGGACCACCTGCCAGGATGGCGGGGCGATACGGATGTCACAGGGAAACAGTCTGGAAAACCCCGCTTCGGCGGGGTTTTCTTTGCGTGCGTGTTTTTCAGGCCAGCACATCCAGCGGTGATGCTCCCATCAGGCGAGCGTCCGTCTCTTCTTCCAGCAACGTGCGCAGCAGCTCCACAGAAGCCTGCTGGCGCTGGGCATCGCGAAATACCAGGCCGACCTTCAACGGCACGCGCGGCTCGCTCAACGGCTTCCACAGCAGCCCCTGATCATCTTCGGCGGCCTCCTTGGCGCGCCCCGGCAGAATGGTCGCCAGCGCAGTGTGCGCGAGGCTATCGAGAATCCCTGCCATATTGTTCATCTCTGCCTGCACCTGCGGCCGTCGGCCCTGGCTGGCCAGCTGCGCCTGCCAGATCTGACGGATCTGGAACTCCTCGCCCAGCATCAGCATGGGCAACTCGGCGGCTTGGCGGATGGACACCTTCTTGAAGTCCTTCAACGGGTGGGTATCGGGTATGACCAGTTGCAGCTCATCTTCGTACAACAGCAGGCCATGCAGCCCTGGCTGGCGCGGCGGCAAATAGCTGATGCCGATGTCCAGGTTGCCGTTGAGCAGGCGCCGTTCGATCTCCAACCCCGACAACTCGTAAATCTGCACGACCAGGTGAGGTTGAGCCTTGCGCAGCCGTTCAAGCAGCTGCGGTATCAGGCTTGGGCGCACGGTCTGCAATACACCGATAGCCAAGGTGCGCAGCGACTGGCCCTTGAAGTTGCGCATGGCCTCGTGGGCCCGCTGCAGGCCGTCGAGCAGCGGCAGGGCATGGTTGTACAAGGTGTGGGCGGCCAGGGTCGGCAGCAAGCGTTTGTTGCTGCGCTCGAACAGGCTCAGGTCGAGGCTGTGCTCCAACTGGCGGATCTGCTGGGAAAGCGCCGGCTGTGACAGCGACAGGCGTTCGGCGGCACGGCCTACGTGGCCTTCTTCGTACACCGCGACGAAATAACGCAGTTGGCGGAAATCCATAAGCAACACTTATCGAAAATGCTGGAAAAACGAAATGGTCGAAAACCCTGCTGAAGCCTAGTCTATCGCCGTATTCCAAAGGGTTACAGCGATGATTCGGTCGATTGTTACCCCGGATGAAAAACACTTTTGATAGGCAAGGCAAAATATCGAGTGCCGGCATCAAGACCGCACCGTGGCTGCCCTTTACCGTGATTGGTTGGAGCCCTGATGAACCTGTTCAACCTGCGCCGCTCGGCTCCTGCCCCCGCCGCCGAGCCCAAGCGTGCGCCGGTGATCGTGCCGCACGCGTCTGAGCTGTCGCCTGAGCGCCTGATGCCCGGCGCCGAACGTGCAGCGCAGGTATTCGTGCGTGGCCAGGGCTCGTGGTTGTGGGACAACGAAGGTCATGCCTACCTGGACTTCACTCAGGGCGGTGCGGTCAACAGCTTGGGCCACAGCCCCAGCGTGCTGGTCAAAGCGTTGGGCAACCAGGCTCAGGCCTTGATCAACCCGGGCTCGGGCTTCCACAACCGTGGCCTGCTGGGGCTGGTCAACCGGCTGTGTCAGAGTACCGGCAGTGACCAGGCCTACCTGCTCAACAGCGGTGCCGAGGCCTGTGAAGGGGCGATCAAGCTGGCGCGCAAGTGGGGCCAGCTGCACCGCAATGGCGCCTATCACATCATTACTGCCAGCCAAGCCTGCCATGGCCGGAGCCTGGGCGCGCTGTCCGCGTCCGACCCGTTGCCGTGCAATCGCTGCGAACCTGGCCTGCCGGGTTTCAGCAAGGTGCCGTTCAATGACCTGGCGGCGCTGCACGCCGAGGTGGATTCACGCACCGTGGCAATCATGCTCGAGCCGATACAGGGCGAGGCGGGCGTTATTCCCGCTACTCAGGAATACCTCAAGGGCGTGGAAACGCTCTGCCGCGAACTGGGCATCCTGCTGATCCTTGATGAGGTGCAGACCGGTATTGGTCGCTGTGGTGCGCTGCTGGCCGAAGAGCTCTATGGCGTGCGTGCCGACATCATCACCTTGGGCAAGGGCCTGGGGGGCGGCGTGCCGCTGGCCGCCTTGTTGGCGAGGGGCAAGGCATGCTGCGCCGAGCCTGGTGAGCTGGAAGGCAGCCATCACGGCAACGCGCTGATGTGCGCCGCCGGCCTGGCGGTGCTGGACAGCGTGCTGGAACCTGGCTTTCTGGCCCAGGTACAGGACAACGGTCGTCACCTGCGTGAAGGCCTGAGCCGCCTGACCGGGCGCTATGGTCAGGGTGAAGTGCGCGGTCACGGGCTGTTATGGGCCCTGCAACTGAAAGAAAACCTGGCCCGCGAACTGGTGGCCGCGGCCCTGCACGAAGGCCTGCTGCTCAACGCGCCGCAAGTGGATGTAGTGCGCTTTTCACCGGCGCTGACTGTGAGCAAAGGCAACATCGACGAAATGCTGCTGCGCCTGGCGCGCGCTTTCGCCCGCCTGCATGCCCAGCAGCAGGCCCGTCGCGAAGTGCCGGCGTAGCGGCCTGCCAAAGAATTCAACGAACCGTCTGGCGTTCCTGCGCATCGCCCCTGGCCTGTTTCATTCGGCCCGGGGCGTTTTTTTTTGCCTGTGGAACCTCTACGGCTGGGAGCTAGTCTTTGATGTAACCCTTCAGGAGAGACTCGCATGGACTTTATTCGCATCATCATCGCCATTCTTCTGCCACCGCTGGGCGTGTTTCTGCAGGTGGGGTTTGGCGGGGCGTTCTGGCTGAATATTCTGCTGACCTTGCTGGGATACATTCCGGGGATCGTGCATGCGGTGTATATCATCGCCAAGCGTTGATACAGGCAGAGATTGGCCCGAGCAGGAGCAGCGCAAGGTCGCTCCTGCTCGGGGCGACTAGAACTATTGCGCCAACACCCGGCAATAGAATTTCCACTCTTCTTCCAAGGCATGCGCCAGGTTCTCGGCCTTGCGGAACCCGTGCCGCTCCTGCGCATAAAAATGCCCTTCAGCGTCGATCCCGTTGGCCTGTAGCGCCGTCAACATGGCGCGTGTCTGCTCCGGCACCACCACCGCATCCAGCTCACCCTGGAAGAAAATCACCGGCACCTTGATGCGCTGCGCATGCAGCAGCGGCGTGCGCTGGCGATAGCGTTCAGCGTCGCGCTGCGGGTCGCCGATCAGCCAGTCCAGGTAATCCCCTTCGAACTTGTGCGTGGCACGGCCAAGGGCTAGCGGGTCGCTGACCCCATAGAGGCTGGCGCCAGCGCGGAACACGTCATGGAACGCCAAGGCGCACAAGGTGGTGTAGCCACCGGCGCTACCGCCGCGGATAAACGCCTTGTGCTTGTCGACCAGGCCTTGAGCAGCCAGGTATTCGACCGCCGCGCAGGCATCGGCCACGTCACTTTCGCCCCAGCGCAGGTGCAGTGCCTGGCGGTATTCCCGACCATAGCCGGTGCTGCCCCGGTAGTTGAGGTCGGCCACGGCAAAGCCACGCTGGGTCCAGTACTGGATGCGCGGGTCGAGCACGGGATAGCAGGCTGAGGTTGGCCCGCCGTGGATGAACACCACCAGCGGTGCGGCGCCTTGCGGCTGCGCTGGTGGGTAGAAGAAACCATGGGCCTGCTCGCCGCCACTGCCGTAGTGGATCGGCTGCGGTAGGCTGATTTGCCCTGCTGGCAGTATTTCGGCACCACCGGCCAGTACGCGTACTTCATGGTTGCTGCGGTCAATGGCAATGACTGCCGGTGGGCTGATGGGCGACGCGGCAATGGCATACAGGTGTTCGCTGTCCATGGCCAGGCTGCGAAAGCGTGTGTAGGCACTGGCGAAACGCTCCATACGGCCATCTTCACCACGCAGCCCCAATTGCCCGAAGCCGTCTTCGAACCAGCTGGCCAGGTAGCTTTGCGGGCCCAGTGCCAGCCAGGTACAGGTGCCCAATTGCCAAGGCGCAGCAGCATGGTCCGCCGGTGCAGCAGGCAACGCCTGCCATTGGCCATCGACCTCACCCCAGGGTTGCCAGAAGCCATTGCGGTCGGACAGGCAGTAGAGCCGACCTTCGGTATCGAAGCGTGGTTGTTGCAGCGATTCTTCGGCGGCGGCTACACATTGCGCCGGCCCCCAGTGGCCGCTGGCATCGCGCACGCGGCACATCAACCGGGTGACGGTCCAGGG
Organism: Pseudomonas sp. 10(2024); assembly: GCF_045164175.1. Classification (NCBI taxonomy): domain Bacteria; kingdom Pseudomonadati; phylum Pseudomonadota; class Gammaproteobacteria; order Pseudomonadales; family Pseudomonadaceae; genus Pseudomonas; species Pseudomonas sp. 10(2024). The sequence goes on from NZ_CP174006.1 coordinate 422,225, forward strand.
CTGCGCCGGGCGGTCCCATTCGATCCACGCCAGGCGCTGGCCATCGGCACTGACGGCAGGCGAGGCGTAGAAGTCGGCGCCCTCGGCGAGCACCTCGCGGCTGCTGTCACCCAAAGCGACCAGGCGGTGCTCTACCTGCTCGGCATGGCGCTCTTCGACGGCCAGCACCTGGCCGTCGTGCCACTGCACATCGCCATAGCGGCAGCGGGCATCCTGGGTCAGTGCACGTGGTAACAGATCGTCCAGCGGCTGGGTGTAGACCTGCTGATCCTTTTCGTTGACGAACACCAGCCCGTCGCCACCCAGGCAGAAGCTGCCGCCGCCGTACTCATAGACCCGGCTGCGTACGCTGAAGCCGTCCGGGGTCAGGCAGCGGGCCTGGTAGTGCAGCCAGTGCCAGATACGGCACGCTCCATCGGCTGGGCGGAACTCGTTCCAGAACAGCCCGTCGGCACTGACCTTGAGTTCGGCGAAGTCGGTGCCGGCGGCAACCGCCTGGGCCGCGCTGAATTCAGCCGCGGGCGATGACACGGGAGTTTCGATCATTGCGGAAGGTCATCTGTTCGATCGCGAGCTGGGCGGTTTCTGCCTCCTCGCGGGCCTTGAGGATGATGCCGTGCTCGGTCGACTTGGCGCACACTGGGTCGGCGTTGCTGGCATCACCGGTCAGCATGAAGGCCTGGCAGCGACAGCCGCCGAAGTCCTTTTCTTTCTCGTCGCAGGAGCGGCACGGTTCGCGCATCCACTCATAGCCACGGAAGCGGTTGAAACCGAACGATTCATACCAGATATGGTGCAAGTCGTGGTCGCGTACATTCGGAAACTGCACCGGCAGCTGGCGGGCGCCGTGGCAGGGCAATGCGGTACCGTCCGGGGTGATGGTGAGGAACAGGTTGCCCCAGCCGTTCATGCAGGCCTTGGGGCGCTCTTCGTAGTAGTCAGGGGTAACGAAAATCAGCTTGCACGGGTTGCCCTCGGCCTTGAGCTTGTCCCGGTATTCGTTGGTGATACGTTCGGCCCGCTCGAGCTGCGCGCGGGTTGGCAGCAGCCCCAGGCGGTTGAGGTGCGCCCAGCCATAGAACTGGCAAGTGGCGAGCTCGACAAAGTCGGCCTCCAGGGCAATGCACAGCTCGATGATGCGGTCGATCTTGTCGATGTTGTGCCGATGGGTGACGAAGTTGAGCACCATCGGGTAGCCATGGGCTTTCACCGCGCGGGCCATTTCCAGCTTCTGTGCAAAAGCCTTTTTCGAGCCGGCCAGCAGGTTGTTCACCTGCTCGTCGCTGGCCTGGAAGCTGATCTGGATATGGTCCAGGCCGGCCTTCTTGAAGTCGGCGATGCGCGCCTCGGTCAGGCCAATGCCCGAGGTGATCAGGTTGGTGTAGTAACCCAGGCGGCGGGCCTCTGCGATCAGTTGAGCAAGGTCCTGGCGTACCAGCGGTTCACCGCCGGAAAAGCCGATTTGTGCGGCACCCATTTCCCGCGCTTCAGCCATGACCTTGAACCACTGTTCGGTGCTCAGCTCCTGGCCCTGGGCGGCGAAGTCCAGCGGGTTGGAGCAGTAAGGGCACTGCAGCGGGCAGCGGTAGGTGAGCTCGGCCAGCAGCCACAGCGGCAGGCCGACCTCGGGCGTGGGCGGCAACTCAGGCGAGGACGATCCAGTGTTCGGCACGGGCCACCTCCATGAACTGCTCGATGTCGTCCGCCACTTCCGGGACACCGGGGAATTGCTGTTCGAGTTCGCTGATGATCGCTGCCACGTCACGCTGGCCGTCGATCAGGCCACCGATCAGGCTCGCGCTGTCGTTGAGCTTGATCATGCCTTCGGGGTACAGCAACACATGGCCCTTTTGCGCCGGCTCGTACTGGAAGCGGTAGCCGGGGCGCCAGTTGGGTACCTGGTTACGGTCGAAACTCATAGGGTGATTCCCTTGTGCCACACCCGTTCCTGGGTGACGGAGTGATAGGGCGGGCGGTTCAGTTCGTAGGCCATGCTCATGGCATCGAGCATACTCCAGAGGATATCCAGCTTGAACTGCAGTATCTCCAGCATACGCTCCTGGCCCGCACGGGTGGTGTAGTGCTGCAGGGTAATCGCCAGGCCGTGTTCCACATCGCGTCGAGCCTGGCCCAGGCGGGTACGGAAATACTCATAGCCGGCGGGGTCGATCCACGGGTAGTGCTGCGGCCAGCTGTCCAGGCGTGACTGGTGGATTTGCGGGGCGAACAGCTCGGTCAGCGAGCTGCTGGCGGCTTCCTGCCAGCTGGCGCGGCGGGCGAAGTTGACGTAGGCGTCCACGGCAAAGCGCACGCCAGGCAATACCAGTTCTTGCGAGCGCAATTGGTCCGGGTCCAGCCCGACAGCCTGGCCTAGGCGCAGCCAGGCTTCGATGCCGCCATCCTCGCCGGGCGCACCATCGTGGTCGAGCAGGCGCTGGATCCACTCGCGGCGCACTTCGCGGTCCGGGCAGTTGGCCAGGATCGCGGCATCCTTCATCGGGATGTTGACCTGGTAATAGAAGCGGTTGGCCACCCAGCCCTGGATCTGCTCGCGGGTGGCGCGCCCCTGGTACATCGCCACGTGGTACGGGTGATGGATGTGGTAATAGGCGCCCTTGGCGCGCAGGGCCTGCTCGAATTCGGCAGGGGACATTGGCAGTGCGTCGCTCATTCGGCTGGCTCCTGTAGAACGATTATCTGGCCTGGCACATCTCTCTCCCTTGTGGGAGCGGGCGTGCCCGCGAACACCGGCGAAGCCGGTGCCATGGACCGTGTTGGCTTTTTCGCGGGCATGCCCGCTCCCACAGGGTCTGGTGTCGCCTCACAGACTGTTTTACAACTCGATGCTCATGCCATCGAAGGCAACTTCGACGCCCCGGCGCAGGACTTCGGCGCGCTCGGGTGAGTTTTCATCGAGAATCGGGTTGGTGTTGTTGATGTGGATAAGTACCTTGCGCTGGCGCGGGAAGCCGTCGAGCACTTCCAGCATGCCGCCAGGGCCGTTCTGGGCCAGGTGACCCATCTCGCGGCCGGTGCGGGTGCCCACGCCACGGCGCTGCATTTCGTCGTCTTCCCACAGGGTGCCGTCGACCAGCAGGCAGTCGGCACCGTGCATCATCGCCAGCAGCTTTTCGTCTACCTGGCCCAGGCCCGGGGCGTAGAACAGCTTGCCGCCGGTGCGGGTGTCTTCGACCATCAAACCCAGGTTATCGCCCGGGTGCGGGTCGAAGCGGTGTGGCGAATAAGGCGGCGCGGCGCTGCGCAGGGGGAAGGGGGTGAACTTGAGGTTGGGGCAGGCGTCGATCACGAAGCTGCCTTCCAGCTCGATACGGTTCCACTGCAGGCCACCGTTCCAGTGGCTGAGCATGTTGAACAGCGGGAAGCCGGTGGTCAGGTCCTGGTGGACCATGTCCGTGCACCACACCTGATGCGGGCAGCCTTCGCGCAGGCTGAGCAGGCCGGTGGTGTGGTCGATCTGGCTGTCCAGCAGGACGATGGCGTTGATACCGGTGTCGCGCAGTGCCCGGGCCGGCTGCATCGGCGCAAAGGCCTGCAGTTGGGCGCGGATATCGGGCGAGGCATTGCACAATATCCAGTGCACACCGTCGTCGGACAGGGCGATGGATGACTGGGTGCGCGCCGTGGCTTTCAGGGTGCCATCACGGTAGCCCTTGCAGTTGACGCAGTTGCAGTTCCACTGCGGGAACCCGCCACCGGCGGCGGAGCCGAGAACCTGGATGTACATGGCCACTCTCTATGCAGAAACCGGATCGAAAAAACGAAAACGCCCCGGCAGGCCGAGGCGTGAAACCCTAAGCCTGGCTTAGCGGTTAGCGAAGTACATGGTGACTTCGAAGCCGATACGCAGGTCAGTGTATGCAGGTTTGGTCCACATGGAATTACTCCTTCCGAATGAGGGTTGGGTTGTTCAGCTACTACTTGGGTACCGCCATGCGTTGGCAGTTCCGTGAAAACGGGATTGCGCTATCTTACAAGAAAAATTTGAACCGGAAGGTTAATTATTCGAGAAGCGCCGTTGCAGTTCGCGTAATAATCATCGATTTTCGCCCTGCCAGGAAGTGTCTGGCGCGGCAGCGTTGGCCAAACATAGCCAAGCGGAACCTGGGTCGAGCAGGGCGCTCAGCAGGTGGTCCAGATCCGTCTGCCGCGTAGTCAGGATAGACCTGCGCAGCACATCCAGCCGATCGGCTTGTGTGGCCAAGTGTGTCTGCCACGCCCATTCGGCGACATCGGCATTGGCCATGGCGGGCTCGTCGAATTGCCCAGCCAATGCCTGGCGAGCGGCCGGGTCAAGGGTGACGCCATGGCGCAGCAGGTTGAGCAGGTGGTCGAGCACCTGTGCCTGATCAGTGTGGGGGGATTGCACGCCGAACAGCAGCCCACCGACCCCCTCGACCTGACGAAAGGCGCTTAACACCGCGTAGCCGAGTTGCAAGTCTACCCGCAGGCGCTGGTAAACCGGCCCTTGCAGCAATTGGGCTAAAAGGCGGCCTGCGGCTTCTTTGGCCGCAGGCAACGGGCAGAACAGCAGCAGGGCATGTTCGCTGCCTGGCACTTGGGCATGCTGCCAGCGGTGGTTTGCCCAGGTTGGCAGGGGGCCAGGTCGCGAGCCCTGCCCAGGGCACTGCTGCAGCGCAGTGCCCAAAGCCTTTAGCGCGCTATCCTCGAAGCCTGCAGCCATGCCATGCCACTCGGTGTGCAGCCACAGGCTGTCAAGTTGCTGCTGGGTAAGCGTGCAGGCAGGCACCGCTGCGGACAGGCTACCCCGCACTGCGTCTGGCAGTTGCTTGAGCAGGGCCCTGATGGGGATCAGTGCCGGGGGCTGCGCCGTGCCGGGCAGCCAGCAACTGGCAGGTGGCTTGAGCATCAAGGCCAAGGCTTGTTCCACTGCCCGCAGCACTGCTGCTGGCAGGCCGGCGCAGTGCAACTGCCAGTATTCTCCGGCGCTGCTGTACTGCAGTTGCACGGAGGCGCGGTTACAGCGTTCCTGCAGTGGTGCCAGGGCCAGTTCCAGCACACGCTGTAGCTGCTGGCGCAACGGCGAAGGTACATGCCAGCGCAGGTACAGCGCAGCGTATTGGCGCGCGGGCGGGAGCTGGTCACTGATCTTCAGCGCTGCCGGCAGCGGCTGCGCCTTGGCATGGGGCAGGTCAGCCATCAGCAATGGGTCGACTGGCAAGCGCTGCCAGTTGCCATGGTCGCCACCTGGCAGGCTTTCCAGCAGGGCGCCAAGCGCCTGCAACCCTTGGGCATCCAGCTTGGCGAACGGCTGGCCTGTGCTGTCCCGGCGGGCCAGCTCGAGCGCGCTGGCACTGTGCGCACGGCTGCGCTGCAACAGGCCGAATTGGTGGTTCAACTGTTCGCGGTCGGCCTGGCGGATGAACCTCAACCAACCTTGCAGCAGGGCGCTGGCTTCGTCCGGGCAAGCGTCGGCACTGAGCTTCAGGTCAAGGTGCCACAGCAGCTGACCGGCGAACGCATACAACCTTTCGGCCGTGAAACGTTGTAGCCAGCCACGCTCGCGCAGCGTGCCCAGCCAGGTACCTGGGCGGCTGTCCTCCAGGTAAGCGATCAGCAGTTCCAGGGCGTGCTCGGCGCCGCTGGGGAGGCCTTGGTGAGTGAAGGTCAGGGAGCTAGCGATTGCTGGCAGTGGCGGCGGGGGCATTTGCGGCACGCGCTCACCTGCGGCGAACAGTTCGGCATGCTGCCGGGCAAGGTGTTCAAGTTCATCCAGCGGCTGCGGACCGCAAAGGCTCAAGCAGATCTGGCCGCCTTGGTAGAAGCGTTGATGAAAGCCCGCAAGCGCTTGCTGGAAAGCCGCGTCGTGCAAGGCCAGGGTGTATCGATTGCCAGCATGAAAAGCGCCCAGTGGATGCTTGGCCGACACTGACTGCAGCAAGGCGAACTGCTGTTGGGCCGATGGATTGCGCGACCAGGCGATGAATTCGGCATGGATCACTTCGCGTTCACGGCGTTGGCGTTCGATGCCCAGATCCGGTTCTGCCAGCATTTGGCACAGGCGCTCTAGACCGCCACCGAGCGTGTTGGGGGGCACCTCGAAGAAAAAGTCGGTGGCGCGTTCGCGCGTGCTGGCGTTGACCTGGCCGCCCAGGGCTTGCACGTAGCGCATCAGGCCGTCTTCCAGCGGGAAGCGCGGGGTACCGAGGAAGAACAGGTGTTCGAGGAAGTGCGCCAGACCGGGCCATTTGGCAGGCGCGTCGTGGCTGCCCGCGTGCACCCGCAGTGCGGCGGCCGAGCGCTTGAGGCGAGGGGCGTGGCGCAGGGTCAGTTGCAAGCCGTTGGCGAGGGTGAGTTGGCGGATGGCGTCAGGCATGGGGGCTCCGGTGGCTGCGCTCCATGCTAACCGATTTGTTTGCAGGCCCGGCCTTTTCGCGGGTATGGCGCCGGTATGAAAGGCAGCGCAGATCCCGTGGGAGCGGGCGTGCCCGCGAATGGGCCGCATAGCGGCCCCTGTCAGCCTTTACGCAGGTGCAGCTCCTGGCGCAAATCGGTCAGGTAGGGAAACGCCCTGCGCCCCTGTACCACCCGCTCATGTTCGAGCTCTGCCAACAACTGGCACTCATCCCGCCCAGCCATGGCCAGTAAACTGCCATCCGGGCCGATGATGCTGCTCTGCCCGCAATACTGGATCTCTTCTTCCGCGCCGCAGTAGTTGGCATATACCAGGTAGCACTGGTTTTCCTGCGCCCGTGCCCTCACGGTCACCTGGCAGGTAAAGTCGTACGGCGTCATGTTCGCCGTCGGCACCAGGATCAGCTCGGCGCCGTCCAGCGCCAGGCGTCGGGCGTTCTCCGGGAACTCGATGTCGTAGCAGATCAGCAGGCCAACCTTCCAGCCTTCCAGTTCCACCACCGGGAAGTGGTCCGCACCAGGGCTGAACATCGAGCGGTCCAGTTCACCGAACAGGTGGGTCTTGCGGTAATTGCTCAGGCTGCGGCCATGCGCATCGATCAGCTGCACGCTGTTGTAGATCGCCCCATCATCGCCGCGCTCCGGGTAGCCATAGACAATGGCGATGCGGTGCGCCTGGGCGATCTCCACCACGGTCATGGCTGCCGGGCCATCGGCGGCCTCGGCCAGGCGCTCGACCTGGGCCAGGCCGATGTTGTAGCCGGTCAGGAACATCTCCGGGCACACCAGCAACTGTGCGCCGCGTTCGGCTGCCAACTGCGCCTGGTGGCGCAGCCGTTGCAGGTTGCCGGGCACATCCAGTGGCTTGGGTGCGCCCTGGTACAGAGCGATGCGCATGGTGCCTCCTTGTCTCAATCCGCCAGGGCGATCGGGCCGATTTCGTTGAACACATCGCCCGGGCCGGGGTTGTCGGGGTGGGTGTGGCCACCAAAGTGGTTCATGATACCCCACACCGCGTTCAGCGACGTCTGTACCGCGCCTTCAACCCAGGCGGGGGTCCATGACACGTCGTCACCGGCAATGAAGATACCGCGCTGCTCCGCCGGCATGTCCTGCTGCATGAAGTGCGCGTACATGCGCTGGTTGTAGCGGTAATGGCCCGGAAGCGCGCCTTTGAAGGCGCCGAGGAAGTACGGGTCGGCCTCCCAGGAAACCGTGATCGGGTCGCCGATGATGTGCCCGGCGATATCAGTCTTCGGGTAGATCTTCTTCAGCGCATCCAGGGCCAGTTGTACGCGCTTTTCCACCGGGTGCGGCAGCATCTTCAGCGCGTCGCTCATCCACGAGTACGACAGGCAGATCACCCCGGGCTTGTCGTTGCCGTTGTCGAACAGGTAGGTGCCGCGGGTGAGGCGGTCGGTGAGGGTCATGCTCAGCAGGTCACGGCCGGTTTCCGGGTCCTTGTCTTTCCAGAACGGGCGGTCGACCATGACGAAGGTTTTCGACGACTGCATGTAGCGGGTACGGTCCAGGGCCATCCACATCTTTTGCGAGAACAGCGATTCCTCGCAGTCGATCTGGGTGGTCAGCAACCAGGTCTGGCAGGTGGCGAGTACTGCGCTGTAGTGGCGGGTATCGCCCCAGTTGTCGGTGACCGCCAGGCGGCCATCGGCGGCGCGGGCAATGCGCTTGACCCCGGTACGCGGTGCGCCGCCATGCAGTGTGCTCAGGCTGGTGCCCTCTGGCCAATGCACGCAGCGTTCCGGTACGTGGCGCCAGATGCCTTGTGGCACTTGTTCCACGCCCCCGACCACCAAGTGCTGGTGGTCGTCGCAGTTGGTCATCACCACGCGGAAGATTTCCAGCATCGAGTTGGGGAAGTCCGAGTCCCAACCGCCGGTGCCGAAACCGACCTGGCCGAACACTTCGCGGTGCTGGAAGCTCAGCTTGGCAAAAGAGCGCGAGGTGGCGACGAAGTCGTAGAAGGTGCGGTCGTCCCACAGCGGCACCAGCTTGTTCCAAAGTTCCTTCAGGCGCGGTACATCACGGTCGCGGATGGCCTGCTGGATATCGGCGAACTGCGCACCGCTCTCCAGCGCATCGGCCCAGGCGTCGGCTACCTCATGAAACAGTTGCGGCAGGTCGGTGGGCTTCTCGGCGTAGTAGGTCTGGCCTTCCAGGTCGATCACCGTGCTGCCCGAAGCCGGGGTCAGCGGGTTGGGGAAGGGCTTGGTCTCCAGGCCCAGCTTGTCGACGTAGTGGTAGAAGGCGGTGGACGACACCGGGAAGCGCATGCCACCCAGCTCGGCAACGATCCCGTCAGTGCCATTGAAGGCTTGCGAGCGCAGCCGGCCGCCCAGCTTGGAAGCCTCGTACACCACCGGCTTGAGGCCCAGCTTCATCAGCTCGTAGGCCGCTACCAGGCCGGCGATACCGGCACCGACAATGGCCACCTCTTCCCCATGGCGCTCAGCCGGAATGCTGCCCAGGCCTGCCGGGTGTTCCAGCCAGTCGTCGAAAGCAAAAGGGAAGTCCGGGCCGAAAATGGTGATCGGCTTCTTGCCGTCGGCGGGGTGGCGGTTCTTCTTATTCATGAAATGACCTTGCCAGAGAGGCTGCGCGAGGAGCGGAGCCTGAGTATAGGAGATGCCTGGCTGTCATTTTAGGGAGTGGGGTGTTCGTTATTAAGGTGCAGAGTGTTGTCTGAATGTAGTTAGTTTCGTCGTAATGATTAAGCTCATGTTCATTAAGACGAGGCAGGCGGTCGAGGTAGTTCAGAAACCGCCCTGGCCCTTTGTAGGAGCGGGTTCACCCGCGAATGCGTCGGTAGATTCTCTGCCCTATTCGCGGGTAAACCCGCTCCTACAACCGGCTCCTGCCGTGAAATCTAGAACTGACCCACGCCCGCTAACCTCACCCGAGCGCCAGTCCGTTCAAAGCGGCTGTCCACGGTCCACCTTGCTGCTGAGAATGATCGACGTGGTGGTTTTCTCCACCCCGTCGACACTGCCAATCTGGTCGAGCAACTGATCCAGCTGCTCGGGCGAGTCCGTACGCAGCCAGGCCACATAGTCGAATTCGCCGCTTACCGCACACAGCTGCTGCACCTGGCCCATGGCACTCAGGCGCCGCACCACGTCCTTGCCGGAGCGTGGTTGCACCTTGATCCCGACATACGCCTGCAACCCGCCGCCTATCACACTCTGGCCCAGGCGTACGCCATAGCCGGAGATAACCTTGTTTTTCTCCAGCCGCTCCAGGCGCGAATTGACGGTGGTGCGGGCGATGCCCAACTGGCGGGCGAGGGTGGCGACGCTTTCGCGGGCGTTGATCTGCAGCAGGGCGATCAGCTGGCGATCGATTTCATCCAGCGTGATGGAGCGGGAATCCGACATGGCGAGTCTCTACGGTTGGCCCGCTAGCCTAGCCAGCCTGTGCCAATCAGGGCAAGGCCAGGTACAGTCGATCACCGTTGACGGCGTCGGCTTGGCACTTTTGGTGAGAACGGCCGTGCATGTCCGAAGGCTGCGTCTTCGGCACTAATTCGGCATGATGAAGTGCTAGTCCAACGGGAACCTCAGCGTGAACCTCGACCACCTGCTCGAATGCTGGCGACTGGAAGTCTCCAACAAGAAAAAGCCCGGACGCCCTATCAGCCTGCTGTTCAACGTACTGCGCCGCGCACGCAAGGACAACAAACTGCGTTTCCTCTTCGCCTATCGCCTGGCCCAGTACCTCGACGCCCGCGGCGGCCTTGCCCGGCGTCACGCCCGGCGCCTGCCGATCGAGCAGTTCTGCCGGATGAAGAAGTTGCGCCCGATGCTCACATACCGGGTAATCACCACCCCCGGCAGGTGCGCGATGCGCAGGCTGACGTGGTGATTGGCGCGATGTCGTTGGTTACGCGGGATATTCCGCCTGGCATGACCTTCTACAACCCACGGCAGGTCGAGATGCGTCCGGGAGGGGATTAACCAACAGCGATACATTGCGGACGTTGGCAGAGGGGATGGTGGAGCAGGCTGGGAGGGTTCTTATGGGTTGCCCATGGTTGATGGCCTCGCCCGATGGACTGGATCGTGCAGTGGTGCGGCCTTCTTCGTTTATCCCCAGGCGCCTGGCTCTGTAGCCAGCTTCTTGGCGTCCGTTGTCACGGGACAGGCCCAGGTTCATTCATAGGCTTGCTCATCTGTGAGCCGATTAGCGAGCATATTCGGCTCATTTTGTGAGCTGATAATGGCGGCTATTCGGCTCATTGTCTGATCCTCAAGCTAGGGTGTTGGGCTTGAAGTATCGATAGGGCACCTTTCCGCGATCATCGGCGTGCTGGGTGATCGGCTTCTTGGTGGGGCTGATTTCGCTGAGATACCGTTTCAGCGCTAATTCCAAGGTCATGCGCTCGGCGCCGCTGCGCTGGATGTACACGCCCCTGATCATCTATTTCTTGCGGGAATGAAAAAGCCGCGCAGTGCGCGGCTTGTAAGCTGGTGGGCCCACACGGACTCGAACCGTGGATCAAACGGTACAATACGCGAAAGTACAGGGCAATCAGTACGTTAGCGAACGGTAGGTTACAGTTGAGGACATTCGTGATGTACCTCTAGTGTACCTCCAGAGGAGGTACACGTGGCAGGCTTAAGTACGGTGTTATCGTGGTTCGGCTCAGGTTCGGTGCTCCAACCCTCGACCGGCTGCGGCAGCAGAGCCGCCTTGGTCTCGGGTTTTCTATTTTTTACACCTCAATCTGCAGTTCGACTATATTTTGTACAGGCGTGTATATATCAACCTCTACTTCAGGAGTTTCGATCGTGACGATCAAGCTAAACCTAGCGGTTTTTTTCCAGTAATTATCCGAGGTTTTATGCTTCCACCATCCCCCTACGGGGTATACGGCGATGTAATTCATACTCGCCAGCTGCGCAGCATCCCCAGTCCAAGTGTCAGTGTGTACTGAACCTCGCTTCCTAAGCGCAGGGCCGAAGAACCAACCGGAGTTATCTCCCTCTGGGCCATCATACTCTTCGTCATCTTGACTGGCCAAACCGTTGATGAAGTTCTTAAAGTTTTGAAGGCTTTGATCCGGTCTTATAACTTCAAAGCGAAGGCCATGCGACTGGTAGGTATATCTGCTGCGGTATCCCTTGCGGCCAGGGTTCGGCTCTATATAGTAAGACAGAGTAACCTTTAATTTTACATTTTGGTGTCCCAGAGACTGCAGCACTTCTTCTGGCCAAGGAAGCTCATAAAGAACCATCTCATTCAACTTTGCATCTGTGGCGCTGTTTTCTTTGCCGCGCTCTTTGATGAATGGCTTTATAGTCTCTTGAGATATGAGTGTTAGTAGGTTGTCTGCGCTGTGGCGAGCTTTTTGAGCATCAATTATTCCGTAGCCTACAGTACGAAGCATTATCTCTTTAGCGTTGCCCCTTGTGTGCGACTTCAGCAGCAAACCATATCGCTCATACATTCTGTCAGTCCATGAGGCAGAATGTACAAGAAGGCCACGTATTGTCTCGGGCCAGTAATTAGGATACTCCGCAAGTAGAAGGCCGGCCTCTTTAGATACTACTGCGCAGGCCGAGCTCGTGTCTCTCGTTGTTTCTAATACTAATCCAGCAGTACGGCCGGAAGTTGTAAGTATGGAGACGCAATCAGCATCACTAACTTCAGTCTGGTCGGGCGACAGGAGCCGGTTTCCTCCCTCCGCCACGACTTCTGGTTTGTAAGGGGCTTGTCTCCGCCACTCCCAACTAACTGACGATCTCGATGACGGCGCTACGTCTCCGGGGTGCGCAAATGGAGCCCATCCACCGAAGGTTGGGTCATCTACTTCAGTTAAGAACGTAGACGCACCGACGGTAATTGAGTTCCAAGCTTGGGCTGGATCTTCAATTTCTGCGTTATTGACTTGGTCCCAGTAGTCTAGATCAGGGCGTAGCGCGGAGTTGTTTCCAGCAGAGATGATGAACAGCCGTTGTTTGTCATCTAAATAGCCGGAGCAGTAATAATCAATTTCCGCAGACCAAGAGGAGGGTTGACCAGTAGGGCCTGATGGTACAGCAGTAACTGCGAGGGAGTATGCTCTATTCCAATTGGGATTCTGGATCTCAATTTTGTTCGCGGTGTCAACAGTGACTGCGCCATAAAGCTGAGGATCATTTCTGCCAGTTGGAGGGAATATTCTTGCGGACTCTATGTGGTAAGTGCACTCTACTGGAGTATTAGAGAAAAGAAGTTCCTGCAGATGCTGCCCATATAATATTACGCCGGCTTGTTTTGAACCATGATCGTTGTATGGGGACGCCGGTGCGTAATTGTCGAAATGTGGCCATGTGGCATTCCAGCACTCGGAGTTCCTCGCGCTGCACACTACTGAAAGTAGTGGGTTGTTATAGTTTACTCCGGTGTCAAGAACGCAAATAGAGGCAGTAGAATTACGGTTGAACGTAACTCGTCCCTGAAGAGCCGTAGCGAGATCTTGCTGGTCGGTGGGGGAAAGAGTTATAGATAGGTTAGGTGAAGCTTGAGCCCGACGAAGCTCTGAGAGGTTGCCGATAAGCTCTGGAACTCTGGAAAGCTGTTCCGCAGTGCACTTAATCAGGAAGACTGCTGACTTAAAGAAAGTTAAGTAGCTACTAGAGATCTCTGCGCCGAGCCTCTCGCCGATATCTCTCGCAAGAGCTAGGGGGCTGCCCTGATTATCTTTCCAGTTTAGCCAAACTTCCCACCATATAACTTCGGTCGAGTTTGCTGGGAAAAGGTGTGGTTTGTCGGTCCAAAAAGAGCTTAAATCAGCAAGGCGAATTTCTTGAATACTGTCTATGAGTCGACGATTTTTTGGGTTTGACGTATTTTCTTTTTCGTTGACCACATCTTTGGCGGGGTTTAGATATGCTTCAATTTTTCCTGCTAGGTCATTTCTTTTGTTATCGGGGACAAATATAACAGCAACTTCGCTATCTCCTTCCATATGCCAGCTTTGCAAGCGATAGCTTTTTTTAGTGTCTAAGCTGTCTAGCTGGAGTTGGCAATTTGGAACGCCTTTGATTTTTAAATATATACCTGTGTCTTCTGTGAGAGGGACTTCGGCTTCCTTGCGAAGAATTCCTTGGTCGACAGCTTCTCTATACGCATTTTGGATGAAGGCCCCATGTGCAGTCCTATCCTGGACTGGTACTAGTGGATTTCTTCCGCGCCCTTTAGGTCTAAATGGCCCCTTTGCATTGAACCCAGAAACAACAATATGAGGCAGTCCTTCGCGCATATAAAACTTTACTCCCCGGTATTAATTGTGAATTTGCCTATATGAAATGGCGTCGCTCAATAGTTTTGTAGTTAGAATTGAATCGTTGTGAAGTACAGCCTCTTTAGCCGCGTCCTCACATGCCCTAGCTATTTCGGCAGAGCTAAGATTGTCAGCCTTGCTCAAAACGGCTTCCCACTTTATGTTGGTTAGCTTAAATTGGCTTAGTCGATTTTTTATTATTTTCCTAATATTTTCTTTGTCAGGTTTTTCGAATGGTATTATATCGTCAAATCGCCGGTATAAAGCCTTGTCCAGAAGCTCCGGATGGTTTGTTGCTGCAATTATTATGCTTTCAGAAGTGTCTTGTTCAACAAATAATAGGAATGAGTTTAGCACTCGGCGTATTTCTCCAACATCATTTGGGGAACCGCGCTGTGTGCCGATTGCGTCAAATTCGTCGAAAAAATAAATGGCGCGAGTTTGTCTTATTTGTTCAAATATTAGCCTAAGCTTTGATGCTGTTTCACCCATAAATCGAGTTATTAGTGAGTCAAGTACAATAGTGTACAAGGGGAGCTTTAGCTCCGCCGCCAATATTGATGCTGTAAGAGTTTTTCCGGTGCCCGGAGGCCCTGTAAATAGAATTTTTCTTCTGGGTGATAAGCCAAATTGAGAGAGCTTATCTTTTTGTCTTTGTTCAATAACAATTCTATCAATGCGGCTTTGCGTCTCGCTTGATAAGATTAACTCGGCCATCCGTGCTGCAGGATGAGAAAGTTCTAAAAGCCCGTTCAGTTCTTGCGGAGACCTATTGATCGGGCTTGCCGATATTGATCGGACCGTTCCCTTTTGCGGTTCCGCATTCTGTCGTTGAGCCTTCTCTACGAGATTTTTGATGTCTCCTGCGAGTTTTGTATGGCCAATACGGGCCTCTTTTGCTGCTACTTGTAGCGCAATTGAGTAGAAGCGATTTTCATCGCGTTCTATATGGCTCCTCAAGAGAGCTTTGATTTGTTCGGCCGTTGCCATGATTTATTCCAGAGTGGCGATGGATCAGGTGCGTGGATCCAATCTAGCTGAGCCCATCGCATTTGCTCAATTTCTTGAATAGTATGCCTCCTTAGGGAGGGTAGCAAAACGCTTTCAGGATCGGTGGCGGCAGTGGAAGCCTAGGACTGATGTCGACTTGAGGCTTTGCCCTTTGCGAGGCTTACCAGTGGGCTAGGACCTTCGCTTTGCTTGGGAATGGGCCGCTGGTCCTGGAAGGGGGCTGCGGGTACTCTGAACCTTCCTAGCTGAACGGATCGACTCAGGCGCCGTCCCCCCGCTGGCCCCAATTTGAAACTGTCCATAGATGCTGGAGGTCTTGTCCACGCAATGACCTAAGGCTGCCGATACCTCCTCTTTACTGATGCCAGATCGCTTGTAGTCGCTGGCAGCGGCATTTCGGAGGTGATAGGGACAGATCCGGAATGCGAGCCGTGGCCAGAGCTTATGATCAGCCGACGAGATCGTGTCCCGGGAAGTGGTGTAACTCATCATGGCTCTGGCCATTGAGCTCGCCGTTTAGTTGATCACGGCCGACAGCTTGGCTTGTGGATTATCGCTGACCGCCTCGAAGGCCTCCAACTGCATGTAACGTCTTTGCAGGCACCACTCGTCGTTCTGTCCCAGCATCATCGCCCCGACTAGCCGCGTGATAGCCGGATCGTTGGGGAAAATCCCCATGACATCGGTGCGACTCTTGATTTCGGCGTTCAAGCGTTCGAGCGGGTTGGTGCTGTGCAACTGCTGCCGGTGCGCCTTGGGAAACGCTATGTGCGCCAGTACCTTATCCTCGGAGCCGTCCATTAGCGTTGCGATCTTGGGGTACTTTTCACGCAGCTGATCAGCGACCAAGCGCCATTGCTGATGACATTCGGTACGGCTGTCCTGGGCGAAGACCGTGCGCAGCAGTGCCGCCACCATGGTGCGCTGACCTTTGCCGACGTGGGCCATGGTGTTGCGCATGAAGTGCACGCGACAACGCTGCCAGGTCGCATTGAAGACCTTGGAAACAGTTGCTTTCAGGCCTTCGTGAGCATCGGAAATAACCAGCTTCACGCCCCTCAAGCCTCGGCGCATGAGGCTGCGCAGGAAGTCTGTCCAGAACGGCTCGGCCTCAGACGGGTCGACCCGCATGCCCAGGACTTCGCGGCCACCGTCGGTGTTTACGGCCACAGCAATTATTACGGCGACCGAGACGATCCGCCCGGCCTCCCGCACCTTGACGTAGGTGGCATCAATTCAGAGGTAGGGCCAGTCACCTTTAAGCGGGCGATCAAGGAACGCGTGAACGCGTTGATCGATCTCGCCCGCCAGCCATGATACCTGACTCTTATGCCCATGGCCTTCACCAGCTCGTCCACCGAGCGCGTTGAGATGCCTAGGATGTAGGCCTCCTGAATGACCGCTGCCATGGCCTTTTCGGCGGTGCGTCGAGGTTCGAGGAAGCCAGGAAAGTAACTGCCTTGGCGCAGCTTAGGGATCTTCAGGTCGACGTCGCCGGCGTGGGTTTGCCACAGGCGGTCACGGTAGCCATTGCGGCTGTTTGTCCGGTCTGGGCTTTTGACATCGAAGCCAGCACCGCACAGGCCTTCGACGTCGAACTCCATCATACGCTGGGCAATGAACTGAATCATTTGCTTGAGCAAATCAGTATCTGCCCCTTTCTCAACCAACTCGGTCAATGCGATAGTCGGCTTGGTCATCGTGGGTTTCTCTGGTGAAGGTTAGGTCCGCAAACTCAACGTTAGCCAAGAACCACGATGACCATCCTCTTTCGCCCACAGGGCGCCTTCGGCTGGTTCAATTACACCACTTCCCGGGACACGATCTCGGGGCAATCTCGAAATTCCACGGAGCACACCAGTCACGGTATGCTTAGGCCTAATTCACGGAGGAGCGTCTTGGGTGACTTCTGAAAACCATCTCGTCTTCGCTTGGTGGAATACAAGCTTGGCTCCATCGGGCAATAGCAGATCTACGCCTGAGGAGCGGGCTCTCGCTTGTCAGGTGATATTGAATTTAATAACTATTGTTGGTGCTGACTTTATTGCGCTGGGCGAGATGTCTGATGTTGATCTTGAAGATGTAGCGCTAATCTGTGATCCATATGGTTACAGCGTGCATTCAGGGGTGACTAAAGCCGGGCGCTCGCAATTTGACATATGTTTCGCGGTTAACGAAAATAAACTATCTTTAATTCACTCAAAAGATATCGTATCTAAAAAGGGCGAAGCGACTCTCAAAATAGCCAAAAGAATAGATGTTGCGAGCTTGGCTGACGGTACCATTTTTCATTTGCTCATCTCTCATTGGCCTAGCAGGCTATGGTGCGAAGAGAATCACGCGGATCGTCACACCTACGGATTGCGACTCCGAGATTCAGTTGAAGATATTTTCGAATTATACGAATGTCCACCATTTGTAATCATGCTGGGAGACTATAACGATGAACCATTTGATAAATCTCTCAGCGACCAGGTCATGGCGAGTCGTGACATAGACTTGGTTAGACGAAAGCGGCATTTACTGTACAACCCTTTCTGGCAGCATTTGTGCAAAAGAACGGTGGAGCACTCAGGGGCCGGGAGTTACTACTATAAAGGCGGCAAGGTCACCAAATGGCACACTTTCGATCAGCTTATTTACTCCCATGCCTTCCTGACGTCATGCAGCTGGAACTATAAGGTGGATGACAATCTAGTTCACGAGTTGCCTGAGTTGGTGGAGCTAGTAACTAATCCAGTATTTATATTTGACCACTTGCCTGTTTACGGCAAGGTAGAGAGGAGTATCCAGCATGGCTAATTTTTTGGAGTCATTCAAAAAAGGGATGGTCGCGGCCGAAAAGGCTATAGCCAACAAAAATGAT
Source organism: Pseudomonas sp. 10(2024) (assembly GCF_045164175.1). Lineage (NCBI taxonomy): Bacteria > Pseudomonadati > Pseudomonadota > Gammaproteobacteria > Pseudomonadales > Pseudomonadaceae > Pseudomonas > Pseudomonas sp. 10(2024). The sequence continues at coordinate 439,780 of NZ_CP174006.1, forward strand.
ATAGATGCTGTATTTGAGCAGCTCAGCGAGGCACTTGAACAGGCCACTGACGGAAAGATAAATGTAAAAATTATAACAAAACAAGAGCCGCTTGCTACTTTTACAATGAGTCTCAAGGATGTAATAAATAGAAAAACATACCAAGCGATCGTGGCGTACAATCCTCTGGCAACTGGTGATGCTGTAGAGCTGGCACAGTGGAAGATATCTGAGACCGGTTACCCGTGCCGTGTTGTCCTCCCTGATGTAGAAATTTACTGCGAAGACCGGAGAGGATTGGAAGATGCATTGGCTAAGCTAATCTCTACCTCTACGACAGGAAAAATCTTCAAGGCGCTTATGGAAAGGCCACTTAAAGATCCAGTGGATGACGATATATAAAAATGCGCAAGTAACTAAAAACCCGCTCAGCGCGGGTTTTTGGGTCTAACAATTATTCGCTTGTATGAGATGCGTTTTCGAGTAGGGTCTGCTACAACCCGGTCTCCCATCGTTCAAGGGCCTGAAATATCTGGCCCTTTCCGAGATACCCAGCTGCTCCCCCAAAAGCACCAGTCGCGCTGCCGATCTGTGACAGCGAGTCAGTTAGAACCCTTGATGCCAGGTCGACGCCGTGGCCAAGGGTTTGGTGAGGTTCTGCACCTTCGTGAACATCTAACTGCTGATGCGCAGGCAGCGGACTGGAGACGTTGAATCTGGCTACCGTGAGCACCTGTCTAGGGCAGTTCTAGGAAACGTGGAGCCCAGCGCATCGGGCCAAAATCGGCGTCATGGTCGTGACTCATGTACTGTGCGTCGGGAATTGTCCAATAGATACCATCGCCAGGTGATGTGGACGAAACGGGGACAAAACGGGGAAAATTTGGGCCTAGAAACACGAATGGCTTACGCATATGACACGTAAGCCATTGATTTTATTGGTGGGCCCACACGGACTCGAACCGTGGACCAAAGGATTATGAGTCCTCTGCTCTAACCGACTGAGCTATAGGCCCTCAGTAAGTGGGCGGATTATAACGAGGGTTTCGCACCTGTGCCATCTGAAAGATCCGATAGTGCTATGCGAAGAAACGCGGCTGCGAATTCCTCTGGTGGTAGCGGGAGGCTGACGATGTAGCCCTGGATCTGCTCGCAGCCCTCGGCCGCCAGAAAACGTTGCTGGGCCTGGTTCTCCACGCCTTCGGCAATGATGGTCAACTGCATGCTGCGGCCCAGGGCAATGATCGCCCGGGCAATGGCGGCGTCGTGTGGATCGTCGGGCAGGCCGCGGATGAAGGACTTGTCGATCTTGAGGATGTCCAGCGGCAGGCGCTTTAGGTAGCTGAGCGAGGAATAGCCGGTGCCGAAGTCATCGATGGCCAGCTGTACGCCGAGTTTCTTCAGTTGGTACAGCACGGCCAGGGCCTCTTCTGCCTGGCTCATGATGAAGTTCTCGGTGATTTCCAACTGCAGGTCACCGGCCTTCAACTGATGGTGCTTGAGCAGTTGTTCGATGCGCCGTGCCAGGTGTGGGTGGCGCAGCTGGGCGCCGGCAAGGTTGATCGACAGCGGGCCGAAGGGTTGGTAGTGCTGCTTCCAGGCCTGCATCTGCCGGCAGGCTTGCTCCAGTACCCAGTCGCCGAGCTGCAGTATGGTGCCGTTCTCTTCCGCCAAGTGGATGAAGTGTTCCGGCGGTACCTCACCAAAGGTCGGGTGGCTCCAGCGGATCAGCGCTTCGGCACCCACCAGGCTCTGGGTCTTCAGGCTGAGCTTGGGCTGGAAGCACAGGCTCATTTCGTTGCGTTCGACGGCCCGGCGCAGCTCATGCTCCAGGGCGATGCGCTCGCTGGCCTGGGCGGTGAGGTCGCGGGTGTAGGCTTCGACGCGGTTGCGGCCTTTGGCCTTGGAGCGGTACATGGCAGCGTCGGCGTTGCGGATGAGTGTGGAGACGTCGGTGCCATCCTGTGGGTAAAGACTGATGCCGATGCTGGCGCTGGTGAAGAACTCATGCTCGCCGGCCTGGAACGGTGCGTTGAAGCAGGCCAGTAGTTTGTTGGCGATAGTGCTGGCGTCACTGGGCTTGTGCAAGCCGGGCAGCAGAATGATGAATTCGTCGCCACCCAGGCGGGCTACGGTGTCAACGTCGCGTACCTGCTCTTTCAGGCGCTGGGCGATGCCCTTGAGCAGCAGGTCGCCGACCGGGTGGCCAAGGCTGTCGTTGATGTGCTTGAAGCGGTCGAGGTCCAGGAACAGCACTGCGCCCTGGCGGTTGGACACCTGCGCACAGGTGAGTACGGCCTGTAGCCGGTTTTCGAACAAGGTGCGATTGGGCAGGCCGGTCAGCGGGTCGTGGTGGGCCTGATAGTCGAGTTTGGCCTGGGCGTGCTTGATGCTGGAAATGTCTGCAAAAACCGCCACGAAGTGGGTGATTTCGCGGTCGCTGTTGCGCACGGCGCTGATGGTCAGCCAGCTTGGGTAAAGTTCGCCGTTCTTGCGCTTGTTGTAGATTTCGCCCTGCCAGTGGCCCTCGGCGGTAAGCTGGTGCCACATGGCCAGGTAGAAAGCGCTGTCGTGCTGGCCAGAGGCGAGCAGGCGCGGGGTCTGGCCGAGGGCCTCGATCTCGCTGTAGCCGGTGATTTCGCTGAAGGCGCGGTTGACGGCACTGATGCGCTGGTCAATGTCGGTAATCAGCACCCCTTCGGCAGTGTTCTCGAACACAGTGGCGGCCAGCTGCAGTTTTTCTTGCATCAGGTGACGCTCGGTGATGTCGCGGGCGATGGTCAGCATGCAGTCAACGCCGGTAATCGGCAGGGGCCGGGCGGAGAGCTCGCACAGTCGGATCTGCCCGTCGCTGCGGCGGATATGACAGGTGAAGTCGCGCACGAAACCGTCGCGGTTGAGCTGGTCGACCAGGCGTTTGCGCTCGTTGAGGTCGACCCAGATACCCAGGTCCAGCGAGGTCTGGTCGATGGTTGGGTTGAGGTCGTAGCCGGTGAGGCGGCAGAAGCCTTCGTTCACCTCCAGCAGCAAACCGTCGCTCTGGCGCGACAGCAGCAGGCCGTCGGGCGAAGCGTGGAAAGCCTTTGCGAACTTTTCTTCCGAAGTTTGCAGCTGTTGCTGGGTCTCCTTGAGCTGGCTGATGTCGCGTACCGCCACTACCAGCGCGGGCGTGCCGTCCAGTTCGAAGGTTTCAGCCGAAGTCAGGCCGGTGAACAGTTGGCCGTTGCTGCGGCGGAAGCTCATTTCCAGGTTACGGATACCACCTTGGTGCAACCTTTCAAGCAGGACCGGGCCACTGCCCTCTACGCCCCACAGGTCAAGGTCGGTGGCAGTGCGGCCAATGACCTGGTCTGGGGGCAGTCCGATCTGCTCTTCGAAAGCCTCGTTCACCTCCAGCAGGCAGCCATCGCTGTGGCGAGCGATCAGCAAGATATCGGGGCACTGCTGGAATACCGAGGCGAACTTCTGTTCGGACAGGCGCAGGGCGTCCTCAGTGCGCTTGGTTTCGCTGATGTCGATCATCAGTCCGCGCATCACTGGCTGGTGGCCGTGCTCGATCATGCTGACGATGTTGCGTACCCAGAGGGGCTGACCGTCAGCCCGGATCACCCGGTAGTCCAGGCTGTGGTCGCGCCCCGCTGCGGTCTCGCTGTCGCAGTAGGCCTGGGCCCAGAGCGCGTCCTCCGGGTGCAGGATGCTGCGCCAGAAACCGGGCCTGAGCCAGTCACTCAATGGGTAGCCAAGCAGGTCTTCGGCATGGGGTGAAACGTAGCTGTAGGTGAAGTCGTTGGCATCGGCTTCCCAGGCGATCGCTGACAGGCTCTCGACCAGGCCACGGTAGTGGTATTCGCTGCTGCGCAGTTCTTGCTCAAGGGCGATGCGCCGGGAAATTTCCGAGCTGAGCCGGCGGTTGATGCGAATGACCACTGCCAGCACAGCCATCAGCAGCAGCACCGTTGGCAGGCCATACACCAGCAGGTCGGACCAGAACATCCGCTGGTCGACCACATTGCCCACCCAATGTTGCTGGATCTGGCTGATTTCGCTGCTGCTCATGTCGGCCATCACTTTGTCGAGGATGCCGACCAGCACGCTCTTGTCGCGGGGAACGGCCATCGCCAACTGGTAGCGGTAGGGCGTTTCGCCGCTGACGTAGAGGCCGTCGAGCTTGAGTTGGCGCAGGCTCCAGATACTGGAAGCGAGGTCGCCGACCACGGCATCCACTTGGTCGGTGGCCAGAGCTTGCAGCGTGGAGCTGACGTTTGGCAGGGCAACCAGGTTGAGGTCCGGGTGGTGGGTACGCAGCAACTCGTGCGGGGCGTAGTTCTCGACCACGGCAATTTTCAGGCCGTACAGGTCAGCCAGCTTGCGCGGTTGTGCGCCGCCTTTGTGCGCGAGGATGACAATGGGGAAGTCGAGGTACGGGCGAGTGAAAGCCAGGAAGCCCTGGCGTTCGGGGGTGGACATGATGCCGGGCAGCAGGTCGATACGGCTTTCCCGCGCCTGCGCCAGCACCTCGGTCCAGCTGCTGGGTTCGACCGGTTTGAACGTCACGCCCAGGCGCTGCTGGATCATGGCGATGTAGTCGGCGGCCAATCCCTGGTACCGGCCCTCCTGGTCGCGAAACTCGAACGGTGGCCAAGAGGCGTCTACGCCCAGTTTCAGCTGCGGGTGGGCAGCCAGCCAGGCGTTCTCCTCATCTGTCAGGGTCAGGGCGCCGGCCGTTGTGTTCCACAAAATCAGGATCAGCAACAGAATGGCCGGCTTCAAGGACATGGCAGCCTCGCACTCAGGTGGTCTGAAGTCGAGTGTAGACGGGCATTGCCGCAGGTGTGCAACGGAAGGCGGGCTTTATGTCACGGGCCACTAAAGAAAAACCCCGGCCTGGGCCGGGGTTTTGTCATCACTCGTCGAGGAAGGAGCGCAGGTGCTCGCTGCGAGTCGGGTGGCGCAGCTTGCGCAACGCCTTCGCTTCGATCTGACGGATCCGCTCACGCGTTACGTCAAACTGCTTGCCCACCTCTTCGAGGGTGTGGTCGGTGTTCATGTCGATACCGAAACGCATGCGCAGCACCTTGGCTTCGCGTGCAGTCAGGCCCGAGAGCACGTCACGGGTGGCTTCCTTGAGGCTTTCGACCGTGGCCACGTCGATCGGGGACTGCATGGTCGAGTCCTCGATGAAGTCGCCCAGGTGCGAATCTTCGTCGTCACCGATCGGGGTTTCCATGGAGATCGGCTCTTTGGCGATCTTCAATACCTTGCGGATTTTGTCCTCAGGCATTTCCATGCGCTCGCCAAGCTCTTCCGGAGTCGGTTCGCGACCCATTTCCTGCAGCATCTGGCGGGAAATACGGTTGAGCTTGTTGATCGTCTCGATCATGTGCACCGGAATGCGGATGGTGCGTGCCTGGTCGGCGATCGAACGGGTGATCGCCTGACGGATCCACCAGGTGGCATAGGTCGAGAACTTGTAGCCGCGACGGTATTCGAACTTGTCCACCGCCTTCATCAGACCGATGTTGCCTTCCTGGATCAGGTCGAGGAACTGCAGGCCACGGTTGGTGTACTTCTTGGCGATGGAAATCACCAGACGCAGGTTCGCCTCGACCATTTCTTTCTTGGCGCGGCGGGCCTTGGCTTCACCGATCGACATGCGACGGTTGATTTCCTTGATCTCGGCAACGGTCAGGCCGGTTTCGGTCTCAAGGTCGATCAGCTTCTGTTGGCAAGCGACGATGGCAGCGTTCTTTTCACCCAGGGCGGCAGCCCACTTGGTGTTGCGCTTGGCCAGGTCACCGCTCCAGGTCTGGTCGGTTTCGTTGCTTGGGAACATGCGCAGGAAGTCAGCTCGCGGCATGCGGGCGTCACGTACGCACAGCTGCATGATGGCGCGTTCTTGCTGTCGCAGACGGTTCAGGGCGTCACGGACACGCTCGACCAGTACCTCGAACTGCTTCGGTACCAGCTTGATCGGCATGAACAGGTCGGCCAGGGCCTGCAGGGCCTCGATGCTTTCCTTGTGGTTGCGACCATTTTTCTTCAGGACCTTGGAGGTTGCCTGAAGCTGATCGGAGACCGCACCGAAGCGTTGGGCTGCGACGACCGGATCCGGGCCGCTCTCGGCCTCTTCCTCGTCGTCACCGCTTTCGGATTCTTCTTCGTCGTCGTCGGACTCTTCCTTCGCCGCGGCGGCCTTGGCGCCTGGGATCGGCACTTCTTCGGTTGGCGCGGCAATGTTGTCGTCAGGGTCGATGTAACCGCTGAGAACGTCCGACAGGCGGCCACCCTCGGTGGTGACGCGGTCGTATTCGCCGAGAATGTAGTCGACAGTGCCCGGGAAGTGGGCGATAGCGCCCATGACTTCACGAATGCCTTCCTCGATACGCTTGGCGATTTCGATCTCGCCTTCGCGGGTCAGCAGCTCGACAGTACCCATTTCGCGCATGTACATGCGCACCGGGTCGGTCGTGCGGCCGATATCGGTTTCAACTGCCGCCAATGCAGCAGCGGCTTCTTCGGCCGCGGCTTCATCGGTGTCGGCTTCCGCCAACAGAAGGGCATCCGCATCCGGAGCACTCTCGAATACGTTGATCCCCATGTCGTTGATCATGCGGATGATGTCTTCCACCTGTTCCGGATCTGAAATATCCTCAGGCAGGTGGTCGTTGACCTCCGCGTAAGTCAGGTAGCCCTGCTCACGACCGCGGGTGATCAACTCTTTGATACGAGACTGCTGTTGCGCTTTTCCGGACATAACACCCTATCCACTGAAGGTCTTGGCGGGCAAAAAACAAGCCGAGGATTATACCCGAGCATGGGCCTCACGCGCCAGATGAGGTCGGCGTTTGTGCGGGAACATTTCGACTCAGCAGGGCGAGGAGCTGGGTTTTTTCCTCGCTGGTCAATTCGCTTTGACGTGATTTCCTGAGCAGTTGTTCCAGGCTGCGCTCGCGTTGGCGGGCGGACAAGCTAGTTATAGTGTCGAAAAACTGTTGTTCAAGGTTGTCGGCCACGATAAGCCATTCCTTTTCCGCCAGAGCCCGTAGCAGGCGGCCCTGTTCGGTGCCATGCCAACGTGCGATCAACTGCATTGAGCTTAGCCCAGGATTTTTCTGCGCGGCTTCGATCAATGCCACCAGCAGCTGGCTGTACAGGTGTTCTTCGTCGGCGAAGTGGCTGGCATCTTCCACCTTGCCGGCCAGCAGTGGGTGGTGCAGCAGGGTGCGTAGGGCGGCCAGCGTGGGCGGCTCGACCGGCGCTGGCACGCGGGGAGGCGCTTCGTCGCGTTGCTGCCAGGGCTTGCCGCCCTTGCGGTTCTTGTCCCAGGGTTTGTCGCTCCACGGCTTCTTGCTGCCCCCCTTGTTGGGTTTCCACGCCTGTTCCTGATGAACGGGGGCATAGTCGTGCTGCGGCATGTCGCCGTAGTCGGGGGTGTAGCTGGCCATGGCGTCGTAATCGTAGCCAGGGTCGTAGTCCGGCATGCTGCCGGTCGCAGGCGCTTGTTGCGCCAGCTGCTCGACCTGCTGCGGGTCGAGGCCGGTGATTTCCTTCAGGCGGTTGCGCATCAGCTGACGCAGGTTGGCGCCGGGGATCTTTTCGATCAACGGTGCGGCCAAGGTCGCCATATGCGCCTTGCCTTCCAGCGAGCGCGGGTCGGCTTCTACGCCAAGTTGCTCGAAGAAGTAGTCGGCCAGCGGTTGGGAATGCTGGTTGATACGGGCCATGAAGGCGTCGGTACCTTCGGCGCGCACCAGGCTGTCCGGGTCTTCGCCTTCGGGCAGGAACAGGAAGCGCGCGCGACGGCCGTCCTGAAGGTTCGACAATGTCGATTCCAGTGCGCGCCAGGCGGCCTTGCGCCCGGCCTGGTCGCCGTCAAAACAGAACAGCACGCTGGGCACCACGCGGAACAGGCGCTTGAGGTGCTCTTCGCTGGTGGCGGTGCCAAGGGTGGCCACGGCATTGCGCAGGCCTTGCTGGGCCAGGGCGATGACGTCCATGTAGCCCTCGACGACGATGATCTCGTCGAGGTTGCGGTTGTGCTTGCGCGCCTCGTACAGCCCGTACAGCTCCTGCCCCTTGTGGAACACCGGGGTTTCCGGGGAGTTCAGGTACTTGGGCTTGTCGTCGCCGAGCACCCGGCCACCGAAGGCGATGATGCGCCCGCGGCTGTCACGTATCGGGAACATCACCCGGTCGCGGAAGCGGTCGTAGCGCTTGCCGCTCTCGGCGTTCTCGATCAGCAGGCCGGCATCGATCATCACCTTCTGCTGCAGGGTGTCGGCACCCAGGTGCTTGAGCAGGTTGTCCCAGCCGGGCGGGGCAAAGCCCAGGCCGAAGTCGCGGGCAATTTCCCCGGACAGGCCGCGGCCCTTGAGGTAGTCCACCGCTGCCTTGCGGGACGGGTGGCTGCGCAGGGCCTGGCGGTAGAACTCCGAGGCGGCGTCCAGTAGCGGGTACAGTGGCGAGTCAGTGGGCTGGCGCGGCTTCTGGTCGCGGCGGCCTTGCTCGCGGGGCACTTCCATGCCGGCGGCGCGGGCCAGTTCCTCGACGGCCTGGGGGAAGTCCAGGTTGTCGTGGTCCATGACAAAGCCCAAGGCGTTGCCACCGGCGCCACAGCCGAAGCAGTAGTAGAACTGCTTGTCGGGGCTGACCGTGAAGGACGGGGTTTTTTCTTTGTGGAACGGGCAGCAGGCGGAGTAGTTCTTGCCGGTTTTTTTCAGCTGGACGCGCGAACTCACCACGTCGACGATGTCGAGGCGGTTGATCAGGTCGTCAATGAAACTCTGGGGAATCAGCCCGGCCATGGCAGTCTCGTTATCTGGCAACTGGCAAGTCTAATCGCTCACGCGCCGAAGGGGGCGAGTGCTGCTTGGGGAAGTGCGAGGGAATGTGTGCTCGTCGCCAGCCCCTAAGGGCTCGTCAGTCGGACGTGCACGTCTGGTCATACAGCAAGGAGGACCAGCTCTGACGTTTCAGGCAGGTTGCCCATGATGCAGTTCGCATGAAGCTTGTGCAGGGCCTTGAGCTAGCTGCTCAAGTTTGAAACGACCACTGCCATCGCCCGGGGGTTAGCCGGGCAGGGCAGAAGCTTTGCGTTGAACGCCTGTATTAGTACAGACGAACGGCGCGGCGCTGTTCGCGCTGAACTTTCTTGGCGTGACGCTTAACAGCAGCAGCTGCTTTGCGCTTACGCTCTGCGGTCGGCTTCTCGTAAAACTCGCGGCTACGAACTTCAGCCAGTACACCGGCTTTTTCGCAGGAGCGCTTGAAACGACGCAGAGCTACGTCGAAGGGTTCGTTCTCTTTAACTTTGACGGCTGGCATCCAGGGCTACCTTAATTCATTACCGGGGTAGACGTGCTCCTGGCAAAACAAAGGTGTGCTGGAGAACGTCGGTTTTCAAGGGTTGCGGATGTTAACCCTTAGCAAGCCGGAATGCAAAGCCTCTGATCGAAAACCGCTGGTCGGCACCCGACACGGGGACTATCATGCGCGGCTTCGAATTCAGCCCCCACAAGGGACGAGCCCATGCTAGTACTGGGATTGGAAACATCCTGCGACGAAACCGGCGTCGCATTATACGACAGTGAACGCGGTTTGTTGGCCGACGCACTGTTCAGCCAGATCGACCTGCACCGCGTCTTCGGCGGCGTGGTGCCCGAGCTTGCCTCGCGTGATCACGTCAAGCGCATGCTGCCGCTCATCCGCCAGGTGCTGGACGAGGCAGGCTGCGTTGCCACCGAAATCGACGCCATCGCCTACACCGCGGGCCCCGGCCTGGTCGGCGCCTTGCTGGTGGGCGCTTCCTGCGCCCAGGCGCTGGCCTTTGCCTGGGACATCCCGGCGATCGGTGTGCACCACATGGAGGGTCACTTGCTGGCACCCATGCTGGAAGAAAACCCGCCCGAGTTTCCGTTCGTCGCTTTGTTGGTTTCCGGTGGCCATACCCAGCTGGTTCGGGTCGATGGCATCGGTCAGTACGAACTGTTGGGCGAAAGCCTGGACGATGCTGCCGGTGAAGCGTTCGACAAGACCGCCAAGCTGATCGGCCTCAATTACCCGGGCGGTCCGGAAATCGCGCGTCTGGCCGAGCAAGGTGTGCCTGGGCGCTTCGTGTTCCCGCGGCCAATGACCGATCGGCCAGGCCTGGAATTCAGCTTCAGTGGCCTCAAGACCTTCGCCCTGAACACCTGGCAGCAATGCAAGAATGCTGGCGACGACAGTGAGCAAACCCGTTGCGACCTGTCCCTGGCATTCCAGCAGGCGGTGGTGGAGACTTTGACCATCAAGTGCAAGCGGGCGCTCAAGCAGACCGGCCTCAAGCGGCTGGTCATCGCGGGTGGCGTGAGTGCCAACAAGGCCCTGCGCGCGTCTCTGGAGGACATGCTCGGTAGCATCAAGGGCAACGTGTACTACGCGCGCCCGCAATTCTGTACCGACAATGGTGCGATGATCGCCTACGCCGGTTGCCAGCGCCTGCTGGCCGGGCAGCAGCAAGACCTGGCGATCAGCGTGCAGGCACGCTGGCCGATGGAACAGTTGCCGCCGCTGTAAGGTAGCGCGTCGAAGGTTCAGAAGTGCCGTTCGCGCCCTGCAAACAGGTCGCGCAGGTTGTTGCGGTGGCGCCACACGATCATCACTGTCAGTACGCTGATCGGCAGCAGGGCCTCGGGCTCGCGCCAGGCCAGCAATGGCAAGGTGAGTGGCGTGGCAATCAGTGCGGCCAGTGAGCTGGTGCGCGTGAGGTAGAAGGTCAGCAGCCAGGCGCCGATGGCCAGCAGCGCGGCCGGAAAGTACAGGGCCATGAGCATGCCGGCAGCCGTCGCCACGCCCTTGCCGCCCTTGAAACGGAAGTACAGGGGGAACAGGTGGCCCAGCACTGCGCATATGCCCACCCAGGCCTGCGCGTGCAGGTCCAGCCCGGCAGCGCGGGCGAGCAATACCGGCAAAAGGCCCTTGCACAGGTCGCCTAGCAGGGTCAGGATCGCCAGTTTACGGCCTGCCAGGCGTAGCATGTTGGTGGCGCCGGCATTGCCTGAGCCGCTGGAACGCGGGTCCGGGCTGCCCGAGAGGCGGCTGAGAACAATGGCGAAGGACAGCGAGCCGAGCAGGTAGGCGAGCAACGCCAGTAACCAAAACATGCTAACTATTCCGGGCGAGGACGCCCTGATTCTAACGGCGCCAGTCGCCCTTGTCGTGCTGTGGAGAGAAGTGCTTGGACAGAGTGTTCATCGAAGGCCTGGAAGTCGATACCGTCATCGGTGCCTATGACTGGGAGCGGGATATTCGCCAGTGCTTGCGCCTGGACCTGAGCTTTGCCTGGGACAACCGCCCGGCCGCCGCCGGAGACGACCTGAACCTGGCGCTGGATTACGCCAGTGTGTCGGCGCGCATCCAGGCGTTTGCCGAACAGGCCCGTTTCGAACTGGTTGAGACATTTGCCGAGCGCCTGGTGGCAACCCTGATGGACGAGTTCCACATCCCTTGGGTGCGCTTGAAGCTGACCAAGCCGGGCGCGGTGCCGGCGGCCCGTGGTGGTGTTGGCGTGGAGATCGAGCGCGGATGTCTCTGAGCACGGTTTACCTGGGGCTGGGCAGCAACATCGACCGTGAGGCGCATTTGTGCGCCGGGCTCGATGCGTTGGCTGGCATCCTGACTGACATGCGCTGTTCGCCGGCCTTCGAAAGCCAGGCGGTGGGCATCAAGAGCGGGCCGTTCATCAACTTCGTGGTGACGGGGCAAACCGCGTTGCCGTTGATCGAGCTGGACCGCCGGCTGAAGTTCATCGAGGCCGACAATGGCCGCTATGCACCTGATCGCAAGGGGCTGCCGCTGGATATCGACGTGCTGATGTATGACGATTTGCACGGTACCTTCGATGGGCTGGTACTGCCCCGGGCCGAGATTCTGAAGAACGCTTTTGTGCTGTGGCCGCTGTCGTTGCTGGCACCCGACCTGGTGCATCCGGGTGTGGGCAAGCGCATGGCGCAGCTATGGCAGGAAGCGCAGATTGATCAGGTACTGGCCCCGGTGGCCTTTGAGTGGCGCGGGTTACAGTTGACGCCCGCTTGAGCCTGTATCGGCCTCTTCGCGGGTAAACCCGCTCCTACAACGGGCTGAGCCCAACCTCTGATGTGTGCCCCCTGTAGGAGCGGGTTTACCCGCGAATACTGTGGCGGCTGCGACGGTGAACCGCGGGTGGAAATTGGCCAGCAGGTCCGGCCCTTTCGCGGGTAAACCCGCTCCTACGACGGGCTGAGCCCAACCTCTGATGTGTGCCCCCCGTAGGAGCGGGTTTACCCGCGAAGAGGCCGGTAGGTCTAACCGCGCTGGTAAGCCTCGAGCGCTTTCAGCCGTTCACCTTTGAGTGCTTCGCCAAGAGCCTGACCCGTCAGCCCGGCTTGCACCAACGGCTTCACATCCACCGCTCGCGCCGCCGCTGCTGCGCCTCGCAGGTAATCGGCCTGTGGGTAACCCTGCTCGCCATCGCCCCGCGCCGCCATCTCGCAAACGGCCAAAAAATCCTCAAATCGCTGCGGCCGTCGGTAAACATCGAACTTCTGCAACAGCTCCAGCAGTGCTGTGGCAGGCAGTTCGAGCGCCTGATTACCCTGCGCCAGGCATTCCCCGGCCAGCATGGCCAGTTCCTGGCACTCTCGCGGTGCCTTCAGGCGCTGGTTGACGGCTTTGATCGATGTCGGTGGCAACCCTCGCAACAGGCAGGCCCAGCGCACGTGCAGCGGTTGTTCGTGCACCGCCGCCTGCTCCAGCGCCGCCAATGTCCGGGAGCCGTCATCGAGCTCAGGCAGCAGCTCTTGCAGGGCCCCACACGCGCTCAGCACCTTGAAGAATACCTGCGGTTGCACTTCCATCAGCGCGCGCTCGATTTCCTTCCAGCTGCGCTCGGCAGTGAGTGCCTGCAGTTCGCCCGAGGCACTGATCTGGCGCATCAGCGCCAAGGTTTCATCGGCAACCCGGAACCCCAGTGGTGCGTAACGGGCAGCAAAGCGTGCAACGCGCAGCACCCGCAAAGGATCTTCGGCGAATGCCGGGGAAACATGGCGTAGCAGGCGTTGATCCAGATCGCTCTTGCCTTGGTAGGGGTCGTAGACCGTGCCCGCCTCATCCTCGGCCATCGCATTGATGGTGAGGTCGCGGCGGATCAGGTCCTCTTCCAGGGTTACGTCGGGGCTGGCGTGAAAAGTGAACCCGCCGTAGCCTCGCCCACTCTTGCGCTCGGTGCGCGCCAGGGCGTATTCCTCACCGGTTTTCGGGTGCAGGAACACCGGGAAATCGGCTCCCACCGGCCGATAGCCCTTTGCTAGCATTTCTTCGACGGTGGCGCCCACCACCAGCCAGTCGATATCGCTGACAGGGCGGCCGAGCAAACGGTCGCGCACGGCGCCGCCAACTTTGTAGATGTGCATGTGCAGCTCTCCATAACTGCCGACAGGATAACCCGTCGGCGGTCATGGGGTCGCATCAGAGGTGGTGGATAACAGCCAGGTCCATGCGGCCGTAGTCGGCGCTTTCGCTATGCTCGCCGCGCGGCGGCATGTGGTGAGTACTCATCACTTGCTCGCCTTGCACGGTCTCCAGGTGGATATCGAAGCCCCACAGGCGATGCAGGTGCTTGAGCACTTCGTCGGTCGAGTCGCCCAGCGGTTTACGGTTGTGTTGCTGGTGTCGCAGGGTCAGCGAGCGGTCTCCGCGGCGGTCGACGCTCCAGATCTGTACGTTCGGTTCACGGTTGCCCAGGTTGTACTGCGCTGCCAGCTGCTCCCGAATCACCCGGTAGCCGGCCTCATCATGGATGGCGGGCACCAGCAGGTCGTCGCGCTGGTCGTCATCGAGGATGCTGAACAGCTTGAGGTCGCGCATCACCTTGGGCGACAGGTACTGCAGGATGAAGCTCTCGTCCTTGAAGCTGCTCATGGCGAACTTGACGGTAGAAAGCCAGTCGCTGCCGGCAATTTCGGGGAACCAGTGGCGATCTTCCTCGGTGGGGTTTTCGCACATGCGGCGGATGTCGGTGTACATCGCAAAACCCAGTGCGTAGGGGTTGATGCCGCTGTAGTACGGGCTGTCGAAGCCGGGCTGGAACACCACGCTGGTGTGCGACTGCAAGAACTCCATCATGAAGCCTTCGGTAATCAGCCCTTCGTCGTACAGGTCGTTCATCAGGGTGTAGTGCCAGAAGGTTGCCCAACCTTCGTTCATGACCTGGGTCTGGCGCTGCGGGTAGAAGTACTGGGCGATCTTGCGCACGATGCGCACTACTTCACGCTGCCAGGGTTCGAGCAGCGGGGCGTTCTTCTCGATGAAATACAGGATGTTTTCCTGCGGTTCGGCGGGGAAGCGCCCCTCATCGCGGTCGTTACCCTTTTCAGCGTTTTTCGGAATTGTCCGCCAAAGGTCGTTGATCTGACGCTGAAGATGCTCTTCGCGCTCCTGTTGCCGGCGCCGCTCTTCTTCCGCAGAAATAGGGTAAGGCCGCTTGTAGCGGTCGACACCGTAGTTCATCAGGGCATGGCAGGAGTCGATCAAGTCCTCCACAGCATCGATACCGTGGCGCTCTTCGCACTGGGCAATGTACTGCTTGGCGAACACCAGATAATCGATGATCGAACTGGCGTCAGTCCAGGTGCGGAACAGGTAATTGCCTTTGAAAAAACTGTTATGGCCGTAGCACGCGTGCGCAATCACCAGTGCCTGCATGCACATGGTGTTTTCTTCCATCAGGTAGGCGATACAAGGGTCGGAGTTGATCACGATCTCGTAGGCCAGGCCCATCTGGCCGCGGCTGTAAGACTTTTCCGTACTGAGAAACTGCTTGCCGTAGGACCAGTGGTGGTAGCCCAGCGGCATGCCGACCGAGGCGTAGGCGTCCATCATCTGTTCGGCAGTGATGACCTCGATCTGGTTGGGGTAGGTGTCCAGGGCGTAACGCTCGGCCAAGCGGCTGATTTCCCGGTCATAGGTCTGGATCAGCTCGAACGTCCACTCGGACCCAGTGGAAATGGGTTGGCGTCTCTGTGCTCTGGCGGTCATGTGGCTAACCTGCGCTGGAAGAGTTCACGGAAGACCGGGTAGATGTCGCCGGCCGATACCAACTGCTGCTGGGCGAACGTGTCGGGGAAAGCATCTCCGATACGCTCGTATTCATACCACAGCGCCTGGTGTTCACGGGGGGTGATCTCAACGTAAGTGTAGTACTGCACATGCGGCATGATCTGTTTGGAGAGGATGTCGCGGCAGATGGGCGAGTCGTCGTTCCAGTTGTCGCCATCAGAAGCCTGCGCGGCATAGATGTTCCAGTCGCTGGCCGGGTAACGCTCGGCCATGATCTCCTGCATCAGCTTGAGGGCACTGGAGACGATGGTGCCGCCGGTTTCCCGCGAGTAGAAGAACTCTTCTTCATCGACTTCCCGGGCACTGGTGTGGTGGCGAATGAATACGACTTCGATGCGCTCGTAGTTACGCTTGAGGAACAGGTACAGCAGGATGAAGAAGCGCTTTGCGATGTCCTTGGTGGCCTGGGTCATCGAACCGGATACGTCCATCAGGCAGAACATCACTGCCTTCGAGCTGGGGTTGGGTTGCTTGACCAGCAGGTTGTACTTGAGGTCGAAGGTGTCGAGGAAGGGCAGGCGGTTGATACGTGCCTTCAGGCGCTCGATTTCCTGTTCGACTTCCTGGATATCGGTGAAATTGTCCGGCTCTTCGACCCGCAGGCGATCGAGTTCCTTTTGTGCTTCGCGCAGCAGGGCGCGGCTGCTGCCGGTCAGGGCGATACGCCGGGCATGGGCCGAGCGCAGGGTGCGCACGATGTTGATGCGTGACGGGTTGCCTTCGTTGGCGATGCCGGCGCGAACAGTCTTGAAGGTGTCGGCGCCAGTCAGGTGACGTTTGACCAGGTTGGGTAGCTCAAGGTCTTCGAACATGAATTCGAGAAATTCTTCCTGGGTGATCTGGAAGACGAACTCGTCCATGCCCTCGCCGGAATTGCCGGCCTTGCCGCGACCGCCGCCACCTCCACCGCCTTGCGGCCGTGGGATGTGTTCACCGGCAGTGAATTCTTTGTTGCCAGGATGCACGATGGTCTGTTTGCCCCCGCGACCATGGTGCAAGACCGGTTCGTCGATGTCGCGCCCGGGAATACTGATCTGCTCGCCATGTTCCATATCCATGATGGAACGGCGGCTCACCGCCTCTTCGACGGCCTTCTTGATATGTTCGCGGTACCGCCGCAGGAAGCGCTGGCGGTTGACCGTGCTCTTGTTCTTGCCGTTCAGGCGTCGGTCTATAACGTAGCTCATGGTCCCTCCGGTGACTGGATGCAGCTGCAACCCACAAGCTGCAAGCCACAAGCTTCAAGCTGCAAGAAAGAGCAGCCACCGCCGCTGCAAGCTGTGACGCGGGCAGCAATGCCAACGCCAGGCAGCTTGCAGCTTGCGGCTCGTAGCTTGCCGCTTTATTGCGATTTCCTGACCCGCAGGTACCATTCCGACAGCAGGCGCACCTGTTTGTCGGTATAGCCACGCTCCACCATCCGGGTGACGAAGTCGTTGTGTTTCTTCTGGTCCTCTTTGCTGGCCTTGGCGTTGAAGCTGATGACCGGCAGCAGGTCTTCGGTGTTGGAGAACATTTTCTTCTCGATCACGACCCGCAGCTTTTCATAGCTCAGCCAGCTTGGATTCTTGCCATTGTTGTTGGCGCGTGCGCGCAGTACGAAGTTGACGATCTCGTTGCGGAAGTCTTTCGGGTTGCTGATGCCAGCCGGTTTCTCGATCTTCTCCAGTTCCTCGTTGAGCGCAATGCGGTTGAGAATTTCGCCGGTTTCCGGGTCGCGGTATTCCTGATCCTGGATCCAGAAATCTGCATACAGCACGTAGCGGTCGAAGATGTTCTGGCCGTATTCGCTGTAGGACTCCAGGTAGGCGGTCTGGATTTCCTTGCCGATAAACTCGATGTAGCGCGGAGCCAGGTATTCCTTCAGGTAGCGCAGATAGCGTTCACGCACTTCAGCCGGGAATTGCTCCTGTTCGATCTGCTGTTCGAGGACATACAGCAGGTGCACCGGGTTGGCGGCAATTTCGTGTGGGTCGAAGTTGAACACCTTGGACAGGATCTTGAAGGCGAAGCGAGTCGACAGGCCGTTCATGCCTTCGTCGACACCCGCAGAGTCCCGGTATTCCTGGATCGACTTGGCCTTTGGATCGGTGTCCTTGAGGTTTTCCCCATCGTAAACGCGCATCTTGGAATAGATATTGGAGTTCTCGGGCTCTTTCAGGCGCGAAAGCACAGTGAACTGAGCCAGCATCTTGAGCGTATCTGGCGCACAGTGGGCCTTGGATAGCGAGCTGTTGATCAGCAGTTTGTCGTAGATCTTGATTTCATCGCTGACCCGCAGGCAGTACGGCACCTTGACGATATAGATCCTGTCGATGAACGCTTCGTTGTTCTTGTTGTTACGGAAGGTGTGCCACTCCGATTCGTTGGAGTGCGCCAGCAGAATACCGGTATAGGGGATCGCTCCAAGGCCTTCGGTACTGTTGTAGTTGCCTTCCTGGGTGGCGGTGAGCAAGGGGTGCAGGACCTTGATCGGCGCCTTGAACATTTCGACGAATTCCATCAGGCCCTGGTTGGCCCGGCACAGCGCGCCCGAGTAGCTATAGGCGTCGGCGTCGTTCTGTGGGTATTCCTCAAGTTTGCGGATATCGACCTTGCCGACCAGGGCCGAGATGTCCTGGTTGTTTTCATCGCCGGGTTCGGTCTTGGCAATGGCGATCTGGTTAAGAATCGACGGGTACAGCTTCACCACCTTGAACTTGGAGATGTCACCGCCAAACTCCTGCAGGCGCTTGGTGGCCCAAGGCGACATGATGGTGTTGAGGTAGCGCCGTGGGATGCCGAACTCTTCCTCGAGGATGGCCCCATCTTCGGTGGCATTGAACAAGCCCAGAGGTGACTCGAATACCGGCGAGCCCTTGATCGCGTAGAAGGGCACCTTTTCCATCAGTTGCTTGAGTTTTTCCGCCAGCGAGGACTTGCCGCCGCCTACCGGGCCCAGCAGATAGAGGATCTGTTTCTTCTCTTCCAGGCCTTGGGCGGCGTGGCGGAAGTACGACACGATCTGGTCGATGCACTCTTCCATGCCATGGAAGTCGGCAAAGGCCGGATAGCGGCGGATAACCTTGTTGGAGAAGATGCGCGACAGCCTGGAGTTGGTAGAGGTGTCGATCAGCTCTGGCTCACCGATGGCCAGCAACAGCCGTTCGGCCGCCGATGCGTAGGCACTGCGATCCTCTTTGCACAGCTCGAGGTACTCCTGCAGCGAGAGTTCTTCCTGGCGCGTAGACTCGAAACGTTGTTGGAAGTGGCTAAAAATACTCATGACGTCACCTCGCTCGATACGTGGAGACGACGCCGGATCAGTCAGCTGATGCTGGCATGCAACCGGGTTGGCCGATTGCTGTATACCCCCCAGAACACCCTGTAACGCTACCGATGACCCGCACGCCGGTGTACCGGCTCTCCCCTTTTTGGATGGCCTGAGCTTAAGCGTAGTTGGTTATCTGCAAGGTAAAGGGGCGAGAAAGGCAGAAGTTACGAACGACCGTTCGTCAGATAAGCCGCAAGCCCGCGCGGCGCACGGGCTGCAGGGGAAAATAAAAAATTATTCAGCGTTGCCCTGGGCGGTCTCGGCCGGGTAGGTCGCGCGCCACAGTTCGAAGCCGCCGTCCACGCTGTACACGTCGGAGAAACCCTGGCCTACCAGGTAGGCGGCAGCACTTTGGCTGGAATTGCCGTGATAGCAGACCACCAGGGTTGGCGCGTCGAGGTCGGCGTTGCGGATGAAATCAGCGACCGAGTGGTTATCCAGGTGCCGGGCGCCGGTGATGTGGCCGGCGGCGAAGGCCTGCGGGTCGCGAATGTCGACGACGACCGCACCTTCTTTCTTGCGAAGCTCCAAGGCCTGCTCAGGAGGGATGCGCTTGAATTCGCTCATGGGTACTACTTCCTTCAGGTGTGGTCGTTGAGTGTAGTGGGTTGTGCCGGCTGGCGCAGGGTGCCGTCGTCGGCGCAGTCGCAGCGGTGGTATTCGCCGCTGTCGACGTTGTACAGGGTCATGGCGCCGCCCCATACGCAGCCAGTGTCCAGGGCGATGACGTCGGGCTCGGTGACCTCACCCTGCAGAGCGGCCCAATGGCCAAAGATGATCTTCACGTGGCGTGAGCGGCGGTCCTTGTGCGCGTACCAGGCTTTGTAGCCTTTGGGCGCGCTACCCAGGCCTTCCTTGCTCTTGAGGTCGAGTTTGCCATCGGCCGTGCAGAAGCGCATGCGGGTGAAGTAGTTGGTGATGACCCGCAGGCGTTCGACGCCGGCGAGGTTCTTGCTCCACTTGTTCGGCTCGTTGCCATACATGCCGTCCAGGTACAGCTGCAGGCGGGTGTCGTCACGCAGCACTTCCTCGACCTCGGCGGCGAGTTCCAGGGCTTTGCCAAGGGTCCATTGTGGCGGTATGCCGGCGTGAACCAGGGCGATGCCGCGAGGCTCGTCGTAATGCAGCAGCTTTTGCTGGCGCAGCCAGTCGAACAGCTGGTCGGCGTCCGGCGCTTCGATGATCTCGCGCAGTGTGTCGCTTTTCTTGAGGCGCTCGACGTTGTGCCAGGCGGCCAGCAGGTGCAGGTCATGGTTGCCCAGCACGCAGACCAGTGAATGACGGATCGAGTACAGGAAGCGCAGGGTTTCCAGTGACTCGGGGCCGCGGTTGACCAGGTCGCCGACCAGCCACAGGCGGTCGACGGCGGGGTTGAAACTGACGCGATCGAGCAGGCATTTGAGCGGCTGCAGGCAGCCCTGCAGGTCACCGACGGCGTAGGTGGCCATCAGTGCAGCGCTCCGGGCACTGCCAGCCGGAAGGGGGCAATCTCGGCGTCGAAGCGCTTACCGTCCTCGGCGAACATCTGGTAGCTGCCCTGCATGGTGCCAACGCGGGTGCTGATGACGGCACCACTGCTGTAAGTGTGGCTCTGGCCAGGGTCGATGTTGGGTTGCTGGCCGACCACGCCGGCGCCGCGGACTTCCTCTACCTCGCCGTCACCGTTGGTGATCAGCCAGTGGCGCGACAGCAACTTGGCACTGAGCGAGCCGTTGTTCTGCACGGTAATGGTGTAGGCGAAAGCGAAGCGACTGTTTTCGGGGTCGGATTGTTCTTTCAGGTAGCGGGTCACGACGCTGACGTCGATTTGATAGCGGGGGTCGGACATGCAAGGGCCTTGGGCGAACTGACGCAATAATGCAGTCTAGGCCATTGGGAGGGGGGAGGGCCAGCGGTGATCGGGCTTGGGGGGGCTGTGCCGGCCTCTTCGCGGGTAAACCCGCTCCTACAAGGGGTCGCACAGGATTTGAGGGTTGTGCGATCCCTTGTGGCCCGCGAAGAGGCCGGTACGGGCTAAATCAGGCTTGTTGCTGATCAGCCAGTTGGTCAGCCAGGCGCACGAAGGCTGCCAGGTCAAGCTGTTCAGGGCGCAGGCTGCCATCAACGCCAGCAGCCTCGATGGCGGCGCTGTCCAGCAGGCCTTTCATGGTGTTGCGCAGGGTCTTGCGGCGCTGGTTGAACGCTTCGCGAACGACACGCTCCAGCAGCAGGTGGTCCTTGGCCGGGAACGGCAGCACTTCGTGCGGCACCAGGCGGACGATCGCCGAATCCACTTTCGGGGGTGGGTTGAAGGCACCAGGGCCGACATTGAACAGGTGCTCCACGCGGCAGTGGTACTGCACCATGATCGACAAGCGCCCCCAGTCACCGCCGCCAGGGCCGGCGGCCATGCGCTCGACCACTTCCTTTTGCAGCATGAAATGCATGTCGCGGATCAGCCCGGCGTGGCTGAGCAGGTGGAAGATCAGCGGGGTGGAGATGTTGTAGGGCAGGTTGCCAACCACCTTGAGGCTGCGCGGCGGCACGCCCAACTGGTTGAAGTCGAACTTCAGGGCGTCGCCCTGGTGCAGGCGGAAGTTGCTGCGATCGGCGAACTTGTGCTGCAGGATCGGCACCAGATCTTTGTCCAGCTCCACCACGTCCAGCTGTGCGCCACTGCCCAGCAGGCCTTCGGTCAGGGCGCCCTGGCCCGGGCCGATTTCCAGCAGGTGTTCGCCGGCCTTGGCGTTGATGGCACGCAGGATGCGGTCGATGATACCGGCGTCGTGCAGGAAGTTCTGGCCGAAGCGCTTGCGCGCCCGGTGTTGGTATTGCTCGTTCATGGTCGGTTCTCGGCCATCTGGTAGGCGGTTTCCAGTGCGACGCGCAGGCTGCCAGTGTCGACTTTGCCAGTGCCGGCCAGGTCCAGGGCGGTGCCGTGGTCAACCGACGTGCGGATGATTGGCAGGCCCAAGGTCACGTTCACTGCTGCGCCGAAGCCTTTGTACTTGAGTACGGGAAGGCCCTGGTCGTGGTACATCGCCAGCACCGCATCGCAGTGCTCCAGATATTTGGGGGTAAACAGGGTATCGGCCGGCAGCGGCCCGCGCAGGTCCATGCCTTCGGTGCGCAGGCGGGCCAGGGTCGGCTCGATGATGTCGATTTCTTCGCGGCCCAGGTGGCCGCTCTCGCCCGCATGCGGGTTGAGGCCGCACACGAGGATACGCGGGTTGGCAATGCCAAACTTGTCGCGCATGTCGGCATGCAGGATACGGGTTACACGTTCGACGCGCTCTGCAGTGATAGCGTCGGCAACATCACGCAGTGGCAGGTGCGTGGTCACCAGGGCCACGCGCAGGCCGCGGGTGGCCAGCATCATTACCACTTGTGCGGTGCGGGTCAGTTCGGCAAGGAACTCGGTATGCCCGGAAAAGGCGATACCGCTTTCGTTGATCACACCCTTGTGCACCGGGGCCGTGATCATCCCGGCGAAGTGCCCGTCCAGGCAGCCTTGCCCGGCGCGGGTCAGGGTTTCCAGCACGAACGCTGCGTTGGCCTTGTCGAGCTGGCCTGGCACCACCGGGGCCGCCAAGGGGGTATCCCAGACGTACAGGCTACCTGCGGGTGCCGGGAGGTCAGGCCATTGGCCCGGGGCTACCGGCAGCAGGCTGACGGCCAGCCCCAGCTGCGTGGCCCGCTCGGCGAGCAGGTCACGGCTGGTGATGGCGATCAGGGGGTGAGGCTGGGCGTCTGCGGCGAGCAGCAGGCACAGGTCGGGACCTATGCCGGCCGGCTCGCCGGGGGTGACGGCGAAGCGCAGGGGCTTCACTGGGCGGCCTGGTCAGCGCCAGGCAGCTTGATTTCAACGTAGGCTTCGTCGCGGATCTGGCGCAGCCAGGTTTGCAGCTCTTCGTCGTACTTGCGGTTGCGCAGTACGCTCAGGGCCTGCTGTTCGCGAGCTTGCTCGGTGCTGTCGGTGGCGCGGCGGCCCAGCACTTCCAGAACGTGCCAGCCGTACTGGGTCTTGAACGGTTTGGTCACTACGCCTTGCTGGGCATTGGCCATCTGTTCACGGAACTCCGGTACCAGGCTGTTCGGATCGACCCAGTTGAGGTCGCCGCCGTTGAGTGCCGAACCCGGGTCTTCCGAGAAGCTCTTGGCCAGTTCGCCGAAGTCTTCGCCGTTCTTGATTCGATCGTACAGGCGCTCGGCCAGTTGCTGGGTGGCAGCTTCGCTGCGGATCTCGCTTGGCTTGATCAGGATGTGGCGCACATGCACTTCGTCACGCAGCACGTTCTCGCTGCCACCGCGCTTCTCCTCGAGCTTGAGGATGATGAAGCCGTTGGGGATGCGAATAGGCTGGGTAATTTCGCCCACTGGCATGCTGCTGAGCATCTTGGCGAAGTCGGGTGGCAGCTGACCGGCTTTACGCCAGCCCATCTCGCCGCCTTCCAGGGCGTTTTCGCTGGCCGAGTTGGCAATCGCCATCTGGCCGAAGTCAGCACCCTGGCGCAGTTGCTGGTACACGTCACCGACCTTGCGCGCAGCCTTCTGGATATCGTCCGAGTTGGCGGCTTCCGGGGTCGGGATGAGGATGTTGGCCAGGCGGTACTCTTCCGACATCTGCATCTTGCCCAGGTCCGAGGCCAGGAAGTTCTTCACTTCCTGCTCGGACACCTGAATGCGTTCGGCAACGCGGCGTTGGCGCACGCGGCTGATGATCATCTCGCGCTTGACCTGCTCGCGAGCGTCGTCGAACGACAGGCCGTCACGGGCCAGCGCCGCGCGGAACTGGTCCATTGACATGCCATTGCGCTGGGCAATGGTGCCAATGGCCTGGTTCAGCTCTTCGTCGGTGATGCGGATACCAGAGCGCTCGCCGATCTGCAGCTGCAGGTTCTCGACGATCAGGCGTTCCAGGACCTGCTGTTCCAGGGCGCTGGTCGGCGGCACGCCGCCGCCGCGCTTGGCGATGGTTTGCTGGACCTCATGGACACGCTGGTCCAGCTGGCTTTGCATGACCACGTCGTTGTCGACGATAGCCACCACGCGATCAAGAGGTTGCACCGCGGCATGCACCGCGCCACTCAGCAAAGCGACGCCCAGCAACACTGGGCGCAGACGATCAATAAGCTTGGTCTTCACGTTCACGGTAACCTTGAATGCCTTGGTCGAGGAAAGACTCGACCTTGTTGCCAACTACGCCGCCGAGGCCTTTCAGGACGATCTGAAGGAAGACACCGTGGTCGCCTTTTTCGTTCTGTGGAAGGGCCTGGCTGAAATCGTCGTAGTCGATCCAGTAACGGTTGATCAGGCGCAGCTTCCAGCAGCAGTTGTCGTATTCGAAACCACCCATGGCTTCCAGGGTACGGTTGCGGTTGTAGTCATGCTGCCAGCGGGCGATTACGTTCCACTGCGGCACGATCGGCCAGATGACCGAGAAGTCGTGCTGCTGGATCTTGTAGTAATCCTTGATGTAGTTCGGATCGCCCGGGGTGCCATAGTCACCGCCGCCCACTTTCCAGGTACCCGTGGTCGAGTCGTAGGCAATGGTGTCGTTACGGTAGCGATAACCGAGGTTGACGATCTTGTTCGGGTTGTCTTCAGGCTGGTAGTGGAACATCGCGCTGCCCGAGCGGGTGCTGCGGCTGTCCGGGTCCCAGTTGAAGTCCGAATTGAAGCGCCAGTCGCGGTTGAAGTAGTAGTTGTACACCAGAGCGTATGGCGATACATCGGACTGCGCGTCCTTGCGGGTGCGGTAGTCGATGCCTGGCAGCTGGACCTTGCGGTCCTTGAAGTAGTAGGCCTGGCCGATGCTGAAGTTCTGGCGCTCGAAGCCGTTGTCTTCGATCCAGCGTGTGGTCACGCCCAGCGACAGTTTGTTTTCGTCGCCGATACGGTCAGTGCCGCTGAAGCGGTTGTCGCGGAACA
Source organism: Pseudomonas sp. 10(2024) (assembly GCF_045164175.1). NCBI lineage: Bacteria > Pseudomonadati > Pseudomonadota > Gammaproteobacteria > Pseudomonadales > Pseudomonadaceae > Pseudomonas > Pseudomonas sp. 10(2024). The sequence goes on from NZ_CP174006.1 coordinate 464,114, forward strand.
GCGAATCGTAGCTGAACAGGGTTTCGCCGGTATCGAACAGCGGGATGTCCTTCTGGTCCTTGTACGGAACATAGAGGTAGAACATGCGCGGTTCGAGGGTTTGACGGTAATTGTTGCCAAACAGCGAGGTGTTGCGGTCGAAGTACAGGCCGCTGTCGACGCTGAAGATTGGCACGTCGCGGCTAACAGAGCTGTCGTAGCTTCCGTACGCGCCTGGATCGGCGGCTTGCAAGGCGATTGCATCGGCTTTGCCTTTGCTGTCCAGATCAAGATCGTACTGGGTGTAGGCGTATTTCAGTTTGGGTGTGAGGAACCCATAGCTGGCTGTCATTGGATAGCTGACTGACGGCGCGACGTTCAGGCGCGTGCCGTTGGCCCGCTCGATACCTCGAATATTTTCGTCAAGCCGACGACCATCGTCCCCCGCTGTGAGGTCCAGGTTGCCGTCCTTGTCGAACACGGTGTCGTTCTTCAAGTCACGTTCGAAGCGCGCGGCCTCGGTTTCGTAAGCGAAGTTCAACCCCCCTGGCTGATAAGGCAGTACGCCATTGAGGGTAATCTGCGGCAGTCGATCATAAGGCGTGATCTGCGAAATGGTCGCCGCCTCATAGGCATGTACGTTCAGCCGCGCGGTGTAGCTATCGCCCCGGTAGGTCAATGCACCCTGCTGATTCAGGAAGTCGCGGCTTTCCACGCCAATCTGGTCGGATTCCAGGTCCTGGAAGTAGAACGGGTCGCTGATGTCGGTGTAGTCCACCTCGGTCATCAGGCGTTCGTCCAGGCCACCCTTGTGCTGCCAGTTGACCATCCAGCGCTGATCTTTGTAATCCGTCTGATCTTTGCGGTCGTCGTTCTTGTCGTTCAGGTAGGCGCCGCCGAATTGCCCTTCGCTGGAAGGTGTCAGGTAGCGGAACTCGCCTTCCATCAGCAGGCCGCGCTTGGCCATGTAACGCGGGTACAACGTGGCGTCGTAGTTGGGCGCCAGGTTGAAGTAGTACGGCGTGACCAGCATGAAGCCGGTGTCGCTGCTGGTGCTGAACGACGGCGGCAGGAAACCGGACTGGCGACGGTCGTCAATCGGGAAGTAGATGTACGGTGTATAGAACACCGGGAAATCCTTGACCCGAAGTGTAACGTTGGTCGCAGTACCGAAACCGGTGGCCGGGTTCAGGGTGATGTTGTTGCCTTTCAGCTGCCAGGCGTTGCTGCCCGGTTCGCAGGTGGTGTACGTACCGTCCTTGAGGCGGATGATGGCGTTTTCGCCACGCTTGGCGTACAGGGCACTGCCGCGGATGTGCGACTTGTGCATCACGTATTCGGCGTTGTCGACCTGGGCTTCGCCAGTGTCGAGCTGGATCTGGGCCTCGTCGCCGACCACCAGCGAACCGTTGTCACGGATCTTGACGTTGCCCTTGAGCTCGCCACGGTTTTCGGCCTGGTAGAGGTTGGCCTCGTCGGCTTCGGCCTGCATGCTGCCCTGGCGCATCACCACGTCACCGGCGAGGGTAGCGATCTGCTGCTCCTGCTGGTACTTGGATACCTTGGCATTGATGTAGGTCGGCGACTCGTCCTTCGGCGTGGTGTCGGCCATGCCCGGGCGGGTTGGCTCGATATACGCGCCACCGCAGTACGGGCCGGTTTCAGCCAGCTGCGCGGCGGTGAGCTTTTCACGCGGAACCCAGTCCAGGTGGCTGTAGTCTTCGCTGCGCGACTTCAGACCACGGCCCTTGGCCTCGGTAACCAGCACGGGCCGGTCCGCAGTTTCGGCTTCGCCCGCCGCTTCGGTGCCGGAGCTGACGGCTGCACCTTCGTGCACCGGACGCGGCGGCAAGTTGTTGACTGGGGTTTTGGGCTTGCAGTCCCAACCACCGGCGGCGGACACTTGGCAGTCGAACTGTTCGGCTGCCACTACGTATGAGGTGGCCAGAGGTTGCAGGGCCAGCAGACCGCCGGTTACCAGCAACGGAAACTTTCTACGAAACGCGGGGGATTTCAATGCCATCTTATTAGTCCGGGCTTCCTGCGTGCCATCTGCCCGCGTGTGGGGCCGCACGCCTCTCGATGGTCTGAAAAAGATGCTGGATAATAAAGCATGACCCGCTTGACGGCTAGGGCCGTCGGAGACCCTTGCAATGCCTGAACACGATGTACGCCTGCAACAACTGACGGTCTGGCTCGATGAGCAGCTCAATGATCTTTTCCGTGACAACGCCTGGGGCGAGGTGCCTGCAGGCAGCCTGACCGCTGCCAGCAGCGACGCCAGCTTCCGCCGCTATTTCCGCTGGCAGGGTGCTGGCCACAGTTTCGTGATCATGGATGCGCCCCCCCCGCAGGAGAACTGCCGACCGTTCGTCGCCATCGACCACCTGCTGGCCAGCGCTGACGTACATGTGCCGCTGATCCACGCCCAGGACCTGGAACGCGGCTTTTTGCTGCTTGGGGATCTGGGCACTCAGACATACCTTGACATCATCAATGCCGACAACGCCGATGGCCTGTTCGCCGACGCCATCGATGCCCTTCTGAAGTTCCAGCGTTTGCCAATGGACGCGCCGCTGCCCAGCTACGACGACGCCCTGCTGCGCCGTGAAGTGGAACTGTTCCCCGAATGGTACGTGGGGCGTGAGCTGGGCCTGACCTTCACCGATGCACAGAAGGCCACCTGGCAGCGCGTCAGCCAGTTGCTGATCGACAGCGCCCTGGCGCAGCCCAAGGTGCTGGTACACCGTGACTACATGCCGCGCAACCTGATGCAGAGCACCCCCAACCCTGGTGTGCTGGACTTTCAGGATGCGGTATACGGCCCGGTCACCTACGACATTACCTGCCTGTTCAAGGACGCCTTTGTCAGCTGGCCGCAGGCGCGGGTCGAAGGTTGGCTGGGCGACTACTGGCAGCAGGCGCAGGCGGCTGGCATCCCGGTGCACGCCGAGTTCGAAGCCTTCCACCGCGCCAGTGACCTGATGGGCGTGCAGCGGCACCTGAAGGTGATCGGCATCTTCGCCCGTATCTGCCACCGCGACGGCAAGCCGCGTTACCTGGGCGACGTGCCGCGTTTCTTCGCCTATATAAATGAAGTGATCGGTCGCCGGCCCGAATTGGCGGAGCTGGGTGAGCTGATTGCCGAGTTGCAGGCCGGAGCGCGTGCATGAAGGCCATGATCCTGGCTGCGGGGAAGGGCGAGCGCATGCGCCCGCTGACCCTGCACACCCCAAAACCGTTGGTCCCGGTCGCCGGCCAGCCGCTGATCGAGTACCACCTGCGCGCCCTGGCGGCAGCGGGCGTGACCGAAGTGGTGATCAACCATGCCTGGCTTGGCCAGCAGATCGAAGACCATCTGGGCGACGGTAGCCGCTTCGGCCTGAGCATTCGCTATTCACCTGAAGGTGAACCGCTGGAAACCGGCGGCGGCATCTTCAAGGCCCTGCCTTTGTTGGGTGATGCGCCGTTCCTGCTGGTGAATGGCGATGTGTGGACCGACTACGACTTCGCGCGTTTGCAGGCTCCCCTGCAAGGCCTGGCTCACCTGGTACTGGTCGACAACCCTGGCCATCACGGCCGTGGTGACTTCCGCCTGGTGGGCGAGCAGGTCGTTGACGGCGATGACGCGCCCGGCACGCTGACCTTCAGCGGCATTTCCGTGCTGCACCCGGCGCTGTTCGAAGGTTGCCAGGCGGGTGCCTTCAAGCTGGCACCGTTGCTGCGCCAGGCGATGGCGGCCGGCAAGGTATCTGGCGAACACTACCGTGGGCACTGGGTGGATGTTGGCACGCTTGAACGCCTGGCCGAGGCTGAGTCTCTGATTGGCGAGCGCGCCTGACATGTGGTGGCCAGGCACGGTGATAGGTGTGGGTGCCGGCTTTGCCGTTGCGAGCATACCGGGTGCCTTGCTCGGTGCGTTGCTTGGGCAGGCCATTGACCGCCGGCTGCGCTTGCAAGGCTGGGAAGACATGCGCGAACGCCTGGGTGGGCGCCCCGCATTACGCGACGACGAGTTGTTGTTCGTGATGCTCGGGCGCCTGGCCAAGTGCGATGGCCGGGTAGCCGAGCAGCATATCCAGCAGGCGCGTCAGGAGATGGTGCGCCTGGACCTGGCCGAGGCAGCCCGGTTGCGCGCCATCAATGCGTTCAACCGTGGCAAGGCGGGCAAGGACCGGCTTGGCAGTCACCTGCGGCGCATCAGTCAGCAGCCCCACGCGGCGGAAGGTACCTTGCGGGCCTGTTGGCGCATGGTCTGGGCTGACGGCAAGATGGGCAACAAGGAGCGTGAGTTGCTGCTGGACTGGGGGCAGAAGCTGGGCATGAGCCGGCGCCAGGTGCAGGCCATGTCCCTGGAGTACGAGCCGCGCAAGGCCACGGGGGCAGAAAGCGTGCCCATGACCTACGCGGCAGCGTTGCGCTTGCTGGCGGTGGGCGCAGACACCGACACCGATAAGGTCAAGCAGGCGTATCGTCGGCTTGTCAGCCGGCATCATCCGGACAAGCTGGCAGGTACCGGTGCCAGCGAGGCGCAGGTGCGTGAAGCAACCGCGCGTACCCGTGAGTTGCACCAGGCCTATGCCATGATCCGCAAGCGGCGCGGCCTTTGACGCCCCGCCACAAGGATCAAGCCTGACTCAGCCCTGAGGGCTCATCCACCCCCGCACCCGGCGGAACAATTGCTCTTGTTCCGCCGCTTTGTTTGCTGGCATGGCAATCAATGACAATTGTCGGTACTGGCTATCCTTCTGCCGCTTGCTGGCCTGCAGCCGTTGCTGGGCTGCGTTGCGGTCAGCGCTGCGGGTGGCGTAGTAGATATCGGCCGTGGGTACCTTCAAGGTTGGGGCCAGGCTTTCCAGGTCCTGCTCCACCCGTGCAGGGGTCTGCGCAGCGACCATCACCAGTTTTTGTACCTGTGGTGGCTGCTTCTCGCTCAGGTAGCGCGCCGCCCAATATGCACCGCTACCATGGCCGATCAGTACGATGCTGCGGGCATTGTGTTGTTGGGCGAACGCCACGGCGGCATCCAGGCGGGCGAAGATGCGTTCGGCATCTGCCGGGTCGGCCTGCTCGCTGGCTTGTTCGGCATCGGTGCTTTCTGCTGTGTCGGCATCGGCTGCGGTGGCTTGGGCCACGTTGGCGTTGGCATCGGCCGGAACGTCCTTGACCGGTGCGCTTTCGCCTTTGTCTGGCGCAGGCGCTGCCGGTGGTGTGGCTTCGACCCGCGCTTGCGGGCTGTCTGCGAGCAGGTCGGGCAGGCTGACGCTCAGGCTGTGCCAGCCAATATCAGGGAATTTTTGCCGCAGTGGGCCGACTGCATTTGGCCAGTCGGCCGTTTCGCCTGCACCAGGGACAATGATCACCGCCCCTTGCGGATCGTTGTCGTTGGCCGGCTTCCACAGGGCCAGGAAGCTGTCGGCACCGGCCTGCAGGGTCTGCTGCTCAGCCTTGGGCAGCAGCCGTTCCAGCGCCAGTGCATCCTCCTGGCTGCGTTCCAGCAAGGGTGGGCGTGGTGCCTCGGCAGCCGGTGCCGTGGCATTTGCAGGTGGTTTTTCGGCATCGGCGGCCAGGGCGCCGAGTGGAAGGACCGAGGCCAGGCAGCACATTGCCAGCGTCGTGCGATAAAGTGTGGACATGAGTCAACCCAAGGCCAGAATGAAACCGGCAGCCTAATAGTATTTGCCCGTGACGGCCATGCTGCATGGCCGTCTTTGCCAAGTCGAGCGTATAGATGAAGCGAGTGCGTCGCCTGTTGGTTATCGGCTGCTTGTGGCTGCCCTTGATTGCCTGGGCCAAGCCCGAGGCGCTGCCAACTGTGGTGCTGGAGCCTGACCAGCAGCAGTGGCTTGACACCCACCGCAGCCTGCGTGTCGGCCTGGTGTTGCAGGCGCCCTACGCCCAGTTCGACCGGCGTCTGCAGCAACTGTATGGGGCAAATGTGGAGCTGGTGAACAGCCTGGCGCAGACGCTGCAGCTGGACCTCACCTGGCGTAACTTCACTGACCAGGCCAGTTTGGAACATGCCCTGCAGAGCGGCGAAATCGACTTCGCCCCTGGCCTTACCCAGACGCCGGCCAGCCTGCGCCTGTGGCTATTCAGCGACCCGTACATGCGCGTGCCACAGCTGGTGGTGGGGCCGCGCACCGGGGCCATGGCCGTGGAACTGGAAAAGCTTGAAGCCGAGCAACGCGTCGCGGTGCGCATGCCCAGCCCGCTGGCGGATTACCTGCGCGGCAACTACGGCAACCTCAACCTGCAGGGGGTGCCCGACGATCGTGAGGCCTTGCAACTGGTGGTAGGTGGCCAGGCCAGTTTCGCCGTGCTGGATGAAGCGCAGCTCAGCCGCCTGTCGCGCGAGAGCGAGTTCGGTGAGCTGGCGGTGGTCGGCGATATTGGCCTGCCGCAACTGTTGCGTATCGGTTCGCGGCGCGACTGGCCGATGCTGGCCGATGTACTTGAACGTGGCTTGCAGGCCGTGCCGGCCAAGGAGCTGGAACAACTGCATCAGCGCTGGTTGCAGCCGAAGTACCCGCGCCTGAGCGAGTCGCCGGGCTTCTGGCAGAACATGGCCTTGCTGTTCGGTCTGTTGCTGTTGTGTGCCTTGGCCACGCTGGTGTGGCAACGCCGTCAGCAGCGCCAGTTGGAGCGCAGCCTGCTGGCCGCGCGAGAAAGCCTTGTTGAGCGCCAGGTGCGCGAAGAGGCGTTGCGCCTGAGCCAGTTCGCCATCGATCAGAGCACCGTGGGTATCCTCTGGGTCAACTGGGACAGCCATGTGCGTTACGCCAACCATGCCGCCGAGCGCATGTTGGGCTACAGCGAAGGGGCGTTGCTGGAGCGGCCGCTGAGCGACTTCGAGCCGAGCCTGAACATGGACCGTTGGCTAGAGCTGTGGAAGGGGGCGCGGAAAGGGGCGGGGGGTGTCGGTCAATTTGAGACGCAATGCCGGCGGGCTGATCAAAGCTTGCTACCCGTGGAGCTGTCGCTGAGCTTTCTGCGCTTTCGTGATTCCGAATATCTGGTGGTCTACCTCGCCGATGTCACCGAGCGCCACCGTGCCTTGGCGGCCCTTCGCGAAAGCGAGGCGCGGCTCAAGGGCATTGCTGGCAACGTACCAGGGTTGGTATTTCGCCTGGAGCGTGACCCGGCCGAGGGCGATCTGGAGTTCCCCTATATCAGTGAGGGTAGCGAGGCTTTGGTGGGTTATGCACCCAGCGAGATCCAGCACCCGCAGATGGGCCTGCGCAACCTGGTGCACCCCGAGGACCGTGCTGATTATCACAGGGTGCAGGACCTGGCCCTGGCCAGCGACCAGGACTGGTCCTGGCAGGGGCGCATCCTCACCCGGCAGGGCGAACAGCGCTGGGCCGATATCAAGGCCAGCGCCCGGCATCTGGGCAACGGCCAGGTGGTGTGGGACGGTGTAGTCTGGGACATCACACAGGGCAAGCGGGCCGAGCTGGCGCTGGCGAAGTCCCAGGAGCAGTTGCGCGAACTCTCGGCCCACCTGGAGAGCGTGCGTGAAGAAGAGAAAGCTCGTATCGCCCGGGAAGTGCATGATGAACTGGGGCAGATGCTGACCGTGCTCAAGCTGGAAGTGTCGATGTGCGAGCTGGCCTATGCCGAGCTGGACCCCGGCCTGAATGATCGCCTGGCGAGCATGAAACGCCTGATCGCCCAGTTGTTCCAGTTGGTGCGCGATGTCGCCACTGCCTTGCGTCCGCCGATCCTCGATGCCGGCATTGCCTCGGCCATCGAATGGCAGGCGCGGCGTTTCGAGGCACGTACGCAAATCCCCTGTCTGGTGCAAGTACCCGATAATCTGCCAGCATTGAGTGATGCCAAGGCCACCGGGCTGTTTCGTATCCTCCAGGAGGCGCTGACCAATGTGATGCGTCACGCTCAGGCGCACAGCGTAGAGATTGAGCTGGTACGTGAGGGCGGACAGTTGCGCATGACGGTCAGTGATGATGGCCAAGGCTTTTGCCGCGAGCAGACCCGGCCCACCTCGTTTGGCCTGGTGGGTGTGCGCGAGCGGGTGCTGATGCTGGGGGGGAGCATGACGCTGGAAAGCGAGCCGGGCGAAGGCACCAGCCTGAGCGTGGCCATTCCGTTGGAGTAGGAGAGCAATCGTGATTCGAGTACTGGTGGCCGAAGACCACACCATTGTCCGTGAAGGCATCAAGCAGTTGATTGGCCTGGCCAAGGACATGCAAGTGGCGGGGGAGGCCGGTAATGGCGAGCAGTTGCTCGAAACCCTGCGCCACACACCGTGCGAGGTGGTACTGCTGGACATCTCGATGCCGGGTGTGAACGGCCTGGAGGCGATCCCGCGTATCCGTGCGTTGCACGATGCTCCAGCGATCCTGATGTTGTCGATGCACGATGAGGCACAGATGGCGGCGCGGGCGCTGAAGGCCGGTGCGGCGGGCTATGCCACCAAAGACAGTGACCCCGCGCTGTTGTTGACGGCGATTCGTCGGGTGGCCGGTGGCGGGCGTTATATCGACCCGTCGCTGGCCGACCGCATGGTGTTCGAAGTAGGCCTCACCGAATCCCGGCCGTTGCACACACTGCTCTCGGAGCGGGAATTTTCGGTGTTCGAGCGCCTGGCCCAAGGCGCCAACGTCAACGACATTGCCCAGCAGTTGGCGCTGTCGAGCAAGACCATCAGCACCCACAAGGCACGCCTGATGCAGAAGTTGAAAGTGAACTCGCTGGCGGAGCTGGTGAAGTACGCCATGGAGCACAAGCTGATCTGATTGCGACATACGGGTGCCCGAAACTTGCCGAAGCCTCTGTGGGAGCGGGCATGCCCGCGAACGGGCCTGGCCTGCTGATCTCTATGGCTGAGCCGGCCTCTTCGCGGGCATGCCCGCTCCCACAGGTTTCGTGGTTGGCTCGCAAGGGCATTCCAATCCCGCCATCCTTGTAGGGCGATCCCTACAACAAATCTTCCATCCGGATGATGGCATTCTCTCAGTACCCCCGATTTTCGGGCGCTTGCGTCTCTTCTACTCTTTTGCCTACGCAGTCATCCAACAAGAAGGTGCAGGCATGAGCGAGGCGAAGTCGAACGCTGCAACCGGCGAAACGCTGGTCAGCTTCCGTGGTGTGCAGAAGAGCTACGACGGCGAGTCGCTGATCGTCAAAGACCTCAACCTGGATATCCGCAAGGGCGAGTTCCTCACCCTGCTTGGCCCGTCCGGCTCGGGCAAGACCACCAGCCTGATGATGCTGGCGGGCTTCGAAACGCCCACCGCCGGTGAAATCCAGCTTGGCGGGCGCTCGATCAACAACGTGCCGCCGCACAAGCGTGATATCGGCATGGTGTTCCAGAACTACGCGCTGTTTCCGCACATGACCGTGGCCGAGAACCTGGCCTTTCCGCTGACCGTGCGCAACCTGAGCAAGACCGACATCAGCGAGCGGGTCAAACGTGTGCTGAACATGGTGCAGCTCGACGCTTTCGCCAAACGCTACCCCGGCCAGTTGTCCGGTGGCCAGCAGCAGCGGGTGGCGCTGGCCCGGGCATTGGTGTTCGAGCCTCAGCTGGTGCTGATGGACGAGCCACTTGGCGCGCTGGACAAGCAGCTGCGCGAACACATGCAGATGGAGATCAAGCACATTCACCAACGTCTTGGTGTGACCGTGGTGTACGTGACCCACGACCAGGGCGAAGCGCTGACCATGTCCGACCGCGTGGCGGTGTTCCACCAGGGCGAAATCCAGCAGATCGCCGACCCGCGCACGCTGTACGAAGAGCCCTGCAACACCTTCGTCGCCAACTTCATCGGCGAGAACAACCGCATCAGCGGCACCCTGCTGGCCAGCGATGGCAAACGTTGCCAGGTGCAGTTGCCTCGCGGCGAGCGGGTCGAGGCGCTGGCGGTGAATGTCGGCCAGGCCGGCGAGCCGGTGACCCTGTCGATACGCCCGGAGCGCGTGCGCCTGAACGGCCACAGTGAAAGCTGCGTCAACCGGTTCTCTGGCCGGGTGGCCGAATTCATTTACCTGGGCGACCACGTGCGGGTGCGTCTGGAGGTTTGCGGCAAAGGCGACTTCTTCGTGAAACAGCCGATTGCCGAGCTCGACCCGGCGTTGGCCGTGGGCGATGTAGTACCGCTGGGCTGGGAGGTGGAGCACGCCCGCGCGCTCGATCCGATTGCCGAAGCCCATTGATGGATTGCTTCACCAACCCTGTACTGTGGAGAGAATAATAATGCGCAAGCAGTTGAAACTGACCGCCCTGGCTTTGGGGCTGTTCACCGCTGGCCAGGCCATGGCCGCAGACCTCACCGTGATCTCGTTCGGCGGCGCCAACAAGGCTGCCCAGGTCAAAGCGTTCTACGAACCCTGGGAAAAAGCGGGTAATGGCAAGATTGTCGCGGGTGAGTACAACGGCGAAATGGCCAAGGTCAAGGCAATGGTCGACACCAAGAGTGTGTCGTGGAACCTGGTAGAGGTTGAGTCGCCAGAGCTGGCGCGCGGTTGCGACGAGGGCATGTTCGAAGAGCTCGACCCAGCCCTGTTCGGCAATGAGGCCGACTACGTACCTGGTGCCATTCAGCCTTGCGGTGTGGGCTTCTTCGTCTGGTCCACGGTCATGGCCTACAACGCCGACAAGCTCAAGACCGCCCCCACCAGCTGGGCCGATTTCTGGGACACCAAGCAGTTCCCGGGCAAGCGCGGCCTGCGCAAGGGCGCCAAGTACACGATGGAATTTGCACTGATGGCCGACGGTGTTGCGCCCAAGGACGTCTACAAAGTGCTGGCAACCAAGGAAGGCCAGGACCGCGCCTTCAAGAAACTCGACGAACTCAAGCCCAGCATCCAGTGGTGGGAAGCGGGTGCACAGCCACCGCAGTTCCTGGCCTCTGGCGACGTGGTCATGAGCTCTGCCTACAACGGCCGTATCGCCGCTGTGCAGAAAGAGAGCAACCTCAAGGTGGTGTGGAACGGCGGCATCTACGACTTCGATGCATGGGCAATTCCCAAAGGCGCCAAAAACGTCGAAGAGGCGAAGAAGTTCATCGCCTACAGCGTCAAGCCCGAGCAGCAGAAGATCTACTCCGAAAACATCGCCTATGGCCCGGCCAACTCCAAGGCCGTGAGCCTGCTGTCGGACGAAGTGAAGAAAGACATGCCGACCACGCCTGAGAACATTGCCAACCAGGTGCAGATCGACGTGACGTTCTGGGCCGACAACAGCGAGCAGCTGGAGCAACGCTTCAACGCCTGGGCGGCGAAGAAGTAAACGTCCAGTGTGTGGGGCCGTAAAGCGGCCCCCAATTCAGCCTGTATTGCGGAGTTCGCCATGGCCATTGCAGTGCCCCTCAACGAAGGCGCAGGTCCAAGTCTCAAGCAGCGCCTCAAACACGCCGAGCGGGTCAACCGCTGGAAGGCGCAGGCGTTGATCGCGCCGCTGGCGCTGTTTCTTCTGCTGGTGTTCCTGGTGCCGATTGCGGCGCTGCTGTACAAGAGCGTCGGCAACCCTGAAGTAGTCGCCGGCCTGCCGCGCACGGTGGAAGTCATCAGCCAGTGGGATGGCAAGAGCCTGCCAGGCGAGGACGTTTACAAGGCGCTGAGCCAGGATTTGGCCGAGTCGCGCAAGAACCAGACCCTTGGTGACCTTTCCAAACGCTTGAACATGGAACTGGCCGGTTACCGCAGCTTGTTGACCAAGACTGCCCGTGCACTGCCCTTCAAGGCTGAGCCTGCCTCTTATAAAGAGGCATTGCAGGCTGTCGACGAGCGTTGGGGCGACCCGGCTTATTGGCAGGCGATACGCCGCAATACCAGTTCGGTGACTTCTTTCTACCTGCTGGCCTCGGTGGACCATCGCATCGATGACCTTGGTGAGCTGGCCAAGGCCACCCCGGACCAGGCCATTTACCTGGACATTTTTATCCGTACCCTGTGGATGGGCGTGGTGATTACCACTATCTGCCTGGTACTGGCCTACCCACTGGCCTACTTGTTGGCCAACCTGCCGACCCGGCAGAGCAACCTGCTGATGATTCTGGTGCTGTTGCCTTTCTGGACATCGATCCTGGTGCGGGTGGCGGCCTGGATCGTGCTGCTGCAGTCGGGTGGGCTGATCAATAGCGCGCTGATGGCCATGGGCATCATCGACCAGCCGCTGGAGCTGGTGTTCAACCGCACAGGCGTCTACATCTCGATGGTGCACATCCTGCTGCCGTTCATGATCCTGCCACTGTACAGCGTGATGAAGGGTATTTCCCCGGGGTACATGCGTGCGGCGATCTCGCTGGGCTGCCACCCGTTCGCCAGTTTCTGGCGGGTGTACTTCCCGCAGACTTACGCCGGTGTTGGCGCCGGTTGTCTGCTGGTGTTCATCCTGGCCATCGGTTACTACATCACCCCGGCGCTGCTGGGTAGCCCCAACGACCAGATGGTCAGCTACTTCGTCGCCTTCTATACCAACACCAGCATCAACTGGGGCATGGCCACCGCACTGGGCGGGCTGTTGCTGCTGGCGACCGTGCTGTTGTACCTGATCTATAGCTGGCTGGTCGGCGCCAGCCGTCTGCGCCTGAGCTGAGGAGCCTGTCATGCTGAGCCCATACATGTCGCCCGTGGAGCGGGTCTGGTTCTACAGCCTGCGCATTCTCTGTGGCTTGATCCTGCTGTTCCTGATCTTGCCAGTGCTGGTGATCGTGCCGCTGTCGTTCAACAGTGGCAGCTTCCTGGTGTACCCGCTGCAGGGCTTCTCGCTGCAGTGGTATCAGGACTTCTTCGGCTCGGCCGAATGGATGCGGGCATTGAAAAACAGCATCATCGTTGCCCCGGCGGCCACAGTGCTGGCCATGGTGTTCGGCACCTTGGCGGCCATCGGCCTGACCCGTGGCGATTTCCCCGGCAAGTCGCTGGTGATGGCGCTGGTAATCTCGCCCATGGTGGTGCCGGTAGTGATCATCGGGGTGGCCAGTTACCTGTTCTTCGCCCCTCTGGGCATGGGCAACAGTTTCACCTCGCTGATTCTGGTGCATGCGGTACTGGGTGTGCCGTTCGTCATCATCACCGTGTCGGCGACGCTGCAGGGGTTCAACTACAATCTGGTGCGTGCGGCGGCCAGCCTGGGAGCTTCGCCTCTGCTGGCTTTCCGCCGGGTGACCCTGCCGCTGATCGCACCCGGCGTCATCTCGGGCGCCCTGTTTGCCTTTGCCACCTCGTTTGACGAGGTGGTGGTGACGCTGTTCCTCGCCGGGCCGGAGCAGGCAACCCTGCCGCGGCAGATGTTCAGCGGTATTCGCGAGAACCTGAGCCCGACCATTGCCGCGGCGGCGACCTTGTTGATTGCGTTCTCGGTGGTGTTGCTGCTGACCCTGGAATGGTTGCGTGGGCGTAGTGAGAAGCTGAGGACCCAGCAGCCGGCCTGATGAGGGGTTGCCTGTGCGGGCCTCTTCGCGGCTAAAGCTGCGAAGAGGCCCGCACAGGTTGCGCTGGTCGACAGCAATTGATACCAATCAGCCTTCATCGCTTTCCCTGAGTTACAATGCGCGCCACCGTGACTCTGCCAACAGGTGCGCCATGCAGCCCTACGCTATTGCCCCCTCCATTCTCTCTGCCGATTTTGCCCGCCTGGGTGAAGAAGTCGACAAGGTATTGGCTGCGGGTGCAGACATCGTCCACTTCGATGTCATGGACAATCACTATGTCCCCAACCTGACCATCGGTCCGATGGTCTGTACCGCTCTGCGCAAGTACGGCGTTACTGCGCCGATCGACGTGCACCTGATGGTCAGCCCGGTTGACCGCATCATTGGCGACTTTATCGAAGCGGGCGCCACCTACATCACCTTCCACCCTGAAGCCACGCAGCACATCGACCGTTCGCTTCAGCTGATCAAGGATGGTGGCTGCAAGGCCGGCCTGGTATTCAACCCGGCCACCAGCCTGGACGCCCTGAAGTATGTGATGGACAAGATCGACATGGTGCTGCTGATGAGCGTCAACCCAGGCTTCGGCGGGCAGAAGTTCATCCCCGGCACCCTCGACAAGCTGCGCGAAGCGCGTGCGCTGATCGACGCCAGTGGCCGTGATATCCGTCTGGAGATCGATGGTGGCGTGAACGTCAACAACATCCGCGAGATCGCTGCCGCTGGCGCCGACACCTTCGTGGCCGGCTCGGCGATCTTCAACGCCCCGGACTATCAGGAAGTGATCGCCAAGATGCGCGCCGAACTGGCCCTGGCCCGCCCATGAGTGGCTTCGAGCAGCTGTTCCCGGGAACGCTGCCAAGGCTGGTGATGTTCGATCTGGACGGTACCCTGATCGATTCCGTGCCTGACCTGGCCGCCGCTGTGGACCGCATGCTGCTCGAACTGGGGCGCCCGCCTGCTGGCCTTGAGGCCGTGCGCCACTGGGTTGGCAATGGCGCTCAGGTGCTGGTGCGCCGCGCGTTGGCGGGCGGCATCGACCATGCCGACGTGGACGATGCGCTGGCAGATCAGGCGTTGGCGCTGTTCATGGACGCTTATGCCGAAAGCCATGAACTTACCGTGGTCTACCCCGGCGTGCGCGACACCCTGCGCTGGCTGCGCAAGCAGGGCGTGGAGATGGCGCTGATTACCAATAAGCCTGAGCGCTTTGTTGGCCCGCTGCTGGACCAGATGAAGATCGGTAATTTCTTCCGCTGGATCATTGGTGGCGACACCCTGCCGCAGAAAAAGCCCGACCCGGCGGCGTTGCTATTCGTCATGCAGATGGCCGGTGTTACCCCGCAGCAGTCCCTGTTTGTCGGTGATTCGCGCAGTGACGTGCAGGCGGCGAAGGCGGCTGGCGTGCAATGCGTGGGCCTGACCTACGGCTATAACCATGGCCGGCCGATCGACGACGAATCCCCCAGCCTGGTAATCGACGACCTGCGCGCATTGCTGCCCGGTTGCGCAGACCCGGCCACTGGGATAACGTTGGCGGACCTTCAAGCCTCACAAGACAGAGAGTCCACCGTGGCGGTTACTGGCAAATTCTGGATGAAAGTCATCAAGGCCTTGGCCCGTTGGCGTTGGCGCGCCTGACTTCAGCCTGCCGGCGTGTGCCGGCCCGTCCGTTTGCCTGACCTATTGCTGCTTGCCACGAGACTACTCATGAACCGCGAAGAATTCCTGCGCCTGGCCGCTGCCGGCTACAACCGTATTCCCTTGGCCTGTGAAACCTTGGCCGACTTCGACACGCCACTGTCGATCTACCTGAAACTGGCTGACCAGCCCAACTCGTACCTGCTCGAATCGGTGCAGGGCGGGGAGAAGTGGGGCCGTTACTCGATGATCGGCTTGCCATCGCGCACCGTGATGCGTGTGCATGGCTACCGTGTCAGCATCCTGCACGATGGCGTCGAGGTGGAAAGCTGCGAGGTCGGAGACCCGCTGGCATTCGTTGAAACCTTCAAGGACCGCTACAAAGTTGCCGATATCCCCGGCCTGCCGCGTTTCAATGGCGGCCTGGTCGGCTACTTTGGCTACGACTGCGTGCGTTATGTTGAAAAGCGCCTGGGGGCCAGCCCCAACCCAGACCCGCTGGGCGTACCGGATATCCTGCTGATGGTGTCCGACGCGGTGGTGGTGTTCGACAACCTGGCGGGCAAGATGCACGCCATCGTGTTGGTCGACCCAGCTGAAGATCAGGCCTTCGAACAGGGCCAGGCACGCCTGCAAGGCTTGCTGGAAACCTTGCGCCAGCCAATCACCCCGCGCCGCGGCCTGGACCTGAGTGGCCCGCAGGCAGCCGAGCCGGCGTTCCGCTCCAGCTACACCCGCGAGGATTACGAAAACGCCGTCGGTCGTATCAAGGAATATATCCTGGCCGGGGACTGTATGCAGGTGGTGCCGTCGCAGCGCATGTCGATCGACTTCAAGGCTGCGCCTATCGACCTGTATCGCGCGCTACGCTGCTTCAACCCGACGCCGTACATGTACTTCTTCAACTTCGGTGACTTCCATGTGGTCGGCAGCTCGCCCGAAGTGCTGGTACGTGTCGAGGACAACCTGGTCACCGTGCGCCCGATTGCCGGTACCCGCCCGCGTGGTGCGACCGAAGAGGCCGATCGTGCGCTGGAAGACGACCTGCTGTCGGACGACAAGGAAATTGCCGAGCACCTGATGCTGATCGATCTGGGTCGCAACGATGTCGGTCGTGTATCTTCGACCGGCAGTGTGCGCCTGACCGAGAAGATGGTGATCGAGCGTTACTCCAACGTGATGCACATTGTTTCCAACGTTACCGGCCAGCTGCGTGAAGGCCTGACGGCGATGGATGCACTGCGGGCGATTCTGCCGGCTGGCACCTTGTCGGGTGCGCCCAAGATCCGGGCGATGGAGATTATCGACGAGCTGGAGCCGGTCAAGCGTGGGGTTTACGGCGGTGCCGTCGGCTATTTTGCCTGGAACGGCAACATGGATACCGCAATTGCCATTCGTACCGCAGTGATCAAGGACGGCGAGCTGCATGTGCAGGCCGGTGGCGGCATCGTTGCCGACTCGGTGCCGGCGCTGGAATGGGAAGAAACCATCAACAAGCGCCGGGCGATGTTCCGTGCGGTGGCGTTGGCCGAGCAGACTTCCGCCAGATAAATTGATTGGGGCTGCTGCGCAGCTCATTCGCGGGTAAACCACGCTCCTACAAGGTTGTGTAGGAGCGGGTTTACCCGCGAAAGGGCCGGGCCTGCTGGCCAATTTCTACCTACCGTTCACCGTTGCCGCCGTCACCGTATTCGCGGGTAAACCCGCTCCTACATGGATTGCGCAAGCCTCAGGCATACGGGGCCGTCGTAGGAGCGGGTTCACCCGCGAATGGGCCGGGCCTGCTGGCCAATTTCTACCTACCGTTCACCGTTGCCGCCGCTATCGTATTCGCGGGTAAACCCGCTCCTACAAGGGTTGCGCAAGCCTCAGGCATACGAGGCCGTCGTAGGAGCGGGTTCACCCGCGAATGGGCCGGGCCTGCTGGCCAATTTCTACCTGCCGTTCACCGTTGTTGCCGCCACCGTATTCGCGGGTAAACCCGCTCCTACGAGGGTTGCGCAAGCCTCAGGCATACGAGGCCGTCGTAGGAGCGGGTTCACCCGCGAATGGGCCGCAAAGCGGCCCCCAGCAATTCAGAAGTCCACGCTAACCCCCACGCTAATGCCCTGCTGCGTCAACTCATCACTCTTGCGCCAGTTGTAGTTCCCGCGCAAATGCACCCCTGCCAGCAGTTCATGGCTCACACCCAGGCTCGCCCGGGTCAGGTCGCTGTGCGGCGTATACCCGGTCAGGGTGAAGTCATTCGCCGGCAAGCTGGTCAGGTGCATCGTCACATCCTGCTCGTCGTCCTCGAACTCATGCTCCTGCGCCACCTCGGCGAAAAGCCGGGTACTTGGCAGTACCTGCACACTGCCCAGCAGCCCCACGCCCAGGCGGCGTGACGTGCGCTCCTGGTCATCGAAGGCAAGCGCCGTCGAGCGCCCGCTTTTCTCGTCGTAGCCATCCACCTTCACCCGCGCATAGTCGGCACTGATGAAAGGTGCCAACTGCCAGTTGCTGGTGTCGGCCGCCAGGTTGTAGCCCAGCCGCCCGGACATTGCCCAGGCCTCGCCGTCGGTGTCGCCCTTCTCACTGCGGTCATTCACGCCCAGGGCGAAGGTACGCTTGAGGTCGCTGTAGTCCAGGTGCCCGGCGGTCAGCGCCGCGTCGGCCCACCAGCGGTCCTGGCGGTATTGGGCAAAG
Source organism: Pseudomonas sp. 10(2024) (assembly GCF_045164175.1). Classification (NCBI taxonomy): domain Bacteria; kingdom Pseudomonadati; phylum Pseudomonadota; class Gammaproteobacteria; order Pseudomonadales; family Pseudomonadaceae; genus Pseudomonas; species Pseudomonas sp. 10(2024). Next base: position 481,819 of record NZ_CP174006.1, read on the forward strand.
GCACTGGCCATATAGCTGTTCAGCTTGTAGTGCGAGTCCTGTTCACCAGCTTCCAGCTTCTGCCGGTACGCACCGCCGGCCAGGCCCAGGCGCCAGGCGTCGTTCAGGCGATAGCTGCCGCCCACGGTCAGGTTGTAGCCGCGGCCGTCACCGCTGGCCGCGCTGTGCTGGCCGTCGAAGTCCAGGTCCTGAGCGCCGCTGGCGACAAAGGCTTGCCATTGGCCAACTGCTTGCCAAGGCGTCTGCCACTGATTACGCAACTCATCCTGGTGAGCCCGCAGGCTGGCGTGGGCCATTTCCGGTAGCAGGGTCAGTTCCCAGGGGGCCGCGAGAATCGAGTAGGCGTAATCGGCAATCAGCTGCTGACCCGCGATGGTCGGGTGGACCGAGTCGTTGAACAGCAGTTTGGTCGGGTCTGGCGTTGTGCCGTTGATCCCGTACACCGGGTTTTCCACGCAGCTATCGCCGCTGTAGCAGGTGCCGACCAGGTTCTGGTCGCTGGCCAGGCCGAACTGACTGGGGCTGGCCAGCGCCTCGCTCAACAGCACAGGGATGTTCAGTGGAATGATCTGGGCATCGATCTGCCCTAGCTGGCTGATCAGTGACTGGTTGAACGCAGCGGAGAGCAGTGACAGTGGGTTTTGCTGTGGCGTGCCGCTGAAATTGGGCGTTTGGCCGAGGTCAGGTAGCAGCCAGACCATGATGTAGCGCGCGCCTCCTTGCTGAAGCGCTTGGGCGCTGGCAGCCAGGCGGGCGCCGGCGGCTACGGCGTCGGCCGGGCTATTCACCAGGCCCTGAAGGAAGTCGTTGCCGCCGCCTGTCAGGTAGTACAAGGCATTGGGGTCGGCGCGCAGGCCGTTGGCCAGGTAGCCGGGGCGCTCGCGCAGCACCTGCCCGGCATTGGGGTTTCCTGGTGGGATGACGGTCTCGGACGTTGTCGTGATCGAGTCCAGGATCTGCTGGGTGGTGTACCCGCCGACTGCCCAGTTATTACCATCGGGCTGGATGCCTACGGATGTCGACGGGTTAAGGTCGCCTGGCGCAACGCCCAGGCGGCCACCGAGGATCATCGGCGACACCGGGGCGAAGTTGCCGACGGCGTCACGGTTGGTGAAACGCGCGCCTGGGGTACCGCCAACAAGATCGGGAAACTGCCCGGCATCGGCGAGGCTGTCGCCAAACACGATCAGGGTTGAATAGGGCGAAGGGCCGGCCAACGCCTGGCTGCAGGCCAGGGCCAGTGAAGCGAGGGTAAAGCGCAATAACGGGGCTTTTCGCATCGGGGAACATCCTTTTCTTTGTTTTTATCAGGACAAGCCCATCGACCTTAGCAAATCGTCGTGCTTCGCTCCCAAGTCCATTCGTTTCCCCGTGTTTACAGGCATATTGCGCCCGTCGCCCCGGTAGGCTACTGTGCCGGGACGTATGAGCGAGACCTATCCTGTGTTGATCGTCAGCAAACTCTTGATGCGCGTAATCAAGGCCCACGCCCGTTGGCGTTGGCGCGCCTGACTTTATCTCCTGCCGGCCCGCCCGGCCCGTCCCCGTTTGCCTTCTCGTTTACCGCCCGTTGTGGCAAAGCCGCGCCTGTGGCTGGTGCCGGAAGGTTCGAATCATGAAGTCAGTAGATTCAAGAGGTTTAACACCATGTTACTGATGATCGACAATTACGACTCATTCACTTACAACGTTGTTCAGTACCTTGGCGAGCTGGGTGCCGAGGTCAAGGTCATTCGCAATGACGAAATGACCATCGCCCAGATTGAGGCCCTTAACCCTGAGCGCATCGTCGTATCTCCGGGCCCGTGCACCCCAAGCGAGGCAGGCGTGTCCATCGAGGCCATCCTGCATTTCGCCGGGAAGTTGCCAATCCTCGGCGTATGCCTGGGCCACCAGTCAATCGGGCAGGCCTTTGGCGGCGACGTTGTACGTGCACGCCAAGTCATGCACGGCAAGACCAGCCCGGTATATCACCGCGACCTGGGCGTGTTCGCCAGCCTTAACAACCCGCTGACCGTGACCCGTTACCATTCGCTGGTGGTAAAGCGTGAAACCTTGCCCGACTGCCTGGAAGTTACCGCCTGGACCTCCCATGCTGACGGCTCGGTCGATGAGATCATGGGCCTGCGCCACAAGACGCTGAATATCGAAGGGGTGCAATTCCACCCTGAGTCGATCCTGACCGAGCAGGGCCACGAACTGTTCGCCAACTTCCTCAAACAGACCGGCGGCCGCCGTTAAGGATCGAACATGGATATCAAGAGTGCGTTGAGCCGTATCGTCGGCCAGTTGGACCTGACTACCGAAGAAATGCGCGAGGTCATGCGCCAGATCATGACCGGTCAGTGCAGCGAGGCGCAGATAGGCGCTTTCCTGATGGGCATGCGCATGAAAAGCGAAAGCATCGACGAGATCGTCGGTGCGGTGTCGGTGATGCGCGAGCTGGCCGAAAAGGTCGAGCTGCAAAGCCTCGATGGTGTCGTCGATATTGTCGGTACCGGGGGTGATGGCGCCAACATCTTCAACGTGTCCACCGCTTCGTCCTTCGTCCTGGCGGCGGCGGGCTGCCCGGTGGCCAAGCATGGTAACCGCGCAGTCTCGGGCAAGAGCGGCAGTGCCGACCTGCTGGAAGCTGCCGGCATCTACCTGAACCTGACGCCAACTCAAGTGGCACGCTGCATCGACAGCCTGGGCATTGGCTTCATGTTCGCGCAAAGTCACCACTCGGCCATGAAACATGCCGCTGGCCCACGTCGAGAACTGGGGTTGCGCACCCTGTTCAATATGCTCGGCCCGCTTACGAATCCGGCCGGAGTGAAGCACCAGGTGGTCGGTGTGTTCGCGCAAACCCTTTGCCGCCCGCTGGCTGAGGTGCTGCAACGCCTGGGGAGCAAGCATGTGCTGGTCGTGCACTCGAAGGATGGTCTGGACGAGTTCAGCCTGGCTGCACCCACCTTCGTCGCCGAACTGAAAAATGACGAAATCACTGAATATTGGGTAGAGCCGGAAGACCTCGGCATGAAGAGCCAGAGCCTTCATGGCCTGGCTGTCGAGAGCCCGCAGGCTTCGCTGGAGTTGATCCGCGATGCGCTGGGCCGGCGCAAGACCGAGAACGGTCAGAAGGCCGCCGAGATGATCGTGCTTAATGCTGGCGCGGCACTGTACGCAGCCGACCATGCCATGAGCCTGAAAGCCGGTGTAGAACTGGCCCATGATGTACTGCACACCGGCCTGGCCTGGGAAAAGCTGCAGGAATTGGGTGCCTTTACTGCAGTATTCAAGGTGGAGAACGAAGCATGAGTGTGCCGACGGTGCTGGAAAGGATCATTGCCCGCAAGTTTCAGGAAGTGGCCGAGCGCAGTGCGCGCGTCAGCCTCGCCGAGCTGGAGGGCCTGGCCAAGGCCGCTGACGCCCCGCGAGGCTTCGCCAACGCGCTGATCGAGCAGGCCAAGCGCAAGCAGCCCGCGGTGATTGCCGAAATCAAGAAGGCTTCGCCAAGCAAGGGCGTGATCCGCGAGCACTTCGTGCCAGCGGAAATCGCGGTCAGCTACGAGAAGGGCGGGGCCACCTGCCTGTCGGTGTTGACCGATGTCGATTATTTCCAGGGTGCCGATGAGTACTTGCAGCAGGCCCGCGCGGCGGTTTCGCTGCCGGTGATCCGCAAGGACTTCATGGTCGACCCTTACCAGATCGTCGAAGCCCGGGCCCTGGGGGCAGATTGCGTACTGCTGATCGTGTCGGCGCTGGATGACGTGAAGATGGCTGAACTGGCCGCCACTGCCAAGGACGTCGGCCTCGACGTGCTGGTGGAAGTGCACGATGGCGATGAACTGGAGCGCGCGCTGAAAACCCTGGATACGCCGCTGGTTGGGGTGAACAACCGCAACCTGCACACCTTCGAGGTCAGCCTGGAAACCACCCTTGACCTGCTGCCGCGCATTCCGCGTGACCGTCTGGCGATTACCGAAAGCGGTATTCTCAACCGGGCCGATGTGGAGCTGATGGCAATCAACGAGGTTTACTCGTTCCTGGTGGGTGAGGCGTTCATGCGCGCCGAGCAGCCTGGCCTGGAATTACAGCGGCTGTTCTTCCCCGAGCAGGTGAAGAAGACTGTTCAGCAACTGGACTGATCAAATGAAGCCGGCGTTTTTGCCGGCTTTTTTGTACCTGTAATGGCCTCTTTGCGGGTAGGCCCGCCCCTACACGGGTACGCGCCCTTTCGTAGGAGCGGGTTTACCCGCGAAGAGGCCAGTGAAATCAACATCATAGGTGGATCAATGACCGATCAACCCCTGGCCCTGAGCGTCGAACAAGGCCTGCACGCCGAGCAGGAACTGCTGGCCGCCGTCTGCCGTGGCGAACGCGAAAGTGGCGTGCTGTTCTGGCGCCCCACCGACCACGCGCTGGTCATGCCTCGGCGCATGAGCCGGCTGGGCAACTTCGAGGTCGCCTGCGCGGAATTGGCTATTGCTGGCTGGCCGGTGCTGCTGCGAGAAACCGGCGGCGAGCCGGTGCCTCAGTCGCATTCGACGGTGAACGTTGCACTGGTCTACGCCGCACCGCGCAGTGAAGGCGACCACGGCCGTATCGAAAATGCCTACGAGCGCCTGTGTCTGCCGCTGTGTGATGTGCTGCGCGAGTGGGGCGGCGTAGCGTCAGTCGGGGAAATCGACGGGGCCTTCTGCGATGGCCGCTACAACGTCAACCTCAATGGCCGCAAATTGGTGGGTACCGCCCAGCGCTGGCGTCAGGGCCTGGGTGGCAAACGCCCTGTGGTGCTGGTGCACGGTGCGCTGCTGCTGGACAACGAGCGTGAGTCGATGGTGGCGGCGGTCAACCGCTTCAACGAGTGCTGTGAGCTGGAGCAACGCTGTCGCGCTGATGCGCACATCGCCTTGCACGAAGTGGCGCCGGCAGCGCCCTGGTTCGAGCGCCTTTCGCAGGCCTACGCCAAGGTGCTGGCCGAGTTGCCCAAGGACTAGCGGGTACCGTGGACCACCATGGTCTTGCCCTTGACCTGCACCAGGCTGCGTTCCTCGAGGTCCTTGAGAACGCGGCCGACCATTTCCCGAGAGCAACCGACGATTCGGCCGATTTCCTGACGGGTAATCTTGATTTGCATGCCATCGGGGTGGGTCATGGCGTCGGGCTGCTTGCACAGTTCCAGCAGGCAACGGGCAACTCGCCCGGTCACGTCGAAAAATGCCAAATCGCCAACCTTGCGCGTAGTGTTGCGCAGGCGCTGGGCCATCTGGCTACCCAGGGCATAAAGGATTTCCGGGTCCTGGCGCGCCAGCTCGCGAAACTTCTCGTAGCTGATTTCGGCCACTTCGCATTCGGTCTTGGCGCGTACCCAGGCACTGCGCTGCTGCTCGCCATCAACGGGCTCGAACAGGCCTAGCTCGCCAAAAAAATCGCCATGGTTGAGGTAGGCGATGATCATTTCATGGCCGTCGTCGTCCTCGATGAGGATGGTGACCGAACCCTTGATGATGAACGACAGTGTCTCGGCCCGGTCGCCGGCGCAGATGATATTGCTTTTGGCGGTGTAGCGGCGGCGCTGGCAGTGTACCAGCAGCTTGTCGATGTTCTTTATCTTGGCGGGTAGGGCGGAGGCAACCATCACGAAATCCTGTTCGATATGACGCATAGGCTTTTTTTAGAGGTTGGCTGACGGCGAGCGCCAGTCATTTGGCGCCAGCTTATCAGACACTACGAGATGTTTCGGTACTAAACCGACACATCTCGTGCTTTTCCCACAGCCGCACAAGGTCTAAGCTGACACCCTTTTCCGAAAATCAGGAGTCCGGGTAGATGAAGGCACGTATCCAGTGGGCCGGTGAGGCAATGTTCCTCGGCGAATCGGGGAGCGGCCATGTCGTCGTAATGGACGGCCCGCCCGAGGCTGGCGGCCGCAACCTGGGCGTGCGACCGATGGAAATGCTGTTGCTGGGCCTGGGTGGCTGCAGCAGCTTTGACGTGGTGAGCATTCTGAAGAAGTCGCGCCAGGCAGTGGAAAGCTGCGAGGCATTTCTGGAGGCGGAGCGCGCCAGCGAAGACCCGAAGGTGTTCACCAAGATTCACATGAACTTCGTGGTGAAGGGGCGTGGGCTGAAAGAAGCGCAGGTCAAGCGGGCGGTGGAGCTGTCGGCGGAAAAGTATTGCTCGGCTTCGATCATGCTCGAGCGTGCCGGGGTTGAGATTACCCATGGGTATGAAATCGTAGAGCTGGGTTAAGGCTGAGATTCCGGGGCCGCTTTGCAGCCCTTGTGGAAGCGGGTGAACCCGCTCCCACCCGCGGCCCGGGCGAGTTTCAGTTGCGCAGGGCCGGAAGGGCCATCCGCAACCATTGCGGAAGACTGCTTCTCAGCGCCTGGCTCAACCGCTCCCGGCGCTTCTGGTAAACCAGCCCAAGCCAGATAACCCCCAGCCCGATCATGGTCAGCACCACCGGGAACAGCAGCGACTGGGCAAACACCTCGTACGACAGATATCCCAGATAAGCCGCCACCCCCAGCGCACCAAACACCATGAACACCGGCCGACGCAGCAGCACCGCCATGCCCATCAGCGCAATGTTGATCAGGCAGTACATGGCCTTGCCCAACTCACTGCCGCTGTCCAGCAGCGTCAACCCGCCCCAGAATGCTGCCAGCCCGGCGAGGTAACCCCAACGGGCGTAGTCTTCACGCGTGCGGCCGTCTATCACGAGGAACACCACCAGCAAGCCCAGCCCAAACCACAGGGATACCTGGCGACGCTGCTCCCAACTGAACGGTGAGCCGAAGAACCACTCGCTAAGGTCCATCGACATGAACCACAAGGCTACGGCCATTGGCATGACGACGAACGGGTAGGGGATCAACCGCAGCATCAGCAGCCCGGCAAGCACCGTGGCTGCTTCCATCGCCAGCCAGCCACCCTGCACGTAGGTGTAGTACTGGTGGTAGTCGGCCTGCGCATCGTCCAGTGGCCACCAGCCGAGCATGCGTTCGATAGCGAATACCGCCAGCGGTACGATGCTGACTGCTACTGCTGCCAGCACGCCAGCGGCGACGGGCTGGGCGCGGCGTTGCAGATTGAGGGCGAACAAGGTGATCAACAGGATATAGAGGCTGGCGATGATCAACAGCGCGCCGTCACCGAGGCTCATCCAGGCCTCGGTGAGCAACCAGCCCAGGGCCGCCATGATCAGCATGGCGCCAAAGTAGAAGGCAACATGGGCCAGCTGAAAGCTGCCACGTGGTGCGGGTTGCTGGCGCAGGAATGCCAACAGGCTTTGGTCCTGGCCTGGTTGGAGAATGCCTGCTTGCACGGCGCGCGCCAGGTCCTTGGCGTCGAATCGATCCGTCATGGTGATGCCTTCAGATGCGGTATGTGCTCTTGGTCATGACCTTGGCCAGCAAGCTCATGCCAAAGCGGACGGGGGCCGGGAAGCGATAACCACCGGCTTCCAGTGCAGACTCGGCGTGCTGCTCTTCGTCGATGCGCATCTGCTCGAGAATGGCCCGGGATTTTTCATCTTCGTGCGGGAGCTGCTCCAGGTGCTCGTCGAGGTGCTTGCACACCTGATGTTCGGTAGCGGCGACGAAGCCCAGGCTGATCTTGTCGCTGACCAGCCCGGCCAGTGCGCCAATGCCGAACGACATGCCGTAGAACAGAGGGTTGAGCACGCTCGGGTGACTGTTCAGTTGGCGAATGCGCTGTTCGCACCAGGCCAGGTGGTCGATTTCTTCCTCAGCGGCATGCTCCATGGCCTTGCGCACTTCGGGCAGCTTGGCGGTCAGGGCCTGGCCTTGGTACAACGCCTGGGCGCAGACCTCACCGGTATGGTTGATGCGCATCAGCCCGGCAATATGACGGGCCTGCTGCTCGTCTAGGTCAGCGTCTGGCTGGACGATGGCCGGCGATGGCCGGGTGGGTTGGCCGCTGAAGGGCAGCAAGGTGCGCATGGCGGTATCGGCCTGCAGCAACAAGCGGTCGAGCGGCGAGTAGTGACGTTCGGTAGCCATCGGGCACCTCCGCAAGAATGTGCCCGACAGTTTACCGCAATAGCGGCGGGGTCGCTTGCCGTGGGTCAGCCCGGAGGCCAGTTCATCTGGCGCTGGCCAAGCACGTGCATATGGATGTGGTAGACGGTCTGGCCGCCTTTGGGGTTGCAGTTCATGACCACACGGAAACCTTCCTCGCAGCCTTGTTCGACAGCCAGGCGCTGGGCGGTGAACAGGATGTGGCCAGCCAGGGCCTTGTCTTCTTCGGTCAGGTCATTGAGGGTGCGAATGTGCTTTTTCGGGATGACCAGAAAATGTACCGGTGCCGCGGGTGCAATGTCCTTGAAGGCCAGGATCTGGTCGTCTTCATAGATGATATCTGCCGGGATTTCCCGGTTGATGATTTTGAGGAATAGATCGTCCACAGCACTTGCTCCATGGTGAGGGTCGGGCCGAGTGTACTCAGCCGTGAGCCGCTCGCCCAGTGGCTATTCCATGCCTGAGGGGCAATAGCGGCGGTGGATGGCCCCGGCCAGCTTGCGCACCAGCCAGCGCGGCAGCAGCCGCGGTGCGAACGCCAGCCAGCGGTTGCGCCGGCCGGGCATGATCAGTGCGCGGTTCTTGTCCAGTGCCCGCACGGTGTACAGCGCCACTTCCTCGGGGCTGAGGCAGCGCGGCTTGCCATCGAGCCGCGCAATGCGCCGGCGTGCGGAACGTACCGGGCCAGGGCACAGTACCGAGACCTTGATGCCGGTGCGCTTGAGTTCTTCGCGCAGGGCCTGGGAAAAGCTCAACACGTAGGCCTTGCTGGCGGCATAGGCGGCCATCCATGGGCCAGGCGCCACCCCGGCCAGGCCGGCGACGTTGAGAATCTGCCCGCCACCCTGTACAGCCATCAGGTTACCGATGGCATGGCACAGGCGGCTCAGGGCCAGCACGTTGACTTCCAGCAGATCCTGTTCGTCGGCCCATTCATGGGCCAGGAACGGCCCATAGGTGCGCAAGCCCGCGCAGTTGACCAGCAAGTCGATACGCCGCTCGCCTTCTTCCAGCTCTAGCACGAAGCCTGAAAGGCGCAGCGGCTGGCTGAGGTCGCAGGCGCGGAACAGCACCTCGACGCCGAAACGCTGAGTCAGCTCGATGGCAACAGGCTCCAGCGTTTCTCGTTGGCGTGCCACCAGGATCAGATTGCGCCCGCGCCGTGCCAGCGCTTCCGCCAAGGCCAGGCCCAGGCCGCTGGAAGCACCAGTGATCATGGCGTAACGGGTCATGCAAGGCTCCTGGGGGCGGAAGAGGGCGCCTAGTGTACAACTTGCCCGTGCAAGGTGTTGCCTTTTGCTACAAGGCGCGGGCGCGCAGAACCTGGCAGTGCTCCAGGGCTTGCCGGTACTCGCCATGCAGGCGCTCGATCAATGCGCTGGCGCTGGGCAGGTCATGGATGGCACCGACGCCCTGGCCCGCTGACCATACGGTCTTCCAGGCCTTGGCTTCGTCATCGATCGGCTTGAGCTTGCCTTGCACCTGCCCCGCTTTGAGGGCGTTCATGTCGTAGCCGGCCTGCTCCAGGCTCTGGCGCAGGAAGCTGGCGGGGATGCCGGACACCACGGGTGTGTGGATGATGTCGGCGGCATGGGCATCCAGCAGCATCTGTTTGTAGGCGCCCTGAGCCTGGCTTTCTGTGGTGGCGATGAAGCGCGTGCCCATGTACGCCAGGTCCGCCCCCAGCAGTTGTGCGGCCAGGATCTCGTGGCCGTGGTTAATGCAACCAGCCAGCAGCAGGGTCTTGTCGAAGAACTGGCGAATTTCTGCGGCCAGGGCGAACGGGCTCCAGGTGCCGGCATGGCCGCCCGCGCCTGCGGCGACGGCGATAAGGCCATCGACACCGGCTTCGGCGGCCTTTTCGGCATGCCGGCGGGTGGTGACATCGTGGAGCACCAGGCCGCCGTAGCCGTGTACGGCATCGACCACTTCCTTCACCGCGCCCAGGCTGGTGATGACGATCGGCACCCGGTGCTCCACGCACAAGGCTAGGTCGGCCTGCAGGCGCGGGTTGGTCGGGTGGACGATCAGGTTGACGGCGTAGGGCGCTGGCGCCTGCAGTTGAGCCAGGCCAGCCTCGATCTCTTCCAGCCAGGCCTTGAAGCCAGCGCTGTCGCGTTGGTTCAGGGCCGGGAAACTGCCAACCACGCCGCTGGCGCAGCAGGCCAGCACCAGTTGGGGGTTGGAGATGAGGAACATCGGCGCGGCAACCACGGGCAGCCGCAGGCGTTGTTCGAGCGAGGCAGGTAGCGACATGGCAAGGCTCCTTGAGCGGGTGGCTATGTCAGAACGGTTTCACCACCACCAGAATGACGATAGCCAGCAGGATCAGCACGGGCACTTCGTTGAACCAGCGATAGTAAACGTGGCTGCGGGTGTTGGTGCCGTTGGCGAAGCGTTTGCGCTGGGCACCGCACACGTGATGGTAGCCGGTCAGCAGGATGACCAGGGTGAGCTTGGCATGCAGCCACCCCTGGCTCAGCCAGCCGGGGGTGAGGTACAGCATCCAGGCGCCAAACACGTAGGTGGCGATCATCGCCGGGTTCATGATGCCGCGGTACAGCTTGCGCTCCATGGTCACGAAGCGTTCCTGGCTGATGCTGTCCTGGCTCTGGGCGTGGTAGACGAACAGCCTGGGCAGGTAGAACAGGCCGGCGAACCAGCAGACCACGCTGACGATATGCAGCGCTTTGATCCATAGGTAAAGCATGGAGGGAGTTCCTTCAGATAGTCACGGTCGTCAGATAGTAGTGGTCAGGCGCCCGAAGGGTCACCCGAAGAGTTGTTACAGGCGCCCTGCGCCCCTATTATCGTGCGCTTTCCAGACGGCTCGTTGATAAGGGGCAAGCGTTATGATCAAGGTCGGTATCGTCGGCGGCACGGGTTACACCGGCGTCGAACTGTTGCGTCTGCTGGCACAGCATCCACAGGCCGAAGTGGCGGTCATCACTTCGCGCTCCGAGGCGGGCGTGGCGGTGGCGGACATGTACCCGAACCTGCGCGGCCACTATGACGGTTTGGCGTTCAGCGTGCCGGACAGCAAGGCTCTGGCCGCCTGCGATGTGGTGTTCTTCGCCACGCCGCATGGTGTTGCCCACGCCCTGGCCGGTGAGCTGCTGGCGGCTGGCACCAAGGTGATCGACCTGTCGGCCGACTTCCGTCTGCAGGATGCCACTGAGTGGGGCAAGTGGTACGGTCAGCCCCATGGCGCGCCAGAGCTGCTCAAGGACGCAGTCTATGGCCTGCCCGAAGTCAACCGCGAGAAGATCCGCCAGGCACGCCTCATCGCTGTGCCGGGTTGCTACCCGACTGCAACCCAGCTGGGCTTCCTTCCGCTGCTGGAGGCGGGCTTGGCTGACCCGTCGCGCCTGATAGCCGACTGCAAGTCGGGTGTCAGCGGCGCTGGTCGTGGTGCGGCAGTGGGCTCGCTGTTCTGCGAGGCCGGCGAAAGCATGAAAGCCTACGCGGTAAAGGGCCATCGCCACTTGCCGGAGATCAGCCAGGGCCTGCGCCTGGCCGCGGGCAAGGACATCGGCCTGACTTTCGTGCCGCACCTGACGCCGATGATCCGTGGCATCCACGCCACCCTGTACGCGAACGTGGTCGATACCTCGGTCGACCTGCAGGCGCTGTTCGAGAAACGCTACGCCGATGAACCGTTCGTCGACGTGATGCCAGCAGGCAGCCATCCGGAAACCCGTAGCGTGCGTGGTGCCAACGTCTGCCGCATTGCCGTTCATCGTCCGCAGGGTGGTGATCTGGTGGTGGTGCTTTCGGTGATCGACAACCTGGTCAAGGGTGCCTCCGGCCAGGCGGTGCAGAACCTCAACATTCTGTTCGGTCTGGATGAGCGCATGGGCCTGTCCCATGCCGGCTTGCTGCCGTAAGTCCGCCAGCATTGGAAAAGGCCCGCGTCGTGCGGGCCTTTTTGCAGGTCGCGACTAAAGCCGCACAATTCTTGACCGATTTTCTCGGGAAAGCGGATAATGCGCGTCATCGAGTTTTATGGCGGCTACCGCGCCGGGAGAATCAACATGAGCGTCGAAACCTTCACCCCTACCGGTCTGGAGTTCACCCATGGGGCAGCCCAGAAGGTGAAAAACCTGGTCAATGAGGAAGGCAATGAACGTCTGAAACTGCGGGTGTTCGTGACCGGTGGTGGTTGCTCGGGCTTCCAGTATGGCTTCACCTTCGATGAAGACGTGGCCGAAGATGACACCATTGTCGAGCGCGAGGGCGTTTCCCTGGTGGTCGACCCGATGAGCTTCCAGTACCTGGCGGGTGCCGAAGTGGACTATCAGGAAGGCCTGGAAGGTTCGCGTTTCGTGATCAAGAACCCGAATGCCGCGACCACCTGCGGTTGCGGGTCGTCGTTTTCGATCTAAGGGTTGGGCATACGAAAACGCCGCGCAATTGCGCGGCGTTTTGCTTTCTGGCGTATCGGCTATGCCGGGTAGATTGCGCCCAGTACGCGCAGGCCCTTGGCGGCAGTGACGCTGGGGCGGTTGGCGGCGATGCCCTCCAGGCAGCAGTGAGCCAGCCAGGCGAAGGCCATGGCTTCGACCCAGTCCGGGTCTACGCCATAGGCGCCAGTGCTTGCGACACGGGCCGCAGGTAGCAGCTGGCCAAGACGGGCCATCAGCGCGCCGTTGCGGGCGCCTCCACCACAGACCAACAGCGCCTCGGTGCCTTGCTGGGCTTTGCCAAGCGAATCGATGATGCTGCGTGCGGTCAGCTCCAGCAGTGTCGCCTGCACGTCCTGGGCCCGGTATGCCGGCAGGGTGGCCAGGTGGCGATCCAGCCAAGGCAGGTTGAACACCTCGCGGCCGGTACTCTTCGGGCCGCTGCCGGCAAAGAACGGGTCAGCCATCAGTGCGCTGAGCAACCCGGGCTGAACCACACCCGAGGCAGCCCAGGCGCCATCTGCATCGTAGGCGTGGCCGTGCTCGCGCTCGATCCAGGCATCCAGCAGCACGTTCCCCGGGCCGCAATCGAACCCATGAACCGGCTTGTCCTGCTCGATCAGGCTGAGGTTGCTGAAACCGCCTACGTTAAGGATTGCCAGGCGTCGGCCAAGCTGGCTGAACAGGGTTTCGTGGAAGGCCGGTACCAGTGGCGCGCCTTGGCCGCCGGCAGCCACATCGCGACGGCGGAAGTCGGCGACCACGCTGATGCCGGTCAGTTCGGCGAGCAGTGCGGGGTTACCGATCTGCACAGTAAAGCCGCGGGCCGGTTCATGGCGAATGGTCTGGCCGTGGCTGCCGATGGCGCGAACGGCTTCGGGCTTCAGTCCCTGGCGAGCCAGCAGTTGGCAGATACCTTCGCCGGCCAGGCTGGCCCAGCGGTTTTCCGCCAGTGCTGCACGGGCAATCTCGTCAGGGCCGCTGCTGCACAGGGCCAGTAGGTCCTGGCGCAGGTCCGGGGGCATGGGCAGGTAGTGGGTGGCGAGCAGTTCAAGCTGCTCGCCTTGTTCGACCAGGGCGATATCCAGGCCATCGAGGCTGGTGCCGGACATCACCCCCAGGTAGAGCGCCATGGCTTAGCGCTTGTTCGCTGCGAGCAGGGTGGCCTTTTCCTGATCCATGCGGGCAATCAGCGGCTGGCTCTGCTGCAGGAAGCGCTGACGCTCGTTCTTGGCAATCGGGTCAGCCATAGGCACCTTCTGGCTCAGCGGGTCGACGTGCACGCCGTTGACCTGGAACTCGTAGTGCAGGTGTGGGCCGGTGGACAGGCCGGTAGTGCCGATGTAGCCAATGATCTGGCCCTGCTTGACCGTACTGCCGGTCTTGATGCCTTTGGCAAAGCCCTGCATGTGGCCATACAGCGTCTTGTAGCGGTTGCCATGCTGAATGATCACCGTATTGCCGTAGCCACCACGGCGCCCGGCCAGTTCAATGCGACCGTCACCCGCTGCCTTGATTGGTGTACCGCGGGGGGCCGCGTAGTCGACGCCTTTGTGGGCGCGGATCTTGTTCAGGATGGGGTGCTTGCGACCGGCGGAAAAGCGCGAGCTGATGCGGGCGAAGTCGACGGGCGTACGGATGAAGGCCTTGCGCAGGCTGTTGCCGTCGGCGGTGTAGTAGGCAGTGTTGCCCTGCTTATTGGTATATCGCACGGCGGTGTAGGTCTTGCCGCGATTGGTGAAGCGGGCGGACAGGATATTGCCGGTGCCGACGACCTTGCCGTCCATCACTTTCTGCTCATAGACCACGTCGAATTCGTCACCCGGACGAATGTCCTGAGCGAAGTCGATGTCATAACCCAGCACGCGGGCCAGGCTCATGGTCATGCTGTGGGACAGACCGGCGCGCTGGGCCGATGCCGACAGCGAGCTCTTGATCACGCCGTGGGCATAGGCGGTACGCACCACCGGCTTGCTGATTTCACGATTGAAGGTGTAGCCCTTGGCGGTCTTAGTCAGTTGAATGGTTTCGAGGTTGCTGACCTTGCTGTGCAGGCTGGCCAATTGGCCATCCTTGTCGAGTTCGAACTGCAGCACCTGGCCGTGCTTTAGCTGGCTGAACTGCTTGGCCTGCTTGTTACTTGCCAGCAGGTCATGCACTGCATTGGCTGGCAGGCCAACCTTGGCGAACAGGGTTGACAGTGTATCGCCACGGGCCACGGTAACTTCGCGGTGACCAGGCTCCTTGGCGGCCTCGGCAACCGGTTCAGCGGCCGGGGCCTGCTGATCGGCCTTCTGGGTTTCGGGGGTAGCCCCTTCGATCTGGGCGAAAGGCGAGCCTTGCTCACCTTCACTTTGCACCAGTGGCGCGGCGCGGGATTCGTCTTTCAGCTGCTCGGCAGGGCTTTCGAGCTCGAGGTTGAGGGTAGTTTTCTTGGCTTCCACTTCGCTGGAAGGAAATACCAGCAAAGCCAGGCTGAGCAGGGCGGCGATGCCGCTGGCGGCCAACAGATGGCTCTTCGGATAAAGCGGGGGCGCTTTAGGCGGTTCGTTGGTCATGGGCAAGGTGACTTTGAAAAAAGTGAAATGGAAAAGATGAATGACATGATGAAGATGAAATAACTGTATAAAATATAACCAAATCCATTTTCACGCAAGGGCGCGTAGACGCCGCAAGCCTGTGTTCGGGTCACATTCCTTTGCGAAACTTGTATTTGACGGCCGATCTTGTATGGTTGGCTCCCCCTGAATCTGAGCCTTGCGGGTTTGTCTATGAAGTCGGTTGAAGAGCAGCTGGCGCTTATCAAGCGCGGTGCGGAAGAAGTACTGGTCGAGTCGGAACTGGTGGAGAAGCTCAAGCGCGGCCAACCTCTGCGCATCAAGGCTGGCTTTGACCCGACCGCACCTGACCTGCACCTGGGTCACACGGTGCTGATCAACAAGCTGCGTCAGTTCCAGGAGCTGGGTCACCAGGTCATCTTCCTGATTGGTGACTTCACCGGCATGATTGGCGACCCGAGCGGCAAGAGCGCCACGCGCCCGCCGCTGACCCGCGAGCAGGTGCTGGAGAACGCCGAGACGTACAAGCAGCAGGTTTTCAAGATTCTTGACCCGGCCAAGACTGAAGTCGCGTTCAACTCCACGTGGATGGACAAGCTGACCCCTGCCGACTTCATTCGCCTGGCTTCGCAGTACACCGTCGCGCGCATGCTGGAGCGTGATGACTTCGACAAGCGTTACACCACCAACCAGCCGATTGCCATTCACGAGTTCCTCTATCCGCTGGTGCAGGGGTACGACTCGGTAGCGCTGAAGGCGGACGTTGAGCTGGGTGGTACCGACCAGAAGTTCAACCTGCTGATGGGGCGCGAACTGCAGCGGTCTTATGGCCAGGAAGCGCAGAACATCGTGACCATGCCACTGCTCGAAGGGCTCGACGGCGTGAAGAAGATGTCGAAGTCGCTGGGCAACTATGTCGGCATCCAGGAAGCGCCAGGGGTGATGTACAGCAAGCTTGTGTCTATCCCGGATACCCTGATGTGGCGTTACTTCGAGTTGCTGAGCTTCCGTTCGATGGAAGAAATCGAGCAATTCCGTGCCGACGTCGCCAACGGTGCTAACCCGCGTGACATCAAGATCAAGTTGGCAGAAGAGATCGTCGCGCGCTTCCATGGAGAAGAGGCTGCGGCCAATGCTCACCGTGCTGCCGGTAACCGTATGAAGGAAGGCGAGCTGCCGGAAGACTTGCCGGAGATCGAAGTGGCTGCGGCGGAAGACCTGCCAATTGCTGCGGTGCTGAACCGGGCTGGTCTGGTCAAGAACTCGGCACAGGCGCGAGACTTGCTGAATAGCGGCGCGGTGAAAGTTGATGGTGCAGTGGTCGACAAGGACTTCATGTTTGTCCTTGGTGCTACCCATGTGTGCCAGGCTGGCAAGAAGTCGTTTGGCCGGGTTACCCTCAAGGCTGAGTGATTGCCTGGATGGTGTAGCTATATAGATGCGGGGAGGCCGGTAGGCCTCCCCGCTTTGTTTTTGGGGGTTGGTGGTTGCTGTTGTAGGGGGAGGGGGCTGTTTTGAGAGGGTGTTGGCGGTGAGATGTGTCCGCCACAACCCTTGCAGTGCCTGTGAGATCGAGCGCCGCGCGCGTCCGGCTTGAGACATTCACCGCCTATGAGACCGAGCGCCGCCCGCGCGGCGCTTCGCGGGTAAACCCGCTCCTACGTTTGTTTCTGGCCAGTCTCTCCTGTGCCTGGCGCGCGCGACCGCCTTGTTGGTACGACGCGATATCGAGACAGGCACCAAGGCGTTCGCGCGCGAATCCCCCAGGCATAATTGGCCCGAAACAAACGTAGGAGCGGGTTTACCCGCGAAGCGCCGCGCGGGCGGCGCTCGATCTCAAAGGCGCTGAAACTGTCGTGGCGAACACTTGGCAGCCCCGATACGGTCTTTCCCCCTTATATTTCACTTTCTTGAAATTAAAGGTTGACGCCCTCTCGAATCCCCTTATAATGCGCCCCACTTCCAGCGACATCGGAACGAAAAACTCCTTGATATTCAATGAGTTAAGTAGTGAAAGCAAAAGCTGGAAGGGCTACGATCAAATGATCGAAAGCGGTTGAAATGGTGGTTGACAGCGCTTCCAAGTGCTGTATGATTCGCCTCCCGCTACGAGAGATCGCAGCGAGCCAAGTGTTTGAAGCTAAACGAGTTTCTCGCAAAAAACTTCAAAATAAACGCTTGACAGGCTCTGAGGAAAGCGTAGAATGCGCGCCTCGGTTGAGACGAAAAGCTCTTAACCAAACGCTCTTTAACAAATCGAATCAAGCAATTCGTGTGGGTGCTTGTGAGTACGGACTGATAGTCAAAAAGATTATCAGCATCACAAGTGGCCATGCGAGAAATCACATAGTCATTTGAGATTGCTGAGCCAAGTTTAGGGTTTCTTAAAAACCCAAGCAGTATTGAACTGAAGAGTTTGATCATGGCTCAGATTGAACGCTGGCGGCAGGCCTAACACATGCAAGTCGAGCGGATGACGGGAGCTTGCTCCTTGATTCAGCGGCGGACGGGTGAGTAATGCCTAGGAATCTGCCTGGTAGTGGGGGACAACGTTTCGAAAGGAACGCTAATACCGCATACGTCCTACGGGAGAAAGCAGGGGACCTTCGGGCCTTGCGCTATCAGATGAGCCTAGGTCGGATTAGCTAGTTGGTGGGGTAATGGCTCACCAAGGCGACGATCCGTAACTGGTCTGAGAGGATGATCAGTCACACTGGAACTGAGACACGGTCCAGACTCCTACGGGAGGCAGCAGTGGGGAATATTGGACAATGGGCGAAAGCCTGATCCAGCCATGCCGCGTGTGTGAAGAAGGTCTTCGGATTGTAAAGCACTTTAAGTTGGGAGGAAGGGCAGTAAGCTAATACCTTGCTGTTTTGACGTTACCGACAGAATAAGCACCGGCTAACTCTGTGCCAGCAGCCGCGGTAATACAGAGGGTGCAAGCGTTAATCGGAATTACTGGGCGTAAAGCGCGCGTAGGTGGTTTGTTAAGTTGGATGTGAAAGCCCCGGGCTCAACCTGGGAACTGCATCCAAAACTGGCAAGCTAGAGTACGGTAGAGGGTGGTGGAATTTCCTGTGTAGCGGTGAAATGCGTAGATATAGGAAGGAACACCAGTGGCGAAGGCGACCACCTGGACTGATACTGACACTGAGGTGCGAAAGCGTGGGGAGCAAACAGGATTAGATACCCTGGTAGTCCACGCCGTAAACGATGTCAACTAGCCGTTGGAATCCTTGAGATTTTAGTGGCGCAGCTAACGCATTAAGTTGACCGCCTGGGGAGTACGGCCGCAAGGTTAAAACTCAAATGAATTGACGGGGGCCCGCACAAGCGGTGGAGCATGTGGTTTAATTCGAAGCAACGCGAAGAACCTTACCAGGCCTTGACATGCAGAGAACTTTCCAGAGATGGATTGGTGCCTTCGGGAACTCTGACACAGGTGCTGCATGGCTGTCGTCAGCTCGTGTCGTGAGATGTTGGGTTAAGTCCCGTAACGAGCGCAACCCTTGTCCTTAGTTACCAGCACGTTATGGTGGGCACTCTAAGGAGACTGCCGGTGACAAACCGGAGGAAGGTGGGGATGACGTCAAGTCATCATGGCCCTTACGGCCTGGGCTACACACGTGCTACAATGGTCGGTACAGAGGGTTGCCAAGCCGCGAGGTGGAGCTAATCTCACAAAACCGATCGTAGTCCGGATCGCAGTCTGCAACTCGACTGCGTGAAGTCGGAATCGCTAGTAATCGCGAATCAGAATGTCGCGGTGAATACGTTCCCGGGCCTTGTACACACCGCCCGTCACACCATGGGAGTGGGTTGCACCAGAAGTAGCTAGTCTAACCTTCGGGGGGACGGTTACCACGGTGTGATTCATGACTGGGGTGAAGTCGTAACAAGGTAGCCGTAGGGGAACCTGCGGCTGGATCACCTCCTTAATCGACGACATCAGCCTGCTGATGAGCTCCCACACGAATTGCTTGATTCATTGTCGAAGACGTTTTTCCTGGTCAGAACCTGGAAATGAGCATTCGCTTCGAATGTTGATTTCTGGCTTTTGTCAGATCGTTCTTTAAAAATTCGGATATGTGATAGATATAGACTGAACACCAGTTTCACTGCTGGTGGATCAGGCTAAGGTAAAATTTGTGAGTTCTGCTCGAAAGAGCAACGTACGAATTTTCGGCGAATGTCGTCTTCACAGTATAACCAGATTGCTTGGGGTTATATGGTCAAGTGAAGAAGCGCATACGGTGGATGCCTTGGCAGTCAGAGGCGATGAAAGACGTGGTAGCCTGCGATAAGCTTTGGGGAGTCGGCAAACAGACTGTGATCCAGAGATCTCTGAATGGGGGAACCCAGCCAGCACAAGCTGGTTATCTTGTACTGAATACATAGGTGCAAGAGGCGAACCAGGGGAACTGAAACATCTAAGTACCCTGAGGAAAAGAAATCAACCGAGATTCCCTTAGTAGTGGCGAGCGAACGGGGACCAGCCCTTAAGTTGATTTGAGATTAGTGGAACGCTCTGGAAAGTGCGGCCATAGTGGGTGATAGCCCCGTACACGAAAATCTCTTATCAATGAAATCGAGTAGGACGGAGCACGAGAAACTTTGTCTGAATATGGGGGGACCATCCTCCAAGGCTAAATACTACTGACTGACCGATAGTGAACCAGTACCGTGAGGGAAAGGCGAAAAGAACCCCGGAGAGGGGAGTGAAATAGAACCTGAAACCGTATGCGTACAAGCAGTGGGAGCCTACTTTGTTAGGTGACTGCGTACCTTTTGTATAATGGGTCAGCGACTTATATTCAGTGGCGAGCTTAACCGAATAGGGGAGGCGTAGCGAAAGCGAGTCTTAATAGGGCGTTTAGTCGCTGGGTATAGACCCGAAACCGGGCGATCTATCCATGGGCAGGTTGAAGGTTAGGTAACACTGACTGGAGGACCGAACCGACTACCGTTGAAAAGTTAGCGGATGACCTGTGGATCGGAGTGAAAGGCTAATCAAGCTCGGAGATAGCTGGTTCTCCTCGAAAGCTATTTAGGTAGCGCCTCATGTATCACTGTAGGGGGTAGAGCACTGTTTCGGCTAGGGGGTCATCCCGACTTACCAAACCGATGCAAACTCCGAATACCTACAAGTGCCGAGCATGGGAGACACACGGCGGGTGCTAACGTCCGTCGTGAAAAGGGAAACAACCCAGACCGTCAGCTAAGGTCCCAAAGTCATGGTTAAGTGGGAAACGATGTGGGAAGGCTTAGACAGCTAGGAGGTTGGCTTAGAAGCAGCCACCCTTTAAAGAAAGCGTAATAGCTCACTAGTCGAGTCGGCCTGCGCGGAAGATGTAACGGGGCTCAAACCATGCACCGAAGCTACGGGTATCATCTTATGATGATGCGGTAGAGGAGCGTTCTGTAAGCCTGTGAAGGTGAGTTGAGAAGCTTGCTGGAGGTATCAGAAGTGCGAATGCTGACATGAGTAACGACAATGCGAGTGAAAAACTCGCACGCCGAAAGACCAAGGTTTCCTGCGCAACGTTAATCGACGCAGGGTTAGTCGGTCCCTAAGGCGAGGCTGAAAAGCGTAGTCGATGGAAAACAGGTTAATATTCCTGTACTTCCAGTTATTGCGATGGAGGGACGGAGAAGGTTAGGCCAGCCTGGCGTTGGTTGTCCAGGTTTAAGGTGGTAGGCTGAAATCTTAGGCAAATCCGGGATTTCAAGGCCGAGAGCTGATGACGAGTTGCCTTCAGGCGACGAAGTGGTTGATACCATGCTTCCAAGAAAAGCTCCTAAGCTTCAGATAACTGGGAACCGTACCCCAAACCGACACAGGTGGTTAGGTAGAGAATACCAAGGCGCTTGAGAGAACTCGGGTGAAGGAACTAGGCAAAATGGCACCGTAACTTCGGGAGAAGGTGCGCCGGCGAGGGTGAAGGACTTGCTCCGTAAGCCCATGCCGGTCGAAGATACCAGGCCGCTGCGACTGTTTATTAAAAACACAGCACTCTGCAAACACGAAAGTGGACGTATAGGGTGTGACGCCTGCCCGGTGCCGGAAGGTTAATTGATGGGGTTAGCGCAAGCGAAGCTCTTGATCG
This sequence comes from Pseudomonas sp. 10(2024), assembly GCF_045164175.1. Taxonomy (NCBI): domain Bacteria; kingdom Pseudomonadati; phylum Pseudomonadota; class Gammaproteobacteria; order Pseudomonadales; family Pseudomonadaceae; genus Pseudomonas; species Pseudomonas sp. 10(2024). The sequence goes on from NZ_CP174006.1 coordinate 502,920, forward strand.
AAGCCCCGGTAAACGGCGGCCGTAACTATAACGGTCCTAAGGTAGCGAAATTCCTTGTCGGGTAAGTTCCGACCTGCACGAATGGCGTAACGATGGCGGCGCTGTCTCCACCCGAGACTCAGTGAAATTGAAATCGCTGTGAAGATGCAGTGTATCCGCGGCTAGACGGAAAGACCCCGTGAACCTTTACTATAGCTTTGCACTGGACTTTGAATTTGCTTGTGTAGGATAGGTGGGAGGCTTTGAAGTGGGGACGCCAGTTCTCATGGAGCCATCCTTGAAATACCACCCTGGCAACTTTGAGGTTCTAACTCAGGTCCGTTATCCGGATCGAGGACAGTGTATGGTGGGTAGTTTGACTGGGGCGGTCTCCTCCCAAAGAGTAACGGAGGAGTACGAAGGTGCGCTCAGACCGGTCGGAAATCGGTCGTAGAGTATAAAGGCAAAAGCGCGCTTGACTGCGAGACAAACACGTCGAGCAGGTACGAAAGTAGGTCTTAGTGATCCGGTGGTTCTGTATGGAAGGGCCATCGCTCAACGGATAAAAGGTACTCCGGGGATAACAGGCTGATACCGCCCAAGAGTTCATATCGACGGCGGTGTTTGGCACCTCGATGTCGGCTCATCACATCCTGGGGCTGAAGCCGGTCCCAAGGGTATGGCTGTTCGCCATTTAAAGTGGTACGCGAGCTGGGTTTAGAACGTCGTGAGACAGTTCGGTCCCTATCTGCCGTGGACGTTTGAGATTTGAGAGGGGCTGCTCCTAGTACGAGAGGACCGGAGTGGACGAACCTCTGGTGTTCCGGTTGTCACGCCAGTGGCATTGCCGGGTAGCTATGTTCGGAAGAGATAACCGCTGAAAGCATCTAAGCGGGAAACTTGCCTCAAGATGAGATCTCACTGGGATCTTGAATCCCCTAAAGGGCCGTCGAAGACTACGACGTTGATAGGTTGGGTGTGTAAGCGCTGTGAGGCGTTGAGCTAACCAATACTAATTGCCCGTGAGGCTTGACCATATAACACCCAAGCAATTTGCTGACGCAGATTGCGGTGGTGAAGACGAAAGACCCGAAAATTCGTAAGACCACAAATATCGCATATCCGAATTCGCTGGGCTGTCCATCTGGACATTCTGGCAACAGAATTTCTTGACGACCATAGAGCATTGGAACCACCTGATCCCATCCCGAACTCAGTAGTGAAACGATGCATCGCCGATGGTAGTGTGGGGTTTCCCCATGTGAGAGTAGGTCATCGTCAAGATTCATTTCGCAAAACCCCTATCTGCGCATGCAGGTAGGGGTTTTGTCTTTGTGGGCTTAAAAATCCTGGCCTTGCCAATGCTCCTCCCTGTGATTGCGATACGCGGCCTCTCCTGCAGGCCCTTTTCCTATGCAAGCCAACAGCCCATGGCTATCATGCCTGCCTTATTCCAAGTCGAGACTGGCATGCTGAAGTTGTTGAATCTCCTCAAGGACGGTCGGTTCCATTCCGGAGAAGCTCTGGGGGCAGCCCTAGGGGTGAGTCGCAGCGCAGTTTGGAAACAGCTGCAGCATCTGGAAAGTGAGCTGAACCTCACCATTCACAAAGTTCGTGGGCGCGGTTACCAGTTGGCCGCGCCACTGGCGTTGCTTGAGGCGCAGGCAATCGCCGGATTCGCCGTGGGCGAACAGTGGCCGGTCTTCATCCACGAAACCATCGATTCGACCAATGCCGAAGGCTTGCGCCTTGCCAGTGAAGGGCAGGCGGCTCCATTCCTGGTTCTGGCTGAGCGCCAGAGCGCCGGACGCGGTCGGCGCGGCCGGCAGTGGGTCAGCCCATTTGCTGAAAATCTCTATTACAGCCTGGTGCTGCGCGTTGATGGAGGTATGCGTCAGCTCGAGGGGTTGAGCTTGGTAGTGGGGTTGGCGGTAATGCGCACCTTACAGGCATTCGGTGTAAAGGATGTCGGGCTCAAATGGCCTAACGATGTGTTGGTAGGTGGGCAGAAGATCACCGGGATCCTCTTGGAGTTGGTGGGCGATCCTGCAGATGTCTGTCATGTGGTGCTAGGCATTGGTATCAATGTAAACATGCAGGTAAACGAACAGGTCGATCAGCAGTGGACTTCTATGCGACGTGAGGTTGGTGCAGCCATAGATCGCAATCACTTGGTCGCGCTGCTCAGTCAGCAGCTACAGCACGAATTGGCGCGCCATCGCCGCTACGGCTTTGCCGCATTCCAGGAGGAGTGGGAGCAGGCGCACTTGTGGCAGGGGCGCAATGTATCGCTGGTTGCTGGTAGTACACGTATTGATGGCGTGGTTCTTGGCGTCGACGGGCAGGGTGGTTTGCGCCTTGAGGTGGACGGGATGGAAAAGAGCTTCAGTGGTGGTGAGCTCAGTTTGAGGTTGCGTGATGATTCTTGAGCTCGATTGCGGTAACAGCTTCATCAAGTGGCGGGTGATCCATGTCGCCGATGCTGTGATTGAAGGTGGTGGGATCGTCGATTCCGATCAGGCGCTGGTGGCGGAAGTGGCTGCGCTCGCTTCAGTGCGTCTCACGGGTTGCCGTATTGTCAGTGTGCGCAGCGAAGAAGAGACCGATGCGCTTTGCGCGTTGATTGCTCAGGCATTTGCCGTGCAGGCGAAGGTTGCCCACCCTGTCCGTGAAATGGCAGGTGTGCGCAATGGCTATGACGACTATGAGCGCCTGGGTATGGATCGTTGGCTGGCGGCGTTGGGGGCATTTCACCTGGCCAAGGGCGCGTGCCTGGTGATTGACCTGGGTACCGCGGCAAAAGCGGACTTCGTTTCTGCAGATGGCGAGCATCTTGGGGGCTACATCTGCCCAGGTATGCCATTGATGCGTAGCCAGCTGCGCACTCACACCCGTCGTATCCGCTATGACGATGCCTCCGCGGAGCGCGCATTGAGCAGCTTGTCACCAGGTCGCTCGACTGTCGAAGCGGTAGAGCGCGGTTGCGTATTGATGCTCCAGGGCTTTGCCTACACCCAGCTTGAGCAGGCTCGTGTGCTATGGGGTGAGGAGTTCACCGTGTTCCTCACTGGCGGTGATGCGCCACTGGTGAGGGCGGCCCTGCCACAGGCGCGGGTCGTGCCTGACCTGGTTTTCGTTGGCCTGGCAATGGCCTGCCCATTGGATTGAGGTGCCTATGCGCTGGTTGTTTCTGCTGTTACTGGTGCTCAACGTCTTTTATTACGTATGGCATCAGCAGGAAGCCCCGCTGAAGGTCAAGGAAGTCGCCCCGTTGTCACTGTACAAGGGGAATCAGCAAGAAATCCGTCTGTTGCGTGAAACAGGTGTGTCGGCGCCGCCCAAGCGTCGTGATGAATGCCTGGTGGTCGGTGGCGTGAAGGGGCAGGAGCAGTTGGATGCGCTGCGTCAACGCCTGCTGAGTCTGGATATTGCCACCTTGCCGGTGTCAGGACAGCTGCCTGGGGCGGATGGTCGCTGGCTCAAGGTTGCTCCGGAAAGCGAGCGTTTGCTGGACCAAACGGTGCTCTTGGCTCTTTCCAATGATTTCAAAGACTTAAAACATAAAATTATTTTCTGCCAGGGTATTGCAACTGACGAATAGCTTGATAGAATGGCGCCCGCTTCACAGGGAACACCACTCATGTGGTAGAACTGGAAGCGGTGTCAAAGCAGCTAAGTTTCAGATTTGATTGAAAAAAATTTGAAAAAACGCTTGACACTAGGGCGGCAGACAAATAGAATGCCGGCCACATCTGGAGGGATTCCCGAGCGGTCAAAGGGGACGGACTGTAAATCCGTTGCGAGAGCTTCGAAGGTTCGAATCCTTCTCCCTCCACCAGTTTTAGCGAGAGCCGCAAGCTCCGCGGGTATAGTTTAGTGGTAGAACCTCAGCCTTCCAAGCTGATGATGCGGGTTCGATTCCCGCTACCCGCTCCAAGTTTGCCGGATTTTGCACAAAGTGTTTCGCTCTTGTAGCTCAGTTGGTAGAGCACACCCTTGGTAAGGGTGAGGTCAGCGGTTCAAGTCCGCTCAAGAGCTCCATATAAACAAGGCAGATATGAAAATATCTGCCTTTGTTTTATCAGCGCAAGACTATTTCTTCTGCGGAGGATTGTATCGATGGCTAAGGAAAAGTTTGATCGTTCCCTTCCCCACGTTAACGTCGGCACTATCGGCCACGTTGACCACGGTAAGACCACTCTGACCGCAGCTCTGACTCGCGTTTGCTCCGAAGTTTTCGGTTCGGCAATCGTTGAGTTCGACAAGATCGACTCGGCTCCGGAAGAAAAAGCGCGCGGTATCACCATCAACACCGCTCACGTCGAGTACAACTCGACCATTCGTCACTACGCTCACGTTGACTGCCCAGGTCACGCTGACTACGTGAAGAACATGATCACCGGTGCTGCCCAGATGGACGGCGCGATCCTGGTTTGCTCGGCCGCCGATGGTCCGATGCCACAAACCCGTGAGCACATCCTGCTGTCCCGTCAGGTAGGCGTTCCGTACATCGTGGTCTTCCTGAACAAGGCTGACCTGGTAGACGACGCTGAGCTGCTGGAACTGGTCGAGATGGAAGTTCGCGACCTGCTGTCCACCTATGACTTCCCAGGCGACGACACTCCGATCATCATCGGTTCCGCTCGTATGGCCCTGGAAGGCAAAGACGACAACGAAATGGGCACTACCGCTGTCAAGAAGCTGGTAGAGACTCTGGATAGCTACATTCCTGAGCCAGTTCGTGCCATCGACCAGCCGTTCCTGATGCCGATCGAAGACGTATTCTCGATCTCGGGTCGTGGTACCGTTGTTACCGGTCGTATCGAGCGTGGTATCGTCCGCGTTCAGGATCCGCTGGAAATCGTTGGTCTGCGTGACACCGCCACCACCACCTGCACCGGTGTTGAGATGTTCCGCAAGCTGCTGGACGAAGGTCGTGCTGGCGAGAACTGCGGCGTTCTGCTGCGTGGTACCAAGCGTGATGACGTTGAGCGTGGCCAGGTTCTGGTCAAGCCAGGTTCGGTCAAGCCGCACACCAAGTTCACCGCAGAAGTCTACGTCCTGTCGAAGGAAGAAGGCGGCCGTCACACTCCGTTCTTCAAAGGCTACCGTCCACAGTTCTACTTCCGTACCACTGACGTGACCGGTAACTGCGAACTGCCGGAAGGCGTTGAAATGGTAATGCCAGGTGACAACATTCAGATGACTGTTACCCTGATCAAGACCATCGCAATGGAAGACGGTCTGCGCTTCGCTATCCGTGAAGGCGGTCGTACCGTCGGCGCCGGCGTCGTAGCAAAAATTATTGAATAAGTAGTTGATTTACTTGATCAGGCCGGTATAATGGCCGGCCTGATACAGCGTTACAGGTCAGTAGCTCAATTGGCAGAGCGACGGTCTCCAAAACCGTAGGTTGGGGGTTCGATTCCCTCCTGACCTGCCATTTCACCTCGGTGTGATGGCTTTCTTCTTACAGGATCCTCCTCGATGACCCCCAAAACTGAAGCCCAAGAATCGCGTTTTGATCTGTTCAAGTGGCTGGCTGTAGTGGCTTTGGTGGTTGTTGGTGTTGTGGGTAATCAATATTACTCCGGCTCTCCAATCCTGTATCGCGTTCTTGTGCTTCTCGTCCTTGCTGCTGTCGCGGGCTTTGTAGCTCTGCAGACTGCGAAGGGCAAGTCGTTCTTTGCGCTGGCGAAGGAAGCTCGTACCGAGATTCGTAAAGTCGTGTGGCCGACCCGCCAGGAAACCACCCAGACCACGCTGATTGTCGTGGCTGTCGTGCTGGTTATGGCACTGCTGCTGTGGGGGCTCGACTCCCTGCTCGGCTGGGCGGTCTCCTTGATCGTTGGCTAAAGGTGTCCCGTGGCTAAGCGTTGGTATGTTGTGCATGCTTACTCGGGTTACGAGAAGCATGTAATGCGCTCCCTCATCGAGCGCGTCAAGCTGGCTGGCATGGAAGACGGTTTCGGCGAGATCTTGGTCCCGACCGAAGAAGTCGTCGAAATGCGCAACGGCCAGAAGCGCAAGAGTGAGCGTAAATTCTTCCCTGGCTATGTACTGGTCCAGATGGAGATGAATGAAGGGACTTGGCACTTGGTCAAGGACACCCCTCGCGTGATGGGCTTTATTGGCGGTACTGCTGACAAGCCTGCGCCGATTACCGATAAAGAAGCTGAGGCCATCCTGCGTCGCGTTGCCGACGGTAGCGATAAGCCGAAGCCCAAGACGCTGTTCGAGCCAGGTGAAGTGGTTCGAGTCATTGATGGTCCGTTCGCTGACTTCAATGGTAGTGTCGAAGAAGTTAACTACGAAAAGAGTCGCCTGCAGGTTGCGGTGCTCATTTTCGGTCGCTCTACTCCGGTGGAGCTCGAGTTCAGCCAGGTCGAAAAGGTCTAGGCGGACGAAGCATCCCATACCCCGCAGCCCTGTGTGCTGCGGGGTTTTGTCGTCACTGGGATAAAACGCAAGTCATCCGGGGAGCCATCAGGCGTTCGTACCCGATTTTGGAGTAGCTCATGGCTAAGAAGATTCAGGCTTACATCAAGCTGCAAGTTAAGGCCGGCCAGGCCAACCCAAGCCCACCCGTTGGTCCAGCACTGGGTCAACATGGTGTGAACATCATGGAATTCTGCAAGGCCTTCAACGCCCGTACCCAGGGTCAAGAAGCCGGCCTGCCGACTCCAGTGATCATCACTGTCTACAGCGACCGTAGCTTCACCTTCGAGACCAAGAGCACCCCTGCCTCGGTTCTGCTGAAGAAAGCTGCTGGCCTGACCAGTGGTTCGGCTCGCCCGAACACCGTTAAAGTCGGTACCGTTACCCGTGCTCAGCTGGAAGACATCGCGAAAGCCAAACAGGCTGACCTGACTGCCGCTGACCTGGACGCTGCTGTACGCACCATCGCTGGCTCTGCCCGCAGCATGGGCCTGAACGTGGAGGGTGTGTAATGGCTAAGCTGACCAAACGCCAAAAGGCAATCGCCGAGAAAATCGAAGCAGGCAAGGCCTACAACTTCGAAGAAGCGGCAACTCTGCTGGCCTCGCTGCCTGCTGCCAAGTTCGTCGAGTCCTACGACATCGCCGTTAACCTCGGTGTTGACCCGCGTAAATCCGACCAGGTCGTACGTAGCGCTACCGTGCTGCCACACGGCACTGGCAAGACCGTTCGCGTTGCTGTCTTCACCCAGGGTCCAGCTGCTGAAGCTGCTCTGGCTGCCGGCGCTGATCGCGTAGGTATGGACGATCTGGCTGCCGAAATGAAAGGCGGCGACCTGAACTATGACGTCGTTATCGCATCGCCTGATGCCATGCGCGTTGTAGGTCAGCTGGGTCAGGTTCTGGGTCCTCGCGGCCTGATGCCTAACCCGAAAGTTGGTACCGTGACCCCAGACGTAGCCACTGCCGTGAAAAACGCCAAGGCTGGTCAGGTTCGCTACCGTACCGACAAAAACGGTATCATCCACACCTCCGTTGGCAAGATCGGCTTTGAAGCTGACAAGCTGAAGGAAAACGTTGAAGCCCTGATCGCTGACCTGAAGCGTATCAAGCCAGCTTCCTCGAAAGGTATCTACGTTAAGCGCGTTACCCTGAGCACCACCATGGGCCCAGGTCTGGTCATCGATCAGAGCTCGCTGAACGTGTAAGAACATGGCGGCGCGACCAGTCGCGCCGCCAGCAAAAATTGGGGTCCCTGCCTGGCGGGGGCTATCCAAGACCGTAGGCGGCGCAAGCCTTAAAACATCAGCCCACGCAGATGGTGCTCCCGATTCGTTACCGAATCAGACACCAAAACGACATCCGGCCTCGGCCAGATGAAACGGTAAAAACCAGGAGTAAACCCGTGGCAATTAAACTCGAAGACAAGAAGGCCATCGTCGCTGAAGTCAACGAGGCTGCCAAAGTCGCTCTGTCCGCTGTCGTGGCTGATGCCCGTGGTGTGACTGTAAGCGCAATGACCGGACTCCGTAAAGAGGCCCGCGAAGCTGGCGTATACGTACGTGTAGTGCGTAATACCCTGCTCAAGCGCGCTGTTGAAGGCACCGAATTCTCGATCCTCAACGACGCGTTCAAAGGCCCGACCCTGATTGCTTTCTCCAACGAACACCCGGGCGCTGCTGCTCGTCTGTTCAAAGAGTTCGCCAAGGGTCAGGACAAGTTCGAGATCAAGGCAGCTGCGTTTGACGGCAATTTCATTGCAGCGAACCAGATCGACGTGTTGGCTACCCTGCCGACCCGCGACGAAGCTATTGCACGACTGATGAGCGTTATTCAAGGCGCCACCAGCAAGCTGGCTCGTACTCTGGCAGCCATTCGCGACCAGAAAGAAGCTACCGCCGCCTAAGGCGCGCGAATTCTTTCAAAATCATACGTTTAATTTGATGGCTGCGTAGGCTGTCACCCCAATACAGGATTTAAGTCATGTCTCTGACTAACGAACAAATCATCGAAGCAATCGGCCAGAAAACCGTTCTGGAAGTTGTTGAGCTGATCAAAGCAATGGAAGAAACCTTCGGCGTTACCGCTGCTGTTGCCGCTGCTGGCCCAGCTGCTGCTGCTGCCGTTGTTGAAGAGCAGACCGAGTTCAACGTTGTTCTGGTTGAAGCCGGCGACAAGAAAGTGAACGTGATCAAGGCCGTTCGCGAACTGACCGGTCTGGGCCTGAAAGAAGCCAAAGAGAAAGTCGATGGCGCTCCTCAGGTTGTAGCTGAAGGCGTTTCGAAAGAAGCCGCTGAAGACGCTAAGAAGAAGCTGGAAGAAGCAGGCGCTAAAGTCGAGCTGAAGTAATCTCGACCTTGCGATGCCAGCCTGAGCGTTGAGCGAAAGGCTGATGGCTGGTGGCTTATGCCACCGGCCTTTTTCCGTTATTGGTGGCCGGTCAGGCCGGTCCCGATAACGAGCTGCAAGACACCCATGTGGGTGGCGCAAACCAAGGGGTTTGCACGATTTTCTGGCTGCTCCCGCCGGGAGAAGCCAAACAAGCAGGTGACCAAGCTGGGGAACGCTGATGGCTTACTCATACACTGAGAAAAAACGTATCCGCAAGGACTTTAGCAAGTTGCCGGACGTCATGGATGTGCCTTACCTCCTGGCCATCCAGCTGGATTCGTATCGCGAATTCCTGCAAGCGGGAGCATCCAAGGATCACTTCCGCGACGTCGGCCTGCACGCGGCCTTCAAATCGGTATTCCCGATCATCAGCTACTCCGGCAATGCTGCCCTGGAGTACGTAGGCTATCGCCTGGGCGAACCCGCCTTCGATGTGAAGGAATGTGTCCTGCGTGGCGTGACCTTCGCGGTCCCACTGCGGGTCAAGGTGCGCCTGATCATCTTCGACAAGGAATCGTCGAACAAAGCGATCAAGGACATCAAAGAGCAAGAAGTCTACATGGGTGAAATCCCCCTGATGACTGAGAACGGTACCTTCGTTATCAACGGTACCGAGCGTGTGATCGTTTCCCAGCTGCACCGTTCGCCTGGTGTGTTCTTCGACCACGACCGTGGCAAGACCCACAGCTCGGGCAAGCTGCTGTACTCCGCTCGCATCATCCCTTACCGCGGTTCCTGGTTGGACTTCGAGTTCGACCCGAAGGACTGCGTGTTCGTGCGTATCGACCGTCGCCGCAAACTGCCGGCCTCGGTGCTGCTGCGCGCCCTGGGTTACAGCACTGAAGAAGTGCTGAACACCTTCTACACCACCAACGTGTTCCACATTTCCGGCGAAAAACTCAGCCTGGAACTGGTACCGCAGCGTCTGCGTGGTGAAGTTGCAGTCATGGACATCCATGACGAAACCGGCAAAGTCATCGTCGAGCAAGGCCGCCGTATTACCGCGCGCCACATCAACCAGCTCGAGAAGGCCGGCGTCAAGCAACTGGACGTTCCAATGGAATACGTCCTGGGCCGCACTACCGCCAAGGCTATCGTGCATCCGGCTACCGGCGAAATTCTCGCCGAATGCAACACCGAGATGACTACCGAGCTGCTGATCAAGGTCGCCAAGGCGCAGGTTGTCCGTATCGAGACCCTGTACACCAACGACATCGATTGCGGTCCGTTCATCTCTGACACTCTGAAGATCGATACGACCAGCAACCAACTGGAAGCGCTGGTCGAGATCTACCGCATGATGCGTCCAGGCGAGCCGCCAACCAAGGACGCAGCCGAGACCCTGTTCAACAACCTGTTCTTCAGTGCCGAGCGTTACGATCTGTCCGCCGTAGGCCGCATGAAGTTCAACCGTCGTATCGGTCGTACCGAGATCGAGGGTTCGGGCGTGCTGAGCAAGGAAGACATCGTCGAGGTTCTGAAGACCCTGGTCGATATCCGTAACGGCAAAGGCATCGTCGACGACATCGACCACCTGGGTAACCGTCGCGTACGTTGCGTCGGCGAGATGGCCGAGAACCAGTTCCGCGTTGGCCTGGTGCGTGTCGAGCGCGCGGTCAAGGAACGCCTGTCGATGGCGGAAAGCGAAGGCCTGATGCCGCAAGACCTGATCAACGCCAAGCCGGTAGCGGCAGCGGTGAAAGAGTTCTTCGGTTCCAGCCAGCTGTCCCAGTTCATGGACCAGAACAACCCTCTCTCGGAGATTACCCACAAGCGCCGCGTCTCCGCACTCGGCCCTGGCGGTCTGACCCGTGAGCGTGCCGGCTTCGAAGTCCGTGACGTACACCCGACCCACTATGGCCGTGTGTGCCCGATCGAGACCCCTGAAGGTCCGAACATCGGTCTGATCAACTCCCTGGCGGCCTACGCCCGCACCAACCAGTACGGCTTCCTGGAAAGCCCGTACCGCGTGGTGAAGGAAGGCGTTGTCAGCGACGACATCGTGTTCCTGTCGGCAATCGAAGAGGCAGATCACGTTATCGCACAGGCTTCGGCCGCGATGAACGACAAGAAGCAACTGATCGATGAGCTGGTAGCAGTTCGTCACCTGAACGAATTCACCGTCAAGGCGCCGGAAGACGTCACCCTGATGGATGTTTCGCCGAAGCAGGTTGTTTCCGTTGCAGCGTCGCTGATTCCGTTCCTCGAGCACGACGACGCCAACCGTGCGTTGATGGGTTCGAACATGCAGCGTCAGGCTGTACCAACCCTGCGTGCCGACAAGCCGCTGGTAGGTACTGGCATGGAGCGCAACGTTGCCCGTGACTCCGGTGTCTGCGTGGTTGCTCGCCGCGGTGGTGTGATCGACTCGGTCGACGCCAGCCGTATCGTTGTTCGCGTTGCCGACGACGAAGTGGAAACCGGCGAAGCAGGTGTGGATATCTACAACCTGACCAAGTACACCCGTTCGAACCAGAACACCTGCATCAACCAGCGTCCGCTGGTGAGCAGGGGTGACAAGGTTCAGCGTGGTGACATCATGGCCGACGGCCCGTCCACCGACATGGGTGAGCTGGCTCTGGGTCAGAACATGCGCATCGCGTTCATGGCGTGGAACGGCTTCAACTTCGAAGACTCCATCTGCCTGTCCGAACGTGTTGTTCAGGAAGATCGCTTCACCACCATCCACATTCAGGAACTGACCTGTGTGGCGCGTGACACCAAGCTTGGCCCAGAGGAAATCACTGCGGACATCCCGAACGTGGGTGAAGCCGCACTGAACAAGCTGGACGAAGCCGGTATCGTATACGTAGGTGCTGAAGTTGGCGCTGGCGACATCCTGGTCGGCAAGGTCACGCCAAAAGGCGAAACCCAGCTGACTCCGGAAGAAAAACTGCTGCGCGCAATCTTCGGTGAGAAGGCCAGCGACGTTAAGGACACCTCCCTGCGTGTGCCAACCGGCACCAAGGGTACTGTCATCGACGTACAGGTCTTCACCCGTGATGGCGTGGAGCGCGATAGCCGCGCGCTGGCCATCGAGAAGATGCAGCTCGACGAGATCCGCAAGGACCTCAACGAAGAGTTCCGCATTGTCGAAGGTGCAACCTTCGAGCGTCTGCGTTCTGCTCTGAACGGCCAAGTGGTTGATGGTGGTGCAGGTCTGAAGAAAGGCACCGTGATCACTGACGAGGTGCTGGACGGTCTGGAGCATGGCCAGTGGTTCAAACTGCGCATGGCTGAAGATGCACTGAACGAGCAGCTGGAAAAGGCTCAGCAGTACATCGTCGACCGTCGCCGTCTGCTGGACGACAAGTTCGAAGACAAGAAGCGCAAGCTGCAGCAGGGCGATGACCTGGCACCGGGCGTACTGAAGATCGTCAAGGTTTACCTGGCAATCCGCCGCCGCATCCAGCCGGGTGACAAGATGGCCGGTCGTCACGGTAACAAGGGTGTCGTCTCGGTCATCATGCCGGTTGAAGACATGCCGCACGATGCCAACGGTACTCCGGTTGACGTCGTACTGAACCCGCTGGGTGTACCTTCGCGTATGAACGTTGGTCAGATCCTTGAAACCCACCTGGGCCTCGCGGCCAAGGGTCTGGGCGAGAAGATCGACCGCATGCTCGAAGAGCAGCGTAAAGCCGCTGAGCTGCGCGTGTTCCTGACCGAGGTCTACAACGAGATCGGCGGTCGTCAGGAAAATCTCGACGAATTCACCGACGAAGAGATCCTGGCCCTGGCTAACAACCTGAAGAAAGGCGTGCCGATGGCTACCCCGGTCTTCGATGGTGCCAAGGAGCGCGAGATCAAGGCCATGCTGAAACTGGCCGACCTGCCAGAGAGCGGCCAGATGGTGCTGTTCGACGGCCGTACCGGCAACAAGTTCGAGCGTCCTGTGACCGTTGGTTACATGTACATGCTCAAGCTGAACCACTTGGTGGACGACAAGATGCACGCGCGTTCCACTGGTTCCTACAGCCTGGTTACCCAGCAGCCGCTGGGTGGTAAGGCGCAGTTCGGTGGTCAGCGTTTCGGGGAGATGGAAGTGTGGGCGCTGGAAGCATACGGCGCGGCATACACCCTGCAAGAAATGCTCACAGTGAAGTCGGACGACGTGAACGGCCGTACCAAGATGTACAAGAACATCGTGGATGGCGATCACCGTATGGAGCCGGGCATGCCCGAGTCCTTCAACGTGTTGATCAAAGAGATCCGTTCGCTCGGTATCGATATCGATCTGGAAACCGAATAACACGTGACGCGAAGGGGAGTGGGGCAGGTAATGCCCGCTCCCTGCTCCGCCAGGAGGAAAGGCCTTGAAAGACCTACTGAATTTGCTGAAAAACCAGGGTCAAGTCGAAGAGTTCGACGCCATCCGCATCGGTCTGGCGTCGCCTGAAATGATCCGTTCGTGGTCGTTCGGTGAAGTTAAGAAGCCGGAAACCATCAACTACCGTACGTTCAAGCCTGAGCGTGACGGCCTGTTCTGCGCCAAGATCTTTGGCCCAGTCAAGGACTACGAGTGCCTGTGCGGCAAGTACAAGCGCCTCAAGCACCGCGGCGTAATCTGCGAGAAGTGCGGCGTTGAAGTTGCCCTGGCGAAGGTTCGTCGTGAGCGCATGGCGCACATCGAGCTGGCCTCGCCGGTTGCCCACATCTGGTTCCTGAAGTCGCTGCCGTCCCGTATCGGCCTGCTGATGGACATGACCCTGCGTGATATCGAGCGCGTGCTCTACTTCGAGAGCTATGTCGTTATCGACCCGGGCATGACTACCCTGGAAAAGGGCCAGCTGCTGAACGACGAGCAGTACTTCGAAGCGCTGGAAGAGTTCGGTGACGACTTCGATGCCCGTATGGGTGCCGAGGCTGTCCGCGAGCTGCTGCACGCTATCGACCTGGAGCACGAGATCGGCCGCCTGCGCGAAGAAATTCCGCAGACCAACTCGGAAACCAAGATCAAGAAGCTTTCCAAGCGTCTGAAGCTGATGGAAGCTTTCCAGGGCTCGGGCAACCTGCCTGAGTGGATGGTCCTGACCGTCCTGCCAGTGCTGCCGCCGGACCTGCGTCCGCTGGTTCCGCTGGATGGTGGCCGTTTCGCGACTTCCGACCTGAACGACCTGTATCGCCGGGTGATCAACCGTAACAACCGTCTGAAGCGCCTGCTGGATCTGTCGGCGCCGGACATCATCGTGCGCAACGAAAAGCGCATGCTGCAGGAAGCGGTTGACGCTCTGCTGGACAACGGCCGTCGTGGTCGCGCCATCACTGGCTCGAACAAGCGTCCGCTGAAGTCCCTGGCCGACATGATCAAAGGTAAGCAAGGTCGCTTCCGTCAGAACTTGCTCGGTAAGCGTGTTGACTACTCCGGCCGTTCGGTAATTACCGTAGGTCCGACCCTGCGTCTGCACCAGTGCGGTCTGCCGAAGAAGATGGCCCTCGAGCTGTTCAAGCCGTTCATTTTCGGCAAGCTGGAAATGCGTGGTCTGGCGACCACCATCAAGGCTGCCAAGAAGATGGTCGAGCGCGAGCTGCCAGAGGTGTGGGACGTTCTCGCTGAAGTGATTCGCGAACACCCCGTACTGCTCAACCGTGCACCGACCCTTCACCGTCTGGGTATCCAGGCGTTTGAACCCGTACTGATCGAAGGTAAGGCTATCCAGCTGCACCCGCTGGTCTGTGCTGCGTACAACGCCGACTTCGACGGTGACCAGATGGCCGTTCACGTGCCGCTGACCCTGGAAGCCCAGCTCGAAGCGCGTGCGCTGATGATGTCGACCAACAACATCCTGTCGCCAGCCAACGGTGAGCCAATCATCGTTCCGTCGCAGGACGTTGTACTGGGTCTGTACTACATGACCCGGGAAGCCATCAATGCCAAGGGCGAAGGTCGCGTGTTCGCCGACCTGCAGGAAGTCGACCGCGTATTCCGCGCCGGCGAAGCCGCCCTGCACGCGAAAATCAAGGTTCGTATCAACGAAACCGTGAAAGAGCGTGATGGCTCGGTGGTCAAGAACACCCGCATCGTCGACACCACCGTAGGCCGTGCGCTGCTGTTCCAGGTTGTGCCGGCAGGTCTGCCGTATGACGTGGTCAACCAGCCGATGAAGAAAAAGGCGATCTCCAAGCTGATCAACCAGTGCTACCGCGTGGTTGGTCTGAAAGAGACCGTTATCTTCGCCGACCAACTGATGTACACCGGTTTCGCATACTCGACCATTTCCGGCGTTTCCATCGGTGTTAACGACTTCGTTATCCCGGACGAGAAAGCCCGCATCATCGGTAACGCTACCGACGAAGTGAAGGAAATCGAGAGCCAGTACGCCTCCGGTCTGGTAACCCAGGGCGAGAAGTACAACAAGGTCATCGACTTGTGGTCGAAGGCGAACGACGAAGTGTCCAAGGCGATGATGGCCAACCTCTCGAAAGAGAAGGTCATCGACCGCGAAGGCAAGGAAGTCGAGCAAGAGTCCTTCAACTCGATGTACATGATGGCTGACTCGGGTGCGCGGGGTTCCGCAGCCCAGATCCGTCAGCTGGCCGGTATGCGTGGTCTGATGGCCAAGCCGGACGGCTCCATCATCGAGACGCCGATCACTGCGAACTTCCGTGAAGGTCTGAGCGTACTTCAGTACTTCATCTCGACTCACGGTGCTCGTAAGGGTCTGGCGGATACCGCACTGAAAACCGCTAACTCCGGTTACCTGACTCGTCGTCTGGTGGACGTTGCCCAGGATCTGGTTGTGACCGAGATCGACTGCGGCACCGATCAGGGCCTGGTGATGACGCCACACATCGAAGGCGGCGACGTTGTAGAGCCGCTGGGTGAGCGTGTATTGGGTCGTGTCATCGCCCGTGACGTGTTCAAGCCAGGCACCGAGGACGTTATCGTTCCGGCCGGTACCTTGGTCGACGAGCAGTGGGTTGAGTTCATCGAGCTGAACAGCATCGACGAAGTGATCGTGCGTTCGCCGATCAACTGCGAAACCCGCTACGGCATCTGTGCCAAGTGCTACGGTCGTGACCTGGCTCGCGGTCACCAGGTGAACATCGGTGAAGCTGTCGGCGTTATCGCTGCCCAGTCGATCGGTGAACCGGGCACCCAGCTGACCATGCGTACGTTCCACATCGGTGGTGCTGCAAGCCGTACCTCGGCTGCCGACAGCGTCCAGGTTAAGAATGGCGGTATGGTGCGTCTGCACAACCTGAAGCAGGTTGAGCGTGCCGACGGTAACCTGGTTGCCGTATCGCGTTCGGGTGAGTTGGCGATTGCTGACGAGTTCGGTCGTGAGCGTGAACGCTACAAGCTGCCTTACGGTGCGGTGATTTCGGTCAAGGAAGGTGAAAAGGTCGAAGCTGGCGCCATCGTCGCCAAGTGGGACCCACACACCCACCCGATCGTTACCGAGCTGAAAGGTACCGTGACCTTCGTGGGCATGGAAGAAAACATCACCATCAAGCGTCAGACCGACGAACTGACCGGCTTGACCAACATTGAAGTACTGGACGTCAAGGATCGCCCTGCCGCAGGCAAGGAAATCCGTCCGGCAATCAAGATGGTCGATGCTGCAGGCAAGGACCTGTACCTGCCAGGTACTGACGTACCTGCCCAGTACTTCCTGCCGGCCAACGCCCTTGTCGGTGTGGCTGACGGTGCTCAGATCGGTGTTGGTGACGTTATCGCGCGTATCCCGCAAGAGACGTCGAAGACCCGTGACATCACCGGTGGTCTGCCGCGCGTTGCCGACCTGTTCGAAGCGCGTCGTCCGAAAGAAGCCTCGATTCTGGCTGAAGTCAGCGGCACCATCGCATTCGGTAAAGAGACCAAGGGCAAGCGTCGCCTGGTGATCACTCCGACCGACGGTAGCGATCCGTACGAAGAGCTGATTCCAAAGTGGCGCCACCTGAACGTCTTCGAAGGTGAACAGGTAAACCGCGGCGAAGTTATCTCCGACGGCCCGAGCGATCCGCATGACATCCTGCGTCTGCTGGGTGTGAGTGCGCTGGCGAAGTACATCGTCAACGAGATCCAGGACGTTTACCGTCTGCAAGGCGTGAAGATCAACGACAAGCACATCGAGACCATCCTGCGTCAGATGCTGCGCAAGGTTGAGATCTCCGAGTCGGGCGATTCCAGCTTCATCAAGGGCGACCAGATGGAACTGACCCAGGTGCTGGTAGAGAACGAGCGTCTCGCTAGCGAGGACAAGTTCATCTCCAAGTTCACCCGAGTGCTGCTGGGTATCACCAAGGCCTCGCTGTCCACCGAGTCGTTCATCTCCGCGGCTTCCTTCCAGGAAACAACCCGCGTACTGACCGAAGCGGCGGTAACCGGCAAGCGCGACTACCTGCGCGGCCTGAAAGAGAACGTGGTCGTGGGTCGTCTGATCCCGGCCGGTACTGGTCTGGCCTACCACAGCGAGCGCAAGCGTCGCCGTGATGCCGACAAACCGCTGCGTGTAAGCGCCAGTGAAGTGGAAGCTGCACTGACCGAAGCGCTGAATTCCAGCGGTAATTAAGTACAGGGCAAGGCCCCGGCAAGCCTCGGGCGATCATCGGCGACATGAAATGTTGCCGATGATCGGGCGGGGAGGGCCGGGGCCTCGTCTTGACTGGGTGCAAGATCCTCTTTAGACTTTTGTACCCTTAAATTTGGTGAGGCTCCGTCTCGCCAATTTTTGGCTTTCTTGCAAGACAATAGAGTCGCAAGACAATCAGTGGAGCTAGTAGATGGCAACTATCAACCAGCTGGTACGTCAGCCGCGTAAGCGTTCGGTCGAGAAGTCCGACGTTCCTGCGCTGCAGAACTGCCCGCAGCGTCGTGGCGTGTGCACCCGTGTGTACACCACCACGCCGAAAAAACCTAACTCGGCACTGCGTAAAGTATGCCGTGTGCGTCTGACCAACGGTTTCGAGGTTTCCTCGTACATCGGTGGTGAAGGCCACAACCTGCAAGAGCACAGCGTCGTCCTGATTCGTGGCGGCCGTGTAAAAGACTTGCCAGGTGTTCGTTACCACACCGTTCGCGGCTCTCTGGATACTTCGGGCGTTAAAGGCCGTAACCAGGGTCGTTCGAAGTACGGTACCAAGCGTCCGAAGTAATCGGTCGTTTGCAGACATCCATTTTTTTGAGTCGATAAGAGTAAGGTCGGGCGTGGGTCGAATGACCTGGTCCCGGGCTAACCTGAAGACCGTTTGAGGGCTTATCATGCCAAGACGTCGTGTAGCAGCAAAACGTGAGATCCTTGACGATCCGAAGTACGGATCCCAGATTCTCGCGAAGTTCATGAACCACGTGATGGAAAGCGGCAAGAAGGCCGTAGCCGAGCGCATCGTTTACGGTGCCCTGGATACCGTCAAAGCACGCAAGAACAGCGACCCCCTGGAAATCTTCGAGAAAGCTCTCGACGCCATCGCTCCGCTGGTCGAAGTAAAGTCCCGTCGTGTCGGCGGTGCCACTTACCAGGTCCCGGTTGAAGTTCGTCCATCCCGTCGTAACGCTCTGGCAATGCGCTGGCTCGTAGACTACGCCCGCAAGCGCGGCGAGAAGTCGATGGCTCTGCGTCTGGCCGGCGAACTGCTGGATGCTGCCGAAGGCAAGGGTGCTGCAGTCAAGAAGCGTGAAGACGTTCACCGTATGGCTGAAGCCAACAAAGCGTTCTCGCACTACCGCTTCTAATTCAAGCATCAATCTTTTTGCGAGGGCTTTATGGCTCGTACTACAGCAATTAACCGCTACCGTAACATTGGTATCTGTGCCCACGTTGACGCGGGCAAGACCACCACTACCGAGCGGATCCTGTTCTACACAGGTCTGAGCCACAAAATGGGCGAGGTGCATGACGGCGCCGCGACCACCGACTGGATGGTGCAGGAGCAGGAGCGGGGTATCACCATTACCTCCGCTGCCGTTACCACCTTCTGGAAAGGTTCCCGTGGTCAGTATGACAACTACCGCGTAAACGTTATCGATACCCCTGGCCACGTTGACTTCACCATTGAAGTAGAGCGTTCGCTGCGTGTACTCGACGGCGCGGTCGTTGTGTTCTGTGGCACCTCCGGCGTTGAGCCGCAGTCCGAAACCGTATGGCGTCAGGCCAACAAGTACGGCGTTCCGCGTGTTGTTTACGTGAACAAGATGGACCGTGCTGGTGCAAACTTCCTGCGCGTCGTAGGTCAGATCAAGAACCGTCTGGGTCACACTCCGGTTCCTGTTCAGCTGGCCATCGGTTCGGAAGATAACTTCCAGGGTCAGGTTGACCTGATCAAGATGAAGGCTATCTACTGGAACGACGACGACAAGGGTACTACCTACCGCGAGGAAGAAATTCCTGCGGATATGGTCGAGCTGGCTAACGAATGGCGCAACAACATGGTTGAAGCCGCCGCCGAAGCCACCGAAGAGCTGATGAACAAGTACCTTGAAGAAGGTGAGCTGTCCGTCGAAGAGATCAAGGCAGGCCTGCGCGCGCGCACCCTGGCCAGCGAGATCGTTCCGGCTGTCTGCGGTTCGTCGTTCAAGAACAAGGGTGTTCCCCTGGTTCTCGACGCCGTTATCGACTTCCTGCCAGCTCCGACCGAGATCCCTGCGATCAAGGGTATCCACCCTGACCTGATCGACGTGCCTAAGGACGAAGTCAAGCCAGAGCAGTTCGACGAGCGTCATGCTGACGACGACGAGCCGTTCTCGGCCCTGGCCTTCAAGATTGCCACCGACCCGTTCGTTGGTACTCTGACCTTCGTTCGCGTTTACTCGGGCTTCCTGACCTCCGGTGACTCCGTCATCAACTCGGTCAAAGGCAAGAAAGAGCGCGTTGGTCGTATGGTCCAGATGCACGCCAACCAGCGTGAAGAGATCAAAGAAGTACGTGCAGGCGACATCGCTGCTCTGATCGGCATGAAGGACGTCACTACTGGTGATACCCTGTGCAACGCCGACAAGCCGATCATCCTTGAGCGTATGGACTTCCCTGAGCCTGTGATTTCGCTCTCTGTAGAGCCGAAAACCAAGCAGGACCAGGAGAAGATGGGTATCGCACTGGGCAAGCTGGCTCAGGAAGACCCATCGTTCCGCGTCAAGACCGATGAAGAAACCGGTCAGACCATCATCTCCGGTATGGGTGAGCTGCACCTGGACATCCTCGTTGACCGCATGAAGCGCGAATTCAACGTCGAAGCCAACATCGGCAAGCCGCAGGTTTCGTACCGCGAGAAGATCACCAAATCCAACGTCGAGATCGAAGGCAAGTTCGTTCGTCAGTCGGGTGGTCGTGGTCAGTTCGGTCACTGCTGGGTTCGCTTCTCCGAGCCGGACGTGGACGACAAGGGCAACATCACAGAAGGTCTGGTGTTCTCCAACGAAGTCGTTGGTGGTGTGATTCCTAAGGAATACATCCCTGCGATCCAGAAGGGTATCGAAGAGCAGATGAAAAACGGCGTTGTTGCCGGTTATCCTCTGATCGGCCTGAAGGCCGCGGTATTCGACGGTTCGTACCACGACGTCGACTCCAACGAAATGGCGTTCAAGATCGCTGCTTCGATGGCGACCAAGCAACTGGCCCAGAAGGGCGGTGGCGTGGTTCTCGAGCCGATCATGAAAGTCGAAGTTGTAACCCCGGAAGACTACCTGGGTGACGTGATGGGTGACCTGAACCGTCGTCGTGGTCTGGTCCAGGGTATGGATGAGTCGGTCTCTGGCCGCGTCGTCCGTGCTGAAGTACCGCTCGGAGAGATGTTCGGTTACGCAACCGACGTTCGTTCCATGTCTCAGGGTCGCGCAAGCTACTCCATGGAATTCTCCAAATACGCCGAAGCTCCGTCGAACATCGTCGAAGCACTCGTTAAAAAACAAGGCTAATCCCCTTTAGGCAAGAGGTTCACTGTCGTGGCTAAAGAAAAATTTGATCGTTCCCTTCCCCACGTTAACGTCGGCACCATCGGCCACGTTGACCACGGTAAGACCACTCTGACCGCAGCTCTGACTCGCGTCTGCTCCGAAGTTTTCGGTTCGGCAGTCGTTGAGTTCGACAAGATCGACTCGGCTCCGGAAGAAAAAGCGCGCGGTATCACCATCAACACCGCTCACGTCGAGTACAACTCGAACATTCGTCACTACGCTCACGTTGACTGCCCAGGTCACGCTGACTACGTGAAGAACATGATCACCGGTGCTGCCCAGATGGACGGCGCGATCCTGGTTTGCTCGGCCGCCGATGGTCCGATGCCACAAACCCGTGAGCACATCCTGCTGTCCCGTCAGGTAGGCGTTCCGTACATCGTGGTCTTCCTGAACAAGGCTGACCTGGTTGACGACGCTGAGCTGCTGGAACTGGTCGAGATGGAAGTTCGCGACCTGCTGTCCACCTACGACTTCCCAGGCGACGACACTCCGATCATCATCGGTTCCGCTCGTATGGCCCTGGAAGGCAAAGACGACAACGAAATGGGCACTACCGCTGTCAAGAAGCTGGTAGAAACTCTGGATGCCTACATCCCTGAGCCAGTTCGTGCCATCGACCAGCCGTTCCTGATGCCGATCGAAGACGTATTCTCGATCTCGGGTCGTGGTACCGTTGTTACCGGTCGTATCGAGCGTGGTATCGTCCGCGTTCAGGATCCGCTGGAAATCGTTGGTCTGCGTGACACCACCACCACCACCTGCACCGGTGTTGAGATGTTCCGCAAGCTGCTGGACGAAGGTCGTGCTGGCGAGAACTGCGGCGTTCTGCTGCGTGGTACCAAGCGTGACGACGTTGAGCGTGGCCAGGTTCTGGTCAAGCCAGGTTCGGTCAAGCCGCACACCAAGTTCACCGCAGAAGTCTACGTCCTGTCGAAGGAAGAAGGCGGCCGTCACACTCCGTTCTTCAAAGGCTACCGTCCACAGTTCTACTTCCGTACCACTGACGTGACCGGTAACTGCGAACTGCCGGAAGGCGTTGAAATGGTAATGCCAGGTGACAACATTCAGATGACTGTTACCCTGATCAAGACCATCGCAATGGAAGACGGTCTGCGCTTCGCTATCCGTGAAGGCGGTCGTACCGTCGGCGCCGGCGTTGTGGCCAAAATCATCGAGTAATCACTCGACCGATTGAAAAAACCCCCGCTCAGCGGGGGTTTTTTTTATTGGGTTGACACTAATTGGGGGCGTCTATAGAATCACGCCTCCTTTTAGCGGGCGTAGTGCGTCCGTTGGGAACAGCCTGGAGTCTGAAATCCAATGCAAAATCAGCAAATCCGTATCAGGTTGAAGGCTTTCGACCATCGCCTGATCGACCAATCCACCCAGGAAATCGTGGAAACCGCGAAACGTACTGGTGCACAAGTGCGTGGTCCAATTCCACTGCCTACCCGCAAAGAGCGTTTCACCGTTCTGGTCTCCCCGCACGTCAACAAAGACGCGCGTGACCAGTACGAGATTCGCACTCATAAGCGTGTTCTGGACATCGTCCAGCCAACGGATAAAACCGTTGACGCGCTGATGAAGCTTGATCTGGCGGCAGGTGTGGAAGTACAGATCAGCCTCGGCTAAGACTTCGGTCTAGTCGTGTAACGCTCTGAAATGGGCGGCCATAGCGGGTGAAAGCCCCGTACACTCATGAGGTTTACAACATGACTATTGGTGTAATCGGTCGCAAGTGCGGTATGACCCGCATTTTCACCGAAGAAGGTGTCTCCATTCCGGTCACGGTCATTGAGATCGAGCCGAATCGCGTCACCCAGTTCAAAACTGAAGAAACCGATGGCTACCGTGCAGTGCAAGTCACTGTCGGCGAGCGTCGTGCTTCGCGTGTGACTGCCGCTCAGGCAGGCCACTTCGCCAAGGCCAACGTTGCCGCTGGTCGCGGTGTTTGGGAGTTCCGTCTTGAAGAAGGCGATTTCCAGGCTGGCGATCTGATCAAAGCTGAACTCTTCACTGCAGGCCAGCTGGTAGACGTTACTGGTCAGTCCAAAGGTAAAGGCTTCGCCGGTACCATCAAGCGCTGGAACTTCCGTGGTCAGGACAACACCCACGGTAACTCCGTGTCGCACCGTGTTCCTGGTTCCATCGGCCAGTGCCAGACTCCTGGTCGTGTGTTCAAGGGCAAGAAAATGTCCGGTCACATGGGCGCCGAGCGCGTGACTGTTCAGTCCCTGGAAGTAGTTCGCGTAGACGCTGAACGCAACCTGCTGCTGATCAAGGGTGCCGTACCTGGCGCTACTGGCGGCGACGTGGTTGTACGTCCAGCTGTCAAGGCTCGCGGTTAAGGGGAAACTGACATGCAACTTAATGTAAATGACGCTCAGGCGATCGAAGTTTCCGAACTGACTTTCGGTGGCGAATTCAACGAGACGCTGGTTCACCAAGCAGTCGTGGCCTACATGGCCGGCGGCCGTCAGGGCACCAAGCAGCAGAAGACCCGTTCCGACGTGGCTGGTGGCGGTAAGCGCCCATGGCGTCAGAAGGGTACTGGCCGTGCTCGTGCTGGTACCACTCGTGGTCCGATCTGGCGTGGCGGTGGTGTAACCTTCGCAGCTCGCCCTCAAGATCACTCGCAAAAGCTCAACAAGAAGATGTATCGCGCAGCTCTGCGCTCCATCCTCGCTGAGCTGGTGCGTAGCGACCGTCTGGTCGTGGTTCAGGACTTCGCTGTTGAAGCACCGAAAACCAAAGATCTGCTGAACAAGCTGAACGGCATGGGTCTGAGCGATGTACTGATCGTTTCCGACGCTGTTGATCAGAACCTGTACCTGGCTGCTCGTAACCTGCCGCACGTCGACGTACGTGACGTACAAGGTTCCGACCCGGTCAGTCTGATCGCATACGAGAAAGTGTTGATCACTGTCTCGGCCGTGAAGAAATTCGAGGAGCTGCTGGGATGAACCAGGAACGCGTATTCAAAGTCCTCCTTGGCCCGCACGTTTCCGAGAAGGCTACCGTTCTGGCTGAGAAAAAAGGCCAGTTCGTATTCAAGGTTGCTACTGATGCAACCAAGCTGGAAATCAAGAAAGCTGTCGAAGGCCTGTTCAACGTAAAAGTTGAAAACGTGTCGACTGTTAACGTTCTGGGTAAAACCAAGCGTACCGCACGTGGTCTGGGCAAGCGTAATGACTGGAAGAAGGCGATCGTCTCCCTTCAGCCAGGCCAAGATCTCGATTTCAGCAGCAGTGCTGAGTAAGGAAGGGGTGCATCATGGCAATCGTTAAATGCAAACCGACTTCCCCTGGCCGCCGTTTCGTGGTCAAGGTGGTCAACAAGGAGCTGCACAAAGGCGCTCCTCACGCACCGCTGATCGAGAAAAAATCGAAGTCTGGTGGTCGTAACAACAATGGCCGCATTACCACTCGTCACGTTGGTGGTGGTCACAAGCAGCATTACCGTCTGGTCGACTTCCGTCGCAACGACAAAGATGGCATTCCAGCCACTGTCGAGCGTATCGAATACGATCCAAACCGTACTGCTCACATCGCCCTGCTGTGCTACGCAGACGGTGAGCGTCGCTACATCATCGCGCCTAAAGGCGTGAGCGCTGGCGACCAGCTGATCGCAGGTGCCCTGGCCCCAATCAAGGCCGGTAACTCCCTGCAGCTGCGCAACATTCCAGTAGGTAGCACCATTCACGGCATCGAACTGAAGCCGGGTAAAGGTGCTCAGATCGCTCGTTCCGCTGGTGCTTCGGCTCAGCTGATCGCTCGCGAAGGTGTCTACGTGACCCTGCGTCTGCGCTCTGGTGAAATGCGTAAAGTCCTGGCTGAGTGCCGTGCGACCCTGGGCGAAGTCTCGAACTCCGAGCACAGCCTGCGTTCGCTGGGTAAAGCTGGTGCCAAACGCTGGCGCGGCGTTCGCCCAACCGTTCGTGGTGTTGCCATGAACCCGGTTGACCACCCACACGGTGGTGGTGAAGGTCGTACCTCCGGTGGTCGTCATCCGGTATCGCCATGGGGCTTCCCAACCAAGGGTGCTAAAACCCGTGGTAATAAGCGTACCGACAACATGATCGTCCGTCGTCGCAAGTAACTAGAGGGATACGACAGTGCCACGTTCTCTGAAAAAAGGTCCTTTTATCGATCTTCACCTGTTGAAGAAGGTCGAAGTGGCGGTGGAGAAGAACGATCGCAAGCCAGTTAAAACCTGGTCGCGCCGTTCGATGATCCTGCCACAAATGGTCGGTCTGACCATCGCGGTTCACAACGGTCGCCAGCATGTTCCAGTTCTCGTGAACGAAGACATGGTCGGCCACAAACTGGGCGAGTTCGCCGGTACCCGCACCTATCGCGGGCACGTGGCTGACAAGAAAGCCAAGCGTTAAGGGGTAAGGAAATGGAAGTAGCCGCTAAGTTGTCGGGCGCTCGCATCTCCGCCCAGAAAGCCCGCTTGGTCGCCGACCAGATCCGCGGGAAGAAGGTGGGCGAAGCGCTCAACCTGTTGGCCTTCAGCAGCAAAAAAGCCGCTGAAATCATGAAGAAAGTCCTCGAGTCGGCCGTAGCCAACGCCGAACACAACGAAGGCGCAGACGTTGATGACCTGAAGGTCTCCACCGTCTTCGTCAACGAAGGGCGTTCGCTGAAGCGCATCATGCCACGTGCCAAAGGCCGTGCTGATCGCATCGTCAAGCGGTCTTGCCATATCACTGTCAAGGTTGCGGACAAGTAACGGAGTCGATCAGATGGGTCAGAAAGTACATCCCACTGGCATTCGCCTGGGAATCGTCAAGGAGCACACCTCCGTCTGGTACGCAGACGGTGCTACTTACGCAGATTACCTGTTGAAGGATCTGAAAACGCGTGAGTACCTCCAAGACAAACTAAAAAGCGCGTCCGTAAGCCGTATCGATATTCATCGTCCGGCTCAAACTGCACGCATCACCATCCACACCGCTCGTCCCGGTATCGTTATCGGTAAGAAAGGTGAAGATGTCGAGAAGCTGCGTCAGGACCTGACCAAGCAGATGGGTGTGCCTGTGCACATCAACATCGAAGAGATCCGCAAGCCGGAACTCGACGCTATGCTGGTTGCGCAGAGCGTAGCTCAGCAGCTGGAACGCCGTGTAATGTTCCGTCGCGCCATGAAGCGCGCGGTACAGAACGCCATGCGTATTGGTGCCAAGGGCATCAAGATCCAGGTGAGCGGTCGTCTCGGCGGTGCTGAGATTGCTCGTACCGAGTGGTATCGCGAAGGTCGTGTGCCTCTGCACACCCTGCGTGCCGATATCGACTACAACACCTACGAAGCTCACACCACTTACGGTGTGATCGGTGTGAAGGTTTGGATCTTCAAAGGCGAAGTTATTGGTGGTCGCCAAGAAGAACTGAAACCACAAGCACCAGCGCCTCGTAAAAAAGCTGCTAAGTAAGGGGTACGCCAAATGTTGCAACCAAAGCGTACAAAATTCCGCAAGCAGATGACTGGCCACAACCGTGGTCTGGCACTGCGCGGTAGCAAAGTCAGCTTCGGCGAATTCGCCCTGAAAGCTGTTGCTCGCGGTCGCCTCACCGCTCGCCAGATCGAGTCCGCACGTCGTGCGCTGACCCGTCACGTTAAGCGTGGCGGTAAGATCTGGATCCGTGTGTTCCCGGACAAGCCGATCTCCAAAAAACCTCTTGAGGTTCGTATGGGTAAAGGTAAGGGCTCCGTGGAATACTGGGTTGCCCAGATTCAGCCAGGCAAAGTCCTGTACGAGATCGAGGGTGTTTCTGAAGAGCTGGCGCGCGAAGCTTTCGCCCTGGCTGCTGCAAAGCTGCCTCTCGCCACCTCCTTTGTTAAGCGGACGGTGATGTGATGAAAGCGAATGAACTTCGTGAAAAATCGGCACAGCAACTGAACGAGCAACTGCTCGGCTTGCTGCGCGACCAGTTCAATCTGCGTATGCAGAAAGCAACTGGCCAGTTGGGGCAGTCGCACCTGCTCTCGCAAGTTAAGCGTGACATCGCTCGCGTGAAAACTGTGCTCAACCAGCAGGCAGGTAAGTGATCATGGCTGAAGCTGAAAAAACCGTCCGTACGCTGACTGGCCGTGTCGTCAGCGACAAAATGGACAAGACCATCACCGTTCTGATCGAGCGTCGCGTAAAGCACCCGATCTACGGTAAATACGTTAAGCGTTCGACTAAGCTGCACGCGCACGACGAAGCCAACCAGTGCAAGATCGGCGACAAGGTTTCCATCCGTGAAACCCGTCCGCTGGCCAAGACCAAGTCCTGGGCACTGGTTGAAGTCCTCGAACGCGCTGTTGAAGTCTAAGGGCTAAGGGTCGGAGAAATTTTATGATTCAGACTCAATCCATGCTCGATGTGGCCGATAACAGCGGCGCTCGTCGCGTCATGTGCATCAAGGTACTCGGCGGTTCGCACCGCCGTTACGCCGGTATCGGTGACATCATCAAAGTAACCGTCAAGGAAGCAATTCCGCGCGGTAAGGTCAAAAAAGGCCAAGTGATGACCGCTGTCGTCGTACGTACCCGTCACGGTGTTCGTCGCGCTGACGGTTCCATCATTCGTTTCGACGGCAACGCTGCTGTTCTGCTGAACAACAAGCAAGAGCCGATCGGCACTCGCATCTTCGGGCCAGTGACCCGTGAACTTCGTACTGAGAAGTTCATGAAGATCGTCTCGCTCGCCCCTGAAGTGCTGTAAGGAGATCCGACATGCAAAAGATTCGTCGTGACGACGAGATCATCGTGATCGCCGGCAAAGACAAAGGTAAGCGCGGTAAGGTGCTGAAGGTTCTGGCTGATGACCGTCTGGTTATCGGTGGCGTGAACCTGGTCAAGCGTCATACCAAGCCTAACCCGATGGCGGGCGTACAGGGCGGTATCGTCGAGAAAGAAGCGCCTCTGCACGCTTCCAACGTTGCCATCTTCAACGGTGAAACCAACAAGGCTGACCGCGTTGGTTTCAAAGTAGAAGACGGTAAAAAAATTCGTGTCTTCAAGTCGACCCAAAAAGCGGTTGATGCTTGAACACTGCTAGGTAGAAGACCATGGCACGACTGAAAGAGATTTACCGGAACGAAATCGCTCCTAAGCTTAAGGAAGAACTTAAGCTGTCGAACGTGATGGAAGTTCCGCGCGTTACCAAGATCACCCTGAACATGGGTCTGGGCGAAGCGATCGGCGACAAGAAAGTCATCGAGCACGCTGTTGCTGACCTGGAAAAGATCACCGGTCAAAAGCCGGTCGTGACTTTCGCTCGCAAATCCATCGCTGGCTTCAAAGTCCGCGAAGGCTGGCCGATCGGCGTCAAGGTGACCCTGCGTAGCGACAAGATGTACGAATTCCTGGACCGCCTGCTGGCGATCTCCCTGCCTCGGGTTCGCGACTTCCGCGGCCTGAATGCCAAGTCCTTCGATGGTCGTGGCAACTACAGCATGGGCGTGAAAGAGCAGATCATCTTCCCGGAAATCGACTACGACAAGATCGATGCTCTGCGCGGTTTGGACATCACCCTGACCACCACTGCTCGTTCGGACGACGAAGGCCGCGCTCTGCTGCGTGCTTTCAAGTTCCCGTTCCGCAACTGATTGGAGTAGGAAAATGGCCAAGAAGAGCATGAAAAACCGCGAGCTGAAGCGTCAGCTCACGGTAGCAAAGTTCGCTAAGAAGCGTGCTGAGCTGAAAGCGACCATCGTCAACCTGAACGCCTCTCCAGAAGAGCGTTTCGCTGCCGTTGTCGCTCTGCAGAAGCAGCCACGCGACGCTAGCGCCTCGCGCCTGCGCAACCGTTGCCGCCTGACCGGTCGTCCTCACGGTGTATACCGTAAGTTCGGCCTGGGCCGTAACATGCTGCGTCAAGCTGCAATGCGCGGTGACGTACCAGGTCTGGTCAAGGCCTCCTGGTAATCGCTGCAGGCAAGGCACGGGTGGAAGGGGAGCAATCTTCCGACCGCCGGTGACCTTGCCAACAAACAAGCCCCTATATGGGGCTTGTTTCGTTTCTGTCTTGTGTCTAGAATGACCGGCTCACCTGAGCCTGGGTTTTTGCCCAAACCGTTCGGGTGGTTGTCATAGCCGCAAGGCTAATAATTCTTGTATCAGGAGCATCTAGCCCATGAGTATGCAGGACCCGTTAGCGGACATGCTAACTCGCATCCGTAATGCCCAGATGGCTGAAAAGTCCGTCGTAAGCATGCCTTCCTCTACCCTGAAGGTCGCGGTTGCCAAAGTTCTGAAGGACGAAGGTTACATCGCTGGCTACCAGGTAACTGGTGAGGCCAAGCCTTCCCTGTCGATCGAACTGAAGTACTTCGAAGGCCGTCCGGTCATCGAGGAACTGAAGCGCTCCAGCCGTCCAGGCCTGCGCCAGTACAAGGCCGTCACCGATCTGCCGAAAGTACGTGGCGGTCTGGGCGTGTCTATCGTCTCCACCAACAAAGGTGTGATGACTGATCGCGCTGCGCGCGCTGCCGGTGTCGGCGGCGAAGTTCTGTGCACAGTGTTCTAAGGGGGGATAGACATGTCTCGCGTCGCTAAGAACCCCGTTAAGCTGCCATCCGGTGTCGAAGTCAAATTCGCCGGTCAGCAGCTTTCGGTGAAGGGTGCCAAAGGTACTCTCGAACTGAACGTTCACTCGTCTGTTGAAGTTACCGAAGAGTCTGGTGAGCTGCGTTTCGTCGCTCGCAATGGTGACCAGCAAGCTCGTGCCATGGCCGGTACCACCCGCGCTCTGGTCAACAACATGGTCCAAGGCGTAAGCCAAGGCTTCGAGCGCAAGCTCCAGCTGGTCGGTGTTGGTTACAAGGCACAGGCTAAAGGCACCGTCCTGAACCTGGCCCTGGGCTTCTCTCACCCAGTGGACTACGAACTGCCAGCCGGTATCACCGCTGAAACACCTAGCCAGACCGACATCCTGATCAAGGGTATCGACAAGCAGCTGGTAGGTCAGGTGGCCGCTGAAATCCGCGACTTCCGTCCGCCAGAGCCTTACAAAGGTAAAGGTGTGCGTTACGCGGACGAAGTAGTCCGTCGTAAAGAAGCCAAGAAGAAGTAGGGCCTAGTAAATGACCGACAAAAAAGTTATTCGACTGCGTCGCGCTCGCAAAGCACGTCTCAAGATGCACGAACTCGAAGTCGTGCGCCTGTGCGTGTTCCGCTCCTCGCAGCACATCTACGCCCAGGTCATTTCGGCCGACGGCAGCAAGGTTCTGGCAAGCGCCTCGACCTTGGACAAAGACCTGCGTGATGGCGCCACTGGCAACATCGACGCGGCCACTAAGGTTGGCAAGCTGGTAGCTGAGCGTGCGAAAGCCGCCGGTGTATCTCAAGTTGCCTTTGACCGTTCCGGCTTCAAGTACCATGGCCGCGTCAAAGCGCTGGCTGATGCTGCTCGTGAAGGCGGGCTGGAGTTCTAAGTTATGGCAAATAACGATCAAAAGCGCGACGAAGGCTACATCGAGAAGCTGGTTCAAGTTAACCGCGTTGCCAAAACCGTAAAAGGCGGCCGTATCTTCACCTTCACCGCGCTGACCGTGGTTGGTGATGGTAAAGGTCGTGTTGGCTTCGGCCGTGGCAAGTCGCGCGAAGTACCAGCCGCGATCCAGAAAGCCATGGAAGCTGCTCGCCGCAACATGATCCAGGTTGACCTGAAGGGCACCACCCTGCAGTACGCCACCAAGGCTGCCCACGGCGCCTCGAAGGTTTACATGCAGCCTGCCTCGGAAGGTACCGGTATCATCGCCGGTGGCGCAATGCGTGCTGTCCTGGAAGTTGCTGGTGTTCAGAACGTTCTGGCCAAGTGCTACGGTTCGACCAACCCAGTGAACGTGGTTTACGCCACCTTCAAGGGTCTGAAAGCCATGCAATCTCCTGAATCCATTGCCGCCAAGCGTGGCAAGAGCGTCGAGGAGATCTTCTGATCATGGCAACCGTAAAAGTAACGCTGATCAAGAGCGTCTCGGGCCGTCTGCCTAACCACAAGCTGTGTGTTAAAGGCCTGGGTCTGCGTCGCATCGGTCACACTGTAGAAGTCCAGGATACTCCCGAGAACCGCGGGATGATCAACAAGGCTTACTACATGCTGAAGGTCGAGGGCTAATCGATGAAACTCAATGATCTGAGTCCAGCGCCGGGTTCCCGTCGCGAGAAGCATCGTCCAGGTCGTGGTATCGGTAGCGGTCTGGGTAAGACCGGCGGCCGTGGCCACAAAGGTCAGACTTCCCGTTCGGGTGGTTCGATCGCTCCTGGCTTCGAAGGCGGTCAACAGCCGCTGCACCGTCGCCTGCCGAAGTTCGGCTTCGTTTCCCTGAAAGCCATGGACCGCGCTGAAGTGCGTCTGTCCGAGCTGGCCAAAGTGGAAGGCGACGTGATCTCCGTGCAATCCCTGAAGGATGCCAACGTGATCAACCAGCACATTCAGCGTGTGAAAATCATGCTGTCTGGCGAAGTTACTCGCGCAGTCACCATCAAGGGTATCGCAGCCACCAAGGGTGCGCGTGCGGCTATCGAAGCAGCTGGCGGCAAATTCGAGGAATAAATGGCTAAGCAAGGTGCTCTCTCTTCGCTCGGTAAGGGCGGGATGTCGGAACTCTGGGCTCGTCTGCGCTTTCTGTTCATGGCGATCATCGTCTATCGGATAGGTGCGCATATCCCGGTTCCCGGCATCAATCCGGACCGTCTGGCGGATCTGTTTCGGCAGAATGAGGGGACCATTCTTAGCTTGTTCAACATGTTTTCCGGTGGCGCGCTCGAGCGCATGAGCATCTTTGCACTGGGGATCATGCCGTACATTTCGGCATCGATCATCATGCAGTTGATGACGGCGGTCAGCCCGCAACTGGAGCAGTTGAAGAAGGAAGGTGAAGCTGGCCGTCGCAAGATCAGCCAGTACACCCGCTACGGCACCGTTATCCTGGCACTGGTCCAAGCCATTGGCATGTCTATTGGCCTGGCCAACCAGGGCGTGGCGTTTTCTGTAGGCCTGGGCTTCCATGTCGTCGCTGTTTCCACTTTCGTGGCAGGCGCGATGTTCATGATGTGGCTGGGCGAGCAGATCACCGAGCGCGGTGTGGGCAACGGTATCTCGATGTTGATTTTCGCGGGTATCGTTGCCGGTCTTCCGAGAGCAATCGGGCAGTCTTTCGAGTCTGCACGCACAGGCGATATCAACATTTTCGCCCTGGTCGCCATCGGTCTGCTGGCAGTAGCGATTATCGGTTTTGTGGTGTTCATTGAGCGTGGTCAGCGTCGTATCGCCGTTCATTACGCCAAGCGTCAGCAGGGCCGTAAGGTCTTCGCTGCGCAGACTAGCCACTTGCCGCTGAAAGTGAACATGGCGGGGGTTATCCCGGCTATTTTCGCGAGCAGCATTCTGCTGTTCCCGGCTTCGCTGGGTGCCTGGTTTGGTCAGTCCGAAGGTATGGGCTGGCTGCAGGACATCTCGCAGTCGATCGCTCCTGGTCAGCCGTTGAACATTCTGCTGTTTAGTGCAGGGATCATTTTCTTCTGCTTCTTCTACACAGCGTTGATGTTCAACCCGAAAGACGTAGCGGAAAACCTGAAGAAGTCCGGTGCCTTTATTCCGGGTATCCGTCCTGGTGAGCAGTCGGCACGCTACATTGATGGCGTTTTGACCCGTTTGACCATGTTCGGTGCTCTTTACATGATGGCCGTCTGCCTTCTGCCCCAGTTCCTGGTGGTGGCAGCAAATGTGCCGTTCTACCTTGGCGGGACCTCGTTGCTGATTGTGGTAGTGGTTGTGATGGACTTCATGTCCCAAGTACAATCGCACCTCGTTTCGCACCAGTACGAATCCCTGATGAAGAAAGCCAACCTGAAAGGCTACGGTGGCAGCGGTTTGCTGCGCTGATACGCCCCTAAGGTTCGAGGAGTCGGTAATGAAAGTTCGTGCATCGGTGAAAAAGCTGTGCCGTAACTGCAAGATCATCCGTCGCGAAGGCGTCGTACGAGTGATCTGCAGCGCGGAACCGCGTCACAAACAGCGCCAAGGCTGAGTGTGATCTGCGCTTCAAACCCAGCAGCTAGTGTGCTGCTGGGTTGATTATTCGTTTCTACAGCGATATTATCTCGCGCCCTATTTCTTGGCTTCCGGGGCGTAGGTAGCTGTCAATTGGAGTCCCACTGAATGGCCCGTATTGCAGGCGTCAACATTCCAGATAACAAGCATACTGTTATCTCGCTGACCTACATCTATGGTGTCGGTCGCACAACTGCACAGAAGATTTGTGCAGACGCTGGTGTAAACCCAGCCGCTAAGATCAAGGATCTGAGCGACGAGCAAATCGAAACCCTGCGTGGCGAAGTCGCGAAGTTCACCACCGAAGGTGACCTGCGTCGTGACATCAACATGAAGATCAAGCGCTTGATGGACCTGGGTTGCTACCGCGGCCTGCGTCATCGTAAAGGTCTGCCGGTTCGCGGTCAGCGCACCAAGACCAACGCACGCACCCGTAAGGGCCCGCGTAAGCCGATCCGCAAGTAATCGCCCAGGAATATAGACATGGCAAAACCTGCTGCTCGTCCTCGTAAGAAAGTCAAAAAGACAGTGGTTGATGGCATCGCCCACATCCATGCCTCTTTCAACAACACCATCGTGACCATCACCGACCGTCAGGGCAATGCTTTGTCCTGGGCGACCTCCGGTGGTTCGGGTTTCCGTGGTTCGCGCAAATCCACCCCGTTCGCAGCTCAGATCGCTGCTGAGCGTGCTGGTCAAGCTGCGCTGGAATACGGTCTGAAGAACCTCGACGTTAACGTCAAGGGTCCAGGTCCAGGTCGTGAGTCCGCCGTTCGTGCATTGAACAGCTGCGGCTACAAGATCGCCAGCATCACCGACGTGACGCCAATCCCGCACAACGGGTGCCGTCCGCCGAAGAAGCGTCGCGTGTAATCAGGAGACAGAAGAATGGCACGTTACATTGGTCCAAAATGCAAACTGTCTCGTCGTGAAGGCACTGATCTGTTCCTGAAGAGCGGCGTTCGCGCTCTGGAATCGAAGTGCAATATCGAAGCAGCCCCAGGTATCCACGGCCAGCGCCGTGGCCGTCAGTCCGACTACGGCACCCAGCTGCGTGAGAAACAAAAAGTCCGTCGTATCTACGGTGTTCTGGAGCGTCAGTTCCGCGGTTACTACCAAGCTGCTGCCTCGAAAAAAGGCGCAACCGGTGAGAACCTGCTGCAACTGCTCGAGTGCCGTCTGGATAACGTCGTTTACCGTATGGGCTTCGGCTCGACTCGTTCCGAGTCCCGTCAGCTGGTTTCGCACAAAGCGATCAGCGTCAACGGTAAGACTGTAAACATTCCATCCTACCAAGTTCGTCCGGGTGACGTGGTCGCAGTCCGCGAGAAATCGCTGGGCCAGTTGCGCATTGTTCAAGCCCTTGAACTGTGCGCCCAGCGTGGCCGCGTTGAGTGGGTTGACGTGGATGCTGCTAAAAAGTCGGGCGTTTTCAAGAACGTTCCTGCTCGCAGCGACCTGTCTGCCGACATCAACGAAAACCTGATTGTCGAGCTCTACTCCAAGTAAGGGCTAGAAAATAGGTGCATCCATGCAGATTTCGGTAAATGAGTTCCTGACTCCCCGCCACATTGATGTGCAGGTAGTCAGTCCGACCCGCGCCAAAATTACGCTCGAGCCTCTCGAGCGTGGTTTCGGCCATACCCTGGGCAACGCGCTGCGCCGCATCCTGTTGTCCTCCATGCCTGGCTGTGCAGTAGTCGAGGCCGAGATCGATGGCGTACTCCATGAGTACTCCGCGATCGAAGGTGTTCAGGAAGACGTAATTGAAATCCTGTTGAACCTGAAAGGTCTCGCTATCAAACTGCATGGTCGTGACGAAGTTACGCTGACCTTGTCGAAAAAGGGTTCGGGGGTGGTTACCGCTGCCGATATTCAGCTGGATCACGATGTCGAGATCGTCAACCCCGATCACGTAATCGCGAACCTGGCGTCGAACGGCGCTCTGAACATGAAGCTCACTGTAGCTCGTGGTCGTGGTTACGAGCCGGCCGACTCCCGTCAAACCGACGAAGACGAAAGCCGTAGCATTGGCCGTCTGCAGTTGGACGCCTCCTTCAGCCCGGTGCGTCGTATCGCCTATGTGGTCGAGAACGCCCGTGTTGAACAGCGTACCAACCTGGACAAACTGGTCATTGATCTGGAAACCAACGGCACCCTGGATCCTGAAGAGGCTATCCGCCGCGCTGCGACCATTCTGCAACAGCAGTTGGCCGCGTTCGTCGACCTCAAAGGTGACAGCGAGCCTGTCGTAGTCGAGCAGGAAGACGAGATCGATCCGATCCTGCTGCGTCCGGTTGACGACCTGGAACTGACTGTACGTTCGGCCAACTGCCTCAAGGCGGAGAACATCTACTACATCGGCGACCTGATTCAGCGTACCGAAGTAGAGCTGTTGAAGACTCCTAACCTGGGTAAGAAGTCCCTGACTGAAATCAAGGACGTTCTGGCCTCTCGTGGTCTGTCTCTCGGCATGCGCCTCGACAACTGGCCGCCTGCAAGTCTTAAGAAAGACGACAAGGCGACCGCCTGATCGTCGTAATCACCGAACGTAGTGTTTGGTAAGGAATGAATCATGCGTCATCGTAAAAGTGGACGTCACCTGAGCCGTACCAGCTCTCACCGCAAGGCTATGTTCCAGAACATGGCAGTGTCGCTGATCGAGCACGAGCTGATCAAAACCACCCTGCCGAAAGCCAAGGAACTGCGCCGCGTTGCCGAGCCGCTGATCACCCTGGCCAAGGAAGACAGCGTTGCTAACCGTCGTCTGGCCTTCGACCGTACCCGTTCGAAGTCCGCTGTTGGCAAACTGTTCAACGACCTGGGCAAGCGTTACGCCACCCGTCAGGGCGGCTACCTGCGCATCCTGAAGTGCGGTTTCCGCGCTGGCGACAACGCGCCTATGGCGTACGTCGAGCTGGTTGATCGTCCGGTCGGCGGTGCTGTAGAAGCTGCTGAGTAAGACGTTCTGTCTGCTACAGAAAACCGGGCCTAGTGCCCGGTTTTTTGTTTGTACATCTATTGTTTATATCTATTGATGTAAGTCGCGTAATGAATTTGTCCCTGTAATCTTGCTCGTCAATACTCTCTCTACAGCCGATTAGCCGGCCCTTAAGACCGAAAAGGAGAGCCCATGAGCAAGATTCTCACCACCGCTAGCGGTGCACCTGTTGCCGACAACCAGAACTCCCGCTCCGCCGGACCGCGCGGTCCGCTGCTGCTCGACGACTTCCACCTGATCGAGAAGCTCGCCCATTTCAACCGTGAGAACATTCCTGAGCGCCGCGTCCATGCCAAAGGCTCGGGCGCCTACGGTACCTTTACCGTTACTCACGATATCACCGGCTTTACCAGCGCCAAGCTGTTCGAAGAGGTCGGTAAACAAACCGAGACTTTCTTACGCTTCTCCACCGTTGGTGGCGAGCGCGGCTCTGCAGATACCGAGCGTGACCCGCGTGGCTTCGCGGTGAAGTTCTACACCGAAGAAGGCAACTGGGACATCGTCGGTAACAACACGCCAGTGTTCTTCATTCGCGACCCACTGAAGTTCCCGGACTTTATCCACACCCAGAAGCGCCACCCGCAGTCCAACCTGAAGAATGCTCAGATGATGTGGGACTTCTGGTCGCACTCCCCAGAAGCGCTGCATCAGGTCACCATCCTGTTTTCCGATCGTGGCATTCCGGACGGCTACCGTCACATGCATGGCTTTGGCAGCCACACCTACAGCCTGATCAATGCAAAGGGTGAGCGCACTTGGGTCAAGTGGCACTTCAAGACCCAACAAGGCATCAAGAACCTCACCCCGGCAGACGCTGCACGCCTGGCAGGGACCGATCCGGATTACGCTCAGCGCGACCTCTTCGAGGCCATCGAGCGTGGCGACTACCCGCGCTGGACTGTCTGCATTCAGGTGATGAGCGAAGCCGAGGCTGCCAGCCGCGACGAGAACCCATTCGACGTGACCAAGACCTGGTCGCAGAAGGATTATCCACTCATCGAGGTGGGTGTGCTGGAGCTCAACCGTAACCCGCTCAACTATTTTGCGGAGGTCGAGCAGGCCGCGTTCGGGCCGAGCAATATGGTGCCCGGCGTCGGTCTTTCGCCGGATCGCATGCTGCAAGGCCGTGTATTCGCCTACGCCGACGCGCACCGCTATCGCGTGGGGACCAACCACCAGCAATTGCCAGTCAACGCGCCACGCTGCCCGGTGAACAGCTACCAGCGTGACGGCTCGATGGCCACCGGCAGTTACGGTAGTGCACCGAACTACGAGCCAAACAGCTACAGCGATGCCCCGAAACAGTCGCCACGTCATGCTGAGCCAGCATTGGCCATGAATGGTTCGGCTGATCGCTACGATCACCGCGAGGACACCGACTACTTCAGCCATGCCGGCGCTTTGTTCCGTTTGATGAACGATGAGCAGAAGGCCCTGCTGATCAGCAACATCGCCGGCACCATGGCGGGCGTCAGCGAAGATGTCATCCAGCGTCAGCTACAGTACTTCTTCAAGGCGGATCCGGCTTATGGCGAAGGGGTTGCAAAGGCTTTGGGCATCAATCTCGCCTAAGTCGAAGTGATAAGAAGAACCGCCCTCATTTGGGCGGTTTTTCAATGAATATCACTGCTGTTTAACCGATTTTTTGCGTCTGATTGCGCGTTTTTCAGTGACCATAGACAAAAGCTGGTTCACACTATGTGGCATAGACGTTTTCACATGGAGAATCAGGGCGATGCAAGGCCACCCGGACGTAATCAACTATCTCGTCACGCTGCTGAAGGGCGAACTGGCGGCACGCGACCAGTACTTCATTCATTCGCGCATGTACGAAGACTGGGGCCTGTCCAAGCTCTACGAGCGCATCAACCACGAGATGGAGGAAGAGACGCAACACGCCGATGCCCTGATGCGTCGTATCCTCATGCTCGAAGGCACCCCTGACATGCGAGCGGATGACCTGGAGGTCGGCAGCACCGTGCCGGAAATGATCGAGGCGGACCTCAAGCTCGAATACAAGGTGCGCGGTGCGCTTTGCAAAGGCATCGAGCTGTGCGAATTGCAC
Organism: Pseudomonas sp. 10(2024); assembly: GCF_045164175.1. Taxonomy (NCBI): domain Bacteria; kingdom Pseudomonadati; phylum Pseudomonadota; class Gammaproteobacteria; order Pseudomonadales; family Pseudomonadaceae; genus Pseudomonas; species Pseudomonas sp. 10(2024). Next base: position 540,735 of record NZ_CP174006.1, read on the forward strand.
AAGGACTACGTCAGTCGTGACATCCTGCGTGCGCAGCTGGCTGACACCGAAGAAGATCACACCTACTGGCTTGAGAAGCAGCAGGGCCTGATCAAGGCCATCGGGCTGGAAAACTACCTGCAGTCGCAGATGTAAGTTATCCACAGACTCAAGTAAAAGCCCCTGGCACCATCGGTACCAGGGGCTTTTTCATTGCGCCGGCAATACTCAGGCCCTATCCCGCTCCAGCAATGGTTTCAGGTAATGGCCGGTATATGACTGCTTCATCTCGCTCAGCTCTTCTGGCGTACCGCAGGCAATGATCTGCCCACCCTTGGAGCCACCCTCAGGCCCCAGGTCAACCAGCCAGTCGGCGGTCTTGATCACATCCAGGTTATGCTCGATCACCACCACGGTATTGCCGTGGTCGCGCAGGCGATGCAACACGTCCAGCAGTTGCTGGATATCGGCAAAGTGCAGGCCGGTGGTAGGTTCGTCGAGGATGTACAAGGTCTTGCCGGTATCGCGCTTGGACAGTTCGCGCGACAGCTTTACCCGCTGCGCCTCACCGCCGGACAACGTGGTCGCTGATTGCCCCAGTTTGATGTACGACAGGCCCACATCCATCAACGTTTGCAGCTTGCGCGCCAGCGCCGGCACCGCATCGAAGAACTCGCGGGCATCCTCGATGGTCATTTCCAGCACCTCGTGGATGTTCTTGCCCTTGTACTTGATCTCCAGGGTTTCGCGGTTGTAGCGCTTGCTCTTGCACACGTCACACGGCACGTAGATGTCCGGCAGGAAGTGCATTTCCACTTTGATCAGGCCATCGCCCTGGCAGGCCTCGCAACGGCCACCCTTGACGTTGAACGAGAAACGCCCCGGGCCATAACCACGCGAGCGTGACTCCGGGACACCGGAGAACAGCTCGCGGATCGGCGTGAAGATGCCGGTGTAGGTGGCCGGGTTGGAGCGTGGTGTGCGGCCGATCGGGCTCTGGTCGATATCCACCACCTTGTCCAGGTGCTGCAGGCCGTCCATGCTGCTGTGCGGTGCGGCTTCCAGGCTGCTTGCGCCATTGAGGGCGGTGGCGGCCAAGGGGTAAAGGGTATTGTTGATCAGCGTCGATTTACCCGAGCCGGATACACCGGTCACGCAGGTCAGCAGGCCGATCGGTACTTCCAGGTCGACGTTCTGCAGGTTGTTGCCACGTGCGCCCTTGAGCTTGAGCTGCAGCTTCTTGTTGCGCGGCGTGCGCTTGGCCGGCACGACGATCTTCTTGCGCCCGGACAGGTACTTGCCAGTCAGCGAATCGGGATGGTCCATGACCTCCTGGGGCGAGCCCTCGGCGACGATCTGCCCACCGTGAACACCGGCGCCCGGGCCGATATCGACCACGTAGTCGGCCAGCCGAATGGCGTCCTCGTCGTGTTCCACCACGATCACCGTGTTGCCCAGGTCGCGCAAATGGTTGAGGGTGGCCAACAGGCGGTCGTTGTCGCGTTGATGAAGGCCGATGGACGGTTCATCGAGGATGTACATCACCCCCACCAGCCCAGCGCCGATCTGGCTGGCGAGGCGGATACGTTGCGCTTCGCCACCGGACAGGGTGTCGGCGCTACGATCCAGGGTCAGGTAGTCGAGGCCGACATTGACCAGGAACTGAAGTCGTTCGCAGATTTCCTTGAGGATTTTTGCCGCGATTTCGCCACGCCGCCCAGTAAGGGTCAGTTGACCAAAGTAGTTGCTGGCTTCACCGATCGGCAAATTGGTTACCGCCGGCAGGGTTTTCTCGCCCACCCACACATGGCGCGCCTCGCGGCGCAGGCGCGTACCCCGGCAATCCGGGCACGGTTGCGTGCCAAGGAATTTGGCCAGTTCTTCACGCACGGTGGCCGATTCGGTTTCGCGGTAGCGGCGCTCAAGGTTCGGCACAATGCCTTCGAACGGGTGCGATCGCTTGACGATGTCGCCTCGGTCGTTGAGGTACTTGAAATCGACACTCTGCTTGCCGCTGCCCTGCAGGATCACTTTCTGGTGTTCGGCTGACAGCTCGCCGAAAGGCTCCTCCAGGCTGAAGCCGTAGTGCGCAGCCAACGAACCGAGCATCTGGAAGTAGTACACGTTACGCCGGTCCCAGCCGCGGATCGCGCCTTCGGCCAAGGTCAGTTCGGTGTTGACCAGGCGTTTGGTGTCGAAGAACTGCTTGACCCCCAGGCCGTCGCAAGTTGGGCAAGCGCCAGCCGGGTTGTTGAAGGAGAACAGCTTCGGTTCCAGCTCGCTGATCGCGTGGCCGCACACCGGACAGGCGAAGCGCGCGGAGAAGATCGTCTCTTCGCCTTGTTCGTCGTCCATCGGTGCCACCAGGGCAATACCGTCGGCCAGCTTCAACGCGGTCTCGAACGATTCGGCCAGGCGCTGTTGCAGGTCGGCGCGGACTTTGAAGCGGTCCACCACCACATCGATGCTGTGCTTCTTCTGCTTGTCCAGCTTGGGCAACTCATCGAGTTCGTAGAGCTTGCCGTTGACCCTGGCCCGCACGAAGCCCTGGGCGCGAAGCTCGTCAAACACTGCCAGGTGCTCGCCCTTGCGCTCGCGCACCACCGGCGCGAGCAGCATCAGCTTGCTGCCTTCCGGGCGCTCCAGCACCAGGTCGACCATCTGGCTGATCGTTTGCGCCTCCAGCGGGATATCGTGGTCCGGGCAGCGTGGAGTACCGACGCGGGCGTACAGCAGGCGCAGATAGTCGTAGATTTCGGTGATGGTGCCGACCGTGGAGCGCGGGTTGTGCGAGGTCGACTTCTGCTCGATCGAAATCGCCGGCGACAGGCCTTCGATGGTGTCGACGTCGGGCTTTTCCATCATCGACAGGAACTGCCGGGCGTAGGCCGACAGCGATTCCACATAGCGGCGCTGGCCTTCGGCGTACAAGGTATCGAACGCCAGGGACGACTTGCCGGAACCGGACAGGCCGGTGATCACGATCAACTTGTCCCGGGGCAGGGTCAGGTCGATGTTCTTCAGGTTGTGGGTACGTGCCCCACGAATCAGGATCTTGTCCACTGCGGCCTCGCTTGGCGGGCATAAACAAGGAAGTATACGGCGCGCCAGTATGACGCGGCAAAGCGTCGCGTAGATGCCGTCAAGCTGTCGGACTGATAGAATCGCCGCCGGTTCACACGAGGTTAATCCATGCACGACACCCACAACGAGCGCATGAGTGGCGGCGAAACCCGCGCCGCTGGCGGCCTTGCCTTGGTCTTTGCCTTTCGTATGCTGGGCATGTTCATGGTCTTGCCGGTACTGGCCACCTACGGCATGGACCTGGCTGGCGCCACGCCTGCCCTGATCGGCCTGGCCATTGGTGCCTATGGCCTGACCCAGGCGATATTGCAGATCCCGTTCGGGATGATTTCCGACCGCATCGGTCGTCGGCCGGTGATTTATCTGGGGCTGGTGATCTTCGCCCTGGGCAGTGTACTGGCGGCCCAAGCCGACTCTATCTGGGGCGTGATTGCCGGGCGCATCCTGCAGGGCGCGGGGGCAATTTCTGCTGCGGTCATGGCACTGCTGTCGGACCTCACCCGCGAACAACACCGGACCAAGGCCATGGCCATGATCGGCATGAGCATCGGCCTGTCGTTTGCTGTCGCCATGGTCGTCGGTCCATTGCTGACAAGTGCCTTTGGTTTGTCAGGTTTGTTCCTGGTCACGGCTGGGCTTGCCCTGGTCGGCATGCTGTTGATCGCGTTTGTCGTGCCCAGCACCCACAGCATTTTGCAGCACCGCGAGTCGGGTGTGGCGCGCCAGGCCATCGGCCCGACCCTGCGCCATCCGGACCTTCTGCGCCTGGACGTCAGCATTTTCATCCTGCACGCCGTCCTCATGGCCAGCTTCGTTGCGCTGCCGCTGGCGTTCGTCGAGCGTGGCGGCCTGCCCAAGGAGCAGCATTGGTGGGTGTACCTGACCGCGCTGTTCATCTCATTTTTTGCAATGGTCCCGTTCATCATCTACGGCGAAAAAAAGCGCAAGATGAAACGTGTGTTGGCCGGCGCGGTCAGTGTCCTGCTGCTGACGGAGATATACTTCTGGGAGTGGGCTGACGGTTTGCGCGGACTGGTGATTGGCACCGTGGTATTCTTTACCGCATTCAACCTGCTGGAGGCTTCGCTGCCTTCTCTGGTGAGCAAGGTGTCGCCTGCCGGTGGCAAGGGGACGGCAATGGGGGTGTATTCCACCAGCCAGTTCCTCGGTGCAGCGTTAGGCGGGATTCTTGGCGGCTGGCTGTTCCAGCACGGCGGGCTGAACACGGTGTTCCTCGGTAGCGCGGTGCTGTGTGCTATCTGGCTGATCGTCGCCTTGCGCATGAACGAGCCGCCATATGTGACCAGCCTGCGCATGCCCTTGACGCCTGAGGCGGTCCGGGAAGCCGGCCTGACCGAGCGCCTGATGGCCGTGCCGGGTGTGACCGACGCTGTGGTGGTGGAAGAAGAAGCCGCCATCTATATCAAACTGGATACGAAAATTTTGGACCGTGCGACCCTCGAGCGACTGGTGAATCCAGCCTCTTCGGCGTGCGAAGCCTAGGAGAACGTTATGGCCCGTGGGGTTAACAAAGTCATTCTGGTCGGTACCTGTGGCCAGGATCCCGAAGTCCGCTACCTGCCCAACGGTAACGCCGTGACCAACCTGAGCCTGGCCACCAGCGAGCAGTGGACTGACAAGCAGTCGGGCCAGAAGGTCGAGCGTACCGAGTGGCACCGTGTGTCGCTGTTCGGCAAGGTTGCCGAAATCGCTGGCGAATACCTGCGCAAGGGTTCGCAGTGCTACATCGAAGGCAAGCTGCAGACCCGCGAGTGGGAAAAAGACGGCATCAAGCGCTACACCACCGAGATCATCGTCGATATCAACGGCACCATGCAGCTGCTCGGCGGTCGTCCGCAAGGCCAGCAGCAGGGCGGCGACCCGTACAACCAGGGTGGCGGCAATTATGGTGGTGGCCAGCAGCAACAGTACAACCAGGCACCGCCACGCCAGCAGGCCCAGCGCCCGCAACAGGCCCCTCAGCGCCCAGCGCCGCAACAGCCTGCGCCGCAGCCGGCGGCTGACTTCGACAGCTTCGATGACGATATTCCGTTCTGATCAGAGCGGTAGTGCGTTCAGCAAGACCAGAAACCCAGGGCAGTTGTCCTGGGTTTTTTTATGGGCAGCACTGCGTATCTGGCATCGCTTTCAGTAGAACAGCCGGGGCTCCGGCGAATCCAGCAGGCTTGCCAGCTTGGTCAGGGCAAAGCCCAGTTCTTGGCGGCTGGGTGCCATCAGGGCGATGCGCACACCGCTGGTGGCGTGGCTGCGTTCAGGCAGGAACTGGCTGCCGCTGACCACCGTTACGCCGTTGTCACGAGCCAGGTTAGCAAACTCGTCGCTGGTCCACGGTTCTGGCAGCTCCAGCCAGATATGGAAGCTGTGGGGCTGACTGCGGATCTTGTATTGGCCAAGAATCTCCCGGGCCATGTGCTGGCGCGCGGCCGCCTCCTGCTGCTGCATACGCACCAACTGGTCGGCCTTGCCGCTGTTGATCAGGTTACTGGCCAATTGCGCCATCAGAGGCGATGGCATCCACACGCTGCTGCGTACCATCGATGATAACCGCGACAGGGTTTGCGGCGGGGCGTACAGGTAGCCGATGCGCAGCGCCGGCAGCACGCTTTTGGACAGGCTGGTGAGGTATATCGAGCGTTCAGGCGCATACGCTGCAAGCGGCTTGTAGTCCGGGCTGGGCTCGAGAAAACCGTAGATATCGTCATCCACGATGAACAGGTCGAACTCACGGGCGATCTCGGCGATAGCCTGGCGCCTTGCTGGGGGCATGATCGAGTTGGTCGGGTTCTGGTGCGTGGTGACGCACACCAGCAGGGAAGGGCGGTGTTCCAGGCAGGCCGCGCGCAATGCCTCCGGGATGAGCCCGTGTTCGTCCATGGCGACGCCGCGCAGGCGCCGGCCCAGGCTGTGGGCCAGGGATATGATGCCCGGGTAGCAGAGCGACTCGCACAGCACCACATCGTCACTCTTCGACAGGCTGCTGATGGCCACCAGCAGCCCATGTTGGGCGCCAGCGGTCAGTACTACCTGCTGCCAGCGAGCATCAGGCAGCCAGCGCTGTATCCAGGTCGCACCGGCTTGTTTGTGGGAGGTGTGACCACCCTCTGTCACATAGTCGAGTACCTGCCCCAAGTCCGATGAGGCGGCCAGTTCGCTGATAGCCGTGCCTAGCCACTCGCTCATGTGAGCGTCGTTGGGCTTGATGATCGAGAGGTCGATCTGGCTACTCTCGCCGGCAACGGGTGTGGGCACCGACGGGGCGGGTAATGGCTGCCGCAGCTGCCTGACAAATGTACCTCGGCCTACCTCGCCAGCCACCAAACCACGCTTGGCTGCTTCGTCGTAGGCCCTGCCAACAGTGCCGGGGGTTACATTCAGCGCCTCGGCGAGGTCCTTGAGCGTGGGTAAGCGATCGCCTTCTACAAGCCGACCACTTTCGATGTCCTGTTCAAGGGCATCAGCGATCATCAGGTAAACCGGCTGTGTTTGATGGCTGTATTGGGGGACCCACATGGAGATGGCACCAGGCTTTGCAAGAGCGCGAAAGCCTAGCATGAAAGCTCGGATGCAGGTAATGATGGTAATTGGTTAAATTGAGTTGAATTTATTTTAGATTGAATCGATTCAATTTTTGAAATTACAATCATCGCACCGATCAGGCCAGCCGCTCTCAGGCTGCGTCTGGCATAACGCTCCACTGGATGGACTTTGCTATGGAAATGTTGGGTTCTTACTGGGCGGAGCACTGGTTGCTGGCAGTCCTCATACTTGGCGCGATCGCCTTCGTTGCGGGCTTCGTCGACAGCATTGCCGGTGGTGGTGGTTTGTTTCTGGTGCCGGGTTTTCTGCTGGTTGGCCTGCCGCCCCAAGTGGCACTGGGCCAGGAAAAACTGGTCAGTACCCTTGGCACGCTGGCGGCTATCCGCAACTTCCTGGCCAACAGCAAGATGGTCTGGCAGGTAGCGTTGGTCGGGGTGCCGTTTTCGCTATTAGGCGCCTACCTGGGGGCTCACCTGATTGTATCGATCTCGCAGGAAACGGTGGGCAAGATCATCCTGGCACTGATCCCCCTCGGCATTCTCATTTTCCTTACCCCCAAGGATCGTCCGGTCGAGGAGCGCAAACTGTCTTCGCGAATGCTGTACACCGTAGTGCCGTTGACTTGCCTGGCCATTGGCTTCTATGACGGCTTCTTCGGCCCCGGTACCGGCAGCATGTTCATCATCGCTTTTCATTACCTGCTGCGCATGGACCTGGTCTCCAGTTCGGCCAACTCCAAAACCTTCAACTTCGCTTCCAACATCGGTGCTTTGGTGGCGTTCGTCAGCGCAGGCAAGGTCGTCTACCTGCTGGCATTGCCACTTGTGGCCTGCAACATCCTCGGTAACCACCTGGGCAGTTCCCTGGCCTTGCGTAAAGGCAACGATGTGGTGCGCAAGGCGTTGGTGTTCTCGATGCTCTGCCTGTTCACCAGCCTGGGCGTGAAGTACCTGACCTGACCCATTGATAGGAGACAACGAATGAAAACCGCATTTGTAACCGGTGCTTCCTCAGGCTTTGGCCGCGCCATCTGCTGCACCCTGATCGGCAAAGGCTACCGTGTGATCGGTGGAGCCAGGCGCATGGACAAACTGAAAGCACTGGAGGCCGAACTGGGCGTAAATTTCATTCCGCTGGCGCTGGATGTCACTGATTCAGTGTCGCTCGAGAAGGCGGTCGAGCAGATGCGTGAGGCGTCGCTGCAGATCGATCTGCTGGTCAACAACGCGGGACTGGCGCTGGGCGTGGACCGTGCCCAAACCAGCAGTGCCGCAAACTGGCAGCAGATGATCGACACCAACATCACCGGCCTGGCCATGGTCACCCACAAGATCCTGCCGCAGATGGTGGAAGCCGATAGCGGCATGATCATCAACATCGGCTCGATCGCCGGCACTTACCCCTACCCGGGCGGTAACGTGTATGGCGCCAGCAAGGCGTTCGTCCGCCAGTTCAGCCTCAACCTGCGTGCCGACCTGGCTGGCACCCGGGTGCGGGTGAGCAACATCGAGCCGGGGCTGTGCTCAGGCACGGACTTCTCGGTGGTGCGCCTCAATGGCGACATGGACGCCGTGCAGGCCTTGTATCGGGATGTAGAGGCCCTTCTGCCGGAGGACATCGCAGCGACGGTAGCCTGGGTTGCCGAGCAGCCGGCGCACGTGAATATCAATACCATCGAGATCATGCCTGTGGCGCAGAGCAGTGCGGCGCTGAATGTGGTGCGCAACCTGCCACGTGCCTGATCGGGGCCGCACTACTGACCCAGGTCATCGCACCTTCTGGATTCTTGACTAGTCTTATCCTTTGGCGGCCATCAATTGGCCGCCACCGTGACTACCAAGAGGCGCCGGCAATGTTCCGCGCGTCCACCACCTGATCAGGAGTGCACGATGGACCTGAACCGTCGGCAGTTCTTCAAGGTCGCCGCCGTCGGCCTTGGAGGCTCGAGCCTTGCGGCGTTGGGCATGGCCCCGACGCCGGCATTCGCCGAGCAGGTGCGTCACTTCAAGCTGGCGCATACCAAAGAAACCCGTAACACCTGCCCCTACTGTTCGGTCGGCTGCGGCCTGATCCTGTACAGCCAGGGTGATGCGGGTAAGAACGTCAAACAGAACATCATCCATATCGAAGGGGACGCCGACCACCCGGTCAACCGTGGCACACTTTGCCCGAAGGGCGCTGGCTTGCTGGACTTTATCCACAGCCCGAGCCGCCTGCAGTACCCCGAGGTTCGCAAGCCGGGCAGCAAAGAGTGGGTGCGGGTCAGCTGGGACGAGGCGCTGGACCGCGTCGCCGACCTGATGAAGCAGGACCGCGATGCCAACTTCATCGAGAAGAACGCCCAAGGCCAAACGGTCAACCGCTGGCTCACCACCGGTTTTCTTGCCGCCTCCGCCGCTTCCAGCGAGGCTGGCTACCTGACCCACAAGGTCATCCGCGCAACAGGCATGCTGGGGTTCGATAACCAGGCACGTGTCTGACATGGCCCGACGGTGGCAAGTCTTGCCCCGACGTACGGCCGTGGCGCCATGACCAACCACTGGTCCGATATCGCCAACGCGAATCTGGTCCTGGTGATGGGTGGCAACGCAGCAGAAGCGCATCCGTGCGGCTTCAAGTGGGTGACCGAGGCCAAAGCGCACAACAAGGCGCGACTGATTGTGGTCGACCCACGGTTTACCCGTACCGCTTCGGTGGCGGATTACTACGCACCGATCCGTACCGGCACCGATATCGCCTTCATGGGCGGGCTGATCAACTACCTGCTCAGCAACGACAAGATCCAGCACGAGTACGTGCGCAACTACACTGACGTGTCGTTCATCGTCAAAGAGAACTATGGCTTCGAGGATGGGCTGTTCAGCGGCTACGACGAGGCCAAGCGTGTGTATGTCGACAAGTCCGGCTGGGGTTACGAGCTGGGGGAGGACGGCTACGCCAAGGTCGACCCGACACTGCAACACCCTCGCTGCGTGTTCCAGCTGATGAAGCAGCATTACAGCCGCTATACCCCGGAACTGGCGAGCATGACCTGTGGCATGCCACAGGACGCCATGATGAAGGTCTGGGAAGAGATCGCCTCCTGCTCGGTTCCGGGCAAGACCATGACGATCCTTTATGCGCTAGGTTGGACGCAGCATTCGATCGGTGCGCAGATTATCCGCAGTGCGGCCATGGTCCAGTTGCTGCTCGGCAACGTCGGCATGCCCGGAGGCGGGGTCAACGCCCTGCGCGGGCACTCCAACATCCAGGGCCTGACCGACCTCGGCCTGCTGTCCAACTCGCTGCCGGGCTACCTGACCCTGGCCGGTGACGCCGAGCAGGACTACGCCGCCTACATCGACAAGCGCGCTTCCAAGCCGCTGCGGCCTGGGCAGTTGTCGTACTGGCAGAACTACGGCAAGTTCCACGTCAGCCTGATGAAGGCCTGGTATGGCGCCAACGCCACGGCGGAAAACAACTGGGGTTATGACTGGCTGCCCAAACTCGATGTACCGGCCTACGACGTGCTGCGCATGTTCGAGATGATGGGCCAGGGCAAAGTCAATGGTTATATGTGCCAGGGCTTCAACCCGATCGCCGCGCTGCCGGACAAAAACCGCGTCACTGCGGCACTGGGCAAGCTCAAGTGGCTGGTGATCATGGACCCATTGGCCACCGAGACCTCGGAATTCTGGCGCAACGCCGGGCCGTTCAACGATGTCGACACGGCCTCTATCCAGACCGAAGTGATCCGCTTGCCCACTACCTGCTTCGCCGAGGAAGACGGCTCGCTGGTCAACAGCAGCCGCTGGCTGCAATGGCACTGGAAGGGCGCAGACGGCCCGGGCGAGACACGTACCGACGTGCAGATCATGAGCGAGCTGTTCCTGCGCCTGCGCCAACGTTACCAGGCCGAAGGGGGGACCTATCCTGACGCGATAATGAATATCAGCTGGCCGTACAAGATCCCTGAAGAGCCCTCCCCGGAGGAGCTGGCCAAGGAGATGAACGGCTGGGCGGTGGCCGATGTCACCGACCCGACTGGCGCGGTGATCAAGGCGGGCCAGCAACTGGCGGGCTTCGGCCAGCTCAAGGACGATGGCAGCACCGCGTCTGGCTGCTGGATCTTTGCCGGTAGCTGGACCGAACAAGGCAACCAGATGGCTCGCCGCGACAACAGCGACCCGTATGGCATGCACCAGGTGCAGAACTGGGCCTGGGCCTGGCCGGCCAACCGCCGCATCCTTTACAACCGTGCCTCCAGCGACCCGCAAGGCAAGCCGTGGGACCCGGAGAAAAAGCGCCTGGTATGGTGGAACGGCAAGGCCTGGACCGGCACCGACGTGCCGGACTTCAAGGTCGACTCGCCGCCCGAGGCGGGGATGAACCCCTTCATCATGAACCCCGAAGGCGTGGCGCGTTTCTTCGCCATCGACAAGATGGCCGAAGGCCCGTTCCCCGAGCACTATGAGCCCTTCGAAACACCGATCGGCATCAACCCGCTGCACCCGCAGAACAAGAAGGCCACCAGCAACCCGGCCGGGCGCATCTTCGATTCTGTGTGGGACACCCTTGGCACGCACGACGAGTTCCCTTATGCGGCGACCACCTACCGGCTGACCGAGCACTTCCACTTCTGGAGCAAGCATTGCCGGCTCAACGCCATTGCCCAGCCCGAGCAGTTCGTCGAGATAGGCGAGGTGCTGGCCAACGAGAAAGGCATCAAGGCCGGCGACCGGGTACGGGTGTCGAGCAAGCGTGGGCATATCGATGCGGTGGCGGTGGTGACCAAGCGGATTCGCCCGCTGCAGGTCAACAATCAGACCGTGCACCAGATCGGCATTCCGTTGCACTGGGGCTTCACCGGCGCTACCCGGCATGGCTACCTGACCAATACCTTGGTGCCGTTCCTCGGTGACGGCAACACGCAGACGCCAGAGTCCAAGTCGTTCCTCGTGAAAGTGGAGAAACTCTGATGGCCAGCCAAGACATCATCGCCCGCTCGGCCACCACTACCGTGCCGCCCTCGGTGCGTCAGCAGGAGGAGGTCGCCAAGCTGATCGACACTACCAAGTGCATCGGCTGCAAGGCCTGCCAGGTGGCGTGCTCGGAGTGGAATGAACTGCGTGACGAGGTTGGCCACAACCACGGCACCTACGACAACCCCCAGGACCTCACTGCCGAGACCTGGACACTGATGCGCTTTACCGAGCACGAGCGCGACGACGGCAACCTGGAGTGGCTGATCCGCAAGGACGGCTGCATGCACTGTGCCGACCCAGGTTGCCTGAAGGCCTGCCCGAGCCCGGGTGCGATCATCAAGCACGCCAACGGTATCGTCGATTTCAACCAGGACCACTGCATCGGCTGCGGCTACTGCATCACCGGCTGCCCGTTCAACATCCCGCGCATCTCGCAGAAAGACCACAAGGCGTACAAGTGCACCCTGTGTTCCGATCGCGTGAGCGTGGGGCTGGAGCCGGCGTGTGTGAAAACCTGCCCGACCGGGGCAATCGTGTTCGGCAGCAAGGACGAAATGAAAGTGCATGCGGCCGAGCGCATCGTCGATCTGAAGTCGCGGGGCTACGACAAGGCCGGGCTGTACGACCCGGACGGCGTCGGTGGTACCCACGTGATGTACGTGCTGCACCATGCCGACACGCCGAAGCTGTATGCCGGCCTGCCGGACCAGCCAGTGATCAGCCCGTTGGTGGGGTTGTGGAAGGGCTTCACCAAGCCGCTGGCGCTGTTGGCCATGGGCGCGGCGGTGCTGGCGGGGTTCTTCCACTATGTGCGGATCGGCCCACAGCGTGTCGAGGAGGAGGAACACCCGACACCGCCGGACGAAAGCGTGCATCAAGTGGACCCGTCGGTCCATGTCTATGATCCGAAGCAGCCCGGTGGGCAAGGGGAGCAGCGGCCATGAACGACAACAAACCCATCCTGCGCTACAACGCCAACGAGCGTAGCAACCACTGGGTGGTGGCGATCCTGTTCATCCTGGCTGGGCTGTCGGGGCTTGCGCTGTTCCATCCGGCGCTATTCTGGCTCAGCAACCTGTTCGGCGGCGGGCCGTGGACGCGCATTCTGCATCCCTTCATCGGGGTAGCGATGTTCGTGTTTTTCCTCGGCCTGGTATTGCGCTTCTGGCGGGCCAACTTCATCACCGCCAATGACCGCCTGTGGCTGCGCCGGGTGGACCGGGTAATGCGCAACGAGGAGGAGGGCGTACCGCCGATCGGCAAGTACAATGCCGGGCAGAAGCTGCTGTTCTGGACCCTGCTGGTGTGCATGCTGGTATTGCTGGTCAGTGGCGTGGTGATCTGGCGCGCATACTTCAGCCATTGGTTTGGCATCGATGCCATTCGCTTGTCTGCGCTGCTGCATGCGCTGGCGGCCTTCGTGCTGATTCTCAGCATCATCGTGCACATCTACGCCGGCATCTGGATCAAGGGCTCGATCGGCGCCATGCTGCATGGCTGGGTCAGCCGCGCCTGGGCACGCAAGCATCATGAGTTGTGGTACCGCGAAGTGACCGGCGACAAGACGCCGGGTGATCACGGACGAAAAGAAGGATAAGCGCTTGAGCACCCTACTCGAACCCGGGCAGATCGAAGCGTCGGCAGTCACGCCGCCATTTCTGCACCTGCCCGCCGCCAACCTGTTTGAACTGCGCGCCGCCCGCCTGGAGCAACTGGCTGTAGGCAACGCGCTTGGCGACTACCTGAGGTTGATTGCGCGTTTATGCCGCATCCAGCAGCAGCTTGTGGATAACCCGCCCAGCGGCTTGCCCGTGGCCGAGGAGCGTCAGCGCCTGTGCATGGATCATGGTTTGCCGCCGCTGGCGGCTGACAGCCTGGTGCGTGAAGGGCCGTGGCTGGTCTGGTTGCAGGCACTGCTAGAGCACCTCAGCGGCGAACGCAGTGGCCCGCTGGGTGAGGCGCTGCAGGTGCTACGAGGCAGTGATGACAATCAGCGCAAGGGCTGGGGCATTGCTTTGCTGGCAGGCCAGTACGATGGTGTGCCTGCAGCACTGGTGCCGTTCCTCGGGGCCGCGTTGCAGGCGGCGTGGTCCAGCTGGTTGCTGGCGCTGCCCGCACACCAGCTCGAGCCTGCCGGCAGCCTGGCCCAATGCCCGGCTTGTGGTTCGCCGGCGATGGCCGGGGTGGTGCGCAACCGTGGAAAGCACAACGGCTTGCGTTACCTGGCCTGTTCGTTGTGTGCCTGTGAGTGGCATGTGGTGCGGGTCAAGTGCGTGTACTGCGAGTCGAGCAAGGACTTGCGTTACACCAGCCTTGAGGATGATCGCCATGCGCCAGGCAAAGCGCCGCTGCGCGCTGAATGCTGCCCCGAGTGCGACAGCTACCTGAAGCAGAACTACCTGGAGAACGATGCGGCGGCCGAGCCGCTGGCCGATGACCTGGCCAGCCTGGCCCTGGACATACGCCTGGACGGGGAGGGGTTCCATCGCCTGGCGCCCAACCTGATGCTCGCCCCGGGTAGTGGCTGAGGGTCTACACTGAAACACCGACTTGCCTTCGTACCTACAGGTAATTGCGCCAACCTTCCGGATCACGCTGTACTTGTAGGAGCGGGTTCACCCGCGAATGGGCCAGCACAGACAACGGATCAGTCCAAGGTAGTACCGCATGTCCAACAGCCTAGCCAGCGACACCCCACGCCTGCCGTCCATCGACACTCTCCTTCGCCACCCGGCTTGCCTCCCACTGATCGATCGCCACGGCCGCGACGCCGTGCTGAATACCCTGCGCCAGCTGCTCGACGACCTGCGCGAACCCGCCCGTAATGGCGAACTCGGCAGCGCCGAACTGGCCCCGGAAATCCTCCTTGGCCGCAGCGGCGAACGCCTCGCCCTCCAGCAACGCAGCCAGGTTCGCCGCGTGTTCAATCTCACCGGCACCGTGCTGCACACCAACCTGGGCCGCGCCTTGCTGCCGGATGAAGCCATCGAGGCCATGCAGACCGCCGCTCGTTACCCGCTCAACCTGGAATTCGACCTGGCCACCGGCAAACGTGGCGACCGTGATGACCTGATCGAAGGCCTGATCCGCGAGCTGACCGGTGCCGAAGCCGTCACCGTGGTCAACAACAATGCCGCCGCCGTGCTGCTAGCGCTCAACAGCCTGGGCGCGCGCAAGGAAGGCATCATCTCTCGCGGCGAGCTGATCGAGATCGGTGGTGCGTTCCGTATTCCCGACATCATGGCCCGCGCTGGCGTGAAGCTGCACGAGGTTGGCACTACCAACCGTACTCACGCCCGCGACTACGAGGCCGCCATCGGCCCGCGCACTGGCCTGCTGATGCGGGTGCATTGCAGCAATTACAGCATCCAGGGCTTCACCACCCAGGTGCCTACTGCCGAGCTGGCACGTATCGCCCACCAACATCAACTGCCACTGCTTGAAGACCTGGGCAGCGGCAGCCTGCTCGACCTTACCCGCTGGGGCCTGCCCGCCGAACCCACGGTACGCCAGGCTCTGGCCGATGGTGCCGATATCGTCACCTTCAGTGGCGACAAGCTGCTGGGTGGTCCGCAAGCCGGGATCATCGTCGGCCGCAAGGACGTGATCACCAGGATCAAGAAAAATCCGCTCAAGCGTGCCTTGCGCGTCGACAAGATCACCCTTGCTGCACTCGAAGCGGTGCTGGCGCTGTACCGCAATCCCGATCGCCTGGCCGAGCGCCTGCCCAGCCTGCGCCTGCTGACCCGCAGCCAGGCCGAGATTCAGGCCCAGGCTGAGCGCCTGGCGCCTGAGCTCCAAGCGCGCCTCGGCGAGCAATGGGCCATCCGTGTAGAGCCTGCGTTGGGCATGATCGGCAGTGGTAGCCAGCCGGTTGCGCGCTTGCCCAGTGCCGCGCTGTGCCTGCGCCCGCAAGTGTCCAAGAAGTTGCGCGGGCGCAGCCTGCATGTGCTGGAGCGCGCCCTGCGCGACCTGCCGGTGCCGGTGCTGGGCCGCATTGACGACGATGCCCTGTGGCTGGACCTGCGCCAGCTGGATGACGAAGCCCAGTGGCTGGCCCAGTTGCCAGCCCTGCAGCTGGGGCCGGTGCAGTGATCGTTGGTACCGCTGGCCACATCGACCACGGCAAGACCGCACTGCTGCTGGCGCTGACCGGCCAGGCTGGCGACCAGCGGCAAGAAGAGCGCGCCCGCGGTATGACCATCGACCTTGGTTACCGCTATGCGGCGCTGAGCGAAGGCGCGCCGCTGACCGGCTTCATCGATGTGCCGGGCCACGAGCGCTTTATTCACAACATGCTGGCCGGCGCCCATGGCATCGACCTGGTGCTGTTGGTAGTGGCGGCCGACGACGGGGTCATGCCGCAGACCCGTGAGCACCTGGCGATCATCGAGCTGCTGGGCATTCCCCAGGCCTTGGTGGCGATCAGCAAATGCGACCGGGTAGAGCCGTCGCGTCTGGCCGAGGTGCAGATGCAAGTCAGTGAACTGCTGGCGCCTGGGCCGTATGCCGGTGCGCGGCAGTTTCCGCTGTCGAGCATCAGCGGGGAGGGCGTGGAAGCGTTGCGCCAGGCACTGCTGGAGGCCGAAGCAGGTACACGGCAACGCAGTGTGCACGGTGGTTTTCGCCTGGCCGTCGACCGTGCCTTTGCGGTTACCGGCGCCGGTGTGGTGGTCACCGGCACGGCACTGGCCGGACGGGTCAGTGCGGGTGATACGTTGTTGCTGGGCAAGGCCGGCAAGGTGGTGCGCGTGCGTGGTCTGCATGCGCAGAACCAGGCCGCGTTGGTGGCAGAAGCAGGCCAACGGGTGGCGCTGAACATCGCTGCCGAGCGCCTGGCCGTGGAGCAGGTGCACCGGGGCGACTGGCTGGTGCCCGAATGGTTGCATGCGCCCAGTGTTCGGGTGGATATCGAGCTGTACCTGTTACCGGACGAGAAGCGTACTTTCGAACATTTCAGCGCCGTGCATGTGCACCTCGGCACCCAGGATGTAACGGCCCGGGTCTCCTTGCTCGAAGGCGAAAGCCTGGCTGCCGGCCAACGCATGTTTGCCCAGTTGCTGCTCAACGCGCCGTTGCAGGCCGTGCACGGCGACCGCCTGGTGCTGCGCGATCAGCGCGCCCAGCGCACGCTGGGCGGCGGCAAGGTGCTCGACCCGTTCGCACCAAGCCGCCAACGCCGTAGCGATGCCCGTCTGCAGCAGTTGCAGGTGCTGCGCGACGCAGCGGATCTGGAGCAGGCACTGCCAGCACTGCTCCCCAGTGCACCGGGCGGCATTAGCCCGCAGCGGCTCGAGCGGCAGTTCAACCGCCTGCGGGAAACCTGGCAGTTACCGGACGATGTGCGGGTGGTGGCCACCCGGCAGGGCCAACTGCTGTTCGCCAACGCTCAATGGCAGGCGCTCAAGCAGCAGGTCCTGGAGCAGCTGGCGCGCTTTCACGAGCAAGAGCCCGACCAGCTTGGCCCTGACCGTGATCGCTTGCGGCGCTTTGTAGCCTTGCCTCTGGAACGGCCGGCATTCGTCAGTTTGCTGGATGAACTGCTCGACGACAGCGCCATCGCCAGCAGCGGGCCATGGCTGCATCTGCCCGATCACAAGGTACAGTTGAGCGAAGCCGACAGTGCATTGTGGGCACGTCTGCAGCCGAAGTTGATCGCAGGGCAATTTGACCCACCCTGGGTCAGGACGCTGGCGAGTGATGAGAACCGTGCCGAAGCCGATGTGCGCCTGTTACTGCGCAAGTTGGCCCGGCTGGGCCTGGTGCATCAGGTGGTGCGCGACCTGTTCTACCCCGAGGCGACGCTACAGCGCATGGCAGCGTTGATGCTGGGGCAGGCCAGCGAAACGACGATAGTGCAGGTTGCCGCGTTTCGCGATATGTTGGGCATCGGTCGCAAGCGCAGTGTGCAGATTCTGGAATACTTCGACCGCATCGGCCTGACCCGGAGGGTGGCCGACCAGCGTCACATCCGCGCCGACAGCGCCCTGGCTCAACAACACGCCAGGCACTGAGTTCAAGGAAGGCAATCGCGCCCGGTGGCGCGGCCGGGCTTCAAACCCGGTTGGGGACGGCAGCCGTTCCCGGGCAGGTTCGACTCCCGCTGCCTTCCGCCATTTTTTCAACCTTTTAGGGCCTCTTCGCGGGTGAACCCGCTCCTACACAGGAAACGCAATCGTCGTAGGCGCGGGTTTACCCGCGAAGAGGCCCTCAAAGGCGCTGATCAAGCCCGTTCGCCACACAGGTCCAGGACAAACCAGCGGTCCGCTGCGTCAGCATCCAACCCTGCGCCCAGTAGCGCCACCATCTTGCCCAGCGCTGCTTCACGGGTCATGCCACCGCCACTGACCAGGCCGGCCCCGCGCAAGCGGTTGCCCGCTGCATAGGTGTCGAACACCACCGAGCCTTCCGGGCACTGGCTGATAGCCGCCAGCATCACGCCGCGCTGGCGCGCTGCGCTCAGCACATTCAGCAGCGCCTGGTCATCCGATGGCCCGGTCCCGCTGCCGTAGCACTCCAGCAGCAAACCCTGCACACCACTGTCTATCAAGGCCTGCAAATGCCCGGCCTGAAGCCCCGGGAATACTGGCACAACTGCCAGGTTGACCGGCTTGCGCGGCTGCTTGTAGCCCAGTTCGGCAGGGATCGTATCGGCCCGCTCAGCGTCACGGTGGCGTGGCAGCGCAGCAAAGGCATCGAACGCTTCGCTGCGTAGCTTCGACGCCCGACAGCCATGCAGCAGCTGACCGTGGAAGTACAGCTGCACGCCATCTTCCAGGCCGTGTTCGAACTGGCGCAATGCGCCGCACAGGTTGTCCCAGGCATCGCTGTCCGGGGCACCTGCCGGCAGCATCGAGCCGGTCAGCACTACCGGTGCTGGCAGGCCCAGCAACAGGAATGACAACGCAGCAGCGCTGTAGGCCATGCTATCGGTACCGTGCAGCACCAACACGCCATCGTGGCCCGCGACATCCACCGCCGCGACGATGGCATCGCGCATCGCCAGCCAGTTGTGCTGTTGCATATTGGCGCTGTCGAGCAGCGGGTTCAGCTCGTGCAGTGTCCATTGCACCTGAGGTGCATTGGCCATCTGGGCAAAGTGTTCACGCATCCGCGCGTCAAAACCACCGGCCGGTGCCAGGCCTTCGGGGGTTTCGAGCATGCCGATGGTGCCGCCGGTATAGAGAACGAGAAGATTCTTTACTGCACGCATGGAAAGCATCCGTAGCGGTGAGCGGAGAAAGAAAAGCCGCCCGCGGAAGGGGCGGCTGGGCAGGGGAGGATATCAGCGCTGCGTCTGAACTTGGCCGACTGCTTTGTCAGTGGCTGTTTCCACCTGCGGATTGGCAGGCCAGGCATTGCGGTCCAGGTCCAGGTCGGCAAACTTGGACGAGTCGAACACAGGCTGCTTTACACCGGCCTTGCGCTGGTCGTCATAGTCGCGCATGACTCGCAGGCCGACCTTGAACAGCAGGGCCAGGGCCACCAGGTTGACGAAGGCCAGGCAGGTCATGGTGATGTCGGCGAAGGCGAACACGGTCGACAGGTCTTGCATCGAACCCCACACGACCAGTGCCAGTACCAGGCCACGGAACACCATCAACACTACGCGGTTACGGCTGAGGAACTGCAGGCTGTTCTCGCCGAGGTAGTAGTTGTAGAGGATGCAGGTAAAGACAAACAGCGACAGCGCCACGCTGACGAACACGCGACCCCAGTCACCGACTACGGCGGCCAGCGAGTTCTGGGTCAGGACAATGCCGTCGCCCTCGAAGCCCGGGGTGTAGAAGCCCGAAAGCAGGATCAGCAGTGCGGTGCAGGTGCAGATCAAGAAGGTGTCGAGGAACACGCTGAAAGCCTGGACCACGCCCTGCGCGCCCGGGTGTTTCACGGCAGCCACGGCAGCGACGTTCGGTGCACTGCCCAGGCCTGCTTCGTTGGCGAACACGCCACGTTTCACGCCCATGACGATGGCGCTGCCGAGCAGGCCGGCAAACGCCGGGTCGAGACCGAAGGCGCTCTTGAAGATGGTTTCCAGCATGGCTGGCACGTGTTCGATCTGGGTGCCGATCACGTACAGGGTCACGCCGATGTAGGCCAGAGTCTTGACGGGTACCAGCAGGTCCGACACCGCCGCGATGCGCTTGATGCCGCCGATGAAGGTGATGGCCAGCAGCACGGCCAGGACAATACCGGTGTGGCTTGGGTCGAAGGCAAAGGCATTCTGCAGCGAGTGGGTGACGGTGTACGACTGCAGGCCGATGAAGGCGAAGCCGTAGGTGACCAGCAGCAAGATCGAGAACACGATGGCCATGCTCTTGCGCTTCAGCCCGTGCTGGATGTAGTAGGCCGGGCCGCCACGGTACAGGCCGTCGCCATCAGCGCGCTTGTACACCTGGGCCAGGGTGCATTCGAAGAAGCTGCTGGACATGCCCACCAGTGCGGTGACCCACATCCAGAACACGGCACCTGGGCCGCCCAGGGTCACTGCGATACCGACACCGGCGATGTTGCCGGCGCCCACGCGGCCGGCCAGGCTCAGCATCAGGGCCTGGAAGGAGCTCAGCTGGCCTGCCTGGCCACGCAGCGATTCCTTGAACACGCTGAACATATGGGTGAAGTGGCGGAACTGGACGAACCGGGAGCGGATGGTGAAGTAGCTACCCAGCCCTACGATCAGCACGATGAGGAGTTTCCCCGAAAGGAAATCGTTGATTACTTCGAGCATTGGAAAATGACCTCGATTCTTATTCTTCGTGTGGAAAGACCAGCGGACGGCAGGCGCACCGCTATTCGTTGGGGCGCATGGTTGGCTATGACAAGAGTGGTTACAATTTCGCGGATTGCTCTGAATTGATGCGACTTGATGCTACAATGGCGTCATTAGCGTCACCTGGACTCCGCGTATGAGCGATCACTTCGCTACAAACCTCAAACTTGCCTGCAGCCATTACCGCTCTATTTCCGAAGTTTGCCGCCAGCTGTCGATCAATCGCGCGCAGTTCAACAAGTACCTGAGCGGGCAAAGCCGTCCGACGGCTTTCAACCTGAAGCGTATCGGCGACTTCTTCGGTGTCGAGGATTACGAACTGAACCTGCCCGCCGAGCAGTTCGCCCGTCTGATCGGTGCGCGGGTATCGCCCCAGCCCCAGCAGCCCAGTGACCCGATCAGCGAGTTGTTCCGCCCGTTGCACGAACATGGCGGCAACCTTTCGCGCTATTGCGGTTACTACTTCGAGTACTCCAACTGCATGTCGGTGCCGGGCACGATCCTCGTGTCGCTGGTGCACCTGTGGGAAGAACGCGGCCGTTTTCTGTTCGAGCGCCAGGAACGGCAGGAGCGCTCCAGCGCCACCGATCAGCATGCCGAGGTACGCTGCCGCTACCTGGGGGCGGCGTTCCAGCTGCAGGACCGGATGTTCCTCATCGACTACGAGTCGCTGACGTTCAACGAAATGAGCCAGACCATCCTCATCCCTAGCTTCAAAAGCCGCATTACCCGGCTGAATGGCCTGAAGGCCGGCGTATCCAGCGGCGACCGGCGCAACCCGGCCTGTACCCGGGTGGTGTGGGAATACCTGGGCGAGGAGATCAATCGCATCAATGCGTACCGGCAGGTGAAACTGTACCGGCCGGATGATCCGCGCATAGATGACGATGTGCGTGAGCGATTGAGCGTGGCGCCATTGCGCAATGGTCTGTTCGAGATCGAGTAATGCTAAACGCCTTAAGCATTGTCGAGGATGAACGTTGCGACCGTGTCGGCAACCTGGTCCGCTATTGCCGGAGTACTGCGCAAATGTGCCGCGATGCCATGGTCGCAGTCGGTAAGAAACAGGCATTGCAAACGCGACGCTGGAACTGCTCGCATCAAGGCGAGGTTAACTTCTTCAGGAATCGGGCTATAGCGTTCAGTGCCGGCAAGCCACAGGTTGCCAGCGCTGGTGCCGGGGCCTTTGCCGAATCGCTGGGAGTTGAGCCCGTCGTACTCGCCGATCACCATCAATACTCTTCCTCGAAACTGGTTGAGGAAGGTGTAGCTATCGCTCTCCAGAAAACCGAAAGGCTTGTTGATGGCGGCAGTGAATGCCGGGCCGAACGGCGCCTGGTGGGCATCGTCTGGATAAACTGCAGGGCAGATCAGTACGATGCTGTCCACTTGTGGCAACTGTGCTGCAAGCTTAAGCGTAATTGCCGCGCCAAGGCTGTGGCCTATGAGCGTTCGGCATCGAGGCGCGATATGCGCGTGGAAACGCTGTGCTTCATCAAGGTTCGTAGCCAGTGACGGCGCCATTGCGCCTGGCTCGCTGGCGAGGCTGTGACCTGACAGATTGCCAGTGAGTGAACCAATGCCCGCGGCTTGCAGGCGATAAAGCAGGGGGTTGAGCCGGGTAAAGTCGGAACGCGCGCCCCCCAAGACGAATGCGGGAGCTGCGCGCTCGATATCAGGTACCAGCAATCGCGCCTGTTGCTGGTAGTTTCCAAAGACTTCATTGATGAACAGTTCTTTGCCCGGGGCGGGCTCGTCAAACTGCCACTTCACGCGCTGCGGGGAAGCCATTTGAATGTGCATGGTGCTCTCTAGAAGAACTGGTTGAGCCATTCGCCGAGCGGGTTGCCGGTATCGAGCAGCAGTTTGAGTGCCATGATGCAGCAGACGCTGACCAGCAGCGGTTTTATGAGGCGAGAGCCGAAGCGAACTGCGCAGCGAGCCCCCAATTGTGCGCCCAGAAAGGCGGCGAGCGCCATTGCCAACGCCAGCGGCCAGATGATCGCCCCGCTGAGAGAAAAGACGGATAGTGCGCCTAGGTTACAGGCTGCGTTCAAAAGCTTGCTGGTGCATACGGCTTGAATGAGGTGCTGGCCCAAGAGGACCACGCAGGCCAGCATGAAGAACGAGCCGACTCCGGGGCCGAAGATGCCGTCATAAAAGCCAATGATTGGTGCAGCCGTCACGCAGAATAGGCTAGTCGATACCTTTGCCTTGCGCGCTTGTTCATTCGGCTTTGGACTGAAGGCAAAGTAGGCGGCGATCAGGATCAGCAGTGGTGGGACGCACGCCTGCAAAACGCTTTTGGGGACATAAGTTATCGACAAGGCCCCCAGCGCCCCACCGATAAACGCCATGACAGCCATGGGACTGCCTCGTCTCCAGTCGATCATGCCTTTGCGGGCGAAGGCGCACGTAGCCGAAACCGTAGCCGAAGCTGCCTGGAACTTGTTAGTGGCAATAGCTGCCAAGGGTTCTACACCGGCAATAAACAACACCGGGAGCGTGATAAGGCCACCGCCGCCGGCGATAGCATCAAAAAAGCCGGCCATCAGTGCAACCAGTGCGAGTAGCAGAACAAACGTCAAGTCGATTTCGATCATGGAGTATTTTCCTGTGCTCAACCACGTACCAGCAGCGGGTCTTCAGCGAGCACCTTTCTCGAGTTGATCGGCGAATATACGAGCCTGAAGTGCTACTCCTTTAGCCTCCGGTCCACCCAAATCAGCAAGGGTTTGGCTTGCAAAGGTTATGGCCTGGCTTTGCTCTGGGTAGAAATCCAGGTAGGCAGCTTCCGAATGAGGCATTGAACGTTCCTTGTCGTTTTTGTGTGAAACTCCCTGGCTGGCAAGTGGGGAGTCGACTATTCAATGCAGTTATGCCGTGACGTGGTAGTCAGCCCATTCCTCGTATGTCGTAGGAAATTTCTGTCTGCGGCGGTATTGAGCGGTGAAACTGTGGAATCCCGCCCTGTGGCATCGAATGGGTCCGGTGTTGGACTTCCCGGGCAGGAAACCGCAAAATGACTCTTTTTTCTCATCAACCTCTCCGGATCTGCTGACTCTATGCGTATGCGCCTAATGCTGTTGGGTGGTGGCAATGCCCTCGGGCAAGCGCTGATTCGTCTTGGGGCCGAGGAGGACATCGCATTCCTGGCACCGCGCCCGCCCGAGAACGGCTGGGCGCCCTCAAGCCTCACTCAGTTGCTCGATGACCATCGCCCCGACGCGCTGGTCAACCTGGCCTACTACTTCGACTGGTTCCAGGCCGAGTCGGTCAGCGAGCAGCGCCTGGCCCAACAGGAGCGGGCGGTGGAGCGGTTGGCAGAGCTGTGCCAGCACCATCAGATCACCTTGGTGCAGCCATCCAGCTACCGTGTGTTCGATGGTTCGCGGGCCACGGCCTATAGCGAAAAGGACGAGCCAGTGCCGCTGGGCATGCGTGGCCAGGCTCTATGGCGCATCGAGCAGAGCGTGCGTGCGGCCTGCCCGCAGCATGTGTTGCTGCGCTTTGGCTGGTTGCTGGACGAGAGCATCGATGGCGCATTGGGCCGCTTCCTGACCCGTGCCGAGCAACCACAGGAGCTGCTGCTGGCCGATGATCGACGTGGCAACCCGACGCCGGTCGATGATGCTGCCCGAGTGATCCTGTCGGTGCTCAAGCAACTTGATTGCAATGCGCCGCTGTGGGGCACCTACCATTACGCTGGCAATGAGGCGACCACGCCGCTGGCGCTGGGCCAGGCGATCCTCGCCGAGGCCGGCCAATACCGCCAGCTGGCCGTTCAGGCCCCCACGCCGCAGGCCCATGCCGCGCGCCCGGATGCCAGCGAAGAGCCACAGCACGCGGTACTGGCCTGCAAGAAAATCCTTCATACCTTCGGTATCAAGCCGCGTGCCTGGCGCGCTGGCTTGCCACCTCTACTGGACCGGTTCTACCGCCATGGCTGACGCCCCCATCCTGATCACCGGCGGTGCCGGCTTCATTGGCTCCCACCTGTGCGATGCGTTGTTGGACAAAGGCTACGCCGTACGCATTCTCGACGACTTCTCCACCGGCCGGCGAAGCAATCTGCAGGTCGATCACCCACGGCTGGAACTGATCGAAGGTGATGTTGCCGATGCAGGGCTGGTCACTCAGGCGGCGGCTGGCTGCCGTGCTGTGGTGCATCTGGCAGCGGTAGCGTCGGTTCAGGCCTCGGTCGAAGACCCGGTGCGTACCCACCAGAGTAACTTCATCGGTACCCTCAACGTTTGCGAAGCCATGCGCGTGCATGGCGTGCGCCGGGTGCTCTTCGCCTCCAGCGCAGCGGTGTACGGCAACAATGGTGAAGGGGAGTCGATTTCCGAAGACACGCCCAAGGCGCCGTTGACCCCTTATGCCGTGGACAAGCTGGCCAGTGAGCAGTACCTGGACTTCTACCGTCGCCAGCATGGTCTGGAGCCGGTGGTGTTTCGCTTCTTCAACATCTTCGGGCCACGGCAGGACCCTTCCTCACCGTATTCCGGGGTGATCAGCATCTTCTGCGAGCGTGCTGTGCAGGGCTTGCCGATTACAGTGTTCGGTGACGGCGAACAGACCCGGGACTTCCTTTATGTGGGCGACCTGGTGCAGGTGATGGTGCAGGCACTGGAGCAGCCGCAGGTCGAGGAGGGGGCGGTGAACATCGGGCTGAACCAGGCGACCTCACTGAACCAGTTGCTGGCCGCGCTGGAGAAGGTTGTGGGGAGCTTGCCAGCGATCAGCTATGCGGCGGCGCGATCGGGTGATATCCGCCATTCGCGAGCGGATAACCAGCGGTTGTTGGCGCGGTTCAAATTTGCGCAGGTAACGCCGATGGTTGAAGGCCTGACAAAGCTTCTAGGTAAAGGCTGAGCCCCGCGGGGCTGCTCAGCAGCCCTGACATCACCCATGCCGCACCCTTCTGCGCTGGCAATCTTCGGGATGTAAGGCCCGCCCATCCTGGCCACGGACCTGCAATATTTCAAGCGCCTGCCCCGTCACGCCGTCCACCAGTTCCGAACGCGCTTCTCCCGCCTCGAACAGAAACCGCTCCCCCCACTGCCTCAAACCAACCACCACTGGAAACACCGACCGCCCTTTATCGGTCAGCACATATTCTTTATAGGCACTGCCATCCGACGCCGGCTGTGTCATCAGCAACCCACTTTCCACCAACAGCTTTAGCCGCGAGGTGAGGATGTTCTTCGCCAGCCCCAGGTTCTTCTGAAATTCACTGAAACGCCGCAGGCCGTCGAAGGCATCGCGCAGGATCATCAGCGCCCAACGGTCACCCAGCACCTCCAGAGCCCGGGCTACGGGGCACTGCGCATTGTTTTCATCGAGCATGGGGCAAGCCTGTCTTGATTATCTGGTTGCAGATTAAAACCACATTTGCTAAATAGCCAGTATCTGGTTTCAAATTGAAACCAGATCCCAGAGGATTTGCCCGATGACTCCTTCGCTGACACGCTGGATAACCCTGTTGCTTGCCACCACCAGCGCAATGGCGGTGGCGACGGTGTACTTCGCTCAACCGCTGCTTGAGTCGATGGCTGCTGAGTTGGGAGTGGCGCAGCAGCAGATTGGCTGGGTAGTCGGCGCGACCCAGGCGGGCTACGCCCTGGGGCTGCTACTGATTGTGCCGCTCGGGGACTTGGTCGACCGTAAACGCTTGTTGCTTGGCCAGTTGCTGTTCGCGGCGCTTGCGCTGGTCGGCGTTGGCATGGCGCCGAACTGGGCAATATTGCTGCTGGCTCTGGCGATCACCGGGTTGATGGCAGTCATGGTGCAGGTGATGGTGGCTCATGCTGCGAGCCTTGCCTCACCTGGCCAGCAAGGGCAGGCGGTAGGCACTGTCACCAGTGGTGTGGTGCTGGGCATTCTGCTGGCACGGCTGGCTTCGGGCGGGCTGGCCGACCTGGCCGGCTGGCGGAGTGTGTACCTGGTCGCCGCAGGGCTGTTGATGTTGCTGGCGCTGGTGCTGTGGCGCAGTCTGCCCGGCGGGCAGCCGATGGGGAGCCGGCCGGGTTACCGGGCGCTGATCTTGGCCCAGTTCAGCTTGTATCGGCACGACAGGTTGCTGCGCCAGCGCGGCGTATTCGGTGTGTTGATCTTCGCCGCATTCAGCGTGCTGTGGAGTGCCATGGTCATGCCACTCAGTGCTGCGCCGCTGGCACTGAGCCATACCGAGATCGGCCTGTTTGGCCTGGCAGGTGTGGCGGGCACGCTGGCGGCTTCGCATGCTGGTCGTCTGGCTGACCTTGGGCGCGGTGAGCGTACGACCGGAGTGTCGTTGGCCCTGCTGACGCTGTCGTGGCTGCCAACAGCGTTCGTCGAACATTCATTGCTGGCCTTCGTGCTGGGTGTGCTGATGCTGGACTTTGCCGTGCAGGCAGTGCATGTCACCAACCAGAGCTTGTTGCTGGCCGGGCGTGGTGCGATGGCTAGCCGTTTGATCGGCGCCTACATGTGTTGCTATTCGCTGGGCAGCGGTATGGGGGCGGTG
The DNA here is from genome assembly GCF_045164175.1 of Pseudomonas sp. 10(2024). NCBI lineage: Bacteria > Pseudomonadati > Pseudomonadota > Gammaproteobacteria > Pseudomonadales > Pseudomonadaceae > Pseudomonas > Pseudomonas sp. 10(2024). The sequence goes on from NZ_CP174006.1 coordinate 567,598, forward strand.
TTGGCGAGCTGGGTGTTTGCCCACTGGGGCTGGGTTGCGGTGTGTGGGCTTGGCATGGGCATCAGTGCCGTCGCACTGTGCTACTGGCTATGGCTGCAACGCGCGAGGGCGGCCGAGGCCGCCCTGCAATGTTCAGGTCAGAACTTGTAGCCAAGGCCGACCATGTATACCCACGGGTCGACGTCGACGTCGACCTTGGTCTTGCTGTAGCCAAGGGCGGTCGGGCCGTTGACGCTGGCCTTGGTGTCGATGTCGACGTACCAGACCGAGGCGTTTACCAGCAGGTTGTCGGTCAGCATGTAGTCCATGCCCAGTTGGCCGGCGATACCTACCGAATCCTGCAGCTTGAGGTTGCTGAAGCCTTGTTCCTTGCGTGCGCTGCTCAAGTCTTCGTCAAAGAACAGGGTGTAGTTGATACCGACGCCAGCGTACGGCTGGAAGCGCGAATTTGGCTCCATTGGGTAGTACTGCAGCGACAGCGTTGGCGGCAGTTGCTTGATGTCCGCCAGCTTGCCGTCCAGCCCGCCGCCCAGACCTTTTACGCCGACGGTGTGCTTGAACGGGGTAGCTGCCAGCAGCTCCAGGCCGATGTGGTCGGTGAGCATGTAGGCAAAGGTCAGGCCCAACTGGGTATCGCTGTCCAGGGTCGCCTTGGTGCCCGACACCTTGTTGCCGTCGAACTTGAGGTCGCCGCTGCTCTCGTTCGGGGCGGTGGTGATGGCGCCTGCGCGCAGGATCATGTCCCCCGCCTGATAGGCGTGGGCGGCAGGGGCGGCGAGCGCAAGGGCCACAAGCGAGGCACCCAGCAAGGACTTGTTCATGGAAGCTCCCAAAGGACGTTATTAATCGAGTAGTCCAATGGTACGGAGCTGGTCAAACGGAAAGTTTGACCCAGCTCAACGAAGCGTCTTCACGAATTCGAAACAGTTCTCATCTCAGCTCATAAGCGTAGATTTTCTCGGCTTCCATCTGGTAGCCGGCGTCGGCCAGCTCGCTGCTGGAAGCTTTAACCTGCATCTTTCCCTCTATCCAGTAGGGCTGGTAGAGGTCTTCGACGCGCACGCCCATCTCGCTGAAAATATGCACGATCTGGTTCGGCGGCGGCGGCGGCACGTGGATGCACGCGCCATAGTAAGGGACCAGCAGGAATTCGGTGGTGCGGCCTTCTTCGCTGACCTCCAGTGGCACGATGTAACCGGGAAGTTTGACCTGTTGGCCGTCGAGGCTTTTTACCACTGGCGCGTCGGGCGCCTGCTGACGCGCGGGAGGTGCGGATTCGGCAGACAGGGCGTTGCTGAGCTGTGACATGTCGTGCAGCGGCGCCAGTTGTGGCGGGATGACCGGGGCGCCTTCAGGGATCAGTGCGGGCCAGTCCAGCTCCTTGGGTTCGGCGGCCCATAGAGGCATCGCTACCAGCAACAGCAAGGCCAGCAGCATGTGCATTGCCGGCCTCTTCGCGGGCATGCCCGCTCCCACAGGTACTGCACAAGCTCCGAAGCCTGCGGGGCTCCCTGTGGGAGCGGGCGTGCCCGCGAAGCAGGCGGTGAGGTGTTTGATCATTACGCGCACTCAGAGGTGTATGGACAGGCCGTCGGCCAGCGATTGCCGGTAAGCCCGCCACGCCGGCACGCTGCCCATCAGCAACGCGGCCCCCAGGATGATAGCCAGCAAGGTCCATTCATGGGGACTCGGCAGAGCCAGTGGCAGATACAAACCATAGTTGGCCTGCACATACCCCTGTGCCAGGGCGATACCCGCATATAGCAAGCCAAGCCCGGCCACGATCCCGACCGAGGCCAGTGACAGTGCTTCCAGTACCAGCAACCCCGCAATATGCCAAGGCCGGGCCCCGACCGAACGCAAGATCGCCATTTCCCGGCGGCGTTCGTTGAGGCTGGTGAGAATCGCCGTGAGCATGCCGATCAAACCGGTCAGCACCACGAATAGCGACACCACGAACAATGCCTGTTCCGCAGTGCCCATCAGGCTCCACAGTTCCTGCAGGGCGACCCCCGGCAGGATCGCCAGCAATGGCTCGCTGCGGTACTCGTTGATCTCTCGCTGCAAACTGAAGGTTGCGATCTTGCTGTTCAGGCCAAGCATGAACGCAGTGATGGCGGCAGGTTGCAGGTCCATCGTACGGGCCTGTTCGGCGCTGATGCGCCCGGCGCCACGGGCGGGTACGCCGTTGTGCCAGTCGATATGGATCGCCTCCATGCCGCCCAGGCTGATATGCAGGGTGCGGTCGACGGGGGTGCCGGTGCGCTTGAGTACGCCGACCACGGTAAACGGCTTGTCGTCGTGCTTGACCAGACTGATTGCGGCCACGCCGTGGGCCAGCACCAGCTTGTCACCCAGCTTGTAGTGCAATGCCTCGGCCACTTCGGCGCCGAGCACTACCTCGAACGGGTCGTTGGCAAACTCACGCCCCTGGCTCAGTTGCAGATGCTGGCGGCGGCCGTACTGGTAATGGCTGAAGTAATCCGTGGTGGTGCCCATCACTCTGTAGCCGCGGTGCGAGTCGCCCAGCGAGATCGGGATTGCCCACTTCACCCGTGGGTCCTGTGCATAGTGCTGGAAGCTGTCCCAGCGGATGTTATTGGTCGCGTTGCCAATGCGGAACACCGAATACAGCAGCAGGTTCACCGAGCCGGAGCGTGCACCGACAATCAGGTCGGTGCCGCTGATGGTGCTGGCGAAGCTGGCACGGGCTTCGGTACGGACCCGCTCAACAGCCAGCAGCAGGCACACCGACAGGGCAATGGCAAAGGCGGTCAGAAACGCAGTGAAGCGGCGGTTGGCCAGGCTGGCCAAGGCAAGGCGGAGCAGGTACATCAGGCCTCCCGGGGCTTGGCGGCGCGGTTCAGTTCGGCAAGCGACAGGTGGCGGTCGAACAGCGGCGCCAGGCTCTGGTCGTGGCTGACGAACAGCAGGCTGGCACCGGCGGCACGGCACTCATCGAACAGCAGGCGGATGAATGCTTCGCGCGTGTCCGCATCCAGTGCCGAGGTCGGTTCGTCGGCGATCACCAGTTCAGGCTGGCCGATCAGTGCGCGGGCGGCGGCGACCCGCTGTTGCTGGCCGATCGACAGGCTGTCGGCGCGGCGGGCGAGCATGGCAGGGTCGCCCAGGCCCAGGTGGGTCAGCAGCGTGCTGGCTGCCTGGTCAACGCTACCATGGCGCTGCTCGGCGCGTGCCTTGCGGCTGCGCGAGAAGCGGCAGGGCAGTTCGACGTTTTCACGTACCGAGAGGAACGGCAGCAGGTTGAACTGCTGAAAGATGTACCCTGTGTGATCGACCCGAAAGCGGTCGCGGGCGCCCTGGCTCAGGCTGCCGAGGTCCTGACCGAGCAACTGGATGCGGCCCTGGCCCGGCACGTTCACCCCGCCCAGCAGGCCCAGCAAGGTCGTCTTGCCACTGCCGCTGGGGCCCTTGAGGAACAGTGCTTCACCAGCGTCCAGGCGCAATGCCGGAATATCCAGCAGCGGCGGGTGACCTGGCCAGGCGAACACCAGGTCATGCAGATCGATCAACGGCTGGTTCATTCAGAAGGCGACCGCTGCCTTGGTTGGCGTGGTTTCCACGCCTTTCTGGCCATTGGGGCCGATCAGTTGCACGTTGATTTTCTGGGTGGCGGGGAAGGCCTTGAACAGCGGCGCCAGGTCCAGCTGTGTGAGTTTGTCGGGGTTGGCGCAAGTCAGCTGATAGTGGGCGCCGATGTCGCTGTGCTGATGGTCGTGCTCATGTTCGTGCTCGTCACCATCGTCGTCGGCCTTCGCTGCGTCACCGAACAGAGGACTTTCCAGCGCCTGCTGCTCTTCCTTGCAGTCCGCGGCAGCAGAAAGGCCGAACAGCTTCAGGGGTTGTTCAAGCTGCTGGCGCACGGCGGCGACTTTGGCCTTGTCGGCATCGCTGCTGGCGGCATGCTCGAAGCCGACCAGGTTCATTGCCGGGCTGTCCAGCTCCAGTTCCAGGGTATTGCCATCGAGCACTGCGTTGAGCTTGGCTACGCCATGCTCGTGGGCGCCGAGGGAGCCGTGGGCGTGGTCATGATCATGGTCATGTTCATCGTGGGCATGGGCCACGGCCAGTGGCAGCAGAGCGAAGGGCAGGGCGAGCAGCAGGCGACGCATGGACGACTCCGGAGCGGGCTGAAAGATCGGGTTATGTTATAACAAGGTTTCGGCGCGCCGCCAGCCTACGTGGCGCATGTTTCATGTTGCGGTAGCATGGCTGCATTGACGTGGGTTCAAGGAATGCATCATGAGAATTCGTGGACAGATTGGTGACTGGCCGGTGGACCTGACCATCGAGCTTACGCCTGAAGAGTGGGCGCAACTGGGGCGACAGACCGAGGTGCCGGTGGCAGCCCAGGCTGCGGCGACCGCTGCGGTGGCCGGGCCGCGCCAAAATGACGCTCAGTGGGCTGCGGCGCGTGATGTGTTGCGTCTGGCAGGACAGATGAGCGGGCCGGAATTGCTGGACCGCCTGGAAGGGCTGGCAGGGAGTACGGCGGCGGGCAAGCGGCTGCTGGTGCGCTTGCGGCACAGCAGTGAGGTCAAGGTGGAGAGTGGCGTGGATGCGCCCGTTTATCACTGGGTAGGGTGAGCGCTGTCTTGCTTGAAAATTGAAACGCCTGCGCGGTCACCCGTAGGAGCGGGTTTACCCGCGAACACCGGCAGAGCCGGTGCCATCCACTGTGTCGGTTTCTTCGCGGGCATGCCCGCTCCAACAGGTCCAGCGCAGGCTTCAAGGTCACTCAGAACATCGCCGCCGACAGCTTGCGACGATAAACACCAACCAGCGGGTGATCGCCACCCAGCAACTCGAACACCTGCAACAGCGCCTTCTGCGGCAGCCCGTTCTCGTAGCCACGGTTACGCTGGAACAGCTTCAGCAGACCTTCCAGCGCCGCCTCGTACTGCTGGCGAGCCAGTTGCTGAATGCTCAGCTGATAAGCCGCCTCGTCGTCTTGCGGGTTCTGCGCCAGACGGCTTTTAAGGTCAGCCACTTCCGGCAGGCTGGCAGCCTGGCGCAGGAAGGTCAGCTGGGCCTTGGCACCGGCCAGTGCAGCTTTGTGTTCGTCAGTCTTGACCGCATCCAGCACCACTTGCGCTTCGCCCAGCTCACCACGCTCGGCCAGGCAGCGGGCATACAGGATCAGCGCCTCGGCATTGCTGTTGTCCTCACCCAGCAGCGCCTGTAGCAGCGTTTCGGTTTCGGCAAAACGGCTTTCGGCAAACAGTGCCTTTGCCTGCTCCAGTGGCGCGGCGGTGGGCGCGGCGGGCATTTGTACATGCGGCTCGAGCATGGCGCGGATCGCCGACTCCGGTTGTGCCCCGGCAAAACCGTCCACCGGCTGGCCGTCCTTGAACAGCACCACTGTCGGCAGGCTACGGATGCCGAACTGGGCAACCACCTGTTGCTCCACGTCGCAGTTGATCTTGGCCAGCAGCAGTTCGCCCTGGTAACCCTCGGCAATCTTTGCCAGCAAAGGCATCAGCGCCTTGCACGGCGCGCACCACTCGGCCCAGAAGTCCACCAGCACCGGCTTGTGGAAGGAGTTCTCGATCACCAGTTGCTGGAAGTTGGTATCGGTGGCGTCGAAAATGTAAGGCGTGTCTTGGGTCATCGCGACTCTCGCAAACTCGTGTATGGCACCACTATAAGGTGTCGCGGCTGGCGTGGTACAGGCTGACCCGGCGGAATTCGTGTGGCTCGGCCAGGTCCGGCAGGGTCAGTGCTTCGAGCACGCCCAATTGCTGGTACAACGGGTGGCGAAAGTCGCGTACCCGCGAGTCGGCCACCAAGGCCTGCCGACCGCGGCTCAGGAAGGCATCCAGCAGCGGCAGGTTGGCGCGGTCGTACAGCACATCGGCAACCAGGATCAGGTCGAAACGGTCTTCCTCGGCAAAAAAATCGCTGCTGTAGCTTAGTGTCACCCCGTTCAGTGCTGCATTCGCACGGCAGGCAGCGAGGGCCAGCGGGTCGAGGTCGCAGGCCACCACTTCCCGTGCACCGGCGCGTGCAGCAGCAATGCCGGCGATACCAGAGCCGGCGCCAAAGTCCAGCACGCGCTTGCCTGCCACCCATTCCGGGCGTTCGGCCAGGTAGCGGGCCATTGCCAGCCCACTGGCCCAGCAGAAGCTCCAATAGGGAGGTTCTTCAAGAATGCGTCGGGTTTCTTCGCTGCTGAAGGCGCGATCCATGTTCTGGTCGTCGATCAGCCATAGCTTCAGGTCACAGTCGGGCAGTTCGCTGACGATCAGGCGCGCTTCGCCGATCAGGCCGCTGAGGGCCTGTTGCAGGGCCAGCGGCATCACTTAAGGCGCCTTCTCGAAACGCAGCGGGCCGGTGGCCTGGGTTTGTGCCTGGGTAATGCGCACCGGGGGCAGGTGCATGATCAGCTGGCCGGAGTTGCTGGCGCGGCCACGCAGTTCGACCCGGGCACCGGGCGGGAAGGCTTCGGGGTTGAAACGCAGGTGGTAGGGCAGCGCCTGGCCGGTACCGGTCAGGTTGCTGCTGGCCAGCAGGCGCTGCGGGCGGTCGCGCTCGTCGATCACCAGCAAGGCCAGTTCCACCTCGGCACCCGCCGGGATTTCCAGCAAGGTGCCGCTCAGCTCGCGCTGGTAAGCCGGCAACGGGCCCGGTACTTCGGCCTTGGCCGAGGGGGCTGGCGCGGGCGCCGGGTTGTCGGTCTTTGGCCTGTCGCTGCCGCAGGCGGCAAGCAAAGCGGCGCAGCACAGCACGACGAGCGCTCGGTAGTGCATGGGGGAGTCCTTCACGGGCATATTTCCCATGGATGTTAACCCCTTTGGCTTGTCTTGCCAGTGCAATGCGCTACCATGGCCCTCCCTTTTTTTGTTGCCTGCCACCATGCACTGTCCCTTTTGCGGTGCCAACGACACCAAGGTCATCGACTCTCGCCTCGTCGCCGAGGGCGAGCAGGTGCGCCGCCGCCGTGAATGCGTGGCCTGCGGCGAGCGCTTCACCACCTTCGAAACCGCCGAGCTGGTGCTGCCCCGGCTGATCAAGCAGGACGGCACGCGCCAACCCTTCGACGAAGAAAAGCTGCGCGCTGGCATGCAACGGGCCCTGGAAAAGCGTCCGGTCAGCGTCGAGCGCCTGGAAGCTGCGCTGGCGCACATCAAGAGCCGGCTGCGTGCCACGGGCGAGCGCGAAGTCAAATCGCTGGTGGTCGGTGAAATGGTCATGGCCGAGTTGCGCAAACTCGATGAAGTGGCCTATATCCGCTTTGCCTCGGTGTACCGGCGCTTCCAGGACCTCGACGAGTTCCGCGAAGAAATCGACCGCCTGGCCCGTGAGCCAGCTAAAGAGTGAACATGCCCAGCCAAGCCGCCATCCTTGACGCCCACTACATGGCCCGTGCGCTGGAGCTGGCGCGTAAAGGCCTGTACACCACCCACCCGAACCCGCGCGTAGGCTGCGTGATCGTGCGTGATGGCGAAGTGGTTGGCGAAGGCTGGCACGTTCGCGCCGGCGAGCCACATGCCGAAGTGTATGCCCTGCGCCAGGCCGGTGAACTTGCCCGGGGTGCTTGTGCCTATGTCACCTTGGAGCCATGCAGCCACCATGGCCGTACGCCGCCGTGTGCCGAAGCGCTGGTCAAGGCCGGTGTGGCGCGTGTAGTCGCAGCCATGCAGGACCCTAACCCGCAAGTGGCGGGACAGGGCCTGCGGCGCCTGGCCGAAGCCGGAATCGAAGTGGCCAGCGGGGTGCTCGAAGCCGAGGCTCGCGCCCTCAACCCAGGCTTCCTCAAGCGCATGGAGCACGGCCTGCCGTTCGTTCGCGCCAAGCTGGCCATGAGCCTGGACGGCCGCACCGCCATGGCCAGTGGTGAAAGCCAGTGGATCACCGGCCCGGCCGCCCGCTCAGCCGTGCAGCGCTTGCGCGCCCGCTCCAGCGTGGTGCTGACCAGCGCCGCCAGCGTGCTGGCAGACAACGCACGCATGACCGTGCGTGGTGCCGAGCTGGGCCTGGATGCCGAAACTACTGCCCTGGCTCTTAGCCGCACACCCTTGCGGGTGCTGGTCGATGGCCGTCTGCGCCTGCCACTGGCGGCGCCGTTCTTCCAGGCCGGCCCGGCTCTGGTGGTGACTGCTGTCGCAGATGACCCGCGCTATGCCGCTGCCGGCCACGAATTGCTCAGCTTGCCGGGCGACAATGGCCTGGTCGACCTGGGGGCGCTGCTTCACGCCCTGGCCGCCCGCGGCGTCAACGAAATCCTGCTGGAAGCCGGTGCCGGCCTGGTCGGTGCCTTTGCACGGCAAGGCCTGGTCGATGAGTACCAGCTGTTCGTCGCTGGCACCTTCCTCGGCTCTCAGGCCCGGCCGCTGCTGGACTGGCCGATGGACAAGATGAGCGAAGCACCACGGCTGAAAATTACCGAAATGCGCGCAGTGGGCGATGACTGGCGGGTCACGGCCATCCCCCTGCCAGCGCCCGGCGTATAATGCCGGGCTTGCCCCGCGCAAACCGTTTTTGAGGAAGACCCCATGTTCACCGGCATCATCGAATCCATCGGCACCATCCGCAGCCTGACTCCCAAGGGTGGTGACGTGCGCGTCTACGTAGAAACCGGCAAGCTCGACCTAGGGGACGTCAAGCTCGGCGACAGCATCGCCGTCAACGGTGTTTGCCTCACGGCCGTAGAACTGCCGGGCGACGGCTTCTGGGCCGATGTCAGCGTCGAAACCCTCAAGCGCACCGCCTTCATCGACCTCAAGAGCGGCAGCAAGGTCAACCTGGAAAAAGCCCTGACCCCCACTACCCGCCTGGGCGGGCACCTGGTCAGCGGCCACGTCGACGGGGTTGGCGAAATCATTTCGCGCAGCGATAACGCCCGCGCCATCCAGTTCCGCGTGCGTGCACCGAAGGAACTGGCCAAGTACATCGCCCACAAGGGTTCGATCACCGTCGACGGCACCAGCCTGACGGTCAATGAGGTCAATGGCGCCGAATTCGAGCTGACCATTGTCCCGCACACTCTGTCCGAAACCATCATGGCCGATTACCGTGCAGGGCGTCGGGTAAACCTTGAGGTCGACCTGCTGGCCCGTTACCTGGAGCGCTTGCTGCTGGGTGACAAGGCCGCCGAACCGAGCAAGGGCAGTGGCATTACCGAAAGCTTCCTGGCCGCCAATGGCTTCTTGAAATCCTGATTGAGAAGGGGGTGCCGCGTGGCGCTCAACAGCATCGAAGAACTGGTCGAAGACATCCGCCAGGGCAAAATGGTCATCCTGATGGATGACGAAGATCGCGAGAACGAAGGCGACATCATCATGGCGGCCGAATGCTGCCAGCCGGAGCACATCAACTTTATGGCCAAGCACGCCCGTGGCCTGATCTGCATGCCGATGACCCGCGAGCGTTGCGAAACGCTGAAGCTGCCGTTGATGGCGCCGCGCAACGGCTCGGGCTTCGGCACCAAGTTCACCGTGTCGATCGAGGCCGCCGAGGGCGTCACCACCGGTATTTCCGCCGCCGACCGCGCACGCACTGTGCAGGCTGCCGCTGCCAAGGACGCCAAGGCCGAAGACATCGTCAGCCCTGGTCACATCTTCCCGCTGATGGCCCAGCCAGGCGGTACGCTGGCGCGTGCCGGCCACACCGAAGCCGCCTGTGACCTGGCGCGCATGGCCGGTTTCGAGCCAAGCGGCGTGATCTGCGAAGTGATGAACGACGACGGCACCATGTCGCGCCGCGCCGAACTGGAAGTGTTCGCCGCCGAGCACGGCCTGAAGATCGGCACCATTGCCGACCTGATCCACTACCGCATGATCCACGAGCGCACCGTGCAGCGTGTTTCCGAGCAATCGGTGGAGAGCGAGCTGGGTGAGTTCAACCTGGTCACCTACCGTGACGCGGTCGAAGGCGACGTGCACATGGCCTTGACCCTGGGCAAGATCTGCGCGGAAGAACCGACCTTGGTGCGCGTGCACAACATGGACCCGCTGCGCGACCTGCTGCTGGTCAAGCAGCCAGGCCGCTGGAGCCTGCGCGCGGCCATGGCCGCAGTGGCCGAAGCCGGCAGTGGCGTGGTGCTGCTGCTGGGGCACCCTCTGGACGGCGACGTGCTGCTGGCGCACATCCGCGAAAGCGCGGGCGATGCACCGGCCAAGGCACCGACTACCTACAGCACTGTAGGTGCCGGTTCGCAGATCCTGCGCGACCTCGGTGTGCGCAAGATGCGCCTGATGAGTTCGCCGATGAAGTTCAACGCGATATCCGGATTCGATCTGGAAGTTGTAGAATACGTGCCCTCCGAGTGACTTGAGGCGGCATTGACGCCCTCTGCTCGAGTCCAGACCCCTGTCGAGGCCGCTTGTATGCGGCCTCGCTCTTGAAGATGAGAATATCGGAATGACCCTGAAGACCATCGAAGGTACCTTCATCGCCCCCAAAGGTCGCTATGCTTTGGTGGTTGGCCGCTTCAACAGCTTCGTTGTCGAAAGCCTGGTAAGCGGTGCCGTTGATGCCCTGGTACGCCACGGTGTCAGCGAAAGCGACATCACCATCATCCGTGCCCCGGGTGCATTCGAGATCCCGCTGGTGGCACAGAAGGTCGCCCAGCAAGGCGCCTACGACGCGATCATCGCCCTGGGCGCCGTGATCCGTGGCGGTACCCCGCACTTCGAATACGTGGCGGGCGAGTGCACCAAGGGCCTGGCCCAGGTGTCCATGGAGTTCGGTGTTCCGGTGGCCTTCGGCGTACTGACCGTCGACTCCATCGAGCAAGCCATCGAGCGTTCTGGCACCAAAGCCGGCAACAAAGGTGCTGAAGCTGCCCTGTCCGCACTGGAAATGGTCAGCCTGCTGGCGCAGTTGGAGGCCAAGTGATTAGCGACGAAAGCGATCGTTTCAACCCGCGCGATCCAAAACCTGCGGATGCCGGCAAGCCCTCCAAGAGCGCCAAGCGCCGCGAAGCCCGCAAGCTCGCGACCCAGGCCCTCTACCAGTGGCACATGGCCCAGCATTCGCTGAACGAGATCGAAGCGCAGTTCCGGGTGGATAACGATTTCACCGATGTCGACGGTGCCTATTTCCGCGAGATCCTGCATGGGGTCCCGGCAATCAAGGGCGAAATCGACAAAGCGCTGGTGCCTTGCATGACCATCGCACTGGAAGAGCTCGACCCGGTCGAGCTGGCTGTGCTGCGCCTGTCCACCTGGGAACTGATCAAACGCGTCGACGTGCCTTACCGCGTCGTGATCAACGAAGGTGTGGAACTGGCCAAGGTCTTCGGTGCCACTGACGGCCACAAGTTCGTCAACGGCGTACTGGACAAGCTCGCCCCGGCGCTGCGTGAAGCAGAAGTCAAGGCGAACAAGCGCTGATCCTGGCGCTGCCTGGCCATGGGTGAGTTCGAGCTGATCAACCATTACTTCGCCGCAGCGCCCTGTGCGCAGGGCGGCGAGGGCGTGGCGCTGGGTATCGGCGACGACTGCGCCCTGCTGGACCTTCCCCCCGGTGAGCAACTGGCGGTGTCGACCGACACCCTGGTCGCCGGGGTGCACTTTCCTGCTGTTTGCGATCCGTTGCTGCTTGGCCAGCGTTCGTTGGCTGTGGCGGCCAGTGACCTGGCAGCCATGGGTGCGACTGCAATCGGCTTCACCCTCGCACTGACCCTGCCTGACGTTGGCCCTGACTGGCTGGCGGCCTATGCCGACGGCCTTGGTCGCATGGCCCACCGTTGCCGCATGAGCCTGATCGGTGGTGACACCACGCGCGGCCCGTTGAGCATCACCGTGACCGTGTTCGGCCGCGTGCCGGCTGGCCAGGCCTTGCGCCGCAGCGGTGCAAGGCCGGGTGATCTGTTGTGTGTTGGTGGTTCGCTGGGCAAGGCCGCCGGTGCCTTGCCGCTGGTGCTGGGTGAGCGCGAGGCGCCTGCCGCGCAGGCCGAGCCGCTGCTGGCTCATTACTGGTCACCGATGCCGCAGCTCACCCTCGGGGCTCTGCTGCGTGGCAAGGCCACTGCGGCCCTGGACATTTCCGATGGCCTGCTCGCTGACTGCGGGCATATCGCCAAGGCCTCCGGCGTGGCGCTGGAGGTGAACCTGGCGCAGGTGCCAGTGTCTCCTGCCTTAGAGGCATTCCTCGGGCGCGAAGCGGCGTTGCAGGCAGCACTCACCGGTGGCGACGACTATGTACTGGCCTTCACCTTGCCGCCCGAAGCGCTGGCGCCCTTGGCTGGTCTCGGTTGCATCGAGGTACATATCATTGGTCGTGTGCTCGAAGGGCAGGGTGTGACCTTGCGCGACTCACAGGGCCAGGACATAACCCCCGTCCAGCGGGGCTATCAACACTTTAGGGAGAGACCGTGACCGATCACCCCAACCAGGTGCCTGCGGAGTTCGTTCCGCCTTCGGTCTGGCGCAACCCGTGGCACTTCATCGCCTTTGGCTTCGGTTCCGGCACTCTGCCCAAGGCTCCGGGTACCTGGGGCTCGCTGGTCGCCATACCGTTCATCCCCTTGTGGCAGCTGCTGCCCGACTGGGGCTACTGGTTGTTGCTCGGCGTGAGCATGCTGTTTGGCTTCTGGTTGTGCGGCAAAGTTGCCAATGATTTGCGCGTACACGACCATGAAGGCATTGTCTGGGACGAGATTGTCGGCATGTGGATCACCCTCTGGCTGGTGCCGGAGGGCTGGCAGTGGCTGTTGGCAGGGTTCCTGATGTTCCGCTTCTTCGACATCCTCAAGCCGTGGCCGATTCGCTGGATCGATCGCCATGTGCATGGGGGCGTCGGCATCATGCTCGACGATATCCTGGCCGGCGTGTTTGCCTGGCTGGGCATGCAGGTTCTGGTGTGGGCGGTTGCCTGAAACAGGGAGTGCGTGAATGGCCTTAAGGACTGTACTGCTGGCAATGCTGCTGAGCGTTGCCCCGTGGGTGACGGCTGCCGAGGGCATGCCGAAACAGATCCATCTGGTTAGCGAGGAGTGGCTCGACTACACCAATGCCGACGGTACCGGGGTGGCCTGGGATGTGCTGCGCAAAGTGTTCGAACCGGCCGGAGTCGAGGTGGTTACCCAGAGCGCGCCCTACAGCCGGGCGGTTGGCCTGGTCAAACGCGGCGAGGCTGATGCCTGGGTCGGCTCGTACAAGGAAGAGAACGACGACAACCTGTACCCGCGCTGGCACTTCGACATGGACCATATCTATGCCCTGGGGCTGGCCAGCAAACCTGTGCCTACCCTGGAGACCATCGGCAAGTACCGGTTGGCCTGGGTGCGTGGTTATGATTACGGCAGCTACTTGCCCAATGTGCGCGAATTCCGCGAAATCCAGCGTCGCGAGGGCATTCTGCCGATGCTCGAGCATGACCGGGTGGACTACTACATCGACGCACTGACCGAGGTCGACTACGTGCTCGGGCAAACCTCTCACCCTGAGCGTTTCCGCCGTACCCATGTGGCCGAGTTGCCGTTGTACCTGGCCTTTGCCCGTAACGACCAGGCCAAGGCTCTGTGCGAGCTGTTCGACAAGCGCATGAAGGAGCTGATACGTAGCGGCGAACTGAAGCCGATTTTCGAGCACTGGAAACAGCCCTATCCGTTCAGCGCGGACAGTCACCCACACTGAGGCCGAATACACCAAGGTATATCGCGGCCCTCTTGGGCTGCGGGCTTGGGGTTGAGCGATGGCTTTTAATAAGTATCGAACTTTTCGATCTTAAGCCACTGTATACAGCCAGCCCACATTCCCCAACCTGCTGATACAATCGGCCCACGAGAAATTTCCTACTTACTCCAGGAGCACAACGTGCCCGTCGTCTTTGTTGCCGCCTCTAAACTCCCGACGCCCTTCGCGACCTTCACCATGCATGGCTTTCTCGATGAAGCCACAGGCCGTGAGCATGTGGTGCTCAGCCTGGGTGATATCGCGGACGGCCAGCCGGTACTGGGGCGCCTGCATTCCGAGTGCCTGACCGGCGATGCACTGTTCAGCCAGCGTTGCGACTGCGGCTCGCAGTTGGAAGCCGCGCTGCAGGCCATCGCCCGCGAAGGCCGTGGGGTGCTGTTGTACCTGCGTCAGGAAGGCCGTGGCATCGGCCTGCTGAACAAGATCCGCGCCTACGAGCTGCAGGATGGCGGCGCCGACACCGTCGAAGCCAACGAGCGCCTGGGCTTCGCTGCCGACCAGCGTGACTACGCCATATGCCTGCCGATGCTCGAGCACCTGGGCGTCAAGTCGCTGCGCCTGATGACCAACAATCCGCGCAAGGTCAAAGCCCTGACCGACATGAACATCGTGGTTGCCGAGCGTGTGCCGCTGCACACCGGGCATAACCCGCACAACCGCTACTACCTGGCGACCAAGGCCGGCAAGTTGGGCCACATGCTGGGCAACGAACACCAGGGCGAGGTGCCCCAGGCGTGACCCGCGCCGAGGTCAAGCGGCGCCTGGCGCTGGCCTGGTGGCAGTACCTGGCGGTGGGCCTGGTGCCGCTGCCAGTCATGGCTTGGGCCTTTGGGGGTGGTGATGCACTGATCCCGGTGTTGGCAATGCCACTGTTCATCGCCGGTGCGGCCACCATGTTCCTCAGCCTGCCGCGCTTCGGTGCCTACAAGCGCGCACTTATTGCCACCTCAAAGGTGCTCGGTACGGGCGAAGAAGCCACTGCCTGGATCGAACTGGCGCGGGTGCGGCGCATGGCCATGCTGTATGCCTGCTTCCCGGCTTGGGTTGCCGCATTGTCGGTGCTGGTCGGCCTGGAGGCAGTGCCGCAGATCCTCCTCGCAGTGTCTACCGTTGTAGTGCTGTACCTCTATCGCATTCCGCGCCAGCTGGGCTGATGCGACTGCTACCTGGCCTGCTGGCGTTGTTCGCCTGCACCGTACTGGCTGCAGAACCGCTACGTGTCGTCAGTCTGGCCCCCTCGATGAGCGAGATCATGCTTGAGCTGCAGGCCGACGACCTGCTGGTGGGCGTGCTCGATGGCGGCGAACGGCCGGCTGCACTGCGCCACTTGCCTTCGGTCGGGCGCCAAGGGCAACTGGACATGGAGCGCCTGCTCAGCCTGCGCCCCGACCTGTTGCTGCTGTGGCCAGGCAGTGTGCCGCCGGCCCAGCGCGACCAACTCAAGCGCCTGGGTATCGCCACCTTCAGCGCCGAACCCCATGACATCAGCCAGCTGATCGAGCAGATCGAGGCCATTGCCGAGCGTGTCGGGCGTACCGAGCAAGGCCATTCATACGCGCGAGCCCTGCGTGAGCGGCTGCAGCAGCTGCGCCAGCAGTATCGGCGTGACGAACCCTTGCAGGTGTTTTATCAAGTCTGGGATCGGCCGTTGTACACGCTCGGTGGCCGTCAGGTGGTGACCGACGCCTTGGCCGTGTGCGGGGCGCGCAATGTGTTCGCCGACCTTGGCCAGCCGGCGCCACAGGTGAATGTGGAGTCCGTGCTGCTGCGTAATCCGCAGGTCATCCTGGCAGCTGATGAGGCGCAACTGGCCAGCTGGAAGGCCTGGCCGCAGATTCGGGCGGTGGCTGATGGGCGTCTGCTGGTGGTGCCGGACAAAGGGCTGGAGCGCCCCAGCGGGCAGATGATCGAAGCCACCGCCCGCTTGTGTGCGTTGCTGGACGCTAAAGCGCCGGTGTCCAGGTGATGCTCAAGAGCCAAGTGCGTCTTTCTTCGCGATAGCCGTAGTCGTTGCCCTGGTGGTTGTAGTGGACGCGGCTGTACTGCTTTCCCAGCAGGTTGTCCAGCTTCAGGTCGAGCGTAAGCTCGCGGCTTGCTACCCAGCTTCCGCGCAGGCCCACGATGCCGTAGCCTGCAATGGGGTCACTATTGCCTTCATCGTTGTAACTGCTGCTGACTGCCTGCCAGGTAGCGCCAACAGCGAAGCGGTCGAACTGGCGGTCTACGTCCAGGTTCAAGGTGCGCCGTGCTCGGCGAGGTAGGGTATGGCCATTCTCCCTGTTGCGCGGGTCGATCAGTGCCAGGCCCAGTTGAGACGTCCAACTGTTCCATTCTTGGCTCAGGGCTATCTCGAAACCGTCGATGCGCGCGGTGCCGACATTCTCGGGTCGTTCGCTGTATTCGATCGCGTCACGCAGGTCGGTGCGGTATAGCGAGGCCTCCAGTTTGCTGTTTTTGCTCAGTTGGCTGCGCCATTGCAACTCATAACTTTTCGAGTGTTCGGGCTTGAGCTCCGGGTTGTTGTAGCCGGGGAAGTAAAGGTCGTTGAAGGTGGGGGCGCGGAAACCTTCGCTGTACGACAGCAACACATCATTGGCCTCGTTCAGCGGTAGCGTCAGGCTGCCGCTCCAGGTGGTCTGCCCACCAAACTGTTGATTCTTGTCGTGGCGCAGGCCAAGCTCGGTGGAAAAGTATTCGCCATGAAAGCGATGCTGGACGAACAGCGCATGATTCCAGCGGCTGTCTTCCGTGAAGTCCTCACTCGCATGGACACGGTCTTCGTACCAGTCGCTACCCAACAGCAGGCTGTTGTGTTCACCCAGGGCTAGGTTGTTTTGCCAAGTTGCTTGGTCGCGGTAGGTATTGAAAGGTGCGCTTGAGTGGCTGAGCTTGTCTCGGCTTTCATCGCGGTTTTCGCTGTGGGCCAGCTCAAACCGAGTGCTCCACTGCTCGGTGACCTGGGCATCCAAGTAGCTGCCGATGCTGCTGACAGCGAAGTTCGAATACGGCACCTGAGGGCTTGCACCGCGCGGCTCGTCAAATTCGCGGCGACCACGGCTGTCGAGCAGGTTCAAGCCGGCCTCGAAGCGCTCACTGAAGGTGTGGCTCAGGCTCAGGTTCAACGCCTTGTTGCGGTAGGCGTCGTGGTCACCATCGCTGGCGAAGGATGGCCCGGTCGAGTCGATACCGGCAGTTTCATCCAGGCTGGCGCCAAGGTTGAAGCGGGTCGAGTCGTTGCCGCCAGAAAGCCCCAGGCTGCGTTGGAATGTCTGGTTGCTGCCGGCGGCCATGCGCAGGCGTGGCTGCGGGCCGGGGCCATTGCTGCGTCGGGTGAAGATCTGGATCACCCCGCCAATGGCATCGCTGCCGTACACCGCTGAGCGCGAGCCGCGCAGGACTTCGATGCGCTCGATCTGGTCGATGTCCAGAAACTGCAGGCCGCTGTCGCCCGAGGTGGCGTTGGCGATGCGCACGCCATCGACCAGCACCAGGCTTTGCGCGGCCTTGGTGCCCCGGATAAAGATGCCCGGCAGGCTGCCACGGCCACCGGTAGGTGCCACTTGCACGCCCGGCACGCGGGAGAGCAGGTCGGTAACGCTGGTGGGTTGCAGGCGGTCGATGTCGGTGCGGGTGAAGACCGTGTTGGCAGCGCTGGTGGCGGTACGCGATTCGACCTGGCGGCTGGCGCTGATCAGCACGTCGGGGAGTTTGAGAGCGTCGTCGCGCTCAGCGGCCAGAAGGAATGTAGGGGCACAGAGAATCGTGGTACAGGCTAATTTTTTCATGGGCAGTTCCAAAGTATTTCCACAGCACTGTGCTGTCCCCGTAGGTGCGGGTTTACCCGCGAAAGGGCCGGGCCTGTTGGCCAATTTTCACCCGTCGTTCACCGTCGCCGCCGCTACCGTATTCGCGGGTAAACCCGCTCCTACAGTGGGCACATATCGGTGATCGGGCGCAGGCCGTCGTAGGAGCGGGTTCACCCGCGAAAGGGCCGGGCCTGCTGGCCAATTTTCACCCGCCGTTCACCGTTGTCGCCGCTACCGTATTCGCGGGTAAACCCGCCCCTACAGTGGGCACATATCGGTGATCGGGCGCAGGCCGTCGTAGGAGCGGGTTCACCCGCGAAAGGGCCGGGCCTGTTGGCCAATTTTCACCCGTCGTTCACCGTTGCCGCCGCTACCGTATTCGCGGGTAAACCCGCTCCTACAGTGGGCACATATCGGTGATCGGGCGCAGCCCGTCGTAGGAGCGGGTTTACCCGCGAAAGGGCCGGGCCTGCTGGCCAATTTTCACCCGCCGTTCACCGTTGCCGCCGCTACCGTATTCGCGGGTAAACCCGCTCCTACAGTGGGCACATATCGGTGATCGGGCGCAGGCCGTCGTAGGTGCGGGTTCACCCGCGAAAGGGCCGGTCCTGCTGGCCAATTTTCACCCGCCGTTCACCGTCGCCGCCGCTACCGTATTCGCGGGTAAACCCGCTCCTACAGTGGGCACACATAGGTGATCGGGCGCAGTCCGTCGTAGGAGCGGGTTCACCCGCGAAAGGGCCGGTCCTGCTGGCCAATTTTCACCCGCCGTTCACCGTCGCCGCCGCTACCGTATTCGCGGGTAAACCCGCTCCTACAGTGGACACACATCGGTAATCGGGCGCAGCCCGTCGTAGGAGCGGGTTCACCCGCGAAAGGGCCGGGCCTGCAGGCCAATTTTCACCAGTCATTCACCGTTGTTGCCGCTACCGTATTCGCGGGTAAACCCGCTCCTACAGTGGGCACACCTAGGTGATCGGGCGCAGCCCGTCGTAGGCGGGTTCACCCGCGAAAGGGCCGGTCCTGCTGGCCAATTTTCACCAGTCGTTCACCTTTGCCGCCGCTATCGTATTCGCGGGTAAACCCGCTCCTACAGTGGGCACACATCGGTGATCGGGCGCAGGCCGTCGTAGGAGCGGGTTTACCCGCGAAAGGGCCCTAGAGCCCGAGCTTGGCCATGCGGGCCTTCACCGAAGCCTCGATCCCGGCCGCATCCAGCCCGCACTCAGCCAGCATTTGCGCAGGCTTGGCATGCTCGACATAGATATCCGGCAGCCCCAGGTGCAGAAGCGGCTTGAGCACTGCCTGGCTGGCAAGGAACTCACCCACCGCAGCGCCTGCGCCACCCATGATGGCGTTTTCTTCGATGGTTACCAGCAGCTCATGGCTGCCTGCCAGCTCAAGCACCAGCGCCTCGTCCAGCGGCTTGACGAAGCGCATGTCGACCACCGTGGCGTTGATCTGTTCGGCCACTTGCATGGCCTCGGCCAGTTGTACGCCGAACACCAGCAGGGCCACTTTTTCGCCCTGGCGGCGGACCACGCCCTTGCCGATCTCCAGTGGTTGCAGGTCACCGCTGATCGGCGCATTCGGGCCGGTACCACGCGGGTACCGTACAGCGGCCGGGCCGTTGTACAGGTGGCCGGTGCTGAGCATCTTGCGCAGTTCGTTCTCGTCGCTGGGGGTCATCACCAGCATGCCCGGGATGCAGCGCAGGTACGACAGGTCGTAGCTGCCGGCGTGGGTCGGGCCATCCTCGCCGACCAGGCCGGCGCGATCGATGGCGAACAGCACGTCGAGGTTCTGCACCGCCACGTCGTGGATCAGCTGGTCGTAGGCACGCTGCAGGAAGGTGGAGTAGATCGCCACCACCGGCTTGCTGCCCTCGCAGGCCATGCCGGCCGCCAAGGTCACGGCATGTTGCTCTGCGATCGCAACGTCGAAGTAGCGCTCAGGGTAGCGCTCGCTGAAGTCGACCAGGTCCGAGCCTTCCTTCATTGCCGGGGTAATGCCCACCAGGCGGTTGTCGGCGGCGGCCATGTCGCACAGCCACTGGCCGAACACCGCGGAGTATTTGGGGCCGCTGGCTTTCTTCGGCGCGGCGGGCTTGTCGGCCGGCTCCAGCTTGGTGATGGCGTGGTAGCCGATCGGGTCAATCTCGGCAGGGGCGAAGCCTTTGCCCTTCTTGGTCACCACATGCAGGAACTGCGGGCCTTTCAGGTCGCGCATGTTGCGCAGGGTGGCGATCATGGTGGGCAGGTCGTGGCCGTCGATCGGGCCGATGTAGTTCCAGCCCAGCTCTTCGAACAGCGTGCCCGGCACCAGCATGCCCTTGGCGTATTCCTCGGTGCGACGGGCAATTTCCCAGGCGCCTGGCAACCGCGACAGCACTTTCTTGCTGCCTTCGCGCATGCTCGCGTAGGTGCGGCTGGAAAGGATCTTGGCCAGGTAGTTGGACAGGCCGCCGACATTGCGCGAAATCGACATGTCGTTGTCGTTGAGGATCACCAGCATGTCGGCATTGACTTCCTGGGCGTGGTTCAACGCCTCGAATGCCATGCCGGCGGTCAGCGCGCCATCACCGATCACCGCAATCGACTTGCGTGCGCTGTTCTGCAGGCGGGCAGCAATGGCCATGCCCAGCGCGGCGCTGATCGAGGTGCTGGAGTGGCCAACGCCAAAGGTGTCGTACTCGCTTTCGCTGCGGCGCGGGAAGGCCGCGATGCCGTCCTTCTGGCGCAGGCTGAGCATGCGGTTACGGCGCCCGGTGAGGATCTTGTGCGGGTAGGCCTGGTGCCCCACGTCCCACACCAACCGGTCGTCCGGGGTGTCGAACACGTAGTGCAGGGCGATGGTCAGCTCGATGACGCCCAGACCGGCACCAAAATGCCCACCGGTCTGCCCAACGGTGTAGAGCAATTCCTGGCGCAGTTCGTCGGCCAGCGTTTCCAGGTCGGCTTCGGCCAACCGGCGCAGGCCGGCAGGCGTGTCAGCGCGGTCGAGCAACGGCGTGACCGGGCGTTCGCGGGGGATCTCTTGAAACGTCGTGGGCATCAGGCGAGTCGTTATAGGTGTGTGAAGACGCGGCAGTTTACCCCATTGTGGGAAAAGTGCCCATTCGACCACAGGTTACGCGGCCCCCTGTAGGAGCGGGTTTACCCGCGAATGCGTCGGCAAATTCAAGATCGCATTCGCGGGTAAACCCGATCCTACAGGGATAGGTGAAGCTGTTTAGTTACGGCGTTCGACAATATAACGCGCCAAGGCCCGCAGCGGCTCGGCCTTTTCGCCGAACCCTTGCAGTGCGGCCAGCGCCTGGTCGCGCAGTTCGATTGCATAGAGTTTGGCGGCTTCCAGTCCCAGCAGGGCCGGGTAGGTCGGTTTGTCACGCGCTATGTCTGCACCTTGGCGTTTGCCCAAGGTAGCAGTGTCGCTTTCCACGTCGAGGATGTCGTCCTGCACCTGGAATGCCAGGCCAATGGCCTGTGCATAAGTCTGCAGGGCATCCAGCTGCGCTGGTTCGGCACGGGCACTGGCCAGGGCGCCGAGGCGTACGCTGGCTTCGATCAGCGCGCCGGTCTTGTGCCGGTGCATGAACTCCAGCGCCTGCTGGTCCAGCTTCTGGCCCACCGAACCGAGATCGATGGCCTGGCCGCCAACCATGCCGGCCGGGCCGGCAGCTTTGGCCAGCACCTGAACCATGGCCAGGCGAATACTGTCGATCTGAGGGCTCAGGCAAGGGTCGAGCAGGGCACTGAAAGCCAGGCTCTGCAAACCGTCGCCAGCAAGGATGGCGCACGCTTCGTCAAACGCCTTGTGGGTGGTCGGCTGGCCGCGACGCAGGTCGTCGTCGTCCATGGCCGGGAGGTCATCATGCACCAGCGAGTAAGCATGGATCAGCTCGACCGCGCAGGCTGCACCGTTGGCCTGTTCGGCCGGGGCGCCCAAGGCTTCGCAGGCCGCGTAGGCCAGCAACGGGCGCACGCGTTTGCCGCCGTTCATCACGCTGTAGCGCATGGCGGCGTAAAGGCGTTCCAGCTCTTTGCTCGGGGCGATGAACAGCGGTTCGAGTGCTGCGTCGACGCGCGCCTGGCAACTGGCCTGGTAGGTGCCAATCATGCTTCCGGCTCCGCGTCGAAGGGTTGGGCAGCCAGTTCGCCGTCGCGCTCCAGCAGAATTTGCACCTTCTGTTCGGCCTGGGCCAGGGCGCCCTGGCAGTCACGGGTCAGGGCGATGCCTTGTTCAAAGGCGGCCAGCGACTCTTCCAGCGACAACTCGCCGTTCTCCAGGCGCTCGACCAGTGCTTGCAGGTCTGCGAGGGATTGCTCGAAATCGAGGGAGGCTTTTTTGCGGGCCATGGCGACTGTCTCGGTGGCATTCAGAACGGCGCGACACTAGCAGAGCGGGGCGGGGGGAGCAAACTTCCGGCAGCTGCATCGGCTGATGCAGACCGATATGGGAGCGGCCCTGTGTCGCGAAAGGGCCGCTCGCACAAGGACCGCAAAGCGTCCCGGTTCGGTGGATCAGGCCGGCTCTGCTTCCCGTTCCAGCATTGCCTCACGGTACCGCGCCAGCTCCTCGATGGTCAGCACCGGCAAATTGTACTGCCGTGCATATACCGCCACCTGCTCACCACGGGCCATGCTGCCATCGGGGTTCATCAGCTCGCACAAGACCGCTGCCGGGCGCAGGCCGGCCAGGCGCGCCAGGTCCACCGAACCTTCGGTATGCCCACGGCGGGTCAGCACCCCGCCATTGCGGGCGCGCAGCGGAAAAACATGCCCCGGGCTGACTATATGGCGCTGTTCGGCGCTGGAGCGCAGTGCTGCGCCAATGGTGGTGATGCGGTCCTGGGCGCTAACCCCGGTGGTGATACCTTCGGCCGCCTCGATCGTGACGGTGAAACCGGTGCCGTGGCGGGCCTGGTTGTTCTGCACCATGGGTGCCAGCTGCAGTTCGTCGACGGTGGCTTCGTCCAGGCACAGGCAGACGATGCCGCTGCAATCGCGAATCATCATGGCCATGGTCTGCAGCGAAATGTTCTCGGCGGCGGCAATGATGTCCGCTTCGTCCTCGCGGTCGTCATCGTCGAGCAACAGTACAGGGCGCCCGGCCTGGAAGGCGGCGATGGCGGCGGAAACATTGGGGAATTGCGCGTGGTGCTGGGTGAACATGAAACGCTCCTCGTGAATGATCGATGAACGTCTCGGGGCGAACAAAATGCGCGCGCAAGGGCGCCCGGATGGCCCCTGCATGACGCCTTCTTTCATCCGGACTATGACCGTCGGCTCTGGAGTTGCACCAGATCTGCTGACCCCCGACATGGTCGGGGCGCTCGCGGGCTCATCTTTCGATTTACCGCCGGTGGGGACTTACACCCCGCCCTGAAGACCGGCCAAGCATACAGCACAGTGCCACCCCAGTGGCAACCCGCGGTGCTACTACCTTCGGCGAGACTTGCAGCAGTAACCATCTACTCCTTTCTCACCTGCCGCAGCGCTTACCTTCGTGACGGTCACATTGGCAAACCAAGGAAACGAACCGTCATGTCCTCTCTCTATCCTTTTACCGATACCGATCTCCATCTCGCATTCAGAAAGGTCGTCGACACTTTGTTCGAGAAGAAGCGCGACTACGTCGACGGCGTGCTCAAGCCCAAAATGCTCATCATTGCCGGTACACAAGGCTCGGGTAAGACGTACTTGTTGGAAAAAACGCTGCTGAAGAGCGGGCGCTACGACAATTATGTTCGCCTTTACGAAACCCATTTTCGTGAACTGCACCCTCATTATCGGGCGATGGAAGACAAAGGCGTGCTGCATGTCTATGAGCATACCGAGTCGTTCATCTGGCGCCTGGGGGCAATGATTTGCACGTATGCGATGGAAAACAAATACAACATCATCATGGAGACCGCGCTCGACAGCCCTCATTTCGCTGATTTTCCACCTGAAGCCGCCCGGCAGGGCTATCAGAGCGAGGTCCATCTGATTGCGTGTCAGAAAGAATTCAGCCACTGGTCGACCCTGGACCGTGTGGTCAACAGCGTTGGCAATCAGGAGATCGAGCGTGTGGTCAGCCTGACGCAGATCGAAGAGGCGCAAATCAATGGCAGGGCCATCATCGATGCTTTCGAAAACGCCTGTGTCGAGGTGCCGGGTTCCGAAATCGTGATCTATCGACGTGGCCTGGAGACAGACAGGAATAGCCTGCCGGTCTGTCACAGCACCTGTCCTGAAAAAGGGCTCCTCGTGCCCCAGCAGACCTACCAGGGCAGGGCATTCTTCCGCGGAGCAGACCTGAAGATCAACTTCAAGGTCCAGCGCAGCCCCCAGGCCGATTTCCCCTGTTCCTATATTCAGTATGCGCAGGTGGTGCATGCCGGCCTGCTGGGTTTGAAACACCGTCGGACGATGGCCGAACTCAATTGCAAAACCCTCGGCCAGGCTCAGAAGCTGATGTCGCAGCTGCCTGTGGATGTCTACCGGGAACTGTGCCTGTACGTGCTCAAGTATGCGCAACCTTGAGTCGGACAGGCGCAGGGCTGGTCACTGGCCAGACATGCCTTCGATCACCCTGCGCAGGGAGGCGGCCAGCATGGGCCCATGCCCCAGACCGTCGAAGCGCTCATAGCGCACGTCGAGGCCTTTGATCGCGGCCAGATCTGCCGCCAGGCGGCGCGCAGGCAACTCGTCGTCCTCGTGCGGCGAACCATGCGGGTTGGCGGGCTCCTGCCCGCCGCGCATCAGCAGCAGGCGCGGGCGCGCCCCGCCCAGGCGTGAGGGAAGTCCTTGCGCCTCCCGGACAATCACGCCATCGCGCCACCACAGTGACGGGCTGGCAGCCGCGTAAAGGCAGAATTCGCCGGGGCGCGTAAACAGTGCGTGAAGCACGGCCAGGCCACCATAGGAGTGCCCCCACAGCGTCTGTCGTTGCGGATCGACCGGCGCCACAGCCGACACCATCGTGCGCATGCGCCCGGTCAGAAGCTTCAGGAACGCATCGACCCCGCCGCTGGGCTGGCCGGTCAGCGGATCACGCTGCTGCACCTGCTCCGGCAGCGCCGGGGTGTAGTCCAGCGTGCGGCCGGCCCTATCGATGCGCAGTTCGGTCCGATAACCCACCGCCACCAGCAGGGGCGCCTGGCCCGCGGCGAGCCTGTCCAGTTGCTGCTGATCCAGCGTCCCCAGCGCAGCATTGCCATCGAGCATCCACAGCACCGGGTACCCCGATGCCGGCGCTGGACGATTCGGCTTGCCAACCCACAGGCGGTAGTGACGCAGGCCATCGGCCGAGTCCAGATCAAACTGGCTGAAGTGATAGGCCAGGTCCTGGCGCCGTAGCACCGACGTGTCCATCTTCTGGTCATGCTCGGGCTGTGCCAGGACAAGAGGGGCCGCCAGGGCAAGTGCCAAGGCCAGCATCAGGTTCTTCTTGCTCATCAGGCGTCTCGTCAGGGCTTTGCATGGAGCGCAAGGCTTGAGCGCCCAGATGATAACCAGTCCCGATCGAGCGTAAAGCGCATTAACTTTCTAAACAGTCTCAGGCCGCAGGCAAGGTCATGTGCAGGCACAGGCCCGGGTGCCCATTGCTGGCCCACAACCGGCCGCCTTGCAGTTCGATGGCGCGACGGGCGATAGCAAGGCCCAGGCCGAAGCCTGCGCCACTGTCGGCCAGGCGTTGGTAGGGCTTGAAGATGCGCTCTAGGTCGGTATCAGGTACGCCTGGCCCCTGGTCGCTCAGGCGCAGGTGCCAGTATGCGCCCTCCCGCCAGCCATCGAGGCTGACCTGGCCTTCGGTCGGCGAGTGGCGAATGGCATTGCGCAACAGGTTTTCCAGGGCCTGGGCCAGGCTGTCCAGATGGGCCTGCACCAGGCAGTCGGTGCCAAGTGAACACGGCAGGCGCGCACGGTCCCAGCCGCTTTCGAAGCAGACGTCCTCGCATAAGGCTTCCCACACGGAAAGCACCAATACCGGCTCGGTCGCCAGGCTGGGCTGTTCGGTGTCCATCCAGGCCAGGTCGAGGGTGTTTTCCAGCAGCTTCTGCATGTCGGCCACCTCACGGTCCAGGCGCTCGCGCAGCTGCGGCGGTGGCAAGTCGCTGTCATGGGCGATGCGCAGCCGCGCCAGAGGTGTGCGCAATTCGTGAGACAGCGTGCGCAACAGCAGGCGCTGTTGCTCAAGGCTCTGGCGCAGGCGCCCGGCCATGTGCTCGAAGGCCTGAGCCAGCTCACCCAGCTCATCACGCCGCTCCTGCAGGGGCAGGGCGGGGCTGTCCAGATCATCGGCCCGCAGGGCGTCGGCGCGGTCGCGCAGGCGGTTCAGCGGCACGACAAGATGCCGGTATAGCGCAAGGCCTAGCAGCAGGGCCAGCAGTGCGGGGGCAACGCCATGCGTGACCACATGGGTCCAGGGTGTCAGGCCTGTGGGTAGCAGCCGTTCGGGCAGTTGCAGCACCAGGCGGCCATGCTCGGGGTGTTGCGGAAATTCGATGCTGACGTAGGGCAGTTCATCCTGCAGGCGCCGGCTCATCGGCCAGTCGAGCTTGCGCATGAATGTCAGGTGGCTGGCTTCCTCGGCGCTCAGCGGCGTGGTGCCAAGGCTCTGAAGGTGTGGACCTATCACGGCCACCCAGGTGTCCTCGGCCCGTGCCACCTGCTTGCGCCAGGCTTCGGTGCCGGCTGCGCCGTCCTGCTCCCACGCCTGTTCGGCCTGTTGAGCATAACGCGCCAGGTAGTCCTGGTCGGCCTGGGATAGAAAATAGGTACTGCGCTCCACCGAAAGGCCCCAGGTCCAGATGAGCCAGATCAGCAACAGGCAGAAGCTGACTTGTAGCAAGGCCAGTTTCCACAGCAACGGGTGGCGACGCATCAGGCCTGATCCGTGTCGACCAGGATGTACCCTTGGCCACGCACGGCCTGGATCTGCAGGTGCTGGGCATTGATGTCGGCCAGTTTGCGGCGCAGGTTGCACACATGCACATCCAGGCCTCGGTCCAGTCGGGTATAGGCCCTGTGCAGCACGGTCTGGTACAGGAATGGCTTGCTCAACGCTTCGTCGGGGTGGGCCAGCAGCGTGACCAGCAAGCGGAATTCGGAAGCGGTAAGGCCAGCGGCGTTGCCGTTGTGGATAACGTCCTGGCGGTCGTGGTCCAGCATCACCTCCCCCACGTCGGCACGCAGCGCCGTACCACGATCGAATGCCACGCGACGCAGCAAGGCATCCACCCGTGCGTCCAGCTCCGCCAGGCTGAAGGGCTTGGGCAGGTAGTCGTCTGCACCACGGGTGAAGCCGCTGATGCGGTCCTGCTCGGCCCCTAGTGCCGACATCAGCATGACCGGCACTGCCTGCTGGCGGCGCAGGGCGTCGAGCAGGCTGAGGCCGTCGATGCCTGGCAGCATGATGTCCAGCAGCACCAGTTCGAACTGCGATTGCTGTATGGCATTCAGGGCCTGGGTGCCGCTGGCGCAGGCGTGCACCAGGAAACCGCGATTGCGGAAATGGCGGTCCAGGTCCTGAAGCAGGCGTGGGTCGTCTTCGGCAAGGAGAAGTGAGGTGGGCACGGCGAGCCTTGATGAGAACTTTTATCAGTTGCGAATCATCCCACTGGCTGCAGGGAAAGGGCAACGCCTTGATGTGTTAAGAAGGTTAATCCTGCTGCACCCTGGTTTTCGCTCCGGTATCGTTCGCAAAAAGCAACTTGTTTCGTTTGCGATTCAATATCATTTGGGCGAAGGGTGTGTCATGACCGGTTTCAAAAGTGTGGGCAGCTTGCAGCGGGTTCGGGGATGGCTGGCGCTGGGGTTGCTGGCACCGTTTTCTTTATCGGCGGTGGCCGAAACGGTAGCGGCCCAGACGGCGGCTGAAGACAACTCGCTTGATCTGCCTGCATTGACCATCGAAGGCAACCGCCTGTACGACATGCTGCCTTCGGAGGAAACCGGCGGTTACAGCGTCGATGCCGCTACCGTGGGCACCAAGACGCCGGCAGCGCTCAAGGACATCCCGCAGTCGATCACCGTCTACACCCAGGACTACGTCAAGGATCGCCAGTTCGTACATCTGGATGACCTGGCCAAGTACACCGCCGGCCTGCGCACCCTGACCAACGACAGCGGCCGTTCGTCGATCTACGCCCGTGGCTACGAGTACAGCGAATTCAACATCGATGGCCTGCCGGCCCCCATGGCCAGCATCTTTGGCACCGTACCGTCGCTGGCCGCGTTCGACCGTGTCGAAATCATGCGCGGCCCGGCCGGGTTGTTCAGCAGCACCAGCGAACTGGGCGGTATCGTCAACATGGTACGCAAGCGCCCGACCGCCGAGTTTCAGGGCCACATCGAAGGCAGCTACGGCACCTGGGACACCAACCATGAAGAAATCGACCTGAGCGGCCCGCTGGACGCCGCCGGTCGCGTGCGCGGGCGCTTCATTGCATCCCGTGACGACACCAATGGCGAAGTGGACTACAACGCCAACACCAGTAACAGCTATTACGGTGCGCTGGATATCGACCTGGACGACGCCACTACGCTGTCGTTCGGCCTGATGCACGAAGTGAAGAACATCACCCCGCACAACGGCTACCCGGCCACGTTGGCCGGCGAGGTGCCCGACTTCAGCCATTCGCGTTTCCTGGGCGCCGACTGGAACTACTTCGACGGCAAGACCACCGACCTGGTCGCCGAGCTGACCCACCGCTTCGACAATGGCGGTTACGGCCGTGTCGCGGCCCGTGGCTCGCACCGCGACACCAACTACCTGTACGCCTTCACTGCAACCAATGCCACCACAGGCGCCAACTCCGAACGCGCCAGCGCCCGCGATTTCACCCAGGACACCTACTCGCTGGACGCCAGTTACAGCCAGCCGTTCGAAACCTTCGGCCAGGTCAGCGAGTTCGTGGTGGGCAGCGATTACAAGAACTACGACACCGAGTATCTCAACGGCACCACCAACCTGGGTGCCATCAACGTCAACACCTACTCGCCTAAACAGTTCGCCAAACCGTCGCCCAACTACAGCACCGAGACCGGCATGCAGGAAGAGGAATACGGCCTTTATTCCAAGGTCACCTTCCGTCCGATCGAGCGCCTTGCGCTGATTGCCGGTGGCCGTTTCAGTTGGTACCGCGGTGATTTCTACACCACCACCCTGACCAGCGGTGCATCGACCAATGACAGCAAGCGTGTGGACGGCCACTTCACCCCGTACGGGGGCCTGGTCTATGACTTGACCGAGAACCACGCGCTGTACGCTAGCTACTCGCAGGTTTTCAAGCCTCAATCCGACACCGACAGCAGTGGCCGGGTGTTGAAACCGCGTGAAGGCGAGCAGTACGAGTTCGGCCTCAAGAGCAGCTACTTTGGCGGCGACTTGAATACGCGCTTCTCGGTGTTCCGCCTGACCGACAAGAACCGCGCTACCACCCTGTACGATGCTGATGGTGTGGCCACTACCGATTCCGTTGCATCCGGCAAGACCCGCGTGAAGGGCGCGGAAGTGGAAGTGAGCGGCAAGCTGACGCCGAATTGGGAACTGCTGGCTGGCTACACCTGGATGGAGACCGAAACCGTCAAGGGTGACGCCGAAACCACGTTCTTCATCATGCCGCGCAACCAGGCTTCGCTTTGGAGCAAGTACACCATCAGCCAAGGGCCGCTGACCGGCCTGGCGATTGGTGGCGGAATTTCCGCGATGAGCAACTTCTACTCCGAAAACGGCGGCGTGCGTATCGACGCGCCGGGCTACGCGACGGTGGACGCGATGCTGTCGTACCCGGTGACTTCGAAGCTGACCGCCACCTTCAACGTCAATAACCTGTTCGACCGGGACTACCTGTCGCGGGTGGGCTCGACCTCCACGTTCAACTTCTACGGGCCGTCGCGCAGCATGATGGTTGGGGCGCGGTATGACTTCTGACGGGATCTGTAGCCGCTAGGTGCAGCGCGACACAAGGCCGTGCCTGCAAAGGGCGCGGCCTTGATGCTGAATCATGAGAAATCTAGAAGAGTATCTGCACCATCGGGTATCAGTGCAACAAAGTTGTGAGAGTAAGTGTTAATCAGGCGCTTGGTTTTAATTCAAGAAGTCTCCGAGTGCCATTGATGCTTTATTTCTTGCCATTGGGTGTCTGACAACCACTTGTCTGCTACCGGAAAGAAAATATTCTCCTCGGCATCCATATGATCATAGTATTTCTTGATGAAGTCTTCGATCGTGTCGGCAATTACTCTGGCCTCTTGCTTTGACTGCTCCAACATCTTGAGCTGTCCGGCAATTCGCGTGAAGGCTTTATGATCTTGCTCGATGGCCATGACCCGTTGGTGAATCGGTGCGTCGGTTGTCAGCAAGGCCAGCCGAATAAGCTCTTCATTTTCATGGTGGTGCCGCTCTGCATCACCATGCAAGGCTTCCAGTTGCTTAAACAACAGCTTGCAGTCATCGGCACCCGCAGAGCCGTGCCTTATCCTCTCCAGTAATTCTTTGATCTGAGTAATTTTGGTAGCCACCTCATGATGATAGGCGTGCAGCTCTTTCAATAAGGCGTTCATGCTAAGTCCTCATCACTACATCAAACCGTTACAGATTAAATATAAGTAATAAGCAATCTCCAAGGATGGCCGCACGTGTCAGCGCACATCTGATCGTTTTATTATAGTCTGGCGCGAAACGCTCACCTTCAGAAAAAACCCTCCATTGGAAGATTTCGAAATATCAACTTGATATCTATATGCGCGACAAGAAGAAGCCGACACCCCAGAATCGCTTGCGGGCTGAACGTGAACAGCGGGGGGCTGAGCACAACGGGAGGTGTCAACCTTATGCAGGACGGGGCATTGCCAAATTAAAAAGCCGGCTTGTGGCCGGCTTCTCGGGGACGCTTCCGACTAATTTATGGTAAGCCGCAATCGCCTTAACTGTGTGGCCATCAAGGGCCTGAAAGAGATGGCAGATGCCCGTGTGGGATATCGCCGAGCCCTCTGGAACGCGGCTCGCGCCGGTCGGGGCTTAATGTGCGGCGTAGCATACAAGGGCGGGCGCAGGATGCCCAGCAAAAAATTGCCCAGAGTGCTTCAACTGGGCCGCTGCTGGCGGAAATGTGACCAGTGGAACACCCAGCCAAGAATTTCCAGGCCCTGCGCCTGACGCTGAGCAGCGGTGTAGCGTTCGACCGTGTAGTTGCGCCGGTCATGGCTGTGCAGGTACAGGGTGTCGTGCGGGCCAAGACTGAGGTTGTTTACCCTGAGCATGCCGTTTTGCAGCAGGGCATAGGTTTCGCCCTCGACCACCTGGGTCATGCCCAGGTCGATGGCCAAGGTAGCTTGCAGCGGAATCAGCGGGAGCATGTTGCTGGCCGGCATTGCCAGGCAGATTGCGTTGCCGGCTTGCACACCCAAGCCCTTCAGGGCTTTTGCCGGCAAGCGCAGGTGCTTGCTGCCCACCGGCGACAGCAAGCCGTTGCGCACTTCGTAGTAGGGCACCTTCAATACCCGGCCACGATATTCGGACAGCGGGGTAAGCGGGTTGGCGGGCGCTGGCCGTGGACGGCCGTTGCGCAGGAGTGGATTGGGGTGTTTGGGGCCTTCACCGGTGCGCAGCCAACGCCGGTGCACACAGAACAGATCGGCCAGTTCGTCCAGTCGGGCCAAAGGCACACCGCGTTTGAACCAGTTGTTGACGTGCTGTGCTGTGACGCTGCGCTGGGCGGCGAAATCGGAAGGGGTCAGGCCACATTCGTGGAGCAGGGCTCTGAGGCGGTCGCCGGAAGTGTTCATGGCGGCGAGTGTAGCGGCGGGTTGCCAGTAAGGAAATGAACCGGGTGTTGACGGGATTTGTACGAAAAGAGGCTGTTTGTAGGATGCTGGTGTAGGACTGTGTAGGATTTGTTCCCAGCAGTGAGCGCGTTCCATTCAGGCATGAAAAACCCCGCCAAAGCGGGGTTTCCCTGCAGTCGAAATCAGCCCTTGTAGGCAGCGACCGATTTGGTGATCGCGGCACGGGCGGCATCGGCGCCTTCCCAGCCTTCGATCTTGACCCACTTGCCCTTCTCGAGATCTTTGTAGTTGGCAAAGAAGTGCTCGATCTGCTGGATCAGCAGGGCTGGCAGGTCGGTGTATTCCTTGACGTCAACGTACAGCTGCGACAGCTTGTCGTGAGGAACAGCGATGACCTTGGCGTCGCCGCCACCGTCGTCGGTCATGTTCAGCACGCCAACCGGACGGGCGCGGATAACCGAGCCTGGGGCCACTGGGTAAGGGGTAACCACCAGCACGTCCAGCGGGTCACCGTCGTCAGCCAGGGTGTTCGGGATGAAGCCATAGTTGGCTGGGTAGAACATTGGGGTAGCCATGAAACGGTCGACGAACAGCGTGTCGCTGTCCTTGTCGATTTCGTATTTGATCGGCGCGTGGTTGGCCGGGATCTCGATGGCGACGTAGATGTCGTTCGGCAGGTCTTTGCCCGCCGGAATCTTGCTGTAGCTCATTGGGCAGTGCCCCCGTGTTTGACCAAAAAGTGGCGGCGATTATAGGCACATTCTGCCGGGGCACGCCACGCTTGGCCTGATGTGCGGGCCCGTCAGGCGTGGCTTTCGCGGTACTCGGGGTGTTCCGCCTGCAGCCGGCACAGGCGCGCCAGCGGGTCTTGCCGGTAGAACAGCGACAACTGGTGGTAGACCTTTGGATAAGCCTGATGAAGCAGGTCAGGGGCACTAAAGAAGTACTCGCTGGTAACGGCGAAGAACTCTGCCGGGTTTTCCGCAGCATAGGGGTCGATCGCGGTTTCGGCGTCGGGGTTGGCGTCCAGTTGCTGGTTGAGGTCGTCGTACGCCTGCTGCATGGCGCTTGCCCACTCATCAACGGGCATGCCGCTGTGCAACGGTGGCAGGCCGTTGGCATCGCCGTTGAGCATGTCGAGCTTGTGCGCCAGCTCATGGATGACCAGGTTGTAAGCCTCCCAGCCACCACTGGCCTGCACGCCGTTCCAGGCCAGGATGATCGGCCCCTGCTGCCACGCCTCGCCGCTGTGTTCGCCGTCCCACACATGCTCCACGCCACTGGCATCGCGGTGGCGCTGGGGGCTCTTGAAGTCGTCGGGGTACAGGATGATTTCGTGGAAGCCTTGGTACCAGTTCAGCTCACCCAGGTGAAGCAGCGGTAACTGTGCCTGGGCGGCCAGCATTAGGCGCTGCTCGTCGTCCAGTTCGACCCCGGGCAGGCAGGTGAGGTGCTTGTCGAGCAGGAACAGGATGCAGGCTTCGCGCAGCCAGCGGTCTTCAGCGTCGCTGATGCCGTCCAGCATCGGCAGCCGCTCGCGTACGGCCTGCCATTGCTGTGGCGTGATCGGGTAACGCGCCAGAGTACGCTTGCGCCGCCAGGCGCTGAATGACCACATGCCGTTTGTTCTTTACCTGTTCAGTGAGCCTTGGCCGTACGGCCCAGGCGCCCACGCAGCAAGCCGAGAATCATCGGCACCAGCGACAGGATGATGATGCCCACCACCATCAGCGACAGGTGCTGCTTGATGAACGGCACGTTGCCGAAGAAGTAGCCCAAGGTGACCAGGCCGCCGACCCAAAGCAGCGAACCGGCAACGCTGAAGCCGAGGAAGCGTGGGTAGTGCATGTGGGCGATGCCCGCGACGAACGGTGCGAAGGTGCGCAAGATGGGCAGGAAGCGCGCCATGGTCACGGTCTTGCCGCCATGGCGTTCATAGAAATCGTGGGTACGCTGCAGGTAGTCGCGGCGGAAGATCTTGGAGTTGGGGTTGTTGAACAAACGCTCGCCGGCTGTTCGGCCGATCACGTAATTGGTGCTGTCGCCCAGGATTGCAGCGGCCATCAGCAGGCCGGCCAGCAGCACCGGGTCCATGCCGCCACCCGCCGCCACGGCGCCGGCGATGAACAGCAGCGAGTCGCCTGGCAGGAATGGCATCACTACCAGGCCGGTTTCGCAGAAGATCACGGTGAACAGGATGGCGTAGATCCAGGGACCGTAATTGGTGACCAGCAGATCGAGGTAGGCATCGAGATGCAGGATAAGGTCCAGCGGGTTGAAATCCATGTACAGCACCTGTGTTCTTGGGCGTAGGCTTGGTTACCGGGGGGAGGGTAAATTTTCACACATGACAGGTGAGCCATTATACGGCTAAGTCAGGAACATGCCCGGAGAGTTTGTAGCGGGGGGTTACGGTAGAGGGGGTATTCCTTTACCAACCGCTTCGCGGGCACGCCCGCTCCCCCAAGGATCACTACCTTGCTTGTGGAAGCGGGCGGTGCCGGTCAATCCTGGCTGATTGGCAGGATGTAGCTCTTGAACTCGGTATCCTCACGAAACCCGATGGATTCGTAAGTCTTGTGCGCCACTTCATTGTTCGCGCTGGTCGACACGCGCATGCGCACAGCATTGGTCTCTTTGGCCATTTTCTTCGCCTCGCGAATCAAATGGTCGGCGACCAGCATGCGCCGGGAGTCCTCGGCTACATAGATATCGTTGAGAATCCATACCCGCTTCAACGACAGCGACGAGTAGCTCGGGTACAGCTGGCAAAAGCCCAGCAGTTTGCCGTCGTCATCATCCGGAAGTGCCAGGTAAATCACCGATTCGTCCCGCTTCAGGCGCTTTTCCAGAAAGCTGCGCGAGCTGTCGGGGTAGGGCAGTTGCCCGTAGAACTCACGGTATTTGACGAACAACGGGGTGAGCAGGTCGAGGTGTTCCAGGGTTGCTTTGATGATGCGCATGTGCGGCCCTCAGAGTCCATTTGGGAAACAGCGGAATGCCAGCAGCGTTCAAGGGCATGCTGCCCAATGCACGGCACGAGTGCAATCCGCCTTCCGTGACAGATTTTTTACCCTTTGCCGAGCAGGAAGTTACCTTTCTGGTTGGCGCTGTCTTCATTCTCCAGGCTATGGACCTCGGCTTCGTCCTTTAGATTCACCCCGGAAAGCTGGCGCCGGCAGGCTTCGCGCATCAAGTACAACAGGCGGTGCGCCGCCATGCCATAGCTCAGCCCCTCCAGGCGGATATTGGAAATGCAGTTGCGGTAGGCATCGGTCAGGCCGACCTTGGGTGCGTAAGTGAAATACAGGCCAAGGCTGTCGGGCGAGCTCAGCCCCGGGCGCTCGCCGATCAGCATCACCGTCATCCGGGCGCCCAGCAGCTCGCCGACCTCGTCGGCCACTGCCACGCGGCCCTGCTGCACCAGTACCACCGGGGCGCAGGTCCAGCCGTCGGCGGCAGCCTGTTCGTCGAAGCGGGTCAGGAACGGCAGTGTGTGGCGATGCACGGCCAGTGCCGAGAGGCCGTCAGCCACCACGATGGCCAGGTCGACGCCACCGGGGTTGGCCTGGGCATGCTGGCGAAGGGTCGCAATCGAGTCTTCGTTCAGCCGCCGGCCAAGGTCCGGGCGCTGCAGGTACTGGTGGCGGTCGCTGGCAGCGCTGTGCAACACCAGGCTTTCGCGCCCGCGGTCACTCAGCTGGCTGGCCAGGCCGGCGTGGTCGAAAGCCAGGTGCACGGCATCTCGTGCCTGGGCATGGGCGAACTGGAAGTCCAGCTGCGCCCCTGTCGGCAGGCTGGTGCCGGTGCGGCCCAGGGCGATGCGCGCCGGGGTCAGGTTGCGCAGGGCCAGCCAAGGGTTGTCGGGGGTAGGCGTGCGATGGTCCATGGTCATCCCTATGCAAGCTGTGCCAAGGCCTGGCGGAAGGCCGGCGGCAGGTTGTCACCGAAGCGCACCCGGCCATCGGCCTGGGTGAAGATACCGGTGCGGGCCAGCCATGCCTCGAATTCCGGCCCGGGCTTCAGGCCCAGGGTCTGGCGCGCGTACAACGCGTCATGGAACGAGGTGGTCTGGTAGTTGAGCATGATGTCGTCGGAGCCGGGGATGCCCATGATGAAGTTGATGCCGGCCACCCCCAGCAGCGTCAGCAAGGTGTCCATGTCGTCCTGATCGGCTTCGGCATGGTTGGTGTAGCAGATATCGCAACCCATCGGCACGCCCAGCAGTTTGCCGCAGAAATGGTCTTCGAGGCCGGCGCGGATGATCTGCTTGCCGTTGTACAGGTATTCCGGGCCAATGAAACCGACCACGGTGTTGACCAGGAACGGCTTGAAGTGACGAGCCACGGCATAGGCGCGGGTTTCGCAGGTCTGCTGGTCGACGCCGTGGTGGGCGTTGGCCGAGAGCGCACTGCCCTGGCCGGTTTCGAAATACATCAGGTTCTGCCCGAGGGTGCCACGTTTCAGCGACAGACCTGCTTCGTAGCCTTCCTGCAACACGTTCAGGTTGATGCCGAAGCCGGCGTTGGCCGCCTCTGTGCCGGCGATGGACTGGAACACCAGGTCCAGTGGCACGCCGCGGTTGATCGCTTCGATCGAGGTGGTGACGTGGGTCAGCACGCAGGACTGGGTGGGGATGTCGTAGCGCTGGATGATGGCGTCGAGCATTTCCAGCAGGGCGCAGATCGAAGCGATGCTGTCGGTGGCCGGGTTGATGCCGATCATGGCGTCGCCGTTGCCGTACAGCAAGCCGTCGAGAATGCTGGCGGCAATACCGGCCGGTTCGTCTGTCGGGTGGTTGGGTTGCAGCCGGGTCGACAGGCGCCCGCGCAGGCCCATGGTGCCGCGGAACCGGGTGACCACGCGGATTTTCTGCGCCACCAGCACCAGGTCCTGCACGCGCATGATCTTCGACACGGCAGCGGCCATTTCCGGGGTCAACCCGGGCGCCAGGGCGCGCAGGCTGTCTTCGTTGGCTTCCTCGCTCAGCAGCCAGTCACGCAGGCCACCCACGGTCAGGTGGCTGACCGGGGCGAAGGCCTGGGCATCGTGGGTGTCGATGATCAGGCGGGTAACTTCATCTGCTTCGTAAGGGATCAGTGCTTCATTGAGAAAGTGCGTCAGGGGAATATTGGCCAAAGCCATCTGCGCGGCAACGCGCTCGGCGTCGTTGCTGGCCGCGACGCCTGCCAGGCAGTCCCCAGAGCGTGCCGGGCTGGCTTTGGCCATTACTTCCTTGAGGCTGTCGAAGCGGTAGACCAGATGGCCGACCGTGTGTACGAAACTTGCCATACAGAATCTCCAGAGCCGCGGGTTGCCCCGCGGCGGGTGGCGGCGATCAGTGCAGGGCCTCTTCGGCCTTCTGGATCGCGGCGAATTCCTCTTCCGGTGTGCCCGCGACCAGGTGGTGGCGGCTGTAGAAAGCAAAGTAGGCAATTAATACCGCATAGATCACTGCAGCGCCAATGACTACCCGCGGGTCAACCAGGAATCCGGCGACCACGGCGATGCACGCCAGCACCAGCGCCAGGCCGGATGTGAAGATGCCACCCGGGGTGCGGTAGGGGCGCTCCATCTTTGGCCGGCGGATGCGCAGGGTGATGTGCGCAGCCATCATCAGCACGTAAGACAGGGTAGCGCCAAACACTGCCACCAGGATCAGCAAGTCACCCTGGCCCGTCAGCGACAGGGCAAACCCGATGATGCCGGGGATGACCAATGCCAGTACCGGGGCCTTGCTCTTGTTGGTTTCCGACAGTTTGCGCGGCAGGTAACCGGCGCGGGACAGGGCGAAGATCTGCCGGGAATAGGCATAGATGATCGAGAAGAAGCTGGCGATCAGCCCGGCCAGACCGACCAGGTTGACGAAGCCGCCCATCCAGGTGGAGCCGCCGTAGGCCTTCGACAGGGCTTCGACCAGCGGGTTACCGGAGGCCTTCAGCGCCTCGGAGCCTGCGCCGCCCGGGCCGACCACTAGGATCAGCAAGGCGAAGGCCAGCAGTACCAGCATGGCGCCGATCAGGCCGCGTGGCAGGTCACGCTTGGGGTTCTTGGTTTCTTCTGCGGCCAGCGGCACGCCTTCGACGGCAAGGAAGAACCAGATGGCGTAGGGGATGGCTGCCCACACGCCGACATAGCCGAACGGCAGGAAGCTGCTGGCGCCGACGGCGTCCGTTTTGGCGATGTCGAACAGGTTGGCTGCATCAAAATGGGGCACCATGCCTATCAGGAATACGGCCAGGGCAATGGCGGCGATGGCGGTGATGATGAACATCAGCTTCAGTGCCTCACCCACGCCGAAAATGTGGATGCTGATGAACACGATGTAGAACGCCAGGTAGATCATCCAGCCGCCGATACCGAACAGCGATTGGCAGTAGGCGCCGATGAACACCGCGATGGCGGCTGGGGCGATGGCGTATTCGATCAGGATCGCCGTGCCGGTCAGAAACCCGCCCCACGGTCCGAACGCGCTGCGGGCAAAGCCATAGCCGCCGCCAGCGGTGGGGATCATCGACGACAGTTCGGCCAGCGAGAAGCACATGCACAGGTACATGGTTGCCATCAGCAAGGTGGCCAGGAACATGCCGCCCCAGCCGCCCTGCGCCAGGCCGAAGTTCCAGCCGGCGTAATCGCCGGAAATGACGTACGCCACGCCCAGGCCGACCAGCAGTACCCAGCCGGCGGCGCCTTTTTTCAGTTCACGTTGCTGGAAATAGTCAGAGCCGACTTTCTCGAAGTCGACGGAAGAGCCTGCCGGCGATCCGGCGGAATGTTCGCTTGGCATAGATTCACCTGTTGTTTTTCTTGGTGGCCGGAAGGGTTCCGGGCCGATGGTGATGGGTACTGCAGGAAGCGAGCCAGAGCGGTTGGTGCACGGTTACCGCCCTGGGTTTTGTGTAAAGCAAGTCCGGCCTCTTCGCGGGCTTGCCCGCTCCCACAGGTACCGCACCGGCTCTGGAACCAACGGTGAACCTGTAGGAGCGGGTTTACCCGCGAAGAAGGCGACGCGGTCTAGAAGAAGCCCAGCGGATTGATGTCGTAGCTCACCAGCAGGTTCTTGGTCTGCTGATAGTGATCCAGCATCATCTTGTGCGTCTCACGCCCAACCCCCGACTTCTTGTACCCGCCGAACGCGGCATGCGCCGGGTACAGGTGGTAGCAGTTGGTCCACACACGGCCAGCCTTGATGCCGCGGCCCATGCGGTAGGCACGGTTGATGTCGCGGGTCCACACGCCGGCGCCCAGGCCGAACTCGGTGTCGTTGGCAATCGCCAGCGCTTCGGCTTCGTCCTTGAAGGTGGTGACGCTGACCACCGGGCCGAAGATTTCTTCCTGGAACACGCGCATCTTGTTGTTGCCCTTGAGCAGGGTCGGCTGGATGTAGTAACCGGTAGCCAGCGAACCTTCCAGCTTCTCGACCTTGCCGCCGGTGAGCAGCTCGGCGCCTTCTTCCTGGGCAATCTGCAGGTACGAGAGGATTTTTTCGAACTGCTGCTGCGAGGCCTGCGCGCCGACCATGGTGTCGGTGTCCAGCGGGTCGCCGCGCTTGATCTGCAGCACCTTCTTCATCACCACTTCCATGAACTGCGGATAGATCGACTCTTGCACCAGGGCACGCGACGGGCAGGTGCACACTTCGCCCTGGTTGAAGAACGCCAGCACCATGCCTTCTGCCGCCTTCTCGATGAAGCTTGGCTCGGCCTGCATGATGTCTTCGAAGTACACGTTCGGCGACTTGCCACCCAGTTCGACGGTGGACGGGATGATGTTCTCGGCGGCGCATTTCATGATGTGCGAGCCCACCGGGGTAGAGCCGGTGAAGGCGATCTTGGCGATGCGTTTGCTGGTGGCCAGGGCTTCACCGGCTTCGCGGCCATAGCCTTGCACTACGTTGAGCACGCCAGGTGGCAACAGGTCGCCAATGACTTCGAGCAGTACGGTGATACCCAGCGGCGTCTGTTCGGCAGGCTTGAGCACCACGCAGTTACCAGCGGCCAGTGCCGGGGCAAGCTTCCAGGCAGCCATCAAGATCGGGAAGTTCCAGGGGATGATCTGCCCGACCACGCCCAGTGGCTCGTGGATGTGGTAGGCCACGGTGCCTTCATTGATTTCGGCAGCGCCGCCTTCCTGGGCGCGGATGCAGCCAGCGAAATAGCGGAAGTGGTCGACCGCCAGCGGAATGTCGGCGTTGAGGGTTTCGCGGATCGGCTTGCCGTTGTCCCAGGTTTCGGTAATGGCCAGCAATTCGAGGTTCTGCTCGATACGGTCGGCGATCTTCAGCAGCACGTTGGAGCGATCCTGCACTGAAGTGCGGCCCCAGGCGTCGGCCGCAGCATGGGCGGCATCCAGGGCTTTGTCGATGTCTTCGGCAGTAGAGCGGGGGAATTCAGCGATCAGCTTGCCATTCACCGGGGAGGTATTTTCGAAGTACTGCCCCTTTACCGGAGTAACGAACTCACCACCGATGTAGTTGCCGTAGCGGCTCTTGAAGGAAACCTTCGCGCCTTCGGTACCGGGATGTGCATAACGCATGGTGTGTCTCCTTGGTATTGTGCTTTTTAGGGAGTTGAAAAGCATAGAGCAAGGGTTGGGCCAGTGTTGGCGGTGCCAGGCAAATCAATGACTTGGGTCATTTTTACGGGCCTGTTCAAGGACCGCTGTGCCGGCGCCGGTACGCCTGGGGTGACATTTTGTGCCGTTTGCGACACATCACAGGTGTGTGCATTGCAAAGGCTAACCGGGTGGAGGATGCTGGACTGACGCTCTATCTGCGGAGAATTACAACAATGCAGAGCAATCACTTCACTCGCCATGCCCGGCAGGTCCATAGCGTTGCCCATGGCGGGGCCGGGGAGGGCGGCAGTGATCCGTCCATCGCCCGTTCCTGGCTGCGCTGCCTGGAGGATTACCACCTCGACCCGGCGGTGATCGAAGCGCCGGTGGTGCTTGAGCATGGTCGCCTGCTGGAAAGCCGCGAGCGCCTGCACCAGGTGCTGCAAATTGCCGACCATGAAATGAACAGCCTGCACCGGCAGCTTTCCGGCGCAGGCCACGCGGTGCTGCTGACCGACGCCCGCGGGGTGATCCTCAATTGCGTCAGTGCCCCCGCCGAGCGGCGCAGCTTCGAGCGTGCCGGGTTGTGGTTGGGCGCCGACTGGAGCGAGGCGCGCGAGGGCACCAATGGCATCGGCACCTGCCTGGTCGAGCGCCAGGCGCTGACCATCCATCAGAACGAGCACTTCCGTGGCCGTCACACCGGGCTGACCTGCTCGGCCAGCCCGGTGTTCGACCCGCATGGCGACCTGCTGGCGGTACTCGACGTGTCCTCTGCACGCCCCGACGTATCGCGGCAAAGCCAGTTCCACACCATGGCGTTGGTCAACCTGTCGGCGAAGATGATCGAAAGCTGCTATTTCCTGCGCCATTTCGAGCAGCAATGGTTACTGCGTTTTCACCTGCAAGCCGAGTCGGTCGGCCTGTTCAGCGAAGGCTTGCTGGCGTTCGACGGCGATGGGCGTATTTGCGCTGCCAACCAAAGCGCACTGAACCTGCTGGGCACGGTAAGGGGTGGCGTGCTGGGCAAACCGTTGGCGTGCTTTTTCGCGTGCAGCCATGACGAAATGTTCAGCCGTGCCACGCCCGGTGGCAGTGCTGTCTGGCCGCTGCGCACCCTGGACGGTCGCCAGGTGTTCGCCAGCCTGCGGGGGCAGGCCCGGGCGCCGGTGTGGTCGGTGCCGGCCGCCCAGCCGCGGCCCGCAGCTGAAGTGGAGCCGCTGGTCTGTCTGCTTGACCCGGCGTTGCAAAATGATTTCCGCCGCAGCGTGCGGGTGTTCGAGCGCGATGTGCCATTGCTGCTGCGCGGCGAGACCGGCTGTGGCAAGGAAGCCTTCGCCCAGGCTGTGCATCAGGCCAGTGAGCGGCGCGGCAAGCCGTTCGTCGCCATCAACTGCGCGTCTATCCCGGAAAGCCTGATCGAGAGTGAGCTGTTCGGGTACCGCGGCGGCAGTTTTACCGGCGCGCGCAAGGAGGGCATGCGCGGCAAACTGTTGCAGGCCGACGGCGGCACCTTGCTGCTGGACGAGATCGGCGATATGCCGCTTGCCCTGCAAACCCGACTGCTGCGGGTGCTGGAGGAGCGCCAGGTGGTGCCGATCGGGGGAGAGCCACAGGCGGTGGACGTGCGCATCGTCAGCGCTACGCACCGTGACCTGCTGGAACGGGTTGAACAGGGCAGTTTCCGCGAGGACCTGTATTACCGCCTCAATGGCCTGGAGGTCGCGCTGCCGGCGGTGCGCGAACGCAGTGACAAGGCGCAGTTGCTGGACTTTCTGCTGCGTCAGGAGACGCAGGGGCAATGGATAGACATCGAGCCCCGGGCGCGGCAGGCGCTGCTCGCATTTAACTGGCCGGGGAACGTGCGGCAGATGCGCAATGTGCTGCGTACCCTGGTGGCGCTTTGCGAAGATGCCCGCATTACCTTTGCGGACCTCCCCGCAGTCATCCGCACCAGCCCACCTCTCGCGGGGGTAGGCGAGCCCGCGAAGATGTCCGACCAGGAAATGGAGGGCGAGGGCGCTGCCCTCGTTCGCGGGCACGCCCGCCCACACAGGTCCGGCGGTGCCGCAGAGATTGCGGGTGAATCTGTAGGGACCGAGGTTCTGCTCGACGCGGAGCGGCAAGCGCTGAAGGAGGTCCTGGAGGCAAAACACTGGCATCTCACCCGCGTTGCCGAGCACTTGGGCATCAGCCGCAATACCTTGTATCGAAAACTGCGCAAACACGGCATTACCAGGGGCGACTGAGCGAAACAGCGGGTGCGATTTGTCGCGCCCTGGGCTACCCTGCCTCGATGTTTTGCGAGGTCGACCATGCATATTCACATTCTCGGTATTTGCGGCACTTTCATGGGTTCGCTGGCGGTGCTGGCCAAGGAACTTGGCCACCGCGTCACCGGCTCTGACGCCAACGTCTATCCCCCAATGAGCACCCAGCTCGAAGCCCAGGGTATCGAACTGACCCAAGGCTATGACCCGGCCCAGCTGGATCCGGCGCCAGACCTGGTGGTCATCGGCAACGCCATGTCGCGCGGCAACCCAGCGGTTGAATACGTGCTGAACAAGGGCCTGCCCTACGTCTCCGGCCCGCAGTGGCTGGCCGACCAC
The DNA here is from genome assembly GCF_045164175.1 of Pseudomonas sp. 10(2024). Classification (NCBI taxonomy): domain Bacteria; kingdom Pseudomonadati; phylum Pseudomonadota; class Gammaproteobacteria; order Pseudomonadales; family Pseudomonadaceae; genus Pseudomonas; species Pseudomonas sp. 10(2024). Next base: position 610,011 of record NZ_CP174006.1, read on the forward strand.
GTGCTGCAAGGCCGCTGGGTGCTGGCCGTTGCCGGTACTCACGGCAAGACCACCACCAGCAGCATGCTGGCCTGGGTGCTGGAGCACGCCGGCATGAGTCCGGGCTTCCTGATTGGCGGCGTGCCGCAGAACTTCTCGGTGTCGGCCCGCTTGGGCGACACGCCGTTCTTTGTGGTGGAAGCCGACGAGTACGACAGCGCCTTCTTCGACAAGCGCTCGAAGTTCGTCCACTACCACCCGCGTACCGCGATCCTCAACAACCTTGAGTTCGATCACGCGGACATCTTCCCGGACCTGGCCTCGATCGAGCGGCAGTTCCATCACCTGGTGCGGACTATCCCCAGCGAAGGCCTGGTCATCCACCCGACCACCGAGCAAGCGCTGGAGCGTGTGATCGGCATGGGCTGCTGGACCCCTGTGCAAACCACCGGGGAGGGCGGCCAGTGGCAAGCCCGCCTGCTCAGCCCAGATGGCTCGCGCTTTGAAGTACTGTTCGAGGGCGAAGTGCAGGGTGTGGTGGACTGGGCGCTGACCGGCCAGCACAACGTCGCCAACGCCTTGGCCACCCTGGCAGCAGCGCGTCATGTAGGCGTGGTACCGGCCATGGGCATCGACGGCTTGAGTGCGTTCAAGAGCGTCAAGCGGCGTATGGAGAAGGTTGCCGAAGTACAAGGTGTGACCATCTACGATGACTTCGCCCACCATCCGACCGCCATTGCCACCACGCTCGACGGCCTGCGCAAGCGGGTGGGGGAGGCGCCTGTGATCGCGGTGATCGAGCCACGCTCCAACTCGATGAAACTCGGCGCCCATCGTGACGGCCTGCCAGAAAGCGTCAACGACGCCGACCAGGTGATCTGGTATGCGCCGGCCAACCTCGGCTGGGATCTGGCCGCCACCGCCGCGCAGTGCAAGGTGCCGAGCGTGGTGGCCGATAGCCTCGAAGCGATCATCGAGCGGGTCAAAGGTCAGGCTCGCCCAGGCACCCATGTGGTGATCATGAGCAACGGCGGCTTCGGCGGCCTGCACGGCAAGCTGGCCGAGGCGCTGAAGTGAGCGGGCCGGAACGCATCACCCTGGCCATGACGGGCGCCTCGGGTGCCCAGTATGGCCTTCGCCTGCTCGATTGCCTGGTACGAGAAGACCGCGAGGTGCACTTCCTGATTTCCAAGGCCGCGCAGTTGGTGATGGCCACCGAGACGGATGTTGTGTTGCCGGCCAAGCCCCAGGCGATGCAGGCCTTCCTGACTGAATACACCGGCGCGGCCGATGGGCAGATCCGGGTATACGGCAAGGAAGACTGGATGTCGCCGGTAGCCTCGGGCTCTGGCGCCCCGGCGGCAATGGTGGTGGTCCCCTGTTCCACTGGCACCTTGTCGGCCATCGCCACTGGCGCCTGCAACAACCTGATCGAGCGTGCTGCCGACGTTACCCTCAAGGAGCGTCGCCAGCTGATCCTGGTGCCACGCGAAGCGCCATTCTCCACCATCCACCTGGAAAACATGCTCAAGCTGTCGCAAATGGGCGCGGTGATACTGCCGGCGGCACCGGGGTTCTATCACCAGCCGCAGACCATCGACGACCTGGTCGACTTTGTCGTGGCGCGTATCCTCAACCTGCTGAACATCCCCCAGGACATGTTGCCGCGTTGGGGCGAGCACCACTTCGGGGTGGATGATTGAAGCGAGCACTGGCGGGATTGCTGGCGCTGGTGATGCTGGGTGGCTGCGCCACGGTGCGCACGCTGGATGCCAACAAGCCGTGCGCACCGGTGGTGTATGCCGGTACCCGGCTGGATTTGTATGTGATCAATGGCGGGTGTTGCCCGCGGGATCATTACGGGGCTGACGCTCCAGCGTATCCGCGTCTGGATCTGCCGGGGAGCATGTTGCTTGATACCCTGCTGCTGCCGTTGTCTTTGCTGACAGCGGCCGGCATAGGCTTCCAGGCTAGCGGCGGCCTGTGATGGCCTCTTCGCCGGCACGCCCATTCCTATTGGTGAGTAGTCACTGGAAGATTATGGAGACCCTGTGGGAGCGGGCGCGCCCGCGAAGAGGCCAGCACAAGCGAAGCCTAGATCCTGCCCAGCTTGCGCAACTCATCCGACTCCACAACCCGCACGCCGTCTTCTTCTTCCAGCGCCAGCCGCCACAGCGCCCGCGCCAGGGTACAAGCCTCGATTCCCCGGTATTTCCCGGGTATGAACCGGGAAAACGGTGCAACTAGCTGTTCAGTCAGCCGTGGCTCCAGCCGCTCGCCCAGCAGGAACGAGGGCCGCACGATGGTCAGCTGTGGCCAGTCCTGAGCCTTGAGCGCTTCTTCCATCTCGCCCTTGACCCGGTTATAGAAAATTGACGACTTAGGGTCGGCGCCCACTGCACTGATCACCAGCAGATGCCGTGCGCCCATTTCCCGGGCACGCTTGCTGAAGGCGACCACCATGTCCAGATCCACTGCGCGGAAAGCCGATTCGGAACCCGCCTGCTTCAGCGTGGTGCCCAGGCAGCAATAGGCGATGTCGACCCGCCCGGCCAGTTGCGGAAGGAATACCGCCGGGTCGCCCACCGGGTTTTCCAGGTGCGGGTGCTCGGCCAATGGCCGGCGTGTAGGCGCCAGGACACGGGTGATGGTGGGCTCGTTGAGCAGGCGGTCTAGCAGGTGTTCACCGGTCAGACCGGTGGCTCCGGCAAGCAGGACATGCTGAGGCGTCAAGTACATGATGTCTCTCCCTTGTTACACTCAAGTCTAGTGAGTGCCGGGCATTTTTGCCTGCTTGCTCACGTTGGCCTGTGTGGCGTTACGCAACGCTTCTTCGGCTTGTTGCTGGCGCAGCTGGTGCCAGTGCTCAAGCACGGCCGGCGGTGCCCACAACTGCGGCTCGGAGGCCTCGAAGCCTTCCCTTTGTTCTCTTTCGGCAACGCTGGCACGCGCCAGTTCAAACGCCTGTTTCAGGTCGTCGGTCTGGTTCAGCGCTTCAGCGAACAGGGCATCGCCAAAGTAGGTGAAGTCGGCTTCCTCCGAGCAACCGAAGGAAACGCGGTCGGCCCGGGCAGCGGTCATGATGAGCGTGCGCTCGTCTTTGAGCGGCGCGATATAGCCCCCTGAATAGCAGGCGGAGATGACGATTACCTTGTCGCGATCCTTCAGCGGTGCCAGGGCAGTGGCCAGCTCGTCAGCGGCCAGGTCGGCCAGCTGCAGGCGGGGCTGGTCGAGCACCAGTTGGTGGTCCTGGCTGCCATGGCTGGTGAGGTAGATGAACACCAGGTCTTCAGGGCCGCTGCGCTCTGCCAGGGTGGTGGCGGCGCGGGACAGGTTTTCGCGGGTGGCCATGGGGCGTGTGGCCATGTGGTCGCGGTGGTTGACCAGGGTCACTTGGCCACGGGCGCCAAAGCGCACCTTTAGCATGTTGCTTACGTAGTCGGCTTCGCGCAGGAATACGCTTTGCTGGCCATCGCCGGCCACTACCAGGCTATACAGCTGGATCGGTGGCGCCGAGCGAGGTACCCGAGCCAGCGCCTCGTCCAGCAGCCGGCCCTGGTTGAGCAACGCCAGGTCCAGTGGGTCTGGCAGCAGCTTGCCATTCTGGTCGCGCACGCGCACGCCGTTGGCCCATGTTCCGCTTTCGACCTTGCCACTGGGCAGAATCAGCCGCCCATGGCCATGGTAGGCATCGTTGAGGAAACCGCCGATGTACTTGCTGCCGTCGGCCAGTTGCAGGCTGCCCTGGCCCGACAGACGCCAGTCGGCGAACTCACCCTTGTAGTGGCTGCCATCGCTGCCCAGCAACTCGCCTTCGCCGATCAGCGAGCCATCCTTGAATTCACCGATCCACACGTCGCCATCGGCATTTTCGTAGCGGCCTCGGCCTTCCAGGCGGTTGTCCTTGAATTCGCCGATGTACTGCTCGCCATCAACGCTGTCGTAGGTGCCGGCGCCTTGTAGCTGGCCGTTGACGAAGTGGCCGCTGAACTGGTTGCCGCTGGCATCGCTGCGCACCCCGGCGCCGTTAGGCTTGCCCTTGGCGAACAGGCCTTGGTAGCGACTGCCGTCGGCCAGTTCCAGTTGGCCTGCACCGTCGTACAGGTCGTCCTTGAACTGACCGCGGTATGTCTGGTCGGCTTGCTTGAGGGTGCCCTCGCCGTCGCGGCGGCCGTGGCGGAAGGTGCCGCTATAGTGGCTGCCTGGGGTGATCAGGTCACCCAGGCCCTGAAACAGCCCCTCGGCGAACTGGCCACGGTAGACCTCGCCGTTCTGCCCATGCCATTCGCCCTGGCCGTGCCACTGGCCATCCTTGAAGCTGCCGGCGTACCAGCTGCCGTTGGGGTAGTCGATCCGGCCCTCACCCTGCAGCAGGCCATCGACCACCTGCCCCCGGTAACGCCCACCGTCAGGCAGCCGTGCGTCGGGCGGGAGCAGCGATTCGCCATCGCCACAGGCGGCGAGCAGCAGGACCAGGGTAATGGGGAGCAGTGGACGCATGGCGAGGACCGGGCAATAGGTCTGCCGAGTATGACGCAGAATGGGATCCTGAGACAGCGAGCCCCTGTGCCAGCGCACAGCCTTTGAACCTTGCGCGTACCCTGTAGGAGCGGCTTCAGCCGCGAACACCGGCAAAGCCGGTGCCCTCCACTGTGTTGCATTGTTCGCAGGCCCACCCGCTCCCACAGGTGCCACGTTGCCTTCAAGGTGCAATCAGCGCACACCTGGTGAAACGATGATCTTCACGTTCTCCTCTTTGTTGTTCACCAGTTCCTCGAAGCCCAGTTCGACAATCTGCTCCAATCCGATCCGGCCGGTTACCAGCGGGCGAATATCCAGCCGACCATCAGCAATGAAGGCAATCACGTCGGCAAACTCGCCGTTGTACGCCAACGCCCCCAGCACCTGTTTCTCGGTGGACACCAGCTCGAAGAAGTTGAACTCGCTGGGCTCTTCGAAAATACCCACCAGCACGCACTTGCCTGCTTTGCGGATGGTGTCGATGGCCAGCTTGGCCGTATGTTTGTTGCCGATGCACTCAAAACTCACATCGGCGCCCAGCCCTGCAGTCAGTGCGCGGATTTCCGCCAGGGCATCGCACTGGCTGGGGTCCAGCACCACGTTGGCGCCCACTTCCTTGGCCTTGGCTTTGCGCGCAGAGGACATCTCAAGGGCGATGACCTGTGCCGCACCTGCAGCCTTGGCGCACATGATGGTGCAAAGGCCGATGGTGCCGGCCCCCACCACTACAACGGTTTGCCCAAGCAGGCTGCCGGCCTTTTTCACCGCGTGCATACCCACCGCCAGCGGCTCGATCAGTGCCCCGGCTTCGGCGGGGAAGCCCTGCGGCAGCCGGTAGAGCAGGTTGGCGGGCACGTTGACCAGCTCGGCGAAGGCACCGTTGTTCATCAGGCCGGTGAACGCCAGGCGTTCGCAGATGTTGTACAGGCCATGGGTGCAGTAATAGCAGGTGCCGCAATGCTGGCAGGCGTCTGCCGCCACCGGGTCGCCTACGGCATAGCCTTCCACGCCTTCGCCAAGCTTGGCGATGTGGCCGCAGAATTCATGGCCGAGGATGCACTGGCCCTGAATGCCGGTCAGCGGGTGCGGGGCCTCTACCGGGATGAACACCGGGCCGGCAACATATTCGTGCAGGTCGGAGCCGCAGATGCCGCACCAGTCCACCTTGATCTGCACCCAGCCAGGCGCAGGGTCGGCCGGGAAAGGTACCTGTTCGACACGAATATCGTGGCGGCCATGCCAGACGGCCGCGCGCATGTGGGTGTGGCTCAGGTCATTCATTGTTGTTCTCCAGGCTCACGAAAAGGGCTTAGTGCTTGCGCAGGAATGCGAGCAGTTGCTGGTTGACCTGTTCGGCCGCCTCCATCTGCACCATGTGGCCGGCCTCTGGCAGCACCTGCACTTCGGCTTCCAGGCCCTCGGCATGGCTGGCCGGGATGATCGCATCCTTGCCACCCCACACCACCAGTGCCGGGTGATTGCCAAGTACTCCGCGCAAGTCATGGCGCTGCCGGTCGCCGTCGGCGAGCGCCCCTGCCAGTTGCTGCAGGGCCTGGTCCACACCTTCCAGGCGCTTGAACTTGAGCATGTCCTCCAGCATTTGCCGGGTGACCAGCGCCGGGTCGGCAAACAACTGCACCATCTGCGGTTTGAGTGCATTGCGGTTGGCCGCGGTGACGAAACCTTGCAAGTACTGCCCGTTGATCGCTTCGCCCAGGCCGGCGCTGGCCACCAGGCTCAGGCTGGCCACCCGCTGCGGGGCCAGGCGCGCCACGTTGAGGCTGACGGCTCCGCCCATGGAATGGCCGGCCAGGTGGGCCTTGGCGATGTCCAGGTGGTCGAGCAGGGCGAGCACGGTTTCGCTCAACTCATCCAGGTCGCCCCGCTGCAGGGCCTTGGCCGACTCTCCGTGGCCCGGCAGGTCGAGGGCGATGACCCGCCGCTCGGCAGCCAGCGCCGGGTGGTTGAACAGCCAGTTGTTGAGGTCACCGCCAAAGCCGTGCACCAGCACCAGCGGTGTGCCGCCTTCACCCAGCTCGAACCAGCGCAGCAGGCGCCCGCCTACTTCCGCCTTCTGAGGGGCCGGCCCCTGGCTCTGGTCGGCGCCGCCTTCGGCGACGAACTCGGCCTGGAAGCGCTGTACCACGGCATCGATCTCGGCCTCCTCTGCTTCGCCTTCGACCACCACCGCCAGCAGTGCGCCGACGGGCAGGGTTTCATCCGGCTTGGCCACCTGGCGACGCAGCACACCGCTGAACGGCGCTTCGACGCTGCTGCTGATCTTGTCGGTCTCGACGTCCAGCACCTCGTCGCCCTTGCTGATTTCGTCACCTTCCTGCTTGAGCCAGGTGTCCACCCGGCCCTCGGTCATCGACAGGCCCCACTTGGGCATGGTCAGGGTATGGATCTGGCTCATGCGGCACTCCTTGCGGCTTCGATCACCTTGCGCACGGCGGCTTCGATCTTCGCCGCGTCAGGGATGTACAGGTCTTCCAGGGCGTCGGAGAACGGCACCGGGGTATGCGGCGCGGTGACCATTTCGATCGGTCCCTTGAGTGCGCCAAAAGCCTTCTGTGCCACCAGCGCGCTGATGTCGGTGGCCATCGAGCAGCGCGGGTTGGCTTCATCAATCACCACCAGGCGGCCGGTCTTCTCCACACTTTCCAGAATGCTGTCCTCGTCCAGCGGGCTGGTAGTGCGCAGGTCCAGCACTTCGCAGTCGATGCCCTGGCGGGCCAGGTTGTTGGCGGCCTCCAGCGCCACATGCACCATGCGCCCGTAGGTAACGAGGGTCACGTCGTCGCCATCGCGCAAGAAGTTGGCTTCGCCGAACGGTACGGTGTACACCTCTTCCGGCACCTCGCCCTGCATGCTGTACAGCAGTTTGTGTTCGCAGAAAATCACCGGGTCGTTGTCGCGGATCGCCTGGATCAACAGGCCCTTGGCATCGTAAGGCGAGGATGGGCACACCACTTTCAGGCCGGGGATGTGCGTCCATAGCGAGGTGAGCATCTGCGAGTGCTGGGCGGCTGCGCGCAGGCCGGCGCCATACATGGTGCGCATCACCAGCGGGGTTACTGCCTTGCCGCCGAACATGTAGCGGAACTTGGCGGCCTGGTTGAGGATCTGGTCCAGGCAGCAGCCGGCGAAGTCGACGAACATCAGTTCGCACACCGGGCGCAGGCCCTGGGTGGCAGCACCGACGGCCGCGCCGACGTAGCCGATTTCCGACAGCGGCGCGTCAAGCACGCGGCCGGGGAATTGGTGATACAGGCCTTTGGTCACGCCCAACACGCCACCCCAGGCGTCATCCTCGCCGGGCGCACCGGCACCGCCGGCGACGTCTTCGCCAATGATGAACACTGTGCTGTCGCGGCGCATTTCCTGGGCCAGGGCCTCGTTGATGGCCTGCTGGTAGCTGATCTTTCTTGCCATGGTGGTTCTCCTGTTGTTCTTGTAATCCGCGGCTCAGGGGTAGGCGACGTAGACGTCGGTGAGCAGGTCGGCGGGCTGTGGCTTGGGATCGGATTTGGCGCGGCGAACGGCGTCTTCGATCAGGTCCTCGACGCGGGCGTCGATGGCGTCCAGTTGCTCGGCCGTGAGCAGGCCGGCGCGGGTGGTCTTGTTGCGAAATTGCATGAGGCAGTCGCGGGATTCGCGCAGGTTCTTCACTTCATCAGGGGCGCGGTAGGTTTGCGCATCGCCTTCGAAATGGCCGTAGTAACGGCTGAGCTTGACCTCGATCAGCGACGGCCCTTGCCCGGAGCGGGCGCGCTCGATAGCAGCGCCGGCGGCCTCGTATACGGCAAAGAAGTCAAAGCCGTCGATGGTGACGCCTGGCATGCCGAAGCCGGCAGCGCGGTCGGCAATGTGGTCGCAGGCTACGGACCAGTTGGAGGCAGTGGCCTCGGCGTAGCCGTTGTTCTCGGCCACGAAGATGCAGGGCAGGTTCATGATCGACGCCATGTTCATGGCCTCGAACACGGCGCCCTCGTTGGATGCCCCATCGCCGAAGAAGGCTACCGACACGTCATCACGGCCCTTGAGCTTGGCCGCCAGCGCCGCCCCGGCCACCAGTGGTGCGCCGGCGCCGACGATACCGTTGGCACCGAGCATGCCCTTTTCCAGGTCGGCAATGTGCATCGAGCCGCCTTTGCCACCGCACACGCCGGTCTTCTTGCCGTAGATCTCGGCCATCATGCCGTACACGTCCACGCCTTTGGCGATGCAGTGGCCATGGCCGCGGTGGGTCGAGGCGATGCAGTCGCTGTCGCGCAGGTGGGCCATGACCCCGGCGGCAGAGGCTTCTTCGCCGGCATACAGGTGGACGAAGCCGGGAATTTCGCCGGTGGCAAACTCCACATGCAAGCGTTCTTCGAAGGCGCGGATGGTCCGCATGACTTCATAGGCATGCAGCAGTTGTTCAGTACTGAGTTGATTGGACATCTTGTTGTTCTCCGGGGTTGTCTCAACACGGGTTTGCAGGGTGCAGCCGGTGGCCGCGCGGGACGGCCAGCAGGTGGTGGCGGGCGGCATGCGCCAGCACGGCCTCGACGTCCACGCTGAGTGGGCCTTGGTGGTCGAGGGTGATGGTGGGGGTGTCATGCTCGGCAAATTCGATTTCGCGTTCGCCATCCAGCGCCAGGGTGCCGCTGGCCAGGCTCAGGCGCTGGGCGACGCCGGGTGTCAGCGGACCGCAGGCAGTGATGCCGCAGGCTTGCAGCAGCCCGGGCGCCAACGGCGCCAACAGCGCCTGTTCGGCGTCGGGGGCCAGGCGTACCCAGGCGCCGTGCGGATCTTGCCGTGACACCGGGCACCACAGACCGCACAGGGCCGACAGGCCGATGGCGTGGGGTTCGGCGAAGCAGGCGAAGACTTCGCAGAGGTCCTCGCTGCGACTGAGCGCACGGGCACCGATGAAGCGCTGCGGCGACACGGCCACCTCGACCAAGGCCCACTCGGCCAGCTGTTGTTCCGGCACGTTCACCAGTAAGCGCTTGTTGCGGCGCAAGCCGATGCTGGCCGGTACCCGGCCACTGGCAAGCAGGCCACCAGCCAGGCCTGCGCTGGTGGCTTCACGAAGTTCGGGGAAGGCGTTGTTGGTGCCGGTGGACAGGGTCAGCAGCGGCACGTCACCGGCCTCGGCGGCGACCGCCTTGTGGGTGCCATCACCGCCCAGCACGGCGATCATCGCCACGCCGCGCTCGACCATGCGCCGGGTAGCCAGGCGGGTATCGGCCACGGTCTGGCTCAGTGGCAGGTCGAGGATCTCGATGGCCGGCCAGTGCTGGTCACGGGCCCCCGGGCCCTGGCTGGCCTTGAGCACGGCGGCAGCGATGCCGGTCATGTCGCTGGGCAACAACACCTGGCCAATGCCGGTGGCACCGAAAGCGGCCAGCAGGCGCTGGATAGCCGAGGCCTTGTCGGTGCTCGAATAGAGCCCGGCATTGGCGGTCAGGCGGCGCAGGTCGCGGCCAGAGGCAGGGTTGGCAATGATCCCGACAATCGGGGCGGGTAGCGGCATGGCGCACCTCGTATTTTTGTTTGCAAGGGCAGGAGCAAGCGGGGTGCCAGCTTTCTTCGCGATGGCTGAAGTGGCCGGGCTAGAGGGCTCTGGTCGTGTTCGGGCAGGTTTTCACGGGTAGGGTGGCGAGACGCCGGGTGCCAGCGCCGGGCCTGCTTAGCCGAGACACTGAGACGCTGCGTCTCAAGCCAGCCGGTAATCACACAGTGCTTGTCGGGGCATGCCCAGAGGCGCTTAATGGCCGGACAACGATAAAAACAGTAACGAGAACCGGAGGGCCTGAATGCTTGCCGCGAACTCCCGAGCCCATGTGGACTGCGTCAGCAGGGTGTTGAAGAATGCCGACCGCCTGCCGCAGGCGCCGGTACCACCGCTGATCCTCGATTCATGGCGCCGCTCCATGGATGTGTACCGCCTCGACCCCGGTTCCCAGCAGGGGCCGCGTATCCTTTCCCAAAGCCTGCTCAACGAATGCCGCGAACGCGCCGAGCTGTTCCTGCGCATCGCCAGCGATGCCGTGGCGCGCTTGCATGAGCGGGTGCGCGGCGCTGACTACTGTGTGCTGCTTACCGATGCCCAGGGGCGCACCATCGATTACCGGGTCGAGTCGGCCATCCGCAACGACTGTCGCAAGGCCGGGCTGTATCTGGGGACCTGCTGGTCGGAGGGCGAGGAGGGCACATGCGGCGTGGCGGCGGTGCTGACCAGCAAGGCTCCGGTCACGGTGCACAAGCGCGATCACTTTCGCGCCGCCTTCATCGGCCTGACCTGCACAGCGGCGCCGGTGTTCGACCCGTTGGGTGAGTTGTTGGGCGTGGTCGATGTGTCGGCCTTGCAGTCGCCGGACGATCGGCGCAGCCAGCACCTGATCCGCCAGTTGGTCGAGCAAACGGCCCGCGAGATCGAAAACGCCTTCTTCATGCACAGCGCCCAAGGCCACTGGGTGATGCGCGCCCATGGTACGCCGGGCTATGTGGAGAGCCAGCCCGACTACCTGCTGGCCTGGGATGCCGATGGCCGCTTGCAGGCGATCAACAGCCTGGCGCGGCAACGCTTGGTGGAACGCCTGGGGCGCTTGCCCGAGCATATAGGCGAACTGTTCGACATCGACCAACTGCGCCGGGTGAGCGCGTCGTCCGCCCAGCGCCTGCCCGGTCTGGGTGGTTTGTATGGCCGGGTCAGTGCACCGCAGCAACGCCAGCGTGCGCAGCCTGTGCGCCAGGCCCAGGACACCCGTATCGAGCAGCACCTGCGGCTGGCCACGCGGGTCAAGGACTGCAACCTGGCGGTGCTGGTACTGGGTGAGACCGGGGCCGGCAAGGAGGTATTCGCCCGCCAGCTGCACCAGCAAAGCCAGCGCTGTGATGGCCCGTTCGTTACCCTGAACTGCGCGGCCATTCCGGAAACCCTGATCGAGAGCGAGTTGTTCGGCTATGTGGCCGGGGCCTTCACCGGGGCTTCCAGCAAAGGCATGCAAGGGCTGTTGCAGCAGGCCGATGGCGGCACGCTGTTCCTCGACGAGATCGGGGACATGCCGCTGAACCTGCAAACCCGCCTGCTGCGGGTGCTGGCGGAGGGTGAGGTGGCGCCGCTGGGTGCGGCGCGGCGGGAGCGGGTGGATATTCAGGTGATCTGTGCGACCCATCGCGATCTGGCGGCGATGGTGGAGGACGGGCGATTTCGTGAAGACTTGTACTTCCGCCTGGCCAATGCCCGTTTCGAGCTTCCCCCCTTGCGTGAGCGTGATGACCGGCTGGGGCTGATTCACCAGTTACTGGCCGAAGAGGCGGCGGCCTGCGGGGTGGAGGTGGTGTTGGCGGATGACGCGCTGCAGGCGCTGCTGGTTTATCGCTGGCCGGGCAATTTGCGCCAGCTGCGGCAGGTGTTGCGGTATGCCTGTGCGGTGAGTGAGGGCGGGCAGGTGCGGCTGCAGGATCTGCCGCAGGAGGTGCGCGGTGAAGCGGTTGGCTCGGCTGAAAGCGGGGTGTCGTGCCCGGCCCGGCAGCTGTTGCTGGACGCGCTGATCCGCCATCGCTGGAAGCCGGCTGATGCGGCACGGGCTTTGGGCATTTCGCGGGCGACGCTTTACCGGCGAGTGCATGAGCATCGCATCGACATGCCGCGGATGAAGGGGTAGAGCCCTGGGGGCGCGCTGCGCCCCTTTCGCGACGCAAGGCCGCTCCCACAAAGACGGCGTCGGTCCTGAGGCATGCGCGCAACCTGTGGGAGTAACTGTCTTGCTCAATTTCTAAAAGCTGGCGCGATCCCTGTGGGAGCGGCCTTGTGTCGCGATAGGGCCGCAACGCGGCCCCGGATTCTGGCAGGCAATAAAAAACCCCGGCACAGGGCCGGGGTTCTGGTACATCACACTACACGATCACTCCTGGTTGGCCAGTTTGTGCTCGAGGTAGTGAATGTTGACGCCGCCTTTGCAGAAGCCTTCATCACGCACCAGGTCGCGGTGCAGCGGGATGTTGGTCTTGATGCCGTCGACGACGATCTCGTCCAGGGCATTGCGCATGCGCGCCATGGCTTCGTCGCGGTCCTTGCCGTAGGTGATCAGCTTGCCGATCAGCGAGTCGTAGTTCGGCGGAACCGAATAACCGCTGTACAGGTGCGAATCGACGCGTACGCCGTTGCCGCCCGGGGCGTGGAAGTGCTTCACCTTGCCTGGGCTCGGGATGAACTTCTTCGGGTCTTCGGCGTTGATCCGGCACTCCAGCGAGTGGCCACGGATCACCACGTCTTCCTGGCGGAACGACAGCTTGTTGCCAGCGGCGATGCTCAGCATCTCCTTGACGATGTCGATGCCAGTGACCATCTCCGATACCGGGTGCTCAACCTGCACGCGGGTGTTCATCTCGATGAAGTAGAAGCGGCCGTTTTCGTACAGGAACTCGAAAGTACCGGCACCACGGTAGCCGATCTCGATGCACGCATCGACGCAGCGCTTGAACACTTCCTGACGGGCTTTCTCATCGATGCCCGGGGCTGGTGCTTCTTCCAGTACTTTCTGGTGACGGCGCTGCAGCGAGCAGTCGCGGTCGCCCAGGTGAATGGCGTTGCCCTGGCCGTCGGACAGTACCTGTACTTCCACGTGGCGTGGATTGGTCAGGAACTTCTCCAGGTAAACCATCGGGTTGCCGAAGGCTGCACCGGCTTCGGTACGGGTGAGCTTGGCCGAGGAAATCAGGTCCTCTTCCTTGTGCACCACGCGCATGCCGCGACCACCACCGCCACCGGCGGCCTTGATGATCACCGGGTAGCCGACGTCACGGGCAATCGCCAGGGCAACTTCTTCGTCTTCTGGCAGTGGGCCATCGGAGCCCGGTACGGTCGGTACGCCCGACTTGATCATCGCGTCCTTGGCCGAAACCTTGTCGCCCATCAGGCGAATGGTGTCGGCTTTCGGGCCGATGAAGGCGAAACCGGATTTTTCCACCTGTTCGGCGAAGTCGGCGTTTTCCGCCAGGAAGCCGTAACCCGGGTGAATCGCAGTGGCGCCAGTCACTTCGGCGGCAGCGATGATCGCCGGGATATGCAGGTAGGAATCCTTGGACGATGCAGGGCCGATGCAGACCGACTCGTCTGCCAGGCCCAGGTGCATCAGTTCACGGTCGGCAGTGGAGTGCACGGCGACGGTCTTGATACCCAGCTCTTTGCAGGCACGCAGGATCCGCAGGGCAATTTCCCCGCGGTTGGCGATCAGGACTTTTTCGAGCTTCCCAGACATCGTTGGCTCTCCGCGATTCAAACGATGGTGAACAGCGGCTGGTCGAACTCAACCGGCTGGCCGTCTTCTACCAGGATGGCGTCGATGACACCGCCAATATCGGCTTCGATGTGGTTCATCATCTTCATGGCTTCGACGATGCACAGGGTGTCGCCTTTCTTCACGGACTGGCCAACTTCAGCGAAGTTAGGCGAGGTCGGCGAAGGCTTGCGGTAGAAGGTACCTACCATTGGCGAGCGGACCACGGTGCCTTTCAGGGCCGGGGCGGCAGCAGTGGCTTCGGCGGCTGGTGCAGCAGCGGCAACCGGCGCAGCGGCAGGGGCGGCGGCCATAGGCGCCGGTGCGTAGAACTGCTGGGCAGCTGGGGTCTTGCTGTGACGGCTGATACGGACCGACTCTTCGCCTTCCTTGATCTCCAGTTCGTCGATGCCAGACTCTTCCAGCAGCTCGATCAGTTTCTTGACTTTACGGATATCCATTAATCATCAACTCCCAAAGGTTCGGTCAGGGGGCGAAATACAAAAAACGTATCTGAAACGTTTCTCTCGAACCCCGGCCCACTTAGGCCAGGGTTTTCATCATTTGGGCTGTGCGTTGGCAGCCAGTTGTTCCAGCGCGGACTCCAGGGCCAGGCGATAACCGCTGGCGCCCAGACCGCAGATCACCCCTACGGCAACATCGGAAAAGTAGGAGTGGTGACGGAACGGTTCGCGTTTGTGCACGTTGGACAGGTGCACTTCGATGAATGGGATGCTCACCGCAAGCAATGCGTCACGTAATGCGACGCTTGTGTGGGTGAAAGCAGCCGGATTGATCAGGATGAAGTCCACACCCTCGTTGCGTGCGGCGTGAATGCGGTCGATCAGTTCGTATTCGGCATTGCTCTGCAGGTACAGCAGATGGTGGCCTGCGGCGCGGGCACGTTGCTCCAGGTCCTGGTTGATCTGAGCCAGGGTCACGGCGCCGTAGTGGCCTGGCTCGCGAGTACCGAGCAGGTTGAGGTTTGGGCCGTGGAGCACCAGTAGCGTTGCCATCTGCGGATTCCTTGGATTTGTAGGGCAATTCGACACAGCGCGGCGAGTGTGCCGTAAAGCAACGGCAAGTGTCCAGTTCCCGGCAATAGCCAGCACGATGTCCGAGGTTCGCGCGAAGTATGTGACCGGATAATTAAATCCGGTCACTCATTACAGGATTTTTCCGAGCTCGCGGGAAGTTATAGACCGACTTTGCCGCGCACGCGCGTCAGAATCTGCGCGAATTCACCGGCATTTATCTCGCCAATCACCCGATCAGCGGTAATTTCGCTGCCGTTCGCAGCAAAAAACAGCAGGGCGGGTGGGCCGAACAGCTGATAGCGGTCGAGCAGCTTGCGTTGCTCGGCATTACTTTCGGTGATGTCGAACCGCAGCAGTTTGAAGCCGGCCAGCTGTGTTTGCACCTGCGGTGCATTGAGCACCTCATGCTCGATTACCTTGCAACTGATGCACCAGTCGGCGTACCAGTCCAGCAGCACTGGCTGGCCGGCGGCCTTGGCTTGCGCCAGGGCTGCGTCCATGGCATCAGGTGAGGTGATGGTCTGCCAGGCATCGGCTTTTGCTGCCGGCAGACCGCCGCTGGCGGCCAGTGACGCAACTGGCAGTGGGCGCAGTGGGTCGCCCTGGCCAGTGAGGGCGCCGTACCAGCAAGCCAGCGCGTACACCAGCAAGGCCAGACCGAGCAGTTGCGCCAGGCGCTGGGCCGTCGTCTTGACGACGAATTCCAGCGCACCGAGGAACAGTGCCACACCCGCAGCGAGGAAACCGACCAGCAGCAAGGTCGCAGGGCCCGGCAGTATACGGCTGAGCAAGCCGATGGCCAGCCCCAGCAGCAGTACGCCAATGGCGTTTTTTACCGTATTCATCCACGGGCCGCTTTTGGGCAGCCAGGCCGCGCCACCGGTAGCCACCAGTAGCAGCGGTGCACCCATGCCCAAACCCAGGGCGAACAGCTTTAGTGCGCCACCCAGGGCATCGCCGCTGGCGCTGATATAGAGCAAGGCACCGGCCAGGGGTGCCGATACACACGGAGAAACCAGCAAGCTGGAGAGCACACCGAGCACAGCTGCGCCCAGCAGCGAGCCGCCGCGGGTGTGGTTGGCGACGTTGTTCAGGCGGTTGCTCAGGGCCTGGGGCAGCCTCAGTTCGAAGAGGCCGAACATGGCCAGGGCGAACACTACGAAAAACAGCGCGAAAGGTACCAGCACCCAGGCCGACTGCAGGCGCGCCTGCAGGTTCAGGCTTGCGCCGAACAGGCCCATCAGTGCGCCGAGCACCGCGAAGCTGGCGGCCATTGGCAGCACGTAGGCCAGCGACAGCGCCAGGCCGCGCACGCCGCCAACCTGGCCGCGCAGCACGACACCGGAAAGGATCGGCAACATCGGCAGCACGCAGGGGGTGAAGGTCAGGCCGACCCCAGCGAGGAAGAACAGCAGCAGCGACTTCCAGTTCCAGCCGTGTTCGCGGGTGGCTGGCGTGTTTGCAACGCCTTCGCCATCGATACTCAGGCGTGCGGTTTCCGGCGGGTAGCACAAGCCCTTGTCGGCGCAACCCTGGTAGCCCACCAGCAGGGTGAAGGCGCGCGGGTCTTTACGTGGCAACTCGATATCGAGCACGCCGTGGTACACCTCGACGTCGCCGAAGAATTCATCGTGCTTGGCCTCACCCTTGGGGATGTTCGGTGTGCCCAGGGTGATATCGGCCGGTTCCGTGCGGAACTGGAAGCGGTGGCGGTAAAGGTAGTAGCCATCGGTGGCAACGAAGCGCAGCTTGATGGTTTGCGCATCGGCCTGGACCAGGTTGAGCTTGAAGGCCTCGTGTACCGGCAGGAAGTCGGCGTTGTTGGCCAGCGAAGCGGCGCCAAGGGTGGCGCTGGGGCGGTTGTCGAGCAGGCCTGTGGCGAAGGCCGGGCTGGCCAGCAGCAGGAACAGCATGAAAAACAGGCGGCGCATGGCGGACTCGCGAGGTGGAACGTGCCCGGCATGATAACGGATGCGCAGGAATAATTGGCCCGAAACAAACGTAGGAGCGGGTTTACCCGCGAAGCGCCGCGCGGGCGGCGCTCGATCTCAGACCCTGAACGCTCGCACCGCCCGGTTCAGCTCACCGCCCAGGCTCAGCAGCTGTTCACCCTGTTCACGCCCCTCGCCAATGCGCTGCAGGTTGTCTTCACCCAGTTCGTGGATCCGCTCGCTGTGGTCACGAATCTCGCTCACCGCGCCACTCTGCTGTGCCGTGACATCGGCAATCCTCACCGCTGTATCGGAAATGGTGCGAATGGCACAGACAATCTCATCCAGTGCCCCATCCGCCGCCTGGGCTTGGTTGGCCGTGGCCTCGGCATGCTCCAGTTGCGCGCGCATCCCTGCCACCGAACTTCTGGCGGCCTGCTGCAGGCGGTCGATCAACGCCTGGATCTCGCCGGTAGCCCCCGTGGTGCGCTGAGCCAGTGAGCG
Source organism: Pseudomonas sp. 10(2024) (assembly GCF_045164175.1). NCBI lineage: Bacteria > Pseudomonadati > Pseudomonadota > Gammaproteobacteria > Pseudomonadales > Pseudomonadaceae > Pseudomonas > Pseudomonas sp. 10(2024). The sequence goes on from NZ_CP174006.1 coordinate 627,258, forward strand.
CACCTCATCGGCGACCACGGCAAAGCCACGGCCCATCTCGCCGGCACGGGCCGCTTCGATCGCGGCATTCAGTGCCAGCAGGTTGGTCTGCTCGGCAATCGAGCGGATCACCGTCAGTACCCCGCCAATGGTGGCCGACTCTTCCGCCAATTGTTCGATCATGCGGGCGTTGCCTTGCACTTCATCGACCAGTTCACGCAAGCCCGACAGGCTCTGGCCGATTACCGCCTGGCCTTGTTCCACCGCACGCCCGGCATCGCGGCTGGCCTCGGCGGCGGCGCTGGCATCACCAGCCACTTGTTGAATGGTTGCTTCCAGCTCGCCCAAGGCATCGCGGATCTGCCCGGTATCGCCGGCCTGTCGCTCGGCGCCGCCGTGCAGCGCAGCGCTCATGCCGGCCAGGGCATGGCTGCTGCCGGCCACCTGCTCGGCGTTATGACGGATGGTGCCGACCAGCTCCACCAGGTACTGACGCAGGCGGTTGAGCGACTCCTGGATGTCGTGCAGTTCGCGGTTGGTCTTGCCCAGGGCGATGGCTTGGGCGAAGTCGCCCTCGGCCCAGCGTGACAGGGCCGGGGCCAGTCCGGTCAGGGTACGGGCCAGGCGCCGTTGCAGCGTATCGATCAATAGGGCGATCAGCAGGATAAGACCGATCATCAGGCCTTGGATGATGCGCACCTCGGCAGCGATTTTCGCATGCTGGCCGCGTACTTCGGGTTCCAGCGCGGCGATGGCCTGTTGTACGGCTTCCAGGCGCTGGCCGGTGGTGGCGGCCAGTTCGGCGCGGCGCTCGATCTGTTCGCGGGTGCGTTGCAGTTCGGCCGGGTAGCGGTTGAGCAGGCTTTGCAATTCACGCTTGAGGCCCACGGCAATGTCTTCCTGCTGGGCGCTGCTCTGGGATTCCAGGCCCATCATCGCAGCGAAGTCGTCGGCTCCGGATTCGGCCGTGCGGGTTACGCCGAGCAGTGGCAGGCCGTCGACCGTCTGGGCCTGGGCGCGGATCAGTTGCAGCTCGCGCTCCACCTCGTCGGCCAGCTCCGGGCGGCCGCTGCTGACCAGCTTGTCGCGAGCCAATGACAGCCGCCCCAGATGCAGGGTGGCGTCGAGCAAGGGCAGCAAGTAGCGATTGGCTTCGGCGTTGCCACTGTCGCGGGCGTAGCTGGCCATCTGCTCGAAGTTCGCCCCCAGCTCCCGCTCGGCTTGCAGCAGCAGGGCTTGTGGGTCGCCGGCCAGCTTGCCGGCTGCCAGCAGTTCGTTGGCGGTGAAGGCCTGCAGGCTATCCAGGCTGGGGCGCAACTTCTCGGCCAGCTCTACCGGCCAGTCCGTCAGTGCGGCCTGCAACTGCTGGGTCGCCTCCATGGCGGCGGCCTGGCGCAGGGCGTCGCCGCTGCCCAGGTAGGCCTGGATATTGCGCGCCGCCTGGTTCTGGAACTGCTGAGACAGGCCCAGATAGCGCTCCATCAGCTGGTAGGGGCGTTCGAGGGCGCGCTGTGACCACCACAGGGTGGCGCCCAAGGCGATACACACGGTCACCAGCAACAGCGTGTTGAAATTGGTCAGCCACTTCAGGCGCATAGCCGCGAACTTCCTGCGCAGGGGAGAGGTAGGCGCCTGAAGTTATTGCGATTTTGTGACGGGGTGATGACGCCAGGGGCTTGGCGTCATAAAAAAGTGGCACAGTGCCTCTATTGGTGTGGCCGGCGCTGGCCTCTTCGCGGGCTTGCCCGCTCCCACAGGTTTACCTCCAGATTTGAGGTGTGTGAAATGCCTGCGGAAGCGGGCGAGTCTGTGAAGAAGCCGGCACAGTGAGTGCGAATTTCAGGGCTCTACACGAACGACGCAATTGCGCCCCGCATGCTTGGCCCGGTACAGCGCCTCGTCCGCTGCACTGGCCATGGTCAGTGCATCCAGCCCCTCGTCCAGTTGCACCACCCCGGCACTGAAGGTGCACTGCAAATCGCGCGGCTGCGCCGGGTAGAGAATTTCGGCAAAGCGCCGGCGAATTTCGTCCAGCACCTTGTGTGCGGCATCCAGCGCGGTATTGGGCATGACGATGGCGAACTCCTCGCCACCGTAGCGGCCAATGAAGTCGGTCTTGCGCAAGCGCTGCTTGAGGAATAGGGCAAGGCTCTTGATCACTCGGTCGCCCATGGGGTGGCCGTGGCGGTCGTTGATCTTCTTGAAGTGGTCGATGTCGAGCATGGCAAAGCTCAACGGCTGCTGCTCACGGCGGGCGCGGAAGCTGCAGTCTTCCAGCAGCTGCAGGATATGAGTGTGGTTGTACAGCCCGGTCAGGCTGTCGCGGACCATGCGTGCCTTCAAATGGCGGGCGCGGGCGGCGCGGTTGCGCACGGTAGTGATCAGGTGGCGTGAGCGAAACGGTTTGGTCAAAAAGTCATCACCGCCTTCGCTCATGGCATCCAGTTGCTTGTCCAGGTCGTCCTCGGCAGACAGGTAGATGATCGGCACACTCACATAACGGTCACTGTGGCGGATTACCTTGGCCAGCTCCGGGCCGGTGCAGGCCGGCATGTACAGGTCGAGGATGATCAGGTCGGGCTGGAAGTCGGCAAGCTCGGCCATGGTGCGGATCGGGTCGGTCAGGCTGCGGGTGAGCATGCCGGCGCCGGCCAGTACACGCTCGGTGTACATGGCCTGTGTGCGCGAATCGTCGATGATCAGCACGCGCAACGGGTCGTGCGGGGCGGTGTTGGTCAGCAGTTCGACCTTTTCCAGCAAGCTGGAGGCTTCCAGGCTGCCGGTGAGAAAGTCCTGACCGCCGGCGCGTACTGCGGCAAGGCGGGTAGGGGTGTCGGCTTCGTGATGGCTGAAGAACAGCAACGGAATGGAGCGTGCCAGGCCCTGCTGCACCTGAGCGGCCAGCAGCAAGCCCAGGCCGGCGCCGGTGAAGTCGACATCCATGATGATGGCCGACGGCGGGTACTCGCTGATCGAGGCGAGAAACGCTGCGGCGCTGGGCAACGCCTGCACCACCAGACCAAAGAATTCCAGTTGCTGGGCCAGGCGCTGGGCGCGCTCGTGGTCCTGCAGCAGGATGTACACCGGTTTGCGCACGGGCAGCAGCAGTTGGTCGAGCGGGTCGTCCTTGCGCAGGCCGTTACGCGTCAACTGTTGGACGGGGCACTGCGGGCTCGGCTCGACTGCTTGGCTCATGTCCTGGCTACTTATAGGTTGGGATGTGCAGGGGCAATGATGGCTCTATGCTAGCAGCTCTTTTCACGTGCGTGAGTGCCCTGCGTCAACAAAGCGGGCAGAACGAATATTCAGTTGCTGACTGAATGGTCGCTTATGCGTACGGTGGTGTCTGCTTTATAGTGCAGCCATTCGGGCTTCCCGTGGCACGCTAGCGCAGGCCTGTGGTCAAAGCCCCTGAACCGTCGTGACTGATAAGGACAAAGCCATGCTGGACTGGAAAAACCGCGAGGCCAAAGCCGAGCCCCGTGAGCGTGTCGACGGGCGCGGCGCTGCCGCCCGTAGCTACCTTGGCGGCCTTTGGAGCCGTGCCCTGGGGACCCTGATCGGGTTGTACCTGCTGGTGTGTATCGGCCTGGGCTGGTACTGGAGCCAGGAGCCTGCTCTGTTCCCGGTGCAGCAAAACGCCCAGGCCGCAGCCGAACGTACTGGCCAGCAGATGGTGGTGGGCTATACCACCGTCGAAACCCTCAAGACCGTGGCCGGCACCTTGCTGAACAAGCCGGGCGGCTACATTTCCAACGACCGCTTCCCGCCAGGGCTGTGGATGGACAACATGCCAAGCTGGGAATATGGCGTGCTGGTCCAGGTCCGCGACCTGTCCCGTGCCCTGCGTAAAGACTTCGCCCGTTCGCAGTCGCAGTCCACCGAAGACGCCGACCTGGCCAAGGCCGAGCCGCGCTTCAACTTCGACAACAAGAGCTGGATCCTGCCATCGAGCGAGTCGGAGTTCGAAGAGGGCATCAAGTCGCTGACCCGCTACCAGACCCGTCTGGCTGCCGGCGACAAGGGCGCTATCTTCTATACCCGCGCCGACAACCTGAACAACTGGCTGGGTGACGTCGCCACCCGTCTGGGCTCGCTGTCGCAGCGCCTGTCGGCCAGCGTTGGCCGGGTCAAGCTCAACACCACGCTGAAGACCGAGTCGGTCGTTGCCGGCCAGGCGCCGCAGGTGGATGAGGAGCTGGTGGAAACCCCATGGCTGCAGATCGACAACGTGTTCTATGAAGCCCGTGGCCAAGCCTGGGCGCTGTCGCACCTGCTGCGTGCCATCGAGGTGGACTTCGCCGACGTGCTGGCGAAGAAGAATGCCACCGTCAGCGTGCGTCAGATCATCCGTGAGCTGGAGGCCTCGCAAGAGTCGCTGTGGAGCCCGATGGTGCTCAACGGCAGTGGCTTCGGCATGTGGGCCAACCACTCGTTGGTCATGGCCAACTACATTTCCCGGGCCAACGCTGCGGTTATCGATCTGCGTCAGCTGCTGTCGCAGGGTTGATGATGGCTATCAGCCCAACCGAGGCCGCCCATCGGGCGGCTTCCGACCGCGAGCTGGTCACCTGGGTGGACGAAACCGACCAGGTACTGGGCGCCTTGCCCCGTGCCGAGCTGCGCGAGCGTGGCCTGATCGGTCGCTGCACGTTCATTCTGCTGTTCAACAGTGCCGGTGAATTGTGTGTACACCGGCGTACGCTGAGCAAGGCGCTGTACCCCGGGTATTGGGATGTGGCGGCGGGCGGCATGGTCGCGGCTGGCGAAGCGTATGCCGAGTCGGCTGCGCGCGAGCTGGCCGAAGAGCTGGGCATCGAGGGCGCCGAGCTGCGCTTTCACGAGCGGTTCTATTTCGACCAGCCGGATAACCGCTTGTGGTGCGCGGTGTATTCGGCGGTGTCGGATGCGCCGTTGCGGTTGCAGCCGGAAGAGGTTATTGAAGCGCGCTTCATCGGTCTGGAACAGGCTGAGCAGGAAAGCCTGAGCAAGCCTTATTGCCCGGACTCGTTGGCGGCGTTACAGCGCTACAAGGCCACTTTGTAGGCTCGGGTTTGCCCGCGAAATACCGGCCCAGACACCCGTTTCCCAGGGCAAGGGCTTTGCCCTTGTTCGCGGGTAAATCCGCTCCTACACAACCGGCGTATTTATCGTTACACTGCGCGCCCTTTTCGGGCTGCCGCAATTCTTGCAGCAGTAGCGCCGCCCCTGCCAGAGTGGGGCTTCGCGGTCGGCCTCAACCCCAAGGCACGACCAGTTTTTGTCCTCAGCACCGAGGAACAAAAGTGGCCAAGAAAGCTTCTTCCTTTTCCGCCCTTGGCGGTCTCGTGTACTCCACCGACGCCGGTCGGCACTGCCCCGACTGTGGCCAGCCGGTGGACGCCTGCACCTGCAAGCAGCAAATCATCCCCGAAGGCGACGGCATTGCCCGCGTGCGCCGCGAAAGCAAAGGCCGTGGCGGCAAGACCGTGACCACCGTCACCGGCGTGCCGCTGCCGCCCGATCAGCTCAAAGAGCTGGCGACCACGCTCAAGCGCCGCTGCGGTACCGGCGGCGCCTTGAAGGACGGGGTTATCGAGATCCAGGGCGACCATGTCGAGCTGTTGATCGGCGAGCTGACCAAACAGGGTTTCAAGGCGAAAAAGTCCGGCGGCTGAGGCCATCGCGCGATTTTTTGCCCAGCGCTTTCTAAACTCGTTCCCGTGGTCAGAGTCTATGCCTGAGCACGGATGAATCGTCATTTTCAGCTTTTACACTCGCCCCGCTGCCTGCGGGCAGTGTCTTCGACTTATCTATAGGGGACTTGAATGTCCGTACGACGCACACGCAAAGACGATGGTAGCCAATGGACCGTGGCCGACAGCCGCAGTGTTTATGGTATCCGCCATTGGGGCGCTGGCTATTTCGCCATCAATGAAGCCGGGCGCGTCGAAGTACGCCCCAACGGCCCTCAAAGCGCTCCGATCGACCTGTTCGAACAGGTCGACGAACTGCGCCAGAGCGGCTTGTCGCTGCCCTTGCTGGTGCGCTTCCCTGACATTTTGCAGGACCGTGTGCGCCAGCTGACCGGTGCCTTCGACGCCAACATCGCGCGCCTGGAATACCAGAGCCAGTACACCGCACTGTACCCGATCAAGGTCAACCAGCAGGAAGCGGTGGTGGAAAACATCATCGCCACGCAAAACGTTTCCATCGGCCTGGAAGCCGGCTCCAAACCCGAGTTGCTGGCAGTGCTGGCGCTGGCGCCGAAGGGCGGCACCATCGTCTGCAACGGCTACAAGGACCGTGAGTTCATTCGCCTGGCGCTGATGGGTCAGAAGCTTGGCCACAATGTGTTCATCGTCATCGAGAAAGAGTCGGAAGTGGCCCTGGTGATCGAAGAGGCCGCCGAGCTCAAGGTGAAACCACAGGTTGGCCTGCGCGTTCGCCTTTCGTCGTTGGCCTCGAGCAAGTGGGCCGACACCGGTGGCGAGAAGTCCAAGTTCGGTTTGTCCGCCGCCCAGTTGCTTTCGGTGGTGCAGCGCTTCCGCGATGCGGGCCTGGATCAGGGCATCCGCCTGCTGCACTTCCACATGGGTTCGCAGATCGCCAACCTGGCTGACTACCAGCACGGTTTCAAGGAAGCCATCCGTTATTACGGCGAACTGCGTGCGCTGGGCCTGCCGGTCGACCATATCGACGTGGGTGGCGGCCTGGGTGTGGACTACGACGGCACCCACTCGCGCAATGCCAGCTCGATCAACTACGACATGGACGACTACGCCGGCGTGGTGGTGGGCATGCTCAAGGAGTTCTGCGACGCGCAGGGCTTGCCGCACCCGCACATCTTCTCCGAGAGTGGCCGTTCGCTGACCGCGCACCACGCCATGCTGGTGATCCAGGTGACCGACGTCGAGAAACACAACGACGACGTACCGACCATCGAGAACAAGGAAGCCCTGCCCGAGACCGTGCAGTGGCTGGTCGACCTGCTTGGCCCGACCGACATCGAGATGGTCACCGAGACCTACTGGCGCGCCACCCACTACATGGGTGATGTGGCCGCGCAGTACGCCGATGGCAAGCTGAGCCTGGGCGAGAAGGCCCTGGCCGAGCAGTGCTATTTCGCCGTGTGCCGCCGCCTGCACAACTCGCTGAAAGCCCGCCAGCGCTCGCACCGCCAGGTGCTGGACGAGCTGAACGACAAGCTGGCCGACAAGTACATCTGCAACTTCTCGGTGTTCCAGAGCCTGCCAGACACCTGGGCCATCGGCCAGGTCCTGCCGATCATCCCGCTGCACCGCCTGGACGAAGAGCCGATGCGGCGTGCGGTATTGCAGGACCTGACTTGCGATTCCGACGGCAAGATCAACCAGTACGTTGACGAGCAGAGCATCGAAACCAGCATGCCGGTGCATGCGGTGAAGGAGGGTGAGGATTACCTGCTGGGCGTGTTCCTGGTGGGTGCCTACCAGGAAATCCTGGGTGACATGCACAACCTGTTCGGTGACACCGATTCGGTGAACATCTACCAGAATGCCGACGGCAGCGTGTACCACGCCGGTATCGAAACCCACGACACCATCGAAGACATGCTGCGCTACGTGCACCTGTCGCCGGAAGAGTTGATGACGCATTACCGCGACAAGGTTGCCAGCGCCAAGATCACTGCGCGTGAGCGGACCCAGTATCTGGATGCCTTGCGCCTGGGCTTGACCCGGTCTTCGTACCTGTCGTCGTAATTGACGGGGCCGCCCCGCAAAAACTGCACGGATTGCTTGTTTTTGTGGGCGCGGCCACGCGTCGCGATATGAGGGCGAAGCCCTCACCGTGTCATACCCGGTAATGGTCCTGTCCTCGCCCGTCGCATTCGCGGCGCTAACTTTGAATGCACAATTCAAAGGAGAACGACATGGAACGTCCAGGCTCCCATCGTTTACGTAATGGCCGGGTGTCCGAATCCGGGCGCCTCTACCTGTTGACCACAACTACCCGCAGCCGAACGCCGTTGTTCAAAGACTTCCGATTCGCCAGGACCGTGATCCAGCAGTTGCGGTTCAGCGATGAGCGCAAGACTTGTCGATCGCTGGCATGGGTGTTGATGCCGGATCACCTTCACTGGCTCATCGAGCTGGGTCCAGTGAGCCTGGGTAGGCTGATGTGCGAATTCAAATCCAGAAGCAGCTGTGCCTTGTACAAGGCCGGTGCTGAAAGACGGCATATCTGGCAAACCAGCTTTCATGACCGGGCTTTGCGTCGCGAGGAGGATGTGCGAGCGGTGGCCCGCTACATCATCGCCAACCCCATTCGGGCGGGCCTCGTGCGGCGGGCTGGCGAGTATCCCCATTGGGACTGTGTATGGCTGTGAGCATGTGAGGGCTTCGCCCTCATTTCGCGACACAAGGCCGCTCCCACAGGGATCGCAAAAGCAGGCCGACCCGCTATCCCCTGTGGGAGCGGCCTTGCGTCGCGATGGGCCGCAAAGCGGCCCCAATCAGCCCAACCACAGGTCTCTTTGCTGCAACCGCCACCCGACCCACCCCAACGTCACCGCCCGCAACCCCATGAACCCAAGAAACGCCATCCACAACCCATGGTTGCCCAACCCGCTCATGGCCACTGCCACCGGCAGCGCAATCAACACCGAAACCAGCATTGCATTACGCATTTCCCGCGCCCGGGTCGCGCCGATGAACAAGCCATCCAGCAAGTAACTCCACACCGCGATCAGCGGCAGCAACGCCAGGTAGGGCAAATACGGATAAGCCGCCGCCCGCACACTGTCGATGTCGGTCTGCAAGTCGATGAACAGGTGCCCACCCAGCAGGAACAGCCCGGCAAAGCCCAGGCTGGTGATCAGTGACCAAGCACAAGCGACCACCAGCGAGCGGCGCAAGGTGTCGCGGTCACGGGCACCAATGGCATGGCCGCACAAGGCCTCCACCGCATGGGCCAGCCCATCCAGCGCATAGGCCGTCAGCAGCAGGCCATTGAGCAACAGGGCGTTGGCCGCCACGGTCGCTTCGCCCAGACGCGCGCCCTGCACGGTAATCAGCAGGAACACCAGTTGCAGTGCCAGGCTACGCAGGAAGATGTCGCGGTTCACCGCCAGCAGTGGCCTCCAGGCCTGCCAGCGCTTGAGCGCTGCCCACACGATCTGCCCCGGGTAGGCCCGCAGGGCCGGGCGGGTCAGGGCCAGGCCGAGCAGGGCGGCAGTCCATTCGGCAATCACCGATGCCCGCGCCGAGCCCAGTACACCCCAGTCCAGGCCCAGCACGAACCACAGGTTCAAGGCGATGTTCAGCAGGTTGGTGGTCAGCAGGATGGCCAGTGGAGCCCTGGCGTTCTGCGTGCCGAGGAACCAGCCGACCAGCGCGTAACTGGCCAGCGCCGCAGGCAGGCCAAGCAGGCGGGTATGGAAGAAGTCTTCGGTGGATTGCTGCAGGGCTGCGCTGGGTTGCATCGCATGGAGTGCCAGCTGGCTGAAGGGCAGGGCCAGCAGGCCGATCAACAGGGCGAAGCCGACCGCCAGCAGCAGCCCTTGCACCAGGACCTGGCGTAGCGCTGCACCGTCGCCACGGCCGGCGGCCTGAGCAGCGAAGCCGGTGGAACCCATGCGCAGGAAGCCCATCAGGCCGACCATGAAGGTGAACAAGGTGGCGCCCACAGCTACCGCGCCCAGTTGGTGGGCGTGCGGGAGATGACCGATGACCGTGCTGTCGACTAGCGCCACCAGCGGTACCGAGATGTTGGACAGGATCATCGGCGCGGCCAACGCCCAGACCTTGCGGTGGGTGGGGCGGTGGCGCCAGTCGGCAGCGAGTTGGGGCATGTGCATTCCATGAGATTTTGGGGCCGCTGTGTGCCCCTTCGCGGGCTTCCGCCCCCACAGGAAAGTGTTGCTCTGGTGGCCGGCGCCAAACCCGTGGGAGCGGGCGAGCCCGCGAAGGGGTGCAACGCGGCCCCCTTTTAACGAATGGCCATAGTGTACCGACCAGGCAACCATTTAGCGCGACCATGGTCTGACCTGGCGCGCAACGCCGGGTGTTGCACCTGACGTTGCGCTATAGTTGCTGCCCTCACGTACACGCTGCCCAAGAGTTCCTATCTCATGTTCAACAAAGGATTGTTGCTGGCCTGCGCGCTGGCGTTGCTCAGTGCCTGTGACTCTTCCACGCCGGGTAAACCAGCACCGGTCGAGAAGTCTGTGGCACCCGCGCCCGCCGAAGCCTCCGCCCCCAAGCGTGAGGACCCGACCGTGCTCGCCAAGCGCTACGAGGGCCGCGAACTCACGGTGCTGGACGTATCGGAAGTGCAGCTCGATGGCGCGGCAACGCTGTCGATCAGCTTCTCCGTACCGCTGGATGCCAAGCAGGACTTCACCACCAAGGTGCACCTGGTAGACACCGTCAAAGGCAAGCTCGACGGTGCCTGGGAACTCTCCGACAACCAGATGGAGCTGCGTTTGCGCCACCTGGAGCCGCAGCGCAAGCTGGTGCTGACCGTCGACAAGGGCCTGCTGGCAGTCAACGGCAAGCAGCTGGACAGCGAGTCGATCACCCGCCTGGAAACCCGCGACATGCAGCCGACCATCGGCTTTGCCAGCCGCGGCTCATTGCTGCCTACGCGCCTGGCCGAAGGCCTGCCGGTGATTGCCCTGAACGTCGACAAAGTGGATGTCGAGTTCTTCCGCGTCAAGCCAGACATGCTCTCGACCTTCCTGGCCAACTGGGGACGCAACAGCAGCCTGTACTACTACCAGTCCAAGGAAACCCTGGACATGGCTGAGCTGGTCTACAGCGGCCGCTTCGATCTAAACCCGGCGCGCAACACGCGCGAAACCGTGTTGCTGCCGATTGCCGGCATCAAGCCGTTGCAGGCGCCAGGCGTGTACCTGGCAGTGATGCGCGCCTCGGGTACCTACGATTATTCTCAGCCGGCAACCCTGTTCACCCTCAGCGACATCGGCGTGTCGGCCCACCGCTACCGCGATCGCATCGACGTGTTTGCTCAAGCCCTGGAAGGCGGCAAGGCGCTGAGCGGCGTCAACCTGGAAATCCATGACGAAAAGGGCAAGCTGCTGGCCCAGGCCACCAGCGATGGCAAGGGGCATGCCCAGCTGCCGATCACGCCCAAGGCCGATACTCTGATCGCCACTCAGGGCGTGCATACCACGCTGCTGCGCCTGAACACCGCAGCCCTGGACCTGGCCGAATTCGACATCACCGGGCCTCAGGCCAACCCGCTGCAGTTCTTCATTTTCGGCCCGCGTGACCTGTACCGCCCGGGAGAGACGGTGCTGCTCAACGGCCTGCTGCGCGACCAGGACGGCAAGCCGGTCAAAGCCCAGCCAGTGAACGTGGAAGTGCGTCGCCCGGATGAACAGGTGAGCCGCAAGTTCGTCTGGGAAGCCGACAGCTATGGCTTGTACCAATACCAGTTGCAACTGGCCACCGAGGCGCCGACTGGCCGTTGGCAACTGCTGCTCGACCTGGGTGGCGGGCGCAAGCAGGTTTATGAATTCCTCGTTGAAGACTTCCTGCCCGAGCGCCTGGCGCTGGAGCTCAAGGGCAGCAGCCAACCGCTTTCGCCGGATGAAGATGCGCGCATCCAGGTCAATGGCCGTTACCTCTATGGTGCGCCGGCCGCCGGCAACCGCCTGAGCGGTCAGGCCTATGTACGCCCGCTGCGCGAGGCCGTACCGGCGTTGCCTGGCTACCAGTTCGGCTCGGTCACCGAAACCGATCTGAACCAGGACCTGGAACTGGACGAAGTCACCCTTGACCAGGCCGGCAAGGCGGTGGTCGATATCGAAAGCCGTTGGGCCGAAGCCCGCTCTCCGCTGCAACTGACCGTGCAGGCCAGCCTGCAGGAGTCGGGTGGCCGGCCGATCACCCGGCGCCTGGAGCAGCCTATCTGGCCGGCTGAGCGCCTGCCGGGCCTGCGAGGCCTGTTCGAAGGTGAGGAAACTGATAGCAACGGGCCGGTGGAATTCGAGTTCCTGGTGGCCGACCGCGACGGTAACAAACTGGCGGCCGATGCGCTCAAGGTGCGCCTTGTTCGCGAACGCCGCGATTACTACTGGAATTACTCGCAAAGCGACGGCTGGAGCTACGCCTACAACGAGAAATTCCTGACCCAGAACGAAGAGACGATCAGCGTCAAGGCAGGTTCCACTGCCAAGCTCAGCTTCCAGGTTGAATGGGGCCCGTACCGCGTCGAGGTCGAAGACCCGCAGACCGGTCTGGTATCCAGTGAGCGCTTCTGGGCCGGCTATCGTGCCCAGGACAACGCTGAGGGCGGCGCGGTACGGCCGGACCAGGTCAAGCTGGCGCTGGACAAACCCTCCTACGCCGATGGCTCTACCGCCAAGGTCACCGTCACTCCGCCCGCTGCGGGCAGCGGTTACCTGATGATCGAGTCCAGCGATGGCCCGCTGTGGTGGCAGGAGATCGATGTGCCCGCCGAGGGCAAGACCTTTGACGTGCAACTGGACAAGGCCTGGGCCCGTCACGACCTGTACATCAGCGCGTTGGTTATCCGCCCCGGTGAGCGCAAGGCCAACGCCACGCCCAAGCGCGCCGTGGGCGTGCTGCACCTGCCGCTGGACCGCGCCGAGCGCAAGCTTGCGCTGAGCCTGCAGGCGCCGGAGAAAATGCGCCCGAAACAGCCTTTGACAGTAAAGGTAAAGGCCGCCAACGCCGATGGCAGTGTGCCCAAGCAGGTGCATGTGTTGTTGTCGGCGGTGGACGTGGGCATCCTCAACATCACCGATTTCAAAACCCCCGACCCGTTCGCCAGCCTGTTCGGGCGCAAGGCCTATGGTGCCGATCAACTGGACATCTACGGCCAGTTGATAGAGGCCGGCCAAGGCCGCCTGGCCAGCCTGGCGTTCGGTGGCGATGCGGCGATGGCCAAGGGGGGCAAGCGACCCAACACTACGGTAACCATCGTCGCCCAGCAGAGCCTGCCGGTGACACTGGACGACAAGGGTGAGGGCCAGGCCACGGTCGACATCCCCGACTTCAACGGTGAACTGCGGCTGATGGCCCAGGCCTGGACCGAAGAGCACTTCGGCATGGCCGAAGGCAAGACCGTGGTCGCCGCGCCGTTGATTGCCGAGCTTTCGGCCCCGCGCTTCCTGGCCGGTGGCGACCGTACCAGCCTGGCACTGGACCTGGCCAACCTGTCCGGCCGCGCCCAGCAACTGAGCGTCGAAATCACCACGGATGGGCAACTGAGCCTGGCGGCCAACGCCGTGCAGAGCATTAACCTGGCCGAAGGGCAGCGCTCGACGCTGATGATTCCGGTGCAGGCCCAGGGAGGGCTGGGGCAGGGCAAGGTGCATGTCCGGGTGACGGGCCTGCAACTGCCGAACGAGCCGGACAATGCGTTCGAACGTGAGTGGACGCTGGGCGTGCGCCCGGCCTACCCGGCAATGCTCAAGCACTACCGCGTGGCCTTGAAGGACCAGCCGTGGACTCTGCCCGAAGCAGACCTGGCCGCCTTCGAGCCCGCTGGCCTGGAAGCCAGCCTGGCCTTGTCGAGCCGGCCGCCGCTGAACCTTGCCGAGCAGATTCGCGCTCTGCAAGCCTACCCCTACGGCTGCCTCGAACAGACCACCAGTGGCCTGTACCCTTCGCTGTACGCTGATGCCGACAGCCTCAAGCGCCTGGGCATCAAGGGCGAGCCGGCGGATGTGCGCAAACGCAAGATCGAAATGGGCATCGAGCACTTGCTGGGGATGCAGCGCTACAACGGCAGCTTTGGCCTGTGGAGTTCGGACAGCGAGGAAGAGTACTGGTTGACCGCCTATGTGACCGACTTCCTGCTGCGTGCCCGTGACCAGGGTTACGGCGTGCCCGCCGAGGCACTGAAGAAGGCCAGTGAGCGCCTGCTGCGTTACCTGCAGGAGCGCAACCTGATCGAAGTCGACTACAGCGAAAATGCCGACCACACGCGCTTTGCCGTGCAGGCCTATGCGGCGCTGGTGCTGTCGCGCAGCCAGCAGGCGCCGTTGGGTGCCCTGCGCGGGCTGTTCGAACGTCGCGCCGATGCCCGCTCCGGTCTGCCGCTGGTACAACTGGCAGTGGCGCTGGACAAAATGGGCGACAAACCGCGTGCCGAGCAAGCCTTGCAGGCGGGCCTGGGCATCAGCCGTGGCAAAGGCTGGCTGGCCGATTACGGCAGCGCCCTGCGTGACCAGGCGCTGATCCTGGCGCTGCTGCAGGAAAGCAACCTGGCCAGCAGCCAGGTCGATCAGCGCCTGTTCGCCTTGTCGGATGAACTGGCAGCCAACCGTTGGCTGTCGACCCAAGAGCGCAATGCACTGTTCCTCGCTGGCCGTGGCCTGCTGGGCAAGCCGGAAGGCCAGTGGCAGGCACGCCTGGACAGCGCGGGTGAAGTGCGCGAGTTGAACAATGCCGAGGCCGGTATGAAGCTTGAGGGCCCGTTGTTGGCTTCACCGCTGAGCGTGCAGAACCAAGGCAGTGAGACGCTCTATCAGCAGCTGACCTTGTCCGGCTACCCGCGCCAGGCGCCTGCTGCTGGCGGCAACGGCCTGCAGATTCACAGAGAGTACCTGGACATGAATGGCCAGCCGCTGGACCTGCACAACCTGCGCAGTGGCGACCTTGTGCTCGTGCACCTGGCGCTCAAGGCTGAGGACCGCGTGCCGGATGCGTTGGTGGTGGACCTGCTGCCGGCAGGCCTGGAGCTGGAAAACCAGAACCTGGCTCAAAGCGCCGCCAGCCTGGACAACGCCAGCAGTGCAGTGAAGGCGTGGCGCGAGTCGATGCAGAACGCCAGCGTGGTGCATCAGGAGTACCGTGATGACCGTTATGTTGCCGCGCTCAAGCTTGACGGCTATGGCACCACCCACCTGCTGTATCTGGCGCGAGCAGTGACCCCGGGCACTTACCGCGTGCCGCCGCCGCAGGTCGAATCGATGTACCGGCCGAACCTGCAGGCCGTGGGCGATGGGCAAGGGGAGATGACCGTGAAAGCCCGCTAGAGACCCGCTCTACGCGGGCAATGTGGGAGCGGCCTTGCGTCGCGATCGGGCCGCAAAGCGGCCCCGACAATTCAAGCGGCGAAGCTGAAATCCTGGGGCTGCTGTGCAGCCCGATCGCGACGCAAGGCCGCTCCCACAAAGACCGCGCAGATCAGTGGATGACCCAGCTCATCACCCACAGCCCCAGCACCAGCCAGATGATCCCGAGGATGATCGAGGCGCGCATGAATGCGCGGATTGCCGAGTACAGCAACATCAGGCCGATGATCAGGGCCAGGATGCTCAGCAGCGAGGTGTCCATGCCCAAGGTGCGCGACAGGCCATCGATGAAGTTGCCACCGGCATTGGCCAGCAGGTTGAACAGCCCGCTCAATGCGTCGACGATGAAGCGGATCAACGACCCCAGTGCCTGGCCCAGCCACTCGAAAAAACCTTCTACATGCATAGTTGCTTCCTGATGAAAAAATCGGCGAGGTTGTCGTCCCAAAGCCTTTGGCCATTACCTGGCCAGGTCGGTTCCCGATGCCAAGCTTAGCGCGACCACGCTGCCGAGCGGGCAGGTTGTTGCGTGCCACGCTGATCAGTCTGCTGCTGCTCGGCGGCCTGTTCTGGCTGGCTGACCGTGTCTGGCCGTTGCCGCTGCCGGGTGACGACCTGGCCCGGGTAGTGCTGGCCGAAGACGGCACGCCGTTGTGGCGCTTTGCCGATGCTGATGGCGTGTGGCGCTACCCCGTAAGCCCTGAAGAGGTTTCGCCGCTTTACCTGCAGGCCTTGCTGACTTACGAGGACCGTTGGTTCTACAACCACCCAGGGGTCAACCCGCTGGCATTGGCCCGCGCGGCCTGGCTGAACCTGCGCGGCGGGCGTGTCGTGTCGGGCGGCAGCACATTGTCGATGCAGGTGGCACGCCTGCTCGACCCGCACGACCGTACCCTGGTCGGCAAACTGCGCCAGCTATGGCGCACCTTGCAGCTGGAATGGCACTTGTCCAAGCGCGACATCCTGCAGATCTACCTGAACCGCGCACCGTTCGGCGGCACGCTTCAGGGCGTGGCGGCAGCCAGCTGGGCGTACCTGGGCAAGTCGCCCCTGCACCTGACACCTGCCGAAGCGGCACTGCTGGCCGTGCTGCCCCAGGCACCCAGCCGGCTGCGCCCGGACCGCCACCCCGAGCGTGCCCAGCGTGCCCGGGACAAGGTGCTGCAGCGCCTGGCTGAATACCAGGTGTGGCCGGCCCAGCAAATTCGCGAGGCCGCCGAGGAGCCGCTGGTGTTGGCGCCACGCCAGGAGCCGGCCCTGGCGCCATTGCTGGCCCGGCGCCTGAACAGCGCTGACAGCCCGCCGCTGATCCGTACCACGCTTGACGCTGCGCTTCAGCGGCGCCTCGAAGACTTGCTGCTGGGCTGGCGCGCACGGCTGCCGGAGCGTACCTCGGCCGCCATTCTGGTGGTCGAAGCGCAGAGCATGGCGGTGCGCGCGTACCTGGGCTCGATAGATTTGTCTGATGAGCGCCGCTTTGGCCATGTCGATATGGTGCGCTCGCTACGTTCGCCCGGCTCCACCCTCAAGCCGTTTCTTTACGGCATGGCGCTGGACGATGGCCTGATCCATTCCGAATCGCTGTTGCAGGATGTTCCACGACGCTATGGCGACTATCGCCCTGGCAACTTCTCCATGGGGTTCAGCGGGCCGGTGTCGGCCAGCTCGGCGCTGGCCCTGTCGCTCAACCTGCCCGCCGTGCAATTGCTGGAGGCCTACGGCCCGAAACGCTTTGCCGCGCAACTGCGCATGGCGGGCATGCCGTTGATACTGCCCCCCCTTGCCGAGCCCAACCTGTCGTTGATCCTGGGCGGTGCCGGCAGCCGGCTGGAGGACCTGGTCGGCGGCTACGCGGCGCTGGCGCGGGGTGGCAACAGTGCGCAGGTGCGTTTGCAGCCACAGGCCCCTCTGGTGGAGCACCGGTTGCTGTCACCGGGGGCGGCGTGGATCATCCGGCGTATCCTCAGCGGCCAGGCGCGCCCGGACCGCGACCCGCACGCCGAACTGGTGCAGCGCCCGCTACTGGCCTGGAAAACCGGCACCAGCTACGGCTTTCGCGATGCCTGGTCGATTGGCGTGGGGCCGCGCTACCTGATCGGCGTATGGATTGGCCGCCCCGACGGTACACCGGTGCCTGGGCAGTTCGGCCTGGCGTCGGCGGCGCCGCTGATGTTGCAGGTGCACGATCTGTTGAGCAATCGCGACAGCCAACGCGGCATCAGCGTCCCGGTAGCGCCGGTACCTGCGAATATCGGCGTTGCGGCGATCTGTTGGCCGCTGGGTCAGCCGATGAGCAAGCAGGACACCAACTGTCGGCGTCAGCGCTTTGCATGGACCCTGGACGGCACCACGCCGCCAACCTTGCAGGCAGCCGACCAGCCGCTGGGCCTGGGTTTGCGCGAAAAAGTATGGGTCAACGAGCAGGGCTTGCGGGTCGATGGTAGCTGCCCGGGCGCCAAGGCTCGCGACATCGCCCTGTGGCCGGCGCCGCTGGAGCCTTGGCTACCCCGTGTCGAGCGGCGCATGGCGCGTTTGCCGGCCATCGACCCGGCCTGCCCGCCGCAGGCGCCGGCCAGTGCACCACCGCTGTCGATCGTCGGCGTGCGCCCAGGCGACAATCTGCGCCGCCCGGCCACCAGCACTGAACCGTTGCAATTGCAGGTATCTGCCTTGGGTGGTGGTGGACGGCGCTGGTGGTTCCTCAACGGCCAGCCGTTGGGTGAAACCCAGGGGCAGGACAGCTTGTTGCTGCGTTTGCCACAGGTCGGGCAGGCCGAACTCAGCGCGCTGGACGAAAGCGGTCAGACGGCGCGGGTGGCGTTCCAGGTCAGTGAGTAGGTGTTCGACGACAGCCGGGCCAGCACCTACGCTTGCAAGTGACGGGTGTGACCGGCTGGTGCCCCGCAACCCATGGGAACATGGAGTGCCCTATGCGTCCTCTGGTCGTGCCCCTGATGTTGCTGCTTTGGGCACTTGCTGCCCACGCCGACCCGTTGCCGGGGTTTCTCGACAGCCATGAATACGAGCGGCGTCTGCCCAGCGCCAATCTGCCGATGACGGACTATTCCCCTCTGAGCCCCCATATACGGTTGGCAGGGGCGGCTATCGACAACCCCGACTGGGCCCCGGCCAACACCCGGCTGGTGCTGCAAAAAGTGCGCTTCGAGGGCGGCACGGTGTTCCCCTTGGGCGACCTGCGCGAACACTATCAGCCGCTGATCGGGCGCGAAACCACGTTGGGTGAATTGCAGCAATACACCCAGCGCCTGACCCAACGCTACCGGCAGAAGGGCTACTTGCTGTCGTACGCCTACCTGCCTCCTCAGGATGTGGCCGATGGCAGGGTCGACGTGGTGCTGGTCGAAGGTTACGTACGTGATTACCACGTGGACGGCGATATTGGACCGGCCAATGAGTATTTGCAGCAGTTGCTGGCCCGCATTGAGGCCGAGCGCCCACTGAGCCGCGAAACGCTGGAGCGCTATCTGGGCCTGGCTACGCGCATGCCAGGGGTCGTGGTAGAGGCCGAACTGGCAATGGCACGGGCTGCCGATGGTGTCGCCCGGCTGACCGTGCATGCGCGGCGCAAGCCGCTCAGCGCCGCTATGACCGTGGCCGACTCCAGCCGTGATGCTGCACAGGCCCTGATCACCGTAGCCAGCAATGCCCAGACCCGCCATGGCGAACGCGTCACGGCCAGCTGGCTGCTGCCCCCTGGCAATGACCGGGTTTACTACCAGCGTCTCGATTACAGCCAGTACCTGGACGCCGCCGGTAGCCAACTGCTGCTGTCGGCGTCGCGCTACCGCAGCGAGCCCGGCACGCGCATACGTTTGGACGATGGCCGCGATATCACCCGCGAGCACGACAGTGAGCGCTATGCGATCGGCCTGCGTCAGCCGGTGGTTGTCAGGCCGAATGAGTGGCTGGCGGTGCAGGGCCACCTGTACTCGGTCAGTGAGCATGATGAAGACCGGATGGCCGAGCAGCCAACGTCTCGCAAATACGACACCTATGTGCGGGCGCTGTCATTCGAAGGTGACTGGCGCAAGGTGGAGCAGGGGCGTTTGCGTATCGTCAGTGCCGGGGTCCATCAGGGGCTGGACTACCTGGGGGCACGCAGCGATGCTGACTACGATCTCGACTTCCTGCGCTTGCGGCTTTCCGGTTTGCAGAGCGACACCCTGTTGGAAAACTGGCAGGGGGTGGTGTCCGGGGCGTTGTACTGGAGTGATGATCGCTTGCCCGACAGCGAGCGTGCGGGGTTTGGCGGGCAGAGTTTCGGGCGCGGTTATCCGCGCGATCAGGCGGACGGTGACAAGGGCTGGGGTGTGGCTTACGAGCTCAACTACAGCGTGCGCAGTAGCTGGCTTGCGCAGGTTCAGCCCTATGCGGTGGTGGATACCGCTCAGGCCTGGCATAACCGGGGACCGGTGGAGGACGCCCATCTGGCATCGGTGGCGCTGGGTGTGCGGTTAGGGGGTGGGCATGTGTTCAATGTGGCGCTGGAAGTGGCAAAGCCGTTGGCGGATGTGGCGCTGGATAGCCTGGACCGTGGGCCTCGGCTGTCGTTGAACCTGGCGATCCAGTTGTAGCAGGCAACTATGGGCTTGCAGGAGCAGCCTTTGCAGCACGAGGCCGCTCCAGATGGTAAGCCGAGCCTTCACTCAATGGGTCGTGAACCGCTGGTGCACGGGTGACGAGCTGGGGGTCAGCGCCAGAGCCAGCTGGGTGCGGTTGTGCATATGCGTCAAACGCAATACCTGAGACACATACAGCTTCACGGTGTTTTCGGTAATGCCCAGTTCGCAGGCGATCTGGTAATTGGTCTTGCCCTTGCCTACCAGGCGCGCTACTTCCAGCTGGCGTGGTGACAGTTTCTCGAACGCTGCTGGCAGCTCGCTTTCGCTTTCTTCTGCATCACTGGCACGCCGGTGGGTGCCTTGGCCACGGGCTTTTTCCAGGTCCTGATACAGTTCGTCCACCGACTCGGCCAGTTCCTGCAAGCGCTGGTTCAACCCACCCAGATCACGAAGGTTGCGCTGGCGCTCCAGCAAGGCCTCTTCCTGCCGGCGGACGCCTGCCAGCAGTTCATCGAGGTCCATCGGCTTCTGGTAGTAATCGGCAAAACCTTCGCGTAGCGCTCGGATCAAGTCCTGTTTCTCGGCACGCCCAGTCAGCATGATGGCTTCGAACATGCGCTTGTTGCCATTGATCTCCTTCAAGGCGCGCACCAGCTCGACGCCATCCCGTTCGGGCATGTGCAGGTCACAGATGAGCAGGCCGATGCTAGGGTCTGCCACATAGTGCTCGATCGCTTCGTCGGTCGAGAGGGCTGTTACGCAGGTATAGCCCTTGGTTTCGAGGAATTCACTCAGTTGTTCGACAATGACCGGTTGGTCATCAACCACCAACACCTTTACATCACTCACTGGTCTGGACACGATCAACTCCCTGTTCTTGTACGGCCCTGCTCCCGTGCCAGACGCTCTGGCAGCTTAAAAATAGTCGCACTCAGCGAATATGTACAAGGCGTGTACAGGTTATCGGACCACTGGAAGGCTTACTGGATCCATACGGCCGTTAGAAGAAAACCTGATAACACATAGGGGACGAATGCCTGCTTGTCGCCCATTTCTTCGGTCAGGGCCTGCAAACGCTTCTTTACCTTGGGGTTGAGCAGAGTCCACAGGCGGCGGCGGGTCAGTAGCCAGACCAGTACAGTGACACCCGCGCCAATGAAGGTGCCGAGCACATATTGCGGGCTGGTGGCCAGGGCCAGGGCGCCCATCAGCTTGACGTCGTCGGCGCCGAAGCGGCCGAGCATGTAGCCTGGCAGGGTCAGCAGCATGACGATGGCCAGCGCCCAACCGGCCTCGCTGGCTTCGGCGCCTATCCAGCTGTGACCGGTGCTGAACAGCCAGGCCAGGGCGCAGCCAGCCGCCCCCAGGGTCAGCACGTTGGATATCTGGCGTTGACGCACATCCTGTTCGGAGCACAAGGCAAGCCACAGCAGGAGAACAATGCTTTGCATTGGCAGGTCGCCTTTCCCAAATGTTGAACACTTCTACCCGGTCAGTCAGGTTTCCTTAAAAGAAGATAGACGGGAACGTGCGGGGGAGTGCGGTTGGCATCGGAAAAAAGGCGTGCGTGGAATGGATTTTGTCGTAGCTGACACAGGCCAGGCCGGTGACGCAGTCGTACTCGGAATCGCCATCTATGTAGGCGTGGGTTCACCCGCGACCATCCGCGAAGCCGGTGCCATGCACCGGGCCAATTGCTTCGCGGATAAACCCGCTCCCGCCGGGCCACGGTGCATGCAAAAGCCGCGTTCCAACGCTATTTTTTGCTGCCCGGTGGGTAGTTGCCCAGCACCTTGGCCACGGTATTGCGGATTGCGCTGTTGCGTTCTTCCGGGCTTGGCGGGTAGTTGTTCATGATCTGCTCGGCACTGCCGCGCCATACCAGCTTGCCGTCACGCCCATCGAACATGTCGACCTGGATGGTGGCGACCTTGTAGTCGACACTGCGGGTTTCGTTGTACATCGGGCCACCCCAGTAGCCGCCCCAGTAGCCACCCCAGCCACCGCCGTAGTTGGTGGTGATCTGTTGTTGGCGCTGCTCCACGATCAGGTATGTGCGTACTGTCAGGTCGGGCCGCGCTCCGCCTTGTACCGGGCGCAGGCCGCGCTGGTCGAGTTGGTCTGCCACCGCCTGGCGAATGCGCTGCTCGGTGAGGTCGCTCTTGATCCGTGGGTCATCCGGGCGGTACTGCAGGCCTGGCTCCTGCCATGCCCAGCTACGGTAGGCGGCAAAATCGCGGCTGGCATCGAAATCCTGCTGGACGTTGTTGCTGGAGCAGGCAGCGAGCAACAACGCGAATGACAGTAGAACGAGACGGCGCAACATGATGGTTCTCCGTTAGCTATTAACTGGGAGGATAGCCGCTGAGCGCCTTGTGCACAGAGTCGCGCAAGGCACTTTCGCGTTCGCGGGGCGAGTCCTTGTTGCTGCTGCTTTCGGCGCTGGCGCTCCAGACCGGCTGGCCGCTGCGGGCGTCGTAGAGGTCGATGCGCACCACCAGTACTTCGACCTCGTAGGTACGCACGATGGGCACGCTGGCATAGCCTCCATAACCGTGGCGGTAGCCGCCATAGCCGACACCTCCATAGGGGTACGGCCCGTAGTAGGGGTCGTAGGTGTCGTAGTCACGCACTTGGCGCAAGCGTTTTTCCAGGCGCATATCGGCGCTCACCAGCAAGTCGCCAGGGCCTGCGCGAGATGGGCGCAGGCCATGCTGGTCGAGCGCACCGCTGACGGCATCGGCCAGTTGCGCCGGGTCGGCATCGACAGCTCCGCTGGGCAACTGGCCGTTGCGCCAGCTCCAGCTGCGGTAGTGCCCATAATCACGAGCGGGCGCAGGGTAAGCACTGGCGTCGAAGGTGGTGGCCGCCTGGGCGGGGGCCGGTGGTAACGGGCGGCTGCTGGCCACATACGGGTTGCTGCCCTGGCAGCCAGCCAGGGCAATGGGCAGCATGGCCAGGCACAACAGACGGTACGGCATGTGTTCCTCCCGGCGCGGCGGATTAGCGGGGGCGGCAAACCCAGTGCAGGTAGCGGCCAAGCCCGGCGAAGGTGGGGTGGCGACGGTGGGCCAGTTCCATTTCCAGCAGGTCGAGCAGCT
Organism: Pseudomonas sp. 10(2024); assembly: GCF_045164175.1. Lineage (NCBI taxonomy): Bacteria > Pseudomonadati > Pseudomonadota > Gammaproteobacteria > Pseudomonadales > Pseudomonadaceae > Pseudomonas > Pseudomonas sp. 10(2024). Next base: position 649,952 of record NZ_CP174006.1, read on the forward strand.
CGGCCTTGCCCTGGAATTCCTTGGGCATATAGTCGTGAAACACCCGCACGCCGCTTTCGCTTTCAACCAGCCACATAGGCTCAAGTTGCGCCTTGAGTTCGCGTGGATCAAGCGGTTTCTGAGGGGTCAGGCTCTGCTTTTCACCTTCCAGCCGGTTGCTGCGCAACTTGCGGAAATGGCCCTTGAGCAGGTTGCGATAGACCAGGGCGTCGCGGTTGTAGAAGGCCAGCGATAACCAGCCGTCGGGGGCCGTGAGCTGATGCAGCACCGGCAGGATGCTCTCGGGTTCGGCCAGCCATTCGAGCACGGCGTGGCAGAGCACCAGGTCGTAGCGCTCGGTCAGTTGCCCGAGCAGGTCTTGCCAGGGCGCCTGGATGAAGGTCGCGGTCTGGCCGGCTTCGGCAAAGCGTGCCCTGGCGCCGTCGAGCATGGGCGCCGCAGGTTCGGCCAGGGTCAGCTGGTGGCCGCGCTCGGCCAGCCACAAGGCCATGTGGCCCAACCCGGCGCCGATGTCGAGGATGCGTAGCGGGCGGTCGGGTAGCGCTTCGGCCAGGTCGGCCTGCAGCACGGCCAGGCGGATCGCACCCTTGGCGCCGCCATAGATCTTTTCGGCAAAGCGGGTGGCCAGCTCATCGAAATGACGGTCGTTCATCGGGCGAAGCGCCTCTCGCTGTCGGCCAGCTTGGCACGCACCACCTGGTCCATGTCCAGACCCAGTTCGCTGCACAGCAGCAACAGGTAGAGCACCACGTCACCGATCTCCTGGCCGGCGTGGGCGAGTTTGTCGGCAGGCAGCTGGCGCGATTCGTCCTCGCTCAGCCACTGGAAGATTTCTACCAGTTCGGCCATTTCGACGCTGGCGGCCATGGCCAGGTTCTTCGGGCTGTGGAAGCCGCGCCAGTCGTTGGTATCGCGGATCTGATGCAGGCGTTGGGTGAGTTCTTGCAGGTTCATCGGGGGTCTCCTATTGCTGCATAGCTTCTGCCCAGGCCCGATGCAAAGCAAGCGTATACCGCCAGGACAGGCCCGGCCCTACAGGCTCTCCCAACGGCCGACCATATGCAGCACGTCCCCGTGCCCGTCCAGGCGCAGTTGGCCCGAAGGGCCCGCTTCACTGGCACTGAGCACCACCTCTGAGGGCAACCTTACCGGCTTGCGGAAGTCCACCTCAAAGGCATAGCCACTGTGCGGCAAGTGCCCGCGCAGCGCGGCCAAGGCCATGGCCTTGGTCCACATGCCATGGGCAATGGCCGTGGGAAAGCCGAACAACCGCGCACTGACGGCACTGAGGTGGATAGGGTTGTAATCCCCGCACACCTTGGCATAACGCCGGCCGATATCACTGTCGGCGTACCAGCGGGTGGCCTCGGGCAACGGATCAGGCTCAGGGTCGGCGGGCTCACTTGCCTCGCCTTCCAGGGCCAAGCCACGCACCAACATGCGGCTGGTCTCGCGCCAGAGCAGGCCGATACCATCTTCAGCCTCGGTGACCAGGTCGAAGGTGCCACCTTTGGCATGGCGCTGCAGGTTGTGCGCGTACACCGCAAAGCGCAGACCTTCGACAGCACCAAGCGGGCGCAGCACTTCGATGCGGTTGTGCAGGTGTACCAGGCCAAGCAGCGGGAAGGGGAAATCATCGGCCGTCATCAGCTGCAATTGCAGGGCAAACGCCATCACATGTGGATAGGTCCCCGGCAGGCGGCCATCATCGGGAAAGTGGCAAAGCCTTCGGTAGGCACCCAGATTGCCCGGCTGGACCCGAATGAAACAGCGCAGGCCATCGCCCGGCAGCCGTTCGCCGCTGATTGAGCGTTTGCTGGCTGCGCGCAGGTACAGGCTGGCGCGGGCGGCAGGGTTGTGCAGGTCGTGCCATTGTCGGCTCATGTTCAAGCCCCCATCAGTGCCTGGCCGCACACCCGCAGCACCTGGCCGTTGACCGACCCGGAGCCTGGCTGGCTGAGCCACGCAATGGCTTCGGCGACATCCTGCGGGCGCCCACCCTGGCCCAGCGAACTCAAGCGCCGGCCCGCCTCGCGCAGGCCCATGGGCATGGCTGCAGTCATGTGGGTTTCGATGAAGCCGGGGGCGATGGCGTTGATGCTGCCACCACGCTCGGCGAGCCGTGGCGCCCAGGCCTGGGCCAGGCCGATCAGCCCGGCCTTGCTCGCGGCATAGTTGGCCTGCCCGCGGTTGCCGGCAATGCCGCTGACCGAGGCCAGCAGGGTGATGCGCGCGTTTTCCCCCAGCGCGCCGTTGTCATACAACGCCTGGGTGAGCACTTGCGGTGCCTTGAGGTTCACGGCCAGCACGGCGTCCCAGTATTCCGGCGTCATGTTGGCCAGCGTCTTGTCGCGGGTGATACCGGCGTTGTGCACCACGATATCGATGCCGTCGGGCAGGGCCGCGAGCAGTTGCGTTGCCGCATCGCTCGCGCATATGTCCAGTGGCAGTGCCTTGCCGCCGAGGCGTGCTGCGAGGGCGTCGAGGTCCTGGCTGGCCTGCGGTACATCCAGCAGCAGCACATCGGCGCCGTCCCGTACCAAGGTTTCCGCAATGGCGGCGCCGATGCCGCGCGCAGCCCCCGTGACCAGCGCACGGCGGCCGCCGAGTGGGCGGGTCCAGTCCTCCACCTGGCTGGTGCAGGCTTGCAGGCGCAGTACCTGGCCAGAGATGAAGGCACTCTTTGGCGAGAGGAAGAAGCGCAGGGCGCCTTCCAGCTGATCTTCGGCACCGGGGGCGACATACAGCAGCTGGGCAGTCGCGCCATTGCGCAGTTCCTTGGCCAGTGAGCGGCTGAAGCCCTCAAGGGCACGCTGTGCAACGCTGGCCAGTGGGTCGTCGAGGTCTTCCGGTGCACGGCCCAGCACCAGTACATGGGCGCATGGGGCCAGGCTGCGTAACAGCGGCTGGAAAAATTCACGCAACTGCTTCAGTGCATCGCTGTCGGACAAGTGACTGGCATCGAATACCACGGCCTTGATTTTCGGCCCCAGGCCGGCCACCCAGGCTTCAGCCTGCAGGTTGTCGGCATTGAAGCTGTATACCTCGTCCGTGAGGCGCGGGGCGATGGCTTCGACCTGCGTCGCCAGCGGCCCGCCACCCAGTACCAGGGCACCTTCCACCGGCCGCAGGCGGCCAGCCTGCCAGCGCTCCAGTGGCGCCGGGCGTGGCAGGCCAAGGGCATCCACGAGGCGGCGGCCGAGATTGGAGTTGGCAAAACCGAGGTAGCGATCGCTCATGAGGGGTCTCCCGAAAGGCAAGCTTGAAAGTGTGGACCAACTTTGCGGCAGGGTCGTTCGAATGCGGTAAAAACACCTAGGCTGTACCGAACAAATTGTTTCAGGAGGAACACGCGCATGCGTTCAACTCGCCGGGTCGCGATCCTGGGCGGCAACCGGATCCCTTTCGCCCGCTCCAATGGCGCCTACGCTACAGCCAGCAACCAGGCGATGCTCACGGCCGCGCTTGAAGGCTTGATCGAACGCTATCGCCTGCACGGGCTGCGGGTGGGCGAGGTGGTGGCCGGTGCCGTGCTCAAGCACTCGCGCGACATGAACCTGACCCGCGAGTGCGTGTTGGGTTCGCGCCTGTCACCGCAGACCCCGGCCTATGACATCCAGCAGGCCTGCGGTACCGGGCTGGAGGCTGCGCTGCTGGTGGCCAACAAGATTGCCCTGGGGCAGATCGACTGCGGTATTGCAGGCGGTGTCGATAGCACTTCCGATGCGCCGATCGCCGTCAACGAAGGCTTGCGCCATATATTGCTGCAGGCCAACCGTGGCAAAAGCCTTGGCGAACGGTTAAAGCCCTTCCTCAAGCTGCGGCCTCATCACCTGAAACCCGAGCTGCCACGCAATAGCGAGCCGCGTACGGGGTTGTCGATGGGCGAGCATTGCGAGCGCATGGCCCACACCTGGCGCGTTGGCCGCGCCGAGCAGGACGAATTGGCGCTGCTTAGCCACCAGAAGCTGGCCGCTGCCTATGCCGAGGGTTGGCAGGACGACCTGTTGACGCCGTTTCTTTCGCTGGCACGGGACAACAACCTGCGCCCCGACCTGAGTCTTGAACAGTTGGCCAGACTCAAACCAGCCTTTGACCGCAGCGGGCAGGGCACGTTGACGGCGGGTAATTCCACGCCGTTGACCGATGGTGCTTCGCTGGTGCTGTTGGGCAGCGAGGCGTGGGCGCAGCAGCAGGGGTTGCAGGTGCTTGCCTATCTGGTCGACGGCGAAACCGCTGCGGTGGATTTTGTCACGGGGCGCGAAGGGTTGTTGATGGCGCCGGTGTATGCCGTGCCGCGTTTGCTGGCACGCAATGGCCTGACGCTGCAGGACTTTGACTACTACGAAATCCACGAAGCCTTTGCGGCCCAGGTGCTGTGCACGCTCAAGGCCTGGGAAGATGCCGATTACTGCCGTGAGCGGTTGGGCCTGGAGGCGCCGCTTGGCGCGATCGACCGCAGCAAACTCAATGTCAGGGGCAGTTCGCTGGCGGCCGGGCACCCGTTTGCGGCAACCGGTGGGCGGATATTGGCCAACCTGGCCAAGCTGTTGGCGACGGCGGGTAAGGGGCGCGGGCTGATTTCGATCTGTGCGGCAGGCGGGCAGGGGGTGACCGTTATCGTCGAGCGTTGAAGCACCTCCAAGGTAACGGCAGAGGCGGCGAGTGCCTTGATCATGATCCAGCTGTTAGGCTTGTCTGGTCAGAACTAAAAGAAAATGCCATGCCGATCATCGGACACCCCCGCGCTATCCCCGCGCTGGAACACCTGCCCAGACCGCTTTACGCCCGTGCCGAAAGCCTTGGCGCCGGTTCCTGGACCACTCGCCACCAGCACGACTGGGTGCAGTTCTCCTACGCCATCAGCGGCGTACTCGGCGTGTACACACGCGACGGCAGTTACTTTGCCCCACCGCAGTGGGGGGTGTGGATCCCCGCCGATGCCGAGCATGAAGTGGTCACCTCGATGCAAGCCGAGATGCGCAGCCTGTATGTGCGCCGCGATGCCTGCCCATGGGCGCCGGAGCAATGCCGGGTGCTGGAAGTGACGCCGCTGGCGCGCGAGCTGATCAAGCAGTTCTGCCTGTTCCCGGCGGATTACCCAGAGGACGACAGCGCCGAGGCGCGACTGGTAGCGGTGCTGCTCGATCAGTTGCGCACCTTGCCGGAAGTCGGTTTTTCGCTGCCGTTGCCCCGCCACCCTGGTTTGCTGGCGCTGTGCAATGGCTTGATCGCTGCACCAGACCAGCCGCAGACCTTGCAGCAGTGGGCGCGGGAGCTGGGGTGTTCGGAGAAGACGCTGATGCGGCTGTTTCAACGGGAGACCGGCTTGAGCTTTCGTAATTGGCGCCAGCGCATGCGGCTGTTGTCGTCGCTGGCGTTGCTGGAGGCGGGGGAGAATGTGACCGAGGCGGCGCTGGGGTGTGGGTATGACTCCACCTCGGCCTACATTGCGGCATTCAAGCAGCTGTTTGGCGCGACACCGGGGGAGTTGAAGCTTTAGTTCAGGGTTACTTGTGCCGGCCTCTTCGCGGGTAAACCCGCGCCTACGGAGGGCGCGTTACCACCCGCGAAAGGGCCGGCACAGGCCATGCATCATCAGGTGCGGAACCTGCGCACCAGCGTATCCAGCTCATTGGACAGCCCGGCCAGGCTCTCGGAGTCCTGGCGCGCCGCCTGGGCCAGCTCGGCCACCAACTGCGCATCCCCGTGAATCTGGCTGATGTGCCGGTTGATGTCCTCAGCCACCTGATGCTGTTCTTCGGCTGCCGTGGCGATCTGGGTGTTCATGTCGCGGATCACGTCCACCGACTCACGGATCTGCCCGAAGCTGTCGCGGGCCAGACCAATACGGCTGACCGACTGCTGCGACACTTCCAGGCTGGCGTGCATCTGCTCGGCCACTTCCGCGGTACGGCTGGCCAGGTTGCCCAGCAAACCGTCGATTTCGGCGGTGGAGTCGGCAGTACGCTTGGCCAGCGCCCGCACTTCGTCGGCCACCACGGCAAAGCCGCGGCCCTGCTCACCGGCACGGGCCGCTTCGATGGCGGCGTTCAGGGCCAGCAGGTTGGTCTGTTCGGCAATCGAACGGATGGTGCCGAGGATCGACTGAATGGCGTTGCTGTCACGCTCCAGCTGTTGGATCGACTGGGCCGATTGCTCGATTTCGTGGCTAAGGCGATCAACGCTGTGTACCGCCGCATCGATCTGCTGCTGCCCTTCGCGGGCCTGCTGCTGGCCGCTGTCGGCCGACTGCGCCGCCTGGCTGCAGGACCGTGCCACTTCATTGGCGGTGGCGACCATTTCGTGGAATGCGGTGGAAACCATGTCCACGGCTTCGCGCTGGCGGCCGGCCGCCTCGGCCATGTCGCTGGAGACGCGGGTCGAGCTGCTGGACGTGCTGAGGATCTTGCTGGCAGCAGTGCCGATGTGCTGGATCAGGCTGCGAATGGCACCGAGGAACTGGTTGAACCAGTTGGCCAGTTGCGCGGTTTCGTCGCGGCCGCGGATTTCCAGGTTGCGGGTCAGGTCACCCTCACCTTGGGCAATGTCTTCCAGGCCATTGGTGACGCTGTTGATCGGGCGCACGATCAGTTTGGCGAAGGCCGCACCGACCACCGCGAACAGCGCGGCCAACACCACAGCGATGACACCGATCAGCCAGGTGAGCCGGGTGGTGGTCTGCATCACTTCGCTTTGTTCGATCAGGCCGATGAAGGTCCAGCCCAGCTGCTGGTCGGGGTAGACGTTGGCCATGTAGTGCACGCCATTGAGTTCGACCTCGACCAGGCCTTTGCCGGCCTTGGCCAGCTTGGCATAGCCGTCGCCAAAGCTTCCCAGCTGCTTGAAATTGTGGGTGGCGTCGCGCGGGTCGACCATCACGTTGCCGTTGCTTTCCACCAGCATCAGGTAGCCGCTTTCGCCCAGTTTGATCTGCTTGACGATCTCGGTCAGGCCCTTGAGCGACACGTCGATGTTGACCACGCCGCCGGGGTTGCCCAGCTGGTTGGCCACGGTGCGCACGGTGCTGACCAGCACCGCATCGTCGGCGGCCCAGTAGTAGGCGCCGGTGCGCAGTGTCTTGCCAGGGTTGGCCATGGCAAGTTGGTACCAGGGGCGGGTGCGTGGGTCATAATTGACAAACTTCTGGCCGGCCGGCCAGCCGGTGTAGCCGCCGTCATTCACCCCGTAGGACAGGTAGGCGTAGGCGGGATGTGAGTTGGCCAGGCGAGTCATGAAGTCGAGAATTTTGCTGGCCTGCTCGCCCAGTTCGTAAGACGGGGTTGCGCTCATGTACTTGTTCAGCTCGCTGCCCGTGGCGGCAACCATTGGCTGGGAAGCCATGTACTCGACGTTCTGGTTGATCCCCTGGAAGAAGATGTTCATCGCATTGCTGACCTGGCGGATTTCCCGGCTGCTGCTGTCGAGGAATCCGTCGCGGGCTTCGCCGCGCAGGTTGATGACCACCAGGGTGGCCACCAGAACGATGGGCAAGCCGGCGATGACCGCGAATGCCCAGGTCAATTTCTGTTTGATGCTCATCGACGCTCCCGGAATTGTTATTTTCGACACACGAGGCAGGTAGCATCTACATCGGCAGCATCCGGGTTTTATGAAGCCGAAACGCCCGTATTTATTGGATAAAGTCGTGGTTGGTGACTAATCGGTCGTGTTTGGACATTTATGGCATGCCAAACGCTCGTGGCAGCTCAGTGACAGCAGCTGCCTGCAGCACCATTGGCCAGGTCTTTGAGGATCGGGCAGTCCGGGCGGTCGTCACCCTGACAGTGCGAAACCAGCTCGCCGAGGGTGTCGCGCAGGCTCACCAGCTCCTCGATGCGCCGGTTCAGTTCATCGATGTGGTGCATGGCCAGCGCCTTCACATCGGCGCTGGCACGTTGGCGGTCCTGCCACAAGGTCAGCAACTTGCCGACCTCTTCGAGGGAAAAGCCCAGGTCGCGGGAGCGTTTGATGAAGGCCAGGTTGTGCAAGTCTTCCGCCTGGTACAGGCGGTAGCCGCTGTCGCTGCGAGTGGCGGGTTTGAGCAGGCCGATGGACTCGTAGTAACGGATCATCTTGGTGCTGAGCCCGCTGCGGCGGGCGGCCTGGCCGATGTTCATGGCGCCTCCTGGGTGCTGCTGGTGGGTTTCCACGTTTTAAGCCACAGTGCATTGCTGACGACGCTGACACTGGACAGGGCCATGGCGGCACCTGCCAGGACCGGGTTGAGGTAACCCAGCGCGGCGAGTGGAATGCCGATCAGGTTGTAGATGAAGGCCCAGAACAGGTTCTGGCGGATCTTCGCGTAGGTCTTGCGGCTGATTTCCAGCGCGGCGGGCACCAGGCGCGGGTCGCCACGCATCAGGGTGATGCCGGCGGCCTGCATGGCCACGTCGGTACCGCCACCCATGGCAATGCCGATGTCGGCCGCGGCCAGCGCCGGTGCATCGTTGATGCCATCGCCAACCATGGCGACCACCCCATCCTGCTTGAGCGCGGCCACGGTCGCGGCCTTGTCGGCCGGTAGCACTTCGGCGTGCACATCGTCGATGCCCAGTGCCTCGGCAACCACGTTGGCGCTGCCACGGTTGTCACCGGTCAGCAGGTAGCTGCTGATGTGTTGGGCGTGCAGGGTTTCGATGGCCTGCGCGGCGCCAGGCTTGAGGCTGTCACCAAAGGCGAACAGGCCCACCACTCTCGGTTGCTTGCCGCGCTCGATCAGCCACGACAGTGTGCGCCCTTCAGCCTCCCAGGCCAGGGCCTGGGCGGCCAACTCGCCGGGCTGCAGACCGCTTTCGTCAAGCAGTCGGCGGTTGCCCAGCGCCAGTTCACGGCCTTCAACGCGACCGGCAATGCCGCGCCCGGTCAGCGACTGGCTGTCGGCAACGGTTGGCACGTCCAGCCCTTGCTCTGCACAGGCCGCCAGCACCGCCTTGGCCAGCGGGTGTTCACTCCCACGCTGCAGGGCGCCGGCCAGGCGGTAAAGGTCGGCGCTGTTGCCGTCCAGCGCCTGGCTGTGAACCACCCGCGGGCTGCCGGAGGTGAGGGTGCCGGTTTTGTCGAACACTACGCGGTTGACCGCATGGGCACGCTCCAGGGCTTCGGCATCCTTGATCAGGATGCCGTGGCGGGCGGCGACCCCGGTACCGGCCATGATCGCGGCGGGCGTGGCCAGGCCGAGGGCGCAGGGGCAAGCGATGACCAGCACGGCGACGGCGTTGATCAGCGCGGTTTCCAGCGGTACCCCAGCCAGCCACCAGCCAATCAGGGTGATCAGCGCCAGTACCAGCACGGCCGGGACGAACACCTGGCTGACACGGTCGACCAGCTTCTGGATCGGCGCTTTGGCGGCCTGGGCGTCTTCCACCAGGCGGATGATGCGCGCCAGCACGGTCTCGGTGCCCAGCGCCTGGGTACGCACCAGCAGCCGGCCTTCGCCATTGATGGCGCCACCGGTGACGCTGTCGCCGGGTTGCTTGGGCACTGGCAGGCTCTCGCCGCTGATCAGGGCCTCATCGGCATGGCTGCTGCCGTCTTCGACCACGCCGTCGACCGGGAAGCGTTCGCCGGGCTTGACCAGTACCAGGTCGCCCACGCGCAACTGGGCGATGGCCACGTCCTCTTCCACGCCGTCGACCACGCGCAGTGCGCGTTCCGGGCGCAGGGCTTCGAGGGCTCGGATGGCACTGGCGGTCTGGCGTTTGGCGCGGCTTTCCAGGTACTTGCCCAGCAATACCAGGGCAATCACCACGGCTGAGGCTTCGAAGTACAGGTGCGGGGCCATGCCGGCGGGAGCCTGTGCCCATTGGTACAGGCTCAGGCCATAGCCAGCGCTGGTGCCCAGGGCCACCAGCAGGTCCATGTTGCCGGCACCGGCGCGCACGGCCTTCCAGGCTGCAATGTAGAAGCGGGCACCGAGAATGAACTGCACGGGTGTGGCCAGCAGGAACTGCGCCCAGGCGGGTAGCATCCAGTGCAGGCCGAACGGTTGTACCAGCATGGGTAATACCAGTGGCAGGGCCAACAGCAAGGCTGCACCGACTGCCAGGCGCTCGTTGCGCAGGCGGCGCTGGACAGCGCTTTGGTCGTCCTTGGTCGATTGCGGCAGGCTGGCGCTGTAGCCTGCCTTCTGCACAGCGTCGATCAGCAGGTTGTCATCAAGGGCCGCTAGCACTTCGAGGTGCGCGCGTTCGCTGGCCAAGTTGACGCTGACCTGCTCGACCCCGGCCAATTTGCCCAGGGCGCGCTCTACTCGGCCGACACAACTGGCGCAGGTCATGCCGCCTATCTGCAGTTCGAGGGTGCGGGTTGGTACCCCGTAACCGGCCTCGCGCACGGCTTCGACCAAGGCTGGCAGGCTGGCAGGCGGGGCCAGAACCCGAGCTTTTTCAGTGGTGAGGTTTACGCTGACCTGTTCAGCGCCGGTGACCTTGCGCAGGGCGCGCTCGACCCGGCCAGCACAGCTGGCGCAGGTCATGCCGGAGATCGGCAGGTCGTATGTGGTGGATGCGGGCATGGCTCTCCTCCTTGGACAGGCCTCCAGCATCAACCTTGCCACGCAGGCAAGGTCAATAGCCCAGGTCGGCTCGTTTCAACTCCAGCCCATATTGCCCCATGGCGATGCGGTATTTGTTGATCTGGCCCGCCTGCAGATTCAAACGCGTGCTGCGCTGGTCCTCTATACCTGCGGCGCAACCCGGCATTTGCCCAGGCAGCAGGCGCAGGCGCACATCCACCGGGCCAGGCGGCAGGTTGAACGAGGTGGACTGCTCCTGGAAAACGCGCCCGGAAAGCTGGTCGTTGAGGTACACGCCGATTTCGCAACTGGTGGCCACTTCCAGGCGCTCCCGGGAAATGATCAGTACGCTGTAGGCCGAGTTGCCCTCGGCGAATGCCGGTGGCACCACAGCCAGCGCGCCCAAGAGCCCGACAACGCCCAATGCTGCCCTGAACATGAAAAATCTCCTGCTTGCCTGATCGTCAAAGGCGCAGCTTGGCCGACGCGGACGCGGATTTCCACCCCGGGTGTTGCAGGCAGGGCTTGACCTTGCCCTGATGGCAAGCTTGAGACTTGTGAAAAACCTGAAGGAGGTAACCCCCATGCAAGTGTTCAATGTACAAGGCATGACCTGCGGCCATTGCGTGAAAGCCGTGACCCGCGCGGTGCAGGAGCAGGATGCGGCAGCCAGGGTGGAAGTTGATCTGGCGGGCAAACAGGTGCGTGTGCAGAGCGAGTTGGCGCAGGAGCAGATCCTCACTGCGATTCGGGATGAGGGGTATCAGGCCGAACTCGCCTGAAGACCTGATTGCTCCCTCCGGGGCTAACAGTGTTGCAAATCTTTTCACATTGACAGGGTCCACAGCAGGTAGAATCAGTCACTTGCTTAGCCTGCTATGGATTCCTGATGAACCTGCGAATGGTGCTCATCCTGGGCGCACTCAGTGCGTTCGGGCCCTTGGCGATCGACTTCTACCTGCCAGCCTTTCCGGCCATGGCGCAAGCGTTCGCCACCGATGAAAAACACGTCCAGGCCACGTTGGCCGCCTACTTCCTGGGCCTGTCTATCGGGCAGTTGGCCTATGGGCCGGTTGCCGACCGCTTTGGCCGACGCAAACCGCTGATGTTCGGCGTTACGCTGTTCACCCTGGCATCGCTGGCCTGTGCCTACTCCCCCAACCTCGATACCTTGGTGGTGGCGCGTTTCATCCAGGCACTGGGTGGTTGTGCCGGCATGGTGCTTTCGCGGGCCATCGTCAGCGACAAGTGCGACCCGGTAGCTTCAGCCAAAGTGTTTTCGCAACTGATGCTGGTCATGGGCTTGGCGCCAATCCTGGCACCGATGCTGGGTGGGGTGCTGGTGAACCTGGCCGGCTGGCAGTCGATCTTCCTTGCGCTGAGCCTGTTCAGTGCCGGCTGCCTGCTGGCGGTAAGCCTGGGCCTGCCGGAAAGCCTGCCCGAGCATATACCCCGCCAACCGCTATCTGGCGCTTTGCGCCAGTACCTGCGGCTGCTGGCTGACCGGGTTTTCCTCGGCCATGCCCTGACCGGCGGTATCGCCATTGCCGGCATGTTTGCCTATATCGCCGGTTCACCTTTCGTGTTCATCAAACTGTATGGCGTGCCCGCTGAGCACTACGGCTGGCTGTTCGGCACCAACGCCGCAGGTTTTATTCTGGTGGCGCAGGTGAACGCCCGCCTGCTGGCCAAACGCGGGCCGGCCTTCCTGCTGGGCCGTGCGGTGTGGCTGTATCTGGTTGCGGGCCTGGTGCTGCTGGGCGTGGCGGCGTTGCGCCCTGCGCAACTGTGGCCGCTACTGGTGCCGCTGTTCATCTGTATCGCCAGCCTTGGTTGCATCATTCCCAATGCTTCGGCCTGTGCCATGAGCGGACAGGGCGCGCGTGCCGGCAGCGCCTCGGCACTGATGGGCTGCGTGCAGTTCAGCGTAGCTGCGGGTGCTGCGGCGCTGGTCGGGCTGCTGCATGATGGCAGTGCGGTGCCAATGGCAATCGTGATCAGCCTGTGCGGGGCGCTGGTGGTCAGTGTCGCGCTGTTGACCCGGCGTCTGCAGGCCAAGGCTCCCGCATGAGCGGGTGAGGTGCCTGCAGCCGGGTTTCCAGCGTGGCGACGAAGGCGCGCGCCTCAGCCTCGCTGCGGAAACTGACCACATGCTGATCGAGCTGGACTTGCCAGGGGCAGGCGGGGTTTCGGCTCGACGCACTTACGATAATTTTCATCGCGGCATACCTCCAGGAAGGGGAGCCGCTCAAGTGTAGCGCTGGCCCGCCAGCCTGCCATGACACGGCTTCAGCGTCCTGACTGACGGTAAGTGTGCGCATTTCCCTGGCGGTGTTTCCTACTTTGGGCGCAATGCCTGCAAACCCGCAGAACCTTCGCTTTGTTTCGCGCTATTTGTGGAAGGTTGCTGTGGGCCACATCTGAAATGGCTGCAAGTTTGTTTTCATCAAGATGTTTCAGCGCGTTTGTGTGGGCGTACCGGTGCCTTGGTTGACTTGGTTCCGGGGCGTTTTCGAAGCCGCTTCGCTGCTTGCCATGGGTAGGCATACCCAGTGGTTTTTCGTCATGAGTACGACGGCACCTGGTCGTCTGACCGGCGTTTTTCTGCGGCTTATACTGGCGAGCCAGGCCAGTGCCAGCGAGAGGCGCTTCCCTGGCAGGGTTGGCCATCGCATCCCCACCGTGAACTTGCAGGGAGTTACAAGGACATGAACGCAGCCAGCAGTATCAGCCAAATTGCCAGCCTGATGGCCGACCCCAAGCGCAGTGCCATGTTGTGGGCATTGATCGATGGCACACCACGGTTGGCCAATGAGCTCGCGATAATGACTGGCCTGACTTCATCATCAGCCTGCGCACACCTTTCGCTGCTGTCGTCGGCCGGTTTGCTCAGGCATGAAGCCAGGGGCCGCAAACGTTACTTCTGCCTGGCTACCCCGCAGGTCGGAGCAGCGGTAGAGGCCTTGGCCAGCGTACAGCTGGAAAGCGCCAGGGGAGAGCGTGCCGAAACGCCGGTATCATCGCTGCCGCTGTCGATGCGCCGGGCGCGCCGTTGTGGCGATCACCTGGGTGGGGAGTTGGCCAGTGAGCTGTACCATCGCATGGTGGTGGCAGGCTGGTTGGAAGGCAGCGGACGGCACTTGAGGGTCAGTGACGAGGGGCGGGCGCAGTTGGCCTTGGTCGGGGTGTACATCGATGCCCTGGCGCCACACCAGCAACGAGGTTGCGTGATCTGCCGCTGCACCGAATGGAATGACCAGGGCCCGCATCTGGGTGGCGTACTGGGCCAGGCCTTGTTCAGGTTGTTCCTGCAATCTGGCTGGATGCGGGAGTTGGAGGACTCGCGGGCATTGCATATTTCGGCGCTGGGTATCCAGCAGATCAATCGCATAGCCCGCGTGGCGACGTTGCAGGTCGGTTGAGCGCAACGTCGTCATGCTACTCAAACCAGCCTTGCGTCCAGGCTGTTCTGCGCCAGGCGACGTGCCTGGTCTTCGGTCATGCCCAAGTGGGTGTGCAGAGCGTGGAAGTTCTCCGTGACGTAGCCACCGAAGTAGGCCGGGTCGTCCGAGTTGACCGTGACTTTCACACCACGCTCGAGCATGTCGAGGATGTTGTGCTGGCTCATGTGGTCGAACACGCAGAGCTTGGTGTTGGAAAGCGGGCACACCGTGAGCGGGATCTGCTCGTCGATGATGCGCTGCATCAGGCGCTCGTCCTCGATGGCGTGCACGCCATGGTCGATACGTTTGATCTTCAGCAGGTCGAGGGCTTCCCAGATGTACTCAGGCGGGCCTTCTTCGCCAGCATGGGCAACGGCGACGAAGCCTTCGCTACGGGCGCGGTCGAACACCCGCTGGAACTTGCTGGGTGGGTGGCCCATCTCCGAGCTGTCCAGGCCTACGGCAATGAACGCATCGCGGAACGGCAATGCCTGATCGAGGGTCTTTTGCGCTTCATCCTCGCTGAGGTGGCGCAGGAAGCTGAGGATCAGGCCGCTGCTGATGCCCAATTGCTCGCGGCCATCCTTGAGCGCCTGGCTGATGCCGTTGAGCACCACTTCGAAAGCAATGCCGCGGTCGGTGTGGGTCTGCGGGTCGAAGAAGGGTTCGGTGTGGATCACGTTCTGGGCCTTGCAGCGTTGCAGGTAGGCCCAGGTCAGGTCGTAGAAGTCCTGCTCGGTGCGCAGCACGTCGGCGCCCTGGTAATACAGGTCGAGGAACTCCTGCAGGTTGTTGAAGGCATAGGCACCGCGCAAGGTCTCCACATCGGCCCAGGGCAAGGCGATCTTGTTGCGCTCGGCCAGGGCGAACAGCAACTCGGGCTCCAGCGAGCCTTCCAGGTGCAGGTGCAGTTCGGCCTTGGGCAGGGCGTTCAACCAGTCATACATAGTGGTTCATCTCAATCAGGTACGGTTGCGGCCATTCTACAGGGGCCGGCCGGGCAATGCGCCCAGCCGGGCTGCGACCTGGTGAATCACCAGACCAAGGGCTCGCCCTTGTAGTTGATGAAGCGCAGGCCGCCGTTGCCGCTTTGGGCCTTGATCTGTTCGATCATGCCGCGGGTGCTGGTGAGCACATCGATATCGGCGTTTTCGCCACCCATGTCGGTTTTCACCCAACCCGGGTGCATGGCCAGCACGCACAGGTCCGGGCGCTGCTGCTCAACGAAGAAGCTGTTGATCATCGAGTTCAGTGCCGCCTTGCTGGCCTTGTACAGGCAGATTTCGCCACCGTCGGGGATGGTGACGCTTCCCAGGATCGAGCTCATGAAGGCCAGCACACCACTGCCTTCGCGTATTTGACCCACCAGGCGGCGAGCCACGCGTATCGGCGCCACGGCGTTGGTCATGAACAGATCGCCAATGTCGCTGTTGTGTACTGCCTCCAGGTCTTGCGGCAGGGGGCCCATGACCCCGGCGTTGACGAATATCAGGTCGAACACCTGGCCTTGCAGGCGTTGCTGCAGGCTGTCGAGCTGAACGGTGTCGTTCATTTCCAGCTGCTCGATGTGCACGCCGGGGACGTTCGCCAGGCCGCCGGGCTGCTGCGGGTTACGGACGGTGGCAGTGATGTGCCAGCCGTCTTCGTGCAGGCGTTGTACCAAACCCAGGCCAAGCCCGCGCGAGGCGCCGATGATGAGGGCAGTTCTTGAATTAGCCATAGGAACATTCCTTTATCGGTGTAGGAGAAAGGAATTGAGCATACGTCACGGCGAATACGCGTGCCTGGTTTGCGTCTGGTTAAAAAATGGTCAGTTTTGTCTGGGCCTTGCGGGGCCGGGCGCTTCGCCCGTTGGCGCACGGGTTATCCACAAGCTGGTCCACAGTTATTGTGTGCAAGGTGAGCAAGAGGGGTGCGGCTTGGATGGGCGGTTCGCTGGGGATAAGTCGCGCACATTCAGCAGTTTACGACTGTCATCAAATAGTGATCAAAATATGATCAAAGCTCTGGGGGCCTCGAAATCACTAGCCTGCAAGAGAGTGCCCCAAGCTTATCCACAGGCAGGCCCACAGTTGTTGTGGGCAATGTTCAGCGTGCTTCGAGCAAAATACGCCCGCGGCTCAGGTCCGCCAGTTGCTGTTGCAATGGCGCCAGGTGGGCGTCACCGAGGGCAATCACAAGGTCCACACCATTGGCGGTGAACTGTTCATCCAGGACCAGGCCGTCAACCTCGGCCAGGCGCAGCTTCACCAGCGCCAGCTCGCTGAAACTGCAACTGCAGCTGAAATGGCTGCGCTGCACCAGCAGGCGCTTGGGCGCCTGTTGCAGGCACTTGTTGGCGCCGCCGCCATAGGCCCTGGCCAGGCCGCCGGTACCCAGCTGGATACCGCCGTACCAACGGATCACCAGCACCACCACCTGATCGCAGTCCTGTGCTTCGATGGCCGCCAGGATCGGCCGCCCTGCGGTGCCGCCGGGTTCGCCGTCGTCACTGCTGCGGTACTGCGCGCCGAGTTTCCAGGCCCAGCAGTTGTGGGTAGCGGCCAGGTCGCTGTGACGTTCGATGAAACTCATCGCTTCGGCGGCGCTGCTGATCGGCCCAGCGAGGGTGATGAAGCGGCTTTTGCGGATTTCCTCGCGGTATTCGCAGAGGTCGAGCAGGGTAGAAGGCATAAAGGACAGTCAGGCAGCCGGCTTGATGCCGCAGCCCTTCAGAATGATGTGGATAAGGTTGTTGCTCGCGTCTTCCATGTCCTGCTTGGTCAGGCGGCTGCGGCCAGTCACCTGGCAAATCTGGGTGGCGAAGTCAGCGTAGTGCTGGGTGCTGCCCCAGAGCAGGAAGATCAGGTGTACGGGGTCGACCGGGTCCATCTTGCCTGCTTCGATCCAGGCCTGGAATACCGCAGCACGGCCGCGGAACCATTCGCGGTAGTCGGCACTGAAGTATTCGGTCAGGCAGGTGCCACCGCTGATCACTTCCATGGCGAAAATGCGCGAAGCTTGCGGGTTGCGCCGGGAGAACTCCATCTTGGTGCGGATGTACTGGCTCAGGGCTTCACCGGGGTCGTCATCGACGCTCAAGGCGTTGAAGGTGCTGTCCCACAACTCGATGATGTTGCTGAGCACGGCGATGTACAGGCCCAGCTTGTTGGTGAAGTAGTAATGCAGGTTAGCCTTGGGCAACCCCGCCTTGAGGGCGATGGTGTTCATGCTGGTGCCCTTGAAACCATGGCGGGCGAATTCATCTTCGGCGGCCTGGATAATGGCCTGTTCGTTCTTCTGGCGGATACGGCCCGCGGGCTTGCCCGAGGCGGAGAGGCGATGCGCAGGGACTTCTAGGGTCATGGACGATTCCGTACGGTGCAGTGGCTGCGGCTGTGGGACAAGATTACCTGCCTGTGCCGAAGTGACAAGCGTTTGCGGCACAGACAGGCATCAACGTGTCGCAGCCAGGCTTTCGAGGAAGCTTTCCAACACCAGGTTGGGGCGCCGGCCTTTGCGGGTAACCCAGCTCAGGCTCAGGTCATAAAAACGCTCCTTGGGTTTGAGCGCACGCAAACGGCCTTGCTGCACCCAGAACATGGCGTAGTGGTCGGGCAGGTAGCCGATATAGCGCCCGGTAAGGATGAGAAACGCCATGCCCTCGCGGTCAGAAGCACTGGCTGTGCAATTCAGCGCCTGGTAGTGCGCCTGGATGTCGGCCGGCAGGCGGAAGGTGGGGGTGATGGCTTCCTGGCTGTTGAGGCGCTCGTCGTCTATCTGCTGGTCGTCGGCGTAGAACAGCGGGTGGCCAACCGCGCAGTACAGCAGCGAGCGTTCGCTGTACAACGGTTGATACTCAAGCCCCGATAACGGGCTGGTCTGTGGTACGACGCCAACGTGCAGGCTGCCGTCGAGCACGCCGTGCTCGACCTGGCTGGGGGCGATCATGCGGATCTGGATGCGCACATCAGGGCCCCGATCCTTGAGTTCCGCCAGGGCATGGGTGATACGCATGTGCGGCAGGGTCACCAGATTGTCGGTCAGGCCGATGTTCAGCTCGCCGCGCAAATGCTGGTGCAGGCCGTTGACCTCGGTGCGGAAGCTTTCCAGCGCGCTGAGCAGTTGCAGGGCTGAATGGTAGACCTCGCGGCCTTCCTCCGTCAGCGAGAAACCGGCGCGGCCGCGCTGACACAGGCGCAGGCCGAGGCGTTGCTCGAGGTCGTTCATCTGCTGGCTGATGGCCGAGCGACCAATGCCCAGTACGTTTTCGGCAGCCGAGAAGCCACCGCACTCGACGACGCTGCGATAGATCTTCAGCAGGCGGATGTCGAAATCGCTGACTTGGGCGAGTGGATCGGGGCGTCGGCTCATTAGTTTAGTCACGGCCTGTCTGAAGGTTAGAAATGTAGGCTTTTTCAGACTCTATCGCCGTGCCAATTTAGCTGCAACAACATCCATCGTTGCCTAATCGTCTTCCGAGGAACCGCCGATGAACATGCCCGAAACTGGTCCTGCCGGTATCGCCAGCCAGCTCAAGCTGGACGCCCACTGGATGCCCTATACCGCCAACCGCAACTTCCAGCGCGACCCACGCCTGATCGTGGCGGCCGAAGGCAACTACCTGGTCGATGACCATGGGCGCAAGATCTTCGACGCCCTGTCCGGCCTGTGGACCTGCGGCGCAGGGCACACTCGCAAGGAAATCGCTGACGCGGTGACCCGTCAACTGAGTACGCTGGACTACTCCCCAGCGTTCCAGTTCGGCCACCCGCTGTCGTTCCAGTTGGCGGAAAAGATCGCCGAGCTGGTTCCGGGCAATCTGAATCACGTCTTCTATACCAACTCCGGTTCCGAGTGCGCCGATACCGCACTGAAGATGGTGCGTGCCTACTGGCGCCTGAAAGGCCAGGCAACCAAGACCAAGATCATCGGCCGTGCCCGTGGTTACCATGGCGTGAACATCGCCGGTACCAGCCTGGGTGGCGTCAACGGTAACCGCAAGATGTTTGGCCAACTGCTGGACGTCGACCACCTGCCTCACACTGTATTGCCGGTGAACGCCTTCTCGAAAGGCTTGCCGGAAGAGAGCGGTATCGCGCTGGCTGACGAAATGCTCAAGCTGATCGAGCTGCACGATGCCTCCAACATCGCAGCAGTCATCGTCGAGCCGCTGGCCGGTTCGGCCGGTGTGTTGCCGCCGCCAAAGGGTTACCTGAAGCGCCTGCGTGAGATCTGCACCCAGCACAACATTCTGCTGATCTTCGACGAAGTGATCACAGGCTTCGGCCGCATGGGTGCGATGACCGGCTCGGAAGCCTTCGGCGTTACCCCGGACCTGATGTGCATCGCCAAGCAGGTGACCAACGGCGCCATCCCGATGGGCGCAGTGATTGCCAGCAGCGAGATCTACCAGACCTTCATGAACCAGCCGACCCCGGAATACGCCGTGGAATTCCCACACGGCTACACCTACTCGGCGCACCCGGTAGCCTGTGCCGCCGGTATCGCCGCGCTGGACCTGCTGCAGAAGGAAAACCTGGTGCAGTCCGCGGCTGAACTGGCGCCGCATTTCGAGAAGCTGCTGCACGGCGTGAAGGGCACCAAGAATATCGTCGATATCCGTAACTACGGCCTGGCCGGCGCCATCCAGATCGCCGCCCGTGACGGTGATGCCATCGTTCGCCCATACGAAGCGGCCATGAAGCTGTGGAAAGCCGGCTTCTATGTGCGCTTTGGTGGCGACACCCTGCAGTTCGGCCCAACCTTCAATACCAAGCCGCAGGAACTGGACCGCCTGTTCGATGCGGTAGGCGAAACCCTGAACCTGATCGACTGATCTTTCCGATATTGATGCCAGGCGCCCGCAGCGTGCGCCTGGCTCTCCTTTGTTTATCTGGAGTTTTGCATGAGCATTGTTCAGCACCTGATTCACGGCGAACTGGTTACCAAGGGTGAGCGCACCGCCGATGTCTTCAACCCGTCCACTGGCCAGGCCGTTCGCAAGGTCGAACTGGCCAGCCGCGCAACCGTGCAGGAAGCGATCGACTCGGCCAAGGCAGCCTTCCCGGCCTGGCGCAACACCCCTCCGGCCAAGCGCGCCCAGGTGATGTTCCGCTTCAAGCAACTGCTGGAGCAGAACGAAGCCAAGATTTCGCAGATGATCAGCGAAGAGCACGGCAAGACCCTGGAAGACGCCGCCGGCGAACTGAAGCGTGGTATCGAGAACGTCGAGTTTGCGTGTGCAGCCCCAGAAGTGCTGAAGGGGGAGTACAGCCGTAACGTCGGTCCGAACATCGACGCCTGGTCCGACTTCCAGCCGCTGGGCGTGGTTGCCGGTATCACCCCATTCAACTTCCCGGCCATGGTGCCGCTGTGGATGTACCCGCTGGCCATCGCCTGCGGCAACGCTTTCATCCTCAAGCCTTCCGAGCGTGACCCGAGCTCGACCCTGTACATTGCCCAGTTGCTGCTGGAAGCCGGCCTGCCGAAGGGCATTCTCAACGTCGTGCACGGTGACAAGGAAGCGGTGGATGCGCTGATCGAAGCGCCGGAGGTCAAAGCACTGAGCTTCGTGGGTTCGACCCCGATCGCCGAGTACATCTATGCCGAAGGCACCAAGCGTGGCAAGCGTGTACAAGCCCTGGGGGGCGCGAAGAACCACGCGGTGCTAATGCCGGATGCCGACCTGGACAACGCAGTCAGTGCACTGATGGGCGCGGCTTACGGCTCGTGTGGCGAGCGTTGCATGGCCATTTCGGTAGCCGTGTGCGTGGGCGACCAAGTGGCTGACGCCCTGATTGCCAAGCTGGAGCCACAGATCAAGGCGCTGAAGATTGGTGCCGGCACCTCGTGCGGCCTGGACATGGGCCCGCTGGTGACTGCGGCAGCGCGTGACAAGGTCGTGGGTTACATCGATGACGGTGTTGCTGCTGGCGCCAAGCTGGTGGTGGATGGCCGTGGCTTCCGTGTGGCAGGTAATGAAGATGGCTACTTTGTAGGTGGCACCCTGTTCGACAATGTGACCCCGGAGATGCGCATCTATAAAGAGGAGATCTTTGGCCCGGTGCTGTGCGTGGTCCGTGTGAATAGCCTGGAGCAGGCCATGCAGCTGATCAACGATCACGAGTATGGCAACGGCACCTGCATCTTTACCCGTGACGGTGAAGCGGCCCGTCTGTTCTGCGACGAGATCGAAGTGGGTATGGTGGGTGTGAACGTACCGCTGCCGGTGCCGGTGGCCTACCACAGCTTCGGTGGCTGGAAGCGTTCGCTGTTTGGTGATTTGCATGCCTATGGCCCGGATGGTGTGCGCTTCTATACCCGTCGCAAGGCCATTACCCAGCGTTGGCCGCAGCGGGCCAGCCATGAAGCGTCGCAGTTTGCATTCCCTAGCCTGTAAGGGAAGTAGATGAAGCGGGGAGGCCGTCAGGCCTCCCCGCTTTGTTTTTGGGGGTTGGTTTTTGCTGTTGTAGGGGGATGTGTGGTGGGTATGCCTTGAGGTGGTTTTGGCGGTGAGATGTGTCTGCCATAACCCCTGCAGCGCCTGTGAGATCGAGCGCCGCGCGCGTCCGGCTTGAGACATTCACCGCCTATGAGATCGAGCGCCGCCCGCGCGGCGCTTCGCGGGTAAACCCGCTCCTACGTTTGTTTCGGGCCAGTCTCTCCTGTGCCTGGCGCGCGCGACCGCCTTGTTTGTTCGACGCGATATTGAGACAGGCACCAAGGCGTTCGCGCGCGAATCTCGCAGGCATAATTGGCCCGAAACAAACGTAGGAGCGGGTTTACCCGCGAAGCGCCGCGCGGGCGGCGCTCGATCTCACAGGCGCTGAAACTGTTGTGGCGAACACTTGGCAGCCCCGATACGGTCTTTCCCCCTTATATTTCACTTTCTTGAAATTAAAGGTTGACGCCCTCTCGAATCCCCTTATAATGCGCCCCACTTCCAGCGACAACGGAACGACAAACTCCTTGAAATTCAATGAGTTAGACAATCCTGAAGGTGCTGTAAGGGCTACGATCAAATGATCGAAAGCGGTTGAGATGATGGTTGACAGCGCTTACAAGTGCTGTATGATTCGCCTCCCGCTACGAGAGATCGCGGCGAGCCAAGTGTTTGAAGCTAAACGAGTTTCTCGCAAAAAACTTCAAAATAAACGCTTGACAGGCTCTGAGGAAAGCGTAGAATGCGCGCCTCGGTTGAGACGAAAAGCTCTTAACCAAACGCTCTTTAACAAATCGAATCAAGCAATTCGTGTGGGTGCTTGTGAGTACGGACTGATAGTCAAAAAGATTATCAGCATTACAAGTGACCATGCGAGAAATCACATAGTCATTTGAGATTGCTGAGCCAAGTTTAGGGTTTCTTAAAAACCCAAGCAGTATTGAACTGAAGAGTTTGATCATGGCTCAGATTGAACGCTGGCGGCAGGCCTAACACATGCAAGTCGAGCGGATGACGGGAGCTTGCTCCTTGATTCAGCGGCGGACGGGTGAGTAATGCCTAGGAATCTGCCTGGTAGTGGGGGACAACGTTTCGAAAGGAACGCTAATACCGCATACGTCCTACGGGAGAAAGCAGGGGACCTTCGGGCCTTGCGCTATCAGATGAGCCTAGGTCGGATTAGCTAGTTGGTGGGGTAATGGCTCACCAAGGCGACGATCCGTAACTGGTCTGAGAGGATGATCAGTCACACTGGAACTGAGACACGGTCCAGACTCCTACGGGAGGCAGCAGTGGGGAATATTGGACAATGGGCGAAAGCCTGATCCAGCCATGCCGCGTGTGTGAAGAAGGTCTTCGGATTGTAAAGCACTTTAAGTTGGGAGGAAGGGCAGTAAGCTAATACCTTGCTGTTTTGACGTTACCGACAGAATAAGCACCGGCTAACTCTGTGCCAGCAGCCGCGGTAATACAGAGGGTGCAAGCGTTAATCGGAATTACTGGGCGTAAAGCGCGCGTAGGTGGTTTGTTAAGTTGGATGTGAAAGCCCCGGGCTCAACCTGGGAACTGCATCCAAAACTGGCAAGCTAGAGTACGGTAGAGGGTGGTGGAATTTCCTGTGTAGCGGTGAAATGCGTAGATATAGGAAGGAACACCAGTGGCGAAGGCGACCACCTGGACTGATACTGACACTGAGGTGCGAAAGCGTGGGGAGCAAACAGGATTAGATACCCTGGTAGTCCACGCCGTAAACGATGTCAACTAGCCGTTGGAATCCTTGAGATTTTAGTGGCGCAGCTAACGCATTAAGTTGACCGCCTGGGGAGTACGGCCGCAAGGTTAAAACTCAAATGAATTGACGGGGGCCCGCACAAGCGGTGGAGCATGTGGTTTAATTCGAAGCAACGCGAAGAACCTTACCAGGCCTTGACATGCAGAGAACTTTCCAGAGATGGATTGGTGCCTTCGGGAACTCTGACACAGGTGCTGCATGGCTGTCGTCAGCTCGTGTCGTGAGATGTTGGGTTAAGTCCCGTAACGAGCGCAACCCTTGTCCTTAGTTACCAGCACGTTATGGTGGGCACTCTAAGGAGACTGCCGGTGACAAACCGGAGGAAGGTGGGGATGACGTCAAGTCATCATGGCCCTTACGGCCTGGGCTACACACGTGCTACAATGGTCGGTACAGAGGGTTGCCAAGCCGCGAGGTGGAGCTAATCTCACAAAACCGATCGTAGTCCGGATCGCAGTCTGCAACTCGACTGCGTGAAGTCGGAATCGCTAGTAATCGCGAATCAGAATGTCGCGGTGAATACGTTCCCGGGCCTTGTACACACCGCCCGTCACACCATGGGAGTGGGTTGCACCAGAAGTAGCTAGTCTAACCTTCGGGGGGACGGTTACCACGGTGTGATTCATGACTGGGGTGAAGTCGTAACAAGGTAGCCGTAGGGGAACCTGCGGCTGGATCACCTCCTTAATCGACGACATCAGCCTGCTGATGAGCTCCCACACGAATTGCTTGATTCATTGTAAAAGACGATGCTGTAACGCGACCCTGTTATAGGTCTGTAGCTCAGTTGGTTAGAGCGCACCCCTGATAAGGGTGAGGTCGGCAGTTCAAATCTGCCCAGACCTACCATTACATGGTTCAGCCGTAGAATACGGGGCCATAGCTCAGCTGGGAGAGCGCCTGCCTTGCACGCAGGAGGTCAGCGGTTCGATCCCGCTTGGCTCCACCACTTTCGCCGTACGCAGTCACTTGTCAGAACTTAGAAATGAACATTCAGATCGAATGTTGATTTCTGACTTTTGTCAGATCGTTCTTTAAAAATTCGGATATGTGATAGATATAGACTGAACACCAGTTTCACTGCTGGTGGATCAGGCTAAGGTAAAATTTGTGAGTTCTGCTCGAAAGAGCAACGTACGAATTTTCGGCGAATGTCGTCTTCACAGTATAACCAGATTGCTTGGGGTTATATGGTCAAGTGAAGAAGCGCATACGGTGGATGCCTTGGCAGTCAGAGGCGATGAAAGACGTGGTAGCCTGCGATAAGCTTTGGGGAGTCGGCAAACAGACTGTGATCCAGAGATCTCTGAATGGGGGAACCCAGCCAGCACAAGCTGGTTATCTTGTACTGAATACATAGGTGCAAGAGGCGAACCAGGGGAACTGAAACATCTAAGTACCCTGAGGAAAAGAAATCAACCGAGATTCCCTTAGTAGTGGCGAGCGAACGGGGACCAGCCCTTAAGTTGATTTGAGATTAGTGGAACGCTCTGGAAAGTGCGGCCATAGTGGGTGATAGCCCCGTACACGAAAATCTCTTGTCAATGAAATCGAGTAGGACGGAGCACGAGAAACTTTGTCTGAATATGGGGGGACCATCCTCCAAGGCTAAATACTACTGACTGACCGATAGTGAACCAGTACCGTGAGGGAAAGGCGAAAAGAACCCCGGAGAGGGGAGTGAAATAGAACCTGAAACCGTATGCGTACAAGCAGTGGGAGCCTACTTTGTTAGGTGACTGCGTACCTTTTGTATAATGGGTCAGCGACTTATATTCAGTGGCGAGCTTAACCGAATAGGGGAGGCGTAGCGAAAGCGAGTCTTAATAGGGCGTTTAGTCGCTGGGTATAGACCCGAAACCGGGCGATCTATCCATGGGCAGGTTGAAGGTTAGGTAACACTGACTGGAGGACCGAACCGACTACCGTTGAAAAGTTAGCGGATGACCTGTGGATCGGAGTGAAAGGCTAATCAAGCTCGGAGATAGCTGGTTCTCCTCGAAAGCTATTTAGGTAGCGCCTCATGTATCACTGTAGGGGGTAGAGCACTGTTTCGGCTAGGGGGTCATCCCGACTTACCAAACCGATGCAAACTCCGAATACCTACAAGTGCCGAGCATGGGAGACACACGGCGGGTGCTAACGTCCGTCGTGAAAAGGGAAACAACCCAGACCGTCAGCTAAGGTCCCAAAGTCATGGTTAAGTGGGAAACGATGTGGGAAGGCTTAGACAGCTAGGAGGTTGGCTTAGAAGCAGCCACCCTTTAAAGAAAGCGTAATAGCTCACTAGTCGAGTCGGCCTGCGCGGAAGATGTAACGGGGCTCAAACCATGCACCGAAGCTACGGGTATCATCTTGCGATGATGCGGTAGAGGAGCGTTCTGTAAGCCTGTGAAGGTGAGTTGAGAAGCTTGCTGGAGGTATCAGAAGTGCGAATGCTGACATGAGTAACGACAATGCGAGTGAAAAACTCGCACGCCGAAAGACCAAGGTTTCCTGCGCAACGTTAATCGACGCAGGGTTAGTCGGTCCCTAAGGCGAGGCTGAAAAGCGTAGTCGATGGAAAACAGGTTAATATTCCTGTACTTCCAGTTATTGCGATGGAGGGACGGAGAAGGTTAGGCCAGCCTGGCGTTGGTTGTCCAGGTTTAAGGTGGTAGGCTGAAATCTTAGGCAAATCCGGGATTTCAAGGCCGAGAGCTGATGACGAGTTGCCTTTAGGCGACGAAGTGGTTGATACCATGCTTCCAAGAAAAGCTCCTAAGCTTCAGATAACTGGGAACCGTACCCCAAACCGACACAGGTGGTTAGGTAGAGAATACCAAGGCGCTTGAGAGAACTCGGGTGAAGGAACTAGGCAAAATGGCACCGTAACTTCGGGAGAAGGTGCGCCGGCGAGGGTGAAGGACTTGCTCCGTAAGCCCATGCCGGTCGAAGATACCAGGCCGCTGCGACTGTTTATTAAAAACACAGCACTCTGCAAACACGAAAGTGGACGTATAGGGTGTGACGCCTGCCCGGTGCCGGAAGGTTAATTGATGGGGTTAGCGCAAGCGAAGCTCTTGATCGAAGCCCCGGTAAACGGCGGCCGTAACTATAACGGTCCTAAGGTAGCGAAATTCCTTGTCGGGTAAGTTCCGACCTGCACGAATGGCGTAACGATGGCGGCGCTGTCTCCACCCGAGACTCAGTGAAATTGAAATCGCTGTGAAGATGCAGTGTATCCGCGGCTAGACGGAAAGACCCCGTGAACCTTTACTATAGCTTTGCACTGGACTTTGAATTTGCTTGTGTAGGATAGGTGGGAGGCTTTGAAGTGGGGACGCCAGTTCTCATGGAGCCATCCTTGAAATACCACCCTGGCAACTTTGAGGTTCTAACTCAGGTCCGTTATCCGGATCGAGGACAGTGTATGGTGGGTAGTTTGACTGGGGCGGTCTCCTCCCAAAGAGTAACGGAGGAGTACGAAGGTGCGCTCAGACCGGTCGGAAATCGGTCGTAGAGTATAAAGGCAAAAGCGCGCTTGACTGCGAGACAAACACGTCGAGCAGGTACGAAAGTAGGTCTTAGTGATCCGGTGGTTCTGTATGGAAGGGCCATCGCTCAACGGATAAAAGGTACTCCGGGGATAACAGGCTGATACCGCCCAAGAGTTCATATCGACGGCGGTGTTTGGCACCTCGATGTCGGCTCATCACATCCTGGGGCTGAAGCCGGTCCCAAGGGTATGGCTGTTCGCCATTTAAAGTGGTACGCGAGCTGGGTTTAGAACGTCGTGAGACAGTTCGGTCCCTATCTGCCGTGGACGTTTGAGATTTGAGAGGGGCTGCTCCTAGTACGAGAGGACCGGAGTGGACGAACCTCTGGTGTTCCGGTTGTCACGCCAGTGGCATTGCCGGGTAGCTATGTTCGGAAGAGATAACCGCTGAAAGCATCTAAGCGGGAAACTTGCCTCAAGATGAGATCTCACTGGGATCTTGAATCCCCTAAAGGGCCGTCGAAGACTACGACGTTGATAGGTTGGGTGTGTAAGCGCTGTGAGGCGTTGAGCTAACCAATACTAATTGCCCGTGAGGCTTGACCATATAACACCCAAGCAATTTGCTGACGCAGATTGCGGTGGTGAAGACGAAAGACCCGAAAATTCGTAAGACCACAAATATCGCATATCCGGATTCGCTGGGCTGTCCATCTGGACATTCTGGCAACAGAATTTCTTGACGACCATAGAGCATTGGAACCACCTGATCCCATCCCGAACTCAGTAGTGAAACGATGCATCGCCGATGGTAGTGTGGGGTTTCCCCATGTGAGAGTAGGTCATCGTCAAGATTCATTTCGCAAAACCCCTATCTGCGCATGCAGGTAGGGGTTTTGTCTTTGTGGGCAAAAAAACTCGACCTGCGCGAATCACTGCGGGAGCGGAGATGGCACCGGCTTCGCCGGTGTTCGCGGGTAAACCCGCTCCTACAAGGGAAGGGTGCAATGCCAGGCAGGGGCGCCCCCCGCACACCCTTCAGGACAACGTCGCCTCCCATAATTCGAGTCAGAACACTAGAATAGCCCCCACGCACCTATACAGAAGCGCTCTATGTCCAATTCTGTCGAACCTGAAACCCTGGCCCAGCTGCCGTTGGACGAGCTTGTCGCCTGCCATGAATGCGACCTGCTGCTGCGCAAGCCCGTGCTGCAGCATGATGAGAAAGCCCAATGCCCGCGCTGCGGCTACGAGCTCTATGCCCACCGGCACAATGTGGTCAATCGCAGCCTGGCCTTGGTGCTGACGGCCCTTTTGCTGTTCGTGCCGGCCAATTTCCTGCCGATCATGCAGTTGCACCTGCTTGGCCAGACTTCGGACGATACGGTCTGGAGTGGCGTGCTAGGCCTGTACAACTCGGGAATGCGCGGTGTTGCCGTAGTGGTACTGCTCTGTAGCATGGTCATTCCGCTGGCGAAGCTGCTCTGTCAGCTGGCCGTGCTGTTGAGCATCCGCTTGAACTTCGGGCGTGACTACGGCCTGGTCTTCTACCGCATCTATCACCACCTGCGTGACTGGGGCATGCTCGAGGTCTATTTCATGGGGGTGCTGGTGGCCATCGTCAAACTGGTGGACCTGGCCGAACTGACCGTGGGCCTTGGGCTGTTCTGTTTCATCAGTCTGTTATTGATCCAGGTGTGGCTCGAAGTGGTGATGTCGCCCCACCAGATCTGGAGTGCGCTATCGGGGGAGGACCTGCATGCGGGCGATTGACGCAGGCATTGTTGTCTGCAATGAGTGTCACGAGCTGAACAGGCAAGAGCCAGACAGCACTTCGCAAACCTGCACACGCTGCGGCGCTGTCGTGCATGCACGCCGGCCGAACAGTATCGTGCGCACCTGGGCGTTGCTGATTGCGGCGTCGATCCTCTACATCCCGGCCAACATACTGCCGATCATGACCGTGAGTACCCTCGGTCAGGGTAGCCCGGACACCATCATGTCCGGTGTCATCACCCTGCTCAAGCACGGCATGGTGCCCATTGCGGCTGTGGTGTTCATTGCCAGTATCCTGGTCCCCACGTTCAAGCTGGTGGGTATCGGCTTGCTGTTGTACTCCGTTCAGCGGCGGCAGCCGCTTTCGGCCCGGCAGCGGATATTGATGTACCGCTTCATCGAATTCATCGGGCGCTGGTCCATGCTGGATATCTTCGTCATTGCCATCCTGGTGGCAGTGGTGAATTTTGGCCGAATAGCCAGTGTCGAAGCCAACCTGGGCGCTGTCGCCTTCGCAACTGTGGTGATCCTGACAATGCTTGCCGCTTTAACTTTCGATCCCCGACTGATTTGGGATAACACGGAGTCGGATGACGACCATGAGTGACCTGCCAACGGCTAAAACCCGCCCAGCCTCGAACTGGTCGGCCATCTGGATCCTGCCTTTGATTGCGCTGATGATCGGTGGCTGGCTCGCGTGGCAGGCCTACCGCGACGCTGGCGTGGAAATTGAAGTCCGCTTCGAGTCGGGAGAGGGTATCGTTGCCAACAAGACCGAGGTCATCTACAAAGGCATGCCGGTTGGCAAGGTGAAAAGCCTGGTGCTCGACGCCAAGGGCGACACGCAGGGGGTGATCGCTACCATCGAGATGAACAAGGCTGCCGAGCCCCATCTAACCAAAGGCACGCGTTTCTGGCTGGTGAAGCCGAGTGTCAGCCTGGCCGGTATATCTGGCCTTGAAACACTGGTGTCGGGTAACTACATCGCCGTTAGCCCGGGAGAGGGGGAACGTACCAAACGCTTTGTGGCATTGAAGGTGGCGCCACCGCTCTCGGATTCTGAACCAGGCCTGCACCTGACCCTCAAGGCCGACAGGCTGGGCTCGCTCAACCGTGACAGCCCGGTTTTCTACAAGCAGATTCAGGTAGGCCGGGTGAAAAGCTACCGCCTGTCAGAGGACCAGAGCACCGTAGAGGTGAAAGTCTTCATCGAGCCGGCCTACGCCAGCCTGGTGCGCAAGCACACGCGTTTCTGGAACGCCAGCGGTGTCAGCATCGATGCTTCGCTTTCGGGTGTGAAGGTGCGCAGTGAGTCGTTGTCGAGCATTGTGGCGGGTGGTATCGCCTTCGCCACGCCGGAGTACCGCAAGGACAGCCCTCCCACCGATCCGAGCCTGCCGTTCCGCCTGTACGAGGACTTCGATGCCGCCCAGGCGGGTATCCGGGTAAAAGTGAAGCTGAGCGATTATGAAGGCCTGCAGGCGGGTCGCACGCCGGTCATGTACAAGGGCATCCAGGTGGGCTCGCTGAAAGCCCTGAAGATGGAAGACAACCTGGCCAGCGCTTCGGCCGAGCTGACACTCGACCCACTGACCGAGGACTACCTGGTAGACGGGACACAGTTCTGGGTAGTCAAACCGTCGATTTCCCTGGCGGGAATCACTGGCCTGGAAGCGCTGGTCAAAGGTAACTACATCGCCATTCGTCCTGGTGAGAAGGGCGCACGGCCAGAGCGTGAGTTCGAGGCGCGTGCCAAGGCGCCGCCGCTCGACCTCAAAGCGCCGGGCCTGCACATGGTGTTGTTCGCCGACACCTTGGGTTCGCTGGAAATCGGCAGCCCGGTGACGTACCGCCAGGTGAAGGTGGGTAGCGTGCAGAGCTATCAGTTCGCCCGTAACAGCAACCGCATCCTGATCGGTGTGCATATCGAGAAGGAGTACGAGAAGCTGGTCAATGGTTCGTCGCGCTTCTGGAACGTCAGTGGGATCACCCTGACCGGCGGCCTGTCGGGCATCAAGATCAAGAGTGAGTCGCTGCAAACACTGATGGCCGGCGGTATTGCGTTCGATACACCACGGCCCGATGTACCGCTGAAACGGCACATTCCACGCTTCCGCCTGCATGACAGCCAGGAAGCGGTGAACCGTGCGGGTACGTTGATCACCATCCGTGTAGAGCGTGCCGATGGCCTGAAACCGGGCACTGCCATCCGCTTCCGCGGCCTGGATGTGGGCAGCATCGAGAGCGTCGACCTCACCGATGACCTGCAGGCGGTGCTGCTACGGGCGCGCATTACCGAATCGGCGGATCGCATTGCCCGTGCCGGTACTCAGTTCTGGGTGGTCAAGCCGGCCCTGGGCCTGGTGCGCACTGAAAACCTGGACACCTTGATAGGTGGGCAGTACCTGGAAGTGCAGCCAGCAGCCAAGAACCGTGGGCCACAGCGCGATTTCATCGCCCTGGCCGAGGCACCGGAGGTAGCTGGGCCAGAGGTCGGCCTGCCATTGACGCTCAGTGCGCCACGCCGCGGCTCGATCAAGCCGGGTGTGCCGGTTACCTATCGTGAGGTTACGGTGGGCAAGGTGACAGGCTTCGAGCTGGGCCAGAGCGCTGACCGCGTGCTGATTCATATCCTCATCGAGCCGCGCTATGCCGCCTTGGTGCGCAGCGGTAGCCGCTTCTGGAACAGCAGTGGTTTCGGTTTCGACTGGGGGCTGTTCAAGGGCGCTACAGTGCGTACCGAGTCGGTGGAAACCCTGATCGATGGCGGTATCGCCTTCGCAACGCCAGATGGCGAGCAGATGGGTAACCCGGCACGGCCGCAGCAGACCTTTGCCTTGTTCGAAGAGGCCGAGGATGAATGGCTGCAGTGGGCACCGAAGATTCAGATCGCCAAGTGATGTAAAAGTAGGGCCGCCAAGCGCGGCCCTACTTTTTTGTGGGAGCGGCCTTGCGTCGCGAAAGGGGCGCGTAGCGGCCCCTCGGTTTCAGCGCAGAAGCTGAGATTGCCGGGGCTGCTCCGCAGCCCTTTCGCGACACACAGAGATCGAGTCCCACATGGAACTGGGCCCGCAAGCATAAATCGCAGGCAACAAAAAACCGACCCTAGGGTCGGTTTTTCGACTAGCGCGTCGCTTAGGCAGCTGCAGCTTCTTTCAGCGCCTTGATGTGGCCATTCAGACGGCCTTTGTGACGAGCAGCCTTGTTCTTGTGGATGATACCCTTGTCGGCCATACGGTCGATTACAGGTACAGCCAGAACGTAAGCGGCTTGCGCTTTTTCGGCGTCTTTTGCGTCGATGGCTTTAACTACATTCTTGATGTAGGTGCGGACCATGGAACGCAGGCTGGCGTTGTGGCTGCGACGCTTCTCAGCCTGTTTTGCACGTTTCTTGGCGGAAGGTGTGTTGGCCACCGTCGAGCTCCTCGAAAGACTTTAGGTAAATAGCAAACAAAATAGGCCGCGAATCATGCCGATCAGTCGAGCGGATGTCAAGGCCACCTGCAAGGTTCCGCCGAGCGGTGCGCCAACAAGCGGGAAAGATTCCTTTCTGCTGCGCGACCTGTACACTCGGGAATTTTTGGCTCCCCTGCGAAGGCGCGGGAGTATCGCACATTCGGACGCTGTCTGGCAGCGTCCTCTGTCATTGGCGTGAATCTTTTCGATGAACCTGCTCAAATCCCTGGCTGCAGTAAGCTCGATCACCATGATTTCGCGGGTGCTGGGCTTTGTTCGCGACACCATCCTGGCCCGCATCTTTGGTGCTGGTGTCGCTACCGATGCCTTCTTCATCGCGTTCAAACTGCCCAACCTGTTGCGGCGCATCTTCGCCGAAGGCGCATTCTCCCAGGCCTTCGTGCCGATTCTGGCCGAGTACAAGACCCAGCAGGGCGAGGAGGCGACGCGCACCTTCATTGCCTATGTCAGCGGCCTTCTGACCCTGGTGCTGGCCCTGGTGACCGCCATCGGCATCCTCGCTGCACCGTGGGTGGTGTGGGCCACGGCCCCGGGTTTTGTCGACAGCACCGAAAAATACGAGCTGACCACCGACCTGTTGCGGGTGACGTTTCCTTATATATTCCTGATCTCGCTGTCTTCCCTGGCCGGAGCGATCCTCAATACCTGGAACCGCTTTTCGGTGCCGGCCTTCACGCCCACCTTGCTGAACGTGGCGATGATTGCCTTCGCCGTGTTGCTGACGCCGTACTTCAACCCGCCAATCATGGCGTTGGCCTGGGGCGTGCTGGCGGGTGGCCTGGCGCAGTTGCTGTACCAGCTGCCAGCACTGAAGAAGATCGGCATGCTCGTGCTGCCGCGCCTGAACCTCAAGGACGCGGGTGTGTGGCGGGTACTGAAACAGATGCTGCCGGCGATCCTGGGGGTGTCGGTGAGCCAGATCTCGCTGATCATCAACACCATCTTCGCCTCCTTCCTGGTGGCCGGCTCGGTATCGTGGATGTACTACGCCGACCGCCTCATGGAGCTGCCTTCCGGTGTGCTGGGCGTTGCCCTGGGCACCATCCTGCTGCCGACCCTGGCCAAGACCTACGCCAACAAGGACCGCGAGGAGTACTCACGGATTCTCGACTGGGGCCTGCGCCTGTGCTTCCTGCTGGTACTGCCCTGCACCCTGGCGTTGGCCATTCTTGCCGAGCCGCTGACCGTTGCGCTGTTTCAATATGGCAAGTTCAGCGCGTTTGATGCGGCCATGACCCAGCGAGCGTTGATCGCCTATTCCGTGGGCTTGCTGGCGATCATTCTGATCAAGGTACTGGCACCTGGCTTCTATGCGCAGCAGAATATTCGCACGCCGGTGAAGATCGCAGTCTTCACCCTGGTCTGCACCCAGCTGTTCAACCTTGCCCTGGTCGGCCCGCTTGCACATGCCGGCCTGGCGTTGGCGATCAGCCTCGGTGCCTGCCTGAATGCCGGTTTGCTGTTCTGGAAGCTGCGCAGTCAGCAGCTGTTCGAGCCTCAGCCTGGCTGGGCAGTGTTCCTGCTCAAGCTTGTGTTGGCGGTGGCGCTGATGTCGGCAGTACTGCTGGCGGGCATGCACTATATGCCGGCCTGGGAACAGGGCATCATGCTTGAGCGCTTCCTGCGGCTTGGGGCGCTGATCCTGGCGGGCGTCGTGACGTATTTTGGCTGCCTGTACCTGTGTGGCTTCAGGCCCCGGCATTTCGCTCGCAAGGCCTTGCACTGAGGCTTTTGGCGGGTCAGGCGTCGGTTTTTCGCATTCCACGCCGCCCTTGGGCGCTGCTGCCTGTCACCAGCGCCCGGGTGTGGTTATAATCGGCCACTTTATGAGCAAGAAGCGCGTTATGCAGCTGGTTCGAGGTCTTCACAACCTGCGCCCCGAGCACCGGGGCTGTGTCGCCACCATTGGCAACTTCGACGGGGTTCACCGCGGCCACCAGGCAATCCTGGCGCGCCTGCGCGAGCGCGGTCAGGCCCTGGGCCTGCCGACCTGCGTGGTGATCTTCGAACCGCAACCACGCGAGTACTTCGCACCGGATACCGCGCCAGCGCGCCTGGCTCGGCTGCGCGACAAGATCGAGCTGCTGGCGACCGAAGGCATCGACCGGGTGCTGTGCCTGGCGTTCAACCAGCGTCTGAGCAAGCTCAGTGCCGATGCCTTCGTCAAGGCCATCCTGGTCGACGGCCTGGGCGTGCGTCATCTCGAAGTGGGCGATGACTTCCGCTTCGGCTGCGACCGCGCTGGCGACTTCGCTTTCCTGGTCGAGGCCGGCAACGCGTACGGCTTTACCGTCGAGGCCGCCAACACGGTCATCCAGGATGGCCTGCGGGTCAGCAGCACCGAAGTGCGCAAGGCCTTGTCCGAGGGCGACTTCGAACTGGCCGAACACCTGCTGGGCCGCCCGTACCGCATTACAGGCCGCGTGCTGCACGGCCAGAAGCTGGCCCGCCAGCTCGGCACACCAACCGCCAACATCCAGCTCAAGCGCCGCCGCGTGCCGCTGTCCGGGGTATACCTGGCCAGCATCGTGATCGACGGCAAAGCTTGGCCGGGTGTCGGCAATATCGGCGTGCGCCCCACCGTTGCCGGTGATGGGCACCCGCACCTGGAGATTCATCTTCTGGACTTTGCCGGCGATCTTTACGGCCGGCGCCTGACGGTGGAGTTCCACCACAAGCTGCGTGAAGAGCAGCGATTCGCCTCCCTGGAGGCGCTGAAGTCGGCGATCGATGCGGATATCGCCGCCGCACGTGCACATTGGCACGCTCAACCGCTAACGAAGAGCCTGAAATGACCGACTACAAAGCCACGCTTAACCTTCCGGACACCGCCTTCCCCATGAAGGCCGGCCTGCCTCAGCGCGAACCGCAGATCCTGCAGCGCTGGGACAGCATTGGCCTGTACCAGAAGCTGCGCGAAATTGGCAAGGATCGTCCCAAGTTCGTCCTGCACGACGGCCCGCCCTATGCCAACGGCAAGATTCACATCGGTCATGCGCTGAACAAGATCCTCAAGGACATGATCGTCCGTTCCAAGACGCTGGCCGGCTTCGATGCGCCGTACGTGCCAGGCTGGGACTGCCACGGCCTGCCGATCGAGCACAAGGTCGAGGTTACCCACGGCAAGCACCTTTCCGCCGACCGTACCCGCGAGCTGTGCCGCGAGTACGCTGCCGAGCAGATCGAAGGGCAGAAGACCGAGTTCATCCGCCTGGGCGTGCTGGGTGACTGGGACAACCCATACAAGACCATGAATTTCGCCAACGAGGCCGGTGAAATCCGCGCCCTGGCCGAGATGGTCAAGCAAGGCTTCGTGTTCAAGGGCCTGAAGCCGGTGAACTGGTGCTTTGATTGCGGTTCGGCGCTGGCTGAAGCGGAAGTCGAGTACGCTGACAAGAAGTCGCAGACCATCGACGTGGCCTTCCCGGTTGCCGATGAAGCCAAGCTGGCCGCCGCCTTCGGCCTGGCCTCGCTGGCCAAGCCGGCCGCCATCGTGATCTGGACCACCACCCCGTGGACCATCCCGGCCAACCAGGCCCTGAATATCCACCCGGAATTCAAGTACGCCCTGGTCGACACCGGCGAACGCCTGCTGGTGCTGGCTGAAGAGCTGGTCGAGTCGTGCCTGAAGCGCTACAACCTGGAAGGTTCGGTCGTTGCCACCGCCCAAGGTTCGGCGCTGGAGCTGATCAACTTCCGCCATCCGTTCTACGATCGCCTGTCGCCAATCTACCTGGCCGACTACGTCGAGCTGGGCGCCGGTACCGGCGTGGTGCATTCCTCGCCAGCCTACGGTGAAGACGACTTCGTCACCTGCAAGCGCTACGGCATGGTCAACGACGACATCCTTACCCCGGTGCAGAGCAACGGCGTGTATGTCGACTCGCTGCCATTCTTCGGCGGCCAGTTCATCTGGAAGGCCAACCCGGCCATCGTCGAGAAGCTGAGCGAAGTCGGTGCGCTGATGCACACCGAAACCATCAGCCACAGCTACATGCACTGCTGGCGCCACAAGACCCCGCTGATCTACCGCGCCACCGCGCAGTGGTTCGTGGGCATGGACAAGCAGCCGAGCACCGGCGAGCCGCTGCGTGAGCGTGCGCTGAAAGCCATCGAAGACACCAAGTTCGTCCCGGCCTGGGGCCAGGCGCGCCTGCACGCGATGATCGCCAACCGCCCGGACTGGTGCATCTCGCGTCAGCGCAACTGGGGTGTGCCGATCCCGTTCTTCCTGCACAAGCAGACCGGCGAGCTGCATCCGCGCACTGTCGAACTGATGGAAGAAGTGGCCAAGCGTGTCGAGCAGCAAGGCATCGAGGCCTGGTTCAAGCTGGACGCCGCTGAACTGCTGGGCGCTGAAGCCGACCAGTACGACAAGATCGCCGACACCCTCGACGTGTGGTTCGACTCGGGCACCACTCACTGGCACGTACTGCGTGGCTCGCACGACATCGGCCACGCCACCGGCCCGCGCGCTGACCTGTACCTGGAAGGTTCCGACCAGCACCGCGGCTGGTTCCACTCGTCCTTGCTGACCGGTTGCGCCATCGATAACCATGCGCCATACCGCGAGCTGTTGACCCACGGGTTCACCGTGGACGAGAACGGCCGCAAGATGTCCAAGTCGCTGGGCAACACCATCGAGCCGGAGAAGGTCAACAACACCCTGGGTGCCGATATCCTGCGCCTGTGGGTTTCGGCCACCGACTATTCCGGTGAAATGGCCGTTTCCGAGCAGATCCTGCAGCGCAGTGCCGACGCCTACCGGCGTATCCGCAATACCGCCCGCTTCCTGCTGTCCAACCTGTCCGGCTTCGACCCGGCCCGCGACCTGCTGGCCCCGGAAGACATGCTGGCGCTGGACCGCTGGGCCGTGGACCGTACCCTGCTGCTGCAACGCGAACTGGAAGAGCACTACAGCGAGTACCGTTTCTGGAACGTCTACTCCAAGGTGCACAACTTCTGCGTACAGGAGCTGGGCGGCTTCTATCTCGACATCATCAAGGACCGCCAGTACACCACCGGCGCCAACAGTGTCGCCCGCCGTTCCTGCCAGACTGCGCTGTACCACATCAGCGAGGCGCTGGTGCGCTGGATCGCGCCGATCCTGGCATTCACTGCCGACGAAATCTGGCAGTACCTGCCGGGCGAGCGCAACGAGTCGGTAATGCTCAACGGCTGGTACCAAGGCCTGAGCGAGCTGCCGGAAGGCACCGAGTTGGACCGCGCCTACTGGGACCGCGTGATGGCAGTGAAGGCATCGGTCAACAAGGAGCTGGAAAACCAGCGCACCGCCAAGGTCATCGGCGGCAACCTGCAAGCCGAAGTGACCCTGTACGCCGACGAAGGCCTGAGTGCCGACCTGGGCAAGCTGGGCGACGAGTTGCGCTTCGTGCTGATCACCTCGGCCGCCAGCGTGGTGCCGTTCGCACAGGCACCGGCCGAAGCGGTAGCCACCGAAGTCGAAGGCCTCAAGCTGCAAGTGGTCAAGTCCGGCCACACCAAGTGCGGTCGTTGCTGGCACTTCCGCGCCGACGTCGGCAGCCATCCGGAGCACCCGGAAATTTGCGGCCGTTGCGTCGACAACCTGACAGGCTCGGGTGAGGTGCGCCACTATGCCTAACCCTGCAGCGGGGCGCTTCGGGCGCCTTGCATGGCTGTGGCTGAGCTTGCTGGTCCTGGTCATCGACCAGGCCACCAAGCTGTATTTCAACAACGCCCTGACCATGTACCAGCAGATCGTGGTCATTCCTGACTACTTCAGCTGGACCCTGGCCTACAACACCGGTGCCGCGTTCAGCTTCCTGGCTGACGGAGCGGGTTGGCAGCGCTGGTTGTTCGCCCTGATCGCCGTGGTGGTCAGCGCGGTACTGGTCGTCTGGCTCAAGCGCCTGGGGCGCAACGAGACCTGGCTGGCCGTGGCGCTGGCGCTGGTGCTGGGTGGGGCGATTGGCAACCTGTACGACCGCATCGTGCTGGGCCACGTAGTCGACTTCATCCTGGTGCACTGGCAGAACCGCCATTACTTCCCGGCCTTCAACGTGGCCGACAGCGCCATCACCGTTGGTGCGGTGATGCTGGCGCTGGATATGTTCAAGAGCAAGAAGTCCGAGGATCCGGTCCATGACTGACACCCGTATCGGCCAGAACACCGAAGTCACCCTGCACTTCGCGCTGCACCTGGAAAACGGCGACACCGTCGACAGCACGTTCGATAAGGCCCCGGCTACTTTCAAAGTGGGTGATGGCAACCTGCTGCCGGGCTTTGAAAACGCCCTGTTCGGCTTCAAGGCCGGTGACAAGCGCACCGTGGCAGTGGCCCCGGAGAACGCCTTCGGCCAGCCTAACCCGCAGAACGTGCAGGTCATGCCAAGGTCCAACTTCGAAGGCATGGAGTTGTCCGAAGGGCTGCTGATCATCTTCAACGACGCCGCCAACACCGAGCTGCCGGGTGTGGTCAAAGCGTTCGATGACGACCAGGTCACCATCGACTTCAATCACCCACTGGCTGGCAAGACCCTGACCTTCGAGGTGGAGATCCTCGAGGTGAAGGCCCTGTAAGCCTGGAGCCGAGCATGCAAATCAAACTCGCCAACCCTCGCGGCTTCTGCGCCGGGGTCGACCGGGCGATCGAGATCGTCAACCGCGCGCTGGAAGTCTTCGGCCCGCCGATCTATGTGCGCCACGAAGTGGTGCACAACAAGTTCGTGGTGGAAGACTTGCGTAACCGCGGCGCCATCTTTGTCGAAGAGCTGGACCAGGTGCCGGACGATGTCATCGTCATCTTCAGTGCCCACGGTGTTTCCCAGGCCGTGCGCCAGGAAGCTGCTGGCCGTGGCCTGAAAGTGTTCGATGCCACTTGCCCGCTGGTGACCAAGGTTCACATCGAAGTGGCCAAGTACAGCCGCGATGGCCGTGAGTGCATTCTCATCGGCCACGAAGGGCACCCGGAAGTCGAAGGCACCATGGGCCAGTACGATGCCAGCAACGGCGGCGCCATCTACCTTGTCGAAGACGAGGAAGATGTGGCCAACCTGCAGGTGCGCGACCCGGACCACCTGGCTTTCGTCACCCAGACAACACTGTCGATGGACGACACCAGCCGCGTCATCGATGCGCTGCGTGCGCGCTTCCCGAACATCGGCGGCCCGCGCAAGGACGACATCTGCTACGCCACCCAGAACCGCCAGGATGCCGTCAAGCAACTGGCCGGCGAGAGCGACGTGGTGCTGGTGGTCGGCAGCCCGAACAGTTCCAACTCCAACCGTTTGCGTGAGCTGGCTGAGCGCATGGGCACCCCGGCCTACCTGATCGACGGTGCCGAGGACCTGCAACGCGGCTGGTTTGACCAGGCCGCGCGCATCGGCATCACCGCCGGTGCTTCTGCGCCCGAAGTGCTGGTGCGTGGCGTGATCGAACAGCTCAAGGCCTGGGGCGCCACTGGCGCTGAAGAGCTGGACGGGCGCGAAGAGAACATCACCTTTTCAATGCCCAAAGAGCTGCGGGTTCGCTCGCTGATCTGACGGGCAGCACCGCCGCCAATGCAGGGGCTGCGTTGCAGCCCTTGCGCGACACAAGACCGCTCCTGCAATGACCGCGCTAGCAGCGGTCATTGCTCAGGTCCTCCGTAAGCAACCTGACTCTGCCGCTTGATGCCAGCACCACCTGATATCGGCTGCGAGCAGCGGCGCGTTCGCACATTTCCAGTTTTGCGCCCAACCAGCTGTTGCCCGATGTCATGGGCACGCCCAGCGCACTGAATTTGAACTGCTCACCGCGATTGCTGGTTATTTTCAGCGGCTTTGAAAGGCGCTGTTCGCGCAGCACCTGCCGGTTATGCTCCAGCACTACCCGCCAACCATTCCCCCAATTACCGTCCAGCGCCAGCACCAGCACCGGCTGACCCTGCAACAGCGCATGGCTGCGTGCACTGCGCAGCGCCTGCGCCAGATCACGGGCAGCCGCCGCCCGGTGCAGGTCATCGCTCATTCTGGCGTAGGCCGGCATGCCCAGTTGGGTCAGCAAAGCCGCCACGGCCAAGGCCGACATCATTTGTATCAGTGTTACGCCGCGTTGCTTCACCGTGCATTCCTCCCTGGACGTGCTTGGCTATAGCTTCCTGGCGGCTGGACAAGAGGTCCAGTCGCCCAGGTTGAAAGCAATGACGGGAAAAGTCGCAGGAGGTGCAGGGATGCACGCAAGGCAAGGGGGTATGACGCTTCTGGAAGTGTTGTTGGCGGTTGTGGTCGTGGCCGTGGGTATGTTCGCCGCAGCGGGGCTGCAACTGCAGGCATTGCAGGCTGTGGATAGCGCGCGTCGCAATGGGCAGGCGGCAATGGCGGCGCACAGCGAGCATGAACGGGGGCGTCGATGAGGCGCGGCCAACGTGGTTTTGGTTTGGTTGAGCTGATGTTGGCGCTGACTATCGGGTTGATGCTGTTGGCGGCCGCCAGTCAGCTCTTTGCATCGGCTCACCAGGCCTGGCGCCTGCAAAGTACTGCGCTGCGCATGCAGGATGAGGCGCGGCAGGCATTGCTGCGCATGGCCCAGGATATTCGCATGGCCGGCATGTTTGGCTGTTTGCGCCTGAAACCTTCCGATTTCGATGACCCGGCATTACAGCAGGTCTTCGCTCGCCCCCTGGTGATCGAAGCGTCCACCCTCAGCCTGATCGTGGCGGAGTTGCCTGGGCAAGCTGGCCGACCTGACTGGTTTCTGCACACCAATTGCCTGACCGAAGTGTCTGTCGATGCAGCGCGCAAGGCTGGGGACCTACTGGTGTACCCGGTCAGCAGGTATGTCTACCAGCTCCAGGACGGTAAGCTGAGGTTCAAACGCGGAAACAGCAAATTTCAACCGTTGGTTGATAATGTGCAGGCGATGCGTGTGGAGCGTGTGCAGATGGTGGGGGGAGAGCGGGTGGATATCAGCCTGACGCTCTACGAACCCACGCTCAAGGTTCAGCAGCGCCATGAGTTGAGCGTCGCAATCCGCAACCCGGTCCCCGCTTCATGACTCACCAGCGTGGCGTGGTTCTTCTACTGGCCTTGGTCCTGAGCGTCCTGCTGGGCCTGCTTGCCACATCTGCCCTGCGCGACGCGCTGGTGGAAACGCGAACGACCGGCTACCTGAGCGATGGCCTGATGGCGCTGGAAGAGGCTGAGGCCACTTTGCTGGCCGGGGTACGCGAACTTGAACGGGCGCCCCCTGACGTTTGTAACGCGTGCCTGCCACCGCCCAGGCCGCACGATCTGGTGGGGCAGTGGGAAAGTACCCAGACCGGCTTTTTCCAGCTGCAGAACCTGGGTGTCAGCGAACGTGCCGCGCACATGCCCGAAGGGCAGCCGGTTAGCCTGTTCCGGATTACCGCCGTCAGCAAGCAAAGCCGCTCACGGCATGTGCTGGAAGCGGTCTACGCCGTGGCCGGCAATCAAACCCAACGCATCACCTGGCGGCAAAGATTGCGAGGAGACTGACATGCAGCAAGGCTTGAGCCTGATCGAGTTGTTGATTGTGCTGGCCGTGACCGGCATTCTGGCAGCCATTGCCTACCCCAGTTACAGCGACCAGCTTCGGCGAGCCGCGCGCAGCGAAGTGGTTGGCCTGCTGCATGATGCCGCCCTGCGCCTGGAGCGCCACCGCGTGCGCACTGGCCAATACACCGAGGGCGACCTGGTCTTGCCCGAAGGTACCCGCTACTACAGCCTTCAGGCCCAGCGCGACAGTGACACCTTCACGCTGCGCGCCCGGCGGCTACCGCATGGGCTGATGGCACAGGATGGCTGTGGCGATTTCCAGCTCGACCAGGCTGGTGTGCAGCACAATCCGGGCGCCGTTGAGCACAGCACGCACTGTTGGGGAAGTTGAAGGTTCAATGATGCCCGGTGCATCGCGGTTTTACTTCAGGTGTTGGATCGACAGATGAGCAAGCAAGTAGTGGTGGTTGGCGGCGGGGTGATCGGCCTGCTGACGGCATTCAACCTGGCAGCCAAGGTCGGCCAGGTGGTGGTGTGCGATCAGGGCGAGGTTGGCCGAGAGTCGTCCTGGGCTGGCGGAGGCATTGTCTCGCCGTTGTACCCGTGGCGCTACAGCCCCGCCGTGACCGCTCTGGCGCACTGGTCGCAGGACTTTTATCCACAGCTGGGCGAGCGTCTGTTCGCCAGCACCGGTGTCGACCCGGAAGTTCACACCACCGGGCTGTACTGGCTCGACCTGGACGACGAGGCCGAAGCGTTGGCCTGGGCCGCGCGCGAGCAGCGGCCGCTCAGTGCCGTGGATATTTCCGCGGCCTACGATGCGGTGCCGGTGCTGGGCCCGGGCTTCAAGCACGCCATCTACATGGCTGGCGTGGCCAATGTGCGCAACCCACGCTTGGTCAAGTCGCTGAAGGCGGCGTTGCTGGCGCTGCCGAACGTGAGCTTGCGCGAACACTGCCAGATCACCGGCTTCGTGCAGGAAAAGGGGCGCGTGACTGGTGTACAGACGGCTGATGGCGTACTGGCGGCGGATGAGGTTGTGCTCAGCGCAGGCGCCTGGAGTGGCGACCTGTTGCGTACCCTTGGCCTTGAACTGCCGGTGGAGCCCGTGAAGGGCCAGA
This sequence comes from Pseudomonas sp. 10(2024), assembly GCF_045164175.1. Lineage (NCBI taxonomy): Bacteria > Pseudomonadati > Pseudomonadota > Gammaproteobacteria > Pseudomonadales > Pseudomonadaceae > Pseudomonas > Pseudomonas sp. 10(2024). Next base: position 692,454 of record NZ_CP174006.1, read on the forward strand.
TGATCCTGTTCAAGTGCGCTGAAGACTTCTTGCCGAGCATGGTGCTGGCCAAGGGGCGCTATGCAATCCCGCGACGTGACGGGCACATTCTGGTGGGGAGCACGCTGGAACACGCCGGGTATGACAAGACCCCGACCGGGGATGCGCTGGAAAGCCTGAAAGCATCGGCGGTGGAGTTGTTGCCAGAGCTTGAAGGCGCGACAGTGGTGGCGCACTGGGCGGGACTGCGGCCGGGGTCGCCAGAAGGCATCCCTTACATTGGGCCTGTGCCGGGGCATGAAGGGTTGTGGCTGAACTGCGGGCATTATCGCAATGGGCTGGTGCTGGCGCCGGCTTCGTGCCAGCTGTTTACCGATTTGCTGACAGGGGCCGAGCCGATTATCGACCCGGCGCCGTATGCGCCAGAAGGGCGTTTGGGCTGAGGACCTCTTCGCGGGTAAACCCGCTCCTACACGAGCGGGTTTACCCGCGAACGGGCCGCAAAAGCCAACACAAATTACAGCCAGTAATCGGTGCGTGTAGGAGCGGGTTCACCCGCGAAAGGGCCGCAGAAACCAACACAGATTTCAGCCAGTAATCGGTGCTTGCAGGTGCCGGGTCGGATAATGCTGCTCATACACCTTGCACACCCGCAGCACTTGCTCATCGGCAAAGCGCCCGGCCACCACCTGCAGGCCCACCGGCAACCCCTCGCGGGTGAACCCGCAGGGTACCGAGGCCGCCGGCTGTTGGGTCAGGTTGAACGGATAGCTGAACGGCGTCCACTCCATCCATTGCGCCATCCCCGACCCAGGCGGCACGTTGTGTCCGGCTTCGAACGCCACCAACGGCAGCATCGGCGATACCAGCACGTCATATCGCTGATGAAAGGCATTCATCTTCGCAATCAATTCTGCCCGTGCCTCTAGCGCCTGGGTGTATTCGCCAAGGCTGATCTGTGCGCCTTGTTCGGCAATCCAGCGCAGCCCCGGGTCAAGCAACGCTCTCTGCTCATCGCTCAAGGCACTGGCCAACCGCGCCGCGCCGGCAAACCACAGGGTATTGAAGGTTTCCAGCGGGTCGCTGAAGCCCGGGTCCACTTCCTCTACCTGCGCACCCAGCCGCGCCAGACGCTGCACCGCTTGCGCCACCAGTGCCTGGATCTGTGGGGCGACTTGCACGTAACCGAAGTTGGCGCTGTAGGCGATGCGTAGGCCGCTCAGATCTTGCTGCTGGCTGAGCCACGGCGCCTGCCGGGGTGCGCCGGCCAAACCGTCGCGGGCATCGGGGCGCGCTACGCAGTCGAGCATCAGCACCGAGTCGTCCACGGTACGCGTCATCGGCCCCAGGTGCGACAGCACGGTCATGGCGCTGGCCGGCCATTGCGGCACATAGCCGAAGGTCGGTTTGATGCCGAAGGTGCCGGTGAAGGCGCAAGGGATGCGAATCGAACCACCGGCATCGCTGCCCTGATGCAGCACCCCCAGGTTCAGCGCGGCGGCTGCCGCAGCACCACCAGACGAACCACCGGCAGTCAGCCTGGTATCCCAAGGGTTGCGGGTAATGCCGTACAGCGAGTTGTCGGTCACGCCTTTCCAGCCGAACTCTGGCGTGGTGGTCTTGCCCACTAGCACTGCACCGGCTTCACGCATGAAGGTGCTGAAGGGCGCATCGATTTCCCACGGCCCGGCACCCGAGGTAGTACGCGAGCCCTTGCGGGTAGGCATGCCGCGGGTCAGGGTCAGGTCCTTGATCGAGGCGGGTACGCCATCCAGTCGGCCACAGGGCTCGCCGCGCTGCCAGCGCTGTTCGCTGGCGCGGGCGGCGGCGCGGGCGCCTTCGCCGTCGACATGGCAGAAGGCGTTGACCGCCGGGTTATGCAGGTCGATGCGCGCCAGCACATCTTCGACCACCTCGACGGGTGACAACTGGCGGCGCTGGTACAGTTCGAGCAGTTCGACGGCGGTGAGTTCGCCAATCGCGGTTTTCTGGGTCATTTCAACGGGCTCCCGGGTTGGCGGCCTGGAACATGGCGCGCAACAGGACGTCGCAACCATCGGCCAGGTCCTGGGGCGCGGCATTTTCGATTTCGTTGTGGCTGATGCCGCCTTCGCATGGCACGAAGATCATCCCGGCCGGGCCCAGCTCGGCGAGGAAGATCGCATCGTGACCGGCGCCGCTGACGATATCCATGTGGCTCAGGCCCAGCGCACGCGCCCCCTGGCGCACGGCATCCACACACTGCTCGGCGAAGTACAGTGGCGGGAAGTCGGCTGTCGGGGTCAGCTGATAGCTCAGGCCATGTTTCGCCGTGCTGTTTTCGATGGCTGCGCGCACTTCGCTGACCATGGCGTCGAGGTGCCCAGGGTCGAGGTGGCGCAGGTCGATGGTCATGTGTACCTGGCCGGGGATAACGTTGCGCGAACCTGGATGCAGGGTCAGGCAGCCGACCGTGCCGCAGGCATGTGGTTGGTGCGCGTGAGCGACGCGGTTGACCGCAGCCACCACTTCGGCTGCGCCGACCAATGCGTCCTTGCGCAGGTGCATGGGTGTGGGGCCTGCATGCGCCTCGACACCGGTCAGTACCAGGTCGAACCATTTCTGTCCCAGGCAGCCCTGGACCACGCCGATGGTGGTGCGTTGGTCTTCCAGCACCGGGCCTTGCTCGATATGTGCTTCGAAGTAGGCGCCCACGGCATGCCCGGTAGGCAAGCGCGGGCCGGCGTAGCCGATGCGCTGCAATTCAGCGCCGACCGACAGACCTTGGTCATCGACCTTGTCCAGGGTTTCCTGCAGGCCGAACTTACCGGCAAACACGCCCGAGCCCATCATGCAGGGCGGGAAGCGCGAACCTTCTTCGTTGGTCCATACCACCACTTCCAGCGGGGCTTCGGTGGTCAGGTGCAGGTCGTTGAGCGTGCGCATCACTTCGAGGCCGGCCATGACGCCGTAGCAGCCATCGAACTTGCCGCCGGTGGGTTGGGTGTCGATGTGGCTGCCGGTCATAACCGGTGCCAGGGCAGGGTTGCGGCCGGGGCGGCGGGCGAAGATGTTGCCGATGGCGTCGATGCTGACGGTGCAGCCGGCTTCTTCGCACCAGCGCACGAACAGGTCGCGCGCCTGGCGGTCGAGGTCGGTCAGGGCCAGGCGGCATACGCCACCCTTGGCGGTGGCGCCGAGTTGGGCCAGGTCCATCAATGATTGCCACAGGCGCTCGCGGTTGATCAGAGGGCCTTGGCCGAGCAGGTGCTGCGAGGGATCGATGCGGGTGTTCATGGTTCATCTCTCCTGAAATTTCTGGGTTGCTTGTACCGGCCTATTCGCGGGTGAACCCGCTCCAACAAAGGCCTCGCAGGGCTGAGGGTGGTGACACCTTTGTAGGCGCGGGTTTGCCCGCGAAAGGGCCGGTACAGGTAAGCACGGTCGGGTCAGGCGCTAAGGGCCAGGTAACGGTTCTTGATGCTCGGGTCCTCGCGGAACTGCGCCGCACTGCCCTGGTAAGCGACGCGGCCCTGCTCCAGCACATAGTGGCGATCAGCAAGGGCATCGCAGACCAGCAGGTTTTGCTCTACCAGCAGGATCGACAGCCCTTCGTCCTTGATCCGTCGCAGGATCTTCACCAGTTCATCGACAATCACCGGGGCCAGGCCTTCGGTGGGCTCGTCGAGGATCAGCAGCCTGGGGCCGTTGAGCAGGGCGCGGGCGATAGCTAACATTTGCTGCTCGCCACCGGACAGGGCGAAACCACCGTTGCGGCGCCGCTCCTTCAGGCGCGGGAACATGCTGTAGACGTCCTCCAGCTGCCAGCGGCTGGCTTTGCGCACGGCAATCTTCAGGTTCTCCTCCACGCTGAGCTGGCGGAAAATGCCGCGGTGTTCCGGCACCAGAGCAATGCCGAGCCGGGCGATATCGAAAATTTCGCGGCCGACCAACTGCTGGCCGTTGAAGCTGATCTGCCCCTGTCGTGGGCGGACGATGCCAAGGATGCTGCGCAAGGTGGTGGTCTTGCCTGCGCCGTTGCGCCCCAGCAGCGTTACCAGTTCGCCTGCCTCGACCTTGAGCGAGACACCTTCGAGCACATGGCTCTTGTCGTAGTAGGAATGGATCGAATCGACGTTGAGCATCAGGCGGCCTCTCCAAGGTAGGCGGTGCGTACGCGCTCGTCGTTGCGCACCTGTTCAGGGGTACCCTCGACCAGGATCTGGCCGTGACTCATCACCGTGATGCGCTGGCTGATCGACATGACAATGCTCATGTTGTGCTCGATCAGTAGCACGGTATGGTCGCGGCCAAGATCGCTGATCAGGTCGGTCATCACCGGGATGTCGTCGATGCCCATGCCTGAAGTGGGTTCGTCGAGCATCAGCAGGGTGGGCTTGGCGCAGATCGACATGCCCACTTCCAGCACCCTTTGCTGGCCGTGCGACAGCTCGCCCGCCAGGGTTTCGGCACGGGCGCTCAGTTTCAGGCGCTCCAGCACCTGGTCGGCGGTGTTCCAGTGGCTGCGCTTGTGCTCGACGCTGCGCCAAAAGTTCAGCGCGCCCAGGCCATCACGGCCTTGGGCTGCCAGGCGCAGGTTCTCGCGCACGGAAAGGTTCTGGAACAGGCTGGTGAGCTGAAACGAACGCGCCATGCCAAGCGCCACGCGCCCGTGGGACGGCTTGCGAATGATGTCCTGGCCATTGAACAGGATCTTGCCGGCCGTGGCCTGACGCTCGCCGGTCAGGCAGTGGAACAGGCTGGTCTTGCCGGCGCCGTTGGGGCCGATGATGGTGTGGATGGTGCCGGCGCGCACTTTAAGGTCAACACCGGAGACCGCCTTGAACGGCCCGTAGGCCAGCTCCAGGTGGCGGGTTTCCAGGAGGTAGTCGCTCATCACAGGGTCTCCTTGGTCTTGGCCTGGGGTTTGTCATCGGCATTGCGGGTGGCCAGCAGGCGCTTGCCCAGTTCGGTCAGGCCGCCCCACAGGCCGCCACGCATGAACACCACCACCAGAATCAGGATCACCCCCAGCAGCATCAGCCAGCGTGGCCAAAGCTCCGACAGCACGTCACCCAGCAGCACGATGGCGCCGGCCCCCAGCAGCGAGCCGAACAGTGAGCCGGTGCCGCCGACGATGGTCATGATCAGGATGTTCTCGCTCATCATCAGGTCGATGTTCGACAGCGGCGCAAAGTGCAGCAGCATGGCGTACAGCGCCCCGGCGATGCCGGTGATGGCGCCCGACAGCATGAACACCAGAATCTTGAAATGGCGGGTGTCGTAGCCGATGGCGGCGGCGCGGGTCTCGTTCTCGCGGATAGCCAGCAGGGTGCTGCCGAATGGCGAACGGATCACCCGCAGGGCTGCGGCGAAGATCAACAGGAACAGCACCGCGACGAACACATAGAAGTGCCGTGGGTCGGCCAGGTCGACCAGCACATGGCCGGCGATTTCGATATTCGGCCGTGGCACATCAAGCAGGCCATTGTCACCGCCGGTCCAGCCGCTGAGGGTATAGGCCAGGAAGTAGGCCATCTGGCTGAAAGCCAGGGTCAGCATGACGAAGTAGATGCCCGTGCGACGGATCGCCAGTGCGCCCACCAGCAGCGCGAGGAGGGCGCCGAACACAGCTGCGCCAAGCAGCGCGGCGAACATGCCCCACTGCAGGTGGATCATCAGCAGCGCTGCGCCATAGGCGCCCACGCCAAAGAAGATGCCCTGGCCGAACGACAGCAGTCCGGTGTAGCCGAGCAGCAGGTTGCAGGCCAGTGCGGCCATGGCAAAGATCAGGATCTCGGTGGCCAGGGTGGCCGAGGGCAGCAACAGCGGCAGCGCCACCAGGCTGGCAACTACCAGCGACAGCAGCGCCGGGGCGCGGCCCTTGGCGACTGGCAATGGGTTTTTCTCGCTCATCTCAGGCTCTCCCGAACAGGCCGTAGGGACGGACCAGAATTACTGCTGCCATGGCGCCGTAGATCATCAGGCTGGCGCCTTGCGGCCAGAGACTGGTCATCATGCTTTGCACCACACCCACCAGCAGGCCGCCAACCAGCGCCCCGCCGAACGACCCCATGCCGCCAATCACCACCACCACGAAGGCAATGCCGAGGATTTCCGGGCCGACGAAGGGCTGGGCGCCCCGTAGCGGCGCAAACAGCACACCCGCCACACCTGCCAGGCCCACGCCCAGGGCGAATGTCAGGGAGAACAGGCGGAAAATGTTGGTGCCCAACAGCGAAACGGTTTCGGTGCTTTCGCTACCGGCCCGCACCAGTGCGCCGAAACGGGTGCGTTCCAGCAGCAGCCACAGGCCAATACCGATCAGCGCTGCGAAGCCGATCAGGAACAAGCGGTAGTAGGGGTAGATGAAGTCGCCGAGTATCAGCACCCCGCGCAGTTCAGGTGGCACGGCAATGTTCTTGCCCACCGGGCCCCAGATCAGCACCGACGCTTCCTGGATGATCAGCGCGATGCCGAGGGTGACGAGGATCTGGAAGGTGTGCGGCAGGTGGTAGATGCGTTTGATCAACAGGCGCTCGACCGCCCAGGCCAGCGCGGCCACCACCAGTGGCGCAATCAGCAGCGCCAGCCAGAAGTTGCCGGTGACGGCCACGGCGGTGTAGCACAGGTAGGCGCCCAGCAAGAAAAACGCGCCGTGGGCGAAGTTGACGAAGTTGAGCAGGCCGAAAATGATCGTCAGGCCCACGGCGATGAGGAAGTAGATCATCCCCAGGCCCAGGCCGTTGAGCAGTTGGAACAGGTACAAATCGAGCATGAGCGTGCCCTCGACAGCGCGCCGGGCGGCTGCCTGTACAAGTGTTTGTGACTAACGCCGCAGCTTCAGGCCAGGGCGCAACCGGTGTGATCGACCTCGACGAACGAGCGGCCCGAACTGATGACTTCGGCCAGGTCGTCCTCGTCGCGCATCTGCCCTTGGGGCTTGCCGCGCAGCAGGTAGTAATCCTTGAGCACCTGGTGGTCACCCGGGCGGATCATTTCTTCGCCGGTCGGGCCCTGGAAGCGCATGCCCTGCAATGCCGCAGACACGGCGGCCCCGTCCAGGCTGCCGGCCTTGACGATGGCCTCGAGCATCACCTTGGTGCCGATGTAGTCGGCGGCCAGCGGGTAGTTGGGATTGATGCCATAGGCCTTGCGGGTGGCGGCGACCAACTGTTTGTTCAGCGGGGTGTCGACCTGGTGCCAGTACTGCGCACCCAGGTACACGCCCTCGAGCACGTCGCTGCCCAGCTCCTGGAACTGGTCGAGGCCGGCAGACCACACCATCAGCACTTTCATGCGGTCCTTGATGCCGAAGTTGACCGCCTGGCGCAGGGCGTTGGAGGCCTGGCTACCGAAGTTGAGCAGCACCAGTACGTCGGGCTTGGCGGCGATGGCGTTGGTCAGGTAGCCGGAGAACTCCTGCTCCTGCAACGAGTGGTAGCTGTTGCCGATGTGTTCCACGCCGAGCTCGGCGAACACTTTGCGGGCGTTGTCCAGCAGGGCATCGCCGAATACGTATTGCGGGGTGATGGTGTACCAGCGCTTGGCCTGGGGCAGCTGGCGGCTCATCGGCACCAGGGTTTCGCGGATGGCCCCATAGGTGGGCACCGACCAGCGGAAGGTTGAGGCATTGCAGTCCTTGCCGGTGATTTCGTCGGCGCCCACAGGCGTCATGAACACGCCGCCGGCTTTGTGGATTTCCTTGGACACCGCCAGTGCCGAAGACGACAGGGTGCACCCCTGGAAGAAGCGTGCGCCATCCTGGCCGATGGCTTCCTGCACCTTGCGCACCGCCTTGCCGGCGTTGCCTTCGGTGTCGATGACTTTGTACTTGAGCGGGTGGCCGAGCAACTGCGGGTGCTCGGCGATGGCCAGGCGCGAGCCCATGTCGGCGTACTTGCCGTAGCTGGCGAAGGCGCCCGACATGGACTTGAGCCCATAGAAGGTCAGCGGTTGGTCGGCGAATGCCCGGTGTGCCCCCAAGGGGAGGCTACCTAAGGCACCCAGGGCAAGGCCTGCCTTGAGCAGGGTACGTCTTTGCATGAGTAACTCCTTGTTTGTGGTTATTAGGCAGGAGTGGCAATGACAAAGCGGGTACGGCCGGGCCTGTGTGCAGGCCTCTTTGCAGGCGCATCAGTGGTGGTGATCGAACTCCAGCAGGAAGTTGCGGGCAACCTCGCCTTCCAGCGCGGTCATGTGGTGCTCGGCGTCGCACATGTGTTCGTGCATCAGCCGGCGTACGGCGGGTTCGTCGCTGGCGCGCAAGGCGGTCAGCAGTTGCTTGTGGTAGTCGATGTTGGCGGCGGCGAACTGCTGGCGCTTGGGCAGGTAGGCCTTTTTCAGCACCACCAGGTCGCGCAGCAGGTCGTTGAGGAACACCGCCATGAAACGCAGCAACGGGTTGGGGCAGCGGTTGGCCAGCAGGGTGTGGAATTCAAGCTCCGCCAAGCGCTGCTCACGCTGGCCTTCTTCGCTGTCTTCCGGCGCGCTGCAGAAGTCGATGTTGGCCTGCAGCGCGGCGTAATCGGCTTCGCTCAGCTTGCCCATCACCGACACCGCCAGTTCTACCTCGATGACTTTGCGCAGCTGGTACACCTGTTCGCCGTCCAGGTGCTGAAAGTGCAGGTAGTTGCGCAGCGCGCGGCTGGCTGGCTCGGTGCCCACTTCGTTCAGGTAGGCGCCCCCGGTCGGGCCGGTGCGGGTGCTGACCAGGCCTTCTACTTCGAGCGCCTTGAGGGCTTCGCGGGCGGTGCCCTTGGAGCATTCGAAATGCTCCATCAGCTCACGCTCGGTAGGCAGGCGGTCGCCGGGGTGCAGCGCTTCGGTGACGATCGAGCGCTTGACTGATTCGACGATCACATCGGACAGCTTCTGGCGCTTGCGTTTGGGTTTGAGCATTTCGCTATTTTTCATATTTATGCGGATAAATAGGATTTAGCGAATTTTGGCCGGACGGGTCAATGCTGGCGGGGGGGAGGGGTCGTAAATGGTGTGAAAGGGTCGGGGAGGGATATGTGGAACACGAAATTGCAGATAAAAACTGTGGGAGCGGGCGTGCCCGCGAACACCGGCGAAGCCGGTGCCATACACCGTGGTGCCTGCTTCGCGGGCAAGCCCGCTCCCACAGATTTCGAATTGGTTTCACATCGTGTTCAGCCTTGGTGGCCAGGGCCCTGCTGCAGGTGGGCCTGGCTGCAATACCACTCATTGCCCTGCTGCAGCGCACGGTCGTTGGGCAGGTGCACGCCGCAATGGGCACAGCGCACCATCTTCAGCGGCGCATCCAGCTTCGCCTCAGGGTGCGACTGCTGGCTGACTTTGTATTTGCGCCACAGCCAGAACGCGGCGGCGATCAGGGCGATCCAGAAAAGTAGGCGAACCATGATGTCCAGCTTGTCGATTGAAGAAGCCGACAGTCTAGGACGCGGCCAATAAAAAAGGGAGGCCCAAGGCTAATGCCAGTCAGTTAAGACTGACGCATTGACCTTTAGCCCATAGGCCGCAAAATCCGATGCTTGGAAACGAGCATCGGATTTTTTATGCGCCTGTCAAAAGCCCTGTCCCTCACTCATGAAATGGCATCGCGGCCACATGCCCTCGAAGGGCTTGGAGCCTTGCTTGATCCAGACATTGTGAAACAGGCCTTCGAAACGGCAGGCGTCTCGACTATACGCAAGCGCCGGTTGCCGTTGGAAAGCCTGGTCTGGTGCATCATCGGCATGGCGTTGTTCCGCCGGATGTCGGCTTGGGATGTCGTGAATCACATGGACATCATGCTGCCGGGCAAGCGACCGCTGGTGGCGCCCAGCGCTGTTGTTCAGGGACGGCAACGGCTGGGTAGCGAAGCGGTTCGCGAGGTGTTTTCGCTCACCCAGCAGCGATGGCATGCAGAAGTCCAACACCCTCAATGGTTGGGGTTAACGCTTTTGGGTGTGGATGGCGTCGTCTGGAATACCCCCGACACCGCAGAAAATCGGGCGTGCTACGGCGGCGCGACCAATCAGCATGGCGATGGCAGTTACCCTCAAGTCCGAATGGTCTGCCAGATGGAACTGACTAGCCATCTGCTGATAAGCAGTACTTTCGAGAGCTATCACAGTAGCGAAATGAAGCTGGCCGAACAGTTGATCGCTACCACGCCTGATCACTCGCTGACCCTGTTCGATAAAGGTTTCTACTCGTTGGGTTTGCTGCATCACTGGCAATCACAAGGCGAGCAGCGTCATTGGCTTATTCCTTTGAAGAAGGGTAGCCAGTACGAAGTCGAGCACAAGCTTGGGCGCAACGATGCCGTAGTCATTCTGCGCACCTCGCCACAAGCCCGTAAGCAATGGCCCGGCCTGCCGCTGGAGACTCGAGCACGGCTGTTAAGCAAGACGATTAAAGGCAAGGTGGTGAGCGTACTGACCTCAATGGTCGATCCGCTGCGTTTCCCGGGTGATGAGATCGTCGACCTTTACAGTCAGCGTTGGGAAATCGAACTGGGATATCGAGAGATCAAGCAAGGGCTTTTAGGTGGTGAATATACGCTGAGAAGCAAGACGCCGGAGATGATTGCGCAAGAGCTATGGGGCGTACTGCTGGGCTACAACCTGTTGCGTTATCAGATGGTGCAAATGTCTCGACAGTGCCCTGGTGTGTACCCATGCGAGATGAGTTTTACTGCCTGTAGCTGGGCAATACTGGGCTTGCTGCATGGCACATCCTTGAACCACCCCGGAAATTTGCCGGGATTTTTGTCGGATCTGCAGGCTTCGGCGGCACAATATGTCTTGCCACATCGACGGCCTGACCGATGGTTTCCGCGAACGGTGAAGCAACGTCCAGCGAAGTACCCCACCCGAAAATGAAAAATGCCAGTCAGCTTAACTGACTGGCATTAGGCCCAAGGCCTCCCTTTCATTCACCACTGAAGGTCAGTCGAACAGACCAAAGGTCATGTAGCTGAACCAGGAACGGTCTTTCTCGGCTTCTTTCGGGCCTTCCGGCACGATCGGGTCGCCGTTCTCGTCTTTAGGCAGCAGCTCTCGCGGCATCTCGTCGCGCGCGTCCTGGAACTGCTTGACCACGTCCTGGTTGGCGCGGGTTTCGCCTGGCGGCAGCGGGGTATCGGTTTCGATCAAGCCCAAGGTGGCCTTGGACAGCCAGCCGCGGCCGTCAGACTCGGTCTGCTTGGGCTGGAACTCGCCATCGACCAGGCTCGGGTGGTCCGGGTAGTTGAGCTTGAGGGTTTCCAGGCTCGTGGCGGCCAGTTCGTCCAGGTGCAGCTTCTGGTACGACTCGACCATCACCGCCAGGCCGTCACCGACAGACGGGGTTTCCTGGAAGTTTTCGACCACGTAGCGGCCACGGTTGGCAGCCGCTACATAAGCCTGGCGGCTCAGGTAGTAGTCGGCCACGTGGATTTCGTACGAAGCCAGCAGGTTGCGCAGGTAGATCATGCGCTGCTTGGCGTCTGGCGCGTAGCGGCTGTTGGGGAAGCGGCTGGTCAGCTGGGCGAACTCGTTGTACGAGTCGCGGGCGGCGCCCGGGTCACGCTTGGTCATGTCCAGCGGCAGGAAGCGCGCCAGCAGGCCACGGTCCTGGTCGAACGAGGTCAGGCCCTTGAGGTAGTAGGCGTAATCGACGTTCGGGTGCTGCGGGTGCAGGCGGATGAAGCGCTCGGCGGCCGACTTGGCGGCCTCGGGCTCGGAATTCTTGTAGTTGGCGTAGATCAGCTCGAGCTGCGCCTGATCGGCATAGCGGCCGAACGGGTAGCGCGACTCCAGGGCCTTGAGCTTGTTCACGGCGCTGGTGTAGCTGGAGTTGTCCAGATCAGCCTGGGCCTGCTGGTACAGTTCGGCCTCGCTGAGGTTCTCGTCAATGACCTCTTTATTAGAGGAACAGGCCGCGGTAAGCCCGAGGATGGCGATCAGCAGCAGGTGTTTCACTCGCATGGCGGCTTGCGTCCCTTTGACGGCCGCTGTCTTGGGCGGTGCCGTCCTGTTATGATGAGCGCCCCGGCCAACCCCGGGACAAAAGAAGCCGTATTTAACCACAAGCTCGCAGCCGAAACCAAAGGCTGTGCGCCCGCCGAATCGAGCATGTCCGAGATCATTCAACTTAGCGCAGAGGTACCGTCCGAACTGGGCGGCCAACGCCTCGACCAGGTCGCCGCCCAATTGTTCGCCGAGTACTCGCGTTCGCGGCTAACTTCGTGGATCAAAGAGGGCCGCCTGACGGTCGATGGTGCAGTCGTGCGCCCTCGAGACCTTGTTCATGGTGGCTCTCTGCTTGCCCTGGAGGCTGAACAAGAGGCCCAGGGCGAGTGGATCGCAGAAGATATCGAACTGGATATCGTCTACGAAGACGACCACATCCTGGTGATCAACAAGCCTGCCGGGCTGGTTGTGCACCCGGCGGCCGGGCATGCCAGCGGCACCCTGCTCAACGCGCTGCTGCACCATGTGCCAGACATCGTCAACGTGCCCCGCGCCGGTATCGTGCACCGCCTGGACAAGGACACCACCGGCCTGATGGTGGTGGCCAAGACCCTGCAGGCGCAGACCAAGCTGGTCGAGCAGATGCAGGCCCGCAAGGTCAGCCGCATCTACGAGTGCATCGTGATCGGCGTGGTGACTGCCGGTGGCAAGATCGACGCGCCCATCGGCCGCCACGGCGGCATGCGCCAGCGCATGGCTGTAACTGACGGCGGCAAGCCGGCGGTCAGCCACTACCGCGTACTCAAGCGCTTCCGCTCGCACACCCACGTGCGGGTCAAGCTGGAAACCGGCCGTACCCACCAGATTCGCGTGCACATGGCCCATGTGGGTTTCCCGCTGGTTGGCGACCAGACGTACGGCGGGCGCTTCCGTATTCCGCCCGCTGCCAGCCCGACCATGGTCGAGGCGGTCAAGACCTTCCCGCGCCAGGCGCTGCATGCGCGTTTCCTCGCCTTGGCCCACCCGATTACCGGTGAAGTCATGAAGTGGGAATCGCCACTGCCGGATGACTTCGTCTGGTTGCTGTCGCTGCTGAACCAGGACCGCGAGAGCTTCATCGGATGAGTGACCTGACGCAGGCGTTGCTGTTCCCCGACTGGCCGGCCCCGGCTTCGGTCCGCGCCTGTGTCACCACCCGTCAGGGCGGCGTCAGCCTGCCGCCCTATGAAACCTTCAACCTCGGCGACCATGTTGGGGATGACCCTGCCGCGGTCGCCGAGAACCGCCGCCGCCTGAGCGAACAGTTCACCATCCAACCGGCCTGGCTCAAGCAGGTGCATGGGCGGGTGGTGGCGGATGCCGACCCGACTGTGGTGGCCGAGGCCGATGCCAGCTGGACCCGCCAGCCTGGCATTGCCTGCACCGTGATGACCGCCGATTGCCTGCCTGCGTTGTTCTGCGACCGCGCGGGCACCCGCGTGGCGGCGGCGCATGCTGGTTGGCGTGGGCTGGCGGGTGGCGTGCTGGAAGCCACGCTGGACCGGCTGGCGCTGCCGCCAGAAGAGGTGCTGGTGTGGTTGGGGCCTGCCATCGGCCCGCAAGCGTTCGAGGTGGGGCTGGAAGTGCGTGATGCCTTTACCGCCGTGCACCCGCAAGCAGCTCGGGCATTCGTCGACGGCGAACGGCCAGGCAAGCTGTTGGCGGATATCTATGAGCTGGCGCGTATTCGCCTGGCTGCCCGTGGCGTGACTGCTGTTTATGGCGGTGGCTTGTGCACGGTCAGTGATGCGCGGTTCTTTTCCTATCGCCGTACCCCGCAGGGTGGGCGTTTTGCATCGTTGGTCTGGCTGGACCCGCGCTAGTCTGTACCTGCCTCTTCGCGGGCACGCCCGCTCCCACAAAAATTCCGCAAACGTTGAAACTGGTGGTGTACCTGTGGGGGCGAGCATGCCCGCGAATGGGCCCCGTTAATCCAACAGGTTGACTTTGGTCAACCCCGCTAAGCTTGAATCTTCCAGAATCAGCCTTATCTATAAAGTCATCTCAGGCAGGTTTCTTTATAAACAGGCGCTGTCCATCGCTCCGACCTGCCCTTTAAAGGAAGGTACACCATGCGAATAGACCGTTTAACCAGCAAGCTGCAACTTGCAATATCCGATGCCCAGTCTTTGGCCGTTGGCATGGACCACCCTGCCATCGAGCCCGTGCACCTGTTACAGGCGCTGCTCGAACAGCAGGGCGGCTCCATCAAACCGCTGCTGATGCAGGTAGGCTTCGACATCAATGGCCTGCGCCAGGGGCTGGTGAAAGAACTCGACCAACTGCCGAAAATACAGAACCCTACCGGCGACGTGAACATGTCGCAGGACTTGGCACGCCTGCTTAACCAGGCAGACCGCCTGGCACAGCAGAAGGGCGACCAGTTCATTTCCAGCGAGCTGGTGCTGTTGGCCGCCATGGACGAAAACAGCAAGCTCGGCAAGCTGCTGCTGAGCCAGGGCGTGAGCAAGAAAGCGCTGGAAAATGCCATCAACAACCTGCGTGGCGGCGCGGCAGTGAATGACGCCAACGCCGAGGAATCGCGCCAGGCGCTGGACAAATACACCGTCGACCTGACCAAGCGTGCCGAAGAGGGCAAGCTGGACCCGGTCATTGGCCGTGACGATGAAATCCGCCGTACCGTGCAGGTGCTGCAACGCCGTACCAAGAACAACCCGGTGCTGATTGGTGAGCCTGGCGTGGGTAAAACCGCCATCGCCGAAGGCCTGGCCCAGCGCATCATCAATGGTGAAGTGCCCGACGGCCTCAAAGGCAAGCGCCTGCTGGCGCTGGACATGGGCGCGCTGATTGCCGGTGCCAAGTACCGCGGCGAGTTCGAAGAGCGCTTGAAAAGCCTGCTGAACGAACTGTCCAAGCAGGAAGGCCAGATCATCCTGTTCATCGACGAACTGCACACCATGGTCGGCGCCGGCAAAGGCGAGGGCGCCATGGACGCCGGCAACATGCTCAAGCCGGCCCTGGCCCGCGGCGAGCTGCATTGCGTAGGTGCCACCACGCTGAACGAGTACCGCCAGTTCATCGAAAAGGACGCCGCCCTGGAGCGCCGTTTCCAGAAGGTGCTGGTCGAAGAGCCGAGCGAGGAAGACACCATCGCCATCCTGCGTGGCCTGAAAGAGCGCTATGAAGTGCACCACAAGGTGGCCATCACCGACGGTGCAATCATCGCAGCGGCCAAGCTCAGCCACCGCTACATCACCGACCGCCAGCTGCCGGACAAGGCCATTGACCTGATCGACGAAGCGGCCAGCCGCATCCGCATGGAGATTGACTCCAAGCCGGAAGTGCTCGACCGCCTTGATCGCCGCCTGATCCAGCTGAAGGTGGAGTCGCAGGCGCTGAAGAAAGAAGAAGACGAAGCGGCGAAAAAGCGCCTGGAGAAGCTGACCGAGGAAATCGAGCGGCTGGAGCGTGAGTATTCCGACCTGGAAGAAATCTGGGCTTCGGAGAAAGCTGAAGTGCAGGGCTCGGCGCAGATCCAGCAAAAGATCGAGCAGTCTCGCCAGGAGCTGGAAGCCGCCCGTCGCAAAGGCGACCTGAACCGCATGGCCGAACTGCAGTACGGGGTGATCCCGGACCTGGAGCGCAGCCTGCAGATGGTCGACCAGCACGGCAAGACCGACAACCAGTTGCTGCGCAACAAGGTCACCGAGGAAGAAATTGCCGAAGTGGTGTCGAAGTGGACCGGCATTCCTGTGGCCAAGATGCTCGAAGGCGAGCGTGAGAAGCTGCTGAAAATGGAAGAGCTGCTGCACCAGCGCGTGATTGGCCAGAGCGAGGCGGTAACCGCCGTAGCCAACGCCGTACGCCGCTCGCGTGCCGGGCTGTCCGACCCGAACCGGCCAAGTGGTTCGTTCCTGTTCCTCGGCCCGACTGGTGTGGGCAAGACCGAACTGTGCAAGGCGCTGGCCGAGTTCCTGTTCGACACCGAAGAGGCGATGGTGCGCATCGACATGTCCGAATTCATGGAGAAGCACTCCGTCGCGCGCCTGATCGGTGCACCACCAGGCTATGTAGGGTATGAAGAGGGCGGTTACCTGACCGAGGCCGTGCGGCGCAAGCCTTACTCGGTGGTGCTGCTGGACGAGGTGGAAAAAGCCCACCCGGATGTGTTCAACGTGCTGTTGCAGGTGCTGGAAGACGGCCGCCTGACCGACAGCCACGGGCGCACCGTGGACTTCCGCAACACCGTGATCGTGATGACCTCCAACCTGGGCTCGGCGCAGATTCAGGAACTGGTGGGTGACCGCGAGGCACAGCGTGCGGCAGTGATGGATGCGGTGGGGGCGCACTTCCGTCCGGAATTCATCAACCGCATCGACGAAGTGGTGGTGTTCGAGCCTTTGGGCCGCGAGCAGATTGCCGGTATTACAGAAATCCAGCTCGGCCGCCTGCGCAGCCGCCTGCTGGAGCGCGAACTGTCGCTGAGCCTGAGCCCAGAGGCGTTGGACAAGCTGATTGCCGTGGGTTACGACCCGGTGTACGGCGCGCGGCCGCTGAAGCGTGCGATCCAGCGCTGGATCGAGAACCCGCTGGCGCAGCTGATTCTGGCCGGCAAGTTCCTGCCCGGTACGGCGATCACCGCCAAGGTGGAAGGCGACGAAATCGTCTTCGGCTGATTGTGTTGCACCATGAGCCCCGCGTTTGCGGGGCTTTTTTTACCCCTTGCCAATGCCGGCACAGCCCAGCTATTTCGGGCCTTTGCGCCAACCCGGGGTAACCGCCTGAAATTTTTGAAATTTTTGCTTGCATCAAATTTAGAGTGCCCCTAATATACGCCGCGTTGTCAGGCACTAAGCGAATCACCAGCAACATCGGTGATCGCAAAACAACTTACAAATCAGTAAGTTGAATGAAAAAAAGTGGTTGACAAGCAAAACGAAGAATGTAGAATAGCCGGCCTCAGCAGCGACAACGCGAAAGCGAAGAAGCTAAAGAGTCCGAAGCGAACACAGTCTTCGGAGTTGTACCGAAGTTCAGTTCCGCGATAGCTCAGTCGGTAGAGCAAATGACTGTTAATCATTGGGTCCCTGGTTCGAGTCCAGGTCGCGGAGCCAATCTCGGGGTGTAGCGCAGTCCGGTAGCGCGCCTGCTTTGGGAGCAGGATGTCAGGAGTTCGAATCCCCTCACCCCGACCATTTTCCGGGTCGTTAGCTCAGTTGGTAGAGCAGTTGGCTTTTAACCAATTGGTCGTAGGTTCGAATCCTACACGACCCACCATGTAGAAAAGGGCATCTCAAAGAGATGCCCTTTTTTTTGAAACACTCGGGGTGTAGCGCAGTCCGGTAGCGCGCCTGCTTTGGGAGCAGGATGTCAGGAGTTCGAATCCCCTCACCCCGACCATTTTTGGGTCGTTAGCTCAGTTGGTAGAGCAGTTGGCTTTTAACCAATTGGTCGTAGGTTCGAATCCTACACGACCCACCATGAACAAAGGGCATCTCGCATGAGATGCCCTTTTTCTTTTGCCTCGAATAATGCGCCCATCGGTGCAAATCCCACCTGCATCTATTTGCCACACCGCCCCTTTGTAGGAGCGGGTTCACCCGCGAATGCGGCAGTGCAGCCACCATCGCATTCACAGGTAAACCCGCGCCTACAGGGCATGGGGGCGCCTGTCAGTGCAACTTCAGGCGCGGCTCGGTACCCCGGCCAATCTTGCTACCCAGCATCATCAACGCCGTGCGGAAGAACCCGTACAGCGCCATCTGGTGCATGCGGTACAGCGACACATAGAACATGCGCGCCAGCCAGCCTTCCAGCTTCACGCTGCCCATCAGGTTACCCATCAGGTTGCCCACCGCCGAGAAGCGCGACAGCGACACCAGCGAGCCATAGTCCTTGTACTCGTACGTCGGCAGGGCCTTGTTCTCCAAGCGCGCCTTCAGGCTTTGCGCCAGCATCGAAGCCTGCTGGTGCGCCGCCTGTGCACGCGGCGGCACGTTGCGGTCGCTGCCAGGTTGCGGGCAGGCGGCGCAGTCACCGAAGGCGAAGATGTTGTCGTCGCGGGTGGTTTGCAGGGTAGGGCGCACCACCAGCTGATTGATGCGGTTGGTTTCCAGGCCATCGATGTCCTTGAGGAAACCTGGCGCCCGGATACCGGCTGCCCACACTTTCAGGCTGGCCTGGATCACTTCACCGTCCTTGGTTTTCAGGCCGTCCTCGGTCACTTCACTGACTGCGGCGTTGGTCATCACCTTCACCCCGAGTTTTTCCAGGGTTTTGTGAACCGGTACGCTGATGCGCTCCGGCAGCGCCGGCAGAACGCGCGGGCCCGCCTCGATAAGGGTGATGTGCATGTCCTTGGGCTGGATGCGGTCCAGGCCATAGGCCGCCAGCTCGTGGGCAGCGTGGTGCAGCTCGGCCGCCAGCTCTACACCGGTGGCACCGGCGCCGACAATGGCTACGCTGATTTTCTCGCTGGCCACGTCGCCGGCGTGGGCACGCAGGTAGTGGTTCAGCAGTTGCTGGTGGAAACGCTCGGCCTGCTTGCGGGTATCCAGGAACAGGCAGTGCTGCGCTGCGCCCAGGGTGCCGAAGTCGTTGGTGTTGGAGCCCACGGCAATCACCAGGGTGTCGTAGCCCAGGGTGCGCGCAGGCAGCAGCTCGCGGCCCTCTTCGTCGAGGGTGGCAGCCAGTTGAATCTGCTTGCCTTCACGGTCCAGGCCGCTCATCCGCCCCAGCTGGAAATTGAAGTGGTTCCACTTGGCCTGGGCCACGTAGTTCAGTTCGTCTTCCGAGGAGTTCAGCGAGCCGGCGGCCACTTCGTGCAGCAGTGGCTTCCAGATGTGCGTGAGGTTGGTGTCGACCAGGGTGATTTCGGCCTGCTTGCGCTTGCCCAGGCTTTTACCCAGGCGGGTCGCCAGTTCCAGGCCGCCGGCGCCGCCGCCGACAATCACGATGCGATGAGTCATGGGAATATCTCATAAGGTTTACGGAATTCGTGGCCCTGGGGGCCGGCCGCAAACTGCACGAGGGGAGGGCGAGCGCGAAGCAGCTCATAGCACCAGTCCACTCAGCAGGCGGCTGATGAGACCCAACCCGATGGTCACGGCCAGCACCAGCACAAGGAGCAGCCACGGCCGGAAGGGCCTGCGCTCGACTTGGTGCTGGGGGGCTCGCAGATACTCATCGACACGACGCTGATCTTCCGGGTTCAGGCGGCTGGTCATGGTGGGCCTCGTCAGGTAGACGTTTGTGACTGTGCAAACGCTACAGCGTTCGCGCAGGCGCTTGAAACAAATGATAATGCTTTCTATCCCTGGCGCCGAGTGTACGCCATCGCAAACAGTCGCTGCACTGGATCAAAGACTGATGCCTACGTCGAAGACGATGCTGCGGCCCAGGTTGCCACGCAGGAAATCCGGCGCATCGGGGTGGGCAAACAGTACCCGGGCAAAGGTTGGCCCAACCAGCGACAACGAACGCCAGCCCTGGCGCAGGTATTCGGTAGGCGGCGGGAAGTGGGTGTTGAGGTCGAGCACTTCGCGCTTGAGGCTGGAGAACGCGATGATGTCCAGCTCGTTCAGCTCCAGCCCGCGTTCCCGGTAATTGTGCGCCTTCTTGCGCAAGGTGGGCGCCAGGCGCCCCAGCAGTTCGGTGGCACTGATGCGCCGTGGGCGTGCTTCGCGGCGTACCAGTTGCGCCAGGGAAAACGCACTGCGCCGCCGCTGCAGCTCCTCGCGCCATTCATCGTTCAGCCGGCGGCCCTCGTCGAGCACGAAAAACACCTCGAAGGCGGCGTCGCGGAACAGCACGTCTGGTGGCTCCTGCCCCGCCGGGGTGAAGTCCTCGCTGCGGTAGGGAATGTTCAGCCCCTGCAACAGGCGCTGGCACACCCAACGCTCCCGCTCCCACTTACGGGCGTTGGAGAGAAAGGCATTGGCTTGTTCGGCCTGGATGGTAAGCAGGCGCAGGTAGTCTGAGTCATCCATGCAGACAAGCTTAGCCGCTAATCGATGACGGTAAGATGCTGTTTAAGCGTGAGAATCAGCCCAGCACTGGCCACTGCTGCACCAGCCCGACCAGATGTACCACGCCAAAGCCCAGGCAGATCAGCGAGCTGACCACGATAAAACGCTGCGAACGCCCGGTGCCCGCCAGCAATACTGGCCCCAGCAGGCCGCGTAGCAAGTACACCAGGGTGATCAGGCAAATGACTGGCAGCAGCAAGGGCAGCCGCCCGATCGCCCCGGCAGCCGACAGCGCATAGGCCGACCAGGCCAGCAACACGCAGGCGATGGCAGCGGTGATCAGCGCCGGGTAGCAGCGGCCCTTCTCGGCGGCCACCGCCATGCGCTCACCGGCCCCGAACAAACGGTACCAACGCGGCCCCACGGCGATGATGGCCAGGTGAATTACGCCGATGATGGCGTTGAGTGCCGCTGCCAGTAGCAGGGCGGGGTTGGTTCCTTCCAGCATGACCAATGCTTCCTGCATCGAATGGAAGCGTCAGCCTACCGCAGCCGAAGGAATGGGAGAATGGGTGTAGACTCGGTTTTATCCACATGGCCGCAAAGGGTATTGTTCAGGTGATCAGCGCGCAGGTGTTATCCGACACCACCCTTACCCTTGGCTGGCTGGGTTATGTGCCGTTGCTGATCTGGGCGGTCAGCCGGGTTCGCTGGGTTGAACTGTTTACCGACCGGCGCCGCCAGCATTTGCTGTTTGGCACGGTGTTCTGCCTGTTTGCGCTGTGGCTGGTGCGGCGCGACTTTGATACCGGGGTGTCGTACCACTTTATTGGCATGACGGCGGTCACCCTGTTGCTGGACTGGCCGCTGGCGGTGCTGGGTGGGTTCATGGCCCAGCTCGGCTTGCTGGCGCTGGGGCGTCAGGACCTGGCGGCGCTGGGGTTGAATGGTTTGTTGCTGGTTGGCTTGCCGGTGCTGATTACCGAGGTGTGCGCGCTATTGGTGGAGCGTGCCCAGCCCCGCAACTTGTTCGTTTACATCTTTTGTTCGGGTTTTTTTCCGGCCGCCCTGACTGTGCTGATTTGCGTCCCCGCAGCGCTAGGGGTGTTGTGGCTGGACGGGCGTTTTGCCCTGCCGGAGTGGCTCAGCGACTTTGTTGGCTACCTATGGTTGATGATGTTCCCCGAGGCGTTCATCAACGGCATGGTGATCAGTGCGCTGGTGGTGTTTTGCCCCGAGTGGCTGGAAACCTTCAACCGCACACGCTATCTGCAGGCGCCCTGGAAGGAAGATGAGCGGTGAAGGTGTGGTGGCTGTGCTGGCCTCTTCGGGGGTAATGCACAGCACTCAGAGGTTGCACTCTCACTGTGGGAGCGGGCATGCCCGCGAACACGGGCGAAGCCCGTGCCATCCACTGCGCCGCCTGCTTCGCGGGCTTGCCCGCTCCCACAGGTACCGCGCGGGTTGTGGGCCCGCGTTGTATTTGTGGATCAGCTCAATGCCGCGGCTCCAGGTCCCCCGAATACAGCTCATCTTCGGACTCTTCCGACCCCGCAATCTTGTGCTCCTCGGCTGCCCAGGCCCCCAGGTCGATCAGCTTGCAACGGTCCGAACAAAACGGTCGGAACGCGTTTTTTTCGCTCCATTCCACAGGCGCGCCGCAGGTCGGGCAATCGACGGTCAATGGCTGGCTCATGGCTGGCCTCCTTTCAAAGTCAGGTAAAAGTGGTGCAGGCGGTCAATCTGCTCATGCAGCGCGGCCAGGCCGCCGTCGTTGACCACCACATCATCGGCATGGCGCAGGCGATCCTCACGGGCCAACTGCGCCTGCAAAATGGCCTGCACGTGCTCGGCACTGGTGTTGTCCCGCGCCAGGGTACGGGCTATTTGCAGGTCCTGCGGCGCATCGATCACCAGTACGCGTTGGGTCTTGTGATGCTGGCCCGATTCGATCAGCAGCGGCGACACATAGACCGCATAAGGCGACTGCGCCTTGGCCAGATAGCTGAAAATCTCCTGACCGATCAGCGGGTGCAGCAGTTGTTCCAGCCATTTGCGTTGGGCCGGGTCGGTGAATATCAGCTGGCGCAGGGCGGCACGATCGAGCTGGCCGTCGCCCTGCAGCACGCCCGGGCCGAAGCGCTCGACGATGCTGGCCAGGGCCGGGCGGCCAGGTTCGACAACCCAGCGCGCCGCCTGGTCGGCATCGACCAGGTGCACGCCAAGCTCGACAAAGCGCTCGGCAGCGGCGCTTTTGCCGCTACCAATGCCGCCGGTCAGGCCGAGAATCCAGGGGGTAAAGGCCGCAGTGGTCATCAGTATCCAAGCAGTTGCATGTATGAGGCGTATATTTCATCACCCCAGAGCACGGCAATCCACCCCGCAATTGCCAGATAAGGGCCAAACGGGATTGCCGTGCCCAAGGCATGCCGGCGAAAACGCAGCAGGCACAGGCCAACAAGCGCCCCCACCACCGACGACAACAGCAGCGTCAACGGCAGCACCTGCCAACCCCCCCATGCCCCGATCAGCGCCATCAGCTTGAAATCGCCATAGCCCATGCCTTCCTTGCCGGTGACCAGTCTGAACACCCAGTACACCGTCCACAGGCTGAGGTACCCGGCCACTGCGCCCCACAGGGCATCGGCCAAGGGCACATGGATACCAAAGGCATTGACGATCAGCCCTAGCCACATGGTCGGCAGCACCAGCACATCCGGCAGCAGTTGGTGGTCCGCATCGATCAGGCTCAGCGCCAGCAGGCACCAGGTCAGCGGCAACGCCACCAACGCCTCTACCGAAGCGCCGAAGCGCCAGGCCACTACCAGCGACAGCAGCGCGCTGGCCACTTCCACTACCGGGTAACGCAGGCTGATGCGGTTTTTGCAGGACGAACAGCGCCCGCCCAAGGCCAGGTAGCTGATGACCGGAATGTTCTCCCACGCACGAATCCGGTGCGCGCAGTGTGGGCACCGGGAGGCGGGCAGGCACAGGTCGAAACGCGCGTGCTGCGTGGTCGGCAGCCCCAATACCTCTTGCGCCTCACGCTGCCATTGCCGCTCCAGCATGATCGGCAGGCGATACACCAGCACGTTGATAAAGCTGCCCACCAGCAGGCCGAGCACCGTAGCAAGGGTGAGGAAATACGCTGGCTGTTCAGCCAGAAAAGCCCATAAAGTCATGTTCAGATCAAACTACCCAACTGGAAGATCGGCAGGTACATCGCCACCACCAGGCCACCCACCAGCAAGCCCAGGATCAGCACGATGGCCGGCTCCAGCAGGCTGGTCAACTGGTCCAGCGCCTGGCTGACCTGTTCCTCGTAATGGCTGGCGGCTTTTTCCAGCATCTGGTCCAGCGTGCCGCTGGATTCACCGATGGCCGTCAACTGCACCAGCAACGGGGGAAACAGCGGTTCACCGGCCATCGCCTGGTTCAGCCCCTGCCCATTGGCCATGCCTTGGCGCAGCCGCAACACCGCCTGCTCGTGCAGGTCGCCACCCGTTACCCGCGCCACCGTCCCCAGCGCATCCAGCAACGGCACCCCGGCGCCGTAGGACGTTGCCAGGCTGCGCGCAAACCGCGCCAGCGCGGCCTGCCCCAGCAACTTGCCAAACACGGGCAAGCCCAGCACCCGCCCAGATATCCACAGGCGCGCTGGCGCGTGCTGCCGGTAAAGCTGGCGCACGGCAACACCCAGCACCAAGCCCATCACCAGCAGCAGCGGCGCAAACCGGCTCAGCCCTGTGGACAAGTTGATCACCCATTGGGTAAATGCCGGCAACGCCGCGCCCATGCCCGAGAACATGCTCTCGAATTTCGGAATGACCTCCAGCAACAAGATCGCCGAAACCCCCAGCCCGGTCAGCAACAGCAGCAGCGGGTAGATCATCGCCTTGCGCACCTTCTTGTGCAGCACCCGACGCTGTTCCAGCATGCCGGCCAGCTGCTCCAGC
Organism: Pseudomonas sp. 10(2024); assembly: GCF_045164175.1. Lineage (NCBI taxonomy): Bacteria > Pseudomonadati > Pseudomonadota > Gammaproteobacteria > Pseudomonadales > Pseudomonadaceae > Pseudomonas > Pseudomonas sp. 10(2024). Next base: position 716,259 of record NZ_CP174006.1, read on the forward strand.
TGCCGGTCGAGCGTACCGGACTGCTCGCCCACCCGTACCAGGTTGCAATACAGCGCATCGAACCATGCCGGGTGACGCTGCAACGCATCCGCCAACCCCAGGCCCGAGGCCACATCCTGTTTCAATCTTTCCAGCAACGCCGCCTGCGCCGCATCGCAACCACTGCGGCCCATCACCTCGAACGCCTGCAGCAGCGGCACGCCGGCCTTGAGCAACGTCGCCAACTGCCGGCTGAACCCCGCCGGGTCCGCCTTTTCGCGCCGCTTTGGCAAGCTGAACGCCAGCCCGCTGGCCGGCTTCAAACTCGCCACCGTGATGCCCTGGCGAATCAGCCCGGCGCGCACATAAGCCGGGCTGCGCCCGGGTGTTTGGCCGCTGACCGGCGCGCCGTTGGCGTCGGTGCCGTGCCAGCGGTAGAGAAGTGAAGATGAAGTCATGCAAAGGTCCTTGTTCAGCCCCGGCGACAAGCCTGGAAACAGCTTGTCGCGTCCATGCAAGGGCACGCGTCCGTGATGCTCACTAGAGTAGTTCAGCGAAGATGACGCCCGTGCGGGCAGGGGTGACAAAAGGTGTCTGTTCAGGCCTACTGCGCCGCTGCCGGTTGGGGCGCAACTGACCTCAATGTGTAAGCGAATCAAAAAGGAACTACGTTCATGAAAGGGCAACGCGGTATCACCCTGATCGAACTGATGATCGTCGTCGCGATCATCGGCATTCTGGCGACCATCGCCTTACCGATGTACACCAACCACCAGGCACGCTCCAAGGCCGCGGCCGGGTTGCTGGAGATCAGCGCGCTGAAGACGGCGATGGATCTGCGGCTGAATGATGGAAAGGATGTAGCGGATGTCGCCGCCCTGGGTGGCCAGCCGGCGACGGCGCATTGTGCGATCACGGCGAGCGGCAAGGCCGCGGATGGTAGCGGCAGCATTGTCTGCACCCTGGTGGATGCGCCGGCCAACGCGCTGGGCAAGGCCCTGACCCTGACGCGTTCGGCCAGCGGCTGGGCGTGCACGACCGACATCGAGGAAGACCTGGCGCCCAAAGGGTGCAAGGGGGCTTGAGGGCGGGGCAATAAACCAGCGGAAACAGGGGTTTGCGTTACGGGTGTGAGCAGTGGTACGTTGCGCTACACGCCGGTGTAGCTCAGTCGGTAGAGCAGCGCACTCGTAACGCGAAGGTCGCAGGTTCGATTCCTGTCTCCGGCACCACATCCAGCTCCACTGCATTCCGCTGAATGCCTTGGAAGCCCTCTAAACCGGCCTTATGGCCGGTTTTTCGTTTCCACGACCCTCCGTCGGGAACCAACAAAATCCCCAATAACCCGGGGTATTTTTGGGGTACAGCGTCTTTCCTGCATGGAGAACGTACCCCTATGCCACGCCTAGCCATTCCGCTCAGCGACCTTAAATGCCGCTCGGCCAAACCGCGTGATCGCGCCTACAAACTGTTCGACGGCGGGGGCATGTACCTGTACGTCGCGCCCAGTGGCTCGAAGACTTGGCGGCTGCGGTATTTCAAACCCAGCGGCAAGGAAGGCACGCTGATCATCGGCAAATACCCCATCGTTTCGTTGGCTGTCGCGAGGATCAAGCGCGATGAGGCTAAAGCTTTGTTGCTCGATAACCTTGATCCGATGGAAGAAAAGCAGAAGGCCAAGATCGCTGCTCAGCGGGCGAGCCTTCTATTTGAAACCGTTGCCCTGGAGTGGCACGTCGAAATGTCTCGGCGTTGGACTGAGGGGCACGCCAAGACGGTGCTGAGCAGATTACGCACCCACGTGTTTCCACTGATTGGCCAGCGGCCTATCGCTGAACTCGACACCCACGATCTCCTTGAGGTCACCCAGCGAGTCAAAGATCGCGGCACGATGGATGTTGCGCTGCGTGTGCAGAACTACCTATCCACGATAATGCGGGGCGCCAAGCGGGCGCGGCAGATCACTCAAAATCCGGCGCTCGATCTGGCTGGCTCGATTCAAGCGCCGCGCGTCGTGCACCGTCCTGCACTCTCGCTGAACCGCCTTCCTGAACTGTTGGATCGAATCGACAACTACACCGGTCGCGAGCTGACCCGGCTCGCCGTGCTGCTGACGCTGCATGTGTTCGTGCGCTCCAGCGAACTGCGCTTTGCACGGTGGGATGAATTCGATCTGCAACGGGCAATGTGGGAGATCCCCGATACACGCAAGCCGATTGAAGGCGTCCGCTATTCCACACGCGGGACCAAGATGAGTGGGGACATTCAGATAGTGCCGCTGTCGCATCAAGTCATCGAGATCCTTGAACGGTTACGCAGCTTGAATCGGTTCTCTGAACTGGTGTTGCCCGGTGACCACAGGTACTGGAAACCCTTGTCGGAGAATACGGTTAACCAGGTGCTGCGCAATATGGGGTACGACACCACCAAGGACGTGTGCGGGCATGGTTTCAGGACCATGGCTTGTAGTGCCTTGCTCGAATCAGGGCTATGGACGGACGCGGCGATTGAGCGGCAGATGAGCCATCAGGAGCGTAACCGCGTGCGCGCCGCGTACATCCACAAGGCCCAGTTTCTGGAGCAGCGTCGGTTGATCATGGCGTGGTGGAGTAACTACATCGATGCCAACAGATTGGGCCATGTCACCCCGCATGAGTTTGCCCACCCGGTAGGCGATAACGTCACCGCCTTGCCAAATGGCCATGGCGCATTCAATCGTGGGTGAGCCTGCAAGATCGGCGCTGGCTGCTCTTTCACGCGGGTCCTTCCAAACAGGGCTGCACAGCCGCCCTGTTTGGAAGGACCTCACTTTGCAAAGCTAAAAGCCACGACGTTGTCCGGGGTTTACCATGGAATTCCGCCGGTGAATAACCGCTTTTCACGTCCCAAGTAGCGCTGAATTTCGACCCTTGACCGGGTTTATCCACAGGCGTAGAACTGGCCGTGCAAGCGCTGTCGATGACAGCACCACAGGTGACCCGAACCTTCAAGGTTACGCCGCTCCCGCGGTGGTTCTCCCCAAGGGCGATTCGCATCCGGCAGCTCGCCCGGTCACCTTCCCGGTGATGGATGCTCTCTAATCTCATGGCCCTCGTGCGCCAGCTACACCGTACTGTGCTGCCCTGCAGCAACCTATCCGCTTGGCCGACTACTGCGCCAACCTGCGCCCGTCTCTTTCTCTGGAAAGAGACGGGCGCTTCTAACGCTGCTGCAGCGCTGATCGCACATGGCTTTGCGGCATTCCCCCTCGTGACAATCGGCGTGACAAACGCCGATGTCACCAGCAGCAGCGATGTAGATGATGGTGCCGCAGACCAGGGAATGGACTGCACCTGACTGACAGTCAGGCATGCCCCGGTCATCGCATTGCTGCATGCACCTGGCTCAGGATCTCGCGGCACTGGTCTCGTCAGCCAGTACTGCCTCCGCCCGCCCACCGGTAACGGTGCTCAGGAGGCCAGATCATGAGATGCCCTCGCTCCCGGACGTAAGGAGCCGCCAGTCCCGCGTAGTGGACACTCCCCACAGGTCGCAGGGGCCTTGATCCCTGATAACACTCAGCATTCTTGGCGGGATGACGTGGGGTGAGGACCGGAGAACGGCAGATGAGGTGACTGACATGGCATTGGTGGGTAGACGCGATGGTCGTAATTTCGGTTACGGCAGGCAATTGAGCTATGCAGGGCCGCAGGCGTTGAGAGACATGTTCGGCGGCGGCCACTACGGCACGGTGAAGGCACACTGTGATCGGTGGCAGGCATTCGTGAAGTGGTGCCGCTCCGAACAGGGTCCCGGTATCAATGATGCGCGGCAGATTGATCGAAAGGTATTGGCCGACTACGCGGCGTATCTGCGCGACATTGTTAGGCGCGGTGATCTCGCCGTCAGCACCGCGCATAACCGCCTATCCAGCGTTAACAGGACCATGGCTGCGCTTCGCGGTAATCAGCATGTGAAACTGCCAAGTCCGAGCAAGGCGCTGGGCATGCAGCGCACCGGTGTTCGTCACTCGTTACTCCAAGGCCAAGATCGCGCGCAGGTTAAACAGATCGTCGATGCGCTTTGCAGCCGTAATCAGAGACGGGCAGCAGCGATCGTTATGTTGGCGCGAGCCAGCGGCGTGCGCTTGCGTGAGGCCATCTTGGCTGACCTGCCGCGGCTAAGTCGTGAGGCTAAAGAGTTCGGCATGATCAACATCCAAGACGGCACCAAAGGCGGCCGCGCCGGTGCCTCGGCGCAACGATGGATTGCAGTGGACGACCATGTTCGAGGTGCACTTGGATTTGCGTACGAAGTGTCGCCTGCGGGTAGCCGCAACCTGATTGCGCCATACGAAAGCTACCTGAATTTCCTACAAGAAATCATCCGTCCTGCGCGGGATATCCTGCATGCAAACAACCTCAAAGGTTTCCATGAGCTACGAGCGGCATACGCATGTGAGCGCTATGAGCAAATCACCCAACACCGCGCGCCTATCAATAGCGGCCACTGTTGCCAGGTAGATAGGAACCTTGATTGTGAGGCTCGGAGGCAAATCAGCTACGAGCTGGGGCACGGTCGGATCGATGTGATCGCTGCTTACATTGGTGGGCAGGAATGAGTAAGCAGTTCGACATGGAGCTATTCCTGGCTGGAGTGCTGACCGGCTCGCACGCAACCCGGCGACGCCACGTGCGCCAGGCGAAAATTATTCAGGCTGAAATTTCAGAGCGTTGGCATCGACTGACGCCTTGGGCTTGGCAGAAAAAGCATGTGATTTGGTTTCTTGAGCATCGCCTAAACCGACGCAGCGAAGCGACGCGGTATTACTATCTGCTGACCGTGCGGCTGCTCGCCCGTCGTTTACAAAAAGCATGGGTGTTCAACCTCTGAGCGAGGTGCTGCTATTGATAGGTACGACTGGCAGCAATCGACCCAAAGCGGCCATTGGCGAGGGGCAGCAAACGGCCAATAGCAGATGTTCTGCAGCCGAACTGGCAAGTACTAAATGAGCACGCAGTGCCGTTATGGCGTCTTCCCGGCTGCTTTTGCCAGAAAAGATGCCAGGCCTGAAATTGTCAGCCCTCGCTGCTCCGTACAGAAAAATCAAATAAACGACTACAGCTCGTCCCGAATAATGATGTCAAGGCATCACGTGACTCCCGAAAACAAGTCGAAGCATCCGACACTACGGATTCACAAACCCGAAAAATAAGGACAATGCGAAAAACGGTTGGGATCCATAAATTTGCGTCCTGGCCGACTGACCCCTCAAAAGTCCGACCGACCCGAATGGGCCGGTCGTGACGATTAGCATTGGTTTATCGCCTGACAACAAACGAAACTAGCTTACGCATGGAAGCCTAATTTCGAAACAAACCCCATCCCCTAAGTTTCGCGCAGTCAAGCTTCCGCTCAGCCGTGAAACAAACGTTTTCGCCATATACAGCCCCTGTCCGAGATGCTCATCTTCTCCAGCACCATCTCGCACAGATACTCCATATTCAAATATCTCTTCTATAGGGTCATTCGCGATATGAGGGCCTATATTTTTTATTGTGACTACGGCACTTCCACGCTCCAGGTACCCATCAACGATAATCTCAGTATCAGGCACTCGGAAATCATTGGCATTATTAATAATGGCTGTCAGCACGGATTCCAGCATATCCGCATCAACCATCACATAAAGAGCCTTATCACTTCCAACATATTTGATGCCTGCAATCGCAGACTCAGTAGCGTTAATTAGGTATTCAGTGATATTTTCCTTGGTAATGTCTCCAGACAGCGAATTCATTGCTTCCTGGGGAGTCTTAAAGGTAAAACTATCAGAAATCTCCTGCCCCAACGAAGCATCATACAGATATTTCACCGCGAAAGAGATCCTGCGTACATACCTAGTACTTGGATCATTCTCATCGTTGTGCCGAAGCATCAGATCCTGCAATGGAGACCTAATTTCATGACCAATGGCACGAAGAAATTTATGTTCTCTTTTCGAACGCTCAACCGCACTGCGGCCATAAGCTATAAGTGCCTCATGAAGTTCCAAAATATTTCGCCAAAGAACCCCTACCTCACTCTGACTTTCCTTGATATGAAAGGGTAATCTATACTCATCAACTACGCTAAACCTCTCTTTCATATGCAGTGTATTGCGACGAACCTTATAAAGTGGATCCAGCACAAATACACGAAGGATCACGTAGGATACCAATAACATGATACTTATAAGCGAGGATAGCAATACAATGGACTGCGCGGCCATTCGCCATCCGCCCAACACGCTGGAGGCATCCCCACGAATGGCAATAGAACTCCCATCGGGGAGCTGGGCCAGTGCGTCTATATTTTTTGCCGGAACGATGACCTTAATAAGAAAGTCAGTTAAATGATCAATCAAGTTAAAAGGGAAATTCCGTTTAGCACCTAAATTTTCGACCGTCGAGTGCCTGACTTCAATTTCTGTACTTGAGTTACGCGGAGAAAACACCAAAACCTCACCCGGCGTTAGATAATTTCTCATTTTATCAAACGAAAAAACGGTATCTGGCTCAGACAATGTCGAATCCAGTATGATACTGCTCTCACCTATCGCATTGTTACCGATTAATTTTATGTCTAGGCGGGCTTCGGAGATATCCTTGGGCGGCCAAATAGTGGCTTTCCCTTGAGCCTGATTGGCCTGGAAAGCATCGTCCGCAAATGCATAAGCCGGGATTTGGAATATGAACTCATACCTATTGGCTGCACCTTGGCCGTTTAATTTCAGAGCGCGCCCTTTGATCTGTGGCTCTCTTGAATAAGCTCTACGTGTTGACGATCCAATTCTGAATCCAGTTAAGCTCCAGGCTGGGGATAAGTAAGGGGTCAGGGTGTCGCCGACACGCTTCACGGAATCGAAGGTGACGATAAACTGGCTAACTGTACCGCGCGCAGATAACGTAACTAAGAAATAATCTCCCGTTCTAGGGTCATCGATGTAACGAGGCGATACCAAGTCGTTAATTTTTTCGAACCTCCCCCTCACATAAGCTATTGCTCCCAGAGCCTTGTTTGTCAGCATTCCGGCACACACTCTATTTTGCGGTGCATCCATGCCTGCATAGCTGCATCCCAGCAGAGGCTTTACGTCCTCAACATGCCCAGGCATAACGTTAATATACTCTAGAGGTATTTTATAAAAAGGGATTCCAGAGTTATCAGGTTTGGGGGCATCAAAATTACTAAGGTTGACTCTCCCATCAAGCGAGTCAAACTCATAGGCGACACGCTGCAAATTACGCTTCACACTTGAATCATATTGTTCAACCACAGATCCGAAGCTTAATCTGAGCGCTACGATTGTGCCCGCCAACACAACAACAAACATCACAACCAGCACGCCGACAACATAAATTCTTATCGAGGCTTTGCTGATATTACCCTTAAGCTTATTGAAATCTAATCCAGCCACCGGACCCCCTTCATCCTGATTACTTCGACGTGCCCCTCTGACTCCCCCACATCTTTTAGAACATCTCGGATGGTTTTTATATGCTGACGGATCGCGTCGTTGTTTTTTCCACTTTTTACGAGATCAAAAAAATCTTCATACGGGACGAGATTGCCTTTCGCCTTATATATTCGTTGCAATATAGTTTTCGCGGTGTGCGGAATATTCAAAGGCTTGCCTTTAAACCTAGCCTTACCCGTATCGGGGTCAACGACTAGATCTTCCGCAGCCTGTTCCTGCCGTTGCTGCGAGTTCTGTTTACTTTGTGAGTTCTGTGTATCTCTCAACACCCTCATTGCCGCTGCTAAAAACATTTGCCCATCGGCAGCAATAGGTTTCTCAAGAAAGTCCCAAACGTCCAACTGATACATTATCGACCGATACACTGAAGATTCCAATCCGGAAACAACAATAACCGGACTTTTGTGGTATTGCGAATTTACACTTATAAGGCCTATGCCTGCATTCTTTTCAGGAGGCAGCTCAATATCCAAAACTATAAGTGAATAGTTATTTTGTTTGATCGCCACCTCAGCAGAAGCCCTGTCAAAGAACTGAGTGACCTCCACTCCGTGATTGAGCTCTCGACAAAACGCGGCAAGCGCATTATTTACAGCCTCTGAGTCTTCAACAATGGCTATTTTGTACATGTAGTGAACCTCGGGAAAAACCAAGCAAAACGATTAACGCGATAATCTCATAAAGGTCAATAGCACGCACGTGAGCAAACGCTCACGAAGCGTAAGAAATATTCACGTTTCATACTGCAAGTAAACGATTGCGTGCTGGTGGAGACGTAACGTAACAAAGCTACCCCAAGCGCCCCTTTTTTACTAACGGCTCTGCCGCTAACTTATCGGTCAATCGCGCTCCCCTTGAAGCGCCGGAGGTTAGTTTCCATGTCAGCAAATCGTTTTCAGGTTTTAGCGCTATCAGGCGGGGGGTACAGGGGACTGTACACTGCCACCATATTGGCAGAAGTAGAACGTGAAATTGGTGGTCCCATCGCCCGCCATTTCGACCTCATTGCCGGGACGTCCATAGGCGGTATCCTGGCGCTCGCCATCGCATCGGAAATTCCTGCTCAAGCAATCGTAGACCTCTTTAAAAAGCATGGAGAGGCTATTTTCAGTCCCCGCACGAGCATGCCCATTTTCAAATCCACGTTCAGCAGTGATGAGCTTAAAAAGCAAATATCAGCCCCCGAAATGCTGGGCGAAAAGCTTCTGGGGGACTGCCTTCACCCGGTCGTCATCCCGTCGATCAACTACTCGACTGGCAAACCTGTGCTGTTCAAAACCCCACACCATGAAAGCTTTCGCCGTGACCATCAACACGCGATGGTGGACATTGCACTCGCCACGAGTGCTGCCCCAACCTACTTTCCACGCCACCAGTTTCAACACAACCAATACGTCGATGGCGGGTTGTTCGCCAACGCCCCGGGTCTACTCGCGCTCCACGAAGCGGAAACGTTTTTCGACGTGGCCAGCTCGGAGATTCACCTGCTGTCTATTGGGACGATGTCATCCAAGTTCACCGTGAACCCAAAAAACAACCGTGAAGGCGGCGCGATGGACTGGGGTGGAGGTAACCCTCTGAAAGCGGCGCAACGATTGTTCGGCTTGTCAATTTCCGTTCAAGAGTCGCTTTGCGACTTCATGCTGCAGCACAAGCTCGGCTCACGCTACATGCATGTTGACGAAGACCTGACGGACGATCGCTCCAAGGCTGTCGCCCTGGACAAAGCAGACATTCATGCTCAGGAAGTGCTTATAGGCTCTGGCCTTGAGAAAGCGAAGACCTGTCTTGGAAAAGCGGACTTCATGGAGTTCGTTGCGCACAAAGCTCGCCCCGTAAAATTTTACTACGGCAACAACGCGACACGTCAGGAGTCTGAAACATGCTGAACCTCACCAAGCTCTTTTTTTCTTCCGCTGACGACGCCGTTTTCAGCGACAACATCGCGCCCACGGAGGAGCAGCGTGACTTTCTGACTCAATGCCGGACGAAAATCCGGGAGTATTTGAAGCCTGCGATTGCCAACGCAACCGTCGCTATTTTGGGTATGGAAAAGCGCGTGGAGCCTCGGTTCAGGACGCAAGGGTCTTGGTCATACAAAACCTGCATTCAGCCTGCACAGCCGGAACTGCAGGAAATCGACCTGGACTATGGGGTTTACCTTCCAGTCGATGTTTGGCAGGACAATGGCCCGCCCGCTGCAATGGCCAAAAAGTACTTCGACCTGGTTGAAACGCTCCTTCAGGTGCTTTGCGCTCAGGAAGGTTGGAAGTTGGTAACCGGTACCGCCGCTAAGGATACCTGCATCCGGATCGACGCCTGTTCGTGGGCACACATTGACATCCCCCTTTACGCCGCTCCGATTGATGAGTTCAACAAGGTTATCGAGCGCACGGTGGCACTGAGCACCGAACGGCGTGCGATGGTTCTCGACGGTGTCAGTTCGAATGAAGCCTTTCTGGAAGTGGCGAAAGCCAAAGCTCAAACTTGGGACGACCTTGACACCATTATGCTGGCTTCCCGGTCTGGCCTGTGGAGGGCTTCCGACCCAGAGGATGTCGCAAAGTGGATTAGAGACCAAGTCGCGCGTTTCGGCGATCTGGGCAATCAATTCCTTCGCGTATGCCGGTATGCCAAAGCGTGGCGGGACTTTCACTGGAAATCTGGTGGGCCGACGTCCATTTCCTTGATGATCGCGATTGCCCAAAACTTCGAAGGTAAGCGAGGCCGTGACGATATCGCATTCGAGAATGCTGCGACCGCGCTGTCCACCGCACTCAATACCGAGATTCGCGAGCCAGGCATTGATGACGGCGCAGAGGACTTCAATCGCTTGAAACAGGACGAGCGTGAACACGCTTCGAGTAAAGCTGAAAACCTGGCATTGGCGCTCAAAAGAGCCAGGGGCTGCCAGGAGTATCAAAAGCATCAGGCGTTGCAGATTACCTCGGGTCAGCTTGGCAACCGAGTCCCGGCGACCACCAGCCTGATCGATGTTGAAAGCGCCACGGAAATTGTGCGTTCAACCGCACCTGCCGTAGTGCCTGCCCCTCGCGTTCCGAACACGTCTGCAGGTTGATATGGACTTTGAAGGCCTTGGCGATGTGCTTCGCTACATGCATGGACTGGGCTTCAAAGCCCGTCCAACCAAAAATGGCATTCGCAGATTTCTCGGAACATTGAAGTCCACTGCCGGGCCCGTCCCAATAGAACTGGCGATTGCCGATTGGGATTTCCTTGTCTACCCGACAATCCGGATTACAGAGAAGCCTCCTTTTCTACCGATCCGTATGGCGCACGGAGTCGTCGGTGGCGACTTTTGCTACCTGGCTGAAGGTTCTGTCGTGCTTGATCGATACAACCCGACAGGTGCCATTGCCTTCTGCTTGCAGCAGGCCACGAGCCTGATCGACCAACTCATCAGCAACCCCACTCAAAGCCAAGCTGACATGCAAGCAGAGTTTCAGTCCTATTGGGCTGGATCGAGTTTGGGAACATTGCTCCCAATTGGGCTTTCCGAATTGTCATCCGAGCTTGACGAAGCCAAGGTGTACAAGCTGTCACCCAAAGGGCCATTTGGCGACATCATCACCACCAGTAAAGAAGCACTGGATCGGGTGGCCCGTTCATGGGGTGCAAGCGTTCAACCGCTTGAAGCACAATCCTGCTGGCTGCTGCGAACAACCGCAGCGCCGGATATGTCATCCGCGCTTCCATGGACGGTAAAGGAAACGTTGGATTGGCTGAAAACCTGGGACAGATCACTCTATGCTGCGCTGCAAAAAAGGATCAAAGCCGACACGTCGATCTTGGACTTAAGCCGAATTTATATCCTGATTGACTCGCCAGCGGGCTGGATCGGTTTTGGCTTTTCTGTCAACAAGCGCTACCTCACCAAAGCTACCAGCAAAGGGGCTGCCGGCAGTCGTAAATTTGCGGGAAAAGCTTACTTTCAATATCTCCATCGATTCGGCGGATCAGACAAAATATTTCGCCTCCTCACAACAGATCTCAGTGCAGACTTTTTACACACGCGAAACCTATCCGGCTCACTGAAAAACGGGTTGTCCGGGCTTAAAATCGCTCTACTTGGGTGCGGGTCGGTTGGTGGTTATATTGCTCAAGCGTTGACTCGACTGGGCGCAGGCACAGACGGTGGCCTGCTCACCCTGATCGACAATCAGTTTCTGCAGCCTGAGAACATAGGTCGCCACGCCCTTGGGTTTAATGCGTTGCTCAAGCGTAAATCTAACGCGCTCAAGGATGAACTTGATCTGCAGTTCCCCTACAGCAACATCGAGTCGCGACCCATCGCCATAACACCAAAGCTCGATTACTCCAGCTTTGATCTCATCATCAATGCAACAGGCGAGGAGCCCCTTTCAGAAATGTTGAATGCGCTACGCATTCGCGATGAAGGGACTTTCCCCCCTGTCTTGCATGCATGGATCAAGGGTAATGGCGAATGCGTTCAAGCCTTATGGACTGACTCCCTGAAAAACGGTTGCTTCCGCTGCTTGCGGCGGTACGAGCCTGGAAGCGAAATGGCGGAACGATTCAAAGTACTCAAGAACGAAGTGGAAAAGGGCTTCCGTGCCTGCCAGCACTTTACGCCATACGCTGTGTCCGCATCGCTGTCCGCTGCCGCACTCGTCGCTGACATGTTGATTGACTGGAAAAAGAACGGCAGCCCAAGCCCGAGGTTTCGAACCAGAGCGGTGGAAAACGCAGATACCTTCAAGATAAAAAATCAAGACATCACACCGTTGAGTGGTTGCCCTGCATGCGGAACGAAATGATTTTCACGGCTCCGGAACTGCAAGGGTTATACGTTCTCGTCGAGAGCACTGTGCTGGACGTCATCTGCGCATACCGCCAGGACGGTCAAAAGAAGCACGAAGCCGGAGGAACGTTGATGGGGTACAGATCGGGCCAACACCTCCATGTCTTGCGCGCGACAGTGCCCATGCCTCTGGACAGACGCTCACGAATCAGTTTTGAACGCCTAGATCCTGGTCATCAGCTTGCCGTGACGAAGGCTTGGGAGGAAAGCCAAGGCCGCATTGATTACCTCGGTGACTGGCATACCCATCCACAGTTGAATCCATTGCCTTCTGGAATTGACTACACGGAATGGGCAAAGCTCGGCTCAACCCTGGATAAACCTCTGCTCTTCATGATTGTGGGAGAGCGTTCGAAAATTTTTGCGGCCTATCACGTTGATCAGAAGGCCATATCGCTGACTGGCGGCAAATGAAAGATCTTAAAGTACTCGGCGGGTATGACCTCGAACGTCCGCTATGGGTCGAAACCAGTCACTCGCGAACGGCTGCTTGCGACCCAAAGGCGGCTCTAGACATAGAATAAATCTGTTAGCGGCTCACCAATTGCGTTCCATTGAAAGCAAATAAGAGTAAGGACTATCTATTATCGTGCGCCGTCTCTGATTTGCTAATAAGACCGCTGATGCTGTCAGCGAGATTCCCACTCCAGCAACCAAAGCGATAGAGGTTGGAATACCTGCAAAGATTGCTGTCGAGGTTGGGGCAGCTGAGAAGAATGAAACCTTTAATAACCCGCTAAGGCCTGCATCCCAGCGTTGAGCCCGCAGGGACTCTCGGAGACTATGCATCGCTGGCAATACGTTGGCCTGATACTGGTCTGATACGGCTTGTCGCAGCGCCTCGATAGGTACCTCTTTAGGCAAGTCCGCGGTAAGACGTGAGATTTCTCGCCGAAATACAGCCAGCTCTTCCGCGTGGTATTTTTTAAATTTGAGAATTTCACCCACCGACAGATGCTCAGGCAAAGAAATTCCTTGCACCATAAGATCAATTAGCAAACTAGGGGCAACATCTGTTGGCAACAAGCGCCTCGATCCAAACGCGTCGAACTGGCGGCCAACGCGTCGATCGCCAGTAGTGCCAAGCGGCTTTCCCTTGCGCACAGCGATTGCCAATTGGTCTGCTGCAGACGACTCGGTCACCAAGCCTAGGCCTAGTCGCTCAGCCAATTGAGAGGCGAGGAGCGTCATGTAGAAATTTGCGAAACCAGGTGCGACGTGAAGCCAACCGTCATCATTAAGCCCACGCTCAAGTTCTGAGCGGATCATGTATGGCAGCTTTTCCGGATGAATATGAGCAAGCTCGCGCAGCTCGTAGGACATCTTCTCGGGATGAATTCTACGAGTCGGGTATTTGTCTGTATCAAACATTACACCGGCCGAGGCTGGGTCCGTAAGAAATTCGAGAACTTTTTCAGTAAGTTCCTCAACTTCCTCCATGTCCGATGAAACACGAACTGGATTGAGTACGCCTTCATCATAAAGGGCACGAGCAAAATCATTCGAGTAAGGTTCACGATGGGAAACGGGGACTATTGTTCGGATGGAGTCCCAGAACAACACCGCACTTCGTAGCCAACGCTCATTTTTTATGTCGATGTATGGGTAGTAAAGCGCTGTTGAAAAGGCTGTGGGCATCAGAGTTCCTCCATGATAATTCTTGATTGACTAGCCGCCGTGCAGCTACATCAGTGTGGCATGGAACTCCCTTCGGCGTGTCCATGGCCGGTTTCTGCCGGTGTTGACCGACCGCTTCGGGTCGATAGCGGCCAGTCATGAACAGCCGCAATCGGCCCAAGGCTGCCGGTCAGCACCGACAGGCATGGACCAGAAGCAGACTTTTATCTCACCTCGATTTTGAGGGTTAGGGGGCGTCCACGAAACCTGGGGCGATTCACAGGCAATGGTGTATGCGGCTGACACCTAACTCTCGGCGGCCGTAGGTCCGTTGCTGCCACTTGTTAGACGCATGGATCTACGTCACCAGACCATTTTATACTTCGCTCAATTTCACCAACACGACAATAATCCACCTCACTCCATTCGTACTCAATAGTATCAATGAGGCAGTTATTTTTACCTACTTCATTAAGCTCCAGACTCCTTCTCCTGAGTAGGAAGGGAACAAATTGAACTGTTAGCCCGCTTAGTTTAATTGGTTTAGGTATTTTTTCTAGGTGATGAAGTGTCTCAGAAATAAATGCTAGAAAAAAATGCTTGTACTCGAAGACCCTGCAGTTACTCTCGGCGTACTTCATCATGTCTTCAATTTCCTCGAGCGGGAATCCGTCCACATCCGCTGTTAAGTAATCAATCATTATGAAATCAGTGTCTGTTTGAGCTAACATTGAAAGCCAGTGATAGTCTCTTGGTATCGAGAGATCACTAGCAAACTGAATTTTGTGTTGAAATCGCCATCCAAACCAATCCCTCAGTAGTAGTTCTATTAGGTCGTTCTTTCTGTATAGATTTGAAATACTAGTTAATGATTTTATTGATTGCCTTGTAAGGGGTTGAGATTTTGGAACCTTAATGCTCCAACCTTTTTCATGAAAATTTATGTTTTGCATGTCAACATGCTGCCACCAGCAACATCCCAATTCGGGATCGCATAGTATTATAAGTACTGGTTCTGAGAGCTCTGTCCAATACCTGAGGTGCTTGTAATTCCCTCTGTATATAAAGTGCTCTTCAGACTCCTCTTTTAAATAGCTTGGTCCGCATTTAATCTGTAAGGATAGTCTTTTGCCATGACTGGAGTTATCATCTAGTCTAGCTTCTATCTCGCCATCTATTCCTAAGTCTGTAGACGAGAGCTCCCTAAAGATCCATCTGAGATCTTGATGAACTTTCATGCCAACAAGATGGACACCTGTGCGGCCCATGATTTCTTCGTCTGGTGCAACTGGCCAATCTGACATCGACATTCCTTTCTCGTAATAAACCAGCTACCTAGCTAAAAGTAGACGTCGCAAGCGGGGAAACACTTCTTACCAATGTTGCCTGATAATGTTCCTGGTCCATGGGTAGCTCGTTCAGCCGCTTCCTCAGAGCGGTGGAAACGCGACATGAGGCGGTAAGAAGAAGCAATATGGCCTGCGCGGAGATTACGAAACCGCTAGCAGCGTGTCCATGGCCTGTTTCGGCCAACTACTACTGTTGCTCGTAAGAAGTCATTAACCAGCATCCCCGAGGGACCGCTTTTGGTCGATAGCAGACATCTGAAAAGGGCCGTAATGGGTCGTTTTCGCCGTTCCTCACGTAGCGTTTGAAGCGGGTGGGCGTAGCTCTCACTGGACCTCCGCAACTCCCGATTCGATTCCACTAAAAGCCATAACTAGCTGATCTGTTTATAGATACCCTATGAGGTACATCAAAAAATCCACCAAATTCCAGCCCCACGAAAACCGGGCCCTCACGGCCAATAACCGTCCGTCTGTCTCCGCACCAGAGTCAGTTGGCCTATGGCGATTTCTCGCTACCAGGTACCAATAGAAGCCCGCCTTGTGCGGGCTTTTTTGTTCCCGCTGTCCCGTTCTCAAACCGCTAGGTCGTGCCTAGTCCTAAATCCGCGTTGCTTGTAGGAATCGTCTCGTTAGCTGCTCGAGGCCTCATTTGCCCCTTCTTAGCTGTTAGGTTCTTTCGCTCCTACAGTTCGCAAGGGACTCTGAAATGCGCGTCAGTCTGGATGGGCTTGGCCAAGCAGTAGACGGTGATGTGACCACCACAGGTGCGATTTGCATCGCCACCGGGGAAGGTTACCTCGACGAGGGACGAATGGTCCTGAGGATGGGGGATCCCACCACACCTTGTCCACTTTGCGGGCTGGAAGGAAAGGTCGTCGAAGGGGTGTGGCACTTCATCTCGGATGGCCAGCCAGTCGCGATGGATGGCGCGTTAGTTGATTGCGGTTGCCCAGAGGGTAGCAACCGGGTGGTGGCGCCTTTAGGGGAAATGCCCCCGCCGCGGCTGCCGGTTGCCGTACGCACTAGCCTCACACCCGCTGGCCCTGGGAGCTCTAGCGCTTTGGCAGGGGCTTCGCCCGCCATGGTTGGCGGGTTGCCTGGGCAGATGCAGCCGGGATTCTATGTGGTGCCCCGGAGCATGTCGTTCCCGCAGATTCTGTTGGAGCTGGCTAGCCATGATTCGACCTTGCCCATTTCGTACCTGCAACGCCTGAACCCGACTTTCGAACAGGGGTTCAAGGCAGGGGAAATCTTCGTCATCGGCGATCCGGATAACGGTTATGCCTGCACCCAGGAGGAGGCCCAACTCATGGCGGCCGCCGAGCGCGCGCGACGTTCCTTGGCTGTACTCGATTTTGCCGAGTCAGATTTCATGATGGAGTATCAGGCTGAAATTGCCGGACTGCTTAGTGACGCCAGTCTCTCCATGGGGGTGGGTAAGGACATGATGGACCACGGCCTCCGGCAGCTTCGCAGCACACTTGGCAACATCGAGCGTTTACATCAGCAAGAATTTCTGCGCCATGGCCATCTGAATAGCCCATCCTTCTTCGCCGAACGACGGCTGTTATTGGAACAGCTAGATGGTCAGCTGAAGGCGACTTTTCTAAATAAACATCTGAATCTAGGGGCCTACGAGCGGCTGAAGAAAAGCTTGAATATCTCGACCAAGAGCCTTGTGCATCATTGGTCGAAAGCCGGTGGGCCAGGGCAGATTCCTGGGTACGCCACATACTTGGACAAAGTGGCGAAGCTTAGTAAGTACCTTCGGTATGGTGGGCATGTCGGAATTGGCTTAGGTGGTACATCTTCCTATCTGAAAGTCCAAGAGGCCTGCCGTGCAGGGGAAACCGAAGGCTGTAAAAAAATTCGTTTGTCTGAGGCAGGTGCTTTCGCTGGGGGGCTGGCGGGAGGGATAGTGGGTGGCAAGATTGCTGGGATCACTGCGCTCGCTGTATGTGGGGTGTTCTCTGCTGGTACCGCGGGTTTCGGGGCGCCGGTATGTGGCATTGCGCTGGTCGGGGGAGGGGCTTTTGCTGGGAGCATCGCAGGTGCGGAGGGCGGTGAGCAAATGGGCGAGCTGATCTACGAATCACATTATGACTGAGTTCGAGAGTTGGCCCGTGTGGCTGAAGTGGATAATGCTGGCGTGTCCGTTTGTGATCGCGTTGGCCGGTTGTGCGGTCAGTGCATTCATCGCGGGTACAAGAAATTTCACTGTTGCAACCTCGGCTATCCAAAGTCATCCCGGCCTGGAGCAAATGAAACTGTTTTTGGGCACGCGGCGCTTTGGCGCTCGGTGGCTGCTGATAACGTTTCTTTGTGGAATACTCATTTGGCCTGGCGTACATATGCGCCGAGGGCATCTGGACATCGAAGAACTAGAAAACTTCCCTGCGAAACTTAAGTTGGCTCTACAGGTATCCACGTGGCTGACGGCCTTTGGCTTCGCTTGGATGTGGGTGACCTATGGATTCATCAAGGCGTGAACGTTGATGCCACGGAGATCGTAGCTCTCACTGGATCCTTCGCAAGTCCCGATTCGATTCCACTGAAAGCCATAAGTCTGGTTCAGTTACACCACTTCCCGGGAGGCAATCATAGTGTCAGGCTAAAGTACATAGATTTGGGCCTTTGTCTCGTGGATATCCAGGTTGCCTTCTCAGGCCAGGGAAACGTTATGACTGATGAAAAAAAGGATGATCGCCCTGTTTACCAAGCAGCCTGCCATTGCGGGACTGTACGGTTTGAACTGCGTTTGACCGATGGTCTGCGTACCGCGCGCAGGTGCAACTGTTCGCTCTGCCGCATGCGCGGGGCCGTGGCCGTGTCAGCCAATCTAGGCGATATCACTGTGACGCAAGGGGAGGAGGCACTGACCCTTTATCAGTTCCATACACGGGAAGCTAAGCATTACTTCTGCTCGAGGTGCGGCATCTATACCTTCCACCAGCGGCGTTCTGCGCCGGATCAGTATGGTGTGAATGTTGCGTGTATTGAGGGGATGAGTCCGTTTGATTTTGCAGATGTGCCGGTTAGTGAAGGGCGTGTTCATCCTAAGGATCGGGTAGATGGGGGAGTGGGGGTTGCGGGGTGGCTGCGGTATGAAGGTAACCCGGAGTGGGGTCAAGGGTGAGGTCAAGATGAAGGCGGGCTCATCGGTCAGGCAGCTTGCTTCGCTTATGCTTCCCAACTCACGTGTAAGGATCGGAGGTGTGACGGCATGGAAGCAGAAAAATCTTGTCCTGTAGTCCTGCGAGGCCGAGAAACGCTGGAAATTTTAGCGTTCGAGCATCCATTAGCAGGCTTTCAGCTGGTCAAAGGCAGTGTCGAGCCAGGTGAGGCAACCGACCTGGCTGCGGTTCGAGAGCTGAAAGAAGAAGCAGGTATTCCGTCGACAGTTGGGCGACATTTGGGGGAGCGGCGTTTCATCGTAACTGGACACACATGGGCATTTCATGAATGTCATGTTGCCCAAGACCTTCCTGATACTTGGGTGCATTTTGCAGAAGATGATGGAGGCCATGAATTCAGATTCTTTTGGCATCCTCTCATGAGCGAGCCCTCTGAAAATTGGCATCAGGTTTTCAAGGATGCTTTGAGCTTTATTCGGAAAAGGCTCACTGAAGCCTAAGTGCGCTTCAACTAGATCTTGATACCAATCCGTTTTGGCCGACTTTTCCTACAACTCCCAGCGTCCATTCACATCCCCCCAAACCTTGCATTGCAGCCCCCACGACGCTACCGTGCTCCAGTCGCGGCCAACTCCGCGACCGGGTTTGGCGACCCGAACGAAAAGGCGCATCGGCGCCCCCGACCACGATTGCAGGCGGTTTTTTTGCGTCCGCAGTTTCGTGTAATGGCGGCTGTGCGTGGGAGACCTTCGGGTCTGCCGAGTTCCTTTTCCTCGGTTCGCCAACCTGCGTACAGCTGCCACCCTAATCGTTTGGCGACGGTCAGCGTGGTGCTTCAATCGAAAAGGACCGCATGCATGCTCATCTCAAGTCCATACAGGATCCTCGCATCCGTTCTCCTCCGCCGTTCCGCAACGGCCCTCAGCTATTTCACCCTCAACCAACCCCGCTGCGTCTCCACCCAACCGGAGGCCCGCCATGTCTGACCAAGAACGCCTCTCCACCATCCAAAGCTACGCCTGGACCCTCGAACTGCTAGGCGAGGCCCTGGTCCAGCACGACGAAATGCTGGAATGCGAACACAACCCGCGGCTGAGTTTTCGCAACACGGCCGGTATCCATCAGGCGATCCGGATCATCAGCCGGTTGGCCAGTGAGCAGTGTGGGAAGGTAATGGAACGAAGCGAGCAGGATCTGCAGCGTTAGGCCAGATCGTTGCTCGAGGGGGGGGCCAGATTGGGGCTGCTGCGCAGCCCCCGTTGACTCGAGTTCAACCTATGGTGATGGCCGCATTCAACATCAACACCACCATCAGCCCGACCACCGCCACAATCGACTGCACCACCGAAATGGTCTTGGTGGCTTCGCCCATGGTCATGCCAAACGACTCCTTCACCATCCAGAAGCCCGCATGGTTCGCATAGTTGAAAAACAGCGAACCGCAGCCGATGGACAAGGCCAGCAAAGGCAGGTTGAGGCTGGGGTCTGCACCTGCCAGCGGTGCCAGCAAGCCGGCAGCCCCTACGATACCGACCGTGGCGGAACCGGTAGACACCGAGAGCAACATCGCGATCAGCCACCCCAGGATCAGGGGGGGGAAGGCAGATTGCTGGGTCAGGTGCACAATGGCATCGCCAACCTTGGCGCTGGTCAGCATTTCCTGAAAGGCACCGCCACCGGCAATGATCATGATGATCGAGGCAATCGGCTTGAGGCTTTTGCCCAGTGCATCGCGCAGCTGTTCGGCGTCGCCGCCGCGCGCAAGCACCAGGCTGGCGCCGGCGAACAGCACGCCCAGCAGCATGGCGATCAGCGGGTTGCCCAGGAAGCTGGCCATCTCCAGCAGCGCATTGCCTTTGGGCAGCAGCATCTCGGCGACGGCATGCACCAGCATCAGGATGGCCGGCAGCAATGCGGCCAGCATGCCGACCATTACCCCGGGGCGGGGTTGGCCGTCGGCTTTTTCAGCCAGTGTGAACTGGTCCAGCAATGCCTGATCGGGCCGCGTGGTCATGCGCGGTGAAATGAACATGCCGTACAGCGGGCCGCCCAGGATCATTGCCGGAATGGCGGCAAGGAAGCCATAGAGCATGGTGGGCCCAACCGAGGTCTTGAGCACGGCGATGGCGGTCAGGGGGCCTGGGTGCGGCGGTACCATGCCGTGCATGGCGGCAAGCGCCGAAATGACCGGCACACCTACATACACATACGCCGAGCCTTTGAAGCGCGCCTTGCTTTCCAGTTTGCGCGCCACGCTGAATATCAGCGGCAGCATGATCACCAGGCCGACTTCGAAAAACATGGGGATGCCAATGACGAAGGCAACCAGCATCATGGCCCAAGGGATCATGCGGTCGGAGGTGCGCTTGAGGATGACATCCGCGACCTGTTCCGTGACGCCAGCGTCAGCCAGGATCTTGCCGAGCATCGCACCCAGCGCAATCACCACCCCCACTGCGCCCAGTGTCTTGCCGGCGCCGGTGAGCAGGTGGGAGACGATGCTGCCTGGCGCCATATGCGTCGCGAAGCCCACACCAATGGACACCACCAGCAAGGCCAACAGCGGGTGCATTTTCAGGCGCGAAACGATGAGCGCCACCAGCACCAGAACACTGGCCAGTGCTGTCAGTAATAGCTGTATATCTAAGGGAGTCATTCAAGGAGTCTCGGTTGGGCTGGCGCTCGGGCTGCACTCAGGGTTTGAAGGCGTGACGGGTGTTTCCACGGGGCATGCCCAGGTGGCTGCCGTTGCGGCTGCTGCTGCGGTTTCGAGGAAGGGAACGCGGCTTTGCGCTAGCTGCCGCTCACAGGCGGCCGCCTGGCAACGGAAGATGGGCAGCAGGGAGGCGTGGCGCTGAGGCCGGTGGGCGGCGGTGTGGCGACGGGGCGCTTGGGCAGCATGGTCATCGGTTGATTCACCTTGTTGTATGGTCATATATATGAATCTGGCCAAAGTATTTGCGCTCCCGTGGAATACTGTCAAGTGAAGGTAGTCGCATCATCTTGGGTGGCCATTTAGCCCCGGCAGGCAATACTTCTCTCTATACGCAGGCGTGTTCCTGGTGGCGCGCGCCGCTGGGAGGTGTCTGGTGAACAAATTAACGATTGTGGGTGCCGGCCTGGTCGGCGAGGCGGCGGCGCAGATCATCGCCCGGGATGAGTTGTGCCGTGAGCTGGTGTTGATGGACGTGCAGGGTGAACTGGCGCAGGGCAAGGCGCTGGACGTTTGGCAGGCGGCTGTGGATTCAGGGTCCGATACCCATGTTCACGGCGGGGCCAAAGCCGAGATGCTGGAGGGGTCCGAGCTGGTGGTGATCACGGCGGGCGTGCCGCGCAAGCCCGGCCAGTCGCGCCAGGATGTATTGAGTACCAACCTGCCAATCCTCGACAGCATCATGGCGGATATCAAGCACCACGCGCCGACAGCGACGGTGCTGGTGGTGTCCAACCCGGTCGATGTGCTCACCTACCGCGCCTGGAGCGTGAGCGGTCAGGGGCGCGACAAGGTGTTCGGGCAGGCGGGGGTGCTGGATACCGCGCGCATGAAGTGCTTCATCGCCGAGCAAACCGGGTTTTCTGCACGGGATATCACGGCGTTGGTGCTGGGCGGGCATGGCGACAGCATGGTGCCGCTGATGCGCTACTGCCAGATTGGCTCGGTGCCATTGTCGCACTTCCTGTCCAGCGAGCAGATCGAACAGATTGTCGAGCGCACCCGTAAGGGCGGCGGCGAGATTCTGGGGTTGAAGAAGACGGGGAGCGCCTGCGATGCACCGGGCGTGGCCATTGCGCAGATGGTCGATGCGATCGCCAATGGGCGGAACCGTATTTTGCCGGCGGTGGCGATTCTTGAGGGCGAGTATGGGCGAACGGATATCGCCATGGGGGTGCCCTGCGTACTGGCAGAGAAGGGGCTTGAGCGGATTATCGAGTTGCCGCTGGATGCGCAGGAACAGGCGATGTTCGACCACTCGGCAGACCAGGTGGCGCGGGATATTGCCGAGATGAAAGCTTTGTGAGCAGCAAAGCGGCTTCAGTTGACGCGGTCGATGCAGGAGCGCCCTGGTGGCGCTCCTGCACGTCGTGCCTGCATAGATGATTCTGCAAGGGGCCGGGTGCAGCCCTCAGCGCTGATAAGCCTTGCCAAAATGCCGTTCCAGGCGCGCCTGCAGCAGTTCCAGCAGTATCGACAGCACCCAGTAGATCACGGCGGCGGTGGTCAGCATTTCCAGGTAGCGATAGCTCGAACGCCCATACGACTGCGCCAGAAACATCACCTCCCAAACCCCCATCACGGATATCAGCGACGAGTCCTTGAGCATCGAAATAAACTGGTTGGCGGTGGGCGGAATGATCACCCGCATGGCTTGGGGCAGGATGATGTGGCAGAAGATCTGCGGCGTGCGCATGCCCAGCGCCAATGCTGCTTCACGCTGCCCACGGGCCACGCCGAGGATGCCGGCGCGGAAGATCTCGCTCAGGTAGGCCCCGTAGTTCAGCGACAAGGCAATGATGCCGGCGCTGATGGCGCCGGGTACCAGGCCCACCTGCGGCAGCCCCAGGTAGATCAGCAGAATCTGGATCAGCAGCGGTGTGCCACGGAAGAACGAGGTGTAGAAGCTGGCCACACCTACCAGCACCGCGCTGTTGGATAACCGTGCCAGCGCGGCGGCAAAGCCGAGCAGCACGGATACCACCATCGAGCACAGGCACAGGAACAGGGTCAGTGCGGCGCCTTGCAGAAAACCATTGGGCCCCAGCTTGAAACCGGCCAGGTTGGGAAACTTCTCCAGAATGATGGCGAACTTCAGGTCAAAGCTGAGGAAGAAGGCGACAAACAGCCCGAACAGCGCCAGCCAGGTCAGCAGTAACCGGGTGCGAAAGCCGAACAGGCCGGTGCCCGCAGGCTTTGCCACGGGCTTGGGGGAGGGGGGGAAGGTGCTCATTTGCTGATGTCGGCGCCAATCCATTTCTGCGACAGCTTGGCCAGGGTGCCATCAGCCTTCAGCTCGGCGAACACCTGGCGTACCTTGGCATCCCACTCAGGGTCGCCTTTTTCGATGGCCACCGCGTTGGGCTCTTCATACAGCGGCGCACCGGCCAGCTTGAAGCGCTTGTCTTGCTGCAGGCGCGGCTGCGCGGTCACCAGGTTGGTAATGATGGCGTCCAGGCGCACGCCAGTGCCCAGGCCCAAGTCCTGGAAGGCGACGTTTTCAGTGTCGTAGGGCGCAGCCTGCACGAAGTCGAACGGGTAATCGATCTTCTGGTCTTCCTTGCCTTCAATGACCAGGTTCTTGTTCAGGTAGCTTTCGTAGCTCGATGCACTGATCGAACCCACCTTGCGGCCTTCCAGGTCTTTGGCGCCATGGATGCGCTCATCCGAGGCATTGACCACGATCACGGCGGGCGATGCGTAGTACTCCACGGGGAAGTCGAACACTTCGGCTCGCGCCTTGCTCGGGGTCATCGAGCAAATGCAGATGTCGTAGCGCCCGCTCCAGCGGCCAGCGGCAATCACGTCCCAGGACGGTGTTTCCAGGCGCAGTTTGACGCCGAGTTTGTCGGCCACTGCCTTGGCCACGTCCACGTCGTAACCGTCGAGCTGGTTGTGGTCATTGAGGAAGGAAAACGGCGGGTAGCTTTCCATCAGCACGTTGACCATTTCCTTGCGCGATTCAACCCGCTCCAACGTGGCGCCAGCAAAGGCTTGGGTGGCAGTTGCGAGCAGTACAAGGCCCGCACCCAGCAGAGAAGAAAATCGCATGTACATACCTGATATGTTGGGCAAATGGGTGATAGGGTATTTAATAGTTATAACCCTAATCCCCATAATGAATTTTATTCATAAGAACCTTCAGAGAAGTTATATGGCAGAGCGAACGATGGTAATTCTGGACGGTGGCATGGGCCGAGAGCTGCAGCGCAGCGGTGCACCGTTTCGCCAGCCCGAGTGGTCGGCGCTGGCGCTGAGCGAGGCGCCGGAGGCGGTCGTGGGCGTGCACGCAGCCTTCATCGATGCGGGTGCGCAGGTCATCACCAGCAACAGCTATGCAGTAGTGCCGTTCCACATCGGTGAAGAACGCTTTGCCGCCGAAGGGCGACAGCTGGCCCATATCGCAGGCCAGCTTGCGCGGCATGCGGCAGATAGCGGCGCGCACCCGGTCAGGGTGGCAGGTTCGTTGCCGCCGCTGTT
This sequence comes from Pseudomonas sp. 10(2024), assembly GCF_045164175.1. Classification (NCBI taxonomy): domain Bacteria; kingdom Pseudomonadati; phylum Pseudomonadota; class Gammaproteobacteria; order Pseudomonadales; family Pseudomonadaceae; genus Pseudomonas; species Pseudomonas sp. 10(2024). The sequence goes on from NZ_CP174006.1 coordinate 740,872, forward strand.
CGGGTCCTACCGCCCCGACCTGTTCCAGCCCGAGCGTGTGGCAGAGGTGCTGTCCCCGCTGCTCCAGGGCCTGGCCCCGCATGTTGACCTGTGGCTGGCCGAAACCCAGAGTTCCGTGGCCGAAGTGCGGGCCATTCAGAGCCATTTGCCGGTAGACGGCAGGCCGTTCTGGGTGTCCTTCACCCTGCAGGACGAGGACGTTGACGAGGTTCCGCGCCTGCGTTCCGGTGAACCGGTGGCCGAAGCCATCGAGGCCGCAGTCAGCCTGGGGGTGGCTGCGGTGTTGTTCAACTGCAGTCAGCCTGAGGTGATCGGCGCCGCCATTGATGTCGCGCGCTCGGTCATTGAGCGACACAACGCCGAGATTGCCATCGGTGCCTATGCCAACGCCTTCCCGCCGCAACCCAAGGAAGCCACTGCCAACGATGGCCTGGACGAACTGCGCGAAGACCTCGATCCGCCGGGTTACCTGGCATGGGCCAAGGACTGGCGTGCGCGGGGTGCCAGCATGGTCGGCGGTTGCTGTGGCATCGGCCCGGAGCACATCGCCGAGCTGAAGCGCAACCTGGCCTAAGCGCCCACGTGACCGGGCGGCTTTTGCAGCGCCCGGTCCGCAGCCATTAAAAAAAACGCCAGTCAGACCCGGATTCCATCGTTTTTCAGGCCCCCGCCATCTCCCTATAGTCCGCTGAAGGCCGATGCTGCATCGGTGTACACAACTCAGCTGGGCGGGAAGCGGATATGAACAACAACGAAAAATTCGAGGGCAATGCTGCGGCCGGTGTGGGGACGCGGGTCGTGTGGAGCGGGGAGCAGGTACAGCACCCGTACAACGCCACGCAGACCCCGATCGTGGTCAGCGCCGCTTATGGCTACAACGATATCGATGCCTGGTACGACGTGGCGCAGGGCAAGCAGCCTGGCTTCATCTACAGCCGCATGAGCAACCCCACGGTCGCCACGCTGGAAGCAAAACTGGCCGAGCTGGAGCAAGCCGAGTCGGCAGTCGCCTTCAGCAGCGGCATGGCGGCCATCAGTGCCGTGCTGCACACCTTCCTGTCCAACGGCAAACGCGTGGTGTCGACCCGCGACAGCTATGGCGGCACCAACAAGATCTTCGAAGAGTTCCTGCCGCGCATGGGCGTGCAAGTGTGCCTGTGCGATACCCTGGACACTGAAGCGCTGGAGCGCGAGATTGCCGCCGGTTGCGACCTGCTGTACCTGGAAACGCCCACCAACCCGACACTGAAGGTGCTGGACATTCGTCGGCTGAGCGCCGCTGCGCACAAGGTGGGGGCGCTGGTGGTGGCTGACAACACCTTTGCCACGCCACTGAACCAGAACCCGCTGGCGCTGGGCGTGGATGTGGTGGTTCACAGCGCAACAAAGTTTCTGTCCGGGCATGGTGACGTGCTGGGTGGCGTGGTGTGCGGTGCGGAGGCGTTGATGGCCCAGGTGCGGCACTACCGGGAAATCAACGGTGCGGCGCTGGACCCGTTCTCGGCCTACCTGATCATCCGCGGTATCAAGACCCTGGCAGTGCGCCTGCGCCAGCAGCAAGCCAGTGCCATGGCGTTGGCCCTTTACCTGAGCACCGAGCCGCTGGTTGAAGCGGTGAACTACCCAGGTTTGCCGGCGCATGCCGGGCATGCCATTGCCAAGGCGCAAATGCGCGGGTTTGGCGCCATTGTCAGCTTCGTGCTGAAGGGCGGCATGCCGACCGTGGCCCGTTTGCTGCCGCGGCTGAAGTATGCCCACCGGGCCGGCAACCTCGGCGCGGTAGAGACCATCTATGGCCCGGCGCGCACCACCAGCCATGTCGAGAACACTTTGGAAGAGCGCCTGGCGCTGGGCATTTCCGAAGGGCTGGTGCGCATTTCAGTGGGTATCGAGGAAACCGATGACCTGCTGGCGGACCTGGCACAGGCCTGTGCGTCGGTGCGTGAGGAACTGGCCGCAGCAAAGGAATTGCACGCTGACGCAGACGCCTGCCAGAGCCCGGTGCAGGCCTGAGGCTGGCGCGTAGCACCCACCTGTGTGGTGGGTGCCACTTCATGAAGTCGAACAAAAACAATATGCAAGGCAACTCGATTCGCTCTGCCAAGACGAGGTCGTTGCTACGTCCTTGCCCGCCAACTTTCATGAGTAACCCACAATGTCCGTGCAGACAACCACAACTAGAAATGCCTCGGCGCATACCTTCAAGCAGGATATGCAAACCCGCCACATCGTCATGCTGGCACTGGGCGGTGTGATAGGCACCGGCCTGTTTCTCACGTCGGGCTACACCGTTAACCAGGCTGGCCCGTTGGGCGCGGTCATCGCCTACATACTCGGCGCAATCATGGTGTACCTGGTCATGATGTGCCTGGGTGAGCTGGCGGTACACATGCCGGAAGTCGGCTCGTTCAGCAGTTACGCCACGCGTTACCTCGGCCCTGGCACCGGTTACATGGTGGCCTGGATGTACTGGCTGACCTGGACGGTGGCCATCGGCTCCGAATTCACCGCCGCGGGCATCCTGATGGTGCGCTGGTTCCCCGACACGCCGGTATGGATGTGGAGTGCGCTGTTCGGCGCTGCGGTGTTCATCAGCAATATCATTTCGGTGCGATCGTTCGCCGAAACCGAATTCTGGTTGTCACTGGTCAAGGTGTTGGCCGTCATCGCCTTTCTGGTGGTGGGCGGCGGGGCCATTCTGGGTGGCTTCGAGATCCAGCAGGCGCACAGTGCAGGGCTGGGCAATTTCACCCGTGAAGGGTTGTTCCCCACCGGTTTCTGGTCCATTGCAATGACCCTGCTGGCAGTGGCCTTCGCGTTCTCGGGTACCGAGCTGATCGGCATCGCTGCCGGCGAAACCAAAGACCCGGAAAAGAACGTGCCCAAGGCCATTCGCACCACGGTCCTGCGCCTGGCGCTGTTCTTCATCGGCACCATCTTTGTACTGGCCACCTTGCTGCCGCGTGAACAGGCCGGGGTTATTGAAAGCCCGTTCGTGATGGTCTTTGCGATGATTGGTATCCCGTACGCGGCCGATATCATGAACTTCGTCATCATCACCGCGCTGCTGTCTGCCGCCAACTCCGGCCTCTACGCCGCTTCGCGCATGCTCTGGACCCTCAGCGACCAAGGCAACATGCCCCGCCGTTACGCCACGCTGTCGCGCCGCGGCACTCCCTTCAATGCGATCGTGCTGAGCATGGCTGGCGGCATGGCTTCGCTGTTGAGCAGTGTGTTTGCCCCCGACACCATCTACCTGGCGCTGGTGTCGATTTCAGGGTTGGCCGTGGTAGTGGTGTGGATCAGCATCGCGGCCAGCCAGATCGCATTCCGCCGTCATTACATCGCCAGCGGCGGCAAGCTCGAGGACCTCAAGTTCCGGGTGCGTGGCTACCCGTTCGTACCACTGGGGGCCATTTTCTGCTGCGTACTGGCCTGCGTCGGCATTGCCTTCGACCCAGCTCAGCGGGTTGCCCTGTACTTCGGCTTGCCCTTCATTGCCTGGTGCTACCTGGCCTATTGGCTGACGTGCAAGTACCGCAGCCGCCGTACGGGCCCGGTGGAAATTGTCGCCCCAGGTTCCGAGGCTGCCTGAGCAGGTGATACTAGGCCACCGGAACCTAGCCACGAGAAGCCGCCGATGACTCAGAAAACCTTGCCCCCCCTGAACTGGCTGAGAGCCTTCGAAGTGTCGGCGCGTTACTTGAACTTCACCCATGCGGCAGAAGAGCTGCACCTTACCCAAGGGGCCGTGAGCCAGCAGATTCGTCACCTGGAAAGCCAATTGGGTGTGGCGCTGTTCAAGCGCCTGCCGCGCGGGTTGGGGCTGACCGAAGAAGGGCAGTCCTACCTGCCGGTGGTGCAGGACGCCATCAGCCGCCTTGCCGTTGGCACCAATGAAATCTTCGGGCAACGCCAGCGTCGGCCCCTGAAGGTACGGGGCAGCCTGTCGTTCCTGCACTTCTGGCTGGCCCCTCGGCTGGCCGATTTTCGGCGTTCGCACCCGCAGGTGGACATCCGCTACATCAGCAACCTGTGGGTCAAGGAGCTGGATGCCGAAGATGATCTGGAAATCCGCTGGGGCAGCGGGCAGTGGGCTGGCGTAGAGGCGCAGCGCCTGACCCGCGACGTGCTGGTGCCGGTGTGCGCACCCGCGCTGCTGGCCAGCTGCCCGCTGCGAGATCCGCGCGACCTGGCCCGTGTGCCGTTGCTGCATGTGCTGGGTTACGAGGAGGGGTGGGGCTACTGGCTGGAGCGGGTCGGTGCCGATCAGGTCGATTCTTCCAGCGGCCTGCAGTTCGACACGCTGGTGTCGACCCTGCGCATGGCGGAGCTGGGGCTGGGGGTGGCGCTGGCACGCTCGTCGCTGGTAGAGGACCTGCTGCAGGAAGGGCGGCTGGTTGCTCCCTTTACCCAGCGCATCGAAGCAAGCGAGTCGTTTTTCCTGGTACGCGGCCTGGGTGAAGCGTTGTCCCCCGATGCCCAGGCGTTCAGCCATTGGCTGGTGGCCATGGCGCATCGTTAATTTACGTAGCTATCTGGAGCACCGATGCAGTACACATCCACGCGCGGCAACGAGACACGGGTCGATTTCCGCACGGCATTGCTTTCTGGCCTGGCCGACGATGGCGGGCTTTATGTGCCCACCTCGGTGCCGGTGTTCAGCCCACAGGAAATTGCCAGCTGGTCGTGGTTGCCCTTCGACGAACTGGCCTGGCGGGTAGTGGCACCGTTTGTCGGCGATACCCTCGACGAGCCTACCCTCAGGGCGCTGGTCAGCGACAGCTATCGCGGGTTCCGCCACCGCGGCATTGCGCCGTTGCAGCAGCTTGGCCATAACGAATGGATCCTGCAGCTTTTCCATGGGCCTACCCGGTCCTCCAAGGACTTTGCCGCGCAGTTGCAGGCGCGTTTTGTCCGGCACTTTCTGGGGGCGGAGTGCGAGCGGGTCATGCTGGTCGGTGCCAGCAACGGCGATACCGCAGTAGCGGCTATCGAAGCGTTGCGGCATTGCCCTGCAGCAGGCTTGCTGGCGCTATACCCCAGCGCAGGCACGCCCGCCGACCGCGCGGCAGTGATGCGCAGCGCCGCGTCCGACAGCGTGAGCTGCGTGGCCGTGGATGGCAGCTTTGACGATTGCCAGTCGCTGGTGTCGGCGCTGCTGCGTGACTGGCCATGCCCCGGGCTGATTCCGGTCAGCTTCAACTCCACCAACTGGGTCGGTGTGCTGGCGCAGATCGTGTTCTATTTCCATGCGGCGCTGCAGCTCGGTGGCGGCATACGCCCGGTCGGGTTCAGCATCCCCACGGCCAGTTTTGCCGAGATCTACGCGGGGTTCATTGCCCAGAAAATGGGCCTGCCGATCAACCAGATCATCGTCTCCACCAACCGCAACGATGCCTTGCACCGGTTCATCCACTGCAACCGCTACAGCCGTGGCTCAACCAGCCAGACCTTGTCACCGGTCATGGACTTTTCGCTGTTCTCCAACCTGGAGCGCTTCGTCTGGGAACTGTATGACCGCGATGGTGGGGCGACCCGGGCACTGATGGAGCACTTCGAGGCGTGCGGCGAGCTGAGCATCGGCAACCGCCAGTGGTTGCATGCGCGCATGCTGTTCGACTCCTATGCCGTGGACGACGCGCTGATTCGCGAAGAAATTGTCACGCTGTTCCACGAAACGGGCAGCGCAGTAGACCCTCATGCCGCGACAGGGGTATTCGCCGGGCGCCTGCACCGGCGCAACATCGGTGCGCCCATCGTCACGCTGGGGCAGTTTGCCCCCGAAAAGTCTGCCGGGCTGCTGGCGGAGCTGGGGGCCTGGCACGGTGAGGTGCCCGCCGGCGCGGTCGGCACAGCGGGCGATGGGCCGCTGTTGGCAGCTGACGACCTGGCCGGTGTTCATGCCTTGTTGACCCGGTTGCAGGCTGGGCGATGAAGCGCATCCTCGACCCCCTGGACGAGCGCATTCTCGCCGAGCTCACCGCCAATGCGCGTATCGCCCACGCCGAATTGGGGTTGAAGGTGAACCTGTCGCGCAATGCGGTACGCCAGCGCATCGAGCGCCTGGAGCGCGACGGCGCCATTCAGGGTTATACCCTGCGCATCGGTGAGGGCAGACGGCCGGCGTCGTTGATCAACGCGGTGATCTTCGTCTACCGCTATGACCGCATGCGCGGTGACGCGGTACTCGATGCACTGCGCCAGATCCCCGAGGTCATCCAGTGTGAAGTGCTCAGCGGCGAGTTCGACCTGATGTTGCGCGTCGAGGCCTCCAGCCCGGAGCGGGTGCACCATGTGTGGAAGGAAATCGCTGCCATGCCCGGGGTGGAGAACACGGTGACTTCGTTCGTCCTGGCCGCGGTGGTCTGAACCGCGTCTTTGCATTGGCTAGCACAACGCCGCCTGGGTTCGCGCCCAGGCGGCGTTGTGCGTTTTGCCCTGGCGCAGGTGCGCGCTTTGCACTGGCCAGATTGGCCAATAAATACAGCGGATTGCCATATTCAACTGGCAGTGCACGGCTCTTACGCTAGTCCTCATCGACCCACTGCCTGGACAGGACAGCAAACCATGACCGAATACAAAATTGCACTCGTTGGCTTTGGTGGCGTTAACCGCGCGCTTGCCCAACTGATCGCCGAACGCAATGCGCGCTGGCAGCAAGAGTTGGGCTTTGGCCTGAAAATCGTTGGTGTCACCGACTTGTTCCTGGGGTCGGTGATCGACCGCGACGGCCTGGATGCCGCCATGCTGGCCGCGCTGCCGGCCCAGAAGGGCGCGCTGGCGCAAATCCCTCAAGGTTCGGCCGAGGCGTTCAATGAGGCGGTGATCAAGCAATCAGGCGCCGACATCATCGCCGAGGCGACATTCACCAACCCCAAGGACGGTGAGCCGGCGGCAACCTTCTGCCGCTGGGCGCTGGAGGCGGGCAAGCACGTGGTCACCACCAACAAGGGGCCGATTGCCTTGCATGCCCAGGCGCTCAAGGCCTTGGCCAAGGCCAACAATGTGTCGTTCGAATACGAAGGCGCCGTGATGAGCGGCACACCGGTGCTGCGCATGGCGCGCCAGACCCTGGCGGGCGCGGGCCTGGTGGGTTTCGAGGGCATTCTCAACGGGACTTCGAACTATGTGCTCACGCGCATGGAGGAAGGGCTTGGCTTCAACGAGGCAGTGGCCCAGGCACAAGCGCTTGGCTTTGCCGAGGCTGACCCGACCGCCGATGTGGAAGGCCATGACGTACGCCTGAAGGTGGTGATCCTCGCCAATGAGTTGCTCGGCGCCTGTCTGCAGGTGGGTGATGTGGCCTGCAGCGGTATCAGTGCCATCGACAGCGCGGCTATCGAGCGGGCACGGGCGGCGGGCGAGCGCTGGAAGCTGATCGGCAGCGCCCGCCGTGAAGCCGATGGTTCGGTGCGAGCCAGCGTCGAAGCGAAGCTGCTGCCTGGCCATCACCCCTTGGCGGGTATTTCGGGCGCCACCAATGCGCTGGCGTTCGACACCGAGTTGCTGGGGGCTGTAACCGTGTCCGGCCCGGGGGCGGGGCGCATCGAAACGGCTTTTGCCCTGCTGTCGGACATTGTCGCCATTCACGCGGCCGGCCATTCGGCCTGAGGAGCAACGTTCATGAGCCTGACTTCCATATCGCGGGCGCTTGTTCAGCAACCCGCCTTGATCGATGTGTACAACCCCTTCGATGGCAGCCTGGTTGGCAGCGTCGACAACCTCGGCGCAGAAGCGGTGCCTGCCTTGCTCGCCCTTGCCCGTCAGGGTATGCGTGAAAGTGCGGCGCTGCCCCGGCACCGTCGGGCAGCTATTTTGGAACACGCCGCTCAGCTCATTGAACGGGATGCGGCAGACTTTGCCGGCCTGATCGTCGATGAAGCGGGCAAGACCCTGCGCCAGGCCGAAAAAGAGGTCAAACGCTGCATCAACACGCTCAAGCTGTCTGCCGAAGAGGCGCGGCGCAACGCCGGTGAGGTGGTGCCGTTCGATGCCTATGAAGGCTCCGAATCGCGTCAGGGCTGGTTCACCCGCGAGCCGTTGGGGTTGATCCTGGCCATTACCCCGTACAACGACCCGCTCAACCTTGTGGCGCACAAGCTGGGGCCAGCACTTGCAGGGGGCAATGCGGTCATTCTGAAACCTTCGGAACTGGCCCCGCTTTCTGCCCTGAAACTGGTGCAGTACCTGGTGGAGGCAGGGTTGCCGGAGGCCGTCGTCACCGTAGCCACAGGGGGCGCCGAACTGGGCAAGGCGCTGGTGGCTGTGCGTGAGGTGCGCATGGTTTCCTTTACGGGCGGTTTCGCGACGGGCGAACAGATTGCGCACGGGGCTGGCTTGAAAAAGCTTGCCATGGACCTTGGCGGCAATGCCCCGGTGCTGGTGCTCAAGGACTGCGACCTTGAGGCCACGGTCGAGTCGTGTGTGTCGGGCGCGTTCTGGGCGGCCGGGCAGAACTGCATCGGCACCCAGCGCATTCTCGTAGATGCCTCGATCTATGAGGCGTTCCGCGAACGCTTCGTGGCATTGACCCAGGCGATGGTCTGGGGCGATCCGGGCCGGCGCGAAACGGATATGGGGCCGATGATCACCGAAGCGGCTGCCCGGCAGATCGAAGAACGCGTCAACCAGGCGCTTGAGGGCGGTGCCCGCCTGCTCTGCGGCCACCAGCGTCAGGGGGCGGTCTATGCGCCGACAGTGCTCGAAAGCGTGGACCACGTCAGCCGGCTGTGGCTTGAGGAGGTTTTTGCACCGGTGGTGATGCTGGCGCCCTTCGAGACTGTCGAGCAGGCGATAGCGCTGGCCAATGCCCCGGAGTACAGCTTGCATGCCGGTGTGTTCACCCGCGACCTGTCGCTGGCGTTGAGCCTGGCCCGGCGTATCGAGGCCGGCGGTGTAATGATCAACGACTCTTCCGACTACCGCTTCGATGCCATGCCATTTGGTGGCGCCAAGTATGGGAGTCTTGGGCGTGAGGGAGTGCGGTTCGCCTACGAGGACATGACCCAACCCAAAGTCGTCTGCTTCAACCAGATGGGTTGAGGGGGAGGGTACCTCGATGATCACTCGCTACGGATCAAGCGCGCGGATGTCACTGGCGGTCAGTTACAGGGGCCTGTTCGAAACGGCAGGCATCGTGGCCGATGACCTGCAACAGGATGTGCAGGGGCAGTTGCGTCAGGCGCTGAGCGTGATCGACGGCCTGATGGTGCAGGCCAACGTCGGCAAGGCGCAGCTGACGCGGGTTCAGATGTGGCTTGCCGACTACCGCCACTTCGACCAGGTCAACGAAGTGTACGACGCCTGGTTGCAAGGCTGTGCAAAACCGGTGCGGGCCTGCGTGGGTGCCGACCTGGGGGCTGGCTACCTGGTAGAGGTGCAGGTGTTCGCCGTTTGCCCCGAATAGTCCTTTTCTCTATGACGAGTACCACGGGTCAACGCACAAACCGTGGTATCGCCCGTACATAGATCAGTTCGCTCACCAGCTCTACCAGGGTTTGCGTGATCACGGCTGCCGCCGCCAACCCGCGCATCTCTTCTGGCAACGCCAGCGCCAGCGGCAGCACCACCAGCGAGTTGCGCGTGGCTGCACTGAAGGTTACCGAGCGTGCCTCGCTGGCCGGCAGGCGCAGCAGGCGCGCACAGATGAAGCCGAGCACCGGGGCCAGCAGCATGAAGCCGATGTATACCGGAACCACCGGCAGCAGACGGTCGAAATCACGCAGTACCACGACAATCTGCGAAGCGATCACCACCATCAGCACCAAGGCCATCGCCGGCACCGGCAACCACGCCCAGGCGTCGTTCCAGGTCGCGACTGCGCGCGAGCGCCGGGCACCGGCGCTGGTGAGCACCGCGAGGGCCATCGGCAACACGATCAACAGCACGAAGGCTTCCACGAACGGGGTGATGGAGATTGCCACCTGGCTGCTGCCACCCAGCATCAGGGCCAGGTACACCGGCAGCAGCACCAGTTGCGCCAGCAATAACACGGGGGTTGCGGCCAGGGTCAGGCGTGAGTCGCCTTTGCCAATGTGGGTGAACACCACCACGTAGTCGATGCAGGGCGTAAGCAGCACCAGCAAGGCACCGACGATGATCGCCGGGTGTTCCACCAGCCCGCGGGTGATGGCCCAGACAAGCAGCGGAACGAGAATGAAATTGGCCAGTAGCAGGGCCGTGATGAAGCGGCGGTTACCCAGGCCCTGGCGCAGGTCGAGGAAGGGTATTTGCAGGAACATCGCGTACATCAGCACGGCGATGGCGGGGGTGATCAGGGCTTCAAGCTGGCGCGCAGTGTCGCTGGCCAGCAGGCCGAAAACGATCGCGGCCAGTACGGCGGCGAAGTAGATGGGGATCTGCCGGGTTTCGAGTTGCTCTCTGGTCAAGGTGTGGCCTGTGGTTGGTGGTGTCAAACAGGGTAATACGTGATGGCACGTGGCTGCTCGAAATCATTCCCTGTGGGAGCGGGCGTGCCCGCGAACACCGGCGCAGCCGGTGCCATCCACCGCGTAGCCTTCTTCGCGGGTCCGCCCGCTCCCACAGGATGTGTATCAGGCCTGCGAACGTGTTTCATGGTCCGTTCACGAAAAAGCCCGGCACTGGGCCGGGCTCTTTCACTTCAGGCAAGCGCCAATCAGTTGCCGTAAACCGGCAGCTTCTTGCAGATGGCCTTGACCTTCTCACGGACGGCGTCGATCACCGCTTCGTTGTTCAGGTCGGCCAGGATGTCGCAGATCCAGCCGGCCAGTTCCTTGCACTCGGCTTCCTTGAAACCACGGGTGGTAACGGCTGGGGTGCCGAAACGCAGGCCCGAAGTGACGAACGGCGAACGCGGGTCGTTCGGTACCGAGTTCTTGTTGACGGTGATGAAGGCTTTGCCCAGGGCGGCGTCAGCATCCTTACCGGAGATTTCCTGCTTGATCAGCGACAGCAGGAACAGGTGGTTCTGGGTGCCACCGGAAACCACGTCGAAACCGCGCTCGATGAACACGCTGGCCATGGCCTGGGCGTTCTTCACGACCTGCTGCTGGTAAGCCTTGAACTCTGGCTGCAGGGCTTCCTTGAAGCAGATGGCCTTGGCCGCGATGACGTGCTCCAGCGGGCCGCCCTGGGCGCCCGGGAAGACGGCGGAGTTCAGCTTCTTCTCGATGTCGGCGTTGGCACGGGCCAGGATCAGGCCGCCGCGCGGGCCGCGCAGGGTCTTGTGGGTGGTGGTGGTGACCACGTCGGCGAACGGAACAGGGTTCGGATACACGCCAGCGGCAACCAGGCCGGCAACGTGGGCCATGTCGACGAACAGGTAGGCACCGACCTTGTCGGCGATGGCGCGGAAGCGGGCGAAGTCCAGAACCTGCGAGTAGGCCGAGAAGCCGGCAACGATCATCTTGGGCTTGTGCTCGACAGCCAGGCGCTCGACTTCGTCGTAGTCGATCAGGCCATTGCCGTCGATGCCGTACTGGATGGCGTTGTACAGCTTGCCCGAGGAGCTTACCGAAGCACCGTGGGTCAGGTGGCCACCGTGGGCCAGGCTCATGCCCAGGATGGTGTCACCGGCCGACAGCAGGGCCAGGTAGACGGCAGCGTTGGCCTGGGAGCCAGCGTGCGGCTGTACGTTGGCGTAGTCGGCGCCGAACAGCTCCTTGGCACGGTCGATGGCCAGTTGCTCGACGACGTCGACGTACTCGCAACCGCCGTAGTAGCGCTTGCCTGGGTAGCCTTCGGCGTACTTGTTGGTCAGGACCGAGCCCTGGGCTTCCATGACTGCCGGGCTGGTGTAGTTTTCCGAAGCGATCAGCTCGATATGCTCTTCCTGGCGCAGAGCTTCTTGCTGCATGGCTTCGAAGAGCTCGGCGTCGTACTTGGCAATGGTCAAATCACGGCTGAACATGGCGGTCCTCAAGGATCGGGGTAATTTGGGTGTGCATTCTAACCGATTGATTCGCGGCTGGCATATGAAGTGGCGTCAAGTCGCAGACCAATGGGCTTCATCTTGCATCCCGCGCCGTTTCTGGGCTGGGCGGGGGCGGGAGTTGACCTGGAAGTCCGCTTTTTTATGCAGGAATGCGGCGCGGTGGATGGCACCGGCTTGGCCGGTGTTCGCGGGTAAACCCGCTCCTACGGGGACCTTGTGTGCGGGTCAATGGAACATGAACAAGGTCTCGTTGGAGAATTGCGCCTCGAACTGATGCGCCGGCATCGGCCGCCCGAACAGATAGCCCTGCACCTCGTCGCAACCATGCTCGCGCAGAAACTCCAGCTGTTCGTGGGTTTCCACGCCCTCGGCGATGACTGCCAGGTTGAGGCTGTGGGCCATGGCGATGATCGCCCGGGCAATCTGCGCGTCCTGCTCGCCTTCGGGCAGGCCGTCGACGAAGGTCCGGTCGATCTTCAGGACGTCGATGGGGAACTGCTTGAGGTAGTTGAGCGACGAGTAGCCGGTGCCGAAGTCGTCTACCGCAATGCTCAGGCCGAGGTTCTTCAGGCTGGCAAGAATCTGCAGCGCCTCGTTCACCTCGCGCATCAGGATGCTTTCAGTCAACTCCAGTTCCAGGCATGCCGGCGGCAGGCCGCTTTCTTCCAGGATGTTGGCAATCCGCGTGCCTAGCTGGCCGTCGGAGAACTGCCGCGCCGAAATATTCACCGACACTTTCGGCACCCGCACCTTGGCCTTGTGCCAGGCCTTGAGCTGGCGGCTGGCCTCACGCAGCACCCAGTCGCCCACGTCCACCACCAGGCCCAGTTCCTCGATCACCGGGATGAAGTCGCCCGGCGGCACCAGGCCTCGGGTCGGGTGACGCCAGCGCAGCAGCGCCTCGGCGCCGGTCAGGCGCTTGCCGTCGCCGCTGAACTGCGGCTGGTAATAGAGGATGAATTCGTTCTGCTCCATGGCGTGGCGCAGGTCGCTTTCCAGCTCCAGGCGCTCCAGGGCGCTGGCGTTCATTTCGGCCTGGTAGAACTGGAAGTTGTTCTTGCCGCGTTCCTTGGCGTGGTACATGGCGGTGTCGGCGTTCTTCATCAGCTGGCTCAGCTCACTGCCATCCTGCGGGCTGAGGGCGATGCCGATGCTGGCGGTAACGAAGAACTCGCGGTTTTCCAGCACGAACGGCCGCACCAGGCTGCCGAGGATGTTCTCGGCCACGTGGATGGCGCGGTTCAGGGCCATTTCGCGGGTGGGGCGCGGTTGCAGCAACAGGGTGAACTCGTCGCCGCCCATGCGTGCCACCGTGTCGTCGTCATCCACGCAGGCCAGCAGGCGCAGGGCCATGTCCTTGAGCATGCGGTCGCCGGCCGCATGGCCGAGGGAGTCGTTGATCGGTTTGAAGCGGTCGAGGTCGAGGAACATCAGCACCACCCAGGCCTTCTGCCGCTCGGCCTGCTGCAGGGCGTTGTACAAACGGTCCTGGAACAGTGTGCGGTTGGGCAGGTGGGTAAGGGCATCGTAGTAGGCCAGGCGGTGGATGCGCTGTTCGCTGGCCTTGCGTTCGCTGATGTCGGTGAAGAAGCACACGTAGCTGGCCAGGTCGCCTTCGTCGTCCAGTACCGCGGTGATGCCGACCCAGGCCGGGTAGTGGTCGCCGTCACGGCGCTTGAGCCACACCTCACCTTCCCAGCTGCCGCGCTGGTGCAGTTGCTTGACCACATAGCGCAGGTGGCCTTCCTGCTGTTCGTCGACAGTGAGCATGCCCGGCAGTTGGTCGAGCACTTCACTGACGGCGTAACCGCTGACGCGGCTGAACGCCTCGTTGGCCTGGACGATATAGCCGGCCGGGTCGGTGATGAGGATCGCCGACGTGGAATGTTCGAATACGGTCGCGGCCATGCGCAGGTCTTTTTCGGCACGGCGTTGCTGGCTGATGTCGCGGCCCACCCCGAGTACGCCTTCGAAGCGCTGGTCATCGTCCCACACCAGCACCAGGCGCAGCTCGATCGGGATCTTGCGGCCATCGGCACGCAGGCAGTCGAACAGGAACAGTTGGGTGGGTAACTGGCTGCACAGTTGCGCCATCTGCGCCGGATCGCCCATGGCCTTGCTGACACGCTCCATCAGGCTGTAGATGCCGGTGAGCTGAGCCGGGTTGGCGACGATCGACTGCCAGCCGTTGGCGAAGATCCAGTCGGCCTGGTAGCCCAGCACGCTCTGTACCGAGGGGCTGACATAATTGAGCTTGAGCTGGTTGTCGGTGGAAAAGATCACGTCGCTGATGCTTTCGGCGAGCATGCGGTAGCGTTGCTCGCTGTCACGAAGCGACTGGCTGGCCTCGATCTGAACGGTCACATCCTTGCCCACACCGATGATGCGCGTCACCAGGCCTTCGGCGTTGCGGGTCAGCACCTGCTCGCGGATGTCGTAGCAGCGCCAGCTTCCGTCGCGGTGGCGGAAGCGCAGCTGGCAGTGCAGCGGTTGGTCATGACAGTTGTCGCGCTGTTGGCGGCGCAGTGCCTGGTAGTGTGCGGCGTCCTCGGGGTGCAGCAGCAGCTCCCAGAAGCGGTCGCCCATCTGTGCCAGCTCGGTGCGGTCGTAGCCCAGGGTCTGGCCGAGGTGGCGGTTGCTGAAGATCATCCGCTGGCTCGGCACATCCTGCACATACAACTGGTCGGGTACGGTGCGTACCACGTCCGACCAGAAGCTTTCGCGTTCCAGTAGCGACAGCTCCACCTGTTTGCGGCTGGTGATATCGCTGATGCTGAGGATCACCGCCTGATAATCACGACGCTGCAGCGGCAGGCGCGCCATCAGCCACAGGTGCAGCTCGGTGCCCTGCGGTGTCGGCAAGCGCACTTCCAGCTCCAGCAACGGGCGTTGTTCGATCAGTGCGTCGATCAGTTGCATGCCAACGCTGTCTCGGCTGTCGCCGGTGCCATCGATCAGCCGCTGCCAGGCACCTTCGTGGCAGTCGATGTTCAGCAGCTGGCGCGCCACTTGGTTGACCTCGGTGATCTTCAGCTCCAGCAGCAGCGAGCGGCGCAGGTTCGGGTCCAGCGCCAGGCTGTGCTTGAGCGCGGCCCGGTTACGCAGGTGGTAGCGGTCGAGCTGGCCGGGCAGGCTGGAGAGGTCGAGCACGCACAGGGCAACGCCGGTGCCTTCAAAAATTTCCTGATAGCGCCGGCGGTCTTCCTGCAGCGCCCGTTGGCGGCGACGCATGTTGATCAGCGCCAGCACTGGCAGCAGGGCGCAGAACAGCACCAGCAGGCATTTGCCGAGCAGCGCCGGCAATAATTTTTGCTGGGCCAGTTTGGCGTCGAACAGACCGCGTAGCTGCCAGGTGCTGTTTTCGATAAAGGCCAGCATCACGCTTTGCAGCGGCTCGTCGCTGGTGTCGGCTGCGGCATGGCGCTGCAGCACCTCGCCGCTGCGGCTGTTTTCCAGCAGCCACTGCGGGTGGCCACTGCCCTCGAGGTGGAGGGTGAGCTCGCGGTAATAGTCCGGTGACAGGCGCAGTAGCCAGTAGCCGCTACCCTGTGCGGCATCCTGGCGCAGCAAAAGGTACAGGATGTGGTTGTCGGCCGAATTGGTGAAGAAGTACGGGCGACCCTGGCTCAGTACGAGCAACTCGTCAAGCGACTGGCGGTCGGGGCTGCCGGCCTGGCTGTCGGCGCGTAGCTGCCCGACGTTGTCCAGCCAGGCCACGCTCTGCAGGGCGGGGAGGCGCTCGCGCAGGGTACCGAGCAGGCTGGGCAGGGCGGCAGGTGTCGGTGCATCAGGGTAGGGTTGCACCACGTTCACGGCCTGTTGCGCCTTGAGCGCCATGTTCAGGCTCAGGTGGTCGGCCAGTTCCGCGGAGGCGTCCAGGCTCTGTTTGCGCAATTCGGCCTGGGTATGATTGAACTGGGCGAACAGCTGCCACAGCAGCAGGCCCAGCAGGATCAGGGCCAGCAGCGCCAGCGCACCCTTGATCGACCCGCGCAGGAGAGTCGCGGGTGCTTGTGGGGCGGAACGCAATGACGACGGATGAGTAAGGTTGGTCAAGCGTTGATCCTGCGATTGGGCTGGCGATGGCAGGGAATGATCGTGCACGGTGCGTGCCGGCGCCCGGCTTGCGCACCGCGGTGGCGCACTATAAGGCCGGACACCCGAAACCGGCTAGCATGCCTCGGATTATGGCGAAGTGCCAGCCATGTTGACCGATGGTGGCTGCCCGGTGGTTCGGCAAGCCCCTGTAACCTGTGCGAGAATAGCGCCCGCTTCACATGACAACGCATCGGAGATGTTCGGTTTTGGTTACTCACTTTTCCTCCAATGGCCTCGATTCCGCCTGCGGGCGCAGCAGTCAGACCCTTGTCAGCACTGCCGTGACCGAGGACGTATCCTGCAAGTCTTGCCAGCGTTCGCTGGGCAAACCCGAGGCGGCCGCTGCCGCAAAAAGCAAGGCCCCATCGCTGGCTGAACTGCGCAAGACCGCCAAGGTGGCAGCAGAGCCGGCTGTTGCAGTACCGGCGGTCAAGCCGGCAGCCAAGGTAGTCAGCACTGCGCCTGCACCTGGCAAACCGGCAAAGGCGGCCGAGCAGCAACCTGCCCGCAGCGGCGGCTTCAGCGTGAAGTCCGCCTGGGCCGCGCGCCTGGCCGAGCAGGGCGACCGTTGCCGCCTGCCACGGGGCAAGGCCAAACAGCGTCACGTCTGAGCCTCTTCGGCTGCTGTGCCGGCCCTTTCGCGGGCTCGCCCGCTCCCACAGGAATCGCGGATTCTTCAGACTCTGTGGTGACACTGTGGGAGCGGGCATGCCCGCGAAGAGGCCGGCACAGGCAATGAATTCATCCCAGTGACCGCACTGATCACACCCCACCATCGGCCCCTCCTATGCAACGCCGCGCGTTGGCGTAGAATGGTCGACTTTGTTCAATGACACCCCGTAAACACATCCCACTGGCCACCGCGTGCCGGGGCGATCGGCGATGTCTTTACCTATCTGATTAGAGGGCTTGGTTTTGGCTCAATACGTCTACACCATGCATCGGCTGAGCAAGGTCGTGCCGCCGAAGCGGGAAATTCTCAAGAACATTTCCCTGTCGTTCTTCCCAGGCGCCAAGATTGGCGTACTTGGCCTGAACGGCGCCGGTAAATCGACCCTGCTGCGGATCATGGCGGGCGTCGACAAGGAATTCGACGGCGAAGCCCGTCCGATGCCCGACATCAACGTGGGTTACCTGCCACAGGAACCGCAACTGGACCCAACCAAGACCGTGCGTGAAGTGGTCGAGGAAGCGGTCAGCGTAATCAAGGACGCCCAGGCCCGCCTGGACGAGGTCTACGCGGCCTATGCCGAGCCGGATGCCGACTTCGACAAGCTGGCCGCCGAGCAGGCCAAGCTGGAAGCCATCCTGCAGGCCGCCGATGGCCACAACCTGGAGCGCCAGCTGGACGTCGCTGCCGACGCCCTGCGCCTGCCGGCCTGGGATGCGCGCATCGAACACCTGTCCGGTGGTGAGAAACGCCGTGTGGCCCTGTGCCGCCTGCTGCTGTCGGCACCCGACATGCTGCTGCTCGACGAACCGACCAACCACCTGGACGCCGACTCGGTGGCCTGGCTGGAGCGCTTCCTGCACGACTTCCCGGGCACCGTGGTAGCCATTACCCACGACCGTTACTTCCTCGACAACGTCGCCGGCTGGATCCTGGAGCTGGACCGCGGCGCCGGCATCCCGTACGAAGGCAACTACTCGGGCTGGCTGGAAGCCAAGTCGGAGCGTCTGGCGCAGGAATCCAAGCAGCAGAGCGCCCACGAGAAGGCCATGAAAGAGGAACTGGAGTGGGTGCGCAAAGGCGCCAAAGCCCGCCAGTCCAAGTCCAAGGCCCGTCTGCAGCGCTTTGAAGAAATGCAGTCGCAGGAATTCCAGAAGCGCAGCGAAACCAACGAAATCTACATCCCGGCCGGTCCGCGCCTGGGTGACAAGGTTATCGAGTTCAAGAACGTCACCAAGGGCTACGGCGACCGTGTGCTGATCGACAACCTGTCGTTCTCCATGCCCAAAGGCGCCATCGTTGGCGTGATCGGTGGTAACGGTGCCGGTAAGTCGACCCTGTTCCGCATGTTGATGGGCAAGGAGCAGCCGGACTCGGGCAGCATCGAGATCGGTGAAACCGTACAGTTGGCCTGTGTTGACCAGAGCCGTGAGGACCTGGACGGCGCCAAGACCGTGTTCCAGCAGATCTCCGACGGTTCCGACCAGATCCGCATCGGCAACTACGAGATCCCTTCGCGTACCTACGTTGGCCGCTTCAACTTCAAAGGTGGCGATCAGCAGAAGTTCGTCAAGGACCTGTCCGGTGGTGAGCGTGGCCGCCTGCACCTGGCCCTGACCCTGAAGGAAGGCGGTAACGTTCTGCTGCTCGACGAACCGTCCAACGACCTCGACGTCGAAACCTTGCGTTCGCTGGAAGAAGCCCTGCTGGACTTCCCGGGCGCCGCGATCGTGATTTCCCACGACCGTTGGTTCCTGGACCGTGTGGCTACCCACATCCTGGCGTACGAAGACGACTCGAACGTGGTGTTCTTCGAAGGTAACTACACCGAGTACGAAGCCGACCGCAAGAAGCGTCTGGGTGATGCTGCTGCCCAGCCGCACCGTGTACGGCACAAGAAACTGGCCCAGTAAGCCGGTTTTCTGATGCACGAGAATGGGGCCCAAAGGGGCCCCATTTTTGTGCCTGGCGTTCCGCTGAGAATGGGAAATCAAAGGTGCGTTTTGTATACACTTATATAAAACGCACCAAATAATTTCATAAAAACGACATCTCGCCCTATTCCGGTGCGATTGCTTCTTGGTACATTCCTGAAAAAACCAATAAGTCCAATCCTCTTGGTGAGATGTCTACCATGATCGAATCTGTCGACAATTTCCTTGCACGCCTGAAGCAGCGTGACCCAGGCCAGCCGGAATTCCACCAGGCGGTGGAAGAAGTGCTACGCACCCTGTGGCCATTCCTTGAAGCCAACCCCCACTATCTGCAGTCCGGCATCCTCGAGCGCATGGTCGAGCCCGAGCGCGCCGTACTGTTCCGCGTTTCCTGGGTCGATGACCAGGGCAAGGTGCAGGTCAACCGCGGTTACCGCATTCAGATGAGCAGTGCCATTGGCCCGTACAAGGGCGGGCTGCGTTTCCACCCGTCGGTGAACCTCAGCGTGCTGAAGTTCCTGGCGTTCGAGCAGGTGTTCAAGAACTCGCTGACCTCGCTGCCCATGGGCGGCGGCAAGGGCGGCTCGGACTTTGACCCGAAAGGCAAGAGCGACGCCGAAGTGATGCGCTTCTGCCAGGCGTTCATGAGCGAGCTGTATCGCCACATCGGCGCTGACTGCGACGTACCGGCCGGTGACATCGGCGTGGGTGCCCGCGAAATCGGCTTCATGTTCGGCCAGTACAAGCGCCTGGCCAACCAGTTCACCTCGGTGTTGACCGGCAAGGGCATGACCTATGGCGGCAGCCTGATCCGCCCGGAAGCCACCGGCTATGGCTGCGTTTACTTCGCCGAAGAAATGCTCAAGCGTCAGGACAAGCGTATCGACGGCCGCCGCGTGGCGGTGTCTGGTTCGGGCAACGTCGCCCAGTATGCTGCGCGTAAGGTCATGGACCTGGGCGGCAAGGTGATCTCGCTGTCTGACTCTGAAGGTACCCTGTATGCAGAAGCCGGGCTGACCGACGCCCAGTGGGACGCCTTGATGGAGCTGAAAAACGTCAAGCGCGGACGTATCAGCGAGCTGGCCGGGCAATTCGGCCTGGAGTTCCGCAAGGGCCAGACCCCGTGGAGCCTGCCGTGCGACATCGCCCTGCCATGCGCCACCCAGAACGAGCTGGGCGCCGAAGATGCCCGCACCTTGCTGCGTAACGGCTGTATCTGTGTGGCCGAAGGCGCCAACATGCCGACTACCCTAGAGGCTGTGGATATCTTCCTGGACGCCGGCATTCTGTACGCCCCGGGCAAGGCCTCCAATGCGGGCGGCGTAGCCGTGTCGGGCCTGGAAATGTCGCAGAACGCCATGCGCCTGCTGTGGACGGCCGGTGAAGTGGACAGCAAGCTGCACAACATCATGCAGTCGATTCACCATGCATGCGTGCACTACGGTGAAGAGGCTGATGGCCGGATCAACTACGTCAAGGGGGCGAACATTGCGGGCTTTGTGAAAGTGGCCGATGCGATGCTGGCTCAGGGCGTGGTCTGATCTGAGACCGTAGGGGGCCGCTTTGCGGCCCATCGCGACACAAGGCCGCTCCCACAGGCTGGACTGCACCCGAGAAGTTGGACACCCATCCAACCCTTGGGGGCAGTCAAGGCCCTGTGGGAGATTCTATGGTTTTCAGCAAGCCAATTTTCGGCTTTTGGTGACGTATTCGCCCTGATCTCGCATCAGGGCGAATGCGACGCGAGCGAGCTTGCGAGCCAAGATCACTAATGCCTGAGTCGTTGCTTTACCGTTGCTCCGATACTGCTCATACACGTCTTTCCAGGTAGCTGACCTACTGGCCGACATCGCTGCGTTATGCAACAAACGACGGATCTCCGAACAGCCTCGCTTTGTAAGGCGGCGGCGTCCATTCTTTTGCCCGGAGTCATTCACTCGCAGATCCATCCCCAAGAAGGCGATGTAAGCGTCACTGCTTTTGAATTCGCCTCTGATAAATGCCATTACCAGTGCTGACGCTGTGAGAAAACCAATACCTTCCACGGCTTGGCAGCGAATAACCTGTTCAAGCAGCCCTGCCTCTCGCAATACTTCTTTGATCTTCTTTTGTATCAGCAAGTCCAGCCGTTCTATCGACTTGACGAAGGTTTCGAAGGCCGCTTTCAACAGGCCCTCGTTAGCCCAGCTCTGCGTCATTGCAGTACGTGCCGATACCAGCGCAGCCCTGCGCCGCAGAAGGCTCTGCAGCTTGCCGTAGACGGCGGGAGGCGGGGTCCAAGGGCGAAGATCCTCACCCTCGTTTTTCAGAAAACGGGACAGTAACCGCGCATCGGACGGGTCAGTTTTGACTCGGCCGCCAACACTCTTGCGATAGTTACTCAGTTGAAATCCATCAATGACATAAACATCGAAGCCCATGCCATGGGCTAGCTCGACCAGATCCAAGTGATAGATGTTGGTCGCTTCAACGGCGATAGCCGTGTTCAGTGGCTGCTGCCTGAGCCACTTATTGATTTCAGATTTAGAGTTTTTCAGCTTGATGATCTCATCACGCTCCTCGTGATGGATCACCAATTCAGCTTTTGCAACGTCCGCTCCGATGATCGACTTCACTACCTGCATTGCCATCGGCGGCTCTCCACGTTATGGTTTTTCGGCTTGAGGGGCTTTCACCAAGAGGCGCTGGCTTGCTTCTATCGTCGCTTGCAAACGATGCATTCTTTATCGGCGCTTTGGTGGAAGGGGTGGGGCGATGTCTCCCACGGTCTGTACTGCTCGTAACAGTCAGAATCGGGCATTTAGTCCCACCACCCCTTCAAGTCTAACCATACAAGCGGCCTTGCGTCGCGATGGGCTGCAAAGCAGCCCCAGGGCCCTCAACCCTCACCCAGAATCTCAACCACCTCTATCACCTGTTCCCCCACCGGCCGCCGCCAGACCACCTCATCACCCGGCCCAGCCCCGAGCAACGCCCGCCCCAATGGCGAACCCCAGTTGATCAACCCCCGCCCGGCATCCGCCTCATCCTCGCCCACCAGCTGCACCACTTGCTCCTGGTCCTGCGCGTCGACAAACCGCACCCGGCTACCAATCTGTACCTTGCTATGGGAAGTCGCCGCGGGTACCACCTGGGCGCTTTGCACCCGCGCGCTGAAGTAGCGCAGATCCCGCTCGGTATCGGCCAGCCGTTGTTTGTCACCCCGTTCGCCCTGCGCCTGCAGTTCGCTGCGCAAGGCATTCAGCTCGGCCACACGCGTTTGCAGCTGGCGCAGGCCGCTGGCCGTCACATAGTTGGGCTGTTCGCTGATGCGCCGCTCGACCGGCTGGTCGGCCTGGTCGGCGGCTTGGTCTTCGTTGACGAATGCTCGGCTCATGTAGGGCCTCCTTGTGCATGAGACCATCATGGCAGGCCGCCGGTTTAAAGGAATGTCCGTTTGCGACTCAATTGTGGCGATAGGCCTTGGCAGCGCCGAGGTCCTTTTCCTGCTCCCACTCGCGGTCACGCTGGTCCCAGAAGCGCTCGTGGTATTGGCGCTGTTCTTCGCTGTTCTGCATGGCATGACACTGGTGGAAGCCATCGTCCCAGCCGGTTTCGTACTGACGATCGTGCAGGTAGCGCGGTACGTTCTTGCGGAAGTTGCCCACCATCAGCCCGGCCGCCTGGCGGCCACTGCTGCAGCCGTCCTGGAAGCCATCCGCATAGGCAGGAGGGTAACCGTGGTTGACCATCTGCTCGTGGGTGGTTTCGCAACCCGACAGCAACAACGCAATGCACATGCCGAACCAGTACCGCGACATAGCCACAAAGCCCTCCAGTTGATGGTGGAGAGTCTAGGTGGCGATTTGTCGGGTAGGTGTCAAAACAGTGTCAAAGAGTTGGTTCAGTCACACTGCTTTACTAGCCTGACTGGCCGATTCGCGGGCAAGCCCTCTCCCACAGGTACTTGCACAGGCCACGGATCTTGTGGGGGCTTGTGGGAGCGGGCGTGCCCGCGAAAGGCCGCAGAGCGGCCTCAGTAGTGATACCACTTCAGCTCCAGCATCACCTCGTTTTGCGCCGTAGCCAGGTGGCTGAACTCCCGCGAGGCACTCAACCGAAGCCCAAGGTTCTGGCTGATCTCCCACTGCTGGTTCAGGCTTACACTGCGACGTACTTCGCCGTTGGTGAAGTAATCGCCCTTGGCCTCCAGCGTCATGTTGCCTAGCCCATTGCGCCACAGCAGCCCGCCATTGAAGCCAGCCGCTGGGGCAATGAACTGAGCGAAGTCGTTGTGATGCTCGACCCGCACCGTGCCCAAGGCAAACCCCAGCAAACCGTCGGCCAGCTGCCAGGTGCCGCCAGCACCGCCATTCACATGGCTCACCAGCACTTCGTCATCATGCTTGCCCGGCACCCGCTCCAGCCCGCCGGCCACTTGCCATGACCAAGGCTTGAGCAGCTCGTTACGGGGTGTCAGTGAACGGATGGTGGCCAGGTCCAGGCGCTGCACCTGCCAATCGTTGCCTTCGTACTGGCGCAGCTTCAATTGCAGGATTTCGATCTGTGCGCCCAGCGGGAAGCCATAGGCGTTGTCATTCAGGTCGTGGTAGGCCATGCGCAAGCCATATTCGGCGTAGGCGCGGTCTTCACGGGTGCCCACGCCCAGTTGCCAGGTGCGCGAGTCATGGCCATCTTCGGGCAGGCCGGGGCGCTCGATCTGCAGGGGCGGCGGCGGGTTGCTGTTGATCGCCCGCAGCAACTCGAAGCTGCGTTTGGCCTGCCCTGGGTCGCGTTCCTGGCCATTGGCCCGATAGCGTTCAAGGCGATACGCGGCATCTTGCACCAACGCTTGGCGTTCGCGAGGCAGGGCCTGGAATTCTGGGCTTTGCAGTTGCGCAGTGTCGGCGCTTACAGCCAGCACCTGGCGCTTTTCGTCGTGGTCGA
The DNA here is from genome assembly GCF_045164175.1 of Pseudomonas sp. 10(2024). Taxonomy (NCBI): domain Bacteria; kingdom Pseudomonadati; phylum Pseudomonadota; class Gammaproteobacteria; order Pseudomonadales; family Pseudomonadaceae; genus Pseudomonas; species Pseudomonas sp. 10(2024). The sequence goes on from NZ_CP174006.1 coordinate 764,417, forward strand.
GTGGCTCGGCCCTGGCCAGCAATTCACGTTCGCGAGAAGGGCGGTAAGTTTCGCTGGCGACCAGGCCGGACTGCTTCACGGCTTTCACCGTGTCGGTGGGAATGGCGGTCAGCGGGAACTGAGACGTCAGGTCCAGGCTCGGCCGGGCCACTTGCAGCAGCTCCAGCAGGCGATACGAGCAGTTTTCGTCGAAGAAGAAGTAGTCGAACTGGATCTGCTTCAGCTCCCACACATGCTCGACCATACGTCCGGTTTCTTCGGGGGTCAGGTCCAGCTGGTATTCCCACAGGTCGCGGTTTTCCAGGCTGCGGTATTCGGAGAGTTTTTCCTGGTAGGGCATCAGCGCGAACAGCCCCGGGTAGCCGCCCATCAGGCCTTTCCAGGCGTACAGGATGCTGTTGTCGCTGCCTTCGATATAGGCACCGAAGTTGATGGCGTAGCTCAGCAGCGTGGTGTCGTCGCTGCGGGTGTTGGACTGGTCGATGCGCAGCAGGGTGTGCCCGAACATCGACGACGGGCTGTTCAGGTAGGCTGCCGGGAAGATCAACGCGGCGCTGTGCGGGTCGATCGACTGGTACCAGGTCTTGAATTCCTGGCAGTCCGGTTGTGGCAAGTCTTGCAGGTCGAGCTGTTCGCGCAGCCAGCGGGTGCGAGCGGGGAATACGCACTGGGCGTGCTTGTCACCGAGGCTGGCCGGGGCATACAGCGCAGCGACCGTAGCCTTGAGTTCCTGGTCCGGATGGTGCGCGCCATCTTCGGCGAGGAAGAACGCATCATCATCCACATAGCTGCGCCAGCCGCCGAGCTTGGCGGTTTCGTAATGTCCAATGGCGAGCCAGTAGGGGGTATTGGCCAATTGCTGGAGACGGCCTGGATCCAGCATGGGGGCGGCATGAACAGGGGCGCAGGCACACAGCGCCAGGGCAGCGAGGCGTTTGAGCATATCGGGCAACTACTTCTTGACGATGCCGAAAAAGGCGAAACCCGCCCCGGGTGGGGCGGGAGCAGCTGTGCTTAGGCCTCGGTAGCGTATTTGGCCAGGCGTGGGTCGCTCTTCAGAACGGCCAGGGTGTTGCTGTGGACAGTTTCGGCAGTGACGTCGGCGCTGCTGAAGATCTGGTTGAAGTGCTGGTGGGTGACCGAGTTGAAGTAGCTGCGGTCCTCCGGTGCTACGCCGAGAACGACGGCATAGGTGGTCAGTGCTTCGCCCTGGCCCATGGCCATGTCTTCGGAAAGCTCGTTCATCATGCCGTTCATGGCGAACCAGGACTTGCCGCCGTAGGTCAGCGAAGCCTTGGTCGAGCAGCCGTTGGTGCCGGAGGTCATGCCGAAGGTGGCGTTACCGGAGGTGCCGTTGGTGGTAGAAGCCAGGAAGTGTGCCGGTGTGCCGCGCTGGCCTTCGAACAGCATGTTGCCCCAGCCGCAGTTCGGGCCGCCTGGCGCTTCGGCCATGGCGTTCAGCGAGACCACGGTGAACAGAGTACCCAGAAGAATCCGTTTCATAGCATTTGTTCTCTTTGTCTTAACCAAGGGTCAGGGTTTCTGGCAACTCGGTTGCCAGGTCGGGAAAGCTTTTCACCCACCCGCGCAGCTTGGAGTTTAGGCACGATCTAAAGGTTGCGTTGTTGATTGCGAAAAATTTGCTGTCACAAGACTGCACCGGCTGCGACATAAAGTCCCGTGGAGCCTTGCAAGGCGCGCGCGGGCAGCGCCAGAATGCTGCGTATCTGCCCCGCCGAAGTAAGGAAACCCAATGCCCGATCCTGTCGCTGCGCGCCTGCGTCTTGCGCCTGAAGCCCTGACCCGGCGTTTCTCCCCCGAGCAGTTTGCTTTTACCCATACCGACGATCTGGAGCCGTTTCGCGGAGTTCTGGGCCAGGAACGTGCTGTCGAGGCCCTGCAGTTTGGCGTGGCCATGCCGCGTCCTGGTTACAATGTGTATGTGATGGGCGAGCCCGGCACCGGGCGCTTCTCGTTCGTCAAGCGCTACCTCAAGGCCGAGGGCAAGCGCCAGCAGACCCCGGCCGACTGGGTCTACGTCAACCACTTCGACGACACCCGTGAACCACGTGCACTGGAGCTGCCGTCCGGAAGCGCCGCCGAGTTCATCAGCGACATGGGCGGATTGATCGACAACCTGCTGTCGACGTTCCCGGCGGTGTTCGAACACCCGTCCTACCAGCAGAAGAAGGGCGCCATCGACCGCGCTTTCAACCAGCGTTATGACCGCGCTCTGGATGTGATCGAGCGCGCGTCGCTGGAAAAGGACGTGGCCTTGTACCGCGATGCCAGCAACGTCGCCTTCACGCCAATGGCGGATGGCAAGGCGCTGGATGAAGCTGAATTTGCCCAATTGCCGGAGGAGGTGCGCGAGCAGTTCCACGAGGACATTGCCCTGCTTGAGGAGCGCCTCAACGAAGAGCTGGCCAGCCTGCCGCAATGGAAGCGCGAATCGAACAACCAGCTGCGCCAGCTCAACGAAGAAACCATCACCCTGGCGCTGCAGCCGTTGCTGGCGCCGCTGTCGGAAAAGTACGCCGAAAACGCGGCGGTTTGCGCCTACCTGCAATCGGTGCAATTGAACCTGTTGCGTACGTTGGTCGAGCAACTGGTCGATGACAGCAAGTCCGACGCCGTGGCCCGCAAGCTGCTCGAAGAGCAGTACGCGCCCAGCCTGGTAGTGGGCCATCACGCTGACGGTGGGGCGCCGGTGGTGTTCGAGCCGCACCCGACCTACGACAACCTGTTTGGCCGTATCGAATACAGCACCGACCAAGGTGCGCTGTATACCTCCTATCGCCAACTGCGCCCAGGTGCGCTGCACCGTGCCAACGGCGGCTTCCTGATTCTGGAAGCCGAGAAAATGCTGGGCGAGCCGTTCGTATGGGACGCGCTCAAGCGTGCGCTGCAGTCGCGCAAGCTGAAGATGGAGTCGCCGATCGGTGAGCTGGGCCGTGTTGCCACTGTCAGCCTGCAGCCGCAGGTGATTCCGCTGAACGTCAAGCTGGTGATCATCGGCTCGCGCCAGCTGTACTACGCACTGCAGGACCACGACCCGGACTTCCAGGAGATGTTCCGCGTGCTGGTGGACTTCGATGAAGACATGCCGATGGTCGACGAGAACCTGGAGCAGTTCGCCCAGCTGTTGCGCACCCGCACCAACGAAGAGGGCATGGCGCCGCTGACCAGTGACGCGGTGGCGCGTCTGGCCACCTACAGTGCGCGTCTGGCTGAAAACCAGTCACGCCTGTCGGCGCGTATCGGCGACCTGTTCCAGCTGGTCAGCGAGGCTGATTTCATTCGCCAGCTGGCCAGTGACGAAATGACCGACGCAGGCCACATCGAGCGTGCGCTGAAGGCCAAGGCCACCCGTACCGGCCGTGTGTCGCAACGGGTGCTGGACGACATGCTCGCCGGCATCATCCTGATCGACACGGAAGGCGCGGCCATCGGCAAGTGCAACGGGCTGACCGTGCTTGAAGTGGGTGACTCGGCGTTCGGCATGCCCGCGCGTATTTCGGCCACCGTCTACCCCGGCGGCAGCGGTATTGTCGATATCGAGCGTGAGGTCAACCTTGGCCAGCCGATCCACTCCAAAGGGGTGATGATCCTCACCGGTTACCTGGGCAGCCGCTATGCCCAGGAGTTCCCGCTGGCGATCTCCGCGAGCATCGCCCTGGAGCAGTCCTACGGCTACGTGGACGGCGACAGCGCCTCGCTGGGCGAAGCCTGCACGCTGATCTCGGCCTTGTCGCGCACGCCGCTCAAGCAGTGCTTCGCCATCACAGGCTCCATCAACCAGTTTGGTGAAGTGCAGGCGGTGGGTGGAGTGAACGAGAAGATCGAGGGCTTCTTCCGCCTTTGCGAGGCGCGTGGCCTGACCGGTGAGCAGGGGGTGATCATTCCGCGTGCCAACGTCGCCACCCTGATGCTTGACGAGCGTGTGTTGCAGGCGGTGGAGAACGGCATGTTCCACGTCTACGCGGTCAGCCAGGCTGATGAGGCACTGAGCCTGCTGGTGGGGGAGGAGGCCGGTGTACTCGACGACAAGGGGCTGTTCACCGAGGGCAGCGTCAATGCTCGGGTGGTGGAACGCCTGCGTGAAATTGCCGAGATGATCAGCGAGGAAGACATCGAGAAGGCAGAAAAGGAACGCCTGGAAGAGGTGATTGCCCAGGCCAAACCGGCCTGAGTCAATAAACTGGCGCTGGCGGCGATGTGCTACCGTTCAGCGCCAGTTTTCCATCTTTCTGTACTGTTCCTCTATGCTGGAACTTAAGGACGGTACAGCGTTCAGGATGGAAACAGCCTGAGGGTTTCGGGCTGAACAAGGCTCATTGGAGGGGACGCGGCCATGCGCAACCTCAGCCTCACACGCCAGTGCCTGGGCCTGGTGACCCGTATCGAATGCAGCATTCGTCCACTGGCCGGGGATAACGGCATGTGGACCCTGCTGTTCGCCGCCGGCATGGCCGGTGAACAACCCTCCGCGATCAAGGCGCAGGGCCCGTTTCATGGGCCACTGGTGGCCGAGTCGGTGCTCAATGCCATCGTCGACAGCCTGACCATGCATGGTTATCAGGTGGCCGATGACCCGCAGATCTGGTGTCTGCATTTGCAGGCGCAGTTGCGGCGGATCAATGGTGAGCGGTGTCGCAACCTGGGGGATTACCAGTTTCATCCTGAGACGTGAAGAATGCCGGGGCCGCTTTGCGGCCCATCGCGACACAAGGCCGCTCCCACAGGTACAGCATCGGCTTGCTGTGGGAGTGTGGCCTTGTGTCGCGATCAGGCTGCGGAGCAGCCCCCGGGCTTTTGCTGTAACAGGTGGCTGGCTATACTCGCCGTCGCTTTTTTAGTCACCTGATGAGTCCTGAACTTCATGGAACGTATCCTCGAAAACGCGATGTATGCCTCGCGCTGGCTGCTCGCACCGATCTACTTCGGCTTGTCCCTCGGCCTGCTGGCCCTGGCGCTGAAATTTTTCCAGGAAGTGGTCCACGTCCTGCCCAATGTCTTTGCGCTGAGCGAAGCTGACCTGATCCTGGTGATCCTGTCACTGATCGACATGTCGCTGGTTGGTGGCCTGCTGGTGATGGTGATGATTTCCGGCTACGAGAACTTCGTCTCGCAACTGGACATCGATGAAAGCAAGGAAAAGCTCAACTGGCTGGGCAAGATGGATTCCTCGTCGCTGAAGATGAAGGTTGCCGCGTCGATCGTGGCGATTTCCTCCATTCACCTGCTGCGGGTGTTCATGGATGCGCAGAACATCTCCACCGATTACCTGATGTGGTACGTGATCATCCACATGACCTTCGTGGTCTCGGCGTTCTGCATGGGTTACCTGGACAAGCTGACCAAGCACTGAGTCCCGCCAGGCCTCACTGCAACTCCTGTGGGGGCAAGTGTCTTGCTCAATTTCTGAAAGCTGGCGTGATCCCTGTGGGAGCGGGCTTGCCCGCGAACACCGGCAAAGCCGGTGCCAGCCATCGCGTGGCCTGCTTCGCGGGCACGCCCGCTCCCACAGAGATCTAGGCTCAACTGACGAGTGGCGTCAGTCATGCCTTGCGCATTCTCACTTCCTGTACAAAAAATGAGCTCTCATGCGTGGTTCCCATCGCGAGGTGCTCTCATGAACCTGCATCAGCTCAATACCGAGGCCAGGGCTGGCCATGTCGACGAACTGAACCTGATCGCCATCGAAGGCGGTGACTACCTGCTCGAGGCCCGGGTCAAAGGCCATCCTCACCCCCTGTCCGATACCCGTGGTGAACGCTTGCGCGTGCACTCGGTGGAGGATGCGCGCAAGTTGCTGCAAACCATCCCCATGGTCTCGATGAACCTGGTGCACTGGTCGGTGCAGGACGAAATGTGCGGCATGGGTACGCACCCGGAAGAAGACCTGAAGGTGCCGATTTCCCAGCGTTCGGCCTGGTAGCTGCTCGCAGCGCCCCAGTGTGCTAGGCTGCTCGCCCTTTTTATCAAGGGCGCGGCTGCATTGCGCCCTGCAGTGGAGCACGACAATGTCCGAACTCAACCTGTCTACCGACGAAACGCGCGTCAGCTACGGTATCGGCCGTCAGCTGGGCGGCCAGCTGCGCGACAACCCGCCACCAGGCGTTAGCCTGGAAGCCATCCTGGCCGGCCTGACCGACGCCTTCAACGGTGCCGACAGCCGCGTCAGCGAAGCCGACCTGTCGGCCAGCTTCAAGGTCATCCGCGAGGTGATGCAAGCCGAAGCTGCAGCCAAGGCCGAAGCCGCTGCTGCTGCTGGCAAGGAGTTCCTGGTCGAGAACGCCAAGCGTGAAGGCATCACCACGCTGGCTTCGGGCCTGCAGTTCGAAGTGCTGACCGCTGGTGAAGGCGCCAAGCCGACCCGCGAAGACAACGTGCGTACGCACTACCACGGCACCCTGATCGACGGCACCGTGTTCGACAGCTCCTACGAGCGTGGCCAGCCGGCTGAATTCCCGGTAGGCGGCGTGATCGCTGGCTGGACCGAAGCCCTGCAGCTGATGAACGCTGGCAGCAAATGGCGCCTGTACGTGCCAAGCGAGCTGGCTTACGGCGCCCAAGGCGTTGGCAGCATCCCGCCGCACAGCGTTCTGGTGTTCGACGTCGAGCTGCTCGACGTTCTGTAATGCCCTGGAGGCCGGCCCTGCCGGCCTCAATTCCAGTCTGTCCCCCCAGGGCGCAACGCCCGCGCATAGCAGAACAGAAACAGATTCCGTACCAGTTCCTTGAGCACCCCCGGTTCACTCGAATTCAGCCCGCTCATGTCCAGGTCACCCTGGTCACGCAGTTCGTCGAGGGCTTCTTCTTCAAGCACCGCGCACACTTCGCCGGTTTCCCGATGAAGAATGCGCAGGTAGGGGTGAGGGCGTTCCAGCCAGGCGTCGATCAGATAAGTCATGGCTATTCTCCTTGGAAAGCAATTCCAATGAGAATAATTCTTATTACCAGAATAGCAAGCGCCAATTGGCGTTTTTTTGCCTGATCAGACTTTGCGGACGAACTCGGACTTCAGCTTCATGGCGCCGATGCCGTCGATTTTGCAGTCGATGTCGTGGTCGCCGTCGCACAGGCGGATGTTCTTGACCTTGGTGCCAACCTTGACCACCAGGGACGAACCCTTGACCTTGAGGTCCTTGATCACAGTGACGGTGTCACCGTCTTGCAGGATGTTGCCGACCGAATCTTTCTTCACCACATCGTCGCTGGCCGCCTCGGCATCGCCGCTGGCCGACCACTCATGGGCGCATTCAGGGCAGATAAGCTGAGTGCCATCCTCATAGGTGTATTCGGAGTTGCATTTTGGGCAGGGTGGCAGAGTGCTCACTTCGGTTCCTCAAACAAACAGACGGGCGGTTAAAAGCCCACATTGTAAAAGGTATTTTTCCGGAAGTGATTATGTCCGGACAAAAAGCACCACGGGCAAGCGCGCTCCCCACAGATGGTGCAGGAGCGGGCTTGCCCGCGAATGAAGTCGACTCGGTCTGTCAGTGCGTACGCGCGACCGCAAACTCGCTCAGTTCAACCAGCGCATTCCGGTATTCACTGGCAGGCAGCACTTCGAGGCGGGCGATGGCGCGTTTCACGTAATCGCGCGCCAGCTCGGCGGTGTATTTCAGTGCGCCCGATTCTTCGACCGCAACGCGAATCTGTTCCAGATCTTCCAGGCCACCCTTCTGGATCGCCTGGCGTACCAGCGCCGCCTGCTCGGCAGTGCCTTCGCGCATGGTGTAGATCAGCGGCAGGGTAGGTTTGCCCTCGGCCAGGTCGTCACCGACGTTCTTGCCCAGGGTCTGCGAGTCACCCTTGTAGTCCAGCAGGTCGTCGACCAGCTGGAAGGCCACGCCCAGATGGTCGCCAAAGGTACGCAGGGCTTCGCGCTGCTCGTCGGTGGCCTGGGCCAGCGCCGCAGCACTGTGGGTAGAAGCTTCGAACAGCATCGCCGTCTTGCCCCGAATGACCTCCATGTAGACTTCCTCGGTGGTGCTGGCGTCGCGTACGCGCGACAGTTGCAGCACTTCACCTTCGGCAATCACCCGGGTGGCCTTGGACAGGATCTGCATGACCGGCATCGAGCCCAGCTCGACCATCATTTCGAACGAGCGCGAATAAAGGAAGTCGCCCACCAGTACGCTCGGCGCGTTGCCCCACAGGGCATTGGCGGTAGAGCGGCCACGGCGCATGCCGGACATGTCGACCACGTCGTCGTGCAGCAGGGTGGCGGTGTGCAGGAATTCGATGGTGGCGGCCAGCAGGCGCAGGTCGTCGCCTTCGCGGCCCAGGGCCTTGCCACACAGCAGTACCAGCAGGGGACGCAGGCGCTTGCCACCGGCGGACGTGATATAGTCGCCGATCTTCGATACCAGCGGCACGCGCGAGGTCAGCTGCTTCTTGATGATCTCGTCGACGGCGCTGAAATCATCAGCCACCGCGCGGTAGAAGGTTTGGGGTTGCATCGGCTGCTCCAGTGAGGTTGCGCGGCATGCTAGGTCGCGGGTCCCGGTGTGTCAAGGCGCGGTGCCCGCAGGCCGGGGGCGGCACTTGCAAGCAAAACCGCGGTTGCGTACAATCGCGCACCCTAACTTCCTGGGCAGCACCTGCCTTACGCAATTGCGCCGGGCCGTTCCAGCCCTGTGCAGCCATGCCAGCCAATACTCATCATATAAAGCGCTGGGTGAGCAGGATTATCGGAGAAATACCATGTCTTACGCAGTAATCGTTACCGGCGGCAAGCAGTACAAAGTCGCTGAAGGTGAATTCCTCAAGATCGAAAAACTGGAAGTCGCCACTGGCGAATCCGTGACCTTCGATCGCGTTCTGCTGGTCGCCAACGGTGAAGAAGTCACCATCGGTGCTCCAGTTGTTGCTGGCGCTAAAGTAGTGGCCGAAGTCGTTTCGCAAGGCCGCCACGACAAGGTTCGCATCATCAAGTTCCGTCGTCGTAAGCACCACATGAAGCGTATGGGCCACCGCCAGTGGTTCACCGAGATCAAAATCACCGGCATCCAGGCTTAATCCCCTAGATCCCCTGAATTTATTTGGAGAATTGAACCATGGCTCACAAGAAGGCTGGTGGTAGTACTCGTAACGGTCGCGACTCAGAATCGAAACGCCTTGGCGTGAAGATGTATGGCGGCCAGGTTATCAAGCCAGGCAACATCATCGTCCGTCAGCGCGGTACCGAATTCCACGCTGGCTACGGCGTTGGCATGGGCAAGGACCACACCTTGTTCGCCAAGATCGAAGGCGTGATCAAGTTCGAGAAGAAAGGCGAGTTCATGCGCCGTTACGTGAGCATCGTCGCCGCTTAATCGCGACGTCGCTCCAGAAGCCCCGTCATGCGACGGGGCTTTTTCGTTTGTGGTGAGCCTCTTGCAAAGCTGTTTGTCTGGGTTGCCGGCGTTGGTTTCTACGGTCGTACGGGGCCGCCGCGCTCATTTTTGCAAGAGCCTCATGTTTTTGAGTCATTCAGCTCGTCTGCCGACGAGAGGCGGTTTTAATGAAGTTTGTTGACGAAGTATCCATTCGGGTCAAGGCCGGTGACGGTGGCAACGGTTGCATGAGCTTCCGTCGCGAGAAGTTCATCGAGAACGGCGGCCCTAACGGCGGTGACGGTGGTGACGGCGGCTCGGTGTACATGATTGCCGACGAAAACCTGAACACCCTGGTCGACTATCGCTACACCCGTCACCATGAAGCCCAGCGTGGCTCCAACGGCGGTAGCACCGACTGCACCGGCAAGAAGGGTGAAGACCTGTTCCTGCGCGTGCCGGTCGGCACCACCGTGATCGATGCTTCCACGCAGGAAGTGATCGGTGACCTGGTCACCCCCGGCCAGAAGCTGATGGTCGCGCAAGGTGGCTGGCACGGGCTGGGCAACACCCGTTTCAAGTCGAGCACCAACCGTGCACCGCGCCAGACCACCCCAGGCAAACCGGGTGAGCAGCGTGACCTGAAGATGGAAATGAAGGTGTTGGCCGACGTCGGCCTGCTGGGCTTGCCGAACGCCGGCAAGAGTACCTTCATCCGTTCGGTCTCGGCCGCCAAGCCGAAAGTCGCCGACTACCCGTTCACTACCCTGGTGCCAAACCTGGGCGTGGTCAGCGTCGACCGCTGGAAGAGCTTCGTCATCGCCGACATCCCCGGCCTGATCGAAGGCGCTTCCGAAGGTGCCGGCCTGGGTATCCGCTTCCTCAAGCACCTGGCGCGTACGCGCGTGCTGCTGCACCTGGTGGACATCGCGCCGCTGGACGAAAGCAGCCCGGCCGATGCCGCCGAAGTCATCGTCAACGAGCTGACCCGCTTCAGCCCGTCGCTGGCCGAGCGTGAGCGCTGGCTGGTGCTGAACAAGGCCGATATGGTCATGGACGACGAGCGCGACGAGCGTGTGCAGGAAGTGATCGACCGTCTGGAGTGGGAAGGGCCGGTCTACGTGATCTCGGCTATTTCCAAGCAGGGCACCGACAAGCTCAGCCACGACCTGATGCGCTACCTCGAAGACCGCGCCGACCGCCTGGCCAACGACCCGGCCTACGCCGAAGAGCTGGCCGACCTTGACCAGCGCATCGAAGATGAAGCCCGTGCCCAGCTGCAGGCCCTGGACGACGCCCGTACCCTGCGTCGTACTGGCGTCAAGAGCGTGCATGACATCGGCGACGACGATGGTTGGGACGATGATTTCGAGGACGACGAAGACGGTCCGGAAATCATTTACGTGCGCGACTGATCGGTTGCAGTACACTAAACGCCGCTCTCTGGAGCGGCGTTTTTGTATCCACGGTATCTACAGATTCGACATAGGTTGGAAGAAGATGCGAAGCAAGGTGACGGGCGCCAAGCGCTGGGTCGTTAAGATTGGCAGTGCTCTGCTGACCGCCGATGGCAAGGGCCTCGACCGCGGTGCAATGGCCGTTTGGGTCGAGCAGATGGTCGCGCTGCGTGAGGCAGGCGTGGAGTTGGTACTGGTCTCCTCCGGGGCCGTGGCTGCCGGCATGAGCCAGCTGGGCTGGACCAAGCGACCGAGTGCGATGAACGAGCTGCAGGCGGCTGCCTCGCTCGGCCAGATGCGTCTGGTGCAGGCCTGGGAGTCGAGCTTCGGGGAGCACGGGAAGCACACCGCGCAGATCCTGCTGACCCATGACGACCTGTCCGACCGCAAGCGTTACCTGAATGCCCGCAGCACCCTGCGCACCTTGGTCGATCTGGGCGTGGTGCCGGTGATCAACGAAAACGACACTGTGGTCACCGACGAGATCCGCTTCGGCGACAACGACACCCTGGCGGCGCTGGTGGCCAACCTGGTCGAGGCCGACCTGCTGGTGATCCTCACCGACCGCGATGGTATGTTCGATGCCGACCCGCGCAACAACCCCGAAGCGCAGTTGATCTACGAAGCCCGCGCCGACGACCCCTCACTGGATGCCGTGGCCGGTGGTACCGGTGGTGCCCTGGGCCGTGGCGGCATGCAGACCAAGCTGCGTGCGGCGCGCCTGGCTGCCCGTTCCGGTGCTCACACCATCATTATCGGTGGCCGCATCGAGCGCGTGCTGGACCGCCTGAAGGCGGGCGAGCGCCTGGGCACCTTGCTGTCCCCTGAGCGCGGCATGCTCGCGGCGCGCAAGCAGTGGTTGGCCGGTCACCTGCAAACCCGTGGCACCCTGGTGCTGGATGCTGGTGCCGTGCAAGCGCTGCGTCAGGCCAACAAGAGCTTGCTGCCGGTTGGCGTGAAGACTGTGCAGGGCAGCTTCCGTCGTGGCGAGATGGTGGTGTGCGTCGGCCCGGACGGTGTTGAAGTGGCTCGCGGCCTAGCCAACTACAGCGCCCTGGAGGCGCAGAAGATCATTGGTCAGTCGTCCGAAGCCATCGAGTCGATCCTTGGCTACAGCGCCGAGCCGGAACTTGTACACCGCGACAACCTGGTGCTGGTATGAGCCTGCTGAAGAACGTAATCGCTGTGGCAGCGTGCGTGCTGCCGATGTTGGCCGGCGCCGAAGAGGTCGGCCAGGTGTCCACCGTGTTCAAGTTCGTCGGGCCGAACGACCGCATTGTGGTCGAGGCCTTCGACGACCCTAAGGTAGAGGGCGTGACGTGCTACCTGTCCCGGGCCAAGACTGGCGGGGTGAAGGGGGGCTTGGGGCTGGCCGAGGACCGGGCGGAGGCATCGATTGCCTGTCGTCAGGTCGGGCCGATCAACTTCAAGGGTGAGCTCAAGGATGGCGAGGAAGTGTTCAAGGAACGCACCTCGCTGGTGTTCAAGACCATGCAGGTGGTGCGTTTTCTAGACAAGAAGCGCAACACGCTGGTGTACCTGGTGTACAGCGACCGCATGATCGAAGGCAGCCCGCAGAATGCGGTGACTGCCATTCCGATCCTGCCTTGGGCTCATTGATAGCCCGCTCCTGCATACGCATCGGTGGTTGGACACAGGCCGTCGTACGCATCGGTGGTTGGGCGCGGGTCGTCGTAGGAGCGGGTTCACCTGCGAAAGGGCCGGACCTGCTGGCCAATTTCCACCCGCCGTTCACCGTTGCCGCCGCCACCGTATTCGCGGGTAAACCCGCTCCTACATACGCATCGGTGGTTGGGCGTAGGTCGTTGTAGGAGCGGGTTTACCCGCGAATGGGCCGCAACGCGGCCCCGGCTATCTCAGGCCAGTTCCTCTGCCTGATCCTCACGCACAACCGCCTTCACTTCATCCAGCCGGCTGATGAACTTCCAGTCCGCCTCGTCGATGTAGATGCCGTTCGGCCCGCTGCCACCTTCCAGGTCGATCGCAACGTGCGCCGAGACCTGTGGTTTCACACTCGCCAGGATCGGCACGAAGCCCAGTTGCTGGCTGGTCTCCAGCAGTGCCGCCTGGTTGCGTTCGTCGATGTCTGCCGCTTCGTCCAGGTAGTACGGCAGGCGAATGCGCCCGGCCAGGTCACGGTCCATCAGGTGCAGCAACAGGTACATGTTGGTCAGCGCCTTGATGGTCATGGTGGTGCCGTTGGACGCCGCACCGTCGATGTCGGCGTGGATGATCGGCTGGCCATTGACCTTGGTGATCTCGAACGCCAGCTCGAACAGGTCCTTCAGGCCCAGCTGGTTGTGGTTGGCCGCCACCAGCCGTGCCAGGTACTCCTTGGCCTCTTCGTTCTTGTTGTCCTGGTCTGCACTTTGGGTCAGGTCGAAGACCGACAGGGTTTCGCCTTCTTCGTACTGGCCGGCACTGTGGATAATCTGGTCGATGTGCTTGAGCGCTTCCTTGTTCGGCGCCAGTACCACGCGGAAGCTTTCCAGGTTGGACACCTGGCGCTTGTTGATCTCGCGGTTGAACAGGGCCAGCTGGTGCTCGAGGCTGTCGTAGTCGCTGCGGATGTTGCGCAGGGTTCGGGCGATGTCGGTGACCGCAGCGCGGCGTGCCTTGGCCAAGGTCAGGGCTTCGTCGGTACGGTGCGCGTAGGCGTTCACCAGCAGTTGCAGGCGGCGTTCCATGTCGTCTTCGCTGTCGAACTTGGCAACGCCTTTCAGGCGCACCTGGGCGTACAGCGCCTCGATCTGGTTGTCCACCCGCTGAAGGCTTTGCCAGCTGTCCTGGTAGTCATTGAGCAGCGGCAGCAGGTTGTCCATCGAGTCGTCGATGGCTTCCATGTAAGGCGTGCCGTAGGGCAGGTCGGCCGGCAGCAGCTGGCGACGGCGCAGGGCGTCTTCCAGGGTGCGCTGCTTGGACTCGAGGTCGCCGAGCTGGCGGCCGACCAGTTGCAACTTGGCTGACAGCTGCTGGACGCGCTCGGTGAAGGCGTCGCTGGAGCGCTTGAGTTCGTCCTGGGCCGCTTCCAGCTGCGAGAGCTGTTCCAGCTTCTCGGGCTCTTCGGCGGTGAGGGTTTGGCTACGGCGGAAGTCTTCCAACGCCTTCTGCGCGTCCAGCACTTCCTGGTACAGGGTTTCGGTCTGCGCTTTGGACGCGGAGCGGTCGGCGGCCACGGCCTGCTGGGTCTTGAGCTGCTTGAGTTCTTTTTCCAGGCGCTCTTTCTGGTCGCGCAGGGCGGCGCGGTCGGCCAGGGCCTGCAGGGCCGGAGGGTCGATGTGGGTCAGGTCGATGGCCAGGCCTGGGGCCTCGAAGCGCTCGCCCTTGAAGCCGTCCAGCACCGCTTCCAGCGATTTTACCCACAGGTCGCTGTCGTCCAGCTCGATGCCGCGGTCGCCCAGCGGCAGGCTGAACAGCGCACCGTTGAACAGGCGCATCAGGCGGTCGACGTCCTGCTGCGAGAACTCCTCGCGCAGGCGGGCATAGCTGTTGTTGTCAGCGTGATCCAGCTGCTGCTTGACCTGCTTCAGGCGTTTTTCCAGGTCGCGTACGCGCTCGTCGAGGTCTTCGGCACTGAACTGCCGTGACTGGGCCAGCGCGCCGGCCAGCTCGTCGTGGGCATCTTTGGCTGCCAGCAGTTGCTGCTCCAGTACCTTGACGTCATCGACCAGCGCAAAGCGGTGCTTGAGCACCGACAGCTCGCCTAGCCAGCGCTGGATACCGGTAATTTCACGCTCCAGGCGCATCAGCTCCTGGGTGCCGCCGCGCTGGTCGTTCTGCAGGCGGTCCTGCTCGCCACGGTAGTGCTCGGACTGGATGACCAGCTCTTCCTTGCGCGCCATGGCGTATTCCTGCCAGGTGCCCAGCAGGGTGTCGAGCACAGGCGAAATGCGGTGCAGCTTGCCACGCAGGATGTCGCGCTGGGCCACGCCACCGGCCAGGGCCTCGACCAACGGGCCGGCAGCCACCAGGGCGTTGTAGTCCTGCTCCATCCGGCGTACGTCGCGGAAGGCTTCCTCGCACGCAGCGATGTAGTCGACGCTGCCCGAGCGCAGGCTGTGCTCGAAGGCGTCGAGGAACAGCTGCTTGAGCTTGGCGGCGGTGATCTCACGCATGTGCAGCAGGTTGATGAACAGCGCGCGGAAGGTTTTCAGGCTTTGCTCGCTGGTGGAGCGCAGCGGGATCATGGTCAGGTCCAGCGGCACCGAAGTGTGTCCGCCCACCAGCAGCCGGCGCAGTTCGTCCGGCTTCAGTTCGTAAGCCTTGATCCCCAGGCGTTCAAGATTGGTGAACAGCTCTTTCTGACGCAGGCAGGTGTCGTTCTTCTGATAGTGGGCCAGGTCCAGTTCGCCCTTGTAGGCGAAGAACTGGTGGCCGAAACCGCCACCCGGGCCGCGGCCGACCACACCGATCACGTGCGTGCCGTGGGGCAGGCTCAGTTCGCAAAGAATGTACGACGTGTCGCTGGCGAAGTAGAAGCGGCGCGATTGCTCAAGGCTGTACTTGCCGAAACTCATGTCCGACATACGTGCCAGGATCGGGAACTGCAGGGCATTGATCGAAGCCGATTTACCCAGGTTGTTGGCGCCGTATACCGACAGCGGGTGCTCCAGCGGGAACAGGCCAAGGCTGTAGCCGGCGGTGTTGAGCAATGCGAAGCGGCGGATGCCGTAGCGTTCCTGGCTCATGCGTCAATCTCCTGTTGCTCTTCGCGGATGGCCCGGGCCAAGGCGTCCTCTTCGCTTTCCTCGCCCTGGAAAGGCGTGAGGTCGAGCGGGTCGTCGGTACGGTTGAGTTCTTCGGCGCTTTCTTCCTCGACCAGTACCGGGGTCGGCAGCGGCAGGGCGCTGTGCAGGGTGGCGGCCAGGTCGCGGTCCTGCTGCACCGACAGGCACACATCGAGGAAGCGGTGCATGGGCGGCAGGAAGCGGTAGATGCCGCCTTCCTCATGGGCGAAGCCGAGCTGGGTCATGCGCCGCAGGATTTTTTCTTCCAGCTCGTCCACGGTCTGCACTTCGGCCTGCAGGAACAGGTCGCGGTACTTGTCCAGCAGCGAGGGCAGTTCGTCGCGGCCGATGCTGCCACCGTCGAGCACGGCCATCGGGTCGCGGCCCTGGTCAGCAAGGTGCTCGACCAGGATGAAGGTGAACAGCGACAGGCGCTGCGCGGTCTTGTTGACCTGCGCGGCGGTCATGTCCGGCACGAAGTAGTAGAAACCACGGGTATCGCACACCAGTTCGAAGCCCAGGGCCTTGAACAGGGTGCGGTACTGGTCCTGGAAGTTCGACAGCTGGGCGTACAGCTCAGGGTCGCGCCGGCTGACGTGGAAGCCTTTGAACAGCTCGCGGAAGATCGGCGCGAGCTGGGACAGTTCGGAAAGATCAAGATGCATGGGCTGGGCTCGCGTTGGGTTCGGTAGGCGCGCTGGGGGCGTCTTCGCGGCTGGAGGTCAGGGCGAACGAATGCAGGCTGACCAAATGTTCCTGGGTGGTGTATTCGCGGCGGTCGAGGCGTTCGCGCTTGAAGCGCTTTTCCCGCGACAGGCGCGAGAACCAGTACAGTAGCTCGTCGGTGGCGCCTTCGGGCTCCTGCTCCAGCAGCCAGACCATCAAGTCGGGCAGTGGCAGGGCCTGTTCGCAGCGTTCGGCCATTTCCTTGACCGTGCGCGGGGCGCGGGGCAGGGCGCCGGACTGGGTCTTGTGGGCTTTGGGGAAGCGCGCCGGTTTGGGCTCGAAGCGGGCCAGTGCGTAAACGTAGGCCTCGACCTGGCTGGCACTGCCAAGGAAGGTGCTTTGCGGGCGGGTGAACATCGGCATGGCCGCCTGCGGCACGGCATCGATGCCTTTGCGCCGGATCACCGACAGGGCCAGTGCGGCGCCGCGGGTCACGGCGTTGTGCCGGCGGGCTTCTTCGCGCAGCGGCAGCAGCAGTTCGCGGGCGTGGCGCAGGGTCAACTGGGCGCTGGTCTGCATTTCCAGGATGCGCGCGTGGGTGCGCAGCAGCATGTCGTCGTCGACCAAGTGGCCCAGGCGCGCTTGTTCGCCCAGCAGTTTCAGCAGCACGGTCTCGACCTTGCGTACACCCTGCTCGAAGGCGCCGTCGGCGTTGACCAGCTGGATCATCGGCTCGACGTATTCGTCCCAGGTGGCCAGCACTTCGGCATAACGCTGACGCAGCGGAATCTGGCGGTTGCTGGTCTTGGCCCGTTCGGCCACGGCCACCAGTGCCTGCTCGTCGTTGTCGAGTTTTTTCAGCACATCGCGCACGCGCATGTCGAGCAGGCGCAACTGGCGTGCCAGGTCGTCACTGTCGCGGTTGTCGAAGGCATCCTGGATGTGCCCGGCCAGGCGCTCCAGGTGGCGCAAGTAGGCTTCGATCTCCAGGCACAGGCCCAGCCGGTGTTCGCGGCGCAGGTAGGCGAGGAAGTCGTGGATCTGCGCGTTGAGCTCGAAACGGTTCGGGCTCTTGGCCACCGGGACCAGGATATCCAGGCGGATCCACACGTCGAGTAGCTGGGTGATGTCCTGCGGGGTGCTTTCGAGCTGCTGGCGGGCCACATGCTGGCGCAGTTCGACCAGGCTCAGGGTGCCCTGGTCGAAACGCTCGCACAGCGGCTCGATCAGGGCCCAGTGTTCGGCTAGGGCGCGCAGGACGCGCTTGGGTTCGATCATTGGCTTCGACTCGTTGCCAAGAAAAAGGGGGCGATTGTACTGCATTCGCGGGGGTGGTTTTTACCCCTTGGTCTGTAATGAGAGATAACCATGGGATTTGCAGGTGTAAGGCGTTGTTCATGTGACGGCGCTCGGTCTGATAGGCGCTGCAAAAACCACGGCGTACACGTTAGAATGCCCAATTGCCTTCACCCCCTCGGATATCCGCCCCTTGCTGACCGAACCCCGTCGCCGCGCCTACCTTTCCGCCATGCAAGTGGTGCACTGGCTGCCGCGCGCCGAGCTGCCGTTCGCCGCACCGTCGCGGCCCGAGCTGCTGCTGCCGGTTGTGCCAGTCGAGGACATCGATTTTGAGGTCAGGCCGGCATCGGTAACCAGCGAAGCGCCTGTCACCCCCCAGGCTCGCTCCGGCGAGCGGCCGAAAATCGAGATCCCGCGCCCGGGCAGTGTGTCTAAACCCGCCGTCAAGCCTGTCGAGGCACAAGAGCAGCCCGCTGCTCCGCGCCCGGCGCCGGTGCCGCCACCGCGCTTTTCGCTGCAGTTGTTGCGCGCCGGCAGTTGCCTGCTGCTGGTTGAACTGGCCACCGGTCAGCCGTTCCAGAGCCGCGATCCCTCCTATCTGCTGCTCAAGGACATGCTGCGCGCCGCTGGCCTGCCCGATGCCCCGCAGATCATCGGCGAGCCGGTGCGCTGGCCACTGCTGGTGCGCGGCAACATGGACCAGGGGCCGGAGGCTGCGCGCGATTTCGTCCAGGGCTTCGTTCAGGCGCGCCTGGAAGACGCCCCGTGTACCTGTCTGTGGCTGGTCGGCCTGCCGGCACTGCGTTTTGCCGCCAATGCCGACGCCGATGCCTATTACCAAACCCTGACGCTCGACAGCCTGGGCGACGCCTGGGCATTGCCGGGCCTTGAACTGTTGATGGACGAGCCGCAACGCAAGGCGGACGTCTGGAAAGCCATGCGCCAGCTGATGGCGCGCTGGAAGAGCGTTGAATGAGTGACTCGATCAGCTTCCGCCCGATGACCGAGGCGGATCTGGATGCCGTACTTAAGATCGAATATGCCGCATTCAGTCACCCCTGGACCCGTGGAATCTTTCAGGATGCGCTCAAGTCGTACGAAGTCTGGCTGATGTTCGATGGCCAGCAGCAAGTGGGCCATGGTGTGATCAACGTGATCATCGACGAAGCGCACCTGCTCAACATCACCGTAAAACCGGAAAACCAAGGCTGCGGCCTGGGCTTGCGCCTGCTCAAGCACCTGATGGCCCGGGCCTATCAGCTCAATGGCCGCGAATGCTTTCTGGAAGTGCGCGCCAGCAACCAGTCGGCCTATCGTTTGTACGAGCGTTATGGTTTCAACGAAATTGGCCGCCGCCGCGACTATTATCCGATTGCCGGCGGCCGTGAAGACGCCCTGGTGATGGCCTGTACCCTGTTCGAAGACTGACTTTGCAGGGGCGTACCCGGGCGCGCAGGCTTTGTTCTCGGCAGGGGCGGATAAAGAATGAGACAACTGCTTTTGGCAGCGAGCCTGTGTATCGCAAGCGCTGCTCACGCTGACGAGCGCGACGTGTGGATGTTCGCCCAGTGGGCGGGTGATCATCAAACCCGCCCTTTCCGTGAAATGCTGGTAGATGCCCGGCTTTACGGTGTAGTGCCAATTCACCAGTTGCTGCGCTCGGCATCGGACTGGAAACTGTGCCACGCATCGCCTTTCGCTGTACCACCCCCCGGCAATTGGGCGGCTGTACGCTCGACCCTCGCGTTGATCAAGGCACTCGACGATCAAGGCATCCTGCGCCAGTTCGAGGTGGTTTCGGCCTACCGTGAGCCGCGCCTGAACGCCTGTGCGGGCGGGGCGGTCAACAGTGCGCATACCCGCGCTTTCGCCGTCGATATACTGCTGCCGGCCTGGGCCGACCCCAATCCGCTGTGCCGTTTCTGGCAGCAACACGGCCAAGCCTGGAACATGGGGCTGGGCCGCTACCCATCAGGCCGTATCCATTTGGATACGGCCGGTTATCGCACCTGGGGTGGTGATGGCGGTGCGGGGGCGTCGTTCTGTATCAACCCCAAATGAGCCAGGCACTTCCGGCATTCGTCCATTAGCCACTCGGCGAAGCGCTGGCGCTTGCCGCTGTCGGCCAGAGGCTGCGGGCTGAGCAGGTGGTAGGCCGAGCCATCGCGCACAAAACCGAACGGCGCCTGCAGCTGCCCGCTGTCGAGTTCGTCGCGCACCATCAGGGCTGAGGCAATGGCCAGGCCCAGTCCGGCGCTGGCGGCCTGAATCGACAGGTAGAAATGTTCGTAGTCGCTGCGTTCGCAGTGCCGCGCCTGCTGGCCGCTCAGGCGCAGCCAGGTGGGCCAGGCAGCAGGGCGTGTGGTGCTGTGCAGCAGCCGTTGGCCATCGAGTCTGGTGCTGGCGGCGGAGTGGCACACCGGTCCGATCCATTCATCGCAGATTTTCTGGCTGTACAGCTGGTTGTCCCAGTGGAAGTCGTCGCGGCGAATTGCCAGGTCGACACCGCTGCGGGCGAAGTCCAGCGGGCCGCCTGCGGCTACCAGGTGCAACTGAAGGTCGGGGTGGGTGGCATGGAAGCGCGGCAGGCGCGGGATCAGCCAGCGCATGGCGATGGTCGGCTCGCAAGACAGCACCAGCACATTGTCGCGGACCTGGTGTTGCAAACGCTGCACGGCGCCTTCGAGTTGTTCGAAGATCGCCTGGGTGGTGCTTTGCAGGGCACGACCGGCGGTGGTGAGGAAAATGGCCCGGTTGCGGCGTTCGAACAGTTCCACGCCAAGGCTTTCTTCCAGCAGGCGTATTTGGCGGCTGACCGCGCCGTGAGTGACGTGCAAGTGCTCGGCGGCGCGCACGAAGCTCTCGGTCTGGGCGGCAATGTCGAAGTAGCGGAAGGCGTTGAGTGGCGGCAGTTTCATGATATCCCTGTTCAGCTGTGCCGGCCTCTTCGCGGGTAAACCCGCTCCTACATGGCCACATATTTCCCTGTAGGGGCGGGTTTACCCGCGAAGAGGCCAAGGCAGGCTGTACATATCTGTGAGCAAAACTATCAGATTCATCTCAGCATAAATCGATTTTTCCGCATCTGTAAGCGCTCGATAATCGGCGGTCTGTGCATTTCCATCGCCTATCGAGAGCCCTCAGCATGACCGAACTCATCGCCGTCGCCCTGTTCACCTTGCTCGCCGTCATCAGCCCTGGCGCCGATTTCGCCATGGTCACCCGCAGCAGTTATGCGCAGGGCCGCAAGGCCGGGCTGGCTGCTGCTGTGGGCATCGCCCTGGGGGTGCAGGTGCATGTGTTGTACACGGTGTTGGGCATTGCCGTGATCATCAGCCAGAGCCCGACGCTGTTCTTCGTCATGAAGGTGCTGGGTGCAGGCTACCTGATCTACCTCGGGTACAAGTCATTGACCAACACCCGACGCATCAGCCTGGACGGGGTTGGCCAGTCTGCTGCCAGCGTACTGCAAGCGCTGCGCACCGGCTTTTTGACCAACGCCCTCAACCCCAAGACCATGTTGTTTGTCATCAGTGCCTTCACCCAGGTGGTGCAGCCTGGCAGCCCGTTGGCGCTGAACTTCGCCTACGGTGCGTTCATGTCCGTTGCCCATTGGCTATGGTTCAGCCTGGTGGCGGTATTTTTCTCCAGTACGGCATTGCGCAGGGCGATGATCGAGCGGCAAGTGCTGGTGGACCGGGCCATTGGTCTGGCACTGATCGGGCTTGGCCTGGCTGTGGCGGTGACCGGAATACGTTGAGGCGACGATAGCAGCGCCGAAACCTGTGATTCGGCGCCCAGCTGCTGCGGGATTGGTTGGCGCGGGCATAAGCAACTTTTTCGCAGGCAAAGAAAAAGGGCTTACCTTGCGGTAAGCCCTTCGTCTTGTTTGGTGGCTACACAGGGACTTGAACCCCGGACCCCAGCATTATGAATGCTATGCTCTAACCAACTGAGCTATGTAGCCGATGGCGCGCATTATTCTCTTGAACGCCCCCTCTGTCAACACTCATTTCAAAAAAAATTTGCACGCTTTCAAAAACTTAGCGGCCAGCCCCGGTTTCAGCGCACCACAAGCCAGTGCCCGAGCACGCCCAGCAACTGCAACTGCTGGGCTGCAGCCAGGGATTGCAGGCTTTGGCCAGGCTGGTCGAGGTTGAAGTCGCCGCTTACACGGCGATGAGCCACTTGTTCATCCATCATCCACAGACGCTGCCCTTGGTAACCGGCAAGGCGCTCCAGCACCTGCCTCAATGGCATGTCTGTGGCTTTCAGGCGGCCATTGCGCCAACTGTCAGCGGTTTTCAGATCAACCTTACGCACCGGGTCGATGCGTGTGTCATCGAAGGTTACCCGCTCACCCGCCGAGACCATCCGCTGCTCACCCCCCTGGGTGACCATGGCCTTGCCACTGAATACCACGAGTTCGTCGCGCCCTGCATGGCGGGCTATCTGCAAGCGAGTGCCGTATACCTGGATGCGTGCGTTGCCCACTTCCACGTCCATGGCGCGCCCGTCGAGCACGACTTCCAGATGCACCTGGCCCTGCACCAGGTGCAGTTGGCGGGTGCGGCCGCGCAGGTCGACGTTCATCGCGCTGGCGCTGTCCAGGTTCAATGTCGTGCCATCCGCCAAGCGTATGCTGCGGCGCTCTCCCACATCGGTGTGCAGCTCGCTGGCCAGACGCTGCATCAGCGGCCAGTACAGGTAAGCTGCAGCGGCTAACCCTAGCAAAAACGCAAGCGCCAACCCTTTACCCAGGTGACTGCGACGGACAGTGACATGCCGTGGGCGAGGGCGGGCAGGTGCGGGTTGCAGCTGTTGCCAGAACGTCTCCAGCTCGGCGTAGGCGTGGGCGTTCTCTTGTACCTGGCACCAGGCTGCAAATGCCTGGCGCTGGGTTTCGTCGCAACCGGGCTGGCGCAGCAACGAAAACCACGCCAGCGCTTCCTGTTGTGGATCGGGCTGCAGCTGCTTGGCGGACATCGGGCTCATGGGGGCGGTCTGCTCACGATAGGGGCCGTTTGGCCTAACGATGACAGGAGTCATTGGCAGAGGATGCTAATTATATTGAGAACCATTTTCAAGTACGTGGCGACAGGGGGATAAAAAAGGTAGCTATGTATCTATTTGATTCCTGATAATCGGATCCCAAACCAGAGGACGGAGATTCAGGCAAATGGCCATCAGTAGTGCCTCCACCGCATCCACCCCGGCAGCGGCAAGCCAAGCCTCGCCGATGGTGATGCGTATCATCGGTTTCTGCGCCTTGGCGCACTTGATCAACGACCTGATCCAGTCGGTGCTGCCCGCGATCTACCCGATGCTCAAGGCCAACTACGACCTGAGCTTCGCCCAGATCGGCATGATCACGCTCACGTTCCAGATCACCGCCTCGCTGTTGCAGCCTTGGGTCGGCTTCTTCACCGACCGCCGGCCCACGCCAAATCTGTTGCCGCTAGGCACCCTGTGTACGTTGGTGGGGATCGTGATGCTGGCCTTCGTTGGCAGTTTCCCGATGATCCTGCTGGCGTCGGCTTTGGTGGGCATTGGCTCGTCGACCTTCCACCCGGAAACCTCGCGTATTGCACGGCTGGCCTCGGGCGGGCGCTTCGGCCTGGCCCAATCGACCTTCCAGGTCGGTGGCAACACCGGCTCTGCTCTGGGCCCGCTGCTGGCAGCGGCCATCGTCATTCCGTTTGGCCAGACCCATGTGGCCTGGTTCGGCCTGGCCGGGCTGTTCTTCCTCGGCGTTACCCTGATGTTGCGCGGCTGGTACAAGGAACACCTCAATCAGGCCAAGGCGCGCAAGGCGGTGCAGGCCACCCACGGCATTTCGCGCAATCGGGTAATCGCGGCGCTGATCGTGCTGGGCTTGCTGGTGTTCTCCAAGTACTTCTACATGGCCAGCTTCACCAGCTACTTTACCTTCTACCTGATCGAGAAGTTCGGTGTGTCGGTGGCCAGCTCGCAGCTGCACCTGTTCCTGTTCCTCGGCGCGGTGGCGGCGGGCACCTTCTTTGGCGGGCCGATCGGTGACCGTATCGGACGCAAGGCTGTGATCTGGTTTTCGATACTGGGCGTGGCGCCGTTCACGCTGGCGCTGCCGTATGCCGACTTGTTCTGGACCACAGTGCTGAGCGTGGTGATCGGCTTTATCCTGGCTTCGGCGTTTTCCGCGATCGTGGTGTATGCGCAGGAACTGGTGCCGGGCAGCGTGGGCATGATTGCCGGGATCTTCTTCGGCCTGATGTTCGGATTTGGCGGCATTGGCGCTGCGCTGTTGGGGTACGTAGCAGACCTGCGTGGTATCGAATACGTGTATGGGTTGTGCTCGTTCCTGCCATTGTTCGGGTTGTTGGCGGTGTTGCTGCCAAGTACAGGTAAACGCTGAACGCGCCGGGGGCCTGGCAGAGGCCCCTGGGCAATTGACGAGCCCCCCGGAGGTGGCTAGAGTGCCGCCTCTTTTTTCAATCACCTGCGTAGTAGCCAAAGCAATGCGCCGTACCCAGTCCCTCCCACACGCCCGCCAGCCTGCCTTTCAGGCACTGCGTCGTGCATGGCCGAGTGACACGGTGCTCAAGCGCCGCCGCAGCGTGCTGTTTGCCTTCACCTTCTCGCCACACCTCGCCTGAACTGATCTGCGCTATCGCGTCGCTCGCCATTCTGGCGTGCGCGCCTGTTTCTGCACGTCTTTTCGGTTTGCCAGGAGTGGTACATGAACATGCGTTTGTTGGCGGGCTTATTGTTCGCCGTTTCTGTCGTGGGTTTCAGTTTGGGGGCCAGCTTGCCGCTGGTGTCGTTGCGCCTGCATGAAGCGGGGGCGAGCACACTGGAAATCGGCATCATCTCGGCCATCCCTGCCGCCGGCATGATGCTCTCGGCTTTTCTGGTCGACGCCTGCTGCCGCCATCTCACCCGGCGCACTATCTATCTTCTGTGTTTCAGCCTGTGCACGGTCAGCATCGCCTTGCTCGAGTCCGCGTTCGGCTCGTTGTGGCTGCTGGCGTTGCTGCGACTGGGCCTGGGGCTCGGCATGGGGATCGCCATCATCCTCGGCGAGTCGTGGGTCAACGAACTGTGCCCCGAACATAACCGCGGCAAGATCATGGCCCTGTACGCCACCAGCTTTACGGGCTTTCAGGTGCTGGGCCCGGCCATGCTGGCAGCGTTGGGCGCCGATAGCCCGTGGATCACGGGTGTCGTCACGGTCTGTTATGGGCTGGCGTTGCTGTGCATTGTGCTGACGGTGCCTAACGACCATGTCGAGCACGAAGAGGGCGAAAAAAGCTTCGGCCTGGCCGGGTTCTTCCGTGTGGCACCGGCGTTGTGCATGGCGGTGCTGTTCTTCTCGTTCTTCGATGCCGTGGTGCTGTCGCTGCTGCCGGTGTACGCCACCAGCCATGGCTTTGCCGTTGGCGTGGCGGCGTTGATGGTGACGGTGGTGTTTGCCGGCGACATGCTGTTCCAGCTGCCGCTGGGCTGGCTGGCTGATCGGGTTGAGCGCACAGGGCTGCACCTGGCGTGCGGGCTGGTGGCGATGGTGATCGGCATCGGTTTGCCTTGGCTGCTGAGTCTGACCTGGCTGCTGTGGCCGCTGCTGGTGGTGCTGGGCGCGGTGGCGGGGGGGATCTATACCTTGGCGCTGGTGCTGATCGGGCAGCGCTTCAAGGGCCAGGACCTGGTCACTGCCAACGCCAGTGTGGGCTTGCTGTGGGGCGTAGGCAGCCTGGTCGGGCCGCTGGTCAGTGGGGCGGCCATGAATGTCGCGCCGCATGGTTTGCCCATGGCGCTGGCACTGATGGCCGGGCTGTTCGTGTGCTTTGCCAGGCAGTCATACCGGCGCCGTGGGCGGATGCGGGCTGTGGCGCAGTGATATCCCTTTACGCCGCGCCGATGCTTACCCAATAGCGTGTCCTGTACTCGACCCGCACGGGCAGGCTGCGGGTGAGCAGTTGCAGAATCTGCCCGGTGTCAGCCAACTGATAGGTGCCGGAAACCTTCAAGCCCGCCACTTCTGGAGCGCAGCGCAACAGGCCCGGTCGGTATCGGCCGAGTTCGCTGGCAAACTCGGCAAGCGGCATCTGCTGCACGCTGAGTACACCTTCGGTCCAACCCCAGGGGTCGTTGTGCAGTGTTCTGGCCTGAATGCTGCCGTCGGCTGTGACTTGCAAGGTTTCACCGGGCAGCACTTGCCTCGCTGAGGCCGAGGCAGGGAACAGCGTGACTTCACCACGACGCACCGACAGCAGCAGCCCTTGGCTGTTTTCGCGCAGCAACAGCTGGCCATCGAAGGTGGTCAGCGGGCCGACACGGGTGGCGACGTGGAACGGGCGGTTGTCGTTGGGGTTGCTCTCCAGGCTGACCTCGCCATGGATCAGTTTCAGCTGGCGTTGCTCCGCACTGTAGTGCAAGTCGATGGCACTGGCGGTGTTGAGCTGCAGACGGCTGCCGTCACTGCCTTGCCATTGGCGCCGTTCGCCTGTGGCAGTGCTGGTGTCGGCCAGCAGCTGTGGCAGGCCTAGCGGTTCGCGCGTGGCCCAGCCCAGGCTGCCGCCCACGGCCAACAGCCCCAGCAACTTCAGGTGGTCCCTGCGGCTGGCTTTTGGGTGCTGGCTAGCGTCCAGGGTGCGCCGGCTCAGGTCCTTGGGCAGCCCGGCCAGTTCATCACCCAGATTACTGACTCGCTGCCAGGCCAGGCGGTTGTGTGGGTGGCTGGCCAGCCAGTGTTGAAACTGCTGCTCGGTGCGCGGGCTGGGGGTGTCGAAACGCAGCTTCACCAGCCAGTCGATGGCCTGATCGACCTGCGCCTGTGCGGGCGTACCATCAGGCATCGGCATAGCGCAACCGGTAGCAGGCGCCCAGGGCTTTGGCCAGGTCGCGCTCAACGGTGGCCCTGGACACCTCCAGACGTTGGGCAACCTGCACGATGCTCAAACCGTCTAGCTGGGCCAGCAGGAACGCTTGGCGGACGCGCGGTTTCAACTGCTGCAAGGCGCGGTCGAGACGTTCCAGGCTATCGAGGATTACAAGCTTATCCTCTTCGCTGGGCACTTCTGCTTCGGGCAGGTGAGCCAGGCTCTCCTGGTAGGCCCGCTCCAGCGCGCGGCGGCGGAACTGGTCGATCATCAAGCCACGGGCGATGCTGCTGAGGTAGGCGCGGGGTTCTTTGAGCGGCGACACCTGGCGGGCACGCAACAACCGCACGAAGGTATCCTGGGCCAGGTCTGCGGCATGTTCACTGCAACCGACCCGGCTGCGTAACCAGCCACGCAACCAGGCATGGTGAGACTGGTAGAGCAGAGCGACCTCGGTGGGCTTGAGCGTGTCGTTGATCTGCATCGTAGAGAAGGCCCAGTCCAGTGATGTGTGCGATTGTGAATAGTTCTCAATTCTATGCGGGGAAGATGGCGCGGAGCAATGGCATGCCAAAGATTAGCTGCGCAAGAACCGGCGTTTGCCCGATGAACGGCTGCGCTAAGCTGGACCTGCAATCGACTTGATGGAGGTGCAATGATGCTGGCCGACCTTTCGCCCGAGGCCTATCACGAGGCCGCGCAACACCTGGCGGCACTTGACCCGGACTGGTCACGGCATATCGCAGCGATCGGGCCCTGCCTGCACCAGGCTACGCCGGGACGTGAGCCTTATGAGGCATTGGTGCGGGCGATTGCCTACCAGCAACTGCACGCCCGCGCCGCCGAGGCGATCCTGGGGCGTTTGCTGGCATTGTTTCCGGCAGATGATTTTCCCCAGCCAGAGCAGTTGCTGGCGGTATCCCCGGAAACCCTGCGTGCCTGCGGCTTTTCGGCGAGCAAGCTGGTGACGGTCCAGGGCATTGCTCAAGCCACCCTGGAGGGCCTGGTACCGACGCGGGAGCAGGCGTTATCCATGGCTGACGAGGCGTTGATCGAACGCCTGGTGGCGCTGCGCGGGGTAGGGCGGTGGACGGTGGAGATGCTGCTGATCTATAGCCTGGGGCGTTCTGACATTCTGCCGGTGGACGATTTTGGCGTGCGCGAGGGGTATCGGCGGCTCAAAGGGCTGGAGACGGCGCCGACACCGGCGCAAATGCGTTCGCTGGGCGGCGCCTGGCGGCCGTTTCGTACCGTGGCGGCCTGGTACCTGTGGCGGGCCTGAGGTTTTTGCATCGCCCGTACAAGCAACAACATATCCGGGAAACAAAGATGAATCTCTACACCACCCCCGACCAACGCTGGCAAGCCGTAGAGAGCCGCGACACTGCCGCTACAGGCCACTTTGTCTACGCCGTACGTACCACCGGCGTCTACTGCCACCCCGGCTGCAAATCACGCCAGGCCAAGCGCATGAACGTCGAGTTCTACGACACTGCCGCGGCTGCCGAGGCTGCCGGCTACCGTGCTTGCAAACGCTGTATCAGCAAAGCCAGCGCCACCCGCCACAGCCAGCTGGTTACTCACGCCTGCCGCTTGATCGAAACCAGCGACCCCGTTCCAAGCCTCGGCCAACTCAGTGCACGGCTGGCCGTCAGCCCCTTCCACCTGCATCGGCTGTTCAAGGCCGAAACCGGGGTTACCCCCAAAGCCTACGCCACGGCCTTCCGGGCCCGGCGCCTGCGTGCGCACCTGGAAGACGACCAGCACTCGGTCACCGATGCTATCTACAACGCCGGCTACAACTCCAACAGCCGCTTCTACGAAAGCGCCGACCAGCGCCTGGGCATGCGCCCCCGGCAATACCGCGCCGGCGGTGCCGGGGCAACCATTCACTTCGCCCTTGGGCAATGCTCGCTGGGTGCAATACTGGTAGCCCAGAGCGACAAGGGCATCTGCGCGATTCTGCTGGGCGACGACCCCGAGGGCTTGTTGCACGAGCTGCAGGATCAGTTCCCCAAGGCCCACCTGATTGGCGGCGACAGCGCCTACGAACAGAAGGTCGCCGAAGTGATCGGTTTCGTCGAAGCGCCCTCCTTGGGCCTGGCCCTGCCGCTGGATGTGCAAGGCACCGCGTTTCAGGAGCGGGTGTGGCAGGCGCTGCGTGAGGTGCCGGCCGGCAGCCGGGTCAGCTACACCGACATCGCCGAGCGCATTGGCGCCCCCAAGGCCGTGCGGGCGGTCGCCATGGCCTGCGCGGCCAACCGTATTGCCGTGGCCATCCCTTGCCACCGCGTCGTGCGCCGGGATGGCGACATCAGCGGTTACCGCTGGGGCGTGGAGCGCAAACAGCAATTGCTGAAGCGAGAAACGGCACTCTCCTGACCGCCCGAAGCCGCGTAGAATCCCCCGCCAAATCGAATTGCAAAGAGGAATATTCGATGAGGCGTGTCAGCCTTGCCCGTTATTGCCCAGGTCTGATTGCCCTGCTGGCCCTGATGCTGTTGCTTGTCAGCCCAGCTTGGTCGGCCCCGGCCACGCCATTGTCCAACCTGGCGGCTGCCGAGGCGCCCGCACTGGACGAAAACGCCAGCCTCGAACAACTGAGCGACCGCTTGGACCTCATCCGCCAAGGCGTCACCAGCGAGGCCAACGACGACGTGCTGTCGCAACTGCGCCTGGGCGCGATGCAGGTTCAGCGTCAAGCTGATGCATTGAGTGCGCTGCGCACTGCCGATGTGGGAAAACTCGACGATCAGCTGAAGGTTATCGGCCCGGCCCAGCCGGACGAGGCCGCTACCCTGACGCAGCAGCGCAAAGCGCTGGAGGCCGAGAAAAAGGCGCTGGTAGCCCAGCAGGATCAGGCCACCAAGCTGACCCAGTCGGCCCGGGACCTGTCCACGCAAATCGTCAACCTGCGCCGCAGCCAGTTCAATTCGCAAATCACCAGCCGCGCAGCCTCGCCGCTGAGCCCGGCGTTCTGGCAGAGCATCATCCGCCCCACCCAGGACGACGTAGCGCGCCTGCGTGACCTGCGCGGCGAGGCGGCCGACGCCATCAGCAGCGCCTTCAGCGCCGAAAACCGCTGGCTGTTCGTTGCCAGCCTGGTGGCGGCGATTCTGGTGTGGACGTTGGTACGGCGCGTGCTTGAACGCTTGCTGGCCAGTGCCATGATCCGTTGGTTGCCGGAGGGCCGCCTGCGCCGCAGCGCCTTGGCTCTGGGCGTTAGCCTGGCAACCCTGGGCACCATCGCCGGCTCGGTGTCTTTGCTGCGCTGGGGGCTGGAAAGCAATGCGCGATTGGGTTCGGATATCACCAGCCTGACCAATCACATTCTCACCCTGGTGGTGTTCAGTGCCTTCATCACAGGCCTGGGCCGCGCCATGCTGATGCTGCAGCGTCCGTCCTGGCGGTTGCCGGCGATCCACGACGAAGTCGCCAGTGCGCTGGGCTGGTTCCCGAAGGTGCTGGCATTGGCACTGATGGTCATGATGACCATGGAGCGCATGAACAGCGTGATCGGTGCCAGCCTGGCGCTGACGGTGGCCGTCAACGGGCTGACCGCGCTGGTGGTGGCGCTCACCTTTGCAGGCGCGCTGCTGTGTTACCGCCGCACCCTGCGCAAGCATGACCTGGAGCGCCCGACGGGCCTGGCCGGGCTGATCCCGTTCGTGATGGTCATCTGGCTGACGTTGATCCTGCTGGCACTGCTCACCGGCTACCTGACACTCGCCTATTTCCTCACCGCCAAGCTGTTGTGGGTCAGCCTGGTGATCACCTGTGCCTACTTGCTGACCACCTTCTTCGGCGACCTGTGCGAAACCCTGCTGTCGCCCCGCCAGCCCGGTGGCCTGGCACTGGCGTCGACCCTGGGCCTGGCGCCTCGCCATCAGGCGCAGGCCAGCACCATACTGGCCGGCATCGGCCGCACTGTCGTGCTGTTCCTGGCACTGCTGCTGGTGTTGATGCCGTCGGGCACCAGCCCTAGCGAATTGCTGTTGAGTCTGGGCGACTGGGATGGGACCGGCGGCAAGGTGCTCGGCAACCTGAACATCGTGCCGCAGGACATCCTGCTGGCCTTGGCGATCTTCCTCGGTGGCCTGTTCGCCATCCGTGTGGTCAAGCGCTGGCTGAGCGACCGCCTGCTGCCGGAAACCGAGATGGACGCCGGCATGCGGGCCTCGCTGGTGACCCTGGTGGGTTACCTGGGTTTCCTGTTCCTGGCCATGCTGGTGATGTCGACCTTGCGTATCAACCTCACCAGCCTGACCTGGGTGGTCAGTGCCCTGTCGGTCGGTATCGGTTTCGGTTTGCAGCAGATCGTGCAGAACTTCATTTCCGGCCTGATCCTGCTGACCGAGCGCCCGGTGAAGGTCGGCGACTGGGTCAGCCTGGCGGGTGTCGAGGGTGATATCCGCCGCATCAACGTGCGCGCCACGGAGATCCAGATGTCTGACCGTTCCACGGTGATCGTGCCCAACTCGCAGTTCATCTCGCAGAACGTGCGCAACGTGACCATGGGCAATGCGCTGGGCGTGGTCAGCATTACCCTGACACTGCCGCTGGAGACTGATGCCAACCGCGTCCGGGAGCTGCTGCTGGCGGCTTACCATGAGCATGAGGCGATTCTGGATGCGCCAGCTGCCTCGGTGTCGTTCAAGGACCTGACGGCCAGCGGCATGGTGATTGGTGTGAGTGGCTATGTGGCCGGGCCGCGGCAGGTATCGGGAGCCCGCAGCGACCTGCTGTTCACCATTCTTGGCCGGTTGCGTGATGAAGGCATTCCACTGTCTTCGCCGCAGAGCATGGTGCTGGTGCAGGAGGGCGCGCGGCCGGCTGACGAGTCGGTGTAGGCATCGGGGGGCAGTCCAGCTGGTAGGAGCGGGTTTACCCGCGAAAGGGCCGGCCCTGCTGGCCAATCTCCCCCGCCGTTCACCGTTGCCGCCGCCACCGTATTCGCGGGTAAACCCGCTCCTACGCAGATTGGTGGTGGACACACCTCGGGGGTTGGACACAGGCCGTTGTGTAGGATCGGGTTTACCCGCGAATGGGCCGGCCCTGCTGGCCAATTTCCCCCGGTGTTCACCGTTGCCGCCGCTACCGTATTCGCGGGTAAACCCGCTCCTACGCAGATTGGTGGTGGACACACCTCGGGGGTTGGACACAGACCGTCGTGTAGGAGCGGGTTCACCCGCGAAGAGGCCGGCCCTGCTGGCCAATCTCCACCCGCGGTTCACCGTTGCCGCCGCTACCGTATTCGCGGGTAAACCCGCTCCTACGCAGATTGGTGGTGGCCACACCTCGGGGGTTGGACACAGACCGCCGTAGGACCGGGTTCACCCGCGAAGAGGCCGGCCCTGCTGGCCAATCTCCACCCGCGGTTCACCGTTGCCGCCGCTACCGTATTCGCGGGTAAACCCGCTCCTACGCGGATTGGTGGTGGACACACCTCGGGGGTTGGACACAGGCCGTCGTGTAGGAGCGGGTTCACCCGCGAAGAGGCCGGCCCTGCTGGCCAATCTCCACCCGCCGTTCACCGTTGCCGCCGCTACCGTATTCGCGGGTAAACCCGCTCCTACGCAGATTGGTGGTGGACACACCTCGGGGGTTGGACACAGGCCGTGTGTAGGAGCGGGTTCACCCGCGAAGAGGCCGGCCCTGCTGGCCAATCTCCACCCGCCGTTCACTGTTGCCGCCGCTACCGTATTCGCGGGTAAACCCGCTCCTACGCAGATTGGTGGTGGACACACCTCGGTGGTTGGACACAGACCGCTGTAGGAACGGGTTTACCCGCGAACACCGGCAGAGCCGGTGCCATTACGCGGCCCCTTGCGATATCAGCCCAGGCAGCGGGTTACGTGCTTGACCGACTGATAGGCCGACAACCCCCAAGGCCCCAGCTCACGGCCGATCCCGCTGCCCTTGGTGCCCCCCCATGACGTTTCGACGAACACCGCCTGCACCGAGTTGATCCACACATGGCCAACCTCCAGCGCATCGGCCACGCGCTCGGCGCGTTCCAGGTCGGCGGAGCATACTGTAGCCACCAGCCCGAAGCGGCTGTCATTGGCTTCGGCAATGGCCTGTTCCTCGGTGGCAAAGCGCCGTGCGCAGAGCACCGGGCCAAAGATTTCCTCGGTCCACAGGCGGCTGTCTTTCGGCACATCGGTATACAGCGTCGGGCTGACGAACCAGCCTTCACGGTCCAGTGCATGGCCGCCTGCCAGGCACTGCAAACCTTCTTCCCGCGCCGTGGCAAAGTAGCTGGCCACCTTCAACCATTGCGCTTGGCTGGTCAGCGGGCCCATGTCGACCTCTTCGGTCAAAGGATTACCCACCCGCAGGTTTTCCAGTGCCGCCTGCAAGCGCGGCAGCAGTGCATCGGCAATGCCGTCCTGCACCAGCAGCCGCGATGTGGCCGAACACATCTGGCCGGCATTCCAGCTGATGCCGGCAACAATCCATTCCACTGCCTGGTCGACATCGCAATCATCGAACACCACGATGGCCGACTTGCCGCCCAGTTCCAGCGTCACCGGCCGGCACTGCGCCGAAGCGCTGCGCATCACCTGGCTGCCGACGCTGTTGCTACCGGTGAAGGACAACTTGTCCAGGCCGTTGTGATTGCTCAGCGCGGCGCCGGTCTCGGCCTTGCCGTTGACGATGTTCAGCACCCCGGCGGGCAGGCCAAGGGCGTCGGCGATCTGGCCGTAGGCCTGCTCGATCAGCGGGGTGACCTCTGAAGGCTTGAGCACCACGGTGCAACCGGCGGCCAGGGCCGGGGCAAGTTTCCAGGCGCTGGTCACCAACGGGAAGTTCCACGGCACGATCAGGCCGACCACACCCACCGGTTCAAGGCGGGTGCGGGCGGTGAAACCCGGCGCAGCCAGCGGCACAGTGCGGTTTTTCGATGGCAGCTGCTCGGCCAGCTCGGCGTAATAGCCAAAGGTGGCGATGGCGTCATCCAGGTCGATTTCCGCTTCGTGACGCGGTTTGCCGTTATTGCGCATCTGCACGGTGACAAGCGCTTCGCGGCGCTGCCCGAGCTGTTCGGCAAAACCACGCAGGAAGGCGGCACGTTCACTGGCGCAGGTGCTTTTCCAGGCGGGCAGGGCGCTGCGGGCAGCGGCGACGGCCTGGTCGACCTGGCTCACGCTGGCGGCCATCAGCTCGGCGAACGGTTGCCCCAGCGCAGGGTCGTTGACGCTGATGCAGTCGCTGCCTTGGCCTTCGACCCAATGGCCGGCGATATAGTGGGAAGTGGTCATGGTCGGTTTCCAGTCAGGCCATTTCGGCGGTGGTCACAGGCGTATGCGCGGTGCTTTTGCAACGCACCCATCGCGGGCCCAGGGGGCCATACACGCCAGCAGGTTCAGGGAACAGGTTGAGCAACAGCAGGTACAGCACGCCAGCCAGCCCCAGCGTGACCGGCAGGCTCAGGTCGATGCCGCCCGCCAGGTCACCCAGTGGGCCGACGAACTGCCCCGGCAGGTTGACGAAGCACAGGCCAACCGCCGCGCTGGGGATCCACGCCCCCATGCCGCGCCAGTTCCAGCCGTGCAGGAACCAGTAGTGGCCACCACGCTGGCCGCGGGTGAATACCTGCAGGTCATCGGCGTGGTAGAAGCCGCGGCGGGTAATCAGGCCAAGGATCATGATCACCATCCACGGGCTGGTGCAGGTAATGATCAGCACGGCAAAGGTCGATACGCTCTGCACAAGGTTGAAGGTGAAGCGGCCAATGAAGATGAAGCCAATCGCCAGCACGCCGATCAGCAGCGTAGCGCCAGCACGGCTGAGCAGGCGCGGGAACACGCTGGACATGTCCAGGCCGGTGCCATACAGCGCGGTGGTGCCGGTGGACATGCCGCCGATCACCGCAATCAGGCATACCGGTAGGAAGAACCAGCTAGGGGCAACTGCTAGTAGGCCGCCGACATAGTTGTTGGCGGCAATGTAGTCCGGCGCCTGGGTGGCGACCAGGGTGGCCGTACACAGGCCGAACAGGAACGGAATCAGCGTCGCCCCCTGTGCCGCGATCACTGCCAGCATGATGCGTGCCTTGGGGGTTTCGCGTGGAATATAGCGTGACCAGTCACCCAGGAAGGCGCCAAACGACACCGGGTTGCTCATGGCCAGGATCGCCGCGCCGACGAACGCAGCCCAGAAGCCTGCCTGGCCAAGGTTGACGCTGCCTGCGTAGCCGGCATCGAAGGGCCCGGCAAAGGCGACGATGCCCAGCAGGAACAGCAGGCTCGAGGCCCACACGGCAATCTTGTTGACCCACAGCATGAAGCGGAAGCCAAAGATGCATACCACCAGTACCAGCACCGCGAACAAGCCGTAGGCCAGGCCCAGGGTCAGGTCGGTCTCTGGCAGGCCGGCCAGGCGCTTGGCACCACCGACCAACGCATCGCCCGAGCTCCACACCGAGAGCGAGAAAAACGCCACCGCCGTAAGCAGCGACAGGAACGAGCCGACGATGCGCCCGTGTACACCAAAGTGCGCACCCGATGAAACGGCGTTGTTGGTGCCGTTAAGCGCGCCGAACAGCCCCATCGGTGCAAGGATCAGCGCGCCGATGCCAACGCCAAGCAGAATCGCCCACACACCCGCCTGGAAAGACAACCCGAAAAGCACCGGGAAGCTGCCCAGTACGGCGGTAGCGAAGGTATTGGCACCGCCGAAGATCAGGCGGAACAGGTCTAGCGGGGAGGCGTCGCGTTGATCGGCGGGGATCTGTTCGACGCCGTTGGTCTCGATACCGGTCGAGTGGCTCATGGTGGTGCTCCAGCGCGGTTGTTGTAGCCAGCGCAGTGCGCGGGCCTTCTTGTGGGTGCGATGGCAGGGCGGCAGCGCCGCGTAAAGGGTGATCAGGCCGGTGTTACGACCGACAGGTGCTCGTGGCAGGCCAGCCACAGGTCACCATGGCGACGGAAGACGATGGTCTCGCGCTCGCTCAACGGGTGTTCTTCACCGCCGATGCGGATACGCGTGGCCACATCGTGCATGAACACAGCCACGTCGCCTTGCAGGCTTACATGGGCGTTGCCCGATTCGCAGGCAAGCACGGTAAAGCCCTCGGCCTGCCACTGGGCCCAGAGCTCTTCATAGGCGCGACGCGACAGCAGCGGATACGGCAAGGTGTGGAACAGAAAGGTGGCGTCTTCGCTGAAGCAAGCGAAATAGCGGGCGGTGTCGTTGCTGGCGAACGCCGCGACGAGGTCGGCGGCGGCTTGCCGCACTTGAAGTGTCTGGTCCACGGGAGTGGCCTCACGGTTTATTGTGATTGTGGTGAAGCGATTCTGGTGGCGGTGGGCGAGGGGAAAAATCGCTGGCGGCAAATAATCAGTTCAGGAATTTGTGAAGTGATGGGGGACGCCAGAACAGGCAAGCCGACTGACGGTCTCTCCCACCCCCCATCCTTGCCTACGCTGATACTCCCAACCCGCTGAAGCAAGGAGATCCACCGTGGCCTTCCAATACAAGCGTCTGGACAAGAACAACGCAGCCGTACTGCTGGTCGACCATCAGACCGGTTTGCTCTCGCTGGTAAGGGACATCGACCCCGACCGCTTCAAGAACAACGTGTTGGCCCTGTCCGACCTGGCCAAATACTTCAAGCTGCCGACCATCCTCACCACCAGTTTCGAGACTGGGCCCAACGGCCCGCTGGTGCCGGAACTGAAAGAGCAGTTCCCTGATGCCCCCTACATTGCACGTCCGGGCAACATCAACGCCTGGGACAACGAAGATTTCGTCAAAGCGGTAAAAGCCACCGGCAAGAAGCAGCTGCTGATTGCTGGTGTGGTCACTGAAGTATGCGTGGCCTTCCCGGCCCTGTCGGCATTGGAGGAGGGCTTCGAGGTATTCGTCGTCACCGACGCCTCTGGCACGTTCAACGAACTGACCCGTGATTCGGCCTGGCGACGCATGGAGGCTGCCGGGGCGCAGCTGATGACCTGGTTCGGCGTGGCCTGCGAACTGCACCGTGACTGGCGCAACGACATCGAAGGGCTGGGTACTCTGTTCTCCAACCATATCCCGGACTACCGCAACCTGATGACCAGTTACAACAAGCTGGCCAAATAGTGCCTCCCGGGGGCTGCACGACAGCCCCCACATCAATCTGCAAGCGAAGCGGCAAACTGGCATTAATCGACCATACTCACTCTTCATTAGCCTTCAGGAGCGTGTCATGTCGAAGCCGTCCAGGAAGCCCCCCAAAAAACAGCCAGAAAAGCTGGGCGGTAAGGCGTACGAAAAAGCGCTCAAGAACCTGCATGTAGAGTTGGTGAAGCTACAGGAGTGGGTGGTCGCCAAGGGCCTGAAGGTATGCATTGTCTTCGAAGGCCGCGATGGCGCCGGCAAGGGTGGCACCATCAAGGCCATTACCGAGCGTGTCAGCCCGCGGGTGTTTCGTGTAGTGGCGCTGCCCGCACCGACCGAGCGGGAAAAGACCCAGATGTACGTGCAGCGTTACCTGGGCCATCTGCCTGCGGCGGGTGAAGTGGTGATCTTCGATCGCAGCTGGTACAACCGTGCGGGCGTTGAGCGGGTAATGGGCTTTTGCTCTGGCGAGCAAGTGGACAAGTTTCTGACCGGAGTACCCGGGTTCGAAAGGGTCATGGTCGATTCAGGGATCATCCTCATCAAGTACTGGCTTGAAGTCAGCGCCGATGAGCAGACACGGCGCCTGCAGGATCGCATCAACGACGGCCGCAAGCTGTGGAAGTTGTCGCCGATGGACCTCAAGTCGTATAGCCGCTGGGATGAATACACCCAAGCGCGTGACGAAATGTTCCAGGCGTCGGATACCGCCTGGGCACCGTGGTTCATGGCCAATTCCAACGACAAACGTCGCGCGCGGCTGAATATCATCAGCCACCTGCTCAGCCGTATTCCCTACAAGGACATAACCCGCGACCAGCAGGTGAAGCTGCCCAAACGCGGCAAGATCGGCAAGTACAAGGCAGTCGCCTACCCGTTCAAGTTCGTCGAAGAACGCTTCTGAACCCCTCCCAGCAGGGAGCTGCGAAGGTACGAGCTCATGCCACATGACGGCAGCCTGTTGCAGGCGACGGTGGTATTCCTTTTGGCGGTGGTACTTCTGGTACCGCTGGCGCAGCGTCTGAAAATGGGCGCAGTACCGGGATACCTGTTGGCGGGTATCCTGATTGGTCCGTCGGTGTTTGGCCTGCTCGGCAACCCGGACAACGTGGCGCGGCTGTCGGAAATGGGCGTGGTCATGCTGTTGTTCGTGATTGGCCTGGAGCTGTCCCCAAAGCGTCTGTGGACCATGCGCCGGGCGCTATTTGGCGTCGGCAGCTTGCAAGTGGGGCTGACCGCTGTGCTGCTTGGGCTACTGGCATTCTGGCTGTTCGACCAATCGAAACCTGCCGCCATCGTGCTGGGCCTGGGCCTGGCGCTGTCGTCCACCGCCTTTGGCTTGCAGGTACTGGCCGAGCGCAAGGACCTGGGCAAACCTCATGGCCGCCTGGCCGTGGCCATCCTGCTGTTCCAGGACATTGCCGCCATTCCCTTGATTGCCGTGGTGCCGCTGCTCGGTGGCGATGTCAGCACTGCTGACGAAGGTGCCTGGCCCTTGCTGGCTGTGGTTGTCGGCATTGGTGTGCTGATTGTTTTTGGCCGTTATCTGCTGACCCCGATATTCAAGTGGACGGTGGGTTCGGGCCTGCCTGAACTGTCGACCGCCACGGCCTTGCTGGTCGTGCTGGGCACCGCTTGGTTGATGGAGCATGTGGGTGTGTCGATGGCGCTGGGGGCCTTCCTGGCCGGTGTGCTGATGGCCGAGTCGCCGTTTCGCCACGAACTGGAAACCCAGATCGAGCCGATCAAAGGCCTGTTTCTTGGATTGTTCTTCGTTGGCGTAGGTATGAGTGCCGACCTGCGTCTGCTGTTCGGCATGCCGCTGATGGTGTTGGGCCTGACGTTGCTGCTGGTCGCCATCAAGCTGCCCTTGTTGTATGGCCTGGGGCGCACGATGGGTGGGCTCAACAAGGCCCAGGCGCTCTGCCTGGGCGTGGTGCTGGCTTCGGGGGGCGAGTTCGCCTTCGTGGTGTTCAAGCTGGCGCTGGAGCACCAAGTGCTCACGCAAGCGGTACACGACCTGCTGGTGCTGGCCATCACCTTGTCGATGGCGGTGGTGCCCTTGGTCATGATGGCCTTGGCGCGGCAGCTGCGCGATGACAGCCCTGTGCAGGCATCCCCTGAAACGGGGCAGTGAATTGCGCCGTGCTGGTGCATTGAATATCGGGAGATGAATCATGCAGTCGAGTTTCAAGTTGGACAGCGCCCTTTCGCGGGGCTTGCTCGATGTGCTCATCAAGGCCGGTCTGGTGGCAGCCTTGGTGATCTTCGCCTTCCAGGTGTTCCAGCCGTTCCTGGAGTTGATGCTGTGGGCGGTGATTCTGGCGGTCACCTTGTACCCGTTGCATTGCCGCATCCAGCGCCGCACCGGGCTCAAGCAAGGCTATGCGGCGACGCTGGTGGTGCTATTGGTTCTGGTGCTGCTGCTGGTGCCTATCTACCTGGTGGTGATGTCCATCGGCGAATCGGTGGACAGCCTGGTGACGCTACTCAAGAGCGGCGCCTGGAGCGTGCCGGTCCCGCCTGATTCCGTGGCGGCCTGGCCACTGATCGGGCCGAAGGTGCACGCGCTGTGGTTGGCGGCCTCCGAAAACATGGCCAGTGTACTGAATCAGTGGATGCCCCAGATCAAGGGGGCCGGGCTAACGGTGCTGGGCGCTGCGGCCAGCGCCGGCGGGGCCTTCCTTCTGTTCATCGGCGCAATCATCATTTCCGGGGTCATCATGGCCTTCGGTGAACGAGGTGAAATCGCTACCCAACGCATCGCCATGCGGGTTTCAGGCGCAGAGCGCGGTAAACCCTTGGCCACACTGTGCACGGCCACCATTCGCGCGGTGGCACAAGGGGTGATCGGCATTGCCTTCATCCAGATGTTGCTGATCGGTGTCGGCTTTGTCGTCAAAGGGGTTCCCGGTGCCGGGATGCTGGCCATCGTCATCCTCATGCTGGGCATTGCACAGGCCCCGGCGACGCTGGTGACCTTGCCGGTGATCATTTATGTGTTCAACGCCGAAGGCTTCACGGTGGCGACCATCATTTTTGCCATCTACACCTTCGTCGCCGGCCTTGCCGACAACGTGCTCAAGCCGCTGCTGCTGGGGCGCGGGGTTGATGTACCGATGCCGGTGGTACTGATTGGGGCATTGGGCGGCATGGTGGTCAAAGGCATCATCGGCTTGTTCATCGGCCCGGTAATCCTCGGCGTGACGTACGTGCTGTTCTGGCAATGGGTTGCGCTGCAGGTGCCGGAGCAACCGGCACCCCCTGCCGCCTGAGCCATGCCCAACCGCTGCTATGGCCTGGGGCTGCTGATGGTGCTGGCCGGTTGCACTCAGGTTGGTCCGGATTTCGAGAAGCCCCAAGCGCCGTGGCTGGACGGCTGGAGCACGCCAATGCTGGAGCAGGCAGGGCGCAGCGCGGCGGCGCCCGACCTGCGCCAGTGGTGGGCGGTGTTTGCCGACCCGACCCTGGACGCGTTGATAGCCGAGGCCGATGCCAACAACACCAACCTGCGCGTGGCTGGCCTGCGTATCGCTGAAGCCCGTGCCCAGTTGGCCATCGTGCAGACCGGGCGTTATCCGCAGCTGCAGCAACTGAGTGCGCAGAGCCTGTATCTGAAGCAGAATCAGTCTGGTACGCCTTCGGCCCGTGATTCGGTGTTCTGGCAATCCAGCGTGGGCTTCGACATCGGCTGGGAAATTGACTTCTGGGGCCGCTTCAGTCGCGCCATCGAAAGCGCCGATGCCGTCTACTTCGCCTCCCAGGCCAACTACGCCGATGCCATGCTGCTGCTGCGTGCGCAGGTGGCCGACACCTACTTTGCCCTGCGTACCGCCGAGGCGCGGCTGGCTATTGCACAAGAGAACGCCAAGCGCCAGGCGCGTAGCCTGGAGATTACCGAGCGGTTGTTCCGCCACGGCGAAAATGACGAGCTCGACTGGCAGCAGGCGCGTACTCAATATCTGGCGACCCTGGCCACCATTCCCGAGTTCGAGAACCAGCTCAACGCCCTGCGCAACGTACTGTGCTCGCTGCTTGGCCGCCCGCCCGGGCCGCTGCCGCAGCTGGAGGCCGGGCATGGCCAACTGCCCTTGCCCAACCGGGCAGTGTTGCAGGATGTACCTGCCAGCCTGCTGCAGCGCCGCCCGGACATCCGCGCCGCCGAGCAGGCAGTGGCGGCGCAGTCGGCGCTGGTCGGGGTGGCCGAGGCCGATCTTTATCCACAGCTGAGCTTGCTCGGCAGTATCGGCTGGACCTTCCTATCGGCCAATCATCTGCCCGACACCTTCGACCTGGCGGCTGGCCCAAGCCTGATCTGGAACCCGTTCGACTATGGCCGGCGCAAGAACACCGTACGCGTGGAAGATGCTCGGTTGCAGCAACTGATCGAGTTGTACCAGCAGGGCGTGCGCGAAGCCGCCCGTGAGGCCGACGATGCTGCCAGCGGGCTGGTGCGCTCGCTGCAGAGTGCAACCATTCGCGACCAGGCCTCTCAGGCTGCACAGCGCTCGCTGAATTTGGCCAGCTCACAGTATCGCGAAGGCTTCGCCGATTTTCAGCGGGTGCTCGATGCTCAGCAACTGCTGTTGCAGCAACAGGACGGCTACCTGGTCAGCCGTGGCAACGCGGTCAGCAGCCTGGTGACGTTGTACAAGGCCCTGGGCGGTGGTTGGGACGCCAGCCGCGCGCCGATCGACCCGGCCACCCGCCAGCAAATGCAGCAACGCACCGACTGGGGCGAGTTGCTTGACGAGCCAGCCCCCACCGCGCATGCACAAGGTGAAACCGAATGAGCGACGCCACGCCCACGCCGCCCCCGTCAGCCCCGGATCGCGGCATGCGCTGGGTGCTGCTGCTGATTGCCGTCAGCCTGCTCTGGTACTTGCTGGCTGACCGCTATACGCCGTACACCCAGCAAGCTCGCCTGCAGGCTTACGTAGTCCCGGTGGCCGCCGAAGTGGCCGGGCAGATCAAGCGTGTGGCCGTAGGCAACAACCAGGAGGTGCGCCAGGGTGATGTGCTGTTCGAACTCGATCAGGAGCAGTACCGCATTGCCTTGGCCCGTGCCGAAGCCGACCTCGATACCGTGCGCCGGCAGATCGGCG
Organism: Pseudomonas sp. 10(2024); assembly: GCF_045164175.1. Lineage (NCBI taxonomy): Bacteria > Pseudomonadati > Pseudomonadota > Gammaproteobacteria > Pseudomonadales > Pseudomonadaceae > Pseudomonas > Pseudomonas sp. 10(2024). Next base: position 805,983 of record NZ_CP174006.1, read on the forward strand.
CCAGTACCGCCGGCATCGATTCGGCGCAGGCAGCGCTGGTGGCCGCCCAGGCCAACGAACGCAAGGCGCGGCAGGACGCCGAGCGCCTCAAACGGCTGATTGACGAAGACCCCGGTACGGTGTCGGTGCGCCGCCTGGAAGGCGCCCAGGCCACCCGCGACCAGGCCATCAGCCAAGTGGCGGCGGCCCGCGCCGAGGTGGAGCGCGCCCGTGAGCAGCAGGGCGGGGCACAGGAAGACAACGCCCAACTGCGCAGTGCCGCGGCCAATGTGGAAAAGGCCCGCCTGGACCTTGCCCGTACCGTGGTGCGTGCCGACGCAAACGGTTTGATCACCGACCTGCGCACAGACGTTGGCCACTATGTCGGGGCGGGCAGCCCGATGATGACCCTGATCAGTATCCATGATGTGTGGATAAGTGCCGACATGACCGAGAACAACCTAGGTCGCTTGCGCCCTGAAACCCCGGTGCTGGTGGTGCTCGATGCGCTACCGGGCACTGTGTTGAAAGGGCGTATACGCAGCATTGGCTATGGCGTGAGCGTGGGCCAGAGCACGCCGCCGGGTACGCTGCCGACCGTGCAGAATAGCCGCGAGTGGCTGCGTTCGGCGCAGCGCTTTCCGGTGATTGTCGAACTGGAGCGCGATCAGCTTCAGGACAAGACCGTGCTGCGGGTTGGTGGGCAGGCCGAGGTCATGGCCCTGCCTAGCGAAGGCAACCCACTGAACCTGCTGGGCCGGTTGTTCATGTGGCTGATGAGCTGGCTGTCGTATGCCTATTGAATTGCGCCGCCTGCGCGCACTGCGCCTGGCCTGGGGCGTGGCGCTGTGCCTGGCGGTGAGCTTTGGTATCGGCTTGCCGGTGCCGATCCTGGCGCCGGTGTTTGCGGTGCTGTTGCTGGCCATGCGCAGTCAGCCATTGCCCCTGCGTGCAGCACCGGCCCTGGCGCTACTGGTGCTGCTCGCTTGCGGCAGCGGTTTGCTGCTGATTCCGCTGTTGCGCCATGCTCCGTTGGCTGGGGTGTTACTGGTTGGGATGGGTGTTTTCCTGACCTTGCGCTATGCGCTGAAGGGCGGCAACGGCTTGCTGGCCAACCTGCTGGTGATCGGCCTGACCATGATCGCCGCTGCCGGCACCAGTGACTTCACCCTGGCATTGTCGGTGGTCGAAGCGCTGGCCAAAGGCATGCTGCTGGCAGTGCTGGGCACGTCGGTGGCGCATACGTTGTTCCCCGAACCTGCCAATGCGCCAGCACCGCCGGTGCCGCCGCTGCTGGGTAGCGAGCATGTCAGCTGGGTGGCGCTGCGTGCCACGTTGATCGTGATGCCGGCCTTTCTGCTGGCATTGATCGCCCCTGACCAGTACATGCCGTTGATCATGAAGGCCGTGAGTGTGGGGCAACAAGCAGGCGAAACCCGCGCGCGGCACGCCAGCCGGGAGCTGATCGGTTCAACCTTGCTTGCCGGGGTGTTGGCGATAGCGCTGTGGGTAGCGCTGAGCCTGTTCGTTCACCTGTGGATGTTCTTCTTGTGGGTACTGCTGTTCGCCCTTTGGCAGGCTCGGCGCCTGTACCAGGCGGTGCCGAGCCGGCAGAGCCCGGCGTACTGGGTCAGTTGCCTGACGACCATGTTGATCTTGCTGGGGCAGTCGGTGCAGGACAGTGCAGGTGGGCAGGATGTGTATAAGGCATTTGCGGTGCGTATGGCGCTGTTTCTGGCGGTATCGGTGTATGCCAGCGCCATGTTGATCTGGATTGACCGGCTTCGGAGTCGGCGCGGGCTTCTTCGCAGTTAAGCCCGCTCCCCCAGGCAATTCAGGGCTGCCAATCAACCCCACTCTCTTCCAGATAGGCATCCACCGCGGCGCCCACCGTCGGATGAAAGGCCTTCTCCCCCATGTGTTCGAACAACTCGAACTGCCGCATCTTGTCCTTCACCGGGTCCTTCATTTCGGCGAACTGCAACTCCACCCCCCGCGCCTCCAATGCCCGGTCCAGCTCGGCCAGCATGTCCGCCGAAGTGATATCGATACTGGTCACAGGCTCAGCGGCAATTACCACCCGCTGCACAGGCGTTGGCGACGCGTCCACCGCCGCCATCACTGTGTTCTGGAACTGCTCGGCGTTGGCAAAGAACAACGGCGCGTCCCAGCGCAGCAGCACCAGCCCTGGAATACGCCGGGCCTGTGGATAACGCTGTATGTCATGGTAGCCGCGCAGCCCATCGGCCCGGCCGAGCACTGCGTAATGCGGCCGCCAGCCGTCCCACAGGAACTCGATCACCGACACCGCCACTGCAATGCAGATACCGGGAATGGCGCCGAACACCGCCACGCCGACAAAGCAGGTGAACGACAGCCAGAACTCCCACTGCTGCATGCGGAAGATACGCTTGAGGTCGGCAAATTCGAACAGCCCCAGTGCAGCGGCAATCACCACCGCAGCCAAAGCGCTGTTAGGCAGGTGCTGCATCAGATTGGGCGCTACCAGCAGCAACAGGGTTACCGCCAGGGCGCCGATGATGCCGGTGAGCTGGGTCTGCGAGCCGGCAGCTTCGGCCACTGGGGTGCGTGACGAGCTGCTGCTGATCGGGATGCCCTGGAACAGCCCCGAGGCCACGTTGGCCACGCCCAGGCCGAACATTTCCTGGTTGGGGTTTACCCGCATCTTGAGGCGCGCGGCATAGGAGCGTGACAGCACACTGGTGTCGGCGAACGACACCAGCGCCACTGCAATCCCGCCCAGTAGCACCTCGACCAGGTCAATGTCGCTGACCCAGGGGAAGACGAAGCCGGGCAGGCCCTGAGGCAATTGCCCGAGTACCTTGACGCCCATCTGATCGAGGTTGAACACGCTCACTGCCAGCGTCGCCAGTACCACGGCGATCAGGATGCCCGGCAGGCGCTTGAACGGTTTGAGCAGCAGAATCAGCGCCAGGCTACCGGCACCCACGACAAAGCTTGGCCAGTGCCCTTGGCCGGCGTATAGCGCCTGGCCCAAGTACCAAAGGTCGCGCAAGGGGCCTTCGCTGTCGACTTTGATGCCGAACAGCTTGGGCAACTGGCTGATCAATACGGTCAGGGCGATGCCGTTCATGTACCCATAGCGGATGGGCTTGGACAGCAACTCGGTGATAAAGCCCAGGCGCAGCAGCCCGGCAATCACACAGAACGCCCCGGCGACCAGGGCCATCATGCTGGCGATGGCGATCGCCCGCTGCGGGTCGCTGGCGGCGTATTGCACCACCACAGCCAGGATAGGCGCGGCCAGCGCCGAGTCCGGGCCCAGCACCAGGATACGGCTGGGACCGAACAGGGCATAGGCCAGCAGGGGGATGATGGTGGCGTACAGGCCATAGATGCCGGGGACGCCGGAAGCCTCGGCGTAGGCGATGCCCACAGGCACCAGCATGGTGGTGAGCACCAGGCCGGCGGCGATGTCCTTGGGTAGCCAGGCTGCCTTGTAGTGGAGCAGGGTGACCAGGCCGGGGAGCCAGCGTTGCCAGTCGAAACGAGTGGGTTGGGGCATGGTGTCGGCTCTGGGCGAGAAGGGCGCTGAACCTCAGCTTAGATGCTGGGATCGAGTGCCGCTTTGCGGCCCGTTGTCATCAATGAATCGATCAATGCCCTGCTGGCCCCCGACAGCTGGCGATGCGGCGGATAGATCACCGAGAAAGGCCGTCGGGCACCCTCGTAATCCTCCAGCAAGCGCACCAGCCGGCCCTGCTGCAGGCGTTCTGCGACTATGAACTCGTAGGTCTGGCAGATCCCGACACCTTGCTCGGCCAGTGAGATGCACCCCAGTACATCGTCCGCCACCATCGGATTTCCCTGCGGAACGAAGAGCAGCTCCTCCTCTCCTTGACGGAACTGCCAAACGCCTGGCCTGCCATTGCTGGGCATGATGAAAGGCAGGCAGTTGTGTCCGGCCAGTTCCGCCAGTGATTGCGGCCTGCCGGCACGCGCGAGGTAAGCTGGCGCGGCCACCAGGCATAGTCGAGCCTCCTCCAGCCGACGCGCCACCAGGCTACTGTCCGGCAGGTCGCCAAGGCGAATAGCCAGGTCATACCCTTCGGCCACTAGGTCGACATTACGATTGGTGATGTTCAATTCGACCTGCACTTTCGGATAGCGCAGGGCGAAGGCTGCCAGCATGGCCGGCAACCGGTGATGCCCATAAGTGGTCGGCGCGCTCAGGCGCACACGGCCCTGTACTTCGCCATGGCCGCTCAGGGCTTGCTCTGCGCTGGCGATCTGCTGGAACGCAGCGCGCGCCTGCTCGACGTATTCCAGGCCACTGTCGGTGAGGCTCAAGCGACGCGTGGTGCGGCGTAGTAACTGCACCCCCAGGTGCAACTCAAGCCGCGAAATGGCCCGACTAACCACCGACGGGGTGGTGGCCAAGGCCACTGCTGCCGCACTGAGCGAGCCACGTTCGACCACTTCCAGCAGAGCCTCGACATCCCCCAGGTGACCAAACCGTCGCGCCATTCTGTTCTCCAAAACAAAAATGCTTTCCCACAGGCCCAATTTATCGCTTGTCTGATCGCCAATAAAGTGTCGATCAGTGCACGGCATCCTGCCTGTGCCTGAATGGAGGGAATGCTATGCGCACTTACCAACGACTGGTCCTGGCTGCTGTCATAGGTAGCTCGAGTCTGGGCGCTCATGCGGCGAACGTCCTTGTGGTGCTGTCTGACGAGAGCCATCTGGAGCTACGCGACGGCAAGGCATTTGCAACCGGTTTCTACCTCAACGAACTGCTGGAACCAACCAAAACGCTGCTGGACGCAGGCCATCACGTAACCTTCGCTACTCCCCTCGGTCGCGCGCCGACGTTGGACCGCAGCTCGGCCGCGGCCCAGTACTTCGGCAACGATCCGAAGCAACTGGAGCAATATCAGGCGCTGCTGGACCAGCTGCAGCTTACTTCTGCGAAGCATTCGCCGGTGATCAGCCTGTCCCGCGTGGAGCAGATTGGTTATGGCAACTTCGATGCAGTCTATGTGCCTGGCGGCCACGCCCCGATGCAAGACCTGCTCGCCAACCCGGCGCTGGGGCGTCTGCTTCGCGCTTTCCACGCCGAGGGTAAAACCACCGCGCTGGTCTGCCACGGTCCCATTGCTCTGCTCTCGGCGCTGGAACGGCCGCAGAAGCTGATCCAGGCACTGGAGAGCGGGAACCGGACAGCAACGCCCGACGACTGGATTTATGCCGGCTATCGCATGACAGTCATCAGCAATCAGGAAGAAGAACAGGCCAAGGGCCTGCTCGGCGGGGGGCAGATGAAGTTCTATCCGCAGACCGCCCTGGAGCGCGCCGGCGGGCAGTATCAGAGCAACCCATCGCCGTGGGCGCCTAATGTTGTCATCGACCGCGAATTGATCACTGGGCAGAACCCGGCGTCAGCGGCCCAGGTGGGCCAAGCCATATTGCATCGTCTGCAGAAACACTAACGGTAGAGACACGCCATGACGCAACGTACTTTTCTTGTTACAGGAGCCAGCAAAGGCATCGGCCGGGCAATCTCCGAGCAACTGGTGGAGGAGGGCCATCAAGTCGTTGGTATCGCTCGCCAGGCTGGGGATGCCAGCTTCCCCGGCGAACTGATCGCCACCGACTTGAGCGACTCAGAGCGTTTGATTGCGACACTGGCCGACTTGACCAACCGCTATGCATTCGACGGTCTGGTAAACAATGTGGGCCTGGTCCGTCCCCAGCCACTGGGCGAAATTGACCTGGCAAGCTTCGACGAAGTAATGCGGGTCAACCTGCATCCCGCGCTGCAGGCGACCCAAGCGCTGCTGCCAGGGATGCGCGAGCGCTGCTGGGGCCGCGTGGTGAATATCTCCAGCCTGACCGTGCTCGGCATTCGCCAGCGCACTGCTTACGCCGCTGCAAAGGCAGCGCTGGTCAGCTTCACTCGCAGTTGGGCGCTGGAACTGGCACAAACCGGAATCACGGTTAATGCGGTCGCTCCAGGGCCGATCGAGACCGAACTGTTCCGCGGTGGTAACCCGGTGGGCAGTGCAGGCGAAGCCGCCTATATCGACGGCGTGCCGATGGGGCGGCTCGGGCAGCCACACGAGGTCGCTTCAGCAGTGACCTTCCTGCTCGGGGATCGCAGCGCTTTCATTACCGGGCAGACAATCTACGTGGATGGTGGCGCCTCTATCGGTCGCAGCGGTCTTTGATGACTGGGGGCAGGCGGCTACCCATGGGAATACGGTAGAACGAATGTTCCCACCCTGCATCCCAGAAAAACAAAACCCCTGAGGTGCAGACCTCAAGGGTTTGTAGTGACAGCAGTCTACCGCTTAGACGTTAAAGCGGAAGTGCATCACGTCGCCGTCTTTGACGATGTAGTCTTTGCCTTCCAGACGCCACTTACCGGCTTCCTTGGCACCGGCTTCACCCTTGAACTGGATGAAGTCGTCATAGGCCACCACTTCAGCGCGGATGAAGCCTTTTTCGAAGTCGGTGTGGATAACGCCGGCTGCCTGCGGGGCAGTGGCTCCGACGCGAACGGTCCAGGCGCGTACTTCCTGCACGCCGGCAGTGAAGTAGGTCTGCAGGTTCAGCAGCTCGTAACCGGCGCGGATCACGCGGTTCAGGCCAGGCTCTTCCAGGCCCAGGGCCTCGAGGAACATGTCCTTCTCTTCACCGTCTTCCAGCTCGGCGATTTCCGCTTCGATCTTGTTGCACACCGGCACCACTACCGCGCCTTCTTCCTCGGCAATGGCCTTGACCACGTCCAGGTGCGGGTTGTTGTCGAAGCCGTCTTCGGCCACGTTGGCAATGTACATCACCGGTTTGCTGGTCAGCAGGTGGAAGCCACGGATGACGGCCTTTTCGTCGTCAGCCATGTGCTTCATCAGGCTGCGCGCAGGCTTGCCTTCGGTGAAGTGCGGGATCAGCTTTTCCAGAATGGCCTTTTGCGCCAAGGCATCCTTGTCGCCGCCCTTGGCGTTGCGGGCTACCTTCTGCAGTTGCTTTTCGCAGCTGTCGAGGTCGGCGAAGATCAGTTCGAGGTCGATGATCTCGATGTCACGCTTGGGGTCGACGCTGTTGGAAACGTGGATCACGTTCTCGTCTTCGAAGCAGCGCACCACGTGGGCAATGGCGTCGGTCTCGCGGATGTTGGCGAGGAACTTGTTGCCCAGGCCTTCGCCTTTCGAGGCACCGGCAACCAGGCCGGCGATGTCGACGAATTCCATGGTGGTCGGCAGGATGCGGTTTGGCTTGACGATTTCAGCCAGCGCAGCCAGGCGAGCGTCGGGCATAGGCACGATGCCGCTGTTCGGCTCGATGGTGCAGAAAGGGAAATTCTCCGCCGCGATGCCAGACTTGGTCAGGGCGTTGAACAGGGTGGACTTGCCGACGTTGGGCAGGCCGACGATGCCGCAATTGAAACCCATGGGTATTCCCCTCTCTAAAGGAAATCAGGCCTTCTGGCTGTGCAGCTCGCGCATCGCCTTGGCGAAGTCGCCGGCAAGCACGTCCGGCAGCACGCCGAGGGCAAAATCGATGCTGGCGTCGAGCTTCTCCTGCTCGGCGCGCGGCGCGCGGCCCAGGACGAAGTTGGATACCAGTTTGGCGTCACCCGGGTGGCCGATGCCAAGCCGCAGGCGGTGAAAGTCGTTCTGGTTGCCGAGCTGCGCGATGATGTCGCGCAGGCCGTTGTGCCCACCATGGCCGCCGCCGCGTTTGAGCTTGGCAACGCCTGGGGGCAGATCGAGTTCGTCGTGTGCCACCAGTATCGCTTCCGGCTTGATGCGGAAGAAATTGGCCAAGGCCGCTACGGACTGGCCGCTGCGGTTCATGTAGGTGGTGGGGATCAACAAACGAACGTCGTTGCCCTGATGGCTGAATTTAGCCGTCAGGCCGAAATACTTTTTGTCAGCGGTCAGCGAAACACGCTGGGCGCTGGCAAGGCGTTCAACGAAAAGAGCCCCTGCGTTATGCCGGGTCTGTTCGTATTCGGGGCCGGGGTTACCCAGGCCAACGATCAACTGGATGGCGGTCACGTCAGGGGCTCTTCCTTGGAGTTGGTGGGTTACAGTGCGCGCGGCACTGTAACCCGATCAACGCCGGCGTGCGAGTGGATTACTCGGCAGCGCCTTCTGCTTCTGGAGCAACGCGTGGAGCGTGAACGTTGGCAACAGCTTTGTCATCACCGTGGGCCAGAGCGACGAACTCTACGCCTTTCGGAGCTTTCAGGTCCGACAGGTGGATGATGGTGCCGATTTCGGCGTTGCCCAGGTCAACTTCGATGAACTCAGGCAGGTCTTTGGCTTCGCAGGAAACTTCGATCTCGGACTCAACGTGGGAGATCTCGCCGCCTTTCTTGACCGGGGCTTCTTCGTTGATGAAGTGAACCGGAACCTTGGCGGTCAGCTTCTGGCCAGCAACGACGCGAACGAAGTCAGCGTGCATGATGAACTGCTTGGCTGGGTGGCGCTGCATGGCCTTGATGATGACGTTCTGCTTAACACCGTCAACGTTCAGTTCGATAACGTGGCTGAAGGCAGCTTCGTTTTCGAACAGCTTGGTGATTTCCTTGGCCAGGATGGTCAGGGATTGAGCTTCTTTACCACCACCGTAGACAACGGCCGGGATGCTCAGCGAGTGACGCAGGCGGCGGCTCGCACCTTTCCCCAGGTCAGTACGCGCTTGGGCGTTCAGAATAAAATCAGTCATTTTGTTTCTCCAAAATAGCCCCCCGAGGGCGTTTGCGACCAGCGCCAACGGGGATGGCAAAAAAGCCCCGCCCCAACACAGGTTGGGGCGGGGCGCTTCACATCAACACGTGTCCCGCTTAGCGGAACATCGCGCTGATCGATTCTTCGTTGCTGATGCGGCGTACCGCTTCAGCGACAACCGGTGCGATATCCAGCTGGCGGATACGATCACAGGCTTGAGCAGCGGCGGACAGCGGAACGGTGTTGGTCACCACCAGCTCGTCCAGTACCGACTTCTCGATGTTCTCGATTGCGCGGCCCGACAGAACAGGGTGCGTGCAATAGGCGTAAACCTTGGCAGCGCCGTGCTCTTTCAGGGCCTTGGCCGCGTGGCACAGGGTGCCGGCGGTGTCGACCATGTCGTCTACCAGGATGCAGGTGCGCCCTTCGACGTCGCCGATGATGTGCATAACCTCGGAGTGGTTAGCCTTTTCGCGGCGTTTGTCGATGATACCCAGATCGACGCCCAGGGACTTGGCGACAGCGCGTGCGCGCACGACACCACCGATGTCCGGGGAGACGATCATCAGGTTCTCGAAACGCTGGTCTTCGATATCGTCAACCAGTACGGGCGAGCCGTAGATGTTGTCGACGGGGATATCGAAGAAGCCTTGGATCTGGTCAGCGTGCAGGTCGACGGTGAGTACACGGTCGATACCTACGACAGTGAGCATGTCAGCAACGACTTTGGCGCTGATGGCTACACGTGCCGAACGCGGACGGCGGTCCTGGCGGGCATATCCGAAGTAGGGAATCACGGCGGTGATTCGGGATGCTGAGGAGCGGCGGAAGGCGTCGGCCATCACTACCAGTTCCATCAGGTTATCGTTGGTCGGGGCGCAGGTCGGCTGAATAATGAAAACGTCTTTACCGCGAACATTTTCATTGATCTCAGTACTGATCTCGCCGTCGGAGAATTTACCGACAGAGACGTCACCGAGAGGGATATGCAGCTGACGTACGACACGCCGAGCCAGATCGGGGTTAGCGTTCCCCGTAAAGACCATCATCTTGGACACGCGCAGTACCTGAAGGCTGAGGGTATACCTGGATGAGTATAAGGAAAATGGCAGGGGCGGCTGGATTCGAACCAACGCATGGCAGGATCAAAACCTGCTGCCTTACCGCTTGGCGACGCCCCTGTATCTGTTGCTGCGAACGCTCATGCGCTCGACTTCTTGACCAGACTTTGCAGCTTACGATGCAACATCGAAATATTGCTTCCTTTGGCCACAAACCCTGTTTGGGTCGCTGAAAGAAGGGCCAGAACTTTATCAGCATCGGCTTTGCTTGGGAAGGCCCCAAACACACAACTTCCAGTGCCGGTTAGTCGAGCCTCAGTGAATTTCCCCAGTGAATTCAACGCATTGCGAACTTCTGGGTAATTCTGCTCTACCACCGGTTGGCAGTCATTTCGACTGTTTCCCTCGGGAACGGGGCGCATCTTAAGGGGGAGAGAATCACGTGTCAACTGTGGATGTGAAAAAATTTCTACTGTGCTGACAGACACTTGCGGCACCAGCACGACATACCAGGGTTCGATCGGGTCGACCGGTGTCAGCTGTTCGCCTACACCTTGCGCGAACGCTGCGTGGCCGCGCACGAACACCGGCACATCGGCGCCCAGGCTAAGCCCCAGTGCGGCCAGGCGGTCTTCGTCCCAGTCCAGTTGCCACAGGTGGGCGAGGGCCAGCAGAGTGGTCGCGGCGTCCGAGCTGCCGCCGCCGATGCCACCGCCCATGGGTAGAACCTTGGTCAGCCAGATGTCGGCGCCAAGCGTGGTGCCCGATTGAGCTTGCAGCATGCGTGCGGCCCGTACGATCAGGTTGCTGTCGTGGGGGACTGCCTCGATCTCGGTGTGCAAGCGGATCACGCCATCGTCACGCAGGGCGAAGCTCAGTTCGTCGCCGTGGTCGAGAAACTGGAACACCGTTTCCAGTTCGTGGTAGCCGTCTGCGCGGCGGCCGATGATGTGCAGCCACAGGTTGAGCTTGGCCGGGGCGGGCAGGGTGAGCTTTTGCATGTGATCAGTGCCCCAGCTGGCGCGGCTGCCAGTCCTTGACCACCAGGGTCACGTCCAGGTCCTTGCCGTGCAGCTTCAGGCGCTCGGGCAACCAGTAGCCGTTCTGTTCGGTGTAGCTCAGGTACTGCACCTGCCAGCCGTCCTGGTCGAGGCTGGCCAGGCGGCTGTCGCCATCCAGGGTCAGCTTGCTCTTGCTGTCGGGGGCGGGCAGGCCGCGCACCCACCAGACCAGGTGCGAAACCGGCAGCTGCCAGCCCAGTTGTTCTTCCAGCAGGGCTTCCGGGCTGGTGGCTTCGTAGCGGCCCTGGTTGGCCACTTCCAGCACCACGCCACCCGGGCGGCCGGTAAGGCGCGCGGCGCCACGGCCCAGCGGGCCGGCCAGGCGAATGTCGTAATAGTCCTGGCGTTGCAGCCAGAACAGCGTACCGCTGCCGGAATCGCGCGGGGCGCGGATGCCGACCTTGCCGTTGATCTGCCAGCCATCGAGGCTGCTCAGCTGCGCTTTGTGGGCGCGCCACTGTTGCGGGTCGCCGTGGCCCTGCAGGGCCTCACGGCTACCGAAGCCGGCGCAGCCGGCCAGCAGGGCGATCAAGGTAAAGGTGATGCAATGGCGCAGGAACATGGCGTTAAAGAGTCTCGGATCCGGTCAGGCGCAAGAGGGTCTTGCGCAGGATAGGGCTGTCGGCCTGGGCTTCGAAGCCCTTGGCCCATACCTGGCGGGCTTCGCGGCGCTTGCCGTTGGCCCACAGCACTTCGCCCAGGTGGGCGGCCACTTCGTGGTCGGGGAAGTTGGCAAAGGCCTGGCGCAGGTAGGTTTCAGCTGCGTCGAGGTTGCCCAGGCGATAGTTGACCCAACCCAGGCTGTCGAGCACTGCCGGGTCATCGGGGGTCAGCTGGTGGGCTTTGTCGATCAGCGCCTTGGCTTCGGCATAGCGGGTGGTGCGGTCGGCCAGTGTGTAGCCAAGGGCGTTCAGGGCCATGGCGTTTTCTGGCTCGCGGGCGATGATGGCGCGCAGGTCTTTTTCCATCTGCGTCAAATCGTTGCGCTTCTCGGCCAGCATGGCGCGGGTGTAAAGCAGGTTGAGGTCGTCCGGGTAGCGCTGGATGGCTTGCTGCAGCACCTGGTTGGCCTGGGCGTCCTTGTTGTTGTTGCTGTAGCTTTCCGATTCGATCAGGAATAGCTGGATGGCGTAGTCTGGCTGGGCTTCGCGCGCGTCGGCGAGCAGGCGCGAGGCCTCGGTGCCGCGGCCGTTGGCGATCAGGATGTCGGCCTGGCGCAGCTGTGCCGGCAGGTAATCTGGGCCCGGGCCGACCATGGCGTATTCACGCAGAGCGCCAGCAGGGTCGTGGCGCTCCTCGTGGATGCGGCCCAGGTTCAGGTGCGCGGCGTCAACGTAGCTGTCGCGCTCGACCAGCTCCTGCAAGTAGCCTTCGGCTTCATCCCAGTCTTTGTTCTCCAGGCACACCAGCGCCAGCGAGTAGCGCAATTCGTCATCATCGGGGTATTGCTGGACCAGGCTGATGAACTCGCCTTTGGCATCGGCGATGCGGTCCTGTTCGACCAGGGTGCGAGCGTAGGTGAGGCGCAGGCGTTTGTCGTCCGGGTTGTCGCGAATCGCCCCGCGCAGCAGTGGCAGGGCCTCTGGACCTCGGTCCAGGGCCTGCAGCAGACGGGCGCGCAGCAGGATCGGGGCGACTTCGCCGTTTTGTGCCGGGTGCGACTCAAGCAGTTCCAGGGCTTCTTCGGTCTTGCCGTCCTGGTTCAGCAGCAGGGCCTTGCCGAATATCAGCTGGCCGTTGTCGGGGTATTTCAGCAGCAGGCGTTCGAAACTGTGTAGCAGGCCGTCGCGGGTGCTCTGGTCGGTTTCGGCTGCGGACAGGGCGAGGAAGTCGAAGTGGGTGTCGCCCTGGCCCTGCAGTACCTTTTCCATGTAGGTCATGGACTCGTCATAGCGACCGGCGCGGGCCAGCTGGATGGCGGCGGCGCGCTGGGCGTCGAGGTTCTGCGGGTCATTGCGCGCCCAGACCAGCGCATTCTCCAGTGACGGCTCGTCGGCGCCGAGGTACTCGGCAATGCGGTAGGCGCGCTCGGAAACCCCAGGGTCCTGGGTTTTTGCCGCCTGATCGGTGTAGTTGGCCAGGGCGATGTCGAAACGGTTGCGCTGGCCGGCCAGCTCTGCCACCAACAGGCTATAGAGTGTGTCCTGCTTGAACGAACCATACACCACGGGCTTTTCCGCCTCGCCCTTGCCAGCTTCGGCGACGGGAGGCTCGGCCTTTTGCGGGGCTAGGCTTTGGCAGCCCTGTAGCAGGGCGAAGGCAAGCAGCAATGCGTATGGTTTGTTCATAGAAAGGCTTATAGGAGGACTCACCGGCGGTCGGAGCATGATGACACAAGCGCGGAGGCAAACCCACCTGCGAAGGTCGTGGTTTACAGGCTGGGTGGTGCTGAGTAGGACAACGGGGTAGGGGAGAGGTTCGAGGGGGCTTCCGACGCAATGACCCAGCCCCTGCCTGTATATTTTACGTCCCTGGAAGCAGGAAATGGGAGAGCACAAGCGCCATGAGAAGCGTAATGTGCGGAGTTAGGGGCTGTTCCCGTTTCACATGGGTAGCCAAAGAAAGGCGCAGGCCATGGCCACTGCGCTTTCATAATTCCGCTTGAGCTTGTCGAAGCGCGATGCGGCCGCCCGCTAGTGCTTCAACCGGGCGAAGGCGTTTTCAACCAGGCGCAGCCTGAAAAACCTTGAGCCATTTACCCGCCGCGATCCTCGAATCTACCGTCAGGGTTAGTCGCACCGACAATTTTGTCGAGATCACCGGTCAGGATAGATCCGCTCGTATAGTGCCACGTCGCTGGGGCAGTCAATTTCTCCCCAGGGAGCGTGCGTCGCCACGCCGGCGACTGGAAAACCTTCGCTGACTAGTGTCCCTAAAAGCGATGTCATGTCAGTTTGGTCGCGTGCCTGAGGCGTGAGCCCTTGCAATTGCTTTTTCAACGCCTGCCAACCCGCTGGCGTGACTTTGAACAAGCCCATGTACTGGCCCTGAATGACTTCAAGACTGGTAGCGGTCTGTCCAATAGCGCTCACCCATCCATCGACTAAGCGGAAGTTCTCCAGATCTGGTAGCGGCTCGTTGAAGCGTTGCTGCCAGAGACGCACTGCAGCGGGATCGTAGCCCAGGACAATATCGGCTGGATGGTTAATTAGCTCGGATACTAGGGTGCTGTCGTAGAAGATGTCACCGTAGCTAACAAGGCAAGGCTCTGCGCTCAACCAATCGCTGGCGCAATTTAGAGAGCTGAAAATACCGGAGCTGTGCCAGCGGTGGTTGTGAAACAAAGTGTCGGCGAATGGTGTAAGCATTTCGCTTCGATAGCCTGCAACGATGCCAACCTCGCTGACATCGCATCGACGGAGCGTTTCAATTGCGCGCTGTAGCAGTGGCACACCGTTAAAGGGTACCAAGGCCTTGGGGCGTTCATCGGTCAGGGCTTGTAAGCGGCTCCCGCGACCAGCAGCAAGAATGATGGCTTTCATGAAAAAGCTCCAAAGGCATGTCGCACACGTTGAATATCCAATGGATCGGCAGTTAGTTCTCGCTCGGGGTGCCACATGATCCCGGTATGCCGACGGTGGTCGTCATACACAGCCTCGATCACGCCGTCGTCGGCCAGGGCTAGTACGCGGTAGCCGTCGGGCGCCTCGCGAAAGCCGTATTCATGATAGGAATTCACTCGCCGCCGTTGTTCTTGCATGTTGATCATGTGCTCACCTACATGGCCGGCCAAGCGTTCCAAAGTGCCGCCAGCTCGCGTCAACATTACCTGCATGCCGCGGCATACACCGAGCACCGGAAGCCGTAGATTTTCCGCAAGATCAAGCAAGACACTCTCAGTGACGTCGCGTGTGTCGGCTGTCCCACTGAGGGCCTGGCAACTCCCTCCACCAGTAAGCAGGAGGCCCTGAGGGCGCAATGATTGGACTAACGCCATGCTGACTCTCGGATCGTTTGGAAGGTACAGCGGGGTCAGCCCACATTGGCCTAAGAATTCAACCCAGCGCTGGTCGAGCGCGTCCCGCCATTCCTGGCGTTCGGCGTTGAACTGCCTGAGCATGGTCAGCCCAATCAAAATCATGCCAGCACCTGTATACGCCGCTCGGCGCAGTCGAGCAGCAGGCTTGTCGCCGCCAATAGGGTTTTGAATCGAGTATCGCCCACGCCGATAGCTGCGGGAATGGCGAACTCTCGCGCTCGGATCGACATATGCGAGTTCTCGCCTCCGTAGGCGGTGATGAAACCAGCAATGCGGTGGGTAAAAATCCAATCAAAACCCGGATCAGCGTTTTCGATTAAGACAATGCAACCCTCTATGTCCGGTGCCAATTGCCCTGGAAGCACATGGGCCACCCGCGCATGAGTGGCACTTCGAGTGATGAAGTTGGGATTGCACCAGTGCACTCGATGGCCGAATAGATCTTGCGGCTGACAGATGATGCTTGGCGTACGGACTAACTGCGTTTCATACCAGCGGCTACGGTTGTGGGCAATCGCTTGGTGCAAACGTTTGCGATCAATGTCGGCGTACCCGCGGGTAAAGTCGGTGATTTGCGCAAAGCTGAGTTGGTCGCGGTCAAGACCATGTACCTCCCCCCAATCGCATAGTGAGCGCAAAACATCCGAAACAAACGCTGCATAGAGGTATTTGAGCTTCTCGCGCGATGCAATAGCGGCCTGAGCAAATTGGAGGAACTGCTCGGCGGAAACGTTAAGACCGCACTGGTCGAAAGCTTGCTGCATGGCGTTGACCTGGGCCCGAGATACAGTTAGCCCGTTCGTAGATTTTGGGGGGCGTTGTAATGGGCGCTGCCAGTCAAAATAACTCTCCGGAGTCTCGTCGTAGCGCGCCACACGTATATCGTAGGTACCCGGCCGGACATGACCGTGGAGCTTTAGGAAATCGTCCTTATGCAAAGTCTGGAAATCGTTGGCCATCTCGCGACCGATACTATTGACCCCTCCGGTCACATGATCGATGAAACCGGCAGATGCTACCCCCGCTGTTTCCAGCGATTTAATTATTGCGGTACCTACGAACGCTGCACGGGCAGCGCCAGCGAATACTTCAGCGACCACGTTGGCCGCCGATAGAGCATTCCTCATACGTTGCAAGGACTCGCCCCGAGGTTGCCTCGCCATTAAACTCTGCACCTTGTCAGTAATACTCGGTAGACGTGTCAGGTCGGAGAAGAACGGGCCGCTGGGGGAAATAATGTGCTCGGTCAACTGGCGTAGCTCGTTCAAGTAGCATTCGTGCTGCTTGGTACTAAGAGTCCGGAGCGCCGGCAGCGCGGCAGCGGCATCGGGGCTAGTAAGCTCTGGCGTGAAGCAAGTAGGAATGATCGCGAACTCGATCTTGTCATGCAGATGAGGATGCATGGCCAAGTACTCGCCGCACTGTTCGACTACGCGCTCGGCAACATCTTGAGGTACCGAGGCAGGGATGAATGACTCGATGCTGTGGGCAATGCAGATGTAAGGAGAGCCACCCACCTGATACATCAGCGGTTTGCGCCGCAGATCCCGGTAGCCGTATCGGAATCTGGCAGAGGCCCAATTAAGGTCAGTGATCAGCTCCTTATATAGCGAGTAGGCTAGCGCCCGCGGCTTGGTACCGATCATTTCCGCCGGGTTCCAGTCCGGCATAAGGCCAAGGAAGGCGGTCGACGTAGGACGCAGATGGTGTTGCTTGCAGATCAGCTCTTCGAGCTGGGAAACCTCGTGCTCCAAAACTTTGCGTAGTTGGGCGTCGGCAAGTGCGCTGGCATTACGGGGCCCATCTGCGGTCATGGGACGCACTTGGAATAGCAGAGGGCCATCGACAGTGATCGCGAACTCTATGTCCAAGGCATCGCGCCCGGTTAGAACTTGTACCTCTTCGAGCAACGCAAACAGCCCTGGTAATTCCGCAGGCTCGCTTGCCGCCTCGCTGTCAAGGGAGACGAAAGCATGCACAGTCTCGTTGCCGTTAGTGACACCGTCAGTGCTGGCACCTGGTACATAGTCAACTACGTAATATGGCAAACCCGTCTCTGGATCACGGGTCATCGCCACTCCGCTGGCCAATACTCCTCTCGCCATCTGCTGCACCAGCACCTCATCGCGCTCGCGAGCTAGGCCGTAGGAGGCGATCACCGTGTTGATGGCTTCGCCGAGTGCCTGGCCGCCACACACATCTAGAACTGACGCGTACATTCCTGCACCGGAATGGCCGTCGCGGTCTTCGGCTAGGCAGCTGGATCGTACAATCAGCGGCTCATCGCCAAAGAACTCCTGACAGTGCGCGATCACTGCCTGCCAGTCCTCCCGCCACTGTGCCACGGTGAATCGATGAAGGGGCAACACTTGCCCGGTGCTCAGAAGTGGTGCCAGTTGCTGCAGGGTATCGGCCTTGCCGGAAAAAGCGAACACGGGAGAAGGATTTACTGAGTACATATGTCTTCCCTAATCAGTCGAATCAGTCCGTTGCAGGGGGCTGTCAGTTCATGTCAGGTTTAAGCCAATTCGGCGCCGGTATAAGTCGCGAGTTCAAGGCCGTAAAGTGAGGACAGCTCGCGCAGGAAGCGATTGCCCTTTTTCGCCGCAGAGTGGGGGCAGTCGTCCTCAACGATGACGTGGCCAATTGTGCCGATGTTGCCGCTATAAACGTTTACCGCCTGGCCAGGCGCAACGTGGGCGGTGCAAAACCGGATGGCGTACTTGTCCAGTAATGGCTGTAGGGTGTCGGGGTCGTAGTCGTGGGCGATATTACCGCCATTGCGGGAGGCGACAGTTACGACGCTACCTGCGCGCTGAAGCACTGAGTCGTCAATTAGAATGGGCTCGCCCAGGTGCAGACGGACTAGCAGTTCGAACGGGTCGATGCCGGTCAGCATCCGGTACATCTGCGGCGCTACGCTACCCATCATGCGTGCGTTGATCTCCACTAGACAGGGCCCTTTGGCATCGCGCAACAGTTCAACATGATAAAGGCCAACATCCAGCCCCAGAGCGCTGAACACTGCCTGCACATATGCTTTGATCTCGTCGCGCTGTGCTGCGTCAAGGCCTGACGGCATGGTCGCGGTCATTTCTAATATTTCGCTATAGTCGGCGCGGAAACGGATGGTGGTCGCAAAGCAGGAGACCTTGCTGTCCTGGACGATGACTTCCGCTGAATGCAATGTACCGTCGATGTATTGCTCGACCAGATAGTCGCGGCTTACCAAGTGGTCGATCATAGGATCAGCACCCTTGCGACTCTGGCGCAGCTCGGAGAGAAAGGCGTCAAAGTCGGTCTGGCTATGGCAAATGGCGGAAAACTGCTTGGCGAACCCTCGGGTCGGCTTGACAACGAATGGCAGCGGCAAACTCGGAACGACCCCATTGATCAGTTGCTCCTCGCTTAGTACTTCAAAATCAGGAGAGCGTAGTCCGTGTGCCCGCAGCGTTTCGCGCAGTCGACTCTTGTATACCGCCCCGCACAGAGCTTCGTACCTCGGGTAGAGGGTGCCGATGCGCTGGGCCTCCCGCGCCACCGGTACTATGGCTGCTTCAGAGGTAGAGATCAGGGCGTCAATAGGGCGCTCTGCGTGCAGGTTGGCCAACAACCGGCTGAATTCGCCGCCTTCCAGATTATCGATACGCAAATAAGCATCCACATATCGCAGGTAAGGCTCGAGACGGGAGGTGTCGTCCTTGATCGAGATCGTCAGGAACGAGGCGTCGCGCTGATGAATGAAGGTGACGTGGCAGCCAAGCCGTTTGGCTGCCTCAAAAGCCAGCAGGCCGCTTACGGTGCTGTCGACGAAAACCACGTGTTTCATTGGAACCTCGGATTACCAGGGATGAAAGTAAATAGTGCTGAGCCCGAACAGCATTGCGAAGCAAGCGACCGTCGAAGGTGCGCCATACTTGGGAATTCTCAAGCTGGTGACCTGGAGGATGCCGACCAGGGCCATTAGGCCGACGATCACACCGGCACCGTAATGCCCGGCCGATAACCCCATCAGCGCCAGCGCAAAGACAAATCCTGAATATGTGGTGGGTAGCCCCTGATATCCCCCGCCAGCCGATGTGTTGGGCATGCCAAACAGCGATAGCCGCAAAATGGCCGTGAAAACCAGAGTTACTGCGGCCAGCGTGGCCGAAAGAGAGTGGTCGAGGATTAGGATGACAAGGGCTGGCGTGATGCTGAAATTGAGCAAGTCGGCAAAACTGTCTAGATGCTTGCCGAAGGCCCGTTGCGCGCTGTTCGCAGCCAGGTAGCGCCGGGCTATGTGGCCGTCAAGGAAGTCGAGCATCGCGGCCAGGCAAATCACCGTCGCCGCCAGAACAAACCGTCTTTGCAACGCAAAATAAACAGTACCGAAGGCCAGGCCGATATTGAACATTGTTAATATGTTCGCCAAATCCAAAAGACGGACGAACGGAAACACACGCGCCAATGTGGGCATATTGTTCTCCTTGAAGAAATTATTTAGACAGGTTGTTTTCCCTTGATCGCAACTGCCGTTCGCAGGGCGTTGGATGCGACGAAATAGAAAGCAACGAAGATAATGCTCGTGCTGAACAGGCCAACATACTTAACCAGTATTGATCCGGCGAAGATGGTGATTATCATGCCTAAGTAGACCCCCGCATACTGGACAGATGCCATCAACGGCATGGCGCTGGTAGGTGTGCTTCTGACAAGATCGGCTTGCAATTTGAAAAATGCCAGTTCGAAAAAGAATATGTAGAGAAAATACGCGATGTAACTGGACTGAATATCATGGCCGAACGCTGCGAGCATCATGAACAGGCCGCTGACTACAGCCATCGGCATAGGTAGCGGTTGCACATTACACTTGCCCAAACGATAGAACAGTACTGCGCCCACCAAAGCTGCCACACTATTGACGGCCTGCAACAAACCGACATACGCCTCTCCCAAGCCCAGCACATGGGCCGGTAACAGCACCCTGGACACATTGAAGAAGCCCTGAAAAAGGCTGACGAAGACGATGAACTGATAGAGGCTGAGGCGTAGCGCGGGATACTCCTGCAAAAGCGAACCAAGGGCAGTCAATAGTCTTGGTGCGACCTGCACGGTGATCGGAGGCTTTGTTGGCGCAGGTAGTAGATAGGCCGCCAAAGCCGCGATGGAAAAAAGACTGACAGTAATGAGCAGGGCTAACCCAGGCGTCATGTTGGCTTTGAACAGTAGCAGACTGATGCCTGCCAGGCCGCCGGCAATGAATTGTGCGGTGAGTGTCAGAGGCACTGAGCTGGCGATTTGCGCACCCGGGAAATAACACTTGATGGCAACAATACGCCCTACCCGTTGCAGCGCATCCAGGGTGCCAATGACTACCGCGCCTAACACGGCGACTTCCACATGATGTGGCAGGATCTTGTAGGTGGCCGCCGCGCAGCCCAGCGACAGCAAGTTGGAACTCCACAGCAAGGTGCGTGGTGCTAGATAGTCAGCCAGTCGGTAGATTGGAACGACAAGAATTACCGGCAGAACCATTGGTGCAAACAGCACTACTTGGGAAAGTATTAGGCTAGCAGTATGAGCATAAATATAGTAGGAAAAATAAATATAGCTCAGCGTAGAGGCCGAAATAGCACACAAGTTAACGCCCCAAAGAAGCACTGAGTGCCTACGAGATGCTGCAAATTCTTCCATTGCTCGCGCCTATTATATAGCTTCCTGCCATGCACGAAGCATACCCTGCATTGGAAATCGTTTTTAAGATAAGCTTAACAAAAATGAAATATAAAAATGCTTCTTGTTGGTGTGTCATCAAGTAAGTGTGCATCATTCCAGTTCGTCATTACCGCTACTAAACCTCATCAATAAAGCTTCTAATCATCGGCAAAATTAATAGCTGGAAACCGACTGACTGATAGCTCGATGCTATCCAACTCGTATCGCTGTCTCAGTGAGGAATATCGATGTAGCGGTGTCAAGACTAGGTCCGGAAGGAGGGTAGGGCAACAGTTGGGCATGTATTTGGGAAATGGACTACAAGACCGTGGATAAATCTTTTGGAAATATGTCAAAAGTCTTCTCGACCCGGTCGGCGTAGTTGGCTAGGGCGATGTCGAGCCGATGGCTCTGGCTTTTGCTCTTACTGTCGCTTCTAAGCGCGCGGTTGATCAGGCGCTGCAGATTGCGACTTCAGGAGGCCGAGCGTAGGGCTTGCTCCCGGGAGGACCGCGCTGCAGGCCCCATCCTGGGGCACAGCGCTTGACGGGCATCCATGCCCGTCACCTCCCTGCGCAAGGCCTGCGTTCGGCCTCCTGAAGTCGCGAAGATCAAGATCAGGATCAAAAGCCAGATCAAAAGCCGGCAAGACCTGCAAACACCGCTAGGGCAGGCTACGAAAAGGCGGTAGCCGCAGGACTATCAGCACAATAGCGAACGGTGGTTGTCCAAAAACCTGCGAAAGAGGACAATTATCGGCTTCCCGTCACAACCAGCGACCTTGCATGGCCTTTCTTGCACTTGGTATCAACCATAAGACTGCCTCGGTAGACGTACGCGAGCGCGTGGCGTTTACCCCAGAGCAGCTGGTAGACGCCCTGCAGCAGCTCTGCCGACTGACGTCCAGCCGCGAGGCGGCGATCCTGTCGACCTGCAACCGCAGTGAGCTCTATATAGAGCAGGACCACCTGTCCGCCGACGCCGTGCTGCAGTGGCTGGCCGACTATCACCGCCTCAGCATCGACGAGCTGCGCGCCAGCGCCTACGTGCATGAAGAGCACGACGCCGTGAAGCACATGATGCGCGTGGCCTCGGGCCTGGACTCGCTGGTTCTCGGCGAGCCTCAGATCCTCGGCCAGATGAAGTCCGCTTACGCCGTGGCCCGCGAAGCCGGTACCGTCGGGCCGTTGCTCGGGCGCCTGTTCCAGGCCACCTTCAGCGCCGCCAAGCAGGTGCGTACCGATACGGCCATCGGTGAAAACCCGGTTTCGGTTGCGTTCGCCGCGGTCAGCCTGGCCAAGCAGATTTTCGCCGACCTGGGCCGCAGCCAGGCCCTGCTGATCGGTGCCGGCGAAACCATCACCCTGGTCGCCCGCCACCTGCACGAGCAGGGCGTACGCCGTATCGTGGTGGCCAACCGCACCCTGGAGCGCGCCAGCATCCTGGCCGAGCAGTTCGGTGCGCATGCCGTGCTGCTGGCAGACATCCCACAGGAACTGGCCAACAGTGACATCGTGATCAGTTCCACCGCCAGTCAGTTGCCGATTCTGGGCAAGGGCGCGGTCGAGAGCGCACTGAAACAGCGCCGACACAAGCCGATCTTCATGGTCGACATCGCTGTCCCTCGCGATATCGAAACCGAAGTCGGCGAGCTGGATGATGTCTACCTGTACACCGTCGACGACCTGCACGATGTAGTGGCGGAAAACCTCAAGAGCCGCCAGGGCGCGGCCCAGGCGGCCGAAGAGCTGGTATCCGTGGGCGCCGAAGACTTCATGCTGCGCCTGCGCGAACTGGCTGCGGTGGACGTGCTCAGGGCCTATCGCCAGCAAAGTGAGCGCCTTCGCGACGAAGAACTGCAAAAGGCCCTGCGCCTGCTGGCCAATGGCGGCAACCCCGAAGACGTGCTGGCCCAACTGGCCCGGGGCCTGACCAACAAACTCCTGCATGCGCCCAGCGTGCAGCTGAAAAAGCTCTCGGCCGAGGGCCGCCTCGATGCGCTGGCCATGGCCCAGGAACTCTTTGCCCTCAACGAGGGCTCCACGGACAAATCCCCGCAATGAAAGCGTCGCTGCTGAACAAACTGGAAATCCTCCAGGACCGTTTTGAAGAACTCACCGCCCTGCTCGGTGACGCCGAGGTTATTTCCGACCAGACGCGTTTTCGCGCCTACTCCCGCGAGTATGCCGAGGTAGAGCCGGTCTACGCTGCTTATAAAGAGTGGCGTAAAGTCCAGGACGACCTCGAAGGCGCCCAGGCGCTGCTCAAGGACAGTGACCCGGACCTGCGTGAAATGGCCGTGGAAGAGGTGCGTGAAGCCAAGGAGCAACTGTTGACCCTGGAGGCGCAGCTGCAACGCATGCTGCTGCCCAAAGACCCCAACGACGGTCGCAACGTGTTTCTCGAAATCCGCGCCGGTACGGGTGGCGACGAAGCAGCCATCTTCTCTGGTGACCTGTTCCGCATGTATTCGCGCTACGCCGAAAAGCGCGGCTGGCGCCTGGAGATCTTGTCCGAGAACGAAGGCGAGCACGGCGGCTACAAGGAAATCATTGCCCGCGTCGAGGGCGAGAATGTCTACGGCAAGCTCAAGTTCGAGTCCGGTGCACACCGGGTTCAGCGTGTGCCCGAGACCGAGTCCCAAGGCCGTGTTCACACTTCCGCGTGCACGGTGGCGGTGCTCCCCGAGCCGGACGAGCAGGCCGCCATCGAAATCAACCCGGCCGACTTGCGCGTGGATACCTACCGTGCCTCCGGTGCCGGCGGCCAGCACGTCAACAAGACCGATTCGGCGATCCGTATCACTCACTTGCCCACCGGTATCGTGGTCGAATGCCAGGAGGAGCGCTCGCAGCACAAGAACCGTGCTCGCGCCATGTCCTGGCTGTCGGCCAAGCTGAACGACATGCAGACCAGTGCCGCGCAGAACGCCATTGCCAGTGAGCGCAAGCTGCTGGTGGGTTCCGGTGACCGCTCCGAGCGCATCCGCACCTACAATTATCCACAGGGGCGGGTGACCGATCACCGCATCAACCTGACCTTGTATTCGCTGGACGACATCCTCAGCGGTGGCGTAGACGCGGTGATCGAACCGCTGCTGGCCGAATACCAGGCCGATCAACTGGCCGCCTTGGGGGACTGATGACTGTCATCGCCAGCCTGTTGCGCAACGCGCAGTTGCCTGAATCGCCCACTGAGCGCCTGGATGCCGAACTGCTGCTGGCTGCGGCCATCGGTAAATCGCGCAGCTACCTGCATACCTGGCCCGAGCGTATTGTCAGCAGCGAAGATGCAGAGACCTATGCCGGCTACCTGAAGCGCCGCCGTGGCGGCGAGCCAGTGGCCTATATCCTTGGGCTGCAGGGCTTCTGGAAGATCGACCTGGAGGTCGCGCCGCATACCCTGATCCCGCGGCCGGATACCGAGCTGCTGGTCGAGACGGCGCTTGAACTGCAACCCGCTTCGCCCGCCAAGGTTCTCGACCTGGGTACCGGTACGGGTGCCATCGCTCTGGCGCTGGCCAGCGAGCGCCCGGCCTGGCAGGTGACAGCGGTTGACCGGGTGGAGGAGGCTGCTGCCCTCGCCGAGCGCAACCGCCAGCGGTTGGGCCTGGCCAACGCTCGGGTACGGCTAAGCCACTGGTTCGACAGCCTGGCCGGGGAGCGTTTCGACCTCATTGTCAGCAACCCGCCCTACATCGCCGCTGAAGACCCGCACCTGGTGGCCGGCGACGTGCGCTTCGAACCCAGCAGTGCCCTGGTGGCCGGTGTCGATGGCCTGGACGACCTTCGCGTGATCGCCGCCCAGGCCCCCGCGCACTTGTTGCCAGGTGGTTGGCTACTGCTGGAACATGGCTACGATCAGGCGGCGGCGGTACGCGCTCTGCTGGCTGAACATGGCTTTATCGAGGTGGCCAGCCGCACGGACCTGGGCGGCCATGAACGCGTTACCCTGGGGCGACTGCCATGCTGAGTGATCAGGAACTGCTGCGTTACAGCCGCCAGGTGCTGCTGGCCCAGATCGACATCGATGGCCAGCTGCGGCTCAAGCAGAGCAAAGCGCTGATCATCGGGCTGGGTGGCCTGGGCTCGCCAGTCGCCCTGTACCTGGCCGCCGCTGGCGTGGGTGAGCTGCACCTGGCCGACTTCGACACCGTCGACCTGACCAACCTGCAACGCCAGGTCATCCACGACAGTGCCAGCGTTGGCATGAGCAAGGTCGACTCGGCCTTGCAGCGCTTGCAGGCAATCAACCCGGAAGTCAGCCTGGTTGCTCACCGCCAGGCACTGGACGAGGACTCGCTGGTGGCTGCGGTGGCGGCGGTCGACCTGGTGCTGGACTGCTCCGACAATTTCTCTACCCGCGAGGCGGTCAACGCTGCCTGTGTCGCCGCCGGCAAGCCGCTGGTCAGCGGAGCGGCAATCCGTCTGGAAGGTCAGCTGTCGGTGTTCGACCCGCGGCGTGACTACAGTCCGTGCTATCACTGCCTGTACGGGCATGGTAGCGAAGCTGAACTGACCTGCAGCGAAGCAGGCGTCATTGGCCCGCTGGTGGGGCTGGTGGGTAGCCTGCAGGCCCTGGAGGCGATGAAGTTGCTGGCTGGCTTCGGTGAGCCGTTGATCGGCCGCTTGCTGTTGATCGATGCCCTTGGCACCCGTATCCGCGAGCTTCGTGTCAAGCGCGACCCGGCTTGCACGGTCTGTGGTAAGCGCGATGGCTGAGCGCTCGGCGCCGATCGGCGTCATGGACTCGGGGGTTGGCGGATTGTCGGTGCTTGCCGAGATCCAGCGCCTGCTGCCCAACGAAACGTTGCTGTATGTGGGCGATTGCGGGCATATACCCTACGGTGAGAAGTCGCCGGACTATATCCGCGAGCGCTGCCGACGCATTGCCGGGTTCTTCCATGAACAAGGCGCAAAGGCCATGGTCCTGGCCTGCAACACTGCCACGGTGGCGGCAGTGGCCGACCTGCGTGAGTTGTATCCGACCTGGCCGTTGGTGGGCATGGAACCGGCCGTCAAGCCTGCAGCGGCAGCCACCCGCTCGGGCGTGGTCGGTGTGCTGGCCACCACCGGTACCCTGCAGAGTGCCAAGTTCGCAGCCTTGCTCGATCGCTTCGCGAATGACGTACAGGTTATTACCCAACCTTGCCCAGGGCTGGTCGAGCTGATCGAAGCCGGTGACCTGGTAAGCCCGGCGGTGCGCCAGCTGTTGCAAGGTTATGTGCAGCCGCTACTGACTGCAGGTTGCGATACGCTGATCCTCGGCTGCACCCATTACCCTTTCCTTCGCCCATTGCTGGCCGGCATGGTCCCGGATGACGTGGCCATCATCGACACCGGCGCGGCCGTGGCGCGTCAGTTGCAACGGCTGTTGGGTGCCAATGATCTGTTGGCCGAAGGCCCGGCCGGCGCTGCACGCTTCTGGACAAGCGCTGACCCAGAAGCCTTAAGAAAAATCCTACCTGTGCTGTGGCATAAGTCCGACGATGTGCAAAGCTTTGCGTTGTGAAAAAAACGTGAAAAAAGGCTGAACTATCGTTCCACTTCTGCTTTCTACCGCTTTGCCTGAGATGAGGCGGACAAACAACAGCATCAGAAAGAAGGATGTTTCTTATGAGGAAACTGCTCGGCTTGGCAGCGGCTGCTGCCTTTGTTTTGGGGCAAGCGATGTCGGCACAGGCTGCCGATGTTTCGTTTTCGGTAGGGCAGACTGGCGATTCGACAATGGTCTACCGGCTAGGGCTGCAATCGAATTGGGACGCGAGTTGGTGGCAGACCAGCGTTGGTCGGCTGACCGGCTATTGGGATGGGGCCTACACCTACTGGGATGGCGACGAGACCGCGAGCAATCACAGCCTGTCCTTCGCGCCCGTGTTCGTCTATGAATTTGCCGGGGAGTCGGTAAAGCCCTACATCGAAGCCGGCATCGGGGTGGCGGCGTTCTCCAGCACCGAGCTGGAAAGCAACGAGCTGGGTTCTGCGTTCCAGTTCGAGGACCGCATTGGCTTTGGTTTGCGCTTTGCCGGCGGGCATGAGATTGGGGTGCGGGCGATTCACTATTCCAACGCGGGCATCAAAGAGCCCAATGATGGTGTAGAAAGCTACAGCCTGCATTACAGAATGGCGCTCTGAGTTCGCCTGCATTCGCGGGCAATGCCCGCTCCTGCCGGAATACCACAGCATTAAAGGTCTGGGTAATCTGCAGGAGCGGGCTTGCCCGCGAAGAAGGTAATGCTGATTTCAGCGGTCAACGCGCCAGCGGCCACAGGCTACTGAGGTCCAGCGTCTCCAGGACCAGTTCCGGTTCTCTCTGAGGCCACCGGCGCAGCAACTCCTCTGCGGCACTGCCGGGCGTCCACGCCTCCGGTATCGCCTGTGCCGACGTTACCGTAACCTTCAACGATTGTGGCCCTACGATGGTCAGTGCTACCCCTTGGTCCTCAAGGGCCTTGCGCTGCTCACGCAGCCATTGCGGCAAGTTGTTCCAGCCCGCAGTCACCTGTGTCGGTGCAAACAGCTGCAACGCCGAATAGCGGTTGAAAAGCCCCATCACCTGGGGCGACTGCCCCTTTGCCAGCAACGGCAGCGCTTTGCTCAGGCAATGCTCTGCGGCCAGCTGGTTGGTGGTGACGATCGCTTCGATCAGCTCACTTTCACTGACATTGTCTGGCAGGTAATCGGTGGTGCCGGTGTTGAGGATCAGCCCGTCCAGCGAACACCAGGCATGGCAAATCTGTTGGCACGCATCGGTGACGTGTTGTTCTTCCTGTAACTGCCACGGCAAACGCAACAATTGGCTGCCGTAGCGTGCCCCCAAATCATCCAGTGCATCGCTATCCTTGCCACTCGCGGCAACGCGATGTCCTTCATCGAGCATCCGCTCCACCAAAGCCAAGCCAAGTCCGTTGCTTGCGCCTGTAACCCAAAAACTACGCGAGTTAATCAAGACGTTATCCCCTGATTCTGCCGGCGTGGCAGCCCTTTGAATGCTTCCAGGGCCCGCTGGCGACTGCTGCTGAGATCTACGATTGGACTTAGGTACGAAGTATTACCGAAAAGGTCCGTCGATTTAATGGGTTGATGGATGGCTTTTTCATCGAGCTCCTGTAGTTCCGGTACCCAGTGGCGAATGAACTGACCCTGTGGATCGAAGCGCTGCGACTGTGAAACCGGGTTGAAGATACGGAAATAGGGCACCGCGTCGGTGCCGGTGGACGCACTCCACTGCCAACCCCCGTTGTTGGCGGCCAGGTCGCCGTCTATCAGGTGGCGCATGAAGTGCCGCTCGCCCTTGCGCCAGTCAATCAGCAGGTTCTTGCTGAGGAACATGGCCACGACCATGCGCAAGCGGTTGTGCATCCACCCGGTGTGCAGCAGCTGGCGCATGGCGGCATCAATGATCGGGAAGCCGGTGCGGCCCTGCTCCCAGGCCTCCAGGTCTGCGGGGGCGTCACGCCAGGGCAGGGCTTCGGTCTGGGCGCGGAAGGCGCGGTGGCGCGAGACCTGTGGATAACCGCTCAGGATGTGCTTGTAGAACTCACGCCAGAGTAGCTCATTGATCCAGGTCTGCACGCCTGTGCTGCCACTGTCGAACTCGCCCCGGTTGCCGGCCAGTGCACCGTGCAAGCATTGGCGGGGCGAAATCACGCCGGCGGCCAGGTAGGGGGAAAGCTGGCTGGTACCGGGCTTGGCAGGCAAGTCGCGCAGGTGGTGGTAGTCGTCGATGGTTTCGTCCAGGAAGCGTGACAGGCGGGACTGTGCCTCAGCTTCACCGGCTGGCCAGTGGTCGCGCAGTGCGTGCGTGGTTTTTCCGAAGCCCTCGACATGTTGCGGGATCGGGTCGCTGCCGATGTTCAGCGGGGCCTGGCGCTTCACCCGCCGTGCCAGGGCCGGCAGGCTGCGGTGCAGATGCTCCAGGCAGGTTTTCTTGAACTGGCTGAACACCTGGAAGTAATCGCCACTGCGAGTCAGTACGGTGCCCGGACGGAAGAATAGTTGGTCGAGGTAGCTGTGCGCCTGGATGGCCGACTTTTCCAGCAGTGCCCGGGTGGCATCATCCCGGCGCTGCTCATTGATGCCGTACTCCTCGTTCCAGTGCACGCTTTGCACCTGATGTTGGCGGCAGATATCGAGCACCGCCTGTGGCGCCTGGTCCCAGGTATCGATTGTGCGGATCAGCAGGGGGATGTTCAGCTTTTCCAGTGATTGGCGCAGGTCATGCAGGTTACGCAGCCAGAAGTCGACTTTGCAGTCGGCATCGTCATGGGCTTGCCATTGTCCGGGGCTGACCAGCCACAGGGCGATGGTCGGGCCGCGTTCGGTAGAGGCGCTGAGTGCAGTGTTGTCATCGATACGCAGGTCGCTGCGCAGCCAGGTCAGGTGCATGGGGGATTTATCTCTACAGGCTGTCGATCATGGGCTTGAAGCACGCGCAATGCCGCCTGCGGGGTGTCGAACAGGAAAAGGTCGGGCAGCTCAAAAGCCTGCAAGCGGGCTTCATGCAGCGCCAGCGTGGCACCGCCCAGCAGCTTGGGGATCGGCAAGCCTTGCAGGGTGCGCAGCAACGCCTTGTCGTCGATGCGTGGCCCCAGGTGCAGGAGTAAGGCGCGTGGTTTGAGCGCGTTGACGGCGCTTAGCAACTGCGGGCCTGCGACGGGCTGTTCGAGCACCTCGACCGGGAAACCATTGCTGGTGAGTAGCCAGGCGCACAACCATAAGTCTGGGCTGAAGGTGCGTTCGCAGTCTTCGGCCAGCAACACGGCAGGCCCTTGCAGCAGCTGGTTGTCGTGGTACACGCGGGCACCGAGCTTGCTGCGCAGCCAGCTGTGAAAAAACACCTGCTCCAGCCGAGCGTTGAAGTAATTGCGCCAGCGCTGGTCGAGCATGTCGAGGAGCGGCAGTAGCAGTTGTTCGCACAGGGTGACTGCCGGGTACAGCGCCATTGCCTGGTTGAGTTGCTGATCGAGGGCGCGCTGTGAAAGGCCGGCGATGGCTTCGATCAGCTGGAATTGCCGGGCTTGCCAGTCACCCTTCGGTGGGGTGCTGGCGGGTTTGTCGAGCAACTCGCGGACTTGGCCGACCGACGCGCCACGCTGCAGCCAGGCCAGGACGGCCTCGACGCGTTCGACCTGCTCAAGTGGGTACAGGCGATGCCCCTTGGCGGTGCGCTGCGGCTTGAGCAACCCATACCGGCGCTCCCAGGCGCGCAGGGTGACCGGGTTGACGCCAGTGCGACGGGCAAGTTCGCCGATGGGCAGCAAGTCCTCAGACCGCATTGCGCAAGCCCAGGCTCTCGGGGTGAGGCTGCAGGTAGGCTTGTTGCTGCAGGTAGGGGTCTGGGTGCTTGCGCAAATGGTGTTTGAGCAGGGTCAGTGGCACTACCAGAGGTACCACGCCTTGTTGGTATTGGCCGATGACTGCTTGCAACTCGGCCTTGTCCTGCTGTGTAAGGGCATCCTTGAAGTAGCCGCTCAGATGCTGCAGCACGTTACTGTGGGTGCCGCGGCTGGCGCAGCGGCGCAGGGCCTGCATCAGCTGGCTGAAATAGCGCGGGCCGATGCTCTGTGGTTCATCAGCCTTGCTCATGCTGCCAAGCAGGCGGCCGAGGGTGCGATAGGCCTGGGGGTTGTTGGCCATCAGCAAATACTTGTAGCGCGAATGAAAGCGCACCAGCGCGCCACGGTTCAGGCCCTCGGCCAGCAGGCGCTGCCAGTCGGCGTAGGCGTAAACGCGGCTTATGAAGTTCTCGCGCAGCACAGGGTCATGCAGGCGACCTTCTTCTTCTACTGGCAGGTCCGGGCGCAATGCGCAGAAAGCCTGGGCATAGACGCCACGGCCGCCATGCACGGCCGGGTGGCCGTTGTCCTGATAAACCTTTACCCGTTCCAGGCCGCATGAAGGTGACTTCTGCATGAAGATGTAGCCGCAGATGTCGTCAAGCTCGTTGGCCATCTGCTCGCCATAGGTGCGCAGCGGGTCGGTAAGGTCCTTGCCAGGATCGCGGGTGCCGACCACTTCGGGTTGCTCGGGGTTGCCGACCAGGCGAATCGGGTCGCGCGGGACACCCAGGCCGATTGCCACTTCCGGACACACGGGTAGCCAGTCGAAGTGCTGTTCCAGCTGTTTACGGCACAGGTCGGAGGCCTTGTGGCCGCCGTTGTAGCGCACGCTGTGCCCGGTCAGGCAGGCGCTGATGGCGATACGCGGCTTGCTGTGGGCGGAAGGGTCGTGCATGGCTGCCTCCGAAAATAAACCTGTACGTGACTCGAAACTTGTACAGGTTTATTTCAGCACAGCGCTGAAGTTATGCAAACTAGTATTTTTGTATAGTTCGGCATCACTCAAGGTGTTCGAGCAAGCGCCGCGCTGCTTCCTGGCCACTGAGCCATGCGCCCTCGACGCGGCCGGACAGGCACCAGTCCCCACAGGCGTACAAACCCTGGTCAGCATCGGCCAGTGCGCCCCACTCATGGTTGCTACTGGGGCGGGCATAGAGCCAGCGGTGGGCCAGGGCGAAGGTGGGCGGGGGGACCACGCAGCCGACCAGTTCGGCGAATTCGCCCCACAGCTGCTCGATCACTTCTTCCTTTGGCAGGTCGATGTGTTGCCGGCTCCAGTCTGACGTTGCGTGCAGTACCCAGGTGTCCAGGTGCTCGTCGCGGCCAGGCTTGCTGCGATTGCGGGCCAGCCAGTCCAGCGGGTTGTCCTGCACGAAGCAGCCTTGCATTGGTGTATCCAGCGGTGTCTCGAAGGCAAGGGCGACGGCCCAGGTAGGTTCCATTTGCACGCCAGCGGCCACGGCGGCCAGCTTCGGTGTGGCGGCCAGAAGTGGCGTGGCCTGCGGTGCCGGGACGGCAATGACCACGCGGCTGTAGGGGCCGTGGCTGCAACCTTCGGTATCTTGCAGGTGCCAGTACTGCTTGCCGCGAAACACTTCCGCTATGCGGCAGCCGAAATTGACGGTGACGTCCTTGAGCAAGCCGCGGGTAATGGCGCTCATGCGTGGCACGCCCACCCAGCGCGTCTGCTCGTCGGGGGAGGGGGTAAGTTCGCCATCACGGTAGTTGTACAGTTGAGGCTTCCACTGCTCGGCCCAGCCGGCGGCCACCCATTGCTGCACCTGATCGACGAAGCGTCGGTCACGGGCAGTGAAGTACTGTGCGCCCAGGTCGAGCGCGCCGGCTTCGCTGCGCTTGCTGGCCATGCGCCCGCCACTGCCGTGGCCTTTGTCGAACAAGTGCACGGATTGCCCGGCCTTCTGCAAGGCCTGGGCGGCTGACAAACCGGCGATGCCGGCCCCGATGATGGCGATAGGTACTGTCATGATGGCCTCTTCAAACCTTGCTGTGAGCAGACTACGCTGTCAGGCAAACCTGTACAATGCCAAAATTATGTATAAGGTTATTCCGTGTTGGCGGCAGGTTGGCCTATGTTTATCCGAGAGCGTCGGGTCAAAAAAGTGCCTTGTTGTTAAAAATAGACCACCGACGCATTCTGCGAGGACACAGCCATGCATATATTGCTGACAGGTGGCACCGGTTTGATTGGCAAGCATCTGTGCCAGTACTGGCTGGGCCAAGGGCATCGGCTTACGGTTTGGAGCAGGCGTCCTGAACAGGTGGCGAAAATCTGTGGTAGCGGGGGGCGTGGTATCGCGCGCCTGGAGCAGCTGGAGGCCGACGATCATCTTGATGCGGTGGTCAACCTTGCCGGTGCGCCGATTGCCGACAGGCCCTGGACGGCCGCCCGGCGCAACGTGCTGTGGGCCAGCCGTGTCACCCTTACCGAGCAATTGCTGGCTTGGTTGGGCACCCGTGAGCAGCGCCCGGAGGTGTTGATCTCCGGCTCTGCGGTAGGTTGGTACGGGGACGGTGGCGAACGCGAACTGACCGAGGCCTCTCCCCCGGTGCGTGAAGATTTCGCCAGCCAGTTGTGTATTGCCTGGGAAGAGACCGCGCAGCGTTCGCAAGCGCAGGGGATACGCGTGGTACTGGTCCGTACCGGCCTGGTGCTGGCCAGCGATGGCGGCTTTTTGTCGCGCCTGCGCATGCCCTTCAAACTGGGGCTGGGCGGGCCTTTGGGCAATGGGCGGCAATGGATGCCTTGGGTTCATATAGACGACCAGGTCGCCCTGATTGATTTTCTCTTGCAGCACAAGGATGCCAGCGGTCCTTATAATGCCTGCGCGCCGGAGCCTGTGCGCAACCGTGAGTTTGCCAGGCGACTGGGCCGCGCCCTGCATCGGCCGGCGCTGTTGCCAGTGCCGGCATTGCTGCTCAAGGCCGGGCTTGGCGAGATGTCGACCTTGCTGCTGGGAGGCCAGCGGGCGCGCCCGGTACGCTTGCTGGAAGCCGGCTTCACGTTCCGCTTCAACGATCTGCAATCGGCGCTGGACAACCTGTCCAGTCGCCTCTGACATAGGACGCTGCATGACCGATCACGCCCTGCTGCTGGTCAACCTGGGTTCCCCGGCCTCCACCTCGGTGGCCGATGTGCGCCGCTACCTCAACCAGTTCCTCATGGACCCGTACGTGATCGACCTGCCGTGGCCGGTGCGGCGTTTGCTGGTGTCGCTGGTCCTGATCAAGCGCCCGGAGCAGTCGGCACATGCCTACGCTTCGATCTGGTGGGAGGAGGGCTCGCCTCTGGTTGTGCTGACCCGTCGCCTGCAGGCAGCGATGGCCGAGCACTGGCCCCATGGCCCGGTGGAAATCGCCATGCGCTACGGTCAGCCGGCCTTGCCTGATGTGCTGGCGCGGCTGGCCGCCCAAGGTGTGCGCAAGGTGACTTTGGCACCGCTTTATCCACAGTTCGCCGACAGCACGGTGACCACTGTGATCGAGCAGGCAAAACAGACGGTCAGCGAGCACCAGTTACCGTTGCAGATGCGCGTGCTGCAGCCGTTCTATGAGCACCCGGCGTACATCGAGGCGCTGGCAGCCAGCGCTCGGCCGTACCTGGAGCAGGGTTACGACCACCTGCTGCTGAGCTTCCATGGGTTGCCGGAACGGCACCTGAAGAAACTGTTTCCGAAGGGGGTCAAGCACGACCTGCGCGCTGCCGATTGCTGCCACGGTGCAACCGCCGAAGTACGTTCGGTTTGCTATCGTGGGCAATGCCTGGCTACGGCCAAAGCCTTTGCGCAGAGCATGGGCATACCGGATGGCAAATGGTCGGTATCGTTCCAGTCGCGGCTGGGCCGGGACAAGTGGATCGAACCCTATACCGAGACGCGGCTGGATGAGCTGGCCAAGGCCGGTGTGAAGAAGCTGCTGGTGATGTGCCCGGCGTTTGTGGCGGATTGCATCGAGACCCTGGAAGAGATAGGCATGCGTGGCAGCGAGCAGTTTGTCGAGGCGGGCGGCCAGGAGCTGGTGCTGGTGCCGTGCCTGAATGATCACCCGGAATGGGTGAGGGTGTTGGCTGATATGTGTGAAAAGGCCTGAATCGAAGGGGCCGCTTTGCGGCCCCTTCCGACCGGTCATACATCCAGCTTCTTGTGCTTCCAGCTGTCATTACCCGGCAGAATCAGGTTCAGGGCAATAGCCACAATGGCGCACAGGGCGATGCCCTTCAGGCCCCAGTCATCCGGGCCGTCACCGCTGCCGATCAGCACGCCGCCGATACCGAACACCAGTGTCACCGAGACGATCACCAGGTTGCGTGCCTCGCCCAGGTCAATCTTGTGGCGGATCATGGTGTTCATGCCCACCGCTGCGATCGAGCCGAACAGCAGGCACAGAATGCCGCCCATCACCGGCACCGGGATGCTCTGCAGCAGCGCGCCGAACTTGCCGATGAATGCCAGGGTAATGGCGAAGACCGCCGCCCAGGTCATGATCTTCGGGTTGTAGTTCTTGGTCAGCATCACCGCGCCGGTCACTTCGGCGTAGGTGGTGTTGGGCGGGCCGCCGAACAGGCCGGCTGCAGTAGTCGCCAGGCCGTCGCCCAGCAACGTCCGGTGCAGGCCAGGCTTTTTCAGGTAGTCACGGCCGGTCACGCTGCCCACCGCGATCACCCCGCCGATATGCTCGATCGCCGGCGCCAGCGCAACCGGGACGATGAACAGAATGGCCTGCCAGTTGAACGCAGGGGCGGTGAAATTGGGGATTTCCAGCCATGGTGCGGCAGCGATCCTGGCGGTGTCGACCACGCCAAAGGCGAACGACAGGGCAAAGCCCACCAGCACGCCGGAGATGATGGGTACCAGGCGGAAAATGCCCTTGCCGAATACGGCAACGATCAAGGTTGTCAGCAGCGCTGGCATCGAGATCAGCATGGCCGTCTTGTACGGCATCAGCGCTGTACCGTCCCCACCTTTGCCCATCGCCATGTTGGCGGCGATCGGTGCCATGGCCAGGCCGATGGAGATGATCACCGGGCCGATCACCACCGGCGGTAGCATGCGGTCGATGAAACCGGTGCCTTTGATTTTTACCATCAGCCCCATGAAGGTGTACACGAAGCCGGCAGCCATTACGCCACCCATGGTCTCGGCAAGGCCGAACTGGCCTTTGGCGAGGATGATCGGTGTGATGAAGGCAAAGCTCGAGGCCAGGAACACCGGTACCTGACGACCGGTGACCAGCTGGAATAGCAGGGTGCCGATGCCGGCGGTGAACAGCGCGACGTTCGGGTCAAGGCCGGTGATCAGGGGCATCAGCACCAGCGCGCCGAATGCCACGAAGAGCATCTGCGCGCCCGAAACGACCTGGCGCCAGAGCGGGTCGTTGAAGCCGTCCTGCATGGTCAGGCGTCCTTTTGCTTGGTGCCGAAGATCTTGTCACCGGCATCACCCAGGCCTGGCACGATGTAGCCGTGCTCGTTCAGGCGCTGGTCGATCGAGGCGGTGTAGATCTTCACGTCCGGGTGGGCTTTTTCCACCACCTCGATGCCTTCTGGCGCGGCGACCAGCACCATGGCGCGAATCTCTTTGCAGCCGGCCTTTTTCAGCAGGTCGATGGTGGCAACCATCGAGCCGCCGGTGGCCAGCATCGGGTCGATGATCAGGGCCAGGCGCTGGTTGATGTCCGGCGCGAGCTTTTCCAGGTAGGTGTGGGCTTCGAGGGTTTCTTCGTTTCGGGCAACGCCGACGGCGCTGACCTTGGCACCCGGGATCAGGCTGAGCACGCCGTCGAGCATGCCGATGCCGGCGCGCAGGATCGGTACTACGGTGATCTTCTTGCCGGCGATTTTTTCAACCGAGACCTTGCCACACCAGCCGTCGATCTCGTAGGTTTCGAGGGGCAGGTCCTGGGTGGCTTCATACGTCAGGAGCGCGCCGACTTCCTGGGCGAGTTCGCGAAAATTCTTGGTGCTGATATCGGCACGGCGCATCAGGCCAAGCTTGTGGCGGATCAGCGGATGGCGGATCTCACGAGTGGGCATAGGGGAGGGCTCCGAAAGGCGGGCAAAAAAACCGCGCTAGATTAATCTATTCAGCCTGTGCTGTCGTCTGGTCATTCTGGACGTTAGTCCATAAATGCTTGATCTGTGACGAGCGGATGCGTACCTTTGCCCGCTTTTCCAAAATGCCCCCCGGAGCGCGCCATGTCCGCCGATCTCGAGCATATCCGTCAAGTCATGCATGAAGCTGACTGCCTGTACACCGAAGCCGAAGTCGAAGCGGCCATCGCCAAAGTCGGCGAGCAGATCTGCAAGGACCTGCACGACAAGAACCCGGTTGTGTTCTGCGTGATGAACGGTGGCCTGATCTTTTCCGGCAAACTGCTGACCCACCTGCAGTTCCCGCTGGAAGCCTCGTACCTGCACGCTACCCGCTACCGCAACCAGACCAGCGGCGGCGAGCTTTTCTGGAAGGCCAAGCCGGAAGTGTCGTTCATCGACCGTGACGTGTTGATCGTTGACGATATCCTCGACGAAGGCCACACCCTCAGCGCCATCATCGAGTTTTGCAAGCATGCCGGCGCCCGCTCGGTGTACACCGCTGTGCTGATCGACAAGGACCACGACCGCAAGGCAAGCCCTGACCTCAAGGCGAACTATGTGGGCCTGCCTTGTGTCGATCGCTATATCTTCGGTTACGGCATGGACTACAAAGGTTACTGGCGCAACGCTAACGGCATCTTCGCCGTAAAGGGGCTGTAACCGTGCGCCAGCCTGCGTTCATCGACCAATCGCTGTTCGCCGGGCTGGCCGAAAAGGCCGCTGCCAACCCGCGCGGGCGGCAGCACCATAACTTTCACGCTATGGAAGAGCCCTGCCACCGCATGGCCGTCGGGCTGCAACCGGGCACCTACATTCCGCCGCATCGCCATTTGAGCGCCGACAAGGCTGAAACCTTGATAGCGCTCAAGGGGCGTTTTGGCCTGTTGATCTTCGATGAACAAGGCGCGGTGACTGACAAGCGGGTGCTGCAGGCCGGTGGCGACTGTCTGGGTGTGGATCTGGCGCCTGGTACCTACCATGGCTTGGTGGTGCTGGAACCCGACAGCATCCTGTTCGAGTGCAAGGCTGGGCCATACCGACCAGTGGGCGAGGGCGAGCACGCACACTGGGCGCCGCGCGAGGGTGAGGCTGGCGTGGCCGATTACCAATCCTGGATGCGCGCGCAGTTCGATTGATATCGCCTGTACCCGGCGTGCTAGAGTGCTCCTTCATACAAGGAGCCTCACATGCGTGCGATTCTTCCCCTCCTGCTGGCGGTCAGCCTGCCGCTCGCTGCCGCACCGCTGCACAGTCAGTTCCTGCCTCCTGATGACCAGTCCCTGCGCCAGGAAGCACCGACCAGCCAGCAATTGCTGCAAGTGACTGACTATTCGGTGGTCGTAGGGGCCCAGCGCCAGTCCGATCAGCAGCCGATCCCGATCACATCGTCGTTGCAGGTGCGCCTGAAGGGCAAGCCGCTGAGCAAGGGTGCGACCATTGCCCAGGTGCTGCTGACGTTCGATGGTGAAGCGGCCAAAAGCCTGAAAAAGCCTGTGTATGACGCTAAATCCCGCACCTTGAGCCTGAATTACCCGGTCAGCAACTACCGGGTGGTCATGGACCTGCTGCGTAACGAAACCCTGTACGTGCAGTTTCTGACTTATGGCAACGGCCACATCTGGGCCGACTTGCACACCGGGACGGTACGTACGCGTTGAGGCGCGAAGCCTGCGGGGGGTAAACTGCCGGCCTTCGAAATTCCGTGATGGTCCAGTTGGAGTCGGCAATGCGTAAAGACAAGAAACAGGTAATCGGTGACGAAATCAGCGACGACTACATCAAGTCGTTCCTTCAGTTCGAGCCGGCCGATGGTGTGACTTCGCCGTCGCTGCACAAGCTGGTCAAGGCCTACCGTGGCCTGCGCGTGGACGACTTCGAGCGCTTTGTAGGCTTCTTCGTCGAAGCTGGCCTGGACCTGGACGGCAAGGACGAGCACGGCAAGACCTTCGTCGAGCAGATTGCCGACCAGC
Source organism: Pseudomonas sp. 10(2024) (assembly GCF_045164175.1). Taxonomy (NCBI): domain Bacteria; kingdom Pseudomonadati; phylum Pseudomonadota; class Gammaproteobacteria; order Pseudomonadales; family Pseudomonadaceae; genus Pseudomonas; species Pseudomonas sp. 10(2024). The sequence continues at coordinate 843,899 of NZ_CP174006.1, forward strand.
GCAATGCCCCTGAGTACATCGAGATCATCGATAAAGCCCGCGGCTGATCTGTAGCCAGTGCCGGCCTCTTCGCGGGCGCGCCCGCTCCCACAGGAGTCGCGTCGCACCTGCGGGCATTACCGAACCTGTGGGAGCGGGCATGCCCGCGAAGAGGCCGGTACAGGCTGATCAAGCGCCAGGCACAAAAAAACGCCCCGAGGGGCGTTTTTGCGTTTCAGGCCGGCTTAGGCGTAATAGACCTTCGTCGAGCAGATTGCCGACCAGCGCAATGCCCCTGAGTACATCGAGATCATCGTAAAGCCCGCGGCTGATCTGTAGCCAGTGCCGGCCTCTTCGCGGGCGCGCCCGCTCCCACAGGAGTCGCGCCGCACCTGCGGGCATTACCGAACCTGTGGGAGCGGGCATGCCCGCGAAGAGGCCGGTACAGGCTGATCAAGCGCCAGGCACAAAAAACGCCCCGAGGGGCGTTTTTGCGTTTCAGACCGGCTTAAGCGTAATGCTTGGCCGCCGGGCTGCTCTCTGCCAGATCCAGCGCCGCGTCGTTATCGGCACTGATCTTGTGGTACAGCGCAGCATCGGTTGCCAGGGTCTTCTCGCGAGCCGGGAAGATTTCCTTGAGCTTGGCAGCCCAGGCGCCCTTGGCCTGCTCGGGGAAGCAGCGCTCGATCAGTTCCAGCATGATCGATACGGTTACCGAGGCACCTGGCGATGCGCCGAGCAGTGCTGCCAGGCTGCCGTCCTGGGCCGAGACCAGCTCGGTACCGAACTGCAGCACGCCGCCTTTTTTCGGGTCTTTCTTGATGATCTGCACGCGCTGACCCGCCACTTCCAGGCGCCAGTCTTCGGCCTTGGCCTGCGGATAGAAACGACGCAGGGCTTCCAGACGCTGCTCCATCGACTGCATCACTTCGCTGACCAGGTACTTGGTCAGGTCCATGTTGTCGCGGGCCACGGCCAGCATCGGGCCGATGTTGCCCATGCGCACCGACAGCGGCAGGTCCATCAGCGAGCCGTGCTTGAGGAACTTGGTAGTGAAACCGGCATACGGGCCGAACAGCAGCGAAGTCTTGCCGTCCACGACGCGTGTGTCCAGGTGCGGCACCGACATCGGCGGGGCGCCGACAGCGGCCTGGCTGTAGACCTTGGCCTGGTGCTGCTTGACGATTTCCGGGTTGTCGCAACGCAGCCACTGGCCGCTGACAGGGAAGCCGCCGAAGCCTTTGCTTTCCGGGATGCCGGACAACTGCAGCAGCGGCAGGGCCGCGCCGCCAGCGCCGAGGAAGACGAAGCGGGCGTCGACTTCACGGCTGCCGCCGCTGTTGACGTCCTTGATGCTCACGGTCCAGCCGCTGCCGTTGCGGCGCAGGCCGACCACCTTCTTGCTGTACTTGACCTGCGCGTCCGGCGAGTCGGCCAGCAGCTTGAGCAGCTTGTTGGTCAGTGCGCCGAAGTTGACGTCGGTGCCTTTGGCCACGCGGGTAGCGGCGATGTGCTGGTCGGCCGGGCGGCCAGGCATCATCAGCGGCATCCAGTCGTTCATCACGGCCTTGTCTTCGGTGTATTCCATCTCGGCGAAGGCGTGGTGCTGCTTGAGCAGCTCGAAGCGCTTCTTGAGGAAGGAAACACCCTTGTCACCCTCGACGTAACTCAGGTGCGGGACAGGGTTGATGAAGGCACGCGCCGAGCCGAAGTTGCCCTTCTTGGTCAGGTAGGCCCAGAACTGGCGCGAAACCTCGAACTGGGTGTTGATGTGCACGGCCTTCTTGATGTCGATGCTGCCATCGGCGGCCTGCGGCGTGTAGTTCAGCTCGCACAGGCCGGCGTGGCCGGTGCCTGCGTTGTTCCAGGGGTTGGAGCTTTCCGCGGCCCCGGAGTCCATCGCCTCGACGACCTCAAGCTTCAGGGTCGGGTCAAGCTCCTTGAGCAGTACGGCCAGGGTGGCACTCATGATGCCCGCGCCTACCAGTACCACATCAACCGATTCGTTCTGCGCCATTTAACGCGTCTCCACAATCTACAGCTACCTAATTGACAGCATAGGACCTGGGTTTGCCAGGGTCGCCATGTCCGACTTTTCGCAGTTCTTGCAACTTCCGCGGACACCGCCAATCAGTCTTCGGGTTCGTGTATTGAACGCCGTTTGCCACAGGTGCGGCAATTCGACTTATGGTCAAGGTGTCGTGCGTGCGTTATGGAACGGTTCAGACACTCATACGGGATGAGCGCATCTGCCGCCTGTTCAGGGCTGTTCGGGACACATCTGCCGCTTTTGCACATGCCAGACTGTTCATTTGCTCGCCACACTCTTGTGAAGTTGTGAAAACCGTTTTTTCACGCTCTTTTGGAGACGTGAACCTCAAAAGGGGACTGCGCGATGGCAACCCGCAGGTTCATGCAGTGTGAAGGGCCGGAAAAAGCAGGCACGACAGCCGATGCAAGACCTGAGTGGAAGGCTCTCTGTGGGCGAAGCGGTGAAGTTGCCGGGGTCAATCGGCGAGTGCGGGGCCCGATCAGGAGACGTCCTTATAATCGGGGGGAGATTATAGCGATGTCGCGGGCAGAAATGTCGCCATTCGTGGTTTTTATTGCAGCGTTTGTCAGGCAGCGAGGAGGCGCTGGTGCCAACGGCGGTTTGCGCGGGCGCAAACCCGGGCTTCGATGGGCAGCTCGCGGCCCAGCCAGGCCAGCTGAATTTCGCTGATCTGCACCCAGTCGATGCCGCTTGGTGCCTGGCTGCATTGCTTGAACGCCAGGCATTTGCCATCCGCGTCAAGGCGGGCATAAGCGTTGTAGCGCGGCCGTTGGAAGAGCTGAGTCCAGAGCGAGGTCATGGCGGCGAGTCCTTTGCGTTAGGGCTTGGCGCAAGGATAAGGGTGTGGCGATGAAACGATTGTGACAAGCGGGCCGGGCCGATGACTGGTCTGTGCCTGGCTAGGTATACTGTGGGCCTTTGCCGCATTTTCTGGAGAAACGCGCATGTTGCAACGTCTGTTGTTCGGTTTGATCGCCGTGGCCAGCCTTAGCCTGGTCGGTTGTGCCCACAGCCCGCAACAACTCAACCCGCAACCCACGCTCAAGGCCCAGCTGGCCCCGGTCGGTCATGGCCAGCCGGTGGTGGTCCGGGTAGTTGATGGCCGGCCTTCGCAGTCCCTGGGTACCCGCGGTGGCATGTACCCCGAGACCAGCACCATCAGCGTCAGCGGTAATGACGTGGTGCCCAAGCTGCAGGCTCAGGCTGAAGCGGCTGTGCGCCTGCTCGGCTTCACCCCGACCCCGAACGCCGGCAATGCGCCGCAGCTGACCGTGACCCTGGCCGAGCTGAAGTATCAGTCGCCGAAAGACAACCTTTACGTGACCGAGGCCACCATCGGCGCCACCTTCCGCGCTGATGTGACCAATGGCGGCCGCCGTTACAGCGGCCGTTATGGCGCTTCGCTGGACCAGCGTTTCGGCATGGCGCCGAACCAGGACACCAACACCCAGCTGGTGGGTGATGTGCTGAGCGATGCCCTGACCCGCCTGTTCAAGGACCCGAGCATCGGGCAGGTGCTGGGTCAGTAAGCTTCAGGTGGTGCAAGAAAACCCGCTGCCTGAGTGACAGGCAGCGGGTTTTTTGTTGTCTGGCCGGTACAGATCTACGCCGCTTCTATGTGGAAATCCAGCAAGCTGAACCCAGTGCCGGCATCCACTTCGGGCAAGTCCTCATGCACATGTCCGCCAAGCGCACAGTAGACCAGCCACTGGCGGTCCTGCACGTTGATGGCAAAACCATCGATCAGCGCCTGTTGTTCATCGCTCTGGGCAACGAGGTAGAGGCGGTCCTGGTTTTCGGCGTGCAACATGAAAAAGCTCCGGGTCATCAAAAGGTCGACAGGGTCGCCTGTATGGATGACGAGCGGATGACAGATGAAATTTAATGACAGTTTGTCGCCAAGGCCGGGCGCCACGGTGCGACTTGGGTAGAATGCTGGCCTTTGCCACTGCTCACACCGAGGTTGCGTGATGTCCTTGCAAGTGCTCTGGGGGTTCCTGGCCGCCCATCCCACCAAGCTGATCAACCTGCTGGCGCTGCTGCTGACCTGCCCGGGCGGTTTGCTGCTGCACAGTGCGCGGCGGCGTGAGGCCGAAACCCGCCAGTACATGGCAGTAGACGACGGGGTAGTGGACGCTTTCGACCTTCGGGTGCCGAAATACTTCTACATTCTGGGCTTTTCGTGCCTGGCGATGGCGCTGCTGCTGTCCTGGTTCAGCACCTGGATCTGAGCACCATCGGGGCTGCAACGCAGCCCCAAACCTGATCAGGCTACAGGTGCCTGCTGCCTGACCTGATACTGGTTGCGCACCGGCGTCGCATACTGCAACACCAGGTATGGCCGCTGCTCTTGCGGGCAGGCATCCAGGCGCCGTTGCCATTCTTCCTTGGCCTTGGCCAGCTCATCCGCCGGGAACACCTTCTCGGCGCTTGGCACCTGCAGGGCTTCGTCCTTGCCCTCCCACATCGCATATGCCAGGTAATGCACCGGGAACAGTCGGTAGCCCCCCAGAATCTGCCGGTCAATCTCTGCCGCCAGCTGTTTTGTGTCTTCGTGGTACTCGGTTACCGGCGGCGCGAAGTTGATGTGGACTCGGCCCTTGTAGCCGGTAATGCCTTTGGCAATGCTGTTGTCATCTTCGCCCGGCGCCTTCTTGTAGGTGCCGGTAGTGGCGCGGATGTACAGCTCGCGGGCCTTGGCCTGGTCGCACGGGTCGTATTCGTAGCTGATCGACACCGGGGTCAGGTTCAGGCTCTGGATCACTGCACCGAACGGTTCGTCCTTGCGGCTCATGTGGAACATCTTGAGGATCGCCGAGTCGGTACGGTCGTCACCGTCCTTGGCCCGACCTTCGGCCTGGGCGATCCAGATCGAGGTGGCATCGTTGCGGATCGAGTGGTTGATGTAAGCCGACAGCAGTTGGTAAGCAGCCAGTTTTTCGCGCCGCCCGCTGATCGAACGGTGCACGATGAAGCTCTTGTTCAGGCGCATCATGTCGCTGACAAAGGGCTTTTGCAGCAAGTTGTCGCCAATGGCGATGCGCGGCGTGGGCAGGCCGGCGTGGTACACCGCATAGTTGACGAAGGCCGGGTCCATGACGATGTCACGGTGGTTGGCCAGGAACAGGTAGGCGGTGCCGGCCTTGAGCTGTTCCACTCCCGAGTAGGTGACGCCGTCGGTGGCGCGATCGATGGTCTGGTCGACGTAGTACTCGACTTTGTCCTGCAAGGTCGAGACACAGGTAACACCGGCGAATTCCTTGCGCAGGCGGCGTGCGATCAAGGGCTTGAGCAACCAGCCGAGAGCGCCGGCCGCCCGTGGAAAGCGGAAGTGGGTGAGGATATCGAGGAATGCCGGGTCGCTGAGCAGGCGTGCCAGAACGGCAGGGACCTCAGCGTCGTCGTACGGTCGGATGGCATCGAATTCGCCCATCATGCTCTCTTGTTGGAAACGGCTAGGGTAATAAGGTAGGGACGGGCTCCGAAAAACGGCTCGGACGCACACAGACCCTGTAAACAGACCGGCAATTATACGCATAAGTCACTGCGGAGGCCGCGATGCTGGAAACCGACTTCTATGATTGCCCTTATTGTGGCGAACGTGTGGAAACTACCGTCGATCTGTCTGCGGGCGACCAGGTTTATACCGAGGATTGCCAGGTGTGCTGCCAGCCTGTGGTGTGCATTCTGCAGGTGCATGGTGACGAATGGATGCTTGAAGTCCGCCGCGAGGACGACACCTGATGCAGCGTATCTACGAACCGGAAAGCCTGCTCGAGGCGCAAATGCTGGCAGGCATGCTTGCCAGCGAGGGGGTCGATGTACACGTGGTCGGCCGTGACCTGGTCGGTGCCGCTGGCGAGCTGCCCTTGCAGGGCCTGCTGGGGCTCGTCGTGGCTGATGAGCAGGCCGAATGCGCACGGCAGCTGATCGATGCGTACAATGATGCCCAGCCACTGGTTGGCGACGAACCGGAGAATGTCCCCGGTACCTTGATCTGCTAGGTTCTGAATTCGCCCATGTGTGGACGTTATGCCCTGTTTCGCTGGCCCCAGGCCCTTGCCAGTCTGCCGGGCTTTCCCGTCGGCCAGCCGGCCCAATGGAATATATCGCCTGGGGCGTCGGTGCTGATCCAGCGTCAGCTTGACGGCCAGCAGCAACTGGCCAAGGCGCGCTGGGGGTTGACCCCGGCCTGGCTCACCGACCTGTCCCGCACCCCTGCCCATGCCCGCGCCGAAACGCTGGCCGAACAACCGATGTTTCGCGATGCATTTCGTCAGCGTCGCTGCCTGATGCCGGCCAACGGCTTTTACGAATGGCGTGGCAGCGTGCGCAAACGCCCGTTCTGGTTGACCCCGGGGGAGGGCGCGTCGCTGTACTTTGCGGCGGTGTGGGAGGCCTATCCGGTGCAGGACCAGGTATGGCTGAGTTGCGCGGTGGTGACCCAGGCGGCCATGAATCAGCGTCGGCCGCTCATCCTCGACGAAGCGGGGCAGGCGGCCTGGCTTGACCCGGACACGCCGATTACCCGCTTGCACGAGCTGCTGGCCAGCCCACCGGCGACGCTACGTGAGCGGGCCTTGGCCAATTTCGTCAATGACCCGAAGCTGGATGCGCCGGAGTGTCTTACCCCGGCTTGATGGGGGGCTGTGCCGGCCCTTTCGCGGGCAAGCCCGCTCCTACAATGATCGTGTTACCCCTGCTGTAGGAGCGGGCAAGCCTGCTCGTGCCCACGGTCGTGTTACCCCTGTAGGAGCGGGCTTGCCCGCGAAGAGGCCGGTTCAGGCGACGAAAATCTTCCCTGCGGCTATGGCAGCCACTGGCGACTCGGCCTAGGATACGGCGCATGTGGATAGGGAGTGTTTTCATGCGTAAGTCTTTTGTCGTCAGCCTGCTGAGCGCTGGCATTCTGTTGGCCGGCTGCCAGGCGGTGAATACCACCAGCGGCGGTGCTGTTGGCGTCGAGCGCCAGCAGTACATGTTCAGCATGCTCTCGACCGATGAGGTCAACCAGATGTACGCGCAGTCGTATCAGCAGACCCTGGGTGAAGCATCGAGCAAGGGTGTGCTCGACAAGTCCAGCGCCGATGCCAAGCGTGTGCAGACCATTGCCAACCGCCTGATCGCCCAGGCGCCCAAATTCCGCCCGGATGCCGCGCAGTGGGACTGGCAAGTCAACGTGATCAAGAGTGACGAGCTGAACGCCAACTGCGGCCCGGGCGGCAAGATCATCGTCTACACCGGGCTGATCGATCAGCTCAAACTCACCGATGCGGAAATTGCCGCAGTGGTGGGGCACGAGATTGCCCACGCCTTGCGCGAGCATAGCCGCGAGGCCATGTCCAAGGCATACGGTGTGGAAATGGCTCGCCAGGGTGCCGGTGCCATCTTCGGCCTCGGCCAGAGCAGCATGGCCATGGCCGACACGGTGGTGAACTACGCCATGACCTTGCCCAACAGCCGGGCCAACGAAAACGAGGCCGACCTGATTGGCCTGGAGCTGTCGGCCCGTGCCGGCTACGACCCGAATGCCGCGATCACCCTGTGGAACAAGATGAGCAAGGCTTCCGAAGGTGCACCGCCTGAGTTCATGAGTACTCACCCGGCGTCCGCGAGCCGCATTGCTTCGCTGCAGGCGGCGATTCCGAAGGTGATGCCGCTGTATCAGGCTGCAGCCAAGCCGTAAATGCCTGAATCCAGGGGCTGCATGGCAGCCCCTGATGTGCCCTTTACCCAATCCAGCCACTGGCCTTCATTGCCGAATAGACGGCCACGATCGCCAGCACGAAGAACGCCGTTGCCGCCAGGCGGCGAATCAGCGTCAACGGCAGTTTGTCTGCCGCGAAGTTACCCGCCAGTACCACCGGAACGTTGGCAATCAGCATACCCAGGGTAGTGCCAATAATGACCATGATCAGGTGCGGATACTGCGCAGCCAGCATCACGGTGGCGACCTGGGTCTTGTCGCCGATTTCGGCCAGGAAGAACGCAATCAGTGTCGTCAGGAACGGCCCGAACCGGCGCGCCGGGTTCTCGTCGTCATCCATTTTGTCCGGCACCAGGGTCCACAGTGCGGTGGCGGTAAAGCTCGCAGCCAGGATCCAGTGCAGGGCCGAATCGCTGAAGAAGCTGCCGACCCACGCCCCCACGGCACCGGCTGCGGCATGGTTGGCCAGGGTGGCGGCGATGATGCCGGCGATGATCGGCCAGGGTTTGCGGAAGCGGGCAGCGAGAATGAGTGCGAGCAGTTGCGTCTTGTCGCCGATCTCGGCCAAGGCAACGATAGCGGTGGGGACCAGCAGTGATTCCAGCATCAGGATTCCTACGGGGGCGGGTCGACACGGCTATGACACGTACAGCCTCCCCGCCCCGGGTAAGGTGTGCGTGTCATAGGTCTTGTCAAACCCTCGATCCGTCTATGCGGATCTCGCCATGCAGGCGTGCATGGTGGGTCGCACGCGCCATGGTCTGTGGACCAAGTATGTTGACGCGTACCGGGCGAGCTGGGTGCTCGCGGGAGACTACTCCCCTAGGACGGTGCGGATTCTGCCTAGGCAAAACGTTTTCGGCAAGCGCTGTTTTTTATCCGCGAGTTGCCTGGTAGATGCGGAAACCGTCGGCCTCATCACGTACCTGGCAGTTGCCCAACGCCCCTTCGATCAGTGGCTGGTAGCGCAGGAAACTGTTGGCGACCAAGCGCATTTCGCCACCTTTTCGCAGATGAACGGCCGATTTTTTCAGCAAGTTTTCCGAAGCCTGATAGTTGGTATGAACGCCGGTGTGGAATGGCGGGTTGCTCAGGATAAGGCTCAGTTCGGTAGGGGCGGCGTCGATGCCATCGCCGCTGATCACTTCGCCTTCCAGGCCGTTGGCAGCCAGCGTCAGGCGGCTGGCGGCCACGGCGAAGGCATCCACGTCCAGCAAGGTCACCCGGCTTTGTGGGTAACGGCGTTTGAGCGTGGCCCCCAGTACCCCGGCACCGCAGCCAAAGTCCAGCATGTGGCCACCGGGCAGTCCGTCAAGATGCTTCAGGAGCAGGGCGGTACCTCGGTCGAGTCGGCCATGGCTGAATACTCCAGGCAGGCTGACCACCTGCAGCGGGCCGTCTTCCAGGGCCAGCTCGAAGCGCTCGGCCAGGCTTTCCAGCGGTTTTGCCTGCGGCGCCTGGTCGATGGTCACTTGCCACAGCTGGCAGTGCCGGGCGCTGTCGAGCTTGCGTGGCTTGCCAAAGGCCTGCAACTGCTTGGCCGCACCCTCGATGCCACCGCGCTTCTCGCCGACCAGGTACAGCTCGCGGCCAGCCAGGCGCGACGCCAGGGCGTTGAGCAGATAGGCGGCCAGCTCGCGGGATTTGGGCAGGAACAGCACGGCGCTGTCGAATGCTGCTTCAGGTGCCTCGACGCCGTAATGGCTGCGGCCTGCGAAGCGGCTTTCGAGCATGGCCTGATCGCCGGCATGCCAGGTCCAGGCCTGGGCCTGAGGCAACTGGCCGAGCAGGTCGTCGGCGGGGGCGCCGGCGATCAGCAGCGGCCCCTGAAACAGCTCTGCCTGACGGAGCAACACTTCACTGCGCGGGTCCATGGACGACGTCTCCTGGAAAAAAGTGGCGCAGTGTAGCAGAGGCGGGCGCCTGGCTCAGCTGACCACGCGGCGTGGCTGCCCGGCGAAGAAGGCCTGGGCGTTCTCGCTGAGCTGGCCGACGATGCGCTGGCGCGATTCCACGGCACCCCAGGCGCTGTGCGGGGTGATGATCAGGCGCGGGATGCCGGGCTCCAGCAGCGGGTTGCCGTTGACCGGCGGCTCCACGCTCAGCACGTCGGTGGCCGCGCCGCCCAGGTGACCACCGCGCAGGGCATCGGCCAACGCCTGTTCGTCGATCAGGCCGCCACGGGCGGTGTTGACCACCAGCGCGTTGGGCTTGAGCAGGGCCAGTTCGCGGGCACCGAGCATATGCCGGGTGTGCTCGTTCAGCGGGCAGTGCAGGGTCAGGGCATCGACTTGCGGCAGCAACTCGTCCAGCGGCAGCCGGTCGGCGCGCTCCGGACGGCCAGGGATCTGCCCGCTCAGTACACGCATACCGAAGGCTTCGGCCAGCCTCGCCACTGCGCCGCCCAGTTCGCCGTGGCCGAGCAGGCCGAGGGTTTTGCCCTCCAGTTCGACGATAGGAAAGTCCAGCAGGCAGAACTGGCTGGCCTTGGCCCACTGGCCATCGGCCACCGCCTGGTTGTAGTCGCACAGCCGAGTGGCCAGGGCCAACAGCAGGGCCAGGGTATGCTGGGCGACAGACGGCGTGCCGTAGCCCTGGCAGTTGCACACGGTGATGCCCTGGGCGCGGGCGGCAGCCAGGTCGACATTGTTGGTGCCGGTGGCGGCCACCAGGATCAGCTTCAGTTGCGGGTTGGCGGCCAGGGTTGCGGCGTCGAGCATGACCTTGTTGCTGACCACTGCCACGGCGCCCTGCAAGCGTTCCGCGACTTGTTCCGGGCGGGTGGCGGCGAACAGTTCGAACTGGTCGAACTGCTGCTTCAGGGGCGAAAGGTCGAGGTCGCCAAGGTCCAGGGACTGGTGATCGAGAAACACGGCGCGACGCGGGCTGGGCATGAAGATCTCCGGTGGCAGGGAGGGATAAGGGCGTTGTGGCCATTTGCGGGCATGCCCGCGCCCACAAGGTCACCACAACCCTTGCAGGAGCGGGCTTGCCGGCGAAGAGGCCCTCGGCTTCGGTGCAAACCTGAAGCCGCCGCCGCAGTGTCTAGCTCAACCTTGCTGCCCGTCAACGCCCGCCACTCATACCTCTGCCGCGCAAATCATTCCTTCGGCTGATTTGGCCGTCACATTGGCGAACTACAGTAAACCCAGACTTGTCCGGCCCGCTTTTCAGAAAAGGGATCCCCATGTTGCAGACACGCATCATCAAGCCCGCCGAGGGCGCCTATGCCTATCCATTGCTGATCAAGCGCCTGCTGATGTCCGGCAGTCGCTATGAAAAGACCCGCGAAATCGTCTACCGCGACCAGATGCGGCTGACGTATCCACAGCTCAACGAGCGCATTGCCCGCCTGGCCAATGTGCTGACCGAGGCCGGGGTCAAGGCCGGTGACACCGTGGCGGTGATGGACTGGGACAGCCATCGCTACCTGGAATGCATGTTCGCCATCCCGATGATCGGCGCTGTGGTGCACACCATCAATGTGCGCCTGTCGCCCGAACAGATCCTCTACACCATGAACCATGCCGAAGACCGCGTGGTGCTGGTCAACAGCGACTTCGTCGGCCTGTACCAGGCCATCGCCGGGCAGCTGACCACTGTCGACAAGACCCTGCTGCTGACCGATGGCCCGGACAAGACTGCCGAACTGCCCGGTCTGGTCGGCGAGTATGAGCAGCTGCTGGCTGCTGCCAGCCCGCGCTACGACTTCCCGGATTTCGACGAGAACTCGGTGGCCACTACCTTCTACACCACTGGCACCACCGGTAACCCCAAGGGCGTGTATTTCAGTCACCGCCAGCTGGTGCTGCACACCCTGGCCGAGGCCTCGGTCACCGGCAGTATCGACAGCGTGCGCCTGCTGGGCAGCAACGACGTTTACATGCCCATCACCCCGATGTTCCACGTGCATGCCTGGGGCATCCCCTACGCTGCCACCATGCTCGGCATGAAGCAGGTGTACCCGGGGCGCTACGAGCCGGACATGCTGGTCAAGCTTTGGCGTGAAGAGAAGGTCACCTTCTCCCACTGCGTGCCGACCATCCTGCAGATGCTGCTCAACTGCCCGAATGCCCAGGGGCAGGACTTCGGCGGCTGGAAGATCATCATCGGCGGCAGCTCGCTCAACCGTTCGCTGTACCAGGCCGCCCTGGCGCGCGGCATCCAGCTGACCGCCGCGTATGGCATGTCGGAAACCTGCCCGCTGATCTCCGCGGCACACCTGAACGATGAACTGCAGGCCGGCAGCGAGGATGAGCGCGTCACTTACCGTATCAAGGCCGGTGTGCCGGTGCCGTTGGTCGAAGCGGCCATCGTCGACGGCGAAGGCAACTTCCTGCCCGCCGATGGTGAAACCCAGGGCGAGCTGGTACTGCGTGCGCCGTGGCTGACCATGGGCTACTTCAAGGAACCGGAGAAGAGCGAGGAGCTGTGGCAGGGCGGCTGGCTGCACACCGGTGACGTCGCCACCCTCGACGGCATGGGCTACATCGACATCCGCGACCGCATCAAGGATGTGATCAAGACCGGTGGCGAGTGGGTTTCCTCGCTCGACCTGGAAGACCTGATCAGTCGCCACCCGGCCGTGCGCGAAGTGGCGGTGGTGGGGGTGGCCGACCCGCAGTGGGGTGAGCGCCCGTTTGCCCTGCTGGTGGCACGTGACGGCCACGATATCGACGCCAAGGCGCTGAAGGAACACCTCAAGCCATTCGTCGAGCAAGGTCATATCAACAAGTGGGCGATTCCAAGCCAGATCGCTCTTGTTACTGAAATTCCCAAGACCAGTGTCGGCAAGCTCGACAAGAAACGCATTCGCCAGGACATCGTCCAGTGGCAGGCCAGCAACAGCGCGTTCCTTTCCACGTTGTAACCCTTGTGCGGGTCGCGCACGTCAGAGCGTGACCCGCATGCTAGAGAGCCCGCCGCCTTGCCAAACGACAGAAATGCGCCATCCTTGAGCACTACCAGCCCGCAACCGAAGCAAAACTGCAGCGAGTTGGTGGCATGGAGCGCAAATCACACTTTAGAGGGATCAAGCGCCTGTGCCTGCTGGCTATAGTCGGGGCCAGGGGATTTTCAGGAATGGGGGAGGGCGACATGCGCAAGCTGTGTCGCCGCAGGTGCAAGCCTGCAATCCGGTCGCTCGGGCCGTTCTTGAAAGGACTCACTGCCATAACAAAAAAGTACATGGAGTAGCGTCGATGAAATCTGCAAACCTGTTCTGGCGCCGGGCCAAGCTGCCCTTGGCCGTCAGCCTTGCTTCCACGCTCGCAAGTCCTGCTTTCGCTGTCAGTTTCAACATTGGTGAAATCGAAGGCCAGTTCGACTCGTCGCTCTCCATCGGCGCCAGCTGGTCGACGGCCAACCCCAACAAGAACCTGATAGGGGTGAACAACGGCGGCAAGGGCCTGTCACAGACATCCGACGATGGCCACCTGAACTTCAAGAAGGGCGAAACCTTCTCCAAGATCTTCAAGGGCATTCATGACCTGGAGCTCAAGTACGGCGACACCGGTGTGTTCGTGCGCGGCAAGTACTGGTACGACTTCGAACTGAAGGACGAAAACCGCGAGTTCAAGGACATCAGCGACTCCAACCGCAAGGAAGGCGCCAAGTCGTCCGGGGCCGAGCTGCTCGACGCCTTTGTCTACCACAACTACTCCATCGGCGATCAGCCTGGCTCGGTGCGTTTTGGCAAGCAGGTAGTGAGCTGGGGCGAAAGTACCTTCATCGGCGGCGGCATCAACTCGATCAACCCCATCGACGTGTCGGCGTTCCGCCGTCCCGGGGCCGAGATCAAGGAAGGCCTGATTCCGGTCAACATGTTCTACATCTCGCAGAGCCTGACCGACAACCTGTCGGCCGAGGCCTTCTACCAGCTCGAATGGGACCAGACGGTCGTCGACAACTGCGGCACCTTCTTCTCCCAGCCGGACATCATTGCCGACGGCTGTACCGACAACTTGCGCGTGCTCAATAGCAGCCGCACGGTGCCGGGCGCTGCGCAGCAGTTCCTCGCCACGCGGGGCGTGGACATCAACGAAGAGGGTGTGATGGTGCGCCGTGGTGCCGACCGCGATGCGCGTGACAGCGGCCAGTTCGGTGTGGCCATGCGCTATATGTTCGAGCCGTTGGACACGGAGTTCGGCGCCTACTTCATGAATTACCATAGCCGTGCACCCATCTTCAGTGCCACAGGGGCCCCGCCGTCCGTGTTCGCCGGGCTGAGCGCCCTGCCTGCGCAGCTGCGCGCATTGGCGCCTCTGATCGTGGCGGGTAATTCCGAGTACTTTGTGGAATACCCCGAGGACATCCGCCTTTATGGCTTGAGTTTCTCCACCACGTTACCCACTGGCACCGCCTGGAGCGGCGAAGTCAGCTACCGCCCCAACGCGCCAGTGCAGCTCAATACCACGGATATCCTGTTCGCCGGTGTCCGTCCCATTGGCGGCGCGTTGAGCAACGCATCGCTGCTGACCGGTACGCCGGGGCAGGACCTGCATGGGTATCGCCGTAAGGAGATCACCCAGTTCCAGACCACCCTGACCCATTTCTTTGACCAGGTGATGGGTGCCAGCCGGATGACTGTAGTCGGTGAAGTGGGTGTTACCCATGTCGGCGGCCTGGAGAATGCCCACGATACCCGCTACGGTCGCGACCCGGTGTTCGGCCCAGGTCCGTTGCCATCCACCGGTGGCGCCGATACCTGCCAGGCGCTCAATGGCAGCACCATCGCCGGCGCCGGTGCGGGGGCGTCCACCGCCAACCTGAACCGCAAATGCGAGAACGACGGCTACACCACCAGCACTTCCTGGGGTTACCGCGGCCGTGTCATCTGGGACTACAACGACGTATTCGCGGGTATCAACCTGAAGCCGAGCGTGGCCTGGTCGCATGACGTGTCCGGTTATTCGCCTGGCCCTGGCGCCAACTTCGAGGAAGGCCGCAAGGCTGTCAGCCTGGGCCTGGACGCCGAGTACCAGAACACCTATACGGCGAGCCTGTCGTACACCAACTTCTTCGACGGCAAGTACAGCACCGTGGATGACCGCGACTTCGTCGCCCTCAGCTTCGGCGTGAACTTCTAAGCATACAGATCCAGGACGACACGACATGAACAAGACCAGAAGTCTGCTGCAAGCCGGTGTGCTGGGCCTGTCCCTGCTGGCGACCAGCGTCATGGCTGCGGTATCCGCCGACGAGGCGGCCAAGCTGGGCAGCACCCTGACCCCGATGGGTGCCGAGAAGGCCGGCAACGCCGACGGCTCCATCGGCCCGTGGGAGCCGCTGTCGAAGACCGCAGGCAGCGTCGACGGCAAGGGCTTCCTGTCCGACCCGTACGGCAGTGAAAAACCGCTGTTCACCATCACGGCGCAGAATGCCGACCAGTACAAGGACAAGCTCTCGCCCGGCCAGTTGGCCATGTTCAAACGCTACCCGAACACCTACAAGATCCCGGTGTTCAAGACCCATCGCGGCGCAACCGTCCCGGCCGATGTGTTCGCTGCCATCAAGGAAAACGCCACCAAGACCACCCTGGTGGAAGGCGGCAACGGCCTGAGCAACTTCCGCACGGCGGTGCCGTTCCCGATCCCGAAAAGTGGCCTTGAGGTGATCTGGAACCACATCACCCGCTACCGCGGCGGCAGTGTCAGCCGCCTGGTGACCCAGGCCACGCCGCAGCAGAATGGCTCGTTCAACCCCGTGTACTTCTCCGACCAGTTCGTCTTCCGCGACAAGATGAAGGACTACGACCCGAACAACCCAGGCAACATCCTGTTCTACTTCAAGCAGGAAGTTACTGCGCCTGCGCGCCTGGCCGGGACTGTGCTGCTGGTGCACGAAACCCTCGACCAGGTGAAGGAGCCGCGCAAGGCGTGGATCTACAACGCCGGCCAACGCCGTGTGCGCCAGGCACCGCAAGTGTCGTATGACGGCCCAGGTACCGCCGCCGACGGCCTGCGTACGTCGGACAACCTGGACATGTTCAACGGTGCACCGGACCGTTATGACTGGAAGCTGGAAGGCAAGAAGGAACTGTACATCGCATCGAACGCCTTCAAACTTGATGATCCTAAGCTCAAGTATGCCGACATCATCAAGGCCGGGCACATCAACCAGGACCTGGCCCGTTACGAGCTGCGCCGCGTCTGGCACGTAGTTGCAACCCTCAAGCCAGGCCAGCGGCACATCTACGCCAAGCGGGACTTCTACATCGATGAGGACACCTGGCAGGCCGCAGTGATCGACCAGTACGACGGCCGTGGCCAACTGTGGCGCGTGTCCGAGGCCCATGCTCAGCCTTATTACAACGTGGAAGTGCCTTGGTACACCCTGGAAGCCATCTACGACCTGCAGTCCGGTCGTTACCTGGCCCTTGGGATGAAGAACGAAGAGAAACGTGCCTACGACTTCGGCTTCAGTGCCAGCAAGGCCGATTTCCAGCCCGCAGCGCTGCGTCAGTCGGGTATTCGCTAAGCTGAAATCACTGAACGCCGTGTGA
This sequence comes from Pseudomonas sp. 10(2024), assembly GCF_045164175.1. Lineage (NCBI taxonomy): Bacteria > Pseudomonadati > Pseudomonadota > Gammaproteobacteria > Pseudomonadales > Pseudomonadaceae > Pseudomonas > Pseudomonas sp. 10(2024). Next base: position 860,141 of record NZ_CP174006.1, read on the forward strand.
TCCCCAGAACGCCCCGGCTCGCCGGGGCGTTTCTATTTCCTGAACCGGCCTCTTCGCGGGTGAACCCGTTCCTACAGGTTCCGCGGTAGGAGCGGGTTCACCCGCGAAGAGGCCGGGCAAGGCAATAAACCTCCTGAATACCTCTCCAAACCCCCGCCCCAGCCCCTGTCCATCAGCCATGTTGCTTTTTGTCGCAGTCTTTTCCACGCCTATTGCGCCCATCATCTTCAAATGCGCAGCGTTAACGGCTAGTCTCGCAAACATCCATACCGCCGTTGTCTTCCAACCAGAACGAGCCGGCCATGACAGATCTGTCCCGTACCCATGGATTCGCAAGTCAGGCCCTTGGCCTGCGGGACGGGCGTTTCTTCCGGCCGCCGCTGCCGGACGGCCATGTACCGCGCCTGCGTTTGTGCCAGCGGCTGGAGGCCGGTTTGGGCGGGCGGCTGCTGCTGGTCAATGCGCCGGCGGGTTTCGGCAAAAGCTCCCTGGCCATCGAGTTTTGCGAAACACTGCCCGAGCACTGGCGCAGCCTGTGGCTTGGCCTGAGCCAGCGGGATGCCGACCCTGGCCGCTTCCTTGAGCGCTTGCTTGAAGGCCTGCAGCAATACTGCCCGGCACTGGGCGGCCAGGCCATGGGCCTGCTGAAAATGCGCCAGCGCCACCAGCCGTTTGCCTTTGAAGAGTGGCTTGACGGCCTGCTCGACGAGCTTGCGCTGTACCTGCAGGCTGATACGCCGCTGCTGCTGGTGCTGGACGACTATCACCTGGCCCAGGGGCCGGTGCTCGACCGTTGCCTGCAGTTCTTTCTCAATCACCTGCCCCCCGGCCTGGTGTTGCTGGTGACCAGCCGCCAGCGGCCAGACTGGCACCTGGCGCGCCTGCGCCTGTCCCGGCAGTTGGTCGAGCTTAACGAACAGGACCTGCGCCTCACCGCGGATGAGTCGCTGGCGGTGATCGGTCGCCAGCCTACCGGCCTGCGCGGCCAGGCACTGGACAACCTGATCCAGCGCAGCGACGGCTGGGTGGCCGGGTTGCGTTTCTGGCAACTGGCGGCCAGCGACAGCGCCGACGAGCAAGCCTTGCCCCAGGCGCTGCATGGTGGCGAGGGCCTGATCCGCGACTACCTGCTTGAAGAGGTCATCGACAGGCTACCTGCGGACGTGCAGGCCTTCTTGGACGAAACTGCCTGCCAGGAGCGTTTCTGCGCTCCGCTTTGCGATGCGATGCGTGGCCGCCACGACAGCGCCGCCGTCCTGAGCTTCCTGCAGGCGCATCAGGTGTTCCTTGTGCCGCTGGACGAGCATGGCCACTGGTTCCGCTATCACCATTTGTTCTCCGACCTGCTGCGCAGCCGCCAGGCGAGCGAATCGCAGGTCGCTCTGCATTTGCGGGCCTGCCGCTGGTTTGAAGCTCAAGACCTGCTGGACGAGGCGGTGGAGCAGGCTTTGCGTGCCGGCCACCTCGATGTTGCCGCCGACCTGGTGCAAAGTCTGTCCGAGGAGCAACTGCTGGCCGAGCAGAATGTCGGCATGTTGCTGCGCTGGAAGATGGACCTGCCCGACAGTCTGTTGATCAGCACGCCGCGGCTGATCGTGCTGTACAGCTGGGCGTTGGGGCTGGCTTGCCAGCTGGATGCTGCCGAGGAACTGGCTGGCTACCTCAGTCGCTTTCTGCCCGCGCCTTCGGCGACCGCACAAAAGTCGATGCTGGCCCAATGGCTGGCACTCAGTGGGGTCATTGCCCGTGGCCGTGGCGACCGCGAGCGCACCCTGGCCTATTGCGGCGAAGCGTTACAGAGCCTGCCGAGCAAGCGCTACGGCCAGCGGCTGGTGTGTTTGTCGACGCTGTCCAACCTGGCCATTGCCGATGGTGACTTCTGGCGGGCCCGAGGCTGGAACCGCGAGGCCCTGGAGCTGGCCCAGCGGGTCGGTAACCCCTTGTTCGAGGCGCTGGCGCATTACGATCGGGCGCGGGTGCTGCATGCCCGTGGCGAGGTGCTGCGTGCGCTGGACGAAGTGCGCCAAGGGCTGCAACGTCTGCAAGGGCTTTCGGCGCAGCGGCTGTATGCCGTGCGTGCGCGGCTGACGCTTTACGAAGGTTACCTGCTGGTCTCGCGTCTGCAGCCGGCGCAGGGCCGCGCGCGTTTGCGCGCGGGGCTGGGCGAGGCGCGAGCGTGCCGGGACATCAGTGTGCTCATCGGTCATTGCGTGATTGCCACGCTCGATGGCCGGGAAGGTCACTTTGCCGAGGCCTTTGCCGAACTGGCCGAGGCCGAACGCTTGATGCACATCTGGGATGTGCCCCCGGTCTACTACCTGGCCATGATTACCCTGGTCAAATGCGAACTGTGGCTGGCCCAGGGGCGTATCGACCTGGCGGAGTCCTGGCTGCAGCGCCTGGGCCAGACCTATGGCGGCGAGCAGCCGGCGGCGGCACCGGAGTTCCATCCGCTGCTGCCGTTGCACATTGCGTTGCAGCAGGCAGCGCTCGATCGCATCCAGTTGCGTAGCGACGATGCCGTGCAACGCCTGGCATGCTTGGTAAAGCGTGGCCAGGACAGTGGCGGCATGATGCTCGCCGTCAGCGCCCTGAGCCAATGGCTTTCCCTGCTGTTGGACGAAGGCAAGGAAGGGCAGGCCGCGCAGTTGCTGCCAAGCTTGCTGGAAGCGGCGCATGGCGGTGTGATGCAGCCGATGCAGCCACTGCTGGAAAAACACCCGCAATGGCTTCATGAACAACTGCAGGCAGGTACCGCTTGCCCGGTTCAGGCGGAACTGCTCAAGCACCTGCCGCCAGTGCCAATCGCCAGTACGGGCAACGGCGAAGCGCTGAGTGGCCGCGAAATGGCTGTGCTCGAACTGATTGCCCAAGGTTGTTCCAATCAGCAGATCAGCGAACGGCTGTTCATTTCCCTGCACACGGTGAAGACCCACGCCAGCCACATCAACAGCAAGTTGGGCGTGGAGCGGCGCACCCAGGCGGTGGCCAAGGCCAAATCCCTGGGGTTGCTGGCGTGATACTGGCCCTGTAGGTCATTGCTCGTTAAAGTGATGGCCTGACGCCATATTTTCTGGCCGACAATGCTCTACCCTCATCTTTCCCGACCAGCTGCCGATACAGCTATCGGTGGCATCGCCTCGCGCGATTTTTCAATCATTCCAAGGCAGGTCGTGTTGATGCTGCAGTACGGGCAAAAGAGCTTTCTGATCGTCGACGACTTTACCGACTTTCGTACGTCGACCCGTTCCATGTTGCGCGAGTTGGGCGTGCGCGACGTGGACACCGCTGACAGCGGCGAGCAGGCGCTGCGCATGTGCGCGCAGAAGCGCTATGACTTCATCCTGCAGGACTTCCATCTGGGTGATGGCAAGAAGAACGGGCAGCAGGTGCTTGAAGACCTGATCATCGACAAGCACATCAGCCATGAGTGCGTGTTCATCATGGTCACTGCCGAGAGCAGTCAGGCGATTGTTCTCAGCGCCATCGAGCACGAGCCCGATGCCTACCTGACCAAACCGTTCAACCGGGTTGGCCTGGCCCAGCGTGTCGAGAAACTGTTCCAGCGCAAGACGTTGCTGAAGCCGATCCTGCAGGCGCTGGACCGCAACCGTCCGGCCGAAGTACTGGCGGCCTGCGCCGAGCTGTGCAAGAAGGATCCGCGCCTGGCACCCTTGTGCTTGCGCTACCGGGCCGATGCCCTGCGCAACCTCAACCGTTTCGAGGAACTGGAAAAATTCCTCAAGGCCATCCTGGCCAGCCGTCCGCAGCCGTGGGTATATGCTGCATTGGGCGCACTGATGCACAAGCGTGGTCAGAATGCTCAGGCCCAGGGTGTATACGAGCAGGCGCTCAAGGCGTTCCCGATCATGCCAGGCCTTTACGATGGCATGGCCGAGGTGCTGGTGGCTCAGGGGGATACCCGGCGCGCGCAGAACTTGCTTGAAGAAGCCGTGCGCCTGTCGCCTTTGTCGGTGCGTCGGCAGTCGACGCTGGGCAAGCTGGCGCTGGAGAACGAAGACTTCGAGAGCGCATCGAAGGCGTTCCGTCATGCGGTGAACCAGGGGCAGAGTTCGCGCTACAAGGATGCCGAAAACAACCTTGGCCTGGTGCAGGCGTTGATGAGCAAGAATGCAGGCTTCGGCCTGGACGCCCGTACCCGGGTCGAGATCAACACCACGCTCAGCGAAGTGGCCAAGGAAAACCCCGAGGACCAAGGCCTGCAGGTGCGTGCGCGGATGATGAAGGCTGCCAGCCTGCAGCAGGCCGGCGACCCGGAAACGGCCGGCAAGTTGACAGAACAGGCGATTCAGCGTCTGGACAAGATGAACCAGTTCTTCTCGGTCGATTCGGCCCTGACCGTCGCTGCGCAATTGCAGGCGATGGGGCAGGAAGCCGCCGCTATCGGCGTGCTGAAGAACTGTGTGGAAAGTTATGGCGATGACCCCAAGGTCATGGAGAAAGTGGGCAAGCTGACGGATGACCCCAGCGTGCTCAACGCCATTACCGAAGCGGTCACCCTCAATCGTCAGGGTGTGCGCAGTTACCAGGGAGGGCAGCTTGGCGAGGCGTTGCAACTGTTCCGAAAGGCATTGGGTTTACAGCCGAAGAACATCAGCATCGCCCTCAACACCGCCCAGGCGCTGCTGCGCATCGGCGGTGACAACCCTCAGCCTGCGATCATGCAGGAGTGCCGCGACGCTTTGACCAGCGTGGCCGGGATCCCTGCCAGCGACAATCGCTATGACCGTTACCGCAAACTGCACATCCGAGTGTTCGGCGCATGAATCAAGACAATCAGGGGCTGGATTTTTCTACGGTGATCGCCTCCACCGTGCACGACCTCAAAAGTTCGTTGTCGGCGCTGATCCAGTCCCACAGCCAGTGGGTGGAACGCTTGCCCGAGGAACTGCGCGGCGGCGCCGAACAGGGGATCATGGAGCATGAATTTCGTCACCTCAACGGCATGCTGGTGCAGTTGCTGGGCTTGTACAAACTGGGTGTGAACCAGTTGCCGGTATGCCCGGACTACCATGAGCTGGATGATTTCATCGAAGCCCAGCTGGCGGCGCACGAGGAAGTACTCAAGCACAACGACATTCTCGCCACTTGGCGCATCGACACCGACAACCCGCTGGGTTTCTTCGACCGCGAACTGGTGGCCTCGGTGATCGCCAACGTCATCACCAACGCCACCCGCTTTGCCGGGCACGCCTTGCTGATCACCATCGAAGAGGCCGACAACCAGTTGGCCATTTGCGTCAACGATGACGGCCCGGGTTATCCAAAGCACATGCTCGAGCGCCAGGAGGATTACATCCAGGGCATCGACTCGACCAGCGGCAGTACCGGCCTTGGGCTGTATTTTGCGGCGCGGATCGCCGCGTTGCATGAAAGCGGCGGGGTGCGCGGGCGGATCGAGATCTCCAACGGCGGGGCGCTTGGGGGTGGGTTGTTCAGGTTATTCCTGCCTTGAGGTATTGGGTGCCTCGGAGATCGAGCGCCGCCCGCGCGGCGCATCGCGAGCAAGCTCGCTCCTACATCTGTTTCGAGCCAGTTATTCCTGAGGCGGAGGTGCGCGCCCCCTTGGTGCCCACCTCGATATTGTGTGGAACAAACAAGGCGGTCGCGCGCGTGGGTGCAGGCAATACTGGCCCGAAACAGATGTAGGAGCGAGCTTGCTCGCGATGCGCCGCGCGGGCGGCGCTCGATCTCACAGGCGCCACTTCGCTCAAGACATGAACCTCGTGCACCCACCCCATTTTCCTGTCAGGCTCCCAGCAGAACCCAGCTTCACCTGCGAGAACACCATGACCCAAGCCCCGCCTGCTCTCATCCGCGAAACCTTCCCTGTCGGCCCCTTGCAGTGCAACTGCACGCTGATCGGCGACCCCCTGACCAAGAAAGCCATGGTCGTGGACCCGGGTGGTGATGTGGACAAGATCCTTGCTCGCCTGCAGGTCCACGGCCTGACGCTGGTGAGCATCATCCACACCCATGCGCACTTCGACCACTTCCTCGCCTCAGGCAAGCTCAAGGAGCTGACGGGTGCCACGCTGCACCTGCACAAGGACGACCAGATGCTGTGGGACAACCTTGAGATGCAGTGCCAGATGTTCGGCGTACCCTACACGCCGGTACCGGCACCGGACCGCTGGCTGGGCGATGACGAAGAACTGGCCTGCGGCTGCGGTGTGGCGTTGCATACGCCAGGCCATACCCCGGGCTCGATGAGCTTCTGGTTCGCCGACGCCAAGTTGTTGATTGCCGGTGACACCCTGTTCCGCCGGGGTATTGGCCGCACCGATTTATGGGGTGGCGACCAGCGGGCAATCGTGCGTTCCATCAAGGAGCGGCTGTACCGGCTGGACGAAGAGGCCATCGTGGTGACCGGCCACGGGCCCGACACCCGTTTGGGCGACGAGATGCGGGAAAATCCATTCGTGCGTGCCTGATGGCACATGAAGGCACTTTCATGGAATTTTTCGTTGCCGATGCGTTCCAAGGCTGGCATAGAACCCTTTGGGATCTGCCGCATTTATGAATTTCAGTAGGAGCTTGTCCATGTTCACCATGCGTCGTCTGATTATCGTCGCAACCGCCGCTGCACTGATGACCGGCTGCGCCGGCCAGAACCCTTACGACAACCAGGGTCAGGCGCAGGGCTCCACAGGGATGAGCAAGACCGCCAAGTACGGCGGTTTGGGCGCGCTGGCCGGTGCCATCGCGGGTGCCGCCATCGACCACAACAACCGTGGCAAGGGTGCCCTGATCGGTGCCGCAGCAGTGGGTGCTGCCGCTGCAGGTTACGGCTATTACGCCGACAAGCAGGAAGCTGAGCTGCGCGCACAGATGGCCAACACGGGTGTGGAAGTGCAGCGTCAGGGTGACCAGATCAAGCTGATCATGCCGGGCAACATCACCTTCGCCACCGACTCGGCCAACATCGCCCCAAGCTTCTACTCGCCACTGAACAACCTGGCTGGCTCGTTCAAGCAGTTCAACCAGAACACCATCGAAGTGGTCGGCTTCACCGACAGCACGGGCAGCCGCCAGCACAACATGGACCTGTCCCAGCGCCGTGCGCAGGCGGTCAGCACCTACCTGACTTCGCAGGGTGTGGATGCCTCGCGTATCTCTGTACGTGGCATGGGCCCGGACCAGCCGATCGCCAGCAACGCTGACGCCAATGGTCGTGCGCAGAACCGCCGTGTGGAAGTGAACCTGAAGCCGATTCCGGGTCAGCAGTATGAGCAGCAAGGTCAGGTTCAGCAGTATCCCTGATTGACCTTCCGGGCCGCTTTGCGGCTCTGTGGGGGCGGGCAGACCCGCTCCCACAAGGCTTGCAAAGAAGCCTCTGCTTTTAGCGCGCCACGCTGGCCTGAATCGCCGTCAGGGCAATGGTATGCACGATATCGTCAACCTGCGCCCCTCGCGGCAAGTCATTCACCGGCTTGCGCAAACCCTGCAGCATCGGCCCCAGGCTGACCCCGTCGGCACTGCGCTGTACCGCCTTGTGCGTGGTATTGCCGGTATTCAGGTCGGGGAACACGAACACCGTGGCGCGCCCGGCCACCGGGCTAGCCGGCGCCAGCTCTCGCGCGATCGCCGGGTTGGCCGCTGCGTCATACTGCAACGGCCCATCGATCAGTAGCTCCTGCGCCGCGTCCTGTGCCAGGCGTGTCGCTTCGCGCACTTTCTCCACTTCTTCATCGCTGGCCGAATCGCTTGAATAACTGATCATCGCCACCCGTGGCGCGATGCCGAAGGCCTGCGCCGAGGCGGCACTCTGTTGGGCAATCTCCGCCAGCTCGGCAGCGCTTGGGTGCGGGTTCATCACGCAGTCGCCGTACACCAGCACCTGCTCGGGGAACAGCATGAAGAACACCGACGAGACCAGGCTCGAGCCGGGTGCGGTCTTGATCAGCTGCAGGGCCGGGCGGATGGTGTTGGCCGTGGAGTGCACCAGGCCGGAGACCAGGCCGTCCACTTCGTCCAGGGCCAGCATCATGGTGCCGATCACCACCGGGTCTTCCAGCTGCTGCTCGGCCATCGGTGCGTTGAGGTTCTTGCTTTTGCGCAACTCGACCATGGGTTCCACGTAGCGCCCGCGAATCAGTTCGGGGTCGAGAATCTCCAGCCCCGGCGGCAACGTGATGCCCTGGGCGCGGGCCACGGCGTCGACGTCTTCGGGTTTGGCCAGCAGCACGCAACGGGCGATGCCGCGGGCCTGGCAGATGGCTGCAGCCTGCACCAGCAGTGGCTCGGCGCCTTCTGGCAGGACGATGCGCTTGTTGGCCTGCTGAGCACGCTGGATCAGCTGGTAGCGGAACACTGCCGGCGACAGGCGCAGTTCGCGTGGCCTGCCGCAGCGTTGGTGCAGCCAGGCCGCGTCGAGGTGGCTGGCGACGAAGTCGGTGATGAACTCGGCACGCTCGCGGTCGTCCACCGGGATTTCGCGGTTCAGCGAGTTGAGCTGGTTGGCGGTGTCGTACGAGCCGGTGCTGACCGAAAGGATCGGCAGGCCGGCCTGCAGGGCACCGCGGCACAGGCCGAGGATACGCACGTCAGGCTTGCTGTCGCTGGTCAGCAGCAAGCCGGCCAGGGGTACGCCATTGATCGCTGCCAGGCTGACAGCGAGGATGATGTCGTCGCGGTCGCCCGGGGTTACCACCAGGGTACCCGAGGTCAGTAGCGGGACCGTGTTGGCCACCGTGCGTGCACAGATGATGATCTTGCTCATGCGCCGCTGCTCGTAATCGCCGGCATTGAGCACCTGGGCGCCGAGCAGCTCGGCCACATCGCGGGTCCGCGGGGCGTTCAGCTCGGGCTGGTAGGGGATGCAGCCAAGCAGGCGGAAGTCATTACCGCGCAGCAATGGCGAGTGCTCGCGCAGGCGGGTGGCGAAGTCCGCCATGCTCTCGTCGGTGCGCACCTTGTTGAGGATCACCCCGAGCACTTTCGGGTCGCGTGGGCCGCCAAACAGTTGGGCCTGCAGTTCGACCCGCCCAGACAGCTCGCTGAGCACTTCGTTTTCCGGGGCCGATACCAGGATTACCTCGGCATCCAGGCTCTTGGCCAGGTGCAGGTTGACCCGCGCTGCGTAGCTGGCGTGGCGCGTGGGCACCATTCCCTCGACCACAACCACGTCATTGCCGACGCAGGCTTGCTGGTAGAGGCGGATGATTTCTTCAAGCAGCTCGTCCAGCTGGCCATCGCCGAGCATGCGCTCGACGTGGGCCAGGCTCAGTGGGACCGGTGGCTTGATGCCGTGGGTGCGGGCGACCAGTTCGGTGGAGCGCTCGGGGCCGGTGTCACCCGGGTGGGGCTGGGCGATAGGCTTGAAGAAGCCGACCTTCAGGCCGGCACGCTCCAAGGTGCGCACCAGGCCCAGGCTGATCGAAGTCAGGCCGACACCAAAGTCGGTCGGCGCAATGAAAAATGTCTGCATGCGTGCTTCTCGAAATAAGCGGTGCAAGAAATTAACGGTCAAGGGTAGCGCTATCGGCCCCTTGTGCGCACCAGCCGCAAGCGAAAGGCTGGCCGATGTGTTGCGCACGTTGTGCCGGGTCGAGCACCCAGGGGCGTGCCTGCCACGGCGGCTGGTGGCGCAGGTGCTGGGTATGGCCGCACGAAAGTTCCGCCACCCAGTGGCCTTCTTCGTCCTGATGAAAGCCGTTGATCCGACTGATGGGCCGTTGCTCGTCTGCACCACGTTCGCAATCGGACGATGGCAAGGTTACACTTGTCCGCTCTACATTCTTTTGCAAAAGGTCTTGCCCCATGCTGATCGCCGCCAACAAGGCTGTCTCCATCGACTATACCCTGACCAACGACGCCGGGGAGACCATCGACAGCTCCGCCGGTGGCGCGCCGCTGGTTTACCTGCACGGTGCCGGCAATATCATCCCGGGCCTGGAAAAAGCCCTGGAAGGCAAGCAGGCTGGTGACGAGCTGAACGTTTCCATTGAACCTGAAGAGGCCTACGGCGAGTACCTGGCCGAACTGGTCAGCACCCTGAACCGTAGCCTGTTCGAAGGTGTCGACGAGCTGGAAGTGGGCATGCAGTTCCACGCTTCGGCGCCGGACGGCCAGATGCAGATCGTCACCATCCGCGACATCGACGGCGACGACGTCACCGTTGATGGCAACCACCCACTGGCCGGTCAGCGCCTGACCTTCCAGGTCAAGGTTGTGAACGTGCGTGACGCCAGCGACGAAGAAATCGCTCACCGTCACATCCACGGTGAAGGTGGCCATCACCACTGATTTTCTGCGCTAAGCTCAGAAAGTCGCCAGGCGCTCGGGCAAGCCGATTTGCCTTCCTACGGGAGGTGAACGGTTTGGACGAGCGCCTTTTTAGTGGGCGGAATTCGCCTGCACGGCAACCGGGAACCTGAGAGGGGATTTCATCATGAGTGCATTTCACGACCTGAAACTGGAAGCGCTGAACGGCGGAGAGCTGCCCCTCGCACCCTTCAAGGGCCAAGTGGTGCTGGTGGTCAACGTTGCCTCCAAATGTGGCCTGACGCCGCAATACAAGGCCCTGGAAAACCTCTACCAGATCTACAAGGACAAGGGCTTCAATGTGCTTGGCCTGCCGTGCAACCAGTTTGCCGGGCAGGAACCGGGTAGCGAAAAGGAAATCCAGGACTTCTGCAGCCTCAACTACGGGGTCAGTTTCCCGCTGGGGAGCAAGCTGGAGGTCAACGGGCCGCAGCGCCATTCGTTGTACCGCCTGCTGGCAGGGGAGGGGGCCGAGTTCCCCGGTGACATTACCTGGAATTTCGAGAAGTTTCTGGTGGGCAAGGATGGCCGGGTGCTGGCGCGTTTCTCGCCGCGCACGGCACCGGATGACCCGGCGGTGGTGCAGGCCATCGAGAAAGCCCTGGCCTGAAGAGTCTCTGACGTGATGTTTTGGCACCTGTAAGATCGAGTGCCGCGCGGGCGGCGCTGGATCTCACAGGCGCTGCAAACATTGCGCAGAACGCCCAGCCGTAGCACCAGGTTGCCGGCATGCGCTGTTCAGATACCCCTCGAACTGTTCGACAATCGCCGGCCAGCCCTGGCGGCTGGCATGCTGTCGCGCATTCAGGCGCACCCTGCGCAAGGTTTCCACTTCTTCCAGCAACCAGCACGCTGCATCGACAAACGCCGCCTGGTCCCCCGGCATCGCCAGCGCGCCACTGTGGCCATGGCGAATATGCTGCGCGGCGGCCGCCTCGTCATAAGCAACTACCGCCAACCCTGAGGCCATGGCTTCGAGCACCACATTGCCGAAGGTCTCGGTCAGGCTCGGGAACAGGAACAGGTCGCCGCTGGCATAGTGCTCGGCCAGTCGTTCACCGCGCTGGGCGCCGCAAAACACGGCGTCCGGTATCTCTTGTTCGAGCTTGGTGCGCTGAGGCCCGTCGCCGACCATGATCAGGCGCAGGCGCTTTTGTGGATACGTCTTGCGTAATGCCTCGAAGCAAGGCCGTAGCAAGCCAAGGTTCTTTTCCGCCGCCAGCCGCCCGACATGCAGTACGGCGATGTCCTCCGGGCCTAGCCCCCAGCTTTCGCGCAGGGTCTGGCTGCGCCGGGCCGGATTGAACAGGCAGGCATCGACCCCTCGGGCCAGCAACTCCAGGCGTTCGAAACCGCGACGCTCCAGCTCTAGGCGCTGGCTGGCACTCGGCACCAAGGTGATTGCCGTGCGCCGATGGAACCAGCGCAAGTAGTGGGTGAGCAGGCGCGCCAGCAGGCCAAGGCCGTACTGGCCGGAATACTGCGGGAAGTTGGTGTGGAAGCCACTGACAACCGCCACCCCCAGGCGTCGGGCCGCGCGCAGGGCGCTGAGCCCCAGCGGCCCCTCGGTGGCGATGTACAGTACATCCGGGCGCTGCCGGCGCCAGTGGCGCAACAGCTTGTGCATCGACACCTCGCCCCACTGCAAACCCGGGTAGCCAGGCAGCGCCCAGCCACGGCACAGCATCAGCTGCGGATCGTTGTGCGCGTGCCCTTCGCCGGCCTGGCGCGGGCGCACCACCTCGACCTCATGGCCGCGTTGGCGCAACCCATCACTGAGGCGGCCAAGGGTGTTGGCCACGCCGTTGATCTCGGGTGGGAAGGTTTCGCTGACCAGGGTAATGCGTAGGGCGGGTGTATTCATGACAAAAAGTTTCCGCCTGCCGGGTTGCGCCAATGTGACCGCCTTGTGACGTAAAGATGACGCCTGACTGCCGGCATTTTTGCCTTTATGAATATTTCCTCGCACAGCACTCAAGAAGGTGTCGCCGGCAGCCGATGAAGATGCATTCGACTACGTGATGCGCTCCAGGAGAGCGGTGATGTTCAACAACAAGCTCAAGCAAGAAATCCGGCAACTGCGCGAAGACCTGATGTCCATCGAACAGGTCAAGAGTAGTCTCGACAGCGAGATGCTGGTGCTGCAGCTCGACCCTCAGGGACGGATCGAGATGGTCAACGGCAATTTCGAGAGCGAGATGCTCTACCGTGCCGAACAATTGCTTGGACGCAATATCGAGGACATCGTCCCCGCCCACGTAAAGTCGCTGGACTTCTACCAGCGCATGAAAAGTGCGATCAGCCGTGGTGAACACCTGAACGGTGCGTTCCGTCTTCTGCGGGGCAATGGTCAGGAAGCCTGGCTGCGCTCGATCCTGCAGCCGGTGAAGAACAGCGAGGGGCGCATCAAGTACTTCACCCTGCATTCCAGCGACCTCACGCGAACCATCGAGACCTCACGCGAGCACGAAAGCCTGATCAAGGCCCTGATGCGCTCGACTGCGGTGATCGAGTTCGACCTCGACGGCATCATTCTCACTGCCAACGATCGTTTCCTGGCCACCGTCGGCTATCGCCTGGAGCAGATTCGCGGTAAGCACCACCGCATGTTCTGCGAACCGCAGGAGGTCAACTCGGCTGGCTACCAAGCGTTCTGGGAAAGGCTGCGGCGTGGCGAATATGTTGCCGAGCGCTTCAAGCGCATCGATGCCCATGGCCGGGTGATCTGGCTGGAGGCCTCGTACAACCCGATCTTCGATGCCCACGATGTGCTGTACAAGGTGGTCAAGTTCGCCACCGTGATCACCGACCAGGTCAACCAGGAGCTGGCAGTGGCCGAGGCGGCAGATGTCGCCTACAACACCTCGCTGGGTACCGATGTCAGTGCTCGCAAGGCCACCGAAGTGGTCACCCAGACTGTCACCGTGATGCGTGGACTGGAGGCTTCGATGCAAGAGGCCGCCGACGGCATCCAGGCGCTGGATACCCAGTCGCGGGTGATCGGTTCGATCATCAAGACCATCAGCGACATTGCCGGGCAGACCAACCTGCTGGCCCTTAACGCGGCCATCGAAGCTGCCCGCGCGGGTGAGCAAGGGCGGGGCTTTGCCGTCGTTGCCGACGAAGTGCGTCAACTGGCCTCTCGCACCAGCACCGCCACCGAAGAAATCGCCCGGGTGGTACAGCAGAACGAACAACTGGCGCAGGCGGCGGTGTCGATCATCGACACCAGCAAGCGCCAGGCCGAACAGGGGCTGGCGCTGGCGGATGAGACGGGCACCGTAATTGTCGAGATCCAGGACGGGGCGAAGCGGGTGGTGGATGTGGTGGGGCAGTTTTCCAGCCGGTTGGGGCAGTGAAACCCAGGCCAGGCACGCTCTGCTTTTTTGTGGGAGCGGCCTTGTGTCGCGATAGGGCCGCAGAGCGGCCCCAGATTTCAGCGCCACTGCACAGATTGCTGGGGCCGCTTTGCGGCCCTATCGCGACACAAGGCCGCTCCCACAGGGGCCCGCGCAATCCAAGTCAATCGCACACGGTCCAGGAGTCAGCTCCGCTCCCGCACCCAGAACAGCGTAGCCCCGGCCACCGCCGCCGGCATCATCAGCACGTTAACCCCCGGAATCATCAGCGCCAGGTAGGTGATGCCGCCAAAGCCCAGGCTCTGCCAGCGCTTCTGGCGCAGCCAGGCGAGCATGTCCTGCCAGGTCATCTTGTTGTTGTCCGCCGGGTAGTCGATGTACTGGATGGCCATCATCCACACGCCGAAGATCAGCCACAGCGGCGCAGCCACCACGTTGACCACCGGGATCAGCGACAGGACGAACAGGCCGATGGCGCGTGGCAGGAAGTAGCCCAGCTTGCGCATTTCGCGGCTGAAGGTGCGCGGTACCATGGCTGCCAGCTCGCCCCAGCTGAAGGCTGGGAAGGTGTCTTCGCCACGCACTACCACCTCGACCTTTTCCGCCAGAAAGCCGTTGAACGGCGCGGCAATGATATTGGCCACCAAGGTGAAGGTGAAGAACACCATCAGCACCAGCAAGGCAACGAACAGCGGCCAGAGGATGTAGCTGAGGAAGCTCAGCCAGTCAGGCAGAGTGGGCATCAGGGCATCGAGCCACATGCCGAACTGGTGGCCGGCGAAGTAGATCAGGCCACCGAACAGCAACAGGTTGACCGCCAGTGGCAGCAGCACGAACAACCGCAGGTTGGGGCTCAGCACCAGTTTCAGGCCTTCGCGCAAGTATTGGGGGCCAGAGAGGACAGGGGCTTGCATCTAGATACTCCGCAGAGAAGGAAAACGCGCTGACCTTACCGAGTTTGCCGCGCCGACGAAAGGCACGCAGTGGGCGGGAAACGGGATGTAACAAAAGCGCCCGGCGCGTGTTTATCGATGAAATCGCAGCATAGGCGATGCCTATGAGGTGGATTGTCTAAGGATATTTCCTTAATCTTTGCGACCTCGCTACAGTGCGCTCAACTTTTCGCTTTGCGGGCCTGCGCGTTTTAGCCTTCCCCAAGTGCTGCGTGGGTCCTTTTTAATTTCTTGGCTGGCGCAGCCGGTACACCGATGCCGGCCCTGCGGCCCGCTCGACAGGAGTTCGACATGTCTGAAGTACGTCATTCGCGCGTCATCATTCTCGGTTCCGGCCCTGCCGGTTACAGCGCTGCGGTGTATGCCGCCCGTGCCAACCTCAAGCCGCTGCTGATCACCGGCATGCAGGCTGGTGGCCAGCTGACCACCACCACCGAAGTCGACAACTGGCCTGGCGACCCCCACGGCCTGACCGGCCCGGCTCTGATGCAGCGTATGCAAGAGCACGCCGAGCGTTTTGAAACCGAAATCGTCTTCGACCACATCAACGCTGTCGACCTGGCCAACAAGCCATTCACCCTGCAGGGTGACAGCGGCAAGTACACCTGTGATGCGCTGATCATCGCCACTGGCGCCAGCGCTCGCTACCTGGGCCTGCCGTCGGAAGAAACCTTCATGGGCAAGGGTGTTTCGGCCTGTGCCACCTGTGACGGTTTCTTCTACCGCAACAAGCCGGTCGCCGTGGTCGGTGGTGGTAACACTGCCGTGGAGGAGGCACTGTACCTGGCCAACATCGCCAGCAAAGTGACCCTGGTACACCGTCGCGAAACCTTCCGCGCCGAGAAGATCCTGGTCGACAAGCTGAACGCCCGTGTGGCCGAAGGCAAGATCGAGCTCAAGCTCAACGCCACCCTGGACGAAGTGCTGGGTGACAACATGGGCGTAACCGGTGCGCGCCTGAAGAACAACGACGGCAGCAGCGACGAAATCAAGGTCGACGGCGTGTTCATCGCCATTGGCCACACCCCGAACACTTCGCTGTTCGAAGGCCAGCTGACCCTGAAAGACGGCTACCTGGTAGTCAATGGCGGCCGCGAAGGCAACGCCACCGCTACCAACGTCGAGGGTGTGTTTGCCGCTGGCGACGTGGCTGACCACGTTTACCGCCAGGCCATCACTTCGGCCGGTGCGGGTTGCATGGCAGCGCTGGATGTCGAGCGCTACCTGGACGGTTTGGCCAACGCCTCGTTCTGATCTGAGAAAAAGGGGGGCAAAGCGCCTAATGCCAGTCAGTTAAGACTGACGCATTGACCTTTAGCCCATAGGCCGCAAAATCCGATGCTTGGAAACGAGCATCGGATTTTTTATGCGCCTGTCAAAAGCCCTGTCCCTCACTCATGAAATGGCATCGCGGCCACATGCCCTCGAAGGGCTTGGAGCCTTGCTTGATCCAGACATTGTGAAACAGGCCTTCGAAACGGCAGGCGTCTCGACTATACGCAAGCGCCGGTTGCCGTTGGAAAGCCTGGTCTGGTGCATCATCGGCATGGCGTTGTTCCGCCGGATGTCGGCTTGGGATGTCGTGAATCACATGGACATCATGCTGCCGGGCAAGCGACCGCTGGTGGCGCCCAGCGCTGTTGTTCAGGGACGGCAACGGCTGGGTAGCGAAGCGGTTCGCGAGGTGTTTTCGCTCACCCAGCAGCGATGGCATGCAGAAGTCCAACACCCTCAATGGTTGGGGTTAACGCTTTTGGGTGTGGATGGCGTCGTCTGGAATACCCCCGACACCGCAGAAAATCGGGCGTGCTACGGCGGCGCGACCAATCAGCATGGCGATGGCAGTTACCCTCAAGTCCGAATGGTCTGCCAGATGGAACTGACTAGCCATCTGCTGATAAGCAGTACTTTCGAGAGCTATCACAGTAGCGAAATGAAGCTGGCCGAACAGTTGATCGCTACCACGCCTGATCACTCGCTGACCCTGTTCGATAAAGGTTTCTACTCGTTGGGTTTGCTGCATCACTGGCAATCACAAGGCGAGCAGCGTCATTGGCTTATTCCTTTGAAGAAGGGTAGCCAGTACGAAGTCGAGCACAAGCTTGGGCGCAACGATGCCGTAGTCATTCTGCGCACCTCGCCACAAGCCCGTAAGCAATGGCCCGGCCTGCCGCTGGAGACTCGAGCACGGCTGTTAAGCAAGACGATTAAAGGCAAGGTGGTGAGCGTACTGACCTCAATGGTCGATCCGCTGCGTTTCCCGGGTGATGAGATCGTCGACCTTTACAGTCAGCGTTGGGAAATCGAACTGGGATATCGAGAGATCAAGCAAGGGCTTTTAGGTGGTGAATATACGCTGAGAAGCAAGACGCCGGAGATGATTGCGCAAGAGCTATGGGGCGTACTGCTGGGCTACAACCTGTTGCGTTATCAGATGGTGCAAATGTCTCGACAGTGCCCTGGTGTGTACCCATGCGAGATGAGTTTTACTGCCTGTAGCTGGGCAATACTGGGCTTGCTGCATGGCACATCCTTGAACCACCCCGGAAATTTGCCGGGATTTTTGTCGGATCTGCAGGCTTCGGCGGCACAATATGTCTTGCCACATCGACGGCCTGACCGATGGTTTCCGCGAACGGTGAAGCAACGTCCAGCGAAGTACCCCACCCGAAAATGAAAAATGCCAGTCAGCTTAACTGACTGGCATTAGGCCAAGCGCCGGTTTTTTATTGCCTGCAATCAGCTCACAGGCTCAGTCGCATCGACAGGTCCACCGCTTTCACATCCTTGGTCATGGCACCAATCGAGATGTAGTCCACCCCTGTTTCGGCGATCACCCGCAGGGTCGTTTCGTTGACCCCGCCGCTGGCTTCAAGTTTGGCTTTGCCCGCGGTAATGCGCACGGCTTCGCGCATTTCGTCCAGGTTCAGCTCGTCGAGCATGATGATGTCCGCGCCAGCGGCCAGCGCCTGGCGCAGTTCCTCCAGGCTTTCGACCTCGATTTCCACCGGCTTGCCCGGCGCAATGCGGTGCGCTGCGGCCACAGCCTCGGCTACGCCGCCGCTGGCGGCGATGTGGTTTTCCTTGATCAGGAAGGCGTCGTACAGGCCTATGCGGTGGTTGTCGCACCCACCGCAGGTCACCGCGTATTTTTGCGCCAGGCGCAGGCCCGGCAGGGTTTTGCGGGTGTCCAGCAGGCGCACCTGGGTGCCGGCTACCAGGTCGGCGAGAAAGCGCGCACGGGTGGCGACCCCTGACAGCAGCTGCAGGAAGTTCAGTGCGCTGCGCTCCCCACTGAGCAGCGAACGGGCCGGGCCTTCCAGGTGGAACAACGGCTGATTGGCAGTGGCCTGCTCACCGTCGGCCACCTGCCAGTGCACTGCAACGCGCGGGTCGAGCTGGCGGAATACGGCATCGACCCAGGCGGTACCGGCGACTACGCAGTTTTCACGGGTGATGATGGTCGCCTTGGCCAGGCGCTCGGCCGGGATCAGTTGCGCGGTGATATCGCCACTGCCGATGTCCTCCAACAGCGCGCGGCGCACGTTGGCTTCAATTTCAGCGGTCAGGTCGGCAAGGCGTAGGTTCGGCATGGTCGGCTCCACAAGCTAGGTGCCCGCGATTATAGGGCAGGGGGCCGGTGTGTACAGCAGCCTTGGCGCTGACCTTTGGTCGGGCGTCGTGAGTAATCGGAGCAGATCAGGGTCATTAGCCAGCCAGCGAAACGGCGCTGGTAGCTATGTGATTTTTTACCGATAATGGCGACTAGTATTTGGCGTCATAGCTTTGACGATTTTTCAGCCCTTTCGGGCAAGACACCCTGCAAGGAGTCCAGGATGCAAAAAGAAGGCAAGGTGGTGCCCTTGGCGGCAACCATCGACCGAGGGGGGCGTACGCCTCATCCTTGCCTTCCGGTCTTGTTGCTGCAGGTGCGCGACAAGGCAGCGTTGCAGTTGCGTCAGGGCCTGCAGGACTTGTTCGACAATGCCGATGACACGCTCTTCGAAATGGCCGACAAGGCCTTCGACCGCGGTGACCAGAACCTGTACTTCGAAGCCATGCGTGACCTGCGCCTGAAGCGCAAGAGCATCGAGCGTGGTTTTCTGGATACGTTCCATGATGCTTTCCTCCGCGCCGGCCAGGTCGACTTGCTGGCAAACCTGGCCCAGCCGGGCAAGCCGCGCAGCAAGGCTCAAATGGAACGGGCCGCCGCCATCGAGGGCATGGTGGCGCGGGTGCTGTCACGTGATGGCGTTGCCCTGCAGCAACTGGGTCTGCGCCTGCAGGCATTGCTCGACCGCCCCCTGTACGAGCAGCACAACCCATTGGGGCCAGCCGCGCTGTGTCGTTACTTTCTCGACGCCGGGCGTAATCTGGGCGTTGGCCTGCGGGTCAAGCTGGTGCTGCTGAAGCTGTTCGAGCGTTATGTGCTGCGCGATGTCGATGTGATCTATGGCGAAGCCAACCAGTTGCTGGCCGCTGCCGGCGTACTGCCCGAGCTGCAACCGGCGCCGCGCCGGCGTGCCGAAGACCGGCGCATGCGTGCGCGGCCCAGGCCGGCGAACCTTGGCCAGGAGGAGGGGGCGGACGCCGCAGGGCAGGCGTTGTTTGCCTCGTTGCAGGCACTGCTGGCGCCGGTGCGCGGGCAGTTCGCTCCGCGCTTGCAAGCGGTGGCTGCCGCCCAGCCGATCAGTACCGCCGACCTGCTCCGGCTGCTGTCGCATTTGCAGCGCTATGTGCCCGCCACGTACGAGGCCGATGACTTCGAGCTCGGCCAGCAGCTTGAGCAACTGCTGTTGCGGGTCAGCGTGCGCAGCGGTACGCGTCGGCGCCTTCACGTGGCTGACGAAGACATGATCAACCTGGTTGGCCTGCTGTTCGCGTTCATCCACAACGATGACAACCTGCCGGCCAGCCTGCGGGCGCTGATTGCGCGCCTTCATATTCCCCTGCTCAAGGTGGCATTACTGGACAAGGGGCTGTTCAGCCGGAGTAGCCACCCGGCGCGCCGTTTGCTCAACGAAATCGCCGGCGCCGCGATTGGCTGGGAGTGCGGCAGCGAGTGCCAGCGTGACAGCTTGCACATGCGGGTAGAGCGTATCGTCCAGCGCTTGCTCAATGATTTTGCCGACGATGCCAGCCTGTTCGCCGAGCTGCTCGACGACTTCCTGGCATTCAATCAGGACGAACGGCGACGTAACGAGTTGCTGGAGCAACGCACTCGCGACGCCGAAGAAGGCCGTGCCCGGGCAATGCAGGCCAGGCAGCAGGTGCAGCACGTGCTCAACCAGCGCCTGCGCGGCCGGGTATTGCCGCAGGTGGTGGTGCAAATGCTGGTGCAGGCCTGGAGCCAGGTACTGCTGTTGGCTTGGCTGAAACAGGGCGAGGCCTCACAGGCCTGGCACGACGCAGTGCAGACGATGGACATGCTGCTGGCCAGCATCACGCCGCCACATGAGCCGCAAGCCTTGCTGCAGCAGGTGCCAGGCCTGCTCAAGGCGCTGCGCGATGGCCTGGCCAGCATAGCCCTGGACGCGGTGGCGACCCGCGAGTTCTTCCTGCAACTGGAACAGTTGCACCTGCGCGCCTGCGCAGGTAATGAAGCGCTGCCGAGCGGAGAGGGCCAACCCTTGGGCGATGTGCGGGTGGCCCAAGAGATTGTGCTGACGATTGCCGAAGAACCCGCCTGCGTGCCCCTGCACGCTGCCGACGGGCAGGCTGCAGCGCTGCGCCAGGCGCAACGCCTGCGTATCGGCACCTGGGTCGAGGTTCTCGACGAGGATGAGCCACTGCGCTGCAAGCTGGTCGCGCGCATTGAAAGCAGTGACAGGCTGGTGTTCGCCAACCGCACCGGCATGAAAGTGCGCGAGTGGAGCAGCGCCAGCCTGGCCCAGGCACTGCAGCGGCACGAAGTGCGCGTGCTGGATGATCGCCTGTTGTTCGAACGGGCGCTGGAGGCGGTACTTGAAAGCTTGCGGCAAGGGCAGGCGCAATAGGTCGACGCATTACAATCATTCACATGCACACGGCGTTGGCCGCGGGCATACTGTGGGCATGTTCACGGCGTTTTTCAGGATCTGCCCATGCAATTGGACCGTGCCACTGGCTGGTTCCACGGAATCGGAATCACCCACTGCCCCTCGCCGAACTTCAATGCGCGCCCCGAAGGCGAATCGATTTCTCTGCTGGTGATCCACAACATCAGCCTGCCCCCGGCCTGTTTCGGCACGGGCAAGGTGCAGCAATTCTTCCAGAACCGCCTGGCCCCTGATGAACACCCGTATTTTGCCAGCATCACCCACCTGACCGTGTCGGCGCACCTGTTCGTCGAGCGTGACGGCGCGGTGACGCAGTTCGTGTCGTTGCATGACCGTGCCTGGCATGCAGGTGTGTCGAGCTTTGACGGGCGCGAAGGCTGTAACGACTTTTCCATCGGCATCGAACTGGAAGGCACCGACGACCTGCCCTATACCGATGCACAGTATGCGGTGCTGGAACAACTCACCCGGCACATCCGCGATGCCTGGCCAGCCATCGACCTGAACCGCATTCAGGGCCACAGCGACATTGCCCCGCAGCGCAAGACCGACCCTGGTCCGGCCTTCGACTGGTGGCGCTACCGCCAGGCGCTGCAGCACAACGAGGACAAGGCATGAGTTTTCTGGTTTTGTTGCTGGCGCTGTGGGTCGAGAAGTTTTCGGCCCTGCGCCATCAGGTGCAGCGTGACGGGTTCTTTATTGGCGAACTGGTGCGTCTGGAACGCAACGGCAAGGTGCACCCATGGTGGACGTTGGCCATCCTGGTGTTGGCGCCGGTAGCGCTGCTGGTGTTGCTGCTGCATGTGCTGGAGCCGGTGGCCTATGGTCTGCTGGCATTGCCGGTGCACCTGCTGGTGCTGATCTACAGCCTGGGCCGCGGCGATGCCAAGGCATCGCTGGGGGCGTTTCGTGATGCCTGGCGGCGGGGCGACGATCAGGCGGCGCTGCACGCGGCCGAGCGCGACCTGGGCCTGGTGGCCGATGAACCGCACAGCTTGCTGGTGCGGGTGCAGGGTAACTTGCTGTGGCAGGTGTACCAGGGCTTTTTTGCGGTGATCTTCTGGTATTTCGTACTGGGCCCTGGCGCTGCGCTGGCTTATCGATTGTTGGCGCTGTGTAGTGAGCACAGCAAGCAGCCGGCTTTGAAGGCGCGTGCCGAGCAGTTGCGGCACATCATGGACTGGTTGCCGGTGCGGGCGCTGGCGTTGAGCTTTGCCCTGGTGGGCAACTTCCTCGCGGTGACACGGGTGATGCTGCACGAGGTGCTCAACTGGCACATCAGCGCCGGGCACCTGGTGGCTCGGGTGGGGCGGATTGCCGATGACATTCCCGAGGAAGAGGACAGCCAGCGTGGGTTGGGGCGGCTGGACAGCCTGTGGGAATTGCTGTTGCGCTGTGCAGTGCTGTGGTATGCCGGGTTTGCGCTGTGGACCGTGCTGGTCTGATTCCGCGCCACTCGCATCCCGCGGTAATCCCGTTCACCCGAGTTTCACCAGCCAAACAACGTGCAAGCATTGCGGGTGCTGGCCTGTGCCAGCACCTCGACATCCAGCCCCATTACGTGCGCCAGCGCCGCTGCAATTTCCGGCAGGTGCTCCGGGCTGTTGCGTATCCCTGGGTACATCGCCGGTGCCATGTCCGGTGAGTCAGTCTCCAGCACCACACTGTCCAGTGGCAGCCGCGCCAAGGTCTTGCGCAGCCGCAGCGCCTGCGGCCAGGTACCCGCACCGCCCAACCCCAGCAGGAAGCCCAGCTTGATGTACTCGCGGGCCTCTTCGTAGCTGCCGGCAAACGCATGAATCACCCCCGCCCGCGCTGGCTTGTAGCGCTTGAGTGTGGCAATCACCTGGGCATGGCTGCGGCGCACGTGCAGCAGGGCTGGTAGTTCGAAGTCGCAAGCCATCTGCAGTTGCGCTTCGAACAGCGCCTGCTGGCGGGTCTTGTCAAGGTCTGCGAGGTAATAGTCCAGGCCGAACTCACCTACGGCACATAGCCGCGGGTTGTCGCGCAGGCGCTCCAGCCACTCGCGCAGTTGCACCAGGTGCTCAGGGCGATGCTGGTCGAGGTAGACCGGGTGCAGGCCAAGCGCGGCGAACAGGCGCGGCTCGGCGCAGGCCAGTTCCCACACCCGCTGGAAATTCGCCTGGTACACCCCCAGCACCACCATTCGCTCCAGCCCACGCGCCGCCGCGTTGGCCAGCAGGCGCGGGCGGTCGGCGTCGAAGTCGGGGAAGTCCAGGTGGGTGTGGGTGTCGATCAGGCGCATGTTCAGGCCGCTGAGATGCGTTGCTTGAAGGTGCGGCCAACGGCGTGCACGCCGGGTTCATAGCGTTTTTCCTCGATGGCGGCCAGTGCCAGTTCAAGCGCGGTGGCGGCAATCTGGCCATGCTGCTGGGCCATGGCATTGACCGGCAGCGGCAGGAAGTCGAGCAACTGGTTGTCGCCAAAGGTACCCAGCTGCAGTTGGCGCGAGTCGACCGGGCGCGCCTGGAGGGTGTCGAACACGCCCTGCAACAGCACGTACGAAGTGGTCACCAGAGCATCCGGCAGGCCACCCAGGTCGTCGATCAGTTGCTGCATCAGGCGTTGGCCGCACTCACGGCTGAACGCTTCGCCCTGATAGCGGCGCACTTCGCCGGTATAGCCTTGCAGGGCTTCGTCGAATCCGCCGGCACGCGCCTGGCTAACCGACAGCTCGGGGCGTGCGCCTATCAGGGCGATGCTGCGTGGGGCCGAGCTGAGCAGGCTGGCGGCCAGCTGGCGGCTGGCATCGCGGTCGTCGCTGATCACCGAGCAGAAGTGTGCGGGGTCCAGACGGCGGTCGATGGCAATCACCGGCAGGCCTTTGTCCTGCAGCTCGCGGTAGCTGTCATCTTCTGGCGGCAGGCAACTGGCAACGAACAGCGCATCGCATCGGCGCGCACGGAACAGTTGCTGCAGTTGGCGCTCGCTGTCTGGCTGGTCATCGCTGCTGGCGATCAGCAGCTGGTAGCCGCGGGCGCGTGCGCCTTGCTCCAGTTGCTTGGCAATGCGGGCGTAGCTGGGGTTCTCCAGATCCGGGAGAATGAAGCCCAGGGTGCGGGTATGCCGGCTGCGCAGCCCAGCAGCCTGCGGGTTGGGGGTGAAGCCGTGGGCTTCGACCACCGCGCGTACCCGCTCGACAGTACTGTTACTGATGCGCTGCTGTTCAGCCTTGCCATTGATGACGTAGCTGGCAGTGGTCACGGACACACCGGCCAGACGGGCGATATCGCTGAGTTTCACCGAATTTTCCTTGTTATTTCCGGGGCTGCCTGTAAGGCCAGACCGGGTAGTTTGACCCGGTACAGGCATCACGCGCAGACGACCATTGTCGCAATTGTCCGACAGGATGGGGCTTTTTACTGGGCAGATTATCGAGTAACGTGGCCGTCTGGTCAGATTAAACGTTTCAGCTGCCGAATTTTCTGCCTCGGCTGCCACCCGCGCAAGGCTGCTGAACTGGCCCTTTATGTGAATTTCACAACAATACTCCAGTACCCGAACGGGAACTGCAAAAGGAGAAGGTCATGCTCGAGCTCGCCAATGAGCAGATAGCCATGGGCCAGAAGGCCGCCGACAAGGACGAGGCGTTGCGCCTTCTGGCGGATCGGCTGGTTGCGGACGGTCTGGTCGCCGAGGGTTACCTGCAAGGGCTGCAGGCCCGGGAGGCACAAGGCTCCACGTTCCTTGGCCAGGGCATCGCCATTCCCCATGGTACGCCGCAAACACGTGACCTGGTGTATGCCACCGGCGTACGCCTGCTGCAGTTCCCCGAGGGGGTAGACTGGGGTGACGGGCAAATGGTCTACCTGGCCATTGGTATTGCCGCCCGCTCCGACGAACACCTGCGCCTGCTGCAGCTGTTGACCCGGGCGCTGGGCGAGACCGACCTGGCCGAAGCCTTGCGCCGTGCCAGCTCTGCCGAAGCGCTGCTCAAGCTGCTGCAGGGCGCGCCCCAAGCGCTGGCGCTGGATGCGCAGCTGGTCGGCCTGAACGTGCCGGCAGAAGACTTCGACGAACTGGCCTGGCGCGGTGCCCGCCTGCTGCAACGTGCCGACTGTGTCGACAGTGGCTTTGCCGCCGTGCTGCAGCAGGCCGAGCCGCTACCGCTGGGTGAGGGCCTGTGGTGGCTGCACAGCGAGCGCCAGGTTCGTCAGCCGGGCCTGGCCTTCATCACCCCGCAGCAGCCGCTGCGTTACCGCGACCAGCCGCTCAACGGTCTGTTCTGCCTGGCCAGCCTTGGCGCCGCTCACGAGGCCCTGCTCGAGCGGCTGTGCGAAGTGCTGATCGAAGGCCGTGGGCAGATGCTCTACCAAGCCACCAGCAGCCGTGCGGTGCTGGAAGTGCTGGGCGGCGAAGTGCCGGCGGACTGGCCTAGCGCACGTATCGTGCTGGCCAATCCACATGGCTTGCATGCGCGACCGGCCAAGGTGCTTGCACAACTGGCCAAAGGCTTTGAAGGGGAAATCCGTATGCGCCTGGTCGATAGCGCGCAGCCAGCCGTATCGGTGAAGAGCCTGAGCAAGCTGCTCAGCCTCGGCGCACGCCGTGGTCAGGCACTGGAACTGGTCGCCGAACCGAGCATCGCTGCCGATGCCTTGCCGGTGCTGCTGGCTGCTATCGAACAAGGCTTGGGTGAAGAGGTGGAACCGCTACCGCAGAGCGTCGCGCCCATTGCCGATGACGTCCCCGAAGTACTGCAAGCGCCAGCGGCCGGCAGCCGTATCCAGGGTGTGGGCGCCGCCCCCGGCATTGCCAGCGGCCCGGCGCATGTCTGTGTCGAGCGTGAGTTCGACTATCCCTTGCGGGGTGAATCTTGCGCCCTGGAGCGGCAGAAACTGCGTGAAGCCTTGGCTACCGTCAATGGCGAACTGCAGGCTTTGGTCCTGCGCAGCGACAAAGCCATTGGCGAAATTTTCGTCACCCACCAGGAAATGCTTGCCGACCCGGCCCTGACCGACGATGCCGAACAGCGCCTGGCCCAGGGCGAAAGCGCTGCGGCCGCCTGGATGGCCGTGATCGAAGCTGCGGCCCGTCAGCAAGAGGCGTTGCACGATGCGCTGCTCGCCGAGCGCGCCGCCGACCTTCGCGATATTGGCCGCCGCGTGCTGGCGCAGTTGTGTGGTGTGCAGGCGCAGGTTGAACCCGAGCAACCCTATGTGCTGGTTATGACCGAAGTCGGTCCATCCGATGTCGCCCGCCTGGACCCCAACCGGGTTGCCGGCATTGTCACCGCCCAGGGCGGCGCCACGGCCCACAGTGCCATCGTCGCCCGGGCGTTGGGCATACCAGCAGTGGTCGGCGCGGGTGCATCGATACTGCTGTTGGAGAGTGGTACGCCGCTGCTGCTCGATGGCCAGCGTGGTGTGGTCAGCGTCGCACCGCCAGCGGATGAGCTGCAGCGGGCGCTGGCCGAGCGTGACCTGCGCGAGCAACGCCTGCAGGCCGCCTGGGCCAACCGCTTCGAGCCGGCCATCACCCGTGATGGGCATGCCGTCGAGGTGTTTGCCAACATCGGCGATAGCAACGGCATCGCCAAGGTGGTGGAGCAGGGCGCCGAAGGTGTCGGCCTGCTGCGTACCGAACTGATTTTCATGGCCCACCCTCAAGCGCCGGATGTGGCTACCCAGGAAGCCGAGTACCGCCGCGTGCTCGATGGCCTCGATGGGCGCCCGCTGGTGGTGCGTACCCTGGATGTTGGCGGCGACAAACCGTTGCCTTACTGGCCGATCGCTGCCGAGGAAAATCCCTTCCTCGGCGTGCGCGGCGTGCGTTTGACCCTGCTGCGCCCGCAAGTGATGGAAGACCAGTTGCGCGCGTTGCTGCGGGCCGCCGACCAGCGCCCGTTGCGTATCATGTTCCCCATGGTTGGCCAGGTGCACGAATGGCGTGAGGCTCGGGCCATGGTGGAGCGCCTGCGTGCAGAAATCCCGGTAGCCGACCTGCAACTGGGCATTATGGTCGAGGTGCCTTCAGCGGCCCTGCTGGCAGCGCAATTGGCGCGCGAAGTGGACTTCTTCAGCATCGGCACCAACGACCTGACTCAATACACCTTGGCCATCGACCGTGGCCACCCCAGCCTCTCGGCACAGGCCGATGGCCTGCACCCGGCGGTATTGAGCCTGATCGACATGACCGTGCGCGCCGCCCATGCCCACGGCAAGTGGGTGGGCGTGTGTGGCGAGCTGGCAGCCGACCCGCAGGCGGTGGCCGTGCTGCTGGGGCTGGACGTGAACGAACTCAGCGTCTCCGCGCGCAGCATCGCCGAAGTCAAGGCACTGGTTCGCCAGGCCGATCATCAGACAGCCCGCGCCCTGGCGCGCGAGGCCCTGCAACAGGACAGCGCCGCAGCAGTTCGCGCGCTGGTGGAGCGTTACTGAATGGCCAAGATCCTCACTCTTACCCTCAACCCTGCGCTGGATATCACCATCGGCCTGGACACTCTGCGCCCAGGGCAGGTCAACCGTAGCCAGGCGCAGCACAGTCACGCCGCAGGCAAGGGGCTGAACGTTGCCCAGGTACTGGCCGACCTGGGGCACAGCGTAACCGTGGGCGGTTTCCTGGGGAGCGACAATCTGCAGCCCTTCGAGGCGCTGATCGACGGCCGCGGTTTTATCGACTGCTTTGTCCGTGTGCCGGGCGAAACCCGCAGCAATATCAAGCTGGTCGAGGCGGATGGCCGCGTGACCGACATCAACGGGCAGGGCCCGGAGGTCGACGAGGCGGCACGCAGTGCCTTGCTGCACAGGCTGGAACAGATTGCCCCCGGTCACGATGCCGTGGTGGTGGCCGGTAGCCTGCCGCGCGGAATCAGTGCCGACTGGTTCCGCCAGTTGCTCGAACGGTTGAAGGCCCAAGGCCTCAAGGTAGTCCTGGACAGCAGTGGTGAAGCCCTGCGTGTTGGCTTGCAAAGCGCGCCCTGGTTGGTCAAGCCCAATACCGAAGAACTGGGCGAAGTGCTGGGCCTGGCTGTGGATAACCTGACGCAACAGCGTGCTGCCGCCAAGCGCCTGCTGGACAGTGGCGTTGAACACGTGGTGGTGTCTGCGGGCGAGCAGGGCGTCAGCTGGTTCAGTCGCGATCTGGCCCTGCAGGCCCGCCCACCCAAGGTGCGGGTTGCCAGCACGGTGGGGGCGGGGGATTCGCTGGTGGCCGGCATGGTCCACGGCCTGCTGCTGGCCGAGGCGCCTGCGCAGACGTTGACCCGGGCCACTGCCATCGCCGCCCAGGCCGTTACCCAGGTTGGCTTCGGCATCCATGACCGCGAGCACCTGGCGCAGTTGGAAGCGGCCGTGCAACTGACAGAACAACAAGAGGGTTGCCGATGAACATTGCCATAGTCACCGCCTGCCCCAACGGCCAGGTATCGAGTGTACTGAGCGCACGCTTGCTGTCCGCCGCTGCCCAGCGGCGCGGCTGGAGCACCAGCGTCGAAGTGCAGAATACTGAACACCCCGAGCGGCAACTGAGCGCCGCACAGATCGCCGAGGCTGACTGGGTGCTTGTGGTCAGCACCGGGCCGGTGGACCTGGCCCGCTTCGTCGGCAAGCGCCTGTACCAAAGCATGCCGTCCCAGGCGCTGGCTGATCGCGAAGGCTTTCTCGACGAAGCGGCGGCCAACGCCGAGCTGCTGACCGCAGTGACAGATGGCCCGGCCGCCGCTGGCAGTGCTGGTACCCGCATCGTTGCCGTGACTGCTTGTCCGACCGGCGTAGCCCATACCTTCATGGCCGCAGAAGCCTTGCAGCAAGCCGCACAGCAACTGGGCTACCAGTTGACCGTCGAGACCCAGGGCTCGGTCGGTGCGCGCAATCCCTTGTCTGCTGAAGCCATCGCTGCGGCGGACGTGGTGCTGCTGGCCGCCGACATTGAAGTACCCACTGCACGTTTCGCCGGTAAACGTATTTACCGTTGTGGTACCGGCATTGCCCTCAAGCAGGCCAGCGCTACCCTGGACAAAGCCCTGGCGCAAGCCACGGTGGAAAACGCTGCCGACGCCCCAGCGGCGACCACGCCGACCAAGGGCGAGAAAACCGGTGTGTACAAGCACTTGCTGACCGGCGTGTCATTCATGCTGCCGATGGTGGTGGCCGGCGGCCTGCTGATTGCGTTGTCGTTCGTGTTCGGTATCGAGGCCTACAAAGAGGCGGGTACCTTGCCGGCGGCGTTGATGCAGATTGGCGGTGAGGCTGCCTTCAAGTTGATGGTTCCGCTACTGGCAGGCTATATCGCCTGGTCCATCGCCGACCGCCCCGGGCTGGCCCCCGGCATGATTGGCGGCCTGCTGGCCAGCACCTTGGGGGCCGGCTTCATCGGTGGCATCGTCGCCGGTTTCCTCGCCGGTTACAGCGCCAAGGCCATTGCCCGATGGGCGCGCTTGCCCAGCAGCCTGGAGGCGCTCAAGCCGATCCTGATCATTCCATTGCTGGCCAGCCTGTTCACCGGGCTGGTGATGATCTACGTGGTTGGCCAGCCGGTAGCGGCGATGCTCGAAGGCCTGACGCACTTCCTCGACAGCATGGGCACCACCAATGCCATCCTGCTGGGGCTGTTGCTGGGCGGCATGATGTGCGTCGACCTTGGCGGGCCGATCAACAAGGCCGCCTATGCGTTCTCGGTGGGGCTGCTGGCCTCGTCGAGCTACGCGCCAATGGCGGCGACCATGGCCGCCGGCATGGTGCCGCCGATTGGTTTGGGTATTGCCACTTTCCTGGCCCGGCGCAAGTTCGCCCAGAGCGAGCGCGAGGCGGGCAAGGCGGCGTTGGCGCTGGGGTTGTGCTTCATCTCTGAGGGGGCGATTCCGTTTGCCGCCAAGGATCCATTGCGGGTGATCCCGGCCAGTATCGCTGGTGGTGCGCTGACCGGGGCATTGTCGATGTATTTTGGCTGCAAGCTGATGGCGCCGCATGGCGGCTTGTTCGTGTTGTTGATCCCCAACGCGATCAACCATGCGTTGCTTTATCTGCTGGCGATTGTGGCGGGTAGCCTGGTGACAGCGGTGGTGTATGCGGTTATCAAGAAGAGCGAGCGTGTGGAGTTGGCCGTGGCGCCTGCTAAAAGTGTATGAGCAGACCTCGTTCTGTGGGAGCGGCCTTGTGTCGCGAAAGGGCCGCAAAGCGGCCCCGGCAATCTAAGTTGCGAAGCTGAAAATCTGGGGCTGCTTCGCAGCCCTTTCGCGACACAAGGCCGCTCCCACAGAGCCCGCGTTGGCCTTTCAACTGCGATGCTTCTGCCGCAACGGCACCAGTAGATCACCCAGCCCGTTGTGATCGATCTCATGCATCAACGCCAGCAACCCGCCCAGTTCCCCTGCCGGGAAGCCCTTGCGCGCAAACCACGCCAGGTAGTCCCCGGGCAGGTCGGCAATGATCCTGCCCTGGTACTTGCCGAACGGCATGCTGCGGGTCACCAGTAGTTCGAGGGTTTCCGGCTTCATCTTCGCGCACCTGGCTGTGGAAAGGTGCCGACCATACTGCAATCTGCACGAAGCCCCAAGCGGCAATCATGCAGAACGCCGTTGACAGCTGATGCCATCATTTTCGTAACTTATTGAATGGTAAGGAATTTATATTTTTTGAAAGCGTGGCACGAACACTGCAATTCCCTAGTGGACTATCACCTGCCAAGGAGTTCGACCATGAGCAACCCCAACAAAGACGTGATCGATGTACTCAACGACCTGATCGAGTACAGCAAGGATGGCGAGAAGGGTTTCAAGGCCTCGGCCGATGATGTGAAGAACCCCGAACTGAAAGCGTTCTTCGTCCAGCGTGCGGGCGAGTGCGCCAACGCTGCCAGTGAGCTGCAGAGCGAAGTGCGCCGCCTGGGCGGCGATCCGGAAACTTCTACCAGCATCAGTGGCGACCTGCACCGCGGCTGGGTCAACCTCAAGTCGATGGTCACCGGCAAGGACGAGGAGGCAGTGCTGAACGAGGTAGAGCGTGGCGAGGACCACGCCCTCAAGGCCTACAAGGAAGCCCGCGAGAAGCTGGTGAAATTGGGCCGCACTGCCAGCGACATGACCTACAGCCTGGTGGAAAAGCAGCTGCAAGGCGTGCAGCGCAACCATGACCAGGTCAAGGCCCTGCGCAACGCCGCTCGCGCCCGCTCCTAATCGAGCGGGCCCTCTACCCGATTGCGGCCATTGGCCTTGGCGCGGTAGAGCGCTTCGTCCGCAGCACCCAGCAGCCTGCCAAGGTCCTGCTGGGTGCCGGACAGACCGATACCGATGCTCACGGTCACGGCGTGGGCATCATCTGCAAACGGCGCCAGCGCCTCGACGTTGGCGCGGATGCGTTCAGCCAGTAGCTGGGCCCCGGCCAGATCGGTTTCTGGCAACACTACCTGAAACTCCTCCCCACCATAGCGCGCAGCCAAATCCGCAGGGCGACGAATGCATGCCTCGATGGCCTTGGCCACCTCGCGCAAGGCATGGTCGCCACCGGCATGGCCATGGCGCTGGTTGAATGCCTTGAAGTGGTCCACGTCCACCATCAGTATCGCAAGCGGCTTACGGCTACGTTGGGCGCGGGCCCATTCCTGGCGCAGCACATGGTCCAGCCTGCGGCGGTTAGCCAGGCCAGTCAGGCTATCGGTGGAAGCGAGCATGGCCAGGTTTTCTTCGGCGTCGTGGCGGCGGCGTAGTTCGCGGCCCAGCAGCAATGTCAGCCAGAGAATGCCCACGCACAGACCGCCGGTGGCGACGCTGACCAGAATGGCGGTGCGGCGCCAGGACTCGAACACCTCGTCGGCCGAGTGCGCCACCAGCACGATCAGTGGCAACTGCGCGACCCGGGCGAAGGTGAACATGCGCAGCTTGCCGCTGCCGTGGGAGCGGGCGGTGAAGCTACCGCTCTGTTCACTGAGGATGCGTTTGAAATTGGGCCGTTCGGTGTAGTAGGTGCCAATCAGTGGGTCCTGTCCGCGGTAGGGCTGGCGGACGAGCAACTGCCCATCGGCATTGAACAGGTTGATGCTGCTGTCGTGGCCAATGTCCAGGCGCTGGAACAACTCATTGAAGTACGACAGGCGCAGCGCACCCGCTGCCAACCCGGCGAACTCGCCATTGGGGCCGGAGATACGCCGGCTGAAACTGATACACCAGTCCAGGTCGCCAAGCTTGGCCTTGAAAGGCGGGCCCACCAGCAAGCCGAGGTTGGCATTGTGCTGGTGGGCCTTGAACACCCCGGTGTCGCCGAAGTTGGCCTTGCGCGGCACGCTGCTGGTGGAGTCGCCAACGATATTGCCTTGCTTGTCCAGCCACAGCACGTCACCGCGCTTGCGGTCGACGAAGGCTTCATTGAACAGCAGGCGCTGGCGTATCGGGCCGGGGACTTCCGGCAGTTCCTTGCGGCCGACGGCCCAGATCAAGCCTTGCAGGGATTGGTCGTAGAGTTCGACGTTGCGCAGGATGTCGCTTTCGATCAGCTGCACGAGGTTGTTCGACGAGCGCACCGCCGACTGCTCGACACTTTCGCGCTCGCGGGCAAGCAGGTAGCTGACGATGGCTACGATGGCGAGCACGGCAAGGCAACTGCCCAGGTTGAGGATCAGCTCGGGGTGCGACCTGTAGACTGCGAAACGCGGGGATTGGGTGGGCATGCTCGCTACTGCGTGGGCAGGGCCATTCGCGGCGGCGATATTCTAGGGAAGCGGGCATTGTCGGACAAGATTTGTCCGACGGAAGCACGGTGTACCGTACTTTTCGATTTGCCGTCGCCTGTAGGAGCGGGTTTACCCGCGAATGGGCCGGGCCTGCTGGCCAATCTCCAGCAGGCGTTCACCGTTGCCGCCACCACGGTATTCGCGGGTAAACCCGCTCCTACACACTGATCTGCGGTGGACACACACCGGGGATTGGACACAGGCCGTTGTAGGAGCGGGTTTACCCGCGAACATCGGCGCAGCCGGTGCCCAACACCGCGGTGCCTTCTTCGCGGTTGAACCCGCTCCCACAGGGTTATTTGCGATGCTTGCAGCGCAAGATCAGAACACGTTCAGTGGGTAATCGACGATTACCCGCAGTTCATCGTTGTCGCTGTTGCTGTCGATCGACGCATAACCCTGGCTGCCGCGGTGGGTGGCATAGCGTACCAGCACCGACAGGTCCTTGAGGTCACCTTCCTGGAATACGTATTTCACGTCCAGGTCGCGCTCCCAGTGCATGGCGTTCTTGCCATCTTCACGGTAGTAGTCGTAGTGAGTGGTGTCCTGAGTGGCCTTGGTCAGGTCAGCCTCGCCGCGCGAGTAGGACAGCGAGGTGGACAAACCAGGCACGCCGACACCGGCGAAGTCATAGCCGTACTGCAGTTTCCACGAACGCTCGTTCGGCGCGTTGAAGTCCGAGTACATGCGCGAGTTGTCCAGGTACACGCTGTCGCCCAGGTTGATGTAGTCGAATGGCGTGTTGCCGTTCACTCGCTGGTAGGCAGCGGTGACGCTGTGGAAGCCTGCATTGACGGTGAAGTGCACGCTGTAGGTGTTGTTGTCGATCTTGCCTAGCAGGGCCTGGCCGGTGTCCTGGGTGTGATAGAAGTGTACGCCCGGGTTCAGGCTGACCAGGTCATTGACCACATAGGTGTAGTCGAAGTCCGCGTAGTACTGGTTCCAGATGTCCTTCAGCTCGGCGGCGTACAGGTTGGCGGTGATGTGCTCGGTACCGCTCCACGACGCGCCGGCCCAGTTCAGGTGCTTGCTCTTGTCGTGCTCGTCCAGTGACCCGTAGTAGGTGTCGATGCGGCGGTGGCCGCTCTGGTTGTACGGGTGGGTGAAGCTGACCTGGCCACCTTCGAGCAACAGGCCGTCGATGCTGGTGTTGGTCAGGCTTACACCGCGGAAGGTTTGCGGCAACATGCGCGTTTCACCGCCGGCGATCACTGGGTTGGTGAGGAACAGGTCACCGGCTTTCAGCTCGGTGTCGAAGGCTTTCAGCTTGACCGCAGCACCGGCAGTGGAGAACGAATGCGGGGCAGCGCCCAGCTCGCCGTCGTCCTTGATGTGTTCGGGCAGGATGCTGGTGCCGGCATGGCCGCCACCGCCGTCGAGCTTCAGGCCCAGCATGGCATGAGCATCCAGGCCAAAGCCGACCACGCCCGGGGTGTAGCCCGACTCGAAACGCGCTACCGCGCCCTGGCCCCACTCGCGGGTGTCGCGCACGCCGGCGTTGTGGTTGTCGCGGTTGAAGTAGGCATTACGAAAATGCAGGTTGAAGGACGAACCTTCGATGAAGCCATCAGCCTTGTCTTCATCTGCCTGGGCGGCGAAAGGGATCGTTGCAGTCAACGCAATGAAAAGCGGGGTAAAACGAAACGCGGAAGGCACCGGTACTAGCTCCTTGGATCTGGCGGTGTGGCAGTTTTTATATTTGAATGTGCGTCTTTTTTATAGGTACACGTTACAGCCGGGCTGAGCGTTAAAGCACATAAAAAAAGCCGCTGATCGGCAGCGGCTTTAAAAGGCTAACATATCGGCACCGGGGGTGCCCATGGCGTAGCCAAGGGAAAACGGGAGTAGCGACAGCGCGTGATCAGCTGTCGGCACTGGTCTCGACGCTGACTTTGGAAGCTGTCTGTTTCGCGTCTTTTACGGTATCGGCCTTGTTTGCGGCTACAGCGTCACGGGCTTCTTGATGGACAGCCGCGATCTCTGCATTACGGGCAACGAATGCCGGGGATTCTTCGGCCATGGCCAGGGGCGACAACAACAGGGAAGACAGGACGAAGACGCTGGCAATACCCATACTGTTGGACATTTGAAACTACCTTCTTGCGGTGCAAGTGCTAATGAGGACAGGGGTAAAGTTAGTCCTTTCAGTGCACTCGAAACAGAGCGAAGTGCGATAAGCACTGTTGCGCAAAAGGTAACGATCCTAGGGGGAAACAACGGGGCTTTCGGCGAAAGCCCCGTGCTAGGGCGCCTGCACAGGGCGCCGCCTTGGCAGGCTAGAAGCCGATAAAGGCGTAATAAACCGGGGTTTCATGGGTTGTGCGCAAACCCAATGCCTGCAAGCTTGCCGTCAGCGCTTCATCCTGCACATGCAAGGTCCACTGCGCCCCTTCATTCCCCTGTACCTGCGCCAGCGCCGCAGCAAACGCCCCCATATCCGGCAAGTAGGCGGTAAAACCGTTACCCTTGAGCGCACTGGTCGTCATGCCCAATGCCTGGCACACCGCCACCTTGGCGGCAATGTCATCGCGGTCGGCCTGGCGCGAAGCCTGTACCAGCGCCTGCAGTTCCACATCGACCAGTTGCGTGCCGAGAATCAGCTCCGGCCCCTGTTGCCAGGCCTCCGGCGGGCAGTCCTTGCTGTCTGGCCGCAGGGGAATATGCGGGTTGATTTCTACCGGATAGATGCGACAGACCAGTGGGCGCTGCTCATAGATGGTGCAGAGGTCGTTGGCGTCGAGGTTACGGCAACGTCCGGGGTTGAATGCAGCAAAGGTCACCGAGACGCGTGCCTCGCCCTCGCCGCAATGCACCGGATGGGAGCGTCGCAGCACATGGTCACGTTGATCCAGCGGCATGCCGGGGCCGTCCACGACGAAGGCCTCGATCAGTACCACCACCTGGCCGGCATCGTCCGCCCAGCGACGCGCTTCGGCCAGCGTCAGGGGCACATGGTGGCCGGTGCAGCATTTGCCGCAGCCGGTACAGCCGAAACGTAAGCGGTCGGTCACTTGGCTTCCGGGCTCCATTCACTGACGAACGCACGCTGGTGCTGGCGATCGTACAGGCACAGCTCGGTGCCGGTGCGCTGCTGCATGTGTTTCTGTGGGTAGACGCCTTCGATCAGCAGGGCACTCATGCCGGCCTGGTCATCGAACTCGGCGGGCTTGCCGCGGGCATGGGCGTCCTTGAACTGGCTGGCGGTCAGGCAAGCCTTGAGCATCTGCTGGCGCTGCTCGTTCCAGGCCTGGCTACTGGAGGCCTGGGCAATACCGCTGAAGAGGGCGCAGCTGATCAAGATAGAGCTGAGAAGCTTCATACGCGATTCCGGCAATTTTCTTGCGAGGGGCGCGAATTATGCCCGAGTCACCCCCGGCGGCAAGCCGGGGAGTTTGTCGCTGAATATATCAGTGCTCGGCGAACACCACGGTACGCGCAGCCACCACCAGACAATCGGTCAGCTCTGGCGAGGAGAACTTGGTAAGGATGGCATTGGCCCCGGCCTGGGTCGCCTTTTCACTGCTCATGGCACTGTCCAGCGAGGTGTGCAGCAGCACGTACAGGTGCTGGAAGTCAGGGGTTTCACGCAGCGTGCGGGTGAAGGCGTAGCCGTCCATTTCGCTCATTTCGATGTCGGAGACGATGATGTTGATCTCCTGCGCGGTGCCCTGCAGTTCCAGCAGCACATTGATGGCGTCTTTGGCGCTGCGCGCGGTGTGGCATTCGATACCGAGGTTGCGCAGGGTGTGCACCGACTGCTGCAAGGCCACCTGGCTGTCGTCCACCACCAGGATATTGGCGGCGGCCAGCAGGCTGGCATCTTCTTCGTTCAAGGTGCTGTGCACTGGCTCGGCGACGGGCGGGGCGATGGCGTGTATGACTTTTTCGATGTCCAGCACCTGCACCAGGGTGTTGTCGACGCGCGTCACACCGGTGATGAACGAGCGGGTGCCCGAGGCGTAGGGCGGCGGTTTGATGTCGGTGCTCAGGCAATGCACGATGCGGCTGACCGCCTGTACATGCAGGCCTTGGCGCGAGCGGCTGATCTCGGTAACGATCAGGCAGCCACCCTGCGGGTCGACCAGTGGCTGTTCGCCAATGGCGCGGGACAGGTCGATGACCGACAGCGAGTGGCCGCGCAGGGTTGCCACACCTTTTACGTGGGGGTGCGACTCAGGCAGCTTGGTCAGCGGCGGGCAGGGGATGATCTCGCTGACCTTGAGCAGGTTGATTGCCATCAGCTTGCCGCTGCGCAGGGTGAACAGCAGCAGGGATAGCGAATCCGCGCGGGCATTTTGCGTGGCCATGGTGACCTTCGGTGAGGAGCAGGGGATAACCGGTTATCGGCCTGTTTGGGTTGGGCTTTAGGCATTTTGCACAGAACCCAGGAGGGCTAGGGACCCTTGTGGAAGCGGGCATGCCCACGAAGCGTGCGACGCGGTACATTGCACCGGCTTCGCCGGTGTTCGCGGGCATGCCCGCTCCCACAGGGATGTGTGTAAATGCCCGGTTCAGCGGCTTGAAAGGATAACCGAGGATGGATTCTGGCCAGAGTGTGCGGCGAGTTGCCCACTACTCCGGAGCGCCTGGGACCCTTGTGGGAGCGGGCATGCCCGCGAAGCGTGCGACGCGGTACATGGCACCGGCTTCGCCGGTGTTCGCGGGCATGCCCGCTCCCACAGGGGGAGGTGTTTAAACGCCTGGATCAGCGTTCACGCAGGGCC
Source organism: Pseudomonas sp. 10(2024) (assembly GCF_045164175.1). NCBI lineage: Bacteria > Pseudomonadati > Pseudomonadota > Gammaproteobacteria > Pseudomonadales > Pseudomonadaceae > Pseudomonas > Pseudomonas sp. 10(2024). The sequence goes on from NZ_CP174006.1 coordinate 897,187, forward strand.
TCCTTGGCTCGGTTCAGCGGCTTGATCAGGTAATCGAGGATGGTTTTCTCGCCCGTTCGGATATCCACCGTGGCAATCATCCCTGGCACGATCGCAAAACGCTTGCCGGCCTTGTTCTGCAAGCTGTCCTGTTCGGTGCGGATGAACACGCGGTAGTAGTAGATTTCCGGTTTGACCTCGTCCTGCAGGGTATCCGGCGAGATGCCCACCACCTTGCCGTCCAGCCCGCCGTATACCGAGTAGTCATAGGCACTGATCTTGACCTTGGCCGCCTGGTCGGGGTGAATGAAGGCGATGTCCCGTGGCGCGATGCGGGTTTCGATCAGCAGGCGTTCGTCCATCGGCACGATCTTCATCACCTGGCCACCAGGCTGCACCACGCCACCCAGGGTGTTTACCTCGATGTCCTTCACGATGCCGCGCACCGGCGAGCGCAGGGTCAGGCGGGTGAGCGAGTCGCTGCGCCCGCGGATCACTTCCGACAGGGCGTCCGCTTCGGCGCTGGCCTTGGCCAGTTCTTCCCGGGCGCGCACCAGATAGTCCGAGCGTGCCTCGTTGGCCTTGAGTTCCAGCTCGGAACGCTGGCGGTTCAGGCGGATCACTTCAACCCGGCTGGAGGCACCCATCTTTGCCAGGTTCTCGGTGATCTTCAGCTCGCTGCGCACCAGCTGCAACGAGTCCTGAATACCCGCCAGGGTCTGTTCCAGGCCGCGGCGGCGGGTCTGGTACAACGCGGTTTCGGCATCGATCAGGTCAGGAGAGTCGCGCAGACTCTCCGGGAAGGTCAGTGGCTTGCCGGTCACCTCTGCCTGCAGGCGGGCCTGGCTGGCCCTGGCAGCGCGGTACTTGGCTTCGCTTTCACCCACACTGGAAGCCGTCTTGGTCGGGTCGAGCTGGGCCAGCACCTGGCCGCGCTCGACCAGGTCGCCTTCGGCCACGCTCATCTGCGCGACGATACCGCCCTCGAACGACTGAATGACCTGCTCTCGCGAGCTTGGGATGACCTTGCCTGTGCCGGTGGACACCTCGGTCACCTCGAACCAGGCCGCCCAGGCCAGGAACGCCGCCAGCATCAGCGCGCAGAGGGTGATGATGCGGCCGGCGCGGAATACCGCCTGGTCGTCCTGCCCGTCCAGGTAGGAAGCCGGGAGTTCATGGTTGCTCATGCCTGGGCTCCCTGCAGTTTGGCCAGCGCGGCATCGCGCGCGTCATCGATGACGATGCGCCCGGCGTCCAGCACCAGGATGCGGTCGACCCGCTGCAGAACACTCAGGCGATGGGTTGCGATCACCAGTGTACGGCCCTGACAGAAGCGCTCCAGGTTATCCAGCAGCTTGCGCTCGGTCATGTCGTCCAGCGACGCGGTCGGCTCGTCCAGCAGCAGCACCTGCGGCTGGCGTACCAGCAGGCGCGACAGCACCAGGGCTTGGCGCTGGCCGCCAGACAAGCCCAGGCCTCCTTCGAGGATCAGGTGGTCCATGCCCTTGGGCAGGCGGCGGACGAAGTCCAGTGCGCCAGTGGCGGCCAGCGCGGCCACCAGTTCCTGGTCGCTGGCCTGGCCGGCGCCGAGGGTGAGGTTTTCCCGCAGGGTGCCGTGGAACAGCCTCGCGTACTGCGGCAGCAGGCCGACGTCACGGCGCAGGTCAGCAGGGTCGAGGTGGGCCATGGCGATGCCGTCCAGGCTGATCTCGCCCTGCACCAGGTCCATGGCCCCACCCAGCGCCTGCAGCAAGGTTGATTTGCCGGCGCCGTTGCGGCCCAGCACGGCAATGCGCTCGCCCGGCTGGATGTCCAGCCGGCCAATGTTCAGCACTGGCGGGTAGTCTTCGCTGTAGCGGAAGTTGGCCTGGCGCAGGCGGTACTCGCCGTGAATGGCCGGCAGGTGCACGCGGGCTTCGCCTTCGGGGTGGTCGACCGGCGACTGCATCAGCTTGTCCAGGCCTTGCAGCGCGACCTTGGCCTGCTGCCAGCGGGTCAGCACATGGGTCAACTGGGCCAGCGGCGCCATCATCCGCGATGAAAGCATGGATGCCGCCACCAGGCTACCCGTGGTGAGGTCGCCGGCGATGACCATGGGGGCGCCGATCACGATGACCACGGCAAACACGGCACCCTGCACGTTCTGCGTCCAGGTCACCAGGCCGTTGGTGAGGGTGCGCAGGCGCAGGTTGGTGTGCGCGCAGGCCGCGTTGTACTGGTTCCACTGCCGTTCGAAGCGTGCCTCTGCCTGCAGTGCCTTGATCTCGTCCAGGCCCTGGATACTTTCCACCAGCATGGCGTTGCGCAGCGCCGACTCACGCATCGAGGCATTGGCCAACCGTGCCAGGCGCCGTTGTGCAAGCAACCCGGGCAACACCATGGCCAGCAGCGCGACCAGCGGGATGAACACCAGTACGCCGCCGATCAGCCAGAACACGAACAGGAACAGCAGGAAGAACGGCAGGTCGGCCAGCACCGTGGCGGTGCTGGACGTGATCAGGTCGCGGATCGACTCCAGCTCGCGCAACTGCGAGATGAACGAGCCGGTGGACTTCGGCCGCACCGAGTTGCGCAGGCGCAGGGCATGGCCGTAGACCAGGTCGCTCACCCGCAGGTCGGCGCGCTTGCCGAGCAGGTCGGTCACCTTTAGCCGCAGCAGGCGCATGCTGAAGTCGAACACCAGTGCCAACACCACACCGCCAAACAGGACGTAGAGGGTGGGCAGGGATTCGGCCGGTATGACTCGGTCGTACACCTGCATCGAGAACAGCACGCCGGCCAGCGCCAGCACGTTGGCCACCAGTGACGCGACCATCACCTGCCCATAGGGACGCAGGTCGCGCAGTACGATGCGGGCGAACCAGTGGCGGTCGTAAGGCGCGGTGTAGTCGTCGGTGCGCACATCGCGCAGTGGCCGGGCCGGGCGCAGCAGGGCAACGCGGTTGATACGGCCCTTCAGGGTGTCGCGGGGCAGGCGCGAAGTCAGGCCCTGGTCACCGGCGAACACCACCGCCAGGTCGTCTTCTTCGGTCACCGACTCGACCACCGCCAGCTGCCCATCGTCCAGCTCCAGCACCAGCGGCGTGCGCCATTGCCGCAGGCCCTTGGCATCTAAGTGCACGAAGCGCAATGCCAGCCCCGCCTGACGTGCCATGTGGCGGAGGATTTCATTCAACGGGCGGGCATCCTCCGCAGCGGCCAGGCGAATACGCTGGGGTGATACGTCCAGGCGGTAGTGGTGTGCCACCTGCAACATCACCTCAAGCCAGGGGCCAAGGTCTGGCCGGTGCGCGGCGGCCTGCTCCGGCGCGGGCGCCTGGTTGGGCAGGGTCACATCGATCGAATCACTCATGGCTGGATCTCCACACCTTGCAGGTTGCGCCCCTCAAGGCCAAAGGCCGTGCGCAGGGCGCCGGTGTTGTACAGGCAGTCGACATCCAGGCGCAGCAGATCGGAGCGGGTGCCGGCAAGTTCGAAGCGTGACTGGTAGATCTCCTGCTCGGCGTTGAGCAGGTCGAGCAGTGGCCGTGTGCCCAGGTCCAGGTACTGACGCCCGTAGAGCATGCGTGCCTCCTGAATGCTGACCTGGCGGGCTTCCAGCGAAGTCAGCCGGCGGCCCAGCCCGGAGGTTTGCGCCTTGGCCTCCGCCAGGCCCCGACGCGCCTGCAGCCGTGCGGCGTCTTCGGCGGAGTCGGCGGCGGTCAGCGCATGGCCGGCAGCGCGGGTGCGGGCGCTGATGGAGCCCCCTTGGTAGATGGGGACTTCGACGTTCAGGTAGATGCCCGCCTGGGTGCGGTCCAGCCGTGCGTTATCGCGGTTGTAGTCGTCGTCCAGGTAATGATTGACCTGCGGTTGCAACGACAGGGTAGGGTAGGCCTCCGCCTTGGCCTGGGCCAGCTCGGCCTGGCCCTGTGCGCGCTGGGCCAGGGCCATCAGCACGGCGGGCAGGCGGTCATCACCCTGAGCAGGGCGCTTGCAGGCCTGGTCCAGCTCGGCGGGTGAGCCCTCGGCCAGTGCCGGAGGGGTAACGCGACCCATCAGCGCCGCCAGGGTCGAGCGCCAGCGCTCGTACTGCGACTGGTACTCCTCCAGGGTGGCACGGGCGCTTTCCACGCGCGACTCGGCCTGTACCACGTCGGAACGGGTGCTGGCGCCCATGTCGCTGCGCTGGCGGGCCATGCCGGCAATGTCGCCCACGCCGCGAATCTGGTCGCGGGCAATCGTCATCAGTTGCTCGTAGCGGCGGGTCTCGATCCAGGCATAGGCTGTGTCGCGGGCCAGATCGTCGACCACCAGCAGGATATTGGCCTGTGCCCGGGCGGCGGCAGCCTGGGCCGCGTTGACGGCGCTGTCGACCTTGCCGAAGTCATAGAGCATTTGTTTGAGCGACAGGTTCAGGGCCTGGCTATTGCGGTCGCCGCCATAGCCGGTGTCATAACCGGTGCGGATACCGCCGGAAATCTGTGGGTAATACCCCGCTCGGGCGACGTTGATGCCTTCGCCCTGCTTGTAAAGGTTGCCGATGGCCTCTGCGATGCTCGGGTGCCATTGCGCTGCCTGCAGCACTGCGTCGGTAAGGCTCAGCCGTTCGCCACTGGCGACCGGGGCCATGCCGATGGGGGGGCGGGCGGGCACCGCTTCGGGCGCATCGCGTAGCAGCGACGGCCCGATCTGGCGCAGGTGGGGGTCTATATCATCGGCTGCCTGGGCAACCGGGTGGAAGTTCAGGGCCAGGAGCCCGAAGGCTCCCAGCAACAGCGGTGACAGCGGACTGCTTCGCTTCACATAGTTCCCTTACTGCTGGTCGTCCATGCCGCCGGGCATTCACCCGGCGGGTTTGCAGCGGCCTCAAACCACATGGATACCGTTTTGTACCCACAGGTGATGGCTTGGATCCTCCTGGGCCGTGTACTGGTTATAGTCGATGCCGTCGGCAGTTTGGTTCCCGACCAGCGTCCAGTTGTCCGTCATGTGAACCGAGTCTTTGTCGTCCCCCTTGATGATCAGTGTGTCGGTAGCGGTTTCGGTGATGGCCACCACATCCGCCAGGTTGAGGGTGAGCGCCACCGAACTGGTGTCGTTGAGGTCGAGGATTTCGATGTCGTGTACGCGCCCGGCCAGGTTGCCCAGATCGATGCTGGCATCACCGCCGCCCCACAGCAGGGTGTCGGTTCCCGAGCCACCGTCGACGCTGGCGAAGTTCTGGTCGACCACCACCAGCGTGTCGTCACCCGCACCACCCTGCAGGGTGATGTGGCCACCCTGGCTGCCATCGAGGTGGTCGTTGCCGTCGGTGCCGGCGATCACATCGGTGGCCGCTGCCAGGCTGGCGAGTGCCTCTGATTCGTCGCCGGTATCGGCCAGCAGCGATGTGGTCGCGGTGAGGCCGGCAGCATCGTCCACGTTGATGGTCAGGGTTGCGGTGTCGGTGGTGCCGTTCGGGTGGCTTAGCTCGTAGGTGAAGGTGTCTTGCTGACCGACCACCGCCGAGGTGAGCCCCGCGTTGAGGGTGTAGGTGTAGCTGCCGTCGGCATGCACCAGCAACGTGCCGTAGGTACCGGCCACGCTTACCCCGTTGTAGCCCGGGATGGTGTAGGTGTTGGCCGCTGTCAGCACGCTCAGCACGGTCAAGGCCGAACCGATGTTGTCGTCAGTCAGCAGGTTGCCGGTGGCGGCTGTCGCGCCACTGACCACGAACTCGGTCAGGTACGTTGTGGTGGTGTTCAGGCTGGTGGTGATGGAGCTGAGCAAGCCAATGCCGCCGGCGGTGACACGGACTTGGTAGGTACCGGCGCCCTGGTTCTCGAAGGTATACCCGGCGCCACCCCCCAGCACGCTGATCAGCGAACCACCCGGTACCGACTGCACCAGAACGTACTGGCCGGTGGCCGGGTTGAGCTTGAGCAGCTCGATGGTGGTGCCGTTGAGCAGGCTCAACAGGTTGGCGGAGTTGACCACCACCTGCAGGTCGGCCGTGGTGTCGGCGGCAACCGTGGTGCTGTAGGTGGCCTGACGGGTACCAATCAGTGGCAGGTTCAGCGAGCCCAGCGTACTGCTGCTGGTGTCCACGCGGTTGTCCAGGGTGACTTGGCTGCTACCAACGTCGTTGACTGCGTCGACCACCGTGGCCGGTGCACCGTAGTTGCTGTCGCTCCAGATTTCCGTGGCTTGCGGGCTGTCGATGCGCACGTACAGGTTGGCGGTATCGGACAGGCCGTTCGGGTGCACCAACTGGTAGCTGAACACATCCACCTTGCCGACACTGTTCGGGCTGCCGTTGGGCGTGTAGGTATAGCTGCCGTCCGCACTGATCACCAGGGTGCCGTACTGGCCCTGAACCGTCGTGGCGGTCCCGGCCGAGACGTAGCTGCCGTCTTTCAGCACTTGCAACACGGCGGCGCTGTCCGGGCCACGGGCATCCACCGCGCCATCGGTGCCCACGTCGGTAATGACGTTGCCGGAGGTGGCAATGCCGGTGCCGGTGAATTGGGTCAGGCTGGTGGAGACGATGTCCAGCGTGGTGCTCACTTCGGTGATCAGGCCGATGCCGCCACTGCCCACGGTCAGTCGATAATCACCGGCTTGCAGCACGCCGATGTCCACCTGCAAGCCGATTGGCAGCACGATCAGGTCGAGCAGGCCTTGGGTGTTGCCGGTGGCGATGGTCACCCAGGCGCCGCTGGCGTCTTTCACCTGCAGGGTGAAGCTGGTGTTGTTGAGCAGTGCCAGCACGCTGTTGGTGGTCAGTGTGAGGGTAGGGTCGGCCGTGGTGCCTGCTGCCACCGTCCAGGTGTAGGTCTTGGAGAACCCCGACAGCAGCGTGGTGAAGCTGTCGGTGTAGGTCTCCGTGGCGCTGACCGCTGCCAGGTTGACCGTGGCCGTGGCCAGGTTGTCGCTGGCGATGACCGGTGCGTTGGCATCCACATCCGGTGCCGTGACGTTGACGTTACCCGACACGTTGCCGCGCGGGTCACTGAGGGTCACAGACAGGATCTGGCCGTTGTCCTGAGGCGGGCTCAGGGTCACGGTGAAGGTGCCGTCCGCCTGCACCGTCGCGGTTTGCAGCACGGTACCGCCGGCGCTGCGTACGGTTACGGTGGCACCCACTTCGCCCGTACCGGTGAGGGTACTGCCGTCGGCACTGAACAGCAGGTTGCCGGCAGCCGCAGGCGGGGTCAGGTCCGGTGCGGTCAGCGCAGTGCCTGTGGACACGTTACCGGCGCTGTCGGTGAGGGTGACGCTGAGCGCCTGGTTGTCGATCTGCGCCGCAGTCAGGCTGACCACGAACAGGCCGTTGCTACCCACCGTTGCGGTGCCCAGTACGGTACCGGCGCTGTTGCGCACGGTGACCGTGCTGCCGATCTGGCCAGAACCACTGACCGAGGTGCCGTTGGCGTTGATGGTGGCCAGCGGGGCGGCTGGCGGGGTGGTGTCCGGCGCAGTCAGGCTGGTGCTGGCGGACAGGTTGCCGGCAGCATCGGCCTGGCGTACCACCAGCAGTTGCCCGTCGTTCTGTGGCGAGGTCAGGGTAATGCTGAAGGTGCCGTTGGCCTGCACCACTCCGGTACCGACCTGGCCGTTCGGGCCTTGGACGGTAATGGTAGCGCCCGCCTCACCGCTACCGGTAAGCACGGTACCGGTGCCGTTGATGGCGACGTTGGTGGGGGCAGCGGGTGGCTGCAGGTCTGCGGCGGTGTAGCTTGTGCTGCCGGACGCATTGCCTGCAGCGTCAGCCTGGCTCACGCCCAGGACCTGGCCGTTGAGCTGCGCGGCGTTCAGGTTGACGGTGAACACGCCACCGCCATTCACCACCGCCGTGCCGAGCACATTGTCGCTGGCATCACGCACTGTCACCGTTGCACCGGCTTCACCCGTGCCGCTCAGCACCAGGCCATTGACAGAGAGGCTGGTCACCACCGGGTTGGCCGGTGGCGTGATGTCAGCCGCTTGCAGGAAGGTCGGCTGTGATTCGCCGCCGACCAGTGCCACCGCTGTCACCGAAATGTGCTCGCCGTTGAGCTGGGCTGCGTCCAGTGTCAGAGTGAAGGTGCCGCTCAGGTTTGCGCTGCCTGTACCGATCAGGTTGCCTGCGGCATCGTACACGCGAATGTCCACACCGCTTGGTGCACTGCCTGTCAGGGTCAGGCCGTCGCTGCCCAAGGTCACGTCGGTTGGCGGCACGGGTGGTGCGATCAACGGTGTGAGGTAGGTCGCGACCGCAGACGTATTGATGCCGTCGGACTGTGTCACTTCCAGGGTGGCGAGCGAGCCCACCGCTGGCACCAGTGTTATCTGGAAGTTGCCAGCGCCATCCACCACGCCAGTACCGATCACGTCTCCGTCGAAGCTGACGGTGACCGTGGCATTGGCTTCGCCCTTGCCGGTCAGCACGTTGAAGGTGTTGTTGATCGCCAGGTTGGTCACCAGGTCGGGTGGCGAGGTGTCGTTGGTCTGGTAAGGGACAGCCACCGAAGCGTTACCGGCATCATCGGTGGACACCACCGTCAGCAACTGGCCGTTGTTCTGTGCCGGGCTGATCGGCACAGTGAACTGGCCGTTCGCATCCACTTCCACCGTGCCCACGATGCTGTTGTCCGGGCCGCGTACCGTGATGGTGCTGCCGGCTTCGGCCGTACCCGTCATCGACGTACCGGCTGCGTTGAGCAGCAGGTCGGTCGGCTGCACCGGTGGCGTCAGGTCTGGCGCAGTCACCGCCAGCGGTACCGACGGGTTGCCAGTGGCGTCCTGGGCGATGATGGTGAGCGTTTCGCCGTTGATTTGCGGGAGGTTCAGGTCAAGGACGAAGGTGCCGTCCGGTTCCACCGTTACCTGGCCCAGCAGGTCGCCGTTGTTGTTGACCACAGTGACGCGGGTGCCGGCTTCGGCAGTACCGGTCACCTGGGTACCGCTGTCGTTGATGCTGGCGATCACGGTGGCCGGTGGTGTGGTGTCCACGGCCGTGACCGAACTGATTGGCGAGATGTTGCCGGTTGCATCGGTCAGGGTGACCTGCAGCACCTGGCCATCGAGCTGTGCTGCATCCAGCCCTACGATGAAGGTCCCGTCGGCGCCCACTGTGCCGGTACCGACCTGCGTGGTGCCGACGTACACGCGCACGGTGGCGCCCACTTCGCCGATACCGCTCAGCTCGTCACCTGCCGCATTGAGCCGCAGCTCTGTTGCAGCAGCTGGCGGCGTGAGGTCCGGCGCCTGGACGTTGACCGGCAGGCTGACGTTGCCGGGTGGGTCGGCCTGCAGCACCGACAGTGTCTGGCTGTTGATTTGTGCAGGTGACAGCTCGACGCTGAAGCTGCCATCAGCAAGCACGATACCCGTGCCCAGTACGGTACCGGCTGCATTACTGACGATTACTGTGGCGCCGGCCTCGCCCAGGCCGCTGACCACGCTGCCGTCGGCGTTGATCACCACTTGGGTGAGTGGGTCGGGCGGGGTGAAGTCCGGGGTTTGCAGAGTTGCCACTGCCGACACGTTGCCGGCCGCATCGGCCTGGGTGAAGCTGAGTAGCTCGGCGTTGCCCAGCGCCGGGTTCAGCGTGATGGTGAAGTGGCCACTGGCATCGACCGTGGCGCTGCCGATTTCCTCGCCTGCCGGGTTGGTCACGGTCACCAGCGCGCCCACTTCGCCGCGGCCGGTGAGGGTGACACCATCACCGGAAACGGCCAGTTCGCCGGGTGCCGATGGCGGTGTGGTATCGGGCGCGGTGATGGCGCTGGCGGCAGACTGGTTGCCAGCCGCATCGGCCAGTACCACTTGCACCTGTTGGCCGTTGGCCTGCGGCGATGCGAGGTTGACCTGGAAGGTACCGTCGGCGCGCACCGTTGCACTGCCCAGCACCGAACCATCGGCGGCGAGCACACGCACGGCGGCACCCGCTTCGCCGGTACCGTTCAGCAAGCTGCCACCCCCGGCGAAGGCCAGGTTGCCGGCAGCATCCGGCGCGACGCGGTCAGGGGCTGTCAGGCTGACGCTGTTGGACTCGTTGCCGGCCACATCGGACTGGCTGGCGCTGAGCTGTTCGCCGTTGATTTGAGCGACGCTCAGGTCGACGTTGAAGTCGCCATTGGCATCGACCACGGCAGTGCCCAGTTCGATACCGCCTTCGCCAAGCACGGTAACGGTGGCACCTGCTTCACCGCGGCCACTGAGTACCAGGCCGTCGTTGGACAACACCAGGTTGGTCAGTGGTTGCGGTGCCGTGGTGTCCGGTGCCTGTAGGGTAGCGGGCAGCGATACGGTGCCATCGGGGCCCGTTGCGCTGACCTGCAACACTTCGCCATTGGCCTGTGCACTGCCGAGATTGACAGTGAACGTGCCGTCGTTGGTGACCGGGCTGCTGCCCAGCAATACGCCGTTGGGGCCGTACACCTTGATTGTGCTGCCCGCCTCGGCGGTGCCGCTCACCGACAGGCCGTCGGCGGCCAGTATCAGGTTGTCCGGCGTGGCCGGTGCCAGCGCGCCCGGCGCCGTCACGTTTTGCGCAGGGGAGACATTCTGTGCGGCATCGGCCTGTACCACGCTCAGGCTTTCACCCGTGATCGCTGCCGGTGACAGGGACACGCTGAAGTGACCGTCGGCGGCCACTGTAGCGTTGCCCAGCACGGTACCGTCCGGTGCTCGTACGGTCACGGTTGCGCCTGCTTCGCCATCGCCTGTCAGGGTGGCGCCATTGGCGGAGACAGCCAGGTTGGCCACGGCGGCCGGCGGCGTGGTGTCCGCTGCAGTGTAAGGTGCGGCCGGCGACACGTTGCCGGCTGCGTCGGTGGCGGTCACCTGCAGCGTCTGGCCATTGGTCTGGGCACTGTTCAGGGTGACCTGGAAGGTGCCGTTGCCACCGGCTACCGCTGTGCCCAGCACGTTGCCGCTGGCATCGCGCACGGTCACGGTGCTGCCGGCTTCGGCGTTACCGGTCAGTTGCAGCCCGGTACCGGACAGCGCGAGTGCTGTCGGTGCCGTAGGCGGGGTGAAGTCCGGCGCGGTGACCGCCACGGCGTTGGAGGTGTTGTTGCCCGCGTCGGTCTGCGTAACGCTCAGGAGCTGGGCGTTGAGCTGGGCGCTGTTCAGGGTGAGGGTAAAGCTGCCATTGGCCGCCACCAGGCCGGTGCCGATGATGGTCCCGTCCGGGCCGTGAACGGTGACCGTGGCACCGGCTTCGCCCAGGCCGGTCAGGGTCAGGCCGTTGTTGTTCAGCACCACGTTGGTCAGCGGTGCGGGTGGGGTCAGGTCCGGGGTTGTCACGTTGATCGCCGGCGAGGTATTGCTGGCGGCATCCATTTGCGTCACGCCGATGACCTGGCCGTTGGCTTGCGGCGTGTCGAAGGTCACCGTGAAGCGACCGTCGACGCCCACCGTGGCGGTGCCGAGCAAGGCACCGGCGGCGTTGCGTACCTGTACCGTGGCGCCCGCTTCACCGCTGCCGGAAAGCTGCCGGCCGTCCTGGCTCAACACCGGGTTACTGATGGCCGCTGGCGGCGTGTGGTCTGGCGTGGCCAGGCTGGCCGGGCCGGACACATTGCCCGCGGCATCACTGAGGGTGACCTGTAGCGGGCTGCCGGTGACCTGCGCGCTGGGCAGGGTGATCTGGAACTGGCCGCTCTGGTTGACGGTGCCAGTGGCCAGGATGGCGCCGCTGGCGTCGCGCACGGTGACGCTGGCGCCGGCTTCGCCCTGGCCGCTGAGCACGGTGGCTGCGCTGTTGAGGCTGAGGTTGCTGGCTGCCAGCGGTGCCTGCAGGTCAGGCGCTTGCAGGGTGGCCGCGAGCGAAACATTGCCTGCAGCATCAGCCTGGGTGACGATCAGGTTTTGCCCATTGGCCACGGCCGGCGAGAAGCTGACGCTGAACAGGCCATTGCTGTCGACGGTTGCAGTCCCCAGCAAGGTGCCTTGTACGTCTGTCACGCGCACGGTTGCACCCACCTCGCCTTGGCCGGTCAGCGTACTGCCGGTGGCGTTGAGGTTTACCTGTGTCGGCGCGTCCGGTGCCGTGGTGTCATTGGCCACGATAATGGCCGGCACCGAAGGCTGGCTGTCGACGGTAGCCTTGGCACTGACCTGCAAGATCTGGGCGTTGAGCTGGGCGTTCTGGAAGAACACACGGAAGGTGCCGTCGCTGCCGACCGTGGCGCTACCCAGCGTGGTGCCACCGGAGGTCACGGTAATCAGCGAGCCGACCGTACCTTGGCCGGTCAGCAGGAAACCGTCGGCGCTGATGGCAAGGGCTGAAGGCGTGGCCACTTCGGTACCGGTCGGGCCAGTCAGTGGTATTTCAGGAGATTCGTTGCCGGCAGGGTCGATCACCACCACATCGACGGTTTCGCCTGATCCCAGCGGTGGGTCGACAGGTATCACGAAGGTGCCGTCCGGCCCTGCAGTTACAGTGCCGCGCACGGTGTCATCCGGGTTGCGGACTTCCACTGTGCTGCCAGGCTCGGCTGTGCCGCCGACCGAGCTGCCGTCCGGGCTTACGGTAAGCCCGGTCGCCGGTTCTGGGTTGGTCGTGTCCGGAGCGGTGACGGAGACCGGCGCGGAGTCGTTGCCGGCTGCGTCGGTCACTACCACGGTTACGGTCTGGCCGTTGTTCTGCGGTGTATCCAGCGGCACGCTGAAACTGCCATCCGGGTTGACCGCAACGGTGATCACATTGCCGGCCCCATCGCTCACGGTCACTGAACTGGCGCCAGGTGCATTACCGGTCACAGCCGTGCCATCGCCGTTGACTGCAACGTCGGTAGGCAGCGCTGGTGGCGTGATGTCAGGCGCAAGGATCTGGCTGGGCTGCGAAATATTGCCGGCCGCATCTGTCAGCGTCACATCCAGGGCCTGGCCGTCCAACTGGGCGGGCGATAGTGGGACTGTGAAGCTGCCGCCTGCGGGCACAACGACCGTGCCAACCAACGTGCCGTCGGCAAGCTTCACTTCCACCGTGGAGCCAGCTTCACCGGTACCCTGGATGGCACTGCCGCCCGGGGTGATCGTGAGGCCGGCAGGCGCAGCTGGCGCGGTGCTGTCGTCAGCGGTGAACGTGGCCGACGGCGAGGCATTGCCGCCGCCATCGATCAGCACCACCGACAGCACTTCGCCGTTGGTCTGGGCCGGGGAGAGTGCCACTTCGAACGTCCCGTCAGCATTCACCGGGATGGTGCCTAGCAGGTTGCCCGCAGCATCGCGTACCTCTACGGTGCTGCCTGCCTCGCCCTGCCCGCTGAGCAGTGTGCCAGTAGGATCAAGGCCCAGCCCTTGCGCCGGCAGCGGTGCCTCGAAGTCAGGTGCGATCACAGTGCCAGCGGGCGAGCCGTTGCCGCTATTGTCCGCCTGAGTGACAGACAGCGTCTGGCCATTGAGCTGTGGCGGGTCGATGGCCACCTGGAAGGTGCCATCGGGCTGGACCGTTGCGGTGCCCAGTACTGTGCCGCCAGTGCCGGTCACGGTCACCTGCGCACCCGGCTCACCGCTGCCGCTCAGGCTGCTGCCGTCGCCGGCCAGGACCAGCCCGGTGGGGCTATCGGGTGCCTGGGTATCCGGTGCCGACAAATCGACCTCCGCCGACAGGTTGCCGGCCGCGTCGCGTTGCTCCACGGTCAGTGCCTGGCCGTTGGTTTGCGGCTCGTCGAGGGTAATTTCGAAAGCGCCACCCGCGCCGACCACCGTGCTGCCCAGCACGCTGCCATCCGGCCCGCGCACGGTCACGGTGGCGCCCGGTTCGCCGTTGCCGGTGATCGTGGTACCGGTGCCGTCGATGGCCGGGTTGGTGACCACTTGCGGTGGGGTAGAGTCGGGGGCGGTGAAGTCCACCGGCCCTGCGCTATTGCCCAGGTTGTCGGTCGCTTCGACGGTCAGGCTTTCGCCATTGCGCTGTGGCGCGTCGAGTGTGACGTCGAAACGGCCGTCGCCGCCCACGGTGGCAGTGCCCAGCACATTGCCGTCGGCGTCACGCACGGTGACGATGGAGCCGCTTTGGCCCTGGCCGGTAAGGTGGATGCCAGCGGTATCGATGGCCAGCCCGGAGGGTTGCAGCGGACCGTCGGTATCGGGCGCGACGAGGGTGGCGGTCGAGGTGTTGCCAGCGGGGTCGCGCAGGACCACGTCCAGTTCCTGGCCGTCGGTCTGCGCTGGGTTCAGGACCACGCTGATCACACCGTCGGCACCGACCTGGGCGTTGCCCAGCACGGTGCCGCCGGCGCTGATGACCTGCACGGTGGTGCCCGGTTCGCCGCGACCGGTGAGCAGGCTGCCATCGGCACTCAGTTGCAGTTCGCTGGCTTCATTGGGCGGGGTGATATCGGGGGCGGTGATCTGGGTAGGCAGCGAACTGTTGCCAGCGCCGTCAACCGCCACGACATCCAGGGTCTCGCCGTTGGCCTGGGCCGGGGTCAGGCCGACGGTGAAGCTGCCATCCGGACCGGCCTGGGCGCTGCCCAGGACATTGCCCTGTGCGTCACGCACTTGCACCTGCGTATCTGCCGGTGCGGTACCGGAAACGCTGGAGCCGTCACCGGCCACCACCACGCCGCTCGGGCTTTCGGGCAGCGGTGTATCGGCAACGGTCACGCTGACCCCTGCCGAGGTATTGCCGGCGGCATCGGTCTGCACCAGCACGAGGTTCTCACCTGCGGCCAGCGGTGCCTCCAGGTCAATCACGAAGGTGCCATTTGGCGCCACGGTGCCAGTACCGATGACTGCGCCCTGGGCATCACGCACTTCCACTGTGGCACCGGGCTCGCCACGGCCAGACACGGCCAGGCTGCCATCGCTTGCCACCACGTCGGCGACGATCGCTGGCGCGGTGATGTCCGGGGCCACGTAGCTCAGCGGCACCGAAGTGTTGCCTGCCGCATCGGTCACGGTGATGGACAGGGTCTCGCCATTGGCCTGTGGCGGGTCGAGGGTCAGGCTGAAACTGCCATCCGGCTCGGCAATGGCGCTGCCGATCAGGTTGCCTGAGGCATCTTTGACCTCTACTCGTGCGCCACCTTCTGCAGTACCGGCCAGGCTGTCGCCATTGCTCAGCACCAGGTCGGTTGGTTGCAGCGGTGCTACCTGGTCGGGCGCCGTCAGCGGGCTAGGTGTAGAGACGTTGCCGGCGGCGTCGGTCAGGGTCACTTGCAGGGACGAGCCATCCACCACCGGGGTTGGCAGTTGCACATTGAAGCTGCCATCGGGCTGAACGGTGCCGCTCACCAGCACTTGCCCCTGATCGTTGCGCACCTCCACGGTGGCGCCCGCTTCGCCGCGCCCGGAGACTGTGCGGCCATCGTTACTGATGGCCAGCTCGGTAGCGGGTTCCGGCGGTGTGGTGTCGCCGCCGTTGTCCACGATCGGTGCGGTGACGCTGCCGGCCGTGGAGGCGTTGCCTGCGACATCGGTGGCCGTCACCTGCAACTGCTCGCCTGCCACTTGTGGCGGGGTGAGGCCGATGCTGAAGGCGCCGCTGGCCCCCACCACGACACTGCCCAGTACAGTGGTGCCATCGGCGGCCAGCACACGGACGGTGCTGCCTGCTTCGGCGCGGCCGCTGACAACGGTACCGTCGCCACTGATTGCCAGATCGCTTGGCGCCGCAGGCGCGGTGATGTCTGGTGCGGCGACCTGCACCGGCAACGACGAGGTGCCGTTGTTGTCGATCGCCACCACGTCCAGCAACTCGCCATTGGCCTGGGCCGGTGTAAGCACCACGGTGAAGGTGCCCTCGGCACCCACCACGATGCTACCGACCAGCGTGCCGTTGGCATCATGCACTTCCACGCGGCTACCAGCAGGAGCAGAACCGCTGATGCTGCTGCCATCGGCAGCGACAACCAGTTCGCTCGGGCTGGTCGGGGTGACCACCAGTGGCACGTCGTAGGTCAGCGCTTCAGAGGCGTTGCCGCTCGGGTCGGTCTGTACCAGGCTCAGGCGTTCACCCGGCAGTGCAGCCGGATCGAGGTCGATCAGGAAAGTACCGTTCGCGGTCACTGTGCCGGTACCGACCAGCGTGCCATTGGCATCGCGCACCTCGACGGTAGCACCGGCTTCGCCGCGACCGCTCAAGGTCAGGCCGTCGGCGCCGACGACGATGTTGCTGACTACGGCAGGCGCGGTGATGTCCGGAGCCTCGAACTGCAGGGGTGAAGAGACATTGCCGGCAGCATCGATCAGACGGATGTCGAGGATTTCGCCATTGGCCTGGGCCGGCGACAGGGTGATGCTGAAACTGCCGGTTTCAGGGACCAGGCCAGTGCCGAGCAAGTTGCCCAAGGCATCGCGTACCTGCACGGTAGCGCCCGGTTCGCCGTTGCCGCTCAGGGTCACGCCGTCGGCCAAGGCCACGCCGGTCGGTTGAGCCGGGGCCTGCAAGTCCGGGGTAACCACTGACGCCGGGGCCGAAGCATTGCCGCTGGCATCGGTCAGCACCACTTGCAGGTTGCTGCCATCTTTCACCGGTGGGTCGAGGGTGATCTGGAAGGTGCCGTCCGGGTTGACCGAGCCGCTGGCCAGTACATTGCCCTGGGCATCGCGCACCTGCACGCTGGCCCCGGCTTCGCCGCGGCCATTGAGCTGGGCGCCGGCCAGGCTGACTACCAGGTTGGTCGCGGCATCCGGTGGTGTGGTGTCGCCGCCGTCGATGTCCGGCGCGGTGATGTCGCCGGCCGTGGAGGTGTTGCCGGCGGCGTCAGTGGCGGTGACTTGCAGTACCTCGCCGTTTACCTGTGGCGGGTCGAGGGTGATGCTGAAGCTGCCAGTGGCGTCGACCACCCCACTACCCAGCACGGTGGTGCCATCGGCGGCCACCACCCGCACGGTGCTGCCCACTTCGGCGCGGCCGGTGACCTCGCTGCCGTTGGCACTGATCGCCAGCTCGCCCGGGGTGACCGGTGGGGTGATATCCGGTGCGGTGACCTGCACGGGTAGCGATGTAGCACCGCTGCCGTCGATGGCGACCACGTCCAGCAATTCGCCGTTGGCCTGGGCCGGGTTGAGGATGACGGTGAAGGTGCCATCGGCATCTACCACCACACTGCCGACCAGTGAGCCGTTGGCGTCGTGTACTTCCACACGGCTGCCCGCCGGGGCTGTACCGCTGATGCTGACACCGTTCTCAGCCACCACCAGGTCGCTGGGGCTCGCGGGCGCGGTGGTTACCGGAACTTCATATCGCAGGGCCTCGGAGGCGTTGCCGCTCGCATCGGTTTGCACCAGGCTCAACTGAGCGCCCGGCTGGGCAGCCGGGTCCAGGTCGACCTCGAAGGTGCCGTTGGCGCCGACGGTGCCGGTACCGATGACAGTGCCGTTGGCATCACGTACTTGTACGGTAGCACCCGCTTCGCCCCGGCCACTGAGCACCAGGCCATCGGCGCCGACCACGATGTTGCTGACAGTAGCTGGCGGCGTGATGTCCGGTGCAGTGAACGCCAGCGGCGTCGAACTATTGCCGGAGGTGTCCACCACGCGAATGTCCAGTGCTTCACCATTGGCCTGGGCGGGGAACAGCGTGACGCTGAAGGTGCCGTCTTCGTTGACCAGGCCTGTGCCGATCAGGCTGCCGGTGGCATCGCGCACCTGTACGGTGGCTCCGGGCTCGCCGCGGCCGGTGAAGGTCACACCATCGATCAAGGCCAGCTCGGTTGGCTGCGCGGGGGCCAGCAGGTCCGGCGTGGCGACCGAACCGGGTTGCGAGACATTGCCGGCAGCGTCGGTCAGGGTCACTTGCAGGGTACTGCCATCGGTGATGGCCGGGTTCAAGGTGATGGCGAAGGTGCCATCCGGATTGACCGTGCCCGTGGCAACTACGGTGCCTGCGCCATCGCGCACCTGAAGGCTGGCACCGGCTTCACCGCGACCGGTCAGCTGGCTGCCGGCAGGGTTGATCACCAGGTTGGTCGGGGCTTCCGGTGGCGTTGTGTCGCTGCCGTCGATGTCCGGCGCGGTAAGGTTGCTGGCGGTGGAGGGGTTGCCTGCCGCATCGGTGGCCGTGACCTGAAGCACCTCGCCGTCTATCTGTGGCGGGTCGAGGGTGATGCTGAAGCTGCCGGTAGCGCCAACTACCACGCTACCTAGCACAGTGGTGCCGTCGGCGGCCAGCACGCGTACGGTGCTGCCCGGTTCGGCGCGGCCGGTGACCACGCTGCCGTCGGCATTGATCACCAGTTCGGCCGGTGCGGCAGGGGCGGTGATATCCGGTGCGGTGATCTGTGCGGGCAGCGAGGAAACGCCGCCGTCATCGATGGCGACCACGTCCAGCAGTTCACCGTTGGCCTGAGGCGGGTCGAGGGTGACGGTGAAGCTGCCGTCGGGGTCAGCCACCACAGTGCCAATCAGGGTGCCGTTGGCGTCATGTACTTCCACACGGGTGCCGGCCGGCGCGGTACCGGTGAGGGTGGTGCCATCAGCATCGATGGCCAGATTGATCGGGCTGTCGGGCGCGGTGGTCAGCGGTACGTCGTACTCGGTGGCCACGGAAGCATTGCCGCTTGGATCGGTCTGCACCAGGCTCAACTGCTCGCCCGGCTGCGCCGCCGGATCCAGATCGATCAGGAAGGTGCCGTTGGCACCCACGACACCCGTGCCGATCACAGTGCCATTGGCATCGCGCACTTCGACAGTGGCACCCGATTCGCCGCGACCGCTCAGCGCCAGGCCGTCAGCACCAACTGCAATATTGGTTACTGCTTCAGGTGGGGTGATATCCGGCGCATCGAATTGCAGCGGCGCAGAGGTGTTGCCGTCAGCATCCACCAAGCGCACGTCGAGTGCTTCACCATTGGCCTGGGCCGGCGACAGGGTGAGGCTGAACAGGCCGTCGGCACCGACGACACCAGTACCGATGACAGCACCGCCGGCATCGCGTACCTGCACGGTGGCACCGGGCTCGCCGCGACCAGTGAAGGTGACGCCATCGGCCAAGGCCAGGTCAGTTGGTTGTGCGGGCGGCACCAAGTCAGCCGAGGTGACCGAGCCCGGTTGGGATACGTTGCCGGCGGCGTCGGTGAGGGTGACTTGCAAGGTGCTGCCGTCGTTGACGGCAGGGTCCAGGGCGATGACGAAGGTGCCATCTGTAGCGACGGTGCCAGTCGCTAGGATGTTGCCGGCCGCGTCACTCACCTGCACGGTAGAGCCGGCTTCGCCTCGACCACTGAGCTGGCTGCCGGTAAGGCCGATCACCAGATTGGTCGGGGCTTCAGGCGGGGTGGTGTCGCCGCCATCGATGTCTGGGGCGGTGACCGAGCTGGCAACGGAAGTATTGCCAGCGGCATCGGTCGCCGTGGCCTGCAGCACTTCGCCGTCAACTTGTGGTGGGTTGAGGTTGAGGCTGAACACGCCGGTCGGGCCGACCACGGCAGTGCCCAGTTCAGTGCCGTCGGCAGCCACGATGCGCACGGTGCTGCCCGGTTCGGCACGGCCGGTGATAACGCTGCCATCCGCGCCCACGGCCAGTTCGGTCGGTGCGGCTGGGGCGGTGATATCCGGTGCGGTGATCTGGGTAGGCAGCGAGGAAACGCCGCCGTCATCGATGGCGACCACGTCCAGCAGTTCGCCGTTGGCCTGAGGCGGGTCGAGGGTGACGGTGAAGCTGCCGTCGGGGCCAGCCACCACAGTGCCAACCAGCGTGCCGTTGGCGTCATGTACCTCCACACGGGTGCCGGCCGGTGCGGTACCGGTGAGGGTAGTGCCACCAGCATCGATGGCCAGATTGCTCGGGCTATCGGGCGCAGTGGTCAGCGGTACGTCGTACTCAGTAGCCACTGAAGCATTGCCGCTTGGGTCGGTCTGTACCAGGCTCAACTGCTCGCCCGGCTGCGCCGCCGGATCCAGATCGATCAGGAAGGTGCCGTTGGCACCCACGACACCCGTGCCGATCACAGTGCCATTGGCATCGCGTACTTCCACAGTGGCACCTGGCTCGCCGCGACCGCTCAGAGCCGTGCCATCTGGGCCGATCAGGATATCGGTGACCGCATCGGGCGGTGTGATGTCCGGGGCATCGAATTGCAGTGACGCCGAGGCGTTGCCGTCAGCATCCACCAAGCGTACGTCGAGAGCTTCGCCATTGGCCTGGGCAGGCGACAGGGTGATGCTGAACAGGCCGTCGGCACCGACGACACCGGTGCCAATCAGGTTGCCGGCTGCATCGCGTACCTGCACTGTAGCGCCGGGTTCACCACGACCGGTGAAGGTGACGCCATCGGCCAGGGCCAAGTCAGTCGGTTGTGCTGGCGGCAGCAAGTCGGCCGAGGTGACCGAGCCCGGTTGCGATACGTTGCCGGCGGCATCGGTGAGGGTGACTTGCAAGGTGCTGCCGTCGTTCACGGCAGGGTCCAGGGCGATGGCGAAGGTGCCATCCGCGGCGACGGTGCCGGTCGCAAGGATGTTGCCGGCCGCGTCACGCACCTGCACGGTAGAGCCGGCTTCGCCTCGACCACTGAGTTGGCTACCGGCAAGGCCGATCACCAAGTCAGTCGGGGCTGCCGGTGGCGTGGTATCGACCCCGTCGACATCCGGTGCGGTGACTGCGCTGCTTGGCGATGTGTTGCCAGTGGCATCGGTCGCGGTGGCCTGTAGCACTTCGCCGTCAACCTGTGGCGGGTTGAGGTTGAGGCTGAACGCGCCGGTCGGGCCGACCACGACAGTGCCCAGTTCGGTGCCGTCGGCAGCCACGATGCGCACGGTGCTGCCCGGTTCGGCACGGCCGGTGATAACGCTGCCGTCCGCGCTCACGGCCAGTTCGGTCGGTGCGGCAGGGGCGGTGATGTCGGGCGCGGTGATCTGGGCGGGCAGCGAGGAAATGCCGCCGTCATCGATGGCGACCACGTCCAGCAGTTCGCCGTTGGCTTGTGCGGGATTCAGTTCGATGCTGAAGCTGCCATCGGCGCTGGCAATGGCACTGCCAATCAACGTGCCGTTGGCATCATGCACTTCCACACGGCTGCCGGCCGGCGCGGTACCGGTAAGGGTAGTGCCATCAGCATCGATGGCCAGATTGCTCGGGCTATCGGGCGCAGTGGTCAGCGGTACGTCGTACTCAGTAGCCACCGAAGCATTGCCGCTTGGGTCGGTCTGTACCAGGCTCAACTGCTCGCCCGGCTGAGCGGCTGGGGCGAGGTCGATCAGGAAGGTGCCGTTGGCACCCACGACACCCGTGCCGATCACGGTGCCATTGGCATCGCGAACTTCGACGGTGGCGCCGGGCTCGCCGCGACCGCTCAGAGCCGTGCCACCTGGGCCGATCAGGATATCGGTGACCGCATCGGGCGGTGTGATGTCCGGGGCATCGAATTGCAGTGACGCCGAGGCGTTGCCGTCAGCATCCACCAAGCGTACGTCGAGTGCTTCGCCGTTGGCCTGGGCAGGCGACAGGGTGAGGCTGAACAGACCGTCGGCACCGACGACACCAGTACCGATGACAGCGCCGCCGGCATCGCGAACCTGCACGGTAGCACCGGGCTCGCCGCGACCGGTGAAGGTGACGCCATCGGCCAGGGCCAAGTCAGTCGGTTGTGCTGGCGGCAGCAAGTCGGCCGAGGTGACCGAGCCCGGTTGCGATACGTTGCCAGCGGCGTCGGTGAGGGTGACTTGCAAGGTGCTGCCGTCGTTCACGGCAGGGTCCAGGGCGACGGTGAAGGTGCCATCTGCAGCGACGGTGCCAGTCGCGAGGATGTTGCCGGCCGCGTCACGCACCTGCACGGTAGAGCCGGCTTCGCCTCGACCACTGAGCTGGCTGCCGGCAAGGCCGATCACCAGATTGGTCGGTGCTTCAGGCGGGGTGGTATCGCCGCCGTCGATGTCCGGCGCGGTAAGGTTACTGGCGGTGGAGGCGTTGCCTGCCGCATCGGTGGCCGTCACCTGCAGCACTTCACCGTCTATCTGTGGCGGGTCGAGGGTGATGCTGAAGCTGCCGGTAGCACCAACTAGCACGCTACCTAGCACAGTGGTGCCGTCGGCGGCCAGCACGCGTACGGTGCTTCCCGGTTCGGCGCGGCCGGTGACTACGCTGCCGTCGGCATTGATCACCAGCTCGCTCGGTGCGGCAGGGGCGGTGATGTCGGGGGCGGTGATCTGTGCGGGCAGCGAGGAAACGCCGCCGTCATCGAAGGCGACCACGTCCAGCAGTTCGCCGTTGGCCTGAGGCGGGTCGACGGTGACGGTGAAGCTGCCGTCGGGGCCCGCCACCACAGTGCCAATCAACGTGCCGTTGGCGTCATGTACTTCCACACGGGTGCCGGCCGGTGCGGTACCGCTGATGCTGCTGCCGTCTTCGGCGAACACCAGGTCGGTGGGGCTGGCAGGCGCAGTGGTGACCGGGACTTCGAATTGCAGTGCCGAGGAAGCGTTGCCGCTTGGGTCGGTCTGCACCAGGCTCAATTGTTCGCCCGGCTGAGCGGCCGGATTCAGGTCGATCAGGAAGGTGCCGTTGGCACCGACCACACCCGTGCCGATCACGGTGCCATTGGCATCACGCACTTCGACAGTGGCACCCGATTCGCCGCGACCGCTCAGCGCCAGGCCGTCAGCACCAACTGCAATATTGGTTACTGCTTCAGGTGGGGTGATATCCGGCGCATCGAATTGCAGCGGCGCAGAGGTGTTGCCGTCAGCATCCACCAAGCGCACGTCGAGTGCTTCACCATTGGCCTGGGCCGGCGACAGGGTGAGGCTGAACAGGCCGTCGGCACCGACGACACCAGTACCGATGACAGCACCGCCGGCATCGCGTACCTGCACGGTGGCACCGGGCTCGCCGCGACCAGTGAAGGTGACGCCATCGGCCAAGGCCAGGTCAGTTGGTTGTGCGGGCGGCACCAAGTCAGCCGAGGTGACCGAGCCCGGTTGGGATACGTTGCCGGCGGCGTCGGTGAGGGTGACTTGCAAGGTGCTGCCGTCGTTGACGGCAGGGTCCAGGGCGATGACGAAGGTGCCATCTGTAGCGACGGTGCCAGTCGCTAGGATGTTGCCGGCCGCGTCACTCACCTGCACGGTAGAGCCGGCTTCGCCTCGACCACTGAGCTGGCTGCCGGTAAGGCCGATCACCAGATTGGTCGGGGCTTCAGGCGGGGTGGTGTCGCCGCCATCGATGTCTGGGGCGGTGACCGAGCTGGCAACGGAAGTATTGCCAGCGGCATCGGTCGCCGTGGCCTGCAGCACTTCGCCGTCAACTTGTGGTGGGTTGAGGTTGAGGCTGAACACGCCGGTCGGGCCGACCACGGCAGTGCCCAGTTCAGTGCCGTCGGCAGCCACGATGCGCACGGTGCTGCCCGGTTCGGCACGGCCGGTGATAACGCTGCCATCCGCGCCCACGGCCAGTTCGGTCGGTGCGGCTGGGGCGGTGATATCCGGTGCGGTGATCTGGGTAGGCAGCGAGGAAACGCCGCCGTCATCAATGGCGACCACGTCCAGCAGTTCGCCGTTGGCTTGTGCGGGATTCAGTTCGATGCTGAAGCTGCCATCGGCGTTGGCAATGGCACTGCCAATCAGGGTGCCGTTGGCATCATGCACTTCCACACGGCTGCCAGCCGGCGCGGTACCGGTAACGGTGGTGCCATCAGCATCGATGGCCAGATTGCTCGGGCTGTTGGGCGCGGAGGTCAGTGGGACGTCGTACTCGGTAGCCACGGACGCATTGCCGCTTGTGTCGGTCTGCACCAGGCTCAACTGCTCGCCCGGCTGCGCCGCCGGATCAAGATCAATCATGAAAGTGCCATTGGCTCCCACAATACCCGTGCCGATCACGGTGCCACTGGCATTGCGCACTTCAACGGTGGCGCCGGGCTCGCCGCGACCGCTCAGGGCCAGGCCGTCAGCGCCGACGGCAATGTTGTTCACCGCATTGGGCGGGGTAATGTCCGGCGCATCGAACTGCAATGGGGTAGAGCTGTTACCGGCGGCATCCACCAGACGCACATCGAGTGCTTCACCATTGGCCTGGGCAGGCGACAGGGTGAGGCTGAACAGGCCGTCGGCACCGACGACACCGGTGCCAATCAGGTTGCCGGCTGCGTCGCGCACCTGCACGGTAGCACCAGGCTCACCGCGACCGGTGAAGGTGACGCCATCGGCCAGGGCCAGGTCGGTCGGTTGTTCAGGGGCTGTAGTATCAGGGGTGTCGACGTCCGGTGCCGTGATGCTGGCAACTGGCGAGCTATTGCCTGCCGCGTCTGCAGCGCTGACCTCCAGGGCCTGGCCGTCGCTTTGTGGCGGTTGCAGGGTGATGCTGAACTGGCCGTCCGCACTGGCCACCGCAGTGCCCAGCAATACGCCACCTGCGCCTCGTACGGATACCGTCGAGCCGGGCTCGGCACGACCGGTGAGGGTGGTGCCCTGTTCATTGATCGCCAGGTCGGTCGGTGCCAGTGGTGCAGTTGCGTCCGGTGCAGTGACAGTGCCAGGCGCCGAGACATTGCCGGCGGCGTCGGTCAAGGTGACATCAAGGTTTTCGCTGTTGATCTGCGGCGCATTCAACGTCACCTCGAAGATGCCGTCGGCACCCACTGTGCCGCTGCCGATCAGGTTGCCGGCGGCGTCGCGGATGTTCACCGTGGTGCCTGCTTCGCCACGGCCGGTCAGACGCAGGCCATCCGGTGAAACCAGCAGGTCGATTGGCGTGGCCGGTGCGCTGGTGTCGGGGTCGGAACCGCCGCTGCTGCCCCCGCCTCCATTGTCCGCCGCTGCTGCTGCGCCGCCCACGCCGAGCAGGCTGAGCCCGGCAATCGCCCAAGTTGGCATGGCGCTGCCTGCAGTACCGATGCCTGCGACCAGTTCGTCCAGCGAGGCCACTTCTTCGAAGGTGAAACCGGTGAACGCTGCCGCATCGTACTGGGCATGCCACAGGGTGCCGTCTTCGCCGACGAAGACCATATCGCTGCCGACCCCGGCCTGGTCCACGGCGAAGAAGTTACCGATGGTGACCTTTTCCCCCGACTTCAGGGTGACGATCAGGTCCTGCCCGCGCTGGGTGACCGTGGCCACTTTGTCTGGAGATACCGGTATCTGCACGACGCTGGGTGCTTTGAGATTGATATTGCCCCAGGCGCTCTGAGTGGCGACTTCGGATTGCTTATCGGCGACGACGATGTTGTCCATGGATGCTCCCTGCTGATATCCGGATCCCCCGGCCCGAGTGTTCGGGACATAACCGGCGTAACAGAGCCCTGTCAGGGGTTTTACGCACAGCCTCGACCAGGCAGTCGACAAACGGGTGGTTAGGGAGATATAGCAGCCGGTTGGGAAGCAACCAGATGGCTTTCTGGGTTAATCCTTTGGTAGAAAAGCCTCAGCGAAGCCCAAGCCTGCGGGCCAAACGGCTCAGGTTTGCGCGGTCCAGACCGAGTTCGCGGGCCGCTGCTGCCCAGTTGTCCTGATGCCGCTGCAGGCAGGCTTCGATCACCTGTCGTTGGTAAATATCGACGGCTTCACGCAAGCCGCCTTCAGGCGGGGCGACTACTTGCTGCGGTGCAGCGGGGGAGGGCAGCGTGCCTGGCGTGGCTGCCGACACACGCAGGTCCAGGTCGATGGCTTCGAGGGTGAGGATACGTGGCCGATCAGGGTGCTGGCCCAGCGCCTTGAGTGCCGAGCGGCCGATCAGGTGTTCCAGTTCGCGCACATTGCCTGGCCAGTCGTAGGCGATCAACGCGGCTTGGGCCTCATGGCTCAGGCGCAGGCTGTTCAGGCCAAGCCGTGAACGGTTCTGTTCGAGGAAGTAGCCCGCCAATAGCAGCACGTCACGCCCACGTTCGCGCAACGGTGGCACGTGCAGCGGGTATACGCTGAGGCGGTGATAGAAGTCGGCGCGGAAGTTGCCCGTACGCACCTCGGCAGCCAGGTCGCGGTTGGTCGCGGCGATCAGGCGCACGTCCACCCGGTGCTCGCGGTCCGAACCCAGGCGTTGCAGTTGGCCGCTTTGCAGCACGCGTAACAGCTTGGCCTGGACAGTCAGCGGCAGTTCGCCCACTTCGTCGAGGAACAGTGTGCCGCCGTTGGCCAGTTCGAACTTGCCGCGGCGCTCGCCATGCGCGCCGGTGAAGGCGCCGCGCACATGGCCGAACAGTTCGCTTTCCACCAAGGTGTCGGGCAGGGCGGCGCAGTTGAGGCTGACCAGCGGCTTGTCGGCGCGGCTATTGGCTCGGTGCAGGGCCTGGGCCACCAGCTCCTTGCCGACCCCGGTTTCGCCGGTGATCAGCACGGTCAGGTCGCTGCTGCCGACCAGACGAATTTCCTCCACCAGGCGTTTGTGCGCGGCGCTCTGGCCAATCAGCTCTCTATCCTGGCCGCTGGCCTGGCGGTAGAGCTCGGCGCGATGGTGTTCATCTTCGGCGCGCAGGGCCAGGTGCTCGATACGCTCGGCCACGGTAACGGTGGCGGCAGCCAGGCTGGCAAAGGCCTGCAGGGCATCCAGCTCCAGGCTCTGGAACTGCCCGGGGGTGAGGGCGTCGAGGGTGACCAGGCCCCATGGGCGCTCATCGACCATCAAGGGGCAGCCCATGCAGTCGTGCACTTCAAGGTCGGCATCGGGGGCATTGACCAAACCATCGTAGGGGTCGGGCAGTTCGGAGTCGCTGGCGAAACGGGTGGGTTCCGGGCGGCTGAGCAGTATCTGGAAACGCGGGTGCTCGCTGACCCGAAAGCGCCGGCCGAGGGTGTCGGGGCTAAGGCCATCCACTGCCAGCGGCACCAGCCATTCACCATCCAGTCGCAGCAGTGCTGCAGCATCGCACGGCAGCAGGCCGCGCATGGCTTGCAACAGGCGGCGGTAGCGTTCCTGGTCGGGCAAATCGCGGGACAGGTCGCTGACCAGAGGCAGCAGGGTGGTGAGCAGTGGCTTTGTAGTCATAAGGACTCCTGTGGGTCGATATGACTATACGCAGGGGTGGGTCGTTTTGACATGACCTGCATCAAACCCCTGATTTTGCTGGCGATAAAAGTTGGCACGATTGCTGTAATGGCAGGGGCAGTCATTTGAAGCCATAGGCTCAGGAGTTGTTGCAATGCTCAATGCCGAACAACGTGCAATCATCAAGGCCACTGTACCTCTGCTGGAAAGCGGCGGCGAAGCGCTGACCACCCACTTCTACAAAATGATGCTCAGCGAGTACCCCGAGGTACGGCCGCTGTTCAACCAGGCCCACCAGGCCAGTGGCGATCAGCCGCGTGCGCTGGCTAACGGCGTGTTGATGTATGCCCGCCATATCGACCAGCTGGAGCAACTGGGCGGCCTGGTCGGGCAGATCATCAACAAGCATGTTGCCCTGCAGATTCTGCCGGAGCACTACCCGATTGTCGGAAGCTGCCTGCTGCGCGCCATCGAGGAAGTGCTGGGCAAGGACATTGCCACCCCTGCGGTGATCGACGCCTGGGGCGCGGCCTATGGCCAGCTGGCCGACATTCTGATTGGCGCTGAAGAAAACCTCTATAAAGAGAAGGAAGAGGCCGAGGGTGGCTGGCGCGGTACCCGTGAATTCCGCCTGGTACGCCGCGAGCAGGAAAGCAGCGAGATCGTTTCGTTCTACTTCGCCCCGGTTGATGGCATGCCGGTGCTCAAGGCAGAACCTGGCCAGTACATCGGTCTGAAACTGGACATTGACGGTGCCGAGCAGCGCCGCAACTATTCCCTGTCGGCGCTGTGCGACGGCAAGGAATACCGCATTAGCGTCAAGCGCGAGGCGGGCGGCAAGGTCTCCAACTACCTGCACGATGAGCTGGTGGTGGGCGATACCCTGCAACTGTTCCCGCCTGCGGGTGACTTCACCCTGGCAGCCAGCGACAAGCCGCTGGTGCTGATCAGCGGAGGGGTGGGCATTACCCCGACCCTGGCGATGCTGCAGGCAGCACTGCAAACCCGGCGCGAGGTGCATTTCATCCACTGTGCGCGTAACGGCGCGGTGCATGCCTTCCGGGACTGGATCGATGGCCTGGCGGCGCGTCATCCACAGCTCAAGCGCTTCTACTGCTATGCCGAGCCGGAAGGTGGCGCTGCGGCCGATGCCGTGGGTTTGCTGAGTGAAGACCTGCTCGCCGAGTGGCTGCCGCAGGAGCGTGACGTGGATGCCTACTTCCTTGGGCCCAAGGGCTTCATGGCGGCGGTCAAGCGCCAGCTGAAGGGCCTGGGTGTGCCCGAGCAGCAGAGCCGCTACGAGTTCTTCGGGCCGGCGGCAGCGCTGGAGTGATGTAGCGCCTGTGCCGGCCTCTTCGCGGGCAAGCCCGCTCCCACAGGTATTGCACCGATCTTGAATGTGGTGCCGTCTCTGTAATCGATGGACTCGCCCCCGCCGAGGCATCACAGTGCCACGGTGGTGTTCGAAGAAGCCAACGGCAGCGAGGGCGAGACCATGAAAAAGCATAGTTCGAAACACGATTCCCTGTCTTCCACTGATGTGGAGCTTTGCACAACCATCTGCGTAGACCTGGCCAAACAGGTCTTCCAATTAGCAGGCGAGGACGCTACTGGGCGGGTGATCTACGAAGATCGCATCAAATCCCGCCAAGCGTTCCATGATTTCCTGCTCAGGCTGCCAACGACCGTGGCCGTCTTGATGGAGTGCGGTCCAGGTGCGCAAGCCTGGGCCAGGCTGCTGCAGGCCAAAGGTAATCCGGTTCGCATCCTGCCGGCGCAACGTGTCGCCGAACATCGCAGCGGTGCAAAGAACGATCGTAACGACTGCTATGCCATTTTGCGTGCCGGTCGCGATACGAGCATCGCTTCGATACCGATCAAGAGCACCACAGCACTGGCTATTCAAGCGCTGCACCGTATCCGGCGCGGTAACATCAAGCGACATACCGCGCTGGGCAATCAGATCCGTGGTTTGCTACTTGAGCATGGCGTATCCATGCCCCAGGGCGATGCCGCGATCAATAAGCATGTGCCTCAGGCGCTTGAGGATGCTTCCTTGCCTCTACCCGACCTGTTGCGCGAGTTGCTCGATGAGTTGCTGATGGACTGGTTGTCTCTAGGTGAACGCATAGCGGCGCTGAGCCGCCGGCTCGAAGCGACTGCCCAAGAGGATAAAGTCGCTCAGCGACTGATCACCATTCGCGGCGTCGGCCCTATCATTGCCACGGCGATCGTGGCGAAACAGACCGACCCCAGCCGCTTCGCCAGTGGCCGAATGTATTCCGCCTTCTTCGGTATCGTGCCCGATCAGCACAGCAGCGGAAACAAAATCAGATTGGGCAAGATGAGCAAGCGCGGTGACGGCTACATACGCAGCCTGATGATCCAGGGCGCGCATTCCGTCTTGAGCCAGCTAAGGCCTGATTCCGATCAGCCAGATGATCGCCGCCTCTTGCGTTGGCTATCCCGCCTTGGGCGCAAGGAGGCGGCGATCAGGCTGGCTAATCGAAATCTGCGGATTATCTGGGCCCTGTTACAGAGCGATCAGGTTTACCAACGCAAACCGAACGAAAAACCGGAGGCGGCTATGAGCCTCTGACCCACCGGGTAATGCCACCGGGGCGCTAGGCGCTCCAACCCCTGCTAGTGAACATTGACCCTAGGTAAGACCGTCGCAGACCGATGCCTCCGCTCCTACAGGCCTGATAGTGGCCTCAATGTAAACGGCACACTGCGAGCTCACCACGATGTTGGCCAGAAGCAAAAAGCTTCCTCGAACAGGCCTGATACATAGATGCAACCGGGTTCCTATGTTCAAAAAAGCAGCTAGACAGTGTGGGCGAGTCCATACATAGGAGCGGGTTTACCCGCGAAGGGGCCGGTACAGGCCTATAGCGTACTCGTCCCCCGCTGCAGCACACTTTTCTGCCTATATATAAAGAAGAGATGAAAGCACCTGCGCAGCTTTCATCCTTAATCATCCTTTAATCACGGTATCCTTCACTCCCGGGTGTCGAGGGGCTTGCCCCTGCGCGGCACCTGGGCAGCCGTTTTTTTGCCGCCCGGCGTTGAACCGACGTCGTTGCGGCCGGTCTCAGCCACACTGGATAGCCCTGCGCAGTGCTTCCGCGACGCTCCCTCGGCATGCTCACAGGCCATGCCCAGCGTGTAGACTTGCGCCCAGGCAGGCGGACCACGCTGCCACTATCCATCGAAGGAACCGGCAATGAACGAACAAACATCGCGCCTGAATCGGGAACGGCGCTTTCTGGTGCTGTTGGGGCTGATCTGCCTTTCACTGATCGGCGGCGCCCTCTACATGCAGGTGGTGCTAGGCGAGGCACCCTGCCCGTTGTGCATCCTGCAGCGTTATGCGTTGCTGTTCATTGCCGTGTTTGCCTTCATCGCTGCGGCGATGCCCGGGCGCCGCAGCCTGACCTTCTTCGAGGCGTTGGTGGTGCTCAGTGCCATTGGCGGAATCGTTGCGGCGGGCAACCATGTGTATATACTCGCCAACCCCATGGTCAGTTGCGGTATCGATACCCTGCAGCCGATCGTGGATGACCTGCCACTGGCAAAGCTGTGGCCACTGGCGTTCCAGGTCGACGGCTTCTGCAGCACGCCGTATCCGCCGATCCTCGGCCTGTCGCTGGCGCAATGGGCACTTGTTGCCTTCGTGCTGACCGCCGTCCTGGTTCCGCTCGGTATCTACCGCAATCGACGCCAGGCTTAGACAAAAGTCCCGAATTGCATGGGGTCTTTTGCACCGCATGAGAAGAGGGAAAAGTTGCGCACCGCTTGATCCAGATCAACCCGCAGGCCTTGCAGGATGCGGCTTTGAGGCCTATCAAGCGGGGTGCGACAAACTGTCGCGAAGTTGAATTATCGAGCAGCATTGTTACGTATTCTGTAAAAGACTGTTGCTCAATAAGTCATAGTCAAGGGTTGGCGACCTATCTACAATCGCCCCCAATTTCCGTTCGGCACTGCTTGCGAGTCGCAGGATTGAAGGAAGCCTCAGCGCTCCTTTTTGCTGACTTCGTCAAGTTTCGCCCAACGGCGATACCGGGCGGACACCCCTCCGCGTTTTCCCGCACCAAATGGACTTGGTCTGAAGTACAGGCCTGTTGCCTACGAAACCATAAGCACCGCTAACCCGCTTGAAGCCAAGGTCCTGCAGTCGGACCCCAGGCAGGAGCGAGTACGGGCGCGAAATGCCTCACTTGGCAGGACGAAGTGTTGGCTACCAAAACACAAATTGCATTGAAGCAAGCTGATCTAGAGGTCGTGAGATGAGTAAAAAGCGTTACCCCAGACTGTTTGGCATATTGCCCTTTTTAGGCATGCTTTTACTCAGTGGGTGCAACTGGACCCTGCTCGACCCGAAGGGCCAGGTCGGCATTGAGCAAAAGAACCTGATCCTGATCGCTACCGGCCTGATGCTGCTGGTGGTAATCCCTGTGATCATCATGACCCTGGCGTTCGCCTGGAAGTACCGTGCTTCCAACAAGGCAGCCACCTACACCCCTGACTGGTCGCACTCGACCAAGATCGAGGCCGCGGTATGGATCATCCCGATCCTGATCATCATCGCCCTGGGTTACGTCACCTACCACTCCACCCACAAGCTGGACCCTTATCGTCCGCTGGATTCGGACGTTAAGCCGATTCAGATCGACGTGGTCGCGCTGGACTGGAAGTGGCTGTTCATCTACCCGGAGCAGGGCATTGCCACGGTCAACAAGATCGTCTTCCCGGCTAACACTCCGGTCAACTTCCGCGTCACTTCCGACGCCGTGATGAACTCGTTCTTCATCCCGGGCCTGGGCGGTCAGATCTACGCCATGGCCGGCATGACCACCAAGCTGCACCTGATCGCCAACGAAAACGGCGAATTCGACGGTATCAGCGCCAACTACAGCGGTGCTGGCTTCACCGGCATGAAATTCAAGGCTACTGCCACCTCTCAGGAAGACTTCGACAAGTGGGTCGCTGAAGTCAAGCAGTCGCCGAAGAAGCTGGACAAGGCCGAATACGACGCCTTGGCCAAACCAAGCGAAAACAACCCGGTCGCGCTGTATAGCGAGGCTTCGCCTGAGCAGTTCCAGCTGATCGTCGACAAGTACGAAGGCATGAACCGCGGTCGTAGCCACGAAGAAGCAGGCAGCAAAGATCTGGCCACAACCAAGGGTGTGGAATCGAGTATGCAACCAGCTGCCGGTGCAGAGGAGTAAGAGATGTTCGGTAAATTAAGCCTGGAGGCGATACCCTATCACGAGCCGATAGTCATGGTGACGCTTGCCATGATCGCGCTCGGCGGTATCGCTGTCGTCGGTCTTATCACCTATTTCCGCAAGTGGACCTACTTGTGGAGCGAGTGGCTGACTACTGTCGACCACAAAAAGATCGGCGTGATGTACATCATCGTCGCGATGGTCATGCTGCTGCGCGGCTTTGCCGACGCCATCATGATGCGTACCCAGCTGGCTGCCGCAACCGGCGGCTCCGAAGGCTACCTGCCGCCTGAACACTATGACCAGATCTTCACCGCTCACGGTGTGATCATGATCATCTTCATGGCGATGCCGTTCTTCACCGGCCTGATGAACCTGGCGGTTCCTCTGCAGATCGGTGCACGTGACGTTGCCTTCCCGTTCCTGAACTCCCTGAGCTTCTACCTGCTGCTGGCAGGCGTGCTGCTGGTCAACATCTCGCTGGGCGTTGGTGAATTCGCCAAGACCGGCTGGGTTGCCTATCCGCCGCTCGCGGGCATTCAGTACAGCCCTGGGGTGGGTGTCGACTACTACATCTGGGCGCTACAGCTATCCGGATTGGGTACGACGCTTACCGGCGTGAACTTCCTCGTCACCGTGATGAAGATGCGCGCACCTGGCATGAAACTGATGGACATGCCGATCTTCACCTGGACCTGCACCTGGGCCAACGTGCTGATCGTCGCTTCGTTCCCGATTCTGACTGCTGCACTCGCTCTGCTGACTGTTGACCGTTATCTGGACTTCCACATCTTCACCAACGAGCTTGGTGGGAACCCGATGATGTACGTCAACCTGTTCTGGGCGTGGGGTCACCCTGAGGTTTACATCCTGATCCTGCCGGCCTTCGGCGTGTTCTCGGAAGTAACTTCGACGTTCTCTGGCAAACGC
The DNA here is from genome assembly GCF_045164175.1 of Pseudomonas sp. 10(2024). Classification (NCBI taxonomy): domain Bacteria; kingdom Pseudomonadati; phylum Pseudomonadota; class Gammaproteobacteria; order Pseudomonadales; family Pseudomonadaceae; genus Pseudomonas; species Pseudomonas sp. 10(2024). Next base: position 930,145 of record NZ_CP174006.1, read on the forward strand.
CTGTTCGGCCACCACTCGATGATTTACGCATCGGGCGCGATCGCCATCCTCGGCTTTGCTGTATGGCTGCACCACTTCTTCACCATGGGTGCCGGCGCCAGCGTCAACACCTTCTTCGGCCTGGCGACGATGCTGATCTCCATTCCGACCGGTGTGAAGCTGTTCAACTGGCTGTTCACCATGTACCAAGGCCGTGTGCGCTTCACTGCACCGATGCTCTGGACCCTGGGCTTCATGGTCACCTTCTCCATCGGTGGCATGACCGGCGTACTGCTGGCCGTTCCGGGTGCTGACTTCGTCCTGCACAACAGCCTGTTCGTAATTGCGCACTTCCACAACGTGATCATCGGTGGCGCGGTATTCGGCTACATCGCCGGTTTCGCCTTCTGGTTCCCGAAAGCCTTCGGCTTCACCCTGAACGAGAAGTGGGGCAAAGCTGCCTTCTGGTTCTGGCTGTCGGGCTTCTACGTTGCGTTCATGCCGCTGTACGCCCTGGGCTTCATGGGCATGACCCGTCGTCTGAACCACTCCGACAACCCACTGTGGGAACCCTACCTGTACGTAGCCGTTGTCGGCGCCGTGCTGATCCTGTTCGGTATCGCTTGCCAGCTGATCCAGATCGTCGTTTCGGTCCGCGACCGCAACCAGAACCTGGACGTGACCGGCGACCCATGGGGCGGCCGTACCCTGGAATGGTCGACTTCTTCGCCACCTCCGTTCTACAACTTCGCTCACATGCCTGAGAAAGTTGGTCTGGACTGCTGGCACGAAGCCAAGGAAGCAGGCGTTGCGTACAAGGCCCCGGCCAAGTACGAAGCCATTCACATGCCGAGCAACACCGCTACCGGTCTGTTCATGGGCCTGTTCCTGACTGTCTTCGGCTTCGCCTTCATCTGGCACATCTGGTGGCTGGTTGGCGCGAGCCTGGTTGCAACCATCGCTGTCTTCGTTCGCCACGCTGCACGTGACGACCAGGGCTACATGGTTCCGGCCGAAGAAGTGGCGCGCATCGAAGGCGAGCGTATGAAAGCGCTGGCCAAAGCAGGTGCTCTGCCTGCCGGCGCACGTGTCGAATCGTTTGAGCGGGTGTAATCAATGTCCAGTCAAGTAATGCACGGCGCTGCTCATGGTCACGACCATGGGCACGACGACCACCACCACGACTCGGGCCAGATGACCGTACTGGGCTTCTGGCTGTACCTGATGACCGACTGCATCCTGTTTGCGTCGCTCTTCGCCACCTACGCGGTGCTGTCCGGCAGTTTTGCCGGCGGCCCGTCGGGTCATGACATCTTCCAGCTCGATTTCGTAGCTGTTGAAACGCTGCTCCTGCTGCTGTCCTCGATCACCTTCGGCTTCGCCATGCTGAAGATGTTCGATGGCAAGAAAGCTGGCGTACTGGGCTGGTTGGCTGTGACCTTCCTGTTCGGTGCAGGCTTCATCGCGATGGAAATCTATGAGTTCCATCACCTGATCAGCGAGGGCTTCGGCCCGCAGCGCAGTGGCTTCCTGTCGGGCTTCTTCGCCCTGGTAGGTACCCACGGTCTGCACGTGACTGCTGGTCTGATCTGGATGGCAATCATGATGTACCAGATCAACAAGCACGGCATCACGCCGACCGCCAAGACCCGCATGAGCTGCCTGAGCCTGTTCTGGCACTTCCTGGACGTGGTCTGGATCTGCGTATTCACCGTCGTTTACCTGCTGGGGGTTCTGTAATGGCTAACGCACACGACACTCATCACGAAGGTAATCACGGCAGCGTCAAGTCGTACATGATCGGTTTTGTACTGTCGATCATCCTGACTGCTATCCCGTTCGGCCTGGCCATGACCGCCAGCCTGCCGAAGAACCTGACCGTTCTGATCATTGTTGCCATGGCCGTGATCCAGGTAGTTGTTCACCTGGTTTACTTCCTGCACATGGACCGCTCGAAAGAGCAACGCAACAACGTTTCGACGTTCCTGTTCACCACCCTGGTGATCGCTCTGCTTGTCGGCCTGTCGCTGTGGATCATGTTCAGCATCCACTTCGAAATGTTGGCCAAGTGAGGTAAGACTGCATGTCCGTTAAGCACTTTATCCAAATCACCAAACCGGGGATCATTTTCGGTAACGTGCTTTCCGTGGCAGGCGGTTTCTTCCTTGCCTCGAAGGGCCATGTGGATTTCGCCCTGTTCCTGGCGGTGGTGATCGGTACTTCGCTGGTGGTTGCGTCCGGATGCGTGTTCAACAACTGCATCGACCGTGACATCGACCACAAGATGGAGCGCACCAAGAACCGTGTCATGGTTCAGGGCGGCATGTCGCTGCCCCTCGCGCTGATCTACGCCACCCTGCTCGGGGTGGCGGGTTTCAGCCTGCTGTATGTCCAGGCCAACCCGCTGTCTGCGTTCTGCGCACTGATTGGCTTTGTCGTCTACGTCGGTTTCTACAGCCTGTGGCTGAAGCGTAAATCGGTGCACGGCACCTTGGTTGGCAGCCTGTCGGGTGCCATGCCTCCGGTGATCGGCTACTGCGCTGTGAGCAACAGCTTCGACCTGGCTGCGGTAACCCTGCTGGTGATGTTCAGCCTTTGGCAAATGCCGCACAGCTTTGCCATCGCGATCTTCCGCTTCAAGGATTACAGCGCTGCCAACATTCCGGTTCTGCCGGTGGCACGTGGCATCCTCGCGGCGAAAAAGCAGATCGTGCTGTACGTGCTGGCCTTCGTGCTCGCCACCCTGATGCTTACCCTCGGCGGTTACGCCGGCCTCGGCTACCTGGCCGTGGCAGCAGCCATGGGCCTGTACTGGCTGTACATGGCCTGGGGTGGTTACAAGGCCGAGGACGACAGCAAGTGGGCCCGCAAGGTGTTCGGCTTCTCCATCCTCACCGTCACTGCCCTGAGCGTGATGATGGGTGTGGACAGCCAGACCGCTGCGGACGTGCTGATGACCTACGCACGCTGAAACTGCTGCCTGTTTCACGAAAGCCCCGGCCTCTGTGCCGGGGTTTTTTTATAGGTTTTTTCCTATGCTGGCCTCTTCGCGGGTAAACCCGCTCCTACAAGGTTCCTGTAGGAGCGGGTTTACCCGCGAAGAGGCCAGCACAGGAAAATATAAATCTCTGATTTTCAAACAATAGATCTGAAAAGTTCTAACAAAACAGGAAATTGTCCTTTACACGGATCATGTTTCGGCACTATCTTCTGATTCAGGCCGCCACATCGGCCAACGTCGCTCGGACGGTTCCGGGCGCTTACGTACTCAGAGGAAGCCATGGCCAACCCAGGTTCGCCGCGCCGCTTTGCGCGCATCGATCGTCTCCCCCCCTACGTCTTCAACATTACCGCCGAGCTCAAGATGGCTGCCCGCCGTCGTGGCGAGGACATCATCGACCTGAGCATGGGCAACCCCGATGGCGCCACCCCGCCGCACATCGTCGAGAAGCTGGTACAGGTCGCCCAGCGTGAAGACACCCACGGCTACTCCACCTCGCGCGGCATCCCGCGCCTGCGCCGGGCCATCTCCAACTGGTACAAGGACCGCTACGAGGTCGACATCGACCCGGAAAGCGAAGCCATCGTCACCATCGGCTCGAAAGAGGGCCTGGCCCACCTGATGCTGGCCACCCTCGACCAGGGCGATACGGTGCTGGTGCCCAACCCCAGCTACCCGATCCACATCTACGGCGCAGTGATCGCCGGTGCCCAGGTGCGTTCGGTGCCGCTGGTGCCGGGTGTGGACTTCTTCAACGAGCTTGAGCGGGCCATTCGCGAGTCCATCCCCAAGCCGAAGATGATGATCCTGGGCTTCCCGTCCAACCCGACTGCCCAGTGCGTGGAACTGGACTTCTTCGAGCGCGTGGTGGCCCTGGCCAAGCAGTACAACGTACTGGTGGTGCATGACCTGGCCTATGCCGATATCGTCTACGACGGCTGGAAAGCCCCGTCGATCATGCAGGTGCCGGGTGCCAAGGACATTGCGGTGGAGTTCTTCACCCTGTCCAAGAGCTACAACATGGCCGGCTGGCGCATCGGCTTCATGGTCGGCAACCCCGAGCTGGTCAGCGCCCTTGCGCGGATCAAGAGCTACCACGACTATGGCACCTTCACCCCGCTACAGGTTGCAGCCATTGCCGCGCTGGAAGGCGACCAACAGTGCGTGCGCGACATTGCCGAGCAGTATCGCCAGCGTCGCAACCTGCTGGTCAAAGGGCTGCACGAACTGGGCTGGATGGTTGAGAACCCCAAGGCGTCGATGTACGTGTGGGCGAAGATCCCGCCGGAGTATGCGCACCTGGGTTCGCTGGAGTTCTCCAAGAAGCTGCTGGCCGAGGCCAAGGTCTGCGTGTCGCCGGGGATCGGCTTTGGTGACTATGGGGACGACCATGTGCGCTTTGCGTTGATCGAGAACCAGGACCGTATTCGCCAGGCCATCCGCGGGATCCGGCAAATGTTCCGGGCTGATGGTTTGGCTCGCAAGTAAGCCCAAAGGGGCTGCGAAGCAGCCCCACCTGCCTCTTGGGTGAGCTTTCCGCCTGCCTTCTGGTTACCCGTACGCCTACCGTCAGCACTCATTTCTCACCAAAGAGATCCCCCATGAGTGTCTTCACCGCCTACTTCTGCGGCACTGGCTCGCACCGTTTCGACGACGCCAATCCCAACTTCTGGAATGGCGAGCTGGTCTCGACCCTGGCCAGCAACGACCAGAGCCGGGAATTTGCCCACTGGATCGCCGTCGACGGCCCAGGCAGCGGCAACCTTCAGGATGACAACCTGTTCGTCGAACCCGGCGGCTATTTCAACTGGACCGGCCAGCTGTTTGGCCGCGGCTGGGAGGAGAACGTCAACCATGTGCTGCAGGTCATCAAAGGTGAAAGCAGCTGGCGGCGCACCAAACTCAGTGAGCAAGAATACGAGCGGCTGAAAGCTGCCGGTGTGCCCATTCCGGACGTGTCTTCCTCCGCCTCATGGTTCTGGCGAACCTACGACTACGGCGATCGCCACCCGACCCCGCAGGAACTGCAGGAGCGCATCATCAGCATGTTCCGCAAACCGCGCCTGCCAACCCAGGTCAATCTGGTGGGCTGGAGCAGGGGAGGGATCAGCTGCCACATGCTGGCCAATGCCATGGCGCAAGACCCGGTATTGCGCGGCATACCGGTGAACATATTTGCCATCGACCCGGTGCCTGGCGTCGGTAACCTACAGGCCGAGCGCGTAACCTTGGCGGACAATGTCAAAGAGTACGTAGGCTTCTACTCAAGGGATGAGCGCTCCAAAGGTTTTGCCTGCGTGATCCCTTCGGTCGCCAAAGAAACACGGATATGCGTTTACCCGATGCCGGGCCGCCATGCCACGCTGGTGGGCAACGCCTCGGCTGATGGCGCAGGCGATGGCAAGGTGCTGACCGAACCTGGGCTGATCGTTCGCCACTTTGCCGAGGTTTGCCTGACCCGCTGGGGCGTGCAGCTGGACAAACGTCTGGCCTTGAGCAACTGCCAGTTGATGAAGTATCACCAGGTCATGGCGGCTGCCGACAGGCAGTATCAGGCCATGCGCAGTAAGTCCTACACGGTACTCACCGAGGGCGATGAGAACGATCGTCTGGTGCATTGTGGTGAGGCGCATACGCAATTCAGCAAGGTGCAGGGAGGTGGCTACGAGCCGAGCGCAGGCCTAGGTTTGCAACGCTGGGATGCAGAGACCTACCAGCCCATCTGCTGACTGAAAAGGGGGCGGCCGGCGAAGGTATTGGCCGTCCTTGTCCGGCAGCCGGATCAGCGGCATTTTTTTTTGCATTCCCCCTCTATCCAGCGGCCCTTGCTTGGGCTAAAAATGGCGCCGCGGGCCAGCCCCGATAACAACAACCTTCCCTCCGTGACATCATGTCTGAATATAACCCTTGCCTTGACTGCGGCGCCTGCTGCGGGTACTTCCGTGTGTCCTTCTTCTGGGGCGAATGCCAGTCTGCCGGGGGCCTAGTGCCGGACGACCTGGTGGTACAGATCAACCCCACGCGCGTTGCCATGATCGGCACCGATGCCAAGCCCTGCCGCTGTGTCAGCCTTCAGGGCGAGATCGGTAAAGAGGTAGCGTGTACGATTTACGCCAACCGTTCCAGCCCGTGCCGCGAGTTTGATGCGTCGTGGGAGGGTGGGGTGCATAACCCGAGCTGTGATGATGCGCGGGCGGCGTATGGTTTGCCGCCGCTGACCCCGCCAGAGGCCAACGAGCCGCATTGGCCGGATGATGGGGCTGAGGTGGCCTGAAGTATCGATCAGCCTGACGCGGTCGATGTGTGGCCTTGTGTCGCGAAAGGGCCGCACAGCGGCCCCAGGCATCAGCGGCACCGCGAGAATTGCCAGGGCTGCTTTGCAGCCCTTTCGCGACACAAGGCCGCTCCCACAGGTAGCGTGAAAGGCTCCTGGCCTGTGGTGAACCTGCCGGCGACGGGCTGCAAAGCTGCCTCGAGATGCCTGAACCCTGCACTTGACGTTAAACTGTCATCTCCCCAGCAATGGACAGGAGATCCGGCGTGACCCCACCCCGCAGTTTCCCCAGTGACCTCTGCCTCGACAGCCCACGCCTGCAACTGCGCCCCATGCGCCATGCCGATGCCGCGCAGTGGTTGGCGATCATGGCCGACCCCGAGGTCATGCGCTATTGGCACCATGCACCCTGGCAAGACCTGGCCGAAGCCGAGAGCGCCCTGGCCGCCGACCGCGAAGCCTATGCCAATGGCGACCAGCTCAAGCTTGGCATGTACCGCCGCGACAACGGCGAACTGATCGGCATGGTCCAGCTGTTCAACATCGACGACATTTCCCGCCGTGGCGAAATCGGCTACTGCCTGGCTAGCGCCGTGCAGGGCAGGGGCTACATGGACGAGGCTCTGACCTGCTTCATCGACTACCTCGCCCACACCCTGCACATGCGCCGCCTGGAAGGCGAAATCGATCCGCGCAACCAAGGCTCGGCACGCACCCTTGAGCGCCAGGGCTTCGTGCTGGAGGGCACCTTGCGGGCGCGCTGGTGCGTGGCGGGTGAGCTGTCCGACTCTGGCATTTACGGCTTGTTGCTCGAACCACCTGTTGCATAGTCTTACGGCGAATAGCTACTATTCGGGAACAATTCTCACTTGTGTCCCGGTGCCCCATGCCCGTAGCCGACTCACCGAGCCCGTACCCGCTTGAACAGCTGTACAGCGAGCACCATGGCTGGCTTTTCAGCTGGCTACGTCGCAAGCTGCGTTGTTCGCACAGCGCAGCCGACCTGGCCCAGGACACCTTCGTGCGCATCCTGGCCTCGCGTGATGCCTTGCTGGGCATGCGCGAGCCACGCGCCTACCTCAGTACCACTGCACGCCGCCTGTTGATTGACCGGGTGCGCCGACAGCAAATCGAAGAGGCCTACCTCAGCGAACTTGCCTTGGCTGCCGAGGCGCTGGAAGGGCACCAGTCTCCCGAAAGCATCCTCATCACCCTCGAAGCGCTGGAGCAGATCGCTTTCCTGCTGGAAGGCCTGCACGTGAATGCCCGCGAGGCCTTCGTCGGTTACTACCTGGACGACCTGACCCAGCCTCAGATTGCCAAACGCCTGCAGATTTCCCCACGCATGGTGCGCAAGTACCTGGCCCAGGCCCTGATCCATTGCCACCGCACGCTGGACATTGCCGAACCGTGAACCCCTCGCGTATCGAACAGGAAGCTGCCGAATGGGCCCTGTGCCTGGGCGAGGGTGAGCTGGATGCCGACGAGGCGCGTGAGTTCGACGCATGGCTGCAGGCCGACCCACGCCACGGCGCCACCTTGCGCCGCATGCAAGGGGTGATCAGCCAGGTGCAGGCACTGCGCGAGCAACGCGGCCCGGTGGGCGCCGGGCTGCGCGCCGGTGTACGGGGTTCGGCGCCAGGCTCGGGCGCACGGCGCACTTTGCTCGGTTTGGCCCTGGCAATCTCCTTGCTGGGCACACTGAGCCTTTCCGGTGGAACGCCGCGCGACTGGCTGGCCGACTTGCATACCGCGCCGGCGGAGTGGCGCAGCCAAACCCTGGCAGATGGCTCGCAGCTGACCTTGGCCGGCAACTCTGCCGTGGATGTCGAGTTCAGCACTGGCGAGCGGCGCATCCGCCTGCTGCATGGCCAAGTACTGGTGGATGTCAGCCATGACCCGACTCGACCCTTCGTGATACAGACCGACGAAGGCAGCTTCAAGGCGCTGGGTACGCGCTTCGTGGTCAGCCAAGGCCGCGCTCGCAGCGAGCTGACCATGCTTGAGTCCCGGGTCGAGGCGCGCACTGCCGTGTCCGGCGATCAGTTGGTCGTCGGCCCGGGCGAGCGGGCATGGGTGGCGCGTGACGGGCTTGGTCCGTTGCCGGCCATCGATCCGGCGCGGGTCGATCGAGCCTGGCAGCATCACCAGTTGGTGGCCGACGGCGTACCGCTCGACCAGGTGCTCGATGCCTTGGCCGAGCAACGCCGTGGCGTGCTGCGCTTCGACCGCCAGGCAATGCAGGCGATCAAGGTGTCGGCGGTACTGCCTCTGGATGACAGCGAAAGGGCCCTGCGCCTGCTGGCCGAGGCGCTGCCGATTCGTATCGGCGGCGTTGGCCGCTGGTGGACCACGGTCGAACCCGTCTCACGAGAAAATTGAGCCAGGAGGTTCCGCTTCTGCGCAGTGGCCCGTCAGACAAGAGGCCAACCGATCAAGAACAAGGAGCCGATCCACCATGCGCCGATTCCCTGGCCACCCCGTCCTCAGCCCGCTAGCCCTGGCCTTGCGCCTTTCCTGTGCCGGGCTGGCCCTATCCGTTGCGGCCCTGCCGGCCGTCGCCGAGGAGGCCGCCCGCCTTAGCTTCGAAGTGCCCGCCGGCAACCTGGCCCAGGCGCTTGGTAGCTATGCCCAGCAAGCCGCCGTGTCGCTGGCCTTCACCCCCGAAGCACTGGCCGGCCTGCAAAGCAACGGCCTGCATGGCCTGTATTCGGTGGACAGCGGTTTTGCCGTGTTGCTGGCCGGCAGTGGCTACCGGGTAGAGCGTAGCGATAACGGCTACCGGCTGGTGGCCGAGCCGCAAGCGGCGGTGAGCAGTGACGCGATGGAACTTGGCGTGACCACAGTAGCCGGGCAGGGCATGGGCCAGAGTACCGAGAACACCGGCTCCTACGCACCGGGCCTGATCAGCGTTGGCTCCAAGACCCCGACCAGCCTGCGCCAGACGCCGCAATCGGTGTCGACCGTGACCCGCCAGCTGATTGAAGACCAGCAACTGACCGACATCAACCAGGCGATGAAAGTGACGCCGGGCATCGTCACCCAGAGCACCACCTTCCGCACCCAGGACTTCATCTCGCGTGGTTTCAGTATCCAGAACCTGCAGATCGACGGCGCTGCACCGCAGGCGCTGGGTACCGCCATGGGTTCGTTCTATTCGTCGAACATCTTCGAACTGGCCGAGTTCGACCACATCGAGGTACTGCGTGGTACTGCTGCGTTGTATGGTGGCTCGGGTGACCCGGGTGGCATCATCAACATGGTGCGCAAGCGGCCGACTTCCTTTAACCAGCTGAAGCTGACCCTGTCGGCCGGTAGCTGGGACAACTACCGCCAGGAGTTCGACCTGTCCGGCCCGCTGGGCTGGGATGGTCGCGTGCGCGGCCGCCTGGTGATGTCCAACACCGATCGCCAGTACTTCACCGACAACCGCGCCACCGAGCGGCCGTTGGTGTATGGCGTGCTGGAGGCGGACGTTACGGACGACACCATGCTCACCTTCGGTGCTCGCTACAACAAATCCCACGAAACCGGCAGCAACAGCGCGGTGCCGCGCTACAGCAATGGTGCTGACCTGAACCTGCCACGGCATACCGGCCTGACCAAGAATTGGGCCTACCTCGACGCCACCGCGCGCGAGTACTTCGCCAAGGTGGACCACCGATTCAACGACGACTGGAAGCTCAACCTCAGCTACACCAACACTTGGGACCTTGGGCTGTTCAAGACGGCGACCACCCTGAATGCAGTAGACCCGGTGACCAATACCGGGGCGACCTGGTACGGCACCTCGACCCGCCAGGAGAACGAGCAGCACCTGTATGACGGTAACGTCTCTGGCCACTTCCAGGCCTTTGGTCTGGACCATGAAGTGGTCTTCGGTGCCGATTACCAGAAGATCGACAGCCGGTGGCTGGGTACTGCGCCTTATGCCGCCTCGGGCGCGCCGGCCAACGTGTTCGACCCCGACAGCTCGGCGTTCGACGACCCCGGCAACGGGCGTGACTACAAGCGCGACTACAGCCCCAACTCGCAACGCCAGTATGGCCTGTACGGCAGCCTGCGTTTGCAGCTGGCCGAACCCCTGCACCTGATTGTCGGGGCGCGTGCACAGCGTTTCCACTTTTGGCAGACCTACACCAACAACCTGACCTCGCCAGCAAGTATCTCCAGCCCGGAGCAGCGTATAGGCACGAAGGTCACCCCGTTCGGTGGCCTGGTCTACGACCTTGACGATCAATGGTCGACATACGCCAGCTATTCGGAAATCTACAAACCGCAGTCCAGCCGAATCAGCGGCCCTGCGCAAAGCGGTTCGCCGCTTGAGCCCATGACCGGCAAAACCTACGAAACCGGCCTCAAGGGTGAGTTGTTCAACGGCGCACTCAACGCCAGCGTGGCGCTGTACTACAGCACCCGCGAAAACGAAGCGGTGCAAGACCCGAACTTCCTGGCCACCAACGCCGGCTTCTCGGGCAGCTGCTGCTATGTGTCCAACGGTAAGGTGGTGAGCAAGGGCATCGACATGGAGCTGTCTGGCGAGCTGCTGCCGGACTGGATGCTGGTGGGGGGCTACACCTTCAACCTGAACCGCAACCGTAGCGCCGATGCACCGCTGAGCACGGTGATGCCAAAGCACCTGTTCAAGCTGTACAGCACCTACCGGCTGCCGGGTATCCTCAGCGACTTCAAGGTCGGCGGTGGCGTGCAGGTGCAAAGCGCCACGTACATGAGCGGTACAGTGAATCGCTACGACAGCAGCGGCGCGCTGGTTGAGCGAAACGTACCGTTCGACTTCGACCAGAGCGGCTATGCGATCTGGAACGCGTTGGTCGAATACCGTGTCGATGATCACTGGAACGTCACGCTCAACGGCAACAACCTGTTCGACAAGAAGTACTACGAAACCGTGGGTACTTCGACCTATGGCAACTACTATGGTGAGCCACGCAACTTCATGGTGACCCTGCGCGGCACCTATTGAGGGTTTGGAAGCGGGGCAGGGCCTGGGTTAAGGTCGTAGGCTGTCCCGTTTCTCTCAGGAATCCCCTTTGCCCGCTTTCTACCTGAGTATCAGCCTGCTGCTGTATTTGCTCGCCCTGTTCTTCGATGGCGCGCTGATGAGCGGCGAGCGTCATATGCCGGCCCTGCAGATGCTGCTGTACGGGCCTTGGGGCATGCCGTTCGGCTTGTACCAATGGTTTGCCAACCCGCTGCTGGCCCTGGCCATCCTTGCTCATCGGCGGTTTCGCCGGCTGGCCTTGCTGGCCGGGCTTGGGGCGGCGTATCTGGCAGCCAGCAGTTTTGGCATCGACCGCTTGCCGGATAACAGCAGCTATGAATTTCATGACCTTACCGGCTTTGGTGCTGGCTTTTACCTGTGGCTGGTATCGATGGTGATGTTTTGCCTGGGGCAAGCCTGGTTTTGCTGGAAGGCGCGAAGGGCTGACGACGTGCCAGGCTGGAACTGGCTTGATGTCGCGTTGATTGCCGCCCTGGGGGTAACGTTGTATGCAGCGACGCAAATGCCCTCGCTGCGCTTCGAGCCAGGCAAGGTGCTGATGCCCCCGGAGCAGCCGCAGACGCTTTGATACCCACAAGGAGGGTTAGCATGATCAAGCATTACCTGGCAGGTCTGGCACTGGCTTGCGTGCTACCGGTAGCGATGGCGGACGATTACACGGTGGCCTACGGGCAGTGCATGGACAAGGCCTCCAGCACCGTGGCCATGAACGCGTGCATCGGGGCCGAAACGCAAGTGCAGGACCAGCGGTTGAACCGGGTGTACAAGCAGTTGATGGGCAAGCTGGATGCCGGGCAGCAGAAGAGCCTGCGGGATGTGCAGCGCAAGTGGCTGGCCTACCGTGATGGCAATTGCCAGTTCCATGTACAGGCCAGTGGCGGGACCCTGGCGCAGCTGGAAGGTGGCAACTGCATCATGGACATGACCCGCGACCGCGCTGCGGAGCTGGAGCGGGTGCTTAGCCCGGGGCAGTAACGCCTGTTCAGGCATGATTGGCCTACATTTGCAGGCGCGGGTTCAGTCGCGAACATCGGCTTTGCCGGTGTCATGCACCGCGTTGCCTTCTTCGCGGGTAAACCCGCTCCTACAGGGTGCTGGTTCTATTTGCGCGGTTGGCGCAGCGCCCGGGCCTTGAGGTACTCGCGTACTTCCACGGCATCCCCGGCAAACTCGATGCGCTCGGCCTTGGCTGCGCGCTGGTAGGCATACATCGGGTCGTAGTACTCGTTCAGCAAGCCTTCGATCCAGCCCCGGTGCAGGTCTACTGCGCCGCTGCGCTGCTGCTCTTCCAAGGCTTCGCGCAGCATCTCGGACAAGCGCTGATGGCGCTCTCCACCTAAACGCTTGTAGATATTGGCCATGCTCTGCAGCATGCGCTCGGCAAACAGCCGGGGACCGTCTTCTTCGCCATGCACGGCCTTGAACTCGGCGCTCAGGTTGACCACGTAGTCGCGCAGGATGCGCTCCACGCGGTTGGTGAAGCTGTCTTCAAGCCACACCAGCGGGTAATGCTGCATGCCTTGGTACAACTCCAGCGGCACCGTGCAGCTGCCAACAATGCGGCCTTCATCTTCCAGAACGAACTGCCCGATACCGCGGGCGCGCTTTTTCAGCACGTCGATTGCCAGCTGGTTTTCAAAGTCGATCTGCGCCGGTTGTGCCGTGGCGCGCTTGCCGAAACTGGAACCGCGATGGTTGGCGTGGCCTTCAAGGTCGAGCACGTTGTCCAGCTGGTGCAGCACATCGGTCTTGCCAGTACCGGTCAGTCCACCGACCAGTACGAAATCACATTGCTCCACCGCTTGCTGGGTTGTCTCCAGCAGGAAGGTACGCATGGCCTTGTAGCCGCCTTTGACACGCGGGTACTGAATACCCGCCTCATCGCGCAGCCAGCCCTGCACGATCTGCGATCGCAGGCCACCACGGAAGCAGTACAGGTAACCGTCAGGGTGCGCCTTGGCAAACGCTGCCCAGGCCTCCAGACGGGCTTGCTTGGTGGCGCCACTGACCAGTTGGTGGCCCAGGGCGATGGCGGCGGCCTGGCCCTGCTGCTTGTAGCAGGTGCCGACCTTCTGCCGCTCCTGGTCGTTCATCAGCGGCAGGTTTACCACGCCAGGGAAGGCGCCTTTGGCGAATTCGACGGGGGCGCGCATGTCCATCATCGGCACGTTGTCGAGGAACAGCTGACGGAAGTCGGTGCAGTCGGGGCGCATCAGATCACCTCGACCGCATGGCTCTGTCGCTCGACCAGCTTGCCGATCGGGGACAGTTTCAGGCCCAGTTCGGCAGCCACGGCGAGGAACTCGGCTTCACCCTCCGGGGCAACAGCTACCAGCAATCCACCGCTGGTCTGCGGGTCGCACAGCAGGTGCTTCTGGTCGTCGCTCAGGGCGCCGATCTTGTGCCCGTAGCTGTCGTAGTTGCGCAGGGTTCCACCGGGGATGCAGCCCTCGGCCAGGTAGTGGTCGACGCTAGCCAGGCGTGGCACGGCGGCGTAGTCCAGGTGCGCGGTGAGGCCGCTGCCTTCGGCCAGCTCGACCAGGTGGCCGAGCAGGCCGAAGCCGGTGACGTCGGTCATGGCCTTGACCCCGTCCAGCTTGCCGAAGCGGCTGCCCGGCGTATTGAGGGTGCACATCCAGTCACGGGCCAGGCCTTGGTCTTGCACGCGCAGCTTGGCCTTCTTTTCGGCAGTGGTGAGGATGCCGATGCCCAGGGGCTTGGTCAGGTACAGCTGGCAGCCTGTGCTGGCGGTGTCGTTGCGTTTGAGGTGGCGTTTACTGACCACCCCGGTGACGGCCAGGCCAAAGATCGGCTCGGGCGCGTCGATCGAGTGGCCGCCGGCCAGCGGGATACCCGCTTCGGCGCACACCGCTCGGCCGCCGCGGATGACTTCGCGGGCGACTTCCGGCGGCAGCACGTTGACCGGCCAACCGAGGATGGCGATGGCCATCAGCGGGTCGCCGCCCATGGCATAGATGTCGCTGATGGCGTTGGTGGCGGCAATGCGGCCGAAGTCGTAAGGGTCATCGACGATCGGCATGAAGAAGTCGGTGGTCGAGACCACGCCGCGCTCGTCGTCCAGCGCGTACACTGCTGCATCGTCGCGCGATGCGTTGCCGACCCACAGTTTCGGGTCCAGGGCCTGGGTGCCGCTTTCGGCAAGGATCACGTCCAGCACCTTGGGGGAGATCTTGCAACCACAGCCGGCGCCATGGCTGTACTGGGTCAGGCGAATCGGCTCGCTCATACGCACCTCTGCAGGTCAAATTGTTGCGCGATTGTAGCAAAGCTGGCCTTTAGGCCCTTGCCTCTTATAATTCCCGGTGTCGGCAAATGTGTCGGCACTTCCCCGCTATTGAACCGGAGAACACCCATGCTCAACCGCCCCCTGGCGCTCGCCGCCGGCCTCGTGCTGTCTTGCTGTGCCGCTGTCGTTCAGGCCGCAGAAACCCTGCGGGTCAGCGCCATCCCCGACGAAGCGCCGACCGAACTGCAGCGCAAGTTCAAGCCTTTGGGTGAGTACCTGGCCAAGCAACTGGGCATGGAGGTGAAGTTCGTACCCGTGGCGGACTACCCGGCGGTGGTCGAGTCGCTGGCCGCAGACCGCCTCGATCTGGCCTGGCTGGGGGGCTTCACGTTCGTTCAGGTGCACCTGAAGGACCCGACCGCCACACCACTGGTACAGCGTGAGCAGGACGCACAGTTCACCTCCAAGTTCATCACCGCCAACCCCGACGTGAAGAGCCTGAGCGATCTGAAGGGCAAGTCGTTTGCCTTCGGTTCCATTTCGTCTACTTCGGGCAGCCTGATGCCGCGTTACTTCATGCTCAAGCAGGACAATATCAAGCCTGAAGAGTACTTCAGCCGCGTGGCCTATTCTGGCGCCCATGATGCCACCGTGGCCTGGGTGCAGGCTGGCAAGGTCGATGGTGGCGTGCTCAACGCCAGCGTGTGGCAAAAGCTGGTGGATGCCGGCAAGGTCGACACCACCAAGGTGAAGGTGTTCGCCACAACCCCAACCTACTTCGACTACAACTGGACCGTGCGCGGCAACATGGACCCGGCGTTGAAACAGAAAATCAAGAAAGCCTTCCTGGACCTCGACCCGAGCAACCCGGAGCATAAGGCGATCCTTGACCTGCAGGCCGCCAGCCGCTTCATCGAGACCAAGCCTGAGAACTACAAGGGCACCGAACAAGCTGCACGCGAGGCCGGCCTGCTCAAGTGACAGCTTCGAATGCGGCAATTCATCTGCACGGTGCCAGCCTGCGCCATGGCCAGGTACGCGCGCTTGATGCGGTGAGCCTGCGTATCGCGCAGGGCGAGCGTGTCGCCATCATCGGGCCGTCGGGGGCGGGCAAGTCCAGCTTGCTGCACCTGATGGCCACGGCCATCCAGCCCAGCAGTGGGCGCCTGGAGTTGCTTGGCGAGCAGCCTTGGGCACTGTCGGCAAGGGCACGCCAGCGACTGCGTGCGCGGGTTGGCCTGGTGCATCAGTCGCCGCCTTTGCCACCGCGTCAGCGGGTGGTGACCGCCGTACTGGCGGGTCGCCTGGGGCAGTGGGGGACGCTGCGCGGCTTGCTCAACCTGCTGTATCCCAGCGATGTGCCGGGGGCGCGCCAGGTGTTGGCTGAACTGGGCCTGGCCGACAAGCTGTTCGTGCAGTGTGGGCAGTTGTCCGGTGGCCAGTTGCAGCGGGTGGGCATTGCTCGGGCGATGTACCAGCGTCCGCAGGTGCTGCTGACCGACGAACCGGTGTCGGCCATGGACCCGGTGTTGGCCGACCACAGCCTGGCCTTGCTCAATCGCCATGCCCAGGCCACTGGCGTGACGTTGGTGGCGAGCCTGCACGCCGTAGAGTTGGCGCTGGCGCATTTTCCGCGGGTGATTGGCATTCGGGAAGGGCAGGTTGTGTTCGACTGCCCGGCCGAAGCGGTCACCGAGCAACTGCTGGACGCGCTATACGCCAACGAACAACTGGCTCCGCCGCCAACCCAGGGGCCGACCCTGACCGTGCAGATTCCGCGATGCTGAAGGCCGACGCCCGCGACCCCGCGCTGCTGCCACGGTTGCTGCTGGCCCTGTTGGCGGTAGCAGTACTGTGGCCGGCTATCCAGACAAGCGAACTGAACCCCGGGGTGCTGTTGCAGGCGGACAACCGTCAGCAGATTGCCAGCTTTACCAGAGCCTTCTGGCCGCCGGCACATGATGCCGATTTTCTTGCACTGCTGTATGAAGCCACCTTGCAGACCCTGGCCGTGGCGACTGCCGGCATGGCGCTGGCGTTGTTGTTGGCGATCCCTGCTGGCTTGCTGGCCAGCCGTGCCTTGTCCTTGCGTGCTGCTTCACGCGGCGGGCGGGCCGGGTTGTGGTCGCGACTGTTGCGCCTGCCGGTGCGTGGGCTGCTGATTTTCCTGCGTAGCGTGCCGGAGATCGTCTGGGCGTTGCTGTTCGTGCGCGCCGTGGGGCTGGGGCCGACGGCGGGCGTACTGGCTATCGCCATCACCTACAGTGGCATGCTCGGCAAGGTTTATGCCGAAATATTCGAGTCGGTCGACCAGCGCCCGGCGCATGCCTTGTTGCAGGCGGGCAGTGGCCGGCTGGCGGCGTTTCTCTACGGCATCCTGCCCAATGCTGCCTCCGAAGTGGTGTCGTACACCGTGTACCGCTGGGAGTGCGCGGTGCGGGCTTCGGTGGTGATGGGCTTTGTCGGTGCTGGCGGGCTGGGCCAGCAGATCGACCTGTCGATGCGCATGTTTGCGGGTGCGCAAGTGGCGAGCATGCTGTTGACGTTCTTGTTGCTGGTGATCCTGGCCGACCTGCTCAGCCGCCTGCTGCGCTGGAGGCTGGCATGAACCGGGTGATCAACTGGGTGCTGTTGGGTGCCATCGTGTCAGCGGTGGTGGCCTCGTTCGCATACCTGGAGCTGGACCTGCACGCGCTGGTCGGCAATGGCGGGCTGGGGCAGATGGGCGAGTACGCCGGGCGCTTCCTGCAGCCGGATCTGTCTGCGGGGCACCTCAAGGCGGTGTGGCGCGGGGCGCTGGAAACCCTGGCCATGTCTGGCATGGGCACCTTGTTGGCAATGGTATTGGGGATGTTGCTGGCACTGCCGGCGGCGGGGCGCTTCGGTTGGCCGTTGCAAGGGGCCGCGCGTTTGCTGCTCAATGCCTTGCGTGCCATTCCTGAACTGGTGTGGGCAGCGCTGACTGTGCTGGCGGCTGGGCTGGGGCCGAATGCCGGTACCCTGGCTTTGGCGTTGCACACCGCTGGCGTGCTGGGGCGTTTGTTTGCCGAGGCGCTTGAGAACGCCCCGCCCGAGCCTGCGGCGGCGATCCGTTTGCAGGGGGGCAGCCAGGTGGCGGCGTTCTGCTTTGGTACCCTGCCCAACCTGTGGCCGCAGTTGCTGGCCTACAGCTTGTACCGCTGGGAGAACAACATCCGCATGGCCAGCGTGCTCGGGTTCGTCGGGTCGGGCGGGTTGGGGCAGATGCTGTACACCACTTTGAGCCTGTTCCAGGAGGCCCAGGCCAGCACGGTGATCATCGGTATGCTGGTGTTGGTGTTGCTGGTGGATGTGTCGAGTGATGTGTTGCGTCAGCGCTATGTGCGGGCCTGACGGAAAGCCCGGGCTGCAAAGCAGCCCCGACATCTCTCAGGCGTCTACAGCCTCGGCACACTGCGCCTCCCGCTGCATCGACTCCAGGTTACGCTCGATCGTCTCGCATATGGTATCCATCTGGATCTGATGCTCGCTGAACCTGAACGGGCTCTGCAAGTCCGTGCCGATCCGCTCGATGGCCAGCAACATGAACCCTACCACCGTCGACGCCAGCGGCGTGAACCAGCCCAGCGACTCCACAAGCCCCACCGGCACGATCAGGCAGAACAGGGTGATGAACAGCCGTGGGAAATACACATAGGGGTAGGGCAATGGCGTATTGGCAATCCGCTCCATGCCGCCCTGGGCGTTAGACAGGTCTACCAGCGTCGACTCCAGCCGCGCCAGACGAATGCTGTCCAGTCGCCCGGCCTGGTATTCCCGCGCCAGCAAGGCTGCCGAGCCGCCGAGAATGTCATTGGCGAAATTGTTCGAGCGGTTGCGCCGTTCAAACTCCGCCGGGGGGATGAAGGCCATCAGCTCCTCCGGGCAGCTTTCGCCTTTCAAGTGCGCCGCCAGGCAGTTCACATAGGCGATATGCCGGCGCAGCAGGGTGGCCTTGACCGGGTTCAGGCCGTCATCCGGGTCATCGATCAGCGTCAGCGTCTGCCGGGCGAAGCTGCGCGAACTGTTCACCAGCGCCCCCCACAGGGTGCGAGCTTCCCACCAGCGGTTGTAGGCGCTGCTGTTGCGAAAACTCACCAGCACCACCAGGGCTGAGCCCAGCAGGGTCAACGGGATCAGTGGCAGGGTGAACTTGCTGTTCAAGAACAGCATGAAATCGAGGGTGACCAGCACATCCCAGATCAGCAGCCAGAACAGCGACCAACCGATATAGCCGATGGTCTTCACCACCAGGCGGTACTTGCGGGTGATGACGTCTTTCACGCGGGGGTACCTCGAAACGCGGGGGATGCAGGATGGGACGCCGAGGCTCGTCGAAGGTTCGAGGGTTGAGTGTTGCAAGGGATTTTGTAGCTGAAACGAAGGGAAAACTCCGACCAGCCTATCAGATGTGCCTGAATTCCTGATTCAGCTCGAAAACGACAGAGTGGGTCACTTCAATCCTTGAAAGGGTGTATCCATAAGGATACGGCTGGGTGACCACTTGATGTTTCTCGTTGAACAGAGGAAAGCTTTGCCGCTTGGCTACTGCCACCCAGGCCGCCGACATCCTCAAAGCCAGAAAGCTGCTGAAGGAGATGAAATGAGCGAAAAATTGATCCCGTTTGATATGGCAGTCTTGTTGAGCAGCGATGAGGCAATCAGTGAATACCTTAGCCAGGTGCTATCAGATGGCGATACCGAGGAAATCATTCGAGCACTTGGCCATATCGCTCGTGCACGGGGCATGACACATATTGCTACGGAGAGTGGGCTGGGTAGAGAAAGCCTGTACAAGGCGCTGAGCCCTGGCGCGAAGCCTCGTTTTGACACTGTATTGAGGGTCATTCGTGCTCTGGGGGTGGACCTTCTCGTTCAGCCACATGCAATGACCCGCTGATCCAGTTCGGTTAAGTCAGTATTTGCTTCATCTGCACCAACGCTACCCGCGTGCCGTCCCACGCCTGCCGCTCCTCGATGCCGAACGGTGTGAAGCCCAGCTGTGGGTAAAGCAGCAGGCCGGCGGTGTTGTGATTGAAACATGACACCCAGACCTCCCGGGCGCTGTACTGCTGGCGGGCGAGGTCGATCATTGCCGTTACCAGATAACGCGCTACACCAAGGCCGCGGGCGCCGGGGGCCACCACTACGTTGCCCAGGGCACATAGGCCGCCATGTTCGGCTTTGTAGAAATTGGCGAAGGCCAGGACAGCGCCGTCACCTTCCACTACCGTGGAGCCGCTGCGTTGGGCTATGGCGTCGCTCAGTTGGTTGGGGGTGAGGGGGTAGGTGGCTTTGGGGAACATGTAGAACAGTTCGTCCGGGCTCTGCGGGAAGCTGCAGATAACGGGGATGTCTTCTGGCCGGATGGGGCGGTGGGTCAGGTGCATGGCAGGTCCTTCTCGCGTTGGCTGGCAGGGCCTCTTCGCGGGTTTACCCGCGAAGAGGCCATCAGCCTCACATCATAGGCCGCTTTCCATCCAAAACAGCGCCCCGATTCACGGCTTGGCGGCCACCGCCACGTAGCCTTTGACCGCAGCTGGCGCCCTCGGCTTGGCCTTGTGCGCCAACAGGTACTGATAGCGCCGCCATTCCTTGTCGATCTCGTTGAATGACATGAATACGCTGATGCGCGCCTTGCCCGCCAGGTCCGGGCGCTTGCCGGCGTCGATCTCGCTGGTGGGAATTATGGCGACGTTGATGCCTACCACCTTGCCGTCATCTGCAAACACAGGCCCACCCGACATGCCCTTGGTGATCGGGCCGTCATGTACTGAGTAGAAGACACTGCCAGGCGTACCTTCAAGCCGTACCAGCGATGACAGGGCATGGCCCTTGCCCTGCATCGGCATCATGAAACTGTTGAAACCCACCGCCGTCACTGCCTCCCCCGGCACGTACTGGCGCCAGTGCGGCACGTTACTGGCCTTGTGCTTGAAGAACACCACGTCACCCAGGCCCTCGTGGACCACGTTGCGCAGGAAGGGGGTGTGTTTGGCGGTGACTGCGTAATCCTCGTTCCACTGGATGGCGCTGGCCATCAGCAACATGGGCAGCGGGGCACCTGAGGTAACCACGAACGCCTGGCTGTAGACGGGATCTGAAACGTACGACGTTGGCACTCCATTGCACCCACTGAGCAGCATCATTGCCGCCATGCAGGGCGCGATTGTTTTCATGGGACACACATTGCGTGGAGAAAGGGGAGCGCCACTATGGCGAAGTGCCATTACGCTAACAATACTTTCGGAATATATCTGACGAATGACAGCTTAAGTGCTAGCGCAAGGCGCGGCCAATAGAATGCAGGTATGGGGGGAGGCGCGGGAGTCAGGGGGGCGGCGTCAACGACGTGCGTGAATCGCAGGCACAAAAAAACCGACCGTAAGGTCGGTTTTTTCCGGATTTGGTGCCCCGAGGGAGACTCGAACTCCCACTCCTTTCGAAAACGGATTTTGAATCCGCCGCGTCTACCAATTCCGCCATCAGGGCGTGGCGCGCAGTATAAAGAGGTGCCGCTGGTCGGTCAATCGGCTTTCATGGTCAATTTTCACACATTGGGCTAAACTTCCCGGCCCTGCCGAACCGAACATCATCATGCGCGTCGCCGATTTTTCCTTCGAACTCCCTGATTCCCTGATCGCCCGCCACCCGTTGGCCGAGCGCCATGGCAGCCGTCTGCTGGTGCTCGATGGGCCTACCGGCGCGCTGGCGCACCGGCAATTCCCCGACTTGCTCGACTATCTGCGCCCCGGCGACCTGATGGTGTTCAACAACACCCGGGTGATCCCGGCGCGGTTGTTTGGCCAGAAAGCCTCCGGCGGCAAGCTGGAGGTACTGGTCGAGCGCGTACTCGACAGCCACCGGGTGCTGGCCCATGTGCGTGCCAGCAAGGCGCCCAAGGTAGGCGCGGTCATCCTCATCGATGGCGGTGGCGAGGCCGAAATGGTCGCGCGCCATGACACGCTGTTCGAGCTTCGCTTCACCGAAGAGGTGCTGCCGTTGCTCGACCGTGTCGGCCATATGCCGCTGCCGCCCTATATCGACCGCCCGGACGAGGGCGCCGACCGTGAGCGCTACCAGACCGTGTACGCCCAGCGCGCCGGCGCGGTTGCCGCGCCTACCGCAGGCCTGCACTTCGACGAGGCGCTGCTGGAAAAGATCGCCGACAAGGGCGTCGAGCGCGCCTTCGTCACCCTGCATGTGGGCGCCGGCACCTTCCAGCCGGTGCGGGTCGACAAGATCGAAGACCACCACATGCATAAAGAGTGGCTCGAAGTGGGCCAGGATGTGGTCGATGCCATCGAGGCCTGCCGGGCCCGTGGTGGGCGGGTGATTGCGGTTGGCACCACCAGTGTGCGTTCGCTGGAAAGCGCCGCGCGTGATGGCGTGCTCAAGGCCTTCAGTGGCGACACCGACATCTTCATCTACCCGGGCCGGCCGTTCCATGTGGTCGACGCCCTGGTCACCAACTTCCATCTGCCGGAGTCCACGCTGCTGATGCTGGTCTCGGCTTTCGCCGGCTACCCCGAGACCATGGCTGCCTACGCAGCGGCGGTCGAGCACGGGTACCGCTTCTTCAGTTACGGTGATGCCATGTTCATCACCCGCAATCCGGCGCCACGCGGGCCCGAGGATCAAGCATGAGTCGCACCTGTCGAATGTCCTTCGAACTGCTGGCCACCGACGGCAAGGCCCGTCGTGGTCGCATCACCTTCCCACGTGGCACCGTGGAAACCCCGGCATTCATGCCGGTGGGTACCTATGGCACGGTCAAGGGCATGCTGCCACGCGATATCGAGGCCATCGGCGCCGAGATGATCCTCGGCAACACCTTCCATCTGTGGCTGCGTCCGGGCACCGAGGTGATCAAGAAGCACAACGGCCTGCACGATTTCATGCAGTGGAAAGGCCCGATCCTCACCGACTCAGGTGGTTTCCAGGTATTCAGCCTGGGTGCCATGCGCAAGATCAAGGAAGAGGGCGTGACCTTCGCATCGCCGGTCGATGGTTCCAAGGTGTTCATGGGCCCGGAAGAGTCGATGCAGGTTCAGCGTGACCTGGGCTCGGACGTGGTAATGATCTTCGACGAGTGCACCCCGTACCCGGCCGAGCACGATGTGGCACGCACCTCCATGGAACTGTCGCTGCGCTGGGCCCAGCGCTCGAAGAACGCCCATGCCGACAACACCGCAGCGCTGTTCGGCATTGTCCAGGGCGGCATGTACCAGGACCTGCGCATGCGCTCGCTGGAAGGCCTGGAAAACATCGGTTTCGACGGCCTGGCCATTGGCGGCCTGTCGGTGGGCGAGCCCAAGCACGAGATGATCAAGGTGCTGGATTACCTGCCGGGCCAGATGCCTGCTGACAAACCTCGTTACCTTATGGGGGTAGGCAAACCGGAAGATCTCGTTGAGGGTGTGCGCCGCGGCGTCGACATGTTCGACTGCGTGATGCCGACGCGTAACGCGCGCAACGGTCATCTGTTCGTCGATACAGGGGTGATCAAGATCCGCAATGCGTTCCATCGTCACGATGAATCGCCGCTGGATCCGACCTGTGACTGCTATACCTGCACCAACTTCTCGCGCGCCTATCTCCATCATCTGGACAAATGCGGCGAAATGCTGAGCAGCATGCTGAATACCATCCACAACTTGCGCCATTATCAGCGCTTGATGGCCGGTTTACGCGAGGCTATTCAACAGGGTAAATTGGCCGCCTTTGTCGACGCCTTCTACGCCAAGCGCGGGCTTCCTGTACCGCCCTTGGACTGACTGTCCGCATCCATTATTAGAAAATTACATTAGGAGTGCCCAATGAGCTTCTTCATCCCCGCCGCATACGCGGACGCTGCAGCACCTGCCGCTGGCCCAGCCGGTACCGGCTTCGAGTGGATTTTCCTGGTCGGTTTCCTGGTCATCTTCTACCTGATGATCTGGCGCCCGCAGGCCAAGCGCGCAAAAGAGCAGAAGAACCTGCTGAGCAACTTGCAGAAAGGTGACGAAGTTGTCACTAACGGCGGCATCGCCGGCAAGATCGTCAAGGTTTCCGATGACTTCGTGGTGCTGGAAGTGTCCGACACTGTCGAACTGAAGTTCCAGAAGGGTGCCATTGCTGCGACCCTGCCAAAAGGTACGCTCAAGGCTATCTGAGTTACCGGTTTTATTTTCCAGTCGGGGCGCGCAACGCGCCCCGCGTCTTGAACGGGCGGCGTGATGCTGAACAAATATCCTCTGTGGAAATATGCACTGATCGTGCTGGTACTGGTGGTCGGTTTCATTTATTCCGCTCCCAACCTCTACCCGGATGACCCGGCGGTACAGATCAGCGGTGCCAGCTCGGCGCTGCAGGTGAATCAGGCCGACCTCGATCGCGTCAGCAAGGCGCTGGTCGATGCCAAGATCGCTGTCAAGGGCGCAAGCCTGGGTGAAAAGGGCAGCGGGCTGATCCGCCTGACCAATCAGGAAGACCAGTTGCCAGCCAAGGATGTCGTGCGCAAGGCACTGGGCGATGATTACGTCGTGGCCCTGAACCTGGCCCAGACTACCCCGCAATGGCTGCGCAACCTGGGCGCAAGCCCGATGAAACTGGGCCTGGACCTGTCTGGTGGTGTGCACTTCCTGCTGGAAGTGGACATGGACAAGGCCATGACTGCCCGCATGAAAGTCTACGAAGGCGAGGTCAAGACCTTGCTGCGCAAAGAGCGCGTCCGCTACCGCAGCCTGCCTCAGCAGGATGGCGGCATCATGCTGGGCTTCGCTGACGATGCCACCCGCGAACAGGCACGTGCCCTGATCCGCAAGAATTTCAATGATTTCGACCTGACCACCACCGAGCGCAACGAGCTTGCGGTGCTGCGTCTGGCGCTGACCCAGGCGAAAGTCGCCGAGATCCGCGAATACTCGATCAAGCAGAACCTCACCACCGTACGCAACCGCGTGAACGAGCTGGGTGTGGCAGAGCCCCTGGTACAGCGCCAGGGCGCCAACCGTATCGTGGTCGAGCTGCCTGGCGTGCAGGACACTGCCGAAGCCAAGCGTATCCTCGGTAAAACGGCCAACCTGGAGTTCCGCTTCGGTGCTGAACCAGGTGCCTCCAAAGCCACTACCGAGGTGTTCGAGTTCCGTGAGGGCGGCCGCTCCGCCGCAGTCGAGCGGGGCCTGATCATCACCGGTGACCAGGTCACCGACGCCCAGGCCAGTTTTGACGAGCATGGTAGCCCGCAGGTGAACATCCGTCTGGATGGTCACGGTGGCGAGCTGATGAGCCGCGCAACGCGCAGCAACGTTGGCCGTAGCATGGCGGTGATCTTCATCGAGCAGAAGCCAGTCACCCGTTACGTCAAGCAGACTGTCGGGGGCGTCGAGAAGGACGTTGCCGTACAAAGCTTCGTCGAAGAGAAGAAAATCATCAGCCTGGCGACCATCCAGTCGCCGCTGGGCAGCCAGTTCCGCATCACCGGCCTGAACGGCCAGGGTGAATCGTCGGAACTGGCATTGCTGCTGCGTGCCGGTGGTCTGGCCGCGCCGATGTACTTCGCTGAAGAACGTACCATTGGCCCAAGCCTGGGTGCCGATAACATCACCAAGGGTATCAACGCGTCGCTGTGGGGCATGCTGTTCGTCTCGCTGTTCATCATCGCCATCTACCGCGCCTTCGGCGTGCTGGCCACCATCGCCCTGGCGGGCAACATGGTGCTGCTGCTGGCGTTGATGTCGCTGCTGGGGGCGACCCTGACCCTGCCGGGTATTGCCGGCATCGTGTTGACCATGGGTATGGCGGTGGACGCCAACGTGCTGATCTTCTCGCGTATTCGCGAAGAAATCGCGGCTGGCATGTCGGTGCAGCGCGCCATCCACGAAGGCTTCAATCGCGCCTACTCGGCAATCGTCGACGCCAACCTGACCACCCTGTTGGTCGGCGGCATCCTGTTTGCCATGGGTACCGGCCCGGTCAAAGGCTTTGCGGTCACCATGTCCCTCGGGATTTTCACCTCGATGTTCACTGCCATCATGGTGACCCGTGCATTGGTCAACCTGACCTGTGGCGGGCGTGACATCAAGAAGCTGTGGGTTTGAGGGAGCTGCGATGAAAACCATCAATTTCATGGGCGTGCGCAATGTCGCGTTCGCCGTCACCGTGCTCCTCACCGTGTTGGCGCTGTTCAGCTGGTGGCAAAAGGGCCTGAACTTCGGGCTGGACTTCACCGGGGGCACGCTGATCGAGCTGACCTACGAGCGCCCGGCCGACGTCAAGGCTGTGCGTGCCGAGTTGGTCGAATCCGGCTTCAACGAGGCCGTGGTGCAGAGCTTCGGTGCTACCACTGACCTGCTTGTGCGCATGCCTGGCGACGATCCCATGCTGGGTAACAAGGTAGCTGAAGCCCTGCAGAAGGCCGGAGGTGACAACCCGGCGAAGGTCAAGCGTGTCGAGTTCGTCGGCCCTCAGGTGGGTGAAGAGCTGCGTGACCAGGGTGGCATAGGCATGTTGCTGGCCTTGGGCGGCATCCTCATCTACCTGGCGTTCCGTTTCCAGTGGAAGTTCGCCGTGGGGGCGATCGTTTCGCTGATCCACGACGTGGTGGTAACGCTGGGTATCCTGTCGTTCTTCCAGATCACCTTCGACCTGACGGTGCTGGCGGCGGTGCTGGCGATCATCGGTTACTCGCTGAACGACACCATCGTTGTGTTCGACCGGGTACGTGAAAACTTCCGCGTCATGCGCAAGGCCTCGTTGATCGAGAACATCAACGTATCCACCACCCAGACCCTGCTGCGTACCGTCGCCACTTCGGTTTCGACCTTGCTGGCCATTGCCGCGCTGCTGTTCTTCGGGGGTGACAACCTGTTCGGTTTCTCGTTGGCTCTGTTCATTGGTGTCATGGCCGGTACCTACTCGTCGATCTATATCGCCAACGTGGTACTGATCTGGCTGAACCTGAGCAGCGAGGATCTCATTCCGCCGGTCAAGGCCGAAGGTGTGGACGAACGTCCGTAGGTTTTTCCTGCGCCGTTTGGCGATGAAAAGGCGCGAGTGTTGAACTCGCGCCTTTTTTTTTGCTCCAAGGCTGGGAGAAGCGCGGGTTCACACCCGCTGGTACGATCAGGAGGTTCACGTGAATAAATCAATGCTGGTGGGTGCGGTGCTGGGTGCTGTCGGTGTAACTGCCGGAGGTGCTGTGGCGACCTACAGCTTGGTGAACAAAGGCCCCGAAGTCGCCCAGGTGACTGACGTGCAGCCGATCAAGCAGCAGGTGAAAACCCCGCGTGAAGTTTGCAAGGACGTGACTGTGACGCGCCAGGCGCCGGTCAAGGATCAACACCAGATTGCCGGTACCGTGGTCGGTGCGTTGGCAGGTGGTCTGTTGGGTAACCAGATTGGTGGCGGTACCGGCAAGAAGATTGCCACGGTGGCCGGTGCGGTCGGTGGTGGTTATGCGGGTAACAAGGTGCAGGAAGGCATGCAGGAGCGTGATACCTACACAACCACGCAAACCCGCTGCAACACGGTCAACGACATCAGTGAGAAGGTGGTGGGCTACAACGTGACCTATTCCATCGGTGATCAGGTAGGCAAGGTGAAGATGGATCGCGAACCGGGGTCGACCATTCCGTTGGACAAGAATGGCAAGTTGATCCTGAGCGAGACTGGGCAGTAATTTGCGTTGTCTGTACGGGCCTCTTCGCGGGTAAACCCGCTCCTACAGGGGCAATGCGATCCATGTAGGAGCGGGTTTACCCGCGAAGAGGCCGGCACAGGCCACGCAAAACCACCAAGCACAAAAAAAGCACCTCAAGAGGTGCTTTTTGTTTGCCGGCAATCTGCGCTTAGCGCTTCATGCTTTCTGGCAGGTGCGGCTGGATGGCAGTCAGTACCGCCTTGAAGCACTTGATGTTGCCTGCAACGATGTGACCTTTGTCGAGGAAGTCGTGGCCGCCGTTGAAGTCGCTCACCAAGCCACCGGCTTCCTGGATCAGCAGTACGCCAGCTGCCATGTCCCATTCGGACAGGCCCGACTCCCAGAAGGCGTCGAAGCGGCCAGCAGCCACATAGGCCAGGTCCAGGCTGGCGGAGCCGGCGCGGCGGATGCCGGCGGTCTGGCCGGTCAAGGCGCGGAACATGCCCAGGTAGTTGTCCATGTCCGCCATCTGGCCATCACGGAACGGGAAGCCGGTGCCCAGCAGGGCGCCTTCCAGGCTTGTGCGCGAGCTGACGCGCAGGCGGCGGCCATTGAGTTGGGCGCCACGGCCACGGCTGGCGGTGAATTCTTCCTGGCGAACCGGGTCGACGATCACGGCGTGCTCAAGGCGGCCGCGGTATTTGCAGGCGATGCTGACGGCGAAGTGCGGGATGCCGCGCAGGAAGTTGGTGGTGCCGTCCAGCGGATCGATGATCCACAGGTAATCTTTGCCTTCTTCGCCGCTACCCGCGTGCAGGCCGGTTTCCTCGCCCTGGATGGAGTGGTTCGGGTAGGCCTTGCGCAGGGCGTTGACGATGCTCTGCTCGGCGGCGCGATCGACTTCGGAAACGTAGTCCTTGGCCTCTTTCTCATCGACCTTGATGCTATCCAGGCGTTCGATGGAGCGGAAAATCAGTTCACTGGCGCTGCGAGCGGCGCGCAGGGCGATATTCAGCATAGGCTGCATGGGCGGGTCACCTGGAGATGTTAAAGAAGAAAGCCGATCATTCTAGCAGAAAACTTTGGCGGCAGAAGTGTCACATTTGCTTTCATGGCGTTACGTCTGTCGGTTCTGTAAGATCGAAGGCCCTGATTCCTGCATCTGTGAGCACAACACCTTGCTGCAAAATATTCGTGTTGTTCTGGTCAATACCAGCCACCCCGGCAACATCGGCGGCGCTGCGCGTGCCATGAAAAACATGGGCTTGTCGCGTCTGGTGCTGGTGCAGCCGAAAGAATTCCCCGCCGTGGATGCCAGTGCCCGTGCTTCGGGCGCCGACGATGTGCTGGATAACGCCCAGGTGGTCGACAGCCTCGAACAGGCGCTGGTCGGCTGCAACCTGGTGATGGGCACCAGCGCCCGCGAGCGCAGCATTCCCTGGCCGTTGATCGGCCCGCGTGAATGCGGTGCCAAGGCGGTGGAGCATGCCAATGGCGGCGAGGAAATCGCCCTGGTGTTCGGGCGCGAGCACGCCGGCCTGACCAACGAAGAACTGCAGCGATGTCACTTCCACGTGCACATTCCCTCCAACCCCGACTTCAGCTCGCTGAACCTGGCGGCTGCCGTGCAGGTGCTCTCCTACGAGGTGCGCATGGCCTGGCTGGCTGCCGGTGAAGCACCGGGCAAAGTCGAGAAGGTTGACGCCGCTGAGCTGGCGACCATGGATGAAATGGAGCTGTTCTACGACCACCTGGAGAAAACCCTGGTGGGCATCGGCTTCCTCGACCCCGAAAAGCCCAAGCACCTGATGCCGCGCTTGCGCCGGCTGTATGGGCGGGTGGCGGTCGAGCGTTCGGAAATGAGCATTTTGCGCGGCATCCTCACCGAGACCCAGAAAGTGGTCCGGGGCGAGCCGCATAAACGGAAGGACTGACAGATGTTCGAACGCCTGCGTGAAGATATTCAAAGCGTATTCCACCGTGACCCGGCTGCACGCAATGCCTTTGAGGTGCTCACCTGCTACCCCGGCATGCATGCCATCTGGCTGCACCGCCTGGGCAATGCCCTGTGGAGGCGTGATTTCAAATGGCTGGCCCGGCTGGTGTCGAACTTCGGTCGCTGGCTGACCGGTATCGAAATCCACCCTGGTGCCACCATTGGCCGGCGCTTTTTCATCGACCACGGTATGGGCATCGTCATTGGCGAAACCGCCGAGATCGGCGATGACGTCACCCTGTACCAGGGGGTGACGCTCGGTGGCACCAGCTGGAACAAGGGCAAGCGCCACCCCACCTTGGAGAACGGCGTGGTGGTAGGGGCGGGTGCCAAGGTGCTGGGGCCTTTCACGGTCGGCGCCGGCGCCAAGATTGGTTCCAATGCGGTGGTCACCAAGGCAGTACCGGCCGGGGCTACCGCGGTAGGCATTCCGGGGCGGATCATCGTCAAGAGCGAGGACACCGAAGTCGAAGCCAAGCGTAAGGCAATGGCCGAGAAGATCGGCTTCGACGCCTATGGTGTCAGTGGCGACATGCCCGACCCGGTAGCGCGGGCCATCGGCCAGATGCTCGATCACCTGCAGGCCGTCGACGAACGGTTGGAGGGTATGTGTGGCGCGCTGACCAAGATGGGCAGTGACTATTGTGCCAAGGAACTGCCGGCCTTGCCGGAGGACGACTTCAGCGAGGCTGCCCAGGTGGCCCAGCGCGACACTCAGCCGCATTGATCGCGCCGCACTGAAGCCATGGTGGCATGCGGGGCGTGTGCTCACGCCCCTCGTCTGCTACAATCGCGCCCGCCTCCCAGATGCAATCCCGACTAAAGCAGTAGGTCTAATAGTTGACTTAAATGCTCGGGAATCGCATACTCGCACACATCCTGAAACTCCCGTGGTACCCAATAGCCATGCGACTGACTACCAAAGGCCGATACGCCGTGACCGCCATGCTCGACCTGGCGTTGCACGCGAAGCATGGGCCGGTGTCTTTGGCCGATATTTCCGAGCGCCAGGGCATTTCCCTCTCTTATCTGGAGCAGCTGTTCGCCAAGCTGCGCCGCAGCAGCCTGGTTTCCAGTGTGCGCGGTCCAGGCGGTGGCTACCAGCTGTCGCGGGGCATGGAAACCATCCAGGTGGCCCAGGTTATCGACGCGGTCAACGAATCGGTCGATGCCACCCGTTGCCAGGGGCTCGGGGACTGCCATGCCGGTGATACCTGCCTGACCCACCACCTGTGGTGCGACCTCAGCCAGCAGATCCATGAATTCCTCAGCGGCATAAGCCTGGCCGACCTCGTCAAGCGCCGTGATGTGCAGGAAGTCGCCCAGCGCCAGGACCTGCGCCGTGTCGCAGGACGAACCGCCCAGCTGGACAAGATTGAGACGTCTGCCGTCGATTGACCCCCTGGGACGACGAGCGACGCCACCGCCTGATAGGAGAGACAAATGAAGTTGCCGATCTACCTTGATTACTCTGCGACCACTCCGGTCGACCCACGCGTGGCCCAGAAGATGGCCGACTGCCTGCTGGTCGACGGGAACTTCGGTAACCCGGCCTCGCGCTCCCACGTCTTTGGCTGGAAGGCCGAGGAAGCGGTGGAGAACGGTCGTCGCCAGGTTGCCGAGCTGATCAACGCCGATCCGCGCGAAATCGTCTGGACCAGCGGTGCCACCGAGTCCGACAACCTCGCGCTCAAAGGTGTCGCGCACTTCTATCAGACCAAGGGCAAGCACATCATTACCTCCAAGATCGAGCACAAGGCGGTCCTGGATACCGCTCGCCAGCTGGAGCGCGAAGGTTTTGAAGTCACTTACCTGGAACCAGGCGAAGACGGCATCGTCACCCCGGCCATGGTAGAAGCGGTGCTGCGCGACGACACCATCCTGGTCTCGCTGATGCATGTGAACAACGAAGTCGGCTCGATCAACGACATTGCCGCCATCGGTGAACTGACCCGTTCGCGCGGCGTACTGTTCCATGTCGACGCCGCCCAGTCGGCCGGCAAGGTCGAAATCGACCTGCAAAAGCTGAAAGTCGACCTGATGTCGTTCTCGGCGCACAAGGTCTACGGCCCGAAAGGCATCGGCGCGCTGTACGTCAGTCGCAAGCCGCGTGTACGTCTTGAAGCCATCATTCACGGCGGCGGTCATGAGCGCGGCATGCGTTCGGGCACCCTGCCGACCCACCAGATCGTCGGCATGGGCGAAGCCTTCGCCATTGCCAAGCAGGAAATGGTTGCAGAAAACGCACGCATCAAGGCCCTGAGCGACCGCTTCTTCAAGCAGGTCTCAAACCTTGAAGAGCTGTACGTCAATGGCAGCCAGACTGCGCGTGTACCGCACAACCTGAACCTGAGCTTCAACTACGTCGAAGGCGAATCGCTGCTGATGTCGCTGAAAGACATCGCCGTATCGTCCGGTTCGGCCTGTACCTCCGCGTCGCTCGAGCCGTCCTACGTACTGCGTGCTCTGGGCCGCAACGACGAGCTGGCGCACAGCTCGATCCGCTTCTCCTTCGGCCGTTTCACCACCGAAGAAGAAGTCGACTACGCCGCGCAGAAAGTCTGCGAGGCCGTCAATAAACTGCGTGAGCTGTCGCCGCTGTGGGATATGTACAAAGACGGCGTTGACATCTCCAAGATCGAGTGGGCCGCCCACTAAGCAGTCGCCGGCAAGAGCGGCTCCCTGATGAGGAAGGAATTGCACCATGGCATACAGTGAAAAGGTCATCGACCACTACGAAAACCCGCGCAACGTCGGCAAGATGAATGCCGAAGACCCGGATGTCGGCACCGGCATGGTCGGCGCCCCGGCCTGCGGTGACGTGATGCGTCTGCAGATCAAGGTCAACGAGCAGGGCGTTATCGAAGACGCCAAGTTCAAGACCTACGGCTGCGGTTCGGCCATCGCTTCCAGCTCCCTCGCCACCGAGTGGATGAAGGGCAAGACCCTGGATGAGGCCGAAACCATCAAGAATACCCAACTGGCCGAAGAGCTGGCGTTGCCGCCGGTCAAGATCCACTGCTCGGTACTCGCCGAAGATGCCATCAAGGCAGCCGTACGCGACTACAAGCAGAAGAAAGGCTTGATCTAAGTCGCCTGTTGCAAGGTAAGGAGTTCTGATGGCTATCAGCATGACAGAAGCCGCCGCCAACCACATTCGCCGCTCCCTCGACGGGCGCGGCAAAGGTGAGGGCATTCGCCTGGGCGTGCGCACCACCGGTTGCTCGGGTCTGGCCTACGTGCTGGAATTCGTCGACGAACTGGCGGACGAAGACCAGGTGTTCGAAAACCATGGCGTCAAGGTGATCATCGATCCCAAGAGCCTGGTCTACCTCGATGGCACCGAACTGGATTTCGTCAAGGAAGGGTTGAACGAAGGCTTCAAGTTCAACAACCCCAACGTGCGCGGTGAGTGTGGCTGCGGCGAAAGCTTCAACGTTTGAGGCTGGCTGTGGGTACTCCTTGTCATTACGCATTGTTTGACCTCCAGCCAAGCTTCCGTCTGGATCTCGACAAGCTGGCCACTCGCTATCGCGAGCTGGCCCGCGAAGTCCATCCTGATCGCTTTGCCGACGCCTCCGAGCGTGAGCAGCGTATAGCGCTGGAAAAATCCGCGGCCCTCAACGACGCTTACCAGACGCTGCGCAGTGCGCCGCGTCGCGCGCGCTACCTGCTGGCCATCAGCGGCCACGAAGTGCCCCAGGAGGTCACGGTCCACGACCCTGACTTCCTGCTGCAGCAGATGCAGTGGCGTGAAGAGCTCGAAGAACTGCAGGATGAAGCCGACCTTGACGGTGTCGGCGTGTTCAAGAAGCGCCTGAAGGCCGCCCAGGACACGCTGAATGAGGACTTTGCCGGCTGCTGGGATGCCCCGGGCGAGCGCGACAAGGCTGAACGCCTGATGCGCCGCATGCAGTTCCTCGACAAGCTCGCCCAAGAAGTGCGCCAACTGGAAGAGCGCCTCGACGATTAACCCCGGTGCTGCCCGTGATGGCACCTAAGGTATTCAGATAAGCATGGCCCTACTGCAGATTGCCGAACCCGGTCAAAGCCCTCAGCCGCACCAGCGCCGCCTGGCGGTTGGAATCGACCTGGGTACCACCAACTCAATGGTCGCTGCACTGCGCAGCGGCCGTAGCGAGCCCCTGCCCGACGCGCAGGGTAACGTCATTCTGCCGTCCGCGGTGCGCTACCTCGAAGGGCGCAACGAAGTGGGGCAGGCCGCGCGTGATGCTGCCTCCAGCGACCCGTTGAACACCGTGCTGTCGGTCAAGCGCCTGATGGGGCGCGGCCTGGCCGACGTCAAGCAGCTGGGCGAGCAACTGCCATACCGCTTTGTGGGTGGTGAATCGCACATGCCGTTCATCGACACCGTGCAGGGGCCGAAAAGCCCTGTGGAAGTGTCTGCCGACATCCTGAAGGTGTTGCGCGAACGGGCCGAAGCCACCTTGGGTGGCGAGCTGGTAGGCGCGGTGATCACCGTGCCGGCCTATTTCGATGACGCCCAACGTCAGGCTACCAAAGACGCAGCGCGTCTGGCCGGCCTGAACGTGCTGCGCCTGCTCAACGAACCGACTGCGGCCGCCGTAGCCTACGGCCTGGACCAGAACGCCGAAGGCGTGGTGGCCATCTATGATCTGGGCGGCGGTACTTTCGATATTTCCATCCTGCGCCTGACCGCTGGCGTATTCGAAGTGCTGGCCACCGGCGGTGATACCGCCTTGGGTGGTGACGACTTCGACCATGCTATTGCCGGCTGGATCATCGAGCAGGCTGGCCTGTCGTCCGATCTGGACCCGGCTACCCAGCGCGCGCTGTTGCAAACCGCCTGTGCCGCCAAGGAAGCCCTGACCGACGCTGATGTGGTCAACGTCAGTCACGGTGCCTGGCACGGTGAGCTGACCCGCAGCGCCTTCGAAGCCATGATCGAGCCACTGGTTGCCCGCAGCCTGAAGGCCTGCCGCCGCGCCGTGCGCGACAGTGGCGTTGAACTGGAAGAAGTCAGCGCCGTGGTCATGGTCGGTGGTTCGACCCGCGTGCCGCGTGTGCGTGAGGCCGTGGGCGCGCTGTTCGGGCGCACCCCGCTGACCTCGATCGACCCAGACCAGGTGGTGGCCATCGGTGCCGCCATCCAGGCCGACACCCTGGCCGGCAACCGCCGCGAAGGTGGCGAGCTGCTGCTGCTCGATGTCATCCCGTTGTCGCTTGGTCTTGAAACCATGGGCGGGCTGATGGAGAAGGTGATCCCGCGTAACACCACCATTCCGGTGGCGCGCGCTCAGGAGTTCACTACATACAAAGATGGCCAGTCGGCCATGATGATCCACGTACTGCAGGGCGAGCGCGAGCTGATCAGCGACTGCCGTTCGCTGGCCCGCTTCGAGCTGCGCGGCATCCCGGCCATGGTTGCCGGTGCTGCAAAAATCCGCGTCACCTTCCAGGTGGATGCCGATGGCCTGCTCAGCGTCGCTGCCCGCGAGCTGGGTTCGGGCGTGGAAGCCAGCATTCAGGTCAAGCCGTCCTACGGCCTGACCGACGGCGAAATCGCCCGCATGCTCAAGGACTCCTTCGAACACGCCGGTTCCGACAAGCACGCCCGCCAGCTGCGAGAGCATCAGGTAGATGGCGAGCGGCTGCTCGAGGCGGTACAGGGCGCCCTGGACGCCGACGGCGATCGCCTGCTCAGCAGTGATGAGCGCGACGCCATCGAATTCCAGATGCAAGAACTACGTGATTTGCTGGCCGGCACCGATGGCGCAGCCATCGAGCAACAGACCAAGCGTCTGTCGCAGGTGACCGATGCATTTGCCGCCCGTCGCCTTGATTCGACGGTCAAAGCCGCACTGGCCGGGCGCAACCTGAATGAGATCGAGGAGTAATCGATGCCGCTGGTGACATTCCTGCCGCATGAGAAGTTCTGCCCCGAGGGGCTGACCGTGGAGGTCAAGCCCGGGACCAACATCCTGGAGCTGGCCCACGACCATCACATCGAGATGGAAAGCGCTTGCGGCGGCGTCAAGGCCTGTACCACTTGCCACTGCATCGTGCGCAAGGGCTTCGATTCGCTCGAAGAGGCTGACGAGCTGGAAGAAGACATGCTGGACAAAGCCTGGGGCCTGGAAGCGCAATCGCGCCTGGGTTGCCAGGTTTTCGTCGCTGACGAAGACCTGACCATCGAGATCCCCAAGTATTCGCTCAACCATGCTGCCGAAGCACCGCACTGAGGGCCTGTACATGAGTCTGAAATGGGTTGATGTACTTGAGATCGCAATCCAGCTTGCAGAAAGCAAGCCTGAGGTCGATCCTCGTTATGTGAATTTCGTGGACCTGCACAGCTGGGTGCTGGCACTGCCAGAGTTCAGCGACGATCCGTCACGCGGCGGTGAGAAAGTGCTCGAGGCAATCCAGGCCGCCTGGATCGACGAAGCCGACTAAGCGTCACTTGCAGGTTAGGCAATCCCCCGGAACCCGCGTATAATTCGCGGGTTTAATTTTTCGTAACACTCATATTCTGGAGTTTTCCATGGCTGTTCAACGTACTTTCTCCATCATCAAGCCTGACGCTGTTGCCAAAAACGTCATCGGCAAGATCACCACTCGCTTCGAAGAAGCCGGCCTGAAAATCGTTGCCTCGAAAATGAAGCAACTGTCCAAAGCCGAAGCCGAAGGCTTCTACGCTGAGCACAGCGAGCGCGGCTTCTTCGGTGACCTGGTTGCCTTCATGACTTCCGGTCCGGTCGTTGTCCAGGTTCTGGAAGGCGAGAACGCCATCGCCAAGAACCGTGAGCTGATGGGTGCTACCAACCCTAAAGAAGCTGCTGCCGGCACCATCCGCGCTGACTTCGCCGAGTCGATCGACGCCAACGCCGTTCACGGTTCGGACTCCGAAGCTGCTGCTGCTCGCGAAATCGCTTACTTCTTCGCTGCTACCGAGGTAACCACTCGCTAAGCGAAAGCTTACGGGTGAGGGTGAATCCATGACGACATCTACTGGCAAAATCAACCTGTTGGGTCTGACCCAGCCGGAAATGGAACAATTCTTCGACTCTATTGGGGAGAAGCGCTTCCGTGCCGGCCAGGTGATGAAATGGATTCACCATTTTGGCGTGTCCGACTTTGCGGCCATGACCAACGTAGGCAAGGTCTTGCGCGAAAAGCTCGAGGCCGTTGCCGAAATTCGCCCACCGGAAGTGGTCAGTGAAGACATTTCCGCCGACGGCACCCGTAAATGGGTGATCCGCGTTGCCTCCGGCAGCTGCGTCGAGACCGTCTATATTCCAACCGACGACCGCGGCACCCTGTGCGTATCGTCGCAAGCCGGCTGTGCCCTGGACTGCAGCTTCTGCTCCACCGGCAAGCAAGGCTTCAACAGCAACCTCACTGCCGCCGAAGTGATCGGCCAGGTGTGGCTTGCCAACAAATCCTTCGGGACCGTTCCTGCCAAAGTCGACCGCGCGATTACCAACGTGGTCATGATGGGCATGGGCGAGCCCTTGCTGAACTTCGACAACGTCATTGCCGCCATGAAAATCATGATGGATGACCTTGGCTATGGCATTTCCAAGCGCCGTGTCACCTTGTCCACCTCGGGCGTGGTGCCGATGATCGACGAACTCGCCAAGCACATCGACGTGTCGCTGGCCCTGTCGCTGCATGCGCCGAACGACGAACTGCGCAACAAGCTGGTACCGATCAACAAGAAGTACCCGCTGAAGATGCTGCTGGAATCGTGCATGGGCTACATGTCCACCCTGGGCGGCAAGCGCGTGCTCACCGTCGAGTACACCCTGCTCAAGGACGTCAACGATCAGCCCGAGCATGCCGCGCAGATGATCGAGCTGTTGCGCGATGTACCCTGCAAGATCAACCTGATCCCGTTCAACCCGTTCCCGCATTCGGGTTACGAGCGACCGAGCAACAACGCCATTCGTCGCTTCCAGGACCTGCTGCACCACGGTGGTTTCAACGTCACCACCCGTACCACGCGCGGCGACGACATCGACGCTGCCTGTGGCCAGCTGGTCGGCCAGGTCAATGACCGTACTCGCCGCAGTGAGCGCTACATCGCTGTTCGCCAGCTTTCTGCGGACGTCGAACTGCCAGACAGCGCCGCCAGCCACTGACAGGTACCTTGCCCATGAGCCTGCGTGCCGCGCTGTCGATCCTTGCGCTTTCGCTGCTGGCCGGCTGCGTGTCGGGCGGCGCGAGCGACCCCTTGGCCAGCCGCCAGGGCAGGGTTGAGGCAGGGCGGGCTTATGTGCAGCTTGGCTTGGGTTATTTGCAACAAGGTTTGACCGAACAGGCCAAGGCGCCGCTGGGAAAGGCCCTGGCGCTGGATGACCAGGATGTCGACGCGCACGCCGCCCTGGCGGTAGTGTTTCAAGCCCAAGGCGAGCCGGCGTTGGCCGAAGCACATTTTCGCAAGGCCTTGCAGATAAGCCGCGGTGACACGCGAATTCGCAACAATTACGGCAGTTTCCTTTATGCTCAGGGGCGATTTGCCGAGGCCAAGCAGATGTTTCGCCTGGCCAGTGCCGATACCCTGTATCCTGAGCGTTCACGCGTGTACGAGAATCTGGGCCTGACTGCCCTGAAGCTCGAACGCCGCGATCAGGCGCACGCGTATCTGTTGAAAGCGTTACAACTCAACCAGCGGCAACCAAAAGCGTTGCTGGAAATGGCTGAGTTGTCCTACGAAAACAGGCATTATGTGCCGGCCCGGGACTACTACGATCGTTTCAGCCAGTTGAGCGACCACGACGCCCGTAGCCTGCTGCTGGGCAGCCGCCTTGCCAGGGTGTTCGACGAGCAGGGCACACTGGCCGAATTGGGCCAGCAATTACAACGACTTTATCCCGGTACGCCGGAATATCAGCAATACCTGTCGGAGCAACGATGAACGCCGCGCATCCCGAAGTAGCAGTAGCGCCTGGCCAGAACCCCGGTGAGCTTTTGCGCCTGGCCCGTGAGAAACGGGACTGGTCTCAAGCCGAGGTGGCCCGCAAGCTCAACCTCACTGTCAGTTCGTTGAACCACGTGGAAACCGGCGCCTTCGACAAGCTGCCCGGGCATACTTTCGCTCGTGGCTACATTCGCGCCTACGCCAAGCTGATGGACCTCGACCAGGCCGCCCTGGTAGATGCCTTCGACCGCTACACCGGTACCCACGCCAAAGGCAGCGACGTGCATTCGCTGGGCCGTATCGAAGAGCCTGTGCGGTTGTCGCACAACATCCTGCGCGGCGTCAGCCTGCTGTTGCTGGTGGCTGTGGTCGGTGGTGGCTTTTTCTGGTGGCAGGACCAGGGCAGCCTGCGGGGCAAGGAGCTGGCGAAGATTGCCCTCGAGCACGTCGAGGTCGAAAGCGCCGACGGCACCACACAGATTCACCCGCTCGATGAGCCTGAAGACCAGGCCGTTTCCGCTGGACAGCAACCTGAAAGCGCGCCGCTGGCGCTGGAGCAGGGCGCTGCCGAGCAGCCTGCTGCCGCTGAACAGGCGCCGGTAACCTCTGAGGCAGTCATTGCCACAGCGCCTGCTCCAGCACAACAAGCGCCTGTGCAACCCGCACCTGCTGCTTCGCCTGCACCGGTTACTCCTCCGGTACAGGCCACTGCTGCACCTGCACCTGCACCTGCACCGGCCGTGGCGGCCGCCGAGCCTGCCGCGGTGCCAGCAGGCAGCGCCAAGGTCGCCATCCAGTTCACCGCCGATTGCTGGACCCAGGTCAGCGACGGCAACGGCAAGGTGCTGTTCAGCGCCATCAAGCGCAAGGGGGACAACCTCGAGCTGACCGGCAAGCCGCCATTCGCGGTACGCCTGGGCTTTGCCCGGGGCGCCCAGGTCAGCTACAACGGCCAGGCCGTCGATGTTGCCCCGTTCACCAGTGGCGAGACCGCTCGCCTGAAGTTGGGACAGTAAGTCATGCACGGCGAATCTCCGATCAAACGTCGCGAATCCCGCAAAATCTGGGTTGGCAATGTGCCGGTGGGTGGTGATGCGCCCATCGCGGTGCAGAGCATGACCAACACCGACACCAACGATGTCGCTGCCACCGTGGCGCAAATCCAGCGTCTGGTCGATGCCGGCGTGGACATCGTGCGGGTCTCGGTGCCGGACATGGACGCGGCCGAAGCGTTTGGCAAGATCAAGCAACAGGTCAGCGTGCCGCTGGTCGCCGACATCCATTTCGACTACAAGATCGCCCTGCGTGTTGCCGAACTGGGCGTTGATTGCCTGCGGATCAACCCGGGCAACATCGGCCGTGAAGACCGCGTGCGCGCCGTGGTCGATGCTGCCCGCGACCGCGGCATTCCGATTCGAATCGGGGTCAACGCCGGTTCGCTGGAAAAAGACCTGCAGAAGAAGTACGGCGAACCGACCCCGGCCGCGCTGGTCGAGTCGGCCCTGCGCCACGTCGAGCATCTCGATCGCCTGGATTTCCAGGACTTCAAGGTCAGCGTCAAGGCCTCGGACGTGTTCATGGCTGTCGAAGCCTACCGTCTGCTGGCCAAGCAGATCGTGCAACCGCTGCACCTGGGCATCACTGAAGCCGGTGGCCTGCGTTCGGGCACCGTGAAGTCCGCCGTCGGCCTCGGTATGCTGCTGGCCGAAGGTATTGGCGATACCATCCGCATCTCGCTGGCGGCCGACCCGGTCGAAGAAGTGAAAGTCGGCTACGACATCCTCAAGTCGCTGCATCTGCGCTCGCGTGGCATCAACTTCATCGCCTGCCCGAGCTGCTCGCGGCAGAATTTCGATGTGGTCAAGACCATGAACGAGCTGGAAGGGCGTCTGGAAGACCTGCTGGTGCCGCTGGATGTGGCGGTGATCGGTTGCGTGGTCAACGGCCCGGGTGAAGCCAAGGAAGCCCATGTAGGCCTGACCGGCGGTACGCCGAACCTGATCTACATCGACGGCAAGCCGGCGCAGAAGCTGACCAATGACAACCTGGTCGATGAGCTTGAAAAACTCATCCGCCAGAAAGCGGCCGAAAAGGCCGAGGCCGACGCGGCGTTGATCGCTCGTGGCTGACACACAGAATTCGTAAGGACTTTTCGTGAGCAAATCGCTGCAAGCCATCCGTGGCATGAACGACATCCTGCCAGAACAGTCGCCGCTGTGGCGCTACTTCGAAGGCACCGTGGCCGGGCTGCTGGACACCTACGGGTACAGCCAGATCCGCACGCCGATCGTCGAGTTCACCGAGCTGTTCAAGCGCTCGATCGGTGAAGTGACCGACATCGTCGAAAAAGAGATGTACACCTTCGAGGACCGCAACGGTGATTCGCTGACCCTGCGTCCTGAAGGCACTGCGGCCTGCGTGCGAGCGGTGCTCGAGCACGGCATCACCGGCAACGGTCAGGTGCAGAAGCTGTGGTACATCGGCCAGATGTTCCGCCACGAGCGCCCACAGAAGGGCCGCTACCGCCAGTTCCACCAGATTGGCGTGGAAGTGTTCAACCTGGACGGCCCGGACATCGATGCCGAGCTGATCATGCTGACCTGGCGCCTGTGGGGCCTGCTGGGCATCCAGGACGCGGTCAAGCTGGAGCTCAACAGCCTGGGCACCAGTGAAGCCCGCGCACGTTACCGTGACGCGCTGGTCGAGTTCCTCTCGGCGCGCCTGGAGCAACTGGACGAAGACAGCCAGCGCCGCCTGAAGAGCAACCCGCTGCGCATCCTCGACAGCAAGGATCAGAACACCCAGGCGGTGCTTGTTGGGGCGCCGAAGCTGGAAGACTACCTGGACGAAGAATCGCGCGTGCACTTCGAGGGCCTCAAGGCCCGCCTGGACGCTGCCGGTATTCCGTTCGTGATCAACACCAAGCTGGTACGTGGCCTGGACTATTACAGCAAGACCGTGTTCGAGTGGGTAACCGACAAGCTCGGCGCCCAGGGCACGGTGTGCGCGGGTGGCCGTTACGACGGCCTGGTCGAACAGATGGGTGGCAAGCCGACCACTGGCGTTGGTTTCGCCATGGGCATCGAGCGCCTGATCCTGCTGTTGGAAACCTTGGGCAAGGTGCCGGAGTCCATCAGCCGCCAGATCGACGTTTACCTGTGCGCCTTTGGCGAACAGGCGGAGCTGGCTGGCCTGCGCCTGTCCGAAGGCCTGCGCGACCGCTTGCCGGGCCTGCGCCTGGCCGTCAACGCCGGTGGTGGCAGCTTCAAGAGCCAGTTCAAGAAAGCCGACAAGAGCGGTGCACTGTTCGCCCTGATCCTCGGCGACGACGAGCTGGCCAAGCAAGAAATCGGCTTGAAGCCCCTGCGTGGCCAGGGTGAACAACAGAACATTGCCTGGGATGCTCTTGCAGAGCACCTGGAAACCGCGATCGCGCAAGCGTAACGCGGTTCAACAAGCGAATAGGCGAAAAGGAGTATTGGGGTGTCGAGTACCGATGATGATGACCTGGCAGGCGTCAAGGACTGGTGGAGCCGCAACGGCAAGCCGCTGCTGACCGGTGCATTGCTGGCTGGCGTGGTGGTGTTGGGCTGGAATACCTGGCACAAGTACCAGAACAACCAGTCGCAAGGTGCCTCGCAGTTGTATCAGGCGTTGATTGAAACCAGCCTGACACCGACCGGCCAGCCGGACGCCACCAAGGTCGCGGAACTGGCCGGCAAGCTCAAGAGCGAGTTTGGCGGCACCGCTTACGCCCAGTACGGCAGCCTGTTCGTGGCCAAGGTCGCGGTCGACAGCGGCAAGCTCGATGACGCCGCAGCCGAGCTGAAAAGCGTGTTGGACAATCCGGCCGACGTCACCCTGGGCGAGATTTCGCGTCAGCGTCTGGCGCGCGTACTGGCAGCCCAGAACAAGGCCGAGGATGCCCTCAAGCTGCTCGACGGCGACGCCGACAAAGCCTTCCTGGCCAGCCGTGAAGAGTTGAAGGGTGACCTGCTGGTGCAGCTGGGTCGCACCAACGACGCGCACAGCGCTTACGAAAAAGCCAAGGCTGCGCTGTCCGATGACGCGGCGGTCGGTGGCCTGCAATTGAAGCTGGATGACCTGGCTAAAGGGGACGCGTAAGTGATCGGTTGGAAACATGCAGCAGTGCTGACCCTGGCCGTACTGGCCGCAGGTTGCAGCAGCAACAGCAAGAAGGAACTGCCCCCGGCCGAGCTGACCAAGTTCACCGAGGAAGTGGTGCTGAAGAAGCAGTGGAGCCGTTCGATCGGTGACGGCCAGGGTGAAACCTACAACACCCTGGTACCGGCCATCGAGAACGACCGTATCTACGCTTCCGACGTCAACGGCGAAGTCTTCGCCCTCGACCGCATCACCGGCGACGTGGTGTGGAAGAAGGACCTGGAGCTGCAGGTTTCCGGTGCAGTTGGCGTAGGCTATGGCCTGGTCATGCTCGGTACCCTCAAGGGTGAAGTCATTGCCCTGGACTCCAGCACCGGTGAGGAGCGTTGGCGCTCGCGCGTGACCAGCGAAGTGCTGGCCCCACCTGCCAACAACGGTGACGTGGTGGTGGTGCAGACCCAGGACGACCGCCTGATCGGCCTGGATGCCGCCACTGGCGACCGCCGTTGGATCTACGAAAACTCCCCGGCCGTGCTGACGCTGCGTGGTACCGGTGCGCCGATCGCCACCAACCGCCTGGCGGTTGCCGGCCTGTCCACCGGCAAAGTGGTCGCGGTTGACATCAACAACGGTGTGCCGGTGTGGGAAAGCCGCGTGGCCATCCCGAAGGGCCGTTCCGAGCTGGACCGTGTGGTTGATATCGACGGCGGCTTGTTGCTGTCTGGTGGTACCCTGTACGTCAGCACCTACCAGGGCCGTGTAGCGGGCCTGGACCTGGAAAGCGGCCGCGAGCTGTGGCAGCGCGATGCTTCCAGCTATGTGGGTGTCGCTCAGGGCTTCGGTAACGTCTACGTCAGCGAAGCCTCGGGTACCGTGGAAGGTGTGGATGAGCGCTCTTCCAGTGCCCTGTGGAGCAACGACAGCATGGCTCGCCGCCAGTTGACCGCCCCTGAAGTGTTCAGCAGCTACGTGGCTGTGGGTGACTTTGAAGGTTACCTGCACCTGCTGAGCCAGGTGGATGGCCGCTTCGTCGGCCGTGAGCGTATCGACAGCGATGGCCTGCGCGCCCGCCCACTTGTGGTCGGCGACACCATCTATGTCTTCGGCAACAGCGGCAAGCTCGAGGCACTGACCATCCGCTGAAGCTATGCTTGAAGCCTTGGCGGGCTTCAAGCCGCGGCGTAGGACACGCCGCCCAAACTCCGGCCGCTGCCTTGCAGCGGCCTTTGCATTTTCAAGAATTCGAGAGTGGAGAGCCGATGGTTCCCGTAATTGCCCTGGTGGGCCGCCCGAACGTCGGCAAATCCACCATGTTCAACCGCCTGACCAAGACCCGCGATGCCATCGTCGGTGACCTGTCGGGCCTGACCCGTGACCGCCAGTATGGTGATGCCAGCTGGCAGGGTCGTTCCTTCATCCTGATCGACACCGGTGGTATCACCGGTGACGAAGTGGGCATGGACGAGAAAATGGCCGAGCAGTCGCTCATGGCCATTGAAGAAGCCGACTATGTGCTGTTCCTGGTTGATGCCCGTGCGGGCATGACTGCAGCAGACCAGATGATCGCCGAGCACCTGCGCAAGCGGAACAAGGCGGCGATCCTGGTTGCCAACAAGATCGACAACATCGACCCCGACGTTGCCCGCGCCGAATTCTCGCCAATGGG
This sequence comes from Pseudomonas sp. 10(2024), assembly GCF_045164175.1. NCBI lineage: Bacteria > Pseudomonadati > Pseudomonadota > Gammaproteobacteria > Pseudomonadales > Pseudomonadaceae > Pseudomonas > Pseudomonas sp. 10(2024). Next base: position 973,998 of record NZ_CP174006.1, read on the forward strand.
CATGGGCAACGCCATTCCGGTGGCGGGCTCCCAGGGCCGTGGTATCAACGCCTTGATGGAGGCCGTGCTCGGTCACCTGCCGCGTGATGCCGAAGAAGAAGCCCTCGAACAGGACGTCGCTGAAGGTGAGGAAGCCGTGCGCATTCCTGGCCCAAGCGAGAAGGATGGCATCAAGATCGCGATCATCGGCCGCCCGAACGTTGGCAAGTCGACGCTGGTCAACCGCATGCTCGGCGAAGAGCGTGTGGTGGTCTACGACGAGCCGGGCACCACCCGTGACAGTATCTACATCCCGTTCGAGCGCGATGGCGAGAAGTACACCTTCATCGACACCGCCGGTGTGCGCAAGCGTGGCAAGATCCACGAGGAAGTCGAGAAGTTCTCGGTGGTGAAGACGCTGCAGGCGATCAAGGATGCCAACGTCGTCATCTTCGTCATGGATGCCCGCGAAGGTGTGGTCGACCATGACCTGAACCTGCTTGGCTTCGCCCTTGAAGCCGGTCGCGCCATCGTCATTGCCCTGAACAAGTGGGATGGCATGGAGCCGGGTGAGCGCGCCTACGTGAAGACCGAGCTGGAGCGCCGGCTGTTCTTCGTCGACTTTGCCGACATCCACTTCATTTCCGCGCTGCATGGCACGGGCGTGGGCAACTTGTACAAGTCGGTACAGGCTGCGTTCCAGTCCGCGGTCACCCGCTGGCCGACCAGCCGCCTGACGCAGATCCTCGAAGATGCCGTGAGCGAGCACCAGCCGCCGATGGTCAACGGTCGCCGCATCAAGCTGCGCTATGCCCACCTTGGCGGTGCCAACCCGCCACTGATCGTGATCCACGGCAACCAGACCGACAGCATTCCCAAGTCGTACTCGCGTTACCTGGAAAACACCTATCGCCGGGTGCTCAAGCTGGTCGGTACGCCGATCCGTATCGAGTACAAGGGGGGTGAGAACCCGTACGAGGGTAAGAAGAACACCCTTACCGATCGCCAGGTCAACAAGAAGCGCCGCCTGATGTCGCACCACAAGAAGGCCGAGAAGAAGCGTCGCGACAAACGCTAAGCAGCGCCATGTGGGGGCGGGCAAGGCTGCCCCCACAGAGGCCCTTTGATCCAGAGCAATCCCCCTATTGTTTCAACCTTTTTCCTGACCGCTCGATCCGCTATGCTCGGACTCCACCCCGTGCCGGATGTACCCCAGGAAAGAGGGCTCCATGATCCGCAGCAAACTGCCGAATGTCGGCACGACCATCTTCACCACCATGTCCCAGCTCGCCGTGCAGACTGGCGCGCTCAACCTGTCCCAGGGCTTTCCTGACTTCAATGGCCCGCAGGCCCTGCTCGATGCAGTGGGCCGGCACGTGGCTGCCGGGCATAACCAGTATTCGCCCATGACCGGCCTGCCGGCCTTGCGCCAGCAGGTGGTGGCCAAGGTCGAGCGGCTGTATGGGGCCAGGGTGGATGCCGATCAGGAAGTGACTATCACCCCCGGCGCCACCGAGGCTATTTTCTGTGCCATCCAGGCGGTGGTGCATGCCGGTGACGAAGTGATCGTCTTCGACCCCTGCTACGATAGTTACGAGCCGTCCGTGGAGCTGGCCGGTGGTCGCTGTGTACATGTGCAGTTGAGCGACGGCGATTTCCGTATCGACTGGCAGAAATTCAGCGATGCATTGAGCCCGCGCACGCGCATGGTCATCCTCAACTCGCCACACAACCCCAGCGGCGCGCTGATCACCCGCGAAGACCTCGACCAGTTGGCCGCACTTATTGCCGACCGCGATATCTACCTGGTCAGCGATGAAGTGTACGAACACCTGGTCTACGACGGCGTACGCCACGCCAGTGTGCTGGCCCATGAGCAGTTGTACTCACGTGCCTTCGTGGTCAGTTCCTTCGGCAAGACGTACCACGTTACCGGCTGGAAGACCGGTTACGTGATCGCACCACCAGCCTTGAGCGCCGAGCTGCGCAAAGTGCACCAGTACGTCAACTTCTGTGGCGTGACGCCGCTGCAGTGTGCCTTGGCCGACTTCATGGCCGGGCACCCCGAGCATATTGATGAGTTGCCGGCCTTTTACCAGGCCAAGCGCGACCTGTTCTGCGGTTTGCTGGACGGCTCGCGTTTCAACTTTACCCGCACGACGGGCACTTATTTCCAGCTGGTGGACTATTCGCAAATCCGTCCGGACCTGAACGATGTCGACATGTCGCTGTGGCTGACGCGTGAGCACGGCGTGGCGACCATCCCGGTATCGGTGTTCTACCAGCAACCCATCCCCGAGCAACGCCTGGTACGCCTGTGCTTTGCCAAACGAGAGGAGACGCTGCGTCAGGCAGCGGAAAGACTATGCGCGATCTGAGTACACTGCCGAACCTGAAAGTCGCCCTGGTGCAAACCACCTTGGCCTGGCACGACCGTGAGGCCAACTACGCGCACTTCGAGGTGCTGCTGGAGCAGGTGGGCGAGGTTGACCTGGTAATCCTGCCGGAAATGTTTACCACCGGTTTTTCGATGCAATCGGAAAGCCTGTGCGAACCGGAGAACGGTCCGACCTATAAATGGCTGAAGGCGCAGGCCAAGAAGCACAATGCGGTGATTACCGGCAGTGTGATCATCCAGGCCGCCGATGGCAGCCACCGCAACCGCCTGTTGTGGGCGCGGCCGGACGGCGAGATTCTGCACTACGACAAGCGCCACCTGTTCCGCATGGCCGGTGAGCACAAACATTACACCCCAGGCGAGCGGCAGGTGCAGTTCGAGCTCAAGGGCTGGCGCATTCGCCCGCTGATCTGCTACGACCTGCGCTTCCCGGTGTGGAGCCGTGACGCCCAGGACACTGACCTACTGCTGTACACCGCCAACTGGCCGGCCGCGCGTCGCCAGCACTGGAACCGCCTGCTACCGGCGCGGGGGATCGAGAACCTGTGCTATGTGGCGGCGGTGAACCGGGTGGGCACGGACGGTAAAGGCTTTGCTTACTCTGGTGACAGCCAGGTGCTGGATTTCCAGGGCGAGAGCCTGCTCAGTGCCGGGGAGGCGGACGGTGTGTTCACTGCAGTACTGAGCGCGGCGGAACTGGCGGCGTACCGGGCCAAGTTCCCGGCCAATCTGGATGCCGATACCTTCGAGTTGCACTGACAACAGGCCCGGCCCTTTCGCGGGTAAACCCGCTCCTACACACGCATCGGCGGTTGGTCACAGGCCGTTGTAGGAGCGGGTTCACCCGCGAAAGGGCCGGCCCTGCTGACCAATTTCCATCCGCCGTTCACCGTTGCCGCCGCCACCGTATTTGCGGGTAAACCCGCTCCTACACACGCATCGGCGGTTGGTCACAGGCCGTTGTAGGAGCGGGTTCACCCGCGAAAGGGCTGGCCCTGCTGGCCAATTTCCATCTGCCGCTCACCGTTGCCGCCGCCACCGTATTCGCGGGTAAACCCGCTCCCACACACGCATCGGCGGTTGGTCACAGGCCGTTGTAGGAGCGGGTTCACCCGCGAAAGGGCCGGCCCTGCTGACCAATTTCCATCCGCCGTTCACCGTTGCCGCCGCCACCGTATTTGCGGGTAAACCCGCGCCTACACACGCATCGGCGGTTGGTCCCAGGCCGTTGTAGGAGCGGGTTCACCCGCGAAAGGGCCGGCCCTGCTGGCCAATCTCCACCTGCCGTTCACGGTTGCCGCCGCTCCCGTATTCGCGGGTAAACCCGCTCCTACGCAGATCTGGACTGCACCCCAGATGTTGGACATCCGTCCATCTTCTGGGGTTTTTATGAGCAAATATTCAAAGCAGTTCAAGCTGTCTGCTATCCAAGCGTTTCTTGATCGCGGGCGGGGCTTTCGCCATATCGCCGCGCAGTTCCAGATCGATCCGACCCTGCTTCGCCGCTGGGTCGAGGCCTATCGCGTGCACGGTGAGGCCAGTCTTAACAAACCAGGCGGCCACTACAGCGTCGAATTCAAACTCGGCGTTATCCACCGCAAGCTGCGCGACAACCTCTCGTTACGGGCCACGGCAGCACTTTTTAATCTCGGCAACTCGACACTGGTTCGCAGGTGGCAAGAACAGTATTACAGTGGCGGGAGTCAGTCCCTGTCCAACCGTAAAGAGATGCTGGTTACCGCGATGCGCAAAGCTCCACGCAAGCCTGTAGAAACTGCTTCCAAGCCCATTGAGGAACTCACCCGCGCGGAGTTGCTCGAGAGGTTGGCCATGCTTGAAGTGGAGAACGCTTACCTAAAAAAGCTCGAGGAGTTAGACGAGGAGAAGGCGAGGCTGAAGATAGCCAGGAAAAAACCCGGCTAGTGGCGGCGCTGCGTAAGCGCTACTCGCTTACCCGACTGCTCAAGGTGGCTGGCCTGCCCCGCAGTACTTACTACTACCAGCTTGGCGTGCTCGCGGCCGGGGATCAGTGTGCCTCGCTCAAGGCGGCAATCCAGGAGATCAGCCACCGGCACCGAGGCCGTTATGGTTATCGTCGGATCACCTCTACGCTACGCAGCGAAGGACAAATGGTTAACAGTAAAAAAGTACGCCGCCTAATGGTTGAGCTGGACCTCAAATGCACCGTACGCCTCAAGAAGTACAAATCTTATCGGGGACTAATGGGTGAAGCAGCACCGAACATCCTCAAGCGCGATTTCAAAGCCGAACAGCCCAACCAGAAATGGGTGACGGACGTCACCGAGTTCAAAGTGGCTGGGGAAAAGCTCTACCTCTCGCCGGTGATGGACCTGTACAACGGTGAGATCGTTGCGTACCACACCGCCACCCGGCCACGCTTCACACTGGTAGGTGAGATGCTGGAGGCGGCGATTAATCGACTTCCAGCGGGTAGCAATCCGCTTCTGCACTCAGATCAAGGCTGGCACTACCGGTATCCCGACTACTGCAAACGGTTGAAAGAGGCAGGTCTTGAGCAAAGCATGTCACGTAAGGGCAATTGCCTAGACAACGCTGCGATGGAGAGCTTTTTTGGGACGCTCAAGTCGGAATACTTCTACCGCGAACGCTTCGAGAATGTTGCAGAGCTTAAGGCGGGCCTGGATGAATACATCCACTACTACAACCATGACCGGATAAAAATGAAACTGAACGGCCTGAGCCCTGTGGCCTACAGGGTTCAGGCTGAGATAGGCTAACGCCGAGTATCCAACATTTGGGGCGCAGTCCAGCATCGGCGGTTGGTCACAGGCCGTTGTAGGAGCGGGTTTACCCGCGAAGAGGCCGGCCCTGCTGGCCAATTTCCACCGGCCGTTCACCGTTGCCGCCGCCACCGTATTCGCGGGTAAACCCGCTCCTACACACCGATCAATACACATCTCGCCGATACCGCCCATCCTCGATCAACTGCTGTACAGCAGCTTCACCCAGCATGCCTTTGAGCGCCGCATCCACCCCCGCTGCCATGCCTTGCAGGCTGCCGCAGACATACACGCAAGCCCCGTCGGCCACCCAGCGCTTGAAGTCCTCGGCCTGCTCCAGCATCACGTCCTGCACATACACCTTCTCGGCTTGATCGCGTGAGAACGCCAGGTCCAGCCGTGCCAGGTCGCCGTTGTCCAGCCAAGCGTGCAGCTCATCGCCACACAGCAAGTCATGCGCCCGATTACGCTCGCCGAACAACAGCCAGTTGCGCTGCTCACCGGCATTGACCCGGGCGCGCAACAGGCTGCGAAGGCCCGCCAGGCCAGTGCCGTTGCCGATCAGGATCATCGGCGCAGCAGCCTCAGGCAGATGGAAGCCACTGTTACGCCGCAGGCGCAGGCTCAGGGTGCCATTCATTGGCAGGTATTCAGTCAGCCAGCCAGAGCCCAAGCCAAGGCTGCCGTCTGGGTGGCGTTCCTGGCGCACGATCAGCTCCAGCACACCATCGCTGGCGATCGAGGCGATGGAGTATTCGCGGCTGCCGATTGGCGCCAGTGCATCGACCAGCGCTTGTGGCTGCAAGCCGATCAGGTGGTCGCGGCGCGTCGGCAGTTGGCGGCCAGCGAGTGCCTGGGCAAGGGTTTCGCTCAGGCCATTCACCTGCACCTGGCTGCTGGCGTCCAGTGCCATGCCCTTGAGGAACGCGTCGATCCGTGGCTGCCCATTCAGCGGCAGTACCTCTACCAGATCGCCGGCTTCCCAGCTTGCAGGTTCTGCAGCCTGCAGGCCAAGCAGGTACACCGGTTGGCCTTGGCTGCCGGGGTTGAGCAGTTCGCGGCGCACCAGCGACCAGTTGGCAAAGGTTGGCGGCTGCCAGGCGGCCACCGGCTGGACACCGGTCAGTTGCGCCAGCTCCTGCTGCCATTGCTGCAGGGCGGCCTGGTCGGCGTTGTCCACTTCCACCGGGCTGAATGCACTGCTGGCACCGCGCTCTCCCAGCCATGCCTGAAGGCGACGAGCGAAACCGCAGAAGTGCGGGTACTGACGATCACCGAGGGCAAGCAGGGCATAGTTGAGGTTGTTGAGTGCCCAAGGCTGGCCGAGTACCTTGCGCTCGAAGGCGCGAGCGCTGTCGGGCGCTTCGCCGTCGCCGAAGGTACTCACCACGAAGAGCGCGCGATGGGCCTGGCGCAAGTCGTTTTCACCCAGCTCGGCAAGGGCGCGCACCTGAACGGGCTGGCCAGCTGCCTGCAGCTGCTCGGCGCTCTGCCAGGCCAACTGTTCGGCAAAGCCACTCTGGCTGGCAAAGCCGATCAGCCAGCCGTCGCCATTGCCGCTGTTGGCGACGTTGCCACGGGCTGCGCGCACCTGACGTTTCTTGCGGCGGCGGTCGAGGTACAGCAGCCAGCCGGTGACGAAGAACAACGGCATGGTGAGACTGGCGATGGTGACGATGATGCGCCCCGGCAAGCCGAAGTATTCGCCGACGTGCAAGGCGTAAACACTCTGCAGTAGCTGCGCCTTGAAGGATTTGTCGGTGTAGCGGTCGTGCTTTTTAACCTGGCCAGTGGCCGGGTCCAGCACCAGAGTATTGAAGGCACGCGGGTGCGCAGCGTTGTCGAGCAGGTAGAACAGGTTGGCCGGCTGACCACCAGCGGGCGGCAGGCGCAGGTTGTAGGTGGACAGGCCTGGGCCTGCGGCGTCCTTGAGGTTGGCCCAGATGGCGTCGTAGTCCACCACCAGCGGCGGCGCATTCTTGTCGACTTTTTGCGGCCCGTGCCGGCCACGGCCTTCACCCCGTTTTTGCTGCTGGCCCGCAGCCGGCGCGTCGGCCAGCAGCTTGTTCAGGCCTTCGCGGTACCACTCATAGGACCAGAACAGCCCGGTCAGGGCGAACAGAAGATAGAACAGCAGGCACCAGGTGCCGGCAACGGCGTGCAGGTCCCAGTTGAAGGCGCGGCCTTTCTTGGCCCAGTCGAAGGTCAGCCAGGTGCGCCAGTCCAGCGCTTTGCGCGGCCAGCGCAGGTACAGGCCGGACAGGCAGAAGAACACCAGCATCAGGGTGCAGGCCCCGGTGATTTGCCGGCCAGTATCGCCCATGGCGAGGAAACGGTGCAGCTTGAGCATGAGGTTGAAGAAGCCTTGCCCGGCCGCTTCACCTTTGAGTTCGCCGGTGTACGGGTCGGCATAGCGCAGCTCGCCACGGCGTTCGCCCGGTGCGGGCATGAAGAAGATCCGTGCAGCGTTGCCTTCGCGCACGTCGACCCACAGCATCGAGACTTTGTCGTGTTGCTGGGCTTCGACCCGCTTAACCAGCTCGGCCGGCGGTAGCACACCTTCGGCGCGTACTTCTACCTTGAGTACATCGGCATTGAATGCGCGCAGCAGTTCTTCCTGGAACGAGTACAGCGCCCCGGTAATGCCCATCAAGGCCAGCACCAGGCCAGCGGTGATGCCAAAGAACCAGTGCAATTGGAACAGCGTCTTCTTCACCACGTTTCTCACCTTGAGTTGCTACCGCGACCAGCGCGGCGTGCATTATGCCTTGATACGCAAAAGCCCCGCTCACGGGAATGAACGGGGCTCGGGGTGACTTGATTAGAAGTGGAAGTTGGCACTCATGAGTGCAGTTCGACCAGGCGCTACGTGAGCGTAATGCGTAGCGAATACTTGATCGAAGTAACGCTTGTCGGTCAGGTTTTGCACATTCAGCTGCAAGTCGACATTCTTCGTCAGGCGATAGGTAGCCATGGCGTCATAGCGCCAGTAGGAAGGCACCTCGACAGAGTTGGCTTCGTCACCGAAGCGCGAGTCGACAAAAGTCGCGCCAGCACCGACGGTCAGTTGCGGAATGATGTCGTAGGTCGACCAGAACGTGAAGTTGTTACGCGGCGTGCTAGGCATGTGGTTGCCTTCGTTCGCTGCAGTAGAGGTTTTCACGATCTCGCTTTCCATATAGGTGTAGCCACCATAGACCTTCCACTTGCTGGTCAGATTACCCGAGTAGGTCAGCTCCACACCCTGGACCCGTTGCTCGCCATCGAGCACCTGATAAGTGGCGTTGTCTGGATCGGTGACGCGTGCGTTGGTTTTATCGGTACGGAACAAGGCTGCGGTCAACGATAGGTTGTCGTCGAAGAAGTCCCACTTCGTGCCGATTTCGTAGTTGCGGTTACGTTCTGGATCGAGGTTGCTGTTGTTGGCCGCCAGCTCCAGGCCGCCATTGCCGCTGGTTTCGCCCGACGGGTTGCTGGAGGTCGACCATGCAGCGTAAATACTGCCGTTGGGCAACGGCTTGTAGACTACGCCAACTTGGTAGTTCCACAGATGCGCGTTGTTTTCGCGAGAGAAGTCCCCCGCCACCGAGCCACGACCACCTGTGCTGTATCCGCTTGATTTGGTCTGGTAATCGTCGTAACGCAGGCCAAGGTTCAGCGACCACTGTTCGTTGAAAGTCAGTGTGTCAAATACGTAGGCAGCGCTGGTTTTCGTATCCGTATCGGTGAAGGCTTGGCTGTCGGTAATCGTGCCAGACCAGCCGTCATCCGGGGATGGGTCGTAGAGGCTGGTGCAGTCGCCCGAAGCCAGCAAGGCGGGGGTGCAAACAGTGCCTGTGCCAGCTGCCGAGGTAATGACATACCCGCGGTTGTGCGTGTCGCTGTAGGTGAACTCCAGACCTGTCACCAGGCTATGCTCGATGAAGCCGGTATTGAACTTTGCACTCAGGTCGGTCTGGTTCACCCAGCCTTTGGAGGTCGAGTTGCGGTTCTTGGTGGCGCGATAGACCGTACCGTTGGCGACGTTACCTTTACTGTCATCCGGGTTGGTCACGATGTAGTCAAGGGTCGAGCGCGACATGCGGAAGCTGTTGGACAGAGTCAGGTTGTCGTTCAGGTCATGTTCGATACGGATCGTGCCGCTGTCGTTGCTGGTCTTACGATAGTCGCGGCTGTTCAAACCGTAGAAGTTGTCGCGGTCAACGTGAGCCGGGCCATCTACATCGTATTTGCTGCGCGTGGCGCTGCTATTCAGCGGGATGCCATAGTCAGGCATGTCGTCGGTTTTCAGGTGGTAGTAACCCACTGTGACCCGTGTATCGGTGCCCAAGCCAAAAGCGAACGACGGTGCCACCCCCCAACGGCTCACATCCACATCGTCACGACCGGCGACGTTGGCTTCGTGCTTCATCAGGTTCAAGCGAAAGGCAGAGGTGTCGGTCAGTTGCTTGTTCAAGTCCAGGGTGGTGCGTTTGGTCTGGTCTGAACCCCAAGTGAACCCACCGTTGTAGCTATCGCCAAGTTTTGCGGTCTTGGTGACCAGGTTGAGGCTCCCGCCCGTCGAGCCAGCACCGGTAAAAGCGGAGCCAGGGCCTTTTGCGACCTCAATGGACTCGACGTTGAAGATCTCCCTGCTTTGGGATGCGACATCGCGCATGCCATCGACAAATACGTCACTTTCGGCGTTGAAGCCGCGAATGATAGGGCGGTCACCCGCTGGATTGCCGCCTTCTCCTGCGCCAAAAGTGATGCCTGGGGTTGTGCGCAAGGCGTCTACCAAGGAAGTCGCACCTGTGTCATGAATGACTTGCTGAGGGATCACCGTGACACTCTTCGGTGTTTCACGCAGCGGGGCGGTGTACTTCTTCGAGCTGGCGGTGTCCGTCTTGTAGCTGGTGACATCTTGTGCAGCGTTGACGCTGGTCGCGTCGAGTGAAATGACAGAATCAGCAGCCTGATCATCTGCACATGCAAGCTGAGCAGTCGATGCAGCAGAGATGGCAACGCCGATGGCGGACGCAAGCAGGCGTTGTGAGCTCACAGCAGATGGCACGTAGTGACGCATTGGTAAGGACCTTCCCCAAGGTTTCGAGGCGGTGGATCTTAATGTAAGCAATTTTGACTAACAATTGAGAGTCGTTACCATTCGTGAAGAATTTACAATCTTTACAATTTGTCTTTACGGTTTCATGCCGCTGAAACGTCTTAAGCGGCGAATGGGGCTTGTGTAGCGTAAAAGTGAATCAATATCATTGCGCCTTTACATTTCCTAACGGTGCTGTTGCCATGCTGCTTCACATTCCAGGCCTGTTCGACGCTGATGAACTGGCCCGTATCCGCGAGGCGCTGGAGCGGGCCGACTGGGCCGATGGCAAGGTTACGGCGGGTTATCAGTCGGCCAAGGCCAAGCACAACCTGCAGCTGCCGGAAGGCCATGCACTGGCCAAGGAAATCGGCACTGCGCTGATCGACCGCCTGTGGAAGACCCCGCGCTTCATGTCGGCAGCCTTGCCGCACAAGGTGTTCCCGCCGCTGATCAACTGCTACCGCGATGGCGGCAACTTTGGTTTCCACATCGACAATGCCCTGCGCCAGCCCAAGGGCAGCCCGGAGCGGGTGCGTACCGACCTGTCTTCCACGCTGTTCCTCAGCGACCCGGAAAGCTACGACGGCGGTGAGCTGGTGATCCAGGACACCTATGGCGTGCAGCAGATCAAGCTGGCCGCCGGTGACATGGTGCTGTACCCCGGCACAAGCCTGCACAAGGTCAACCCGGTGACCCGTGGCCAACGCTATGCCGCATTCTTCTGGACCCAGAGCCTGGTGCGCGATGACAGCCAGCGGGCGCTGCTGTTCGAGATGGACAACGCAATCCAGCAACTGACTGCCGATGTGCCGGACCATCCTTCGCTTTTGCAACTGACGGGCACCTACCATAATTTGCTGCGCCGCTGGGCTGAGGTCTGAGCCGTGTCCTACCTGCTGCGACGTGAGGAAGTGGTGGATGTGGCCGGCTTGCAGGCCATGCTCGAGGAAACCCCCGGCAAGGCCGCCCAGGCGATTCTGGCGGCAGCGGGGCAGGGCGTGGTCGAGGCGCAGCTGCTGCTGGGGCAGATCCTGCTGGATGGGCGTGGCATCCAGCAGGATGCCACGGTTGCCCGGCGTTGGTTCGGTATCGCTGCACAGGGTGGCAGTGCCATGGCGCACAACATGCTCGGGCGTTGCCTGGAGCATGGTTGGGGCGGCGAGGTGAGTTTGGCGCAGGCTGCCGTTCACTACGCCCGTGCGGCCGACTCCGGGTTGGACTGGGGCCTGTATAACCTGGGCAACCTTCTGGCGACCGGGCGTGGGGTGCCGGCCAATCAGGCGCAGGCACTGATGTGCTACGAGAAGGCTGCGCAGCTGGGGCATGCCAAATCGATGAACCTGTATGGGCGTTACCTGGAGCAGGGCATTGCCACGGCGCCCAGCCCGGCGCGGGCGGTGCGCTGGTATCGGCGTTCGGCCGAGGCGGGGGATTTTCGTGGGATGTTCAGCCTGGCGCTGGTGCTGGTCGAGCGTGGGCAGTTGGCCGAGGCAGGGCAGTGGCTGGAGCAGGCCCGGGTTGCGGGGAACATGAATTTCCTGCGTGCTGCGTTGGTAACCCTGCAGGGTGCGGGGCCGGTGTTGATGGCCTTTGCGGCGCGGTATGCCGAGGAGATCGATCGGCGTGGTGAGTGAGGTTGACTGTGCCGGCCAATTTCCACTGGCCGTTCACCGTTGCCGCCGCCATCGTATTCGCGGGTAAACCCGCTCCTACACACGCATCGGTGGTTGGGCGCAGGCCGTTCTACGGTTTACCCGCAAAGAGGCCAGCATCGACAGCACACAAATGAAAACGGGGCCTTTCGGCCCCGTCGTGCATTACAGGTAGTAAGCCTTCAGCGGCGGGAAGCCGTTGAATTCCACTGCGCTGTAGCTGGTGGTGTAGGCGCCGGTCGACAGCCAGTACAGGCGGTCACCGATGGCCAGGTTCAGCGGCAGCCCGTACTTGTAGTTCTCGTACATGATGTCGGCGCTGTCGCAGGTCGGGCCGGCGATGACTACTTCTTCGGCTTCGCCTTTCTTCTCGGTCCAGATCGGGAACTTGATGGCTTCGTCCATGGTTTCGATCAGGCCGGAGAACTTGCCCACGTCGGTGTAGATCCAGCGCTCGACGGCAGTACGCGACTTGCGTGCGACCAGCACCACTTCGCTGACCAGGATGCCGGCGTTGGCGATCAGCGAACGGCCGGGCTCGAGGATGATTTCCGGCAGTTCGTCACCGAAGTCTTCCTTGAGGAAGCGGATGATTTCTTCGGCGTAGGTTTCCAGGCTGTTGGTACGGGTGATGTAGTTGGCTGGGAAGCCACCACCCATGTTGATCAGCTTCAGTTCGATGCCGTCTTCTTCTTTCAGGCGTTCGAAGATTACCTTGACCTTGGCGATGGCGGCGTCCCACACGCTGATGTCGCGTTGCTGCGAGCCCACGTGGAAGGAGATGCCGTATGGCACCAAGCCCAGGTCGCGGGCGAGGATCAGCAGGTCCATGGCCATGTCGGTCTGGCAGCCGAACTTGCGGGACAGCGGCCAGTCGGCAGTGGTGGAGCCTTCAGTCAGAATACGCACGTACACTTTCGAGCCCGGTGCGGCCTTGGCGATGTTGCGCAGGTCGGCTTCCGAGTCGGTGGCGTACAGGCGCACGCCCTTCTCGTAGAAGTAGCGGATGTCCTTGGACTTCTTGATGGTGTTGCCGTAGCTGATGCGGTCGGCGCTGACACCGCGGCCCATCACTTTGTCCAGCTCGTAGATCGAGGCGATGTCGAAGCTCGAACCTTTCTCTTTGAGCAGGTCGATGATTTCAACGGCCGGGTTGGCCTTGACCGCGTAGTAGACCTTGGCGAATTCGAAACCGGCGCGCAGGTCGTCGTACGCCTGGCTGATCATCTGGGTGTCGATGAGTACGAACGGGGTTTCCTGCTTGTCAGCGAACGCCTTCATTTTCTGGAAGGTTTCACGCGCGAAATAGTCTTCGACCTGGATCGACATGCTCAGGGACTCCATGGGCAAACTGAAAGATTAAGTGGCTGCAAACTGAACGTCCTCCGTATCCCCACTTTGGTTCGCCTACTCAGTACTTGAGCCGGATGGATCGTTTCCAGCATGGACGTTCGGCGCGCACTTTAGGGCGTGAAGAATGCAGAATCAACAGGCAATCCGGGCGTGATCGACGTGGATCGACGACCAGCCATTTGAATAACCGACTCGTGTGACCGGCTGATGTTCCCTGCGATCTTTCAAGCGTAAAAAATTGTGGAATGGAGCGTGTTGGGCCCTTCGCGGGCAAGCCCGCTCCTACAGGGGATACGCGTTCCATGTGGGAGCGGGCTTGCCCGCGAAAGGGCCGGAGGTGTTCATATTTATGGCCACATTTTCCTGGTCCCCCCGTACAGGAAATCGCCCATAAATTTTTTGTTACCGACTGGCGGATTTGCTGCTTTTGATGAGAAACATTACTATTCGCACCCTTATCTGCCTCCCTGATGACCCCCGACCGTGTCCGGACACAAAGGCTTCCTCGACCACTACCATGAGCTGATCGGCACCTGGACGCGCAAGCTGCGCAGTCGTCAGCAGGCCGAGGACCTCACCCATGATGCCTTTGTCCGGGTACTGGAAACCCCGCGCGAGCAGGTTGAGCAGCCACGCGCCTACCTGCATCAGGCTGCGCGCAACATCGCTGTGGATGGCTTCCGTCGCGAGGACCGCCGCCAGGCCCTGGAGCGGGAAGCCTTCGAAGAAGGCGCAACCGGCAGTGGCGACCCGGAAGCCTACGTGCATGCCCTGGAGCTGGCCGACAGCGTCGAGCGGGCTCTGGCCGAGCTGCCACTCAACTGCCGGCAGGTGTTCATCTGGCAGAAGCTTGAAGGCCTGACCCAGGCCGAAATTGCCGAGCGCATGGGGTTGAGCAAGAACATGGTCGAAAAGTATATGATCCGCACGCTCCGGCACCTGCGTGAGCACCTGGATGTGTCGGCATGAAGAGTCAGGAGGCCTTTTCGATGAAACAGCACGGTACCGATGCCGTCCGCGAGCAGGCGGCCGCATGGTTCGCCCGCGTGCAGGATGCACCTCGGGATGCCGGGCTGCACAAGCAGTTGCGTGCCTGGTTGGCGAGCGACGAGCACCACCGGGAAGAATATGAGCATCTCTGCCGCGTGTGGCAGGCCGCCGACTTCATTCCACGCCAGCACCTGGAGGCGCTGTGCCGGCCAGACCCGGTGCAGCAGCTGCCACGACGGCGTTTCATGCGCCAGGCGTTGGCCGCCAGTGTCGCGGTAGTGGCGCTGGGCCTGGGCTGGACCGGCTGGCACCACCTGCAACTGAACCATCAGGGCAGCCTGCAGACGGCCTTCAATGAGCGCCGTCAGGTCGAACTGCCGGATGGCTCGCATCTGGAGCTCAATGGCAGCACGCAGTTGCAGGTGGAGTTCAGCGCCGGCCAGCGGCACGTGCGCCTGAACGCCGGGGAAGTGATGTTCAGCGTCGCCCATGACAGTAACCGGCCGTTTGTGGTCGACACTGCCCAGGGCAGTGTGATCGTCACAGGTACCCGCTTTGACGTCCGCCTGGACCCAGCCAGCACCCGTGTGGCGGTGGAACAGGGGTCGGTGCGGGTGCAGGGCAAGGGCGCCTCGCTGGCGCAACTGACGGCCGGGCAGGGGTCGCATATAGATGCACAGGGCCTGGTCGCCGCACCCTATGCGGTCAACACCGGCGCCATGACCGCATGGCGACAGGGCAAGCTGGTGTTCGACAACGCAACCCTCACCGAAGTAGTGGCCGAAACCTTGCGCTACCGTAGCCAGCCATTGCGGGTCGCCCCTGGGAAAGTCGCGCGGCTGCGCCTGTCCGGCACCTTCAGTACCAACGATACAGACGCTCTGCTGCGGGCTTTGCCGAGCATCCTGCCGGTGGCCATCAAGGCCCATGAAGACGGCTCCAGCGAAATAATCGCCAACTAGATTCAGGTTTTTTTTCACTCGTTCGTCTTCCTCGCCAGCTGCAACTGCCAAGCATTTCCATTTGCACGCGGTTGGCGTTTATTCCGCATTCCAGGATGTTTCGACGACGTGAACAACAACAAACCCTTCCCACGCTTTTGCGCCCTGGCGCTGGCCCTGGCGGTCAGCGCCGTGGCCGTTGACAGCCAGGCCGCAGAGGCCGGCAATACCCTCCAGATCCAGGCCCAGCCGTTGGGTTCGGCGCTGAACCAGCTCGGCCAGCAGACCAGCCTGCAGCTGTTTTTCAGCCCCGAGCTGGTCGCCGGCAAACAGGCCCCGGCGGTATCGGGCAACCTGGCGCCGGTGCAGGCGCTGCAACAGCTGTTGCAAGGCAGCGGGCTCACCTACGAGATGTCCGGGGACACCGTTGTGGTGAAGCCTCTGCCGACTACCCTTGACCTGGGCAGCGGCAGCCTGGAGCTGGCACCCACCGACATCAAGGTGGTCGGTGACTGGCTGGGTGATGCCCAGCAGAGCGTGGTACAGAACCACCCCGGGGCACGCACCGTGGTACGCCGCGAGGCGATGGTGGAGAAGGGCGCAATGAACGTGCGCGACGTGCTGCGCGGCATCCCCGGCGTGCAAGTGCAGGACTCCAACGGAACCGGTGGCAGCGACCTGTCGCTGAACGTGGGCGTGCGCGGCCTTACTTCGCGCCTGTCACCACGCTCCACGGTACTGATCGATGGCATCCCGGCCGCGTTCGCGCCGTATGGCCAGCCACAGCTGTCGATGGCACCGATTTCCTCTGGCAACCTCGACAGCATCGACGTCGTGCGCGGTGCCGGCTCGGTGCGCTATGGCCCGCAGAACGTGGGCGGCGTGATCAACTTTGTAACCCGGGCGATTCCGGAAAAGGCCTCGGCAGAGCTGTCCACCACCCTGGAGACCTCCCAGCACGGTGGCTGGAAACACACCGAGTCAGCCTTCGTCGGTGGCACGGCCGACAATGGCATGGGCGTGGCGCTGTTGTACACCGGGGTGAATGGCAACGGTTACCGTGAAAGCAACAACGGCAACGACATCGACGACGTTATCCTCAAGACGCATTGGGCGCCAACCGATGTCGATGAGTTCTGGCTCAACTTCCATTATTACGATGGCCGTGCCGACATGCCGGGTGGCTTGACCCAGGCCCAATACGACAGCAACCCGTACCAGTCGCTGCGCGATTACGACTACTTCGCGGGCCGGCGCAAGGATGTGTCGTTCAAATGGCAGCGGCAGCTCGACGATGCCACCCAGTTCGAAGTGCTGACCTACTACACCGACAGCTTCCGCGGCAGCACAATAGCCTCGCGGGACATGAAGACGTTGTCGTCGTACCCGCGCAACTACCACACCTTCGCCATTGAACCCCGTGTGTCGCGCATCTTCTTTGCCGGCCCAACCACCCAGGAAGTCAGTGTCGGTTACCGTTACCTGAAGGAAGCGATGCGCGAACAGTCGACTCGCCTGGCGCTGATCGACAACGTACCGACGGTGACCCCGACTTCCGACGGCCACGTGTTCCAGGACCGCAGCGGCGGCACCGAGGCCAGCGCCTACTACATCGACGACAAGATCGACGTGGGCAACTGGACCATCACCCCTGGCGTGCGCTTCGAGCACATCAATACCGACTGGCGCGACCGCCCGGCGCTGGACGCCAACAACCGCCCGGTAGCCGAGAAGAAGCGCAGCATCACCAGCAACGAGCCTTTGCCGGCACTGAGCGTGATGTACCACGTTTCCGATGCCTGGAAGGTATTCGCCAACTACGAGACTTCGTTCGGTAGCCTGCAGTACTTCCAGCTGGGCCAGGGCGGTTCTGGCAACAGTACGGCCAATGGCCTGGAGCCGGAAAAAGCCAAGACCTACGAAATCGGTACCCGTTATGACAATGGCGGCTTTGCCGGTGAGCTGACGGCGTTCTACATCGACTTCGATGATGAGCTGCAGTACATCAGCAACGACGTGGGCTGGACCAACCTCGGTGCGACCAAGCACCAGGGCATCGAGGCCTCGGTGCGTTATGACCTGGCAGGGCTGGACCCGCGCCTGGACGGGCTGTCGGTGAGCGGTGGCTACACCTATACCCGCGCGACCTATGAAGGGGATATCCCGGGGTTCAAGGGCCGTGACCTGCCGTTCTATTCACGCCAGGTGGCCACTGCCGGGGTGCGTTACGCGATCAACCACTGGACCTGGAACCTGGATGCCTACGCCCAATCCAGGCAGCGCGCACCCGGTACCGGGATCAATGCCGATGGCAGTTTCAATGGCGACTACATCACCGAGCCGAGTGCTGACGGGCAGTATGGCGATATTCCAGGCTACGTGACCTGGCATGCCCGTGGCGGTTATGAGTTCGGGCCGCAGTTGTCCAACCTGAAGCTGGCGGCTGGTGTGAAGAACCTGTTCGACAAGCAGTACTTCACCCGCTCCAGTGATAACAATGCCGGCCTTTACGTGGGTGAGCCGCGAACCTTCTACGTGCAGGCCAGTGTTGGGTTTTGATCGGAGATTGCCGGGGCCGCTTTGCGGCCCTTCGCGGCCGTCGTAGGAGCGGGTTCACCCGCGAAAGGGCCGGGCCTGCTGGCCAATCTTCACCCGTCGTTCACCGTTGCCGCCACCACCGTATTCGCGGGTGAACCCGCTCCTACACATTGATCGGTGGTGGACATACATCGGGGATTGAACACAGGCCGTTGTAGGAGCGGGTTTACCCGCGAAGGGGCGCAAAGCGCCCCCGGCGATTACGAAACCACCGCCTCGGCCGGCGAAACGATACTGCTCTTCGCCCCCCGCGATCTCCCCGAGCTCAGGTACGCAGCAATCGACTCCTGCGTCACCTCGCCCAGGAACACCTGCTCGGCATCCAGCACTGGCAACCACGCGCGGTTGAACTCGTACATGCGCGACAACAGGATGCGCAAATGCTCATCGTGCGACGCCGTGGCATTGAACGGCCGCAGGAAATCGCCACACGTCCCTTGCTGGCGGTGCATGTCACGTCGGCGCACATAGCCCAGCGCCTTGTTCTGCGCGTCGGTCACCACCACGTAGCGGCGGTCGTGCTCATCGAGCAGCTCCAGCGCGTCGCCCACCGGTGTTTCCGGGCTCACCGACGGCGCGTTGTCCGCTGCATCCTCGGCACGCACCAGCAACAGGCGTTTGAGCGTGCTGTCCTGGCCCACAAAGTTGCTGACGAAATCATCCGCCGGGTGCGCCAGCAGGGTATCCGGGTGATCCAGCTGCAACAGCTTGCCGGCACGGAAGATGGCAATCTTGTCGCCCAGTTTGATCGCTTCGTCGATGTCGTGGCTGACCATGATTACCGTCTTGTTCAGCGCCCGCTGCATTTCGAAGAACTCGTTCTGGATCATCTCGCGGTTGATCGGGTCGACCGCGCCGAACGGCTCGTCCATCAACAGCACGGGTGCATCTGCTGCCAGGGCGCGAATCACGCCGATACGCTGTTGCTGGCCGCCAGACAGCTCCCGCGGGTAGCGTTGCAGGTACTGCTTGGGTTCGAGCTTGATCATGTGCATCAGCTCGCGAGCCCGCTCGTGGCATTTCTGCTTGTCCCAGCCAAGCAGACGCGGGACCACGGTAATGTTCTCCTCGATGGTCATGTTGGGGAACAGACCGATCTGCTGGATCACATAGCCGATGTGCCGGCGCAGGGTGACTTCGTCCAGCCCGGTGGTGTCTTCGCCATTGATGAATACCTGGCCCGAGGTGGGCGTGATCAGGCGGTTGATCATTTTCAGCGTGGTGCTCTTGCCGCAGCCCGACGGGCCGAGGAACACGCAGATTTCCCCTTCGTTGACGGTGAGGCTTACCGAGTCGACGGCTTTGACGTCCTTGCCGTTGACGTTGAAGGTTTTGCTGAGGTTCTTCAGTTCGATCATGAGCGCAGTCCTTCTGGAGTCAGGGCACGTTGCAGGGTTTGCAGCAGCAGGTCGGCGATGATCGCCAGCAGGCTGACCAGTACGGCGCCGACCAGCAGCATCGACATGTCGCTGCGGCTGATGGAAGTCAGAATCAGCACGCCGAGGCCGCCGGCGCCGATGGTGGCGGCAATGGTCATGACGCCGATGTTCATCACCACGGCGGTGCGCACGCCGGCGAGGATCACCGGTACGGCGATGGGCAGCTCGACCATGCGCAGGCGCTGGCCGAAGGTCATGCCAATGCCACGCGCGGCTTCACGGATACCGGGCTCGACATTGGTCAGGGCCAGGTAGGTGTTGCGCATGATTGGCAGCAGCGAATAAAGAAACACGGCAGTGATCGCCGGCAAGGGGCCCAGCCCCTGGCCGAACTTGGAGTAGAACGGCAGCAGCAGGCCGAACAACGCAATCGATGGGATGGTCAGCAGCACTGTGGCGCTGGCCTGCAGCGGGCCGGCCACTGCCGGGAAGCGGGTCATCAGGATGCCCAGCGGCACGCCAACGAGGATCGCCAGGCCGACGGCGATGCCGACCAGCATGATGTGCTGCCAGGTCAGTTGCAGCACCTGGGCCCAGTCGAGGTGGGCGAACGTGTCGAGCAGGCTCATGGCTGTACCTCCTTGAGGGGATGCTCTCGCAGGAATGCGGCGGCCACTGCGGTCGGGTTCTGGTGGTCTACGTCGACCTTGGCATTGAGCTGGCGCATGGTCTCGTCATCGAGCTGCTCGGCCAGTGGCTTGAGCAGGGCGACCAGTTGCGGGTTGGCGTCGAGCACGGCCTTGCGCACCACCGGGGCGGCGGTGTAGTCGGGGAAGTAGTGCTTGTCGTCTTCGAGCAGCTTGAGGTTGAACGCGCTCAGGCGACCGTCGGTGGTGTAGACCAGGCCTGCGAACACCTGGTTGTTGTGCATGGCCGTGTAGACCAGGCCCGCGTCCATCTGGCGGATGTTGGCGCGGCCGACCTGCAGGTCGTACATTTCCTTGAGCCCGACCAGGCCGTCGGGGCGGTTGGCGAACTCGGTGTCCAGGGCCACCAGGTGATTACGCTTGCGCTCGTCGCGCAGCACCTGGTTGAGGTCGCTGATCGAGTTGATCTGCGGGTAGGCCTCGGCGACCTGCTTTGGCAAGCCGAGGGCATAGGTGTTGCTGAATTTCGACGGGGTCAGCCAGATCAGGTCTTTTTTGGCATCCAGCTCCTTGACCTTGGCGTAGGTGGCCTCGGCGCTGGGCATACGCTCATCGATGTGGTTGTAGGACACCAGCGACACCCCGGTGTATTCCCACATCAGGTCGAGCTGGCCGGTTTCCTGGGCCTGGCGAGCGAGGCTGCTGCCAAGCCCGCCGATGACACGCACATCGAAGCCATTGGCGCGCAGGTACTGCGCGGTGATTTCGGCGAGCACGGTCTGTTCGGTGAACACCCGCGCGCCGATGCGGATCAGCGGTTTTTCCGCTGCCTGGGCAAATCCTGCGAACAGCAGGGCCGCGCCCAGCAGCAAGGCGATTCTCTTCTTCATGCGTTTCCTATCCTTATTGGGCCAGGCCACGTTCCAGCCAGCGCCTGCTGGAGAAACTCACCGCCGCGTCCAGTACCAGTGCCAGTAGCGCGGTGCAGGCGGCCCCCAGCAGCAGCTGCGGCTGGTTGTTCAGGGCGATGCCGGGGAAGATCAGGCTGCCCAGGCTGTTGGCACCGATCAGGAACGCCAGCGGTGCGGTGCCCACGTTCAGCGCCAGGGCCACGCGTACGCCGCCGACGATGATCGGCACGGCGTTGGGCAGTTCCACCTGCCAGAGTTGCTGGCGCGGGGTCATGCCAATGCCGGTAGCGGCTTCCTTGAGCGATGCGGGGACGTTTTTCAGGCCTTCGTAGGTGTTGCGCACGATGGGCAGGAGGGACGCGAGGAACAGTGCGAAGATCGCAGGCCCGGCGCCGATGCCCAGGATACTCAGGGCGATGGCCAGAACGGCCAGAGGGGGGATGGTGTTGCCAACGTTGAAGAACTGCATGAAGCGCTCGGCTTTGTCGACCCGGTGCGGTCGACTTAACGCAATGCCGGCGGGGATGCCCACGGCCAGCGCCGCCGCCATCGAAGCCAGCACCAGTACCAGGTGCGCTTGCAGATAGAACCCAAGATCGTCGCGATAACGCGCGATCGTGTCGATGCCGATCCAGTGGACCAGCAGGGCCAGGATGACGAGCACGGCGGCCCATCCCAACAGCCCCTTTCCGTAGCGTTTAGCCACAGGTGGACTCCTTGTGTAGTCGGCGAGCACACTTCTTGGTTGCCGGCCAGTCCTGGCGGCGGGTGGTGTGTTCGCGAGTAGCAGCGTGATGCAAACCGAGGGCTGCGATCAGGCCATGAGCCGAACCCCGTCGGGCCCGAAAATGCTGATGAAACCAGTCCCCAACCGAAGCGGTTTGCAGGGGAGTGGACGTCTCCGTGGGCGTAAAGGTTCCCATCTGGGACGGCATTTGGCCAGTGTTAATCGCTGGGTTGCGGGTTTTTGGGCGAGAAAAAACAGCGACTTGACGTGCTGCAGGCGTTGAAATAACTGCGTTTTGGTTATTTGTCGTGATAAAGCGATTGCCTGTTGGATTCCTTTTGTCTGTGCTGGCCTCTTCGCGGGTAAACCCGCTCCTACGAAGACTGCACCGCATCCGAACCCTGTGTCGTACCTGTAGGCGCGGGTTTACCCGCGACGGGGCCGGTACAGGCGCCATTCATTCGGCAGATTTTGGTCCAGGCCCAACTTCAGGTATGATACTGCCCCTTTCAAATCCCCCAGTCAGGCGATTTCCCATGACCAACCAGGCCGCCGAAGTCGCGAAGCGCCGCACTTTCGCAATCATTTCCCACCCCGACGCCGGTAAGACCACCATCACCGAGAAGCTGCTGCTGATGGGCAAGGCCATTGCCGTCGCCGGTACCGTGAAGTCGCGCAAGTCCGACCGCCATGCCACCTCCGACTGGATGGAAATGGAGAAGCAGCGCGGCATCTCCATCACCACCTCGGTGATGCAGTTCCCGTATCGCGAGCACATGATCAACCTGCTCGACACCCCCGGCCACGAAGACTTTTCGGAAGACACCTACCGCACCCTGACCGCGGTGGACTCGGCGCTGATGGTGCTCGACGGCGGTAAAGGCGTTGAGCCGCGTACCATCGCCCTGATGGACGTGTGCCGCCTGCGCGACACGCCAATCGTCAGCTTCATCAACAAACTCGACCGAGACATCCGCGACCCGATCGAACTGCTCGACGAGATCGAAGCCGTTTTGAAGATCAAGGCCGCGCCAATCACCTGGCCGATCGGTTGCTACCGCGACTTCAAGGGCGTGTACCACCTGACCGGTGACTACATCGTGGTGTACACCCCGGGCCATGGCCACGAGCGCACCGAAGCCAAGATCATCCAGAAGCTGGACTCGGACGAAGCCCGCGCGCACCTGGGCGACCAGTACGATTCGTTCGTCGAGCAACTGGAGCTGGTGCAGGGCGCTTGCCACGAGTTCAACCAGGAAGAGTTCATCAACGGTCAGCTGACCCCGGTGTTCTTCGGTACTGCGCTGGGCAACTTCGGTGTCGACCACGTGCTCGACGCCGTGGTCGACTGGGCGCCGCGTCCGCTTGGCCGTGTGGCCCACGAGCGCACCGTGGAGCCTGTGGAAGAGAAGTTCACCGGCTTCGTGTTCAAGATCCAGGCGAACATGGACCCGAAACACCGCGACCGTATCGCCTTCATGCGCATCTGCTCGGGCAAGTACGAGAAGGGCATGAAAATGCGCCACGTGCGCCTGAACAAAGACCTGCGTATCGGCGATGCGCTGACGTTCTTCTCCTCCGAGCGTGAGCAGCTGGAAGAAGCCTTTGCCGGTGACATCATCGGCCTGCACAACCACGGCACCATCCAGATTGGCGACACCTTCACCGAAGGCGAGGCGCTGGGCTTCACCGGTATCCCGCACTTCGCACCGGAGCTGTTCCGCCGCGTACGCCTGAAAGACCCGCTGAAATCCAAGCAACTGCGTCAAGGCCTGCAGCAGCTGGCCGAAGAAGGTGCTACTCAGGTGTTCTTCCCTGAGCGCAGCAACGACATCATCTTGGGTGCGGTCGGTGTGCTGCAGTTCGACGTGGTCGCCAGCCGCCTGAAGGAAGAGTACAAGGTGGAGTGCGCCTACGAGCCTATCACCGTCTGGTCGGCGCGCTGGATCAGCTGCGATGACAAGAAGAAGCTCGAGGAATTCCAGACCAAGGCCATGGAAAACCTGGCCATCGACGGCGGCGGTCACCTGACCTACCTGGCGCCGACCCGGGTCAACCTGGCGCTGATGGAAGAGCGCTGGCCGGACATCAAGTTCCGCGCTACCCGCGAGCACCATTAAGGCCTGAAATCGGGGCTGCTTTGCAGCTTTTCGCGGGCACGCCCGCTCCCACAGGGAATCACCAAACCAGGAGGTCATGGGATACCTGTGGGAGCGGGCGTGCCCGCGAAGGGCCGCTAGGCGGCCCCATTTCAGTTCCCGGCTTTGATACTGGTCCAGATTCGCGTACGAATACGGTCGATCTTCGCCGGCATCGCCTCCAGCGCATACAGCTTGCCCATCACCTCGTCGCTCGGGTAAATCATCGTATTACCCTTCATCGCCGGGTCCACCAACCCGTCCGCCTTGAGGTTGCCGTTAGCGTACTGGACGTGGTTGCTGATGTTGGCCATCACTTCCGGCTGCAGCAGGTAGTTCATGTAGGCATATCCGGCCTTTTCATCCGGCGCATCGACGGGCATGGCGACCATGTCGAACCACATCGGCGCGCCCTCCTTGGGTATCGAATAGCCCACCTTCACGCCATTGTTCGCCTCATCGGCGCGGTTCTTCGCCTGCAGCACGTCCCCTGAGAACCCCACTACCACGCAGATATCGCCGTTGGCCAGGTCGCCCGTGTACTTGGACGAGTGGAAATAGCTGATGTAAGGCCGCACTTTCATCAGCAGGTCCTTGGCCTTCTCGTAGTCCTTGGGGTCTTGGCTGTGATGGGGCAAGCCCAGGTAGTGCAGGGCGATCGGCAGCAGTTCGGGGCCATTGTCCAGCACCGCGACCCCACAGCTTTTCAGCTTGCTCATGTACTCGGGCTTGAAGATCAGGTCCCAGGAGTCCACGGGCGCGTTGTCGCCGAGCACTGCTTTGACCTTGTCGATGTTGTAGCCAATACCGGTACTGCCCCACAGGTACGGGAAGCCGTACTGGTTGCCCGGGTCGTTGACCTCCAGCGCCTTGAGCAGCACCGGGTTGAGGTTGTGCCAGTTGGGCAGCTGCGACTTGTCCAGGCGCTTCAAGGCTTTGCCCTGAATCTGCCGGGCCATGAAATGGTTGGAGGGAAACACCACGTCGTAGCCGGAATTGCCGGTCATCAACTTGCCATCGAGGGTTTCATTGCTGTCGTACACGTCATAGGTCGGCACGATGCCGCTGGCTTGCTGGAAGTTCTTCAACGTGTCGGGGGCCACGTAGCTGGACCAGTTGTAGATCTTCACCGTTTCAGCGGCGCTGGCCACGCTGGCGGCCAGCATCAGGGGGGCGAGGAGGAAGGTGCGCATGTCGGGTTTACCTTGCTTTGTCTGTTGTTATCGAAGGCAGGCGATCAGCGGATCAGAAAATAAGCACGTAGGTCTTGCGCACGGTCTCCTGGATGTCCCAGGTGCCGGTGCTGTTGGCCGGTAGCATCAATGCGTCTCCGGCTTCTATGACCAGGGGCTCGCCACCGTCGGGGGTGAACGTGCAGCGGCCCTTGATGAAATGGCAGAACTCCTGTTGCACGATCTGCCGCCGCCAGCGCCCTGGGGTGCATTCCCAGATGCCGGTTTCAACGCCATCGCTGCGCTCCACGCAGGTGACTGACGTGACTGCCACGGGTTCGCCGAGCGGTACCGCGACCGGGTTGGAGCTGTCGAGCACGGCAAATTCGGTGTTCTTGAACTGGGTGATGCTCATGACCGGTGGATCCTGTACGAGTGAAAAGGGAAGTCAGTGCATGAAGCCTTCCATGAAGTCCGCAACCGAGATGGCCAGGCGCCGCCTCCACGGCGCGCTGGCGGGGTTGGCGAGGGTCCGGTCCTCGTGGACGAAGCTCTGGATGATCGCGTTGTAGCCCAGCCAGCGGCAGGGCTCGGGAGGCCAGCTGGCCAGGCTCGATAGCGGGCGGTTGTCGAGCACCCAGGGTTGCGCCGTCAGCTCGTTGCGCTGGTTGAGGATCAGCGCCGCCAGGGTGCGTCCACCCAGGTTGGTAGCCCCCACGCCTTCGCCGCCGTAGCCGCCGGCAAGGGCGATGCCGCGCTGGCGGTCGCAGAGCATGTGTGGGCGGAAGCGTCGCGCCATGCCCAGGTTGCCGCCCCAGGTATGAGTGATGCGTACCTGTTTGAGCTGCGGGAACAGTTCGCCGAACAGGTAGCGGCGCAGTTCGACTTCGTGTTCGTCGAGGTTGAAGTTTTCGCGCAGACGCCCACCGAAGCGGTAGCCACCGCGGGCACCGAAGACCAGGCGGTTGTCGGCGGTGCGCTGGCCGTAGGTGACCTGGCGGCTGCTTTCACTGAAGGCTTGGCCCTTGCTCAGGCCAATTTGCTCCCAGGAGGCCTCTGGCAGCGGCTCGGTGGCCACCAGCAGGCTCTGTACTGGCAATTGGTGTTTGCCCAGTGGCGGCAGGCTGGCGGCGTAACCCTCCACGGCAGGCACCATCCACTGGCAGCGAATCTGTGCCAGCGGGGTACGCACCTCGCTCGGCTGCCAGTCGATGGCCGGGGTGTTTTCGTAGATCGATACGCCCAGCGCTTCCACTGCCCGGGCAAGGCCGCGCACCAGCTTGGCTGGCTGGATGGTCGCCGTGTGCGGGCTGTAGATGGCTCCAAACGCATTGCTGACCTGCAGCTGGCCCCCCAACTGCTCGGGGCTCAGCCAGCGGTAGTCGTCCTCGGTCATGCCTTGGCGATACAAGTCGTCGAGGTAGGCGCGCAGGCTGCGTTCCTGCTCCGGGTAGCGCGCCGCGCAATACAGCACGCCGCCTTTGCGGTAGTCACAGTCGATGCCTTCGCTTTGCAGCACGCGATGCACTTCATCCGGGATGCCGTGCAGCAGGTCGATGCTGGCGCGGCGCTGTTGCGGTGAGAGGGTGCCGAGCAGGCGGTCTTCGCCGAGCAGGTTGCCCATCAGCCAGCCCCCATTACGGCCGGAGGCGCCGAAGCCGGCGATTTGGGCTTCGATCACCGCGATGTTCAGCTGGGGGGCCTGGCGCTTGAGGTAGTACGCGGTCCAAAGGCCGGTATAGCCGGCACCGATGATGCACACGTCAACGTCGAGGTCATTGCGCAGTGCCGGGCGCGCGCACAGCGGCTCGTCGAGCTGGTCCATCCACAGGCTGAGCGTGCGCAGGGGTTGCATCGGGTTCGGCTCCACATCCGTCAAGGTCTGTGGGCGATCGTAGTGGTGTCAGCGGGCAGCTGTCCTACGTGCGTGCACGCAGGGAAATTTGCTTCAGGTAGGCCTTGGGCGTGAGCCCGGTGTGCTCACGGAAGCACTTGTAGAACGCCGACAGCGAGTTGAAGCCGGCACTGAAGGCCAGCTCGTCGATCGTCGCCTCGACGCTGTCATCGCCGAGGCTGGCCATCAGGTGCTGCAGGCGTGCCTGGTTGACGTAGCGGTAGAAGCTTTGCCCCAGCACCTGGTTGAGCAGGTAGGAAATCTGGTTGCGGCTGTAGCCGCTGGCGTCGGCGACCTGTTGCAGGTCGAGCTCCGGGTCGAGGTAGGGGCGTTGACGCTGGAAGTAGTGCTCCAGGTCCTGGGCCATGGTCGACAACTGCCGGGGTGACAGGCCCAAGCGGCTGGTGGCGGGGCGCGGACCGCTGTTGGCGTGGCCTGTGCCGTTCTGGCGGACCAGCGTGGCGTATTCGTTGACCCGCCAGATCAGCCCGTCCCTGACGGTGATCGCCTCGCTGGACTGGAACGCAACCAGGCCGTCGCCGCCCTGGACCGTGACCTGATACTGAATGAATGCGGTGCAGCCATCGACGCGGATGCGGTCGCTGTGGACGATGTCCTCGCCAGCTTCATGGGGCAGGCAAGCGCATACGTAGTCGCGCAGTTCCTGATGGCCGAGCACGCGATTCTGGAAGAAGTCGTGGTACTGGATATCGGGGTGGTAGAGCGCCATGACACCGTCGAGGTCGCGATGCTTCCAGCAGAGGTGGTAGCGCAGCACGATTTCGGCGGTAAGCGGGGTTTGCTCGGGGCCGTCGGGGAGGGTGGTGGCGATCATGGGTGGATAGTGCATTGCAGAACACCCAGGTGCAAGGGCGTGGATCCTGCATATTGCACGGTTTGCTCAGGCGGTTTGGTGGGTAAGCCTTTGATTCTTATAAATGTAGTTTTTTGATACAACTGGCATGGCGGCTGCACCTTTCTTGTCACCATCGAACAAGGAGAAAGGCCATGCGCTCGATACTGCTTTGGATGATTGGGGTGCCGATTCCGGTGATCATTCTGATCTGGTTCTTTATGCATTGAGATTTTGGGGGCCGCTATGCGGCCCTTTTGCTACAACTCTTCGCTACAAAAGGCATGTGCAAGGCAGGGCCCGGATGTCGGGCTTGAGATCAATAAATCCAATTTGGTGTTCTGATGAACACCAAAGGTCTCGTTGAATTAGTAATATTTAGTGTAGTAAGTGCAGGTGGAGTGTTGTCTGAAAGTTCCTACAGTATTCTCTTGGCACTTGCCGCTATCTCTACAGTACTAACTAACTCGTTAATTATGTTGCTAGGCTGGTGGGCGTGCCGAAATACGTTAGTCTGTAGATTCTTGTCAAAATAGGTGTTTGATTTCTGCTGTTTTCCCGATTACTGTCTGAGGAGGTTCAGGAATAATTCATAATTAAGGACCATTGCTATGGACGTATTCATGGGGTTGCTGGCTGCGGTGTTCTGGGGGGGCACCGACTTCTTGGTCGGCGTGAACGCAAGAGCGGTTGGAGTAAAGCGGGCGGTATTTTTCGGTCAGTTGCTAGGGCTTTTCTTGATGGCAATCATTATTGCCATTTCAGCCGATCAGTGGCAGAAATTTACTTCTGCGCCCTGGCTCACGATAGGGTTAGGAATTGTCGCCTCTCTATGCACCGTAGTAGGAGCGCTGGCGCTTTCAAAAGCTTTCGCTATTGGCAAGACAGCCATCGTGGCGCCCCTGGTCACTTCGTATGGTGTTTTTACAACGCTGTTGGCATGGCTGGGTGGCGATGCCCTCTCCGCTTGGCAGGTGGTCGGTATCCTTGTCTGCTTTTTCGGCGTGCTGTTGGCCTGCCGCAGCGATAATGGTGGTGGTTTCGATCGTAAGGTCACCAGTGTGATGTCTGTGTGGTTTGCTTTGTTGGCGGCCATGCTTTACGGCATCAGCTTCTGGATTCAGGGGAAATTCACCTTGCCGGCGCTGGGACCGGTGAACATGCTGGCGCTAGGGTATGCGGTGGGGGTCATGTTCCTTATCCCTGAAGCCATCAAGTTTCTGCGGGACCATACGACGATAATGCTGAAGACCTATGGCTCACTGTGCGGGGCAAGTCTTTTCAACTTGGGAGGGTTTTCTGCGTTTTCTTGGGGGGCTCTAAATGGCTCGGTGTCCGTTGTCACCGTCATCAGCACGTTGTCGGGTGGTATCGCCGCGATCCTGGGGTACTTCTTTTTTCGCGAGCGGCTGTCAGTCATCCAGATCGGTGGTGTTAGCCTAGTGTTGTCAGGGGCTTTGCTTCTGCACCTGTATGGGTGACATTTTCTTCGGTATATAAATTGTAGATTTTGGGGGATGTGCCAATGGCGTATTTCTTCGCTGTGGGCCTGTAGATATGAGTGCTCATAGTGATGGACTATCAAATCTATCTTGCGAAAGTCATGTTGATATGTTGCCTTGCATGGCAGCATTTGCGGTAGTGGTTGAAACTGGAAGTATTGTATACGCATCTGCCCGATTAGGCTTGACGGCGTCTGCAGTCAGCAAGCAGGTATCAAAGCATTGAAAATACCTTGTCCCGTACACAAAAGTCTGACACTTCCCTGATGGTCGAATCCCGGTATCCGTCCGGCCAACACATCTTCCTGATGGAACCGGCGAAGGCCATGGTGTCCACCTAAAAGTAGACACCATTTCTGACCCAGCAAGCGGATTTTCCAGGCCTCAGCGCCGTACCTACAATAAACCTTTCAAAGCCCAGAGTGCGACGAGCCCGGCGCCTCCATCGCAAACATCGCCTTGGGCTACAGCCTCAATGGCAACCTCGTCCACAAATGGATTCAGCTCCACAATCAAAAAGCCTTGGTACTTCAGCTGGGCAGCGCAGCAAACTGCTGTTTTTCGCATTGAGGGCTGCCCAGTTTTCTAACAGTTAAAGAAACTGCTCCGCATAGTGGCACGCAACCTGCCGCGTACTCACCTGCCTCAGCGCCGGCACCTCCTTGGCACACCGCTCGGTCGCATACGGGCAGCGTTTGTGGAAGGCACACCCATCCGGCGGGTTCAGCGGGTTGGGCAGCTCCCCGACGATGCGAATCTTCGGCTTCAACGGGTCTGGATGAATCGCCGGTGTCGCCGACAGCAGCGCCTGGGTATAGGGATGCAGCGGCTTGTTGTAGATGTCCTCCTTCGGCCCCATCTCCGCCGGCCGCCCCAGGTACATCACCAATACCTGATCCGCCACATGCCGTACCACCGCCAGGTTGTGCGAGATGAACACGTAGGCGGTGTTGAACTCCTTCTGCAGATCCATGAACAGGTTCAGCACCTGCGCCTGAATCGACACGTCCAGCGCGGAGGTCGGTTCGTCGGCCACCAGCACCTTGGGCTGCAGCATCATCGCCCGGGCCAGGGCGATACGCTGGCGCTGGCCGCCAGAGAACATGTGAGGGTAGCGCTGGTAGTGCTCGGGGCGCAGGCCGACCTGCTCCATCATCTTCTGCACTTTGTCGCGGCGCTCGGCCTTGCTCAGCGAGGTGTTGATCAGCAGCGGTTCGGCCAGTTGGTCACCGATCTTCTGCCGTGGGTTGAGCGAGGCGTAGGGGCTCTGGAACACCATCTGCACATCGCGGCGCAGTTGTTTGCGCTCTGCCTTGCTGGCGCCCTTCACCTCGGTGCCGGCAATTTGCAGCGAGCCGGACGACGGCTCTTCGATCAGGGTCAGGGCGCGGGCCAGGGTCGACTTGCCGCAGCCCGACTCGCCGACCACGGCCAGGGTCTTGCCGGCCTCCAGTTCGAACGACACGCCATTGAGCGCGCGCACCAGCGCATGGCCCTTGAACAGCCCGCGGGAGACTTCGTAGTGCCGGGTCAGCTCCCGGGCAGATAGAACGACGGCCATCACGCCACCTCCTGGTTCAGCGGGTAGAAGCAACGCACCAGGCTGTGGGCCTGTGGGTCGAGGGGCGGGCGCTGGCGCCGGCAATTGTCCTGTACATAGGGACAGCGTGGTGACAGCAGGCAACCGACCGGGCGGTCGTAGCGGCCGGGGACGATGCCAGGCAGTGTGGCCAGGCGTTCGGCGCCAATGCTGTGCTCGGGGATTGCGGCGAGCAGGGCTTCACTGTAAGGGTGGGCGGGCACATCGAACAGTTCTGGCACCTGGCCTACTTCCACGGCCTGGCCGGCGTACATCACGCACACCCGCCTGGCGGTTTCGGCGACCACGGCGAGGTCGTGGGTGATCAGGATGAGCGCCATGTTGCGCTCCTTCTGCAGGTTGACCAGCAGTTCCATGATCTGTGCCTGGATGGTCACGTCGAGGGCCGTGGTCGGTTCGTCGGCGATCAGCAGCTTGGGCTCGCCGGCAATGGCCATGGCGATCGCCACACGTTGGCTCATGCCGCCTGACAGCTGGTGCGGGTAAGCGTCCAGGCGGCTTTCGGCGGCCGGGATCTCGACCTTTTTCAAGAGCTCCAGAGCACGCTGGCGTGCAGCCTTGCCTTTCAGGCCCAGGTGCTGTCGTAGCACTTCCTCGATCTGGAAGCCTACGGTGTAGCTGGGGTTGAGCGCGGTCATCGGGTCCTGGAAGACCATGGCGATGTCCTTGCCCACCACCTTGCGCCGCTGACGGCCGCTGAGCTTGAGCATGTCGGTGCCGTCGAAGGTGAGGGCGTCGGCGGTGATGCGCCCGGGGGCATCGATCAGGCCCATCAGGGCCATCATGGTGACCGACTTGCCCGAGCCGGACTCGCCGACGATGGCCAGGATTTCGCCGGCATCCACCGCCAGGTCCAGGCCATCGACCACCGGTACCGCGTTGGCGTCGCCGAAGCGCACATTCAGGTTGTTGATCTGCAACAGTGACATGGCGTTCTCCTCAGGCGGCGTTCTTGAGTTTCGGGTCCAGCGCATCGCGCAGGCCGTCGCCCATCAGGTTGATTGCCAGCACACTGAGCAGGATGGTCAGGCCGGGCAGGCTTACCACCCACCAGGCGCGCTCGATGTAGTCCCGGGCCGAAGCCAGCATGGTGCCCCACTCGGGGGTAGGCGGCTGCACGCCGAGGCCGAGGAAACCCAGCGCAGCGGCGTCGAGGATCGCCGAGGAAAAACTCAGGGTCGCCTGCACGATCAGCGGTGCCATGCAGTTGGGCAGCACGGTGACGAACATCAGTCGGGGCAAGCCGGCGCCGGCCAGGCGGGCAGCGGTGACGTAGTCGCGGTTAAGTTCGCCCATCACCGCGGCGCGGGTCAGGCGCACGTAGGACGGCAGGGAAACGATGGCGATGGCAATCACGGTGTTGATCAGGCCAGGGCCGAGGATGGCGACGATGGCCACGGCCAGCAACAGCGACGGCAAGGCCAGCATCACGTCCATCAGGCGCATGATCGACGGGCCGAGCAACTGCGGGAAAAAGCCGGCCAGCAGGCCAAGGAGAATGCCTGGGATCAGTGACATCACCACTGACGACAGGCCGATCAACAGCGATAGCCGTGCACCCTGAATCAGCCGCGAAAGCAGATCACGGCCCAGTTCGTCGGTGCCCAGGATGAACTGCCAGGTGCCGCCTTCCAGCCACACCGGCGGGGTCAGCAGGAAGTCGCGGTACTGCTCGCTCGGGTCATGCGGGGCTACCCAAGGCGCGAACAGCGCGCAGAACACCACCAGGCACATGAAGGCCAGGCCCATCACCGCGCCCTTGTTGCGCGCGAAGGCTTGCCAGAATTCTTTGTACGGGGAGGGGTAGAGCAGGCTCTGGTCCACCGGGCTGGCCGGTGACACGGATTTTGTAATCGGGCTAGTCATGGCAAGGGCCTCAGCGCTGATGACGGATGCGTGGGTTGGCCAGGCCGTAGAGGATGTCCACGACGAAATTGACCAGAATCACCAGGCAGGCGATCAACAGGATGCCGTTCTGGACCACGGGGTAGTCACGGGCACCGATGGCTTCGATCAGCCATTTGCCGATGCCCGGCCAGGAAAAGATGGTTTCGGTCAGCACCGCACCGGCCAGCAGCGTGCCGACCTGCAGGCCGAACACGGTCAGCACCGGGATCAGTGCATTGCGCAGGCCATGGACGAACACCACACGGGCCGGTGACAGGCCTTTGGCGCGGGCGGTGCGGATGTAGTCTTCGCGCAGTACTTCAAGCATCGACGAGCGGGTCATGCGGGCGATCACCGCCAGCGGGATGGTGCCGAGCACGATGGCCGGCAGGATCAGGTGCATCACAGCGTCCTTGAACGCGCCTTCTTCATCGCTAAGCAGGGTGTCGATAAGCATGAAGCCGGTCTTCGGCTCGATGTCGTAGAGCAGGTCGATGCGCCCGGACACCGGGGTCCAGCCCAGGCTCACGGAGAAGAACATGATCAGGATCAGGCCCCACCAGAAAATCGGCATCGAGTAGCCGGCCAGTGATATGCCCATGACCCCGTGGTCGAACAGCGAACCGCGCTTGAGTGCGGCGATTACACCGGCCAGCAGGCCGACGACGCCGGCGAACAGCAGGGCGGCGAAGGCCAGTTCCAGAGTGGCCGGGAACAGGGTGAGGAACTCGCGCCACACGCTTTCGCGGGTGCGCAGCGATTCGCCAAGGTCACCCTGGGCAAGTTTGCCGACGTAGTCCAGGTACTGGACCGGCAGTGGCTTGTTCAGGCCCAGGCGTTCCATGGCCTGGGCATGCATTTCGGGGTCGACCCTGCGCTCGCCCATCATCACTTCCACCGGGTCGCCGGGGATCAGGCGTATGAGCGCGAAGGTCAGCAAGGTGATGCCGAAAAAGGTCGGTATCAGCAGGCCAAGGCGCCGGGCAATAAAACTCAACATTGTCGGGGTTACCTCATCAGGCCGTGGGGCGATCAGCCCGGTACGGCAGTGCCGCCGGTCCCCGTGTGGGTCGCCGGCGGTCGTTGTTGTTCTACTTCACCTTGGTGGTGGCGAAGTTGTTGTTGGTCAGAGGGTTGATCACGTAGCCCTCCACGTTGTCACGCATGGCGGTGAACATCTTTGGATGAGCCATGCTGATCCAGGGTTGTTCGTCATCGTACACTTTCAATGCCTCGTTATAGAGCCTTGCACGCTCGTCGTTGTCGATCACTTCGCGGGCGCGGCTGATCAGCTCCTGGAACTTGGGGTTGCACCAGCGCGCATAGTTCTCGCCACTTTTCACGGCATCGCAACTGAGCAGCGGGCTGAGGAAGTTGTCCGGGTCGCCGTTGTCGCCGGCCCAGCCGGTGGACACCAGGTCGGCTTCGCCGTTCTTCGCCCGGCGCAGCATCTCGGCCCATTCCATGACGCGGATATCCAGCTTGAGGCCGATCTGTTTGAGGTCGGCTTGCAGCATCTCGGCGGACAGGCGCGGGTTGGGGTTGGTCGGGCCGCCGCCGTTGCGGGTGAACAGGGTGATTACCGTGCCCTCGGGTACACCGGCCTGACTGAGCAGTACGCGGGCTTTATCGAGGTCGCGCGGTGGGTTCTGGTTGTGGGTGTTGTAGCCGATCATGGTGGGTGGGTAAGGGTTTACACCTACCAGCGCGTTGCCTTTGCCAAACAGTTGGTCGACATGGGTCTGGCGGTCGAAGGCCATGTTGATGGCTTTACGCACACGCACGTCGTTGAGGTATTTGTGCTGGGTATTCATGGCGATGTAGCCGGTGACCAGGGCCTCGATTTCTTCAACCTTGAGTTTCGGGTCTTGCTTGATCGACGGCACGTCATCGGGCTTGGGATAGAGCGCCACCTGGCACTCGTTGGCGCGCAGTTTCTGCAGGCGCACGTTGCTGTCGATGGCAATGGCGAACACCAGCGCATCGGCCGGCGGCTTGCCGCGGAAATAGTCCGGGTTGGGCTTGAAGCGGACCTGGGCGTCCTTGTTGTAACGCTGGAAGATGAAAGGGCCGGTGCCGATCGGCTTGCTGTTCAGCTCGGCGGTCTTGCCAGACTTGAGCAACTGGTCGCCGTATTCGGCGGAGTAGATCGAGGTAAAGCCCATGGCCATGTCGCGCAGGAACGGCGCTTCCGGTCGGCTGAGGGTAATCACCACGGTGTGCTCGTCAGCCTTGCTGACCGACTTGAGCAGTTCCTTGAACCCCATGCTCTCGAAGTACGGGTAGCCGACGCTGGTCTTGTCATGCCAGGGGTGGTTCGGGTCGAGCTGGCGATTGAGGCTCCACAGCACGTCATCGGCGTTCAAGTCACGGGTGGGCTTGAAGTAGTCGGTGGTGTGGAACTTCACCCCCTGACGCAGATGGAAGGTGTAGGTCAGGCCGTCGGCTGAAATGTCCCAGCGCTCGGCCAGGGCCGGCTGGATCTCGGTGGTGCCGGGTTTGAAGTCGACCAGGCGGTTGAACACTGTCTCGGCCGAGGCATCGGCGGTGACTGCGGTGGTGTACTGGACGATGTCGAACCCTTCCGGGCTGGCTTCTGTACACACCACCAGCGGCTTGGCCGCCAGTTGCGTGGCGCCGCCCAGAAGCAGCGCGACCAGGGCTAGGCGCAACGGCCGCGATTTCATGAAAGCTCTGTGCATGTGTTGAAAACTCCCTGCTTGCATTGGTTCCAGCGTAGCCGCCCCGGCCCGCAGCGAAACGGGCCAGGGCGCCGACGGTCAGAGAATGTTGAACGGAATGGTGGTGACCACGCGGAACTCATCCAGGCTGCCATCGCCCTGGGCCTTGCTGGCGCGATGGGTGGTGTAGGTGGCGCGGATGCTGGTGTCTTTCAGCGGCCCGCTCTGCAGCGCGTAGCTGGTGCCGATACCCCACTCATAGTGGGTTTCGCCATCCAGGCCATTCACGTCGTAGGCAGTGCCGCGGTAGTGGGTGCCGTCGATACCCCAGCCGCGGGCGTTGTACAGGTTGAACTTCAGGCCAGGCACGCCATAGGGCGCCATGTTCAGCACATAGGAAATCTGCAGCGATTTCTCGTTGGGGCCGTTGAAGTCCGACAGCAGCGAGTTGGCCAGGAAGATGCCGTTGGTTTCGTGCAGGTAGTCGAAGTACTCATTGCCGTTGACCTGCTGCCAGGAGGCGCTGAGGGTGTGGGCCTGATGGGTCAGGCCCAGTGACAGGCTGTAGGTGTCGTTGTCGATCTTGCCCATTTTCTGGCTGCCGGCGTCGACGGTCTTGTAGTAGTTCAGGCCGGTGCTCAGGCTGAGCACTGCGCTGTCGCCGAGCACATGGTTGGCGCCGAAGTAGTACTGGTTCCAGAAGTCGTCGACCTTGGTGGCGTACAGGCTGGTACTCAGGCTCTTGAACGGCTGGTAGTTGATGCCGGCGGTGCTGGCACGGTCGGTTTCCACGCCGGTGGCGCTGTACTCGCTGCGGAACTTGCTGAGGCTCTGTTCGGTACGTGGCGAGACGCGGTCGAAGGTGCCCAGGTCGATGCTGAGGTTGTCGAATTCAGCGCTGTGCAGGAACGCGCCCTGGAAGCTCGAGGGCAGGGCGCGGTTGCCGATGTAGGCGATCATCGGCGTGTCCACCGACTGGCGGCCAAGGGTAAGGGTGGTGTTGGACACGCGCGCCTTGATATTGCCCAGGCCCAGTTTGCTCCACTGGCCGACGGGGTCGCCATCGCTGTGGGTGAGGGTGCGGTTGTTGGGGCCGGCGATGGCTTCGCGGCTCTGCTGCAGGGCGATGGCGTTGTAGCCGGCAGCCTCGACGGCGAAGCCCACGGTGCCCTGGGTGAAGCCGGAGCTGTAATTGAGGATGGTGCCCTGAACCCAGTTTTCACGGCTGTGGGTGTCGTGGCGGGTGCCGTCGTTCTTGTAGTACTTCCACAGCGGGGCGCGTGCGGCACGTTCACGGGCATACCAGTTGCGGGTGCTGCCGGACAGGCTTTGGCCGTCGATGAAGCCGCTGGCTTGCGCTTGCTCGCTGCTGCTTTTGAGGGTGAGCGGAATGTAGTCCTGGCTCTGCGGATCTGCCTGGGCCACCGTGGAAAAGGCACTGATGGATAACGCCAGTGCGGTCAAGGTGAATACTTTCAAGGTTAAAGCTCCCTTTCTTTTCTAGTTATGGCCGGCCTTGTGGGCCGGGTGATTGCTGCGGTGTTGCCAGGGGTGCCGCGGGATCGCCGGGCAGAATCGGGGCGTTGTGTTGGCCGTTCTGGCCTCTTCGCGGGCAAGCCCGCTCCCTCAGGTAGGGCGCAGTGTCCGAACCTGTCGAGATCCTGTGGGAGCGGGCTTGCCCGCGAAGAGGCCGGTACTGGCTAACGCTTAATCAACACTCACACCGGAAAAATCATTGCGCCCAAACGGGCTGACCTTGAACTGGGAAACCTTGACGCTAAGCGGCTGGCTCACGGTGGAATGCGCCACCGGCGTAATCGGTACCTGCTGCTTGAGCCGCTGCTGGGCCTGCTGGTACAGGGCGGTGCGTTGCGTACGGTCGGTCACTTGCTTGGCCTGCTTGACCAGGCTGTCGTACTGCGGGTCGCACCACCGCGAGTAGTTGTTGCTGCCGATGGCTTCGCAGCTGTAGAGGGTGCCCAGCCAGTTGTCCGGGTCGCCGTTGTCACCGGTCCAGCCGATCAGGGCGATGTCGTGCTCACCGTTTTTCATGCGCTTGAGGTATTCGCCCCATTCGTAGCTTACGATGCGCACCTTGAATCCGAGCTTGCTCCAGTCCGCCTGGAGCATTTCGGCCATCAGCTTGGCATTGGGGTTGTACGGGCGTTGCACCGGCATCGCCCACAGGGTGATCTCGGTGCCAGGTTTGACACCCGCCTGCTGGAGCAGCTGTCTGGCCTTTTCTGGCGCGTACGGGGCGTCCTTTATGCTGTCGTCATAGGACCACTGGGTCGGTGGCATGGCGTTGACCGCCCGTTGGCCGGCGTCCTGGTACACCGCCTGGAGGATGGCTTCCTTGTTGACCGCCATGTCCATTGCCTGGCGCACTTCCAGGCGGTCGAATGGCGGGTGCTGGGTGTTGTAGGCGATGTAGCCGAGGTTGAAGCCTGGTTGCTGGAGCACCTGCAGCGTGCTGTCGGCCTTGAGCGCCGGCAGGTCGGCCGGGCGTGGGTGCAGGGTCACCTGGCATTCATTGCGGCGCAGCTTCTGGATACGCACCGACGGGTCGGTATTGATCGAGAACACCAGGTTGTCGATCTTCACTTCGTTCGCTGCCCAATAGTCCTTGTTGCCCTTGTAGCGGATCTGCGAATCCTTCTGGTAGCGCTGGAACACGAACGGCCCGGTACCGATAGGCTGCTGGTTGATGTCGCTGGGGCGTCCACTGGCCAGTAGCTGTTCGGCGTATTCAGCGGAGAGGATGGAGGCGAAACTCATGGCCAGGTTCTGGACGAACGCGGCATCGACGGTGTTCAGGGTGAACACCACGGTCAATGGGTCGGCCTTCTCGACGCGGGCGATGTTCTTGTCCAGGCCCATGCCGTTGAAATAGGGAAACTCGGTAGGGTAGGCCTGACGGAACCGATGACCCTTGTCGAGCATGCGGTTGAAGGTGAACAGCACATCGTCGGCGTTGAACGTGCGGCTCGGGCTGAAGGCCTTGTTGCTGTGGAACTTGACCCCTTCACGCAGGTGGAAGGTGTAGCGCAGGCCGTCGTCGGACACCTCCCAGTGCGTCGCCAGGGCCGGGTGCACGGTGGTGCCGCCACGTTCGAACTCGACCAGGCGGTTGTAGATGGGTTCGGCGGCGTCGTTGTCGGTGGCGCTGGTGTACTGGGCGGTGTCGAAGCCGGCTGGGCTGCCTTCAGAGCAGAACACCAGGTTGTTGGCCAGCAGGACCGGGGATTGGCTGACCAGGCCCAGAGCCAGCAGCGCGGAAAGGCGGGTAACGTGGCGCATGGCAAATCCTTTTTCATCTGTTCGCGCCGCCTCCGGGTACGAATGGCGGCAACAGTTCGCCGTCCCCGCAGCGTATGGCCGCAGGACGACATGAAGAGGTGGCGGGGGTGAAGGGCACCCGCGATTCAGCGGGTGCCTCAGTCAGCCTATTTGTCCACGCTGACGCCGTAGAAGGAATTCAGCGCGAACGGGCTGATCTTGAAGTCCTTCACCTTGGCGCTCATGGGCTGGTAGACAGTGGAGTGGGCGATCGGGGTGATCGGTACCTGCTCCTTGAGGATATGCTGCGCCTTCTGGTACAGCTCGGTGCGCTTGGCCTGGTCGGACGTGGCCTTGGCCTGCTTGATCAGGTCGTCGTAGGGCTTGTAGCACCACTTGGAGAAGTTGTTGCCATCGACGGCATCGCAACCGTAGAGGGTACCCAGCCAGTTGTCCGGGTCACCATTGTCACCGCTCCAGCCAATCAGCATGGCACCCTGTTCGCCACCTTTGGAGCGCTTGATGTACTCGCCCCATTCATAACTGACGATCTTCGCCTTGATACCGATCTTGGCCCAGTCGGACTGGAGCATTTCAGCCATCAGTTTGGCATTGGGGTTGTACGGGCGTTGCACGGGCATGGCCCACAGGGTGATTTCGGTGCCTTCCTTGATGCCGGCTTCCTTGAGCAGTTGCTTGGCTTTCTCGGGGTCAAAGGCGGCGTCCTTGATGCTGTCGTCATAGGACCACTGCGTGGGCGGCATGGCGTTGACCGCCAGCTGGCCGGCGCCCTGGTACACCGACTCGATGATCTTTTTCTTGTCCACGGCCATGTCCAGCGCCTGTCGGACTTTCAGCTGGGCCATGGGGTTGGCCTCGTTGCTGCCCTTGATCTTGTCCATCACGTTGTACGCGATATAACCGAGGTTGAAACCGGCCTGCTGCGGCATTTGCAGGTTCTTGTCGGCTTTTAGCGGCTCGATGTCGGCCGGGCGTGGGAACAGGGTGACCTGGCACTCGTTCTTCTTGAGCTTCTGCATGCGCACCGAGGCGTCGGTGGTGATGGCAAAGATCAGGTTGTCGATCTTCACGTCCTCGGGCTGCCAGTAGTCCTTGTTGCCCTTGAAGCGGATCTGCGCGTCCTTCTGGTATTTGCTGAACACGAACGGGCCGGTGCCGATCGGCTTCTGGTTGATGTCGGCGGCCTTGCCGTTCTTTAGGAGCTGGTCGGCGTATTCGGCGGACTGGATCGAGGCAAAGCTCATGGCCAGGTTCTGGATGAACGCGGCGTCAACCTCGTTGAGGGTGAACTTCACCGTGTGCTCGTCAAGCTTCTCCACCTTGGCAATGTTCTTGTCCATGCCCATGTCGGTGAAGTATGGAAACTCGGTGGGGTACGCCTTGCGGAACGGGTTGTCCTTGTCGAGCATGCGGTTGAAGGTGAACAGCACGTCGTCGGCGTTGAACGGGCGACTGGGCTTGAAGTAGTCGGTGGTGTGGAACTTGACCCCTTCGCGCAGGTGGAAGGTGTAGGTCTTGCCGTCGTCGGACACTTCCCATTTGGTCGCCAGGCCCGGGATGACCGCAGTGCCGCCGCGCTCGAACTGGGTCAGGCGGTTGAACACGGTCTCTGCCGAGGCATCGAAGTCGGTCCCGGTGGTGTACTGCCCCGGATCGAAGCCAGCCGGGCTGCCTTCGGAGCAGAACACCAGGTTGGATGCGGCAACGGCCGACGGTGCGCCGCTGAGCAAGCCTGCACCCAGCAGGAACGGAATGACTGCGTGTTTGAGCATGGTGGCCTCATTGTTGTCATTTTTTGGATGAGGTGGCCTCGTGAGCCGACCTGCGGATACTTATGCAGGGGGCGTTCCCATTGCAACAGGTACAAGGATAGTTGACGCCGGGAAAGTGGCACGAACGTACATGGATGTCGCATCGGTATAACTTTTGGCGAAGTTAAACGTTTGCGTAGGCAAAATGATGGCGTTTTGCGCGATGTTTCTAGGCAGGGGAATGCGTAGGACGCACCCTGTTGGTGCGTAAGAAATGTCTGAAAATCGTGACAATGACGCAGTCACCCGTAGGAGCGGGTTTACCCGCGAACACGGGCGAAGCCCGTGCCTCCACCACCGTGTCTGCTCGCGGGCTCCCACAAATGATGCGTGGACGCCTTATGGCATCTGCACTTCGATCAGGCCATCGGCATTCATGCTCACTTCACTGGTGCCTGCCTCGATATCTGGCGCCGGTGCCGCTTCATCAGCCCCCATGGCCTTCATCGCCATCGGCGCGCTACGCAAGTACGGGCGCGGGTAGCCGCTGCTGTTGAGATTCAGGCTCACCACTTTGTAGCCTTTGCCACCCAGCGCTTCGGTCGCCAGTTGCGCGCGTGCCTTGAAGGCATCGACCGCATCCTTGAGCAGAGCATCCTCGCTGGCCTTGCGCGTGGCCGGGGCGATGGAGAAGTCCATGCCAGCCATTTTCAGCTCTTGCAACAAATCGGCGGTAAGCTGGGACAAGGCCGGGAAGTTGGCGCTTTCAAGGCGCAGTTCGGCGCGCTCGCGCCAGCCGGTAATTTTCTGGCCCTTGCTGTCATACACCGGGTAGCTGTTGCGGCTGCCTTGGCTGATCTTCACGTCCTTGACCTGGCGCGACTGCTGCACGGCCTTGTTCATGGTTTCGGTAATCTGCTTGGCGAGCTTGCCCGGGTCGCTGTTCTGCGCTTCGCTGTACAGGGTCACGACCA
Source organism: Pseudomonas sp. 10(2024) (assembly GCF_045164175.1). NCBI lineage: Bacteria > Pseudomonadati > Pseudomonadota > Gammaproteobacteria > Pseudomonadales > Pseudomonadaceae > Pseudomonas > Pseudomonas sp. 10(2024). The sequence goes on from NZ_CP174006.1 coordinate 1,015,173, forward strand.
TCAGGTCGCGCGCCACTTCCTTGCTGACTTCGGCACGCAGCGATACCTGGTTGAAACGCGGTTCATCGGCAGCCAGTGCCGGCAGGCTGGCGAGCAGGCCGCAAGACATGATCAGGGCGGCGCCGCGACGTGGGATTTGCATGTGGTACTCCTTGGCATTTGAAGGCGTGGGGGCTGGTCATCCATTCCACGCATGGCCCATAGGACCGGCAACAGTGTAGTGGGTTCAAAAGTGCCATCATGAACCTGTGACAAAGTGTGGCGCTTTGCCGCATCGCTGCAGCGAGGCGCCCGGCTTCGGTATACTCCAGCCGATTTTTCTGGAGCACTCATCAGGAGAGCTCATGCTCGCCGCCGTACAACCGTTGTCCGCTACCCGCCAGAACCTCTGGCGCCTGACCGTCATTCGGGTCCTGGTCCTGGCTGCCCAGGCCGGCTCGGTGGGCGTTGCCTACTGGACCGAACTGCTGCCATTGCCCTGGCTGTCACTGGCCGGCACCTTGGCCTTGTCTTCGTTGCTGTGTGCCTTCACGGCCCTGCGCCTGCGGCTGTCGCTGCCCGTCACCGAAATGGAGTACGCCCTGCAGCTGGCCTGTGACCTGCTGATCCACAGTGCCTTGCTGTATTACTCCGGCGGCTCGACCAACCCGTTCGTGTCGTATTACCTGGTGCCGCTGGCGATCGCTGCGGTGACCTTGCCGTGGCTGTATTCGCTGATCCTGTCGGGCATTGCGCTGACGGCCTACAGTTTGCTGCTGGTGCAGTTCTACCCGCTCGAAGGGCTGCCGATGGCGCGGGACAAGATGCAGGTCTACGGCATGTGGCTGAGCATTGCCCTGGCGGCGGCTGTGATCACCTTCTTTGCCGCGCGCATGGCCGAAGAGCTGCGCCGCCAGGAGCAGCTGCGTTCAGAGCGGCGTGAAGAAAGCCTGCGCGACGAGCAACTGCTGGCTGTGGCTACCCAGGCTGCCGGTGCCGCCCATGAACTGGGTACACCGCTGGCGACCATGAGCGTGCTGATCAACGAAATGCGCCAGGACCACACCGACCCGCTGTTGCAGGAGGACCTGCAAATCCTCCAGGACCAGGTAAAGCTGTGCAAAGAGACCTTGCAACAGCTGGTGCGCGCAGCCGAAGCCAACCGGCGCCTGGCCATCGTGGAGCAGGATGTCACCGCCTGGCTGGACGAGGCGCTCAACCGCTGGCACCTGATGCGCCCGGAAGCCAGCTACCGCTTCCAGCGCCTGCGCGACGGCAAGGTGCCGCGGCTGGCGCCGCCGCCAGACCTGACCCAGGCGTTACTGAATCTGTTGAACAATGCCGCCGATGCCTGCCCTGATGATCTGGAGGTTCGCCTGGACTGGGACGCCCAAGACATCGTCATCAGTATCCACGACCATGGTCCTGGTGTACCGCCAGCCATTGCCGAAGCCATTGGCAAACCTTTTATTACCACCAAGGGCAAAGGCTTCGGCCTGGGCCTGTTCTTGAGCAAGGCCAGCGTGACCCGTGCGGGCGGCTCGGTGAAACTCTATAGTCATGAACAGGGTGGCACCCTGACCGAACTGCGCCTGCCCTATGGCAAGCGAGGAGATGAATGATGAGCGAAGAAAACCAGGTCGAAAGCGAAGAGCTGCCGCACCTGCTGCTGGTGGATGACGATGCCACCTTCACCCGGGTCATGGCCCGGGCCATGAGCCGTCGCGGTTTCCGTGTGAGCACTGCCAGTTCTGCCGAAGAAGGCTTGATTCTGGCCCAGCAGGATCTGCCGGACTACGCCACGCTGGACCTGAAGATGGATGGCGACTCCGGCCTGGTGCTGCTGCCCAAGCTGCTGGAACTGGACCCGGAAATGCGCGTGGTGATCCTGACCGGGTACTCGAGCATTGCCACCGCAGTGGAGGCGGTCAAGCGCGGTGCCTGCAACTACCTGTGCAAGCCGGCTGACGCCGATGACGTGTTGGCAGCACTGCTGTCGGAGCACACCGACCTGGATACCCTGGTGCCGGAAAACCCGATGTCGGTCGATCGCCTGCAGTGGGAGCACATCCAGCGCGTGCTGAACGAGCATGAAGGCAATATCTCGGCCACCGCGCGGGCGCTGGGCATGCACCGACGGACGTTGCAGCGCAAGCTGCAGAAGCGACCGGTTCGGCGCTGATTCCTTATCGATGATGTTGGCCTGTTCGCGGGGGAATCCGCTCCTGCAACTGTGAGCGCGGGCTTGCCCGCGAAGGGCTGCTAAGCAGCCCCAATCAAGGCGAGCTCGATGAAGGTACTGTTGGTCATCCTTGCGCTGGTTGCAGGTAGCGCCAAAGCTGAAGACTGGCCTGACCCGCAGTGGCAGAACGACCCTGCCACCCTCGACTGGCAGGCCGTCGATGCCTACGCCTTTCCTGCACGCTCCCCCTCGGAGCGCAACGGCATCCGCACGGACGCTCTGTTGATCATCCGCGACGGGCGTATCCTCCACGAGCGCTACACCGCGCCCACCCGCGCCGCCACCGCGCACCTGACCTGGTCGGTAAGCAAGAGCGTACTGGCCACGGTAATGGGCGTAGCCCAGGGCGAAGGCCGCTTCCAGCTGCAAGACCCGGTCAGCCGCTTCTATCCCCCCATGCGCGCCCACCCAGGCGTGCGCGTGGCCGACCTGCTGCACTGGGCCAGTGGCCTTGAGTGGCAGGAAGACTACGAATACGCGCCGCTGAAGTCCTCGGTGGTGGCCATGCTGTATACCCGTGGCCGCGCAGACATGGCCGCCTACGCGGCGGCCCGGGGTGCCGCCGCCAGCCCCGGTCAGCGGTTCCTCTACTCCAGCGGCGACAGCAACCTGCTAGCCGCTGCGCTGCGTGGCATGCTCGATGCCGGGCAGTACCCCGACTACCCCTGGCACGCACTGTTCACCCCGTTGGGTATCGGCAGTGCGGTGTGGGAGCGTGACCGGGCAGGCACCTACGTAGGCTCTTCCTATCTCTACCTCAGTGCCCGCGATTTGGCCCGTATTGGCCTGCTGATGCAGCGCGACGGGCGCTGGCAGGGCCGACAATTGCTGCCCAAAGCCTGGGTAGCTTTCAACCGCACCCCGTTTGCCCAGGCCCAAGCGCTGCCTGGCGAGGCCATCCCGGGTGGCCACTGGTGGCTCAACCAGCCGCTGGCTGGCGCCGAACGGCCTTGGCCCAGTGCACCCGCAGACACCTTCGCCGCCCTTGGCCACTGGGGGCAGGCGTTATATGTGCTACCTGAGCAAAGGCTGGTGATCGTGCGCTACGCCGATGACCGCGACAGCAGCTATCGACACGACGAATTGCTCAAGCGGGTGCTGGCGGTACTGGCCGGGGAGGGGGCATGAAGCGGTTATTGCTGCTGGCGCTGGCAGGGCTCCTGTACTGGGCCTGGCAGGAACGCCAGGCGCTGGCGGACTTCCCCGGCATACTCTCGGCCTACTCGGCCAAGGAATATTGTTCCTGCCGCTTTGTCATGGGCTTCGACAAGGTGTACTGCCAAGGGTACGTGAAGCAGTGGCTGCCACTGAGCCTGCTGGAGGAAAACAGCCAGCAGCAGCGAGTCACCGCTGAAGGCCTGGGGCGGCGCAGCCAGGCGGCCTGGCAAGGCGCGCGTGAGGGCTGCCGCTTGCTGCCATGAATGCAGGCGGGTAAGGTTGGCGGCCTGGTTTCACGAGATCTGTCATGTTCAAGTTGCCCCGTCTGCTGCCTGCCTTATTGCTGGCTCTGTGCCTGCCCGCTCATGCCAATTGGCACCTGGATGGCGAATCTTCACGGCTGTCGTTCATCACCGGCAAGAACGGCGACACCGCCGAAGTGCATCGCTTTCTGGTGTTGCATGGCACGGTCGATCGCAAGGGTATGGCCGGGTTGAGGATCGAGATGGACTCGGTGAGCAGCGGTATTCCGCTGCGTGACGAGCAAATGCGCGACAACCTGTTCGAGGTCGAGCGCTTCGCCGAGGCCACAGTGAAGGCGCAGATCGACCTGCAGCCGATCAATGACCTGGCCGACGGTGCACAGATCGAATTGCGCCTGCCGCTGACGGTCACCCTGCATGGCCAGTCGCACAGCTACAATGTCCTGTTGCTGGCCACCCGCCTGGATGCGCGGCGCTTTCAGGTGGTGACCCTTGAGCCTCTGGTGCTGCGCGCCGAAGATTTTGGCTTGGTGCCGGGGCTGGAAAGCCTGCGCAAGTTCGCCAGGTTGAAGTCCATCAACCCGTCGGTACCGGTTAGCGCGGTGCTGATCTTCACTGCGCGCTGACATGGCGGGGCCGGTCTTCCCCTGGCGGGATGGCAATCAGTTCGAACTGCTTATCGACGGCCCTGCGTTCTTTCCGCGCATGCTCCTGGCGATCATGCGTGCCGAGTTCCAGGTTGACCTGGAGCTGTACCTGGTCGAGGCCGGTGCCTGTGCCGAGGCGGTGGTCGACGCGCTGGAGCAGGCTGCCCGGCGTGGCGTGCGGGTGCGGTGCCTGTTCGATGACTACGGTTCATTGGCCTTCAACAGCGCGTTGCGTCAGCGCCTGCTGGACGCTGGCGTGTACTTGCGCTGGTATAACCGCCTGCGCTGGAAGCGTGGCCTGCGTAACCTCTACCGTGATCATCGCAAATTGCTACTGGTTGACGAACGTTGGGCAGTGGTGGGGGGGACGGGCGTTACCGACGAGTTCTGGACGCCGGGTGAGGCGACCAGCGAATGGCACGAAGTGATGGTGCAGATGCAGGGGCCGGTGGTGAGCGACTGGCAGTTGCTGTTCGACCGTCAGTGGCAAGCCAACAACCGCCGCACCGCCTGGCGCCCTGCTGAAGGCTTTGGCCTGCCGCGTCTGCCCAAGGTGCCTGCGCAGGGGCAGGGCATGGGCCGGGTCGCTTATGCCGACGCCCGCCAGCACCAGGACATCCTGCATGCGCTGGTACGGGCGCTGAACAGCGGCCAGAAACGGGTGTGGCTGGCCACGCCGTACTTCTTGCCGACCTGGAGCGTGCGCCGGTCGTTGCGCCGGGCTGCCAGCAAGGGCCTGGACGTGCGTCTCTTGTTGACCGGCCCGCGTACCGATCACCCCTCGGTACGCTACGCCGGGCATCGTTACTACCCGCGTCTGTTGCGTGCGGGCGTACGGATTTTCGAGTACCAGCCGTGCTTCCTGCACCTGAAGATGGCTGTGGTAGACGACTGGGTCAGCGTCGGTTCGTGCAACTTCGACCACTGGAACTTGCGCTTCAACCTTGAAGCCAACATCGAAGCGCTCGACCCGCCGTTGACAGCGGCGGTGGTGGCCAGCTTCGAGCGCGACTTCGCCCAGAGCGAAGAAGTCGACCTCGCCCACTGGCATGCGCGCCCTTTGTGGCGCAGGGTGAAGCAACGGATCTGGGGCTGGCTCGATCGGCTGGTGGTCAACTTCCTCGACCGCCGTGACTGACAGCGGCTATCGTGCAGTGACTATTCACAGTTAACCGAAGGAGTGGGCGAGATGACGGCGAAGAAAATTCTCATGCTGGTGGGCGACTACGTCGAAGATTACGAAGCGATGGTGCCGTTCCAGGCCTTGAGCATGGTGGGCCACACGGTGCATGCGGTGTGCCCGGAAAAGCTGGCGGGGCAGACCGTGCGTACCGCGATTCATGACTTCGAGGGTGAGCAGACCTACAGCGAAAAGCCTGGGCACAATTTTGCCCTGAATTATGATTTCGTGCGGGTGCGGCCCGAGAGTTATGACGCGCTGCTGATCCCGGGTGGCCGGGCGCCGGAGTACCTGCGCCTGAATGAAAAGGTGTTGGACCTGGTGCGGGCGTTCGACCAGGCCGGCAAGCCGATTGCGGCGGTGTGCCATGGTGCCCAGCTGCTGGCGGCGGCAGGGGTGCTGGAGGGGCGTGAGTGCAGCGCGTACCCGGCATGTGCGCCAGAAGTGCGCCTGGCGGGTGGCACGTTCATCGACATCGCGGTGGACCAGGCGCATGTGGATGGCAACCTGGTGACCGCACCGGCATGGCCGGCGCACCCGGCCTGGCTGGCGGCGTTCCTGCAAGTGCTGGGCACGCGTATTGTCTGACAGGCTTGATTGAGTTGGCAGCGGGTTGCTTCAGGCAACCTGCTCCACCCAGTCATTGAGGTTGTAGTAGTTGGTCACCCGGGCAATCTTGCCACAGTGAATATAGAAGAACGCCCCCGCCGGCAGCACATAGGTCTGGCCGTTTGCTGTCGGCAACCCTTCGTCATCGGCCAGGTATTGGCCATGCACGGTGAACTCCGCCGCCGCGCGGCTGCCATCGGCGTTCTGCATCACCACGATGTCGGCCAGGCGCTCGCGGTAGCAGCGGTTCATCTTTTCCATGAACGCGGCGAACCTGGCCTTGCCCATCTGGCGCTCGCCCTGGTTGATGTCGTGGATCACGTCTTCGCTGAGCAGCGCCAGAAACGCCTGCATGTCACCCGCGTTGAAGGCGGCGTAGTAAGCATTTACCAGTTCGGTTGCGGTCATGGAACATTTCCTGTCGTGTAGGGAAAAGGCGGGTCGTTAACTCGGATGATAGGGTTTCCCCTCAAGCCCGGCTTAGCCGAGCGCGTCATCCACATCGACAAAACGACCGCCAAACATGGAAATACGCCTGTTGCACGGTGCCGCTATCGCGCCTTACATCGATGACCTCGCTCGCCTGCGCCTTACTGTGTTCCGCGAGTTCCCCTACCTTTACGACGGCACCCCGGAGTACGAGGCCGACTACCTGGCCAACTATGCCCGCTCCGGGCGCAGCCTGGTTGTGCTGGCGCTGGACGACGGCAAGGTGGTCGGCGCCTCTACCGGCCTGCCGCTGGTGGATGTCGCGCCCGAATTCCAGCAGCCATTCCTGGCCCAGGGGCGCGACCCGGCCAGTGTGTACTACTTCGGTGAGTCGCTGGTGTTGCCGGCATACCGCGGACAGGGCCTGGGGGTTCGCTTCTTCATCGAGCGCGAGTCCTACGCACACAAACTGGCCGAGTTCGATTACTGCGCGTTCTGCGCGGTCGAGCGACCCGGTGCGCACCCGCGCCGGCCAGCCGAGTACAAACCCCTGCACGGCTTCTGGCGCAACCGCGGCTTCCTGCACGACCCATCGCTGCGTACCACCTACGCCTGGCGCGATCTGGACGAGCAGGAAAGCTCCGACAAGCTGATGTCGTTCTGGCTCAAGGCACTGCCGGTATGATCCGCCTGGCAGCCTGCCAGTACGCCATCGAGCTGCACGAAACCTGGGACGCCTACGCCGACCACCTGCAAGGCCTGTGCGCCGAAGCGGTGGAGGCGGGGGCACACTTGCTGCTACTGCCGGAGTACGCCGGGCTGGTGCTGAGCGGCCAGCTGAATGCCGGGCAGCGGGAAGACCTGAAGGCTTCGATTGCCGGTATCCAGCCGCTGATCGAACCTTGGAAAGCGTTGTGCGAGAGCCTTGCCCGACGCTGGGGGATCTACCTGCAACCGGGCAGTGTGCCGGTGCTGGACAACGATGGGCGCTACCGCAACCGTGCCTGGCTGTTCGGCCCCCAAGGTGTGCTGGGTTATCAGGACAAACTGATGATGACCCGCTTCGAGCGCGAGCAGTGGGACATCGCTGCAGGCCAGGGGCTGCAGGTGTTCGAAACCGAACTGGGGCGCTTGGGCATCCTGATCTGCTACGACAACGAGTTCCCGATGCTGGCCCGCCGCCTGGCCGAGTGTGGTGCCGACCTGATCCTGGCGCCAAGTTGTACCGATACCGAAGCCGGTTACCACCGGGTGCGTATTGGCGCCCAGGCGCGCGCCCTGGAGAACCAGATTGCCGTGTTGCAGAGCCCGACGGTGGGGGTGGCGCCCTGGTCGCCGGCATTGGACGAGAATATCGGCCGGGCAGGCTTGTTCGTACCGCCGGATCACGGGATGCCGGGGGATGGGGTGGTGGCGTTGAGCGAGCAGCTGAACCCGGACTGCAGCCAGTGGCTGGTGTGTGAGGTAGATTTGGAGGAAGTGCGGCGGGTGAGGCGGGAAGGGCAGGTGTTTACCTGGCGGGACTGGCCGGAGCAGTTCGAGAGAGTCCTGTGATGACTGTGGCGGCCTCTTCGCGGGCAAGCCCGCTCCCACAGTCAAATGCGTAGCCTTCTGGCTTGCGCTGTACGTGGACTGCCCCCCAAAAGTTGGACAGTTTTAAGCTGCAGCCTGAGCCCTGTACTCCACAGGGCTCAGGCCATTGAGCCTCAGCTTGATGCGATCATGGTTGTAGTAGTGAATGTACTCATCCAGACCCGCTCTCAGCTCATCAATGCTCTCGAAACGCTTCAGGTAGAAAAACTCAGATTTGAGCGTGCCGAAGAAGCTTTCCATGGCCGCGTTGTCCAGGCAATTGCCTTTTCGAGACATGCTCTGCTTTACCCCACATTCGCTTAGCTTACGGCGGTATTGCGCCTGCTGGTAATGCCATCCCTGATCCGAATGCAGCACGAGCTTCGGTTTCTCTCCCAGGCAATCGAGCGCTTTGCCAAGCATGTTCCCAACCAGGCTATAGCACGGGCGGCTGGCCATTTCGTAGGCCACGATTTCGCCGTTGTACAAATCCATCACGGGCGACAGATAGAGCTTCTGTTGAGCTACTTTGAACTCGGTTACGTCAGTCACCCACTTCTGGTTTGGGCGTTGAGCGACAAAATTTCGCTCCAGTACATTCGCTGCCACTTTGCCGACGGTACCTCGATAGGAGCGATATTTCTTGGGGCGCACTACTGATTTCAATCCCTGCTCAGCCATCAGCCGTTCAATGACCTTCTTGTTCACCCGCTTTTCCTTCCTGATTACGAGTGCGACACGGCGATAACCATAAAGCCGTTTCTGCTCGTGATAGACGCGATGCACCAATGCCTTGAGCTCAGCATGCCGGTCTGGCTTCTGCTGAGCTTTGAGCTGGTAGTAGAAGGTGCTGCGCGCCAGCTCGACCAACTGAAGGAGGTCAGGCAAAGGAAACCTGCGCTTGAGTTTGGAAACGATCAGGACTTTTTCCCGCGTGTTCGTTCCTTTTCCTCGCGCAGAGCCTTGAGCTCCTTTAGGACAGCATTCTCCATGCGCAGGTACTCAAGTTCAGCCATCAGCTGATCTCGAGACTTCTGATCATCATTGGTATCGGTGGGTTTGGCAGGCTTGATCTTCTTCGACACGTCGATTGGCTTTCTTGGCTTGGTGGCAGTAGAGGGTGCAGGACTGCCACTGTAGTACTGCCGCTGCCAAATGCCTATCTGAGAGGACTGCCCAAGACCAAAGTGGGCAGCAGTCTGGCGCAGCGAAAGCCGATGCTCGTGCATATAGCTAAGCACCTGCTGTTTGAAATCACTGGTATAGCGCCGCCCATGCGAGCCTGGACCAATGCCATTATTGGCCTGATAACTGGCCACCCAGCGTCGAAGCAGGCTGAAATCGATACCTAAGTGTTGAGCCACCTTTCTGAAACCGTTGCTGCCATCCAGGTAGGCTGTGATCGCTGTGAGCTTGAATTGCTCGGTGTACTTACCCATAGATCCCCCAAGGGTTGGATTGGTGTCCAACTTCTTGGGGGCAGTCCAACGTGTGGGAGCGGGCTTGCCCGCGAAGCAGCCGCCGCAGTTACATCAGGTTACTTCACTTCGACGGCCAGGCTTTCGGCAATCTTGCTCTGCCACAGGGCAGGGCCAGTGATGTGTACCGACTCACCGTTGCTGTCCACGGCGACGGTCACCGGCATGTCCTTGACCTCGAACTCGTAGATCGCTTCCATGCCCAGCTCGGCGAAGGCCAGTACCTTCGACTTGCGGATGGCCTGGGCGACCAGGTAGGCAGCGCCGCCAACGGCCATCAGGTACACGGCCTTGTTGTCCTTGATCGCCTCGATGGCGGTCGGGCCACGCTCGGACTTGCCGATCATGCCCAGCAGGCCAGTCTGCTCGAGGATCTGGCGAGTGAACTTGTCCATACGGGTAGCAGTGGTCGGGCCGGCTGGGCCTACCACTTCGTCACCCACCGGGTCGACCGGGCCGACGTAGTAGATGAAGCGGCCTTTCAGGTCTACCGGCAACTCTTCGCCACGGTTGAGCATTTCAACCATGCGCTTGTGCGCGGCATCGCGGCCGGTCAGCATCTTGCCGTTGAGCAGGATGGTTTCACCCGGCTTCCAGCTGGCCACTTCTTCCGGGGTGATGTCGTCGAGGTTGACGCGACGGGCGCTCGGGCCGGCTTCCCAGACGATTTCCGGGTAGGCGTCCAGCGACGGCGCTTCCAGTTCTGCCGGGCCGGTGCCATCGAGCACGAAGTGGGCGTGGCGGGTAGCAGCGCAGTTGGGGATCATGCACACCGGCAAGGACGCGGCGTGGGTCGGGTAGTCCATGATCTTGACGTCGAGCACGGTGGTCAGGCCACCCAGGCCCTGGGCGCCGATGCCCAGCTGGTTGACCTTGTCGAACAGCTCCAGGCGGATTTCTTCCAGGCGGTTCTGTGGGCCACGGGCTTTCAGTTCGTGAATGTCGATGGACTCCATCAACACTTCCTTGGCCATGACCGCGGCCTTCTCGGCGGTACCGCCGATGCCGATGCCGAGCATGCCAGGCGGGCACCAGCCAGCACCCATGGTCGGCACGGTCTTCAGTACCCAGTCGACGATCGAGTCGGACGGGTTGAGCATGGCCATCTTCGACTTGTTTTCCGAGCCGCCGCCCTTGGCTGCGACATCAACTTCCACCTTGTCGCCGGGGACGATGGAGTAGTGGATCACTGCCGGGGTGTTGTCCTTGGTGTTCTTGCGGGCACCGGCCGGGTCGGCCAGGATCGAAGCGCGCAGGACGTTTTCAGGCAGGTTGTAGGCGCGACGCACACCTTCGTTGATCATGTCGTCGACGCTCATGGTGGCGCCGTCCCAGCGCACGTCCATGCCCACGCGGATGAACACGGTGACGATACCGGTGTCCTGGCAGATTGGACGATGGCCGGTGGCGCACATGCGCGAGTTGATCAGGATCTGGGCGATGGAATCGCGTGCAGCAGGCGATTCCTCACGCAGATAGGCCTCGTGCATGGCCTGGATGAAATCGACGGGGTGGTAGTACGAGATGAATTGCAGGGCGTCGGCGACGCTCTGAATCAGGTCGTCTTGCTTGATCACGGTCATGCAGCGCGCTCCTCTTAAAGACGGGAACATTCAAAAAGACGCTCGACATAGCCGACCAGCACGTCGAAGCGCCTTGCAAGGCGCCGGCAGGTCAGGCCGACGGAAAAAGGCGCGGCAGTATAGCGCGCATCCGTGCCCGGCACACCTGCGGCCGGTCTGGACCATGGTCGGCAGCGCGCAGGCATCTATTTTGCTGGTGTGCTCTGCTTGGCTTACAGTGAGCCTTGGACAGCAGGAGATGTACCGAACATGCCCGAAATTTGCGTGGGCGAGCGCCGCTGGCTGGTGCCCATTGGCAGCAACCTGCTCGATGCCCTCAACGAGGCGGGGCTGAATGTGCCTTACAGTTGCCGCGCTGGCAGTTGCCACGCCTGCCTGGTGCGCTGCCTGGAAGGGCAACCGGCAGACGCTTTGCCCGAGGCGTTGGCGTTGGAGAAACACGCCCAGGGCTGGCGCCTGGCCTGCCAGTGCCGGGTGGTCGAGGACCTGCGTGTGGCGCTATACGACCCCCTGCTGGGCGGTGTCCCGGCGCAGGTCTGTGCGTTGGACTGGTTTGGCGATGTGTTGCGCCTGCGGTTGCGCCCCGATCGGGTGGTACGTTATCAGGCGGGGCAGCACGTGGTGCTGTGGCTAGGCGCGGTTGCTCGGCCTTATTCCTTGGCCAGCCTGCCGGGCCAGGATGATTTTCTCGAGTTTCATATCGATTGCCAGCGGCCTGGTGCCTTTTGCGACAAGGCGCGCGGTCTGCAGGTCGGCGATGAGATGCGTTTGGGGGAGTTCAGAGGCGGAGCCCTTCATTACGACCCTGATTGGCAGGAGCGGCCGCTGTGGTTGCTGGCTGCGGGAACCGGGCTGGCGCCGCTCTGGGGGATCTTGCGCGAAGCGTTGCGCCGGGGGCATCGGGGCGAAATCCGGGTGGTGCATGTGGCGCGGGATCCGGCTGGGCACTATCTGGCGGAGAAGCTGCTGAAGCTGCCAAGGGTCAGTGTCGAGCTGGTGCTGGTGGAGCATGTGGATGAAGCGTTGGCCGGGATGCGGCTGTTGTCGCGACAGACGGTGGCGCTGCTGTGTGGGGCACCGGGGAGTGTCGAGCGGTTTGCCCGACGCATGTTCATGGCAGGGGTACCGCGGGGACAGGTGTTTGCTGATGTGTTCGTCGAGCATGCCTGAGTAGCATTTGAAGTGCGAAGGGCCGCAAAGCGGCCCCTCTTTCATGCGGCGCTGCGCTCGGCGACGGGCACCTCGGCCAGCCCCCGCCGATAGAGAACCAGGTAATACGACCCCAATCCGATCAACCAGCAGAACACTGCCGTCCACACATTGTGCGACAGGAAGTGCGCCCCCTGCATCATCCTGCCCACCGACAGTATCGACCCTGCTGTCAAGGCCACTACAAACGCCACCCGCGCCAGGCGCGGCTTGCGATCACGCAGCATGAAGAACAAGGCGAACAGGCAGAAACCCGTCGCTGCATGCCCGCCCGGCCAGCACAGGCCAGGCTTGTCGGTAGGCGGCCGTGGTTCCAGCAGCTTGCTGTAGGTTTCGGTGCCGCCAAACTGGGTCAGGCTCCAGGGGCACTGCACCTGGGTGACTTTTTTCAGCGGCGTGACAAACGCCGTGGACAAGCCCAGTGCCAGCGCCAGGCAGCCCAGTTCACGGCGCCAGCCAAACAGGCGCTTCCAGAAAAAGCTCGCGGCAAAGGTCAGCAGCGATATCACCCCCAACAGGATCACCACTTGCTTGACCCGGTCATGCAGGATGTTTTCCAACAGGTAACTGTGGCGGCCAATGAACTGCCCGGCAGCGGGGTCGAAGAACAGGTTGGCGACATCCATGTCGACTGAAGTCAGCTCCAGCAGGATCAAGGCCACCGCAGTCGCCAGGGGAATCCCCAGGTACAGCCAGTAGTTGATCGGGCGGGGGCGGGTGCGTTGCTGCATGACGGCTCCAGGGCGCGAAAAAGATCGGGCATTGTCGACCGCCCGCTATCCTGTGTCCGTGAAGGATCAGTGAAAAAACCGTCAAGTGCGGTGAATTTTCCCCAGGGCTGGCACCGTCCAGGCATAGGCCTTAAGCTGCGCCTGCCGCGCACCACAGCGAGAAGCGCCGCACAGGAGAAACCGATGCGCATTCTTTTGGTTGAAGACAACCGCGATATCCTGGCCAACCTGGCCGATTACCTGGGCATGAAAGGCTACACCGTCGACTGTGCCCAGGATGGCCTGTCCGGGCTGCATCTGGCCGCCACCGAACACTACGACCTGATCGTACTCGACATCATGCTGCCAGGCATCGATGGCTACACCCTGTGCAAGCGCCTGCGCGAAGATGCCCGCCGTGACACGCCGGTGATCATGCTCACTGCCCGTGACCAGCTGGACGACCGCCTGCAGGGCTTCCGCTCGGGGGCTGACGACTACCTGCTCAAGCCATTTGCCCTGTCGGAGCTGGCGGCGCGCATCGAAGCGGTGCTGCGCCGTGCCCAGGGCGGTGGGCGCCGCACCCTGCAGGTGGCTGACCTGAGCTACGACCTCGATACCCTGGAGGTTACCCGCCAGGGTCGCCTGTTGAAGCTCAACCCGGTCGGCCTCAAGCTGCTGGCGGTACTGATGCAGAAAAGCCCGCACGTACTGCGCCGCGAGGTGCTGGAAGAAGCCTTGTGGGGCGACGACTGCCCCGATAGCGACAGCCTGCGCAGCCATGTGCATCAACTGCGCCAGGTGATCGACAAACCGTTTGAAAAACCGTTGCTGCATACCGTCCATGGCGTCGGCTATCGCCTCGCCGAGGGCCGCGATGGAGTTTAAGCAAAGCCTTGCCCAGCGCATCATCATCGCCTTTGCCCTGATGAGCGCGCTGGTGGCCGGGGCCTTCGCATTCGGTATCGTCGGCACGGTGCACCTGGTCGAAGAGCGACTGATTTCCTCGGTACTGGGCGGTGACCTGCAGCGCCTGCTGCGTATGGACAGCGTCAGTGACTGGAGTCATCGGCCTCGCCCAGATCAGCTGTTCTATTTCAGCGGCGGGCGTGACGACTTCGAGCTGCCCAAGGACCTGCGTCACCTCGACCGCGGTTTCCACGAGGTGTTCCGAGACCAGCTGTCCTACCACGCCATGGTCGAGATCGTCGATGGTCGCCGTTATGTACTGCTGCAGGACCAGAGCGACTTCGAGGAGCGCGAGCGCGTACTGTTTGCCGTGGTTGTGGTGGGCTTCGTGCTCAGCCTGGTGCTGGCGGTCATCCTTGGCTGGCTGGTTGCACGTCGGGTAATGGCACCGGTCATCCGCCTGGCGCGTCAGGTGCGCCACCGCGATCAACTACTGGGCCTGGCCCCGCCGCTGGCTCCGGATTATGCGGCAGACGAAGTCGGCCAGCTTGCAGTGGCTTTCGACGATACCCTGGGCCGGCTGCGTGATGCGCTGACCCGCGAGCGGCTGTTCACCAGCGACGTCAGCCACGAGCTGCGCACGCCGTTGATGGTGTTGGCTACCTCGTGTGAGCTTCTGATGGAAAACCCTGGCCTCGATGCCCGCGCGCGTAGCCAGGTGGAGCGCGTGGCGCGGGCCACCGAAGAGATGCGCGAGCTGGTCAAGACCTTCCTCATGTTGGCCCGCGCGCAGCGTGATGAGGGGGCAGTGGCGTCACGGGCGACCCTGCGCGAAGTGGCCGACGAGCTCATCGGGGTGTGGCGCGACACCATCGAACAGAAAGGCCTCACCCTGTATTTCGATGGCCGCGTGAGCGCTAGCCCTGTGCTGTACAACGCCACCTTCCTGCAGTCGGTGATGGGCAACCTGCTGCGCAATGCGGCGCACTACACCGACAGTGGGTATATCCGCCTGAGCCTGGAAGCCAACGGTTTCAGCGTAGAGGACAGTGGCGTGGGTATCCCCGAAGAGCAGCGTGAGGCCATGTTCAGGCCGTTCGTGCGCGGCGATGAACGGCGTGGCGAGGGGCTTGGGCTGGGGCTTTCGCTGGTGCAGCGGATCTGCGACGACCAAGGTTGGCGTGTCACCCTGACATCCACCTTGCCGCATGGCTGCCGCTTCCAGGTGGACCTGAGCAACACCGCGGCCAAAGGCGACCCGGACGCCCTGGTCGAGTAATTTCTTGTATCAGGTCAACTGGTGCCCAACGTTTTTTTCACATTGGCATGACCTGATTCCAACGCTTGCATGACTAGTGTGGGCGCAATGGAGTCAGGAGATGCCCAATGCGTAGCCCCATCAAGCTTGAATTTTCCGAGAAGTACGACAAAGACCATGCGCGCGAGTACTTTCTCAAGCACCAGGACGGCCTGGCGCGACGCCTTTCCCACAAGCGAGATGAGCAGTTGGCGCGCCGCGCCTTGGCATTGGCGGGCGAGCCTGGCCTGGTACTCGACCTGCCATGCGGAGCGGGCCGTTTCTGGCCGCTGTTGGCGGAAAAGCCCAATCGGGTAATCATCGGTGCCGACAACTCCGAGGCTATGATCGAGACAGCCTGTGCGGCGCAACCGCCAGAAGTGGTGGCACGGGTACGGCCTTTGCAGACTTCTGCATTTGCCATCGACCTGCCAGATAACGCCGTGGACAGCATTTTCTGCATGCGCCTGTTCCATCACATTGGCGAGTCGGCGCACAGAAAGACCATTCTTTCGGAATTTCAACGGGTTAGCCGTGATAGTGTGATCCTTTCCCTGTGGGTGGATGGCAACTTCAAGGCCTGGCGGCGGAAAAAGCTAGAGCAACGCCGTAGCGCCAAGGCCGAGCAGGATAATTACCAGAACCGTTTCGTGTTACCTGCCGAAACGGTCGAAGAAGAATTCAGGGCCGCCGGCTTCAGAATCCAGGAACGCCTCGACTTCCTGCCGTTCTATGCCATGTGGCGGGTCTATGTATTGCGTAAGGGGTAGTATTTGATGGCTGTAGCCCATAAAGGGGAAGCGCAGTTCGATTTTTACTGGCGCCAGCAAGGCGAGTGGGTCGAGGAGCCTAACCAGCGCCGCGGCGGCGAGAGTGGCGTGCAACGCCTCAACGATGCCGATGGCAAGCTGTTGTATGCCAAACGCCAGGTTGGGCATATCTACCGCAGCCTGTTGCACCCTTTTGGTCGGCCGACCGTGTTGCGTGAACTCGATGCGCTGAACAGTTTCGAGCAGTTGGGCGTGCGTGTACCGCGCATCGTCTTCTGTGGCGCGCAGCGCGATGCCGAGCACCAGTGGCGCGCGCTGCTGGTCAGCGAAGCGCTGGACGGTTTTGTCGAACTCGACACCTGGCATGCCGAAGGTGCCCGCGAGCGTTACCCGCAGGTGGTGCATGAGCGCATGCTCAAGGACCTGGCGGACAACCTGGCGCGAATGCACCTGGGGCACTGGCAGCACGGCTGCCTGTATGGCAAGCACGTATTCATCAAGGTAATCGGCGAGGGCGAGCAGGCCCGCGTCGAAGTGGCGCTGCTGGACCTGGAAAAGTGCAGGCGGCGCATCAGCTGCCAGCGGGCGGCCGGCAATGACTTGCGTCAGCTACGCCGCCATTCGTCGCTCAATGACGCGGAATGGCGGACGCTGCTCTACTTTTACAAGATGGCGTTTGGCAGCGCTGTCAAAGGGTTAGAGTAATGAAACTAGAAATTGCTCGAGCTTTGTTCCTGGTAGCTGGCCTGGCGGTGACCACCGTGGCGGTGGCTGCCTGGGAAGAGCCGAGGCCAACCGTGTTCAGCAAGGCTGAGATGGCAGACCAGTGCGCGTTGCCGCGGGATGCAAAACCGCAGCAGCAGGCCCGGAGCGAGCCGGACCAGGACCTTTTGCTGTTCCTGTTTGGCCTGCGTCAAGGGTTGCGGTCACAGGGATGAACCCTGCGTTAGCTGGAAAAGCCAGAGGCCTCGCGATTGCGGGGCCTTTGGTTTTTTGCGGCTGCCTTGCCGGCCTCTTCGCGGGCAAGCCCGCCCCAAGGTCGGTTCAAGCGATTGCAGGTGCCTTGGCGCTCGCCTTGTGCGCCAGCAGGGTGTAGATGCACGGCAACACAAACAAGGTAAACAGCGTGCCAATCGACATCCCGGTGGCAATCACCATACCGATGTCAAACCGGCTGACCGCTCCCGCCCCGCTTGCCAGAATCAGCGGCACCATGCCGAACACCATAGCCGCAGTGGTCATCAGCACCGGCCGCAGGCGAATGGCCGCTGCTTCCTCGATCGCTTCGCGCACACTCAGGCCACGCTCATCGCGTAGCTGATTGGCGAACTCGACGATCAGGATACCGTGCTTGCTGATAAGCCCGATCAATGTCACCAGCCCGACCTGGGTGTAGATGTTCATGCTCGACACGCCCAGGAACAGCGGCAAAAGCGCGCCACAGATGGACAACGGCACTGTCACCAGAATCACCAACGGGTCGCGGAAGCTTTCGAACTGTGCAGCCAGCACGAGGAAAATGATCGCCAGCGCCAGGCCGAAGGTGACCCACAATGCGCTTCCTTCCTGTACAAACTGGCGGGCCGCGCCGGCGTAGTCGAAGGCAAAGCCTTCCGGGGCCTCTTCGCGAGCGATGTCCTGCACGGTCTTGAGCGCCTCGCCCAGGCTGACCATGGGCACGCCCTGAATGATCGCAGCGTTCAGTTGCTGGAACTGGTTGAGCTGGCGTGGGCGAGCGCGGTCGGTGAGGGTGATCAGGGTCGACAGCGGCAGCAACTGGCCCTGGTCGTTCTTCACGTAGTAGTTGTTCAGCCAGCCGGGGTTGTCGCGGTAAGGCCGTTCAACCTGGGCGATCACCTTGTAACTGCGGCCTTCAAGGGTGAAACGGTTGATTTCCGCCTCGCCCAGCAGGGTCGCCAGGGTGCCGCCGAGGGTGTCCATCGACACCCCCATCTGCGCCGCCTTTGCCCGGTCGATGTCCACCACCACTTCGGGCTTGTCGAAGGCAAGATCGATATCAAGGAAGGCGAACTTGCCCGATTCCTGAGCGCGCGTCTTGATGCGTTGGGCCACGTCCAGCAGTGCCGGGTAGTCGCCAGCGGTATTGATCACGAACTGGAATGGCAAGCCCTCGCCAGTGCCGGGTAATGAAGGCAGGTTGAAGCCGAAGATCTGCAGCCCGCTGATTTCCTCGAGTTTGGCCTGCACCAGCGGCAGTAGCTCCATCTGTGTGCGTTCGCGCTCGTTCCAGGGCTTGAGCAAAAAACCACCGATACCGGTCTGTACGCCGTTGAAGCCGTTGATCTGAAACGACGAGTAATACTCGGGGAAGGCCTTGAACAGCGGTGTGAACTGGTCGGTGTAGGCGTTGAGGTAGTCGAGGTTGGCCGGTTGAGGCGAGCTGCTCATCATGAAGATCACCCCCTGGTCCTCGTTGGGCGCCAGTTCGTTCTGGGTGAATTTGAGCAGCACCGGGATCAGGCACAGGATGATCACGGCAAACACCAGCACCACCGGCCGGCTGTCGAGGGTGGCGTGAAGCACGCGCTGGTAGCGCCCTTTCAGGCGTTCGAACAGCTGATCGAGGCGGTGGGCCAGGCCGCTCGGGTTCTGCTCCCGGCGCAGCAGCAGGGCGCACATCATCGGTGACAGGGTCAGGGCAACGATACCGGAAATGATCACCGCCCCGGCCAGCGTCAGGGCAAACTCCTTGAACAGCGCGCCGGTGAGCCCGGTGAGGAAGCCGATCGGTGCATACACGGCGGCAAGGGTGATGGTCATGGACACCACTGGCATGGCAATTTCGCGCGCGCCTTCCAGGGCTGCGTCGAACGGCGACTTGCCTTCTTCCATGTGCCGGTGAATGTTTTCCACCACCACAATGGCATCGTCCACCACCAGGCCGATGGCCAGCACCATGGCGAGCAGGGTCAGCAGGTTGAGCGAGTAGCCCATCATCTGCATGAAGAACAGTACACCGATCATCGACAGCGGTATGGTCACCACCGGAATCAGTACCGAGCGCAGGGCACCGAGGAACAGGAACACCACCACGATGACGATCAGCACCGCTTCGCCCAAGGTCTTGATCACTTCGTCGATCGAGGCCTGGATGAACCGCGTGGCGTCGTAGGCAATCGATACGTTCAGTGCCGAGGGCAGCTGGCTTTCCAGCTCAGGCATGATGCGCCGCACTTCCTTGATGACATCCAGCGGGTTGGCGGCCGGGGTGGCCTTGATGCCGATATAGACCGACGGGGTGCCGTCGAACGAGCTGACTGTGTCGTAGTTTTCTGCGCCCATCTCGACCCGCGCCACATCGCCCAGCAGCACGCGGCTGTCACCGCTTGTCTTGAGCGGCAGGGCGGCGAATGCCTCGGCCGACTTCAGCTCGGTGCTGGCGTTGACGCTGGTGACCACGTATTCGCCTTTCACCTCGCCAGCGGCGGAAAGGAAGTTGTAGCGGCGTACGGCATTGGTCACGTCGGTAGCCGAAAGGCCGAAACCAGCCAGCTTCACCGGGTCCAGCCAAAGGCGCATGGCGAACACCTGGTTGCCGAGGATCTCCGCCTCGGCCATGCCCGGCAGAGTGGCCAGCTTGGGCTGAATAACCCGTGACAGGTAGTCGGTGATTTGCGGGTTGCTCATTTCCTTGCTGTAGAAGCTGACGTACATCAGCGCCGAGGCGTCGGCAGCTTCCTTGCTCAGTACCGGGTCTTCGGAGTCCTGGGGTAGCTTGTTTCGCACCTCATTGGCCTTGGCCAGCAGCTCGGTGAACAGCCGGTCGCTGTCGGCGCCAATGCGCGCGTAAATGGAAATGATCGAGAAATTCTGCCGGCTCACCGAGGTCATGTAGTCGATGCCTTCGGCGCTGGCCAGGCTTTGCTGCAATGGCTGGGTGATATAACCCTGAATGGTTTCGGCGTTGGCCCCGGGGTAGGCGGTGGTGACCGTGATCAGGGCGTTTTCCATTTGCGGGTACTGGCGGATCTGCAGCTTGTTCCAGGCCTGGAAGCCGAGCAGCAGAATCAGCAGGCTGACCACGCTGGCCAGCACCGGGCGGCGGATGAACGGGTCGGTGAACGCCATGTCAGCCTCCTGAGTCCTTGGCCGCTGCGCCCGCTTCGGGCTGGAGGGCGTTGTCCTGGCCAATGCGTATTGCGGCACCGGGTGTGAGTTTCAGCTGCCCGGCGGTGACCACCTGTTCCCCGGCCTGCAGGCCTTCGCTGACTACAACCACGCCGTCTCGGCGCTCGCCAGTCTTTACCGTGCGCTGTTCGGCGACCAGCTGGGGTTGGCCCTTGTCGTCGTATTCCGGCTTGCCGTCCTTGTCCTTTTTCGGTGAGGCGACATACACCGAGTTGCCATACAGGGTGTAGGTAATGGCGCTTTCCGGCACCACCACTTGCGGCTGCGGGTTGGGCAGCAGGATCAACAGGCTGGCGAACATGCCTGGCAGCAGTTTGCCGTCGGGGTTGGCCATGGTGGCGCGTACCAGCAGGTTGCGCGTGGTTTCCTCGACCTTGGGGTTGATGGCGCTGAGGCTGCCGGGGAAGCGCTGACCCGGGTAGGCGGCCACTTGCACCAGCACCTTCTGGCCCAGGCTCAGGTGTGGCAGCGCCTGTTCCGGCACGTTGAAGTCTACGTACAGGCTGGAGGTGTCTTGCAGGGTGGCGATCACAGTGCCGGCGGCCAGGTACTGGCCGATGTCCACCTGGCGGATGCCGATGGTGCCGCTGAAAGGTGCATTGATGCGTTTCTTGATCTTCTGCGCCTTAAGCTGCTCGACCACCGCCTGGTTGCGCCGGTACTGGGAGGAAAGGCGGTCGAACTCGCCGCGGGAGATGGCCGAATCACCAACCAGCTGGCTGCCACGGCCGAAGTCGACCTTGGCCAGGCCCAGGTCGGCCAGGGCGGTACCGAGCAGGGCTGTTTCCTGATCGTCGTTGAGCTGCAAGAGCAGTTGCCCGGCCTTGACCTGCTGGCCTGAGTCGAAGTGCAGGGATTTGACGATGCCTTCCACCTCCAGGCTCAGATCCACGCCCTGCAGCGCCTTGAGGCTGCCGACAGCGGGCAGGCGCTCTTGCCACGGGCGTTGTTCGGCCATGGCAGCCGCCACGGTGATGGGGGGCTTGGGGGCAGTGAACATCTGGATCTGCTGGTAGATCGAGAAGGCTTTGTAACCCCCCAGGGCCAGCACGATCAGCAGAACCACGGCCAACATGATGAGCATGCGGCGGCGCAGCATAGGTCCGGTTCCTTGGATGCAGTTGTTATTCGCTTCTACACGACAACGGGCGATCCTGCCCACGTGTGAATGGGGGAAGTATTGACTGTTTTTCCGGAGGTGGGGCGTGAAATGCCTGTGCCGGCCTTTTCGCGGCTAAAGCCGCTCCTACAGGGACTGTGTAGAACCCTGTGGGATCGGCTTCAGCTGGGAGAAGGCCAGTGAATGCAACAGAAAAATCAGACGAGATGCAGGTGGTTGTCCCAGAAGCCGGACGGCAGGTTCATCGGTTGCCCGACCAGTTCGGCCTTGCGGCAATCGTAGAACCGGCAGCGGCCCTGCCCGGAGGTGACGACAAAGCCGTCCTTCACCGCGCCAACGCCTGCGCAGTCGGGCATCGGGGCATCCAGCCGCACCGCGCCGCTGTCCAGGTCCCAGATGAACAGGCGGTTGGCCCGCGGTGCCGTCAGCGCCACCAGCCGCAGCTCGCTGTGGATGGCAACGCTTGCGGTGTATTGGGCCATGGCTTGCAGTTGCCGCTCCGGTACCGGGAAGGCCTTGAATGGCTCACCCGGGCGCTTGATCGCCAGCAGCTCGGCAGTTTCATCGGCATCGCCCATGAACTGCTGGCAGGCGGCGATGGTGCCATCGCTGGCCACTGCCAGGTGTCGCACGCTGTTCATCTGCTGGGCCAGGGTTTCCTTGCTCAACAGGGTGCCGTCGCGCTGCATCAGCACCAGGCTCGGTTGCATGGCGTCGAGGTTCATCTCGACACGGCTTTCGGCCTCGGTACGGATACCGCCGTTGGCCACGACCAGCGTTTCACCGTCAGGCAGCCAGGCAACCTCGTGCGGGCCGATACCGTGGGTCGGGATTTCACCGGTGTGCACCAGGCGATCGCCTTCGAAACGGTACACGCCAAGCACGCCGCGCCCTGGGTCGGTGGTGTCGTTCTCGGTGGCATACAACCATTCGCCGCCTTTGTGCACGACGGCGTGGCCATAGAAGTGCCGGTTCGGCTGCGAGGCTACCGTTTGCAGCAGGCGCCCGTCACGCAGGTCGATCAGGTAGCTTTCGGTACCTGGGCGGCGGGCGACGAACAGAGCGATTGGCTGCTCAGGGTGGTGGATGATGGCATGGCAACGCTGAGCGACCTGCGTGCTGAACACCTGTGTGCCATCCAGGCGAAAACCTACGGCATAGTGCTGGCCGTCGCCGTTGTCACGCGCCGAGAGCAGCAAGGGTTCGCTGCCTTTGCTGCGGAACAGGCTCCAGCCGCCCAAGGTGAGGGCACTGAGCAATACGCTACCGAGTTTGAGTGCCTGGCGTCGCAGCATGATCAGTCACCGTCGTTGGCATTGAAGCCCAGCTGGATGTTCAGCGCCTTGGCCAGATCGCCTTCGTGCAGGCGGTGGACGACGTTCAAGCTGTCGTAGATCTGGTTGAGGGTTTGCTGACCGGCGTCGTCGGCCAGCAGCTCACCCAGCGTTTTCTGGTTGTCGGCCAGCAACTTGAGCGAGGTAGCGTAGGCGGCGTCGATCTTGTCCGCCAGCGCTTTCTGATCGCTGGGCAACAGGCCGCGCAGGCCCTGGTTGTCTACCCCGACCCAGACGGCTTCGGCGGCCTTGAGGCTGGCCTGCAGGCTGTTCATCGAGTTGTGGCTGCGCCAGGCCTCGGCCTGCAGCGGCTGCGGGATGCCCTTGCTCTGACGGCCCATCGGTGCGCCGAGCTTCTTCTTCAGGGTGTCCAGGGCGGTCACCTGGGCGCGCAGCAGATCGGCGATAGCCTCATGGGAGTCGGCATAGCGCTGGTTGGGGAACTTGGTCATCTGCGAAAGCATGCCGTCGGTGCTGTTCCAGCCTTTGAGAATCTCCTCTGCCAAGGCCTTCTGGTGCGCGCCGATGGCCACCAGCAGCGGGCAGTAGCGGGCTTTCTGTTCGGCCGTGGCGATGTCCGGCTTGCTGTCGAACAGGATGTACTCATAGGCCGACAGGCCACGCACCACCACGCTGGACTTGCCCAAGACCTCAGCATCAACCGGCTTGTCGCCGTTGACCAGTTGTTCGACCTGACGGCCGACCAGGTTTTTCTTGTCGGGCCAGAATTGTACCTGCCAGGCGCGGTTGCCTTCGGCCAACGGGCCGACCAGCAGCGGTTGCAGCTCGGCCCAGGCTTTTTGTGCGTTGAGGAAGTCGGCGCGGGCTTTGTCCAGGCTTTCCTTGCCTTCGCAGTAGGCCAGGGCGCTGGCAGCCAGCGTACGGTCGGCTTCGACCCAGCGGCTGTAGGTAGGCAGGATCACCTGGTTGGCGATGGCGGCGGAGGTCACTGCTTGCGGGTCTTGTGGCGAGCAGGCACCGAGGGCGAGTGCGGCGAGGCTTGTGAACAACAGTTTGGGTCGGAACATGCCCGGCTCCTTTGCGCGTTTAAAGTGAGTTCAGGAACGCGAGCAACGCAGCGCGCTGCTCGGCATCGAAAGTGAGTACGAAATTGCGTGCCGCCTCGGCTTCGCCACCGTGCCACAGCACGGCCTCAAGCAGGTTGCGGGCGCGGCCGTCATGCAGGAACTGGCTATGGCCACTGACCGTTTCGCTCAGGCCGATGCCCCACAGTGGCGGCGTACGCCAGTCCTGGCCGTTGGCGGCGAATTCGGTGCGCTCGTCGGCCAGCCCCGGGCCCATGTCATGCAGCAGCAGGTCGCTATAGGGGCGTATGACCTGGTTGGCCAACGCGGGTTCGGTGGCGTCGGCGGCGGTGGTGAACTGCGGTGTGTGGCAACCTTGGCAACCCGCCTGGTAGAACAGGTTCTTGCCCGCCAGTACCTGTGGCGAGCCGACGTCGCGGCGGGCCGGCACAGCCAGGTTGCGGGTGTAGAACGTGACCAGGCGCAGGATGTTGTCGCTGACTTCTTTCTCGCCATCGGCCCCGTCGCCGTTGGGCGCAGCCAGGCAGCCGGTTTGTGCCTGGGTGCAATCGTCGTTGGGCAGCAGGGTGCTGGTCAGGCCCATGTCGCCGGCAAAGGCGTGCACGTTCTGCTGGTTGACGTTGGGCTGCCCGGCTTTCCAGCCGAAGCGGCCGATCACTGTTTTGCCCTGGGCGTCGTCCCACACACGGTTGGCCCGCCCGCGGATGCCATCGCGGTTACGGTCGTCCGGGTCTTCGTTGGCCAGCATGTCGGCTTCGGGGATCGCTTCAAGCAGGCCCAGGCCGATCATCGGTGGTGCCACCCGCGCAGAAAAGCGCGTGTCGGGGTGCATCACTCCATAGCCGAGCTGGGTGATTTGCAGGGCCGGCTTGCGCAGCTCGACCTGATGGCCGTCCTTGAATGACACGGTTTCGCGGGTGTAGCTCACCCGCACCTTGCCTTCGGGCGCCACGCCGGGGATGGCCATGTCCTGCAGCTGGGTACCGTAGACGGGCTCTGGCACCACGCCGAGGCGTTCGATCACTTTGGCCAGGTAGGGTTGGTCGGGGATCGACAGGCGTACCAGCATACCCACGGCGTTGCTGTCGCCCGGCTCTGGTGGGTGGCCACGGCCGTCGCGCACGTGGCAGTTCTGACAGGCGTTGGTATTGAACAACGGACCCAGACCATCACGCGCGGTGGTGGTTGACGGCGCGATCACCCAAGGGTTGCGAAAGAAGCTGTTACCCACGGCGAAGTCCAGGCGTAGCTCTGGCGAGAGGTTGGCCGAGGGCAGGGAATAGGCATTGCGGTCGCTGCGCTGCACGGTCGCCTGGCCACCCGACAACGCTTCGCCGGGCTCGGCGTGGGTGAAGCGCGGGGCGTCGTCACAGGCGGCCAAGGCCAGGGCCAGCAGCAGGGGGGGGAGTCGGGACAGCGACAAGGACATCTAGAATCCTGGGCGTGAGCGAAAAACCGGCGTGCAGCTTAGCAGGCCCAGGATCATTGAATAAGAGCAATTTGCGTTTGCTTGATGAAATCGCTGCGAGCGCGGTTGGTCAGGCCATATAGAGCATGAAGTGTCGGTTGACCAGGTTGACGATCAGGTTCTTGTTGCCGCCACCGCGATTATCGCCGGTGACTTCGATGACTTCTTCGCTGGTGTATTCCATGGAGGAGGCGGTAATGCACTTGACCGCGTCCATGTGCGCAGGTTGCCAGTAATCCTGGAATATCCAGATGCTGGTGTCGGCAGACGGGCCGAGGATCAGGCGCAAGGCCTTGTGGTTCTCAGTCGATCTGCCGATCCACGGGATGGCCAGCGAGCCATTCCAGACGTGTTGTGCGCCGACTGCCAGGCTGTTGCTGCGGTTTTCACCGTCGATCAGGGTCAGGGTATAAGGCGTGTTATTGGCGATGGAGCGCAAGTAGGTGACGTTGGCCATGTAGTGTTTTCCTTTCAATGTTCAGTTTTCGGGCGGGGTAACGGGCTGGTCGGGGCGCGATAGACATAGGCCGCGAGCAAGGTGATTTCGTTGAACGGGGGGGCGAGCTCGGCGGGATGAAAGCGACCGAGCAGCTGCATCCCATGGTCAATGGCGACTGCCTCGAACATCCGGCGGTCGGTTTCGTTGGGGTCGTAGAGGTAGATCTTGCCGGGGCGGGCAACTACCCGGCACATTTCCTCGGCCACACGGTGGGTGATCGGAGCGCCCATCAGCGTCACGTGAGGGACTGCATGGTCGTCGAGGGGGAAGTCCGGAGCATCGTATTCGTATACGACGATGAGGTTGGGAATGTGCCCGCCAGCGAACGGCCCGTTGGAGATGAGCTGGCCAGCCTTGTTCAGGTTGTACGCATCGTTGAATCCGGTGATGAGGTCTTCCCCATTCATGCGCTGGACGATTCGGCCTTCGCCCCAGACATCAAGAATCTGCAGCACTGTGCCTCCTGTTAGGTTTGATCGAAGGCCTACAGGATGAGCATCTGCGCGCACGCCAGGCAGCGGGAAGCGTTTTACCCGGCAGCAAACGAAAACGCCCGGCACAAGGCCGGGCGTTTGCGGTGAAGCGCTACAGCAGGATCAGAACTCGTGATCCGCAGTGTCCGGGTTCAGATTGGCAATGCCCAGCTTGCCCGCAGCCTGTTCGATCGACCCGGTCTGCTTGACCAGGGCGGCGATGGCGTCCCGTACAACCTGGTTGCCGGCAGCGTTGTCGGCGGCGATCAGCTGGTCGTAGTGCTCGCCTTTGAGGGCGTGGTCTACGATCACCTGAAGCTTGGCCTCGGTGGCTTCCAGATCGGCCTTGAGGGCTGCATCGGCGGCCGGGTCAACCTTGGCGACCAGCGACGACAGGCTAGGGCCGGTCAGCTTGGTGCCGTCCGGGCGGGTGTACTCGCCCAGGTAGACGTTGCGGATGCCCTTGGCGTCGTAGAAGTGCGAGTAGTGGGTGTTGTCGCTGAAGCAGTCTTGCTCGTCTTCCGGCGAGTTGGCTTCCAGCGAAACTTTCATGCGCTCGCCAGCCAGCTCGCCCAGCGACAGGCTGCCCATGCCGAACAGCATCTTGCGCAGGCCGTCGTTGACAGGCTCGGCTTCCAGCTTGGCGCGGTAGTTGTCGGCGACGTTCGGTGCCCAGTTGCCGACCATCTCTTCGAGGTCGGTCACCAGCAGGTCGGTAACCGCTTTCAGGTAGGCGCGGCGGCGGTCGTTGTGGCCGCCGGTAGCGCCCTGGCCTTCCAGGTAGTCGGATGCCGGGCGGTTGCCAGCGCCAGGGCCGGTGCCGTTCAGGTCCTGGCCCCAGAGCAGGAATTCGATGGCGTGATAGCCCGTGGCAACGTTGGCCTCGGAGCCAGCCAGCTCGTTCAGGCTAGCCAGTTTTTCGGGGGTGATGTCCTTGACGTCGACCTTCTCTTCACCCACCTGGATCTCGGTGTTGGCGATGATGTTGGCGCTGGCCCCCGGGTTGCCCAAGGCGTGCTCGTAGCTCTTGTCGACGTAGTCGATCAGGCCTTCGTCCAGGGGCCAGGCGTTCACCTGGCCTTCCCAGTCGTCGATGATGGTGTTGCCAAAGCGGAAGGTTTCGCTCTGCAGGTACGGTACGCGCGCGGCGAACCAGGCTTCCTTGGCGGCTTTCAGCGTTTCGTCGTTGGGCTTGGCCAGGAACGCGTCGACTGCGGTCTGCAGCGTCTTGGCAGTGCTCAGCGAGTCGCTGTACACGGCGTAGACCATGTCGGTGTAATGCTTGACCACGGCTTTGCCGGTTGCTTCGTCGACAGCCCCTGGCGCAGCGGTGGTGGCAGCAGCAGGTGCCTGGGCTTGCGGCGCGGCGGCTTTTTCGTCCTTGCCTTCACCGCAACCGGCGAGGGCGATGGCAATGGCCAGCAGACTGGCGGAGGCCAGAGGCATTCGAATCATTATTGGTTTTCCTGCATCGTGTGGTTGGACCAAAGGGGTGGACCGTGCGCCGTGGCACGCAAAACTACAACATCATGCGAAAGATTTGCATTTGCTGTAAAGGGGCGGGCGCGCAATTCATGTAAATCAGGGGCTCGGCCTGTAACCGGGCAGGTGCCTCAGGACACCGAAACCCGGTTGCGTTGCGCTTGTTTGAGGAAGTGGGTCAGTTCACGGGCCGAAAGGGGCTTGCTGTAGTGGTAGCCCTGGCCCTCGTGGCAACCCTGGGCCACGATGTAGGTTTCCTGCTCGGCCGTTTCCACGCCCTCGGCGATCACCTGCATCCCCAGGCTCTTGCCCAGCTGGATGATGGCGCGAACGATGGTGGCGTCGTCATCGTCGTCGAGCAGGTCCTGAACGAAACTCTTGTCGATCTTGATCTTGTCCAAGGGCAGCGACTTCAGATAGCTGAGGGACGAGTAGCCGGTGCCGAAGTCGTCGATGGCAATCAGCGCCCCGGAGCGGCGCAGGCTCAGCAGGTGCTGGGCGGCGGTGCTGATGTCTTCCATCAGGCCGGTTTCGGTGACTTCCAGTTCCAGGCTGCGCGGTGGTAGGCGATAGGCTTGCAGCAGGTTGTTGACCACCCGTGGCAGCTCGCTGTGGTGCAGTTGCACGGTAGACAGGTTGACCGCCATGCGCAGGTCGCTGAAGCCCTGGTCGTGCCATTCGCGCAGTTGCCGGCAGGCCTGGTCAAGCACCCATTCGCCGATGCTGATGATGCTGCCGTTCTGCTCGGCCAAGGGGATGAACTGGTCGGGTGGCACCATGCCCAGGTCCGGGTGCTGCCAGCGCAGCAGGGCCTCTACGCCAACCACCCGGTGGTCGCGGTAGCTGATCTGTGGCTGGTACACCAGGTACAGCTGGTTGCGGGGCAGGGCTTCACGCAGGTCCTTTTCCAGTTCGCGACGGCGACGCATCTCGCTGTCGACGCTGGCGATATAGAACTGGTAGCGGTTGCGCGAGCGGGCCTTGGCCAGGGTCATGGTCTGTTCGGCTTTCTGCAGCAGTTTTTCGGTGCTGTCACCGTCTTCGGGGAACAGGGTGATGCCGATGGTCGCGCGCAGGCGGATTTGCTCGTGGTCGAGGTCGAACGGTACTTCCAGGTCGTCAAGGATGCTTTGCGCCAGTTCGGCAGCCTCGTAGGGCTGCTCGATATTGGCCTGTACCAGGGCGAACTGGTCGCCGCCCAGCCGCGCCAGAGCGCCCAGGCGGCCGCTGTGGGCGCGTAGTCGATCGGCCAGGGCCAGCAGCAACTGGTCACCGACCTGGTAGCTGAATTGTTCGTTGATACCCTTGAAGTCGTCCAGGCCAACGCACAGCACTGCCACTCGGTGCTGCAGGCGGCCGCCGTCGACGAGGATCTTGTCCAGTTGCTGCTGCAGTTGCTGGCGGTTGGGCAGGCCGGTGAGGAAGTCGTACTGGGCCATGCGCTGCAGGCTGTTTTCCGCCTCGTGGCGCAAATGGGTGTTGCGCTCGATCGAGGCCAGCAACTGGTTGGCGGTGTTCACCCACAGGCCCAGCTCGTTTTTCTCGTGGCCCTTGAGCAGCGGTATCTGGTGCTGGCTGGGGCGGTCAGGGTTGATCTGGGTGAGGTGCTCGATGATCTTCGACAGCGGTTTGGTCAGCAACCAGTGGTAGACCAGGTAAAGCACCAGGCCCATGGCCATGGCCCGCAGCACGCCGGATATGAAGATGATCACCGCGTTGATCAGGAAATCTTTGCCGTAGGAGGAGGTATCGAGGGTAATGCTGAGGTCGCCGTAGTATTCGCTGTAAGGTCCACGGCCGACCAGTTGCGTGGTGTAGGTGCGCTCCTGGCCGAGGATGAGGTCGGTGAGCCAGCGCATGGACATGTCCTGCAACGGGCGGGACTTTTCTGCCAGCATGGTTTCGTTGGGATGGCCAATGGAGGCCATGCGCACTGATTCGTCCTGGAACAGGCCTTCCATGACCTGCATGCCCATTTCACGGTCGAGGCTGTAAACCGCCTGGGTCGAAGGATCGCGGAACATGTCGAGGATGCGCTGGGCGTCGCTGTCCACGGCCTGGCGGGTCTTGTAGGTGTCATAGATGATTTGCGCACAGCTGAGCACGACGCCGACCGCCAGCGCCGACAGCAGCACGACCCTGAGCAACTTGACCGACAAGCTGTTCCGCAATTCCAGCTTCAATGGGGTTTCCTTAATCCATGCGCATGGCATCATTTTGCCATCAACGATGACGATACACTACCGGCCGACCATTAGCAGTGTATCGGTTGCCTGACCCCGCAACTTGAATGCGCTGTATCAATCTTCCAGAGGTTTGATGTTAGCGTGGTATGCGGTCTGAGCAAGCGTTTTGCGGGTGGGGCGCAGGTGAAATACGTGCTGGCCGCTTCGCGGATAGCCCGCCCCCACAGGCATGGCACATTCCTCGAACAGAGGGCCTGTGGAGCGGAAGTAAACGATGGCTGCCCCTGAAAGGCAGCGCTATTTCTCCGGCAGCGCCCAGGCAATGATGCTGTCACTCAGCTTGGTCGGAATCCGGTCTTGCCCGCCGACCACGGCAACCACGTACTGGCGGCCTTCGCTCACGTAGGTCAGGGGCGACTCCTGGACCGATTTGGCATTGATCGCATCGAGCTGCTCGCGTGGAACCAGCCCCAGCATGTACGGCAGCCGCTGGTTGTTGATGATCAGCAGGCCTCGCTGCAGGTCCACCATCACGCCGCCCCAGTTCAGGCCGCCGTGGTGCCCGGGAAAAATCAGGCTTTGCTGGCCGACTACTGGCGGCATAGGGCATCCAGGGCCACCAGCGAAGAGCTGAACTTGTCTTCCTGTTCGGTGCGGGTACCGCCATAGAAGTCACCTGCTGCATTACCAGTGGTGATGTAGACCAGCCCCAGCTCGTCGTCGGCGGAAATCGGCGCCCATGAGTTGGGCGTGCTGAGCGTATAGGTTTCATCTGCGTCGGCAGGTGCAGTGCTATCGGGATGGCCAAGATCCCAGGCCCACTTTTGTTTGCCGCTGACTGCATCGTAGGCGCGAACCACGCCTGACGGTGCCGGGCGCACATTCGAGTCCAGCACCCGGCCACCGGTGATGACCACCCCGCGGATGGGTTGGCATCTGGTAATGCCACCGTGCTGCGGCTGAACGGTTGCTGTGAATGCGCGGTAATAGCCGGCGAGTCGGCCAGATGAACGGTGTTCGGGAAGAACAGCGGTGCCAGGATGGTGGCCGCCATCAGCAGCGGCAGCACGCCCATGATGCTGAAGTACAGTGCCTTGTTGATTTTGGCGAAGTCGCGGCGGACCAGTGGCCAGAAAGCCAGAAAGATCACACTGAGCAGTACCAGCCAGGCCAGGCGTGGAATATAGGCCCAGCCGTTATAGCCCGACTCCCAGATCGCCCAACCGTAGGTGGCCAGGGATGCTGCGCCATAGAGGTAGATTCCGGCCGCCTTCTTCAGGCCCATGAGTGCGGCGGCCAGCAACAATACGGTGCCCATCATCGCGTAGTAAGGCGAGCCACCAGCATCGACCAGCGCGCCTCCCTGATAGGCCAGTGTCAGGCCAAGCAGGGCCAGCAGAATCGTGTACACCCCGAACAGAAGGCTCGAGACCCCCGCCCCTTTAGCCAACGTTCCTTGTTCCATTGCATCCCTTCCTGTGTGATTCGGTGCCACAGTGCGTCCGAGCGGTGCGCATATTGCTTATTGTTGCAATGAAATACAATAAGTGGCGCAAATTTTACGCCGAGCGCTGATTTTTCAGGCTGCTTTGTATCTTGTGTCAAAAGGAGGCAATGGATAAGCTGCCATACCTGATTCACGCGCGGGTTTGAGGAAGGAGGAGAGGGGTTATGCCTGCTGGCTTTCCTGCAAGGCAGCCTGGCCGGTTTTGAGGCGGCCTACTTCGTCCAGATGTTTCCACAGAAACCGTGCGGCCTCTTCGCGCCGACCGGACTCGATCAGGTCGAGCAGGTGCAGGTGCTCCAGGCATTGCGTCATCAGGCGACTGCGGTCGACGTTGGCTTTGTAGCTCATGAAGCGTCTGAGCTGGTTTTGCCGGCGTATGGCATCGATGAAGAAGAGGTTGCCCGAGCATTGCACGATCATTTCGTGAAACTGGGCGCCGATCTCAAACAGTTGGGCACGTGACAGCGTGTGAATCTCGCCGTCGAGCATGGCCTGCTGTTGTGCCCTGGCTTTGGCAAAGGCGGCCTGGTTCACGTTGTAGCCCGGCTCACGCAGTGCGGCCGGCTCGATGGCCATGCGGAAGCGGTAGCTCTGGATGTGGGTCTGGGCGTTGTGCACGAATTCGTTGAGGCTCCAGCCTTGCCCAGGCTTGCGCTCGACCATGGCTTCGCTTGCCAGCCGGTTGAGGACCTTGAGCAGTTGCCCGCGAGGCACAGAGTAGCGTCGCAGTAGCTGGGCTTCAAAGAATTCGGCAGGGATTTCCCCGTTGAGGATGTCGTCCACCACACGCAGGTAGAAGTCTTCGAAGGGGTCGCAGACGGGCGGTACGATGGCTTCCTGGATCTGCCCGGCGTCCTGTTTCAGAAAATAGCCGCGATTGGGCTCCTGCACCGCGATGTTCCACTCGGCGAGCAGGGCGAATACCCTGCGGATGGGGGAGCGGGAGACATCGAAGGCTTGGGCGAAGGTCTGCTCGCGCAATGGCTCGCCGGCCTTCATCGACCGGGCGCGGATCATCTCGATGACGCGAGGGGCCAATTGCAGGGCGAGGTCTTTCTTGATCACAGGCTGTATTCCGAATGTTTGACTTCAGTCGATCCGGCAGATTTGGGTCGGACTGGGGCAGGAAAATACCACACGAAGGACCTGAGTATCTGCACGCCGCGAGCTGGCGCAGTTGCCGCCAGCGCAGTGCCTGAGCCGCGGCTCAGGCTTTGCAACGACGAATGTTTTCTTCCCGGGATGGAACTTTACACATGCTCAAATTCAATGCTCACCTCGGCTTCCAGTTCAACGAACTGCCTTTTCTGCAGCGTATCGAAGCCGCCGCTACCGCCGGATTTCGCGCGGTGGAATTCCCCTCGCCCTATGAGTTGGATGCGAGTTTGTTGGCTGATGAACTGGCGAAGTATGCGTTGCCATTGGTCCAGTTTGCCGCACCGGCTGGCGTTTCCAAGGGCATTGCTGCGGTGGCTGGCAAGGAGCCCGAGTTTCGTGACGGGTTGCGCCAGGCGGCCAGCTATGCCCGCACGTTGGCATGTACGGATGTGCACCTGATGTCCGGGATAACCCACGAGGATGGTGCCGGCAAGGTGTACGCGAGCAACCTGGACTATGCCGTGAAGTATTTCGAGGACCAGGGGCTGCGGCCATTGATCGAAGTGATCTGCACGCAGGAAATGCCAGGGTATTACATGTCCGACTTCAACAAGGCACAGCAGGTGCTGGAGGCGCATGCGAGTATCGGGCTGATCCTTGATCTGTACCATGCGCAGTTGTTGACCGGAAATGCGGCCGATGTGCTGGCACAGTTCTTTGAGCGGACGGTGCATGTGCAGGTGGCCGACTGTCCTGGGCGGCATCAGCCGGGGACGGGGCAGATGGACATTGCAGGGTTGTTTGCGACGCTGGAGCAGCGCGGGTATGCGGGCTGGGTCGGGTGTGAGTACCGGCCTACGGGCGCTACTGCAGATAGCCTTGGCTGGCTTGGTCAGTACGCCTCATGAAAGCCCTGTGCGCTGGCCCGTTCCAGAACCCTTGAAAAAAAACCGATGCCAGAAGACTGGCATCGGTTTTTCGAGGAAGCCCGGCGTGGATGGCAATGCTGGACTGCCAGCATTACGGCACGAGGCCGGGTTTCTTGCTCAAGGCTGAGGGACTCAGGCCTTGAAGGTCTTGCCTTCGAACTGCTCGGCAACGAAGGCCCAGTTGACCAGGTTCCAGAATGCCTCGACGTACTTCGGACGCAGGTTGCGGTAGTCGATGTAGTAGGCGTGTTCCCAGACGTCGCAGGTCAGCAGCGGGGTGTCGCCGCTGGTCAGTGGGCAGCCGGCGCCGATGGTGCTGGCCAGGGCCAGGGAACCGTCAGCTTTCTTGACCAGCCAGCCCCAGCCGGAACCGAAGGTGCCAACCGAAGTCTTGGTGAACTCTTCCTTGAACTTGTCGAAGGAACCGAAAGCGGCGTTGATGGCGTCAGCCAGTGCACCGGTAGGCTGGCCGCCGCCGTTTGGCGACAGGCAGTTCCAGTAGAAGGTGTGGTTCCAGACTTGAGCGGCGTTGTTGAAGATGCCGCCCGAAGAGCTCTTGACGATCTCTTCCAGGGTCTTGCCTTCGAATTCGGTGCCTGGGACCAGGTTGTTCAGGTTCACGACGTAGGTGTTGTGGTGCTTGTCGTGGTGATACTCCAGGGTTTCCTTGGAGATGTGCGGCTGCAGGGCGTCATGGGCGTACGGCAGCGGCGGCAATTCAAAAGCCATGGTGGATCTCCTGATTCAGGTCTGTTTGCGGTTTGCGCAAGGCCGATCACGGGCGGCCCGATAAGCGTCGGCGAGTCTGTACTCTTTGCGACGCAAGGGCTGGATCATAGCACCGGGCCCGGCGCATAACCACGCAACAAACATAGGGAATAGAGGTTCCGCAGGGGCTGGGCTGTGCCGACCGGCGGCTCGCGTTGCGCGGGTGTTGCCTGCAAGACCGCGTGCCGCTCGATCTTGCCGTTGATGAATATGCCGCGCCCCGAGGTCAGTTGAAGATCAATTGCGCCGCCACCGCGAACATCATCACCGCCACCATCAGGTCGAGCATGCGCCAGGTCGCCGGCCGCGCCAGCCACGGTGCCAGCCACGCCGCGCCAATGGCCAGGGTCGAGAACCACAGCAGCGAAGCGCTGGCCGCACCGGCCACGTAGGCGCCAGGGGCGGACTGTTGGGCGCCCAGCGAGCCGATCAGCAACACCGTGTCGAGGTACACGTGCGGGTTCAGCAGGGTCACCGCCAGGGCGCTGAGCAGTACGGCGCGACGTGAGCGAACGCCCTGGCCTTGCTGGTGCTGCAGGCTCTGCTTGGAGCAGGCACTGCGCAGCGCCTTGGCGCCGTACCAGATCAGGAACACTGCGCCGCCCCAGCGGGCAATCGCCAGCAAGGTCGGGTTGTGTGCCAGCACGGTAGCCAGGCCGAATACCCCGGCGGCCACGAGGATGGCGTCACAGACGATGCACAGCGCTGCCACCGGCAGGTGATGCTCACGGCGCAGGCTCTGGGCGAGGACGAAGGCGTTCTGGGCGCCGATGGCCATGATCAGGCCGAAGGCCACCAGCATGCCATTGAGATAGCTTTGCCACATGGCAGGGCTCTCCAAAAAGGGTCACGAAAGATGCTGGCCATTGTGATGTTCGGCGCTGTATAAGAAAAACAAATAAAGCTCATCACCCATTAGGAAAATCGATGTTCGACTACAAACTGCTGGCTGCCCTCGCGGCAGTGATCGAACAAGGCGGTTTCGAGCGTGCGGCGCAGGTGCTGGGCTTGTCGCAATCGGCGATTTCCCAGCGAATCAAGTTGCTTGAGGCGCGGGTCGGCCAGCCGGTGCTGGTACGTGCCTCGCCGCCCGGCACGACCGAAGTCGGCCGCCAGCTACTCAACCATGTGCAGCAGGTGCGCCTGCTCGAACGCGACCTGCAGCGCCAGGTACCGGCGCTGGACGAAGAGGGCATGCCGGAGCGCCTGCGCATCGCCCTCAACGCCGATAGCCTGGCCACCTGGTGGGCCGGCGCGGTGGGCAACTTCTGCGCACAACAGAACGTGCTGACCGACCTGGTGGTTGAGGACCAGGAAGTGGGCCTGAAACGCATGCGTGCCGGCGAAGTGGCGGCCTGCCTGTGTGGGAGTGAGCGGCCGGTAGCCGGCGCACGCAGTTTGCCACTGGGGGCCATGCGCTACCGGGCATTGGCCAGTCCCGTGTTCATGGCGCGGCACTTCCCCCAAGGTTTTGTCGCCAGCCGCCTGGCCCGTACGCCAGCGATCGTGTACGGGCCGGACGATTTCCTGCAGCATCGCTACCTGGCATCGCTGGGCATAGAGGGTGGTTTCCTGCACCACCTGTGCCCTTCATCCGAAGGCTTCCTGCGCATGACCGAGGCCGGGTTGGGGTGGGGCCTGGTGCCCGAATTGCAGGCCCGGGAGCAACTGGCCAGTGGGCAATTGGTGGAAATCTGCCGCGATACCCCTATCGATGTGCCGCTGTACTGGCATCATTGGCGCAATGGCGGGCAATTGCTCGCGCAACTGACCGACCACCTGCGGCACACCGCGCAGCATTGGCTGGTGCCCTTGTAGCCATGGCTGGCGTCAGTTGCATCTGAAATCTGGCAAGACGGAGTGTTACATGCGAATTCTGGTCACCGGCGCGAGTGGCTTCATTGGCGGGCGCTTTGCGCGTTTCGCCCTGGAGCAAGGCCTGGACGTGCGCGTCAGCGGCCGCCGTGCCGAAGGGGTCGAGCATCTGGTCAAGCGTGGCGCACAGTTCATCCCGGGCGACCTGGGTGACGCCGAGCTGGCCCGGCGTTTGTGCCAGGGTGTCGAAGCCGTGGTGCACTGCGCTGGCGCAGTGGGTAACTGGGGGCGCTATCAGGATTTCTACCAAGGCAACGTGGTGGTGACCGAGAACGTGGTCGAGGGCTGCCTGAAAGAGCACGTACGGCGCCTGGTGCATCTGTCTTCGCCGTCGATCTACTTCAATGGCCGTTCGCGTCTGGACGTCCGTGAAGACCAGGTACCGCGTCGCTTCCACGATCACTATGGGCAAACCAAGTACCTGGCCGAGCAGAAAGTGTTCGGCGCCCAGGAGTTTGGCCTTGAAGTGCTGGCGCTGCGCCCGCGCTTCGTCACCGGCGCGGGCGATGCCAGTATCTTCCCGCGGCTGATGCAGATGCAGCGCAAAGGGCGTGTGGCGATCATCGGCAACGGCCTGAACAAGGTCGATTTCACCAGTGTGCACAACCTCAACGAGGCGCTGCTAAGTGCATTGTTCGCTGATGACCGGGCGCTGGGCCAGGCTTACAACATAAGCAACGGCCAGCCACTGCCGCTGTGGGACGTGGTCAACTACGTGATGCGCCAGATGCAGCTTCCCCAGGTGACCCGCTACCGTTCCTATGGCCTTGCCTACAGCCTGGCCGCGCTGAACGAGGCGGCCTGCATGTTATGGCCAGGGCGCCCGCAACCGACCTTGTCGCGCCTGGGGATGCAGGTGATGAGCCGTGATTTCACCCTGGATATCAGCCGTGCCCGGCAGTACCTGGACTATCAGCCCAAGGTCAGCCTGTGGACGGCGGTGGATGAATTCTGCGGCTGGTGGAAGCATTTGCCGCCCGGCTGACAATGGTCATCAATGCGCTGCGCTGGCGGTTTATACTCGTGCCTCTTTGTGACTACCGCGGTTGAATGTATCCATGCGTAACCATGCTCACGATGACTTTGATGACGTGCCTGCCTTGCGGGCGGGCACCGTTGATGATGACGAACTGATGCCGGCGCATGTGATGCGCAGCCGCCAGAAAGCCGCCCGCGGGGCCAGCACGGCGCCGTTGTGGGCATTGCTCGGTGCCTCGTTCATCGCGTTGGCGGGTCTGGGCTGGTGGAGCTTCCAGCAGATCTCGCTGATGGAGCAGCAACTGGTGGCGACCCAGGAAAGCTTTGCCCGCATCAGTGAAGAGGCGGCTGGCCGCCTTCAGGCAATCAGTGGCAAGGTGGCGGCCAGTGAGTCTGGCGCCACTACCAGCAGCGAGGCATTGAAGCTACAGCTGCGCCAGTTGCAGCAGGGTGTTGCCGGGCAGACCGGCGACCTGGGCAAGCGTCTGGAGCAGGTGCTGGCCGATACCCGAGAACAGCAGAAGGCTGTTACCGAGCTGCAAAGCCAGTTGCAGGCGCAACTGAAGCTGGTGAATGGCGAGTTGGCGGCGCTGCGTTCCGGCCAGGTCGATGGTGGCAAGCTGGATGCCCAGTTGAAGAGCCTGAGCGAGCAGGTTGCCGCGCTGAAGGCCTCACAGTTGGATGGCGCTCAGCTGGACGGCCAGCTCAAGAGTTTGGGTAGCGAGGTGGCGGCCTTGAAGAAACAGGGCAACCCGAGCGCTGACATTCAGAGCCTGCAGCAGGACATGCTGGTGTTGAAGAGCCAGGTCGACAACCGCCCGGCTGCGGCGTCATCCGGTAGTGCTTCGGTGCAGGAGTTCGATGCCTTCCGTGCGCAGATGACGCGTAACCTGAATACGCTGCAGAGCCAGATTCAGAACCTGCAGCAACAGATCAACGCCCGTCCGTAACATCAGCTGAGCCTTGTTCGCGGGCACGCCCGCTTCCACAGGATCGAGCACAGCTTTCAAGCCTGTCGCTATACCGGTGGGAGCGGGCATGCCCGCGAATGGCCCTCAATCACAACCGCGGATAATCGATGTAACCCACCGGCCCCTTGCCATAGAAGGTTTCGGGATGTGCCTCGTTCAACGGCGCATCCGCTGCCAGCCGTGCCGGCAGGTCGGGGTTGGCGATGAACGGCACACCAAACGCCACGGCATCCGCTTTGCCACTGGCCAAGGCCGCATTGGCACTGGCCTTGTCGAACCGCTCGTTGACGATGTACGGGCCACCGAATGCCTCTTTGATCAGCGGCCCGATGCTGTCGTCGGCTTCCCGCTCCCGTGAGCAGATGAAGGCGATGCCGCGCTTGCCCAGCTCTCGGGCCACATAGGTGAAGGTCTCGGCGCGGTCGGCGTCGCCCATGTCGTGGGCGTCGGCACGCGGTGCCAGGTGCACACCTACGCGCTGCGCGCCCCACACTTCAATGGCCGCATCGGTCACCTCCAGCAACAGGCGCGCGCGGTTTTCCAGCGAGCCACCGTAACGGTCGGTGCGCTGGTTGGTGCTGCTTTGCAGGAACTGGTCGAGCAGGTAACCGTTGGCGCCATGGATCTCCACACCATCGAAACCGGCAGCCTTGGCATTTTCGGCGCCACTGCGGTAGGCCTCGACGATGTCGTTGATTTCTTCGGTTTCCAGCGCCCGCGGGGTAGGGTAGTCACTCAGTGGGCGCACAAGGCTCACATGGCCCTTGGGCTGGATCGCGCTGGGGGCCACAGGCAGTTCGCCATTCAGATAGCTGGGGTGGGAGATACGACCTACGTGCCACAGCTGCAGGAAAATGCGACCGCCCGCGGCATGCACGGCCTTTGTCACGTTGTTCCAGCCACGTACCTGTTCATCGTTCCAGATGCCGGGGGTATCTGGGTAGCCGACGCCCATGGGGCTGACCGAAGTCGCCTCGCTGAGGATCAGCCCGGCGCTGGCACGTTGTACGTAGTATTCGGCCATCAGCGCATTGGGTACGCGGCCTTCATCGGCGCGGCAGCGGGTGAGCGGGGCCATGATGATACGGTTGGGCAGTTGCAGGTCGCCCAGTTTGATCGGATCGAAAAGCGTGGTCATAGCGGTTACCTGCCTTGTCAAAGTGCTTGGCGCAGTTGTTCGAGGAACGCCTGGATGGTGGCTTCGTCGCGTTTGAAGAAGTGCCATTGGCCAATCTTCTGGCTGCTGATCAGCCCGGCGCGCTGCAACGTGGCCAGGTGGGCAGAGACGGTCGACTGCGACAGGCCGCAGCGTTGGTCGATTTGCCCGGCACACACACCGTTTTCGGTGCTGTGGTACTGGTCCGGGAACTGGGTTGCCGGGTCTTTCAGCCAGCTGAGAATTTCTCGCCTGACCGGGTGGGCCAGTGCTTTTATGATTTCGTCGAGATCGAGTGGCATGGTTTGAGGCTCGTTGTAGCGGTATATCGCGATGGAGCGAAATATAATTCGCTGAATTCCGATATACAAATACGAAGGTGTTCTGAGCTGAGCACGAATCGATATATCGCGTTATAACGATATGTTCGGTGACGATGCTAGACTGCGCTCATGAACTACCTCGCACACTTGCACCTGGGCGGCCCGGCGCCGCAACAACTGCTTGGCAGCCTGTATGGCGACTTTGTCAAAGGCTCGTTGGAAGGGCGCTTTCCGCCTGCGCTGGAGGCGGCCATCCGGCTGCACCGGCAAATCGACAGTTACACTGACCGGCACCCAGTGGTGCTGGCGGCTCTGGCACGTTTTCCACGCGAGCGGCGGCGTTTTGCCGGCATCGTCCTGGATGTGTTTTTCGACCATTGCCTGGCACGGCACTGGGGCAACTACGCCGAGCAGCCGCTGGAGCAGTTCACTGGCGCGTTCTATCGGGTATTGCTGGCTGAGCCCGAGCTGCCTGGGCGGCTGGCGCGGATTGCGCCGTTCATGGCAGCGGATGACTGGCTAGGGGCGTATGGCGACTTCGATACGCTGGCGCAGGTGTTCAACGGCATTGCCCGGCGCTTGTCGCGGCCTGAGGGGATGGCCGGGGTGATGGTGGAGCTGGAGCGGCTGTATGAGCCGCTGCTGGCGGATTTTCGCGAGTTCTACCCGCAACTGCAGGCGTTTGCGGCGGTGGGGCGGATGTCTGACCGTTAGAGGTGTGTGGGTGATACTGGCCTCTTCGCGGGTAAACCCGCTCCTACGGGCAATGCGCTCAGTGTAGGAGCGGGTTCACCCGCGAAAGGGCCAGAACAGGCAGTGCAAGCATTCAGGCAGCCCGCGCCTGCCGACGTGGCGCCATCTCCACGTCTTCAACCCCGAACAGCGCCAAGTGAATCGCCTGTTGCGCCTGCAACGCCAGCACCGCACGTTCCTTGCCCACGCTACCTATTGGCTGCAGCAGGTGGATGCACACCTCGCCCCGCGGCAGGGCGAACAGGCGCATAAGGTGGGACACCAGGTCGTCCTCACCAATGAACGGCGCTACCGGGTCGATCCGGCCATCACGCAGGTACTGGATAGCGACTGGCTGCACTGCCACGCCACGGTCGATGGCACCTGCAAGCAGGCGGCCATGAAAGGTGCGCAACGTGCGGCCGCTGGTAGTGGTGCCTTCGGGGAATATCAGCAGCGGACGAGCCAGC
Source organism: Pseudomonas sp. 10(2024) (assembly GCF_045164175.1). NCBI lineage: Bacteria > Pseudomonadati > Pseudomonadota > Gammaproteobacteria > Pseudomonadales > Pseudomonadaceae > Pseudomonas > Pseudomonas sp. 10(2024). The sequence goes on from NZ_CP174006.1 coordinate 1,055,772, forward strand.
CCCAGTTGTCCGGCGATCTGTTCGCGCAGGCGCTGACTGTCGCCACCACCACGGCGAATGAACAGCGTGCCGGCCTTTTCCGCCAGCCAGCCGGCCACCGGCCAGTGACGCACTTCGGCCTTGGACAGGAAAGACAGCGGCGTGAGCATGCCAAGCAGGGGGATGTCGGTCCAGGAAACATGGTTGCTGACCCACAACATCGGCCGTTGCGGAAGTTCGCCGACTACCTTGACGTCGAAGGGCAGGGCAGCGACCAGGCGCTTCATGAACAGGCAAGTCCAGCGCTGGCGCCGTTCGATCGGCGCCTTGAAGCCCAAGCGTTCGCCCAAGGCGATAATGCTGGCCATCAGCATGCCCTGCGCCAGGACCAGCAGCAGTCGGATGAGGCGGGCCAGTACCCGCAACTTCGGCATCAGACCGCCGCCTTGAAGTGGCGGGCGTAGCGTGGGCACAGCTCGTCGCGTTTGAGCAGGATGAATACGTCAGCCACCTGGAAGTCCTCGTCCCAGCATGGTTCGCCGCAAATCTTCGCGCCCAGGCGCATGTAGGCCTTGAGCAGCGGTGGCATTTCGGCAATGACGTTGTTGGGCAGGGCCAGCTTCGGCAGCGGGTTTTTTGGTTCGGCACGCAGGTGTTCGGTGCACAGGTAGCGCTCACGCAGGCGCTGCATCACTGCATGGGCCTGCACGCCGCCGTCCTGCATGGAGATACTGGCGCAGCCCATCAGATAGCTGTAGCGGCCCTCGTTGAGCACCTCGGCCAGTTCACCCCAGAGCACGGCGATGGTGCCGCCGTTGCGGTAGTCGGGGGCCACGCAGGTACGGCCCAGCTCAAGGATCGGGCCTTGCAGCTGCAACAGGCCGTGCAGGCTGAACTCTTCTTCGCTGTAGAAGCGGCCCAGGCTGCTGGCGGCCTGATGATCGAGCAGGCGGGTGGTGGCAACCAGTTCGCCGGTGTTCAGGTCGCGTACACCAATGTGGCGGCAGTGCACGTCGTAGTCGTCCATGTCCAGGCCCTGCTCGGCACCTTTGAGCTTGGCCTTGAATTCTGCGCTGAATACGGTGTAGCGCAGAGCCTGGGCTTCTTGCAACGCCGCGGCGCCAACCAGGCGTTCGGCTTGCAGACGGCGTTCGGTGCTGTAGTCGCCAGCGGTAGCGATCCGAGTCATTACGAGTCTCCATAAGCCAGCCAAGAAGGGTTGCGGCCGGTCGGCTTTGTTGTGCAAAGTCAGCCTAGGTAGACCCAGTGTCACCCCTGTGAATGTTTGGTGATGCTTGCGTGACACACCCTGAGCCTTAACTGAAAGCCCTCCAGCAAGGAGCTGTTCCATGGCCTGGTTGCAACGACTCAACGATCCGCTTCGCCTCGCGCCGACAGGCACCCTGGGCGAAACCTACGCCGCGCTGCTTGAGCGCCTCGGCCCGGTTGCCCCGTTCGAACTGGCGGTACTGGGTGGGCGTGCAATGGCCACCCCGGGCCTGGCCTTCCTGGTGGGTTACCAGGCCGCCCTTCGCGTGCTGTGGCCCAGTGCGCCGCACAGCCTTGGCGCCTTGTGTGCCACCGAGCGGCGCAGCGTGCGGCCTGCAGACATGCACACACGGCTGGACGCTCTGCGGCTGTCGGGCTGCAAAGACTTCGTTACCGCAGGCCTGGAGGCGGAGTGGTTGCTGGTGGCGGCGCGTAGCGAAGCGGCTGGCGCGGCGCCGCAACTGAGCCTGGCGGTGGTCTATCCCGGGGAGCCGGGGGTGACACTGGAGCCATTGCCGACCCTGCCGCTGATGCCGGAAGTCGGGCACGCCCGGCTGCTGCTGGAGCAGGCATCGTGCGAGTTGCTGGCCGGTGACGGCTGGGATGCCTACGTGAAGCCGTTCCGTTCGCTGGAGGATTTGTATGTGCTCGCGGCGCTGACCGCCTGGTTGTATGGCGTTGGGCAGGAGTGCGCCTGGCCGCAGGGGCTGCGCCTGCAGTTGCTTGGGCTGTTGGCCGGCTGCGCCGAGGGTAGCCGCCAGTGTGCCGATAGCATGGGTTGTCACTTGTTGCTTGGCGGGTTGTTTGCGCAGTTCCAGGCCTTGCGGGGGGAGATCGATGCGGCGTTGGCGACAGGGCCGGTGCAGTGGGCGCAAGTCTGGCAGCGTGACCAAGGGGTGATGGCGCTGGCGGCGTCGGCGCGGGAGAAGCGGCTGAACAAGGCTTGGGCTGCTGCGGGCTTTTCATGAATGGCTCACAGGTTTGTGTGAACCGATGAATCACGGCGTGGTACCTGTGGGGGCGGGGTTAGGTGCAAAGCGGCCGGTACTGGCAGCAGAAAACCTGAAAGACATTTCCTTTTATCGCGCTTGATCCCCGCAAATCCCAGCCGTTGACGTATCATTGGCCGCCTGACGGCAACCCCTCCAGGATCGCTTGCGCATGCTCGCCCTTCTTATCCAGACCCTGAACATCACGGCACCGGTTTTCGCCATGCTGTTCATGGGCGTCCTGCTCAAACGCATTCACTTGATCGACGACAACTTCAACCGCGTCGCCTCGCAGCTGGTATTCAACGTCTGCATGCCGGCGCTGCTCTTTCTCGGCATCTACCACGCCGACCTGGCCGCAGCGGTCAAGCCCGGTGTCATCCTGTATTTCATCATCGCCACCCTGGTCGGTTTCGCCATTGCCTGGGGCATGGCCATCTGGCGCAGCCCGATGGCCGACCGGGGCATCTATACCCAGGGCGCCTTCCGCGGCAACAACGGTGTGATCGGCCTGGCCCTGGCCGCCAGCCTGTACGGTGACTATGGCATTTCCCTGGGGGCGGTACTCGCAGGCCTGGTCATCCTCATGTACAACTCGCTGTCAGCGGTGGTACTGGCGGTGTACAGCCCCGACCTCAAGTCCGATCCGTGGAGCATCTGCAAGAGCATTTTCAGCAACCCGCTGATCATCAGCGTGCTGGTGGCCGCGCCCATGGCTTACGGCCAGGTGCCGCTGCCCAACTGGCTACTGACCTCGGGCGACTACCTGGCACAGATGACCCTGCCGCTGGCGCTGATCTGTATCGGCGGCACGCTGTCGCTGGCAGCGCTGCGTAACTGTGGCCGGCTGGCCATCGATGCCAGCTTCGTGAAAATGCTCTGGCTGCCGCTGCTCGGCACCCTTGGGGCCTGGTTGTGCGGGTTTCGCGGGGCGGAGCTGGGCATCCTGTTCCTGTACATAGGCAGCCCGACCGCTGCGGCCAGCTACGTGATGGCGCGGGCAGCCAACGGCAATCATGAACTGGCTGCGTCGATCATCGTGATTACCACGCTAATGGCGGCGATCACCACCAACATTGGTATTTTCATCTTGCAGTGGGGCGGATGGATCTAGATCCTTGACTGCAAATAACAGCAACAACACTGCCTCACTGAGCTAAAGGACACTTCATGCAAGACCAGAGCACGCCCGAGCGGTTACAGCGCGGGCTGAAGAATCGCCATATCCAGCTGATCGCGCTGGGCGGGGCCATCGGTACCGGGTTGTTCCTGGGCATTGCCCAGACCATCCAGTTGGCCGGCCCCTCCGTGTTGCTGGGCTACGCCATCGCCGGCCTGATGGCCTTCCTGATCATGCGCCAGCTGGGCGAAATGGTGGTGGAAGAGCCGGTCGCCGGCAGCTTCAGCCACTTCGCCCACCAATACTGGAGCGAGTTTGCCGGCTTTGTCTCAGGCTGGAATTACTGGGTGGTGTACGTGCTGGTCGGCATGGCCGAGCTGACGGCGGTCGGTATCTACGTGCAGTACTGGTGGCCGGACTTCCCCACCTGGGCCACGGCGGCGATTTTCTTCGTGGTGATCAACCTGATCAACCTGACCCAGGTAAAGGTCTATGGCGAGATGGAGTTCTGGTTCGCCCTGGTCAAGGTGGTAGCCATCGTCAGCATGATCGGCTTTGGTGCCTGGTTGCTGGGTAGCGGTCATGGTGGCCCGGATGCCAGCGTGGCCAACCTGTGGCAGTACGGCGGCTTCTTCCCTAACGGCGTCACGGGTCTGGTAATGGCCCTGGCGGTGATCATGTTCTCGTTCGGTGGCCTGGAGTTGGTCGGCATCACGGCTGCCGAGGCTGACAACCCGCGCGAGAGCATCCCCAAGGCCACCAACCAGGTGGTGTACCGCATCCTGATTTTCTACATCGGTGCCTTGGCAGTGCTGTTGTCGCTGTACCCTTGGCAGAAGGTGGTGCAGGGCGGCAGCCCGTTCGTGATGATCTTCCACGAACTGGACAGCGACCTGGTGGCGACCATTCTGAATATCGTGGTGCTGACGGCTGCGCTGTCTGTGTACAACAGCTGTGTGTACGCCAATAGCCGTATGCTGTTTGGCCTGGCCAGCCAGGGCGATGCGCCGCGTCAGTTGCTGAAGGTGAGCCGTAGCGGCGTGCCGCTGACCGCGCTGGCCGTGTCGGCCTTTGCGACCGGCCTGTGCGTGCTGATCAATTACCTGATGCCGGGCGGGGCCTTTGGCTTGCTGATGGCGTTGGCAGTGTCCGCGTTGGTGATCAACTGGGCGAGCATCAGCATTACCCACCTCAAATTCCGCAAGGCCAAGCTGGCCGCCGGGATCACCCCCTTCTACAAAAGCCTGGGGCACCCGCTGACCAACTACCTGTGCCTGGCGTTCATCGTGCTGATCCTGGTGGTGATGTACCTGACGCCGCCGATTCGCATCTCGGTAATGCTGATCCCGGCATGGATCGCTGTGCTGTGGGTGGCTTTCAAGCTGAAGAAGGCTCGCCAGGCCAAGGGCTGATCGGGTTTGTTCGTAAGGGGTATGCCGTTAGGTTTTCGGCGCCTGTGAGATCGAGCGCCGCCCGTGCGGCGCTTCGCGGGTAAACCCGCTCCTACGTTTGTTTCGGGCCAGTCCGTTCTGTGCCAGGCGCGCGCGACCGCCTTGTTTGTACGACGCGATATCGAGGCATGCGCCAAAGCGTTCGCGCGCAGATCCCGCAGGAATAATTGGCCCGAAACAAACGTAGGAGCGGGTTTACCCGCGAAGCGCCGCGCGGGCGGCGCTCGATCTCACAGGCGATGAAAGCCTAAAGGCATGCGTCTGGCGGCCCTGACGCGTGCCCCTTCGATGCCCCTCAATGCTGCCTCCGCCAAGCACGCACAGTGGTGTACAGCAACACCGTAGCGAGCACCGGCAGTACATAGAACAGCATCAATCGCTCCAGGCGGCCAGCCAGCGGCATACCCATGGTAAAAGCCGCCACATGAAGGCCGTAGGCCAGGTACAGGCAAAGAAACACCAGGCCTTCTGCGCGAGTGATGCGGTAACCGGAATAGAACACTGGCAGGCTCAGGACAGCAACGCCGAGCATTACAGGCAGATCGAAAGACAGCGCGTTAGGCGAGATCGACAGGGGTTCCGGGGTGATCAGTGCGGTCAGGCCCAGTACAGCCAGCAGGTTGAACAGGTTACTGCCGATCACCGTGCCCACGGCGATCTCCCGTTCGCCACGCAAGGCGGCGATCAGCGCAGCGGCCAGTTCCGGCAGGGAGGTGCAGATGGCGACGACCGTCAGGCCGATAATACGCTCGGACAGGCCCAGGTCGGTGGCCACCTCGATGGCAGCTTCCAGTAGCAAGTGGCCCGCCAGGCTCAGCAGGCCAAGGCCGACCAGTATCTGCAGCAGCGTACCTGACCAGAAGCGCCCGGCCCCGGACCTGGCGGCGTCCGGGGCAGGGTAGGTGCGTGCGTAATGGCGCGACTGATGCCAGAGCATTGCCAGGTAACCGGCCAGCCCCAGCAATAGCAGTGCCCCTTCAACCCTGCCCAGGTGGGCATTGGCGGACAGCGCATACACCAGCCCGCTGGCAAGGATCATCAGGGGAATGTCCAGCCGCACCAGCTGGCGTGACACCCGCAGCGGGATGATCAGCGCGGCCAGGCCGAGAATGACCAGTACGTTGAAGATGTTGCTGCCGATCACGCTGCCTACTGCCACATCCGGCGCACCCTGGTAGGCGGCCTGCAGGCTTACGGTCAATTGTGGCGCGGTACTGCCGAAGGCCACCAGGCTCAGGCCTATGATCAGCGGGCGCACGTGCAGGCGCTGCGCCAGGCGCAAAGCGGAGCGCACCAGTAGCTCGGCGCCGCCGACCAGCAACAGCAGGGCAACGCCCATTTGCAGCAGGCTAAAAGTGGGAAGGGTGGCCAGGTCGAAAATGGTCGGACTCCTGTCGCGTCAGTCGCTAAGCCCTTGTACTCGCACGCGCGCTGTTCCGCTACGGAGCATGCCGATTTTTTCCGCTGCTGCGCGAGACAGGTCGATCAGGCGGCCGCGGGTGTGCGGGCCACGGTCGTTTATGCGTACCACCACACTGCGCTGATTGGTCATGTTGGTCACCCGTACACGTGTGCCGAAGGGCAGGCTGCGATGGGCGGCGGTAAGGCCGTGCTGGTTGAACGGTTCGCCACTGGCGGTGCGTTTGCCATGGTGGCGCGAGCCGTAGTAGGAAGCGGTGCCCGTCTGGTCGTAGCCGCGCGGGTCGATGTCATGGCTGGCGCAGCCGGCCAGGAAAGAAAACAGGGCGAGGGTGCCGAGGGAACGTTTTAGCAAGTCAGGTGCTCTCCGGTGCGACCATTCGCGGGTAAATCCGCTCCTACAGGGAACGCTTGGCTTGTGTAGGAGCGGCTTCAGCCGCGAACGAGGGCGAAGCCCTCGCAGCATTACAGGGGTAAAACCATCACCCTTCGAGCTTGGCTTTGAGCAATTGGTTCACCTGCCCCGGGTTGGCCTTGCCTTTGGAGGCTTTCATGGCCTGGCCGACGAAGAAGCCGAACATCTTGCCGCGCTTGGCCTCATCGGCTGCGCGATACTGTTCGACCTGCTCGGCATTGGCTGCCAGCATTTCGTCGAGCATCTTGTCGATCGCACCCGTGTCGGTAACCTGTTTCAGGCCTTTGCTCTCGATGATGCTGTCGGCATCGCCTTCACCGGCGGCCATGGCCTCGAACACGGTCTTGGCAATCTTGCCGCTGATGGTGTTGTCACGAATGCGCAGCAGCATGCCGCCCAGTTGCGCGGCGCTGACCGGCGCCTGATCGATTTCGACACCCAGCTTGTTCAGCAGGCTACCCAGTTCGACCATGACCCAGTTGGCTGCCAGCTTGGCATCACCACCGATCTTCACCACTTCTTCGAAGTAGTCTGCCTGTTCGCGGCTGGAGGCCAATACGTTGGCGTCGTAGGCCGACAGGCCGTACTGAGTCTGGAAGCGCTCGACCTTCTGTGGCGGCAGCTCCGGCAGGCCGGCGCGGATGGTTTCGAGGAAGCTGTCCTCGATGACCACCGGCAGCAGGTCGGGGTCGGGGAAGTAACGGTAGTCGTTGGCTTCCTCTTTGCTGCGCATGGAGCGGGTTTCGTCCTTGTTCGGGTCGTACAGGCGGGTTTCCTGCACCACTTTGCCACCGTCTTCGATCAGGTCGATCTGGCGCTGGATTTCGCTGTTGATCGCGCGCTCGATGAAGCGGAACGAGTTGACGTTCTTGATTTCACAGCGAGTGCCGAACTCGGTCTGGCCTTTCGGGCGGATCGATACGTTGCAGTCGCAGCGCAGCGAACCTTCGGCCATGTTGCCGTCGCAGATGCCCAGGTAGCGCACCAGCGCGTGGATCGCCTTGACGTAAGCCACGGCTTCCTTGGCGCTGCGCATGTCAGGCTCGGAGACGATTTCCAGCAGCGGGGTGCCGGCACGGTTCAGGTCGATGCCGGTGGAACCGCTGAAGTCTTCGTGCAGGCTCTTGCCGGCGTCTTCTTCCAGGTGCGCGCGGGTTACACCGATGCGCTTGATGGTGCCGTCTTCCAGCGCGATGTCCAGGTGACCCTTGCCGACGATCGGCAGGTCCATCTGGCTGATCTGGTAGCCCTTGGGCAGGTCGGGGTAGAAGTAGTTCTTGCGTGCGAACACGTTGCGCTTGCCGATCTCGGCATCGATGGCCAGGCCGAACATGCACGCCATGCGCACGGCTTGCTCGTTCAGCACCGGCAGTACGCCGGGCATGCCCAGGTCAACCAGGCTGGCCTGAGTATTCGGCTCGGAGCCAAAGGTGGTAGCGCTGCCGGAGAAGATCTTCGACTGGGTGGCGAGCTGAGTGTGGATTTCCAGCCCGATCACAACTTCCCATTGCATGTGTGAATTCCTCAGAAGCCGTTGGGGGCGCGGGTATGCCAGTCGGTCACCTGTTGGTAGCGGTGCGCGACGTTGAGCAGGCGGCCTTCCTGGAAGTACGGCGCCAGCAGTTGCACGCCGACCGGCAGGCCGTCGACGAAGCCCGCAGGCATCGACAGGCCTGGCAGGCCCGCCAGGTTGGCGGTGATGGTGTAGACGTCTTCGAGATAGGCGGCAACCGGGTCGCTGCTCTTGGCGCCAAGCTTCCAGGCCGGGTTTGGCGTGGTCGGGCCGAGAATCAGGTCGACATCGTTGAATGCGGCCATGAAGTCGTTCTTGATCAGGCGGCGGATTTGCTGCGCCTTCACGTAATAGGCGTCGTAGTAGCCGGCCGACAGGGCGTAGGTACCGACCATGATGCGGCGCTGTACTTCAACGCCGAACCCTTCGCCGCGTGAGCGCTTGTACAGGTCGGTGAGGTCTTTGGGCTCTTCACAGCGGTAGCCGAAGCGTACGCCGTCGAAACGCGACAGGTTGGAAGAGGCTTCAGCCGGAGCGATCACGTAGTAGGCCGGAATGGCATGCTGCATGTTCGGCAGGCTGATTTCCTTGACCACTGCACCGAGCTTTTCCAGCTCCTTGACGCTGGCCTGTACCAGGTCGGCGATGCGTGGGTCGAGGCCGGCACCGAAGTACTCTTTCGGCAGGCCGATGCGCAGGCCCTGCAGCGAAGCGTTCAGGCTGGCGCTGTAGTCCGGCACCGGTTCTTCGATGCTGGTGGAGTCCTTGGCGTCGAAACCGGCCATACCTTGCAGCAGCAGCGCGCAGTCCTCGGCGGTGCGTGCCAGCGGGCCGCCCTGGTCGAGGCTGGAGGCATAGGCGATCATGCCCCAGCGCGACACACGACCGTACGTCGGCTTGAGGCCGGTGAGGTTGGTCAGTGCCGCTGGCTGGCGGATCGAGCCGCCGGTGTCGGTGCCCGTGGTGGCGGGCAGCAGGCGCGCGGCCACGGCAGCGGCCGAACCACCGGACGATCCGCCCGGAACGTGCTCGAGGTTCCACGGGTTCTTCACCGCGCCGTAATGGCTGGATTCGTTGGCCGAACCCATGGCGAATTCGTCCATGTTGGTCTTGCCCAGGGTGACCATGCCGGCTTCGGCCAGCTTGGCGACCACGGTGGCGTCATAGGGCGCCTTGAAGTTGTCGAGCATCTTCGAGCCGCAGCTGGTGCGTACGCCGTTGGTGCAGAACAGGTCTTTGTGAGCGATCGGTGCGCCCAGCAGCGCGCCGGTTTCGCCCGCGGCGCGACGGGCATCGGCGGCACGCGCCTGGCCCAGGGCCAGGTCTTCGGTGACGCTGATGAAGCTGTTGATCTGCGGGTCGAGCTGCTTGATGCGCGCCAGCAGCGTGCCGGTCAGCTCTTCGGAAGAAAACGATTTGTCGGCGAGTCCGCGGGCGATCTCGGCCAGGGTCAATTGATGCATGGCAGGCTCTATCCCTTACTCGATGACTTTGGGAACCAGGTACAGACCGCTTTCGGTCGACGGCGCGATGGCCTGGTAGGCATCGCGCTGGTTGCTTTCGGTGACTTGGTCAGGACGCAGGCGCTGGCTGGCCTCCAGCGGGTGGGCCAGGGGCTCGATGCCAGTGGTATCGACCGCTTGCATCTGGTCGACCAGGCCGAGAATGCTGTTCAGGGCGTCGGTAATGCGTGGCAGTTCGCCATCGTTCAGGCCCAGGCGGGCCAGATGGGCGATCTTTTCCACGTCGCAGCGTTCAAGCGCCATGAGGATCTCCAAGGGAAACAAAGAACGGAATTTGGGTCCGCGGTGAGGAACATGTCAGCTTTCTGGCGGTCTAACGGCCGCGAAATTCTGCTGGCGTGCTCGGAAAAACAGCCAATTTAACATATTGGCTCCTTGCCCAAAATCCCTGCCATTGTTAGAGTTTGCCGCACTTTTTTACCCACGCTTTCCCCAGGGTCACTTTCCCATGTTCAAGAAACTGCGTGGCATGTTTTCCAGCGATCTTTCTATCGACCTGGGTACTGCCAACACCCTTATTTACGTGCGTGAGCGCGGTATCGTCCTGAATGAGCCCTCGGTTGTTGCCATCCGTACCCATGGCAACCAGAAAAGCGTCGTCGCCGTCGGTACCGAAGCCAAACGCATGCTGGGCCGTACGCCCGGCAACATTGCAGCCATTCGTCCGATGAAGGACGGCGTCATTGCCGACTTCAGCGTCTGCGAAAAAATGTTGCAATATTTTATCAACAAGGTTCACGAGAACAGCTTCCTGCAGCCGAGCCCGCGCGTGCTGATCTGCGTGCCGTGCAAGTCGACCCAGGTCGAGCGCCGCGCCATCCGCGAGTCGGCCCTCGGCGCGGGTGCCCGTGAAGTGTTCCTGATCGAAGAGCCGATGGCCGCTGCCATCGGTGCAGGCCTGCCGGTTGAAGAGGCCCGCGGTTCGATGGTCGTCGATATCGGTGGCGGTACCACTGAAATCGCCCTGATCTCGCTGAACGGCGTGGTCTATGCCGAGTCCGTCCGCGTTGGCGGTGACCGCTTCGACGAAGCCATCGTGACCTACGTGCGCCGCAACTACGGCAGCTTGATCGGCGAATCCACCGCCGAACGTATCAAGCAGGAAATCGGCACTGCCTACCCAGGTGGCGAAGTACGTGAAGTCGACGTGCGTGGTCGTAACCTGGCCGAAGGTGTACCGCGTGCCTTCACCCTGAACTCCAACGAAGTGCTCGAAGCGCTGCAGGAATCGCTGGCGACCATCGTCCAGGCGGTCAAGAGCGCCCTCGAGCAATCGCCGCCGGAACTCGCCTCGGACATCGCCGAGCGCGGCCTGGTGCTGACCGGTGGTGGTGCGCTGCTGCGTGACCTCGACAAACTGCTGGCCCAGGAAACCGGCCTGCCGGTGATCGTCGCCGAGGACCCGCTGACCTGCGTCGCCCGTGGCGGCGGTCGCGCCCTGGAGATGATGGACAAGCACGCGATGGACCTGCTCTCCAGCGAGTGATCCCGCTCGCTGTTCACGAGCGCCCGGTTTACAGGTAGTACGTACAGTGCTACCTGTATGCGCTGGGCTGGCGCCCGTTTGGGGCGCCGTATCCGTCAACCCGCAACCAGGCTGGTGCGTTGTTCCATGTCCAATGACCTCCTGAGTCGTCCACGAGGAACGGCCCATTAAACCGCTTTTCTCCAAGGGCCCTTCGCTGGGCGTTCGCCTGCTCGTTCTGGTGGTGATGTCGGTCGCGTTGATGGTTGTCGACGCGCGCTTCGACGTGCTCAAACCCGTGCGCAGTCAGATGGGCCTGGTGCTGATGGAGTCGTACTGGATCACCGATTTGCCACAGCGTGCCTGGCAAGGTGTGGCCGGCCAGTTCGGTAGCCGCACCGAGCTGATTGCCGAAAACGAGAAGCTCAAGACCGAAGCCCTGCTGCTGCAGGGGCGCCTGCAGAAGCTGGCGGCCCTGACCGAGCAGAACGTGCGGCTGCGCGAGTTGCTCAACTCTTCGGCGCTGGTCAACGAAAAGGTTGAAGTGGCCGAGCTGATCGGTGTCGACCCCAACCCGTTCACCCACCGCATTCTGATCAACAAGGGTGAGCGTGATGGTGTGTTCCTGGGCCAGCCGGTGCTCGATGCCCGCGGCCTGATGGGCCAGGTCGTAGAGTTGATGCCCTATACCGCGCGGGTGCTGTTGCTGACCGATACCACCCACAGCATTCCGGTGCAGGTCAACCGCAACGGTTTGCGTGCCATCGCCAGCGGCACTGGCAACCCGGAGCGCCTGGAGTTGCGCCATGTGGCCGACACTGCCGACATCAAGGAAGGCGACCTGCTGGTCAGTTCCGGCATGGGGCAGCGCTTTCCTGCCGGCTACCCGGTGGCCACGGTCAACGAAGTGATCCACGATTCCGGCCAACCCTTTGCCATCGTCCGTGCCATCCCCACCGCCGCGCTCAACCGCAGCCGCTACATGTTGCTGGTGTTCAGTGACCGGCGTAGCCCGGAGCAGCGCGCCACCGATGCCGCCATTGCCCAGGAAGAGGCTGACCGCAAGGGCGCTGCACCTGCTGGCCAGCCGGCCGCTACCCGTGATCAGGTCGCACCCGCCGCTGGCACGCCTGCCGCGTCGGTCACACCGGCAGCACCGGCCACTCCGGTCGCGCAGCCAGCAGCCCCGTCTGCTGCACCTGCCACGCCGGCCGCACCCGCTCAACCCCGGAGGCAATGATGGCTGCATCACGCCGCAATAACGGCTGGGTCATCTGGCTTACGTTCGCCATCGGCCTGCTGCTCAGCGTTTCCCCCATGCCGCAGTTCATGGAAGTGTTCCGGCCCATGTGGCTGGCCTTGCTGGTGTCGTTCTGGACCCTTGCCGTGCCGAACAAGGTCGGCATGACCACGGCATTCGTGCTGGGCCTTGCCGAGGACGTGCTGTATGGCACGCTGCTGGGGCAGAATGCGCTGGTCCTTACCCTCATCACCTTCTTGGTGCTGTCCCTGCAGCAGCGTCTGCGCATGTTCCCCATGTGGCAGCAAAGCCTGGTCATTCTGGTGATCTTCGGTATCGCCCAGTTGATCCAGCTGTGGCTCAGTGCACTGACCGGCAACCGCCTGCCCACCCTGGCGCTGGTCTGGTCGGCGGTGATCAGCGCCTTGCTCTGGCCGTGGATCAGCTTTGCCTTGCGCGACCTGCGTCGACGCTTGCACATCAACTGACGGCAACGCGCCACTGACAGGGAGATGTCTGCATGACCCCGCTATACCTGGCTTCAGGCTCGCCCCGTCGTCGTGAACTGCTGACGCAGATCGGCGTGCCGTTCATTGTCATCAGTGCCCCGGTCGATGAATCTCCGCTACCCAGCGAAAGCGCCCCTGCCTACGTCGAACGCCTGGCCCGGGCAAAGGCCGCCGCCGGCCTGGCCAGTGTCGACGGCCCGGCTGTAGTGCTCGGCGCAGACACTGCCGTGGTGCTCGATGGTCGTATTCTCGGCAAACCGGAAAACCGTGAAGATGCCTTGGCCATGCTGGCTGACCTGTCAGGCCGTGAGCATCAGGTGCTGACCGCTGTCGCCCTGGACGATGGCCAGCGTGTGCACAGTTTTTGCGTGACCAGCACGGTGCGCTTTCGCGCCATCAGCACTGATGAAGCGCAACGCTATTGGGCCAGCGGCGAGCCATCTGACAAGGCTGGCGGCTATGCCGTCCAGGGGCTGGGTGCGGTCTTCGTCACCGGCCTTTCCGGCAGCTATTCGGCGGTGGTCGGCTTGCCGCTCTGTGAAACGGCCGATTTGCTTGGCCAGTTCGGCATCGCCTGCTGGCAATCGCTCGCGCATACGCCAGAGGTAACAAACCCGCAGTAGCCAGCAGTGCATACGCCATCCATCATTAGAAGAACCTTTGACGAGAGCCTGCCATGAGTGAAGAGATCCTGATCAACATCACCCCGATGGAGTCACGTGTGGCGGTGGTGGAAAACGGGGTGCTGCAGGAGGTGCACGTCGAGCGCACCCAGCGCCGTGGCATCGTCGGCAATATCTACAAGGGCAAGGTGGTGCGTGTGCTGCCAGGCATGCAGGCGGCCTTCGTCGACATCGGCCTCGAACGCGCAGCGTTTATCCATGCCTCGGAAATCTCCCAGCGCGAAGGCTCGGCGGTAGAGAACATCACCGCACTGGTACATGAAGGCCAGGCCCTGGTGGTGCAGGTGACCAAGGACCCGATCGGCACCAAGGGTGCACGCCTGACCACCCAGCTATCGATTCCGTCGCGTTACCTGGTGTACATGCCACGCAGCAGCCATGTCGGTATTTCGCTGAAAATCGAGGACGAAGCCGAGCGTGAGCGCCTCAAGCAAGTGGTCAGCGACTGCATGGATGGCGAAAACATCAAGGATGCCGGTGGTTTCATCTTGCGCACCGCCGCCGAAGGCGCGCGTGCCGAGGAGATCTTGCAGGACATCCGTTACCTGCGCCGCCTGTGGGAGCAGATTGGCACCCAGATCAAGACCTGCGGCGCGCCCACGGTCATTTACGAAGACCTTGGCCTGGCCCTGCGTACCCTGCGCGACCTGGTCAACCCGAAGATCGAGAAGATCCGCATCGACTCGCGGGAAACCTTCCAGAAGACCACGCAGTTCGTCGGCGAGTTGATGCCGGAAATTGCCGACCGCCTCGAACACTACCCGGGCGAGCGCCCAATCTTTGACCTGTACGGCGTCGAAGACGAGATCCAGCGGGCTCTGGAGCGCAAGGTGCCGTTGAAGTCCGGCGGTTACCTGGTGGTCGACCCGGCCGAGGCGATGACCACCATCGACGTCAATACCGGAGCTTTCGTCGGCCATCGCAACCTCGAAGAAACCATCTTCAAGACCAACCTCGAGGCTGCTACCGCCATCGCCCGACAACTGCGCCTGCGCAACATTGGCGGCATCATCATCATCGACTTCATCGACATGGAAGACGAAGATCACCAGCGCCAGGTACTGCGTACCCTGGAAAAACAGCTGGAGCGCGATCACGCCAAGACCAACATCATCGGCATCACCGAGCTGGGTCTGGTGCAGATGACCCGCAAGCGCACGCGGGAAAGCCTGGAACAGGTGCTTTGCGAGCCGTGCCTGGCCTGTCAGGGCCGCGGCAAGCTGAAAACGCCCGAGACCATCTGTTACGAAATATTCCGCGAGATCCTGCGTGAGGCCCGTGCCTATCAGGCTGAAGGCTACCGTGTGCTGGCCAACCAGAAGGTGGTCGACCGCCTGCTGGATGAAGAGTCAGGCAACGTGGCGGAACTGGAAGCCTTCATCGGTCGTACCATTCGCTTCCAGGTCGAGTCGATGTATTCGCAGGAACAATACGACGTGGTGCTGCTCTGAGGCCTTCTGAAACACGCCACTGCATCGGCGCGCTGGCAAAACCGGCACGACGGGCCATCATGGATAAACGACTTGGAGGGCCATGGCCATGGGACGTCTGAACCGCGTTCTTGTTGCTCTGACCCGCTGGGGGTTGGGTATATGTGCCCTGCTGGCCGTATTGGTGGCGCTGTATGTCAGCCTTGGTCGGGAACTGGTGCCGCTGGTAGCCGAGTACCGTGCCGACGTAGAAAGCAAGGCCGAGCAGGCACTGGGCCTGCCCGTGCATGTCGGTGCCCTGGAAGGGCACTGGAGCGGACTGGCCCCTGTGCTGCGGGTGCGCGACCTGCAATTGGGCGAAGGCGCCAAGGCGCTCCGGCTGGATGACGTCATGGTGGTGCCCGACATCTGGGCCAGCCTCACCGCCCGCGAAGTGCGCCTGGCGCGCATCCAGCTGGGCGGACTGCAACTGATCCTTCGCGAGAACGAGCAGGGCGCCTGGAGCCTGGAAGGCCTGCCGAAGAAGGACGACGCGCCGCTGGACCCTGCCGACTTGCTGCAGCGCCTGCGCCAGCTGGGGCGCATCGATGTGTTCGACAGTCTGGTCACCCTGCACCCCTGGCAGCGCGACCCACTGACCCTGACATATGTGAGTGCCGGCCTGCAGGCGGGTGCTAAACGCCAGGCCCTGGATTTGCGTGCGACCCTGCCTGACGGCCAGCCCCTGGCGTTGAGCCTGAACAGCCGTATGTCGGCCGAGGCCTGGCGTGATGGCGAGGTAGAAGCCTATGTGAGCCTGCCGCAAAGTGACTGGGCACATTGGTTGCCGCCTAGGGTGTTGGGGCAGTGGCATGCTGACACCCTGCGGGCAGGCGGTGAGGTCTGGATCGGCTGGGGCAAGGGGCAGTTGCAACGGGCCGTCGTAAGGCTCAATGCACCCAGGCTGGAGGGGGCCTATGCCGGGCGCAAGGCTGCCAACCTGAATAACCTGGCTTTGGGCGCCTGGTTCCAGCGCCGGGAGCAAGGCTTCGATGTGGTCGTCGACTCCTTGGCCATGGACCTCGGCAAGGCCCGCTGGGAGTCTCACCTGCAGTTGCAGCAGCGCCCTGGCCAGAGCGCAGCTGATGAAAGCTGGCAGTTACAGGCCGACCGCCTCGACCTCACCCCGCTGACTCCGCTGATCGATGCCCTGGCCCCCCTGCCGGACAAGGTCAAGGATGTGGTCGATGGCTTGAAGGTGACCGGTGCGTTGCGCAATGTGCGCCTCGAGGCCAGGCCCAAGGCCGAGGGTGACCAGCGCCTGCAGTTCGCAGCCAACCTGGAGAAGGTAGGCTTCGATGCTTATCACAACGCCCCGGCGGCCGGTAACGTCAGTGGCAGCATCAGTGGTGACCTGGGCCACGGCGAACTGCGCCTGGATACCGATGCGTTCATGCTGCATCTGTACCCGATCTTCGCCAAGCCCTGGCATTACCAGAAGGCGAATGCGCGCTTGACCTGGACCTTGGACAAAGACGGTTTCACCCTGATTGCGCCCTACCTCAAGGTGCTGGGCGAGGAGGGCAAGATCGCCGGTGACTTCCTGATTCGCCTGTTGTTCGAGGAAGGCCGCGAGGACTACATGGACCTGCGCGTCGGCCTGACCGAAGGCGATGGCCGCTTTACTGCCAAGTATCTGCCCGAGGTGCTCAGCCCGGCCCTCGACGAGTGGCTGCGCAGCGCTATCGTCAAAGGCGCTGTGGATGAAGGCTACTTCCAGTATCAGGGCTCTCTGAACCATGGCGCATCCCCGCAAGCGCGCAGCATCAGCCTGTTCTTCAAGGTGCATGACGCCGCGCTGGACTTCCAGCCCGGTTGGCCACAGGTGCAGCATGTCGATGGCGATGTGTTCATCGAGGACAGTGGCGTGCGCATCAAGGCTCAGCGAGGCGTGCTGCTCGACACCAAGGTCAGCGATGTGAATGTCGATATCCCGCATGTCGACGGCGACCAGCACAGCCATCTCTACCTGGATGGCGACTTCGACGGTAGCCTGGGTGATGGCCTGAAGATTCTCAAGGAAGCGCCAATCGGCACCGGTGAAATTTTCGCCGGCTGGGAAGGTGAGGGGCCGCTGAAGGGCAAGGTCAAGCTCGATATCCCGCTGGCCCATGGGCAGCGCCCAAAAGTGCAGGTGGACTTCGCCACCAGCGATGCGCGCCTGAAAGTTGCTCCGCCAAGCCTGGAGTTGAGCCGCCTGAAGGGAGACTTCAGCTTCGATTTCGACAAGGGCCTGAGTGGCAAAGGCATCAGCCTACAGGCCTTCGGCAAGCCGGTAACGGCTCGAATATCCGCTGAAGGTCAGGCTGGGCAGATGCAGACCCGCATCAATGCCAATGGCCAGGTATCGCTCAAGGCGCTGACTGACTGGTTGCAGTTCAAGCAGGCCTTGCCGGCCTCCGGTGACCTGCCCTATCAGTTGCAGCTCAGTCTGGGGAGCCGGGACAACCGCCTGAGTGTCACTTCCAGCCTCAAGGGGCTGGCCATCGACCTGCCGGCTCCGTTCGGCAAAGCGGCAGCAGATACCCGCGACAGCCGTTTCAGCATGAGCCTTCAGGGCCCGGAGCGGCAATTCGATGCTGCCTACGCCGACCTTGCCCGTTTTGCCTATGCTGCACCGGCTGAAAACTTGACCCAGGGCCGTGGCGAGCTAGTGCTGGGCACAGGCGACGCCCGGGTACCTGCCAGCCAGGGGCTGAGGGTGCGCGGGCGCCTGGAGACCCTGGACCTGGCCCCCTGGCAAGAGCAGGCGGGCCGGCTGGCTGGGGACGACCCCGGTGGCAGCGCGCGGCAGAACCTGCAAAGCGTCGACCTGAGCATCGGCCAGTTGAAAGCCTTCGGCATGGACCTGAACCAGGCCGTGGTGCGCCTGGCCCGGGGCGGCCCGGCCTGGGATTTGCGCCTCGACAGCAAGGAAGTCATCGGTAACGCACGCGTTCCGGATGCCAAGGGCGCGCCGATGGTCGTGCGCATGCAGACCTTGCGGCTGCCTGCCGCCAGCGCCGCTGAACAGCAGGCTGAAGACGGCCCCGACCCGCTGGCCTCGTTCGATCCGCGCAAAGTCCCGGCACTGGACCTGAGCATCGACAAGCTCTATCGCGGTGACGATCTTTACGGCAGCGCCGCGATCAAGCTGCGGCCGACCCCACGTGGCGTTACTGCCAGTGATATCGACCTCGACCTCAAGGGGTTGCGCATCGATGGCGGTGGTGGCTGGGAGGGGGAAACGGGCAAAACCAGCAGCTGGTACAAAGGGCGCCTTGACGGCAAGAACCTGGCGGATGTGCTCAGCGCCTGGGGCTTTGCCCCGACGGTGACCAGCCGCGACTTCCGCCTGGACGTGGATGGCCGCTGGCCGGGTTCGCCGGCCGCAGTGGGCCTGAAGCGCTTCTCGGGCAGCATGGATGCGGCGCTGCGCACCGGCCAGTTCGTCGAGGTCGAAGGCAGCGCACAGGCACTGCGGGTGTTCGGCCTGCTCAACTTCAACTCGATTGGCCGGCGCCTGCGTCTGGACTTTTCCGACCTGTTTGACAAGGGCCTGGCCTATGACCGGGTCAAGGGCTTGCTGGTGGCCAGCAGTGGCGTGTACGTGACCCGCGAACCGATTACCGTGACCGGCCCGTCGAGCAACTTCGAGCTCGACGGCACGCTGGACATGGTCAGGGACCGGGTCGATGCTGACTTGCAGGTGAGCCTGCCGGTGACCAACAACCTGCCGCTGGCGGCGTTGATCGTCGGCGCGCCGGCGGTGGGCGGTGCGCTGTTCCTGGTCGATCGGCTGATCGGTGACCGCGTGTCACGCTTTGCCAGCGTGCACTACCGTGTCGAAGGGCCGTGGAAAGAGCCTAGAATCACATTTGTGAAACCTTTCGAGAAATCCCGCTAGGAGTACCCATGAAGGCAGCGGTAATCCAGATGGTCAGCCAGGACGACGTGCAGACCAACCTGCAGCGTGCCGGCGCCCTGTTGGAGCAGGCCGCGCTGGGCGGCGCACGGCTGGCGGTGCTGCCGGAAAACTTTGCCGCCATGGGGCGCAAGGACGCGGCTGCCATCGGTCGTGCCGAAGCCTTGGGGGAAGGGCCCATTCTGCCGTGGTTGAAACGCACCGCCCGCGACCTCAAGTTATGGATTGTTGCCGGTACTTTGCCCTTGCCACCGTTCGGCCAGCCCGATGCCAAGGCCCATGCGTGCTCGCTGCTGGTCGATGAACACGGCGAGGTGGCGGCAAGGTATGACAAGCTGCACTTGTTTGATGTGGACGTGGCCGACAACCGGGGCCGTTACCGCGAGTCGGATGACTACGCACAGGGTGCTCAGGTGGTGGTGGCTGATACGCCGGTCGGTCGGCTGGGGCTGAGCGTGTGTTACGACCTGCGCTTTCCCGAACTTTACAGCGCGCTGCGCGCGGCCGGCGCGGAGCTGATCACCGCACCGGCAGCTTTTACTGCAGTGACCGGCGCAGCACATTGGGAGGTGCTGGTGCGTGCCAGGGCCATCGAAACCCAGTGTTACCTGCTGGCTGCGGCACAGGGCGGAGCCCACCCTGGCCCACGGGAGACCCATGGCCATGCGGCGATCGTCGACCCTTGGGGGCGCATTCTCGCAGAACAGGCGCAAGGTGAAGCGGTACTGCTTGCCGAGCGCGACATTGAAGAACAAGCGTCCATTCGGACGCGCATGCCGGTGGTATCGCACCGGCGCTTTTTTTCGCAGGGCGCGTTGCGGCCTGCGCATACCTCGGAGTGACTATGAGCCAGATGTTATCCACCGTCAGTGAGCAGCTCCTGGCCCCAGGCGGCTTGACCCTGGACAGCCTGCAGAGCGTGCTGGGTGAGTTGGCTGGCCCCGGCATCGATGCCGCCGACCTGTATTTCCAGGGCCAGATCTCGGAAACCTGGGCGCTGGAAGACGGCATCGTCAAAGAGGGCAGCTTCAACCTCGACCAGGGCGTGGGCGTGCGTGCCCAGTCCGGCGAAAAAACCGGCTTCGCCTACAGCAACGCGATCAACCTCGAAGCGCTGACCTCGGCAGCCCGTGCCGCCCGTTCGATTTCCCGGGCCGGGCAAAACGGCACGGTGCAAGCCTTCCGCAGCCAGGAAGTGGCCGCCCTGTATACCGCGGACAACCCGCTGGACGTGCTCAGCCGTGCCGAAAAGGTCGAGCTGCTTAAGCGTGTCGATGCCGCCACTCGTGCCCTGGACCCGCGCATTCAGCAAGTCAGCGTGAGCATGGCCGGGGTCTGGGAACGCATTCTGATTGCCGCGGCCGATGGCAGCCTGGCCGCCGACGTACGCCCGCTGGTGCGCTTCAATGTCAGCGTCATCGTCGAGCAGAATGGCCGTCGCGAACGTGGCGGGCAGGGCGGTGGCGGGCGTACCGATTACCGCTACTTCACCGAAGAGCGGGTGATGGGCTATGCCCGCGAGGCCCTGCGCCAGGCCCTGGTGAATCTGGAAGCGATCCCGGCACCGGCCGGTACCTTGCCGGTTGTGCTGGGCTCGGGCTGGTCGGGCGTGCTGTTGCACGAAGCGGTCGGTCATGGCCTGGAAGGCGACTTCAACCGCAAGGGCAGTTCGGCGTTCAGTGGCCGCATTGGCGAAAAAGTGGCGTCGAGCCTGTGCACCATCGTCGACGATGGCACCCTCGAAGGCCGCCGCGGCTCGTTGAGCGTGGACGACGAAGGTACCCCGACCGAGTGCACCACGCTGATCGAGAATGGCGTGCTCAAGGGGTACATGCAGGACAAGCTGAACGCGCGCCTGATGGGCATGGCCGTGACCGGCAACGGGCGCCGTGAATCCTACGCGCACCTGCCGATGCCTCGCATGACCAACACCTACATGCGAGCCGGCGAAAGCGACCCACAGGAGATCATCGCGTCGGTGAAGAAGGGTATCTACTGCGCCAACCTCGGTGGTGGGCAGGTGGATATCACCAGCGGCAAGTTCGTGTTCTCCACCAGTGAGGCCTACCTGATCGAAGACGGCAAGATTACCGCGCCAGTGAAGGGCGCAACCCTTATCGGCAATGGTCCCGAGGCGATGAGCCGGGTTTCGATGGTCGGTAACGACCTGGCACTGGACAGCGGGGTAGGAACGTGCGGAAAGGACGGGCAGTCGGTGCCGGTCGGGGTGGGGCAACCTACCTTGAAACTGGATGCGATTACCGTGGGCGGTACCGGGGCTTGATGGTTTCGGGGGCCTTTGCAGGAGCGGGCACGTCCGCTCCCACAGGGCCCCAGTCCGTCAGCGCAACCCGCGCTGCAACTCGTCGAGGTCGCGGATGTACTTGAACACCTTGCGCGCGGCGGCAGGCGGCTTGTTCCGCGCCTTCTCGTGCTGGGCATGGCGCACCAGCGAGCGCAGCTGCTGGCGGTCGGTGTCGGGATACTCGTTGACGAAGCGCTCGAGGTCTTCGTCGTTACCGTCGATCAACCGGTCACGCCAGCGCTCCAGGCTGTGGAAACGTTCGTTGTACTGGCGAGTCGAGCTGTCCATCTGTTCGAGCAAGGCATGGATGGCATCGAGGTCTTGCACGCGCATGAGCTTGCCGACGAACGACATGTGGCGTTTACGGGCGCCATGAGCGGTGTGCTTGCTGGCCTCGGCCAGTGCCTTGCGCAGCTCGTCGGTCAAAGGCAGGCGCGCCAAGGTATCGGCCTTGAGCGTGGTAAGCCGCTCGCCGAGTTCGACCAGCGCATGCAGTTCGCGCTTGATCTGGGTTTTGCTTTTTTCGCCGTCGAAGGCGTCGTCGTTTGAATCAACCATGGTGGCAGTCCGCTAGAAATCGCCGCCATGATAACCAGTCGGGGGCCGCTTGTCCGGCCCGGTCGTAGAATGACCCCAAGCCGAACGCAGAATTTGAGTGGAGAGAACCATGAGTGCAGTCCAGAGCGTAGGTCCGAAAGACCTGCCAGCATTGCAGGAACAGGTCGAGGCGATCATCGCCGAGGCGCGTCGTCAGGGGGCCAGTGCCTGCGAAGTGGCGGTGTCGCTGGAGCAAGGGCTGTCCACCACCGTACGCCAGCGTGAGGTCGAAACGGTCGAGTTCAACCGCGACCAGGGCTTTGGTATCACCCTTTATGTTGGCCAGCGCAAAGGTTCGGCCAGCACCTCGGCCAGTGGACCGGAGGCGATTCGCGAGACCGTCGCCGCAGCGTTGGCAATTGCCAGGCATACCTCCGAGGATGAATGCTCGGGCTTGGCCGACGCAGCGCTGATGGCGCGTGAAATCCCGGATCTGGACCTGTACCACGACTGGGATATCGAGCCCGAGAAGGCCATCGAAATGGCCCTGGCCTGCGAGGCGGCGGCGTTCGACGCCGACCCGCGCATCCTCAACGCCGATGGCACCACCCTCAATACCCACCAGGGCTGCCGCGTGT
This sequence comes from Pseudomonas sp. 10(2024), assembly GCF_045164175.1. Lineage (NCBI taxonomy): Bacteria > Pseudomonadati > Pseudomonadota > Gammaproteobacteria > Pseudomonadales > Pseudomonadaceae > Pseudomonas > Pseudomonas sp. 10(2024). The sequence goes on from NZ_CP174006.1 coordinate 1,078,200, forward strand.
ATGGCAACAGCCATGGGTTCATCGGTGGTTACGCCTCGACCCGGCACAGCCTGAGCTGCGTGATGATTGCCGAAGGCGACGGGCAGATGCAGCGTGACTACTGGTACGACGTGAACCGCCAGGGCAACCTGCTGGCCGACCCGAGCAGCATCGGCCTGCGCGCTGCCCAGCGTGCCGCCAGCCGCCTTGGCGCCCGGCCGGTGCCGACTTGCGAGGTGCCGGTGCTGTTCTCGGCCGAATTGGCCGGAGGCCTGTTCGGCAGCTTCCTGTCGGCCATTTCCGGCGGCAATCTGTACCGCAAGTCGTCGTTCCTGGAGGGTACCATTGGCCAGCGCCTGTTCCCTTCCTGGCTGACCCTCGACGAACGCCCGCATATTCCGCGCGCGTTGGGCAGCGCTGCCTTCGACGGTGATGGCCTGGCCACCTATGCCAAACCGTTTGTCGACAAAGGCGAGCTGGTGTCGTACTTGCTGGGTACCTATTCAGGGCGCAAGCTGGGTTTGCCGAGTACGGCCAATTCCGGTGGCGTGCACAACCTGTTCGTCAGCCACGGTGTCGAAGATCAGGCCGCGCTGATTCGCCGCATGGGGCGCGGGCTGCTGGTGACCGAACTGATGGGGCATGGCTTGAACATGGTGACGGGGGACTATTCCCGTGGTGCGGCGGGGTTCTGGGTCGAGAATGGCGAGATTCAGCATGCCGTACAGGAAGTCACCATCGCCGGAAACATGAAGGACATGTTCCAGCAGATTGTCGCGATCGGTAGCGATCTTGAAACCCGTAGCAACATTCATACGGGCTCGGTGTTGATCGAGCGTATGACCGTTGCTGGTAGCTGATCTTTAGCCTGCGCCGGCCCTTTCGCGGGTAAACCCGCTCCTACACGGTGGTGGACGTACATCGGGGTTGGACACAGGCCGTTGTAGGAGCGGGTTCACCCGCGAAGAGGCCGGCACAGCACTACACCTTTCCCTGCAAATCCGAAGACCCGGCCCTCGCGCCGGGTTTTTATTTCATCACCTTTTCCTTGAAGTGATTCTGTTTATCACTTAATAATGAATATCATTATCCAGTAACCCGGCGATGATGTTCATGAAATCCGTCCTCCGCGAACTGCCCTACCTGGAAAACTGGCGCTGGCTCAGCCGGCGCATTCGCTGTGCGCTCGACCCCGACGAGCCGCGCCTGATCGAGCATTACCTGGCCGAAGGCCGCTATCTGGTGTGCTGCACCGAAACCTCGCCATGGACGGTGGCGCTGACAGCGTTTCGCCTGCTGCTGGATACCGCCTGCGATCGCATGCTCCCCTGGCATTGGCGTTGCCTGTGCCTGGATCAGGCGTGGCGCCCTCTGCTGGACCTGCGCAACCTCGACCGCCAGGAACAGAACCAACGCTGGCAACCCTATGCCCTGCAGTTGGCCAATTGCCGTCTGCTGCCTTCGATTTCTCCCGATGAACTGATGCAAGGATTTGATGATGAGTGATACCCGTATCGAGCGTGACAGCATGGGTGAGCTGCAGGTGCCGGCCCAGGCCCTCTACGGCGCCCAGACCCAGCGCGCGGTCGACAACTTCCCGATCAGCGGCCAGCGTATGCCGGCCCAGTTCATTCGTGCCTTGTTGCTGGCCAAGGCCGCTGCGGCCAAGGCCAACGTCGAACTGGAGCAACTGTCTGCCGGGCAGGGCCAGGCTATCGTCAAGGCTGTTGAGCAACTGCTGGCCGAGGACTTCATCCAGCACTTCCCGGTGGATGTGTTCCAGACAGGTTCTGGCACCAGTTCGAACATGAACGCCAACGAGGTGATCGCCACCTTGGCTACCCATGTACTGGGTGAGGCGGTCAATGCCAATGACCACGTCAACTGTGGCCAGAGCAGCAATGACATCATTCCGACCACCATCCACGTCAGCGCCGCGCTGGCCCTGCACGAGCAGTTGCTGCCAGCCCTGGCGCACCTGGTACAGGCGATTGAGGTCAAGTCGGCACAAGTACATCAATACGTGAAGACCGGTCGTACTCACCTGATGGACGCGATGCCCGTGCGCATGAGCCAGGTGCTGGATGGCTGGGCTGCGCAGATCAATGCTGCCAAGGCGCACATCGAAGGGATACTGCCGCACTTGCAGGCGCTGGCCCAGGGCGGAACCGCCGTGGGTACCGGCATCAATGCCCATCCGCAGTTCGCTGTCGGTTTCGCTCGCCAGCTCAGTGGCCTGACCAAGGTCGAGTTCACGCCCGGCCAGAACCTGTTCGCCCTGATCGGCTCGCAGGACACTGCCGTGGCTTTGTCGGGCCAGCTCAAGACCACCGCGGTGGCGTTGATGAAAATCGCCAACGATCTGCGCTGGATGAACTCCGGCCCGCTGGCCGGTCTGGGCGAAATCGAGCTGCAAGCTCTGCAGCCGGGCTCTTCGATCATGCCAGGCAAGGTCAACCCGGTGATCCCGGAGGCCACTGCCATGGTCTCCGCCCAAGTGATTGGCAACGACGCTACCATCGCCGTCGCAGGCCAAGCCGGTAACTTCGAGCTGAACGTGATGCTGCCGGTGATCGCCCGCAACCTGCTGGAAAGCATCGAGCTGATGGCCAATGTCAGCCGCTTGCTGGCCGACAAAGCCATCGCCAGCTTCAAGGTCAACGAAGACAAACTCAAGGAAGCCCTAGCCCGCAACCCGATTCTGGTCACGGCGTTGAATCCGATCATCGGCTACCTCAAGGCCGCCGAAATCGCCAAGACCGCCTACAAGCAGGGTCGTCCAATCATCGATGTGGCGCTTGAGCACACCGACCTGTCCCGCGACCAGCTTGAAGCGCTGCTGGACCCGGAAAAACTCACCGCCGGCGGTATCTGACCCTGCGTCCCCGCCCAGGAGACAACCATGCAGCACTGGAAACGCACCACGGAAACCGCCAACCGCCTATTCGAACAAGGCGAGCTGGTGGACGCCCGGGAACACTACCTGCAAGCCTTGGCGTTGGCCCAGGTGCTGTTCGAGCGCTGGCATGACGTGGACGAAGCGGTGGCTGCATTCGTCATCGCCCACCACAACCTGGCTGACCTGCACCTGCGCCTTGACCAGCCGCATGAAAGCGCCGACTACCTGTGCGCTGCTCACCAGCGACTGCTGCAGGCCTGCCAGGAAGTGCGCCTGCCTCAGGGGCTGCGTGATGCAGCCTTGCGCCACAGTGCGCGCACTTACACCGAGCTGCTGAGTTTCATTGCCGAGTATGGCCAGTACCCGCGTACCGAGCGCTTGCTCAACCGCCACAGCGCCGGGGCCAGCGAGCTCGCTGCCTTACCGGATGTGGCACCCAGAAACCATGCCTACGGAATTCATTGACATGCCCCATACCTTGCCTGCATTGCCATACGCCTACGATGCGCTGGAACCACACATTGATGCCCAGACAATGGAAATCCACCACACCAAGCATCACCAGACCTACGTGAACGGCCTCAACGCCGCCCTCGAAGGTACCGAGTGGGCCGAATGGCCGGTGGAAAAACTGGTCGCTGCCGTCAAGCAACTGCCGGAAAACCTGCGTGGCGCCGTGACCAACCACGGCGGTGGTCACGCCAACCACAGCCTGTTCTGGACTGTCATGTCGCCTCAGGGCGGTGGCGAGCCTGTGGGCCAGCTGGCGCAAGCCGTCACTGCACAACTTGGCGGCTTCGAGGCTTTCAAGGAGGCTTTCACCAAAGCCGCGTTGACCCGCTTCGGCAGCGGTTGGGCCTGGCTCAGCGTGACGCCGCAAAAAACCTTGATGGTGGAGAGTAGCGGCAACCAGGACAGCCCGCTGATGCACGGCAATGCGCCGATCCTGGGCCTGGACGTGTGGGAGCACGCGTACTACCTCAAGTACCAGAACCGTCGTCCGGAATACATCGGTGCCTTCTACAACGTCATTGACTGGGTGGAAGTTGAACGTCGTTACCTTGAAGCCCTGAAGTGAGTCGGACCGGTATGCGCTCTGAGGTGATGTCTGTCAGCAGTGTGCGCCTGTTCCGCCTGGCGCTTGGGACTTTGCTTTTGCTGGCTGGCGCCGCGTTATTGGTGGCGCGCGGCCTCGCCTGGCTAGATCTCGACCCGCGCATACTGCGCGCCCTGGAGGGCGGTGCTTTATGCGCACTGGGTACGGCTCTGGGCGCAGTACCGGTACTGGTCATTCGCAATATGCCCGTGGCGCTGGCGGATACGCTGTTGGGCTTCGGTGCTGGCGTGATGCTGGCGGCCACCGCGTTTTCCCTGATCATGCCGGGCCTGGCGGCGGCTCAGTCTATTGGTTTCAGCCCTTGGGGGGCAGGTGGCCTGGTCAGTTTTGGCCTGATGTTCGGGGCGTTGTGCCTGTTCCTGGTCGACCTCAAGGTTTCCTGGGCTTCGCCGGAAGCGCTGGTGGGCACGGCAAACCAACCGGTGATTGCAGCGCGCATCTGGCTTTTCGTGATTGCCATCATTGCCCACAACATCCCCGAAGGTATGGCCATTGGTGTGTCGGCCGGGGGTGGAATGGCCGACGCCGACAGCCTGGCCATGGGCATTGCCTTGCAGGATGTGCCTGAGGGGCTGGTGATCGCGCTGGTGCTGGCAGGGGCGGGCATGCCGCGCTTCAAGGCCTTCCTGATCGGCGCAGCCTCAGGCTTGGTCGAGCCGCTGGCGGCGTTGATCTGTGCCTGGCTGGTGAATGTTGCCGAACTGCTGCTGCCGCTGGGGCTGGCCTGTGCAGCGGGGGCGATGTTGCTGGTGGTCACCCAGGAAATCATCCCCGAATCGCGCAGCAACGGCCATCATCGTCTGGCCAGCCTTGGGCTGTGTACAGGCTTCTGTCTGATGATGGTGATGGATACCGCGATGTCCTGACCTGGTGCAAGCGCAGGTTTGCGAGGCCTATTCGCCTTCGTCAAAGAAATTGTTGATCAGCTCGACCAGTGCGTCCATGGCGTCGCTGTCCTGCTCGCCCTCGGTATGCAGGTGCACCTGGGTGCCTTTGCCTGCGGCCAGCATCATCACCGCCATGATGCTCTTGCCATCCACCAGCTTGTCCGGGGCGCGACCCACCCGTACCTGGCAGGGGAAGCGGCCGGCCACACCGACGAACTTGGCTGCCGCCCGGGCATGCAGACCCAGCTTGTTGATGATGGTGATTTCGCGGGCGGGCATCTGGGGCGGATCCTTGGGCTAGAGGTCGCGATGGCGGACCTGGACGTTTTTCAGGGTTTGCTGCAGCTGTCGACCAAGGCGCTCGGTGATGTACACCGAACGGTGATGTCCGCCAGTGCAGCCGATGGCAATGGTTACGTAGGCGCGGTTGCTGGCAGCGAAGCGGGGCAACCATTTGAGCAGGTAGCTGGAGATGTCGTTGTACATGTCTTCGACATCCGGTTGTGCGGCCAGGTAGTCGATCACGGGTTGATCGAGGCCCGAGTGCTCACGCAGTTCCGGTTTCCAGTAGGGGTTGGGCAGGCAGCGCACGTCAAAAACCAGGTCGGCGTCGACCGGCATGCCCCGCTTGAAGCCGAACGACTCGACCAGAAACGCTGTGCCAGGCTCGGGCTGGTTGAGCAGGCGCAGCTTGATCGAGTCACGCAACTGGTACAGGTTCAGATTGGTGGTGTCGATCTTCAGGTCGGCCAGGTCGGCAATGGGCCCCAACAAGTCGCTTTCCACGCGGATCGCTTCCGCGAGCGAGCGGTTGGCGTTGGTCAGGGGGTGCCGCCTGCGGGTTTCCGAGAAACGCTTGAGAAGGACCTCTTCATCGGCATCCAGGTACAACACGTCGCACTGGATGTGCCGGGCGCGGGCTTCTTCAAGCAGCTCGGGAAAACGCATCAGGTGGCTGGGCAGGTTGCGCGCGTCGATCGAAACCGCCACCTTGGGCTGCAGCAATTCGGTGTTGATCAGTGCATTTTCCGCCAACTGCGGCAGTAGCCCGGCGGGCAGATTGTCGATGCAATAGAAACCGCTGTCTTCCAGGACATCGAGGGCGGTGCTCTTGCCGGAGCCGGACCGGCCGCTGACGATGATCAGGCGCATGTTCAGTGCTCGTTCTGTACGTCCAGGACAACCTGGAACAGGGCCTCGTTGCTGGTGGCCGCACGCAGTCGATCACGGACCTCCTTGCGATCGAGCATGCTGGCGATCTGACGCAGAAGTTCAAGGTGGGCATCGGTGGCCGCTTCGGGCACCAGCAGCACAAACAGCAGGTCCACCGGCGCGCCATCGATGGCGTCGTAATCGATAGGCGCTTCCAGGTGCAGCAGGGCGCTGACAGGCGCGGAGCATCCTTCAAGCCGGCAGTGCGGGATGGCGATGCCATTGCCAAAACCGGTAGAACCGAGCTTTTCCCGGGCTACCAGTTTTTCGAAGACGTCCTGCATCTCCAGTTCTGGCACTTGGTCGGCGATGACAGTGGCGACCTTTTCCAGGGCGCGCTTCTTGCTGCCGCCCGGCACGTTCACGAGGGAACGGCCGGGGGTCAGGATGGTTTCAAGTCGGATCATGGATGAGGGGGATCAGCGGGCAGCTGCACCTTGCAGCAGGCTTTGCTGTTTTTCCTTGTGTTTTTTCAGTTGGCGGTCGAGCTTGTCGGCCAGGGCGTCGATCGCTGCATACATGTCTTCGTGTTCGGCGTTGGCTACCACTTCACCGCCGGGAATCTGCAGGGTCGCCTCGACCTTCTGCTGAAGCTTCTCGACTTTCATGATTACCTGCACGTTGGTGATCTTGTCGAAGTGACTCTCCACGCGGGCGAGCTTTTCAAGCACGTAATCGCGCAGTGGCTGGGTGACTTCTACATGCTGTCCACTGATATTGACTTGCATACAGCTTCTCCTTTGTTGCCCGTGCATAAAGAGGCAGGTCTTGCACCTGCCACGAAAACGCTGTGGCACATCTCAGGGGCTACATCAGTCGCTTGCGTTCGCTCGACGGTGCGATGCCGAGGGACTCGCGGTACTTGGCGACGGTGCGACGGGCTACCTGGATGCCTTGTGCCTCCAGTAAACCAGCGATCTTGCTGTCACTCAATGGCTTTTTCTGATTTTCCGCCGCAACCAGTTTCTTGATGATCGCGCGGATCGCCGTGGACGAGCATTCTCCGCCTTCGGAGGTGCTGACATGGCTGGAGAAAAAGTATTTCAGTTCGTAGATGCCACGCGGGGTGTGCATGTATTTCTGCGTGGTAACCCGCGAAATGGTCGATTCGTGCATGCCTACGGCTTCGGCAATGTCATGCAGCACCAACGGCTTCATTGCTTCGTCGCCGTGGTCGAGGAAGCCGCGTTGGTGCTCGACGATCTGCGTGGCAACCTTCATCAGGGTTTCGTTACGGCTTTGCAGGCTCTTGATGAACCAGCGCGCTTCCTGCAGCTGGTTGCGCATGAAGGTGTTGTCGGCGCTGGTGTCGGCACGGCGGACGAAGCCGGCGTATTGTGGGTTGACGCGCAGGCGTGGGATGGCTTCCTGGTTCAGTTCTACCAGCCAACGGTCGCTGTCCTTGCGCACGATGACGTCGGGCACCACGTACTCGGGCTCGCTGGACTCGATCTGCGAACCAGGGCGCGGGTTAAGGCTTTGCACCAGTTCGATGACCTGGCGCAGCTCGTCTTCCTTGATTTTCATCCGCCGCATCAGCTGGCTGTAGTCACGGCTGCCGAGCAGGTCGATGAAATCGGTGACCAGGCGCTTGGCTTCGGTCATCCACGGGGTTGTAGCGGGCAGCTGGCGCAGTTGCAGCAACAGGCATTCGCCCAGGTTGCGGGCGCCAACGCCAGCCGGCTCGAACTGCTGGATGCGGTGCAGTACGGCTTCGACCTCGTCCAGTTCGATATCCAGCTCGGGGTCGAAACCGGCGCAGATTTCTTCGAGTGTGTCTTCCAGGTAGCCCTGGCCGTTGATGCTGTCGATCAGGGTCACGGCAATCAAGCGATCGGTGTCGGACATCGGTGCCAGGTTCAACTGCCACAGCAGGTGGCTTTGCAGGCTTTCGCCGGCCGATGTGCGCGTGGTGAAGTCCCATTCGTCGTCATCGTTGCTCGGCAGGCTGCTGGCGCTGGTCTGGTAGATGTCTTCCCAGGCGGTATCGACCGGGAGCTCGTTGGGGATGCGCTCGCTCCACTCACCGTCTTCCAGGTTGTCGGCGCTGACGGTGCTTTCCTGGAAACTGTTGTCCTGAACTTCGGCGGCCGGCTTGTTCTCGGCGTTGTCGGCCATCGGGTCGCTGTTGTCGAAGTCTTCGCCGTCTTCCTGACGTTCGAGCATCGGGTTCGACTCCAGCGCTTCCTGGATTTCCTGTTGGAGGTCCAGGGTAGAGAGCTGGAGCAGGCGGATGGCCTGTTGCAACTGAGGTGTCATCGTCAGTTGCTGGCCCATTTTTAGGACGAGCGATGGTTTCATGGCAGGGGCTTAATACCTTGTTCGCCGGCGCGCATGCGCCATCCACTACACGAGGGCGCCGAAGCGCCAGATCAAGCAAGTTTTATGCCTTAAATTGTAGCGTTTGCCTAGAGTACCGTAACAACTTTACCTGCAGTTTCAGGGCTGTTTGCCAGTACTTCAGGCGCGTGCCGGGTCAGAGGCGGAACTCGTGACCCAGGTAAACTTCTTTGACCAGGTCGTTTGCCAGGATGGTTTCAGCGTCGCCTTCGGCGATCAGTCGGCCATCGTTGACGATATAAGCGGTTTCGCAGATATCCAGGGTTTCACGCACGTTGTGGTCGGTAATCAGTACGCCGATACCTTTGGCCTTGAGGTGGTGGATGATCTGCTTGATGTCGCCGACCGAAATCGGGTCGACACCGGCGAACGGTTCGTCCAGCAGGATGAACTTGGGTGCGGTCGCCAGGGCGCGCGCGATTTCGACGCGGCGGCGTTCACCGCCGGACAGGCTCATGCCGAGGTTGTCACGGATGTGGCTGATGTGGAACTCCTGCAGCAGGCTTTCCAGCTCTTTGCGGCGGCCGTCCCGGTCGAGGTCCTTGCGGGTCTCGAGGATGGCCATGATGTTGTCGGCGACCGATAGCTTGCGGAAGATCGAGGCTTCCTGCGGCAGGTAGCCGATTCCGGCGCGGGCGCGGCCGTGCATCGGCTGGTGGCTGACATCGAGGTTGTCGATCAGTACGCGGCCCTGTTCGGCCTGGACCAGCCCAACAATCATGTAGAAGCAAGTGGTCTTGCCGGCGCCGTTGGGGCCGAGCAGGCCGACGATCTGGCCGCTGTCGATAGACAGGCTGACATCACGTACTACCTGCCGCCCCTTGTAGCTCTTTGCCAGGTGCTGGGCTTTGAGGGTTGCCATTTACTCGGCCTTCTTCTTGGGCTGGATCACCATGTCGATGCGCTGACGGGGTGTTGTCACATTGCCACCGCGACCGGCGGTCGCCACCTGGGTCTGGGTGTTGTAGACGATCTTTTCGCCTTCGGTGGTATTGCCTTCGCTCTCGACCTTGGCGCGGTCGGTGAGAATGACCAAGTCCTTCTGCGACTGGTACTGGATGGTTACGCCCCAGCCTTTCATCTTGTCCGGCTTGGCTGCGCTCTGCTGCTGCTCGAAGTAGGCCAGGTTGCCCACCGAGGTCACTACGTCGATATCGCCAGAGGCGGAGCGGGTAATGGTCACGGTGTTGCCTTTGATCATCATAGAACCCTGAGTGATGATCACGTCGCCGGTGTAAGTGGCCACGCCTTGCTTGTCATCCAGGTGAGCGTTGTCGGCCTGGATGCGGATAGGCTGGTCACGGTCGTTCGGCAGGGCGAGGGCGCTCGCGCTTCCCAGTGCTGCGCTCAGGCTGAGCAAAAGGGGGAGGGTTTTAACGAGCCTCATACTGTCCTCTTACGTTAGAGAGCAAGTCCATCTTGCCTTCTTTCAAATACGCTTTCATGCCTTTGCCCGTAGTGGTGCCTCCGGCGCCGTCGATTCTAACGGCTTGCTCGGTCTGCGCATATTGCTTCTGCGGGAACACGGTCATGCGTGAGCTGGTGATGATGGTTTCACGCTGCTTTTCATCGGTGCGGGCAATCCGCACCTTGTCGATCAGTTCGACCTCGGTACCGTCAGGATTGACCTCGGCGCGCGTGCTCTGCACATGCCACGGGTACTCGGTGCCGCGGTACAGGTGCAGGTCCGGTGTGGTCACTTGGGTGATTTCGCTGGTCTTGAGGTGTTCGATCCTGTCGGCGGTCATTTCGTATTGCAGCTTGCCGTCGGGCAGGAACTGCACGCTGTGGGCGTTGATCGCGTAGTAATCGATGGCGCTTTCGTCGACCTGGGCCACGGGCTTGTCGAGGAAGCTCTCCGGGCTGACATTCCAGTAGCCAATGGCTACCAACAGGGCGGCTATCGCCCCGAGCAGCGCAATGTTTCGGGCTTTCTTGCTGAGCATGGGCAGCCTTACAGGTAGTTGGCGTTGGCAGCGTCCAGGGTGCCCTGGGCCTGCATGATCATTTCGCAGAATTCACGGGCCGCGCCTTCGCCGCCACGTGCCTGGGTCACGCCGTGGGCGTGCTGGCGTACGAACGGTGCGGCGTTGGCTACGGCCATGCCCAGAGCCACCCGGCGAATCACCGGCAGGTCGGGCAGGTCGTCGCCCAGGTAAGCCACTTGATCATAGCTTAGGCCCAGTTCGGCGAGCAGGCCGTCAAGCACCACCAATTTGTCCTCCCGGCCTTGGTAGAGGTGCGGGATACCGAGGTTCCTGGCCCGGCGTTCGACCACGGGGGTCTTGCGCCCGCTGATGATCGCGGTGGTCACGCCCGAGGCCATGAGCATCTTGATGCCCTGGCCGTCGAGGGTATTGAACGTCTTGAATTCGCTGCCATCCTCGAGGAAGTACAGGCGGCCGTCGGTGAGCACGCCGTCCACGTCGAACACTGCCAGCTTGATGCCTTTGCCGCGTTGCATGAGGTCCTGGTTCATTCCATCGCTCCTTTACATTACGCCGGCGCGCAGCAGGTCATGCATGTTCAGGGCGCCGGTCGGGCGGTCTTCACGGTCCACCACCACCAGGGCGTTGATCTTGTGGTCTTCCATTATCTTCAGGGCTTCGGCGGCGAGCATGTCGGCACGCGCAGTCTTGCCATGAACGGTCATGACCTGGTCGATCAGGGTGGTGTGCACATCGATATTGCGGTCCAGGCTGCGGCGCAGGTCACCGTCGGTGAAGATCCCGGCCAGTTTGCCATCGGCTTCGACGATCACGGTCATGCCCAAACCTTTGTGGGACATTTCCAGCAGCGCGTCCTTGAGCAGGGTGCCGCGTGGTACTTGAGGCAGGTCGTCGCCGGCGTGCATCACGTTCTCGACCTTCAGCAGCAGGCGGCGGCCCAGCGCGCCTCCCGGGTGCGAGAAGGCGAAGTCCTCGGCGGTGAAGCCGCGGGCTTCGAGCAAGGCGATGGCCAAGGCGTCGCCCAGTACCAGCGCTGCCGTGGTGGAGGAGGTGGGTGCCAGGTTCAGCGGGCAGGCCTCTTGTTCGACACGTGCGTCAAGGTTGACCTCGGCGGCCTGGGCCAGCGGCGAGTCCGGGTTGCCGGTCAGGCTGATCAGCTTGATGCCAAGGCGCTTGATGAACGGCAGCAGGGTGACGATTTCGGCGGTGCTGCCGGAGTTCGACAGCGCAAGGATGACATCATCACGGGTGATCATGCCCATGTCGCCATGGCTGGCTTCGGCCGGATGCACGAAAAACGCCGGTGTGCCGGTGCTGGCCAGGGTCGCGGCGATCTTGTTGCCGATGTGCCCGGACTTGCCCATGCCGACCACGACGACCCGGCCCTTGCTGGCCAGAATCAGTTCGCAGGCTTTGACGAAATTGTCGTCGATGCGCGCCAAAAGGGCCTCTACGGCCTCGAGTTCCAGGCGCAGAGTGCGTTGGGCGGATTGGATCAGCTCGCTGGATTGGCTCATGTCGAAAAAGCAATGCCTGATGAAAGGGCGACGATTATACGCGCAATGATGAAAACCCTCACCTCCTCGATTGTTGCAGTGAATACCACCAAAGCCTGTCCCGGGGCTGAACGACTGCTTGTCCGGCCTTGGGGCGTGGCTGTCAGCGGTGCTATAGTTCGCCGCTATTCGGCCTGTCAGGGGTGCGTGTGCCTTCCAGATGGAGGCCGGCGTCCATTAGGACGAGGCTGCATTAGCAAGGAGTCTAGATGAGTGTGGATAGCGCCTACGCGGTCGAGTTGAAGGGAGTAACCTTCAAACGTGGTTCGCGCAGCATTTTCAGCAACGTGGACATCAGCATCCCGCGCGGCAAGGTCACCGGCATCATGGGGCCATCGGGGTGCGGCAAGACCACGTTGCTCCGCCTGATGGGCGCACAGTTGCGCCCCTCGAGCGGTGAGGTATGGGTTGCCGGGCAGAACCTGCCGACGCTGTCGCGCAGCGACCTGTTCGACGCCCGCAAGCAGATGGGCGTGCTGTTCCAGAGCGGCGCGTTGTTCACCGACCTCGATGTGTTCGAGAACGTCGCGTTCCCGCTGCGCGTGCATACTCAGCTGTCGGACGAAATGATCCGTGACATCGTGTTGATGAAGCTGCAGGCCGTGGGCCTGCGCGGTGCCATCGACCTGATGCCCGACGAGCTGTCCGGTGGCATGAAGCGCCGTGTAGCGCTGGCCCGGGCGATTGCCCTGGACCCGCAGATCCTCATGTACGACGAACCGTTCGTCGGCCAGGACCCGATCGCCATGGGGGTACTGGTGCGCCTGATTCGCCTGCTCAACGATGCCCTGGGCATCACCAGCATCGTGGTTTCCCATGACCTGGCAGAAACCGCCAGCATCGCCGACTACATTTACGTGGTAGGTGACGGCCAGGTGCTGGGCCAGGGGACGCCTGATGAGCTGATGGGTTCGGACAATCCACGGATCCGCCAATTCATGAAAGGCGACCCGGATGGCCCGGTTCCCTTCCACTTTCCCGCGCCTGACTACCGCGCCGACCTGCTGGGGGCGCGTTGATGCGCAGAAAATCCTTACTCGAACGTGTCCGCCTGCTGGGCCGCTCGGCAATCGACGTGCTGGCCGTGCTCGGGCGTTCGTGCCTGTTCCTGTTCCATGCACTGGTCGGTCGCGGTGGTATTGGCGGCGGCTTCCAGCTGCTGACCAAGCAGTTGTACTCGGTGGGTGTGCTGTCGCTGGCGATCGTCGTCGTGTCCGGTGTGTTCATCGGCATGGTGCTGGCGCTGCAGGGCTACAGCATCCTGACCAAGTACGGCTCGGAGCAGGCGGTAGGGCAGATGGTCGCCCTGACCCTGCTGCGTGAACTTGGTCCGGTGGTAACGGCGTTGCTGTTCGCTGGGCGTGCCGGTTCCGCGCTGACCGCCGAAATCGGCAACATGAAGTCCACCGAGCAGTTGTCGAGCCTGGAAATGATCGGTGTCGACCCGCTCAAGTACATCGTTGCGCCACGCCTGTGGGCCGGTTTCATCTCGCTGCCGCTGCTGGCGCTGATCTTCAGCGTGGTCGGTATCTGGGGTGGCTCGTGGGTGGCGGTGGACTGGCTGGGTGTCTACGAGGGCTCGTTCTGGGCCAACATGCAGAACAGTGTTTCTTTCACTGACGACGTGCTCAACGGGCTGGTCAAGAGCGTGGTGTTTGCTTTCGTCTCGACCTGGATCGCCGTATTCCAGGGGTACGACTGTGAGCCCACCTCAGAAGGGATCAGTCGTGCAACCACCAAGACCGTGGTCTATGCCTCGTTGGCAGTGCTGGGTCTGGACTTTATTCTGACCGCCTTGATGTTTGGAGATTTCTGATGCAAAACCGCACCCTGGAAATCGGTGTCGGCCTGTTCCTCCTGGCCGGGATCCTGGCGCTGCTGCTGCTGGCCCTGCGTGTCAGCGGGCTGTCGGCCAGCCCGAGCAGCGATACCTATAAAGTTTATGCTTACTTCGACAATATCGCCGGTTTGACGGTCAGAGCTAAAGTGACCATGGCCGGTGTGACCATCGGCAAGGTCACCGCCATCGATCTGGACCGTGATTCCTACACCGGTCGGGTGACGTTGCAGCTGGACAAGTCGGTCGATAACCTGCCGACCGACTCCACTGCCTCGATCCTGACCGCCGGTTTGCTTGGTGAGAAGTACATCGGCATCAGCGTTGGCGGTGAAGACGACGTTCTCAAGGATGGTGCAACCATCCATGACACTCAGTCGGCACTGGTGCTGGAGGATCTGATTGGCAAGTTCCTGCTCAACTCTGTTGGCAAGGAACCGAAAGAAGCGCAACCGGCTAATTAAGGAGTACCCATGATTTCGATCCTGCGACGTGGCTTGCTGGTGCTGCTGGCGGCCTTCCCCCTGCTGGCCCTGGCTGTGCAGACACCGCACGAAGTGGTTCAAAGCACCACCAATGAACTGCTCGGTGACCTCAAGGCCAACAAGGAGCAGTACAAGTCCAACCCCAACGCCTTCTATGACTCGCTCAACCGCATTCTCGGCCCGGTGGTGGATGCTGACGGTATCTCGCGCAGCATCATGACCGTGAAATACTCCCGCAAGGCGACCCCGGAGCAGATGCAGCGCTTCCAGGAAAACTTCAAGCGCAGCCTGATGCAGTTCTATGGCAATGCCTTGCTCGAGTACAACAACCAGGGCATCACTGTCGACCCGGCTAAAGCCGATGACGGCAAGCGCGCCAGTGTCGGCATGAAGGTTACCGGCAACAACGGTGCCGTGTACCCCGTGCAGTACACCCTGGAGAACATTGGCGGCGAGTGGAAGGTGCGTAACGTGATCGTCAACGGCATCAACATCGGCAAGCTGTTCCGTGACCAGTTCGCCGATGCCATGCAGCGTAACGGCAATGACCTGGACAAGACCATCGACGGCTGGGCCGGCGAAGTGGCCAAGGCCAAGCAGGCTGCCGACAACTCGCCAGAGAAGAGCGTCAAATGAGTGAGGCCGCTGTAAGCATGGCAGAGCCGGGCGTGCTGCGTCTGGCTGGCGTGCTGGACTACCGCAGCGGCCCGGCCTTGCGCAAGCAAGGCAAAGTGCTGATCGATGGCTCGCGCGAGCCGCGACTGGTGCTTGATTGCTCGGCTGTCGAGAAGTCGTCGAGTGTCGGCCTGTCGCTACTGCTGGCGTACATGCGGGATGCTCAGGCCACTGGCAAGGCGTGCGAGGTGCGTGGCATGCCTGACGACATGCGGGAAATTGCCGAGGTCTATGATCTCGATGAAGTGCTGGCAAGCTAGTGGCCAGGCACGGATGATGACCCCTCGGTCAGCGAAGCCTTCGTTGGGCTTCGCAGGCGAGGGGCTTTTTTGTATGATGGCCGACCCGTGCGCATCGGGCGCCGATTGAGGTTGAGCATGCAGGCCGTAGAAGTTAAAAGCTTCCTTGAAGAGAAATTGCCGGGTTCCCGGGTCGAAGTTGAAGGCGAAGGCTGCAACTTCCAGTTGAACGTGATCAGCGACGAGTTGGCTGGCCTGAGTCCGGTCAAACGCCAGCAGGCGATCTATGCTCACCTGAATCCGTGGATCGCCAATGGCAGCATCCATGCGGTAACCATGAAATTTTTCAGCAGCGCAGCCTGGGCTGAGCGCACCTGAGCCAACTTGGCGGCGAGACTCCAATGGACAAACTGATTATTACTGGCGGCGCTCGCCTTGACGGCGAGATCCGCATTTCGGGCGCGAAGAACGCAGCCCTGCCGATTCTGGCAGCCACTCTGCTGGCCGATGGCCCGGTCACCGTGGGCAACCTGCCGCACCTGCACGACATCACCACCATGATCGAGCTCTTCGGGCGCATGGGCATCGAGCCTGTGATCGACGAAAAGCTGTCGGTGGAGATCGATCCACGCACCATCAAGACCCTGGTCGCGCCGTACGAGCTGGTCAAGACCATGCGCGCCTCGATCCTGGTGCTGGGCCCGATGGTTGCCCGTTTCGGCGAGGCCGAAGTGGCCCTGCCTGGCGGTTGCGCCATTGGTTCGCGCCCGGTCGATCTGCACATCCGTGGCCTTGAGGCCATGGGGGCGAAGATCGAAGTGGAAGGCGGCTACATCAAGGCCAAGGCGCCTGAAGGTGGCCTGCGTGGCGCGCACTTCTTCTTCGACACCGTCAGCGTGACCGGTACCGAGAACATCATGATGGCCGCTGCCTTGGCCAAGGGCCGCAGCGTGTTGCAGAACGCCGCGCGTGAGCCTGAAGTGGTCGACCTGGCCAACTTCATCAACGCCATGGGCGGGAACATTCAGGGCGCCGGTACCGACACCATCACCATCGATGGTGTCGAACGACTGGATTCGGCCAACTACCGCGTGATGCCGGACCGCATCGAGACCGGTACCTACCTGGTTGCCGCTGCCGTGACCGGTGGCCGCGTCAAGGTCAAGGACACCGACCCTACCATCCTTGAAGCCGTGCTTGAAAAACTCAAGGAAGCGGGTGCCGACATCAACACCGGCGAAGACTGGATCGAACTGGACATGCATGGCAAGCGGCCGAAAGCCGTCAACCTGCGTACTGCCCCGTATCCGGCGTTCCCGACCGACATGCAGGCGCAGTTCATCTCGCTGAATGCCATTGCCGAAGGCACTGGCGCGGTGATCGAGACCATCTTCGAAAACCGCTTCATGCATGTTTACGAAATGCACCGCATGGGCGCGCAGATCCAGGTCGAAGGCAACACCGCCATCGTCACTGGCGTCAAGGCGCTGAAGGGTGCCCCGGTCATGGCCACCGACCTGCGTGCTTCTGCCAGCCTGGTGCTGTCGGCGCTGGTTGCCGAAGGCGATACCCTGATCGATCGCATCTACCACATCGACCGTGGTTACGAGTGCATCGAGGAAAAACTGCAGATGCTCGGCGCGAAAATCCGCCGCGTACCGGGCTAGTACCCCGCGGGTGCAAGGACGCACCTTTTGAATTGAATGCGGCCAGGTCGATGACCTGGCCGGCAGCAGCCGCTTAAGGACCGACGTTCCAATGTTGACCATCGCGCTTTCCAAAGGCCGTATTCTCGACGATACCTTGCCGTTGCTCGCCGAGGCCGGCATCGTGCCGACCGAAAACCCGGACAAGAGCCGCAAACTGATCATCCCCACCACGCAGGACGATGTACGCCTGCTGATCGTGCGTGCCACCGACGTGCCGACCTATGTCGAGCATGGCGCTGCCGACCTGGGTGTGGCCGGCAAGGACGTGCTGATGGAGTACGGCGGCCAGGGCCTGTATGAGCCTCTGGACCTGCAGATTGCTCAATGCAAGCTGATGACCGCGGGCGTAGTCGGCGCAGCCGAGCCCAAGGGCCGCCTGCGCGTGGCCACCAAGTTCGTCAACGTAGCCAAGCGTTACTATGCCGAACAAGGTCGCCAGGTCGACATCATCAAGCTGTATGGCTCGATGGAGCTGGCACCGCTGATCAACCTTGCCGACAAGATCATCGACGTGGTCGACACCGGCAACACCCTGCGTGCCAACGGCCTGGAACCCCAGGAACTGATCGCCACGATCAGCTCTCGCCTGGTGGTCAACAAAGCCTCCATGAAAATGCAGCACGCCCGTATCCAGAGCCTGATCGACACGCTGCGTCAAGCGGTCGAATCGCGACACCGCGGTTGACTCCTGTGCGCGACCTTCGCTGTCGCGCCCGTCTATCCGCGTCATAGCCATTTTTCTCGGGTGCCCGCGCGGATGGACTGGTAGCTTGGGATTGTGCGAAAAGTCGCCGAGCGGCGATCATGCAAGAACGAAAACAGGCGAGGAACGGCCGGGGTCGCGCCCGACTTTGCTGGTTGCAAATGAGCATTCCGAGCCTGTTTTTAACGTAGCATGATCGTCGCGCAGGCACTTTTCGCACAATCCCCTAGGGCGCCTGAGCATTCGCTAATATTACGAGGCCCTCGCCATGACCGTGTCCACTGCAATTGCCCGTCTCAACGCCGCTGATCCGGATTTCGCCCGACATCTGGATCATCTGCTGAGCTGGGAAAGTGTGTCCGATGACGCGGTCAATCAGCGCGTGCTCGACATCATCAAGGCCGTGCGTGAACGCGGTGATGCGGCGCTGGTGGAATTCACCCAGCGTTTCGATGGTGTTGACGCCAAGTCGATTGACGACCTGATCCTCAATCGCGCGCGCCTGGAACTGGCGCTGACCCGTATTACCCCGGTCCAGCGCGAGGCCCTGGAAAAGGCCGCCAACCGTGTGCGCATTTATCACGAGCGGCAGAAGCAGGATTCCTGGCAGTACACCGAGGCCGACGGCACCGTGCTCGGCCAGAAGGTCACCCCGCTGGACCGTGCTGGCCTGTATGTGCCGGGCGGCAAGGCGTCGTACCCGTCGTCGGTGCTGATGAACGCCATCCCGGCCAAGGTCGCGGGCGTGGCTGAAGTGGTGATGGTGGTACCGACCCCGCGTGGTGAGGTCAACGAGCTGGTGCTGGCGGCTGCCTGCATCGCCGGTGTCGACCGGGTGTTCACCGTCGGTGGTGCCCAGGCCGTGGCTGCGCTGGCCTACGGTACTGAAAGCGTGCCGCAGGTGGACAAGATCGTCGGCCCGGGCAACATCTACGTTGCCACCGCCAAACGCCACGTGTTCGGCCAGGTAGGCATTGACATGATCGCCGGCCCCTCGGAAATTCTCGTGGTGTGCGACGGTCAGACCGACCCGGACTGGATTGCCATGGACCTGTTCTCCCAGGCCGAGCACGACGAAGACGCCCAGGCCATCCTGGTCAGCCCGGATGCCGCCTTCCTCGATCGTGTGGCTGCCAGCATCGACAAGCTGATGCCGACCATGGAACGTGCCGATATCATCGAGAAGTCGATCAATGGCCGTGGTGCGCTGATCCAGGTGCGTGACATGCAGCAGGCCATGGACGTGGCCAACCGCATTGCACCGGAGCACCTGGAGCTGTCGGTGGCCGACCCGCAAGCCTGGCTGCCACACATTCGCCACGCTGGCGCGATCTTCATGGGCCGCCACACCAGCGAAGCGCTGGGCGATTACTGCGCTGGCCCTAACCACGTGCTGCCCACTTCAGGTACCGCGCGTTTTTCGTCGCCGCTGGGGGTGTATGACTTCCAGAAGCGTTCGTCGATCATCTTCTGCTCCGAACAGGGCGCGTCCGAACTGGGCCACACTGCCTCGGTCCTGGCCCGTGGCGAGTCGCTGACCGCCCACGCCCGCAGCGCTGAATACCGTATTTTGACCCAAGAGAAGGGGAACTGAGCATGAGTCGATTCTGGAGCCCCTTCGTCAAGGACCTGGTGCCTTACGTGCCGGGCGAGCAACCCAAGCTGGCCCGCCTGGTCAAGCTGAACACCAACGAAAACCCCTATGGCCCGTCGCCCAAGGCGCTGGAGGCCATGCGCGGCGAGCTGAACGATAACCTGCGCCTGTACCCGGACCCGAACGGTGACCGTCTCAAGCAAGCGGTGGCCGAGTACTACGGCGTGACCCCGGCGCAGGTGTTTGTCGGCAACGGTTCGGACGAGGTGCTGGCGCACATCTTCCACGGCCTGTTCCAGCACGATGCGCCGCTGCTGTTCCCGGACATCAGCTACAGCTTCTACCCGGTCTACTGTGGCCTGTACGGCATTGCCTTCGAACAGGTGGCGCTGGATGAGCAGTTCCAGATCCGCATTGAGGACTACAAAAAGCCCAACGCTGGCATCATCTTCCCCAACCCCAACGCGCCGACCGGTTGCCTGATGCCGTTGCAGGTGGTGGAGGAGTTGCTGCAGGCCAACCGTGATTCGGTGGTGGTGGTGGATGAGGCCTACATCGATTTCGGTGGTGAAACGGCGATCAGCCTGGTGGACCGCTACGATAACCTGCTGGTTACCCAGACGCTGTCGAAGTCGCGCTCGCTGGCGGGGCTGCGAGTTGGCCTGGCGGTGGGGCATCCGGACCTGATCGAGGCGTTGGAGCGGATCAAGAACAGCTTCAACTCCTATCCACTGGACCGTGCAGCTATCGTCGGCGCGGCGGTGGCGTTCGAAGACCGTGAGTACTTCGAGGAAACCTGCCGCAAGGTAATAGACAGCCGCGAGGTGTTGGTCGGTCAGCTGCAGGCCAAGGGCTTTGAGGTGCTGCCGTCGGCGGCCAACTTCATCTTCGCCCGCCACCCGCAGCAGGATGCCGGCGAGCTGGCGGCACGCTTGCGCGAGCAGGGCGTGATCGTGCGTCACTTCAAGCAGCCGCGTATTGCCCAGTTCCTGCGGATTACCATCGGTACGCCGGAAATGAACCAGGCGCTGCTGGATGCGTTGAGCTGACGTGTAGGAGCGGGTTTACCCGCGAATACGGTAGCGGCGGCAGCGGCGAACGGTCGGTGGAAATTGGCCAGCAGGCCCGGCCCCTTCGCGGGTGAACCCGCTCCTATGTATGGACTCGCCCACACTGTCTAGCTGCTTTTTTGAACATAGGAACCCGGTTGCATCTATGTATCAGGCCTGTTCGAGGAAGCTTTTTGCTTCTGGCCAACATCGTGGTGAGCTCGCAGTGTGCCGTTTACATTGAGGCCACTATCAGGCCTGTAGGAGCGGAGGCATCGGTCTGCGACGGTCTTACCTAGGGTCAATGTTCACTAGCAGGGGTTGGAGCGCCTAGCGCCCCGGTGGCATTACCCGGTGGGTCAGAGGCTCATAGCCGCCTCCGGTTTTTCGTTCGGTTTGCGTTGGTAAACCTGATCGCTCTGTAACAGGGCCCAGATAATCCGCAGATTTCGATTAGCCAGCCTGATCGCCGCCTCCTTGCGCCCAAGGCGGGATAGCCAACGCAAGAGGCGGCGATCATCTGGCTGATCGGAATCAGGCCTTAGCTGGCTCAAGACGGAATGCGCGCCCTGGATCATCAGGCTGCGTATGTAGCCGTCACCGCGCTTGCTCATCTTGCCCAATCTGATTTTGTTTCCGCTGCTGTGCTGATCGGGCACGATACCGAAGAAGGCGGAATACATTCGGCCACTGGCGAAGCGGCTGGGGTCGGTCTGTTTCGCCACGATCGCCGTGGCAATGATAGGGCCGACGCCGCGAATGGTGATCAGTCGCTGAGCGACTTTATCCTCTTGGGCAGTCGCTTCGAGCCGGCGGCTCAGCGCCGCTATGCGTTCACCTAGAGACAACCAGTCCATCAGCAACTCATCGAGCAACTCGCGCAACAGGTCGGGTAGAGGCAAGGAAGCATCCTCAAGCGCCTGAGGCACATGCTTATTGATCGCGGCATCGCCCTGGGGCATGGATACGCCATGCTCGAGTAGCAAACCACGGATCTGATTACCCAGCGCGGTATGTCGCTTGATGTTACCGCGCCGGATACGGTGCAGCGCTTGAATAGCCAGTGCAGTGGTGCTCTTGATCGGTATCGAAGCGATGCTCGTATCGCGACCGGCACGCAAAATGGCATAGCAGTCGTTACGATCGTTCTTAGCACCGCTGCGATGTTCGGCGACACGTTGCGCCGGCAGGATGCGAACCGGATTACCTTTGGCCTGCAGCAGTCTGGCCCAGGCTTGCGCACCTGGGCCGCACTCCATCAAGACGGCCACGGTCGTTGGCAGCCTGAGCAGGAAATCGTGGAACGCTTGGCGGGATTTGATGCGATCTTCGTAGATCACCCGCCCAGTAGCGTCCTCGCCTGCTAATTGGAAGACCTGTTTGGCCAGGTCTACGCAGATGGTTGTGCAAAGCTCCACATCAGTGGAAGACAGGGAATCGTGTTTCGAACTATGCTTTTTCATGGTCTCGCCCTCGCTGCCGTTGGCTTCTTCGAACACCACCGTGGCACTGTGATGCCTCGGCGGGGGCGAGTCCATCGATTACAACAGCCTGTGCGCGTCCATCGTAGGAGCGGGTTTACCCGCGAATACGGTAGCGGCGGCAGCGGCGAACGGTCGGTGGAAATTGGCCAGCAGGCCCGGCCCATTCGCGGGTGAACCCGCTCCTACAACAGCCTGTGCGCGTCCAATGTAGGAGCGGGTTTACCCGCGAATACGGTAGCGGCGGCAACGGTGAATGGCGGGTGGTAATTGGCCAGCAGGTCCGGCCCTTTCGCGGGTGAACCCGCTCCTACGGGGGGGGGCGCGCAAGCCCTTGAGGAACGACAGAGCTGTTGCTTCCCAAGGGCTTAATAGCGGCGGTCTTCGATTACAAACGGCTTGGCTGCCGGCCTGTTGCGCACTGCCGCCGGTGTACCATCCAGTACCAGTGCATAATCGTTCTGCTTGTCCATCCCCTCCGGATCGGTCCATTGCTCGTCTCTGGCCGCAACCTGGGCAACCACATGGCCGTTCTTGATAATGGTCAGATAACCCTTGGCGTTACTGTTCCAGCGTAGCCGTCCTTTGTTTTCATCGGCCCGCGCCTTGCGCACGCCGGTATCACCCAGTAAAGGCGTGCCGTCCAATAGCCATTCCGGCTGCAGCTTGAGGCCCATGTGGCGCAGCACCGTGGGCGCTACCGAGGTCTGCGCGGGAAGCCCGTACAGACCGCCGGGCCCAGGCATTTCCACAGGAATGCTCAGCTCGGTCAGTTCCTGATTCAACGGTTTGTTGCTGGCGATGAAGATGCTCTTTTCCTGCTCCGAAGCGCCGCCATGGCCTTTGCCCCAATAGTCCCGGCCATGGTTGGTACTGACGAGTACCAGCCAGTCTTCCTGTGGGAACATGCGACGCCGCTGGCCTACCTTGTCCAACAGCCGCCCGATCTCGCTGTCGGCCTTGCGCAACGCCTGCGCATAGCGCTCACCATAACCCCTGTGATGGCCAATCTGGTCAGGTTCGTCCAATTGAATGAACGTGAAATCAGCGGGTGTGTCGCCGAGGATCTGCAACGTTCGTTCAATCACTTGTTCATCTGGCAAACCACTTTCGCGTACATCGGCGCCATGGGCGTCCTCCAGCAGAAATGCCGTGTTGATGGGCGACCAGTTGACGATGCTGGAGAGGTAGGCATTGGGGTAGGCCAGGCGTAGCCGCTTGAACAGGCTAGGAAACGCCGGGTTTACCCGTTGCGAGTCGTCGTCCGATTCAACGCCATGCTTGTCGCTCCACACGCCGGTCAGCAAAGTGATCCAGCCTGGGCCACTCAAGGTGGGTTGCTCGCTGGCTTTACCATTGATCCCCCCGGCGTAAGCCTTGCCGTAGTGCAGCCGCTGTTTCAGGTTGGTCGCATCGCCCAATTGCAGGTACTGCTGCAATTGCACGCCGTCAAGGCCGATGAGCAAGGTTTTAGGGCGGCTCGGGTGCCGGGCCGGGTCACAGCCCGGCTGCAGGGCCAGGAACAGCAATAACAGCAAACTTGCCAGTCGCATGGGGTCGCATCCTTGAAAGCACGCAACGAGCGTTGCAACAAAGTGGCATGCCCACAACTGGCAGAAATACCAGGTGGTTTACCTCTTTGCCTGCAATCCAGTAAGCTGCATCAATTCGTCGGATGATTGGTTGAGTGGCATGAATACAGAGCTGACCAAGCGCTCCCTGGTGGAGTTGGCGGTAGAGCGCATGCGCGAATGCATCGTGCTGGGCGATTGGCAGGTCGGTCAGCGCCTGCCTACCGAGCCAGAGCTTGCCTTGCAGCTGGGCATCAGCCGCAACACCGTGCGTGAGGCCATGCGCGTGCTGGCGTTCAGTGGCCTGGTGGAAATTCGCCAGGGCGACGGCAGCTACCTGCGCACTGCCCAGGACCCGCTGCAGGCGGTGCACGCGATGTCCCGGTGTACGCCCGAGCAGGCCCGTGAAACCCGCCATATTCTCGAGGCGGAGGCCGTCGGGCTGGCGGCCTTGCGCCGTACCGATGCCGACCTGCAAGCGCTACGGGATGCCCTGGAAGGCAGTGCCGGGCATTTTCACGGCGATGTCGATGCCTATGTGGCCTGCGACCTGGTGTTCCACCAGCGGCTGGTCGATGCCGCCCACAACCCGGCATTAAGCGAGCTTTACCGTTACTTTTCCGGGGTCGTGGCTGCCGCGCTGCAACACAATATGGCCACCGTTCCGCGCTGCCAGGCCACGTTCGACTTGCATGGACAGATCCTCGACGCCATCGAGCAACGTGACGCTGAACGGGCCAAGCGCCTGACCCGTATCCTCATTGAATCCTGAGACCGAGAAGGCCATGGCTGAATCCATCACCCGTAATTCCCCGTCGAACGAGCGGGATCTCGATGAGCTGCTGATCGACGCTGAAGCTGACGACGAACAGGTCCAGCAGCAGGCTGTGGTGTTGCGGCGGCCCTGGCTGTTGCTGCTGGGCCTGGTGCTGGTGGCTTTGAACCTGCGCCCGGCATTGTCGAGCATGGCGCCGGTGCTGGGCCAAGTATCTGAAGGCTTGGGGCTGAATGCTTCACAGGCTGGCTTGCTGACCACCTTGCCGGTGCTCTGCCTTGGCCTGTTTGCTCCCTTGGCGCCGTTGCTGGCGCGGCGCTTTGGCAGCGAGCGAGTGATTCTTGGCATCCTCCTCACTCTGGCACTTGGCCTTGTGGTACGAAGTACCTTTGGGGCAATCGGGGTGTTCCTCGGCAGCCTGATGGCGGGGGCCAGCATCGGCATTATCGGCGTATTGTTACCCGGTATCGTCAAGCGCGACTTTCCACAGCACGCTGGCACGCTGACCGGTGTATACACCATGGCGTTATGCCTGGGCGCGGCCATGGCCGCAGGTGCCACCGTACCTTTGGCCCAGCATTTCGACGGCAGCTGGGCACTGGGGTTGGGCTTCTGGGTGCTGCCGGCTTTGCTGGCCATGCTGGTGTGGCTGCCACAGGCCCGTCAGGGGCATGGCCTGCACAAGGTGGCCTATCGCGTGCGAGGCTTGTGGCGTGACCCACTGGCCTGGCAGGTGACCCTGTATATGGGCCTGCAGTCATCACTGGCTTACATCGTGTTCGGTTGGTTGCCATCGATCCTGATCGGCCGCGGCCTCACCCCGACCGAGGCAGGGTTGGTGCTGTCAGGGTCGGTAATCGTGCAGTTGATCAGTTCGCTCAGCGCCCCCTGGCTGGCCACCCGCGGCAAGGACCAGCGGCTGGCAATCGTGGTGGTCATGTCGGGCACGCTGGCGGGGCTGTTCGGTTGCCTGTATGCGCCACTTTCCGGACTGTGGGGGTGGGCCATTGTGCTGGGCCTGGGGCAGGGCGGTACCTTTGCCCTGGCGCTGACCTTGATCGTGCTGCGCTCGAAGGACGCCCACGTGGCGGCGAACTTGTCGAGCATGGCCCAAGGGGTGGGTTATACCCTGGCCTCGATGGGGCCTTTTGCGGTGGGGCTGGTGCATGACCTGACCGGCGGCTGGACGGCACTGGGTTGGATTTTTGCGGTGCTGGGCGTTGGCGCCGTGGTGTTCGGGCTGGGTGCCGGGCGGGCGTTGCATGTGCAGGTGACCTGCGAAAAAGTCTGAGGCCTGTTTTAGCAGTCCCGTCCTCGTGCCTGCCAAGAGGGCGGGACTGGCATAAGCCACCGGGGCAGATTATCGTGCAGTTTTCGAACCTAGGACGGACCAGCCCCCAATGAGCGATGCCAACCGCGCCCTGATCACCCGTTTCTACCAGGCTTTCCAGCGCCTGGATGCCGACGCCATGCTGGCCTGCTACAGCGACGATATCGTTTTCAGCGACCCGGTGTTCGGCACCCTGCGCGGCAAGGACGCAGGCGATATGTGGCGGATGCTCACCACCCGCGCCAAGAACTTCACCCTGACATTCGACAGCATACGCGCAGATGAGCACAGTGGCAGCGCGCACTGGGTGGCTACCTACCTGTTCAGCCAGACCGGCCGTGTTGTGGTCAACGATATCCAGGCACGCTTTGTCATTCGTGATGGGCTGATTTGCCAGCATGACGACACCTTTGACCTGTGGCGCTGGTCGCGGCAAGCGTTGGGTGTTCCTGGAATGCTGCTGGGGTGGTCGCCGCTGATGCAGAACAAGGTCCGCCTGCAGGCATTCAAGGGGTTGCGCGCATTCCAGCAGGCCCAGGGTGAGTGAAGTCGTCGAACCTGCAATGGGTAAGCCCTGGTTTGTCTATCTGGTAAGGGCTGCCAATGGCTCGTTGTATTGCGGCATCAGCGATGACCCGCAGCGTCGGTTCGCCGCGCATCAGAAAGGGCAGGGCGCCCGCTATTTCAAGACCAGCCCGGCCCAGGCGCTGGTGTATGTGGAGCAGTGGCCGGACAAGAGCGCGGCGCTGCGCCAGGAGCGGTTGGTGAAACGGCTGCGCAAGTCGGCGAAGGAGGCACTGGTGGCCTCCTTTGGCGGCTTGGGGGAAATCAGTCCTTGCGGCGCTTCAGCTGATCCACCAAGGTTGTCGGCAGCCCCTTGATGATCAAGGTCCCCGCCGCTTCGTCATACTCCACCTTGTCCCCCAGCAAATGTGCCTCGAAGCTGATCGACAGCCCCTCGGCACGCCCGGTGAAACGGCGGAACTGGTTGAGGGTGCGTTTGTCAGCAGGAATTTCCGGCGACAGGCCGTAGTCCTTGTTGCGGATGTGGTCGTAGAACGCTTTGGGGCGGTCCTCGTCGATCAGGCTGGACAGCTCTTCGAGCGTCACCGGCTCGCCCAGCTTGGTCTGGGTGGTGGCGTACTCGACCAGGGTCTGGGTCTTTTCGCGGGCGGATTCTTCCGGCAGGTCTTCGCTTTCGACGAAATCGCTGAAGGCCTTGAGCAGGGTGCGGGTTTCGCCCGGGCCGTCGACGCCTTCCTGGCAGCCTATGAAGTCGCGGAAGTAATCCGACACCTTCTTGCCGTTCTTGCCCTTGATGAACGAAATATACTGCCTGGAGTTCTGGTTGTTCTTCCACTCCGACAGGTTGATGCGTGCTGCCAGGTGCAGCTGGCCGAGGTCGAGGTGACGGGAAGGGGTCACGTCGAGCTGGGCATTCACCGCCACGCCTTCGCTATGGTGCAGCAGGGCGATCGCCAGGTACTCGGTCATGCCTTGCTGATAGTGGGCAAACAGGATGTGGCCGCCGGTGGACAGGTTGGACTCTTCCATCAGCTTCTGCAGATGCTCGACAGCCACGCGGCTGAAGGCGGTGAAGTCTTTTTCTTCATCCAGGTACTGCTTCAGCCAGCCACTCAGCGGGTAGGCGCCCGATTCGCCGTGGAAAAAGCCCCAGGCCTTGCCTTGCTTGGCGTTGTAGCTGTCATTGAGGTCGGCCAGGAGGTTTTCGATGGCATCGGAGGCAGCCAGTTCGGAGTCGCGAGCATGCAGTACGGCGGGGCTGCCATCGGGCTTTTTGTCGATCAGGTGAACGATGCAATGACGGATTGGCATGGAATTCTCGGCGAGCTGCAAAAGTTGCCAAGTTTAACCTAGACCTGAGGTGATGCAGTGGCCGTATGTTGGCAGATATGTCGGTTGTTCGTTTTTTGTTCAATTTTCTGTGTTTTCAGCTGAAACCCCCGAAAAACCTGCATTTAATCAAAGTGCGAAGCGGATATTTATCCATTCATGTGGTAGTTTTGCGCGGTCTTGCGCCCCTCGTGTGCGCATTGCTGGCAGCAAGCTTTCGTCGTGTCGAACCAAACGCCGATTTTCGTATCTACATACGCAATTGGCGCGGCCCTCCATTTCAAGGGGCTGGCCCGATAACGTCGTAGTCCGCTGCTTAACCATCGAATTTGATAGGGAAGGAACACCACCATGGCATTGACCAAAGACCAACTGATTGCCGACATCGCCGAATCGATCGCCGCGCCAAAAGCCACCGCCAAGAACGCTCTGGAGCAACTGGGCCAGATCGTTGCTGACCAACTGGAAAACGGCGCTGAAATCACTCTGCCAGGCATCGGCAAGCTGAAAGTCTCCGAGCGTCCTGCCCGTACCGGCCGCAACCCTTCGACTGGCGCTGCCATCGAAATCGCTGCCAAGAAAGTCGTCAAGTTCGTTCCAGCCAAAGTGCTGACCGACGCCATCAACAAGTAATTGTTGCTTTGACGAAACCGCGCCCGGCTTGCCCGGGCGCGGTTTTTTCATGCCTGTGATTTACGCTGGGCGTGCCAGGCTTGGCGTGCGGCGTCGTCAAGGAAGCTCCAGGCGACCATGCGGCTCTGTTTCTGCCCCTGGCCCATCTCAATGATGCGTACGGCCTTGGCGCCGGACTTCTTCAACGCGGCTTCGATGCCCGGCAGGTTGCTGGCCTTGGACACCAGGCTGGTGAACCAAAGTACCCGTTCGGCGTACTGCACGCTTTCGCCGATCAGCTGGGTGACAAAGCGGATTTCGCCACCCTCGCACCACAGTTCATTGTTCTGGCCACCGAAGTTCAGCACGGGCAGCTTGCGTTTGGGGTCCTGTTTGCCGAGGTTCTTCCATTTGCGCTGGCTGCCGCGGGTGGCTTCGTCGCGTGAGGCATGGAAGGGCGGGTTGCACAGGGTCAGGTCGAAGCGTTCGCCCTCCTGCAGCAGGCCGCTGAGGATGTGCGCTCGGTTGGCCTGCTGGCGCAGGGTAATGGCTTTGCCCAGGCCATTGGCCTGGACGATAGCCTTGGCCGAGGCCAGCGCCACCGGGTCGATGTCCGAACCGAGGAAGCGCCAGCGGTAGTCACTGTAGCCCAGCAGTGGATAGATGCAGTTGGCCCCCACGCCGATGTCCAGCGCGCGCACTTGGGCACCCCTTGGGACGTCGCCGGCATTGTCATCGGCCAACAGATCGGCGGCTACGTGGATGTAGTCGGCACGGCCAGGAATGGGCGGGCACAGGTAATCGGCTGGGATGTCCCAGTGCTGGATGCCGTACTGGGCCTTGAGCAGTGCACGGTTGAACACGCGGACGGCTTCGGGGTTGGCAAAGTCGATGCTGGGCTTGCCGTGGGGGTTGGTGATGGTGAAACGGGCCAGATCAGGGTGGGCCTTGATCAGGCTGGGGAAGTCGTAGCGACCCTGGTGGCGGTTGCGCGGGTGCAGGGTGGGTTTGTTCGGGGTCATGGCAGTGTCCAGCCCTATACGAGCGGTGGCTTGAAGACCCTGGAGCTGCTACGCAGCCCTTTTGCGACACAAGGCCGCTCCCACAGGAGGGTGGCGCCTTGAAGGTTGGCGCCGTCCTGTGGGAGCGGCCTTGTGTCGCGAAAGGGCCGTGCAGCGGCCCCAACGGTCTCTCTAGTGATTACAGCGCTGCAATCCGCGCATGCTGCTCGGTGAAGTTGGCCAGGGCCTGTTCGGACTCGGCCAGCTTGGCGCGTTCCTTCTCGATCACCGCAGGCGGGGCCTTGTCGACGAAGGCTGCGTTGGACAGCTTGCCGCCAACACGTTGCACTTCACCTTGCAGACGCTGGATTTCCTTGTTCAGGCGCGCCAGCTCGGCATCCTTGTCGATCAGCCCGGCCATTGGCACCAGCACTTGCAGGTCACCTACCAGGGCGGTAGCGGACAGCGGCGCTTCGTCGGCATCACCCAGTACGGTGAACGACTCGACCTTGGCCAGCTTCTTCAGCAGCGCTTCGTTTTCCTGCAGGCGGCGCTGGTCGTCGGCGTTGGCGTTCTTCAGGAACAGCGGCAGCGGCTTGCCGGGGCCGATGTTCATTTCGGCGCGGATATTGCGCAGGCCGACCATCAACTCTTTCAGCCACTCGATGTCGCCTTCGGCAGCGGCGTCAATGCGTGCTTCGTTGGCCACTGGCCATGGCTGCAGCATGATGGTCTTGCCGTCGATGCCGGCCAGCGGCGCGATGCGCTGCCAGATTTCTTCGGTGATGAACGGCATGAACGGATGCGCAAGACGCAGTGCCACTTCCAGTACGCGCACCAGGGTGCGGCGAGTGCCGCGAGCGCGCTCTACCGGGGCATTTTCGTCCCACAGTACCGGTTTGGACAGCTCCAGGTACCAGTCGCAGTACTGGTTCCAGATGAACTCGTACAGCGCCTGGCTGGCCAGGTCGAAGCGGAACTGCTCCAGCTGGCGGGTTACTTCGGCTTCGGTACGCTGAAGTTGCGAGATGATCCAGCGGTCTGCCAGCGACAGCTCGTAGGCTTCGCCGTTCTGGCCGCAGTCTTCGCCCTTGTCCAGCACGTAGCGGGCAGCGTTCCAGATCTTGTTGCAGAAGTTGCGGTAGCCTTCGACGCGGCCCATGTCGAACTTGATGTCGCGGCCTGTCGAGGCCAGCGAGCAGAAGGTGAAGCGCAGGGCGTCGGTGCCGTAGCTGGCAATACCTTCGGGGAACTCGGCCTTGGTCTGCTTGGCGATCTTCTCGGCAAGCTTGGGCTGCATCATGCCGCTGGTGCGTTTTTCCAGCAGGGCGTCGAGGGTAATACCGTCGACGATGTCCAGCGGGTCCAGCACGTTGCCCTTGGACTTGGACATCTTCTGGCCCTGGCCGTCACGTACCAGGCCGTGCACGTACACGGTCTTGAACGGTACCTGCGGGGTGCCGTCTTCGTTCTTGATCAGGTGCATGGTCAGCATGATCATGCGCGCCACCCAGAAGAAGATGATGTCGAAGCCAGTCACCAGCACGTCGGTGGAGTGGAACTTCTTGAGGAATTCGGTCTGTTCCGGCCAGCCCAGGGTGGAGAATGTCCACAGGCCCGAGCTGAACCAGGTGTCGAGTACGTCGTCATCCTGACGCAGGACCACGTCGGCGCCCAGCTTGTGCTTGGCGCGCACTTCTTCCTCGTTGCGGCCAACGTAGACCTGGCCGGCCTCGTCGTACCACGCAGGAATGCGGTGGCCCCACCACAGTTGGCGGCTGATGCACCAGTCCTGGATATCGCGCATCCAGGAGAAGTACATGTTCTCGTATTGCTTGGGCACGAACTGGATGCGGCCATCTTCCACGGCGGCGATGGCAGGTTCTGCCAGCGGCTTGGTGGAAACGTACCACTGGTCGGTCAGCCACGGCTCGATGACCGTGCCGGAGCGGTCGCCTTTCGGCACTTTCAGGGCGTGGTCGTCGATGCTGACCAGCAGGCCCTGGGCGTCCAGGTCGGCGACGATCTGCTTGCGCGCGACAAAGCGGTCAAGGTTGGCGTACTGGGCCGGCAGTCGGGTGTCGACCTGCTCGTTAACGCTGCCGTCGAGGTTGAAGGCCTGGGCGCTGGCCAGCACGAAGGCGTTCTTGTCGAAGATGTTCAGCAGTGGCAGGTTGTGACGCTTGCCGACTTCGTAGTCGTTGAAGTCGTGGGCCGGGGTGATCTTCACGCAACCGGTACCGAACTCGGGGTCGCAGTAGTCATCGGCGATGATCGGGATGCGGCGGCCGACCAACGGCAGTTCGACGAATTTGCCGATCAGTGCCTGGTAGCGTTCGTCGTTCGGGTTGACGGCCACGGCAGCGTCACCCAGCAGGGTTTCCGGACGCGTGGTGGCAACTACCAGGTAGTCCTGGCCTTCGGCGGTCTTGGCGCCGTCGGCCAGTGGGTAGCGCAGGTTCCACAGGTGGCCTTTCTCGTCGTGGTTTTCCACTTCGAGGTCGGAGATGGCCGTGTGCAGCTTGGTGTCCCAGTTGACCAGGCGCTTGCCGCGGTAGATAAGGCCGTCTTCATGCAGGCGCACGAACGCTTCTTTTACCGCTTCGGAGAGGCCGTCGTCCATGGTGAAGCGCTCGCGGCTCCAGTCAACCGACGAGCCCAGGCGGCGAATCTGGCGGCTGATGTTGCCACCGGACTGATCCTTCCATTCCCAGACTTTTTCCAGGAACTTTTCGCGGCCCAGGTCATGACGGTTCTGGCCTTTGGCTTCAAGTTGGCGCTCGACCAGCATCTGCGTGGCGATACCCGCGTGATCGGTGCCTGGCTGCCACAGGGTGTCGCGGCCTTGCATGCGGCGGAAACGGATCAGGGCGTCCATGATCGCGTTGTTGAACCCGTGGCCCATGTGCAGGCTGCCGGTTACGTTCGGCGGCGGGATCATGATGGTGTAGGACTCGCCTGCACCTTGTGGAGCGAAATAGTTCTCGGACTCCCAGGTGTTGTACCAGGAAGTTTCGATTGCGTGCGGCTGGTAGGTCTTATCCATGCGCGGCGGGACCCTGTGCATTTATTCGGGAAAGCCGGGAAGTATAACCAAGCTGGGGGCCGCAGGCGACAAGCTGCTGACAACTGTCGGAACAGTGTCGCCTGTTTCGCGGGCAAAGCGCAGGCTTCGAACCTGTGGGAGCGGGCGCGCCCGCGAAGCAGGCGACACCGTTGCCGGTTCTACTCGGAACGCTTGATCAGCCGCTCGATCCGCGCATCCAGCCGGCGCTTGATTTCGTTCTCGATATGCGGGGTAAAGTCGTTGATCACGTCCTGCATGATCATCTGCGCTGCGGCGCGCAGCTCGCTTTCCAGGTGCAGCAGGGTGTCCTGGCGGCGGGTCTGCGGGTCGTCCTCGGGCTCGGCAGCTACCGGTTCGGCGGGCGCCGCGGGGTCGCTGGTGGCTTCGTCCAGCAGCAACGGAATCTGCTCTACCGTCTCGGTGAGCAGTGGCGGTTGCAGGTCGGCGTCGCCAAGCAGCTGACGGATCGACTCGAGGTCATCGAGCAGATGGGCGGAATCGGGCAAAGGGGAGGGCTTGTCCATCGTCGTCAAAGTCGCTGTAAGCGGTGGTCTTGCAGAGCATAGCCCTGTTCGCGGTAGAAACGGAATCGCTCACGGGCTGATTGGCGGATAGCCGGCTCTTCAACAACGATTTCGGCCACCCGCTCGAACTGCCCGACAAAGCCCGGCACGCTGGCGCCGAGGTTGATCAGCAGACCGTGGTGCTCGCCGGCGTTGTCAGCCAGGCCCAGAACCACGTCAGCATCGGCATGCACCTCGGCGAGGTCGTGGGGCACGAAGGCCTCGCCCTTGAAGCGCCACAGGCGTTGGTCCAGTTCACTGCGCTGTTCGGCATCCTGGCAGTGCAGATAGACCCGGTGGCCGAGGCGCCAGGCCTTCTCGCACAGCTTGCAGGCGAAATCGAGCCGCGCCGACAGCGAGTCGGTGGGCAGAATGTAGAAGTCGACTTTGCTCATGGTGGGAATCGCCGGCCGGTGGCGCGCAAGGCACCACCGGCTTCACGGCTTCAGGCGCCAGCGCGGTCCAGCAGGTACTGGGTCAGCAGAGGTACCGGGCGGCCAGTGGCGCCTTTGTCCTTGCCGCCACTGACCCAGGCGGTACCGGCAATGTCCATGTGCGCCCAGTTGTAGGCTTTGGCGAAGCGCGACAGGAAGCAACCCGCGGTGATCGTACCGGCCTTCGGCCCACCGATGTTGCCCATGTCGGCGAACGGGCTGTCCAGTTGCTCCTGATATTCCTCGAACAGCGGCAACTGCCAGGCACGGTCGTCGGCGCGCTTGCCGGCATCGAGCAACTGCCCGACCAGGTCGTCGTTATTGCCCATCAGGCCGGAGGTGTGGCTGCCCAGGGCGACGATGCAGGCGCCGGTCAGGGTGGCGATGTCGATGACCGCCTGCGGCTTGAAGCGCTCGGCGTAGGTCAGGGTGTCGCACAGCACCAGGCGGCCTTCAGCGTCGGTGTTGAGGATTTCCACGGTCTGGCCGCTCATGGTGGTGACGATGTCACCTGGGCGGGTTGCACCGCCGCTTGGCATGTTCTCGGCGCAGGCCAGCAGGCACACCAGGTTGATCGGCAGTTGCAGCTCGAGCACTGCACGCAGGGTGCCGAACACGCTGGCGGCGCCGCACATGTCGTACTTCATTTCATCCATGCCGGCGCCTGGCTTGAGGCTGATGCCGCCGGTGTCGAAGGTAATGCCTTTACCCACCAGCACGAATGGCTTGTCGGCCTTTTTGCCGCCCTGGTAATTGAGCACGATCAGGCGTGGCGGCTGGTCGCTGCCCTGGCCCACGGCGTAGAACGCGCCCATGCCCAGGTCCTTGATCTTTTTCTCGTCCAGCACTTCAACCTTGAGGGCCTTGTGCGCCTTGCCCAGCTCCTTCGCCTGTTCGGCCAGGTAGCTTGGGTGGCAAAGGTTGGGCGGCAGGTTGCCGAGGTCGCGGGTGAAGGCCATGCCGCTGGCGATGGCGCTGGCATGCTTGACCGCACGCTCGACTTCGGCCTGGCCGGCTTTGTCGGCCAGCAGGGTGACCTTTTTCAGCGCGCGCGGCTCTGCCTTCTGGCTCTTGAAACGGTCGAACACATATTCGCCGTCCAGCAGGGTTTCGGCCAGCAGGCGGTACTTGCCGTAATGGGCGTCGCGGTTGCTGACCGCGATATCGTCCAGGGCCAGTACTGCGTCAGCGCCGTTCAGGCCCTTGAGCACGCCAGCGACACTGGCTACCAGTTTGCGCCAGGCGCGGTCGCCCAGGGCTTCTTCCTTGCCGCTGCCCACCAGCAGCACGCGCTCGGCCTTCAGGCCCGGAAGGTTCTGTAGCAGCAGGGTCTGGCCCGGCTTGCCGGCCAGGTCGCCGCGCTTGAGCACGGCGCTGATGGCGCCTTCGCTGGCCTGGTCGACAGCCTGGGCAACAGCGCCGAGCTTGCGGTTTTCACCTACCGGAAGGACCAGTGTGGCGGTTTTTACGGATGCAGCAGCTACGCTTTTTACAACCAGTTCCATGTCAGGATCCCCGAATGATCGATACGTATGGCGCTGTGTGTTCCAGCGCTCTGGACGGGCCTGGCCGCGTCGTCGCGCACCAGCGGAAAAGCTGCCAGTTTGAGCCTGTGGCAAGCGTGCTGACAACCCCGATGTGCGCCTTCGTACGCGGCCAAGTGACAGGGGCGGTCAATCACAGGATAATGCGCGCACTTTACATGGAGGTTCGCCTTTGGCGAACCGGCATTGGTCTTGGATGTACTAAGTCATTGTTTGGCGCCATTGCATGGCAGTCCGCCCTGACAACCCAGGAGTGTCTGGTTTGATCGTCTTTCGTTATCTGTCCCGCGAGGTCCTGGTCACCTTGAGCGCCGTCAGCGCTGTGCTGTTGGTGATCATCATGAGCGGGCGCTTCATCAAGTACCTGGCCCAGGCTGCTCAGGGCGTGCTCGACCCGGGCGTGTTGTTCCTGATCATGGGCTTCCGCTTGCCAGGCTTCCTGCAACTGATTCTGCCTCTGGGGCTGTTCCTCGGCATCCTCCTGGCTTACGGGCGCCTGTACCTGGAAAGCGAGATGACCGTGCTGTCGGCCACTGGCATGAGCCAGCAGCGCCTGCTGGGCATGACCATGGCGCCGGCTGCCCTGGTTGCCCTGCTGGTGGCTTGGCTGAGCCTGAGCCTGGCCCCGCTGGGCGTGGCCCAGGTGCAGCAGATCATCAGCCAGCAGGATGCCCTGACCGAGTTCGACACCTTGGTGCCGGGCCGCTTCCAGACCTTGCGTGATGGTTCGCGGGTAACCTATACCGAGCAACTGTCGGATGACCGCATCAACCTGGGCGGGGTGTTCATCTCCGAGAAGCGCTTCAACCAGGACAAGACCAAGGACCGCGCCCCGTCGGTGCTGGTCGCCGAGAAAGGCCACCAGGAAATCCAGGCCGACGGCAACCGCTACCTGGTGCTGGAAAACGGTTACCGCTACGACGGCAACCCGGGCCAGGCCGACTACCGCGCCATCAAGTACGACACCTACGGCGTGCTGCTGCCCAAGCCGGAAGTCGCCGAGGAAGTGACCGAGCGCGAAGCGCTTCCCACCTCCGAACTGATCGGCAAGGAGGGCCTGCGTGAGCGCGCCGAGCTGCAATGGCGGCTGTCGCTGCCGATCCTGGTGTTCGTCGTCACCCTGCTGGCGGTGCCACTGTCGCGGGTCAACCCGCGCCAGGGCCGCTTCCTCAAGCTGCTGCCGGCAATTCTTCTGTACATGGCCTACCTGACAATGCTGATTTCCGTACGCGGCGCCCTCGAGAAGGGCAAACTGCCGATCGCCCTGGGCATGTGGTGGGTCCACGGCCTGTTCCTGCTGATCGGCCTTGGCCTGATGTATTGGGAGCCGCTGCGCCTCAAGCGTGCCGCCCGCCGTGCGGAGGTGGCCCATGGCTAAGCTCGATCGCTACATCGGCCAGAGCGTGCTGCTGGCCATCCTGGCCGTGCTGGGGATCATCCTCGGCCTGGCTTCGCTTTTCGCCTTCATCGATGAAATGGGCGACCTGAGTGACACCTACACGGTGATGGAAGCGGGCAACTTTGTCCTGCTTACCGCACCTCGGCGGCTGTATGAAATGCTGCCAATGGCCGCCCTGATCGGTTGCCTGATCGGCCTGGGCAGTCTGGCCAGCAGCAGCGAGCTGACCATCATGCGTGCGGCCGGCGTGTCCATTGGCCGTATCGTCTGGGCGGTGATGAAGCCGATGCTGGTGCTGATGCTGGTGGGGCTGCTGATTGGCGAATATGTGGCACCGGTGACCGAGAACAAGGCCCAGGCCGACCGTTCCCTGGCCCAGGGTGGTGGTGAAGCACAAAGCTCCAAACGTGGCATGTGGCACCGCCAGGGCGAGGAGTACGTGCACATCAACGCCGTACAGCCCGATGGCCTGCTGCTGGGCGTGACCCGCTACCGCTTCGACAGCGAGCGCAAGATTGTCACCTCGAGCTTTGCCCGCCGTGCGCAGTACCAGAACGACCACTGGCTGCTCGCCGATGTGCGTACCACCTACTTCCGCGGCGACCACACCGAGGTGGTCAACGCGCCAGAGGAGCGCTGGGATGTTTCGCTCACGCCAGAACTGCTCAATACCGTGATCCTCGCGCCAGAGTCGCTTTCGATTACCGGGTTGTGGGATTACATCCACTACTTGTCTGATCAGGGCCTGAACAACTCCCGCTACTGGCTGGCGTTCTGGACCAAGGTGCTGCAGCCGATGGTAACGGCGGCCCTGGTGCTGATGGCGATCTCGTTCATCTTTGGCCCGCTGCGTTCGGTAACCCTTGGTCAGCGCGTGTTCACGGGTGTACTGGTGGGCTTCGTGTTTCGCATTGGCCAGGACCTGCTTGGGCCTTCGAGCCAGGTATTTGGCTTCCCGCCACTGCTGGCGGTGGTGATACCGGCGGGCATCTGTGCCTTGGCCGGTGTGTGGTTGTTGCGCCGGGCAGGGTAATAGCCTGAGCTGCACAAGAAAGCCGACCGCAGGGTCGGCTTTTTCGTGGGTGTTGATCTGGCCCGGCCTCTTCGCGGGTAAGCCCGCGCCTACAGGTACCGCGCAGGCATCAGGAAAGGGCCCGAAGGCAACTCCAATCCTCTGGCTTATTTCTTCTGTTTCGGCACCCGCACCAGCTGGCTTTCCGAATAGATGTCATGCCAA
This sequence comes from Pseudomonas sp. 10(2024), assembly GCF_045164175.1. Classification (NCBI taxonomy): domain Bacteria; kingdom Pseudomonadati; phylum Pseudomonadota; class Gammaproteobacteria; order Pseudomonadales; family Pseudomonadaceae; genus Pseudomonas; species Pseudomonas sp. 10(2024). Next base: position 1,115,298 of record NZ_CP174006.1, read on the forward strand.
CCGCGCTTGCGCTTGTCGATCAGCACCCAGAAAAAACCCAGCCCCAGGCACAGCCACGAGGCGATCGACACGACGAACCGCAACAGCGCCTGCCACAGGCTGATGGCCGAGCCATCGGCATTCTGCACCCGAACGCCCCATACCTGCATACCCAGCGTCTGCCCGCCGTGGGTCCAGAACTTGGCAAAGAAGCCGAACAGGGCAAACAGCAATACCGTAGACAGCAATGGGTCGCCATCCAGTGCGCCGGCCTCGGTCAGCTCGCGCATGCGTGCTTCGCCGATGATCGACATCTGAATCATCTTGTAGGCGCCGGCGGTCACGATCAGCAGTGCGGTGCACAGTAAAAAGTCATAGAACATCGCTGCCAGGCGCCGGCCCAGGCCGACCGGTGGAAAATCCCCCTGGGGAGTGAGTAGAGGCTTGGACATGCAGGACGCTCCAAAAGACGAGCCCACTATTCTACGGGCAAAAAAAAGCCCCTGCACTTGGCAGGGGCTTTTCAAAGTCTGGCGCTGGATCAGACAGGTTGAACCTTGTCAGCCTGCATGCCTTTTTGGCCTTGGACTGCTTCGAAGGTGACTTGCTGGCCTTCTTTCAGGCTCTTGAAGCCGTTGCCTTCGATAGCGCGGAAGTGAACGAAGAGATCCGGACCGCTTTCTGGGGTGATGAAGCCGTAACCTTTTTCGTCATTGAACCACTTGACGGTACCCTTCTGACGCTCAGCCATTGTCTTATTTCCTATGAAACTTAAATTTTGATGACAGTTACTTTCGCACTTTTTTGTAAGCGAAAGATTACTGGGCTGGGTTGCAGGAAGTAAGAGACGTCGAACGGGTTGTAGCAAATCTCGGCTACTGGCCCAGGTCACGAACTGTTGCGACCCATGCAAACACAGTGCAGTGACTCTACGCCAACTCCCGAGCGAAAAACAAGCCCTTGGTCGTATGGAAAACTGGCGGCTTGCCGATAACCGACCGATTTGTCGGAAACGGCATGGCGCCTGGCCTGGCGCCATGTTCAAAAGTTATTGGGCAGGTTCGAAAACGAATATGTCTACGCTGCCCAAAACCTTCACAAAGCCGTTTCAGCCACGGTAGTAACGTGGTGTCACGAAAGGCATTTTACTGACTTTCAAGGCCACCCTCTTTCCACGCACCACGGCAAACAGTGCGGTGTCGAGTGCAGCATGTTCACTATCGATATAACCCATGGCGACAGGGGCAGCGAGTGTCGGGCCAAAGCCCCCGCTGCACACTTTACCCACCGGTTTATCGTTTGCGTCGACAATGTCCGCACCTTCACGAACAGGCGTACGCTCCTGCGGCAACAGGCCGACACGTTTGCGCGCAACACCATCGCGCACGTGGGCGAAGATCGCCTCGGCACCCGGGAAGCCGGCAGCACGTGCACCGTCGGCACGGCGCACCTTGGAAATTGCCCACAGCAGGCTGGCTTCGATCGGCGTAGTCTCGCTGTTCATGTCGTGGCCATACAGGCACAGGCCAGCTTCCAGGCGCAGCGAGTCGCGTGCGCCCAAGCCGATCGGCTGTACTTCCGGCTCGGCCAGCAGGCGGCGGGCCAGGGCGTCGGCAGCGTTGACCGGTGCCGAGATCTCGTAGCCGTCTTCGCCGGTGTAGCCCGAGCGGCTGACGAAGCAGTCCACACCCAGCAGTTTTACCCGGCGGAACTGCATGAAGGTCATGCCGGCCACTTCTGGAGCCAGGCGTTCCAGCACCTTGACTGCAGCCGGGCCTTGCAGGGCGAGCAGGGCACGCTCCTCGAACAGCGGCTGCACCTCGCAACGGCTGCCGATGTGGGTTTGCAGGTGAGCCAGGTCCTGCTCCTTGCAGGCGGCGTTGACGACCAGGAACAGGGTGTCCTCGCCCAGGTTGGCAACCATCAGGTCGTCGAGAATGCCGCCTTGCTCATTGGTGAACATGGCATAGCGCTGCATACCCACCGGCAGGTCGATGATGTCCACCGGTACCAGGCTTTCCAGCGCCTTGGCGGCGTCAGCGCCACGCAGAATGATCTGGCCCATGTGCGAGACGTCGAACAGGCCGGCCTGCTCGCGGGTGTGCAGGTGTTCCTTGAGCACGCCCAGCGGGTACTGCACCGGCATGTCGTAGCCGGCGAACGGCACCATGCGCGCACCCAGTTCCAGGTGCAGGGCATGCAGTGGGGTCTTGAGCAGTGTTTCGGACATCGATGACTCCTTGCTGTCATTGTCGGGTCAACATTCGATGATGTTGACGGCCAGGCCGCCACGGGCGGTCTCTTTGTATTTGCTTTTCATGTCGGCGCCGGTCTGGCGCATGGTGCGGATGACCTTGTCCAGCGACACGTAGTGCTGCCCGTCGCCGCGCAGGGCCATGCGTACCGCGTTGATGGCCTTCACCGAGCCCATCGCATTGCGCTCGATACAGGGCACCTGTACGAGGCCGCCGATCGGGTCGCAGGTCAGGCCCAGGTTGTGTTCCATGCCTATTTCGGCGGCGTTCTCCACCTGCTGCACGCTGCCGCCCATCACTTCGCACAGCGCCCCGGCGGCCATCGAGCAGGCGACGCCGACCTCGCCCTGGCAGCCCACTTCGGCGCCGGAGATGGAGGCGTTTTCCTTGTACAGGATGCCGATGGCTGCGGCGGTGAGCAGAAAGCGCACCACCCCGTCCTCGCTGGCCCCCGGGACGAAGCGCATGTAGTAGTGAAGGACTGCCGGGACGATGCCCGCTGCGCCGTTGGTAGGGGCGGTGACCACACGACCGCCGTAGGCGTTTTCCTCGTTCACCGCCAAGGCGTAGAGGTTGACCCAGTCGAGCACGGACAGGGCGTCACGCAGGCTGGCTTCCGGGTGGCCGCTCAGTTGGCGGTACAGGGCCGGCGCGCGGCGTTTAACCTTGAGCCCTCCCGGTAATATGCCCTCATGCTGGCAACCTGCCGCGACGCAATCTTGCATCACCTGCCAGATGCGCAGCAGCCCGGCCCGGGTTTCTGCTTCTGGGCGCCAGGCGGACTCGTTGGCCAGCATCACCTGGCTCACCGACAGGTCATGCGCGGTGCAGTGGCCGAGGAGCGCCTTGGCGGTCTTGAACGGATAGGCCAGCACCGTGGTGTCCTCGACGATGCGGTCGTGGCCGGCAGCGTCCTCGTCGACCACGAAACCACCGCCTACCGAGTAGTACTCGCGGCTTCGGATTTGCAGGCCTGCGTCGTCGAACGCGCGGAAGATCATGCCGTTGGGGTGGTAGTCCAACGGCTTGCGGATCATCGCCAGGTGCTGCTTTTCGATGAACGCAATGCTGTGCTCGCCCAGCAGGTTGATGCGTCCGCTGTCGCGGATGACCTGCAGGCGGGCGGGAATGCTGTCGGTGTCGATAATGTCCGGGTGTTCGCCTTCAAGGCCCAGCAGCACGGCTTTGTCACTGCCGTGGCCTTTGCCTGTGGCGCCCAGTGAGCCATACAGCTCGGCTTTGACGCTGGCGGTGCGGGCCAGCAGGCCGTCACGGCGCAGCCCTTCGGCAAACCGCGCAGCGGCGCGCATCGGGCCGACCGTGTGGGAGCTGGAGGGGCCGATGCCGATCTTGAACAGGTCGAAGACGCTCAGTGACATGTGGACCTCCTGCCAGGTTGTTGGGTGGACATTGAGCCCTGTAGGAGCGGGTTTACCCGCGAATGCGGCGGTATAGCCACCATCGCATTCGCGGGTAAACCCGCTCCTACACAGAACCCGCCACCCAAGCCAGGTGGCGGGGAGGGCTATCAGGCGTCCTGATAGCTCTCGATCGACGGGCAGGCGCACACCAGGTTGCGGTCGCCGAACACGTTGTCGACCCGGCCGACCGGCGGCCAGTACTTGCCTTCCACCAGGCTCGCCAGGGGGTATACCGCCTGCTCGCGGCTGTAGCCATGGGTCCATTCGCCAACCAGCTCAGCCGCAGTGTGCGGTGCGTTTTTCAGCGGGTTGTCGTCCTTGTCCAGGCTACCGTCCTCCACCGCGCGGATTTCTTCGCGGATCTGGATCATTGCGTTGCAGAAGCGGTCCAGTTCTTCTTTGGACTCGCTTTCGGTCGGTTCGATCATCAGCGTGCCAGCCACCGGGAAAGACATGGTCGGGGCGTGGAAGCCGAAGTCGATCAACCGTTTGGCCACGTCGTCGACACTGATGCCGCTGGTGTCCTTCAGTGGGCGCAGGTCGAGAATGCATTCGTGAGCCACCAGGCCGTTACCGCCGGTATACAGAACAGGATAGTGCTCTTCCAGGCGGCGGGCGATGTAGTTGGCGTTGAGGATTGCCATTTGCGAGGCACGTTTGAGGCCGGCACCGCCCATCATGCGGATATACATCCATGTGATTGGCAGGATGCTGGCGCTACCGAACGGCGCAGCGCATACCGCGCCCTGGGTGTTTTCCAGCTGTGCATGGCCTGGCAGGAACGGCGCCAGGTGCGACTTGACGCCAATCGGGCCAACACCCGGGCCACCACCACCGTGCGGGATGCAGAAGGTCTTGTGCAGGTTCAGGTGGGAAACGTCGCCGCCGAACTTGCCTGGCGCGCACAGTCCGACCATGGCGTTCATGTTGGCGCCATCGATGTACACCTGGCCACCGTTGTCGTGGATGATCGCGCAGATTTCGCCGATCGCTTCCTCGAACACGCCGTGGGTCGACGGGTAGGTGATCATGATTGCAGCCAGGCGCTCGCGGTGCTCGATGGCTTTGGCGCGCAGGTCCTCGACATCGACGTTGCCACGGGCGTCACAGGCGGTAACCACGACACGCATGCCAGCCATGTGTGCGGTGGCCGGGTTGGTGCCATGGGCCGACGACGGAATCAGGCAGATATCGCGATGGCCTTCACCACGGCTGCGGTGGTAGGCGCGGATCGCCAACAGCCCGGCGTATTCGCCCTGCGAGCCGGCGTTGGGCTGCAGCGACACGGCATCATAGCCAGTGGCCGCGCACAGCATGGCCTCCAGTTCGGTGGTCATCTGCAGGTAGCCCTGGCTCTGCTCGGCCGGGGCGAACGGGTGCAGGTTGCCGAACTCGGCCCAGGTGACCGGGATCATTTCGCTGGCGGCGTTCAGCTTCATGGTGCACGAGCCCAGCGGGATCATGCTGCGGTCCAGCGCCAGGTCCTTGTCGGCCAGGCGGCGCAGGTAGCGCATCAGCTCGGTTTCGCTGTGGTAGCGGTTGAACACCGGGTGTTCGAGGATGGCCGACTGGCGCAGCAGGGCGGCAGGCAGCAGGGAACCGGTGCTGGCGGCCAGTGCGGTGAAATCAGGCTGTGCCTGCTCGCCACCCAACAGCTGCCACAGCGACTCGACGTCAGCCTGAGTGCTGGTTTCGTCCAGAGACAGGCCCACATGGGCGGCATCGATCTGGCGCAGGTTGATGCCCTGGGCGCGTGCCTTGTCATGCAGGCTGGCGGTGGCAGTGCCGGTGGCCAGGGTCAGGGTATCGAAGGCGCTGGCGCCCACCACTTGTACGCCCAGCGCCTTCAGGCCGGCGGCGAGGATCGCGGTCAGGGCGTGGGTGCGTTCGGCAATGCGCTTGAGGCCGGCAGGGCCGTGGTACACGGCGAACATGCTGGCGATGTTGGCCAGCAGCACCTGGGCGGTGCAGATGTTGCTGGTGGCCTTTTCGCGGCGGATGTGCTGCTCGCGGGTCTGCATGGCCAGACGCAGGGCGGTTTTGCCGAAGCGGTCGATCGACACGCCGACCAGGCGGCCAGGCATGTCGCGCTTGAACGCGTCGCGGGTGGCGAAGTAAGCCGCGTGCGGGCCACCGAAGCCCAGTGGCACGCCGAAGCGCTGGGCGCTACCGATGGCCACGTCGGCGTCGAATTCGCCCGGTGGGGTCAGCAGGGTCAGGGCCAGTAGGTCTGCCGCTACGGCGACCAGGGCGTTGGCCGCGTGGAAGCGCTGCACGACCTCGCGGTAGTCGAACACTTCACCGTTGCTGGCAGGGTATTGCAGCAGGGCGCCGAAGAAGGCGCTGACATCGCCCAGCTCGCGCTCGTCGCCAACCACAACCTCGATACCCAGCGGCTCGGCACGGGTGCGCAGCACGTCGAGGGTTTGCGGGTGGCAGTGCACGGAGGCGAAGAAGGCATGGCTGGACTTGTTCTTCGACAGGCGCTTGCAGAAGGTCATGGCCTCGGCCGCAGCAGTGGCTTCGTCGAGCAAGGAGGCGTTGGCGATCGGCAGGCCGGTGAGGTCGCTGATCAGGGTCTGGAAGTTCAGCAGCGCTTCCAGGCGGCCTTGGGAAATTTCTGGCTGATACGGGGTGTAGGCGGTGTACCAGGCCGGGTTTTCCAGCAGGTTGCGCAGGATCGGTGCCGGAGTGTGGGTGTTGTAGTAGCCCTGGCCGATGTAGCTTTTGAACAGCTGGTTCTTGCCAGCGATGGCCTTGAGCGCAGCGAGCGCGTCGGCCTCGCTCTGGCCGTCGTGCGAGCCAAGCACGCTGGTACCTTTGATGCTGTCGGGGATGACCGCAGCGGTCATGGCGTCCAGCGAGTCGAAGCCCAGTGCAGTGAGCATGGCCTGTTCGTCAGCGGCGCGCGGGCCTATGTGACGGGCGATGAATTCGTTGGCGGTGCCGAGGTTGATGGTCATGGCGGGATTCCTCAGGCGTCGTCGTTGGCTTTGAGCAGGCGGTCGTAGGCGTCCTGGTCGAGCAGCGCGGTTACCGCTTCTACATCGGCAGGGATGAAGCGGAAGAACCAGCCTTCGCCCATCGGGTCTTCGTTGACCAGTTCCGGGCTGTCTTCGAGCTGGCCGTTGACCTCGACCACTTCACCCGTCAGTGGCATGTACACGCCGCTGGCGGCCTTGACCGATTCAACGGTGGACGCTTCGTTGCCTTTCTCATACTGCTGCAACTCTGGCAGTTGCACGAAAACCACGTCGCCAAGGGCATTCTGGGCGTAGGCGGTGATGCCCACGGTGACGCTGCCATCGGCTTCGACGCGCAGCCATTCGTGATCTTCAGTGAAACGCAACTCGCTCATGGGGAATCCTCGGGAAGCAGGGCGTTGGGGGCGCGGTGGCGCCGCGCTCTTAGGGTAGGATTCCCTTAGCAATAATGCGGCCAACCTATAAAACTTCTTATTTATCAATAGATTACGTAAATTGTCGGAGAAGCCGTATTTTTCGTGTGGAATGATATCGTTACAGGTGCCTATGGGAGGAAAAGGGTTTGAGCATCAAACCCTTGTGCACCCACGGCGAGGAGGGTGTGTATCGTTTTCGCTACGACGTAGCGAAAACGATACATGTGGTGCCTGGACAGCCGAGGTGCCAATGGCCTTCGGTCATCTCACTTTCAGCAGATGATCCAGCGAAAACGCGCCGGCGCCTCGGGCAACCAGGAGCAGCAAGAGCCCTGCCCAGGTCAGGTGGGTGGGCCACGCATCGGGGTAGACGAACACTTCGATCACCAACGTCATGCCCAGCAGTGCCAGCGCCGATAGCCGGGTCATCAGCCCGAGCACCAGCAATAGCGGGAACAAGTGCTCAGCGTAGGCGGCCAGGTGCGCTGCAAGCCAGGGCGAGAGTAGAGGCACCGCGTACTCGGTGCGGAACAGCTCATAGGTGCCGGGTGTAAGGGTGAGGAAACCCTCCACTTTGGTGCGTCCGGAAAGAAAGAATATCGAGGCGATCCCGAACCGGGCGACCAGGCACAACAGGTCATCGCTCAAACGGCGCTCGAGGCTCTGTGCAACGTGGTTCCAGGCGCGCCGCAGGCTGCTGGCCGGAGGTGTGAAATCGGCACTAGCCATGGTGGTGTTCTCCTGTGAAGGCGAGTGAGCGAAAAGCCTGGGCCGTCATCAGGCGCCCGAGCATCTCGGTGAAATCCAGGTCGGTTTCAGCGTGTCGCGCCAGGTCCGAGGCCTGCATCAGCGACTGTCCGGCAGCACAGGCCTTGAGAAACGCATGGCCACCTTTTCCCAGTGGCTGGTGGCATACGCCATCAGCGGTGCCGACAAACAGCACCCCTTCGCCCACCCATGGTTGGTCATCGGGCCAGGCAACCTGCTCGCGGGCGCAGCGCCACAGGGTGTACACAGGGTGCGCCTCGCACCAGTACCAGCGAGCACTGGCACGGGGGTGCAAGCAACCGTGATCAAGATCGCTGGGGGTCATGCCTGCCAGTTCGACAAGGTTCAGGCACGTTTCGTACGGCGCACTGAAGGCTTCTGTCCAACGCAGGTCCAGGCGGGCGACTTCCGCCAGATACGGCACAGCGTGCTGTGACTGAATGTCTTCGAGGAAATCCGGGAAGGTCGCGCCGTAGCAGATCAACCGGGGATCGCTGGGGGGGAATTGCCGCGCATAGATTGCCGCGGTCTCATCCATCCAGGTGCGCCCGACGAGTGTGCACACGCTCGGAAAGTTTGCGCGAAGCGCATCCACGCAGCCGGCCAACACCGTGTTGCGATAAACCGCGAACGCCGCTTGTTCGGTCACGCCCGAAAGCTGGGGAGCGGGACGGGAATAGAGTGCCTCGATGAACGCTTGCTGGAACTGACCAAGGGAAAGGTTCATGGCAATACACCTGGGCAAGTCATGATCGACTGTGCAATGGACCGTTCAGCAAGCAGTTCGGTGAACGGGGGAAGCTTGTCGTCACGTTCAATGAGGGTCGGGCGCGGGCCTACACGGGAAACCAGTTTGCGGTACAGCGCCCATACAGGCTCGGCCACCTGCGCATCATGAGAGTCGATCAACAGGCTGCCTTGGTCATCGTTGCTGTGCCCGGCCAGATGAACTTCTGTGATGGCTTGCGCTGGAAAGCGATCCAGGTAGGCAGTTGCCGAGAACCCCAGATTGTGAGCGCTCACGTAGACGTTGTTGATGTCCAGCAACAGACCACAACCGGTGCGACGTGTCAGTTCGCCAAGAAAGTCGATCTCGTCCCAGTCATGGCCCTGCAGCTGCAAATAATGACTGGGGTTTTCGATGGATATCCGCCGGCCCAAAACCTCCTGGCATCGCTGGATGTTTTCAGCGATGCGCTGCAGAGCTTCGTTGCTGCGCGGAAATGGCAGCAGGTCTGGATGGTAGTGCCCCTGCCAGGTTGACCAGGCCAGGTGCTCTGATACCAGTACCGGTTCGGTCTGATCGCACAGTGCGCGCAGACGCTGCAGATGGTCCTGATCGGGGGCCGCGTCAGCCGCAAGCGAAAGTGCCACACCATGCAATGAGACCGGGTGCCGCTCTGCGATTCGGTTCAGCCAGGCAAGGCGAGGGCCACCGACCATGTAGTTCTCCGGGTGAACTTCAAACCAGAGCCCTTCGAGATTGCACGCCAGCGCCTGGTCGTAGTGCTCGGCCTTCAGGCTGACTCCGGCGCCCATTCGTGCGTCTGTGTTCATGGTCGGTTTCCCCTGATCAAGACTTGATAGGTGTCAGCGAGCCCATGCCGGCGGGTGTCTTGATCGATGTGCAGGTGCCGGCGGGGACGTTTTTCCAGTGCATGCCGTCGTAGTCCTTCTTCGCACTGCCAGCGCAGCTGGTGCCGGCGCCGGCCTTGCAATCGTTCTTTCCTGCCATGGCGACGCCGTAGCATTTTTCCATGGCAGCGCCATTGCCTGCGGGTTGCGTGCTGTCGGCCGCCATGGCGGCGCCTGCAAGCGTGGCAAGCGCGAGTGCTGCGGTGGTGAGGGCGAGGGTTTTCATGGTCAATCTCCTGAGAGTGTGGCCGTGGTCTATACCGGCGGCTCATGGAGTAATTCGTGCCTCGCGTAAAAAGGGTTACAGCCTTGGAAGAAATTTTTTCAGGGCGTGTCTTCACGACCTGATGTTGAAGCCAAGGGCATGGCATATTTGCAGCACCTGCGTGCCACACGGCGGGAGCGGATGAATCAAGTCAATTGTATTCAGGGTGTAACCCAGGCGACCCATGCAGCGAACTAACTCACAGGATGAGCTCGAGGCTCGCGAGGCCCGGTTGAAAGCACTGTTGCTTCAGGGGCTGACAGGCGACCAGCTGGCCTATCAGGATTTTCTTGGCACGCTTGCGCTGCATGTACGTGCGTTTCTGCGCAGCCGTCTGAGCAGGCGCCCGGCCGAGATAGAGGACATGGTGCAGGATGTGCTGCTGGCGGTGCATAACGCGCGCCACACTTACCAGCCGCAGCAGCCTTTGACTGCCTGGGTGCAGGCGATTGCCCGTTACAAGCTGGCGGATCATCTGCGAAGTGTTTCACGTCGCGACGCCCGGCATGATGTGCTGGACGATGATGCGCAACTGTTTGCCGTCTCGGAGGTTGAATCAGCCGAGGCCAGCCGAGACCTGACCAAGCTGCTCAAACAGCTGCCAGAGCGGCAACGACTGCCGATTGTTCATGTCAAGCTGGAGGGGTTGTCTGTCGAAGAGACGGCACAACTTACCGGGCTTTCCAGTTCAGCGGTAAAGGTTGGGATACATCGAGGTCTGAAAGCGCTATCCAGGCTGATTGGAGGAGCCAACAACCATGAAGACTGACGATTTGATTGCCTTGCTGGCCGCAGGCGAAGGGCCAGTGCCGCGCCACGCCGTTGGCAGGCGGATGGCAGTGGCTGTGCTGGGCGGGCTGACCGCAGCACTGCTGCTGACTATTACCCTTTACGGTGTACGCAGTGATATCACAGAGGTCGCACAAACCCCGTTGTTCTGGGGCAAAGTCGCCTTTCCAACCAGCTTGGCGTTGATCGGGCTGTGGTTGACGAGCCGCTTGGCCAGGCCAGGAGGGAAGGGCGCTGCAGGCTGGAAGATGCTTGGCTTGCCACTGCTGCTGGTCTGGTGCGGGGCGGCGGTGAGTATCGCCGGGGCGCCTGTGGAGGCGCGCGCCGACCTGTTGTTCGGGCGCACATGGCGTACCTGCGCACTGAATATCGCGTTGCTGTCGGTGCCGGCCTTTGTCACCGTGTTCTGGGCGCTGAAAGGCCTGGCGCCCACCCGGTTGCGGCTGGCAGGTGCTGCCGGTGGCCTGCTGGCGGGCTCGAGCGCAACGGTGGCCTACTGCCTGCATTGCCCGGAAATGGGCGTGCCGTTCTGGGGTGTGTGGTATGTCCTCGGCATGCTCGTGCCGACGGTACTCGGTGCCTGGTGGGGCCCCCGCATGCTGCGTTGGTAGGCTGTGCCGGCAGGCCCCACGCAACTCAGAACGACGTGCTGATTGCCTGCCCTGGCTTCACAGGTTCGTGACCTCGCTTAACCCGCAACAAACCAAGGCAATGCCAGGTACAGCTTGATCACGATGACATTGATGATGTCGATGAAGAACGCCCCCACCATCGGCACCACCAGGAAGGCGAGGTGCGAGGCACCATAGCGTTGTGTCACCGCTTGCATGTTGGCGATGGCTGTCGGTGTAGCACCCAGGCCGAAGCCACAGTGGCCGGCGGCGAGGACTGCTGCATCGTAGTTGCGCCCCATTATCTTGAACGTCACGAAGATTGCGAACAGCGCCATGACCAGTGTCTGTGCGGCCAACAAGGTAAAGAAGGGTAATGCCAGGGCTGCCAGGTCCCACAACTTGAGCGACATCAAGGCAATGGCCAGGAACAGGGACAAACTCACATTGCCCAGTACCGACACTTCCCGTTCGAATACTTTGTAAACACCTAAAGCCCGAAGCCCATTGCGCAACAGTACGCCGACGAAGAGTACGCAAACAAATGTCGGCAGTTCGAATGCTGTGCCTTTCAACAAGCCATTAAGTAAGGTACCGGTCAGTAAGCTGACAGCAATAAGTGCCAAGGTTTCTATAAATGAAAACGAGGTGATCAGGCGCTCTTTGTCCGGTTGTTCAAAGCCTTTGGGTAATTGCGGTGCTTCTTCTTGCACCCCAGGCGTTTCGACCCGTTTGATCAGCAACCGGGCGACTGGGCCACCAATCAAACCGCCCAACACCAGGCCGAAAGTGGCAGAGGCCATTGCCAGTTCCGAAGCCGAAGCCAGGCCGAACCGCTCAGTGAAGGTCGCGCCCCAGGCAGCGCCTGTGCCGTGGCCACCCGACAAGCTGATCGATCCGGCCAGCAGGCCCATCAGCGGGTCGAGCCCCAATGCTGTTGCCAGGCCGATGCCCATGGCGTTCTGAACCATAAGCAAACCCGTCACCACCAGTAGGAATACTGCGACCACCCGTCCACCCTTCTTCAGGCTTGCGAAGTCTGCACTCAAGCCGATGGTAGCGAAGAATGCCAGCATCAACGGTGTTTGCAACGAGGTATCAAATTGGACGTGTACATCGAAACTGCGCAATGCCAGGAGTGACAAGGCAACGACCAGGCCGCCTGCAACAGGCTCCGGGATATTGTATGCGCGCAGGAAACCAATGCGTGCGACCAAGCCGCGTCCCAGTAGCAGTACCAAAGAGGCGGCTACAAGTGTCCCGTAAAAATCGAGTTCGAACATCAGGGTACTCTTCGTTCAGGGTGACAAGCAAAATTACAATGTCGCCATTCTACGGGGAGCACTCCAGTCAAATGTGGCTGAGCGGCTAGGAAAAGTCCGATTCAATTATGGGTTTTGACCACAGTCGTTATGGTTTCCCGGGTATTCCATATTTACGCAGCCTCTGCGCGATAGCTGTGTGCGAAGTTTGCAAGCGCCCGGCCAGTTGCCGTGTTGACGGGTAGCTGGCGTATAAGCGCTGTAACAGTTCGCGCTCGAAATCACCTACAGCCTGTTCCAGGCTGGCCACTTCGCCGTCTTGCCCGCGTGCCACCGAGGTGCCGGCGATATCCAGGTCGCCGATATCCACCAGGTTGCCCTCGCAGATAGCCGCGGCGCGGAAGATCACGTTCTGCAACTGGCGCACATTGCCCGGCCAAGGGTTGGCCAGCAGTGCCGAATGGGTGGAGGGGGTCAGCCGACAGGCTGGGCGCTGGATCTGCGTGCACGCCTGCTGCATGAAGAAGTGCGCCAGCATCAGGATGTCCTGGCCACGGTCGCGAAGCGGCGGTACCTCCAGGTTAAGCACGTTCAGACGGTAGAACAGGTCTTCGCGGAAGCTGCCTTCGGCGACCATGCGCTCCAGATCGCGGTGGGTGGCGCTGATGATGCGCACATCCACCTTCACTTCACGGTCGCCACCCACCCGGCGGAAGCTGCCATCGCTGAGAAAACGCAGCAGCTTGGCCTGCAGGTAGGGCGACATTTCACCAATTTCATCGAGGAACACGGTGCCCTGGTTGGCCAGTTCCATCAGCCCAGGCTTGCCACCTCGTTGCGCGCCGGTAAAGGCCCCGGGCGCGTAGCCGAACAGCTCGCTTTCGGCCAGGCTCTCGGGCAGCGCGGCGCAGTTCAGGGCCAGGAACGGGGCCGCGTGGCGGCTGCTGACGGCATGGCAGGCGCGGGCTACCAGTTCTTTGCCGGTGCCGGTCTCGCCATGCACCAGCAGCGGTGCATCGAGCGCAGCCACGCGTAAGGCGCGGGCCTTGAGGGTGCGGATGGCCGGCGACTCGCCCAGCAAGGCATCGAAGCCTTCGGCGTGGTCGTGGTGCAGGGCCGACAGGCGTTCGCCCATACGCGAAGGTGGGTACAGCGTCAGCAGGCCACCGGCGTTGGTAATCGGCATGGCGTCCAGCAGCAGGCTATGGCCGTTCAGCTGCATTTCGCGCATGGGCAGGTGGAAGTTGTTGTCCAGCAGCGCCTGCAGCAGCGCGGGGTCGCCAAACAGCTCACCCACCGAGCGGCCGGCAGATTCGCGGCCGCACAGTTCGATCAGCGCCGGGTTGGCCAACAGCACCAGGCCTGCGCTGTCCACCGCCAGCACCGGGTCGCTCATGGCGGCCAGCAGGGCATCGAGCTGCAGGTGGCGGCGCTGGCCGGGGAGGATGTCGACCACGTCCACCGATTGCACGCCGTGTACTTCGAACAGCGCGTCGTGCAGTTCTTCAAGTACGGCGGGGCTGAGGGTGGGGGCGTCGATGTAGACGTTCGGCGGGACCATCTCCACGGCGTCCAGGTTGAGGTTGCGGGCACCGAGCAGGGCGAGGACTTCCTGGGTGATGCCGACGCGGTCGATGAAGCTGACGTGGATGCGCATGGGGTTCGAACAGTTGGCAATGGAGGCCGCCAGTATGCCCTGAGACGGGTGTCAGGCCCAAGGTTGGCGGTGGCGCATTCGCGGGCGCGCCCGCTCCCACAGGCTTGCTGCTGTGGGGGCGGGCTTGCTCGCGAAAAGGGTCACTCCAGATGTTCAGGTTTGATCGGGTCGCCCGATTTCACATCGAGCTTTTCGCGAATGTCCGCGAACATATGGTCATAGAGCTTGTGCGGCGAACTCAGGGTCTCGAATTTCTTCGGCGGCGCCAGATACGACTGCGCCTTGCGGGTCAGTAGCATGAGGAAGCTGGGCAAGACCTGGTCCTTGGCCAGGAAGAACTTTTCTTCCACCGGCTTGCCTTCGATGCTGCCATGCATGTGGAACTGAATACCTCTGCCTTCCTTGGGGTCCGCCACGGCCTCGTACTCGATGTTCAGGTCATAGCTGTGGTCGGCGTTGTTCAGCGCAGTGCGCTCGATGTGTACATGACCGGAGTGATACTGGGCCATGGCTATCTCCTTTGGAAGGTCGAAAATGGCGGGCCGCGTAAGCCCGCCGACTGCATTCAACGGTAGCTGATCCCCGGCTTCTCGGTGGAAACCCGAGTGCCGGCTTTGCCTTTGACGATGTCTTCGATGTTCTCCAGCGAACTGATCACCGCCACCTTGCCGGTGTTGCGGGCAAAGTCGCAGGCAGCCTGCACCTTCGGCCCCATGGAGCCGGCGGCAAACCCCAGCGTTTCCAGCGCGTCCGGGTGGGCCTGGGCGATGGCCTTCTGCGTCGGTTTGCCCCAGTCAATGTAGGCTGCATCGACGTCGGTGGCGATAATCAGAAGGTCGGCTTCCAATTGCTCGGCCAGCAGCGCCGAGCACAGGTCTTTGTCGATCACCGCCTCGATGCCTTTGAGCTTGCCGTTTTCATCGTACATGGTGGGGATGCCGCCACCGCCTGCGCAAATCACGATGCTGCTTTTCTCCAGCAGCCACTTGATCGGGCGAATTTCGAAGATGCGCTTGGGTTTCGGGCTGGCTACCACGCGGCGGTACTTGTCGCCGTCGGCCTTGACCACCCAGCCCTTTTCCTTGGCCAGGCGCTCGGCCTCTTCCTTGCTGTAGACCGGGCCGATGAACTTGGTCGGATCCCTGAAGGCCGGGTCATTGGCGTCCACTTCTACTTGGGTGAGCAAGGTGGCGAATGGCACCTCGAAGGCCAGCAGGTTGCCCAGTTCCTGTTCGATCATGTAACCGATCATGCCCTCGGTCTCGGCACCCAGCACGTCCAGCGGGTAGGCCTCGTCTGGCTTGTACGACAGGGCCTGAAGCGACAGCAGACCCACTTGCGGGCCGTTGCCGTGGGCGATGACCAGCTCGTTGCCAGGGTGAATCTTGGCGATCTGTTCGGTGGCGGTGCGGATATTGGCGCGCTGGTTGTCAGCGGTCATGGGCTCGCCGCGACGAAGCAGGGCGTTGCCGCCCAATGCAACAACGATACGCATGTGGAATGTCCTTTAGCGAAAGAATGAATGGACTGTCGCTGCACGGAGGATGCGGAGTTCGCTGTGGGAGCGGGCATGCCCGCGAAGAGGCCAGACCTGACATCATCGATGATGCGGCTGACGCCTTCGCGGGCACGCCCGCTCCCACAGGGACTGCGGGCTACCTATAGATCAGCCAGGGTCGATACCAGGATCGCCTTGATCGTGTGCATGCGGTTTTCCGCCTGCTCGAAGGCGATGCACGCTGGCGACTCGAACACGTCATCGGTCACTTCGATGCCGTTGGCCAGGTCCGGGTATTGTTCGGCGATCTGCTTGCCTACCTTGGTTTCGGAGTTGTGGAATGCCGGCAGGCAGTGCATGAACTTGGTCCGTGGGTTACCGGTGGACTTCATCAGTTCGGCATTCACCTGATAAGGCTTGAGCTGCTTGATGCGCTCACCCCAGGCTTCGATCGGCTCGCCCATCGATACCCACACGTCGGTATGGACAAAGTCGACACCTTTGACCGCGGCTTTCGGGTCTTCGGTGAGGGTAATGCGTGCGCCGCTTTCTTCAGCGTACTGCTTGCAGCGCTCGACCAGGTCGTCGTGTGGCCACAGTGCCTTGGGCGCGGCGATGCGCACATCCATGCCCAGCTTGGCGCCGATCAGCAGCAGCGAGTTGCCCATGTTGTTGCGGGCATCGCCCAGGTAGGCGTAGCTGATGTCGTGCAGCGGCTTGTCGCTGTGCTCACGCATGGTCAGCACGTCGGCGATCATCTGGGTCGGGTGGTATTCGTCGGTCAGGCCGTTGAACACCGGTACGCCGGCGAACTTGGCCAGCTCTTCGACGATTTCCTGCTTGAAGCCACGGTACTCGATGGCGTCATACATGCGCCCGAGCACACGGGCGGTGTCCTTCATGCTTTCCTTGTGGCCGATCTGCGAGGAGTTGGGGTCGATGTAGGTGACGTTGGCGCCTTGGTCATAGGCTGCGACTTCGAAGGCACAACGGGTACGGGTGGAGGTTTTTTCGAAGATCAGGGCGATGTTGTTGCCCTTCAGGTGTTGCTGCTCGGTGCCCGTGTACTTGGCGCGCTTGAGGTCGCGGGACAGGTCCAGCAGGTAGCGCAACTCACGGGTGGTGTGGTGTTCCAGGCTGAGCAAGTTGCGGTTGTGAATGTTGAACGCCATGACAGTTTCTCCTTGAGTTCGGTGATGTCCCGGCCGCCACTTCATGGGTGCGGCCGGGCGTAATGGTCGTTAGTAGTCGATCGGGTCGCGCACGATAGGGCAGGTCATGCAGTGGCCGCCGCCACGGCCCCGGCCCAGTTCGCCGGCGCTGATGGTGATGACCTCGATGCCAGCCTTGCGCAGCAGGGTGTTGGTGTAGGTGTTGCGGTCGTAGCCAATGACCACGCCCGGCTCGATGGCCACCACGTTGTTACCGTCATCCCACTGCTCGCGCTCGGCGGCGAAGCTGTTGCCGCCGGTCTCGACCACGCGCAGCTGCACGCCCAGTTGCTCGCCCACCACCTCGATAAACGACTTGTTGATGCGGCGTACATCCATTCCGTAAGGCTTGCTTTCGTCCGGGCGGATGATGAATGGCACAATCTCTTTCACCACTTCCGGGAAGACCGTGACCAGGTCGCGATCGCAGAAGCTGAAGACAGTGTCCAGGTGCATGGCGGCGCGGGACTTTGGCAGGCCGGCGACGATCACTTCCTTGACGGCGCCCTTGGCGAACAGGTTTTGCGCGAGCTGGCCGATGGCCTGGCGCGAGGTGCGCTCACCCATGCCGATGAGCACGATGCCATTGCCGATCGGCATCACATCACCGCCTTCGAGCGTGGCATTGCCATGGTCCTTGTCCGGGTCGCCATACCACACCTGGAAGTCGGCCTCGGTGAACTCCTTGTGGAACTTGTAGATGGCGGTGGTCAACAGGGTTTCCTGGCGACGCGCCGGCCAGTACATCGGGTTCAACGTCACGCCGCCGTAGATCCAGCAGGTGGTGTCGCGCGTGAACTGGGTGTTGGGCAGTGGTGGCAGGATGAAGCTGGAGTGGCCCAGGTAGTCGTTGTACATCTTCACGACTTCGGCGCCTTCGCTCTGCGGCAGGTCCTGGCCCGCCACGCCGCCGATCAGGAATTCGGCCAGGTGGCGTGGCTCCAGGCCTTCGAGCCAGCTGCGCACTTCGTTGGTGAGGCCTACGCCGACGGTGTCAGGGGTGATCTTGCGGTCGAGGATCCACTTGAGCGCCTCTTTGTTCTGCACGATATCGGTCAGCAGGTTGTGCATCTCCAGCACATCCACGCCACGCTCGCGCATCTTGGTGACGAAGTCGAAATGGTCACGCTTGGCCTGGTCGACCCAGATCACGTCGTCGAACAGCAGTTCGTCACAGTTGCTCGGCGTCAGGCGCTTGTGCGCCAGGCCCGGGGCGCAAACCATCACTTTGCGCAGTTTGCCGGCTTCGGAGTGGACACCGTACTTCTGTTTTTCAGCGGACATGGTTTCATTCCTCCAATTGATCGAAGACGTGGGTCAAAGGGTCAGGAAGCCGTCATACAGGCCATAGGCTGCCACCAGGGCGCCAATGACCACGGCTGCGAAGATCAGTTTTTCCACGTTGGTGAAGACCGGTTTGCCCACCTCACGCTTGGCCTTGGCGAACAGGATGGCGCCAGGTGCGTAGAGCAGGGCAGAGAGCAGCAGGTATTTCACGCCGCCGGCGTACAGCAGCCAGATGGCGTACAACAGGGCGATGCCACCGATGATCAGGTCCTTCTTGCGTTCGGCCAGGGCTTGTTCGTAGGTTTCGCTGCGCAGTGCCAGCAGGAACGCATAGGCTGCCGACCACAGGTAGGGCACCAGGATCATCGAGGTGGCGAGGTAGATCAGAGACAGGTAGGTGCTGCTTGAGAACAGCGTGATGACCAGGAAGATCTGCACCATGGCGTTGGTCAGCCACAGGGCGTTGGCCGGTACCTGTTTGGCGTTCTCGCGGCGCAGGAACTCCGGCATGGTGTGGTCCTTGGCTGCGGCGAACATGATCTCGGCGCACAGCAGCACCCACGACAGCAGCGCCCCGAGCAGCGAGATGACCAGGCCGACGCTGATCAGCACCGCCCCCCAGTGGCCGACCACATGCTCCAGCACGGCAGCCATCGACGGGTTCTGCAGCTTGGCCAGTTCCGGTTGAGTCATGATGCCCAGCGACAGCACGTTGACCAACACCAGGAACAGCAGCACGGTCACGAAGCCGATCACCGTTGCCTTGCCCACGTCGGTGCGTTTTTCCGCCCGCGCCGAGAAGATGCTCGCGCCCTCGATGCCGATGAACACCCACACGGTGACCAGCATCATGTTGCGCACCTGGTTCATGACACTGCCAAGCTCTGGCGTGCCCATGGCCCAGATATCGGCGGTGAAGATGTCGAGCCTGAAGGCGAACAGGCAGATCAGGGCGAACAGCACCAGCGGCACCACTTTGGCCACAGTGGTGACCAAGTTGATGAAGGCGGCTTCCTTGATGCCGCGTAGTACCAGGAAGTGCACCGCCCACAACAGGATCGACGCGCCAATGATGGCGGCTGGGGTGTTGCCTTCACCGAAGATCGGGAAGAAGTAACCCAGGGTGCTGAACAGCAGCACAAAGTAGCCGACGTTGCCCAGCCAGGCACTGATCCAGTAGCCCCAGGCCGAGGAAAAGCCCATGTAGTCGCCGAAACCAGCCTTGGCGTAGGCATACACCCCGCCATCCAGGTCAGGCTTGCGGTTGGCCAGGGTCTGGAACACGAAGGCCAGGGTCAGCATGCCGACCGCGGTGATCGCCCAGCCGATCAGCACGGCCCCAACCCCTGCGCTGGCGGCCATGTTTTGCGGCAGCGAGAAGATACCGCCGCCAATCATCGAGCCGACGACAAGTGCAACTAACGCGCCGAGCTTTAGTTTTCCGGATGAATCAGACATTTAACAACTCCTGCCAGGAGAAAGTTGACGACAGAATAGATCCGACGCCTTTGCCTTGACCTGACTTGCGTCAGTTTAAGGCGACGTGAAGGTAGGAAATTTCCTTCACGGGTGCTCCTGGAGAGTGCCGACAGCTTGAGCTGCAGGCCTTACGTACTGGCACCTCCATGTCCTTCTAGAGCAAACGCTCTGTTCAGCCTGCGATGCTTGAAACTAGCTGCTTTTGCCGCTTTCGCAAATTTTCCACAAGAATTTCGAGTTTTATCCGTTTCTTTTCTAGTTGCCGGACTGCTGCTAGTTTTGAGAGAGCAGGCACATAGACAAAGCAGTTATGAGTGATATAGGTTGAACGCACAGCTTTAGTATAAGTAACGATATTCATATAGCCCGCAAGGCTGTTTCAAACGCATGACAGGGCTCGAAGAAAGGGAGGCTCATGAGCGAACCGGGACAGAAGCTGCGCCTGGGCGCGCTGATCGCGCTGGTGGTCGGGTCGATGATTGGCGGCGGTATCTTCTCGCTGCCGCAGAACATGGCCGCGCGTGCTGATGTGGGCGCAGTGCTGATCGGCTGGGGGATCACCGCGGTCGGCATGTTGGCCCTGGCCTTCGTGTTCCAGACCCTGGCCAACCGCAAGCCGGAACTGGACTCAGGGGTATATGCCTACGCCAAGGCCGGCTTTGGCGAGTACATGGGCTTTTCCTCGGCCTGGGGCTACTGGATCAGCGCCTGGCTGGGCAACGTCGGCTACTTCGTGCTGCTGTTCAGTACCCTGGGCTTCTACTTCCCGGTGTTCGGCGAAGGCAACACGCCCATCGCCATCGGATGTGCCTCGCTGCTGCTGTGGTCGGTGCACTTCCTGGTACTGCGCGGCATCAAGGAGGCGGCCTTCATCAACCAGGTCACCACCGTCGCCAAAGTGGTGCCTTTGCTGATTTTCGTGGTGATCGCGGCATTTGCCTTCCGCGCCGATATCTTCACCCGGGATATCTGGGGCTTGAGCAACCCACAATTCGGCAGCGTGCTGGAGCAGGTGCGCAACATGATGCTGGTGACCGTGTTCGTGTTCATCGGCATCGAGGGCGCCAGTGTGTATTCCGGGCGCGCCCAGCGTCGGTCAGACGTTGGGAAGGCCACGGTCATCGGTTTTCTGGGTGTGCTGGCGCTGCTGGTGCTGGTCAACGTGTTGTCGCTGGGCATCATGACCCAACCGGAACTGGCCGGGCTGCAGAACCCCTCGCTGGCCTCGGTGCTGGAGCATATCGTCGGCCCCTGGGGCGCCTTGCTGATCAGCCTCGGCCTGGCGGTCTCGCTGCTTGGCGCCTTGCTTTCATGGGCGCTGCTGTGTGCCGAAATCCTTTACGCCACGGCGCGGGACAAGACCATGCCGCGCTTTCTGGCCAAGGAAAACGCCAACCATGTGCCGGCTAACGCCCTGTGGCTGACCAACTGCATGATTCAGGGTTTCCTGCTGATTACGCTGTTCTCCGCCGGTACGTACACTAGTCTGATCTACCTGGCCTCGTCGATGATCCTGGTGCCCTACCTGTGGTCTGCGGCGTATGCCGTGCTGCTGGCGATGCGCGCAGAAACCTATGCCGGGCAGCCGAGGTTGCGGCGCAAGGACTTGCTGGTGGCGCTGGTTGCCCTGCTGTATGCCGTGTGGCTGCTGTATGCCGGCGGGCTCAAGTACCTGCTGCTTTCGGCGCTGCTGTACGCCCCCGGCGTCATCTTGTTCGCGAGGGCCAAGCATGAGCAGGGGCAGACGTTGTTCACGGCCTGGGAAAAGCTGATTTTCGCCGCCGTGCTGGTGGGTGCCGCGCTGGCGGCCTACGCCTTGTATTCAGGGCTGCTGAGCTTGTGACGGGGCAGAGCAGACGTGTTCCGGGCGTGACCAGATCCACAGGTTGCCCAGGGTCATGCCGGCGATTGCCAGGAATACTGGCCAGTGGTGTTCCAGAAAGGTCAGCATCAAGCCCGCGCACAGCAGCATGCTGATGGTTGCGCTGACCTTGGCCCGGCGCTGGATCACCTTGCCGTTGCGCCAGTTATGCAGAATTGGCCCGAACAGCCGGTGGTTCTCCAGCCATGCCGACAGGCGCGGTGAACTGCGTGTGGCAGCCCAGGCGGCCAGCAGGATGAACTCGGTGGTCGGCAAGCCAGGAATCACAATGGCGACCAGACCCACCCCAAGGCTCACGTAAGCCAGGATTCCATACAACAGGCGGGCGAGTTTCGAGCGGGCTGGTAGGGTCATGTTCTCACTGCAAAAAACGGTTCGGCCACCGGAGGGGTGGCCGGCTACGGCGTATCAGACCAGCGCGGCATCCGCAGCGTAGGCGTGCTTGAGCAACTGGGTGAAGCGCTCGAAGGCGGCCACTGCACCGCGTTCTGCAGCCGCTTCCTCTTCAGGCGAGAGCGCCAGGCCATCGAGGATGCGGGTGAACTGCTTCCAGCCTTCGGCACGGCCACCGGCGGGTTCCCCCAGGTGACGGGCGCCGAAGCTGTCGGACAGTTCCAGGGCCACGGCACGCTTGATCAGAAACGCAGCGCCCAGTTTGGAGCCTTCGGAGACGAAGATCCAGCCCATTGCCTCGCCCAGGCTTGGCTTGTCCACAGCGCCCGGCACGGCGGCCGGTACTTCGGTGTCGAGGTCGGCGAGGTCCAGGCGGGCCTGGTCGGCACGGCAGCGCTCAGCCAGATCAGGGACGATGGCGATCAGCTGAGGGTCGTTGTACAGGGCCTGCAGCTCGGACTGGAACAGGTACTGCGCGACGACGAAGCGGGCGAAACTTTCGCGGCTGTCGAAAGGCGCGTGGGATTTCACCAGGGCATCCAGCTCGGCGTGCGGGGCGTGGGTGATCTGGTTCAGGCGCTGGGAGCGCAGGGCTGGGCGGTCGGTCATGGGGGAGTCCTTGGAAAGAGGGCGTCTAGATACAAGACGAAACAGCGGGAGCGGGACAGTAAAAAAAGCCGGTATTTGTGTTGCCAGTACCGGCCTCTTCGCGGGTAAACCCGCCCCTGCAGCAACATCACAGGTCCAAGACCTGTGTTGAACCTGTGGGCGCGGGCGTGCCCGCAAAGAGGCCGGTACAGACGTAACGCCTCAGATATCCCAAACCACATTGATACCGAAGTTGCGCCCCGGCATGGTCAGGCGGTCGATGTTGGCAGGCTGGGTCACAGCCGCCTCACCCTGGCCGTCGTAGCTGCGCACCGAATCCCACTGCCAGTATTTCTTGTCGGTAAGGTTGTACAGCCCGGCATTGATGGTGACGTCGTCGGTGACCTTGTAGTAACCGGTCAGGTCCAGCACACCGTAGCCCGGGGTGCGGAACTTCGAGGTTGAACCGTCAGGCGAATAAAAGGTGCTGTCGTCGACGCGGGTCTTGCGCTTGACCAGCGTCCAGCTCAGCAAGCCACCGTAGTTCTGCTGCTCGTAGCCCAGGCCGAATACGCCCTTGAGCGGGTTGACACTGTTCAACGGCTGACCAGTGTCATCGTTACGACCATAGGTGTAGGCAATCGAGCTTTGGGTATAGAGGCCCTGCGGTGCGCCGAAGTGGTCGAGGTTCAGGCGGCCCTTGAATTCGGCACCCTTGATGGTGGCGTGCTTGATGTTGTTGGCCTGGAAGGTCTGTTCCAGGTTGGCGCTTTGCACGGCATCTTCGTCGATGAAATCACGGTACTTGTTGTAGAACACTGCCACGTCGAAGTTGCCGGCGTCGAAGTTGCCACGCAGGCCGGTTTCGTAGCTTTTGCTCTTTTCAGGCTCAAGGTTCGGGTTGCCCTCCACGCGGTAGCCTTGGTCCAGGTTCTGGAAGCGGCCATACATGGCTTTGGCGGTCGGCGTGCGGAAGCCCTCTGCATACTGGCCGTACCAGGTGTAATTGTCGTTGAAGGCGTAGGTCAGGCCGAACTTGGGCGAGACGCGGTGCCACTTCTTGTCCGAATCGTCCTGGGAGGTAGGCGCCGTACCGCTGGACTCCAGACCGCGCAGGAATTCCTCGGTGAATTTGGGCTCCATACGGGTGTAGTCGTAGCGCGCGCCGGGCATGAAGGTCCAGTTGTTCCAGCGGATTTCATCCTGCGCGAACAGGCTGTAGGTATTCACGGTCGGGTCCGGGAAGTCGCTGACCAGAACCTGGCCGTCTGCCGGGCGTTCGGCGCCGGCGGCGGAACAACCGGATCCTACGGTCAAGCAGGTACCGGTACCGCTGCGCGAACCGGTGACCTTTTCGTGCTTGAGCGTGGTGCCGTAGGTCAGCAGGTGGTCGGTGGCGCCGATGCTGAAGGCCTTGTCCAGCTGGGCGTCGAACACCCACTGGCGGTCCTTGTAGGTGGTATCGCGGGTGCGCAGCACCTGGCGGCCAGGCGGCACGTAAACTTCCTCGGTGTGCTGGTCGGTCTTGGCAATCTGGTAGTTCAGGCTCCACTTGACGTGGTCGGCGACCAGCGAGTCCAGGCCGAACTCATGGTTAACGCCGAAGCGCTCGCGGGTGATGGTGTCGTTGCCATTACGCGCCTTGTAGTAGCCCATGCCACCAAAGCCGGGGATGAACGGCCCACCCACCGCGCTGAGGATGTTCTGGTCGCGGTCATCCTTGTAGCGCTCGTAGGTGAACCCCAGGCGCGCGTCGTCGGCGTAGTTCCAGCCCAGCTTGGCCAGAACGTTGGTGGTGCGCACGTCCATCGGGTTGGCTTCGGTGCGCGACAGGCCGTCGCCACTGTGGCTGCCGTGGGTTTCGGTCTCGTGGCCGTTGCGCTGGCTCAGGTGCAGCAGGCCGTCGAAGTCACCCTGGCGGCCGGCGACGGTGGCGGAGGTCAGCCAGCTTTCGTCGGCCGAGCTGTAGCCGGTTTTCAGGCGCGCACCCACGTCTTTGCCGGGCTTGATGATGTCGTCCGGGTCGAGGGTGAAGTAGCTCACCGCACCGCCGATGGCGTTGCTGCCATACAACACCGAGGCCGGGCCGCGGAGGATTTCCACACGCTTGACGATTTCCGGGTCGACATAGTTGCGCTGGGTCTGGGCATAGGGGCCGTAGAAGAAGCTGTCGGGGATCGACACGCCGTCGACTTGGGTGAGGATCCGCTCGCCGTCGATACCACGGATGTTGTAGCCGTTCAGCCCGCTGCGCTGGCCGGTTCCGGATACCGACACACCCGGCTCGTAGCGCACCAGGTCCTGGATATTGTTCACGTTCTGCCGGTCCAGTTGCTCACGGGTCTGCACGCTGACAGTGCTCGGCACCTGGCTGACGTCCTGTGCGCTGCGGGTGGCGCTGACGGTCACCTGCTGCAGGGCGATCACGTTGCTTGCGGTTTGGCGCTCCAGTACCACATTGCCGTTGCTGATCTTGCGAAAACTCAGCCCGGTACCCCGCAACAGGCGCTTGAGGGCAGCATCTGGCGGCAGCGAACCCTGCACGCCTGGCGAAGCCACGCCGTCGGCCAGCTCGGCGCTGAAGCCGACCTGCCAGCCGGTGACCTGGCTGAAGGCGTTGATCGCCGACACCAGCGGCTGCTGGCCGATGCTGAAGCGGTAGTCGCCCATGCGCGGGCTGCTGGCCTGGGCCGGCTCGGCGGCCAGCGCCGGCAGGCTGCAGGCGCCGCTGGCGAGCAGGGCAAGGGTCAACAGGGACAGTTGTCCTGTACGGCGGGGAAGGTTGGACGAGCGGGTAGGACCAGTGGACATCGGAAGCGCTCCCAGACGCGCGGGCTGTTATAGGTGATGGCTGTTCTCGTTCTCAAACAAGAATCAGTTGCATTGGCTATAACGAGACGGGCGGGCGAGTGCGATCGCGTAAAAATAATTCAGGGGTCAGTTCAGGATGACCAGCGCCGGGTACTCATGCAGTTGTGCCGAGGTGATGTGGGCCAGTGCGCGCAGGGTTTCCAGCGGCTGGTCGAGGCGGTAGTTACCGGTGACGGCAACGTGCTCCAACTGCGCATTGCGGTTGATGATCCAGCCCGGGTAATAGCGCTGCACTTCGGCCAGTACCTGGCTCAACGGGCAGTTCTCGAACACCAGGCGGCCGTCGATCCAGGCCAG
Source organism: Pseudomonas sp. 10(2024) (assembly GCF_045164175.1). Lineage (NCBI taxonomy): Bacteria > Pseudomonadati > Pseudomonadota > Gammaproteobacteria > Pseudomonadales > Pseudomonadaceae > Pseudomonas > Pseudomonas sp. 10(2024). Next base: position 1,140,846 of record NZ_CP174006.1, read on the forward strand.
GTCCCTGTGCATGTCGGGGCGCTGGCGCTGGCCAAAGCCTTGGGGGCCGACGCTGATGCTGTCGCCGGCACTCAGGCGGATGCGCTGGTCGCGCTCCCCCTGCAGGTCGACATCGCCGCGTTGCACCCGTACCTGGGCCTCGCCGTCAAGGTAGCGCACGGCAAAGTCGGTGTTGCGCACCTGTGCGCGCAACGGCCCGGCTTCCACCTCCAGCGGCAGCTGCGCGCCCTCGGGGACCTGGAAGTAAGCCTCGCCCTGTAGCAGGCGGGCGACCTGGCGGCCGTCCTGGCGTTCGCTGGCGAATGCCGAATTGGTGTTGAGCAGCACTTTTGCGCCGTCTTCCAGTTGCAGGCGCTGGCGCTCGCCGACCACCGTAAGGTGGTCGGCCTGCAGGCGCATGGGCAGGTTACCGACGGTGAACAGCCCGACCAGCAGCAGCGCTGCGGTGGCCAGGGGTTTCCAGTGACTGCGCAGGCGCCCGCGCCATGAGCGGCGTTGCTGCTGGTGCATGTGCGTGGCCACCTTGTGCAACGGCGTACCGTTCCACAGCGCCTCGGCTTCGACATAGGCCTCGGCGTTTTCCGGCGCGGCGCTCAGCCAGGCTTCAAAGGCCTGGGTGTCTGCGGCATCTGCGCATTGCAGGCGCACCAGCCAGTCCAGCGCCTCGTCCATGGCACGAGCACGGGCATCAGGCCTGGCAGGTGACGGGCGAGGGGCAGGGCTGTCGGTCACGGTGAATCCTTGAATGGTTTTTTTGCGAATGATCAAGGCTAAGGCGGGGTGTGGCAAGGGCTTTGCGTTGCCGTTCGCCTGGGGTCAGCTTACTTGAGTCGTTCGGCAACACCCATGCAGATTGCCATGATCAGTTTCAGTTCCTTTTGTACCGTGCTGGGCGAAACACTCAGTTGTTCGGCGATTTCCAGATAGGTGGCGCCATGCAGGCGGCTGAGGATGAAAATGCGTTGTTGGCGTTCGCTCAGTTGATTGAGGCTGACGCTGAGGTGCTTGAGCAACTGCTCGGCGTGGGCGGCATCCTCGCTGCTGGTGGCGGGCGCGGCGACACTGTGCAGCACTTCGTCGGGCACGTCGTCGACCAGCATGCGTGCCTGCACCCGGCGTGCCCGCAGGTGGTCCAGCGCCAGGTTGCGCGCGGTCTGAAACACGAACGGCTCGATGTGCTCGATGGGCCGCTCGCCCAGCGCGCGGGACACCCGCAGGTAGGTTTCCTGCAGCAGGTCTTCGGCCGTGCTGGGGTTACCGACCATGCGCTGCAGGGTACGCAGCAGGGTGAGGCGCTGAACGAGGAAGACGGAATTGAACCGGGACTGACTCACGGGGGGACCTGGCCGACGAAAGGTTAATGATAATGCTTATCATCCGTACGGCAGGTCAAGTGTGGAATTATCAGGAAAAGGTAAAGATTGTAGTCGCTGGATGTCGTTTGCTTTTTTTGGGAGCAACTGTCTTGCTCAATTTCTAAAAGCTGGCGCGATCCCTGTGGGAGCGGGCTTGCCCGCGAACACGGGCGAAGCCCGTGCCATCCACCACGGTGTTGGCTTCGCGGGCAAGCCCGCTCCCACATGGGTCGCGTCAGCCAGCCCGGTGCAGCGCCAGGCAGTTATCCAGCATCCGGTTGCTGAACCCCCACTCGTTGTCATACCAGGCCAGCACCTTGAGCATCCGCCCGTTGGCCCGGGTATGGTTGGCATCGAAGATCGACGACAGCGGGTTGTGGTTGAAATCGCAGGAAACCAATGGCAGGGCGTTGTAGCCCAATACCTTGGAATGCTTGCTGGCCTCGAGGAACAGCTGGTTCACTTGCTCGGCCGTGGCCTCGCGCTTGAGGTTGACGGTGAGGTCCACCAACGACACGTTGATGACGGGCACCCGCACCGCCATGCCGGTCAGCTTGCCGGCCAGCTCCGGCAGCACCAGGCCCACGGCCTCGGCGGCACCGGTCTTGCTCGGGATCATCGACTGGGTGGCTGAACGCGCGCGGTACGGGTCGCTGTGGTAAACGTCAGTCAGCACCTGGTCGTTGGTGTAGGCGTGGATGGTGGTCATCAAGCCTTGCTCGATGCCGAACTCCCGGTGCAGCACCTGGGCGATCGGCGCCAGGCAGTTGGTGGTGCAGGAGGCATTGGAAATGACCTGGTGCGAGGCCCGCAGGATGTCGTGGTTGACCCCGTATACCACGGTGGCATCGGCACCCTTGGCCGGCGCCGAGACAATCACCTTGCCCGCCCCGGCGGCCAGGTGCGCAGCGGCTTTGGCGCGGTCGGTGAACAGCCCGGTGCACTCGAACACCACGTCGATCGCCTCGGCCTTCCAGGGCAGTTCGGCCGGATTGCGAATGGCACTGACCGCGATACGGTCACCGTTGACCGTCAGGCTTTCGTGGTCGGCCTCGACGGTCGCGTCGAAGGTGCCGTGGACACTGTCGTACTTGAGCAGGTGGGCGTTCATGGTGCTGTCGCCCAGGTCGTTGATGGCGACGACCTGCAGGTCCTGGCGGTAGCCTTGGGTATACAGTGCGCGCAGGACATTGCGCCCGATTCGGCCGAATCCATTGATGGCGATGCGAAGGGTCATGGCAGTACCTCTGGCAGTTCGAGTGAAACCTGTGGCACAAAGGAGCTTCACTGAAACGGTTTTGTTGTTGGAATTACAAGATTATTCACTGGCTGATAGAAAACAAGCCTTTTTAGTGGCAGTATTTTGTTTAAATATACAACGAGTGGTTGGGCGTCGTGCCTCCACCGATGCAGCGGGCTCCTAACCATGAGCCTAGGCCGCAATCGTTTGGAGGGGAAATGCCCGGTAAACCGCCCTTACAATTAGCCTGGAGTCCAGTACATGCATCCGCGCATCCTTGAGGTCACCCAGCGGCTGGTCGAACGCAGCCGCGCCACCCGCGAACGCTACCTGCAACTGATTCGCGGTGCGGCCAGTGAAGGCCCCATGCGTGCCAGCCTGCAGTGCGCCAACTTCGCCCACGGCGTGGCCGGTTGCGGCAGCGAAGACAAGCAGACTCTGCGCCTCATGAACGCGGCCAACGTGGCCATCGTCTCGGCCTACAACGACATGTTGTCTGCCCACCAGCCTTACTTGCACTTCCCCGAGCAGATCAAGCAGGCCCTGCGCGAGGTCGGCTCGGTCGGCCAGTTCGCCGGTGGCGTGCCGGCCATGTGCGATGGGGTGACCCAGGGCGAGCCGGGCATGGAGCTGGCGATCGCCAGCCGTGAAGTGATCGCGATGTCCACGGCGGTAGCGCTGTCGCACAACATGTTCGACGCGGCACTCATGCTGGGCATCTGCGACAAGATCGTCCCCGGCCTGATGATGGGCGCGTTGCGCTTCGGCCACCTGCCCACCATCTTCGTCCCGGGTGGGCCAATGGTTTCCGGCATCTCCAACAAGCAGAAGGCCGATGTGCGCCAGCGCTATGCCGAAGGCAAGGCCAGCCGCGAAGAGCTGTTGGAGTCCGAGATGAATTCCTACCACAGCCCCGGCACCTGCACCTTCTACGGCACCGCCAACACCAACCAGTTGGTGATGGAAGTGATGGGGCTGCACCTGCCGGGCGCCTCGTTCGTCAACCCGTACACGCCGCTGCGTGACGCACTCACCGCCGAGGCTGCGCAGCAGGTGACGCGCATGACCAAGGCCAGTGGCAGCTTCATGCCGCTGGGCGAAATCGTCGACGAGAAGGCGCTGGTCAACTCCATCGTCGCGCTGCACGCTACCGGCGGCTCGACCAACCACACCCTGCACATCCCGGCGATCGCCCAGGCTGCGGGTATCCAGCTGACCTGGCAGGACATGGCCGACCTTTCCGAAGTGGTGCCGACCCTGTCGCACGTCTACCCCAACGGCAAGGCCGACATCAACCACTTCCAGGCTGCCGGCGGCATGGCCTTCCTGATTCGTGAACTGCTCGACGCCGGCCTGCTGCACGAAGATGTCAACACCGTGGCCGGCCATGGCCTGCGCCGCTACACCCAGGAACCCTTCCTCGACAATGGCAAGCTGGTGTGGCGCGAAGGGCCGCAACACAGCCTGGACGAAAGCATCCTGCGCCCGGTGTCGCGACCATTCTCGGCCGAAGGCGGCCTGCGGGTGATGGAAGGCAACCTGGGCCGTGGCGTGATGAAAGTGTCTGCCGTCGCCCCCGAGCACCAGGTGGTCGAGGCCCCGGCGCGGGTGTTCCAGGACCAGCAGTCGCTGGCCGACGCGTTCAAGGCCGGTGAGCTGGAGCGTGACTTTGTCGCGGTGGTGCGCTTCCAGGGCCCGCGCTGCAATGGCATGCCGGAACTGCACAAGCTCACCCCGTTCCTCGGTGTATTGCAGGACCGTGGCTACAAGGTTGCGTTGGTCACCGACGGGCGCATGTCCGGTGCCTCGGGCAAGATCCCCGCGGCCATTCACGTTTGCCCGGAGGCTTACGACGGCGGCCCGCTGGCGCGGGTGCGCGATGGTGATATCGTGCGGGTCGACGGAGTCGAAGGCACGTTGCGGATCATGGTGTCGGCCGAAGAACTGGCCAGCCGTGAGCTGCCGCCGGCACCCCAGGGCAACGACCTGGGTTGTGGGCGCGAGCTGTTCGGCTTCATGCGCATGGCGTTCAGCCCGGCAGAGCAGGGTGCCAGTGCCTTTACCTCGGCCCTGGAGCACCTCAAATGAAGCACCTGCTGGTTGGTGATATTGGCGGCACCAATGCCCGTTTTGCGTTGTGGCGTGACAACCAGCTGCATGAAGTAAATGTTTTCGCCACCGCGGACTACACCAACCCCGAGCAGGCCATCGAGGCCTACCTGGAAAGCCAAGGTATCGCCCGCGGTGGCCTGGCGGCGGTGTGCCTGGCGGTGGCCGGCCCGGTCGATGGCGATGAATTCCGCTTCACCAACAACCACTGGCGCCTGAGCCGCACGGCATTTTGCAAGACCTTGCAGGTCGAGCGACTGTTGCTCATCAATGATTTCACCGCGATGGCGCTGGGCATGACGCGTCTGCGCGAAGGCGAGTTCCGCGAGGTGTGCCCCGGCCAGGCCGACCCCTCGAGGCCGGCATTGGTGATCGGGCCAGGTACTGGCCTGGGTGTGGGCTCGCTGCTGCGACTGGGCGAACAGCACTGGAAGGCCCTGCCGGGTGAAGGCGGACATGTTGACCTGCCGGTAGGCAATGCTCGCGAAGCGGCAATCCACCAGCAGATCCACAGTCAGATCGGTCATGTCAGCGCCGAGGCCGTGCTCAGTGGGGGTGGCCTGGTGCGGCTGTACCAGGCGATCTGTGCGCTGGACGGCGAAACGCCCAGGCACAAGACCCCGGCGCATATCACCGATGCCGCGCTGGGCGGTGAGCCACGGGCGCTGGCGGTGGTCGAGCAGTTCTGTCGTTTCCTTGGGCGAGTGGCGGGTAACAATGTGCTGACGCTGGGCGCGCGAGGCGGGGTCTATATTGTGGGCGGTGTGATTCCGCGCTTTGCCGAGCTGTTCTTGCGTAGCGGGTTTGCCGCGAGTTTTGCCGACAAGGGGTGTATGAGTGGCTATTTCACCGGGGTGCCGGTGTGGCTGGTGACGGCGGAGTTTTCCGGGTTGGAGGGGGCAGGGGTAGCGTTGCAGCAGGCGTTGGATCACTGAGGGGGCCGCTTTGCGGCCCCGATGGCAATACCCGACAGCAGGCAAAAAGACCTGTAATCAACAAGAGGAAGGACCACCTTGAGCACTGCCGGCAAATCGATCCTGATGGTCGACGACGACCAGGAAATCCGTGAACTGCTGCAAACCTACCTGAGCCGATCCGGCTTCCAGGTGCATGCCGAGGCTGACGGCAAGGGCTTTCGCCACGCGCTGGAAACCACGCCCTGCGACCTGGTCATTCTTGACGTCATGTTGCCCGACGAAGACGGCTTCAGCTTGTGCCGCTGGGTACGCCAGCACCCACGCCAAGCGCGCGTACCTATCATCATGCTCACCGCCAGCTCCGACGAGGCCGACCGGGTCATCGGCCTGGAGCTGGGCGCTGACGACTATCTGGGCAAGCCGTTCAGCCCCCGCGAACTGCAAGCGCGAATCAAGGCTTTGTTGCGCCGCACCGAGTTCGGCCAGACGGCGCCGGGCAGCGCCGTGCTGGCCTTCGACGACTGGCGCCTGGACACGGTCAGCCACCGCCTGTTCCACCGTGATGGAGAGGAGGTGATCCTCTCCGGCGCCGACTTTGCCCTGCTCAAACTGTTCCTCGATCACCCGCAGCAAATCCTCGACCGCGACACCATCGGCAACGCCACCCGTGGCCGCGAACCGATGCCGCTGGACCGTATCGTCGACATGGCGGTCAGCCGTCTGCGCCAGCGCCTGCGCGATACCGACAAACCTCCCCGGCTGATCCGCACCGTGCGAGGCAGTGGCTACTTGTTGGCGGCGCATGTCTGCTGTGCGCCCTGAGCGGCGCTGGCGCCTGCTGCCGCGCTCCTTGCTGGGGCGCATGCTGCTGCTGACCTTGCTGGTTGTCCTGCTGGCCCAGGGGTTGTCCAGCATCATCTGGGTATCTCAGCTGCGCGCCAGCCAGCTTCAGGGGCTGCGTGCCAGCGCCAGCAGCCTGGCCCATTCCATGAGTGCCAGCGTCAGTTACTTCCGCTCGCTGCCGGTGGCCTACCGGCCGCTGGTGCTCGACCAATTGCGCAGCATGGGCGGCACGCGTTTCTTCGTGTCGCTCAACGCCACACCGCTGGACATGCAGGCACTGCCCGTCACCCCTCGCAAGCAGGCGGTGATCGATGTGTTCCAGCAGGTGCTGCACGAGCGCCTGGGTTCGCAGATGGAAATTTCCGTGGAGTTTGTCGGGCCTGACGACCTGCGCATCTTCAACAGCGGCCTCAAACTCGATGAACTGCCGCGCTCATGGGCCCATTATTCGCTGACCCTGGAACCGCTGAAACCCCCGGTACTGGTCACGCAGATCCGCTTGGGCGAGGGCGAATGGTTGTACATCGCCTCGCTGTTGCCCGAACCGTACACGGGGCTGGAAGCCGAACGCCTGCCGCGCCAGCAGATCGGCTTCATCGTGCTGACCACGGCCTTGCTGTTGCTGTTCATCGGCTTGCTGGTGCACTGGCAAAGCTGGCCACTGAAGCGCCTGGCGCGGGCCGCCCGAGAGATGTCGCTGGGTGCCGATGTGGCGCCAGTGGCTGAAGCTGGCGGCAGTGAAGTGGTCGAGGTGAGCCGGGCATTCAACAGCATGCGCGAGCGTATCAGCCGTTACCTGACCGAACGCAGCCAGCTGTTCAGCGCCATTTCCCATGACCTGCGCACCCCGATCACACGCCTGCGCCTGCGTGTCGAACTGCTGGAGGACGAGCGCCTGCAGGCCAAGTTCAGCCAGGACCTGGACGAGCTGGAGTTGCTGGTCAAAGGCGCCTTGCAGTGCGTAAAGGACACCGACATCCACGAAAACATCGAGCCGGTCGACCTTAACCAGGTGCTGGAGATTCTGGCCGAGCCTTACCTGGGCGATGGTCGCATCACCGTCGAGGGCCAGGCGCTGGCGCCATACCCGGGCAAGCCGCTGGCGTTGCGTCGCTGCATCGGCAACCTGATCGACAACGCCATCAAGTACGGCGAACGGGCGCGGCTGCGCATCATCGACGGGGCAGAGGGCTTTGTGCTGCAGGTGGATGACCAGGGGCCCGGGGTGCCGCAGCAGCAGCTGGAACAGGTGTTCGAGCCGCATTTCCGGCTGGCCGGGCAGCAGCAGGGGTATGGGCTGGGGTTGGGCATTGCGCGCAACATCGCCCATAGCCATGGGGGCGAGGTGAGCTTGCTGAACCTGCGGGAGGGCGGGCTGCGGGTGACCCTGTATCTGCCGCGGGGTTTGGATTGAGTTTTTGGGGTGCCTGTGCGGGCCTCTTCGCGGGCAAGCCCGCTCCCACAGGTACAGCGTAAACTTGGAAGGCTGTGCGGTCTTTGTGGGAGCGGGCGCGCCCGCGAAGAGGCCAATACAGGCAGGCGAAATGTCACTGCCCAGTGACAATCCCGTCGTCCTTCGTGACATCCGCCATGACCCCGCTGGCTAGAATTCGCAAACGACTGGCAAGGATCAAGCTGGCCCATGACCCCCCTCAACCTGTCCGTTAACAGCTGGCTCAATGCCCCGGCCCACACCGCCTGGCGCCTGGCTGAAGCACAGCGCCTGCTGGCCTTTGCCAAGGCCGCGAAACTACCCGACGGTTTCGGTAACCTGGATGCCAATGGGCAACTCGCCCCCGGTGCCCGTGCTGAAACCATCAACACCGCCCGCATGACCCATTGCTTTGCCTTGGCCCACCTGCAGGGCATCCCCGGTAGCCTGGCCTATGCCGAGCACGGTGTGGCAGCGCTGCGCGGTGCCATGCAGGATGCCACCCACGGCGGTTGGTTCGCCCATCCTGGCGGCCACGACGATAGCGGCAAGGCGGCGTACCTGCATGCCTTCGTCGCGCTGGCCGCCAGCTCGGCGGTGGTGGCCGGCGCTGTCGACGCCAATACGCTATTGGCAGACGCAATCCAGGTGATCGAAGCGCATTTCTGGAGCGAAGAAGAAGGTGCCCTGCGGGAAACCTTCTCCCGCGCCTGGCAGCTTCCCGAGCAGTACCGGGGCGCCAACAGCAACATGCACGCGACCGAGGCCTTCCTGGCGTTGGCAGACGTCACCGGCAACGGCCTGTGGCTGCAACGTGCCTTGCGTATCGCCGAACGCATCATCCATACCCATGCCGCCGCCAACGGCTATCGGGTGATCGAACATTTCGATGCCCATTGGCAGCCGCTGCCGGATTACAACCTCGAACACCCCGCCGACCCCTTCCGGCCTTATGGCACTACACCCGGGCATGCCCTGGAGTGGGCGCGGTTGCTGTTGCACCTGGAAGCTAGCCTTGAACGGGCCGGCCTGTACGCCCCGCAATGGCTGGCGGACAGTGCCCGCGCATTGTTCGACACAGCCTGCCAACAGGCCTGGAACGTCGATGGCGAACCGGGTTTCGTCTATACGCTGGACTGGGCTGATCGCCCGGTGGTGCATGCACGATTGCACTGGGTGCACGCTGAGGCTTGCGCGGCTGCGGCAGCCCTGTTGCAACGCACCGGCGAGGCGCATTACGAACAGTGGTACCGCTGCTGCTGGGGCTTTATCGCCAACCATTTCATCGACCCCATTGGCGGCAGCTGGCACCACGAACTCGGTGCGCACAACCAGCCGGCCGGGTCCCTCTGGCCGGGCAAGCCCGACCTCTATCACGCCTACCAGGCGCTGCTGCTGCCAGGTTTGCCCCTGGCACCCAGCCTGGCCAGCAACCTGGCCGGCAATGTAACCAAATGATGACATTCACGCATCGCTTCGTTACCTGACGAGGCGGGCACGCTGTTTAGACTTCATGCTACGCAAGCGATCGACTTGCACGGCATAACAACAAGAAAGGTGCTCCGATGAATTCCACGCTCCGTCTCGCTGCCGCAATTTCCTTTGCCTCGTTAATCCCCTTGGGTGCCCAGGCTGCTGACGCCAAAGGCAGCGTCGAAGTGGTGCACTGGTGGACCTCCGGTGGTGAAAAAGCGGCGGTCGATGTGCTCAAGGCCCAGGTCGAAAAAGACGGCTTCATCTGGAAGGACGGCGCCGTCGCCGGCGGCGGTGGTGCAACGGCCATGACCGTGCTCAAAAGCCGCGCAGTGGCCGGCAACCCGCCGGGCGTCGCGCAGATCAAAGGCCCGGACATCCAGGACTGGGCGGCCACCGGCCTGCTCGACGCCGATGTGCTCAAGGATGTGGCCAAGGAAGAAAAGTGGGACTCGCTGCTGGACAAGAAAGTGGCCGACACCGTGAAGTACGACGGTGACTACGTTGCCGTACCGGTGAATATCCACCGCATCAACTGGCTGTGGATCAACCCCGAGGTGTTCAAAAAAGCCGGCATCGACAAGGCGCCCACCACCCTCGACGAATTCTACGCCGCCGCCGACAAGCTCAAGGCTGCCGGTTTCATCCCGCTCGCCCATGGTGGGCAACCCTGGCAGGACAGCACCGTGTTCGAAAGCGTGGTGCTGTCGGTGATGGGCGTCGATGGCTACAAGAAGGCCTTGGTCGACCTCGACAGCGCAACGCTGACCGGGCCGCAGATGGTCAAGGCGCTGACCGAGCTGAAGAAGGTCGCCACCTACATGGACCCGGACGGCAAGGGCCAGGACTGGAACCTGGAAGCCGCCAAGGTCATCAACGGCAAGGCCGGCATGCAGATCATGGGCGACTGGGCCAAGAGCGAATGGACCCTGGCGAAGAAAACTGCTGGCAAGGATTACCAGTGCGTGCCGTTCCCCGGTACTGACAAGTCCTTCCTGTACAACATCGACTCGTTGGTGGTGTTCAAGCAGAACAACGCTGGCACCTCTGCCGGTCAGCAGGACATCGCCCGCAAGGTGCTGGGTGAGGACTTCCAGAAAGTCTTCAGCATCAACAAGGGTTCGATCCCGGTACGCAACGACATGCTTGCCGACATGGGCAAGTATGGTTTCGATGCCTGTGCTCAAACCTCCGCCAAGGACTTCCTGGCCGACGCCAAAACGGGCGGCCTGCAACCGAGCATGGCGCACAACATGGCCACCACGCTGGCCGTGCAGGGCGCGTTCTTCGATGTGGTGACCAACTACATCAACGACCCCAAGGCCGACCCGGCCGATGCGGCGAAGAAGCTGGCGGCGGCTATCAAGGCTGCCCAGTAACGGCTGTTCGCGGGCACGCCCGCTCCCAGATGGGCCCTGCTCACCACTGTTCCTGGTCATGACGCCGGACCTGTGGGAGCGGGCTTGCCCGCGAAGCGGTGCATAGCACTGCCACTACCTCGGGATCCAATACATGACCACGACCACCGCCCAATTGCGGGCCTCACCCCTGGACGCGCTTCAGCGCTGGCTGCCCAAGCTGGTGCTGGCACCCAGCATGTTCATCGTCCTAGTGGGCTTCTACGGCTACATCCTCTGGACCTTCGTGCTGTCCTTCACCACCTCGACCTTTCTGCCCACCTACAAGTGGGCGGGCCTTGCGCAATACGCCCGTCTGTTCGACAACGACCGCTGGTGGGTGGCGAGCAAGAACCTGCTTCTGTTCGGCGGCCTGTTCATCGCCATCAGCCTGGCCATCGGTGTGTTGCTGGCGGTGCTGCTGGACCAGCGCATCCGTCGCGAGGGCTTCATCCGCACCATTTACCTGTACCCCATGGCGTTGTCGATGATCGTCACCGGTACCGCCTGGAAGTGGCTGCTCAACCCGGGCATGGGCCTGGACAAGTTGTTGCGTGACTGGGGCTGGGAGGGCTTTCGCCTGGACTGGCTGATCGATCCCGACCGGGTGGTGTATTGCCTGGTGATCGCGGCCGTGTGGCAGGCTTCGGGCTTCATCATGGCCATGTTCCTTGCCGGCTTGCGTGGCGTCGACCCGTCGATCATCCGCGCTGCGCAGATGGATGGCGCCAGCCTGCCGCGCATCTACTGGACCGTGGTGCTGCCCAGCCTGCGCCCGGTGTTCTTCAGTGCACTGATGATCCTCTCGCACATTGCCATCAAGAGCTTCGACCTGGTGGCGGCAATGACGGCCGGCGGCCCGGGTTACTCCTCCGACTTGCCGGCAATGTTCATGTACTCGTTCACCTTCAGCCGCGGCCAGATGGGCATGGGCTCGGCCAGCGCCATCCTGATGCTCGGGGCGATCCTGGCGATCCTCGTGCCTTACCTGTACTCGGAGCTGCGGAGCAAACGCCATGCATAGTCCTGTCGACAAGCCAGTGCTCAGCCTCAGCCGCATGGCCATCCATGCCGTGTTGCTGATCGCCGTGCTGCTGTATCTGGTGCCGCTGGTGGTGATGCTGCTGACCAGCTTCAAGACCCCCGAAGACATCACCACCGGCAACCTGCTGAGCTGGCCTGCAGTGATTACCGGCATAGGCTGGGTCAAGGCCTGGGGAGCGGTCAGCGGTTACTTCTGGAACTCGATCATGATCACCGTGCCCGCGGTGCTGATCTCCACCGCGATTGGTGCACTGAACGGCTATGTGCTGTCGATGTGGCGCTTCCGAGGTTCGCAACTGTTCTTCGGCCTGCTGCTGTTCGGCTGTTTCCTGCCGTTCCAGACCGTGCTGCTGCCGGCCTCGTTCACCCTCGGCAAGCTTGGTCTGGCCAGTACCACTGGTGGCCTGGTGCTGGTGCATGTGGTCTACGGCCTGGCCTTCACCACGCTGTTCTTCCGCAACTTCTACGTGAGCATCCCCGACGCGCTGGTCAAGGCCGCGCGGTTGGACGGTGCCGGGTTCTTCACCATCTTCCGCCGCATCATCCTGCCGATGTCCACGCCGATCATCATGGTCTGCCTGATCTGGCAGTTCACCCAGATCTGGAACGATTTCCTGTTCGGCGTGGTGTTCTCCAGCGGCGATTCGCAACCGATTACCGTCGCCCTGAACAATCTGGTCAATACCAGCACCGGGGCCAAGGAATACAACGTCGACATGGCGGCAGCGATGATCGCTGGCCTGCCAACCCTGCTGGTCTACGTGGTGGCAGGCAAATATTTCGTGCGCGGGCTGACGGCCGGCGCGGTCAAGGGGTAAGCCATGGCAACGCTCGAACTTCGCAATGTGAACAAGACCTACGGCAGCGGCCTGCCGGATACCCTCAAGGACATCCAGCTGTCGATCAAGGACGGCGAGTTCCTGATCCTGGTGGGTCCGTCGGGCTGCGGCAAGTCGACCCTGATGAACTGTATCGCCGGCCTGGAGCAGATCACCGGCGGCGCCATCCTCATCGACGAGCAGGACGTCAGTGGCATGAGCCCCAAGGATCGCGATATCGCCATGGTGTTCCAGTCCTATGCGCTGTACCCCACCATGAGCGTGCGCGAGAACATCGAGTTCGGCCTGAAGATCCGCAAGCTGCCCCAGGCCGCCATCGACGAGGAAGTGGCGCGGGTGGCCAAGTTGCTGCAGATCGAACACTTGCTGGCGCGCAAGCCGGCGCAGCTGTCCGGCGGCCAGCAGCAGCGCGTGGCCATGGGCCGGGCACTGGCGCGGCGACCCAAGATCTACCTGTTCGATGAACCCCTGTCCAACCTCGATGCCAAGCTGCGGGTCGAAATGCGCACCGAAATGAAGTTGATGCACCAGCGCCTGAAGACCACCACGGTGTACGTCACCCATGACCAGATCGAGGCCATGACCCTGGGCGACAAGGTGGCGGTGATGAAGGACGGCATCATCCAGCAGTTCGGCACCCCGCAGCAGATCTACAACGACCCGGCCAACCAGTTCGTGGCCAGCTTCATCGGTTCGCCGCCAATGAACTTCATTCCGGTGCGTCTGGCCAGGCAGGATGGCCGCTTGCTGGCGCTGCTCGACAGCGGCCAGGCGCGCTGCGAACTGCCCTTGGGGGAGGCTGCTGACGCGCTTGAGGGGCGCGAGATCATCCTCGGCATCCGCCCTGAGCAGATCGCCCTGGGCACTGCTGACGGCAATGGTTTGCCGGCTATCCGCGCCGAGGTGCAGGTGACAGAGCCCACCGGGCCGGACCTGCTGGTGTTCGTCACGCTCAACCAGACCAAGGTGTGCTGCCGCCTGGCGCCAGATGTGGCGTGCCGGGTGGGCGACACCCTCAACCTGCAATTCGACCCGGCCCGGGTGCTGCTGTTCGACGCCGCCAATGGCGAGCGCCTGCACCTGGCCAGTACTGGCGCAACCGCAAAGGATAACGTGGCTCACTTCAAAGGCCGTTGACTCGTCTACACCATCAATAAGAAAAAGAGGACGCAAAGGGATGGAACAGCGCAAACGCATCAAGACACTGGGATCGCTGGCCTTGCTTGCACTTGTAGGCAGCAGCGGTACACAGGCTGCCGAGGCTTTTTCCAGCGAATCCAAATGGATGACCGGCGACTGGGGCGGCACCCGGACCGAGCTGCTGGACAAGGGCTATGACTTCACCCTCGATTATGTGGGTGAGGTGGCTGGCAACCTGCATGGCGGCTACAACGACGACAAGACGGCACGCTACAGCGACCAGTTCGCCCTCGGCGCGCATCTGGACTTGCAGAAGATACTGGGTTGGCATGATGCCGAGTTCAAGCTGGCGATCACCGAGCGAAGCGGTCGCAACCTGTCCAACGACCGCATCAGCGACCCGCGCGCCGGGCAGTTCAGCTCGGTGCAGGAGGTGTGGGGCCGTGGCCAGACCTGGCGCCTGACCCAGATGTGGATCAAGCAGAAGTACTTCGACGGCGCGCTGGACGTGAAATTTGGCCGTTTTGGCGAGGGCGAGGACTTCAACAGCTTCCCTTGCGACTTCCAGAACCTGGCCTTCTGCGGCTCGCAGGTGGGCAACTGGGTGGGCGGCATCTGGTACAACTGGCCGGTCAGCCAGTGGGCGCTGCGGGTGAAGTACAACATCACGCCGGAGTTCTTCGTACAGGTCGGGGCCTTCGAGCAGAACCCTTCCAACCTGGAAACCGGCAACGGCTTCAAGCTCAGCGGCAGTGGTACCAAGGGTGCGATCTTGCCGGTGGAAGCGGTGTGGTCGCCCAAGGTCAATGGCCTGCCGGGCGAGTACCGCCTGGGTTACTACTACAGCACGGCCAAGGCTGACGATGTGTACGACGACGTCAACGGCAACCCGCAGGCGCTGACAGGTGAAGCCTTCAAGTCGCACTCCAGCAAGCACGGATGGTGGGTGGTGGCGCAGCAGCAGGTCACTGCCCATGGCGGCGACGTCAACCGGGGCCTCAGCCTTTTCGCCAACTTCACCGTGCACGACAAGGCCACCAACGTGGTCGACAACTACCAACAGGTGGGGTTGGTCTACAAAGGCGCTTTCGACGCCCGGCCCAAGGATGACATCGGCTTCGGCGTGGCGCGAATTCATGTGAATGACGACGTGAAGAAGCGCGCCGAACTGCTCAACGCACAGAGCGGCATCAACGATTACGACAACCCTGGTTTCGTACCGCTGCAGCGTACCGAATACAACGCAGAGCTCTACTACGGCTTCCACGTTACCAACTGGCTGACCGTGAGGCCCAACCTGCAGTACATCAAGAGCCCTGGCGGGGTGGACGAGGTGGATAACGCGCTGGTCGCTGGCTTGAAGATTCAGTCGTCATTCTGAGTCAACTTGTTGTAAATTTACGCCAATCCATTTTCGGTTCCCGGCACCCACTGGTCTGCAGTGGGTGTTGGGGATAGGCCGAGACAGCGCTATCTCAAACAACAAGAGCTCTGAACCATGCCCGAACATCCGCTCCATCGCTTCTTCTCCTCGCAGCGGCCCCGGCCGACATTCGAGTGGGAGCGTTATCAGCAGCGCGATGTCCTGATCATCGATCACCCCCGTTGCCAGGCGGTGTTCAGCCGCCAGGGCGCGCAGTTGCTGCACTTTCAGCCAGCGGGTGAGCGGCCGTGGCTGTGGTGCGCCGAACAGTGGCCGCAGGTGGGGGCGATCCGCGGTGGTGTGCCGGTGTGCTGGCCCTGGTATGGCCGTCATCCCAGCGAAGACCTGTGGCCGGCCCACGGTTGGGCGCGGTTGCTGGACTGGAAGCTGGTGGACAGCCGTGAGGACGAGGAGGGCGTGACCCTGAAATGGCGGCTGGACCTGTGCGACTGGCAGGTCGACCTGCATGCCCGGTTGGGTAGCCGCATGGAGCTGAGCTTGAGCACCGAACATCAGGACAGCGAACCCTGCCAGTTGAGCCATGCGCTGCTGGCGTACTGGCGCATCAGTGACGTGTCCGAGATAGCGCTGTCTGGTCTGGAAGACATCGAGGGCTACGACCGCCTCAACCGCCAGGCTTGCCGTGAGGATGGCGCGCTGAAGCTCAAGGGCGGCTGCCAGAAGGTCTACCCCGGTACGCCACGGGTGCAATTGCAGGACCCAGCCTGGCAGCGCGAGCTGTGCATCGACACCGGTGACAGCGACGACACCGTGGTCTGGCACCCTGGCAATCGCCCGCTGATGGGGGTGACTGGCCGCGAGTCGCAGCGTTTTGTCTGCGTCGAGGCGACCAGCGGCAGTGGCGAAGGCCTGAGCCTGGCACCTGGGCAGCGTGCGCACCTGCGTTTGCAGGCGCACCGGCTCAGTTGAGTTCGTCGTCCTCGATCGGGTAGCGGCTGGCGTTGAGGCTTTCCTTGATCTTGCGCAGGTGGGGCTGGAAGTCCACGCCGCGGCGCAGGGTCATGCCGGTGGCCAGTACATCGAGCACAGTCAGCTGGATGATCCGCGAGGTCATTGGCATGTAGATGTCGGTATCTTCCGGCAGCGGAATGTGCAGGCTCAGGCTGCAAGCATTGGCCAGTGGCGAGCCTGCGGCGGTCAGGCCCAGCACCGAAGCGCCGTTTTCACGTGCCAGGCGCGCCACTTCGACCAGTTCGCGGGTGCGCCCGGTGTAGGAAATGATCACGAACAGATCGCCGGTGTGGGCGACCGAGGCCAGCATGCGCTGCATCAGCACATCGGCGTGGGCCGACACGGCCAGGTTGAAGCGGAAGAACTTGTGCTGCGCATCCAGGGCCACCGGGGCTGAGGCGCCGAGGCCGAAGAAGTGGATCTGCCGGGCCTGGATCATCATGTCCACGGCGCGGCTGACCTGCTGCGGGTCCAGTTGCTGGCAGGCGCTGTCAAGCGAGGCGATGGCGCTGGCGAAGATCTTCTGGGTGTAGGCGGCCGGGTCATCGTCGGCCTCTACCGCGCGGCTGACATAGGCGGCACCACTGGCCAGGCTCTGCGCCAGTTGCAGCTTGAGCTCGGGGTAGCCGCTGACGCCGAACGAGCGGCAGAAGCGGTTGACGGTCGGTTCGCTGACCTTGGCCGCCTGGGCCAGCGCAGCGATGCTGAAACGGGTGGCTTGTTGCGGGTTGAGCAGGATGACTTCGGCGACTTTGCGTTCGGCCTTGTTCAGCTCGTCGAGGCGGCCCTGGATCTGTTCCAGGAGGTTTCGCACGCGGTCCATGGGTGTGTCCTTGGGTCGGGAAGACAGCCGGCTGTGTGAGCAGCAGGCTTTTTGCACGGTCGTCTATCGTACTGTCGGTGCGGTTGGCGTACCACTTGTCTGTAACACTTGTGTGTAATGTTGTGGTTTTTACTACATTATCCCTTGAAAACCGTGTGTGAAAGCGGTATTCCTAGACCAACTTTAGGAAAGAACCAACATCATGGCCGCAATCAGTGTCGAACCTTGCACCTTTGCCCTGTTTGGCGCCCTCGGCGACCTGGCATTGCGCAAGCTGTTTCCTGCGCTCTACCAGCTCGACCGGGCCAACCTGTTGCACCCGGACACCCGCCTGCTGGCCCTCGCCCGTGAGGTCGGCAGTGCGCAGGAGCACCTGGACAGCATCGAAGCCCACCTGCGCCGGCACGTGCCCGAGGCAGATATCGAGCCTGCTGCGCTGGGGCGCTTCCTTGCCCGCCTGAATTACCAGCACCTGGACTTCCTTCAGCCTGAGGGCTATCAGGCCTTGGCCGAGCAACTGCCGGGCGAGCTGCCGCTGATCGCCTACTTCGCCACGGCGGCGGCGGTGTATGGGGCCATCTGCGAAAACCTCGACAAGGTCGGGCTGGCTGCGCGCACCCGGGTAGTGCTCGAGAAACCTATTGGCCACGACCTGGAGTCGTCGCGCCGGGTCAACGATGCCGTGGCGCGGTTCTTCCCTGAAAGCCGGGTTTACCGCATTGACCATTACCTGGGCAAAGAGACGGTGCAGAACCTGATTGCCCTGCGCTTCGCCAATAGCCTGTTCGAAACCCAGTGGAACCAGAATTCCATCTCCCATGTGGAGATTACCGTCGCGGAAAAGGTCGGTATCGAGGGCCGTTGGGGTTATTTCGACAAGGCCGGCCAACTGCGCGACATGATCCAGAATCACCTGCTGCAGTTGCTGTGCCTGATCGCCATGGACCCGCCCAGCGAACTGTCCGCCGATGCCATCCGCGACGAGAAGGTGAAAGTGCTCAAAGCCCTGGCACCGATCACTGGCGACGGCCTGAGCACCAGCGTGGTGCGTGGCCAGTACATTGCCGGCTACAGCGAAGGCAAACCGGTGCCGGGTTACCTTGAAGAAGATAACGCCAACGCCCAGAGCGACACCGAAACCTTCGTCGCCCTGCGCGCCGACATCCGTAACTGGCGCTGGTCGGGCGTGCCGTTCTACCTGCGAACCGGCAAGCGCATGCCGCAAAAACTGTCGCAGATCGTCATTCACTTCAAGGAAACGCCGCACTACATCTTCGCCCCGGAACAGCGTTTGCAGATCGGTAACAAGCTGATCATCCGCCTGCAACCGGACGAAGGCATTTCTTTACGGGTGATGACCAAGGAGCAGGGCCTGGACAAGGGCATGCAACTGCGCAGTGGCCCATTGCAGCTGAATTTTTCTGATGCCTGGCGCAGTGCACGAATTCCGGATGCCTACGAGCGGCTGTTGCTCGAAGTGATGCGCGGCAACCAGAACCTGTTCGTGCGCAAGGACGAAATCGAGTATGCCTGGAAGTGGTGCGACCAGTTGATCGCCGGCTGGCGTAATGCGGGCGATGCGCCCAAGCCATACGCGGCGGGCTCCTGGGGGCCGATGAGCTCGATTGCACTGATCACACGCGATGGGAGGGCGTGGTATGGGGATATCTGAATTGAAACTGCCAGCGGCCGTGAAGGCTCATGAACTGGCGGATGCCAAGGCACTGTCCGTGTCCTTGGCTCATGATGTGGCTGAGCGCCTGCGCGCCGCGATTGCCGCCAAGGGGCAGGCCTGTGTGGTGTTGTCTGGCGGCCGCAGCCCGGTGCCGTTCCTGGAGAAACTGGCCAGCGAGCACCTGGACTGGGCCAAGGTCACTGTCAGCCTGGCTGATGAGCGCTGGGTGCCGGTGGAGCACGCCGACAGCAATACCGGCCTGCTGGCCCGCCACCTGCTGAAGGGCGAGGCGGCCAAGGCCCGTTTCGTTGGCCTGTACCAGCAGGCGGAGAACCTCGATGCAGCTGCGCTCAAAGCTGACCAGGCCTTGGCCGAGCTACCGCCGATCGACGTGCTGGTGCTGGGCATGGGCGACGATGGCCATACCGCCTCGCTGTTCCCCGCCAGTCCCAACCTGGAAGCAGGCCTGGACCCGGCCGGCCCACGCCGCTGCCTGCCGATGCTGGCGCCGAGCGTGCCGCACCAGCGCCTGTCGATGACCCGTTCGCTGCTGGCCAGCGCGGCCTTCATCGCGCTGTCTGTGCAAGGCCAGGGCAAACTCGCTACCCTGCGCGCCGCGCTGGCGGGCAACGACCTTACTGAAATGCCGATTCGCGCTTTTCTTCACGACCCCCTGGACATCTACTGGTGCCCATGAGCCAAGGATCCACAGTCATGACCACCCTTGAACGCCCACAGCCCAAGCTCTCGATGGCTGATAAAGCCGCGCGGATCGACGCCATTTGCAAAAAGGCGCGCATCCTGCCGGTAATCACCATTGCTCGTGAGGAAGACATTCTGCCGCTGGCTGACGCCCTGGCCGCTGGCGGTATCCGTACCCTGGAAGTGACCCTGCGCTCGCAGCATGGCCTCAAGGCCATTCAGGTGCTGCGTGAGCAGCGCCCGGAGCTGTGTGTCGGCGCCGGTACCGTGCTCGACCGCAGCATGTTCGCGGCGGTTGAAGCTGCGGGCGCGCAGTTCGTCGTTACCCCTGGCATTACCCAGGACATTCTCGAGGCTGGCGTGGACAGTGAAATCCCGCTGTTGCCGGGCATCAGCACGCCGTCCGAAATCATGATGGGCTATGCCCTGGGCTACCGCCGGTTCAAGTTGTTCCCGGCGGAAATCAGCGGCGGCGTAGCGGCGATCAAGGCCTTTGGTGGCCCGTTCGGCGATATTCGTTTTTGTCCCACCGGCGGTGTGAACCCGGCCAACGTGCGCAACTACATGGCACTGCCGAATGTGATGTGCGTGGGTGGAACCTGGATGCTCGACAGCAGCTGGATCAAGAACGGTGACTGGGCGCGGATCGAAGCGTGCAGTGCCGAGGCGATGGCGCTGCTGGACGCCAACTGAAAACAGTTGTGTGCTTTACGGCTTGTGGGGCGCTTGGTCGGCGCCCCTTTTTTTGGGTTCTTCACGGAATCCCGGGAAAGACAGAAACAAGAACGCCGGTTTGATGGATGATGTTCGTGCGAGCAAACACATCAACAAACCGGCGTTCTTGTGCACGATATTAATACGTTTCTGCCCTTTTGGGAGGGCTTTTCTGTCATTGCCATCAGGCCTGACGGCGACGATCTGCTGATCGACCTGATTCCGCAGCCCACTAGGTTCCCCACCTGCAGCGGCTGCCATCAGCCCAGCACCGCCATCCACGAATACTGCCAGCGTTCGATCCGTGATCTCCCCATTCTTGGCCATGCGGTACGGTTGAATGTGGAACTGCGGCGCGTTGGGTGTCGCGCATGCGGCAAGCGGATGGAGTCAGTCAGCTGGCTTGATCGCTATTCGCGTATGACCCAGCGCTTGGCCGAGGCCGTGATCCAGGCTTGCCAGCGGCTGCCTACCCTGCACGTCGCTGAGCTGTTTGACTTGCATTGGGACAGTGTGCGCTTGCTGGAGCGACGAGCTCTACAAGCCGCTCTAGAGAAGCTACCAAAGGCCCAGCCCAGGCGCCTGGTGATGGACGAGTTCGCCCTGTTCAAAGGCCATCGCTACGCCAGCGTGGTGCTGGACGCCGATACCCGCCGGGTTCTGTGGATTGGCGAAGGACGTAGCAGAGCGGCTGTCAGGCCCTTCTTTGAGGAGTTGGGGCCAGAAGGCTGTGCGCGGATCGAAGCAGTGGCGATGGACATGAACACCGCATTTGACCTGGAGGTACGCCAACACTGCCCTCAGGCACGCGTGGTCTACGACCTGTTTCATGTAGTCGCCAAGTATGGGCGCGAGGTGATTGACCGGGTACGGGTCGACGAAGCCAACCGTCTGCGCCATGACAAACCCGCGCGCAGGGTGATCAAGCAAGCACGCTGGCTACTGCTGCGTAATCCGGAAAATCTCAAGCGAAAAGATCAACAGGTGCACCTGAGGGATCTGCTGTCGGCTAACCAATCGCTGATGACGGTTTATCTGATGAAAGCAGAGTTAAAAGCGCTGTGGTCGCCCACCACCGCCTGGGGTTGGCGATCAGCCTGGAAGCAGTGGCTGCGTCTGGCTGATGAAAGCGCGATACCGGCACTGAAGCAGTTTGCTAAACGCCTGAAGGGATACTGGCGCGGCATCTTGAGCAGGGTGCGATGGCCGATGCATACGGGCCAGCTGGAAGGCATCAACAACCGGATCAAGGTGATCAAGCGGATGGCTTACGGTTACCGGGACAGCGAATTCTTTTTCATGAAGATCAAGAATGACTTTCCCGGCAATCCGTGAAGAACCTTTTTTTGCCTGGGGTATTTGCCGTGGTTGTGCTGGCCCTTTCGCGGGTAAACCCGCTCCTACGCACCGATCTGCGGTGGACACACACCGGGTGTTGGACACAGGCCGTCGTAGGAGCGGGTTTACCCGCGAATGGGCCGGGCCCGCTGGCCAATATCCCTGGCCGTTCACCGTTGCCGTGGCCTGCGTATTCGCGGGTAAACCCGCTCCTACACCTGATCGGTGGTGGACACACATTGGTGATTGGGCGCAGCCCGTCGTAGGAGCGGGTTTACCCGCGAAAGGGCCAGTCCAGGCCAACAAAAAGCCCGCATCAAACGATGCGGGCTTTCTCATCCCTCATTCCAGGCTTCAGGCCGCCTTGGCTTCCTGCTGGCTCAGCGAGCGGTTCAGCGCACTGAACAGCGCCTTGAAGCTGGCCGTGGTGATGTTCTCATCGATACCCACGCCATGTACCGGGCGGCCACCGGCCACGCGCAGTTCGATGTAGGCAGCTGCCTTGGCGTTGGTGCCAGCGCCAATCGCATGCTCGTTGTAGTCCATGATCTCCACGGCAATCGGCAGGCCGGCCACCAGTGCTTCCAGGGCGCCGTTGCCCTTGCCGCGCCAGTGCAGGGTGGTTTCGCCTTCACCGGCAACTTCCACTTCCACGGCGCTGTGGCCGTTTTCTTCCTGCAGGCGATGGCTGACCAGTGCGTATGGCGCGTTGGCCTGGAGGTATTCCTTGTGCAGCAGGCTGTAGATCTGCTGGGCGGTCATTTCCAGGCCCAGGCGGTCAGTCTCACCCTGCACCACCTGGCTGAATTCGATCTGCATGCGACGCGGCAGGCTGATGCCATATTCCTGCTCGAGCAGGTAGGTGATACCGCCTTTGCCCGACTGGCTGTTGACGCGGATTACCGCTTCGTAGCTGCGGCCGATGTCGGCCGGGTCGATCGGCAGGTAAGGCACCTCCCACAGTTCCCCATCCTGCTGCTTGGCGAAGCCCTTGCGGATGGCGTCCTGGTGCGAGCCGGAGAACGCGGTATGGACCAGGTCGCCCACATACGGGTGACGAGGGTGTACCGGCAACTGGTTGCATTCTTCGACCACCTTGCGCACGCCGTCGATGTCGGAGAAGTCCAGCAACGGGTCGATGCCCTGGGTGTAGAGGTTCAGTGCCAAGGTCACCAGGTCGACGTTACCGGTACGCTCGCCGTTGCCGAACAGGCAGCCTTC
Source organism: Pseudomonas sp. 10(2024) (assembly GCF_045164175.1). Classification (NCBI taxonomy): domain Bacteria; kingdom Pseudomonadati; phylum Pseudomonadota; class Gammaproteobacteria; order Pseudomonadales; family Pseudomonadaceae; genus Pseudomonas; species Pseudomonas sp. 10(2024). The sequence continues at coordinate 1,163,503 of NZ_CP174006.1, forward strand.
GGCACGGTCGGCGCCGGCCATGAGGCCCAGTTCGGTGGCAGCGATGCCGGTGCCGCGGTCGTTGTGGCAGTGCAGGCTGATGATCACGCTGTCGCGGCGGCTGACGTTGCGGCAGAACCACTCGATCTGGTCGGCGTAGATATTTGGCGTGGACACTTCCACGGTGGCCGGCAGGTTGAGGATGATCTTGTGTTCAGGGGTAGGGTTCCACACCTCGATGACCGCGTCGCAGACCTCCTTGGCGAACTCCATTTCAGTGGCGCTGAAGGTTTCTGGCGAGTACTGGAAGGTCCACTGGGTTTCCGGCTGCTGGGCGGCGTACTTGACGAACAGCTTGGCCGCGTTCACCGCGATGTCCTTCACGCCTTGCTTGTCCTGATTGAAGACGATGCGGCGGAACGACGGGCTGGTGGCGTTGTACAGGTGGACGATGGCCTTCTTCGCACCGCGCAGCGATTCGAAGGTACGGGCAATCAGGTCTTCACGTGCCTGGGTGAGCACCTGGATGGTGGTGTCATCCGGGATGTGGCCGTCCTCGATCAGGGTGCGCACGAAGTCGAAATCGGTTTGCGAGGCAGACGGGAACGAGGCTTCGATCTCCTTCACGCCAACCTGCACCAAGGTCTTCCAGAAGCGCAGTTTCTTCTCCGAGTCCATCGGCTCGATCAGCGACTGGTTGCCATCACGCAGGTCGGAGCTGCACCAGATAGGTGCCTGGGTGATGGTCTTCGACGGCCAGGTACGGTCAGGCAGGTCGATGGTCGGGAAAGCGCGGTATTTCTTCGAAGGGTCTTTGAGCATGGTCATGGAAGCAATCCTTTTGTGTGCGGCCGAGATCGGGCCTGCCGAGCGATAACGATATGAAGAGGCGAGGCGACGCGATTCAGCCTGGTAGTCGGGCGCTGACCAGGCAGAGGCTGCGATGTTGTCGGAGCAGGATGAGGGTGCTGAAGGTTTTCATGCCTTCAAACTTAACCAGTGGGGTGGGGGATGGCAAGCGTTCGGGAAAAATTGAGAGGAATGCTTAAAAAAAGCCATTAGGCGAGATTTTATGGCTTGGATCTGCTGGGCGCTTATTGATGTTTGCGCAGTATTTTTCGATGGCGCAACACAGTTGAACTGCTGTCGACTGTGCTGGCCTCTTCGCGGGCATGCCCGCTCCCACAAGTATTGTGCTGTGTCTGAAGGCTTCGCTGTACCTGTGGGAGCGGGCGTGCCCGCGAAGCAGGCGCCGCATTTTCAGGGCTGGAACGCGCCAATGAAAATCGCCGGGTCCACCCGTGCATCGTTCAGGCTGACGTTCCAGTGCATGTGCGGCCCGGTAGCCCGCCCGGTCGAGCCCACGCGCCCGACCACCTCGCCACGACGCAGTTGCTGGCCGACCTGCACATCGATTTTCGACATGTGGCAGAACATGCTGATAAAGCCCTGCCCATGGTCGACGAACACCGTGCGGCCGTTGAAGAAATAATCCCCCACCAGAATCACTTTGCCATTGGCGGGTGTCTTGATCGGCGTGCCTGCCGGCACCGCAAAATCCAGCCCCGCATGCGGGTTGCGTTCTTCGCCGTTGAAGAAGCGGCGCACGCCGAACTTGCTCGACAGCGGGCCGTTGACGGGCTTGTCGAGAACCAGGTTGCTCGGCAGGTTCGGGCTGAAGCTGCGGTAGGCCTTGATCTGCTCGGCCAGCTCGCGCTCGATGCGCTTGAGGTCGGCCGGGTTCGGGTTGACTTGGCGCGTGTTCTTCAGGGTAATGCGCTGCTCAGGGTACTTCTTGCTGCCTACGCTGAAAGGCAGGGTGCGCCCGCCCTGGTTCAGCACTGCGGTGCCGGGCTTCTGGGTCAGCGGGATGCCGACGATGGCCAGCCAGTTGTCCTGCTCCTTCACCACCAGCACCGGTTTGCCGTCGAAACGGGCGCTGGGTGCGCTGGTGGCGGGGCCCAGGTCGACGACTGCCACACCGCCGGGTACCGGTTTGTTCAGTGTGCGGGTGATGTAGCTGGCCTGGGCGCCGCCGGCCAACAGCAGCAGGGAAAGGGCAAGCAGGGGCGCGAGCACGCGGGGCATGTGTCAGTCCAGTAGTGAGAGGGTGACCGGGGTCAGGTGGTTGTCTTCGACCCGCACCAGCAGCTCGCCTTCGTTCAGGCGGGCGGTCAGGCGTTGGCCGTTGCGGGTCTGTTCGGCGCTGCGAATGGCCTGGCCTTGCTCATCCAGCAAAATGCTGTATCCACGGGCCAGGGTGGCCAGCGGACTGACCACCTGCAGTGTCTGCAACTGGGCCTGGAACCGCTGGCGACGGTCCTTGAGCACCTCGCGCATGGCCCGTGGCAGGCGGTCGGCCAGGCTGTCCAGGCGCTGGTTCAGCAGTTTCAGGTTACGCCCCGGATGCTGCGCGGCCAGGCGGGCGTCCAGGCGTGCCAGGCGTTCGCGGCGCTGGTTGAGGTTGAGCATGAACGCGCGACGCAGGCGCATGTCCAGGTCGTCCAGGCGTTGAGCCTGCTGGCGCAAACGCTCGCCTGGGTGGCGCAGGCGCCGGGTGAGTGACTCCAGGCGCAGGCGGTCGTGGGTCAGGCGGTTCTGCATGCGCAGCAGCAGGCGCCGTTGCAGGCCATCCAGGCGTTGCCGAAGGCCGCTGTTGTCAGGGGCCAGCAGCTCGGCGGCAGCCGACGGGGTGGGCGCGCGCACGTCAGCCACGAAGTCGCTGATCGACACGTCGGTTTCATGGCCCACGGCGCTGACAATCGGCGTGACGCAGGCGGCCACGGCACGCGCCACGGCTTCCTCGTTGAAACACCACAGGTCTTCCAGCGAACCCCCACCCCGCGCCAGAATCAGCGCATCGAAGCCGAGGCTGTCGGCCAGGCGGATGGCGCGTACGATCTGCGCGATGGCTTCGCGGCCCTGTACCGCCGTAGGGATCAGGTTCAGCTCCACCTGCGGGGCACGGCGGCCGAACACGCTGATGATGTCGCGGATCACCGCGCCAGTGGGCGAGGTGATGATGCCGATGCGCTGCGGGTGAGCCGGCAGTGGCTTCTTTCGTTCGGCGCTGAACAGCCCCTCGGCCCCGAGCTTTTCCTTCAGGGCATCGAAAGCCAGGCGCAGCGCGCCATCACCGGCTGGCTCGACAGTGTCGAGAATAAGCTGGTAGTCGCCACGCCCCTCGAACAGCGAAACCTTGCCACGCACCCGCACCGCCAGGCCGTCGCGCAGCGCCTGGCGTACCCGCGTGGCGTTCTGCCGGAACAACGCACAACGCACCTGGGCGCCGCTGTCCTTGAGGGTGAAGTACATGTGGCCGGACGCCGGGCGGGCGAGGTTGGAGATTTCGCCTTCCACCCACACGCTGCGGAAAACGTCTTCCAGCAGCACGCGGGCGCGGCCGTTGAGTTGGCTGACGGTAAGGACCTCGCGGTCCAGCCCGAGTCGTTCGAAAGGGTCTTTGATCATGGCTGGCATCATAAATGACATCGGCCCCGGTTGTCTGTCCCGGGCCCTGTTGGAGCGGGTGCACCGGCGAGGAACAAGGTTCAGGCCTGCAGGGCCGTTACGAACTGCCTGGCTATCTGCCCCGCATCGCGGCGACAGGCCAGCGCCACTGTGCTCTGGCAATCGCCTTCCAGCGCCACGAAACTGACCGAAGCGGGTGCGATCTGGCGCATGCACTCTGGCAACAACGCCACCCCAAACCCCGCCTGTATCAGCTGCAACTGCGTAGTCTTGCGCGACAGTACCTGCGCCGCCTGCGGGAAGAACCCTGCCCCCATGCACAACGAGGCCGACAGGTAGCTCAAGCCACCGCGATCCCGGTGCGGGATGGAAATGAAGCGTTCTTCCTTCAATTGCTCCAGTTGCACGTGCTGAGTACCCGCCAAGGGGTGTCCAGCGGCGACCGCCAGCAACAAGGGTTCGTCGAACAACTCATGCAGCACCACGCCTTCATGCTGGCGCAGCACCGGCAAGCGCAACAGGCCGATATCCAGCCGTCCGGCAGCAATGTCTTCCAGCTGTGCCTCCGATGACTGCTGCGCAATCTCCAGCGAAACCCCTGGGTTGTGCTTCAGGTAGTTCCCCAGGCGAGCCAGAAGCCCGCCGGTCAGCGGCACGGTGCTGGAATGGTTCAGGCGCAAGCTGCCTTGCAACCCTTGGCCAATGTCACGGGTAACCCGCTCGGCCTGTTCCAGGTCAGCCAGCAAGCGTCGCGCCCGTTCAAGAAAGGCCTGACCGGCCAGCGTCAGGCGAGGCAGGCGCGCCGTGCGTTCGAACAGCGGCGTGTCCAGTTGTTGCTCCAGCTCCTTGATCTGCCGGCTAAGGGCCGACTGGGCGACGTACAGTCGCTCGGCGGCGCTGCTGAAACTGCCGCACTCGGCGATCTCCACGAAGTAACGCAGCTGTCGGATTGACGTCATGTCATGCCTTTTCGAGATGGCTTTTGGGATAAAGGCATATTAGTCGGCATGGCTCATGGCTGGCTAACCTTTGCCTGTCTTCCCAGGAACTGCTGCCATGCTTGCCCAACTGTCGTTTTCCGGCCTTGACTGGCTGCCGATCCTGTTCGCCATTGCCGCGGCCTACATCGTCTTCGGCATCGCCGGCTTCGGTACTGCACTGGTGGCGGGGCCAGTGCTGATTCACTTCATGCCGTTGTCACGCATCATCCCGTTGCTGGTGCTGCTGGATTTCGTGGCCGCGTTCGGCAACCTGCTGCCGTCGCGCCGGGATGTGGTCCGCAGTGAATTGCTGCGGCTGCTGCCCTTCATGGCCTTGGGTTGTACTTTGGGCGTGGTGTTCCTGCTGCAACTGAAGTCCGACCTGTTGCTGCTGTTGATGGGGGTATTCGTGACTGCCTATGCAGTTTACGGGCTGGCAGTGAAAGTGAGGCCAGCCAGCCTGTCCGGCTTCTGGGCGGTGCCGATGGGCACGGCAGGCGGGTTGTTCGGGGCTTTGTTCGGCAGCGGCGGATTTCTTTATGCCCTTTACCTGAGCGCACGGCTGGAGGTGAAGGAACAGGTACGCGCCACCCAGAGCGCGCTGATCAGCTGCAGTACGATAGTGCGTCTGTCGCTGTTCCTGATCGCCGGTGTCTATGCCGACCAAAGCCTGCTGCTGCTCGCCGCCTCCCTGCTGCCTGTCATGTTCATTGGCCTTTGGGTAGGGCGTCGGTTGACCAACCGGTTGTCCCGCGAAGCGTTCGTACGGCTGGTGACCTGGCTGGTGCTGGCCAGTGGGCTGGCGTTGATTGGTCGCTACCTGAGCGCCTGAGCGGTAGAATTGCGTCATTACCGGCGTTTCTCAGGCTTGTCCCGTTCATGAACACCCAGAGCATCATCGTTCCAAAGCTGTCTACCGTCCCGGTGCATGAAGCCCGTGCCCGCGCCATCCTGCGCTGGCTGGTGCGCGAAAAGGTCGTCGAGGAGCAACTGACCACCTGTGGCCGCACCGGCAACCGCATGGGCCACGCCCTGGCGGCAGGGGCGCGCAAAGTGGCCCTGCACCCGGAAAAACTGCCCTTCGGCGAACCGGTCAACGGCCTGGAAGTGATGCTCAAACGCTGCATCTATACCCCCACCGAAGGCTTCCTCGAAGAAGCCGGTTGCCCGGAGTGCCGGCGCGAGGTAGGTGAGCCGTTGTTCGAAAGCCTGGAAGAGTGGATGCCGGCAGTGAGCGACAATTTCACCTGCCCACTGTGCGGCTTCGAAGATGACATCAATGGCTTCATTTACCTGCAGCCATGTGCCTTTTCCAACCTGGGGTTCATCTTCAACAACTGGGGCGAGGCCGGGTTCACCCAGGCCTTTCTCGACAGCTTCGCCGACTGGCTCGACCAGCCGGTGGCCGTGGTGCAGGTAAAACTGCCACAAGCCTGACCGAAGGCCCTTATTTTGCATTGAGCGGCGCGCCATGCATGAGTATAATGGCGCGCTTCCATTTTTCCCGCCCGGGAGCCCCCGCGATGCTGCGTATCAGCCAAGAAGCCCTGACCTTCGACGATATCCTCCTTGTACCTGGCTATTCCGAGGTACTGCCCAATGAAGTCAGTCTCAAGACCCGTTTGACCCGTGGCATCGAGCTGAACATTCCGCTGGTTTCCGCTGCCATGGATACCGTGACCGAAGCGCGTCTGGCCATTGCCATGGCTCAGGAAGGCGGTATCGGCATCATCCACAAGAACATGACCATCGAACAACAGGCCGGCGAAGTGCGCAAGGTCAAGAAGTTCGAGGCTGGCGTGGTCAAGGACCCGATCACCATCGACGCCGATGCCACTGTGCGCGACCTGTTCGAGCTGACCCGCCTGAACAACATCTCCGGCGTGCCGGTACTGGCCAATGGCGACCTGGTCGGCATCGTCACCTCCCGTGACGTGCGCTTCGAAAATCGCCTGGACGCCAAGGTTCGCGACGTGATGACGCCGAAAGAGCGCCTGGTCACCGTCCGCGAAGGCGCCGACAAGAACGAAGTTCGCGAGCTGCTGCACAAGCATCGCCTGGAAAAAGTCCTGATCGTTGACGACAAGTTCAACCTCAAGGGCATGATGACCGTCAAGGACATCGAAAAGGCCAAGGCTTACCCGCTGGCCAGCAAGGACGACCAGGGTCGCCTGCGCGTCGGCGCCGCCGTCGGCACCGGCAAGGACACCGGCGAGCGCGTTGCGGCGCTGGTGGCGGCTGGCGTTGATGTCGTCGTCGTCGACACTGCCCACGGCCACTCCAAAGGTGTGATCGACCGCGTACGCTGGGTGAAAGAAACCTACCCGCAAGTGCAGGTGATCGGCGGCAACATCGCCACCGGCGCTGCCGCCAAGGCCCTGGCCGAAGCGGGTGCCGATGCGGTCAAGGTTGGTATCGGCCCTGGCTCTATCTGCACCACTCGTATCGTTGCCGGTGTCGGCGTGCCGCAAATCAGCGCCATCGCCAACGTCGCCGCAGCACTGGAAGGCACTGGCGTGCCACTGATCGCTGACGGCGGTATCCGCTTCTCCGGTGACCTGTCCAAGGCCATCGTTGCCGGTGCTTCCTGCGTGATGATGGGTTCGATGTTCGCCGGTACCGAAGAGGCCCCGGGTGAAGTCGAGCTGTTCCAGGGCCGTTCCTACAAGGCCTACCGCGGCATGGGCTCGCTGGGTGCCATGGCACAGGCGCAAGGCTCGTCCGACCGTTACTTCCAGGACTCCTCGGCCGGCGCCGAGAAGCTGGTACCGGAAGGCATCGAAGGCCGCGTTCCTTACAAAGGCGCCCTGGCCGCGATCATCCACCAGCTGATGGGCGGCCTGCGTTCGTCCATGGGCTACACCGGCAGCGCAACCATCGAAGAAATGCGCACCAAGCCGGAGTTCGTGCGCATCACCGGTGCCGGCATGGCCGAGTCCCACGTGCACGACGTGCAAATCACCAAAGAAGCCCCTAACTACCGCGTAGGCTGAGGCTTCAAGCTACAACATAAAGCGGGGCTGTCATGACAGCCCCGCGTCGTTTCCGATTTCCACTGACGAGATTGAGTCATGGCCCTCGACATTCACGCTCACCGCATCCTGATCCTCGATTTCGGTTCCCAGTACACCCAGCTGATCGCCCGCCGCGTGCGCGAAATCGGCGTGTACTGCGAACTGCACCCGTTCGACATGGACGATGAAGCGATCCGCGAATTCAACCCGCGCGGCATCATCCTCGCCGGCGGCCCCGAGTCGGTCCACGAAGCCAACAGCCCGCGCGCTCCGCAGGCCGTGTTTGACCTGAATGTGCCTGTGCTGGGTATCTGCTACGGCATGCAGACCATGGCCGAGCAGATGGGCGGCAAGGTAGAAGGTTCCGACCTGCGTGAGTTCGGCTATGCCCGCGTGGACGTTGTCGGCAAGAGCCGCCTGCTCGACGGCATCGAAGACCACGTTGATGACGATGGCGTGCTGGGCCTGGACGTGTGGATGAGCCACGGTGACAAGGTCACCCAGATGCCTGGCAACTTCAACATTCTGGCCAGCACCCCAAGCTGCCCGATCGCCGGCATGTACGACGACGTCCGCGGCTACTACGGCGTGCAGTTCCACCCCGAAGTGACCCACACCAAGCAAGGTGGTCGCATCCTGTCCCGCTTCGTGCAGGACATCTGCGGCTGTGAAGCCCTGTGGACGGCGTCCAACATCGTCGAAGACGCCATCGCCCAGGTGCGTGCGCAAGTCGGTTCGGCCAACGTCCTGCTGGGCCTGTCCGGCGGCGTCGACAGCTCGGTGGTTGCCGCGCTGCTGCACCGCGCCATCGGCGACCAGCTGACCTGCGTATTCGTCGACAACGGCCTGCTGCGCCTGCACGAAGGCGACCAGGTGATGGCCATGTTCAAAGAGAACATGGGCGTCAAGGTGATCCGCGCCGACGCTGAAAAGCAGTTCCTCGACAACCTGGCCGGCGAAGCCGACCCGGAGAAGAAGCGCAAGATCATCGGCCGCACCTTCATCGACGTGTTCGATGCCGAAGCCAGCAAGCTGGAAAACATCCAGTTCCTCGCCCAGGGCACCATCTACCCGGACGTGATCGAGTCGGCTGGCGCCAAGAGCGGCAAGGCCCACGTGATCAAGTCGCACCACAACGTCGGCGGCCTGCCGGAGGAAATGAACCTCAAGCTGGTCGAACCGCTGCGTGAACTGTTCAAGGACGAAGTGCGCAAGATCGGCCTGGAGCTGGGCCTGCCGTACGACATGGTCTACCGCCACCCGTTCCCGGGCCCGGGCCTGGGCGTACGTATCCTCGGCGAAGTGAAGAAGGAATACGCCGACATCCTGCGTCGCGCCGACCACATCTTCATTGAAGAGCTGCGCAAGGCCGACTGGTACCACAAGACCAGCCAGGCGTTCGTGGTGTTCCAGCCGGTCAAGTCGGTCGGCGTCGTCGGCGACGGCCGTCGCTACGCCTGGGTCGTGGCCCTGCGTGCCGTCGAGACCGTGGACTTCATGACCGCGCGTTGGGCACACCTGCCGTACGAGCTGCTGGAAACTGTCAGCGGTCGTATCATCAACGAAATCGAGGGTATCTCGCGCGTTACCTACGACGTGTCGAGCAAGCCGCCTGCCACTATCGAGTGGGAATGATTGGGTAGCCAGCCCAGGCTGGTACCCGCAGGACGGATACACCAGAAAGCCCGCATGATTGCGGGCTTTCTGGTTCTTGCTCGTTCAGATTGCTTATTCTTCTGGCTTTCTGGCAAATAGCGCTTTCTGGTAGGCGTTATAGGAAAGCAGCCTGCTCCTCACTGCGATGAACTCGTCACCCTCCACGCGTTGCGGGTGCTTTTCCTGCGGGTCATCCTCAAGATTGTATTTAGTCAGGGTGTCCGAACTGAATTCGTATATGTATTTGTACGGGTGCTCCACCAAGGCTGACGCCAGTTGGTCAAAGAACGTGGACATGAAGAATGTGCGTTTCCCCTGTTCCCTCAACAAGCTGATGCCTTGTACAGAGAGGGGGGATTCGGTCACATCAAAAAAATCGGCAACCGTGGGCGTAATATCGATCTGGTGACTGGTGGTTGAGGCGGGTTTGGGCAGTGACTTTCCATTACTCCAGAAAATCAGGGGGACGCTCACTTCTTCTTCGTGCATGGACGCGTTGTGAATGAACAGACCGTGCTCACCAAATGACTCACCGTGGTCACCCACGAGTACGAATAATGTCGAGTCCAGAAGGCCTTGCTTGTCGAAGGATGTCAGCATTTCACCCAGCACGCTGTCTGTCTTGGCTATGCAGTCTTCATACTTTTCCAGCTCGCTCTGTAATGGGGGCCCTTGGCTGCATTGGTAGGGGTAGTGGGCTGCGCTTGGGAAATAGAGCGCGATGAAACCCTTGCCATTCTTTTTGATGTTTTCCAGGTAAGCGATGCTGGACGAAAACAGCTGTTCATCACTTTCACCGAAGCTGCTGGCGTTTTGTGAGCGGTTCTCGGCGGGGATGAGCTCCGAAATTCCGTAAGCATTCGACACACCGATGGATTTCAGGAAGCCCTCCATGTTTTCGAACTGCAGGTACAGCGAGCTGAAGGCGACGGCTTCCATGTTTTTCCTGTTCTTCAGCTCATGGATGACACTGGGTTGTAGCAGGTACATGGCTTCTTTGATTTCAATATCAGGGTAGGCATGCAGCCCCGTCAGGATCGCGTGGTAGCCTTTGGACGAGTGAGGCACTGAGACGTACGATTTGAAGAGCATGCCCTCCCGAGCGAGCTTATCGAAGGTGGGGTACCGCTCGGCGGTTTTGATGTCGGGAGCAAACACGCTGTTCCAGCGCACTGACTCCAGAACGATGAAGACCAGGTTCTTGAAGTCTGGCGTGGGGTGAGATTGAAGTTTTTGGATTTCGTTGACGCTGGCCAGCGGGTAGGCGGGTTGTTCGAATGGCAGCGACGGTCTATGCGGCGCTGCGGTCAAGGAAGTGGTGTTTCTGAGTGTTGTGACCAGTGGGCTGATGACAATGTTTTCGTTCAGGTGATAGCGCGCGTCTTTGGCATGGATGGAGCCGAAGAGCAGGGCGCCGATCACCAGCAGTGATGCCCAGAGGTGTTGTCTTTTCTTTACTGTGCGGGTGCGCTGTTCTTTATAAGCGATGCAGGTTGCCAGCCCAGCGAAAGACCAGGTCGCCAGGTAAGCCAGAAAAAGCACAAAGACAATGAACCTGAATGTGTGCCCGAAACCGGCAGATTGCGTGAGAAACACCTCGGCCCCGGAGGTCAGGTTGCTTGCGTTTTGCAGGCTGTAGCTTATCAGTTGCCAGTCCAGAGGCTTCAGCCATAGCTCCCGAACACGCATGTCCACCAGCAGGAACAGCAGCAAGGCGCCTGAGGCGATGCTCAACAGATAGAAGTTGAATTTGTTTCTGGTAATGGTGTTGGCGGCAATCACATAGAGGGCAACCACTAACAGCACGTCTTGAAGCAAGTACAGGGCAATGTCGAAAACACCGGTCTCCACCCATCGATGGGAGAAAAACTCGATCAGGATGATCTTCGGTGCCAGCAGCAGGCCTGCAGCGAGCAGGAGCGAGATATGCAGTAATGAATTCCTGAGCCACATGGTGTCTACCTTCGCATTCACAGAGCCGGCGTCTTGTCTGAAGCGATAGGCGGGCAAAAGGCCAGCACCTGCGCACCCCGTTTTTAGACTTAAGCAGCCCACCCTGAATTCGGCAAGTCAGCCCCGGGGCGTTGGGTTGGTACCGAAGGGGGAGCGGGTTGCCACTGGCGATCGCGGCCGCTAACCGGTCGTGCGACAAGACTTCACTTAATATTTCGCAAATGCAGGTGTATCGTATTCGCCCTTCATCGCCAGCCCCTGCTGGCAGACTGATTGCGCAGAAACGAGGTACCCGCACCGATGTCCTTTACCCGTCGACAAATGCTCAAAGGCCTTACTGGTCTGGTTGTGGTAGGCCTGGGCGCCGGGGGCGCGGCGCGCTACTGGCTGGGCAAGGTCGAGGACGAGAATGCCGGGCACGACTACGAGCTGATTGCCGCCCCACTGGAAGTGGAGCTGGTGCCGGGTTTCAAGACCGAAGCCTGGGCCTTCGGCCCGTCGGCACCTGGCACCGAACTGCGGGTGCGCCAAGGCACCTGGTTGCGGGTGCGTTTCATCAATCACCTGCCGGTCGAAACCACCATCCACTGGCACGGCATCCGCCTGCCGCTGGAGATGGATGGTGTGCCATACGTTTCGCAATTGCCGGTCAAGCCTGGTGAATACTTCGATTACAAATTCCGCGTGCCGGACGCCGGCAGCTATTGGTATCACCCCCATGTCAGCAGTTCCGAGGAGCTGGGCCGCGGTCTGGTCGGGCCGCTGATCGTCGAGGAACGTGAACCCACCGGGTTCCAGCATGAGCGTACGCTGAGCCTGAAGAACTGGCATGTGGACGAACAGGGTGCATGGCTGCCTTTCAGCATCCCGCGCGAGGCCGCGCGCAACGGCACTGCCGGGCGGTTGATCACCATCAATGGCCAGGCCGACTCGATCACCGAGCTGCCGGCCGGCCAGGTGGTGCGGGTGCGCCTGCTGAACCTGGACAATACCTGGACCTACCGCCTCAACCTCAAGGGCAACTGCGAGGCGAGAATCTATGCCCTCGATGGCAACCCAGTGACCCCGCGTGCGCTGGATGAGTACTGGCTAGGCCCGGGCATGCGTATCTGCCTGGCCATCCGCATTCCCGAGGCGGGTGAGGAAATCTCCCTGCGCGACGGTTTCGTGCGCCTGGGCACCCTGCGTTCGGTGGCCAGCAACGACGCGCCGAGTGACTGGCCGCCCGCGCTGCCGCCCAATCCGATCGCCGAGCCGGACCTGGAGAATGCCGAAAAGCTGAACTTCAATTTCGAGTGGGCGGCCAGCGTCTCTGTCACCCCTGATCCGGCCAAACCGTCGAGCATGTGGCAGATCAACGGCCAGGCCTGGGATATTACCGACAAGACCTGCGCCGACCGCCCCATCGCCACGTTGCAGAAGGGCAAGAGCTACATCTTCGAGCTTAAGAACATGACCCAGTACCAGCACCCGATCCACTTGCATGGCATGAGCTTCAAGGTGATCGCCTCCAACCGTCACGACATCAAGGAGCCGTGGTTCACCGACACCTACTTGCTGGGCAAGAATGAGCGCGCCCAGGTAGCACTGGTGGCGGATAACCCTGGGACCTGGATGTTTCACTGCCACGTCATCGACCACATGGAAACCGGCCTGATGGCCGCGATCGCGGTGGTCTGATGCGCCCGCAGATCATCGATCGCAGTCGCGATCAGGAATTCATGCGTCTGGCGCTGGCCTTGGCCGCCGAAGGCGCGGCGTTGGGCGAGGTGCCAGTGGGGGCGGTGCTGGTGCAGCATGGGCAGGTGATCGGCCAGGGTTTCAACCGGCCGATCATCGACAGCGACCCCAGCGCGCATGCCGAGATGGTGGCGATCAGGGCGGCAGCCAGGTCGGCAAGCAACTACCGGCTACCCGGCAGCACCCTGTATGTGACCCTGGAACCGTGCAGCATGTGTGCGGGGCTGATCGTGCATTCGCGGGTGATGCGCGTGGTGTTTGGCGCGCTGGAACCCAAGGCGGGGATCGTGCAGAGCCAGGGGCAGTTCTTTGGCCAAGGCTTTCTCAACCACCGGGTGATGGTGGAGGGCGGGGTGCTGGCGCAAGAGTGCGGGCAGATCCTCAGCGACTTCTTCAAGGCCCGCCGGGCCAAGGCTTGAGCTGCACCGGCCTCTTCGCGGGCAAGCCCGCTCCTACAGGTTCTGCGCAAATCTTGTAAGCGCGGGCGTGCCCGCGAAGAGGCCTGCTGGCTTACATCGGCGACGACTTATCCGCTGGCTTGTCCTTGTTGACCCCGGGCACATGCAGGTTGCCCTCGGCCACCTGGCCTTCGAGCTGCGGCTGGGTCACCCAGGTGAGGATGTCGTAGTAACGGCGGATGTTGGCCACGAAATGCACCGGTTCGCCCCCACGGGCATAGCCGTACTTGGTCTGCCGGTACCACTGCTTCTGAGCCAGCCGCGGCAGCATCTTCTTCACGTCCAGCCACTTGTTCGGGTTGAGCTTCTCGCGCTTGGCCAGGGTGCGGGCGTCTTCCAGGTGGCCGCCACCGACATTGTAGGCGGCAAGGGCGAACCAGGTGCGGTCCGGCTCCTTGATGCTGTCGTCAAGCTCTTCCTTGATCTTCATGAAGTACTTGGCGCCGCCCTGGATGCTCTGCCTCGGGTCCAGGCGGTTGGACACACCCATGGCCTGGGCGGTGCGCTGGGTCAGCATCATCAGGCCGCGCACGCCGGTCTTGGAGGTGACTTCCGGCTGCCACATCGATTCCTGGTAGCCGATGGCTGCCAGCAGGCGCCAGTCGACCTGCTCGACCTTGGCGTAGCTCTTGAAGTGCTTCTCGTACTTGGGCAGGCGCTGTTGCAGGTGCTGGGCGAAGGTGTAGGCGCCGACATAGCCAAGTACGTCGACATGGCCGTAGTAGCGGTCCTTCAAGCGCTGAAGGGTGCCGTTTTTCTGTGCCTTGTCGAGATACTCGTTGATTTCGTTGAGCAGGCTGTTGTCTTCGCCTGCTGCCACTGCCCAGCGCTGGTCACGGGTTTCGCCCAGATCGAAGGCGACCCGCACGTTGGGGAAATACACCTGGTTCATCGCCAGTTCGTTGGAGTCCACCAGGGTCAAGTCGATCTGACCTTCGTCCACCATGCGCAGCAGGTCGACCACTTCGACGGCGTCGGATTCCTCATATTGCAAGGCCGGGTACTGCTTTTTCAGCTCGGCCAGCTGATCAGCATGGCTGCTGCCCTTGAGCACCATGATCTTCTTGCCGACCAAACCCTTGGCGCCGGTGGGGCGCGGGCGGCCGTTGCGGTAGATGACCTGCGGGGTCACCTCCAGATAGGGATGGGAGTATCTCACCTGGGTTTTGCGCCGCTCACTGCTGACCAGGCCGGCGGCAGCCAGTACCGGGCCGGATGGCTTGGCGAGGGCGTCGTACAGCTCGTCCAGATTGTCGGCGGTCTCGATCTGCAGCTTTACGCCGAGATCGTCGGCGAAATGCTGGACCAGTTCGTACTCGAAGCCGGTTTCGCCGTTACGGTCCTGGAAGTAGGTTGCCGGGCTGTTGCGTGTGATCACGCGCAGCACGCCATCCTCCTTCACGCGCTCGAGGGTGCTGGGTTTTTCAACGCAGGCACCTAGCAGCAGAAAGAGTCCGGTTGCGAGAAGCCATTTGGCGCAACGCTGGCGCAAATCAGTGTGGGCGAACATAGGTTGCAGTATACGCAAAGGACTGGCCCAACCATATCTCGACAACTGTTAGCTTGTCTGGTAGCGGGTTGTGTGGTTGGGGAGAGGGGGGATTGCATCAGGGCTACCAGGTGGCCGGCTTGAGATATTCAGCGCCTGTGAGATCGAGCGCCGCCAGGTGTCCGCCTTAAGATATTCAGCGCCTATGAGATCGAGCGCCGCCCGCGCGGCGCTTCGCGGGTAAACCCGCTCCTACGTTTGTTTCGGGCCAGTCCATCCTGTGCCTGGCGCGCGCGACCGCCTTGTTGGTACGACGCGATATCGAGATAGGCACCAAGGCGTTCGCGCGCGAATCCCACAGGCATAATTGGCCCGAAACAAACGTAGGAGCGGGTTTACCCGCGAAGCGCCGCGCGGGCGGCGCTCGATCTCACAGGCGCTGAATGTCTTGAGGCGGACACCTGCGGCGCTCGATCTCCCTGGCGCTGAATGTGTCGAGCCGGACACCCGGTGCCGCTCGATCTCGTCTCAAGCCGGACGCCTCTGAAAACTGACCCCGAAGTCCGGTTCCGCCGCCCGGCAGGCGTGGCTTAGAGCAGGTGCCGAAAGCCATCGAATTAGGCTAGAATGCACGGCCTCTAAGCACACCCCTTCCTGAGGCTGTCCCGACGATGTTGATCCTGCGCGGCGCTCCTGCCCTTTCTGCCTTTCGCCACGGTAAATTACTCGAGCAACTGAGCCAGAAAGTCCCCGCTGTTACTGGTTTGTATGCCGAATTTGCCCACTTCGCCGATGTTGACGGCGAGCTGACCGCCGACCAGCAGCAGGTGCTGGGCCGTCTGCTCAAGTACGGCCCGAGCGTGCCGGTACAGGAGCCGACGGGTCGTCTGTTCCTGGTGGTACCGCGCCTGGGCACCATTTCGCCATGGGCCAGCAAGGCCAGCGACATCGCCCACAACTGCGGCCTGCAGTCGATCCAGCGCCTGGAGCGCGGCATCGCCTACTACGTTGCCGGCACCCTGAGCGACGCTGATGCCGAACTGATCGCCGCCGAACTGCACGACCGCATGACCCAGCGTGTGCTCGGCCAGCTGGAGCAGGCTGCAGACCTGTTCAGCCACGCCCAGCCCAAGCCGATGACCTCGGTGGACATCCTGTCCGGCGGTCGCGACGCCCTGGCCAAGGCCAACATCGACCTGGGCCTGGCCCTGGCCGAAGACGAGATCGACTACCTGGTCAACGCCTTCCAGGGCCTCAAGCGCAACCCGAACGACATCGAACTGATGATGTTCGCCCAGGCCAACTCCGAGCACTGCCGCCACAAGATCTTCAACGCCAGTTGGGATATCGACGGCCAGGCCCAGGAAAAGAGCCTGTTCGGCATGATCAAGAACACCTACCAGATGCACAACGAAGGTGTGCTGTCGGCGTACAAGGACAACGCCTCGGTGATCGTCGGCAACGTTGCCGGCCGCTTCTTCCCGAACCCTGAAACCCGCCAGTACGGCGCGGTGCAGGAGCCGGTGCACATCCTGATGAAGGTGGAAACGCACAACCACCCGACCGCCATCGCGCCGTTCTCCGGCGCCTCGACAGGCTCCGGTGGCGAAATCCGCGACGAAGGTGCTACCGGCCGGGGCGCCAAGCCCAAGGCCGGCCTGACCGGCTTCACCGTGTCCAACCTGCGCATTCCGGGCTTCGAACAGCCTTGGGAGCAGGCCTATGGCAAGCCCGAGCGTATCGTCGACGCCCTCGACATCATGATCGAAGGCCCTCTTGGCGGCGCTGCGTTCAACAACGAATTCGGCCGCCCGGCCCTGACCGGTTACTTCCGTACCTTCGAGCAAGCCATCAACACCCCGCACGGTGAAGAAGTGCGCGGCTACCACAAGCCGATCATGCTCGCCGGAGGTATGGGCAACATCCGTGAAGACCACGTGCAGAAGGGCGAGATCACTGTCGGCGCCAAGCTGATCGTGCTCGGCGGCCCGGCCATGCTGATCGGCCTGGGCGGCGGCGCTGCTTCGTCGGTGGCTACCGGTGCCAGCTCGGCTGACCTGGACTTCGCTTCGGTACAGCGCGAAAACCCGGAAATGGAGCGCCGTTGCCAGGAGGTCATCGACCGTTGCTGGCAGCTGGGCGACGACAACCCGATCGCCTTCATCCACGACGTGGGTGCTGGCGGTATTTCCAACGCCTTCCCTGAGCTGGTCAACGACGGTGGCCGCGGTGGTCGCTTCGAGCTGCGCAACGTGCCCAACGACGAGCCGGGCATGGCCCCGCACGAAATCTGGAGCAACGAATCGCAAGAGCGTTACGTGCTGGCCGTCAGCGCGGTCGACTTCGAGCGCTTCAAGGCCATCTGCGAGCGCGAACGTTGCCCGTTTGCCGTGGTGGGTGAAGCGACTGAAGAGCAGCACCTGACCGTCAGCGACAGCCACTTCGGCAACACCCCGGTGGACATGCCGCTGGACGTGCTGCTGGGCAAGCCGCCGCGCATGCACCGTTCGGTTACCCGCGAAGCCGAGCTGGGCGATGACTTCGACCCGAGCGAGCTGGACCTGGACAGCGCCGTCCAGCGCGTGCTGAACCACCCGGCCGTGGCCAGCAAGAGCTTCCTGATCACCATTGGCGACCGCACCATCACCGGCCTGGTTGCCCGCGACCAGATGGTCGGCCCGTGGCAGGTTCCGGTGGCTGACTGCGCCGTCACCGCCACCAGCTTCGACGTCTACACCGGTGAAGCCATGGCCATGGGCGAGCGTACGCCGCTGGCGCTGCTGGATGCCCCGGCGTCCGGCCGCATGGCCATCGGCGAAACCCTGACCAACCTGGCTGCTTCGCGCATCGAAAAGCTGTCCGACATCAAACTGTCGGCCAACTGGATGTCCGCTGCTGGTCATCCAGGTGAAGACGCACGCCTGTACGACACCGTGAAGGCTGTCGGCATGGAGCTGTGCCCGGAGCTGGGCATCACCATTCCGGTCGGCAAAGACTCGATGTCGATGAAGACCAAGTGGAGCGACGAGGGCATCGAGAAGAGCGTCACCTCGCCGATGTCGCTGATCATCACCGGCTTCGCCCCGGTCACCGACATCCGCAAGACCCTGACCCCGCAACTGCGCATGGACAAGGGCGAGACCGACCTGATCCTGATCGACCTGGGCCGCGGCAAGAACCGCATGGGCGCCTCGATCCTGGCCCAGACCTACGGCAAGATCGCGGCCCAGGCACCGGACGTCGACGACGCCGAAGACCTCAAGGCCTTCTTCGCCGTGATCCAGGGCCTGAACGCCGATGGCCACCTGCTGGCCTACCACGACCGTTCCGACGGCGGCCTGGTCACCACCGTGCTGGAAATGGCCTTCGCCGGCCACTGCGGCCTCGACCTGCAACTCGACCCGCTGACCGACAGCAAGGGCGAAGTGCCGGCCATCCTCTTCAACGAAGAGCTGGGTGCGGTGATCCAGGTTCGCCAGGATGCTACCCCGGACGTGCTGGCACAGTTCAGCGCTGCAGGCCTGGGTGAAGAGTGCGTCGCGGTGATCGGCAAGCCGGTCAACAACGCTGAAGTGACCATCAGCCTGAACGGCGAAGTGCTGTTCGACGATGACCGTCGCATGCTGCAGCGTCAGTGGGCTGAAACCAGCTACCAGATCCAGCGCCTGCGCGACAACGCCGACTGCGCTGACCAGGAGTTCGACCTGCTGCTCGAGGAAGACAACCCGGGCCTGTCGGTGAAGCTGGGCTTCGACGTCAACGACGACATCGCCGCGCCTTACATCAAGAAGGGCGTGCGCCCGCAAGTGGCCATCCTGCGCGAGCAGGGCGTCAACGGCCAGGTCGAGATGGCTGCTGCCTTCGACCGCGCCGGCTTCGCCGCCATCGACGTGCACATGAGCGATATTCTCGCTGGCCGTGTCGACTTCGAAGCCTTCAAGGGCCTGGTCGCCTGTGGCGGCTTCTCGTACGGTGACGTGCTGGGCGCTGGCGAAGGCTGGGCCAAGTCGGCGCTGTTCAACGCCCGTGCCCGTGACGCCTTCCAGGCCTTCTTCGAGCGTACCGACAGCTTCGCCCTGGGCGTGTGCAACGGTTGCCAGATGATGTCCAACCTGCACGAGCTGATCCCGGGCACCGAGTACTGGCCGCACTTCGTGCGCAACCGTTCCGAGCAGTTCGAGGCCCGCGTGGCCATGGTCGAAGTGCAGAAGTCCAACTCGATCTTCCTGCAGGGCATGGCCGGTTCGCGCATGCCGATCGCCATCGCCCACGGCGAAGGCCATGCCGAGTTCGCCAGCGAAGAAGCATTGCTGGAAGCCGATGTGTCCGGTTGCGTGGCCCTGCGCTACGTCGACAACCACGGCAAGGTCACCGAAGCCTACCCGGCCAACCCGAACGGCTCGCCGCGTGGTATCACCGGCCTGACCAGCCGCGACGGCCGCGTGACCATCATGATGCCGCACCCGGAGCGTGTGTTCCGCGCTGTGCAGAACTCCTGGCGCCCGGACGAGTGGCAGGAAGATGCCGCGCTGATGCGTATGTTCCGCAACGCGCGGGTGTGGGTGAACTAAGGCGTGTACAAGCTCGCCTTCTTCGTCCCCGCCAGCCATGTCGAAGTGGTCAAGGCCGCTGTGTTCGCTGCTGGCGGCGGGCGCATCGGTGACTATGACCACTGCGCCTGGCAAACCCTTGGCCAGGGCCAGTTCCGCCCGTTGGACGGCAGCCAGCCGTTCCTCGGGCAAGCGGGCCAGGTCGAGGCGGTGGAAGAGTGGAAGGTGGAGCTGGTGGTGGCTGACGAGCTGATTGTGCAGGTCGTCGCTGCGCTCAAGCAGAGCCACCCGTACGAGACGCCAGCCTATGAAGTCTGGCGGCTCGCCGAGTTCTAGAACGCATCACGGCTATTCGCCGGCACGCCCGCTCCCACAGGGATATCACAATCTTCAGAACCGTGATATCCCTGTGGGAGCGGGCGTGCCCGCGAAAGGGCCCTACAATCCAGCCACAATCTCCTTGTCTGGCTCCGGCCGCTTCAACATTCCACAAGCCAGCAACCCCATCTCGAACAGCACCCACATCGGCACTGCCAGCATCGTCTGCGAAAACACATCCGGCGGTGTCAGGATCATCCCCACCACAAAGCACCCGACGACCACGTAGGGCCTGCTGCGCCGCAATGTGGCCACATCGGCCAACCCTGCCCAGACCACGATGAACGTCGCCACCGGGATCTCGAACGCCAGCCCGAACGCCAGAAACAGCGCCAGGATAAAGTCCAGGTACTGGCTGATATCGGTCATCATCGCCACGCCGTCCGGCGTCACGCTGGCAAAGAAACCGAACATCATCGGGAAAACCAGGAAGAACGCGAACGCCATGCCGGCATAGAACAGCACGATGCTCGATACCAGCAGCGGCAGGGCAATGCGCCGTTCACGGCGGTACAGCCCAGGCGCCAGAAAGCCCCAGGCCTGATGCAGCAGCAGCGGCATGGCCAGGAACAGTGCGCACATCGCGGTCAGCTTGAACGGTGTCAGAAAGGGCGAGGTGACACTGGTGGCGATCATGCTCGCGCCTTCAGGCAAAAAGCGCCGTAGCGGCTCGGATATGAGCGTGTACAGCGTCTGGGCGAAGGGGAACAGGCCGGCAAATACCAATGCCACCAGCGCCAGGCAACGCACCAGGCGTTTGCGCAGGTCGCGCAGGTGTTCGGTCAGGGGCATGCTCGCGGCAGGGTCCATGGCAACACTCATGAAGCATTTTCCTTGGGCAGCACGGCCGTGGCCGCATCATTGGCCGGTTCCGCGTTCAGGCTGATGCCCTGGCGGATCTCCTGTTCCAGGCGTTGCAGAGGTGCCTGGTCAAGGTTGGGCATCTCGATTTCGCGCTCCACCTGCGTGCGCAAGGCGTGCATGGCCCGGCGCGCCTGGCCCAGGCCGCGCCCGAGGGTACGGGCTGCCACCGGTAGGCGCTCGGGGCCCAGCACCAACAGCGCGACGACGCCGATCAGCAGCAACTCGCTGAAGCCTACCTCGAACATCAGGCCTGGCGGTCCGCTTGAGGTTGCTGAGCAGCCTGGCCGTTCAGCGGGCACTGTAGCTGCACTTGCGCCTGGCCAGCGGCGTTGGCGTCATTGTCACCGCCCATGGACTTGCGAAAACCCTGGATCGCCTCGCCCACATCGCTACCCAGACCCTTCAGGCGTTTGGTACCAAACAGCAAGAACACGATCAGCAGTACGATCACCAGTTGCCAGATTCCAATGCCACCCATAGCGACCACTCCTGTAAGGTCATGAAAAGGAAGGGCAATCCTGCCTTGCCTAGATGACGTGCACATGACGAACAGGCATTGCCATCTAGCTGAAACACCCCGCGTGTTGACTGGCGTTTTTATTCCGCGAGCGAGGCACGCACGGATGGGTGGAAGGCAACAGCGGGGTGCGGCCCTGCTGATGGTGATGGTGGTGCTGGCAATGCTGGCGGCGGGCATGGCCTGGCTGGTGGAGGATGGCCGACGTCAGGTCGACGAAGTGCGGCTGCTACACCAGCGGGTGCAGGTGCGGGCCATGGAGCAGGCCGGCCTGGCCTATGCCGGGCAAGCCCTGCGTGACCCCGCCTGGCGGCTCAGCCCGCTGTTCTGGCAAGCCTTGCGTGGGCAGCCGCTGAAATACGATTTTGGCGCTGGTCAGGCTCAGTTGCAGGTACGCGACCAGCACACCTGCTTCAATGTAAACGCATTGCTCGGCGCCGACGGCGAACGCGCCGAGCGCCAGCTGCGTTACTTGCTGGGCAATGACATGGCGGCCGAGCGCCTGGTCGATGCCCTGGCCGACTGGCTCGATGCCGACAGTGATGCCCGCCTGCAGGGCGCCGAGAGCGCCCAGTACCTGCGTCAGCAACCGCCACGGCTGGCGGCCAACCAGCCGATGCTCGACACCAGCGAGCTGAACCTGTTGCTGGAGCCGGACGCCAGCCGCCAGGCGCGTTACCCGATGCTGTGCGCCTTGCCCCAGACCACGGGTTGGCGGCTCAACGCCAATGCGCTGGGGTTGGAGCATCTGCCTCTGCTGGAGGCGCTGTATGAAGGGCGTTACTCGCGTTCGTTGCTAAGCCGCATTGTCAGCGGCAGGCCGGCGTCGGGGTATGTGGACGCGGCTGCACTGCGTCAGGCGCTGGGGGCGGTGGATGACGAAACGTTCGAACGGTTGAGCGAAGGGCTGCTGCTCAACAGCGGTCATTTTCTGTTGCAGCTGTCGTTCGAGGAAGAGGGGCGGGTGATGCGCAGCGAATTCCAGGTGGAGGCGCTGGGGGTGGTGCAATGGCATGCCCGTGTACCTGCGCAACAAGTGCGGGTGCGTAGCCGGGAGCCGATAGCCTGGTAACGTTCACTGACCTCTTAGCGGGCAAATCCGCCCCTACGCTGGTTCTGAAACCAGTGCCCCCCCGTAGGAGCGGGCTTGCCCGCGAAGAGGCCGGTACAGCCAGCAAAAGTTGACTGACCGACACTTCAGTTCTCCGAGTGCTGAATTTGGACGCGCTGACCGGCACCTGCTTGCCGCTGGCATCCTTAAGGTGATCATCATTTCTTCTCCTCGACTCGTCGTGCAGCTGATTGCGTAGCGATACTTTTTGGGAACAAAGCGCATCACAAGCTCACGCCATCGCGCACAATTTGTGCCACCGTCCTCAGTCGTTAAAACGAATATAAGGAGCATGGGGATTTTGAGTAGTGCCGCTTCGAATGCTTGATAGAACATCAAAGATGATGCCTCTGTCGAGATATACCTGAGTTGAGAGCGCGGTGGCAAGAGGGAGATATGTATTGGTTGTGCCAAGAATACTTTGAGTCGCAAGCCGTGTTGCAGTACCGACCATAACCCCTGCGGCAAAATTCTGGGCGCGGGTGATTACTTGTCCAGAAACCTCAGCTAGCTCATCGGAGCTATTAAGGACTCGGTTTCCTATTTGCGCGACTTCCTCGATGTAATCGACTTGTAGGGTAATGTGGGGTGAGTCTGGTGACGGTGTTTGTCCCCTTCTATGTAAATTGATACGTGGAGTTGGATTTTGCGAGTTTCTGTTGCCGATGGGTAACTGTGGTCTGTCTACAGAAAGCGTTGGCAACTGATTGGCCAGCCAACGCACACCTTGACTCACACCTTGACTCACCTTCAGCCGCAACCATTCCCAAAACTGTCCAGTCGGGTCATTCCGATTGATGGGGTCGTTCTGACAATAGCTGTATCCGTTAGGCCCACCTTTAAGAAATGGAGACTGAGTATCAGGCTGGAGAAAACGTCTTAATGTGGGGCTGTAGAATCGGTGTCCATTGCCAAGTGCGTAACAGTGCAGCACGTTATCAAGTCGCTGCCCGCTGTATGCGACAAGTTGTGATGATGGAACTGTGTGGAGAAAACCATAGGGTGTATAATTTTGTGGCAAGCCTTCAGGAATGCCACGCAAAGCAGAATTGGCATTGTCAGATTGTAGAATTTGGCCTGCTTGTGTGGGGATCTCTAACTCTGCTAATGCCTTGCCATTGCCCCACAACAGGTGGCGGGGGCTGTCACTTGCTTCACAAACCAATCGGTCACCTTGGAAAAAGAAATGCTTCTTTTTTGACTGTAGCGTTGTTGAGCGCATATGCGTCATCCGCAGAGTTGTAGGTGGTCGAATGATTTTCTACAGGCGGGCGGATGTCTACTGGCAGATTTATCAGGTAGCTTGAATACTGCCACTGTGTGTGCGGTTTCGAGGGGAAGTGGAAGGAAAGATTTTGCTGGATTGCTATGCAGCCCATCGCGACACAAGGGCGGCTCAGGGGGATTCGATCCCTTCGAAGAGCGGCCTCGCGTTGCGATTGGGCCGCAAAGCGGCCCCGGTACCCCGGTCTATCAAACGGTCCCGATCTCCCCACCATCAATACGCTGGATCACCACGGTCGAAGCCCGCGGCCGTACGGTAGCCCCAGCCGGCGTCGCATCGGTCGCCTTGTCGGTATACGGCCAGTTGTCCGGGTGTTGAATGTTGACGAACAGCGTCTTGTTGTCCGGGGTAAAGGTAATCCCGGTCACCTCGCAACCATTTGGCCCGACAAAGAAGCGCCGCAGGTCCACCTGGTTCTGTGCGTTCACCGGCACCTGCTTGCCGCTGGCATCCACCAGGTCAGTAGGGATCACCGCCAGCAACTGGTCGTTGGTGTAGTCGGTCAAGGTGGTTTCGCCGTTGTCGGTCTCGAACCACAGCACGCCTCGGCTATCGAAGCTCATGCCGTCGGGGCTGGCGAACTGGTTCAGTTCGGTCAGGCCGGAGCGGTTGATGTCGGCGGTGCCGGCAGCGTTGGCGCCGAACACGAAGATGTCCCAGGTAAAGCTCAGCTGGTCGTCGCTGTCGTGCCAGCGAATGATGTGGCCGTGGCGGTTCGGGCCGCGTGGGTTCGCTGCATCGACCTTGTCCGGGGTGCGTGCACTGTTGTTGGTCAGGGTCAGGTACACATCGCCGTTCAGCGGGTTGACCGTGGTCCACTCCGGGCGGTCCATCGGCGTTGCGCCCACGGCATCGCCAGCACCACGGGTGTTGAGGATGATGCCCGGCAGGTCACCATACAGCGCGCCCAGGGTGCTGCCACCTGTGGTGGCGGTGCCCACGTCCAGCAGCAGCCATACGCCGGTGCCGTCGGCATTGAAGCGGGCCACGTAGAGTTTGCCTTGGTCGAGGTACTTGGCGCCGGTGGCCAGGCGGTCGGCCGGGGTGGCGTCGGCGGGGTCCCACACGGCGGTGGACACCCACTTGTACAGGTACTCGTTGTTCGAGTCGTCACCCATGTACCACACCAGCGGCTTGCCGGCGACGGGCAGGCCGGGGGCGCAGCCCTCGTGGCGGAAGCGGCCCAGCGCGGTGCGTTTGGTGGCCAGGGTGCTGCTGTTGTACGGGTCGATCTCGACAATGTAGCCGTAGGTGCTGGCTTCGTTGCGATAGTCGTCGGTGGCGCTGGCGCCTTTGACGGTAACGTCGAAGCGGGCGAATTCGTCGTCCACTTCGCTGGCGTCACCGGCAGCGCTTTCCCACTTGTACTGGCCGCTGGAAGTGCCCACGCCAATGCGGCGCTGGTCCTCGGGGCGGGTGCCCTTGTTGACGAAAATGCCCGGCCAGTTCTCTTCGCAGGTCAGGTAGGTGCCCCACGGGGTATAGCCGTTGCCGCAGTTGTTGTTGGTGCCACGGCAGTGGGTGCCAGCAGTGGAGTATTTGGTCTTGACGTGGTCGGTGCCACGCAGCGGGCCGGTGATTTCCATGCGTGAAGCGGTGGTGAAGCGACGGTTCAGCGGGTCGTTGTCGACCACCTGCCAACGGCCGTTGATTTTCTGCAGGCGTACGACGCCCGCACCGTGTGCGTTGATTTCCTTGCGCACTTCTTCAACCGGGCGCTTGCCGTTGACATCGGTAGTGGGGCCGGCCGGGTGCAGGGCTGCGGTGTCGATGTACTCGAAATTGATTGCCAGCAGGCCGTCTTCCGAGCTGCCGTTGATGGGGAAGAAGTGCATGCCGTCGTGGTGCATGCCCATGGCGTTGGCCTGGTCGGTCGAGGTGTTGCTGCCGTCGGACTTCCACGGGTTGCCGTTGCTGTTCAGTGGCGTACCCCAGGGCGCCAGCACGTAGGCGCTGTAGCCGGCGGCGACCACACAGGCGTCGGTGCGCGAGCCTGGGATGGACTGGAAGCCCAGTGCCAGTTTCGGCACTTCCGGCTCGGTGACTGGCGGTTCGGTCACCGGTGGCTCGGTGACCGGATCATCGTGATCGGAACCACCACCGTCGAAGCAGCCTGTCAGGCCGGTACCGGCAATCATGGCGATGGCGGCGCCCAGGCTGCCGCGCATCACGCTGCGGCGGCTCAGGTAGGCGTCCATGACGTTGGCCATCGGCAGGTTGCCGCTTTGGTTCCGGTCCAGGTTGTCGCCGGTATCTCGACTCATCAGGTTGTCCTTATGTTGGCTGAGTTGGAAGAAACCGCGACTGTAAGGCGCAAGTGTGATGATTC
The DNA here is from genome assembly GCF_045164175.1 of Pseudomonas sp. 10(2024). NCBI lineage: Bacteria > Pseudomonadati > Pseudomonadota > Gammaproteobacteria > Pseudomonadales > Pseudomonadaceae > Pseudomonas > Pseudomonas sp. 10(2024). The sequence continues at coordinate 1,189,277 of NZ_CP174006.1, forward strand.
CTTGGCAGAAATGTTAACGAGCTTTTAAAACTTCCGGTTCTTGGATTGCTCTTCTAAAGATCGAATTGGAATTGCTGTCGGATTTCTGCCATCAAACTGTAATGCAAACGCCGCAACATCCGGGGCCCTGAATGGACGTGGTTAAGGATGGCGGATGCGATGGCGAGCAGTGTGCACAGGCGCGAAGTGATCGGCTGGATGGGTATCGGTGCCTTGGCACCGCTGCTCGGCGCCTGCACAGCCTTCCCAGGGCAGCAGGGCGGCAATGCCCAGCTCGACTTGCTGTACGTCGCCGATACCCTCGATGCCCGCCAGCCTGGCCAGGCGGTGGTACCGGCTACCCGGTTGGGGCCGGTCAGCCACTTGGGCCGTGCGCCCTGGATGACCGGCCGCAGCGCCAGTATCGCCTACCCGCAACTGGCGCCGCTGCTCGATGCCCGCCAGGCAACGACAGCCCAGCTGGGCGGTTATGCGGTACTCGCGGCGTTGCTGGAACAACTGCGTGGCGAGGCCGGTGCAGGCAACAGCCTGACCCTGGAAAACGGCCAGGGCTGGAATGGCAGTGGCCTGGCCTACCTGACCCAAGGCGAAAGTGGCGTGCAAGGCAGCCAGCTGCTGGGCATCGAAGCGCGGGTCAGCAGCGACGAGCGTGTGCTGTGGCCACAACGCAGCACGGGCCTGTATCGCCAGGCCAGCGCCATTACCCTCGGTGCCGGGCTGGCTGATGCACAACGCCAGGCACTGGGTGTGCAAGCCCTGCACGTTTTCGAGCGCGGCGGTGCCCGTATTGCAGTGGTCGGCGTGACCGACCCGTACGCCCAGGATCAGAAAGCCTCACTCAAACAGTGGTACCAGTCTCTGCTGCCGGTATTCGAACAAGCCCGGCACGAGGCTGACCTGGTGGTGGCCATGGCCGATGCAGGCACGGGCCCCGGCCTGTGGCTGGCTGAACGGGTGCCGCAAATCGACGTGCTGTTGTGCGCCCGTGGTCAGGACCTGTGGCCCGCACCGGTCGAGGTCACCCAGGCCAGCGGTCGGCGCGTGCCGGTGCTGTTTGCCGGCTGCCGGGGCAGCGGTGCCTTCCGCCTGCGCTGCCAGTGTGTGGCCGGCCAGTGGCAGTTCGACGGGCGTTTTTTCCCGGCCTTTGAACAGCAACTGGCGCCTGCCGCGCAGCTGCGTGTCGCGCAATTGCAGGCGCAACTGCGCCAGCAACGGTCCGGCCACGCGGCCTGGCTTGACCAGCCGCTGGCCCGCGCGCCCCAGGCCTTGTGGCGCCGCGATACCCGTGGCGGCAGCTGGGACTGCCTGCTGCATCAAGCCTTGGCCGACGATAGCAGCATGCCCGTGTTGCTGCCGGGCTTGCGTTATGACTACCCGCTGGCAGCGGGGGCGGCCATTACCCGCGAACATCTGATCAGCCTTACCGGTGGCTACCCCGCGCCAGTGGTCGAGGCACCGGCCAGGCAGGTCGAGCAAGTGCTGGAAAACGCCGCTGAGCAATTGTTCGGTGACCCGCTGCTGCTGGACAACAGCCAGGACCTGCCGCGCTGGCAGGGCCAGGCCTGGAGCGTCAGCTACAGCCCGCAAGGCAAGCGCATCACGGGGTTGGAGCCGGTGCAGGGCCTGTGCCGCACCTTTGGCTTGCAATTCGAAAGCCAGGCCGGCGAGCCACTGTGGCAGCGGGTCGAAGCCTGGCTGGCCCGTCAGCCTGACAACTGGCAACTGGCGCCGCTGCAACTGCCCGAAGTGCGTTACGTGCAGGGGCACCCAGGCTGGCACCCACGGCAATTGGCCTCGTGATGCTCACCTCGCGTCTGCTCACCGGTGCTGGCCTGACCCTGGCCGGCTGGCTGTCTGCGCAGTGTGTGCTGCAGTTGAGCCGGCAGCCACACCCGGCCACGGCGCCTGCGGTGGCCGACAGCCCGCTGCCCGGGCTGATGGTCGGTCACTGGCAGGCGCCGCCCGACGACGGCGCCATCACCATCACTCGTCTGCCGCTGCAATACCTCGGCGGCCTCAAGGCCCAGCCATTGGCCGCCAGTGTGGTGGTGCTGCGCTACGGCGAGCAAGTGCGCACCCTGGCCCGCGGTCAGCGCCTGGCGCCAGGGATCGTGCTGCAGGACATCGACAGCGATGGCCTGATTTTCAACAACCAGGGGCGGCGTGAGCGCCTGCCCTGGCCGCCACGCCCCGCCGTGACCGGCTTCAAGCGGCAAGGATGAACGATGCCTGTTAGATACTGCATGGCAGCTGCGCTGAGCCTGGCCTTGTCCATGGCCTATGCCCAAGAGCCGGTGTTCGATGACAACGGTACGCCGATGTACGAAGTGAATTTCGTCGATACCGAACTCGGCGAGTTCATCGACAGCGTGTCGCGCATCACCGGCACCACCTTCATCGTCGACCCCCGGGTCAAGGGCAAGGTCACCGTGCGCACCGTCGACCTGCACGACGCCGACGCCATCTACGACATCTTCCTGGCCCAACTGCGTGCCCAGGGCTATGCCACCGTCGACCTGCCCAATGGCAGCGTGAAAATCGTGCCCGACCAGGCCGCGCGCCTGGAGCCGGTGCCAGTGGAGGCGGGCGGGCAGCAAGGCGAGGGCAGCGACAGCGTGGCCACCCGCGTATTCAGCGTGCGCAACGCCGCCAGCGAACAGGTACTGGGCATCCTCAAACCGCTGATCGACCCACGGGTTGGGGTTATTACACCGTACCCGGCGGCGCACCAGTTGGTGGTGACTGACTGGCGCAGCAACCTCGAACGCATCGCCAGCCTGCTGCGCCAGCTCGACCGCCCTCAAGAGGCACCGGGCAGCGGCAGCACCCAGGTGATCTACTTGCGCCATGCCAATGCCGGTGAAGTGGTCAAGGTGCTGCGAGGGCTCAGCCAGGAAGGGGCGGTGCCGGCTGAAGGCGCGGGTGAGGCAGAGGGCAAGGACCGGCCGGTGGTGCCAGCCGCCGGTGGCTCGGGCATCCGCCTGGAATACGAAGAAGGTACCAATGCCGTGGTCATGGTCGGCCCCGACAGCGAGCTGGCGGCGTACCGGGCCATTGTCGAGCAACTGGACATTCGCCGTGCCCAGGTGGTGGTCGAAGCGATCATCGCCGAGGTGTCCGACAGCAGCGCCCAGGAGCTGGGCGTGCAGTGGCTGTTCGCCGACGACAAGTTCGGCGCCGGTATCGTCAACTTCGGCAGTAACGGGGTGAATATCGCCAGCATTGCCGGGGCCGCCGCCAGTGGAGACAACGAGGCCCTGGGCGATCTGTTGTCCACCACCACCGGTGCCACGGCAGGCATCGGCCATTTCGGCGGTGGCTTCAACTTCGCCATGCTGGTCAACGCGCTGAAGGGCAAGAGCGGCTTCAACCTGCTGTCCACGCCCACCTTGCTGACCCTGGACAACGCCGAAGCATCGATCCTGGTCGGCCAGGAAGTGCCCTTCGTCACCGGCTCCGTGACGCAGAACAACGCCAACCCGTACCAGACCATCGAGCGCAAGGAAGTCGGGGTGAAGCTGCGCATCAAGCCGCAGATCAATATCGACAACAGCGTGCGCCTGGACATCGTCCAGGAGGTGTCGTCGATTGCCGACACCAGCTCGGCCAGCGACGTGATCACCAACAAGCGCGAGATCAAGACCAAGGTCATGGTCGAGGACAACGGCCTGGTGATACTTGGCGGCCTGATCAGCGACGAGTTGAGTACCAGCGACCAGCGTGTGCCACTGCTCGGCGACATTCCTTATCTTGGCCGGTTGTTCCGCTCCGATGCCACCCGCAATACCAAGCAGAACCTGATGGTGTTCATCCGCCCGCGTATCCTGCGCGACGGGCCGAGCCTGGCGGGCCTCAGTGAAGACAAGTACCGCACCTTACAGCAGACAACACCGCTGCAGTTGCCGGACCTTGCAGAGGGCACACGGCTGTTGCAGGTATTCCCCGCCAGCCGCGCACGCCTGGAAGGCGGTGACTGGTGATGCTGCCCTATCGCCAGGCACGGCAGAGCGGAGTGGCCATGGCCCCGGCAGAGCAGGGCTGGCAGCTATGGCTGCGGCCCGACGCCGACAATGCCCAGTTGCAGGAGTTGCTGCGTGTGCATGGCCAGCCAAGCCTGCTCGAATACCTGGAACCTGCGCTGTTCGACGAGCGCCTTGGCCAGCTGTACCAGGCCGGCGATGCCGCCACCGAAGCGCTGATCGAAGGCATCGGCGACCAGGTCGACCTGGATAGCCTGATGAGCGAGATGCCGCGCATCGAAGACCTGCTTGAAAGCGACGACGAAGCCCCGGTGATCCGCCTGATCAACGGCCTGTTCGGCCAGGCGCTGCGGCTGCGCGCCTCGGATATCCATATCGAGACCTTCGAGCAGAGTCTGGTGGTGCGTCTGCGGGTCGATGGCCACCTGCGTGAGGTGCTGCGTCCTCCACGTGCGTTGTCGGCCATGCTGGTATCACGGATCAAGGTCATGGCCCGCCTGGACATCGCTGAGAAGCGTCAGCCCCAGGACGGCCGCATCACCTTGCGCGCGGCGGGGCGCGAAGTGGATGTACGAGTCTCGACCTTGCCCGGCATCCACGGCGAGCGGGTGGTGATGCGCGTGCTCGACAAGCAGGCCAGCCTGCTGGCGCTGGATAACCTGGGCATGCCGGCAGCGGTATTGCAGGGCCTGCGCAGTTGCCTGGCGCGGCCCAACGGCATTGTGCTGTCCACCGGGCCGACCGGTTCGGGCAAGACCACGACCTTGTACGCCAGCCTGAACAGCCTCAACGATGGCAGCCGCAACATCCTCACCGTCGAGGACCCGGTGGAGTACGCCATCGCCGGCATTGGCCAGACCGCCATCAACCCGCGTGCCGGGCTGACGTTTGCCAGTGGCCTGCGCGCCATCCTGCGTCAGGACCCTGACGTGATCATGCTCGGCGAAATCCGCGATCAGGAGACTGCACAGATCGCCGTGCAGGCCAGCCTCACCGGCCACCTGGTGCTGTCGACCTTGCACACCAACAGCGCGGTAGGCGCAGTGACCCGCCTGCGCGACATGGGCATCGAGCCCTTCCTGATCGCCTCGTGCCTGCGCGGCGTCCTGGCCCAGCGCCTGGTGCGGCGTTTGTGCAACTGTGCCGTGGCGCACCCGCTACAGGCTGCCGAGCGCGAGCTATGGCCTGAGCTGGCGGCGTTGGGCAGCACTTATCACGCCGTGGGTTGCGAGCAGTGCCAGGGCAGCGGTTATATCGGGCGACTGGGGCTGTACGAATTCATCGAGCTGGACGCTGGGCTCATCGGTCTGTTGTACGACGGCGCCAGTGAGCTGGCCATGCAGGACTATCTGGCTGACCGGCGCCAAAGCCTGGTGGCGATGGCCAGCGATTGCCTGGCCCGCGGTGAGACCAGCCTGGCCGAAGTGCTGCGCGTGGTGCAGGGCTAAGGCATGCCGACCTATCGCTACCAGGCCGTTGACCTCGCCGGCAAATCGCACAAGGCCAGCCTGCAGGCTGACAGTGAACGCCACGCCCGCCAGCTGTTGCGCGAGCAGGGCCTGTTCGCCCGCCAGTTGCAGCGTCATGACGCCGGCAGCCGACAACCCCGTCGCCAGCGCCTGAGCCGCGCCCAATTGTGTGAGCTGACCCGTCAGCTGGCCACCTTGACCGGGGCCGGCATTCCCTTGGTCGATGCCCTTTCCACCCTTGAACGGCAACTGCGTCAGCCCGCCTTGCACAGTGTGCTGGTGGCCTTGCGCGGCTCACTGGCCGAAGGCCTGGGCCTGGCCCGCAGCCTGGCCCGGCAGGGGGCACCGTTCACTGGCTTGTACTGCGCGCTGGTCGAGGCCGGCGAACGTTCCGGGCACCTGGCCCAGGTGCTGACCCGCTTGGCCGACCACCTGGAGCAGGTGCAACGCCAGCAGCACAAGGCCCGCACAGCGCTGATCTACCCCGCTGTGCTGATGGGTGTATCGCTGGCCGTGGTGATTGGCCTGATGACGTTCGTCGTGCCCAAACTCACCGAGCAATTCGCCCATGCCGGGCAAAGCCTGCCGCTGATCACCTCGTTGCTGATCGGCCTGAGCCAGGGGCTGGTGCACGCCGGGCCCTGGTTGTTAGGGGGGGCGCTGTTGCTCGGGGGGCTGGCTGGCTGGTTGTTGCGCAAACCGCACTGGTGCCTGCGTCGCGACCAGCTGCTGCTGCGCCTGCCGCGTATTGGCAACCTGCTGCAGGTGCTGGAAAGCGCGCGCCTGGCGCGCAGCCTGGCGATTCTCTGTGGCAGTGGCGTGGCCCTGCTCGAAGCCTTGCAAGTGGCCACCGAAACCATCGGCAACCGGCGTATCCGCCTGGCCATGGAGCAGGTGCGCCAACACGTGCAGGGCGGCACCAGCCTGCACCGTGCGCTGGATGCCAGCCAGCAATTCCCGCCGCTGCTGGTGAACATGGTCGGCAGCGGCGAGGCCAGCGGCACCCTGGCGGACATGCTCGAGCGCGTGGCCGACGACCAGGAGCGCGGCTTTGCCCGCCAGGTCGATACCGCCATGGCGCTGTTCGAACCCCTGATGATCCTGATGATGGGCGCCGTGGTGCTGTTCATCGTGCTGGCGGTGCTGCTGCCGATCATGCAACTCAACCAGGGCCTGCAATTGTGACGACAAGGAGTATTGCCATGCAGCATCGACGTAACCGCCAACGCGGCTTCACCCTCATGGAAATCATGGTGGTGATCTTCATCATCGGCCTGCTGATTGCCGTGGTGGCGCCCAGCGTGCTGGGCAACCAGGACAAGGCCATGAAGCAGAAGGTGATGGCCGACCTGGCCACCCTGGAGCAGGCGCTGGACATGTATCGCCTGGACAACCTGCGCTTCCCCAGCAACGAACAGGGCCTGGCCGCGCTGGTCAAAAAGCCGGCTCAGGAGCCGCTGCCTCGGGCCTGGCGCAGTGATGGCTACGTGCGTCGCCTGCCGGAAGACCCGTGGGGCACCCCGTACCAGTACCGCATGCCTGGGGAACATGGCCGGGTCGATGTGTACTCGCTGGGTGCCGATGGCCTGCCGGGTGGAGAAGGCCAGGATGCCGACCTGGGTAACTGGGCGCTGTAACGGTGCGTCATCAGCGCGGCTTCAGCCTGATCGAACTGTTGGTGGTACTGGCCATTGCCGGGCTGATGACCGGGCTGGCGGTGGCCGGCCTTGGCAACGGCCAGGCCAGTGTCGAGCAGGCCTTGCAACGGCTGGCGGTCGAGGTCCGCAGCCAGGCCGCGCTGGCCCGGCATGCGGGGCAACTGCGCGGGCTGCGCTGGAATGGCCAGCGACCGGAGTTCGTCCGCCGCGAGGGCAATGCCTGGGTGGTCGAAGCGGTCCCGCTCGGCGACTGGCCCAAGGGCCTGCACCCGGACTGGCCGGCCAGCCCGCAACCGCGCGTACTGTTCACGCCGCATGGCTGGGCGCAGGCGGGTAGCGTGCGCTGGCGCTGGGCCGATGGCAGTCAGCAATGGGCCTGGAGCCGCACCGATGGCATGTGGGTAGTGCCATGAAGCAAGCACAGCGTGGTTTCACTCTGCTGGAGGTGACCGTAGCCCTGGCAATCGCTGCTGTGCTGGCGGTGATCACCAGCCAGGTACTGCGCCAGCGGCTGGCAGTGCAGGACAACCTGCAACAGCACCGCCTTGGCCTGTTGTGCGCGCGTGAGCTGCAAGCCCGCTTTGCCGTCGAGCAGTACTGGCCCGCCGAAAACCAGGTAGCCGGCGAGCTCGGCCTAGGTGGCCAACTGTGTCACTGGCAATTGCAACTGCGCCGCACCGGCGTGCGAGACCTGCGCCGTGGCGAACTGCAATTGTTCGCCGACCGTGACCAGCGCCTGCCACTGGGTCAGTACACCGTGTTTCTGGAGCGCCCATGAAACACCGCCAAACCGGCCTGACCCTGATCGAGCTGATGGTCGCCCTGGCCCTGACTGCCGTGCTCGGCATCATGCTCGCCGCGCTGGTCAATGGCTGGCTGAAGGTTCGCGAACGCCTGCAGGACACCACTCGGCAAACCTCGGTGCTGGACTTTTGCCTGGCCCTGGAGCGGCGCTTCGACAGCCCGGTGCTGCGCCGTGTCTACGACCAGCGTCTGCCGCTGGCCAGCCGTTGGCTGGACTGGCAGCCCGCCAGCAACCAGTTGCTGTGGGTCGCCAGCACCGGTCTGCCGGCAGCCGAAGGTGGCTCGCGCCTGCAACGCCAGCGCCTGCGGTTCGAGGCCCGCGAGCAACGCCTGCTGCTGGAAAGCTCGGCGGACTTGTACGCCGCCGTCGCCCCGCGCTGGGTACAGCGCGAACGACTCGACCAGGTCAGTGCCATGAACGTTCTGTACTACCAGGGCGGCCGCTGGCTGGCCTGGCCTTCTGACCAACCGGTGCACCCAGGCCGTGGTGTGCGTCTGGAACTGCTGCGTGATGGAGCCCCCTATGTTTGCACCTTCGCCCTTCCATGGGGGCGCTCATGAAACTTGAATGGCGGCGGCGTACGCCGGCCCAGGCGTGGCTGCTGCTGCGCCCGGGTGCTGTCTGGCACTGGGCACTGGTTCAGGACGGTATTTTGCAAAGCGAGGGGCAGGGCGAGCCACCGGCCAACCCGCAGGCGCATGTTGCGCTGGTTCTGCCTGCCGAGGCGTGCAGCCATTTTCGCGTGCCGGCTCCGCCCGGGCTCAAGCGCGAAGAGTGGCCTTTGCTGCTTGAGGATCGCTTGCTGCAGGCCCCGCATGAGGTGGCCTGTGCTTGCCTGGCCCGTGAACCGGGGTACCTTCGTCTGTTGGTAGTGGCGCGTCAGCAGCTGGATGACTGGCGTGGCCAATGCGCCGAATGGGGCTTGCAGACGGTACGTTGCTGGACGGAGCTACAGCTGCTGCCATCACCCGAGCCAGGATGCGCCTGGCAATGGCAACGCACCCCCGGCATGTCGCTCTACAAAGGCTTGGCCGAAGACGGACAGGAGCACTGGCTGGCGTGGCCTGATGCCTTGGGTGGCGTGCCGCAGCCACCGTGGGCAGGGCTGCACAAGACGTCGCTGAGCGGCAAGTGGCCAACCGTATTTGCGCCGCTCGACACAATGCCCGGCCTGTTCGACCGCGCCCGCAAGGTGCGCTCGTTGCCGGCGGCGTCCCGCCAGCAGCAGCGGCTGCTGGCAGCTTGCCTGGTGTTGGCCACCGTTTGGGGTGGCCTGTGGGTGAGCCAGCAATGGCGTCAGGCGCAACTCTGGCGTAGCCAGGTCGTTGCCGTGACCGGCGAGCAGGCCAGCCCTCGGCACGCGGCACAGGCCCTCAAGCGCCTGCGCGAGAGCGTACTGCAGCAGCAACTGCGTACACGTCAGCTCGACGACCTGCAGGCTCGCTTGCAGACCTGGCTGCGTGACAACCCCGGCTTGCGCCTGCAAGCGGTGCGCTTCGATGGTCAGCGTTGGCACCTGCGCCTGGAGGGCGAGGGCAGTGCGCCGCCATGGCCTGATATGGCGGCTGCCGCTGGCGCCACAGTGCAGGTTCAAGATGGCCAAGTGATCTTCGACCTGGGAGCAGCCTCATGAACCGGGACTGGCTACAGCGTCATCGCTTCACGTTCGCCTGGGGACTGATCGCCCTGCTGCTGGCCTTCCTGGCGCTGCGCGAAGGCGTTGCGCAATGGCGCGTGCTTGGCCAGTGGCGTGTGCTGGCCGAACAGGCGGCCAGCCTGCAAGGCGGGCCCGGTTTGAACCTGGAGCGGCTACGTCAGTCGGCCCAGGCCCGTGGGGTCGAACTGATCGAAGTCGATACGCAAGGCAAGGCCTGGCAACTGCGTGGGCAGGTGGCCGATGAGCGCATGCTGCAAGGCTGGGTGCAGAGCCTGCGTGCAGAAGGCGCATTGCCGTTGCAATGGGGGCTGGAGCAGCAGGGCATGGCTTTGCGATTCGACCTGGTGGTGCAGCCATGAGCCGCAGTGCAGCAATGGCCTGGGTGCTACTGGTATTCGTGCTCACGCTGTTTATCGAGCTTCCGGCCAATTGGGTGGTGCGTGCGTTCGGCCTGCCGGTACGCGATGTCGGTGGAAGCCTCTGGCAAGGGCAGGCACAACAATGGGGGCCGGTCGGGCCTTTGCGCTGGACGCTGCAGCCCTGGCGCTTGCAGGCGAATGCGCAAGTGGGGTTCCAGGGCCAGGCCTGGCAGTTGCGCGCAGAAGGCTGGCCTTGGCAGTGGCGGCTGGAGGCATCAGCCAAGGGGGCTTTGGCGACGGTCTCGACGGATTATCGCCTGGCCGGCCAGTGGCAGGGGGGGGTGAGGATGCAGGGGGCAGGGCGCCAATGCCAGGCCAGTGAAGGCCGCGTGATCGTAACCGACCTAGCCCTCAGCGACCCTTGGTCCCTGGGCCTTGGGCACGGCTGGCTGGAAATGGATTGCCGCAGTGGCTGGCACCTGCGCGGGCAGTTGGCGCAGCAAGGGCAACATCAACTGACCGTGGATGCCGACCTGCCAGGACGCCGGGCGCAGGTGGTGTTCCAGCTGCAGCCTGAAGCGCAGTTGACGCCATTGTTGCGGGGGGCCCAATGGCTCGGGCCGCAGGCCTTGGCGGGGCAGCGAGACCTTCGTTGGTAAGCAACAACGTGGCGCGGCCTCCTGTAGATACGCTGCGAGCGGTCGAGCTTTTCTGAGCTGCTCGGGGCTGAAGCGCTTGGTCGTATCGATGGTGCATACCCGCGAAGCAGGCGGCGCGTTGCGTGGCACCGGCTGCGCCGGTGTTCGCGGGTGAACCCGCTCCTACAACGGCCTGTGCCCAACCACCGATTTGTGTCCAACCGCCGATTTATGTCCATCCCCGATCAGTGTAGGAGCGGGCTTGCCCGCGAAGACGGCAGATCAGGCAATCACGATCACTCGTCGTCCGCAGTCCCGTTGGCCCGCCAGTAGGCTGCAGCCTTTAGCGCATCTTCCGGCACCCCTTTCTCCAGCAACAACGCCTTGGCCTGGCGAGTCAGGGCTTTTTCCAGCGCCACCCAGGCATACAGCCGGCCTTGCGGCAAGCTCAGGTTACGCACCAGTTCCAACAAGTCTTCCTCTTGGCGACGTACCCAGATCACTTCCACCTGCGCCTTGCTTGGCAGCGGCTGGCGCTCGTGCTCGTCTTCGATCTGGATCACTGCCAGTACCTGGCGGCCCGCCGGCAACTCCTCCAGCCGACGGCCAATGGCCGGGATGGCAGTTTCATCACCGATCAGCAGGTAGCTGTCGAAAATATCCGGCACCACCAGCGAGGCCCGTGGCCCTGCGATGTCCAGGGTTTGCCCAGGCGCGGCTTGCGCGGCCCAGGTAGAGGCAGGGCCGTCGCCGTGCAGCACGAAGTCGATGTCCAGCTCATGTGCCACCAGGTCGATGCGCCGTGGTGTGTACTCGCGCATGGTGGGCCGCGCGCCACCGTCCTTGCCCAGGTTACGGGCCTCGATGGCCTGTCGTTGCTCCGGCGTTTCGGCGAACAGCAGCTTGATATGGTCGTCGCTGCCCACGCTGGTAAAGCCTTGCAGCTCGCCACCCCCAAGGGTGATGCGGCGCATGCGCGGGGTCAGCTCGGTGACCCGCAGCACTTGCAGACGGCGCTGGCGGATCTCGTGGTTTACGCGGTGAATGGTGTCACTCATGGGGCGTCTCCCTGAAAGGTTCGGTGGGCCCGGAGGCGATGGCCTTGGCGGTATGGTTGAGCAGGTCACGGACCCGTTCGATTTCTTCCACTGTCCAGCGGCCGCTGTGCATGTGCAGTGCATGGCGCAGGTTGCCGACCGCTTCATGAATCTCTGGTGGGCGGTCGTGGCCGCGCAGGGCGCGTTTGCTGACCTCGATGCGCATGCGCACGCCATCCAGGGCCACTGCCTGATCCGCCAAGGCGCTGCGGCCGGCATCGGTGATCGCGTAGAGGCGTTTGCTGCCTTGTACCTGGCCGCTGATCAGTTCGGCCTCTTCAAGGAAGTTCAGCGTGGGGTAGATCACCCCAGGGCTTGGGCTGTAGCTGCCGTCGAACAGATTTTCGATCTGGCGGATCAGGTCGTAACCGTGGCCGGGCTGCTCGGCCAGCAAGTCCAGCATCAGCAGCTTGAGGTCACCCGGGGCGAAGACACGCGGGCCGCGCTCGCCACGGGCGGGGCGCCGCTCGAAGGGATCATGAGGGGGATGTTCGCGCATAGGGATAGGGCTCCGTCGTTTGCGATATATCGTAAGATATTACTCAAGATATATCTAAAGACAAGCCCTTCAATGCTGATGATTATCATCTACTGCGTCGATGTGTTCCCTGCCGGTGGCGGTGTGTGCAGGGCAACCTGTGGCGGCTTGCACTCATTCGGGTTGCCCGGCTGCAGGTAAGGCATGAGGATCGGTGCCATGCCCTTGAGCACCTGCACCGGCAGCGCCGAGGTAAATTTGAACGCTTCTGCCGTGCGACCCGGCACGAAGGCGGTCAGCGTGCCGAAATGGTTATCGCCGAGGAAGAACACGAAGGTGGCGGTGCGGTTCAGCGAGCGCGAGCCGATCAGCCGGCCGCCGGCGCCGAAACTCTCGATTCGGTTGTCGCCGGTACCGGTCTTGCCGCCCATCACCAGCGGCGTGCCGTCCTGCAGCTTGAAACTGCCGGAAATACGCCGCGCGGTACCTGCATCGACCACTTGCGACATGGCGCCTTTGAGTGCACGCGCCACTTCGACTGGCAGAATTCGCACGCCCCGGTCCGGGTCTGTGATCAACTTGGTCTCATAGGGTGTGTTGGCTGCGAAATGCAGGGTGTCGATGCGCAGGGTCGGCAGGCGAACACCGTCATTCTGGATGATCCCGACCAGTTCGGAGAGGGCAGCGGGGCGGTCGCCGGAGCTGCCGATGGCGGTGGCCAATGAGGGCACCAGGTGGTCGAATGGATAGCCCACGCGTTTCCAGCGTTGGTGGATATCGAGGAAGGCTTCGATTTCGACCATGGTGCGGATGCGGCTGTCACGGGCGCCCTGGTGGCGGCTCTTGAACAGCCAGCCGTATACCTCCTGGCGTTCGAAACGACTGGCGTTGATCATCTCGGTCAGTGTCGAGCTCGGGTTCTTCAGCAGGTAGCCAAGCAGCCACAGGTCCAGCGGGTGGACCTTGGCGATGTAACCCTGGTCGGGCAGGTCGTACTTGCCGGGGCCGTAAGCTACGTACATCTCTGACAGACGGCCATCGGTCAGTTTGCCCAGCACGACCTTGTCACCCTTGAGGTGGGCACGCACGAACGCGTTGAAGGTTTCCTGGCTTGCCTCGGGGAACAGGTAGCGGTGTACCGCCGCCAACCGCTGTGGGGTCACGCGCATGCTGTCGAGGAAGGTGTCCAGGCGTTGTTGCGAGGTTTTACGCTGGTACTTCTTCCAGAAGCGCATCAGGTAGTTGGTGCCTTCCTTGTCGGCAAAGCGCGCAAGGTACTCCTGGCGGCGCGGGTCGGCATCGTCCTTGAGCAGCGGCACGCGATTGTACGGCTGCTGGTAAGTCACGTAGCGCACCAGGTCGCGCATCAGGCGGATGAACGGCAGGTTGATCGACTCGCGCAGTGCATCCTTGAGTGTCGGGTTGCGGTTGTTGTCTTCCTTGCGGAAGTTGTTGAACACATGCATCCCGCCACCGGTGAAAAACGCTTCACCGGTGTTGGCCGAGTACTTGCGCTCGAGCGCGGCGTCGAGCATGGCGTCAAGGCTCTGGTTCTTGCTGTTCTGCGCCAGCCATTCCAGCGACCATTGCGTGATGCGGTCGAGTTCGGCCACTTCGACCTTCTTCAGCTCGGCGGCAGGTTTGCCAGCGTACTTCTCGTGCAGCTCGGCGATAATTTCAAGGTAGGTGGTCAGTACCCGCAGCTTGGCGGTTGAGCCCAGCTCCAGCTTGCTGCCTTCGTTGATGTCGAAGGGCTGGTTGGTGCTGTCGGTCTGCACCCGTACCCGCGAGCCATCTGCGGTGCGTTCGAACAAGGTGAAGCTGTAGCTCACCTGGTCGGTGGTCTTGGCAGTGAGCAGCCGCTCGCCGATCAGGCCGATCTGTGCGGCAAACTCCGGGTCGGCAAGGTTTTTCAGGTACTGGCTGACTTGCAGCTGCAGGTCGGCCTGCAAGGTACTGGTGGCTGACAGGTCGAGGCGGTCGAGGTCGTACAGCGGGCGATTGAGCATGGCCGACAGGCGGTTGCGCGCCAGGCTGATGCCCTTGTTGGTGATGATCGGTACGATGGTCGGCTGCGCGACCCAGTCGCGGTACACCGCCTTGCTGGCCAGCGCGGCATCGGCCAGCGGCTGATCGATGACCTTGTTGGCGGCAAGCAGCCGAATGTGCGAATCGGTGAGTTCGGCCAGCTCGACCCGGCCCTTGGACAAGTAATGCGAGGGGCGGCGCTGGGCAATCATCAGCGACAGCACCTGGCGCAGGGCCAGGCCACGTGCGGCCATGCTCTGGGGGTCGGTGGCGGTGGCGTTCAGAGCCTGGTTGACCTGGTCGAAGTCGGCGCCGTACCACACCCGCAGGCCCTCGGCCATGCCATGTACCTCACCATGCCCAGGCACGGCCGACAGCGGTACGCTGTTGAGGTAGTCGCGCACGATGCGCTGGCGTGCCTCGGTGGTGTCGGGGCCGCCCTGGTAGGCACGCACGCTGGCAGAAATCATCTGCCGGATCTTCTCCGCGCCCGATACCGTCAGGCCGTCGGGTGAGTGGCGATATTTCTCCAGCTGTGTGGCCAGGGTGCTGCCGCCGGCAGACTGGCCGGGCAGGGCCAGGTACTTGGCGACCTGGCTGTAGGCGGCCTTGGCAAAGCGTGGCCAGTCCACTGCCGGGTTGTTACGTGGGTCCTGGGTATCCAGCAGGTCGCGGTTTTCGATGAACAGCAAGCTGTTGACCATCACGGGAGGGATCGCTGCAAAGTCCGGGTACAGGTGCTGGGGGTAGTTGTACTGGTACAGCGTGTCGCCGCGGCAGTCGGTGATCGACAGGCCGGCCTGGATTTTCTCGATATAGGGCGCGAACAGCCCATGATCGACGTAGTTCATCAATGCGGGTGAGAACTTCACCTGTTCGCTGATGAGATAGTCGCGCTTGAGCAGGCGTGGCAGGAATTCACCCAGGGCGCTATAGCCCAGGCGTTTGTCGAACGGCCCGTCACCGGGGTAGATGATGGCATCGCTGGGACCGGGTTGCAGCGAATAGGTCAGTGTACTGGCCAGTTTGCTGAACTCGCGCGATTGCAGTTCGGAGGTACGGAATTCGTCATACGCGGCAACACCGATGGCTACCAGTGCCACCAGCAGGATGAGGATGATCAGCCGCCACCATAGCCGACGCTGACGGGGGGACTTGGGTTGTGGCGTCTCGTCCGGAGGTATCTCGGGTGCTTCCGTTCTGCTTGGTTCCGATTGCCACAGTGCGCCCATAATCTTCTATCCGGCCAAGTATTTTCGTCTTGCTTGTCTGAAGCTTAGACGTTGAGTGGATAGGGTGAAAAATTTGTAAGAAGAAGGAAAAAGTCATGTGGGGCTATGCGGCTTTGGTGTGGGTTCCTTCAACGGACGATGTTGTTATGGTGCCCTGGCGATTTTTGGGGCGCGAAGCGGCCCCAGAGTTCTAGCCAAATTTCTGCATATATACAGTGAAAACACCTACAACGGTCTTCCTATACTGCTCGCCCCCTTCGCCCTGCCGGGCGCTCTAGTCCGGCACATGGGCAGGCCCACAAGGCCAGCCTGGCAAGCCAACGCCACGCCTATCGGCATGGTCGCGGCTGCACGAAGGTCAAATCCAATAACAAAATGAGGTTGTATTGCTATGCCAGTCGGCAACCACTCTGCCCACGGCCAGGCCACTGAAGGCGGCCCGCTCAAGCGTGAACTGGGCGAACGGCACATCCGCTTGATGGCGCTGGGCGCCTGTATCGGTGTCGGTCTTTTCCTCGGTTCGGCCAAGGCGATCGAAATGGCCGGCCCAGCCATCATGTTGTCTTACATCATCGGTGGCCTGGCCATCCTGGTGATCATGCGCGCGCTCGGTGAAATGGCCGTGCATAACCCTGTCGCCGGCTCTTTCAGCCGTTATGCCCAGGATTACCTCGGCCCATTGGCGGGCTTCCTGACCGGCTGGAACTACTGGTTCCTGTGGCTGGTGACCTGTGTTGCCGAAATTACTGCAGTGGCCATCTACATGGGCATCTGGTTCCCCGACGTACCGCGCTGGATCTGGGCCCTGGCGGCACTGGGCAGCATGGGCGCGATCAACCTGGTGGCGGTGAAGGCTTTTGGTGAATTCGAGTTCTGGTTCGCGCTGATCAAGATCGTCACCATCATCGCCATGGTGCTTGGCGGCATCGGCATCATTGCCTTCGGCTTTGGCAATGACGGTGTGGCAGTGGGGATCTCCAACCTGTGGAGCAACGGCGGCTTCATGCCCAATGGTGTGACCGGCGTGCTGATGTCGCTGCAGATGGTGATGTTCGCCTATCTGGGTGTGGAAATGATCGGCCTCACCGCCGGTGAAGCACGCAACCCGCAAAAGACCATTCCGCAGGCCATCGGCTCGGTGTTCTGGCGCATCCTGCTGTTCTACGTCGGTGCGTTGTTCGTGATCCTGTCGATTTACCCGTGGAACGAAATCGGTAGCCAGGGCAGCCCGTTCGTCATGACCTTCGAGCGCCTCGGCATCAAGACCGCTGCCGGCATCATCAACTTCGTGGTCATCACGGCGGCGCTTTCGTCGTGCAACGGCGGCATCTTCAGCACCGGGCGCATGCTCTATAGCCTGGCACAGAACGGCCAGGCCCCGGCGGCCTTCGCCCGCACCTCGAAGAACGGCGTGCCACGCAATGCGCTGCTGCTGTCGATCGGCGCGTTGCTGCTGGGCGTGCTGGCCAACTACCTGGTGCCAGAAAAAGTCTTCGTCTGGGTGACCTCGATCGCCACCTTCGGTGCGATCTGGACCTGGGTGATGATCTTGCTGGCGCAGTTGAAGTTCCGTGCCGGCCTTACCACTGCCGAGCGCAAGGCACTGAAGTACCGCATGTGGCTGTGGCCGCTGAGCTCGTATCTGGCACTGGCCTTCCTGGTGCTGGTGGTGGGGCTGATGGCGTACTTCGAGGATACGCGTGTGGCCCTGTACATCGGCCCGGCGTTCCTGGTGTTGCTGACAGTGCTGTATTACACGTTCCGCCTGGCGCCGAAAGACGCGCAAGGTGTGACGAGTACAGCCTCCTGACCTGACGTGGGGCCGCTTCGCGGCCCCAGCGTTCTCTCAGGCCGCCACTTCGCTGTGCGGCTCGAAACTGTCCGACCGGGCCAGTTGCCACATCCGCGAATAGAACTGCCCGTTCACCTCGCCGGTCAGCAGCTCGCCTGGCTTCAAGAACACATGCATCTGCGAGAACAGCTTGATTTCGGTGGCCGAAATGCGCCGCACCAGGTGCTTGGCCTCCAGTTGTGCCGGATGCTCCAGGCCTGCCGCCGCCAGCATTTCTGCCAAGGCACGCAACGTGTTGTGATGGAAGTTCAGCACCCGCTGGGCTTTGTCGGGCACCACCAGCGCGCGCTGGCGCAGCGGATCTTGCGTGGCCACGCCGGTCGGGCATTTGTTGGTGTGGCAGCTTTGTGACTGGATGCAGCCGATGGCGAACATGAAGCCGCGTGCCGAGTTGGCCCAGTCGGCGCCAATGGCCAGCACGCTGGCGATGTCGAAGGCGCTGACAATCTTGCCGCTGGCGCCCAGCTTGATCTTGTCGCGCAGGTTCAGGCCGACCAGGGTGTTGTGCACGAACAGCAGGCCTTCACGCAGTGGCACGCCGATATGGTCGGTGAACTCCACGGGCGCTGCGCCGGTGCCGCCTTCCTTGCCATCGACGACGATGAAGTCGGGCAGGATGCCGGTTTCCAGCATGGCCTTGGCGATGCCCATGAATTCCCACGGGTGGCCCAGGCAGAACTTGAACCCCACTGGCTTGCCGCCGGACAGCTCACGCAACTGGGCGATGAACTGCATCATTTCGATCGGTGTCGAGAAGGCGCTGTGGCGCGACGGTGAGATGCAATCCTCGCCCATCAGCACGCCACGGGTTTCGGCAATTTCCTGGGTGACCTTGTGTTTGGGCAATATGCCGCCATGGCCGGGTTTGGCACCCTGGCTCATCTTGATCTCGATCATGCGCACCTGAGGGCTGCGCGCCTGGGCGGCGAAGCGTTCGGGATCGAAGCGCCCATCTGGCGTGCGGCACCCGAAGTAGCCGCTGCCCAGTTCCCACAGCAGGTCACCACCGTGCTCGCGATGGTAGGGGCTGATGCTGCCCTCGCCGGTGTCATGGTGGAAATTGCCCAGCTTGGCGCCCTGGTTGAGCGCACGGATGGCATTGGCGCTGAGCGAGCCGAAACTCATGGCCGAAATGTTGAAGATCGACGCGGAATACGGCTGGCTGCACTGCGGCCCACCGACGATGACACGGAAGCTGGTCGGGTCAGCCAGCGGTGCCGGGCGCATGGAGTGGCCGATGAACTCGAAACCGGATTCATATACGTCGATCAGGGTGCCGAAAGGTTTGTCCGAGGCTTCGTTCTTCGCCCGGGCATACACCAGCGAGCGCTGGGCGCGGGAGAAGGGCAGGGCATCGCTGTCGGACTCCAGCAGGTACTGGCGGATTTCCGGGCGAATGGCCTCGACCAGATAGCGGATGTTGCCGAGAATCGGGTAGTTGCGGCGTACGGCGTGGCGGTGCTGCAGCAGGTCGAACAGGCCGATCAGGCTGAGAATGCCTGTGGTCAGGGTGAACGGCCACAGCCATTCGTGGTGGCTGAAGGGGAGGCTCGCCAGGGTGAACAGCACACAGGCGGCGAAGAAGGCATAGCGACTGAGAAGTGACAGGCTCATACAGGGTCCTTGCGATGGCGCGGTCAGGCTCAGGGCCTGGGGGCAAACCCCGACCATAGCCAAGTTGCCGGGCGCTGCAAAATAAAATCGGGGTAGCGAAAATCATTCTCGACCCGAGCCGAATTGCCTGGGTGCAACGCAATCGGGGGTGGGCACACATTGATGATTGGGCACAGGCCGTCGTGTAGGAGCGGGTTTACCCGCGAAAGGGCCGGGCCTGCTGGCCAATTTCACCCGCCGTTCACCGTTGCCGCCGCTACCGTATTCGCGGGTGAACCCGCTCCTACAGGGGGGCGCGCAGCAGTTTCTGCCGCCAGCTTTCCTGCTCCTGTGCGGACGCCTCGACCAGATACGCGTAACGCCCGGCCATCCGCACCGCCACCGGTATCCCGTCGCGATACAGAAGCCGGTTGCCAATCACTGCCGGCACTTTCGCCCCAGGCAGCAACGAGCCGATCAGGTTCAGCGGGTCACCGGCGCTCACCACCTGCAGCGTTCCGTCCGGTTCACGTCGTCTCACTTGCCGCAGCAATACTACCGCCTCAGGCAAGGCGAACTGTTCACCGGCCAGCCCGGCAATGAAGCGCCCGCCCCGGATCTCGCCACGCGCTTCCAATCGGTGATAGCAGCGCAGCAGCTCACGCCAGGGCGGCAGTACATCACTCTCGCGCGCCAACAGCCGCCAGCAGATCACGCCATAGCGGCGCAGCAGCGTGCGGGCAATGTGCTCCAGGCGCTGGTCGTGATCCGGGGGCGCATCGCTGCGGCGCAGCAGGGCCCAACGTCCGGCATGCGCCATGCTGCTGGAAAGCGGCGGGTGCCCTCGGCGGCTGTTACGTGAGCTGCGCTTGGTTGCAGGCGTGATCAGGCTGCGCAAGCCAGTGAAACTGTCCGCCCCGGCCAGGCCCGAGCCCACCAGCTCCTGCAGTGCAGTTTCCAGTTCACTGGGCAGCAGGTGTGCCTCATGTGCCAGTTCATCGAAGAACAGCGCACCCTGGGTTTTCAGCGCTTCGTGCACACGTTGCGCACGTAGGCCAAGGGCGTCGACAGCAGGTGCGGGCGCCAGGCTGCGCCACGTGTTCAACTGGTCCCGCGGCAGCAACACCAGTGGGGTACTGGTCAACGTGCTGCTCGCCACTGTTGCCGCCAGCCGGCTCCAGGCAAACTGGCCGCTTCGGCAGGCTTCGTCGAGCCAGTGCGGACTGTAGTCTTTGATACGCGCCGGCAGCAGTTCCGCCTCCCAGGCCGCTGCGGCGCTGGGGAACCCTTGTAACTGGCCCAGCACTTCGGCCACCGCCGGCGGACCACGCAGGCGCTCGTCTGGCGCCAGGTGCTGCCAATCGAACAGAAAGCGCATGAAGTCTTGCAGGCTGACCGGTTCGATCTCGCGGCGCAGGCGTTTGACCGTGTAGCGGTGGATGCGCGCCAGCAAGTGGCGTTCGCACCATTGCAGGTCAGTTGCACCTGGGCTGAAGTGCCCGCGCAGCACATAGCCTTCGGCTTCCAGGCGGGCCAGAGCCTGCTCGATATCGGTTACCGGTTTGCCCAATGGCGCAGCGATCTGCGCCAGGGTCTGTGGGCCATGGCCGCTCAGGCGGGCGCGCAGCAGTTCGCTCAGTGCGTGGTCGGGCTCGATGGGCTGGTCGAAGCCAGCGAGCCGTTCGAGCGCTGGCTCCCTGTGCGCTGTGGGGTACAGTGCCAGCAGCAGGTTCAGGCGTTCGCGGGCCAACCAGAGCTTGTCATCGGGCAGGCGCAAGGCACGCCCGGCCTTGGCCAGCTGCCTTAGCAGCAAATCCCAGCAGGGGTTGGCATCTACCTCGACCTGACCGATGGCACCCAGGCTCATCAATGCTTCGTGCATTTCGTCGGGATTGGCCGGCTGTGGCCAGGCCTCGGCCGCGACGGCAGCAATGGCATCAGCGTCCAGCGCGCCCAGGTCGTCGCTACTGTGCACGTCGTTCCAGCGCCGGTTGAGTACCGCCTGGGTACGTCGTTCTTCCAGTGGCGCATCGTCCAGAAAGGCATAAGGCCGGGCGTTGAGAATCGCTGATGCCAGCGGCGAGGGGGCGGGCAAATCCCGGCACAGCAAGCGCACTGCACCGCTTTCCATGCGCCGCAGCAGGGCCAGCCAGCCTTCGCTGTCCATCGCCTCGTGCAGGCAGTCGTCGAGGGTTTGCTCGACCAGCGGATGGTCGGGAATCTGCCGCTCGCCGGCGATGTTCTCCAGGCAGGCGATCTGGTCGGGGAACACGGCGGCAACCAGGTCCTCACTCTTCATGCGCTGGATTTGTGGCGCCACCTTGCGTCCGCCCACAAAGCGCGGCAGTGCCATGGCCACGCCTGCATTCCAGCGCCAGCGCACGCCAAACAGCGGTGCATCGAGCAGGGCCTGGATGAGAATCGGCTCGGCGCTGCGGCTGTTCAGGTAACGCCACACTTCGTCCAGCTCGAAACTGTGGCTGGTCGACAGTGACAGCACGATGGCGTCCTCGCTGGCGGCAGCCTGCAATTCGAAGTTGAAGGTGCGGCAGAAGCGCTTGCGCAGGGCCAGGCCCCAGGCGCGGTTGATGCGGCTACCGTAGGGTGAATGAATGATCAGTTGGGTCCCGCCGGACTCATCGAAAAAACGTTCCATCACCAGCGTATCCTGCGAGGGCAGGGCGCCAAGCACTTCACGGGTGCGGGCCAGGTAGTCGAGCAACTGGCCCGCACAAGCTTCGTCCAGTTCGAAGGTCGCCTGCAACCAGGCCAGTACCTCCACCATGTCGCCGCCTGCCAGCGCCAGTTGCTGGTCGATTCGCGCCTGCAGCCGGGCCACGGCGGCAGACAGCTCGTCACTGCGCCCCGGCGCTTCACCCAGCCAGAACGGAATGGTCGGTGGCAGGCCATGAGCATCCTCTACCCGCACCCGGCCCGGCTCGACGCGCAGAATGCGATAGGAGGCGTTGCCCAGCTGGAAAATATCGCCAGCAATGCTTTCCACGGCAAAGTCTTCATTGACGCTGCCGATGTTCAGCGCCTGCGGCTCCAGCAACACGGCGTAGTCGGCGTTGTCGGGGATGGTGCCGCCGCTGGTCAGCGCGGTCAGCTGGCTGCCACGTCGGCCACGCAGCGTGCCGCTCACTGCGTCACGGTGCAAGTAGGCACTGCGCACACCCTGGCGGCCGTTGTAGCCCTCGGCGAGCATGCGCAGCAGGGCCTGGTAATGGTGCTGGTCAAGCTCGGCGTAAGGTGTGGCCTGGCGCAGGCAATCCAGCAGTTCCTGTTCGTGCCAGGCCTGGTTGCTGGCTTCTGCGACGATCTGCTGGGCCAGCACATCCAGCGGTGCCCGGGGGATGTGCAGTGCGTCCAGTTCGCCCTGTCGAACGCAGTCAAGCAAGGCAACGCATTCGATCAGGTCATCGCGTGAGGTGGGGAACAGGCGCCCCTTCGGCACACCATCGACCTGGTGTCCAGCGCGGCCAACCCGTTGCAGGAAGGCGGCAATCGAGCCCGGCGAGGCGATCTGGCAGACCAGGTCGATATCGCCAATATCAATGCCAAGCTCCAGCGATGCGGTCGCTACCAGCACCTGGAGCTGGCCGCTCTTGAGCCGCTGCTCCGCATCCAGGCGCAGCGCTTTGGACAGGCTGCCATGGTGTGCGGCAACCGCCTCCTTGCCCAGCCGGTCGCTGAGGTGGCGGGTGATACGTTCGGCCAGGCGCCGGGTGTTGACGAATACCAGCGTGGTGCGGTGTTCGCGGGCAAGTGTGGCCAAGCGGTCATACACCAGGCCCCAGACATCGGTGGCCATCACCGCCCCCAGCGGTACCGGCGGCACTTCGATGGCCAGGTCACGCTTGCGGGCATGGCCGATATCGACAATGGCGCAGGGACGCCCGCTACCCACCAGAAACTGTGCCACCCGTTCGACCGGGCGTTGGGTAGCGGACAGGCCGATACGCCGCAGTGGCTTTTTGCACAAGGCTTGCAGGCGTTCCAAGGTCAGGGCCAGATGGGCGCCACGCTTGTTACCGGCCAAGGCATGGATTTCGTCGACGATTACCGTGTGCACATGGGCCAGGCCTTCACGGCCAGAAGCCGAGCCCATCAGCACGTAAAGCGATTCGGGGGTCGTCACCAGAATGTGCGGGGCCAGCTTGCGCATGGCGGCGCGTTCCTTCTGCGGTGTATCGCCGGTGCGTACTGCCGTGGTGATGCGCGGGGCGCTCAGGCCTTGCTCTGCAATGGCTTGGCTGATGCCTTCGAGCGGGGCCTGCAGGTTCAGACGAATGTCATTGGACAGGGCCTTCAGAGGTGAAACGTAGATCACCAGGGTCTGTGCGGGCAGTTCGCCCTCGTGCTTCATGCCTTCACGCAGCAGCTCATCAAGCACGGCCAGAAAAGCGCTCAGGGTCTTGCCTGAGCCCGTTGGCGCGGCCAGCAGC
The DNA here is from genome assembly GCF_045164175.1 of Pseudomonas sp. 10(2024). Taxonomy (NCBI): domain Bacteria; kingdom Pseudomonadati; phylum Pseudomonadota; class Gammaproteobacteria; order Pseudomonadales; family Pseudomonadaceae; genus Pseudomonas; species Pseudomonas sp. 10(2024). Next base: position 1,212,571 of record NZ_CP174006.1, read on the forward strand.
ATGGATTGCCCGGCGTGGATCAACGGCCAGGCCTGAGCCTGGGCATCGGTGACCGTGGCGAAGTGGCGGCGGAACCAGGTGCTGACGGCAGGGTGGAACAGCTCGAGCACCGGGTGGTGTTTGGCGGGCAGGTTCATGTGTTGTTTATGGAGGGTGTGCAACAGGTTGGCAAGGGGCCGCTCGTCTGCCAGGCCGGTACAGGAATAACCGGCCTTGTCAGGCCAATGACCTCATGGGATCCTCGCGGGTCATTTTATTCAGCGAGCCCACCCCATGCCCAACATCATCCGCATCGCCGCCGCCCTGCTGATCGACCCTCAGGGCCGCACGCTGCTGGTGCGCAAGCGTGGCACCGAGGCTTTCATGCAGCCAGGCGGCAAGATCGATGCCGGTGAAACGCCGGTACAGGCGCTGGTGCGCGAGTTGCAGGAGGAACTGGGCCTGCGCATCGACCCGGCTCAGGCCATGCACCTGGGCCAGTTCAGTGCCCCCGCCGCCAACGAGCCAGGCTTCGAAGTGCAAGCCGAGCTGTTCCGTGTCGACAGCGCCGCTGCCGTGGTGCCGGCCGCAGAGATCGAGGAGGTGATCTGGCTGGCTGCAGATCAGGCACCCGTCATGCCACTGGCTCCCCTGACCCGCGACTTGATTCTGCCGCTGTATCGCCAGGCGCTCAACGCACCGCGCTGACACCGTCGAGGGTGGCGAACGAGGTGTCCTTGGCCGTCAGCAAAAAGTCGCGCATGTACGGGGCATCGAGCATGTCGGTGCGTACGGCGGCATAAAGCGTGGCAAACAGGCCTTTCTCACCCAGGCGTTTGCCCTTCACATAGCCGCGCGAGCTGTACTCGTGCAGCGCCCAATGCGGCATGCCGCATACACCACGGCCGCTGGCCACCAGTTGCATCATCATCACCGTCAGCTCCGAGGTACGCACGGCGGCTGGCTCGATATCGGCCGGCTCCAGGAAGCGGGTGAAGATGTCCAGGCGATCGCGCTCCACCGGGTAGGTGATCAGCGTCTGGTCGAGCAAGTCTTGCGGCACGATGTAAGGCTTGCTGGCCAGCGGGTGCTGGTTGGCCACTGCCAGCATCGCCTCGTAGGTGAACAGCGGCACATAAGTGATGCCTGCCAGGTCCACCGGGTCGGAGGTCACCACCAGGTCAAGGTCGCCGCGGGCCAGGGCCGGCAGCGGGGCGAAGGCAAAGCCCGAGGCCAGGTCCAGTTCCACTTCCGGCCAGGCATCACGGAACTGGTCGATGGTCGGCATCAGCCACTGGAAGCAACTGTGGCATTCGATAGCCATGTGCAGGCGTCCGGCAGTGCCTCCGGCCAGGCGTGCGATGTCACGTTCGGCACTGCGCAGCAACGGCAGGGTGGCATCAGCCAGTTGCAGCAGACGCAGCCCGGCGCTGGTGAAGCGGATCGGCTTGGTCTTGCGCACGAAAATCGGGAGGCCCAGGCGCTCTTCAAGCTCCTTGAACTGGTGCGACAACGCCGACTGGGTCAGGTGCAGGCGTTCGGCGGCCTCCACCAGGCTGTCGGCCTCGCGCAGGGCATGAAGGGTTTTCAGGTGACGGATCTCCAGCACAGATAACTCCGGGGTATGGAATAGAGGAACCAGGTAATGAGTTGAGTTTCTCTCATGATGCTACATCTGTCGACTGGGCGATCGTCGCACCGCCTGGCGGGAGTCATGAAACTGTCACCGAACTGTGGCAGCGCGCCCGAACAGAATTCATCAGACTCGCGCTCTACTGGGGATCTGCATTCTGGTGTTTCTTTCATGCGGGCTTTTTGGTTTTTTCTTTTCTTTCTGTTCAGCGCACCGGCGAGTTTCGCCGAACAGCGCTGTGACGCCCAGGTGCCGGTGCAGCGTGCCGAACTCGGTGCCGTCAGCCTGGTGTACCAGAGCGTCGGTGCGCCACGCGACCCGGCCTTGCTGCTGGTCATGGGCTTGGGCGGGCAGCTGATTCATTGGCCAGACGACGTGGTCGAAGCATTGTGCCGCCAAGGTTTTCGGGTGATCCGCTATGACAACCGCGATGTCGGCCTGTCACGCTGGAACCAGGTGCCACCGCACGCCAACCTGACGCTCGAACTGTTGCGTTACAAGCTGGGCCTGCCCGTGTCGGCGCCCTACACGCTGACTGATATGGCCGATGACGGCTTGCGCCTGATGGACGCGTTGGGCGTGCGCCAGTTTCATGTATTGGGGGTGAGCATGGGCGGCATGATTGCCCAGCACCTGGCGGCGATGGCGCCCGAGCGTGTGCGCAGCCTGACGCTGGTCATGTCCAGTTCAGGGGCGGCGGGGCTGCCGGCGCCGGACCCGGCGCTGGTGCAGTTGCTGGCCCGGCGCAGCGCACCGAACCGTGAAGTGGCAATCGAGCAGCAGGCCGACCTGCTGGCGGCCTTGGGCAGCCCTGAGGTACGGGACGACCGCGAGGTGTTGCTGCACCAGGCGGCGCAGGCCTACGACCGGGCGTTCAACCCTGACGGGGCCAAGCGCCAGATCATGGCGATACTGGCCGAGCCGAGCCGCGTCGAGTTGCTCAACCAGTTGCGAGTGCCGACCCTGGTGGTACACGGCACGGCTGATCCGTTATTGCCGGTGATGCATGGCGTGCACCTGGCGGCGCATATCCGGGGCAGCCAGTTGCGCTTGATCCCGGGGCTGGCGCACCGTTTCCAGGAGCCGTTCAAGGCGCCGTTACTGGGGGCGGTGTTGCCTTATTTGCAGGCGCATAGGCAAGAGGTCACGCACATCGCAGGGCTCTGAATCCGCGCTGGCTGCTTCGCGGGCTTGCCCGCTCCCACAGGTGCTGCACCGATCTCAGACATTGTGGAGACCCTGGGAGCGGGCGAGCCCGCGAAGCAGCCAGTGCCGATTTCGCTCAGTGCATCCGCACCCACAAAGTCACCAGCACGGTCGCGGCGATCAGCCAGGCCACCGTGGCCAGCGCCATCGAAGCCTCGAGGCGCAAGCGGTCGACCAGTACATACAGGGTTGCCAGGTACACGAAATACGGAATGATCGACCACATGCCAAACAGGATGGTGGTCTTCAGGTCGGCAATGCTGCGCCCCTTGCCGACGATGTAGTGGGCAATCAGGGCGAAGGTGGGGAACAGCGGCACCAGCCCTGCGATGTAGTAGTTGCGCGTTTTCGACAGCACCGCCAGCAATAGCACCACGCCTGCGCCCAGGGCCGCTTTGAATACCAGGTCCACGTTGTTTTCCAGTTTGGGTTCAGTCAGGCGAGGCCGTATTTTTTCACTTTGTCGAACAGCGTGGTCTTGGCCATGCCCAGTTCCTGGCTGGCCTGGCTCAGGTTGCCACCCGTGCGTTGCAGGGCATCAGTGAGCAGGTTGCGTTCGAATGCTTCCACCGCCTCGGCAAAAAGCAGGCCTTGGTTGGCACCACCGCTGGGGCCTTTCTTGAACGCTGGCAGGCCGAGGGCATAGCGTTCGGCCACGTTGCGCAACTCGCGCACGTTGCCTGGCCAGTCGTGGGCCATCAGGCGCGACAGGGTCTGGCTGTCCAGTGTCGGTGTTTCGCGGTCGAAGCGCAGGGCCGACTGCTGCAGGAAATGTTCGAACAACTGCAGGATGTCTTCACGGCGCTCACGCAGCGGCGGCAGCTCCAGGGTGACCACGTTCAACCGGTAATACAGGTCGCTGCGGAACTGGCCGCTCTGGCCCAAGGCATCGAGGTCGGCCTTTGTCGCGGCGATCACCCGGCAATCCACCGGGATGCTCTGGTTCGAGCCCAATCGTTCCAAGGTGCGCTCCTGCAGCACGCGCAGCAGCTTGATCTGCAGGTTGATCGGCATGCTCTCCACTTCATCGAGGAACAGCGTGCCGCCATTGGCGTGTTCGATCTTGCCGATGCGGCGTTTGCCGGCACCGGTGAAGGCGTTGGCCTCGTGGCCGAATATCTCGCTTTCAAACAGGTTTTCCGGCAGGCCTCCACAGTTCAGCGCCACGAACGGGTGGCTCTGGCGGCGGCTGAAGTCGTGCAGGCAGCGTGCGACCAGCTCTTTGCCGGTGCCGGTCTCGCCTTCGATCAGCACGTTGGCTGAGGTGTCGGCGACGTTGGCGATCAGTTCGCGCAAGTGCTCCATGGCCGGTGAGCGGCCAATGATGCGTCCCTCCAGGCTGCTCTGTTCGGCCAGCTGGCGGCGCAGGGCCACCACTTCGCGTGAAAGCCCGCGCTGTTCCAGCGCGCGGCGTACCACGTCGACCAGGCGCTCGGGGGAGAACGGTTTTTCCATGAAGTCGTAGGCGCCGTTACGCATGGCGCCAACGGCCATGTCGATATCGCCATGGCCAGTGATCAGCACCACCGGCAGGCTGCGGTCACGGGCCTTGAGGCGATTGAGCAGCTCCAGGCCATCAATACCCGGCAGGCGGATGTCGCTGACGACAATGCCGGCGAAATCGTCGCCGATGCGTTCCAACGCCTGTTCGGCGCTGCCTACGCCCTCGCAGGCGATATCCTCCAGGGCCAGCGCCTGCTGGCAGCCGAGCAGCACATGCGGGTCGTCTTCGACGATCAGGACGGTAAGAGGCGCTTGGTTCATGGATGCTCTGCCGATTCGCTAGGGGGTGAAACCAGAGGCAGGGCCAGGACAAAGGCCGTGCCGCCGGTGACGGGATGCTCGACGTTTAGGCTTCCCTTGGCGGCGGCGGCAAGGCTCGCCGACAGGGTCAGGCCCAGGCCCAGGCCATGCTCGCCCGGTTTGGTGGTAAAGAAAGGTTCGAACAGGTGCTTGCGCGCTTCGGGGTCGATACCGTGGCCGTTGTCGCGCACCTGCAAACGGTACTTGTCACCCTGCAACTCACCTTCCAGCCATAGCTCAGGCTGCGGTTGCGCGGCCATGGCGTCAAGGGCATTCCCGATCAGGTTGACCAGAATCTGCTCCAGGCGGGTCTGGTCGATAGCCAGTTGCTGGTCCTCGAACTGGTGGTGCAATTGCAAATGACAGGCACTGATGCGGTTGGCCAGCACCTGCAGGGTGGCCTCTACTGCCTTGGCCAGTGAAGCCTGGCCGCTGTCATCGCCGCGCCGGGCGAACGAGCGCAGGCTGGCGGTGATGCGGCCCATGCGGTCGATCAGGTCATTCATGGTGCGCAGGTTGGTGCTGGCGGTTTCCAGCGCCCCGCGCTCGAGGAAGCGCACTGTATTGCCAGAAAGGGTGCGCAGTGCAGCCAGTGGCTGGTTCAGCTCGTGGGCAATGCTGGTGGACATCTGCCCGATGGCGGCCAGCTTACCTGCCTGTACCAGCTCATCCTGGGCGTGGCGCAAGGTCTGCTCGGCATGCCGGCGCTCGCGAATCTGGCCCTTGAGGCGTTCGTTGCTGGCGCGCAGGTCGGCGGTGCGTTCGGCAATCCGTCGCTCCAGCTGGCTGTTGGCCTCTTCAAGGGCTTCACGGGCCGCCAGGCGGGTGGCGATCACTTTGCGCCGCTCGTTCCAGGCAATGCCGAGGATCGCCAGCAAGGCAAAGGCAACGCCCACCAGAATGCCCTGCACCATGGATTCGCGACGCAGGTCCTGCAGTGGGGTCAGCAGGGTGAAATGCCAGGGTGTGTCGACCAGGCGCCTGGTTTGTGCCAGGTACGCCACTTCGTGCGGTTTGCCATGAGCGGTTTCGGTGTTGGCCGGGAAGGTCAGTTTTTCCACACCATCGGCCAGGGTTTCCCGGGCCAGGGGCTGCAATTCGTTCAGCGGCCACCAGTAGTACTGCAGGCTTCGCGCCAGGCGCTCCTTGATTTGCGGGGTCAGCGGGCGCACCGACTTGAGGCGCCGGGCCGGGTCGCTGGAGAGAATGATGATGCCATTCTCGTCACTGACGAACGCCTCCAGGCGGGCACGCTGCCAGCGCTCCTCGAGGGTGTCCAGGCGCACCTTGATCACCGCAACGCCTATGATCTTGCCGTGCTCCTCAAGCCCATGGGCCAGGTAATAGCCGGCCTCGCCCGTGGTACTGCCGATGCCGTAGAACCGCCCTGGCTCGCCGCGCACGGCAGTCTGGAAGTAGGCGCGGAACGACAGGTCTTCACCCAGGAACGAGTCGGCATCGCGCCAGTTGCTGGTGGCCTGTACCCGGCCATTGGTGTCGAGGACGAAGATGGCCCGACTGCGACTGCGACGGTTCAGGCCTTCAAGGTATTCGTTGACCGTCTGGCGTGAGGCGCCGTCCGGGTCGTTGAGCAGGTGCGAGACGCTGTCTTCCAGCTCCAGCAGGCTCGGCAAGTAGGTGTACTTGCTGATTTCGCTTTCGACCGTGCGTGCGTGCAGCTCCAGCTGGCGTTCGCCGTTTTCGCTGAGGGTGCGGATACCATTGCTCTCGCTGATCAGGTAGCCAGCCATTCCCAGGCCGACCATCAGCAGGATGATCAGTGGTGGTAACAGCAATTGACGGATCAGGCGGGAATTCACGGCAGGCTTGGCAGGGCGAAGTAGCGAGGGATCGCATTTCATCACAGTGGCCTTGTTACGACCAGCTTCCGCTGCCTGGTGGGTCCCTGGCAGCGGAAGCTGTGGCCGGGTCAGTGCTGCAGGATCTTGCTGAGGAAGTGCTGGGTGCGCTGGTCGCGGGCGCTCTGGTCACCGAAGAACTCTTCCTTGGTGCAGTCTTCGATGATGCTGCCCTTGTCCATGAAGATGACCCGGTTGGCGACTTTGCGGGCAAAGCCCATCTCGTGGGTTACGCACATCATGGTCATGCCTTCGTGGGCCAGTTGCACCATCACGTCCAGTACCTCGCTGACCATTTCCGGGTCCAGTGCGGAGGTAGGTTCGTCGAACAGCATGACGATCGGGTCCATCGCCAGGGCGCGGGCGATTGCCACGCGCTGCTGCTGGCCACCGGAGAGCTGGCCGGGGTGTTTCTTGGCATGGGCACTGAGGCCTACACGGTCGAGCAGCGCCAGGCCCTTCTTGGTGGCTTCCGCCTCGCTGCGGCCCAGTACCTTGCGCTGGGCAATGGTCAGGTTCTCGGTGATGGTCAGGTGCGGGAACAGCTCGAAGTGCTGGAACACCATGCCCACGCGCGAGCGCAGCTTGGGCAGGTTGGTCTTCGGGTCGGCAATCGAAGTGCCATCGACCACGATGTCGCCCTTCTGGAACGGCTCCAGCGCGTTGACGCACTTGATCAGGGTGGACTTGCCCGAGCCCGACGGGCCACAGACCACCACCACCTCACCTTTCTTGACCTCGGTGCTGCAGTCGGTCAGTACCTGGAAGTCGCCGTACCACTTGTTGACGTTCTTGATGGAAATCATACGGTGATCCTTTTTTGCAGGCGCTTGACCAGCCACGAAGCGGAGAAGCTGATGAGGAAGTAGACGACGCCGGCGAAGATCAGGAACTCATGGGAGCGCCCGATGATGTCGCCGTTGGAGCGTGCCGAGTTGAGGAAGTCGACCAGGCCCACGGTGTATACCAGCGAGGTGTCCTGGAACAGGATGATGCTCTGCTGCAGCAGCAGCGGGGTCATCTTGCGGAAGGCCTGGGGCAGGATGATCAGGCGCATGGTCTGCGCGTAGTTCATGCCCAGCGCTTGTGCGGCGCCCATCTGGCCCTTGGAGATCGACTGCACACCGGCGCGGACGATTTCGCAGAAATACGCGGCCTCGAACATCATGAAGGCGACCACGCAGGAGGTGAAGGCACCCACCGGGGTATCTTCGCCGGTGATCCAGCGCAGCACGAACGGTACCGCCAGGTAGAACCAGGTGATCACCAGCAGCAGCGGGATCGAGCGGAAGTAGTTGACGTAGGCGCCGGCCAGGTTCGACAGCAGTTTGCTCGACGACAGGCGCATCAGTGCCAGGATGGTGCCCAGCACGATACCGCCGATGACTCCCATGACCATCAGTTTGAGGGTCATGACCATGCCCTCCCAGAGGGCAGGCAGGGCGGGGATGATTTCGCTGAAATCCATTTCCATTTACTTGCCCCCCACGGAAATCAGGCCAGGCACGGCGACTTTCTTCTCGACCATGCGCATGAGCAGCATCAGGCCCATGTTCAGGGTGAAGTAGATCAGCGTGGCCAAAGTGAACGCCTCGAACAGGTTGGCGGAAAACTCTGCGGTCTGTTTGGTCTGCGCCAGCAGCTCCATCAGGCCGATCAGCGACGCCACCGAGGAGTTCTTGAATACGTTGAGGAACTCGGAGGTGAGCGGCGGAATGATGATCCGGTAGGCTTGCGGCAGTAGCACATTGTTGTAGATCTGCGGGAGGCTGAAGCCCATGGCGCGGGCGGCAGCTTCCTGGCCTTTGGGCAGCGCCTGGATACCGGTACGCACTTGCTCACAGACGCGCGCGGCGGTGAACAGGCCCAGGCAGATGACCACGCTGATCAGCGCCGAAGTGGTCGGGTTGAGGTCCTGCTTGAACCATTCCTGCAAGCCTTCTGGCAGCAGGTCCGGTACCAGGAAGTACCAGATGAACAGTTGCACCAGCAGTGGCACGTTGCGGAACAGTTCCACGTAGGCGGTGGCGATACCCGATACCAGGCGGTTCGGTACGGTACGCATGACACCGAGGAGCGACCCCAGCAGCAGCGCGATGATCCAGGCGGTGATGGCGATGGCGATGGTCCAGCCCAGGCCGGTGATGTACCAGTCCAGATAGGTTTCGCTGCCCACGCCGGTGGACTTGAAGAACACGCCCCAGTCCCAGTTGTAATTCATCGGGATTTCCCCTCAGACGGTTGTTTCACGGGCACCTTCGAGCATCCGGGGGCGCAAGGCGCCCACGGATGAAAGGTTAGACACTAATGAGTGGCCTGCAGAATTGATTCGTGCTCGTGAGCACCAGGCCACTATTTACTGAGGATCAGGACTTCTTCTCGTCCGCAGCCTTGTCGGTCGGCTCGGCGATCAGTTTTTTCAGCTCGTCGCTCATCTGGAAGTTGAGGTTCAGACCTTTAGGCGGGATCGGCTGCATGAACCACTTGTCATAGCTCTTGTTGACTTCGCCCGACTTGAAGTAGGCAACGATGGCGTCGTCGACCGCTTTCTTGAACGCAGCGTCATCCTTGCGCACCATGCAGCCGTAGATTTCGTACGACTGAGGGGTACCGGTGATGACCCAGTCCGCTGGCTTGCGCGCCTTGGCCATTTCACCGGCGAGCAGGGCGTCGTCCATCATGAAGGCCACGGCGCGGCCGCTTTCGAGCATGTTGAAGGCTTCACCGTGGTCCTTGGCGGAAATCACGTTCATCTTCATCTGCTTGTCGGCGTTCATCGCCTTGAGGATGCGCTCGGAGGTGGTACCGGCGGTGGTCACCACGTTCTTGCCGGCCAGGTCCGGGAAGTCTTTGTATGCCGGCTGACCATCCTTGACCTTGGTCAACAGGCGGGTACCGACTTCGAAGATGCCGACCGAGAAGCCGACTTGTTGCTGGCGCTCGACGTTGTTGGTGGTGGAGCCGCACTCCAGGTCGACGGTGCCGTTCTGCACCAGCGGAATACGGGTTTGCGAGGTGACCAGGTTGTAGCGGACCTTGATGTCCGTGCCCAGTTGCTTTTTCAGCGCGTCGACGACGGCCAGCTGGATGTCATGCGAGTAACCGACGGGCTCGGGTTTGCCGGCCAGGTAGGAAAATGGAATGGAGGAGTCGCGGTGCCCCAGCGTGATGGTGCCCGATTCCTTGATCTTCTTCAGGGTGCCGGTGAGCTCCTCGGCCATGGCCGGCGAAGCGATGACTGCAGCCGCGATGGCTGCGCCCAGCAATTGACGAACGATACGCATCAAATTTTCCTCGACGTGTTTGTTTTTTTTATGGAGCCGTTGGCGGACTCTTCGTTCAACGAATACAGCAAGAAGCGGGTGCATTCGGCTACCAAGTGTAGAGCATGACTCGTGCCAAGCCCTGCTGTCGACCTTAAACCACTGGTATTGCTCGTGCTTGACAGTCTCGATCTCTCTTCGGGGTTCGCCAGGCCGAATAAACAGCGATTGCTCGTTCGGTTATCCGAACGCATGGGCAGCCACCTATCCCGGTATCGCTTGCGGTAACTATGCAGTGCGCGGCAAGGGCTCAGACGTAGTGAGCTTTGCTCTTTGCCTGGAGAGTTCCACAGATGTCACCGCACCGGCTCCCGAACGATTCCATCGATAGCCTGATCGCCCAGAATTTGCCTGGATGGCTAGTCGACCACGCCCAACCGGAAAGGCTCGATGCGTTACGTAATGCCCTGAGTCGTCAGGCGCACTGCAATGCGCGGCTTGGCCCGATCCTCCAGGCCATCCCTTCTTTGCAGGCCTACGCAGCAGCGTTGCTCAAAACGAAACTGCGCAAGAGCGGCTTCAGCAACCCGGACGTGACGGGCTGGAGGGTACGGGTCTCGCAGCGGCTGTTGCTGCCCAGCGCTTCGCCTGTGCTGCTGCGGCCCACCTATGTTCGCCGCTCCAGGCGGTCATTGCTGGAGGCGGCGCTGCATAACTATCATCGTAGGGAGACACGCCCCGGGCTCACGCTCAAAGGTGAACTGGTCGATGGCAACGGTAACCGCCTGCCGATGAGCTTCCACGCGTTTGCCTCCGCATGTCGCGAGGTCGACGCAGGGGGCAAGTACCAGGCGTTGCTCACCCACCATCTACAGCCTGAAGATGGCCCGGAGGATGAGCCGGGCCAGGCCGTTTCCCGCTTGCACGGGCTGTTCGAGGCGAGTTTCAAGGCCCATTTCGAGGTGGCGATGCGGGTCGCTGCGTTGAAACAGGACATTGACGAGCGCACGTATTTTTTTCTGTTGCCACTTATTGCCGAAAAGCCGGTGGTGCCTGCGCTGGTGGGCACTGTGGTGCCCCGGCAGTTGTACCTGCTGGGCCGCCCGGTTCAGGGCGTGCTGACGCTGGAAGTGCGTTCCTCCGCTGATGGCGCAGTGGAGTCGGTGGTGATCTGGATACCCGATGACCCTCATCAGCCCGTCTCCCGTCATGCCAGCTGGGATGCACTCGACAACTACCTTGGAAAGCGCTTCCGTGCGCCGGCCTATCGGCGCTTTTTCGCACGCTTCATTACCGAGCGTGAGCGCATCAATTTCTATCGCGTATTGAACGAGCGGGTCGCACAGGCATCGACAGCCGGGGTGGAACTCGACGCCCGTTCTGCACCGATCACTGACGCACCGTTCGTACACCTGCGTCGGCAATGCCTCGCCAAGATCAGGGATGACGCCAGGGTGCTCGCCGTGCCCACCGATGTCGAAGATGACGAAGACCGTGAAGCGCGCATGCAGGGCTACAAAGAGCTGGGTTTGAATGTGCTGAACGTGGCGGGGGCGTTCGTGCCTGTGCTTGGCGAAGTGCTGCTGGTGGCAAACGCGGTTCAGATTGCTGACGAAGTTTATGAAGGGTATGAAGATTGGCGCATGGGTGACCGCGAAGGGGCGTTGAACCACCTGTTCAACGTTGCCGAAAACGTCGTGGTCGGCGGGATGATCGCAGCCGGCAGCCAAGTAGCCGTGCGTGCTCTTGAGCGTCTGGCCTTCGTGGATGACTTGGCACCGGTGTGCACCTCCGCCGGCAAGGTCAAGCTCATGGCCACGGATCTACCCGGTTACGATGCCAAACCATTGCGTGGTGCTGGCGCACAGGAATGGTTATGGCACCTCGATGAGGGCCGTTATCGGGTGATGGAGGATCCGCAGGATGGTCGCGCCAGGATCCTGCACCCTGGTCGTCCCGGTGCCTATCGCCCTGTGATCGAGCAGAATGGCGCCGGCGGCTGGCGCCATGAACTGGAAGCTCCCCAATACTGGGACGGGCGGGCCAATCTGGTGCGCCGCCTGAGTACGCCCCTGGCAGAACTACCGGAAGCGACATGCGACTACCTGCTCCAGGTAACAGGGCTGAGTGAAGCGCAGGTTCGCCGTTTGCACGTCGAGCACATGGGCGCACCTGCACGCTTGCTCGATGCCCTGGAGCTTTATCAGGCACATGAATTACACCCGGACTTCAGCGCGCCGCGACTGGCGCAGTACGTTGCTGCACGGCAAGTGCAGCCCAATGGTATCGAGCGGATATTGCAGCGCACTTTCCCGGGCCTGTCGGCTCGTTGTACCCGTGAGCTGCTTCAGCAATGCAGCGGTGCACAGCTCGATACGCTCAGCGCCGCGCAGCGGGTCCCTTTGGCAGTGGCCGAGCGCGCACGATGGTCGCTGCGCGAAAGCCGTCTGGACAGGGCCTGTGCGGGTTTTCGCCTGCCGCGTTGCGTCAATCCGGACACCGAACGCCTGGCTTTGGGGTTGCTCGAGCGTCAGCTGAAATGGCCGGACACCCTGCGCATCGAACTGCGCGAAGGCAGCCCGAGTGGCCGGTATCTGGCCGGTATCGGCGCCGAGTCTGCGCAGGATGTACGGTGTATCGTGCGCCGCGGCGACGGCTACCGCTACGCCGGTCAAGGCACATCCGGCCCCTACCTGGCGGCACTGTTGGCGGCGCTGGACGAGACGCAGACAGCCGATCTCGGCGATGCCGCTGTCAGTCCAGGCGCCCTGGGCTCGTTGCTGATCGAGGCCGCTGCCGGTGATCGCACCCAAGCGGCTGAGCTCTGTGGCATGCCGCGTCTGGGTGTTGGCCTGCGACCCCCGACCCGTTTCGGGGATGGGCGTATCGGGTATGCCTTGAGTGGGCGAGGCGAAAGCAGTCGGCGTGCCATAGGACGTGGTATTCACCAAGTGTTTCCGACGATGACAGACGGGGAGCTACAAGCCTATCTGCTTGACCTCATGGAGCGGCGAGTAGGGTTGTGGGAGCACTACAGCCAGCTGACGGGGCAGTTGGCGCGCCTGCGTCAGAGCCTGCGCCAGTGGCGCAGGGATGCCAGTAACCCACTGGACGCGCTACGCCGCCGTCGGGTCGCTACTGCCGTACGGCGAAGCTGGCGGCGCAAGATAACCGACGAGGCCGGGGACTACGCGCTGATCATCAGCGGAGAGCGTATCGGGAGTCTGCCCGAATTACCGGAGGGGGTGAGCTTTGATCATGTGCGACGGCTGATCCTCAGTGACCTGGGCCTTGCTGAAATCAATGCGGACTTTCTTCGCCGTTTTCCCAACCTGATTGAACTCGACCTGTCCGGCAATCGCCTGACTGCGATCCCTCACGGCATTGAACATATGCCCCGCCTGCGGCAGCTAAACCTGCGCCGCAACAGCGTGATAATGGATGAGGCCGGTGAATTGCGTCTTGCCGGGATGAGTGCGCTGCGGTACCTGGACCTCAGCCACAACCCGTTGGGAAGGGCGCCGGTACTGACGCGCCTGGGCAATTTGCGTGAAGTCAACCTGCGCTCTGCCGGCCTTGAGGCGTTGCCTGAGCAGATCTCATTTCGTGCCCATGTGGACGTGCGTAACAACAACATTCGCACACTGCGCCGAGAGTTGCAGCAGCTGCGCCTGCAGGTGCACCAGTTGTCCTTGCACGATAATCCACTTGGCGAAGCTGACGCATTGCTGCTCGATGAGGCTCGAGGTGTGGCCCCGGGCCAGTGGGGGGCAGCGTCCGCACGCCATCGCGGCATTGACAGTGACCTGTTCAATACCTGGGCCAACAGCACAGCCGACGCTGAACGTGATCGCCAGCAGGCCATATGGACAGCGCTGCTTGAGGAACCGCACTCAGATGGAATGTTCCGATTTCTGGCAGACTTCGTCCACGGCGAGGACTTTGAACAGCACCCTGGGCATTACCGCAGCCGAATCTGGCGGATTCTGGAAACGTGTGAGCAGCACGAGCAGTTGCGTCATCAATTGTTTCTCGAGGCATCTGGCCGGCGCAGTTGTGAGGACCGCCTGCTGCTGTTGCTGGAGCAGATGGAGCTTGGGGTTTTGGTACTGCGCGCCGTCGAAGATGCTCATGGCAGCCGGATGGAAGCTCGTTTGCTAAGCCTGGCGCGTGGTTTGTTTCGCCTGGACGAGGTCGACCGCCACGCGACGTTGCACGTGCAACGCATGCATGCCGAGCACGCCCCACATATCGATGAAATCGAGACAAGGCTGTTTTACCGACAGCGGCTTGCGCGTCCATTGGGCTTGCCGATCGAGCTCGACGAAATGCACTACCCAAGTTTTGCAAACGTGACCACCAGCGACCTGCTGCGGGTCCAGGACGCGGTTTTGCAAAATGAGTCGATGGATGCCCTGATTGCCTCGTTGGCACAGCGGCCTTTCTGGGAGCAATACGCGCGCGAGTTTCATGCGCAGCGATTTGAAGACCTGGTACAGCCACTGCACCAGCGTATGGAGGCCCTGCAGGCTCAGGTAGATGAGCAAGTGATCAGCGAAAACGAGTTTCTGCAACGCTGTGAAGCACTGAAGGCTGATTTCGATCGCAGCGAGCGGGCATTGCTGGCGCGTTTGGCGCGTGAAGCCTATGAGCGCTGGGCGAGTACGCCCCCTTGACGGATCAAGAGGGCTTCACCGTCGGTATCAGGCTGCGCGGCTATTCGCGCGCACCTTGCGGGCTTGCTGCAGATACGCCTCCAGGGCCACCTGCTCCTGTGCGGTCAGCGACAGGCCCAGCTTGGTGCGACGCCAGATAATGTCAGCGGTTTGCTCAGCCCATTCCTCCTCCAGCAGGTAGTCCACCTCACGGGTGAACAGCCCGGCCCCGATAGCCTGCCCGAGGTCTTCGGGGCCGTGAACGCCATCGAGCAGTCGCCACACACGGCTGCCATAGGTGAGCACCCAGCGTTTGGCCAGGTCGACAGGCAACCAGCCGCAACGTGCCAGTACGGCATCGATCAGCGCCTGTACCGTTGTCATGCCCTCTGCGCCCGGCAGTGGCGCACTGGCGGTCCAGGGGGCGCGCATCTGGGTGAAGAAGGGCTTGAGTTCAGCCATGGCAGATTCGGCCAGCTTGCGGTAAGTGGTGAGCTTGCCGCCGAACACCGACAGCAGCGGTGCCTGGCCAACCTCTGCCGAAAGGGCGAGTGTGTAGTCCCGGGTCACCGCCGAAGGGTTGTCCGACTCGTCGTTGCACAGCGGCCGAACGCCGGAGTAGGTATGCAGGATGTCGGCTTGGCTCAGTTGGTGGTTGAAGTGCTCGTTGACGACCTTCAACAGGTAATGTGTTTCCTGCTCGGTAATGGCGACCGCGGCCGGGTCGCCGCTGTATTCCCGGTCAGTGGTGCCGATCAGGGTGAAGCGGTCCAGGTACGGGATGCAGAAGACGATGCGCTGGTCTTCATTCTGCAGAATGTAGGCATGTTCGCCTTCATACAGGCGCGGCACGATAATGTGGCTGCCCTGGATCAGGCGGATGCCGTAAGGCGCATCGAGCTTGAGGTCGTCCTTGATGAAGCTGGCCACCCACGGGCCGGCGGCGTTGACCAGCGCGCGGGCATGGATCGTCTGGAGGCTGCCATCGGCGTGCTGTAGCTCTACCTGCCACAAGCCCTCTACACGTTCGGCGCGCAAGCAGCGGGTGCGGGTGCGGATATGGGCGCCAAGCTCACGGGCCGCCATGGCGTTGAGTACTACCAGGCGGGCGTCATCGACAGCGCAGTCGGCGTATTCGAAGCCGCGGGTGATTGCCGGCTTCAGCGGGTAGCCCGGGCCAAAGCGCAGGCTGCGCGAGGCGCCCAGGCGCTTGCGCTTGCCCAGGTGGTCGTAGAGGAACAGGCCGGCGCGGATCATCCATGCAGGGCGCAGGTGCGGGCGGTGCGGAAGCACGAAGCGCATAGGTTTGACGATGTGCGGCGCCTTGGCCAGCAGCACTTCGCGTTCAGCCAGGGCCTCGCGCACGAGGCGAAATTCGTAGTGCTCCAGGTAGCGCAGTCCACCGTGAATCAGTTTGCTGCTGGCTGACGACGTGTGTTGGGCCAGGTCGTCTTTTTCGCAAAGGAAGACCTTCAAGCCGCGACCAGCGGCGTCGGCAGCGATGCCCACGCCATTGATGCCACCGCCGATTACGGCAAGGTCATAGCAGTTGGCTGTTGGGGGCTGGGACGAAACTGGCTGGGACACGGGCAAGGCCTCCTGGGGCTGTTCACATCGAATATGAACATTGATGTTCGTTTGCGAAAATATTAGCGCAACAGAAAGCCGGTCGCCAGTCAGTCTCTATAGAAAAAACTGATCAAATGACAATGAAGTGAACATTTACGAAAATTCAGGGGGTACGGCTTGGGTGAGGGGCGCTTGCTCACGCAGACACCAAAAATCTGGCGGCATGCACCCACCAGCCCTCACACCACCTCAAGCCTGATCTTGTTCTGATTCAACAATTGGGTAAGGGCCGGGGTCGGTGTCTGGTCGGTCACCAGGCAGTCGACCAGGTCGATCGAGCCCAGGCGCACCATGGCATTGCGCCCGAACTTGCTGGAATCGGCGGCGAGGATCACTTGCCGGGCATTGGCAATGATGGCTTGCGACACCCGCACTTCCTGATAGTCGAAATCGAGCAGGCTGCCATCCTCGTCGATACCGCTGATGCCCACCAGGGCGAAGTCGACCTTGAACTGGTTGATGAAATCGACACTGGCCTGGCCGACGACACCACCATCTCGGCGCACCGTGCCACCCGCCACCAGCACTTCGAAATCGTCCTTGGCGGCCAGGATCGCCGCCACATGCAAGTTATTGGTGATGACTTTCAGGTGGCTGTGGTTGAGCAGCGCCCGTGCGATCGATTCGGTGGTGGTGCCGATGTTGATGAACAGCGACGCATGGTCGGGAATCTGCCGGGCTACGGCGTCGGCAATGCGCTGCTTTTCGTCACGCATCTGGTCGGCACGCATGGCGTAGGCGGTGTTCTCGATGCTCGAGTCGTAAGCCGCGCCGCCGTGGTAACGGCGCAGCAGGTTGAGCTCGGCAAGCTGATTGATGTCGCGTCGGATGGTCTGGGGAGTGACAACGAACAGCTGCGCCATTTCCTCGATACTGACATAGCCGCGTTCGCGTACCAGTTCGAGGATTTGTTGTTGGCGGGGGGGCAGATTCATGGGCGGTCCTTTGGGGCTGCCGGACAAATTCTGCAATGATGCCGTAGGAAGGGGATGACGGCCAGTAGACGATTGGGGCCGCATGGCGGCCCCAACAGCGATCATGCCTCGTGATCTTCCCAGTCACGGGTACGCTCGACCGCCTTCTTCCAGCCGGCATACAGCTTTTCTTTCTGCGCTTCGTCCAGTTGCGGGCTGAACTCACGCTCGATGATCGCCTTGTCGCGCAGCTCGTCCAGGCCACTCCAGAAGCCACAGGCCAGGCCTGCCAGATAGGCGGCGCCCAGCGCCGTGGTTTCGCGCATCTGCGGCCGCTCCACGCAGGTGCCGAGGATGTCGGCCTGGAACTGCATGAGGAAGTTGTTGGCCACGGCACCACCGTCCACGCGCAGCTCGGACAGGCGCTGGCCACAGTCCTGCTGCATGGCGTCGAGGACATCGCGGGTCTGGTAGGCGATGGACTCCAGTGCGGCGCGGATGATGTGGTCCACCTTCACGCCACGTGTCAGGCCGAACAACGCACCACGGGCATACGGGTCCCAGTACGGGGCACCCAGGCCGGTAAAGGCTGGCACCAGGTACACGCCATTGCTGTCCTTGACCTTGCTGGCGAAATACTCGGTATCCAGGGCGTCGTTGACGATCTTCAGTTCGTCACGCAGCCATTGCACGGTAGAGCCACCATTGAATACCGCGCCTTCCAGTGCATAGGCCACCTCACCACGCGGGCCGCAGGCAATGGTCGTGAGCAGGCCGTGGGACGACTTCACCGCCTGGTCGCCCGTGTTCATCAACAGGAAGCAGCCAGTGCCGTAGGTATTCTTGGCTTGGCCCGGCTCCACGCACATCTGGCCGAACAGTGCCGATTGCTGGTCGCCGGCGATACCGGCGATGGCTATGCCGCTCTTGGTGTGGCCGTACACTTCCGAGGATGGGCGCACCTCAGGCAGCATCTGCCGCGGAATGCCCAGGATTTCCAGCAGCTTGTCGTCCCACTGCAGGCTGTGGATGTTGAACATCAGCGTGCGCGAGGCGTTGGTGTAGTCGGTGACGTGAACCTTGCCACCCGTAAACTTCCAGATCAGCCAGGTGTCGATGGTGCCGAACAGCAGTTCGCCACGCTCGGCGCGTTCACGGGCGCCGTCGACATTGTCGAGGATCCATTTCAGCTTGGTGCCGGAGAAATACGGGTCGGTGACCAGGCCGGTGGTTTCACGAATGTAGTCTTCATGGCCGTCACGCTTGAGCTGAGCACAGATCTCGGTGCTGCGGCGGCACTGCCAGACAATGGCGTTGTACACCGGGCGCCCGGTTTCCTTGTCCCATACCACCGTGGTTTCGCGCTGGTTGGTAATGCCCAGCGCGGCGACCTGGGCGTGGCTGATACCCGCCTGGGCCAGGGCCTCGACCATGGTCGCGCTTTGTGTGGCGAAAATCTCCATCGGGTCATGCTCGACCCAGCCCGCCTGCGGGTAATGCTGTGCGAACTCGCGCTGGGAGGTACCTACAACATTGGCGTCACGGTCGAAAATGATCGCCCGCGAACTGGTGGTACCCTGGTCCAGGGCGATGATGTAGTTCTTATCCTGGGTGTCTGTCATGGTCGTAGGCCTTGCAAGAATAGGGGGTCAGGGCTGTGCGTGATGGTGGCATCAATTGGCTTGAGTATCGCCCTGGCGAATGTCATTTGTCTCAGGGGTCGCGGCGGGCGCCATTGGCAGGTTGCGTGCAATCAGGCCGCGATAGCTCGCTGCACCCAAGCAGGCGCCAAGGATCGGTGCAAATACCGGAACCAGGAAATAGGGAATATCCCGCCCGCCAGTGAAGGCGATTTCGCCCCAACCGGCCAGGAAGGTCATGAGTTTTGGCCCGAAATCGCGGGCCGGGTTCATCGCAAAACCCGTCAATGGGCCCATGGCGCTGCCAATCACTGCAATCAGCAGGCCGATCAGCAGCGGGGCCATGGCGCCGCGCGGCAGGCCGTTGTTGTCGTCGGTCAGGGCCATGATCACGGCCATCAGAATGGCAGTGATCACCACTTCGACCAGAAACGCCTGGCTGGTGGACAGCGACGGGTGTGGATAGGTGGAGAACACCGAGGCCAGCTCCAGGCTGCCTTCGCTACCGCGCAGCATGGCGTGGGCTTGTTCGAAATCGAAGAACAGGTTGCTGTACAGCGTGTAGACCAGTGCCGCGCCACAGAATGCGCCGCATACCTGGGCCAGCATGTAGAAGGGCAGCTTGCGCTTGTCGAACCCTGCGAACAGTGTGAGGGCGATACTCACGGCTGGGTTCAGGTGCGCACCGGAAATACCGGCGGTGAGGTAGATGGCCATGCTGACGCCCACGCCCCAGATGATACTGATTTCCCAAAGCCCGAAGCTGGCGCCGGCAACCTTGAGCGCGGCGACGCAGCCGGTGCCGAAGAAGATAAGCAGGGCGGTGCCGAGAAACTCGGCCAGGCATTGGCTGGACAGTGTGGGTTGGCGCAGAGCAGTCGTCATGTATGACCTCGTTTTTTTTGTTGTGAGGCGCGTGGCGCTCGACAGCAAAACCCGGTGTCTATCCCCATTGACCCCGGGTGATGTAGGAAATGCACCTTAAAAGGGCATCGTTTATTCAGAAACGAAAAAATATAGACAAGAAACGCTGATGTCAAAGGTCGAAAGTGAACGGTCAGTCACGATAAGGTCGCTAGAATCAGCTGCTGATCCCTGTACTAGACGCGCGCGATTGCGGTGCGGTGGCTGGGATGTGGGAATTGTCCTAAAGTAGCCGCCGAGTCGTCCCTGACTGGAGCCCTTGCATGACCCCCGCCCTAGACCTGTTGAAGAAGCACCGTGCCGAGCATCGTGTGCACAGTTATGAACATGACCCGAAGTCGGCGTCGTACGGCCTGGAGGCGGCAGAAAAGCTCGGGCTCGACCCGCAACAGGTGTTCAAGACGTTGCTGGCAAGCAGCGAGAAAGGGGAATTGCTGGTAGCGGTTGTGCCTGTGGTGGGTACCCTAGACCTCAAGGCCCTGGCCCATGCTGCCGGGGTGAAGAAGTGCGAGATGGCCGACCCGGCGGCGGCGCAGCGGGCGACCGGTTACCTGGTGGGCGGCATCAGCCCGCTGGGGCAGAAGAAGCGCCTGCGGACCTTCATTGATGATTCGGCGCAGAATTTTGCAACTATCCATGTCAGCGCCGGCAGGCGTGGCCTGGAAGTGGAGTTGGCCGCGGCGGTGCTGGCGGAGTATACGCAGGGCACGTTTGCCGGGATTGGTCGAGGCTGAGAACAGGGGGCCGCCAAGCGGCCCCCTGGCGCTTGAGTCAAGTCGCCGAACTGTATCGACGCACGCCGTTCTCCTGGCGTGGCAACTGTGCCGCAACGCTTCCCGGTACCGGGAATAGCACGAGGTGATCGGCCTTCACTGCAATCTCCACATTCTCACCGACCTCGTGGTCATCATGGCTAGGGAAGATCGCTTCGAGCTGGCTACCGGTGGGCAACTGCAGGCGGTAGAGCGTGGATGCCCCAAGGAAACTCTTGCCCACGATGTTCGCCATGAGCGCGCTGCCAGGTGCATGCACGATATCATCCGGGCGCAGCAGTACATCCACCGAGCTGCCCGGCGCCATGATGTAGGCGCGGTTACCGCGCAGCTCACCCACTTCGGTATTGACCGCCTCGTGGCTGCTCATTTGCCCACGGATGAAGTACCCCTGGCCGATGAAACTCGCCACGAATGGCGTCTGCGGTTCGTGGTAAAGGTTATAGGGCGTATCCCACTGTTCCAGGCGGCCTTCCTTGAAGACGCCAACCTGGTCGCTGACGGCAAAGGCTTCTTCCTGGTCATGGGTGACCAGAATGGCGCTGGTACCGCGGCTTTTGAGAATATCGCGAACCTCATGGCTCAGGCGCCGGCGCAGCTCCACGTCGAGGTTGGAGAATGGCTCGTCAAGCAGCAGCAGTTGCGGCTCGGGCGCCAGCGCCCGGGCCAGGGCAACACGTTGCTGCTGGCCGCCGGACAGCTCATGCGGGTAACGCCCGCCCAGCCCGCCGAGTTTGACCAGCTCCAGCATCTCTTCGATGACGGCGGCCTGGCGTGGGTGTTTGGCGATACCAAAGGCAATGTTCTGCGCCACGGTCAGGTGCGGGAACAGCGCGTAGTCCTGAAATACCATGCCGATGCGGCGCTTTTCCGGGGCCAGGGTGAACCCAGCCCGGGAAATGACTTCGCCAGCCAGGTGGATTTCACCTTCGTGCACCGGCTCGAAACCGGCGATGGCGCGCAGGGTGGTGGTCTTGCCACAACCGGATGAACCCAGCAGGCAACCGATGTCGCCTGCGTTCAGGTGCAGGTTGAGGTTCTGGACGATGCGCTGGTCGCCATAGCCGCAGGCGAGGTTGCGCAGGTTGAGCAGTAGGGGTTGACTCATGCGTGGTGGTAAGCCGGTTCTACAAGGAATTCGAGAAGCGCCTTCTGTGCATGCAGGCGGTTTTCAGCCTCGTCCCAGGCGACCGAGCGTGGGTCGTCGAGCAGGTCCTGGCTGATTTCCTCGCCACGGTGGGCGGGCAGGCAGTGCATGAAGAGGACATCGGGTGCAGCCAGGTCGAGCAGTTCGCGGGTGACCTGGTAAGGCGCGAAATGCGCCAGGCGCCGTGCAGTTTCCTCCTCCTGACCCATGGAAGTCCAGACGTCGGTGACCACCAGGTGTGCATCACGCACAGCTTCCCTGGCATCCCGGATGATCTGCACGCGGTCACCGCCCAGTGCCATGAAGCGTTGATCCGGCTCATAGCCTTCGGGGCAGGCGATGCGCAGCTGGAAATCGAACTGCCTGGCGGCTTCGATATAGGAGTTGCACATGTTGAAGCCATCGCCGATCCAGGTCACGGTCTTGCCCTGAATCGAGCCGCGGTGTTCAACGAAGGTCTGCATGTCGGCCAGCAGTTGGCACGGGTGCGATTCGTCGGACAGGCCGTTGATCACGGGTACACGCGACTTGGCGGCGAACTCGGTCAGGGTGCTGTGGGCGTGGGTACGGATCATCACCGCATCAACCATGCTCGACAGCACGATGGCGCTGTCACCAATCGGCTCGCCGCGGCCCAGCTGGGTGTCGCGGGGCGAGAGGAAGATGGCTTGGCCGCCGAGCTGGATCATGCCGGCCTCGAACGACACACGGGTACGGGTCGAGGACTTTTCGAAGATCATGCCCAGCACACGGTTCTTCAGCGGTTCGAACAGCACGCCTCGCTTACGCAGGTCCTTCAGCTCGATGCCGCGGCGGATCACCCCGAGCAATTCGTCGGTGGTGAAGTCCAGCAGGGAGAGAAAGTGCCTAGCGCTCATGAGTGACTACCTTATCTGCAACGGTATGCAGGTCGACCGTATGGTTTTTTTTGACAACGGGGGTGACCTGCGGCGTAAGCCGCACGGGGCGGACGAAATAGGGAAAGGCGCAATACTATAAGTAAATGTCGCCTGAAGCCAAGGGGGGAAAAGCGGCGTGATTGCAAAGGGTGTTGCAAAGGGTGTCTTTACCCGTTGGCCCGTGCTGTTCTTTATTTGCTACAAACGGTTGTACACGGCTTGCTGGCAATTTGGCAAATGGCTGTCGTAAATCGTGCGCATGATGTCGGTGGATTCACGCGGCGAAGCGCACTGGCCGCGGGGCGGGGGCGGGCGCATAGTCACTGTTCGACAACAACAAGGCAGAGGCGGCCATGACCAAGACCCTGCATCACCGTGCCTGTCACCTGTGCGAAGCGATCTGCGGGCTCAACATCGAAGTCAGCCATGAGGAGGACGGGCGGGCGCTGATCAGCTCGATCAAGGGCGACCCCCTGGACCCGTTCAGCCGTGGCCATGTCTGCCCCAAGGCCGTGGCGTTGCAGGACATCCAGAACGACCCGGACCGCCTGCGCCAGCCCCACAAGCGAGTCGGCGAGCATTGGCAGGCCATTGGCTGGGATGAGGCTTTCGCACTGGCTGCCGAAAAGCTGTGGGCGGTCCAGCAAGCCCATGGGCGCAATGCCGTGGCGGTCTACCAAGGCAACCCGAGTGTGCACAATTACGGCTTGATGACCCACAGCAACTACTTTCTGGGCCTGCTCAAGACCCGTAACCGTTTCTCTGCCACGTCCGTGGACCAGTTGCCCCAACACCTGGTCAGCCACTTGATGTATGGGCATGGGCTGCTGCTGCCGATTCCGGACATCGATCACACGGGGTTCATGCTGATTCTTGGCGGCAACCCGCTGGCCTCCAATGGCAGCATCATGACCGTCCCGGACGTGGAGAAGCGCCTTAAGGCCCTGCGGGCGCGTGGTGGGCGCCTGGTGGTGGTTGACCCGCGGCGTAGCGAAACGGCGGCAATGGCTGACCGCCATTTGTTCATACGCCCTGGTGGTGATGCAGCCCTGTTGTGCGGCTTGCTCAACACATTGTTCGAAGAAGGCCTGGCACGGGGCTCGCACTTGCCGGTCAGCGGCCTGGAGCAGGTGCGCGAGGCCATTGCGCCGTTCAGTGCCGAGGCCATGAGCGCCCAATGTGGTATTGCTGCCGCGGACATTCGCCAGCTGGCACGCGACTTCGCTGCAGCCGGGCAGGCCGTGTGCTACGGCCGCATGGGTGTCTCGACCCAGGCATTCGGTACCCTTTGCCACTGGCTGGTGCAGCTTGTGAACCTGGTGACCGGCAACCTCGACCGTACAGGCGGCGCGTTGTGCACGGAGCCTGCCGTCGACCTGGTGGCAACCACCTCGGGCGGCCATTTCAACGCCTGGCAGAGCCGTGTGTCGGGCTTGCCCGAGTACGGCGGCGAGCTGCCGGTGGCTGCCCTGGCTGAGGAAATGCAAACACCGGGCGAAGGGCAGGTGCGCGCCCTGGTGACCGTTGCCGGCAACCCTGTGTTGTCCACGCCTAACGGCCGCCAGCTGGATACGGCGCTGGAGGGTTTGGAGTTCATGCTCAGTATCGATCTCTACATCAACGAAACCACCCGCCATGCCGACTTGATCCTGCCCTCTACCTCCGCGCTGGAAAACGACCATTACGACAGCACCTTCAACCTGCTGGCAGTGCGCAATGTCACGCGCTTCAACCGGGCGATCCTGCCCAAGCCGGAGGGAGCACTGCATGACTGGGAGATCTTCGTCGGCCTGGCCCAGGCGTTTGCCAAGCGTGCCGAGTTGGCGTTGAAGCCGACCTGGTCGCCTGCGCAGATGATTGATCAAGCCCTGCGCAAAGGGCGTTACGGTGAAGCAACGCCTTGGCGCCTCTCTCTGGCAGCCCTGGACGATCACCCGCACGGGCTTGACCTGGGGCCGTTACGCAGCAACCTCGCTGGTCGTCTGGCGACTGCCAGCAAGGCTGTCGAAGCCGCCCCCCAGGTTTTGCTGGACGACCTGCACCGCCTGGCGCAAATGACGCCCCCGGTGCCGGGCGAGCTGCTGCTGATCGGGCGCCGCCATGTGCGCAGCAACAACTCGTGGATGCACAACTTTCATCGCCTGGTGAAAGGCAAGCCACGGCATCAGTTGTTGATGCACCCGCAAGATTTGCAGCAGCGGCAACTGCAGGATGGCCAGCGCGTGTGCATCCGTTCGCGTACCGGCTCCCTGGAGGTCGAGGTGCAGGCCTGCGAGGACATGATGCCCGGTGTGGTCAGCTTGCCCCATGGTTATGGTCATGGTCGTCAGGGCGTGCACATGCAGATCGCCCAGGCGCAACCCGGCGTGAGTGCCAATGACCTGACCGATGAGCGCTTTCGGGACCAGGTTTCCGGAAACGCTGCGCTCAATGGCGTACCCGTGCAGGTCGAGGCCGCTTGAGGAACGGCAAGGCCGAGCACAGCGCTCGGCTTTCCGATACAATGCGACACCGTGCCGACGACTGTGTCGGATAGTTCAGCCGAGGTGCTACATGGATATCATCGAAACGATCAAAGAGCAGATTGCCAACAACACCATTCTGCTTTACATGAAAGGCTCGCCGAATGCCCCGCAGTGCGGCTTCTCTGCGCGTGCATCGCAGGCCGTGATGGGTTGTGGCGAAAAGTTCGCCTACGTCGACATCCTGCAGAACCCGGAAATTCGCGCCAACCTGCCAAAATACGCCAACTGGCCGACCTTCCCGCAACTGTGGGTAGCCGGTGAGCTGGTTGGCGGCAGCGACATCATGCTGGAAATGTTCGAGAAGGGTGAGCTGCAAACCCTGATCAAGGAAGCGGCTGCCAAGGCCAAGGCTTCTGAAGCCTGATCTTCCGGCAAGCATGAAAAAACCCGCTGATCGCGGGTTTTTTCATGGGGCGAATAGTTACTCTTCGCCCATCTGCGACTGCAGGTAGTTCTCGATACCGATCTTGTCTATCAGCCCCAGTTGGGTTTCCAGCCAGTCGATGTGTTCTTCCTCGGACTCGAGGATATCTTCGAGCACGTCACGCGAGCCGAAGTCGCCAGCGGTTTCACAATGGGCGATGGCGGCCTTCAGGTCGACCAGGCCTTGCTGTTCAATCTTCAGGTCACACTCAAGCATTTCCTTGGTGTGCTCGCCGATCAGCAGTTTGCCCAGGTCCTGAACGTTAGGAATACCTTCGAGGAACAAAATACGCTTGATCAGTTTGTCAGCGTGTTTCATTTCATCGATGGATTCTTTGTACTCGTGCTTGCCGAGTTTGTTCAGCCCCCAATCTTCGTACATGCGTGCGTGCAGGAAGTACTGGTTGATCGCGACCAGCTCGTTTCCGAGGATCTTGTTGAGATGCTGGATGACGCTTACGTCGCCTTTCATGTCGGGTTCCTGCCCTGTAGAAGTGTGTCAATCCACTGAAGTTTGAGCCCGATACTTAGGTGTGTCAAACCTAAGTTCTTGAATACTAAGTGAAAATTAATAGGAATAAGAATGTTTGTGAACCGCGTTGCAACGCTAACTTGTTGAATTTCGGGCATAAAAAAACCGGACACCAGGTCCGGGACCATGCTTTTTCGCCTGGATTCATGCGGGTTCATACTCCTTTACGGTCTAGTGTTTTCGGGGTCTCCAGTGCTTTATGGGGCTACGCTGAAATTATCCGGGTTACACCTGCTGCGTAACCCGAGCGTAACCCGTGGAGGCCCACGATGAGCAGCAACGTGAATTTCACTCAAGTAGCGCTAAATGGCCTGCCGCTTCCCGCGCCTGGGGAGCGTGCCGTTTATCATGATTTTGGTGGATCGCAGTCGGTTTCCGGGTTGGAGGTGCGCGTCACCAGCACCGGCGTCAAGACCTTCAGCGTTTTCAAACGGGTCGCGGGTGGAAAGCCTGAGCGCGTCACAATCGGCAAGTTTCCCGAGGTCTCGATTGACCAGGCGAGAAAGAAGGCCAAGGCAATCATCGCTGATTTGGCCGCCGGGGTAAGCCCCAGCGAAACAAAGCGCGAAGCGAAGGCGCAGGGCATGACCCTGGCCGAGGCTGTGACCCGCTATATAGAAGAACAGACCCGAGAAGATAACGGCATGCACCTCAAGGCGCGGACCAAGGCCGATTACTTGGGCATGATCCAGCCCAGTCGGGCGACTGTGAAGGGCAAGCCAACGAAAGGCGGCCTGCTGCGCAAGCTGGCCAAAAAGCCGATACGTGCCATCACCGCCGGTGAGATAAAGGCAGTGAATATTGAAAACAAGGCGCAGCGGGGCGAGCGTCAGGCGGCCTATGGGATGCAGGTACTACGGGCCGTTTTGGGCTTTTACGGTGTCGTGCTCAAGGACAGCCCGTTCGACAAGAAAACGCCCAAGGCCGAGCGGGTCGTGATTCCAAAAACGCAAGCCGCCGATGATGCACCGGTGAAGGCGCTGCTGAGTAATCTTGGCACGTTCTGGCGGGGGCTAAGCGCTATGCCGCAAACACCCACCCGCGACTACTTGATGTTCCTGCTGCTGACTGGGTGTCGGCCTGGCGAGCCGCTGCGCGTACCGGTGGGTGATTGTGACCTGGCAGTGGGTCAGGTGCTGCTGCGCGACACGAAAACCCGAACCGACCATACGTTGCTGCTTTCAACTCAGGCGCTGGTGATTGTGCAAAGGCAGGTTGAGGGCAAGACCAGTGACGACCGCTTGTTCACCGTCACACCTGCGCAAGCGAATGCTCTTGCTGATGAACTCATGAGCCTGACGGGTCTGGATTTTGTCCCCAAAAATTTGCGTGCCGCGTTCGCGTCAATCGCCAGCAATTTGGTAAACGTGCACACGTATAGGCGCATCATGAACCGTGGGCGGAAAAGCGATACAGACGACAATAGTTATATAAAGCTGCTCGAAAGCCAAATGCGCGAGGGCTGGCAAAAGGTCGCCGATCATATCGAGGCCACTGCCGCCAATAATGTTATCCCGATATCAGTTAAATTAAGCTAAATCTAAAAGGCCCTCTCTGAAGGGCCTTTTTTATTCTCCCGACAAATGGTAAATGGCTGTAAACACCCAAACTTTCAACACGTTACCTAGTGTTTGTATCACGCTTGTATTTTTACACTACAGAACTTGCCGCTTGATATCTTCTTTTCCCAGTTCTAGTGTGGGCTTGTAGTCAGTCATTCACTGTTGTGGGGTTTGATATGAACGAGAAATTTAACACTGAGCAAGCCGCCGAATACCTCGGGCTTAAGCCTGGCACGCTGAATATCTGGCGTTGCACGAAAGCTTCACCGGCGCCCGCGTATATTAAAATGGGGACAAAGGTTTATTACCTGAAGAAAGACTTGGATGCGTACATTGAAAGTCAAACTGTGCGGGCTTGAGAAGCCGCGCGACTGGCTGACGAATAAAGAAACCGACCTTGGGGTGGGGCAAGGTCGGTTCAAGTGATAGCAACTTTGAGGAAGTACACCGGGAACGCCGGGGATCAATCAGCAGCACCAAGTGGTATTTTCAATATAAACCCACTGGTGTTACTTGGCAACATCAGGGGGTTATTCATGAATCTTGACGATATCTTTGGTTACATTGGCGAGCTTCCACGTTGGGTGCCCTTTAAACTGGTCTACAACACGAAGCGTAAAAAACACGACAAGGTGCCGGACAACGGGCGCCATGGCTTGGCGACTACTGACCCAATGGACTGGCGCCCGTTACTGGAAGCGATCAAGACCGCCAAGGAAGGCTTCGGCCTGTCGGGCGTCGGCCTTGTCATGACTGGCGGTATCGAGGTAGACGGGCTCACGCTGGTTGGTTTCGACTTCGACGGCGTAGACAAAGACAAGTTCGACCTGCCGTTCGAGACGTACACCGAGCTGTCGCCATCGGGTAAAGGCATCCGCGCCTTTGCATGGGCACCGTCGAGCTGGTGTAAGCAGTATCAGGATTCAGCCGACACGCATCCGCCACATTGCGAGCACGCCGAAATTTATATCGGCACGGCGCCGCGCTTCTTGACCGTCACCTTCATCCCCGTCCAGCAGCTTGAGTTCAAGGAGCTGGACGAAGACGATTTAAAAGTCCTTGTCTCGTGGGGCATGAAACCCTATGTGGAAAAGGTCGAGCCGTCCATAGCACCAGACACGGCGGGCAAGCCTGCTGACTTGACCCGCGTCCGGCTCACCGATGACCAGAAACAACTGGTCGACGGCACGTTCAAGGGCGACAAGTCCAAGACCATGCAAGGTCTTATCATCCGTCTGCTGGACAGCAACTTATCCAATGAAGACGTATTCGCCACACTGGTACAGACGCCAGCCTTGTGGGCCTATCTGCTGTCGCACCGCAGCGAGGATGAAACCAAGGCGCTCAAGTTCGCACACGACGAAATCAGCAAGGCCTATCCGCTATCAATGGCTGGCAAGCGCGAAGCTTTGACCGCCTATAACGAAAACTGGAAGCCGACCACGAACGCGGTGTCAAAAGATTCCGAAACAGTGGCCTACCCGACACCCTACCCCGGCATCATGGATGAAGTGGTAAAAGCGGCCTTGGAAGTGGCGCACAAGCCGCAGCCACAATTGACCATGCTGGCGGTTTTGATTGCCTCGGCATCCCTGTGCGGCAGTTTCTACGCGCTCGCCAGCGGCTGCCGGTTGAATCTATACGGCATCGGCGTATTGCCGACCGCTGGCGGCAAGAACCAGCCGCAGCAACTGACCAAAAAACTTGCCGCGCAGGGCAACGTAAAAATTATCAGCGCGCCCGCATCCGGTGAAGCCTTGGAAGATGATCTGCTCAGTCACATTGGAACTTATTGTGTCGTCGATGAAATTGGGCACCTGCTGGCATTAACGAACGCAAGGGACGCAAAAGCATGGCACGTTTCATTAATGCGCAAAATCCTCGACTTATACGCGGCAGGTGCGGATGACAATTATTACCAACGCGGCAAAGCAGGCAAGCCGGGGCGTGCTATCCCGAATCCGGCATTGAATCTTATTGGCTTCACCACACCGGGGGTACTTGCACAGGCTCTTACCTTGGCCGATATCGAAAACGGACTGTGCGGGCGTTTGTTGTGGGTGGTCAGTGATGACATGCCGAAAAACCGCCGTATCAGAAAGCCATTCGTGATGCCTAAATCGTTCAGCAGCGCCGCCACACGGATAAAAGTCAACCTGGCGAGTAGCAGTTTAGCGAACGGTGCGCCAGTTTTAGTCGATATCCACCCCAACGCCGACGCACTGCTTGACACCCTCAACGATGAGTTCGATCTGATCGGTCGTGGCGTCGGTGCGCCGCACGAAAGGGCACTCTGCGCCCGCTCATTGGAGAACGTCGAGCATATTTCGGGCGTGCTGGCCGTGCTCGATGACCCGGATAAGCCAGTGATTACCACGGCGCATGTGGAGTGGGCGGCGCAGTTCGTGCGGGCATCCAACAAGGCCGTACTCGGCTACGTCGAGAGCGAGCTACACAGCGGGGGTGAACAGAAGAATGCCGCCATCTTGCTGCAAATGATTAGCGACGGCGAAACCAAACCGAGAAGCACCAGCGAAGTAGCTGCCTGCAAGGCGGGATGGACACCACGTTCGGCGCTGTTGCGCCGGTCGAAAATGGGAGCGGATCGGGAGTTTGAACCCGCCATACGCCTGCTGGTGAAGCGCGGCGAAATCGTGGAGTGGGAGTTTGGCGGCTCGAAACTCCAGGTGCTGAGGCTCAGGGGCGATGACGAATAGGGGGCTTACACCGGCGGGGGCGTTCCGCCCGTTCCGGTCCCGTTCCGGGAACGCTGGAAGGCCCGTGGTAGAGAGGTTAGAGAGATAAATATATACACATTCCCCCCCCCTCTACACACAGCTCTTTTTTTATGGGGTTCTTATGGGTTTTTTAATTATTTTTAACTTATTTTGGGGCCATCTGTGTGTGTGTTCGTGAGAAGGGCGGAACGGTGAAAAAATCCTCACGCAGCCCATGCGCGGTGTGGCTTTCAGCGTTCCCGGAACGGGGCGTCGTTCCGGACGGAACGACCACTTTTTGGAGGTGAAATTGTGAAACCGAAAATGATGGTGCACCCATCGCAGGCTCGGACCATTTCCAGCCCGGTGGAAGTTGAACGCCTGCTCGCTCTGGGCTGGCTGATTGGCACGCCGAAACCGCGAACCGCGATGGCGAAGCGGATGCGCACATTGAGAGCGCAACGGCGGGCTGAAGGTTGGACGGTGCTTTCGCTGTGGGTCGATCCCGAAGACGCCGCCGCCATCCGGGAGTGCCAGCGCCCCGGCGAGACTGTGGTGGAAATGATAATTCGTTTAGTGCGCAAACAAAGTTTGCTCTAACTAATTTGTATGGTGTAGGCACACAACTAGAAAAACTGCCCGCAGCTTTATCAGAGGGCTCTAATCCGCAAACTATGAGGCCTGGGAGAATGAAAGATCATCTGATGCTTGAGTTCTATAAATCTCAAACCAGCTTCGACGATGATGTTTTTGCGAACTGGTGCGCCTGGTGCGTCGATCATGCTGAGCCACATGGTTCCTACAGCGAGTTCGTGGGGCGCCTGTCCCGTTGCCACATCGCGCAGTTGCGGGTGAGAAATTCCAGGTCCGGCCACCTGTCGGTCCTGCAAATCGGCCAGCCAAAAATACTCAAAACGGACTGTTGATCCGCTTTTTTTACCAGTGAAAGCACCATGCTAGAGCGGATACACCGTTTTGGGGTTACGAAAGGGTCACGGAAAGCGAACAAAGCACGGGTTTTCGGAAAACCGGGCCAGTCCCAGCAAGGCCAAAAAGAGCCCCGCTGTGAAGCGCAAGCACTACCCCTGTGGGTATGGGCGAAATAGACCAGAAACACGCCAGGGGCGCACGGGGCGGCCTTCTGGTGGCACATTTGAGGGAAGGTGACGATGAAAACTCAAAAAGTCAGGACCATTCTCGATTTGCCGTGGTTCGAATACCGCGAAACGCCCTGGCGGCCACGCGGCTCGAAAGCTCACAACGGAATGAGAAAGTCCGGTGTAAAGGGGATTAGGTTATGAACATCACAGCAGGGTCAACCGCCTACGACGATGCCCAACTGGCCCGCCGCCTGCCGCCTGACCTGCTGCTCACTGTGCTGGCCTATGAGGATGAATTGCAGCGGCTCCAGGCGCTACCAGCCAGGAAAACCAAGCTCATGCGTCAGGTCAAGATAGACGCGGCACTGGCCAAGGACGCGGACCTGCAAGCCGCCATCGCCAAGGTGCTGGAAATCAAGCTCAAATCCATCAAAAAGAAGGACCGGAGTGAACGCGCCAGCTTCGTCAAGTCCCAGTTGGAATCAACGCCTGTCGAATACGGACTCTCAGCAGACTACGCGGAAACTGCACGGCAGAAGGACATTCGCCTGATCCGCAAGGCACTGCGCGAATGGGAAAAAATAAACGGACTTTCTTGTAAGAGCGGACAGCCAGACTAGATCGGATGCCGTTAACTGGCTCCAGATAGCTGATCTATCTGGAGAACATAATCATGCCAGCTACACCCTCTACAGAAACCACAGAAGCGCCCATCAAGATCAAGCCACTTGTGCGCTCTGCGATGACGTTTCACGAGACCAGGAACAATAACTGGAGCGCCGTTATCCCACGCGGCACCACCAAGGAAATGCTTACGTTGTCCGCCTTGTGGAGCGTGTGCAGTGACCAATGGCACAGCTTCGACCGCGTGAATTGCATATGGGAAGACCGCAGCGCCTATGCTGAATTGCTGGTGCTCGACGCCGGTCGTGGATATGCAAACGTCATCTTGCTTAGTTATCACCCACTTCCCGCGTTGCTCGTTTCCGAAGCCGGTTTGCCGCCTGGGTTCGAGATTTTTTACAGCGGCCCGGTGGAGAACGCCAGTAGAGGATATTGCGTTAAGAGGCTCTGTGATGGCGTCCTCATGGTGCAGGGTAAAACTTCCCGCGATGCCGCTTTGGCAGAGCTGCTGGACTCGGCAACGCTTCGGTAAACAGCCATGAACATCGAACAGCAGCTAATCCTGTTAGCACACTTACAGTTCACGGCGCGGCACTTCATCGCACTAAGATGTTCACTGGATAAGCTTATCGAACTGGTGCGCTATTCCATCGGTGAAGCGGCGCCAGCACCCGACCAGATCAGGTTGTTCCTGCTTAAAGAGTCCACGCAAAAGACGCTTGAACTGGAGTACGAAAGCGCGCTTTGGCAGTCCAGCGACTATTCCAAGAGCTGGCGCCTGATCTGCCTGGCCACTACTGCTGACCCGCAAGTCGCGTCTCGTTTACTGGCACGGCGCCCGCCTAGTTCAGATTGCTGTGCATTTTGCTTCCAAGACGAACGTGGCGTGATGAACGCACTAAAACCGGAGTTGGATATCTACGGCAACAAGCTTGCCGGTGTATACCTTCATCGCCAGTGCAGCCGTCCTTGGAAGTACCTTCGCGACCTGGTAGCACGGGCTGGCAACATCGAGAAAGTTAAGGAGTCATTACTGTGACCGAGTTTGAAATCTCAATTTACCGACTTATCAACGAATTCGCGCAAGCTGAGTCGCGCAAATGCACCTTCCCGCAATTCCTGGCCGCTATCGGCAAGGACGAGGTACCGCTTGAAGAGAAGTCGAGTATCGCCACGCTTATCCACGACGCCACCTTCCAGAAAGTGCTACGGCAGGTGGGCACTCATTTGTGGATTGGCCGTGACCACATGATTCGTATCGTCGATACGCTGTCATCAGCGAAGGGCGCTCAAGAAGTTGGCCCCGGCATGTGCCGCCTGTGCTTGATGGACGAAGACGACCATCAGGAACTGGTGCAAGTCGGGAAGCAAAGTTTTGTCCATCACGGCTGCAAGGCACGTTACGAACTTATGCGGAAATGCCGCAAGGTTGTGGGAGTAGAACTCGATGGCGAATGAACTCGATACCCACAGCTTTGGCGGCATTCAGTCCTACGAGCCAGGCCAGCCCCTTGCACCCGCACCGACCCCCGACTTCGGTGGCACTGAACTCGATCTGCTGCACGAGTCCACTACCAATTACAACGGTGGCGGGCAAATGGTTTTTGGCCAGCCACTTCCTGCTGGTGTAACTTTAGGTCAGGTCATGGAGGCCTATAACCAACTGGGCGCGCTGTTCGTTAATGACTTTATGCGTCTCGGCCATAACGTCAGCCATACGCAGAAGTGCGTTAAGTGGTTTATGGACTCCATAAGCAATCCTCCCGCCAAGCAAAAGCCAAGGCACAATTACAATCTCTACGAGCACGTCAATGATCCACTGTTCCAGGCCTTTGCAAACTACGCATATGACAACGGTTTTAGTGCCAAGCTGCTCAGCGATGCTTGTTACTGGGTCAGTCGAGCCGGAGAGCAACTTGCAGCACGAAATGGCAGTACCCCTGCGCAAGGACGCGCACTTTCTTCCGAGCCGACCGATAATCTCACAGACGCCCAGTTCGAAGCGGTGGTGAAGGCCAACGACGCAGCCAAGCTAAAGACTTATGTTTACTTTGAGAATCTGTGGGGTCAAAGTTATCAAGCCAACATGAAGATGGTGGACGCTTATTTTCAGTCGCTACCATTACATGAACAGCGAGCCTTAGATGTATTTACCACAGGATGGATCAAGGCCCTAAACACAAAGGAAGTCATACTCGGGCTTTATAAGCAAGCCATTGGGTCGGCGACCCTCCCAAGTGGGGCTGCCCTTGCGGCAGAAATCGCACAGCACGAGCATGCCATGAAGACTGACCGCAAGCGCTGGATGAACGATGAAAGACTCGGCGCTAGATACCGGGAACTTATCCGTATGCGTGATGGTGGATAAAATGCAGCCGAAAAAGACCAAACGTATCGACACACAACTGGCCAAGGAGCGCGCTCGTTGGTTGAAGAAGCAAAAGCGTAACAAGGGGAAATAGCATGTCTGATTATATCCACACGGGGCACTCCCTGATTCAGGCCGCAACGGAAGCTCGCGATAAACTTGCCTTGACCGGCAGTGATGAAGTATCGCTGCGCAAACTGGATGACTTGATTAAAAAGGCATCGGGTGTAGGACTGCACGGCGGCGAGCAATTGAAGTTAGAGCGCTTGTTGGAGAAACTGAAATGACCCCTCGACTGCAATTGATCGCCCGTCAAATGGATCGGCGAGAGCAGCAACAGGCACCCGCGCCCGAAGTTCCCTCAGGTATTGGTGGTGCCATCGAAGCGATGATCGAGCAGGCGGTGGAGGAGCGTGTCACCCAGGCACTGGCCGCACAGAAACAGATGCTGGCCGAACAGCAGCCCAAACCGCGCTTCGACGACTTCAGGCAGATCCCCCCTGTGCAAAGTACGCGAGCACCCAAGGCCATGCAGGGTACGGTACAGCGAGACGGCGCTGGCGTGGCAAGGGCGATGGTCATCAACGGCCAGCGCTTCCTACTGCAACGTGACGCTGCTGGCCAACTGGTGGGCTTCGTCGACGAACAGCAGGCCAGCGAGGTCAGCTACAACGGCCAGCCTGTGCCACCGGCTAAGCTGAACCGCCCCCGCAAGCTGTATGGCAACGATCCCGAGGTATGACGATGGCTACCGTGACCTTCACCGATGACCCGGTGGCAGAAGCCCGCGCCCTGGCCACCACACTCAACCTGTGGCTGGCCGAACAGCCACGGCCCGAAGCAGCGCCCCCGGCCACTGTACGCTTTGCCTACACCGAGGACGGCGACCTCAAGGCCGTGACCGTGACCTTGGGGGATGACTGACATGGCCAGAGGTAGACCGCCAGGACAGCCGAAAACAGGCGGTCGGCTTCGCAAGTCCCTGGACAAGGGCGAAAGGCAGTTGGTCAGTGCCGAGCTTGCTGGGTCAATTCTGACGACATTCGAGCGCCTTGGTGGCGTGGATGACATGCTGTCGTGGGCGTCCGCAAATCGCTCCGTCTTCTACACACAGGTTTTGAGCCGCTTGTATCCGGCGCCTCAAAAAGACGAGCCGGATGTGCAGTTCAACGTACAGACCAACATCGGCAATATGTCCGATTTTCAAATCGCACAAAGAATCGCATTTGTGTTGGCGAAAGCCGCCTATGAACAAGAACAGCTGCCACCCGCAATCGAAGCGGTACGCGTCACGAGCGCACGGGCAGCACCCGAGCCGGTGGAACAGCCGGAAATGTCGCCCCAGGAAGCCTGCCGCTGGGGGGCGTCCGATCAGCCGAACCCATCACCAGAGCCCGAAGGCCTCGACCTCGCACGCCAACGGTGGGTCGAGGAACTGCCCCTCACCCCCGAGGAAAGGGCCGACAATGCTCTTACCCGAGAGACCCGCGAATGCAGCCTCGAAACGTACCATGGCAGCAGCGCCGAGCAGTGTGACGCCCCGGCCCGACCGTCATCGCGCCGACTAACCGCTGGTGAACGGTGCCGAGCATTGAGCCGTCGCGGGCGTGATCTGTTGTGATCAAGAGGGATCAAGTATGAACGAACGACATGCAGCCGCTTTGGGCGCCCTTGTGCGCACCGTATCGCTGATGCTGAGCAGCCCCAGCCCGGACATCGGGTTGGGGCGCAGGATGAATCTACTTCTACCGGTGGACTTTGGTACCAGCGAACATCCCGAGAAGGATGTAGGAGGGATCGAGGCCGCAAGCCTTGCACCAGTTGGCGAATTCTTGAGGGTGGATTGTCACCTCGTTGATAACCTCGCCACGCGCTCGATGTTGCTCGTTTTCCTTCGTAGTGCGTTTGAGCCAATCGTCGTAGGTTTTGGGAAATTCAGGGTCATGACCGATGATGGTGGCGAAGGCATCATATTCGTCAGGTGAGATGATTACGGCAATGCGCGGCATCGTGACCTCCTTGAACGTCAGCGCTGAACAGTTCCAGTTGCACAGGCGCCGGGTCTGCTAACGGGTCCAGTTCAATGACTAGGCCGGTGTCCAGGTCGATGCCTGGATGGGTGAAGGCTTGAAGGTTTTGCTGGTCGATGACGATGATGGTAGGCATGAGGGCGAGTCTCCAATTAGAAGGCAAATCGCTGGCGCCCCCCTTCAATTGGCAAATCAGGGCGCGATTCCATCCTACACCGACTGGTGTGGTCACACATCGTGTCAGACCAGTGGCCTGACGTGGACGCTGGAGCCGATAATGTAGACAGGGTGATGGCAACTCGGTAGCTTTCTGGCCATTGAGTTGCAAGAACGGAATCCGCTTGATGAGCTTACATTTTTTGGAAACCCGCTTTGACAAGGTCAGCTATCTGCAGAACCTGCTGATTGCTCACGCCACAGGGAAACCAGCAGACTCGGGTGAGTACGCTCAACTCCGTCATGAGCTTCTTAGCGACAACGAAATAGCTAAGCAGCTCCCCGCATGGCTCAAGCTTCACAGGGATCTAGAATCTTTTTGGGGCTTTATCCAACCAAAATTTGGTACATATGCCGAGCGAAGAACCTACATATCACAGCAGTTTACCCCGCTGCTTGATGCGCTAGAGTTCGGTGCGACTGGATATACGCCCGCCCAACCAACGCCCGGTCCCGTCGTTGATCCTCGCACCTTCCCCATACCTATGCCGGTCGCAGGGCCGACCCCGACCGTTGCCAGGAACAAAAGGAATGTCTTTATCGTTCATGGCAGGGATAACGAAGCCAAGCTGGACGTAAGTCGCTTCATCGAAAGCATTGGGCTCAGGGCGATAATCCTGCACGAACAAGCCAATGCTGGAATGACCATCATCGAGAAGATTGAGCACTATGCAGGTGAAGCCGACTTCGCCCTGGTGCTCTACACGCCTTGCGATCAAGGGCGGGGGCATCATGAGAAAAAGATGCCACCCAAGGACCGCGCTCGGCAGAATGTGGTCTTCGAGCACGGTTATTTGATGGCGAAGCTCGGCAGGGAAAACGTATGCGCCTTGGTCAAAGGCACAATTGAGACACCTAATGACGTTAGTGGTGTGGTTTATGTGTCTCTGGACCAATCAGGGGCGTGGCAAAAAGAAATCGTCAAAGAGCTTAGGGCTTGTGGTTACACCATCAACAATTGGTAGCAGCAGGCTCAGTTCTTGGCCGACCAGTGGTCAGCGTCACCCCGACGTAACCCCGGCCAGAAACGACAAAGGCCTACATCGCTGTAGGCCTTTGTTTTTGCTCGAATTCTTGACTGTTTCGGGCTTGGAATACGCGGACACCAGGTCCGGTTCTTGAAATTCTGCGTTCAGGCAGCGGTAAATTCGACGGGGTAGGGCAGGGCTGCCTGGCTGACCTGAAGCTCGGTCAGGGTCTCGCGGACCACCTGCTTGGCCACGCAGGCGCATTTCCCACACTGGCTGGCGACATTGGTGGCGGCTCGCACTTCCTTGTAACTGCAGCATCCTTCATAGATCGCATCGCGGATCTGTCCGTCGGTAACGCCGACACAAAGACACACATACATAAGGGCTGACCATCGCTGGTTGGGTCGATGGGTTGGAGCTTAATGGTAATGAGAATGCTTGTCAAAGATCTTTCTGAGAGGGCTGTGCTTGAGCGACCGGTGGTCGCTTTGTCGACGGAGTCGGCCTGTCATGAGAAGCCGTGTATGATGGTCGGCCTTTGTTGGATGTCGGGCAAGCCCGTCTGGCCCGGCAAACGGTTTTTCACCCTCATCAGGAGATTACAATGAGCGTACTCGTTGGTAAGAAAGCCCCCGATTTCACCGTTCCGGCCGTGCTGGGCAATGGCGAGATCGTCGATAGCTTCAACCTGGCCTCGGCCATCAAGGGCAAGTACGGCCTGGTGTTCTTCTACCCGCTGGACTTCACCTTCGTCTGCCCGTCCGAGCTGATCGCCCTGGACAACCGCATCCCTGACTTCCAGGCGCGCAACGTGGAAGTGATCGGCGTGTCGATCGACTCGCACTTCACCCACAACGCCTGGCGTAACACCCCGGTCAACAACGGCGGCATCGGTCAGGTGAAGTACACCCTGGCTGCCGACATGACCCACGAAATCTGCAAAGCCTACGACGTCGAGTCCGAAGGCGGCGTGGCCTTCCGTGGTGCCTTCCTGATCGATACCAACGGTGTTGTCCGTTCGCAGATCGTCAACGACCTGCCACTGGGTCGTAACATGGACGAGCTGCTGCGTCTGGTTGACGCTCTGCAGTTCCACGAAGAGCACGGCGAAGTCTGCCCTGCCAACTGGAAAAAAGGCGACAAGGGCATGAACGCTTCGCCTGAAGGCGTTGCTGCCTACCTGAGCGAGAACGCTGGCAAGCTGTAATTGCGGCGTGCATGAAAAAACCGGCCTTCGTGGCTAATGCCAGTCAGTTAAGCTGACTGGCATTTTTCATTTTCGGGTGGGGTACTTCGCTGGACGTTGCTTCACCGTTCGCGGAAACCATCGGTCAGGCCGTCGATGTGGCAAGACATATTGTGCCGCCGAAGCCTGCAGATCCGACAAAAATCCCGGCAAATTTCCGGGGTGGTTCAAGGATGTGCCATGCAGCAAGCCCAGTATTGCCCAGCTACAGGCAGTAAAACTCATCTCGCATGGGTACACACCAGGGCACTGTCGAGACATTTGCACCATCTGATAACGCAACAGGTTGTAGCCCAGCAGTACGCCCCATAGCTCTTGCGCAATCATCTCCGGCGTCTTGCTTCTCAGCGTATATTCACCACCTAAAAGCCCTTGCTTGATCTCTCGATATCCCAGTTCGATTTCCCAACGCTGACTGTAAAGGTCGACGATCTCATCACCCGGGAAACGCAGCGGATCGACCATTGAGGTCAGTACGCTCACCACCTTGCCTTTAATCGTCTTGCTTAACAGCCGTGCTCGAGTCTCCAGCGGCAGGCCGGGCCATTGCTTACGGGCTTGTGGCGAGGTGCGCAGAATGACTACGGCATCGTTGCGCCCAAGCTTGTGCTCGACTTCGTACTGGCTACCCTTCTTCAAAGGAATAAGCCAATGACGCTGCTCGCCTTGTGATTGCCAGTGATGCAGCAAACCCAACGAGTAGAAACCTTTATCGAACAGGGTCAGCGAGTGATCAGGCGTGGTAGCGATCAACTGTTCGGCCAGCTTCATTTCGCTACTGTGATAGCTCTCGAAAGTACTGCTTATCAGCAGATGGCTAGTCAGTTCCATCTGGCAGACCATTCGGACTTGAGGGTAACTGCCATCGCCATGCTGATTGGTCGCGCCGCCGTAGCACGCCCGATTTTCTGCGGTGTCGGGGGTATTCCAGACGACGCCATCCACACCCAAAAGTGTTAACCCCAACCATTGAGGGTGTTGGACTTCTGCATGCCATCGCTGCTGGGTGAGCGAAAACACCTCGCGAACCGCTTCGCTACCCAGCCGTTGCCGTCCCTGAACAACAGCGCTGGGCGCCACCAGCGGTCGCTTGCCCGGCAGCATGATGTCCATGTGATTCACGACATCCCAAGCCGACATCCGGCGGAACAACGCCATGCCGATGATGCACCAGACCAGGCTTTCCAACGGCAACCGGCGCTTGCGTATAGTCGAGACACCTGCCGTTTCGAAGGCCTGTTTCACAATGTCTGGATCAAGCAAGGCTCCAAGCCCTTCGAGGGCATGTGGCCGCGATGCCATTTCATGAGTGAGGGACAGGGCTTTTGACAGGCGCATAAAAAATCCGATGCTCGTTTCCAAGCATCGGATTTTGCGGCCTATGGGCTAAAGGTCAATGCGTCAGTCTTAACTGACTGGCATTAGCCTTCGTGGCCG
The DNA here is from genome assembly GCF_045164175.1 of Pseudomonas sp. 10(2024). NCBI lineage: Bacteria > Pseudomonadati > Pseudomonadota > Gammaproteobacteria > Pseudomonadales > Pseudomonadaceae > Pseudomonas > Pseudomonas sp. 10(2024). Next base: position 1,252,646 of record NZ_CP174006.1, read on the forward strand.
GTTTTTTTTTGCCTTCCTGTGCCGGCCTCTTCGCGGGCGCGCCCGCTCCCACAGATTCTCTGCATGCCTGAAGGCAAAGGTGAACCTGTGGGAGCGGGCGTGCCCGCGAATGCCTTTAGCAGATCAATCGTTGAAATCGCGCCAGCCGCCCATTTCTTTCCAGCGGTTGACGATGCCGCAGAACAGCTCAGCGGTTTTCTCGGTGTCATAGCGTGCCGAGTGCGCCTCACGCCCGTCGAAGTCGATGTCGGCGCTCTGGCAGGCCCGCGCCAGCACGGTCTGGCCATACGCCAGGCCCGCCAGGGTGGCGGTGTCGAAGCTGGAGAACGGGTGGAACGGGTTGCGCTTCAGGTCATTGCGCGCCACTGCTGCATTGAGGAAACCCAGGTCGAAGCTGCTGTTGTGGCCGACCAGAATCGCCCGCTTGCAGCCGTTGGCCTTGAGTGCCTTGCGCACGCCACGGAAGATGTCGGTCATCGCGCTTTCCTCGCTGACCGCCATGCGCAGCGGGTGGTCCAGCTTGATCCCGGTGAACTCAAGTGCGGCCGGCTCGATGTTGGCGCCCTCGAACGGCTCCACTCGGTGGAAGTAGGTATGTTCGGGGAACAGGAAACCTTTCTCGTCCATGCCAATGGTGACGGCGGCAATTTCCAGCAATGCATCGGTAGCGCTGTTGAAACCACCGGTTTCAACATCCACCACGACCGGCAGATAGCCGCGGAAGCGCTCGGCCATCGGGTGACGAGGACCGCTGCTGCCTTGGGTGTCCAGGTCGTCTTCGTAAAGGTCTTCGCTCACGCGTTTTTCTCCAGCAGGCGCCAGCGCAGTTTTTCGCCAGCGCGCAGCGGGACTACGGTTAGCTCGCCAAATGGCAGGCTTTCCGGAGCGGTCCATTCTTCGCGGACCAGGGTAATGGTGTCGGTGTTCGCCGGCAGGCCATAGAAGGCCGGACCGTGCAGGCTGGCGAAGCCTTCCAGCTTGTCCAGCGCGTTACGCTGTTCGAATGCTTCGGCGTACATCTCGATGGCCGCATAAGCGGTGTAGCAACCCGCGCAACCACAGGCTGCTTCCTTGGTGTGACGGGCATGAGGTGCCGAGTCGGTGCCGAGGAAGAACTTCGGATTGCCGCTGGTGGCAGCGTCCAGCAAGGCCACCTGGTGGGTGTTGCGCTTGAGGATCGGCAGGCAGTAAAAGTGCGGGCGAATGCCGCCGACCAGCATGTGGTTGCGGTTGTACAGCAGGTGCTGGGCGGTGATGGTCGCACCCACGTTGGCCGGGGCCTCGGTGACGAACTGCGCGGCGTCGCTGGTGGTGATGTGTTCGAACACCACTTTCAGCGTCGGGAAGCGCTCGACCACACGGCGCATGTGCTCGTCGATGAAGCGCTTCTCGCGGTCGAACACGTCGATCTCGCTGCGGGTCACTTCGCCATGCACCAGCAGCGGCATGCCCACTTCCGCCAGTGCCTCTATGGCCGGGAAGATGTTGTCGATGCTGGTCACGCCCGAATCGGAGTTGGTGGTGGCGCCGGCCGGGTACAACTTGGCGGCGTACACGAAACCGCTGGCCTTGGCCGCGCGGACGTCCTCGGGGCTGGTGCGGTCGGTGAGGTACAGCACCATCAGCGGCTCGAAGCGGCTGCCGGCCGGGCGGACAGCCAGAATGCGCTCACGGTAGGCGCCGGCCTCGGTGGCATTGCGCACCGGCGGCACGAGGTTGGGCATGATGATGGCACGGGCGAAGGTACGCGCCACGTCGCCAACGGTGTGGGGCAGGACGGCACCATCGCGCAGATGGATGTGCCAGTCGTCGGGGCGCAGGAGGGTCAGGCGATCGGACATTGGGGATTCCAGGCGGGTCGAACTCAAGCCCCAATCCTACCGGAAAACCCCGGGGCGAGCACGGCTATCAAGTTTTCCGGACAGCGTCCGATAGCCTGCTGGTAAGCCGTCAGAATTTGTGGAGCCGCCCGTGCGCCAGCGTTACCTAGCCCTGTTGACCCTGTTCGCCAGCCTGCCGGCTGGCGCACTGACTTTCCAGACGCGCATGGAGAACATTGCCTGGAAGGTCGAGGGTGACCAGTTCGAGTGCCGTCTGAGCCAGCCGATCGAAGGTTTCGGCAGCGGTACGTTCGTGCGTCGGGCAGGCGAGCAGCCGGTGTTTCAGCTGCGGTCGGACAGCAACGCACTGGGTGCCGGCACCGCCAGCCTTCTGGCTGCGGCAGCGCCGTGGCAACCTGGGCGTGGCGATATCAACCTGGGCAATGTGCGAATGGCCCGCAGTGGCGTGCTGTTCAGCTCCTCCCAAGGGCAGGCCAGCCGGCTGATCAACGGCTTGCTCGACGGGCGTAGCACCGTTGTGCGCAACTACACCGGTGAGGCGGGCAGGCCGATGGAGGTGCGTGTGCTGCCGGTCAGCTTCGCCAAAGCCTACAATGACTATCAGGTCTGTGCTGGCAAGCTGTTGCCGATGAACTACGACCAGGTGCGCCAGACCCAGGTGGGTTTCCCCGGGGGCGGTATCGAGCTGGATGCAGCAGCCAAGGCGCGGCTGGATGTGATCCTCGATTACATGAAAGCCGACCCGACGGTGAACCATGTCGAGCTCAATGGGCATTCCGACAACAGTGGCAACCGCCTGGCCAACCGCGACCTGTCGCGCCGCCGCGCATTGGCCGTGGCCGATTATTTCAAGGCTAACGGTGTGCCGGAAGAGCAGATCACTGTGCGCTTCCATGGCGAGCGTTATCCGCTCGCGAAGAACAACAGTGCGTCGAATCGGGCGCGTAATCGGCGGGTGAATATCGAGCTGGATCGGGTGGCGGTGGTTGAAAAAGCCGTGGAAAAGCCGGTTGAGCAAGCGGCGCCGGCTGTTGCACCTGCCTCGGGCGTCCCGGGGGCGAAGGCGCCCTGAGATCTGGTCGGTGCATGTCATGGGCTCGCATCAAGGCCACCAGGGGTTCGTCACAACATTTTCAGCGCCTGTGAGACCGAGCGCCGCCAGGTGTCCGCCTCGACACATTCAGCGCCTGTGAGATCGAGCGCCGCCCGCGCGGCGCTTCGCGGGTAAACCCGCTCCTACGTTTGTTTCGGGCCAGTCCATCCTGTGCCTGGCGCGCGCGACCGCCTTGTTGGTACGACGCGATATCGAGATAGGCACCAAGGCGTTCGCGCGCGAATCCCACAGGCATAATTGGCCCGAAACAAACGTAGATACTCTGTTGGCGGTCAAGCTTTTCCGAGGTGTTCAGAGCTGAAAAGCTTCACCGTATCAAATGGCACATCCCCACGCATGCATGCCCAGATGCCTGTCAGATACTTGCGCATGACAGCAGCGATAGCCTGCATTTTTTTCTTGCCCCTACTGACCAGGGATTCGTAAAAAGCCTTCGCATAAGGGTCGCAGCGCACTGCGGTCAAGGCAGGCATGTACATGGCTGCCCGCAGATAAGCATTCCCGCTTTTGCCGAGCCGACCGGGCTTGTCAATGCTCGTCCCCGACTGTGTCTGCCGAACATCCAGCCCCGCGTGACGAGCTACCTGCGAGGACTTGAGCATTTGAGGAAGGGTGGTCAGCTCAGCCAATGCAGCAAGTGCTGAGACTTCTCCTATTCCTGGGCCTGCGAGCAGCTGCTTGTACTGCCGAGTAAGCGTCGGACACTGGGCGACCATCTCGCGGCCAGCCTTACGAAAGCGTTCAATTCGATTATCCAGTGAAGCAATGGCTTCTTCTTGATCTTCGATCAGCATCGACACGGTCGTAGAGGTCGCCTGCAGCGCATGAAGTTCGTTCTTCGCCCTGGTACGGTGTCCCACCAAACGGTTGATGTGCCGGCCCAGAGCCCTCAGCTCAAGCTGCACAGGGCTTGGAGGCGTCCACAAGCGCGGTGTCATACGCTCGCCGTACTCGGACAGCAACTGAGCATCTATTGCATCGGTCTTGCTGTTCACCAGCATCAGTTTGGCGAAATTGTGAAAGCTCTTGGGGTTGATCACTGAAACAGGGAGGTCAGCCGCATGTAGCTCAAGAGCCAAGTCTAGGTAATAGATTCCGGTCGCCTCCATCACGATCGACTTGGGCTTGAGTGCCAGCAGCTTTTTCACCGCAGCCTTACGGCCTGCAGGGGTTTGAGCGATATCCCACTGTCCGGCCGGACGCCCATCTTTACGTACCCCGACGATCGAAGTGCGTGAGCCGATATCGAGGCCAACACAGACACTCATTCTTCCCTCTCCCCAGCGAGTTAGGTAACAATGGCCTCCGGTTCCCCGACCTCGAACTTCATGCTGCTGCAACCTTGTAATGCGAAGTCCGACTTGTCGGCTTCTCGATACTCTTCGCAGTGGGCAATGAGGCGGGGGGCCTCTCTACGTACAAGGTCAGGGGTAATCCCTGCCTTTAGGAGCGATCGGCCTCCCCGGAAGTGCTTCTTCAGCCTGACGAGAATAACCTCTCCCGCCAGGCTAAGGACAACATACAAGGAGCGGGTTTACCCGCGAAGCGCCGCGCGGGCGGCGCTCGGTCTCACAGGCGCAGAATGCGTCGAGGCGGACACCTGAGGCACTCGATCTCACAGGCGCAGAATGCGTCGAGGCGGACACCTGGTGGCGCTCGATCTCACAGGCGCAGAATGTCTTGAGGCGGCCACCTGGCGGCGCTCGATCTCACAGGCGCTGAACTCCTCAAGGCATGCACGCTGCGGCGCGACGCCCCTCCAAGGTCCTCATGCCACATCCCTCAACCGACCGCCCGTCGCCCCTACGAAAGTTCCTGTCGCTTTGTCGTCAGAAGCTGTCGCCCCACTGTAAATTTATCCGCAACGCCGGTAGAATCGATCCCTTTCCGTACAACCCCGTGGAGTGATGGCATGGCGGACGTAAAAAAGGTCGTACTGGCGTATTCCGGCGGCCTTGATACTTCGGTGATTCTCAAGTGGCTGCAGGATACCTACAACTGCGAAGTGGTGACCTTCACCGCTGACCTGGGGCAGGGCGAAGAGGTCGAACCGGCCCGTGCCAAGGCCCAGGCAATGGGCGTTAAAGAGATCTACATCGACGACCTGCGCGAAGAATTCGTGCGTGATTTCGTGTTCCCGATGTTCCGCGCCAACACCGTCTACGAAGGCGAGTACCTGCTGGGTACTTCCATCGCCCGTCCGCTGATCGCCAAGCGCCTGATCGAAATCGCCAACGAAACCGGCGCTGACGCCATTTCCCATGGCGCCACCGGCAAGGGTAACGACCAGGTGCGCTTCGAGCTGGGTGCCTATGCCCTGAAGCCAGGCGTCAAGGTCATCGCTCCATGGCGCGAGTGGGACCTGCTGTCCCGCGAAAAGCTGATGGACTACGCCGAGAAGCACGGCATCCCGATCGAGCGCCACGGCAAGAAGAAGTCGCCGTACTCGATGGACGCCAACCTGCTGCACATCTCCTATGAAGGCGGTGTCCTGGAAGATACCTGGACCGAGCACGAAGAAGACATGTGGCGCTGGAGTGTCTCGCCTGAGAACGCCCCGGACCAGGCTACCTACATCGAGCTGACCTACCGCAATGGTGACATCGTTGCCATCGACGGCGTCGAGAAATCCCCGGCCACCGTCCTGGCAGACCTGAACCGTATCGGTGGTGCCAACGGCATCGGCCGTCTGGACATCGTCGAAAACCGTTACGTCGGCATGAAGTCGCGCGGTTGCTACGAAACGCCTGGCGGTACCATCATGCTCAAGGCACACCGTGCCATCGAGTCGATCACCCTGGACCGCGAAGTCGCTCACCTGAAAGATGAGCTGATGCCAAAGTATGCCAGCCTGATCTACACCGGCTACTGGTGGAGCCCGGAGCGTCTGATGCTGCAACAGATGATCGATGCTTCGCAGGTCAACGTGAATGGTGTGGTGCGCCTGAAACTGTACAAGGGCAATGTGACCGTGGTTGGCCGCAAGTCGGACGATTCGCTGTTCGATGCCAACATCGCCACCTTTGAAGAAGATGGTGGTGCCTACAACCAGGCAGATGCTGCTGGCTTCATCAAGCTCAATGCACTGCGTATGCGCATTGCCGCCAACAAGGGCCGTTCGCTGCTCTGATTGCTGGTGTGTGCGAAAACCCCGGCTCGGTCCGGGGTTTTTTTATGCCCGCGCAAAGGCGGGTCGTTCAACTTCGATGGCTCACATCATCGCCCTCGAGTGCGCTGATCGAAAGCTGCGCACATTGACGTCTGTCCAGATTACAAAAGCGCCAGACGCGCGCTGGCTCGGGCGGTTGGGCAAGTGCGTGCAAGAGTTGTTGTTCCATCATGCGACAGGCGTCGGGGCCGGAGAACATGAAAGTGACAGGTTCGCCCTGTACCGCCTCGGGGGCATCATTGGCAATTGCGGGTGTGGCCACACTGCTCAGTGCTGGCGTGTTGTCGTGTGCTGTGTTGTTGGGAAGCGGGCTATAGAACGACTTGTAATTGAAGTTGAGTGTCAGAAAAAACAGTGCCGTCAGAAAGAATGGAAAGCCTACCAGGAACCAGGTGTAGAGCTTTTGGCTGGACTCGCCGAGAAATGGCAGTGTGGCAAGGGCGGAGGCTTCGATGATCCCCGCGAAGATGGCAATGATCGTCAGCGGGGCGACAGGTTGTGCTTGGGTCATATAGGCCGTCTCCAGCGGTTTTGTCCATCTTTACCTTACTGCTGTACTCAACTAAAGGCTGGATTGTTTCCCGGGGGAGGAATGATCGTCAGAGAACCTCGTTGTGTTGCTTTTTCGACGTGTTTGAGTCGGAAGTTTTCCTTTGCTGAAGATCAGTATTCAACTGGTACGTTTATGTCAGTGGGTGGTACCTTTTTTTCGGTAATAAGTAATTTATTTGTTACAACCATAGTCATTGTGTGTAGGAAGTTTCTGTAAGTTCTGTAGGCTTTGTCTGTCCATGGCTTTCGCTGGTAAATCGCCGCGCCAGCAAGCGTCCTGTCGGTTATCGTGGCGTGCCAAAGCAACAACAATGTATGGATATCGCATGAATAAAGTGCTTATCGTGGATGATCATCCGGTCATACGCCTGGCCGTACGCATGCTGATGGAGCGGCATGGGTATGACGTTGTGGCGGAGACTGACAATGGGGTAGCTGCGTTGCAGCTGACACGGCAACACCTGCCGGATATTGTGGTGCTGGATATCGGTATCCCGAAACTGGATGGCCTGGAGGTGATTGCCCGCATGGCGACATTCAGCCCGGGTAGCAAGGTACTGGTGCTGACGTCACAGGCCCCCGGCAACTTTTCGATGCGCTGCATGCAGGCAGGGGCGGCGGGTTACGTGTGCAAGCAGCAGGAGCTTACCGAACTGCTCAGCGCTATCAAGGCTGTGTTGTCGGGTTACAGCTACTTCCCCAACCAGGCCTTGCATGCGTCACGTGGCAGGGGGGCGGGCAGCGAGACGGATATGGTGAATCGCCTTTCTGCCCGAGAAATGACGGTGCTGCAACAACTGGCGCGAGGGCGTTCGAACAAGGAGATTGCCGACAGCATGTACCTCAGTAACAAGACGGTCAGTACCTACAAGTCGCGGCTGTTGCTAAAACTCAATGCACGGTCACTGGTTGACCTGATCGAGCTGGCGCAACGGCAAGGTCTGAACTGATCGCCAAGCCTTGAAGCCTCCAGCCAGGAGGCTTTGCCAAGGCTATCGGTCCATGACTACGGGACCCGCACTACAGGTCGTAATCGAAATCGGCCAACTGCTTTTGCAGGCGCCGTTCTTCCAGCATGTTGTCGATGGTGCGACGTTTGCTCAGGTTGGTCTTTGCGATTTCAACCTGTGGCTCCGCGTCATCGTCTGCGGCAACAAAATCATCATCGATCGACAGGTCGTCTTTATCGGTACTCATGAGTCGCTCCAAGCCAAGGGGCCATTGGCCGTCCTTATAACCAGAAAGCAGACGCTGGTAAAAAAGATTTTTTCAATCGATGTGAGTGGTTTTTGGCTATCGGCTCAATCGTCGGAGGTTTTGTGCTTGTACTCGCACAAATCTTCGATCCTGCAGCTGCCGCACCTTGGCTTGCGCGCCTGGCACACGTAGCGCCCGTGCAGGATCAGCCAGTGGTGGGCGTCGAGCAGGTAGTCCTTGGGTACAAACTTGAGCAGTTTCTTTTCCACTTCCAGCACCGTTTTGCCTGGCGCGATGCCTGTGCGGTTACTCACCCGGAAGATATGGGTATCCACGGCCATGGCCGGTTGGCGAAACGCCGTGTTTAGCACCACGTTGGCGGTTTTGCGGCCGACGCCGGGTAGCGCCTCCAGCGCTTCGCGGGTTTGCGGTACCTGGCTGTCGTGGCGCTCGATCAGTAGCCGACACGTTTCTATGACATTCTTGGCCTTGCTGTTGTAAAGCCCGATGGTCTTGATGTATTCGCTGAGGCCTTCAACGCCCAGGGCATAGATGGCCTCGGGGGTGTTGGCGACGGGGAACAGGCGGGCAGTGGCCTTGTTGACGCCGACGTCGGTGGATTGCGCGGACAGTGTCACGGCGACCAGCAGTTCAAACGGGGTCGTGTAGGCCAGTTCGGTCTTTGGGTCGGGGTTGTCTTCGTGCAGCCTGCGAAAAATCTCCAGGCGTTTGGCGGCATTCATGAAATCAGGGCTTTCCTTGACGAGGTGGGTGGGCAGGGTCCGGAAGCAGGCGATTGTACAAGGCCAACAGCAGACCCAGCAGCAGTAGCGCACCGGGTGCGAGGCTGGCCAGGTGCAGCTCGGCATGGTCAGCCAGCCATTGGCGGCTGGCGCCCAGCAGCAGGCAAATGGCAAAGACAGCGCCGAGGTGCCTTGCGAGCAGGCGCCAGCGGCGTTGGTCAGGTAGCAGGTGGTCACTGGCCAGGCATTGCATACACAGCAATGCGGGATAGTGGCCCAGGGCAATGGCCAGCGGTAGCAGCCAGGCCCGCAGGGCCAACTGCAGGCAACTGGCCAAGGCTGCCAGCAGCAGCAGGCTAGCCAGTACATAGGCCCAGCTGGCCACGTGTTTACGCAGTGGCGCCAGCAACAGTTGGTGCAGCCCCCCCATCAGTACTGCGCACAGGCCGATGGCCGCGCCTTCAGCCAGCGTTCGGGTGGCACCCAGCAGTGGCGCCAGGCTCATGGCCAGCAGGCAGAACCTATTCATGGGTGGCGCCCTCCAGCAATACACTACGCTGCTCGTCGAAATAGCTCAGCGCATCCTGCAATGCGGCGATCACCGCGCGCGAGGTCACGGTTGCGCCGGCCAATTGGTCAAAGTCACCCTGGTCCCGCTTCAGCGCCCAGTGATCGCCCTGATCGCGGTTGTTGAACTGACTCAGCCAGTGCAATCGCGGATCCCCCAGGCGATCGCCCAGCCCGGGGCTTTCCTGTTGTTCGACAACCTGGCTGCCGATCAGCCGGCCGTCCGTGGCGATGGCGACGCTCAGCACGATCGGCCCGGCATACCCCTGGGCCTGTGTGATCAGGATAATGGCGCTTGGCTTACCTGCCACAGTGGCACGGTAAGCTGTCAGGATACGGCTGTTGGGCCTCTGTGCGGCGGGCCTTGGCAGCGGGCTTTCCAGGGGCTGGTTGTCATAGCTACCGTCGGGCAGCACGGCCAGTCGCTGGCGGCTTTGCAGCTGCTTTTCAGCGCCGGCGATGGCCGGACCGGTCCACTGCCGCCAGGCCAGGGTGGCAGACACTGCCAATACTCCCGTCAGCAGCAACAGGCCCACATCCCGAACCCCGCGCTTCATCGGGCTGCCTGCTGACGCTGCGCAGCCATGCGCTCGAGTGCCGGTGCGAAAAGGTTCATCAGCAGGATGGCGAACGCGGTGCCGTCCGGATAGCTGCCCCAGGTACGAATCAGGTAGATGAGCACCCCTGTTCCCACGCCGAAGCACAGCTTGGCCCAGTCGTCTCTGGGGCCGGACACTGGCTCGGTCGCAATGAAGAAGGCTGCCAGCATGGTCGAGCCGGAAAACAGGTGCAGCAGAGGCGAGCCATTGGAGTCCGACCCCGAACCGTTCCAGCCCAACAAGCTGAATACCAATAGCCCCGCCAGCAAACCTGCCGGTGCATGCCAACTGATCACCTTGCGCTGTAACAAGAACAGGCCACCAAGCAGGAATGCCAGGTTGACCCATTCGCTGCCTGCCCCGCCAATGTTGCCAAAGCCCGGATGGCTGGCAAACAGCTCGTCGATGGTCAGGCTGCGGTTGTGGCGCAAGCCGTCGAGCAATGTCGGACGGGCCCAGGCATCGATCTGTTCGCCCCCAGCGAACACCTGCTGCACGCTGTCGAGCAGGCCTGGGGCCTGCCCAGGCCAATGGTTCATCTGCAACGGGAAGCTGAGCAGCACGAAGGCATAGCCCACCATGGCTGGATTGAACAGATTTCGCCCGACCCCACCGTAGGCCTGCTTGCCGATACCGATCGCGACACTTGCCGCGATGACCGGCAGCCACCATGGCGCCAAGGTGGGCAGGGCGGCCGCCAGCAGTACGGCGGTCACCAGTGCGCTGCCGTCGTTGAGCGCCTGGCTCAGTGATTGGCTGCGCAGTGCCAGCAGCGATGCCTCGCACAGCAGCGCGGCACTGGCGCACAGCAACAGGTTCAGCATCATGCCCCAGCCATGCAGCCACAACAGCGCCAGCAGCCCAGGCGTGCAAGCGAGCAAGACCAGGCCCATGCTGGTGCGTAGGCGCGGATCGGGACTGCTCATTGGCCAAACATTCCGTTGAAACCGGAAAACGCCATGGCCATCACCCCGGCACCGATCAACTCGATGGGCAGGCCGCGCAGTGCGTTGGGGATATCGGCGTGGGCGCTGCGCTGGCGCAGGTCGGCGAACACCATCAGTGCCAGCCAGAAGCCGCCACCCGTCAGCAAGCCTTGGAGCAGCATGGTTGGCCAGGTGCTGTCGTCGCTTGTCTGCTGCAGGGCCAGCCCAAGCGCTGCTGCATTGCTCAACAGCAGCGCTGGCAACCCCACTACAGGCCAGGCCGGGCGCCACTTGGCCAAAAGCCAGGGCAGGCCCCAGGCGAGCAAAGCCAGCCAGGGCAATAGCAGAAACAGGGCAAGATCGTGGATGTGCAACGGGGCAAGTACCGCGTGCACCAGCAGCTGCGCGCCGATTACGCCCAGGGCGATGCACAGGGCGCAGGCCAGGCCGTGCACCTGCAGTTGCAGCCCGGAGAGTGGCTGTCGGAGCAGGCACAGGTGATTGATCAGTGCGGCGCTGATCAGGACCAGGATGTAGTCATTCATGAGATGACGATAGCCGGGAATCGGTGCGATTGTCCGGGTTTGACATGAAGGGCCTGCGTAATTGTGGGAGCGGGCAGGCCGCTCCCACAATGGCCCGCAGGGCGGTTACTTGATGCGCTGGCCTGGCTTGGCGCCGCTGTCCGGGCTCAGCAGGTAGATTTCTTCACCGCCAGGGCCGGCAGCCATGACCATGCCTTCGGACACGCCAAAGCGCATCTTCCGGGGTTTGAGGTTGGCTACCATCATGGTCAGGCGGCCTTCCAGCTTGGACGGGTCTGGGTAGGCTGACTTGATGCCGGAGAACACGTTGCGGCGCTCGTCACCAATGTCCAGGGTCAGTTGCAGCAACTTGTCGGCACCCGCCACGGCTTCAGCCTTGACGATCAGCGCCACACGCAGGTCGACGGCAGCGAAGGTATCGAACTCGATCTCTGCCGACAGCGGGTCCTTGGCCAGCTCGCCATTGCCCGCCGGGGCCTTGGCTTCGGCAGCCAGCAGGTCTTCCTTGCTGGCAGCGACCATGGCTTCGACCTTGGCCGGCTCGATACGGCTCATCAAGGCCTTGAACGGGTTAAGCGCGTGGTTTTCCAGGCGTGTCAGGTGGTCGTTCCAGGTCAGCGGGGCCACGTTGAGGAAAGCCTCGGCGTCAGCGGCCAGCACCGGCAGCACCGGTTTGAGGAAGATCACCAGCTGGCGGAACAGGTTGATGCCTTGGGCGCAGATGGCCTGGACTTCATCCTGTTTGCCTTCCTGCTTGGCCAGTGACCACGGTGCCTTGTCGGCGATCCAGGCGTTGGCGCGGTCGGCCAGTGCCATGATTTCGCGCATGGCGCGGCCAAAATCACGGGCCTCATAGGCTTCGGCGATGGAAGGTGCGGCAGCCAGGAAGGCTTCGGTCAGCTCAGGCGCGGCATCACCGCTTACCATCACACCTTCGTTGCCCTTGTGGATGAAACCGGCGCAGCGGCTTGCAATGTTGACGACCTTGCCGACCAGGTCGGAGTTGACCTTCTGCACGAAGTCTTCCAGGTTCAGGTCCAGGTCGTCGACGCCACGGCCCAGCTTGGCCGCATAGTAGTAACGCAGGTATTCCGGCTGCAGGTGGTCCAGGTAGGTGCGGGCCTTGATGAAGGTGCCGCGCGACTTGGACATCTTGGCGCCGTTGACCGTCAGGTAGCCGTGCACGTTGACCGCGGTCGGCTTGCGGAAGCCGGCGCCTTCGAGCATGGCTGGCCAGAACAGGGCGTGGAAGTTGACGATGTCCTTGCCGATGAAGTGGTACAGCTCGGCCTTGGAGCCTTCGTTCCAGAAGGCGTCGAAGTCCAGCTCCGGGCGGCGTGCGCAGAGGTTCTTGAAGCTGGCCATGTAGCCGATTGGCGCATCCAGCCATACGTAGAAGTATTTGCCAGGCTCGCCCGGGATCTCGAAGCCGAAGTACGGTGCGTCGCGGGAGATATCCCACTCCTGCAGGCCGGAGTCCAGCCATTCCGCCAGTTTGTTGGCTACCGCGTCCTGCAGGGTGCCGCTTCGGGTCCACTGCTGCAGCATGGCCTGGAAGTCTGGCAGCTTGAAGAAGAAATGCTGGGAATCACGCAGTACCGGGGTGGCACCGGAGATCGCTGACTTGGGGTTCTTCAGCTCGGTGGGTGCGTAGGTGGCGCCGCATTTTTCGCAGTTGTCGCCGTACTGGTCTTCGGCCGCGCACTTCGGGCAGGTGCCCTTGATGAAGCGGTCGGCGAGGAACATGCCTTTTTCCGGGTCGAAGTACTGAGTCACCGAACGGGTGGCAATGTGCCCGGCTTCACGCAGGCGTGAGTAGATCAGGCTCGACAGCTCGCGGTTCTCTTCGCTGTGGGTGGAGTGGAAGTTGTCGAAGTCCACCAGGAAGTCGGCGAAATCGCTGCTGTGCTCGGCCTGGACGTTGGCGATCAGCTGTTCCGGGGTGATGCCTTCCTTTTCGGCGCGCAGCATGATGGCCGAACCGTGGGCGTCGTCGGCGCAGACATAGATGCACTGGTTGCCGCGCAGCTTCTGGAAGCGCACCCACATGTCCGTCTGGATGTACTCCAGCATATGGCCGAGATGGATCGATCCATTGGCATAGGGCAGGGCGCTGGTGACGAGAATCTGGCGTGGCTCGGACATGGTGGCTCGGCTACTTATCTGGCTACGGGGTAAAAATGAGGATGATCGGCCACTATAAAGGGCTGGCGAAGATATTTCACCCCGCAAGCGCATCTGCTGACGATTGACGGGTTAGGATAGGCGGCTGTTTTACATTCAGTTTGCCAATGGGAGTCTCCATGAGTGCCGTCACCCGTGCCGCCGTTGAAGGCGTGCTTCGCCAGTACACCGACCCCTACCTGAACCAGGACCCGGTCAGCGCCGGCTGCGTGCGCGCCATCGATATCCAGGGCGGGCAGGTCAGCGTGCAGTTGCAGTTGGGTTATGCCGCAGGGCTGTTCAAGAACGGCTGGGCCCAGGTGCTGCAGACCGCCATTGGCAGCCTCGAGGGGGTCACTGGCGCCCAGGTTTCGATCGATTGCGTGGTGGCCGCGCACAAGGCCCAGGCCCAGGTGCCAGCCATGGCCAACGTCAAGAACATCATCGCCGTGGCCTCGGGCAAGGGCGGTGTGGGCAAGTCGACCACCGCGGCCAACCTGGCCTTGGCCCTCGCACGCGAAGGCGCACGGGTAGGTATTCTCGATGCCGATATCTACGGCCCCAGTCAGGGGGTGATGTTCGGCATCGCCGAGGGCACCCGTCCACAGATTCGCGAGCAGAAGTGGTTCGTGCCGATCAAGGCCCACGGCGTGGAAGTCATGTCCATGGCCTTCCTCACCGACGACAACACGCCGATGGTATGGCGTGGCCCAATGGTGTCTGGCGCGCTGCTGCAACTGGTCACCCAGACTGCCTGGGATGACCTGGATTACCTGGTGATCGATATGCCACCGGGTACCGGTGACATCCAGCTGACCCTGGCACAAAAGGTACCGGTGGTCGGTTCGGTGATCGTCACCACGCCGCAGGACCTGGCGCTGCTGGATGCCAAGAAGGGCGTGGAAATGTTCCGCAAGGTCAACATTCCGGTGCTGGGCGTGGTCGAGAACATGGCCGTGCATATCTGCTCGAATTGCGGCCATGCCGAACACCTGTTCGGTGAAGGTGGCGGCGAGAAGCTGGCCAGCCAGTATGGCGTCGACCTGCTGGCGTCGCTGCCGTTGTCGATGCTGATACGTGAGCAGGCCGACAGCGGCAAGCCCACGGCGATCGCCGAGCCGGAAAGCCAGATTGCCATGGTTTACCAGGAGCTGGCTCGCCAGGTAGGCGCGCGGATCGTGCTGCAGGAAGCTGCGGCGCCGGCAATGCCCAGCATTACCATCAGCGAAGATTGACCTGCTATACCGAGTTTGCCCGCACACAGCGACTGCGCCGTACTTGAAGCCTGTGCAGTCCCTGTGGGAGCGGGCGAGCCCGCGAAGAGGCCAGCGCCTATTTCGAGCAGGCATAAAAAAACCCGCCAGAAGGCGGGTTTTTTTGAAAGCTAGGAAGCTAGATCGACTTAGGCGATCTGAACTTCTTCAGCCTGCATGCCTTTCTGGCCGCGGGTAGCGACGAAAGTAACAGCCTGGCCTTCTTTCAGGGTTTTGAAGCCGTCAGCTTGGATGGCTTTGAAGTGCACGAACAGGTCGTCGCCCGACTGAGGGGTGATGAAGCCGTAGCCTTTCTCATCGTTGAACCACTTAACAACACCGGATTGACGGTTGGACATTTTTCTGTCTCCTTGGACAATTTGATAACGGTCAGGAAAAACCCTGCCCGGGACTGAGCGCAAAGAGAGCAGAAAATTCAGCGATGGGCCGATCAGGATCGTGCATCAAACTAGAGATTCTCGGTGTCACGTGCAGCACAGTGGCAACACCTTACCCCACTTTCCGCAACCTGCCAATGGTCAGAAGACGCTTTAGGCAAATTCGGATCGGCGGCGGCTGCAGCCCCCACCCGGCGCGGGATGAGGGATGGAACTTTAACCTGGGCGCCGGGACCGGTAATATGCGCGTCACGATTTTCACCTCGCAACTCTTCAGGACACCCCGCCATGAGCATCAAATCGGACAAGTGGATTCGCCGCATGGCGCAGGAACACGGCATGATCGAGCCGTTCGTCGAGCGCCAGGTGCGCGGCGAGCAGGACAACCGCGTGATCTCCTTCGGCGTCTCCAGCTATGGGTACGACGTACGCTGCGCCGACGAATTCAAGGTGTTCACCAACATCAACTCGGCCACCGTCGACCCGAAAAATTTCGATGCTGGCAGCTTCGTCGATATCAAGAGCGACGTGTGCATCATCCCGCCAAACTCTTTCGCCCTGGCGCGCACTGTCGAATATTTCCGCATTCCTCGTGACGTGCTGACCATTTGCCTGGGCAAGAGCACCTACGCCCGTTGCGGCATCATCGTCAACGTCACGCCGCTCGAGCCCGAATGGGAAGGCCACGTGACGTTGGAGTTCTCCAACACCACCACGCTGCCGGCGAAGATCTACGCCAACGAAGGCGTGGCGCAGATGCTGTTCTTGCAGTCCGACGAAGAGTGCGAAGTGTCGTACAAGGACCGTGGCGGCAAATACCAGGGCCAACGCGGCGTCACTCTGCCGCGTACCTGAGCCGACCAGCGCGGGGAATTACCCGCGCCTTTGGCACTCCAACGAAGTAACGCCGGTGTGCATGATGTGCATCGGCTTTCGTCAGGAGCAGCCAATGAAACTCCATCCCGCAATCAGTGCCAAGCTGGCAGGCCTGCAGCCCAATCACGTAGGGTTGTTGCCCTGGTCACTGCTGGCGCACCCGCTGCCCATGCAGGCGGGGGGCGTGCCCCATCAGCCTGACCCCGATACCCCGCAACCGCCGGAACCCGGTGAGACGCCTCCCATGGAGCCGGGTGAGCCGACCTTGCCGGACGAGCCGCCTCCCGCCCCTGTGGCCTGAGCGTCGCTAAAGCGGCCAGACGCGTTCAGCGCCAGCCAGGTACAGCCGGCTGGCGCTGGCGGGGGTGATTTCCCACCCCCCGGTGAACTCACCGAATGCAGGTAGCAGGCTGACTTGCTCATCGATCACGAAGCAAGGCAGGCGCAAGCGCTGACGGGCCTTGCCGCGCAGGACGAAGACCGGGTGTACATGGCCCGCCAGTACCGGGTGTGTGCGGTGGGGCTGCGGCTCGTGCTGCAGGGCAAAGGGCTCCAGAACCCAAGGCTCGTCCACGACCTGAATATCGAGCGAGGCAGGTGGATCGCCGGCGTTGCGATCATGATTGCCGCGTATGAGCACCACTTTCAGATTTTTGTGCCGCTTGCGCCAATCCTCCACCTTGGCCAGCGTTGCCGGGGCGCGGGCCGTGCGGGCATGCAGAAAGTCGCCCAGGATGATCAGTTGTTCGCAGTCATGCTCGGCCAGCAGGCGATCGAGCCTGTCGAGTGTCGCCTCAGTCGTTCCGCGTGGCACTGGTTGATGCAGGGCGCGGTAGCTGGCGGCCTTTCCGATGTGCACGTCGGCCACCAGCAGGGCGCGACGTGCGGGCCAGTAGATGGCTTTGTCGGCGAGCAGCCAGAGCACCTGACCCCAGTGTTCGATGGGTTGGTAGTTCATCCCGCGTCCGCCGCTTGTTCCAGTTCCGCCACCATCCGCGCGATGCGGTCTGCCAGCTTCTCGGTGCTCAATGTCTCGCGCATGCCTTCCACCAACAAGGCAAACGCCAGGGGCCCTGGCCGCTTCAACGCCTGCAGGTCCAGTTGCAACTCACTCATTTTCAGCAGTTGCCGATGCAGCCGTTCGATTTCCAGCTCTTCGCTCAATACTTCATCCCGCGCCTGGCCAAGCAGCAAATTCCCCGCGTCGTGCTTGCGAAACACCTCATAGAACAGCCCGCTGGAGGCCTGGATTTGCCGCGTGCTCTTTTGCGCGGCGGGATAGCCGCCAAACACCAGCCCGGCAATCTGGGCAATTTCACGAAAGCGCCGCAGTGCCATTTCCCCGGCATTCAGGCTGGCCAGCACATCTTCCAGCAGGTCCGCGGTGCCGAGTGCTTGAGGCAGGTGACTGGCCCAGTCCACCTGGGTAGGGCTGAGGAGTTCGAATCCGTAATCGTTGACGGCAATCGACACCGACAGCGGCTGTGCGCGGCTGACCCGCCAGGCAATCAGATTGGCCAAGCCCAGGTTGGCCATGCGCCCGGCAAAGGGATACAGGAACAAGTGCCAGCCCTGGCGGGACTTGAAGGTCTCGGCCAGCAGTGTGCTTGTGGTGGGCAAGGCTGACCACTGCGCCTGGAGCGCAAGCAGCGGGCGTACTGCGCGCATTTCCGGCCCGTCAAAGCGTTCATGGGCGGCAGCATCGAGCTGCTCGACCAGCGCCTCGGCCAGTTCGCTCGAGAGCGGCATGCGCCCGCCGTTCCAGCGCGCTACCGCAGCCTTGCGCGCCGTGCTGCGACGCACATAGGCCGTCATGTTTTCCACGCGCACCAGCTCCAGTACCCGCCCGGCAAACACCAGCGTATCGCCGGGGCGCAGGCGGGCGATGAACGCTTCTTCAACACTGCCCAGCGTTTTCCCGCCGCCGCCCTTGCTCCAGTATTTCAGTTGCAGGTTGGCATCGCTGACGATGGTGCCGATGCCCATGCGGTGGCGCCGCGCCAGGCGTTCGCTGGTAACCCGGTAAACACCGTCGGCCTGGCGCTCGACGCGCTGGTAGTCCGGGTAGGCGGTCAGTGAGCTGCCGCCGTGGCAGACGAAGTCCAGCGCCCATTGCCATTGGCTGTCGCGCAACTGGCGAAAAGCCCAGGTGCTGCGCACTTCGGCGAGCAGTTGCTCCGGGCGAAAACCGCTGCCCAAGGCCATGCTGACCAGATGCTGTACCAGCACGTCCATGCACAGGCGCGGTGAAAAGCGGGCTTCGATGTGGCCGGCTATCAGCGCCTGCCGGGCCGCCGCCGCTTCCACCAGTTCCAGGCTATGGGTGGGCACCAGGGTGACCCTGGAGCGCCGCCCGGGCGCGTGTCCTGAGCGACCCGCCCGCTGCATCAGGCGGGCGATGCCCTTGGCCGAGCCGATTTGCAGCACCCGTTCCACGGGCAGAAAGTCCACGCCCAGGTCCAGGCTGGACGTGCAGATCACCGCCTTGAGGCTGCCTTGCTTGAGGCTGCGCTCGACCCAGTCGCGGGTATCGCGGGCCAGCGAGGCGTGGTGCAGGGCGATCAGCCCGGCCCAGTCCGGGCGGGCCTCAAGCAGGGCCTGATACCAGATTTCTGCCTGGGCGCGGGTGTTGGTGAACACCAGGCTACTGGCACTGGCATCGATCTCGTGACAGACCTGGTCGAGCATCTTCAGGCCCATGTGTCCAGCCCAAGGGAAGCGCTCGATCGCTTTTGGCAGCAGGGTGTCGACTTGCAGTGCCTTGTCTTGCCGGCCTTGCACCAGCAGGCCGCCCTGGGGCAGCAAGACATCCCGTGCGTGTTGCAGGTTGCCGAGGGTTGCCGACAAGCCCCAGGTCGGTAGGCCCGGGTGCCAATGCCGCAGGCGCGCCAAGGCCAGCTGCAGTTGTACCCCGCGCTTGTTGCCAAGCAGCTCGTGCCATTCATCCACCACCACCAGTTGCAGCGTGGCGAAATCCTCACGTGCCTGTGCCCGGGTCAGCAGCAGGGTCAGGCTTTCGGGGGTGGTGATCAGCACACTGGGTAGCCGCCGGGCCTGTCGGGCGCGCTCGGCACTGTTGGTGTCGCCGCTGCGCACCCCTACGCTCCAAGGCAGCTGGAGTTCATCAAGCGGCGCTTGCAACGCACGTGCGGTGTCGGCGGCCAGGGCACGCATGGGCGTCACCCACAGCACCTGTATGGGGGTCAAGTGGCGGCCCTGGGGCCTGGGCTTGAACGCACGCAGCGCCGCGAGCCAGACCGCGTAGGTCTTGCCGGCACCGGTACTGGCATGCAGCAAACCGGACTCGCCCCGTTCGACGGCAGCCCATACGCGCCGCTGGAAGGCGAAGGGCTTCCAGCCGCGCTTGGCAAACCAGGCATTGGCGAGGTCGGTAGCAGCAGGCATGAGGCAGGCGGTCCTTCGAAGGCTGTGCTTCTACAGACCACTTGCCGGCTGCAATGGTTTTACCGGATCAATTGGCCAACAGGTAGCCGCTGCGGCATACCTGTTCGCCGGCCACATGGGCGATGACCATGCCAGCGGTGGCCATGCGCCGGACGCTACGCGCATACAGCAGCCCCGGCTGGCTGTTGCGCAGGGGGGTGACTCGGTCACTGAGTGGGTCGATGACTTCGGCGATCAGTTGGCCGGCCTCCAGGTGCTGGCCCGGTCTGGCGTGGTAAACCAGCAACCCACCCAGTGGCGTTGCCACAGGTTCCACCGCGGCCAACGGCGTGGCGTGGCGTAACAGCGCGGGCAGGGGGGCGCTGGTGCCTTCGATGACACCAGCGTGGGTCAGGAAGTCGAGGATCGCCTGGCAGTCCTTGCTGGCCAGATCATGGCTGACATCCGCCTGGCCACGAAGCTCCACGGTAACCGAGCAGCAGCCCAGCGGAATCGGGAAGCGTTTGCCGAAACGTTGCTGCAATTGCCACCAGACCAGGCTGAAACATTCATCGAACGACTGCCCGCCCGAGTCGGTTGCCAGCAGGCTGGCCTGGGCGCCCAGGTAACGGGCCAAGGGTTCGATCTGGGGCCAGGCATCGGGTGTGGTGTACAGGTGCTCGACTGCTTCGAAGTCGCAGTGCAGGTCCAGCACCATATCGGCATCGCAGGCCAGGCGCTGCAGTATCAGGCGCTGGGCTTGCAGGGGAGTGCGGACCGGGTGTGCGTCCAGGCCGCGGCGCAGGTATTCGCGGATCAGTGCGAGGTTGTGCGTCGGGTCCTGGGTGAGGTGTTCTTCGATCTGGTCGCCGATGCTATCCGACAGGTCGACGAAGTTGCGATTGAAGTTCTCGCCGCTTTGCAGTTCAAAACGCCCCAATGGTGAATCCAGCAGCACTTGCTCCAAGCCCACCGGGTTGGCCACCGGCACCAGTATGATCTCGCGCTGCAGTCGGCCTTGCTGTTCCAGCTCGGCCAGGCGGCGCTTGAGGTGCCAGGCTACCAGCATGCCCGGCAGTTCGTCGGCGTGCAGCGAGGCCTGGATATAGATTTTGCCACCACTGCGGGGGCCGAAGTGGAAGCTGTGCAGTTGGCGGGTGATCCCCGGTACGGGGGAGAGCAGGTCGTGGGTTGAATGGTGCATGTTGGTCCTGGCTGCGTGGCGAAAACGGTCTGCGACACGGGTCGGCTCAAAAATAGAAGCATAGTTTCAGCGAATGCGCCTCATCCTGCAGCAGTCGGGCATCGCAAACTTTTTCAGGCCAGTAGTGCCTGCAAGGTGGCCAGGTCATCTGCTTCTTCCACCGGCTTGTCCAGCCGCCAGCGCAGCATGCGCGGAAAGCGCACGGCAATACCGCTTTTGTGGCGCCGGGACAGGGCGATGCCTTCGAAGCCCACCTCGAACACCAACGTTGGAGTGACACTGCGCACCGGGCCGAACGTTTCCACCGTGGTCTTGCGGATGATGGCGTCGACCTTGCGCATTTCTTCGTCGCTGAGCCCTGAATAGGCCTTGGCAAAGGGCACCAACGCCCGACCAGGGGAACCTGCCGGTGCATCCCATACGGCAAAGGTGTAGTCGCTGTAAAGACTGGCCCTGCGGCCGTGGCCGCGTTGGGCATAGATCAGCACCGCATCGACGCTGAAAGGGTCGATCTTCCACTTCCACCAGATGCCCATGTCCTTGGTGCGCCCCACGCCGTACAGGGCCTCGCGCTGCTTCAGCATCAGCCCTTCCACGCCCAGGCTGCGTGACTGTTCGCGCTGGCGGGCAAGGTCGGCCCAGTCCGGGCCTTGCAGCAGAGGCGACAACAGCACGGGGGCAAGTGGGTGTTCATCCACCAGGCGTTCCAGCTGGCTTCGGCGTTCGTGTTGCGGTCGGCTGCGCCAGTCCTCGCCCTGCCACTCCAGCAGGTCGTAGGCCTGCAGCACCACCGGCGCATCGTTCAGCAGTTTTTTGCCCAGCGTTTTGCGACCGATACGCTGTTGCAGCAAGGCAAACGGCTGCACGGCCAGTTCAGCCTCGGTTTCACCAGGTTTCCAGACCAGGATCTCGCCGTCGAGCACCACGCCATCGGGCAACGTCTGTGCCAGACCATGCAGTTCGGGGAAACGCTCGGTAACCAGTTCTTCGCCGCGTGACCACACCCACAGCTGGCCATCGCGCTTCACCACTTGCGCCCGAATGCCATCCCACTTCCATTCGATTTGCCAATCGCTTGGTGGCCCGAGCAGGGTATCGAACTGATCGCTGGACACTTGCAGCGGATGGGCCAGGAAGAATGGGTAGGGCTGGCCGCCACGCTGGTTGTGTTCATCGGCGGACTCTGGGGCGATCAGCCTCTGGTAACTGGCTGCAGTCGGGCGATGGCCTATATCGGTGTAGCCGACCAGGCGCTGGGCCACGCGTTTGGCGTCCAGCCCGGCCAGTTGCGCCAGGGCGCGGGTGACCAACAGCTTTGACACGCCCACGCGAAAGCTGCCAGTGATCAGCTTCAGGCATAGCATCAGGCTGGCACGGTCCAACCGGGCCCAGAGCGGCGGCAGGCGCTGGCGGACTTGCTCAGGCGTCAGCCCGCGCAGGGGCAGCAAGTGCTGTTCCACCCAGGTGGCCAGGCCTTCCTCGTTGCCATCGGCGTGCAGCGGCAGCAGCAGCGAAATGGTCTCGGCCAGGTCGCCCACGGCCTGATAGCTTTCTTCGAAAAGCCAGTCCGGCAGGCCAGCCAGCGTCGTCGCCAGTTCGCGTAGAAGGCGGGTGGGCACCAGCTGGCGTGGGCGCCCGCCGGCCAGGAAATACACCGCCCAGGCAGCATCGTCGGCGGGCGCCATGTCGAAGTAGTCGCGCAGTGCCTCGAGCTTGGCATTGCTGGAGGTGGTCGCGTCCAGGCGCAGGAACAGCGTAGCGAAGGCTTTCATGGCGAGGGGGCGGTGTTGGGCACATCGTCTTCGTCGCCATACTCGGTGACGAAGGCGCGGGCATCCAGGCCTTGTTCGGTGAGGTAGCGCACCAGTACCTCGACCGAGCCGTGGGTGACCATCACCCGTTGGGCACCGGTCTGGCCAATGGCCCAGAGCAGGCCAGGCCAGTCGGCGTGGTCGGACAGCACAAAGCCCCGGTCCACGCCGCGCCGCCGGCGGGCGCCGCGTAGCAGCATCCAGCCGCTGGCGAAGGCATCACTGTAATCGCCAAAACGGCGCATCCAGCTACTGCCGCCGGCTGACGGGGGCGCCAGGACCAGTGCCTGGCGCAGCAGTGGATCGTTGCGCGGAATATCGCCTGCGTAGCGGGTTTCCGGCAGGCGGATGCCGGCATCCCGGTACACCCGGTTGAGCGGCTCCATGGCGCCATGCACGAGGATCGGGCCGATGCTGGCATCCAGCCCATGCAGAATCCGCTGGGCCTTTCCGAAGGCATAGCAGAACAGCACGCTGGCCTTGCCCTGTTCACTGTTGGCCCGCCACCAGGCATTGATGCTGGCGAAAATCTCGCTCTGGCTTGGCCAGCGGTAGATCGGCAGGCCGAAGGTCGACTCGGTGATGAAGGTGTGGCACGCCACCGGTTCGAAGGGCGTACAGGTGCCATCGGGTTCTACCTTGTAGTCACCGGATGCAACCCAGACTTCACCTCGATACTCCAGGCGCACCTGTGCCGAACCCAGCACGTGCCCGGCCGGGTGCAGGCTCAACGTCACGCCGTGGTGCAGCAGGCGCTCACCGTAGGGCAGGGTCTGCAAATTGATGTCCTGGCCCAGGCGGCTGCGCAGAATGCCGGCACCGGGGCTGGCGGTCAGATAATGGCCATTGCCGGTGCGTGCGTGGTCGCCGTGGCCATGGGTAATGACAGCCCGGTCCACGGGCCGCCAGGGGTCGATGTAGAAATCTCCGGGCGGGCAGTACAGGCCTTCGGGGCGGGCGATGACGAGGTCCATGGCACGGGCACTGGTTCTGGGGTTACCCGTTAAGAGGCATGGTGCTGGACGTTAGTTCGGATGGATTTGGGAGGGAGCTGCTGAAAAAAGTTCATCAAGCCCCCTCATGCGCCCCTGAACGCCGTTACCGCCCCGGCACCAACGTAAGCCGCTGGTTGCCATACGCCCTGCCGAAGTTCTGCTGTTGCAGTGGCAGGCTCATGAAGCGCCCTTTGAACCAGGCATCCAGCCCATCGCGGTAATGCGCGCTGGCCGGGTTGCCGGACTGGCCGCTGCTGGTCAGTATCTGCAACGGTTCGGCCTGGCCGAAGTCGACGATCATCCGTGCCGAGGCTGGCAGACGCGTGTCGAAGTCGCTGCCCCAGGCGAATGGTGTGAGGGCCAGGGTAGTGAAGTCGCCGCCTGCGGCAAGCGGCGCACGGCTGATCGCATCACCCAGGCCATGGTAAGCCGGTGCCGGCCAGCGGTACTGGTGCAGCTTGCCCCACTGCCAGGTGCGTCGGTCGGCCCCCAGCTGTGCGATACCGGCCTCCATTGCGCCCGCCAGGCTGCGGGCGAGGATGGCGGGCTTGTCTTCTTTTTGCGGCGTGTTGCGATCATCCCAGAAGGGGCTGTCATCGCGGCCCAGCAGATGATCGGCCTG
Organism: Pseudomonas sp. 10(2024); assembly: GCF_045164175.1. Taxonomy (NCBI): domain Bacteria; kingdom Pseudomonadati; phylum Pseudomonadota; class Gammaproteobacteria; order Pseudomonadales; family Pseudomonadaceae; genus Pseudomonas; species Pseudomonas sp. 10(2024). The sequence continues at coordinate 1,276,605 of NZ_CP174006.1, forward strand.
CGCCGAGAACGACAAACGTGCATTGCTGACGAATGCCTGCCAGGCCGGGCCGGACTCCGGGCCCAGGTCATCGAGGAAGGTCTGTCGAGCGACCTCCTGCAGGAACAACTCGTACAGCGCGGCATCTGCCGACACCGGGCTCAGGCGGCCATCGAAGGCCTTGAGCCGGGCCAGCGTGTCGCGGGCCTTGTCGCGCTGCCCGGCGGGGAGGGCGTCGATCGCCTGCTTCAGTGGCTGGGCCATGCCGGGTGCGTCGAACATCTGCTTGAGCTTGTTGGCCAGCAAGGTCACCTGGTCGTTCTGCAGGGCCATCAGGCTGCGACTGTCGTGGCGACCGTTGCCGGCCAGCTGTGCCAGGCGTTCGGCACGCTCGGGGTAGTACCAGGTGCTGGACAGCTGCATGCCATAGCCGCGCGGCAGGCTGCGCTGGTTGGCATGGCCGATCCAGCCCGCGGGTGGGTCCTGGTCGTACGGGTGCAGCATCGGGTCGGCATAGCCGTCCCAGTCGTAACGCCCGTCCCAGCCCGGCGAGGGCAGCAGGCCCTGGCCTTCGCGGCGATTGGGGTAGCGGCCACTGACTTGCCAGCCGATGTGCTCAGGCTCGGCGAAAACGAAGTTGACGGCAGCAGCAGTCACCTCACGTGTGCTGTCGAAGGCCCGCTCCACGTTCTTGGCCCGCGTCAGGTCGAACAGGGCATCCAGGCTGCGATCACCTTTGAACTGTGGCAGGTTCAGCGCAAGGCCCAGGCTGGCATTTTCTGGCTGGGTCAGCAGGGTGCCGTGGCGGGTGTCGTACATCACTTCGCGCACGGGGCGTTGGCCACGTACAAAGTAGGTTTCGCTGCGGGCGCGGGCCGGCAGCCATTTACCATCGGCCAGGTAGCTCAGCTGATTGCCTTGGCGGCGCAGCTGCTCGAGGAACAGGTCCTGATTGTCGGCCATGACCGCGCTGCTGCTCCAGGCCAGCTTGCCATTGTAGCCGGCCAGCACAATTGGCAGGCCCGGCAAGGACAGGCCGGCAACCTGATACTTGCTGGTATTGATTTGTACCGGGCTCAAGGCCCAGGCGGCGCGGCTGTCGCTGGCCAGCAGGCTCTTGCCGCTGCGGCTGCGCTGCGGGCCCAGGGCCAGGTTGGCCGACCCCGGGCTACCGAGCAGGTCGAGGTCGGCGAGCTTCTGGCTGGCAGCCGCCAGGGCTGCCAGCCCCGGCAACTGGCTGGCCAGGTTCAGGCCCTTGAGCTTGTCCACTTCCATTTCGGCCAACGGCTCGTCCGGGGCCCCGGGCAGCAACCAGGCCAGCTTGTCGCTACCGGCTTTTTGCGCCAGGGGCAGGGCGCTGAGTTCCTCTTGCAGGTTGACCGACTGGCTGAACGCGTACAGGCAGAAGATCAGCGCCGAGTCTTCAGGCTTCCAGTATTCGGGGCGATAGCCACTACTGGCCAGGCCTGCTGGCAGCTTGTCGCGGTAGCGGAACAGGTAGGCGTTGACCCCGCGCGCGTACACTTCGAAGAAGCGCTTGAGCCGTGGCGATGCGTCGGCGTATTGCTGGGCGGCACTCTGCTTGAGGTTGGCGGCGCGCATGAGGCGGTCGATATCCAGCGCCTCGCTGCCGGCCAGTTCGGCCAGGCGGCCCTGGGCGAGCAGGCGCATGGCGACCATCTGTTCGATGCGGTCACCGGCGTGCACATAGCCCAGGCTGAACAGCGCATCATGGAAGCTGCTGCTTTCGATCAGCGGCGCGCCCATGGCATTGCGCCGTACCGAAACATTCTGTGCCAGGCCTTTGAGCGGCTGCACGCCGCTGGTCGGTGGCACGCTGTCCTGATAGCCGCCCGTCTGGCAGCCGGCCAGCCCGAGCATGCCGAGCAGGGTGGCAGCGGTTGCGAACCGCAGGCGGAAGGGAGGAAAGGCGGGGGCGGCCATGGCAAGGGCTCCTGCAAGGCGAGGCTGGTTTGGAAAGGCGCTAAGGTAGTAAGCGCGCAGGCGCCGTGCAAGGTCCCAGGTCGGTTTATTTGATTGCGCCGGGTTAAACCTCGAAGTGCTCGGCCAAGGCGTCGGAAAAATGCGTGCAATTGATGCGCGTGTAGCGTTGGTAGTCACGGCTCACCGCGAATGCAGAGCCGGGCATCAGCAGGATCTTGTGTTGCTCCAGTTTACGCACGAAAGGTTGCAGGTCGGGCAGGTCCGGGTGGTATACCCAGAGGAACATACCCCCTTGCGGTGCGATGTCGAACTGCCAGCCGCGCTCGAGCAGCAAGCGTTGGGTTTGCACTTGCTGGCGGATCAGGCGCTGCTGCACGTCTTTCATGTGCCGGGCATAAGTGCCATCCGACAATATGGTGTTGACGAAGCGTTCGCAAAACGCGGGGACAGCGACGCAGGTCAGCAGTTTAAGGCGTGTGAGCGGCTCGATCAGGTCTTGCGAGCAGGCAATGAACCCTACGCGCAGCGAGGCCGACAGGCATTTGGAGAAGCTGCCGATGTAGATAACCCGGTCAAGGTTGTCCAGCTCGGCAAAGGTCTGGCGCACAGCAGGGCTGAAGTCCCCGTAAACGTCGTCCTCGACCACGAAGAACTCGTGCTCCACCGCCAGGCGCAGGACGCTGAAGGCGTTGTGCGGGCTGATGTTGCTGCCGGTCGGGTTGTGGAAGGTGCTGTTGCAGAAAAACGCCTTGACCTTGTGCCTGGCCAGGTGGCTTCTCATTTCTTCCACGTCCGGCCCGTCCTGGGTCCGCCGAATGCCGACGACGTGTCCGCCAGCCAGTTGGATCAGCTTGATCAGGTTGCCGTTGCCCGGCTCGTCGACGAACACGTGGTCGCCCGGTTTGATCAGCAACCGTGCAACCAGGTCCAGGCCTTGCGTGGCCCCCAGTGTGGTCAGCAACTGGTTGGGGCGGACTTCGACACGGGTTAGCCGTTTCATGTGCACGCAGAGCTGTTTGCGCATGGGCAGGTACCCCTGGATGTCGCCGTACTCTGCCAGCGAGCTCTGCTCCAGCCGCGCCGTGCGACGAATCGCCTTGGCCAGCAGTTCGGTGTCGCGCCACGCTGGGGGCAGCCAGCCGCTGCCCAGCTTGGTGAAGTGCTGGCCGCCCTGCAGCAGCCGGAACAGCGGGTCGCCGGCCATGCATTCGGGTTCGTGGATCACGCTGGTTTGCCGGGCGCGGTTTGCCACGAAGTAGCCTCGCCCAGGTGATGCCGTCAACACACCTTCGCTGACCAGCTGGGCGTAGGCCGACACGACGTCGTGGTAACTGAAGTCCACTGCAGCGGTCAGCTTGCGGATGGAGGGCATGCGTTGCCCGGGCAACCACTCGCCTGCATCCAGGCGTTGTTTCAAAAGGTGATGAAGGCTGCAGGGGATCATGGCAGGTCCGAAACCGTTAGAAAAAAAAGCCTAACAGTTAACGGAAATGCTTGTCGACTGTTCGTTTGCAAATGGCCAGCACATGCCAATATCCCTGTGTCGGAACTTTCGGCTGCCAACAAAGGCGGCACTTTTAGCGTCTGTGCAGACCAGACAACTGGATATCAAGCCCATGCACCCTATGGACATGCAATCAGCCGTCATTGCCAGGCTTCCTGTCCCTGACGAACTGGAGTCATTCAAAGTTGTAAAGAATCTTGTGACCTCGGCGTTATTGGAGTGTTGTTCAGTCGTCGAGTTCGAAGCACTGAAAGAAACAATGGTCATAGAACATGTGACTGAACAGGCACATGCCGATTTACAGGCATTTGCCATGAAGGATCCGGCTGCCGGCCGCGACCTGGTATTCATTGCAAAAACCTACACCTCTTATTCTGCGGTTTTGCATTATCGGCTTGCCCATTGGATTTACAACAATAGCGCCGCGACCTACGGCGCCGGCGGTCAATGCCTGGCCGCCATGATCTCCAGGCGCGGAAAAATGCTTTCGGGGGCGGAGATCCATTTCCGCAGCCGCATTGGTGCGCGCTTCATCATCGATCACGGCATGGGCACCGTCATTGGTGAAACGTCGACCATTGGTGACGATTGCTACGTGCTTGGCGGCGTAACCCTGGGCGCCCGCGGTATCAGTGACAACCCCTCGAGCCCCAGGCATCCGACGTTGGGTAACCGGGTGCAGATCGGCGCTTTCGCCAGTGTGCTGGGCGCAATTCATGTCGGTGACGGTGCGTTTATCGGGCCGGGCTGCATTGTTACCAAAGACGTCCCGGCCGCTGCCCGGGTACAGGTTAAAACATCATTGCAGGTGGTATTGGAATCATGAACGCTCTGAACTATGAAGTTTTAAGAAATACCGAGAAACTGTATTACAAAGACCAGTATTTGGCGGGCGCGAATACGCAAGTAGCGCGGGTGCACAGTGACGGCATCGAGTTGCTGAGTACGGTGGCCTATCCAGAAGGAGGCGGCCAGGAAGCTGACTTCGGCACCATTGAATTACCGGTGGGTACCGTGCGATTCGTCTGGGTTAAAAAACTCTACGGTAGCCCTATTCGCCTGGAAGGTTTCAAAGGTGGAAAACTGGGCGGCATCATTATTCACAGCCTGCACCCTGATGATTTGCACTTGCTGGATGAAGTCACGGTAGGCATGCCGGCCCGCGTCACTATCGATATCGAACGGCGCGAACGGCTGACGTTGTCTCACAGTGCCAGCCACTTTCTGTATGCCGCCGCCATCGGGCTGCGTGAAGAATTGAAGCAATGGACTATCGGCTGCCATATCAAGGAGGACACGGCACGTTTCGACTTCCTGGTCGAGGACGCGTTCACGGCTGAAGACGTACTTGAAATAGAACGACGGGCGAATGAACTGATCGGCTGCGATGCGCCCATCGAGCACTACGCGGTTCAAGGCCTGGAAGACGCGCGTTTGTGGACCTACAACGGCATCGAAATCCCGTGCGGTGGCACGCACCTCGATTCGCCTCGGCGCATCGGGCGCCTTGGCGTCAAGCGCAAACGCCTGGGTAAAGGCAAGGAACGGCTGATCTGCGTGTTCCCCGAGGCCGAAATCGACCTGTCCACTTATCACGAGCACGCATTATGAACAGCACGTTACCGCGGCGCACGTACCTGTACTTCACGGCGCAGTCGATCAACCTGACGACTGCCGTGATGTCGGTGACGATGGCGGCCATTGTCGGGGCTGCGCTGGCGCCTGATGCCGCATGGTCCACGGTGCCGTACGGGTTCCAGTTTCTGTGCCTGATGCTGGCAACTTATCCAGTCTCCAGGCTGATGAGCCGTATCGGCCGTAAAAAGGCGTTCATGCTGGGCGCGATTCCCCTGGCGCTGTCTGGCGTCAGCGGCTTTCTGGCGGTGGAGCACCAGCATTTTCCAACGCTGGTCCTCAGCCACTCTGCATTGGGTGTGTACATCGCGTTCGCCAACTTCAACCGGTTCGCGGCAACCGACAATCTTTCCCAGGCCTTGAAGCCCAAGGCGCTTTCGCTGGTCGTGGCGGGCGGGGTCATCGCGGCTGTCGTCGGGCCGACGCTTACCGAGTGGCTGCGTGACGTGGGTGGCTATCCACTGTTTTCGCTGTGTTATGCCGCGTTTGTCGGCCTGGCGTTGCTTTCATTGTTGATTGCGCTGTGCCTGCCCAACGATTCCGGTATGGCCAGCGCGGTCAACAGCGCAGCAAAGCCGGCCAGTGTCCGTGCCGAGCCGGCAGGCCCGAGCGTGGTTGTGGCAATGGCTGTCGCTGCCCTGGGCTACGGGATCATGAACCTGCTGATGATCCAGGCCTCGATGCACATGAAACACATGCACGAGGACTTCACTGACGTCCGTCTGGCGATCCAGTGGCATGTGATTGCCATGTTTGCCCCGTCGTTCTTCACCGGCGCCATCATCCAGCGGCTGGGTATCAAGACCACCATTTGCGCGGGCCTGGCCCTGTTGATCGGTTGCTCAGCGATGAATATCTGGTCGCACAGCTACGCCATGATGACCCTGGCACTGATTGCCCTCGGGCTGGGCTGGAACCTCACTTACGTAGGCGGAGGCGCCTTGCTGGCCCAGTCACTGCAGAACAGCCCGGCAGCGATGCAGATGCAGGGTAAAAACGACCTGGCCATTGCCATTTTTGCCACCCTCGGCGCATTCAGCCCTTCGCTGTTGCTCAGCTCGGTCGGCTGGGACGGTACCAACGCCATCTGCATGGTCCTCTGCCTGGGGCTGCTGGTTGCCACTGCCGGCCTGCTGCAGAACAAGGTCGGCCTGCAAACTTCAATGGAAGGTAGCCGCAAATGAGCGAGCTCATCAGTGTCAGCGATCGTATCTACACCAAGCTGGAAATGAACAATCCGGGCGGTAGCCACAAATATCGGGCGGCGCGGCGGATCGTCGAACATGCCGTGCGCAAGGGTGAGATCATTCCCGGGGTGACGACCGTCATCGAAAAAACCGGTGGCAGCTTCGGTTTTGGCTTGCTGGCGGCCTGCCACAAGTACCAGGTCGCCGTAGAGCTGGCGGTCGGGCTGAGCTTCAGCCAGACCAAGCGGGATCTGCTGGAGTGTTTCGGTGCCCGACTGATCGGCAAGGAAATGCTGATGGCCGGTGCCACACCCAAGGACGTGGTGATGCATCACCTGGATAACCAGGCCGCGCTGGGCAAGTCATACTTCTACACCGACCAGTTCAACAACCCGGTGGGCATCGAGGCACATCGTTATCAGACCGCCAGCGAACTGGCCGTGCAACTGAGCAACGCCGGGGCAGGACGGCAGATCCTGTTCGTGGGCTGTGCGGGTACTGGCGCCAGTTTCACGGGTATCACCCTGGGGCTGAAGGACCATGGCTTCGACGTGTCGACGGTACTGGTCGATCCCAATGGCTGCGATTCGAGGGCTGGCGTGTTCGCCGATCATCGTTTTGAAGGCATGGCCGTGGGCGTTTGCCCGCCGTTCATGGACTGGTCGCTGGTGGACGAGCGGGCCCAGGTGCAACATGCAGAAATGCTGGCCGCACAGCGCTGGTTCTACATGCAGAGTGGCATTTTCGTCGGTAATACAGCCGCTGCCTGCCTGGCGGTTGCCCAGCGCATGGCCCAGCACCCGCGGTATGTCGAGACCACCCTGGTGACCATCGCCTATGATGCCGGCCTCTGGTACCAGGACCTGTTGGGGGCAAACCGGCGAAAGGCCGCGTAGCCACCTGTGTCAGGCTCATGATCCAGAGGCTGGCACGGAAACTGTGCGGGCGAGCCCGCGAAGCAGGCGACGCGGTGGATGGCACGGGCTTCGCCCGTGTTCGCGGGCGCGCCCGCTCCCACAGTGTTCGAGCCATCTCTCAGATTTTTATCGCGTCAGTCGATCAGGCGCCGTGGCACTTCTTGTACTTCTTCTCGCTACCGCACGGGCACGGGTCGTTACGGCCAACGTCCTTCAGGGCGTTGCGTACCGGCTCCTGGTGGCCGTGGTTGCAGTGCGGGCCGTGTACATGGCCGTGGTCGTGGTGGTGATCATGGTCATGGTTGCAGTCAGGGCCATGAACGTGGGGTTGTTGGGACATTGCAGGGTTACTCCGGTATGTAATCGTCGGGGATTATCTCACCACTGCGCGAGATGTGCAGGTCCCGATGGATGAGCAACCCGGTCGCCAGTTCGCCCTGCAGGGAGTAACGCAGCGGCTGCTTGCTTCTGAGCAGCTTGGCCAGTGGCTTCAGGTGCTGCCACAGGTTGGTTCGTGCGGTGATCTTGAAAGTGCGCCGTGCATGCCCGCCCACGCTGCGCCATACGCTGGCTTCATCCTGCACCAGTAGCAGGTCATTGAGGCGTATTGCATACGACACGTTGCGAATGAACAGGCGGCTGTCATTGGGGTTGTCGACCCGCAGGTGCAACACGAACTCCTGTTCCAGTAACCTGGCCTTGACCGTTTCGACCTCGACCAGATGCACTTCGGGCTCGCGCCAGTCCTCGCCCCAACTGGCACAGCCCGTCAGCCATGCCAGCAGCGCACCGAGCAGTAGCAGACGGGTGCGCTTGATCATGTTCAGCTCCCTACGTAGCTGGCGCAGCATTTCTTGAATTTGTGCCCACTGGCGCAGGGGCAGGGGTCGTTGCGCCCGGCCTTCAGCCCGACCGTTGGGTCGATGAAGTACCAGCGACCGGCATGCTGGACGAAGGCCGAGCGTTCGCGGTGCTGATGATCGCCGTCTTGGTCGTGCCAGCGCGCGGTGAAGGTGACGAAGCTGTGCTCGGGTTGGCCGCCCAGCACTTCTGCGCTTTCCACCTCCAGGCCCAGCCAGGTGCTCTGTGCACTCCAGTCGGCCATGGCAGCACGGTCCAGGCCGGCTTGCTGGGCCGGTAGGGTGGTGGCTACCAGGTAGTCGACCAGGCCCAGCACGTAGGCACTGTAGCGTGAGCGCATCAGGGCCTGGGCATCCGGTGCCGGGGTACCGGCATGGTAATGCCCGCAGCAGGCGTCAAGCAGGTTGCCACTGCCACAAGGGCAGACCGAGACACTCATCATCACCACCAGTACTTGCCGAAGTTTTCAGGGTTGGCCCAGAACCTGGCATTGAGCCAGTCCGGGACCTGCTTATAGTCATGTAGATCATAGGTGAACAGGCTCAAAACCTGTTGGTCACGGCAGAATTTCTCGCTGGCCGACATGGCCAGGGCGAAAAAGTCGGTGTCCTGCCAGCCGCAGGCAGCCAGGTCGGCCAGCACTGCAACCCGGCTGGCATTGAGGTTGCGAATACCGCCGAGCAGCTCCAGGCCGGTGCGCCTGGGCAAGTGTTCCAGGCAGTCCACCAGTACCGCCAGGTCAAAGCGCTTGGCGGCCAGTTCGGCTGGCAGCGGGCCAGGGGCGGCGGTGTCGATGGTGACCTGGGGGTGTGCCTGGGCGAAGGCGTCCAGCGCCGGAAAGCGCGTACCTACCAGCAGCAGCCGTTGTGGAGTGAAGCGCTCGAGCAGGGCTGCCAGGGCCTGTTGCGGGGTGCGTTTGGAGAAACCTTCGGTCATTGCCATTCCTCGTTCAAGTCATCCAAGACTAGCGGGCTGCGGCGTGCGGGCAAAGAGGCATGTGACCGTGTCGTAGCTTATTGCTGGCAGGGTTGGAATGCGCGGTCTTTACTCCCAGAGATCGGCCTTATGCCGATTCCCCCTAGGAGAAGCAATGAAATGAGCATAGTACGCACAGCGTTACCCCTGGTACTGCTCACCAGTGTGTTGACTGGTTGTGCAGGTTTGCAAAAAACCGACTGGCCGAAATGTGCCGCCGTCGGGGGTGTAGGCGGCGCCGCCCTGGGCGCCATCGAAAGCTCCAGCTGGGCTGGCTGGGGTGCGTTGCTGGGCGGTGGCCTGGCGGCGGGCTATTGCTGGGCCCATGGCGATGGCGACGAGGATGGCGACGGCGTGCCAGACAGCCGTGACAAGTGCCCTGGCACCCCGCGTGGTGTGCAGGTCGATGCCAACGGATGCCCGCCTGAGCCGGTTGCGGTGGTCGAAGAAGTGGTGGTGCAGAAGGAAGAAGTCATTGTCATCCGCGACGTGCACTTCGAGTTCGATTCTGCGCGCCTGACTGCCAGTGACAAAGAGCGCCTCAATACCATTGCCACGCGCCTGAAGCAGGAAGCGCCCTCTGCCCGCCTTAGCGTCAGCGGCCATACCGACAGCGTCGGTTCCGACAGCTACAACCAGAAACTGTCCGAGCGCCGTGCCCATTCGGTGACCGATTACCTGGTCGAGAGCGGTGTACCGCGCAGTAGCTTCGTTTCGGTGGTCGGCGCGGGTGAAACCCAGCCGGTGGCAGACAACGCCACGGCCGAAGGGCGTGCCATGAACCGTCGTACCGAGATCAAGATCCAGCGGTAAGACGGCAGGCGCCCGTGCCTTGAGCAGTGGCACGGGCGCGTCTTCATGCCGGCCAGCCGTTTGTGGCCAATGACACAGGAGCATTCAGCATGAGTGTGACGTCGAAGGCGGCTTTGCCGCTGTTGGTGGCTGCCAGCCTGCTCACGGGCTGCGCTACGCACAGCGATGGCAGCGCGCCCCTCAATCAAAGGACCTGGCCCATCTGCAGCCTGCTGGGCGGCTTGGTCGGTGGTGGCCTTGGTGCCATCGAGAGTTCTTCCTGGGCTGCCGGTGGTGGCGCCTTGGGCGCCATCGCCGGCGGGCTGATTTGTTACGCCCAGGACGGTGACGAAGATGGTGACGGCATTTTCGACCGGCGCGATCACTGCCCCGAGACCCCGGCCAACACGGCGGTCGACCACATGGGTTGCCCACTGAAACAGTACCCGGCCGCGCCACCTGCCAGTGCACCCGAACCCTCGCCAGAGGTGATCACCCTCGATGACAACGGCGCGGTGATGTTCGCCTTCGACTCCGCCGAACTGACGCCGGCGGCCCAGCAACGCCTGCAAGGCCTCGTGGAGAAGCTCAATTCACCGACGGTGGCCAAGGTTCGTGTGATCGGGCACACCGACAGTGTGGGCTCCGACAGCTACAACCAGGCACTTTCCGAACGCCGCGCCAGCAGCGTTGCCGAGTACCTGATCGGCCAGGGTCTGGAGATGGGCAAGGTCACCAGCCAGGGCCGTGGGGAAAGCGAGCCGGTTACCGACAACGAAACCGAGGAGGGCCGTGCGCGCAACCGACGGGTGGAGCTGCACCTCAACTGAGTGGTGCTGGCGCCTGCCTCGGCATTGCCGTTAATGTTGTTCGCACAGTTTGCTCGATCAGGCCACCTCGACATGACAACCATCTATAGGGGCGTGGTATGAAGTTCATCCTGGGCCTGGGCAAGGTCCTGACGGTCGCTTTCTGGGGGGTGGTGCTGTTCAATCAGCTGATGCCACAACCCTTGCCCTTCAATCTGCTGATCAATGCCGCAGGCATCGTCTTGTTTGGCCTGCACCTGCTTGAAGTGCTGTTCTTCAATCGCAGCCTGCGCGGGCGCAGTCACCGTTGGTTTGACCGTTTGCAAATCCTGTTGACGGGAATCTTCCATGTCATGTCCATTCCCCGTCCGCGGGAGGCGCCGCGGGTGAACTGATCTTGCCGCGTACTAATTCTCGCTGCGATCCCTTGCAGGAGCGGACTTGCCCGCGAACACTGGCAACGCCGGTGCCATCCATCGTGGCACCTGCTTCACTGCTGTTTGCACGCAGCGCCTGTCAGATCACCAGCCGCGAACTGGCCACCGCAACCACGGCCAGCCCCAGCAGCAGATTGATACCCACCATCCGCCGAATGCGCCCGAGTACCGCCGCCCCCGTCGGCCAGTCCTCGGCCTGCACTGCTGCCTTCAATTCCGGCAGCAGCAACGCCTGAATGCGCATGAACAAGGCAAGCATGGCGATCCCGCCACCTATCATTACGTGCACGTACCGGGGCGCCGTTTCGAAACCGCTGAAGCGCATGTGCAACATGCCGATACCACTTATCGCCAAAATCGCCACCGCCAGCCAGACCCAGCCGAAGAAGCGTCGGAAAACTTCCACCCACAAGCGCAGACGGGCAGGCCCTTCAAGGGCTGCAACCGTTGCCGGGCGCAGCACCAGCCAGGCGAAGAACATGCCGCCGACCCATACGAGTGCGGCCAGAACATGCAGGGTGTAGGGCAGGGCAAAGGCGAGCATTCGGATCTCCATGCGGCAGAAAGGGCAATAGCGGGGTATGATAGCCGCCCCATGTGAAACACTGAAAATATATCCAGCCCTTCGGGCGCCTGCAGACCATGATCAGCAACGAACTCAAAGCCACTATCCAGGGCGCCTATTCGCGTTTTCTCGAAGCCAAGAGCCTCAAGCCGCGCTATGGCCAGCGCCTGATGATCGCCGAAGTGGCCAAGGTGCTTGGCGACATTGCCTGCGACGATGACGGCCGCCGCGCCGGCGAGCCTGCCGTGGTGGCCGTGGAAGCGGGCACCGGTACCGGCAAGACGGTAGCCTACAGCCTGGCAGCCATCCCGGCGGCCAAGGCCGCCGGCAAACGCCTGGTGATCGCCACGGCCACCGTGGCCCTGCAGGAACAGATCGTCTTCAAGGACCTGCCCGACCTGATGCGCAGCAGCGGCCTCAACTTCAGCTTCGCCCTGGCCAAGGGCCGTGGCCGCTATCTGTGCCTGTCCAAGCTCGACATCCTGTTGCAGGAAGGCCACGCCCAGTCAGCCACGGCTCAGTTGTTCGAGGAAGAAGGCTTCCGCATCGAAGTCGACGAGCGCAGCCAGAAGCTGTTCAACAGCATGATCGAGAAGCTTGCCGGCAACCGCTGGGACGGTGACCGTGACAGCTGGCCAGAGGCCCTGGAAGACCAGGACTGGGCACGCCTGACCACCGATCACAGCCAGTGCACCGGCCGCCACTGCCCCAACTTCCAGCAGTGCGTGTTCTACAAGGCCCGCGAAGGCATGGGCAAGGTCGATGTGATCGTCACCAACCACGACATGGTCCTGGCCGACCTGGCCCTGGGTGGCGGTGCGGTGTTACCCGACCCGCGCGATACCATGTACGTGTTCGACGAAGGCCATCATCTGCCAGACAAGGCGATCGGCCATTTCGCCCATTATTCGCGGCTGCGTTCCACCGCCGACTGGCTGGAGCAGACCGCCAAGAACCTGACCAAATTGCTGGCCCAGCATCCGCTGCCTGGCGACCTGGGCAAGTACATCGAGCAGGTGCCGGAGCTGGCGCGAGAAGTACGCACCCAGCAGCAGTTCATGTTCACCCTTTGTGAACAGGTGGCTGACTTCCGTCCCAGCGAGGACACCGAAGGCCGTGAGCGCCCGCGTTACCGTTTCGAGGGTGGGGTGGTGCCGGAGCAGATTCGTGAAGTGGGCATCGAACTGAAAAAGGGCTTTGCCCGCCTCAACGATTTGTTCACCCGCCTGGCTGACCTGCTCAAGGAAGGCATGGACGGCGAGGTCAATATCGGCATCGCCAGCCATCAGGCCGAAGAGTGGTATCCGCTGTTCGGCAGCCTGGTCACCCGTGCCCAGGGTAACTGGGAGCTGTGGACGGCCTTCACCGCCGAAGACCCGGAAGACAGCCCGCCCATGGCGCGCTGGCTGACCTTGGCCGAAAGTGGCGCGCTGTTCGACATCGAAGTCAACGCCAGCCCCATCCTCGCCGCCGATATGCTGCGGCGCAGCCTGTGGAGCGTGGCCCACGGCGCGCTGGTGACCTCGGCGACATTGACCGCGCTAGGCAAGTTCGACCGTTTTCGCATGCGTTCGGGGTTGCCGCGCGACGCAGTCACCTGCGTGGTGCCCAGCCCGTTCGTGCATGGCGATGCCGGCCTGTTGCGGGTCCCCGACCTGCAGGCCGACCCACGCGATGCAGCAGCGCACACCGCGGCGATCATCCGCGAACTGCCGAACATCGTCGAAGATGCCCGTGGCGCGCTGGTGTTGTTCTCGTCACGCAAGCAGATGCAGGATGTGTTTGACGGTCTGGACCGTGACTGGCGCAAGCTGGTGCTCATCCAGGGCAACCTTTCAAAGCAGGAAACACTGAACAAGCACAAGGCGCGGGTCGACGATGGCCAGCACAGCGTGCTGTTCGGCCTGGCCAGCTTTGCCGAGGGTGTCGACCTGCCGGGCGCGTATTGCGAGCACGTGGTCATCGCCAAGATTCCCTTTGCTGTGCCCGACGACCCGGTCGAAGCTGCGCTGGCCGAGTGGATCGAGGCACGTGGCGGCAACCCGTTCATGGAAATTGCCGTGCCTGACGCCTCGTTGAAGCTGATCCAGGCCTGCGGCCGCCTTCTGCGTACCGAGCAGGATCGCGGCGTTATCACCTTGCTTGACCGGCGCTTGGTCACGCAGCGCTACGGCAAGGCTATTCTCAATGCGCTGCCGCCGTTCCGGCGGGAAATTTCCTGACCGCCGGAGCACTTGCGCCGGCGCATTGTCCATTACTCGTCTTGGGCCCATCAGGGTCCTGAAGGAGAGCCTCAGCCTTATGATCCGCCGCACCCTGCCCGCCGTATTCGCCTTGTTGTGCAGTTCGCCCTTGCTGGCCGGGCAGCAAACGCTGTTCAGCTTCGTGCGCCCGGCTTCGGTGGTCAATGTGGCGACGGTGGATGCCGGCATGCCGCAGTACAACGCGGAGCAAACGGCCGAGGGCGAGGTGTTGCGGCGTGTGGTGTTCAACCCGGCCCAGCAGCCGACCCTGCGCCTGAGCCCGCAGAGCGGGGTGTGGGACTGGTCCGCCGGGCAGTTCCTGACCTTGCGCCTGCAAAGTGCCATGGATTGGGCATTGACCGTGGATGTCACAGTGCAAGGCAGCGATGGCCGCGTCTTGACCAGCCGTATCGACCTCCCCGCTGGCCCCGCGCAAACCGTAATGGTGCCCCTGACGGCCAGTTCGCCGCTGGACCAGGGCATGCGCGCCGGCCCGCCGATGCCCTGGAACCATGGTGGTCAGCGCCTCCTTTTGACCAGCAGCGCCGGTGCAGTCGACCTCAAGCAGGTGACCTCGGTCAGCCTGAGCATCCCCAGCCCCAAGGTGGCGCAGAGCCTGCTGATCGAGCGTGTCGGTATCCAGGATGACGACCAGGCGTACAGGGCGGCCTACCACGAGCTGATTGATGCTTATGGCCAGTCGACTCGCGGTAACTGGCCCGAGAAGGTATCCAGTGACGAGCAGCTCAAGGCGGCCGATACCCGTGAACAGCAACAGCTCAAGGGCTGGTTGGCAGAGCGCGGCAAGCTGCAGCTGGACGCTTACGGTGGCCTGGTGGGCGGGCCGACCTTTGCAGCCAAGGGTTTCTTTCGCACTGAAAAGCGTGATGGCCGCTGGTACCTGGTAACGCCGGATGGGCACCCGTTCTATTCTCTGGGGGTGAACGCCGTGGCGGCAGACGGCGGGCGTACCTATGTCGCCGGGCGCGAAGGCATGTTCAAGGCCTTGCCCGCTGAGGGCGATGCACTGGCCGCGTTCTATGGCGAAAGCAACAACGACGATGGCAATGCCTCGTCGCAAGGGCGCAATTTCAAGCAGGGGCGCTGGTTCGACTTCTACGCCGCCAACCTGCAGCGTACCTATGGCAAACCCTGCCGGCCCGCAGTGGAGGGCCAGCCAGCCGATTGCGCGCCGCCGGTGCTGGATGCCGACCGCTGGCAGGCGCATGCGCTTGATCGCCTTCAGGCCTGGGGGTTTAACACTATTGGCAACTGGAGCGAGCCGGCGCTTGGCCAAGCCAGACGCATGCCGTACACCTTGCCGCTGTCGATCGTAGGCGACTACGCCAGCATCAGCACTGGCATGGACTGGTGGGGCCGCATGCCCGACCCGTTCGACCCGCGTTTTGCCATGGCCACCGAACGTGCCGTGGCCATCGCCGCTCGTGATCACCGTGACGACCCTTGGCTCATCGGCTACTTCGCCGATAACGAACTGGCATGGGCCGCCCCTGGAAGCGACCCCAAGAGCCGTTATGGCCTGGCCTACGGCACCTTGCGCCTGACCACCGATGTGCCAGCCAAACGCGCATTCCTCAAGCAGTTGCGCGACAAGTATCGCAACCAGGAAGGGTTGTCCAAGGCCTGGGGCATCGAACTGACCGCCTGGGAACTCATGGAAGATCCTGGCTTCGAGGCGCCGTTGCCTGACCCGGAGCACCCGGAAATCGAACGTGACTACCAGCACTTCCAGCGGGTATTTGCCGAGACCTACTTCAAGACCATTTCCGATTCGTTGAAATGGCATGCGCCCAATCACATGCTCCTGGGTGGCCGCTATGCAGTTAGTACGCCGGAAGCGGTCAAGGCCTGTGCCGAGTTCTGCGATGTACTGAGCTTCAACTTCTATACCCTCAAGCCACAGGACGGCTACGACTTTGCCCGCCTGGCAGAGCTGGACAAGCCGGTGCTGGTGTCCGAGTTCCAGTTCGGCTCGCGTGATCGCGGGCCGTTCTGGCCGGGGCCATTGGAGCTGGCGCGGGAAGAGGATCGCGGCCCGGCCTATGCAAACTTCCTCAAGGCAGCCATGGCGCAGCCGATGATCGTTGGCGCGCACTGGTTCCAGTACCTCGACCAACCGGCCAGCGGTCGCCTGCTCGATGGTGAGAACGGCCACCTGGGGCTGGTGGCGATTACCGATATGCCCTATCCAGGGTTTGTCGATGCCGTGCGCAAAAGCAATCTGCAAACCATGAACCAACTGCGTGCCGAGCTGGAAAAACCGGCCCCCTGAGATCAGGCAGATGCAGTCAACCCAGGTGAGAGCGGCCTTGTGTCGCGACCACTTGGCCCAAGCCAGTTTGCAAAACACCCAACTACTGAAACAATGCACACCTTTTTGGATATGGTCGTACGGAGAGCAGCGGGTGCAGATCCAGGGTCACTATGAGCTGAAGTTCGAAGCTGTGCGCGAAGCTTTTGCCGCGCTGTTCGATGATCCCCAGGAGCGTGGCGCCGCGCTGTGCATCCAGGTGGGTGGCGAAACCGTCGTTGACCTGTGGGCCGGCAGTGCCGACAAGGACGGCCAGCAGGCCTGGCACAGCGATACCATCGCCAACCTGTTCTCCTGCACCAAGACCTTCGCGGCCGTTACCGCCCTGCAGTTGGTCGGCGAGGGCAAGCTGGCCCTCGATGCCCCGGTGGCCAACTACTGGCCCGAGTTCGCCCAGGCGGGTAAGCAGTCGATCACCTTGCGTCAGCTGCTCAGCCACCGTGCTGGCTTACCGGCCATTCGTGAGCTGCTGCCGGCTGAAGCCTTGTATGACTGGCAGATCATGGTCGATGCCCTGGCAGCCGAGACTCCGTGGTGGACGCCAGGCACAGAACACGGCTATGCCGCCATCACCTATGGCTGGCTGATCGGCGAGCTGATTCGCCGTGCCGACGGCCGTGGCCCTGGCGACTCGATCGTGGCCCGCACCGCCCGCCCATTGGGGCTGGATTTCCATGTTGGCCTGGCCGACGAGGAGTTCCACCGCGTGGCGCATATCGCCCGTGGCAAGGGCAATGCTGGAGACAGCGCAGCGCAACGCTTGCTGCAGGTGACCATGCGCGAGCCTGAGGCGCTGTCGACCCGTGCCTTTACCAACCCACCCGCGATACTGACCAGCACCAACAAACCGGAATGGCGACGCATGCAGCAGCCAGCGGCCAATGGCCATGGCAACGCACGCAGCCTGGCGGGGTTCTATGCCGGGCTGCTGGACGGCAGCCTGCTTGAATCCGAACTGCTCGATGAGCTGACCCGCGAGCATAGCCTTGGCCAGGACCGTACCTTGCTCACCCAGACCCGTTTCGGCCTGGGTTGCATGCTCGACCAGCCCGATGTGGCCAATGCCACCTTTGGTCTCGGCGCCCGCGCCTTTGGCCACCCTGGTGCCGGTGGTTCGGTCGGTTTTGCCGACCCGGAGTACGATGTGGCCTTCGGTTTTGTGGTCAATACCCTCGGCCCTTATGTGCTGATGGACCCACGCGCCCAGAAACTGGTACGCGTCCTTGCCAGTTGCCTTTGATCGGGTAATGCGGGTATTGCCACCCCCCTTTGACTATTCTCAATGCCAACGCCTGAAGTTCGTAGGCAAAATATCTTTCTATTTCATGGTGTATCGCTGATGTCTTCACATAAAACCTTAGCACTCGCCCTGTGCCTGACCGCCGTTACCGGCTGCGCCAGCCACTCCCCGGACGGCTCCAAGGAAGGTGGCTCCAGCTGGTGGCCTTTCGGTTCGGACAAGGTTGCCGAGCAGGAAGTGAAGTCAGCCGTCACTGAAAACGTGGCCAAAGCCGATGCCAAATCCGAAAGCTCCAGCCGCTGGTGGTGGCCGTTTGGCGGTGACGACAAGCAAGCCAAGGGGCCGGTGGTACCGAAGATCGATCAGAAGGCCACGCAGGCCTGGCTGGACGAATACGAGCCCAAGCTGCGCGAAGCGATCAAGGACAGCAAGCTGGAGCTGGAGCGTCGTGACAACGTGCTGGCGGTAACCCTGCCGGTGGACAGCTCGTACAATCCTGATCGCCCGAACATGTTGCTGCCCATGTCCCTGGGCCCGATTACCCGCGTTGCCAAGACTGTCGAAGGCGACCCCAAGACTGCCGTGCTGGTACTGGGCCATGCCGACAGCAGCGGCGCCGCCGTTGCCAACCAGAAGCTCAGCCTGGAGCGCGCCGCTTCGGTATCGGCCATCTTCCGCCTCAGCGGCCTGCAGCGTGACCGCCTGACCCTCAAGGGCATGGGTTCGGTGATGCCGCGCGCTGCCAACGACAGTGCCGAGGGGCGCGCCCTGAACCGCCGCGTGGAAATGTTGCTGACTCCGCAAAACACCATGGTCGCGCTGCTGGCCAAGTACCAGCAGGCCGCCCCGGCACCCGCCCCGGCCTCGATGGTGGCGGTGCAGGATGCCAAGGCACCAGCCGCCAAGGCCGCGGCGAAGAAACCGGTAGCCAAGGCCAAAACGCCTGCGAAGACTGCAGCCAAGAAAAAAGCTGCGCCGGCCAAGCCTGCAGCCAAGAAAGCTGCCGTTGACAAGAAAGTAGCTGCCAACAGCCCTGCGAAGACCAACTGATCGTCAAGGAACCGCAGTAATGACCCAATCCCTGGCCGATATGCGCCGCGATTACACCCGTGATGGCCTGGCCGAAGCCCAGGCACCAGGGGAGCCGTTCGCCCTGTTCCACCAGTGGTTCGCCGATGCGGTGAAAACCGAGCAGGTACCGGTGGAAGCCAACGCCATGACCTTGGCCACCGTGGACGGCGAAGGTCGCCCGCATTGCCGTGTTTTGCTGTTGAAGGGGCTCGACGAGCAGGGTTTCACCTTCTTCACCAACTATGACAGCGCCAAGGGCCAGCAACTGCAAGCCAACCCCTTTGCGGCAATGACCTTCTTCTGGCCGGCCCTGGAACGTCAGGTGCGCATTGAGGGCCGGGTGCAGAAGGTCACGGCGCAGGAGTCGGATGCCTACTACCAGGTGCGCCCGCTGGGCAGTCGCCTGGGGGCCTGGGCTTCGCCACAGAGCCGCGTGATTGCCGGGCGTGAAGAGCTGGAGAGCCTGGTAAAGGCTACCGAAGCGCGTTTCTCCGACACCCAGCCGCACTGCCCTGAGCATTGGGGGGGGTACCGGTTGTTGCCCGAGCGCATCGAGTTCTGGCAGGGGCGGCCAAGCCGCCTGCATGACCGGTTGAACTATCGACTGGTGGATGGGCAGTGGCTGCGAGAGCGGCTGGCGCCCTGAGCAACCGGGGCCGCCAAGCGGCCCCAGCCATTGATCAAGCTACCCCGTATAACCTGCTGCCTCGCGCTCCAACCACCCCGCCAGTTGCTTACGCCCCACCTTCTCCTGGCGTGCCTGCGCCAACCTTTCCAGCATGAAGGCGCGTTTTTCAGGATCGGCCCCTGCCAGCGACAACGCCAGGTCGCGGTCCATCCAGCGGCGCATGCGCACATACAGCCACCAGTGGAAATACAGTCCCGTAACGGTGGTGACCACGACGATGAAGTAATCCATGGCTATTCTTGGTCTCACTTGAAAGGCCTTCGACACAGCCCGGCAGGCTGTACCCCGGCTGAATGAAAACAATTTTATTACGTTTGTACCGTGACAGCCGTCAATGTGCAGCGTCTAATGAGCACCTGACTTATGGAGACTTTACCCATGCGTAAATCCGCTTTGCTGGTGGCGACCTTTACCACCATGTCGCTGCTGCTGGGGGGCTGTGCCTCGAGCCTGACCGGTGACAGCTACTCTCGTGACGAAGCCCGCCGCGTGCAAACCGTGCGTATGGGTACCATCGAATCCCTGCGTCCGGTCAAGATCGAGGGCACCAAGACCCCGATTGGCGGCGGTGCCGGTGCCATCGTGGGTGGCGTAGCCGGCAGCGCCGTGGGCGGTGGCCGTGGCAGCATCGTGGCTGCCGTGATCGGTGCCGTGGCCGGTGGCTTGGCCGGCTCCGCAGCAGAAGAAGGCCTGACCCGTACCCAAGGTGTCGAAATTACCGTTCGTGAAGATGATGGCAGCATGCGCGCTTATGTGCAGGCCGTGCAGGAGAACGAAATCTTCCGCGTTGGCGACCGCGTGCGCATCATGACAGTTGACGGTACCAGCCGCGTTTCGCACTGACCGTAGCGCAGTCAAACAAAACCCCGACATGGCTGATGCCAGTCGGGGTTTTTTCATGCCTCAGCCAAGTCAGGCAATGCTGGTTTTGCGGCTGGCCATTGCGGTGACGGCGTAGCCGATCACCGCGGCAAAGAACGAACCAGTAAGAATGCCCATGCGGTCCATGCCGGCGTACTCACTGCTACCCGGGGCGAAGGCGAGCGAGCCTACGAACAGGCTCATGGTAAAGCCAATGCCGCAGAGTATCGCCACCCCCAGAATTTGCCCCCAACCAGCGCCCGCAGGCAGCGCGGCCAGGCGCAGCTTGACCGCCACCCAGGTCAGGCCGAAAACCCCCACTGTCTTGCCCAGCAACAGGCCGATCGTGATGCCCATCGGCACGGGGTGGGTGAAGCTGTCTACGGTCATGCCTGCCAGCGAAACGCCGGCATTGGCAAAGGCGAAAATTGGCAGGATGGCATAGGCCACCCAGGGCTGCAGGGCGTGTTCCAGCGCCAGCAGCGGCGACGATTCAGCATTGCGTGTACGCAGCGGGATGCAAAAGGCCAGGGCGACACCAGCCAAGGTGGCATGCACGCCACTCTTGAGCACGCAGACCCACAGGATCAGGCCAACGATCATATACGGGCCAAGCTTGATCACACCAAGCCGGTTCATCGCCACCAGCACCAGCAGACAGGCCGCAGCCAGCAGCAGCGATACACTCGACAGGGTGCCGGAGTAGAACAGGGCGATGACAATGATCGCACCCAGGTCGTCGATGATCGCCAGGGTCATCAGGAACAACTTCAGTGACACCGGTACGCGTTTGCCGAGCAGGGCCAGGACACCGAGGGCGAAGGCGATGTCGGTGGCGGTAGGGATCGCCCAACCGGCCACGGCCGCAGGATTGTCACGGTTGATGAACCAGTAGATCAGCGCTGGCACCACCATGCCGCCCACGGCTGCGGTGGCAGGCAGAATCACTTGTGAGGGCTTCGACAGGTGACCGTCGACCACCTCGCGTTTGACCTCCAGGCCGATGAGCAGGAAGAACAGGGCCATCAGGCCGTCGTTGATCCACAGCAGCAATGGCTTGGCGATGTTCAGCGCGCCTACCTGGATGGCGACGGGTACCTCGAGCAAGCCGCCGTACAGGTCGGACAGTGGCGAGTTGTTGATGATCAGGGCCAGAACGGCGGCGGCGATCAGCAGCAGGCCGCTGGCGGCTTCGAGCTGGAAGAAACGGGTAAACAGGCTACGCACGGGCTGTAGGCCCTCCATGAGCAGTTTACGCAGGGTACGGGCGTACACCCTAGCCTGTAGAGATATGCTTTCAAACAAAAGACATATTCGTTTTTGTTATATGTTGTTGCTGACAGGCCTGAGGCAAGCCTAGATGGATTTGGGGAAGGATGGGGAGGGGAAGTCTGGAGTAGGTGCTGGAATAGTCTGATGCCGGACCGGGCCCTTTCGCGGGTAAACCCGCTCCTACAGGGGATCATTGTTCCGTGTAGGAGCGGGTTTACCCGCGAAGAGGCCCTGTCAGTCGATAAAGCATCAGAGGCCGAGCATATCCCGCGCCACTGCCTCGGCGATGCGAATGCCATCCACACCGGCTGACAGGATCCCGCCCGCGTACCCGGCCCCTTCACCCGCTGGGAACAGCCCTTTGAGGTTCAGGCTCTGGTAATCCTCACCGCGGGTAATCCGCAGTGGCGAAGAGGTACGCGTCTCGATCCCGGTCAACACTGCATCATGCAGGTTATAGCCCTTGATCTGCCGGTCGAACGCTGGCAGTGCTTCACGGATCGCCTCGATGGCGAAGTCCGGCAGGCTCGGCGCCAGGTCACCCAAGGTCACGCCCGGCTTGTAGGACGGCTCGACACTGCCCAGTGCGGTCGAGGGCCGGCCGGCGACAAAATCACCCACCAGCTGTGCCGGGGCCTGGTAGTTGCTGCCGCCCATTACATAGGCGTGCGCCTCCAGGCGCTCCTGCAGTTCGATACCGGCCAACGGGCCACCCGGGTAGTCGCGCTCGGGGTCGATGCCGACGACGATGCCGGAGTTGGCGTTGCGCTCGTTACGCGAATACTGGCTCATGCCGTTGGTGACGACTCGCCCTGGCTCGCTGGTGGCCGCGACCACGGTGCCACCCGGACACATGCAGAAGCTGTATACCGAGCGGCCATTCTTGGCGTGGTACACCAGCTTGTAGTCGGCGGCACCCAGTTTCGGGTGGCCGGCATACTTGCCCAGGCGTGCCTTGTCGATCAGCGTTTGCGGGTGCTCGATACGGAAGCCCACCGAGAACGGTTTGGCTTCCATGTAGACACCTTTGGCGTGCAGCATGCGGAAGGTGTCGCGGGCGCTGTGGCCCAGGGCCAATACCACATGGCGCGAGTGCAACTGCTCGCCGCTTTCAAGCACTACACCGGTCAGTTGGCCATCTTCGATCAACAGGTCGGTGACCTTCTCCTGGAAGCGCACTTCGGCCCCTAGGGCGATCATGTCCTGGCGCATCTGTTCGACCATGCCGGTGAGGCGGAAGGTGCCGATGTGCGGCTTGTTGATGTACAGGATTTCGTCTGGCGCACCGGCCTTGACGAATTCTTCCAGCACTTTGCGGCCGTGGTGTTGCGGGTCCTTGATCTGGCTATACAGCTTGCCGTCCGAGAAGGTACCGGCGCCGCCTTCACCGAACTGCACGTTGGACTCGGGGTTGAGCACGCTCTTGCGCCACAGGCCCCAGGTGTCCTTGGTGCGCTGGCGCACTTCCTTGCCACGTTCGAGGATGATCGGCTTGAAGCCCATTTGTGCCAGCAACAGGCCGGCAAAGATGCCGCACGGGCCGAAACCGACCACGATCGGGCGCTCCTGCAGGCCTGCCGGGGCCTGGCCGACGAACTTGTAGGTGACGTCTGGAGCCGGGCCGATGTTGCGATCATCGGCGAACTTGCTGAGCAGCTCGGCCTCGTTGCTGGCTTCCAGATCGATGGTGTAGATGAACAGCAGTTCGCTGTTCTTCTTGCGCGCATCGTAGCTGCGCTTGAACAGGTTGAAGCTGAGCAGTTGCTCGTCGCGGATGCCCAGGCGCTGGACGATGGCTTCGCGCAGCGCTTCGTCGGGATGGTCCAGGGGCAGCTTCAGTTCGGTGATTCGTAGCATGGCAGGGTCCAGTATCCCGGCCATGGGCGGCCGGCGGCTTTACACAAACCGCCAAGTATAAGCTGTTAACCGCCCCGACTGGCAGGATAAAAGCGCCCGGCGATCAGTTGTCGCGCGCACCACCGTAGTAACCGCAGCCGCGCAGGGTCTGGCCGTCGATGCGCAGTTCGGCGCGCAAGTGGCGTACGGCGCCGGTGGCGCTGTCGACGCAGCGTTGCGGGGCGACCCACAGTTCCACGTGCTGGCCGTTGGCTTCGCTGGTCAGGGTCAGGCCGCCGCCGGGCACTTCTTCTTCGAGGAATGGCAGGGGCAGCGGGTCTTTGCCGATGCGGTTAAGCACCATGCCCTTGCCGCTGGCCTTGATGTCCCAATCCGGTTCATGGCCATTGGCGCGCAGGGTCAGCTGCTTGAAGTTGGGGTCGTCGCAAGCGCGGGTGGAGGGTTCCAGGCGGTACAGGCGGCTGACTTCCAGCTGGCCGTCGTTGTCGGCCTGCTTGGCGCCAGTGAGGCGACCGCGCACGTCGGCGAACAACTTGGCGTTGGCGTCCTTGGCCAGGTTGGCGGACTCCTGCAGGATGCCGGTGCCGGCAACGTCGTTGATCACGAAGCGGCGTGCTTCGCTGCAGGGCTTGAACAACAGGCGGCCGCCGTTGGCGCTCAGTTCGCCCTGCATGCGCGTGGTGCCGATGTTCGGGTCACGGGGCTTCTCGGCCAGTAACTGGCAGCCAGCGAACAGGGGCAGCAGGGCACTGAGCAGCAGGGTAGGGGTGAGACGCATGAGCGGGCTCCGGGGGAATCTTTGCCAAAGAGCTGGCCACGATACACGTCCTGCGGGCAGAAAAAAGGGCCCGAAGGCCCTTTTTCATTCAACCCCCGAGGTAGGCATCGCGTACCTTCGGGTCGGTCAGCAGTGCCTCACCGGTGCCCTGCATCACCACCCGACCGTTCTCCAGCACGTACGCCCGGTCAGCGATCTTCAACGCCTGGTTGGCGTTCTGCTCCACGAGGAACACCGTCACGCCATCGCGGCGCAGCTGTTCGATGATGTCGAAGATCTGCTGGATGATGATCGGCGCCAGGCCCAGCGAAGGCTCGTCGAGCAGCAGCAGCTTGGGCTTGCTCATCAGCGCCCGGCCGATGGCCAGCATCTGTTGCTCGCCACCGGACATGGTGCCGCCGCGCTGGATGTAACGCTCTTTCAGGCGCGGGAACAGTTGCAGGACCTTGTCCAGTTGTTCCTGATAGTCGCCCTTGTCGGTGAAGAAACCGCCCATGGCCAGGTTTTCCTCGACGGTCAGGCGAGCGAACACGCGACGGCCTTCCGGCACTACCGCGATGCTCTTGCGCATGATGTGCGAGGACGGCTGGCCGACCAGCTCTTCACCCAGGTACTTGATGCTGCCGCTGTGCGCCTGCGGCGAACCGCACAGGGTCATCAGCAAGGTCGACTTGCCGGCACCGTTGGCGCCGATCAGGGTGACGATCTCGCCCTGGTTGATCTCCACGTTGACGCTGTGCAGCGCCTGGATCTTGCCGTAGAAAGTGGAAACGTTTTCAAACTTCAGCATTTACGCTTCCCCCAGGTAGGCTTTGATCACGTCAGGGTTGTCGCGGATCTCTTCCGGCGTGCCGTCGGCCAGGGGGGTGCCCTGGTTGATGACCACGATATGGTCGGAAATGCTCATCACCAGCTTCATGTCGTGCTCGATCAGCAGCACGGTGACGTTGTGCGACTCACGCAGGTAGGCGATCAGAGCCTTGAGGTCTTCGGTTTCCTTCGGGTTCAGGCCGGCCGCCGGTTCATCGAGCATGATGATGCGTGGCTGGGTCATCATGCAGCGGGCGATTTCCAGGCGGCGTTGCTGCCCGTAGGCGAGGGTGCCGGCGGTACGGTTGGCGAACTCGGTCAGGTTGACCTTCTCCAGCCAGTACTGCGCACGCTCCAAGGCTTCCTTCTCGCTGCGGCGGAAACTCGGGGTCTTGAACAGGCCGGCGAAGAAGTTGGTGTTGAGGTGGCGGTGCTGGGCAATCAGCAGGTTTTCCAGTGCGGTCATTTCCTTGAACAGGCGCACGTTCTGGAAGGTCCGCACCACGCCCTTGCGGGCGATCTGGTGGCCGGCCAGGCCCTGGATCGGCTGGCCATCGAGCAGGATGGTGCCGTCGCTGGGTTTGTAGAAGCCGGTCAGGCAGTTGAACACGGTGGTCTTGCCGGCGCCGTTCGGGCCGATCAGCGCCACTACCTGTTTCTCCTTGACGGTCAGGCCCACGCCGTTGACCGCCAACAAGCCGCCAAAGCGCATGCTCAGGCCGCTGACTTGCAGAATTTCGCGGCTCATCGGGGCAGCTCCATCTGTGGACGTTGCATAGGCAGCAGGCCTTGCGGACGCCAGATCATCATCAACACCATCAGCGCACCGAACATCAGCATCCGGTATTCGCTGAACTCACGCATCAGCTCAGGCAGCAGGATCATCACGATGGCCGCGAGAATCACGCCCAGTTGTGAGCCCATGCCACCCAGCACGACGATGGCGAGGATGATTGCCGACTCGATGAAGGTGAACGACTCCGGCGTCACCAGACCTTGGCGCGCGGCGAAGAAGCTGCCGGCGAAACCGGCGAAGCAGGCACCCAGGGTGAATGCCGAGAGCTTGATCACGGTCGGGTTCAGGCCCAGAGCACGGCAGGCGATCTCGTCTTCACGCAGGGCTTCCCAGGCACGGCCGATCGGCATGCGCAGCAGGCGGTTGATCACGAACAACGCCAGCAGGGCCAGCAGCAGGGCCACCAGGTACAGGAAGATGACCTTGTTGATCGAGTTGTATTGCAGCCCGAAGAACTCGTGGAAGGTCTGCATGCCCTCGGCCGCACGGCGTTCGAAGGTCAGGCCGAAGAACTCCGGCTTGGGGATGTTGCTGATGCCGTTGGGGCCGCCGGTCCAATCGGTGAGGTTGCGCAGGAACAGGCGGATGATCTCACCGAAACCGAGGGTCACGATCGCCAGGTAGTCACCACGCAGGCGCAGCACCGGGAAGCCGAGCAGGAAGCCGAACGTGGCAGCCATCAGGCCGGCAATCGGCAGGCACACCCAGAAGCTCCAGCCCAGGTAATGCGAGAGCATGGCGTAGCTGTAGGCACCGACGGCATAGAAGCCCACATAGCCGAGGTCGAGCAGGCCCGCCAGGCCGACCACGATGTTCAGGCCCAGGCCCAGCAACACGTAGATCAGGATCAGCGTGGCGATGTCGACCGCACCGCGAGAGCCGAAGAACGGCCATACCAGTGCCATCACGATCAACCCGATGATGACATAGCGCTGGGTCTTGGGCAGGGTGAGGTAGTTGCTGACTGCCGGGGGGATCAGCTTGCGATCCGATCGGCGGCCCATCACCGAACTCCACTGCTTGTCGAACAGCACGCGCAGGAACATCAGCACCGAACAGACGGCGATGATGCTGATGGTGAACGAGCCCTGACTGTGCACGACCAGGCTGATGCCGTCGATGCTCAGTTTCAGGCCCAGTACCGGGAAGGCCACGGCCCAGACCAGCAAGGCGCTGAAGAACGCCTGTTTGAGATTTCTGTTCATACTTTTTCAACCTCCGGGCGGCCCAGGATGCCGGTCGGCCGGAATAGCAGGACAAGAACCAACAAGCCGAATGCCACCACGTCCTTGTACTGGTCGCCGAAGATATCGGCACCGAACGCTTCGGCCACGCCCAGCACCAGCCCACCGAGCATGGCGCCCGGGATGCTGCCGATGCCACCCAGTACCGCCGCGGTGAAAGCCTTCAGGCCCACCAGGAAACCGGCGTTGGGGTTGATCACCCCGTACTGCATGCTCAGCAGCACGGCCGCCACGGCAGCCAGGGCGGCACCGATGACGAAGGTGAGGGCGATGATGTTGTTGGTGTTGATGCCCAGCAGGTTGGCCATCTTGATGTCCTCGGCACAGGCGCGGCAGGCGCGGCCCAGGCGGGAACGAGAGATGAACAGGGTGAGCAGGGTCATGGCCACCAGGGTGACGACGAACACCAGGATTTGCATGTAGCTGATCAGTACTTCTTCAGCACCGCCTGGCCCGAAGGAGAAACTCCCGGGGATCAGGTTGGGGATGGACTTGTCCTTGGAGTCCTGCGAAAGCAAGACCGTGTTCTGCAGGAAGATCGACATGCCGATGGCAGAAATCAGCGGGATCAGACGGTTGCTGTTGCGCAGGGGGCGGTAGGCAACCCGTTCGATACTGTAGCCATAGGCACTGGTGACGAAGATCGTCGCGACGAAGGCGACGGTCATCAGGATCGGCAGCGAATGGATACCCATCATGGCCAGGCCCGCCAGGGCGATGAAGGCCACGTAGGAACCGATCATGTACACCTCGCCGTGGGCGAAGTTGATCATGCCAATGATGCCGTACACCATCGTGTAGCCGATGGCGATCAAGGCATAGGTGCTGCCGATGGTCAATCCATTAACCAGTTGTTGGAAGAAATGGTAGATCTCAGGCATTACAGCGCTCCTAAAAACCTGATTTGCATTTCACTGGCAGGGGTACGGCCAGGAAACCGCGGGTGACGGTTTTAAGATTTTCAGGTGAGCCGGCCCCCGGATCGCGGGGATCGGGCCCATGAACCTCATAAAACGAAGCCCACTGCTCGCACAGTGGGCTCGTAGGTCAGCTATTAGTCACGCAGTTACTGAGGGGAGACTTCGGTCTTCGGCTTGCCGAAGTGCCATTCGTAGACCACGAACTTGAAGTCTTTCAGGTCGCCTTTGTCGTCGAACGACAGGTCGCCGGTCGGGGTCTTGAAGGTGCCTTCGTGGATGGCCTTGGCCACCTTGTCGGTATCATCGGAACCGGCTTTCTTGATGCCTTGAGCGATCAGCTCGACAGCCGAGTAGGCAGGGAATACGAACGGGCCACTTGGGTCCTTGCCGTCAGCCTTGATGGCGTCGACGATCTTCTTGTTCGCCGGGTCTGCGTCGAACGACTTCGGCAGGGTGACCAGCAGGCCTTCGGAGGCGTTCTGGGCGATCTGCGAAATGGAGTCGTTACCCACGCCTTCCGGACCCATGAACTTGGCTTTCAGGCCCTTCTCTTGAGCCTGGCGCAGGATCAGGCCCAGCTCTGGGTGGTAGCCGCCGTAGTAGACGAAGTCGACGTTGTTCTGCTTGAGCTTCTGGATGATCGAGGAGAAGTCCTTGTCACCCGCGTTCAGGCCTTCGAACACGGCAACCTTGGTGCCTTTGCTTTCCAGGGTTTGCTTGACGGCGGTGGCGATGCCTTCACCGTACTGCTGCTTGTCGTGCAGGACGGCAACGACCTTCGGCTTGACGTGGTCGGCGATGTAGTTGCCGGCAGCCGGGCCCTGGGCGCTGTCCAGGCCGATGGTGCGGAAGATCAGCTTGTAGCCACGGGCGGTGATTTCCGGCGAGGTGGCGGCCGGGGTGATCATGATCACGCCTTCGTCCTCGTAGATGTCGGACGCTGGCTGGGTGGAGCTGGAGCACAGGTGGCCGACCACGAACTTGACGCCGTCGTTGACCACTTTGTTGGCGACTGCCACGGCCTGTTTAGGGTCGCAGGCGTCGTCGTATTCCTTGGCTTCGAGCATCTTGCCATCCACGCCGCCCGCGGCGTTGATATCCTTGATGGCTTGCTTGGCGCCGATGAACTGCATGTCGCCGTACTGGGTCACGGGACCCGTCTTGGGACCGGCGATGCCGATCTTGATGGTATCGGCGGCAAACGAATGGCTGGCTACCCCGGCCAGTACCATTGCGGCGAACAGCTTGGAAATCTTGATCATAGTGCTCCACTCATTCTGTTGTAATTCTTATAGTCCTGGCGGCCAGGGCTACAGACCGGGCGGGATTTGCGGCGTGGCCATGCCAACGCGCTAGCCCACCTTCCCCCGGAACATGTCCCGGAACTGTACCGGTACAGTGTAGAGCGCTGTTCGAGCGCTTGAAAAGCGGTCGAAAAGTGCGTCTTTCCTGCGTTGTCGCTTGATCGACAGAAAGATACAGAAAGGCGCCATCAAACTGCCTGCATCTGCGACCCCGTCCCACAACTTCGGGGCCAATCGACCAAATTACATATTTGAAACCGGGTTTTTCTGCAAAAATGCCGGCCTTTTTATTGACCGATTTTTTGCGGATACCACCCATGACTGATCAAACAAGCACCCTCTATGCCAAATTGCTTGGCGAGACGGCAATCATCGAGTGGAAAGCGCTGGAGCGTTTTTGGGCCAAGGGTGACCTGATTTGGGTCGACCCCAGCCTTGACCTGATCGCCGTTGCCGAGGCGATGGCCGAGAATCGCAGCGAGATCTTCGCCAAGTGGCGTAGTGATGGCACTGTTGGGCCGGTGTCGGCCGAGCAGGCATTGGACCTGCAAAGCCGCGACCCAGAGATCTGGGCGGTGGTGGTTTCACCGTTCATCGTGATTCAGGTGAAGGGCCAGGAAGAGGCGTGATCTTTTTTAGTGCGCAAAAATACGCATCAGCGCCGTTTTGGTGCTTGAAAGCAATCAAGACGGGTAGAGGGAAGTAACAATTCGGCGTGGCGGTAACAGTTTACGGGATGCGTAATGTGGCCATCGTTCTGCCAGGCGCCACCGGGACCGTCGCCAGCCTGGGAAATGTTCGAATCAGTCAGGAGTTTATCGATGAGCACTGCACTACCTTCGCTTGGATTCGCCGGCATCGGCCTGATGGGCCTGCCCATGTGCCGCCGCCTGCTGGCAGCGGGTTATCCGCTGACGGTATGGAACCGCAGCCCGGACAAGTGCGCCGCGCTGGTCGCTGCTGGTGCGCGCCTGGCCAGCAGCCCGGCCGAATTGTGCCGTGACAGCGACATGGTGCTACTGTGCCTCGCCGACACGGCGGTGGTGCGTGAAGTGGTGTTCGGCGAGCAAGGCGTTGCCCAGGGCGGGCGCAGCGGCCAGTTGCTGATCGATTTCTCCAGCCTGGAACCCACCGCCACCCGTGAAATGGCTGCCGAACTGGCCGCACTGTGCGGCATGGCCTGGCTGGATGCACCGGTATCTGGCGGTACGCCCGGTGCCGAAGCGGGCACGCTGGCGATCATGGTTGGCGGTGAAGCGGCCGATCTGCAGCGTGCACGCCCGGTGCTGCAGGTGCTTGGTCAGCGCGTGACGCATATGGGCGCGGTAGGCGCGGGCCAGGTGACCAAGGCTTGCAACCAGATGATCGTAGCCTGCAATGCCCTGGTAATTGCAGAAGTGGTGGCACTGGCCGAACAGTCGGGCGTGGACGCGACGCTGATCGCTGAAGCGCTGGCGGGGGGCTTTGCCGATTCCAAGCCATTGCAGATTCTTGCGCCGCAAATGGCCGAGAGCCGCTTCGAGCCAATCAAGTGGCACGTACGCACGCTGCTCAAGGACCTCGATGGCGCGGTCAAGTTTTCCCGCGAGCAAGGCTCTGCGACGCCGCTCAGTGGCCTTGCCGCGCAACTGATGCGCTTGCACGGTAGCCAGGGTTACCTGCAAAAAGATCCGGCGACCCTGGTAGAGCTGTACCGCAAGAAGGTGTGATCCGGCTGTTTTGGCGCTGCAACCGCTCCAGCAGTGGGCGCAACTCGGCCAGCGGTACGGGGCGCCCCAACAGGTAGCCCTGCAGGTAGTCGCAACCATGGCTTTCGAGGAACGCCTGCTGTTCGGCGGTTTCCACGCCCTCGCTGACTACCCGCAGGTGCAGGGTATGCGCCATGGCGATGATCGCCTGGACAATTTCCCGGTCTTTCTGGCTGCCCGGTACATCCTGCAGGAAGGTGCGGTCGATCTTCAGCACATCCAGCGGCAGGCGCTTGAGGTAGGCCAGTGACGAGTAGCCGGTACCAAAATCATCGATCGAAAGTGCCACCCCCAAAGCCCTGACGCGTTTGAGCAGGCTGACCGTGCGCTGGATATCCCCCACCAGGGCGTTCTCGGTCACCTCCAGCTCCAGGTGGCGTGGCGCAAGGCCGGCGTGGAACAGCGCCTTTTCTACTTCGTTAGGCAGTTCGTCGTGGCTGAGGGTGACTGCCGAGCAATTGACCGTGACCTTGACCTCGCCGTAGCCGTGGCGCTGCAAGTGGGCCAGGTCGGCACAGGCATGGCGCAGCACCCACAGGTCAAGGTCGATGATCAGGCCGTTGGCTTCGGCAATGCCGACAAAACGGTCGGGCCCGAGCAGGCCGTGTTGAGGATGCTGCCAGCGTACCAGCGCTTCCAGTTTGGCCATTTGCCCGCTGCGCAGGTCGAAGATCGGCTGGTAGTGCACACACAGCCCGCGCTCTTCGAGCAGCGCCAGGCGCAGCTCTTCTTCCAGTTGCAAGGCGATCGACGCGCGAGCCTTCAGGCTGTCATTGAAGAAATTCAGGCTGTTGCGCCCGTTGTCCTTGGATTGGTAGAGGGCCAGGTCGGCATGCTTGAGCAGCTCTTCGGCTGTGCTGCCATCGTCCGGGAAGATACTTATACCAATGCTGGTGGTCATGACCATGCGCCGCCCGCCCAGGTCGATGGGGTCTTTCATCCGTTGCATGATGCGCTGGGCCAGGTGGCGGGCTTCGTCGCGGCTGTTCAGGCTGGTGACTACACAGAACTCGTCGCCACCAAAGCGCGCAACCAGGTCGTGGTTGCGGGTAGCGGCCTTGATGTGGTTGGCGATCACCTTGAGCAGCTCGTCACCGGCATCGTGGCCAAGGCTGTCGTTGATACGCTTGAAATGGTCGATGTCGAGGAACATGACGGCCAGGCGGTTTTCGCTGGCCTGATGTTCGACCAGGCGCTCGGCGAATACCTGGTTGAATCCACGGCGGTTGAGCAGGTTGGTCAGGGCATCATAATGCGCCGCCTGCTGCAGCGAAGCGCGGGCCTGGTCCAGTTGGCTGAGTAGTACGCTGACCCGGCGCAGGTCGTGCTCCTTGCTTTGCAGCTTCTTGTCGGCCAGTGCGGCGCTGATGCTGGCGCCACTGATCAGCAGGGTGATGAAGCCGATGCCCAGTCCCAGTTGCAGGCTGTTGTCGCCCGAGGGCAGGCGCAGTGCGGTATCGGCAGGGATGACCAAGGTCATGGCCGACATCGCGGTGAAATGAGTGGCGACGATGCCGCCGGCCATCAGCAGGCTGGCGCCGTACTTCATGGCCTGGTACAGGGTGCCGCTGCCATTGCGCAAGTAGCGGGCCAGGTACAGCGCGGTCAGGGCGGTGAGCAGGGCAATGGCGGCAGAGGCAAGTAGCAAGCCGGTTTGGTAGTACTGGCGGGCACCCGTTTCCATCGCGGCCATGCCGACAAAATGCATGAGGATGATGCCCAGGCCGATCAGCCCTGCGCTCGGCACGAAATGGTGCGCGCGCATGTTGCTGCGTTCGAGGCTGTGCATGGCCAACCAGGCCACGCCCAGTGCGATGAGCAGTGAAAGAATGGTCAGGGATACGTCGTAGTGCACGTCCACCGGGGCCCGAAAGGCCAGCATGCTGATGAAGTGCATGGCCCATATGCCGCCTGCCAGGCAGCAGGCTCCAAGCATGTTCCATTGCCGGTGGGCGGTGGGGTCGTCGCTGTGGGACTGACGCTCGGCCATGTCGAGCGTGGCGAAACAGGCCGCGCAAGCAACGAAATAGGCGAGCAGAACCAAGAGCGGTTCATGACGGCAGTCGATGACGATGCGCCCGGTTGCGGGAAGATCGGCGAACAGTTGCAGCCCCAGCCATTCCATGGAATGCCTCTTGATCGAGTCTTCACTCGTCTGCGCTACAACCCTGTGCAGACTGTCCAGAGGCAGTATAGGAAGGAGTACTTAAGCCTTCCTGACTAATGGCACAATGATTTCTACGATTTGGTTATAACTCCAATCGCAGTGAGGAATAAATTTGGGGCCCTAATGCCTTCCTGTGGGAGCGGGCGAGCCCGCGAAGCATCCACTGCGGTGGATGCCACCGGCTTCGCCGGTGTTCGCGGGCGTGCCCGCTCCCACAAGGGGCGCGGGGCCTGCGTTAGCCAGCCACCAGCACGCGAATGGCTTCCAGGCGCAGGGCGGCCTTTTCCAGCATTGCCAAGCCATCTTCGCGCCGCTTGCGCAGGGCGTCGATTTCGCTGTCACGCACACTTGGGTTGACCGCTTGCAATGCCACCAGGCGCGCCAGCTCTTCGTCGGCCTCGGCTGTCAGGCGGCGCTGGGCTTCGGCCACGCGCTCGTTGTGGGCCGGCAGGATCTTCTCCTCGCCGCCACTGATACGCTTGGCCAGCACATCGCGCTGGGCCTGGACGAACTTGTTGGCGCTGGCGCGCGGTACACTCTCGAGCTGGTCGTTGAGGGTTTCGAAGGCCACGCGTGACGCCAGGTCGTTGCCATTGGCATCGAGCAGGCAGCGCAGTGCCGCCGGCGGCAGGTAGCGGCCCAGTTGCAGGCTACGGGGTGCCACCACCTCGCTGACGAACAGCAGTTCAAGCAGGACAGTGCCTGGTTTGAGCGCTTTGTTCTTGATCAACGCCACGGCGGTGTTGCCCATCGAGCCTGACAGCACCAGATCCATGCCGCCCTGTACCATCGGGTGCTCCCAGGTGAGGAACTGCATGTCCTCGCGTGACAGCGCCTGGCCACGGTCGTAGGTGATGGTCACGCCTTCATCGTCGCCCAGCGGGAAGCTGGCATCGAGCATCTTCTCGCTCGGCTTGAGGATCAGTGCGTTCTCGGAATGGTCTTCGCTGTCGATGCCGAAGGCGTCGAACAGGGTTTCCATGTAGATCGGCAGAGCGAACTGGTCGTCCTGTTCCAGAATGGCCTCGACCAGCGCCTGACCTTCGCCGGCGCCGCCGGAATTGAGTTCCAGCAGGCGGTCACGGCCAGTGTGCAGTTCGGCTTCCAGGCGCTCGCGTTCGCTGCGGGCGTCGGCCACCAGGGTATCCCAGGCCTTGTTTTCGCCGCCTTCGAGCAGCGGCAGCAGGCGTGGGCCGAACTGGTGCTGCAGGGCATTGCCGGTGGGGCAGGTGTTGAGGAAGGCGTTGAGGCCTTCGTGGTACCACTGGAACAGGCGCTCTTGCGGGCTTTCCTGCAGGTACGGGATGTGCAGCTGGATAGTGTGCTTCTGGCCGATCCGGTCAAGGCGGCCGATGCGCTGTTCGAGCAGGTCGGGGTGCGCCGGCAGGTCGAACATCACCAGGTGATGAGCGAACTGGAAGTTGCGGCCTTCGCTGCCGATTTCCGAGCAGATCAGCACCTGGGCGCCAAACTCTTCATCGGCAAAGTAGGCAGCGGCACGGTCGCGCTCGAGGATGCTCATGCCTTCATGGAACACCGAGGCCGGGATGCCGGAGCGCACGCGCAGGGCGTCCTCCAGGTCCATTGCGGTTTCGGCGTGAGCGCAGATCACCAGCACTTTGGTGCGCTTGAGCATCTTCAGGGTGTCGATCAGCCAGTCGACGCGTGGGTCGAAACGCCACCAGCGCTCGTCATCGGCCACTTCACCCTGGGCCTGGAAGGCAACTTCCGGGTACAGCTCGGCGTGCTCGCCGGCTGGCAGGTCGCGGTATTGCTCGGGCGTGGGCAGCGGGTAGGGGTGCAACTGGCGCTCGGGGAAGCCCTGGATCGCCGCACGGGTGTTACGGAACAGCACGCGGCCGGTGCCGTGGCGATCCAGCAGCTCGCGAATCAGCCGTGCGCTGGCCTGGGTATCGCCGTCGCTGACTGCCGCCAGCAGGGCTTCGCCTTCGGCACCCAGGAAGCCCAGTATGGTGGCGTGGGCCTTGGGCGACAGGCGGCCTTCGTCGAGCAGTTCCTGCACTGCCTCGGCTACCGGGCGGTAGTGTTCGCTCTCGGCGCGGAAAGCGGCCAGGTCATGAAAACGGTTGGGGTCGAGCAGGCGCAGGCGGGCGAAGTGGCTGTCCTGGCCAAGCTGCTCGGGGGTGGCGGTCAGCAACAGTACGCCCGGAATCACTTGGGCCAGTTGCTCGACCAGGCCGTATTCGGCGCTGACCTGGTCTTCGTGCCAGACCAGGTGGTGGGCTTCGTCGACGACCATCAGGTCCCAGCCAGCGGCAAACAGCGCGTCCTGGGCCTTTTCGTCATCGACCAGCCACTCCAGGGCAACCAACGCCAGTTGGGCATCCTCGAACGGGTTGCTGGCGTCGCTTTCGATGAAGCGCTCGGCGTCGAACAGCGCCACTTGCAGATTGAAGCGCCGGCGCATTTCCACCAGCCACTGGTGCTGGAGGTTTTCCGGCACCAGGATCAGTACGCGGCTGGCGCGACCCGACAGCAGTTGGCGGTGAATGACCAGGCCGGCTTCGATGGTTTTGCCCAGGCCCACTTCGTCGGCCAGCAGAACGCGCGGGGCGCTGCGGTCGGCGACTTCGCGGGCAATGTGCAGTTGGTGGGCGATGGGCTGTGCGCGGCAGCCGCCCAACCCCCACAGTGCCGACTGCATCTGCTTGCTGGTGTGCTGCAGGGTGTTGTAGCGCAGGCTGAACCACGACAGTGGGTCTATCTGCCCGGCGAACAGGCGGTCGCTGGCCAGGCGGAACTGAATGAAGTTCGACAACTGGGTTTCAGGCAGGGTGCGAGGCTGGTTCTGCCCGTCCAGGCCGTGGTAGACCATCAGCCCGTCGATGTCCTCGACCTCGCGCACGGTCAGCTTCCAGCCCTCGAAGTGGGTGATCTGGTCACCTGGCGAGAAGCGCACGCGGGTCAGCGGCGCATTGCGCAGGGAATACTGGCGGGTGTCGCCAGTGGCCGGGTAGAGCACGGTCAACAGGCGGCCATCCTGCGCCAGGATGGTACCCAGGCCGAGCTCTGCTTCGCTGTCGCTGATCCAGCGTTGCCCCGGTTGATACTGCTGCGCCATACTGCCTGAACTCCCGCGATGAAAAAGCCGATTATGTTAACGGATCGGCCGGTCAGACCAAAGTGCCGATAGCACCGAATGGTATCGAAAGGCACAGTCTAGTCGTTTCATCGCCCTGCACAGCGCCGCCGACGAGGGCCCCGGATCAACATGTCTGCCAAGCACCGCTGGATCAGCGCTTCGATGGCCGTGGGCAGCCTGGTGCTGCTGAGCGCCTGCGAGCAGAAAAACTTTGAGACATTGCCCCCCATTCCGATGGAGCAGCTTGAGGTACTGGGCGTGCAGACGCCGATAAAGAGCGTGCACTTTCGTGACAGTGACGGCGAAGGGCTGCTGGTCCTGAGCCGCAGCGATGGCCAGGCCAGCGACCTCGAAAGCGAACAGGAAGTGGACAAGGTGGTGCTCAAGGCCACCTTGTACGGGCGCACGGCCGAGAGCGACGCCTTCAAGGCGCGTTGGCAGGTCGAGCAGGAAACGACCTGCCCGGGGCTGGACCTGGACGTGGACTTCTATAATGACGTCAGTGACGTCAGCGACCTGAACCAGAATGGGGTGGCCGAGATAACGGTGGCCAGCCATGCATTCTGCGGCGGCGGTATCGACCCGCATGACATCGCCATCGAGATGCGTGAAGGGCAGGCCAGTTACACCATTACCGGCCAGTCGCTGATCACCCCGGCGGGCGAGGAACCGGTCGGTGGTGAGCGCGAGGACAGCGCTTCGCTGAAAGCCGCGCCGCAGGTATTGCGCGATCATATGGATGCGGTTTGGCAGCAGGTGTACAAGCGGCCCTGGAGCGAGGCCAGCCCGCCAGTCGACGACGAGCCGGGTGACGAAGCCGAGTAAATGTTGTCCATGACATCAAGGTAAAGCTGCGCCTGCCGATACAGGGGGCATAGGAGAACGTCCATGCTGCCGCCGATCATTCCGCTCAGTGCCGCCCCGGTCACCTCGCAACAGGACCCGGTCAAGCCAACCCCCGACGTCAAGCCGGTGGTGCCGACGCAGCCTGCGTCCGGCG
The DNA here is from genome assembly GCF_045164175.1 of Pseudomonas sp. 10(2024). Lineage (NCBI taxonomy): Bacteria > Pseudomonadati > Pseudomonadota > Gammaproteobacteria > Pseudomonadales > Pseudomonadaceae > Pseudomonas > Pseudomonas sp. 10(2024). The sequence goes on from NZ_CP174006.1 coordinate 1,313,644, forward strand.
AAAGTGCCATTGACCTCAAGCGCCAGCGCGACCCGCAGGAGCAGGTATTGTTGCTGCGCGATGAACAGCGCCGCCAGCAGCAACGCCGGAACAAGGGCGAGCAGGAACGCTACGAGGCCGTGCCGGGTGACGAGGTCAATGCCGACAACACCGTACCGGTAGCGCCATTGATGGGCGAGCATGTACGCCAAGGGCTGCTAGTGGACATCGAAGTCTGATACGGGGCTGGTCAGCGCCTGCGCCTGGCTTCATCATGCAATTCTCTGTTGATCGTCGAGCCCACCCCATGAGCCAAGACAACCTCATCGATTTCGATGCCGAACGTGCCAAGCGCGTCCACGACCTCAAGGAAAAGCGGCTAAATGAAATGCGCAATGCTTTCGAGCAGGCCCTGCCATTGAGTACCAGCAAGAAAAAGAAGCCCAAGGGCAAACCTAAGAAGCGTTGAAACTTGACGCAGGTCAACCCTGCGCACCCCTCGCGTGCCCGGCCTCGGGCACCATTGACACTGATCAATTTTCCCCGCCGCCACATTGGTTAACGTGTACCCATCGGACAACGGCAAACGAATGGGGAGGCCAGCATGTTCTTCGACAACGTGGTTATCGCCGGTGTGGTAACGGTCGGGCTGATGGTCGCCTTCTTTGCCGGTCTGGGCATTTTCATCTGGAAGGACTCGAACAAGCGCAAGCCGCGCTGACCTTCCGGGTACACGAGCACGCAAGGCATTTAGGGCGACTTCGGTCGCCCATTTTTTTTGCCTGCATTTTTTACTGTCTGAGCTGTCCCTTTCAATGCAGGCAAATCGAATATACATGATTAGCTAGCTAATTAATCGTTTCCGCTTTATCCTGCTCATCATTGTCTATCTTTTCAGCAAGACTTTTCCCCGCAAGGTCCGCCTCGTGCCCATCACCTTTCAGGCCCTGTTCGCGCCCAGCAGCCTCGCCCTCAAGTTTGCCATCAAGACCCTGCTCGGGGGCGGCCTGGCGTTGTGGCTGGCGATGCGCTGGGGGCTGGAGCAACCCTCCTGGGCATTGATGACTGCTTTCATCGTCGCCCAGCCGCTATCGGGCATGGTGGTGCAGAAAGGCTTGGCGCGGTTGGCCGGCACGTTGGTCGGCACAGTCATGTCGGTGCTGTTCATCGGCCTGTTCGCCCAGACCCCCGGCCTGTTTCTGCTTACCTTGGCGCTTTGGCTGGCGCTGTGTACCGCCGCGTCCACCCAGTTGCGCAGCGCCTGGGCCTATGCCTTCGTGCTGGCCGGCTACACCGCAGCGATCATTGCCTTGCCGGCCATTGACCACCCCCTGCAAGTATTCGACCAGGCCGTGGCTCGCTGTACCGAGATCTGCCTGGGTATTTTCTGTGCAACAGCCAGCAGTGCCTTGCTCTGGCCCATGCGGGTCGAGCAGCAACTGGGCGGGCAGGCGCGGCAGGCCTGGCAGAACGGCCTGCAGGCCGCCAGCGCCATGCTGGGCGGAGAGGACGAGGCGCGTAAAGGCCTGCTGGAAAGCCTGGGGCGCATCGTTGCCATCGACAGCCAACGTGAACATGCCTGGTTCGAGGGCAATCGCGGGCGCCAACGTGCCCGTGCCATTCGTGGCCTTAGCCAGAAACTGATGGTGCTGTTGCGTATTTCCCGTTCGGTGCGCCGCCAGTGGCGGCAACTGGATGAGGGTGAGGTCGAGCATCTGACGCCCTGGTTGCAGGAAGTGCGCACGCTGCTGGCCCAACCCGATCAGCCCAGCCTGCTGTTGTTGCGTCAGCGAATCTGGGATGCCGCCCACGATGAGCAAATCAGTTCGGCGGAGCACTTCTGCCTGGCGCGCATGGCCCTGCTATTGGACTATGCCATGGCCGCCAGCCAGGCACTTGAGGATGTGGAGGCGGGCAGGGCGCCCAAGGACGTGTCCCAGGGGCTGGCCGCGCACCGAGACTGGTCGCTGGCCTTGCTGTTCGGCTCGCGCAGCGCGCTGGCCTTCCTGGTAATGAGTGGTTTCTGGCTGGCCACGGCCTGGCCTTCGGCCCCCGGTGGCCTGGTGCTGACCTGCGTGGTCTGCAGCCTGTTCGCCAGTCGCGAGAACGGCGCACAGATCGGCCTGAGTTTCCTGCGCGGGATATTCCTGGCGATACCGGCGGCGTTTGTGGTCGGGCAGATCATGCTGCCGCAATGGAGCAGCTTCGCCATGCTCTGCCTGGGCATGGGCGTGCCACTGTTTCTTGGTGCACTGGGCATGGCCCATCCGCGTACCGGGGCTACGGCCACTTCCTATTGCCTGCACTTCATTGTGCTGGTGTCGCCGCTCAACGCCATGCAGTTCGGCGTGGCGACCATGCTGAACAGTGCCCTGGCCATGCTGGTGGGGGTGTCGGCAGCGGTCATGGCCTTTCGCTTACTGGTGTTCCGCCATCCGGCCTGGCTGGGCCGGCGCTTGCGTGCTGCAACGCAGAACGACCTGGTGCGCCTGACTCGGCGCGACCTGCGCGGGGCTGACAGCTGGTTTGGCGGGCGCATGGCCGACCGGCTGATGCAACTGGCGCGGCATGCCAGTGAATTACCGGAAGGCGAACGCAAACGTTGGGATGACGGCCTGCACGGGCTGGATATCGGCGATGAACTGGTACACCTGCGCATGTGCCTGGCGGTCGCACAGGCCCCTTTGGGGCGGGCCGAGCGCGAGTACCTGCAACACGTGGAGGCAGCGCTGGCCAAAGGGCCTGCTGCCGGGCGTGGGCAGCTGCTGGATGCTGCCAGTGAGCAGTTCATTGCGGCCTTGCGTCGGCTGCCAGCCAGCGACCCGCTTCGCCTGGCCGAGGGGGCGGTACTGCAATTGCAGAAAAGCTGGGGCAAATGGTGCCGCTGGCAGGAGGACACCCATGGGTTTGTGTGAGTGGGAAGTGGGCGGTGTGCTGCTCAGCCCGTTTTTGCTTTATGTGTTGTTGGCGCTGCTGCTCACCGGCCTGCTGCGCCTGGTGGTGCATGCCACACCGTTGGGGCGCTGGATCTGGCATGAAGCGCTGTTCGACGCTGCGCTGTTCGTCTGTGTGTTGTTCCTGGTGGTACGTCTGTCTGGGACTTTATAAAGGAGTGTTTCGATGCGTGCGGCCGTACGTATTCTGGTGACCCTGTGTGTGGTGGCCCTGGCCGTGTTGGCCGGCTACCAGCTGTGGCAGTACTACATGCTCACCCCATGGACGCGCGATGCCCGTGTGCGCGCCGATGTGGTGGTGATCGCACCTGATGTGTCTGGCTGGGTTCGTGAACTCAAGGTCCATGACAACCAGCAGGTCAAGGCTGGCGACCTGTTGATGAGCATTGACCGCGAGCGCTTCCAGGCCGCGTTCGATCAGGCCAGCGCGGTGACCGAGACCCGCGCCCAGCAACTGCGCTTGCGCGAGCGTGAAGCAGCCCGGCGTACTGCTTTGGGGCCAGAGGCGATCAGTGCCGAGTTGCGTGAAAACGCCCAGATCAATGCCGCCATCGCACGTGGCGAGCTGCATGAAGCCGAGGCGCAGTTGCAGGTGGCCAGGATCAACCTGGCGCGCAGTGAAGTGCGGGCCCCGCGCAGCGGGCATATCACCAATCTGCGTCTGGCCGAGGGCAATTATGTGAACACCGGGGAGTCGGTGATGGCGCTGGTGGATGATTCGACGTTCTACATCCAGGCCTATTTCGAGGAAACCAAGTTGCCGCGCATTCGCGTTGGGGACACTGTGAAGGTGTGGCTGATGGGCACGGGTGAACCGATGCAGGGGCACGTGGAGAGCATCAGCCGCGGCATCACCGACCGCAACAGCAACCCGGACAGCCAGTTGCTGCCGGAGGTAGAGCCGACCTTCAACTGGGTGCGACTGGCCCAGCGCATACCGGTGAGGATTCGCCTGGATCAGGTGCCGGAAGGGCTGACCTTGAGTGCGGGGATGACGGCGAGTGTGCAAGTGCACGAGGACCGCGACCCGCAGTGATGGTGCTGCCTCAAAGACAGAAATGTAACGTTCGAAGCGGTACAGCCGGGTCGTGTGGTGAAGGCAGTCCAACTCCAGTACGCCGACGACGTCGGGCAAACACGAAAAAACTTGGCGATCGGCCCGCCAGTTGCGTTAGGCTGCCGTTGTGAGTTGCCCGACAGAGGCAACCCTTTTCCCGCCTGGCGTGCGTATCTTCCGATTTCATTGCGAGGTTACGTCATGGCCATCACTTCCCAGGATATCTGCAACGCCGCCGATCAGCTAAAGGGCTTTGTCGGCTTTCACGGCAAGCGCGGTGTTCATATCGTGCGTTTCTCCGAGGACGCGTTCGGCATGGACGTGGCCGACGCCAGTATCACCCCCTGCAGCGAGTTTGTCTGGCGGCCCGAGCAAGGGCAGCGCATGGCGTTGTGCCGCGAACGGCTGTCGCTTTTGCTGGATCAGCATGTGGATGACCGCTTGAACATTGGTGAACCGCTGCGCGCCTACCTTCGCCGCTGTGATCTGCCTGAAATCGTGGCGCAGCGCAGCCTGCAGCAGCGCACCCAGTCTGTTTAGGAGCAAGGCCGGGTCTACAAAGGCTGTGCAGTGTTTTGGGAGGGTTGGTGCAACAACGCCGTCAACCCGGCGCTGTCCAGGGGCTTGCTCAGGTAATAGCCTTGCACTTCATGGCAGCGGTCCTTTTCCAGCGACTTGAGTTGATGTTCGCTTTCCACGCCTTCGGCTGTCACTGTCAGCCCCATCGCTTCGCCCAGGTTGATGATGGCCTGGACCACAGCGCGGTCGCTGCCGCCGTTGTTGTTCAGGCCGCTGATGAAGCGCTTGTCGATCTTGATGCTGTCGAACGGGTAGGTACGCAGGTAGCCCAACGACGAATAGCCGGTGCCGAAATCATCCATGTTCAGGCGCACCCCTAGCTCCTTGAGCGACAGCATGGTGCCTAATGCGCCTTCGATATCGTTGAGCATCACGTTCTCGGTAATTTCCAGTTCCAGGCGTTGGGCGGGGAAGGCCGTGTCGAGCAAAGTTTCGCGCACGTCCGCTACCACATCGCTGCGCAAGAACTGGGCAGGCGACAGGTTGACCGAAACCAGCACGTCGGCCGGCCAGTCATGGGCAGTGCGGCAAGCTTCGCGAAGCACCCAGCGGCCCAGCGCAACAATGATGTCGCTCTGCTCGGCCAACGGGATGAAGGTGTCCGGCCCCAGCAACCCTTCCTGAGGATGCCGCCAGCGCACCAAGGCCTCGACCGCGACGATACGCAGGTCGTCGAGGCGGTAGCGCGGCTGGTAATGCAACTCGAACTCCTCATTGCGCAGGGCCCGGCGCAGGTCGTTCTCCAACTGGCGGCGGTACTGGATCTGCTGGTTCATTTCGGCAACGAAGTAGCGCCATGTGTTCTTTCCATCGGCCTTGGCCTGGTACAGGGCGATGTCGGCGCAGCGGATCAGCTCACATGCATCGAAGCCCTGGTTGCGCGTCTGGGCAACACCAATGCTGGCACCAATGTGCAGCGGCTGGTTTTCGAAGACGATGGGTTGCTGCAGCAGGCCGATCAGGCGCGCACAGAAGCGGTCGATCTCGCTGCTGTTGTCCATGCCGCTGAGTACCAGGATGAACTCGTCGCCGCCCAGGCGCGCGACCAGGTCGCCATCGCGGGTGGTGTCGCGCAGGCGCGTTGCCACTTCTTGCAGCACGGCATCTCCGGCAGCATGACCGAGCGAGTCGTTGATCGGCTTGAAGTTGTCCAGGTCCAGCAGCAACAAGGTCAGCGGCGGCGAGTCACTGCCGCGCAACAAGGCCTGCTCCAGGTGCCGGGCGAGCTTGTTGCGGTTGGCCAGCCCGGTCAGTGGGTCGTGCAGCGAAAGGTGCTGGATGCGCGCATGGGCGTCGACTTCGTCGGTGATATCGCTGGCGGTACCCCGAAAACCGATGGCCTTGCCATCGCGCCAGATAGCGCGGGCGGATATCCGGCAGTAGCGGTTCTGGCCATTCTGGTCGCGGTAAGTGCAGCGCAGGTTGGCCAATTGCTGTGGCTCGGCCGTAGTCAGGGCGTCCAGCCAGGGTGACAGCGGCGTGGTATCGCAGGCCAGCAACTGGTTGAGCGGGTGGCCCAGCCAGCCGTCTACCGGGTAGCCGGTGACGTTGGCGAAGCGTTGCGACAGGTAGGTCAGGCGTTGTTGCCGGTCGGTTTCCCAGATCCAGTCGGATGCCGACTCGGCCACCGCCCGGAAGCGCTGCTCGCTGGCCTCCAGGGCCTGGTTGCTTTGTTGCAGATGCACGAGCGTGAGGCCGATTGCCCGGGAGCTGCGCAAGGCATGGCGGAACAGGTACAGCATCACCAGCCCAAGTATCAGTAGCGCGCACAACAGTGCGGGCAACACTGCCCACAGCATCTGCTGCCCCGGCAGCGGGCTGTTCCAGGTCAGATGGTAGCCGGTGTCGCCCAGGTCGATGCGCAGGTGGTTGTGATCCTGCATATCCTCCTTTTCCACGTGCATGCCGGTCAGGCCGGCGCCTTTGCCCAACTGCGCCAGTTTGCTTTCGGTGAGCTGGTCAATGAACAGCATGACCGGCGCCTGGCTCACCTCGCTGTCGGTAACCTCCCGGTCCGGGCGCACGGCTGCTGCACTGAGTGCGGCCGGCCAGCCATTGAACAGCACGAAACGGGTGACCTGCTCGCGTGAAATCGCCGCCGCGCGGGCCTGTTCGATGATCGGCTGCAGCGGTGTGTCTATATAGCTGTCAGCGCCTGCCTGGCTGGGCTGGCCTTTGAACAAGGCATAGGTGGTGCGGTCGTTTTCCACTACGAACACCCCTTCGTAGCCGCTGGCGCTGTACAGCGACTCGCCTACGTTCTTTTCCTCGTAGGCCCATTGCCAGTCGGCTTGGCCCGACAGGTGCTCGAAGGCTGCATCCCATACGGCATAGCTGGACAGAAACTGGCGCGAGGCGAGCAGCCGTTGTTCCAGCGCCTGGGTCGCATGGAAGGCGCTACGCTCGCGCTCCTGTTGGTCGAGCGTGCGGGCGATATTGAACAGAGCGCCGAGAATGACCAGGCAAGCCAGGCCGAACACTGCGCTGAAACCGGCAATGAGGTGGCGTACCTGAAAGCGCGGTGTAGGGCTAGCGGGTGAAAGCTTGGCGGTCCTGGCCATGCGCGAGCGACTCCTTCAGGCAACCTCCCGCCAGTCAGTCAGGAAGGAGGTTCAATCAGGATAGGCCAGCCTGAGCGTGGCAGCTTCACCGCGGGCAAAATTGACCTGATCGCGGCCAGCGTGCTTGGCGATGTACAGCGCCTTGTCTGCCTGTTCGAGCCAGTGCTCGGGGGACTCGAGGCTGGCCTGGAAGGGCGACAGGCCGATACTCAGGCTGATGCGCAGGTGCGGTAACTGTGGGTTGCGGTAGCTGGAAACCCGCTCGCGCAGACGCTCCATGGCTTGGCAGGCCTGGGCTTCGCTGGTTTCGGGCATGATCACGCAGAATTCGTCGCCGCCGTAACGCCCGGCCTGGTCGCCCTCGCGCAAACTGCGCCGCAGCTCAGCACTGAGCTGGCGCAGTACACAGTCGCCGACCACATGGCCAAAGGTGTCGTTGATGGTCTTGAAGTGATCGATGTCGATCAGGGCAATCACCGCGTGCCCCTGTTGTTGCTTGCACGCCTGGAACTTGAGCTGCAGCAGGTCCTTCCAGGCACCGTGGTTGAACAGCCCGGTCAGGCTGTCGGTCAGGCTCAGGGCGCTCAGCCGGCGCTTGTGGTCGCCCAGCTTGATCGCAAGCTGGTAGCACACCCAGCCCAAAGCCAGCGGGTACAGCGCCAGCATGGGCAGGCACGCATAGACCTGCAGGGGCGTGGCGGTCAATTGCAAGCCAGGGCCGAGCAGCAGGATGGCGGCGAGCATGCCAGCCAGTTGCGCCAGCACCCCGCGAAAGACCATGCGCTTGCCGCCGGCGGCGACGTTGTTCATCGTCATCATCGCCAGCACGGTCACGCTGGGCAGCGGGTTGAAGTGCATGGCGGCGGTCCAGAACCCGCCCATCAGGGAGTCCAGCAGGAGGTTGCGCTGTTCCGACTGGTAAGGCGTTGTCGAGCGGGCAGCCCACAGGTAGGCCACGTGCGGCCACAGTAGACCATTGAACAGTAACAGCAGCCATGCCCAGGAGGGGGGCGACAGCGGCGCAATGGCCGCCATGACAGTGAACAGACCGATTCCCAGGCCAATGACCCGCGGCAGGTAGATGCGCTTGACGAATGAAAGTCCTTTGCCGTTGCGGTTATCCATAGTGCTCACAGTTTTCTGTCGGTGTACCGTTCATCGCATAACACGCATGAATATTGTTGAACAGTGTGTCACCGGCGAGAAATGACCTTGCAAGCCAATTCACGGTTGATTCGATCACGGTGGGGCAGTTGATAACCAGGCTCAGGTACGACTGAGCACTCGCAGGCGGGGGCGAGGCAACCTGGACTCACCGCATGACGGGCAAACGGATGGGTAGCCCCTGGCCTGTGAGTGAGCAGGACCAGGGGCATGAACTCACCGTAGCGGCACGCTGAGTATCATTTGTGCTCATGTCTGCTGCGCGCGGACCGGGGCTGGTCGTCGTTCAGAAGCCGCGAGGGTGGTTTGCCACTGTCACTGCGCACTTGTGCATGGCTGATCAAGGCGAAGATGAAACTGCCACCGATGATGTTGCCCGCCAGCGTCGGCAGTGCAAATTCCAGCCAGAAGCGGCTCCAGGTTTCGTCGCCAGCCCACACCAGGTAGGACACTTCGACTGACCCCACTACTATATGAGTGAAATCGCCAAGGGCCATCAGGTAGGTGATCATCAGAATGATCCAGATCTTGGCGTGCTCCATTGAAGGGATCATCCAGACCATGGTGGCAATCATCCAGCCTGAGACTATGCCCTTGGCGAACATCTGGCTGATGTCGTTCTTCATTACCTTGCGACCGACCTCCAGGAATGCCACATCGGTCTTGCTGTCGAATATCGGCAGTTCCAGCATCACCCAGGCCACCAGCAGGGTACCTGCCAGGTTGCCAAGCAACACCACGCCCCAGAGGCGTAGCAGGCGTCCGAAGTTGGCCAGCGTAGGGGCGGTCATGACGGGCAGCACCGCGGTGAGCGTATTCTCGGTGAACAGTTGCTGGCGGGCCAGGATCACGGCAAGAAAGCCCGCACTGTAGCCGATGCTGGCAACCACCTGGGCACCATCGCCTTCTGGCAGGCGGGCGTAGAATAGCCCCATGGCCATCAACGACAGCCCCATGGACAGGCCGGCGGCAAGTGCCGACCACCACAACGCGGCAAGTGTACGTTCCAGCTCCTGGTCGCCCTGGTAGCGAATGATTTCGTGCAGCACTGCCGCCCGTGGCGGTTGGCTGTGGCTGACCTCCTGCTCTTCATCTGCAGAGAGGCCGGGGGTTTTCTCGCTTTGCCCATTGCTCATGGCCGCTACGCTCCGTGGTGTGTTTCTTTACAGATCCACGGCGCTTTCATTAGTTGCCGGTTAGCGGCAAAACGGTGTTGGAAAAGTTTTTCAGAACAAGGTGTTGACTCTGATTTCAAAGCGCGTATTATTCGCCTCCTCGCAGCGATGAACGCTTCGGGGCAAGCGGTAAGTTGTTGAAGTTGTTAGCTTTCGAAAGAAAGCGGTAGTAAAAAACTTCAAAATAAACGCTTGACAGGCTCTGAGGAAAGCGTAGAATGCGCGCCTCGGTTGAGACGAAAAGCTCTTAACCAAACGCTCTTTAACAAATCGAATCAAGCAATTCGTGTGGGTGCTTGTGAGTACGGACTGATAGTCAAAAAGATTATCAGCATCACAAGTGGCCATGCGAGAAATCACATAGTCATTTGAGATTGCTGAGCCAAGTTTAGGGTTTCTTAAAAACCCAAGCAGTATTGAACTGAAGAGTTTGATCATGGCTCAGATTGAACGCTGGCGGCAGGCCTAACACATGCAAGTCGAGCGGATGACGGGAGCTTGCTCCTTGATTCAGCGGCGGACGGGTGAGTAATGCCTAGGAATCTGCCTGGTAGTGGGGGACAACGTTTCGAAAGGAACGCTAATACCGCATACGTCCTACGGGAGAAAGCAGGGGACCTTCGGGCCTTGCGCTATCAGATGAGCCTAGGTCGGATTAGCTAGTTGGTGGGGTAATGGCTCACCAAGGCGACGATCCGTAACTGGTCTGAGAGGATGATCAGTCACACTGGAACTGAGACACGGTCCAGACTCCTACGGGAGGCAGCAGTGGGGAATATTGGACAATGGGCGAAAGCCTGATCCAGCCATGCCGCGTGTGTGAAGAAGGTCTTCGGATTGTAAAGCACTTTAAGTTGGGAGGAAGGGCAGTAAGCTAATACCTTGCTGTTTTGACGTTACCGACAGAATAAGCACCGGCTAACTCTGTGCCAGCAGCCGCGGTAATACAGAGGGTGCAAGCGTTAATCGGAATTACTGGGCGTAAAGCGCGCGTAGGTGGTTTGTTAAGTTGGATGTGAAAGCCCCGGGCTCAACCTGGGAACTGCATCCAAAACTGGCAAGCTAGAGTACGGTAGAGGGTGGTGGAATTTCCTGTGTAGCGGTGAAATGCGTAGATATAGGAAGGAACACCAGTGGCGAAGGCGACCACCTGGACTGATACTGACACTGAGGTGCGAAAGCGTGGGGAGCAAACAGGATTAGATACCCTGGTAGTCCACGCCGTAAACGATGTCAACTAGCCGTTGGAATCCTTGAGATTTTAGTGGCGCAGCTAACGCATTAAGTTGACCGCCTGGGGAGTACGGCCGCAAGGTTAAAACTCAAATGAATTGACGGGGGCCCGCACAAGCGGTGGAGCATGTGGTTTAATTCGAAGCAACGCGAAGAACCTTACCAGGCCTTGACATGCAGAGAACTTTCCAGAGATGGATTGGTGCCTTCGGGAACTCTGACACAGGTGCTGCATGGCTGTCGTCAGCTCGTGTCGTGAGATGTTGGGTTAAGTCCCGTAACGAGCGCAACCCTTGTCCTTAGTTACCAGCACGTTATGGTGGGCACTCTAAGGAGACTGCCGGTGACAAACCGGAGGAAGGTGGGGATGACGTCAAGTCATCATGGCCCTTACGGCCTGGGCTACACACGTGCTACAATGGTCGGTACAGAGGGTTGCCAAGCCGCGAGGTGGAGCTAATCTCACAAAACCGATCGTAGTCCGGATCGCAGTCTGCAACTCGACTGCGTGAAGTCGGAATCGCTAGTAATCGCGAATCAGAATGTCGCGGTGAATACGTTCCCGGGCCTTGTACACACCGCCCGTCACACCATGGGAGTGGGTTGCACCAGAAGTAGCTAGTCTAACCTTCGGGGGGACGGTTACCACGGTGTGATTCATGACTGGGGTGAAGTCGTAACAAGGTAGCCGTAGGGGAACCTGCGGCTGGATCACCTCCTTAATCGACGACATCAGCCTGCTGATGAGCTCCCACACGAATTGCTTGATTCATTGTCGAAGACGTTTTTCCTGGTCAGAACCTGGAAATGAGCATTCGCTTCGAATGTTGATTTCTGGCTTTTGTCAGATCGTTCTTTAAAAATTCGGATATGTGATAGATATAGACTGAACACCAGTTTCACTGCTGGTGGATCAGGCTAAGGTAAAATTTGTGAGTTCTGCTCGAAAGAGCAACGTACGAATTTTCGGCGAATGTCGTCTTCACAGTATAACCAGATTGCTTGGGGTTATATGGTCAAGTGAAGAAGCGCATACGGTGGATGCCTTGGCAGTCAGAGGCGATGAAAGACGTGGTAGCCTGCGATAAGCTTTGGGGAGTCGGCAAACAGACTGTGATCCAGAGATCTCTGAATGGGGGAACCCAGCCAGCACAAGCTGGTTATCTTGTACTGAATACATAGGTGCAAGAGGCGAACCAGGGGAACTGAAACATCTAAGTACCCTGAGGAAAAGAAATCAACCGAGATTCCCTTAGTAGTGGCGAGCGAACGGGGACCAGCCCTTAAGTTGATTTGAGATTAGTGGAACGCTCTGGAAAGTGCGGCCATAGTGGGTGATAGCCCCGTACACGAAAATCTCTTATCAATGAAATCGAGTAGGACGGAGCACGAGAAACTTTGTCTGAATATGGGGGGACCATCCTCCAAGGCTAAATACTACTGACTGACCGATAGTGAACCAGTACCGTGAGGGAAAGGCGAAAAGAACCCCGGAGAGGGGAGTGAAATAGAACCTGAAACCGTATGCGTACAAGCAGTGGGAGCCTACTTTGTTAGGTGACTGCGTACCTTTTGTATAATGGGTCAGCGACTTATATTCAGTGGCGAGCTTAACCGAATAGGGGAGGCGTAGCGAAAGCGAGTCTTAATAGGGCGTTTAGTCGCTGGGTATAGACCCGAAACCGGGCGATCTATCCATGGGCAGGTTGAAGGTTAGGTAACACTGACTGGAGGACCGAACCGACTACCGTTGAAAAGTTAGCGGATGACCTGTGGATCGGAGTGAAAGGCTAATCAAGCTCGGAGATAGCTGGTTCTCCTCGAAAGCTATTTAGGTAGCGCCTCATGTATCACTGTAGGGGGTAGAGCACTGTTTCGGCTAGGGGGTCATCCCGACTTACCAAACCGATGCAAACTCCGAATACCTACAAGTGCCGAGCATGGGAGACACACGGCGGGTGCTAACGTCCGTCGTGAAAAGGGAAACAACCCAGACCGTCAGCTAAGGTCCCAAAGTCATGGTTAAGTGGGAAACGATGTGGGAAGGCTTAGACAGCTAGGAGGTTGGCTTAGAAGCAGCCACCCTTTAAAGAAAGCGTAATAGCTCACTAGTCGAGTCGGCCTGCGCGGAAGATGTAACGGGGCTCAAACCATGCACCGAAGCTACGGGTATCATCTTATGATGATGCGGTAGAGGAGCGTTCTGTAAGCCTGTGAAGGTGAGTTGAGAAGCTTGCTGGAGGTATCAGAAGTGCGAATGCTGACATGAGTAACGACAATGCGAGTGAAAAACTCGCACGCCGAAAGACCAAGGTTTCCTGCGCAACGTTAATCGACGCAGGGTTAGTCGGTCCCTAAGGCGAGGCTGAAAAGCGTAGTCGATGGAAAACAGGTTAATATTCCTGTACTTCCAGTTATTGCGATGGAGGGACGGAGAAGGTTAGGCCAGCCTGGCGTTGGTTGTCCAGGTTTAAGGTGGTAGGCTGAAATCTTAGGCAAATCCGGGATTTCAAGGCCGAGAGCTGATGACGAGTTGCCTTCAGGCGACGAAGTGGTTGATACCATGCTTCCAAGAAAAGCTCCTAAGCTTCAGATAACTGGGAACCGTACCCCAAACCGACACAGGTGGTTAGGTAGAGAATACCAAGGCGCTTGAGAGAACTCGGGTGAAGGAACTAGGCAAAATGGCACCGTAACTTCGGGAGAAGGTGCGCCGGCGAGGGTGAAGGACTTGCTCCGTAAGCCCATGCCGGTCGAAGATACCAGGCCGCTGCGACTGTTTATTAAAAACACAGCACTCTGCAAACACGAAAGTGGACGTATAGGGTGTGACGCCTGCCCGGTGCCGGAAGGTTAATTGATGGGGTTAGCGCAAGCGAAGCTCTTGATCGAAGCCCCGGTAAACGGCGGCCGTAACTATAACGGTCCTAAGGTAGCGAAATTCCTTGTCGGGTAAGTTCCGACCTGCACGAATGGCGTAACGATGGCGGCGCTGTCTCCACCCGAGACTCAGTGAAATTGAAATCGCTGTGAAGATGCAGTGTATCCGCGGCTAGACGGAAAGACCCCGTGAACCTTTACTATAGCTTTGCACTGGACTTTGAATTTGCTTGTGTAGGATAGGTGGGAGGCTTTGAAGTGGGGACGCCAGTTCTCATGGAGCCATCCTTGAAATACCACCCTGGCAACTTTGAGGTTCTAACTCAGGTCCGTTATCCGGATCGAGGACAGTGTATGGTGGGTAGTTTGACTGGGGCGGTCTCCTCCCAAAGAGTAACGGAGGAGTACGAAGGTGCGCTCAGACCGGTCGGAAATCGGTCGTAGAGTATAAAGGCAAAAGCGCGCTTGACTGCGAGACAAACACGTCGAGCAGGTACGAAAGTAGGTCTTAGTGATCCGGTGGTTCTGTATGGAAGGGCCATCGCTCAACGGATAAAAGGTACTCCGGGGATAACAGGCTGATACCGCCCAAGAGTTCATATCGACGGCGGTGTTTGGCACCTCGATGTCGGCTCATCACATCCTGGGGCTGAAGCCGGTCCCAAGGGTATGGCTGTTCGCCATTTAAAGTGGTACGCGAGCTGGGTTTAGAACGTCGTGAGACAGTTCGGTCCCTATCTGCCGTGGACGTTTGAGATTTGAGAGGGGCTGCTCCTAGTACGAGAGGACCGGAGTGGACGAACCTCTGGTGTTCCGGTTGTCACGCCAGTGGCATTGCCGGGTAGCTATGTTCGGAAGAGATAACCGCTGAAAGCATCTAAGCGGGAAACTTGCCTCAAGATGAGATCTCACTGGGATCTTGAATCCCCTAAAGGGCCGTCGAAGACTACGACGTTGATAGGTTGGGTGTGTAAGCGCTGTGAGGCGTTGAGCTAACCAATACTAATTGCCCGTGAGGCTTGACCATATAACACCCAAGCAATTTGCTGACGCAGATTGCGGTGGTGAAGACGAAAGACCCGAAAATTCGTAAGACCACAAATATCGCATATCCGAATTCGCTGGGCTGTCCATCTGGACATTCTGGCAACAGAATTTCTTGACGACCATAGAGCATTGGAACCACCTGATCCCATCCCGAACTCAGTAGTGAAACGATGCATCGCCGATGGTAGTGTGGGGTTTCCCCATGTGAGAGTAGGTCATCGTCAAGATTCATTTCGCAAAACCCCTATCTGCGCATGCAGGTAGGGGTTTTTGTCTTTGTGGGCAAAAAACTGGACCTGCTCGAGAGCGGAGATGGCACCGGCTTCGCCGGTGTTCGCGGGTAAACCCGCTCCTACAGAGGATGGTGCGAAGCCAGGTTAGAATGGCCTCAACGCGGCATTAACGTGACTTTCCCGCATCCCCCCTACGTCAAGACTTTGGTTCGGGGCACTTTTGCTCCTGGACCTGGCGATGCCAGCGTACCGTGCTGCGCATTTCTGGACTTCCCCGTCCCATCACTTGAGGTAGCAAGCAAGATGGCCAAGGCCGCCGATGTCGTTGTGCAATGCCTGGAAAACGAAGGTGTCGAGTATGTATTCGGCATTCCCGGTGAGGAAAACCTCGACCTGCTCGAATCCCTGCGCAAGTCGAAGATCAAGCTGGTACTGACCCGTCACGAGCAGTCTGCAGGTTTCATGGCTGCCACCTACGGTCGTCTGACCGGCAAGACCGGCGTCAGCCTGTCGACCCTCGGCCCTGGTGCCACCAACCTGGTGACCGCCAGCGCCTACGCCTATCTGGGCGGCATGCCGATGATGATGATCACCGGGCAGAAGCCGATCAAGAAGTCCAAGCAGGGTCGCTTCCAGATCATTGACGTGTGCGGCATGATGGACCCCATCACCAAGTACACCCACCAGTTCGCCTCGGCCGACAACATCCCGGCCCGCATGCGCGAAGCCTTCCGCCTGGCCGAAGAAGAAAAGCCGGGTGCGGTGCACCTGGAGCTGCCGGAGGACATCGCCGCCGAGCAGACCGACGCGCTGCCGATCCCGCGCAGCCTGCACCGCCGCCCGCTGGCCGAGCATGTGGCCATCGAAGCTGCCGTCGAAAAACTGCAGAACGCGCGTAACCCGATCCTGGTGATCGGTGCCGGTGCCAACCGCAAGATGACCGCCAAGGTCCTCAAGCAACTGATCGACAAGACCGGCATCCCGTTCATCACCACCCAGATGGGTAAAGGCGTGGTCGACGAGCGCCACCCGCGCTTCCTCGGCAACGCGGCGCTGTCGTCGGGCGACTTCGTTCACCGCGCTGTCGAAGCCGCCGACCTGATCATCAACATCGGCCACGATGTGATCGAGAAGCCACCGTTCTTCATGGTCCGTGGCGGCACCGAAGTCATCCACATCAACTTCCGCGCTGCCGAAGTCGATGCCGTGTACTTCCCGCAAGTAGAAGTGATTGGCGACATCGCCAACGCCGTGTGGCAGATCAGTGAAGCACTGAACGACACGTCGCACTGGGACTTCACCCGCCTGATGGCCATCCGTGAAGCCAACGAAGCACAGATCGCCGAAGGCGCCGACGACGACCGCTTCCCGGTCTACCCACAGCGCATGGTGGCTGACATCCGTCGTGTACTGCCGTCCGAAGGCATCGTCGCCCTGGACAACGGCATCTACAAGATCTGGTTCGCCCGCAACTACAAAGCGCACAAGCCAAACACCGTGCTGCTGGACAACGCCCTGGCGACCATGGGCGCCGGCCTGCCATCGGCAATGGCTGCGCACCTGGTGCACCCGGACCGCCCGGTAATCTCGGTGTGTGGCGACGGCGGCTTCATGATGAACAGCCAGGAACTGGAAACTGCAGTACGTCTGGGCATGCACATCACCGTGGTGATCCTGCGTGACGACGGCTACGGCATGATCCGCTGGAAGCAGGCCAACATGGGCTTCACCGATTTCGGCCTGGACTACGGCAACCCGGACTTCGTCAAATATGCCGAAGCCTACGGCGCCAACGGCCACCGCGTGGAAAGTGCCGAAGGCCTGCTGCCGCTGCTGGAGCACTGCATCAAGACCCCAGGTGTGCACGTGATCGACTGCCCGGTCGATTACAGCGAGAACGACCGCATCCTCAACAGCGAGCTGCGTGAGCGCGCCCTGGCGGTGTAAGCCCTGACGCCCTGATCGCTGCAAGGCGGCACCTACAGGTATCTCACGATCCTGTAGGTGCCGTCGGGTGGTGCATAGCAACCACTTTACGCCTCTCGCAATTGATCATTCTCAGGTTCTCTACTCATGGAGAACACGAGAACATGACTATTGGTTCAACACACAACCATCCTGCCGATCTGGCCATCGACCCATTACTGCCCACGCAGCCGTGGGCCGCGCGTTTCCCTAATCCCCCGGATCTCTGCTTCGACTACCGCCGGCTTCTCGAACAAGAGGGCGGCGTCGCACGTGCCACACAACCCGATCACCGCATTTGCATCGTCGGTGCCGGAGTTACCGGGCTGACTGCTGCCCGCGAGTTATTGCGCTGTGGTTTCAACCGTATCACCTTGATTGAGCAGTCCCGGCGTGTAGGCGGGCGACACCTGACGGTCGTGAACAGCTCAGCAAGCCACAAGCAACCTGCAACCCCTTTTGAAATGGGGGCGATGCGCATGCCGTTCTTCAATAGGACTGGAGAGTCGCCTAAAGAGGGGCGCTCGCTTATGGCCCATTACGCAAAGCTGTTCGAGCTGCGGATTTCTGACTTCCCTAACCCAGGTACACCTTGGGTGAATGCCACGGGGATTTATCTTCGTGAAGGTCAATTAGAAGGGGAAGGTGACCCGGGTCTTTTGATCTGGCGTAATCCGTCAGGCGAAACCCCACCTCCTTCGGCAATCTTGCAACAGGTCTACGAGAAATGGCGCAATTTTGCTCAGCAATTTGCTGAACATGTTGCCGCGGTTTATGGCACGTCAAGCTGGGAGTCGCTATGGCGGGAAATCGTCGAACGCTATCATCGACTGTCGTTCAGGGATCTGGTGCATTTGCCCGCCCTTGCTGCCTGGGATCCTGAAAACCCTGGTGACTTTGGCGGTTTGGGCATGAGCAGTGACGAGTCAGCCATTTTCTATGCAATCGGTATTGGCGATGGCAGCTGGGGAGCATTTTATGATGTTTGCTGCCTGTACCCGCTACGTACGGCAATCTTTGGCTTCAGCAGTCATTTGCAGTTGGTGCATGGCCGTGTGGATTCAAGAGGGGTGCCTTACACTGCGCCGCATCTTGAAGCAAACAATGTCCCTGATAGCAGGGGATTGCCGTTTCAAGGGCCAGCCTATCTCGGACTTGCGGCCCTCGACGAAAGCCTTTTGCACCTGGACGTCGGCATGGGTGGGATTTCGCTATATGAACATCTTCTGAAAACAAATGATGGGCTACTGACAGATACGTCCGTGTGTGCGGTGCAGAAGCTGGAAGATGGCCGTGTTCGGGTCGGATATCGTTGGCGATGCAGTGATCCGTTACACGAGAGCACCGAGTATGAAGACTTCGACAGCGTGATCATGACCACTCCGTCATGGCTGATCGAAACCAACATCAACCTCAGCGGCTTCACCCGCCAGATGTTGCCGCAGCCGATTATCGATGCCTGGAAGCATGCCCATTGGGAGACCAGTTGCAAGGTCTATGCACCGTTGAAGAAAAGTTTCCTCGACCACAAGCCGATGCCGCAAATTCTGATTACCGATAGCTTTGTGCACGATGTCTATGCCTATCGGTACAACGATAGCTATCCAGATGACTGCATTCTCCTCAGTTATACCTGGGAAGATGACGCGACCAAACTGGCAGCCTTTTCTGATGCGGAGTTGGCGAGCAAATGCCTGAAGGAGCTTGATCGGATCCTTCTACGCTGCACCAATGTGGGGGAGGCTATTTCGCCTTACGTCGATACTCGAAATATTTGCATACAGCGTTGGATCACAGACCGAAATGCGCTCGGGTGTGCGAAGTTGTATAGGGCAGGTACCTACTTTGATGCTGTAAACCTGATGAAATACAACCGAGACCTGAGTGCGCGCTCAGGGCTGTATCTGGCTGGCGAGTCCTTCTCAGTTGACGCTGGATGGACCGAGCCGTGTTTGCGCACGGCAATCGATACGGTCATCAACCTCTGCAACAACACGTCAGCCCAGTTCAATGGCGGCTTTACCCTCGAGTACTACCCCCACTATCAGGTTGGGAAATAACGGCGTACGGGCCATTTTGTAGGGGGAGTCCTACTGCCATTATGTGACTTTCCTTTGGCCCTATAGGACTCTCCTGACTGTCGCTCCCTGACCCAACATCGCTTTACTGGCGTCCTTCCAAAACAACCACAAAAAGGAAGCCGCCATGTCTGAATCCTGTTCCCCCGTCAGCCCCGTACGTATAGCTGTCATCCAGTACGACCCTCAGGTCGGTCTTGACCACTGTGAGAGCAACGTGAGCAGAGGCCTGGCATTGGCCCGGCGCGCAGCACGCGAAGGTGCGAACCTGATCGTACTGCCTGAACTGGCCAACACGGGCTACACCTTCAACTCCCGTGCCGAAGCCTATTCCCATGCGCAGGTGCTGCAGGACGGCCCTTGCCTGAAAACCTGGGCGGACTTCGCCAGGCAATACCAGGTATACCTGGCTGCGGGGTTTGCCGAACGCGACGGGCTGAAGCTCTACGACAGTGCTGTCCTGTTTGGCCCCGAAGGCCTGCTTGGGCATTACCGCAAAGCGCATCTGTGGAACCAGGAAAAGCTTTGGTTCACCCCCGGTGACCTGGGGTTCCCGGTATTCGAGACGCCTATCGGCCGTATCGGCCTGCTGATCTGCTGGGACATCTGGTTCCCGGAAGTACCACGGGTGATGGCCGCACAAGGTGCCGACATCATCTGCAGCCTCAACAACTGGGTATGGACCCCGCCACCTTTGTTCGATGATGCAGGGCGCTGTATGGCCTCGTACCTGACCATGACGGCAGCGCATGTCAACAACGTTTATATCGCCGCCGCGAACCGTGTCGGCAGCGAGCGGGGCGGGCGCTTTCTGGGCTGCTCGCTGATCGCCGGTACCAATGGCTGGCCGATCGGCGAGGTGGGCAGTGCAGAAGCCGAGGAGATCATCTATGCCGATGTCGATTTGAGCAGTGCGCGCTCGGCACCGATCTGGAACAGCCTCAACGACCTGCCAAGAGACCGGCGCACCGACCTCTACGATGCCACCCTTGGCTATCGCTTGCATGCACCTATGCCACGTTGAGGAGTTGCGAATGAACACGCTCTTCTTCTCACGACAGCAGTATTGGCTTGCGTTGATTTTCGGCTGCCTGCTGGTGTTTCTCGCTGCAAGCCTTGGCCATGGGCAATGGCTGGATTATGCACAGAGGGTGGCGACGCTCGATGAGCCGCTCAGCCGCTTGCGCTGGATTGTTGGTGATATCAGTGAAGTGGCTTTCTACAAGCACGAACTGCCCGCGATGGGCTTGCTGCTGGGCGCGTGCCTGGCGCACTGGGCGCAGCTGCAAGGGTACCGCTGGCAGGGCTTTGCCATCTGCTATGGCAGCGGATTATGGCCATGGGTGTTTACCAGCTCGCTTTTGGGCTTGCTGCTTAGCCATGTGTTGTGGGGATGGACCTTGGCCAGTGGCACCTGGCAACCAACGTTCGTTGCCTTCGTGTCATTGCCGGCAGCCATGGTCTTGCTTTTTGGTGCGGGCTGGCGGGTGACGATCACAGGGGCGCTACTGGGGGCACTACTGGTAACACCGGCCAGCCTGCTGATGGTCAATTACCTGTGTTATCCCCTGCAGTTACCAGTGGTAGTGGGCAATGTGAGTGGCATGGCAGTGGCAAGCGTGGTGGCCTTCATCCTGTGCAAGCGCTTTCCTTCATGGGTACGCCAATGCGGTGAACCCACCGTCGTGGCGCCGGTTGTCAATCAGCCTGACTACGGTGTGGTCTGGACTTTGCGACGCGTTCTGGCCGACTTCAGCGAAGCCCCATTCTTTGGTAATGAGCTGGCCAGCCTCGGGCTATTGCTGGGTGTGTTGCTGGCATACCTGTTGAGCCCGGCTGCACTGTCCTACGGTTCTATGCTGGTGATGCAGATAGTGGCCGGGCAGGCCCTGGCATCCCTGGTCGGAGTTGTACTCTGGCGTGGACAGTGGAAAGCCTGTGGGTGGTACCCTACCTACATTCCGATTGTGTCGATCGTCCCGGCCGCGGTGTTGACACATGGCGGCAGCTGGCAAGTAGTGGTGGCCAGTGCAGTGCTGGGTGCCCTGGTGGCTCCGCCGCTGGCAGTGGCGATCACTCAGCGGTTGCCGGCCTATGTGCATGGCTACATCGGCAATGTGGTGTCGATGGCCATCTGCACGCTTGGCATCGTGCCGGTAGTCGGGTTGCTTGTGGGGGGAGAAGCATGAGTGAACATTCGAGCCTGCCCAGGCTGTCGATCGCTACTCTGGGCGGCACGGTCAGTATGCAGGCCTGTGCTGTCGGGGATGGTGTAACGCCAAGCCTGGATTGTGAGCGGCAACTGCTTCAGGTTCCACAATTTCGCGAGATGGCGCAGTTGAACGTTGCTTCATTGTGCCTGCTCCCCAGTGCATCGCTGGGCTTCGCGACGTTGCTGGAGGTGCTGGCATGGGCCCGGGGCGAGGTGGAGCGCGGGGCTCAGGCCTTGGTATTGAGCCAAGGGACCGACAGCCTTGAAGAAACGGCCTATTTCCTGGATCTGCTCTGGCCATTCGATGTGCCATTGGTGATGACCGGTGCCATGCGCTCGGCGAGTCAGCCGGGCAATGATGGGCCGGCCAACTTGTTGGCTGCGGCTCAGGTTGCATTGGCACAAGACAGCCGTGGGCGAGGTGTGCTTGTGGTCATGAATGATCAGGTCCACTGCGCGGCAAGGGTTCGCAAGACGGCCAGCCTGGCGATGGCGGCATTCGAGTCGCCCGGATGTGGCCCGTTGGGCGACGTTGTGGAGGGTGTTGTGTTGTATCGCCATCCGCCCGGGCGACGGAAAGTGTTGCCGTTACCGTATCGCACCGACCAGCGCGTTGCCCTGCTGGAAGCCTGCCTGGACGCAGACACGGCGCTGCTGCGGGCTGTGGCCACCTTGGGTTATGAGGGGTTGGTCATCGCCGGTTTCGGTGCTGGGCATGTTTCCGCCAGTTGGTCCGAAGTGCTGGAACACCTGGCGCCCACCTTGCCGGTCATGGTTGCTACGCGCACAGGTAGGGGGCCTACAGCCCGGGCAACCTACGGGTTTGCTGGTGCAGAGATCGACCTGCAGAAAAAAGGCGCCTACATGGCTGGGCAACTCTGCCCGCGCAAATGCCGCATCTTGCTGTGGCTGCTGATAGGCACCGACCGGCAACATGAGCTGCAGGCCTGGTTGCAGCCCTGAACCATCTGCCCGCGCGGGTGTTCGCGCGGGCAGCCCTTCCGGCGTTGCTGTGCTAGGGTGCACACACTTTTGCTTCCCAGGATTCTTACCCATGCTCCCCGTACTCAGCGAAAAAGAACTCGACCGCCTCGAAGACCTGCTGATCACCTATGGCAATGACTACTCGGTGCTGGACCTGGCCGAGCTCAATGGCTTTTTCGTCGCACTCGCCAGTTCGCCGATCACTGTCCTGCCGGAACAATGGCTGCCGGCGGTAGCGGGTGGCAAGGTACCGAAGTTCAAGAAGCCCGCCCATGAGGAGGCCTACACGGCATTGATGCTGCGTTATGCCAGCCAGGTGGCAGAAGAACTGAGCAATGAGGTCGACCAGTTCGAACCGCTGTTCGAGGAACGCGAAGGCGAGCAGGGCACTGTGATCGTGATGGAGGAGTGGTGTTTCGGCTACATGCGCGGTACCCAGGTGGCCGGTTGGGGCGAGTTGCCACCGGCGCAGGCCTCGCTGCTCAAGGCCATTTCGCTACATGGGCTGGAAGATAACTTCGAGCTGCTGGACCAGATGAGCGATGAGGATATCCAGGCCTGTGTGCCGCAGGTGGTCGAGGCTGCGCGTGGGCTGTACCGACATTTCAAAAAGCTGCACTGATCGGATCGTTGGCTAGCGCTCACCTGCAGGCGCCGGCGCAAGTGTTTGGAAACCATTATTCCGCCCTGCGAAATTATGGTTTCCCCTGCGCACTGATTCTGCTGCCAGCCGATCCAGTGCAGCATGTGCTCCATCAGCCCCATCCCGGCGCTGACCAGGAGCCAAGCCCATGTCGCACCCGATCAAGCTCTACAACTTCCCAAAGTCTGGCCATGCTCACCGCATCGAGTTGATGCTCTCGCTACTGAACCTGCCCACCGAGCTGGTGTTTGTCGACCTGGCCAAAGGCGCGCACAAGCAGCCGGACTTCCTCGCCCTCAACCCGTTCGGCCAGGTTCCAGTCATCGATGACAACGGCACTGTGATTGCCGACTCCAACGCCATCCTCGTCTACCTGGCCAAAAAGTATGACAACGGTGCCTGGCTGCCCGAAGAACCTGCCGCCGCCGCCCGGGTGCAACGCTGGCTATCAGTCGCTGCCGGCCCGCTGGCCTTTGGCCCGGCCGCCGCCCGCCTGGTCACGGTGTTCGGGGCTTCGTTCAATACCGACGAAGTGATTTCCCGCGCCCACACCTTGCTCAAGGTGATCGATGCCGAGTTGGCCAACACGCCATTCCTGACGGGTAGCACACCCACCATAGCGGACATTGCCAACTACTCGTACATCGCTCACGCCCCCGAAGGCAATGTGTCGCTGGAGCCCTATGCCAATGTGCGCAACTGGCTGGCGCGGATCGAGGCGCTGCCGCGTTTCGTCCCCATGCCGCGCACCGTGATCGGGCTGCAAACCCACGCCTGAAACCCCGCCATCGCGAGGAACGCCGCCATGCAACAATCTCCTGATCACCGCCCCTCGCCCTGGCATGCGGGTGAAAAGACCCTGCAGGAAAAGGTCGGTGTAGCAGAACGCATGGAGGCGTTCGGGCAAAAGGTCATTCGTGACCACATGCCCGACCAGCATCGAACGTTCTATCACCAGTTACCGTTCATGGTCGCCGCCAGTGTTGATGCCCAGGGTCGGCCTTGGGCCACGCTGCTGGAAGGGCCGGAAGGGTTCGTAAGCTCGCCCGACCCTCGTATGCTGACGATCCACACCACGTTGCCAGCAGATGACCCCGCCACCCCCGGGTTGGCAGCCGGGCAGGCGGTCGGCCTGCTGGGGATCGAACTGCACACCCGTCGGCGCAATCGCATCAACGGGCAGATCCGCCACGCTGCCCAAGGGCAACTGCAAGTGGCCGTAGAGCAGGCGTTTGGCAACTGCCCGCAGTACATCCAGTTGCGTGACTACACCCGCGTCACCGAACCCGCCCTCGGGCGCATCGATGCGACAACACTGGATACCTCAACCGTCAGCATGATCCAGGCGGCCGATACCTTCTTCGTCGCCAGCTATGTCGAGCATGCTGACGGCCAGCGCTCGGTGGATGTCTCCCACCGTGGTGGCCGGCCAGGGTTCATCAAGGTCGAAGGCAATCGGCTCACCATTCCCGACTATGCAGGCAATCTGCATTTCAACACCTTGGGCAACCTGGTGGTCAACCCGCGGGCCGGCTTGCTGTTCATCGACTTCAAAAATGGCAATGTGTTGCAACTGTACGGGCGTGCCGAGGTGCTGCTGGACAGCCCGGCCATCCAGGCCTTTGAAGGCGCTGAGCGGTTATGGACACTGCAGGTCGAGCAGGTGGTGTGGCGTCCGGCAGCCGTTGCCCTGCGCTGGGCTTTCAAGGAGTACGCGCCGACCAGTCTGATGACCGGTACCTGGGCCGAGGCCGATGCGCGCCTGGAGCAGCGGCAACAACAGCGCCAATGGCTGGCCTGGCAGGTGCTGCGGGTGGAGCAGGAAAGCCGCGACATCCGCTCGTTCTATCTCGAACCACCGGCAGGCTGCCGTGTGGCCTTTGCCCCTGGCCAGCATCTGCCTGTGCAAGTGCCGCGTGATGGCGAGTCGGCGCTGATCCGCACCTACAGCCTTTCAAGTGCCCCCGACGATGGATTCTTGCGCATCAGCGTCAAAGCCCAGGGCCCGGCTTCGCGGTATTTGCATGAGCGCGTTGTGGCCGGCAATGTGCTGAATGTGCGGCCGCCGATGGGCAGCTTCACGCTTGACCAGCAAAGCACGCGCCCGTTGGTGCTGATCGGCGCGGGCGTGGGCATCACGCCGTTGCTGGCCATGCTGCGCCAGCAGTTGAGGACAGGGCAGGCCCGGCGCATTCATCTGTTCCATGGCGCCCGCAGCCTGGCCGACTTGCCGTTCCAGCAGGAACTGGCGGCCTTGCAGCAACAGGCTGGCGATCTACTGCAGGTACACCGCGCCCTGAGCCAGCCTGAAGGGCACGCG
The DNA here is from genome assembly GCF_045164175.1 of Pseudomonas sp. 10(2024). Lineage (NCBI taxonomy): Bacteria > Pseudomonadati > Pseudomonadota > Gammaproteobacteria > Pseudomonadales > Pseudomonadaceae > Pseudomonas > Pseudomonas sp. 10(2024). The sequence continues at coordinate 1,338,708 of NZ_CP174006.1, forward strand.
CAGGTCGGTCGTGATTACGAGTTTGCCGGCCGGTTGGGTATCGAACAGGTCAAGGCAACGCTGGCGTTGGACGACTACGATTTCTACCTGTGTGGCCCGGGCAGCTTCACCCAGCAGCTTTACGAAGGGCTGCGTAGGGTGCATGTGCCGGATGCGCGGATTCACGCCGAAGCGTTTGGCCCGTCGACGCTGCGGCGGCACACCGACGCAGACCAGCCAATCCTGCAACAGCCACCTGCCGCTGACGAACCGGTGCCGGTGTATTTTGCCGCGTCGGCCAAGGAGGCTCGCTGGGTACCCGGTAGCGGCACCTTACTGGAACTGGCCGAGGCGCGTGGGCTGGCACCGGAGTTCAGTTGCCGGGGTGGTTCGTGTGGTACCTGCAAGACCCGGCTGGTGAGCGGCCAGGTGCATTATCCGAATCCGCCGGCAGAGTTGCCGGAGGCAGGGTCGGTGCTGATCTGTTGCGCTGTGCCGGCGAAGGTGGAGGAGGGGGGGCAGGCGTTGGTGCTGGATGTCTGATTCAAGCCAGTCGCAGGTGCGGGCTTGCCCGCCAAGAGGCCGGCACAGCTAACACCAGGCATCCAGATGAAAGATAATCCCCACGCCTCTTAACCTTCAGGAGCCCGCATGGACCAGATCCACCTGATGAAGGTGTTCGTCGCCGTCGGCGAGCTGGAAAGCTTCGCCGCTGCTGCTCGCCGTCTGGACATTTCCCCGGCCGCCGTCACCCGCGCCGTCAGCGCCCTGGAAGAGCAGCTCGGGGTCAAGCTGTTGCTGCGCACAACACGCAGCGTGCGCCTGACCGAGGCCGGCGGCCGCTATCTGGAAGACACCCGGCACATCCTCGCCAGTATCCACGAGGCCAATGAAGCCGCTGCCGGTATCAACGCGACTCCCAGGGGCGATTTGGCGGTGACCGCCCCGATTTTGTTCGGCAAGAAGTTCGTCATGCCGTGCATCGTCCGTTACCTGCAGCAGTACCCGGAAGTCGATGTTTCCGCGTTCTTTCTCGACCGAGTGGTGAACATGGTCGAGGAGGGCATGGACGTGGCCGTGCGCATCGGGCCGTTGCCCGACTCCGGGTTGAAGGCGCTGCGGGTGGGCAGGGTGCGGCGCATGTTGTGTGCCTCGCCCGACTACCTGGCGCGCCATGGTGTGCCGAAGCATCCGTCGGACCTGGCCGGGCATGCGATAATCGGCACCACCAACCTGTCGCCGCGTGCGGGTTGGCGCTTCGGAGTGACCGACGAGCCGACCTTGGTGCGCATGAAGCCGCGGCTGACGGTCACCAGCAATGACGGGGCAATCGCAGCTGCCAGCGGCGGGCTGGGGATTGCCCGGCTGCTGTCGTACCAGGTGGCAGACGAACTGGCCAGCGGGCAGTTGCAGGTGCTGCTGGCCGAGTACGAAGAGGCGCCCTGGCCCATTCATGTGCTGCACCGCGAAAGCAAGTACGGCTCGGCCAAGGTCAGGGCCTTTATCGACATGCTGGCGCAAGGATTGCGCGATCAGCAGCTGGATTAAGGTCTTACAGCGGGTCGAAAAGGATGTCAGACAATGTTCGATATCGTGGCGGCCCTTTCTCAGGCAACCCGCTCACAACGCCCGATACTGCATCCTGAACCCCAGGTTCATTGCCTCCCCCCGGTGCAGCAACCGCAACCCTGGTCGCCCTGGCAGGTGGTGCGCATTGATGGGGTGGCTAACCGGCTCAAAGCAGAAAAAACCTTGCCCTTGCGGGCAAAACAGCAAGAAGTGCTCAGCCCCGCTGGCACTGCACGCCAGTCGATAACCCGCGCTGGGCTGTTCGATCACACACTCCCCTGGCCAGCCAGTGAAGGCGTGATCAACCACTGTCTCGGGTAAACGCCCCATGGCATTGAAGCGCCATTGTTCGGGCACTTCGGCGTGGTACGAGGGCAACCGACCATCCTCTGCCAGCCATACTTTGCGTGCGGCTGCGTACAACTTGGTATCGGGATACCGCGGAAAGTAGGGGTGCAGCCCCAGCCCGCACCAGGTAGCTGGCTCATCCAGGTGCATCAGATGCAGGTCCAGATTGAGGCAACCTTCATGCAGTTGCACATCCAGCGTGGCCTGGTAGGCGAACGGCACGGCACTGTCCAGCGTCAACCGAGCATGCTGTTCACTGTGCTGTTCTACCTGCCAGGCCTGCTGCCAGGCGCTGCCATGAATCGGGTAAGGGTCATGCCCGGTATTCGGTAGCAGTGCCTGCCACCCTTCGGGGCGCGCAAACCCACCCTCGGCAATACGGTTGGACCACGGCGCCAGCGGGTAGCAGGCCAGGCGTCGTGGCGTACCACTGGCCAGCGCGGCCGCGTCGGTATGGCGCAGCAGCGCCTGCCCGGTCGCCTTTACCTGCCAGTTGACCAGGCTGGCACCGATTTCCGGGGCCAGGCTCAGGCGTGTCAGGCGGTCTTGCAGGTGCAGTTCGGTCACAGCCATGCAAGGCTCCTTTATGGAAGATCAATCAATTGGCCCGGCGGTAGGTGAGCAGCACGATGCCACACACCACCACCGCAGCGCCGACCAGTTGCACAGGGCTCAGGTGCTGGTCGAGCAAGGCCCAACCCAGCAACAACGTGGCGATGGGTTCAACGTTCATTACGGGTGCGTTCTGCGCCATGTTCAGGCGAGGGACACAGACGAACAGCAAGCTGAAGGCCAGGCCATACAGCATCACCAGGCTGGCCAGGGCCGCCCAGCCACTGCTGCTGCCCGGCAGTGACAAACCGGATGGCATCACGCCGCTTGCGCCTGCAACCAGCATGCTGGAGAAAACGATCAGCAAGGTCAGCAGGCTGCGTACAGGGCCGCGCACGGCAGCCAGTTTGTGGTCGGTGATCCACAAGGCACAGGCAAAGGCACAGGCCGCGCCGAAAGCCAGGCTCACCCCTATTGCCCAGTGCGGGTTGGCCGCAGAGCTGTCGGCCAGGCGTGCCGGCACATCCAGCGCCAGTACCAGGCCGCACAGAATCAGGCCCATGAACAACACCGTGCGGCCGGTGGGGCGTGCACCGCCCAGTGCCCAGGTGAGCAGCGCCAGTAGCATCGGGAACGTGTTGCCCACCAGCAGCGCCAGGGCTACCGGAATGCGTGCTACCGCCGAGTACAGGCACAGGCTCTGGGTGGCGATCAGCAGGCCAAGCAACAGTTGCCAGTGCCGGGTACCGGCGGGCAGGCCCAGGGCCTGGCGTTGCCACAGCAGCAGGCAGGCAAGCACCAGCAAGGTGATGCCTGAGCGGCAGAGAATGGCCAGCAGCACGCCGGTGCCGTCGTCGAATGCAATGCGAGCGGCGATGTGATTGCCGGCGAACGAACAGGCCAGCAGGGCCAGCAAGGCGATTGCCAGTTTGCGTGGGAATAGAGGTGCAGCCGAGGAGGGGACAGCCATGTGCAGGATCCGTTTGCAGGTAGGGTCAAGGGGGCTGCCTGGCACCCCCCTCGCAGCCCCGATTTTATTTACAGCACCACACTGGGCAGCCACAGCGAGATGGCCGGAATGTAGGTTACCGCCATCAGGACCATGAACAGCGCCAGGTAGAACGGCAGCATCGCCTTCACCGTCGACTCGATGCTCACCTTGCCGATGGCCGAGCCGACGAACAGCACGGCGCCCACCGGTGGTGTGATCAGCCCGATCCCCAGGTTCACCAGCATGATCATGCCAAAGTGCACCGGGTCCACGCCGATACCGGTGATGACCGGCAACAGGATCGGCGTAAGGATCAGGATCAGCGGCGCCATGTCCATCACCGTGCCCAGCAGCAACAGCATGAAGTTGATGCACATCAGCACCACATAGCGGTTGTCCGAGAGGGTCAGGAACGCCGTGGTGATCTTCGACGGAATCTGCATCAGCGTCATCACGTAACCAAAACTGGCAGCAAAGCCGATGAGGATCATCACGATCGAGATGGTCCGTACCGTGCGGTGCATCAGCTTGGGCAGGTCGCGCCATTTGTAGTCGCGGTAGATGAACATGGTCACGAAGAACGACCACACCACCGCCACTGCTGCCGATTCGGTCGCGGTGAACATGCCCGACAGAATACCGCCCAGAATGATCACCATGGCCATCAGGCCCCACAGCGCTTCACCGGCAATCTTCAGCGCCTGGCGCATCGGAATCACCTCACCCTTGGGGTAGTTGCGCTTCCTGGCAAAGATCAGGCACAGGCCCATCATCACGGCGCTCAGCAGCAACCCGGGCATCACACCTGCGATGAACAGCGAGCCAATGGAAACCGTACCGCCCGCCGCCAACGAGTACAGCACCGAGTTGTGGCTGGGCGGCGTCAGCAGCGCCTGTACCGAGCCGCTGACGGTGACGGCGGTGGAGAACTCGCGCGGGTAGCCCTTGCGCTCCATTTCCGGGATAAGCACCGAGCCCACCGATGCGGTGTCCGCCACCGACGAGCCGGAAATCGCGCCGAAGAAGGTCGAGGCCATGATGTTGACCAGCGACAGCCCGCCACGCACGAAGCCCACCAGTACCCCGGCAAACGCCACCAGCCGCCGCGACATACCGCCTTCGGCCATGATCGCGCCGGCCAGCACGAAGAACGGAATCGCCAGCAGCGAGAATTTGTTAACCCCACTGGCCACCTGGATCATCATCGCCTGCAGCGGGATGTCGATCCACCAGGCGCCAATCAACGCCGACAGCCCCAGGGCGTAGGCCACTGGCATGCCCAGCAGAATAAGCGCAATGAAGCTGCCCAACAGAATGAACGCATCCATTTATGCCGCTCCTTCGTTTTCTTCCAGGTGGTCGAAGCGCATGACATTGCGGTGGCTCTGATCGCCCAGCAGGAGCCTTTCCAGCACAAAGACCAGGGTCAGCACGCCACCGATCGGGATCGGCGCATAGGTCATGCCCACCCGCACACCCGGCAGTGACGCCAGAAACTGGTTCCAGGTGGTGATGCACAGCTTCGTGCCGTAGTAGGTCATGAACACGCACACCAGAATCATCAGTACTTGCACCAGTAGCGCGGCCAGGCTGCGCTGCAGCGGTGGCAGGCGGTCGGTGATCATCGTCACCGCCATGTGTGCCCCGGCCCGGTAGCTTGCGGCGGCACCGACGAAGGTGAACACCACCATCAGCAGGATCGCCACCGGCTCCGGCCAGCTGGCGCCGGTGCCGAGCACGTAGCGGGCAAAAATGCCCCACGGAATGATCAGCGACATGGTCAGGATCGACAGGCCGGCAACCCAGGTGCAGGTGCAGTACAGCGTGTCATTCACACGCAGGAACAGGTTTTTCATGGGCATCACCAAAGCGGCAGTGCGACGGGCGCCGCGCTGCCGAGGTCGTTCAGGAAGGGGCGCGGTTACTGGACAGCGTCGATACGCTTCATCAAGTCGGCGTACTGCGCGCCGTATTTTTCGCGTACCGAAGCGGTGGCGTCGTAGAACGGCTTCTTGTCGACGGTAATGAACTCGACACCGGCGGCCTTGAGCTTCTCTTCGCTGGCGGCGGACTTGGCGTCCCACAGCGCGCGCTCTTCCATCTGTGCTTCACGCGCAACCTTCTTCACCAGCGCCTGCTGCTCGGGGCTGAGCTTGTTCCAGGTGGTCTTGGACATCACTACCGGCTCCGGGAGGATCAGGTGACCCGTGAGTGTGTAGTACTTGGCGCTCTGGAAGTGGTTGTGCTCAAGCAGCGTGGGCGGGTTGTTCTCGGCGCCATCGATCACGCCAGTCTGCAGGGCGCTGAAGATTTCCCCGGTGTCCATGGCGATGCCGTTGCCGCCCATGGCGTTCATCATGTCGATGAACAGCGGGTTGCCTTGTACGCGAATCTTCATGCCCTTGAGGTCTTCCAGGCTGCGCACCGGCTTTTTCGTGTAGATGCTGCGCGAGCCGCCGTCCATCCAGGCCAGGGCCACCAGGTTGAAATCGGAATTGGTGATCTTGTCGAGGATTTCCTGGCCGATCTCGCCGTCGATGATCTTGCGCATGTGATCATGGTCGCGGAACACGAACGGCATGTTGAATACGTTCACATCCGGCACCACCGGGCCGACGATCCCCAAGCTGACACGGGTCATTTGCACGGCACCGATCTGTGCCTGTTCGATCACTTCCTTCTCAGAACCCAGAACGCCGCCGGCGAACATCTTGAAGGTGATTTCGCCATTGCTGGCGTCTTCCAGCTTTTTACCCATGTTCTGTTCGGCGACCACGGTCGGGTACCCGGCCGGGTGAATCTCGGCGAACTTGATGTCCAGTGCCGAGGCGGGCATGGCCACGCTGAAGGCGAACGGGAGTACGGCAAGAAGCAGCTTGCGTTTGAACGTCATGATGAAACTCCGTGGTTTTTATTATCTGGTTTCGTGGGTGCAAGTGTGGGTGTGGCACGGCGCGTCAGCCCCGGTAGGCAGGTTCCTCCAGGCCCTTGGTGCCAGGGTCGAGGGCAAATACCCCGCCAGCCAGGGGCTGGTCGCTGAGGTCGATGCCCGTGGGGCGGATCGAGGTGACGTACAGAATGTCCAGGCTGGCGCCGCCAAAGGCGCACATTGCCGGCTTTTTCACCGGCACGCTGAGTGATCGGTCGAGGCGACCTTCGGGGGTAAAACGGTGGATCTGCCCGGCGTCGTTGCCGCAGATCCAGTAGCAGCCGTCCTGGTCGATGGCGGCGCCATCCGGGCGGCCGGGGTAATTGCGCATGTCGACGAACAGCTGCTTGCCGTGCGGTGTGCCGCTGTCGGTGTCGTAGTCGAAAGCCCATACCTTCTGTACGTTCGGGTGCGAGTCGGACAGGTACATGCGCTTGCCGTCGGGGCTGAACGCCAGGCCGTTGGGCACGATCATGCCGTCCTGCTGCAGGTGCAGGTGGCCTTCGCCGTCATGCCGGTACAGCGCGCCCACGCGGGCACCTTGCTGCATGTCCAGCAGCATGGTCCCGGCCCAGAAGCGGCCCTGACGGTCGCAGCGGCCATCGTTGAAGCGCATGCCGGCCTGGGCGTGCTGCACGTTGCTGAGCAGTCGGCTGTCCAGGCTGCCGTCCGCCTTGGCCTGGAGCTGGAAGATGCCGCTTTCCATGCCCGCAACCCAGTCCTGACCGCTGCGGGCGATGCAGGCCAGCATCTCGTCGCCCTGCCAGCACTGGTGTTTGCCATCTGCCGCTTGCCAGCGATGTAATTGGCGAGCGGGAATGTCTACCCAGTACAAGGCCTGTTCACCGGGGTGCCACACAGGGCTTTCGCCGGTACCGTTACGGGCGTCGACGATCAGTTCGCAGTTCATGGCCGTGCCTCCTGGCGTGGGGTCAGTTGAACGGGCCGGCCACGGCGAAAGCGCCGCCCTGGTAGACCATGCTCGGGTCATCGGCGGCGGGTGCCGGTTGTGCCTCCACGGCTGCGCGGAAGGCTTCCGAGCTGTCCTTGGGCACATAGCCCAGGTGCGCGGCATGGCGGTTGTCCCACCACACGGTGCGATTGTCGGAGGCGCCGTAGACGATGGTGTGGCCAACCCCGGGGGTGAACAGCCCGCGTTCGATCAACTGCACCAGGTCGTCGTAACTGAGCCAGGTGCAGAGCATGCGCAGGTTTTGTGGCTGCGGGAACGACGAGCCGATGCGAATGCTGACGGTCTCGATGCCGTAGCGGTCAAAGTAGAAGCTGGCCACATCTTCGCCGTAGCACTTGGACAGCCCGTAATAGCTGTCGGGACGGCGCGGCGCGTGAGCGTCGATGCGCTCATCCTGGCGATAGAAACCGATGGTGTGGTTGGAGCTGGCGAAGATGATGCGCTTGACCCCGTGCTTGCGCGCTGCCTCGTACACGTGGAACACGCCGCAGATATTGGGGCCGAGAATCTCTTCGAAGGCGTGTTCGGTAGAAACCCCGCCAAAGTGGATGATGGCGTCTACGCCCTCGACCAGGGCATGCACCGCAGCCTTGTCGGCCAGGTCACAGGTAATGACTTCTTCATGCGGGCCCGCGGCCGGGGCCATGGGGCTGATGTCAGACAGGCGCAGGACCTCGGCGTAGCCTTGCAGGCGTTCGCGAAGGACCTTGCCCAGGCCGCCTGCGGCTCCGGTGAGCAGCAGGCGATTGAAGGGGGTAGTGGTCATGGCCGGCTCTTGTTGTTAGTTGTTGTAGGTTGTCGTATGACTTGGGTGATTATTGGCGGTGGTTCTGTGTGTTGTCAATGAGGCTTGGGCGGCTTTTGCCGGCCTTTTCGCGGGTAAGAAATGCGAAAGGCCTGCGCGACCGCCCGTAGGAGCGGGTTTACCCGCGAAGAGGCCGGCCCCTGCTGGCCAATCTCCACCCGTCGTTCACCGTCTCCGCCACCACCGCATTCGCGGGTAAACCCGCTCCTACACACATCGGTGGTTGGGCACGGGCCGCCGTAGGAGCGGGTTTACCCGCGAAAGGGCCGGCCCTGCTGGCCAATCCCCACCCGCCATTCACCGTCGCAGCCACCACCGTATTCGCGGGTAAACCCGCTCCTACACCTGATCAATGGTGGACACACATCGGAGGTTGGACTGAGGCCGCCGTAGGAGCGGGTTTACCCGCGAAAGGGCCGGCCCTGCTGGCCAATCCCCACCCGCCATTCACCGTCGCAGCCACCACCGTATTCGCGGGTAAACCCGCTCCTACACCTGATCAATGGTGGACACACATCGGAGGTTGGACTGAGGCCGCTGTAGGAGCGGGTTCACCCGCGAAAGGGCCGGCCCTGCTGGCCAATCTCCACCCGCTGTTCACCGTCGCCACCGCCACCGTATTCCCGGGTAAACCCGCAGATCTTGATCAGAGCAACGACAGCGGATAGTTGAAGATCAACCGGTTCTCATCGAACTCGTTATTGCTGTAATCCCGGCGAATCGACGAGTTACGCCATTTCACGCTCAAATCCTTGAACGCCCCGCTCTGGATCACGTACGCAAGCTCCGTTTCACGCACCCACTCCTTGCCATCGGTCACGCCCCCGCTGTGCACATCGCGCCCGCTGATGTAGCGGTTCATCAGGGTCAACCCCGGTACCCCGACGGTGACGAAGTTGAAGTCATGGCGCACCTGCCACGAACGCTCGTTGGCATTGTCGAAGCTGGAGTTGTAACTGTCGTTGGCCAAGGTTCCGCCACTGGTGCCGTTCACCCGCATCCAGGTATCACCATCGACTTTTTGCAGCCCCACCCAGAAGGTGCTGCCGCCGTACTTGGCCGAGAACATCCCCGAGTAGGTCTTGTTGTCCAGCTGCCCGGCGCGTTCGGAGCCGTCCTCGTCGCCATGGAAGTAGCCCAGGTTCGCACCCAGGGTCCAGTCACCCACCGGCTGGCTGTGGCTCAGTTGCAGGTATTGCTGCTGGTACACGTCCTTCAGCACCGCATTCCACAGCCCCACCAGCGTGCGGTCCTGGTTGAACTTGTACTCGCCGCCGACGAAGTTGAAACGGTCCGACACGCCGCCGCCGTAGCTCATGTCTTCCATGCTCGCGTCGTTACGCGGGCTGTTGCCGCGGAACTGGCCGCCGTACAGGGTCAGCCCGGCGATTTCATTGGAGGTAACCTGCCCGCCACGGAATGTTTGCGGCAACGAACGCCCGTCGTCCGAACGTAGAATCGGCAGCACCGGCATCCATTCACCGATCTTCAGTTCGGTCTTGGATATACGCGCCTTGCCCGCCACCGCCAGGCGCCCGTAATCGTCGGCTGGCCGGCCATCGTCATGGCGAGGCAGCAACGCCGTGCCATAGGTACCGCCACCGCCGTCGAGCTTGACCGACCACAGCCCCAGCACATCCACGCCGAAGCCGATTGGCCCTTCTGTGAACCCCGAGCGGGCGTCGAGGATGAAGCTTTGCGTCCACTCCTCGGCCGTGCTTTGCGGGTTGCTGGGGTTGGTGAAGTTTCGGTTGATGTAGAAGTTGCGCAGCCCGAGGGTGGCCTTGCCGTCCTCGACAAATCCCGCGGCCAGGCTGGTGCCCGGCAGGCTGGCGATAACCCCGGCGCCAAGCAGGGCGAAGGGCAGGGTGTGGCAGATTTTCATTATTGTTGTGCTCCCTAAGGGTGTGGCAGCCCGTCCACCGGGCACGCGCAAGCGGCCTGCGGCAGGGGCGGGTAGATAACGGGCCGGTCAGGGCCAGGGGTGAATGCGCGGTAACCGGGCGCTACGTACTGGCAGGTATACGCGAGCTGGCTGGGGGAAGAGGGGTATGCAACAGACGTAGGTGTAGGGGGATGGATGTCGACATGAGTTCGTCCACTGATTGTTGTTTTTGTTATGCGTTGTCGTACAACTGTGGGCGATTATTAGCAAGGGGGAGGAGGGCTGTCAACGGCTGATCGCAGAGCAAATAAGGTACTAGACGCCAAAAACTGAGCGGCAGAGGCTCTACCCTGAACGCGCTGCAGACATACTACAACTGCCATGCACCATGCCACGCACGTACGCGACCTATTGGTAGGAGCGGGCTTGCCCGCGAGCACGGGTAAAGCCCGTGCCATCCACCCCATTGGCTGCCTCGCACCGCAAACCGGGGACAGGGTTACAAATGAAATCGAAACAGCGGTGGCCCTATACCCGAGCCTGCGCTATCTTCAGATCTGGCCTCGCCCTTGACCACTTAGACTGGCATGTCCAGTCCCGGCATCCTTGCTGGTGCCGTACCCCTCCTGTCGGCAGGGGCGAGGCCTCTTCATTTGAAGGGAATGGCGCTGTGGTCACTTTTCGTAACTGACGTCAGGACCCTTGGGGAAAATCATAAAAAAAGGCTGCCAATCGGCAGCCTTCTCGATAATCAGCCCGGACAATCAGTCCCAGCTCAACGCACCACCCGTCTGATACTCAATCACACGCGTCTCAAAGAAGTTCTTCTCTTTCTTCAAGTCCATGATCTCGCTCATCCATGGGAACGGGTTGGTAGTCCCTGGGTACTCTTCTTTCAAACCAATCTGGGTCAAACGACGGTTGGCAATGAACTTGAGGTAATCCTCCATCATCGCTGCGTTCATGCCCAATACGCCGCGTGGCATGGTGTCTCGGGCGTATTCGATCTCCAGCTGGGTCCCTTGCAGGATCATCTGGGTCGCTTCTTCCTTCATCGCCGCATCCCACAGGTGCGGGTTTTCGATCTTGATCTGGTTGATCACGTCGATACCGAAGTTCAGGTGCATCGACTCGTCACGCAGGATGTACTGGAACTGCTCGGCCACGCCGGTCATCTTGTTGCGGCGGCCCATGGACAGGATCTGGGTGAAGCCGCAGTAGAAGAAGATGCCTTCCAGGACGCAGTAGTAGGCGATCAGGTTGCGCAGCAGCTCTTTGTCGGTTTCGACGGTGCCGGTGTTGAATTCCGGGTCGGAGATGGCGCGGGTGTACTTCAGGCCCCAGGCGGCTTTTTTAGCGACCGACGGGATCTCGTGGTACATGTTGAAGATCTCGCCTTCATCCATGCCCAGCGACTCGATGCAGTACTGGTAGGCGTGGGTGTGGATCGCCTCTTCGAAAGCCTGGCGCAGGATGTACTGGCGGCACTCCGGGTTGGTGATCAGGCGGTACACGGCCAGGGCTAGGTTGTTGGCAACCAGCGAGTCGGCGGTGGAGAAGAAGCCGAGGTTGCGCATGACGATGCGGCGCTCGTCTTCGGTCAGGCCGTCCTGGCTCTTCCACAGGGCGATGTCGGCGGTCATGTTGACCTCTTGCGGCATCCAGTGGTTGGCGCAGCCGTCCAGGTACTTCTGCCAGGCCCAGTCGTACTTGAACGGTACCAGCTGGTTGAGGTCGGCGCGGCAGTTGATCATGCGCTTTTCATCTACTGCAACGCGGGCCGAGGAGCCTTCCAGCTCGGCCAGGCCTTCGGCAACGTCGAGGGCGTCGAGGGCAGCCTTGGCACGTTTGACGGCTTCGGAGTCAGAAGCGGTGGCCGCACGGGCCTCCAGGGCGGCGGCACCACCGGCGCTGTCGAGCTTGTCGAGGGTGGCGGCGGCAGCGGCCTGCGCAGGGGTGTTGCCTTTGGCGGCTACTTCGCCGTCTTCTTTGTCGAATTCGTCCCAGCTCAGCATGGTTTGGCTCCTGCTTGAGGGTCGCCCAGAGGCAACCGGTTGGATTTTAAGAATGTGATGCCTGACGCAAGGCCGTAATGGCGAATGGGCAGCTCGAGAGGCTGACTCTCGTTTACATCTGAATGTGTTCTGGCTTGTACCTGGCCAGGCCTCTGGGAGGGGCCAGGACAATTGAATAGGTGCTCTTTTCAGAGGGCGCAAAGTATACCGGAATTCACCTTCGATCGGGGCGCGTGTCTTGCCGGCGAGGGTAACTTTTTTGACCGGTTTGGCGTGCGTCCGTTCACGAAACGGGTGGCTTCTTCTACGGGGGGAGAGTGTAGCGCCAACCTATATGTTGTGCCAGTTTAAATTTTAAGGCACATCATATGGTGTTTCTGAGGGCTGTATTGGCGGAATCGGCCTCACCGAGGGCTAGCCGGCGATGAGGCCAGCCACCACTAGCTACGGTGGGTATACAGCGTTTCGACGATGTGTGTCTTGGGGTGCTTGCGTGCCTGTTCCACTGAGGTGAAACGGCCGGTTTCGGCGTTGCGACCAATCTTGCGAGATGCCAGTTTTTTCCGCGCCATGGGCTTACATCCTTTTTGAGAGGTCCTGTTCTTTTACCGAGCTGCGTGAACAGTGGGCAAAGGGCAAGGTTTCTCTGAGGCGCGGATACAAAAATGCCGCGCGGGGCACCCGTAGGTACCGCGCACGGCATTCAGGCCTTACTGGCAGGCTTCGCAGTCAGGCTCGTCGATCGCGCAGGCCTTCGGCACTGGCGCTGGGCCGGCTGCCTGGACCGGGGCGCTGTCGCCACCGCTGGAAACGGCGTTGAGCTTGCCGGTGTTGATGGTCGACTTCTCGGTGCTGGTGGCGGCCAGGGCACGGAGGTAGTAGGTGGTTTTCAGGCCACGGTACCAGGCCATGCGGTAGGTCACGTCCAGCTTCTTGCCCGATGCACCAGCGATGTACAGGTTCAGCGATTGCGCCTGGTCGATCCACTTCTGGCGACGGGAAGCAGCATCGACAATCCACTTGGTCTCGACTTCGAACGCAGTGGCGTACAGGTCTTTCAGCTCTTGCGGGATACGCTCGATCTGCTGTACCGAACCGTCGTAGTACTTCAGGTCGTTGATCATGACCGAGTCCCACAGGTCGCGGGCCTTGAGGTCGCGAACCAGGTACGGGTTGATCACGGTGAATTCGCCCGACAGGTTCGATTTCACGTACAGGTTCTGGTAGGTAGGCTCGATCGACTGCGACACGCCAGTGATGTTGGCGATGGTCGCGGTTGGCGCGATGGCCATGATGTTCGAGTTACGAATACCTTTCTGTACGCGGGCACGTACCGGCGCCCAGTCCAGGGTTTCTTCCAGGTTGACGTCGATGTACTTCTGGCCACGGGCCTCGATCAGGATCTGTTGCGAATCCAGCGGCAGAATGCCCTTGGACCACAGCGAACCCTGGAAGGTCTCGTAGGCGCCGCGTTCATCAGCCAGGTCGCAAGAAGCCTGGATGGCGTAGTAGCTGACCGCTTCCATCGACTTGTCGGCAAACTCGACGGCAGCATCGGAGCCGTAAGGAATGTGCTGCAGGTACAGCGCATCCTGGAAGCCCATGATGCCCAGGCCGACCGGACGGTGCTTGAAGTTCGAGTTACGCGCTTGCGGCACCGAGTAGTAGTTGATGTCGATCACGTTGTCGAGCATGCGCACAGCGGTGTTCACGGTGCGTTGCAACTTGGTGGTGTCCAGCTTGCCGTCGACGATGTGGTTCGGCAGGTTGATCGAGCCCAGGTTGCAGACCGCGATCTCGTCCTTGTTGGTGTTCAGGGTGATTTCGGTGCACAGGTTCGAGCTGTGGACCACGCCCACGTGCTGCTGCGGCGAACGCAGGTTGCACGGGTCCTTGAAGGTCAGCCATGGGTGGCCGGTCTCGAACAGCATCGACAGCATCTTGCGCCACAGGTCTTTGGCCTGGACGGTCTTGAACACCTTGATCTTGTTGTACTCGGTCAGGGCTTCGTAGTACTCGTAGCGCTCTTCGAAGGCCTTGCCGGTCAGGTCGTGCAGGTCTGGCACTTCCGAAGGCGAGAACAGGGTCCACTTGCCGTCATCGAAGACACGCTTCATGAACAGGTCAGGGATCCAGTTGGCGGTGTTCATGTCGTGGGTACGACGGCGGTCATCACCGGTGTTCTTGCGCAGCTCGATGAACTCTTCGATGTCCAGGTGCCAGGTTTCCAGGTAGGCACACACGGCGCCTTTGCGCTTGCCACCCTGGTTGACCGCAACGGCGGTGTCGTTGACCACTTTCAGGAACGGTACGACGCCCTGCGACTTGCCGTTGGTGCCCTTGATGTACGAGCCCAGTGCGCGCACAGGGGTCCAGTCGTTGCCCAGGCCACCGGCGAATTTCGACAGCATGGCGTTGTCGTGGATCGCGTGGTAGATGCCCGACAGGTCGTCCGGCACGGTGGTCAGGTAGCAGCTGGACAGCTGCGGGCGCAGGGTGCCGGCGTTGAACAGGGTCGGGGTCGAGGCCATGTAGTCGAACGACGACAACAGGTTGTAGAACTCGATCGCACGGGCTTCCTTGTCTTTTTCTTCCAGCGCCAGGCCCATGGCCACACGCATGAAGAACACCTGCGGCAGCTCGAAGCGCACGCCATCCTTGTGGATGAAGTAGCGGTCGTACAGGGTCTGCAGGCCCAGGTAGGTGAACTGCTGGTCGCGCTCGTGGTTGATCGCCTTGCCCAGTTTTTCCAGGTCGAAGTCGGCCAGGGCCGGGTTCAGCAGCTCGAACTCGATACCTTTGGCGACGTAGGCCGGCAGGGCCTTGGCGTAAAGGTCAGCCATCTCGTGGTGGGTGGCGCTGTCGGCTACATTCAGGAAGCCCAGGCCTTCGGCGCGCAGGGTGTCCATCAGCAGGCGGGCGGTAACGAACGAGTAGTTCGGCTCGCGCTCCACCAGGGTACGGGCGGTCATCACCAGGGCGGTGTTGACGTCCTTGATGGCCACGCCGTCGTACAGGTTCTTCAGGGTTTCGCGCTGGATCAGGTCGCCATCGACTTCGGCCAGGCCTTCGCAGGCTTCGCTGATGATGGTGTTCAGGCGGGCCATGTCGAGCGGCGCCAGGCTGCCGTCAGCCAGGGTGATGCGGATGCTCGGGTGCGGCTCGACCACGGCGTCGGTGTTGGCGCGGGTGGCGCGCTCCTTGGCGCGCTGGTCACGGTAGATCACGTAGTCGCGGGCGACTTTCTGCTCGCCGGCGCGCATCAGGGCCAGTTCGACCTGGTCCTGGATTTCTTCGATGTGGATGGTGCCACCCGATGGCATGCGACGCTTGAACGTGGCGGTAACCTGCTCGGTCAGGCGCGCGACGGTGTCGTGGATGCGCGACGAAGCGGCGGCGGTACCGCCTTCAACTGCGAGGAACGCCTTGGTGATGGCCACGGTGATCTTGTCGTCTGTGTAAGGGACGACAGTGCCGTTGCGCTTGATCACACGCAGTTGGCCAGGGGCGGTGGCGGCCAGATCCGGGTTGGAATCGGCGGCCTGCGGCACCTTGGCCTGCGGGTTCTCGCGAGTTGTGTCGGTTTGCATGGGTGGGTGTCTCCACAATTTCTATATTGTTCAGGCGCCCTAAGGGCGCCCACCGTTCCGTCCACTTGCTCGATGGCCTCGCGGGGATGCGTAATGCATGCGCATCCGCCCGCGCGGGCGTACCGACTTCGGGACAGACTCAGGAATAAGGGGCAATGGCTTGCCGCTCCCTGGCCGAAGTCAAAGGTTCTGGGCGGGGCCCAAAATCTGTTGCTGATGGATGCCAGGCCTGGCCTGCAACACCCATGCCCGAACAAGGCCCTGGAAGGGCTTGCCTCGGTCGCCTCCGCAGGAGCGGTTTGGCTGCTGAAATCACTTCAAGTTCCGCCCGGAAAATCGCTTGATCTTGCGGGTTGACTTTTGTGTGTGATTTTGCACGAACCCCTATATCTAGTGGTTCGCTGCGATCGGGATACAAGATAATGCGGTATTGGGGGCTTTGCAAGGCAATCGCCTGTGGATAACGTGTGCGTACTTTGTGAGTGAATGGTGGGTATTCGCTGTAGGCCTTGTGCCAAGTGGTTTGCAGTATTTTTCTGCTTCGTGACGCCCTTGGGCAGTTTTTTTCGGGCGCGAACCCTATCACAAAAAACGGTTCAGTCGAGGGGGCGGTAGGGGCATGCCTGAAGATCCTGGTTCCCGCGCGCGCGGTCGCCTGTAATCGATGGACTCGCCCCCGCCGAGGCATCACAGTGCCACGGTGGTGTTCGAAGAAGCCAACGGCAGCGAGGGCGAGACCATGAAAAAGCATAGTTCGAAACACGATTCCCTGTCTTCCACTGATGTGGAGCTTTGCACAACCATCTGCGTAGACCTGGCCAAACAGGTCTTCCAATTAGCAGGCGAGGACGCTACTGGGCGGGTGATCTACGAAGATCGCATCAAATCCCGCCAAGCGTTCCATGATTTCCTGCTCAGGCTGCCAACGACCGTGGCCGTCTTGATGGAGTGCGGTCCAGGTGCGCAAGCCTGGGCCAGGCTGCTGCAGGCCAAAGGTAATCCGGTTCGCATCCTGCCGGCGCAACGTGTCGCCGAACATCGCAGCGGTGCAAAGAACGATCGTAACGACTGCTATGCCATTTTGCGTGCCGGTCGCGATACGAGCATCGCTTCGATACCGATCAAGAGCACCACAGCACTGGCTATTCAAGCGCTGCACCGTATCCGGCGCGGTAACATCAAGCGACATACCGCGCTGGGCAATCAGATCCGTGGTTTGCTACTTGAGCATGGCGTATCCATGCCCCAGGGCGATGCCGCGATCAATAAGCATGTGCCTCAGGCGCTTGAGGATGCTTCCTTGCCTCTACCCGACCTGTTGCGCGAGTTGCTCGATGAGTTGCTGATGGACTGGTTGTCTCTAGGTGAACGCATAGCGGCGCTGAGCCGCCGGCTCGAAGCGACTGCCCAAGAGGATAAAGTCGCTCAGCGACTGATCACCATTCGCGGCGTCGGCCCTATCATTGCCACGGCGATCGTGGCGAAACAGACCGACCCCAGCCGCTTCGCCAGTGGCCGAATGTATTCCGCCTTCTTCGGTATCGTGCCCGATCAGCACAGCAGCGGAAACAAAATCAGATTGGGCAAGATGAGCAAGCGCGGTGACGGCTACATACGCAGCCTGATGATCCAGGGCGCGCATTCCGTCTTGAGCCAGCTAAGGCCTGATTCCGATCAGCCAGATGATCGCCGCCTCTTGCGTTGGCTATCCCGCCTTGGGCGCAAGGAGGCGGCGATCAGGCTGGCTAATCGAAATCTGCGGATTATCTGGGCCCTGTTACAGAGCGATCAGGTTTACCAACGCAAACCGAACGAAAAACCGGAGGCGGCTATGAGCCTCTGACCCACCGGGTAATGCCACCGGGGCGCTAGGCGCTCCAACCCCTGCTAGTGAACATTGACCCTAGGTAAGACCGTCGCAGACCGATGCCTCCGCTCCTACAGGCCTGATAGTGGCCTCAATGTAAACGGCACACTGCGAGCTCACCACGATGTTGGCCAGAAGCAAAAAGCTTCCTCGAACAGGCCTGATACATAGATGCAACCGGGTTCCTATGTTCAAAAAAGCAGCTAGACAGTGTGGGCGAGTCCATACATAGGAGCGGGTTCACCCGCGAAAGGGCCGGCCCTGCTGGCCAATTTCCACCCGCCGTTCACCGTTGCCGCCGCCACCGTATTCGCGGGTAAACCCGCTCCTACGCCTGATCGAGGGTGGACACATGTCGGTGGTTGGGCGCAGGCCGCCGTGTAGGAGCGGGTTCACCCGCGAAAGGGCCGGCCCTGCTGGCCAATTTCCACCCGCCGTTCACCGTTGCCGCCGCCACCGTATTCGCGGGTAAACCCGCTCCTACGCCTGATCGAGGGTGGACACATGTCGGTGGTTGGGCGCAGGCCGCCGTGTAGGAGCGGGTTCACCCGCGAAAGGGCCGGCCCTGCTGGCCAATTTCCACCCGCCGTTCACCGTTGCCGCCGCCACCGTATTCGCGGGTAAACCCGCTCCTACGCCTGATCGAGGGTGGACACATGTCGGTGGTTGGGCACAGGCCGCCGTGTAGGAGCGGGTTCACCCGCGAAAGGGCCGGCCCTGCTGGCCAATCTCCACCCGCCGTTCACCGTTGCCGCCGCCACCGTATTCGCGGGTAAACCCGCTCCTACGCCTGATCGAGGGTGGACACATGTCGGTGGTTGGGCACAGGCCGCCGTGTAGGAGCGGGTTCACCCGCGAAAGGGCCGGCCCTGCTGGCCAATCTCCACCCGCCGTTCACCGTTGCCGCCGCCACCGTATTCGCGGGTAAACCCGCTCCTACGCCTGATCGAGGGTGGACACATGTCGGTGGTTGGGCACAGGCCGCCGTGTAGGAGCGGGTTCACCCGCGAAAGGGCCGGCCCTGCTGGCCAATTTCCACCCGCCGTTCACCGTTGCCGCCGCCACCGTATTCGCGGGTAAACCCGCTCCTACACATTGATCGGTGGTGGGCACACATCGGGGGTTGGACACAGGCCGTTGTAGCGAGCTTCGCTCGCGATGCGCCGTGCGGGCGGCGCTCGATCTCGCAGGCCCCACCCATCTACAGTCATACTCTCAGCTGCCCTGACACGATCCCAAGAACAAACAAGGCCAAAGTCATGGACCAAACCCTACCCCGCATCCTCATTGTCGAAGACGACCAGCGCCTGGCCGAGCTGACCGCCGAGTACCTGCAGGCCAACGGCTTCGAGGTCAGCGTGGAGGGTGATGGTGCCCGCGCCGCCCGGCGCATCATCGACAGCCAGCCCGACTTGGTCATCCTCGACCTGATGCTGCCCGGCGAGGACGGCCTGAGCATCTGCCGCCGGGTGCGCAGCCAGTACCAGGGGCCGATCCTCATGCTCACCGCGCGCAGCGATGAACTCGACCAGGTCCAGGGCCTGGACCTGGGCGCCGACGACTACGTCTGCAAACCCGTGCGCCCACGCTTGCTGCTGGCACGTATCCAGGCCCTGCTGCGCCGCAGCGAAACCGTGGACAGCAAGCGCCAGGACCTGGCCTTCGGTGCGCTGCGTATCGACAACCGCCTGCGTGAGGCGCACCTGGGCGAGCAGTTGATCGAGCTGACCGGCGCCGAATTCGACCTGCTCTGGCTGTTGGCCAGCAACGCTGGCCGGGTGCTGACCCGTGAACAGATCTTCACCGCACTGCGTGGCGTGGGCTACGACGGCCAGGACCGCTCCATCGATATCCGCATCTCGAAAATCCGCCCCAAGATCGGCGATGACCCGCTTCAGCCGCGGTTGATCAAGACCCTGCGCAGCAAAGGCTACCTGTTCGTGGGCGAGGCGCCATGAACAATTCGATCTTCCTGCGCATCTACGGCGGCATGCTGGCCGTGCTGGTGCTGGTGGCCCTGCTTGGCGTGCTCAGCCTGCACCTGGTCAACGAAGTGCGCGCTGCCCAGCACCGCGAGGGCCTGGCCCAGGGCACCTTCAGCCTGATGGCCGACAACCTGGCAATGCAGAATGAAACCCAACGCAAGCGTTCGCTGCTGATCTGGGAACGCCTGCTTGGCGTGCCGTTGGCGCTGCAGCCGATGAGCGCACGCAGCCTTGACGGTGGCCAGCGGGCGCGCCTGTACCGTGGCCTGGTGGTGGTCGAGAAGATTGGCCCGCATGCGGCGCAAGTGCTACGCAAGGTGGGCCAGGAAGACCTGATGCTGGTCGCGCAGATCAAACAGATCAGCGAGCAGTTGGCGCGGGCCACCCTCTATCTATTGGCCGACGAATTGGTGCGCTACCCGGTAGCCGAACAGCAGCAGCGTCTGGCACAGATCAAGCAGGAAAAAGGCTTCGGCTTTGGCGTTGCCTTGCAACGTATCGAGCGGGTCAGCCTGGACGATGACCAGCGGCGCCGGGTGGAGGAGGGCGACACGGTGATGGCGCTGGGCAAGGATGGTGACTCGATCCGGGTGTTCGCTGGGCTGACGGGCTCGCCATGGGTACTGGAAATCGGCCCGCTGTACCAGCTCAACCCTTACCCGCCGCAGTTGCTGATCCTGATTGCCTTCCTGGGGCTGTGCCTGATCGGCCTGGTGGTCTACCTGCTGGTGCGTCAGCTGGAACGTCGTGTGTCGGGCCTGGAGATTGCTGCCACGCGCATCGCCCAGGGCAGCCTGGATACCCGCGTGCCGGCCGGCGACGCCGACTCGGTAGGGCGCCTGGCGGCTGCCTTCAATGGCATGGCCGAGCACCTGCAGCGCTCGCTGACCATGCAGCGTGAGCTGGTGCGAGCGGTGTCCCACGAGCTGCGCACGCCGGTGGCGCGCCTGCGCTTTGGCCTGGAGATGATCGAAAGCGCCACGACTGAACAGGTGCGGGCTAAGCATCTGGCGGGCATGGACGGGGATATTCAGGACCTCGACAAGCTGGTCGATGAGATGCTGACCTACGCCCGCCTGGAGCAGGGCGCACCGGCCTTGAAGTTCCAGCGGGTCGATCTGGATGCCTTGCTCGATCGGGTGATCGAAGAGCTCGCACCTTTGCGTGCCGAGGTGCGGGTGGTGCGCGGCGACTGCCAGGGCGCGGATGCCGAAGGCGCCTGGGTCGAGGCCGAGCCGCGCTACTTGCACCGGGCCTTGCAGAACCTTGTCGGCAATGCCATGCGCCATGCCGAGGGCGAAGTGCGCCTGAGCTATCAGCTGGGCCAGCAACGTTGCCGCATCGATGTGGAGGATGACGGCCCGGGGATCCCCGAGGGCTTCTGGGACCGCATCTTCACGCCCTTCACCCGCCTCGATGACAGCCGTACCCGTGCCTCGGGCGGGCACGGGTTGGGCTTGTCGATCGTACGGCGGATCATCTACTGGCACGCGGGCCGGGCCACGGTGGGCCGCAGCGAGGCGTTGGGCGGTGCCTGCTTCAGCCTGAACTGGCCAAGGCAGCAGGCACCGCTGTAAAGGTCAGACGCTGACCAGGCTCAGCAGGTGGCCGTCCTGCAGGCAGAACTGGCCTTGCAGCTCTGCGCCTTGCTGCCACTGCGGTGACAGGTCGGTGAGCAGGCGCAAGCGCGCCAGCCCTTCCGCGGACCAGTCGAGCACTTCTGCGTGTTCGAAGTAGAAGCGTTGGCGAGTCAGTGGGTACAGGGTCTTGAACAAGCTTTCCTTCAGCGAGAACGTCAGGGTGACCGTAAGCCCAAGCTGGCGGCGGTCAAGGCGTTCGAGCTCTGCCGGGATAAGGATTTCACCCATCAGCCGCTCGGCGCGCTCGTCATCCAGCAAGGCTTCCTGATCCAGGCCCAGACCTTGGCAGCTGTTTTCGCCGGCGACCACCGCAGCGGCCCAGCCCTTGCCGTGTGTGATCGAGCCATGAATACCGGCGGGCCAGATGGGCGAGCGGTCTTCGTGGGTGCCGGGCACGTAGTCGCGACCGTCCAGGTGCTGGAGCGCGGCGCGGGCACATACGCGACCGGCCAGGTACTCGGCCTGGCGCTTGGCGACCGAGCGCTGCAGGCTGGCGCTGGGCACGATACCGGCGCGCTGGAAGTCGTCGGTTGCCAGGTGGGCAGGGTCGAAGGCGCAACTGACCAGCACCGCGCCGGGCAATGGACGGGGCAGGGGCCAGTGGTGCCGGAGCGGGGCGCAGCAGGCGGGAAGTGTGTTCATGGCGGCTATTGTGCCAGCTGTGCAGGCGCTAAGGGAGGTGGCGTGGCAGGATGACTTACCGCAGCCATGACAACATGGCGCAGATCAAAGCGTGATCGTGTGGGAGATTCTATGGTTTTCAGCAAGCCAATTTTCGGCTTTTGGTGACGTATTCGCCCTGATCTCGCATCAGGGCGAATGCGACGCGAGCGAGCTTGCGAGCCAAGATCACTAATGCCTGAGTCGTTGCTTTACCGTTGCTCCGATACTGCTCATACACGTCTTTCCAGGTAGCTGACCTACTGGCCGACATCGCTGCGTTATGCAACAAACGACGGATCTCCGAACAGCCTCGCTTTGTAAGGCGGCGGCGTCCATTCTTTTGCCCGGAGTCATTCACTCGCAGATCCATCCCCAAGAAGGCGATGTAAGCGTCACTGCTTTTGAATTCGCCTCTGATAAATGCCATTACCAGTGCTGACGCTGTGAGAAAACCAATACCTTCCACGGCTTGGCAGCGAATAACCTGTTCAAGCAGCCCTGCCTCTCGCAATACTTCTTTGATCTTCTTTTGTATCAGCAAGTCCAGCCGTTCTATCGACTTGACGAAGGTTTCGAAGGCCGCTTTCAACAGGCCCTCGTTAGCCCAGCTCTGCGTCATTGCAGTACGTGCCGATACCAGCGCAGCCCTGCGCCGCAGAAGGCTCTGCAGCTTGCCGTAGACGGCGGGAGGCGGGGTCCAAGGGCGAAGATCCTCACCCTCGTTTTTCAGAAAACGGGACAGTAACCGCGCATCGGACGGGTCAGTTTTGACTCGGCCGCCAACACTCTTGCGATAGTTACTCAGTTGAAATCCATCAATGACATAAACATCGAAGCCCATGCCATGGGCTAGCTCGACCAGATCCAAGTGATAGATGTTGGTCGCTTCAACGGCGATAGCCGTGTTCAGTGGCTGCTGCCTGAGCCACTTATTGATTTCAGATTTAGAGTTTTTCAGCTTGATGATCTCATCACGCTCCTCGTGATGGATCACCAATTCAGCTTTTGCAACGTCCGCTCCGATGATCGACTTCACTACCTGCATTGCCATCGGCGGCTCTCCACGTTATGGTTTTTCGGCTTGAGGGGCTTTCACCAAGAGGCGCTGGCTTGCTTCTATCGTCGCTTGCAAACGATGCATTCTTTATCGGCGCTTTGGTGGAAGGGGTGGGGCGATGTCTCCCACGGTCTGTACTGCTCGTAACAGTCAGAATCGGGCATTTAGTCCCACCACCCCTTCAAGTCTAACCATACAAGCGGGTTTACCCGCGAAGAATACACCGCGGTGGATGGCACGGGCTTCGCCCGTGTTCGCGGGCAAGCCCGCTCCCACAGATCGCGCCAGCTTTTAGAAATTGAGCAAGACAGTTGCTCCTACAACGATTGCACAATCTTTTATTTGAACACCTTCTTGAAGAACGCCTGCATATCCGCCCAGGAACGCTCGTCCGCTGCCTTGTTATAGCCAATGTCCGGCCCACCATGTTCACCATGGCTCAGCCGATCGGCATCGGGGTTGGTGAACCCGTGCTTGGCCCCTTCAATACTGACGAACTGGTAGTTGACCTTGGCCGCATCCATCTCGGCCTTGAACGCCTCTACCTGCTGTGGGGTGACCATGCTGTCCGCCGCACCATGCTCGACCAGGATATCGGCCCGCACTACGCCAGGTTTTGCCGGGGTCTGGGTGGCCAATGCGCCATGGAAGCTCACCACGCCATCGAGCTTTTCTCCCCGGCGTGCGGCATCGAGCACCACCTTGCCGCCAAAACAGTAGCCGACAGCGCCCAGTTGATGCTTGTTCACATTCGGCTGCTTTTTCAACAACTCCAGGCCCGCGTCGAAGCGCGCTGCTGCTGCGGCCGGGTCCTTCATTGCTGCGGCCATGAATGCCTGGGCATCCTGCGGATGTTCGGTGTGTTTGCCATCGCCGTACATGTCGATGGCCAGTGCCTTGTAGCCCAGGGCGGCGAGATCTCTCGCACGACGCTTGGCATAGTCGTTCAGGCCCCACCATTCATGCACCACAACGATGCCTGGGCGTTTGCCGTCCAGCGCGTCATCGTAGGCGTAGTAGCCGACGAGGCGGTTGCCATCGTCGTCCTGATAAGGAATTTCACGGGTCACTACCGCCGCTTGGGCGAGGGCGGCGCTGCACATCAGGGTCAGGGCCAGCAGGGCTCGCATGTTCACAACTCCTTGTTTTGCTATCGGTTCGTTCAGCCGGGGTTCAGCCAGGGTTCAGTCGCGGTTCAGGGTGCCCTGATTACTCTAGCTTCCAGACCGAAACAGCGCACCCAACTGGAGTACCCAGCCATGAAAACCTTCAATACCCTGCTTGCCGCCATGGCCGTCTGTGCCGCTGGCATCACCACCGCCCAGGCCGCGGACGACAACTTCGCCAGCCTCACCTACGGCCAGACCAGCGACAAAGTCCGCAAGTCCGGCCTGCTGCAACGCAACACCGACCACCTCAACGCCGACGGTATCATCGGCAAGGACGATACCTGGGGTGTGCGTCTGGGCAAGATCAACGACCAGGGCCGCTACTACATGACCTATGACAACGTATCTGGCGACCACAGTGGCCTGAAGTTGCGCCAGGAAAACCTGCTTGGCAGCTACGACTTGTTCCTGCCGGTGGGCGATACCACCAAGCTGTTCGGTGGTGGCAGCCTGGGTGTGACCAAGCTGACCCAGGACTCGCCAGGCGCCAGCCGGGACACTGACTACGGTTATGCCTACGGCTTGCAGGCCGGTGTGATCCAGGACATCACCGACAAGGCCTCGGTCGAACTGGGCTACCGTTACCTGCGCACCAATGCCGCGACCGAGGTGGGCGCACATGGCGGGCCGAAGGACGGCACCCTGCGTCTGACCAGCAGCGCCCAGACCTACCTGGCGGCTTCATACAAGTTCTGACGGACGAGCCGCGTTATCCTGTACTGGCCTCTTCGCGGGCACGCCCGCTCCCACAGGTGCTGCACAAACCTCAGAACCTGTGCAGTGCCTTTGGTTTCTGCAGGTGCTACACAGGTTTCAGGGACTGTGCGATTACTGTGGGAGCGGGCGTGCCCGCGAAAGGGCCGGTACAGGCAATACACATAAGGAGCTGCACATGAAACTGCTGGTGGTCGAGGACGAAGCCCTGCTTCGCCATCACCTCTACACCCGCCTGGGCGAAAGCGGCCATGTGGTCGAGGCGGTCGCTGATGCCGAAGAGGCGCTGTACCAGGCCGAGCAGTACCATTTCGACCTTGCCATCATCGACCTGGGCCTGCCCGGTATCAGCGGCCTGGAGCTGATTACGCGCCTGCGCAGCCAGGACAAGACCTTCCCCATTCTCATCCTCACAGCCCGTGGCAACTGGCAAGACAAGGTCGAGGGCCTGGCCGCCGGTGCCGACGACTACCTGGTCAAGCCGTTCCAGTTCGAGGAGCTTGAAGCACGGCTCAATGCCCTGTTGCGCCGCTCCAGTGGTTTCACCCAGTCGACCATCGCCGCTGGCCCCTTGGTGCTTGACCTCAACCGCAAGCAGGCCACCCTCGACGAACAAGCCTTGGCCCTGACCGCCTACGAATACCGCATCCTCGAATACCTCATGCGCCATCACCAGCAGGTGGTGGCCAAGGATCGCCTGATGGAGCAGTTGTACCCAGGAGACGAAGAGCGCGACCCCAATGTCATCGAAGTGCTGGTTGGCCGCCTGCGCCGCAAGCTTGAAGGGGAGCGCGGCTTCAAACCCATCGACACGGTGCGCGGCCTGGGCTACCTGTTCACCGAGCGCTGCCGATGATCCGCTCGCTGCGGGTGCGCCTGATGCTGGCCGCCGCAGTGTTGGCGCTGCTGTTCATGCTGGCGCTGCTGCCGGCCTTGCAGAAGGCCTTCAGCCTGGCTCTGCAGGAATCGATCGAGCAGCGTCTGGCCTCGGATGTGACCACGCTGATTTCCGCTGCGCGTATCGAGCATGGCCGGTTGCAGATGCCGACACTGCTGCCGGACGAGCGCTACAACCTGCCCTACACAGGCCTGCTCGGTTATATCTTTGACCGCGACGGCAAACTGGTCTGGCAGTCGCGTGCCACCGCCGACCGGCACATCAACTACCAGCCGCGCTATGACGGGCGCGGCAACGAGTTCGACCGCATTCACCAGTCCGATGGCGAAGAGTTCTTCGTGTATGACGTCGAGATAAAGCTGCTGGGCGGGCAGAGCGCCGCCTACAGCATTGTCGCTCTGCAGCCCGTGAGCGAGTACAAGGCCACCCTCAATGGCCTGCGCGAAAAGCTCTACCTGGGGTTCGGCGCTGCATTGCTGGCGCTCATGGTGTTGTTGTGGGCAGGCCTGACCTGGGGGCTGCGCTCGTTGCGACGCCTCAGCCACGAACTGGATGAAGTGGAATCCGGTGCACGTGACGGCCTGAGCGGCGAGCACCCACGCGAGTTGCTGCGCCTGACCCGCTCGCTCAACCGTCTGTTGCGCAGTGAGCGTGAGCAGCGCACGCGCTACCGTGATTCGCTGGACGACCTGGCGCACAGCCTGAAGACGCCGCTGGCGGTGTTGCAGGGGGTGGGTGAAAGCTTGCAGCAACGCAGCGGCGAGCGCGAGCAGGCGCGGGTGCTGCAAAGCCAGATCGAGCGCATGAGCCAGCAGATCGACTACCAGCTGCAACGCGCCAGCCTGCGCAAGAGTGGCCTGGTCCGCCACAGCGTATTGCTGCGGCCGTTGCTCGACAGCCTGTGCAGCACCTTGGCCAAGGTTTACCGGGAAAAACGCGTGGACGTGGTGCTGGAGTTGCCGGACGCGGCGCAGGTACCGATGGAGCAGGGCGCGTTGTTGGAAATGCTCGGCAACCTGCTGGAGAACGCCTACCGGCTGAGCCTGGGCCAAGTGCGGGTGAGCCTGGTGAAGGCGCCGGGGTATCTGACCTTGTGCATCGAGGACGACGGGCCGGGCGTGCCCGTCGACCAGCGTGAACGCATTCTGGAGCGTGGGGAGCGGCTGGACAGCCAGCACCCGGGGCAGGGCATTGGCTTGGCAGTGGTCAAGGATATCGTCGACAGCTATGACGCCGAGCTGAGCCTTGGCGATTCGCCGCTGGGGGGCGCTGCGTTCAGGATCACCTTCCACCTGGATTGATTCGTAGCCTGTACCAGCCCGTTCGCAGGTCAATCCGCGAATGGGCCGGCACAGGCAATCCACAAAGGGCGGATTTCCGCCATTCCTCCTTGTACAAATTCCGCCATCGGGCGGAAATCCGCCAATCCGTCCCGTGAGTATCGCCCTGTCGTTGGGCATTTATCCCCAGCAAATACGGACCTTGCACCCTTCATGGGCATTTTGGCACCACCCTTGCTATTGATCCTCGCAGAGGCCTGCCCAGGCAGCTCGAACACAACGACAAATCCCTCCAAGTGCAGGAGGGTTAGCGATTCAGGTGCCCCCATCACCCTGGGAAGGGTGAACCGGCACACTTGAGGAAAATTAGCCATGACGACACGTCAGCCGCTGTACAAATCCCTGTATGTCCAGGTGTTGGTCGCCATCACCATCGGCATCCTGCTCGGCCACTACTACCCGGAAACGGGCGTTGCCCTCAAACCCCTGGGTGACGGCTTCGTCAAACTGATCAAGATGGTCATCGCCCCGATCATCTTCTGTACCGTGGTCAGCGGCATTGCCGGCATGCAGAGCATGAAGTCGGTCGGCAAAACCGGCGGCTACGCGTTGCTGTACTTTGAAATCGTCTCCACCATCGCCCTGATCATCGGCCTCGTCGTCGTCAACGTGGTCAAGCCAGGCGCTGGCATGCACATCGACGTCAGCACCCTGAACGCCAGCAGCGTGGCTGCCTACGCCGCCGCCGGCGCGCAGCAGACTACCGTCGGTTTCCTGCTTAACGTCATCCCCAACACGGTCGTCGGCGCCTTCGCCAACGGCGACATCCTGCAAGTGCTGATGTTCTCGGTACTGTTCGGCTTCGCCCTGCACCGCCTGGGCAGCTACGGCAAGCCGGTACTGGACATGATCGACCGCTTCGCCCACGTCATGTTCAACATCATCAACATGATCATGAAGCTGGCTCCGATCGGCGCTTTCGGCGCCATGGCCTTCACCATTGGCCAGTACGGTGTTGGCTCGCTGGTGCAGCTGGGCTACCTGATGGCCTGCTTCTACATCACCTGCCTGCTGTTCGTGCTGGTGGTGCTGGGCGGTATCTGCCGTGCCCACGGCTTCAGCGTGATCAAGCTGATCCGCTACATCCGTGAAGAACTGCTGATCGTGCTGGGTACTTCGTCCTCGGAGTCGGCCCTGCCACGCATGCTGGCCAAGATGGAGCGCCTGGGTGCCAAGAAATCGGTAGTGGGCCTGGTTATCCCGACTGGCTACTCGTTCAACCTGGACGGTACCTCGATCTACCTGACCATGGCTGCGGTGTTCATCGCTCAGGCCACTGACACCACCATGGACATCACTCACCAGATCACCCTGCTGCTGGTGCTGCTGGTGGCGTCCAAGGGGGCTGCCGGCGTTACCGGGTCGGGCTTCATCGTGCTGGCCGCGACCCTGTCGGCTGTTGGCCACCTGCCGGTTGCCGGCCTGGCGCTGATCCTCGGCATCGACCGCTTCATGTCCGAAGCCCGCGCCCTGACCAACCTGGTGGGCAACGCCGTTGCCACCGTGGTAGTGGCCAAGTGGGTCAAGGAAATGGACAACGACAAGCTGGCTTCGGAACTGGACTCCGGTGGTGCGCCGCTGATCGATACCCGCCCGACGGACGACCTGGGCGTGGCTGAAGGCCCGGCTCGTTGATAGCTGGTTGAAATGAGAAAGGCGACCAAAGGTCGCCTTTTTCGTGTTAGCGCGGTCCCTTGTGTGGGCCTTGCTCAATTTCTAAAAGCTGGCGCGATTGGACTTGTGGGAGCGGGCTTGCCCGCGAACACGGGCGAAGCCCGTGGCCCTCAGCCCAGTACCACTTCCAACACCCGGATGACGTCCGGCTGCGGGTAATGCCACCTTACTTGCACATCCCAGAACTTCACCCCGTACACCCGCTCGGCCGGTGGTATCTGGTAGGCCGGCCGTGGGTCCTGCGCCAGGCATTGCTCGATCAGCTCCACCAGCGGCTCGCTCAGACGCTGCGCATGCTCGCGGGCCTGGAGCAGGGCGTTGTCGGCCCACTGCACGGCAATTGCCACCGGCGCTGCGTTGGCCATCTGGTTGCTGGCGCCAGCGATGCTGTCGGCATAGGGCACATACGGCTTGATGTCCAGCACCGGCGTGCCGTCGAGCAGGTCGATCCCGGACAGCAGCAGGCGCCCGGGCTCCACGCCCTCCAGGCGTACCACCGACTGGCCGATGCCGTTGGGCCGGTGGGTGGCGCGGGTGGCGAACACCCCCATGCTCTTGTTGCCGCCCAGACGCGGAGGCCGCACTTTCAGGCGCGGCTTTTCCTCCAGGGCCTGGTGGAACAGGAACAGCAGCCACACATGGCTGACCTGTTCCAGGCCCTCGACCGCGTCACCTTGATCAAACGGCGGCAACAGTTCGAGGACGCCACGGGCGGCAGGCGCCAGTTGCGGCTGGCGCGGAATGGCGAACTTTTCCTTGAAACAGGAGTGGACGATGCCGACCGGGACAACCGTATGCTGCATGGCCACTCAGCCGCGCACGCGCAGGGTCAGGCCCTTGAGGAAGTTGCGCATCAACTGGTCGCCACACGGGCGGTAGTTGTCGTGGCCAGCCTTGCGGAACAGCGCGCTGAGCTCAGGTTTGCTGACCGGGAAGTTGACCGACTTGAGAATCGCATGCAGGTCGTCTTCCTTGAGCTCAAAGGCCACACGCAGCTTCTTGAGGATCAGGTTGTTGGTTACCGGCAGCTCGATCGGCTGCTGCGGGCGGCTCTCGTCTTTGCCTCGGCGGTAGATCACCAGGCCGTCAAGGAAGTGCGCCATCACCCGTTCCGGGCAGCGCACGAAGCCTTCCTCTTCTTCTTTTTTCAGGTAGGTGGCCAGCACCAGAGGATGCACTTCGAGGCCAGAGAGCCCGATGATTTCGGCCATCTTGGCGTCGTTCACCTTGAGCATGTAGCGCAGGCTGCGCAGGACGTCGTTGTGGTTCATTGCAGCAGAATCCTGTTCAGGTGCCGCGCATTCCAGCGCGGCGTATTGCTTAGAAACGTTCGGAGGTAGCCAAGTAACGCCATTGGCCCAAGGGCAGCTTGCCCATCGACAC
Organism: Pseudomonas sp. 10(2024); assembly: GCF_045164175.1. NCBI lineage: Bacteria > Pseudomonadati > Pseudomonadota > Gammaproteobacteria > Pseudomonadales > Pseudomonadaceae > Pseudomonas > Pseudomonas sp. 10(2024). The sequence goes on from NZ_CP174006.1 coordinate 1,368,734, forward strand.
ACCACCCAGGCGAATGCGTCGCATGCCTAAAAGCTCCAGGCGCAGGTAGGCGCATAGCTCGGAAATCTGCCCTGGTTGTGGGTTTTTCAACACCATGCGCAGGTGTGTCTCGTTCTGCCAGCTGGCCTTGGCCTTGGGCAACTCGCGGTCATTGCGCATGGCCCCACGCGCCAGGCGTTCCAGCGCCTGGGGGGTGGTTTCGCCGCGCACTTCAATGATGAACTCCTGCTCCAGGCGACGCAGGTCGGCCTCGATCTTGCGGGATACCCGCCAGTCCTGGGTAAACACCTGCAGGCCGCTGGCGCCACGCTCCAGCGGTGCCACGCAGGCCTGCCGGGCAAAATGCCCGTGCAGGGCGCGCACGCCTTCGCGGTGGGCTTCGCTGAGGCTGCCCATGTTCATGCTGGCGCGGGCGTCTTCACTGTCCATGCCGGCTGGCTGGTTCAGTAGCAGGGTCACCGGCTCCAGGGTTTCGGCGCGGGCGCCCGGCAACAGCTCGACGCGCTGCTGCTCAACCTTGAACTGCGGCTGCTCGACCACCACGCCATCGACGGTTACCCAGCCTCCTTCAATGTACTGCTCGGCCTCGCGGCGGGAGCAGCCGAGCTGCTCGATGAGGCGTTTGGACAGGCGGACGGGTTCGGACATGGGGCAATTCGCAAGGCAGGGAAAGGCCTCCATTGTACCTGCCTGCAAGCGGTAGATGATGGGAATCTGTGTCAGGTGCGCCATTTTGGACACATAGCGCGGCACATTCAGGCGCCGCCTCAAGGCACTGTGCGCATCAGCCTCATGTGCAGCAGAGGATAGGGCTGGCCCAGGCCGTCGGTTTCCGAACGGCCGATGACCTCGAAACCTTCATGCAGGTAGAAGCCCAGCGCTTTCGGGTTCTGCTCGTTGACGTCAAGGTACTCGGCATTCAGCTCACTGATGGCATAGCGCAGCAGGCGCTTGCCTACCCCTTGGCCATGGTAGCCAGGTGAGACGAACAGCATGTCCACCCGCCCGTTGGCGACACCGGCGAAGCCACAGATGCGCTGGCGGTCCTTGCAGCAGATCAGCATCACTGCGTCGAGGTAGCGGCGCAGCACATGTTCGCGCAGTAGCAGGATATAGCCCTCTGGCAGAAAGTCGTGGGTGGCGCGTACTGAATCCTCCCACACCTGTACCAGCTCGCTGTAGTCGCACAAGCGCGGGGTTTGCAGCGTCAGTAGCGCAGCCATGCCGGTGTTCCTCTGGGGCGATAGGGAAAACATAGCAGGCCAACCACTCGTCGAGGGGCGTCCTGATGCTGTTCCACAGGTTCTGACAAAAAAGCCCCTGCGCCGGTCATTCCCTATGGAGAACGCCGGGGCAGGGGCTTTGCTGGCTTCAGCCGTTTTAGACGGGTTCAGCCCACATGTCGTACTCGTCGGCATCCACCACACGGCAACGCACTTTGTCGCCTGGCTTGAAACCATGGTCGCCATCGATGAACACGCTGCCGTCGATTTCCGGTGCATCGAAGAAGCTGCGGCCAACCGAACCTTGTTCTTCGACTTCGTCGATCAGCACGTCGATTTCCTTGCCGATGCGCAATTGCAGGCGGGCAGCACTGATGGCCTGCTGGTGGGCCATGAAGCGGTCCCAGCGCTCTTGCTTGACGTCGTCCGGTACTTCTTCCAGGCCCAGGTCGTTGGCCGGGGCGCCTTCTACCGGCGAGTACTGGAAGCAGCCCACGCGGTCGAGCTGGGCTTCGGTCAGCCAGTCCAGCAGGTACTGGAAGTCTTCCTCGGTCTCGCCCGGGAAGCCGACGATGAAGGTGGAGCGGATCACCAGCTCAGGGCATTGCTCGCGCCAGTTCTTGATGCGTGCCAGGGTGCGGTCTTCGAAGGCCGGGCGCTTCATCGACTTGAGCACTTTCGGGCTGGCGTGCTGGAACGGGATGTCCAGGTACGGCAGGATCTTGCCGGCAGCCATCAGCGGGATCACGTCGTCAACGTTCGGGTAAGGGTACACATAGTGCAGGCGTACCCAGGCGCCCAGGCTGCTCAGTGCTTCGCACAGCTCGAGCATGCGGGTCTTGACCGGGCGGCCGTTCCAGAAGTCGGTCTTGTACTTGACGTCGACGCCGTAGGCGCTGGTGTCCTGGGAAATCACCAGGATTTCCTTCACCCCGGCCTTGACCAGGCGCTCGGCCTCGCTCAGCACTTCACCCACAGGGCGGCTGACCAGCTTGCCGCGCATCGACGGGATGATGCAGAAGCTGCAGCTGTGGTTGCAGCCTTCGGAGATCTTCAGGTAGGCATAGTGGCGCGGGGTCAGCTTGACGCCCTGTGGCGGCACCAGGTCGATCAGCGGGTTGTGGTCCTGACGCGGCGGCACCACTTCGTGAACGGCGTTGACTACCTGCTCGTACTGCTGCGGGCCAGTGACCGACAGCACGCTTGGGTGCACGTCACGGATGCTGCCTTCTTCGACGCCCATGCAGCCGGTGACGATCACCTTGCCGTTTTCCTTGATCGCTTCGCCGATCACTTCCAGCGATTCGGCCTTGGCGCTGTCGATGAAGCCGCAGGTGTTGACCACCACCACGTCGGCGTCCTCGTAGGTGGGTACGACTTCATAGCCTTCCATGCGCAGCTGGGTGAGGATGCGCTCGGAGTCGACCAGGGCTTTTGGGCAACCCAGGCTTACGAAACCTACCTTGGGGGTGGCGGGCGTGGTGGACATGACTAACCTCGGTATTGAATGCAGGTCGCCCGGCCGGAATCGGGGGCGAACTTGACGGGCGCTTTTGGCGCCTCTGATCAAAAAGTGCGCAATTCTAGCGAGCGCAAGGGCGCTTGACCAGCAGAAATACGACTAACGCTGCGCTATGCTTCGCGCCGTTGTGCCGGGGTACCTTCTAGGGCCTGGTGGCTTTCGTGTACTTAGCTCAAGGCCGCAAGTACATGTTCGGGATCGTTATGAATCGCTCGAAGCAAGGCACGAGCTGGTCCTTCAGGTTCGCGACGGCCCTGTTCCCAATTCCGTAGAGTTCCTACTGCGACATCGATACGTTTGGCAAACGCAGCCTGGGAAAGGCCAGTGGCTTGACGAATCTTTTTGACTTGAAGTGCGTCTACGTGGAACTCACGCGAGGGCTGACGCTCACCGCGATCGATCTCATCCATCTGAGTCATGCTTTCCACAAGACGATCGAAGAGATGCTTTTCCATTATTTCCACCCTTTGTTTAGTGCGCGAAGCTGCGCTTTCTGACTGCTTGTCAAGGTATCCACGATGCCCTTGCGATAGATCAGAATCATACGGATCTGGTGGGCTGCAGTGACGTGGTAGTAGATCACTCGTACACCCCCACTCTTGCCCTTGCCCTTGGCTGCCCAGCGGATCTTTCTGAGGCCGCCGGTTTCCTCCAGGAGAGAACCGGCTTCGGGATGCTCGGCCAGATAGGCCTGCAAAGCCCGGTATTCTTCATCATCCAGGTGCTCCTTGAGATCGGAGGTGAATACTGGGGTCTCGATGAAGATCATGCAGTCCCTGCTATGCGTCAATGGCGTAGCTGGATGATAGGGCGCTCATCTAAGTTGTACAAGGTGACGCTTGTGTCAGCGTGTGATTCTTCTTGATCAGGGGATGAGCGGTATAGGTTGAGATCAACGTTCAAGTATGGATTGAGAGTCATCAGGGCAATCCAGGCCTTCCAAACCGAAACCTACCTTGGGGTGGCGGGCGTGGTGGACATGACTAACCTCGGTATTGAATGCAGGTCGCCCGGCCGGAATCGGGGGCGAACTTGACGGGCGCTTTTGGCGCCTCTGATCAAAAAGTGCGCAATTCTAGCGAGCGCAAGGGCGCTTGACCAGCAGAAATACGACGAACGCTGCGCTATGCTTCGCGCCGTTGTACCGGGGTACCTTCCAGGGCCTGGTGGCAGACTGATTACCAAGGGCCGTGATGGCCGTTTGCGGGAGTGGTCGATGGTTCAGGCAAGCAGTCACGCTGAGAGCGGGCACGAGGGGAAGCAGGGGGCATCGCGGGCGGTGGGCCTGCTGGTGGCGGCGGTCGGGGTGGTTTATGGCGATATCGGCACCAGCCCGTTGTATACCCTCAAGGAAGTCTTTACCGGCGGCTACGGGGTGTCGGTCAACCATGATGGCGTGCTGGGGATCCTCTCGCTGATCCTGTGGTCGCTGCTGTGGGTGGTGTCGTTCAAGTACGTGATGTTCATCTTGCGCGCCGATAACCAGGGGGAGGGCGGCACCATGGCGCTGACCGCACTGGCGCGGCGGGCCACGGCGGCGTACCCGCGGCTGCGCACACTGATGGTGATCTGTGGCTTGATCGGCGCTTCGCTGTTCTATGGCGACAGTATGATCACCCCGGCGGTGTCGGTGCTGTCGGCGGTGGAGGGCGTGGGCCTGGCCTTCGACGGTATTGACCACTGGGTGGTGCCAATTTCGCTGGTGGTGCTGGTGGCACTGTTCCTGGTACAGCGGCACGGCACCGAGAAAATCGGCAAGCTGTTTGGTCCTATCATGGTTACCTGGTTCCTGGCGCTGGGCGCGCTGGGTGTGCATGGCATCTCGCAGAGCCCGGAAGTACTCAAGGCGTTCAGCCCGGTCTGGGCAGTCAATTTCTTCGTGGTGCACCCTGGCATCGGCGTGGCCATTCTCGGCGCGGTCGTGCTGGCGCTGACGGGGGCCGAGGCGCTGTACGCCGACATGGGGCACTTTGGCCGTAAGCCGATTGCCCGGGCCTGGTTCATCCTGGTGCTCCCGGCGCTGGTGCTCAATTACTTTGGCCAGGGTGCATTGCTGCTGCAAAACCCGGAGGCCGCGCGCAACCCGTTCTACCTGCTGGCGCCGGGCTGGGCGCTGCTGCCCCTGGTTGGGCTGGCCACCATGGCCACGGTTATCGCCTCGCAGGCGGTGATTTCCGGGGCCTTCTCCTTGACACGCCAGGCCATCCAGTTGGGCTATATTCCGCGTATGCACATTCAGCACACTTCAAGCGACGAGCAGGGGCAGATCTACATTGGTGCGGTGAACTGGACGCTGATGGTGGGCGTGGTGTTGCTGGTCATCGGTTTCGAGTCGTCAGGCGCCCTGGCGGCTGCCTACGGGGTTGCGGTGACCGGTACCATGCTGATCACCACCGTCCTGGTGTCAGCGGTGATGCTGCTGCTGTGGAAGTGGCCGCCGCTGCTCGCAGTGCCGATTCTGGTCGGCTTCCTGCTGGTCGACGGGCTGTTCTTCGCCGCCAACGTGCCGAAAATCGCTCAGGGCGGTGCCTTCCCGGTGTTGGCCGGTGGTGTGTTGTTCCTGCTGATGAGCACCTGGAAGCGCGGCAAGCAGATTCTGGTCGAGCGCATCGATGAAGGGGCGCTGCCATTGCCATTGTTCATCAGCAGCATCCGCATTCAGCCACCGCACCGGGTCGAGGGTACGGCGGTGTTTCTGACTGCACGCTCCGATGCCGTGCCGCATGCGTTGTTGCACAACATGTTGCACAACCAGGTGCTGCACAGCCAGGTGGTGCTGCTGACTGTGGTCAGCGAGGACCGGCCCCGTGTGCCGGAACATGAGCGTTTCGAGGTGGAAGCCTATGGCGACGGATTCTTCCGGGTGTTGCTGCACTTTGGGTTCATGGATGAGCCGGACGTGCCTGCCGCGTTGAAGCTGTGTCATCTGGATGGCCTGGACTTCACGCCCATGCGCACCACTTACTTCCTCAGCCGCGAGACGGTGATCGCGTCACGGCTGGAGGGGATGTCGCGCTGGCGGGGCAACCTGTTCGCGTTCTTGCTGAAGAATGCCAACGGCAACTTGCGCTTCTTCAACCTGCCGTTGAACCGGGTGATCGAGCTAGGGACCCAGGTCGAGATCTGAATCGGTTTATACAGCAGGCTCAGGGCCGCAGAGCGGCCCTGAGCTTTGTCAGTTCTGCTCAGCTACGCTGGACTTGCCTTGGCGCGTCTCGATCTCGCCAATCAACCGCTTGGCGAGTGCCGGGTAGTTCTCGTCGAAGTGGTGCCCGCCAGGCAGTTTCAGGCGCTCACCTACTGCCGTCTTTTCCGTGCAACCGCTCTCGTCGGTTTCCTCGACGCCATATACGCACACGACCTTGGACGCCGGCAGCTTGGCCATTTCCGGCCCGGTTGGCGCTTCCTGGCCTTCCTTGCCCAGCCAGCCCTCGACCTCGATCTCGAAGCTGCCACTGCGCGCAAAGGCTAGCAGCATCACCGCATCGATACGCTGCTGGTCCTCGACGGGCAGGCGGTTGTAGATCGCCGGCAGCACGTCGGCGCCGAACGAATAGCCGGTCAACACGAAGCGCTTGGTACCCCACTTCTGCCGGTAGTGATGCATCAGCTCGGAAAGGTCGGCGGCGCTTTGTTCCGGGGTCTTGTGCTGCCAGTAGTAGCGCAGCGTGTCGATGCCCACCACCGGGTAACCCAGCTTGGCCATTTCCCCGGCCACGTCGCGGTCCAGATCGCGCCAGCCGCCATCACCAGAGAGGAACAAGGTAACCGTGTCTGTGGTTTGCCCGGCCGGCACTTCGACCACCGGGATGGCCAGTGCGTTACCGTCGCGGCCGACCAGGGCTTGGGTCAGTTGCGCCTTGAGCACTTGTGGCAAGTGGATGTCGTAGTCGCTGATGCTGGTTTCGGCGTTAGCCTGGTCGCGCACGAAGGCGGCGCTGGCGTCATCCGGGTTGTCGTTCCAGGCGACGTTCCAGTGGCCATGGGCAGCCGATTTGGGCAGCGGTGCCTGGCAGTCAGGCTGTTCGAGGGTGAAGCCCACGGAAATGGCCCGCGCCTTGTCATCGTTCTGGCTGGCCAGCCAGCGCCAGGCCTGGGCGGCACCGGGACCGATACCGGCGACCAAGGTCGGTTTTTCCTGCAGTTGGTTCAGCGCCTGGTCCATGGCCTGTTGCTGCTTGCTGCAGTCGCCAGGCGGCAGAATCACCTGCACCAGCTGGGCTTCACCGGCCTGGCTCAGGTCGAGCAGTTGCTTGCCCGTCAGTGCCTGGTCTTGTGGCACGCCGATGGCCACCCGGGCCTTGGGGTGCACGCCAGGGGTAACACGGGTGATGCTGGTGTCATTGATGCTCAACTGTTCCAGGCGCGCCTCGGGGGCCGGGCGCGTCCACAGCCAGAAGGCCAGCGCACCACCCAGGGCGGCCAGCAGCAGGGGAACCAGCAGGTACAACCAAAAGCGTCGGGTCATCAGCGTTTCACCAATCCAGTCAGGCCGCCTGCAATCAGGGCGGCGGTGTCGGCCAGTGCCACCAGCGGGTCGAGCCCGGCTGGCACGGCCATGTAGCGGGGTTCCCAGTCCGGCTGGAACTTGTCCTTGAAGCGTCGAAGCCCCTGGAAGTTGTAAAGCTGTTCACCACGGCGGAACACCAGCGAACCCAAGCGTTGGGTCAAGGGGGCGCCGCGCCTTGGTTGCAGGCCGGAAAGCGGTACCATGCCCAGGCTGAAACGCCCGTAGTCATGGCTTTTGTAATGCAGGATCAAGCCGATCATCATGAATTCCATGGTCAGCTTTGGCGCTTCGGGGTGCGCACGCATCAGGTCGAGGCTGGCCAGCTCGTTTCCATGGGTTTCCAGCAGGTTGGCGAAGGCTACCGGGCGGCCCTGGAAGCGAATCAGGGCTATGCGGAAGTGCTGCAGGTAGTCTGGGCTGAAGCGCCCCAGCGAGAAGCCTTTCTCGCGCACGTTCTTGCCGCCGAGCCAGGCGTCGGAAATTTCCTTCAGCTCAGTCAGCGGGGCGTGGCCGGGCTCATGGATCTCCAGGCTCAGGCCATCTCGTCCGCCGCGGTTCCAGGTGTAGCGAAGGTCTTTCATCTCCTTGCCTTTGGCTTCAAGGTCGAAGCGGCGCAAGTCGACCCGGGCTTCTTCACCGAGCTTCAATGCGGTCAGGCCGATGTCCATGTAGAACGGCAGGTTCTCTGCGCGCACCTGATAGAACACGGGGCGTGCGTGGTGCAGGTCGCACAGGTCGCGGAACTGCCAGATCATCTCGGCGCGTTCCTGGGCCGGGCCTATCGGGTCGTACAACGCCACCAGGCTGCGGCCGCGCCGGGCATACATGAGGAACGCGTTATCACGCGGGTGGAACAGCAACGCCTTGTCGCCAGTCAGCGCCAGGCCACCGTCGGGCTGGTCGGAGGCCTGCAGGATACGGTTGGCGCGTTGCAACTCTTCTTCGTCAGGCAGGTGGATCACGGGCGGCGCTGTACGCAGCAGCCACGTCAGTGCCACGGCAGCCAGCAGCAAGGCACTGCCCATGGCGGCGCGCAGGCCCCGTGGCGCGTCGGCATCGAGGGTGAACTGCCACCACAGCTGATGGCTGTAAGGCACATCCTGGTAGGCGAACAGCAGAAGCCACACTGATGCGCCCACCGTACAGGCGCTGGCCACCAGGAACACCGGCGAGAAGGGCAGCTCCAGCAGTCGGCTGGGGCGATAGAACGAGCGGCGGAACAGCGCGAGCAGGGCGGCGGTAAAGGTCAGCAGGCAAGCCTCTTCCCAGTCAAAGCCCTTCAACAGCGACAGCAGGGCGCCGACCAGCAACAGCACGGTGGTCAGTAGCCAGGCGGCGGACAGGCGCCGGCGCAGGCCTTGGGCCAGCAGCAGGCAGAGCACACCGATCAGGCTGGCGCCGAAATGAGAGGCATCGATCAGCCGGTGTGGCACCAGGAAGCCCATATGCTCCAGGCGCGTATCTATCTCGGGCGTGGCACCGGAAAACAGCAGCACCACGCCGGACAGGAACACCAGGATCGACAGGATTGGTGCGGCCAGACCCGAAGCGGCCTTGATGGCCTGTTGCGCAAACAGCAGGCGTCGGGCTTCATTGGCCAGCAGCAACACGCAGGCCAGCAGCAGTGGCAGCACCACATAGATCAGCCGATACAGCAGCAAGGCTGCCGCCAGCGGTGCGGCACCGAGCTGGTCGGCAAAGGCCGCCAGCAGGATCGCTTCGAACACCCCGACGCCGCCCGGTACGTGGCTGAGCACGCCCGCAGCCAAGGCCAGCAGGTACACCAGCACGAACGCGCCGAAAGGAGGGGCTTCGGGCAGCAACAGGTAGAGCACGGTGGCAGCGGCCGCCACATCCAGCGCGGTAATCAGCAATTGCAGGGCCGCCAGGCGTGCATCCGGCAGGCGAAGTGTGCGCCGCCCCAGTTGAACGAGCAGGTTATTGGCCGCCGGTTGCTCGGCCAGGCGGCGGCGGTACAAGCCAATTACCAGTAAGGCAGACACCACCAGCACGGCGCTGGCAACAGCTGCCAGCAGGCCGGGCGCCAACCCCAGCGCTGTCGAGGCCGCCGGCAGGTTGCTCAATGTCGCCAAGGCGGCCAGGGGCGGCAGCGCGCAGCCCAGTGACAGGCTGGCAAACACGGTCATGCGTGCGACTTCGCCAGCACCAAGCCCTTGCCGGGCGTACAGGCGATAGCGAACCGAGCCGCCAGAGAGCATCGACAGGCCGATGGCGTTGCCGATGGCAAAGGCGCTGAAGCCGCCCAGTGCCAAGCTGCGTGCTGGCAGTTTCACGCCCGCATAGCGGCTGGCCGACCACTCGTAGCCCAGCAGGATCACAAAGCCGATCACCGTTGCCAGCAAGGCGCCCAGCAATGACTGGGTTGGCACGCTGAGCATGGCATCGTGCAAGGCATAGATGTCCAGCTCGCTCAGCAGGTGACGGCAGGCAATCAAGGCCATCGTGAACAGTAGCAGGGTCACCATCAGGCCTATGGGCTGGCGGTAGCGACTCAGGCGTTCGAGTAGGGGCAGGCGCTGCACAGCACCGGGTAGCGCCGTAGCGAGTGGCACCGGAGGTTCGGGATTGTGCGAAGTCATGAGTTGCCCCGGGCATGCAGCGCGAGGTGAAGGAAAGGTGCGGCCAAGTGAAAGTCCCTTTGGAAAACGTATCCAATGTTACTCCGGCCTCAGGCGTTTGCAGCGGCTTGGCAGGGTTAAAGATAGTTCATCCTGGGCACGACATCTCAAGCCTGCGGGTTGGCATGAGGAGGGGAAATCGAGGCGACGAAAGTCAGGGAGGTATAAAGCAACAAACCCCGCGCTGCTTTTACACAGGCGGGGTTTGTTCTGACGAATATGGTTGCGGGAGCCGGATTTGAACCGACGACCTTCGGGTTATGAGCCCGACGAGCTACCAGGCTGCTCCATCCCGCGTCAGTGGGGCGGATTCTACAGTGTGTAGTGTGTATGTCAAGCGCTAGGCTTTGATTTGTCGAAGTTTTTTCGAAAATGCTTATCAGCAGACAAAGAAAAAGGCCACTGTGTTAACAGTGGCCTTTTCTTGAATCTGGTTGCGGGAGCCGGATTTGAACCGACGACCTTCGGGTTATGAGCCCGACGAGCTACCAGGCTGCTCCATCCCGCGTCAGTGGGGCGGATTCTACAGCGTGTAGTTTATATGTCAAGCGCTAGGCTTTGATTTGTCGATGTTTTTTCGAAAAAGCTTTTTAACGGGCAAAGAAAAAGGCCACTGCGTTAACAGTGGCCTTTTCTCGAATCTGGTTGCGGGAGCCGGATTTGAACCGACGACCTTCGGGTTATGAGCCCGACGAGCTACCAGGCTGCTCCATCCCGCGCCTGTGAGATCGAATTCTACGGATTTACGCACTGATGTCAAGCAATTGTTTTGGAAAAACCTTTTTTGTTCAAACCCTTAGCGCTTCATGGCCGTGTACAGCTCAGTCACGGCGGGGCTTTCAGGCCGATTATCGTGTAGCAAAGCAGGTGAGCTGTTTCAGAGCAGGGTGCATGCGATACTATCTGTATGAATTTACAGTGCTGACGGTCGTCCATGTCCTTGCGCAAGATCATCCACGTCGACTGCGATTGTTTCTACGCTGCGATCGAGATGCGTGACGACCCGCGCCTGGCCGGTCGCCCCATGGCGGTGGGGGGCTCGCCCGACCATCGCGGGGTAATCGCCACCTGCAACTATGAAGCGCGTGCCTATGGCGTGCGCTCGGCCATGTCATCGCGGCATGCGCTGAAGCTTTGCCCCGACCTGTTGATCGTCAAGCCGCGCTTCGAGGCCTACCGTGAGGCCTCGCGGGAAATCCACACGATCTTTCGCGACTACACAGAGCTCATCGAGCCTTTGTCCCTGGACGAAGCCTATCTGGATGTCAGCGACAGCCAGTGGTATTCGGGCAGCGCCACACGCATTGCCGAGGATATTCGCCGGCGTGTTGCCCGTACCCTGCATATCACCGTGTCGGCTGGCGTGGCGCCTAACAAGTTTCTGGCCAAGATCGCCAGTGACTGGCGCAAACCCAATGGGCTGTTCGTGATTACCCCAAATGAAGTGGAAGCGTTCGTTGCAGCCTTGCCGGTGGCCAGGTTGCATGGGGTGGGTAAGGTGACGGCCGACAAACTGACGCGGCTGGGCATCGAAACCTGCCTGCATTTGCGTGAGTGGTCACGGCTGGCATTGGTGCGTGAGTTCGGCAGTTTTGGCGAGCGGTTGTGGGGGCTGGCACGGGGGATCGATGAGCGTGCGGTGCATAACGACAGCCGACGCCAGTCGGTGAGTGTGGAAAACACCTACGACACCGACCTGCCAGACCTGGCCAGTTGCCTGGCGCGGCTGCCAGAGCTGCTGGCTAGCCTGAACGAACGCATCGCCCGAATGGACAGCAGTTACCGGCCAGACAAACCGTTCGTCAAGGTCAAGTTCCATGACTTCAGCCAGACCACCATGGAGCAGGCCGGGGCGGGCCGGGACCTGGAGAGTTATCGGCAATTGCTGGGGCAGGCGTTCGCCCGTGGCGGCAAGCCGGTACGCTTGCTAGGGGTAGGGGTGAGGTTGCGTGACTTGCGGGGCGCGCATGAACAGCTGGAGCTGTTCCCGCCCAAATGAAAGGGGCTGCAATGCAGCCCCTTCTGTCAATGCACGCCTGGATCAGCCACCAACCGGCCAGTGGCCTTGGTCAGCGACTGCAAGAATTCCTGCTGCAGCTCCGGATCGTTGCGGGTCAGCTCGATCAGGCTCTGTTCCATTTCACTGGCTTCCTCTTCAAGGCCCAGTTCGGACAGGCGCTTGACCCGGTGCACCCACTGGCCGACATCATCATCTTCGAGGTCATCGAAGATCAGCTCATGGGCTTCGAGCAGCTTATTGCGCAGGGTAGCGCTGACCAACAGGCTGGCATCGCCTCGTACCGCATTGTCCTCGTCAAGTACTTGCAGGTGCAGGGTGCCGACGTGGTTGAGGTTTTGCTCGGAGAACGGGCTGTCTAGCAGGTTCAGGCGCAGCACGCCGTTGCGGTCGGTGGTCAGCTCGTGGGTCATCTTGCCGGCCTTGACCTCGACCAGGCGCTCGCTCCAGGGCAGGCTGATGGATTCCTCGCGCTTGCCTTTCTGCACTTCGCTGATCCCGGCCAGGTTCTGCTGGGCGCGGCCGTTGGATGGCACGTTCATGAACGGGTTGAGCCCATCCACGCCATAGCTTAGCCAGTCGTGGGTGATACTTTGCGGCAGGTTACCCAAGGCGAAGACGTTGACCACATTGGCGCCGACACCCGCCACCACGGCCACTGCACCCAGCGGGATCTCGTAGATCTCCCGCCAGGGTTGGTAAGGCGTATAGCGGTCATAACGACGGGTCACTTCGAATTCGGTGACTTCGAAGCGCTTTTGCTCATGCACGCGCACACGTCGCTGCGGAAGCTCCATCACCTTCGGCTCGCCGACATCGATCTGCAGGGTATGCTCGAGCAGTTTGCGCTCGACGCGCTCCTCATGGTCGCTGCGCTGGGACATCTGGTTGGCGCAGCCGCTGACGAGCAGGGCGCCGCACAGTGCGGCGCCCCCAAGGGTAAAGGTACTTCGCTTGTACATGATCACTCGTGCATTGGTTATCAGCGGCGAACGCGGGCCTGCAGGAAGGTCAGCACTTCATTGAGCGGCAACGCCTGGGCGTCCTGCTCGGTGCGGTGCTTGTACTCCAGGTTGCCTTCGGCCAGGCCGCGATCGCTGACGACGATGCGGTGCGGGATACCGATCAGCTCCATGTCGGCAAACTTGATGCCTGGGCTGGTCTTCTTGTCGCGGTCGTCCAGCAGCACTTCATAGCCGGCGGCAGTCAGTTCGGCATACAGCTTGTCGGTCGCTTCGCGGACCACGTCGGTTTCGTAGCGCAGTGGGACCAGGGCAATCTGGAACGGAGCCAGGGCGTCGTTCCAGATGATGCCCTTGTCGTCATAGCTCTGCTCGATGGCAGCTGCAACCACACGGGACACGCCAATGCCGTAGCAACCCATCGACAGCACGACCGGCTTGCCGTTCTCGCCCAGCACCTGGCACTTCAGCGCCTCGCTGTACTTGGTGCCCAGCTGGAAGATGTGGCCCACTTCGATGCCGCGCTTGATAACCAGGGTGCCCTGGCCGTCCGGGCTTGGGTCGCCTTCGACCACGTTACGCAGGTCGGCAACCTGTGGCACCGGCAGGTCGCGCTCCCAGTTGACGCCGAAGTAGTGCTTGTCGTCGATGTTGGCGCCGATGCCGAAGTCGCTCATCAGGGCAACCGAGCGGTCGATGATGATTTCCAGTGGCAGGTTGAGCGGGCCGAGCGAGCCGGCACCGGCGCCAATGGCGTCGCGCAGTTCGGCTTCGGTGGCCATGACCAGCGGGTCGGCAACCTGTTCCAGCTTGGTGGCCTTGATTTCATTCAGTTCGTGGTCGCCACGGACGATCAGGGCAATCAGCTTGCCCTCTTCGGCACCGCGCACGATCAGGGTCTTGACGGTCTTTTCGATCGGCAGGCCGTGGTTTTCCACCAACTGGGCGATGGTCTTGGCGTTCGGGGTGTCGACCAGGCGCAGCTCCTCGGTAGGGGCAGGGCGCACGGTTTCACGCGGGATGGCTTCGGCCTTCTCGATGTTGGCGGCATAGTCGGAGCTGTCGCTGAAGATCACGTCATCTTCGCCAGACTCGGCCAGCACGTGGAACTCGTGCGAGTAGCTGCCACCGATCGAGCCGGTATCGGCCTGCACAGGGCGGAAGTCCAGGCCCAGGCGGGTGAACACATTGGTGTACGCCTGGTGCATGCGATCATAGGTTTCCTGCAGGGAAGCCTGGTCGGCATGGAACGAGTAGGCGTCCTTCATGATGAACTCGCGGCCACGCATCAGACCGAAGCGCGGGCGGATCTCGTCACGGAACTTGGTCTGGATCTGGTACAGGTTGAGCGGCAGCTGTTTATAGCTGGACAGCTCGTTACGGGCCAGGTCGGTGATCACTTCTTCGTGGGTAGGGCCGACGCAGAAGTCACGCTGGTGGCGGTCTTTCAGGCGCAGCAGCTCAGGGCCGTATTGCTCCCAGCGACCGGATTCCTGCCACAGCTCGGCGGGCTGGATGCTCGGCATCAGCACTTCCAGGGCGCCGGCGGCGTTCATTTCCTCACGCACCACGGCTTCGACCTTGCGCATTACCCGCAAGCCCATCGGCAGCCAGGTGTACAGGCCGGAGGCCAGTTTGCGGATCATGCCGGCACGCAGCATGAGCTGATGGCTGATGACCACTGCGTCGGCAGGGGTTTCTTTCTGGGTGGCGAGCAAATATTGACTGGTGCGCATGGTTAGCCGTGTCGATTGCCTAAGACGTTGAAATAGCCCCGCATTGTACGGGGGGGAAACGAAGGCGTACAGGATGCCCCAGGGCGTGACACTTGTCAGCCAAGAAAAAGCCCGGCGTGATTGCCGGGCTTTTTCAGGTGCGGGGCACTGCAAGCCAGGCTTACAGGATGCTCAGCGGGTACTCCACGATCAGGCGCAGTTCGTCGATCGATGGGGAACCGTAGTACACGCCATCGCCCGAACGGTAGGTGGCCTGACGTACGCGGAAGCTCAGGTCCTTGGCCGGGCCGCTCTGCATCACGTACTTGACGTCGATGTCGCGTTCCCATTCCTTGCCGCTGTCGGTGGTGCGGGTGGTGGCACCGGTACCGCTAACGTAGCGGGTCATGAAGGTCAGGCCAGGTACACCGAACTCGGCGAAGTTCAGGTCGTAGCGCGCTTGCCAGGATTTTTCGTCTTCGGCGTTGAAGTCGGAACGGGCAACGGAGTTGGCCAGGAAGACGGTGCCGCCACCGTCCACGCCGTAAGCGTAATCACCGTCGCCGCTGACTTTCTGGTAGGCCAGGGTGAAGGTGTGGGCGCCAACGTTGTAAGCGGCCGACAGGCTGGCTGCGATGTTGTCCAGCTCATTGGTGCCGTCGGACTTGCTGACGTAGGCGCCGGTCAGGTTGTTGCCAATCGACTTGGTGTCATAGATGTTGAAGTCGAACACCAGGCCTTGCTTGTCGCTGATCGGCAGCGCCCAGTTGATGTTGCCGTACCACTTGCGGAAGTGATCTTCGACACGCGAGTAGTAGACGCTGGTGCTGAGGCTGTCGGTAATGGCGTAGGTGCCACCAAAGACGTTGGCTTCAGTCAGGTTCAGGCTGTCGTGGTAGGTCTGAGCCTGGGCGTTGAGTGCGGTGAAGTGACCGGCATGCAGGGTCAGGCCATCGATTTCGTTGCTGGTGATCAGGCCGCCTTCAGCCACTTCCGGCAGCAGTCGGCTGTCGTCGGTAGCCAGTACTGGCAGGGCGGTGAACTGGTCGCCGAACTTGAGCACGGTGTTGGAAATGCGCATTTTCACTGCGCCGCCGCCTTCGGAGTAGTCGTCTTGCGAGCGACCGTCGGCACCTGTCGGGAACAGGCCGGTGCCGGCGCGGCCTTTGCCGCTGTCCAGCTTGAGGCCCAGCATGCCGATGGCGTCGACACCGAAGCCTACGGTGCCTTGGGTGAAGCCCGATTCGAAGGTGCCGAGGAAGCCAAGGCCGGTTTCTTCAACGCGGCTCTGGGAGCCAGGCGCGTTGTTACGGAAGTCACGGCTAAAGTACAGCATGCGGGTCTTGACGCTCAGCTTGCTGTCTTCGATGAAACCTTTGGACTCGTCCTGTGCCGAGGCCATTGCCAACTGCGAGGTCCCTGCCGAAACGGCCAGGGCGATCATGCTCCACTTCATCACGCGCATCGTGATTTGCTCCTTTGGTTTTTAGGAAGAGTACCGCTGCGTCCAAGTCTTTTAGTTATATGGGGCAGCTCTTTCTTTTTATGTCGGCGAAAATGTATAGCACGCAGACTGTTGTTGGCGATATGGCTATAAGCACTCTTTGCGGAACTTTTTCACCGTGTCGCTTTTAAGTATTTCCATGTCGCAAATCACGCCCCGGTTCAGGGGCCGTATAACCTCAGCGCTGTTCCTGGCACCGTAACGAATCTGTAACCGCCGATTCCGGTTGAGGAAAATCCCTGGTAACCCATGTCGCTGTTGTTATTTGTCGCGTACACCTGCTACTGCAGATGTCGTGCCGACTTGGCGTGAAGGGAATGCAACAAGCGTGCTCAAAATTCGCAACAGTTCATGAAATTTTCACAAAACCTGCTACCGAGGGTCGGAAAGTCCCGTAAATGCGGGACGAAGGCTGCTTGTGTGATTTATGCGATCGAGAATCATTAGAAATTAATAACTTGCCTTTAGAGTCAAAGTGTTACCGCAACTTGTTCATCCAGCATCGTTTGTGGGGTGGTCAGTGTGGGGAGGGCGGGCAGGTGGCCTCATTTTGGTGCGAAAAGTAGCGCTGTGTTACCGGGAGTGTGCAAGGTATCCTTGCTGGCCTGTTTTCCGCCTGAAGCGGGATGGTATTGCCTGAAGGAGATATGCCGTGTTCGTCCTCGATTCGCGTTTGCAGCAGGATTCGCTGGTGTTGGGAGAGTTTCCGCTGTGCCAGTTGCTGCTGAGCAAGGATGCCAATTACCCATGGTTCATTCTGGTGCCCAAGCGCGCTGGTATCAGTGAGCTGTTCGAGCTGGATGTGGCAGAGCAACAGCAGTTGTGGCAGGAAACCACCTTGTTGGCAGAGGCGTTGAAGGCCAGCTATGGGGCCGACAAGATGAACGTGGCTACCTTGGGCAACGTGGTCAGCCAGTTGCACATGCATGTGATTGTGCGCCAGCGCGACGACGCTGCATGGCCGGCACCGGTATGGGGCAAGTGTGCGCCTGTGGGCTACACCGATGATCAACTGCAAGCTGTTCGCCAGCGTCTGCGCGGGCTCCAACTTGCTGGATACCAAGAGGCCTGAGATGACACTGGAAATGCGGATGGTCGAACTGGAAACCCGTCAGGCGTTTCAGGATGACGCTATCCAGGCGCTGAATGACGTGGTGGTGGAGCAAGCGCGGGTGATCGAGCGGCTGCAATTGCAGATGGCCGAGCTGATCAAGCGTCATGAAGAGATGGTTGGCCAGTATGGCAGCGAAGGGGAAGAGACCCCGCCTCCTCATTATTGAGTTGTTCCAGGCTGCTATCGCCGGCAAGCCAGCCCCCACAGGTATGATGCTGCCTTCAGGTGCAGCACGGCCCTTGTGGACGCTGGCTTGCCGTTGATGGCGTCGGCCGGTCAGCCGTTGGTCAGCGGCGGGTTACTGCAACCACGTCTTCGGCCTGCAGGCCCTTGTCGCGGTGCATCACCGAAAACTCCACGCGCTGGCCTTCGACCAGAATGCGGTGGCCCTCACCGCGGATGGCCCGAAAGTGCACGAAGATGTCATCGCCCGAGTCTCGGGAGATGAAACCAAAGCCTTTCGATGTGTTGAACCATTTGACGGTGCCGGTATCACGGTTGCCGGCATCTTGTGCCACGTGTTGACTGCCGCGTGCCTTGCGCGGGCTGCGGGCAAAGCCCACGGCCAGATGCACGGCCACGGCCAGCGCCGCACACACCAGGGCTGCCAGGTTGCCCATTTCGGGGCGGGCCAGTAGCGTCAGGGTCTGCAGCACGACGGCGACTACCAGCAGGGCGCAGGCCAGGTGCTGCAGTTGTTGCCGCGCGCCGCGATGATACAGCGGCACGACCGGGGCCAGCACAAGGTTGAGCAGGCCGAGCAGGGCCAGGTAAACCGCGTCGGGTTGTTGCAGGAAGGGTGTCGCATCGGTTTTCAGGCTGGGTATGAGCGATAGCAGCAAAGCTGCCACGCCCGTCACCAGATGGACGATCTTGAACATGGGGTTGGCTCACTGTTGATAAGGCCGATCACAGGAAGAGCTGGCAGCACGGTGCGCATGAGATATAGAGCGCGAACACGTGGCAGGCCAGCCTATGCACCCGGCAATGACAGTCCGCACGGGTGGCACAGTGCCTATTTAACAGTAAAGCTGCAGCCTACTCAAACCGCAGGCCGCCCAGTGGGCAATGTATTGCGCCATGTCACATGCGGCATGCGGCAAGTGTTGCTACAGTGGTCGGCACCCGCTTGAGTCTCAAGCCTTGTGGAGAGGGGAGCTTCATGGCAATCGATATCGGTATCAGTGAAGAAGATCGCAAGTCCATCGTCGATGGGCTGTCCCGCCTGTTGTCGGATACCTACGTGCTGTATCTGAAAACCCATAACTTTCACTGGAACGTCACCGGCCCGTCGTTCCGCACCTTGCACCTGATGTTCGAAGAGCAGTACAACGAACTGGCCCTGGCAGTCGATTCGATCGCCGAGCGCATCCGTGCCTTGGGCTTCCCGGCACCGGGTTCGTATGCATTCTATGCACGACACTCGTCGATCAAGGAGGAGGAAGGCGTCCCCCCGGCAGACGAGATGATTCGCCAGCTTGTTCAGGGGCAGGAGGCCGTGGTACGCACTGCGCGCAGCATTTTCCCTGTGGTGGACAAGGTCAGTGACGAGCCGACCGCCGACCTGCTGACGCAGCGCATGCAGGTTCACGAGAAAACCGCCTGGATGCTGCGGGTACTGCTCGACGACAAGTAACCGTTGCTCAAGGGGAAAGCTTGCGCAACCCCTGTGGGAGCGGGCGCGCCCGCGAACACCGGCGCAGCCGGTGCAATCCACCGCATTGCCTGCTCCCACAGGCTCCGCCTGGCAATCTGGTATTTGCGAAGGAACATTTTGCCGCTGCTTTAAGCTCGCCCGTCAGCGCTTCATAGGTCACCTGGTACCTGTGACGAGGAAGTGTGGCGCATGATGCAAGCGAACAAGCGTATGGCCGGCCAGGGCAGCTGGCCAGGAAAACAGTGCATCGACCCGTTCAAGGCGGACTTCGACATGTTGCAGACGCAGCCGGTGTCACGTTCCGTGCGGCTCAACGGCTTTTCTACCTGTCTGCGCCTGGAGGCTGTCTACTGGGGTATCCTTGAGCGCATCGCCGCCGCCAACCGTTGTTCGGTCAGTGCCGTGTTGTCCTACGTGGACCGTGAGGTGCACCTGCGCCAGGGCGGAGTGCGCAATTTCAGCGGGCTGATCCGGGTAATCTGCGTGGCGTGGCTGCAGGACCCGCCAAGTGCGCGCTGATCGCCAGGCGGGCTGCGCAGTGCTTGCTAACCATATATAATCCCGCTTTTTGCTGCCCCCCGGCAGCCAGCGTTATGGTTGACGAGAGACACCCGTGCCCCTTTATGACTATCAATGTGCGTCCTGCGAGCACCGCATGGAAGTGCTGCAGAAGATCAGCGCCGCGCCGCTGACCGATTGCCCGGCCTGTCAGGCGCCGGCACTGAAAAAGCTGCTGTCGGTGCCAGGCTTTCGCCTGAGCGGTAACGGTTGGTACGAAACCGACTTCAAGACCGGGGCAAAAAAGAATCTGGCAGGCGGCGACAAGGCCGACTGAGTTGAATGCTGTGACCGGGTCTTGCAGTATTAGCCCTCCGGGCGGCCAAGGCCTCCACCGAATACACGAATCACGAGAAGCGAAACCACCATCATGATGCGCAGCCATTATTGCGGCCAACTGAACGAGAGCCTGGACGGCCAGGAAGTCACCCTTTGCGGCTGGGTCCATCGTCGCCGCGACCACGGCGGGGTGATCTTCCTCGACATCCGTGACCGCGAAGGCATGGCCCAGGTCGTGTTCGACCCGGATCGCGCCGAAACCTTCGCTGCCGCCGACCGTGTGCGCAGCGAATACGTCGTGCAGATCACCGGCAAGGTCCGCAAGCGTCCTGAAGGTGCAGTGAATGCCAACATGGCTTCCGGTGCCATCGAGATCCTCGGCTACCAGCTGAACGTGCTCAACGAAGCGGAAACCCCGCCGTTCCCCCTGAACGAATACTCCGACGTCGGCGAGGAAACCCGCCTGCGTTACCGCTTCATCGATCTGCGTCGCCCGGAAATGGCCGACAAGCTGCGCCTGCGCTCGCGCATCACCAGCAGCATCCGTCGCTTCCTCGACGAAAACGGCTTCCTCGACGTCGAAACCCCGATTCTCACCCGTGCCACCCCGGAAGGCGCGCGCGACTACCTGGTGCCAAGCCGTACCCACGCCGGTAGCTTCTTCGCCCTGCCGCAATCGCCACAGCTGTTCAAGCAGCTGCTGATGGTCGCTGGCTTCGACCGTTACTACCAGATCGCCAAGTGCTTCCGTGACGAAGACCTGCGTGCCGACCGTCAGCCGGAATTCACCCAGATCGACATCGAGACCAGTTTCCTCGATGAAAGCGAGATCATGGGCCTGACCGAAAGCATGATCCGCAAGCTGTTCAAGGAAGTGCTCGACCTGGAATTCGGCGAATTCCCGCACATGACCTTCGAAGAGGCCATGCGCCGCTACGGCTCCGACAAGCCAGACCTGCGTATTCCGCTGGAACTGGTCGACGTTGCCGACCAGTTGAAGGATGTCGACTTCAAGGTGTTCGCCGGCCCGGCCAACGATCCGAAGTGCCGTGTTACCGCCCTGCGTCTGCCAGGTGGTGCCAGCATGCCGCGCAGCAAAATCGACGAGTACACCAAGTTCGTCGGTATCTACGGTGCCAAGGGGCTGGCCTACATCAAGGTCAACGAGCGCGCCAAGGGCGTCGAAGGCCTGCAGTCGCCGATCGTCAAGAACATCCCTGAGGCCAACCTCAACAACATCCTCGACCGCGTTGGCGCCGTAGACGGTGACATCGTGTTCTTCGGTGCCGACAAGTTCAAGGTGGTCAGCGAAGCCCTGGGTGCGCTGCGTATTCGTCTGGGTCACGACTTCGAGCTGCTGACCTGCGAGTGGGCGCCGATGTGGGTCGTCGACTTCCCGATGTTCGAAGAGAACGAAGACGGCAGCTTCACTGCACTGCACCACCCGTTCACCGCGCCGAAGTGCACCCCGGAAGAGCTCGAGGCCAACCCGGCCACCGCCCTGTCCCGTGCCTACGACATGGTTCTGAATGGTACCGAGCTGGGTGGCGGTTCGATCCGTATCCACCGGAAAGAGATGCAACAGGCGGTATTCCGTCTGCTGGGTATCGAGGCGGAAGAACAGGAAGAGAAGTTCGGCTTCCTGCTCGACGCTCTGAAGTTCGGGGCACCGCCTCACGGTGGCCTGGCGTTCGGTCTGGACCGTCTGGTCATGCTGATGACCGGCGCCCAGTCGATCCGTGAAGTGATCGCGTTCCCGAAAACCCAGAGCGCTGCATGCGTCATGACCCAGGCCCCTGGCATGGTCGACGCCAAGGCCCTGCGCGAACTGCACATCCGACTGCGCGAACAGACCAAGGTCGAGTAAGCAGTCCCCGGGCGCATCCACATGGATGCGCCTTTGCGTTTCGACGCAGGTTTTTTCCCGTCCCGCCCCGTCATGGGGCGGGGCCGTTTGTGATTCAAAGGATTCGGAGTCGTTATGGCTGGTCATTCCAAGTGGGCGAACATCAAGCACCGCAAAGAGCGCCAGGATGCCAAGAGAGGCAAGGTCTTCACCAAGTGGATCCGTGAACTGACGGTCGCTGCCAAGCAGGGTGGCCCTGATCCGGCATCCAACCCGCGTCTTCGCCTGGCGCTGGACAAGGCGTTGGGCGCCAACATGAGCCGCGACATCATCGATCGCGCCGTGGCCCGTGGTGCTGGCACCAATGAAAGCGACAATGTCGAAGAGCTGAGCTACGAAGGTTACGGCCCGGGTGGCGTGGCGATCATGGTCGAAGCCATGACCGACAACCGCAACCGTACCGCCGCGGCCGTGCGTCATGCCTTCACCAAGTGTGGCGGCAACCTGGGTACTGACGGTTCGGTGGCCTACCTGTTCGAGCGCAAAGGCCAGATCAGCTTTGCCCCGGGCGTGGAAGAGGACGCGTTGATGGAAGCGGCAATGGAGGCCGATGCCGACGACGTGGTCGCCAATGACGACGGCTCGTTCGACGTGTTCACCTCGTTCAACAGCTTCTATGCCGTGCGTAATGCCTTGGAAGAGGCAGGCTTCAAGGCCGCTGACGCGGAAATCGTCATGCAGCCGACCACCAGTGCCGAGCTCGACCAGGACGGTGCCGAAAAGGTGCTCAAGTTGATCGACATGCTCGAAGACCTGGACGACGTGCAGAACGTCTATTCCAATGCCCAGATTTCCGACGAGATCATGGAAAACCTCGGCTAAGGTGATTTGGCATTCTGTGCCAACTCTGAGCGTTTGATAGCGCCTGTGCCGGCCCTTTCGCGGGTAAACCCGCTCCTACAGGTATTACGCCCATTTCAAATGTGGTGCAGTGCCTGTAGGAGCGGGTTTACCCGCGAAAGGGCCGGCGCAGTTTGTAGAGATGCATCATTTTTTCGACGGGCTTTATGACTCTGATTCTAGGTATCGACCCCGGCTCGCGCATCACCGGCTATGGCGTGGTACGCCAGACCGCCCGTGGTTGCGAGTACGTGGCGTCGGGCTGCATCCGCACCGGCAGCGGTGAGCTGCACGAGCGGCTGCAGATTGTTTTTCGTGGTGTCAGTGAAATCATTGCCCAGCACGGCCCGGTGACCATGGGCATCGAACGGGTGTTCATGGCCCGCAACGCCGATTCGGCGCTCAAGCTTGGCCAGGCACGTGGCGCGGCTATCGTCGCCGCCGCCGAGGCCGGCCTGGAGATCGCCGAGTACAGCGCCACCCAGGTCAAGCAGGCCGTGGCCGGCACGGGCGGGGCCAACAAGGAGCAGGTGATGATGATGGTCATGCACCTGCTGAAATTGACGCAGAAACCGCAGATCGACGCTTCCGATGCCCTGGCCATCGCTCTGTGCCACGCCCACACCCGCTCCAGCCTGGTGCCGCATGGCTTGACCACAGCGCGGCGACGCGGCGGGCGCTTGCGTCTGTAAGCGCTTCATGCGCTGATACACATTTTGTTCGGGTGTTACATTCACCCGCTGCATTTGCTGATAGGGTTGAGCGGTCTTTGACCGGCTCCCCGAGAGGAAGGATCGGAACGTGATTGGACGTTTGCGCGGCACCCTGGCGGAAAAACAACCGCCTCACCTGATTATCGACGTCAACGGCGTGGGTTACGAACTGGAAGTTCCCATGACCACGCTGTACCGTCTGCCCAAAGTGGGTGAAACCGTCACGGTGCATACCCACCTGGTCGTGCGCGAAGATGCCCACTTGCTCTACGGCTTTGCCGAAAAGCGCGAGCGCGAGCTGTTTCGCGAGCTGATCCGCCTGAACGGCGTAGGGCCGAAGCTGGCCCTGGCGCTGATGTCCGGGCTGGAAGTGGATGAACTGGTGCGCTGCGTGCAGGCCCAGGACACCTCAGCCCTGGTGCGCGTACCGGGCGTCGGCAAGAAAACCGCCGAGCGCTTGCTGGTCGAGCTCAAGGACCGTTTCAAGGCCTGGGAAACCTCGCCGGCCATGTTCACCCTGGTGTCCGATGGGCCTCTACCGGTCGCCAGCGAGTCCAGTGCCGAGGCCGATGCCGTCAGTGCCCTGGTCTCGCTGGGCTACAAGCCGCAGGAAGCCAGCAAGGCAATCGCCGCGATCAAGGACAAGGCCGGCCTGAGCAGTGAAGAGCTGATCCGCCGCAGCCTGAAAGGGATGATTTCCAAGTGATCGAAGCCGACCGCCTGATCGCCGCCAGTGGCCGCGACCGCGAAGAAGTCCAGGACCGTGCGATTCGCCCGCTGAGCCTGGACGAGTACATCGGCCAGCCGGTGGTGCGCGAGCAGATGGCGCTGTTCATCCAGGCCGCCCGCGGCCGCGGCGAGTCGCTTGACCACACACTGATCTTCGGCCCGCCCGGCCTGGGCAAGACCACCCTGGCCAACATCATCGCCCATGAAATGGGCGTGTCGGTGAAGAGCACTTCGGGGCCGATTCTCGAGCGCCCCGGTGACCTGGCAGCCATGCTGACCAACCTCGAGCCGCACGACGTGCTGTTCATCGACGAAATCCACCGGCTGTCGCCTGTTGTCGAGGAGGTGCTGTACCCGGCCATGGAGGACTTCCAGCTCGACATCATGATCGGCGAAGGCCCGGCAGCCCGTTCTATCAAACTCGATCTGCCACCCTTCACCCTGGTGGGGGCTACTACCCGTGCCGGCATGCTGACCAACCCACTGCGTGATCGCTTCGGTATCGTCCAGCGCCTGGAGTTCTACAACGACAAGGATCTGAGCACCATCGTCAGCCGCTCGGCCAACATCCTTGGCCTGGCCATCGAAGACCAGGGTGCCTACGAGATCGCCCGCCGTGCCCGTGGCACGCCGCGCATCGCCAACCGCCTGCTGCGCCGCGTGCGTGACTATGCCGAGGTACGCGGCAAGGGCCAGATCACCAAGGCCGTGGCTGACATGGCGCTGAACCTGCTGGATGTCGACGAGCGGGGTTTCGACCATTCCGACCGTCGCCTGCTGCTGACCATGATCGAGAAGTTCGATGGCGGCCCGGTGGGCGTGGACAACCTGGCTGCAGCCATCAGCGAAGAGCGTCATACCATCGAAGATGTGCTTGAGCCGTACCTGATTCAGCAGGGCTACATCATGCGCACGCCACGCGGCCGCGTGGTCACCCGGCATGCCTACCTGCACTTTGGGCTGAATATTCCCGGGCGCTTGGGGGAGGGGGGCGATTTTTCCGAGCCAGGCGATGAATGACAGATCGAAAGCGACTTTTTGTGGTCCTACCGCTGGCATGCCCCTGGTGCGCTGGCAATAAGACATTAATGAAGAAAAAACAGTTGCCACAGCGGATTGGCAAGCTGAGGAGTAAGCACTAGAGTATGCGCGCGCAAAATCAGCTCGAACCGTTCGCACATCGGTGTCGCGTCTATTACGAAGATACCGATGCGGGCGGCGTGGTGTATTACGTCAACTACCTGAAATTCATGGAGCGCGCGCGCACCGAACGCCTGCGGCACCTGGGCTTTTCCCAGTCGCAACTGGCTGAAGACAACCTGCTGTTCGTGGTCCATTCCAGCGAAGCGCGCTATCACGCGCCGGCGCGGCTGGATGACGAATTGCGGGTGACCGCGCAGGTCCTTGAACTCAATCGCGCCAGCTTGCGTTTCGTACAGCAGGTCTGGCGGGAAAAGGATGAAACGCTGCTTTGCGAAGGGCAGTTCCTGGTGGCTGCCGTGCGCGCCGACACTTTCAAACCCCGAGCCCTACCCCCCCAGCTGCGCGACGCCTTTGCGGCGGACGGCTCGGGTAATCAATCGAATGCAGGAGAATAAGCGTGGAAGCTAACGTCGTCGACCATACCTCCATGTGGAGTCTGGTCAGCAATGCCAGCGTGGTGGTACAGCTGGTAATGCTGACCCTGGTGGCCGCCTCGGTCACCTCATGGATCATGATCTTCCAGCGCAGCACCATGCTGCGCGCCGGTCGTCGTGCGCTGGATGCCTTCGAAGAGCGCTTCTGGTCGGGCATCGACCTGTCCAAGCTGTACCGCCAGGCAGGCAGCAACCCAGACCCGGACTCCGGCGTGGAGCAGGTGTTCCGTGCCGGTTTCAAGGAGTTCTCGCGCCTGCGCCAGCAGCCGGGTGTTGACCCGGACGCCGTCATGGAAGGTGTTGGCCGTGCCATGCGTGTGGCCATCTCGCGCGAGGAAGAAAAACTCGAGCAGAGCTTGCCGTTCCTGGCCACCGTTGGTTCGACCAGCCCGTACATCGGCCTGTTCGGCACCGTATGGGGCATCATGAACTCCTTCCGCGGCCTGGCCAGCGCCCAGCAGGCCACCCTGGCTACCGTTGCTCCGGGCATCGCCGAAGCACTGATCGCTACCGCCATCGGCCTGTTCGCGGCAATCCCGGCTGTTATTGCCTACAACCGTTTCGCCGCGCGCAGTGAAGTACTGATCGGCCGTTACTACACCTTCGCCGACGAGTTCCAGGCGATCCTGCACCGCAAAGTGCACACCAGCGAAGAGTAATCAGGTAGAAGCCCATGGCCCGAGTTCGCCACAAACGCAAGCCCGTCGCCGAGATGAACGTGGTGCCCTACATCGACGTGATGCTGGTGCTGCTGGTCATCTTCATGGTGACGGCGCCCATGCTCAACCAGGGCGTGAAGGTCGACCTGCCCAAGGTTTCCAGCGAAGCCTTGCCGCAGGACAACAACGTCCAGATCCTCACCATCTCCATCAAGGCCGATAAAACCTATTACTGGAACCTCGGCAGCGAAGTCGATACCGACAAGCAGATGGACAAAGCCATGACCTTGCCGGCCATGACCGACGCCGTGACCAAGATCATTGCTGCCGGCCGTGACCAGGGCAAGCAGACCCAGGTGTTCATTCGTGGCGACAAGGCTGTCGACTATGGCGCGGTCATGGGTGCCATGGGCGGGTTGCAGAAGGCCGGTGTCGGTAACGTTGGCCTGATTACCGAGGCGCCCTGATGCAACAGCGAGAGCCATCCGCCTCGGAAAGCTACTTCTGGCCCAGTGTCTGGGCCATCGGCCTGCATGTGCTGGTGTTCGCCCTGCTGTTCGTCAGTTTTGCCATGACGCCGGAGCTGCCGCCTTCCAAGCCGATCGTTCAGGCGACCCTGTACCAGCTCAAGTCCAAGAGCCAGGCAACCACCCAGACCAATCAGAAGATTGCCGGGGAGGCGAAGAAAACCGCTTCGCGCCAGACCGAAGTCGAGCAGCTGGAACAGAAGAAGGTCGAGCAGGAGGCCGTGAAGGCCGCGGAACAAAAGAAAGCTGACGCCGCTCAAAAGGCCGAAGAGGCCCGCGAAGCCGCCGAGGCGAAAAAAGCCGAGGATGCTGCCAAGGCCGCTGAAGCCGCCAAGGCTGCCGAGGCCAAGAAAGCTGCCGAAGCCAAGAAGGCCGACGAGGCGAAGAAAGCTGCCGAGAAACAGCAGGCCGACATCGCCAAGAAGAAGGCCGAGGACGAAGCCAAGAAAAAAGCCGAAGAAGAGGCCAAGAAAGCGGCCGCTGAAGAGGCGAAGAAGAAAGCCGCCGAGGACGCCAAGAAAAAGGCAGCCGAAGAGGCCAAGAAGAAAGCAGCCGAGGACGCCAAGAAGAAAGCGGCGGCCGAGGACGCGAAGAAGAAGGCAGCTGAAGAGGCCAAGAAAAAGGCCGCTGCAGATGCCCAGAAGAAGAAGGCACAGGAAGCGGCCCGCAAGGCGGCAGAAGACAAGAAAGCCCAGGCACTGGCTGAGCTGTTGTCCGATACCACCGAGCGGCAGCAGGCGCTGGCCGATGAGCAGGGTGACCAGGTGGCCGGCGACTTCGACGACCTGATCCGCATGCGCGCGGCCGAGGGCTGGGCACGTCCGCCTTCCGCGCGCAAGGGCATGACGGTGGTCCTGCAGATCAACATGTTGCCGGACGGTACCATCACCAATGTCAGCGTGGCCCGGTCCAGTGGTGACGGCCCGTATGACAGTTCGGCGGTGGCTGCGGTGAAGAACATTGGTCGTTTGACCGAGATGCAGGGTATGAAGCCGAGCGATTTCAACCAATATCGTTCGTTCAAGATGACATTTACACCTGAGGATCTAGCGTTGTGATTAAACGTCTGAGAGGACTGCTGGTCATGCTCTGCTGCGTGGCAGGCATGGCGGTGGCAGAAGAAAAGAACATCCTGGTTACCAGCGGCAGCGACCGGGCCACGCCCATCGCGGTAGTACCGTTCGGTCTGCAGGGCGGTAGCGTGTTGCCTGAAGACATCGCCGACATCATCGGCAACGACCTGCGCAACTCTGGCTACTACTCGCCAATTCCGCGGCAGAACATGATCAGCCAGCCGTCGCAGGCCAGCGAAGTGATCTTCCGTGACTGGAAAGCGCTGGGTGCACAGTACGTGATGGTCGGCAGCATCGTGCCGTCGGGCGGTCGCCTGCAGGTGCAGTACGCGCTGTTCAACGTCGCCACCGAGCAGCAAGTGCTGACCGGCAGCGTGGCGGGCAGCACCGACCAGCTGCGCGATATGGCGCACTACATTGCCGACCAGTCGTTCGAGAAGCTCACCGGCATCAAGGGCGCGTTCTCTACGCGCATGCTGTACGTGACGGCCGAGCGTTTCTCCACCAACAACACCCGCTACACCCTCCAGCGTTCGGACTACGACGGTGCGCGTGCGGTGACCCTGCTGCAATCGCGTGAGCCGATCCTGTCGCCGCGCTTTGCGCCAGATGGCAAACGTATCGCCTACGTTTCGTTCGAGCAGAAGCGCCCACGTATCTTCGTGCAGAACATCGATACTGGCCGCCGCGAGCAGGTGACCAACTTCGAAGGCCTGAACGGTGCGCCAGCCTGGTCGCCGGACGGTTCGCGCCTGGCGTTCGTACTGTCCAAGGACGGCAACCCGGACATCTACGTGATGAACGTGGCCTCGCGCCAGATCAGCCGTGTTACTGCAGGCCCGGGTATCAATACCGAGCCGTTCTGGGGCAAAGATGGCAACACCCTCTACTTCACTTCCGACCGTGGCGGCAAACCGCAGATCTATAAACAGTCGGTCAGTGGTGGTGGTGCCGAGCGCGTAACGTTCGTAGGTAACTACAACGCCAACCCGAAACTTTCGGCGGACGAAAAGACCCTGGTAATGATTCATCGCCAACAGGGCTTTACCAACTTCAAAGTGGCGGCACAGGACTTGCAACGCGGAAGTGTAAAGATTCTGTCTGAAACAAGTCTTGATGAGTCTCCCACTGTTGCGCCAAACGGCACCATGCTAATCTACGCCACCCGCCAGCAGGGCCGGGGAGTCTTGATGCTCGTGTCGCTGAACGGCCGCGTGAGGCTCCCACTTCCTACCGCTCAAGGCGAAGTCAGAGAACCGTCCTGGTCCCCTTACCTGAACTGATTGCGGCGTAATACATTTTGCTTAACACACTGGGGTTTCATTAGGAGTTTCACGATGGAAATGCTGAAGTTTGGTAAATTTGCTGCGCTGGCTCTGGCCATGGCCGTAGCTGTAGGTTGCTCCTCGAAGGGCGGTGATAACGCAGGCGAAGGCGCTGCTGTAGACCCTAACGCTGGCTACGGTGCCAACACTGGCGCTGTTGACGGCTCCCTGAGCGAAGAAGCCGCCCTGCGCGCAATCACCACCTTCTACTTCGAATACGACAGCTCGGACCTGAAGCCAGAAGCCATGCGCGCTCTGGACGTTCACGCCAAGGACCTGAAAGCCAACGGCAACCGTGTTGTTCTGGAAGGTAACACCGACGAGCGCGGCACCCGCGAGTACAACATGGCTCTGGGTGAGCGTCGTGCGAAAGCCGTTCAGCGCTACCTGGTTCTGCAGGGCGTTTCCCCTGCTCAGCTGGAACTGGTTTCCTACGGCGAAGAGCGTCCAGTTGCTACCGGCAACGACGAGCAGTCCTGGGCTCAGAACCGTCGCGTAGAACTGCGTAAGTAAGTTCTTATGCGTATGTGCCGCCGTGTAGTAACCGTCCTCGCACTCAGCCTGCCGCTTGCGGCCTGGGCTGAGGTCCCTGTAGTAGATGACAACGCAGGCAGCTATCCGCCTGCGGGTTATGGCACGAGCGGCGCCTATGCCGGGTCAGGGGCTTCGGCCCCTGCCTCTGCACAGGGCCAGCTGTTCATGCAGCTGCAACAGATGCAGGATCAGCTTTCCCGCCAGCAAGGCATCATCGAAGAGCTGCAAAACGATGTGTCCCGCATGAAGCAGGAAAACCTGGAGCGTTACCAGGACCTGGACCGTCGCATCAACAGTGGCGCTGCGCCTGCCGCAACCCCTGACAATTCCTCCGGTGGTGGTGCGTCCAATGCCGCCCCCGATGCCGCAGCAGGTGTTGCTGCGCAACAACCGGCCGGCAGTAGCCAGCCCGGTGATCCGGCGAAAGAGAAGCTCTATTACGACGCAGCTTTCGACCTGATCAAACAGAAAGACTTCGACAAGGCCAGCCAGGCGTTCAACGCCTTCCTGCGCAAGTACACCAACAGCCAGTACGCCGGTAATGCCCAGTACTGGTTGGGTGAAGTGAACCTGGCCAAGGGTGACTTGCAAGGCGCCAGCCAGGCCTTTGCCCAAGTCAGCCAAAAGTACCCGAAGCACAGCAAGGTGCCAGATTCGCTGTACAAACTGGCTGATGTCGAGCGCCGTATGGGCCATACCGACAAGGTAAAAGGCATCCTTCAGCAGGTCGTCACCCAGTACCCCGGCACCTCTGCCGCTCAACTGGCCCAGCGTGACCTGCAGAAGCTCTAGGCGTTGTCGCTGTACCGCTCGAAAGAAACCCGCGCCAGTCGCGGGTTTTTTCGTTAGAATCACTGCCCTTTTTTCGTAAACACGCTGCTGCGGATAACGCTATGTCGAGTCCGCGACAGTGCCTGACGGAGGCGGACAGCCTGTTTAGCTGTCACGCCCGTGGCGATCATGCAAGACACATTACGCATCACCGAAGTCTTTTACTCTTTGCAGGGTGAGACGCGAACGGCCGGGCTGCCCACGGTATTTGTGCGCCTCACCGGTTGCCCCCTGCGTTGCCAGTACTGCGACAGTGCCTATGCCTTCAGTGGCGGTACCGTACGCACCCTTGATTCGATCCTCGAACAAGTGGCCGGCTTCAAACCGCGCTACGTCTGTGTCACCGGTGGCGAACCACTGGCTCAGCCCAACGCCTTGCCGTTGCTGCAGCGGCTGTGTGATGCCGGTTACGAGGTGTCGCTGGAGACCAGCGGCGCGCTGGATATTGCTGGCACCGACACCCGCGTCAGCCGTGTGGTCGACCTGAAAACCCCAGGCTCCGAAGAGTCGCACCGTAACCGCTACGAGAACATCGAGCAGCTGACACGCAACGATCAGGTCAAGTTCGTCATCTGTTCCCGCGAGGATTATGACTGGGCGGTATCCAAGCTGATCCAGTACAACCTGGCCGAGCGTGCCGGTGAGGTGTTGTTCTCACCCAGCCATCATCAGGTGAACGCCAGTGACCTGGCTGACTGGATCGTTGCTGACAACCTGCCTGTACGCTTCCAGTTGCAGCTGCACAAGCTGCTGTGGAACGACGAGCCCGGACGTTGATTGAGGAGCACGTACACATGACAGAAAAACGCGCAGTAATCCTGTTGTCCGGCGGCCTGGATTCGGCCACCGTGGTTGCCATGGCCAAGGCCGAAGGCTACAGCTGCTACACCATGAGCTTTGATTACGGCCAGCGTCATCGCGCCGAGCTGAACGCCGCTGCCCGCGTGGCCCGCGACCTGGGTGTGGTCGAGCACAAGGTGATTGGGCTGAACCTCGACGGCATCGGCGGTTCTGCATTGACCGACAGCAGCATCGACGTGCCGGAAGCCCCGGGTGAAGGCATTCCGGTCACTTATGTGCCGGCGCGCAACACCGTGTTCCTTTCGCTGGCGCTGGGTTGGGCAGAAGTGCTGGAAGCGCGCGACATTTTCATTGGCGTCAATGCCGTGGATTACTCCGGCTACCCGGATTGCCGACCCGAGTTCGTCGAGGCCTTCGAGCGCATGGCCAACCTGGCGACCAAGGCTGGCGTAGAAGGGCAGGGCTTCCGCATCCAGGCGCCGCTGCAGAACATGAGCAAGGCGCAGATCGTGCAGGCCGGTATGGCTCGTGGTGTGGACTACAGCCTGACCGTTTCCTGCTACCAGGCCGACGATGACGGCCGCGCCTGTGGCAAATGCGACAGCTGCCGCCTGCGCGCCGATGGTTTCAAGGCGGCCGGTATCGAAGACCCGACTCGGTATTTTTGAAAAAATCGTGATGGGGTGTTGAATTCTCGTTAGAAATCAGTATTATACGCGCCATCAAATGGGTCGTTAGCTCAGTTGGTAGAGCAGTTGGCTTTTAACCAATTGGTCGTAGGTTCGAATCCTACACGACCCACCATACGCAGTACGTGAGAGCCCGCTACCAGAAATGGTCGCGGGCTTTTTCGTTTGCGCTACGGGTGTTCGGAAAAAGGGGCGCAGAGCGCCCACCAATTACTCGGCCCATTCCGGGTCGCCAGTGAACACCACTGTCAGCCAGCGGTCCGGCCCTTCGCCGCCTACCGCGTCGCCAATCTCGTTGCGCCAGGCATCCCATTCATCGATGGTCTTCGCCGCCATGGTTTTGGGCATGATGAAATACAGCTCAATCTCCCGCGAACGCCCGACCTTGGCGACATAGGCGCGGTAAGACTGCAGGCCGTGGCGGGCGACGAAGGCCTTGGCCACCTCATCTACGTGCAGCTTGAGGTCGCCGGGGGTGACCAGGAAGATTTCAGACAGCGCCTGACGCACCACCGACATCGGCAACGGCACGATCACCAGGCACACCAGCGCCAGCACCGCCGGGTCAATGTAGGGTGATACCCATTCCAGCGAAGTGCCTTGCACGGCATAGCCAAAGCAGAAGGCGATCAGCAGTGCGGCAGTGATGCTGGCCGACATCACCCAGCCCTTGACGTCCATGCGCACGAAGTCTGACTTCAGTTTGCGGTTGGCGCGGGCCTCGATGACGGCGATGGTCACGCAGGTGATCACCGTCAGCGCCGCGTAGACCATGGCAATGCCGAACTCCAGGTGGCGCCCGCCTTGCAGCAGGCTGCTGACGGCATTGATCAGCGCGTAGATGGCCACGCCGCCGAGAAGAATGCCGTTGAGCGCCAGTACCATGGGCTCCAGATGCCAGAAACCCATGGTGAAGCGCTCGCGCAGCTTGCGCGACATCTGCACGCTGGTGGTGTGCGAAGTGATCAGCTTGACCACCACCAGCGACAGCCCGCTCATGCTGGCGTCGACCAGCGAGTACACACCGTCGAAGACGATGGAGAACGAGCCGGAGGCAAGGCCGAAGGCGATGCCGATGGTGGCGATGAACAGGGTCGCGGCGATCGAGGTGCGTAAAAGCCCTTGTTCGCTGGTGATGTCGAAGAAGGTGGATCGGGTTGGATTAGGCATAAGTTGTGCTCAAAAATAACAATGGTGCGGTGCCTGTCAGGGCCTCTTCGCGGGCACGCCCGCTCCCACAGGAACTGCACAGCCCCTTAGGGCACGCCGAACCTGTGGGAGCGGGCGTGCCCGCGAAGAGGCCCTGACAGGCTAGACGCGAAACTGCTCCATCAGCGCCTGCTGCTGGTTGGCCAGCCGGTTCAGGGCCTGACTGATGCGTGCCGATTCATCGGCCTGCCCGGCCAGTGATTCTGTCACGTCTCGAATGCCGGCCACGTTACGGTTCACTTCCTCGGCCACCGCACTCTGCTCTTCCGCCGCCGAGGCAATCTGCAGGTTCATGTCGCTGATCACCGCCACGGCCTCGCCAATACGCTGCAGTGCCGGTAATGCCTGCTCCATGCGTGCGGCGCTGTCCAGGGCCTGGCGTTGGCCTGCATGCATGGCCCCGACCACGTCCTGGGTGCCTTGCTGAAGGCCTTCGATGACCTGGCGAATTTCCTCCACCGAAACCTGCGTGCGCTGGGCCAGGCCGCGCACCTCATCGGCAACCACGGCGAAGCCACGCCCGGCTTCGCCTGCGCGGGCCGCTTCGATGGCGGCATTCAGTGCCAGCAGGTTGGTTTGCTCGGCAATGGTGCGGATCACTTCAAGCACCGAGCCGATTTGCCCGCTGCGGTCTTCCAGTGCACGAGCCTCGTCCATGGCAGTGTTCATGCCTGCGGCCAGGCGGTCGATGCCCTGGCGCGTGCTGTCCACCAGTTGCAAGCCTTCCTGGCTGGCCTGATCCGCGGCGCGTGCGGCCTGGGCCGCCTGCGAGGCATTGTGGGCGACATCCAGGGCGGTGGCGCTCATTTCGTTGGCCGCTGTGGCCACCTGTTCGATTTCGCGATGCTGTTGCTGCATGCCGTCGCTGGTCTGGCTGGCAATGGCGGCCGATTGGTCGGCGGTATTGCGGGCCTCCTGCAGCGAGCCTTTGACCTGGGCAATGACCGGTTGCAACTTGTCGAGGAAACGGTTGAACCAGCCGGTGAGCTGGCCCAGTTCATCCTGGTGGGCGTAGTCCAGGCGACGGGTAAGGTCGCCTTCGCCACTGGCAATGTCTTCCAGGCGTGCAGCCACGGCCAGGATTGGCCGGGTAACGCCGCGCGCGGTCAGCCACACCAGCAGCAAACCCACGATTGCCGTGCCAAGGCCTATCAGCAGGCTGGTGAGGTTGGCGTTCTGGTTATGGGCATCAAGGCGCTGGTTGAGGGCGACGGCAGGGGCCTGCAGCACGCTTTCCGGCAGTTCCAGCACTACCTGCCACGGGGCTGTGTCAGGGATTGGCGTGAAGGGGTGGGCCACGCGCAGCAGGCCGTCGGCTACCGCCTTGTCCATAGACTTGCCGAGCACGCTGTCGTCGCGACTGTTGCCGGCCAGCAGGCCGGCGGCGGTGGCGATGCTCACCTGGCCCTGGCCGTCGAACAGATCGCGGCGGCCGTCCACGCTCAGTTGCTGCAGGTTGGCCAGGCCGATGTCCACGCCGACCACGCCGACTACCTTGCCGTGTTCCAGCAATGGCAGAGCGATGCTGGTCATCAGCACCTGACGGCCGTTGACCTCGTCGAGGTACGGTTCGAGCATGCAGGTCCTGGCGGTGTCCTGCGGGCAGGTCAGCCAGCGGTTCTTCGCCGCGCCGTTGCTGCCGATGCTGGTGTTGCCGAGCATCGTTTCCGGCATGGCTTCAAGTTCCAGGGTGCCGGGGCTTGGTTGGGACCAGTACAGCGAGAAACGCCCGCTCTCATTGCTGCCCATGGCGTCCTGGCCGAGGTAGTGGCTGTCCTGCTGGTCCAGGGCATTGGGTTGGAACACCAGGTACAGGCCGATCACATCCGGGTTGCCGGCCAGGCTGGCACGCGCCTGGCGGGTCAGTTCGGCGCGCAGGTCGCTACCACCACGATCCTTCAGCACCTGTACCAGGCGGGCAAAGCCATTGCCGTACTGGTAGGCGTCCATGAAGTAGCGCTGGATACGCAAGGCCTGGGTTTCGGCGTGGGCCTGCAGGCGCTGGCGGGCGCTGTCTTCGAGCATGGCAGTGTTGGCCTGGTTGACCAGGGCGGCGCTGCGATGGGCCTGGGTCAGCGAGGTGGCTACCAGCAAGGCGACAATGGCCAGCAGGCACAGGCCGGCGAGGAGTGTGATCTTCCACTGGATGGAGAGGCGACGCAGCGGCATGAGGGCTTTCCTTTTCGAACAAATGCAACGCCCGCGATCAGGCGCGGGCGTTGTTGGCAGCGTGGGTCATTCGGCGACGTAGTTGGGCGGTGCCGCGCGGAAGGCTTTGGTCAGCCAGCCCAGGTAGACCAGCCCGAGCGCAGCCCAGATACCGCCAAACATCAGCGAATGTGCGTTCAGGTCCAGCCACAGCGAGACGATGATGCAGAAGCCGATGGTCGGCAGCACCAGGTACTTCAGCTGATTGGCCAGGCCTTTACGGTTGCCTTCGCGCAGGTAGCAGTGGTTGATCACCGACAGGTTGACGAAGCTGAACGCGACCAGGGCGCCGAAGTTGATGATGGAAGTGGCGGTGACCAGGTCGAAGAAGATTGCCGACAGCGAAATCAGCCCTACCACGGCAATGTTCAGCACTGGCGTCTTGTAGCGCGAATGCAGGCGGGCGAAGACGCTGGCCGGGATCACGTTGTCGCGGCCCATTACATACAGCAGGCGTGACACGCTGGTTTGCGAGGCCAGGCCCGAGGCGATGGTGTTGATCACGGTGCAGGCGATGAAGATCGACTGGAAGAGCTTGCCGCCAACGTACAGGGCAATTTCCGGCAGGGCTGCTTCCTGGTCGTGGAAGCGGGCCATGGTCGGGAAGTAGGCCTGGATGAAGTACGACACGGTGATGAACACCACACCGCCAATCAGTGCGGTGAGGAAGATCGCCCGGGGAATGGTCTTGGCCGGATCGCGGGTTTCCTCGGACAGGCAGGTGACCGCGTCAAAGCCCAGGAACGAGAAGCACAGGATGGTCGCACCGGCGGCCAGGGCGCTGAACTGGGTCTGGCTGTCGGCGAACGGTATCAGGCTCCAGGTGGTACCCAGCCCTTCACCCTGGTCCAGGCCGCGTACGCACAGGTAGATGAACACGGCGATGATCGCCACCTGCACACCCACGAACAGCAGGTTGAAGTGCGCCACCAGGTTCACGCTGCGCATGTTGATCAGGCTGATCAGGGTGACGAAGCCGGCCACCCACATCCACTCAGGCACTTCCGGGAACATGGCCGAAAGGTACAGCTTGGCCAGTAGTGCGTTGACCATCGGCAGCAGCAGGTAGTCCAGTAACGAAGACCAGCCCACCAGGAAGCCCACGTGCGGGTTGATCGCGCGCTGGGTGTAGGTGTAGGCCGAGCCCGACTGCGGGAAGCGTTTTACCAGGGTGCCATAGCTCACCGCGGTGAACAGGATGCCAGCCAATGCCAGGATGTAGGCGCTGGGTACATGGCCGGCAGTAATCCCGCTGACGATGCCGAAGGTGTCGAACACGGTCATCGGGGTCAGGTAGGCCAGGCCGATGATGATCACGTGCCAGAGGCGCAGGGTTTTGCGGAGTTGGCCGTTGCCGGAAGCGCTGTGGTCAGGCTGCATGCTGGCATGGCTCCTGCTGCTGGGCGTAAACGACGGGCACGGTGTATTGCGCATGCGGCAAGGGCGAGCGGGTGGGCTCCATGTTGTTCACCTTTTATGTTGGAGCGGCGGAAGGCGCGGTGGGGCGCGCAAAGTGGTGAAAATAAAAAACGATGGGTAGGTGGGTGTCAAGTTAAACATGACAAGATGTTGCCGGATTGAAATATCTATCGATGAAATACGGGGTTTGTTCGGTTTTTGCGCGTTTTTTTGCGATTATGATCAATTTGTGTGTTCGTAAAAATTAACGAGCCCTTTGCTTGCCGCAGCGTGATGTCGGATGTGTCCGAAAAATGGCATTTCTCGACCTGGGCCAGCACTCGGCCCAATCGGGGGTGGTACTCTTCGAATTCTGCGTGGCCTCTGGCCGCCTTCGAAGCCCTTACGGACAGCAATCGGTTCTATTCATGAAGAAATCAGTTGGCATCCTTTCCGGCCTGGCTATCGCCATTGCCGTCGCAACTACCGCAGGCGCCTGGTACACCGGCAAGCAGCTGCCGGCAGAGCTGGACAACGCCCTTGCACGCAGCAACGCCGAACTCAAAAAGGCCCTGGTCAGTACCGGTGGTAGCATGAGCATCGAGCGTGTGTCGCTGGAGCAGCATCTCTTCAGCAGCACTGCCCAGTACCGGCTCAAGGCTCGCGACGTCAACGTGGGTCAGGGCGAGGTGATCAATTTTGACGTGGGCGTGACCGACCAGATCGAGCACGGCCCGTTTCCGTGGTCGAGGGTCAGGTCACTGAAGCTGATGCCGGTAATGGCGGTCAGCAACAGCACGCTGCAGAAGGATGACGCCGTTGCGCCATGGTTCGCCGCTGCGGGTGAAAAGGCCCCGATCAGCGCGCAGACCAGCCTGGGTTACGGCGGCAATGTGGTCAGCCAGGTTCAGCTGGCGCCACTCAAGTTTGACGAAGCGGATGGCAACAGCCTTGACTTCTCGGGCATGCAGTTCGAAGTCAGTGGGGACAAGGAGGGCAAGGCCTCGAAGTTCCAGGGCCAGGCCGACAGACTGGTGATGAAATGGGTGCATGACGACCAGCCGCCGGCCACCTTCGAGCTCAAAGGGCTGACGTTTGGCGGTAACCTCGCCGCCACCGCGCACGATGCCATCTATGTCGGCAACGTCGATCTGGCGTTGGCCGAAACCAAGGTCACCCTTGGGCCGAAACAGCAGGTGCTGCTGATCAAGGGCCTGGAACAGAACGCCTTGCAAACCCTCGACGGCACGGACACCGTAGGTGGCCGCGCGGAGTACAAGGTCGGTGACATCAGCTGGGATGGCCGCGCGGTAGGCAAGGCGCAGATGGCGGTGAGCGTGACCTCGGTCAACGCCCCGGCGCTGCAGGCCTTGTCGAAGTGGTACCAGTCGCACTTGCCGGAGTTCGAGGCCGCCAGTGCGGCTGGCCAGCCGGTACCGCAGATCCAGATGGACGACGCCGAAAAGGCCCGCTTCCAGGGTGACTTGCAGAAATTGCTGGCCGCCAAGCCCAAGCTGGCGGTGGAAAACCTGTCGTTCAAGACCGCCAATGGCGAGAGCCGCTTCAACCTGTCGATGGACCTCGCCGCGCCGGCCAGCTTCGACCTGCCGCCGGACCAGCTGAGCAAGCAGATCATCACCGAGGTGAAAGGCAAGCTGTCGCTGTCCAAGCCGATGATCGGTGACCTGGCGACCTTGCAGGCGTTGCTGGATGGCCAGACCGACGCCCAAGCGATTGCCATGCAGTCGAGCCAGGCGGGGGAGATGGTCGGCATGATGGCGCTGCAGAGCGGCATGGCCACCGTGCAGGGCGATGATGTGGTCAGCAGCCTGCACTATGCCGATGGCATGGTCGATTTCAATGGCCGAAAAATGACCGTGGAAGAATTTGCCATGTTCATGGCGGCGCATCTGGGGGCCCTGTCGCCGCAGGGGTGATGGTTTCTACTGTTGCGGCCTCTTCGCGGGTGAACCCGCTCCTACGAGGATTTCACAGTGTAGGGGCGGGTTCACCCGCGAAGGGGCCCGCACAAGCACTACAAAAACCCCTTTAGTAATCGCTGGATTGTCTGTAGCCTTCGGCCTCCGATAATAATCCGCGCCCGCAGAGGGCCGTGACGGTCAGCATGCCGTCCGGCACCCTTAGCCGATCTGCCAGGGCCGGGTGATACACTCGATTTGACGCGCAAGCGCGCCTGCAGGTCCAGCGATCATGACCCAGATTTCCGAACGCCTTTTGGTTCAGGCCCACCTCGACGCCAAACAGCCCAACCCGCTGACAGCCGAGCAGGAGGCCGAATACCGTGCGGCCATCGCTGCCGAGCTCAAAGCCCAGAATGCCGTGCTGGTTGCCCATTATTACTGCGACCCGGTCATCCAGGCGCTGGCTGAAGAAACCGGCGGCTGTGTATCCGACTCGTTGGAAATGGCCCGTTTCGGCAAGAACCACCCGGCCGAAACGGTCATCGTGGCCGGTGTGCGCTTCATGGGCGAGACGGCAAAAATCCTCACCCCGGAAAAGCGCGTGCTAATGCCGACACTGGAGGCCACCTGCTCGCTCGACCTGGGTTGCCCGGTGGAAGAGTTCTCGGCCTTCTGCGACCAGCACCCAGAGCGCACCGTGGTGGTCTACGCCAACACGTCCGCAGCGGTGAAGGCACGCGCCGACTGGGTAGTGACTTCGAGCTGCGCGCTGGAAATTGTCGAAAGCCTGATGGACAACGGCGAAACCATCATCTGGGGCCCGGACCAGCACCTGGGCCGTTACATCCAGAAGCAAACCGGTGCCGACATGCTGCTGTGGGACGGTGCCTGCATCGTTCACGAAGAGTTCAAGTCGCGCCAGTTGGCCGACATGAAGGCGCTGTACCCGGATGCTGCGATCTTGGTGCACCCCGAGTCGCCGGAAGCGGTGATCGAGTTGGCCGACGCGGTGGGCTCCACCAGCCAGCTGATCAAGGCTGCCCAGACCCTGCCGAACAAAACCTTCATCGTCGCCACCGACCGCGGCATCTTCTACAAGATGCAGCAGCTGTGCCCGGACAAGGAATTCGTCGAAGCCCCCACCGCCGGCAACGGCGCGGCCTGCCGCAGCTGTGCGCATTGCCCGTGGATGGCGATGAACACCCTGGAGCGGGTGCTGGATTGCCTGCGTAATGGCACCAACGAGATTTTCGTTGACCCGGCGCTGGTGCCCAAGGCGATCAAGCCGCTTAATCGCATGCTGGACTTTACCCAGGCGGCGCGGCTGAAGCTGTCTGGTAATGCCTGACGCCAGACCGCGTCATACTCTTCGCGGGCTCGCCCACTCCCACAGATATTGCACCGTTTACCAAGGCGGTGGAGTACCTGTGGGAGCGGGCTTGCCCGCGAATCGCCTTCAGCGCCCCATCATTTCCTGAACCATGCGCCGCTGCTCCATGATCTCGCGCTGGCGCTGGTCAATCTGTGAGGCCAGCGGGAAGTTACCGCCCGCCCGACGCTTGGCGTAATCCAGCTGCTGGATTGCCTGATCAAAGTCGCCGACCAGCGTGAAGTACTCGGCACGCGCCCGGTGCAAGCCAATGGTATTGCCCGACAAGCCACGCACCTCGGCCATGTCGTACCACACATCCGGGTCATCCGGCCGACTCTTCACCAGCTCGTTCAACACCTTCTCGGCCTCAGCCGGCTTGTTCTGTTTCACCAGCAGGTCGGCACGCACCTGTTTCAACGGGTAGTTGCCCGGGTACAGCCCCTGCATCCGTTCGGCGCGCTGCTGGGCGTCGGCAAGACGGTTGTTGGTGATGTCCAGGTCGATCTGTGCCAGGTTGTAGGTGATGTCGTTAGGCGCCTTGGCCAGCAGCGGCTTGAGCATTTCACGGGCCTCGTTCAATTGCCCGCCCTTGATCTGTGCCAAGGCCAGGCCATAACGTGCGGCGTCCAGCTTTGGGTCTTCGTCCAGTTGGGCGCGGAAGCGCTTGGCGGCAAGCCCCGGTGTGCCCTCGTAGATCAGTGCCACCCGGGCGCGGATCAGTTGGTAGCGCATGCTGTCTTCAATGCCACCCTTGGGCGCCTGGTCGGCGCGGTTACGGGTGTCGGCAATACGTGATTCGGTCACCGGGTGGGTCAGCAGGAATTCCGGCGGTTTGGCGTCATAGCGATACTGGCGTGCCAGGCGCTCGAACATGGTCGGCATGTTGCGTGGATCGTAGCCGGCTTTTTCCAGGTTCTGGATACCGATGCGGTCGGCTTCCTGTTCATTCTGGCGCGAGAAGCGCCGTTGCTCCTGAATGGCCGCTGCCTGGGTGCCGGCAATCATGCCGATGCCCGCATCGCCGGCACCACCTGCGGCCAGCACGATGCCGGCCAGCAGCGCCGCCATCATCGGCAACTGCATGCGCTGCTGGGCCTCGACACCCCGCGCGAAGTGGCGTTGCGACAAGTGCGCCAGTTCGTGGGCCAGTACCGAGGCATATTCGCCCTCGGTCTGGGCGTTGAGGAACAGCCCACCGTTGACCCCGACAATGCCACCCGGGGCGGCAAAGGCGTTCAGCTCGCGGCTGTCGATCAGGATGAATTCCAGGCGCCGGTCCTGCAGCTGGCTGGTTTCGGCCAGCTTGTACACGCTGGTTTCGACGTAGTCCTTGAGCTGTGGGTCGTTGAGCTGATTGACCTGGCCGCGCAGCAGGCTGAGCCAGGCGCGGCCCAGTTGGTGCTCCTGTTGCGGCGAGACGATCGCAGAACTGGCATCACCCAGTGATGGCAGGTCGTCAGCATGGCCGGGAAGGGCCATCAGGCAGGCCAGCGTCAGCAGGGTAGGGCGCAGTAGATTCATGCATGAAGCTCGCGTCGGATCAAAGATACCTACTGTAGCGGGCTCACACGTTGACGACCAGTGGCGCTATCCTAGCCAGCCATGCCAAGAAGCAGCCTGGCGATGCCTTTGGAGACCCTGCGATGAGTAACACCCTGACCTGCGACGCCGAACTGGACGCCAGCGGGCTGAATTGCCCTTTGCCACTGCTCAAGGCCAAGATGGAACTCAATCGCCTGGCCAGTGGCGCGGTGCTCAAGGTAATCGCCACGGACGCAGGCTCCCAGCGCGACTTCCGCACTTTCGCCCAATTGGCCGGTCATACCCTGCTGCAAGAAACGGCCGAGGCCGGTACCTACACTTACTGGCTGCGCAAGGCCTGAGTCTTTTCCAAGGATCGTCAATGTTCAAAGTGCTTCGCGACTGGGTGCAGCGCTACTTCTCCGATGAGGAAGCGGTGGTGCTGGCGGTCCTGTTGTTCCTGGCTTTTACCGCCGTGCTCACCCTGGGCGGCATGCTCGCGCCGGTGCTGGCGGGCATGGTGCTGGCGTTTCTGATGCAGGGGCTGGTCAACGCCCTGGAGCGCGTGCGCGTACCTACACGGCTGGCGGTGATGCTGGTGTTCGCCTTGTTCATGGGCGCACTGGCGGTGTTCATGCTGGTGCTGGTACCGCTGCTGTGGCACCAGCTGATCACGCTGTTCAACGAGTTGCCGGGCATGCTCGGCAAGTGGCAGTCGTTGTTGCTGCTGCTGCCAGAGCGCTATCCGCACCTGGTGTCGGACGAGCAGGTATTGCACGCCATCGAGTCGGTGCGCGGTGAAATTGGCAAGTTTGGTCAATGGGCGCTGACCTTCTCGCTGTCCAGCCTGCCACTGCTGGTCAATGCCATGATCTATCTGGTGCTGGTACCGATTCTGGTGTTCTTCTTCCTGAAGGATCGCGAACTCATTGGCCGCTGGGTCAGCGGCTACCTGCCGCGCCAGCGCACCTTGCTGAACCGGGTGGGCAGCGAGATGAACCGGCAGATCGCCAACTACATCCGTGGCAAGGGTATCGAGATTCTGATCTGCGGCATTGCCACTTATATCGCCTTCATCAGCCTGGGGCTCAATTACGCAGCGCTATTGGCGTTGCTGGTGGGGTTGTCGGTGGTGGTGCCTTACGTGGGCGCGGTGGTCGTGACCGTGCCGGTCACCCTGATTGCGCTGTTCCAGTGGGGCTGGGGCGACCAGTTCATCTACCTGATGACGGTGTACGCGATCATCCAGGCGCTGGATGGCAATGTGCTGGTACCGCTGCTGTTCTCCGAAGCGGTGAGCCTGCACCCGGTGGCGATTATCTGCGCGGTGCTGCTGTTTGGCGGGCTGTGGGGGTTCTGGGGGATATTCTTCGCCATCCCGCTGGCGACGTTGATCAAGGCCGTGCTGGATGCGTGGCCCAAGCAGGAGCCTAGCGTTTCACCGATGCTTTGAATGTAATTGGGGCCGCTCTGCGGCCCTTCGCGGGCACGCCCGCTCCCACTGGTCCCTGCACAATTCCGGTGGGAGCGGGCGTGCCCGCGAAGGGTTGCAAGGCAGCCCCATTCAATTTCAAGCCTTGTTCAAGGCTTGGGCGGCCGCCAATACGGCATCCACATGCCCGGGCACCTTCACGCCACGCCATTCCTGGCGCAGCACCCCGTCCTTGTCGATCAGGAAGGTGCTGCGGTCAACGCCCATGTACTCCTTGCCATACAGCTTCTTCAGCTTGATCACGTCGAACAGCTGGCACAGGACCTCGTCCTTGTCGCTGATCAGCTCGAACGGGAAGCCTTGCTTGGCCTTGAAGTTCTCGTGCGACTTGATGCCATCACGCGACACACCGAATACCACGGTGTTGGCCGCGGCGAAGGCGTCGTGCTGGTCGCGGAAGCCCTGGCCCTCGGTGGTGCAGCCTGGGGTGCTGTCCTTGGGGTAGAAGTACACCACCACCTGCTGGCCCTTGAGTTCGGCAAGGCTGACGGTTTGCCCGCTGGTGGCCTGGGCCTGGAAGTCGGCGACAGGTTGGTCGAGTGCTACAGCCATGATCGGTTTCCTTACATAGGGTTCTGGGGACGCCATGGCTCGATCAGTGCGTCGAGGTTCAGGGCATCGGCAAAGTCCAGGAACTGGTCGCGTAGCCAGCTGATCTGCGTGCCGGCCGGCAGAATCACGGTGAACTGGGCGTTGAGCATGCTGCTACCGGTTTGCGGCGCCAGGTAGGTGTCGCAGGTCATGGCTTCCAGCTCGACGCGGTGGTCAAGGAAGAACTGGCACAGCTCGTTGATGATGTCCGGGCGGTAGGCAGCGCTGACGTAGGCCACATACGGAAGGGCCTGCGGGCGCACTTCCTGGTCCGCGCTGCGGACCACGTCGAGGGTCAGGCCGTGCTTCTTGCCCAGGCCTGGCAGGGTGGATTCGAGACGTGCCAGTGCATCCCAGCTGCCGCCCACCTGCAGCACC
The DNA here is from genome assembly GCF_045164175.1 of Pseudomonas sp. 10(2024). NCBI lineage: Bacteria > Pseudomonadati > Pseudomonadota > Gammaproteobacteria > Pseudomonadales > Pseudomonadaceae > Pseudomonas > Pseudomonas sp. 10(2024). The sequence continues at coordinate 1,412,789 of NZ_CP174006.1, forward strand.
AGGGCGCTGGTCTCGCCGTGGCGGCTCAGGCGCGAGGTGACCACCGCGCAGCGGTTTTCGAAGGCAGCGCGGCTGAGGACGTTGGCCAGCTCCATGGGGTTAGGGCCCAGGGCACTGATGACAAGGAATTGTTCGCGGACGGTGGGGGTGGACATGCAGCATTCCTAAAGCGATGAGCGGTCGGCACAGGACGGGCAAAAGCCTCCTGTCGGCAGGGCCCGGGGCTCGCATGCGAGGTCTTGGACGCTGGCGGGGAGCAAGGTCGACGGCCCGGCGGGCCGCGCTGCACCGATCAAAGGGCCAAGGGTAGCGAAATAAGCCGCCGAGGGGAATGCTCCACCCGCCTGCTTCGCTTGTGCAAGGTCGATGCCCCCAGTACCATTACCGCTCTCTTTTTCCGGCAGGAGCAGTTACATGATTGCGGGCAGTATGGTGGCATTGGTCACACCCATGGATGCACAAGGGCGTGTTGACTGGGGCAGCCTCGACAAACTTGTAGACTTCCACCTGGAAAACGGCACCCATGCGATCGTCGCTGTCGGCACCACCGGTGAGTCGGCCACGCTGGATGTCGAAGAACACATCCTGGTCATCAAGCACGTGGTCGAGCGCGTCAAACGCAGCGCCAAACCAATTCCGGTCATCGCCGGCACCGGTGCCAACTCCACCGCCGAAGCCGTGCACCTGACCCAGAACGCCAAGAATGCTGGCGCCGACGCCTGCCTGCTGGTTGTGCCGTACTACAACAAGCCGACGCAAGAAGGCCTGTACCAGCACTTCAAGCACATTGCCGAAGCCGTCGACATCCCGCAGATCCTCTACAACGTTCCCGGCCGTACCTCCTGCGACATGCAGGCCGAGACCGTGATCCGCCTGTCGACCGTGCCGAACATCATCGGCATCAAGGAAGCCACGGGCGACCTGGCCCGCGCCAAGGCCATTCTCGATGGCGTCAGCAAGGACTTCATCGTCATGTCCGGCGACGACCCGACTGCCGTCGAGCTGATCCTGATGGGCGGCAAGGGCAACATCTCCGTCACCGCCAACGTCGCTCCGCGCGAAATGGCGGACCTGTGCGAGGCCGCCCTTGAGGGCAATGCCGAGAAGGCCCGCGCAATCAACGAAAAACTCATGCCGCTGCACAAGGACCTGTTCTGCGAGTCCAACCCGATCCCGGTGAAATGGGCGCTCGTCGAAATGGGCCTGATGCAAAAAGGTATTCGCCTGCCACTGACCTGGCTGAGCGAAGGCTGCCACGAAAAAGTCCGTACTGCCTTGCGCCAGTCCGGCGTACTGGTTTAAGAGGAAGTACACCGCATGAAGCGACTGGCTGGTCTTTCCGCCCTTGCCCTGATTATCTCCAACACCAGTGGGTGTGGCTGGCTGTGGGGCGAGGATGGCTATTTCCGCGACCGCGGCAGTGACTACCTGCAGGCGCACCCGACCGCGCCGATGCAGCTGCCGCCGGACGCCAGCAACGTCAAGCGCCTTGATCCGCTGCTGCCGATTCCGCGTAACGTCGCTGACGATACCGTCAAGGGTGAGTTCGAAGTGCCTCGCCCGCAACCGCTGACGGGCGGTGCCGCCCAGGTCACCGACTACAGCCTGCAGCGCAGCGGCAGCAGCCGTTGGGTGCTGGCCCAGCATTCGCCAGCCGAAGTGTGGCCGGTAGCCCGGCAGTTCTTCGAGGATAACGGCTTCCGCATTGCTGAAGAGCGCCCGCAGACGGGTGAGTTCAACACCGCCTGGCAGCGTTTCGATGAACTGTCGGCATCGCTTGGCCAGCGTCTGGCCAGCACTGCCAGCAGCGGCGACAGCGAGGTGCGCGTACGTGTGCGCATGGAGCCTGGCGTGCAGCGCAATACCTCCGAAGTGTATGTGGTCAGCGTCGAGCGCCCGGCGGGCAGCACTGCCGAGCCTGCGTTCCCGTCCACCTCCATCAATACCGGCACCGATGCCCTGCTGGCCGACGAAATGCTTGCCAGCATGAACCGCAGCGCCGAGAAGGGCGGTTCGGTGTCGCTGCTGGCCGCGCGCGATTTCGACGCACCAAGCCGCGTCAGCCTGAGCGAAGACGGCAGCGGCAACCCGGTGCTGTACCTGGGCTCCGACCTGGACCGCGCCTGGTCTGGCGTGGGCCGTGCCCTGGAGCAGGGTGGCGAATGGCGTGTTGAGGACATCAACCGCAGCCTGGGCCTGTACTACATCAACCTGTCCGAAAAACCTGACGACAAGCAGAACCAGCCTGGCTTCTTCAGCCGCCTGTTCGGCAGCGAGCCGACCAAGGAAGAGCGTGAAGCCCGTGCCGAGCGTTACCAGGTTCGCCTGAGCAAGGTGGGTGAGAGCGTGCAGGTCACGGTCGAGAAAAACATCAACACCGTGGCTCCGGCCGATGTCGCCCGCCGCGTGCTGAGCGCCATTCAGGACCACCTGGGCTAAGTGCGCTTCGCGGTACTCGGAAGCGGCAGCCAAGGGAACGGCACGCTGATCGCCAGTGGTGACACGTTCATCCTGGTCGATTGCGGCTTTTCCCTGCGTGAAACCGAGCGGCGCCTGGCGCTGCTCGGGGTTTCTGCAGCTCAGCTCAGTGCAGTGCTGGTCACCCACGAACATGCCGACCACGTGCATGGGGTCGGCTTGCTGTCACGGCGCTACAATGTACCGGTCTACCTCAGCCAAGGGACTTTGCGCGGCATGCGCAAGCCGGTGGAGGTGGCCGGTTTTCTCGCGTGTGGCCAAAGCCTGCGTATCGGCAGCCTGGAAGTAACCGCAGCGCGGGTCGAGCACGACGCCTACGAGCCGTTGCAGTACGTGGTCAGCGATGGTCGGCGGCGTTTTGGCATGCTCACTGACCTGGGCTCGTACGACGCGCTGCTGTTGGAGCGTTACCAGGGCCTGGATGCACTGCTGATCGAGGCCAACCACTGCCGCGACCTGCTGGCACGCGGTCACTATCCGGCCTTCTTGAAGCAGCGGGTGGGTGGCATGCAAGGGCATTTGAACAACCACCAGGCCGCGCGCCTGGTGCACGAGTTGGGCTGGAGCAACCTGCAACATCTGGTGCTGGCCCATCTCAGCAGCAAGAACAACCTGCCACACTTGGCCCGCCAGTGCTTCGTCGACACCCTTGGGTGCGACCCGGACTGGCTCCAGGTGGCGAATCAGGAACACGGGCTCGACTGGCGCGAAATCGCCTAGCCCAACACCTCAAGCAAGCGGAGCCCAATCATGGAAAAACGCGAAGAACTTTACCGCGGCAAGGCCAAATCGGTTTACAAGACCGATGACGCCGACCGCTTGATCCTGCTGTTCCGTAACGACACTTCGGCGTTCGACGGCAAGCGTATCGAACAACTCGACCGCAAAGGCATGGTGAACAACAAGTTCAACGCCTTCATCATGCAGAAACTGGAAGAAGCCGGCGTGCCGACCCAGTTCGACAAGCTGCTGGGCGACAACGAGTGCCTGGTGAAGAAGCTGGACATGATTCCGGTCGAGTGCGTGGTGCGTAACTACGCTGCCGGCAGCCTGGTCAAGCGCCTGGGCGTGGAGGAGGGCATCAAGCTGGAGCCGTCCACCTTCGAGCTGTTCCTGAAGAACGACGAGAAGGGCGACCCCTTCATCAACGAATCCCACGTTGTCGCGTTCGGTTGGGGCACCGCCGAGCAACTGGTGGAAATGAAGAAGCTGTCGTTGAAGGTCAACGAAGTGCTGAGCAAGCTGTTCGATGACGCCGGCCTGCTGCTGGTCGACTTCAAGCTGGAGTTCGGCGTATTCCACGGCCAGATCGTGCTGGGCGACGAGTTCAGCCCGGACGGCTGCCGCCTGTGGGACAAAGAAACCCGCAAGAAGATGGACAAGGACCGCTTCCGTCAGGGCCTGGGCGACGTGATCGAAGCCTACGAAGAAGTTGCCAAGCGCCTGGGCGTGCCGCTGTAAGCGGCGCGTTCACGCAAGCGCCTGATACCACGCGGTTTTTTTGAAAAAAAGATTTGCGTTTTAAAGGAACGCTGGTATGATGCGCGGCATTGGAGAGATGCCGGAGTGGTCGAACGGGACGGATTCGAAATCCGTTGTACTGGCAACAGTACCTAGGGTTCAAATCCCTATCTCTCCGCCATATTAAAGGCCCCGAGCGCTGTATAGCCCTCGGGGCCTTTTTCATTTGGGGGAATTTTGGGGGAATGGGGGAGCGTGTAATTCCCCCAAGCGTTCGCTATCATTCCGCCATGGCCTACTACGAAAAGCGCGGTGACGCCTGGCGCGCCCAGATCCGCCGCAAAGGATACCCAACCCTTTCCGCCACCTTTGACACCAAGGCAGAAGCCCAGCGCTGGGCAGCCGAGATCGAGGGTGACATGTCGCGTGCGCGCTTTGTCGACATGCGCGAAGCCGAGAGTACCACGCTTGCCGAGGCCCTGGGCCGTTACCTGTCCGAGGTAACTTCCACCAAGAAGGGCGCCAAGCAGGAACAGGTCCGCATCAAGAAGTGGAAAGAGCACAAGCTGGCCAGCAAAGGCTTGGCTGCCATTCGCTCGAGCGACATGGCCGCGTATCGCGATGCTGAACTGAAGGAAGGGAAGTCGACAGCAACCGTCCGCCTCAACCTGGCGGTGATCAGCCATCTCTACACGGTGGCCACCAAGGAATGGGGTATCGAAGGGCTGACCAACCCATGCCGAGCTATCCGGATGCCGAAGGGCAGTAAGGAAAGGGATCGGCGCCCGACGCCGGCGGAGCTCACTGCGCTGTACAAGGCAGCCGGCCAGATGAATGCCCAGCTTCCGGTGTTCATTGAGTTGGCGGTGGAGACGGCGATGCGTCGGTCTGAGCTGTTGATGCTGCGCCGCGACCAGGTGCGCGGCAAAGTGGCCTATCTGGAAGACACCAAGAACGGCGAGCGGCGCGCCGTGCCATTGTCCTCCCGGGCGATCGCCCTGCTGGAGGGGCTGCCCACGCCGATCGGCGGCGGCCGGTACTTCAACCTGGCGCTCAACACGATCAGCAACTACTTCCCCCGGGCCTGCGTAGCCGCCGCGATTGAAGGCTTACGACTGCACGACTTGCGCCATGAGGCGACCAGTCGTCTCTTCGAGCGCGGCTTCACGATGATGGAGGTCGCGAGCATCACCGGGCATAAGACCCTGGCAATGCTGAAGCGCTATACTCACCTCAGCCCTCAAGACTTAGCTGAAAAGCTTGGTTGAAATTTAGGCACAGATAGCCACATAGTCAGCCTGCCGGCGGAAAATGTTTGCTGGAGGCAGAGGAGAATTAACGTGTTTCTCAAGGAAATTGAATACAGCGAGTATGCTGGAACAGCCCAGGAATGGCGTCTTGAACGTACTACCCTTGGTCAGCGAAATTTGGTGGTTGGGAAAAACTCAACAGGCAAAACGAGAACCCTCAACTTAATTGCTGCTATCGCCAGAAGCTTGACTTCCAACGGCCCACTCCCATTGTCATCACATTATCGTATTAAATGGATGCATGAGGAGAAAGAGTACTTTTATGAGCTTCATGTAGAAGATCAGCAAGTGTTATTAGAGTCCCTTGAGATTAATGGTCACTCCTACCTGCATAGAACTAAAGGGGGGGTTGGGCATATATGGGCAGATAAGATCGGTACTGGTCAGTCTATCGAGTTTCAAACTCCTCCATCCGAGATATCGATATTCAAAAGAAGGGATTCGATACAGCATGGATTTCTTGAGCCTATCCATCAATGGGCATCTCAGGTTCGACACTATAGATTCGGTTCGTTGTTTGGCAAAGATCATGTAACGATATTTGTTCCTAACGGTCCGGCAGTCGACGAGCGCGATGAGAATCAAGTCTCTGGCTTGTTCCGTCAAGCAATCAAGCAGTTCGGGCAGTCATATATCGATGCAGTCATAGCTGATATGCATAAGGTTGGTTATGCAATCGAATCCATAGAGCTGGGTGCGCCGGTATCGGTAAGGTTTGAAGGTGTGCCTGGAGAATTGCTCTCAATTCGGGTCAGAGAGCGTGGGCTTACCTGTACGACTGATCAGTTCGGTATGTCACAAGGGATGTATAGGGTTCTATCTCTTTTTGTGCATTTGAATTATATGCAGATGAAGGGTGTGAGTACTTGTGTTGTCGTTGATGATATCGGCGAAGGTTTGGACTTTGAGCGTTCTTGTCAAGTGATCAACGTATTGCGAGAGAAGTCTGAGATATCCGGGCTGCAGTTGATCATGTCAAGCAATGATCGCTTTGTAATGAATGAGGTCCCATTAGAGGAGTGGACTGTTTTGCAGCGAACCGGCTCTTGCGTGCGCGCTCGGAACTACGAAAATTCAGCAGAGCAGTTCGACGAGTTTAGGTTTACTGGTTTGAGTAACTTCTCCTTCTTTGAGATGGATTATCTTAACGAATCAAGGACAGAATAATGCGCCGCATCGCTTTCTTCGTAGAGGGTTACTCAGAGCTTCTATTTGTTGATAAACTAGTTACAGAGATTGCAGGCGCTCATAATGTCACGATTGAGCAGCGGCAGATAAGTGGTGGAGTTAAGGCACCTAGGCAAGTAAAGGTTATTAAGGCTGCCGATGCAAGCGGGGAGCACGAGTTTTTCGTTCTAATTGTTGATTGCGGTGGTGAAACTCAAGTTAAAACCCGTTTGCAAGAAGAACATGAAGGTCTTACCAAGGCTGGGTATGAGAAGATTGTGTGCATAAGAGATGTTCGGCCACAATTCTCTCGTGAGGAAATACCCAAGCTGGAGCAAGGTATGCGCATGTATGTGAAGGGCTCGCTGGCCCCGGTCGATTTCATTCTTACAACCATGGAGCTGGAAGCTTGGTTCCTCGCTGAGTTTAATCACTATGAAAAGATAGATCCGGCTCTCACGGTTGATGCCATACATGGAGCGCTAGGTTTTCATCCCGTGACGGATGACCCATGCCTGCGGGATACCCCGACTGAGGACTTGAGAATTTGCTATGCGATTGCAGGCAAGACATACGAAAAGTCCGAAGTTAGCCGAACAGTTGAGTCGTTGGATTACTTGTATATTTACACGGAGCTTGGGGGGCGTGTTCCAGAGGTCGCGAAGGTTATCCAGCATGTAGACGAATTCCTATCGCCCCGCCCTGTAACTCCTTAAGCTACACCCCGTAAATTTGGGGGTGGGTTACGCTTACGGCCTGTTTTCTTATGCGCCACCTCGCCATTACGCAATTGATGCAGGAATTTGCGCACATCCTCCCTAAGCCAGCAGTGCCGGTTGCCCATCTTGAAGCTCTTGGGCAGCCAAGGCACGCCGCGGCGAATCCCCTCCCTGATTGACGCCTCGGTGCGGCCCAGCAACTTGGCCAAGCCCTCGACCGTCAACACCTCAGTCTCTTCACTCATACCTTCCTCCCGGCCTGACGCGTCAGGTTTTGGTTGTCACATTGATCTGTCACGTCAGGTTCGTTTCGCTGGCGGTAGGGCTGGCTTCGACTCGATGAACGAGCTGGCCGGGTTATCGCCGCCGATGTGGCGGAAGTAGTCGATCTCAACCTTCGCGCTCTCTATCAGCACACGGCTGATATCCGATACTGACTGGGCGCGCTGGACTTCCTTGGCCAAGTTGTCGTCATCGGCCTCACGCACCGCTTCAAGCTGGGCGAACAGGTGGTCGCGAAGGTCGCTGAGCTTATTTTTCATTCCTAGTCTTCCTCTTGATCTCTTTTTTCAGTTCGTTCTGCAGATGGAGGATGTCAACGATCTCCTCCGGCAGTCCTCGGTAGTGGTGGTTGTTGCGCAATTGGTGCTCGGCTCGCGTCCGCAGGCAAAGGTTATCGAGGTTGACGTTCTGGACGTTCCCATCCTTTGCCGCGACGATCATTCCTTCGGGGACTGGGCCGTTTACCCGTTCCCAGGTATGGATATGCAGTGGCTTCCACACATCGGGCTGAGCGATCTTGATTAGGGTGTACCGGCCTTTACGATGGGTAGCGCCTATCGGTCTAGGATCTTGGCCCGGCGATTCTCCCCGGGCTTCACATGCAGCCAGAAAGATTCGTCGATGTGTTTCTGATCGATGTGCCTCGGTCTTACTCAGGCCGAACAGATTGGCCCTCAGTGTGATCGCGGTCTTCGTGCGTTCTGGCAACAACACGAGCATTTCCTTGTTCGTTCGGATCGGATAGAACTGGCGAAGGACAGCATCTTCCGCCTCAGTCCAGCGCTTGACTGGCCCGCGCCTAGTCATGGCTTGCTCCGGCCTGCAGTTCTCCGATAACCGATTGGATGCCGGCCACATAGCTGCCTGGCCGGCCTGCAGTCGCGCCGTTCAATCGCTCTACCACTACCTCGACCGGAGAGCCTCGCAGCGAGGCGACCAAATCAATCGCCCAGTTCCTCGCTTCCAAGTACATGAAGCGATTGATGGGGCCGGCCGGAGGCTGTGCCGGGCCAGATAATTTCCGGGCCGGCTCTGCAATCTGCGCAGACGGGAGCTTTGCAGCCGACCTCGATGCGACCGAGTTGATCTGGCCGCGACCCCGCTTGAGCCCCATCGATTCGATGATCTCCATTGCAGCTTGGCTGACATCGCGATGGCTCATGAGCACCCCCGGAAATGGTCGGCCAGCACTCGGCGCCCGTCCAGGCCGCAGGCGGCGGACAGGTCGAGAACCTGTCCAAAGGTGGTCTCACGCTGCTGCAGAGCATCCCACAGCAGGAGCAGCAGGCCAGCCTGGTTCATGGCTGCTGCACCTGCGTGTCCTGCTGGCCCTGCATCTGGTTTGCCAGCACCAGAGCCCCGAGCAGCGTCTGCTGGCGTTGCTGCAGGTCCAGATACTCGCGGATTGCCTTCACAATCAGGCTGTTCATGCTGCGGTCGTCGGCGGTGGCCGCGGCGTTCACCTGGTCGCGCATGCCATCAGGGAGGCGGACAACAAATTTGTCGGCGGTGCGGCTGTCGTAATCAAACGCCATTGGGCACCTCCTGCGCCTGGCCGGCCTGGATGCGTTCGTAGATCTCCTGGCGGTGAACGGCGACCTCCTCAGGCGCTTCGACACCCAGTCGAACCTGCATCCCCTGGACGCCCAGGACGGTGACGGTGATGTCGTCGTTGATGCGGATGGATTCGCCTACGCGGCGGGTCAAGATGAGCATGTTCAAACTCCATTTTTTGGGCAAGCCGGGGGCCTGCCGCGTTTATTGGCTTTCGCAAAATTCAGGGTTGGATCAGGTCAGGCGGGCAGCGTTATGCCACCACCAAGGCGCACTCTGCGCGCTGGGTTGCTACACGAGTTTCGATCTTTCGCTCGCCGCTGTTGCCGCCACGACGAACACGCATAGCTTGGTCGTCTCCGATCATGCCGTGGATGGCCATAATCAGGGCCAGTGCGGTTACGGCAGGGCTGATGACGCCACGCTTGAATGCCTCAGCAACCAGCGCAGCGCGACGGGTGACACCCCATTTGGTGCCGAGGGCGATCAGGCGCTTCTTGACGCCATCTTCGCTGATGCCCAATGCCCGAGCGGCTTCCTTGCCTGAGGCTCCACCAGCAATGGCAAGCAGACATTCCAGTTCACGCGGAGCAGCACCGCGACCGAGTAATCCCGTAAATCCAGAAAGGGTGATGGTATTGGTGGTCATCTTGGCTGCTCCATGCAGGGTGGCAATGAGCAGAAGATACTAGCGGTTATAACTCTCAGTCAATACCGATGGTTATAAATTTTTGTTCAGTCGAAAAAAGGCCCGCTTTTGCGGGCCGTTTGCTTGGCGGAAAAGTCTCTCAGAGCCTCAGCATGGCTCGGACGACGACGCCAATTATCTTGCAGTTCCCATTCACCTGGAGCATCGGATACGCGGGGTTGAGGGGCTTCAAAAATCTTCGGCCGGCGTCTTCGATCAGCTTTTTGAAGGTCGCCTCGTTGCTGTCGGTCAGTTTCGCCACAACGAGCTTGCCCGAGCTTGCGTCGGCATCTGTGTCCACTAGGATCATCATTCCCTCTGGAATGCTTGTGCCGGTTGGCGCGGTCATTGAGTCACCTTTGACCTCGAGCCAGAACGCGGCGCCTTTCGCTTCGTAATCTGAAACCTCGTACCTGTCCGAGAAGCCGGGCGGAAACGGCTCAACAGCCTCAGCCCAGTCACCAGCTGCCACCCAGCTGATTACCGGATAGCGATAAGACATCGATGGCTGAGCCGTGAGCTTGATATTGCTGTCTTCCGAGGATGCAACTTCACCGATACGAGCCGCCTCGGTGGTGTACGCGATTTCCTTCGCGAGACGGGGGCTAAAAACCGATACCGGAACTTCAAGCATCTTGGCAAAGACTGCAGCTGTGCGAGCGTTGAGAGGGTTGTACCCATTTAGGTAATGGCTAACTGCCGCCTGACTGATCTCAAGTTCGGTCGCTATCGCTCCCTGGGTGACATTTCGGTTCTTCCGGGAGAGGAATACCTCTTTGAGCTTGGCGCATTCTTCAGCTTGTTCTGGGGGAAGGGCTCGTTTTTTCATGTGTTCATCCTAGAACTGATGGTTATGCAGGTCAAAAACCATGGGTGTAGACATTTTCACTACCGGCGGTTATCTTTCGTGCCATAAGCCGTTCTCAGGTGAGCCCATGACACCAGTTCAATTAGCGGATTTTGTTGGTCAACACGGCCAGGAAGAAGCCGCAAAGAAGCTTGGTACCAGCCAGGCCGCAATTAGCAAAGCTATCCGCAGTGGCCGTCAAATCGTTGTTCGTTCGCGCGCTGGCGGATCTCTTGAGGCATTCGAACTCAAGGCATTCCCAAGCAGTGGATCCGTGAGCAGACCACGTGCCGATCTTGAACTGATTATGTCGGTTATCGCGGTTCTTGCAGAGCCAACTGAAGGTGCTGTTCGTTCATACAGTCCCGTGAGTAGCCCTGTATGAAATCACTAGTGTGTTTATCACCTTATGGCGATCGCTTGGGTCTCGGACAATCACACCTAGCTCCGCCGGCTGATCTAAGAAAAACCTTGCACGGACAGGAAACACACCGGTCGGCAAGCATCAGCAAAATTACTTACGAGCCAGGTTTGCGGTCAGGCCTTGATTCCGACTTTTTTTGTGAGAGCTTTGAAGGCAGGGGGAAATTTGAATGATCAGGACAGTCACCGTAAAGCCGCCTTAACCGTGCGGCCCTACCAAATTCTGCGTTTGGCTTAGCCCAGAAAGCAGAAAACCCGGCTTCGCAGGCCGGGCTTCTTAACCAGTCCCCTGGCAGGGACCTTTTGAATCTTCGTCACTTGGAGACGATTTCATGCACCCAAAAAATACCATTGCCGAAACTCCAAATCAACATCCGCCATCTTCAGATGGTGTTTGCCAGCCTGACGGCGGTCTTGCCGCGATCTTCACCAAAGACCAGCGCGCAGTCGTCGTCGGACTGCTGATCGCCGAGCGAAACCATGCCAGTCGTTGGTGGACCTATCTTTCAGAGATGCGCCTCCACGGCCAGTTGCCGGGCTGGGTGGCGGATCAGGAGGTCGGTCGCCATTTGGATTACGACCGTTGGGTCGGTGATTGCCAGGCTACCAATCACGAATTGCTCGGCTTTGAAGGTCACCTCAACAACTACGGTGGTGCCGGGTTGTCGATTATCGACCTCGAAGGGGGCGCGCCACAGAAATCTACCTCTCCAGTCCGTGGCGCGGGAGGTGATGCATGGTAACAGTGCGCACCCAACTGATGCCGATCTCGGTTGCCGGCGAGATCGTCCAGGACGTAACCCTCACCGCCGCCGAAATCGCACGCTTCAACGAAGCCCGCGAGTCATTCAAGTTGATCAAAGCCTTGTACTGGGCGCATGTCGTGCCTTCACTCGGGGGCTTCGACAATCCTGTAACTGGCGAGCTTGAGCGCCTGTTTGAGCGTGTCGTCTTCGACACTCGCAATTTCCTGTACCCGCACCGCAACGCCGCTGCCTTCCATGATGCAAAAGATGTGGGAGGTACGGCATGATCCTGCCTTCTGCAGCTTTCACCACCATGGACACCACCGAGCTGCTGGCGCTAGTCAACGAGGCGCGGGCTTCGTTCGGCGAAGGATCGGTCCGGCACAACGATTTTGTTGCTCGCTGCAAGGATGAGCTCGATGGGGAGCACTACGAAATTTTCGTAGTGCAAAATTTGAACAACACCCAGTCTGAAGGGCTGCGCCTGACCGCTGACCAATGCAAGCTGGTTGCTATGCGTGAGTCGAAGGGTGTTCGTCGTCGCGTACTTGCTCGCCTGAACGAACTGGAGGGGCAGCAGGGCCGACCGATGACCCAGGCCGAGCTCATCGCTGCCAGTGCGAATCAGTTGGTCGCCATCGAGCGGCAGCAGGCCGCCCACCAGGTGGCGCTGGAGCGCGTCGAAGATCGCACGACCAAGCTTGAGCAGGTCCGCTATCTCGATTCCGTGCCCAGCGGCTTCGAGACCATCACCACGATCCGCTACCGCATCAACAATCGCCATGGCCTGCCGGCCTGGGTGGTCAACGCAGTGATGCGTGAGGTTTCAGGGGCTCCGCTGCCGTTCGCCATGGTGCGCAGCCGCCATTCCGACGAAGGGGGACAGCCTTTTGCGATCTGGCCCAAGCCGGCAATCACGCGCCGATTTGACCAGTTCGTGGAGCAATGCGCGTACGTCACATCCGAGCGTGCAACCCATCCGGAGATCCCACAAGGGCGATTCAAGATCAACCCGAGGGCGCCGCAATGACCGACAACGTGATTCCTCTGTTTGGCCGGAAGCCCACCGATCCGGTGGTGATCAACGAGGCGTATTTCGAACCATTGACCAACGACCAGCTCGCGTACCGAGCCTGGAACCACTGCGACCTGGCTGAGGAAATCTTCTTCTCGGATGAGGCAGAGGAAGACTCCCTACGCGAAGCCAAGTTTGAAGTGCTCATGGCGCAGTGGGCTTTGCGGGTGCTGGTTCGGCGACTAACCGGGTTCCCTGCCCTTGAGCTTCGGGAGCAGGTGAACAAGGCGTTTCTTGAACGGCTTGCAATCGATCCGGACGGACTGGCTACAGCGACTGAGCCCTGCGGCGCCGAATCATTGGTGATGGGCCCATGGCCCAGTTACGCCGGGGCTCGACATTTGCCTGAGCGCGAGCGTTGGGTGGTTTACAGCACGGCCAAAGCATATCGGGCCGCAATGGAAGAACAGGGCATCACCATGGCCGAACCCTACGGCCAGTTTGTCCAGCGGGTTACCGCTGAGTTGGAGATCTGAACCCATGAGCATGGAATTGATGGTCAAGGCCATGAAGACCAAGGTCGGTAACCCGCTGCGCAAGTTGGTGCTGATCAAGCTGGCGGACAACGCCAGCGACCAGGGCGAGTGCTGGCCGTCCTATCAGCACGTTGCCGATCAATGCGAGATCGACCGCAGCACCGTGCGCAAGCACATCAAGCAGCTTGCGGCTCAGGGCCTGCTGCGTATCGAGAATAGAGAGGGGCCGAAAGGGAACTCTACCAACCTGTATTACCTGACCCTTTCCGGTGTAGGCCGAAACAGCACCCCTGTAGGCCCAGAAAGCACAGGGGTAGGCCCACAGCCTACAGGGGGTGTAGGCCCAGAAAGCACCAGAACCAGTCACCCTTCTGAACCAGTCAATGAACCTAAACCTACGTGCACTTCGGTGGCGGATGGGTTCGAGCAGTTCTGGAAGCTGTACCCGAAAAAGAAGAGCCGGAAGGACGCGCTGAAGGCCTGGAACAAGATCAACCCTGACGCAGAACTGCAGGTGGTGATGATCACTGCTCTGGCGCAGCACTGCGTGTCGCGGGACTGGACCAAGGATGCCGGCCAGTACATCCCGATGGCCTCCACCTGGCTCAACGGCGAGCGCTGGCACGACGTTCTGCAACCAGCTGGCGCAGCTGCCCAGGGCGGCGCATTCAACAATCTCCCTCACCACACCGATGACATGTACCAGGAGAGCCACGATGGCCGCTCGAATTTCTGATCTGTTCCACCGTCGCCCCTTCATGCGCATCTTCTCCGGCGAGTGCGCCGTGCACGGCCAAGTCGATATGACCGAAGTCGAACAGCTGGACGGCTCGATGCTGGCGCGTGGCTGCAAGCGCTGCGCCTGGGAGGCCCTGCACACCACGCCTCGCGACTCGGCCGAGCGCGCTCTGGCCACCGCCCAGCGCAAGGCCGAGGACACCATGGCCGCGCTGATCGGCGCCGGGATCACGCCGCGCTTCGCCGCCGCCACCTTCGACAGCTATCGAGCCGAGAAAGAGCCGCAGCACAAGGCTCTGGCCAAGTGCGGTGCCTATGCCGAGCAGTTCCCGGCCAACTTCCGAGCAGGTCGTTCGCTTCTGCTGACGGGGAATGTCGGCTGCGGCAAAACTCATCTGGCCAGCGCTATCGTGCGCACCGTGGTTGCCGACCACGGTCGGGCGCTGATCATCCCGGCCGGGGATATCGTGAGCATCGCCCGCGCCTCGATGGTGCCTGGCTCTGGCTACACCGACCGCGATGCAGTGGTCCACCTTGGCGGCCTTGACCTGCTGGTGATTGATGAGGTCGGCGCCCAGAAAGGCAGCGAGTACGAGCTGGGCCTACTGCACAGCATCATCGACCGCCGGTACCAGGCGGTACTGCCGACCGTGGTGGTCAGCAACCTGAATGCCGAGGGCCTCAAGTCATACATTGGTGATCGCGCCCTTGACCGCCTGCGGCAGAACGGTGGCCAGCAGGTTGGCTTCACCTGGTCCTCGATGAGGGCTGTGGCATGAGGGAACTGTTCAGTATCGAGGCGGAGCACGCGCTGCTGGGCGCGCTGCTGCTTGACGCCAACCTCTTCGACGAGATCACCAGCAAGCTGACCACGGAAGACTTCAGCGATCTGGAAAACGCTGCGCTGTATCAGGCGATCCTCAACACCCATGACGCTGGTCACGCCGTCGACGCCGTGACGGTCGGCACGCGCTACCCAGCGCTGCCAAGTGGCGAGGGCACGATCTTCTATGCCGGCACGATCGCCAAGAACACGCCCAGCACCGCGAACTGGAAGTCATACCTCAATACCGTGCTCGAGCGTTCGACGCTGCGGCGAGTGGTCGAGGTGGCCGAGGTCATCCGCGGTAGCGCCCACGATGACAAGCCGGTCGAGGAGATTATCGCGCTGGCGCAGCAGGCTACCGCTGACCTGCGCAACCTCGACAGCGGGGAGCCGGAGTACTACCGCATCAGTGAGGTGCTGCCGGCGGTGATCGACGGGATTGACGCGCGGTTCAACGGCGCAGTCTCGCGCGGACTGACGACTGGTCTGGACGATCTGGATGCCATCCTGTGCGGGCTGCGGCCTGGGCACATGATCGTGGTTGCTGGGCTGCCAGGTTCGGGGAAAACCATTCTCGGCCTGCAGATCGCCCAGCACGTCACCACCCGCCACGGCCATTCCGGTCTGGTGTTCTCGATGGAGATGACCAAGGAAGAGCTGACCGCCCGGGGCATTGCCTCCTTGGGCGGCGTCAGCCTGTCGCGCCTGGATGCCGGTACAACCCTGCAAGATGACGACTGGCCCAGGATCACCAGCGCGGTTGGCCTGCTGGGCAAGGCCCGGCTCTTCGTCAACGACCAGCCGGGGATGACGATGGCGCGCATCCGCTCAATCGCCAGGCAGTGCCAGAAGCGGGAAGGCCTTGACGTGCTGGTGGTGGACTACCTGACCCTAATCGCTTCAGAGGGCGGCCAGAACCGCGCATTGGAAGTCGGCAGGATCAGCACGGCGCTGAAGAACTTGGCCAAGGAGCTCGGCGTGCCGGTGATCGTGCTGGCGCAGTTGAACCGCGGCCCGGCCAACCGACCTGACAAACGCCCGCGCCCGAGCGACCTGCGGGATTCGGGGCAGATCGAGCAGGATGCCGACGCTGTGATCCTGGTGCACCGCGACCCTGACAGCGAAGAGGGTCAGAACGGCGTCACCGAGCTGATCGTGGGCAAATGCCGACACGGAAAGCCCGGCACCTGCCTGGTGCAGGCCATGGGCGAATACGTTCGCTTTGTGCCGTTTCAGGGTCGCCCGCCAAGCGATGACGAGGTGGAGATGGGGCGTGGCACATATGCCCAGCGCTACAAGGGGGCTGACCTGTGATCGAGCCAATCAAGATGGCGCCATGCCCATTCTGCGAAGGGCCGCCTTGCATCACGGCGAAGGATGAGGCCGGTACCGAAATTTCTGAGGGCCACACCTTCGACCCCTCTGACGAGTTCCCGATGGTCTCGGCGCACGTCTGGTGCCACGACTGCGGCGCACAGGGGCCGAACATCGACACGCTGACCCTGGGCACGTTTGAGCAGCTGTATGACCTGCAGGTGGCGGATGTGATGCGGATCGCTGTCGAGAGCTGGAACAACCGCCACGCGAAGGCCCGCGCCTGCTACGACGCTGGCGATCAGAAAGGCCTCAATCTCTGGCCGAGGAGGGACACATGAGCGCTGCCAAGACTCTCACCGTGACCCTCAGTGATGCGGAGATCCGCCGGCATGCCACCGGCGAGGTCTTCCAGCTGCGCGATACCCGCCACCGGGAGCTGCGGTTCCGGTTCTCGACTGTTGACCGTTCCCGCGGCGCCTGGCACGTCGTGGTGCGCGGTCGCTGGGGCAAGGCCGGCGATTACCCAGGGATCAACACCAAGACCATGCTGGCCACGCTTCCGGCCATCCTGGCGCGCCGGGCTGCCGATGCCGATGCCAAGTCGACGACCACCAACTGGGCCACGGTGGGCGATGTGCTGGCGTGGTACCGCGACCGGATGAGCCGTGACCGGGGGCTTTCGGCCAAGCGCAAGGCAAGTGCCAAATCGGCGCTTGATCGCCATCTGGTGCCTCGCCTGGGTGACCTGCCGCTGGCCGAGACCAACAAGCAGGCGATCGACCAGCGCCTGATGTGGCCGATGCAGGAGCGCTATGCGCTGTCTTTCGTGCGTTCGGTGTATGGCGTGCTCTCGGTGGCGTTCCGTCAGGCCTTGCGCTTGGACATGCTGCCGGCCAACCCCATGGCCTCGCTGAAGTTCACCGACTTCGTGCGAACCCGGATCAGGCCCCGGCCGGCGCGCCTGCGCGGTGACGATGTGCCGGGCTTGCTGGTGGTGGTGGCCGAGCGCTTCGAGGTGGAGCCGGCGGGCTGCATGCTGGCCCTGATGATGCTGTGCCACGGCTCCCGTCTGGGTGAGACCCGGCTGGCGTGCTGGCGCAACGTCAACCTCGACGCGGGGCGCTGGTTCATCCCGGCCGGCGACACCAAGACCAAGGCGGAGCACACGCTGCCGCTGACGATCCAGGCCTGCGCGCTGCTGCGCCGATACCAAGGCCTGCAGGTCGCCCAGGGCTACACCGGGCCGCTGTTGTTCCCGGGCAGCCACGGTGCACCGCTGAGCCCGAGCAAGGCCAACACCTTGTTCACTGATCTGGCCAAGGGCGAATGGTCGAGCCATGACCTGCGCAAGGTGGCCCGCACGGCGTGGACCGACCTTGGGGTGGACTACATGGTGGGCGAACTGCTGTTGAACCACGCCATGAAGGACCTCGACGCTACCTACATCCACACCACCGCCGAGGGCCTGAAGCGTCAGGCGCTGGAGGCCTGGCACAAGCATCTCGACGGGCAGGGATTCGCCGCCATTCACACCGAGACATTGCCGGGACACAAAACCGAGCCTGCAACCGCCGACGCCACTACCGGCGCGGGTTGCAGCACCTCACAGCATCCATCCCAAGGGAGGATGTTTAATCAAGAATCCAAGCCAGGAGATGGCCATGAGTAACGTCGCAGCGGTCATGCCGCGCAAGACCCTGACCCCTGTCGAGCGGCAGTTCCTGAAGCAGGGCAATCGCATGCTACTGGACCAAACCAATGGCCGGATCGCCTCGGCAGCCCTGATGGATATCGTGGCCGACTGGCACGGGTCCCGGGCCGCCCAGGGCTTCGAGCAATTCGCTAAGGCCTGGATCATCCAAGGCGGCGCAAAGAACAAACATGCCTACAAGCTGCTGTGCGAGCTGTTCGGCCTGGACACCGACCCAACGCCCCGGAGGGCTGCATGAATACAAGGAAACCAATTCGCCTGCCGCTGGGTGATACCGAGCAGATGCTCGAGCAGTGGGGGCTGTGGCGAATGGATGGAATGGGAGTGCCTAGCTACGTCTCCCCGGCTTGGGCGTTGATGAGGGACGCCACGCCGTCGAAGTCGAAGGGGTACGCGATCACGGATGAGTTGGCCATGGCGGTTGATGGAGCCGTGGCCAGGCTGTGCGCGCGGGACAAACAGATGGGTGACTTCATCTGGCTGTACTACGGCTCGAAGTGGCCGGCCAAGCGGATCGGCATTAAGTACAAAATGAGTGAGGCCAGCGCGCGGCAGCTCATTAAAACTGGAGTGGGGTGGATCGACTGCGCCTTGGATCGTCTGCGAGAGGCTGCGTAAAAAGGGGTTGCACGCGCGGAATAGGACTGTTTTTATAGCAGCGTGTCCAGCTTGCAACGCACCGAGACACTGACAAACCCCGGCCATTGCGTCGGGGTTTTTGTTGCGTGCAAGGCCGGTTAGAATCGCTCCTCATCTAAGGAAGATCTGAGGCTAGCCATGAAGCGCGACATGAAGCTGGTGAAAGATGTGCTGGAGTTCATCGAGTATACGGTTACCCTGGATGGGCCAACCCACTCTGAACTCATGGAAGAGGTACTGGCCAATCACGGCGTACTAGGTAGCGGTGAGGCTGAGGACGCTTTGCTTGAAGAAATTATCTACCAGGTGGCTATTTTGGAGTCTGGTGGGTTTTTGGCGAAGACCGAGGTAGAGCCAAGCGGCGATCGCCCCGATGAGATCTATTACCAGCTCACATGGGCTGGGCATGACCTCCTCGACTCCATTAACAAACGTCAGTATCAATGAATCTCTTCTAGTTACTCAGGGCCCCGGCAAACGTCGGGGCTTTTCGTTATTGAGCCTCGGCATTTGCCGGGGCTTTTTCGTATTCGGCCCCACCATACCCATCGCCCCAAGCTGGGTGTGCTGTTGGGGCCGAACCTACTCCACTCCCCAAAAGGGAGGAATCGAGATGCCAAACATGCCCGAGAAGGATCCTGGCCTGTGGGCCGCTGTGCTCGCCTGGGTGCTTGCTCACCAGCCGCAGCTGTATACCGGTGGCATGGCTGCTGCCGTGGCCATGTGTCGTGTCATCTACGGCGGTGGCCGCGGTCGCAAGATCGCCCTCGAGGGCACGATCTGCGGCTTGATAGCTATCAGCCTGCTACCAGTGCTGGAGTACTTCGCGCTTCCCCCCAACCTCTCTGTCTTCGCGGGTTGCCTTGTCGGATTCGTTGGGGTGGAGAAGTTGCGCGAGTACTCCGACCGATTCATGAGCAAGAAGGTAGAGGGCTGATGGCCTGCAGCGGATGCGCTGAGAGGCGCGAACGGATGATGAAGTGGACGAGGGTGGCATATGAACGAGCACGCAGTCTCCTTGCTGGAGCAGATGCTGGCCGAGCAGAAGAAGCAGACCGGCCTGCTCGAGCAGATCGCAAGCCAGAACCTGGAGCTGATCGAAGCTCTGGCTGACGATGTGGACATCGACCAAGACGAACTGCCTCGCGCTCACTATCTGGACGGATCGCCATGCCGATGAGGCCTCAGCGCCCATGCCGGGCACAGGGCTGCCGGGCGCTGCATCGCAATGCCAATGGCTACTGCGATGGCCACGCCGAGATGGCTGCCGAGCAGGCCAAGGCCTGGGCGACACGTAAGGGGTCGGGCCGTGGCGGTCGCCCCTGGCGCCGCAAGCGTGAGCGAATCCTGAAGAGAGACCAGTACCTCTGTCGGTGCGATGACTGCACCCAGCTTGGCCGGATCCGCGAAGCGCATGAGGTTGACCACATCGTGGCCCTGGCCCACGGCGGCACGGACGATGACGACAACCTTCGAGCCATCAACCGCGACTGCCACAAGACGAAGACGCAGCGGGAGTCGAAATCGGTCAAAAAATGATCGAAAACGGCGCAAATGAGACGAAATCTCGTCTATAGGGAGGGGGAGGGTCAAAAGTTCAGGCCCTTTTGCTCGGACACCGCGCCCTCAGTCGTTTTTTTACACCCGCGAAATATAAAGTTTAGTGGAGGCGCCGATGCCAGGGGTTGCCGGGCGCTCCGGCCGTCGCCCAAAACCCACGGCCCAGAAGGCGTTGGCCGGCAATCCCGGCAAGCGCAAGCTGAACAAGGACGAACCAGATTTCGCCCTCGTGACCAATGTCGACGCGCCCGAATGGCTGTGCGAACACGCCACCCGGGTATGGGAAATGCTGGTTCCGGAACTGCTCCGGGCAAAGGTTCTTGCCCTGACCGACATGCACAACGTCGAGGCGTTCTGCTCTGCTTACGGCAACTGGCGAAGGGCACAAGAATCGGTTATCGCCCACGGCATCGTGGTGGCAGGAGCCACTGGCGGGCCGGTGAAAAATCCGGCGCTCACTGCAGCTAACGAAGCGATGCGCCAGATGGTCACCTTCGGTTCGATGCTGGGTCTGGATCCGGCCAGCCGCACGCGGATCATCGGCGGCAACAAGCAGAAATCCACCAACGAGTTCGCAGCCCTACTGAGTTCCTGATGGCCAGAGCCAAATACACCAACGTCGACAAGGCGATGGCGTGGGCAAAGTCCGTCCTCAAAGGAAAGTTTCCCGCCTGCCGCTTCATCCACCAGGCGATAGAGCGGCACTTCGATGACGTAGCGGCCAGCCGATCGAAGGATTACCCGTACAAGTTCGACCCGGCCAAGGCTGAGAAAAAGCTGCGGCTCATGCAGCTGCTGCCTCACACCAAGGGCGAATGGGCGTTCAAGCGACAGCTGATCACCCTGGAGCCTTGGCAGCTCTTCGGCCTGGCCTGCACCTTCGGCTGGGTCCGGAAGAAGGGCGGGTACCGGCGCTTCCGCGAGAGCTACTGGGAAGTGCCGCGCAAGAACGGCAAATCGGTGATTGCTGCCGGCGTTGGCATCAGCATGTTCACTGCCGACAACGAGTTCGGCGCCGAGGTCTACTCCGGTGCGACCACCGAGAAACAGGCGTGGGAGGTGTTCCGTCCTGCAAGGTTGATGGTCAGTCGCTCCCCGATGCTGATCGAGGCAGCAGGCATCGAGGTCAACGCCTCGAACCTGAACATCCCGTCCAACGGCAGCCGCTTCGAGCCGCTGATCGGCAACCCCGGTGATGGTGCGTCGCCGTCCTGCGCGATCATCGACGAATACCACGAGCACGACAGTGCGGCCCAGTACGACACGATGCTCACCGGCATGGGCGCACGCCGTCAGCCGTTGATGTTCATCATCACCACAGCCGGCGCGAATATTGAGGGTCCGTGCTACGACAAGCGGCGCCAGGTCATCGAGATGCTCAACGGCACCGTCCCCGACGACGAGCTGTTCGGCTACATCTGGACGCTCGACGACGGCGACGACTGGACCGACCCGAAGAACTTGGCCAAGGCCAACCCCTGCATGGGAGTGTCCGTGTTCCAGGAGTACCTGGAGAGCCAGCTGGCCAGGGCGATCCGCTCGGCGCGCTTCACCAACACGTTCAAGACCAAGCACTTGAACCTGTGGGTGAGCGCCAAGTCCGGCTTCTTCAACATGGAGAGCTGGAAAGCCTGCGAGGACAAGACGCTCACGCTTGAACAGTTTGAGGGCCAGGAGTGGGTTGCCGGCTTCGACCTGGCGCGGAAGCTGGACATGAACTCCAGGGCCAGGCTGTTCTGGCGTGAGGTCGATGGGAAAATCCACTACTACAGCGTCGGGCCCGCGTTCTGGGTGCCGGAAGACACGGCCAACGACGTAGACAACAAGCGAATGTCCGAGCGCTTCCAAGCCTGGGTCAACACTGGCCATCTGATCGCCACGCCCGGTGCCGAGGTCGATTACCGCGAAATCCTCGAGGACACCAAGGACGCTAACAAGCTGGCACCCATCAGGGAGAGCCCGATCGACCCGCACGGAGCCACTGGTCTGAGCCATGACCTGGACGACGAGGGCTTCAACCCGATCACCATCACCCAGAACTACACCAACATGTCCGACGGCATGAAGGAGCTGGAGGCAGCAATTGAGGCGGGCCGCTTCCACCACGACGGCAATCCGATCATGACCTGGTGTATCGGCAACGTGATCGGCAAGAACCTGCCGGGTAACGATGACGTGGTGCGACCAATCAAGCAGGGCGAAGACAACAAGATCGACGGCGCCGTGGCACTGATCATGGCTGTTGGATCGGTTCTGCGCCTGGCTGCCGAAGGCTCTGGCGGCTTCGACAACTTCTTCGCCAACCCTATCGTGGTTGGCTAATGGGACAACCTATGAAAACTGGCCTGATCATCTTTCTGGTGCTTGCCGCCGGCGGCTTGCTGCTGGGCGTTGCTGGCGTATATGTGCTGGCCGGCCTGGGTTACGCGCTGCTGGCCGCTGCCGGTTCGCTACTGGTCGCCGCGGGCTTCATTCGCAAGGGGTTGATCGGTGGCTAAATCACTCACGCAGATCCTCGGCCAGGCCTTGGTGAAGTCGGCCGAGCCGGGAGTGGCTTCGAGCCTGGCTGGATGGGCTGGCCGCAAGATTGGCCTCACCGACTCCGCGTTCTGGAACACGTACTACGGCACCGATTCAGCGTCGGGAAAGGTGGTCAGTCAGCAGACGGCGTTGCAGCTCTCGACGGTGTGGGCTTGCGTGCGCTTGATCGCCGAGACCATTGCAACGCTGCCGATCGCTCTGTATGAGGACAAGAACGGCGCGCCGGTGGTGGCCAGCTCCCACCCGGTCAACTTCGTCATCAGCCAGCAGCCGAACGCCGATCAAACCCCGGTGGAATTCTGGGAGAACGTCCTGGCCAGCTTGTTGCTGCAGGGGAACGCCTTCTGCGAGCCTCACCAGAGCGGCCGCACGCTGACCAGCCTGGAATTTCTATTACCGCAGAACATGTCGCCACCGCGACGCTTGGCCGATGGCTCGATCGAGTACCGCTACATCGACAACTTCGGCAAGCCTCACACGTTGACCGAGGATCAGATGGTGCACGTGCGAGCCTTCGGCGTTGACCCGCTTTGCGGCCTGTCACCTCTGGCCTACGGGCGACAGGTGCTGGGCTCGGCCATGGCGGCTGATGAGTCGGCGGCCAAGATGTTCGCCAACGGCATGAAGCTGGGCGGCGTCCTGTCCACGGACCAGATCCTCAAGCCGGAACAGCGGAAGGATATCCGCGAGGACATGATCAAGCAGTTCTCAGGCGCGACGAACCACGGCAAGACGATGGTTCTCGAAGCGGGCATGAAGTACCAGCAGGTATCCATGACGCCTGAGGATGCCCAGATGCTGCAGACCAGGGCGTTCAACGTCGAGGAGATTTGCCGCTGGTTCCGCGTGCCGCCGTGGATGGTCGGGCACACACAGAACTCCACCAGCTGGGGCACCGGCATGGAGCAGCAGATGATCGGCTTCCTATCCTTCACCCTGCTGCCGTGGATCAAACGCATCGAGATGTGCGCCAACCGGCGTCTGCTGCGCCCTGACGAACGTCGCCGCTTCTACGTGAAGTTCAACCCGGAAGGGCTGCTGCGCATGGACAGCGCGGCGCGGGCGGCCTTCTACAGCTCCATGACGCAGAACGGTATCTACTCGCGAGACGACTGCCGAATCAAAGAAAACCTGCCACCGCAGGGCGGTAACGCCGCGAAGCTCACCGTGCAATCCAACATGCTGCCGATCGACAAGCTGGGTGAAGACCCCGGCGGTGCCAACCAGGCCAAGTCGGCGCTGCTCGACTGGCTCAATGACCAGCCAAGAGGTAATACCCCATGAGGCACAAGGATCGACTGGCGGCGGTCAAGTACCGCTCTTTCGACTATGACGTGAAGGCTGTCGGCGACGACGGCCTTTTTTCTGGCTACGGCTCAGTATTCGGCGTGGTCGACAGCTACAAGGAGGTCGTTGCGCCGGGTGCCTTTCTCGAATCGATCGAGGATACCAAGGCCAAGGGCCGCACCTTCCCTGTCCTGTGGCAGCACATGACCCGAGAACCAATTGGCAGTTGGGACATTGAAAGCCTGAAGGAAGACGATCACGGCTTGTTTGGCGATGGTGAGCTGTGGCTTCCAGACGCGCCGTACGCCCGTATCGCCTTCCGAGGCATGCAGACGAGATCGATCACTGGTCTATCTATCGGCTACTACGTCCGCGAGTCGAGCTTCGACCAGAAGACCGGTATTCGAACCCTGACGAAACTCGATCTGATCGAGATATCGATCGTCACCGTGCCCGCCAATGACGAGGCGCGCACCGACACCATCAAGTCGAAACTGGCCCATGGCGGCCTGCCTTCGATGCCCGAATTTGAGTTGCTCCTGCGCGAGGCAGGCTTCTCGAAATCTCAGTCCACGGTGATTGCCAACCGCGGGCTGCAGCACCTGCTCCGGAGCGAGTCCGAGGGCGACCTGGCAGCAATCGAAATCGTCGAGGCGTTGAAATCGCGCCCAGCTCTTTCTCTCCCATCGTTTTGAGGATTCATCATGCATAACGCCATGAGCAACCAGGCTCGCTCCGAACACCGCCAGTTCCAGCGCAAGGAGCACGCCGAAGACAAGCTGCAACTGAAGGCGGTCAACGACCTGCTCGACGAGCGCGACAAAGAGATCAAGGCATTCGCCGCCAAGGCGACTGAAGAGATCAAGTCGCACGGCACCATCTTGGCCGACACCAAGACCATTCTCGATGGCCTGGTGAAAGACGGCTTGGGCCTGCAGGACCGCCTGCAGGAGATCGAGCAGAAGATGGCTCGCCGCTTCTCCGCGAATGATCCGGTCGACTTCAAGTCGGCTGGCGAGGAGCTGACCGAATGCGACGACTTCAAGTCGCTGCAAACCCGAGGTCGCGGGATCGTTCGTGTAGGTCGGAAGGCCGTCACCAACATCACCAGCGCTACCACCGGGACCGGTGGTGTCGGCGTGGCCATCCAGCCGACCCGCGTACCCGGCATCGTGGTGGGCCCAGAGCGTGAGTTCACCATTCGCGACTTGATCATGCCAGGCCGCACCGGCTCGAACGCGGTCGAGTTCGTGCAGGAAACCGGCTTCCAGAACATGGCCGCGCCGCAGGCGGGTGAGGGCGCCGCGAAGGCCCAGTCCGATCTGTCCTTCGGCCTAAAGACTACCAACGTCATCACCATTGCCCACTGGTTCCGCGCTTCCAAGCAGGTGCTGTCGGACATCCCGCTGCTGCAGAGCTACATCAACGGCCGCGCGATCTACGGCCTGAAGTACAAGGAAGAGGAGCAGCTGCTGGCCGGCGACGGCACCGGGCAGAATCTGCTGGGCCTGATCCCGCAGGCTACTGCGTTCAACGAGGCGCTGCGCAAGACCGGCGACACCAAGATCGACACCCTGCGCCGCGCGATCCTGCAGGTGCGCGTTGCCGAATACCGCGCTTCGGCCATCGCCCTGAACCCGGTGGACTGGGCCGACATCGAGCTGACCAAGGACGCAAACGGCTCCTACATCTGGGTGAACGTCCAAGAAGGCGGCGTGCAGCGCCTGTGGAAGCTGCCGGTTGTGGACAGCAACGCAGTGCCAGAAGGCGAATTCCTGGTCGGTGCGATGAACATCGCGGCCCAGGTGTTCGACCGTGAGGAGGCGGCTGTCGAGGTATCCACCGAGGATGGTGACAACTTCCGCACCAACATGGTCACCATTCGCGCCGAGGAGCGCCTGGCTCTGGCGGTGTACCGCCCCGAGTCGTTCGTGCACGGCGAATTCGAAGCCACCCCTTAATCCGCCCAGGAGCACGCCCGGGAAACCGGGCGTTACTGCACATGCCAGACGTCAAAGTGAAAACCATCAAGGGCTTCAACAACGGTGGCGCGTACGTCAAGCGCAACCAAGAAATTACCGTCGATGAGCTGCGTGCTCGCGATTTGCTGCGTAATGGCCTGATCGAGGATTACGACGTGAAGAAAGCCCAGGAACCCGAGAACAAGAAGGCGCCGGAGCCGGCCAACAAAGGCGGAAAGGGAGCGGCCACCAAGCCCAAGGAGTGATCCATGTCCGTGATCGCCATCGACATCGCCATGCACCATCTGCTAGCCGAGCCAGACGACCAGGTGCTGGTACAGGCGCAGCTTGAGGCGGCAGAAGGGGCGGCGATGCAATTCCTAAATCGACGCTTCTATCTGGATCAGGTAGCGCTCGACCAGGCCCGTGCCGGCGTTCCGGCGGCGATGCGGGCGGCCAAAGAGGCGAATGCCGCCGCCGTGGCTGACGCCGAGGCCGAGCCGGACAATGCACTACGCTGCCGCCTGCTCGAGCATGCCCGGCAGGTGCTGGCCGACGCCTACGACCAGGCCGACGCAATCGCCTATGGCATGGTGATCAATGCCCAGATCCAGGCGGCCTGCTTGCTCAAGCTGGGCCACTTGTTCGCCAACCGCGAAGATGTCGTCACCGGCACCATTGCCACCGAGCTGCCGCTGGCGTCCCAGCATCTGCTGATGCCGCACCGCATCCGGATGGGTGTGTGATGCAGGCCGGCAGACTGCGGCACCGCATCGACATTCAGGAGCTGAGGCCGGTGCGTGACCCGGTGACCCTGGAATTCGGCGAACCTGAATGGGTCTCCCGCTGGGAGAAATGCCCGGCCAGTGTCGAAGACTTGTCGGCCAGGGACTTCATCGCGGCTCAGGCCGGCCAATCACAGGCCACCAGCAGGATGGTGATCCGGTACCGGCCTGGCGTGCTTCCAACCATGCGCATCATTCACCGAGGCGAGGTTTACAGCATCGTCGGCCCGCCACTGGCTGACCCAAAGTCCGGTCTGGACTATCTGACGATATTGGTCGAGAAGGGGGTGAAGGATGGGTGACGGTGTCGATTTCAGCATTCTTGGCTTGGACAGCCTGCTGGGAAAGTTATCGGAGGTCAGCGTTGATGTTCGCCGCAAGGGTGGCCGGGCCGCGCTTCGCAAGGCTGCCCAGGTGGTGGTGCAGAAGGCTAAGGCAGGCGCTGAGCGCATCGACGACAAGGCCACTGGACGGTCGATATCGGACAACATCGCACTGCGCTGGAATGGGCGGCTGTTCAAGCGCACTGGCGACCTGGGTTTCCGGATCGGTGTGCTGCACGGCGCGGTGCTCAAGGATGGCGGAGATCTCAGCTCAAACGCTCCGACGCCTCACTGGCGCTTGATCGAGTTCGGCACGGAGAAAATGCCCGCCGCACCATTCATGCGCCCGGCCCTGGCCGACAGCATCAGCGAGGTGACCAACACTTTCGTCACCGAGTACGAGAAGGCAATCGACCGTGCCATTCGGCGCGCAGCGAAGAAGGCGGCAGGCTCATGACACCACCCATCGTACAGGCCTGCCTGCAGAGCCCTGCCGTTACCGCGCTGCTCGGCGCCGGGACTGGCATGCGCCTCTACTCGTTTGGCGAAGCGGAGCAGGGCGTGACCAAGCCATACGCTGTTTGGCAGATCGTCAGCGGCAGCCCCGAGAACTATCTGGCTGGCCGCCCGGATCTAGACAGCGTCACCCTGCAGGTCGATGTCTACGCCGCGACCGGCGATTCTGCCCGAAAGGTTCGTGACGCGATCCGTGATGCGGTTGAGCTGGACGCCTACGTCACCCGCTGGGGGGTCGAAGGTCGCGATCCAGAGACGAAGAATTACCGAGCCAGCTTCGACGTGGACTGGATGGTTCACCGGTAGAGCTGCAACAAACCCCAATAGCCCGCCCAGTGCGGGTTTTCTTTTGCCCGCAATTGGAGAGACCCATGGCGATTCTCGCTCAAGGCACCCAGATCTACGCCCTGGTGCCCAAAGTTGGTAACCCGTCCGAGTTCGAAGTTATCGAAATCGAGTGTGCAACGGCGTTCAACCCGGGCGGCAACCCGGCTGACCAGGTTGAGGTGACCTGCCTCAGCGATACGGTCCGTAAGTATCTGCGCGGCCTGCGCACGCCAGGCCAGGCTTCGCTGACACTCAACGTCGACCCGCGCAACCCGTCCCACGTTCGCCTCCACCAGATCTCCGAGGATGACACCATCGAGAGCATTCGTTGGGTGGTGGGCTGGTCCGATGGCAAAGATATCAAGCCGACTGTTGGCGTCGCTGGCGCAATTGCGGCCATCGAATTAACCAGCGGCGGTTCCGGCTATACCTCGGCGCCTACCGTTGCGTTCTCTGGTGGCGGCGGTACCGGCGCTGCTGCAACCGCGATCATCGAGGACGGCAAAGTGATTGGCTTTAACATCACCAATGCCGGCTCCGGTTACACCAGCAAGCCGAGTATCACACTCACCGGTGGCGCCGGTACCGGCGCAGCAGCTTCGGCGATCCTGGGCGACGCGGATGACTTCGTGTTGCCGTCGACCCGAACCTGGTTCTTGTTCGACGGCTACGTATCTGACTTCCCGTTCGATTTCGCGGCGAACGCGGCGGTGACCACTGCTGCCACCATCCAGCGTTCCGGCGGCTCCGCCTGGATTCGCAAGACCACCAACGCCTGAGGTAACGCATGAAACTGACACTCGACGCGCTCAAGGGCGTAGGTTCGTTTACCGGGCGTCCGGTGGAGAAAGAAATCAGCTGGCTCCAGAACGGCACCAAGCTCACCGCAACTGTGTATGTCCGTCCCTTGGGCTATCAGACGGCTGTCAACGACGTGCTGTCGTTCAACGGTAAGCACGACACCATCGCCGGCAAGATCGCTGCTTCGATCTGCGACGAGCATGGTTACCCGATTTTCAGCAGTCCGATGGACATCACTCACGGCCCGCTTGATCCGGTGGAGCTGGAAAAAGACCCGGAGAGCACCAAGCGCTTAGGTTCGCTTGACGGAGCCCTGTCTGTCGCCCTGTTGCTTGCCATTCAGCAGGTCAATGACTTGGGAAAGACGAAGAGCTCACCGAGCGAGACGAGATCTGGCACGAGCTCGTCCTCTCCGGGGTCGGGGGCTCGACGATCGCGCAAGCCAAGGAAACCCTCAGCCTGAGCGAGTTCCGATCTTGGGTGAAGTACAGGAAGCGCCGCGGAACTCTTCACATCGGCATGCGTGTAGAGCGCTCGATGTCCATGCTGGCGGCGCTGATGGCAAACCTGCACCGTGACCAGAAGAAGCGGCCGACTCCTTACACCTGGAAGGACTTTGCACTGCATGAGGATGAGGAAGGGCCAATCTCCCTTGAGGACGCTATGAGCACATGGGCGTAGCGGTTTTCGCTATTCGCCGATGAGGTGTTAAATTGGCACCTTTCAATCCAAGGGAGTGGCCATGGAATTCCTCACCGGCAGCTACATATTGATCGCTGCAGCCTCATTTTTTCTGTACATACTCCCGATGATGATTGCTTTTCATCGACATCACGAAAATTACACCGTGATTTTCTTGGTTAATCTTCTGCTGGGTTGGACAGTAGTCGCTTGGGTTGTCTGCCTCATTTGGTCTCTCATTGGAAAGCCGAGGGCTTTTGGCGAAATCAAGAGCTCTCCAGTATCGCAATCCAGGTATGAGGAGCTCGAAAAGATTTCTGAACTTCGTTCCAGCGGAGTTCTAACGACCGAAGAATTCGAGAGAGAGAAGTCTCGAATACTGAAATGATATCGAAACCCGCCAATCGGCGGGTTTTTTAATGTCCGGAGAAAGTAATGGCATCAAGATCTCTAGGCACTTTGACTCTTGATGTCATTGCGCAAGTCGGCGGCTTCGTAGCCGGCATGGATAAGGCTGAGCGCACCTCGGAGAAATGGCGAAAGCAAGTTGAGAAAAATGCTAAAGCTGTAGGTACGGCAATAGGTGCCGGGCTCGCTACGGGTATTACTGCCATAACGGCGATGACCATTTCAGCGGTAAATTCCGCTTCTGAAATAGCCAATTTGGCCGCTGTGGCGAACGTTAGTACCACTGACTTCCAAAGGCTGGCAGTGGGCGCCAAGACTGTTGGAATTGAGCAAGACAAGCTTTCCGACATTCTCAAAGACGTGAATGACAAAGTTGGTGATTTTCTTAACACCGGCGGCGGGGGAATGGCTGACTTCTTCGAGCAGATCGCTCCGAAGGTAGGGGTTACTGCCGAACAGTTCCGAAACCTCAGCGGTAGTCAGGCGCTGGGGCTTTATGTATCCAGCCTAGAAAAGGCAAAGGTCAGTCAGTCCGACATGACTTTTTACCTCGAAGCGCTAGCCAGCGATGCCACCGCATTGCTTCCCCTTCTCCGGAACAATTCCGAGGGGTTCAAGCGGTTTGGCGATGCTGCCGAGGCTGCTGGGTCAGTTATGGATGAGAAGACCATCCGGGCGGCTCAAGAGCTTCGAGCGGCGAACTGGTTAGTTGATCAGTCCGTCAGCGGTCTCGCTAATCAACTGACGAGCGCAATGCTGCCAACGCTAGCGAATTTCGCCACTAGGTTGAACGATGCGACCATAAATGGCGTTTTGGCCAAGCGTGTATCGGATGACCTGGCCGCCAGCCTGCGTGCACTTGGCAAGTTTGCTGTCGGCACGGTAGCTGGCATCCATCTACTTGGCGTTGGGCTCAAGACGCTATCTGATGTCGATAACGCCATGGTTGGCGGTGAGGGCGCTAAGTGGTGGGATCGATACCTGCCTCCGGTGAGGATTTACAACGCATTCAAGAACGTCGACGCCATGGGCAAGACGATCAACGATGCGAAGGCCCAAATGGGGGATCTCGCCGTAGGGTATGGGGACCTGATGGCGTCATTCGATGAAGAGCCTGGCCAGGGTCCAACGAACCAGGTTAAAGAGCTGGCCGATCTCCTCGAACAGATGAGAAAAGGTCAGTCAGGAAACTTCACAGCTATCACGCCGGCCCAGCAGGAAGCCGCCAAAGCAGCCGAAGCAGCAGCCAAGAAGCTGCAGGGCCAGTTCGACACTGCCGAAGAGGGCTACAAGCGGCAGATCGCCCTGATCAACACCGAAACCGACAAGCGCAAGGAGGCCACCGAGGTCGCCAAGCTTCAGTTCGAACTGGAGTCGGGCAACCTCACGGGCCTGAGCGCCAAGCAGCAGGAGCGTTTGAAAGGCCTGGCAGCCGAGCTGGACCAGCTGAAAAAGCTGAAGCAGGCCAAGGAGGATGACAAGGCGGTCAGCGAGTTTGGCGCAAGCGTGAAGCGGCAACTGGACATCGACCAGCGCGCTCTGGACGCGCCATTGCTGAACGCCTATAGCAGCGACGAGATGAAGCAGCGGGCGCTGGATCTGCTGGCGATCGAGCAGGACTACCAGGACCAGCTTGAGGATTTACGGCAGCGGCACGAAGCCGGCGACGTTTCGGATTCGGCGTATGAGCGCGAGACGAAAATTCTCAATGATGCGCTGGAAGAGCGTCGGGCCATGCAGGAGAAGTACTACGAGGACATCGACAAACTTCAGCTCAACGGTACGGCCGGCTTCCTCAGCGGCTTTGCCACCCAGGCCGAAGCCGCGATGGACCTTTACGGCAGCATGCAGCAGGTCGGCGCCGATACCTTGGCCAACCTGACGGATGCTGTCACCGAGTGGGCCGAGACTGGAAAGCTCGATGTCGAGGGCTTTGCCTCAACGTTCATTCAATCCATGGGCAACGCGCTTCTATCCTTTGCCGCCGCGCAGGTAGCCATGGCTGCCCTGAACGCCTTCGTTTCCATGATCGGCGTTCCCTTCGTGGGTCCAGCGATTGCACCTGGTGCTGCAATCGCCGCCGCCGGCGCCGCTGGTGTGCTCATGTCCGCTGTTGGCGCCTCGCTGGATGGCCAGGCGCACGACGGCATCGATTACGTGCCGGCTGATGGCACCTGGAACCTGAAGAAGGGCGAACGGGTTACCACCGCCGAAACCAGCGCGAAGCTTGACCGCACATTGGATAGCGTGGCGAAAAACTCGAATCAGCCTGGGGCTCTGAAGATCATCAACAATGGCCCGCCGGTGCGGGCGCGTCGCGAAATGTCCGAGGGCGAACTGGCAGTGATCCTTGATGCAGCTGAGGACAGGATCGCCAGTGGGTTCGCCCGCGGTACAGGCAAGGTCAGTCGTGCCGCCGGGGCGGCCTACGGCTTGAGGAGGGACCCGAAATGACGGCGCTTGAAGTTGTTTACGCCTCGGGTGGGGATGACATAGTTCCAACGCTGGAGATTTCCTGCCCTGCCTGGGACAAGACGCTTTACCTGGTGCAGGACTTCGAAGACTTCCGGGCAACGACCGAGGCCGGCAAAACAGTCACGTTCCTGGCCTCGGCCATCGACGTGGCGTTGCCAGCCAAGGACAACAGTGGTGCACAGACGCTGACCTTCGTTATCGACAACGTAACGGGCGAAGCGCAGCAGCTGATCGATGCATCACTCGAAGCCGAGGCCAGGGTCACCATCGTTTACCGCGAGTACCTGTACAGCATCCCCGGCGAGCCTGCTGACAGGCCATACCGGATGACATCGTTCGGCGGGACCATGGATGGACCTACGATCCAGATCGAGGCCGGCTATTACGACCTGATCAACATGATGTGGAACAGGTTCCGCTACACCACCGATTTCGCTCCAGCACTGACCTACCAGTAGCCATGTACGACAAATATTTCACCGCGACGTATGAAGACGGGGCGCGGGGTGAGGTCGTGGGCGGCCGATATCTGCTCGACTGCTGGGGCCTGGTCCTGGCTATCCGCGAGGAAGTGCTCGGCCTGCCGCCTCTGCCTTCTTTCGGGCCAATCGACCGCCGGGACCTTCGCTCATCCGCCAAGGCCTATGCCAAGTACTCCGACCTGATGCCAGTTGGGCCACCAGTTCCTGGGGCAATTGCCGCCGTGATTCATGGTGGGCTGTGCACACACGTCGGTGTCGTCGTCCTGATTGACGGCGAGTTGCGGGTCTTCGAGACCAACCCCGTTGCAGGGGTAACCAACATGCGCTTGATCGACTTCGAGCGATCCTACCCAAAGGTCAAATACCATCGTGATCGAGATCTTCCCGAGCAAGCTTGAAGGCGGGCCGCTTGAGCGCCATCCGTTGGAGCAGGCCACTACCCTCGAGGCGTGGCTGAAGGCCAAGGTCAAGGGTTACGAGCCAAGGCCGGTACCGCCGATCAGCATCCTGGTGAACGGCGAACTGGTTGTGCCGTCCGCCTGGTGTGAAACTGAGGTTGGGCCGGATGACCAGGTGGCAATCTACATCGAGCCAAAGGGCAGCTCTCTCAAGACCATCTTCAAGCCTGGCCCGCTGGCCAAGCTGTTTGGCCTGGGCAACCCTTTCGACCCGGTTAAGCCGGCCACGCCCAACATGCAGAACCGGAGCTCGAAGGAGCTGAACCTGTCGACGGTGAAGGGTAACCTGCCCGCACTGAATGATGTGATCCCA
This sequence comes from Pseudomonas sp. 10(2024), assembly GCF_045164175.1. NCBI lineage: Bacteria > Pseudomonadati > Pseudomonadota > Gammaproteobacteria > Pseudomonadales > Pseudomonadaceae > Pseudomonas > Pseudomonas sp. 10(2024). The sequence goes on from NZ_CP174006.1 coordinate 1,446,164, forward strand.
GAACTGGCAGGCTCGCCGAAACGGTTCCCGGACCTGCTGGCGCCGGTTCATCGATACTTCGGTGATCCCAACGAGCAATGGGCGGAATTGCTGTTGTGCATCGGCAGGGGCAAATATCAGGTGTTGCCCAGCAATATTCTGGTCGGTGACACGCCGATCGCTTCCCTTGGCGGTACCGCCAGCTACGCGATTTATGGCCCTGGCGAAGACTTGGCCAGCGAGACAGCCGCCCAGTGGTGGCATAGCGCAACCGAGGTTGGGGCGACCAACACCGGCAATGCCGGGCTCACGCTGACTACCACAGTTGCAGTGCAGCAGCAGTTCTCTGGCAGTGCCGTTCAGGCGAGTGACTTTGTGATCACAGTTCCGGAGGGGGCAGGGTGGTTCCCGGCCGGCTGGGCGGCCGGCATGATTGCTCGCATTGAGGTGCCTTACTCGTACACCTTCACCGCGCCCGCCGATGGTAGCGCCACGGTGATCATCGGCAAGCACCTGCCTATGCTGTTGCCCTTTGTTGGCATGAAGATCGAGATCACCGGTGCCAACGCCGGCGAGTATGTCGTGGCCACCTACGACCCGGAGGTGCCAGGCACTCCGGAAGTGCCTGGTAGTGCTTCCATGGTGACCGGCAGCGCAGCGCCGAACCGCTTCAACTTCGATGTTGTGCCGCTGAGCTTCACCGTGAGTCGCGGCGCGAGCACGTTTCCCGTGACGCTGAACACGGCCACCACCAACCTGGCCGGCTTGGTGTCGGCGGTGAATAGCGCATTGGCTGGTACGCCGCTGGTGGCCAGTGCTTCTGCTGGTCTGCTGCGTATTGCCGAGCAGACCGCGCCATTCAGCGGCGTTGGGCTGGGCCTTACTGGAACGACTTCGGACATTTTCGGGGCCAGTCCGGTGTTCGTAACCGGCACCAAGTCGGAAGCTGCGACTGATGGCCAGTTCGCGAAGATGACCCTGGCATACGACGGAGGTGCGCCGGTTATCGGCCTGCAGGTCGGGGAGTTGCTATCGACCATCGGCTACCGCGACCTTCGGTATCGCATCACAGCGGTTGCCGACGACTCCGAGGAGGATGACGAGGACACTCCGGAAAACGAAGCGCACGGGCCGTCCGCCATCACCGTCGCACGCTTGACTGACACCGGCGCCGTGCATGACGAATGGGAAGGATTCGACCCTATCGAAACCAACGATGTGAACATCGTCCTTGATGGTTCGACCACCGAGGGCGATTGGTCCGGCCCCATCGCCGCGCTGCCTGATGGTGAGGTCACCCGTCGGCTTGAGGTGGACTTCTTCTTCCCGCAGGGGCTGATCCGTTACACGGACAAGAACGGCAACCCACGCCAGGTCAGCGTCAAGGTCGAGATCCAGTACCGCGACATCGCGACAGCGGGTGATTGGACATCCGTGACTACGACGTACACAGCCACATCACCGGACCAGATGGGCTACACCCGCAAAATTTCGCTGCCAACCTTCATGCGCCCGGAAGTGCGCGTGCGTAGGATCGGCGAGGAGTCGACCAGCTCCAACAAGCAGGACCGCGTGCAGTGGTATGGCCTGCGCGCCAGAATCGAGCGAGCGCCGCGCCGCTATGAAGGCGTCACGGTCATGGTGGTTTACATCAAGGGCAGCAACCGGCTTTCTGCTCAATCCCAGACGATGGTCTCGGTCCGGCCAACCCGGGTGCTGCCGGTGCGCAGCGGAGGTGCTTGGGCTGTCGAAACGCCCACCAGGGACATCGTACCGTGGCTCGCTCACGTCGCTCGCAGCATTGGTTATACCGACGACGACCTTGACCTGGCCGAACTGGACCGCCTGGATGCGATTTGGCGGGCGCGTGGTGACAAATTCGACCTTGAGGTGAATGGCCAGGAAACGGTGCTTGAGGCGCTAAACACTGCGCTGATGGCCGGCTTTGCTGAGTTGACCATAGACCGTGGGCTGATACGCCCAGTGCGTGACGAACCTCGGTCGGTGTACGAGCACCTGTACACGCCGCAGAGCATGGTGGCGAGACTGGTCCGTAAGTTCACCACGGTGCGGCCAGACGATTACGACGGGGTAGATGTCGAGTACATGGACGAGGACACCTGGCAGAAGGAAACAGTGAAGTGCCGTCTACCTGGTGACCAAGGACTGAAGACAGAGAAGATCACGCTGAGAGGGGTGATTAACCGGGATCGGGCTTGGCGGATCGGGATGCGGCAGCGGCGGCGGTACAAGTACCAACGTCACGGCTATACGTTCTCTACGGAGCTCGCCGCGATGAACAGCCGGTACAAGAGCTACTGCGCCGCCTCCGACGACATACCTGGATACGGGCAGAGCTCATTGCTGATCGACCTTCAGGAGGGCAATGACCTGACCCTGTTGGAGAGTTCGGAGCCGCTGCCGTGGGAGGAGGGGGCCAACCACGTTGTGGGCCTTCGCCGCCCAGATGGCACGCTAAGCGGCCCATGGCCGGCAACCCGGGTCGACGAGACCAGGCTGACGGTTCCCCAGCTCGACTTCGTTCCGGATCTGTCGTGGGACATCGAGCCGCCGCACCTGCAGTTCGGCACGACCACCCGCTGGAGCTACCCGATCCTGATCGAATCCATCAAGCCGAATGACTTCACCGCCGATGTCGAGGCCGTGAACTATGACGCGCGGGTCTATGCCGACGATGACAACTTTGCACCGACCTGAGGAAGGGCCTGATGCATTCGATACCTGACAACCTTCCGCTGCCGTTGCGCGAGGGCTATGGGTTCGCACCGGTGAGCCCCATCGAGCGAACGCCTCTGGTTACCGGCAGAGCAATGCAGCGCCGGCGCTACCGGACGGTTCCCACCCTGGTGAACGTCTCTTGGATGTTCACGGCCACCGAGGCAAAGCTGTTCGACGGTTGGCGCAAGTGGGGAATCAAGTGGGCGGACTGGTTTCTCTGTCCGCTCAAAACACCGCTGGGCCTGCAGCCGACCCGGGCTCGGTTCACGGATACGCCAGTGGTGCCGGAGCTAGTGGGTGTCGACCTCTGGCGCTACACCGCAGAGCTGGAGCTGTTCGAACTGCCCATCGTTGACGAGGCAGAGTTCACCTCGCTGCTCGCCGGTATGTCGATCACGGTAATGACGGCCCAGCTGCGAGCCTTGCTGGAGCGCTGGTACACCAAGTCGTGGCCAGGCGCCACGGCTACCTAATTCTCTGCCCACTTCGGTGGGCTTTTTTTCGCCTGGAGTAAACATGAGCGGAGCAGAAGATCTCGCACGCTTGACACAAACGATCGACACGACAAATGAGTTGCTCTTGTCGGAAGAGATCAAGATGGTGGACGTTGGCGGCGGAACCCTGCGGCCGACCAACGCCAAGGTGTTGGCCGATCTTTCGACGCAGATGAGTGGAGCGCTCATCTACACCAGCACTGCGCTTGGTCTCGCTGGCACCGTGTCCGGAGGGTATTTCAGTGTGTTGGCCGCTGACGCCTCGGACTACCTGATCCTTTACCGAAATGAGGCCGGGGTCGCTGTAGAGAAGAAGCGCTACCCCTCATCGCAGGCGCTGTCCGAGGTGCAGGACGTGATCCGGCAGATCGAGGCGGAAGAATCCGATGCCTTTAGCTTCGAAGATGAGTTCCGTTACATCCTGATGCGCTTGCTTCGCGACGGCACACTTGATCTGCTCGGCGGCCAGTTGAGGAACAATGGTGACGGCCTAGAAGTGAGCGACCCTAACGGCTTTATCGTCGCTCGTTTCGGCTCCATGAGCAGCTTCGTGAACGGCCTGACTTTCCAGCCCACGGAAGAGGAAGGCATCGAGTTCTCTGACGAGAACCGCTTCATTGTCGGTCGGATTGCGCCCGGTACCGCCTACTTTGGGCTGCCTGCGGCTCAGGGCACGCTGACACCGATTGCTGAGGCACTGCTGGATCAACAGATCCGGACCTACTTCAAGCAGGTCCTGGGCTATGGTCAGTCGCTTGCTCGCGGGTATTTTGCAAAGCCTGCCATCTCGACCGTTCAGGAATATCAGAACGTCATGATGGCCAGCGGTGTGAAATCGAGACCTGGTGACCCTGGCTATACCCCTGACACCTTTGCTCCGTTGGTTGAGTCGGACTTTGGTGATGAGGGCGAAACGCCTGTGTCAGCCCTGTGTAACGGCCTGGTCCGCCGTGCTGTAGCTGATGGTGAATCGGAGGCTGACTGGATCATGGTTGGGGCCGCCACCGGCCGCGGCGGCCGGTCGGTTGAGCAGTTGTCAGCCGCCCCCCTTGGTGAAGGCTATTACGAGAAAACCATCCAAACGGTTCGTGATGGCCTGGCCGCTGCAACGAAGCTGGGTAAGACCTACTCGGTGTGGGCGTACACCTGGGACCAGGGTGAAAGCAACTACACCACCACAGTCTCCACCAAGTCGGCGTACCAGTACGCTGAGTACATGATGGCGATCTTCGATGGGATGACCAGGGAAATCGTCGGCATAACCGGACAGAAGTTCCGACCGTACCTCTTCACTTATCAGGTAGCGGCTCACAGAAAGTACGACCTGGACAACATGAGCATCGCACTGGCCCAGTGGCGCTTGAGCAGGAAACGGCCTGACGTGGTGCTTGCAGCGCCGGCTTACATCTTCCCGACTGTCGAGGACGTGCTGCACCTCACCAACGAGGCCTCCTGGCTGCTTGGCGAGTATCGATCGCGCGCCATGTACGAAACGATGGTTCGCCGCTCTGGAAAATGGCGGCCGTTGGAGCCCGTTAGTGTCGATTGGAAATCCCAGGCTATCGACATCAAGTTCCATGTTCCTCGTGGGGAGCTGGTCCTGGATAACGCTCTGGCCGCGTTGACGGCGAACTTCGGCTTCGACATTCGCGAGAACGGAATCCTGGTCACCGATCTCATCAGCTCGGTCAGCGTTACGGCTTTCGATACTGTTCGCATCTCGCTTTCGCGCGCCGCCGCCCCGGACAGCACATTGAGCTACGGGCGAGGCCGACCTACCGATCCAAAGGCATCCGGCCCAGCCACCGGTGCCCGGGGCAACCTGCGGGACACACACGGCCTGTACGACCAGGTTCAGTCCCCGCTTGGCAACACGTTCGCATTGCACAACGCCTGTGTGATGTTTGAGTTCAACCGTAGTACTGGGTTTTAAGGAGTTAACAATGGGTGTCCGATTGGTTGCAAAGGGCGTTGATGCCGAGAGTGTGGCAACTGAGTACGCCGCGCCTGTACGGCGAGGGCTTGAGGCGGTGCATTTCTTGAACACCAGCCTGACCAAGGCTGCGCGGAATTTCGCCCCGGGCAAGGCGCAGAGCAAAGTGGTGGGGGCCCCAGTCCCTCAAGCGGCTTACTTGAGCTGCAAGGGCACGGTGAATCTCATCGAAACTGCTATGTCCGAGACCGAGTCCATGACGATGTTCGTCATCGCCAGGACAGCCGCAGACGGTTCGGTGGTGGCTGATCGCCCCATGTTCCTGGGTAACTATCAAGGCCAGGCCGGTGATGGCGGCGCTGCTTACGGTGTGAGCATTTACCTCTCGGCCTTGAACCGCATCACCGCAACTGCAGGTTATGGCTCGGACGCCGGAACCAACACCAACGTCCTGGCTGGCGTGACCAAACCGGCGGTGGCGAACCTGTGGGGCCTGTACATGATCCAGGTTACCCCTACGGCTGTTGTCATGCGTGACTTCACCAGCGGGCTGACCCAAACGACCTCGGCATCGCTGCCGCGACGGCTGGCGACTGGCAAGATCAGGATCGGTAGCGGTCAGACCAACCTTCTCGGCGCATGTGACGTTGCTGCGTTCCAAGGGCATAGCGTTGCCCTCACCGAGACGGAAATTCAGACCACCGTAGCTGACCTGCGGGCCTATGCCGCGAGACGCGGGATTACCGTCTAAGCCTGATCATTTCACACGACCGCCTTGAGCGGTTTTTTTGCGCCTGAATTCATGCAGCCCGCCATGCGCGGGCTTTCCTGTACCTGGAGTAACCCTATGAGGACATCGCAACGCGGCTTGAGCCTCATCAAGTCGTTCGAAGGCCTGCGCCTGCAGGCCTATCAGGATTCAGTAGGCGTCTGGACCATCGGCTACGGCACCACCCGGGGCGTTAAGGCCGGGATGAAGATCAGCAAGGAGCAGGCGGAGCGCATGCTGCTGAACGACGTGCAGCGGTTTGAGCCAGAGGTGCAGCGCCTGGTAACAGCACCGCTGAACCAAAACCAGTGGGACGCCCTGATGAGCTTCACCTATAACCTGGGCGCAGCCAATCTCGAATCGTCCACGCTCCGCCGGCTGCTCAATGCGGGCAACTACGCAGCCGCTGCCGAGCAGTTCCCTCGTTGGAACAAGGCTGGCGGTAAGGTGCTGGACGGCCTGGTCCGCCGGCGGGCCGCTGAGCGAGATCTGTTCCTGGGGGCGGCGTGAGCGACTGGGTGACGCGGCTTGCGGGCGCCGGCCTGCTGATTCTGATCGGCGTGATGGGGGGCACCTGGGCGGCCACCGGGCACTTCCGACCTCTACTCGACGATCAGCAGAACATATCTGCCCAGTGCGCGGCCGCTCGCGACAACCTGGCAGGCCTGGCGCAGGAGCAGGGCAAGGCTCTGGGCGACCTGACCCTGGCCGCGAACGCACGCCAGGCAGGGGCAGAGAAAGCGGTGGGCGAGGCCAAGTCCAGCGCAGGCATCGACTACGCCGCGGCGAATCGGCTGCAGCAAGAGCGTACCGGCGGCGACCAATGTGTGGCGGCCACCTCGATCATCGACAAGGAGCTAGACCTATGAGGCTGGGGCTGAACTCGCACACCTGTGGGAGCGGAATGGGTCTTTTCAAGACTGCCCGCCGCGTAATCCGTGGCTTCGCCTATGGGAGCGGGCTGGTGCTGGCGCTGGCCGGGTGTGCAAGGGAGGTGGCGCCGCAGGTCCAATACGTGCGCGTCGAGGTGCCTGTGCAGGTGCCGTGCCGTGCGCCAGATGTAGCGGTACCACCTTGGGCAGCGGCCGGCCTGCGCAAGACCGACAGCCTTGAGGTGAAGGTGCGGGCGCTTCTCGCTGAGCGTCGGCAGAGGGTCGGATATGAAAAGCTGTTAGAGGCAGCAGTGTCAACTTGTCGTTGATCGCCGGCTTGAACGCTAGAATTCCATTGAAGCCCAGTAATCTATAGACTTTTCGTCCACCCTTCTCGTGAGTCGATTGTAAATATCAGCTCTTATTCCACCTTTCTGCCCCATTGTTTTGACGTTGCGGGCATATTGCTGCAGCGCAATTCTCATGAACCCGTTGGCGCTCAAGCTCTTGAGGTGTAGCAAAGTCTTTTGGTCTGCAAACACCTCCGCGCCCACCAGGTCCATCGTCCGCTGCGAAGTGTTGAAATTCTTCTGCTTGCTGAAGTCTAGAGCATGCATCAACTCGTGGTGAAGAGAGTTATATTTCCAGAGCCAAACCGCGCCCTCATGTGAATCAGGGGGTAAGCAGTTTTCGTTGATGAATATAGCGCTTCGGCCCCTGCCATCTAGGAGGAAATTTACGGTGACCCCGCCAGCGCCTTCCATGCCATAATTTTTCAGATCAGCAGTGTCGTCGTTGAAGTAAAGCTTTTCGTCGTAATGAACCCCGCATAGGTCCAGCAGATCGGTTCCTTCATTCATCTTTTCAGGCGGCACAAGGTAGACATCGCGTGTCAGGCCTGCGTATCTACTGGCCAGGTCATGGTATGCGGCTTCAAAAAATTCAGCTCCAAGCATAACGTTACTCCATGATGACTGTGGGTCTTGCAAGTGGCATTCTGCCACTCGTGCAGCCTCTATCACCAGATGCAAAGCAGCCATCTAATCCCCGATGGTGCTCTCCGATCTGCTCACACGGGCTGATGCTCGAGCGGGAGAGCTCGCGAAAGCTTATGATCGTGCCCGAATTGCGGGACTGACATGCGAAGCATCTTATGATGCGTTGCGCAACTGAGTCAGCTATTTGTCTTGTCTTTGTTTTTGCCATTGTATATCTCTTCGTATTTACGCAGAAGTTCTTGAAGAGATTCAAGTTTCAATGAGTTTTTCTTGCAGATACTGTAGTTCTCGACGGTGTTAATCATCAAGTCGCGTAGAGTTGGCTTTTCCTCTTTCAGAGGCTTTAAGCTCTCCGGTGGCTCCATGAGAATGCTGGGGGGGAGTTGGAAAACTGGAGCTATGAATGATTCACCCCTCCTTATACTGTCCTTCATGTCTCTCGTAAAAGGCACTGGAGAACTGCGGTCCAGTACTGCTACCGCCCAGCCTCGCATTTCTTCGTCAGATTTTTCTGAGTTGAGAATGTTTACCGCCATCTGAACATAGTCTTTTTTGACTGCGTCTGCTGATGTTTGCGACTGGAGCACCCATCCGAAAACCGCTACGATAATTGGGACGGCGATAGTTGCAAATATAGTGGAGATTGCTTGCGCTTTCTCAAGTTGTTCTTTAGTAGGCATGGGATATAGTCAACTGCCGATGATGAGGATCGGCCACCCCGCCCGCAGGCGGGGTATGCCTAGCATTAGACCTTGGCCAGGATTACGGCAGAGACCAAAGCCAGCGCTACTGCGGTCACTGGCTCAAAGCCCAGCACGAAAAAGAACGTGCCGCAAAGGCTGCCGAACGCCGGAAGGCGAAGGTGCAACGCTGCTGAACCAGCTTTTTCAGAAATGCCCATAGGCACGTCCTCCTCAGCTGTTTCTCCCGGTCTCATGTAGCAGTTGGCGGGGAGGTTCAGACTTCGCTGCCTATTTCCGTTTTCCCCAGCTACATGATGGGGTTTTGCCAGATTGGCTGGCGGCAGCGGTCCAACTGGTCGTTTGCGGAAAAGGGTTACCCCTTGCCCGGCATCTCGAAGTGGCGGAACGATATCACTCAGCTAGGCGGCTTTCCAGCGCTTCGAGCGTGGGGGAATTTTGGGGGAATGAATCCCCCGAATGGTGTGGAATGCTGTTGTGTCACACTGCGTTTAAGCAACTGATTCTATTGAGTTTTACAAAAAACATCTTAAAAAAATATGAGGTCGAAAACGGATTCGAAATCCGTTGTACTGGCAACAGTACCTAGGGTTCAAATCCCTATCTCTCCGCCATACAAGATCAAGCCCCTGGAAGCGAAAGCTTTCGGGGGCTTTTTCGTTGCGCCTTACTTTTTCATCATCCCCAACTCAGCATCATCCAGCAGCGCCTTGGCCATCGCGCTCAGGTAATGCGAGGCCCAGATCAGTTTCTGGTCGCCGTCCATCAGGCCGGTGATGATCAGGTCGCGCACGTAACCCATCAGTTCGGATGCCTGTTCGCGGGCGTCCTGGCAGGGGATGCCGGGTTCGATGCGGAACAGCGGGTGGGTGTTGTTTTCGCCTTGGTAGAAGCAGGTCTTGCCGACTGTGGTGGGTTCTTTTGTGTTGTCGGTGGGCATTGTTTTGTTTCCCTGGATTCTGGGTTGCCTGGGCTGGCCTCTTCGCGGGCTCGCCCGCTCCCACAGGTACTGTGCAGTGCGTGACGGCTGTGATGACCCTGTGGGAGCGGGCGTGCCCGCGAAGAGGCCTGACCTGCTAATGCAAGGTGTGAGGCTCTGTGGGTAAATGCGGCCGCATCTGCAACTGCATCAACGCCGATTCGACCAGCCCCTGTACCGCTTCCATTTCATGGATCACGGCCTGCATCACGATCGAGCTGTGGGCGGTGGGTTTGAGTTGCACGGATTGACGGGCCACGGACAGGGCGCAGAGTACGTACTCTGAGGACTGGACCAGGGTGTCTTGCAGGAACTGGGTGGTATCGAGGGGTGGATCAGGGACCATCTTGCGCATAAACATCTCCAGGATCATTGGAGCTGCCGCAAGCTTGCTGTCAAACAAGAGGGTGGCAGCTGTACATGGGTTGACAGACCGAGGATCCCGGAGTAACTCGGCGCACACGAAGGTGCCCCACGTACAGCCGCCATAAACAGTGCACGTGTGCGGAAAATCGTCGGCCTGTCAAAGCCGGCCGTTGATTTTGCAACGACGAGCCGAGACTAGAGCGCGACCGAATCCGTCGCAACCGTTTGAGCGGGTTGGCAGTATGTTTGGGAAACGCCCTACAAGGAAGGGGATAATTCTGAGTACAAGTTGTAGGACGGATTTCTACTAATCAATCAGACAGGCTTCCTGCAACATTTTGTCTTGAACTGCCAATGGCACCTTGGGCTACAATGCGGCCCTCTGATACGCCACTCACGCCCAGGCCACACGCCGTAATGATTACGCGCGCTGGGCGATGAACTCTTCCTGACATGGATTCGTTGGATGCTTTGCGCCGTACTGGTCTCCCCCTGCGCCCCTCGCTGGACGGCTGAATTGTCGTCTGCGGCCAGTGCTGCACACTTTCTGAAAACCCCGCACAAACTCGAATGCTGCCGCCAACCATTGGCTGCGGTACGCGGCTGTGCGCCCCACCGAAAATGGAGTGCTCCACTTGCGTAAGAAATTCGTCGCGTCCCTTCTGGCGGTCGCCATCGCCTCTACCACGGCCTGTGCACAGCTCGGGATCAGCAAAGAGCAAGCGGGCACCGTGATCGGTGGCCTGGCCGGTGTGGCCATCGGCTCGACCATGGGCAGTGGCAACGGCAAGATCGCCGCCGCGCTGATCGCAGGTGGCATTGGCGCCTACGTGGGCAACCGCATCGGCCACATGCTCGATGAAAAAGACCAGCAAGCCCTGGCGCTGCGCACCCAGGAAGTGCTGAGCCAGCAACAGACCACCGCCAGCGCCCAGCCTGTGACCTGGAAGTCCGACCACTCTGGCGCCACCGCGCAGATCGTGCCGGGCAAGGAATACACCAAGACCAAGCAGGTCGAGGTCAAGCGCGCGCCGAAGATCCAGGCGGTGCCGTCGATGAAGCTGATCAACGAGCCGTATGTGACCATCAGCGACAACCTCAACGTGCGCGCCGCGCCTAGCCAAGCTGGCGAGAAGGTCGGCAGCCTGAAGAACCACACCGAATTCACTGCCGTGGGCTCCACCGGTGACTGGGTCCTGGTCGGGCGCAAGGGCGTGACCGTGGGCTACGTGCACAAGAACTACGTCGAGCCCAAGGCACAAGCGGTCGCCAAGCGCGTAACGCCAGCCGTCAACCTGGACGAGCTGGACGTTGCCGCCAGCAAGGAAACCCAAGGCTTCGACCTGGACTCGGTGCAGTCGCTGCCGACCCAGACAGTTGCCGCCGAAGCGGCCTGCCGGCCGGTCACCGTCAGCCTGAAATCGCAAAGCGGCCAGACCGAACAAGAGCAGAACACCTTCTGCAAACAAGCCAACGGCACCTGGGAACTGATCTGAGGAACTCCATGAAAAAGCACGCGCTCGCGCTGGCTGTGATCGGCGCTTGTGGTCTGGTACCGCAGGCGTTCGCCCACGAGCTGGCCTTTTCCAAGAAAGACAACATCAAGGTCGAAGTGCCCGGGGATGCCACCACCTGGTGCAAACCCCAGGTCGACCTGACCATTACCCGCCCGGCCTGGGATAACCAGGAACTGCTGGCGGGCCTGCTGACCAAGCTGCCGTTCGTGTTCGCCAAGGACTGCTCGACCGCCAAGGTGAGCTGGAAGGCGGTCGATGCCAAGGGCAACCTGTACGCCAGCGGCTCGGGCAATGCCAGCAACCTGGGGCTGGTGACCCTGGCTGCTGCGCCTGCCACTGCCGCCCCGGCACCGGCTGCAGCAGATGCACCCGCTCCGGCACCTGCGCAGCCAGAAGCACCGGCTGCTGCTGCACCGACACCGACACCTGCTCCGGCCCCAGCCCAAGCCCCTGCTGCTGCAGCGGCGCCGGCAGTGGTCGAAGCCGCACCTGCGCAGGCAAAACCCGCTCCGGCCCCCGCGCCGGCGCCAGCCGTAGCTGCAGAGCCAGCCCCAACCCCCGAAGCCCCGGCAGCAGCCCCTGTTGTGTCGCCCGTCCCGGCACCTGCCACAGCAGTCGCCGCAGCCCCCACTTCGGACTTCGGTCGCTCGGTGGTCCTGGAAAACCGCAACCTGATGCAGGTAACGGACGGCACCGGCTGCAAATGGGTGCTCAGTACCTCGATCATCGGCGATGGCGACACCCTGTCGTTCGGCACCACCCCGGCCATGCCGTGCCCAGCGTCCGGCTTTGGTGAAGGCAGCTTCGACAAAATCAGCTGGAAGGCTGTGGGTACCTACCGGGGTGATAACTGGACCCGCGTTTATGCTCACGCGAGTGGTTTGATCTTCAACAAGAACCTTGAGCCTGCGGTAAAGGACAAGGCCGTTTCTTATCTCACGCCGCAAGCTGACCAGGCCGCGTTCCTGGTTGGTGAGATCCCCGGCCGGCAGATGAAGGTGTACCTGACGTTCACCCGCTCCAGCTACGGCGTGCTCCGCCCGTTCAGCAGCGACCCTTACTACGTCGCGGTCACCCCGGACGAGTCGTTTGCCCTGGACGCGACCAAGTACAAGGAAGCTGCGCTGGAAATCTTCGACCTGATCAAGACCACCTCGCCGACCACCACCGATGTGGCCAACCTGTTCATCGTCAAAGACCTGTCGGCGATCTCGAACAACATCTGGGGCAACGACGCGCAGAAGATCACCCGCAATCGCATCGGCATCAACCGCCAAGGCCTGTTCTTCGATGTGCGCGACGGTGCCAACTGGGCGGTACAGCGTGAGCAGCAGCGTGTGCGTGAGCAGCGTCAGCGCCAACAGGAACTGGCCCGCGTGCACACCCGTGTGCTGGAGCGTTACCAGCAGTTGCAGGACGGCATGAGCGACTTCAAGGGGCGCGAAACCGAGGCGTTGGCGCAGATGGCCGGTATCAAGGTGCGCTTCGCTTCGCCACTGGAGCAGCAAAACCCTGCGACCTCGGCCAGCGTAGTGCCGATGATGGTGCACGTCACCGGCAAGAAAGGTGACTTCTACAGCATCGACTTCCCGAGCAACGGCCGCCTGGTTGCGGACGAGGAATACAGCGAAGGCTGGTACGTGACCCAGGTGGCCAACGCCACGCCGTACTACCCGCTGGACGACGGCCGCGCCGTGCCTACCTACCGTGCCTACAGCGCCGGTGAACCCGAGGCCTGCAAGCAGGACCACTGTGCCGACCGCGTGTCGTTCGGCGCCGTGCTGGCCAAGGAATTCCCCAACGCCGGTATCGATTTCAGCTGGACCCCCGAGGTCTCCCAAAAGTACGTGAACGACTGGAACAACGCTTCCGCCATGGTCCAGTGAGGCAAACACCATGATCAAACAGATGAACAAGAAGCAGCTGCTGATTGGCGGTGTGGCCGCAGCGGTGCTGGTGCTCGGTGGTGGCTATGCGATGGTCGCCAGCTCGGGCAAGAAGGCTGCGCTGGCCTACTACGACGATTTCAAGGAGCGCTATTTTCTTGAGGATGTGCTGTCTGAGGGGGACATTTCCTACTCGGCGTTTTCCGGCAACCTGACGGTAGCCGACCCGGAGATCCGCGTGGCGGCGGCGCAGACCAATGGCGCCCAGCAGTTCCTGCGCGGCCTGTCGGGCTTGATGGAGTCCGTACAGGGTGGTTCGGCTGAGGAAGGCCTGGCGGGCTGGGCCAAGTACCAGCTCAATGTCAGCCGCAATGTGGCCGGGGTGTACCTGAAGGCTGATGCGCTGAAGCTGGCCCATGACGGAGACAGCAAGGATGGCAGCATTCATATCCAGTTGCTGGGCATGCAGATGAGCAACCCTTACGTTGCCAGCAAGGGGGCCGAAGTCGTGCTGGTGGCTGATGTCAGCGACGAAGTCCAGCCACGTGCCGAGCTGGCCGCCAATGGTCGGGCCGCCCCGTCGAACTTCACCTGGGGCGCCAACATGGCGGTGCGCCAGCCAGTAACTGGCGCGTTTCTGGTCAGCAGCACGGGTGACTTTGGTACCACGGTCGACCTGGACTTCACCATCAAACGCTCCAGCGATGGCGAAGGCTCGATGGCGTTCGTGGTCACCCACCGCAACGACGGCTCCAAGGTGGGGGAAATCGTGCGCAAGGCCGACTTCCAGTCGCTGCCGGAGCTAGACGATGTCGAAACCCAGCTCAAGAGTGCCCTGAGCGCGATGCTGATCGGGGCATACAGCCCGTACTCCGGCCAGGCGGTGTTGGCTGAAGCGGTGAGCGGCTTTGCCCGCAAGGCCAAGGTCGAGAACTACTCGGTAAGTTACAGCGGCTTCAAATCGCTGAAAGAGGCTTTCAGCGAATACCAGCAGCAAGTCCCCAAGGCAAAGTTCGCAGCCTTCTGCCAGGAGGTTGGGCTGTCGTCGTGGAGCAGTGACTTTGGCGCCAAGGCCAAGAACCACAGCGATTCGGAATGCGCCATCGGGCAGAAGCTGGTCGAAGACGGCAGTTTCGAAGAGCAGTACATCTTCAAGGAAGGCAAGAGCCTGTTTGCGGCGTTGTTCGTGAGCAAGGCCTATCAGCTGGAAACCAATTGACTGGGTAATGGCTGAGTGAACAAGCCCCCGGGAACCATGAGTTGCCGGGGGCTTGTTCAGGGTTGCTGTCAGGCGCGCCCGGACCCTGTCGGGCTTGGGATCAGCGCATCGCCGCCAGTTTGATGCCGAATCCCACCAGGCAAGCCCCCGCCAGCCGCTCGAACATATTGGCAATCCGCGGGTTGGCGCGCATGCGCTCGGCCAGTTGATGGGTCAGCACCACGGCAATCAGCCCATACAGGAAGGTCACCACCGCCACTGTCGCCGCCATGAAACCGAACGTCACCAGCCCTTGGTGTTTCACCGGGTCGACGAACAGCGGGAAAAACGCCATGTAGAACATGATCGCCTTGGGGTTGAGCAGGGTGATCATCATGGTCTGGCGCAGGTACTGGCCGTTGTCCATGCGGCAGGTGTGTGCTGCACCACCGGGTTTGCTCAGCAGCATGCGCAGGCCCAGGTAGGCCAGGTATGCAGCCCCCGCCCACTGCACCACATGAAAGGCGGCAGGGTAGGTGGCCAGCAGGGTGGCGACACCGGCTACCGCCAGCCACAGCAGCACCTGGTCACCCACGATCACGCCACAGGTCGCGGCCAGGCCTGCCTTGATACCGCCCTTGCCGGTGGCGGTGATCAGGGCGAAATTGCCCGGGCCGGGGATGGCCAGAAGAATGAGGAAGGCGATGACGAATGCGCCGTAGTCGGTGACGCCAAGCATGGTGAGTTCCTGTTGGGCATTGCGAAGGCAGTGCTCTGAACTATCGTCGCCAAAGGCGCGCTTTTCAACCTGTTGTTGCACAGTTGCAAAGAACCTGTGCCAAGCGCGGCTTGGATCCAATGCCTGGAGTCTGTATGATTCCGCGGCCATCAGACGATGGTCGAAGATGATTCATTTAAAGGATTGAGTAATGAAAAAGCTGTTCAAGGCCACCGTAGCCGTTGCCGTCGTTTCGGGTGTCGCCCTGCTGTCGGGTTGCACTGGCCAGGTTTACAACCAACCGAAAAACTGCACCTACGACTACCTGTTCCACCCTTCGGTTTCCATCTCCAAGATCATCGGTGGCTGCGGCCCGATCGATAAACTGCCTCAGCAGCAGTAATCTTGGCGGTACCCTGATCGCGACGCTTGCGGCGTGATCCAAGGCCCCCGGTCATGCACATGGCCGGGGGCTTTTGTTTGTGACGTGGCAAACTGCCGCTGGGGCAACCGGTCGCCTTGACGCTCCGGCCTGCAATTTGTTTGTGCTGGCATTTCAGATACAATCGGAAAAACGATTCAGCCTTGTCGGTCAATTCGACCAAAGGCCGAGCCGTTTTCTGGTTCTCTGGCTGCTGAACAATGATCAACAAAAAGCCTGCGCTGAAGAACACGCTTTACCGGGGCCAGCCACAGGCCCTCACTCTGTTCTCCTGACTGGAATTGATCAATGTTCAAGAAAGCTGGCAAGACCTTGCTGGGTCTGGCGGTCGCTGCAAGCGTCATGCAAGCGCATGCTGCAGAAACCAAGAAAGTAGACGTGCTGCTGGTCGGCGGCGGCATCATGAGCTCCACCCTGGCCGTGTGGCTGCACGAGCTGGAGCCAAGCTGGTCGATGGAAATGGTCGAGCGCCTGGATGGCGTGGCCGAAGAAAGCTCCAACGGCTGGAACAATGCCGGTACCGGCCACTCCGCGCTGGCCGAGCTGAACTACACCCCGGAAGACAAAGACGGCAACGTCAACATCTCCAAGGCCATCGAAATCAACGAAGCCTTCCAGATTTCCCGCCAGTTCTGGTCGTGGCAAGTACGCCAGGGCGTGCTGAAGAACCCGCACTCGTTCATCAACACCACCCCCCACATGAGCTTCGTGTGGGGCGATGACAACATCAAGTTCCTCAAGAAGCGTTACGACGCACTGCAGGCCAGCCCGCTGTTCCGTCCGATGCAGTACTCCGAGGACCACGCGCAGATCGCCAAGTGGGTCCCGCTGATGATGGAGGGCCGCGACCCGAACCAGAAGCTGGCCGTGACCTGGACGCCGATCGGTACCGACGTCAACTTTGGTGAGATCACCCGCCAGTTCGTTGGCCACCTGCAGACCCAGAAAGGTTTCGAGCTGAAGCTGTCCAGCGAAGTGCAGGACATCACCCGCAACAAGGACGGCTCCTGGCACGTCGAGTACAAGAACCTGAAGGACGGTACCGAGTCGGCCACCGACGCCAAGTTCCTGTTCATCGGTGCCGGCGGCGGCGCGCTGAAGCTGCTGCAGAAGTCGGGTATTCCGGAAGCCAAGGAATACGCAGGTTTCCCGGTGGGCGGTTCGTTCCTGGTGACCGAGAACCCGACCGTGGCCATGCAGCACATGGCCAAGGCCTACGGTATCGCCTCGACCGGTGCGCCACCCATGTCGGTCCCGCACCTGGACACCCGTGTGCTCGATGGCAAGCGCGTCATCCTGTTTGGCCCGTTCGCTACCTTCTCGACCAAGTTCCTGAAGAACGGCTCGTACCTGGACCTGCTGAGCAGCACCACCACCCACAACGTGTGGCCGATGACCAAAGTCGGTATCGACCAGTACCCACTGGTCGAGTACCTCGCTGGCCAGCTGATGCTGTCTGACGATGACCGCTTCGAAGCCCTGCGCACCTACTTCCCGAACGCCAAGAAAGAAGAATGGCGTCTGTGGCAGGCCGGCCAGCGTGTGCAAATCATCAAACGTGATGCCGAGAAGGGCGGCGTGCTGAAGCTGGGCACTGAAGTGGTGGCGTCCGAAGACCGCACCATCGCGGGCTTGCTGGGTGCATCGCCGGGTGCTTCGACCGCTGCGCCGATCATGCTGCACGTGCTGGAAACGGTGTTCAAGGAGAAGGTCGCTACCCCAGAGTGGCAGGCCAAGATCAAGGAAATCGTGCCGAGCTACGGCACCAAGCTGAACGATTCGGCAGCGGCCACCCAGAAAGAGTGGAACTACACCGCTGAAGTGCTGCAACTGGGTAAACCGCCGGTGATCGACGCCAGCGTTGAATTCGGTGGCGCGGCAAGCAAGCCGGTCGAGAGCAAGCCTGAGAACGACATGGCGCTGTAATCGGCCATTGTTGTGAAAGAAAGCCACGGGGGAGACCTCGTGGCTTTTTTGTGTGCGCCAGGCATGGCGCGTTGCGCGTAAGCGCAATCCGCTTGGCTGTGGTGGCCAAGCGGGTGACTTGGAGGTGAAAGTCCTCTACACACCCGGCAAGGGGAAGTGTTAGCCAGAGGCAAGGGTGTCGTGGGCGACTGCGAATCTGAAGGAAGCCCGAGGCAAAATGCTGGCCTGACGAACAGGAAGCGGATAGAGGCGGCACAGCGGGGTGAGGTGGCACAAATCGCCAAAGCCCAATACTTGCACGGAACGCTGTGACGTAGATCCGACAGGCATAAGCAGGAAGGTCGCGCGAATTACCCTGGGAGATCTGTACGTTTGCCATTGTGCTACCGCGCGTCGAAAGGCGACGGGATGAGCGTGCAGAAGTCAGCCGAAGCCGTAGTAAGTGGCGGTCAACCGCGCCACCAAGGGCCGAACAGGTTATGCCGCCAGTAGGCGTCACTGTCTCGTTGGTAGCCGTAATGCAGAAATTTCCCACAGCGGAAACTGTCATCCCGAGTCCCGGCCAGAAGCTGAGGATGATGCATGACAGTGCAAAGGTATCGACGGCGTCAGTAACGTGGACGAACGCGGAGCCGGACACGCTGATGGAGCGGGTGCTTGCACCGGCCAACCTCAGACGTGCGTATCAACGCGTGGTCAGCAACAAGGGAGCGCCGGGTGCCGATGGCATGACGGTCGCTGACTTGGCGGGCTACATGAAACAGTATTGGCCAACCCTCAAGGCCAGGTTACTGGCCGGTGAATACCAGCCCCAAGCAGTGCGAGCGGTTGAAATTCCCAAGCCGCAGGGCGGCACACGGCAACTGGGAATCCCCAGCGTCGTGGATCGCCTGATCCAGCAAGCACTGCAGCAGCAGCTCACACCTATCTTCGACCCACTGTTCTCGGACTACAGCTATGGTTTTCGTCCGGGCAGAAGTACGCATCAAGCCATCGAGATGGCCCGTGCTCATGTGACAGCGGGACACCGCTGGTGCGTGGAACTCGATCTGGAGAAGTTTTTCGATCGGGTCAATCACGACATCCTCATGGCTTGCATCGAACGTCGGATCAAAGACAAGTGCGTACTCAGGCTTATCCGCCGCTACCTTGAAGCCGGGATCATGTCGGGCGGTGTCGTCAGCCCACGGCAGGAAGGGACGCCGCAAGGCGGCCCGCTCTCGCCGTTGCTGTCGAACATCCTGCTCGACGAACTCGACCGCGAGCTGGAGCGGCGGGGCCATCGCTTCGTACGTTATGCCGATGATGCGAACATCTATGTACGCAGTCCCCGGGCCGGCGAACGGGTGTTGGTCAGCGTCGAGCGCTTCCTGAGAGAACGTCTGAAGCTGACGGTGAACAGAAAGAAAAGCCAAGTGGCAAGGGCGTGGAAGTGCGACTACCTAGGCTATGGGATGAGCTGGCACCAGCAGCCAAGGCTGCGCGTGGCAACGATGAGCCTAGACCGCTTACGCGACCGGCTCAGAATGCTGCTGCGCAGCGTACGGGCTCGCAAAATGGCGACTGTCATCGAGCGGATCAACCCCGTCCTGAGAGGCTGGGCTAGCTACTTCAAGCTCAGCCAGAGCAAGCGGCCGCTTGAGGAACTGGATGGTTGGGTCAGGCACAAACTCCGCTGCGTCATCTGGCGTCAATGGAAGCAGCCTCCCACGAGGCTGAGAAACTTGATGCGCCTGGGGTTGAGCGAGGAGCGTGCCAACAAGTCAGCCTTCAATGGCCGAGGTCCATGGTGGAATTCGGGAGCGCAACATATGAACTACGCGCTGCCAAAGAAACTGTGGGACCGGCTCGGGCTGGTCTCGATACTGGATACGATTAACCGGCTTAGCCGCGTAACCTGAACCGCCGTGTACGGAACCGTACGCACGGTGGTGTGAGAGGACGGCGGGTGTGAATCCGCCTCCTACTCGATTGCCAAGCCCAGCGCAACCCTCAGGCTTATCGCCATCCCTGGTAGGAGCGGGTTCACCCGCGAAGAGGCCTGCACAGGTATCACTGCTGGCGCAGTATGCACTCCAGCAGCCCGGGAAACCGCTCGCCCAGCATCTCGCTACGCAGCGAATTCATATGGGTAGTCCCCACATTGCGGGTTTGCACCAGCCCTGCATCACGCAACACACGGAAGTGGTGGGACATGCTCGACTTCGGCCGGCCTCCGTCCAGCTCGCCACAGCTGGCCTCGGTCACACCGGCCAGGTGGCGGACGATTTCCAGGCGAACGGGGTCGCTGAGCGCATAGAGCAGGCGTTCAAGGATGAGGTCTTCGGGGTTGGGATGTTTATAGGCTCGCATGGTTGACATGATAACGGGGGTTTCATTAATTGCCATAGTTCGATTATGATCGAACAACAGTATTCAAATGAACCCGGAGTTTCCCATGTCCGCACTGTTCGAACCCTACACCCTCAAAGACGTCACCCTGCGTAACCGAATCGCCATTCCGCCGATGTGCCAGTACATGGCTGAAGACGGCATGATCAACGACTGGCACCACGTACACCTGGCCGGCCTGGCCCGTGGTGGTGCCGGCTTGCTGGTGGTCGAGGCCACTGCTGTTGCGCCGGAAGGGCGTATCACCCCGGGTTGCGCCGGTATCTGGAGCGATGCCCACGCTCAGGCGTTCGTACCGGTGGTGCAGGCCATCAAGGCTGCCGGTTCCGTGCCGGGTATCCAGATCGCCCACGCCGGGCGCAAGGCCAGCGCCAACCGCCCGTGGGAGGGTGACGACCACATTGCCGCCGACGACGCGCGCGGCTGGGAGACCATTGCCCCGTCTGCGATTGCCTTTGGCGCGCATCTGCCGAAAGTGCCACGCGAAATGACGCTGGACGATATCGCCCGGGTCAAGCAGGACTTCGTCGATGCCGCCCGCCGTGCGCGTGATGCCGGCTTCGAGTGGATAGAACTGCATTTCGCCCATGGCTACCTGGGCCAGAGCTTCTTCTCCGAGCACTCCAACAAGCGCACCGATGCCTACGGTGGCAGCTTCGACAACCGCAGCCGCTTCCTGCTGGAAACACTGGCCGCCGTGCGCGAAGTGTGGCCGGAGAACCTGCCGCTGACCGCGCGCTTTGGTGTGTTGGAATACGATGGCCGCGATGAGCAGACCCTGGAAGAGTCGATCGAACTGGCCCGCCGCTTCAAGGCCGGTGGGCTCGACCTGCTGAGCGTGAGTGTCGGCTTCACCATTCCCGACACCAACATCCCCTGGGGGCCAGCGTTCATGGGGCCGATTGCCGAGCGCGTGCGCCGCGAAGCGAAGCTGCCCGTGACGTCGGCGTGGGGCTTTGGTACGCCGCAGTTGGCGGAGGCCGCATTGCAGGCCAACCAGCTGGATCTGGTTTCGGTAGGGCGCGCGCACCTGGCCGACCCGCACTGGGCTTACTTTGCGGCCAAGGAACTGGGGGTGGAAAAAGCGTCCTGGACCTTGCCGGCACCGTATGCGCACTGGCTCGAGCGTTACCGCTGAGGCTTGGAGGGGCTGCTTTGCAGCCCATTCGCGGGCAAGCCCGTCCCCACAGAGACACCACAGGTGTCAGATGCTGCACCCTCTCTGTGGGAGCGGGCTTGCCCGCGAAGAGGCCGGTAAAGACTAAAACCGATCCAGTCGGTATGCACTCATCTCAGGCCCACCAGCCTGCTCAGCCAACCGCCCCACCCATTCCGCCGTCACCGCCGCCTGGGTCAACCCCAGGTGCTGATGCCCAAACGCCAACAGCACCCGCCCATTGCACACCCTGTCGATTACTGGCAATGAGTCTGGCAACGAAGGCCTGAAACCCATCCACGGCGTTGCCCCTTCGACGCTCAAGTCGTGCCGGAACAACCCCTTGCTCAACCGGTGCAACTGCCAAGCCCGTTGCATGCTCGGTGGTGCCTGAAGCCCGGCAAACTCCACAGTGCCAGCCAGGCGCAAGCCTTCGGCCATGGGCGTCATGATGAACTTGCGCTCAAGCGAGGTGACGGCAAACGGCAGGCGTTGGTGCTCACCTGGCAACATCAGGTGGTAGCCGCGTTCGGTATCCAGCGGCACCCGCTTGCCTGTCAGCGCAGCGGTCAGTTTCGCAGAATGGGCGCCACAGCTGACAATCACCTGGCGGGCTTTGAGCGTGCCCCGGTCGCTGGCAAGGCTCACGCCGGCACTGTGTAGCTGCCCGCCATCGACCTGCGCCTGGACAAAGCGTACCCCGCTGGCCTTGGCCGCTTCGAACAATTCGCACACCACCCGATAAGGGTCGATGAAGTGCCCGGTGCGTGGAAAGAACAGTCCGCCCAACAGTGACGGGCTGAGCTGCGGCGCCGCTTCGCGCACGGTTTTGGCGGACCAGAAGTCCACCGGCACCGCCTGCTGTTGCATGCGTGTGCGCAACGCCTCCAGCGCCTGGCGTGACTCAGGTTTCTCGAACACCAGCAACGAACCATCCTCTTGAAACAATTCGCTGCGTCCGATCGAGCTCAACAGCCGGTGCCAGGCGCCCAGGCTGCCTTCGTTCAATGTGCGGATGCCCGCCACGCTGCGCTGGAACGGCGCCGGGCGCAGGTTGAGCAGCAGCCGCGTGAACCACGGCATGGCCTTGGGCAGGTATTTCCAGTCCAGGCGCAGCGGGCCCATCGGATCGAGCAGCATGCGCGGCAGGCGCTTGAGGATCGACAGGTCGGCAATCGGGAACACTTGCTCGGTTGCCAGGTGCCCGGCATTGCCGAAGGACGCGCCGAGGCCGGGCGCCTGGCGGTCGACCAGCGTTACCCGATGGCCCTGGCGGGCCAGTTGCAGGGCACAGGCGACGCCGACAATGCCGGCGCCCACCACGGCGATATCGGTTTCAGCGGTTTCGACCATGCTCAGTCTTCCCGTTTACCATCAAGCAGGCGCCGCAGCTGCAGCGGGTTGCCGTGTTTCAATGCCTGCGGCAGCAGCGCATCGGGGACGTCCTGATAGCAAACCGGGCGCAGGAATCGCAGGATCGCCGCCGTACCCACCGAGGTGGTGCGTGCATCGGAAGTGGCCGGGAACGGCCCGCCGTGGACCATGGCATCGCACACCTCGACGCCGGTCGGCCAGCCATTGACCAGAATACGCCCGGCCTTGCGCTCAAGGGTGGGGAGCAGGGCGCGAGCGCTGTCGATGTCGGCCTCGTCCAGTTGCAGGGTGGCGGTCAGCTGACCTTCCAGCTGTTCGGCTACCTGGCGGACCTGCTCATCGTCGGTGCAGGCAACGACCAGCGACGCTGCACCGAACACTTCAGCCTGCAACGCCGGGTCGGCGAGAAACGCTTCGGCCTGGGTTACGAACAACTGTGCCTGGCACTGGTTGGGGCCCTGACCGGTTTGGCCACTGGCGATGGCCTGGGCACAGGGGTTGTCTGCCAGGGCTGCGATACCGGCCTGGTAGGCACTGAAAATGCCGGGGGTGAGCATGGTTTGGGCGGAGGCCTGCTGCACGTACCCGGCGGCTGCAGTGATGAACCGCTGCAATGCCGGCCCCTGCCGGGCGATTACCAGACCGGGGTTGGTGCAGAACTGGCCAGCGCCCTGAGTCAGCGAGGCGACGAAACCTTGTGCCAGTGCTTCGGCACGGGCTTGCAGGGCGGCGTCGAACAGGAACACTGGGTTGATCGAACTCATCTCGGCATACACCGGGATGGGCTCCGGGCGCGCCTGGGCGGCCTGGCACAGCGCCACGCCACCGCTGCGCGAACCGGTGAAACCAACGGCCTTGATACGTGGGTCGCTGACCAGGGCAATGCCCACTTCGCGGCCCGAGCCATAAAGCAGCGAGAACACACCGGCTGGCAAGCCGCACTGCTTCACTGCTTGCGCCACCGCCTGGCCGACCAGCTCGCTGGTGCCGGGGTGGGCGCTGTGGGCCTTGACCACCACTGGGCAGCCAGCGGCCAATGCCGACGCGGTGTCACCACCGGTCACCGAGAAGGCCAGCGGGAAATTGCTGGCGCCGAACACGGCGACTGGCCCCAGGGCCACCTGGCGCTGGCGCAGATCAGCACGGGGGAGGGGCTGGCGCTCAGGCAGGGCGCTGTCGACCCGCACGTCCAGCCATTCGCCGGCTCGCACCACACGGGCAAAGGTGCGTAGCTGGGTGCAGGTACGACCACGCTCGCCCTGAATGCGCGCCTTGGGCAGGCCGGTTTCGGCCACGGCGCGGTCGATCAGGGCATCGCCTAGGGCCTCGATCTGTATGGCGATGGCTTCAAGGAACTCTGCTCGTTGTTCGAGCGAAGTTTCGCGGTAGGTATCGAATGCCGCCCAGGCCAGCGCGCAGGCCTGGGCCACCTGTTCGCCTGTGCCGCCGAGGTAGGTCGGTTCCAGAGCCTGACCGGTGGTTGGGTCGATGGCACGGATGGCTTCGCGGCTGCCGGTTACCGGCCTCTGGCCGATCAGCAGGTTGCCTGTGAGGGTCATGGAGCCTCCTTGGAAATCTAATGCAGATGCATGGGGGATTACGCCCCCTGTAGGAGCGGGTTCACCCGCGAACACCGGCGAAGCCGGTGCCATGCACCGGGTCGCCTGATTCGCGGGCACGCCCGCTCCCACAGGTAGAGCAGTGGCTGCTCAGGCGATGTTCTGCTCAGCCGACCAGCTGGCGTACCAGCTGCGGAACAGCGCGTACTGCTGTTCGGCATAGTTGCGCTGAGCGTCGGTCAGGACGTCGGTCTCGTTGAAGTGCAGGCTGTACTCGGTGTCGCCGTTGAGCACCATCAAGTGCTTGTAATACAACACCAGGTCGCAGCCTTCATCGAACGACGACAGCACCGCCAGCGCCGCTTCCAGCTCGCGCGCCAGGCGGCGGGCACGGGCGTCGCCTTTGGCGGCCTGTTTGCTCAGGCTCACCAGTTGCAGCACTTCGCGCGGCAGCGCATTGCCGATGCCGGTGATGGCGCCGGTGGCGTTGCAGTTGACGAAGCCATGCACCACCTGGGTGTCGACACCGACCATCAGGGTGACATCGTCATCCTTGGAGGTGATGTGCTCGGCGGCGTAGCGCAGGTCGGCGCCACCGCCGAACTCCTTGAAGCCGATCAGGTTGGGGAACTGGCTGCGCAGTTCGAAGAACAGGTCGGCGCGGGTGGCAAAGCCGTAGTAAGGGCTGTTGTAGATCACCGCCGGCAGTTTCGGTGCGGCAGCGAGGATGGCCGAGAAATGGTGCTTCTGGGCGATCAGCGAGGCGCCGCGGCTGAGCACGCGAGGGATGACCATCAGGCCGGCGGCACCGACCTTGGCGGCGTGGGCGGCATGCGACACTGCCTCACGGGTGTTGACTGCGCCCGTGCCGACGATGGTCGGGATACCGGCCGCCACCAGGCGCGCCACGCCTTCCTGGCGCTCGGCCTCGGTCAGCAGCGGCCAGTCACCCATCGAGCCGCAGTACACCACCGCGCTCATGCCGGCCTCGATCAGTTGGCGGCCCTTGCGCACCAAGGCGTCGAAGTCCGGCTTGCGCTCGGCGGTGCATGGGGTCATCAGGGCGGGCATGGTGCCGGTGAAAATGTTGTTGGTCATTGTTGTTACTCCTGGCGAAATTGGGTTTGGTCAAAAGGCCGGGGGCTCAGATGCCCCAGGCGAACGGGTCCTGTTCGTCGATCAGCAGGGTGCTGTCGGCGGTCATGTGGGCACGGCCGGTGATGAACGGTCGAATACGCTCGCCGTCGCGCTCGTAACGGCCGTGAAACTGGCTGCCGGTGATGCTGGCCTGCACCCAGGTCTGGCCTTCGGCAAGCTTGCCGTCGGCGGCCAGGCAGGCCAGCTTGGCGCTGGTGCCTGTGCCGCACGGGGAGCGGTCGTAGGCCTTGCCGGGGCACATCACGAAGTTGCGGCTGTCGGCGTTGGGGTCGTCGGCGAACAGTTCGATGTGGTCGATGGGCGCGCCGTTCTCGCCGGTGATGCCCTGGGCTTCCAGGGCCTTGAGCATGGCCCAGGTGTACTCGGTCAACACCTCGCGGTTATCCAGCTCGATGCGCTGGCCGTGTTCGGACACAAGGAAAAACCAGTTGCCGCCCCAGGCGATATCGCCGTGCACCACGCCATGGCCGGGCACGTCCACCGCAACCTGTTGGCGGTAGCGGTAGGAGGGCACGTTGCCGATGGTGATGGCGCCGTCGTCATGCAGGGTGGCGCTGACCTGGCCGACCGGGGTGTCGATCTTGTGCACACCCGGTGCGATCAGGCCCAGGTACAGCAACGACGCAACCAGGCCGATGGTGCCGTGACCGCACATGTTCAGGTAACCGGCGTTGTTGAAGAAGATCACCCCGCAAGTAGCGTCGGCCGATACCGGCGGGCAGTACAGCGCGCCGACCAGCACATCGTTGCCGCGTGGCTCCAGCAGGCAGGCACGGCGCCATGGGTCGTGCAGCTCGCGCAGTTCGTCGCGCTGTTCGGCCATGCTGCGGCCGTGCAGTTGCGGAAAGCCCTTCATCACCAGGCGGGTGGGTTCGCCACCCGTGTGGGAATCTATGACGTGAATCTGTTTCATGGGCTTGTCCCTTGCGTAAAAGATCAGGAAGCGACGGCAACAGGGCGGCCGTTAGAGGTTTCAGCGCAGGCTTCGCTTTCGTCGTCGCCTTCCAGGCGCACCAGGTGGGCAGGCACACCCGTGGCGGCGCCCCAGTAGTAGATGCCCAGTGCACAGGCCGCCACGACCACGGTGTCGAATGGGTGGCCGATGACGCCCAGGCCGCCGAAGCTGCCCAGCCACGACAGCAGGATGGTCAGCGCATAGAACCCGATCAGCCACGCCGACGAGCGAACTTGCTGACCCAGCGACAGGTGCTGGGTGGGTACGAAACGGCTGCACAGCAGGTACAGCACGAACATCACGATCTGCAGGGCCAGCAGCCACGACACGGTGTTCCAGCCCGACCAGTACACGATCAGCGCAGCGATGATGAACGACAGCGGGCCGAGCACAGCCATGCCCTTGACCCGGAACGGGCGCGGCATGTGTGGTGCATTGCGGCGCAGGGCGGCGACGCTGACCGGGGCCACGGCGTAGCTCAGCACCAGCGCGGCGGATACCACGTTGATCAGCGCTTCCCACGACGGGAACGGCAGGGTCCAGAACACCGACAGGCCGAACGTCAGCCACAGGGCTGGGCGCGGGATGCCGGACTCTGCATCGATGCGGGTGAAGTACTTGAAGAAGGTGCCGGTCTGCGCCCAGCCATAGATCACGCGTGGGGTGGCGTTCATGTAGATGTTGCCGCAGCCGCTTGGCGAGATCACTGCGTCGGCCACCACCAGGTAGGCGAGCCAGCCCACACCCAGGGCCAGGGCGATGTCACGGTAGGGCAGGGCCAGTTCCTTGGTCACGCTGGCCCAGCCGTTGGCCAGCATTTCGGTCGGTACGCTGCCGAGGAAGGCCAGTTGCAGCAAGGCGTAGATCGCGGTGGACAGCAACACCGAAAGAATCAGCGCAATCGGGATGGTGCGCTGCGGGTTCTTCACCTCGCTGGCCACCGATATGATCGGCGTCAGGCCCAGGTAGGCGAAGATGATGCCACCGGCGGATACCGCCATCTCCACCCCGGACAGGCCGAACGGGGCAAAGCCCTGGACCTCGAAGTTTTCCGGTTTGAAGAAGGTGAACAGCACGCCGATCACCAGCAGCGGCACGATGAACTTGAACACGCTGACCAGGTTGTTGGCCTTGGCGAAGGTTTTCACGCTGCGGTAGTTGAGGAAGAAGAACAGCCCCAGCAAGGCGAACTGCACCAGCCAGCCGAGCACGGTCGGGTCGCTGGAGCCGGCCTTGGTCAGCCCGGGAAACCAGGCGGCGGCGTATTGGCGTGAGGCGACCACTTCGATGGCGATCAGGCTGGAAAAGGCGATCAGGGTGATGAAGCCCATCAGGTAGCCCAACAGTGGGCCGTGCGAGTACACCGGGTAGCGAACCACGCCACCGGCGCGGGGCAAGGCGGCGCCCAGCTCGCAGTAGACGATGCCTAGCAGCAGTACGGCGAACCCGCCGAGAAACCAGGAGAGGATGCCGGCCGGGCCGGCGATGGCCGAGACGTGGCTGGCGGCAAACAGCCAGCCGGAGCCGAAGATGGCGCCTAGGCCGATGAAGGTGAGGTCCAGCAGTGATAACTGTTTTTTGAATTTGCCTGACATGGGTTCGCCTTTTTGTTGGTTATTGGATAGGCAGGTCTGATGTCACGAGATGCGGCTTTTTGGGCCGCGCTCTTGTAGGACTTGGGCGGCTTGCGTGGGACATAGAGTGGACCGATCAGGGCGGCGGTTCTTGATGGTTTTCTGCAAGGGGGATGACGAAATCGGCACAGTTGCAGAAAAACAGTGGTAAGGCGCAAAGCGTGGGGATAGGCTCAAAGCCATACCGGATAAGGGTTTGAGAGATGCAGTGCTAGTGCCGGCCCTTTCGCGGGTGAACCCGCTCCTACAGGTACGGCGCAGAATTCGAAATCTGTGGGGGCCCTGTAGGAGCGGGTTCACCCGCGAAGAGGCCGGCCCAGCCAGCAGAGAACCGACAGATGACCGACACCCCCCTGGCAACCCTCTACCAGTCCCTGGACCAGCACCGCCCCGCCAACCTCGAGGCCCTGCTCGCCGGCGTATCGCTGTTGCTGCCGATGCTCGACGCCATCCCCAACGCCGCGATCTTCATCAAGGATTCTGCCGCCCGCTATGCGTTGGCCAACAACACACTGGTCCAGCGCTGTGGCCTCAAGCGCCTGCAACCGCTGCTGGGCAAGACCAGTGCCGAGGTGTTTCCGGCACAGTTTGGCCCCGGCTATACCGAGCAGGATCGACGTGTTCTCAAGGAAGGCCTGGTGCTGGAGGACCAGTTGGAGCTGCACCTCTACGGCAGCCGTGAGCCCGGCTGGTGCCTGACCCACAAGCGCCCGCTGTACAACCCTGGCGGCGAAATCATCGGCCTGGTCGGCATCTCGGTCGACTTGCAGTCAGCCGCCCACAGCCACCCCGCCTACCAGCGCCTGGCCGCAGTGGACGAGCACATCCGCCAGCATTTTCACCAGCCGATCAGCATGGGCGAGCTGACCCGCATCGCCGGTATTTCCGTGGCCCAGCTGGAGCGCTATTGCAAGCGGGTGTTCCACCTCACGCCCCGGCAGATGATCCACAAGGCGCGCCTGGAGCACGCCCATCGCCTGCTGCATTCGGAGCTGCCGATCACTGAAGTGGCGATGCGCTGCGGCTACACCGACCACAGCGCCTTCAGCCGCCAGTTCAAGCAACTGACCGGCTTTACGCCGCGCCAGTACCGCCAGGCTACCGCCGATCAGGTGGCCTGAAACAGCCCCCGCGCCTCGGCAAAGCATTGCTCGGCAATCGCCGAGCGTGGCTCGCTGCGGCGCAGCAGCAGCCCGACCGGGCTGTGGATGGCGGCGTCGGCCACCGGTACGATGCGCAGGTGCTCGCTGAGGTCTTCCAGGCCGCAGTCCAGTGGCATGATCGCGCAGCATATGCCGGTGTTGATGGCCTGGATAAGCTGGAAGCTCGAGTCGCTCTCAAGCACCGCATTGGGCTCCAGACCACGGCTGCGGAAGCTCAGGTCCAGCGACTGGCGGTAGTGCATGCCTTTGCTCAGCAGCCCCAGCGGAATATCGCCGAGCTCGTCCCAGCGCAGCCGGTCGCTGGCGAACTGGAAGTGCCGTGTATCGTGCAGCAGGCCCATGGTGGTGGTGCCCAGTTCGATCACTTCGAAGAAGCTGGTGTTGACCTGGTCCAGGTAGCAGATACCCAGGTCGAGCTGGTTGCGGCTGAGGCCGTCGATGACCTGTTCCGAGCTCAGCGAGCTGAGCTGAAAGTGCAGTTCGGGGTATTTTTCGCGCAGGGGCAGCAGCAGGTGCATGGGGTTGAAACTGGCCAGCGGCACCGTGCCCAGGCGCAGGCTGCCGACCACCTGGCCACGGCAACTGGCAGCCTCGGCCTGCAGGCCGTCGTGGGCAGCGAGCAGGGTGCGGGCCCAGGCCAGGATGCGCTCGCCGGCCTCGGTGAAACCTTCGAAGCGCTGGCCCCGCTTGACCAGCACCAGGTCCAGTTCGTCTTCCAGGTTGCGCAGGCGCATGGACAGCGTCGGCTGGGTGATATGGCACAGCGCCGCCGCCTGGCCGAAGTGGCGGGTCTGGTCGA
Organism: Pseudomonas sp. 10(2024); assembly: GCF_045164175.1. Classification (NCBI taxonomy): domain Bacteria; kingdom Pseudomonadati; phylum Pseudomonadota; class Gammaproteobacteria; order Pseudomonadales; family Pseudomonadaceae; genus Pseudomonas; species Pseudomonas sp. 10(2024). The sequence goes on from NZ_CP174006.1 coordinate 1,475,870, forward strand.
GGGCGATGAGGAACTTGAGCTGCTTGATGTCCATGAAAGTGCCTGGCGTCTGGTTATGCAGACCTTAACCCACGTCTGCGATAGATGTCATTGATCGGCCGGTACGTCATATCGATTGGACGCCTTTGGGGGTATGCCTCTAGCGTGGTGAAAATGCCCTTCAAGGAGCTTCACCGTGCGCGTCCAACTTGATGCGGTCTTCGTACCGCTGAACATCGCCGTGCTGACTGTCAGCGACACCCGTACCTACGATAACGATACTTCCGGCGCGCTGCTGGCCAACCGCTCGGTCGAGGTCGGTCACCGGCTGGTGGCGCGAGCGCTGCTCAAGGACGACCTGTACAAGATCCGCGCTCAGGTGGCCAGCTGGATTGCCGATGAGCAGGTGCAGGTGGTGCTGATCACCGGCGGTACCGGCTTTACCGGGCGCGACAGCACACCCGAAGCGGTCGAGTGCCTGCTGGACAAGCGTATCGATGGGTTTGGCGAGTTGTTCCGGGCATTGTCGATTCTCGATATTGGCAGCTCGACCGTGCAGAGCCGGGCGTTGGCCGGGTTGTCCAACCGCACGTTGGTATGTTGCCTGCCGGGCTCGACCGGAGCCTGCCGCACCGCCTGGGAAGGCATTCTGGCCGAGCAGCTGGATGCACGGCACCGGCCATGCAACTTCGTCAAACACCTGTTGCCGATGTAGGAGCGGGTTTACCCGCGAAGAGGCCAGAACAGGCAACCACCCACCGTCAGCTCAACACATACCCCACCGGCAACAAGGCAGGAGGCAGCTGCTGTTCCCCCAGCCCGGCCAGCACATCGCGCTCCACAGTCCGCACCATGGCATCGGTCGGCAGGTCGTTCTCATCGCGCCCGAACGGGTCTTCCAGCTCGTTGCCGATCGCATCCAGCCCGAAGAACGTGTACCCCACGATGGTGGTGAACAGCGGTGCCAGCCAGCCCAGCGGCTCGGCCAGGGCAAACGGTAGCAGCAGGCAGAAAATGTAGATGGTACGGTGCAGCAGCAGGGTGTAGGGAAACGGCAAGGGTGTGCCCTTGATCCGCTCGCAGGTGGCTTGCACTTCGGTCAGGCCCGCCAGGCGTTGCTCCAGCAGGTTGTAGCGCCATTCGCTGATCTGTTGCTGTGCGGCCAACCGTGAACAGTGGTCGCCGATTTCACGCAGGATGCCGTCGCACACATTGTGCGGGCTGATCGCATCGGCCCGTGCCAGCCACGGTCTGGCAGCTGCCCGTTCGTCCTCGTTACGCAGCCGGGCATTGAGTGCATGAGCGAAACCACACAGGTTGCGCAGCAGTTCGGTGCGCAGTGTTTCGTCGGCAATCGCCACGCTTTCCCGCACGAACGAGCGGGTTTCGATAATCAGTTTGCCCCAGGCCTTGCGCCCCTCCCACCAACGGTCATAGCACGCGTTGTTGCGAAAGCTCATGAAGATCGACAGCGACAGGCCCAGCAAGGTGAACGGCGTGGCGCTGACCGGGTAGAAATACGCCGGATAATGCCGCTCGACCAGCACGATCAGCGCGGCCAGCAGTGTCACCATCAGGCAACGCAGGGCAATGCGTTTGACGATCGACCCCTTGAGGGTGAACAACACGCGCAACACATCGGTGGAGGGGGGGACGATCATCGAAATCCAGAGACGGCTGCTCAGCCGCCGGTCATGTTCATGAAGCGCAGGATCTGCACATCGCCACCGACTTCAAAATGATGGCGATAGGGCTTGAGGTGCAGCGAGTCGCGAATGGCCTTTTCCAGGCGTTCGGGGTTGCCAGGGTGGGCGCGCAGCACGTGCTTGAGGTCGACCGAGTGTTCGTTGCCCAGGCACAGCAGCAGGCGGCCTTCGACGGTAAGGCGCACGCGGTTGCAGGTGGCGCAGAAGTTGTGGCTGTGCGGGGAAATGAAGCCGACCCGGGTGTTCGCGGCTTCGGCCAGGCGCCAGTAGCGGGCCGGCCCCATGGACGACTCGGTCGATTCGACCAGCGTGAACTGCTCGGCCAGGCGTGCCCGAACTTCATCGCTGGAGCAGAACGATTCGCCACGTTCATGCTCGCTTATCACCCCCAGCGGCATTTCCTCGATGAAGGTGATGTCCAGCTCGCGTTCGATGGCAAAGCGCACCAGATCGACCAGTTCATGGTCGTTGCGGCCTTTGAGTACCACGCAGTTGAGCTTGGTGCGCTTGAAACCGGCCTGGCGTGCGGCGTCGATGCCGGCGATTACCTGGGCAAGGTCGCCGGTGCGGGTCAGCTGCTTGAAACGGTCGGCATCCAGGCTATCCAGGCTGATGTTCAGGCGTGTCACCCCGGCGTCGAACAGCGGCTGAGCCAGGCGCCCGAGTTGCGAGCCGTTGCTGGTCAGGCACAGCTCGCGCAGGCCGGGCAGGGCGGCGATGCGCCCGCACAGGTCGACGATGCCCTGGCGTACCAGTGGCTCGCCACCCGTCAGGCGGATCTTGCGGGTGCCCAGCGCGACGAAGCGCTCGGCCACCTGGAACAGTTCTTCGAGGCTGAGTATTTGCTGGCGCGGCAGAAACTGCATGTCTTCGGCCATGCAGTACACGCAACGGAAGTCACAGCGGTCGGTGACCGACATCCGCAGGTAGTCGATTTTCCGGTTGAAGCCGTCGATCAGGGCCCGGCTGTTCTGTTCCACGTTCGCACTCGAATGGGTTGGGACATGACTCCAAGCTATAACCTGGCCGCAGGGCCGTCAAATTGCTTTGCCTGACCGGTTGATCGATGGCCTCTATCGTTTGGTATGGCACTGGCGGCCCGTGATCGAAACCGCTTATCACGCCGTAAGATCTTTCGATTGGACGCCCCTTCCCACGCTCCATAGGCTGGAAAAAAGCACCGAAGCGTGAGGATTCATCGCATGAGCCAGGACGAACACATCAGGGACTACAAGGGCGCCGCTGCCGGCTGGGGGGCGCTCAAAAGCGTGACCAAGAGCTGGCTGGGCAGCGACAACGCCTTCAAGAACCTGCGGGCCATGCTCAAGACCAACCAGAACGGCGGTTTCGACTGCCCCGGCTGTGCCTGGGGCGAGTCGCCGGAAAGCGACATGGTCAAGTTCTGCGAAAACGGCGCCAAGGCGGTCAACTGGGAAGCCACCGGCCGCTCGGTCGACCCGGCTTTCTTCGCCAAATACAGCGTCAGCGCGCTGAAGGAGCAGACCGACTACTGGCTTGAATACCAGGGCCGCCTCACCCACCCGATGCGCTATGACGCCGCCACCGACCACTATGTCGAAACCACCTGGCAGGAGGCCTTCGAGCTGGTCGCCAGGCACCTGCGTGCGCTGCAGTCGCCGGATGAGGCCGAATTCTATACCTCGGGCCGGGCCAGCAACGAGGCGGCGTTCCTCTACCAGCTGTTCGTACGTGCCTACGGCACCAACAACTTCCCGGATTGCTCGAACATGTGCCACGAAGCCAGCGGCGCGGGCATGTCGGAAACCCTCGGGGTGGGCAAGGGCACCGTGGTGTTCCACGACCTGGAGCTGGCCGACGCGATATTCGTCATCGGGCAGAACCCCGGCACCAACCACCCGCGCATGCTCGAACCCCTGCGCGAAGCGGTCAAGCGTGGCGCTCAGGTCGTCTGCTTCAACCCGCTGAAAGAGCGAGGCCTTGAGCGCTTCCAGCACCCGCAGCACCCGTTCGAAATGCTCAGCAACGGCTCCGAGCCGACCTCCAGCGCCTACTTCCGCCCGGCCTTGGGTGGGGACATGGCGGCAATGCGCGGTATTGCCAAGTACTTGTTGCAATGGGAGCGCGAGGCACAGGCCAAGGGCGAGCCGGCGGTATTCGACCATGCCTTCATCGCCGAGCACACCAGCGGCGTCGACGATTACCTGGCGGCGGTGGATGCCACGTCCTGGGAGCACATCGTCAAACAGTCGGGCTTGACCTTGGCCGAGATCGAGCTGGCCGCACGCATGTATCGCAAGGCCGAGCGGGTCATCATGTGCTGGGCCATGGGCGTCACCCAGCACCGCCATTCGGTGCCGACCGTGCAGGAAATCGTCAACCTGCAGCTGCTGCGCGGCAACGTCGGCAAACCCGGCGCAGGCCTGTCGCCGGTGCGGGGCCACAGCAACGTGCAGGGTGACCGTACCATGGGCATTGACGAGAAGCCGTCGGCGGCGCTACTCGATGCCATCGAACAACGCTTCCAGTTCAGTGTGCCGCGTACCCATGGGCACAACGCGGTGTTGGCGATCAAGGCTATGGAAGAGGGGCGGGCCAAGGTGTTCATCGGCCTGGGCGGCAACTTTGCCCAAGCCACCCCGGACACCGCGCGCACCCACGCGGCGCTGCAGAACTGCGCGTTGACCGTGCAGATTTCCACCAAGCTCAACCGCTCGCACCTGGTCACCGGCCGCGATGCGCTGATCCTGCCGTGCCTGGGCCGTACCGAAATCGACCTGCAGGCCGAAGGGCCGCAAGGCGTGACCGTGGAGGACACCTTCAGCATGGTGCACATCTCCCACGGCCAGTTGCGCCCGCGCTCGCCGCATATGCGCTCGGAACCGTGGATCATTGCCGGCATGGCGAAGGCCACGCTGGGCAACCAGCCGATCGACTGGGAGCACGCGGTGGCCGATTACAACCGCATTCGCGACATGATCGCTGACGTGATTCCGGGCTTTACCGGTTTCAATGAACGCTTGAGCAGCCCCGGCGGGTTCCACCTTGGCAACAATGCCGCCGATCGCAACTTCCGCACGGCCACGGGCAAAGCCCGCTTCATGCCCCACGCGCTGCCCGAGGAACTGGTCAACGCCAAGGTACTGGCCCGTGGTGACAAGCCCGACCTGATTTTGCAGACCCTGCGTTCGCACGACCAGTACAACACCACCCTGTATGGCCTGGACGACCGCTACCGTGGGGTGTTCGGCCTGCGTGAAGTGGTGTTCGTCAATGAGGCGGACATCCGTCGCCTGGGCTTCGAACCGGGTGAGCAGGTAGACCTTGTGTCGTTGTGGGAGGATGGCGTGGAGCGGCGGGTGTCGGGGTTCCGCCTGGTGGCGTATGACGTGCCTGAGGGGCAGGCGGCGGCGTATTACCCGGAAACCAACCCGTTGGTACCGCTGGAAAGTTATGGTGAGGGGACCTATACCCCGACCTCGAAATTCGTGGCGATCAAGGTCGTGAAAGCCAAGGCGGGGAACCGCATTGCGGCGGTGCTGGCCTCGGATTGATGGGGTGCCTGTAACGGCCCCTTCGCGGGTGAACCCGCTCCTACGGGACCTCACAGCGCTTGAGGTTGAGGTGATCCTGTGGGTTTGCCCGCGAAGAATCCAGCACCGGTCAGGCGCGATGCACCGGGTAAGCCGTGGTGTACTTCATCTGCTCCATGGCAAAACTGGAGGTGATGTTCGATAGCCCATCGGTACGGGTAATCAGCTTTTTGTAGAACCGGTCATACGCCGCAATATCACCCACCACCACCCGCAGCATGTAGTCCCAGTCCCCGGACATGCGGTAGCACTCCATCACTTCCTCGAACCCGGTCACGGTCGCAGCAAACTGCTCCAGCCAGGCGCTGTCGTGGCGCTGGGTCTTGAGCTGGACGAACACGGTGAGCCCCAACCCCAGCCGTTCGGGGTCCAGCAGGGCGACGCGGCCGAGGATGTAGCCGTCTTCCTCCAGGCGCTTGACCCGCTTCCAGCACGGTGTGGTGGACAGGTTGACGGCCTCGGCCAGGTCCTTCAGCGAGATTGAGGCATCACGCTGTAGCAGGGTAAGAATGTGCTGGTCGAAACTGTCCATATCGCGCGCAGGCCGTGCAGAAAAATATTTCACAGATTACCCCAAGGCCAGACGATTTGGGTTGTGCGATAGTTGCAGCTTTCATTCTGCCAATGGGCCTGACCATGTCTGACAAGCCGCGCAATTTCGCCACCCGTACCATTCACGCCGGCGAGCAGTTCAGCGTTGCCGATAACGCCATTTTCCCGGCCATCGTCACCGCCAGTTCGTTCACCAAGCGCAGCCTGGATGACAAGCCGGAATATTCCTACAGCCGCGTCGGCAACCCCACCCGGCATGCCTACGAAACCTGTGTCGCTGCCCTGGAAGAAGGCGTGGGCGCTGTGGCCTGCGCCTCGGGAGTCAATGCCACCGCAACCGTGCTTGAGCTGCTGCCCAAGGATGCCCACGTGGTGGTGATGAACGGCGTATACGGTGGCACGTTCCGCATCATGGAAGATTACCGCAGCCGCACCTCCGGGCTGACCACCACCTATGTGGATCTCAACGACATTGAAGCCGTAGCGGCTGCGATCAAGCCGGAAACCCAGCTGATCTGGATCGAGTCGCCGACCAACCCGTTGCTGCACCTGGTCGACATCAAGGCGGTGTGCGACCTGGCCAAGGCCAAGGGCATCCTCACCTGCATCGACAACACCTTCTGCTCGCCGTGGAACCAGCGCCCGATCACCCTGGGCGTGGACTTGGTGATGCACTCGGCCAGCAAGTACATCGGTGGCCACTCCGACCTCACCGGCGGTGTGGTGGTGGCGGCCAACGATGCGTTGCTGGCACGCCTGCGCCGTATCAGCATGGCGATTGGTGCGGTGCAGGGGCCGTTCGACTGCTACCTGGCCCTGCGCGGTCTGAAGACCCTGGATGTGCGCATGGAGCGCCAGTGCGCCAATGCCCTGCAGGTGGCACGCTTCCTGGAAGGTCACGCGCAGGTCGAGCAGGTGTATTACCCGGGGCTGGAAAGCCACCCGCAGCATGAACTGTGCAGACGCCAGATGCGCAGTGGCGGGGCGGTGGTGGCGATGAAAGTGAAAGGCGACCGCGCCGCGCTCAACCGCCTGGTGGAGGCGCTGCAGATTTTTGTGCTGGCCGACTCGCTGGGTGGGGTGGAAAGCATGATCAACCATTCCTGGAGCATGTCGCACTGCTCACTGAGCCCAGAGCAGAAAGGGGTGATGGGGATCAGCGAGAACCTGCTGCGGTTGTCGGTAGGGATCGAGGATTACCGTGACCTAGTCGAGGACCTGGATGGGGCGTTGAAAGCGCTGGTTGCTGTGTAGGGCTGCAGGCCCTTTCGCGGGTGAACCCGCTCCTACGACGGACGCGCATCGATGTAGGAGCGGGTTTACCCGCGAATACGGTGGCGGCGGCAACGGTGAACGGCCAGGGACATTGGCCAGCAGGCCCGGCCCTTTCGCGGGTGAACCCGCTCCTACGACGGTCTGCGCATTGGCGTAGGTGCGGGTTTACCCGCGAATACGGTAGCGGCGAGAACGGTGAACGGCCAGGGACATTGGCCAGCAGGCCCGGCCCTTTCGCGGGTGAACCCGCTCCTACGACGGTCTGCGCATTGGCGTAGGTGCGGGTTTACCCGCGAATACGGTGGCGGCGACAACGGTGAACGGCCAGGGACATTGGCCAGCAGGTCCGGCCCTTTCGCGGTAAACCCGCTCCTACGACGGTCTGCGCATTGGCGTAGGAGCGGGTTTACCCGCGAATACGGTGGCGGCGACAACGGTGAACGGCCAGGGACATTGGCCAGCAGGTCCGGCCCTTTCGCGGGTAAACCCGCTCCTACGACGGTCTGCGCATCGGTGTAGGAGCGGGTTTACCCGCGAAGAGGCCGGTGGATTCAATAGATGCCTGTCAGGATTTGGGCGGATGAATGATCCGTTCGATCTTGTCCTTGATCAGCAACCTTTCCTTGCGCAGGCGGTTGACCGTCTCGTCGTTGGTGCCGTTGCCTTCGGCGGCGACCACCTCCTTGTCCTTGGCGTTGTACTCCTTGTGCAGTTTGTGCAGGTCCTGATCCTTCTCTATGAGTGCCTGGAATGCATCAGCGGTAACGTGCAGGTCAGCGAGCAGATCGTGCGGAACTGGCATTTCTTCACCTCTGTCAGGGTTGTCGGTAAGGTCCTGACCATTGAGGATAGCTGTCTTTGCTCAGGCTTGTGACGGCGGTCCAGGCTGAATGGCAGCTGAATGGTTTTGCGATAATCGATAAAAGACACACCCTCACGAAATTGTTACCAAGTTTTTCACAAAAAATTCATGACGTGCTTTCTAGAGTTCGCCCAACTTCCCACAGTGCCTTCTGGCCTGGGGTGATCATCACTCTTGATAGCGAACGCTGATGCTCAACTTCAAATCCCTGCGGACTGAATGGGTCACGCTGCTGGCCAGTCTTTATCTGCTGATTGGCTTCAACATGTTCCTCTGGGAGCACCTGCAAGCGGTGGTTCCTGCCGGCCTTTCGGGGTTGTGGCTGCGTCTGGCGTTTGCTGTGCTGATGCTCTTCGCGTTCAATCTGATCCTCACGTTAATTGCCTTCCGGTATGTAGTGAAGCCGGTACTTATCGTGTTGTTCATGAGTGGCGCGGGCGTGGCTTACTTCATGAACCAGTACGGCGTACTTATTGACGCCGGCATGTTCCGTAATATGGCCGAGACCAATGTTGCGGAAGTGCGCGACTTGATGTCGTTCAAGTTTGCCGCGTATATCCTGCTGCTGGGTGTGCTGCCATCGGTGCTGCTGTGGAAGGCGCAGATCGCCTACCGCCCCTGGCACCGCGAGCTGCTGGGCAAGTTGGTGGTCAGTGGTGCCTGTGTGGTGACCATCGGCTCGGTCGCGTTGGTCAACTATCAAGGGCTGTCGTCGCTGTTTCGCAATCACCACGAATTGCGCCTGATGCTCACCCCCAGCAATATCGTCGGGGCCTCCATTGGTTATGTCGGCGAGCGTGTCGGTACGGCTTCGCGCCCGTTCCAGCATTATGGTGAAGATGCCAAGCGTGATGCGGCCTGGCAAAGACATGAGCGCAAGTCGCTGACCGTGCTGGTGGTCGGGGAAAGTGCCCGGGCAGACCATTTCGGCGTGCTGGGCTATGACCGCGATACCACGCCGAATCTCGCCAGGGAACAGGGCCTGCTGGCGTTTTCCGACGTGCACTCGTGTGGTACGGAAACGGCGGTTTCGGTGCCTTGCATGTTCTCGGGCATGAAGCGCAAGGACTACGACGCCCGCGTAGCGAAGAACCGCGAAGGGCTGTTGGACATCCTGCAGCGTGCCGGCCTGGCCGTGCAGTGGCGTGACAACCAGTCGGGCTGCAAAGGCACCTGCGATCGCGTGCAGTTCATCGACGTCAGCAACCTCAAGGACCCGCAGCTGTGCGCCGATGGCGAATGCCATGACCAGATCCTGCTGCAAGGCCTGGACGCGTTGATCGACAACCTCGACAAGGACACCGTGCTGGTGCTGCACCAGATGGGCAGCCACGGCCCCGAGTACTTCAAGCGCTACCTCAGTGATGGCGAGCGCTTCACCCCGGTGTGCCAGAGCAACGCGTTGAACCAGTGCAGCGAGGAGGAAATCATCAACGGGTACGACAACACCCTGGCCTACACCGACAAGGTGCTGGCCTCGCTGATCGATACCCTGCGCAGCAAGCAAGACAAGGTCGACACGGCGATGATCTACCTGTCCGACCACGGCGAGTCGCTGGGTGAGTACAACCTGTTCCTGCACGGCACGCCGTACGCCATCGCTCCCGAGCAGCAGAAGCACATACCACTGCTGACCTGGTTCTCCGACAACTACAAAGAGGACTTCGGCGTCGATACCGACTGCCTGGCACGGCTCAGCGATGCCCCGCTGTCCCAGGACAACCTGTTCCACTCGATGCTTGGCCTGTTGCAGGTACATACCGAGCTCTACCAGCAGTCGCTGGACATGTTCGCCGGTTGCCGGCCTTGGCTGGCGGCCAAGCGCTGAAGCCCTGTGGGAGCGGGCATGCCCGCGAACCCGGGCGAAGCCCGGGCCATACACCGTGTTGCCTTCATTCGCGGGCGCGCCCGTTCCCACAGGGTGGACTGCCCCCGAAAAGCGGGACAGTTTCACCCGCAGTGCCCGCGCCGTATATACTGCGCGCCAATGTTAGTGGGAGAGCCTTGTGGCCATCGAAATTCACTGGATCCGTGACGACCAGAGCCTGGCCGAACACTGCCGCGACTGGCACCAACTGCCCTTCGTCGCCGTCGACACCGAATTCATGCGGGTCGACACCTTCTACCCGAAAGCCGGGCTGATTCAGATCGGCGACGGCCAACGCGCCTTTCTGATCGACCCGCTGCTGATCGGCAACTGGCAACCCTTGGCCGACCTGCTGGAAGACAGCGGTGTGGTCAAGGTGCTGCACGCCTGCAGCGAAGACCTCGAAGTGCTGCTGCGCCTGACCGGCAAGCTGCCTCAGCCGCTGTTCGACACTCAGCTGGCCGCCGGTTACCTGAACCTGGGCTTCTCCATGGGCTATTCGCGCCTGGTGCAGGAAGTGCTGGGCATCGAATTGCCCAAAGGCGAAACCCGCTCCGACTGGCTGCAACGCCCGCTCTCGGAAACCCAGGTCAGCTACGCTGCCGAAGATGCCGTGCACCTGGCCGAGCTTTTCACCGTGCTGCACCCGCGGCTGAGTGACGACAAGTATGCCTGGGTGCTGGAAGACGGCGCCGAGCTGGTGGCTGCGTTGCGCCGTGAAGTCGAGCCCGAAAGCCTGTACCGCGACGTCAAGCTGGCCTGGAAGCTGGCGCCTCAACAACTGGCAGTGCTACGTGAGCTGTGCGCCTGGCGCGAGCGCGAAGCGCGCAACCGCGATGTGCCGCGTAATCGTATCCTCAAGGAGCACTCGCTGTGGCCCATGGCCAAAAGCCAGCCGAACAACCTGTCGGCCTTGGCCAAGATCGACGAGATGCACCCGCGCACCATTCGTCAGGACGGTGAGTTCCTCATCCAGCTGATCAAGCGCGCCGCCAGCCTGCCGGCCGAGCAATGGCCAGCGCCCTTGCCCGAGCCGCTGCCGATCGAGGCTGCTGGCCTTCTCAAGCAGCTGCGTGCCATCGGCCAGGCCGAAGGCGAGCGCCTGGGGATTGCACCCGAGCTGATGCTGCGCAAGAAAGCCCTGGAGGCGCTGCTCAAGAGCGGATACCCCAATGGCCCTTATCAACTGCCCGATTCGCTGCGCGGCTGGCGCCGTGAGCGCATGGGCCAGGCCCTGCTGGACAACCTGGCAGGTGCCGGAGAAACCCGATGAAACGCATTTGCTCGATCTACAAGAGCCCACGCAAGAACGAAATGTACCTGTACGTACTCAAGGCTGACGGCCTGGAACGCGTGCCTGAAGGCCTGCTGCCGTTCTTCGGCACCCCCGTGCACGCTTTCGACCTGGTGCTCACCCCTGAGCGCAAGCTGGCCCGCGAGGACATCACCAAGGTGCTGGAGAACCTCGAAAGCCAAGGCTACCACCTGCAGATGCCGCCGCTGGAAGATGAGTACATCGAGCACCTGCCCGAAGAGCTGCTGCGCCGCAACGACCCTGTCTGACCATGCGTGTACTGATCGCTGAGCATGACCATGCTCGATACGCCGGGCTTTTGCGCGCAGCCGCGCCAGAAGTGGAAGTGCTGACCAGCGGCGACTCTGCTGAACTGGCTCGCCAGGCACCGCAGTGCCCGGTGTGGCTGGGCCAGCCGGACTTGCTGGCCAGTCTGCTGCGCCAAGGCCACAAGCCGGGCTGGATACAGTCGACATGGGCCGGTATCACGCCGTTGCTGGCCGACGGCCTGCCGCGTGATTACCGCCTGAGCCGCGCAGTTGGCATATTTGGTCAGGTGATGGCCGAGTACATGCTCACCTATATGCTAGGCCATGAGCGTGAGGTGTTGTCGCGCCTGGTCAGCCAGGTCGAGCGGCGCTGGGATGACCGCCCGGGGCGCAGCCTGGAAGGGCGCAAGGTCCTCATTGTGGGTGCAGGCGACATTGGTCAGCGTGTGGCCGAGTTCCTGCAGCCGTTTGGTGTGGAGCTGTACGGGGTTGCCAGCAGCGCCCGTGAACAGGCCCCGTTCGTCGAGGTGGCGGCGCTGGCCGACCTGCCGCGCATGGTCGGCCAGGTCGACTACGTGCTGAACCTCCTGCCGGATACCCCGGCGACTCATGACCTGTATGACGCCGCGCTGTTCAAGTGCTTCCAGCCCTCGGCCTTGTTCATCAATGCCGGGCGTGGTGTGGCGGTGGTCGATGCCGACCTGGTCGAGGCGTTGAAAGAGGGCCATCTGGCCGGTGCCGTGATCGATGTGTGCCGCCAGGAACCGTTGCCCAAGCAACACCCGTTCTGGACCGCCTGGGGCTTGCTGCTGACCGGGCACAGCTCGGCGCCCACTTCGCCGACAGCGATGGTGCGCTTGTTTGTCGAGAATGTGCGGGCTTATGAAGCGGGGCAGGGGTTGCGGGGTGAAGTCGATTTCGCCCGGGGCTACTGATCGCTGTGGCCTGTACCGGCCTCTTCGCGGGTAAACCCGCTCCAGCACAGGGTGGTGATCCCCCGTAGGAGCGGGCTTGCCCGCGAAGAGGCCAGCACTGCCAACACAAACCTTACAGGCTGAAATCGCCTTCAGCAGCCAGCTCGCTCAGCGGCTTGCGCGGGCTCGGCACTTCACGCGCCTGCAGGGCTTCATCCAGGCTGGCCTTGTCCCCCAGCTTGCCGATCGCCACCATGGCATGCAGTACGTAACCCTCGGGAATCTTCAGTTCCTGACGTGCCAGGTCCTGATCGAAGCCGGCCATGCCATGGGTATGCCAGCCGCTGATGCTGGCCTGCAGGGCCAGGTGCCCCCAGGCAGAGCCCGTGTCGAAGGTGTGCCACAGCGCCGGTTTTTCTTCCGTAGCGCCCGGGGCCGCGAACGTGGTCTTGGAAATGACCAGCACCAGCGCCGACGCCTGTTGCGCCCAGCTGCGATTGAAGGGCACCAGCAGGCTCAGGTAACGCTCCCAGTTCGGCGTGTCGCGGCGGGCATACAGGAAGCGCCAAGGCTGCGAGTTATAGGCCGAAGGTGCCCAGCGGGCGGCTTCGAGGAAGCTCAGCAGGGTTTCTTCGCTGATCGGCTCGGCGGTGAAGGCGCGTGGCGACCAGCGGTTGATGAACTGCTCGTTGATGGCGTAATCGGCAATGCGGGGGTTGGCGCTCATGGCGGCTCCTGCAAACGGACGGGAAAAGCGCACGCTACTGCGTGCCGTCGCGACTGACAAGCGGTCTGGCTTTGCCGAAGGCCAGGCTCTAGACTGGCGCCGCCGCGCGCCGTGGCCCCCAAGATGAAGGCAGGAACCCTGTGTGATGATCGCTGAAAACGCGCCGTTCTGGCGGCGCAAGACCCTCGAAGAACTCAGCCAGCAAGAGTGGGAATCGCTGTGCGATGGCTGCGGCCTGTGCTGCCTGCAAAAGCTCGAGGACGAAGACGACAACAGCGTCTATTACACGCGCATCGCCTGCAAATTGCTGGACCTGGATACGTGCCAGTGCCGCGACTACCCCAACCGCTTCGCCCAAGTGCCAGACTGCATCCAGCTCACCCCGGGCAAGGCCGACCAGTTCAAGTGGCTGCCGAGTACCTGCGGTTACCGTCTGGTCAGTGAGGGCAAGGACTTGCCGGCCTGGCATCACCTGGTCTGTGGCGACCGGCAACAGGTTCATGAACAGCGCATTTCCCAGTCGGGACGTATGCTCAGTGAACACGATGTGCACGAAGACGACTGGGAAGACCACCTGATCTTTCGCGCCAGCTGACCGGCGCGGCCCGCTGCCTCGGGGAAACAAGGAGTTTCTGTATGCGTTGCCAGCTGTTGTTGCTGTTGGGCCTGATGGCCAGTTCGCCGGCCTGGGCGAAAAAGGTCGACCTCGACTACCAGGTGCGCTTGCTGCCTGCCAGCGGCCAGGCCGAGGTCCGCGTGACATTGGCCGAAGGCAGCGCCGTGCGCAGCCTGGACTTCGACCTGGGCAAGGCTGGGGCCTACAGCGGCTTCCAGGCTGATGGGCAATGGCAGCTGAAGGGGCAACGTGGTATCTGGCAGCCAGCGGCCGGCAAGACCAGCCTCAGCTACCGTGTGCAACTGGACCAGAAGCTGGCCAGCGGCGCCTATTCATCGCGCATCACCCCGCACTGGGCACTGTTCCTCGGCGACCAGCTGATACCCCCTGCGCGCCTCGACCAGCAGGATGGTACCGAGCTGGTGGCGCGCCTGGCTTTCGACCTGCCCGAGGGCTGGAAGAGCATCGAAACGTCCTGGCCGCGCATCGGCAAGGGGAAGTTTCGCATCGACAACGTGTCGCGCCTGTTCGATCGCCCGACCGGCTGGATGCTTGCCGGCGACCTGGGCAGCCGCCGCGCCCGCCTGGGCGAGACCGAAGTGACCGTGGCCGCGCCGGTGGGGCAGGGCATGCGGCGCATGGACAGCCTGACCTTGCTCACATTCGTCTGGCCACAACTACAAGCTGTGTTCCCGCGTAACCCGCCCAAGCTGCTGTTGGTCGGGGCGCGTGACGGCATGTGGCGAGGGGCTATGGCTGCGCAGGGCTCGTTGTACCTGAACAGTGCCCGGCCCATGGTCAGCGAAAACGGCAATAGCCCGTTGCTGCGCGAATTGGTGCAACTGTTCGCGCAGATTCACGGGCGTGACGGCAGTGACTGGCTGGTAGAGAGCCTGACCGATTATTACGCCAACGAGTTGCTACGCCGCTCGGGCGGGATGAGTGATGACCGCTACCAGGTCTGGCAGGCGCGTCTGAGCAAGCAGGGCGCCAAGGTCAACCGGCTCAAGGGTGAACGCGCAAGCCCGGCCCAGGTGGCCCGCGGCGTGATGCTGTTGCAGGCGCTGGACAAGGAAATCCGCATTCACACCCAGGCCAAACGTTCGTTGGATGATGTGGTGCGTGGGCTGATGCGCCTGCCCAGCGTCAGTACCGAAGACTTCGTGCAGATCAGCGAGAACGTGCTGGGGCGGCGTTCCGATGTGCTGCAGAGCAAGGTGCTGCACTAGGCATCCCTGCGCCTGACAATCGGCAGGGCGGCATCGTCTGCAAGTCGCATTTCAAGCGAATCAAGTCGTACCTGGAATATACCGCGGAGCAGAAACTCAGCATTGTTCACGGGGCGAAACCGAGGAGGGGGAGCGTGCAGCCAACCATCGTCGGCAACGTTGATTGCGACAACCCATGGTTTGTCGAGGCAATGTTCGGCCCGGTTTCGGTGCTGTTCTGACGGAGCTCAGCACTCGGTCGCCCTGTGTTGGCAGGTCTGTCCTGTTGCCGCAGTGGCGGCCTTTCTATTTGAACTTGGGCCCCGAACGGGTATTCAGCCCCTTGGCCATGCGGTCATACAGCACCACATTCACCGTCGCCGCCAGGTTCATGCAGCCCTCGGTCGGGATGTAGATAGTCTCTTCACACCATCCCCGCACGTCTTCGCTCAACGAGCCGTCCTCTGGCCCGAAGATGTAAATGGCCCGGTCCGGATGGGTGTAATCCGGCAATGGCCGCGCACCCTCTACCAGTTCCACCGCCACGGGCGTGCAGCCCAGCGGGATAATGCGCTGCAGGTCGTCGATACCGATCAGCGGGATGTCGTAGTGCACGCGCTTGGTGTCGGTGACGAAGTCACGTGCGCGTTCATAGCGTTTGCCCGTGTAGAACACCGAATTGACGCCATAGCAGCCCGCGGCGCGCATCACAGAGCCGACGTTTTCTGCCGACTTGGGGTTGAACAGGCCGATGCAGCTGTATCGTTTGTTTGCCACGTACCGGGGCCCTTCGCGAAAAAAGCGCGATTATACGGGCTGCCCGGTAACAGCGGGGGGCGAATCGATGGTCAGTCTTTCTTCAGCATGCCCGCCAGCCCGGCAAACGGGTTGTGCGTAGCCTTGGCAATGCTCGGGGTGCTGGTGGAGCCTTCGCTGAAGTACTGCTGGTCGGTGTAGCGCGAGTGCTCGTTGTCGTGGCAGTACAGGCACAGCAGCTCCCAGTTGGAGCCGTCCTGAGGATTGTTGTCGTGGTTGTGGTCACGGTGATGCACGGTCAGCTCGCTCAGGCGCTTGCCGGCGAACTCGCGGGCGCAGCGGCCGCACACGTGCGGGTACATTCTCAGGGCCTTGTCGCGGTAGCCCATTTCCTTGTCGCGCTTGGCATCGGCCAGGATGCGGTCGAGGCGCGCGGTAGCGGCGGCAGAAGAGGTGGAGCTCATGGTGTTTCCTTTGTTCTGATCAGGCAGGTGACGGTTATGCCATTGAGTCTAGCGCGCTTGCAGGTCAGGCGGACAGGCGAAAGCGTTGATTTAGGCGTAGCCTGTAGAAAGGTTCCCGACAGGAGGTTGCTGATGTTTCACGCGATCCTCGCCGCGCTGTTGATGGCTGGCCTGCCCCTGGCAGAAGCTGCCAGCCCGCCACCCAGGCTCACGCCGCCAGTACCCGGCGCGCCCGGTACGCCGACGCCTACGCCATACCCGCAGATTACCCCGAGCACACCGCCCAAGGCTTATGACAGCCAGCCGGGGGCGCCCTTGTTGCCGCCGATGCCAGTGCCCGGCCCGCCGAAGGACCAGCCATTGCCCGGGTTGCGGCCGGAGCCGCCGAAGCCGCCGGCCCAGAATGATTGAGCATGAGCGGCCCACGCCGTCATCATGTTGGAGCAACTGTCTTGCTCAATTTCTGAAAGCTGGCGCGTGTGGGAGCGGGCTTGCCCGCGAACACGGGCGAAGCCCGTGCCATCCACCACGGTGTTGGCTTCGCGGGCTTGCCCGCTCCCACAGCGATCGCGGGGGTGCTCAAACCTGAGTTTAGGCAATACCCAGCTCGCCAAACACGAACGCATACTCCAGGGCCACATCCTTCAACCCCTGGTACCGCCCGCTCATCCCGCCATGCCCAGCCCCCATCTCGGTCTTGAGCAGCAGCAGGTTGCTGTCGGTCTTGAGCGTGCGCAACTTCGCCACCCATTTGGCCGCCTCCCAATACTGCACGCGGCTGTCGTTGTAGCCCGCCACCACCAGCATCGCCGGGTAGGCCTGCGCTTTCAGGTTCTCGTACGGCGCATAAGCCTTGATCCGTTCATACACCTCCGGCTCTTCAGGGTTGCCCCATTCGTCGTACTCGGTCACGGTCAGCGGCAGCTCCGGGTCGAGCATGGTGTTGAGCACGTCGACGAAGGGCACTTCGGCAATGGCGCAGCGGAACAGCTCAGGGCGCAGGTTGAGCACCGCGCCGATCAGCAGGCCGCCGGCGCTGCCACCACTGATGGCCAGGCGATCGGCGGCCGTCACGCCCTGGCTGATCAGGTGCTCGGCGCAGGCGATGAAGTCGCTGAACGTGTTGTGCTTGTACTCCTGCTTGCCGGCACGGTACCAGGCCTCCCCCAGTTCACCACCACCTCGCACGTGGGCGATGGCAAAGGCCACGCCGCGCTCCAGCAGGCTCAGGCGCGCATGTGAGAACCAGGGGTCGAGGCTTTCGCCATAGGCGCCATAGCCGTACAGGTACAGTGGCACGGTCTTGCCCAGGTCCTGGCGGCGGCGTACCAGGCTGATCGGCACTTGGGTGCCGTCCGCTGCGGTTGCCCACAGGCGCTCACTGACATAGTCATCGGCATCGAATGCACCGAGCACCGGGGTTTGCTTGAGCACCACCTGGGCGCCCGTGGGCAACGTCAGTTGGCGCACCTGGGCCGGGCGGTTGAGCGCTTCGTAGCGCAAGCGTATGCGAGTGCTGGCAAATTCAAGGCTGTCCTGCACGTACAGGCTGTAGGCGGCGTCTGGCAATTCGACGCGGTAGGCCGGCAAGCCCTGCGGGCGTACTTCGATGATCGGCAGGCCGCCTTCGCGCAGGCTCAGGGTGAGGGCACCGGTGTTCAGGCTGAGGCCTTCGAGCATGACCGCGTCGCGGTGCGCCACCAGCACCTGCCACTGTTCGCGGCTTGGCACTGGCGCGGCTGGCGCGTGGTACAGGGCGAAGTTGATGCCATCCTGGTTGGTGCGGATGAACCAGCGCCACTGGCCGTCGAGTTGGCCATGGTCGGGGAAGTATTCGTGGCCTTCGACGCGCGGCGCCAGGCAGGTGAACGGCGCCTGCGGGGTTTCGGCGTCCAGCACCCAGGCCTCGCTGGTGGTCTTGCTGTTCAGCAGCAGCACCAGCTGGCGCTCGGAGCTGGTGCGGTAGCAGTGCAGGAAGAAACGCCCGTCTGGCTCTTCGAACACGGTGTGCGCGGCGTCGGTGCCCAAGGTGTGGCGACGCAGGCGCCATGGGCGGTGGGTGTCGTCCAGCTCTGCGAAGAAGAGCGTCTGGCTGTCGTTGGCCCAGGTCAGGCTACCGTCGCAGTCGTCGAAGGGCAGGGTAGTGACACTGCCACTAGCCAGGTCTTTGACGTACAGGGTATAGATTTCGTCGCCGCTGGTGTCGAGGCTATAGGCCAGCAGGCGGTGGTCGGGGCTGATGTTGAACGCGCCCAGGGAGAGGAAACCGCCGTTGGCCAGGGCGTTGGGGTCGAGCAGCAGTTGCTCCTGGCTTTCATCGACGGTGTTCGAGTCGTCGGCCGGACGTGGGCAGCGGTAGTGACGCGGGTATTCGTCGCCGGCGGTGGTACGGGTGTAGTACAGGTAGGGGCCCCAGGGCGCCGGCAATGACAGGTCGGTCTCCAGGATGCGGCCCTTGATTTCTTCGAACAGGCGCTCACGCAACGGTGCCTGGTCGGCCAGGCAGGCTTCCTGGTAGGCGTTTTCAGCTTGCAGGTAAGCGAGTACCTCGGGGGTGTCGCGCTGTTGCAGCCAGGCATACGGGTCGGTGGCCTGGTCGGCTTGGGCAATCGGGGGTTGGGGCTTGGTTGGCATTGAAGGTCTCTTGATTGGAGTTGCCTGTGCCGGCCTCTTCGCGGGTAAACCCGCTCCTACAGGGATCGCACCGAGGTAGGAGCGGGTTTACCCGCGAAGAGGCCGGCACAGGCAAACACTGTCTGCGCCCGGAAAAGTGTTTATCATAGGCATCTCTTTGCCTGGCTTGCACGAACACCATGACCGAGAACGACTACACCTTCGCCTGGGGCTTGTACGCAATAGCCGCCTTAGGGTGCCTGCTGGTGGGCTTCAAGCTCACCGGCTGGATGTGGCGCTGGCTGCGCGAACCGCTACGCGTGGTGCTGGCGGTGCTGCTGCTGACCCCGACCATCGTCGACCCGGTCAAGGACAGCTTCGCCCCTGCAATCGCCATCACTGCGCTGGATGTCGCTTTCAAGGTCGGCAACAACGCCTGGCGCGCTGTGTCCGACTTCGCCATGTACGGCATGATCGCCTTCGGCCTGTACTTCCTCTTCGTGCTGCTGCGCTGGCCGCTGGAAAAGCGCGCGCACGCACGCCGTGAGCAGGCCGAAGCCGCCGCCAGGCGTCAGCAGGCCGAGGATGACCAGCTCGGCACCCAGGCGCCGCTGGCTGCCGAGCGCAGCGACCGTTACCGTGACGACTTGCCGGCAGCCGCTGCGCGTGGCGCAGGCCGGGTCGAGCCTCGTCTGTAAACGGAGACACGCCTATGTGCGAACTGCTGGGCATGAGTGCCAACGTCCCTACCGACATCGTTTTCAGCTTCACCGGCCTGATGCAGCGGGGCGGGCGAACCGGCCCGCACCGTGACGGCTGGGGGATAGGCTTTTACGAAGGCCGCGGCCTGCGCCTGTTCCAGGACCCGGCCGCGAGCAGCGAGTCGGAAGTGGCCAACCTCGTGCAGCGCTACCCGATCAAAAGCGAAGTGGTGATCGGTCATATCCGTCAGGCCAATGTCGGCAGGGTGTGCCTGTCCAACACCCACCCGTTCGTACGGGAAATGTGGGGCCGCAACTGGTGCTTCGCGCACAACGGCCAGCTGGGTGACTTCAAGGGCCTGGCCAGTTTTTACCGGCCAGTGGGTGACACCGACAGCGAAGCGGCCTTCTGCGACCTGCTCAACCGCATCCGCAGCGCTTTCCCCGAACCGGTGCCGGTGGAACAGCTGCTGCCCGTGCTGGTCGAAGCCTGTGCCGGCTACCGTGGTCAGGGCGTGTTCAACTGCATGCTCAGCGACGGCGACTGGCTGTTCTGCTTCTGCTCGACCAAGCTGGTGCACATCACCCGCCGTGCGCCATTCGGTGCCGCACGGTTGAAGGATGTCGACCTGATCGTCGATTTTCATACCGAAACCACCCCCAACGACGTGGTCACGGTGATTGCCACCGAGGCCCTGACCGAGAACGAGACCTGGCACCGCTACGCGCCGGGTCAGTGGGCCCTGTGGCGGCACGGCGAGTGCGTGGCGCACGGCCAGAGCTAAGGACGCTGCATGTTCAGAAGTTACCTGCGATTGCTGTTGTTCACCTTCGGCCTGCTGGCCGGTATCCAGGTCCCGGGGCTGGTCAAGGACTATAGCCAGCGGGTCGAGGCGCACCTGTTCGAATCGCGCGAGGCGCTCGATGGGTTCCGGCAAACGGCCGAGCGCTTTTTCAAGGGCGACTTGCAGGCGCTGCTGCAGCACTACCGCAGCAGCGACGACCCGGTGTTCAACAGTGATGCCAACAGCATCGAAAGCCTGATGATCCGCAACGAACTGCTGGAGAACGAATGGCAGGTGCTGCAAGGGTCATGGGCCGAGCGTACCTGGCATGTGCTGGTACAGGCCGACCCGCAGTTGCGTGAAGAAACCCTCAATGGCTACAGCTACCAGATTCTGCTGGTACCCGAGGCGATTGGCTGGGGTGTGGGTGCCGGTTTTGTGCTGGCCTTTGTGGTCGAAAGCCTGTTGCTGGGGATTGGCTGGCTGATCCTGGGCGGGCGGCGCAGGGTGGTGAAAGAGAGCTGGCGCTAAGTTTTGCTGTACCTGTAGCGGCCCTTTCGCGGGCTTGCCCGCTCCCACAGGTACAACCTGGCCCGCCAGGCCTGTGATGATCCTGTGGGAGCGGGCAAGCCCGCGAAAGGGCCGGTACAGGCGGAGACTGTTGGTCAGACCAGCACGATCCGCTGCCCACCCACATCCCGCGCATACCGCGCCAACACCTGCCGGCAAACCCCAACCACCTCATCGACCAACGCCACCCCGGTCTGCCACGCCACCACCAGCTCAAGGCTCGGCGGCGGCTGCAACCCTTCCAGCAGCACCAGCTCGCCCCGGCCCAACTCGGCATCCACCAGCGCCGGCGGTAGCGCGCCAATGCCAAAGCCGTCGCGCAACAGCCGGGTAATCGCCGCCACCGAGTTCACACAATTCAACCGTGGTGCCTCTGCCCCCGCAGCCTGCAGCAAGCTCAGCACCTCCTGGTGCGGCCGTGAATTCTTCGAGAAGGTGATGATGCGCTCGCGCCCAAGTTCGGCCAGCGACGCATAGTCCCGGTGCTGGTGGGCGCCTGCGGCCACCACCCAGCCCATTGGGTAGCGTGCCAGGTCGAGGCTGCGGATCGATTGCTCGCGCAGCAAGTCGGTCTGCAAGATCACGTCAAGAAAGCCCTTCTGCAGCTGCTCGCGCAAGTTCAGCGCGGTGTCGGCCACCAGTTCGATTTCCACCTGTGGGTAGCGCTCGGTCAGCTCCGCCACCAGCGCGCTCATCCAGGTGTGGATCACAGTATCCATCACCCCGATGCGAATGCGCCCGACCTTGGCCCGGTCGCTGTCCAGCGACTGCTTCATGGCCTTGGCGGTTTCCAGCATGCGTTCGGCGTATTCCAGCACCTTGCTGCCTTCCGGGGTCAGGCTGACGCCGCGGGAGTCGCGCAGCAGCAGCTTCACGCCCAGGTCAGCCTCCAGTGCGGCAATACGGCTGGATACCGAAGCCTGGGTGGTGAACAGCTTTTCTGCCGTCAGGCGGAAGCTCTTGAGCCGGGCGACCCAGACGAAGGTTTCGAGGAAGCGAAGGTTCATGATCAGTTTTTCTTGTTCCAGACCGGCGGTTTTTTTCGTTGGACGCAGGCGAGGCGGCCTCTGAACAATGGCGCCCAGGCCGCGACGCTTCATGTCGCCCATAAAACAATACCAACAAGCCGAGGCATCCATGAACCCCACCGGCGTGCAGCAGCAGGTCAGTACCCTCCCTTCGTCCGGGCCTTTCGCCTGGTACCGCGACATCGACAAACAGCAACGACGTACCTTCTGGAGCTGCAAGATTGGCTATGGCCTGGACGGCATGGACACGCAGATGCTCAGTTTCGTCATCCCTACGCTGATCATGCTGTGGGGTATCACCACCACCGAAGCCGGGTTGATCCACACCAGCACGCTGATCGCCTCGGCTGTAGGAGGCTGGGTGGCGGGTATCCTCTCCGACCGCATCGGGCGGGTGCGTACCCTGCAACTGACGGTGTTGTGGTTCGCCTTCTTCACCTTCCTGTGCGGCTTCGCTCAGAACTACGAGCAATTGCTGATTGCCCGAACCCTGATGGGCTTTGGCTTCGGTGGTGAGTGGACCGCCGGTGCGGTGTTGATCGGCGAGGTGATCCGCGCCCAGGACCGCGGCAAGGCGGTGGGCATGGTGCAGTCCGGCTGGGCAATCGGCTGGGGCCTCACAGCCATCCTCTATGCGCTGCTGTTCTCCTGGCTGCCGGCAGAGCAGGCCTGGCGTGCGTTGTTCCTGCTGGGGCTGGTACCGGCAATCTTCGTGATCTTCGTTCGCCGCCTAGTCAAGGACCCTGAGGTCTATCGTAAGGCCAAGGCAGTGGAAAACGCCGAGGCACCTTCGCGCTTCTACGAAATCTTCGCCCCGGGCATGCTCTGGACCACCGTGCGGGCATCCCTGCTGACCACCGGCGCGCTCGGCGGTTACTACGCCATCACCTCGTGGCTGCCAACCTTCCTGAAGAACGAACGCGGCCTGAGTGTGCTGGGCACGGGTGGTTATCTGGCCATGGTGATCGTCGGCTCGTACGTGGGCTATGTGGTCAGCGCTTATCTGTCCGACCTGCTGGGGCGCAAGAAGAACTTCATCCTGTTCGCCGTGGGCTCTTTCGTCATTGTGCTGTTGTACACGCAGATGCCGGTCAGCGATGGCGTGATGCTGTGGCTGGGCCTCCCGTTGGGCTTCTTCGCCTCGGGTATCTTCAGCGGCATGGGGGCGTTTCTGACCGAACTGTTCCCAACGCGCATCCGGGGTTCGGGGCAGGGCTTCTGCTACAACATCGGCAAGGTCATTGCCGCGCTGTTCCCGTTAATGATCGGCATGCTCGGCCAGAACGTTCCGCTGGGGTTGGGTATCGGCGTGTTTTCTGCTGTGTCCTACGGCATTGTGATCGTGGCGGCCTTGAGCTTGCCGGAAACCCGCGGCAAACAGCTGCAGGCGCGGTAAGGTAGGCATATGCACAACAACAACGGAGGCCTCGTGGTGGAACGCCTGCTACTCAATTGCGACATGGGCGAGAGTTTTGGCAGCTGGCGCATGGGCCTGGATGCCGAGGTCATGCCTTACATCGATTGCGCCAACATCGCCTGCGGCTACCACGCCGGCGACCCCGGTATCATGCGCCGCACGGTGACGTTGGCGCTTGAGCACGGGGTGACTATCGGCGCTCATCCGGCCTACCCGGACCTGGTCGGCTTCGGCCGCCGCTCCATGGCCTGCAGCCCGGAAGAAATCCGTGACCTGCTGCATTATCAGATCGGTGCGCTGGATGGCATCTGCAAAGTGCTGGGTGGTCGCGTGGCCTATGTGAAGCCCCATGGCGCGCTGTACAACGACATGATGGCCGACCCGCTCAAGCTGCGTACCGTGCTGGAGGCCGTAGCGGCCTATGACAGCAACCTGCCATTGATGCTGATGGCCACCGCCGACAACCGTGCCGCCCAGGCACTGGGCGATGAAATCGGCGTGCCGCTGTGGTTCGAGGCGTTCGCAGACCGCGCATACACCGCCAGCGGCCATCTGCTGTCGCGGCGCCTGCCGGGCGCGGTGCATCACGACCCGGCGCGGGTGGTGGAGCAGGCGGTGCGTCTGGCCCGAGGCGAAACGCTGTTGGCTGACGATGGCAGCGCCTTGCAGCTTGCCGCCCGCACCCTCTGCGTGCATGGCGACAACGACAGTTCGGTGGCGGCGGTGCGGCAGATTCGCCAGGCCCTCGATGGGCTGGAGGTGTGATGAAGCCGCGAATCGAAGTGGTCGCCATCGACAGCCTGATGGTACGCCTGTTCGACCGTATCGATGAGGCCAACATGCCATGGATGCTCGCCGCCAGCCGGCGCTTGAGCGCGGCGTTCGGCGAGCATTTGCTGGACCTGGTGCCGTCCTATACCACGCTGATGGTGCAGTTTGCCCTGCCGCCAGGCGAGGCCAGGGCGCGAATCGCTCAGGCGCTGGACGGCTTGCAGCCTGACACCGGCAGTGGCGGCCGCCGACACGAAATCCCGGTGTGGTACGACGCCAGTGTCGGCCCCGAGCTGCCTGTGCTGGCAGCTCGCAGCGGCTTGAGTGAAGCGGAGATTGTTCGCTTGCACGGCGAACGCGATTACCCGGTGTTTGCCCTGGGCTTCGCGCCGGGTTTCGGCTTCATGGGCCTGGTCGACGAGCGCCTGGCCAGCCCTCGTCTGAGTACCCCGCGCAAGCGCGTGGCGGCGGGCAGCGTGGGTATTGCCGAGCGCCAGACGGCGGCCTACCCGGCAGTATCGCCGGGTGGCTGGAACCTGATCGGGCGCACCCCGGTGCGGTTGTTCGACCGTGAGCGTGAGGGTTACAGCCTCTTGCAACCCGGTGACCGGGTGCGCTTCGTGCCGGTTTCGCGCAGCGAATTCCTGGCCATGGGTGGTGATGTGGAGGCGCAGGGATGAAGCAGTTGATGATCGAGGCCAGTACGCCGTTGTGCCAGCTACAGGATGCCGGGCGCTTTGGCGTGCGCCACCTTGGCGTAACCCAGGGTGGGGCGCTGGACTGGGTGGCGATGCACTGGGCCAACTGGCTGCTGGGCAACCCGTTGGGGGCGCCGGTGGTCGAGGTGGCGCTGGGTGGTTTTTGCGTGGTGGCCGAACAGGATTGCGTGCTGGCCCTGGCCGGTGCCGACCTGGATGCGTGTGTCGATGATCAGCCCCTGGCGCCATGGCGCAGCTTTGCCCTGGCCAAGGGGCAGCGCTTGACCCTGAAGCAGCCCAAAGTGGGTGTGCGGGCGTATCTGGCGGCACCGGGTGGGTTTCTGGGCGAGGATGTGCTGGGCAGTTGTGCCACCGTGGTACGTGAAGCACTGGGTGGCATCGATGGCCAGGGTGCTGCGCTGGCTAAACACCAGGCATTGGCTTTTACCGGTAGCAATGCCCCCCTGCGCGAAGTGCCGCAAGCGTTGTGCCCGCAGTTCGCCCAAAAGCCGGTGCTGGACCTGGTGATGGGCGCGCAGATTGGTGAATTCAGCGGTACCAGCCTGTTCGAGGCATTCAACCGGGAGTGGACGCTGGACAGCCGGGCCGACCGCATGGGCATCCGGTTGTTGGGGCCGCAGCTGGTGTACCAAGGGGCGCCGATGATCTCCGAAGGGATCCCGCTGGGGGCGGTACAGGTGCCGCCAGACGGGCAGCCGATCGTGTTGCTCAATGACCGGCAGACCATTGGTGGGTACCCGCGGCTGGGCGCGCTGACGCCGCTGGCGCTGGCGCAACTGGCGCAGTGCATGCCGGGGACGGTGGTGCGGTTCAGGGCGGTGGTGCAGGACCAGGCCTGGCGTGAGCAGCAGCTTTACCTGGGGCGTTGGTCGTAAGGCTGCTGGCCCTTTCGCGGGCTTGCCCGCTCCCACAGGGATAGCACTGCATTTGAGGGTTGTGAATGTGGGGGGCCTGTGGGAGCGGGCGAGCCCGCGAAAGGGCCGGTACAGGCAACCTCACTTGGACAGGTAGCGCATCCCGTCCTCCAACCCTTGCAGGGTCAGCGGATACATCTTGTCCTCGATCAGGTCGCGCACCAGATGGGTCGAGGCGGTGTACTCCCAGGCCTGCTTGGGGTAAGGGTTGATCCAGATGACCTTCCTGAATTTTTCCATGAAACGCTGGATCCACACATACCCGGCTTCTTCGTTCCAGTGCTCCACGCTGCCACCGGGCTGGGTGATCTCGTAGGGCGCCATGGCCGCGTCACCGACGAACACCACCTTGTAGTCATCGCCGTACTTGTGCAGCAGGTCGAAGGTGGAAAAACGTTCGGACGTGCGGCGCAGGTTGTTCTTCCACACCGACTCATAAACGCAATTGTGGAAGTAGTAATACTCCAGGTGCTTGAACTCGGTCTTGCAGGCCGAGAACAGCTCTTCGCAGACTTTGACGTGGGCATCCATCGAACCGCCAATGTCGAACAGCAACAGCAGCTTCACGGTGTTGCGCCGCTCGGGGCGCATCTGGATGTTCAGCAGCCCGGCATCACGCGCGGTGTGGTCGATGGTGCCATCGATGTCGAGCTCTTCGGCGGCGCCTTCGCGGGCGAACTTGCGCAGCCGGCGCAGGGCCAGCTTGATGTTGCGGGTGCCAAGCTCGACCTGGTCGTCGAGGTTCTTGTACTCGCGTTGGTCCCAGACTTTTACTGCCTTGCCCTGACGCTTGCCGGCGTCACCGACGCGGATGCCCTCGGGGTTGAAACCACCCGAGCCGAATGGGCTGGTGCCGCCGGTGCCAATCCACTTGTTGCCGCCAGCGTGGCGTTCCTTTTGCTCTTCGAGGCGCTGCTTGAATGCCTCGATAAGCTTGTCCAGGCCGCCCAGCGACTGGATCTGCGCGCGTTCTTCATCGGTCAGCGAGCGCTCGAATTCCTTGCGCAGCCAGTCTTCGGGGATCAGCGCCTCGATATGCCGGTCGAGGTTTTCCAGGCCCTTGAAGTAGGCTGCGAAGGCACGGTCGAACTTGTCGAAGTGGCGTTCATCCTTCACCAGGATGGCGCGGGCGAGGTAGTAGAACTCGTCCATGTCGGCGAACACCACGCGCTTTTGCAAGGCCTGGTGCAGGTCGAGCAGTTCACGCACCGAAACCGGCACCTTGGCCGCACGCATCTCATTGAACAGATTGAGCAGCATGGCCCTGCTCCTGTCAGCGGTTGCCGCGCCGGCTCATGAAGGCCAGGCGCTCAAGCAGTTGTACATCCTGCTCGTTTTTTACCAGCGCACCGGCCAGCGGCGGGATGGCCTTGGTCGGGTCGCGTTCGCGCAGCACCGCTTCACCGATGTTGTCGGCCATCAGCAGCTTGAGCCAGTCGACCAGCTCGGAGGTGGACGGCTTTTTCTTCAGGCCCGGCACCTTGCGCACGTCGAAGAACACATCCAGCGCCTCGCTGACCAGCGACTGGCTGATGTTCGGGTAGTGCACGTCGACAATCTGCTGCAGGGTAGTGCGGTCGGGGAAGGCGATGTAGTGGAAGAAGCAGCGGCGCAGGAAAGCGTCCGGCAGCTCTTTTTCGTTGTTCGAGGTAATGATGATGATTGGCCGCTGTTTGGCCTTGATGGTCTCGTCGATTTCGTAGACGTAGAACTCCATCTTGTCGAGTTCTTGCAGCAGGTCGTTGGGGAATTCGATATCGGCCTTGTCGATTTCGTCGATCAGCAGGATGACCCGCTCGTCGGCCTCGAAGGCCTCCCAGAGCTTGCCCTTTTTCAGGTAGTTGCGCACATCGTGCACCTTGTCCACGCCCAGCTGCGAGTCGCGCAGGCGGCTGACCGCGTCGTACTCGTACAGCCCCTGGTGGGCCTTGGTGGTGGATTTGATGTGCCAGGTGATCAGGCGCGCCCCGAACGAAGCCGCCAACTGCTCGGCGAGCATGGTTTTGCCGGTGCCCGGTTCGCCCTTGACCAACAGCGGGCGTTCGAGGGTAATGGCCGCGTTTACCGCCAGTTTCAGGTCGTCTGTGGCGACGTAGTCGCGGGTGCCTTCGAACTTCATGGGGGTTTGTCCTCTGTTTAGGGCTTTGCGGGCCTCTTCGCGGATAAACCCGCGCCTAATAAGGTTGTAGGAGCGGGTTTACCCGCGAAGAGGCCCGAACAGGCAGCACATAATCTGGATTTGTTTCCGACTATAACGCGGGGCCAGGCGGCTGCAAACGCAGACCGGGTATTCAGTCCCTGAATGCCCCGTCACGCTGTCTCAGTCAGACTTCGGCGCTGGTTGCTCATAGCGCGCATTGAATGCCTGGACAAACCCATTGCGCAGGATCTGCAAGAACGCTTCGAAGGCACTGATATCCTGTTGGCGCACACTGCCGCTGAGTTCCACCCGGGTGGCGAACTGGTTTTTCGGCTGGTTCTTCAGCACCGTCTCCGTCGCCCCCACCAGGGCCTCCCACACCGAGCGGAAGAAGCCCTTGTCCTTTTCCTCGACGTCCTGTTGCCAGTCGAACACGTCGACATCGCGCAGCAGCGGTTTTATATAGCCGTTCAGCCGGCCGTTTTCTGCCTGGGCCTCGATGACCACGTCACCGTGCCCGGCATTGAAGTCGAATTTGCCGTAGGCGCTGGCAAAGTCATTCAGTTTGCGCAGCTCGATGCCGGTGGCGCGAAGCCTGAATTCGAAGTCGTCGAAATCACTGAAAGGGTCGAAGGTGGCACGGCTTTCTACCTTCGCATCCCCCGCGATGAGCGCTGTCCCTTCGAAACTGGCATCGCGACGGCCTTGCTGGTCGCGCACGTTGGTCAAGTTGTGGATGCTGGCATTCAACCGGGTGGCCTTGAGGTCGACCGGTGGCTTGGAATTGAAGTTGCGGAACGTCAGCACGCCGTTGTCGATACGCACTTCGTTGAGGGTGATGGGCAGGAGTTTTTCCAGCTGCTGGCGCCAGTCGGTACCTTGGCCGGTCTGCGATGCCTGTTTGCTACCGCCGTCGACAAAGTTCAGCTCGGGGTGCACGAAGGTCACCTCCGCGACCACCGCCTTGTCGTACCACAACGAACGCCAGCTCACCGAAAGGTCGATCAGTGGGGCGTCGAGAAGCGGTACGGGCACCTTGCCGGTGGTCTTGACGATTTTCAGCCCATTGATCTGATAGGCACCGCGCCACCAGGCCAGGTCCACATCGGCTACCTGGCCGCGGTAGTCACCCATGTCGGCCAGCTTGTCGTTTAGGTAGTCGCGCACCAGGTAGGGCAGGGCCAGGTGCAGCGCCACCAGCAGCACGATCAGGCTGGCCAGGCCGACCAGCGGCCAGCGATAGCGGGCTTTCATGAGGCTGTCTCCAAGGCGGGATGTGCGGTTGACCGCAACGTGCCGGGCTGAGTTCGAACAGGCTTTACGGGCCACCGCCGCAGGCTTACCCTTGAGACATTTCCCTGCTTTTTCATGCCAAGGACCCCTGCCATGAGCCGTATCTTCGCAGACAACGCCCACTCCATCGGTAACACGCCGCTGGTGCAGATCAACCGCATCGCCCCGCGCGGTGTGACCATCCTGGCCAAGATCGAAGGGCGCAACCCCGGGTACTCGGTCAAATGCCGCATCGGCGCGAACATGGTCTGGGACGCCGAGAGCAGCGGCAAGCTCAAACCGGGCATGACCATCGTCGAGCCCACCTCGGGCAACACCGGTATCGGCCTGGCCTTCGTCGCCGCCGCCCGCGGCTACAAGCTGATGCTGACCATGCCCGCTTCGATGAGCCTGGAGCGCCGCAAGGTGCTGAAGGCACTGGGCGCCGAGCTGGTATTGACCGATCCGGCCAAGGGCATGAAGGGCGCGATCGAGAAGGCCAACGAAATCGTCGCCTCCGACCCGGAGCAGTACTTCCTGCCGGGCCAGTTCGAAAACCCGGCCAACCCGGCCATTCACGAGAAAACCACCGGCCCTGAGATCTGGAACGACACGGACGGCGCCATCGACGTGCTGGTGGCAGGCGTGGGCACTGGCGGGACCATCACCGGCGTGTCGCGCTACATCAAACATACCCAGGGCAAGGCCATCCTGTCGGTGGCAGTGGAACCCGTGGCATCGCCCCTGATCAGCCAGACCCTGGCCGGCGAAGAACTCAAGCCAAGCCCGCACAAAATCCAGGGCATCGGCGCCGGTTTCGTGCCGAAAAACCTCGACTTGTCGATTGTCGACCAAGTGGAGACGGTGACCGACGAAGAGTCCAAGGCCATGGCGATTCGCCTGATGCAGGAAGAGGGCATCCTTTGTGGTATTTCCTGCGGTGCGGCAATGGCGGCAGCGGTGCGCCTGGCCGAAAAACCGGAAATGCAGGGTAAGACCATCGTCGTAATCCTGCCCGATTCGGGCGAGCGATACTTGTCGAGCATGCTGTTCAGCGACATGTTCAGCGAGCAGGAAACCCAGCAGTAATCGGCCTTGCCGCTGATCCGGGGCAACGATCGGCGGACTGGTTTATTGCAAAATCTTCATGAATGCGATCCCGCCCGGGTTGTTTTTACCGCGGCGGGATCAGTTTATGATGGCAGGATGATTTTCTGGAGAGCAGGCAGCGCAGCCCTGACTCTTCCTCAAGGAGTGAAAGCATGACCTTTTCCTTTGCAGCCAAGGCGGGTGTCTTGCTGGTGTTTTTCGGCAGCGTGCTGTTCGTGCATTTGCGCGGCAAGGCCCGCCTGCCGGTGTTGCGCCAGTTCGTCAACCATTCGGCGCTGTTCGCCCCCTACAACGCGTTGATGTACCTGTTTTCCGGCGTGCCGTCCAAGCCCTATCTGGACCGTCAGCGCTTCCCGGAGCTGGACGTGTTGAAGGACAACTGGCAGGAAATCCGCGAAGAGGCCATGCGCCTGTTCGACGAAGGCTATATCCGTGCCGCTGAGAAAGATAACGACGCCGGCTTCGGTTCGTTCTTCAAGAAGGGCTGGAAGCGCTTTTACCTGAAGTGGTACGACAAACCGCTGCCTTCGGCGCAAACCCTTTGCCCGCGCACTGTCGAGCTGGTCAGCCGCATCCCCAATGTCAAGGGCGCAATGTTTGCCCTGCTACCCGGCGGCAGCCATCTGAACCCGCACCGCGACCCGTTCGCAGGTTCGCTGCGTTATCACCTGGGGCTGTCCACGCCCAACTCCGACGCATGTCGCATCTATGTGGACGGTGAGCAGTACGCCTGGCGTGATGGCGAAGACGTGATGTTCGATGAAACCTACGTGCACTGGGTCAAGAACGAAACCGACGTAACCCGCGTGATCCTGTTCTGCGACATCGAGCGCCCGCTGAGTAGCCCGCTGATGACGCGCATCAACCGTAAGGTCAGTGCCTTCCTCGGCCGCGCCACCGCGCCGCAGAACACCGACGACGAGCGCGTGGGCGGGATCAACCAGGCGTACGCCTGGAGCAAGCGCTTCAGCAACAAGATCAGCAGCCATGTGAAGCAGTTCAAACGTGCCAACCCCAAGGCTTACCGCGTGCTGCGGCCGGTACTGGCGGTGGTGGTGGCGTATCTGTTGTATCGCTGGTTGTTCTGATTTTTTCTGGTCTAACCGGCCGCTTTGCGGGGCAAGCCCGCTGCCACAGGTGCGCCTCATCCTTCAAGGACGAGGGCGCGCGCGTGGAGGCGGGGTTGTGCTGCGAAGAATCACTCGCTATATTCCAGAACATTCACTTCTGCAAAGAACCCTGTCATGCCCGCCATCCCTTCCACCACACGCTTTGCCATCGCGCCAGTCGCGGGCATGGTCGTGCGTGGTAGCCAGCAGCCGGTCATGATCTGTCACTCCCCACCACCTGTCAGTGGCGTCGTAGGCGGCGTAGCTCCGCCTCATTGCGTGGTCGTGCTGGGCTGATCGGCTTCGTGCCGTACCCCTTCACACGCGCAACCTACTGAACACGGTCGG
This sequence comes from Pseudomonas sp. 10(2024), assembly GCF_045164175.1. Lineage (NCBI taxonomy): Bacteria > Pseudomonadati > Pseudomonadota > Gammaproteobacteria > Pseudomonadales > Pseudomonadaceae > Pseudomonas > Pseudomonas sp. 10(2024). The sequence goes on from NZ_CP174006.1 coordinate 1,507,428, forward strand.
CCACTGCTCACGTTGAAGCGCACGCCGTCCGTTTGGCTTATCTGCCTACTATCAGGTGGCAATTCATGTCTGTCTTTACCAAAACGTCCGTGGCCTCGGCGGCCACTACCTGCCTGTTCGTCCTGCTGTGGAGCAGCGGGGCGATCGTCTCCAAGCTCGGCCTGGCGCATGCCAGCCCGTTTGCCTTTCTGCTGTTGCGCTCGGCGCTGGCCCTGGCCGGCCTGTTGCTGATCGGCCCGTTGCTAGGGCTGCGCTGGCCGCGTACTCGCGGGAGCATTCTGCGCGCCCTGGGTACAGGGTGTGTGCTGCTCGGTGCCTATCAGATTTTCTATCTGTTGGCGCTTGATACCCATGTCACCCCCGGCGTCATGGCCACGGTGATGGGGGTACAACCGATCCTCACCGTGGTGCTGATGGAACGCCAGCGTTCCTGGAGCCGTTTGTTCGGCCTGGGGTTGGGGTTGGGCGGCTTGATCATGGTGGTCTACCAGGGCATCAACCTGGGCGGGGTATCGCTGGCGGGCATGCTGTTCGCCCTGCTGGCGCTGGTCAGCATGACCTTTGGCTCGATCCTGCAGAAGCGCATTACCGACAACCCCATGGGCACACTGCCGCTGCAGTACCTGGCCGGCTTTGCCATGTGCGCGCTGTTCGCACCTCTGCAACCGCTTCATGTCGAGTGGACCGGCAGCTTCGTCGGTGCGCTGCTGTGGATGGGCCTGGTGGTCTCGCTGCTGGCAACCTTGCTGCTGTACCGGCTGATCGCCAAGGGCAACCTGGTCAATGTCACCAGCCTGTTCTACCTGGTGCCGGCGGTGACTGCGGTGATGGACTTGCTGATCTTCGGTAACCGCCTGGCACCACTCAGCCTGCTGGGCATGGGGCTGATCGTGGTTGGGCTGCTGTTCGTGTTTCGCAAGCCCGCCGCGCGCCTGGCCGAAGCGTAGGCCCTAGCGGAACTCTTCGGGGATGGCGTGGCGCAACACGCCTTCCTCGAAGTCCAGCAGGCCGGCTTCGCGCTGGGTGAGCAGGTAGTAGAGCAGGGTATCGAGCGAGCGTTGCGGCGGGACCTCGACCGCCAACATCTTCACTGCTTGTTCGGTTTCACAGGCGCAGCCGAAATCCAGCAATGCTGCGCGTACCTGGTCGAGGGTTTCCGGTGGTTTGACGACCACCCGGAACACCGAGCTGCCGCTGCTGTGGCGCAGTTCTGCGAACCAGGTTTCGCCTGCTTCCTCGCGGGTGTCGATCACGTCGCCCGGGGCGATGCCATAGACATGGAAGGGTATGTTGTCGATGGCATAGCCGCCTTCCACGGCCTTGGCCCACAGGCCCTCGACCGAGGCCGGTGGGTAGCCGTTCTCGTCCTGTTCCAGGCGGAACAGGACCTTTTTGTACGCGCTGTTCATGCAGTACCCCGCTTCAGTTGCGCGCCGGGCGCAGCACCAGCCACAAGGCCAGGCCAATCAGCAGGCCGCCGTATAGGTGCGCCATCGACAACGGCTCATTCAGCAGCCATGCCCCCCACAATACGCCGAATACCGGGATCAGGAAGGTTACGGTGCTGGCTTTTACCGGGCCGATTTCTTCGAGCAGGCGGAAGTACAGGATGTAGGCAAAGGCGGTGCACAGCAAACCCAGCCCCAGCAACGACAACCACACCTCCCAGCCCCCCCAGCTGGCGGGCGGTTGGGTGAGTGCGCTCCAGCCGAACAGCGGGGTCAGCATCAGCGTGGCGCCGAGCATGCTGCCCAGTGCGGAAAGGCGGCTGTCCAGGCCGCTGATCCAGCGGCGGGCGAGGAACCCGGCAAAGCCGTAGCAGGTGGTGGCCGCCAGGCAGGCGAGGGCGCCTTGCAGCAGGGCCATGTCCAGTGCCACCGGGCCGGCGCCGCTAAGGATGCCGACGCCGAACAGGCCAAGGAAGATGCCGCAGAGTTTGGCCAGGGTCATTGGCTCGCGGAAGAACAGTACGCCGACCAGCACGCCCATCAACGGGGTGGTGGCGTTGAAGATCGCCGAATAGCCGGCCGGCAGCACCTGGGCCGCCACCGAGTAGAAGGTGGCGGGGATGCCGGAGTTGATCATGCCCAGCACCAGGCACGCACCGAGCTTGCCCTGGAAGTCCCAGCGCACACGGGCGGCGGCCAGTATCACGATCAGGCCCAGACAGGCGATGGAGACCCGGAAGAACGCGGTCGGCACCGTGCCCAGTTCGGGGGCGATGATGCGCATGAACAGGAAACTCGCTCCCCAGACGGCGGCAAGGGTCAGCAGGCGGGCTAGGGCGATGGGGCTCACAACGGTCTCCGGAGGTAAGGCAGGGGCGCGAGTGTACGCCAGGGGGCGGGGGGATTCTTGTGCTTTCTTGCTGTGTAATTCCTCTTGGGCTGCGGGGCTCTGGGCAAGGCAGCTGCAACTACAGCTCGGGCCTTCAATGGCAGTAACCCATGAAGCCAAGGGCGGCTAAGCTCTGTACTCAATCCCAGCTCCGAGGCCCCACGCATGTCCCAGCCCTGGCCCGCTGTCGAAATCGCCCGGATGATCCTCGCCGGCTTCGACGACTACCGCGATCATTTCCAGCGCATCACCCTTGGTGCTCGCCAGCGCTTCGAGCAGGCGTGCTGGCAGGATATCCAGCAGGCCGCCGCTGCCCGCATCAATCTCTACGAAGAGAAAGTCGCCGAAGTCAACGGTTGGCTGCGCCAGGCCTTTGCCGCAGAGGTGCTGCTGGATGTGGAACAGTGGCCGCTGGTGAAAAACGCCTATATCCACCTGATCGACCCACGCCTGGACGACGAGCTGGCAGAGACTTGGTACAACTCGCTGTTTTGCAGCCTGTTCAGCCATGACCTGATCAGCGATGGCTGCATGTTCATCCACACTACCCGGCCTTCCATGCGCGGCCGCGAGCGCGCCGCGCAAACCCGTACCTATCGGCTTGACGGCAGTCTCAGGAACTTGCTGCGCGCGGTGTTCGCCGATTACCCGTTCGACATGCCCTATGGCGACCTGGAAGGCGACCTGGCGCGGCTGGAAGAACAACTGCGCGAATGCCTGCCCGACTGGGTGTGCAAGGACCCGGCTCTGGCCGTGGAGCTGTTTGTACCCGTGCTTTACCGCAACAAGGGGGCCTATCTGGTCGGCCGCCTGTACAACAGCGATGAGCAGTGGCCGTTGGTGATTCCCTTGCTGCACCGCGAGGGCCACGGCATCGAGGCCGATGCGCTGATTACCGACGAGGCCGAGGTGTCGATCATCTTTTCGTTCACCCGCTCTTACTTCATGGCCGATGTCCCGGTGCCCGCCGAGTTCGTCAATTTCCTCAAGCGCATCCTGCCGGGCAAGCACATTGCCGAGCTGTATACCTCGATCGGGTTCTACAAGCAGGGCAAGTCGGAGTTCTACCGCGCACTGATCAACCACCTGGCCAGCAGTGATGACCGCTTTGTCATGGCGCCAGGGGTGCGGGGCATGGTCATGAGCGTGTTCACCTTGCCCGGCTTCAATACGGTGTTCAAGATCATCAAGGACCGCTTCTCGCCATCGAAAACCGTGGATCGCGCCACGGTGATCGACAAGTATCGGCTGGTGAAGAGTGTCGACCGGGTGGGGCGTATGGCCGACACCCAGGAGTTTGCCGATTTTCGCTTTCCGCGCAGCAAGTTCGAGCCGGATTGCCTGGCCGAGTTGCTGGAGGTGGCGCCGTCGACGGTGGCGCTGGAGGGCGACACAGTGCTGATCCGCCACTGTTGGACCGAGCGGCGCATGACGCCGTTGAACCTGTACCTGGAGCAGGCCACCGAGGGCCAGGTGCTGGAGGCACTGGAGGACTATGGCCTGGCCATCAAGCAATTGGCGGCGGCGAACATCTTCCCCGGCGACATGCTGCTGAAGAACTTCGGCGTGACCCGCCATGGCCGGGTCGTGTTCTACGACTATGACGAAATCAGCTTCCTGACCGAGGTGAATTTCCGCCACATCCCGCCACCGCGTTACCCGGAGGACGAAATGTCGGGCGAGCCGTGGTACTCGATCGGCCCGCATGATGTGTTTCCCGAAGAGTTTCCGCCGTTTCTGTTTGCCGATATGGGCCAGCGGCGGTTGTTCAGCCGCTTGCATGGGGAACTGTATGACGCGGATTACTGGAAGGGGCTGCAGGCGGCGATACGTGAAGGGAAAGTGATCGATGTGTTTCCGTATCGGCGCAAGGCCCGGTGAATCAGCGCGAACAGGCCTGTCACTCCTTCAAACACTTCATCTCGCTCAAATGGGTACGCACCTTGCCCAACCGTTCCTGCAGGAACCTCCGTTGCTGCGGGGTGCTCTGCCGCACCAGGTCCACCAGCAGGCTGCGTGCCTGCTGCTCGCTATTCCGATACGCCGCCCGGTATTCGGGTGTCCACAAACTCTCCTTGCGTTGCAACAAGGTCGCCAGGCGCGGTTCGAAGCTGGAGTCGTTGCGCTGGTTCATTGCCAACAGCAGTTGCTGCTGCCAGTGGGCACGGTTGGCGATCCATTCACGGTTCTGGTCACCCAGCGCTTGAGACCAGGCCTGGATGCGTTGCTTCTGTACCGCCGTCAACTCGCCAAACCATGGCTTCAGGCGTTTTTCCATGCGCTCGCTACGGCGGGCCATCTGCTTGGGCAATGGCGTATCCACATACTGCTTCTGCCGTTCACTGATGTCTTCGCGGAAGGCCTCCCGCATTTGCGCTACCTGGTTGTCGCTCATGCCGCGCAGCAGTTCGGTGGCCGAAGGGGTGATTTCCTCGGCCACCCGACCAATCGCTTCACGGACCTCGCGGGTGCTTTGCTGCAGGGCCTGGTCGGTGACCTGGTCGTCGGCGACCATGTCACGTAGCCGGTCGAGCCAGTCGAGGTAGCCGGGCAGTTGAGTCTTGCAATGCCAGGCCAGGTGCTCGCGCAACCGATCATCCAGCAGCGCCCTTTGCTCGCGGTTCATGTCCAGGTAGTCGCTCAGCGACCACGGCACCAGGCGGTCGAGGTTGCGATAGGCCAGGTCGATGCGGCTGCAGGCGGCCAAGGCCAGGGCGAATCCGATGGCGATAAGCAGGGCTTTGGGCAGGCGTAGCGGCATGTGCTGTTCCTTCCTCAGGCTGGCCAGAAGGTAGATGCAAGTGCGGCCTGGCGGTTCCACTGCATGAGTGGTCGGGCCATGTGGTGGCTTCAGGTGTAGAATAGCCGCCTTGTCTTGAGGATCATCGGAAATGGCTCTGCTTGGGCGTTACAACAGTTTGCAAATCGTGAAACACGTGGACTTCGGTCTGTACCTGGACGGCGGCGCCGATGGCGAGATCCTGCTGCCCGGGCGCTACATCCCGAAAAACGCCGAGACCGAGGTCGATGACTGGTTGAACGTGTTCATCTACCTGGACAGCGAAGACCAGCTGATCGCCACCACCGAGAAGCCCAAGGTGCAGGTTGGCGAGTTCGCCAGCCTGAAGGTCAAGGACATCAACGGTGCCGGTATCTTCCTGGACTGGGGCCTGTCCAAGGACTTGCTGATGCCGTACTCGGAAGAGGCTCGGCCACTGAAGATCGGTGATTACTGCGTGGTGCACGTGTACCTCGACAAGCGCACCCGCCGGATCACTGCCACGTCGCGCCTGGACCGCTACCTCGATGTCACCCCAGCCGACTACAAGGTTGGCCAGCCGGTCGAGCTGCTGGTGGCCGGCGAAACGCCGATGGGCTTCAAGGCCATCATCAACAACCGCCACTGGGGCCTGATCCACAAGAACGAGGTGTTCAAGTTCTTGCGCTCGGGCATGCACGAGAAGGGCTTCATCAAGGAAGTGCGCCAGGACGGCAAGATTTCACTGAGCCTGCAGCCGGTAGGCGCCGCCCTGGCGGACACCCTGCAAGAGCAGATCATGGCGCGCCTGGAAGCCGAAGGCGGGGTGTTGGGGGTGTGCGACAAGAGTGACCCTGCGTTGATCAGTAAGCTGTTCAACGTCAGCAAGGGCAACTTCAAGAAGGCCATTGGCGGGTTGTTCAAGCAGGGCCTGATCGTCATCCATGACGATCGCATCGAGAAAGCCTGACGGCCTTACGCCTGTACGAAGTTGCGGAAGTCCAGCTGCTCGCCACCCGGACGGGTGTCGCGCAGCAGCGAGTCACGGTCGGCGCTGAGGGCCAGGCTGATGGTGGAGCGGCGCTTGCCAGGCTTGCGCACTTCCATTTGCTCAAGGTGAGCCTTGAGGAAATTGGTGGGCACCTTCAGGTGCTGCAGCTCATCGCTTTCCGGCGTGTGCAGCAGCAGGTTGACCCAGTCGGCCTGGCCCTTGCCCAGCAGTGCCACCGGCACTTCGAACCACCACAGGTTGCGTTTGCTGTCCAGAGTGGCGAACAGAGTATTGCTGCTGGTCAGCACCGGCCGTGCCAGTGCTTCGTTGCGCCGGGCGATGGCGGCGGGTTTGTCGAGTTTCATGCAGGTTCCTGCGCGTTGACGCTATGAAGGCCTGCATTGTGAGGGGTGGCACGGGGCGGAGCAAGGTTTGTGACTTGCGGTGCCAGTGCCGGCCTCTTCGCGGGCTTGGGCGGTATTCGCCTGCCGTTTTACCGTTCGGCTTCTGGCCGGGAAATCCGTTGAAACTCCTGGCCCAGGCGTTGGGTCAACCTTCTGTCGACACGGTTCACGTGTCTCCATTTGCAGGAGTTTTGCCATGAGCGGTACTAAAGACAAAGCGAAAGGCTTGGCCAACGAAGCGATCGGCAACGTGAAACAGGGTGTTGGCAAGGTGACCGACAACGACAAGCTGCGGGCCGAAGGCAAGGCGCAGGAGCTCAAAGGCGAGGCGCAGCAGGTCAAGGGCAATGTGAAGGATGCGGTGAAGAAACCTTGACTTGAGGCGGTGCCGGCCTCTTCTCGGGTGAACCCGCGAAGAGGCCGGCACTTATTCGTAAGCAAATTCTTCAACCACGGCCGGGAGCAGCACAGCTCGGGCACGGTCTATTAGACTTGCCTGTGTAACGATCAAGCGGCGAAAGGAGACGCTATGATTTTCCCCGACCTGCGCGGCTTGCCCCTGCACCGCGTGCTGGTTCGCACCGTCAAGGAATTCCTCGACGACGAGATGTCCACCTATGCCTCAGCGCTGGCCTACCAGGCGCTGTTCTCGCTATTCCCCTTCCTGTTGTTCCTGATTGCCCTGATCGGTTTCCTGCACTTGCCGGACTTTTTCTCCTGGCTGCGTCTGCAATCGGAACTGGTGTTGCCACCCCAGGCGCTGGAGCAGGTGAATCCGGTGATCGACCAGTTGCAGCAATCCAAGGGTGGGCTGCTGTCGGTGGGTATCGTGATCGCCCTGTGGACCGCCTCCGCCGGCGTGCGCCTGATGATGAGCGCCATGAACGCCGCTTACGATGTGCCCGAAGGTCGCCCGGTGTGGAAGCGTATCCCGCTTTCCATTTTCTACACCGTGGGCCTGGCTGGCATGCTGCTGGCGGCCGCAGCGCTGATGGTGCTGGGCCCGCAGGTGATGGAATGGATAGCTGCCCAGATCGGCATGCAGGAGTTCATCGTCACACTGTGGACCATCCTGCGCTGGCCGGTGATCATCATTCTGCTGATGGTGGCAGTAGCCCTGATCTATTACGTGATGCCTGATGTGAAACAGCAGTTTCGCTTCATCACCCCGGGCTCGGTGCTGGCGGTTGTGGTGTGGATCGTGGCCTCACTGGGCTTTGCCTACTACGTGAAGACCTTTGCCGATTACAACGCCATGTACGGCAGCATTGGTGCAATCATCGTGCTGTTGCTGTATTTCTATATTTCGGCTGCCGTGCTGCTGCTCGGCGCCGAAATGAATGCGGTGATCGAGCACATGTCAGCCGAAGGCAAGAACCCGGGCGAGAAAGACTTCGACGGGGAAAAGCCCAAGGAAACCTTGACTGTACTGGGTCACGAGCACCCGAACCCGAGCAAGCCTCATAGCGTCGAGCCGAACCCCTGATGATCCGTGACATTCTCAAGATGGGCGACGAACGCCTGCTGCGCATCGCTCCGCCAGTGCCCGAGCACATGCTTGGCAGTGCCGAACTGCAGCAACTGATCGACGACATGTTCGAAACCATGCGTCACGTCGGCGGTGTGGGCCTGGCCGCCCCGCAGGTCGGCATCGACCTGCAGTTGGTGATTTTCGGCTTCGAGCGCAGCGAGCGATACCCCGATGCCGAGGCGGTGCCGCAGACCATTCTGCTGAATCCGGTCATCACCCCGACCTCCAGCGAGGTCGAGGACGGCTGGGAGGGTTGTCTGTCGGTGCCTGGCTTGCGCGGCGTGGTGCCGCGCTTCAAGCATATCTGCTACCAAGGGATCGACCCCCAGGGCAGCCCGATCAACCGCTTTGCCGATGGCTTCCATGCACGGGTGGTGCAACACGAGTGCGACCACTTGATCGGCCGGCTATACCCCTCGCGCATTCAGGACTTTGCCAAGTTCGGCTATACCGAGGTGCTGTTCCCTGGGCTCGAGGTCAGCGAGGACTGACCTCGCTGCAGGGCTACCAGGCGTTTGTTGCGCTGATAGCGTAGCAGGCGGCTGGCCAGGGCTTCTGGCAGCTGTTGGGCCAGGTCGAAACCCAGGCGCTGGTAGAAGGGCGTCAGGTCGGGATGACAGAACAGCCAGACGGGCCCGTCAACCTGCGCCAGCGCGGCCTTGACCAATCGCGCAGCCACCCCTTGGTTGCGCCGCTGCGGGGCGACGAACAGGCCCGTCAGCCAGAATCCCTCACCCACCGCACTCAGGCTCAGCCCGGCGATGATGCCAGGGGCCCGTGCTACCCACAGTTCGGCGTCGCCTGCAGCGCGCATGCGTGAGCTGTGCTGGCGGTAGAAGTGGTCGAGCAAACGGCGTTCTGTGTCCGAAAGCGTCGAACAGGACAATTGTTCAGAAATGGTGAGTCCTACCCTGAAACGAGGCCAGAGGCTCTGGCCTGATGATTTGCGGCCACTTTGTCGCAGATTGTTGCAAAACCGGCAAGGGTGAATATCCGACTACGGGGTTCAACTATTGCTGGCCGGGAGTAGAATTTTGTTCATCCCCCCTGGCAGTACGAAGCGGGATCGGTACTTCGTGCCATCTAGACCCTAGATGACAACTTCTCCGCGCCGGATACGGCAATAGAAGTCAATCGATCAGCTTGAACGCTCAAAAGGCAAAACCACATGAAACCATTACTGATTCTTGCATTGGTCGGTATGTCCTCGTTCGCCCTCGCCGATGAGGCCAAACCCGTCTCCAGCGAGCCTGTGGCTCAGCAGTACGACTACTCGATGAACCTGGACATCAAGCGGGTGATCAACCTGTCGACCATCCCCAATGTCTGCGAAGTGGTACCTGCGACCATGACCTATGAAGACCATCAGGGCCAGGTGCACACCATTCAGTACCGGGCCATGGGTGAAGGTTGCCAGCAGGGTTGACTGGCGGTGCCCGCCACAGGGGCTGAAAGCGCTGTGGCGGGCACTTGCTGGCCCTGACGCGATCTCCCGAGTGCTCCGCCTATACAGAATAATTTCCCCGCCTGTCGAATCCTCCGCTTACCGTTCGACCATAGCTGAAGGCACGCTTCACACCGTGCCCCAACCCCTATGATCTGTCGGAGGTACCCCGATGAGCACCGCAGCCGAATCCGAAATCCGCCAATTGATCGAGCACTGGATGCAAGCCGTGCGCGATCGCGACATCCCGCGCATCATCGAACCCTACGCCGACGATATCGTCGCCTTCGATGCCATCCAGGCTCTGCAATTCAAAGGCAAGTCGGCCTACACGGCGCACTGGGAAATGTGCATGGGCATGTGCACCGGCCCCATGGTGTTCGAACTTGCCCAACTCACCGTGCACGCCGCAGGCGATCTGGCCCTGGCCCATTGGCTGAACCGCTGCGGCCCAGGCGACGACGAAAGCCAGTGCGGCTTCATGCGCGCCACGGTGGGCTATCGTCGTCAAGGCGGCCAGTGGCAGGTAATCCACGAACACTGGTCGGCGCCTTTCGACATGGAAACGCAAAAAGCCCTGTTCGATCTCAAGCCCTGAGCCGTTATCGCCAAACGCACTTTGCCAATACCCTGGAGGCGACCATGAAATACCTGTGCCTGGTCTATTGTGACGAGGGGCTGTTGCACAGCCTGCCCGACAGCCCGGCAGACGCCGAATGCATGGCCTACGCCGAAGCCATTCAGGGTTCCGGGCGCATGCTGGCGGCCGAGGCGCTGAAGCCGGTGCAGACGGCCACCACGGTACGCATGCGCAACGGACACATGAGCCTGACAGACGGCCCGTTCGCCGAAACCAAGGAGCAACTGGCGGGCTTTTACCTGGTGGAGGCCCGCGACCTCAACGAAGCGCTGAATATCGCCAAGGGCATCCCTGCCGCGCGGGTTGGCAGTGTCGAGGTGCGACCAGTGCGCGAGCTGCAACCCTGACAGCCAAGGAGAACCATCAGCATGAGCCTTGCACCCATTGCCCAGGCGCAACACGAGTTGTCCATCAGCCGCCTGATCGACGCACCACCGGCCAAGGTATTTCGCGCCTGGACCGAACCCCAGTGGCTGATGCAGTGGTGGGGGCCGCACGGCATGACCACCCCGGAGTGTGAGATGCAACTGTGGGCCGGTGGCCTGTTTCGCACCCTGATGCGCGCGCCGGATGGCTGCGAGTACCCCAACCAGGGCGTCTTTCTGGAAATTGCCGCGCCACGCCGGCTGGTGTTCACCGATGCCTTCGGCCCCGGTTGGGTACCGTCGGACAAGGCCTTCATGACTGCCGTGATCAGCTTTGACGAGGAACAGGGCAAAACCCGCTACACCGCCCGTGCCTGGCACTGGAATGCCACCGACTGTCGGGCCCATGAAGAAATGGGCTTCCACCAGGGTTGGGGAGAAAGCCTGGACCGCCTGGTGGAGGTGGTGACCCAGCGGATGCCCGACTGATGGCCGCACTGGCTCAGGTGCGCGCCGAAGTCGAGGCGGTGTACCGGCAGGAGTCGCGGCGCATACTGGCGACACTGATTCGCTTGCTGGGTGATTTCGACCTGGCCGAGGAGGCCATGCATGATGCCTTCTTCATTGCCGTCGAACGCTGGCAACGCGACGGTATCCCCGCCAACCCGCGAGCGTGGCTGGTTTCTGTCGGGCGCTTCAAGGCCATCGACGCGCTGCGCCGGCGCGTCCGCTTCGACCGCTCCCAGGCGGACTTGAGCATGCTGCTGGAGGGTCAGGCGCAGGACCCCAGTGAAGAAGAGCTGCTGGCGGATGACCGCCTGCGGCTGATCTTCACCTGTTGCCATCCGGCCTTGTCGGCCGACGCTCAGGTGCCTTTGACGCTTCGCGAAGTCTGCGACCTGACCACCGAGCAGATCGCCCGCGCCTTTCTGCAAAGCCCAGCCACCATCGCCCAGCGTATCGTGCGCGCCAAGGCCAAGATCCGTGACGCGGGCATACCGTACCAGGTACCGGAGCTGAATGAGTTGCCCGAGCGCCTGGAAAGCGTGTTGCGGGTGATCTACCTGGTGTTCAACGAGGGCTATTCGGCGTCATCGGGCGAGACACTGCTGCAGCAGGCGCTGAGCGATGAAGCCATTCGCCTGGCGCGGTTGCTGGTGCAGTTGCTGCCCGACCCGGAGGCGGTCGGCCTGCTGGCGTTGATGTTGCTGCAGGCGTCCCGGCAGCGGGCGCGCATCGATGGCCAAGGCGATTTGGTGGTTCTGGAGCAGCAGGATCGTAGCTTGTGGGACCGGCAGTTTATTGCCGAAGGCTGTGCTCTGGTGCGCCAGGCCCTGCAGAGCCGTGCGTTCGGGGCCTATACCGTCCAGGCGGCGATTGCTGCCGTGCATGCCGAAGCGGCGACGGCTGAAGAGACGGACTGGGGAGAGATCGTCGGCCTGTATGACGTGTTGCAGCGGTATTGGCCATCAGCGGTGGTGGCGCTGAACCGGGCGGTGGCGCTGGCGAAGCGGGATGGGCCGGAGGTTGGCCTGCGGGAAGTCGAAGGGATTCTGGCGCGGGGGGACTTGCTGGACTATCACCTGGCACATGCGGCGCGCGCCGAGTTGCATTGCCAGCTGGGGCAGGTAGAAGAGGCGCGAGCGGCCTGGCAGCAGGCGCTGGCCTTGACCCGACAGGCGCCTGAGCGGCGGCATATCGAGCGGCGTTTGCAGGCTATCGAATGATGTGGGGGTGCCGGCTCTTTGCGGGCCAGCCCATATCCCACAGGATGCCCGCTAAATCAACGAGTTAGCGGGTTACCCAGGAGAGCAGCCTTGAAGTAGGTGCTGGCTGCATCACACTTCAGCTCGCCACAAAATTCGGCGGCGACACCAGCTCGACGGTCTGCTGCTTGCGCGGCGCCAGGATCTCGGCTTCACCCGCGACCACCAGCTCGTCGTTCTGGTTGTAGACGTTGGTGGCGATGCGCACCTTGAACTTGGGCAGCTTCTCGAGGATTTCCAGGCGCACGGTCAGGGTGTCGCCGATTTTCACCGGTTTCTGGAAGCTCATCTGCTGGCCCAGGTAGATGGTGCCAGGGCCAGGCAGGGTGCAGGCCACTGCCGCACTGATCAGCGCGCCGCTGAACATGCCATGGGCAATACGTTCGCGGAACATGCTCTTGGCGGCGAACTCGGCATCCAGGTGAACCGGGTTGTGGTCACCGGACATCGCAGCGAACAGTTGGATGTCGCGTTCTTCAACGGACTTCTTGTACTCGGCCTTCTGGCCGACTTCGAGGGCTTCGTAAGGCGTGTTGGTGACCTGGGACATCGATGCTTCCTTAAGCGTTGGGCGAGGGCGGCTATCATTCACTGCGCGCAGGGCGGCCAAGGGCCAGCGCCTGTTCCAGCCAGCCGAGAATATCGGCGATGACCTCGCCACGGTTGGTTTCGTTGAGTACTTCATGCCGCGCCTCAGGATAGATGCGCAGCTGTACATGTCGGTTGCCGGTCGCGCGCAGGGCGTCGGCCAGATGGGTGAGACGCTTGCCAGCACTGACCGGATCACATTCACCGCCAATCACCAGCATCGGCAGGTTGGGATCGATCTGCGCGAGGTTACCCGGCTGACTGATCTGCGCCAAGCCTTGCAGCAGATCGAGCCACAACTGGTTGGTGCAGCGAAAGCCGCACAACGGGTCATTCACGTACTGATCGACCTCGCCCGGGTCGCGGCTGAGCCAGTCGAAGGCCGTGCGGTTGGGCTTGAAGGCGTTGTTGAACGAACCGAAGGACAACCATTCGATCAGTGCACTCTTGCCCAGTGGCCCCTGGCGCCAGGACTCCAGCCGGGCAATCAGCCGCGCAAAGCGGTACAGCAGGGCCGGTTGGTAGTTGGAACCGCTGAGGATCGCCCCGTGCAGGCTGCCACTGTGATGCAGCAGGTACGCCTGGGCGATGTAGCTGCCCATGCTGTGGCCGAACAGGAACAGCGGCGTGCACGGGAACTGCTGGCCGATGTGCTGGGCCACACACCCCAGGTCATTGACCACGGCATTCCAGCCATGATGGCGGGCGAACAGGCCGAGGTTGCCCAGTTCGGCAGTGCGCCCGTGGCCACGCTGATCGGCAGCGAGCAGGGCAAAGCCGGCCTCGCTCAGAGCCTGGCCCAGGCGCTGGTAGCGCCCGGCATGCTCGGCCATGCCATGGGCCAGCAGCACCACGGCCTTTACCGGTGTGGCCGGCAGCCATTGGTGTACGTACAGGCTGCAGTGCTCACTGGCGGGCAGCCAGAAGGCGTCGTGGGGCATGGCGGGTCCTTGTGCGCGCGGTTACCCGAACAGTGTATGCACAACCGGCCGGATTGCAGGAGGGGCACAAATAAGATTCACAATGTTAATGGCGGCACTTGGCGTATATGCCACCTTGGGTTTACCTGCTAACGTCGAATCAACGCCTTTTCGCCGGCAGGCGGTCAGGTAAAGGACTAAAGGACGCAGTGCAGGTCCAGGCAGAGGAACAATAATAAATGCAAGCCGACTTCTGGAATGACAAGCGCCCGGCAGGCGTGCCTTCCACCATCGACATCAATGCCTACGCCTCGGTCGTCGAGGTGTTCGAGCGCTCCTGCAAGCGCTTTGCCGACCGCCCGGCGTTCAGCAACCTGGGCGTGACCCTCAGCTACGCGGAACTGGAGCGCCATTCGGCAGCCTTCGCTGCCTGGTTGCAGCAGCACACCGACCTCAAACCGGGTGAGCGCATCGCTGTGCAGATGCCCAATGTGCTGCAGTACCCCATCGCCGTCTTCGGTGCCATGCGCGCCGGGCTGATCGTGGTCAATACCAATCCGCTGTACACCGAGCGCGAGATGCGCCACCAGTTCAAGGACAGTGGCGCGCGTGCGCTGGTGTACCTGAACATGTTCGGCAAGCGCGTGCAGGAGGTGCTGCCCGATACCGGTATCGAGTACCTGATCGAGGCAAAGATGGGCGACCTGCTGCCGGCCGCCAAGGGCTGGCTGGTCAACACCGTGGTCGACAAGTTGAAGAAGATGGTGCCGGCCTACCGGTTGCCCCAGGCGGTGCCGTTCAAGCAGGTGCTGCGCGAGGGCCGCGGGCTGTTGCCCAAACCGGTGTCGCTGAACCTCGATGACATCGCGGTGCTGCAGTACACCGGCGGCACCACCGGCCTGGCCAAGGGCGCCATGCTCACCCATGGCAACCTGGTGGCCAACATGCTGCAGGTGCTGGCCTGCTTCTCGCAGCACGGCCCCGATGGGCAGAAGCTGCTGAAGGACGGCCAGGAGGTGATGATCGCGCCGCTGCCGCTGTACCACATCTATGCCTTCACCGCGAACTGCATGTGCATGATGGTCACCGGCAACCATAACGTGCTGATTACCAACCCGCGGGATATTCCCGGCTTCATCAAGGAGCTGGGCAAGTGGCGTTTCTCTGCCTTGCTGGGCCTCAATACCTTGTTTGTCGCACTGATGGACCACCCGGGCTTCCGTCAGCTGGACTTCTCGGCGCTGAAGGTCACCAACTCTGGTGGCACCGCGCTGGTCAAGGCCACCGCCGAGCGCTGGGAAGACCTTACCGGGTGCCGCATCGTTGAAGGCTACGGCCTGACAGAAACCTCGCCGGTGGCCAGCACCAACCCCTACGGCCAGCTGGCGCGTCTGGGTACGGTGGGCATCCCCGTGGCGGGTACTGCGTTCAAGGTCATCGATGATGATGGCAACGAACTGCCGCTGGGCGAGCGGGGCGAGCTTTGCATCAAAGGCCCGCAGGTCATGAAGGGTTACTGGCAGCAGCCCGAGGCAACGGCCCAGGCACTGGATGCAGAAGGCTGGTTCAAGACCGGTGATATCGCGGTGATCGACCCGGACGGCTTCACCCGCATCGTCGACCGCAAGAAGGACATGATCATCGTCTCGGGCTTCAACGTGTACCCCAACGAAATCGAGGATGTGGTGATGGGGCATCCCAAGGTCGCCAACTGTGCGGCTATCGGCGTGCCGGACGAGCGTTCCGGCGAGGCGGTCAAGCTGTTCGTGGTGCCGCGCGAGGGGGGGCTGAGCGTTGATGAGCTGAAGGCCTACTGCAAGGCCAACTTCACCGGCTACAAAGTACCCAAGCACATCGTGCTGCGCGAATCGTTGCCCATGACGCCGGTGGGCAAGATTTTGCGGCGGGAGTTGCGCGATATAGCGTGATACCGGGATGGCTTCTTCGCGGGTAAACCCGCTCCTGCACCGCCCAATGTAGGAGCGGGTTTACCCGCGAATGCCTTAAACCGCTCTAACAGGCTCTATACAGCCTTATCTGCGACATTTTGGATAATTACTCTAAAAATGACCTGTATTGTTCATTGAGTCATTTTTGTGACCATAAGGCCTGTTTTGGCCTCTAGGCGACCCCAGACAAAGCTGTTACTCTCGGCCCGCTTCCAGATGATCCGGTTTGCAACGAACCGTCATCTCATATCAATAATAAGCGCATCGACGCGTGAATCGAACTTCGCTGTTGCTGAAGGAGTGGGCTTCCATGATCGAAAATTTTTGGAAGGATAAGTACCCAGCCGGGATTACGGCGGAAATCAATCCTGACGAATTCCCCAATATCCAGGCAGTACTCAAGCAATCCTGCCAACGCTTTGCCGACAAACCGGCCTTTAGCAACCTGGGCAAGACTATCACTTATGGCGAGTTGTATGCGTTGTCGGGGGCGTTTGCCGCCTGGCTGCAGCAGCATACCGACCTCAAGCCGGGTGACCGCATTGCCGTGCAACTGCCCAATGTCCTGCAATACCCGGTCGCGGTCTTCGGTGCCATGCGTGCCGGGCTGATCGTGGTCAACACCAACCCGCTGTACACCGCGCGGGAGATGGAACACCAGTTCAACGACTCGGGTGCCAAGGCCCTGGTGTGCCTGGCCAACATGGCCCACCTGGCCGAGAAAGTGGTGCCCAAAACCAAGGTCAGGCACGTTATCGTCACTGAAGTGGCCGACCTGCTGCCGCCACTCAAGCGCCTGCTGATCAACAGCGTGATCAAGTACGTGAAGAAGATGGTGCCGGCCTACAACCTGCCACAGGCCGTGCGTTTCAATGACGCCCTGGCGCTGGGCAAGGGCCAGCCAGTGACCGAAGCCAACCCGCAGGCCAACGACGTGGCGGTGCTGCAGTACACCGGCGGTACCACCGGTGTGGCCAAAGGCGCCATGCTGACCCACCGCAACCTGGTGGCCAACATGCTGCAGTGCCGTGCACTGATGGGCTCCAACCTGCACGAAGGCTGCGAAATCCTCATCACCCCGCTGCCGCTTTACCACATCTATGCTTTTACCTTCCATTGCATGGCGATGATGCTGATCGGCAACCACAACGTGCTGATCAGCAACCCGCGAGACTTGCCGGCGATGGTCAAGGAACTGGGCAAGTGGAAGTTCAGCGGCTTTGTGGGCCTCAACACCCTGTTCGTTGCCCTGTGCAACAACGAGGCGTTCCGAGCCCTGGATTTCTCGGCGCTGAAAATCACCCTGTCGGGCGGTATGGCCTTGCAGCTAAGCGTGGCCGAGCGCTGGAAGGCCGTTACCGGTTGCGCCATCTGCGAAGGCTATGGCATGACCGAAACCAGCCCGGTGGCGGCGGTGAACCCGTCGGAAGCGAACCAGGTGGGCACCATCGGTATTCCGGTGCCGTCGACCCTGTGCAAGGTCATCGACGACGCCGGCAATGAGTTGCCGCTTGGCGAAGTGGGCGAGCTGTGTGTCAAGGGCCCGCAGGTGATGAAGGGCTACTGGCAGCGTGAAGACGCCACGGCCGAGATTCTCGACAGCGAAGGCTGGCTGAAGACCGGCGACATCGCGGTGATCCAGGCGGACGGCTACATGCGCATCGTCGACCGCAAGAAAGACATGATCCTGGTCTCGGGCTTCAACGTATACCCCAACGAGCTGGAAGACGTGTTGGCGGCCCTGCCGGGCGTGCTGCAGTGCGCAGCCATCGGTGTGCCGGACGAGAAGTCGGGTGAAGTGATCAAGGTCTTCATCGTGGTCAAGCCGGGCATGACCGTGACCAAGGAGCAGGTGATGGAGCACATGCGTGCCAACGTTACCGGCTACAAGGTACCGCGCCACATCGAGTTCCGCGATTCGCTGCCTACCACCAACGTGGGCAAGATCCTGCGCCGCGAACTGCGTGATGAAGAGCTCAAGAAGCAAGGCTTGAAGAAGATCGCCTGACCATAAGCCTGCACGCTCAGTGTGGGCGCGGCCTCGTGTCGCGAAAGGGCCGCGACGCGGCCCTGGGATTTCGGCGGCGATGCATCAATGGCTGGGGGCGCTTTGCGCCCCTTTCGCGACACAAGGCCCCACAATAAGATGCGGCGCCGTCTTAACACATTGTGAGCCTCGGTAGGAGCGGGTTTACCCGCGAATACGGTAGTGGCGACAACGGTGAACGGCGGGTGGAGTTCGGTCAGCAGGGCCGGCCCTTTCGCGGGTAAACCCGCTCCTATGTATGGACTCGCCCACACTGTCTAGCTGCTTTTTTGAACATAGGAACCCGGTTGCATCTATGTATCAGGCCTGTTCGAGGAAGCTTTTTGCTTCTGGCCAACATCGTGGTGAGCTCGCAGTGTGCCGTTTACATTGAGGCCACTATCAGGCCTGTAGGAGCGGAGGCATCGGTCTGCGACGGTCTTACCTAGGGTCAATGTTCACTAGCAGGGGTTGGAGCGCCTAGCGCCCCGGTGGCATTACCCGGTGGGTCAGAGGCTCATAGCCGCCTCCGGTTTTTCGTTCGGTTTGCGTTGGTAAACCTGATCGCTCTGTAACAGGGCCCAGATAATCCGCAGATTTCGATTAGCCAGCCTGATCGCCGCCTCCTTGCGCCCAAGGCGGGATAGCCAACGCAAGAGGCGGCGATCATCTGGCTGATCGGAATCAGGCCTTAGCTGGCTCAAGACGGAATGCGCGCCCTGGATCATCAGGCTGCGTATGTAGCCGTCACCGCGCTTGCTCATCTTGCCCAATCTGATTTTGTTTCCGCTGCTGTGCTGATCGGGCACGATACCGAAGAAGGCGGAATACATTCGGCCACTGGCGAAGCGGCTGGGGTCGGTCTGTTTCGCCACGATCGCCGTGGCAATGATAGGGCCGACGCCGCGAATGGTGATCAGTCGCTGAGCGACTTTATCCTCTTGGGCAGTCGCTTCGAGCCGGCGGCTCAGCGCCGCTATGCGTTCACCTAGAGACAACCAGTCCATCAGCAACTCATCGAGCAACTCGCGCAACAGGTCGGGTAGAGGCAAGGAAGCATCCTCAAGCGCC
The DNA here is from genome assembly GCF_045164175.1 of Pseudomonas sp. 10(2024). Lineage (NCBI taxonomy): Bacteria > Pseudomonadati > Pseudomonadota > Gammaproteobacteria > Pseudomonadales > Pseudomonadaceae > Pseudomonas > Pseudomonas sp. 10(2024). The sequence goes on from NZ_CP174006.1 coordinate 1,526,218, forward strand.
TGAGGCACATGCTTATTGATCGCGGCATCGCCCTGGGGCATGGATACGCCATGCTCAAGTAGCAAACCACGGATCTGATTGCCCAGCGCGGTATGTCGCTTGATGTTACCGCGCCGGATACGGTGCAGCGCTTGAATAGCCAGTGCTGTGGTGCTCTTGATCGGTATCGAAGCGATGCTCGTATCGCGACCGGCACGCAAAATGGCATAGCAGTCGTTACGATCGTTCTTTGCACCGCTGCGATGTTCGGCGACACGTTGCGCCGGCAGGATGCGAACCGGATTACCTTTGGCCTGCAGCAGCCTGGCCCAGGCTTGCGCACCTGGACCGCACTCCATCAAGACGGCCACGGTCGTTGGCAGCCTGAGCAGGAAATCATGGAACGCTTGGCGGGATTTGATGCGATCTTCGTAGATCACCCGCCCAGTAGCGTCCTCGCCTGCTAATTGGAAGACCTGTTTGGCCAGGTCTACGCAGATGGTTGTGCAAAGCTCCACATCAGTGGAAGACAGGGAATCGTGTTTCGAACTATGCTTTTTCATGGTCTCGCCCTCGCTGCCGTTGGCTTCTTCGAACACCACCGTGGCACTGTGATGCCTCGGCGGGGGCGAGTCCATCGATTACATCCGCGCAACTCAGCGGAGCTTCTCGAGCATCTGGTAATACCACATCCCCGCCGCCAGCAGCGGGTTCCCCAGCAAGTCCCCCATCGGCACTCGCACATGCTTGCACTGGGCGAAGGTGTCGAACTTCTCCAGCGTCCCGGTCAACGCTTCGGCCATGATCTCGCCCATGATGTGGCTGGTGGCGATGCCGTGCCCCGAGTAACCCTGGCAGTACCACACGTTGTCCGACAGCTTGCCCAGCTGCGGGATGCGGTTGACCACGATGCCCATGGCGCAGCTCCACTGGAACTCGATCGGCACCCCCTTCAATGCCGGGAAGGTGCGTTCGATGCAGGGGCGCAATTCGCCTTCGATGTCGCGTGAATCCTTGCCTGAGTAGTTGGCACCGCCGCCGAACAGCAGGCGCTTGTCGGCCGTCAGGCGGTAGTAGTCGAGGACGAAGCGGCAGTCGTACACCGCCAGGTCCTGCGGGTTGATCTGCTCGGCCAGCTCACCCAGCGGCGCGGTGGTGACGATACCGCCCATGGCCGGGAAGATCTTGCCCTTGAGCTGGCGCTTTTCCAGCTTGTGATACACATCGCCGGCCAACATCACCTGGCGTGCCTCGACCCGGCCGTGGGCGGTAACCACCGCCGGGCGCGGGCCATGGACGATGTCCAGCACTTCGGAATTTTCGAATATCAGTGCACCCAGGCCATGCGCGGCACGGGCTTCGCCCAGGCACAGGTTGAGTGGGTGCAGGTGCAGGTTGCGCAGGTTCTTCAACGCACCCAGATAAAGCGGGCTTTGCAGATGCTCGGCCACTGCAGCGCGATCGAGCAATTGCACCTGATCGCCCATGCCACGGCGCCGCGCTTCGGCCTCGAACGCACGCAGTTCGTTCATGTGCGAAGGCTTCATGGCTGCATGCAGGTGGCCACGCTTGAGGTCGCAATCGATGCCATAGCGCGCCACGCGCTGCTCGATCACCTGGTGCCCGCGCCAGCGCAAGTGCCAGATGAAGTCGTCAACTTCGGCGCCCAGGTGGTTGCGCATCTGCGAGCGCATGGCCTCGTCGCCCGACAGGCTGCCGGTCACCTGGCCGCCGTTGCGCCCGCTGGCGCCCCAGCCGATACGGTTGGTTTCGACGATGGCGACCTTCAGGCCGCGCTCGGCCAGTTCAACCGCCGTGGCCACGCCCGTAAAGCCACCGCCGATGATCGCCACATCCACCTGCACCGTGCCCTTGAGTTGCGGGTACGCAGTTTGGTCGTTGAGGGTGGCGCTGTAGTAGGACGGCGCGCGTTGCGCCGGGCCGTTGTTCAATGCTGCGTTCATGGGTGTTCCTTGTTTTGTAGGGGCTCAGGCCTGGTGCAGGTACCAGCGCCAGTCCTGTTCGCTGACTTCGGCCATGAACTGGCGGTACTCGGCGCGCTTGACCTTCAGGTACACGCCAAGGAAGTCTTCGCCCAATGCTTCACGGGCCCAATCGGAATGTTGCAGGGCGTCGAGTGCGGTCAGCCAGTCAGTGGGCAGGTGTTCGGTGGCCTGGGCATAGCCGTTGCCTTCAACGGGCGCGCCTGGGTCAAGCTGTTCGCGGATGCCCCAGTGGCTGGCAGCAAGGATCGCCGCTGCAGCCAGGTAAGGGTTGGCATCTGCGCCACAGATGCGGTGCTCCACATGGCGGCTGTTGGCAGGGCCTCCTGGCACACGCAGGCTCACGGTGCGGTTGTCCACGCCCCAAGTTGGCGCCAGGGGCGCATAGCTGTTGGCCTGGAAGCGGCGGAAGGAGTTGGCGTTGGGGCAGAACAGCAGCAGCGAGTCGCGCAGGTGGCGCAGCATGCCGGCCACGGCCTGGCGCAGCAGCGGGGTGCCGGCCTTGTCTTCGCTGGCGAACAGGTTGTTGCCGGCGCTGTCGGCCAGGCTCAGGTGCATGTGCATGCCGGTGCCGGCCAGTTGGGCGAATGGCTTGGCCATGAAGCAGGCCTGCATGCCGTGGGCATGGGCCACACCTTTTACCAGGCGCTTGTAGCGCACCGCCTGGTCCATCGCCTGCAGCGCATCGCCATGCTCCAGGGTGATTTCCACCTGGCCCGGGGCGTACTCGGAAATGGCCGTGCGCGCCGGGATGCCTTGGGCCTTGCAGGCAGCGTACAGGTCGGCGAGGAACGGTTCGATCTGCTCCAGTTCGCGCAGGCCATAGACCTGGGTGCTGCGGGGGCGGCCGCCATCGTTGTCCAGTGCCGGTTGTGGGCGGCCCTGGGCATCACGCTGCTGGTCGAGCAGGTAGAACTCCAGCTCGCAGGCCATCACCGGGTGATAACCATCGGCCTTCAACGCTTCGATGGTGCGCAGCAGCACATGGCGTGGGTCAGCGATGCTGGCCGGCAGCCCCTCGCTGGGGTGCATGCTCACCTGCACTGCGGCGGTGGGCACCCGGCGCCAGGGCAGGCGCACCAGGCTGCCGTCAAGCGGGTAGGCACGGCAGTCGATATCGCCGACGTCCCACACCAAGCCGGAGTTTTCCACATCGTCGCCATTGAGGGTCAGGCCAAGGATGGTGCTGGGCAGTGGCCGGCCTGTCTGGTACACGGCCAGCAGTTCCTCGCGGTGCAACAGCTTGCCGCGTGGCACACCGTTGGCGTCGAGGATGAACAGTTCGAACAGCTCGATATCGGGGTTGTCGGCCAGAAAACGGGTAGCCTGCTCTACAGGGGCAAAGTGCATGATCAATTCGCTCATAGACGCGCAGGGCCACCGCGCAAGCAGGCGGCCCGGTTGAGTCAAACGGCCAGACGCTGGCCGGGTTTGGTCACAATGGCGTGAGCGAGGTGTCCGGTGGGCGCGCGTGACGGCAGTGCCACAAGGCCCAGAAGGCGAGGATGATGTGGACCAGCGGATTTTCCCCGGCACGGCTCCGGGCCTTCGGCAGCGAAGGGCGGGACGACGGTGGGGCGATGGGCTGGGCGGGAGTCATGCCTTTGATACTCACATGCGGCGTAAGGTTGATTAAAGCAGTGAATGGCAACCTTTACATCGCACTTGGCTAAACATTCGTGCTGAAAGCATCACGGTCAATGTGGGAGCGCGCAGGCAGCAGAGAATCCGCAAATCTGCGACAATCGCCCGACTTTCCGAATGCCGATCATGAAAAAGCAGGCTCACCTGCATCACTAAAAAGCCCCATGACTGACCACGCCATCGACAAACTGCTGCAAAACCTCGACCACGCCATGATTGCCGACCGCCATCGCCTGCGCCGGCAACTGCACGAACTGCGCAAGCGCCCCGACGAGGCGAAGCTGGCGCAATGGGTGGAGAAGGTCCAGGCCTCCTGCGCTCAGGTCACCGCGCGTCAGCAGAGCGTGCCGACCGTACGCTACGACGACAACCTGCCCATCGCCGCCAAACGTGACGAAATCAAGAAGGCCTTGGCCGAAAACCAGGTGTTGGTGATCGCCGGCGAAACCGGCTCTGGCAAGACGACCCAGTTGCCGAAAATCTGCCTGGAGCTTGGCCGTGGCAGCCATGGGTTGATCGCCCATACCCAGCCACGCAGGATCGCAGCGCGTAGCGTGGCCGCGCGAGTCGCTGAAGAGCTGGGCACGCCCTTGGGCGCGCTGGTCGGCTACCAGGTGCGTTTCGAAGACCAGAGCGATTCCAACACCTTGGTCAAGCTGATGACCGACGGCATTCTCCTGGCCGAAACCCAGCATGACCGCTTCCTTGAACGCTATGACACGATCATCGTCGACGAAGCGCACGAGCGCAGCCTGAACATCGACTTCCTGCTCGGCTACCTGAAAACGTTGCTGCATCGCCGACCGGACCTGAAACTGATCATCACCTCGGCCACCATCGACCTGGAGCGCTTCTCCAGGCACTTCGACGGTGCGCCGATCATCGAGGTGTCCGGGCGCACCTTCCCGGTGGACACCTGGTACCGTCCGCTGACCAGCGAACAGGACGAAGAGGGCAACCAGATCGAGGATGACCTCACCGTCGATCAGGCCATCCTTGCCACCCTCGACGAGCTGGCGCAGCACGAACGCAGCGAGGGCAAGGGCCCGGGCGATGTGCTGATCTTCCTGCCGGGCGAGCGGGAAATCCGTGATGCCGCCGAGATCCTGCGCAAGGCGCAACTGCGCCATACCGAGATTTTGCCGCTGTACGCGCGCCTGTCGCCGGCCGAGCAGCAGCGTATCTTCCAACCGCACACCGGGCGCCGCGTGGTGCTGGCCACCAACGTCGCCGAAACCTCGCTGACCGTGCCTGGCATCCGCTATGTGATTGACACCGGTACTGCGCGCATCAGCCGCTACAGCTACCGCGCCAAGGTCCAGCGCCTGCCGATCGAGGCCGTGTCACAGGCCAGTGCCAACCAGCGTAAAGGCCGTTGCGGCCGGGTCGAGCCGGGCATTTGCGTGCGTCTCTACAGCGAAGAGGACTTCAACAGCCGGCCAGCGTTTACCGACCCGGAGATTCTGCGCACCAACCTGGCGGCGGTGATCCTGCAGATGTTGCACCTGCGCCTGGGCGCAATCGATGCCTTCCCGTTCATCGAGCCGCCGGATGGCAAAGCCATCAGCGACGGCTTCAACCTGTTGCAGGAGCTTTCGGCGGTCAACCGCGAGAACCAGCTGACGCCAATTGGCCGCCAGCTGGCGCGCTTGCCGATCGACCCGCGGCTGGGCCGCATGCTGCTTGAAGGCGCGCGCCTGGGCAGCCTGCAGGAAGTGCTGATCGTCACCAGCGCGCTGTCGGTGCAGGACCCGCGTGAACGCCCTCCAGAACGCCAGCAGGCCGCCGATCAGGCGCACGCACAGTGGAAGGACGTGGACTCGGACTTCGCTGCGCTGGTCAACCTGTGGCGCGGCTTCGAGGAACAACGCCAGGCGCTGACCGCCAACCCGCTGCGCAACTGGTGCCGCAAGCAGTTCCTGAACTACTTGCGGCTGCGCGAGTGGCGCGATGCTCATCGTCAGTTGGCGCTGATTTGCCGTGACCTGCAGCTGACGGTGAACAAGGAACCGACCGATTACCAGAAGATGCACAAGGCAATCCTCAGCGGGCTGCTCAGCCAGATTGGCCAGAAGACCGAAGAGGGCGACTACCAGGGCGCCCGTCAGCGGCGCTTCTGGGTGCATCCTTCGTCGGGCCTGGGGCGCAAGCGCCCGCAGTGGGTCATGGCTGCCGAGCTGGTCGAAACCACCAAGCTGTATGCGCGCATGGTGGCCAGGATCGAGCCGGACTGGATCGAGCCGCTGGCCGGCCACCTGATCAAGAAAAACCATTTCGAGCCGCACTGGGAGAAGAAGCGCGGGCAGGTGGTGGCCTACGAGCAGATCACGCTCTACGGGCTGATCCTGGTCGGCCGTCGGCCGGTGCACTACGGCCCGATCGACCCGGCGACCTCGCGCGAGCTGTTTATCCGTGAAGGCCTGGTGGGTGGCGAAATCCAGTCGCGGGCCAAGTGCCTGGCGGCCAACAAACGCCTGCTTGAAGAGCTGGACGAGCTGGAAGCCAAGGCTCGCCGGCGTGACATTCTGGCTGACGAAGAAACGCTGTACGCTTTCTACGAAGCGCGCCTGCCGGCGGAAATCCACCAGACGGCGACCTTCGACAGTTGGTACCGCATGGGCAGCCAGAAGGACGCCAACCTGCTGATCATGCGCGAGGAGGACGTGCTGGCCCGCGAGGCCAGCGAAGTGACCGCCGCACAGTACCCCGACAGTATGCAGGTGGGCGATCTGCGCCTGCCGCTGAGCTACCACTTCGAGCCCGGCCACCCCCGTGATGGTGTGACGGTGCGGGTGCCGGCACCGCTGTTGCCGAGCCTGCCGGGCGAGCGCCTGGAGTGGCTGGTGCCGGGCCTGCTGGAGGCCAAGTGCGTGGCGCTGGTGCGCAACCTGCCCAAGGCCCTGCGCAAGAACTTTGTCCCGGTGCCAGACTTCGTCAAGGCTTCGCTGGCACGCATGACCTTCGGCCAAGGGGCGCTGCCTCAGGCCCTGGGCCAGGAACTGCTGCGCATGACCGGTGCACGTGTGTCGGACGAGGCCTGGGACGAGTCGGTCAACCAGGTCGAGGGCCACCTGCGCATGAACATCGAAGTGGTCGATGGCCAGGGCAAGTTCCTTGGCGAAGGCCGCGACCTGGCGGAACTGACCGCGCGCTTTGCTGCCGCCAGCCAGGCTGCCCTGGCCGTGCCGCGTGACGCCAAGGGTGAGCAGCCGGTGCAGGCCAAGGCCTTCAGCGAAGTGAAGCAGACCGCCCAGCAGAAGATCGCCGGCCTGTCGATGACCGTGTACCCGGCACTGGTGGAAGACAACGGCACTGTGCGTGAAGGGCGTTTCTCGACCCAGGCCGAAGCCGAGTTTCAGCACCGCCGCGCCTTGCAACGGCTGTTGCTGCAGCAACTGGCCGAGCCAGCCAAGTTCCTGCGCGGCAAGCTGCCGGGGCTGACCGAGCTGGGCCTGCTGTACCGTGAAATGGGGCGGGTAGAAGCGCTGGTCGAAGACATTCTGCTGGCCAGCCTGGACAGTTGCATCCTTGAAGGCGAACAACCGTTGCCACGTGATGGCGCGGCCTTGGCCGCGCTGGCTGAACGCAAGCGCGGCAGCTGGGCCGAGCATGCCGAGCGCCTGGCAAGGCAGACCCTGGAAGTGCTGAAGCTGTGGCATGGTCTGCAGAAACGCTTCAAGGGCAAGATCGACCTGAGCCAAGCGGTGGCACTGAACGACATCAAGCAGCAGCTAGGCAACCTGGTGTACCCGGGCTTCGTACGCGAAACGCCTGGGGTGTGGTTCAAGGAGTTGCCGCGTTACCTCAAGGCGGTTGAATTGCGCCTCGAGAAACTCGGCTCGCAAGTACAGAAGGACCGGGTGTGGAGCGGCGAGCTGGCCAATTTGTGGGCGCAGTACAAGGCCCGTGCCGACAAGCATGCCCAGGAAGGCAAGCGCGATGAGCAACTGACCGTGTACCGCTGGTGGCTGGAAGAATATCGAGTGTCGCTGTTTGCCCAGCAGTTGGGGACCAAGGTGCCGATTTCTGACAAGCGATTGAGCAAACAATGGAGTCAGGTGGAAGGCTAACCTCCATTATTTGTGGCAAACTTTGGGGCGTTAGGGGCCGCTTTGCGGCCCTTGGCGGATAAGCCCGCCGCGCGGGGGTAAACGTATGCCCCTGAATTGGCACTAAAGTGCCATTAACCTGTCATGTTTCCAGCCAGCGCCCTGTGGCGATGGCCTTTGACCAGAGGAACGACCGTGCATAACGTCGTGATCAGCGGCACCGGCCTGTACACCCCGGCCCAGAGCATTTCCAACGAAGAGCTGGTGGCTTCCTTCAATGCCTGGTCGCAGCAGTTCAACCAGGACAACGCTGCCGCCATCGAGCGCGGTGAAGTCGAGGCGGCGCCGCTCTCCGACGCGGCGTTTATCGAAAAGGCCTCGGGCATCAAGAGCCGCTTTGTCATGGACAAGGCCGGTATCCTCGACCCGCAGCGCATGAAGCCGCGCCTGCCCGAGCGTAGCAACGATGAACCGTCGGTGCTGTGTGAAATGGCCGTGGCCGCTGCCCGCCAGGCCCTGGAGCGCGCAGGCCGGACGGCGGCTGATGTCGACGGGGTGATCGTCGCCTGCTCCAACTTGCAGCGCCCTTACCCGGCGATCGCCATCGAAGTGCAACAGGCACTGGGTGTCCAGGGCTTTGCCTTCGACATGAACGTGGCCTGCTCGTCGGCCACCTTCGGCATACAGACCGCCGCCAACAGCGTAGCGCTGGGCCAGGCGCGGGCGGTGCTGATGGTCAACCCCGAAGTGTGCACCGGCCACCTCAACTTCCGTGACCGCGACAGCCATTTCATTTTTGGCGATGCCGCCACCGCCGTGTTGCTGGAGCGTGCCGACCAGGCCACTTCGGCGCACCAGTTCGACATCGTCAGCAGCAAGCTCTGGACTGAGTTCTCCAACAACATCCGCAACAACTTCGGCTTCCTCAACCGTGCGGCGGAAGAGGGCGAAGGCGCTGCGGACAAGCTGTTCATCCAGGAAGGCCGCAAGGTGTTCCGCGAGGTGTGCCCGAAGGTGGCCGAGCTGATCGGTGAGCACCTGCAGGAGAACGGGTTGCAACCGGGCGACGTGAAGCGCTTCTGGCTGCATCAGGCCAACCTCAGCATGAACCAGCTGATCGTCAAGAAACTGTTGGGGCGTGAAGTGGCCGAGGAAGAGGCACCGGTGATTCTGGACCGTTACGCCAATACCAGCTCGGCGGGGTCGGTGATTGCCTTCCACCTGTACCAGGATGACCTGGCCAAGGGCTCGTTGGGCGTGTTGAGCTCGTTTGGTGCGGGGTATTCGATTGGTAGCGTGATTCTGCGCAAGCGCTGATTCATCAGGCGCCTGTTACGGCCTCTTCGCGGGCTTGCCCGCTCCCACAGGTACAGCACAGTTCTCAAGGTCTGTGGTGATTCTGTGGGAGCGGGCAAGCCCGCGAAGGGGCCGGCGCATTTCACACAGGCAAAAAGAAGCGGGAAACGCCGGATGGGGTCGGCGTTTCCCGCTTCAGGTGAAGCAGAGCAGGGTGTTGCTTAGAACTTGGCTTCCAGATCAACCTGCAGGGTGTCGACGTCAGCATTGCTGTTCGGCAGCTGCGACAGGTCGGTCTTGGCCATCAGGTAGGCAGCACCCAGGGAGAAGTTCTTGTCGATTTCGTAACCGACCTTGAACTTGTGACCACGCGAACCGGTGTAGCCGTTGCCGAAGTCCGAATCGGTGAACAGGCTGACCACCGCGTTACGCTGCACATCGCGGTAGTTGTAGTCCAGGCTCCAGGCACCCATTTTGGTTTTCAGGCCAGCCAGCCAGGCCTGATCTTCGCCGTCGGTGCTGTCGGTGTTCTTCACGTACTGGCCATAGGCCGACAACGGAATGGCCAAGCCAGTGAAGTCGATCTGGCCAAAGCCTTCCACCAGATTGAACTCGTTGGTGGTGTTGCCGAACGACTGCAGGATGGCGGCTTCCTTGTCGTTGTCGTAACCATAGATGCTGGCACCCACGGTGAGCTTGAGCACGTCGGCCGGCGCGAACTTGGCGCCCAACTGGCCGTGGTAGACCTGCGCATCGTGCTTGTACTGGACGCCGTCACCATCGACGTTGTCCTTCAGGGTGTACTGACCGGCGCTGGCAAAGACTTCGGCCCCGCCCAGGTCAGCCTTGTAAGTGGCCGCCACACCTTCCGGGTTGATGTCGCTATCCCAGATGATGTCGCCCATGCTCACCCAAGGCTGTTGCATCTTGCCGCCAATCAGGTGCAGGTTAGGGACTGCAGTCGGGTGCCAGTCGAGGTAGGCCAGGTCGACCCACAGCGACTTCTTGTCGAAGTAGTTGTCGAAGCTCTGGTTGGTCGAACGTCGGTCAGCGCTGCTGCCAGTGGCGATACGGACCCCAGCGTCGACCTGCGGGTTGATCTCGCTGTAGAAACCGACACGGGCACGTACCCGCTGGCGGTCCTGGTTGCCGCTGCTGCTGTTCGGATCGTCGACGTTGACGTCTTCGTAACGCAGGCGCACGTCACCCTTGATCTGGGTCTTGGCGGCCCATGCCACTTTTTGTTCAAAGGAGCTCATGCGTTCGGACTGAGCTTTCTGGTCGGCCTTTTCCTTGGTTTCTTTTGCCAGGTCGCCCTGCAGTTCGTTGTACTGCGCCTGGTTGATCGAGCCATTGGCGCGGAGCATTTCGAGCAGCTTGGCGTCGACAGCAGCACTGGCCGGGGCACTCAGGGCCAGCATCATGCCGGTGAGGCTTACTCCGGTAAGTGTGGAAACAAGACGCATAAGGTTCTCCCTACTGAAAAAAATGGGGGAGGCTCAAGCGCCTGCCCCTGCGTTGGCATGTCTTCGGAAAGGGCCTGAATAGACAGGTTCTAGGGTTCCGGAAAACAGGCGCAAGTATTGCGGGGGCCAATGACAGATTAATGTCTGATTAGTGGCACTGTTGTTAAGTAATTGAGTATTGAAGGACCCACCCGGCGTTCGTCATTTGAGCGACGGGCCTTCCTTGGGGATACTGACGGTCTTCAGACAGCGAGCCGAAAACGTGACCAGCCTGTACAGCCTTGCCCACCTGCGTGATCTTTCGACGGCCACCTGGGATGCCCTTGTGCCAGCCGGCCAACCCTTCCTGCGCCATGCTTTTCTCAGTGCAATGGAGGACAGCGGCAGCGTGGCGCGCAACACGGGCTGGGCCGCCGAGCACCTGGTGCTGGAGCGTGACGGACAGGTACGGGCGCTGTTGCCCGCGTACCGCAAGTGGCACTCATTTGGCGAGTATGTGTTCGATCATGGTTGGGCCGATGCTTGTGAGCGGGCCGGTATCGCCTACTACCCAAAACTGCTTGGCGCTGTACCGTTCAGCCCGGTCAGCGGCCCACGGCTGCTGGCGGCCGATCCGGCTGACGGTTTGTTGATGCTGCAGGCCCTGCCGGAGTATCTGGGCAAGGGTGGGCTTTCCGGAGCGCATATCAATTTCACCGACCCGGCGCTGGACGCGCAGTTGGCGGGCCTGCCTGGGTGGATGGAACGCCTGGGCTGCCAGTTTCACTGGCAAAACCGGGGGTATCGCGACTTCCAGGACTTTCTCGACAGCCTCAGCTCGCGCAAGCGCAAGCAGATGCGCAAGGAGCGCGAGCAGGTGGCGGGGCAGGGTATCGACTTCCGCTGGTACCGCGGTGATGAACTGGACGAGGCACAGTGGGATTTCGTCTTTCTGTGCTATGCCAACACCTATGCGGTGCGCCGCCGGGCACCTTACCTGACCCGTGAGTTCTTCAGCCTGCTGGCCGAACGCATGCCCGAGGCGGTGCGCGTGGTAATGGCTCGCCAGGGCGGGCGTGATGTGGCGATGGCCCTGAGCCTGGTGGGCGGCGACAGCCTGTTTGGCCGCTATTGGGGCTGCCTGGATGAGTTCGATCGGCTGCATTTCGAGACGTGTTTCTACCAGGGCATGGACTTTGCCATTGCCGAGGGTTACCAGCGTTTCGATGCCGGGGCGCAGGGGGAGCACAAGTTGATTCGCGGTTTCGAGCCGGTGTTGACGCGGTCGTGGCATTACCTGCTGCACCCGGGGTTGCGGCGGGCGGTGGAGGATTTTCTGCTGCAGGAACGGGAAGGGGTCAAGGGGTATGCCGAAGAGGCGCGGGGGATGTTGCCCTACCGCCGGGACTGAGCGTTTTGTGTTGCCTGTGCCGGCCTTTTCGCGGGCTTGCCCGCTCCCACAGGTATTGCACAGTTCTGAGGCCTGTGGTGATCCTGTGGGAGCGGGCGAGCCCGCGAAGAGGCCGGTGCAAGCGTCAATCGACCCCGACAAAACCTCCGGTCTGGTGGTGCCACAACCGGGCATACAGCCCTTGCTGCTCCAGCAACTCACTGTGGCTGCCACTTTCGGCAATTCGTCCCTTGTCCAGCACTACCAACCGGTCCATACGGGCAATGGTGGAAAGCCGGTGGGCGATGGCAATCACCGTCTTGCCCTGCATCAGCGTCTCCAGGCTTTCCTGGATGGCAGCCTCCACCTCCGAGTCCAGCGCTGAGGTGGCCTCGTCCATGATCAGGATCGGCGCATTCTTCAACAGGACCCGGGCAATGGCGATACGCTGACGCTGACCGCCCGACAACTTGACCCCGCGTTCGCCCACATGGGCATCGAAACCGGTGCGGCCCTGGGCATCCGAAAGCTGTGGGATGAACTCGTCAGCCCGCGCGCGGCGCACAGCTTCATGCAGTTCTGCATCGCTGGCACCGGGGCGGCCGTACAGCAGGTTTTCGCGAATCGAACGGTGCAGCAGCGAGGTATCCTGGGTGATCATGCCGATCTGTGCACGCAGGCTGGCCTGGCTCACCTTGGCAATGTCCTGGCCGTCGATGAGGATGCGCCCACCCTGTACGTCGTACAGGCGCAACAGCAGGTTGACCAAGGTCGACTTGCCAGCCCCGGACGGGCCGATCAAGCCAATTTTCTCGCCAGGGCGGATGTCTAGGTTGAGCCCTTCGATGACATTGGCAGCCTTGCCGTAATGGAAGTCGACGTCATCGAAACGCACCGCGCCGCGGCTGACCTTCAGTGCCGGCGCATTGGGCGGGTCGGTGACGGTGACCGGCTGGGCGATGGTCTGCAGGCCGTCCTGCACCATGCCGATGTTCTCGAAAATGCCGTTGACCACCCACATGATCCAGCCTGACATGTTGACGATGCGGATCACCAGGCCAGTGGCCAGGGCGATGGCGCCAACGGTGATCAGCGACTGGCTCCACAGCCACAGGGCAAGGCCGGTGGTAGTGACCACCAGCAGGCCATTGAGCGTGGTGATGACCACGTCCATGCTGGTGACCACCCGCGAGGCCAGCTGGGTTTTCTCGGTTTGTTCGCGGATTGCTTCGCGAGCGTATTGCTGTTCGTAGTCGGTGTGGGCGAACAGCTTTAGGGTGGCGATGTTGGTGTAGCCATCGACGATACGCCCCATGAGCTTGGAGCGGGCGTCGGAAGAAATTACCGAGCGTTCCTTCACCCTCGGCACGAAGTAGCAGAGCGCGGCGATGTAGCCGATGATCCACAACAGCAGCGGCAGCATCAGGCGCCAGTCGGCCTCGGCAAACAACACCAGCGACGTAATGGCGTAGATCAGCACATGCCATAGCGCGTCCACGGCCTGTACGGCGGAGTCGCGCAGCGAGTTGCCGGTCTGCATGATGCGTTGGGCAATGCGCCCGGCAAAGTCGCTCTGGAAGAAGTTCAGGCTCTGCTTGAGCACGTAGGTATGGTTCTGCCAGCGGATCAGGCTGGTCATGCCAGGGTTGATGGTCTGGTGCACCAGCAGGTCATGCAGGCCGAAGAACACTGGCCGCAACAGCAGGACCACCACCAGCATCCAGATCAGCTCGCCGCTGTGCTCGCTGAAGAAGTTGGCATTGGGCGTACCCTGAGCCAGGTCGATGATGCGGCTGAGGTAGCTGAACATCGCCACCTCGATCAGCGAGGCGAACAGGCCAACCACCAGCAGTGCAAGAAAACTAGGCCATACCTGGCGCAGGTAGTACAGATAGAACGGCCACACCGTGCTCGGGGGGGCTTCGCTCGGTGCCTCGCGGAAAATATCGATCAGTCTTTCGAAACGGCGGTACAGCATGGGCGACAACACTCCTGTTCGTCCGACCCTCAGGCGGTTTCACATCCCTGTGAAGCCTGCAGTCAGTCGATACGTTTGGCGGACTTGATATAGACCGGATCGGCCGGTACGTCGCGCATGCCTTTTTTGATGGTGGTCGGCGAGTTGACGATCTGATCGACCACTTCCATGCCTTTGGTCACTTTGCCGAACACGGCATAACCGGCGTCGCGACCTGGGTTGAGGAAGTCGTTGTCGGCGACGTTGATGAAGAACTGGCTGGTGGCCGAGTTCGGGTTGGACGTGCGTGCCATCGAAAGGGTGCCGCGGGTGTTCTGCAGGCCGTTGCTGGCCTCGTTCTTGATCGGGTCGTTGGTGTTCTTCTGCACCATCTGGTCAGTAAAACCGCCGCCCTGGACCATGAACCCCGGGATCACGCGGTGGAAGATGGTGTTGTTGTAGAAGCCGCTGTCCACGTACTCCAGGAAGTTCTTGGTACTGAGCGGTGCCTTCTCGGCGTTCAACTCGATTTCGACCTGGCCGAAGCTGGTGTCCAGCAGGACGTGCGGGGTCTTGTCGGAAGCCATGACACTGGTGGCGAAGGCGACCGAGCAGGCGGTGAGCAGGAGTTTTTTCAGCATGGGCTCAAAGATCCTTGAGAGGTGGAAGCGGCTGCGAGGAACTGCAGCAGGGTCTGGTTGAAGACCTCGGGTTGATCGAGGGGTGTAGCGTGCCGGGAATCGTCGACGACGACCAGCCTGGCGTTGGGTATGAGGGCGACGTAGCGCTCTTTGAGTTGTATCGGCGTGTAATCGTGGTCGGCGGCGATCACCAGGGTAGGACAGTGAATCTGCCCGATGCGTTCCTGCACGCCCCAGTCGACGATGGCGTCGAAGCTTTTCAGGTAGGCGCGTTTGTCGTTGCGCGCCCAGCGCTGGGCCATCTTCTGCCGCAGGTCTGCTTGTTGTGGTTTGGGGAACAGCCGTTCGGCCAGCCCCTTGCCGACGGTTTCGACACTGAGCACGCGCGCCAGGCTCCAGCGCTTGAACCACCATAGCCAGTCACTGCGGGTGCGACGCTTGACCTCGGGGGCGCTGTTGACGATGCACAGGCTGCGCAACCATTGAGGGTGGTCGACGGCAAACTGGAAGCCGACCATGCCGCCCATGGACAGGCCGACGAAGTGCACCGGGCCTGTGTGCAAGTGTTCGAGCAGGGCCAGCAGGTCGGCACTGAAGGTGGCGATCTGGTAACCGTCAGCGGGTTTGTCGGAGCGACCGTGGCCGCGGATGTCCATGAGTATCACCCGGTAGTGGCCGCTGAGCACCGGCACCTGCAACTCCCAGTCCTGGCAGCTGGAGCCCAGGCCGTGCAGCAGCACCAAGGGTTCGCCCTGGCCATATTCCTCGTAATGCAGCGTGCATCCTTCGTGTTCGAAATAGGCCATGGGCGCGGTCCTCTCAGGCTTGTGGGGGGGCTGCGAAGGGCACGTCCAGTGGCGCGGTGTCGAAATTGCGCAGCAGGTCGATGAGAATCTGCGTGGCCGGGCCCAGGGTCTTCTCTTTGCTCGAGTAAAGGTAGAACAGTGGGTGGCGGCTGCCACCCTGATCCAGCGGCAATGGCTTGAGCACGCCTTCGCGCAGCTCGCGCTCGATCATGTGACGGGGCAGCCAGGCAAAGCCCAGGCCGCTGCTGACGAAGGTGGCGGCGGTGCCCAGGCTGCCGACGGTCCAGCGCTGCTCGGCGCCCAGCCAGCCGACGTCGCGCGGTTGGGCGCGGCCGGAGTCGCGGATCACCACCTGCAGCTGGCTTTCCAGGTCCTGGAAGGTCAGTTCGCGTCCCAGGCGGTGCAGGCTGTGTTCGGGGTGGGCGACGGCGATGAACTCCACGGCGCTCAATTCGGCGCCCAGGTAGCCGCCGATGCTGTAGCTGCTGATGGCCAGGTCGGCGATGCCTTCGTGCATCACTTCCTCCACGCCAGACAGCACTTCTTCACGCAGGCGCACCCGGCAGCCGCGGCTTTGTGGCATGAACGCAGCCAGCGCGCGCACCAGGCGGGCGCTGGGGTAGGCGGCATCGACCACCAGGCGCACCTCGGCTTCCCAGCCCTGTTCCATGTGGTGGGCCAGGTCTTCGAGCTGGCTGGCCTGCTTGACCAGGTGGCGCGAGCGGCGCAGCAGCACATTGCCGGCCTCGGTCAGCACCGCCTTGCGGCCATCGATGCGCAACAGCGGGACGCCCAGCTGCTCCTGCATGCGGGCCACGGTGTAGCTGACCGATGACTGCGAGCGGTGCAAGGCCTCGGCGGCCTGGGCAAACCCGCCGTGATCGACCACTGCTTGCAGGGTTCGCCACTGGTCAAGGGTTACGCGCGGCGCTTTCATCTTTCGCTCCTGTTGTCCTAAGCTGCGCTCTTTCAAGGAGAGCGGCCCATGAAGAAATGTTGTGCGGCAATACTGATGTGCCTGCCCCTCGGGGCCATGGCTTATCCCATCGATGTGGAGAAGGAGCTGACCGGGGTCAAGCTCGACTACACCGCCTATGACACGGCCTATGACATTGGCGCCATCACCCTCAACAACTATGGGCAGGTCCCGGCGGCGTGCAAGGTGACCTTCCGCAATGGCCCAGAGGCACCGCGGGTGCGCCGTGTGAACGTACCGGCAGGTAAAAGCGTCGATGTCACCGCGAAATTCAATCGGCAAATCATCAAACTGCGGATCGCCTTGAACTGCAGCGCGGAATAAACTGATTAATCGATAGATTGGACCCACTTTTTACGCTTTTTTATCGATAGGTCAAGCCTTAATCTCACCTCCATCGAATCGCACCCTTTTTTGCCGATGGAGGCACCCCCCATGTCCCGCGTACTGATCATCGAAAGCAGCGCCCGCCAGCAGGATTCCGTTTCCCGTCAGCTGACCAAGGACTTCATTCAGCAATGGCAGGCCGCTCACCCGGCCGATCAGATCACTGTGCGCGACCTGGCAGTAAGCCCGGTTCCCCACCTGGACGCGAACCTGCTGGGTGGCTGGATGAAGCCCGAAGAACAGCGCAGCGCCGCCGAACTGGAGGCCCTGGCCCGTTCCAACGAACTGACGGATGAGTTGTTGGCTGCCGACGTGCTGGTGATGGCTGCGCCCATGTACAACTTCACCATCCCCAGCACCCTGAAAGCCTGGCTGGACCATGTGCTGCGTGCCGGCATCACCTTCAAATACACCCCGACCGGCCCGCAAGGCCTGCTGACCGGCAAGCGCGCCATCGTCCTGACTGCCCGCGGCGGCATCCATGCGGGTGCCAGCAGTGACCACCAGGAACCGTACCTGCGCCAGGTGATGGCTTTCATCGGCATCCACGATGTCGACTTCATCCATGCCGAAGGCCTGAACATGAGCGGCGAGTTCCACGAGAAGGGCGTCAACCAAGCCAAGGCCAAGTTGGCGGCGGTGGCCTGAGGCATCACGAATTCCCAACCCTGACACCTGTTTTTGCTCCTTTGGGTGTACCTGCCCGGCTTGTATGGCCGGGCTTTTTTATGCCCTGGGGTTTTGAGGTCGCCAATGTCGGCCTCTTCGCGGGTAAACCCGCTCCTACAAAGGCCATTGCGGTCCCTGTGGGAGCGGGCGTGCCCGCGAAGAGGCCGGTACAGCCCCTACATTCCTCATGGTTGAACTCATTCGCTGCAACCCGCTAAGGTCGCGGCCTTGATTCACGAGAGGCAACCATGGGCTACCTGATAATCGTCGCGCTGATCCAGGCGTTTTCCTTCAGCCTGATCGGCGAGTACCTGGCCGGGCACGTCGACAGCTATTTCGCAGTGCTCGCCAGGGTGCTGCTGGCCGGCCTGGTGTTCCTGCCGCTGACCCGCTGGCGCCAGGTCGAGCCACGCTTCATGCGTTCCATGCTGCTGATTGGCGCGTTGCAGTACGGCATCACCTACGTCTGCCTGTACCTGAGTTTCCGCGTGCTTACCGTACCGGAGGTGCTGCTGTTCACGATCCTCACGCCGCTACACGTGACCTTGATCGAAGATGCCCTGAACCGGCGCTTCAACGCTTGGGCGCTAGTGGCCGCGCTGGTCGCCGTGGCCGGTGCTGCCGTGATCCGCTTCGACAGCATCAGCGGCGAGTTCTTCATCGGCTTCCTGCTGCTGCAACTGGCCAACTTTACCTACGCCGCTGGCCAGGTGCTGTACCGTCACCTGGTCGCTCGCCATCCCAGCGACCTGCCACACTACGCGCGCTTTGGGTACTTTTACCTCGGCGCGTTGCTGGTGGTGCTTCCGGCCTTCCTGCTGTTCGGCAACACTCAGCACCTGCCGAGCACTGATGTGCAATGGCTGGTGCTGTTGTTCCTGGGGTTGTGTCCGACGGCGCTGGGGCTGTACTGGTGGAACAAAGGTGCATGCCTGGTTTCTGGCGGTACGCTGGCGGTGATGAACAACCTGCATGTGCCGGTAGGGCTGCTGCTGAACCTGCTGATCTGGAACCAGCACGAGCCGCTAGGGCGGCTGTTCATCGGCGGGGGGATCATCCTGGCGTCGGTGTGGCTGAGCCGCCTGGGTGGTCGCGCGCAAGCACCGCTGGCCGGCAAGGCCTGACGCGCCCGTTGATCCGGGGCTGCAGGGCAGCCCCGGTAATCTCAAGCCTCGCTCATATCTTCAATGCGACGCGGCATCGGCTCTGCCGCCGTGCGCCCGGCCAACCCCACGCGCATATCATTGCCACTCGGCTGCTGATACAGGCTCAAGCCGAACTCCGGCAATACCGCCAGCAGATAGTCGAAGATATCCCCCTGGATCCGTTCGTAATCCGCCCACACCGTGGTTGTGGTGAAGCAGTAGATCTCCAACGGCACGCCTTCGGCGGTGGTCTGCATCTGCCGCACCATGCAGGTCATGTTCGGGTGAATATTGGGGTGGTTCTTCAGGTAAGCCAGGGCGAACGCGCGGAAGGTGCCGATGTTGGTCAGCTTGCGGCGGTTGGCTGACAGGTCCGCCACCGGCCCCAGCGCCTCGTTCCAGTTTTGCAGTTCCTGGCGCTTGCCTGCCAGGTAGTCACTCAGTAGCTGCACCTGGCTCAGGCGCTGTTCTTCTTCGCGGGTGAGGAAGCGCACGCCGGCGGCGTCGATGAACAGGCTGCGCTTGATGCGCCGGCCACCGGACTGCTGCATGCCGCGGTAATTGCGGAATGACTCGCTCATCAGGCGCCAGGTGGGGATGGAGACGATGGTCTTGTCGAAGTTCTGCACTTTCACCGTGTGCAAGGTGATGTCCACCACGTCGCCATCGGCGCCTACCTGCGGCATTTCGATCCAGTCACCCACATGTAGCATGTCGTTGCTGGTCAACTGCACGCTGGCGACGAACGACAGCAGGGTGTCCTTGTACACCAACAGCAGCACCGCCGACATCGCACCCAGGCCGGACAGCAGCAACAGCGGCGAGCGGTCGATCAGGGTAGCGACGATGACGATCGAGGCGAAGATCCACAGCATCATCTTGGCCAGTTGAACGTAGCCCTTGATCGAGCGGGTGCGGGCATGTTCGGTACGGGCATAGATGTCGAGCAGGGCATCCAGCAGGCATGACAGCGCCATGGTCATGAACAGCAGGGTGAAGGCCAGGGCGACATTGCCGAGGAAGTGCTGGGCGGTGTCGGACAGCTCAGGCACCAGCTTCAGGCCGAATTGCAGCACCAGGGACGGGGTTGTTTGCGCCAGGCGGTGGAACACCTTGTTGTGGCGCAGGTCGTCCAGCCACTTCAGCGCAGGCTGGCGGGCCAGCAGGCGCGCGCCGTGCAGTATCAGGAAGCGCGCCAGGCGGCCGACTACCAGGGAGATGAGCAGCAGTACCGCCAGACCGATGGCGGCGTGCAGCATGGGATGTTGGTCGAGGGTGCCCCACAGGTCGAGGGAGTCACGCCAGATTCGTTGGATATCCATGGGCTTGCGTACAGTCTTGTTGCGAAACGAAGCCGTATTAGAGCGCGGATAGCGACAAAGTTGCCAAAAGAAATTCGGCTAAGGCTGCAGAAAACGTTACCCTATGCAACTGAATTTCCCGCACTTGTCTGAGGTTACCTCCGTGTTCTCCCAATTCGCCCTGCATGAACGCCTGCTTAAAGCCGTGGCCGAGCTTAAATTTGTCGAGCCAACCCCGGTGCAGGCCGCGGCCATCCCCCTGGCCCTGCAAGGGCGGGATCTGCGTGTGACTGCACAGACCGGCAGCGGCAAGACGGCGGCCTTCGTACTGCCACTGCTCAACCGTCTGGTCGACCTCAGCGGTCCGCGTGTCGAGATTCGCGCGTTGATCCTGCTGCCGACCCGTGAACTGGCCCAGCAAACCCTCAAGCAGGTGCAGCTGTTCTCGCAGTTCACCTACATCAAGTCGGGCCTGGTTACTGGCGGCGAAGACTTCAAGGAACAGGCCGCCATGCTGCGCAAGGTGCCTGACGTGCTGATCGGCACCCCGGGTCGCCTGCTCGAGCAGCTCAATGCCGGCAACCTCGACCTGTCCCACGTGCAGGTCCTGATCCTGGACGAAGCCGACCGCATGCTCGACATGGGCTTTGCCGAAGACATGGAGCGCCTGTGCAAAGAGTGCGAAAACCGCGAGCAGACCTTGCTGTTCTCGGCTACCACCGGTGGCGCGGCCCTGCGCGACATCATCGGCAAGGTGCTGAAAGACCCTGAACACCTGATGCTCAACAGTGTCTCGCAACTGGCTGAAGGCACCCGCCAGCAGATCATTACCGCCGACCACGACCAGCATAAAGAGCAGATCGCGCAGTGGTTGCTGGCCAACGAAACCTTCGACAAGGCGATCATCTTCACCAACACCCGCGCCATGGCCGACCGCATCTACGGTCACCTGGTGGCCAAGGACGTGAAGGCCTTCGTGCTGCATGGCGAAAAGGACCAGAAGGACCGCAAGCTGGCCATCGAGCGCTTCAAGCAGGGCAGCTCCAAAGTGCTGGTGGCGACCGACGTGGCAGCCCGTGGCCTGGATATCGACGGCCTGGACCTGGTGATCAACTTCGACATGCCACGCAGCGGTGACGAGTACGTCCACCGTGTGGGCCGTACCGGCCGTGCCGGTGGCGAAGGCCTGGCGATCTCGCTGATCACCCACAACGACTGGAACCTGATGTCGAGCATCGAGCGCTACCTCAAGCAGCAGTTCGAGCGCCGGGTCATCAAGGAAGTGAAGGGCACCTACAACGGGCCGAAGAAGGTCAAGGCCTCGGGCAAGGCGGCCGGTAGCAAGAAGAAAAAGGTCGAGAAGAAGACTGGTGACAAGAAAGCCGCAGCCAAGCGCAAGCCTACTGCCAAGCCGAAGGCCAACGCGCCTCTGGCCAGTGCTGACGGCCTGGCACCGCTGAAGAAGCGCAAGCCTGCTGCTGAATAAGACTCACGCAGGCCCTTTGCAGAAGCGACGCAAGTTCGCATCTGCGAAGGGCGTGCGCAGGCGACGAACGATCACTCCGCTTTTTTCTCTGCCTGTTTCAACTCCTTGATCCGCTGGTCGATCAGCTGACACTTGTCGGGCAAGTCCTTGCTCGCCGTCCCCAGATCCATCCCCTGAAGCTCATCATTGATCTCCTTGGCCTTTTGCGGGTTCTGCTCAGTCAACTGAGTAACCAGCCCGGCCAGCTCCTCACGTTTCTGCGTTGCTTCTTCAGGTGTGCATGCCCAAGCGGGCAGGGCGCAGAGCAGGGCAGTGGCACAGGCTATGGGCAGTAGCGGTTTCATCCTTCCAACCTCCGGCGGTGGTGATGCCCGGTGGAGGGCTGTGGGTGCAGGGAAGTTCAGGGCTTGCGACCGATGGAAGATTTCTTTGGTGGTGGTAGTCCGTTTCTGAAACGTTCCCGTGTCCCTCCAGCGCTGTTGAGCAGCACGCTACGTCGCTCTAGTCTCGAAAGAAAAGAGGGGGTGTTGTATGTACAGCTGTAAATACAGGTCGTCCCATGTTCTTTGAATGGCTAAAGGCGCTGATAGGTGTCGTCGTGTACACGGAGAGGCGGGGTGAGGTGTTACGCATCATTTCTGCAAGAAAAGCCACCAAACGGGAGGCCAGGTACTATGACCAAATCATCGAGAACTGACTGGAGCCGCCTGGCCCGACAGGACGACAAGGATATCGATACATCAGATATCCCTGAACTGGACCAGGACTTTTTCCGCCAGGCCGAGCTGCACGTTCCCGCCAAGCAGACGGTGACCATTCGACTGGACTCAGATGTCCTCGCCTGGTTCAAGGAGCAGGGCAGCGGCTACCAGACCCGCATCAATCAGTTGCTGCGCCAGTACATGCAAGCGCAACAACGCCAGCGCTAAGCGCTTCGGAACGCTTGGCAACCTTGGCAGGTCCCAACCTGTGTACCCCTTTCGTCCACAGCAGGAGCCCGTAGCCATGAGCATCGCCTACGACTGGGACCTGATCGAACGCTTGCTGCACGAAGTGCAGAACGGCGCCGGTCACAGCTTCACGCCCCGCCCCTATGCCGAGCAGCATGCTGCTGCACTGGCCGCCAAGGGTGAGCCGGTGGGTGACGTGGATCACCTGAAAACCCGTGCATGCGAGTATGAAAAGCTGCTATTCGAGCGCGGATTCATTGAATGCCGACCTGAAGAGGACGGCGGCAATGGCGAAAACTTCGTCCTGACCGAACGCGGCTCGCGCTTGATGAGCCTGATCGACAGCAGCATCCCCGGCTTCGAGCACCCGCGCCAGGTGCTGGATGAGCAGGAGGATGCGCTGGACGAAACGACATTCGAACAGGTATCTGCGAAGGCACAGATTGCTTGAGGTCGTTTTAAGGCTGGCAAGTGCAGCGTTCGAAACCCGATAATCGGTAGCCTCTGAACGCTGCCGAGCCTTGCCCATGCCTACGATCACCCCAGAGGCCCGCTTATGAGCGCGGTCCGCAAGAACCCTGACGCCTTTGCCTTCCAGGTAATGCTGGGCCTTTGCCTGATCTGGGGCTGCCAGCAGGTACTGATCAAGACCGCTGCCGTCGACATCGCGCCGGTGATGCAGGCAGCCCTGCGCAATGGCATTGCCGCTGTGCTGGTAGGCCTGATGCTGTGCTGGCGGGGTGGCTGGGAGCAGGTCGGCAGCACCTGGCGCGCAGGGTTGGTGGCGGGCGGGCTGTTCGGGGTGGAGTTTCTGTTCATTGCCGAAGGGCTGAAACTGACCTCGGCGGCGCACATGTCGGTGTTCCTCTATACCGCGCCGGTATTTACCGCTTTGGGCCTGCATTTTCGGCTACCCAGTGAACGCTTGCGGCTGCTGCAGTGGCTGGGCATTCTGCTGGCCTTCGGCGGCATTGCCATGGCCTTTGCCGGTGGCTCTTCGTTCGAGCACATGGACGGCCGCACCTTGCTGGGTGATGCCTTTGGCGTGATCGCCGGGCTGGCCTGGGGCGCGACCACGGTGGTGGTGCGCTGCTCGCGGTTGTCGGAGGCGCCAGCGACCTTGACCCTGTTCTATCAGCTGGCGGTCGGTTTTGCCGGGCTGTTGCTGATCGCCCTGCTCAGCGGGCAGATCGGCGCGGTGTCGCTGACGCCGCTGGCGATGGGCAGTGTATTGTTCCAGGGGATTGTGGTGTCGTTCATCAGCTACCTCACCTGGTTCTGGTTGCTGCGCAAATACCTGGCGTCGAACCTCGCGGTGTTTTCCTTCATTACCCCGTTGTTTGGGGTGACCTTTGGCGTTTTGCTGCTGGATGAGCCGCTCAGTGCGAATTTCGTGGTGGGCGCGTTGATGGTGTTGCTGGGTGTGATCCTGGTAAGTGCCGAGCCTTGGGTGAAACAACAATTGCGGCGGTTGGTAGGGTGATGGGTTGCCTGTACCGGCTCAGGATGCAACCTTGGCCTGACAGGCGCTTCCTTGTTGTGCATCACCCGGCAACTGGACCAACCCGCCAGCCACCACCAACCCGCCCGCCGCCAGCATCAATGCGGGTTGCAGCCCACCGCTGTAGTGGCTGCTGAGCGCCGCCAGCAGCGGCCCACTCAACTGCCCCAAGGCAAAGCACGCGGTCAGCAGCCCGGCATTGCGCTGTGTGGCATGTGGCGCCAACTCGCGTGAGCGTTGCATGACCAGTTGCATGCAGGCCAGGAACGGCCCGCCACACAGCGCAACACCCAGCGCCAGCCCGATACCCCCACCCATCAGGCAGGCCAGCACACCCAGCCCTTGCAACCACAGGGTGGCGGTCAACCAGGTTGAAGTGCGGCCACCACGGCGCACGCTCACCAGCAAGACGCCCAGCGCCGCCGCCAGGCCAAACGCCGGCCAGAACAGGTCAGCCAGCCACTGCCCGCGAAACTGCTGATTGGCCATCTGTGACAGAAAGGTGGCTGGCAGGATATAGCCCATGCCATACAGGCCATACACCAACCCCAGGCGGCCAGTGCCGACATTGCGCGTCGGGCCTTGTCGTACTGGCGACTGAGTCGGTGCCGCTTGCAATGCCCGTGGCAACCACGGCCGCACGGCCAGCAGCATCACCAGCGCAGCCACGGCATAGATCAGCCACAGGGCTGCCGAGCCAAGCCCCAGCACATGCGCAACCAGTGCCAGTAGCCCGGTCACGGCGATACCGAGGCCGGGCCCGGCGAATACCAGCGCTCCCAGACGTTGGCGGTTGTGCGCAGTGGCTACTTGCTGGCTGAGGCTGGTGATCATCACCAGCACCCAGGCGCTGGCTACGCCTGTGCCGAAGCGCAGCAGCAGGTGCCCCCAGAAGCCATTGGCAGCCCAGGAGGCCAGGGTCAGCAGCACACACAGCCACAGCCCCCCATGCAGGCGCCGCCGTACCTGGCCTGGCGAGCGGGCGAACATGGCGTCCACCGCGCCCACGAAATAGCCCAGGTAATTGGCCGCCGCGACCAGCCCGGCGACTGTCAGGTCGAACTGGCCTTCGGCAATCAGTTGCGGCAGTTGCGGGGTGAGGGCGAAACGGCCGATGCCCATGGCCATCATCAGCGCCACGGCGCTGGCGAGCAGTTGAATGAGTGGCGACATGACAGGTCTCCTGCGCAGGTAAGCGATAGATGGCAGGTTAGGGCGGTTTATTTTTCAATAAAATTGAATAATGATGATCAAGTTGTTCTGTTTTGGAGAATGCCGTGGAATTCAGCCAACTGCGTATCTTCCAGGCCGTGGCCGAGGAGGGCTCGGTTACCCGCGCCGCAGAGCGCCTGCACCGGGTGCCATCAAACCTTTCCACGCGCCTGCGCCAACTCGAGGAGCAGCTGGGCGTCGATCTGTTCCTGCGCGAACGTCAGCGCCTGCAACTGTCGCCAGCAGGCAAGGTGCTGCTGGACTATGCCAACCGTATGTCCGCCTTGCGCGACGAAGCGCTGGGCGCCGTGCGCGGCGGTCAGCCGGCTGGGGACTTCGTGCTGGGGACCATGTACAGCACGGCGGCGACCCACCTGCCAGCGTTGCTGGCGCGCTATCACCAGGCTTACCCGCAGGTGAACCTGCAAGTGCGTGCTGCACCCAGCGGCGAGTTGCTTGAAGGGCTGCTGAACCACACCCTGGATGCTGCTCTTGTGGACGGGCCACCGAGCCTTGCCGGGCTGGATGGCGTGCCGCTGTGCGATGAGCAACTGGTACTGATCACCAGCCCCGAACACCCGGCGGTACTCACAGCCAAGGACGTGTCGGGCAAGGAGGTGTTCACCTTTCGCCAGGGCTGCTCGTACCGCATGCGCCTGGAGGCCTGGTATGCCCATGCCCATACGCCGATGGGGCGGGTGATGGAGATCGAGTCGTACCAGAGCATGCTGGCCTGTGTGATCGCGGGTGCGGGTGTGGCGATGATGGCCCAGTCGATGCTCGACAGCCTGCCTGGGCGTGATCGGGTAAGGGTGCACGCGCTGCAGGCTCCTTTCGATCAGGCGGTCACCTGGCTGATGTGGCGCCAAGGTATGCGCGGGGCTAATCTGCAGGCATGGATCGACCTGCAACAAAGCGAAACGATTAACCAGTCGTCGGAATGCGCCGCCACGGCTTGATCCGAGTCAAAATCGCCCTTATCTGTAGGAACAGAGGAATGCGTAATACAGGACATCGGGCTATGATCTGTATGAAACATCGCAGGATTGATTTGCCGTGAGGCTGACCCGTCAAGGGGGCATTATGAATAAACCACTGTCAAACTGGCTCCATGACTTGGCTGTCGCCTTGGGGCTGATTCCACCACCCTTGCAGCCGGTGCCGATCCCGACTGATGAAGAGCAGCGCAAACGTCAACCGCGTCGGCGCTGATTAACGACAAAGGCCGCTTCACCCGAGTGGGTGCAGCGGCCTTTTTGTGTCTGCTGATTGTCTATTGCCTGTACCGGCCCTTTCGCGGGCAAGCCCGCTCCTACAAGCGAAAGGGCCGGTACAGCAGTCAGGCCAGCTTCACCGCTGCCACCGACTTGCGCGACACCAGGCTCACGCCCACAAAGCTCACCAGCCCTACTGCCAGGCTGTAGTAGATCGGCGTATTGGCCTCCAGCCCGTCCAGGAACATGAACAGCAGGGCGGTGGCAAAGCCCAGCGACATGCTGGCAATCGCGCCTGCAGTGGTCGCACGCTTCCAGAAGATCGCCCCGATCAGCGGGATCAGCATGCCGCCGACCAGCAGGTTATAAGCCAGGGTCAGGGCGTTGATCACATCATTCACCACCAGCGCGATGCCCAGCACCACCAGGCCGGTGAGCAGGGTGAACAGGCGGCTGGTACCCAGGCTCGACTGCTTGCCGCCACGCAGCTTGGGCAGCAGGTCTTCGGTTACGGTGGTCGAGGCAGCCAGCAGACCGGCGCTGGCGGTGGACATCATGGCCGCCAGGGCCGCAGCCATCAGCAGGCCACGGATGCCATCGGGCAGGGTGGTCTTGATCATCTCGGCAAAGGCGTTGTTCGGGTTGGCCAGGTCGGGCATCAGCACATGCGCAGCCATGCCGATCGCAGCGCAGGCCAGGCCATACAGCACGCAATACACACCAGCGGCGGTACCGGCACGCTGACAGACCTTTTCGTCACGGGCGGTGAACACCCGCTGCCAGATGTCCTGGCCGATGAGGATGCCGAAGAAGTAGATCAGGAAGTAAGTGATGATGGTGTCCCAGCCAATGGTAGTCAGCTGGAAGCTGGCCGCTGGCAATTTGGCCACCAGGGTATCCCAGCCACCGGCCTTGTACAGGCACACTGGCAGCAGGATGAACATCAGGCCGACGGTCTTGATCACGAACTGGACGATATCGGTCAGGGTCAGCGACCACATGCCGCCGATGGTCGAGTACAGCACTACCACGCCGCCGCCGAGCATCAGAGAAGCCCAGAACGGCAGGTCCAGCAGCACCTGCAGGACGGTGGCCATGGCCAGGGTCGAGGTGACCCCGATCATCAGCGCGTAAGCCAGCATGATGACGGCGCTGGCCTGGCGTGCGGTGGGGTTGTAGCGTTGCTCCAGTACCTGGGTCACGGTGAAGATGCGCAGGCGCAGCAGCGGTTTGGCGAGGAACAGGTTGATGGCGATGATGCCCAGGCCAAGGGCTGCGCACAGCCAGAAGCCGGAAATGCCGTGGACGTAGCCCAGGCGCACGGTGCCGACGGTGGAAGCGCCACCGAGTACGGTGGTGGCCATGGTGCCCATGTACAGCACCGGGCCGAGATTGCGCCCGGCTACCAGGTAGTCTTCATGGGTTTTCGCGCGGCGCATGCCATACCAGCCAAGCCCTAGCATGCCAGCGGTGTAGATCATTACAACAATGATGTCCAAGGCCATTGGGGGTCTCCCGATTATCTTTATTATGGCGAGATCGACCGCGCGGGCGTTTGCACGGCGCCCGGCGGTCTTTTCTTGTGTTGGCGGGCCTCAGTGGCCCTCCCTCATGGCTCCTGCCGGGGTAGAGCGGTATTAGCGACGCACCACGCCAGGTAGCACGCAGAGCATCTCGAACAGCAGGTTGGCACCGAGCAGCGAGGTGTTGCCGGTGGTGTCGTAAGGCGGGGAGACTTCGACAAGGTCACAGCCGATCAGGTCCAGGCCGTGGCAGCCGCGAATGATCTCCATTGCCTGGATGGTGGTCAAGCCGCCGATTTCCGGGGTTCCGGTACCGGGGGCCCAGGCCGGGTCGATGCCATCGATGTCGAAAGACAGGTAAACCGGGCCACCGCCGACCTTTTCCCGCACTTCGGCCATCAGTGGCTCCAGTGACTTGTGCCAGCACTCTTCGGCCTGGACCACGCGGAAGCCCTGGCGACGGCTCCAGTTGAAGTCATCGGCGGTGTAGCCCTGGGCGCGCAGGCCGATCTGCACCACGCGCTCACAGTCGAGCAGGCCTTCTTCCACGGCGCGGCGGAAGGTGGTGCCGTGGGCGATCTTCTCGCCGAACATGTGGTCGTTGACGTCGGCGTGGGCATCGATGTGCACCAGGCCGATCTTGCCGTGTTTCTTGTGCAGTGCACGCAGGATCGGCAGGGTGATGGTGTGATCGCCCCCCAGGGTCATGGGAATGACGTTGTGCTCGACGATCTCGTCATACGCTTCTTCGATGATGCGCACGGCGTCCAGCAGGTTGAAGGTGTTGATTGCCACATCGCCGATATCGGCGACCGACAGCGAGTCGAACGGGGCGGCACCGGTCGCCATGTTGTACGGGCGGATCATCACCGATTCGGCGCGGATCTGCCGTGGGCCGAAGCGGGTGCCGGAACGTAGCGAGGTACCGATATCCAGCGGGACGCCGATGAAGGCCGCATCCAGGCCTTCGGCGCTTTGCAGGTGGGGGAGGCGGAGCATGGTGGCGATGCCGCCGAAACGCGGCATTTCGTTGCCGCCCAGTGGTTGGTGGAGAGTCTTGTCCACGGTGGGCCTCATCAGTCGGTCGATTGTTGTGTTTGTTCGAACCTGTGCCGCCGCGCGCCATTCACGTGTGGTTTGCCGGCGGGCAGGGACATTTCGGCCAAGTCTGCTCAAGCGAGCGCCGGGGAAGAATCGCTACCGACAAATACTTAGTTCAGGAATTTCTGAACTAAAGGCGGGTAGAGCAGTTAGACTGCGCGCACATACCCTTGTGGAACCGTTGCACCATGGCCTCGACCTTGCCCGACCTGAAACTGCTGCGCATCTTCATCAGCGTGGTGCGCCACCAGGGCTTTGCCAACGCCCAGCGCGAGCTGAACCTGTCGACCTCCGCCATCAGTACCTACATGAGCCAGCTGGAGGGCGCCTTGGGTATCGTGTTGTGCCACCGGGGTCGGGGGGGCTTCAGCCTGACCAGCAAGGGCGAGCTGTTCCATCAGGAAACCCTGCGCCTGCTGGCCGAGCTGGACGGTTTCGAGCAGTATGCCGCCGCCCTGAAGGGCGAACTGCGTGGCACCCTCAACCTTGGGGTGATCGACTCCACCGTCGGTGATCGCGCCTTGCCGCTGGCCGAAGCCATCGGTGCCTACAGCCAGGAGCACCCGGCGGTGCACCTGCACCTGTCGGTGTCCAGCCCCTACGAGCTGCAACTGGGAGTGCAGGACAACCGCCTGGACCTGGCCATCGGCGCGTTTTCTTCGCGGATGAGCGGCCTGCTCTACCAGCCGTTGTACCGCGAACAGCACTGGCTGTACTGCAGCAGCCGCCACCCGTTGTATGCCGAGCGGCGCATTCCCGAGCAGGTGGTGACCCAGCAGCGCATGGTCGGCCGTGGTTATTGGAGCCAGGCCGAGCTGGCCCGGCATGGCTTCAAGCACAGTGCGGCGACGGTTGAAAGCATGGAGGCGCAGCTGATCCTGATCCTTTCCGGGGCCTATATCGGCTACTTGCCTGAACACTACGCCCAGGCCTGGGTCGACAAGGGTGACTTGCGCGTGCTGTCGCCGTCGACCTTTGGTTACCAGGCCCCGTTCTCGCTGATCATTCGCCGCGGGCGCAGCCGCGAACCGTTGATCCAGACCTTCCGTGACCTGTTGAAAAGCCAGCTCAACGTGGGCTGAGATGCGACGCATTCATGCATTCCGTCGGGAGCGGATTAAATTCCGCTAAACGCTGGCCGCTAACCTGATAGCGCTCTGCTACATATCAACTTGCGCTGATGATTTCCCCTTATTTCATCCTGCAAGGATCGCCCAAGATGCGCATGAATTTGCCCGTCACTGAGCACGAAAGAACCTTCCCCCGCGATCAACGCCTTATTTCCACGACTGACCTCGACAGCCGCATCACCTACTGCAACGACGCCTTTGTGGCGATCAGCGGCTTTACCTACGACGAACTGATCGGCCAGCCGCACAATCTGGTGCGCCACCCGGACATGCCGCCGGCGGTGTTTGGCCATATGTGGGAAACCATCAAGCAGGGCAAACCCTGGATGGGCATCGTCAAGAACCGGGCGAAGAACGGCGATTACTACTGGGTAAGCGCCTACGTCACGGCGATATACGAACAGGGCCGGATCAGTGGCTACGAGTCGGTGCGCTCGGTGCCCACGCGTGAGCAGATCCGCCGTGCCGAGGCGCTGTATGCGCGCTTGCGCGATGGCCGCAGCCCGGTGCCCTGGGCTGCCCGCCTGGGGCACGGCCTGGGCCATGGCTGGCCACTGATCGGCGCCGGCCTGCTGTCGGCGGCGGGTTACCTTTGGCTGCCCCCCTATGCGGCGCTCGGGGTGCTGATGGCAAGTCTGCTGCTGGCTTGGTACTGGGTCGAGCACCGGCAGAACCAGGCCATTCGCCGCACATTGGCTGAGCATCCCAAGGCCTTTACCAGTCCGTTGGTGGCGCTGACCTACAGCGACAACCCAGGCCTGAAGGGCCAGCTCGACCTGGCCATCATCAGCGAAGAAGCCCGCCTGCAAACGGCCCTGACCCGCCTGGTGGATGCCGGGGTCGGGGTAAAGTCGCGGGCGGCGCAATCTTCCGACCTGTCCGATGCCCAGGCGCAGATGCTCGACCGGCAGCGCAGCGAGACTGACCAGTCCGCCACGGCCATCGCGCAGATGGCGGCGACCATCCAGCAGGTCACCCACAACGTGCAAAGTACGGCACACGCGGCAAGTGATGCCGACCAACTGGCGCAGCAGGGCAGCGAGCTGGCCCTGAAGAGCCTGAAAGACATGGGCAGCATGAGCGATGCGGTCAATGACATTGGTCAGGCAGTCAACGCCTTGGCTGAGCAGACCCAGTCGATTGGTAGTGTGGTCGACGTGATCACTTCGATTGCCGAACAGACCAACCTGCTGGCGCTTAACGCCGCCATTGAAGCGGCGCGTGCCGGTGAGCAAGGGCGGGGGTTCGCCGTGGTGGCTGATGAGGTGCGGTCATTGGCGCAGCGTACCCGCGCGTCGACCGAAGAGATCCACCATATCATTGCCTCGCTGAGGGCCGGGGCGGAGCGAGCGGTGAGCACTGCCAGCCGGGGCGAGCAGATTTCCCGGGACAGTGTGCACAGTGTCGAGGCGGTGCAGGCGGCGCTGAGCGGGATTGCCGTGGCGGTCAGCCGCATCACCGGCATGAGCCAGCAGATGGCCACGGCATCGGAGCAGCAGAGCCATGTGGCTGAAGACATCAACCAGCAGATCGTGAGGATTGCCCAACTGTGCGACCAGAGTGCCGGGCAAGCCAGGCAAGGCGCGGAAATCAGCCAGGACCTCGAGCGCATGGCGGAGTACCTGCACAGCCTGGCGGAAAGGTTCAACCGTTGAAATCGCGGAGCCCGCAAAGCGGGCCCCGGTTATGTGGCAAACTGTCCCCGCCAAGGAGACCGCCATGCCCAGACCCCGCTGCGAGCGCTGCCAGCGCCCGCTCGACCATTGCCTATGCCCACTGATCCCCGCGCTCGACAGCCGCACCCGCGTGATCCTGCTGCAGCACCCCAGTGAAACTGCCCATGCCCTTAACACGGCGCGCCTGGCTGCCCTTGGCCTGAACAATGCCGAGCTGCGGATTGGAGAGGTGTTCGATGACCTGCCTGACCTGCTCGCCACCCCTGGATACCAGCCGGTGCTGTTGTTCCCGGGTGATGACGCCCAGGTGCTGACAGCTTATGGCGAGGCGGGCGACAAACCTTTGCTGCTGATCGTGCCCGACGGCACCTGGCGCAAGGCGCGCAAACTGCTGTACCTGAACCCGTTGCTGGGGGGGCTGCCACGGGTGACGCTGGCCCAGGCGGCCGCTTCACGCTATCGGTTGCGCAAAGCGCCGGAGGCGGGTGCATTGTCGACGATCGAGGCGGTGGTCGGGGCATTGAATACGCTGGAGCAACCGGCTTGCTTCGATGCACTGCTGGCGCCGTTCGAGGCGTTGATCGAGGGGCAGATCAGGGCCATGGGCGTAGAAACATTTCAGCGTAATCATGGCCGCGAATGAGGGTTGGGGGCTGCTTTGCAGCCCAATCGCAGCACAAAGCGGCCCCGCTACCTAAAACCCGCTCAACGCATCTCAGGCAGACGCGCCTCGGTGCGGACTTCGGTGGTCGCCAGCGCCTCTGGCGGCAGCGAAATATGCTGTTTGCTCAGCAATTCACCCATGGTCGCCAGTACGCGGTAGCGCGAGAACTCTTCGGTGTAACGCACCTCAGTGTAGCGGCGGTCGGCGTTGTACAGCTCGTTCTCACTGTCGAGTACGTCCAGCAGGGTGCGCTGGCCCAGGCCGAACTGGTCCTGGTAGGCCGCACGCACACGCTTGGTGGTTTCGGCGTATTCACGCGCGGTCGGCAGCTGCTTGCTGGCGTTGTTCATGGCGTTCCACGCCAGGCTCAGGTTCTCGGTCAACTCACGCAGGGCGTTGTTGCGAATGTCCAGTGCCTGGTTGATCTTGTGCGCGTCGGACTGCAGGCGAGCCTTGTCGCTGCCACCGCGGAACAGGTTGTAGTTCATCTCCACGCCAGCTTGCCAGTCGTTGTTGTTGTGGCCTTTCTCGCCGCCGGTGTTGTTGTTGGCACCGGTTGCCAGAATGGCGTCGAAGCGTGGGTAGAAGGTCGACTTGCCCACTTCGTACTGCTTCTCGGCGGCGTTGACGTCAGCCTGGGCAGACTTGATGTACGGGTTGTTCTGACGCATGCCATCGCGGGCTTCGTCGAGGGTGCCTGGCACCTCGCCCTTGATGCTCTGCGGGCTTTCCAGCTCGTCCGGGGCACGGCCGATCACACTGAAGAAGTTGGCCTCGGCATCGGCCAGGTCGACTTCGGCGGTGTCCAGGTTGTTTTCCGCCAGGGCGCGACGGGCGCGGGACTGGTCGAGGTCGGCGGTGCTGCCGACGCCGCGCTCGTTGCGCAGGCCAATCTGATCGTTGACGCGCAGGTGAGCTTGCAGGTTGTTCTTGGCCAGGGTCACCAGTTCACGGCGTTTGAGCACTTCCAGGTAGACCTCGACTGCGCGCAGGGCGACATCCTGGGCAACGGCCTGGGTGTAATAGGCGCGGGAGGTAGAGACCGCCTCGGTGCGGCCTACTTCATTCGAGGTGTTGAAGCCGTCGAAGATCATCTGCCGCAGGCGCAGTTCGGACTGGGTGTAGTTGAGGGTTTCCTTGTTGTGGTTTCCCTCGGCGCGGGTAGTGGCGTTGTCCGAGCGCTGGCGGCCGTAACCGGCAACCAGGTCCACGGAAGGGTAGTAGCCACCACGCGCGAACTTCACGTCTTCATCGGCCGACAGCTTGCTGTTACGGTTGGAGCTGACTTGTGGGTGGTAGTCCACGGCGCTTTGGACAGCCTCGGTAATCGACATCGCCTGTACGTTGGCACTCGCCAGGGCCAACAGTAAAGCACTGGTGATGGGGTTCAAAACGCGCATGGTACATCTCCCTGATCCTGGAATTGATCCTGCTGTTCGCCAAAAAAATGACGATAAACTTATCGCGTATAGTGTTGCAGGTTTTTAACAACACAGCTAAGTACATTCAACGCGATAGGTAAGAAGATTTATTCATATCAAATTGCCATATAATATCTTTGTTGTCTAATAAGTGTGCATTCAAGGGCACGGAATGAACGCAGGAAATGCCTTGAAAACCAATGGATACAAGGGCTATGCGCAGTTCCAGAACTAATTCGGATAAAGAGGGCATTGATTAGGCGAAAGCGATATTTGGCGACAAAATATTGTCACTTTGGCTTGTGCAGGGTTTTCAGGCTGAGGATGTACAGGGTGACCAATGCGGCACTGGTCAACATGAAGGTGCGCGCCCAGAACAGCGGCACCAGATAGCACGACAGGCCAATGCTGGCCCACATAAGGCCGATGGCGTAGACCTTGCCCTTGAGGGGGATGCCTTCACCACTGAGGTAGTCACGGATCCATGGCCCCAGCTTGGGATGATGGACCAGCCAGTGATGGAAGCGCGGCGAGCTGCGGGCAAAGCAGGCCGCCGCCAAAAGCAGGAATGGGGTGGTGGGCAATACCGGCAGGAATATCCCCAGCACCCCCAGCGCGACGCTGAGCCAGCCAGTGGCCAGCAGCAGGTAGCGCACAGCTTGCTCAGTGGTGGCGTGGCTTGAGCAGCGCCGGTTTTTCGTCAGGGGCGTGCAGCAGCAGGAACAGTGCGCTCAGTGCCTCGGGGATTTGCACGATCATGTCATCCTGCAGGTTGGCGTTGCTGGCGATGTCGGCGAACTCTGGTTGTTCGTCGAACAAGCCCGAACCCACCATGATCGGCAGCAGCATTTCGCTGACTTCTTCCTCGGCGTTTTCGAACCACGCCTCTTCCCGCAGGAACACGCCTTCCATGAAGCCGATGCACCAGCCGCGCAGGTCGGAATCGTCCGGCTCATCGGTCAGGTCGAGGTCGCAGGGCAGGTCGAATTCTTCGTCGCTGGCCAGCTGGCGGGCAATGTGCGCCTTGAGCGCCACCAGGGTGGCCTCGATCTCGGTGCGCTGGGCTTCGCTGGCGTAGTGCGGCTCCTCGGCGAACAGGGCGTCAATCCATTCGCGCTCGGGCACGTCCTCGGCGTTGATCGAAAGAGCGGTGAGGTAGCCGTGTGCGGCGACATAGTCCAGCGCTTCTTCGTGCAGCTCGTCGGCGTCGAGGAAGGCTTGCAGGCGGGTCAGTTGCTCGGCGAAGGACATTACAGGGCTACCTTGGGGAATAAACGATAACGAATTCTAGCACCTTGCAGCGGCAGCGGGGCAAAGGGAACGTCTATCGCCGCGGTGCATGTGCAGCACGGTGCTGCGGTATACTCCGCGATTTTTCATCCAGGGGCAGGTTTCAACGGCTGCCTGGCAAAAACCGCTTACGCATTTGGCGTGTGCGGGGCGGGTTTTTCGTCCAGCCTTTATCCAGGATGGTACGGCGATTTGGAGTTGCACATGCTCGAACAGGCTCAGCGCGTTCTCAAGGACATCTTCGGCTACGACAGTTTCCGTGGGCGCCAGGCAGCGATCATCGAATGCGTGGCCAATGGCGGCGATGCCTTGGTACTGATGCCCACCGGTGGCGGCAAATCGCTGTGTTTCCAGGTGCCGGGGCTGCTGCGCCCGGGCCTGACGGTGGTGGTATCGCCACTGATCGCGCTGATGGACGACCAGGTCGCCACCCTTGACGAGCTGGGTGTGTCTGCGGCCGCCCTGAACTCTACCCTGACGGCGGAGCAGCAGCGTGAACTGGCCGGGCGCCTGCGCCGTGGTGAGGTCAAGATGCTGTACCTGGCGCCGGAACGCCTGGTGCAGCCGCGCATGCTCGACTTCCTGCGCGATCTGGACATCTCGTTGTTCGCCATTGACGAGGCCCACTGCGTTTCGCAATGGGGCCACGATTTCCGCCCCGAGTACCTGCAACTGGGTCAGCTGGCCGAACTGTTTCCGCATGTGCCGCGCATTGCGCTTACCGCTACGGCCGACATGCGAACCCGCGAGGAGATCGTTCAGCGCCTGCACCTGCAAGGCGCCGAGCGCTTCCTGTCGAGTTTCGACAGGCCCAACATCTTCTACCGCATCGTGCCCAAGGAGGCACCGCGCAAGCAGTTGATGGCCTTCCTCGGCGAACGTCGTGGCAACGCTGGCATCGTCTACTGCCTGTCGCGCAAGAAGGTCGACGAAACCGCCGCCTTCCTCTGCAGTCAGGGGTTCCCCGCGCTGCCGTATCACGCCGGCCTGGCCGCCGAGACGCGGGCGGCCAACCAGCATCGCTTCCTGAACGAGGAAGGGCTGATCATGGTCGCTACCATTGCTTTCGGCATGGGTATCGACAAGCCCAACGTGCGCTTCGTTGCTCACCTCGACCTGCCCAAATCGCTTGAGGCCTACTATCAGGAAACCGGCCGGGCCGGCCGTGACGGCCTGCCCTCCGATGCCTGGATGGCCTACGGGCTGCAGGACATGGTGATGCTCAAGCAGATGCTGCAGAACTCCGAAGGCGACGAGCGCCACAAGCGCATCGAGCAGCACAAGCTGGACGCCATGCTGGCGCTGTGCGAAGAAACGCGCTGCCGCCGCCAGTCGCTGCTGGCGTACTTCGACGAGATCCTCGAACAACCGTGCGGGCACTGCGACAACTGTGTCGACAACATCCAGACCTGGGACGCTACCGAGCCGGCCCGCCAGGCGCTGTCGGCGGTGTTCCGCACGGGCCAGCGCTATGGTGTTGGCCACCTGGTCGATGTGCTGTTGGGCAAGGACACCGAGAAGGTGCGCAATTTGGGCCACGAGAAGCTGTCGGTATTCGGCGTTGGCAAAGGCTTGGCCGAGGTCGAGTGGCGCTCGCTGTTCCGTCAACTGGTGGCGCGCGGCCTGGTCGATATTGACCTGGAAGGCTACGGCGGCCTGCGGCTGTCCGACAGCTGCCGGCCGCTGCTGCGCGGCGAGGTGACCTTGCAACTGCGCCGTGATCTCAAACCGCAGACCACGGCCAAAACCTCGTCGTCCAGCGGCGGCAGCCCGGCCAGCCAGCTGGTGCGTGCCGAAGAGCGCGATCTGTGGGAAGCGCTGCGTACCCTGCGCCGCAAGCTGGCCGAAGAACACAGTGTGCCGCCCTACGTCATCTTCCCCGACTCGACACTGCTGGAGATGCTGCGCAGCCAGCCGGTCAGCCTCAGCGACATGGCCCAGGTCAGCGGTGTGGGGGCGCGCAAGCTGGAGCGCTACGGCAAGGCGTTCCTCGAAGTGCTGAACAACAGCGGTGGCACCGACGAGGCACCGAAAGTGGTGCTCGACCTGCGCCACGAACTGGTCAGCCTGGCCCGTGCCGGCATGACCCCGGCGCAGATCGCCGGGCAGCTCAATTGCAGCGAGAAGAACGTGTATAGCCTGCTGGCCGAGGCGTTGGGCCGCCAGGAACTGAGTCTGGACCAGGCCATCGACCTGCCGGAAGACCTGATGATGGAGGTGCAGGACGCCTTTCTTGATGGCGAGGGTGAGCTGCCACCGGTGTCGGCCATTGCCCCGCAGTTCGGGGCACGGGTGCCGGAGGGCGTACTCTATTGCGTGCGCGCAGCGCTGGCAGCGGAATTCGAGTTGTAAAGGCATGCAGGATCGAAGGCAGAAGCGCCATCTGCTGACCTTTGTCATGCTTTTTGACGATTATCGAACGCGTAACCATGGCCGAGCCTTGCCTCGTGGGGCAGGGCATGGTTAGCTGCCTAATAATTAGATCTACTCCAATGAGTTCCTTATGCCCCTGAACGACAACCAACACCGCTTTGGCATGCAATTGGCTCAGATGTCCCGAGGTTGGCGTGCCGAGCTGGACCGCCGCCTGGCCGGGCTCAACCTGTCCCAGGCGCGCTGGCTGGTGTTGCTGCACCTGGCCCGCTTCGAAGAAGCCCCGACACAGCGTGAGCTGGCCCAGAGCGTAGGCGTCGAAGGCCCGACCCTGGCGCGTCTGCTCGACAGCCTGGAAGCGCAAGGGCTGGTGCGCCGGCAGGCGGTGCTGGAGGATCGGCGGGCGAAGAAGATTGTGCTGTGCCCGCCGGCCAAGCCGTTGATCGATCAGATCGAGACCATCGCCAACCAGCTGCGGGTAGAGCTGTTTACCGGCGTGGACGAGGCGGACTTGCAGGTCTGTATGCGCGTGCATGCCAATATCCTGGCCAACCTCGAAAAGTCCTGAACTCCCCCATCGATGCAGGTGCAGTGCAAGCCTCAGAAGGTGTGCCCAAGGTTCAGGTACACCGCTTGCTCATGCGCACTGTTGGCGCCGTAGCTGAAGTTCAGCGGCCCTAGAGGCGTATCCAGCCCCAGGAAGATGCTCGCCGCATTGATGTACCCACTGTCGAATTCGTTGTCGTTGTTCCACGCCCGCCCACGCTCCAGCGAGCCGCCGATGTACAGCGGGAAGTCCAGCGGCACATAGGCCCGCGGCGTCAGCCGGCGGTAATAGACCATGCGCAGCAGGCTCGCGTTCTGCCCCGATACCGAGTCCTCGCGGAAGCCTGACAGCTGTCGCGCCCCGCCCATCACGAAGCTCGACGTCACCACTTCGGTATCGTCAAGCGTGCGCCCGTAGCTCCCACCCAGCACGAACGTGTTCGGCCCGCTGCTGATGGCCTTGTCCAGGGTGAACAGCCACTGCCGGTAATCCTGGTCGGAGTCCAGCGACTTGTCGTATTTGCGCAAGGTCAGGCCGATGTCCTCGCCATGGTGCGGGAAGTACACGTTATCGAGGGTGTCGAACGAGTACTTCAGCTCGTAGAAACCTTCGTTGAAACTGACTTTGGGCAGGTCCTGGTCGCCGATGCGCACCTCGGCCTCGCCCCAGGCCTTGCCCACGCCCAGGCGCACTTCACCGCTGTTGCCGATCTGCCGGCCTACGTTCAGGCCAAAACCGTAGCGCTCCAGGCGATACTCGGCGACGGGGTCGTTGTCCAGGGTGGCTTCGATGTTCTGCGAGCCCAGGTCCAGGTATGGCGCGATGAAGTAGCGTGAGCCCACATCCAGGGGTTGGTAGAACTCGCTGTACAGCGCTTGCTGGTCACCGATCTGGCCGCGGGTCAGCCATTCGGCGCCAAGGCTGTTGATGCCGTTGACCCGGTAGCTGGCGCCCAGGTTGAAAGCGCTGTCGCCGCGCAGGTCATCGGACAGGTTCAGGCCCAGGCGCAGGTAGTCGGTGCCGCCGCGTCTGCCGCGGGCGTTGATCACCAAGGTGTGGTCGTTGCCCTTGTGCACCACGCGGTACTGCACCCTGTCGAAGTAGTCCAGGCCATACAGCGTACCCATGTCGGTCTGCAGGCGGTCCAGTTCCAGCGGCGCGTCGATCGGCTGGCGGATGTACGAGCGGATCACATCATCGCTGACCTTGGAGTCGTTTTCGATCCGGATTGCGGTGATTACCGGCGTGCGCTGGCGCGGCGAGCGGGCCACGGCCAGGCTGGCGTCGCCCTCGAGCTGGCGCAGGGCGGCCAGGCGCGGGTCAAGCAGGCGAGTGGCGCGGTAACCGGCGTCGATCATGTCGCGTGCACGGCCGAAATCTGTCACGCCGAAGGCGGTCAGCGATGGCTGGATGAGGATGTCGTCGCGGTGCAGGCTGGCCAGTTGTTCTTCGGAGTTGCGCCGGGTCATCAAAGTGATCGACTGATTCAGCACGTCGACCACCGTCAGTAATTGCTTGCGATCGCGCAGCGGGGTGCCGATGTCGACCACGATGGCCAGGTCCACGCCCATTTCGCGGGCCACATCCACCGGAATGTTGTCGACCATGCCGCCGTCCACCAGCAGACGGCCGTCCAGTTCGACCGGGGCGAACACGGCGGGGATCGACATGCTGGCGCGGATTACCTGGGGCAGGTGACCACGGCGGAATACGACTTTTTCGCCACTGGCGATGTCGGTGGCCACGGCGCGGAAGGGGATGGGCAGCTTGTCGAAGTCGCGGGTATCGGCGGTATGCGCCAGTTTGCTTTCCAGCAGCAGTGACAGGTTCTGGCCCTGAATCACACCCAGCGGCAGGCCCAGGCTGCCGTCGTCGCGAAAGCTGAGCTTCTGCTTGACCAGAAAGTCGCGGTCATCCTGCTTGCGCCGGAACGGCACATCCTCGCGCGGCGGTGCATCGGAGAGCGCCTGTTGCCAGTCAAGGGTGGTCGCGAGTTTTTCCAGCTCTTCGACACTGTAGCCCGAGGCGTACAGGCCGCCGACCACCGCGCCCATGCTGGTGCCGGCGATGGCGTCGATGCGCACACCCTGTTCCTCCAGCGCCTTGAGTACGCCGATGTGGGCCAGGCCACGGGCCGCACCGCCAGACAACACCAGGCCGACCTTGGGCCTGGCGGGTTCCGCCGCGATTGCCGTAAGCGAGGTAAGGACGAGCAGAAAACAGAACAGCAAACGGCGCATCGTGAGTCTCAAACCGTGGGCTAAAGACCGCTAGTATAAGCGGCCCCTTACCTGGAGATGTTTCACCATGGCTGACCACAAGCCGGAAATCGTCATCACCTATTGCACCCAGTGCCAGTGGCTGCTGCGTGCTGCCTGGCTGGCTCAGGAACTGCTCAGTACCTTTGCCGACGACCTTGGCCGGGTAGCGCTGGAGCCGGGTACCGGGGGTATCTTCCGCATCACCTGCAATGGCGTGCAGATCTGGGAGCGCAAGGCCGACGGTGGTTTCCCCGAAGCGAAGGTACTGAAGCAGCGGGTGCGCGACCAGGTCGACCCGCAACGTGATCTTGGTCACAACGACCGCTGATCAGGCGCCCTCGGTCAGTGGTCGCTGCCTGGGCGGTTGCTCGGCAGCCAGACGGCTGGACAGCACGATGGCGAAGATGATCAGCGCGCCGCCCAGCAGCATGCGCACGGTCGGGGTTTCGGCGAACACTGCCCAGGCCACGGCAATGCCGTAGACCGGCTCCATGCCGAACACGACCGCGGCGGTGCGCGCCTTGATCACCGCCAGGCTGGCGACGAACAGGCTGTGCGCCACACCCGTGCAGAAGATGCCGAGCAGGGCGATCCACAGCCAGTCCAGGGCCGCAACGTCGGCCAGGCCGGGCGCTGCGAACGGCAGCAGGCACAGGCCCACTACCAGGTTTTGCCACAGTGCGGCCTGTACCGCAGGCAAACGGCCCGAGCCGGCCCGGTTGGTCAGTGACAGCAGCGAGAACAGCAGGCCCGAGAGCAATGCCCAGAGCAGGCCGCCGGTGGCTTCGCTGGCCAGGTCGAATGCTGGTGTGACCAGTATCAGGCCGATGCTGACCAGCACGACCAAGACGGCTTCGTTACGGTGGATACGCTCGCGGAACAGCAGGCTTTCGAGGATCACCGTAAAGGCCGGGAAGCTGGCGAAGCCGAGGGTGGCGATGGCTACGCCGCCCACTTTGACGGCGATGAAGAAACTGACCCAGTGGCCGGCCAGCAGCACACCACCGAGCAGCAGGCGGCGCGCATCCTGGCTGCTCAGGCGTTGCCAGCCCGGGCCGGCCAGGCTGGCGAACAGGGCCAGGGCGAGTACGGCGAAGGTGGCGCGACCGA
Organism: Pseudomonas sp. 10(2024); assembly: GCF_045164175.1. Taxonomy (NCBI): domain Bacteria; kingdom Pseudomonadati; phylum Pseudomonadota; class Gammaproteobacteria; order Pseudomonadales; family Pseudomonadaceae; genus Pseudomonas; species Pseudomonas sp. 10(2024). The sequence continues at coordinate 1,567,365 of NZ_CP174006.1, forward strand.
AGACGATGATCGCCGGGCTGGCGCTGGTGGCCAGTTTGCCGAAGACGCCGGTAAGGCCGAAGAACAGCGCGCCAATGTGCAGGGCGCCGAGGGCGGTGCGGTGGTTCATGGTAGTCCTTGATGAAGATCTCTACAGGCAGTGCCGGCCCTTTCGCGGGTGAACCCGCTCCTACAGGTGTGCCGGGCCTTTCGCGGGTGAACCCGCTCCTACAGGTTTTTGCACAACCTTCAGGCGGGGGCATCCTGTAGGAGCGGGTTTACCCGCGAAAGGGCCGGTAAAGGCAAAGTCTAAAGCCTCAGGCAAACACATTCTGTCGCAAGACTGCTGTCAGTTATCGCCAGACTCTCGCCGCAAAGCCAAAGGTGTACACCCGAACGCCCGCAGCATCGCCGCTGAAAAGGCACTTTGCGAGCTATACCCCACCTGCGCCGCAATTTCGCCCATCGGCAGCACGGTCTGCACGATTAGCCGCCGCGCCTTGAGCAACCGCCGCTGGCGAATGTAGTCCATCGGAGTCATCCCGCACTCCGCAGTAAATCGCGCATGCAGCCGGGCAATGGACAGCCCGGCGATGCGTGCCAGGTCGGCAACCTGCAGCGGGTAGGCAGCATGCTGTTCGATATGCGCATCGAAGGCGCTGTAGGGCAGGCGCTGGCTGGCGTGCACGCTGGCTGCCGCCGTGGCGTTGAGGCTGGCCAGCAGCAGTGCCGCGCCCTGACGGGCAATCAGTGGGTCGTGCACGGGGCTGGTCGCCAGCCAGTCCACCAGTTGCTGCTGGCGCTCATCCAGGCTTACGGCGGCCGGGCGGTCGAGCAGGCGGCGGCTGGCATCGGCATGCTCGCCCAGGTGCTCGCGCAGCCAAGGCTCCCCAGGCACATCAAGCACCAGGCAATCACTGCCGGCATCGCTGGCGCACGTGTGATGAGCACCCGCCGGGACCACGATCAGCCCCTGGCGATCGATGCCGGCGCCATGCCCCTGGACCTCGAACTCCAGGCGGCCGCGCAGGCCGAACACGAGTTGCGGGTGTTCGTGGCTATGGGCGATCAGGCTGTCGCGGTAATGGCGCAACGAGAGGATCGGGCCGGCGGTCATGGGGGCTTCCTCGCAGGGCAGGCGCCCATTGTGCCTCAATCCCTGCACGCCATCACTCGTCACTGTTTTGCCATGGCGCTGTCATGTGCGCCTGCCAGTCTCCAGCAAACTGCGCCGGAGCCTACCCATGACCCATGCCGAACTGTCCCGCCCCTCGCGCAAGCAACGCGTGCGTACCCTGTGGATCTCCGACGTGCATCTAGGTACCCGCGACTGCCAGGCCGAACACCTGTCGCAGTTTCTCAAGGGCTACCAGGCTGATCGCGTCTATCTGGTGGGCGATATCATCGATGGCTGGAAGCTGCGCGGCGGGATCTACTGGCCGCAAGCCCACACCAACGTGATTCGCCGGCTGCTGACCATGAGCAAGCGCGGTACCGAGGTGATCTACGTCACCGGCAACCATGACGAATTCCTGCGCCGCTACTCGAAGTTGATTCTGGGCAACATTCAGCTGGTAGACGAGGCCGAGCACCTGACAGCCGATGGCCGCCGACTGCTGGTGGTCCATGGCGATCAGTTCGATGTGATTACCCGTTACCACCGCTGGCTGGCGTTTCTGGGTGACCGCGCCTACGAATTCACCTTGGTGCTCAACCGCTGGCTCAACCACTGGCGTGCGCGGTATGGCTATGGTTACTGGTCGCTGTCGGCGTACCTCAAGCACAAGGTGAAAGGCGCGGTGAACTTCATCAGCGACTTCGAGAACGCCATTGCCCATGAGTGCACCCGCCGTGGTTTTCACGGGGTGGTGTGCGGGCATATCCATCATGCCGAGATCCGCAAGGTGGGTGAGGTGGACTACCTCAATTGCGGGGACTGGGTGGAGTCGTGCACGGCCCTGATCGAGCATTGGGACGGCAGTGTCGAGCTGTATCGGCTGGCCGAAGCGCAGGCCGAGGCGGCGTTGCGCGAGCCGGCTTAAGGCTCGAGGGCAGGGGGCCGCCAAGCGGCCTCAGATGCTTACAGCCTGAGCTTGCCTAGCAGGATATCCCGGAACATCACGAAATCCCCGGCCAGGCTGTACAGCGGATAGGTAAAGGTCGCTGGCCGATTCTTCTCGAAAAAGAAGTGCCCAACCCAGGCAAAGCCATAGCCGAACACCGGCACGGCCAGCAGCAGCAACCATTTGCCACTGCCAATGGTGTAGGCCAGCAGCGCTATCACCAGGCTGGTGCCGACGAAGTGCAGGCGGCGGCAGGTGGGGTTGCTGTGCTCCCCCAGATAGTACGGATAGAACTCGGCAAAACTGCGAAACTGCGCTTTGCTGTTCATGGCAGTGCTCCGGGATTAATACTTCTGGACAAGATACACGGCGTGGAGCCTGATTCGAGTCTAGAGTGACTGACGGGGCCTACCAGTGACAATAGGCGCCAAATGAGTATCCTTGGGGTTCACCGCAGGAGCGGTCGGTAAAAGAAGCCTGTCATGAGCGAAAGAACAACGTCAGCCAGTTGGGCATCAGGGATCGTGAAGGCACTTGAACTGGAAGGGCTGGATTGCAGAGCCATGTTCAAGCAATTGGGGTTGGACTTTGCCGCCCTCGACGACCCCGATGCACGTTTTCCGCAAGATTCCATGACCCGCCTCTGGCAACTGGCGGTGGAGCTGTCGGGCAATGAGGCCATCGGCCTGAACATGGCACGGGTGGTTCGCCCGGCGTCCTTCCATGTGGTGGGCTATGCGTTGATGTCCAGCCGCACCCTGGCCGAGGGCTTCGAGCGCCTGGTGCGCTACCAGCGCATCATCGCCGAAAGCTCCGACCTCAGTTTCGTCCTCGGCCCCGAGGGCTATTCGCTGATTCTGACCGTGCACGGCGATCACCTGCCGCCAACCCGGCACAGCGCCGAAGCGTCGCTGGCCTGTGCGCTGGCGCTGTGCAAATGGCTCAGTGGCCGGCCGGTCCAGCCGCGGCGGGTACTGGTGCAGGGGCCGCAGCCGAAGAATGTCGAGCCTTACAAGGTGGCGTTCCATTCGCCGCTGGTGTTCGGCGCCCCACATGATGCGCTGGTGTTCGAGCGGGCCGACATGGAGGCGCCGCTGCCGACCGCCAACGAGGCCATGGCGGTGCTGCACGACCGGTTTGCCGGCGAGTACCTGGCACGCTTCTCCGAAACCCGGGTCAGCCACCGCGTGCGCCAGGTGTTGTGCCGCATCCTGCCGCAGGGTGAGCCCAAACGCGAAACCCTGGCCCAGGCCCTGCACCTGTCGCAGCGCACCTTGCAACGGCGGCTGCAGGAGGAAGGCACCAGCTTCCAGACCTTGCTTGACGACACGCGCCGCGAACTGGCCGAACAATACCTGGCCCAGCCGGGCATGACCTTGCTGGAAACCGCCTACCTGCTGGGCTTTGCCGACCCCAGCAACTTCTATCGGGCGTTCCGCCGCTGGTTCGATGCCACGCCCAGCGAGTACCGCGCCCGCCTGGGCGCGGAAGGCGAAGTGCTCAGTGACGCCAGAACGCCGGCATGCACAACACCAGCACCGTGATGATTTCCAGGCGACCCAGCAGCATGCCGGCCGCCAGAATCCATTTGGCTGCGTCAGGCAGCGTGGCGTAGTTGCCCGACGGGCCGATCACTTCACCCAGGCCCGGGCCTACACCCGAAACCGTGCCAGCCGCACCGGTCAGCGCGGTCATCCAGTCCACGCCCAGCAGCGACAGCAGCAGCGCCATGACACAGATGGTGATGGCGAAGAAGAACGAGAACGTCAGGATCGAACGCACGATGTCTTCGTCGAGGCGATGGCCGTTGTATTTCTGCTTGATCACCGCGCGCGGGTGAATCAGCTGGTTGAGGCTGGCCTTGAGCAGGATGTAGGCCACCTGGAAGCGGAAAATCTTGATGCCGCCTGCGGTCGAGCCGGAGCAGCCGCCAACGAAGCCCAGGTAGAAGAACAGCATCAGCGAGAAGTTGCCCCACAGGCTGTAGTCACCCAAGGAGAAGCCGGTGGTGGTGACCACCGAGGTCACGTTCAGCGCCACATGGCGCAGGGCATCGAGCCAGTGCAGGTTGGTGCTGTACCAGTACCAGGTGCCCAGCACCAGCCAGGTGACCACCAGCATGCCCAGCAAGCCTTGCACCTGCTGATCGCGGATCAGCGCCTTGCGGTTGCCGCGCAGGGTGGCTACGTAGAGGGTGAACGGCAGGCTGCCCATGATCATCACCACCACCGCCACCCAGTGCACGGCCGGGATATCCCATTTCGCCAATGACTGGTCGGAGGTGGAGAAACCGCCGGTAGAGATAGCCGACATGGCATGGTTGATTGCATCGAACGGGCTCATGCCCGCCCACCAGAAGGCCAGCGCGCCGAGTATCGAGAAACCGACGTAAACCCCCACGATGGACTTGGCGACCATGTGCGAACGCGGCATGACCTTTTCCGAGCGGTCGGACGATTCGGTCTGGAACAGGCGCATGCCACCGATGCGCAGCAGCGGCAGGATCGCCACCGCCATGGCGATGAAGCCGATACCGCCAAGCCAGTGCAGCATCGAGCGCCACATGAGGATGCCCGGCGACATGTTATCGAGCCCGCTGAGCACGGTGGCGCCAGTGGCGGTGATGCCTGACATGCTTTCGAAGAAGGCGTCGGTGTAGCTGATGTGCTGGGTCAGCAGGAACGGTAGCGCGGCGAACACGCACACCACCAGCCAACTGCTGACGGTCAGCAGGTACATGTCGCGCGGGCGCAGGTGTACATGCTCCGGGCGCCCCTGCACCACCAGGGCCAAGCCGGCGATGAAGGTGATCAGGCTCGACCAGAGAAACGACGGCATGTCGCCGGTGCGCTCGAAGATCACCAGGGTCGCCATGGGCACGGCCATGCTCACGGCCAGCGTAATCAGGAAGATGCCGATGATGAAACCAATAATCCTTAAGGTCGGCAACGCCATGTGATCTGCTCAGACTCGAAACGGAAGGGCGCCATTCTACCTATGGGTCTGGTGATGTAAACGCTAGAATGGCCGCACATTCACCTGCCAGGAGGGTAGCCGATGGAGGCTCTCGACGCATTGCTCAACCGTGTTTCCGTGCCACGCCTGACTGACCCGGCGCCCAATGCCGCCCAGCGCGAGGCGCTGTTCCAGGCTGCCCTGCGCGCCCCGGACCATGGTCAGCTGCGGCCGTGGCGTTTTCTAACCATCGAAGGCCAGGGCCGCGAGAAGCTGGGTGAGCTGTTCGCCGAAGCCGTGCAGCACAAGGGCGATGCCAGCCAGGCAGCCTTGGACAAGGCCCGTGCCATGCCGCTGCGGGCGCCGTTGCTGATTGTGGTGGTGGCCAGGTTGCAGGACCATTTCAAGGTGCCCAAGTCCGAGCAGCGCCTGGCGGCGGGCTGTGCGGCGCACGGTATTCTGATTGCTGCGCACGCGCAGGGGATCGGCGCGGTGTGGCGTACCGGTGACATGGCTTTCGATGCCCATGTGCACAAGGGGTTGGGGTTGGCCGAGAACGAGGAGCTGATCGGCTACCTGTATGTCGGCACGCCGCTGACCGAGCCGCGGACGGCGCCGGTGCTGGAAACGGCTGATTTCGTCAGTAGCTGGGGTGAGTAACCTGGCCTTGGGCTGATTCATGCATCAAGGCATCCGGCCTCTTCGCGGGTGAACCCGCTCCACATCCCCTGTAGGAGCGGGTTTACCCGCGAAGAGGCCTGGCGCCTTTGCACCCCATCAACTGCCTGCCGCTCCAGCCAGGGGCAACTCCAGCCTGGCCACAAACCCACCCTGTGGATGATTCTCCAGCACCAGGCTACCGCCATGGCGCTCCGCTGCCTTGCGCGCAATCGCCAGCCCCAGGCCATGCCCCGGCGCTTCCTGCCCCGGCGCGCGGAAGAACGGCTCACCCAGTTGCGCCAGGTGCTCCTCTGCCGCCCCAGGCCCATGGTCACGCACGCTGATCACGATGCGGTCCTGCTCGCGCGCGGCGCTGACCTCGACCGGCTGGCCCGCCGGGTTGAAGCGCAGGGCATTGCGCAGCAGGTTGTCAACGGCACGCTCGATCAGCGTTGGCCAACCCTGCAAGCTCAAACCTGGCTGCGCCTCCAGGCGCACGTCCTGATCCGGCGCGCTCAGCAGGGCGTCCTTGCGCACGCTGCCGAGTAGTGCATTGAGGTCGACCGGTTCGGCATGGGCTTGTTCGGCATCCACCCGGGCCAGGGCGAGGATTTCGCTGATCAGGTCTTCCAGGCGGTCGCATTCGCGGGTCAGGCGCGGCCACAGCGCTTGCCGCTGCTCAGGCTCGGCGCGTTCGGCCAGGGCCAGGGCGATGCGCAGCCGGGCCAGTGGCGAGCGTAGCTCGTGAGACACGTCGCGTAGCAGCTGGCGCTGGCTGCCAATGGTGCTTTGCAGGCGTGCGCCCATCTTGTTGAAGTCCTTGGCCAGCACGCCAAACTCGTCGCGCCGCGCTGCCAGCCGTGCCAGGCTGTTCTGCTGATAGGTGGTCTGGCCCAGGTCGTGTACGGCACTGCGCAGGCGGCTTAGCGGGCGGGTGATGGACAGCGTCACCAGCAGGCTGAACAGGGTCAGCACGACCAAGGCAATGCCCAGGGCGCTGAGCGGCCACAGCAGGCTTTCACGGTGCCAGGCATCCAGCGCCGGGTGGGGGATGCGGTAGATCAGCAAGTAGGTTTCGCCGGTGTCGGGGCTGGTGTATTCCTCGGTCAGCCGGCGCCATGGCAAGCGCCGCTGGTCATTGTGCTGGCGCGCTTCGAAGGCTGCCGCACGGCGTGGGAAGGTACCGGGCACCACGGCTTCACCGCTATCGTCGAGCACCTGCACGTCGATCTTGTAGCGGTCCTTGCGTCGTTCCAGAAAGTGCTGTGCCGCCTCCAGGCCTTCCTGCTCGTAGTGCTTGGTCCACTTGCTGGCCAGGGTATTCAGGCCCGGGTGACGGCTGAGGATCCAGGCGTCCTGATTGAGCATGTGCCCCAGCAGGATCGACAGGCCTGCGACCAGGGTGATGGCCAGCCAGAAACTGGCCAGGATGCGCCAGAACAGTGAACGCAAGTGCACCTCCTAAACGGGAAAAGCCCGGCCCGCAGTGATGCGGGCCGGGCATGGGGCGGACAGCTTACTGGGCCTTGGCGCCTTTTTCAGCTTTCCAGGCCTGGAACTCCTGCCACTCGGCTTTCTTGGCGGCGCGTTCTTTTTGCAGTTCATCGAACTTCTTCTGCTGGTCAGGCGTGAGCAACTTGCGCACTGCGCTGTCGGTCTTGTCGCGGCTGGCTTGCAGCTCATCCTTCATGGCCTTCTGGTCAGCTGCCGGCAGTTTGGACAGGTAGCGCTCGGTAATGTCGCGGCGCTGCTGCATCTGCTCGCCCATCAGCTTGCCGATCTGCTGGCGCTGATCGCGGCTCAGGTCCAGTTGGTGGAAAGGCGCATCACCGCGATGATGCGGGCCGTCGTGGCGCGGGCCGCCGTCAGGCATGGCCATGGCCACGGTCGGCAAAGCGGCAGCGAACATCAGGGCGATAAGGGTCTTGCGCATGGTGTCTCTCCTTTCATAGGCCGGTGATTACCGGATGAGCACAGTCTAGGGAGATCACCGTCAAGCGCAGTCAGGGGATGGTAAAGGCAAAGTAAAGATGATGGGGTCGTGCAGCCCGGCCTTGTGCCGCGAAGGGGCGCGCAGTGGCCCCGGTGTGTTTACAGGCAGTAGTAATAGCCACGGCTACGCAACGCCACAATGCGTGGCCGGCCATCGGCGTGGGGGCCGATCTTCTTGCGCAGGTTGCTGACATGCATGTCCAGGCTGCGGTCGTACAGGGTCAGCTTGCGGCCCAGGCCGATCTGCGCCAGTTCCTGTTTGTCCAGCGGCTCGCCGGGCTGACGCAGCAGCGCTTCAAGAATACGGCTTTCGGACAGGGTCAGGGTCATTTCGCGGCCATCGATGCTGGCCACGCCCCGCGCAGGACTGTAGACCAGGTCACCCAGTTCCATCTGGCTGGTCGTGGCGGTGGGGTGGCTGCGGCGCAGTACTGCGCGCAGGCGGGCAGTGAGCTCACGCGGGTCGCAGGGTTTGGCCAGGTAGTCGTCGGCGCCCAGTTCCAGGCCGAGAATGCGGTCCAGCGGCTCGCCGCGGGCTGACAGCATCAGCACCGGCAGCTCGGCATGCTCGCTGCGCAGCTGCTTGAGAAGCTCCAGGCCGCTGCCGTCGGGCAACATCACATCCAGTACCACGGCAGCAGGGGCATGCTCAGCCAGGGCCTGGCGTGCGCTCTGGCCATCGTGGCAGGCACGCACGGAAAACCCTTCCTGGGTCAGCCAGCTGCCGAGCAGCTCGCACAGTTCCTGGTCATCATCAATCAGTAACAGCTCGCTCATGACTCACTCAATTCAACCATTGACGGCGGTGATTCGGTCCGCCAGTGGCAAAGATACCGCAGACTGATGGGCTGAGTATAACTGCTGGTAACGCGTGGCCCTCTTCGCGGGTAAACCCGCTCCTACAGCGGGCTGTGTCCAACCACCGAGATGTGTCCACCACCAATCTGTGTAGGAGCGGGTTTACCCGCGAATACGGTAGCGGCGGCAACGGTGAACGGTGGGTGGAGATTGGCCAGCAGGACCGGCCCTTTCGCGGGTGAACCCGCTCCTACAAAGGGCTGTGTCCGACCACCGACATGTGTCCACCACCAATCTGTGTAGGAGCGGGTTTACCCGCGAATACGGTAGCGGCAGCAACGGTGAACGGTGGGTGGAGATTGGCCAGCAGGCCTGGCCCTTTCGCGGGTGAACCCGCTCCTACAAAGGGCTGTGTCCGACCACCGACATGTGTCCACCACCAATCTGTGTAGGAGCGGGTTTACCCGCGAATACGGTAGCGGCAGCAACGGTGAACGGCGGGTGGAGATTGGCCAGCAGGACCGGCCCTTTCGCGGGTGAACCCGCTCCTACAAAGGGCTGTGTCCAACCACCGACGTGTGTCCACCACCATCGTAGGAGCGGGTTTACCCGCGAATACGGTAGCGGCGGCAACGGTGAACGGTGGGTGGGGATTGGCCAGCAGGCCCGGCCCTTTCGCGGGTGAACCCGCTCCTACGGGCGATCGCACAGATCCGAAGGTTTGTGGGTGCCTTGTAGCGAAGAGGGCCGTGCCGTCTCAGGTCAAGGCAGTACTTGCTTGAACGGCTTGACCACAACCTTGTCGTACACGCCGGCAGCGATGTACGGGTCGGCATCGGCCCAGGTCTGCGCGGCTGCCAGCGACTCGAATTCGGCAACGATCAGGCTACCGCTGAAACCCGCTTCGCCCGGGTCGTTGCTGTCGATGGCCGGGTGTGGGCCCGCCAGTACCACGCGGCCTTCGGCCTTGAGCTGCTGCAGGCGTTCGATGTGCGCCGGGCGGGCAGCCAGGCGCTTTTCCAGGGAGTTTGCGACGTCGCTGGCGATAATGGCGTAGAGCATGTCAATCCTTGGGTTTGGAGGTAGAAGGGTCATCGTGCAGGTGGCGCGACAGGTACACGCCTTGCGCCACCAGGAAAATCACGGTCATGCCCAGGCTGCCGAACACCTTGAAGTCCACCCAGAAGTCCTGGAAGGTGAAGGCGACGAACAGGTTGGCCGCGCCGCAGAACAGGAAGAAAGCGATCCAGGCCAGGTTCAGGCGCGTCCAGATGGCATCAGGCAGGGTCAGGGCGTGGCCCATGATGCGCTTGATCAGCACCCGATCGCCGATGAAGTGGCTGCCGGCAAAACCCAGGGCGAACAGCCAGTTCACGACGGGGGCTTTCCATTTGAGGAAGGTTTCGCTGTGAAAGGTCAGGGTCAGGCCACCGAACACCAGGCAGGCGATCAGCGTCAGCCACTGGCCCTTCTCCAGCTTGCGCTGGCGCAGGAACAAGGCGCCGTACACGACCAGCGAGCTGATGATCAGCATGGCCGTGGCGCTGTAGATGCCGCCAAATTCGAAGTGATGGCCGGCGACTTCCATGGGGCGCGGGTCGAGCTTGTAGACGATGAAGAACAGCAGCAGCGGGATGAAATCGATGAATTGTTTCACAATGGCAGCCAGAATCGGGATGTGACGGCATAATAACAAACATCGATTCCAGCGAAAGCGCTCCTCTATGAATGTTGATCTGCACTGTCACAGCACGGCCTCCGACGGCGCCCTGTCGCCTTCGGTACTGGTTGCCCGGGCTCATGAGCACGGGGTGCAAGCGCTGGCACTGACCGACCATGACACCCTCGAAGGCCTGCCCGAAGCGCGCCAGGCCTGCGTTGACCTGGGTATGCGCTGGGTCAGCGGGGTGGAGCTGTCCTGCACGTGGGGCGGCGCGACCATCCATGTGCTGGGTTATGACTTCCCGCTCGACGCACCGCCATTGCTGGCGGCGATTCAAGCGCTGCACCAAGGCCGCTGGCTGCGTGCCGAAGAAATCGACAAACGGCTGGCGGCCAAGGGCATGCCCGGCACGCTCGAAGGCGCGCGCGCCGTGCAGCACGAGTTGGGTGACAGCGGCAATGCCCCGGCGCGCCCGCATTTTGCCGAGTATCTGGTGCGGGCCGGGCACGTCAAGGACCGTGGTGAAGCGTTTCGCAAGTGGCTGGGCGCCGGCAAGCTGGGCGACGTCAAGCAGCACTGGCCGACGCTCGACGAAACCGTTGCCACGCTGAGGCAGTCCAACGCCTGGGTGAGCCTGGCGCATCCCATGCACTACGACCTGACCCGCAGCAAGCGCAGGCGGCTGATTGCCGACTATATTCAGGCAGGAGGGCAGGCGCTTGAAGTGGTCAACGGGATGATGCCTGCCGAGCAAGTGGGCACCATGTCCATCCTTGCCCGTGAGTTCGGCCTGCTGGCAAGCGCTGGCAGTGACTTCCACGGCCCCGGCACCTGGGGCGAGATCGGTGCCTATCGGCCTTTGCCCGAGGATCTGCCACCTTTGTGGCGTCGATTCAGCCATGAACAGCCTTTGGCGCTATGAACAGGACGATTACGTGAGCCAATTTTTCCAGATTCATCCGGAGAACCCACAAGCGCGCCTGATAAAACAGGCCGTCGAGATCATCCGCAAGGGGGGCGTGGTGGTGTATCCGACGGATTCGGCGTATGCGCTGGGTTGCCAGATAGGCGACAAGTCGGCAATCGAGCGGGTGCGGCGCCTGCGCGGGCTGGACAAGACGCACAACTTCACCCTGATGTGCTGCGACATGTCGCAACTGGGGTTGTACGCCAAGGTTGACACCGGCACCTTCCGCTTGCTGAAGGCGCATGTGCCGGGGCCTTACACCTTCATCCTCAACGGCACGCGTGAAGTGCCGCGCCTGCTGTTGCACGATAAGCGGCGTACCATCGGTCTGCGTGTGCCGGACCACGCCATCACCCTGGCCTTGCTGGCCGAGCTGGGCGAGCCACTGATGAGCGTAAGCCTGATCCTGCCGGGCGACAGCGAGCCGATGACCGACCCTTACGAGATCCGTGAACGGCTGGAGCACCATGTCGACCTGGTGATCGATGGCGGGTTCGGCGATCTCAAGGCGTCGACCATCATCGACCTCTCCGGCGACGAACCGGAACTGATCCGCGAAGGTTGTGGCGACCCCACGCCGTTCCTGGTCAACGCGTGAGCCAGCTGGAAGCGCCTGAGGCGCCGGCCGAACGGGTCGAGGAGCCTCGGCAACTGCAGTTGGCGCTGGTCTATGGTGAAGCCCTGACCGAGCTGCCGCTGGACCTGTACATTCCGCCGGACGCCCTTGAAGTCATCCTCGAAGCTTTCGAAGGCCCGCTGGACCTGTTGCTGTACCTGATCCGCAAGCAGAATATCGACATCCTCGACATCCCTGTGGCCGAGATCACCCGGCAGTACATGGGCTATGTGGAGCTGATGAAAAGCGTGCGCCTTGAACTGGCCGCCGAATACCTGGTGATGGCTGCCATGCTGGCCGAGATCAAGTCACGCATGCTGCTGCCGCGTTCCGCCGACGTCGAGGAGGAGGAGGGTGATCCACGCGCCGAACTGATCCGCCGCCTGCAGGAGTACGAGCGCTTCAAGGCTGCCGCCGAGGGCATCGACGAATTGCCACGGGTCGGGCGCGAGGTGGTGGTGCCGCGCCTGGAAGCGCCGCAGGCCAAGGTACGCAAGCTGTTGCCTCAGGTCAGCCTGGAAGAGCTGCTGATGTCCATGGCCGAGGTGATGCGCCGCAACGACCTGTTCGAAAGCCATCAGATCACCCGTGAGACCTTGTCCACCCGCGAGCGCATGAGCCAGGTGCTGGAGCGTCTCAAGGGAGGTGCCTTTGTGCCATTCATCGCGCTGTTCGCTGCCGAGGAGGGCAAGCTGGGCGTGGTGGTGACCTTCATGGCCGTTCTCGAACTGGTGAAGGAATCGCTGATCGAACTTGTGCAGAATGAACCTTTCGCCGCCATTCACGTGCGGCTTCGCCCGGCGCCAGTTGAAGAACCCAATGAACCTGAATGAACCCCGCGACCTGGCGTCGCTGATCGAAGCCTTCTTGCTCGCTTCGGGCAAGCCGCAATCCCTGGAGCGCCTGTACGAGCTGTTCGAGGAAGCCGAGCGCCCCGAGCCCAAGGTGTTCAGGCAGGCCCTGGAGGTGCTGGGCAAGTCGTGCGATGGGCGTGCGTTCGAGCTCAAGGAGGTGGCCAGCGGCTATCGCCTGCAGATTCGCGAGGATTATGCCCCTTGGGTCGGGCGCCTGTGGGAAGAGCGCCCGCAGCGCTATTCGCGAGCGCTGCTTGAGACACTGGCCCTGATTGCCTACCGCCAGCCGATCACCCGTGGTGAAATCGAGGACGTGCGGGGCGTTGCGGTGAACAGCAATATCATCAAGACCATGATGGAGCGCGAGTGGATTCGCGTGGTCGGCTACCGCGAAGTGCCCGGGCGGCCGGCGATGTTCGCCACCACCAAGGCGTTTCTCGACCATTTCAACCTCAAGAGCCTTGAAGACCTGCCGGCCTTGGCCGAGCTGCGGGAAATGGAACCAGAGCCGCAACTTGACCCGGATGATGCGCCGGTGCCTGCGCACCTGCAGGCGTTGGCGGATGCCAGCCTTGGGGACGAGGAGGTTGGTGAGCCGAAAGAGGAGACCAGCTTCCGTAGCCTGTTGGTGGAGCTGGATGCCATGGAAGACGGTTTGAAAACCGATTTTGATGATCTGCGGGGAAAGGAGCCTGAGCCTCCGGTGGAGGAGGAGATCAAGGCTCAGCCCTGATTGATCTGCTGCCTGTGCTGGCCTCTTCGCGGGCAAGCCCGCTCCCACAGGGGTATCACAGGTCCCGAAGGTTGCGCGAACCTGTAGGAGCGGGCGTGCCTGCGAAGAGGTCAGCACAAAGCCCACTGGGCAGAAAATCATGCCCAGCCCCACAAAACCCTCTACCCTCCAGTGCGTTCCCCTGATGAACCGCGTATGATGCGCGGCCTTTTGGCGCGTTCGTCGCCAGAAACCTGTTTTCATTCCTACACCGGGAGGTGCCCAGATGAGTGAGCAAGACCTGAAAGAAACCGAAATCACCCCGCCATCCGGCGAAAAGCTGCAGAAAGTGCTGGCGCGCATTGGCGTGGGCTCGCGGCGTGATGTCGAGGCCTGGATCAGCCAGGGTCGCATCAAGGTCAACGGCGTCGAGGCCACCCTTGGCCAGCGCGTCGACCTGCACGACGCCATCGCCGTCGACGGCAAGCTGATCAAGCGCGAGGAGGCCGCCGAGGCCACCCGCCGGGTGATCATGTACAACAAACCCGACGGCGAAATCTGCACCCGTGACGACCCGGAAGGCCGTCCGACCGTGTTCGACCGCTTGCCACGGCCAAAAGAGGGCCGCTGGATCAACATCGGTCGTCTCGACATCAACACCACTGGCTTGCTGCTGTTCACCACCGACGGTGAACTGGCCAACCGCCTGATGCACCCATCCTACGAGATGGACCGTGAGTACGCGGTACGTGTGCGTGGTGAAGTCGACGACGAGATGATCGAGCGCCTGAAAGCCGGCGTAATGCTGGAAGACGGCCCGGCCAAGTTCACCGATATCCAGAAGGCACCGGGTGGCGAAGGCTTCAACCACTGGTACCACTGCGTGGTGATGGAAGGTCGTAACCGTGAGGTGCGTCGCCTGTGGGAATCCCAGGGCATGGTGGTCAGCCGCCTGAAGCGTGTGCGTTTCGGCCCGGTGTTCCTCAACTCCGACCTGCCGATGGGCCGCTGGCGCGAAATGACCCAGGGCGAAATCGACATCCTCGCCGCCGAAGTCGGCCTGCAGCCGGTCGCGCTGCCAGCCATGAAGCTCAAGGCCAAGGACAAGATGGAGCGCCTGCAGCGCAAGTCGACCCGCCCGCTGGGCCGTGGCGAGCGCGTGCGCAACCTGCGCCCGGCCCACGAAGGTGCCGCTACTGGCGAACGCCCGGCGCGTCAGCCGCGTGAAGAAGCGCCGCGTAAACCCACCCGTGGCAGCACGGTGGCTGAGCGCCCGAGCGAGATGCGCAAGCGTCCGGGCAAGCCTGATGGCGACAAGCCGGCAGGCCGTGGTCGCGGCAAGCCGCGTGGCTGATAAGCCAGTGTGGTTATCAAGGAACCAGCCTTCGGGCTGGTTTTTTTATGCCTGGGGGAATGTGGGCCAAGCCCAAGATATTGAACAAAAAGAATTTTTCGGACGACTGGCAAGTTCTTGAACCGCCTTGTAAAGAAATCTGTACGAATGTAGCCGTTTTCAGTCCGCATTTCAGATCATGCTCGATCGTGTAAACAAACCTTGCCGGCGCCCCTGTGCCAAAGCCGTCGCCATGGCGCTAGCCACCCTTGCCCAAACCCCCGTCCCCACGGTGTTATAGCCGCCATTGCCTTGTGCAGGAGCCCGTCCAGAGAGCCGGGCTGACAAAACAACAAATGGAGGCGCCATGTACGCCGATCACTTCGCCTTTGAAGGCCTGTACCACAGGAACGCTGCGTTTTTTCCCGAGGAAACGATGCAACGCGTTGACGCCTGCGCGTTTGCAGGGGTATACAGTGCGCCGCGTTTTACCTGTGACCCTCTTGCGTACCGCGCACTCTTGATCACGCCTGGTTGACCCGCTCCGGCGGCACCTGAGGTCAAGAAACCCAAGGTAACCACCTTGCCCATTCCGCTGCGCCACGAGCGCGGTGGGTCCGATTCCGTCACAGATAAAAACAATGCAGGTGACTTCGTTCATGAGTGGACAAAACATGCATTCAGGCGAGCTAAAGCGGGGCCTGAAGAACCGCCATATCCAGTTGATCGCCCTCGGCGGTGCGATTGGTACCGGCCTGTTCCTCGGCTCGGCAGGCGTGATGAAATCCGCCGGCCCGTCGATGATCCTTGGCTACGCGATCTGCGGCTTCATCGCCTTCATGATCATGCGCCAGCTGGGTGAAATGATCGTCGAAGAGCCGGTGGCCGGTTCGTTCAGCCATTTCGCCCACACCTACTGGGGTGGGTTCGCCGGCTTCCTGTCGGGCTGGAACTGCTGGGTGCTGTATATCCTGGTGGGTATGTCGGAGCTTTCGGCGGTCGGCAAGTATGTCCACTACTGGTGGCCGGAGATCCCCACCTGGGTCACGGCGGCAGCCTTCTTCGTGCTGATCAACGCCATCAACCTGATGAACGTGAAGTTCTTCGGTGAAGCCGAATTCTGGTTCGCCATCATCAAAGTGGTCGCCATCGTCAGCATGATCGGCCTGGGTGCCTACCTGCTGACCAGCGGCAGCGGCGGCCCTGAAGCCACCGTGGCCAACCTGTGGACACACGGCGGCTTCTTCCCCAACGGCGTCAGCGGGCTGGTAATGGCCTTGGCTTTCATCATGTTTTCCTTTGGTGGCCTGGAAATGCTCGGCTTCACCGCCGCCGAGGCCGACAAGCCAAAGACCGTGATCCCCAAAGCGATCAACCAGGTCATCTACCGCATCCTGATTTTCTATGTCGGTGCGTTGGTGGTGCTGCTGTCGCTGACCCCGTGGGACAACCTGGTCGCCAGCATCGACGCCTCGGGTGGCAGCTACGGCAGCAGCCCGTTCGTGCAAGTGTTCTCGCTGCTGGGCAGTGACGTGGCTGCCAACCTGCTGAACTTCGTGGTGCTGACTGCGGCGCTGTCGGTGTACAACAGCGGCACCTACTGCAACGCCCGCATGCTGCTGGGTATGGCCGAGCAGGGCGATGCCCCGGCGTCGCTGGCCAAGGTCGACAAGCGGGGCGTGCCAGTGCGTTCGATCCTGGTGTCGGCTGCCGTGACCTTCGTCGCCGTGCTGCTGAACTACCTGATGCCGCAAAACGCGCTGGAACTGCTGATGTCGCTGGTCGTGGCCACCCTGGTGATCAACTGGGCGATGATCAGCTACTCGCACCTGAAGTTCCGTCAGCACCTCGACCGTACCGGCCAGAAGCCGCTGTTCAAGGCGCTGTGGTACCCGTACGGCAACTATGTGGTGCTGGCTTTCGTGGTGCTGATTCTGGGCATCATGCTGATGATCCCGGGCATCCAGGTGTCGGTGTATGCGATCCCGGTGTGGCTGCTTGCGATGTTCGTGGTGTACATGGTCAAGTCGCGTCGCCAGGTGAATGCGGGCGGTGCTGTTGAGACTGTGGCCAAGTAAGGCGCCATAGGCGGTATGTGAAAACCCGGAGTCAGGTGACTGGCTTCGGGTTTTTTGTTGCCTGTGCGGGCCCTTTCGCGGGTGAACCCGCTCCTACAACGACCTGGTATGCCTGAGGCTTACGTAACCTTTGTAGGAGCGGGTTTACCCGCGAATACGGTGGCGGCGGCAACGTTGAACGGCGGGTGAAAATTGGCCAGCAGGCCCGGCCCTTTCGCGGGTGAACCCGCTCCTACAACGACCTGGTATGCCTGAGGCTTGCGTAACCCTTGTAGGAGCGGGTTTACCCGCGAATACGGTAGCGGCGGCAACGGTGAGCGGCAGGTGGAGATTGGCCGGCAGGCCCGGCCCTTTCGCGGGTGAACCCGCTCCTACAACGACCTGGTATGCCTGAGGCTTGCGTAACCCTTGTAGGAGCGGGTTTACCCGCGAATACGGTGGCGGCGGCAACGGTGAAAGGAAGGTGGAGATTGGCCAGCAGGCCCGGCCCTTTCGCGGGTAAACCCGCTCCTACGGGTACAGCGTTGCCCTCAGGTCAGGTGACCCCGCCAAAAATCAGATCTGCTCCAGCAACCAGCCTCTGAATGCCCGCAGCGACGGCAGTGCCTCATTCCTCGGCGGGTAGATCAGGTAATAACTGCGCTGGCTGGCAAACGCCACACCCGGGCTGTACAGCTCTCCCTTGGCCAGTTCCTCCTCCACCAATATGCGCGGCACCAGCCCGATCCCGATTCCGGCACGTACCGCCTGGATCAGGTGCGAGGTCAGCTCGAAGCTCGGCCCCAGCCGCATCGCCCGGTGCGGCAGGCCATGATGGGAAAACCACTCGCCCCACGCATGCGGGTTGTTGGCCACATTCAGCAGCACCTCTTCACTGATCCGCGCCGGGCTCCAGCCCTGGCTGCCGACGCCGGCCTCCGGCGGCAAGATCACCACCAGCTCCTCGGCATGCAGGCGATGGCAGACAAGCCCCGGCAAGTCGTGGCTGGCCACGCCGATGGCGGCGTCGATTTCGCTGGTGTCGAAGTTGATGGTTTCAATGCGTGAATGAATGTGCACCAGCATGCCCGGGTGAGCGCTGTAGAACGCATGCAGCCTCGGCAACAGCCATTTCGAACCGAAGGTTGGCAGGGTAGCCAGGCGCAACGTGCCTACTCCCGATTGATAGGCCAGTGCCTGCAAGGTGGCGCTGCGGATGCGCCCCAGTGCCTCGCTCAGCTCGCGCTGGTACAGGCGGCCGACATCGGTCAACTGCACCTGGCGCCCCTCGCGGCGGAACAGGGTCAGGCCCAACTGCTGCTCCAAGGCTTGCACCTGGCGGCTGACCGCGCTTTGGGTCAGCGACAGTTCGGCGGCGGCGCGGGTGTAGCTTTCATGCCGGGCGGCGGCCTCGAAAGCCAGCAGCAGTGACATGGATGGGGTCAGGTGGCGGTAATTCATTCATAAAAGTCATTGATAGCGGCAGGATTATCCGTTTGCCCCTGACGCGAAACTACAGGAACATTGGCCTATACGTCATCCCTGCATGCCTGAACCCATGCCAGGGCGACAGGTATCCCGTGATCTAGCCAATATCAAGAGGCCATCCTTCGATGATCGCCCAGCTGTCCACCGTTGCACCGAGCGCCAATTACCCCGAATTCCTCGAAGCCCTGCGCAACAGCGGCTTCCGCGGCCAGATCAGTGCCGACTACGCAACCCGCACGGTACTGGCCACCGACAACTCGATCTACCAGCGCTTGCCGCAGGCGGCGGTGTTCCCGCTGGATGCCGACGATGTGGCGCGGGTCGCCACGCTGATGGGCGAGCCGCGCTTCCAGCAGGTCAAGCTGACCCCCCGCGGTGGTGGCACCGGCACCAACGGCCAGTCGCTGACCGACGGTATCGTCGTCGACCTGTCGCGGCACATGAACAACATCCTCGAAATCAACGTGGAAGAGCGCTGGGTGCGGGTACAGGCCGGCACGGTCAAGGACCAGCTCAATGCTGCGCTCAAGCCGCACGGGCTGTTCTTCGCCCCTGAGCTGTCCACCTCCAACCGCGCCACGGTCGGCGGCATGATCAACACGGATGCCAGTGGCCAGGGCAGTTGCACCTACGGTAAAACCCGCGACCACGTGCTGGAGCTGCACAGCGTGCTGCTCGGTGGCGAACGCCTGCACAGCCTGCCGATCGACGATGCTGCGCTGGAACAGGCCTGCGCCGAGCCGGGCCGGGTCGGCGAGGTGTACCGCATGGCCCGGGAAATTCAGGAAACCCAGGCCGAACTGATTGAAACCACCTTCCCCAAGCTCAACCGTTGCCTGACCGGCTACGACCTGGCGCACCTGCGCGACGAGCAGGGCCGCTTCAACCTCAACAGCGTACTGTGCGGCGCCGAGGGCTCGCTGGGCTACGTGGTCGAAGCCAAGCTCAACGTGCTGCCGATTCCCAAGTATGCGGTGCTGGTCAATGTGCGCTACACCAGCTTCATGGATGCGCTGCGTGATGCCAACGCCCTGATGGCGCACAAGCCGCTGTCGATCGAGACGGTCGACTCCAAGGTGCTGATGCTGGCGATGAAAGACATCGTCTGGCACAGCGTTGCCGAGTACTTCCCGGCGGACCCCGAGCGCCCCACGCTGGGCATCAACCTGGTGGAGTTCTGCGGCGACGAGCCGGCCGAGGTCAACGCCAAGGTGCAGGCGTTCATCCAGCACCTGCAAAGCGACACCAGCGTCGAGCGCCTGGGCCACACCTTGGCCGAAGGCGCCGAGGCAGTCACCCGCGTCTATACCATGCGCAAGCGTTCGGTCGGCCTGCTGGGCAACGTCGAAGGCGAAGTGCGCCCGCAGCCGTTCGTGGAGGACACTGCAGTACCGCCAGAGCAGTTGGCCGACTACATCGCCGACTTCCGCGCACTGCTCGACGGCTACGGCCTGGCCTACGGCATGTTTGGCCACGTCGATGCCGGCGTGCTGCACGTGCGCCCGGCACTGGACATGAAAGACCCGGCGCAGGCCGCGCTGGTCAAGCCGATTTCCGATGCCGTTGCCGCGCTGACCAAACGCTATGGCGGGTTGCTGTGGGGTGAGCACGGCAAGGGCTTGCGCTCGGAATACGTGCCCGAGTACTTCGGCGAACTGTACCCGGCGTTGCAGCGCCTGAAGGGCGCCTTTGACCCGCACAACCAGCTCAACCCGGGCAAGATCTGCACGCCACTGGGCAGCGCAGAGGGCCTGACCCCGGTCGATGGCGTGACCCTGCGCGGCGACCTTGACCGTACCATTGACGAGCGCGTTTGGCAGGACTTCCCCAGCGCCGTGCACTGCAACGGCAATGGCGCCTGTTACAACTATGACCCCAACGACGCCATGTGCCCGTCGTGGAAGGCTACCCGCGAACGCCAGCATTCGCCCAAGGGCCGCGCCTCGCTGATGCGCGAGTGGCTGCGCCTGCAGGGCGAGGCGAACATCGATGTGCTGGCTGCGGCGCGCAACAAGGTGTCGTGGCTCAAGGGCCTGCCGGCGCGTCTGCGCAATAACCGCGCGCGCAACCAGGGCCAGGAGGACTTCTCCCATGAAGTGTACGACGCCATGGCTGGCTGCCTGGCGTGCAAGTCGTGCGCCGGGCAGTGCCCGATCAAGGTCAATGTGCCGGATTTCCGCTCGCGCTTCCTCGAGCTGTACCACGGTCGCTACCAGCGCCCGCTGCGTGACTACCTGATCGGCTCGCTCGAGTTCACCATCCCCTACCTGGCTCACGCGCCGGGGCTGTACAACGCGGTGATGGGTTCGAAGTGGGTGAGCCAGCTGCTGGCCGACAAGGTGGGCATGGTCGACAGCCCGCTGATCAGCCGCTTCAACTTCCAGGCTACCCTGACCCGTTGCCGCGTCGGCGTGGCCACGGTGCCGGCCCTGCGCGAGCTGACCCCGGCCCAGCGCGAGCGCAGCATCGTGCTGGTGCAGGACGCCTTCACCCGCTACTTCGAAACGCCGCTGCTGTCGGCCTTCATCGACCTTGCCCACCGCCTGGGCCACCGGGTATTCCTGGCGCCGTACAGCGCCAACGGCAAGCCGTTGCACGTACAGGGTTTCCTTGGCGCGTTTGCCAAGGCAGCGATCCGCAACGCCACGCAGCTCAAGGCCCTGGCCGACTGCGGTGTGCCGCTGGTGGGGCTGGACCCGGCGATGACGCTGGTGTATCGCCAGGAGTACCAGAAGGTGCCAGGCCTGGAGGGTTGCCCGCAGGTGCTGCTGCCGCAGGAATGGCTGATGGATGTGCTGCCCGAGCAGGCGCCTGCCGCACCGGGCAGCTTCCGCCTGATGGCGCACTGCACCGAGAAGACCAACGTGCCGGCCAGCACCCGGCAGTGGGAGCAGGTGTTCGCCCGTCTGGGGCTGAAGCTGGTGACCGAGGCCACGGGTTGCTGCGGTATGTCCGGTACCTATGGGCACGAAGCTCGCAACCAGGAAACGTCTCGGACCATATTCGAGCAGAGCTGGGCGACCAAGTTGGACAAGGAAGGGGAGCCGCTGGCGACCGGTTATTCGTGCCGTAGCCAGGTCAAGCGCATGACCGAGCGGAAGATGCGTCACCCGCTTGAGGTGGTGTTGCAGTACGCTCAGCGCTAAGGTTTAGGGCCTTGGGGGCTGCTTTGCAGCCCTTCGCGGGTGAACCCGCTCCTACGGGGGATCGTGCACGCCAGGCGGGCGGGGTTGCCCGCGAAGAGGCCGGCAGCGGCTTTCAGGCTTCTGTTGTACGGTCCCTGTCCCTACGCCCTTGGCGGTACAAATAGAGGCTCAACACCAACCCGCACGCTGCCGCAGCCGCCGCGAACAGAAACATCGAAGCAAAGCCGAACCCCGCCGCCACCGCACCGACCAATGGCCCGGTCACCCCCAGTGACAAGTCGATGAACAGCGAATACGCCCCCACCGCCGCCCCGCGGTTAGCCGCCGACACTTGGTTCACTGCCTCCACGCCCAATGCCGGAAACACCAGCGAGAAACCAAACCCGGTCAATGCAGCCCCCGCCAAGGCCAGTTCGGCGTTGGGTGCCAGCCACAGCATCAACAACCCGAGCGTTTCAACCGACAGGCAGGCGATCGCCACCCTGAAGCCACCGATGCGGTTGATCAGGTTGCCAAAGAGCAGCCGTGCGCTGATGAAACTGGCGCCGAACAGGCTCAGGGTCAGCGCCGCATTGGCCCAGCCACGGCTTGCATAGTAAAGGGTGATGAAGGTGGCGATGGTGCCAAAGCCGATCGAACCCAGGGCAAGCCCCGAGCCATGCGGGAATACCTTGCCCAGCACCCGCAGGAACGGCAGGCGTACACCGCTGACGATGGGTGCGGCTTGCTTGGGCCAGGCCAGCAGCAAACCGAGTACGCACAGCAGGATGATGCTCACACCCATGCTCCACAGCCCGAGGCCTTTGACCATCAGCACGCCCAGTGGGGCGCCGATGGCCAGCGCACCATAGCTGGCGATGCCGTTCCAGGAGATGACCTTGGCCGTGTTTGCGGCACCCACCCGGCCAATGCCCCAGCCGATCGCGCCCGAGCCTACCAGGCTTTCGGCGCTGCCCAGCACCAGGCGGCCGACCAGCAGGCAAGCCAGGCTCAGCCAGGGCAGGTGAGTGAGGAAGGCGCAGGCCAGCATGAATACCCCGCTAAGCCCGCAACCGGCCAGGCCGTACATGACTGCCTTCTTGCTGCCATGGTTGTCGATGATACGGCTGGCGCCAGGGCGGCTGAGCAACGTCGCGAGGTACTGCACGCTGATCACCAGGCCGGCGACCACGGCACTGAAACCCAGGTCGTTGTGCACATAGCCGGGCAACACGGCCAGAGGGATGCCGATGTTCAGGTAGCCGATGAAGGTGAACAGGACGATGGAGACGACTTGCCCAGTGACGGCAAGGGACGTGGGACTGCGTGCTGGCATTGGGGATCCGTTGCTGCGGTAAGGATGGCGGTGTATGCCGCCATCTTAACCACAGCAAGGGTGTTTGCGGGCGCAGCTGTCAGCCTGTAGTCAGTTGGTGTAATCGAGCATCCAGGTCACACTGAACTCGGCTTGCGAGTAATCCAGCCGCAAGCGCGGCAGCACAAAGCCGGCCCATCGGGTGAACATGGACGAATGCAGCAGGGCGTCGAGCGCTTGAGCGGCTGGCGCATTTCTGCCTCTTAGCGGTAGGAGGCACGAGTCTGTGTGGGGGAGGGGCGGGGCAGGTGGTAGTGGGTTGTTACAACGTTGATTTTAGACGGTGTGAAAACGTGATGACGGGGGTAGCCCGCAGGTCAGCCGTTTTCACACAGTCGGGGATGCGCAGTTATTCCTGGTCAGCGCTGGATTGATCGTCACCATCCTGCTCGGCGGCAGCTGCCGGTTCGGCGTGAACGGTCACGGATGGCTCTTCTGGGTTCAGGCTTGGGAAGGGAAGATTCGGGATTTCATGCATCTCGTCGTTCCTCGCAAGTGTGAGTGAAAAGTCTGCGCCAGGCGCGTTTGGAGCTTCAAAAAGCTCGGGCAGGATACACAACTCTGGATGACAGTTTGGTTTTTTTCCCGGTCGTTTGTCGGTTTTGCGGGCGAACAGCGCACATATGCCCCATGAAAAAAGGGGCCTCTGGCCTAATGCCAGTCAGTTAAGCTGACTGGCATTTTTCATTTTCGGGTGGGGTACTTCGCTGGACGTTGCTTCACCGTTCGCGGAAACCATCGGTCAGGCCGTCGATGTGGCAAGACATATTGTGCCGCCGAAGCCTGCAGATCCGACAAAAATCCCGGCAAATTTCCGGGGTGGTTCAAGGATGTGCCATGCAGCAAGCCCAGTATTGCCCAGCTACAGGCAGTAAAACTCATCTCGCATGGGTACACACCAGGGCACTGTCGAGACATTTGCACCATCTGATAACGCAACAGGTTGTAGCCCAGCAGTACGCCCCATAGCTCTTGCGCAATCATCTCCGGCGTCTTGCTTCTCAGCGTATATTCACCACCTAAAAGCCCTTGCTTGATCTCTCGATATCCCAGTTCGATTTCCCAACGCTGACTGTAAAGGTCGACGATCTCATCACCCGGGAAACGCAGCGGATCGACCATTGAGGTCAGTACGCTCACCACCTTGCCTTTAATCGTCTTGCTTAACAGCCGTGCTCGAGTCTCCAGCGGCAGGCCGGGCCATTGCTTACGGGCTTGTGGCGAGGTGCGCAGAATGACTACGGCATCGTTGCGCCCAAGCTTGTGCTCGACTTCGTACTGGCTACCCTTCTTCAAAGGAATAAGCCAATGACGCTGCTCGCCTTGTGATTGCCAGTGATGCAGCAAACCCAACGAGTAGAAACCTTTATCGAACAGGGTCAGCGAGTGATCAGGCGTGGTAGCGATCAACTGTTCGGCCAGCTTCATTTCGCTACTGTGATAGCTCTCGAAAGTACTGCTTATCAGCAGATGGCTAGTCAGTTCCATCTGGCAGACCATTCGGACTTGAGGGTAACTGCCATCGCCATGCTGATTGGTCGCGCCGCCGTAGCACGCCCGATTTTCTGCGGTGTCGGGGGTATTCCAGACGACGCCATCCACACCCAAAAGTGTTAACCCCAACCATTGAGGGTGTTGGACTTCTGCATGCCATCGCTGCTGGGTGAGCGAAAACACCTCGCGAACCGCTTCGCTACCCAGCCGTTGCCGTCCCTGAACAACAGCGCTGGGCGCCACCAGCGGTCGCTTGCCCGGCAGCATGATGTCCATGTGATTCACGACATCCCAAGCCGACATCCGGCGGAACAACGCCATGCCGATGATGCACCAGACCAGGCTTTCCAACGGCAACCGGCGCTTGCGTATAGTCGAGACACCTGCCGTTTCGAAGGCCTGTTTCACAATGTCTGGATCAAGCAAGGCTCCAAGCCCTTCGAGGGCATGTGGCCGCGATGCCATTTCATGAGTGAGGGACAGGGCTTTTGACAGGCGCATAAAAAATCCGATGCTCGTTTCCAAGCATCGGATTTTGCGGCCTATGGGCTAAAGGTCAATGCGTCAGTCTTAACTGACTGGCATTAGCCTCTGGCCCCTTTTTCTGGTGTTTACTTCCGGCCTTCAGCCGTTTCCGCCACCTTGTCAGTGCGTGCGCACATGATGAAGTCGTTGCGGTGCAGGCCTTTGATCGAGTGGCTCCACCAGGTCACGGTGACCTTGCCCCATTCAGTCAGCAGCCCTGGGTGGTGGCCTTCAGCTTCGGCGATTTCGCCCACGGCATTGGTGAACGCCAAGGCGTGCTTGAAGTTCTTGAACAGGAACACGCGCTCCAGCTCCATGTGGCCGTCACGTACTTCGATGTTCCAGTCCGGGATTTCGCGGATCAGCTCGGCCAGCTCTTCGTCGGTGACTTTCGGCGCATCGGCGCGGCAGGCTTCGCAATGGGCTTGGTTCAAGGCATTCATGAGGTGTTTTCCGGTTCGAGTTGTTATCGGCAAGGTCGCTCAGGCAGCGACCTTGGGTGGAAACTTCGGTGCATGCAGACCCAGTTGCATGGCTTTGTGGACCATGCCCATGATGTCCTCGTGGGCCAGGTCGAACAGGCGCTTCATGTTCGGCAGTACGAAATACACCGGTTGCAGAATGTCGATGCGGTAGGGCGTACGCATGGCCTCGATCGGGTCGAAGGCCTGGTGCTCAGGCTCGTCAGACAGACTGTAGACGGTCTCTTTCGGCGACGAGAGGATGCCACCACCATAGATTTTGCGGCCTTGCGCTGTTTCCATCAGGCCAAACTCGATGGTCATCCAGTACAAGCGCGCCAGGTACACACGTTGTTCCTTGGTCGCGGCCAGGCCGAGCTTGCCATAGGTGTGGGTGAACTCGGCGAACCAGGGATTGGTCAGCAGCGGGCAGTGGCCGAAGATCTCGTGGAAGATATCCGGCTCTTGCAGGTAGTCCAGCTCTTCCGGGGTGCGGATGAAGGTGGCGACCGGAAAGCGCTTGCTGGCCAGCAGTTCGAAGAAGGTCTGGAAGGGGATCAGCGCCGGTACCCGGGCAACCTGCCAGCCGGTGGTGGCACCCAGCACCTTGTTGATCTCGCCCAGTTGCGGAATGCGGTCATGCGGCAATTTCAGCTGGTCGATGCCGTCCAGGTATTCCTGGCACGCACGGCCTTCGATCACTTTCAGCTGGCGGGTGATCAGGGTGTTCCACACCGCATGCTCTTGCTGCGGGTAATCGATAAAACCATGCGCATCGGGCTCGCGTGCCACGTATTGCGTCTGTTTCATGAGGCTCTCCTGGTGAGGGCTTTTCTTGTTATGTACAGGACATGCCTAAAGGAATATCCCTTCGCCAGCGGTTTTGCACGGGGGCGTGGCTCGGCCGTGAAGGGGCCGACGTCGGTTTTCGTAACGATAATTTTACAAAACTCGGCAAGTGTCGGAAAATTCGAGGCATCTGGTTGATAGAAACGCGGTTTTTGTCAGCTTATCTTTACGACTTTTCTGCGCGGTGTGGAAAAACATCAGCGCTTCGAGAGCCCTCATGCGTATCAAAGTCCATTGCCAGAACCGCATTGGCATCCTGCGCGACATCCTCAACCTGCTGGTGGAGTACGGCATCAACGTGCTGCGCGGCGAGGTGGGCGGTGATCATGGCAACGCCATCTACCTGCACTGCCCGAACCTGATCAACCTGCAATTTCAGGCCCTGCGGCCGAAGTTCGAGGCCATTGCCGGGGTATTCGGCGTTAAGCGTGTGGGCCTGATGCCCAGCGAACGCCGGCACATGGAGCTGAATGCGTTGCTGGGAGCGCTGGACTTCCCGGTGCTGTCGATCGACATGGGCGGCAGCATCGTTGCGGCCAACCGTGCAGCCGCGCAGTTGCTTGGCGTGCGGGTTGATGAGGTGCCGGGCATGCCGCTGGCGCGCTACGTAGAAGACTTCGATCTTCCGGAGCTGGTGCGGGCCAACAAGTCGCGCATCAACGGCTTGCGCATCAAAGTCAAAGGTGATGTGTTTCTGGCCGATATCGCACCGCTGCAGTCCGAACACGATGACAGCGAGGCTCTGGCCGGCGCGGTGCTTACCCTGCACCGTGCCGACCGGATCGGCGAGCGTATCTACAACGTGCGCAAGCAAGAGCTGCGTGGCTTCGACAGCATCTTCCAGAGCTCGCGGGTGATGGCTGCCGTGGTGCGTGAAGCGCGGCGCATGGCGCCGCTGGATGCACCGTTGCTGATCGAGGGCGAAACCGGTACGGGCAAGGAGTTGCTGGCGCGTGCCTGCCATTTGGCCAGCCCGCGTGGACAGTCGCCGCTGATGGCGCTCAACTGCGCCGGGTTGCCCGAGTCGATGGCCGAGACCGAGCTGTTCGGTTACGGCCCTGGGGCATTCGAAGGGGCACGGGCCGAAGGCAAGCTGGGGCTGCTGGAGTTGACTGCAGGCGGCACGTTGTTCCTTGACGGGGTAGGGGAGATGAGCCCGCGGTTGCAGGTAAAGCTGCTGCGCTTTCTGCAGGACGGCTGCTTCCGTCGGGTAGGTAGCGATGAAGAGGTCTACCTGGATGTGCGGGTAATTTGTGCAACCCAGGTGGATTTGTCCGAGTTGTGTGCCCGTGGCGAGTTTCGCCAGGACCTGTATCACCGGCTCAATGTACTGTCGCTGCACATTCCGCCTTTGCGCGAATGCATGGATGGTCTGGAGGGGTTGGTGCAGCATTTTCTCGATCAGGCCAGTCGGCAGATTGGCTGCGCCATGCCGCGCCTGGCACCGGCGGCAATGGACAAACTTGGACAGTACCACTGGCCAGGTAATGTAAGGCAGTTGGAAAACGTTTTGTTCCAGGCGGTTTCGCTATGTGATGGCGGCGTGGTTAAAAGCGAGCATATTCGTTTGCCGGATTATGGCGTGCGGCAACCGTTGGGCGAGTTTTCGCTGGAAGGGGATCTTTCGCAGATAGTAGGGCGCTTTGAAAAGGCGGTGCTGGAAAGTTTGATGGGGGAGTTTCCCAGTAGTCGGGCCTTGGGCAAAAGACTGGGTGTTTCGCATACCACGATTGCCAACAAGTTGAGGGATTATTCGTTGGGCAAGTCGACTGATTAAATGGCTGTAAGTTAATAGCCTGTTAATCAGGTGGTGAATGCTTCGCGGGTGAACCCGCTCCTACAGGTACCGCGCCGCATTCATGGTGTGCGAGGTGCCCGTAGGAGCGGGTTCACCCGCCAAGGGGCCCGCAGGGCCCCCAATTCACAAGGTATCAGCCGTTAGAGCAGCCGTTCCCCATCACGCGGTATTCGAGAATGTGCCTCTGGCCCTTGGAGTCCTCGTAGGTCATGCGGGCTGGCACGACTTCGCAGACGTTGGGCACTTCGCTCATGGAAATGACGCGAGCAATGTCCAGGTGCTGCGAGTAACTGTACTGTTCAACCGGAATCTGCTCGGCATCTTTGGCTTCGCCGGCCATCGCCGCGCCGCAAAGACTGCCAAGTACCAATACCAGTAAAGCTTTCATTTTCTTTTTACCTGTCTAAGGTCGTGAGGGGGCACGCGGCGCTTATGGCGCCGCGAGTACAGCGAGTGTTAACTATCGGGATTAGAGGGAGATTAACGCTTGCCTTCGTGGGGGCTGTTACCAGTTGTTAATCGCCTTGCCGTTGCTGGCGAGGTGAATTTTATGGCGGTGGCCAATGCTGAAACAGTGGGTGTTTTGATAAAGTGTTTTGACAGAATCTGTAACAATCCTGGGCCAATCCCCCTCCTTTTTTCTCCGGCAGGCTGTAACGCCCGCGCCAGAGCGCTTTGCCGGAACGGGTGTACCAAATTACTACCAACGTCGAATGGCTTTTGTCGCTCTGGTACAGTTACAAACGGTTCCATACAAAAACAACTATTACACCGAGGTAACACAGATGAGTGCGGCTCCACTGTATCCCGTTCGTCCCGAGGTTGCGGCCACTACCCTGACCGACGAGGCCACCTACAAGGCCATGTACCAGCAATCGGTGATCAACCCGGACGGCTTCTGGCGCGAGCAGGCCCAGCGTATCGACTGGATCAAGCCGTTCACCAAGGTCAAGCAGACCTCCTTCGACGACCACCATGTCGATATCAAATGGTTCGCCGACGGCACTCTGAACGTTTCCTCCAACTGCCTGGACCGCCACCTTGAAGAGCGCGGTGACCAGTTGGCCATCATCTGGGAAGGTGACGACCCTTCCGAGCACCGCAACATCACTTACCGCGAGTTGCACGAGCAGGTCTGCAAGTTCGCCAACGCCCTGCGTGGCCAGGATGTGCACCGCGGTGACGTGGTCACCATCTATATGCCGATGATCCCCGAAGCGGTGGTCGCCATGCTGGCCTGTGCACGCATTGGTGCGATTCACTCGGTGGTGTTCGGCGGCTTCTCGCCCGAGGCGCTGGCTGGCCGTATCATCGACTGCAAGTCCAAGGTGGTGATCACTGCCGACGAAGGCGTGCGTGGTGGCCGCCGTACACCGCTCAAGGCCAACGTCGACCTGGCGCTGACCAACCCTGAAACCAGCAGTGTGCAGAAAATCATCGTGTGCAAGCGCACCGGTGGCGACATTGCCTGGCACCAGCACCGCGACATCTGGTACGAAGACCTGATGAAAGTGGCCTCCAGCCACTGTGCACCCAAAGAAATGGGCGCTGAAGAGGCGCTGTTCATCCTTTATACCTCCGGCTCCACCGGCAAGCCGAAGGGCGTGCTGCACACCACAGGCGGTTACCTGGTTTACGCCGCGCTGACCCATGAACGTGTGTTCGATTACCGTCCGGGCGAGGTGTACTGGTGCACCGCCGACGTCGGTTGGGTCACAGGCCACAGCTATATCGTCTACGGCCCGCTGGCCAACGGCGCCACCACCTTGCTGTTCGAAGGCGTGCCGAACTACCCGGACATTACCCGCGTATCGAAGATCGTCGACAAGCACAAGGTCAACATCCTCTACACAGCGCCAACTGCCATTCGCGCCATGATGGCCGAAGGGCAGGCAGCTGTTGAAGGCGCCGACGGTTCCAGCCTGCGCCTGCTGGGGTCGGTGGGTGAGCCGATCAACCCTGAGGCCTGGAACTGGTACTACAAGACCGTCGGCAAGGAGCGTTGCCCGATCGTCGACACCTGGTGGCAGACCGAGACCGGCGGCATCCTGATCAGCCCGCTGCCTGGTGCCACCGGCCTCAAGCCGGGTTCGGCAACTCGCCCGTTCTTCGGTGTGGTGCCTGCCCTGGTCGATAACCTGGGCAACCTGATCGACGGTGCTGCCGAAGGCAACCTGGTAATCCTCGACTCCTGGCCGGGTCAGTCGCGTTCGCTGTACGGCGACCATGACCGCTTCGTCGACACCTACTTCAAGACCTTCCGTGGCATGTACTTCACCGGCGACGGTGCGCGCCGCGACGAGGACGGTTACTACTGGATCACCGGCCGTGTGGATGACGTGCTCAACGTGTCCGGCCACCGCATGGGTACCGCCGAGATCGAAAGCGCCATGGTCGCGCACTCGAAGGTTGCCGAGGCTGCAGTGGTCGGCGTGCCGCATGACATCAAAGGGCAGGGCATTTATGTGTATGTCACCCTCAATGCCGGCATCGAGGCCAGCGAGCAATTGCGCCTGGAACTGAAGAACTGGGTGCGCAAGGAGATCGGCCCGATTGCTTCGCCAGATGTGATCCAGTGGGCGCCGGGGCTGCCGAAGACCCGCTCGGGCAAGATCATGCGCCGCATCCTGCGCAAGATCGCCACCGGTGAATACGACGCCCTGGGCGATATCTCGACCTTGGCCGACCCAGGTGTGGTGCAGCACCTGATCGATACCCACAAGGCGATGAACCTGGCTTCGGCCTAATTCCCTCCCCGGCAATACCCCCTGTAGGCGCGGGCTTGCCCGCGAATGCGTCAGTTCAGGCTAAGCTGTCCCCTGACCTCACGCATTCGCGGGCAAGCCCGCTTTTGCATTGTTACCCGACAATCATCGGTTACTGTTCTGTCACCGGCCCCGCACAGGTTCGGGGCGCCAGGAAACAATTTCGGCCCGTTTCGGTGCATCGGAGTCAGCATTTTGTGCATCAAGGCACGCTGCACTTGCCGTCGTACAAGGCTTTGCCAATAATAGGCCCAGGAATTGCTAGGTCTATAGGTTCTATTTCTTGCGCCTTTGCATATTTTGCACTGGCTGTCAACATCGCCCGCGGCGGTTTCAGGCGCTTCTATAAGTAGTTGTCGCTTTGAAGAAATATCGACTACCGGGCTGTCGTTAAAATGCCACTCACTCGCTCGTGGTATGCGGCCTTGGTCGAACCCTGCGCGGCTCGCGTTGTACTCATTCGCATATCGGGCAGCTGTTACCTGCCTTGTATTGCCCCGTACCGATGGAGTTACCTGATGAAGAAGCTCGCACTGCTTGGCGCCCTGGCGCTGTCTGTGTTTTCCCTGGTGTCGCAGGCTGCTGAAAAACCGCTGAAAATCGGCATCGAAGCTGCCTACCCACCCTTCGCCTTCAAGCAACCTGACGGCAGCATTGCCGGCTTTGACTACGATATCGGCAACGCGCTGTGCGAAGAGATGAAAACCAAGTGTACCTGGGTCGAGCAGGAGTTCGACGGCCTGATCCCGGCGCTGAAAGTGCGCAAGATCGACGCCATCCTGTCGTCCATGTCGATCACCGATGACCGCAAGAAGTCGGTCGACTTCACCAAGCGCTACTACCTGACTCCGGCGCGCCTGGTCATGAAGGACGGCACCACCGTCAGCGACAGCCTGGACGAACTGAAAGGCAAGAAGATCGGCGTGCAGCGCGGCTCCATTCACGACCGCTTCGCCAAGGAAGTGCTGGGCGCCAAAGGTGCCACCGTGGTGCCTTACGGTACCCAGAACGAAATCTACCTGGACGTCGCAGCTGGCCGCCTCGACGGCACCGTGGCTGACGCCACCCTGCTGGAAGATGGCTTCCTCAAGACTGACGCCGGCAAGGGCTTCGCGTTCGTAGGCCCGGCCTTCACCGACGCCAAGTACTTCGGTGACGGTATCGGTATTGCCGTACGCAAGGGTGACAAGGCCAATGTCGACCGCATCAACGCGGCGATCGACGCCATCCGTGCCAACGGCAAGTACAAAGAAATCGAAAGTAAGTACTTCAATTTCGACATCTACGGTCCAGACTCGAAGTAAGACGTCGGGTTTCACCTGTGCAATGGTGCAAACAGCAGAGGCTCTGAGGTTTGCACCATTTTTCATTCTCTAGGTCGAGGACCTCATCATGTTGAAAGGCTACGGGGCAGTCATCCTCGACGGGGCGTGGCTGACGCTACAGCTCGCCCTGTCGTCGATGGCCCTGGCCATCGTGCTCGGCCTGATCGGTGTGGCGCTGCGTTTGTCGCCAGTGCGCTGGTTGGCCTGGCTGGGCGATCTGTATTCCACGGTGATCCGTGGTATTCCGGACCTGGTCCTGATCCTGCTGATCTTCTACGGCGGGCAAGACATCATCAACCGGGTGGCGCCGCTGCTCGGCTATGAAGACTATATCGATCTGAATCCGCTGATTGCGGGTATCGGTACCCTGGGCTTCATCTTTGGCGCCTACCTCTCGGAAACCTTCCGCGGGGCCTTTCTGGGCATTCCCAAGGGCCAGGCCGAGGCGGGCGTGGCGTATGGCATGAGCCCTCGCCAAGTGTTCTTCCGCATCCAGGTGCCGCAAATGATTCGCCTGGCCATTCCGGGCTTCACCAACAACTGGCTGGTGCTGACCAAGGCTACTGCGCTGATTTCGGTCGTCGGTCTGCAGGACATGATGTTCAAGGCCAAGCAGGCGGCTGACGCCACCCGCGAACCCTTCACCTTCTTCCTGGCAGTGGCGGCGCTGTACCTGGTGCTGACCAGTGTTTCGCTGCTGGCCCTGAAGTATCTGGAGCGCCGCTACTCGGTGGGCGTCAAGGTGGCTGAACTATGATCTTCGACTACAACGTCGTCTGGGAAGCGCTGCCGATGTACTTCGGCGGCCTGCTGACCACCCTGAAACTGCTGGCGATTTCGCTTTTCTTCGGCCTGTTGGCAGCCATTCCGCTGGGGCTGATGCGGGTATCCAGGCAGCCGGTGGTCAACCTTGCTGCATGGCTGTACACCTACGTCATCCGTGGCACGCCGATGCTGGTGCAGCTGTTCCTGATCTACTACGGCCTGGCCCAGTTCGAGGCGGTGCGCGAGAGTATCTTCTGGCCGCTGCTGTCCAGCGCCACCTTCTGCGCCTGCCTGGCGTTCGGCATCAATACCAGCGCCTACACCGCCGAAATCATTGCCGGCAGCCTCAAGGCGACGCCGCATGGCGAAATCGAGGCTGCCAAGGCCATGGGGATGTCGCGCATGAAAATGTACCGCCGCATCCTGCTGCCTTCGGCACTGCGTCGGGCACTGCCGCAGTACAGCAATGAAGTGATCATGATGCTGCAGACCACCAGCCTGGCGTCGATCGTCACCCTGATCGACATCACCGGTGCTGCGCGCACGGTCAATGCCCAGTACTACCTGCCTTTCGAGGCTTATATCACGGCGGGCGTGTTCTACCTGTGCCTGACCTTCATCCTGGTGCGCCTGTTCAAGATGGCCGAACGCCGCTGGCTCGGCTACCTGGCGCCGCGCAAGCACTGACCGCTTTGTGAGAATCGACAGCATGTACAAACTCGAAGTCCAAGACCTGCACAAGCGCTACGGCAGCCACGAAGTGCTCAAGGGCGTGTCGCTGGCGGCCAAGGCCGGCGACGTCATCAGCATCATCGGCTCCAGCGGTTCGGGCAAGTCGACCTTCCTGCGCTGCATCAACCTGCTGGAGCAGCCGCACGCCGGCAAGATCCTGCTCAACAACGAAGAACTGAAGCTGGTCCCCGGCAAGGATGGCGCGTTGAAGGCTGCCGACCCGCGTCAATTGCAGCGCATGCGCTCGCGCCTGTCGATGGTGTTCCAGCACTTCAACCTGTGGTCGCACATGACTGCGCTTGAGAACATCATCGAAGCGCCCGTGCACGTGCTGGGCGTGAACAAGAAGGAAGCCCTGGAAAAGGCCGAGCACTACCTGGCCAAGGTGGGGGTTGCCCATCGCAAGGATGCCTTCCCCGGGCATATGTCGGGGGGTGAGCAACAGCGTGTGGCAATTGCCCGGGCGCTGGCCATGGAGCCGGAGGTCATGCTGTTCGACGAGCCGACCTCGGCGCTTGACCCTGAGCTGGTGGGTGATGTGCTGAAGGTGATGCAGGCGCTGGCCCAGGAAGGTCGGACCATGGTAGTGGTGACCCACGAAATGGGCTTTGCCCGCGAGGTGTCCAACCAGTTGGTGTTCCTGCACAAAGGCCTGGTGGAAGAAACCGGCTGCCCGCGTGAAGTGCTGGCCAACCCGCAGTCGGAGCGCTTGAAGCAGTTCCTCTCCGGCAGCCTGAAGTAAAAGCTGCATTTTTGCACCAGAATAGGGCATGCTGCGCGGCGAGCGCAGCCTGACCCGGCGCACAGACTCGAACGACCTCAGGTTTCGGACCGCACCCTATGACCACCCAGCGAATCGGTTTTCTCATCTGGCCCAGCACCAGGCCTTTGACCCTGGCGTTGGCCGAGGAAGTGTTGCTGGTGGCGCAGCGTGTGCATCCGGATGTGGTCTACGAGTTGGTCTTCCTGCAGGCCGAGCCCGCGCAGGAAGGCGCCTGGCGGCTGCCGGGCGAGCCGTGGACCGGCCGCCTGGAGGGCTGTCACAAGCTCTTTCTGCTGGCCGACGAGCCGCCTGCGGCGATGGGGGCTGCCTTTTCAGCGGCGCTCAAGCAACTGGCGCGCAGTGGCTGCCTGATCGGTGGCCTGTCGGCCGGGGTGTATCCGCTGGCAATGCTGGGCCTGCTCGATGGGTACCGGGCAGCCGTGCACTGGCGCTGGCAGGATGACTTTGCCGAACGCTTCCCCAAGGTGATTGCCACCAGCCACCTGTTCGATTGGGATCGCGACCGACTGACCGCCTGCGGCGGTATGGCGGTGACCGACCTGCTGCTGGCGGTGCTGGCGCGGGATCACGGGGCGGAGTTGGCCGGGGCGGTGTCGGAAGAGCTGGTGGTAGAGCGCATCCGCGAGGGTGGCGAGCGCCAGCGTATTCCGCTGCAGAACCGCCTGGGCTCGAGTCACCCCAAGCTGACTCAGGCCGTGTTGCTGATGGAAGCCAACATCGAAGAGCCGCTGACCACCGACGAAATTGCCCAGCATGTGTGTGTGTCGCGTCGGCAGTTGGAGCGTATCTTCAAGCAGTACCTGAACCGCGTGCCCAGCCAGTACTACCTGGAGTTACGGTTGAACAAGGCGCGGCAGATGCTGATGCAGACCAGCAAGTCGATCATCCAGATCGGGCTGTCTTGTGGTTTCTCGTCGGGGCCGCATTTTTCCAGTGCCTACCGTAATTTCTTTGGTGCAACGCCGCGGGAAGACCGCAATCAGCGTCGCAGCAGCAGCCCGTTTGAATTGAGCTCGGCGCCGGCTGAAAAGGGCTGAGATTTCGGGTGGGTTCGGGGTGTATGCCTTGGGGTTGGTGTTGGGGCGCAAATCGAGCGCCGCCCACGCGGCGCTTCGCGGGTAAACCCGCTCCTTGTATGTTGTCCTTAGCCTGGCGGGAGAGGTTATTCTCGTCAGGCTGAAGAAGCACTTCCGGGGAGGCCGATCGCTCCTAAAGGCAGGGATTACCCCTGACCTTGTACGTAGAGAGGCCCCCCGCCTCATTGCCCACTGCGAAGAGTATCGAGAAGCCGACAAGTCGGACTTCGCATTACAAGGTTGCAGCAGCATGAAGTTCGAGGTCGGGGAACCGGAGGCCATTGTTACCTAACTCGCTGGGGAGAGGGAAGAATGAGTGTCTGTGTTGGCCTCGATATCGGCTCACGCACTTCGATCGTCGGGGTACGTAAAGATGGGCGTCCGGCCGGACAGTGGGATATCGCTCAAACCCCTGCAGGCCGTAAGGCTGCGGTGAAAAAGCTGCTGGCACTCAAGCCCAAGTCGATCGTGATGGAGGCGACCGGAATCTATTACCTAGACTTGGCTCTTGAGCTACATGCGGCTGACCTCCCTGTTTCAGTGATCAACCCCAAGAGCTTTCACAATTTCGCCAAACTGATGCTGGTGAACAGCAAGACCGATGCAATAGATGCTCAGTTGCTGTCCGAGTACGGCGAGCGTATGACACCGCGCTTGTGGACGCCTCCAAGCCCTGTGCAGCTTGAGCTGAGGGCTCTGGGCCGGCACATCAACCGTTTGGTGGGACACCGTACCAGGGCGAAGAACGAACTTCATGCGCTGCAGGCGACCTCTACGACCGTGTCGATGCTGATCGAAGATCAAGAAGAAGCCATTGCTTCACTGGATAATCGAATTGAACGCTTTCGTAAGGCTGGCCGCGAGATGGTCGCCCAGTGTCCGACGCTTACTCGGCAGTACAAGCAGCTGCTCGCAGGCCCAGGAATAGGAGAAGTCTCAGCACTTGCTGCATTGGCTGAGCTGACCACCCTT
Organism: Pseudomonas sp. 10(2024); assembly: GCF_045164175.1. Classification (NCBI taxonomy): domain Bacteria; kingdom Pseudomonadati; phylum Pseudomonadota; class Gammaproteobacteria; order Pseudomonadales; family Pseudomonadaceae; genus Pseudomonas; species Pseudomonas sp. 10(2024). The sequence goes on from NZ_CP174006.1 coordinate 1,603,548, forward strand.
CCTCAAATGCTCAAGTCCTCGCAGGTAGCTCGTCACGCGGGGCTGGATGTTCGGCAGACACAGTCGGGGACGAGCATTGACAAGCCCGGTCGGCTCGGCAAAAGCGGGAATGCTTATCTGCGGGCAGCCATGTACATGCCTGCCTTGACCGCAGTGCGCTGCGACCCTTATGCGAAGGCTTTTTACGAATCCCTGGTCAGTAGGGGCAAGAAAAAAATGCAGGCTATCGCTGCTGTCATGCGCAAGTATCTGACAGGCATCTGGGCATGCATGCGTGGGGATGTGCCATTTGATACGGTGAAGCTTTTCAGCTCTGAACACCTCGGAAAAGCTTGACCGCCAACAGAGTATCTACGTTTGTTTCGAGCCAGTCCATCCTGTGCCAGGCGCGCGCGATGGCCTTGTTTGTACGACGCGATATCGAGCCATGCGCCAGGGCGTTCGCGCGCAAATCCCACAGGCATAATTGGCCCGAAACAAACGTAGGAGCGGGTTTGCCCGCGAAGCGCCGCGCGGGCGGCGCTCGATCTCCCCGTCATCACATCAACATCGCCGTACATCCTGCCCCCTCACAATCCTATGTGAACACCCGTTCACCCAGCCCCCTCTCTCCCGTACACTGCGCGATTGCGACAGTGTTTGTCGCATTGCCGAAAGCCTTGTCAAAACTGGGTTTTGCGCTGTAACAAGTTGTCGCTTGGCCGCAAGGACAGGCGCGGATCAGTCCTTACAATCCCCCCATCGCTCGCCACTTCCAGGCCAGCGTTCCTCTTCAGGAGACTCAGATGTCCGTTGAGCAAGCCCCGGTGCAACGTGCCGATTTCGACCAGGTGATGGTCCCCAACTATTCTCCGGCGGCCTTCATTCCTGTGCGAGGCGAGGGTTCCCGTGTCTGGGACCAGTCGGGTCGCGAGCTGATCGACTTTGCCGGCGGCATCGCGGTCAATGCCCTGGGCCACTGCCACCCGGCACTGGTCAAGGCCCTGACTGAACAGGCCAACACCCTCTGGCACGTCTCCAACGTGTTCACCAACGAGCCGGCCCTGCGCCTGGCCCACAAGCTGGTGGACGCCACCTTTGCCGACCGCGCGTTCTTCTGCAACTCCGGCGCCGAGTCCAACGAGGCCGCTTTCAAGCTGGCCCGTCGTGTGGCGCATGACCGCTTCGGTCCGCAAAAGCACGAAATCATCGCCACCGTGAACAGCTTCCACGGTCGCACCCTGTTTACCGTCAGCGTGGGTGGCCAGCCGAAGTACTCCGATGGCTTTGGCCCGAAGATCACCGGTATCAGCCATGTGCCGTACAACGACCTGGAAGCGTTGAAGGCACAGATTTCCGACAAGACCTGCGCCGTGGTGATCGAGCCGATCCAGGGCGAGAGCGGCGTGGTGCCGGCCGACAAGGCCTACCTGGAAGGCGCGCGCAAGCTGTGTGACGAGCACAACGCTCTGCTGATCTTCGACGAAGTGCAGACTGGCGTGGGCCGTACCGGCTCGCTGTATGCCTACCAGCACTACGGCGTGACCCCGGACATTCTGACCAGTGCCAAGAGCCTGGGCGGCGGTTTCCCGATTGGCGCCATGCTGACCACCACCGAGCTGGCCAAGCACCTGGCCGTTGGCACCCACGGCACCACCTATGGCGGCAACCCGCTGGGCTGCGCCGTTGCCTGCGCGGTGCTGGACGTGGTCAACACCCCGGAAACCCTGGCCGGTATCAAGGCTAAGCACGAGCGCTTCAAAACCCGCCTGGAACAGATCGGCCAGCAGTACAACCTGTTCAGCCAGGTGCGTGGTGTCGGCTTGCTGCTGGGCTGTGTCTTGACCGAGGCCTGGAAAGGCAAGGCCAAGGACGTGCTCAATGCTGCCGAGAAAGAAGGCGTGATGGTGCTGCAGGCCGGCCCGGACGTGGTCCGCTTCGCGCCAAGCCTGGTAGTTGAAGACGCCGACATCGACGAAGGCCTGGACCGCTTCGAACGCGCTGTGGCCACACTGACCAAAGGCTGATCCGCCAGCGGTCCTTTCGCCGGCCCTGGCGCAGCCTCAGCCCGAGGCTGAGCCGGGTCGGCGATACCCGATTCCAGTGCAGGTGCCTGGGTGCCTGCCGTTTTTCCGTGCCGACGTGAATGGCCCGTATTCCAAAGGAGTGACACCATGCTGGTGATGCGCCCCGCGCAAATGGCTGATCTGAACGACGTGCAGCGCATGGCTGCAGACAGCCCCATTGGTGTCACCTCGCTGCCGGACGACACTGCTCGTCTGGGCGACAAGATTGCCGCCTCTGAGACATCCTTCGCCGCCGAGGTCAGCTTCAACGGTGAAGAGAGTTACTTTTTCGTACTCGAAGACAGCGAAACAGGCAAGTTGGCCGGCTGCTCGGCCATTGTCGCTTCGGCCGGCTATTCCGAGCCGTTCTACAGTTTTCGTAACGAAACATTCGTGCACGCCTCACGCGAGCTGAAGATACACAACAAGATCCATGTGCTGTCGCTGTGCCACGATCTGACCGGCAACAGCCTGCTGACCAGCTTCTATGTGGCGCCGGAGCTGGTGAACAGTGGCTGGGCCGAGCTCAACTCGCGCGGCCGGCTGCTGTTCATGGCCGCGCACCCGGAGCGCTTTGCCGATTCGGTGGTCACCGAGATCGTCGGCTTCAGCGACGAGCAGGGTGAATCGCCGTTCTGGGATGCCATCGGCCGCAACTTCTTCGATCTCAACTATGCCGACGCCGAGCGCCTGTGCGGCCTGAAGAGCCGTACCTTTCTCGCCGAGCTGATGCCGCATTACCCGATCTACGTGCCGTTGTTGCCAGACCTGGCGCAGGAAGCCATGGGCCAGGTACATCCGCGGGCACAGATCACCTTCGACATACTCATGCGCGAAGGCTTCGAGACCGAGCACTACATCGACATCTTCGACGGTGGCCCGACCCTGCATGCGCGCACCTCTGGCATCCGCTCGATCGCCCAGAGCCGGGTTGTACCGGTGAAGATCGAAGAGGCCCCGGTCAAAGGCGGGCGCCCGTACCTGGTGTGCAACGGCCTGTTGCAGGACTACCGCGCGGTGTTGCTGGACCTGGACTGGGTGCCTGGCAAGCCGGTCAGCCTGAGCGTGGCAGCAGCCGACGCGCTGGGCGTGGGTGAGGGCGCCAGCGTGCGCCTGGTCGCGGTTTGAGGTCTGGCAACAGACGTTTCGGGCTTGATGCGTTAGCAGAGTTTCGCGCCGGCCGATGCCGCCGCACAAGGAGATAGCATGATCGTTCGTCCTGTACGCAGCAGCGATTTGCCTGCGTTGATCGAATTGGCACGCAGCACCGGCACCACCGGGCTGACCACGCTGCCGGCCAACGAAGAGCGCCTGGGGCATCGCGTTGGTTGGGCGGAAAAAAGCTTTCGTGGCGAAGCTGAGCGTGGCGACACCGATTACCTGTTCGTGCTGGAAAACGACGAAGGTCTGGTGGTGGGCATCAGTGCCATCGCCGGCGCCGTCGGCCTGCGTGAGCCCTGGTACAACTATCGGGTCGGCCTGACTGTCAGCGCCTCGCAGGAGCTGAAGATCTACCGCGAAATCCCGACGCTGTTCCTGGCCAACGACCTGACCGGCAATTCCGAGCTGTGCTCGCTGTTCCTGCGCAGCGACTACCGCTCGGGCCTCAATGGCCGCCTGCTGTCGCGTGCGCGCATGCTGTTCATTGCCGAGTTCCCCGAGCTGTTCGGCAAGAAGATCATTGCCGAAATGCGCGGCATGTCTGACGAGCAGGGCCGTTCGCCGTTCTGGGAAAGCCTGGGCCGGCATTTCTTCAAGATGGAGTTCAGCCAGGCGGACTACCTCACCGGCGTGGGCAACAAGTCGTTCATCGCCGAGCTGATGCCCAAGTTCCCGCTGTACACCTGCTTCCTGTCCGAAGCGGCGCGCAGTGTGATCGGCCGTGTGCACAAAGACACCGAGCCGGCGCTGGCCATGCTCAAGCAGGAAGGCTTCAACTACCAGGGCTACGTCGACATCTTCGATGCCGGCCCGGCCATCGAGTGTGACACTGCCAAGATCCGCGCCGTGCGCGAGAGCCAGACCCTGGTGCTGGCGGTAGGTACGCCAGGCGATGACGCGACCCCTTTCATCATCCACAACCGCAAGCGCGACGACTGTCGCATCACTGCTGCACCTGCACGGTTGGCCGCCGGCACCCTGGTGGTCGACCCGTTGACCGCCAAACGCCTGCGCATGGGCGTTGGCGACAATGTCCGCGCGGTGCCGCTGTCGGCCAGCCGGGAGGCCCAGTAAATGACCACGCATTACATCGCAGGCAATTGGCAGGCCGGCCAGGGCGAACCCCTGCAGTCGCTCAACCCGGTGACCCAGGCCGTGATCTGGCAAGGGCAGGGCGCTGACGCCAGCCAGGTCGACGCCGCCGTGCAGGCCGCGCGGCAGGCCTTTCCGGCCTGGGCGCAATTGAGCCTGGAGGCACGTATCGATGTGCTGGAGAAGTTTGCCGCGCAGCTGAAAGTGCATGCCGAGGCCATGGCCCAGTGCATTGGCGAGGAAACCGGGAAGCCGCTGTGGGAATCTGCGACTGAAGTCACCAGCATGATCAACAAGGTGGCGATTTCGGTACAGAGCTACCGCGAGCGCACCGGCGAAAAGAGTGGTCCTCTGGCCGATGCCACGGCTGTTCTGCGGCACAAGCCTCACGGCGTCGTGGCGGTGTTCGGCCCTTACAACTTCCCCGGGCACCTGCCCAATGGCCATATCGTGCCGGCGCTGCTGGCAGGCAACTGCGTGGTGTTCAAGCCCAGCGAGCTGACCCCCAAGGTCGCTGAGCTTACCGTCAACTGCTGGATTGCTGCCGGCCTGCCGGCGGGTGTGCTGAACCTGGTGCAGGGCGCACGCGAAACCGGTGTGGCGCTGGCCGCCAACCCAGGTATCGATGGCCTGTTCTTCACCGGCTCGAGCCGCACCGGCAACCTGCTGCATCAACAGTTCGCAGGCCGCCCAGACAAGATTCTGGCCCTGGAAATGGGGGGTAACAACCCGCTCGTGGTGGACGAGGTCAAGGACCTCGACGCGGCGGTGTATACCATTATCCAGTCGGCGTTCATTTCCGCCGGCCAACGCTGCACTTGCGCGCGGCGCCTGCTGGTACCGCAAGGCGCCTGGGGCGATGCACTGATCGCGCGCCTGGTCGAGGTGTGCAAAGCCATCACGGTGGGGGCGTTCGATGAACAGCCGGCGCCTTTCATGGGCTCGGTGATTTCGCTGCAGGCGGCTCGGGCGCTGCTTGCCGCCCAGGCCGAACTGGCTGCCAAAGGTGGCGTGAAACTGCTGGAAATGACTCAGCCACAGGCCGATGCTGCACTGCTGACTCCGGGTATTGTCGATGTCACCGCCGTGGCTGACCGCCCGGACGAAGAGTTTTTCGGCCCGCTGTTGCAGGTGATCCGCTACGCCGACTTCGATGCTGCCATCGATGAAGCCAACAACACCCAGTATGGCCTGGCCGCTGGCTTATTGTCTGATTCGCGAGCTCGCTACCAGTACTTCTGGCTGCGCAGTCGCGCGGGCATCGTCAACTGGAACAAACAGCTGACGGGGGCTGCCAGCAGCGCGCCGTTCGGTGGCGTGGGAGCCAGTGGCAACCATCGCGCCAGTGCCTATTACGCAGCCGACTACTGCGCTTACCCCGTGGCTTCGCTGGAGACCGCCAGCCTTGCCTTGCCGGCGACCCTGACGCCGGGCGTCACCCTATAACAACAGGTCACGGAGCCTAGCCGATGAAATCCTATGAAGTGAATTTTGATGGCCTGGTGGGGCCTACCCACAACTATGGCGGTCTGTCTTACGGTAACGTGGCTTCGCAGAGCAATAGCCAGCAGGCGTCCAACCCGCGTGAGGCAGCGCGCCAGGGCCTGGCGAAGATGAAAGCGCTGGCCGACATGGGCTTCAAGCAGGGTGTTCTGGCGCCACAAGAGCGCCCGGACGTGGCGGCGCTGCGCCGCCTGGGGTTCAGTGGGAGCGATGCCGAAGTTATCCAGCGCGCCGCCCGCGAGGCCATGCCTTTGCTTGTGGCCAGTTGCTCGGCCTCGAGCATGTGGGTGGCCAACGCCGCAACAGTCAGCCCGAGTGCCGACACTGCTGACGGTCGCGTGCACTTCACCGCCGCCAACCTCAACTGCAAATATCACCGCAGCATCGAGCACCCGACCACCAGCCGCGTGCTGGGCGCCATGTTCAACGACGAGAAATACTTTGCCCACCACGCCGCGCTGCCTGCCGTGGCACAGTTCGGTGACGAGGGCGCGGCCAACCACACGCGCTTCTGCCGCGTCTATGGCGAGGCTGGCGTGGAGTTCTTTGTCTACGGCCGCAGTGCCTTCGACAGCCGTTACCCGGCGCCACAGAAGTACCCGGCCCGACAAACCCTGGAGGCCTCGCAAGCTGTGGCCCGGCTGCACGGCCTGAGCGATGACGGTGTGGTCTACGCTCAACAGAACCCGGCGGTGATCGACCAGGGTGTGTTCCACAATGATGTGATTTCGGTGGGTAACGGCGAGGTGCTGTTCTACCACGAGGACGCGTTTCTCGAGACCGACGCGGTACTTGGGCAGCTGCGAGCTAAACTGGCCAGCAAGGGTGGCAACTTCCAGGCCATCTGCGTGCCCAGGGCAGCGGTGGCGGTGGAGGACGCGGTGCGTTCCTACCTGTTCAACAGCCAGCTGCTCAGCCGCGACGATGGTTCGATGCTGTTGGTCGTGCCGGAAGAGTGCCGCAACAACGAGCGGGTCTGGGCCTATCTGGGCCAGCTGACCAGCCAGGGAGGCCCGGTGAAGGAGGTCAAGGTGTTCGACCTCAAGCAAAGCATGCAGAACGGCGGCGGCCCGGCCTGCCTGCGTTTGCGCGTGGCTTTGAAGGAAGCGGAGCTGGCGGCGGTCAACCAAGGCGTTATCATGACGGCCACGCTGTATGACACGCTGCTGCAGTGGGTCGACAGGCACTACCGCGATCGCCTTGGCGAAGCAGACCTGGCTGACCCGCAACTGCTGGTGGAATGCCGTACGGCACTGGACGAATTGACCCAGATCCTGAAGTTGGGCTCGGTGTATCCGTTCCAACGCCAACCTTGAAGAGAGACTCTGTAATGACCGACGCCTTGCGCCTGATCCTCGAAGATGAAGACGGCACCCAGCTGGAAACCTCCTGCACCCGCTTTGCTGTGGTCTGGCAAGGCAAGGAAGTGTGGATTCAGCAGGATGGCCGTGGCCAGTTGCTGATCGGCGTGGATGTCGAGGAAGACGACACCGAGTATGCCAACTTGCTGCTGCGCCCGATGGCCACCAATCTGGTCAGCCTGCAGCTGGAAATGGAACCGGCAGAACTTGGCGAAGACGACGATCACGTTCATGGCCCTGACTGCGGTCACCACCACTAAGGAAGCACCTATGCTCGCCCTTGGCAAATTGCTTGAGCTGACCCTCACCGATCACGAACCGGCCGAGAAGACCCAAGTGACACCCAAGGGCGCGCGTTTGCGATGGCTGGGGGAGGGCGCGCTCGAAGTGCGCCCGGCCGAAAGCGACGATTGCGGGCTGGACTTGCTGTTGTCCGCCGGCATTCATGGCAATGAAACAGCGCCGATCGAATTGCTCGAGCGGCTGCTGCACGGCGTGGCCAACGGCAAGATCAGGCCCAGGGCACGGGTGCTGTTCCTGTTCGGCAACCCGGCGGCGATCCGCAAGGGCGAGCGCTTTATCGAACAGGACATCAACCGCTTGTTCAATGGCCGCCATGAGCTGTCCAGCGGTTTCGAAGCATTGCGTGCTGCCGAGCTGGAACAGTTCGCCCGGGTGTTCTTCAGCAAGCCGGGGCGCAACCGCCTGCATTACGACCTGCATACTGCCATCCGCGGTTCGAAGATCGAGCAATTTGCCTTGTACCCTTATAAAGAGGGACGCAAGCACTCCCGTCGCGAACTGGCGCGCCTGGCGGCGGCAGGTATGGAAGCGGTGTTGCTGCAAAGCAAGTCGTCCATCACCTTCAGCGCTTTCACCTACGAGCAACTTGAGGCTGAAGCCTTCACCCTGGAGTTGGGCAAGGCCCGTCCGTTCGGCCAGAACGAGCAGGTGAACCTCGACAAGCTCGAAGAGCGGCTGATCCGCATCATCGAGGCTACCGAGCCAGAGGACGAAAGTTCGCTGGATGGCCTGCAGCTGTTCAGTGTTTCCCGCGAAATCATCAAGCACAGCGACAGCTTCCACCTGCACCTGCCGGCGGACATCGAAAACTTCTCCGAGCTGAGCAAGGGTTACCTGCTGGCTGAAGACCTGGCCGAGATGCGCTGGGTGGTCGAGGAAGAGGGTGCGCGCATCATTTTCCCCAACCCCAAGGTCAAGAACGGCTTGCGCGCCGGCATTCTGATCGTGCCGGATTCGGGGCAGCGCCTGGGGTGAGAGCGGTGTCGCCTGTTTCGCGGGTGAACCCGCTCCTACGAGATATGTGCAAGGTCTCAGTGTGGCGCCGTGCCCGTAGGAGCGGATTTACCCGCGAAACAGGCGACACAGTTTCGGATCCTATCCTTGATGAAAACCCTTTAATTCACCGCCTGTTCCATTTTCCCCTCCCTTGAGCGGTAATTGGCTTGCCAGTGGCGAAACACAGGATTTAGCATCCGGTCATGTCGTTTTCGTTTGCATAGCCCCAAAAACCGTCCAAACGATGGCTTCTATCGTATAAACACACTGCATCGAGACTGCAGGACCGATATAATGCGGCCCTTTGCCGTCGTTTCGTCGACGCGTTTGCCCAACAGGGCCGCCGTTTCCGTGGAAGAACCTATGAAAAGCGCAGAAATCCGTGAAGCCTTCCTTCGCTTCTTCGAAGAGCAGGGACATACCCGAGTCGCCTCCAGTTCGCTGATCCCGAACAACGACCCGACCCTGCTGTTCACCAACGCAGGCATGAACCAGTTCAAGGACTGCTTCCTCGGTGCGGAGAAGCGCGCCTACACGCGTGCTGTCAGCAGCCAGAAGTGCGTGCGTGCCGGTGGCAAGCACAACGACCTGGAAAACGTCGGTTACACCGCGCGTCACCACACCTTCTTCGAAATGCTGGGCAACTTCAGCTTCGGCGACTATTTCAAGCGCGACGCCATTACCTTTGCCTGGACCTTCCTGACGTCTGAGCAGTGGCTGAACCTGCCCAAGGAAAAGCTCTGGGTCACCGTCTACGCCACCGACGACGAAGCCTACGACATCTGGACCAAGGAAGTCGGCGTGCCGGCCGAGCGCATGGTGCGCATCGGCGATAACAAGGGCGCCCCGTACGCCTCCGACAACTTCTGGACCATGGGCGATACCGGCCCGTGCGGCCCGTGCACCGAGATTTTCTACGATCACGGCCCGGATATCTGGGGTGGTCCACCCGGCTCGCCAGAAGAAGACGGTGACCGCTACATCGAGATCTGGAACAACGTCTTCATGCAGTTCAACCGCACTGCCGACGGTGTGTTGCACCCGCTGCCAGCGCCGTCGGTGGACACCGGCATGGGCCTGGAGCGTGTCAGCGCCGTGCTGCAGCACGTGCATTCGAACTACGAGATCGACCTGTTCCAGAACCTGCTGGCTGCCGCAGCCAAGGCCATCGGTTGCAGCAATGACGGCCAGGCTTCGCTGAAAGTGGTCGCCGACCACATCCGTTCGTGCGGCTTCCTGATTGCCGACGGCGTGCTGCCGTCCAACGAGGGCCGTGGCTACGTGCTGCGCCGCATCATTCGCCGCGCTTGCCGTCACGGCAACAAGCTGGGCGCCAAGGGCAGCTTCTTCTACCAGATCGTTGCCGCACTGGCCGCTGAAATGGGCGAAGCCTTCCCGGAGCTCAAGAGCCAGCAAGCGCACATCGAGCGCGTGCTCAAGGCCGAAGAAGAGCAGTTCGCCAAGACCCTGGAGCAGGGCCTGCGCATCCTCGAGCAAGACCTGGCCCAGCTGAAAGGCGACGTGGTACCGGGCGACGTGGTGTTCAAGCTGTACGACACCTATGGCTTCCCGATGGACCTGACTGCCGACATCGCTCGTGAGCGTGAGCTGACCATCGACGAAGCCGGCTTCGAGCGTGAAATGGACGCCCAGCGTGAGCGCGCCCGCTCCGCCAGCGCCTTCGGCATGGATTACAACAGCCTGGTCAAGGTCGACAGCGCCACCGAGTTCCTCGGTTACGACGCCACCGAGGGCCAGGGCAAGATCATCGCCCTGTACAAGGACGGCCAATCCGTTGACCAGCTGGGTGAAGGCGAGCAGGGCGTTGTGGTGCTCGACCGCACGCCGTTCTACGCCGAGTCCGGTGGTCAGGTGGGTGATACCGGCTTCCTGCAGGCTGGCGCTGCACGCTTTGACGTGCGCGACACCACCAAGACCGGCGGTGCCTTCCTGCACCACGGCGTGGTGGCCAGCGGTGCGCTGGTGATCGGTTCGCCCGTCGAGGCCAAGGTCGATGCAGAGGTGCAGCGTGCCACCTCGCTGAACCACTCCGCCACTCACCTGCTGCACGAAGCACTGCGCCAGGTGCTGGGCGAGCATGTACAGCAGAAGGGCTCGCTGGTCGACAGCCAGCGCCTGCGTTTCGACTTCAGCCACTTCGAGGCGGTGAAGCCGGAGCAGATCAAGCAGCTGGAAGACATCGTCAACAGCGAGATTCGCAAGAACACCCCGGTTGAAACCGAACTGACCGACATCGAAACTGCCAAGGCCAAAGGCGCAATGGCGCTGTTCGGCGAGAAATACGGCGACACCGTGCGTGTGCTGAGTATGGGCGGTGATTTTTCGGTGGAATTGTGCGGCGGTATCCACGCCAAGCGCACCGGTGACATCAGCCTGTTCAAGATCATCAGCGAAGGCGGCGTAGCCTCTGGCGTGCGCCGTATCGAAGCCGTAACCGGTGCCGCTGCGCTGGCCTACCTGAACGCTGCCGAAGAGCAGGTCAAGGAAGCCGCGCAACTGGTCAAGGGTAACCGCGACAACCTGATCGACAAGCTGTCGGCTGTGCTTGAGCGCAACCGCCAGCTGGAGAAGCAGCTGGAACAGCTGCAGGCCAAGGCCGCCAGCGCCGCCGGGGACGATCTCTCCAACGCGGCTGTTGAGGTCAAGGGTGCCAAGGTCCTCGCCGCCCGCCTGGATGGGCAGGATGGCAAGGCCCTGCTGGCCCTGGTCGATCAGCTGAAGAACAAGCTCGGCCACGCAGTGATCCTGCTGGGCAGCGAGCATGAGGGCAAGGTTGTGCTGGTGGCCGGCGTGACCAAGGACCTCTCCAGCCAACTCAAGGCTGGCGATCTGATGAAACAAGCCGCTGCGGCGGTGGGTGGCAAGGGCGGCGGCCGTCCGGACATGGCCCAGGGTGGTGGCGTCGACGTCGCTGCGCTGGACCAGGCCCTGGCGCTGGCCGTGCCATTCGCAGAGCAGGGACTTTGAGATGAAGGGGTGGATGGTCCAGTGGTCACGCAGGCCACTCCCGTCCACCCCTTCATGTTGGATTGTTTTTTGGGGCCCTGTATGGGCTGAGGCACCATTGAAATGGCGTTGATCGTACAGAAATTTGGCGGCACCTCTGTCGGTTCCATCGAGCGGATCGAGCAGGTAGCCGAAAAGGTCAAGAAACACCGTGAAGCGGGCGACGACCTGGTGGTTGTGCTGTCGGCCATGAGCGGTGAAACCAATCGCCTGATCGACCTGGCCAAGCAGATCACCGATCAGCCGGTTCCTCGTGAACTGGACGTGATCGTGTCGACGGGTGAGCAGGTCACCATTGCCCTGCTGACCATGGCCTTGATCAAGCGTGGTGTGCCAGCGGTGTCCTACACCGGCAACCAGGTGCGTATTCTCACCGACAGCTCGCACAACAAGGCGCGCATTCTGCAAATCGACGACCAGAAGATTCGTGCCGACCTCAAGGAAGGCCGCGTGGTCGTGGTTGCAGGCTTCCAGGGCGTCGACGAGCACGGCAGCATCACTACCCTGGGTCGTGGTGGCTCTGATACCACCGGCGTGGCCCTGGCGGCGGCGCTGAAGGCTGATGAGTGCCAGATCTACACTGATGTTGATGGCGTCTACACCACCGACCCGCGCGTCGTGCCACAGGCTCGTCGCCTGGAGAAGATCACCTTCGAAGAGATGCTGGAAATGGCCAGCCTTGGTTCCAAGGTGCTGCAGATCCGTTCGGTGGAGTTCGCCGGCAAGTACAACGTTCCGCTGCGCGTGCTGCACAGCTTCAAGGAGGGTCCGGGTACCCTCATTACCATTGATGAAGAGGAATCCATGGAACAGCCGATCATTTCCGGTATCGCCTTCAACCGTGATGAAGCAAAGCTGACCATTCGCGGCGTGCCGGATACCCCGGGCGTGGCCTTCAAGATCCTCGGCCCGATCAGCGCTTCGAACATCGAAGTCGACATGATCGTGCAGAACGTTGCTCACGATAACACCACCGACTTCACCTTCACCGTGCACCGCAACGAGTACGAGAAGGCGCAGAGCGTGCTGGAAAACACTGCGCGCGAAATCGGCGCCCGTGAAGTGATCGGCGACACCAAGATCGCCAAGGTCTCGATCGTTGGCGTCGGCATGCGTTCGCACGCCGGTGTTGCCAGCTGCATGTTCGAAGCCCTGGCCAAGGAGAGCATCAACATCCAGATGATCTCCACTTCCGAGATCAAGGTTTCGGTGGTGCTCGAAGAGAAGTACCTGGAGCTGGCCGTACGCGCGCTGCATACCGCGTTCGATCTGGATGCTCCTGCCCGACAGGGCGAGTAAGGCGCTGCCTGGAAGGGCGCGGCTTGCCGCGCCCTTCGCGTTTCTGCTCGCCGCGCAGGTCCTGTCCTGCCTTGTGCGGCGAGTAACCGGGGCCATGGTCGTCGTCCGCGACCCGGGCCCGATATCCAAGACTGTTACCCCTGAATGTTTTGCGTAAGGAGAAAGCTATGTTGATTCTGACTCGTCGGTGCGCCGAGAGCCTGATCATTGGAGACGGCGAGATCACCGTGACGGTGCTTGGCGTCAAAGGCAACCAGGTGCGTATTGGCGTGAGCGCCCCGAAAGAAGTGGCAGTTCACCGCGAGGAAATCTACCTGCGGATCAAGAAGGAGAAGGATGAAGAGCCAAGCCTTTAATTTTTTTGAAGTTTTTTTCAAAAAAAGGGTTGCAAAGGTGAAAGAGGTTCTTTAATATTCGCCTCGTGTTGCGGTGAGGTGGCCGAGTGGCCGAAGGCGCTCCCCTGCTAAGGGAGTATACCTCATAAGGGTATCGGGGGTTCGAATCCCCCCTTCACCGCCATTATTTGCGTAGGGCGCTGTAAACGGTAGGAACGCTAAGTAGTTGTTTTATAACGCAAAGCTTCTTGCAAAAATGTTTCAGCGACCTATAATGCGCGGCAAGACACGGACTCATAGCTCAGCTGGATAGAGTACTCGGCTACGAACCGAGCGGTCGCAGGTTCGAATCCTGCTGAGTCCGCCACTTTTGAAGTGGCTTTGTTTGCAAGGCTGCTTCAATCAACCAGCGGTATCTGGTCTAAAACTGCCAATCGCGGACTCATAGCTCAGCTGGATAGAGTACTCGGCTACGAACCGAGCGGTCGCAGGTTCGAATCCTGCTGAGTCCGCCACTTTCTTGAAGTGGTTCTGCTTGCAAAGCCATTTCAGTCAACCAGCGGTAATCTGGTTTAAAACTGCCAATCGCGGACTCATAGCTCAGCTGGATAGAGTACTCGGCTACGAACCGAGCGGTCGCAGGTTCGAATCCTGCTGAGTCCGCCACTTTTTGAAGTGGTTCTGCTTGCAAAGCCATTTCAGTCAACCAGTGGTAATCTGGTCTAAAACTACCACCACGGACTCATAGCTCAGCTGGATAGAGTACTCGGCTACGAACCGAGCGGTCGCAGGTTCGAATCCTGCTGAGTCCGCCATACCCCATCAAAAAGCCCGCTCAATAGAGCGGGCTTTTTGTTTGTGCGCCAATGAATTCTTGAGCCTCTCGATCTACGCTCTTCTGTAATGATTGCGGTGTAGTCTTGAGCCGCTGAGCGGCCTCAAAAATCAAATGTGCTTTCCCATCCACAACAATCGTCGCACTGATAGCTTCACGCGTTGTCCCAGCTTTATCACGCAAACGATTGTTCTGGCCAAAAATTTAAGCGATCTGACAGCTTTAGCAGTGTATGATTGCGCCCGTCAGCCCCGCCGGGGCTTGTGGAAAACCACCATGGACTTACCCAGTAGTTACTCGCTAACACGATTCATACAGAAAGATCTGACCGATTGATTCCCTCGGCGTGCTCCGCTGCTGGGAGTGGAGTTCGCCTATGACCGAAGTAGAAGTTAAAAAAGCGCAAGAAAGCCTGCAGGATCGCCTGGCCCAGGTGGTCGAACTGCTGCAGCGCCAGCGCATGGTCGAAGACCTGACCCATCGCCAGGAAGGCGCGCACAACGACCTGGTGGAAAACCTGGTCCACCGCCAGAACCTCGTTGAGCTGCAGCGCAAGCTCGATGACCTGCACCCCGCCGACATCGCCTACATCCTCGAAGCCTTGCCCCTGGAAGATCGCCTGACGGTCTGGCAGCTGGTGCGCTCGGAGCGCGATGGCGACATCCTGCTGGAAGTTTCCGATTCGGTTCGCCAATCGCTGATCGCCGACATGGACGATCACGAGCTGCTGGCTGCCGCCAAGGAGATGGACGCCGACGAACTGGCCGACCTCGCCCCAGAGCTGCCGCGTGACGTTGTTCACGAGCTGATGGAAACCCTCGATGCCCAGCAACGCGAGCGGGTGCGTTCGGCGCTGAGCTACGACGAGGAGCAGGTTGGTGCGCTGATGGACTTCGAGATGGTCACCATCCGCGAAGACGTCAGCCTGGAAGTGGTGCTGCGCTACCTGCGCCGCCTGAAAGAACTGCCGAACCACACCGACAAATTGTTCGTGGTCGATTACGACGGCATCCTCAAGGGGGTATTGCCGATCAAGCGCCTGCTGGTCAACGACCCGGAGAAGAAGGTAGCGGAGGTCATGGCGACCGACCCTGTCTCCTTCCAGCCCGAGGAAGATGCCTACGATGCAGCGCAGGCTTTCGAGCGTTATGACCTGGTATCCGCCCCGGTGGTGGACAAGAGCGAACGCCTGATCGGCCGTCTGACCATCGACGAAATGGTTGACCTGATCCGTGAGGAAAGCGAGAGCGAAGTCCTCAACATGGCGGGTCTGCGTGAAGAGGAAGATATTTTCGCCTCGGTCTGGCGTTCGTTCCGCAACCGTTGGGCGTGGCTGGCAATCAACCTGATTACCGCGTTCGTTGCTTCGCGAGTGATCGGGTTGTTCGAAGGTTCGATTGAAAAGCTGGTGGCGTTGGCTGCGTTGATGCCGATCGTTGCGGGTATTGGTGGTAACTCTGGTAACCAGACCATCACCATGATCGTCCGCGCCATGGCCCTGGACCAAGTGTCGCCAGGCAATACCAGCCGTTTGATGCGCAAGGAGTTGGCGGTGTCGCTGATCAACGGCCTGGTTTGGGGCGGCGTGATTGGTGCGGTGGCTTTCTGGCTGTATGGCAGCTGGTCGCTGGGGGTGGTGATGACCGCGGCGATGACCTTGAACTTGTTATTGGCGGCGCTGATGGGGGTGCTGATCCCGATGACCTTGGCCCGCTTGGGGCGCGACCCTGCGATGGGGGCGAGTGTGATGATCACTGCTGTGACCGACAGCGGTGGTTTCTTCATCTTCCTTGGGCTGGCCACGCTGTTCCTGTTGTAAGCCAATCCTCCCTGCGGGAACAATCCCGCAGGGAAATGGCCTTGCTGCCAGTCAGACGCCCACAAAAAAGCCAGCTTACGCTGGCTTTTTCGTGTTCGCTGCAGCCCTCAGGAGGCGTCTGCGGCCATTTCCACATCGTGAGCGATGAGGGCGACCAGGGCGTTCTGCTGGCGGTGGGACAGTTGGCGGAAACGCTGCAGCAACTCGCGCTCATGCAGGGACAGTTCAGGGCTGTCCAGGCGCATGCTCAGTTCGTCACCCAGCGCACCTTCCTGGATAAGGCTCTGTTCCAGGCGTGCAATGATCTCGGAGTTCATGCTGCGGTGGTGGTTGCGTGCTACCTCGGCAATGCGCTCACGCATTCCGTCAGGCAGGCGGACGACGAACTTGTCAGCAGTGCGGCTCGAATAAATAGCCTGTTTCATTGGGCGCATATAAATTGACCAGAGTTTGGTTCAGGGGAAGCGGTTCTCAAATTGGCCGCACGGGATGGAAGTACGACCGTGGCGACGACAAAATGTTCAACCGCCAGTGAAAAATGGATGCTCATCTTGCCTCATGGTCGCCGTTTGCTTGGCGTCAATTATGTGACAAATAGTGATCCGGATAAAGGCTTTATGCCAGTACCAATTATCAGAAATGAGCACTGGTTTGAAAAGTTTTACATGCTCTGGCTAGCCTGGCCGTCAGTCTTTTGCCGTCAACAATCGGTAAAACGCAGAAAAATGCCCAGAAAAGCCCTAGAATGCGCCGGTTCCCTCCATAGAGCATAGTGGCTATGCAACATGACGCAAGCGACCGCCGATCAGGGACGGGCCGGTTGATATTTCTGGTTGGGCCGTCGGGTTCCGGGAAAGATTCCCTGATCGACGCTTCGCGTGAGCAACTGGCCGCCGCCGGGGTAGAAATTGCCCGCCGGGTCATCACCCGTTCGGCCGAAGCCAAGGGCGAAGCTGCCCAAGGGGTCACGCCTGAGCAGTTTGATACCTTGCGTGCGCAGGGTGCGTTTGCCATGCACTGGCGGGCCAATGGCCTGGACTATGGCATACCCCGGCAGGTGGACCAGTGGTTGGCGGCGGGGAGGGCAGTGCTGGTGAATGGCTCGCGGGCTTATCTGCCAGAGGCCCGTCAGCGCTATCCGGATTTGTTGGCCGTGTTGGTCGAGGTCAAGCCTGAGGTGCTGCGCCAGCGCTTGCTGGCCCGGGGCCGGGAAACCGCAAAAGAAGTGGAGCAGCGCCTGGCGCGCAGCGCACGCTTGCAAGCTGCAGCCGACCCGTCGGTGCATGTGCTGGATAATTCTTCCACACTGGAGGCGGCGGTCGCCGCATTCGTTTCGCTGCTTCGCGATCAGGGCGTGCTACCGCGGGGATAGCAGCCGCAGAAAAGGATTACGCGAAAAAGCCCAGTTCAGGCATGACAAACGCCAGCATGCTGGTTAACATGCTGGCCATCCCGCTGTGCAGCGCTCGCTGCCGGTCGTAGCGTCTCAGTAGCTCAATTGGATAGAGCATCCCCCTCCTAAGGGGAAGGTTGCAGGTTCAATTCCTGCCTGGGACGCCATTCTCGTCATTCCCATTATTGTCTCCGTCGCCTTTGTCGCCGCCGTGCTGCTGTTGACAGCACCTGCGCGTGGCCAGCGCTGTCATGCATCACGTTCGTGGGCTAACACCGCGCTTGACGCCAGCCGCTGGCGCATCAGGAAGTACCCCGCCACCACCAGCAATACCGTCAGTACCGTGAACCAGAACTGAAAACGCGATGCCGGGTCGAACGCCTGGGTGCCGATGACTGCCAGCAAGGCGAACAGCGCAATGATATTGGTGTAGGGGAACAGCCAGGCACGGAAGGCGTTTGGGGCGACCGCTTCGTGGCGGGTTTTCATGCGCATGGCCACGTGGGCGATGATGATGAAGATCCATACGACCATGACCAGGCTGCCGGTACTCTTGGCCAAGGTCATGAACAGGTCGCCGCCACTGACAAAGTGCACGGTCAGGATCATCGTGCAGATCGACAGGCTCAGCAGCAGTGCATTGATCGGTACGCCCTTGGCACTGGTGCGCGAGAAGAGCTTGGGCGCGTGACCGCGCTGGCTCAGCGAGAACAGCATGCGTGAGTTGGAGAACATGAACGAGTTCATCACCGACATGAACGAGACGAACAGCACCAGTTTCATGGCCACTGCCGCACCACCGAACCCGGCCAGGCTGAACAGCGAAACATAGGGCGAGGCCAGGTTGGCCTTGTCGGTCCAGGGCAGGCAAAGGATCAGGATCGATACAGAACCTACGTAGAACAGCATCACCCGCAGGATCACGCTCTTGATCGCGCGGATCACGTTCTGTCGCGGGTTCTCTGACTCACCCGCGGCCACGGCGGCAATTTCGCTGCCGCCCAGGGAGAAAATGACCACGATAACGCCGGCCATCACCGGTGACAGGCCGTTGGGCATGAAGCCGTTATGGGCGGTGAGGTTGATCAGGCCGGGGGCGGGAATCTCACTGTGCAGGCCGAGCAGGATCGAGACGCCCAGCAGCATGAAGATGAGGATGGTGGCGACCTTCATCGCGGCCAGCCAATACTCTACTTCGGCAAACGAACGCACCGAGTAGGCGTTGCTGGCCATGAGTGTCACCAGCATCAGGAAGGCGCCTGCCCAGATCGGTAGCCAGGGCAGGAAGTCATGCAGGATGGCGCCCAGCAGTACCGCTTCCAGGGTGATGGTCATCATCGACTTGAACCAGTACAGCCAGCCGACCGCAAACCCAGCCCAGTCGCCGAGGTAGGTGTTGGCGTAGGTCGAGAACGACCCTGCATCCGGGTTGCGGCAGGCCATTTCGCCCAGCATGAACATGACCAGGGTGACCACCAGGCCACCAATGAAATACGACAGTATGGCCGCGGGCCCTGCCGATGCGATCAGTGAGCCCGAGCCCATGAACAGCCCTGCACCGATCACCCCACCCAGCGCGATCATGGTGATATGCCGCTGCTTGAGGCTTTGCTTCAAACCGTGTGATTGCATTTCCTTGTCCTCTCTTATTTTAGGGGGGATCCGGCATCGTTCCCCTACGCAGGCATCGTCATGCGCCTGCGTCCACGCGTGGCAAATAGCTACCAGCCTGCCACCCTGGACAATAAGGCCAAGGACCTCAAACGAATTCTCTGCACAACATCCTGCCGATTTTTCCTGAGACCGGTGATGGCGCCGGTAGCGGTGCAGTTGGCGAAGCCATGCACCACCTGAACATCGACGCCACCGGACGCCTTCAAACCGTTCAGGCTGGTTCGCCTTGGACGAACCGCGGCGCTCTCCTTACCGGCCGCTGCCACTCCCTCATACCGGGCGTGCCGCTTGTTGCTCTTCATCCACACCGCCGTCCACCTTGGCGACCTGCTCTTGCGCTTTCTCCTCGATCTTGCGCTCGATGTCTTCTTTCATGCGCTGGGCGATCAACTCGTCGACCTTTGCTTTCATTTCGGGCGGCAGGGCGTCGTACTCTTCTTCGGTCAAGCCTATTTCACGCAGCAGTTTTTCCTTGATCATCTCGCCGGGCGACTTGGACATGAAGTCGTGAAATTCCTGTCGGGCAGTCTTGGGCGGCAGTGGTTCTCCGATGACCGGCTCGGTGGTCGCAGAACCCAGGTTTTGCAGCATCACCTTGAATTTGGCAAAGGCTTCTGCACGAGCATCCTCAGCGTTTTGCTGAGCGGTACTGCCCCCGCTCTGTTGTTGGCTCGCCGTGTTGGCGGTGGTTATTGGCGTGCGCAGCGGTGCAATCTGGGCCACTGTCTGCTCATCGCTGGTGTACCGAGGCTGGTGGAGCGTGGGCTGCCAGCTGACGCCGTTAGGGGCGATTATCATGTTTCCTCCTTGGAAATCTCGTTGGCAGCTACCAAGCGCAAAAGCCATGCCAGCGCTGTGCCGGTCGAAATCAGGGCGTTGGCGCTATTTCGGTTGCACGCGGGTGGGCATATGCTTGCCCGTGATAGGCATCATCTTGCCGCTCGCGGCAATCAACACCACTGTCGGCAGCCCCTTGATCGGAGCGCAGTTGCTGGGCATCAGGGAGAGCGTCCATGAGTCAAGACACCAGGCCGGTACCTGCCGGCTTCAGTGAACAGCAGTTGCACACCTTGTTCGATTTGATCAGCGATGGCATCTGGGACTGGAATGCCAATACCGGTTACGTCTATCGCAACCCGGGCTGGTACAGCATGCTGGGTTATGCCAGCCACTCCATGGCCAACTCGGTATTTACCTGGGAAAGCGTGATCCATCCCGAAGACTACCCACGGGTAATGGCCCATTTCGAGGCCTATATCAATCACCGCAACGAGCGCTACCGCATTGAATACCGTTGCCGTTGTCAGGACGGCAGCTACATCTGGATCGAAGACAGCGGCTACATCATCGCGCATAACGAGGACGGTTCCGTGGCGCGCATGCTGGGTGCGCACCGCAATATCGACGCTGGCAAGCGTTTGGTGTCTCAACTGGAACAGAAGAACCAGTCGCTGGAGTTTCAGGTGGCCGAACGCACTCGTGAGTTGTCCTGGGTGAACCAGCAGTTGCAGCGGCAACTGGACGAAAACCGTGAATTGGCCGAACGCGATGCGTTGACCCGTGTCGCCAACCGTTACCGGCTGGAGAGCGCGTTGCAGCTGGAGTGCCAGCGCGCCCAGCGCTTCCGCCAGCCGTTGTCGCTGATTGCCATGGACATGGATGATTTCAAGCCGATCAACGACCGCTACGGTCACGCCCGTGGCGATGCGGCGCTGGTCCGGGTGGCCGAAAGCCTGCGCACCTGCTTGCGCGAACTGGACCTGCTGGCGCGCTGGGGCGGCGACGAGTTCGTCATCGTGCTGCCGCAGACCGCGCTGGGGGAGGCGCTGGATGTGGCAGCGCGCTTGCGTCAGGTGCTGGAGCAGGTGGAGCCGGTGGGTGATTGCCGGCTGACCATGAGCTATGGCGTGGTGCAATGGCTGGAAGGGGAGGACCAGCACGCGCTGCTGGCGCGTGCCGACAAGGCACTCTACAGGGCCAAGGGGACAGGCAAGAACGCAATTGCCGAGTAGCTAGTGTGGTGTTTCACAAATAACGACCATAACTCGCGGCGCTTTTTGCGCTCATGCGGCGTTGTCGCTCCTCGCCGTAGCTGGGCTACGACTCGTCGCGACGCCTTGCCTGAGCGCAAAAATCGCTCGCGAGTTATTGGCCGTATTTGCAAAACACCACACTAGCCCCTCAAAGAGCGCGCTGTTTTCTGGAGGCTTAGATGGCCTGAATGAAAAAAGACCCGCAGCGCCTCTCGGCGCAGCGGGCCAAATCGGCCTCGGCCGCTTCAGTGTCAGATATGCAAGGCGTGGCCCAGGGCGCGCAGTGCGGCTTCCTGTACCGCTTCACCGAGCGTTGGGTGGGCATGAATGGTGCCGGCCACATCTTCCAGGCACGCGCCCATCTCCAGCGATTGGGCAAACGCGGTGGATAGCTCGGAGACCGCCACGCCAACCGCCTGCCAACCCACGATCAGGTGGTTGTCACGGCGCGCCACCACCCGCACGAAACCGCTTTTCGATTCCAGGCTCATGGCCCGGCCGTTGGCGGCAAACGGGAACTGCGCGACGATGCAGTCCAGGCCCTGCTGGCTGGCTTGTTCCGGGGTCTTGCCGACCACCACCACTTCCGGGTCGGTAAAGCACACGGCGGCAATCGCTGCCGGCTCGAAGCGTCGGGCCTTGCCGGCGATGATTTCGGCGACCATCTCGCCCTGGGCCATGGCCCGGTGCGCCAGCATCGGTTCGCCAGCGACGTCGCCGATGGCCCAGACGTTGTGCATGCTGGTGTGACAGCGCTCGTCGATGGCAATGGCGGCGCCGTTCATCTTCAGGTCCAGGCATTCCAGGTTGAAACCCTTGGTGCGTGGCCGGCGGCCTACGGCCACCAGTACCTGGTCGGCCTCAAGGCGCAGTTGCCCACCCTTGCCGTCGCTGGCCAACAGGCAGCCATTTTCGTAGCCCTCGACGCTGTGGCCCAGGTGCAGCGCTATGCCCAGTTTCTTCAGCGACTCGGCCACCGGGGCGGTCAATTCGCTGTCGTAGGTCGGCAGGATGCGCTCACGCGCTTCCACCACACTCACCTGTGCACCCAGCTTGCGATAGGCAATGCCCAGCTCCAGGCCGATATAGCCACCGCCGACCACTACCAGGTGTTGCGGCAGGGTTTTCGGCGCCAGGGCTTCGGTCGAGGAAATCACCGGGCCACCCAGCGGCAGCATAGGCAGTTCGACACTGCTGGAACCGGTCGCCAGCAACAGATGCTCGCACTGGATACGCTGGCCATCGACCTCGACCTGCTTGCCGTCCAGTACCTTGGCCCAGCCATGCACCACTTTCACCCCGTGCTTTTTCAGCAGGGCGGCAACACCGGTGGTCAGGCGGTCGACAATGCCGTCCTTCCAGGTGACGCTCTGGCCGATGTCCAGGCGCGGCGAAGCCACGCTGATGCCCAGCGGCGAGGGTTCGGTAAAGCGCGAGGCCTGGTGAAACTGCTCGGCCACGTGGATCAGCGCCTTGGACGGGATGCAGCCGATGTTCAGGCAGGTGCCGCCCAGTGCCTGGCCTTCCACCAGTACGGTAGGAATGCCCAGTTGCCCGGCGCGGATGGCTGCTACATAGCCGCCAGGGCCGCCGCCGATGATCAACAGGGTAGTCTGGATAATCTGTTGCATGCTCACTCCACGAACAGGCAGGCGGGTTGTTCGAGCAGGCCACGCACGGCCTGGATGAACAGGGCGGCGTCCATGCCATCGACCACGCGGTGGTCGAACGAGCTGGACAGGTTCATCATCTTGCGCACGACGATCTGGCCGTCGATCACCACTGGCCGTTCGACCATGCGGTTGACCCCGACGATTGCCACTTCCGGGGTGTTGACCACCGGCGTGCTGACAATGCCACCCAGGGCGCCAAGGCTGGTCAGGGTGATGGTCGAGCCGGACAGCTCTTCACGGCTGGCCTTGTTGTTACGTGCAGCGTTGGCCAGGCGCGAAATCTCGCCGGCATTGGCCCACAGGCTGCCTGCTTCGGCGTGGCGCAGCACGGGCACCATCAGGCCATTGTCACCTTGGGTGGCAATGCCCACATGCACCGCGCCATGGCGGGTGATGATCTGCGCTTCGTCATCGTAGGTCGCGTTGATCTGCGGGAAGTCACGCAGCGCCACGACCAGGGCGCGTACCAGGAATGGCAGCAAGGTCAGCTTGCCACGGCTGTCGCCGTGCTTGCTGTTGAGTTGCTGGCGCAGGGCCTCCAGGGCGGTGACGTCGATTTCCTCGACATAACTGAAGTGCGCGACCCGGCGTTTGGCGTCCTGCATGCGCTGGGCGATCTTGCGGCGCAGGCCGATCACTGGCACCTGCTCGCTGTCGGTGCGCTTGGCATAACCATCAGGTGCTTGCCCGGCATTGCTTTGCGGCCTGCTCATGAAGGCGTCGAGGTCTTCGTGCAGAATGCGCCCGGCCGGGCCGCTACCATGCACATAACGCAGTTCGATACCGGCATCCAGGGCGCGTTTGCGCACGGCAGGCGAGGCCAGCGGCTTGTCGCCCGGCTTGCGCGGCACGATGGGCGCAGCTTCGTGGTTGGTGGGCGCCTGGTACACGGCGGGTTTTACGTCTTTCTGCGGTTCCGGCTTGGCTGCAATGGGGGCAGCCGGGGCCTCTACCGGTTTTGGCTGAGGCACATCCACATGGTTGCCGCTGCCTTCCACTTCGATGCGGATCAGTTCGCTACCGACCGCCATCACTTCCCCGGGCTGGCCACCCAGGGCCAACACCTTGCCGCTGACCGGCGAGGGGATTTCCACGGTGGCCTTGTCGGTCATGACGTCGGCCACCACCTGGTCCTCGGCGATGATGTCGCCGACCTTGACGAACCATTCCACCAACTCGACCTGCGCGATGCCTTCGCCAATGTCCGGCATCTTGATGACGTGCGTGCCCATTCAGACCTCCATGACCTTTTTCAGTGCCGCACCTACCCGCGAAGGGCCTGGGAAGTAAGCCCATTCCTGTGCGTGAGGGTAGGGGGTGTCCCAGCCGGTGACGCGCTCGATCGGCGCCTCCAGGTGGTGGAAGCAGTGCTCCTGCACCAGCGACACCAGCTCGGCACCGAAGCCGCAGGTGCGGGTGGCCTCGTGCACCACCACGCAACGGCCGGTCTTCTTCACCGACTCGACGATGGTGTCCAGGTCCAGCGGCCACAGGCTGCGCAGGTCGATCACTTCGGCATCGACGCCGCTTTCTTCGGCGGCCACCTGGGCCACGTACACCGTGGTGCCGTAGGTCAGCACGGTCACGTCATTGCCAGGGCGGGTAATGGCGGCCTTGTCCAGCGGTACGGTGTAATAACCGTCGGGCACGGCACTGTGCGGGTGCTTCGACCACGGTGTTACCGGGCGGTCGTGGTGGCCATCGAACGGGCCGTTGTACAGGCGTTTGGGCTCCAGGAAGATTACCGGGTCGTCGCATTCGATCGAGGCAATCAACAGGCCTTTGGCGTCATAAGGGTTGGACGGCATCACGGTGCGCAGGCCGCACACCTGGGTGAACATCGCTTCCGGGCTCTGGCTGTGAGTCTGGCCGCCATAGATGCCGCCGCCGCAAGGCATGCGCAGGGTCAGCGGGGCAATGAACTCGCCGGCCGAGCGGTAACGCAGGCGGGCCAGCTCGGAGACGATCTGGTCGGAGGCCGGGTAGAAGTAGTCGGCGAACTGGATCTCCACCACCGGGCGCAGGCCATAGGCACCCATGCCCACGGCGGTACCGACGATGCCGCTCTCGGAGATGGGCGCGTCGAACACGCGCGATTTGCCGTACTTGTTCTGCAGGCCTTCGGTGCAGCGGAACACGCCGCCGAAGTAACCGACGTCCTGGCCGTACACCACCACATTGTCGTCGCGCTCAAGCATGACATCCATGGCCGAGCGCAGGGCCTGGATCATGGTCATGGTAGTGGTGGCCATGGCGGTTTCCGGGTTGATGCTGTTGTTGTGGTCGTTCATCTCAAACCCCCAGTTCCTGGCGTTGACGGCGCAGGTGTTCGGGCATCTCCTTGTACACATCCTCGAACATCGAGGCGGCGCTCGGGATGTGCCCGTTGGCCAGGGTGCCGTACTGCTCGGCTTCTTTCTGTGCGGCAATTACCGCCGCTTCGAGCTCGGCCGTGACGGCCTGGTGTTCTTCCTCGGACCAGTGGCCGATCTTGATCAGGTGCTGCTTCAGGCGGGCGATCGGGTCACCCAGCGGGAAGTGGCTCCAGTCGTCGGCAGGGCGGTACTTGGAGGGATCGTCCGACGTCGAGTGCGGGCCGGCACGGTAGGTGACCCACTCGATCAGGCTTGGGCCCAGGCCGCGGCGGGCGCGCTCGGCCGCCCAGCGCGAGGCGGCGTACACGGCGACGAAGTCGTTGCCGTCAACCCGCAGCGAAGCAATACCGCAACCCACGCCACGGCCGGCAAAGGTGGTCGACTCGCCACCGGCGATGGCCTGGAAGGTGGAAATGGCCCATTGGTTGTTGACCACGTTGAGGATGACCGGGGCGCGGTATACGTGGGCAAAGGTGAGGGCGGTGTGGAAGTCCGACTCGGCAGTAGCGCCGTCACCAATCCATGCCGAGGCGATCTTGGTATCGCCCTTGATCGCCGATGCCATGGCCCAGCCGACCGCCTGTACGAACTGGGTCGCCAGGTTGCCGCTGATGGTGAAGAAGCCGGCTTCGCGCACCGAGTACATGATCGGCAACTGGCGGCCCTTGAGGGGGTCGCGCTCGTTGGACAGCAGTTGGCAGATCATCTCGACCAGCGACACGTCGCGGGCCATCAGGATGCTTTGCTGGCGGTAGGTCGGGAAGCACATGTCGGTGCGGTTCAGCGCCAGCGCCTGGCCGCTGCCGATGGCTTCTTCGCCCAGGCTTTGCATGTAGAAGGACATCTTCTTCTGGCGCTGGGCAACCACCATGCGGCTGTCGAAGATCCGCGTCTTGAGCATGGCGCGCATGCCTTGGCGAAGGATCTGCGGGTCGATGTCTTCGGCCCAGGGGCCTTGCGCATCGCCTTGCTCGTCGAGCACGCGGACCAGGCTGTAGGACAGGTCGGCAGTGTCGGCAGCATCGACATCGATAGCGGGTTTACGGGCTTGACCTGCATCGTTGAGGCGCAGGTAGGAAAAATCGGTCTGGCAGCCTGGCCGGCCGGTGGGCTCGGGCACATGCAAACGCAGGGGGGCGTACTCGTTCATGCTTTTTACGCTCGCTCGGGTATTTGTTTTTGTGAGCTCTGAAGCGGCCGCCGCTGAGTACCGGCTTGTGACTGGTAAGTCAGCGTCACCTACATCTTAGTGGCCCGGCAGGAGAATTTTTCTCTCAAGTTGATTGCCTTTGCTGAGCGGGACAGATAAACATTCCGCATAAACACAAAAAACCGGTGATTTTGTCTTATGCGCAAACTCGATCGTACCGATATCGGCATTCTCAACAGCCTGCAAGAGAACGCCCGCATCACCAATGCCGAGCTGGCACGCTCGGTGAACCTTTCGCCCACGCCTTGTTTCAACCGGGTGCGGGCCATGGAAGAGCTGGGGGTGATCCGCCAGCAGGTGACCTTGCTGTCGCCTGAGGTGCTGGGGCTGGATGTGAATGTGTTTATCCATGTCAGCCTGGAAAAACAGGTGGAGCAGTCGTTGCATCGCTTTGAAGAAGAGATCGCCGAGCGGCCCGAGGTGATGGAGTGCTACCTGATGACCGGCGATCCGGATTACCTGCTGCGGGTGCTGCTGCCGAGCATCCAGGCGCTGGAGCGGTTTCTCGATTACCTGACGCGCTTGCCAGGGGTAGCCAATATTCGCTCGAGTTTTGCCCTGAAGCAGGTGCGCTACAAGACGGCGTTGCCGTTGCCGGCCAATGGCATGACCTTGCGGGAGTAGGGGGGGGCGGCGCCGGCACAAGGATCGCATCCACCTGTAGGCGCGGGTTCACCCGCGAAGAGGCCGGGACAGCCACCCAATAGGCTGCTTGATATTTTAAACACCCGCAGCCTATGTTGTTGTCAGCCTACAACAACAAGGACAAGCGTCATGAGCACTGCTCAGCTCCAGGGCATCGACGAAATCGAATGCGTCACCCCCGACCTCAACGGCGTCCCGCGCGGCAAGGTGATGACCGCCGAAGGCTTCCTCGAAGGCCGTCGTCTGCAGATGGCCCGGGGCGTGCTGCTGCAATGCATCATGGGCGGTTATCCACCAGCGAAATTCTACGGCAGTGACGACGGCGACCTGGCACTGGTGGCCGAACCCGGTCAGGTCCACCGCCTGCCCTGGAGCGATGACGGCCGCGCCTTGGCCATCTGCGATGCCAACGAGCTGGATGGCCGGCCCTCGGCACTGTCCACCCGGGGCCAGCTGAAGGCCGTGATAGCCCGCTATGCGGCACTGGGCCTGGCGCCGGTAGTGGCAACCGAGCTGGAGTTCTTCGTCTTTGCCCCCAACACCGACCCGCAGCAACCGTTCCTGCCGCCTGTAGGCAGCGATGGCCGCCGCGAGCTTGGCCATTCGGCGTTCAGTGTCAGTTCCAACAACGGCCTGCGCCCGTTCTTCAAGGAGGTGTACCAGTGCATGGCCGCGCTCGGCCTGCCACGTGACACCTTCATGCACGAAATGGGTGTCAGCCAGTTCGAGATCAACCTGCTGCACGGTGACCCGCTGCTGTTGGCCGACCAGACCTTCCTGTTCAAGCACCTGCTCAAGGAAGTGGCGCTCAAGCACGGGCTGACCGTTGTCTGCATGGCCAAGCCGCTGGCGCGTACGCCCGGCAGTTCCATGCACATTCACCAGAGCCTGGTCGAGGTCGGCAGCGGGCGTAACGTGTTCAGTGACGAGCAGGGCCTGCCGACAGACACCTTCCACCACTTCATCGGTGGGTTACAGGCGTGCATGGCCGACTTCACCGCCCTGTTCGCACCCAACGTCAACTCCTACCAGCGCCTGTGCCACCCCTATGCCTCGCCGAACAATGCGTGCTGGTCCGAGGACAATCGTGCTGCTGGCTTGCGCATTCCGGCCAGTGCGCCGGTAGCGCGACGGGTGGAAAACCGCCTGCCTGGCGCCGATGCCAACCCCTACCTGGCCATTGCTGCCAGCCTGGCCGCCGGGCTGCATGGCATCGAGCAGCGCTTGCAGCCATCGCCGGCCATCCAGGGCGAATTCGAAGTGCCCGAGCACCTGAGCCTGCCGTGCACGCTGCACGCGGCCCTTGAAAGGCTCAAGCGCAGTACGCTGGCGCGGGAACTGTTCGGCAGCGAGTTCATCGAAGGCTACATTGCCAGCAAGACCCTTGAGCTGAGCGATTTCTTCGACGAGATCACGCCGTGGGAGCGTCGGGTCCTGGCGGCACAGGCCTGAGCGCGACACAACCTGCACCGGGCACGCCCCCGCAGTGCCAAATAGCTGTCGGGGGCCTGCGCCAGGCGGGTTTTGCCTTTATGCTGCTAGCACCCAAAACTGCCACCTGACCAGGGAGCTCCACGGGACGTATGCGAAATGTATGGAAGCCGTTTCAGTCGTTGTATTTCGCCGCGCTGATGATGTTGATCGGCTCGGGCCTGCTCAGCACCTACCTGGCCCTGCGCCTGGCTGCCGACCACGTCGACAGCCTGTGGGTGGGTGCGTTGATGGCGGCCAACTACTTTGGTCTGGCGGTTGGCGGCAAGGTTGGCCACCGGCTGATCGGACGGGTAGGGCACATACGAGCCTATGCCACCTGTGCCGGTATCGTCGGCGCTGCGGTGCTCGGCCATGGCCTGACCAGCTGGCTGCCGGCCTGGGTCGGGCTGCGCGTGATCGTCGGCCTGGGGATGATGTGCCAATACATGGTCATCGAGAGCTGGCTCAATGAGCAGGCCGATGTGAAGCACCGGGGCGCGGTGTTCAGCGGCTACATGATTGCCTCGTACCTGGGGCTGGTGCTTGGCCAGTTGATTCTGGTGGTGCACCCGCAGCTCGGCCCTGAGCTGCTGATGCTGGTGGCGATGTGCTTTGCCCTGTGCCTGGTGCCCGTGGCGATGACCCGGCGTATTCACCCGGCGCCCTTGCGCCCGGCACCGATGGAGCCGAAGTTCTTCATCAAGCGCGTGCCGCAGTCGCTCAGTACGGTTTTGGGCTCGGGGCTGATTGTCGGCTCGTTCTACGGTCTGGCGCCTTTATATGCGTCAAGCCAGGGGATGAGTACCGAGCAGATCGGTCTGTTCATGGGTAGCTGCATTTTTGCCGGCCTGCTGGTGCAGTGGCCGCTGGGCTGGTTGTCTGACCGTTATGACCGGGCGGTGCTGATTCGGAGTGTGGCAGTGGGGCTGGCGCTGGCGGCTGCGCCATTGGCAATACTGCCCAGTGTGCCGCTGGAGTTGCTGTTCGGTATCGGCTTCCTGATCTCGTTGCTGCAGTTTTGCCTGTACCCGCTGGCGGTTGCCTTTTCCAATGACCACGTGGAAAGCGAGCGCCGGGTATCGCTGACGGCGATGCTGTTGGTGACCTACGGTGTGGGTGCATGCGTCGGCCCGCTGGCGGCAGGGGTTCTGATGAAAGTGCTGGGCGCGCAGATGCTGTATGCCTTCTTCGTATTCTTTGCCCTGGTGCTGGTCTGGCGCATTCGGCCGAAAGCGGTTACCGGCCTGCATCAGGTGCAGGACGCACCGCTGAGCCACGTGGCGATGCCGGCGGCCGGTTCGCCATTGTCGGCGGCGCTGGACCCGCGAGTGGATGAGCAGACGGTGCAGGACGTGATGCAGGCGCCGGTGGCGGCTGAAGACACCGAGGATGAAGAGAAGGGCGGGCAGCAACAGGCGCCTGAACCTGAAGAGGTCAGCAAGTCGGTGTAGGAGCGGGTTTACCCGCGAAGAGGCCAGCCCAGCAGAAACACAAATGAAAACGCCACCTCAGCAGGTGGCGTTTTCTGTTTTACCGACCGACGATCAATAATCGTCCTTGTCGAACCGCCGCGCCTCACGCTGCAGCTGGTACACGAAACTCTCGATCTTGCGTTGAGCCTGCCCGCTCAGGTTGTGGAAGCGCACGCCGGCAAAGGTGGTGTTGATGCGCTCTTCATAGTGCAGATGACGCAGCTCGACCATGGTGTCCACCAGGCCCAGTGGGTTGCCTGCCTTGAAACGCTCATACACCTGGCCCAGTTGCAAGCGGTCTTCGACATTGCCTTCAAAGCGCAGTTTGCAGCCGGTGGCCGAGATATCCAGCAGCTTGCCTCGCATGGCGCCGTTGCCCTTGAGGTGAGCACCGTCGAGGATGATGTCGACCAGCTGCGATAGCTTCAGCGCGGCGCGGAAGGCGTTGCGGCGCTGGTGGTAGGTCACCTCTTGCGGCAGGGCGCCGCTGTAGCAGCGGTGGCCGTCGACTTCGCTGATTTTCAGCGCGTGATCGCATTCCCAGGCGATGCGTACACCATCGTGGAAGCCTTCGACACGGAAGTGCTCGCCGTTCTCGATGAATTTCTCGCCGTCACGGGGGATCATCTCATCCAGTGCCAGGGTGTTGCTTTCGCGGTCCACGTGTACCACATAGCTCTGGAAGCGCTGGCTGCGGTCGTGGAAGGTGATGATCAGGGGGTCGTGGCTTTCCTGCAGCTGCCGCAAGTTGGCCGCAATCTCCAAGGGGGTGCTCAACACCTTGGGTGGTTGCGGGGCATCGGATTCATTGAACACAGCTTATTGTTCTCCAGGCAAAAGCGACACACGCAAGTAACGGCATTTTGCCACTATGTTCTGTGCCTTGATAGAAAAATCACACTTGGCTGAGCGCGCGCGGCTTGGCCAGCGGCGAGGTGCTGCCACGGCTGTCGTAGAGCGAAGGCGAATCGCCGCCCTGAAGGATGCGGATCTGGTTGTTGGTGACGTGTTGCTGCACCTGGATGATCCGGCCATTGGTCTGGTTGACCTGCTGGCAGTCGTCCATCAGTTGCGACAACATGTCGAGCCGCTGCAGCATCACATCACCATGGGGTGACTGCGCAGCTACAGCCTGCACACCGGTGCGGTCGGCACTCAGGCCCAGGCTGCCGAGCAATTGGCTGCGGCGCTGGCCGTGCTGCTCGAGCAAGATGATCAACGACTGCTTGCGCGCCAGGATTTGCTCCAGCAGCGGCATGTCGCGGCCATGCAGGGCGATTGCTTCCTTGTGCAGAAGGTCGAGCAATTCCTGCATCGGGGCAATGTCATCTTCGATCAGTTGCAGCAAGGTGGTGTCGTGCATGGCTAACTCTTGGCTTTTCTGGCGTCCGTGAAGTCAGCGCGCCGTACGGTCAGCGCTGGGCTTCGAAATCAAGCAGTTTGCTGGCGACCCGGCCGGCATCGACCTGGTAGCTGCCGTCGGCGATCGCCTGCTTCAACTGGGCCACACGGGCGCTGTTGACCACGGGCTCGTCGCGCAGCTTGTCGCTGATCTTCTGCAACTGCTGTGCCTCTTGGCTGAGGTGTACCGCCTCTCCGCTGGCGCTGGTGTCTTTCACCGCTTCCTGGCTGGCTGCCGGTTTTTCGGCGCTGCCGGACGCGGTGTTGCCGCGCACGCCGCCCGTGACGGACGGAGAGTTATTCAAACGACTGAAGTCGATGACCATGATCAGAAACCTCTGGGTATTTGGACGCTTGCCTTGTTTTCGGCCAACCCGATATAAACTTTAGGCACAAATGCATTGCCGCCTGTCGGCAAGCCCGCGAACCCGTGTTCTGACACAGTTTAGGAAAAGCGGTTCCTCACTGCCAGCGCAATCTGGTGGCTGGCCTACATACTGACCTCGACCTGGCCCGGGCCGGTCACCCTGGCCTTGACCACGCGTTTGGAATTGAGGTTGCGTACCCGGATCTGCTCGCTCAGGCCGCCCTTGCTCAGGGCTTCGCCCGGCATGCGCACACTCAGGCTGCCACTGCGGGCGATGATCACCACCTGGTCACCCTTGCGCACCACCTCGGCCTGTTCCAGGTGTTGCGGGGTGAGCACCTGGTCGATCACCGTGGGGCGCAGCATCTTCATGCCCACCGCCTGGTCCAGCTCGGTCAGAAAGCCCTGGCCCAGGGTGCCGACATCGCGCTCGCGCAGGGCCACGTCACCTTCGCCGACCGTGTTGTCGCGCTTGAGCGGGCGGGTCACCACCACCACATCGCGGAAAAGTCGCACGGTGGCCGGCACGAATACCGTCCACGGTGCTGCGCCGTTGCAGCGTATCCGTACCGTCACCCGGCCCAGCGGCTGGGCCGGGCTTTCCAGTGAGGCGTCCAGCTGCTGGCTGCACAACGGCATGCGCAGGCGTGGGTCCAGCGGGTTGACCTGGATTTCATAGCGGCCGGCAGTCTGGGTGGTGGACAGATAATCTTCAACGGTGAATTCAAGAAACCCTTGGGTGACACCGATAAGCTGTTCAGGCAAGGTGAACGCGTTCGCCACCGTGCGAACGCCGGGCATCAGCAGGCACAGCGTGGCCAGCGGGCCAGTCAGCAGGCGTGTCAATCGTCGGGAAAATGTCGTTTTCGTGTGCATGACACTCAAAAAAGCAAAGCCCGTGCCGACTCGCTACCTGAGTTGCAACGAAAGGCTGAAACGTTAAGGAGTCTGGCATGGCGGGTGTTATGGATTCGGTCAACCAGCGCACGCAGCTGGTGGGGCAGAATCGCCTGGAATTGCTGCTGTTCCGCCTCAATGGCGAACAGCTTTACGGCATCAATGTGTTCAAGGTCAGGGAAGTACTGCAATGCCCTGCGCTGACCCTGCTGCCCAAGGCGCACCCTGTGGTGCGTGGCGTTGCCAATATTCGCGGGGCGACCATCCCGATCCTCGACTTGTCGATGGCCACCGGGTTGCGGCCGTTGCAGGAAGACACACGCAACAGCTTCGTGATCATCACCGAGTACAACACCAAGACCCAAGGCTTCCTGGTGCATTCGGTGGAGCGCATCGTCAACATGAACTGGGAAGAGATCCATCCGCCACCCAAGGGTACCGGCCGTGATCACTACCTGACCGCTGTCACTCGGGTGGACAACCGCATGGTCGAGATCATCGACGTGGAGAAGGTGCTGGCCGAAGTGTCGCCGTCGTCCGAGTCGGTATCGGCCGGTGTGATCGATGCCGAAGTGCAGGACAAGGCGGTGTTGATGCGGGTGCTGACCGTCGACGACTCGTCGGTTGCGCGCAAACAGGTCAGCCGGTGCCTGCAGACCGTAGGGGTCGAGGTAGTGGCGCTCAATGATGGCCGTCAGGCGCTGAACTACCTGCGTCAGCTGGTGGGTGAGGGCAAAAAGCCGGAAGAAGAGTTCCTGATGATGATCTCGGACATTGAAATGCCGGAAATGGACGGTTATACGCTAACCGCAGAGATTCGCAGCGATCCGCGCATGCAAAAATTGCACATCTGCCTGCATACTTCGCTTTCCGGGGTGTTCAACCAGGCAATGGTCAAGAAGGTCGGTGCCGATGACTTCCTGGCCAAGTTCAAGCCGGACGACCTGGCCCAGCGCGTGGTCGACCGGATCAAGGCAGCGCATTGAAGCAGCCGGGGGCATGCCCTCCGGCACCAGTGATTGAAAAGAGGCGGCAGTAGTGTCTACGGGTAATTTGGATTTCGAACAGTTCCG
The DNA here is from genome assembly GCF_045164175.1 of Pseudomonas sp. 10(2024). Taxonomy (NCBI): domain Bacteria; kingdom Pseudomonadati; phylum Pseudomonadota; class Gammaproteobacteria; order Pseudomonadales; family Pseudomonadaceae; genus Pseudomonas; species Pseudomonas sp. 10(2024). The sequence goes on from NZ_CP174006.1 coordinate 1,637,010, forward strand.
GGTCTTCCTGGAGAAAGCCTGTGGCATCCTGCTGGGCGAGAATAAGCAGTACCTGGTTTCCAGCCGTCTCAACAAGCTGATGGAACAACAGGGCATCAAGAGCCTGGGTGAGCTGGTGCAGCGCATCCAGGCCCAGCCGCGCGGCGGTTTGCGCGAGCAGGTGGTCGATGCCATGACCACCAACGAGACCCTGTGGTTTCGCGACACCTATCCCTTCGAGGTGTTGAAGAACAAGGTGATCCCCGAGTTCATCCGCAACAACCCCGGCCAGCGCCTGCGCATGTGGTCGGCGGCCTGTTCGTCGGGGCAGGAGCCATATTCCATTTCAATGGCGATCGACGAGTTCGAGCGCAGCAACCTCGGCCAGTTGAAGATGGGGGCGCAGATCGTCGCCACCGATCTCTCCGGCACCATGCTGACCAACTGCAAGACCGGCGAATACGACAGCCTGGCGATTGCCCGCGGCCTGTCCCAGGAACGCCTGCAGCGCTATTTCGACCCCAAGGGGCCGGGGCGTTGGGCGGTCAAGCCGGCGATTCGCAGCCGTGTCGAGTTCCGCTCGTTCAACCTGCTCGACAGTTATGCCAGTCTGGGCAAGTTCGACATCGTGTTTTGTCGCAATGTGCTGATCTATTTCTCGGCGCAGGTGAAGAAGGACATCCTGCTGCGCATTCACAGTACCCTCAAGCCCGGTGGCTACCTGTTCCTCGGCGCCTCGGAAGCGCTGAACGGCTTGCCGGACCATTACCAGATGGTGCAGTGCAGCCCGGGGATCATCTACCAGGCCAAGTAAGCACGAAGGCCGGTATCGAGAGATGCCGGCCTTTTTGTATGCCTATCCGCTGTTCCTGCCGAGCTCCCCGTAGGAGCGGGTTTACCCGCGAAGAGGCCGGCCCTGCTGGCCATTTACCACCCGCCGTTCACCGTTGCCGCCGCTACCGTATTCGCGGGTAAACCCGCTCCTACCACACTGATCGGTGATGGCCACACAATCAGGGGTTGGCCACAGGCCGCGTGTAGGCGCGGGTTCACCCGCGAAAGGGCCGGGCCTGCTGGCCAATTTCCACCAGGCGTTCACCGTTGCCGCCGCTACCGTATTCGCGGGTAAACCCGCTCCTACGCAGATTGGTGGTGGACATACATCGGAGGTTGGACACAGACCGCCGTAGGAGCGGGTTTACCCGCGAAGAGGCCCGCCCAGGAAAACACTGACGTCAATTTTTTGTTTTGCCGCTTTTGCCGCCCATCAATTGCCGCTTTTGTCACCTCAGGCGGAAGGCCTTTGCCGCTTTTCTGGCATCAATCTGACAGTACTGCGCCGCAAAACCCCATAAACACGGGCTTTTCAGTGGTTGGCACAGCCCTTGCTATACCTTGCTCAACGAAATTCCGGTCAACCTCTGAAGGTTTCCCTGACATGAGCATCAGCTTCGACAAGGCGCTTGGTATTCACGAAAAGGCACTGGGCTTCCGCGCCCAGCGCGCTGAAGTGCTGGCCAACAACATCGCCAACGCCGACACGCCCAACTACAAGGCCCGTGACATGGACTTCGCCTCGGTGCTCGCAGCCGAAAGCGACAAGCAGCAGAGCGGCGGCCGCTTCAACCTTGACCGGACCAACAGCCGGCACATCGAAGCTGAGGGCCTGGCCATGGCCGATGAAACCCTCAAGTACCGCACGCCGCTGCAGCCGTCGATCGACCAGAACACCGTGGATGCGCAGATCGAGCAATCGAACTACACGGAAAACGCGATTGGCTTCCAGGCCAGCTTCACCTTGCTCAACAGTAAATTCAAAGGGCTGGTTTCCGCCCTGCGGGGAGAATGACCATGTCCCTTTCCAGTGTCTTCAACATTGCCGGTAGCGGCATGAGCGCACAGAACACGCGTCTGAACACCGTGGCGTCCAACATCGCCAACGCCGAGACCGTGTCTTCGAGCATCGACCAGACGTACCGCGCCCGCCACCCGGTGTTCGCCACCACCTTCCAGAATGCGCAGGCCGGCAGCAGCCAGTCGCTGTTCGAAGACCAGGGCGAGGCAGGGCAGGGCGTGCAGGTAAAAGGCATCGTCGAAGACCAGAGTACCCTTGAAGCACGCTACGAGCCGAACCACCCGGCGGCGAACAAGGACGGCTACGTCTACTACCCGAACGTCAATGTGGTCGAGGAGATGGCTGACATGATCTCCGCCAGCCGCGCGTTTCAGACCAACGCTGAACTGATGAACACGGCCAAGAACATGATGCAGAAAGTGCTGACCCTGGGGCAGTGATAGGAAGCCGACATGACTACCACCAATTCCACTACAGACGTCGGCAGCGCATACCTGACCTCGCTGCAGAAGCAGACGTCCAAGACTGACAGCTCTACCGGCGCCGCCGGCAGCGCGCTGGGCAAGGACGCGTTCCTGCAGTTGCTGGTCACCCAGATGCAGAACCAGAACCCGCTCGACCCGCAGGAAAACGGCGAGTTCGTGGCCCAGTTGGCGCAGTTCAGCAGCCTGGAAAGCATGCAGTCGCTGAACGACGCTGTGACCTACATCGCGGCCGGGCTGCAATCTTCCCAGGCCTTGCAGGCCTCCTCGCTGGTCGGGCGCAATGTCATTGTCCAGACCGACAAGGCCGTGGTCGATACCAGCAAGGACATGAAGGGCTCGGTCAACCTGACGTCGTCCAGTACCTCCACCTCGGTGGGGATCTACGACAAGGACGACAAGCTGGTGCGCACCATCGAACTCGGTACCCAGAAGTCTGGCAGCATCGACTTTACCTGGGATGGCCTGAACGATGACGGTGAAGTCGCGGCCGCCGGGACCTACACCTTCAAGGCCACCGCCTCGATCGATGGCAAGGCCACGGCCATGACCACCAACCTGCCGGCCTCGGTTACCAGTGTGACCATGGGTAGCAACGGTTCGGAGATGACGCTCAACCTGGCCGGGCTGGGCAGTGTTGCGCTTTCCAAAATCCAAAGCATCGGCATCTAGGGCCTGAGCAAAACGACAGGAGTTACACATGTCTTTCAATATCGGCCTTAGCGGCCTCTATGCAGCAAACAAGGCCCTGAACGTTACCGGCAACAACATTGCCAACGTTGCCACCACCGGCTTCAAGTCGTCGCGTGCCGAGTTCGCCGACCAGTACTCCAACTCCATCCGCGGCACCAGCGCGGGCAAGACCGTGATCGGCACCGGGGTAAAGACTGCCGCGGTTTCGCAGCTGTTCACGCCAGGCAACATCAATGCCACCGGCCAGGCGCTGGACATGGCTATCGATGGCAACGGCTTCTTTGCCCTGAACGACAACGGCTCGAAGATCTACACCCGTGCGGGCGCTTTCTACAGCGACAAGGCCGGTTATGTGGTGAATGCTTCGGGTGCCAACCTGCAGGGTTATGCGGTTGGCGAGGATGGCAAGATCATCCAGGGCATCCTGACTGACCTGCAGATCGATACTTCCAACCTGACGCCGAAGCCGACCAGCCTCATCACCGAGAAAATCAACCTGAACTCGGCCGCGACCTCCCCGTCGGTGACGCCCTTCGATCCCACCAATGCCAGTTCCTACAACTTCACGTTCAATACCCCGGTGTACGACAGCCAGGGTAATGAACACCAGATGAATCAGTACTTCATCAAGGACGACGCGACCAATACCTGGTCCATGCACACCACTATCGATGGCCGCAACCCGGCCAATCCGGCTTCCACCACGCCGCTGGTCAACGCCGTGCCGTTCAAGTCCGATGGTACGCTGGACAAGGATGCAATGACTGCGGGTGACGTCGCGGGCGGCCTGAGCATTGGCGAAGACAAGATCTTCCAGCTCAACGACTGGATCCCGGCGCAGAAAAACGCCGCTGGAGAGTGGTCGGCCAATGGCGCCATCGCCAACGCGGACGGTGTGAAGCTGGACATGCTGGGTGCCACCCAATACAACGCGTCGTCCGCAGAAATCGCCAAAACCCAGGATGGCTTCGCCACCGGTGAGCTGTCGGGGCTGAGCATCGACCAGAACGGCTACCTGTTTGCCAGCTTCACCAACGGCAAGGACAAGGTGATCGGCCAGGTGGCGATTGCCAACTTCGCCAACCTGCAGGGCCTGACGCCGATTGGCGGTACCAACTGGAAAGAGTCCTATGCCTCGGGCGTGCCGGTGATCGGCGCTCCGGACACCGGTACCCTCGGCCAGATTTCCGGTGGTGCACTGGAGGACTCCAACGTCGACCTGACCGGCGAGCTGGTCAACCTGATCAAGGCGCAGAGCAACTACCAGGCCAATGCCAAGACCATTTCCACTGAAAGCACCATCATGCAGACCATCATTCAGATGACCTGATGATTGTTTTTGCTGTGGTGTTTGTAATTGGGGCCGCAAAGCGGCCCCAAGAATGTGAAGGTTCATGCGAATGAAGCGGCTGTCGTTACTGGCCTTGTTCCCCCTGCTGGTGCTGGTTCTGCCGGCCCCCGCTGCCCCCGCCCCGTTCTATCAATGGCAAAGCCTGGTCACCGGCCGCTACCTGTGTTCGGCCCACAACCCGGGCAAAGGCTGGGTGCGCCACTCTGGCCCCTACAACAACGCCGCCTGCCGCGCCCATTGAGCAAGCCCTTGCCGCAGGCGGCAAACATCCGCCGACAAACTGACGGTTATTGCCCCTTGCCGCGCTGAAAGCCCCGTAAACCGGGTGTTTCAGACTTGGTTCAATTATTGCTTGGAACCTGCCCAGTGACAGCGCGGCAGCTACGCGCAGAGGAGAAACTGTGGACAAGTTGCTTTATGTGGCCATGACCGGCGCCAGCCAGAACGCGCTGGCGCAGAAGGCCCACGCCAACAACCTGGCGAACATTTCCACCAACGGTTTTCAGCGCGACCTGGAGCAGGCCCGCTCGATGCCGGTGTTCGGTGACAGCTTTCCGGCGCGTGCATTCGCCATGACCGAGCGCCCGGCCACCGACTTCAGTGAAGGCCCGTTGGTCGAAACTGGCCGCGACCTTGACGTGGCGGTGACCGGCAAAGGCTTTATCGCCGTGCAGGCGCCGGACGGCAGCGAAGCCTATGTGCGTACCGGTAGCCTGAACATCGATGCCCTCGGTGTGCTGCGTGCCGGCAATGGCATGCCGGTGATCGGCAACGGTGGCCCGATCGCCATCCCGCCGGAGCAGAAAGTGGAAGTGGGTGCCGACGGCACCATCAGCATCCGCTCCATGGGTGAAGACCCGCGGGTGATGGCCGAGGTCGACCGCATCAAACTGGTCAACCCGGACACCAAAGGCCTGACGAAGGGTCTGGACGGTCTGATCCATACCACTTCCGGCCAGCCGGCCGATGCCGACGTCAACGTGCGGGTGGTGGCTGGCTTCCTGGAAGGTAGCAATGTCAACGCTGTCGAGGAAATGACCTCGGTGCTGGCGCTGTCCCGCCAGTTCGAACTGCACGTCAAGATGATGAATACGGCCAAGGAAGGCGACGAAGCCATGGCTCGGGTTTTGCAAATCGGCTAATCACTTTTGAACGGGTGCCGTAAAACAGGCGCACGAGGAGAACTCACATGCTTCCGGCTCTTTGGGTCGCTAAAACCGGCCTGTCCGCTCAGGACACCAACCTGACGGTCATTTCCAACAACCTGGCCAACGTCTCGACCACCGGCTTCAAGCGTGATCGCGCCGAATTCGCAGACCTGCTCTACCAGATCAAGCGCCAGCCTGGTGCCCAGTCGACCCAGGACAGCGAGCTGCCCTCGGGCCTGCAGGTCGGTACCGGTGTGCGTATCGTGGGCACCCAGAAAAGCTTCGTTGCCGGCAGCCTGCAAACCACCGACAACCCGCTGGACATGGCAGTCAACGGCCGCGGTTTCTTCCAGATCCTGCAGCCGGACGGCACCGTGTCGTATACCCGTGACGGTACCTTCCACCTGAACTCCGACGGCCAGATCGTCACTAACAACGGCTACGCTCTGGAGCCTGCCATTGTCGTGCCTAACGACGCCCAGACCTTCACCGTTGGCCAGGACGGCACCGTGTCGATCACCACCGCCGGCAACCCGGCTGCACAGGTGATCGGCAACATCCAGACCGCCGACTTCATCAACCCGGCCGGCCTGCAGGCGATCGGCGACAACCTGTTCCTCGAGACCGCCGCCAGTGGCGCACCGCAGGTCGGCACCCCAGGCCTGAACGGTTTTGGCACCACCTTGCAGCAGACGCTGGAGAACTCCAACGTCAGTACCGTGGAAGAGCTGGTGAACATGATCACCACTCAGCGTGCCTATGAGATGAACTCCAAAGTCATTTCCACGGCCGACCAGATGCTGTCGTTCGTTACTCAACAGCTCTAAGCCCTGTCACTCAGCTGCGCCCGTGAGGTAAGTGTCATGAATCGTCTGTTGTCCGTTTTCGCCCTGGGGGGGGCGGTGTTGCTGGCAGGTTGCGTCGCACCGACGCCCAAGCCCAACGACCCGTACTATGCGCCGGTGTTGCCGCGCACCCCGTTGCCGGCAGCGGCCAACAACGGTTCGATCTACCAGGCCGGTTTCGAGCAGAACCTGTACAGCGACCGCAAGGCGTTCCGGGTGGGTGACATCATCACCATCACGCTCAATGAGCGCACGTCCGCCAGCAAGAACGCGGGCTCGCAGATCGCCAAGACCAGCAAGACCGACATCGGCCTGACTTCGCTGTTTGGTAGCACGCCCAACACCAATAATCCGTTCGGTGGCGGCGACCTTTCGCTGGAGGCCGGTTATAGCGGCGATCGCGCGACCAAGGGCGACAGCAAGGCCACCCAGGGCAACACGCTGACCGGTTCGATCACCGTCACCGTGGCCGAGGTGCTGCCCAACGGCATCATCGCCGTGCGCGGCGAGAAGTGGCTGACCCTGAACACCGGCGAAGAGCTGGTGCGCATTGCCGGCATGGTTCGCGCTGACGATATCGCCACCGACAACACCGTGCCGTCCACCCGTGTGGCCGACGCGCGCATCACCTACTCCGGTACCGGTTCGTTCGCCGATGCCAGCCAGCCCGGGTGGCTGGACCGCTTCTTCATCAGCCCGCTTTGGCCTTTCTGAGTACGGATGACCATGTTCAACGTGAGGCAGCTGATTGCCACAACCCTGCTTTTGTCCTGCGCCTTCGCTGCCCAGGCCGAGCGCCTGAAGGACATTGCCAGCATCTCTGGCGTACGTTCCAACCAGTTGATTGGTTACGGCCTGGTGGTGGGCCTCAATGGCACGGGTGACCAGACCACCCAGACGCCGTTCACCCTGCAAACTTTCAACAACATGCTGTCGCAATTCGGCATCAAGGTGCCGGCCGGTTCCGGCAACGTGCAGCTGAAGAACGTTGCCGCAGTGTCGGTGCATGCCGACCTGCCACCGTTCGCCAAGCCGGGCCAGGTGGTGGACATCACCGTGTCGTCGATCGGTAACTCGAAGAGCCTGCGCGGCGGCAGCCTGTTGATGACCCCGCTCAAGGGTATCGACGGCAACGTTTACGCCATTGCCCAGGGCAACCTGGTCGTAGGTGGCTTTGACGCCGAGGGCCGTGACGGCTCGAAGATCACTGTCAACGTGCCGTCGGCTGGCCGTATCCCAGGTGGTGCCAGTGTCGAGCGTGCGGTGCCGAGTGGCTTCAACCAGGGCAATACCCTGACCCTGAACCTCAATCGCCCCGACTTCACGACCGCCAAGCGCATCGTGGACAAGGTCAACGACCTGCTCGGCCCTGGCGTGGCCCAGGCCGTGGATGGTGGTTCGGTACGGGTCAGCGCGCCGATGGACCCAAGCCAGCGCGTGGATTATCTGTCGATCCTCGAAAACCTCGAAATCGACCCAGGCCAGGCGGTGGCCAAGGTCATCATCAACTCGCGTACCGGCACCATCGTCATCGGCCAGAACGTCAAGGTGTCGCCGGCGGCGGTTACCCACGGCAGCCTGACCGTGACCATCACCGAAGACCCGATCGTCAGCCAGCCGGGGGCCTTCTCCAATGGCCAGACTGCCGTGGTGCCACGCTCGCGGGTCAATGCCGAGCAGGAAGCCAAGCCGATGTTCAAGTTCGGCCCGGGCACCACGCTGGATGAAATCGTCCGCGCGGTGAACCAGGTGGGCGCAGCGCCCGGCGACCTGATGGCGATCCTCGAAGCCTTGAAGCAGGCCGGCGCCTTGCAGGCCGACCTGATCGTGATCTGAGGACGGCGCGGATGAATATCAAAAGCCAGGTATCCGGTAGTGCCGACAGCGGCGCCTATACCGACCTCAACCGCCTGAGTGCCCTCAAGCACGGCGACCGCGACAGCGAAGCCAATGTGCGCAAGGTGGCCCAGGAATTCGAGTCGCTGTTCATCAGCGAAATGCTCAAGGCCTCGCGCAAGGCCAGTGACGTGCTGGCCGACGACAACCCGATGAACACCGAAACGGTCAAGCAGTACCGCGACATGTACGACCAGCAGTTGGCCGTGAGCATGTCCCGCGAAGGTGGCGGCATCGGCTTGCAGGACGTGCTGGTGCGCCAGCTGACCAAGGGGCGCAGTGCGTCGATCAATACCAGCCCGTTCCCGCGCGTCGATAGCGGTGGCCCGGCATTGTGGGGCAACAAGGTGGCGGAGCCAGCGCATGCCATGGCCTCGTCCGCTACGCGCAACGACGTTGCTGCACTCAACGCGCGGCGCCTGGCCCTGCCCAGCAAACTCACCGACCGCCTGTTGGCCGGTATCGTACCGTCGGCGGAAACTGCCAATAACGCCGCCGTGCCTGCCCGTGACGGTCAGCCAGTCGCCAAGGCCTTCGCCGTGCCGGACAACGGCCTGCGCATTGTCGGCCGTGCCGTGGCCCAGCCACCGCTGGCGCCGAACAAGGCTTTCACCGACAGCGACGCCTTCGTCGCCACCATGCTGCCAATGGCCGAGCAGGCCGCCAGGCGCATTGGTGTCGACCCGCGCTACCTGGTGGCCCAGGCCGCGCTGGAAACCGGTTGGGGCAAGTCGGTGATGCGCAACAGCGACGGCAGCAGCAGCCACAACCTGTTCGGCATCAAAGCCACCGGCAACTGGCAAGGCGAGCAGGCGCGGGCGATCACCAGCGAATTCCGCGATGGCCAGTTCGTCAAGGAAACCGCGGCGTTCCGCAGCTACGACTCCTACCAGGACAGCTTCCACGATCTCGTTACCTTGCTGCAGAGCAATGCTCGCTATCAAGGTGCGCTGGATGCGGCCGATAACCCTGAGCAGTTTGCAAGAGAGCTGCAAAAAGCAGGTTATGCGACCGACCCGGGCTATGCGAAGAAGATCATCAGCATCGCCCAGCAAATGCAGTCAACCCCGCAATACGCCATGGCTGGCAGAACCACGAACTTATAAAAGGACTAAATCATGTCGAGCCTGATTTCCATCGGCCTGAGTGGCCTGAGTGCCAGCCAGGCGGCCTTGTCGGTAACCAGTAACAACATCGCCAACGCCGCGACCAGTGGCTACTCGCGCCAGCAGACGGTTCAGGCGGCGGGGCCTTCGCACAACATAGGCGCAGGGTTCCTGGGTACCGGGACCACGCTGGCGGATGTGCGTCGCATCTACAGCTCCTACCTGGACAACCAGTTGCAGACGGCCACCTCGTTGCAGGCAGACTCGCTGACGTTCCAGGATCAGATCACCAGCGTCGACAAGCTGCTGGCCGACCGTGACACCGGTATCAGTTCGGTCCTTACCGCCTTCTTTTCGGCGCTGCAGACTGCAGCGGCGAAGCCGGGTGACGTTGCCTCGCGTCAGCTGCTGCTGACCCAGGCGCAAACCCTGAGCAACCGTTTCAACGCGGTGAGCACCCAGCTGACCCAGCAGAACGCCACGATCAACTCCCAGCTCGACACCATGGCCGGCCAGGTGAACAAGCTCACCGCCAACATTGCCGAGTACAACAAGCAGATCACCGCCGCCAGCGCCTCCGGCAACAGCCCTAACAGCCTGCTGGATGCGCGCAGCGAAGCCGTGCGCCAGCTCAACGAGCTGGTAGGGGTGACGGTGCAGGAGCGTGATGGCAACTACGACGTGTACCTGGGCAGTGGCCAATCGCTGGTCACCGGAACCAAGGCCAACACCTTGTCGGTGGAGCCGGGTGTGGCCGACAAGAGCCAGGTTTCCCTGCGCATCAACTATGACTCGTTCAGCTCGGACGTGACCTCGGTGGTGTCCGGTGGCGCCATTGGTGGCCTGTTGCGTTATCGCCAGGACGTGCTGACGCCGTCGATGAACGAGCTTGGTCGCGTTGCCCTGGTAGTCGCCGACAGCATCAATAGCCAGCTGGGGCAGGGCCTGGATGCCAACGGCCAGTTCGGCAGCTCGCTGTTCTCCAGCATCAACAGCGCCACCGCCATTGCCCAGCGAAGCCTGGCCTCGTCGAACAACAGTGCAGGCTCCGGCAATCTGGATGTCACCATCGCCAACAGCGGTGCGCTGACCACCTACGACTACGAGGTGAAGTTCACCAGCGCCAACCAGTACAGTGTGCGCCGCTCGGACGGCACCGACATGGGCAGCTTCGACCTGAATGCCGACCCGGCACCGGTGATCGACGGTTTCAGCCTGGCGTTGAAAGGCGGCGGCCTGGCGGCCGGCGACAGCTTCAAGGTCATCCCCACCCGTGCAGCTGCCGGGAGCATTACCACGACCTTGACCGATGCCAACAAGCTGGCCTTCGCCGGCCCTGTCAGCGCGACCTCGGGCAGTGGCAACAGCGGTACTGGCACCATCACCCAGCCGACCCTGAGCGAGTCGCTGGACATCTACGGCGGTGCCGATACCGCGCTGATCCAGCAGTCGATTCGCGATTCGATGCCGGTGCGCGTGGTGTTCGATGCTGCCAGTGGCGGCTCCCAGGGCTACAAGCTGTTCGATGCCAAGGGCACCCAGATTGGTACCGGCAGCGTTGTACCCGGTACCGACAACAAATTGTCGGTGACCGTGCCGATGCTGGATGCGGCCGGCGACCCGATTCTGGATGGCAGCGGCAACCCGCGCACGTTCGCCGTCGAGACCACCATCGGCGGCAGCCCTGCGGCCAATGACAGCTTTACCCTGTCGTTCAATGCCGACGGCAAGGCCGATAACCGCAACGCAACGGCGCTGCTCGACCTGCAGACCAAATCGACGGTGAACACCGGTTCCGGCGGCGGGACCAGCTTCACTTCGGCCTACGCCTCGCTGGTCGAGCGCGTGGGTGCCAAGGCAAACCAGGCGTCCATCGACAGCACCGCGACCGAGGCGGTGCTCAAGTCCGCCAGCGAAAGCCGCAGCGCGGTGTCCGGGGTCAACCTGGATGACGAAGCGGCCAGCCTGGTCAAGTTCCAGCATTACTACACGGCGTCCTCGCAGATCATCAAGGCGGCGCAAGAAACCTTCAGCACCCTGATCAACGCTTTGTAAGGAGTAGACTATCGTGCGTATTTCCACTGCTCAGTTCTATGAGGCCAGCGCCAGTAGCTACTCCAAGAACTTCTCCAGCATGAACAAGACCAACGACCAGGTGACGTCGGGTATCCGTATCCAGACCGCTGCCGATGACCCGGTCGGTGCTGCGCGCCTGCTGCTGCTGCAACAGCAGCAATCGTTGCTGGACCAGTACAGCGGCAACATCAACACCGTGAGCAACTCGTTGCTGCAGGAGGAGAGCGTGCTCTCCACCATCAACGAGGCCATGCAGCGCGCCAGCGAGTTGGCGATCCGTGCCGGTGGCGCCGGGGTGACCGATTCTGACCGCGTGGCCATCGGCACCGAGCTGAAAGAGATCGAGGCCAACATCTTTGGCCTGCTCAACTCGCGCGATGCCAACGGCGACTACATGTTCGGAGGCTCCAAGAGCACCACGCCGCCCTATGTGCGTAACTCCGATGGCACCTATAGCTACCACGGCGACCAGACCCAGCTGAGCCTGCAGGTATCCGATACCCTGAGCCTGGCCACCAACGACACCGGTTTCAGCATCTTCGACTCGGCCAGCAACAAGAGCCGCACCCAGTCGACCCTGCTGGTGCCGGCGACTGACGACAGCGTGGTCGGGGTGTCGTCCGGTCTGCTGACCTCAAGCACCACCTACAACAACAGTTTCACGGCAGGCCAGCCCTACAAGCTGACCTTCACCAGCGCGACGCAGTACACCATCACTGACGCCAACGGTAATGACATCACCTCGGAAACGCCCACCAACGGTACCTTCGACAGCAAGACCGAAGGTGCCAACAAGATTGCCCTGCGTGGGGTGGAATTCGAAATAACCGTTACCTTGGAGGAGGGGGCCGATGCCGACGCCGCCGTGGGCGGTCGCGAGTTCTCTCTGGAAGCACGCCCGGATTCGTTCAATACCACCCGAAATGGCAGCAACACCTCCAGCGCCCAGGTCACCAGCAGTAGTGTGACTGATGAGTCCGCCTATCGCAGCACGTTCCCCAGTAATGGTGCGGTGATCAAGTTCACGGGGCCGGGTGCTTACGAGTTCTATGCCCAGCCGCTGACGGCCGACAGCAAGCCGGTCGCCAAAGGTACCTTCACGGCACCGTCGTTGACGGTGGCCGGGGTGACCTACCAGGTGTCCGGTTCGCCGGAGGCAGGCGACCAGTTTGCGGTCACGGCCAATACTCACCAGAACCAGAACGTGCTGGAAACCCTCAGCCAATTGCGGGCGGCACTGGAAACACCGGTGACCGGCGCTGGCGCGGCGAATGCGCTGAAAGATGCGGCGGCCTCGGCCATTGCAAACCTGGCCAGTGCCCGTGAGCAGGTCGATATCACCCGTGGCTCGATCGGTGCTCGCGGCAACTCGCTTGAGATTCAGCGCCAGGAGAACACCAGCCTGGGTCTGGCCAACAAGACCACCCAGAACGCCATCGGCAACACCGATATGTCGCAGGCGGCCATCACCCTGACCTTGCAGCAGGCGATGCTGGAGGCCTCTCAGCTGGCCTTTTCGCGTATTTCCCAGCTGAGCCTGTTCAACAAGCTCTGACCTGCCTGCCTGATCCTGGGGCTGCTGCGCAGCCCTATCGCGACACAAGGCCGCTCCCACAGGTCCTCCTCTCTCCTGAAGGTGGGGTATTTGGACTGCTCCCAAGGGTTGGATTGGTGTCCATCTTCTTGGGGCATTCCCGGTACTCCTCTCTTCTGTAGGTGGCGTATTCGTGGGAGCGGCCTTGCGTCGCGAAAGGGCCGCGAAGCGGCCCCATCGATATCTGCTGCGAAGCTGATCATTCGGGGTCCAGTGCCCGCCCGGTCATTCCAAAAATTCCCCAGTCCCCACACCCTCGCCACGGCTTTCGTAGCATTTCAATGTGACCAATGAGTCAAAACGCTCATCTTCCCTGTATTCTATGCAGCAGCTGTTGCAGCATTTTGTTACCGGTGCGCAGGCGAGCCCTGGCTACAACCCCTGGCGGTGACCGCTCCGGTATTTGGCGCCCTCAATTCATCGAGTGGTGGTCTTTGGCTGTTTTCATTGGGAAGCCAGAATGATTGGCATCAAAAGCATTGCGAGTTACGTGCCCACCGCTGGCCTGGACAACTACGTTCAGGGTGCGAAGTTCGGCAAGGACGAAGAGTTCATGTTCGGCAAGATCGGTGCGTCGTTCCTGCCGCGCAAGGCCGAAGAGCAAGAAACCTCCGACTTGTGCGTAGAAGCCGCCCAGGCGCTGTTCGCCAGCAACCCCGACCTTGATCCGCAATCGATCGATGCGTTGATCGTGGTCACCCAGAACGGCGACGAAGAAGGCCTGCCGCACACCGCAGCCATCGTCCAGAGCAAACTTGGCCTGTCTACCCGCGTGGCGGCGTTCGACGTGTCGCTGGGCTGCTCCGGCTATGTGTATGGCCTGTATGCGATCAAAGGCTTCATGGAGGCGGCAGGCCTGAAGAACGGCCTGCTGATCACCGCCGACCCGTATTCGAAGATCGTCGACCCGGAAGACCGCAACACCACCATGCTGTTCGGCGACGCCGCCACGGCAACCTGGATGGGTGAAAACGCGGTTTGGAACCTGGGCCAGGCGCGTTTCGGCACTGACGGTTCCGGTGCCGAGCACCTGAAAGTCAGTGACGGCAAATTCTTCATGAATGGCCGCCAGGTATTCAACTTCGCCCTGATCAAAGTGCCAGCGCACCTGCACGAGCTGCTGGATGCCAGCGGCCTGAAGTCGTCGGATATCGACGCCTTCTGCATCCACCAGGGCAGTGCGGCGATTGTCGACGCCGTGGCGCGACGCTTTGAAGAGCAACACCCGGAGAAGTTCGTCAAGGACATGCTGGAAACCGGCAATACGGTGTCCTCCAGTGTTCCGCTGCTGCTGCAGAAGCACATGCTCGATGGCAGCTGGAAGCGCGTGGCGATCAGTGGCTTTGGCGTGGGCCTGTCGTGGGGCTCGGCCATCCTGTACCGCGACTGATCCCAGTCAGCCCCTAAAAGCGCCCGGCGGCCACCGCCCGGCGCTTTTTTTCTGCCGAAAATAAATGTCTGCCTGACGCAGCCCATTGTTGGAGCGGGTTCACCCGCGAAGAAGGCAGCTCGGTCTATGGCACCGGCTTCGCCGGTGTTCGCGGGTGAACCCGCTCCTACAGACGGGATGAGGCATTCAGCCCAGTTCGAACAGTTTTTGACGCCAATAAACCGCCCTTAACCCCTTGATTTCTCAGGGCTGGCCCCATGCCAGTATTTTTTTTTTGAAAAAGCCCTCAAGCAACCCGCGCACCCGACGATAACCATTACGAAGGTTCTCTAGGCCAATCCGGCGGTTGCCAAGGCCGGAAGCCGCAGTACCCATCCAACGAGGATTTCGTCATGGCTTTAACTGTAAACACCAACATTGCGTCGATCACCACCCAGGGCAACCTGACCAAGGCGAGCAACGCCCAGACCACTTCGATGCAGCGTCTGTCCTCGGGTCTGCGCATCAACAGCGCTAAAGACGACGCTGCCGGCCTGCAGATCGCCAACCGTCTGACCAGCCAGATCAATGGCCTGGGCCAGGCTGTGAAAAACGCCAACGACGGTATCTCGATCGCCCAGACCGCTGAAGGTGCAATGCAGGCTTCGACCGACATCCTGCAGAAAATGCGTACCCTGGCCCTGTCCTCGGCTACTGGCTCGCTGAGCGCCGACGACCGTAAGTCGAACAACGACGAATACCAGGCTCTGACCGCTGAGCTGAACCGTATCTCGGAAACCACCACCTTCGGTGGCCAGAAGCTGCTGGACGGTTCCTACGGCACCAAGGCCATTCAGGTCGGCGCCAACGCCAACGAAACCATCAACCTGTCGCTGGATAACGTTTCGGCGAAGAGCATTGGTTCGCAGCAGATCAAGTCCGGCACCATCGCGCCTACCGCAACTGGTCTGGCTGCTGCTGACCTGGTTGTTACCGGTAATGGTCAGACCAAAACCGTGAACTACGCCGCTGGTGCTTCCGCCAAAGACATCGCTGCCCAGCTCAATGGTGCAATCGGTGGTCTGACTGCTGCTGCCAGCACTGAGGTCAAGCTTTCGGTGGGTGCCGCGGCTGCAACCACTCCAGCCAACTTCGATCTGACCGTTGGTGGCAGCACTGTCAGTTTCATCGGTGTGACCGATACTGCCAGCCTGGCCGACCAACTGAAGTCCAACGCCGCCAAACTGGGCATCAGCGTCAACTACGACGAGTCGACCAAGAGCCTGGAAGTCAAATCCGACACCGGTGAGAACCTGACCTTCAAATCGCAGGCTGGCGCTGACGCCATCTCTGTTGGTGCCAAAAACGGTAGCGGTGCCTATGCTGCTCTGACTGCGCTGTCGGCAACTGCTGGCGACGATGCTATCGTGACTGGTCAGGTTTCGCTTGACTCTGCGAAAGGCTACTCCATTGCTGATGGTGCTACCGGTACTGGTGCAACCGACCTGTTCGGTGCTGCCTCTGTATCCTCCACCAAGAAAACCATCGCCGATACCGATGTGACCGACGCCACCAACGCCCAGAACGCTCTGGCTGTTATTGACAAAGCAATCGGCTCCATCGACAGCGTCCGTTCGGGCCTGGGTGCTACCCAGAACCGTCTGCAAACCACCGTCGACAACCTGCAGAACATCCAGAAGAACTCCACCGCTGCCCGCTCCACCGTGCAGGACGTGGACTTCGCTTCGGAAACTGCCGAGCTGACCAAGCAGCAGACTCTGCAGCAGGCTTCGACTGCGATCCTGTCGCAGGCTAACCAGCTGCCATCGTCGGTCCTGAAACTGCTTCAGTAATTCAGGCGCTTGAGTGAAGGGTGAAAGGGCGCGTTTACGTGCCCTTTCACCCTTTTTGACATGAGGAGTTCGAAACATGGACATGAGTGTCAAGCTGAACCAGGTGTATCCAACCGTGTTACCTCAGGTGCCAGGAGCTGATCGCGAGCGGGACCCGGCTATGCCTGCCAAGGTGCAGGAAGCCGCTGCCTCCGATAATCAGCCGCACTCGCGCGAGGACCTGGAAAAAGCGGTTGGCGAAATTCGTGATTTCGTCCAGTCGAGCCAGCGCCAGCTGGACTTTTCCATTGACGATTCCACGGGCCGGATTGTAGTCAAGGTGATTGCTACCCAGTCCGGTGAGGTAATCCGGCAACTTCCGTCGGAAGCTGCGCTGAAATTGGCGCAGAGCCTCAGTGAAGCCAGCAGCCTGCTGTTCGACGGTCAGGCATAGGCTGGCATGATTTTTGTTGTTGTCGACTATTTGATGGATTTATCCGCCAAGGATCCGGCAGCTACTGAACAAGGAGAGCAATGATGGCAGGTACAACAGTCAGCGGTATTGGCTCGGGCATCGATACCCAGGCGATCGTCGATTCCCTGGTGGCCGCGCAAAAAGCGCCCAAGCAGGCCCAGATCAATACCCAAACGCTGAAGGCAACCACCACGTTGTCCTCTATTGGCAAGATTCAGTCGGCGCTGGATGCATTCCGCGGCGCTTTGACCAACATGACCGATACCAACAGCTTTGGTGGCCTGAGCCTCAAGTCTTCGGATGAAAAAGTCGCGACCGTCACCATGGGGACTGGGGCTGCGAACGGATCGTTCAAGCTGATCGTCGACAAGTTGGCGACTGCGTCAAAAGTTTCGACCAAAGTGTATGCAGATGGTGCGGGATCGGTAGTCAATAGTGGCAGTACACCGACTACGCTGACCATCAGTCAGGGCGGCAAGGACTTCGACCTCAGTGTGCCCGCCGGCGCCACATTGCAGCAGGTGCGCGACAGCATCAATAGCCAGTTTGGCGTAGCGGGCCTTAGCGCCAACGTGCTGACGGATGCCAATGGTTCTCGCCTGATCGTCACCTCGACGAAAATGGGGGAGGGCTCTGACATTACCCTTTCCGGTAATTCGGGCATCGATAC
Source organism: Pseudomonas sp. 10(2024) (assembly GCF_045164175.1). Lineage (NCBI taxonomy): Bacteria > Pseudomonadati > Pseudomonadota > Gammaproteobacteria > Pseudomonadales > Pseudomonadaceae > Pseudomonas > Pseudomonas sp. 10(2024). The sequence continues at coordinate 1,654,381 of NZ_CP174006.1, forward strand.
CGGCTATACCGTTGTCGATGAGCCGACGGACGCCGAGTACACCCTGGACGGCATTGCCATGAAGTCCAAGACCAATGACATTACCGATGCTGTCAGTGGTCTCAATATTAAGCTGGTGGGTGTTTCACCGATAAACACTACCAGTGGCGAGCCTACGGCGACCATCCTCTCCCTGACTACCAGTTCCACAACGTTGAAGTCGGGCCTCAAAGGTTTCATCGATACCTACAACGCATTGTTGACGGTGATGAACGCCGAAACCAAGGTGACCAAGAATGCCGATGGCACCATGACGGCTGCGGCGCTGACGGGTGATGCCTCGATGCGCACATTGATGAACTCCATTCGTGAGGAACTCAATGCGGTAGCAGGCAACGGTACCTTGAAGTCGCTCGCTGCTTTTGGTGTCACTTCGGCCCAGGACGGCGGTGCGCTGAGCCTGGATGACAAGAAGTGGGACAAGGTTGCTTCCACCAACGCGGCGGACCTGACCAGTATTTTCAATGGCAAGGATGGCCTGCTGGCGCGTCTGCAAAAAGTCACCGAGCCATTCGCCAAGGCCGCAACCGGCACCCTGGCCGAGCGCTCCAAGGTTCTGAGCGAAAGCCTGACCAAACTCAAGACCGAGCAGGACACCCTGGACGCCCGCATGGAAGCCCTGCAAAAAAGTCTGCAGGACAAGTACAACAACATGGATACCCTGGTCACCCAGCTGCGCCAGCAGCAGGACTCGGTGCTGAGCACCCTCAATGCACTGAACAAGGCGAACAGCGACGATTGATCCGTGAACCTTGCATGAAGTCCGTGCAAGATGCCGGGCTTCATGTCATCGGTCGGTAAAGTTTTTCGCTGCCTGCCCGATACAAGGAATATCTCCCCTTTAAGCCTGCCCGTCACGAGGTCGCAAGATGAATCCCATGAGAGCCCTTCGTCAGTACCAGAAGGTCAATTCCCATGCCCAGATTTCCGAAGCCACGCCCCATCGCCTGGTGCAGATGCTGATGGAAGGCGGCCTCGATCGCATGGCGCAGGCCAAGGGTGCGATGGCGCGTGGCGACATTGCGGAAAAGGGCCTGATGCTGGGCAAGGCGATCGATATCATCATCGGCTTGCGCGATGGATTGTCGCCTGAAAAGAGCGAAAACCCGGAGTACGTCGAAAAGCTCGACGCCCTCTATGTCTACATGACCAATCGCCTCATGCAGGCCAATGTGGATAACGATGCCAGCATTATCGACGAAGTTGCCCAGCTGCTGATTACCGTGAAAAGTGGCTGGGACGGCATTGCCGACGCCCAGCCTGCCAGCTGATGGCAAGGAGATTACCGTGACCGCACTGCAACGCCTCGATGACACCTGCGATGCCCTGATCGGGGCCTTGGGTGAGCGTGACTGGGAAGCCATTGCCAAGCTGGATGTGGCGTGCCGCGCGTGCATCGACGAGGTGCTGGAAACCCATGCGATGGACCAGGCGTTGCTGCGCGAGAAGCTGGAAGGGGTGCTGCGGCTCTACCGTAACCTGATCGATGTGACAACCGGTGAACGCCAGGCAATTGCCGAAGAGATGATGCAGATCAATCAAGCGAAAAATGCATCGAAGGTTTACCATCTCTTCAGTTAAGATGCGCACGACTTAACAAAAGGCGCCATAAATTTGACTGTGTGGGCCTTTTTGACTTTACTAGTGGCTGTTTTCGAATTTCAGACGTCCGAACACTGACCATTCAGTCGGAATGATGTCGAGCACGCCCCTGCAGGGCGCCGATATGACTAGGGAAGTTGCTATTGCATGTGGCGTGAAACCAAGATTCTGCTGATCGATGACGACAGCGCGCGCCGCCGCGACCTTGCGGTGGTGCTGAACTTCCTCGGCGAAGAAAACCTCGCGTGTGCCAGCCATGACTGGCAGCAGGCGGTCGAGCCATTGTCCTCGAGCCGCGAAGTGCTGTGCGTGCTCATCGGCACCGTAAATGCTCCGGGCAATCTGCTTGGGTTGCTTAAGACAGTGGCTACCTGGGATGAGTTCCTTCCGGTTCTGCTTTTAGGTGAAATTTCTTCTGCCGAGCTGCCGGAAGACCTTCGCCGCCGGGTGCTTTCCAACCTGGAAATGCCGCCAAGCTACAGCCAGCTGCTTGACTCGCTGCACCGTGCCCAGGTCTACCGCGAAATGTATGATCAGGCGCGCGAGCGCGGTCGCCAGCGCGAGCCCAATCTGTTCCGTAGCCTGGTTGGCACCAGTCGTGCCATTCAGCACGTGCGGCAGATGATGCAGCAAGTGGCGGATACCGACGCCAGCGTGCTGATCCTGGGTGAGTCGGGCACCGGCAAGGAAGTGGTGGCGCGTAACCTGCACTACCATTCCAAGCGCCGCGAAGCGCCGTTCGTGCCGGTCAACTGTGGCGCGATCCCGGCTGAGCTGCTGGAAAGCGAACTGTTCGGCCACGAGAAGGGCGCCTTTACCGGGGCCATCACCAGCCGTGCCGGGCGTTTCGAGCTGGCCAACGGCGGTACCCTGTTCCTCGATGAAATTGGCGACATGCCGTTGCCGATGCAGGTCAAGCTGCTGCGTGTGCTGCAGGAGCGTACCTTCGAGCGCGTGGGCAGCAACAAGACCCAGAGCATCGACGTGCGCATCATCGCTGCGACGCACAAGAACCTCGAAACCATGATCGAGGACGGCACCTTCCGCGAAGACCTGTACTACCGCCTGAACGTGTTCCCTATCGAAATGGCGCCGTTGCGTGAGCGGGTGGAAGACATCCCGTTGCTGATGAACGAGCTGATTTCGCGCATGGAGCACGAGAAGCGCGGTTCCATTCGCTTCAATTCCGCCTCGATCATGTCGTTGTGTCGTCACGGCTGGCCGGGCAACGTGCGCGAGCTGGCCAACCTGGTCGAGCGCATGGCGATCATGCACCCGTACGGGGTCATTGGCGTGTCGGAACTGCCGAAGAAATTCCGCTATGTCGATGACGAAGACGAGCAGATGGTCGACAGCCTGCGCAGCGACCTGGAAGAGCGCGTGGCGATCAATGGCCACACACCAAACTTCAGCAACCACGCCATGCTGCCGCCCGAAGGCCTGGACCTCAAGGACTACCTGGGTAGCCTGGAGCAGGGCCTGATCCAGCAGGCGCTGGACGATGCCAACGGTATCGTTGCGCGCGCGGCTGAACGTTTGCGTATTCGCCGTACCACCCTGGTCGAGAAAATGCGCAAGTACGGCATGAGCCGCCAAGGTGGCGAGGAACAGGCGGAAGATTGAAGCCTGGCGGTTGCCTGTGCCGGCCTCTTCGCGGGCACGCCCGCTCCCACAGGATCGATACACATCTTCAATTCGGTGATATCCCTGTGGGAGCGGGCTTGCCCGCGAAGAGGCCGGTACAAATCCCTATCTCCGGCACGGCTATTGCTACACCGCTGGCAACACACCGTTTTTATGACGGTCAGCCACGCGAGAGAGCACGATGCCCCAGGCCGCCCACGTATCCCGAGCCCCCGATCAGCAGGGGCAAACCCCGGTCGCGCAGGACAGCGGCCAGGGTATCGCGCAAGCCTTTGCCCTGTTCAATCAGGTGTCCAGCCAGCTGAGCCAGTCCTACAGCCTGCTTGAAGCCCGGGTCAGTGAGCTCAAAGGTGAGCTGGCCGTGGTCAGCGCCCAGCGCATCGACGAACTGAGTGAAAAGGAACGCCTGGCCAACCGCCTGCAGAACCTGCTGGACTTGCTGCCTGGCGGGGTGATCGTGATCGATGGTCAGGGCCTGGTGCGCGAAGCCAACCCGGCCGCCTGCGAGTTGCTCGGTGAGCCTCTGATCGGCCAATTGTGGCGCCAGGTGATCGCCCGTAGCTTTGCCCCGCGCAAGGACGACGGCCACGAAGTCTCGCTGCGCGACGGTCGCCGCCTGTCGATCGCCACCCGCTCGCTGGATGCCGAGCCTGGCCAATTGGTGCTGCTCAACGACCTGACTGAAACCCGTCGCCTCCAGGACCAGCTGGCTCGCCACGAGCGGCTGTCGTCGTTGGGGCGCATGGTTGCCTCGCTGGCCCACCAGATCCGCACACCGCTATCGGCAGCCATGTTGTATGCCAGCCACCTGGCCGATAGCGAGCAAGCGCTGAGCGCGGAAACCCGCCTGCGTTTCGCCGCGACCTTGAAGGAACGCCTGCACGAGCTGGAACACCAGGTGCGCGACATGCTGGTGTTTGCCCGTGGCGAGTTGCCGCTGGGGGATCGGGTTACCCCGAAAGCGCTGTTCCAGGCCCTGCAGCAGGCGGCCCAGGCGCATGTGCAGGGGCACGCCGTGCGCTGGCAGTGCGACAGTCATCTGGGTGAGCTGCTGTGCAACCGCGACACCCTGGTCGGCGCCTTGCTCAACCTGATTGAAAATGCCCTGCAGGCCAGCGATGGCCCGGCGCGGCTGAAGGTGCACCTGTACCGCCGCGAACGTAGCTTGCACCTGTGCGTCAGCGATGCCGGCAGCGGCATCGATGCAGGCTTGCTCGGCCGTTTGGGCGAGCCGTTCCTTACCACCAAGGCAACCGGTACCGGCCTGGGCCTGGCCGTGGTCAAGGCGGTGGTGCGTGCGCACCAGGGCACGATCAACCTGCGCTCGAAAGTCGGCCGTGGTACCTGCGTGCGGGTAGAGCTGCCGTTGATCGACGGGCAATTGGCGGAGGGGGTGTAATGGCAATCAAGGTGCTGCTGGTCGAGGATGACCGCGTATTGCGCCAGGCGCTGGGCGATACCCTGGAAATCGGCGGTTTCGCCTACCAGGCAGTGGGCAGTGCCGAAGAAGCGCTGGAGGCCGTACTCGAAGACGCGTTCAGCCTGGTGGTCAGTGACGTCAACATGCCCGGTATGGACGGGCACCAGTTGCTGAGCCAGCTGCGCCGCCAGCAGCCACAGTTGCCGGTGCTGTTGATGACGGCGCATGCCGCCGTCGAGCGTGCAGTCGAGGCCATGCGCCAAGGCGCCGCCGACTACCTGGTCAAACCGTTCGAGCCCAAGGCGCTGCTCAGCCTCGTGGAGCGGCATGCCGCCGGGCGTGTGACCGGCGAAGAAGGGCCGGTGGCCTGCGAGCCGGCCAGTCGCCAGTTGCTGGAGCTGGCGGCCCGTGTGGCGCGCAGTGACTCGACCGTGCTGATTTCCGGCGAGTCTGGTACTGGCAAGGAAGTGCTGGCGCGCTACATTCACCAGCAGTCGCCGCGTGCGGCGCAACCCTTCGTGGCGATCAACTGCGCGGCGATCCCCGACAACATGCTCGAGGCCACCCTCTTTGGCCACGAGAAGGGTGCCTTCACCGGTGCTATCGCGGCTCAGGCGGGCAAGTTCGAGCAGGCCGAAGGCGGCACCCTGCTGCTCGACGAAATCTCGGAAATGCCCATGGCCTTGCAAGCCAAGCTGCTGCGTGTGCTGCAGGAGCGCGAGGTGGAGCGGGTAGGCGGGCGCAAGCCGATCAGTCTGGACATTCGGGTGCTGGCCACCACCAACCGCGACCTGGCCGGCGAGGTGGCGGCCGGGCGCTTCCGCGAAGACCTGTACTACCGCCTGTCGGTGTTCCCGCTGGCCTGGCGCCCGCTGCGTGAGCGGCCGGGCGATATCCTGCAGTTGGCCGAGCGCCTGCTGGCGCGCCATGTGGCCAAGATGAAGCATGCCCCGGTGCGCCTCTCGCCAGCGGCTCGGGCCTGCCTGCAGGCATATGCCTGGCCGGGCAACGTGCGCGAACTGGACAACGCCCTGCAGCGGGCGTTGATTCTGCAGCAGGGTGGCGTGATCGAGGCGGCGGATTTTTGTCTGGCAGGCGCCATTCCATTGTCGTCTGGCACCGAGCCATCTCTCGAGGTGGTTGCTGATGCCGGCGGCCTGGGGGATGACATGCGTCGCCACGAGTACCAGATGATCATCGACACCCTGCGCGCCGAGCGCGGCCGCCGCAAAGAGGCGGCCGAACGCCTGGGGATCAGTCCGCGGACGTTGCGCTACAAGCTGGCGCAGATGCGCGATGCCGGGTTTGACGTCGAGGCCAGCCTGTTCGGCTGACTGGCAAATCATCTGCAACTGGCGCGGACCTCTGTGGGAGCGGCCTTGCGTCGCGAATGGGGCGCGAAGCGGTCCCAGGTCTTCAGCTCCGCCGCAAAGATCGCCGGGGCCGCTCTGCGGCCCTATCGCGACGCAAGGCCGCTCCCACAGGAATTGTGTGATCTCTGGGCAAATGAGTTGCGAAGGCTGGCACCTTTGTTGCTTTAGGTAGGTCATTCGCCGCATGACTGTCAAAAAAATGCGGCCGCAGGAGAGAGAAGGGTCATGAGCCAAGGTGTTGAATTCAATCGTCTGATGTTGGACATGCGGGCCATGCAGGCCGATGCCATGTCGCTGCCCAAGGTAACTGCCGCCCCCGAGCTGGCGCCAGGGCAAAGCACCTTCGCCGACATGCTCGGGCAGGCCATCGGCAAGGTGCATGAGACGCAGCAGGCCTCGACCCAACTGGCCAACGCGTTCGAAATCGGCAAGAGCGGCGTCGACCTGACTGACGTGATGATCGCTTCGCAAAAGGCCAGCGTGTCGATGCAAGCCATGACCCAGGTACGCAACAAGCTGGTCCAGGCGTACCAGGACATCATGCAGATGCCGGTTTGAGGACGGATGTAACCCATGGCTGAAGCAGTCGTCGAAAACGCCCCCGCCAAAGCTGGCTCGCCAGCGGCCAAGCCGCCGCTGTTTGGCATGGCGTTTCTGGAAAACATCTCGCAGATGCCCATGCTGCGCCAGATCGGCCTCCTGGTCGGCCTGGCGGCCAGCGTGGCCATCGGCTTTGCCGTGGTGCTGTGGTCGCAACAACCCGATTACCGTCCGTTGTACGGCAGCCTGTCGGGCATGGACACCAAGCAGGTCATGGACACCCTGGCCGCTGCTGACATCCCCTATAACGTGGAGCCCAACTCGGGTGCCCTGCTGGTCAAGGCCGACGACCTCTCCCGTGCGCGCCTGAAACTGGCAGCCGCCGGCGTGGCGCCGAGCGACGGCAATGTCGGCTTCGAGCTGCTCGACAAGGAGCAGGGCCTGGGCACCAGCCAGTTCATGGAAGCTACCCGCTACCGCCGCAGCCTGGAAGGCGAACTGGCCCGTACCGTTTCCAGCCTCAACAACGTCAAGGCCGCGCGCGTGCACCTGGCCATCCCGAAAAGTTCGGTGTTCGTGCGTGATGAACGCAAGCCCAGCGCCTCGGTACTGGTCGAGCTGTACCCAGGCCGGGCACTGGAAGCCGGGCAGGTGATGGCCATCGTCAACCTGGTCGCTACCAGCGTGCCGGAACTGGACAAATCCCAGGTCACCGTCGTCGACCAGAAAGGCAACCTGCTGTCCGAACAGATTCAGGATTCCGCGCTGACCCAGGCCGGCAAACAGTTCGACTACAGCCGCCGGGTGGAAAGCATGCTCACCCAGCGTGTGCACAACATTCTGCAGCCGGTGTTGGGCAACGACCGCTACAAGGCCGAAGTGTCCGCCGACCTCGACTTCAGCGCGGTCGAGTCCACCTCCGAACAGTTCAACCCCGACCAGCCGGCGTTGCGCAGCGAGCAGTCGGTTGACGAACAACGTGCCAGCAGCCAAGGCCCTCAAGGCGTGCCTGGCGCGCTGAGCAACCAGCCGCCAGGCGCCGCTTCGGCACCGCAGACCACCGGTGGCGCGGCTACCCCGGCTGCCGCCATTCAGCCTGGCCAACCGCTGGTGGATGCCAACGGCCAGCAGATCATGGACCCGGCCACCGGTCAGCCGATGCTCGCGCCGTACCCGTCAGACAAACGTCAGCAGAGCACCAAGAACTTTGAGCTGGACCGTTCCATCAGCCACACTCGCCAGCAGCAGGGGCGCATGACCCGCCTGTCGGTAGCGGTGGTGGTGGACGACCAGGTCAAGATCGACCCGGCCACTGGCGATACCACGCGTGCGCCATGGGGCGCCGAGGACCTGGCGCGCTTTACCCGCCTGGTGCAGGACGCAGTTGGCTTCGATGCCAGTCGTGGCGACAGCGTGACGGTGATCAACGTGCCGTTCGCCGCCGACCGTGGCGAGGAAATCGCCGATATCGCCTTCTACCAGCAGCCGTGGTTCTGGGATATCGTCAAGCAGGTGCTGGGCGTGGTGTTCATCCTGGTGCTGGTGTTCGGCGTGCTGCGGCCAGTGCTGAACAACATTACCGGGGGCGGCAAGCAGGCTGCCCCGGACAGTGACATGGAGCTGGGCGGCATGATGGGTCTGGATGGCGAACTGGCCAACGACCGCGTCAGCCTGGGTGGCCCGACAAGCATTCTGCTGCCTAGCCCGAGCGAGGGTTACGAGGCACAGCTCAACGCAATCAAAGGCCTGGTGGCCGAAGACCCGGGCCGTGTGGCTCAGGTCGTGAAAGACTGGATCAACGCCGATGAGTGATAACCGAGCCGTTACCGCCAAGCTGAGCCGCGTCGACAAGGCGGCGATCCTCCTGCTCTCGCTGGGCGAGACCGATGCGGCCCAGGTGCTGCGGCACATGGGCCCGAAGGAAGTGCAGCGGGTGGGTGTGGCCATGGCGCAGATGGGCAATGTGCACCGTGACCAGGTCGAACAGGTGATGAGCGAGTTCGTCGACATCGTCGGCGACCAGACCAGCCTGGGCGTCGGTTCTGATGCGTACATCCGCAAGATGCTCAACCAGGCCTTGGGCGAGGACAAGGCCAACGGCCTGGTCGACCGCATCCTGCTCGGCGGCAATACCAGCGGCCTGGACAGCCTCAAGTGGATGGAACCGCGTGCCGTGGCCGACGTGATCCGCTACGAGCACCCGCAGATCCAGGCCATCGTGGTCGCCTACCTCGACCCCGACCAGGCCGGTGAAGTGCTGAGCAACTTCGACCACAAGGTGCGCCTGGACATCGTCCTGCGCGTGTCATCGCTGAACACCGTGCAACCCGCGGCGCTGAAGGAGCTGAACCAGATCCTCGAGAAGCAGTTCTCGGGCAACTCCAACGCCGCGCGCACCACCCTGGGTGGCATCAAGCGTGCTGCCGACATCATGAACTTCCTCGACAGCTCGGTGGAAGGCGCACTGATGGACGCGATCCGCGAAATCGACAGCGACCTGTCGGAGCAGATCGAAGACCTGATGTTCGTCTTCAACAACCTGGCCGACGTCGACGACCGGGGCATCCAGGCGCTGTTGCGCGAAGTGTCCTCCGACGTGTTGGTGGTGTCGCTCAAGGGCGCCGACGAGCGGGTCAAGGACAAGATCTTCAAGAACATGTCCAAACGTGCTTCGGAGCTGCTGCGCGACGATCTGGAGGCCAAAGGGCCGGTACGGGTCAGCGACGTGGAAACCGCGCAGAAAGAAATCCTCACCATTGCCCGGCGCATGGCCGAGGCCGGCGAGATCGTGCTCGGCGGCAAGGGCGCCGAGGAAATGATCTAAGGTATTCGCGATCCCATAGCCGACGCCGCCTTTTGTTGGAGCGGGTTTACCCGCGAAGGCGTCGGTCCTGGCAATCGAGGTTGTCGCTGCCGACGCATTCGCGGGTGAACCCGCTCCTACAAGGGACCGTGTCGGCCAAACATGGTTTGAGAACATGACAGCATGCCCACCAAAGAACACCACCCCAGCGACCTGATCCGTGCCCGCGACCTCGAGGGCGTGGATGTGTGGACGCTGCCAAGCTTCGACCCGGAACCGGAGCCCGAACCGGAGCCTGAGCCTGAGCCCGAGGTCATCGAGGAAGTCGAGGAAGTGCCGCTGGAAGAAGTCCAGCCACTGACCCTGGAAGAGCTCGAAGCCATCCGTCAGGAGGCTTACAACGAGGGCTTCGCAACCGGTGAGCGCGAGGGCTTCCACAGCACCCAGCTCAAGGTTCGCCAGGAGGCCGAAGAGGCCCTGAAAACCAAACTCGACAGCCTCGAGCGGCTGATGGCCAACCTGATGGAGCCGATTGCCGAGCAGGACACGCAGATCGAGAAAAGCCTGGTGCACCTGATCGCGCACATGAGCCGCCAGGTGATCGGCCGCGAGCTACGCAACGATTCCAGCCAGATCACTCAGGTGCTGCGCGAAGCGCTCAAGCTGCTGCCCATGGGCGCGGACAATATCCGCATCCACCTCAACCCGCAGGATTTCGAGCTGGCCAAGGCCCTGCGCGAACGCCATGAGGAGAACTGGCGGCTGCTGGAAGACAGCGCGCTGCTGCCGGGTGGTTGCCGCATCGAGACGGCCCACAGCCGTATCGATGCCACCATGGAAACGCGTATCGAAAAAGCGGTGGCGCAGCTGTTCGACCAGTTGCACGATCATTCCCTGCACCCGGCGGCGCCAGACATGTCGATAGACCTGGACGCGCCGGTCGAGCGTACCGTGGACAGCCCAGATGCGCCTTGAACGCACCAGCTTCGGCAAGCGCCTGGGCACTTACGCTGAGGCCATCGAGCTGCCGGCCCAGCCCATCGTCGAAGGCCGCTTGCTGCGTATGGTCGGCCTCACCCTGGAAGCCGAAGGCCTGCGTGCTGCAGTGGGCAGCCGCTGTCTGGTGATCAATGACGACAGTTACCACCCCGTGCAGGTCGAGGCCGAAGTCATGGGCTTTGCCGGGCCCAAGGTGTTTCTGATGCCGGTGGGCAGCATCGTCGGGATTGCCCCAGGGGCCCGGGTCGTCCCGCTGGATGACGGCGGCCGTCTGCCCATGGGCATGAGCATGCTGGGCCGGGTGCTCGACGGCGCCGGCCGTGCGCTGGATGGCAAGGGCGGGATGAAGGCCGAGGACTGGGTGCCGATGGACGGCCCGGTGATCAACCCGCTCAACCGCGACCCTATAAGCAAGCCGTTGGATGTGGGCATTCGCAGTATCAACGGCCTGCTTACCGTCGGCCGTGGCCAGCGGTTAGGCCTGTTCGCCGGTACCGGTGTGGGTAAATCGGTATTGCTGGGCATGATGACCCGTTTCACCGAAGCCGAAATCATCGTGGTCGGCCTGATCGGGGAGCGGGGGCGCGAGGTGAAGGAATTCATCGAGCACATCCTCGGTGAAGAGGGCCTCAAGCGCTCGGTGGTGGTGGCTTCGCCGGCCGACGATGCGCCGCTGATGCGCCTGCGCGCCGCCATGTATTGCACACGCATTGCCGAGTACTTCCGCGACAAAGGCAAGAATGTGCTGTTGCTGATGGACTCGTTGACCCGTTTCGCCCAGGCCCAGCGGGAAATTGCCCTGGCCATCGGCGAGCCGCCAGCCACCCGGGGTTACCCGCCCTCGGTGTTCGCCAAGCTGCCCAAGCTGGTGGAGCGGGCAGGCAATGGCGAACCTGGCGGTGGTTCGATCACTGCGTTCTATACCGTGCTGTCTGAAGGCGACGATCAGCAAGACCCGATCGCCGACTCGGCGCGGGGCGTGCTTGACGGCCACTTTGTACTGTCGCGTCGGCTGGCTGAGGAAGGCCATTACCCGGCCATCGACATCGAAGCGTCGATCAGCCGGGTCATGCCCCAAGTGGTCGATGCCGACCACTTGCGCCAGGCGCAGAAGTTCAAGCAACTGTGGTCGCGCCTGTCGCAAAGCCGCGACCTGATCAGCGTGGGCGCCTATGTAGCCGGCGGTGATCCGGAGACCGACCTGGCCATTGCCTTGCAATCGAAGCTGGTTGAGTTTTTGCGCCAGGGCCTGCGCGAGAACGTGGGCATGGCGCAGAGCCGCGAACAGCTGGGGGCGATTTTCACGCCCCCGGCAGGTTGATAAGCCATGGCGCTGCCCGGACGTGCCGCGCGCCTGGCGCCGGTGGTGGACATGGCCGAAGAGGCCGAGCGCAAGGCGGCTCAGCGCCTTGGCCATTTCCAGCAGCAGGTGGCCACGGCCCAGACCAAGCTGGCCGAGCTGGAGCGCTTTCGCGAGGATTACCAGCTGCAGTGGATCAACCGCGGCGGGCAAGGGGTCAATGGCAGCTGGCTGGTCAATTACCAGCGCTTTCTGGGGCAGCTGGAAACGGCCATGACCCAGCAGCGCCAGAGCCTGGTCTGGCACCAGAACAACCTCAATAACGCCCGTGGTACATGGCAGCAGGCCTATGCCCGGGTGGAAGGTTTGCGCAAGCTGGTACAGCGCTACCAGGACGAGGCCCGGCGCGCTGAAGACAAGCGCGAGCAGCGCTTGCTGGATGAGCTGTCGCAGCGCCTGCCGCGGCAAAACCAGCTATAGGTGTTCGCCGCAGGCCTTGCAGCGGAATAATTGGCCCGAAACAAATGAGAGGTCTTGCCCGCGAATGCGGTGGCGGCTGCGACGGTGTATGACCGGGTATATTGGCTGGCAGGTCCGGCCTATTCGCGGGTGAACCCGCTCCTACCACGGTATTGGGCGACACCACCGATTGATTGTAGGAGCGGGTTCACCCGCGAAGAGGCCGGCACAGGCCATCAACGCCCTGAGCCTGCATCCGCTTGCCTCCCCCACCATCGCCTGCTAAACCTTAAAGCAGTTGCATCCGCCATCATCGAAGGAATCGCTAGCATGGCAGTCGAGACTGATTTTTCGCAGGACGGGAAAAAGCTGACCATCAAGATCAAGGGGCGCTTCGATTTCGGCAAGCATCAGGAGTTTCGCGACGCCTACGAACGCCAGCCCAGGCGGCCGGATTCGGTGGTCGTCGACCTGAAGGACACCACCTACCTCGACAGCTCCGCGCTCGGCATGCTGCTGTTGCTGCGCGACCACGCGGGCGGCGACGAGTCGGATGTGCGGGTAGTGCATGCCAGCTCCGATGTGCGCAAGATTCTCGCCATCTCCAATTTCGAAAAACTCTTCAATATCAGTTGAGCGCCGACATGCCGGCCGAACAGGCGTTAACCGTGCTGGTCGCCGAAGACAGTGCTGTCGATCGCCTTCTGCTTGCGCAGATCGTGCGCCGCCAGGGGCATCAGGTATTCACCGCTGAAAACGGTGAGCAGGCGGTAGCGCTGTACCTCGAGCGGCGCCCGCAACTGGTGCTGCTGGACGCCCTGATGCCGGTCATGGATGGCTTCGAGGCGGCGCGGCAGATCAAGGCATTGGCTGGCGAAGCGCTGGTGCCGATCATTTTCCTGACGTCGCTGAATGAAGAAGAAGGCCTGGTGCGTTGCCTGGAGGCGGGGGGCGATGATTTCATGGCCAAGCCCTACAGCGCGGTGATCCTGGCTGCCAAGATTCGCGCCATGGACCGCCTGCGTCGCTTGCAGGCAACGGTACTGGAACAGCGTGACCAGATCACCCGGCATCACCATCACCTGCTTAACGAGCAGCGGGTCGCCAAGGCGGTGTTCGACAAGGTGGCCCACTCTGGTTGCCTTTCTGCGCCCAACATTCGCTACCTGCAATCGCCTTACGCGCTGTTCAATGGCGACCTGATGCTGGCGGCATTTACCCCGGCCGGCGACATGCGTGTGCTGCTTGGCGATTTCACCGGTCACGGCCTGCCGGCGGCGGTCGGCGCCATGCCGATGGCTGAGGTGTTCTACGGCATGACCGCCAAGGGCTACGGCATGGCGCAGATCCTGCGCGAGATGAATGCCAAGCTCAAGCGCATCCTGCCGGTGGATATGTTCTGCTGTGCGCTACTGCTCAACCTCAGCATGCAGCGCGGCTCGGTGGAGGTGTGGAATGGCGGTATGCCTGATGGCTATCGCCTGTCGGTGGATGGCCAAGTGCTGTCGGCACTGAGTTCGCGGCACCTGCCGCTGGGCATTCTGGCCGCTGAGCGTTTCGATGACAGCACGGAGGTGTTGCCGCTGGCACCGGGCGAGCGCCTGTTGCTGCTGTCAGACGGTGTGATCGATACCGCCGACGACCAGGAATGCCTGTTTGGCGTACAGCGCCTGCGAGCGGTGCTGGCCGACAACCGCGACCCGGTGAAGTTGTTCGATGAGCTGATGCTGGCCCTGGAGCGTTTTGGTGGGCAGCCACGCGATGACATCAGCTTGTGCGATATTCGCATGTTCACTGCCGAGGAGCGGGTGGCGGCCCCGATGATCTACTCTGATAGTGGCCGCTCCAGCCCGCTGGACTGGTCGCTGAGCTTCGAGGTGCGTGGCGAAAGCCTGAAACGCTTCAACCCTGTGCCGTACCTGGTGCAGTTGTTGCAAGAAATTCATGGCCTGCGCGCACGTACCGGCAACCTGCACAGTGTGCTTAGCGAGTTGTATTCCAATGCGCTGGAGCATGGTGTGCTGGGCCTGAACTCGCAGCTCAAGCGCGATGTGCAAGGCTTTACCGACTATTACCAGGAGCGTGCCCGGCGCCTGGGTTCGCTGACCGAAGGCTTTGTAAGCATCGATTTCAAGGTTGAACCGCATGGCGGCGGTGGGCGTCTGATGATCGAAGTGCGCGACAGCGGTGCCGGCTTCGACGTGCAGCGCGTGCTTGCGCGGCCTTCGCCGGACCAGGGGCTGAGCGGCCGCGGTCTGAATCTGGTGCGGCAGTTGGCCAGTGACGCGCGCTGGAGTGAGGGCGGGCGTTGCGCGCATGTGGAGTTCGTATGGTGAGCCACGGGTTGGCTCGGGCATAATCTGGCTTGATCAAGGAGTGAACAAGTGACTGACATGCATATTGACCACAAGGTACTCAGTGACCTGCGTGAGGTCATGGAAGATGGCTACCTGCAGTTGGTGCAGACTTTTCTGGACGACTCGGAGCGGCGTCTTGGGCAGTTGCACGCGGCCAAAAGCGCCGAGGAGCTTGGCGCGGCAGCCCACAGTTTCAAGGGCAGCAGCAGCAACATGGGCGCGGTGGCCTTGGCCAGCCTGTGTCAGCAGCTCGAAGAGCGCGCGCGGCGGCCCCCGTTGTACGGTATTGAAGACTTGATCAGCCGCATCGACATGGAATTCGTCGTGGTGCAGCACTTTTACCGTGGTGAGCAGCAACGTATTTCCGCAGGCTGATACGCGAGTTGGCGCGAGTCTTGCCTGTCTCTGCCTGAATGATTTTTTGTTTCTGGCGCGGAGACCGCTCGATGCCTGTCGCACCCAACCCTTTGCTGCAAGCCAATGCCATTGCCAAAACCTCGCGTTCGGCCACCGTGCAGGCGGACAAACCGTTGCAGGCGCTGGGTGACAAGGGCGATGCCTTTGGCCAGGTGATGGCCAGGCAGGGCCGCGACAAGGTTACCGGGCAGGACGACAAGGTCGCTCAGGCCAAGCCCAAGGACAAACCTGATGCGGCAGCTGGCGGCAAGAAAGACCCGGCTGGCAAAGCTGCAGTTGCCGATGACGGCAACAAGTTGCCAGAAGAGGATTCGGCCCAGGCCGATACGGGTGTGCGTGATGCCAGCCTGGTGGCCGGTCAGGTCACTGATGCCCAGCCTGGCGCACAACTGATCCAGGCGCAGGCCGAGGCGGTGGCGCCCGTGCTGCAGGCGGCCACGGCGCAAACCCAGGTTGCCGCGGCACTGCCTGGAGAGCCGTCCGCCGAGGAAGCCTTCGATCCGGATGCTGACCCCCTGGCCAACCTGCCGACCCTGCGCCTGGCGCTGGAGCACAGTGCCCAGGCCAAAGGTGGCACCTCTGCACATGCCCTTGATGCTGCCCAGGCTCAGGGCGAGGAAGGGCAGGCAGCCGTCAATACCTTGGCGAATCTGGTCGAGGATACCGATGGCGAAAGCGCTGAATCCGGTGGCAAGGCCTTTGGCGCCTTGCTTGAAGACGGCCTGAAAGACACCAAGAGCGCCAGCAGCGACACCCGCATCGATGATTTTGCCAACCGCCTGGCCAGCCTGACCCAGGCGGCCACGGCCAAGACCGCCAACGCCGTACCGGCCACTTCGAACCCGCTGCATCAGCCATTGCCGATGAACCAGAACGCTTGGGCCGAGGGCCTGGTCAACCGGGTCATGTACCTGTCCAGCCAGAACCTCAAGTCGGCTGATATCCAGCTGGAGCCGGCAGAACTCGGTCGCCTCGACATTCGCGTCAATGTTGCGGCGGACCAGGCCACCCAGGTCACCTTCATCAGCGGCCACGCCGGCGTACGTGACGCCCTCGACAGCCAGGTGCACCGCCTGCGCGAACTGTTTGCCCAGCAGGGGTTGGCGCAGCCGGATGTCAACGTGGCTGACCAGTCGCGCGGGCAGCAACAACAGCAGGGGCAGGCCCAGGGCAGCAACCTTTCCGGGGTGGCGGCGCGCCGGGCCGAGCAGGGTGGGGCCGAAGCGGTCGATAGCGCCCGGCCTTTGGAGCAGCAGGTGGTTGTCGGCGACAGTGCGGTCGATTACTACGCCTGATAACTGTTGGCCTGTGCTGGCTTCTTCGCGGGCGAGCCCGCTCCCACAGGAATCTCGTTGATTTCGAACCCTGTGCAGTACCTGTGGGAGCGGGCGTGCCCGCGAAGAAGCCAGCACCGCAAAACCTGCTGGAATCCATCCCCTGCAAAATCTGGCATAACACTTGCTCAAGCCAAGCCATTCTCCTTTGAACCCCCGATGGACGACGGATTATTGGCATGGCGAAGAGCGAAGCAGTCAAAGACCCCGCCACTAAAGGCAAACTCAAGCTGATCCTGCTGGCTGTCGTCGGCCTGTTGCTGGCGATCGGCCTTTCGGTGGGCGCTACCTGGTTCATCATGCACAAGAGCGAGCCGGCTCCGGCCGCCGAGGCCACCGCCAGCAACGTCAAGCCAGCGGCGATCTACGAGGCGCTGACCCCTGCCTTCGTGGTCAACTTCAACCAGAACGGCCGCCAGCGCTACATGCAGCTGAGCATCACCCTGCAGGCGCGTAACCAGGCCGACTTGGATGCCCTCAAGGTGCACATGCCGGTGATCCGCAACAACCTGGTGATGATGTTCTCCGGGCAAGGGTTCGACACCCTCGCCAGCAGCCCGGTAGGGCAGGAGATGCTGCGCCAGAAGGCCACCGCGGTGGTCCAGGAAGTGGCGCAGAAGGAAGTCGGCAAGCCGGTCATCGACCAGTTGCTGTTCACCAATTTCGTATTGCAGTAGGAGTCCGCAATGGCCGTACAGGACCTGCTGTCCCAGGATGAAATCGATGCCCTGTTGCACGGTGTCGACGACGGGCTGGTGCAGACCGAGAGTGCATCCGAGCCTGGCAGTATCAAAAGCTACGACCTGACCAGTCAGGACCGTATCGTGCGGGGTCGCATGCCGACCCTGGAAATGATCAACGAGCGCTTCGCCCGCTATACCCGTATCAGCATGTTCAACCTGCTGCGCCGCTCCGCTGACGTGGCCGTGGGTGGCGTGCAGGTCATGAAGTTCGGCGAATACGTGCACTCGCTGTACGTGCCCACCAGCCTCAACCTGGTCAAGATCAAGCCGCTGCGCGGCACTTCGCTGTTCATCCTCGACGCCAAGCTGGTGTTCAAGCTGGTGGACAATTTCTTTGGCGGCGATGGCCGCCACGCCAAGATCGAAGGGCGTGAGTTCACCCCGACCGAACTGCGTGTGGTGCGCATGGTGCTGGACCAGTGTTTCGTCGACCTGAAGGAAGCCTGGCAGGCGATCATGCCGGTCAGCTTCGAGTACATGAACTCCGAGGTCAACCCGGCCATGGCCAACATTGTCGGCCCCAGCGAAGCGGTGGTGGTGTCCACCTTCCACATCGAACTGGACGGTGGCGGCGGCGATCTGCACGTGACCATGCCGTACTCGATGATCGAGCCGGTGCGGGAAATGCTCGATGCCGGTTTCCAGTCGGACCTGGACGACCAGGACGAGCGCTGGGTCAAGGCCCTGCGCGAGGACGTGCTGGATGTGGCCGTGCCAATGACCGCCACGGTCGCCCGACGCCAGCTGAAGCTGCGCGACATCCTGCACATGCAGCCGGGTGACGTGATCCCGGTCGAGCTGCCCGAGCACCTGGTGCTGCGCGCTAACGGGGTGCCAGCGTTCAAGGCGCGGCTGGGCTCGCACAAGGGCAACCTGGCCCTGCAGATCATCGACCCGATCGAACGCCGCTGACGGTGTGCCGGTCGCTTATAACGAATTGAATGCCTGTCGAGGAAATCATGGCTAACGAAAACGAGATCACCTCCCCGGAGGACCAGGCACTGGCCGATGAGTGGGCCGCAGCGTTGGAAGAAACCGGTTCTGCCGGCCAGGCCGACATCGATGCGCTGCTGGGCGGGGACACCGGCAGCAGCGGCCCGGGCCGCCTGCCGATGGAAGAATTCGCCAGCTCGCCGAAGCCGAACGAAAATGTCAGCCTCGAAGGCCCGAACCTGGACGTGATCCTGGACATCCCGGTGAACATTTCCATGGAAGTGGGCAGCACCGAGATCAACATCCGCAACCTGCTGCAGCTCAACCAGGGCTCGGTGATCGAGCTCGACCGCCTGGCCGGCGAGCCGCTCGACGTGCTGGTCAACGGCACGCTGATCGCCCATGGCGAAGTGGTCGTGGTCAACGAAAAGTTCGGCATCCGCCTGACCGACGTGATCAGCCCCAGCGAACGTATCAAGAAGCTGCGCTGAGTGAAGGGCACGATGCGCGCCATCGCTGCGGCAGCGGTGCTGTTCGCCAGCCACGCCTGCCTGGCTGCGGCCACGCCAGCAGCCACCCCGGCGGCTCAACCTGGCAGTCTTGGCGGGCAGCTGGCGCAGATGGTCTTGGGCCTGCTGCTGGTGGTGGGCCTGATCTTCTTTCTGGCCTGGCTGCTGCGGCGCCTGCAGAGCACCGCAGTGAAGGGCGGGCAGGTGATCGAGATTGTCGGCAGCCGTGCCATCGGCCCGCGTGACCGCCTGCTGCTGGTGCAGGTGGGCAAGGAGCAGATCCTGATCGGCCATACCCCGGGCAGTATCGAAGCGCTGCACGTACTGGCCGAACCCGTGGAAGTGCCGGCAAGCGTCCGTCAGGCGACGCCGGAGTTTGCCCAGCGGCTGATGGAGCTGATGGGCAAGGACCCTAAGGACAACAAGTGATGAGCGGCGCGCTGCGTACGTTGTTGACTCTGGCGCTGCTGCTGGCTGCGCCGCTGGCCCTGGCCGCCGACCCGCTGTCGATCCCGGCCATCACCCTGTCCAACACCCCGGACGGGCAACAGGAATATTCGGTCAGCCTGCAAATCCTGCTGATCATGACCGCGCTGAGCTTCATCCCGGCGTTCGTCATCCTGATGACCAGCTTTACCCGCATCATCATCGTGTTCTCGATCCTGCGCCAGGCCCTGGGCCTGCAGCAGACCCCGTCCAACCAGTTGCTGACCGGCATGGCGCTGTTCCTGACCATGTTCATCATGGCGCCGGTGTTCGATCGGGTGAACCAGGACGCGCTGCAGCCTTACCTGAAGGAGCAGATGACTGCCCAGCAGGCGATCGACAAGGCCCAGGGGCCGCTCAAGGACTTCATGCTGGCGCAAACCCGGCAAAGCGACCTTGACCTGTTCATGCGGTTGTCCAAGCGTACCGACATCGCCGGCCCCGACCAGGTGCCGCTGACGATCCTGGTGCCGGCGTTCGTCACTTCCGAGTTGAAGACGGCGTTCCAGATCGGTTTCATGATCTTCATCCCGTTCCTGATCATCGACATGGTCGTGGCCAGTGTGCTGATGGCCATGGGTATGATGATGCTGTCGCCGCTGATCATCTCGCTACCGTTCAAGATCATGCTGTTCGTGCTGGTCGACGGTTGGGCGTTGATCATGGGCACCCTGGCCAGCAGTTTCGGCGGCGTCTGACGCCGTCAAGGAGAGCCGCCGATGACACCTGAAGTCGCTGTCGACCTGTTTCGTGATGCCCTGTGGCTGACCACCCTCATGGTCGCCGTGCTGGTGGTGCCGAGCCTGTTGGTGGGCCTGGTGGTGGCGATGTTCCAGGCTGCCACGCAGATCAACGAACAGACCTTGAGCTTTTTGCCGCGCCTGCTGGTGATGCTGATCACGCTGATCATCGCCGGGCCGTGGCTGGTGCAGAAGTTCATGGAGTACTTCACCACCCTTTACACCAACATCCCGCAGCTCATTGGTTGACGCGGCGATGCTGGAGCTGACCGACACGCAGATTGGCACCTGGGTCGCCACCTTCATCCTGCCGTTGTTCAGGGTGACTGCGGTGCTGATGACCATGCCGATCTTCGGTACCCGCATGTTGCCGGCGCGGATTCGCCTGTACGTGGCGGTGGCGGTGACCGTGGTGATCGTGCCGGCATTGCCGCCGCTGCCCGAGTTCGACCCGTTGAGCCTGCGCGGTATGCTGCTGTGCGCCGAGCAGATCATCGTTGGTGCGCTGTTTGGCCTGGCCTTGCAGTTGCTGTTTCAGGCTTTCGTGGTTGCCGGGCAAATCGTCGCGGTACAGATGGGTATGGCGTTCGCGTCGATGGTCGACCCCGCCAACGGGGTCAACGTCACGGTAATCAGTCAGTTCATGACCATGCTGGTGAGTGTGTTGTTCCTGTTGATGAACGGCCACTTGGTGGTGTTCGAGGTACTGACCGAAAGTTTTACCACCTTGCCGGTGGGGAGTGCGCTGGTGGTCAATCACTTCTGGGAGCTGGCCGGGCGCATGGGCTGGGTGTTCGGTGCCGGCCTGCTGTTGATTCTGCCGGTGATCGCTGCGCTGCTGGTGGTGAACATTGCCTTTGGCGTAATGACCCGCGCCGCGCCACAGCTGAACATTTTCTCCATCGGCTTCCCGCTGACCTTGGTCATGGGCATGTTCATCTTCTGGGTCGGCCTGGCCGATGTCCTGTCCCACTATCAGGCATTGGCCAGCGAAACGCTGCAATGGCTGCGTGAGCTGGCGAGGGTGCGCTGAGCATGGCAGAAAGCGAGAGCGGTCAGGACAAGACAGAAGACCCCACCGAAAAGCGCAAGCGCGACGCCCGCGAGAAGGGCGAGGTCGCCCGCTCCAAGGAGCTGAACACGGTGGCGGTGACCCTGGCGGGTGCCGGTGGCCTGCTGGCGTTTGGCGGCCACGTGGCCGAGACATTGCTTGCGTTGATGCGCATGAACTTCAGTTTGACCCGTGACATCATCGTCGATGAACGGGCCATGGGTGCCTTCCTGCTGGCCTCGGGCAAGATGGCCATATGGGCGGTGCAGCCGGTGCTGATCCTGCTGTTCGTGGTTTCCTTCGTGGCGCCCATCGCGCTTAGCGGCTTCTTGTTCTCGGGTAGCTTGCTGCAGCCCAAATTCAGCCGCATGAACCCGCTGGCGGGGATCAAGCGCATGTTCTCGATGCAGGCCCTGACTGAATTGCTCAAGGCGCTGGCCAAGTTTTTCGTGATTCTGGTGGTGGCGGTGGTGGTGCTCTCCGGTGATCGCCAGGCCTTGCTGTCGATTGCCAATGAGCCGCTGGAGCAGGCGATCATCCATAGCTTGCAGGTGGTGGGCTGGAGTGCCTTGTGGATGTCAGCCGGGCTGTTGCTGATTGCCGCGGCAGATGTGCCGTTCCAGCTGTACCAGACGCACAAGAAAATGAAGATGACCAAGCAGGAAGTGCGCGACGAGTACAAGGACAGCGAGGGCAAGCCCGAAGTCAAGCAACGTATTCGCCAACTGCAGCGCGAGGTGTCGCAGCGGCGCATGATGGCGGCGGTGCCGGATGCAGACGTGATCATCACCAACCCGACGCATTATGCGGTGGCTTTGCAATACGACCCGGAGAAAGGCGGTGCGGCGCCGTTGCTGCTGGCCAAGGGTAGCGATTTCATGGCGTTGAAGATTCGTGAAATTGGCGTGGAGCACAACATTCAGATCCTCGAATCGCCGGCGCTGGCGCGGGCGATTTATTACTCCACCGAACTTGAGCAGGAGATCCCGGCGGGGCTGTACCTGGCGGTGGCGCAGGTGCTGGCGTATGTGTTCCAGATTCGCCAATACCGCGCCGGCAAGGGCAAGCGCCCAGAGCCGCTGAAGGACGACCTGCCGATCCCGCCGGACCTGCGCCGCGACAGTTGATCTTGTGTCACGGCTTCTGGCCCTTTCGCGGGTAAACCCGCTCCTACCACGGTGGTGGACACATGTCGGTGGTTGGGCACAGGCCGCGTGTAGGAGCGGGTTCACCCGCGAAAGGGCCGGGCCTGCTGGCCAATTTCCACCCGCCGCTCACCGTTGCCGCCGCTACCGTATTCGCGGGTAAACCCGCTCCTACGCCGGATCGGGGGTGGACACAGGTCGGTGGTTGGGCACAGGCCGCGTGTAGGAGCGGGTTCACCCGCGAAAGGGCCGGGCCTGCTGGCCAATTTCCACCCGCCGTTCACCGTTGCCGCCGCTACCGTATTCGCGGGTAAACCCGCTCCTACGCCGGATCGGGGGTGGACACATGTCGGTGGTTGGGCACAGGCCGCGTGTAGGAGCGGGTTCACCCGCGAAAGGGCCGGACCTGCTGGCCAATTACCACACGCCGTTCACCGTTGCCGCCGCTACCGTATTCGCGGGTAAACCCGCTCCTACGCCGGATCGGGGGTGGACACAGGTCGGTGGTTGGGCACAGGCCGCGTGTAGGAGCGGGTTCACCCGCGAAAGGGCCGGGCCTGCTGGCCAATTTCCACCCGCCGTTCACCGTTGCCGCCGCTACCGTATTCGCGGGTAAACCCGCTCCTACGCCGGATCGGGGTGGACACATGTCGGTGGTTGGGCACAGGCCGCGTGTAGGAGCGGGTTCACCCGCGAAAGGGCCGGGCCTGCTGGCCAATTTCCACCCGCCGTTCACCGTTGCCGCCGCTACCGTATTCGCGGGTAAACCCGCTCCTACACCTATCGGGGGTGGACACACATTGGTGTTTGGGCACAGCCCGTCGTAGGAGCGGGTTTACCCGCGAAAGGGCCGGTACCAGCAACATAAATCTCTCGCCGAGCAAAGTTGGAAAGCTTCTTGCAAAGCCACGCCCAGGCGCCCCCTGGGCGTCAAAGTTTTGCATCAAGAGGACTCGCGGTGGATCGCACTCAGTTAATCAGCAACGCCCGCAACAACCTGGCCGGGCTCGGCCGGGGCAACCTGGGTGTGCCGCTGTTGCTGCTGGTGATGTTGGCAATGATGATGTTGCCGATACCGCCGTTCCTGCTCGACGTGTTCTTCACCTTCAACATCGCCCTGTCGATCGTGGTGCTGCTGGTCTGTGTATACGCCTTGCGCCCGCTCGACTTTGCCGCGTTCCCGACCATCCTGCTGGTGGCCACGTTGTTGCGCCTGGCCCTGAACGTCGCGTCCACCCGTGTGGTCATGCTGCATGGCCAGGAGGGCCATGGCGCTGCCGGTAAAGTGATCCAGGCCTTCGGTGAGGTGGTGATCGGCGGTAACTACGTGGTCGGTGCCGTGGTATTCGCCATCCTCATGATCATCAACTTCGTGGTGGTGACCAAGGGTGCCGGGCGTATCTCGGAAGTGAGTGCGCGTTTCACCCTCGACGCCATGCCTGGCAAGCAGATGGCCATCGACGCCGACCTCAATGCCGGCCTGATCGACCAGGCCCAGGCTAAGCACCGCCGTGCCGAGGTGGCGCAGGAGGCCGAGTTCTACGGTTCGATGGACGGTGCCAGCAAGTTCGTGCGCGGCGACGCCATCGCTGGCTTGCTGATCCTGTTCATCAACCTGATCGGCGGCATATTGATCGGCATGATGCAGCACGGTATGAGTTTCACGGAGGCCGGCAAGGTGTACGCCTTGTTGACCATCGGTGACGGTTTGGTGGCGCAATTGCCATCACTGCTGTTGTCCACTGCCGCCGCGATCATGGTGACCCGCGCGTCGGGTTCCGAGGACATGGGCAAGCTGATCAATCGGCAGATGTTCGATTCGCCCAAGGCCCTGGCGGTGTCTGGCGCGTTGATGATCGTCATGGGGCTGGTGCCGGGCATGCCGCACATTGCCTTCCTCAGCCTCGGCCTGATGGCTGCCGGCGGCGCCTACCTGGTGTGGAAGAAGCAGCAGCAGGCCAAGGTCAAAGCCCAGCAAGAGGCGCAGCGCCAGCAGGACCTGCTGCCCTCGCCACAGCGCGCGCTGGAAACCAAGGAGCTGGGTTGGGACGACGTCACCCCCATCGACATGATCGGCCTAGAGGTCGGCTATCGGCTGATCCCGCTGGTCGATCGCAACCAGGGCGGCCAGCTGCTGGCGCGGATCAAGGGCGTGCGCAAGAAGCTGTCGCAGGACCTGGGTTTCCTGATGCCCACCGTGCACATTCGTGACAACCTCGACCTGCAACCCAGCGCGTACCGCCTGACCCTGATGGGGGTGATTCTGGCCGAGGCGGAGATCTATCCGGACCGCGAACTGGCGATCAACCCTGGGCAGGTGTTTGGCACCCTCAACGGTATTGCCGCGCGCGACCCGGCGTTTGGCCTGGAGGCGGTGTGGATCGACGTCGGCCAGCGCTCACAGGCGCAGTCGCTGGGTTACACCGTGGTCGATGCCAGCACCGTGGTGGCCACCCACCTCAACCAGATCCTGCAGAAGCACTGCCACGAGCTGATCGGCCACGAAGAGGTTCAGCAGCTGCTGCAGGTGCTGGCCAAGGCATCGCCTAAACTTGCAGAAGAGTTGGTCCCGGGCGTCATTTCCTTGTCGGGGCTGCTCAAGGTGCTGCAAGCCCTGTTGTCGGAACAGGTGCCAGTGCGCGATATTCGCAGTATTGCCGAGGCCATCGCGAACAACGCGGGCAAGAGTCAAGATACCGCCGCGCTGGTGGCGGTGGTGCGCGTCGGATTGTGTCGCGCCATCGTGCAAAGCATTGTCGGCGTTGAGTCGGAGCTACCAGTGATTACCCTGGAGCCAAGGTTGGAACAGATTTTGCTGAATAGTCTGCAAAGGGCCGGGCAGGGTCAGGAAGACGGTGTTCTTCTGGAACCTAGCATGGCCGAGAAGCTGCAACGTTCGCTGATCGAGGCGGCCCAGCGCCAGGAAATGCAGGGTCAGCCGGCCATTCTGCTGGTCGCCGGCCCGATCCGCGCCATGTTGTCGCGTTTCGGTCGCCTGGCTGTACCGAATTTGCATGTTCTGGCGTATCAGGAAATACCTGACAACAAGCAAGTCACCATCGTTGCCACCGTGGGCCCTAACGGCTGAGGTAGGGGATAATGCAAGTTAAGCGATTTTTCGCCGCCGATATGCGTCAGGCCATGAAACTGGTCCGTGACGAGCTGGGCGCCGATGCCGCGATCATTGGCAACCGCCG
Source organism: Pseudomonas sp. 10(2024) (assembly GCF_045164175.1). Lineage (NCBI taxonomy): Bacteria > Pseudomonadati > Pseudomonadota > Gammaproteobacteria > Pseudomonadales > Pseudomonadaceae > Pseudomonas > Pseudomonas sp. 10(2024). The sequence continues at coordinate 1,679,472 of NZ_CP174006.1, forward strand.
CATTGCCGGTGGTGTCGAGCTGACGGCCGCGCTGGACTACAAGCTGTCCGCCCTGGCCCCGCGTGTGCCCAACGCCGAGCTGGAAGAAGAGCTGCGCAAGACCCATACGCGCATTGCCACTGCCCAGGCCGAGCTGGACCAGCGCCAGGACAGCAGCGACAACAACCGCCAATTGTTCGCCGGGCAATCTTTGACCGCTGCCGAACCGTTGATCGAGCCGCACGTCGAGGCCCCGGAGGCTGCCGCCGTACCGGCTGCTGCGCCGGTTGACCCACGCCTGTTCGATGCCATGCGCTCGGAGCTATCGGGCCTGCGCGAGCTGCTGGAGGTGCAACTCGGCTCGCTGGCCTGGAATCAGCTGCAGGGCAGCAAGCCGCAGCAGGCCAACCTTTGGCGCCGCCTGCAGCGTATTGGCCTGTCCGGGCCGATCGCCCGCGAGCTGCTGGACCTGACCGCCGAGATCGAAGAGCCGCGCCAGGCCTGGCGCATGCTGTTGGCTCACTTGGCGCGGATGATCGAAGTGCCTGAAGTCGAGCCGATCGAAGAGGGCGGGGTGATCGCCATGGTCGGCCCGGCGGGCATGGGCAAGACCACCACCCTGGCCAAGCTGGCCGCGCGCTACGTGCTCAAGTACGGCGCGCAGAACCTGGCGCTGGTGAGCATGGACAGCTTCCGTATCGGCGCTCAGGAACAGCTCAAGACCCTGGGCCGCATCCTCAACGTGCCGGTGACTTACGTCGACCCGGGCCAGTCGCTGGCAGCAGCGCTGGAACCACTGCTGCGCAAGCGTGTTGTGCTGATCGATACTGCCGGCCTGCAAGCCAGCGACCCTGCGCTGCGCATGCAGCTGGAAACCTTGGCCGGACGTGGCATTGCCGCGAAGAACTACCTGGTGCTGGCCACCACCAGCCAGAAGCAGGTGCTGACCGCCGCCTACCACAGCTACAAGCGCTGTGGCCTGGCCGGCTGCATCCTGACCAAACTCGATGAAACGGCAAGCCTTGGCGATGTGTTGAGCCTTGCCATCAGTCATGAACTGCCAGTGGCCTATCTTACCGATGGCCCACGCATTCCTGACGACCTGCACCTGCCGCGGGGCCACCAGTTGGTCACGCGGGCGGTGAATGTGCAGCAGCAGGACGAGCCCAGCGAAGAGGCCATGGCCGACATGTTCGCTGATCTCTATCACAACCCACGGCGAGCGGGTTGACCATGAAGCGTGTGCAAAGTCGCTATGCCAAGGGGCACGCAGAATTGCCCTACGTGTGGCCTGAGTCCCAGCGAGACAAGGTAAAGAACAGACATGGGTAGCATGCATCCCGTACAGGTGATCGCCGTGACCGGTGGCAAAGGTGGCGTCGGCAAGACTAACGTTTCAGTGAACTTGTCCCTGGCGCTGGCCGAGCTTGGCCGCAGGGTCATGCTGCTGGACGCCGACCTGGGCCTGGCCAATGTCGACGTGTTGCTGGGCCTTACCCCCAAACGTACCCTCGCCGATGTGATTGAAGGGCGTTGCGAGCTGCGTGACGTGATGCTGCAGGGCCCCGGCGGTGTGCGTATCGTACCGGCAGCCTCGGGCACCCAGAGCATGGTGCATCTGGCCCCGGCCCAGCATGCCGGGTTGATCCAGGCGTTCAGCGAGATCGGCGACAACCTCGATGTGTTGGTGATCGATACCGCTGCGGGTATCGGTGACTCGGTGGTCAGCTTCGTTCGCGCCGCCCAGGAAGTGCTGCTGGTGGTGTGTGATGAACCTACCTCGATTACCGACGCCTACGCGTTGATCAAGCTGCTCAATCGCGACTATGGCATGAACCGTTTCCGCGTGTTGGCCAACATGGCGCAGAGCCCGCAGGAAGGGCGCAACCTGTTTGCCAAGCTGACCAAGGTCACCGACCGCTTCCTTGACGTTGCCCTGCAGTACGTGGGTGCCGTGCCGTACGACGAGTGCGTGCGCAAGGCGGTGCAGAAGCAGCGTGCCGTCTACGAAGCCTTCCCTCGCTCCAAGTGCGCGCTGGCCTTCAAGGCGATTGCCCAGAAGGTCGACAGCTGGCCGTTGCCGGCCAATCCGCGCGGCCATCTGGAGTTCTTTGTCGAGCGCTTGGTGCAACCCACCAGCGCGGGACCCGTACTATGAACGCCAGCGGCTTCAAGATGTACAGCCGGGCGGCGAAGGACGCCCAGTACGAGCTGATCGAACGCTACGCGCCGCTGGTCAAGCGCATCGCCTACCACCTGTTGGCGCGCTTGCCGGCCAACGTGCAGGTCGAGGACCTGATCCAGGCCGGCATGATCGGCCTGCTGGAAGTGGCCAACAAATACGACGCCAGCAAGGGCGCCAGCTTTGAGACCTACGCCGGCATCCGCATCCGCGGGGCCATGCTGGACGAAGTGCGCAAAGGCGACTGGGCGCCGCGTTCGGTACACCGCAACACCCGTATGGTCAGTGATGCCATGCGTGCGGTTGAAGCCAGAACAGGCCGTGACGCTAAAGATCATGAAGTTGCTGCCGAACTCCAATTGAGTCTCGATGATTACTACGGGATCTTGAACGATACCCTGGGCAGCCGCCTGTTCAGCTTCGACGACCTGTTGCAGGACGGCGAGCACGAAGGGCTGCATGAGGATGGCGCCAGTGGCCAGGTCGAACCTGCGCGCGGCCTGGAGGAGGAGCGCTTCCAGGCTGCCCTGACCGAGGCTATCGCCAACCTGCCGGAGCGTGAGCGCCTGGTGCTGGCGCTGTACTACGACGAAGAGCTGAACCTCAAGGAAATCGGTGAGGTGCTGGGTGTCAGCGAGTCGCGGGTCAGCCAGTTGCACAGCCAGTGTGCCGCGCGCCTGCGCAGCCGCCTGGGGGAATGGCGGGCGCGTTGAGCCCACTATCGTTGCAGTCGTTTTCCACGTTGTACCGAATTGAATGAGTGCGTGCTCGGTAGGCCGAGCGCGTTTGAGACTGCTTGGAGGTCTAATTGGACAAGAACATGAAAATCCTCATCGTTGACGACTTTTCGACGATGCGGCGGATCATCAAGAACCTGTTGCGTGACCTGGGTTTCACCAACACCGACGAAGCCGATGACGGCACCACGGCGTTGCCGATGCTGGAAAACGGTCACTACGACTTCCTGGTGACCGACTGGAACATGCCGGGCATGTCCGGCATCGACCTGCTGCGTAAAGTGCGTGCCAGCGACAAGCTGAAAAGCATGCCGGTCTTGATGGTGACCGCTGAAGCCAAGCGCGACCAGATCATTGAAGCGGCCCAGGCCGGCGTCAATGGTTACGTGGTCAAGCCGTTCACCGCTCAGGTGCTCAAAGAGAAGATCGAGAAGATCTTCGAACGCGTCAACGGCTGAGTCACGTCAGGGGGGGGCGCGTCATGGATTCATCACAAACGTCTTTGGGCGAGTTCGAGTCGACCCTGAAGAAGCATGCCCAGGAGTTGGTCGAAAGCCTGGAGCGGGGCCGTTTCGGCGAGGCGGTGCAGTTGATTCACGAACTGAACCAGACCCGCGACCGCGGCCTGTACCAGGAAGTCGGCAAGCTGACTCGCGAGCTGCACAGTGCCATCGTCAGTTTCCAGATCGACCCCACCATGCCGCAGGCAGAAGAGGTGTCGCAGATTACCGACGCCACCGAGCGCCTGTCGTATGTGGTCAAGCTGACCGAGGGCGCGGCCAACCGCACCATGGACCTGGTCGAGGAAAGCACACCGGTGCTCAATGAGCTGGCCAACGAGGCCAAGGCCCTGAGCACCGACTGGCAGCGCTTCATGCGCCGCGAAGTGGCTGCGCCGGAATTTCGTGATCTGGTCAAGCGAGTCGACAGTTTCCTGACGCACAGCGCCGAGGGTAACCGCAAGGTTTCCGGGCACCTCAACGACATTTTGCTGGCCCAGGACTATCAGGACCTGACCGGCCAGGTGATCAAGCGCGTCACCACACTGGTGACCGAGGTGGAAAGCAACCTGCTCAAACTGGTGCTGATGGCCAGCCAGGTCGACCGCTTTGCCGGTATAAAACATGACCACGATCAATTGCGTGCAGAAAAAGATCGAGAAAAACATCCGACTCGGGGTGAAGGTCCGCAGATTCATGCCGATAAGCGTGAAGACGTCGTGTCCGGTCAGGACGATGTCGATGATCTGCTGTCCAGCCTTGGTTTTTAAGGAGCACGTTTGATGAGCTTCGGCGCCGATGAAGAAATCCTCCAGGATTTCCTGGTAGAGGCCGGCGAAATACTTGAGCAATTGTCCGAGCAACTGGTCGAGCTGGAAAGCCGACCTGACGATGCCGACCTGCTCAATGCGATCTTTCGCGGTTTCCACACTGTAAAAGGGGGCGCCGGCTTCCTTCAGCTGAACGAGCTGGTGGAGTGCTGCCATATCGCCGAGAACGTGTTCGACGTCCTGCGCAAAGGTGAGCGCCGGGTCGATGCGGAACTGATGGATGTGGTGCTCGAGGCACTGGATACGGTCAACAGCATGTTCGGCCAGGTGCGCGAGCGTGCCGAAGTGACACCGGCCACCCCCGCACTGCTGGCAGCGCTGTCGCGCCTGGCCGAACCTGGCGCAGCTGAAGCTGTTGCAGCGCCCGCACCGGCACCGGTTGCCGACGTGGTGGCTGCAGCGCCGGCCGAGGCCGAGGAGCAACACCAGGACATCACTGACAGTGAGTTCGAGCAGTTGCTCGATTCGCTCGATGCGATCAAGGCGCAAGCGGCGGCCGACGAGCAGATGCAGGGCGAGACTGTCAGCGGTGCTGGTGATGAAATCACCGACGCCGAGTTCGAATCGCTGCTCGACCAGTTGCACGGCAAGGGCCAGTTCAATGCCGAGGTCGCCGCGCCGCCGGTTGCGATCAGCAGCGAAGCGGTCAGTGATGAGATCACCGACGCCGAATTCGAATCGCTGCTCGACCAGTTGCATGGCAAGGGCACCTTCCAGGCTGGCGCCTTGCCAGCCGCCCAGGCACCAGCGCCTGCCGCACCCGACAACAGTGCCGCCAGCGATGAAATCAGCGAGCACGAGTTCGAAGCCCTGCTGGACCAGTTGCACGGCAAGGGCAAGTTCGGTGGCGATGTTGCCGCTGTAGAAGCCCCGGCTGCTGTCCAGGCGCAAGCGCCTGCTGCCGCCAAGGCCGAAAGCCAGCCGGTGGCCAAGCCCGCTGCCGCGCCAGCGCCTTCGCCGGCCAGCAAACCTGCCGCGGCGCCTCGCGCGCCGGCCCCGGCCGCCGAAAAGCACGCCGCCAGCGAAGCGGAAACCACCGTGCGCGTCGACACCGCGCGCCTGGACGAGATCATGAACATGGTCGGCGAACTGGTGCTGGTGCGTAACCGCCTGGTGCGCCTGGGCCTGAACAGCGGCGACGAGGCCATGTCCAAGGCCGTGTCCAACCTTGACGTGGTCACCGCCGACCTGCAGACCGCGGTGATGAAAACCCGTATGCAGCCGATCAAGAAGGTCTTCGGCCGCTTCCCGCGCCTGGTCCGCGACTTGGCGCGCCAGTTGAAGAAAGAGATCAATCTGGAGCTGGTCGGCGAAGAGACCGACCTTGACAAGAACCTCGTAGAAGCCTTGGCCGACCCGCTGGTGCACTTGGTGCGCAATGCGGTCGACCACGGTATCGAGATGCCCGACGAGCGTGAAGCGTCTGGCAAGGCGCGTACCGGCCGCGTAGTGCTGTCGGCCGAACAGGAAGGCGACCACATCCTGCTGTCGATCTCGGACGACGGCAAGGGCATGGACCCGAACATCCTGCGTGCCAAGGCCGTGGAAAAGGGCCTGATGGACAAGGACGCCGCCGAGCGCCTGAGCGAGTCGGACTGCTACAACCTGATCTTCGCCCCTGGCTTCTCGACCAAGACCGAGATTTCCGATGTGTCCGGGCGTGGCGTGGGCATGGACGTGGTGAAAACCAAGATCTCCCAGCTCAACGGCTCGATCAACATTTTCTCGGCCAAGGGCCAAGGCTCCAAGATCGTCATCAAGGTGCCGCTGACCCTGGCGATCATGCCCACCCTGATGGTGATGCTGGGCAACCAGGCGTTTGCCTTCCCGCTGGTCAACGTCAACGAGATCTTCCACCTCGACCTGTCGCGTACCAACGTGGTCGACGGCCAGGAAGTGGTGATCGTGCGCGACAAGGCGCTGCCGCTGTTCTACCTCAAGCGCTGGCTGGTCCAGGGCCAGGTGCACGAAGAGCAGCACGAGGGCCACGTGGTGATTCTGTCGGTCGGCACCCAGCGCATCGGTTTTGTCGTTGATCAGCTGGTGGGCCAGGAAGAAGTGGTCATCAAGCCGCTGGGCAAGATGCTGCAAGGCACCCCGGGCATGTCCGGGGCCACCATTACCGGCGACGGTCGCATCGCGTTGATTCTCGACGTCCCGAGCATGCTCAAGCGTTACGCCGCGCGGCGTATTTGATTTCGGTGGCGCGCCCTGGCGGGTTGCGCCGCCTAATGGAGTGTTTATGGCAGTCAAGGTCCTGGTGGTGGATGATTCTGGTTTCTTCCGCCGCCGTGTCTCGGAAATCCTCTCGGCGGATCCAACGATCCAGGTAGTGGGTACCGCGACCAACGGCAAGGAAGCAATCGACCAGGCGCTGGCGCTCAAGCCCGATGTGATCACCATGGACTACGAAATGCCCATGATGGATGGCATTACCGCCGTGCGGCACATCATGCAGCGCTGCCCGACGCCCGTGTTGATGTTCTCGTCGCTGACCCATGAAGGCGCCCGCGTCACCCTCGACGCGCTGGATGCCGGCGCAGTGGACTACCTGCCGAAAAACTTCGAGGACATCTCGCGCAACCCTGACAAGGTCAAGCAGTTGCTGTGCGAGAAGGTGCACACCATTTCGCGCAGTAACCGCCGGATCGGCAGCTATGCCAGAACGGCGCCGGTCGCCGCGCCAGCGCCGGCCAGCACCTTTACCAGCCAGGCGCAGACGCGCCCGGCAGCGCCTGCCCGTGCAGCGGCCCCGACGCCGGCGGCCTCGCAGTCGCCGGCACCCAAGCGCAAACCCTACAAACTGGTGGCCATCGGTACCTCCACGGGGGGGCCGGTGGCGCTGCAGCGGGTACTGACCCAGCTGCCGGCCAATTTCCCGGCGCCGATCGTGTTGATCCAGCACATGCCGGCGGCCTTCACCAAAGCGTTTGCCGAACGCCTGGACAAGCTATGCCGCATCAGCGTCAAGGAAGCAGAAGACGGCGACATGCTGCGCCCGGGCCTGGCCCTGCTGGCCCCCGGTGGCAAGCAGATGATGATCGATGGCCGCGGCACGGTGAAGATCCTGCCCGGCGACGAGCGCCTGAACTACAAACCGTGCGTGGACATCACCTTCGGTTCGGCGGCCAAGTCGTACGGTGACAAGGTGTTGTCGGTGGTGCTCACCGGCATGGGCGCCGATGGCCGCGAGGGCGCGCGCCTGCTCAAGCAGGGGGGCAGCACGGTGTGGGCCCAGGATGAAGCCAGCTGCGTGATTTATGGCATGCCCATGGCCATCGTCAAGGCGAACCTAGCGGATGCCGTGTACAGCCTGGACGAAATCGGCAAGCACCTGGTGGAGGCGTGCGTCTGATGGACGTCCTCAGCCTGATCGGTCTGATCCTGGCTTTCGTTGCCATTGTCGGTGGCAACTTCCTTGAAGGCGGTCATGTCGGTGCTCTGGTCAATGGCCCGGCGGCTCTGATCGTGCTGGGAGGCACCCTGGCGGCGGCGCTGTTGCAGTCGCCGCTGTCGTCGTTCAAGCGCGCCTTGCAGATTTTGCGTTGGATCCTGTTTCCTCCGCGGGTCGACCTGGCGGGCGGCATCGACCGCGTGGTGAACTGGAGCCTGACCGCTCGCAAAGAAGGCCTGCTGGGCCTGGAAGGGGTAGCGGACAGCGAGCCCGACCCCTATGCGCGCAAGGGCCTGCAACTGCTGGTGGATGGCGCCGAGCCGGAAGCCATCCGCAGCATCCTCGAGGTCGACCTCCTTACCCAGGAGGGCCGTGACATCCAGGCAGCCAAGGTATTCGAAAGCATGGGCGGCTATGCGCCGACCATCGGCATCATCGGTGCGGTCATGGGCCTTATCCATGTGATGGGCAATCTGGCCGACCCGTCGCAACTGGGCAATGGCATTGCCGTGGCTTTTGTCGCGACCATTTACGGTGTGGCCAGTGCCAACCTTGTGCTATTGCCGGTCGCCAGCAAGCTCAAGGCCATCGTCATGCGCCAGTCGCGCTACCGCGAAATGCTGCTCGAAGGCCTGCTGTCGATTGCCGAAGGTGAAAACCCGCGCTCGATCGAGCTGAAGCTGCAAGGCTTCATGGAGTAACCCATGCGTCGCCGTCGTCATACCGAGGAACACGAAAACCACGAGCGCTGGCTGGTGTCGTACGCCGACTTCATCACGTTGCTGTTCGCCTTCTTCGTGGTGATGTATTCCATTTCCTCGATCAACGAGGGCAAGTACAAGGTTATTTCCCAGGCCTTGCTCGGGGTATTCAACGACCCCGAGCGCAGCATGAAGCCGATCCCGATTGGCGATGAGCAGCCGCTGAGCGTGCGCCCGGCCGAACCGCTGGTCAAAGACAGCGAGCAGACCGAAGCGGGCCTGGCGGCGACCAATGTCGACCCGTTGAAAACCATCAGCGATGACGTGCGCGATGCCTTCGGCGACCTGATCAACAGCGACCAGATGACCGTGCGCGGCAACGAGCTATGGATCGAGATCGAGCTCAACTCGTCGCTGCTGTTTGGCAGTGGTGACGCGATGCCCAGTGACAAGGCGTTTGCGATCATCGAGAAGGTGGCCAGCATCCTCAAGCCGTTCGCCAACCCGGTGCACGTCGAAGGCTTCACCGACAACCTGCCGATCCGCACCGCGCAGTACCCCACCAACTGGGAGTTGTCCTCGGCGCGCGCGGCCAGCATCGTGCGGCTGCTGGCCATGGAGGGCGTCAACCCGGCACGCATGGCTTCGGTGGGCTATGGCGAGTACCAGCCGGTGGCCAGCAACGATACCGCCGAAGGGCGCGCACGCAACCGCCGGGTGGTGCTGGTGATTTCCCGTAACCTGGAAGTGCGCCGCAGCCTGACCGGCTCGGGCAGCGCCAATGCCACACCGGATGCCGCATTGCGCCGGGCTGGCACACAAAGTGCACCGGCAATACAAGCAACGGTAGCGAGGCCGTGATACGTCAATTCCCCGTCGCTGATACGAACACGATTTTGAATGTGCCGCCGTCCTCTGTGGCAGCGGGCATGCCCGCGAAGCCAGCGACTCGGTGAATGGCACCGGCTACGCCGGTGTTCGCGGGCTTGCCCGCTCCCACAGAGGGGCGTGCGAGCTTTGAAGTTTTGCGCATGACGGTTGTTTCTACAGTGTCCCTGCCAAATCAATAGATAGAGTTTGCTTGATGAGAGTCTGGGCAGTAGCCAATCAAAAAGGTGGTGTCGGCAAGACCACCACTACCATTGCCCTGGCCGGCTTGCTGGCCGAGGCCGGCAAGCGCGTGGTCGTCGTCGACCTCGACCCGCACGGCTCGATGACCAGCTACTTCGGGCACAACCCGGATGCCCTGGAGCACAGCTGCTACGACCTGTTCCTGCACAAGGGCACGGTGCCCGAAGGCTTGCCCGGGCAACTGCTGCTGCCCACCAGCGATGAGCGCATTTCGCTGTTGCCGTCGAGTACCGCGCTGGCGGTGCTGGAGCGCCAGTCGCCAGGGCAGAATGGCCTGGGCCTGGTAATCGCCAAGAGTCTGGCGCAGCTGTGGCAGGATTTCGACTATGCCCTGATCGACAGCCCACCCTTGCTGGGTGTGCTGATGGTCAATGCCCTGGCCGCCAGCCAGCAGCTGGTGATCCCGGTGCAAACCGAATTCCTTGCGGTGAAGGGCCTGGAACGCATGGTCGGCACCTTGGCCATGGTCAACCGTTCGCGCAAGCAGGCGCTGCCGTACCAGATCGTACCGACCCTGTTCGACCGTCGTACCCAGGCGTCGCTGGGCACCCTCAAGCTGCTGCGTGACACCTACGGGCAGCATGTATGGCAGGGCTACATTCCGGTGGATACGCGCCTGCGCGATGCCAGTCGCAAGGGCGTCACGCCTTCGCAGTTCGACAGCAAGAGCCGCGGGTTGGTCGCCTACAGGGCGCTGCTCAAGCACCTGCTCACCTACAAGAACGCAGTGCAGGTAGCCTGATGACTCAAACCCGGCAAACCAGCACCCGGCCCCAGATGGCCCTGCAATCGTACCTGGACGGCTTGCTGCAGGAGGCCACCGAGGCCGAAGACCTGAGCGAGCAGCCGGCAGTGGCGGATGAATTCGCCGAGGCGGTGCGCGAGGAGCAGGCACGCGATGCCCGACAGCCAGCCCGGCCTGAGCCCGCCGAAGCCGCCGCCAGCTTTGCCCCGCGGCCATTCGCCGAACCCCGGCTGGCGGTACTGCCCAGCGTGATGCCGGTGGAAGCCCCGGTGGTGACGGTGGTCGAGCAGGAGATCGTGGCCGAAGCCAGCATCCCGGTACTGATCGAAGAACAAACCGTGGAACCGGCTGTGCCGCTGGTCGATGTGCATCTGCCGGCGCCCAACCTGCCCGTACCCCCGGCCACTGTCGACGGTCGTCCGGTGTGGGCGGCCGAGCCGTTCGAATGCCTGCTGTTCGACGTTGCCGGCCTGACCCTGGCGGTGCCGCTGGTGTGCCTGGGCTCGATCTACACCCTGGCTGGCCAGGAGCTGACACCACTGTTCGGCCAGCCCGACTGGTTCCTCGGCATCCTGACCTGCCAGGCCGGCAACCTGAAGGTGCTGGACACTGCGCATTGGGTAATGCCCGACCGCTACCGCGATGATTTTCGCCAGGGCCTGCAATACGTGATTTCGGTGCAGGGCTATGAATGGGGGCTGGCGGTGCATCAGGTCAGCCGCTCGCTGCGCCTGGACCCGTCGGAGATCAAGTGGCGCAGCCAGCGTGGCCAGCGCCCGTGGCTGGCCGGCACCGTAATCGAACACATGTGCGCACTGCTCGACGTCGCCGCACTGGCCGAGCTGATCGCCAGCGGTGCGGTCAAGCAGATGCACGCCAAACAGAAATGACACAGAACATACCGCCAACGGCGGATTTTGAGGGTAGGGGAATGAAAAAGTCGTCTGCACAAGGTTCCGAAGATCCGATCCTGCAGTGGGTTACCTTCCGTCTGGACAACGAGTCCTACGGCATCAATGTGATGCAGGTGCAGGAAGTCCTGCGCTACACCGAGATTGCCCCGGTGCCGGGTGCGCCGAGCTACGTGCTGGGCATCATCAACTTGCGCGGCAACGTGGTGACGGTGATCGACACGCGTCAGCGTTTTGGCCTGATGCCGACCGAAGTGACCGACAACACCCGTATCGTCATCATCGAAGCCGACAAGCAAGTGGTCGGCATCCTGGTCGACAGCGTGGCCGAAGTGGTTTACCTGCGCCAGTCCGAAATCGAAACCGCGCCGAACGTGGGTAACGAAGAGTCGGCCAAGTTCATTCAAGGCGTGTGCAACAAGAATGGCGAACTGCTGATCCTGGTCGAACTGGACAAGATGATGACCGAGGAAGAGTGGTCCGAGCTGGAGAACATCTGAGTTGATCCTAGAGGTTGCTGTCATCTTCCTGGCGCTGGCCTGGGCGCTGAGCCTGTGGTTTTTCCTCAACTACAGCAAGCGCCAGCGCGAGCTGGCTGCGCAGCAGGCCGAGGGCGATGCGCTGCGTGACCAGCGCATCAAGGACTTGGCCAAGCGTCTGGATGACTACCAGAACGGCACGGTGCGCATGGGTGAGGCCATCCATGAGCTGCGTGCGGCGGTGGCCACCCTGCCGGACCGGCTGGAGCGCCTCGAGCAGCGCGACCCCAGCAACGTTACTTTCAGCCAGGCGGCCAAGCTGGTGGGGATGGGGGCGAGTATCGATGAGTTGACCCAGAGCTGCGGCTTGACCCAGGCCGAGGCGGAGTTGATGAGCAAGGTGTACCGGGCTCCTTGACGGGGTACCCTCGGCAGCAGGTTCGTCGCCTGGGAAATCGAGCGGCGCCCATGCTCCGCTCGATCTGAAAGGTGTCGCCAGGCCCGTTCAGTATCCGCTGTTCATTTCAATTGCGAACCCAGGAGTGATTGCCGCCCACGCCGGCGAACCGGTTCAGGGGCAGCAGTTGCTTCAGGGCTGTATTGGCTTGCGAAGGGTTGATGAATGGATAGGTGTTGACGCGTGGCATGGTGTGCAGGTTGATGATCTGGCGCAGGGTCCGCAACCCGGGTAGATGGCGATCGACCACTTCAGTGAGCAGTGCCGGCCCGGTTAGGTAGCTGAGCGTGTTGGCATAGCGGTAGAAACCGCTCGGGTCCTGTTCCAGGCTCGGTCGGCTTTCGTAGAAGTCTGCATGGGTCTGGAAACGTGCGAGCATTTCATCGGAGATCGCATCCAGCAGTGGGTTGCCTGGGTGGCTACCAATGAGGCTGGTGTTGTACAGGCAATTCATGCTCATTTTCTCGTTGGACATCGGCGGTGGCAGCAGCAGCCCATCGGGTGGGGTGCGCAGCTCGACCTGATCGATCGTTTCGCCCTTGCCGTCCGGCAGCAGGAAGTCGTCCACGTCCATGTACAGCCCACCCTCATGGTGCAGCATCCGGTAGCGCAGCACATCGGTCGCAGACGCGTAATTGGTGGCGATGCCACCGTTGCCATCCAGCGCTGCCTCGTACTGCGCGTAATAGCGGCTCTGGCGGAAGGCCCGGAAGAAGCCTTGCTCTTCAAGCGGCAATACCTGCAGCCCTGGCGCCCGGGCTGCCAATAGCCTTGCGTTCTGTTCGTAGGCGGTAGGCGAAGCCTTCGACAGAAACAGGCGCATGCTGTATTCACTGTCGCTCAGGCGCGCGGCGTTGGCGGCAAGGTTGGCCAGCAATGGCTCGCTAATGACTTTGTCGCCGACCCAGAGGCTGGAGATAAGTTTGGGGATGGGGGCGCTGTCCGGGGCCGGTGTCGGAATGGTGACTGGCAGTGGCAGGTCGACACCCAGCGCGCGCAAGGTGCGGGTGCGCATGGCGTCGGTGACTGGGCGCTGCCTGTCGAGCGCCACAAGGTCACGGCTCCCAGGCACTGCGATGTAGGCTTGCGGCTCGACCTCGTTGACGGTTTCCCTGATGATGAATGCGTCGTGCTCCAGGTCATAGACCACGCGTGCATTGTAGGTTTCGATGCTGCATTCCAGGTCGTCCAGTTCGCCATCGTAGTGTGGCAAGCGTATCACCGCGCCGGCAACAGCCGGGTCGCCTTCGTCAAGCGGTGTAATCGGCTCGTGGTGGTGGAAGTACTCCGCGCCTTCTGGCTCTGGAAGCCGCGGTGGACTGGTCGGGCTCAACGGATAGCCGAGCTGCTCGTTGACCTCGCGCGGCATGACAAAACCATCGCTTTTGAACTCGAACAGGGCCTTGATGCCTGCGCTGCCCTCCGTTGCCAGCGGTACGGCGTTGAACAACCCCCAGGCGATGTCGCCAACCCCGTCCTGTTTGGCTTTCAGGCTGTGGCCGTTGATCACCTGATCCAGGCCCAGGCCCAACTGGGCAATGCCACCGACCGCCAGCAGTGGCGCCAGCCCCGGCACCACCAGGCACAGTGGCGCCAGCAGGTTGAGCGTGTTGGCGAGGTAGCCACGCCATTTGGCTTTGGTAACCTGGCTATCGGTGGTGATGACAAAATCGGCGTCGTCGTAGCTGCGCTGGCGCTGGCGCTCGGTCAGGGCTGCGAACATATCCCCGGTCAGTTTGGGGTTGTATTTGCCAGGTTTGTAGTTCACGTAGGTTCTGGGGGGCCAGACGCCATCATCGTTGAAATAACCGTGTTCAGGCGGCAGCCGGTGCCGGTCCGGATAGTCGCCAAGGCCCTCGAGCGCGGTGTCCAGGCCACTGAAATCGAGGCCCTGGGGGCGGTCGGCGAGCCTGAAGTGTTGCTTTAGCGCTTCGCGTCGGGCGGGGTCCTTGCACTGATCGCCCACCCAGTCCTTGAGCAGGTTCTCGCTGGCGAATTCGAGCAAGGGCGAGCTGTTACCTGGCATGTACAGCAGGGTCAGATCGCTGTGGGGGGCATTGATGTACAGCAGGTCGGTGGCCGCATAGCCATAGATGCTCAGCGTGCTGACCCGTATCTTGAAGCGCTGCGGCATCATGCCGGCGGCTTGCCATGCCAGCTCCCTGGCGGCATCGCTCAGGCGCCCCTGGCTGACCTGGGCGTTGCAGGCGGCGATGAAATTGAGCTTGCTGGCCAGGCGGTGAGTGTCCTGATGCTCCCGCCAGTAAGCGTCGAGCATGGCTTTGAACGGCTGGTGAAAGTCCAGCGCTTCGATGAACCGCTGGAAGGCTTCAGCCGGAACCTGAATGTGGGTCGAGGCATCGTAACGGGCGGGGGACGATCGCTGGAACAGGCCGTTATACACCTCGAAGGCGGCGCCCTGATGGCCAAAGCCCAGCGTTGGCAGGCGATCGACCAGCTTCAACGGCCCTTGGGGGAAGGTGCCTGCCCAAGGGTTGGCGAACAGTGCGCCGATGAGGTTGTTATCGGACTCCCCTTGCCAGTTGCCCAGCAGCGCCTGGGTCATGCTCTGGGTCTGCTGGACCGCTGCCACATACCCTTGGTCATCCGGCCGGTAGTGCAGGGTGACCACATCGACGCGATCGGGGTCGATATGCACACCTTGCCCGGCAAGCCACTGCCGGATCAAGCGATGGGCTTCGCGGTCCGGGCGTGGGATGTTGGCCAGATGGTCTACTACGAACTGCACGCCTTTGGCGTTGATTCTGCTGTCGATCATGACGGTACACCTTGTACGTGGGAGGCCGACAAGGTTGGGCGCATGGAGGGGGAGGGGGTGGTAGATAGTTACTGGCCAGTGCCGGGCAGCGGGGGCAATGGTGGGGTGATATCGCGCTCTGCCGGGCGCGGATCATCGAAGCCGGCGGGTACCTTGCCGCGCAGGTGCCAGGCGAAGGCGATGATCTCGGCAATGGTCAGGTACAGCGCCTCGGGTATTTGCTCGCCCAGCTCCAGCCGCGCCAGCAGCCGCACCAGCTCGGCGTTTTCGTAGATCGGCACTTCGTGTTCGCGGGCGAGCGCAAGGATGGCCTCGGCCAGGTCCTCGTCGCCCTTGGCGGTGAGGGTCGGTGCCTGATGGCCGTCGTAGTTCAGCGCTATGGCTTGGCGTGGTGTCGTATCGTTCATGCGGTTTCGTCCACCCAGCGTTGTTCCATCCGTGTGCGTGGCCCCTGCGGCGGGATGCCCGGGTGGCACTCCAGGTCGCCGACTTCCAGGCCCCGGGCCAGCAGGCGCGCGCGCAGCGCGCCAAGCTGGGTGTCGATCAACCGCGCGGTCTGCTCGCGCTCCGCCCATAGCTGCCCGCTCAGGCGGCCCTCGCTCAGTTGTGCCTGCACTTGCATGGGGCCGAGCGGGGACAGGTCGAAGGCCAGCTCGATGCGCCACAGGGCTTGTCGAGGGTCTTGGGCTTCATGTTGGCGGTCGGCCTGTTGTTGTGGGGTTTCTTCGCGCTGCAGTTTGACTTGCAGCGGGATGAAGTCCTGGCCGTGGCGGATCGGCACTTCAGTTTGCCAGGTGGTCTGCAGGTTGCCGTTTTCCAGCGTGCCGGTTTGTTGCAGGCTGCTCATGGCGTGGCTCTGCAAGCGTGAAACGGCAGCGGCAGCCAGGCGCAGCAGCTGTTGCAGGTCGCCTTCCTCTTCCAGGGCCTTGAGCAGGCGCGACGGTAATGGGAACGCGCCCGGCTGCGGCTTGGGGCTGACCCGCTCGAGCATGCCCAGTGCGCTGCGCGCCAAAGCCGGCATAGTCACGGCCAGGCTGGCGGGGTTGAGATTGGCAGTGCTTGCCGGGAGGGCAGGGGCCTGGGCCATCAGCCGCAGCAAATGCGCCTTGAGGTCGGTGGCGACGCTGGCGGTGGACCCGCTCAGCAGCTTCGCTTCGAGAAAGCTGCCGCTGTTGTTCAGGGCCTGGGCCACTGCCTTGGCGTCGCCCAGTTGTCGGGCGTCCGGCAGGCCGGCCAGCAGGCGTTCGGCGCTGGCGCGCAGGTCGCCATCGACGCCTGGGTCGCGGGTGAGCTGTTGCAGGGCGTTGAGCAGGCCGGGTAGCGAGGCTTGGCGGTTTTGCTGGGTCAGCAGCTGTTGGGCAATGCTGAGTTGGTCCTGCCTGCCGCTGAGCGGCACGAAGCGCAATGACTGATCACCCTGCACCAGGGCGCTGAGCAGGCTGCCAATGGCCAGCGGGCGCGGGCTGTCGATGCTCAGTGTGGCACCGGCCTGGTTGCTGTTGAGCAGGCTGACCAGCGCCCGGTACACGGCCGGTTGGCCGGGTGCCTGGGCCAGCAGCTGGTTGGTCAGGACCTTGCCTTGCAGCAAGGTGCCGACCGGCACCTTGCTGGTGTCCAGCTGGGTGAGGGTGGCGACCTGGCTGGCGCTGGCCTGTTGCAGCATGATCGCCAGGCGGTTGCTTTCGGTCTGACTGACGGTGATCTGGCTGCCTTGTGGCAGCGGCTGGCTGGCGTTGGCCTGAAGCTGGGTCTGGACGCCGTTGGCCTGCATCAGCCGTAGCACCAGCTGAAAGTCCTGGCCCGTCTGGCGCAACGATAAAACCTCGGCTTGCGCGGTTTCGCCAGGAGCCAGC
Organism: Pseudomonas sp. 10(2024); assembly: GCF_045164175.1. NCBI lineage: Bacteria > Pseudomonadati > Pseudomonadota > Gammaproteobacteria > Pseudomonadales > Pseudomonadaceae > Pseudomonas > Pseudomonas sp. 10(2024). Next base: position 1,696,150 of record NZ_CP174006.1, read on the forward strand.
AACCCAGGCTGCGCCTGGATCAGGCGCAGCAGATCGCCGGTCATGCCCGCCTTCATGGCTTGGCTGTTGATCGCGGTTTGTGCGCCGAGACTATTGATTTCAGTCATGATTGTATACAACCTGTCGAGCCCGGCCTCTTGGCAGCGCGGCGGCGCGTGTAATAATGCCGCGCGCCTGTGGTTGCCAGTATAACGGCAGCGCGCGGGGCGACTTGAGACACAAGGGCTTTGGAGCGGTGTTGGCTGCTTCGCGGGTGAACCCGCTCCTACAGGGTTCTGTAGGAGCGGGTTCACCCGCGAAGCAGGCGACGCCGCCCCAATGCCCTACTAAAGATAAGGCGAAACCGTGACCCTTCACCTCCAAGCCGCAGGCCTGGCCTGCGAGCGCGACTGGCGCCTGCTGTTCGAACAGCTCGATTTCGAGCTGGGCGCCGGCGACATGCTGCAGATCAGTGGCCCCAACGGCAGCGGCAAGACCAGCCTGTTGCGCCTGCTGGCCGGGCTGATGCAGCCGACGGCCGGGCAGATTCTGCTGGGTGGCAAGCCCCTGGCAGAACAGCGTCATGCCCTGGCCAGCGCCCTGCTGTGGATTGGCCACGCCGCCGGCATCAAGGACTTGCTCACCGCCGAGGAGAATCTCACCTGGCTGTGCGCCCTGCACCAGCCGGCCAGCCGCGAGGCAATCTGGGCGGCGCTGGAGGCTGTCGGCCTGCGCGGTTTCGAAGACGTCCCCTGCCATACCCTGTCGGCCGGTCAGCAGCGCCGTGTGGCCCTGGCCCGGCTGCACCTGGCTTGTCCGCCGCTATGGATTCTCGACGAGCCGTTCACCGCGCTCGACAAGCAAGGCGTGGCGCAGCTTGAAGCGCACCTGGCAGCCCACTGCGAGCAGGGCGGGACGGTGGTGCTGACGACTCATCACACACTGGAACGCAAGCCCTCCGGTTATCGAGAATTGAACCTGGGGCAATGGGCTGCATGAGCGTATTCATTTTGTTGCTGCGCCGCGAAGCGCGCCTGCTGTTCCGTCGCCCGGCCGAACTGGCCAACCCGTTGGTGTTCTTCGCCATTGTCGTGGCCCTGTTCCCGCTGGCGGTCGGCCCGGAAAGCCAATTGTTGCAAACCTTGTCGCCGGGCCTGGTCTGGGTGGCAGCGTTGCTGGCCGTGTTGTTGTCGCTGGACGGCCTGTTCCGCAGCGATTTCGAAGACGGCTCGCTGGAGCAATGGGTGCTGTCGCCGCACCCACTGGCACTGCTGGTGCTGGCCAAGGTGCTGGCGCACTGGATCTTTTCCGGGCTGGCGCTGGTATTGTTGGCGCCACTGCTGGCACTGATGCTGGGGCTGCCAAGCCATTGCCTGCCGGTGCTGCTCGGTTCGCTGCTGCTGGGTACGCCGGTATTGAGCTTGCTGGGCGCGGTAGGTGCGGCGCTGACAGTCGGCCTTAAACGCGGAGGTTTGTTACTGGCGTTGCTGATTCTGCCGTTGTATATCCCTGTATTGATCCTGGGCAGTGGTGCGTTGCAAGCGGCGTTGCAAAATATGCCGGCAACCGGCCATCTGCTCTGGCTCGCCAGCCTGACGGCCCTGGCCGTTACCCTGGCACCCTTTGCGATAGCGGCCGGCCTGAAGATCAGCGTCGGCGAATAACGAGTCCCGGGCTCTCAAGCCCGGCAAATACCCTGGATGTACCCTGATGAAAATAAGCTGGACGTGGTTCCACAAGCTGGGCTCCCCGAAATGGTTCTATGCCATCAGCGGCCGCATGCTGCCGTGGCTGGCCGGTACTGCCGTGTTCCTGCTGCTGGTCGGCATCACCTGGGGCCTGGCCTTCGCCCCCCAGGACTACCAGCAGGGCAACAGCTTCCGCATCATCTATATCCATGTGCCGGCGGCGATGCTGGCGCAGTCCTGCTATGTGCTATTGGCGGTGGCCGGGGTGGTTGGGCTGGTGTGGAAGATGAAACTGGCCGACGTCGCCCTGCAGTGTGCCGCGCCCATTGGCGCCTGGATGACCGCCGTGGCGCTGGTTACCGGCGCCATCTGGGGCAAGCCGACCTGGGGCAGCTGGTGGGTGTGGGATGCCCGCCTTACGTCCATGCTCATCCTGCTGTTCCTGTACTTCGGCATTATTGCGCTGGGCCAGGCGATCAGTAATCGTGACAGTGCGGCCAAGGCCTGTGCGGTGCTTGCGATTGTCGGTGTGGTGAATATCCCGATCATCAAGTATTCGGTGGAGTGGTGGAACACCCTGCACCAGGGGGCCACCTTCACCCTTACCGAAAAGCCGGCGATGCCGGCCGAAATGTGGCTGCCGCTGTTGTGCACGGCGCTGGGTTTCTACTGTTTCTTCGGCGCCGTACTGCTGCTGCGCATGCGCCTTGAAGTGCTCAAGCGCGAAGCACGCGCCAGTTGGGTCAGGGACGAAGTATTGAACAGCCTGGGGCGGAGGGCCGCACAATGAGCTTTGCCACCTTCGGTGACTTTCTCGCCATGGGCCACCATGGCCTGTACGTGTGGTCGGCCTATGGCATCTGCCTGGCGGTGCTGGCGCTGAACGTTGGTGCGCCACTGCTGGCCCGTCGCCGCTATTTGCAAGAAGAGGCGCGCCGTTTGCGCCGGGAGAACAACCAGTGAATCCGCAGCGCAAGAAACGCCTGTTGCTCATCGTCGGCCTGCTGGTCGGCGTCGGGGTTGCCGTCGGCTTTGCCTTGAGCGCATTGCAGCAAAACATCAACCTGTTCTATACACCGACCCAGATCGCCAACGGCGAAGCCCCGCTGGACACGCGCATCCGCGCTGGCGGCATGGTCGAGAAAGGCTCGGTGCAGCGCTCGGCCGACTCGCTGGACGTGCGTTTCGTGGTAACCGACTTCAACAAGTCGGTACCCATCACCTACCGCGGCATCCTCCCCGACCTGTTCCGCGAAGGGCAGGGTATCGTCGCCCTTGGCAAGCTCAACACCGAAGGTGTGGTGGTAGCCGATGAGGTGCTGGCCAAGCACGACGAGAAATACATGCCGCCCGAAGTCACCAAGGCCCTGAAGGAAAGCGGCCAGGCCGCTACCGGCGGGGAGACGAAGCCATGAACGCAGCACTGGTAGTCCCCGAACTGGGCCAGTTGGCGATGATTCTGGCCATCTGCTTTGCCGTCGTGCAGGCCAGTGTGCCGTTGCTTGGCGCGTGGCGTGGCGACAGCCTGTGGATGAGCCTGGCGCGGCCGGCAGCGTGGGGGCAGTTCGCCTTCCTGGCGTTTGCCTTTGCCTGCCTGACCCATGCCTTCATGACAGACAATTTCTCGGTCGCCTATGTGGCCAGCAATTCCAACAGCGCCTTGCCCTGGTACTACAAGTTCAGTGCGGTGTGGGGCGCCCATGAGGGTTCGTTGCTGCTTTGGGCGCTGATCCTCGGCGGCTGGACCTTTGCCGTGTCGGTGTTCTCCCGGCAGTTGCCGCAGGTGATGCTGGCCCGCGTGCTGGCGGTAATGGGCATGATCAGCGTGGGCTTCCTGAGCTTCCTGATCATTACTTCCAACCCGTTCCAGCGCCTGCTGCCGCAGGTGCCGACCGATGGCCGTGACCTCAACCCGCTGTTGCAGGACTTTGGCCTGATCGTGCATCCGCCGATGCTGTACATGGGCTACGTGGGCTTCTCGGTGGCCTTCGCGTTCGCGATTGCCGCCTTGCTCGGCGGCCGGCTGGACGCTGCCTGGGCGCGCTGGTCGCGGCCGTGGACCATCGTCGCCTGGGCGTTCCTGGGTGTTGGCATCACCTTGGGGTCGTGGTGGGCCTACTACGAACTGGGCTGGGGTGGCTGGTGGTTCTGGGACCCGGTGGAAAACGCCTCGTTCATGCCTTGGCTGGTGGGCACCGCACTGATCCACTCGCTGGCGGTGACCGAGAAACGCGGGGTGTTCAAGAGCTGGACCGTGCTGCTGGCAATTGCCGCATTCTCGCTGAGCCTGCTGGGTACCTTCCTGGTGCGTTCCGGGGTGCTGACCTCGGTGCACGCGTTTGCCGCCGACCCGTCGCGGGGCATCTTCATCCTGTTTTTCCTGCTGTTCGTGGTCGGCGGGTCGCTCACCCTGTTCGCCCTGCGCGCACCGGTGGTCAAGAGCCAGGTCGGTTTCGCCCTGTGGTCGCGTGAAACGCTGCTGCTGGCCAACAACCTGGTGCTGGTGGTCGCGGCTTCGATGATTCTGCTTGGTACCCTGTACCCATTGGTGCTCGATGCCCTGACCGGGGCCAAGCTGTCGGTCGGCCCACCCTACTTCGACGCCTTGTTCCTGCCGCTGATGGCGCTGCTGATGGTGGTGCTGAGCGTGGGCGTGGTGGTGCGCTGGAAGGACACCCCGGGCAAATGGCTGGTCAGCATGATGACCCCGGTATTGATCGGCAGTGCCATCCTTGCCCCGGTTGCCGGCTTTATCGTCGACGACTTCGATTGGCCGACGCTGACGGCCTTCGCCCTGGCCGCCTGGGTAGTGCTTGGCGGGCTGCGTGACATTTTCGACAAGACCCGCCACAAGGGCCTGGTCAAAGGCCTGCCGGGCCTGGGCCGCAGCTACTGGGGCATGCAACTGGCGCACCTGGGCCTGGCGGTGTGTGCGCTGGGCGTGGTGCTGTCCAGCAACAACAGCGCCGAGCGCGACCTGCGCATGGCGCCGGGCGAAAGCGTGGAGCTGGGTGGCTACCACTTCCTGTTCCAGGGCGCCAAGCACTTCGAGGGGCCGAACTTCATCTCTGACAAGGGCACCATCGTGGTCAGCCGCGAGGGCCGTGAAGTGACCACACTGTACCCGGAGAAGCGCCTGTACACCGTGCAGCAGTCGATGATGACCGAAGCAGGCATCGACGCCGGCTTTACCCGCGACCTGTACGTCGCGCTTGGCGAGCCACTGGAGAATGGCGCCTGGGCTGTGCGCGTACATATTAAGCCTTACGTCCGCTGGATCTGGCTGGGCGGTCTGCTGACCGGCCTGGGCGGGTTGCTGGCGGCCCTCGACCGGCGCTACCGCGTCAAGGTCAAGACCCGGGTGCGTGATGTCCTGGGCGTGTCTGGAGCAGCTGCATGAAGCGTTGGATCATGGTAGTGCCCCTTGCAGTGTTCCTGCTGGTGGCGGTGTTCCTCTACAAGGGGCTTTTCCTCAAGCCCGACGAGCTGCCTTCGGCAATGATCGGCAAACCGTTCCCGGCGTTTTCCCTGGCGTCGACACAGGGGGACCGCACCCTGACTCAGGCCGACTTGCAGGGGCGCCCGGCACTGGTCAACGTGTGGGCCACCTGGTGCCCGTCGTGCAAGGTCGAGCACCCGTACCTGAACCAGCTGGCACAGCAGGGTGTGGTGATCCATGGGGTCAACTACAAGGATGACAACGCCGCCGCGCAGAAGTGGTTGGCCGAGTTCCACAACCCCTATCAGCTGGATATTCGTGACGAGCAGGGCAGCCTGGGCCTGGACCTTGGGGTGTATGGGGCGCCGGAAACCTTCCTGATCGATGCCAAGGGCATCATCCGCTACAAGCACGTAGGCATCGTCGATGCCACGGTCTGGCGTGAACAGCTGGCGCCGTTGTACCAGGGCCTGATCGACGAGGCCAAGCCATGAGGCGTTGGCTGGCAGCTGCGGTGCTGGGCATGAGCCTGGCCGGTGTGGCCAAGGCGGCTATCGACACCTACCAGTTTCGCGACGAGGCCGAGCGCGAGCGTTACCAACAGTTGACCAAGGAACTGCGCTGCCCCAAGTGCCAGAACCAGGATATTGCCGACTCCAACGCGCCGATTGCTGCCGACCTGCGCCGAGAAATCTTCCGCATGCTCGGCGAAGGCCAGAGCAACCAGCAGATCATCGACTTCATGGTCGACCGCTATGGCGACTTCGTGCGCTACAAGCCGGCGCTCAGCGGGCGTACCTGGCTGCTGTGGTTTGGCCCGGGGATCTTGCTGGCCGGTGGCTTCGTGGTGCTGGCGGTGATCGTACGCCGGCGCCGTGCTACGGCCGCGCAAGGCGCCGATGAGTTGTCTGCCGAAGAACGCGAGCGTCTCGCCAAACTGCTGGAAAAAGAACAGACCCATGATTGAATTCTGGCTTAGCGCGGGCCTTCTGCTGCTCGCTGCCCTCAGCTTTTTGCTGCTCCCGATCCTGCGTGGCCGCCGTCGCCAGCAGGAAGAAGACCGCACGGCCTTGAACGTGGCCCTTTATCAGGAACGTGTCGCCGAACTGGCGGCCCAGCAAGCCGCCGGTGTGCTCGATGAGGCGCAGATGGCCAAGGGCCGGGACGAGGCTGCCCGCGAGCTGCTGGCCGATACCGAAGGTGCCGAGGCCCCGCGCCAGGGGCATTTGGGCAAGGCCCTGCCGCTGCTGGCTGCGGTACTGGTGCCGCTGATGGCGCTGGGGCTGTACCTGCATTTTGGGGCGGCCGACAAGGTGGCGCTGACCCAGGAGTTTGCCGAGGCACCCAAGTCGATGGAAGAAATGACTACGCGCCTTGAGCGCGTGGTGCAGGCCCAGCCGGATTCGGCCGAGGCCATGTATTTCCTTGGCCGGGCCTACATGGCCGAGCAGCGCCCGGCCGATGCCGCGCGTACGTTCGAACGGGCCGTGGCCTTGGCTGGCCGCCAGCCCGAGCTGCTGGGGCAGTGGGCCCAGGCCCAGTACTTTGCCGCCAACAAGCAGTGGAGCCCGCAATTGCAGGCGTTGACTGACGAAGCGTTGAAGGCTGATCCCAACGAGGTGACCAGCCTGGGCCTGCGCGGTATTGCTGCGTTTGAAGGCGAGCGTTATCAGGAAGCCATCGACTACTGGAAGCGTTTGCTGGCGCAGTTGCCAGAAGGTGATGCATCGCGAGCGGCGTTGCAGGGTGGTATCGACCGCGCCGCCGAGCGCTTGGGTGGGGTGCCAGCAGAGGCGACCGAGCCTGCACCTGTGGCGGCTCGCCTGAAAGTGCGGGTGGAACTGGCGGCTGCCTTGAAGGACAAGGTCAAGCCGGACGACACGGTGTTTATCTTCGCTCGCGCCAGCAATGGCCCGCCGATGCCGCTGGCGGCCAAGCGGGTGACCGTGGCGCAGTTGCCGATCGAGGTGGAATTGTCTGATGCTGATGCGATGATGCCGCAGATGAAACTGTCGCAGTATGCCGAAGTCCAACTGGTTGCACGTGTTTCACGCGCGGGTCAGCCTACCCAGGGTGAGTGGGTTGGCCGGGGTGCTCCGTTGTCTAGCGCCACCCAGGCTACCCAGCGCCTGACCATCGACACTCCAGACCAGTAAGAGAGCAATGCCATGCACAGCACCGTCCGCCTGACCCTGATTACCCTGGCCTTGGGTTTGTCTGCGTGTACGGTGCATGAGCCGTACGAGCAGCCTGCGCCACCGATCGAGCGTGTGCCGCCGTCGGGGCCGGTGGTCAAGCCCTTGCCGGGCAGGCAGCCTGCCACTCAGCCGAGCAAGCCGGCGGCGATACCCAAGCCCATGCCGCGCACCTCGGCCAGCTTTGCGCCACCGCCTGGCGGGGCAAGCCACTGGGATCCCAAGCTGGGTGTATATGTATTGGAGAAGCAGCCCAATACCTTCTACCGGCAGCGTACCTACTATCGGTTTGATAACGGCTGGAGCTGGTCGTTGAGCCCGAATGGGCCTTGGCAGGAAACTGACAGCAGTGGTGTACCAGGTGGGTTAGGGCGGGCGTTCGCACAGTAACGCTATTTCTGTATCTGCTGCTTCTGCTTCTGCTTTTGCTTTTGCTTGTAAGCGCGCGGTAGTTCAGGCGACGCAGATTGCGACTTCAGGAGGCCGAGCGCAGGGCTTGCGAAGGGAGGTGACGGGCATGGATGCCCGTCAAGCGCTGAGGCCCCATGGATGGGGCCTGCAGCGCGTACTCCCGGGAGCAAGACCGTAGCGAGGGAACCCCGGAGCGTAGCGCAGGGGCCGGATGATAGGAGCCAGCGTTTTTTGGTTACTTTTTGTCGCGTTTGACAAAAAGTGACCCGCCGTAAGGGCGGAAAGGTGACTATGCGCCACCTGCGTGAATGAATACCTACTCGATGTGAGTGCCCACATCCAAGAAGCAAGAAGCAAGAAGCAAGATGCGAACTCGTCTGTTTTGACTCAGCGAACCGTCCGTTTGCGATGGCGACGCTGACTCACCTTTTCGCCCTTACGGCCATCCCTTTCAAGGTCTTTTGGTTTTGGCGGCCTTGATGACCCGATCCGTCGAAACATGAGCATGTACAGCCGTCCCTTGCACCCAGGCCTTCGCTTTGAGCACCTTGGGGCCTCGTGGGCTTTTCGCAACCTGTCTGGGCTGGATGTTTCTGGCCAGCTCCAGCAGGCGCTGAGCCAGGTTTTCCATCGGAACAACGGGCATGTACTCGGATGGCAGGGCAATCTGCATGCCTTCGTAACCCCCTCTGATCTGCACCGCCAAGTGATAGATCGAGGCTTCCCAATTCTCGGGCAAGGCATCGCGGTGAGCCTGTTCAACACTTCGCTTGAGCAAGGCCAGAACGTTGTATGCCAGCACGGCAGTGGTGAATCCAAGCAAGGCGGCTCGCGGACTGCCGAGGGTTTCAATTTCACTTTCCAGAATTGCTTCCAACCGCTGGAACATCCCTTCAATACTCCAGCGGCGCCGATAGAAGTCTGCGATCTGTTGCGCACTGATGCTCTCGGGCAGGTTGCTCCAGAACATCAAGCTGTTATCACCTGAGTCGTTTGGTGAATGAAGCGTTAACTCGACACGTCGCCAACGGTGCCCGCCTTTTACTTCGATGGATTGCTCGCGCACAGTGCCTGTGGCGACGGGCATCGGTGCTTGCCACTCACCTTCCTGGATCAAGCGTGGATGCTTGGCCTGCTGGCGAATGACAAATGATGTCTTCACCTGTTCGCACGCCTCCATTACAGGCAGCGTGCAGTAGAGACGGTCAGCGATCCAAACCTGATTGGTCTTTGCTTCAGCCAGCAACGGCAAAACACAAACTCGTTCGCTTGCGTAGGCGTCCTCGCACGGCTGGAGGTCAATTACCTGATCCAGGTCGGGGTCGTAAACCACCACCGAAAACCCGGGGCGAGCCGCTCCGCGCTCTTGGCGCAGCGCGCCAAGACGCTTTTCGGTAGAGGCCAAGTGGCTGCCATCGACCACCCGAACTTGCCAATCAGGAAGCATGGCTGAGCAGCCCAACTCATGGATTGTCGGCGCCAAGCGCTGCGCGCAGCCTGTCACCAGAGCACGCAACAGGGCAGGTTCGGTTCGACTGATCTTGTCGTACAGAGCTGCCAGGCTGACGGGAAGGTCGTCCAGTTGTCTTGCCGCAGCATGCAGCGATGGCTTCAAGCCCAATGAAACAAGCGACATCAACTTGATAATGGTCGAGAACAGCAGCTCGCGAGAATACTGCCGTTGGCGGTGCTCCTCGAAAACCTGATCGACCCACTCCGGCGCAATGGCCTGCTCCAAGGCAAGTTTGGCCATTACGCTGGCGGGTGCTTTTTTCTCGAATCGCGCTAGTACATCAGCCCACATCGCTCGGGTCTTCCTGACTGGATTTCAGCGAATTCTACCGAAGACCTTGAAAGGGATGGCCCTTACGGCGAGTCACTTTTTGTCAAACGCGACAAAAAGTAACCAAAAAACGCTGCGGGTATGACTCACCCACATAGGTTACAAATCAGTTCACGCACATAGGTAACAGTCTTTAACTGGCAAGGTCGGTTTTCGAGGATCTGACCATGCCTTGGCGAGAGCTGAAACCTATGGACCTGAAAATGCTTTTCATCGCGGATTACCTGCAAGGGCCGCCCAGCTTCAGCGCCCTGTGCCAGGCCTACGAGATCAGCCGTAAGACCGGCTACAAATGGGTCGAGCGATATGAGAAAGAGGGGCCTTCGGGGCTGGAAGAACGCAGCCGCCGCCGGTTGACGCAGAACTGGGTCGTCCCCGCTGCAGTTCGCGAAGCCATCATCGAACTGCGCAGTCGAGGCGAAACGGAACCTGGTCCGAAAAAGATCCAGGCTGCGCTGCAGGAGCGCTTCCCTGATCAGGCGCCACCTTCTAAGACAGCGATTTACAACATCCTCAAGAAGGCCGAGTTGGTCAACCCACGCCGTTTACGTCAGCGTGTAGCGGTCTACCCCAAGCCACTGGAGAAGGCAGAGTCGCCTAACCAGCTGTTCAGTGCTGACTACAAGGGCCAATTTCTGACAGGCGCAGGCGTCTGGTGCTATCCACTAACGATCATGGATCACGCCAGCCGCTTCCTGCTCGCCTGCCACAGCATGCCTAATACCAACCTTCTGGAAACGCAGGCCGTTTTCACCCAGGTGTTTCGGGAAAATGGCCTGCCTGAGCGTATTCGTACCGATAACGGTGTGCCGTTTGCCAGTAAAGGACGTGCAGGACTTTCTCAGCTGTCCATCTGGTGGCTGCGTCTAGGCATCATTCCTGAGCGCATTGCACCTGGAAGGCCTGAGCAAAATGGCCGCCACGAACGCATGCATCGGACACTCAAAAGCACGCTGCCATCACCGCCGGCAGTGGCCTGGGAAGCTCAACAGCGGCATTTTGATCGCTTTCGACAACACTACAATTACGAGCGCTTGCATGAAGCACTGAAACAGAAAACACCGGCGTCTTGCTACCAGCCCTCACCACGCCCATTCCCTGAAAAACTTCCTGAGATGACCTACCCCAGCCATGTCGAGAGTTTACCGGCGGATAGCTGCGGCATCATTAACCGCCGTGGCCTGAGGATCTACGTAGGTTACGTGCTCAAGCACCAGACCATTGGGCTGGAGCAAGTCGGAGATGGCATTTGGGATGTTATTTTCGGTCCCATCATCCTTGGTAGAGTCGATGTGCGGGATGCCACTGATGGTTATGTAACACTTAAGGTGTTGTCACCTATGTGAGTGAACTTTTGTGTAACCCATGTGGGTGACCCGTACACTGCGCTCCCATCATCCGGCCCCTGCGCTGCGCTCCGGGGTCCCCTCACTCCGGCCTTGCTCCCGGCAGGACCGCGCCGAAGGCCCCATCCTGGGGCCTCAGCGCTTGACGGGCATCCATGCCCGTCACCTCCCTCCGCAAGGCCTGCGTTCGGCCTCCTGAAGTCGCGAAGATCAAGATCAAGATCAAGATCAAGATCAAGATCAAGATCAAGATCAAGATCAAGATCAAGATCAAGATCAAGATCAACAGCAACAGCAACAGCACAGTACAGTTTTGCCTTGTTATTTCCATTGACTGTACTGGCCGGTGACTCCGCATAATGACGCCTCTAATTCACCCGGAGGTGGCATGAGCAAGACAGTCCTGGTACTGGTGGAAACCGTCGACGATTACCTGCCCATGCTGGAGCAGGCCGGTTACCACCTGATCCGTGCCCCTTCGCCGCAACTGCGCGCCGATGCCATTCATCGCCACGCCGAAGAAATCGATGCGGTACTCACCCGTGGGCCGCTGGGGCTATCCGCCGCCGAAATTGACGCATTACCCAGATTGCAGATCATCTGCGTGATCGGCGCCGGCTACGAGCAGGTCGACCTGGCCGCCGCCGCCGCACGCGGCATAACCGTCACCAATGGCGCCGGGGCCAATGCCGCAGCCGTCGCCGACCACACCCTGGCCCTGCTGCTGGCGCTGCTGCGCGACATCCCCCGTGCCGATGCCAGCACGCGGCGCGGTGAATGGAACCGGGTGATCAGCCCCTCGGTGAGTGGCAAGCGCCTGGGCATTCTCGGCCTTGGCGCAGTAGGGCTGGCGATCGCCAAGCGGGCCCACTTGGGCTTCGACATGCACGTCAGCTACCACAGCCGCACAGCACGCCAGGATGTGCCCTATGCCTGGTACGACAGCCCCCGACACTTGGCTGAAGCCGTCGACATTCTGGTGGTGGCCACCCCCGGTGGCGCCAACACCCGGCATCTGGTTGATGCCCACGTCCTTCAGGCCCTGGGGGCTGACGGCTATCTGGTGAACATCGCCCGTGCCAGCGTGGTCGACACCCAGGCCCTGATTGCTGCATTGCAGCGTGGCCAGCTGGCTGGCGCCGCGCTGGATGTATTCGATGACGAGCCGACAGTGCCCGATGCACTCAAGGCCTTGCCCAACACCGTGCTCACACCCCACGTGGCTGGCCAATCGCCAGAAGCCGCGCGCGACACGGTGGACTTGGTGCTGCGCAACCTGCAGGCGTTCTTTGCCGGTGAGCCAGTTTTGACCCCGGTACGCCCGTAACCTTTTCCAGATATCTGCCCGGCAGCGCCCGGGCAACAAGGAGTGTGTGCATGCAACTCGAAATATTCCAGGTCGATGCCTTTTCCACTGAACCGTTCGGTGGCAACCCGGCCGCAGTGATCCCGCTGGACAGCTGGCTGCCGGACGATGTGCTGCAGCGCATCGCTGAAGAAAACAACCTGTCAGAAACAGCCTACTTCGTGCGCAAAGGCGAAACGTTCGACCTGCGTTGGTTCACCCCCACCGTGGAAGTCGACCTGTGCGGCCATGCTACCTTGGCCTCGGCTTACGTGCTGTTCGAGCAACTGGGTGAGCAGGCGCAAGTGCTTCGCTTCAATACCCGCAGTGGCGAGTTGCGCGTCAGCCGTGGCGCTGATGGCCTGCTGGCCATGGACTTCCCCGCCAAACAACCCGTAGCGGTCGACATGCCAGCGGGCCTTTTGCAGGCGCTGGGCTTGAGCCAGGCGAAGGCGGTGTACCTTAGCGACGATTATGTCGTGGTGATCGATGACGCCATGCTGCTCGAAACGTTGAAACCAGACTTTGTTGCGCTGTCGGCCTTCGACGTCCGTGGCATTGCCGTGACCGCGGCAGGGCGTGGCTTTGACTTCGTCACCCGCTGGTTCGGCCCGCGGGTTGGTGTGAATGAAGACCCGGTAACCGGTTCGGCACACACCTCGCTGGCGCCGTTGTGGGCCCAAAGGCTGGGCAAGAACGTGCTGAGCTGCGAGCAGGGCGGGGCACGCAAAGGGCAGTTGCAGTGCGAAGTGCCGGGCAATGGCCGCGTGATTATCAGTGGGCGGGCGGCGTTGTACCTGCGGGGCAATGTGTACATCTAGTACGGCGTGCGATGCCCTGGCGGGCTTCTATAATTGCAGGCCCATCTTTCCGTTCAAGGAGCCACCCATGGCCCTGGAAAAACACGGCACCTGCCTGTGCGGCGACACGCGGCTGACGGTCACCGTCGACAATACCCATATCAGCGCTTGTCATTGCAGCATGTGCCGCAAGTGGACCGGCGGCCCGCTGCTGGTGGTCCACTGCAGCAAGCCTCCGCTGATCGAGGGGCGTGCGCCGAGCGTCTATGATTCGTCCGACTGGGCCCAGCGTGCTTTCTGTGGCCGCTGTGGTACGCACCTGTACTACCGGCTCAAGGCCAACGACTTCCATGCCGTGCCGGTCGGCCTGCTCGATGGCGACCAAGCCTGGGATTTCGACCTGCAGATCTTCGTCGAAGAGAAACCCGCGTGGTACTGCTTCGCCAATCAGACCAAGGAGCTGTCCGGCCAAGAGGTGTTCGAGCAGAACAGCTGATTCAACGTCATATCTGTACGGAGGCATTCCGTCGGCGAATGCCTCCGTACAATTCTGCGTGAACTTGCCAAACCGGTGCATTCCTGAGAAAAGGGCGGTTTTGTTTTTCAGCGTTTGGAGTGTACCCGTGAGCCAAGAACTGCAGATCATCGACCTGGTCGAGGGAGACGGCAAAGCCGCCGTCAAAGGTGCCCTGATCACCACCCAGTACACCGGCTGGCTGGCCGATGGCAGCGAGTTCGACTCGTCCTGGTCGCGCGGTAAGCCGTTCCAGTGCGTGATCGGTACCGGCAGGGTAATCAAAGGCTGGGACCTAGGCCTGATGGGCATGCGCGTTGGCGGCAAGCGCAAGCTGCAGGTACCGGCACACCTGGGGTATGGCGAACGCAGCGTAGGGAAGATCCCGCCGAATTCGGACCTGACCTTCGAGATCGAACTGCTGGAAGTGCTCACGCGGGATGATTGAGTGTTCGCGTTGCAACCCGAGGTTCTTGCACCTTACACAATTGCGCAACACCCAGCCCCTAACTTAGGCCTTGCCTAGGGAACGGCAATCACCTCCAGGGAGGAACCAAACGGGTTCGGGGCACTCTGACCCTCACGCGTTGCCAAGGATGGCATTCACTGCACGGGCGCCCTGCAACTGGCCGGGTGATGTGGCGGGTAAACCCGATTTTCTCTGCCACACGAGCCTGCCTTGATGAAGTTGCCAACATTCTTTCGCCGTCGCCGTCACTTGCTGCTGAGCCTGGTGCTCACTGCCATCGCCGCGCCGTTGGCGCTGGAGGCTGTCGAAAGCCGGGCACAACCGGTGGATGGCACCCAGACCCTTGTGTTTCTGCGTCATGGCGAGAAGCCGGGCGAGGGGCTCGGGCAGTTGAACTGCCAAGGCCTCAACCGTGCGCTGGACCTGGCCACTGTACTGCCCGAGCGCTTCGGCAAGGCCGACTATGTGTTTGCCGCCAACCCCACGCGGCATGTCGAGGAAGGCAGCCGGGACGAAAGCTACAGCTATATCCGCCCATTGATGACCATCACCCCCAGTGCCATCCGCCTCGGCTTGCCGGTGAATATCGACTACGGCGCCAACGACACCGCTGAACTGGCCGATGAGTTGCTGAGCGACAAATACCGCAATGCGACCATCTACACGGCCTGGTCCCACGGCTACCTGCCGGAACTGATCAACACCGTGGCCGGCAAGGCCCTGGGGGAGGAGCGGGTGATCACCGAGGACTGGAGCGGCGAAGACTTCGACACCCTCTACGTATTGACCCTGACCTGGCGCGATGGCAAAGCCAGCCTGCTGAGCCGCAATGTGCGCCAGGGCCTGAATGACGGTGCGCATAGCTGCCCGACCTGATCCGCTGGTACTGTTTGGCAAGGAAGCCGGAACAGGGATGAGCGATGAAGCAGCGGGTAACAGTGATCGGTGGTGGAGTGGTGGGCCTGGCGACGGCTTACGCGCTGGTGCGGGAAGGGTGGTCGGTTGACCTGATCGAGGCACGCGACAGCCTGGCGTCGGCCACCAGCTTCGCCAATGGCGGGCAATTGTCCTATCGCTATGTAGCGCCGCTGGCTGATGCCGGGGTGCCGTGGCAGGCGCTGGGCTGGCTGTTGCAGGGCGAGTCGCCATTGCGCCTGCGCTTGCGCATGGATCCGGCCCAGTGGCGCTGGCTGCTGGCATTCACCCTGGCTTGCCGGCGTAGCGTCAATCGCCGTAATGCCGGGCACTTGCTTGAGCTGGCGCTGTACAGCCAGGCCGTTCTGGCGCAGTGGCGCGAAGACCATAACCTGGGGGATTTCGCCTGGCGGCGCAATGGCAAGCTGGTGGCTTTTCGCAGTGAACGGGCCTTTGCCCAAGGCCGGGAACAGTTGACGGACCCGGCCAGTCAGCAGGTGCTGGCGGCTGCCGAGCTGCGCGGGCTGGAGCCTGCCCTGGATGGCGCACCGTTTGTGGGTGGCGTGTTCACGGCTGGCGAAGAGGTTGGCGATTGCCACGTGTTTTGCTTGCGGCTGGAAGCGCTGTTGCGCGCGTCGGGCCAGTGCCGTTTCCTGCTTGGCCGGCCGGTGACGCAATTGGTTCAGCGCCAGGGCCAGGTCGTGGCACTGCAACTGGGCGATCAGCAGCTGGACGTGGAGCAGTTGGTGCTGTGTGCCGGGCATCGCGGCCCAGGCTTGGCATTACCGGGGGTGCAGATACCGGTTTACCCGTTGAAGGGCTACAGCCTGACCGCACCGATCAGCGCCGGGCACCTGCCCCCGGAGGTGAGCCTTACCGACTATGAGCGCAAGATTGTCTATGCACGCCTGGGGCAGCAGCTGCGGGTAGCGGCGATGGTGGACATTGTCGGCTTCGACGAGTCGGTGGACATGCGCCGTTTGCAGAGCATGCGGCGGCTGGCGCTGGAGACGCTGCCAAGGGCGGCGGATTATGGCCAGGCGGTGGAGTGGGCGGGGATGCGACCAGCGACACCGACCGGGGTGCCGATCATAGGTGGGACGGTGTACCGCAACCTGTGGCTGAACCTGGGGCATGGGGCGTTGGGATTCACCTTGGCCTGTGGCAGTGCGCAGCGTCTGGCCAGGATGATGCGTTAAGCGGGCCGGCCTCTTCGCGGCTAAAGCCGCTCCTACGAGGACCCCACGGTATTCAGGCTTGTGCTGGTCCGGTAGGAGCGGCTTCAGCCGCGAAGAGGCCGGTACAGGCGAAGGATGTCTAGCGGCCGAAGCGCATCGGCCAGCCCACCACTTTCTTCGCCCGTGGCGTCGCATAGGTGCGCACTTTGGACGTGCTCAAACCCATGCGCACCAGCGATTCGGCAATGGTCACCGCTGCACTCACACCATCCACCACCGGCACGCCGGTGCGTTGGCGAATCTGCTCGTCCAGCCCGGCCATGCCGCCACAACCCAGGCAGATCACCTCGGCCTTGTCGTCGCGCACGGCGCGTTCGGCCTGCTCGACAATCGCCTCCACGGCCCGCAGCGGGTCGGCTTCCAGTTCCAGCACCGCCAGCCCGCTGGCTCGCACCGAGGCGCAGCGGTCATACAGGCCCGAGAGCTTCAGGCGGTCCTCGATCAGTGGCACGGTGCGGTCGAGCGTGGTTACTACGGAATAGGCGTGGCCCAGGTACATTGCCGTGCTGGCGGCGGCGTCGGTAATGTCCACCACAGGCACGTTGAGCAGTTCCTGCAGGCCTTCGCGGCCATGTTCGCCATAACCGGCCTGGATCACGGCATCGTAGGGCCCTTCAAAGGCCAGGACCCGGTCCATCACCGCGATGGCCGCCAGGTAGCTTTCGAAGTTGCCCTCCACCGATTCGGCGCCGAACCAGGGTGTGAGGCCGACGATTTCGGTACCGGGTGCGGCCACCGCACGGGCCTGTTCGGCAATGGCGTGGGTGATGGCTTCGGTGGTGTTGACGTTGGCGATCAGAATGCGCATGGGCAGTCCTCCCTGACTAATGGCTGCTGTGGTCGACGGCGATGCACTCGCCGCTGACGTCGTGGTAATGGCGGTTACGTGGCGCGATCAACAGGTACAGGGCGGCGGCGATGCCGGCACCGATCAGCCAGGAGAACGGCGCGATACCCTGGAAGTTGGGCACCAGGGCCAGCACGATGGCCAGCAGTGCGGCCGGCACGAAGGCGGCCACGGCGCGCAGGTTGATGCCCTTGCTGTAGTGATAGGCGCCGGCCGGGTGCTCGGTATACAGCTCCGGCACGTTGATGCAGCCTTTGCGCAGCAACCAGTAGTCGGACATGATCACGCCGTACAGCGGGCCGAGCAGGGCGCCCAGGCCCGACAGGAAGTACACGATCACCAGCGGGCTGTTGTACAGGTTCCAGGGCAGGATCAGCACCGCCAGGGTGGCGCTGATCAGCCCGGCACGGCGGAAGTTCAGGTGGCGCGGCGCCAGGTTGCTGAGTACGAAGGCCGGGGCGACGAAGTTGGCCATGATGTTCACCGCTACGGTGACGATCAGGAAGGCCAGGCAGCCGAGCACCAGGAATGGCGTGCTGGGTATGGCGGCAACGATCTGCGTCGGGCTGTCGATGATCTGACCGTTGATCTGGAATTGCGCGCCGCACAGCACCACGGTGATCACGGCGAATACCAGGATGTTTACCGGCAGGCCCCAGAAGTTGCCGACGCGGATGGTCTTGCGGCAAGGCGAGGAGCGGGCGAAGTCACAGAAGTTCAGCACCAGGGTGCCGTAGATCGCCAGCCACAGTGCGCCGCCGGCAAAGATGTTGCGCCACATCTCGTAGCCGGTCAGCGGGGTTGCCACCGACCAGGCAATGCGCGCGTCGGCCTTGAAGTACATGAACACCGCCAGTGCGGCGACGGTCAGCAGGATCACTGGCCCGGCAAAGGCCTCGTAACGGCGCACCATCTCCATGCCGTAGGCCAGGATCACCAGCTGCACCAGCCAGATCGACACGAAACACACCCAGCCCAGGCTGGACAGGCCGAGGATGCTGTCATGGTCGTAGGCTGCCAGTTGCGGCCACACGGCGGTGAGCAGCACCCGCAGCACCACCGATGCCAGGTAGGTCTGGATGCCGAACCAGGCGATGGCGATGACGGCACGGATCAAAGCCGGGATCTGCGCGCCATGGATGCCGAAGGCAATGCGGCTGATGACTGGGAACGGTACCCCGGTTTTCTGCCCCATGTAACCCGACAGGTTCATGAAGAAGTACACCAGTGCCGCGCCGATGGCCAGCGACAGCAGAATTTGCCAGCCACCCAGGCCGAGGGCGAACAAGCCCATGGCGAACGAATAGTTGGCGATATTGTGCACATCGTTTGTCCACAACGCGAAGATGCTGTAGCCGCCCCAGCGACGGCCTTCCATACGCGTTGGCGCCAGGTCGCGGTTATGCAGGCGCGGGCTGAGAACAAGGTCCGGCTGGTGGCCGGCAAGCGTGGACGCGGGGTGTGTGCTGGCGACGGATAGTTCAGGGGCAAGGTCGAGGCTGCTACTCATTCCGGCGGGCTCCTGATGCACATGGACTGCGATGAGCGGGCATGCGCACGGGCTCGCCATCTCGTCGGTGCAGCGTTGGCATCACAGGGTTGTGGGCGCGGCGGCTGACATTGGGTCGGCGTCGCGGATTCTTGTGTATCTATGTTTTGTTTAAGTTGTATACAAAACACGAACACACAAAAGCGAGTTCCATGCCAAGGGAAGAGCAGGTTTCAACAGGCGATGATTTCGAACTTATCTTGTTAAACGGTAAGTTAATGAAATACAGAGAATATAAGCTGACCAAATGAACAAGTTATATTTTTTGAAAGATTGATTAGTTGATCATTTGGTCAAAATATAAGGTGGAAAGTGTGTAACGAATTGGGGCGCTACTGAAGAAAGTGCACACAAAAATGGCACCTATGGTTACGTTTTTGTGTACAAAAAATAGTCAGCTTTTCCTGTGCTGGCCTCTTCGCGGGCACGCCTGCGAGGAGGCCAGTACAGGGGCCGATCAATCCATTGGCGGCAACCGCCGCTTGACCGGAGTCTTCTTGATGATCGCGGTATTGGTCTCAGCCAGCACATTCATGAGGTCGAGCAGCGTGTCCAGCTGCTCCATCGAGCGCACATGCAGTCGGGCGACGAAGCAGTCTTCGCCAATGACCTTGTCGCATTCGGTGAACTCAGGGATGGCAATGATCTGGCGCTCCACTTCTTGCAGCTTCCCCGGCAACGGACGGATGCGCACGATCGCCTGCAACTGGTAGCCAAAGGCGCGCGGGTCGACCTCCACGGTGTAGCCGCGCAGCACGCCACGCTCTTCCAGCCGGCGCAGGCGCTCGCTGACGCTAGGTGCGGACAGCCCGCTGACCTGCGCCAGAGCCTTGAGCGAGCGGCGCGAGTCCTCCATCAGTGCGTTGATCAATAATTGGTCAATGGCATCGGTCATGCTCACCTCATCAGGTAATTCGTGTTATCTGCCTTGATAGTAAAGGCAGGTTGGCGAAAATGCCTTGGTTATCCGCTGGATGGCCAGGCTGCCGCCTTTGCATACTGTGGCCATTATCAAAGGGAGGTTTGAGATGGACAGTTCATTGCGCCGCGGCTCGCTGGAAATGGTCGCCGCCATGCTGATTTCCGGGACCATTGGCTGGTTCGTGCTGGTGTCCGGCCAGCCGGTGCTGGATGTGGTGTTCTGGCGCTGCGTGTTCGGTGCCGTGACCTTGCTGGCGATTTGCGCCGCGTTTGGCTTTCTGCGCCCAGGCGTGATCAGCCGCACGGCATTTTTGCTGGCGATTGCCAGCGGGGTGGCCATTGTCGGCAACTGGCTGCTGTTGTTCGCTTCGTACGCACGGGCGTCGATTGCCATCGGCACGGCGGTGTACAACGTGCAGCCGTTCATGCTGGTGGGGCTGGCGGCGCTGTTTCTGGGCGAAAAGATCACCTTGGCCAAGGTGACCTGGCTGAGTGTGGCGTTCCTCGGCATGCTGGCCATCGTCAGTGCCCATGGCGCTGGGCAAAGTAATGGCGAGGACTATCTGCTGGGGATTGCCCTGGCGCTGGGGGCGGCGTTTCTGTATGCAATCGCGGCCTTGATCATCAAGCGCCTGAGTGGCACGCCCCCGCACCTGATTGCGTTGATTCAGGTAACCACGGGTGTGTTGCTGCTGGCGCCATGTGTCACGCTTGGCGGGTTGCCGGTCGAAGTGCCGGCGTTGGCCAGCTTGTTGACACTGGGGATGGTGCACACCGGCCTGATGTATGTGCTGTTGTACAGCGCCATCCAGCGTTTGCCCACGGCCTTGACCGGTGCGCTGTCGTTCATTTACCCGATTGCGGCAATTCTGGTGGACTGGGTGGCGTTCGGGCACCGCCTGGTGCCGCTGCAGTGGCTGGGCGTGGGGTTGATCCTGCTGGCGGCAGCGGGCATGCAGCAGGGGTGGTGGTTCCGATCGGCGCAGCATCCTGTAGGCGCGGGTTTACCCGCGAAGAGGCCCGCAAGGTAGAATGCCGCTTTTTGCCAGCCTGCGATCCGCCATGACCTCGCCCATCGACACCCTTGAGCAACACCTGCTTGCCGCCCTTGACCCTGCACCACGGGAAACCCGCCGCCTGTTTCACGGCCGCGGCCGCTGCTGGCAGGGCCTGGAGCAGGTTACCGTCGACTGGCTGCAGGGCGTGCTGTCGGTCGCCTTGTTCCGTGAGCCGCCCGAGGGCCAGCTCGCCGAACTGGAAGCCATGTTGCGCAGCTTGGCCGCGCGCCCGCAGTGGACTGGGCAGGCAGTCATCATCCAGCACCGCTACCTGCCCGACAGCCCGGGCCAGTGGCTGCTGGGCGAGCCGTGCCAGCAGCGCGAAGTGATCGAGGACGGCCTGACCTACCTGCTGGACCTGGGCGTGCGGCAAAACAATGGCCTGTTTCTCGACATGCGCTATGGCCGCCGCTGGGTGCGCGAGCAGGCGGCGGGCAAGCGCGTGCTGAACCTGTTCGCTTATACCTGCGGCTTTTCCGTGGCAGCGATTGCCGGTGGCGCTGAGCAGGTGGTGAACCTGGACATGGCCAAATCGGCCCTGTCGCGGGGCCGGGACAACCATCGCCTCAATGGCCACGATGCATCACGGGTGGCGTACCTGGGGCATGAACTGTTCAAGTCGTGGGGCAAGGTGCGCAAGTACGGGCCTTATGACCTGATCATCATCGACCCGCCAACCTTCCAGCGTGGCAGCTTTGTGCTGACCCAGGATTACGCAAAGATCCTGCGGCGTTTGCCGGAGTTGTTGAGCGAAGGCGGGACGGTGCTGGCGTGTGTCAACGACCCGGGGATCGGGCCGGAATTCCTGATCGAGGGAATGGCAGAGCAGGCGCCTTCGCTGGCTTATGTCGAGCGCCTGGAAAACCCGCCGGAGTTTCCGGACGTTGACCCGGCGGGGGGGCTGAAGGCCTTGGTGTTCCGCCGGGTTTGATGTTGCTTGTGCGTTACTGACCGGTATAGATCTGGTCAAACACCCCACCATCATTGAAGTGGGTCTTCTGCACGGTACGCCAGTCACCGAAGGTTTTCTCCACCGACAGGAAGTCCACTTTCGGGAAGCGGTCGGTGTACTTGGCCAGGACCGTCGCATCACGCGGGCGCAGGTAGTTGTTGGCGGCGATCTCCTGGGCTGCTGGTGACCACAGGTACTTCAGGTATTCCTCGGCCACGGCCTGGGTGCCTTTCCTGGCCACCACCTTGTCGACCACCGTCACCGGTGGCTCGGCTTCGGCCGATACGCTTGGGTAGACCACTTCGAACTGATCGCGGCCGAACTCGCGGGCGATCATCTCGGCTTCGTTCTCGAAGGTGACCAGCACGTCACCGATCTGGTTGGTCATGAACGTGGTGGTGGCGGCACGGCCACCGGTGTCCAGCACGGGTGCCTGCTTGAACAGCTTGCCGACGAAGTCACGGGCTTTGCTTTCATCGCCGCCTTGCTTGAGTACGTAGCCCCAGGCCGACAGGTAGGTATAGCGGCCATTACCCGAGGTTTTCGGGTTGGGCACGATCACCTGTACACCGTCCTTGAGCAGGTCGGGCCAGTCTTTCAGGGCTTTCGGGTTGCCCTTGCGCACGATGAACACAGTGGCCGAGGTGAACGGCGCGCTGTTGTTCGGCAGGCGGGTGACCCAGTTGTCGGGCACCAGCTTGCCGTTGTCTGCCAGGGCGTTGATGTCGGTGGCCATGTTCATGGTGATGACATCGGCCGGCAGGCCATCGATCACCGCACGGGCCTGCTTGCTCGAGCCGCCGAAGGACATCTGCACGTTGACCTTCTCATTGTGCTCGGCTTCCCAGTGCTTCTGGAAGGCCGGGTTGTAGTCCTTGTAAAAGTCGCGCATCACGTCGTAGGAAACGTTGAGCAGGGTGGGGGCGGCCTGGGCGAGGTTGCCCAGGGCCAGGCCTGCGGCGAGCAGCGAGGCGGTGAAGAGTTTTTTCACGTTGCTTCCTTGTTCTTGAAGGGTATTGGGGCAGATTGCCAGCGACTATAACGGGTGGGTTTATACGGGTTAAAGAACAAAAAATGCTTTGGTTATGCTTCTGCCTGTGCCGGCCTCTTCGCGGGTAAACCCGCTCCTACGGGGGACCGCGCACGGTCCGGGCCTGTTGGTAGGAGCGGGTTTACCCGCGAAGAGGCCGGCGCAGGCGCTTTCACGCTCTCGGAAACAACCCATTCCCACAGCGAGAACAGAACGCCGCCCCCTGCTCGTGGGTCTTCTTGTGGCAGGTCGGGCAATCATGCTGCAGCTGCTCCCCACGCATGGCATTGGCCAGCTCGGCGGTAAAGATGCCGGTCGGCACGGCAATGATCGAGTAACCGGTAATCATCACCAGCGACGACAGCACCTGCCCCAGCGGGGTCTTCGGCACGATGTCGCCAAAGCCCACGGTGGTCAGGGTAACGATGGCCCAGTAGATGCCTTTGGGGATGCTGGTAAAGCCATGCTCAGGCCCTTCGATCACGTACATCAGCGTGCCGAACACGGTCACCAGCGTCGATACCGTCACCAGGAACACGATGATCTTCTGCTTGCTGCCGCGTAGCGCCTCCATCAGGTAATGGGCCTGCTTGAGGTACGGGCTGAGCTTGAGTACACGGAAGATCCGCAGCATCCGGATGACCCGGATGATGAGCAGGTACTGGGCGTCGCTGTAGTACAGCGCGAGGATCCCCGGCACGATCGCCAGTAAATCGACCAGGCCGTAGAAACTGAAGGCATAGCGTAACGGCTTGGGCGAGCAGTACAGGCGGGTGATGTATTCGGCCAGGAAGATCGCGGTAAAGCCCCACTCGATGCCGGCCAGCAGGCCGGCGTAGCCTTGGTGCACCTCGTCGATGCTGTCGAGAATGACGGTGACCAGGCTGGCCAGGATGATCAGCAGGAGGATCTTGTCGAAGCGGCGACCGGCTACGGTGTCGGTCTGGAAGACCATGATGTAGAGGCGTTCGCGCAGGGATTGCGGGGTGGACATGGGGCTCAGGTTCCGCGATCTGAAAAAGGCAAGCCTAGAGGGTCTGGGTCGATGACGGGAAGGGGAGAATGGTCTACCTGACAAAAATGATAGTTTTCCGCTGCTGCGGCAGGAACCATCATGGGTATCAGATCGATTGAAAAGGAGCGAGCAGAATGCCTGAAATTCCTACTTCGCCACAGCGTGCAAGCGAGGCCTTGCTGTCGCAGGGTGATGGTGTCAGTAATATCCACGTCGAGCGAAGTTTGCGCCAACGGCAATGGTCTTTCGGGCCTTATGGACAGCTTCCCCCACAAGGGGCCGTCGGCGGGCTGCGGTTTGTGGGGCAGTGGTTCGACCCCGTAGTTCAGGGTTATCTGCTGGGTAACGGGCATCGATTGTATAGCCCAGCCATTATGCGGTTCCTGAGTCCTGACGGCTTGAGCCCCTTTGGTGCGGGTGGGATCAATGCCTATGCATACTGCTCTGGCGATCCGGTCAATTTCCACGATCCTTCCGGCCAAGTTGTTACCAAAACTGGACTTACCAAACAGTTGAATAGTTTAAACCTATCGAAGGAGCCGCTGAGGAATTTTCTCAAGCCGCTGGCTTTGCCCGAAAATTCCAAGGAAACGCGATTGGTATATAAACTGAAGAACCACCAATTTGAAACGTACGTGTTCAAGCAGAAGAGCAAATCTGAAATCCAGACGGCCAAGCAGAAGGCAAACAGGATCATTGGAGAACGAGGCGAGAACAGTTCGGGCTTTTGGGAATACGCCAATTCCGAAACGTTTTATCGGCATAACGATTTATTTATTCCAGGGCGGCATCTTCCCGAGGAAGCGGTCGAGGGGCTTCTGGCGGCTGGTTTTGAGACATTCAAGTTCACCGAAAACAGTTTCGTTGAGCTCATGGTACCTGGCGGGTGGCAGTCCGGCTCGCAGGACGGGGGCAACATTTACAGCGCGGAGCCGACCCGTGCAGGGCCCAGCATCAGAAGTACACAACCGCGCTAAGTGGCCTTCACAAACGTTGCGTGAGGTTGTGATGCGATCGATGTTGAGCCTGCACGGTGTCAAGGACCCAGCAGGCGACGACGAAGGGCGCGGTCAGACCAGCTACCGGCAACAGTTTGAACAGCGGTTGCAGCAGCAGGGCCAGGGCGATTGCCAGCAACGTCACCCATGGTTTTTCCCCCTGGCGGCTGAACGCTAATGCAGCCAGCGCGGCATTGAATCCATACAAACCCAGCCACGCCCCCTGTGCCTGATCGGCGAGCAGCGCCACACCGCCGCCAATGGCCGAGCCGATCACCGCCCACATCGCCGCATAGGGGTTGGCGATGAACATGCCGACGATGATCAGCAACCCGGCCAAGGGCTGGTCGAGCAGGAAGATCTGGCCTATGCCGCGGGCCAACGCATACAGCGGGTCGGCTTCGACGAAGCCGCTGGGCGAGGGGCTGGCGATTAGCAGTGTGGCCCAGCCGAGCATGACGAAGGGGGCGGTGTAGGCGACCAGCAACTTGCCGCCGCGCTTGCGCCACTGGTGGGTGATGATGCTGGACAGGCCGCCGGCGGCGATGATCAGGGGGGGCAATATGGCCGACCAGGGCAGCACGGCGCTGATCAGGATGCCGATCAGTACGCCGTTGTAGCAGTACAGCCCGGCCTGGCGGTCGGCACGGTCATAGCCGCGTGCCTGGGCGGTGAGCAGGCCGGCCAGGGCGCCAAGCAGCGCGCCGCCGACCAGGTTGGGTGCGGTCAGCAGGATGGCCAGCAGGCAGCACAGGCCGCACAGGGGGTTGCGCAGCAGCAGCACCTGGCTGAAGCCGTTGAGTAACGCCGTGGCCCAGTCGGGGCACGGGTTGACGAAATTTTTGGTGTACATGGGGCAGTCAGTGAGGTTGATGGGGGAGCGGTGGGCCTCTTTGGGCCTCGGTTTTCCGCGATCGGGTAGAGCGGTATTCGGGGAGGGCTTTGCCCTCCAATCGCGACACAAGGCCGCTCCCACAGGGATTGCATTCCCTTGTGCCAGCGTGGCCCTGTGGGAGCGGCCTTGTGTCGCGAAAGGGGCGCAACGCGCCCCCGGCAATCTCAGATCAAAGTCTCGATCCGCAGCGTGTTAGTCGTACCCGGCTTGCCGAAAGGCACGCCAGCGGTGATCAGCAGCGTGTCGCCACGGCTGGCCATGCCTTGCGCCTGGGCAATCTCCAGAGCGGTGGAAACCACCTCGTCGACCTGACGCAGGCGGTCGTTGACCACCGAATGCACGCCCCAGGCCACGCTGAGGCGGCGCGCGGTGTTCAGGTTCGGCGTCAGGTTGAGGATCGGTGCCCGTGGCCGCTCGCGTGCAGCCCGCAATGTCGAGGCGCCCGACTCGCTGTAGTTGACCAGCACTGCCACCGGCAGGATGCCGCTGATGCGGCGGATGGCGCAGCTGATGGCATCCGACACGGTCGCTTCGGCCTTTGGCCGGCCGACGTCGAGCTGGGCCTGGTAGTCCGGGCCATTCTCCACCTGGCGGATGATCTTGCTCATCATCTGCACAGCTTCCAGCGGGTAATCGCCCGAGGCCGTCTCGGCCGACAGCATCACAGCGTCGGCACCTTCAGCCACGGCGTTGGCCACGTCGGTGACTTCGGCACGGGTTGGCGCTGGCGAGAAACGCATGGATTCGAGCATCTGCGTGGCCACCACCACGGGTTTGCCCAGCTGGCGGCAGGTGCCGATGATGCTTTTCTGGATCTGCGGCACGCTTTCGGCCGGTACTTCCACGCCCAGGTCACCACGGGCCACCATTATCGCGTCTGCCAGCTCGGCGATGGCTTGCAGCTGCTCGACTGCCGATGGCTTCTCGATCTTGGCCATCAGGTAGGCGCGGTCACCGATCAGCTGGCGCGCTTCGACGATGTCTTCCGGGCGCTGAACGAACGACAGGGCGACCCAGTCCACACCCAGCTCCAGGCCAAAGGCCAGGTCGCGGCGGTCTTTTTCGGTGAGCGGGGAGAGGTCGAGCACCGCTTGCGGTACGTTGACGCCCTTGCGGTCGGAAAGCTCGCCACCGTTCAGCACCTCGGTGTCGATGGCGTCGCTGTGCTTGTCGGTCACCCGCAGGCGCAGCTTGCCGTCGTCCAGCAGCAGGTCCATGCCGGGTTCGAGGGCGGCGATGATTTCGGGGTGCGGCAGGTTGACCCGGCGGCTGTCGCCCGGGGTTTTGTCCAGGTCCAGGCGCAGGGACTGCCCGCGCTGCAACTGCACCTTGCCTTCGGCGAAGCGGCCAACGCGCAGCTTCGGTCCTTGCAGGTCCATGAGGATGCCCAGCGGGTAGTTCAGCTGTTGCTCGACTTCGCGGATCCACTGGTAGCGCAGGGCGTGGTCGGCATGCTCGCCATGGCTGAAGTTGAGGCGGAAGATGTTCACCCCGGCTTCGACCAGCTGGCGGATATCGTCGATGCCGTTGATCGCAGGGCCAAGGGTGGCGAGGATCTTTACTTTTTTATCAGGCGTCATGATTGGGCAGTCTCGAGGATCAGGATGGCGCGGAAGTCGTTGACGTTGGTGCGGGTCGGTTCGGTGACGATCAGCGCATCCAGCGCGGCGAAGTAGCCGTAGCCGTTGTTGTTGTCCAGCTCGTCGCTGGCCGACAGGCCCAAGGCTTCGGCGCTGGCGTAGCTGGCCGGGGTCATGAAGGCACCGGCGTTTTCTTCCGAGCCATCGATGCCGTCGGTGTCACCGGCCAGGGCGTACACGCCCGGCAGGCCTTTCAGGCTTTCGGTGAGGCTGAGCAGGAACTCGGCGTTACGCCCGCCACGGCCATTGCCGCGCACGGTCACGGTGGTTTCGCCACCCGACAGGATCACGCAGGGCGCTTTGAGCGGCTGGCCGTGCTGAACGATTTGCCGGGCGATACCGGCATGCACCTTGGCCACTTCGCGCGATTCACCTTCCAGGTCGCCGAGGATCAGCGGGCTGAAACCGGCCTGACGGGCTTTGACCGCGGCAGCCTCCAGCGACTGCTGGGGTTTGGCGATCAACTGGAAGTGGCTGCGGGCCAGGGCCGGGTCATCGGCCTTGACGGTTTCCGAGGCCGGGTTGTTCAGCCAGTCGATGACCGCTTTGGGCGCTTCGATGTTGTAGCGTTTGAGGATGGCCAGGGCGTCGGCCGAGGTGCTCGGGTCGGCCACGGTGGGGCCGGAGGCGATTACCGTGGCGAGGTCGCCCGGTACATCGGAAATGGCATAGGTGTAGACCGTGGCCGGCCAGCAGGCCTTGGCCAGGCGCCCGCCCTTGATCGCCGAGAGGTGCTTGCGCACGCAGTTCATCTCGCCGATGGTGGCGCCGGATTTCAGCAGTGCCTTGTTGATCTGCTGCTTGTCGGCCAGGGTCAGGCCTTCGGCAGGCAGGGCCAGCAGCGCCGAGCCACCGCCAGACAGCAGGAAGATGACGCGGTCTTCTTCGTTGAGGTTGCTGACCAGTTCCAGCACGCGCTTGGCCACCGCCAGGCCGGCAGCGTCCGGGACCGGGTGGGCGGCTTCGACCACCTCGATCTTCTGGCAGTTGGCGCCGTGGCCGTAACGGGTCACGACCAGGCCGGAGACTTCGCCCTGCCAGCTTTTCTCGACCACTTCGGCCATGGCGGCTGCGGCCTTGCCGGCGCCGATGACGATAACCCGGCCGCTGCGATCGGCGGGCAGGTAGGGTTCGAGGACTTGACGGGGGTGGGCGGCGGCGATGGCTGTGTCGAACAGCTCGCGGAGAAGTTTTTGCGGATCGACCGACATGGCAGGCTCCCAATTATTGTTTTTCTACAGAATCAAAAACGCCCCTGGAACTGCCTCCGTGCAGGCCGAACCAGGGGCGGGTGTTGCTCGGGGTCACCCCTGAGCCTGTGGTCGCAGGTTCAGCGGTGTTGGCTTCTTCGCGGGCTTGCCCGCTCCCACAGGTACTGCACAGGTTTCGAGGGTGGTGCGATCCCTGTGGGAGCGGGCGTGCCCGCGAAGAGGCCGGTAAGGTCTTACTTGTCGCCGCGGATCGAGAAGTTGGCCATGTGCTCCAGGCCTTTGATCAGCGCCGAGTGGTCCCAGTTGCCGCCGCCCAGTGCCTGGCAGGTGTTGAACACTTGCTGGGCATTGGAGGTGTTGGGCAGGTTGATGCCCAGTTCCTTGGCGCCTTGCAGGGCCAGGTTCAGGTCCTTCTGGTGCAGGTTGATGCGGAAGCCTGGGTCGAAGGTGCCCTTGATCATGCGCTCGGCGTGCACTTCGAGGATTTTCGACGAAGCAAAGCCGCCCATCAGTGCTTCGCGCACCTTGGCAGGGTCGGCGCCGTTCTTGGCGGCGAACAGCAGGGCTTCGGCCACGGCCTGGATGTTCAGGGCGACAATGATCTGGTTGGCGACCTTGGCGGTCTGGCCGTCACCGTTGCCACCGACGCGGGTGATGTTCTTGCCCATGGCTTCGAACAGCGGCAGGGTGCGCTCGAAGGCGTTCGGGCAGCCACCGACCATGATGCTCAGGGTCGCCGCCTTGGCGCCGACTTCACCACCGGACACCGGGGCGTCCAGGTAGGCGGCACCGGTAGCCTTGATCTTCTCGGCGAAGGCTTTGGTGGCGGTTGGCGAGATCGAGCTCATGTCGATCACCACCTTGTTCGGGCCAACGCCTTCGGCCACGCCGTTTTCACCGAACAGGACGCTTTCGACCTGCGGGGTGTCGGGGACCATGACGATGATGAATTCGGCTTCCTGGGCAACCTCTTTCGGGTTGGCCAGGGCCACGGCACCGGCAGCGATCAGGTCGGCTGGCGCGGCGTCGTGGTGGGTGGAAATGAACAGGCTGTGACCTGCCTTTTGCAGGTTCTGAGCCATGGGCTTGCCCATGATGCCGGTGCCGATGAAACCGATTTTAGCCATGAGAAATTACCTCTTTGTAATTGTGATATCTCAAGCAAGCTTTGGCCCCCTGTGGGAGCGGGCTCGCCCGCGAAGCAGACAACTCGGTGGATGGCACCGGCTTTGCCGGTGTTCGCGGGCGAGCCCGCTCCCACAGGGTCCCGAGTTGTTCCTCAGATTGCGTTATGGGTTTTCAGCCAGCCCAGGCCCGCTTCGGTGGTGGTCAGCGGCTTGTACTCCGCGCCCACCCAGCCCTGGTAGCCGATGCGGTCCAGGTGTTCGAACAGGAAGCGGTAGTTGATCTCGCCGGTGCCTGGTTCATTGCGGCCTGGGTTGTCGGCCAGCTGGATGTGGTTGATCAGCTTCAGGTTGGCTTCCATGGTGCGAGCCAGGTCACCTTCCATGATCTGCATGTGGTAGATGTCGTACTGCAGGAACAGGTTGTCGCTGCCCACTTCGGCCTGGATTTCCAGCGCCTGCTGGGTGGTGTTCAGGTAGAAGCCGGGGATGTCGCGGGTGTTGATCATTTCCATGACCAGACGGATTCCGGCGGCTTTCAGCTTGTCAGCGGCGTAGCGCAGATTCTCGACGAAGGTCTTGCGCACGGTGGCGCAGTCCGGACCTTGTGGGCGGATGCCGGCCAGGGCGTTGACCTGGGTATTGCCCAGTACCTTGGCGTACTCGATGGCCTTGTCGACACCGGCACGGAACTCTTCGATGCGGTCGGGGTGGCAGGTGATACCGCGCTCACCTTTGGCCCAGTCGCCGGCCGGCAGGTTGAACAGCACCTGGGTCAGGCCGTTGGCCTCCAGCTGCTGCTTGATTTCAGCTGCGCTGAAGTCATAGGGGAAGAGGTATTCGACGCCGCTGAAGCCAGCGTCGGCGGCAGCCTTGAAGCGGGCCAGGAAGTCCTGTTCGGTGAACAGCATGGACAGGTTGGCAGCGAAGCGAGGCATGAGTTGTCTCCTTGCGATGAAGGCCCCCAGGGCGTGCCTGGGGGCGTCAGGCGATCAGTCCAGCAGCGAGATGGCGGTTGGCGCGTCGTTGCCGACCAGGGCCAGGTCTTCGAACTCGTTGACCGCGTTGATCTCGGTGCCCATGGAAATGTTGGTCACACGCTCGAGAATCACTTCAACCACCACCGGCACGCGGAACTCTTCGGCCATCTTCTGTGCCTTGATCAGGGCAGGGGCGATTTCTGCTGGCTCGAACACACGGATGGCCTTGCAACCCAGGCCTTCGACCACAGCGACGTGATCGACACCGTAGGTGGCAGCGTCGGTCGAGTTGATGTTCTCGAACGCCAGTTGTACACAGTAATCCATGTCGAAGCCACGCTGCGCCTGGCGGATCAGGCCCAGGTAGGCGTTGTTCACCAGTACGTGGACGTACGGCAGGTTGAACTGCGCACCTACCGCCAGTTCTTCGATCATGAACTGGAAGTCGTAGTCACCCGACAGCGCGACAACCTTGCGCTTCGGATCGGCTTTGACCACGCCCAGCGCGGCAGGGATGGTCCAGCCCAGCGGGCCGGCCTGGCCGCAGTTGATCCAGTGGCGAGGCTTGTACACATGCAGGAACTGTGCGCCGGCAATCTGCGACAGACCGATGGTGCTGACGTAGCAGGTGTCCTTGCCGAATACCTGGTTCATTTCTTCGTAGACGCGCTGCGGCTTGACCGGCACGTTGTCGAAGTGGGTCTTGCGCTGCAGGCTCGACTTGCGCTCCTGGCACTCTTCCAGCCAGGCCTTGCGGCACTTGAGCTTACCGGCGGCTTTCCACTCGCGGGCCACTTCCAGGAACACGTCCAGTGCCTTGCCAGCATCGGAAACAATGCCCAGGTCCGGGGTGAACACGCGGCCGATCTGGGTCGGTTCGATGTCGACGTGTACGAACTTGCGGCCTTCGGTGTAGACATCGACGGAACCGGTGTGGCGGTTGGCCCAGCGGTTACCGATACCGAATACCAGGTCGGACTTCAGCAGGGTTGCGTTGCCATAGCGGTGCGAGGTCTGCAGGCCGACCATACCAACCATCTGTGCGTGGTCGTCCGGGATGGTGCCCCAGCCCATCAGGGTCGGGATTACCGGTACGCCGGTCAGTTCGGCGAATTCGACCAGCTTGTCGCTGGCGTCGGCGTTGATGATGCCGCCACCGGCTACCAGCAGTGGGCGCTCGGCGTCATTGAGCAGGGCCAGGGCTTTTTCGGCCTGTACGCGAGTGGCGGACGGCTTGTGCACGGGCAGCGGTTCGTAGGCGTCGATGTCGAATTCGATTTCGGCCATCTGCACGTCGAACGGCAGGTCGATCAGCACCGGGCCTGGGCGGCCGGTACGCATTTCGTAGAAGGCCTTCTGGAAGGCGTAAGGCACCTGGCCTGGCTCCAGAACGGTGGTCGCCCACTTGGTCACCGGCTTGACGATGTTGGTGATGTCGACAGCCTGGAAGTCTTCCTTGTGCAGGCGGGCACGTGGCGCCTGGCCAGTGATGCACAGAATCGGGATGGAGTCGGCCGAGGCACTGTACAGGCCGGTGACCATGTCGGTGCCGGCAGGGCCGGACGTGCCGATGCACACACCGATGTTGCCCGGGTTGGCGCGGGTGTAGCCCTCGGCCATGTGCGAGGCACCTTCGACGTGACGAGCGAGGACGTGATCGATGCCACCGACTTTCTTCAGGGCCGAATACAACGGGTTGATGGCAGCCCCCGGGATGCCGAACGCGGTATCTACACCTTCACGGCGCATGACCAGAACGGCTGCATCGATTGCTCTCATTTTGCTCATGGTTTGTGCCTCATCGATTTTGTAATTGTATACAACTTGCTTTGCGACAGAGTGTATTCACGCCTGGCGGCTCAGGTCAATGGGTTTTCATCGACTAAGCTGGCTTTCGTCAGAGCGCCCGTGAAAACGAGGGTTTGCGTCATCGCATACGATCGTTTCAAAATATTGTATACAAAAATATCTCTCGTTGTGTTCTATTTGTTTGATCGGTTTTCAACTGCCCTCAGGGCTTCTCACAACAAGAAGAGGACCTTTCCATGAACGTTCTGAACCTGAAAGTCGCTGTCAGCCTGGTAAATGCCGCGCTGGTGGCGGGCCGCAAGATCAATGCCGCGCCGCTGACCGTGGCGGTGCTGGATGCCGGCGGGCACCTGCTGGCGCTGCAGCGTGAGGATGGCGCCAGCCTGATTCGTCCTGAAGTGGCCACTGGCAAAGCCTGGGGCGCGATTGCCCTGGGCAAGGGGTCGCGCTTGCTGGCGCTGGATGCGCAGCAGCGGCCGGCTTTTTTTGCCGCGTTGAACGGCATGGGTGAGCGGCCGGTGGTGCCGGCGCCAGGTGGGGTGCTGATTCGTGATCAGGACGGCAAGGTGCTGGGCGCCGTGGGGATCAGCGGCGATACCTCGGATATCGACGAGCAGTGTGCGATCAGTGCGATCGAGGAGGTGGGGTTGCGGGCAGATGCCGGGGTAGCGGCCTAAATCTCTATTGCCTGTTCTGGCCCATTCGCGGGCAAGCCCGCTCCTACAGGGACTCCACAACCTTCAGGCATGTGGATCCTCTGGGAGCGGGCTTGCCCGCGAATGGCCCTTCGATATGGTTCAGGCTGCCTCAGGCTCACAACCTTTCAAGACCATACGAATGATGGTCTCGGCCGCCGCGTCATAATCACTGTCGGCCAACTTGGCCTTGCCGGTCACCGCAGAAATCTGCCAGTCGAAGTCGGCATAGGTCTGGGTCGCTGCCCAGATGCTGAACATCAGATGATGCGCGTCCACATGGGCGATCTGCCCGCGGTCGATCCAGCGCTGGATGCACTCGATGTTGTGTCGGGCCTGTTCGTTCAACTGCTCGACCTGGTTCGGAGACAGGTGCGGCGCGCCATGCATGATCTCGCTGGCGAACACCTTGGACGCATGGGGCAGATCACGCGAAATGCGAATCTTCGAACGAATGTACGCACTCAGCACTTCCTTCGGGTCGCCGTCTGCATTGAACGGCGTGGATGCCTGCATGATCGGCGCGATGATGCTTTCAAGGACCTCGCGGTAGAGATTGTCCTTGGACTTGAAGTAGTAATACACGTTCGGCTTGGGCAGGCCGGCCTTGGCCGCGATATCGCTGGTCTTGGTGGCGGCGAAGCCCTTGTCGGCGAATTCCTCGCTGGCTGCGCGCAGGATCAATTCCTTGTTGCGCTCGCGAATGGTGCTCATGGTCAGGGATCTTCCTCGTGTCTGGCCACCTCTAAGAGGGATCGGGCATGGTAGCACCGGCCTCGACGGGCGCTCAAGGCAGCGGCTTTGGGCTAGAATCCGGCACATTGACTTATTTGGATACAAGCAAACATGGCAGGAAGCAGTCTACTGGTACTGATCGACGACATCGCCACGCTGCTGGATGACGTCTCGCTAATGACCAAAGTCGCGGCGAAAAAGACAGCGGGTGTGCTGGGTGACGACCTGGCGCTGAATGCCCAGCAGGTCACCGGCGTGCGTGCCGATCGCGAACTTCCGGTCGTCTGGGCGGTGGCCAAGGGGTCGTTCGTCAACAAGGCGATCCTGGTACCGGCCGCGTTGCTGATCAGTGCGTTCATACCCTGGGCGGTTACGCCGTTGTTGATGTTGGGTGGCGCGTTTCTGTGCTTCGAGGGTTTCGAGAAGCTGGCGCACAAGTTCTTGCACAGCAAGGAAGAGGATGAGGCACAGCACGAGGCGCGCAAGGAGGCCGTTGCCGATCCCAGCGTTGACCTGGTGGCTTTTGAAAAAGCCAAGATCAAGGGGGCGGTGCGTACCGACTTCATCCTGTCGGCAGAAATCATCGCCATTACCTTGGGTATCGTGGCTGACTCGCCGCTGACCCAGCAGATCATCGTGCTGTCGGGCATTGCGGTGGTGATGACCATTGGTGTGTATGGGTTGGTAGGCGGGATCGTCAAGCTTGACGACCTTGGGCTGTGGATGGCCCGCAAAACCTCCAGGCTGACTCAGGCAGTGGGTAACGGCATCCTGCGGGCGGCGCCGTACATGATGAAAAGCCTGTCGGTGATTGGTACTGCGGCGATGTTCCTGGTTGGCGGTGGGATCCTGGTGCATGGCATCGAGCCGCTGCATCATGCCATCGAGGCGTTCAGCGAAGGGCGTGGCGGGGCGCTGACCGGGGCGTTGCTCAACGCTGGGGTCGGGGTTGTGGCCGGTGCCATGGTGCTGGCGGTGGTCAGTGCTGCGGGGAAGTTGTGGCGGGCGCTCAGACCTGCCAATTGAGGCGCCTGGCCGGGGCTTTGCCCCGGTTCGCGCGTGAACCCGCCCCTACCAGGTACCGCGTTTGCCTTGCACCCGGCGCGTCCCCTGTAGGAGCGGGTTTACCCGCGAATGGGCCGCAAAGCGGCCCCGCTCAGGTCAGAAGTGAACCTTGACCAAGAAGCTCATGGTGTTCTGGTCGGTAGTGAAGGCATCGCTGTCCTTGATGCCGTACTTGTTCTTCCAGTAGTCATACTCCACACCCACGTACAGCTGTTTCTCACCCAGGTGCAATGCCTTGCCCAGGTCGTACTTGATCTGCGGGTTGAAGTGCAGGTTGGCCTGGTAGGTGCCGCGGCGGTTCTCGTCGTTGTCCACCACCCAGTCCATGAAGCCGTCGATCAGCACGTCGGAATCTCCGACCGGAATGGTGTACGACCACACAGGGGTGATCTGCCACACGTTGTCGCCAGCGCGGCTGCCGTCGGTGGTGCGGTTGTAGAAGTTCAGCTGGAAGTAGTCGAAGCCCGGGATGGCCAGGTCGAAGCCCGGGCCGATCAGGTAGGACTCGGTGTCACCCTCGCCAAACTCGTAGGTCATTGCCAGCAGCACGTCCTTGACCGGGCCAAACTCGATCTTCTGGTCGAAAATCTTGCCGAACGACAGGCGTGGGCTGATCTCACCGTAGTAGGTGTTCGGGCCGTTGCCGGCGTCTTTCTGGCCCTGGTAGAAGATCTTGTCGACGAAAATGAAGTTGTCGCCGTACTTCCAGCCATCTGCGTGCTCGAAGGTGACGGTTTGCTGAATCGCCGGGTTTACCTTGAAGTTCTTGCCCCACAGGTAGGTCAGGCTGTTGTTCTGCCATTGCAGCAGGTCGCCGCCGAAGGTGGTGCCGCAGGCCAGCAGGCCGCCGGCAAGGATCAGGCTCTTGATAGTACGCATTGCGAGTGTCGCTCCCTTGATTGATCTGTTGTCAGCGCTCGGTGTCGGCGCTTTTTTTGTCTTTTGAGTCAGCTTTTTTCGATAGGCCACAGCTGTTTGGCAAGGGTTGGGCCAACTTTTCCGGGTTGGCAAAACCTTCCTGCTCGACTTCGTTCTGAACGGATGAAAAGGGTATTTCAGGCTGGCAACACGTTGGCCAACCGCCCGAATTCATTGACTGAGCGGTCAGTAAACGCAGGCAGAATCCGTTCTGCCCTGATCGAGGGGGCGCGCAGATTACTGGCTTGCGCGCCGCGCCTCAAGTGCTCCGTCCTGGAGCGGGGTGATTCAAACTTGTGCGTTTGGTCAACTTCCTAGAAGTGCACCTTGATCAGCGCACTGGCGACGCTCTGGTTGCTGTCCAGGTTGCCACGGCTGTCAATGCCGTACTTGTCTTTCCAGTAGCTGTATTCAAAGCCGACGTAGAGCTGCTTGGCGCCCAGGTTCAGCGCCTTGCCCAGGTCGTATTTGACCTGCGGGTTGAAGTGCAGGTTGGCGTGATAGGTGCCACGACGGGTCTGGTCGTTGTCGGTAACCCAGTCCATGTAACCGTCGATCAGAATGTCTGACCGGCCTACGGGGAGGGTGTAAGACCAGCCGGGGGTAATCTGCCAGACGTTGTCACCGGGGCGGCTGCCTTCGGTGTTACGCACGTAGAAATTGAGGGTGAAATAGTTGAAGCCGGGGATGTTCAAGTCGAAGCCGGGGCCGATCAGGTAGGCCTCGTTGTCGCCTTCACCGCGCTCGTAGGTCATGGCCAGCAGCACGTCCTTGATCGGACCGAAGGCAAGCTTGCGGTCGAAGATCTTGCCCAATGACAGGCGTGGGCTGAACTCGCCGTAGTAGGTGGTCACACCTTTGCCGGGGTCGGCCTTGCCGTTGTAGAAGATCTTGTCGACGAACATGAAGGTGTCGCCGTACTTCCATTTGTTGGCGTGCTCGAAGGTGATGGTCTGCTGGATATCAGGGTTGACCTTGAAGTCCTTGCCGTACAGGTAGGTCAGGCTTTCGCCGTGCCATTGCAGCCATTCGCCTGCGTGCGAGGGTAGGGTGGCCAGCAGGCTGCTGCCCAACAACAGGGACGTGGTGATGCGCTTCATGTTGTGATTCCCGGACTTATTGTTTTTGTTGGCGTTTTTTTGGCGCGCAGGCGCCCCGGGCGACCCATTCCGGCGGGTCGACGGCGTAGCGGTTACTGCAGAGGTGAACGAGGGGCGGCCATGCACCGCCCCCCTTGGCTCAATGCTGGTGACAGACGTCGTTGTGCATTGCGCGGTCGGCACCGCCAAGGATGTTGAACAGTACGTTCAACACCAGGGCACAGACCGTGGCCATGGCGATACCGCTGTGGGTGATGGGCTCCATCCACTGTGGCATCTGGGCAAAGAACTCCGGACGCACCACGGGGATCAACCCGAAGCCGACGCTCACGGCAACCAACAGCTGGTTGCGGCGGTCGCCGATGTCCGCCTCCTGAAGAATCTTGATCCCGGTGGCAGTGACCATGCCGAACATGGCGATGGACGCGCCGCCCAGTACTGCGGGCGGGATCGAGGCAATCAGGAAGGCCGCCTTGGGCAGCAGGCTGAGCAGGATCAGCAGTGCACCAGCCACGATGGTGACGTAGCGGCAGCGCACCCCGGTCATTTGCACCAGGCCGATGTTCTGGGCGAACGAGGAGTGGGTGAAGGTGTTGAAGAAGCCCGCAATGAACGACGCACCGGCATCGCACAGCAGGCCGCGACGCAGCATGCCAGGGGTTACTTCACGATCAGTCACCTTGCCCAAGGCCAGGAACATGCCGGTGGACTCGACGAAGATAATCACCACTACCAGGCACATGGACAGGATCGGCGCCAGGCTGAAAGTCGGCATGCCGAAGTGCAGTGGGGTGACCACCTGCAACCAAGGTGCTTCATTCAGGCCCGACAGGTCGACCATGCCGATGGAGCCGGCCAGGATGTAGCCAAGGCCCATGCCCACCAGTACCGACACGTTTACCCAGAAACCGCGCATGAAGCGGTTGATCAGCAGGATCACGGCCAGTACCAGGCCGGCCACCAGCAGGTAGATCGGCGAGCCGAACGTTTCTGCTTCATGGCCGCCACCGGCCCAGTTGACAGCCACCGGGAACAGCGACAGGCCAATCGAGGTGATCACCGTACCGGTGACCAGCGGTGGGAAGAAGCGGACAACCTTGGACATGAACGGCGCGATCAGCATGCCGAAGAACCCGGCAGCGATGGTCGCGCCGAAGATCCCCTGCAGGCCTACGCCGGGCATGCCGGCCATGGCCACCATGCTACCGACGGCAGCGAAACTGGCACCCATCATCACCGGCATGCGGATGCCCACCGGGCCGATACCGAACGACTGGATGATGGTAGCGACGCCAGCGACCAGCAGGTCGGCGTTGATCAGGAAAGCGACTTCTTCACGGGACAACCCGGCGGCCTGGCCAATGATCAACGGCACGGCGATCGCGCCACCGTACATCAGCAGAACGTGTTGCAGGCCAACCAGGATCAGTTGGAACAGGGGCAAGGGTTCGCGCGGCGGCGCAATGGGGATATACGCCTTGCGTGACTCGGACATGCAGCACCTCGAGTTTTGTTTTTATTCTCGGATCCAAGCGGCAGGCTTCATGCCTGCACGCTCGATGCTTGCTTGTTGCGTAACACATGGAGCTTGAGGCTGGGGCTATCGGCCTCTTCGCGGGCAAGCCCGCTCCTACAGGGGAAGGTGATTCCCTTGGGGGCGGGTTGCCTGGCGAGGTGCTGTCAGTTGACTTGGGCGCCTTTGGCGATCCATTCGCCGACGAGCTTGCGCTCTTCGGTTGTCATCTGGGTGATGTTGCCCAGCGGCATGATCTGGCTGGCAACCGCTTGCGCCTGAATGCGCGCGGCCTGGGCCTGGATCTGCTGCGGAGTGTCGAACATCACGCCGGCAGGGGCGGTGCTGAACAGTGGGCTGGTCGGCTTGGACGAGTGGCACACGGTGCAGCGTTCCTGGATGACATTATGGATCTTGTCGAAGTCGCCACCACCGGCCTGGGCAGCGGCCTGGGCCGGTGCTTGCGCTGGTGCGGTGGGTGCTTCGGCAGCCTTGGCGGCGTCCTCGGCACGCTGCTCGGCAGCGGTCTTGCCGCCTACCGCAGTTGCCGGCAGCGGTTGGTACTCGATCTTCGCTGCGGCTTGCTCAGGGCTTACGGCCATCGGTTTCGGGCCGGTAACGTAAGCCAGGCAGATCATCGCCAGAGCGCCGACGGGCAGGGTCCAGGCGTACTTGTTGCTGTCGTGGCGGGTGTTGAAGTAGTGGCGGATCAGAACCGCGGCTACTGCGATACCGGCCAGGATCAGCCAGTTGTACTGGCTACCGTAGGTGCTCGGGAAATGGTTGCTGATCATGATGAACAGCACCGGCAGGGTGAAGTAGTTGTTGTGACGCGAGCGCAGCAGGCCCTTGGCCGGCAGGACCGGGTCGGGCGTCTGGTTGTTCTCGATCGCCGCCACCAGCTGGCGTTGGGCCGGCATGATGATGCGGAACACGTTACCGACCATGATGGTGCCGATGATCGCGCCGGTGTGCAGGTAGGCACCACGGCCGCTGAACACCAGGCTGAAGCCCCAGCAGGCAGCGATGATCAGCACGAACAGCACACCACCGAGCAGCGCTGGCTTCTTGCCCAGGGGCGAGTCGCACAGGAAGTCGTAGATGAACCAGCCCGCGATCAGCGAACCGATACCGATGGCCACGCCTTCGGCACCGCTCAGGGTGCTGCCAGGTGCCAGCAGGTACAGGGTCGGGTTCCAGTAGAACACCACGCACAGCAGGGCGATACCGGACATCCAGGTGAAGTAGGCTTCCCATTTGAACCAGTGCAGGTTCTCGGGCATTTTCGGGGGGGCGAGCTTGTATTTCTCCAGGTGGTAGATACCACCGCCGTGAATCGCCCAGAGATCACCTGACAACCCATCGCGCGGGTTGCTTCGGTTCAGGTGGTTCTCCAGCCAGACGAAGTAGAACGATGCACCGATCCAGGCGACGCCGGTGATCATGTGAACCCAGCGA
This sequence comes from Pseudomonas sp. 10(2024), assembly GCF_045164175.1. Classification (NCBI taxonomy): domain Bacteria; kingdom Pseudomonadati; phylum Pseudomonadota; class Gammaproteobacteria; order Pseudomonadales; family Pseudomonadaceae; genus Pseudomonas; species Pseudomonas sp. 10(2024). The sequence goes on from NZ_CP174006.1 coordinate 1,735,845, forward strand.
ATGCTCAGGTTCAGCCATTCGTGAAGGTGTGCTTCCACAGTATGTACCTCTGCCAGTCACCGAGAAGATGACTGACCTTTTCTTATTGGTGGGGATTGAGGATCAGCATCTGTTCCTCGGTGAAGTAATGCTCATCGCAGTTGTTGCCAGAACCACTGCGATCAACCACCAGGAAATCATCCCGCTTTTCGATCGTCAGCACCGGGTGGTGCCAGACGCCGCGATGGTAATTAACGCCCTGCCTGCCATTACTGCGGAAGGCTCGGACCAAGCCTGATACAGGTGCATCGCCAACGGGCGCGACCACGATCAGAAAGGGGTTGCCGAGCAGCGGGATGAAAGCCTGGCTGCCCAGCGGATGGCGTTCCAGCATGCGCACGGTCAGCGGCATGTCCTGCGCGTCGGCGCGGAAGATGCTGATGATCGCCTTGTCTTCAGGCTCGGCGGTTTCGACCGTGGCGAGCTTGTGAAAGCGCATGGTCGAGCCGTTGTTGATCATGAAGTGGTCGCTGCCGTCGGTTTCGATCACGTCTCCGAACTGGGCGAAGGCTTCTTTGGTCAAGGGCTCGATCATCAGGGTGCGCATGCGTTTATCTCTTCTATTGTTCGTTTTCTGAATAAGGTTCGGCTGTTGCTTACAGCTGCAGCAGGCGGAACAGGGCGATCAGGTTGATCTGCGCCAGGGCTTCCTTGAATTCGGCATCGGCATCGTTGTGGATGCGCTTTTCAAAGGCGGCGAGAATCTGGTGCCGGTTGCTGCCCTTCACCGCCATGATGAACGGGAACTGAAACTTGGCTTTATAGGCATCGTTCAGCTCGGTGAAACGGGCGAACTCCTCGGCGGTGCACTGGTGAATGCCGGCGCCGGCCTGTTCGTTGGTGCTCGATTCGGTCAGCTCGCCCTGGATGGCGGCCTTGCCGGCCAGGTCCGGGTGAGCGTTGATCAGCGCCAGCTGGTCGGCGTGGTTGGCGCTGAGCAGGATGTCGCTCATGCGCTGGTGCAGCGCCTCGATCTCATCCAGCTCGCCCAGTTGGCCCAGGTCGTAGGCTTTTTCGGCAACCCACGGCGAGTGCTCGTAGATGTCGGCGAAGGCCTTGACGAAGGCGTCACGGTCCAGGGTGGATGGTTTGAGGGTATTGAAGGCGGTCATCAGGCGTTCTCATTCTTGTACGGGTGGGTGGCGTGCCAGTGGCGGGCGATATCCACGCGACGGGCGAACCAGACCTGGTCATGACTTTTTGCGTAATCGACGAAGCGCTTGAGTGCAGCCAGGCGTGCCGGGCGGCCGACCAGGCGGCAATGCAGGCCGATGGAAAGCATTTTCGGTGCTTCGGCGCCTTCGGCGTACAGCACATCAAAGGCGTCTTTCAGGTACTGGAAGAACTGCTCGCCGCAGTTGAAGCCCTGTACCTGGGTGAAGCGCATGTCGTTGGTGTCCAGGGTGTAGGGGATCACCAGGTGCGGTTTGCCGGTGGGGTTGTTCGGCTCCCAGTAGGGCAGGTCGTCGTCGTAGGTGTCGCTGTCATAGAGGAAACCACCTTCCTCCATCACCAGGCGGCGGGTGTTCGGGCCGGTACGGCCGGTGTACCAGCCCAGCGGGCGCTCGCCGGTGAGTTCGGTGAGGATACGGATGGCTTCGAGCATGTGCTCGCGCTCCTGGGCCTCGTCCATGTTCTGGTAGTCGATCCAGCGGTAGCCGTGGCTGCAGATCTCGTGGCCGGCTTCGACCATGGCGCGGATCACGTCGGGGTGGCGCTGGGCGGCCATGGCCACGGCGAAGATGGTGAGTGGCACGCCGCTGTCCTTGAACAGCTTCAGCAGACGCCATACACCGGCACGGCTGCCGTATTCATACAGCGACTCCATGCTCATGTTGCGCTGGCCCTGCAGGGGTTGGGCAGCGACCATCTCGGACAGGAAGGCTTCGGATTCCTTGTCACCGTGCAGGATGTTGCGTTCGCCACCTTCCTCGTAATTGAGGACGAAAGACAGCGCGATGCGGGCGTTGCCCGGCCATTGCGGGTGAGGAGGGTTGTTGCCGTAACCGATCAGGTCGCGAGGGTAATCAGCGCTCACTGCAGTCTTCCTTCTTGTGCGTTAGTGCGGGGGGTGGGCGGGCCGCGTCGGTATGTCGCACCACCGGATGGGCTGATTGTATACAACTTCTGAAATCTTTTGTAAGCCTGTTTTTCCGCATTTCTTCCCTTTTGTCGCCTGACAGCGACGTGGAAATACAGTGCAAGAAACCTGCCTGTTTGGTCAGCTAATGAGGTTGGCATCGTTATGGTGCGTGTATTTGCGACCGATGGGTCGTTTATGGGCAGCAAATGGAGGGTGTGACAGAGGGGATCAAAAAATTGTGTACAATCCTTGGGCGGAATGTCTTAATAACGTCATTCCCGCCTGCCGCAGGCGCTAAGCTGGTGCGATGGCTGAGTATTTTTTGCCCACAGATTGAACAAGAGGCGACACGCAATGGGACGTTTGACCACACACGTACTGGATGCCGCGCATGGCTGCCCGGGTAGCTCGATCAAGGTCGAGCTGTACCGCGTCGAAGGCCAGCAACTGGAGCTGGTGAACACCGCCCTGACCAACAGCGATGGCCGCGTCGACGCGCCGCTGCTGCAGGGGGACGATTACCGCACTGGCGTTTACCAGTTGCAGTTCAGCGCTGGGGATTACTACCGCGCCCGTGGCGTGCAATTGCCGGCCCAGGCGTTTCTGGATGTTGTCGTGCTGCGCTTTGGCATCGACGAGTCGCAGGAGCACTACCATGTGCCGCTGCTGATTTCGCCGTACAGCTATTCGACCTATCGTGGAAGCTAGTTGGTCGCTAGAAGAATCTTCGTAGGTCCTTTGGCCCGCTCTCACACTGGCGGGCTTTTTTTCGTCTGCTGCCTCTTCGCGGGTGAACCCGCTCCTACGGCGGGCTGGACTCCAACTGTCCACCACCGTTGTAGGAGCGGGTTTACCCGCGAATACGGTGGTGGCGGCAACGGTGAGCGGCGGGTGGGGATTGGCCAGCAGGGCCGGCCTCTTCGCGGGTGAACCCGCTCCTACGACGGGCTGTATCCAACTGTCCACCACCGTTGTAGGAGCGGGTTTACCCGCGAATACGGTGGCGGCAGCAACGGTGAACGGCGGGTGGGGATTGGCCAGCAGGGCCGGCCTCTTCGCGGGTGAACCCGCTCCTACGACGGGCTGTATCCAACTGTCCACCACCGTGGTAGGAGCGGGTTTACCCGCGAATACGGTGGCGGCAGCAACGGTGAACGGCGGGTGGGGATTGGCCAGCAGGGCCGGCCTCTTCGCGGGTGAACCCGCTCCTACAGCGGGCTGTATCCAACTGTCCACCCCGTGATAGGAGCGGGTTTACCCGCGAATACGGTGGCGGCAGCAACGGTGAACGGCGGGTGGAGATTGGCCAGCAGGGCCGGCCTCTTCGCGGGTGAACCCGCTCCTACGGCGGGCTGTATCCAACTGTCCACCACCGTTGTAGAAGCGGGTTTACCCGCGAATACGGTGGCGGCAGCAACGGTGAACGGCGGGTGGGGATTGGCCGGCAGGGCCGGCCTCTTCGCGGGTGAACCCGCTCCTACGACGGGCTGTATCCAACTGTCCACCCCCGGGGTAGAAGCGCCCTCGGTCAGAGGAACACGAACTTGGCAATGAAGATCGCGCACAGCACCCACAGGCTGGCCGAGATTTCCTTGTATTTGCCGGTACCCGCCTTCAATGCCACATAGCTGATGAAGCCCAGGGCAATACCATCGGCGACCGAGAACGTCAGCGGCATCATGATCACCGTGACGATCGCCGGAATGCTGTCGGTGGCCTCATCCCAATGGATATGCGCCATGCTGCCCATCATCAGCATTGCAACATAGATCAGTGCACCTGCTGTCGCATAGGCCGGAATCATCCCGGCCAGCGGTGCGAAGAACATCGCGGCGATGAACAGCAGGCCTACCACCACAGCCGTCAGGCCAGTTCGGCCACCTGCGGCAACCCCCGCTGCACTCTCCACATAGCTGGTCACCGGTGGTACACCGACCACCGCGCCGAACACACTCGAGGCACTGTCAGCCTTCAACGCCTTCGACAGGTTCTCGATCCGCCCGTCCGGCGCCACCAGGTTGGCCCGTTGCGCGACGCCCATCAGGGTGCCGGCAGTGTCGAACATGTGCACGAAGAGGAACGCCAGCACCACGCTGATCATGCTGACGTTGAACACGCCAGCCACGTCCATGGCCATCCAGGTGGGCGCCAGGCTCGGCGGCATCGACATCACCCCGCCAAATTTGACCAGGCCCAGGCCCCAGCCGGCCAGGGTGACACCCATGATGCTGATCAGGATCGCGCCGAATACCCGCTTGTAGCTGAGGATGGCGATCAGCAGGAAGCACACGGCCGCCAGCAGCGGCCCCGGCTCATGCAGCGAGCCCAGCTTGATCAGGGTGGCAGGGCTGTCGACGATGATGCCTGCAGTCTTCAGGCCGATCAGCCCGAGAAACAATCCGACGCCGGCCCCCATGGCATGGCGCAGGCTGACCGGGATGCTGTTGAGCAGCCATTCGCGCACTTTCGACAAGGTCAGGAACATGAACAGCACGCCGGAGACGAATACCGCCCCCAGCGCCGTTTCCCAGTTGTAGCCCATGGTGCCGACCACGGTGTAGGTAAAGAAGGCATTGAGCCCCATGCCCGGCGCCAGGCCCACCGGCCAGTTGGCGTACAGGCCCATCAGCAGGCAGCCCAGCGCGGCGGCGATGCAGGTGGCGACGAAAGCGGCACCATGGTCGATGCCGGCGTCGGCCATGATGTTGGGGTTGACGAAGATGATGTAGGCCATGGTGATGAAGGTGGTCACCCCAGCGATCATTTCGGTTCTGACGGTGCTGCCGTGTTGCTTGAGTTTGAAAATCCGCTCCAGCCAGCTCGTTTCGAGCGGTGGGGCAAGATCCAGCGTAGGGGCTTCGGATTTGCGGCTTTCCACAGCGAGTACTCCTCAAGTCGTTCTTGTTGTTATGGAGCCAGTTTCCTGAGCGATGCACTTGGCGGCTCCGCGGGAAGGCAGACGTCTGACCGTTTGTTGACTTATGGGTCAAGAAGTTGCTCGGTGGATTATGCTTTTGTGTACAAATAAAGCAAATAATGTTTTATGTTTTGTATGCGCAATGTGTCGTACAACGGCTATATAGGTAAAACGCCCCCTGCGGAATCGCCTCAGCCTGTGTACAATGGCGCCATACTTTCTCTTCGTGCCTCGAGAGCCCATGAACGAACAGCTGCAACCTCTGAAGAAACCTGCACGAGTCGGCAAGGCCGGCCGCAGCGGTACCCAGGACGACATCGTCTACGCGCATATTTTCGAGGCGATCCTCGAGCAGCGTCTGGCTCCGGGCACCAAGTTGAGCGAGGAAGCGCTGGGCGAGATCTTTGGCGTCAGCCGCACCATCATCCGCCGCGCCTTGTCGCGCCTGGCCCACGAAAGCGTGGTGCTGCTGCGACCGAACCGCGGCGCGGTGGTGGCCAGCCCGACCGTCGAAGAGGCGCGCCAGGTGTTCTTCTCGCGGCGCATGGTCGAACGCGCCATCACCGAGCTGGCGGTGCAGCATGCCACCCCCGAGCAGCTCAACGAGCTGCGGCAGATGGTGCGCGAAGAGCGCGACAGCTTCTCGCGCGGTGACCGGGGTGCCGGTATCCGCCTTTCCGGTGAGTTCCACCTCAAGCTGGCCGAAGCGGCGGGCAATGCACCGCTGGTGAGTTTCCAGCGCAGCCTGGTCTCGCAGACTTCGCTGATCATTGCCCAGTACGAAAGCGGCAACCGCTCCCACTGCTCTTACGATGAACACATGCAGCTCATCGATGCCATCGAGGCACGCGATGCCGAACAGGCGGTGAGCCTGATGATGCATCACATGGACCACATCGACAGCAAGCTGAACCTGGACGAGGAGAGCGCCTCGGACGATTTGCATGCCGTGTTCTCGCATCTGTTGAAAAAACCCAAGGTTTCCGTCAAGGGTTGATCGTTTGCCTGCGTGATCGAGGGGCTGCAAGGCAGCCCTTCCAGCCACTACTGGCCATAACCCAAAGGTCTGCTAAATTCTTGTGAGCAAACCTTCATCAAGCAGTTGGGCTTGCGCATTCGTTGCGTTCAACTTCTTGAGGAATGGATTCATGAGCATGTCCCTGGGTAAACGCATGGGGGCCGAACTGATCGGCACCTTCTGGCTGGTCCTTGGTGGCTGTGGCAGTGCGGTACTCGCAGCCAGTTCCCCTCTCGGCATCGGTGTGCTCGGTGTCGCCTTCGCCTTCGGCCTCACCGTACTGACCATGGCCTTCGCCATCGGCCATATTTCTGGTTGCCATCTAAACCCTGCCGTATCGTTCGGGCTGGTGGTGGGCGGGCGCTTCCCGGCAAAAGAGCTGCTGCCTTATGTGATCGCCCAGGTGATCGGTGCCATCCTGGCGGCCGGTGTGATCTACCTCATCGCCAGCGGCAAGGCCGGTTTCGAGCTGTCTGCGGGGTTGGCTTCAAACGGCTACGCCGACCACTCGCCCGGTGGCTATACGCTGGGTGCAGGCTTTGTCAGTGAAGTGGTGATGACGGCGATGTTCCTGGTGGTCATCATGGGGGCGACCGACGCCCGCGCACCGGCAGGTTTTGCACCCATCGCCATCGGCCTGGCCCTGACCCTGATCCACCTGATCTCGATCCCGGTGACCAATACCTCGGTCAACCCCGCGCGAAGCACGGGGCCGGCCTTGTTCGTCGGTGGCTGGGCCCTGCAGCAGCTGTGGCTATTCTGGGTGGCGCCGCTGATCGGTGCTGCTATCGGCGGCGCGCTGTATCGGGGCCTGGCGAAAGAACCTTAACGCTGGTGCACGCAGCGCCCGGCGGCGTAGGTTTCACGTACGGTACGGTCATCGCCCAGGGTGGTGAGCACGAACAAGGTTTCTTCGATGCTGTTGGACTGCTGGATGCGGTAGTCCAGCAGTGGCGTGGCCTTGTAGTCCAGCACCACGAAGTCGGCATCGTTGCCCGGGCGCAGGCTACCGATACGGTCGTCCAGGCGTAGCGCGCGGGCGCCGCCGAGGGTGGCCAGGTACAGCGATTTGTACGGATGCAGACGCGCGCCTTGCAGCTGCATCACCTTGTATGCCTCGTTCAGGGTGTTCAGCAGAGAGAAGCTGGTGCCGGCGCCAACGTCGGTACCCAGGCCCACGTTGACCCCGAACCGCTCGGCCTGGGGCAGGTTGAACAGGCCGCTGCCGAGGAACAGGTTGGAGGTGGGGCAGAAGGCCACAGCCGAGCCGGTTTCGGCCAGGCGCTGGCACTCTTCGTCGCACAGGTGCACGCCGTGGGCAAACACCGAGCGCTCGCCCAGCAGCTCGAAGTGATCGTAGACGTCCAGATAACCCTTCTGCTCGGGGAACAGCGATTTGACCCAGTCGATTTCCTTGAGGTTTTCCGACAGGTGCGTGTGCATGTACACGCCCGGGTGCTCCTTGAGCAATTGGCCGGCCAGGGTCAATTGTTCCGGCGTGCTGGTTGGGGCGAACCGCGGGGTAACGGCATAATGCAGGCGGCCCTTGCCATGCCAGCGCTCGATCAGTGCCTTGCTTTCGGCATAGCCCGATTCGGCGGTGTCGGTCAGGTAGTCCGGCGCGTTGCGGTCCATCATCACCTTGCCGGCGATCAGGCGCAGGTCCAGGCGTTCAGCCTCTTCGAACAGGGCATTCACCGACTCCGGGTGCACGCTGCCGAATACCAGCGCAGTGGTGGTGCCGTTGCGCAGCAGTTCCTTGAGGAAGATCTTCGCCACCTGGTCGGCGTGGCCTTTGTCGGCGAACTGTTTTTCGCAGGGGAAGGTGTAGGTATTGAGCCAATCCAGCAGCTGCTCGCCGTAGGAACCGATCATGCCGGTCTGCGGGAAGTGGATGTGGGTATCGATGAAGCCCGGGGTGATCAGCGCGTCCTGGTAGTGCTCGACCGGGATGCCGGCATCCAGCGTCGGCAGCAGTTCACTGGCGTGCCCCACGGCGCTGATGCGGCCATCGTCGACCACCAGCAGGCCGTCTTCGTAGTATTCATGGGAAGCCTCCAGGCCCACCTCGGCCGGGTCGGCAATGCTGTGCAGGATGGCGGCACGGTAGGCTTTGCGGGTAACGGTCATAACACACTCGTCAAATGGCTTGGCTGCGCCGGGAGGGCGGCAGCAACTGGGCAATGGGGCCGGCATTGGCGGCAGCGTCGTGCTGGCCGAAGCAGGCGTTGTAAGTGGCAATGATTTCACCGGCGATGGACACGGCGATCTCGATGGGCAGCTTGCCTTTGACCTCGGCCAGGCCCATCGGGCAGCGCATGCGGGCCATCACGGCCTCGTCGAAGCCTCGTTCGCGCAGGCGGTGCTCGAACTTGACCCGTTTGGTCTTCGAGCCGATCAGGCCGAACCAGGTGAAATCGTTGCGCTTGAGAATGGCGGCAGTCAGTTCCAGGTCGAGCTGGTGGTTGTGGGTCATGACGATGCAGTAGCTGCCGGGCGGCAGGTCTGCGATTTCGTCGACCGGTTCCTCACTGACGACCTTGGTCACCCCATTGGGGATGAGTTCGGGGAATTCCTGTTCACGCGAGTCGATCCAGCGCACCCGGCAGGGGAGCGCGGCGAGCAAGGGTACCAGAGCCCTGCCGACATGGCCCGCGCCGAACACGGCGATCTGCGCCTGCACCGCGGCCATCGGCTCGAACAGCAGCACGGTGGCGCCGCCGCAACACTGGCCCAGGCTGGCACCGAGGCTGAAGCGCTCCAGGTGCGGGGTGGTGCGCTGCTCTTCGAGCATTTGCCGGGCGATGTGCAGCGCCTTGTATTCCAGGTGGCCGCCGCCGATGGTGTCGAACAGGCCGCTGGCGCTGACCACCATCTTCGAGCCTGCGTTGCGCGGGGTAGAGCCGCGCTCTTCGATGATGGTCACCAGCACGCAAGCTTCGCCACGGGACTGGTGGTCGGCGAGGGCGTTGATCCATTGGTGCATGATGCAACCTCTCTAAGCCATGCTGCCGACCCTTGTAGGAGCGGGTTTACCCGCGAATGTAGCGCTGGAGCTGATATCGCATTCGCGGGTAAACCCGCTCCTACAAGGGCCTTGCGTTGTCAGGGGGTGATGGTTTCCAGTTCCCGTTCGCGCGACTGTGTTTCAGCCACTGCCTTGCGCATCTGCTCGCAGCCCCAAAGCACCCGCTCCGGCGTTGCCGGCGCATCCACCTGCGGCTGCACGCGGTAATCGGCCAGGCTGGCCACGGCATCCTTGATTGCACACCAGGCAGCAATGCCGAGCATGAACGGGGGCTCGCCCACGGCCTTGGAGTGGAACACGGTGTCTTCCGGGTTCTTGCGGTTCTCCACCAGCTTCACTCGCAGGTCCAGTGGCATGTCGGCCACGGCCGGGATCTTGTAGCTGGCCGGGCCGTTGGTCATCAGCTTGCCTTTGGCGTTCCACACCAGCTCTTCGGTGGTCAGCCAGCCCATGCCCTGGATGAAACCGCCCTCCACCTGGCCGATGTCGATCGCAGGGTTCAGCGAATCGCCCACGTCATGCAGGATGTCGGCGCGCAACATCTTGTATTCGCCGGTCAGCGTGTCGACGATCACTTCCACGCAGGCAGCGCCAAAGGCGAAGTAGTAGAACGGCCGGCCGCGGGCCTGGCTGCGGTCGTAGAAGATCTTCGGCGTGCGGTAGAACCCGGTGCTGGACAGCGACACCTGGGCGAAGTAGGCCTGCTGCACCAGTTGCTCGAAGCTGACGATCTGGTCGCGCACCCGCACATGGCCGTTGCGGAACTCGACGTCTTCCTCGGTCACCTGATAGTGCCGTGCGGCAAACTCGGTCAGGCGTTTCTTGAGGATTTCGGCGGCGTTCTGCGCCGCCTTGCCGTTCAGGTCGGCGCCGCTGGAAGCAGCCGTAGGCGAGGTGTTAGGCACCTTGTCGGTGTTGGTAGCGGTGATCTGGATGCGGCTGAAATCCACCTGGAAGATCTGCGCCACCACCTGGGCCACCTTGGTGTTCAGGCCCTGGCCCATTTCGGTGCCGCCGTGGTTCAGGTGAATGCTGCCGTCGGTGTAGATATGGATCAGTGCACCGGCCTGGTTGAGGAAGGTGGCGGTGAACGAAATGCCGAACTTGACCGGTGTCAGTGCCAGGCCTTTCTTCAGGATCGGGCTGTTGGCGTTGAAGCGGCGGATCGACTCGCGTCGCTCGGCGTAGTCGCTGCTGGCCTCCAGCTCGGCGGTCATCTCTTCGAGCATGTTGTGCTCGACGGTCTGGTAGTAGTGGGTGACGTTGCGTTCGGTCTTGCCGTAATAGTTGGCCTTGCGCACGGCCAGCGGGTCGCGGCCCAGATGACGGGCGATATGGTCCATCACCTGCTCGATGGCGACCATGCCCTGTGGGCCGCCAAAGCCGCGGTAGGCGGTGTTGGAGGCGGTGTTGGTCTTGCAGCGGTGGCCGTGGACGGTGGCATCGCCCAGGTAGTAAGCGTTGTCGGAGTGGAACATGGCACGGTCGACGATCGAACCGGACAGGTCGGGCGAATAGCCACAGTTGCCAGCCAGGTCGAAATTGATACCGTGCAGCCGGCCGTTGTCGTCGAAGCCCACGTCATACTCGACGTAGAACGGGTGGCGCTTGCCGGTCATGGTCATGTCTTCGACCCGGGGCAGGCGCATCTTGGTTGGCTGGCCGGTCAGGCGCGCAATGACCGCGCACAAGCATGCCGGGCTGGCGGCCTGGGTTTCCTTGCCGCCAAAACCGCCGCCCATGCGGCGCATGTCCAGCACCACCTTGTTCATCGGCACGTCGAGTACTTCGGCGACCAGTTTCTGCACTTCGGTGGGGTTCTGGGTGGAGCAGTAGACGATCATGCCGCCGTCTTCGGTAGGCATGACCGAGGAAATCTGCGTTTCCAGGTAGAAGTGCTCCTGGCCGCCGATGTGCAGGGTGCCCTGAATGCGATGCGGGGCGCTGGCCAGGGCGGCAGCCGAATCGCCGCGCTGATGGGTGTGGCTATCGAGCACGAAGTGCTTCTTGCGCAGCGCCTCGACCACGTCCAGCACCGGCTCCAAGTCTTCGTACTCGACGATGGCGGCCATGGCCGCTTTGCGTGCGGTTTCAAGATCGCGGGCAGCGACAGCGAGCACCGGCTGGCCGAAGAACTCGACCTTGTCGATGGCCAGCAGCGGGTCGCCGGCCACCACCGGGCCGATGTCCTTCAGGCCGGGGATGTCTTCGTGGGTGATGGCGATACGCACACCCTCGAAGGCATAGCACGGCGTGGTGTCGATGCGCAGGATGCGCGCATGGGCGCGGTCGGCGGTACGCGCATATACATGCAACTGGTTAGGGAATTCCAGGCGATCGTCAATGTACAGCGCCTCCCCCGATACATGCTTGTCGGCGCTGTCGTGCTTGACGCTGCGGCCGACCCCGGTGGTCAGGTCCTGGCTGAACAGTTCGGCCATCTCGGCCTGGCTCTTGGCTACGTGATGGTTAGACATAAGCGGTCACCCGGGTTTCGATGTGCGGTGTTTGCTGTTCGATGAAATACTTGCGCAGCAGGTTCTGCGCGGTCAGCAGGCGGTATTCCTTGCTGGCGCGGAAGTCGCTTAGCGGGGTGAAGTCCTCGGCCAGGGCCTGGCAGGCGCGCTCGATGGCAGCCTGGTCCCACGGCTTGCCGCGCAGCGCCGCCTCACAGGCGCGGGCGCGCTTGGGAATCGCCGCCATGCCGCCGAAGGCGATACGCACACCGCTGACCACACCGTCTTCGATGCTGAGGTTGAAGGCTGCGCACACGGCGGAGATGTCGTCGTCCAGGCGCTTGGACACTTTATAGGCGCGGAACGTCCAGTCACTGGTGGCGCGCGGCACGATGATCTTCTCGATGAACTCGCTGTCCTGGCGAGCCGTGATGCGGTAGTCGATGAAGTAGTCTTCCAGCGGCATAACCCGTTGGCGTTCACCCTGGCGCAGCACCACCTGCGCGTCCAGGGCGATCAGCAGGGGTGGCGAGTCGCCGATTGGCGAGGCGTTGCCGATGTTGCCGCCGAGGGTGCCCTGGTTGCGGATCTGCAGCGAGGCAAAGCGGTGCAGCAGTGCCCCGAAGTCAGGGTACTCCTCGTTCAGCGCGGCGTAGCAGTCAGTCAGTGGCGTGGCGGCGCCGATCTCCAGGTGGCTGGCGGTTTTCTCGATGCGCTTGAGTTCTGCCACATGGCCGACGTAGATCATCACCGGCAAGGTCTTGTGGAACTGGGTGACTTCCAGCGCCAGGTCGGTACCACCGGCCAGCAGTCGCGCTTCGGGGTGCGAGCTGTACAGGTCGGCCAGATCCGCCACGGTCAGCGGCACCAGGCAGCGCTTGTCGCCGCTGTTCAGCTCGCCGGTCTGGGTCGGGGCAATGGCCTTGAGGCGGCTGATGGTTTGCGCCTGCTGGGTATCGAACTGGTCGCGGCAGGGCTGGTGGCAGCTCTGCTCGGCGGCGTCGAGGATCGGCCGGTAACCGGTGCAGCGGCACAGGTTGCCAGCCAGGGCTTCCTGGGCCTGATGCAGGTCGGGGCCGCTGCTGTTCTTTTGCAGGGCAAACAGTGACATGACGAAGCCGGGCGTGCAGAAGCCGCATTGCGATCCGTGGCAGTCTGCCATCGCTTGTTGAACGCTGTGCAGTTGGCCCTGTTGTTTGAGCCCCTCGACGCTGATCAGTTGCTTGCCGTGCAGCGACGACACAAAGGTCAGGCACGAATTGAGGCTGCGGTAGCGCAGGCTGTCGTTACCCAGGTCGTCCTGGATCAGTTCGCCGACCACCACGGTGCAAGCGCCGCAGTCTCCACTGGCGCAGCCCTCCTTGGTGCCGGTTTTGCCCAGGTGCTCGCGCAGGTACTGCAGCACCGTCATGTTAGGGTCCAGGGCGTGCTCACTACGCAGCTCCTGGTTGACGAGAAACTGGATCACGGGGAAGGCCTCGCAATGGTTTTATTGTTGTTGGGCGGACTCTAAGCAAGACCTGTCTAGCAGGTCAATATTTTTTTGACTCAAGGGTCAAGAAAATGCACATGTCCATGCCCAGCCGCACACACTGCCTCTATTACAAGCATAGATCGCGCCGGGCGCGCGGCTGTCTGACAGGTCAAATAAACCACCTGGCCCCTCTGCGCGATTACCGCCCAAGTACGCTACAATTCGCCCCTTGTGCCCAGTTCAATGATTTTGAAGGAAAACCATGACGTTCAAGGCCCCGGACAGCCTCTCCGAGCAGATTGCCGATTATCTGGCCGAACGCATCATCCGCGGCGAGCTGGCGCCAGGCGAACGTATCCAGGAGCAGAAAGTTACCCAGGCGCTCAACGTCAGCCGCGGCTCGGTGCGCGAAGCACTGCTGATCCTCGAGCGCCGCCATCTGGTGGCGATCCTGCCGCGCCGGGGTGCCCATGTGACCGTGCTGGACGAGCGCAGCGTTCGCAGCCTGTGCTCGCTGATGGGCGAGTTTTACATCCTGCTGGGCAATGCGGTTGCGCAAAAATGGCGCACCGAAGCCGACCTGCGCCCGTTTCTGGAAATCCAGCAGCGGCTGCAGCGTGCCCATGACCAGCTCGACATCAAGACCTTCGTCGCCGACAGTTTTGCGGTCATGCGTGCGGCCTATCCGTTCGCCGACAACCCGTTCCTGCAGGAAACCGTGGAAAACCTGCAGCCGGCCATGAGCCGTGCCTATTACCTGTCGCTGGACCAGCGCCAGGCCAACATGATCGACTATCTCGACCTGTTCGCCCGCTTGCTCGAAGCCGTGGTCTCGCGTGACCTGCCGCGCATTCGCGAGGTGCTCACCGCCTATGGCCAGCGCAGCTGCGAACTGGTGCTGGCGGCACTGGCCAGAGGCTGACCGATGCGCCTGAAGTGCATTCGCCTGGCCGGGTTCAAGTCGTTCGTCGACCCGACCACGGTCAACTTCCCCAGCAACATGGCGGCGGTGGTTGGGCCAAACGGCTGCGGCAAGTCCAATATCATCGACGCGGTGCGTTGGGTGATGGGCGAGAGTTCGGCGAAGAACCTGCGCGGCGAGTCGATGACCGACGTCATCTTCAACGGCTCCAGTGGCCGCAAGCCGGTCAGCCAGGCCAGTATCGAGCTGGTGTTCGACAACAGCGAAACCACCCTGGTCGGCGAGTATGCCGCCTACGCCGAGATTTCGATCCGCCGCAAGGTTACCCGCGACGGGCAGAACAGCTATTACCTCAACGGCACCAAATGCCGCCGGCGTGACATCACGGATATTTTCCTCGGGACGGGGCTGGGGCCGCGCAGCTACTCGATCATCGAGCAGGGCATGATCTCCAAGCTGATCGAGGCCAAGCCCGAGGAGCTGCGCAACTTCATCGAGGAAGCGGCTGGCATTTCCAAATACAAGGAGCGCCGCCGCGAAACCGAGAACCGCATCCGCCGCACCCAGGAAAACCTGGCGCGCCTGACCGACCTGCGCGAAGAGCTCGAGCGCCAGCTGGAACGTCTGCACCGCCAGGCCCAGGCGGCCGAAAAGTACCGTGAGTACAAGGCTCAGGAGCGGCAGATGAAAGCGCGCCTGTCTGCCTTGCGCTGGCGAGACCTGGACGAACAAGTACGCCAGCGCGAATCGGTGATCGGCGATCAGGACGTTTCTCACGAGGCACTGGTGGCCGAGCAGCGCAATGCCGATGCCAGTATCGAACGCCTGCGCGACGGTCATCACGAACTGTCCGAACGCTTCAACCAGGTGCAGGGTCGTTTCTACTCGGTTGCCGGTGACATCGCCCGGGTCGAGCAGAGCATTCAGCACGGCCAGCAGCGCCTGCGGCAGTTGCAGGACGACTTCAAGGAAGCCGAGCGCACACGCCTGGAAACCGAATCGCACCTGGGGCACGACCGTACCCTGCTGGCGACTTTGGGCGAAGAGCTGGCCATGCTCGAACCCGAGCAGGAAATGACCCTGGCTGCTGCCGAGGAAGCCGCTGCCGCGCTTGAAGAGGCCGAGCTGGGCATGCACGGCTGGCAGGAACAGTGGGACAGCTTCAACAGCCGCTCCGCCGAACCGCGCCGCCAGGCCGAAGTGCAGCAGGCGCGCCTGCAGCAGCTGGAAACCAGCCTTGAGCGCCAGGCCGAGCGCCAGCGTAAGTTGGTCGAGGAGCGCGAGCAACTGGGCAGCGACCCGCAGGATGCCGCCATGCTCGAACTGGCCGAGCAACTGGCCAGCAGCGAAATGCTGCTGGAAGAACTGCAGCTCTCCGAAGAGCAGGTGATCGAGCGCCTGGAAAGCGCGCGCGAGCAACTGCAGCAGGCCACCCAGGCGCAACAGCAGGCACAGGGCGACCTGCAGCGCCTGGGTGGGCGCCTGGCCTCGCTTGAAGCCTTGCAGCAGGCCGCCCTGGAGCCGGGCGCAGGTGCTGCGCAATGGCTGCACGGCCAAGGGCTGGAGCAACAGCCGCGGCTGGCCGAAGGCTTGCGGGTGGAGCCGGGTTGGGAGCTGGCGGTAGAGACGGTGCTTGGCGCCGATCTGCAGGCTGTGCTGGTGGACGATTTCAACGACCTCGATTTTGCCGGCCTGGAACAGGGTGAGCTGCGCTTGCTGCTGGCCCTCGGCGCGGGGGCGACCTTGCCCGGCAGCTTGCTGGAGAAGGTCGAGGGCCGTATCGACCTGACGCCCTGGCTGGGCCAGGTCAGGCCTGTGGAAGACCTGGCTCAGGCACTGGAGCAGCGCGGGGCGCTCGGCGAAGGGCAGAGCCTGGTCAGTCGCGATGGCTACTGGGTCGGCCGGCACTTCCTGCGGGTACGCCGGGGTGGCGAGGCCGAAGGCGGCGTGCTGGCGCGCGGCCAGGAAATCGAACGCCTGGGCCAGGAACAACTGGAACAGGAAGCGGCGCTGGAGCAACTCGATCAACAGTTGCAGGCCCTGCGCGAGCAGCAACTGGACCTGGAGGAGCAGCGCGAACAGTTGCGCCGCCGCACCCAGGATGAAAACCGCCTGCACGGCGAGCTGAAGGCCAGTCTTTCGGCCAGCCGCGCGCGCGCCGAGCAGGTCGAACTGCGCCGCCGCCGCCTGCAGGAAGAGCTGAGCGAGCTGGAAGAACAGCGCGCCCTGGAACACGAGCAACTGGGCGAAGCGCGCCTGCTGCTGCAAGAGGCTCTGGAGCTCATGGCCCAGGACACCGAGCAGCGCGAACAGTTGATGGCCCGCCGCGATACTCTGCGCGAAAGCCTTGACCGGGTGCGTCAGGAGGCCCGCCAGCACAAGGACCACGCTCACCAGCTGGCGGTGCGTCTGGGGTCGCTGCGTGCCCAGCACGACTCTACCCGCCAGGCGCTGGAGCGTCTGGAGCAGCAAGCTGCGCGCCTGACCGAACGCCAGGAACAACTGAGCCTGAACCTGGAGGAGGGTGAAGCCCCGCAGGAAGAACTGCGTCTGAAGCTGGAGGAGCTGCTGGAGCGGCGCATGAGCGTCGACGAGGAAATGCGCCTGGCTCGCCTGCACATGGACGAAGCTGACCGCGAACTGCGCGATGCCGAAAAACGCCGCACCCAGGCCGAGCAGCAGGCCCAGCTGCTGCGTGGTCAACTGGAGCAGCTGCGCCTGGAGTGCCAGGGCCTGGATGTGCGGCGCAAGACCTTGCAGGAACAGTTGCTGGCCGACGGCTATGACCTGCAAGGCGTGCTCGCCACCCTGGAAGCCGAGGCCAGCGAGCAGGGCACCGAGCAGGAGCTGGAACAGCTTGAAGCGCGCATCCAGCGCCTGGGGGCGATCAACCTGGCGGCCATCGAAGAATACGAGCAGCAGTCCGAGCGCAAACGTTACCTGGACGCCCAGGACGCCGACCTGGTCGAAGCGCTGGAGACCCTCGAAAACGTCATCCGCAAGATCGACAAGGAAACCCGCAACCGCTTCAAGGATACCTTTGATCAGATAAATGCCGGATTACAGGCACTTTTCCCAAAAGTTTTCGGGGGTGGCAGCGCTTATCTGGAACTGACGGGCGAAGATTTACTCGATACAGGGGTGACGATCATGGCGCGCCCACCGGGCAAGAAGAACAGCACCATCCATTTGCTGTCCGGCGGCGAGAAGGCACTGACCGCCTTGGCGCTGGTGTTTGCCATCTTCAAGTTGAACCCCGCACCGTTCTGCATGCTCGACGAGGTCGATGCGCCGCTGGACGATGCCAACGTCGGGCGCTACGCGCGTCTGGTCAAGGAAATGAGTGAAAGCGTGCAGTTCATCTACATCACCCATAACAAGATTGCCATGGAGATGGCGGACCAATTGATGGGGGTGACCATGCATGAACCAGGTTGTTCACGCCTTGTTGCGGTTGATGTGGAGGCGGCCATGGCCATGGTCGACGCTTGATGCACGACGATAGGGGCACATTCTGCAGCGAAATGCCCCGCCGTGTGCGACAGACGGTGTAAAGTTGTCTTTGGTCGTGCTAGCTTAATGTCACTCGTTTTTTGCGTGGGTAAAACGCCTGTCAGAACATAGAGTTGGCGCCACGTGTTAAAGGGCTTTGAACCCTTTGTTTTCAAGCATATTTTTATAGAGGCACGGGATTACATGGAAATCGGTCTGCGCGAGTGGCTGATCCTCATCGGCATCATTGTTATCGCCGGGATTCTTTTCGACGGCTGGCGCCGCATGCGCGGCGGGAAAGGCAAGTTGAAATTCCGTCTGGATCGCAGTTATTCCAACCTGCCGGACGAAGAGGGTGGCAGTGCCGAGGTGCTCGGCCCGTCGCGAGTGCTCGATACCCACAAGGAGCCTGAGCTGGACGAAAGCGACCTGCCGTCGCTCAGCGCGTCTGCGCGTGATCGCGAGCGTGAGCCCAAGCCGGTCAAGGCCAGCAAGCGCGGCAAGCGTGCCAGTGCGGCTGCTGATGTGCAGCAGGGTGACCTGAACCTGAGCGCCGAGCCGCGCGAGCCCGACCTGTTTGCCGACAGCGATGACGACTTTGCCGCCGACAACAACCGTAGCAGCGGCGCAGCGCCTGCCAGCAACAGCGTCAAGGAGTTGCCACCTGCCGAAGAGGTGCTGGTCATCAGCGTGATCTCGCGCGACGAGGGTGGCTTCAAGGGCCCGGCGTTGTTGCAGAACATCCTGGAAAGCGGCTTGCGCTTCGGCGAAATGGACATCTTCCACCGCCACGAGAGCATGGCTGGTCACGGCGAGGTGCTGTTCTCGATGGCCAACGCAGTCAAGCCTGGCGTGTTCGACCTGGACGACATCGATCACTTCAGCACCCGCGCGGTGAGCTTCTTCCTCGGCTTGCCGGGCCCACGTCATCCGAAGCAGGCTTTCGACGTGATGGTTGCTGCGGCACGCAAGCTGGCCCACGAACTGAACGGTGAGCTCAAGGATGACCAGCGCAGCGTGCTGACTGCCCAGACCATCGAGCACTACCGCCAGCGTATCGTCGAGTTCGAGCGCCGTGCGCTGACCCAGAAACGCTGACAGATCCAGACGAAAGAGCAGCCTGAGGGCGTGCTGGCCGGTTCGGGTATCGTCGTTGCCTGTGCCGGCCTCTTCCCGGGTAAACCCGCTCCTACAAAGGCATGTGATGCCCTCGTAGGAGCGGGTTTACCCGCGAAGAGGCCGGCACAGTCAATAGACACCTAAAACTCCACGCACCACCCCAAGCTGCTCTTTTGCTTTGCAAGAGAAGACAATCCCATGACCGCCGAAACCCGTATCCTCGAACTGCGTGCCGAGCTCGATCAGCATAACTATCGCTACTACGTGCTCGACGAGCCCAGCGTGCCCGATGCCGAATACGACCGCCTGTTCAACGAGCTCAAGGCGCTGGAAGCTGAACACCCGCACCTGGTAACCCCCGACTCGCCCACCCAGCGTGTGGGTGGAGCTGCCTTGGCTGCGTTCAGCCAGGTGCGCCACGAAGTGCCGATGCTCAGCCTGGGCAACGCCTTCGAAGAAGCCGACCTGCGTGAGTTCGGCCGTCGCGTGGTAGAAGGCCTCGATCAGCCTGGCGCGGTCGACTACAGCTGCGAACCCAAGCTCGATGGCCTGGCCGTGAGCCTGCTATACCGCGACGGCCAGCTGGTGCAGGGTGCCACCCGTGGCGACGGCACCACTGGCGAAGACATCAGCGCCAACGTACGCACCGTGCGCAACATCCCGCTCAAGTTGCAGGGTAAGGGCTGGCCGGCAGTGCTGGAGGTGCGCGGCGAGGTGTACATGAGCAAGGCCGGCTTCGACCGGCTCAATGCCGCCCAGGCCGAGGCCGGTGGCAAGACCTTCGCCAACCCGCGCAACGCTGCCGCTGGCAGCCTGCGCCAGCTGGACTCGAAAATTACCGCCAGCCGCCCGCTGGAGTTCTGCTGCTATGGCGTCGGCCAGGTGTCCGAGAGCATCGGCGACAGCCACATCGGCATCCTCGAGCAACTCAAGGCCTGGGGCCTGCCGATCAGCCGCGAGCTCAAGCATGCGGCGGGCATCGAAGAATGCCTGGCCTACTACCGCGACATTGGCGAGCGGCGTAACAGCCTGCCGTATGAGATCGACGGGGTAGTGTTCAAGGTCAACAGCCTGGCCGCCCAGCGCGAACTGGGCTTCCGCGCCCGTGAGCCGCGCTGGGCGATTGCCCACAAGTTCCCGGCCATGGAAGAGCTGACCGAGGTGCTGGACGTTGAGTTCCAGGTTGGCCGTACGGGTGCCGTAACGCCTGTGGCGCGGCTGAAGCCGGTCAAGGTGGCCGGTGTGACGGTGTCCAACGCCACCTTGCACAACATGGACGAAATCGCCCGCCTGGGCCTGCGTATCGGCGACACGGTGATCATTCGCAGGGCCGGCGACGTGATCCCGCAGGTGATGCAGGTGGTGCTGGAGCGTCGTCCGCAAGGCGCCCGCCCGGTAGAGGTGCCAAGCGCATGCCCGGTCTGTGGCTCGCAGGTCGAGCGTACCCGGCTGGTAAAGCGCAGCAAGGGCAAGGAAACCACCAGCGAAGGTGCGGTGTACCGCTGTGTCGGCCGCCTGGCCTGTGGCGCCCAGCTCAAGCAGGCGATCATTCATTATGTGTCGCGCCGTGCCATGGACATCGACGGTCTGGGTGAGAAGAGCGTCGAGCAGTTGGTGGATGAAGGCCTGATCGGCTCGCCGGCTGACCTGTACAAGCTGCAGTTCGAGCAGATCGTCGGCCTGGAAGGCTTCGCCGAGGTGTCTACCCAGAAGCTGCTGGATGCCATTGAAGCCAGCAAGCGCCCGAGCCTGGCGCGCTTCATCTACGCGCTGGGCATCCCGGATGTCGGCGAGGAGACTGCCAAGGTGCTGGCCCGCTCGCTGGGCAGCCTGGCGCGCGTGCAGCAGGCATTGCCGCAGGTGCTGACCTATTTGCCGGACATCGGTCTCGAAGTGGCCTACGAGATCCACAACTTCTTTGAAGACGAGCACAACCAGAAGGTTATCCAGCAACTGCTCGACAGCGGTATGCAGTTGCAGGACGAAGGCGAGCTGGCTGCCGAATTTGCCGCCAGCACCACCTTGGCCGGGATGATCGCCAAGCTCGACATTGCCTCCGTCGGCCCGACCGGTGCCGAGAAGTTGGTGGCCAAGCTCGACAGCCTGGACAAGATCATCGCCGCCGACGGCATTGACCTGCGCCAGGCCCTGGCGGCCAAGCAGGCCGACGCAGTGCGTGAGTTCTTCAAGGATGAAGCAAACCAGAAACTGGCCCGGGACATCGAAGCGCAGCTGCTGGCGTTCGGCATGCACTGGAGCAGCGAGAAGAAGGTGGCCGAAGGCTTGCCGCTGGCCGGCCAGACCTGGGTGCTGACCGGTACGCTGGAGCGCATGAGCCGCGACATTGCCAAGGACAAGCTGGAAAGCCTGGGGGCCAAGGTTGCCGGTTCCGTTTCCGGCAAGACCCACTGCGTGGTCGCAGGGCCGGGGGCAGGTTCCAAGCTGGCCAAGGCTGCTGAGCTGGGTGTGAAGGTACTGGACGAAGATGCCTTCGTTACCTTCCTGGCCGAACAGGGCATAGCGGTCTAGGCATCCGTGCCCCCCAGTTGGGGGCAACTGTCTTCTCAAAACTTGAAAAGCCTGCGCGGTCGCCCGTAGGAGCGGGTTTACCCGCGAAGAGGCCCGTCCAGGCCGTCTCGACCCTGACAAGTCATTGAGAAATGATGACTTTTTCTGCCGCGGTGGTTGTATCTGCTCCAAAGACCGGTACAATGGCGCCACTCGCTGCTCAGCGAGGCATGTAGTGGTGGCCCCATCGGTCCCCCCGCATTGATTACCCGTTAACCTGGTCAGGCCCGGAAGGGAGCAGCCATAGCGGGAACATCGAGTGCCGGGGTGTGGCTGGTGGGGCCGCCTCCATTCTGTAAGTCCTTAATTTTAAAGGACTTTCTCGCTAGAAAATCTCGAAGTGGACCAGTGCTGTAGTACACCTGAGTGGTGCACTGTGCTGAGCATTCTATTCTCAGACTTCCTTCCGTCCAAGCCCGGTGTAGACCTCGCTTGTGCAAAGTCGTTATGGAAAAGATTTCCGCCCCGAGGTGCTGGCTCCTGTGGTCGAAACGGGTCAGCTACTCTTGCATGCTGATGAAAGAGGCGGGGCGGTCTGTAGGGCCTTCACTGAATGTGATTTGAGCTAAAGGATTAGCCTATTGGATAACGTGATGGCTGTTTGCTACGCTAGGTAGTGGCCACTGGCTATATTTGGCGCAGTGAAAACGACTATATGGCTACTTACCGGGAGGCACGATGCCACGGCAAGCGATCCAAAATCACGCGACCGCTTTACAAGTACCCTACCTACTCCACTTCACTCGGACGGAGAACCTATCGTCAATCCTGGCACACGGGTTGTATCCGAGAGCGCGAGTAGCCGAGTTGGGTGCTGCGCCCGTTGTGAACGATCAATACCGTTGGGATGGGCACACAGATAGCAGTTCATTGTCCATAGGTTTCCCAAACTGCCAGATGTTGTATCGGTATCGCATGGCTGATGAAGCCTCAGAATGGGCGATCCTTGTAATCAACCCTGCGGTGCTCTGGGTGAAGGAGTGTGCGTTCTGCCGTCACAACGCTGCCGATGGTCGGATCAGCAGTCAGCAACTTAGGGACCTGACCACACCTGAAGCCTTTATCGGGATGTTTGAGGAGATCGAGGGGCTCGAAGCTCGATCTGATCAGAAGCTCAAGCCATTTGATCCCACTGACGTTCAAGGTGAGGTGCTGGTTTTCGATGTGATTGAGCCGTCCCTCATTTATGCTGTGGTTTTCCAAACAGAAGCGGCTCGGGATCGTTATGCGGATCACACGGGCGAACGGAAGGTGTACATTCACCCGAATAGCAAGGGTATGTTTGGAACCCGGAATTATGTGCGGAAATTTTCATAGGTGACTTGATGGCAGCTCGACCTCTATTCATTCCGGCCCCAAACGGCCCTGCACTGGTTC
The DNA here is from genome assembly GCF_045164175.1 of Pseudomonas sp. 10(2024). Lineage (NCBI taxonomy): Bacteria > Pseudomonadati > Pseudomonadota > Gammaproteobacteria > Pseudomonadales > Pseudomonadaceae > Pseudomonas > Pseudomonas sp. 10(2024). The sequence continues at coordinate 1,758,338 of NZ_CP174006.1, forward strand.
GGACGGAGTACGTCGATTTCCATTGGTTTTCAGGTATGGCCGCTTCCCAAAAGCAAAAGTCCATCGATTCTTTGCATGCGGCATCGCAGGAATTACCAGGTATTACCAATGTGCTGGAGGTTTCAAGTAAGTCCCGAACGGATCTTGGAGTGGCGCTAAGCGCCTTCAATCTTACGTTTACAACCTTGAAGCAGGGCCGCACTTTCAGCGTCGAATGTGCTTTTCAGGGAAGCAAGGTCTTTGAGTTCGGCGGTCCCTACGTGGACCTTTTCACCAAGACGTCGCGTGAAGCGAAGAAGGATGAGCGCTTACAGTCCTCGGGACGGCTTACTGGATTCCGCTTTTTTGGCACTGATTGGGAGTTGGAACCACAGACAGCGTTCTACGACTGGTTGTACATCAATGCCTTGAAAAAGCTTCCAGATGTGACCGAAGCGCTGCTGGGCTACTCAGCTTTCACGGACATTGAATTCAACCCCAGTCGTTCCATCAATTGCCAGGCCTACTCGGTGGCACTGTACGTGTCACTAACAAGGCGTGGGCTGCTCGACTCTGCGACTGCTTCGAAGGAGGCCTTTCTCCAAGTCGTTGGGGATGCAGTGGTTAGCAATGCCCAAGTAGACGAGACTCGTCAGCGCGGCTTTAGGATGTGAGCTGTCTCACAAGCCCGTGGGACATTTCACTCACTTTGAGGGAAAGTCTCGCCACACCCACGCCCCTGAAAATTCAGGAACGTTGCTGGCTCTCGGCAAGTGGCTCCAGCTATTGCAGGGCGAAATATGCAGCGGGAGGATGAACCAGCTTTGGTTCATCAATGGACAACCGGTTGAGTCCTGCCGGATGTGGGTCGGTGCTTAACGCCATGGGCTCTGGCGTCTGGCCCGGTTGGCTTTGATTGCGAAATATTGCAGACACTGTGAAGCCGCCCCGAAGGCGGCTACGAGCGTAGGCGTTCTATTGCTGATGCAATGGTTTCTGCGTTCGTATCGAGCGACTGAAGGGCAATCATCGCGCTCTGAAAATATTCTCTGAACCGCTGCTTCTCAGCCATAGGGTCACGTCCTCAATGGTCGCACGTGTCCAGTTCGAGTGTAGAATCTCCTGACCTTATCAGGTCACGATCTAGAGCGAGGCGAACATGGGCGTGGTGACGAAGCAGGAAGTCGAGAGGCGATACTTCGAACAATTTGGTGTCCATTACCAATTGCCACCTGGAGATGTCCAATATGGCGACAAACCCGATGTAATTATTAAGGGGCCTGCTTCAATCGGCATTGAAATTGCTCGCCTCTACAAGTTGGACGGCAAAGAGCCTGACAGCGAACAGCAGCAGAGTCCAGATAGGATGCGCGTATTGAAGCTTGCTGAGGCCGCTCATCTTGCTGCTGGTGGACGGGCGATAGAGATCAATGTAGGGTTCAATTCTACGCATCCCATTAAAAGGGGGCGCTTGACGTCAATATCAAGGGCGTTAGCCGAGCTTGTGCTTGAGGTTTCTGAAAATGAAGAGCCTTGTATTTTGCGTAATCCAGCGGAGAATTGGCCGGAACTAGAGTTTATCTACCACAGCGGAAAGAGCTACAGGGACAACTCTTGGAAGTTAGTCCAAAGCTTCGACATACCGGCTTTGTCTATCGAGCGCGTCAATGAGATAGCGATGCAGAAGAGTGAGAAAATCAAGGCTTATCAACCCTGCGATGAATACTGGTTGCTGCTAATTGTTGACTACTGGGACTCAGCCCAAGATCAAGGGGTAGTATGGCCACCCGAAGCTATAATTCCGCGAACTCCATTTGAGCGCATCCTGATATTTAAAACCGTTTTCTCAACAGTAACGGAGGTGATCCAGCGATAGCCTCTATCCCTTCAATAATAGCCCGTACAACTTCGGAGCGGCACTCATGGCAACATCAAAGCGTAACGACGGCAAGCTATTAGAAAGCGTGGTTTCGTATATTGAGGGGTTGCGACTTCCTCCAGGCTGGAAGGTGACGCCCCGAAAACTAATGCCGTCCACGGCTGGCGGTACGGCTGCGGAATTAGACATCGTCATTAGTGGAAAAGTTGGCACAATGGACTTCACTTGGCTGATCGAGTGTCGCGATAGGCGTCAAGGTAAAGCTCCAGGGAGCTGGATAGAACAGCTAGTTACTCGCAGGGCGAGATTCAATCTATCTCGTGTTACAGCCGTCTCGACATCGGGCTTTAGCCGTGGAGCGGTAGAGCTGGCACAGCAGTATGGGATTGACCTTAGAGAGTTCAAGAAACTGACCGCTGAAGAGTTCTCTAGCTGGCCTGAACTAAACTTTATGCCGCATAGAACAGATATAATTCTACTGGAGAGCGCCATGCTGGGGTTTGATAGTTACGATTCTGCCGAGATAGAGGAGGCGATCAAGAGAAAGGTGGCTTCCCTAAATGGTTTATCTACTTTGAAATCTGTACCTGCTGGAACTGAAGTGACTATGCAGTCGATCTTCACAAAGGTAATAGATGTAAATCCCGTGATACTTGCCGAGCTGGAAGTTAACGGCCCAGCACTACCAGTTAGCTTCAAAGTAAGCATGCGCGGAAATAATAAATACATGCTAGAAACAGATGCTGGTTCAATTCCGGTGGCGATAGTAATTTTTAAGGGAAGCGTACAGCGCATCGAAGAATTTCAGCCTTTAATTGTGGCAGGAGAATACCTGCACACCCAGGATCGTACCTCCATAGCTCGTATCAGAACCTTCGCCCCTCAGAGCTTGCCTGGCATTAATATTCAAACGGAAATCCATGAGAGCCCAGATCAGGATGGAGCGACGCTCGTCCTCAGAGCTACAGAAGAGCCGCTGATCAATAAGTAGGTAGGCATGTGCTCTGAAGAGCGCTATCACCGACACTACCTTGTCACAAGTTAGTGGCCGAGCTAGGGTTTCAGCAAGGCAGGTGGCGATTAGTCCTGCCTCGTAACACTGAACGCCATATATACCATTCGCTCTGTAACGTTATATTAACCGTGCTGGAAGGAAAATATGCACCGATATGGCGGGGCATGCCGGGAGATTCAGCAGTATATGGGTCGGTATTTAACCCTATTCCCGCGCCAACTTGATACCACTATCTGAAATTTTAAAATATGGCGAGCATTAAAAACCCGCCCCGAAGGCGGCTATGAACGTAGGCTCTCTATTGCAGAGGCTATGCTGCTTGCCTGAAGGTCTAGAGCCTCCAGTGTCGCCATCACGTTATCGTGGATACTGACTGATCCCCGCTGTCTGATCCATGTACTTACCTCTTCCACCGCTGCCCTTAACGCAGTCTGGTTCATTTGCAGCGCTTCAAGGGCGTCCGCTATCGCCGCGTCCAGGTCTTCCATGGTGTGCTCACTCTAGGGGCTGATGCCGCAGGATAGATGCACATAGCACTTTGTTCTAGTGCCCCTCACTTGACCAGTTGCAATTCCAGTCGCTGCATCACTCGCATCACTGCTGTTGCTGACCATTGACCTCCACGGGCGGTAGGTATGTTGCGTGCTATCAGGCAGTCGGCCACGGCCTGTAGGCTGCTAGCGCCCTTGAGTACACACAGTTCTATAGCGTCCTTGACAAGTGCGGCTCGGTCGTCTGCCTGGCGCCGCTGGGTGGCGTGCCCTTTACCTCTGTTCAACATACTACGGCCCTTGGCGAGCGCCTGAGTGCGGTTCTCGATCTTCTGCACCGCTTCTGAGTCCCCTGCTGCTGCACGGGCTTCCAGCGACTTTAATGCGGCTTTGGTGCGTTCGCTGATAAAAGTGCGTTCCTGCTCGGCCAGAACGGCATAGATATGCAACTGGAACGTGTCGGCAGTGGGCATAGTGGCTACACGAAACTTGTGGCGCTTCATCAACCCCGCTATATGCTCTACGTCGCGGCTTAGGCGGTCCAGCTTGGCTACCACTACTGGGCGCCCGTCTGCGAAAGCCTTGGCGCCTGCTGGGCGCTCTAGCGGGTGCATGCCACCAGACACGCCCACATCTTCAAATTCAGCCACCACCATCCAGCCATGCTGCTCGGCAGCGAACTTGATGTATTCCCGCTGGGCCTCAAGACCCAAGCCCGATTCCCCTTGGCCCTTGGTGCTAACGCGGTAGTAGGCAACAACTTCCATGGTGGTGATTCCTTGCAGGTAGCTGATAATGTGACTTTACATCTGTTACAACGACCGATCAACAGTTGTAATAAGCATTTCACAACCAGACGAAAGCGCCGCCCGATGGTGGGGTAAGCCTGGGCTTGCATCACCATTCCCTCCATTAAAGGCAGGTTACTTCCCCACGTTGGGGGAAAGTCCAGGAAGCTTAGAGGCTGAATGCCACCGAATTGCGGGATGTAAGGCCGTGTAGCGTCATTTGCTTAGCGCCTTCACCGTCAATGCCACGTAATTTGGGCCTTAGATGCTAATGAGAGCAGGGCATTTCTAGGAAAGATGCCTTTGGACAATTAGTTCGGGATTAGTTATGCGTTTAGTAAACGAAGGCTTGATCTGAAGGGGCTGTGGCGCAAGGTAGCGTTACCTGGCCTCGGGTTAAGCTGGCCGGGGTGCTGTCGTAGCGAGCAAGGTCAATCGTGGGTGAGCGTCTCGACGTCTGCAACGAGGTCAGACGGTTTGCACCCGAGTGCAGAGGCTAGCTTGAAGATGATGTTGATTGTGGGTTGATGTACACCCCTCTCAATAAGGCTGACGTAATTCCGCTGCACATCTGCCTCCAGCGCCAGCTTCTCCTGTGTCAGTCCTGCCTGCTTCCGCCGCTCGCGTAGAACCTTGCCGAATGCCAACCCTGCGTCCAAACCGTACCCCCTCTGCATGAGGTAGCACTCTCGGATCGGGTTGTGCTGGCGTCTTCACAGGATACTGTGAATTTCGTTCGGGGCGTGGCATCATTCTGCTCGGACAATGGCAAGTGGCCATTGCGGCGGCGGCTGTGATGGTCGCTACTTAAGCAGAGGCAGGAATATTGATGTTGAAAGGAAGATGGTTGGCCTTGCTGGTTGCCGGCGCTGTGGTGTTGATGGCTGGATGTAGTACCCCGCAGTATCGGATGGTCAAACCTGGGGCCTCTGATGAGACGGTGATGCAGGATGACGCCAAGTGCCAGAACCAGTCTGCGATGATCCAGGTTGCAGACTGGGAGTACCGTGGCACCATTGCCGAGGGTGCAAATATCCAGCTCAAGCAACAGAAGGCATACCAGAATTGCATGATCGGCAAGGGCTACAGCGCCATCAGAATTCAGTGAGACCACTACGAGAGAAATTGACGATGCGTTGTACGATTCGAAGCGTAGCGATCACAGGAGCGCTGACTCTTCTAGCTGGGTGTACTCAGTCACGGTATGAACCAATCGTGTACACAGATGCTGCACTTGCCGAGCGATGGACGTTCACGCCGATTGAAGTTAAGTACAAAGATACCTTCTCTCCGGCTTGGAATTTCCAGAATGTGCTTGAGCATAACGCCGGGAGATGCAGCCAGGAGGCCGCAATGGGCTACATCCTTTACAGCCAGCTCCGTGGCTACGGATCGAGTAAGCGACCAGACGACCGTGCTGAAGCCTTAGCGGATTGCCAGCAATACGCCTTCCAGCGGGGGAATGAGGCCATTGCTCGCCTCAAGCAAGCCAAGGTGACCACTGAGACCTTGGAGCTGAGTAAGGATTTGTACTCGAAGTGGTCGGTTTATATGGCTGGAATGACCATATCCACACCGAAGGATGCCATGGCTGCGACCCAGTACGAGACGAGTAGGCGGGCACTGCTGACGGCGGAGAAGTTTTCCCAGTAGCTTGTCTGCGAAGCGTGACCCAGGAGTAAGTCGGTAAGCCAGTAAGTCCGTAAGACAAACGAACTTTCAACTGCGTTGCAGAGGATTACTTATGACTGAACGACACGTTTCACCCACAAGCATCTCCGGTATTGAGCAAGACAAGGCGTGGGCCAGTCAAGCTCTATTCGAGGAACTGGGTAAGCTGGCCCGGACGAAGCATCATGCAGGAGTATTGCTGTTAGCCTTTATTTGCAACGTGCGGGGTATCAGCTGATGGCGGATAAATGGGAAGGCAGACCCCCTTTGAGCTATGACCATGGTGAGCCAGTACATCCTCCGCGATGTACATTCGAACTGATGGCAGCGCTGATACAAGCGTGCCCAGATGAGGTGTCACTGATGCTGCTTCTCTTGGCACGGATGGACAGTGAAGGACGGGCGAAAATTGAGATTGAATACTTACCTCGCCTTTGTTGCATCGATAGCCAACGTATTTCTCGGGCCATGACGAGGCTGTCTGAGCTTGGCTGGCTGGATGCTGTGAACGAAGACGCGAAGCAGGATGGAATCTTCGATTGCGTCATTAGAGCTTCGATCCTTCAGCCGGGAATGGTCTTGCGTTAAATCGCTCATTGCGTCCAGTAGTGATCAAGCAAGGGGCATGCATTGTATGCTCCCTGCTTACTTCCGTCTTCGGTTATCGGCACCGTTATCCCATACCTGTTCCGCTGAGCACGGAGTGATGCTTGTAACTATGTTCAGGGGGAGGGAGGAGGAAAAGCCCTCCCCGCTCTGCTGATACCTCTAAAATAATGTAATGGTGTACAGTAAGCACACCTTGTTAAATTTGATCATGGTTGCTGCGTGCTATTGAGTGTGTCCTAATCGTGGCTGAGGCCACAGGTAATATCTAGGCAGTAGGATCAAGAGCGGGAAGGGGCTCTGCTCGCCCTTGTTCCTTCCCTCTGCATAGAATTTTATTCTCGCCTCACGGCAGGGCTATAAGAAGGGGTAGTGGTAGTTTTACCTCCCTTCTGGATTCAATTTTTTCCTCTGGTTGGCTCGACTGTTGATGAACCTGATCCTGATGATCATTGGCGATGGAAAAAATCTCTTAGAGAATTCCTAAGGGAAAATTTCCAGTGTCTAGCCTTCTTGTATGGCTTTAAGCTGCTTGTGGGGTTTTAGCCAGCTCCTTACTGTTCTAGTGGTTTTCTTTACTTGCTCTGCAATGAATTCTTCTTCGTGCCCACTCTTCCATAACATGACTGCTTGCTGTTGAAGGCTTTCTCTATTGGTCATCGAGGGTGACTTTCCTATCACCACTACCTCGGAGTAAGTGTTGTCTATGATGCAGTCTTGAATTTTATCGAGAAGAAATTCAGCTATGCTCTGGTCTTGGACGAAAAGTAGAATTTCATCTCCATGGTCTCGTGAGCGTAGAGCGGTCCTGCAGACAGATTGCAGAGTAGATTCATAAAATCTCTCGTACTTGATAGCCTCTCTAATGTCCTTCGCATCAACCGTGCGTTTTTTCGAAAGGAGGTCCGCCAGGGTCGGAATACTTCTGTTCTCGATAGGCGTTATGTTGCCATGCTGAAGACAGACAGCAATGCTGTAATCATCATATTCATTGACCCCACGACTATCGATCTTAATGGGCGTTATGTTACTGGACTCAGGTAGAGGAAGTGTGCACCAAGCGTGTGCAACTAGAATCGCCCTCTTAGAGCCAATTAATCGCAGAACGTCTTTTCTCAGCCAGGCGTCAAGAAGGCAGTCCTCTTGGTACTCGTTATATTCCTTGCCTCCTCTCATTAGTGCAATTTTCTTCGAGTAGGATTTATTTTCGAGGAACGGGTGAATGATTACTCTATTTTGGTAGCCTCTAAAGTCAAGGTTCGCATTGATCGGGGTGGTAGACCAGCCTGCTCCCCTCAAGATAACGCCAAGAAGAGATTTATCAATCTCTGCTCCCATGATAGTAGTTGACTCTGCTGCCTCGAATGCAGGGATGTAGTCTTTGACTCCGATTACTCGGACGGTTCTATTTTTCTTGGCGTCCAGTGGATCAACTTCAATCACGTACCTTTGATCTAAAAGCGATTTAAATAATTTGCGAGCTTCTTTCGATATTGTAGTGTCGTGTTTTGTGGCGAGTTCGTGAATTAATTTGTTGCAGGTGGATTTTGCTTTTATTCGCTTGCTGCCTGCTTCGCTATCGTCAATGTACTGCGCTATTACTGCTTGATATGAAATTTCTGTGAAGGTGAGTGTTTCACAATCCCATGTTGTAGGTATTTCGTCTATGTATACATGCCAGCCTTGTAATGTGCTTGGTCTAATCAGGCTGAGAGACTCATGGGTGCATATGATTATCTGATCGTTCTGTTGTAGTAGGTTTGTCTCCAAGCATTGAGTCACGGAGCCTTCTACTGTGTCGCTATCAATTGCATCGAATTTAAGGTTTAAGGTTCTCAACCTGCTTTGCACTTCTGTGGAAAGAAGCTTGGTCGGAAATGCAATGATACAGCGGTGATCCTTGTTGTGATTGAGATGGTTGATCAACCAAGTGGTTTTACCTGCTCCCGGAGGGGCTATTAGGGTATTGATGATCTTCATTGGCTTCAGTTTAATCAGGGCGCACTAGTGTGACCAAGGCGTGCCGCCCTGAAGTTGGTGGTGGAATGAATTTACAGTGGAAGGCTAATGACTTGAAGAGTATGTTTGCTAATGGCTATTAATGCGCGTGCCTGATGGAGTCGATCTTCCGCACTTGCTCCGTAGGGCATTCATCTTCGTGACCTCGTCTGATTCGGTAGAGTTCCATGCTGGCTTTGATGTAGTTTCGATAAAGTTGTAGCTCCCAGAAATATGGGTTTGCTTCTGGTCAGTTATTTTGAAACTCCGTGAGGAATGTAAGGTCAGCCTTGCTTGCGGCAATGCAGTGATCATCTTCACCTTCAGACGGATCGTCGGTAATTCCAAGGATTTCCTCATTCGCTGTCATCAGAAAGTAAAGTGCAGGGCAGTGCTCATCGTCATCAGTTAGCTCGCAATAACGGGATGCTACCGTGCGGACTACATATGGGTGCATATCATGTGGTTTATCCGAGGCTGCTGTTGTGAGGTCGCATTCTAGATATTCGAATTCTATTGTCAATGGCCATTTGAAGATTAAATTCCGAAGCGATTCTTTCCATAAGTATTGCTTGATTACTTAATTGCGTAATTCTTCAAGTAACCAAGTAACCAAGTAACCAAGTAACCAAGTAACCAAGTAACCAAGTAAGCAAGCAACCAAGCAAGCACGTGCTCACGTGAGCCATTGACCAAGTGATTGCTTGATCCATTGATCAATGGCTTACCTATACAAGTGCGTACGTGCGTACGTACGTAAATGAGTAGATGTATAGACAACCAGGCACCGGTGTGGATACTCACCGTAAGTACCCAGTGGTATAGACAACCTAGGGTTCAGGCTAGCGCTTCTGCGTGCAAAGCATTCAGCCAGGGATGTGGATGTGCTGGAGGGCTTCTAGCATCGCCTTCAGGGGGCTACGGCTGCCGTAGACGCTGAAGGTTACCGCTCCATCCTCGTGCCCAGCGATCCGCTTGATGAGCGAATCTTGCACCCCAGCATCGCGCAGGTCGTCTATGAGCGTGTGGCGGAAGCTGTGGAACGTTTTCCGGGTATCGGTAATGCCCAGCTTCGTCTTGTAGCGACCGAACCACTTCGAGGGCGCATGGCCCAGCTTGCCCCGCACTGCTTCTAGCTCAGGGAATACACGATCAGCGCCGGTAGCTTTGACTGATTCAACATACTGAAGCAGGCCCAGGTCCAGCAGGAGAGGGTGCAGGGGAAGCAGTCGTCGGCTGCTGGCGTTCTTGAGGTTCTGGCCTTCACGGCTGTCATCAATGCGAATGCACTGAATACCCTGGTGCTCAGGGAAGTCATCAACCCGCAACTGGCATAGCTCTTCTAGTCGTGCCCCGGTAAGTCGCCCCATTAGAGGCAACCAGTAGCGCCACGGGTGCTTACGTGCTTCCTTCAGTAGTGCTTCATGGTTCAGTATCGTTGCCAAGTCGCTGCGGTCGAATGAGAGTCGTGCTTCCTTTGCGGAGCCTGTCATCACCTTCATGCCAACGAGTGGATTCTCTGCAACATAGCCGTTCGTCCTGCACCAGCTAAGAAAGGCGGTGAGTTTGCGTAGCCGGTTGTTCACTGTGACCGCAGTGATGGTTTTGTAGCCGCTACCGGACTCAACCACCTGCTTCAGTGTTTTGCCCTTGAACTCTGGCCGTAACCCGAAATACTGGGGGCAACGGCTGAGCCGTTCTTTTAGCAGGCGAGCTTGTTGAGCATCGAACGCTACCGCAGGCATGTCACCCATCAGCTCGAACAGGTCGGCTAGTGCACGTTCCACATCGTCGATGCTGCCTTGCCTCCATGTGCCACCGCGTTTGCCTTCCTCTATATAGTGCTTGGAAAGGGTTGCCAGGGTAGGGCCGCCACTTGTTGGCTTCGCTGTGAGCCCCATAGCTTGCTGTGGTGCAGCGCGCGGGTTTGGCATAGGTGACGACTTGCACCATTGCACGCAAAGCACACGCAGCGTTTCCGGAGGTGTTAGGGGGTGCTCGCTCAGGTGACTGCTCACCCGCTGAGCTAAGGAGGTGGCAAGGTACAAAGCTGCTTGCCGTTCTCGCACTCGCAGGGATATGCGGAGGGTGTGCCGGTTCGGAAACAGGTGCTTTGGCAGTCGAAGGTTCAGGTAGTAAACGGACTGGCGGCGGACGATGTAGGCCATGAATGAACACCAGAGTGGACCAGTAAAGTGGACCAATTGAGTGGAACAATTCTGGACACACCCCGAGTCTTGAGCGAGCGTGCTTGGTGTCTGCACGGGTAGATGACGATCTACCTCATCAGCCTGAAACCCTTGCCCCATAAGGCCCGCATTGATTACCAAGCATGCTCGCATGCGACCTGGTCAGGCCCGGAAGGGAGCAGCCATAGCGGGAAAATCGAGTGCCGGGGTGTGGCTGGTGGGGCCGCCTCCATTTCTGGGGTCGGAAAACCTCAATCTGTAACGAACGCCTTCGTTCTTTCCTGCTTTTCGCCCAATGCTCCCGCCGCCGACAGCTTCATCAGCCGCTGGAATTTCGGGCATGCCAGATGATCTTTCTCAGGGCATTGCGCGGCATGCCGCAACCCCTTGCTCATAGCCTGCAACCGCTTGATCCGCGCATCCAGCTCGTCCGCCTTGGCCATCAGCATCTGCCGGTCGACCTGCAGGTCCACCAGCATCGCCCCCACTTCATCCAGCGAAAACCCCGCGGCCTGCCCCAGGGCGATCAGCGCCAACCGGTCTGCCACATCGGCTGCAAACTGTCGACGCTGGCCGCGCCCGGCCAAGGACTTGAGCAAGCCTTTCTTCTCGTAGTAACGCAGTGTCGATGCGGGTACGCCTGTGCGTTTGGCGACGTCGGCAATATCCATTTCGGGCCCTTGACTTGAAGTTGACTTCAACTTCTATGCTGCGCGGCATGGTAATGACCGTCAACCTTCGAGGGCTTGTTCAAATGACGTTTACTGCGATGTTTCTAGCTGCGTTGCCGATTGGCATCGGCGCCACTGTAGTGATGGACCTGTGGGGGCTGCTGCTGAGGCGGTTGGGTGTGGCAACGCTGAACTTTGCCATGGTCGGACGTTGGGCGGGGCACCTGCTAGGCGGGCGTGTTTCTCATCAGGCGATTGCCAAAGCGGAACCGGTGCGAGATGAGTTGGCGTGGGGATGGGTGATTCACTACGCCACCGGCGTGCTTTTCGCGATGCTGCTGGTTGTGATCGTAGGGGAGGGCTGGTTGCGGTCGCCTACTCTTTTACCTGCAGTAGTTGTGGGTGTGGGTACAGCCGTGGCGCCGCTGTGCTTCATGCAGCCAGCGATGGGGGCAGGGTTCTTTTCGTCCAGGACGCCGACGCCTGCGCGTAACTGCCTGAAGAGCCTGGCCACGCATTTTGTGTTTGGTGTGGGGTTGTTCTTGAGTGCGGGTTTACTTGCTTTGGTGTGACGGCAGGGAGTTGGGTCAGAGCGAGCGCAAAATCAGCATGCCTGCTAACAGCAGTACCCCTGTAGAGATTGCGCCGATGTAAAAAAGGAGCACACCCGTCCATGGCGAAGACGCTCGAAGGTTGCGCATTTCTTCGGCGAACGCTTCTGCTTCATTCAGTGCTGTTCTGGTGTGATCCTGGGCGGCGCGGTGCATTTGTTACTCCTTGTGGCTGGATTAATCGAAGCTCAGAGCTTGCTGGCCAGTGCCATTACGCCAACTATGGTCGTGACAACTGCTGAACCCGTTGCGATTGGGTACCAGAACGCCTCCTGCCGGAGCTTACGCGCTTCCGCTACAAATTTCTGTGCCTCGGCCCTTAACTTGCGGCCTTCATTTTGTAACTTCTCAAGTTCGAGATGTTCACGATCATCCTGATGCATCGGGCTGTCTATTCTGTTGCGGCGAAGGTGCCGGGGGGCGGGCTTGATTGTGTGCGGTTTGGTTCGGCCGCGAAACCGCCGTCTTCCAGTGAGTGTTGTAGTCCAATTGCGATCAAGATCGTCATGTATGTCACGTCGGAGTAATTTTAGACGGATCTGATATCAATCGAAGAAAGCTCCTACATGTCAGGTAGGTATAGCGAATTATCCTACGATCTCCGTCGTCTCCCGTCTGATTGTCCCGGTCAACCTCGCCCACTAGGCTTTTTCGGTCGCTGTCAGTTCAGCGATCGGGTGTGGAAGCCTGGGTGGTTTGGCGGCTGTCGATATGACGGTTGTGCGTGGGAGGCCTTCGGGCCTGCCGGGTTTGCCATACCCCTGGTCTTCCACCCCGCGTACAACTGTCACCCTAAGTGTGGAAGCGAAAGGGTGCTCTCAGCCCGGTATGGTGAACTCATGAAAAAACTGGTCCCCGATCCACCCCACGTCTTCGATCTTCCCCAAGGCAAGTCCCTTTCCCGCGCGATCAGCGAAGGCATCGTCCCGATGGAGTTCGCGTTGATGAATGTTTCCCACTACCTGATGTTCGCCTACAGCGATAGCCGGCGGGCGCTTGAGCGTATTCAGGACGAAGAAACCAGGCAGTTATTGGAGCATGGGTTGCGGGCCATGCAGATTGCCTGGGGGCAGGCGGATGCTGTCAGCTTGGCGTTTGAACGTAAAGGCCGGTGACATTGAGTTTGTGATAGAGATTGTGAGTGTGCCGCACAACGCTGTGGGAGATTCTATGGTTTTCAGCAAGCCAATTTGCGGCTTTTGGTGACGTATTCGCCCTGATCTCGCATCAGGGCGAATGCGACGCGAGCGAGCTTGCGAGCCAAGATCACTAATGCCTGAGTCGTTGCTTTACCGTTGCTCCGATACTGCTCATACACGTCTTTCCAGGTAGCTGACCTACTGGCCGACATCGCTGCGTTATGCAACAAACGACGGATCTCCGAACAGCCTCGCTTTGTAAGGCGGCGGCGTCCATTCTTTTGCCCGGAGTCATTCACTCGCAGATCCATCCCCAAGAAGGCGATGTAAGCGTCACTGCTTTTGAATTCGCCTCTGATAAATGCCATTACCAGTGCTGACGCTGTGAGAAAACCAATACCTTCCACGGCTTGGCAGCGAATAACCTGTTCAAGCAGCCCTGCCTCTCGCAATACTTCTTTGATCTTCTTTTGTATCAGCAAGTCCAGCCGTTCTATCGACTTGACGAAGGTTTCGAAGGCCGCTTTCAACAGGCCCTCGTTAGCCCAGCTCTGCGTCATTGCAGTACGTGCCGATACCAGCGCAGCCCTGCGCCGCAGAAGGCTCTGCAGCTTGCCGTAGACGGCGGGAGGCGGGGTCCAAGGGCGAAGATCCTCACCCTCGTTTTTCAGAAAACGGGACAGTAACCGCGCATCGGACGGGTCAGTTTTGACTCGGCCGCCAACACTCTTGCGATAGTTACTCAGTTGAAATCCATCAATGACATAAACATCGAAGCCCATGCCATGGGCTAGCTCGACCAGATCCAAGTGATAGATGTTGGTCGCTTCAACGGCGATAGCCGTGTTCAGTGGCTGCTGCCTGAGCCACTTATTGATTTCAGATTTAGAGTTTTTCAGCTTGATGATCTCATCACGCTCCTCGTGATGGATCACCAATTCAGCTTTTGCAACGTCCGCTCCGATGATCGACTTCACTACCTGCATTGCCATCGGCGGCTCTCCACGTTATGGTTTTTCGGCTTGAGGGGCTTTCACCAAGAGGCGCTGGCTTGCTTCTATCGTCGCTTGCAAACGATGCATTCTTTATCGGCGCTTTGGTGGAAGGGGTGGGGCGATGTCTCCCACGGTCTGTACTGCTCGTAACAGTCAGAATCGGGCATTTAGTCCCACCACCCCTTCAAGTCTAACCATACAAGCGGGCGTGCCCGCGAAGAATATAGCGCGGTGGATGGCACGGGCTTCGCCCGTGTTCGCGGGCAAGCCCGCTCCCACAGGGATTGCGCAAGCGGTCGCGAAATGAGCAGGGCCGTTAGTTGCGCTGGCTGTGTGCCGGCATTTTGCTGGGTATTTCGGGGCGGGCCACAGACATACTGTCCGGGTCGCCCGTCGCTTCATACCGCTGCAAAATCCGCTCTATCTCCCCCGACTGCTTCATCCTTACCAACGCCCGCAACAGCCCTTGTGTCGGTATCGCCGGATCGTTGCGCACCATGCACCCCAAATCCTGTTCGTCCAGCACCGCCAGCGCTTGCAATTGCTGCTCCGCTGGCAACCCTTGGTTGAACCACTGCAACGACAACTGGTTGCTCACCGCATGGCGATACCGGCCGGCCTGCAGCTTTTGCAGTACCAGCAACTGGTTGCGGCTGTCCTCACGGTGCAACTGGCCGTGGTCCAGCAGTGGTTGCAGGGTTGAATAGGTGTAGCCCAGCACCGTGCCGATCGCCTGGGGTGGCAGTTGCTCCGGGGGCATCGGGGTGCTGTCGCCGGCGCGGCCCACCAGTACGTCGCGCTGATGAATCAGCGGGATACTCCACACAAAATCCCTTGGACGGTCGTTGAGCCACTGGGTACTGACGTAGCAACGCACATCAATATCGCCGCTGCTCATGGCTTCCTCCAGGCGCAGGCGGGCCATGACGTGGAACTCGGGGCGAGCGCCCACTTGCCTGGCAACAGCTTGCATCAGGTCGTAAAGCAATCCCTCCACTGGCTGATCGCCTTCGAAGCGTACCAGGGGCATGCTCCAGCTCTCGGCTACGGAGAAGCGCAGCACCGGCTGGTCAGCCAGGCTGTTTGTAGACCACAGCAGTAACAGGGCCAGCAGTCTTCGCAAAGGCAATCCTCCCTGGACAATGCGCCATTCCAAGCTTAGACGAGTTGCGCAGGGTGCAATTTTGCCCCCGCTCCGCTAGCATTAGCGATCTTCCGCTCGATCAGGCTACGATGGTTTTTCGATGAGTTATCAGGTTCTTGCACGAAAATGGCGTCCGCGCTCGTTCCGCGAAATGGTCGGCCAGACCCATGTGCTCAAGGCCTTGATCAATGCCTTGGACAACCAGCGCCTGCACCATGCCTACCTGTTCACCGGTACCCGCGGGGTGGGCAAGACGACCATCGCCCGTATTATCGCCAAGTGCCTGAACTGTGAAACCGGCATCACCTCCACGCCCTGTGGCACCTGTTCGGTGTGCCGGGAAATCGACGAAGGCCGTTTCGTCGACCTGATCGAGATCGACGCCGCCAGCCGTACCAAGGTCGAGGACACTCGCGAACTGCTCGATAACGTGCAGTACGCCCCTAGCCGTGGGCGCTTCAAGGTCTACCTGATCGACGAAGTGCACATGCTCTCGACCCACTCGTTCAACGCCTTGCTCAAGACGCTGGAAGAGCCGCCGCCCTACGTCAAGTTCATCCTCGCCACCACCGACCCGCAGAAGCTGCCGGCCACCATCCTGTCGCGCTGCCTGCAGTTCTCGTTGAAGAACATGAGCCCGGAGCGGGTGGTGGAGCACCTCAGCCACGTACTGGCCGCCGAGAACGTGCCGTTCGAGGAAGATGCCCTGTGGCTGCTGGGGCGTGCGGCCGACGGCTCCATGCGGGATGCCATGAGCCTGACCGACCAGGCCATCGCCTTCGGTGAAGGCAAGGTACTGGCCGCCGATGTACGTGCCATGTTGGGTAGCCTCGACCATGGCCAGGTGTATGGGGTCTTGCAGGCACTGCTCGAAGGCGATGCCAGGGCTTTGCTGGAGGCCGTGCGTAATCTGGCCGAGCAAGGGCCGGACTGGTCGGGCGTTCTGGCCGAAATGCTCAATGTGCTGCACCGTGTAGCCATTGCCCAGGCGCTGCCCGAAGCGGTAGACAACGGCCAGGGTGATCGCGAGCGGGTATTGGCGCTGGCTTCGGCGCTGCCGGCCGAGGATGTGCAGTTCTATTATCAGATGGGCCTGATAGGCCGCCGTGACCTGCCCCTTGCGCCGGACCCGCGCGGTGGCTTCGAGATGGTGCTGCTGCGTATGCTGGCGTTCCGCCCGGCGGACACGGACGACGCACCGAAGCCGGTGCTAAAGCCAACGGGGATCAGCCAGGCCACAGCTGATCCTGCAGGGCAGGTGGCAACTGCGGCGCCGGTCGCGCTTTCACCGCCTGTCGCGGCTGTGCCGGCGGAGCCTGTTGCGCAAGCCCCGCAGCTGGAAGTGCCAGCACCCGCGACGGCTGATCATGAGCCGGAGGCCGAGGCAGATGTTGAGCTGAAGGCCGAAGCCGAGGCCATCTCCGTACCTGAGCCGGTCGCCGAAGTGGTCGACCTGCCATGGGAAGAGCCAGCCGTTGCACCCGCGCCGTTAGCGGCTGAACCTGCGCCTGAACCGGCACCTGCGCCCGAGCCTGTTGCCCCGGTGGCGCCCACACAGGCCGCCCCGGCACACGACGAGCCGCCTTTCGACCCGTCTGCCTACGCTGCCGTGGGGATGGAGCGCGACGATGAGCCGCCGCTTGACGAAGACTATTACGGTGGCGAAAGCGATCCGGCAGGTTTCAGCTACCTGGACGAATTGGCCGAACATGTTCAGGAAGACGTGTCCAAACCGGCTGCCGAACCGTTGCCGGCAGCCAAACCGGCCACCGGCCTGGCCTTGCAATGGCTGGAATTATTCCCACAGTTGCCTGTGTCCGGGATGACAGGCAACATCGCGGCAAACTGTACGCTGATTGCCGCCGATGGCGACGACTGGTTGCTGCACCTGGACCCTGGCCAGGGGGCGCTGTTCAACGCCACCCAGCAGCGGCGCCTGAACGAAGCGCTCAACCAGCACCTGGGGCGCACGCTGAACCTGCGCATCGAGCTGATCCTGCCCGAGCAGGAAACCCCGGCTCAGGCGGCGGCACGCAAGCGAGCCGAGCGCCAGCAGGACGCCGTCGCGTCGATCGAGCAGGATCCGTTGATCCAGCAGATGATCAAGTTGTTCGGCGCCAAGGTGCGGCAGGATACTATTGAGCCTGTAGAAGCCCTGGCTAGTCAGGGCCAGTAATGGATAACCATGCGGCCGGCCCGGTGCCGGGCCGCATCACATGACCCAATCGAGGTATACCCCATGATGAAAGGTGGCATGGCCGGCCTGATGAAGCAGGCCCAGCAGATGCAGGAAAAAATGCAGAAGATGCAGGAAGAACTGGCGAACGCCGAAGTCACCGGCCAGTCCGGTGGCGGGCTGGTGAGCGTGGTGATGACCGGTCGTCATGACGTCAAGCGCGTCAGCATCGACCAGAGCCTGATGTCGACTGATGAAGATGACAAGGAAGTACTGGAAGACCTCATTGCCGCTGCGCTGAACGACGCCGTGCGCAAGGTTGAGCAAAGCAGCCAGGAAAAGATGGGCGGCATGACCGCCGGCATGCAGCTGCCGCCAGGCTTCAAGATGCCGTTCTAAGGCATTGAGGTACTCAAAAACGCCGCTGATATCAGCGGCGTTTTTTTTGCGTAGATTTCAACCCAGACGCGGTCTGCTTTTTTATGTCGGGACAACTGTTTTGCTCGAACTTTGAAATTTTGCACGATCACTGTGGGAGCGGGCATGCCCGCGAACACGGGCGAAGCCCGTGCCATCCACTGTGCAGCCTGCTTCGCGGGCATGCCCGCTCCCACAGTGATCACACTGGCTTTCCAGTTTTGTGCAAGGCAGTTGCTCTCATAAAGCTGCAGGCCGCGTAGACTTGGGGTGACCTGATTTGACGCCACCGCCCCCGCTGGGTATAAACCGCCTCTTATTGAATTGTCAGGCCTTTCCCATGAGCTTCAGCCCTCTCATCCGCCAACTGATCGATGGCCTGCGCATCTTGCCAGGCGTTGGCCAGAAAACCGCCCAGCGCATGGCCCTGCAACTGCTCGAGCGCGACCGCAGTGGCGGGCTGCGCCTGGCTCAGGCCTTGACCCAGGCCATGGAAGGGGTAGGGCATTGCCGCCAGTGTCGCACCCTCACCGAGCAGGAACTGTGCCCGCAGTGCGCCGACCCGCGCCGTGACGACACACAGCTGTGCGTGGTCGAGGGGCCGACCGATGTGTATGCGGTGGAGCAGACTGGCTACCGTGGCCGTTACTTCGTGCTCAAGGGGCACCTGTCGCCGCTGGATGGCCTGGGGCCTGAGGCGATCGGTATTCCGCAGCTGATGGCGCGGATCGAAGAGCAGGGCACCTTTACCGAGGTGATCCTGGCGACCAACCCGACGGTGGAGGGGGAGGCGACGGCGCATTACATTGCCCAGTTGCTGAGCGAGAAGGGCTTGGTGGCGTCTCGCATTGCCCATGGTGTGCCGCTGGGCGGCGAGCTGGAGATGGTGGACGGCGGTACCCTGGCCCATGCCTTTGCAGGGCGCCGGCCCATTTCGCTCTGATTCATTGGGGCCGCTTGGCGGCCCATTCGCGGGTAAACCCGCGCCTACAAAACATACGCGGCCTTCGTAGGAGCGGGTTTACCCGCGAATGGGCTGCAAAGCAGCCCCAAAGGCCCACTCAGTACTCGCTGAGGGAAAACTCGGTCAGGCAGAAGGTAGGCACCCCGGCCGCTTGCAACCGACGCGACCCGTCCAGTTCCGGCAGGTCGATGATCGCCGCCGCCTCGAACACCTGCGCCCCGGTACGACGCACCAGGTTGGCCGCCGCCAGCAGCGTACCGCCAGTAGCAATCAGGTCATCGAAGATCAGCACCGAGTCGCCTTCACACAGGCTGTCGGCATGCACTTCCAGGAAGGCTTCGCCGTACTCGGTCTGGTAACCCTCGCTCAGCACATCGGCTGGCAGCTTGCCCTGCTTGCGGAACAGGATCAGCGGCTTGTTCAGCTGGTGGGCGATGATCGAGCCGATCAGGAAGCCCCGCGCGTCCATGGCGCCGATGTGGCTGAATTCCGCCTCGACATAGCGCTCGATGAACTGGTCGGCCACATAGCGCAGCCCGCGTGGCGACTGGAATAACGGGGTAATGTCGCGGAAGATCACGCCCGGTTTGGGGAAGTCCACTACCGGGCGGATCAGGGCTTTGAGGTCGAAGGCGTCGCTGTGCATTGTTGCGGGTATCCTGGGAAAACGAATGCCCAAGTATACCCGCTAAAGACCAGCGTCAGGCCTCGATTGCACCACCGGCCAGCGCGCACAGCTGGATCGGGTCGAGGATGTGCACTTCCTTGCCCTCGGCGCGCAGCAGGCCGTTCTGCTGGAAGCGGGTGAACACCCGCGACACGGTTTCTACCGCCAGGCCAAGGTAGTTGCCGATTTCGTTGCGCGACATGCTCAGGCGGAACTGATTGGCCGAATAGCCGCGGGCGCGGAAGCGCGCCGACAGGTTGACCAGGAAGGTGGCAATGCGCTCGTCGGCGGTTTTTTTCGACAGCAGCAGCATCATTTGCTGGTCGTCGCGGATTTCACGGCTCATTACCCGCATCAGCTGGCGGCGTAGCTGTGGCAGTTGCACCGACAGCTCGTCCAGCCGCTCGAAGGGGATTTCACACACCGAAGTGGTTTCCTGAGCCTGGGCCGATACCGGGTAGGCCTCGGTATCCATGCCCGACAGGCCGACCAGTTCGCTGGGCAGGTGGAAGCCCGTGATCTGCTCTTCGCCGCTGTCGCTGAGGCTGAAGGTTTTCAGGGCCCCGGACCGTACTGCGTAGACCGAGCCAAAACTGTCACCCTGGCGGAACAGAAACTCGCCTTTCTTGAGCGGCCGCCCGCGTTTGACGATTTCATCCAGCGCGTCCATGTCTTCCAGGTTCAGCGAAAGAGGCAGGCACAGAGGGGCCAGGCTGCAATCCTTGCAATGGGCCTGGTTGTGTGGGCGCAGTTTGACTGGCTCGGACATTTGAATCGATCCTTGTGGGAAAGCACACATAAGTCGTAAGGGTAACTCACGACACAGGGTGTAGGCCAGTGTGCGCGGTGATGGTGCGCGCTGGCGAAACCCCGGCAGGTGGCCTGCCGGGAGTCCTTGTGTGCTCATAGTGTGCCTGACAAGGAAGCTTGTCCATGCGGTTGAACGCCTTGTTTTTCAGATCACTCGCGAGAAGCGCTGGCGGTTGTGCATCGCCAGATAGGCGTCGAACACCATGCATACCGAGCGCGCCAGCAGCCGGCCGGCGGGCAGGATGCGAATGCCCTTGTCGTCCAGGCTGATCAGGCCGTCGCGCTGCAAGGTCAGCAGCTCGGGCCAGAGGTCGTTGAAGTAACCGCGAAAATCCAGGGTGAAAGCCTGTTCGATGGGTTCGAAATCCAGCTCGAAATGGCAGATCAGTTGCTGGATCACCGCCCGGCGTATGCGGTCGTCGTGGTTGCACAGCAAGCCGCGCTGGGTGGCCAGCTGGGCGTTGGACAGGCTGTCCTGGTAGGTGTTGAGGTCACTGCTGTTCTGGCAGTACAGGTCGCCGATCTGGCTGATCGCCGACACGCCCAGGCCAATCAGGTCGCAGTGCCCGTGGGTGGTGTAGCCCTGGAAGTTGCGCTGCAAGGTGCCTTCTTCCTGGGCAATGGCCAGTTCGTCGTCGGGCAGGGCGAAGTGGTCCATGCCGATGTAGCGGTAACCGGCGGCGGTCAGTTGGTCGATGGTGGCGTGCAGCATCTCCAGCTTGGCGGCGGCGCTGGGCAGGTCGTTGCTGTCGATGCGCCGTTGCGGCATGAAGCGCTCGGGAAGGTGGGCATAGTTGAACACCGACAGGCGGTCGGGCTGCAGGCGGATCACTTCTTCCACGGTGCGGGCAAAGCCTTCCGGGGTTTGCTTGGGCAGGCCGTAGATCAGGTCGAGGTTGACCGAGCGAAACTGCAGCGTGCGCGCAGCCTCGATCAGGGTGCGGGTCTGTTCCAGGCTCTGCAGGCGGTTGATCGCGCGCTGCACGGCCGGGTCGAGGTCCTGTACACCCAGGCTGACGCGGTTGAAGCCCAGTTCGCGAAGCAGGCCCATGGTCGACCAGTCGGCTTCGCGAGGATCGATCTCGATGCCGTAGTCGCCGGAATCGTCGTCCAGCAGGTGGAAGTGCTGGCGCAGGGTGGCCATCAGCTGGCGCAGTTCCACATGGCTGAGGAAGGTCGGTGTGCCGCCGCCAAAATGCAGCTGTTCAACACGCTGTTTAGGGTCCAGGTGGCAGGCGACCAGCTGGATTTCCTGCTCCAGGCGCTGCAGGTAGGGCGCAGCGCGGGCGCGGTCTTTGGTGATGACCTTGTTGCAGGCGCAGTAGTAGCAGATGTTGGCGCAAAACGGCACATGCACGTACAGCGACAGCGGGCGCACGGCCCGTCGGCTCTCGCGCAGGGCGTTGAGCAGGTCGAACGAACCCACCTCGCTGTGCAGTTGCACGGCGGTTGGGTAAGAGGTGTAGCGTGGCCCGGCGAGATCGTAGCGGCGGATCAGGTCGGTATCCCAACGGAGGTCGTCGAGCATGAGGGTAGTCCCCGGAAAGAGCAGCAGTGCACCGGAGTCTATGGCCGTCTGTAGGAAACTGTGTTGATTTGTATCAAGGGCATTGGGGCTGCTTTGCAGCCCCCGTCAATGGCCCATCAGCCAGTGCTGGTGTGGGCCCGGCAGTGTCCAGACACCGAATAGCATCACCAGTACACCGCCCGCCACGCGCACGCTGCGTCGCCGCAACAGGGCGTTCACCCGTTCGGCAGCTAGCCCGGTTGCCAGCAACACCGGCCAGGTACCCACCCCGAACGCCAGCATCAACCCGGCGCTGTAGCCGGCATTGCCCTGGCTGGCCGCCCACAGCAGGGTGCTGTACACCAGCCCGCACGGCAGCCAGCCCCAGAGGGCGCCCAGCAGCAATGCCCGAGGGAGGCTGGACACTGGCAGCAATCGCGACGCCACCGGCTGGATATGCCGCCACAGCCCGCGGCCCAGTGCCTCGATACGGGTCAGCCCGCTCCACCAGCCGGCCAGGTACAGGCCCATGGCAATCAGCAGCAGTGCCGCAACCACCCGCAGCGCCAGCGCTGCCGGGCTGCTGGCCACGGCCCAGCCGGCCAGGCCCAGCAACAGGCCGGCGCAGGCATAGCTGAAAATGCGCCCCAGGTTGTACGCCAGCAACAGGCGCAGGCGCTTGCCGCGTTGTTCGGGGGGGATGGCCAAGGTCAGTGCGCCCATCAGGCCGCCGCACATGCCCAGGCAGTGACCGCCCCCTAGCAGGCCAAGGACCAGTGCCGAGCCCAGCAGCGGAAGCAGGTCAGGCACGGGGTGGTGGTTCCTTGTCGGTGTCGGCTGCGGCATCGTCAGGCTTCACTGCCGCCTGGTGGCGCGGGTCCTGATCGTCGAACAGGATGCTGTGGGCGGGGCCTTCAAGGTCATCGTACTGACCGCTGTCTACCGCCCAGAAGAAGATGTACACGGCCACGCCGACCAGCAGCAGGGCTGCCGGGATCATGACATAGAGGGCGGGCATGGCGACTTCCTCCCGGGTATAGGGGCTTCGTGGGGCAGCGGGCCCGATGCCACGGGCATCCGGGTCAGGCGCAGGGCATTGAGCACCACGATCAGCGAGCTGACCGACATGCCGATGGCGGCCCACACCGGCGTGATCCAGCCGAGCGCGGCGAACGGCAACATCAGGCCATTATACAGGGTCGCCCACAGCAGGTTCTCGAGGATGTTGCGGCGGGTGCGGCGGGCCAGCTCGAACGCCTGCACCAGCGCTTGCAGGCGGTTGGACAGCAAGACGGCGTCGGCACTGGTCTTGGCCAGGTCGGTGGCGCTGCCCATGGCGATGCTGATATCGGCGGCGGCCAGTACCGGTACATCGTTGACCCCGTCGCCGAGCATCAGCACCTTGCGCCCGTCAGCCTGCAGGGCTTTCAGGCGGTCCAGTTTGTCATCCGGGCGCAGGCCGCCAATGGCCTGGTCGATACCCAGCTGCGCGGCCACTTCGGCAACCATCGGCGAGCTGTCGCCCGACAATAGCAGGGTGTGCCAGCCGCGCGCCTTGCAGGCAGCGAGCAGGGCCGGGGCATCGTCGCGCAGGCGGTCGTCCAGGCCGAACCAGGCCAGTGGCCCCTGGCGGTCGCCCAGCAGCAGCCACTGGCCGCGCGGCTCGGGTACAGCGGGGATTTCCGTACCACTCAAGGCGCAGACGAAGGTAGCCTGACCAATGCGCAGGCGCTGGCCGTCGACCACCCCCTCCAGGCCCAGGCCGGGTACGCTCTGTACGTCATCGGCAGGTGTGGCGGTACGACCAAAGGCGCGAGCGATGGGGTGTTCAGAGCGGTTTTCCAGCGCCGCGGCCAGGGCCAGGCAGCGGTCGGCGGCCTGGCTGCCGAGCGGGCGGATGCTGCGCAAGGTCAGGCGGCCCTCGGTCAGTGTGCCGGTCTTGTCGAAGATCACCGTGTCGATCTGATTCAGGCCCTCCAGCACATGGCCGCGGGTCACCAGCAGGCCAAGCTTGTGCAGGGTTCCGGTGGCGGCGGTCAGTGCGGTTGGCGTAGCCAAAGACAGGGCACAAGGGCAGGTGGCCACGAGCATTGCCAGTACGATCCAGAACGCCCGTGTCGGGTCCAGGTGCCACCACCACAGGCCGATGGCTACCGAGGCCAATAGCGAGAACAGCAGGAACCACTGCGAGGCGCGGTCGGCAATTTCCGCCAGGCGCGGTTTTTCAGTCTGGGCGCGCTCCAGCAGGCGGACGATGGCCGACAAGCGTGAGTCATGGCCGAGGGCTTCCACTTCCACATTCAGCGCGCTTTCGACGTTCAGCGTACCGCCAGTGACCCGCTCACCCACCCGGCGTGGTTGCGGCAGATACTCGCCGGTTAGCAGCGATTCGTCGACGCTGGAGCGGCCCTCGACGATGCGCCCGTCGGCAGGGATGACCGCGCCGGGCAGCACCTGCACGGTGTCGCCGCACTGTAACTCGCTGAGCAGAATGCGTTCGCTGCGCCCGATGGCGTCCAGGCGCAGGCATGAGGCTGGCAGCAGGTTGACCAGCTGCGCAGTGGCCGCCGCTGTGCGCTCGCGGGCGCGGCGCTCCAGGTAGCGGCCGGTCAGCAGGAACAGGGCGAACATGCCCACCGTGTCGAAATAAAGCTCGCCGCTGCCAGTGATGGCTGTCCAGATGCCAGCGCCGAACGCCAGGCCAATGGCCAGCGACACCGAAACGTCCATCGTCAGGTGGCGCGTTCGCAGGTCGCGCGCCGCGCCCTTGAAGAAGGGCGCGCAGCTGTAGAACACGATGGGAATGGTCAGGAACAGCGCCACCCAGCGCAGGATGGCATGCAACTCGGGTGTCAGGTCGATGTTGAATTCCGGCCAAGTGGCCATGGTCGCCATCATCGCCTGGAACCACAGCAGCCCGGCCACGCCCAGGCGGCGCAGGGCGCTGCGGTTTTCCCGGGCCAATTGCTCGGCGGCCTGGTCAGGCTGGTAGGGGTGGGCGGCGTAGCCGATCTGGCGAAGTTCGGCCAGCAGGCGCGACAGCGGTAGCTGCTTGTCATCCCAGTTCAGCAGCAGGCGGTGATTGGACAGGTTCAGGCGCGCTTCGGCAACACCGGGCAGGTTGCGCAGGTGCTTTTCGATCAGCCAGCCGCAGGCGGCGCAGCTGATGCCCTCGACAAGCAAGGTGGTTTCGGCCAGCTCACCCTGGTGGCGGACGAAGGTTTGCTGCACGTCGCTGCGGTCGTACAGGGCCAGTTCGTCCTGCAGTTGCTTGGGCAGGGCTTCGGGGTTGGCGCTGTTGTCGCTGCGGTGCTGGTAGTAATGTTCCAGGCCTCCAGCGACGATCGACTCGGCCACCGCCTGACAGCCGGGGCAGCAGAACTGCCGGGGCTGGCCGAGGACCACGGCGGTGAAGCGGCTGCCGGTGGGGACGGGCAGGGCGCAGTGGTAGCAGGGGGTCGGTTGGGTCATAGGGCAGACACTGCTCAGGCAGATAGGAAACCCTGTGGGAGCGGGCGCGCCCGCGAATGCGTCAGACCTGGAAATACCTTTGCCTGAGCTATCGCATTCGCGGGCGTGCCCGCTCCCACAGGGATTTGCGGTGTTGCTACTGTTGGTGTTCGGCGCCTTGCAGGGCTTCGTCACCCAACTGCAAGGTCACACCATGCGCCACTTTTTCCTCTTCGAACAGGCGCCATACTTGGCCCCCTTCACTGCCCAGCAGCTCGACAAAGCGCCGGCCCTCGACCTTGTCCTCCAACTGCCCCACATAGCGTCCTGCTTCGACCCGGCTCAGCAGCACCTTGCGGTCCTTCTCTGGCTGGGTCGGCGAAATCAGGTTCAGCTCCAGGTTTTGCGGGTCACTGCTACCGGTCAGGCGCAGGTCCACTTCGCCGGTCAGTTCGTCCAGATGCACGCTGGCTTTCAGGCCCAGCTGCTGCGCCAGCAGCTCGCGGTCCAGCGAGCGGTTGATGCCCTTGCCGGCCTCGTAGTAGTTGTCGTTCACCAGGTTGTCCGGGTTGTGCACAGCGATGCTGACCATGGTCAGGCTCAGGCACACCGAGGTGGTGAGGATGCCGATGATGATCCAGGGCCAGAGGTGCTTGTACCAGGGGCTGGCGGCGGTGGCGGCAGGCATTGTGCGTTATCTCTCTTAGCGGATCTGTGGGCCGATGAAACGGCTCTTGGCTTCAACCTGGGCGTCGCTGTCGTCGGCGCTCTTGAGGATGAAGGTGATTTCGTTGGTGGTCGATGGCAGCTTCTCGGGGGCAACCGACAGCTGCACGGGAAGGCTGACGATGTCACCGGCGGCCACGCGGATCTCGCGCTGGCCTTCGAGCTTGAGGTCCGGCAGGCCGGCGGCGTCCAGCACGTAGAGGTGATCGCGCTGGTCCTTGTTCATCACCTTCAGGCTGTACACGTTCTCGATCCGGCCCTGGGCGTTTTCGCGGTACAACACGCGGTCTTTGCTGACGTCGAAACCGACCAGCGAACGGGTGGCGAAGGCCGTCGCCAGCCCGATCATCATTACCAGCAGTACCACGGCATAGCCGATCAGGCGCGGGCGCAGCATGTGGGTCTTCTGCCCGGACAGGTTGTGTTCGGTGGTGTAGCTGATCAGGCCTTTGGGGTAGTTCATCTTGTCCATGATGCTGTCGCAGGCGTCGATACAGGCGGCGCAGCCGATGCACTCGATCTGCAGGCCGTCACGGATGTCGATGCCGGTCGGGCAGACCTGCACGCACATGGTGCAGTCGATGCAGTCGCCCAGGCCTTGGGCCTTGTAGTCAGCGTCCTTTTTTCGTGGCCCGCGGGTTTCGCCACGGCGTGGATCGTAGGACACGATCAGCGTGTCCTTGTCGAACATCACGCTCTGGAAACGTGCATAGGGGCACATGTACACGCACACCTGTTCGCGCAGCCAGCCGGCGTTGCCATAAGTGGCGAGGGTGAAAAAGCCGACCCAGAAGTAGGCCCAGCCATCGGCCTGGCCAGTGAAGAATTCAATCACCAGTTCACGGATCGGCGAGAAGTAGCCGACAAAGGTCATGCCGGTGACAAAGCCGATCAGCAGCCACAGGCTGTGCTTGGCGAATTTGCGCAGAAATTTGTTGCCGCTCATGGGGGCTTTGTCGAGCTTCATGCGCTGGTTGCGGTCACCTTCGGTGACCTTTTCGCACCACATGAAAATCCAGGTCCATACGCTTTGCGGGCAGGTGTAGCCGCACCACACCCGGCCAGCGAACACTGTGATGAAGAACAGGCCGAAGGCGGCGACGATGAGAATGCCCGAGAGCAGGATGAAGTCCTGCGGCCAGATGGTGGCGCCGAAGATGTAGAACTTGCGCTCGGGCAGGTTCCACCACACGGCCTGGTGACCCCCCCAGTTCAGCCACACGGTGCCGAAGTACAGCAGGAACAGTGCGGCACCCCCGACCATGCGCAGGCGACGGAACAGGCCGGTGAAGGCGCGGGTGTAGATCTTTTCCCGGGAAGCGTAGAGGTCGACGGAATCCTTCCCTTTGTTGGCAGGCGGGGTCACATCATGTACCGGAATTTGCTTGCTCATCATCAAGTCCCACGGCAGTGGAGAAACGCCGCGGCCTGTGCGTGCGGGCCGCAGTCTCGCGCAATCTGCTAGCGCTCTGCGGCCCATGATACGCCGCTGATGGCAGTATGGGTTCGCACTGCGACCTTTAGTCGCGTTGGGTTCGTGGTATGAAACGTGTTATGGCGGGTGTCAATTGATCCAGGTCATCAGCCTGCTAGAAATGCTGTGCCAGTACCGGCCTCTTCGCGGGTAAACCCGCTCCTACAAGGATCCTGTGTAGGAGCGGGTTTACCCGCGAAGAGGCCAGGCCTGCCTTACTCAGCCTTGGCTGGCTCAGCCTGGTGCGACAGGCTGTAGACGTAAGCCGCCAGCAAGTGCACCTTGTCGTTGCCCTGCAGTTGTTCCTGGGCCGGCATCTGCCCCTGGCGGCCATAACGAATGGTTTGCTGCAACTGGGCAAAGCTCGAGCCGTAGATGAACGCCTGCGGGTGGGTCAGGTTCGGAGCGCCCATGGCGGGCGTACCTTTGCCTTCCGGCCCGTGGCAGGCCACGCAGTTGGCTGCGAAGATCTTCTGCCCGTTCTCCACATCGGCCTTCGCGCCTTCAGGCAGTGTGCGGCCATCGAGTTTGCTGACCACGAACGCAGCCACATCGGCCACGCCCTGGTCACCGATCACTTCGGCCCAGGCCGGCATCACGCCATGGCGACCGGCCATGATGGTGGTCTTGATGGTTTCCGGCTCGCCGCCCCAGCGCCAGTCATTGTCGGTGAGGTTGGGGAAGCCGAAGGCGCCCTTGGCGTCGGAACCGTGGCACACCGAGCAGTTGGAGGCGAACAGCCGCGCACCCATTTTCAATGCCTGCGGGTCCTTGGCCACTTCTTCGATCGGCATGGCCGCGAACTTGGCGAAGATCGGCCCGAAGCGGGCGTCGGCCTTGGCCATTTCCTTTTCCCACTCGTGCACACCGGTCCAGCCCGGCTGGCCGTTGGAAAACTCGGTCTGCTTGTCGTTATCCAGGTACGAATAGCCCGGCAGGACGCCTTTCCAGTTGCCCAGGCCTGGGTACAGCACCAGGTAGCCGAGGGCGAAGATGATGGTGCCGACGAACAGCCAGAACCACCATTGCGGCAGCGGGTTGTCGTATTCCTCGATGCCATCGAAGGCATGCCCGACGGTTTCGTCGGTAACCTCTTCGCGCTGGCCCTTGCGGGTCGACAGCAGCAGCCAGGTCAACGAGAAGATGGTGCCCAGGGTCAGGACGGTAACGTACAGACTCCAGAAGGTTGTCATTGTTGTTTGCTCCCAGAAGCTTTTGCTTGCTCGACGTGCCGGGTGGCCTCGGGGTCATCCGCGAAGGGCAGTTGGGTCGCTTCGTCGAAGTCCTTTTTACGCCGTGGGTTGAACACCCACAGCGCCAGGCCCACGAACGCCACCATCACCACGACGGTGCCCAGGCCGCGAATCATCCCGATATCCATCAGCGTCACCGTTTGCTCTTGATGATGGTGCCAAGACCTTGCAGGTACGCGACGATGGCGTCCATTTCGGTCTTGCCCTTGACCGCGTCACGTGCGCCGGCAATGTCGGCGTCGGTGTACGGGGTGCCGAGTGTGCGCAGCACTTCCATCTTCTTCGCGGTGTCCTTGCCGTCGAGCTTGTTCTCGACCAGCCACGGGTAGGAAGGCATCTTCGATTCCGGTACCACGTTGCGCGGGTTGTACAGGTGCGCTCGGTGCCAGTCATCGGAGTAGCGGCCGCCGACGCGGGCCAGGTCCGGCCCGGTACGCTTGGAGCCCCACAGGAACGGGTGGTCCCACACGCTTTCACCGGCTACCGAGTAGTGGCCGTAACGCTCGGTTTCAGCACGGAACGGGCGGATCATCTGCGAGTGGCAGCCCACGCAGCCTTCGCGGATGTAGATATCGCGGCCTTCCACCTCCAGCGCGGTGCGTGGCTTCATGCCCTCGACCGGCTTGTTGGTGACGTCCTGGAAAAACAGCGGGACGATCTGGGTCAGGCCACCGACGCTCACGGCGATGACCATGAAGAAGGCCAGCAGGCCTATGTTCTTCTCGACGGCTTCATGCTTCATCAGTGCGCTCCCACAACGACGATCTTGGCGGCCTCTTCAGCCTGTGCCGGGTTGGCGGCACGTACGGTACGGAACACGTTGTAGGCCATCAGCAGCATGCCGCTGGCGAAGAACGCACCGCCCAGGGCGCGGACGATGTAGCCGGGGTGGCTGGCCTGCAGGGCTTCGACGAAGGAGTAGGTGAGGGTGCCGTCATCGTTGATGGCGCGCCACATCAGGCCCTGGGTGATGCCGTTGACCCACATCGAGGCGATGTACAGTACGGTACCGATGGTGGCCAGCCAGAAGTGCGCGTTGATCAGGCCGATGCTGTGCATCTGCTCGCGGCCGTAGAGTTTCGGGATCATGTGGTACACGGCGCCGATCGAAATCATTGCCACCCAGCCGAGGGCGCCGGCGTGGACGTGGCCGATGGTCCAGTCGGTGTAGTGCGACAGTGAGTTCACGGTCTTGATGGCCATCATCGGGCCTTCGAAGGTGGACATGCCGTAGAACGCCAGCGACACCACCAGGAAGCGCAGGATCGGGTCGGTGCGCAGTTTGTGCCAGGCGCCCGACAGGGTCATCATGCCGTTGATCATGCCGCCCCAGCTTGGCGCCAGCAGGATGATCGACATCACCATGCCCAGCGACTGCGCCCAGTCAGGCAGGGCGGTGTAGTGCAGGTGATGCGGGCCGGCCCAGATGTACAGGGTGATCAGCGCCCAGAAGTGCACGATCGACAAGCGATACGAGTAGATCGGCCGCTCGGCCTGCTTGGGCACGAAGTAGTACATCATCCCCAGGAAGCCGGTGGTGAGGAAGAAGCCCACGGCGTTGTGGCCGTACCACCACTGGATCATCGCGTCGGTGGCGCCGGAGTAGGCCGAGTACGACTTGAACAGGCTCACCGGCAGCGAGATGTGGTTGACGATGTGCAGCATCGCGGTGACCACGATGAACGCACCGTAGAACCAGTTGCCGACATAGATGTGCTTGGTCTTGCGCTTGACGATGGTGCCGAAGAACACCAGGCCGTAGGTTACCCAGACGATGGCCAGCAGGATCGCCAGCGGCCACTCCAGCTCGGCGTATTCCTTGGTGGTGGTGTAGCCCATCGGCAGGGTGATCAGCGCGCCGACGATCACGGCTTGCCAACCCCAGAAGGTGAAGGCGGCCATGCTGTCGGAGATCAGCCGGGTCTGGCAGGTGCGCTGCACCACGTAGTAGCTGGTGCCGAACAGCGCACAGCCCCCGAAGGCGAAGATCACCAGGTTGGTGTGCAGCGGGCGCAGGCGGCCGAAGCTGGTCCAGGGAAGGTCCAGGTTCAGCTGCGGCCACACCAGCTGCGAGGCGATGAAGACGCCGAGGCCCATGCCAAGGATCCCCCAGACCACCGTCATGATGGCGAACTGGCGGACGACCTTATAGTTATAAGCAGTCGGACTGATTGCTGTGCTCATTCTAAGGTTCCACGGTTTTGATGTTCTTGTTGGTCGAAAAATCGGCGCCAGTATTGATAACCAGCAAGGTTACCGCAACGCAACTTTGGTACGCCGACCCGTGTCCAGACCCGTTCACTGATGTCCCGCAGGGATCGGGTTAGGGCGATTGTACACAAATAAATATTTGTAATGTGTACCGTTTTTCATCTTTTTCTGATCGATCGGTCAAGCTTTTTCTGGGGCGGCGACAGGCCATGCGCCGCGTCTGCTCCGGTCCTTTCGGAGCGAAGCCCACTGAGGCAACAAGCTTAGTTGTGTTCGGTGGGGGTGCAAGGGAAGGGGCTGAGGCTGGTGGTGGGCGGGGGAGTGTAAGGCTTGAGGGTTATGGGGGGCGGGGGTGTAGGGGTTGGGTGTTGTGGTGGGGCGGGGGTGTAAGGTTTGAGTGTTGTGGTGGGGCAGAGATCGAGCGCCGCCCGCGCGGCGCTTCGCGGGTAAACCCGCTCCTTGTATGTTGTCCTTAGCCTGGCGGGAGAGGTTATTCTCGTCAGGCTGAAGAAGCACTTCCGGGGAGGCCGATCGCTCCTAAAGGCAGGGATTACCCCTGACCTTGTACGTAGAGAGGCCCCCGCCTCATTGCCCACTGCGAAGAGTATCGAGAAGCCGACAAGTCGGACTTCGCATTACAAGGTTGCAGCAGCATGAAGTTCGAGGTCGGGGAACCGGAGGCCATTGTTACCTAACTCGCTGGGGAGAGGGAAGAATGAGTGTCTGTGTTGGCCTCGATATCGGCTCACGCACTTCGATCGTCGGGGTACGTAAAGATGGGCGTCCGGCCGGACAGTGGGATATCGCTCAAACCCCTGCAGGCCGTAAGGCTGCGGTGAAAAAGCTGCTGGCACTCAAGCCCAAGTCGATCGTGATGGAGGCGACCGGAATCTATTACCTAGACTTGGCTCTTGAGCTACATGCGGCTGACCTCCCTGTTTCAGTGATCAACCCCAAGAGCTTTCACAATTTCGCCAAACTGATGCTGGTGAACAGCAAGACCGATGCAATAGATGCTCAGTTGCTGTCCGAGTACGGCGAGCGTATGACACCGCGCTTGTGGACGCCTCCAAGCCCTGTGCAGCTTGAGCTGAGGGCTCTGGGCCGGCACATCAACCGTTTGGTGGGACACCGTACCAGGGCGAAGAACGAACTTCATGCGCTGCAGGCGACCTCTACGACCGTGTCGATGCTGATCGAAGATCAAGAAGAAGCCATTGCTTCACTGGATAATCGAATTGAACGCTTTCGTAAGGCTGGCCGCGAGATGGTCGCCCAGTGTCCGACGCTTACTCGGCAGTACAAGCAGCTGCTCGCAGGCCCAGGAATAGGAGAAGTCTCAGCACTTGCTGCATTGGCTGAGCTGACCACCCTTCCTCAAATGCTCAAGTCCTCGCAGGTAGCTCGTCACGCGGGGCTGGATGTTCGGCAGACACAGTCGGGGACGAGCATTGACAAGCCCGGTCGGCTCGGCAAAAGCGGGAATGCTTATCTGCGGGCAGCCATGTACATGCCTGCCTTGACCGCAGTGCGCTGCGACCCTTATGCGAAGGCTTTTTACGAATCCCTGGTCAGTAGGGGCAAGAAAAAATGCAGGCTATCGCTGCTGTCATGCGCAAGTATCTGACAGGCATCTGGGCATGCATGCGTGGGGATGTGCCATTTGATACGGTGAAGCTTTTCAGCTCTGAACACCTCGGAAAAGCTTGACCGCCAACAGAGTATCTACGTTTGTTTCGGGCCAATTATTCCTGTGGGATTTGCGCGCGACCGCCTTGGCGCATGTCTCGATATCGCGTCGTACAAACAAGGCGGTCGCGCGCGCCTGGCACAGGAGGGACTGGCCCGAAACAAACGTAGGAGCGGGTTTACCCGCGAAGCGCCGCGCGGGCGGCGCTCGATCTCACAGGCGGCGAATGCCTTTCGGCGAACTCACTTGGCAAATCCCTTTCGGCAAACTCACTTGGCCGTCACAGCCTCAGCCGAACCATCCTGCGACAGGCTATACACGTAAGCCGCCAGCAGATGCACCTTGTCATTCCCTTGGATCTCGGCCTGCGCCGGCATTTGCCCCTGGCGACCATAACGAATGGTCTGCTGCAGCTGGGCAAAGCTCGAACCGTAGATAAACGCCTGCGGGTGGGTCAGGTTCGGTGCGCCCATGGCGGGCGTGCCTTTGCCTTCCGGCCCGTGGCAGGCCACGCAGTTGGCTGCGAAGATCTTCTGCCCATTCTCCACATCGGCCTTCGCGCCCTCAGGCAGTGTGCGGCCATCGAGTTTGCTGACCACGAACGCAGCCACGTCGGCCACGCCTTGGTCACCGATCACTTCGGCCCAGGCCGGCATCACGCCATGGCGACCGCTCATGATGCTGGTCTTGATGGTTTCCGGATCGCCGCCCCAGCGCCAGTCATTGTCGGTGAGGTTGGGGAAGCCGAAGGCGCCCTTGGCGTCGGAACCGTGGCACACCGAGCAGTTGGAGGCAAACAGGCGGCTGCCCATTTTCAGTGCCTGCGGGTCCTTCGCCACTTCTTCTACGGGCATGGCGGCGTATTTGGCGAAGATCGGACCGAACCTGGCATCGGCCTTGTCCATTTCCTTCTGCCATTCATTGGCGCCAGTCCAGCCATTTTCATAGCCCGGCAGGATGCCTTTCCAGTTGCCCAGGCCCGGGTAGAGGATCAGGTAGCCGACCGAAAACGCCAAGGTGCCAACGAACAGCCAGAACCACCACTTGGGCAGCGGGTTGTCGTACTCCTCGATGCCGTCGAAACTGTGGCCCATGGTCTCGTCGGTGGTGTTGTTGCTCTGGCCCTTGCGCGTGGCGAGCAGCAGCCAGGTCAGGCCAATCAGGCTACCGATGGTCAGTACGCTGATGTACGTACTCCAGAAGGTGGTCATTGCCCGTTACTCCTTTTTGCAGCAGGCTCCTGCCCGGCAGTGGGCAGGCGGTCGTCGACGAAGGGCAGCAGGCGCGCTTCGGCGAAATCACGGTCGCGGCGGCGGTTGAAGACCCACAGGGTGAGGCCGATGAAGGCAATCATCACCACCAGGGTGCCCAGCCCGCGGATCATGCCGATGTCCATTTCCATCGCACTCACCTCTTGTTCTTGATCGCGGTGCCGAGCACCTGCAGGTAGGCGACCAGGGCATCCATCTCGGTCTTGCCTTTGACCGCTTCACGGGCGCCGGCAATGTCGTCGTCGGTGTACGGCACGCCCAGGGTGCGCAGGGTGCGCATCTTGACGTCGGTGTGGCTGTTGTCGACCGGCTGGGCAACCAGCCACGGGTAGGACGGCATCTTCGACTCCGGCACCACGTTGCGCGGGTTGTACAGGTGCGCACGGTGCCAGTCGTCCGAGTAGCGGCCACCGACCCGGGCCAGGTCCGGCCCAGTGCGCTTGGAGCCCCACAGGAACGGGTGGTCCCACACGCTTTCACCGGCTACCGAGTAGTGGCCGTAACGCTCGGTTTCGGCGCGGAACGGGCGGATCATCTGCGAGTGACAGCCCACGCAACCTTCGCGGATGTAGACATCGCGGCCTTCCAGTTGCAGCGCGGTGTAGGGCTTCATGCCTTCGACCGGTTTGTTGGTGACGTCCTGGAAGAACAGCGGGACGATCTGGGTCAGGCCGCCGATGCTGACGGCAAATACCATCAGCAGGGCCATCAGGCCGACGTTTTTCTCGATGACTTCATGTTTCATCAGGCGTTTCTCCTCAAGCCAACTG
Organism: Pseudomonas sp. 10(2024); assembly: GCF_045164175.1. Taxonomy (NCBI): domain Bacteria; kingdom Pseudomonadati; phylum Pseudomonadota; class Gammaproteobacteria; order Pseudomonadales; family Pseudomonadaceae; genus Pseudomonas; species Pseudomonas sp. 10(2024). Next base: position 1,792,900 of record NZ_CP174006.1, read on the forward strand.
GGCGTTCGCAGGGGCGACGTCAAGCGCTGGCGAACGCACGGTGCGCCAGGTGTTCCAGGCCATCAGGAACATGCCGCTGAGGAAGATCGCGCCGCCGACGAAGCGCACGACGAAGCCTGGGTGGCTGGCCACCAAGGTTTCCACGAACGAGTAGGTGAGCGTGCCGTCGCTGTTGACTGCGCGCCACATCAGGCCCTGGGCGATGCCGTTGACCCACATCGAGGCGATGTACAGTACGGTACCGATGGTGGCCAGCCAGAAGTGCGCATTGATCAGGCCGAGGCTGTGCATGCGTTCTTTGCCGAACACTTTGGGGATGGTGTGGTACAGCGCGCCGATCGAGATCATCGCTACCCAGCCGAGGGCGCCGGCGTGGACGTGGCCGATGGTCCAGTCGGTGTAGTGGGACAGGGCGTTGACCGTCTTGATGGCCATCATCGGGCCTTCGAAGGTGGACATGCCGTAGAACGCCAGCGACACCACCAGGAAGCGCAGGATCGGGTCGCTGCGCAGTTTGTGCCAGGCGCCCGACAGGGTCATCATGCCGTTGATCATGCCGCCCCAGCTGGGTGCCAGCAGGATCAGCGACATCACCATGCCCAGCGACTGCGCCCAATCGGGCAGGGCGGTGTAGTGCAAGTGGTGCGGGCCGGCCCAGATGTACAGGGTGATCAGCGCCCAGAAGTGCACGATCGACAAGCGATACGAATACACCGGCCGTTCGGCCTGCTTGGGCACGTAGTAGTACATCATCCCCAGGAAGCCTGCGGTCAGGAAGAAGCCCACCGCGTTATGGCCGTACCACCACTGCACCATGGCATCGGTGGCGCCAGCGTAGACCGAGTAGGATTTGGTCAGGCTGACCGGCAGCTCCAGGTTGTTGACGATGTGCAGCAGCGCCACGGTCAGGATGAAGGCGCCGAAGAACCAGTTGCCGACGTAGATGTGTTTGGTGTTGCGCTTCATCAGCGTGCCAAAGAACACGATGGCGTAGCCCACCCAGACGATGGTGATCAGAATGTCGATCGGCCATTCCAGTTCGGCGTATTCCTTGGAGCTGGTGTAGCCCAGCGGCAGGCTGATGGCCGCCAGCAGGATAACCAGTTGCCAGCCCCAGAACGTGAACGCGGCCAGACCCGGTGCGAACAGGGTGGTCTGGCAGGTGCGTTGCACCGAATAATAGGAGGTGGCGAACAGTGCGCAGCCGCCGAACGCGAAGATCACCGCATTGGTATGCAGGGGGCGCAGGCGGCCGAAGCTGGTCCAGGGGAGGTCGAAGTTGAGGGACGGCCAGGCGAGCTGGGCGGCGATGAAGACGCCGAGCCCCATCCCGACGATTCCCCACACCACCGTCATGATGGCGAATTGGCGGACCACCTTGTAGTTATAGGCGGTACTGCTGGTTGTGTTCATGTATGGGTTCCCATCCACGGTTATTTGGCAGGCTTTACAGCGAGGCAAGCATGATTAATGGGCAAAGTGCCGGTATTGACGGGGATCAATGGGCGAAGGTCGCAAATGTCCCAGGCTTGCGCTGCGATCCTCCGCGGGTTGCAGGTCAGGATGACTACAAGGGGTGCCTGATTCTGGCCCATGGCGCGGGCGCGCCGATGGACAGCGGGTTCATGGACGAAATGGCGCAAAGGCTTGCGGCTCTTGGGGTAGCGGTAGTGCGCTTCGAGTTCCCGTACATGGCCGAGCGCAGGGTTACCGGTGGCAAGCGGCCGCCGAACCCGCAGAAGGTGTTGCTTGAATGCTGGCGCGAGGTGTACCGGCAAGTGCGACCTTTGGTCGCGGGCAAGCTGGCCGTGGGTGGCAAGTCCATGGGCGGGCGCATGGCGAGCCTGCTGGCCGACGAACTGGGCGCGGATGCGCTGGTGTGCCTGGGCTATCCGTTCTACGCGGTGGGTAAACCCGAGAAGCCACGGGTAGAGCACCTGGCCGAGTTGAAGACACCGACGTTGATCGTGCAGGGCGAGCGGGATGCGCTGGGTAACCGCGAGGCGGTGGCGGGGTATGCGTTGTCGCCGGCGATCGAGGTGAGCTGGCTAGTGGCGGGGGACCATGACCTGAAGCCGTTGAAGGCTTCGGGGTTCAGCCATGAGCAGCATTTGCAGGCGGCGGCTGAACGCGTTGCTGATTTTCTGAAGGATTAGTGCTGGATTCTTCGCGGGTAAACCCGCACCTACAAGGACCGCACAACATCGAAGGTCGGCTCAGCACCCTGTAGGAGCGGGTTTACCCGCGAAGAGGCCGGAACAGGTCGGCGCTTAGTCGCGGTATTCGCACAGGTAAGCGGTATCCACCTTCACCTGCAGCTGGAACTTGCTGTCAGCCGGCACGTTGAACTTGTCACCGGCGTTGAAGGTTTCCCAGTTGTCGCTACCTGGCAGTTTCACGGTCAGCGCGCCCGATACCACATGCATGATCTCGCGCTTGGCAGTGCCGAATTCGTATTCGCCCGGAGCCATGACGCCGACAGTGGCCGGGCCTTCTTCGCCCGAGAATGCGATCGACTTGACGGTGCCGTTGAAGTACTCGTTGACCTGGAACATGGGCGACTCCTGAAAAGAGGTGCTGAAAAAGGGCTGGCCAGTATGCCCAAGCCCACAGGCGTCGTCATCTGCTTTCAGGGGCTGTTGGCGGGCAGGGTCAACGGTAATAGCCGCGCCGTGTTGCGCGCATCTTCCAGGGCCCTGTGCTGCTGCCCGCAAAAGTGCATGCCGGCCAGTTGCAGGGCGCCGTTCAGGCCGGTGGGGCGCTGCAGGTGGCGGGCCTTGGCAAAGCGTTGCTTGAGGTTGATGTGCGGCAATGTGCGCAGCAGGCTGTCGAGGCTGTGCTGCTGCCACTCCTGGTGCAGTTGCTGGCGGTCGTAGTCGCCCCAGCTGACCCAGGCCTGAAGCTGCCCGCGGTGGTGCCCCAGCCAGCGCTCGAAGCTTGCCCACACCTCGCGAAACGGCGCGGCGCTGTCCACGTCGGCCTGGCTGATGTGGGTCAGCTCACGGCAGAACGGGGTCAGCTGCGGCCGCCGCCGTGGCTTTACAAAACGCTGGAAATGGTCGACCTCGCGGCCTTCGCGGGTAACCAGGCTTGCGCCGATTTCAATGACTTCCATCTCTGTAACCGGCCACCCACCATCGTCGGTGGTGGCTTCCAGGTCGATCACCAACCAATGGCCCATACCAGGCTCCCCTGCAGATCCTGCTAGAGCGTAGCCAATGTCCGGGCATACGGCATCCTATGGCATTTTGCCGCCTGCTTTGGCACAAAGAGCAGGCGTCAGTAGTTGTGTCGCCCCTGGAAAACGCCTAGCTTAAGCGCATACAGGCATAAACCGTGATGAGTGTCCGTCTTGACTCCAGCGCCCGGCCTCAAGGCCTTGTCCACCCTGATGCTGCTGGCCGTGTTCTGGTTGGCGGCACCGGTATGGGCTGGCGAGGCGGTTGAAGTGAAGATTGGCGCAGCCCATTTCCCGCCTTACACAGTGCGCCCCGAGCAAGGTGCCGATACCGGTTTGCTGCCGCAGTTGGTCGATGCACTCAACCGGGCGCAGCAGCACTATCACTTCGTTCTGGTGCCTACGTCTATCCAGCGGCGCTTCGGTGACTTCCAGCAGGGCCGCACCGACATGGCGATTTTCGAGAACCCACAATGGGGCTGGGAGCAGATTGCCCATCAGGCCGTGGACATGGGCCTGGAAGATGCCGAAGTGTTCGTCGCCCGCAAGGCAAACGGCAATGATCCGCATTATTTCGATGACCTGCGCGGCAAACGCCTGGCCTTGTTCAACGGCTACCACTACGCGTTTGCCAGCTTCAACGCTGACCCGGACTACCTACGCAAGACATACAACGCGACCCTGACCTATTCCCACGACAGCAACCTGCTGATGGTGCAGGCCGGCCGCGCCGATATTGCCCTGGTCACGCGTTCCTACCTCAGTGATTTCCTGGCACGCAACCCGGCGAGCAGGGCGCAGCTGGTGCCTTCGCAACGCATTGACCAGGTCTATCACCACTACGCCTTGCTGCGCCCGGGGGCGCCTATCGGCGAGCAGTCGTTCGCTGCCCTGCTGCGTGGCCTGCGTGACAGCGGTGAACTGGCGCGCATCTTCGAGCCGTACCGTATCAAGGTGGCTGCACCGCAAGACTAAATTCCCGTGTTGCGGCAACGTTCCCTGCAGTGTGCCTTTTCTTCATTTTCGTGAGTCAAGCCCATGCCGTTCGATGCCGCTTCGCAGCCACAGTCACCGCCACGCTGGCGCAGCCTCAGTGCCGAGGAGGGCGACAGCTGGCTAAGCCTGGCCCTTGAAGGCCGCCCCCTGATCCAGTTGCGACTGGAGGCTGGCGCTTCTCTGCACGTTCACCTTGAGCGCTTTTGCCCCGAGCGCCCCTACCAAGCCTTGTGGGCCGCCTGTTATTGGTTACTGTCGCGCGATACGGCCTGCCAGCGCCTGACCTGGCACCTGCCCGAAGTGTTGCCGCAGGCGTTGGCCAGTGGCCTGCTGCTGGCCGGTGAACAGCCTGGCCAGTACCTGTGCGAGCGCGCACTGTTCTGGCAACTGCCGCAGCCGTGGCTGGGCGAGTCGGTTGCCGGGGTATATCCGCAGCAGATGCAGATCAGCAACGGCAAGCGCCACCCGCGCCGGGCGCCCAAGCCGCGGGGCGAAGTGTACCGGCGCTTCGATGCGCGCTTGGGCAGTTGGGTATCGCTGCGTACCCTGGAGATCGAGCATGACCTGGAGCGTTTCAACCGCTGGCAGAACAACCCTCGCGTGGAGGCGTTCTGGCAGGAGGGTGGCACGCTGGCGCAGCACCGCGAATACTTGGCCAAGCTCGAAGCCGACCCGCATACGTTGACGTTGATCGGTTGTTTCGATGACGAGCCGTTTGCCTACTTCGAGGCGTACTGGGCCAAGGAGGACCGCATTGCCCCCTTCTACCCGGCCGATGACTACGACCGCGGTATCCATATGCTGGTGGGAGAGGAGAGCCACCGAGGGCCGCACAAGGTGGCCAGCTGGCTATCGGCGTTGGTGCACTACCTTTTCCTGGATGACCCGCGCACCCAGCGGGTGGTGGCCGAGCCGCGCGCCGACAATGGCAAGATGATTGGCTACATGCACGACCAATGTTTCCATTGCGACAAGGAGTTCGACTTTCCACACAAGCGGGCGGCGTTGATGATTCTGGGGCGGGAGCGGTTTTTCGATCGTTGCAAGCTGACGTAGGGGCTAGTGTGGTGTTTCACAAATAACGACCATAACTCGCGGCGCTTTTTGCGCTCATGCGGCGTTGTCGCTCCTCGCCGTAGCTGGGCTACGACTCGTCGCGACGCCTTGCCTGAACGCAAAAATCGCTCGCGAGTTATTGGCCGTATTTGCAAAACACCACACTAGCGCTGCAAGCAAAAGCGAGAGCGATCCAGGTTCGCTCTCGCGTTTGCTTGAAGCTATCTTCAGGCCTGCCGACTGGCCGTCTTGCGGCAATGCACCAGTGCATCGCGGATCATGAAGTTGACCAAGGTCGGCGATACGCCCAGTTCCTTGGCAATGTCCTTCTGCGGCACGCCATTAAGGCGGTACATCTCGAAAGCATAGCGGGTGCGTGGCGGCAGTTCGTTCAAGGCCTCCGCGATGTCGTTCAGCGCGGCGCGGTTGATATGGGTGGCTTCGGGCGAGGCGTTCTGCACCACCACGTTCATGCCTTCCTCTTCACTACCGGAGTACTTCAGCTCCATCGCCTGCTTGCGATAGTGGTCGATCGCCAGGTTGCGCACGATCTGGAACAGGTAGCTCAGCTGGGCCTTGAACGATGAGGTGATCTGCGGGGCGGTGCTGAGCCGGAAAAAGGCATCCTGTACCACGTCCTCAGCCCGCGAGCGGCAGCCTGTGATGCGGGCGGCGATCTTGACCAGAATGCTGCGGTTGTCGACGAAGGCCTGCAGTAATGGTGAATCGCACTTACTTGTGGATAGTTGTTCCGCCATGGAAATCACCTTGTCACAGAGGGGAGAGGAGGCGCCCAAGGTTGGGAAGCTTCCTACGACGTGCGACAAACTATGCAAGATGATAATAATTGTCAAATGCGAAATGTAATTAGTATCTGTGGGTTTCAGTTCTAAAGCGCGGTTGGCTTTGGGGGTATGCCTTATCAACCCTTAATGCCTGACCTGCCCGCTAATTTCTCCCCCTGCCCATCCGTTCCCCTGTGTACATCCCCGGTCGCATACGTTGCCCGCCCACGTTAGCGGAGCAGCTGTCAGACCTAACCAGACACTGGCAGGAACACCCAATGACGGACGCCTTCGAACTCCCGCTCTCGCTGGTCCAGGCCCTGGCGCAACGCGCCGCGCAGACCCCGGACAGGATTGCCCTGCGCTTTCTCGCCGACACGCCCGGTGAGCAGGCCGTGCTCAGCTACCGGGACCTCGACCAGCGTGCACGCACCATCGCCGCCGCCTTGCAGGCGCGCGCCAGCTTCGGTGACCGTGCCGTGCTGTTGTTCCCCAGCGGGCCAGATTACGTGGCGGCGTTCTTCGGCTGCCTGTATGCCGGGGTCATCGCGGTGCCGGCCTACCCGCCGGAGTCGGCGCGCCAGCACCACCAGGAGCGTTTGCTGTCGATCATCGATGACGCCGAGCCGTGCCTGCTGCTGACCGTGGCGGCGCTGCACGACAGCCTGCAGGGCCTGGAAGCCCTGGCGGCGGACAATGCCCCCCAACTGCTGGCAGTGGATGGCTTGGACCCGGCCCTGGCTGCGAACTGGCGTGAACCCGTGCTCAAGGGCGATGACATCGCCTTCCTGCAGTACACCTCCGGTTCCACCGCGCTGCCCAAGGGCGTGCAGGTCAGCCATGGCAACCTGGTGGCCAACGAGCAACTGATCCGCCAAGGCTTTGGCATCGACCTCAACCCCGACGATGTGATCGTCAGCTGGCTACCGCTGTACCATGACATGGGCCTGATCGGCGGCCTGCTGCAGCCGATCTTCAGTGGCGTGCCTTGCGTGCTGATGTCGCCGGGGTACTTCCTGGCCCGGCCGTTGCGCTGGTTGCAGGCCATCAGCGAATACGGTGGCACCATCAGCGGCGGGCCCGACTTCGCTTATCGCCTGTGCAGCGAGCGGGTCAGTGAGGCTTCGCTGGCCGGGCTCGACCTGAGCCGCTGGCGCGTGGCCTATTCCGGCTCCGAGCCGATCCGCCAGGACAGCCTGGCCACCTTCGCCGACAAGTTCCAGGCCTGTGGCTTCGACCCGCAGAGCTTCTTCGCCAGTTATGGCCTGGCCGAAGCCACCCTGTTCGTCAGCGGCAGCCGTCGTGGCCAGGGTATCGCCGCGCTTGAGCTGGATGCCAAAGCCTTCGCCGCCAACCGCGCCGAACCCGGCACTGGCAGCGTGCTGATGAGTTGCGGCTTCCCGCAGCCGGGGCACGCGGTACGCATCGTCGAGCCGCAACAGTTGCAAGTGCTGGGCGACAACCAGGTGGGGGAAATCTGGGCAGGCGGCCCGAGCATCGCCCGGGGCTACTGGCGCAACCCAGAAGCCAGCGCTCGAACCTTCGTCGAAATGGACGGCCAGACCTGGCTGCGTACCGGCGACCTGGGCTTCATGCGTGACGGCGAGGTGTTCGTTACCGGGCGCCTGAAAGACATGCTGATCGTGCGCGGACAGAACCTGTACCCGCAGGACTTGGAAAAAGCCCTCGAGCGTGAAGTCCAGGTGCTGCGCAAAGGCCGTGTGGCAGTGTTCGCCGTCGAGCACCAGGGCGAGGAGGGCATCGGTGTCGCGGTGGAGATCAGCCGCAACGTGCAAAAGGCACTCAAGCCCCAGGACCTGATCAAGACCCTGCGCCAGGTCGTCGCCGACGCCTGCCGACAGGCCCCGGCCGTGGTCCTGCTGCTGAACCCCGGCGCGCTGCCGAAGACCTCCAGCGGCAAGTTGCAGCGCTCTGCCTGCCGCCTGCGCATGGACGATGGCAGCCTGGACTGCTATGCCCGTTTCCCTGAGGTGAGCGAAGCCGGTACCCGTGCATCCGCTGGCGACGAGCTGCAAGCACGCATCGCCGCTGTGTGGCGCGACATCCTCAAGGTAGAGGCGGTGGCCGCGGACGACCACTTCCTGCTGCTGGGCGGTAACTCCATCGCCGCCACCCAGGCCACAGCGCGCCTGGCCGATGAGTTGGGTATCGACCTGAGCCTGCGTACCCTGTTCGAGGCGCCGGTACTGGCCGACTACAGCAAGGCCGTGGCACAGATCATCGCCGATGGCGCCGCTGGCACCGCAGCCATCACCACGCTGGAGCGCGCCCAGGCGTTGCCCCAGTCGCTGGCGCAAAACCGCTTGTGGCTGCTGTGGCAGCTGGAACCGCAATCAGCGGCCTACAACATTCCCGCCGGCTTGCACCTGCGTGGCGAGCTGGATGTCAATGCTCTGCAAGTGAGCTTCCAGGCACTGGTGGCGCGCCATGAATCGCTGCGTACTGTGTTCAGCGAAGAGAATGGCCAGGCGCTGCAGCGTATCCTGCCTCAACAGCCGTTCAGCCTGCACCGCCTGGACCTTGAAGGGCACTCGCCCGAGCAGGTCGCCGCGCTGCGGGAAACCGAGGCCCGCCAGCCGTTCGACCTCACCCAGGGCCCGCTGCTGCGGGTAACCCTGGTGCGCCTGGGCGACGAAGAGCATCAGCTGTGGGTGACCCTGCACCACATCGTTGCTGACGGCTGGTCGCTGAACATCCTGCTCGAAGAATTCGCCAAGCTGTATGCCGCTCGCTGCCAAGGCCTGGAGGCCAACCTGGCGCCGTTGCCCCTGGGTTACGCCGACTACGGCAGCTGGCAGCGGCAATGGCTGGCTGACGGTGAAGCCGAACGCCAGTTGCAGTACTGGAAGGCACACCTTGGTGGTGAGCTGCCGGCGCTCGACCTGTGCACTGACCACCCGCGCGCCAGCCAGCGCGAGCACAGCGCTGCGCGCTTCAACCTCAAGGTGCCGGCCAGGCTTGGCGAAGCGCTCAAGAGCCTTGCCCACCAGCAGCAGGCCAGCCTGTTCATGGTCCTGCTGGCAGGTTGGCAGGCGCTGCTGCAGCGCTACAGCGGCCAGGCCGATATCCGCGTCGGCGTGCCCAACGCCAACCGCCCGCGCCTGGAAACCCAAGGCATGGTCGGTTTCTTCATCAATACGCAGGTGCTGCGCGCGCAATTCGATGGCCGTCACTCGTTTACCCAGTTGCTGACCCAGGTACGACAGGCCACGTTGCAAGCCCAGGCTAATCAGGACCTGCCCTTCGAACAGCTTGTCGAAGCCCTGCCCGATGCGCGCGAGCAGGGCCTGTTCCAGGTCATGTTCAACCACCAGCAACGCGACCTGTCAGCCCTGCGGCGTCTGCCGGGGCTGTTGGCCGAAGAGCTGGCGTGGCACAGCCGCGAAGCCAAGTTCGACTTGCAGTTGCACAGTGAGGAGGACCATCTGGGCCGCCTGAGCCTGGCCTTCGACTACGCCACGGAGCTGTTCGAAGCCAGCACCGTCGAACGTCTGGCCCATCATCTGCTGGCGCTGCTGGAACAGGTGTGTGCCGCGCCGCAGCAGGCGCTGGGCGACGTGCAACTGCTGGATGAGCCCGGCCGTGCGCAGCTGCTGGGTTGGGGCCAGGCACCGGCCGCCGCAGCGCAGCACCTGTTGGTCGAACAACTCAATGAGCAGGCACGCCTGACGCCGCAGCGCACCGCCCTGGTTTGGGACGGCGGCAGCCTGGATTACGCCGGGCTGCACCAGCAAGCCAACCGCCTGGCCCACTACCTGCGTGACAAAGGCGTCGGCCCCGATACCTGTGTGGCCATTGCCATCGAGCGCTCACCGCAATTGCTGGTCGGCCTGCTAGCCATTCTCAAGGCCGGCGGTGCCTACGTGCCGCTGGATGTCGATTACCCTGCCGAACGCCTGGCCTACATGCTGGCCGACTGCGACGCCCGGTTGCTACTGAGCCACAGCAGCCTGCTGGGCAAGCTGCCGCAGGTCGACGGTGTCAGCGCCATTGCCCTCGACCAGTTGCACCTGGACAGCTGGCCCAGCCATGCCCCCGGCCTGCACCTGCACGACGACAACCTGGCCTACGTTATCTATACCTCCGGCTCCACCGGGCAGCCCAAGGGCGTAGGCAATACCCATGCGGCGTTGGCCGAGCGCCTGCAGTGGATGCAGACGACCTATGCGCTGAATGACAGCGACGTGCTGATGCAGAAAGCGCCGATCAGTTTCGACGTCTCGGTGTGGGAATGCTTCTGGCCGCTGGTCACCGGCTGCAAGCTGGTGCTCGCCGGCCCTGGTGAACACCGCGACCCGCAGCGTATCGCTGCCCTGGTGCAGGCTTATGGGGTGACTACGCTGCACTTTGTACCGCCGCTGTTGCAGGTGTTCGTCCAGGAGCCGCAGGCGGGGGCCTGCAGTAGCTTGCGCCGGGTGTTCTCGGGTGGCGAAGCGTTGTCCGCCACGCTGCGTGACCGCGTGCTGCAGGTGCTGCCGCAGGTGCAGCTGCACAACCGGTACGGCCCGACCGAAACCGCCATCAACGTCACCCACTGGCACTGTCAGGTGGTGGACGGCGAGCGCTCGCCCATCGGCCGCCCGCTGGGCAATGTGCTGTGCCGCGTGCTGGACGATGAGCTGGAACTGAGCGCCCCCGGTGTGCCGGGCGAACTGTACCTCGGTGGCGCGGGCCTGGCCCGTGGTTACCTGGGCCGCCCCGGCCTCACTGCCGAGCGCTTCGTACCCCAGGCCGACGGCAATGGTCAGCGTCTGTACCGCAGTGGCGATCGCGCCCGCTGGCAGGTTCAGCTGGAGGCCCTGGAATACCTTGGCCGCCTCGACCAGCAGGTCAAGGTGCGCGGTTTCCGCGTCGAGCCCGAGGAAGTGCAGGCCTGCCTGCTGGCACAGGCAGGTGTGGAACAGGCGCTGGTGCTGATCCACAAGGACGCCGTTGGCGCGCAACTGGTCGGCTATTACAGTGGCAGCGCCCAGCCTGCCGAGGTGCTGGCCGTACTGGCTGAGCAATTGCCAGCCTACATGGTGCCGGCGCAACTCATCCCTTTGGCACAGATGCCACTGGGCCCCAGCGGCAAGGTCGACCGCAAGGCACTGCCTGCCCCAGTGTGGCAGCAGCGTGAGCATGTCGAGCCACGAACCGAGCTGCAACAACAGGTCGCGGCCATCTGGCGCGACGTGTTGAATCTGCCGCGCATTGGCCTGCAGGACGACTTCTTCGCCCTTGGTGGCCACTCGTTGCTGGCTACCCAGATCGTTTCGCGCACCCGCCAGGCCTGCGATGTCGAGCTGCCGCTCAAGGCCCTGTTCGAAGCCAGCGAGCTGGGCGCCTTCTGTGCCGAGATCACCCGCCTGCGCGCGGCCGGCGAGCGCAACCTGCAAGGTGCAATCACCCGTGTCGACCGCCGACAGGCGGTGCCGCTGTCGTATTCGCAGCAGCGAATGTGGTTCCTCTGGCAGATGGAGCCGGACAGCCCGGCGTACAACGTCGGCGGCATGGCACGCCTGCGCGGCACCCTGCACGTGGACGCCTTCGAGCGTGCGCTGCAGGCGCTGATCGTGCGCCACGAAACCTTGCGCACCACGTTCCCCAGCATCGACGGCGTGCCGTACCAGTGCGTGGCCGAAGACAGCGGCCTGCATCTGGACTGGCAAGACTTCAGCGCTTTGTCAGACGATGCCCGCCAGCAACGTTTGCAACAACTGGCCGACGACCAGGCGCACCAGCCCTTCGACCTGGAGCGGGGTCCGCTGCTGCGCGCCTGCCTGGTCAAGGCCAACGAGCGCGAGCACTTCTTTGTGCTGACGCTGCACCACATCGTCACCGAAGGCTGGGCCATGGACATCTTCGCCCGCGAGCTGGGCGAGCTGTACGAAGCCTTTGTCGATGACCGCGAGTCGCCACTGGCGCCGCTGCCGGTGCAGTACCTGGACTACAGCGTGTGGCAACGGCAATGGCTGGAAAGCGGCGAGGGCGCTCGACAACTGGCCTACTGGAAGCACCGCCTGGGCGACGAGCACCCGGTGCTGGCGTTGCCTGCCGACCGCCCGCGTCCGGCAGTCCAGAGCCACCGTGGCGAGCTGTACCGCTTCGAACTCGATCCGGCACTGGTGGCCCGCGTGCATGCTTTCAATAGCCAGCGCGGCCTGACCCTGTTCATGACCATGACCACCACCCTGGCCGCCTTGCTGCACCGCTACAGCGGCCAGCGCGACCTGCGTATCGGCGCGCCGGTGGCCAACCGCATCCGCCCGGAAAGCGAAGGCCTGATCGGTGCCTTCCTCAACACCCAGGTGCTGCGCTGCGAGCTGGACGGCCAGATGACCGCCAGCGCGCTGCTGGAGCAGATTCGCCAGGCTGCCATCGAAGGCCAATCGCATCAGGACCTGCCATTCGACCAACTGGTAGAGGCCCTGCAGCCCCCACGCAGCAGTGCCTACAACCCGCTGTTCCAGGTGATGTGCAACGTGCAGCGCTGGGCCTTCCAGCAAAGCCGCACGCTGGCCGGCATGCAGGTGGATTACCTGGTCAACGATGCCAGCGCCACCAAGTTCGACCTGTACCTGGAGGTGACCGACCTGGACGGCCGGCTGGGCTGCTGCCTGACCTACAGCCGCGACCTGTTCGACGCGCCGCGTATCGCGCGCATGGCCGAGCATTGGCAACAACTGCTGGTCGGTTTGCTCGACAACCCGCAACACCGCCTGTGCGAACTGCCAATGCTGAGCAGTGCCGAGCAACAAGTGCTTACAGGCCAATTGCAAGGCGAACACGATTTCGACCTTGGCCAGACCCTCCACGGTCTGTTCGCCGCCCAGGCCGCGCGCACGCCACAGGCGGGCGCGTTGACCTTCGCCGGCCAGCACTTGACCTACGCCGAGCTCGACCAGCAGGCCAACCGCCTGGCGCGTGCCCTGCGCGAACGGGGTGTCGGCCCGCAGGTGCGGGTGGGCCTGGCGCTGGAGCGTTCGCTGGAAATGGTCGTCGGCCTGCTGGCCATCCTCAAGGCCGGCGGCGCCTATGTACCGCTCGACCCCGAGTACCCGCTCGACCGCCTGCGCTACATGATCGAAGACAGCCGCATCGGCTTGCTGCTCAGCCAGCGTGCGCTGCTGCACACCCTGGGCGAGTTGCCTGAAGGCGTGGCCAGCTGGAGCCTGGAAGACGATGCCGCCAGCCTGGCGGCCTACAGCGATGCGCCGCTGGACAACCTCAGCCTGCCGCAGCACCAGGCTTACCTGATCTACACCTCAGGCTCCACTGGCAAACCCAAGGGCGTGGTGGTCAGCCATGGGGAGTTCGCCATGCACTGCCAGGCGGTGATCGCCGCATTTGGCATGCGCAGCGATGATTGCGAGCTGCATTTCTATTCGATCAACTTCGACGCTGCCAGCGAGCGCCTGTGGGTGCCGCTGTTGTGTGGTGCGCGTGTGGTATTGCGCGCCCAGGGGCAGTGGGGCGCCGAGGACATCTGCCAATTGGTGCGCGAGCAGCAGGTGAGCATTCTGGGCTTCACCCCCAGCTACGGCAGCCAGCTGGCGCAGTACCTGGGCGGGCGGGGCGAACAATTGCCGGTACGCCTGGTGATTACCGGTGGCGAGGCGCTGACCGGCGAGCACCTGCAGCGTATTCGCCAGGCCTTTGCGCCGCAGCAGTGCTTCAATGCCTACGGCCCGACCGAAACCGTGGTCATGCCGCTGGCGTGCCTGGCGCCAGACGCGTTGCCAGCAGACCTTGGCAGCGTACCGATCGGCCGCGTCATCGGTAGCCGTACGGCCTACATCCTCGACGAGGATCTGGCCTTGTTGCCGCAAGGCGGCATTGGCGAACTGTATGTCGGCGGCGCCGGCCTGGCCCAGGGTTACCACGACCGGCCAGGCCTCACTGCCGAGCGCTTTGTCGCCGACCCGTTCAGTGCCGAAGGCGGGCGCCTGTACCGTACCGGCGACCTGGTACGCCTGGGTACCGATGGCCTGGTGGAGTATGTCGGCCGTGCCGACCAGCAGGTGAAGATCCGCGGCTTCCGCATCGAACTGGGCGAAATCGAGAGCCGCCTGCAGGCGCACGACGATGTCGACGAGGCCGTCGTGCTGGCGCTGGACTTGCCGGGCGGCAAGCAGTTGGTGGGCTATCTGGTGTGCAGGCAGGCCACCGCCGGTAGCGACGCGCAACAACTGCTGCGCGAAGCGGTCAAAGCCGATGCCCGCCAGCACCTGCCCGATTACATGGTGCCTGCGCACCTGGTGCTGCTCGACAGCCTGCCGCTGATGGGCAACGGCAAGCTCGACCGCCGTGCGCTGCCATTGCCGGACCTTGAGCAGGCGCGCCAGCAATATCAGGCCCCTGGCAGTGAGGTGGAAGCACAGCTGGCGCAGATCTGGCGCGAGGTGCTCAACGTTGCCCGGGTCGGCGTGCAGGACAACTTCTTCGAGCTGGGGGGCGACTCGATCCTGTCGATTCAGGTGGTCAGCCGCGCCCGGCAGGCCGGCTTGCAATTCACCCCGCGCGACCTGTTCCAGCAACAGACCATCCAGACCCTGGCAGCTGTGGTTCAGCTCAGCGAAGCCGTGAGCACGGTGGAGCAGGGACTGCGCCAGGGCCAGGCCGGGTTGACGCCGATCCAGCACTGGTTCTTCGACAGTGACGTGCCACAGCCGCAACACTGGAACCAGGCCGTGCTGCTGGAGGTGCGCCAACCCTTGGTTGAGGCCACCCTTGCACAGGCATTGGCTGCGCTGGTGCAGCACCATGACAGCCTGCGCCTGCGCTTCAGCGACGCCCAGGGCCGCTGGCAGGCCCAGTACGTGCAGCCTGGCGCCGAGCAACTGCTGTGGAGCGCCACTGTCGCCGATTTCAATGATTGTCAGGCACTCTACACCGACGTGCAGCGCAGCCTGGACCTGCAACAGGGGCCGCTACTGCGCGCCTTGCTGGTGCGTGACGGGCAGGGCACCCAGCGGTTGCTGCTGGCGATTCATCACCTGGTGGTTGATGGCGTGTCCTGGCGTGTGCTGCTGGAAGACCTGCAGGCGCTGTACCGTGGCCAGTCTCTGCCGGCCAAGACCCACGCCGTCGGCGACTGGGCCGCGCGCCTGGCCAGCTACGCCGGCAGCGATTCGCTGCGTGACGAACTGGCCTGGTGGCAAGGCCAGCTGGGCGGTGTGCGTCGCGAATTGCCGTGCGACCATCCGCAGGGTGGCAATTTGCATCGCCACGCTCAAACCCTGGCCATCGGCCTGGACGTGGAGCAAACCCGGCAGCTGTTGCAACTGGCCCCGGCGGCTTACCACACCCAGGTCAACGACCTGCTGTTGACTGCACTGGCGCGGGCCTTGTGCCGCTGGAGCGGCGATGAAGAAGTGCTGGTGCAGCTCGAAGGCCATGGCCGTGACGGCCTGTTCGAAGACATGGACCTGACCCGCAGCGTCGGCTGGTTCACCAATGCCTACCCACTGAGCCTGCGTCCGCTGCCAGGTGAAGACGACGCGGCGCGGGCCGGTTCGATCAAGCGCATCAAGGAACAACTGCGCCATGTGCCGCACAAGGGCCTGGGCTACGGCGTACTGCGTTACCTGGCGGATGCCGCCGGGCGCGAACAGATGGCGGCCTTGCCGCAGGCGCGCATCACCTTCAACTACCTGGGCCAGTTCGACCAGCAGTTCGACAGTACAGCCCTGTTCCAGCCCCTGGAGGCCCCGGCCGGGTTGGCGCATGACCTCGATGCGCCGTTGCCCAACTGGTTGAGCGTCGATGGCCAGGTGTATGGCGGTGCTCTGCAATTGCGCTGGACCTTCAGCGCCGAGCGCTACGACCAGCAGACCATCGCGGGTCTGGCCGAGGCCTATCGTCAGGAGCTGCTGGCGCTGGTCGCGCATTGCCTGGCCGATGGCAATGGCAGCTTCACCCCATCGGACTTCCCGCTGGCGCACCTGACTCAGGAGCAGATCGACGCATTGCCGGTACCGGCCGCGCAGATCGAGGACGTTTACCCGCTGACGCCGATGCAGGAAGGCATGCTGCTGCACACCCTGCTGGAGCCGGGCACTGGCCTCTACTACATGCAGGACCGCTACCGTATCAACAGCGCCCTCGACCCTGAGCGTTTCGCCCAGGCCTGGCAGGCGGTGGTGGCGCGCCACGAAGCGTTGCGCGCATCGTTCAGCTGGAACAGCGGCGAGGCGATGCTGCAGATCATCCACAAGCCGGGCAACCTGGCGGTGGACTACCAGGACTGGCGCGGCCTGGCTGAGGATGCCCAGGAGCAGCGCCTGCAGGCCCTGCACAAGCAGGAGCGCGAGGCCGGCTTTGCCTTGCTCAGCGAGGCACCGTTCCACCTGCGCCTGGTGCGCGTGGCCGATGAACGCTACTGGTTCATGATGAGCAACCACCACATCCTTATCGATGCCTGGTGCCGCTCGCTGTTGATGAACGATTTCTTCGAGGTCTACCAGGCCCTTGGCGAAGGCCGTCAGGCCCAACTGCCGGTGCCGCCGCGTTACCGCGATTACATCGGTTGGCTGCAACGCCAGGGCCTGGACGACGCACGCGCCTGGTGGCAGGCCAACCTGGCCGGCTTCGAACGTGCCACAGCCATCCCTAGCGACCGCCCGCTGCGCCATGACCACGCCGGTAGCGGCATGGTCGTCGGCGACTGCTACACCCGCCTGGAGGTGAGTGATGGTGTGCGTCTGCGCGAACTGGCCCAGGCTCATCAGCTCACCGTCAACACCTTCGCCCAGGCGGCCTGGGCCTTGCTGTTGGCGCGTTACAGCGGCGACCGCGATGTGGCCTTTGGCGTGACCGTGGCCGGTCGCCCGGTGAGTATGCCGCAGATGCAGCGCACCGTCGGCCTGTTCATCAACAGCGTGGCCCTGCGCGTGCAGTTGCCCGCGGCGGGTGAGCGCTGCAGTGTGCGCCAGTGGCTGCAGGGCCTGCTGCAAAGCAACATGGAACTGCGCGAGTACGAATACCTGCCGCTGGTGGCGATTCAGGCGTGCAGCGAGCTGCCCAAGGGCCAGCCGCTATTCGACAGCCTGTTCGTGTTCGAGAATGCGCCGGTTGAAACCGCCGTGCTCGATCACGCCCAGCACCTGAACGCCAGCTCCGACTCGGGCCGTACCCACACCAACTTCCCGCTGACGGCGGTGTGCTACCCGGGTGATGACCTGGGCCTGCACCTGTCTTTCGACCAGCGCTACTTCGACTACCCGACCGTCGAGCGCCTGCTGGCCGAATTCAAGCGCCTGCTGCTGGCGCTGGTACAAGGTTTTGATGGGGAGGTGAGCGAGCTACCGTTGCTGAGCGCCCAGGAGCAAGGCTTCCTGCTGGAGGACTGCAACCGGACCGAGCGGGTTTATCCGCTGGAACAAAGCTATATCGCGCAGTTCGAAGCGCAGGTCGTGGCGCATCCACAGCGTACCGTGGCCCGCTGCCTGGAGGCGTCCTATGATTACGCCGGGCTGAACCTGGCGGCCAACCGCCTGGGCCATGCGCTGGTGGCTGCCGGGGTCTGCGTGGACCAGCCAGTGGCACTACTTGCCGAGCGTGGGTTGCCGCTGCTGGGCATGATCGTCGGCAGCTTCAAGGCCGGCGCCGGCTACCTGCCGCTGGACCCGGGCCTGCCGGCGGCGCGCCTGCAAAGCATCATCCAGCTCAGCCGCACGCCAGTGCTGGTGTGCAGCGCGGCCTGCGCCGAGCAGGGGCGGCAGTTGCTCGGTGAGCTGGAGACTGCGCTGCGGCCGCAACTGCTGGTCTGGGAAGACGTCCAGGCCAACCCGATCGCAAGCCACAACCCGGGTATCCACAGTGGCCCGGACAACCTCGCCTACGTGATCTACACCTCAGGCTCGACCGGCCTGCCGAAAGGGGTGATGGTCGAGCAGCGCGGCATGCTCAACAACCAGCTGAGCAAGGTGCCGTACCTGGCCCTGAGCGAGCAGGACGTGATCGCCCAGACTGCCTCGCAAAGCTTCGACATCTCAGTCTGGCAGTTCCTGGCTGCGCCGCTGTTCGGCGCCAAGGTAGAGATCGTGCCTAACGCCATCGCCCATGACCCGCAGGGCCTGCTGGCGCACGTGCAGGCCACCGGCATCACCGTGCTGGAGAGCGTGCCGTCGCTGATCCAGGGCATGCTGGCCAGCGACCACCAGGCCCTCGACGGCCTGCGCTGGATGCTGCCGACCGGCGAGGCCATGCCACCGGAGCTGGCGGCGCAGTGGCTGCAGCGCTACCCGCAGATCGGCCTGGTCAATGCCTATGGGCCGGCGGAGTGCTCGGATGACGTGGCGTTCTTCCGCGTCGATGCCGCCTCGACCCAAGGCAGCTACCTGCCAATCGGCACGCCAACCGACAACAACCGGCTGTACCTGTTCGGCGAGGACCAGGCGCTGGTGCCGCTGGGTGCGGTGGGCGAGCTGTGCGTGGCGGGTACGGGTGTAGGCCGTGGCTACGTCGGTGACCCGGTGCGCACGGCGCTGGCGTTCATCCCTCACCCTTACGGGGCGCCGGGCGAACGCCTGTACCGCACTGGCGACCTGGCGCGGCAACGCCCGGACGGTGTGCTGGAGTACGTCGGGCGCATCGACCATCAGGTGAAGATTCGCGGCTATCGCATCGAACTGGGCGAAATCGAGGCCCGGCTGCATGAGCAGGCGGAAATTCGCGATGCTGCCGTGGCGGTGCAGGAGGGTGTGAACGGCAAGCATCTGGTTGGCTACCTGGTGGCGCACCAAGGCGTCAGTGCCGATGCCGCGTTGCTGGAGCAGGTCAAGCAACGTCTGCGTGCCGAGTTGCCGGAGTACATGGTGCCGTTGCACTGGGGCTGGTTCGACAGCTTGCCGCACAACGCCAACGGCAAGCTCGACCGCAAGGCCCTGCCAGCCATCGACATCGGCGGCCAGTACAGTCAGGCCTATCAGGCGCCACGCAACGAATTGGAGGACATGTTGGCGGGTATTTGGGCCGATGTGCTCAAAGCCGAGCGGGTGGGGGTGCACGACAACTTCTTCGAGCTGGGCGGGCATTCGTTGTTGGCCACGCAGATCGCTTCGCGGGTGCAGAAGCAGCTACAGCTGAACGTGCCGCTGCGGGCGATGTTCGAGTGCAGCACGGTGGAGGCGTTGGCCGAGTATGTTCAGGGGCTGCAGGGCAGTGCGCTGGATGATGACAAGATCGACCGGCTCAGTGACCTGATGGCGGAACTGGAGGGGTTGTGATGGGCAGGGGCGCTTGGCGCCCCTTTCATTGGGTGCGCCAGGCATGGCGCGTTGCGCGTAGCGCAACCCGCTTGGTTGTGGTGGCCAAAGCGGGTGACTTGGATGTGAAAGTCCTCTACACACCCGGCAAGGGGAAGTGTTAGCCGGAGGCAAGGGTGTCGTGGGTGACCGCGAATCTGAAGGAAGCCCGAGGCAAACTGCTGGCCTGACGAACAGGAAGCGGATAGAGGCGGCACAGCGGGGTGAGGCGGCCCAAATCGTCAAAGCCCAATACTTGCACGGGGCGCTGTGACGTAAATCCGACAGGCATAAGCAGGAAGGTCGCGCGAATTACCCTGGGAGATCTGCACGTTTGCCGATGTGCTACCGAGCGTCGAGAGGCGACGGGATGAACGTGCAGAAGTCAGCCGAAGCCGTAGTAAGTGGCGGATAACCGCGCCACCAAGGGCCGAACAGGTTATGCCGCTAGTAGGCGTCACTGTCTCGTTGGTAGCCGTAATGCAGAAATTTCCTACAACGGAATCTGTCACTCCGAATCCCGGCCAGAAGCCGAGGGTGATGCCTGACAGTGCAAAGGTGCCGGCGGCGTCAGCGACGTGGACGAACGCGGAGCCGGACACGCTGATGGAGCGGGTGCTTGCACCGGCCAACCTCAGGCGTGCGTATCAACGCGTGGTTAGCAACAAGGGGGCTCCGGGTGCCGATGGCATGACGGTCGCTGACTTGGCGGGCTACGTGAAACAGTATTGGCCAACCCTCAAGGCCAGGTTGCTGGCCGGTGAATACCATCCCCAAGCAGTGCGAGCGGTTGAAATTCCCAAGCCGCAGGGCGGCACACGGCAACTGGGAATCCCCACCGTCGTGGATCGCCTGATCCAGCAAGCATTACAGCAACAACTCACGCTACTCTTCGATCCGCTGTTTTCGGACTACAGCTACGGTTTTCGTCCGGGCAAAAGCGCTCACCAAGCCGTTGAAATGGCCCGCTCCCATGTGGCGGCGGGGCATCGCTGGTGCGTGGAGCTTGATCTGGAAAAGTTCTTTGATCGGGTCAACCACGACATCCTGATGGCCTGCTTGCAGCGTCGCGTCGAAGACAAGCGAGTGCTTAGGCTCATCCGCCGCTACCTTGAAGCTGGGGCCATGTCGGGCGGTATCGTCAGCCAACGGCAAGAGGGGACACCGCAAGGCGGCCCACTCTCGCCGTTGCTGTCGAATATCCTTCTGGATGAGCTCGACCGCGAATTGGAACGGCGGGGTCATCGCTTCGTGCGCTACGCCGATGATGCGAACATTTATGTGCGCAGTCCTCGGGCGGGCGAGCGGGTGTTGGCCAGTATCGAGCGCTTCCTGTGCCATCGTTTGAAACTGACGGTGAACCGGAAGAAGAGCCAAGTAGCAGGGGCTTGGAAGTGTGACTACTTGGGTTACGGGATGAGCAGGCACCAGCAACCAAGGCTGCGTGTGGCAACGATGAGCCTGGGGCGTTTACGCGACCGGCTCAGAATATTGCTGCGGAGTGTAAGGGCCCGCAAAGTGGCGACTGTCATTGAGCGAATCAACCCTGTCCTGCGAGGCTGGGCTGGCTACTTCAAGCTCAGCCAGAGCAAACGCCCACTTGAGAAATTGGATGGTTGGGTCAGGCATAAACTTCGCTGCGTCATCTGGCGTCAATGGAAACGGCCCTCAACGAGGGCGCGCAACCTGATGCGCCTGGGCCTGAGCGAAGAACGTGCCTGTAAATCGGCCTTTAATGGCCGAGGCCCGTGGTGGAACTCGGGAGCATCTCATGTGAATCAGGCGCTACCGAAGAGGCTATGGGATAGGTTCGGACTGGTCTCGATACTGGATACGATAAACCGGCTTAGCCGTATAACCTGAACCGCCGTGTACGGAACCGTACGCACGGTGGTGTGAGAGGACGGCGGCTGTGAAGCCGCCTCCTACTCGATTCGGGTTGCGCACACTGCGGTTGAGTCGTTCATCCGGATTTGCAGATCAATCAGGCAGTCGCTCGTTGCTGGCTATTTTCGTGAAGAGGCCCTCAAAGCTAGGCTAATAATCGCCAAACGGTTCCCTTAGAACCCACTGGTCAACAATTGGCCGTCGTACTCGAATATTAGTAAATGCATGTTCTTCAATTAAATAACTTTCCCTGGTTGCCTCATTTTTCCCATTCCATATTTTTTTGATCTTGCCCGCAGCCACGAGCACATCGAAATCCTTGATGTACACACCAAATACACGAGCTTCACCTTTGTGAAGCTTGGCGGCTGCATTCGCATAGCGCTCGGCCACGCCATAGTTGCGTGTAAAATAAAACCCCTGCCCATGATCAACAATTTGATGTCGCTGGGGCTGAACGCCAGACTCTAAAGACCACGTAGAGCTCCTGATGCCGCCATGATATCCTGCAAATACATAATCTGGCGGAAGATTGTTTGAGGTATGTGCAGGAGCGTGTACCGGTTCTAACATTGTCATCCGCACCTCGAGACGGTGATACTTACCTTCCCCTTTTAAGAGCGCCCCATGCCAATCTGGGATGTGGGCGCGACCTGAGAATGCCGAAGATAACCCTCGCCAAAAACGGAAATGCCCACTTGGATCCTGCCAGTTTATTGGGTCTCCCTGGCAATAACCATATGCATTCAGACCACCGCGCTTGAACGGGCTGAAACTGTCAGGCGAGTTGAAACGCATGAGCCCAGGGCTAAATGCCCGTAAACCGTTACCCAGCAAATAATTACCAGTCATCGGGTCCGGTCGCTCACCGTTAAAACCCAGCAGGCCCGATGAGTTCGGGTGATACCCATAAGGTGAGTAAGTGGATGTGTTAGCGGCCGACATTTCGCTCGCCTCATCAATAGGATTCATGTAAGTAGGCACCATGATGTTTTTCTCGGCGTGGCTTTGCGGTCGACTTTGACAGTGTTCGTTAAAATGCGCTACTGATAAAAATAACAGGTTGTGTGGAAGGGGGCTGAAGCGGCCCTGTGTTTCTGGCTGACTTCACTTCCGTCGCGGTTTTAATCTGGGTGCTTTGCTGAATCCAGGATTTAATTTTTAGGATTTCCCCTAGGTCGATGCATTAATAAAGGCTTCATCCAGCGATTTGGCGCGGTGGCGTTCCATGAACTGTCCACCACTGTCAAACGCTTCCAGTCGTTTGTTTGCGAGCATATAAAAGCGCTGGCAGTTTTTCGTGATTTCCTCTGTGTAATGAGAAGATATCAGCACGCTCGCGCCTTCCGCGCACGCGCTTTTTATACCGAGCCATATATAATGTCGAAACTCAGGGTCTACGCCAGCCGTTGGCTCATCAAGAATGATCAAGTCACTGTTTAAAAGCAGCAAGGTCAGCGTGAAGTAGCTGCGAATTTCACCGTAGCTGCAATTGGCGGCTTTTTTCTTGGCGATTTCTGCATATCGCTTGGACAGTGATGGGGACCATTTGGCTAGTTTCGAGAGAATCTCTGTGTGATCTGGGGAAGCGTTGGGGGTCAGGCTGGTGATAAGCTTGCCCGCTTCGTTCATACGCAGTAATGGGGGCGGTGTAAGGATTTGGGTCAAATAGGCCTGGCGCCTGGATACATTGGAAATGGCACCTTTTGCCGGTTTCTTTATTTTACAGATGAGGTCGAAAAGGGTTGTCTTTCCGGCCCCGTTGTTGCCCAGAATGCCGACCAGTTCCCCCGCTTTTATAGTGAGTTCAATGTCGTTCAGCAGCGGATTTTCGCTGTATCCGAAGTGAAGGTTTTTTATAGTTAAAATGTCCATCAGTATCGGCTCCATATGGGTTGGATTCTGAAATATCTTCCGGTCAGGTATGTCGAGGCCGCAGAGGCCGAAAGTGCAATCAGGAAACTGTTGAGAAGGGGCATTTCGCCATGGAAGATCTGCGCGCTTAGAAAGAGCGGGTTGATCAGCATCAGCGCCTGAGAAGCATCGTGCCCCAGCGTGGCGCCGGTGTATCCGGAGACCAGCATGAGAAATGACATGAGTGAGAAAAGTGTGCTGGCTGTGCTGAATTTTATCGGCAGCGCAGCGATCCCCAGGCCGATACAGGTGAACATGAGGTAGCTGGTGTAGAAGCATGCCATCAGATAGAGGAATTCAGGAAGTGAGTAGTGACCTCGTAGGGGTTTGGTCAAGAGATAGAAAAGCGTGGCGTACAGTGAGCTCAATAAGAAATAGCTGAGTGTATGGGCCGTCAGGAATATCTTGATTGCGCCGGGTTGGTAGATGAAGGATCGCGTGAAGCCACTTTCCCTTCTGCCGATGAGGTAGAAGCTGAATCCAAAGAACGCGAGGGTGGCAGAGATGTATGAGTAGAACCAGGCGGCTGAAGCGGTATAGGTCGAGGCTGCATGCGTTGGCTGGGTGATGATGAAGAGTATGCAGGGGGCCAGTGCTGACCAAAGAAGCGATGTGGGCTCCCTCAAGTGCTCAGTGGTCAAGATTTTTGTGATGGTCGTGATTTTCTGTGCGCTGCGGATACAGTGGTTTGGATTCATGAGTAGACCAATTTGGTGTCATGGTTGCGGTGTTATTTGATTTCGCAGTGAGTGTCGAAGCCAATGCCATGAGGGTAATGCCAAATTGATTTTCCATGAGTGTCTCCTGGTTTTTGGTGTGGTCTGAAATGTATGGGTATGGAGGTTTAGGCGTTCGGTTGTTTCAAGTCAATCTTTCGGTGGGGATGGCGTGGCTGGACGTGATATTGGAGTGTTCGGTTTAAAGCTATTTTTGTGGGAAAACTCTTCAGAAGGTTCTTGCTTAAATCTGATAATGTTTTTTGGGGTTTATTTTTTCTTCTAATTGTGTAAGAAATTTCTGTTTTTGATGCTCGAACGCTCTGTTGTGAATGTCCGAATGTTCTTTGTTGTGCGTGTGTGTAGGATTTGAATAAGGGAAGCAAGCAAACGATGTTTAACGACAGGGCGTGCCGAATAATTGTTTCTAGATATGTTGAGTGGCAGATTTAAATCTGCGCGGGGTAGATTTGCCCGGTCGGGAGATTTAATGCTTGCGAAAGAACGGCCTGCGTCCAATCACCAATGTGTCTCCACTCCCAGTGTAGGAGCGGGTTTACCCGCGAATACAGTGGCGGCGGCAACGGTGAACGGCTGGTGGAAATTGGCCAGCAGGTCCGGCCCTTTCGCGGGTAAACCCGCTCCTACGGCCGACCGCGCAGGCCTTGCGATCACGAGCCTGGCGCAAAACCCAGCCGTTAGCGCGAGCCCCGTAGGAGCGGGTTCACCCGCGAACACCGGCGTAGCCGGTGCCATGCCCCGCGTCACCTGCTTCGCGGCGCTCGATCTGTGCCCCACCACATGCACTAGCGCTTGCCCAGAATCTTCCCAAGCATCTCCGGCCGTGGTGCCCCTTGCTGGCTTTGCAGGTTGCCTTGCTCATCCTGATAGAAAATGGCCGGGGTCGCCTGCAACCCCATCTCTTCCATCAACGCCATGTTCGCCGCCAGCTTCTGTTGCACAGCCTCTGGCACCTGTTCCAGCGCCTTCAGGGTACTGGCCTTGCCGGCCTTTTCATGCTGCTGCAGTGCCTTGACCGGGTCTTTCGCTGCCAGCAGTGCCGCCGATTTGCCCGGGCTGTCTTCGCGGATGATGCCGACCATGATATGGCGCAACTGCACCTTGCCCGATTCCACCCACGGCCGCGCCTGTTCCCAGAACATGTTGCAGTAGGGGCAGTTCGGGTCGCTGAACAGGTACACCTTGCGCGGCGCATCGGCCTTGCCGTCGGCGATCCACGCGGTTTTCTCCATTTTCGCCCAGATTTCCTTGCTCATCGGCGCGTATACCAGCTTTTGCAGCGGCTCGGCGCTCAGGTCTTTGCCCTGTTCGTCGAACAGGCTGCCGACCAGTACATGCTTGCCGTCAGGGGTCAGGTACAGGGCCAGGGCGTTGTTCTGGTACTCGGCGGCATAACCGCGCAGGCCGTTGGGCGCATCGAAGCTGCCCTTGATCACGGCGCCTTTGGCTTGCAGTTGCTGAACTGCCTTGGGCAGTTCTTCGGCCTGCAGGGCAGGGGCGGCCAGCAGGGCCAGGGACAGGGGCAGCAGTGCAGTCAATCGCATGTCAGTTTCCTTGTGCGGCAGGGCCGGGCGCAAGGGCCCGGTCGAAAGGTTCCAGGGCGTGGCGCAGGCTGGCCCGGGACAGCTCGCCCAGGTGGCTGCCGACCAGCCGCCCGTTGGCGTCGTAGAACAGGGTGGTGGGCAAGGCCATGGAGCCGACGCGCTGGGCCAGCAGGCCGGTGCCGTCGAACAGCACGTGGGTCAGGCTCAGGCCGGTGGTGGCGAGGAAGGTGCTGACGTTTTCCGGGGTTTCGCCCTGGTTGACGAACAGGAAGGTCACGTGCGGGTAAGCGCTTTGCGCCTGTTGCAGCACGGGCATCTCACGCCGACACGGTGGGCACCAGGTGGCCCAGATGTTGATGACCAGCGGCTTGCCGCGGTAGCTGTGCAATGCCACGGCCTGGCCGCCGGCGTTGCGCAGGCTCAGTTCGGGCAGCTCGGTGCCTTTGCTGTACAGGTGGCCACCGAGGCTGGCCAGGCCCCAGAACAGTGCGCCGCTGAACAGCGCCCAGCCTAGCGGGCGGCGCAGGCCGGGGTGGCGCCAGCCCTGCCACAGGGCTCCGAGCACAATGCCCGCAAGGCCCGACCAGAACAGGAAGCCGCCGTCACGGATGTCGATGATTTGCAGCGGGTCGTCCCGGTACATCGGCCAGTAGGCCAGTACGAAGCCGGCGCGGGCACACAGCAGGCCGATCAGGAACAGGTTGAACAGCGCCGATTCCGGGCTCTCGCCGCCACGTCGGGCGACCCACCAGCCGACCACGCTGGCGATCACCAGGGCGGTGAGCATCAGCAGGTGGTTGAGGGCCATGGTCAGTGGCCCGAGTGTTACGGTCAGCATCAGCCTTGGCTCCTGGTCTGGACCCAGTGTTGCTGGAACGCTGCTGCGTCCACCTCACCGGTGATGCGCCGCGCGCGGCGTTCTTCGCCTTCCGGGCCGATCCAGATGATGCTGGGCGGGCCGGGTACCTGGTAGCGCTGCAGCAGGGCTTTGCTGGCTGGGCTGTCGGCGGTCACGTCCAGGCGCAGCAGGTGCACGCCGGCCAGGCCGGTCTGCACGTCGCTGCGGGCGAACACCTGCTTTTCCATGACTTTGCACGACACGCACCAGTCGGCATAGTAGTCGAGCATCACCCACTGGCCGCGGGCTTTGGCCGCGTCCAGCTCACGTTGCAGGTCCTCGGGGCGGCTGACGGTGACGAAGCTGTCCTCGGCATGCTGGCCAGCGGCCGCTGTGTTGCCCCCGGCGAACGGACGTAGTGGCTGCCAGAGGTCGTCGCCGCCTGCTGCCGCACCGACCAGCAACAGGCCGCCCCACAGGGCGCCGAGTAACGGCACTGCACGCAACGCCGGCAGCCGCTGCAGGGCTGGCCAGGCAGCCCAGGCCAAGGCGATCAGCCAGGCGCCGCTCAGTGCCAGCAGCAAGGTAGCAGGCAGCAGGCTGCGCACGGTGTACAGCGCCATGGCCAGGAACACGAAACCGAACACACCCTTGACCCGGTTCATCCACGCACCCGGGCGCGGCAGATAACGGTTGCCCAGGGTTACCAGCAACAGCAGCGGCACGCCCATGCCCAGGCCGAGGCTGAACAGCACCAGCGCGCCTTGCAGTACGTCACCGCTCTGCGCGATGTACAGCAGCGCACCGGCCAACGGCGCAGTCATGCACGGGCCGAGCAACAGGCCGGACAACGCCCCGAGCAATGCCGCGCCATACAGGTTGCCGCCACGGGTACCTTGCCCGGCGCGGTCCAGGCGGTCGCGCAGGGCGGCAGGCAGTTGCAGTTCGAAGACGCCGAACATCGGCAGTGCCAGCAGCACGAACAGCCCTGCCAGGCTGCCCAGCAGCCAGGGTTGCTGCAGCCAGGCCTGCAGGCTGGCACCCAGCAGGGCAGCAACCACCCCGAGCCCGGCGTACACCAGGGCCATGCTCAGCACATAGACCCCAGCCAGCAGCCAGCCGCGCCGGGCACTGGCGCCATTGCCCAGCACCAGCCCGGCAAGGATCGGCAGCATCGGCAGCGAGCAGGGGGTGAAGGCCAGCAGCAGCCCAAGGCCGAAGAACGCCAGCAGGCTCCAGGCCAGGTGGCCTTGCTGAAGGCCGCTGGCCAGGGCCTGGTCGCTGGCTTGCTCGGCGGCGGGCGTTACGCTGCCACCCAAGTCGATCGAGGTGGTCTGCGGCGGGTAGCACAGGCCGGCATCGGCACAGCCCTGCCAGCCCAGGCGCAACTGACCCTGGGCGTTGGCAGGCAATAGCAGTTCAAGCTGGTCGCGATACACCGCGCTGTCGCCGAAGAACTCGTCGTGATGGTTGAGTGCCGGTGGCAGTTGCGGGTGTTGCTCGGTGGGCAGGCCATCGAACTTCAGGCGCTTCTGGTACAGGTAGTAGCCCGGCTTGATCTGGAAGTACAGGCGCATCTGGCCGTCGGCCTGGCGGTCGTGGGTCAGCACGAAGGCTTGGTCAACCGGCAGGAAGTCTGGTTTCACATCGAACGGGTTGGCTTGCAACGGGCCGGCCAGTAGGAGTGTGAGGAAGAGCAGGAGAACGCGCATGTCTTCGCCTTGGCAGATCTGGGAATGGGGCCATGCTGGCTGGGGTTGATTAAATGAAGGTTAACGCGGGTGTTGGGGTTGGGGGTGAGTCAGGAGTAGTAAGAGCTTGTTCTGGGTTTGCAGGGTCTTTGTTGTTGGATTTTCGAGGGGGCGGTGTTGGAATTTTGAGGGGACGGCGTTGGGATTTTGAGGGGACGGCGTTGGAATTTTGAGGTGTTTGCCGATTCATTTTCAGCGCCTGTGAGATCGAGCGCCGCCCGCGCGGCGCTTCGCGGGTAAACCCGCTCCTTGTATGTTGTCCTTAGCCTGGCGGGAGAGGTTATTCTCGTCAGGCTGAAGAAGCACTTCCGGGGAGGCCGATCGCTCCTAAAGGCAGGGATTACCCCTGACCTTGTACGTAGAGAGGCCCCCCGCCTCATTGCCCACTGCGAAGAGTATCGAGAAGCCGACAAGTCGGACTTCGCATTACAAGGTTGCAGCAGCATGAAGTTCGAGGTCGGGGAACCGGAGGCCATTGTTACCTAACTCGCTGGGGAGAGGGAAGAATGAGTGTCTGTGTTGGCCTCGATATCGGCTCACGCACTTCGATCGTCGGGGTACGTAAAGATGGGCGTCCGGCCGGACAGTGGGATATCGCTCAAACCCCTGCAGGCCGTAAGGCTGCGGTGAAAAAGCTGCTGGCACTCAAGCCCAAGTCGATCGTGATGGAGGCGACCGGAATCTATTACCTAGACTTGGCTCTTGAGCTACATGCGGCTGACCTCCCTGTTTCAGTGATCAACCCCAAGAGCTTTCACAATTTCGCCAAACTGATGCTGGTGAACAGCAAGACCGATGCAATAGATGCTCAGTTGCTGTCCGAGTACGGCGAGCGTATGACACCGCGCTTGTGGACGCCTCCAAGCCCTGTGCAGCTTGAGCTGAGGGCTCTGGGCCGGCACATCAACCGTTTGGTGGGACACCGTACCAGGGCGAAGAACGAACTTCATGCGCTGCAGGCGACCTCTACGACCGTGTCGATGCTGATCGAAGATCAAGAAGAAGCCATTGCTTCACTGGATAATCGAATTGAACGCTTTCGTAAGGCTGGCCGCGAGATGGTCGCCCAGTGTCCGACGCTTACTCGGCAGTACAAGCAGCTGCTCGCAGGCCCAGGAATAGGAGAAGTCTCAGCACTTGCTGCATTGGCTGAGCTGACCACCCTTCCTCAAATGCTCAAGTCCTCGCAGGTAGCTCGTCACGCGGGGCTGGATGTTCGGCAGACACAGTCGGGGACGAGCATTGACAAGCCCGGTCGGCTCGGCAAAAGCGGGAATGCTTATCTGCGGGCAGCCATGTACATGCCTGCCTTGACCGCAGTGCGCTGCGACCCTTATGCGAAGGCTTTTTACGAATCCCTGGTCAGTAGGGGCAAGAAAAAAATGCAGGCTATCGCTGCTGTCATGCGCAAGTATCTGACAGGCATCTGGGCATGCATGCGTGGGGATGTGCCATTTGATAC
Organism: Pseudomonas sp. 10(2024); assembly: GCF_045164175.1. Taxonomy (NCBI): domain Bacteria; kingdom Pseudomonadati; phylum Pseudomonadota; class Gammaproteobacteria; order Pseudomonadales; family Pseudomonadaceae; genus Pseudomonas; species Pseudomonas sp. 10(2024). Next base: position 1,822,298 of record NZ_CP174006.1, read on the forward strand.
GGTGAAGCTTTTCAGCTCTGAACACCTCGGAAAAGCTTGACCGCCAACAGAGTATCTACGTTTGTTTCGGGCCAATTATTCCTGTGGGATTTGCGCGCGACCGCCTTGGCGCATGTCTCGATATCGCGTCGTACAAACAAGGCGGTCGCGCGCGACTGGTGCAGGAGGGACTGGCCCGAAACAAACGTAGGAGCGGGTTTACCCGCGAAGCGCCGCGCGGGCGGCGCTCGATCTCATAGGCGCTGCAAATCGCCCGGCGAACACCTACCAGGCGCTGAAAATCGCCCGGCGAACACCTACCAGGCGCTGAAAATCTCCCGGCAAACACCTACCAGGCGCTGAAAATCTCCCGGCGAACACCTACCAGCCGCTGAAAATCTCCCGCCAAACACCTACCCGCCAAAGCGCGAATTCCGCCCCTTGCCCTATACACACCGCGACACATTGTCGGCTTGACTTTGCCTCTACCCACCCAATTGCTGTAAAGTTGACACCAAGGTCAGCTTTTCTCAAGCCAGGCCAAGAATCAAAAGAAAGGGCAGGCCCCAACTGCCCAGAGGATCAAGCATGTCCAACCGTGATATTTCCCGGCGCGCCTTCCTGCAAGGCGGCCTGATCGCTGGTGTCGGCGTGACCATGGCGCCACTTGGCAGCCAGGCCTTCGCCGCGTTGATGGAGGAGCGCGTCACCACCTCGCCACAGAAGTGGATGAACCACGACGGCAAGGCGCGTTTCCGTAACGATGCCTTGTCCAAGGTCTGCGGCGACAAAGTGTTCGCCCGCGACATCCGCGCCAAGGACATGCCCGGCTGGCCCGCGCAGCAAGGTCATGCGCTGCTGCTCAAGGCGACCAAGGTCGACCGGATTTATGCCGGCCATGACCTCAGCCTGCTCGGCAGCGACCTGCAGCCGGACCGCATCGTCACCGCCGCCGACCTCGAACAGGACGGCATCGCCTGGCCCGAGGCCCATTCGCCCGACCCGCTGCTGCCGCCCGGCAAGGTGCCGATGTTCATCGGCCACCCGGTGGCGATCCTGATCTGGCACGACTTCGAGCGCTTCCGCCAGGCCAAGCGCAAGCTGCAGTTCAATCAGCAGGCGATCCGTTACGGTGCCCAGGCGCCGTTGTACCAGCGCGACCCTTATGGCAGCTTCCGTTTCGTGCGGGTGGGCGGCACCACGCCGTTCGACGACGATGAGTTCTCCAGCCTGAAGAACTCCATGCTGTTCCCCACCATTCTCAACCGCAAGCCGGTGTGGTCGAAGCAGCCCAACCAGCACGGCGACCTGACCGAGCAGGGGTTGTTCTACGCCAAGCGCATGGCCGAGCAACTGGACAACCCGCCCGAGGACTGGCTGGTGTTCGACGAGCGCTACAAGACGCCATCCATCGAACCTGCCGCGCTGGAGCCGGACAACGGCAACGGCTGGTATGACCCGGCCACGGGCACGCTGCACTTCGTGGTCGCCACTCAGTGCCCGTTCGAAGTGGCGCAGGAATGCGTGCACATGATCAAACCGTCGCGCTTCGCCCTGAACACGCTGAACATGCACCCGGGCTATACCGTGGGCTATGGCTCAAAAGACAACAATATCTTCGTCTTCTATGCCGCAGTGGCTGCGCTGTACGGCGCCGGCGTGCCGATCCGCCTGGCCAACGACCGCTACGAGCAGTTCCAGAGCGGCATCAAGCGCCATGCCTTCGATATCCGCTACCAGTTGGCGGTGGACAAGAAGGACAACAGCTTCAAGATCTTCCGCGCCGACATGAGCTGCGACGGCGGCGGGCGCATCAACTACAGCCCGTCGGTGGCCGCCGTGGGCGCCACTGCTGCCCAGTCGATCTACTACATGCCACAGAACGACCTGTCGGTGACCGCCTACTACTCCCGTGGCGTCGAGGCCGGTTCCATGCGCGGTTACGGCACCCTGCAGAGCATGGCGGCCACCGAGATGATGGTGGATGAGATCGCTGGCCGCCTGGGGGTCGATGCTATCGACCTACGCCGCGCCAACGCGCTGAAATCGGGCATGAAGAACACCCAGGGTGCGGTCCCGGCCGGCGCCCTGCGCCTTTACGAGATCCTCGACAAGGCCGCTGTGCACGAGTGGTGGCGCAACCGCGAGGCCCGCAAGCAACAGATGGACGCCAAGGACCCGGACCACTGGTACGGCGTCGGCTTCGCCATCTGCCAGAAGGACTTCGGCACAGGCTCCGAGGCGCCGATGGCCAGTGTCGAGTTCAGCGCCGATGGCCGCATCAGCCTGCGCCACATCGGCACCGAGCTGGGCACTGGCATGTCCACTTCCCAAGCACTGGTGGTAAGCGACTTCCTTGGCCGTTCGGCCGACGAGGTGAAGACCGCGGTCACCGAATGGTCGGAGCTGCAGCTGACCACCAGCGGCAACCCCTACCTGATCAGTCAGCCCGAACAGGACGCTGCGCTGCGCAATCCGCGCTGGGTCGGCAAGCTGGCGTCGCCGTCGTCGGCGACCAACTCGGCCTTCTACTTCAGCCATGCTACCCGCGAAGCGGCGCGTGTGCTGTTCAATCATGGGCTGTGGCCGGCGGCCATGGCGATCTGGAGCCAAGGCCCGCACGGCGGCCAGGCCAACCCGCTGGTGGTGCGCCGTGAAAATGCGGTGTGGGTCAACGGTGAGCTGACCGGCAACGGCCTGGCGCCGATTCCGTTTGCCCAGCTGGCGCAGAAGGCCCACGACATGGGGCTGGTCACTGGCGTGAGCGTGCACGGCTTCAACCGCTGGAGCTGGGCCGAGGCCGACTTTGTCATCGATGGCGTGCGCGAGCGCTTCCCGCTCGATGCCATGGCGGTGAAATACGGCGATGGTGCGGTGAATGCCAAGAAGGCGCAGATGGGCAGCCATGGCTATCACCTGCTCGACCGGCAGAATGCAGCCTACCCCGACACCCAGCTGAACAACGCCATGGTCACCTACTACAGCCCGGTGGCGACCATCGTCGAGGTCAAGGTCAACAAAGGCACCTTGGAGACGCAGGTGCTCAACCACCACAGTTGGGTCGAGTGTGGCCGGGTGCTGGTGCCGGAACTGGTCAAGGGCCAGCTCGAAGGCGGTATCGCCATGGGCATTGGCCATGCACTGACCGAAGAAATGCCGTTGTACGAGGGTGGGCCCGGGGAGGGCGACTGGAACTTCAACCGCTACCGCCTGCCGCATGCGCGCGATGTGGCGGTGTGGCAGCAGACCAGCGAAATCCTCCCGCCGCTGTCACCGACCGACCCCTCCAAGGGCATCGCCGAAGTGGTGATGATCCCGGTCGTCGGTGCCATCGGCAATGCCGTCGCGCATGCCATCGGCAAGCGCGTGCGCGATCTCCCCATCACCCCAGCCCGTATCAAGGAGGCCCTCAATGGCTAACCGTCCACTGCAACTGACGCTCAATGGTCAACCGGTCGGGCCGGTCGAGGTCCCCGCGGACCTGGCGATGATCGACTACCTGCACGAACACCAGAACCTCACCGGCTCGCGCCTGGGTTGCGGCCAGGGCATCTGCCACGCCTGCGTGGTGATCGTCGACAACCCCGACGGCACCAGCGAAGAAGTGCGCACCTGCATCACCGGTGCGCATTACTTCGAAGGCAAGAAGGTTCGCACCATCGAAGGCCATGCCAAGAAAGACGAGGCCGGCAACCTGACGCTCAACCCGATCCAGCAGAAGTTCGTCGACCTGTTCGCCTTCCAGTGCAGCTACTGCGCACCAGGCTTCGTCAATGCCGCTACCGTGCTGGTGGAAACGGCCCAGCGCCAGCCGTTGAAGAAGAGCGAAGTGGAGGACCGCATCGAGGCCAGCCTCGGTCACCACATCTGCCGCTGCACAGGCTATGTGCGCTACTACGATGCCACCCGCAAGGTGCTCAACGATCTCGGCCTGGTCAAGGAGGGTTGAACATGGGCTTCGTACGTAGCGCCTCGGCGTTGGCTCTCGGGCTGGCTGTCAGTTCGTTTGCCTTGGCGGCCGACGATGCGCAGGTCAAGCGCGGTGAATACCTGGCCCGCGCGGCCGACTGCATGGCCTGCCACACCGCCGAAGGCGGCGCGCCGTATGCGGGCGGCCTGCCGATCCATTCGCCGTTCGGCACCATTTATGGCAGCAATATCACCCCGGACAAACAGTATGGCATCGGCAACTACAGCGCCGACGAGTTCTTCGCCGCAGTCACCGAGGGCAAGCGCAAGGATGGCGCCAACCTTTATCCTGCGATGCCTTACACCTCGTACCACCTGATCAAGCGTGAAGATTCGGACGCGATCCTCGCCTACCTGATGACCATACCGCCGATCAACCGCCCGGCACCGCAGACCGCGCTGCGCTTCCCGTTCAATGTGCGCATGGGGCTCAGCGGCTGGAACATGCTGTATGGCAAGAGCGTGCAACTGCAGCCGACCGAGGGTAAAAGCCCGGCCTGGCAGCGCGGCCAGTACATGGTAGAGGTCATGGGCCATTGTGGCGAATGCCATACCCCGCGCAACCCGATCGGTGCGCTGCAGCAGGACCAACGCCTGAGCGGCGGCCTGCTGGGTGGCTACCTGGCGCCAAGCCTGCTGGCCCAGGACCTGGCCGAGCGCGGCTGGACCCAGCCGGACCTGACCACCTTCCTCAAGCACGGCATCAGCGCCCAGGGCAGCATGTTCAACGAGATGTTCCCGGTGGTGCACCACAGCACCCAGCACCTGGAAGATGCAGACCTTGCGGCCATGGCCACCTACCTGCTGGGCGACCAGCCGCCGCCGGCCAAGGCTATCGAGTCCGTTGCCCTGGAGCAGATGAGCGACAGTGCCAAGCGGGGCCACCAGCAGTACCTGAACGTCTGCGCCGGCTGCCATGGGGTCGACGGCGAGGGCAAGCCGCACATCGCCGTAGCCATGCGCGGCAACACCGTGCTGCGCCAGGCCGACTCCCGCAATCTGGTCAAGGTGGTTCTGGAAGGCATCCGTGAACAGCAGTTCACCGGCTTTGAGCGCATGCAGCCGATGCCGGGCTTTGCCGACAAGCTTGATGACCAACAGGTGATAGATATGGTCAACTACTTGCGCCAGGCCTGGGGTGGATTGCCCGGCGACCTGAACCTACAGCAGCTCGCCGAGCTGAAGGCGGAGTAAAGCGTGCAGCATCTCGATCTACAGGTGATCCGTCAGGCTTTGCAGTGGTCCTGCAACGGCCAGCGGGTATGGTTGTGCACGGTGCTCGCCACCTACGGCTCGGCGCCGCGTGCGCCGGGTTCGCTGCTGGCGGTGAACGCCAGCGGCCAGTGGCTCGGCTCGCTGTCCGGTGGCTGTGTCGAAGACGACTTTCTCGAACGCGTGGCCCTGGGGGAATTCCCGGAGCCGGTTGCCATCGTGCGTTATGGCGACGGCAGCGACCCGCGTTCGCGCGTTCGCCTGCCGTGTGGCGGTGTGCTTGAAGTACTGGTGGAGAACCTGCCGGTTGAATGCGAGGTGCAGGCGCATCTGCGTGAGCTGGAACGTGCGCTGCAGGGTCAGCGCCGGATACTGCGTGAGGTGAGCCTGCCTACGGGTACCCGCCAGCTGCTCGATGACCATAGTCAGGGGCCACGGGTGGAACGGGAAAATGCCCGGGTGCGCTTGCGTGTCGGCGCCGCCCAGCGGCTGCTGCTGGCCGGTTATTCCAGCGTGGCGCATTTTTGCGTCGAATTCGGCAGGGGCATGGGGTTTGAGGTCATCCTTTGCGAGCCGCGTGACGAAGTACTCGACGGCGTAGTGCTGAATGGCATCGAGGTGCGCCGCGAGCTTCCGTCGGAATTCATCGCCAATGGCGGTTGCCATGCCGACACGGCAGTGGTGGCATTGACCCACGATCCAAAAATCGATGACCTGGCCATGCTTGAAGCCGTGCGGACCGAAGCGTTCTACATCGGCGTGATGGGCTCCAAGGCCACCTCCGACAAGCGTCGCGAACGCTTGCAGCGAATTGGTGGCCTGGGTTGCGACGAGCTGGCGCGCATCCATGCGCCGATTGGCCTGAACCTGGGCAGCAAGACCCCGGCCGAGATCGCCCTGGCGGTACTGGCCGATATCCTTCGTGTGCGCAACGGCATCGAGCGGGCGGCGCTGTGAGCGTGGTTGCGCTGGTGCTGGCGGCGGGGCGCGGCACGCGTTTCGGCGCTGACAAGCGCCGGGCGACCCTGGCGGATGGCCGCAGTTTGCTGGCGCATAGCGCGGAGCGGGCACGGGCGGTGTTTAATGATGTGCGTGTGGTGTTGCGCGCGGGCGAGCAGGGCGGGGATTTCGGTTTGCCTGGCGGTTACCGAGTGATCGTCAGCCCGGATGCGGCAGCGGGCATGGGGCACAGCCTGGCGGCCGGGGTCGGGTCGTTGGGCGACAGCCAGGCACAGGCGGTGGCGATCTTGTTGGGTGATATGCCGTGGATCGAGTTGGCTACCTTGCGCCGCTTGGCCGAGGCTTCCAGCGCTTCGAACATTGTGTTGCCACGCCATGCCGGGCAGCAGGGCCACCCGGTGATTTTTGGGCGCGATTTCTGGCCGGCGCTGGGGCTATTGGCCGGCGATGAAGGGGCGCGGGCGGTGGTGCAGGCGCAGCGGGATTGTTGTGTTGTGGTTGAGGTGGAGGATGCTGGGGTGTTGCTGGATGTGGATACCCCGCAGGGGTTGATGTAGGGCCAAGGTGTTCGCCATAGCGTCCGCGGCGCCTGTGGCAGGTGTTCGCAGATGTCACGACGAACAACCCGGCCCCTCACCACACCCAAGCCGAACCCCCACCCCCCACAAAAGGTCCATAATCCCCCTTAATCCGCCCAAGGTGCAATAACAGCCACACCACTCCGGGAGCCCCACCATGCACGTTCTGCTCTGCGAGGACGACGACCTGATCGCCGCCGGCATCTGCGCCGGCCTCACCGCCCAGGGCCTGACTGTGGACCGGGTGGGTAACGCCGCTGCTGCGCGGGCGATGCTGCAGGCCGCGCAGTTTGACGTGATGATTCTCGACCTCGGCCTGCCCGACGAAGACGGCCTCAAGCTGCTGCGCCGCCTGCGCGAAAAAGGCGAGACCCTGCCGGTACTGGTGCTCACCGCCCGCGATGCCGTCACCGATCGTGTCGATGGCCTGCAGGCCGGTGCCGACGATTACCTGCTCAAGCCCTTCGATCTGCGCGAGCTGGCCGCACGCCTGCATACCTTGCTGCGGCGGGTGGCCGGGCGGGCGGTGAACGTGATCGAGCACGGCCCGCTGCGCTATGACCCGAGTAGCTGCGAGGCGACCTTGGCCGGCCAGCATGTCGACCTGTCCCGCCGTGAGCAGGCCCTGCTCCAGGCGCTGCTGCAGAACCCCGGGCGCGTGCTGTCCAGCGAGCAACTGAAAGACTGCGTGTATGGTTTCAGCGACGAAGTCGAGAGCAACGCCCTGAACGTGCACATCCACCACCTGCGGCGCAAGCTGGGTAACGGCATTGTCGAGACCGTGCGTGGCCTGGGCTACCGGCTGGGCCCGGCGCAGGCACCGCAAGAGGCCGCATCATGAGCCTTCGGGTACGCCTGAGCCTAATCCTCGGCAGCGCCTTCGTGATCATCTGGGCGCTGGCCGCGGCGTGGATGCTGCGTGACCTGCGCCAGCAGATGATGTTTTCCCTCGACCAGCGGCTGGTGGCGTCGGCGCGTATGGTCGCCGGGCTGATCGACCAACTGCCGCAGCCGCTGACCGCCAAGGGCGGGGAGGCGCATTTTTCCGCCGACCAGTTCAGCGTACCGGATGGCATGGCCTGCCAGGTCAGCTCGCTGCGTGGCGAGATCCTCGCCAGCAACCACAAGCACGATGGCGCCATGGACGACGAGCGCAGCGGGTTTCGTGACCAGACCATCGACGATGCGCTTTGGCGCACCTTTACCTACAACCACGGCGATGTGCGCATCACCACGGCCGACCGGCACATGGAGCGCGAGGCGCTGAACCAGTCGATTCTGCTGGCGGCATCGGCGCCGGTACTGATGGCCCTGCTCGGCAGCCTGGGGCTGTTGTGGATCGGCCTTGGCAAGGGCCTGGAGCCGCTCAACCGCATGCGTGATGCGTTGCGCCGCAGGCGTGCGGACAGTGTCGAGCCGCTGCAGGTGGCGGGCATGCCCAGCGAGTTGCAGCCGTTGCTGGAGACCCAGAACCAGCTGTTCCTGCGCATTGCCCAGACCCTCGAGCGTGAGCGGCGCCTGACCGACGATGCCGCGCATGAACTGCGCAGCCCGCTGACCGCGATCAAGACCCACCTGCAGGTGGCGCGCATGACCGACGGTGCAGTGCGCGAGCAGGCGCTGGAGCATGCCGAGCAGGGCACCGACCGCATGCACCGCACGCTTGAGCAGTTGCTGATGCTGGCGCGGGTGGAAGGCAGCCTGTCGTTCGAGGATGGCGTGCAGTGCAGCGCCGAGCAGGTGGCCCGTCAGGCGGTGCAGGATGCCGGCGGCGGCGACAACCGGCGTATCGTGTTGCGTTTGCCAGAGGAGGCGACGCAAATCTACCTGGGGATGCCGGCACCGTTGGCGGTGGCAGCGCTGCGCAACCTGCTGGACAACGCCTTGCGTCATGGCGGCGATGAAGCCGTGGAGTTGGAGGTGCAAATGGCGGACGGCCAGGTGGGCTTCATGGTGCGTGACCATGGGCCAGGCATTGCTGAAGCGGACCTGGAGCACCTGACCGAGCGCTTCTGGCGCAATGGGCAGAGTGGTGGTTGCGGTTTGGGGCTGGCGATTGTGCAGGCGATCGTGCAGCGGTGTGCCGGTAGCCTGCGCTTTGACAGCCGTAGTGACGGCTTGCGGGTCTTGTTGCAGGTACCGGCGCGTCCTGGGCATTGATGTTTATCGCCTGTGCTGGCCTCTTCGCGGGTGAACCCGCTCCTACGGGCGGTGCGGTCTGTGGGGGCGGGTTTGCCTGTGCTGGCCTCTTCGCGGGTGAACCCGCTCCTACGCGGGCGGTGTGGTTGTTGTAGGAGCGGGTTTACCCGCGAAAGGGCCGGCACAGACAAAGATAAAATCGCGTAACAACCGCTAAATCCTCCCCCCACTCAAGCGTTTCCAAAGCGATAACCGCCCATCCGCTTGCTCGCGAGGATTTACCCATGTCCACCGCTTCCAGCCTTGCCCGGGTTGTACCGGCCAGCGTGCCGCAACCCTTGTACGAATTCACCGATTCGCCTTTGCTGCAACGCCAGCAACAGCAGGAATCCAACGCCCGCAGCTACCCGCGGCGCATCCCGCTGGCGCTCAGGCGTGCCCGTGGCATCCACGTCGAAGACGTCGAAGGCCGCCAGTTCATCGACTGCCTGGCCGGTGCCGGCACCCTGGCCCTGGGCCACAACCACCCGGTGGTGGTCGAGGCGATCCAGCGGGTGCTGGCTGACGAGTTGCCGCTGCACACCTTGGACCTGACCACCCCGGTCAAGGACCGCTTCGTCCAGGACCTGTTCGGCATCCTGCCCGAGGCGCTGCGCCGCGAGGCCAAGGTGCAGTTCTGTGGCCCGACCGGCACTGATGCAGTCGAGGCTGCGCTCAAGCTGGTGCGCACCGCCACCGGCCGCAGCACCGTGCTGGCCTTCCAGGGCGCCTACCATGGCATGAGCCAAGGCGCGCTGAGCCTGATGGGCAGCCATGGGCCGAAACAGCCACTGGGGGCCTTGCTCGGCAACGGCGTGCAGTTCATGCCTTACCCGTACGACTACCGCTGCCCGTTCGGCTTGGGCGGCGAAGCCGGGGTGAAGACCAACCTGCATTACCTGGAAAACCTGCTGCTCGACCCGGAAAGCGGCGTGCCGCTGCCGGCGGCGGTGATCCTTGAGGTGGTGCAGGGCGAGGGTGGTGTGATCCCGGCCGATATCGAATGGCTCAGGGGTGTGCGCCGTATCACCGAGCAGGCCGGTGTGGCGCTGATCCTCGACGAGATCCAGAGCGGCTTTGCCCGCACCGGGCGCATGTTCGCCTTCGAACATGCCGGCATCGTCCCGGACGTGGTCACGCTGTCCAAGGCCATTGGCGGCAGCCTGCCGTTGGCGGTGGTGGTGTACCGCGACTGGCTGGATACCTGGAAGCCGGGCGCACATGCTGGCACTTTCCGTGGCAACCAGATGGCCATGGCCGCGGGTTCGGCGGTGATCAATTACTTGGTCGAGCATCGCCTGGCCGAACATGCCGAGGCTATGGGGCTGCGCTTGCGCAAGCACCTGCTGCAGTTGCAGCAGGACTATCCGCAGTTGGGTGACATTCGCGGGCGTGGGCTGATGCTCGGGGTGGAACTGGTCGACCCACAAGGCCAGCCTGATGCGCTGGGCCACCCGCCGGCTAACCGCGACCTGGCGCCTAAGGTGCAGCGCGAGTGCCTCAAGCGCGGCCTGATCCTGGAGTTGGGTGGGCGACATGGGGCGGTGGTGCGTTTCCTGCCCCCGTTGATTATCAGTGGCGAGCAGATCGACGAGGTGGCGCAGCGGTTTGCCGAGGCGTTGATCGCGGCAGTCTGAACCATTGCCTGGGGGCGCAAAGCGCCCCCAGGCTATCTCAAGTCAATCAAAGGTCCGCCCGGCCCGCCAATAACCCATCAGGGTCAGGCACTCTCGTTGCAGCCCGCGCTCCTTGATCAGATACCGGCGAATATCCATTACCGTCGCCGATTCCCCCGCGACCCAGGCATGGAACGCACTGCTGGTGCTACTGGCCTGTTCCCACAAGATCCGTGTGTCGATGTCCACTTCTTCCAGCTTCGCCCGTGGTGCGGCAGGCTCCTGTGGCAGGCTGGCCAGTTCGCGCACGGCATGCTGCATGGCCTGGCCATGCGCGCAGCCCAGCAGCTCGCGCGGCAGCCAATGCAGTTCGGTGGCATCGCCATGGCGCAGATCCAGGCAATCAGCTTCCAACGGCACCTCGATGAACGCCTGCACCGCAAGCTCGGGCTGGGTCTCTGCCAGTTGCTCAAGGATGCCGGCAATCGCCGGAAGTGCCGTTTCGTCACCCACCAGCAGTACGTTGCGCACCCCCTGGGGTGGCTTCCATTCATAACCGCCGGGGTCGCCGGCATAGGCCAGGTTGGGCGCGACCATCTGCAGGCGGTCACCCACCTGGGCATGGCTGGCCCAAGCCGAAGCAGGGCCGTTGACGCCATGCAGCACGAAATCTACATCGACTTCCAGTGCTTCCCGACGCAGCGCGCGGATGGTGTAGGTACGCATGGGTGGGCGTTGTGCTGGCGGCAAGGCGCTGTGCGCAGTTTTCCAGTGGGCATCGGCGGGAAGTACAGGCAGCGAACCATCTGGGGCGGGAAAGAACAGCTTGACCCGTTGGTCGGGGGCCAGGGTGGCCATCTGGGCCACATCCGGGCCGGTGAACACCAGGCGTGCAAGTGATGGGGAAAGGGTGATGCGTTGCTTGAGCTGTAGGTCGAACAGGCGGTAGGCGCTGGCAGCCGGGCTGTGGCTGCCGACCAGGCGGCGCAGGCCTTGCTGGAGTGCCTGGGTGATGCGGGCGGGGCTGGACATGCGAAGGTCCTCTTGCAGGGCGGCTTTCTCGGTAAACGAGCCGCCGCGACGGCAAATTAACGCCTCGCTGTTGGCTTGTCAGCCACGCCCGAGATTGACCCAGAAATTCACCGACAACGATGAGTGAGATAAATCGAATGGCTGGCCGTGGAATGTGGTGTGTCTGCAACTGCCGTCAGGGGCGCGGAGGCATTAATTTTTTTCAGGTTGTATCCGTTTCGTAGGGATAGCCGGGCCCCGCCCGATACCTCACTCGTACGGAAGCAATCTGATGAATGCCGAAAAGTCCCTGCTACTGGCCCGCCGTTTCATTGAACTGCCGCAGGAGAAACGCGGCGTGTTCCTCGAGACCCTGGCCAGGGAGGGCATCGACTTTTCCCAGTTCCCCATTCCGGCCGGGGTCCAGGCGCCGGACCGCCAAGGGTTATCCTATGCCCAGCAGCGCATGTGGGTACTTTGGCAGATGGACCCCCAGGGCGGCGCCTACAACCTGCCAGGCGCGGTGCGTCTGACCGGGCAACTGGACGAGTCCGCGCTGGAGCAGGCGTTCGCCAGCCTGCTGGCGCGTCACCAGAGCCTGACCACAGTATTCGAGGTCCAGCCTGACGACAGTCTGCTCCAGGTCCATCGCCCGGTCGGCGAGGCCTTGATCGAGCGTGTCGACCTGCGTCAGTGGGATGAGGCCGAGTGCGAAGCGAAGGTGCGTGCAGAAGCCGAGGCCGAGTCATTGCGTCCATTCGACCTGGCGCAAGGGCCGCTGCTGCGCGTGCGTCTGCTGCGCCTGGCCGAGCAGGAACATGTGCTGCTGTTGACCCTGCATCACATTGTTTCCGACGGTTGGTCGATGAACGTGCTGATCGACGAGTTCAGCCGCTGCTACGACGCCTTCGCCGTTGGCCATGCGCCGCAACTGCCGGACCTGCCGATCCAGTACGTCGACTATGCCCTGTGGCAGCGCCGCTGGCTGGAAGCCGGCGAACTGGCACGGCAGCTGGCGTACTGGCAGGCGCAGTTGGGCGATGAGCAGCCCGTGCTCGAGCTGCCCTTGGATAATGCCCGTCCGGCGACCCCGAGCTTCAGCGGCGAGCGCCGCTCGTTCGCGGTCGATGCGGCCTTGGCCGAGCGGCTGCGCGGCTTCGCCCGCCAGCATAACCTCACGCCGTTCATGGTCATGCTTGGCGCGTTCGGCTTGCTCCTGCAACGCTATACCGGCCAGCCCGACCTGCGTATCGGCAGCCCGGTGGCCAACCGCAACCGCGCCGAAGTCGAAGGGCTGATCGGTTTGTTCGTCAACACCCAGGTGTTGCGTGTGCGGCCGGACGCGCACCTCGATGTGCTGGCCTACCTGCAAGGCATCAAGCAGGTCGTACTCGGTGCCCAGGCGCACCAGGACCTGCCGTTCGAACGCCTGGTCGAGGCGCTCAAGGTCGAGCGCAGCCTGAGCCATGCGCCGCTGTTCCAGGTGATGTACAACCACCAGCCACAAGTCGCCGACCTGGCCACCGTGACCCTGGCCTCGGGGCTGCAACTGTCGCCCCTGGCATGGCGCAGCCGCACCACCCAGTTCGACCTGAGTCTGGACACCTACGAGCAGGGTGGCACCCTGCACGCCGCCTTCACCTACGCCAGCGACCTGTTCCAGGCCGCCACCATCGAACGCATGGCGACACACTGGCAGGCCCTGCTGCAGGCCCTGGTCAGCCAGCCGCACAGCGCGCTGTGGCAGCTGCCGATGCTCGATGACGCCAGCCGTCGCACAGTGCTGGAGGATTGGAACGCCACCGCCCGCGATTATCCGCTCGGGCGCGGCGTGCACCAGCTGTTCGAGGATCAGGTGCGCCACGCGCCAGACGCCCCGGCGCTGATGTTCGGTGATACCGCGCTCAGCTATGCGCAGCTCGATGCCCGCGCCAACCGCCTGGCTCACTTCCTGCGTGTGCAAGGCGCCGGAGCCGACAGCCTGGTGGGTATCAGCGTGCTGCGCAGCGTAGAAATGGTCGTCGGGCTGATGGCGATCCTCAAGGCCGGTGCGGCTTACGTGCCGCTGGATCCGGAATACCCCGAGGAGCGCCTGGCCTACATGATCGAGGACAGCGGCATTCGCCTGCTGCTGACCCAGCAGGCGCTGCAGGGCAGCCTGCCGGTGCCCGGTGACGTGCAGTGCATCGCCCTGGACCAACTGACGCTGGACGACCAGCCAGACAGCCCGCCCCAGGTGGCGAACGACCCACGGCAGCTGGCCTATGTCATCTATACCTCCGGCTCCACCGGCCGGCCGAAAGGCGCCGGCAACAGCCATGAAGCCCTGGCCAACCGCCTGCACTGGATGCAGGAAGCCTATGGCCTGGGCGCCGGTGACACGGTGCTGCAGAAGACCCCGTTCAGCTTCGACGTCTCGGTCTGGGAGTTCTTCTGGCCGCTGATGACCGGTGCTCGGCTGGCCGTGGCCGCACCCGGTGACCACCGGGATCCGACGCGCCTGATCGAGACCATTCGTCGCCATCAGGTCAGCACCCTGCATTTCGTGCCCTCGATGCTCCAGGCCTTCATCCACGAGCCCGGTGTCGAGACCTGCGACAGCCTGCGCCGCATCGTCTGCAGCGGCGAGGCATTGCCGGTGGACGCGCAGCTGCAGGTGTTCGGCAAGCTGCCGGCGGCGGCGCTGTACAACCTCTACGGCCCCACCGAGGCGGCTATCGACGTCACGCACTGGACCTGCATCGACGAAGGCCGCGACAGCGTGCCCATCGGCCAGCCCATCGCCAACATCCGCACCTATGTGCTCGATGCTGGCCTCGAGCCGGTGGCGCCGGGCGTTGCCGGCGAACTCTATCTGGGTGGCATTGGCCTGGCCCGTGGTTACCACCGGCGTCCGGGGTTGACCGCCGAGCGCTTCGTTGCCGACCCCTTCGTAGCCGGACAGCGTCTGTACCGTACCGGCGACCGGGTTCGCCAGCGTGTGGATGGCGTGATCGAGTACTTGGGGCGTTTCGATCATCAAGTGAAAATCCGTGGCCTGCGCATCGAACTGGGCGAGATCGAGGCGTGCCTGGCCCAGCATGCCTGGGTGCGCGAGGCCGTGGTGTTGGCGCTGGACGGCAAGCAACTGGTGGCCTACCTGGTGCTCGACGAAACGCCAGACGGCTGGCAGCAAGGGCTTAAGGACTGGCTGCTGCAGGCACTACCGGAATTCATGGTGCCCAGCCACCTGATGCCGCTGGAGCACTTCCCGCTGACCCCCAACGGCAAGCTTGACCGCAAGGCCCTGCCGCAACCGGATGCCGCTCCGCGCGGCGCCTACGTGGCGCCGCAAACCGATGTGCAGCATATCCTGGCGCAGGTCTGGAGCGAGGTGCTGGGCGTGGCCGAGGTCGGTCTGGACGACAACTTCTTCGAGCTGGGCGGCGATTCGATCATCGCCATCCAGGTGGTTGGCCGCGCTCGACGCCAGGGCCTGCAGTTCAGCCCGCGCGACCTGTTCCAGTTCCAGACCGTGCGCGGCCTGGCCGGCGCGGTCGGACGCCAGCCATCGTTGACGGTTGAGCAGGCGCCGGCCACCGGCGAGGTGGCGCTTAGCCCTGTGCAGCGACATTTCTTCGAACAGGCCATTGCGGTCCGCCAGCACTGGAATCAATCATTGCTGCTCGGAGCCCGGCAACCGTTGCAGGCCCAGGCGCTGGTCGATGCCTTGGGCGATGTGGTCAACCACCATGACGCCCTGCGGCTGCGCTTCGAGCCCGCCGCCGAAGGCTGGCGGCAGCACTATGGCGCGCCGGTCGCGCAGGTCGAGCTGTGGCAGCGCCAGGCTGCGGATGCCCAGGCGCTGACGACGCTCTGCGACGATGCCCAGCGCAGCCTCGACCTGGGCAGTGGACCGCTGTTGCGCGCCATGCTGGTCGACTTGCCGCAAGGCGAGCAGCGCCTGTTGCTGGTCATCCACCACCTGGTGGTCGACGGCGTGTCCTGGCGTATTCTCCTGGAGGACCTGGAGCAGGCTTATGCCCAGCGCCTGGCCGGGCAGCCGCTGTCGCTGGCGCCGCGCACCAGCAGCTACCAGGCCTGGTCTGCGCAACTGCACGAGCAGGTGCCGGCGTTCCTCGGACAATTGCCCTACTGGCAAGCGCAGCGCGGCGATGGCGCACTGCCGTGCGACAGGCCGGACGCGCCGGTGAGCAACCGCCATGGGGCCAAACTGGCGTCGCGTCTGTCCCGCGAGCGCACCCGTCAGTTGCTGCAGGTCGCGCCCGCAGCCTATCGCACCCAGGTCAACGACCTGCTGCTGACCGCCCTGGCACGTGTCATCTGCCAATGGAGCGGCAGCCAGGCGGCGCTGGTGCAGCTGGAGGGGCATGGCCGCGAAGAGCTGTTCGACGGCATCGACCTGACCCGCAGCGTCGGCTGGTTCACCAGCCTCTATCCACTGCGCCTGGCCCCACGCGCCGATCATGGTGACTCGATCAAGGCCATCAAGGAACAGCTGCGCGCGGTGCCGGACAAAGGCATGGGCTACGGCGTACTGCGTTACCTGGGTGACGCCTCGGTGCGCGAGGCCCTGGCGACGCTCGACGCGCCGCGCATCACCTTCAACTATCTGGGCCAGTTCGACAGCCAGTTCGATGCCCAGGCCTTGCTGGCGCCGGCCACCGAGCGCGGTGGTGACGGCCAGGACCCGGACGCGCCGCTGGCCAACTGGCTGACCCTGGAAGGACAGGTCTACAACGGCGAGCTGTCGCTGCAATGGGGCTTCAGCCTGGCGATGTTTGACACCGACACGATCCAGGCGCTGGCCACGGCCTATGAACAGGAGCTGGAGGCGCTCATCGAGCACTGCCTGGGCGTGCCTGCCGGGCAACCGTCGCCGTCGGACTTCCCGTTGGCGCGCATTACTCAGGCGCAACTGGATGCATTGCCGGTGCCCGGCCACGAGATCGAAGACCTCTACCCGTTGTCGCCCATGCAGCAGGGCATGTTCTTCCACTCGCTGTATGAAACCCAGGGCGGCGCCTACATCAACCAGTTGCGCCTGGATATCGGCGGCCTGGACCTGGAACGCTTCGGCGAGGCCTGGCAGGCGGCCCTGGCACGTCACGAGATCCTGCGCAGCAGCATTCACTGGCAGGGCCTGGACAGTGCCCACCAGATCGTCCAGCGTCAGTTGCCACTGCCGCTGCGCATCGTCGACGAACCTGCGGCAGACCTCGATGCACTGGCTCGGGCCGAGCACGAAGCGGGTTTCGACCTGTCCCGCGCACCCTTGTTCAGGCTGCTGCTGGTGCGTACCGGGGCCGACGACTGGCACCTGGTCTACACCTGCCATCACATCCTCCTGGATGGCTGGAGCAATGCCCAGCTACTGGCCCAGGTGATCCAGCACTACGTCGGTGAGCGCACGTCAGCGCCGGCCGGCCGTTTCCATGATTACCTGGCGTGGCTGCAACGCCAGGACGCCAGTGCCGGCGAGCGTTTCTGGAAAGCCCGTCTCGGCGCCTTGCAGGCGCCGACGCTGCTCGCCCAGGCCCTGCGTCGCCCCGCCGACGCGCAAGGCGAGGGTGAGTACCTCGCCCGCCTCGACGCCGCGCAGACCGCCGAACTGGAGCGTTTTGCCCGTCAGCACAAGGTGACCTTGAACACGCTGTTCCAGGCGGCCTGGGGCCTGTTGCTACAGCGCCTGACCGGGCAAGCCTGCGTGGCCTTCGGCGCCACGGTGTCCGGACGCTCGGCGCCATTGCCGGGCATCGACGACCAGCTCGGGTTGTTCATCAATACCTTGCCGGTGCTGATCGATGCCGCGCCTGATCGCCAGGTGGCCGGTTACCTGGCCGACGTGCAGGACTTCAACCTGGGCCTGCGTGAATTCGAGCATGTGCCGCTGTATGCCATCCAGGGGTGGGCTGGCCAGCAGGGCGCGGCGCTGTTCGACAGCCTGCTGGTGTTCGAGAACTTCCCGGTGGCCGAGGCGCTGCGCCAGGGCGCGCCTGCCGGCCTGCGTTTCGGCGCGGTGAGCAATCACGAGCGCACCCACTACCCGCTGACCATCGGCATCGAGCTCGGTGATGGGGTTAGCCTGGCGTTCGGCTACGACCCTGCGCTGTTCGCGGCAGAGCAGGTGGGTCAGCTGTGCGCCGGGCTACGCCAGGTGCTGGCGCAGATGGTCGCCACGCCGGCGGCGCCGGTAGGCGCGCTGGGCCTGCTCGACGATCAGGGGCAGGCCGAGGTGCTTGGCTTCAGCCAAGGCCGCGCACTGGCGTTGCCGAGCCAGGAACTGGTTCACCAGCGTATCGCGGCACAGGCCGCGCGCCAGCCACAGGCCTTGGCCTTGCAATGTGGCGAGCTGCGCCTGAGCTATGGCCAGCTCGATGGCCAGGCCAATCGCCTGGCGCATGCACTGATCGCTGAGGGTGTACGCCCTGGCCAGCGTGTCGGCCTGGCCCTGCGCCGTGGCCCGCAGCTGATCGTCAGCCTGCTTGCCGTGCTCAAGAGCGGCGCGACCTATGTGCCGCTGGATCCGCAGTATCCGCATGAGCGGCTGGCCTACATGATCGAGGACAGCCGTCTGGACCTGTTGTTGTGCGACGACGGCCTGCTGGTCGAGTTGGCGCTGCCGGCGGGGCTGCGCCGCCTGGAGCTGGGGATGTTGGGCGAGCAGGTCGCGCAGTGTGGCGACCACGACCCGGATGTGCAGGTCGCCGCCGAGCAGCTCGCCTATGTCATCTACACCTCCGGTTCCACCGGGCGCCCGAAGGGGGTGGCGATCAGTCATGCGGCACTGCGCGAGTTCAGCTACAGCGCCACCGGCTACTCCCGCCTTGAGCGCGACGACCGGGTGCTGCAGTTCGCCACTTTCAGTTTCGACGGCTTCGTCGAGCAGTGCTATCCGCCACTGTGCGTCGGCGCCGCGCTGATCATGCGTGGCGAGGAACTGTGGGACGCCGATCAGCTGGCGCGGTTGATTGTCGAGCAGGGCGTGACCCTGGCCGACCTGCCGGCCGCCTACTGGCACATGCTGGCCAAGACTTGCGCGGCGCGGCCAGGCCACGGCCTGGGCAAGCTGCGTCAGGTGCACGTGGGCGGCGAGGCCATGTCGGTGGAAGGGTTGCGCCTGTGGCATGCGGCGGGGCTGGGCGGGATCAGCCTGGTCAACACCTATGGCCCGACCGAGGCGACGGTGGTCTCCAGCGTGCATGACTGCCGCCTCGAAGATGCGCAGGACGCGTATGGCGTGCCGATCGGCCAAGCCATCGCCGGCCGCTCGCTGTATGTGCTGGACAGTGCCGGCCAACTGTTGCCCAGCGATGGCGTCGGCGAGCTGTGCATCGGTGCGCCGAACTGCCTGGCGCAGCAATACTTCGACCGCCCGGGGTTGACCGCCGAGCGTTTCCTGCCGGATCCCTTCGCCGAACAGCGTGGCGCACGCCTGTACCGTAGCGGCGACCTGGCGCGTTATACCCAGGCCGGGGTACTGGAGTACGTAGGGCGTATCGATCATCAGGTGAAGATTCGCGGCATGCGTATCGAGATGGGCGAGATCGAGGCCTGCCTGCAAGGGCTGGCGTCGGTGCGCGAGGCGGCGGTGCTGGCCCTCGCCGGGCCGACCGGGCCCCAACTGGTGGCCTACCTGGTCGCAGCTCAGGCCACGCCGTCCGTTGACTGGCTACAGGGCGTACGGGCTGCCTTGGGCCAGGCGCTGCCTGACTACATGATCCCCGCCCACCTGCTGGTGCTGGAACGGCTGCCGTTGAACAACAACGGCAAGCTCGACCGCGCGGCCTTGCCGGCGCCGGACTTCAGTGCCGCCCAGCAGGTCTACGAAGCGCCGCGCACACCGTTGCAAGCACAACTGGCGACGATCTGGGCGCAGGCCTTGCAGGTCGAGCGCGTCGGCCTTGCCGACAGTTTCTTCAGCCTTGGTGGCCACTCGTTGCTGGCGACCGAGGTCATCGCGCGCATTCGCCAAGGGCTCGGGCTCGAAGTGCCCCTGCGGCAGTTGTTCGAGCAGCCGACCCTGGGGGCCTTCGCCGACCGTTGCGCCGAGCTGGGCCAGGGGGCGGCAGCGGCGATTGCGGTATTGCCGCGCACGCCTGCGATGGCCGTGTCCTATGCCCAGGAGCGCCAGTGGTTCCTCTGGCGGCTGGACCCACAGAGCGCCGCCTACAACGTTCCGGCGGCGTTGCGTGTGCGGGGGCCGCTCGAGTTGTCGGCGTTGCAGTCGGCATTCGACCGGGTCATCGCCCGTCACGAGCCATTGCGCACCACCTTCGATGACACCACGGGGATGCTGCGACAGCATATTCATCCGCACCTGGCGCTGCCAATCGTGATCGAGCACCCAGGCGAGCTGGACGATGCGGCGCTGGCGGCTTGGGTCGATGCCCAGGTGCGGGCGCCATTCGACCTGGTGCGAGGGCCGTTGCTGCGGGTCAAGTTGCTGGCCATGGGCGAGCAGGATCATGTGCTGGTTATCGTCCAGCATCATATCGTTTCCGACGGCGCCTCCCTGGAGGTGTTGGTCGAAGAGCTGCTGCAGGGCTACCACGGCGAACACAGTGCGCCGTTGCCTGTGCAGTACGCCGACTACGCGGCCTGGCAGCGCCAGTGGTTAGACGGTGGCGAGCGTGCGCGCCAGCTCGATTACTGGATGGCGCAGCTGGGCGGTGAGCAGGTCGTGCTCGAGCTGCCGTTCGACCGGCCACGCCCGGCTCAACGGCGCCTGCGTGGTGCCCGCCTGGACTTCCCGCTCGAGGCTGAACTGAGCCATGGCCTGCAACAGCTGGCCAAGACTCAGGATGTTTCCTTGTTCATGTTGTTGCTGGCAGCGTTCCAGGCCTTGCTGCACCGCTACAGCGGCCAGGCCGACATCCGCGTCGGCGTACCGGTGGCCAACCGCACTCGGGCTGAAACCGAGCGGCTGATCGGTTTCTTCGTCAATACCCAGGTGATGCGTGCCCAGGTCGATGGCGGGCAGGGCTTTGACGTCCTGTTGCGCCAGACCCGGCAGGCGGCGCTGCAGGCCCAGGCCCACCAGGACCTGCCGTTCGAGCAACTGGTCGAGGCCCTGGCACCGGAACGCAATCTTAGCCACAGCCCCGTGTTCCAGGTGTTGTTCAACCACCAGTACGCTGCGCGCGCCGAGCGGAACTGGGGTGACCTGCGTGTCGAGCCGCTGCATTGGGACAGTGCCACGGCGCAGTTCGACCTGGTGCTGGATACCAGCGAGACCGCGCAGGGGCTGATGGTTTCCCTGGCGTACGACACCGACCTGTTCGAGCGCTCGACCATCGAGCGGCTGTCGACCCACTTCATCAATCTGTTGCAAGGCATCGTCGAGCAACCGCAACAACCGGTGGCCGAACTGCCATTGCTGGCGGCCGCCGAGCGCGAGCGCACCCTGGTCACGTGGAACGCCACCGCTGAAAACTACCCGCTGGAGCAGAGCATCCAGCAACTGATCGAGGCCCAGGTGCAGCGCACCCCGGATGCCCCGGCGCTGGCCTTCGGCGAGACGCGCCTGAGCTACGCCCAGCTCAACGCCCGCGCCAATCGCCTGGCCCATCGCCTGATCGCCCTGGGTGTCGGCGCGGATGTGCTGGTGGGCATCGCGGTGGAGCGTTCGGTGGAGATGGTGGTCGGTTTGCTGGCCATCCTCAAGGCCGGTGGTGCCTACGTGCCGCTGGACCCGGAATACCCCGAAGAGCGCCTGCGCTACATGATCGAGGACAGCGGCGTGCAACTGCTGCTGACCCAGAGCCACCTGCAACTGCCGCTGGCCGAAGGCGTGCAGACCCTGGCGCTGGACCTGGAACCGGGCGCCGATGACGCGCGCAACCCGAACGTGGCGGTGGCCCCTGAAAACCTGGCCTATGTGATCTACACCTCCGGCTCCACAGGCCGGCCAAAAGGCGCGGGCAACCGCCATTCGGCCCTGGTCAACCGACTGTGCTGGATGCAGCAGGCCTATCGACTGGATGCCCGCGACAGCGTGTTGCAGAAAACGCCGTTCAGCTTCGACGTGTCGGTGTGGGAGTTCTTCTGGCCCTTGATGACCGGTGCGCGACTGGTGGTTGCCGCGCCGGGTGATCATCGCGACCCGGCCCGTCTGGTCGAGCTGATCACCGGCGAAAACATCACCACGCTGCACTTCGTACCGTCGATGCTCCAGGCGTTCCTGCAAGACAGCGGCGTGCCGCGCTGCACCAGCCTTGCGCGCATCGTCTGCAGTGGCGAAGCGCTGCCGGCCGATGCCCAGCAGCAGGTGTTCGCCAAGCTGCCGAAGGCCGGCCTGTACAACCTGTACGGCCCGACCGAGGCGGCCATCGACGTGACCCACTGGACCTGCCGCGAGGAAGGGCGCGACAGCGTGCCGATCGGCGAGCCGATTGCCAACCTGGCCTGCTACATCCTCGACGCCGAGCTGCAACCGGTGCCGGTGGGCGTGCTGGGCGAGCTGTACCTGGCCGGCGCAGGCCTGGCGCGCGGCTACCACCGCCGCCCGGGGCTGACCGCCGAGCGTTTCGCCGTGAGCCCATACGGCAATGGCGAGCGCATCTACCGCACCGGCGACCTGGCGCGCTACCGCGCGGATGGGGTGATCGAGTACGCCGGGCGTATCGACCACCAGGTCAAGCTACGTGGCCTGCGCATCGAACTGGGTGAGATCGAGGCGCGCCTGCTGGAGCACGACCTGGTGCGTGAAGCCGTGGTGACGGTGCCGGACGGCAAGCAGCTGGTCGGTTATGTGGTGCTGACCGGCGAAACCGCCGATTGGCAGGCGCAACTGGCCGAGCACCTACGCCGTGGCCTGCCGGACTACATGGTGCCGAACCAGTGGCTGGCACTGGACAGCCTGCCGCTGTCGCCCAATGGCAAGCTCGACCGCAAGGCCTTGCCTGCCGTGGATGCCGCGCAATCGCAGCGTGCCTATGTGGCGCCGCAGAGTGAACTGGAACAACAGGTCGCGGCGATCTGGGCGCAGGTGCTGCACTTGGAGCAGGTTGGTCTGGGCGACAACTTCTTCGAACTGGGAGGGCATTCGCTGTTGGCTACCCAGGTGTTCTCGCGTCTGCGCGAGCTAGGCATCGACGCACCGCTCAAGACGCTGTTCGAGCAGGCCAGCCTGCAGGGCTTCGTCGCCAGCCTGCCAGCACCGTCGTTGGCGGCGCGGGCTCCGGCCATCCGGCCGACGCCGCGCGATGCGGCGCTGCCGGTGTCCTATGCCCAGCAACGCCAGTGGTTCCTCTGGCAGCTGGAGCCACACAGCAGCGCCTACCACATCCCCATGGTCCTGCGCCTGAAAGGCAGCCTCGATCGTGCGGCGCTGCAACACAGCTTCAATGCGCTGGTCGAGCGTCATGAGGCCCTGCGTACTCGCTTCGTCGAAAGCGACGAGGGCATCGTCCAGGTGATCGAGCGCTCGGCTGCGCTGGTCATCGCCCATGAACGACTGGCGGACGAGGCGACCCTTCAGGCGCGTGTCGCTGAGGAGATCCGCCAGCCGTTCGACCTAGCCCGCGGCCCGCTGCTGCGGGTCCGCCTGCTGGAGCTGGCGGCCGACGACCAGGTGCTGGTGCTGACTCAGCACCATATCGTCTCGGATGCGGCGTCCATGCAGCTGATGGTCGGCGAACTGATCGATGGCTATGCCCGCCACCGCGAGGGCGATGCCGCCCCACTGCCTGCCCTGGCGCTGCAATATGCCGACTACGCCCGTTGGCAGCGTGAATGGATGGAGGCTGGCGAGC
Source organism: Pseudomonas sp. 10(2024) (assembly GCF_045164175.1). Classification (NCBI taxonomy): domain Bacteria; kingdom Pseudomonadati; phylum Pseudomonadota; class Gammaproteobacteria; order Pseudomonadales; family Pseudomonadaceae; genus Pseudomonas; species Pseudomonas sp. 10(2024). The sequence continues at coordinate 1,845,557 of NZ_CP174006.1, forward strand.
GTGAGCGGCAACTGGCCTACTGGGTCGGGCAACTGGGCAGCGAGCAGGATGTGCTGGCCTTGCCGCTGGACCGCCCGCGTCCTGCCGAGCAGAGCTATCGCGGCGCCCAGCTCGACCTGGCCGTGCCGTCGGCGTTGAAGGACGGCCTCGAGGCGTTGGCCCGCCGCCAGGGCGCGACCCTGTTCATGGTGCTGCTGGCGTCGTTCCAGGCCTTGCTGCATCGCTACAGTGGCCAGCGCGACATCCGCGTCGGCGTGCCGGTGGCCAACCGCAACCGGGTCGAGACCGAAGGGCTGATCGGCTTCTTCGTCAACACCCAGGTACTGCGTGCCGATATCGATCCACGCCAGCCGTTCGGCGTGCTGCTGCAACAGGTGCGTCAGGCTGCGCTGGGCGCCCAGGCGCACCAGGACCTGCCGTTCGAGCAACTGGTGGATGCGCTGGCGCCGACCCGCAGCCTCAGCCACAGCCCGTTGTTCCAGGTGATGTTCAACCACCAGGCCGCCGCGCTCGCGCCGGTACGCGCCGTGCCAGGCTTGGCGGTCCAGGCCATGGCCTGGGACAACGACACCACGCAGTTCGACCTGAGCCTGGACACCTGCGAGACCGATGAAGGGCTGAGCGCTTCGCTGATCTACGCCACTGACCTGTTCGACCAGGCCACCATCGTGCGCCTGGGTGAGCATTGGCTGAACCTGCTGCAAGGCATCGTCGAGCAACCGCAACAACCGGTGGCCGAACTGCCATTGCTGGCGGCCGCCGAGCGCGAGCGCACCCTGGTCACGTGGAACGCCACCGCTGAACATTACCCGCTGGAGCAGAGCATCCAGCAACTGATCGAGGCCCAGGTGCAGCGCACCCCGGATGCCCCGGCGCTGGCCTTCGGCGAGACGCGCCTGAGCTACGCCCAGCTCAACGCCCGCGCCAATCGCCTGGCCCATCGCCTGATCGCCCTGGGTGTCGGCGCGGATGTGCTGGTGGGCATCGCGGTGGAGCGTTCGGTGGAGATGGTGGTCGGTTTGCTGGCCATCCTCAAGGCCGGTGGTGCCTACGTGCCGCTGGACCCGGAATACCCCGAAGAGCGCCTGCGCTACATGATCGAGGACAGCGGCGTGCAACTGCTGCTGACCCAGAGCCACCTGCAACTGCCGCTGGCCGAAGGCGTGCAGACCCTGGCGCTGGACCTGGAACCGGGCGCCGATGACGCGCGCAACCCGAACGTGGCGGTGGCCCCTGAAAACCTGGCCTATGTGATCTACACCTCCGGCTCCACAGGCCGGCCAAAAGGCGCGGGCAACCGCCATTCGGCCCTGGTCAACCGACTGTGCTGGATGCAGCAGGCCTATCGACTGGATGCCCGCGACAGCGTGTTGCAGAAAACGCCGTTCAGCTTCGACGTGTCGGTGTGGGAGTTCTTCTGGCCCTTGATGACCGGTGCGCGACTGGTGGTTGCCGCGCCGGGTGATCATCGCGACCCGGCCCGTCTGGTCGAGCTGATCACCGGCGAAAACATCACCACGCTGCACTTCGTACCGTCGATGCTCCAGGCGTTCCTGCAAGACAGCGGCGTGCCGCGCTGCACCAGCCTTGCGCGCATCGTCTGCAGTGGCGAAGCGCTGCCGGCCGATGCCCAGCAGCAGGTGTTCGCCAAGCTGCCGAAGGCCGGCCTGTACAACCTGTACGGCCCGACCGAGGCGGCCATCGACGTGACCCACTGGACCTGCCGCGAGGAAGGGCGCGACAGCGTGCCGATCGGCGAGCCGATTGCCAACCTGGCCTGCTACATCCTCGACGCCGAGCTGCAACCGGTGCCGGTGGGCGTGCTGGGCGAGCTGTACCTGGCCGGCGCAGGCCTGGCGCGCGGCTACCACCGCCGCCCGGGGCTGACCGCCGAGCGTTTCGCCGTGAGCCCATACGGCAATGGCGAGCGCATCTACCGCACCGGCGACCTGGCGCGCTACCGCGCGGATGGGGTGATCGAGTACGCCGGGCGTATCGACCACCAGGTCAAGCTACGTGGCCTGCGCATCGAACTGGGTGAGATCGAGGCGCGCCTGCTGGAGCACGACCTGGTGCGTGAAGCCGTGGTGACGGTGCCGGACGGCAAGCAGCTGGTCGGTTATGTGGTGCTGACCGGCGAGGCCGCCGATTGGCAGGCACAACTGGCCGAGCATCTGCGCCGTGGCCTGCCGGACTACATGGTGCCGAACCAGTGGCTGGCACTGGACAGCCTGCCGCTGTCGCCCAATGGCAAGCTCGACCGCAAGGCCTTGCCTGCCGTGGATGCTGCCCTTGTGCAAAAGGTCTATGAGGCACCGGCCAATGCGCGGGAGCACCGTCTGGCCGCAGTCTGGGCCGATGTGTTGCGCCTTGAGCGGGTTGGGGTGAACGACAACTTCTTCGAGCTTGGGGGCGATTCCATCGTCTCGATTCAGGTCGTCGGACGTGCGCGCCAGCAGGGCCTGCACTTCACGCCCAAGGAGCTGTTCCAGCACCAGACCGTGCGCGGCCTGGCAGCGGTGCTGCGCGAAGGCGAGGGAGCGGTGAAGGCCGAGCAAGGTCCGCTGCTCGGGGGCATGCCATTGCTGCCGTTCCAGCAGTGGTTCTTCGACCAGCGCATGAGCGAGCCGCAGCACTGGAACCAGTCGCTGTTGCTGCGCGGCACCGAAACGGTGGATGCCAGCGCATTGGAGCAGGCGCTGCTGGCACTGTACGCCCAGCACGACGCCCTGCGCCTGCGCTTTGCCGACGGCAGCGCCGAACACGGTCCGCTGCAACCGGCCCAGCCGTTGCTATGGCGTGCCGCGCTGCGCAGCGCCGAGGAAATCGAGGCGACCTGCGAAGAGGCCCAGCGTAGCCTGGACCTGGCCCAGGGCCCGCTGCTGCGTGCGGTGCTGATCGACCTGGCCGACGGTGGCCAGCGCCTGCTGCTGGTGATCCACCACCTGGTGGTCGATGGCGTGTCCTGGCGCGTGCTGCTGGAAGACCTGCACGATGCCTACCGCCAGGCCCTGGCGGGCAGCACGCCGAAACTGCCGGCCAAGACCAGCGCCTTCAAGACCTGGGGCGAACGCCTGCAGCAGCATGCCGCAAGCCTGGACAGCGAGCTGGCCTACTGGCAAGGGCAACTGGCCGGTGCGCCGCTGGACCTGCCCGAGGCCGAGCTGGGCGCCAGCCTGCAGAACCGTCACCGCCAGAGCGTGCAGGCACACCTGGATGCCGAGCTGACCCGACGCTTGCTGCAACAGGCCCCGGCGGCCTACCGCACCCAGGTCAACGACCTGCTGCTGACCGCCTTGGCCCGGGTGGTGTGCCGCTGGAGCGGCGCCGATTCGGCGCTGGTGGAGCTGGAAGGCCATGGCCGCGAAGACCTGTTCGACGACATCGACCTGAGCCGTACGGTGGGCTGGTTCACCAGCGCCTACCCGGTGCGCCTGACCCCGGCCGCCGAGCTGGGCGCCTCGATCAAGCAGGTCAAGGAACAGCTGCGCGGCGTGCCGCACAAGGGCATCGGTTTCGGCGCTTTGCGCTACCTGGGCGACGAGGCTGCGCGCGCGAGCCTGGCCGGGCTGCCGGTGCCGCGCATCACCTTCAACTACCTGGGCCAGCTGGATGGCCAGTTCGATGAGCGGGCGCTGTTCGTGCCCGCTGCCGAAAGCGCAGGTGAGGAGCAGAGCCCGCTGGCGCCGCTGGGCAACTGGCTGGTGCTCAATGGTCAGGTGTATGGCGGCGAGCTGAGCCTGGCGTTCAGCTTCAGCGGGCAGATGTTCGCCCGCGCGACCATCGAGCGGCTGGCGCGGGCCTACGAGGCGGAGCTGGCGGCGCTGGTCGAGCACTGCCAGGCGCCGCAAGGGCTGACGCCGTCGGACTTCCCGCTGGCGGGCCTGAGCCAGGCGCAACTCGACGCACTGCCGGTGGCGGTGGCCGAGGTCGAAGACATCTACCCACTGTCGCCGATGCAGCAGGGCATGCTGTTCCATTCCACGTTCGGCGAGAGCGACGGCGACTACATCAACCAGATGCAGGTCGAGGTCGCAGGTCTGGATGTGGCACGCTTCGAGGCGGCTTGGAACGCTGTGCTCCAGGCCCATGACAGTCTGCGTTGTGCCTTCGTCTGGTCCGCCGACCAGGCCCAACCGGTGCAGGTAGTGCTGCGCGAGGCCCGTGTGCCGTTCAGCGAGCTGGACTGGCGCGGTCGTGATGACCTTGCGCTGGCGCTCCCGACACTGGCCGCCGAAGAACGTGGGCGCGGCTTCGATGTGCTGCAGGCGCCATTGCTGCGCCTGGTGCTGGTACGCCTGGAAGATGACCGCCATGCACTGATCTACACCAGCCATCACATCCTCATGGACGGCTGGAGCAATGCGCAACTGCTGGGTGAAGTGCTGCAACGCTACTGTGGCGAGCGGCCCACGCAGGCGGCGGGCCGCTTCGGCGACTACATTGGCTGGCTGCAGCGTCAGGACCGAGCGCAGAGCGAAGCTTTCTGGCGCGAGCAACTGGCCGCACTGGAAGAGCCCACTCGCCTGGCCAGCACCTGTCAACATGTCGGTGTCGATGGCTACGACGAGCACAGCCTGTCGATCGATGCGCAGACCACCGCGCGCCTGGGCCGCTTCGCCCGTGAGCGCAAGGTCACCGTCAACACCTTGGTGCAGGGTGCCTGGGCCTTGTTGCTGCAGCGTCGTGTCGGCCAGGACTGCGTGTCGTTCGGCGCCACCGTGGCCGGGCGACCGGCCGAGCTGGCCGGTATCGAGCAGCAGATCGGCCTGTTCATCAACACCTTGCCGGTGATCGTGCCGTGCACCGCCGGGCAGGCGCTTGGCGACTGGCTGGACGATCTGCAGGCGCTCAACCTGCGCATCCGCGAACAGGAGCACACGCCACTGTTCGACATTCAACGCTGGGCCGGGCAGGGCGGTGACGCGCTGTTCGACAGTCTGCTGGTGTTCGAAAACTACCCGGTGGCCGAGGCCCTGGAGCGTGGTTCGCCCTCGGGGCTGCACTTTGGCCCGGTGCGCACACAGGAGCAGAGCAACTATCCGCTGACCCTGGCGGTCGGCCTGGAGGACAGCCTGTCACTGCGCTGCAGCTATGACCGGCAGGCGTTCAGCGCGGCGATCATCGAGCAGATCGGCCAGCAACTGCGTCACTTGCTGCTGCAGATGCTCGAACAGGGCGCTGAGGCGCCTGTCGAGACCTTGCAATTGCTCGATGATGAGCAACGCCAGGCTGCGGTACAGGCCTGGAATACCGCCCCGGCCACGTTCGCGCCGAGCCAGCCGCTGCATCGCCTGATCGAAGCCCAGGCGGCCCGCGCGCCGCAGGCGCCGGCGCTGGTCTGTGAAGGCGAACAGTTGAGCTACGCCGAGCTGAACCGCCGGGCCAACCGGATCGCCCACGCGCTGATCGCCCGAGGCGTCGGCCCGGACGTGCTGGTGGGCCTGGCCGCGCCGCGTTCGCTGGAGATGGTGGTCGGCCTGCTGGCCATCCTCAAGGCCGGTGGTGCCTACGTGCCGCTGGACCCGGCCTATCCGCTGGATCGCCTGCACTACATGATCGAGGACAGCGGCCTGCAGTTGCTGCTCGGCCAGGGCGACCTCGGGCTGAGCCTGGCGGCGAACGTGCAGGTGCTGGACCTGGCCGCCGACTATGCCGACTACGCTGACTTCGCCGAGGTCAACCCGAACGTTGCGGTGGACCTGGATAACCTGGCCTATGTCATCTACACCTCCGGCTCCACCGGCAAGCCGAAGGGCACCTTGCTGCCGCACCGCAACGTGCTGCGCCTGTTCGAGGCCACGGACGGCTGGTTCGGCTTCGGCCCGCAGGACTGCTGGACGCTGTTCCACTCCTATGCCTTCGACTTCTCGGTATGGGAGCTGTTCGGCGCCTTGCTGCATGGTGGCCGCCTGGTGATCGTGCCGCAGGATGTCAGCCGTTCGCCGGAGGCCTTCTACCAACTGCTGTGCGAGCAGCGGGTGACCGTGCTCAACCAGACGCCGTCGGCGTTCCGCCAGCTGATGCAGGTGGCCTGCGCTGAAGGCCAGCGCAGCGACCAGCAGCTGCGCTACGTGGTGTTCGGCGGCGAGGCGCTGGAGGTCGGCAGCCTGCGTCCGTGGTTCGAGCGCTTCGGCGATCGTGCCCCGCAACTGGTCAACATGTACGGCATCACCGAAACCACGGTGCACGTGACCTACCGTCCATTGTCGCTGGCTGACCTGGCGCAGAGCGCGTCGAGCCCGATTGGTGTGCCGATCCCGGACCAGAGCCTGTACGTGCTCGACAGCGACCTCAACCCGGTGGCCGCCGGCTGTGTCGGCGAGCTGTACGTCGGTCGCCAGGGCCTGGCCCGTGGCTACCTCAAGCGCGCCGACCTCAGCGCCACGCGCTTCATTCCCGACCCGTTCGGCGAGAGCGGGGCACGGCTGTACCGCAGCGGCGACCTGGCACGCTGGCGCGCCGATGGGGTGATCGAGTACGTCGGGCGGATGGACCATCAGGTGAAGATCCGTGGCTTCCGCATCGAGCTGGGCGAGATCCAGGCGCGGCTGCAGGCGCTGCCCCAGGTGCGCGAGGCCGTGGTGCTGGCCCAGGAGGGGGCGAGTGGCACCCAACTGGTCGGTTACCTGGTGGCCGGGCAAGCGGTGGCGGATCAGGCGCTCTGGCGTGAGGCGGTCAAGGCCGCACTGCGCGAAGACCTGCCGGAGTACATGGTGCCGGCGCACCTGCTGCTGCTCGAGCGCATGCCGCTGACCGCCAACGGCAAGCTCGACCGCCGTGCCTTGCCGGCGGCGGATGCCAGCCTGCTGCAACAGGCTTATGTGGCGCCAGTCACTGAACTGGAACAGCAGGTGGCAGGCATCTGGGCTCAGGTGCTGGAGCTGGAGCAAGTAGGCTTGAGCGACAACTTCTTCGAGCTTGGCGGCCATTCGTTGCTGGCCACCCAGGTAGTGCTGCGCCTGCGCGAAGCGCTGGGCCATGAAGTGCCGGTCAAGACGCTGTTCCTGGCCCGCGACCTGGCGGACTTCTGCGAGGCCTTGCAGGCCCTGCAGCCCGCGCTCGATCCACTGCACGATGTTTTGGCTAAATCCTTGGAGGACCTCAATCGTCTAACTGCCGATGATCTTGAAAAACTGATTTCCTAGTGAGGACACGGCATGCAGCAACTAATCGAATCGGTAAGCGCGCTTTCTTCCGAGAAGCGCAAAGCCTTGGCGATTCTGCTGAGTCAGAAGGGGGTCAACCTCTATGGCATCGCGCCGATTTTCCGGCGTGATGCCGACGAGCCCCTTCGGCTGTCCTATGCCCAGGAGCGTCAGTGGTTCCTCTGGAACCTGGAACCGCACAGCGCGGCGTATCACATCCCCACGGCGCTGCGCTTGCGCGGCGCCCTGGACATGGCCGCGCTGCAGCGCAGCTTCGCGACGCTGATCGAGCGTCACGAAGTACTGCGCAGCGTGTTCGTCGAGGTCGACGGGCAGTTGCTGCAGCAGGTTCGCGCGCCGTTCGCGCTGCCGCTGCCGGTGCAGGTACTGACCGATGCCGGGCAACTGGAACAGGCGGTGGCGGGGGAGATCGCCGTGCTCTTCGACCTGGGCGAAGGGCCGTTGCTGCGCGCGCGCCTGCTGCAGGTGAGCGAAGACGACCATGTGCTGGTGTTGACCCAGCACCACATCATTTCCGACGGCGCCTCGATGCAGTTGATGGTCGAGGAGCTGATCAACTGCTATGGCGCGTTCAGTCGTGGCCAGCAGCCCGAACTGCCGGCGCTGCCGATCCAGTATGCCGACTATGCATTGTGGCAGCGCCAATGGATGGAGGCTGGCGAGCGCGAGCGCCAATTGGCCTACTGGACCACCCGCCTGGGCGGTGAGCAGCCGGTGCTGGAATTGCCGCTGGATCGTCCGCGGCCAGCGCTGCAGAGCTTGCGTGGCGCACGCCTGGATATCGAGCTGTCGGCCGAGCTGGGCAAGGGTTTGCAAGAGGTAGCGCGGCAGCAGGGGGCGACCCTGTACATGGTCCTGCTGGCGTCGTTCCAGGCGCTGTTGCACCGCTACAGCCGACAGCGCGATATCCGTGTCGGCGTGCCGATCGGCAACCGCAACCGCGCCGAGACCGAGCGCCTGATCGGCTTCTTCGTCAATACCCAGGTGCTCAGCGCCGAAGTCGATGGTCAGGCGCCGTTCACCACATTGCTGCAACAGGCCAAGGAGGCGGCGCTGGGCGCCCAGGAGCATCAGGACCTGCCGTTCGAGCAACTGGTCGAAGCCTTGGCGCCGGAGCGCAACCTCAGCCACAGCCCGTTGTTCCAGGTGCTGTTCAATCACCAGGCGCACCGTGGCGCGGGCCGGCAGGCCTATGAGCTGCCGGGGCTGCGGGTCGAATCGCTGAACTGGGAGAGCCAGACCGCGCAATTCGACCTGATGCTCGATACCCATGAAGAGCAGGGGCAGTTGTGGGCGTCGCTGACCTACGCGACCGACCTGTTCGACTCAACCACCATCGAGCGCCTGGCGGGCCACTGGCAGGCGTTGCTCGAAGGTATCGTCAGCGCCCCCGGCACGCGCGTCAGCGAGTTGCCGATGCTGACGACGGCGGAACGTGCCGCAACGCTGGCTGCCTGGAATACCGCCCCGGCCACGTTCGCGCCGAGCCAGCCGCTGCACCGCCTGATCGAAGCCCAGGCGGCCCGCGCGCCGCAGGCGCCGGCGCTGGTCTGCGAAGGCGAACAGTTGAGCTACGCCGAGCTGAACCGCCGGGCCAACCGGGTCGCCCACGCGCTGATCGCCCGAGGCGTCGGCCCGGACGTGCTGGTGGGCCTGGCCGCGCCGCGTTCGCTGGAGATGGTGGTCGGCCTGCTGGCCATCCTCAAGGCCGGTGGTGCCTACGTGCCGCTGGACCCGGCCTATCCGCTGGATCGCCTGCACTACATGATCGAGGACAGCGGCCTGCAGTTGCTGCTCGGCCAGGGCGACCTCGGGCTGAGCCTGGCGGCGAACGTGCAGGTGCTGGACCTGGCCGCCGACTACGCCGACTACGCTGACTTCGCCGAGGTCAACCCGAACGTTGCGGTGGACCTGGATAACCTGGCCTATGTCATCTACACCTCCGGCTCCACCGGCAAGCCGAAGGGCACCTTGCTGCCGCACCGCAACGTGCTGCGCCTGTTCGAGGCCACGGACGGCTGGTTCGGCTTCGGCCCGCAGGACTGCTGGACGCTGTTCCACTCCTATGCCTTCGACTTCTCGGTATGGGAGCTGTTCGGCGCCTTGCTGCATGGTGGCCGCCTGGTGATCGTGCCGCAGGATGTCAGCCGTTCGCCGGAGGCCTTCTACCAACTGCTGTGCGAGCAGCGGGTGACCGTGCTCAACCAGACGCCGTCGGCGTTCCGCCAGCTGATGCAGGTGGCCTGCGCTGAAGGCCAGCGCAGCGACCAGCAGCTGCGCTACGTGGTGTTCGGCGGCGAGGCGCTGGAGGTCGGCAGCCTGCGTCCGTGGTTCGAGCGCTTCGGCGATCGTGCCCCGCAACTGGTCAACATGTACGGCATCACCGAAACCACGGTGCACGTGACCTACCGTCCATTGTCGCTGGCTGACCTGGCGCAGAGCGCGTCGAGCCCGATTGGTGTGCCGATCCCGGACCAGAGCCTGTACGTGCTCGACAGCGACCTCAACCCGGTGGCCGCCGGCTGTGTCGGCGAGCTGTACGTCGGTCGCCAGGGCCTGGCCCGTGGCTACCTCAAGCGCGCCGACCTCAGCGCCACGCGCTTCATTCCCGACCCGTTCGGCGAGAGCGGGGCGCGGCTGTACCGCAGCGGCGACCTGGCACGCTGGCGCGCCGATGGGGTGATCGAGTACGTCGGGCGGATGGACCATCAGGTGAAGATCCGTGGCTTCCGCATCGAGCTGGGCGAGATCCAGGCGCGGCTGCAGGCGCTGCCCCAGGTGCGCGAGGCCGTGGTGCTGGCCCAGGAGGGGGCGAGCGGCACCCAGCTGGTCGGTTACCTGGTGGCCGAGCAAGCGGTGGCGGACCAGGCGATCTGGCGTGAGGCGGTCAAGGCCGCACTGCGCGAAGACCTGCCGGAGTACATGGTGCCGGCGCACCTGCTGCTGCTCGAGCGCATGCCGCTGACCGCCAACGGCAAGCTCGACCGCCGTGCCTTGCCGGCGGCGGATGCCAGCCTGCTGCAACAGGCCTATGTAGCCCCGCAAAGCGAAATGGAACAGCGCATTGCCGCTGTCTGGGCCGATGTGCTGCGTCTGGAGCGGGTCGGCTTGAGCGACAACTTCTTCGAGCTGGGTGGCGACTCGATCATTTCCATCCAGGTGGTCAGCCGTGCCCGTCAGGCCGGCATACATTTCACTCCCAAGGAGCTGTTCCAGCACCAGACCGTGCAAGGCCTGGCCCGTGTGGCGCGCGAGGGCGGCGCGGCGCAGCGCATCGACCAGGGGGCGGTGCAGGGCGGCATGCCGCTGCTGCCGGTACAGCAGTGGTTCTTCGGCGAAGTGAGCGACGAGGCGCACCACTGGAACCAGTCAGTGCTGCTGCGTCCCACTCGGGCCTTGCAGGCGGCGACCGTCGAGGCGGCCTTGCAGGCCCTGCTGGTGCAGCACGATGCGTTGCGCCTGCGCTTTACCCGCGAGCAGGGTCAGTGGCAGGCCAGTCACGGTCAGCCTGGCCAGGCCAAGGACCTGCTCTGGCAGCGGCAGGCCGCCGACCAGGACGCGCTGCTGGCACTGTGTGAAGCGGCGCAACGCAGCCTGAGCCTGGAAGGGCCGCTGCTGCGTGCTGTGCTGGTCGGCATGGGCGACGGCAGCCAACGCTTGCTGTTGGTGATCCACCACCTGGTCATCGACGGCGTGTCCTGGCGCGTGCTGTTCGAGGACCTGCAACAGGCCTGCGCGCAACTGGATGCGCAGCAGCCTGTGCGGCTGCCGGCGAAAACCAGTGCCTACAAGGCCTGGGCCGAGCGTTTGGGGGAGCACGCCCGTAGTGACGCCATGGCGCGCGAGCTGGCCTGGTGGCAGGGCCAGCTGGCCGATGCTCCGCAGGACCTGCCGTGCGCCAATCCGGCCGGCGGCCAGCAGAACCGCCATGCCCGCAGCCTGCATACGCGGCTGGACAGCGAGCTCACCCGGCAGTTGCTGCAGCAGGCCCCGGCGGCTTACCGCACCCAGGTCAACGACCTGCTGCTGACCGCGCTGGCCCGAGTGGTGGGCCGCTGGAGCGCGCAGCACACCGTGCTGATCCAACTTGAAGGGCATGGCCGCGAAGACCTGTTCGACGACATCGACCTGACTCGCACCGTCGGCTGGTTCACCACCTTGTTCCCGCTGGCCCTCACGCCTGCGCAGGACCTGGCGGGCTCGATCAAGGCGGTCAAGGAGCAACTGCGTGCCGTCCCCTCCAAGGGCATCGGCTACGGCATGCTCCGCCATCTGGGCGATGCTGCGGTGCAGGCCGGTCTTGCCGCCTTGCCGGTGCCGCGTATCACCTTCAACTATCTGGGGCAGTTCGATGGCAGTTTCGACGCCGAGCAGGGTGCGCTGTTCGTCCCGGTCGGCGAGCCGCGCGGCGAGGAGCAGAGCCCGGCGGCGCCGCTGGGCAACTGGCTGACGCTCAATGGGCAGGTCTACGGTGGTGAACTGGCCATTGGTTGGACCTACAGCCACGAGATGTTCGATGAGGCCACGGTCCAGGCCTTGGCCGATGACTATGCCGCCGAGCTGAAGGCGCTCATCGCCCATTGCTGCGACTTGCGCCATGCCGGTGTCACGCCCTCGGACTTCCCGCTGGCACGCCTGGATCAGGCGCACCTCGACCAGTTGCTGGACGATCCGCGCGCGGTCGAGGATGTCTATCCGTTGTCGCCGATGCAGCAGGGCATGCTGTTCCATAGCCTGTATGGCCAGGGCAACGGCGACTATATCAACCAGATGCGGGTGACCGTGGAAGGCTTGCAGGTCGAGCGTTTCCGCGCGGCCTGGCAGGCGTCGGCCGATGCCCAGCCGATCCTGCGCAGTCGCTTCGCCTGGGAAGGTGACATCGGCCAGCCGCTGCAGATCGTCCAGCGCCAGGTCCAGGTGCCGTTCGACTACCTCGACTGGCATGCCGAGGCCGAGCCTGGCGCACGCCTGGACGCCCTGGCCGAGGCCGAGCGCGCTCGTGGTTTCGACCTGCGTGAGGCGCCGTTGCTGCGCATGACCGTGGTGCGCACCGGCGAGCAGCGCTTCGAGCTGATCTACACCAACCATCACATCCTCATGGACGGCTGGAGCAACTCGCAGTTGATGGGGGAAGTCCTGCAGCGTTATGCCGGGCAGGCGCCGGCCCAGGCCGGGCGTTACCGCGACTACATCGACTGGTTGCAGCGCCAGGATCCGGCGGTCAGTGAAGCGTTCTGGCGCGAGCGCCTGGCCGAGCTGGAGGCGCCCACACGTTTGGCCCAGGGCCTGCAGGCCGAGCCTGGCAGCGGGTACGCCAGCCATGTGCGGCTGGTCGACGCCGAGCGCACGCAGCGTCTGGAAACCTTCGCCCGCCAGCAGAAGGTCACTGTCAACACCCTGCTGCAAGCGGCCTGGCTACTGCTGTTGCAGCGCTACAGCGGGCAGGCCACGGTGGCCTTCGGCGCCACCGTGGCGGGCCGGCCGCTGGAGCTGCCGGGTATCGAGCAGCAGATCGGTCTGTTCATCAACACCCTGCCGGTGATCGCCACGCCACAGCCGGCCCAGTCCGTGGCCGACTGGCTGCAGGCAGTGCAGGCGCTCAACCTTGGCTTGCGTGAGCACGAGCACACGCCCTTGTTCGATATCCAGCGCTGGGCCGGGCAGGGCGGTGACGCGCTGTTCGACAGCCTGCTGGTGTTCGAGAACTACCCGGTGGCCGAGGCCCTGGAGCGTGGCGCGCCACAGGAGCTGCGCTTCGGCAGCGTCGACAGTCGCGAGCAGACCAACTACCCGCTGACCCTGGGCGTGAACCTGGGCGGTACCCTGGAGCTGCACTATAGCTTCATGCGTGCCCATTTCGATGAGGCGGCCATTGTCCGCCTGGACCAGCAACTGATCGGCCTGATGGAGCAGTTCAGCCAGGCGCCCACCGCGGCGTTGGGCAACCTGAGCCTGCTCGATAGCCAGGCCCAGCAGGCCCTGGCCGTGGCCAACGCGCCGCAGCCATGGCAGGACGGCTTGCTGGTGCACCAACGCATCGCCGCCCAGGCCGCGCGCCGGCCTCAGGCTCCCGCGGTACTGTTCGGCGACCAGGTGCTGGACTTCGCCAGCCTGGAGCGTCAGGCCAACCAACTGGCCCATCGCCTGGTCGCTGAAGGCGTAGGCGCCGAGATCCGTGTCGGCGTGGCCTTGCCCCGTGGGCCGCAGGTGATCGTCGCCTTGCTCGCGGTGCTCAAGGCCGGTGGCGCCTATGTGCCGCTGGACGCCAGCTATCCGGCCGAGCGCCTGGCCTACCTGATGCAGGACTCCGGTATCGCCCTGTTGCTCACCGACTCGACCTTGCGCGGGCAACTGCCGCTGCCGGCGGCGTTGGCTGCCCTCAATCTCGACCAGCTCGACCTGACCGCACAGCCGACCCATGCGCCGCAAACAGTGGTGCAGCCGCAGAGCCTGGCCTATGTGATCTACACCTCCGGTTCCACCGGCAAGCCCAAGGGGGTGTGCGTCGAGCATGGCCCGCTGGCGATGCACTGCGAAGCCATCGGCCGGCGCTATGCCATGGTCGAGGACGATTGCGAGCTGCACTTCATGTCGTTCGCCTTCGACGGTGCTCATGAGCGCTGGCTCACCGCGTTGACCCACGGCAGCCGCCTGCTGGTGCGTGATGACAGCCTCTGGGAGCCAGGCCAGACCTGCGCGCGCATGTGTGAGCACGGCGTGACGGTGGCGGCGTTCCCGCCGGCGTACCTGTTGCAGATGGCCGAGCACGTCGAGCTGCATGGCCAGGCGCCGAAGGCGCGCATTTACTGCTTCGGCGGCGACGCGGTGCCCCGTGACAGCTACCAGCGCGTGCATGCCGCCCTGGCGCCGGAGCACATCATCAACGGCTACGGCCCGACCGAGACGGTGGTGACCCCGCTGATCTGGAAAGCCGACCGCGCTACCGACTGCGGCGCTGCCTACGCACCGATCGGCACGCGTATCGGCGACCGTCGCACCTATGTGCTGGCCGCCGACCTGAGCGTCCTGCCAGCCGGCCTGCAGGGTGAGCTGTACCTTGGTGGCCACGGCCTGGCCCGTGGCTACCTGGACCGGCCGGGCATGACCGCCGAGCGCTTCGTTCCCGATCCGCACGGCGAGCCAGGCGCGCGCCTGTACCGCAGTGGCGACCTGGTACGCGAGCGCCGCGATGGCGTGTTCGACTACCAGGGGCGAGTGGACAACCAGGTGAAAATCCGCGGCTTCCGTGTCGAACTGGGCGAAGTCGAGGCCCGCCTGCTGGCCCAGGCTGGCGTGCGCGATGCCGCCGTGGTCGCCCGGCCAGGCCCGAGCGGCCAGCAGTTGGTCGGCTATGTGGTGGCGTTGCAGCCAGGTCAGGCTGATGCCGCGTGGTGCGACGCGCTCAGGGCGAGCCTGCGCGAAGTGCTGCCGGACTACATGGTTCCAGCGCATGTCCTGTCGCTCGCCAGCATGCCGCTGACCCCCAACGGCAAGCTTGACCGCAAGGCGCTGCCGCAGCCTGAGGCCGGTCAGTCCCGACATGATCACCAGCCACCGCGTACCGCGCTGGAGCAGACGGTGGCGGCGATCTGGGCCGATGTGCTCAAGCTGCCGCAGGTGGGCTTGCACGATCACTTCTTCGAGCTGGGTGGTCACTCGTTGCTGGCCACCCAGGTCGTCGCCCGGGTGCGTCACGCCCTGCAGGTCGAGGTGGCGCTGCGCACCTTGTTCGAGCATGGCACCCTGCAGGCATTCTGCGCCCAGCTATCGGAGTCTGCCGACGCAGCGGTGCCCGCCATCGGCCTGGCCGATCGCTCGCGGGCGCTGGCATTGTCCTATGCCCAGGAGCGCCAGTGGTTCCTCTGGCAGCTGGCCCCGGACAGCGCCGCCTACCATATTCCGGTGGCCCTGCGCCTGCGTGGCGCGCTGCGTGTCGAAGCCCTGCGCCGGGCGTTCGAACACCTGGTGGCGCGGCACGAGAGCCTGCGCACGGTGTTCGTTCATGCACAGGGGCGTACCGAGCAGGTGATACAGGCGCCGTACGCCTTCGAGCTGCCTCTGGAGGTGCTGGCCGATGCCAGCGATGCCGCGCTGCTGTCGCGGGTGGAACAGGAGGTCGCACGTCCGTTCGACCTCGGGCAGGGCCCGCTGCTGCGCGCCTGCCTGTTGCGCCAGGGCAGCGATGAACATGTGCTGGTGCTGGTGATGCATCACATCGTCAGCGATGGTGTGTCGATGCAGGTCATGGTCGACGAGCTGGTGGCCCTGTACGACGCCTTTGACCAGGGGCAGGCACCGAGCCTTGCGCCGTTGCCGGTCCAGTACGCCGACTATGCCGTCTGGCAGCGCCAGTGGATGGACGCTGGTGAGCGTGAGCGGCAGCTGACCTATTGGGTCGAACGCCTGGGCGGCACGCAGCCTGTGCTCGAACTGCCGCTGGATCACCCGCGTCCGGCGATGCGCAGCCAAGCCGGTGCCAGTTTGACGCTGGCCCTGCCCGGTGAGCTGCAGCAGGCATTGCGCGCGCTGGCCAGGGAACAGGGGGTGACGCTGTTCATGCTGTTGCTGGCGGCTTACCAGACGTTGCTGCACCGCTACAGCGGCCAGTCCGACATCCGTGTCGGTGTGCCGATCGCCAACCGCAACCATGCTCGCACCGAAGGCATGATCGGCTTCTTCGTCAACACCCAGGTGCTCAAGGTCGAGTTCGCGCCGCAGGCGACCTTTGCCGCGCTGCTCGGCCAGGTGCGCCAGGCGGCGCTGGAGGCCCAGGCCTACCAGGACCTGCCGTTCGAGCAACTGGTCGAGGCCCTGGCGCCGGAGCGCAACCTCAGCCACAGCCCGCTGTTCCAGGCACTGTTCAACTACCAGAGCGGCGCGCGCCGTGGCCAGGGCGCGCAACAGGCGCACGCCTTGAGCGTCGAAGGGCTGCAATGGGATACCGGTGTCGCCCAGTTCGACCTGACCTTGGATGTGTTCGACAGCGAAGAGGGCGTGCTGGCCTCGTTGGTGTATGCCACCGACCTGTTCGAGCGCTCGACCATCGAGCGGCTGTCGACCCACTTCATCAATCTGCTGCAAGGCATCGTCGAGCAACCGCAACAACCGGTGGCCGAACTGCCATTGCTGGCGGCCGCCGAGCGCGAGCGCACCCTGGTCACGTGGAACGCCACCGCTGAACATTACCCGCTGGAGCAGAGCATCCAGCAACTGATCGAGGCCCAGGTACAGCGCACCCCGGATGCCCCGGCGCTGGCCTTCGGCGAGACGCGCCTGAGCTACGCCCAGCTCAACGCCCGCGCCAATCGCCTGGCCCATCGCCTGATCGCCCTGGGTGTCGGCGCGGATGTGCTGGTGGGCATCGCGGTGGAGCGTTCGGTGGAGATGGTGGTCGGTTTGCTGGCCATCCTCAAGGCCGGTGGCGCCTACGTGCCGCTGGACCCGGAATACCCCGAAGAGCGCCTGCGCTACATGATCGAGGACAGCGGCGTGCAACTGCTGCTGACCCAGAGCCACCTGCAACTGCCGCTGGCCGAAGGCGTGCAGACCCTGGCGCTGGACCTGGAACCGGGCGCCGATGACGCGCGCAACCCGAAAGTGGCGGTGGCCCCTGAAAACCTGGCCTATGTGATCTACACCTCCGGCTCCACAGGCCGGCCAAAGGCGCGGGCAACCGCCATTCGGCCTTGGTCAACCGACTGTGCTGGATGCAGCAGGCCTATCGACTGGATGCTCGCGACAGCGTGTTGCAGAAAACGCCGTTCAGCTTCGACGTGTCGGTGTGGGAGTTCTTCTGGCCCTTGATGACCGGTGCGCGACTGGTGGTTGCCGCGCCGGGTGATCACCGCGACCCGGCCCGTCTGGTCGAGCTGATCACCGGCGAAAACATCACCACGCTGCACTTCGTGCCGTCGATGCTCCAGGCGTTCCTGCAAGACAGCGGCGTGCCGCGCTGCACCAGCCTTGCGCGCATCGTCTGCAGTGGCGAAGCGCTGCCGGCCGATGCCCAGCAGCAGGTGTTCGCCAAGCTGCCGAAGGCCGGCCTGTACAACCTGTACGGCCCGACCGAGGCGGCCATCGACGTGACCCACTGGACCTGCCGCGAGGAAGGGCGCGACAGCGTGCCGATCGGCGAGCCGATTGCCAACCTGGCCTGCTACATCCTCGACGCCGAGCTGCAACCGGTGCCGGTGGGCGTGCTGGGCGAGCTGTACCTGGCCGGCGCAGGCCTGGCGCGCGGCTACCACCGCCGCCGGGGCTGACCGCCGAGCGTTTCGCCGTGAGCCCATACGGCAATGGCGAGCGCATCTACCGCACCGGCGACCTGGCGCGCTACCGCGCGGATGGGGTGATCGAGTACGCCGGGCGTATCGACCACCAGGTCAAGCTGCGTGGCCTGCGCATCGAACTGGGCGAGATCGAGGCGCGCCTGCTGGAGCACGACCTGGTGCGTGAAGCCGTGGTGACGGTGCCGGACGGCAAGCAGCTGGTCGGTTATGTGGTGCTGACCGGCGAGGCCGCCGATTGGCAGGCGCAACTGGCCGAGCACCTACGCCGTGGCCTGCCGGACTACATGGTGCCGAACCAGTGGCTGGCACTGGACAGCCTGCCGCTGTCGCCCAATGGCAAGCTCGACCGCAAGGCATTGCCCGCCGTGGATGCCGCGCAATCGCAGCGTGCCTATGTGGCGCCGCAGAGTGAACTGGAACAACAGGTCGCGGCAATCTGGGCGCAGGTCCTCGGGCTTGAGCGAGTCGGCCTGACTGACAACTTCTTCGAACTGGGCGGGCATTCCCTGCTGGTGATCAATATCGTGTCGCGTATTCAACTCGAACTGGGGCTGAAGCTGGTCCCGCAACTGCTGTTCCAATACCCGGTGCTTGGTGCTCTGGTGGCGCAACTGCAAGCCACCGGCGCACAGGTGCAGGATTCGACCCTGAGCCGTCTGGAAGACCTGCTTGACGACATGGAGGGGCTGTGATGGACAGCACCGTTGCCGCGCGGATCGCTCGCCGCTTCATCACCTTGCCACTGGACAAGCGTGCCCTGTACCTGGAGAAGATGCTGGCCGAGGGCGTGTCCCCGGCCAACCTGCCGATCCCCGAGGTGCAGTCGGCCTTCGAGCAACTGCCGCTGTCCTTCGCCCAGGAGCGTCAGTGGTTCCTCTGGCAGCTGGAGCCGCACAGCAGTGCCTATCACATCCCCATGGCCCTGCGTCTGCGCGGCCGGCTGGATCGCCAGGCGCTGCAAGGTGCCTTCGAGCGGTTGGTGGAGCGGCATCAGACGCTGCGCACCCGTTTCGTCTTCGACCAGACGCGCCCATTGCAGGTGATCGACCCCGTGGCCGGGTTGGCCATCGCCCATGAGGTGGTCGGGCCGCTGGACCTGGCACAACTGGAGGCCCGGGTGGCCGAGGAAACCCGTCAGCCGTTCGACCTCGAGGCGGGGCCGCTGCTGCGGGTCCGTCTGCTGGAGCTGGCGCCCGACGACCAGGTGCTGGTGCTGACTCAGCACCATATCGTTTCCGATGGCGTGTCGATGCAGGTGATGGTCGGCGAGCTGATCGCCCTGTATGCCGGCTTGAGCCTCGGCCAGGCGCCGACCCTGGCGCCGCTGCCGATCCAGTATGCCGACTATGCCCTGTGGCAGCGCCACTGGATGGAGGCGGGCGAGCGTGATCGCCAGCTGGCCTACTGGACCGAGCGCCTGGGCGCGCAGCAACCGGTGCTGGAACTGCCGCTGGATCACTCGCGGCCGGCGCAGCCCAGCTACCGTGGCGCGCGTTGCAACCTGCAACTGCCGGCGGCCTTGAGTCATGACCTGCAAGCCCTGGCCCGGGCCGAGGGTGGCACCTTGTTCATGCTGCTGCTGGCGGCATTCCACGCGTTGTTGCACCGCTACAGCGGCCAGGACGATATCCGCATTGGGGTGCCCAGCGCCAACCGCAACCGGGTCGAGACCGAAGGGCTGATCGGTTATTTCGTCAACACTCAGGTGATTCGTGCCCAGGTCGCTGGCGAGCAGCCCTTCGTCGAATTGTTGCGCCAGGTGCGCCAGCACGCGTTGGATGCCCAGGCCTATCAGGAGCTGCCGTTCGAGCAACTGGTCGAGGCCCTGGCGCCGGAGCGCACCCTGGGGCTCAATCCGCTGTTCCAGGTGATGTTCAACCATCAAGCGGCCGGCCGTGGCGGGGCGACCAGCGCGCGCCTGGGCGACCTGCAGATCGAAGGCGTGGACAGTGTTACCGAAGTGGCTCAACTGGACCTGACCCTGGAGACCCGCGAATCGCCAGAGGGATTGGAGGCGTCGTTCATCTATGCCACCGACCTGTTCGAGCGCTCGACCATCGAGCGGCTGTCGACCCACTTCATCAATCTGTTGCAAGGCATCGTCGAGCAACCGCAACAACCGGTGGCCGAACTGCCATTGCTGGCGGCCGCCGAGCGCGAGCGCACCCTGGTCACGTGGAACGCCACCGCTGAAAACTACCCGCTGGAGCAGAGCATCCAGCAACTGATCGAGGCCCAGGTGCAGCGCACCCCGGATGCCCCGGCGCTGGCCTTCGGCGAGACGCGCCTGAGCTACGCCCAGCTCAACGCCCGCGCCAATCGCCTGGCCCATCGCCTGATCGCCCTGGGTGTCGGCGCGGATGTGCTGGTGGGCATCGCGGTGGAGCGTTCGGTGGAGATGGTGGTCGGTTTGCTGGCCATCCTCAAGGCCGGTGGCGCCTACGTGCCGCTGGACCCGGAATACCCCGAAGAGCGCCTGCGCTACATGATCGAGGACAGCGGCGTGCAACTGCTGCTGACCCAGAGCCACCTGCAACTGCCGCTGGCCGAAGGCGTGCAGACCCTGGCGCTGGACCTGGAACCGGGCGCCGATGACGCGCGCAACCCGAACGTGGCGGTGGCCCCTGAAAACCTGGCCTATGTGATCTACACCTCCGGCTCCACAGGCCGGCCAAAAGGCGCGGGCAACCGCCATTCGGCCCTGGTCAACCGACTGTGCTGGATGCAGCAGGCCTATCGACTGGATGCCCGCGACAGCGTGTTGCAGAAAACGCCGTTCAGCTTCGACGTGTCGGTGTGGGAGTTCTTCTGGCCCTTGATGACCGGTGCGCGACTGGTGGTTGCCGCGCCGGGTGATCATCGCGACCCGGCCCGTCTGGTCGAGCTGATCACCGGCGAAAACATCACCACGCTGCACTTCGTGCCGTCGATGCTCCAGGCGTTCCTGCAAGACAGCGGCGTGCCGCGCTGCACCAGCCTTGCGCGCATCGTCTGCAGTGGCGAAGCGCTGCCGGCCGATGCCCAGCAGCAGGTGTTCGCCAAGCTGCCGAAGGCCGGCCTGTACAACCTGTACGGCCCGACCGAGGCGGCCATCGACGTGACCCACTGGACCTGCCGCGAGGAAGGGCGCGACAGCGTGCCGATCGGCGAGCCGATTGCCAACCTGGCCTGCTACATCCTCGACGCCGAGCTGCAACCGGTGCCGGTGGGCGTGCTGGGCGAGCTGTACCTGGCCGGCGCAGGCCTGGCGCGCGGCTACCACCGCCGCCCGGGGCTGACCGCCGAGCGTTTCGCCGTGAGCCCATACGGCAATGGCGAGCGCATCTACCGCACCGGCGACCTGGCGCGCTACCGCGCGGATGGGGTGATCGAGTACGCCGGGCGTATCGACCACCAGGTCAAGCTACGTGGCCTGCGCATCGAACTGGGTGAGATCGAGGCGCGCCTGCTGGAGCACGACCTGGTACGTGAAGCCGTGGTGACGGTGCCGGACGGCAAGCAGCTGGTCGGTTATGTAGTGCTGACCGGCGAAACCGGCGATTGGCAGGCACAACTGGCCGAGCATCTGCGCCGTGGCCTGCCGGACTACATGGTGCCGAACCAGTGGCTGGCACTGGACAGCCTGCCGCTGTCGCCCAATGGCAAGCTCGACCGCAAGGCCTTGCCACGCCCGGACCAGACCGTCAAGGCTCGCGACTATCAGGCGCCGGCCACACCGACCGAAATCGCCCTGGCCGAGATCTGGCAAACCGTGCTGGGCGCAGGCCCGGTGGGCGTTACCGAGAATTTCTTCGCCCTGGGCGGCGACTCGATCATGTCGATCCAGGTGGTCAGTCGTGCGCGACAGGCCGGGATCCATATCACGCCCAAGGCATTGTTCCAGCACCAGACCGTGCAGCGCCTGGCGGCCGTGGCCCAGCTCGGGGAGGCGGTGGTGCCGCGTATCGACCAGGGCCCGGTGACGGGCAGCGCGCCGCTGCTGCCGTTCCAGCAATGGTTCTTCGACCAGCGCATGAGCGAGCCGCAGCACTGGAACCAGTCGCTGTTGCTGCGCGGCACCGAAACGGTGGATGCCAGCGCATTGGAGCAGGCGCTGCTGGCACTGTACGCCCAGCACGACGCCCTGCGTCTGCGCTTTGTCGACGGCAGCGCCGAACACGGTCCGCTGCAACCGGCCCAGCCGTTGCTATGGCGTGCCGCGCTGCGCAGCGCCGAGGAAATCGAGGCGACCTGCGAAGAGGCCCAGCGTAGCCTGGACCTGGCCCAGGGCCCGCTGCTGCGTGCGGTGCTGATCGACCTGGCCGACGGTGGCCAGCGCCTGCTGCTGGTGATCCACCACCTGGTGGTCGATGGCGTGTCCTGGCGCGTGCTGCTGGAAGACCTGCACGATGCCTACCGCCAGGCCCTGGCGGGCAGCACGCCGAAACTGCCGACCAAGACCAGCGCCTTCAAGACCTGGGGCGAACGCCTGCAGCAGCATGCCGCAAGCCTGGACAGCGAGCTGGCCTACTGGCAAGGGCAACTGGCCGGTGCGCCGCTGGACCTGCCCGAGGCCGAGCTGGGCGCCAGCCTGCAGAACCGTCACCGCCAGAGCGTGCAGGCACGCCTGGATGCCGAGCTGACCCGACGCTTGCTGCAACAGGCCCCGGCGGCCTACCGCACCCAGGTCAACGACCTGCTGCTGACCGCCTTGGCCCGGGTGGTGTGCCGCTGGAGCGGCGCCGATTCGGCGCTGGTGGAGCTGGAAGGCCATGGCCGCGAAGACCTGTTCGACGACATCGACCTGAGCCGTACGGTGGGCTGGTTCACCAGCGCCTACCCGGTGCGCCTGACCCCGGCCGCCGAGCTGGGCGCCTCGATCAAGCAGGTCAAGGAACAGCTGCGCGGCGTGCCGCACAAGGGCATCGGTTTCGGCGCTTTGCGCTACCTGGGCGACGAGGCTGCGCGCGCGAGCCTGGCCGGGCTGCCGGTGCCGCGCATCACCTTCAACTACCTGGGCCAGCTGGATGGCCAGTTCGATGAGCGGGCGCTGTTCGTGCCCGCTGCCGAAAGCGCAGGTGAGGAGCAGAGCCCGCTGGCGCCGCTGGGCAACTGGCTGGTGCTCAATGGCCAGGTGTATGGCGGCGAGCTGAGCCTGGCGTTCAGCTTCAGCGGGCAGATGTTCGCCCGCGCGACCATCGAGCGGCTGGCGCGGGCCTACGAGGCGGAGCTGGCGGCGCTGGTCGAGCACTGCCAGGTGCCGCAAGGGCTGACGCCGTCGGACTTCCCGCTGGCGGGCCTGAGCCAGGCGCAACTCGACGCACTGCCGGTGGCGGTGGCCGAGGTCGAAGACATCTACCCACTGTCGCCGATGCAGCAGGGCATGCTGTTCCACAGCCTGTCCGACGAAGGCGACGACCTGTACGTCAACCAGCTCAGCCTGCCGGTCGAGGGGCTCGAGCAAGAGCGCTTCCGCGCCGCCTGGCAGCATGTGATCGGCCGTCACGAGATCCTGCGTACCTCCTTCCACTGGGAAGGCGGCCAGAGCGCGCCGTTGCAGGTGGTGCACCGTCACGTCGACGTGGCTATGACCGTGCTCGACTGGCGGGCACGATCCTTTACCGCCGCCGACCTCGAGGCGGTCGCCCGCGCGCAGCGTGGCTTCGACCTCGGCCAGGTGCCGCTGCAACGCCTGTTGCTGGTGCGCACGGGCGACGCCGAGCACCAGCTGGTGTGGACCAGCCACCATATCCTCATGGACGGCTGGAGCAGTTCGCAGTTGTTCGGCGAGGTGCTGCAGCACTACGCCAGCGGTGAAGTGACCGGCGACAGCGGCCGCTACCGTGACTTCATCGCCTGGTTGCAGGAGCAGGATCAGGGGCGCCTGCAGGACTACTGGCAGGGCCGTCTGCGCCTGCTCGACGCGCCGACCCAACTGAGCCAGTCGATTCACCCGCGGCACACTGCCGACCTGCCGGGGCACGAGGCGCTGTACACCCGTTGGGACGCCCAACGCACCGCCGCCTTGCAGCAGCACTGCCGGGCCCAGGGCATTACCGCCAACACCCTGATCCAGGGTGCCTGGCTGTTGCTGTTGCAGCGTTACACCGGACAGCGCAGCGTGGCCTTCGGCGCTACAGTGGCCGGTCGTCCCGAGAGCCTGGCCAACGCGCAGCACATGCTTGGCCTGTTCATCAACACCTTGCCGGTGATCCAGACCCTCGAGCCGACACAGCGCCTGGATCAGTGGCTGCAGCAACTGCAGGCCGACAACCTGGACCTGCGCGAGCACGCCCATGCGCCGCTGGCCGACATCCAGCGTTGGTCGGGGCAGGGTGGCCAGGCCCTGTTCGACAGCATCATCGTGTTCGAGAACTACCCCATCGACCAGCGCCTGGAACAGGCCCAGGGCGGCCTGCGCTTCGGTGCCTCGAGCAGCCACGACGTCACCAACTTCCCCATGGACCTGGCGGTAACCCTCGGCGAGACCCTGGCCATCGAGTACCTGTTCCTGCGCAGCCACTTCACGCCCGAGGCCGTGCAGGGCATTCGCGCACTGATGGAGACCTTGCTGCAGTCGATGATCGACAGCCCTGTCGAATACATCGGCAACCTGCAACGGCTCAGCCCGGCGCAGTATCAGGCGCTCGACGCCTGGGGCGCGGTGCCGGCGCAGGCCGGCGAGCGGGTGATGCTGGCGCAACTGATCGCTCGCCAGGCGGCCGCGCGGCCCGAGGCCATCGCCGCCGAGTGTGCCGGCCAGAGCCTCAGCTACGCGGCGCTGGAGGCCCGTTCCGACGTGCTGGCGCGGCAACTGCTCGCCCGTGGTGCCGGCCCGGAGGTACTGGTGGGCGTAGCCCTGGAACGCTCGGTGGATATGCTGGTGGCCCTGTTGGCGGTGTTCAAGAGCGGTGGGGCTTATGTGCCGCTGGACCTGGACTACCCGGCCGAGCGCCTGGCCTTCATGATCCAGGACTCCGGCATGCGCCAACTGATCGGTCGTGCCGACCTTGGGCAGCGCCTGGCCCTGCCCGAGGGCCTGGAACCGCTCGACCCGGCGACCCTGGCGTGCGAAGCCGGTACGCCGGCCAGCGTGTTCCCGGTGCCGGGCGAGCACAGCCTGGCCTACTTGATCTACACCTCTGGCTCGACCGGTGTGCCCAAGGGCGTGGCGGTCAGCCATGGACCTTTGAGCATGCATTGCCAGGCCATCGCCGAGCTCTACGAGATGGAGGCCGGCACCCGAGAGCTGCACTTCATGTCGTTCGCTTTCGACGGCGCCCACGAGCGCTGGCTAACCACGCTGGCGGTGGGCGGTACGCTGATCCTGCGCGACAACGAACTGTGGACGCCCCAGCAGACCTGCGAGGCGCTGAGTCGGGGCCGGGTCGACATCGCCTGCTTCCCGCCCGCCTACCTGAAGCAGGTGGCCGAATATGTGCAGCGCAGCGGTGTCGAGCCGCCGCCGGTGCGTATCTATTGCCTGGGCGGCGACGCGGTGCCGGAGCAGACCTTGGCCGAGGTGCGCGAGGTGCTGCGGCCACGCTACATCACCAATGGCTATGGTCCGACTGAAACGGTAGTCACGCCGATGCTCTGGAAGGCCTCGGCCGAAGAGCCCTGCGGCGCGGCCTACGCACCCATCGGCCGGGTCGTGGGGCAGCGCTCGCTACGGGTGCTGGACGATGACCTCAACCCATTGCCGGTCGGTTTCGCCGGGCAGCTGTTCATCGGTGGCCATGGCGTGGCTCGCGGCTATCACCAGCGACCATCGATCACTGCCGAGCGGTTCGTGCCGGACCCATTCGGTGAGCCTGGTGCGCGTTTCTACCGTTCCGGGGACCTGGTGCGCCTGCGTCAAAGCGGGATACTGGACTACGTCGGGCGTCTGGATCACCAGGTGAAGGTGCGGGGCTTCCGCATCGAGCTGGGCGAGATCGAAGCCAGCCTGCGCCAGCAACCGGGTGTCGGCGATGCCGTGGTGATCGCTCGCGACGGCGTCTCCGGCAAGCAGTTGATCGGCTACGTTGCGGCCACCGCCGAGGTTCGCGGCGATCAGCTCAAGGCCGCCCTGGCCGAGACGCTGCCGGCCTACATGGTGCCGTTGCAGGTGATCTGCCTGGAGCGCCTGCCGGTCTCGCCCAATGGCAAGCTCGACCGCAAGGCCCTGCCGGAGCCCACCTTCGACCTGGCCAGCCATGTGCCCCCGCGCTGCGAGGAGGAACAATGGATGGCGCAGATCTGGGCCGAGGTGCTGCAGGTCGAGCAGGTGGGGATCGCCGATAACTTCTTCGAGCTGGGTGGCGATTCGATCCTCAGCCTGCAGGTTATTTCGCGGGTGCGCAACCATGCGCAACTGAAACTGGAGCTCAAGCTGCGCGACCTGATGCGTTGCCAGACCATCGCCAACCTGTTCGACCAGCAGGGCGTGTCGCGGGTCAGCGGCGAGCAGCAGGCCGTGGTGGTGGAGGGCGCCTTCCCGCTGATCCCGATCCAGGAGTGGTTCTTCACCGCGCAGACCCATGCGCCGGAACACTTCAACCAGGCGTTGATCCTGCGTGCCAACCAGCCACTGGATGCGCGGGCGCTGGAGCGCACACTGACCTGCATGCTCGGCCAGCACGATGCCTTGCGCCTGCGTTTCACCCACGAGCAGGGGCGCTGGATCCAGCGTTACCAGCCGTTGCAGGAGTGCCTGCAGCGCCTGGGCGACGACCCGCTGCTGTGGGTGCGCGAGGTGGCCGACGAAGAGGCGCTGGAGGACCTGGCCAATGAGCTGCAACGCAGCCTGGACCTGGCCCAGGGGCCACTGATGCGCGGCTTGCTGGCGACCCTGGGCAATGGCCAGGTACGCCTGCTGCTGGTGATCCACCACCTGGTGATCGACGGTGTGTCCTGGCGTGTGCTGCTGCAGGACTTGCAGGAGGCCTACCAGGCTTTCCTCGCCGAACGGGAGCCGCTGCTGCCGCTGCGCACCAGCAGCTTCGGTGAATGGGCCGCTGGCCTGGCCGGCCATGCGGTGACCCTGCGCGAGCGTGAGCTCGAGTACTGGGTGGCGCAGCTCGACCGGCAGGACGGGCCGCTGCGCTGTGACAACCCACGTGGCGGCAATCTCATGTGCCACCGCGAAGAGGCCGCGTTCAGCCTGGATGCGCAACGGACCGCACAGTTGCTCAAGGAGGCGCCCGCGGCCTACCAGACGCAGATCAACGACCTGCTGCTGACTGCGCTGAGCCGGGCCCTGTGCCAATGGGACGACAGTGCGTCGGCGCTGGTGCTGCTGGAAGGCCATGGCCGCGAGGATCTGTTCGAGCAACTGGACCTGAGCCGTACCCTGGGCTGGTTCACCAGCATGTATCCGGTACGCCTGAGCCCGGTGTCCGAGCCCGGGGCGTCGATCGTGGCGATTCGCGAGCAGTTGGCCCAGGTGCCGGACAAGGGCATCGGCTACGGCGTGCTGCGCCACATGGACGAACCGTGGGTGCGCGCGCGCCTGGCCGACCTGCCGCAGGCGCAGGTCACCTTCAACTACCTGGGGCAGCTCGACCAAAGCTTCGATGCCGAGCAGGCGCTGTTCCTGCCCGCGCCGGAGAGCGTTGGCGACAGCTTCTCGCAGCAGGCGAGCCTGGCCAACTGGCTCGAAGTGGTAGGCCAGGTGTTCGACGGCAAGCTGTCGTTCCGCTGCATCTACAGCAACCGACGCTTCCGCCAGGGCACCATCACGGCCTTCATGGAACAGTTCCAGGCCGAGTTGGTGCTGTTGATCGAGCACTGCCTGCAGGTCCAGGCCAACTGAATTTTCCTTCTTCTGACAGGCCGGATGCGGGTGCGTCCGGCCCAGGAACCGAGCCATGCCACTGAATCCTGAAATTGCCGAATTCCTCGACCTGGTCGACGCCAGCCCAGGCGATGGCCAGTCCATGGCCTTTCACCGCTCGACCCCCGCTCAGGCGCGCGACGCCTTCGAGCAGGCCTCCGTGCGCATGCGTTGGGAAGCGCCACAGGTGCACAGCGAGGACCTGCATTGCCAGGCTCGCGATGGCGCCACCCTGACGCTGCGTCTTTACCGGCCCTGCGCGCCTGCCGAGCAACCACTGCCGGTGCTGCTGTACCTGCACGGCGGTGGATTCGTGGTGGGCAGCATCGCCTCGCACGATGGTGTCTGTCGCGAGTTCTGCGCGCGCACCCCCTGCGCGGTGCTGACCGTCGATTACCGGCGCGCCCCGGAGCAACGCTTTCCGGTGGCGCTGGACGACTGCGCCGATGCCTTGGCGTGGCTGGCACACAACGCGCGCGAGTGGGGGCTGGATGCCAGCCGGGTGGCCGTGGGCGGCGACAGTGTCGGCGCGACCCTGGCCAGCGTGCTGGCGATCGACGCCGCCCACCTGGGTGGGGCTGTCCAGCCGCGGCTGCAATTGCTTTGCTATCCAGTGGCCGATGCCTCGAAGAGCTGGGAGTCGCGTACGCTGTTCGCCGAGGGCTACCTGCTGGAAAGCGCCACCCTGGAGTGGTTCTACGATCACTATGCGCGCCAGGCCGAGGACCGCTCGAACTGGCGTTTCTCGCCGCTGCTGGCCACCGGCTTGCAGGGCGTGGCGCCGGCATACATCGGCCTGGCAGGCTTCGATCCACTGCTAGATGAAGGGCAGGCCTATGCGCGTCACCTGCGCGAGCAGGGGGTGACGGTCAGCAGCGAAGTGTTCGAGGGGTTGGTGCACGACTTCCTGCGCATGCGCCTGGTCACGGCCGAGATCGACACGGTGTATGCGAGGTTGGCGCAGGTGCTGCGTGATGCCTTGAACTGATGTTTTGCACTGGATATCGAGGGCCGCTATGCGGCCCTTTTGCGTTGCCCCGCGGGCAAGCCCGCTCGTGCAGATGAGCACATGGCTTGAGAGTGACGGGGGGCTGTGGGGGCGGGCTTGCCCGCGAATAGGGGGGCGTTGCTGCGTGGGGTGTGGCGCCAGGCCCACGACCCAGGGCCTGGCGCCCTGGGTCGTGGTTGCGGTCAGAACTTGTACTGCACGCTGGTCATGAAGTTGCGGGGCGCGCCGTACACGCCCCAGCTGTCGACGTAGGAGAAGTACTTGCGGTCGAAGACGTTGTTGAGGTTGAGCGATGCGCTCAGGTTCTGGGTGATGTCGTAGCGCGCCATGAGGTTGGTCACGGCATAGCTGCCCTGGGTGAAGGTGTGCAGGTCCTGGCCGGTCTTGCTCTGCCAGTTCACGCCACCGCCGATGGTCAGCTTGTTGTCCAGAATGCCGGGCAGGCGATAGGTGGTGAAGGTCTTGGCGCTGTGACGGGGGTTGTTGGTGACGATGCGGTTGTCGTCGGAGTCGGTGCTGACGCTGTAGGCGTAGCCGGCGAACGCCTGCCAGCCCTCGGCCAGCTCGCCGTTGAGCTCCAGCTCCACGCCCTCGGTGGTGGTGCCCTGCTCGGCGCGGTAGATGTCCGGCGCACGCACATAGACGGGCAGGTTGTCCTGTTCGATGCGGAACAGCGCCAGGCTGGCGTTGAGTTTTTCGTCGTTGAAGCTGCCTTTCACGCCCAGCTCATAACCGGTGCCTTCCTGTGGGTCGAGGGCCTTGAACTTCTCATCGTGCACGCCATAGGGCTGCGGGTTGAAGATCTTGGTGTAGCTGCCGTAGACCGACCAGGTGTCGTTGAGGTCGTAGACCACGCCGGCATAGGGCAGGAATACGCCGTGGCGGTTTTCGTCGCTCTTGTTGTCGAGCGTCGGATCGTTCCAGTTCTGGTAGTCGCTGGTGCGTCGCCAGTCGGTGACGCGACCGCCGAGAATCACGGCCAGGTCGTCGGTCACGTGGAAGCGACCGGTCATGTAGGCGGCGTACTGGTTTTCCTGGATGTAGGTCTTGCCGACGGTGGTGGTGTCCGGGCGCGGGCCCTGGCCTTTCCAGTCCCAGACATTGTCGATGGTGCCGTCATAGCCGGTCCAGGGACCGAACCAGCCACCGTGATCCGGGGTGTTTTCGGTGTAGCGGGACAGGGTGACGCCGGTGATCAGCTCATGCTCCTGACCGAACAGGGTGAACGGGCCGGTCAGGTAGGCGTCGAGGTTGTTCTGGCGAGGCTTGCCCGACCAGCGGTTGGGGTACATGTAGGCGCCGGAGCCGTCCACCGAACTGATCTCGCCGTTCATGTAGTTGATCAGCTCGTCGAAGTCCATGACGCTGTGGCTGAGCTCGACCTTGCCGCTCCAGCCGTTGTCGAACTGATGCTCGAGGGAGGTGAAGACATTGGTCTGTTTGCGGTCGTTGTACGACCAGGTCGGCGAACTGTTCTTCGAGCGGCTGAAGTCGGTCTTGCTGCCGTCGGCGTAGCGGACCTGGAAGCCGGTGCGCAGCGGGTCGTTGACCTGGGTCTTGAGGTAACTGAAACCGACGGTCAGCATGGTTGCTTCGCTGAGGTCGAACTCGGAGATGCCGTAGATCAGCTGCGTATCCTGCTCGAGGCGGTCGACGAAAGAGTTCTGGGTCTTGTAGTCGACCACCAGACGCCCGCGGACGTTGCCGCTGTCGGTCAGTGGGCCGGAGACGTCGAATCCGGTGCCGTAACGGTCCCAGCTGCCAGCTTCGGCGGTCACGCTGCCCTGGAAGGTCGCGGTCGGGCGCTTGCGGATCATGTTGATGGTCGCCGACGGGGTGCCGGTGCCGCTGATCAGGCCGGTGGCGCCACGCACGATCTCGACACGGTCGTACATCGCCGTGCTCTGGGTGGTGTTGTCCAGGCGAGGGGAGGTGGGAACACCGTCGATCTCGAAGTTGTTGATCTGGAAGCCGCGCGACCAGTAGGTGTCGTTCTCGGCGCCGATGCCGGTGCGGAGCACGGTGATGCCTGGGGTGGCCTCGAGCACCTCGGTCAGGTTGGTCAGCTTCTGGTCGTCCAGGCGCTGGCGGGTGACCACGGTGACCGATTGCGGGGTTTCCTTCTGGGTCAGGTTCAGGCGTGTCGAACTACTGGACATGTAGGTGGTGTACAGGCCGGAGCCTTCGGTGATCGAGCCCGGCGCCATGCCCGAAATCGAGGTCGGGCTTAGCTCCAGTGCGGCCTCGCCGGCACTGGGTGGCGGCATCAGCAGGATGGTGTGGCCGTCCACGCGGTAGGACAGGCCGCTGCCCTGGAGCATGCGCTGCAGCACCTCGTCGGTCGACAGCGAGCCGGATACCGGGCTGGACTTCAAACCTTGCACCAACTCTGGGCTGTAGAGGATCTGCATCTGAGTCTGCTGGCCCAGTTGCTGCAAGGCGGTGGACAGTGGCTGGGCGGCGATGTTGACGGAGACCTGCTCGGCGTGCGCTGCGCTGCTCCCCAGCAGCATCAGGGCGAGCAGGGCGCCCGGCAGTACCGTACGGTTCGACTGCGATGGACGTACGGCGCGTGCCAGAGGGGTCGGGGACAGATTCGGGCGGTGCATGGGTGAAAGGGACTCCTGAAGGAAGTGGGCAGTTTTTCTTTTGGAATAATCAGTAACTGATAATTAGACGCATCACGGATTGAAAACCGGAAAACAGAATCAACAATCTGTCCTTTGCGATTTATCTGATGAAAACCCCGAGCGGTAATGCTATGGCGTCGACTGTTCCAGCTTCCTTGCGGGCGGATCGCGGCGCCGTGCCCCGGACAGGCCGGGCCGTGCGCCGCGCTCGTGGAGTGGTCAGGCCGGGACGTGCTGGGTGACCACGCGACCGGCTTCCATGCGTACCAACTGGTCGGCGATATCGAAGTAGCGATCATCGTGGGAGATCACGATGATGGTCTTGCCCAGGCGCTTGAGGTCGGGCAGCAGCTCGGTGTAGAAGATCCGGCGGAAGGTCGGGTCCTGGTCGGCTGCCCACTCGTCGAACACCAGCACCGGGCGATGCTCCAGCCAGGCATTGATCAGCGCCAGGCGCTTGCGTTGCCCGGTGGACAGGTCGGTGGTGGTGAACTTGCCGTCCTGGATGCTCACCTTGTGTGAGATTTCCAGGCGTTCCAGGTACTGGTTGGCATCTTCGGGAATGCTCTGTTCACCCTGGATCACATCGTCGAACAGGTAGTAGTCGGCGAAGATCGTGGTGAACAGCTGGCGATACTGGTCCCTGTCGCTGGCATCGATGATCTTGTCATCCAGTGCGATATGCCCCTGTTGTGGTGCGTAGAGTCCCAGCAACAGCTTGATCAGCGTGGTCTTGCCACAGCCGTTCTCGCCGACGATGAAGACGATTTCGCCCTGTTCGATCCGCAGGTTGACCGGCCCCAGTTGGAAGGGCGCGGCATCGCCCACCGCTGGGAAGGCGTAGCTCACCTCGACCAGTTCCAGGCTGCGCACCGTGGCCTTGGCAGCCGGTGCGTCGGTCAGCAGCAGGTGCGGCTCGGGGGAGGAGAACTGCCGGGAAAGATCGGCGATGCGCTGGAAGGCGATGCCGGCACGGCCGACGATGGGCAGCGTGCCGATCAGGTGTTCCAGCGGGCCTTTCATGTACAGCAGCACCAGGACGAAGCCACTGATGACCGCTTTGTCCTGTCCAGGGCCGGCACCGTGCATCAGCAGTGCGACGCCGATGACCACGAAGAACAGCATGGAGCCGAAGGTCTTGGCGATCACGAAGGTGTTGATCGCGCGGATCTGGGTCTTGCAGATGAAATCCGCGGTGGCCTGGATGCCATGCACGAACATGCGGTGGCGACGTGGGCGGTGGATGCGCAGTTCCTTCGCGCCACCGGCGACGGCGTTGTACTGGCGTTGCAGGTCGTCCTCGGCGTCGCGGGCGGCCATGAAGCCACGCACGCCTACCGATTGCGCCAGGTACTGGGCGCTCGTGCCCACGGCGATGGCCGCCAGCATCAGCAGGAACATCGGCCATGACAGCATGGCCAGGTAGCCCAGGCAGCCCAAGGTCACCGTCAGCGAGATCGCCAGGGGCGCGAAGGCGAAGGCGAAGTCGCTGATGGTGTCGACATCATGGGTCAGTACCGGAATCAGACGGTGGCTGCGAAAGCGCTCGATCTGCTCGATCGGCGCGGCGAGCACCTTCTCCCCCAGTGTTTTACGCAGGCGGGCGATGATGTGCTGGCCGACATAGTTGGTACCGATATCCGACAGGATCGTGCTCACCAGTGCCAGCAGGCACAACCCGGCAAAGCCCAGGATCAGGCTGTGCCCCAGGTCGCCCTCGGCGTGCAGCGCGCCGTTGATGGTGGCCAACAGCGTGGTCACGCTCAGGCCCCCGATCATGCCGAGGAAGATGGACAGGGTGACGATCGGCCAGAATGGCCTGAGCAGGGCCAGCAATTCACGCAGGGCCCCGCGGTTGGAAGTGCTCATCGGCTGGTTCCCGTCCTCAGGCGCAGGTCTGGCGCAGGCTGGCCGGCGCGTTGCTGGCCTGCTTGCCCAGGTGTTGGTAGAGCGACTGGCCGATCTCCGCCGCGCGTGCCGGCAATACCGACAGCAGCGTGTCGCTCAGGCCGTGGGAGGCTTCGCAGAACCCTTGCAGGTAGACGTTGGCGCCGAACTCAGGGTTGGCCAGCGCGCGGTAGTCGCGGTCCACCTCGAAGTCCTTCAGGTGCTGCTGCAGTGGCGCCAGCAATTCGCGGTGCGAGCGGCGTTCGTAGCCGGTGGCGAGGATCACCGCGTCGTAGCGGTGGGTCTGGCGCACATCGGTGGCCAGGTCGCGCAAGGTCAGCTCGATGCCTGCGGCAGTTTCCACCACATCTTCGATGGTGCGGCGGCACAGTACGGCGTGGCGGTGCTGATGGGCGACCTTCTGGCGGTAAAGGATGCCGTAGATGCGCTCGAGCAGGTCGACGTCGACTACCGAGTAGTTGGTGTTGTGGTATTCGCTGACTAGCTTCTCGCGCTCGGCGTGGGGCTGGTTGAACACCAGGTCGGTGTACTCGGGGGCGAAGATCTCGTTGACGAACGGGCTGTCGTCGGCCGGTTTGAGGGCCGAGGCGCGCAGGATCATGTCGACCTTGACCGATGGATAGCTGTCATTGAGATCGATGAAGGCCTCGGCGGCGCTCTGCCCGGAGCCGACCACGGCGATGCGCATCGGCTTGCCTTCGTTGCAAGGCAGCTGCTGCAGTGCGCTCAGGTACTGGGAGTGGTGGAATACCCGCGGGTCGTTCTTGAAGGCGCGGAAGGCGTCGGGGATCTTCGGCGTGCCGCCGCTGCCTACCACCACCGAGCGGGCACGGCGCTGGGTTTCACGGCCCTGCGGGTCGCGGGAGACGATGCGCAGGTGGTCGACCTTGCCCTCGCGTAGCTCAGGTTCGATGCGCAGCACTTCCTCGCCGTACACCGCCTGGGTGGCGAAGTGCTCGGCGGCCCAGCGCAGGTAGTCGTTGTACTCCAGGCGGCAGGGGTAGAAGGTGCCCAGGTTGATGAAGTCGGCCAGGCGCTGCTTCTGGTGCAGGTAGTTCACGAAGCTGTAGAGGCTGGTAGGGTTGCGCAGCGAAACCAGGTCCTTGAGGAAGGAGATCTGTAGCTCACTCTGGGTGGCCAGGGTGTTGCCGTGCCAGCGGTAGTCGGTCTGCTTGTCGATGAACAGGGCGTCGAGGGCGTGGCCGTTGGTCTCGGCGAGCTCTTCCAGGGCGATGGCCAGGGCCAGGTTGGAAGGGCCGAAGCCGACGCCGATGAGGTCGTGGATTTTTTCGGGGGAAGAGGTCTGGCTCATGGTTGCGGTTCCTTGGATGGTCGAGTGGGGCGCCGCTGAAGGGCGCCCCGTGTCCTGCGCAAGTACACCGATAGGAACGAGCCTGCTGGCGGAGAATTTACCGCCGCCGGGCGCTTTACAGCTCGCGGACCACGCGGAATCCGATCCAGTCGCCACGGTCGTCGCGCACTGTGGTGTTGCGGTTGCCCGAGCGCGAGAAGATCGGCGCCTCGCCCCAGTCGTTGCCGCGGATCGAGATCTGCCGGCAGTCGGCTTCCTTCCTGGCGCTGCCGTCGGCCGGCGCGCCGACATAGCTGTCGTGGTAACAGTCGGCAACCCACTCGTAGACGTTGCCGTGCATGTCGTACACGCCGAAGGCATTGGCCGGGAAACTGCCCACCGGTGAGCTGTAGCTGAAGCCGTCCTTGGGGCCGTAGACGTTGGCGTTCTTGCTGATCTCGAGATTGGCGTCCGGCTCGAACGGGAACATGCCGGTGCTGCCGCCGCGTGCGGCGTATTCGCGCTGGGCTTCGCTGACCATGGCGTAGTGCTTGCCGGTCTTCTTCGACAGCCAGGCCACATAGTGCTCGATGTCTTCGTAGCTCATGCACACCGCCGGCTGGCGAGGGCCTTGCTGGTAGCTGGGCTTGCTGTTGGTGCAGCGCCGTCCGGGACGATCGTCGCCGTCGGCGATGACGATGCCGGTGGCCTTCTGGTAGTCGGCCCATTCACCGGCGGTGATCTGGAAACGGCTGATGGCGAACGGTTTGGCGAAGGTCACCGGATGCTGCGGACCTTCGTCGTCCTGGCGGCCCATCTCGTCGGGCGGGGTGCCCATGGTGAAGGTGCCGGCGGGCAGCACGACCATTTCCGGGCAGGTCTTGTCGCAGTCGCGGAACACCGTGCCGGGCTTGTCCGACGGCTGCGCGGCCAGGGCCGGCAGGCTGCAGGCGGCCAGCACGGCGGCCAGGGTGAGGCGGTGCAGAGGTGCGCTCATGGAAGATGCCTTGTTCAAAGTTGCTGGGTAATGAGGGACATGGCCCGGTCTATCTGCTGCTCGTCGTTGAGCAGGCTTGGCGCCAGGCGGATCACCGGGCCGACGTCGCGATATACGGCGTCGCACATCACCTTGTTGGTGGTGAGGTGCGCGGCGACGGCGTCGGCATCACGATCCTTGATGCGGAAGAAGGTGAAACCGGCGGAGAACTGTTCGCTGCGCGGGGTCACCAGCTGGATCTGGCGGTGCTCGAGCAGGCGCTGTTTGAGCAGGCTGTTGAGCTGGTGGATGCGCTGCTGCACCTCGGCCTTGCCCAACTGCAGGTGCAGCTTGAACGCTTCGCCGGCGGCCCAGCGGTGCTCGAAGGCGTGGTAGCCGCCCGGGGTCATGATGGTGGCGAAGTCCTCATCGCGGGAGAAGGTGGCGACGCTGGGCACCAGGTGCTGCATGCCGGTGGAGGCGGCGCAGATGATCCCGGTGCCGCGCGGGCCGAACATCCACTTGTGGGTACCGGCGATGAAGTAGTCGCAGTTGAAGTCGGCGAAGCGGGCGTTCTCCACGCCGAAGCCATGCACGCCGTCGACCACATACAGGATGCGCTCGGCTTCGCTGCGCTCGCGGTTGTGTCGGCGCACCAGTTCACCGATCTCGCCCACCGGCAGCTTGACGCCGCTGCCAGAGTGCACCCAGGTCATGCCCAGCACCCGGGTGTTGGGCTTGATGGCCTTGTCGAGGATGCTCAGCACCTGGTCGGTGGAGACCGTCCATGGGTCGTCGAACAGGCGGATCTGGCGCACCGCGGTGCCCTGGCGCTGGTTGCGGAACTCCAGCGCCTTCTGTGCGGAATAGTGTTCGTGCTCGGTAATCAGGATCTCCTGCCCGGCGCCGACTTTGAGGCCGCCATAGATCATCGCCAGGCCTTCGGTGGTGCTGCCGGTCAGGGCGATCTGGCGCGGGCCGACCTCCAGGTAGCGTGCGGCCCACTCGCGTACTTCATCCTCGCGCTGCCATTCGTACTGGCTTTCCCAGTCCATCAGCGCGGCGGGGTTGCGGTCGAGGTCGGCGCGGTGGCGGTCGATGGCGGCCTGCACCGGGCGTGGGTGGGCGGTGACCAGGAAGTTGGCGAAGTGCGCCACGTTGGGGGCGAGGGGGAACAGCTCACGCAGGTTGCGCCATTTGTCGGCGCCGCTCAGCGGCTTGTCGGGGCTATCGGCCAGGGCCTGGGGCAGCAGCGGCAGGCTGGCGGCCAGCAGGCCAGCCTGCTTGAGAAAGGTGCGACGGTTGCTCATGGAAGACAGGCTCGACTCAACGGTTGGCGACGGGGTGGGCGGCTTTCTGCACTTGCTCCCAGGCGCGCAGGAAGTTGCCTGCCCAGAGTTTCGCGATGTCCGTTTCGCTGTAGCCTCGGGTCAGCAGCTCGGCGGTGACGTTGCGGATTTCGCCGACGTTGTTCCAACCGTCCAGGCCGCCGCCGTCGTTGAAATCCGAGCTGATGCCGACATGGTCGATGCCGACTTTCTTCACCGTATAGTCGATGGCGTCGACGTACTGCGCGAGAGTAGCCTTGGGTTCTTCTTCCAGAGTGCTGTACAGCGCGCTTGCGTATTCGCCGAAACGCGCTTCGGGCCAGATGGCGATCACCGCATCGCCCGGCATCAGGGCGTTGGCCAGGCCCTGCAGGGGTTGCAGGTCGAAGCGCGCGCGCAGGGCGTCGAGTTTTTCCATCACCGGCTTGCTCAGGGGCTTGAGGTACTGGCCGAAGCCGACCACCTGGATGACACCGCCGCTGTCCTTGATCAACTGCATCTCCTTGTCGGAGAGGTTGCGAGGGATGTCTACCAGCGCCCGGGGCGCGGAGTGCGAGGCGACCATTGGTGCGCGGGTAAGGCGGGCGACATCTTCAAGCGCCAGGGTGGACATCTGCGATACGTCGATGATCACGCCCAGATCGTTGAGGCGCTTGACCGCCTGCTTACCCAGCGGCGACAGGCCACCGAGGGCATCGGCGGTGTCGTTGAAGAACGGCAGTGGGCGCGAGGAATCGGCCCAGTCGTTGTTGCCTGTGTAGCTGAAGCCGAACATGCGCATGCCGCGCGCAGCCCACAAGTCCAGCTGCGACAGGTCGTGGCCCAGTGGGTAGGCGTTGAGCATGCTGATGAAGATGGCGAACTTGCCTTCGCCATTGAGCCGGCGGAAGTCATCGGGGGTGTAGGCGATGCCGACCTGGTTGGGAAAGTCCCGGACCATCCCGCTGATGATCTTGTAGCGAGCTTCCTGTTCCTGCCGGGCGGCATCGACGAAGCCGGGGGTAGGGCGGTGCGGGGCGTTTGGGCCGTTCCAGATTTCCGGCCAGCCGAAGATGGTCAGCGCCGCACCGGACAGGCGACCACGGTTGGCCTTGACCAGGTCGAACTGGCCCGGGCCGTCCTTGTCGATTTCGTGGCCGGCACTGCCCAGTTCGAGGGGCACGGTGACATGGCTGTCGAACGACAGCATGTGCTCGTGCAGGTCGTTGGCCTGTTGCACGATTTTCAGCGGGTAGCCGGCGTGCTGCTGTTGCCAGAAGAAATAGCCGGCGGCACCCCCCAGGGCGGCCACCAGGGCCAGGGGTAGGCCGATGTACAGGGCCTTGCGGGAACGGGTCTTGGTCATTGCCATCTCGTTGCACGATTGATCGGGGCGGCCTGCCGACATGAAGCGTGCTGCTTGGGCAGGGCTTGGGTATCAGGTGAACGAGCGACGGCCGGGCAAATTTATCGCCAGCTTCGAACCAGGCGGAGTCACGCCTGGCGCTAAATTTCGCCGATGGCGCAACGTTTTAGCCTTGGACGGGCCGTGCTCCACGGCCGCAATGAATGCTCAGGTAGTTGCAATGACGATTTCTCGACGCGGGTTCATCGCCGGTGTGGCATTGGCAGGCGTGGCGGTGCCCGGCGCGATGTATGCGCAGCACGTGCAACGCCAGCGGTTTGACGAGCAGTTTCCGGAAACCCCCGGCGAGGCGGTGGTGGAACTGGCCGACGCGGCGCTGCAGCAATTGGGCGACACCTTGCGCGGTATCTGGCGTTTTACCCTGCAAGGGGAAGATGCCGGGCTGCCCGGCCTGCCTGAGGGTGAGTTGGAAATGTTTCTCGATGTTGCCCCAAGTGGCCGCGGCCTGCGTGGTTACCTGGACACGCCTGAGCGCCTGCGTGGCTCCGAGGAGCCACGTTACCGAGTGCTTGGTGACCTGCTGGTGGATACGAACAGGGCCTTGCGTTGGCGGCTGTTTCCTACCTGGCCGGGGGAAGACCAGGCGGGCTACCAGTGCACGGTGGTGCTCGACGAAGTCTGGGGTGGGTTCGGTAATGCCGGGCAGGCCACCCTGAATGGGCGCATCGCGGCGCTGGGGCGTTCGTTGACCCTACCCGTGCAGGACAACAAATTTCTTGCGCTCAAGCGCAGTTTCCCCGAGGCACGCGAGCGCACGCCTTTGTCCTCGGCCTTGCTGGCCTGGCTGATTGCGCCGGAGCACCGTCTGTTCCACCAGTTGTGGCATGCCTCGCGTGACAAGTGGCACAACCTCGACAAGGACAAGCAGGCGGCCCTACGCGGCTTGGGTTGGCAGCCTGGGCCGCGCGACCAGGAGCGTGACGCCCGTGGCCGGCACAAGGATCGCAATGGCTCGGGCGAGGACTTTTTCTTCATGCACCGACACATGCTGCGTGCCGCTCGGGCCATCCAGGACCTGCCGTCATGGGCGCGTTTCCCACTCCCGCAGCCAGAGCTCGAACGCGACCGCGTCGGCTTCGCCAGCTATTTCGACAACCATGACGGTACGGCCTTGCCACCCACCTGGCTGGCTTCGGACGATGCCGCCTATACCCAGTGGGTGCGCGATATCAAGACGCCGGATACCTTCCACGGTAACTTCCAGGTCTGGGAGTCGAGGTACACCGACCCGCATTACCTGAGCACCCTCACCCTAGGGCAGTTCGGTTCGCAGATGGAGTTGGGCCTTCACGATTGGTTGCACATGCGCTGGGCCTCGGTGCCGCGCGACCCGTCCAGCGGCTTGCCGGTGCCGTTCGCGCGCCAGCCGGAGGACTTTGCCGCACGCTGGTTCGAAGCGGAAAACGACTTTCTCGGCGACCCGTTCTCGTCCCATGTCAACCCGGTGTTCTGGCGCTTCCATGGTTGGATCGATGACCGTATCGAAGATTGGTTCCGCGCCCATGAGCGCGCGCATCCCGGCCAGGTGCGGCGCACCGAGGTCAACGGTGTACCGTGGTTCGCGCCGGGGCGTTGGGTAGAGGTAGCCGACCCATGGCTGGGGCCGGATACCCATGGCTGTTCGACTGTGCCGGGGCTGCGGCCGGGCCGCAGTGTGGAGATGGACCCAGAGACCATGAAGCTGGCGCTGCGTATCATCTTCGCTGATGACGACCTGTTTGCCAGCTTGCGGCCGAAGGTGCCGCAGCGGCCCTGGTATGCCCGCAACCTGAAACTGGCGCGGCGCTGACACCGTGCGGGTTTAGCCTAATGCCAGTGTTAGGTAATCTTGGGCCGCTTTGCGGCCCATCGCCGGCAAGCCAGCTCTCATCAAACAAAATGCAACCCATTGTTTTCTAAGCACTCAGGCGGCCACCAGTTGATACCCCAGTTTCCGGGCTTTGCGAAGCAAAGCCCGGACCTGCCGGTCTTGGCTTCTGGCTTCGAACTCCTCAAGACCTTGTTCAACATAAGCCTGCTTCTTGGTTAACAGGTTGTACACCAGACGTGCCAACTGATGCGCAGTGGCTTTGATGGCGCAGCTGGTATCCATTCGAGTCAGTCTGGCTCGGTGCGATGCGCCAATGAAACCCTTGTCGTTACGGGCATTGGATGCAGCCTGCTTGAGTGCTTGAGCTGCTCGATTGACTATTTTGGGCCCGCCACCTGCCAGTCGATGACCGCCGGAAATTCGGGTAGGGGGAGCCAGTCCCAACCAAGAGCAGAAGTGCTGTGAGGACGGGAATCGTGATAGATCTGTACCGATCTCCCCTCCCAGCACTAATGCAGTGTCCACCCCAATGGTTGGAATTGCGGTTAGGTCCACGCCAAGAACTTTCCACAATGTCTGATGCAATTCAGTCTGTTGGGCACCGTTTCGGTGTGGGCTCCGTAAAGGCTTATTGGATGGCTCTGGCTTGTTTTGCAGCACCGGCAACTGCTCTAGCGCGGATTTTATGGCGTCGTCACAATCAGCAATTTGCTGCTCCAGGAAGTCATAGGCAGCCAATTCCTGAGTTAGCGCATGCAAATGCTCGCGCCGCCAATTGCCATGAAGACTCCGAGCGACAGCCTCCTTGCCTGCCTTGATGCGGCGGTCGGTTAGTTCAGCCAATTGCGATGGGTCCCGTTCACCTGCGCAGATGGCTCGCAAAATCTTCATGCCAGTTACGCCGGAAATATCACTGATGACATTGGCCAGCTGGATGTTCATTTGGCTCATGGCCTTTTGCATCCGGTTCAGCGTCTGCGCCTGGTCTTTCACTTTGGAAGCACGCTGCCTGACCAATGACCGGACGCAGCAGGTCAGATCATCGGGGCGGAATGCGCCTCTGAGCAGTCCATGAGTCATCAGCTGCCAAATCCACTGGCAATCCAGCACATCTGATTTACGGCCCGTGATTTGTCGAGTTGCTCTGGCATTGACGAGATAAACCTCAAAACCGCGCTCGCTGAGAATCTCGTAAATTGGAATCCAATAAACTCCCGTGGATTCCATGGCAACGACCTTGATCCCCAGGCTTTCAAGCCAGTTAGCCATCTTGAGCAGGTCGTCAGTAAAGGACGTGAACGACTGGACGGGATTTTCGTGCCGGGGATCGACCGCCACGAAATGCTCTCGACCACCGACATCGATCGCCGCGCAATCGGGATGGACGACGGTAAAGCGTTGCT
The DNA here is from genome assembly GCF_045164175.1 of Pseudomonas sp. 10(2024). Taxonomy (NCBI): domain Bacteria; kingdom Pseudomonadati; phylum Pseudomonadota; class Gammaproteobacteria; order Pseudomonadales; family Pseudomonadaceae; genus Pseudomonas; species Pseudomonas sp. 10(2024). The sequence continues at coordinate 1,886,571 of NZ_CP174006.1, forward strand.
TGGAAGGCTTGCGCGCCATGATGAATCCTCGCAGGATAAAGGGCGCGCGGGGCACACGGTGGCGAAAGGGTTCACTCTCTCATACGTGGTCACAGCTGAATCAGCTAATGCCTACAGGGACTTCACGCCGATACCGTGCGGATCACTCTCCCACGCGGGTGTGCGGACACACACCAGTGCTGGCTACGATCTCTGTCCCGCGCACACGAACCCTAACAAAGCAAAAGGCGGCTGGCCCTACCGGGCCAACCGCCTTTTCTTTTTCAAAATGTCAGCGTCGCTGCGGATCTGAAGCCGTACACCTCATGTTTGCTGCGCGACAGCGCAGCCCGGAAGGGCTGGGTGATCTCCCACAGGAATCCCGTAATTACCTGTGGGAGATCACCCAGCCCCTTGACGCTATCTGACAGGCATCAGCGCTCGACCTGCCAGCCACCTCCCAATGCCTTGTACAACGCTACGCTGCCCTGCAGCCGAGCCAGGTGCAGTTGCGCCTGTTGGTCCTGGGCGACATACAGCGTGCGCTGGGTTTCCAGCACGGTCAGCAACGTCTCGGCGCCGGCGCTGTAGCGCTGCTGCGCAAGGTCGAAGGCGGTGCGGGCTTCCTGTACCTCCTGGTCCTGCCACTGCTGCTGGCGGTCTACGCCATGGATCGCATTGAGCGCTTTTTCCACGTCGGCGAAGCCTGCCAGGATTGCGGCGCGATAGTCGTGCAGCAGCTCTTCCTGTTCGGCACTGGCCAGTTCGCGTTCGGCGCGCAGGCGGCCGTTGTTGAAGATGGGTGCGACAATGCCGGCAGTCAGGGTATAGAAGGGGCTGTCGAGAATATCGCCGAAGGTCCGTGCACCGCTGCCCAGGTCCGCTCCCAGGGTCAGCTTGGGCAACATGGCGGCCCTCGCCACTTGTACGTTGGCGCTGGCGGCGGCCAGTCGGGCCTCGGCAGCGGCAATGTCGGGGCGCCGGCCGAGCAGGTCGCTGGGCACGCCGCTGCCGATCGCCGGCCAGCGCAGGGCGCCGATCGATTCGTTGGTGTCCGGCAATGCCTGCACCGGATCACCGAGCAAGGTGGCGAGGGTGACCCGGTTGTCCTGCCATTGCTGCTCCAGCAGGGGCACCTGGCGCTCTTGTGCCGCCACCAGGCTGCGTTGCTGCGCCAGCTCCAGTCGCGTGGCCGAGCCAGAACGCTGGCGTGCCTCGACCAGGCCCAGCACGTCCCGGGCGTTTTTGAGGTTGAGGCGAGCGATACGCAGCTGTTCCTCCAGGGCCAGGCCCTGTAGGTAGCTATCGGCGACGGCGCTGGTCAGGGTCAGCTCCACCGTCTGGCGATCGAAGCGGCTGGCGTCCAGGCCATGCAGGGCGCTGTCGCGGGCGGCGCGGATGCCGCCCCAGAAATCGACCTCGTAGCTGGCGCTCAAGCGTGTGCCGAGTGAGGTACTGGTGCGCTCGCTGCTGCTGGCGTCGAGTTGGTCGTTGCCGTCGCCGCGCAACAGGCGCTGGCGGCTGCCGTCCAGGCCGAACGTCAGTTCCGGCAGCAGCGGAGCGCCGGCGATCACGGCTTGGGCTTGGGCCTGGCGCACCCGTGCCGCGGCGGCGGCCAGGTCGTGGCTGTTGTGCCGGGCGCGTTCGATCAGACGGTCCAGCTCGCGGCTGGCGAAGGCTTGCCACCAATGGGCATCCGGCAGGGTCTGGCTGGGAGCGTCGGCACGGGATTGCCAGGTTGGCGGCGCGGCAATACCGGCCTCGGGGGCGGGCGGTGTGCTGCAGGCGGCCAGGGCCAGGCTGAGGGTCAACAGGCTGATGCGGCTTGGCAATGTCATGGGCTATACGCTGGTAAGGGCTTTGACCGGATCGAGGCGAGCAGCCTTGCGGGCCGGCATGAAACCGAACACCACGCCGGTGATGACGGCGCAGGTGAAGGCGCCGAGAATGGCGGGTAGGGCGAATGCCACGGCGATGCCGGCGAGCATCAGGCCGCCACCGATGCACAGTGCCAGCACGATACCCGTCACCCCGCCGACCATTGACAGCATCACCGCCTCGCTGAGGAACTGACGCAGGATATCGCGCTGACGGGCGCCGGTGGCCATGCGGATGCCAATCTCGCGGGTACGTTCGCGCACGGTCATGAGCATGATGTTCATCACGCCGATACCGCCGACCAGCAGGGAAATCGCGGCGATGGCACCGAGCATCAGCGACAGGCTGTTCTGGGTGCGCGCTTCGGCCTGGATCAGTGCGGCGTCGTTGGTCAGTTCGAAGTCCTGCTTGCCTTGATGGCGCTGGCGCATCAGGTGGGCGATTGCCCGCTCGGTCTCACTAACCCGGCTCGAATCGGCAGCTGCGATGATCACGTATTCCGGGTCTTGCTTGCCGAACAGGCGCACGGACGCGGCGGAGTAGGGCACCACGATGCGCTCGTCGCTGTCCTGGTCGCCGGAGCTGGCACCTTTGCCGGCGAGCAGGCCGACCACTTGGAAGGGCACGTTGCCGATCAGCAGGTACTGGCCCAGCGGATCGCTGCCAGGCTCCATGAGCTTGTCCCGGACCTTCTGGCCGATCACCGCGACGGCGGCGGCAGCCTGTTCGTCAGCTTCGGTGAAGAAGTTGCCTTCGACGACTGGCCAGTTGAGGATCTCGGAGAACTGGGTGTTATTGCCGCCGACGTAGAACTGCTGGTTGTTGTTGCCGTGGCGCACGGTCAACTGGTCGCCGATCACCGGCATGATGCGCTGGACCTGGGGTAACTGGGCGATGGCGGCGACATCGTCCAGCGTGACGATGCCGGCCGGTTCGCGCAGCGTGGCGTGGCGGCCACTGAGGTAGAGGATGTTCGAGCCGAACGCCGCCATCTGCGCCATGACCTGGCGCTTGCTGCCTTCGCCGACAGCCAGCATCACTACCACCGAGGCCACGCCGATGACGATGCCGAGCAGGGTCAGGGCGGTGCGGAAGCGGTTGATCCACATGACCCGCCAGGCCGCTTGCAGGGCTTCGAGCAATTCGCCCTTCCAGGCCCCGCGCAAGGTGGCGCCGCGGTCCAGTCGCTGGCGCAGGTCGTCGGCCTGCAGGCCTGGATGCGTTTCGTCGGGGGGCTGGTCGGCCGCCGAGTCGCTGATCATCAGGCCGTCGCGGATCTCGATCACCCGTCGCGCCCGGGCCGCTACTTCACGGTCGTGGGTGATGAGGATGATCACATGGCCCTGGCTGGCCAGCTCGCCGAGCAGGGCCATGACTTCGGCGCCGCTGTGGCTGTCCAGGGCGCCGGTGGGTTCGTCGGCGAGGATGATGTGGCCGCCGTTCATCAGGGCTCGGGCGATCGACACCCGCTGTTGCTGGCCGCCAGACAACTGGTGCGGCCGGTTGCCCGTGCGGCTGGCCAGGCCGAGGCGTTCGAGCAGGGCTGCGGCGCGGGCATGGCGCTCGGCGGCCGGGGTGCCGGCATAGATGGCTGGCATTTCGACGTTTTCCTGGGCCGAGCCGGAGGGGATCAGGTGGTAGCCCTGGAATACGAAACCAAAGGCTTCGCGCCGCAGCCAAGCCAGTTCGTCGCTGTCCAGTTCGGCAACGTCCTTGCCAGCGAAGCGAAAACTACCGCTGGTGGGGCGATCGAGGCAGCCAAGGATGTTCATCAGGGTCGACTTGCCCGAGCCGGAGGCGCCGACGATGGCGACGAACTCGCCAGGGTGGATGCTCAGGCTGATGCCGCGCAGCACTTCCACCTTCGGCGAATCGATGCCGCCGTAGTGCTTGCGGATGTCAGTGAGTTCAATCAGGGGCGCTGTCATTCAACCTCCGCTGGCGGCTGGGGCGCCGATGACCAGTTGCTCGCCTTCGGCGAGGCCATCGAGTATCTGTACACGCAGGCGGTCGCTCAGGCCGGTGCGCACCTTGCGCTGTTCAATCTTGCCGTCACGGGTGAACACCTGGGCCAGGCGCAGGCCTTCGTCTTCGGCATCATCCAGGGCTGCCAGCGGCGCCGTGAGCACTTGGCTGGCCTGGCCGGCGACGAAGAATACCTGGGTGGTCATTTCGGCCATCAGGGCCCCATCCGGGTTTTCCACATCGAGCAGCACGGTGTATTGCACCACTTGGGCGCCAGTTGTGCCGGCGGTGACGCTGGCGGGGCTGCCACCGCCCTGACTGGTCTGATCCAGCGGCCTGGGCGGGATCGGCAGGATTTGGCGCACAGTGCTGGTCCAGCGGCGCTTGCCGCCGGCCAGGGTGGTGAAGTAGGCGGTCATGCCGGGTCTGACCTTGCCGATGTCGGCTTCGGACACCTGTGCCCAGACGGTCATCGGCGAGAGTTTGGCGATGCGCAAGATCAGCGGTGTTTGCTGCTGGGCGTTGAGCGTTTGGCCTTCGCGGGCATCCACCGCCACCACAGTGCCGTCCATGGGCGCATAGATGCGGGTGTAGCCCAGCTCTGCCTGGTCGCTGCGCAGGCTGGCCTGGGCCTGGAGGATCTGCGCCTGGTACATGTCGATGCGGGCCTGGGTCACCTTGAGCTGGGCATCGGCGATTTGCAGGTCTTCCTCGCGGGTGGCACCGGCATCGGCCAGGTCGCGCTGGCGCTTGAGTTGTTGCTGGGCCAGGCGGTACTGGGCACGCTGCTCGGCCAACTGGGCCTTGAGGTTTTCGATCGAGTATCGGCCGGCATCAAGCCTGGCCTGCTGGGTGGAAGGGTCGATTTCCACCAGCAACTGGCCTTGGCGGACCTGGTCGCCCGCTTCTACATGCAGGCGACGGATCTGCCCGGAGGCCTGGGCGCCGACGTCCACATAGCGGCGTGGTTGCAGCGTGCCGAGGGCGGTGACGCTGCTTTCTATATCGGCGCGGGTCACGGCCACGGTGTTGACCGGATGATTGTCCAAGGGCAGGGTCTTCCAGGCCAGCAGGCTGCCCAGGCCAATCAGGCCCAGGCCACCGAAGAGGATGCGGCGGCGAGTATTGGGTAAGCGTCTCATGCGGACTTCCAGCCATGGATGTTGGCCATACGCAGCCAATCGAGGCGCGCAGGGAGGTCCCAGTTAGACGAAGACGAGTGGGCGGGATTTACCCCCACTGGAGGGGGGAGGCTGTGTGTTGCTGAGAATAATTATAATTTGTAAGATTGCAAGCTGATATCACACACTCCCGCGCCTCTGCCGCCGTCCAGGCAGGGTGGCGCCAGGTACCGTCGTGGAACATTATTATCGTGAACTGGTGAGCTTCCTTTCCGCACGCCTTGGCAGTCGCCAAGCGGCGGAAGACGTTGCCCACGATGCATACCTGCGGGTACTGGAGCGCACCGACACCGAGCGCATCGATCACCCGCGTGCCTTCCTCTACCGCACCGCGCTAAACCTGGTGGTCGACCGCCACCGCCGCCACCTGGTGCGCCAGACCGAGCCGCTGGAGGTGCTGGATAGCGACGAGCGCTGGCATACTCCGGCGCCGGCCCACGACATGCAGCAGGACCAGCGCCTGGCGCTGATGCGGCGTGCCCTGGATGAGCTGAGCAAGGTCTGCCGCGAGTGCTTCTTGCTGCGCAAGCTCGACGGCCTGTCGCACCAGCAGATCGCCGATCGGCTGGGCATCTCGCGCAGCCTGGTGGAAAAGCACATCGTCAATGCCATGAAGCACTGCCGGGTGCGCATGCGGCAATGGGAATCCTGATTGCCAGGTTAAAGGCAAATGCAAATTCCGTCAGTCAATCACTTGATTTATGCGGCTTTCCCGACTTCTATCAAAGAAGACCGCTGCCAGGCATGGCCCTGGCAATAGCCGTTACCGGCGCAGTATGGTCATGGAGCGTGCCCATTACCTAATGGCCCAGGTCCGACCATGGCAAACAAGACCCTGCGCATCCTCATCGCCGATGCACACCCGTGCCAGCGCCTGCAACTGGAGCGGTTGCTCAATGGCCTGGGCTATTACCGGATAGCCCCCGTGGATAGCTTCGAGGAACTGCAGCGCCTGGTGCAGTGCGCCTTGCAGCCCTTTCACCTGTTGCTGGGCAATATCGAGTTGGCCAGCCATTGTGGCGTAGATCTGGAACGCTTCTGCCGCGTCAGCACACAAATCCAGCATGCCCTGCTTTACCATTCCAGCCAGTTGAAAGTGCCAGCAGTGCCGCAGACCGAGCGCCAGGCGGTCAGCCTGAGCCTGCCTCAGGCGCCCGATAACGAGGCGCTGGAGACGTTCATGGCAATCATCGACGCCCCGGTGGTGGTCGGCAAGCTACCGCTGCCGGGCACGCTGCCAGCCAGTACAGCGCGGCCACGGCCGCGAGCCAACTTCGCGCATACGGTGTTCAGCCGCTAGCGGTGCTGCCGGCGGGGCAATCGGGCAGCTATTTGTTATGCTCTTGCCCTTTGCCGATCTGCGGACCCTGCCATGACTGCCATCGATACCGCTCGCCCGCCCCGGTTCAGCCGCGGCGACCATCGGACCCTGGGCCTGGCGGCGCTGGGCGGCGCGCTGGAAATCTACGACTTCATCATTTTCGTGTTCTTCGCGCTGACCCTCAGCCAGCTGTTCTTCCCGCCGGAGATGCCCGAATGGCTGCGCCTGCTGCAAAGCTTCGGGATCTTCGTCACCGGCTATCTGGCGCGGCCGCTGGGCGGCATCCTGATGGCGCACTTCGCCGACCATCTGGGGCGCAAGCGGGTATTCAGCCTGAGCATCCTGATGATGGCCCTGCCGTGCCTGCTGATCGGAGTGATGCCGACCTATGCCGACATCGGCTATGCCGCCCCGCTGATCCTGTTGGCCTTGCGCATCCTCCAGGGTGCTGCCGTAGGCGGTGAAGTGCCAAGCGCCTGGACGTTCGTTGCCGAGCACGCGCCAAACGGGCGGCGCGGCTATGCCCTGGGCTTTCTGCAGGCCGGGCTGACCTTCGGCTACCTGCTGGGGGCGCTGACCGCAACCTTGCTGGCGCAACTGTTCACTCCGCAGGAAATCCTCGATTACGCCTGGCGCTACCCGTTCCTGTTGGGTGGGGTGTTCGGTGTGATTGGTGTGTGGCTGCGCCGCTGGCTCAGTGAAACACCGGTGTTCCTCGCCTTGCGCGCGCGCCAGGAGCAACCTGTGACGTTTCCGCTGCGGCGAGTGCTGGGCGAGCACCGCCGGGCGTTGATCCCTGCCGCGTTGCTGACCTGTGTGCTGACCTCGGCGGTGGTGGTGCTGGTGGTGATCACGCCGACGGTGATGCAGCAGCGTTTCGGCATGAGTGCCGGGCACACCTTCGCGCTGAGCAGCGTGGGCATCGTCTTCCTCAACATTGGCTGCGTGCTGGCCGGGCTGCTGGTCGACCGTGTGGGTGCCTGGCGCGCGCTGATGCTGTATAGCCTGTTGCTGCCGCTGGGTATCGGCGCGTTGTACGCCAGCCTGGTGGGGCAGTGGGGCATGACCTGGCTGGCCTATGCGCTGGCGGGGTTGAGCTGCGGCGTGGTGGGGGTGGTGCCCTCGGTGATGGTGGGGCTGTTCCCGGCGCAGATCCGCGTATCGGGCATTTCCTTCACCTACAACGTGGCCTACGCATTGTGGGCCAGTACCACGCCGTTGGCACTGATTGCGCTGATGCCGTGGAGCCCGTGGGTGTGTGTCGGGTTTTGTCTGATCATGGGCGCGGTGGGGCTGCTGACGGCCTTGTATTTCGGGCGTCGTGAGCCTTTGGTGTTTGCGGCGGAGCCGATACCGGTCATGTGCGGCGACAAATGAGCCGGTAACGGCTGCGCGACACTGGGGCAGACTTCCAGGTGGGGGCTATTGGAATAACCTATTAGCCAAATTTAACCTGGAAGGTTAATTTCTCATGGAAAAGAGAACGCCTCATTGCCCGCTGGAGCGGGTAAGAGCACTGGTGGGCGCTGGCCGCATCAGCCCTACAACCGCTTCCTTACGAGGCGCTCAGGCCTTGGGAATGGAATATGCGGACATGCTGGAGGTCATCACCGGTCTGGAGCGCAGAGATTTCTACAAAAGCATGACCAGTTATGCCGACCACCGCGTTTGGCAAGATGTCTATCGGCCGCTTACGGTAAAGGGATATCTGTACCTGAAACTGTCAGTGGTAGATGACGCGCTCATCGTGTCTTTCAAGGAGTTGTGAACATGAGATGCCCAATTTGCGGAGGTGCCGAGCTCGCGCTAGACACTCAGGACATGCCCTACCGGTATAAGGGGGAATCGACCCTGATACCTGATGTGACGGGCGATTACTGTTCTGTCTGTGGTGAGGCAGTGCTAAGTCATGACGAGGCTATGCGAGTCAGCGATCTGATGTCTGCCTTCAATCGCCAAGTCAATGCTCTAGACGTTGATCCCGATTTCATCGTTTCCGTACGCAAGAAATTTGATCTGGATCAGCGGGAGGCTGGGGAAATATTCGGTGGAGGAGTCAATGCTTTTTCACGTTATGAGAATGGCAAAACCAAACCGCCGGTGGCGCTGATCAAATTGTTCAAGTTGCTCGACCGTCACCCGGAGCTCTTTGAGGAAGTCAGGACTGCGTGAGGCGGTTGCCCGGCCTTGCTTGGGTTTCCAAATGACACTGTCTGTAGGCGCGGATAGCCAACAAAAAGCCCCCGGCCCATAAGGACCGGGGGCTTTTTGTTGCCGCAAGGGCAGGGGCCTTACATGTTCGGGTAGTTCGGCCCGCCAGCGCCTTCAGGGGTGACCCAGGTGATGTTCTGGGCCGGGTCTTTGATGTCGCAGGTCTTGCAGTGCACGCAGTTCTGCGCGTTGATCTGGAAACGCTTGTTGCCGTCTTCTTGGGTGACCACCTCGTACACGCCGGCCGGGCAGTAGCGCTGGGCTGGCTCGTCGTACAGCGGCAGGTTGCTGGCGATCGGTACGCTCGGATCGGTCAGCTTCAGGTGGCAGGGTTGTTCCTCTTCGTGGTTGGTGCTGGAGAGGAATACCGAGCTGAGCTTGTCGAAGCTGAGCTTGCCGTCCGGTTTCGGGTAGTCGATCTTTTTCGAATCGGCGGCCAGCTTGAGGCAGGCATAGTCCGGCTTGGTGTCGTGCAGGGTGAACGGCAGCTTGCCACCGAACCAGTTCTGGTCGACATAGTTGAACGCCGCGCCCAGCAGCGGGCCGAACTTGTGCATGGCCGGGCCGAAGTTGCGGCTGGCGAACAGTTCTTCGTACAGCCAGCTGGCCTTGAAGGCGCTGACATAGCTGTTCAATTGATCGCCGCCTTCGCTGCCGGCGATCAATGCGTCGGCCACTGCTTCGGCTGCGAGCATGCCGGACTTCATCGCGGTATGGCTGCCCTTGATCTTGGCCACGTTCATGGTGCCCAGGTCGCAACCGATCAGCGCGCCACCATTGAAGACCATTTTCGGCAGCGAGTTGATGCCGCCCTTGGCCAAGGCGCGGGCGCCGTAGCTGATGCGCTTGCCGCCTTCGAGGTACTGGCTGATCACCGGGTGGTGCTTGAGCCGCTGGAATTCGTCGAACGGCGACAGGTAGGGGTTGGCATAGGACAGGTCGACGATCAGGCCGACCACCACCTGGTTGTTTTCCAGGTGATAGAGGAACGAGCCACCGGTGTTTTCCTTGGCCACCACGTCCAGCGGCCAGCCGGCGGTGTGCACCACCAGGCCCTGTTCGTGCTTGGCCGGGTCGATTTCCCAGATTTCCTTCAGGCCGATGCCGTAGTGCTGGACGTCGGACTCGCTGTCGAGGTTGAAGCGCTTGATCAGCTGCTTGCCGATGTGGCCACGGCAGCCTTCGGCGAACAGGGTGTACTTGGCGCGCAGTTCCATGCCCGGGGTGTACAGGCCATCCTTGGGGTTGCCTTCACGGTCGACACCGAGGTCGCCGGTGACGATGCCGCGGACCACGCCGTTGTCGTCGAACAGCGCTTCCTGGGCGGCGAAGCCCGGGTAGATCTCAACGCCGAGGTTCTCGGCCTGCTGGGCCAGCCAGCGGCACAGGTTGCCCAGCGAGATGATGTAGTTGCCATGGTTGTGCATGGTCTTGGGCACGAACAGGTCAGGCACCTTGGTCGCGCTGCCGGCATCCTTGAGCACGTAGATGTCGTCGCGCTTCACTTCGGTGTTCAGCGGTGCGCCGAGCGCTTTCCAGTCGGGGAACAGCTCGTTCAGGGCGCGGGGCTCGAACACTGCGCCAGAGAGGATGTGGGCGCCGACTTCAGAGCCTTTCTCCACCACGCAGACGCTGATTTCGCTACCGGCTTCGGCGGCCTTCTGCTTCAGGCGGCAGGCGGCGGACAGGCCCGCCGGGCCGGCGCCGACGATGACCACGTCGAATTCCATGTATTCGCGTTCCACTGGTTCTCTCCTACTGATCAAGGCTCGTGCTGTTGCTTTGTCTTATGGGTGCGGGGCATTCGCAGCGGTTCTACGCAACGGCGGAACTGTAGCTGGGCAAATGACGGACTACACCGTTTTGTCTTGGCCGCGCATTATATCTACACCACTTGGCGGGTCCAATACAAACGTTTGTTTGAATTTGCCGCAGGCCAGTAAAATCACAGGAACGCGGCTGGAGGGTGACCGATTTGCCGTATTGACCGGAATGGGTGTTACGGTCAAGATACGAGCGGTTTTACGTTCGCCGTAGGCTTGCAGCCGGGCGCAGGTACACCTCTAAAGACCAGGTGTGGAGCAGGGTTTTGCGGGCTTAGGCCGGTTTGTAGTGGAGTTTACACGCCACGACAGGAAATGACCCGTGAGGATTTGTCGCAAGAGTCCGAACAAGACTGTTTGGTCACTGTGAAGATGCTGCCTCCCGATACGTTTTTAGAGGTGCCCTTGTACCCACGCGCATCGCTGGGCTCTGCCCCAGGCGACTATCTATTCACCGGAGAGTAACGAGGAATCCATGAAGGTTCTTGTAGCTGTCAAACGAGTGGTCGACTACAACGTCAAGGTTCGCGTCAAAGCGGACAACTCCGGCGTCGACCTTGCTAACGTCAAGATGTCCATGAACCCCTTCTGCGAAATCGCCGTGGAAGAAGCCGTACGCCTGAAGGAAAAAGGCGTTGCGACCGAGATCGTCGTGGTTTCCGTCGGCCCGACCACCGCTCAGGAGCAACTGCGTACTGCCCTGGCCCTGGGGGCCGACCGTGCCATCCTGGTAGAAGCCGCTGACGAACTGAACTCCCTGGCCGTGGCCAAGGCGCTGAAGGCCGTTGTCGACAAGGAGCAGCCGCAGCTGGTCATCCTCGGCAAGCAGGCCATCGACAGTGACAACAACCAGACCGGCCAGATGCTGGCCGCGCTGACTGGCTTCGCCCAGGGTACCTTTGCGTCCAAGGTCGAAGTCGCTGGCGACAAGCTGAATGTCACCCGTGAAATCGATGGCGGCCTGCAGACCGTTGCACTGAACCTGCCCGCGATCGTCACCACCGACCTGCGCCTGAACGAGCCACGCTACGCGTCGCTGCCGAACATCATGAAGGCCAAGAAGAAGCCACTGGAGACTGTTACTCCAGACGCACTGGGCGTTTCCCTCGCCTCCACCAACAAGACCGTGAAGGTTGAAGCCCCGGCTGCCCGCAGCGCGGGCATCAAGGTCAAATCGGTGGCCGAACTGGTCGAGAAGCTGAAGAACGAAGCGAAGGTAATCTAAATGACTATCCTGGTTGTCGCTGAATACGAGGCCGGCGCCGTAGCCCCGGCCACCCTGAACACTGTCGCTGCAGCCGCCAAGATCGGTGGTGATGTGCACGTCCTGGTCGCTGGCCAGAACGTCGGTGGCGTTGCCGAATCCGCTGCCAAGATCGCCGGCGTTGCCAAGGTGCTGGTGGCTGATAACGCCGCCTACGCCCACGTCCTGCCGGAAAACGTCGCGCCGCTGATCGTCGAGCTGGCCAAGGGTTACAGCCACGTGCTGGCCCCGGCTACCACCAATGGCAAGAACATCCTGCCGCGCGTTGCCGCGCTGCTGGACGTGGACCAGATCTCCGAGATCATCTCGGTCGAGTCCGCCGACACCTTCAAGCGCCCGATCTACGCGGGTAACGCCATTGCCACCGTGCAATCGAGCGCGGCCATCAAGGTGATCACCGTGCGTACCACCGGCTTCGACGCCGTGGCCGCCGAAGGTGGTTCGGCTGCCGTCGAGGCTGTTGGCGCTGCGCACAACGCCGGTATTTCGGCTTTCGTTGGCGAAGAGCTGGCCAAGTCAGACCGCCCAGAGCTGACTGCAGCCAAGATCGTCGTTTCCGGCGGCCGTGGCATGGGCAACGGTGACAACTTCAAACACCTGTACAGCCTGGCCGACAAGCTCGGCGCTGCGGTTGGTGCTTCGCGCGCCGCAGTCGACGCAGGCTTCGTGCCGAACGACATGCAGGTCGGCCAGACCGGCAAGATCGTTGCGCCACAGCTGTACATCGCCGTCGGTATCTCCGGCGCGATCCAGCACCTGGCCGGCATGAAAGACTCCAAAGTGATCGTGGCGATCAACAAGGACGAAGAAGCGCCGATCTTCCAGGTGGCCGACTACGGCCTGGTCGCTGACCTGTTCGAAGCGGTTCCGGAGCTGGAAAAGCTGGTCTGATCCGCCTGCTTCACTTATAAAGAACCCGGCCCTCGTTTTGAGGGTCGGGTTTTTTTATGGCTTGAGGGGTGAGGGATGAGGTTGCGCGGAACGGGCAGGGTGCTGGCATGTGTGGCGCTGTTGGTGTCACCACTGGCCATGGCCGCAGGCAAGTGCGAGCGCCTGGTGGCGACCGGTAGCCCAGATGCGCCGCCCTATTCGTGGCAAGACCCGAAAGACCCCGGGCACCTGATTGGCGCCAACGTCGACCTGTTGCGCCAGGTGGCTGGCGAACTGGGTGTGAAGGTCGAGGTGCTGAGTGCCGGTCGCCGTGATCAGGCGCTGGAAGAGGTGCGCAGTGGGCGCATGGACCTGCTGCTCGACACCCCCTTGCAGGTGGAGCAACTGACCGCGCTGGACTACATCCATCCGCCGTTGCAGCTCAATGAGTACCTGGTGTGGACCCGCCATGATGCAGCGGTGACCTTTGATGGCCCGGCCGATCTGGCCAGATACCAGGGCAGTTTGTCCGAGCGTGCACGCCTGACCCCGGCCTTTACTGCGTTCGCCAAGGCCCAGCTCAAGCTGGTGCCGGCGCAAAACCTGACCCAGGCCTTTCAGAAACTGGTACTCGGCCAGGTGGACTATGTGCTGGCTGGCCGTTACTCCGGTATGGCCATGGCCCAGAGCCTGGGCATGAGCAATGACCTGATAGCCCGCGGCTTGCCGGTGGACAGGCCGGGCCTGTACCTGGCGCTGTCGCACAACTCGGCGTGCAATGACAGCTGGTTGCGTGGGCAATTGGCAAAAAAACTGACAGAATTGCCGATCTCTGGTGCATCCGAAGCTGTGCTGCAACGAAATGTCGAGCGCTGGAAAGCGCAGATGCAGGTACCGGCGGACGCCCCCAAACACTAGGAAGATTGCGTGAGAACCCAACCACTAATCCTTGCCCTGGCCGTGCTCGGCCTAGCTGGCTGCGCCAATGATCCGGCCCCTGAAGAGCAGATGCGCATTTCCGAACAGGCACTGGACCAGGCCAAGGCCGTCGGCGCCACTGAGCAGGTCGAAACGCTGAAACTGGCTGAAGACAAGTTGGCCCGCGCCAAGTCCAACATGCTTACCCAGGACTACCGCGATGCGCGCATGCGCGCTGAGCAAGCCGAGCTGGATGCGCGCCTGGCCGAGGCCCAGGTGCTGAACCAGAAGAGCGAAGAGCAGCTGCAGGTGCTGCAGTCGCGGGTCAAGCGCTTGCGCAAGCAACTGGAGGTGCAGCCATGATCCGTCGTACGCCTTTGGCTGCACTGGCATTGCTGGCGCTGACGGCAGGTTTGCAAGGTTGCGCCAGCCAGCGCAGCAGTGCCGCGCTGGATGAGGCCACCGTCGCCTTCCAGGGGGTCAAAGATGATTCCGATGTGCTGCGCAGCGCGCCGCGTGACGTGATTCGGGCGGGTGAGTCGCTGGCTCGCGCCGAGCGCCTGTCCAGTTACATCGGCACCGGTTCCGATGTGCGGCATTATGCTTACCTCAGCCAGCGCTACAGCGAGATTGCCCGCGAGCATGCCAAGCTGGCGCTGAACCAGGAGCGCCAGGCCAAGCTCGACCTGGAGCGCCAGCGCCTGCAACTGGCCTTGCGTGAGGCCAAACTGGCCAGCGTGCAGCAGCAGGGCAAGTGGGTCGAGTCGCAGATTGCCGCGTTGGCTTCGGAGCAGGCCGACCGTGGCTTGGTGATGACCTTGGGCGATGTGCTGTTCGATACCGGCAGTGCCGACCTGAAGAACTCGGCCAGCCGGACTGTGCTCAAGCTGGTGCAGTTCCTGCAGCTCAACCCGCGCCGGGTAGTGCGTATCGAGGGCTATACCGACAGTACTGGCGCGGGCGAGGAGAATCTCAAGCTGTCGCGCGACCGGGCGCAGTCCGTGGCCGACATGCTTGTGGACCTGGGCATCGACGAAAAGCGCCTGCAGGTTGAAGGCTATGGCGACCAGTACCCGATCGAGGCCAATGCTTCGGAGCGGGGCAGGGCGCAGAACCGTCGGGTGGAGATCGTATTCTCCGATGACAAGGGTCGGCTCGCGCCAGCGCGCTGAGTCTTGTCGAAACGGGCCGCTTTGCGGCCCGTTTTATGTCGGATTAATCGTTTCGATAGCGGTCACGCTGTTGTATTGTCGACTACGTTGCAATCTGTCCCAGTACACTTTGCAACTGTTACGGTATCCTCTACCGTCAGTGACCCGTACAAGAACAACGAGCATGTCGACATGACCAACCTGCTGCTGTACCAGCGTATCGCCCAGCAACTGGCCGATGATATCCGTCGCGGTGTCTACCAGCCAGGCGAGCGGGTACCCTCCGTGCGCAAGATGAGCGCCCAGCTCAATGTCAGCCATGCCACGGTGTTGCAGGCCTATGCCAATCTCGAGGACCAGGGGCTTATCCGGGCGCGGCCGCAGTCTGGCTATTACGTGCACCAGACCCCTGCCTTGACCGCGCAAACCCCGGACATCGCTCGGGTGGAGCGCCCGGGCCTGGTCACGCGCGCCAGCATCATCCAGCAGGTGCTGACTGAGGCGCGCCGCGATGGTGTGTTCCCGTTTGGCGCTGCTGTACCGCATGTCGACTACCTGCCAGTGCGCGCCCTGCATCAGCAAATCGCCAAGGTGACGCGCTTCCATAGCCCGCGCGCCTTCAGCTACATGTTCAGCCCCGGTTTCGAGCCGCTGCGCCGACAGATCGCCATACGCATGCGCGATGCCGGCGTGCTGGTCGACCCGCGCGAAGTGATCGTGACCCATGGGTGTGTCGATGCCCTGCAGATGTCGCTGCGGGTGCTGACCCGCCCAGGTGACCTGATCGCCGCCGAGTCACCGACCTATTACGGCTTGCTGCAGCTGGCTGACCTGCTGGGTTTGAAAGTGATCGAAATCCCCAGTGACCCGTCCACCGGTATCAGCCTCGAAGCCTTGCAACTGGCGGCTAACCAATGGTCGATCAAGGCGCTGGTGCTCACTGCGCGCTTGAGCAACCCGCTGGGCGGCACCGTTCCCGAAGAGCGGCAAAAGCAATTGCTGCGCCTGGCCTCGGACTTCGATATCCAGATCATCGAGGATGACATCTACGGTGAGCTGATGTTCGAGCAAGGCAAGACCAAGGCGCTGAAGGCGTTCGACCGGCTGGACCGGGTGATCTACTGTTCGAGCTTCTCCAAGACCCTGTCCCCTGGCGTGCGGGTGGGGTGGATGATCGCCGGGCGTTACCAGGACGAAATTCAGCGCCTGCAGACTTTTACCACCCACTCGGCCTGTAGCGTGACGCAGATGGGCGTGGCAGCCTACCTGGAAAATGGCGGCTACGACCGGCATCTGCGCTACATACGCCAGGAGTATCGCAAGAACCTCAGTGCCTATCAGTTGGCAGTGCAGCAGCACTTCCCCGAGGGTACCCAGATGACCCGGCCGACAGGCGGCTTCATCCTCTGGGTGAGCCTGCCCGGTCGGGTCAATACCCAGGAGCTGCATGTGCGCGCGCTGGAGCAGGGCATCAGTATTGCACCAGGACTGATATTCAGTAACACAGAGCAGTTCAACCACTGTGTCCGACTCAATTGCGGCATACCTTGGAATAAAGAGGCCGAGCGGGCTGTGATTACGCTCGGTTTGCTGGCGCAGCAGTTGTGCAGGGAGACTGCGGTCACGCTGTTGTAAGGCTTGCAAGCCGCCTGTGGAACAGGGAGCATAGGCATTTTTCCTGCCAGTCTGTCCATTTGCCATGAACGCTTCGCGCTGCTTTGTCCTGATCGTGTGCCTTCTGACGTTCTGCTGCCCGGTCGTCCCTGCCTTGGCTGCGCAACCGGCAAACCAGGCTCAAACAGCTCAGGGTAAGCACGTGCCAAAAAAGGCGACTGCCAAGACTGCACACAAGCCGGTCAGCAAAGCCGTTGCCAAGCCCTTGCCCATGACAAATCTGGACCTCAGCCTGCCAGTCGAGATGGTCGACAACCTTGAGCCGAATGTGGGCACGCCTTCGCCAATCCAGCGGCGCAAACCTTTGTTGCCGCCCATGTTCACAGAAAAGCCAGAGACCAATGACAGTCCGTATCAGCTCAATGGCCGGCTGATCAACAACGAAATGCAGCTGCAACTGCGCAATGACAGCCGTCATGACGTGGAAGGAGCTGCCATCGATTTCGAGTATCGCCAATAGGCGGGAACTGACTGCCAGGTCACAGCAGATTTCATCGTGCCAGCAATTTCAAACGACTGTTTGAGCGGTTACTATCCAGGGACGTTCGTCCCGTTTTGTTCCAGGGAGTCCTGATTTTGGTGAATAGCCATGCAATGCCGTGAGGGCTGTGGTGCCTGCTGCATCGCCCCGTCCATCACTTCTGCGATGCCGCGAATGCCCAATGGCAAGCCGGCGGGTGAGCGCTGCCTGCACCTGACTGCGGCCAACCTTTGCGACCTGTTCGGCAAGCCTGAGCGGCCGGCGGTGTGCGGTGGTTTCAAGGCAGATGTCGAGGTGTGCGGCAGTGATCGTGACGAGGCAATCAGGATTCTTGGCTGGTGGGAGCAGATGACGGCGGCGTGACAGGCTGGATCTTCGACAACAAGGATAAACATGATGAGATCGTTCAAGCGTATTGCACTGCTGTGTGGTGTGGGTGTTCTGCTGTCGCCTGTGGCCTGGGCTGAAAACTGGCAAGTGGCCAAGGACGAGGAGGGCATCAAGGTGTCCCTCAGTGAGGTGGCCGGGTCCAAGTACAAGGCCTATCGCGGTGTGACCGTGATCAAGGCGCCGCTGGCCAAGGTCGAGGCGCTGCAGGAGGACGTGTCCGGGGCTTGTGCCTGGATTCACGAATGCAAGTCGCAGAAGCTGCTCAAGCACGAAGGTGACCAGAGCTGGACCTATACCCAGTTCAATACGCCATGGCCGGTGACGCCGCGTGATTCCGTGCTGCACATTACGACCGTCAAGGAGGCGGATGGCAGCCTGACCCGTAACCTGAAAGAAGAGCCGACTTACCTGCCGGAAGAGAAGGGTTTTGTTCGGGTGGCAAAAGTCGACGGCTTCTGGAAGCTGGTGCCCAAGGGTGACAGCACTGAAGTGACCTACCAGGTGCACACCGAGCCAGGTGGTAGCGTGCCGGCGATGGTGGCCAACAAGTTTGTGGTCGATGCGCCGTTCAATACCCTGAAAGGGCTGCGCGAGCGGGCGGAGAAAAACTGAGGTTTTGTGGTGTCTGTGCCGGCCTCTTCGCGGGCTTGCCCGCTCCCACAGGTACAGCGCAGCCCTCGAGATCTGTGCAGTACCTGTGGGAGCGGGCAAGCCCGCGAAGAGGCCGGTACAGGACAAATAAAAAAGGCTGCCCGAGGGCTAATGCCAGTCAGTTAAGACTGACGCATTGACCTTTAGCCCATAGGCCGCAAAATCCGATGCTTGGAAACGAGCATCGGATTTTTTATGCGCCTGTCAAAAGCCCTGTCCCTCACTCATGAAATGGCATCGCGGCCACATGCCCTCGAAGGGCTTGGAGCCTTGCTTGATCCAGACATTGTGAAACAGGCCTTCGAAACGGCAGGCGTCTCGACTATACGCAAGCGCCGGTTGCCGTTGGAAAGCCTGGTCTGGTGCATCATCGGCATGGCGTTGTTCCGCCGGATGTCGGCTTGGGATGTCGTGAATCACATGGACATCATGCTGCCGGGCAAGCGACCGCTGGTGGCGCCCAGCGCTGTTGTTCAGGGACGGCAACGGCTGGGTAGCGAAGCGGTTCGCGAGGTGTTTTCGCTCACCCAGCAGCGATGGCATGCAGAAGTCCAACACCCTCAATGGTTGGGGTTAACGCTTTTGGGTGTGGATGGCGTCGTCTGGAATACCCCCGACACCGCAGAAAATCGGGCGTGCTACGGCGGCGCGACCAATCAGCATGGCGATGGCAGTTACCCTCAAGTCCGAATGGTCTGCCAGATGGAACTGACTAGCCATCTGCTGATAAGCAGTACTTTCGAGAGCTATCACAGTAGCGAAATGAAGCTGGCCGAACAGTTGATCGCTACCACGCCTGATCACTCGCTGACCCTGTTCGATAAAGGTTTCTACTCGTTGGGTTTGCTGCATCACTGGCAATCACAAGGCGAGCAGCGTCATTGGCTTATTCCTTTGAAGAAGGGTAGCCAGTACGAAGTCGAGCACAAGCTTGGGCGCAACGATGCCGTAGTCATTCTGCGCACCTCGCCACAAGCCCGTAAGCAATGGCCCGGCCTGCCGCTGGAGACTCGAGCACGGCTGTTAAGCAAGACGATTAAAGGCAAGGTGGTGAGCGTACTGACCTCAATGGTCGATCCGCTGCGTTTCCCGGGTGATGAGATCGTCGACCTTTACAGTCAGCGTTGGGAAATCGAACTGGGATATCGAGAGATCAAGCAAGGGCTTTTAGGTGGTGAATATACGCTGAGAAGCAAGACGCCGGAGATGATTGCGCAAGAGCTATGGGGCGTACTGCTGGGCTACAACCTGTTGCGTTATCAGATGGTGCAAATGTCTCGACAGTGCCCTGGTGTGTACCCATGCGAGATGAGTTTTACTGCCTGTAGCTGGGCAATACTGGGCTTGCTGCATGGCACATCCTTGAACCACCCCGGAAATTTGCCGGGATTTTTGTCGGATCTGCAGGCTTCGGCGGCACAATATGTCTTGCCACATCGACGGCCTGACCGATGGTTTCCGCGAACGGTGAAGCAACGTCCAGCGAAGTACCCCACCCGAAAATGAAAAATGCCAGTCAGCTTAACTGACTGGCATTAGCCCGAGGGCAGCCTTTTTGCGTTCGGCTAGCAACGCTTATTTGCGGTCTTTCAGGGCAACGATGTCGCGCTTCTGCTCGCCGGTGTACAGCTGGCGCGGACGGCCGATCTTGTACGGGCTGGAGAGCATTTCTTTCCAGTGCGAGATCCAGCCCACGGTACGTGCCAGGGCGAAGATCACGGTGAACATGCTGGTCGGAATGCCGATCGCCTTGAGGATGATCCCCGAGTAGAAGTCGACGTTCGGGTACAGCGAGCGCTCGATGAAGTAAGGATCGGTCAGGGCGATCTCTTCCAGGCGCATGGCCAGTTCCAGCTGCGGGTCGTTCTTGATGCCCAGCTCGCGCAGGACTTCGTCGCAGGTCTGCTTCATCACGGTGGCGCGCGGGTCGCGGTTCTTGTACACGCGGTGACCGAAGCCCATCAGCTTGAACGGGTCGTTCTTGTCCTTGGCCTTGGCGATGAATTTGTCGATGTTCGAGACATCGCCGATTTCATCCAGCATGGTCAGTACGGCTTCGTTCGCACCGCCGTGGGCCGGGCCCCACAGTGCGGCGATACCAGCGGCGATACAGGCGAACGGGTTGGCACCCGACGAGCCTGCCAGACGAACGGTGGAGGTGGAGGCGTTCTGCTCGTGGTCGGCGTGGAGGATGAAGATCCGGTCCATTGCCTTGGCCAGCACCGGGCTGATCGGTTTGATCTCGCACGGGGTGTTGAACATCATGTGCAGGAAGTTTTCCGCGTACGACAGGTCGTTGCGCGGGTACATCATCGGCTGGCCCATGGAGTACTTGTAAACCATCGCAGCCAGGGTCGGCATCTTGGCGACCAGGCGCACCGCGGAGATTTCGCGGTGTTGCGGGTTATTGATATCCAGGGAGTCGTGATAGAACGCCGACAGGGCGCCGACTACGCCGCACATCACCGCCATCGGGTGAGCGTCGCGACGGAAGCCGTTGAAGAAGGACTTCAGCTGCTCGTGAACCATGGTGTGGTTCTTGACGGTGCTGACGAACTGGGCCTTCTGCTCGGCATTCGGCAGTTCGCCATTGAGCAGCAGGTAGCAGGTTTCGAGGTAGTCGGATTGTTCGGCGAGTTGCTCGATCGGGTAGCCGCGGTGCAGCAGGATACCTTTGTCGCCGTCAATATAGGTGATCTTCGACTCGCACGAGGCAGTCGCCATGAAACCTGGGTCGAAGGTGAAGTGACCAGTGGCCCCTAACCCGCGGACGTCGATTACATCAGGACCAACGGTGCCGGTTAAAATGGGCAGCTCGACGGGGGCAGCGCCCTCGATGACCAACTGCGCTTTTTTGTCAGCCATGTGGCCTCCTATTAATGCTTGAAATCATCAGACAGACCCCCCACGCAGGGCCCGCACCACTATAGAGGGATAAATTCAGATGTCAATTTGCCTAAAGGCTTGTTGAATCAGGCATTCAAGCCTGATTTTTCCCGAAATTCTCGCCCATTTACGCCTTTTGTTCATTAAAGGCAATGCGCTATTTGGGCTACCCCGTCACGTTGTCATAAGCAGCCTAACTGTCTATACTCGGCACCCGACCGCCAGGGGCTTGCAAGCCCGAACTGCTGGGGGTCGCCGTTCCCTGGGTGGTGGGTACCTGACCAGTACACTTACCAACAACTTTGCCCTGATTCGCTAGGGGCTCTTCAGTGTGAAAAAAGCCGTGAAAAGCCAACGACCTGTAAACCTAGACCTAAGGACCATCAAGCTCCCCGTCACTGCGTACACGTCCATCCTGCACCGTATCTCCGGCGTCATCCTGTTCATCGGCCTTGCCATCATGCTTTATGCACTGGGCAAGTCGCTGGGTTCCGAGGAAGGCTTCGGTGAGGTGAAGGCGTGTCTGACCAGCCCGCTGGCCAAGTTCGTGACCTGGGGCCTGCTGTCCGCCCTGCTTTATCACCTCGTGGCAGGTGTTCGTCACCTGATCATGGACATGGGTATCGGTGAGACGCTGGAAGGCGGCAAGCTGGGCTCGAAAATCGTGATCGTCATCTCCGTGGTGCTGATCGTTCTGGTGGGAGTTTGGGTATGGTAACCAATGTCACGAACCTGTCGCGTTCGGGCCTCTATGACTGGATGGCGCAGCGCGTTTCTGCGGTCGTTCTCGCGGCTTACTTCCTCTTCCTGATCGGCTACGTGGTCGCCCACCCAGGCATCGACTACACCCAGTGGCATGGTCTGTTCTCCAACAACGCGATGCGGATCTTCAGTCTGCTGGCCCTCGTTGCCCTGGGCGCTCACGCCTGGGTCGGCATGTGGACCATTGCAACCGACTACCTGACGCCTATGTCGTTCGGCAAGTCGGCAACTGCGATTCGTTTCCTGTTCCAGGCGGTATGCGGCGTTGCGATGTTCGCTTACTTCGTCTGGGGTGTGCAGATTCTCTGGGGTATCTGATCAATGGCTAGCATTCCAACCATTTCCTTCGACGCCATCATCATCGGTGGCGGCGGCGCCGGCATGCGCGCAGCGCTGCAACTGGCTCAAGGCGGCCACAAGACTGCCGTAGTCACCAAGGTCTTCCCGACCCGTTCGCACACTGTATCCGCCCAGGGCGGCATCACCTGCGCCATCGCTTCGGCCGACCCGAACGACGACTGGCGCTGGCACATGTACGATACCGTCAAGGGTTCCGACTACATCGGCGACCAGGACGCTATCGAATACATGTGTCAGGAAGGCCCGGCTGCGGTCTTCGAACTGGATCACATGGGTCTGCCGTTCTCGCGCACCGAAACCGGCCGCATCTATCAGCGCCCGTTCGGTGGTCAGTCCAAGGACTTCGGTAAAGGTGGCCAGGCCGCCCGTACCTGTGCCGCTTCCGACCGTACCGGTCACGCGCTGCTGCACACCCTGTACCAGGGCAACCTGAAAGCGGGCACCACGTTCCTCAACGAGTACTACGCAGTTGACCTGGTGAAGAACCAGGACGGCGCATTCGTGGGTGTGATCGCCATCTGCATCGAAACCGGCGAAACCCTGTACATCAAGTCCAAGGCCACCGTGCTGGCCACTGGCGGTGCGGGCCGTATCTACGCGTCCACCACCAACGCCCTGATCAACACCGGTGACGGTATCGGCATGGCCCTGCGTGCAGGCGTGCCGGTGCAGGACATCGAAATGTGGCAGTTCCACCCGACCGGTATCGCCGGCGCCGGTGTACTGGTCACCGAGGGTTGCCGCGGTGAAGGTGGCTACCTGATCAACGCCCACGGCGAGCGCTTCATGGAGCGTTACGCGCCGAACGCCAAAGACCTGGCCGGCCGCGACGTGGTTGCCCGTTCCATGGTCAAGGAAATCATCGCCGGCAACGGCGTGGGCCCGAACAAGGACCACGTACTGCTGAAGCTGGACCACCTGGGCGAGGAAGTGCTGCACAGCCGCCTGCCAGGTATCTGCGAACTGTCCAAGACCTTCGCCCACGTCGACCCTGTGGTCGCGCCGGTGCCGGTCGTGCCGACCTGCCACTACATGATGGGCGGCGTTGCCACCAACATTCATGGCCAGGCCATCACCATGGACGCCGACGGCCAGGATCACATCATCCCGGGCCTGTTCGCCGTAGGTGAAGTGGCGTGCGTATCGGTTCACGGTGCCAACCGCCTGGGCGGCAACTCGCTGCTCGACCTGGTGGTGTTCGGCCGTGCTGCCGGCCTGCACCTGGAGAAGGCGCTGAGCGAAGGCGTGGAATACCGCGACGCCAGCGACACCGACGTCGATGTTGCCCTGAACCGCCTGAACAAGCTCAACGAGCGTACCAGCGGTGAAGACGTTGCCAGCCTGAAGCGCGAGCTGCAGAGCTGCATGCAGAACTACTTCGGTGTATTCCGTACTGGCGAATACATGCAGAAGGGTATCGAGCAGCTGGCCGGTCTGCGTGACCGTATCGCCAACGTCAAGATCAACGACAAGTCCCAGGCCTTCAACACCGCGCGTATCGAAGCGCTGGAGCTGCAGAACCTGCTGGAAGTCGCCGAAGCTACTGCCATCGCGGCCGAAGCCCGTAAAGAGTCCCGCGGCGCTCACGCCCGTGAAGACTTCGAAGACCGTGACGACGAAAACTGGCTGTGCCACACCCTGTACTACCCGGGTGAGAAGCGCGTTGCCAAGCGCGGCGTCAACTTTGCGCCGAAGACTGTTCCAGCCTTCGAACCAAAAGTCCGGACTTACTAAGGGTGGCTGCTATGTTGAAAGTCGAAGTTTATCGTTACAACCCGGACACCGACTCGGCGCCAAAAATGGAGTCGTTCGACGTCGATACCGGCGGCAAGGACCTGATGGTGCTGGATGTATTGGCACTGATCAAGGAAAAGGACGAGGGTTTCTCGTACCGTCGCTCCTGCCGTGAAGGCGTTTGCGGTTCCGATGGCATGAACATGAACGGCAAGAACGGCCTGGCCTGCATCACCCCGCTGTCGGCGGTGGTGAAAGGCGGCAAGCTGGTTCTGCGTCCTCTGCCAGGCCTGCCGGTCATTCGTGACCTGGTGGTCGATATGAGCATCTTCTACAAGCAGTACGAGAAGGTGAAGCCGTTCCTGCAGAACGACACCCCGGCCCCGGCCATCGAGCGCCTGCAGTCGCCGGAAGACCGTGACAAGCTGGACGGCCTGTACGAGTGCATCCTGTGCGCTTGCTGCTCGACTTCCTGCCCGTCGTTCTGGTGGAACCCGGACAAGTTCCTGGGCCCGGCAGCATTGCTGCAAGCCTACCGCTTCCTTGCCGACAGCCGCGATACCAAGACTCAGGAGCGCCTGGCGTCCCTGGATGACCCGTTCAGCGTATTCCGCTGCCGCGGGATCATGAACTGCGTAAACGTTTGCCCGAAAGGTCTGAACCCGACCAAGGCAATCGGTCACGTACGTAACATGCTGCTGCAAAGCGGCACCTGATACAAAGCGTTGTACCTGCAGTAAGCCGAGGTGCGGGTGGTGAGCCCGCACTGAGGTAAAACCCGAACAAGGGCCCACAAAGCCCGCGTTCATTACCTATGAAGATATGAGACCAGCAGGGGCTTTCCGGGCTGGTACCCGGAAAATCAGCAGGATCCAGGTGGCGTGGTTCAGTCGCTGTTTTCGGACTTTTCCAGGTTTGCTGTGGCTCTCGCCGATCAGTCCCCTAATCGAGGGTGACCAAGCATGCAAGAAAGCGTGATGCAGCGCATGTGGGATAGCGCCCACCTTTCAGGTGGTAACGCTGCATATGTGGAAGAGCTCTACGAGCTCTACCTGCACGACCCTAACGCTGTGCCAGAAGAGTGGCGCACTTACTTCCAGAAGTTGCCAGCCGACGGCAGCACCGCTACTGATGTATCGCACTCGACAATCCGCGACCATTTCGTACTGCTGGCAAAGAACCAGCGCCGCGCCCAACCGGTTTCCGCCGGGAGCGTGAGCAGTGAACACGAGAAGAAGCAGGTTGAAGTTCTGCGACTGATCCAGGCCTATCGTATGCGCGGCCATCAGGCTGCCAAGCTCGACCCGTTGGGGTTGTGGCAGCGCCCTGCGCCCGTAGACCTGTCGATCAATCACTACGGCTTGACCAATGCCGATCTTGATACGACCTTCCGTGCCGGCGACCTGTTCATCGGCAAAGAGGAGGCGAGCCTACGCGACATCTTCGATGCACTCCAGAAGACATATTGTCGCACCATTGGCGCCGAATTCACCCACATCGTCGATTCCGAGCAGCGCAGCTGGTTCCAGCAGCGCCTGGAAAGCGTGCGCGGCCGTCCGGAGTTTTCCGCTGACGTGCAGGCCCACCTGCTCGAGCGCGTGACCGCCGGTGAGGGCCTGGAAAAGTACCTGGGCACCAAGTACCCGGGCACCAAGCGTTTCGGCCTTGAAGGCGGCGAGAGCCTGATTCCGATGCTGGATGAAATGATCCAGCGTTCCGGTTCTTACGGCGCCAAGGAGGTCGTGATCGGCATGGCCCACCGTGGCCGTCTGAACGTGCTGGTGAACACCTTCGGCAAGAACCCGCGCGAGCTGTTCGACGAGTTCGAAGGCAAGAAGATGAACGAGCTGGGCTCCGGTGACGTGAAGTATCACCAGGGCTTCTCCTCGAACGTGATGACCCCGGGTGGCGAAGTGCACCTGGCCATGGCGTTCAACCCGTCCCACCTGGAAATCGTTTCGCCGGTGGTCGAGGGTTCGGTGCGCGCCCGTCAGGACCGCCGCAACGATACCGTTGGCGACAAGGTGCTGCCGATCTCGATCCACGGCGACGCTGCGTTCGCTGGCCAGGGCGTGGTCATGGAAACCTTCCAGATGTCGCAGACCCGCGGTTTCAAGACCGGCGGTACCGTGCACATCGTGATCAACAACCAGGTTGGTTTCACCATCAGCAACCCGCTGGATGCGCGCTCCACCGAGTACGCGACCGACGTTGCCAAGATGATCCAGGCACCGATCCTGCACGTGAACGGCGATGACCCGGAAGCCGTGCTGTTCGTCACCCAGCTGGCCATCGACTACCGCATGCAGTTCAAGCGTGACGTGGTCATCGACCTGGTCTGCTACCGTCGCCGTGGCCACAACGAGGCTGACGAGCCTAACGGCACCCAGCCGCTGATGTACCAGCAAATCAGCAAGCAGCGCACTACCCGTGAGCTGTATGCCGAGCAGCTGATCCAGGCCGGTCGCATCGACGCCGAGCGCGCTCAGGCCAAGATCGACGAGTACCGCAACGCGCTGGACAATGGCCTGCACGTGGTAAAAAGCCTGGTCAAGGAGCCGAACCGCGAGCTGTTCGTCGACTGGCGTCCGTACCTGGGCCATGCCTGGACCGCGCGTCACGATACCCGTTTCGACCTCAAGACCCTGCAGGATCTGTCGGCCAAGCTGCTCGAGCTGCCGGAAGGTTTCGTGGTCCAGCGTCAGGTGTCGAAGATCTACGAAGACCGTCAGAAGATGCAGGCCGGTGGCTTGCCGATCAACTGGGGTTATGCAGAGACCATGGCTTACGCCACCCTGCAGTTCGAAGGTCACCCGATCCGCATGACCGGCCAGGACATCGGCCGTGGCACCTTCTCGCACCGTCACGCGGTGCTGCACAACCAGAAGGACGCCAGCACCTACATTCCGTTGCAGAACCTGTTCCCAGGCCAGCCACGTTTCGATCTGTACGATTCGTTCCTGTCCGAGGAGGCGGTACTGGCCTTCGAATACGGCTACTCCACCACCATGCCGAACGCGCTGGTGATCTGGGAAGCCCAGTTCGGCGACTTCGCCAACGGTGCGCAAGTGGTGATCGACCAGTTCATCACCAGTGGTGAGCACAAGTGGGGCCGTCTGTGTGGCCTGACCATGCTGCTGCCACACGGCTATGAAGGGCAGGGGCCGGAGCACTCCTCCGCGCGTCTGGAGCGTTACCTGCAGCTGTGCGCCGAGCACAACATCCAGGTCTGCGTACCGACGACGCCGGCACAGATTTACCACCTGCTGCGTCGCCAGGTCATTCGCCCGCTGCGCAAGCCGCTGGTAGTCCTGACGCCGAAGTCGCTGCTGCGCCACAAGCTGGCCATCTCGACCCTGGAAGACCTGGCAGAAGGCTCGTTCCAGACCGTGATCCCGGAAATCGACGCAATCGATCCGGCCAAGGTCGAGCGTCTGGTGCTGTGCAGCGGCAAGGTCTACTACGACCTGCTGGAAAAACGCCGTGCCGAAGGCCGCGAAGACATTGCCATCCTGCGTATCGAGCAGCTGTATCCGTTCCCTGAGGACGATCTGGTCGAAATCCTCGCCCCTTACACCAACCTCAAGCATGCGGTCTGGTGTCAGGAAGAGCCGATGAACCAGGGCGCCTGGTACAGCAGCCAGCACCACATGCGCCGTATCCTGGGCCGCCACAACAAGGCACTGGTCCTGGAATACGCCGGTCGCGACGCTTCTGCCGCGCCAGCCTGTGGTTACGCTTCGAAGCACGCCGAACAGCAGGAAAAACTGCTGCAAGACGCCTTCACTGTCTAACGCCTTCGCGCACCTGAAACCGAATTTAAGGAAACACAGATAATGGCTATCGAGATCAAAGCCCCAACCTTCCCGGAATCGGTTGCCGATGGCACCGTTGCCACCTGGCACAAGAAGCCGGGCGAAGCCGTCAAGCGTGACGAGCTGATCGTCGACATCGAGACTGACAAGGTTGTCCTGGAAGTACTGGCTACTGCCGATGGCGTGCTGGGCGACATCGTCAAGGGCGAGGGCGACACCGTCCTGTCCGACGAATTGCTGGGTTCGATCGTTGAGGGCGGTGCTGCCGCTGCGCCTGCCGCGGCCGCCGCACCTGCAGCTGCTCCGGCCGCTGCCAGCGCTGACGCCGGCGAAGATGACCCGATCGCTGCCCCGGCTGCGCGCAAGCTGGCTGAAGAAAACGGCATCGATCTGGCTACCGTTGCAGGTACCGGTAAAGGCGGTCGCGTCACCAAGGAAGACGTGGTTGCTGCTGTTGCCAAGAAGAAGTCGGCACCTGCCGCTGCACCGGCTGCCAAGCCTGCCGCTGCTGCCGCTGCCCCGGTTGTCGTCGCCGCTGGCGACCGTACCGAGAAGCGTGTGCCAATGACCCGCCTGCGTGCCAAGATCGCCGAGCGCCTGGTCGAAGCCCAGTCGAACATGGCGATGCTGACCACCTTCAACGAAGTGGACATGACCGAAGTCATGGCCCTGCGTTCGAAGTACAAGGACCTGTTCGAGAAGACCCACAATGGCGTGCGCCTGGGCTTCATGTCGTTCTTCGTCAAAGCCGCTACCGAAGCGCTGAAACGCTTCCCGGCCGTCAACGCCTCGATCGACGGCAACGACATCGTCTACCACGGCTTCGCCGACGTCGGTGTTGCCGTGTCCAGCGACCGTGGTCTGGTGGTGCCGGTGCTGCGTAACGCCGAGTCGATGAGCCTGGCTGAAATCGAGAACGGCATCGCTACCTTCGGCAAGAAGGCCCGTGACGGCAAACTGTCCATCGAAGAGATGACCGGTGGCACCTTCACCATCACCAACGGTGGCACCTTCGGTTCGATGATGTCGACCCCGATCGTCAACCCGCCGCAGGCCGCCATTCTCGGCATGCACAACATCATCCAGCGCCCGATGGCCATCAATGGCCAGGTCGTGATTCGCCCGATGATGTACCTGGCGCTGTCGTACGATCACCGCCTGATCGACGGCAAGGAAGCGGTAACCTTCCTGGTCACTATCAAGAACCTGCTGGAAGATCCGTCCCGCCTGCTGCTGGACATCTAACCCTCTGGCTGCGTACCGTGCCGGGCCTGGCTTCGCAAGAAGCCAGGCCGCGCGGTTCGCGGCTTGTAGCTTGTAGCTGATAAGGAATCTTTTATGACCCAGAAATTCGACGTAGTGGTAATCGGTGCAGGCCCAGGCGGCTATGTGGCTGCCATCAAGGCTGCCCAACTTGGTCTGAAGACTGCCTGTATCGAGAAGTACACCGACGCCGAGGGCAAACTGGCCCTGGGCGGCACCTGCCTGAACGTAGGTTGCATTCCTTCCAAGGCGCTGCTGGACAGCTCCTGGAAGTACAAGGAAGCCAAAGAGAGCTTCAACGTCCACGGTATCTCCACGGGCGAAGTGAAGATGGACGTCGCCGCGATGGTTGGCCGCAAGGCCGGCATCGTCAAGAACCTGACCGGTGGCGTTGCCACCCTGTTCAAGGCCAACGGCGTCACTTCGATCCAGGGGCACGGCAAGCTGCTGGCCGGCAAAAAGGTCGAAGTCACCAAGGCTGACGGCACCACCGAAGTCATCGAAGCCGAGAACGTGATCCTGGCTTCCGGCTCGCGCCCGATCGACATTCCGCCGGCCCCGGTCGACCAGAATGTCATCGTCGACTCCACGGGCGCCCTGGAATTCCAGGCCGTACCGAAGCGCCTGGGCGTTATCGGTGCAGGCGTGATCGGCCTGGAGCTGGGCTCGGTATGGGCTCGCCTGGGTGCTGAAGTGACCGTCCTGGAAGCCCTGGACACCTTCCTGATGGCTGCCGACACCGCCGTGTCGAAAGAAGCCCAGAAGACCCTGACCAAGCAAGGCCTGGACATCAAGCTGGGCGCTCGCGTCACCGGCTCGAAAGTCAACGGCAATGAAGTCGAAGTGACCTACACCAACGCCGAAGGTGAGCAGAAGATCACCTTCGACAAGCTGATTGTTGCAGTCGGCCGTCGCCCGGTGACCACCGATCTGCTGGCTTCCGACAGCGGCGTGACCATCGACGAGCGTGGCTACATCTTCGTCGACGATTACTGCGCCACCAGCGTTCCGGGCGTGTACGCCATCGGTGACGTGGTACGCGGTATGATGCTGGCCCACAAGGCTTCGGAAGAGGGCATCATGGTCGTCGAGCGCATCAAGGGCCACAAGGCCCAGATGAACTACGACCTGATCCCGTCGGTCATCTACACCCACCCGGAAATCGCGTGGGTCGGCAAGACCGAACAGGCCTTGAAGGCCGAGGGCGTTGAGGTTAACGTGGGCACCTTCCCGTTCGCGGCCAGCGGCCGTGCGATGGCTGCCAACGACACCGGTGGTTTCGTCAAGGTCATCGCCGATGCCAAGACCGACCGCGTTCTGGGTGTTCACGTGATTGGCCCATCGGCTGCCGAACTGGTGCAGCAGGGCGCAATCGCAATGGAATTCGGCACCAGTGCCGAGGATCTGGGCATGATGGTCTTCAGCCATCCAACCCTGTCCGAAGCGTTGCATGAAGCAGCGCTGGCGGTGAATGGCGGCGCCATTCACGTGGCCAACCGTAAGAAGCGTTAATTATAAGAAACCACGGCGGGCTGCCCGTCGTGAGTCTTGCGTGCATGACTCACCGCGGAAAGTCCGCCGGACCGGATCACACGGGAAACCCGGGGTCAACGGTCACAGGTGGTGCGGCGCCACTGATGGCGCAGCGCCGAAGCGCAGTACCTAACGAAGACGGTAAAAAGCATGAATCTTCACGAGTATCAGGGTAAGCAGCTGTTCGCTGAGTACGGCCTGCCAGTTTCCAAGGGTTTCGCAGTCGACACCCCTGAGCAAGCTGCAGAAGCCTGCGACAAGATCGGCGGGAACGAGTGGGTTGTAAAAGCCCAGGTTCACGCGGGTGGTCGCGGTAAAGCGGGCGGCGTAAAGCTGGTTCGCAGCAAGGAAGACGCCAAGGCGTTCGCTGCACAGTGGTTGGGCAAGAATCTGGTTACCTACCAGACCGATGCCAACGGTCAACCCGTCTCCAAGATTCTGGTCGAATCCTGCACTGACATCGCCAAAGAGCTGTACCTGGGCGCTGTAGTCGATCGTTCGAGCCGCCGTATCGTGTTCATGGCTTCCACCGAAGGTGGCGTGGACATCGAGAAAGTCGCTCACGAAACGCCTGAGAAAATCCTCAAGGCCACCATCGACCCACTGGTCGGCGCTCAGCCGTTCCAGGGTCGCGAGCTGGCTTTCCAGCTGGGCCTGGAAGGCAAGCAAGTTCAACAGTTCGCCAAGATCTTCGTTGGCCTGGCCAAGCTGTTCAAGGATCATGACCTGGCGCTGCTGGAAGTGAACCCGCTGGTGATCAAGGCCGATGGCGACCTGCACTGCCTCGATGCCAAGATCAACATCGACGCCAACGCCATGTACCGTCAGCCGAAGCTGAAAACCTTCCACGACCCGTCGCAGGACGACGCCCGTGAAGCCCACGCTGCCAAGTTCGAACTGAACTACGTTGCCCTTGAAGGCAACATCGGCTGCATGGTCAACGGTGCTGGCCTGGCCATGGGTACCATGGACATCGTCAACCTGCACGGCGGCAAGCCGGCCAACTTCCTCGACGTTGGCGGTGGTGCTACCAAAGAGCGCGTTACCGAAGCGTTCAAGATCATTCTGTCCGACAGCAATGTCGCGGCCGTTCTGGTCAACATCTTCGGCGGCATCGTTCGCTGCGACATGATTGCCGAAGGCATCATCGGTGCAGTGAAAGAAGTCGGCGTTAAAGTTCCGGTCGTCGTTCGCCTCGAAGGCAACAACGCCGAACTGGGCGCTAAAGTACTGGCAGAAAGCGGTTTGAACATCATTGCGGCAACCAGCCTGACCGACGCTGCTCAACAAGTTGTCAAAGCTGCGGAGGGCAAGTAATGAGCGTCCTGATCAATAAAGATACCAAAGTCATCTGCCAGGGCTTCACCGGCTCGCAGGGTACTTTCCACTCCGAACAGGCCATTGCCTACGGCACCAAGATGGTCGGCGGCGTAACCCCAGGCAAGGGTGGCACCACCCACCTGGGCCTGCCGGTGTTCAACACCGTCAAGGAAGCCGTGGAAGCTACCGGCGCTGACGCTTCGGTCATCTACGTACCGGCTCCGTTCTGCAAAGACTCGATCCTGGAAGCTGCCTTTGGCGGCATCAAGCTGATCGTCTGCATCACCGAAGGCATTCCTACCCTGGACATGCTGGATGCCAAGGTCAAGTGCGACGAGCTGGGCGTGACCCTGATCGGCCCTAACTGCCCAGGTGTCATCACCCCGGGCGAGTGCAAGATCGGCATCATGCCAGGCCACATCCACTTGCCAGGCAAGGTCGGTATCGTTTCGCGTTCCGGCACCCTGACCTACGAAGCTGTGAAGCAGACCACCGACGCCGGCTTCGGCCAGTCGACCTGCGTCGGCATCGGCGGTGACCCGATCCCGGGCTCCAACTTCATCGACATCCTGAAGCTGTTCCAGGAAGACCCGAAGACCGAAGCGATCGTCATGATCGGTGAGATCGGCGGTTCGGCTGAAGAAGAAGCCGCGGCCTACATCAAGGCCCACGTCACCAAGCCTGTCGTTTCCTACATCGCCGGTGTTACTGCACCTGCGGGCAAGCGCATGGGTCACGCTGGCGCCATCATCTCCGGCGGCAAGGGCACTGCGGACGAGAAGTTCGCCGCCCTGCAGGACGCGGGTGTGAAAACCGTGCGTTCCCTGGCTGACATCGGCAAGGCCCTGGCCGAGCTGACTGGCTGGGAAGCCAAGAAGTAATACTGCTACACCCCCCACGCGCACAGAGGCCACCTTCGGGTGGCCTTTGTCGTATGTGGGATTCGTAGGAGCGGGTTTACCCGCGAAGAGGCCGGTGCTGGCAATAGAGATTCTTCGATAGGTTTGATAGGAATTTTCACGCAGACGAATGTTTCAATCCGAGGATAATACCTGCCGTCCTCGGTCACACAGACGACAAACATGTACGCACATCGGACAAGCAGCACTGTGCCAGTGCGTTTGACTGACAAACCAGTTACATTACGCGTTCACTCTGTGCCCGTACCCCAAAAGGGAACGACACGCTAAACGGGTCTGGCCTATCAAGCCGGGCAGCATTTCCCCTTACCCAAAGGGAAATCCCCTCTCGAATCCCGATTTCAGCAGTGTGGTACTACCTTAAATGAAAGTTCTCAAAGGCCAGGATATCCTGGCGCTTGGCTTTATGACGTTTGCGCTTTTCGTGGGTGCAGGCAATATCATCTTCCCGCCTATCGTCGGCCTGCAGTCTGGCCCGCACGTATGGATGGCGGCCTTGGGCTTCCTGGTCACTGCCGTGGGCCTGCCGGTCATCACGGTGGTCGCTCTGGCCAAGGTCGGTGGCGGCATGGATGCACTGAGCAGCCCGATCGGCAAGTTCTTCGGCGGCCTGCTGGCAGCCGTGTGCTACCTGTCGGTCGGCCCATTGTTCGCCACCCCGCGTACGGCCACCGTGTCGTTCGAAGTGGGCGTTGCACCGCTGACCGGTGAAAGCCCGCTGGCGCTGTTCATCTACAGCCTGGTGTACTTCATCGTCGTGCTGGCCGTGTCCATGTACCCTGGCAAGTTGCTCGACACCGTGGGCCGCTTCCTGGCACCGTTGAAGATCATTGCCCTGGCAGTACTGGGCATCGCTGCCTTCGCGCTGCCCGCCGGTAGCATTGGTGACGCACAGCCTGCCTATGCCGCCGCTGCGTTCTCCAAGGGCTTCTCCGATGGCTACCTGACCATGGATACCCTGGGTGCCCTGGTGTTCGGTATCGTCATTGTCAATGCCATTCGCTCGCGCGGTGTCGAGTCGCCGAGGCTGATTACCCGCTACGCCATCATCGCCGGCCTGATCGCCGGTGTCGGGCTGGCCCTGGTCTACATCAGCCTGTTCCGCCTGGGTGCCACCAGCCACGACATCGCGGCTGACGCCACCAACGGTGCGGCGGTGCTGCATGCCTACGTACAGCACACCTTCGGCTCCCTGGGCAGCGGCTTCCTCGCCGTGCTGATCGCGCTGGCCTGCCTGGTGACCGCGGTTGGCCTGACCTGTGCCTGCGCCGAGTACTTCAGCCAGATCCTGCCGCTGTCGTACCGCGCGCTGGTGGTGATCCTTGCCGGCTTCTCGCTGCTGATTTCCAACCTTGGCCTGACCAAGCTGATCATGTTCTCGATCCCGGTGCTCACCGCCATCTATCCGCCGTGCATCGTTGTGGTTGGCCTGAGCTTCGTGAAAGACCTGTGGAACTCGCCAACGCGCATCCTGGCGCCCGTGATGCTGGTCTCGCTGCTGTTCGGCATGGTCGATGCGATCAAGGGCAGCAGCCTTGCCCACGTGTTGCCAGACTTCATGGCGCACCTGCCATTGAGTGATGCCGGCATGGCCTGGCTGGTACCGTCGGTGGTGACCCTGGTGGGTGCCGTGGCCTGCGACCGCATGCTCGGCAAGCCGCGCGAGGCGCTGGCCTGACTGGACAAGTTGAAGCCTGAGGGCGGCACCGGCCACAAGCCGAAGGGTGCCCGCCAAGGGTGAAAACAAGAGAGCCCCGTATCCGAAAGGATGCGGGGCTTTTTGCTGTTTGCCGGTTTCGGCCTCTTCGCAACAGGTAATGCATTTTTCAGTGTGCAGGTGTGCCTTTTGCCGCTTGCCAGCGTCGAAATCCGGTCCCTATCCTTTAGGCACATGGCCCTTTCGGTAACCCTGCATGAACTTCATCCAAAGCAACCTCAACAACCTGTTGGCCATCGCCTGGTTCGCCCTGTGCTGGGGTGGCTATACCCGCTATGCGATCTGGAAGGGGCGCGACACCGCGTGCCTGGCCAGCGTGCTGCACTTGTACCGCGAAGACTGGATGCGCCGCATGCTGCTGCGCGACAACCGCATCGCCGATGCCAGCGTGATCGGTAACCTGGAGCGCAACGCTTCGTTCTTCGCCTCCAGCACCCTGATCATTCTGGCTGGCATCCTCACCGTGCTCGGTGCCTCCGACCGGGCACTGTCGTTGCTGGCCGACCTGCCGCTGGTTCAGCAAACATCCCAGGGCATGTCGGAGATCAAGCTGCTGTGCCTGGCCATGGTATTTGTCTATGCCTTCTTCACGTTCAGTTGGTGCATGCGCCAATACAACTTTGCCGCCGTGCTGGTGGGCTCGGCGCCGATGATCGGCGAACGGCTGGTCAATGAGCTGGAGCGCAAGGCGTTCGCCTCCCGCGCGGCGCGGGTATTGTCGTTGGCGGCTAACCAGTTCAACTTGGGGCTGCGTTCGTATTACTTCGGCATGGCCATGTTGAGCTGGTTTATCAGCCCATGGTTGTTCATGGCGATGAGTGTGGGAGTAGTGCTGATTCTGTACCGTCGAGAGTTCCATTCGGATGTGCTCGATGTGATGGTGTTCACACCGACCGAAAGTGTACTGTCGGAGCCGGCCAAGGAAAGCTCGGTTGGTTCCAACTGAAACGATTAATCGAAAGTTCGCAGGCACAAAAAAACCCGACATTGTCGGGTTTTTTGTTTTAGCCAGTTACTGCTTGGCAGGTTCTGCCGGCGTAGCTGGAGCCGGAGTAGCCGGAGCGGCTTCTTCGGCAGCCTTCTGCTCGGCTTCGGCCTGATCTTTGGCAGCTTCGGCGTTTTCCTCGGCGGCTTCGTTCATCTTATCCTGAGCTTCACCCATTTTTTCCTGGGCTTGCTCGGCGTGTTGCTGTGCGTCCTGGGCTTTGTCTTCGCTCGCTTTATCGCAAGCAGCCAGGCCCATGGCAGCGGCCAGCATCAGAGCAAAAGCAAAAGGTTTACGCATGGGGGTGTTTCTCCTTGGTGGAATAAGTGACTTGTTCCTTCGAGTGCAACTACGCGGAATAAGTTCAACGAAGATTACAGATATATAACGTCCCGTTCTACATGGACTTTTTAACGAATTTATGCCGCTGCCCTGCGGCCGATGGGAACAGCCGATGAGCGATTCAACCTTGATGGCAATGGCCGAGCGCTTTCTCTCGGCGTTAAAACATTGTCAGTTGTTGCAGATGCGCGTGGCGCAGGCTGATGGCGATGGCATGACCCTGGTCCTGCCGTGGTCGCCGGCGATTGTCGGCAACCCGCAAAC
This sequence comes from Pseudomonas sp. 10(2024), assembly GCF_045164175.1. Lineage (NCBI taxonomy): Bacteria > Pseudomonadati > Pseudomonadota > Gammaproteobacteria > Pseudomonadales > Pseudomonadaceae > Pseudomonas > Pseudomonas sp. 10(2024). The sequence continues at coordinate 1,922,229 of NZ_CP174006.1, forward strand.
CGGTGCCGTGCACGGCGGTGCGCTGACCACGCTGATGGACACCACCTGTGGCATGGCCACGTTGTGTGTGTTGCCGCGCTTCGAAGTGTGCCCGACGTTGGACCTGCGCATCGACTACATGCACCCGGCTGAGGCCGGCAAGGACATCTACGGCCACGCCCAGTGCTACCGTGTTACCCGCGACGTGATCTTCACCCGTGGCACCGCCTATCAGGACGACCCCGACCAGCCCATCTGCCAGGTGGTGGGCACGTTCATGCGCCTGGGCCAGGACATCAAGGGCGGCATCCGTTTCGGCGACAGTCTGAAGGAGGGCAAGGCATGATTCCGCACGCGGTACGCCAGCAGCTCAACGCCGCCCATGCGGTGGGCGACTATCGACCGTTGCTGGCGCTGATTCCCTATGCCGGGCTGATCGGCATCGAATGCGAGCGTCAGGGCGATGACGTGTTGTTCCGCCTGCCGGCCAGCCCGGACAATATCGGCAACCCACTGCTACCGGCCATCCATGGCGGCGTGATCGCCGGCTTCATGGAGCTGTCGGCAGCGCTGTACCTGCTGATCTACAGCGAGAGCGCAAGCATTCCGAAGATCATCGACTTTTCCATCGACTACCTGCGCGCCGGGCATTTTCGCGATACCTACGCCCAGTGCCAGCTGTGGCGCCAGGGCCGGCGGGTGACCAACGTGGCCATCACCGCCTGGCAGGGCGACAGGCAGTCGCCGATTGCCACGGCCCGTGCGCATTTCAAGATCGAACCGGAAAAGCCCTTGAAATCATCCGGGCAGCCCCCATCTGCATGACATCCGCCGTTAACGCTGGCCGAACCGGCCGCCAGGCGCCAACGCCATCAGATCGGAGTTTCGAAGACCATGACTGTGGAAACACAAAAGGAAACGCTGGGCTTCCAGACCGAGGTGAAGCAACTGCTGCACCTCATGATTCACTCGCTGTACTCGAACAAGGAAATCTTCCTGCGGGAGCTGATTTCCAACGCTTCCGACGCCGCCGACAAGCTGCGTTTCGAAGCCCTGGCCAAGCCAGAGCTGTTCGAGGGCGATGCTGACCTGAAGATTCGCCTGAGCTTCGACAAGGACGCCGGTACCGTGACCCTCGAGGACAACGGCATCGGCATGAGCCGCGAAGACGTCATTGCCCACCTGGGCACCATCGCCAAGTCCGGCACTGCCGACTTCATGAAGAACCTAACCGGTGACCAGAAGAAGGACTCGCACCTGATCGGTCAGTTCGGCGTGGGCTTCTACTCCGCGTTCATCGTTGCCGACAAGGTCGACGTGTACAGCCGCCGTGCAGGCCAGCCAGCGGCCGAAGGTGTGCACTGGTCGTCGAAAGGCGAGGGCGAGTTCGAAGTCGCCACCATCGACAAGCCACAGCGCGGTACCCGTATCGTCCTGCACCTGAAGAAGGACGAGCAGGAGTTCGCCGATGGCTGGCGCCTGCGCAACGTGGTCAAGAAGTACTCCGACCACATCGCCCTGCCGATTCAGCTGCCGAAAGAGCAGGCCGCCGCCGAAGGTGAAGAGCAGCCGGCCGAAGAGTGGGAAACCGTCAACCGCGCCAGCGCCCTGTGGACCCGTTCGCGCACCGAGGTGAAGGACGAGGAGTACCAGGAGTTCTACAAGCACATCGGCCATGACTTCGAAAACCCGCTGGCCTGGAGCCACAACAAGGTTGAAGGCAAGCTCGAATACAACTCGCTGCTGTACGTGCCGGCCCGTGCGCCGTTCGACCTGTACCAGCGCGAAGCGCCACGCGGCCTGAAGCTGTACGTGCAGCGTGTGTTCATCATGGACCAGGCCGAGTCGTTCCTGCCGCTGTACCTGCGCTTCATCAAGGGTGTGGTCGATTCCAACGACCTGTCGCTGAACGTGTCGCGTGAAATCCTGCAGAAAGACCCGATCATCGATTCGATGAAGACCGCGCTGACCAAGCGCGTGCTGGACATGCTGGAGAAGCTGGCGAAGAACGAACCCGAGAAATACAAGGGCTTCTGGAAAAACTTCGGTCAGGTGCTGAAAGAGGGCCCGGCCGAAGACTTCGCCAACAAGGAGAAAATCGCCGGTCTGCTGCGCTTTGCGTCCACCCAGGACGACAGCGGCGAGCAGAGCGTCGCCCTGGCCGACTACCTGGCCCGCGCCAAGGAAGGTCAGGACAAGATCTATTACCTCACCGGCGAGTCGTACGCGCAGGTCAAGAACAGCCCGCACCTGGAAGTCTTCCGCAAGAAAGGCATCGAAGTGCTGCTGCTCACTGATCGCATCGACGAGTGGCTGATGAGCTACCTCAACGAATTCGACGGCAAGGCCTTTGTCGATATTGCCCGTGGCGACCTGGACCTGGGCAAGCTGGATTCGGAAGAAGACAAGAAAGCCCAGGAAGAAGTCGCCAAGGACAAGGAAGGTCTGGTCGAGCGACTGAAAGGTGCGCTGGGTGACAGCGTGGCCGAAGTACGCGTATCGCACCGCCTGACCGACTCGCCGGCGATCCTGGCCATTGGCGAGCAGGACCTGGGCCTGCAGATGCGCCAGATCCTGGAAGCCAGCGGGCAGAAAGTGCCGGAGTCCAAGCCGATCTTCGAGTTCAACCCGAGCCACCCGCTGATCGAGAAGCTGGATCACGAGCAGAGCGAAGACCGTTTCGCCGAGTTGTCGCACATCCTGTTCGATCAGGCGGCCCTGGCGGCTGGTGACAGCCTGAAGGACCCGGCGGCTTACGTTCGTCGCCTGAACAAGCTACTGGTCGAGCTGTCTGCTTGAGTTGATGCACAGCAAAGCCCGCTTCGGCGGGCTTTTTTATGACGAGTGCCAAAGGAGTGCTTGATGAGCAAAGTAATCGTCGAATCGCTGGTTTATCACCTGTCTGGCAAGACCTACGAAAGCCGTTTGGTCTATGAGCCGGGTGCGCTGGGCCGCCCAGGGCTGGTGATGGCGCCGAACTGGATGGGCATTGGTGAAGGTGCTGAGCGCATTGCCAAGGAAGTGGCCGAGAAGGGCTATGTGGTGCTGATCGCCGACCTGTACGGGCAATCGGTGCGCCCGTCCAATGCCGATGAGGCAGGCGTGGCGATGATGCCGCTGAAGAATGACCGTGGCGAACTGCGCAAGCGCATGCAGGAGGCCTTGGCGCAATTGCTGGGGCAGTCGAAGGCGTTGCTGGAGCCTGGCAAGGTGGCCACCTTCGGCTTCTGCTTCGGTGGCTGCTGTGCCTTGGAACTGGCCCGTAGCGGCGCCGACCTGCGTGCGGCCGTATCGTTCCACGGCACCCTGGACACGCCGAATCCTGAAGATGCCAAGCGCATCAAGGGCTCGGTGCTGGTGTTGCATGGTGCCTCCGATCCATTGGTGCCTAAAGAGCAGCTGCCGGCATTCGAAGACGAGATGAACGCAGCCAAGGTGGACTGGCAGTTGCTCAGTTACGGCGGCGCGGTGCACTCGTTTACCGACCCGAATGCCAATATGCCGGGCAAGATGCAGTATGACCGGCGCACTTCCGAGCGAGCGTTCCGTTCGATGCATAATCTGCTGAGTGAAGTGTTCCAGCGTTGAGCTTGCAGGGGGCTGCTTTGCAGCCCTTCGCGGGTGAACCCGCTCCTACGCGACGGCCTGCGCCCAATCACCAATGTGCGTTCACCCCCGATCTGGGTGTAGGAGCGGGTTTACCCGCGAATACGGTGGCGGCGGCAACGGTGAACAGCGGGTGGAGATTGGCCAGCAGGGCCGGCCCTTTCGCGGGTAAACCCGCTCCTACGGCGGCCTGGACCAACCACCGATCTGTGTCCACCACCAATCTGCGTAGGAGCGGGTTTACCCGCGAATACGGTAGCGGCGTCAACGGTGAACGGCGGGTGGAAATTGGCCAGCAGGACCGGCCCTTTCGCGGGTGAACCCGCTCCTACACGACGGACTGCGCCCAACCGCCGACCTGTGTCCACCCCCGATCACCGAGGCAACTCGATCCTAGAATGTTCCCCCGGCACCACCGGCCAATCCCCCGCAGCCCACCTGGCCCGGGCCCGCTCGATCAGTTCCGGGTCGCTGGCCACGAAATTCCAGTTCATCCGACGCGGCCCATCCAGCGGTGCGCCGCCAATCAGTACCAATTGGCATTCACCCTCCGCATACAACGTCACCTCTTCCCCCTCCGGCAGTACCACCAGGCTGCACGGTTCCACGTCTTCATCGTTCATCGTCAACTCACCATCGAGCAGGTACAGCGCCCGCTGCACATGCTCATTCGGTACCAGCAAGGTGGTCGCCGGTTGCATCCGTACATGCGCATAAAGGGTAGGGGAGAGCACCGGCACCGGTGATGCCAGGCAGAACCCGCTGCCAGCAATCATGCAGATACGCACGCCCAGGCTGTCACTGACGGGCAAGCTTGCGGCGGGGTGATGGCTGTAGCTTGCCGGGCCTTGCTCAAACTCGCGTGGCGATGCCAGCCATACCTGCAGCCCATGCAGGCGCGAGCCATGGGCCAGGGCATCTTCCGGGGTGCGCTCGACATGGGCGACGCCGCTGCCCGCAGTCATCCAGCTGACATCACCTGGCAGCACCCGCTGCGCCGAGCCGAGGCTGTCCTTGTGCAGGATTGCGCCTTCGAACAGGTAGGTCAGGGTCGACAAGCCGATATGCGGATGCTGGCGGATGTCCATGCCATGCCCCGGGGCATAGTCTGTTTCGAGCATGTGGTCGAAGAACACGAACGGGCCGACGCTGCGGCACTGGGCTGACGGCAGCGGGCGCAGGATCGGCTGGCCCTCGACCGTCTCGGCTCGGGGGTGGATGACCAGTGGGCTGCTCATGGGGAAGGCTCCAGGCACGGTGGAAGTGCCTCAAGCATAGCGGTTTGCCCGCCGTGGCTGAACCGTCTCGTCGGCCGCCTGGTCTACTGGGTTCGTACCTGCATGAGGAGGATGACCATGACCGCCAGAGCGCTGGCTTGTGTGCTGTTGTTCGGCTGGCTGTGCCAGGCGGCCCAGGCGCGCGAGTACCGCTACAGTGATGCCCACCTGCACTACGTGGACTTCTTCCAGGAAAGTGAAGGCATGCCGGCGCTGATCAAGGCCATGGATGCCGCAGGGGTTGAGCAGTCGATGATTTCAGGCATACCGGTGGCCAAGAAATGGCACGAAGACGAACCCAAGCGCCCGCGCTACTACGCCGGTGATGACGCCGACGCCTATTGGTACAGCGCCACCGATACTTACGTGGCGGCGGCGCTGCAGCAATTGCCAAGTGAGCAGCGCAAGCGCTTCCACCCGTTCCTAAGCGGATTCAACCCGGTGGACAAGAATGCGGTCAGCCATATCGAACGCATGCTCGATTTGTACCCGGGCCTTTGGCAGGGCATCGGCGAGGTGTTCACCCGACATGATGACCTGACAGCGCTGACCAGTGGCGACACGCCACGTGCCAATAATGAGGCCATGACGCGTATCTACCACCTGGCGGCCGAGCGCGACCTGCCCGTGCTGCTGCATTCCAACATCACCTCCAAGCGCGAGCGCAACCCGCTGTACCTGGCGGAGATCGAAGAGCCGCTGCGCAATCACCCGCATACGCGATTCATCTGGGCGCATGCGGGCAGCAGCATGGAGATACATCGCCACCAGACGCAGATGGACTTTCTACTGCCGGTGCTGACGCGATTGCTGGAGGACTACCCGAACCTGTATGTCGATTTGTCGTGGAGTGTGCTGCAGCCGTATTTGCTGGATGAGCAGGGCGCGCCGCGCAAGGAATGGCTGGCGCTGGTCGAGAAGTACCCGGAGCGGTTCATGCTGGGGTCGGATGTGGTGGGGCGGTTTGGCAGCCTGGGGGAGCAGATGCACGGGTTCAAGCCGTTTCTGGATGCCTTGCCGGAGCGGGTGGCGCACAAGGTGGCCCGGGAGAATTTTCTGGCGGTGTTGCCCAAGGTACAGCAGTGACCTGTGCGGGCCTCTTCGCGGGTAAACCCGCTCCTACAGGGTGGGCACAGCGCTGAAGGCTTGTGTGGTGGGTTTACCCGCGAAGAGGCCAGCACAGGCAACCCAAACAAAAACGCCCCGAACCAGTCGGGGCGTTTTCATTTACAGCAGCAGCGTCTTACTTGCCTTCCCAGCGCTTGAGCACCAGGGTGGCGTTGGTGCCGCCGAAGCCGAAGCTGTTGCTCATGACCGTGTCGATCTTGGCGTTTTCTTCGGTTTTACGCAGGATTGGCAAGTCGGCGACTTCCGCGTCCAGCTCGTCGATGTTGGCAGAGCCGGCGATGAAGTTGTTTTCCATCATCAGCAGGCAGTAGATCGCCTCGTGCACGCCGGCAGCGCCCAGCGAGTGACCCGACAGGCTCTTGGTGGAGCTGATCTTCGGAGCCTTGTCGCCGAACACGGCACGCACGCCCTTGATCTCGGCCACGTCACCGACCGGAGTCGAGGTACCGTGGGTGTTCAGGTAGTCGATCGGGGTGTCGACAGTGGACAGCGCCTGCTGCATGCAGCGGATGGCGCCTTCGCCGCTCGGTGCAACCATGTCGTAGCCGTCGGAAGTGGCACCGTAGCCAACGATTTCGGCGTAGATCTTGGCGCCGCGGGCCAGGGCGTGTTCCAGTTCCTCGACCACGACCATGCCGCCACCGCCAGCGATGACGAAGCCATCACGGTCAGCGTCGTAGGCGCGCGAGGCCAGTTCCGGGGTTTCGTTGCGCTTGGTCGACAGGGCGCCCATGGCATCGAACAGGAACGACTGGCTCCAGTGCTCTTCTTCACCACCACCGGCGAAGACGATGTCCTGCTTGCCCCACTGGATCTGCTCCAGTGCGGTACCGATGCAGTGAGCCGAGGTGGCGCAGGCCGACGAGATCGAGTAGTTGATGCCCTTGATCTTGAACGGGGTGGCCAGGCATGCCGAAACGGTGCTGCCCATGGTGCGGGTAACGCGGTATGGGCCGACGCGCTTGACGCCTTTCTCACGCAGGGTGTCCAGCGCTTCCATCTGGTTCAGGGTCGAGGCGCCGCCGGAACCCGCCACCAGGCCGGTACGCGGGTTGGAAACCTGCTCTTCGGTCAGGCCAGCGTCCTTGATCGCGTCCTGCATGGCCAGGTAGGCGTAGGCAGCCGCATGGCCGACGAAGCGGTAAACCTTGCGGTCGATCAGTTCTTCGAGGTTGAGGTCGATGGACCCGGAAACCTGGCTACGCAGCCCCATTTCCTTGTATTCCGGGTTGAAACGGATACCCGGACGGCTGTTGCGCAGGTTTTCGGTGACGGTAGCTTTGTCATTGCCCAGGCACGATACGATGCCCAGACCAGTGATAACGACGCGGCGCATGCGAATAACCCTTAGAAATTGTCAGTGGAGGTGAACACGCCGACCCGCAGGCCTTCGGCAGTGTAGATCTCGCGGCCGTCGACGCTGACCGAACCATCGGCGATGGCCATGTTCAGCTTGCCCTTCAGGACGCGCTTGATGTGAATGTTGTACGTGACTTTCTTGGCTTCAGGCAGTACCTGGCCAAAGAATTTCACCTCGCCCGAACCCAGGGCGCGGCCACGGCCCGGCAGGCCCTGCCAGCCGAGGAAGAAGCCAACCAGCTGCCACATGGCGTCGAGGCCCAGGCAGCCCGGCATTACCGGATCGCCTTCGAAATGGCAGGCGAAGAACCACAGGTCCGGGTTGATATCCAGCTCGGCGACCAATTCACCTTTGCCGTACTTGCCGCCTTCTTCGCTGATATGGGTGATGCGATCGACCATCAGCATGTTCGGCGCGGGCAGTTGCGCATTACCTGGGCCGAACAGCTCACCGCGACTGCAGCGCAGCAGGTCTTCCCGAGTAAAGGCGTGTTGTTTGGTCATGCGAGCTCCTCAATAACCCCCTGCGGCAGGGGATGAATCTTCCCGGCCGGCCCGAAAACCAAGCGCTTCGAGACGGCAGCCTACAGGTAGACTATTGCGTTGTGGTGAAAGTCACAGCGCACCTGGTGAAAGAAGTACAGGTGTGCACTGAAACGTCTATTTTCAGGTCCGATGAAGGTCCTGTCCAGTGTTTAAGACTGCCGCACTTTAGCATTTATCGCCAGTCGCGGTTGTCTGACCGGGTAACCAGCGCTGCAGCACCTGCTGCAATTCGGTGCGGCGCAAGGGTTTGCTCAGGTAATCGTCCATACCGGCGGCCATGCAACGTTCACGGTCGCCCTGCAACGCGTTGGCGGTCAGGGCGATGATCGGTAGCCCGGCGCCGTTGGGCAACTGGCGGATGCGTCGGGTGGCTTCATAGCCGTCCAGGTGAGGCAGGCGGCAATCCATCAGCACGGCAGCAAAGCGCTGCCGGCCGACCAGCTCGACGGCTTCAAGGCCATCTTCTGCCGTGCATACTGCCAGCCCCAGGCTGCGCAGCATGGCTTCCACGACGCTCCGGTTGACCGGATTGTCCTCCACCAGCAGTACCTGATCATTGTCCGGCACCGTCGTTCGTACAGTCGTTGGCGGCGTCAACGGGACGGGGGCAGGATTGGCAAGGGCCAACGGCATCTCCAGGGTGAAGGTCGAACCCAGGCCCTCACGGCTTTCACCGCGTAGCTTGCCGCCCATGCGCTCGGCCAGGGTACGAGCGATCGACAGCCCCAGCCCGGTGCCGCCATAACGACGGGAAATCGAGCTGTCGGCCTGCTGGAAGGCGACGAACATCATTTCCAGGCGGTCGCTGTCGATGCCGATGCCCGTGTCGCGCACGCTGCAGGTCAGCCAGATCAACTGCCGGTCGAGCACCTGCCAGCGTGCGTCGACTTGCACCTGGCCGCGTTCGGTGAACTTCAGGGCGTTGCCTATCAGGTTCAGCAGGATCTGGCGGATGCGCGTGGGGTCGCCGTTCACCTGCAACTGCTCGATGCCGGCCGGCAGTTGCAGGTGCAGGCCCAGGCCGCGTTGCTGGGCGCTGTGCTGGAACGACTGGACACTGTTGGTGATCAGCTCGCCAAGGTTGAAGTCGATGTGCTCCAGCTGCAGCGCGGCGCGTTCGATGCGCGAAAAATCGAGGATGTCGTTGATGACCTTGAGCAAATGCCCGGTGGACTCGCTGGCCACTGCCGTGTAATCGGCCTGTTCACTGCTCAGCGGTGTGGTTTCCAGCAGTTGCAGCATGCCCAGCACGCCATTCATCGGGGTGCGCAACTCATGGCTCATCATCGCCAGGAAATCCGATTTGGCACGGTTGGCCTGTTCGGCCTCCTCGCGGGCCTGGATCAGTTCGGCGATGGCCTGCTTCTGTTCATCGCTGGCCTGTTCCAGGGCGCTGGCCAGGTTATTGATGTGACGGGCCAAGTGGCCCAGCTCGCTGTCGTCGACGACCGGCAAGGGGGTGTTGTACTCGCCTTGCTGAATCGCCTTGACCGCATGGCCCATGTCGCTGATCGGCTTGGCCAGGCTCAGGGCCAGGCGGCGTGCCAGCAAGAAGGTGAACAGCAGGGCGAACAACGCCAGGATCCCGGCCTTGATCACGATTTCCTGCTGGCGCTGACTGAAGGCGTCATCGGACATGCCGACGATCACGCGGCCCAGGTAGTCGTCACCGATGGCCGGGGTGGTGGCTTTGCCCTGTTGCAGGAAGTCGTTGTCCAGGCGGATTTGCTGCAGGCGAATGGGCGCCTGGAACACCTCGACCTGTTGCGCACGGTTGGCACTTTCGTCGGACTGCTCGACGTACACCAGAATGTGGTTGCGGCTGTCCTGCACTTCCAGAAAGCGCACGTGCGGGATGCTGAGGGTGGCACGCATCAGCCCTTCAAGCACTTCGTTGTTGCCCGAAATCACCCCATATTCCGACGCCGGTGCCAACTGGTTGGCGATCAGTTGCCCGGTGTGGTTGAGTTCCTGGCGCAGGTCCTGGATGCGTACGAAGGTAAAGAAGCTGATCAAGAGCAAGGTCAGTAGCAGGGCGGGGCCGAGACTGATGATCTGCGTGCGGGTATGAATGTCCCAGCTCAAGCGTTTGCTCATTGGGTGGGTTCTCCCTCGGCCAGGGCCTTGACGGCGGCGTTCTGATCGATTGGTTCAAGACCCAGGGCACGGGCCACCTGCTGGTTGCCACTGACGCCGTAACGCACCGGGTACAGGCTTCGCGGCCAGCGCGTCGGCGGCTGGTCGAGCAACTGGTCGAGCACCCACAGCCAGTCGTCCTGGTCGCTGTAGGTACTGGCCAGGGCGCCGGCGCGAACGAAGCCGGCGTTCGGGCCGATCAGTGCCATCTGCCGGCCATAACTGCTCAACAGCAGGTTCTTTGCAGTCTTGGAGTTGTACAAGTCAGGGTCGTCCAGGCCCAGTAGGACATCGCTGTTGCCCAGTAGATGCTGCAGGGGGCGGTTATCACGCGGATCGGACCAGTCCTGGGCAATGATCTCCAGGCCTAGCGGCCGTGCAGCATGGCGCAGTTCGTCCAGCAGGAAACTGCTGTGCTCGCCGTACAGCACGCCAATGCGCCTGGCCTGCGGCAACAAGTAGCGTATCAGGCGCAGTTGCCGTCCCAACGGTGCGTCGCTCCACAAAAGTGTGAGGAACGCGGGGCGCGACTTTCCCAGGCGCTGTTCAGCCTGTACCCGGCTGACCCGCATGACCAGCGCCGGCGGGCCGGCGGTTTCCCCCAGGCGCCATTCCAGTGCTGCGTTGTCGAGCAGGATCAGGCGTTGGTCGGCTTTGAGCTTGCTCGGGCGCGGCAGGTTGGCGGTGGTTTGAAACTGCACATGATCGTGCGGCCGGCGGCTTTCCAGGGCGGCGATGAAGCTGCGGACACCGGGCTGGTCCTCAGCCCCCACCAGCAGGACTTCGCTGGCGGACAAAGGCCCCAACGGCCACAGGCAGAGCAGCAACAGGCGCAGCAGCAGGGCCATCAGAACTCCAGCTCCGCGCTCACGCTCAGGCGGTGACGGCTGTCGTAGCGGTTCTGCAGGGCCGAGGTGGGTTCATCGTCCAGGCGCTGCTGCCACAGCGCCGCCAGCTCCAGGGTGCTGCCATACACCCGAAAACGCTTGGCCAGGCGCAGGTCCAGACGCTCGTAGCGGTACTGGTTGAGGGCATCGTCGCCGTAGTAGAACAGCGCGCTCGACCAGCCGGCACCCCATTCGCGCATCCACCCGGCCGAGCCGCTGTTGCGGGCGCTAAGGCGACGGTCGTCGGGGTTACTGGCCCAGGCATCGACGTAGGCATAGGTCAGACGCAGGCGGTCGCGCAGGGTGGGGCGCCAGTCCATTTGCGCCTCGCTGCCGCTGAAACGGGCCTTGTTGGCGTTGCTGGCGATGTACTGGTTGTTCCTCAGCGGCTCGCTGATCATGCCGGTGATCTCGTCGTAGAACAGCTTCACATCCAGGCTCAGGTCGAGGTCGCTGAAGTAGCCGTTGTAGCCCAGCTCGCGCGAGCGCATGCGCTCCTGTTCAAGGTCGCCAGGGCCACGGGTCTTGACGAAGTACTCACCGTTTTGCAGGCCGAATGAATTGGGGGTGAGGTTCTTGACCGTGTAACTCCAGTTGACGTTGTTCTCGAACATGTCGGGCGAGCGCACCGCTTCGGAGTACACCGCACGCAGGCCGTGGCGCGGGGTGATCAGGTAGTTGACCGCAACGCGCGGGGTCAGCGAACTGCCAGACAGGCGCGAGTCTTCGAACATGGCCCCACCTTGCAGTATCCAGTGCTCGTCGGCCCGCCATTCCAGCTGGCCGAACAGGCGCCAGGTCTGGTCGTCGATGCTGCCGTTGAAGTAGGTCTGCGAGTCGGCGCGATCATAGCGGTAGTTCATGCCACTGAGCAGACGCAGGCTGTCGGTCAGGCTCAGGGTGTCCTGGATTTCCAGGTCATAGCGGGTTTCACGGGTGCTCTGATCGACATCGCCGCAGACCTGCTCCTGTCCTCCCTGCTCCCATTGCTGCTGCACTTTCTGCAGAAGCCCTTTCAGGGCAGGGTCGTCAGTGGAAAGGGGGGCGCCAGTCGCAATGCCGCGCGCCACTTTTTCGGCGAAGTCGGGGTTCATCTGCCAGAGCTGGGTCAGTTCGGGGCTGAACGACTGCAAGGCATCACAGGCGCGCCACACTTGCTGGCGATCAAAATGCTGGGCTGAACCCTGGATATAAAGGCTGTGTTCAGCGCTGAAGTCCTTGGTCCAGCGCAACGAGCCCGCATAGTCCTTGGCGTTGACGTCGGCATTGTTCCCGGACTCGTACTGCTGGAACACCGGCTGGTAGGTGTAGGGCCGCTGATTGCTGCCTTCCTTGGCCGCCAGTTGCCACTCCAGGGTCTGGTCGACCGCCAGGTTGTGGTTGGCGCTGAGGTTGAAGCGGGTCAGGCGGCGGCTGTCGCGGTAGTCCTGGCCGAACTGGTTCTCATCGAAGCCGTCGTCCTGTTGGCCCGACAGCGACAGGCGCATGTCGCCACCGTCCCAACCCAAGCCGTGGCTGGCATAGAAGTCGTTGATACCGTCCTGGCCGCGTGTCACTTTCAGCCGCGTACCATGGCTGTCGGCGGGTTTGCGGGTGAGGATGTTGACCACCGCCATCAGCGCGTTGGCGCCATAGCTGACGGTATTCGGACCACGGAACACCTCGATGCGCTCGATATCCTCCATGGCCAAGGGGATGTCGCTCCAGTCCACCGTGGCCAGGCCTGCGCGGTATACCGAGCGGCCATCGATCAATACCTGCATGCGCCGTGCGTCGTTGACGTTGCTGCCGTGGTAGTTGACCGTGGGTTGATTACCGGCACCGTAGCCGATCATCATGCCCGGTACCAGGCGCAGCAGTTCGGGGATGTCACGGGCACCGCTGGCGCGAATCAGTTCGCTGTCGAGTACGGTCATGCTGCCCGGGACAGCGGCGGGGGATTGTTTCAGGCGTGTGGCGGTCAGAACCTGTGGCAGGTCGGTGTTGTCGATGAACAGGTCGTCGGCCACGGCCTGACCGCCGAGCAGGGCGGTCAATAACAGCAGGCGCGGGTACGGGGGCGTGCCAGGGAACACGGAGCGGCCTTTGTTTCAGGATTGAAACAGGCATGGTAACTGACCGTGGGGGTTTTGCCAGTGGGTGTCGGGCGTACGTCTTGAAAAGTACCGCGTGGCGGCGCTCGATCTCGACGGCTCCGAAAATGCCATGGCAAATACTGCAAACGCCCAGACACTGGTTCTGTAGCAGGCGAGCCGTATAATGGCGGGGTCGCCACTTAACTTTTGGCTTTAATGGATTGGATATGACTGAACAGCAACCTGTTGCGGTTCTGGGCGGCGGCAGCTTCGGCACCGCCGTGGCGAACCTGCTGGCGGAAAACGGTGTGCCGGTGCGCCAATGGATGCGCGACCCGGCGCAAGCCGAGGCCATGCGTGTGAATCGCGAGAATCCGCGCTACCTCAAGGGTATCCGCCTGCACGATGGGGTTGAGCCGGTCAACGACTTGCTGGCCACCCTGCAGGCCAGCGAGCTGATCTTCGTTGCCCTGCCATCGAGTGCCTTGCGCAGCGTGCTGGCACCGCATGCCGAGCTGCTGCGCGGCAAGGGCCTGGTCAGCCTGACCAAGGGCATCGAAGCGCAAAGCTTCAAGCTGATGAGCCAGATCCTCGAAGAGATCGCCCCCGAGGCGCGCATCGGCGTTTTGTCAGGGCCCAACCTGGCGCGCGAAATCGCCGAACATGCGCTGACTGCCACAGTGGTGGCCAGTGAGCACGAAGACCTGTGCCAGCAGGTACAGGCCGTACTGCACGGGCGCACCTTCCGCGTCTATGCCAGTGCCGACCGTTTCGGTGTCGAACTGGGCGGTGCACTGAAGAACGTCTACGCGATCATCGCCGGCATGGCGGTGGCCTTGGGAATGGGCGAGAACACCAAGAGCATGCTGATTACCCGGGCCTTGGCCGAGATGACCCGTTTCGCCGTCAGCCAGGGCGCCAACCCCATGACGTTCCTCGGCCTGGCCGGTGTCGGTGACCTGATCGTCACCTGCTCCTCGCCCAAGAGCCGCAACTATCAGGTTGGCTACGCACTGGGGCAGGGCCAAAGCCTGGAAGAGGCGGTCAACCGCCTGGGCGAAGTGGCCGAGGGGGTCAACACGCTCAAGGTGCTCAAGACCAAGGCCCAGCAAGTGCAGGTGTACATGCCGCTGGTGGCTGGCCTGCATGCCATCCTGTTCGAAGGGCGCACGCTGAACCAGGTGATCGAGCACCTGATGCGCGCCGAGCCCAAGACCGATGTCGATTTCATTTCCATCAGCGGTTTCAACTGAGCCCTTGGCGGCTCTGACACGAGCAAGGAGCAACACATGAACGATACGCCCGAACGCGCCCAGCGCGAGTCGATCATCCTGCGGGTGCTGTGGATGCTGGTGTTCCTGGTGGTCTGGCAACTGGCCGAGTTGCTGCTGGGTGGCCTGGTGCTGGTACAGCTGATCTACCGACTGGTGTATGGCGCGCCCAGCGCCAGCCTGATGAATTTCGGCGACAGCCTGAGCCAGTACCTGGCACAGATCGGCCGATTCGGCAGTTTCCACAGCGACCAGAAGCCGTGGCCGTTCGCAGACTGGCCGGCCCCGCGTGCGCCGGAAGGTGAAGCAGCGCACGCCGTGGCACCGGCCGCGCATCCGGTGCGTGACGAGGAACCCAAGCTGTGAAGCTGTGGGTGCTGCGCCACGGTGAAGCTGAGCCGCGGGCCAAGACGGATGCCGAGCGCCGTCTGACTGCCCATGGTCGCGAGCAGGTGCTGCACAGTGCGGCTTACCTGATCGGGCAGCCATTGCAGGCTATTGTTGCCAGCCCTTACGTACGCGCCCAGCAGACCGCCGCGCTGGTGCATGACACCCTGGGCTTCGCCGAACCGGTGCGCACCGTGCCCTGGCTGACGCCCGAGGGTGATGTACAGCAGGTCATCGGCGAAATCGAGCGACTGGGGCTTGAGCATGTGCTGCTGGTCAGCCACCAGCCGCTGGTAGGTACCTTGGTCGGTGCGCTGGAGCACGGCCACAGGCAACAGCCGGCAGCCATGAGCACTGCCAGCCTGGCAGAGATGGAAGGGGAGTGGCCGCTGGCCGGGTTGATGACGCTTCGGGCCATCCACTCACCCGCGTGAACCTCCCATGGCTTGTGCAGGCCACTGTTTCGCTCGCGTCTGAATGCTGGCATGGGTAAAGAGCAATAAGGCAACTGGCATTTTTGTCAGTTGTCGCACTTCACCACCGCTTGTTAGCGTTGCCACATGGCAAACATCAGGGAACGGCGAATGAGGGGTGAAATGCTGGAGCTGTTGCGCTCCCTGGACCTGCAACCCACCCTGGAACAGGTTGACCAAGGTACTTCGCTGGATTTCGCCCAATACAGCCTGCTGCGTGAATCGGCCGATGCCAAGCTTTACCACCTGATGCGCAAGGTGAACGACAACCCCGGGCTGGACCCTGTTGCGAGGCAACAATGCGAGCAGGACCTGCGGACGCTGCAGGACGCCTGCCTGCGGGTCTCGCACCTGCTGCAAACCAGTTGTCTGGCCTTGCGCCGCCTGCAACTGGACTACCAGGACCAGCGTCTGGCCCGCGAGGCGCTGGAGAGCCAGGTGGCCTACATGCAGGCCTGCCTGCGTCGGTCGCTGAGCAGTTTCGACCGCTCGGCATGACCTGATCCCCCTCGCCGATGACCTTTATGGACATTGCCGAACCGCCCCGCGATGCCGACAATGGGCCATCATTCCGGTCCGGACCAGGCGCCATGTCGCAGCAGATCTTCTTCGCCCATGCCAACGGTTTCCCATCGGCCACCTACGGCAAGCTGTTTGCAGCGCTGGCGCCGGACTATCAGGTGCAGCACCTGGCCCAGCACGCGCATGACCCGCGCTTTCCCGTGGACGAAAACTGGCAAAGCCTGGTCGATGAATTGTTGCATCACCTGGCGCAGCAGGACCAGCCGGTCTGGGGCGTCGGCCATTCGCTGGGTGGCGTGTTGCACCTGCACGCGGCATTGCGCTGCCCCGAGTACTACCGGGGGCTGGTGATGCTCGACTCCCCGGTGCTCACCCGCGCTGATCAATGGCTGCTGCGCACAGCCAAGCGCTTTGGTTTCATCGACCGCATCACACCGGCCGGGCGCACCCTGGGGCGTCGCGAAACGTTCAATGACCGCGACAGCGCCCGGGACTATTTCGCTGGCAAATCACTGTTCCGCCATTTCGATCCCGATTGCCTCGACGCTTATGTAGAACATGGCCTGCAGGTGGTGGAGCAAGGGCTACAGTTGCGCTTCGACCCTGCTACTGAAATCAGCATCTACCGCAGCATCCCGCACACCAGCCCCGCCCCCGCGCGCCAGTTGCAGGTGCCGCTGGCCATGGTGCGCGGCAACCGTAGCAACGTCATTCGTCGCCACCACACCTTGGCCGTGCGCAGTATGCCCAACGGTGAATACCACAGTGTACCGGGTGGGCACATGTTCCCGCTGGAGCGCCCGGCCGACACTGCCAGCCTGATCAAGGGCCTGTTCGACCGCTGGAGCCAGGCATGAGCGCACACGTTGAGGAAATTCGTCTGAGCCTGGGCCATATCGAACTGGCTGCACACCTGTTCGGCCCCGAAGACGGGCTGCCGGTGATTGCCCTGCATGGCTGGCTGGACAATGCCAACAGCTTTGCCCGCCTGGCACCGCAACTGAAAGGTCTGCGCCTCGTCGCCCTGGACCTGGCCGGCCATGGTTATTCGGAGCACCGCCCGCCTGGCGCCGGTTATGCCCTGGCCGACTATGCCCATGACGTGCTGCGCGTGGCCGAGCAACTGGGTTGGCCGCGTTTCGCCCTGCTGGGGCATTCGCTGGGCGCGATCATTTCGGTGCAACTGGCCGGTGCATTGCCCGATCGGGTCAGTCACCTGGCGCTAATCGACGGCGTGATCCCGCCGACTGGCGCCGAGCAGGACGCAGGTGAGCGCTTAGGGATGGCGCTGCAAGCCCAGTTGCGGCTGGATGGCAAGCGCAAGTCGGTGTATGCGACATTGGAAGCAGGGGTGCAAGCCCGGATGAAAGGCATGGTCGCGGTCAGCCGTGAAGCGGCCGAGCTGCTGGCCCAACGTGGCCTGATGCCGGTGCCCGGTGGCTACAGCTGGCGCAGCGACAGCCGGCTGACCCTGCCCTCGCCGGTGCGCCTGAGCGAGGCCCAGGCCATGGCCTATGTGCGGCGGGTGAGTTGCCCGGCGCTCTTGGTGGTGGCCGCCGACGGTATGCTGGCGCGCCACACCGGGTTGCTGGAGCAGCTACCCTTTGAACAGGTGACGCTGCCCGGCGGCCATCACCTGCACCTGAACGATGCGCAGGGCGCGTCCCTTGTTGCAGACTGTATCAATCGCTTCTTTGGCTTTGCTTGACTTGCACCGGACAAGTGTCGAGGCTTGGCGGGTTGAACAGGGAGACAACCATGCAACTGCCAGACATCCTGGAGCTTCAATTCGGCGCTGAGCGCCGCCTGGTTCGCCAATGAGCGTGCCTGATTCCATTCGCACTGCCTTGGCTGCCTGCCTGGTGCTCGCCACCCCCGTGTCGTGGGCCGGCAGCCTGCCGGTCCCGCAGGACGCCAAGGTGGTCGATCAACGCCCGGCGACGGAACAGGAGCGGGTCTACCCGATGGGCCCGCTACGCAAGATCAGTGGCCGCCTGCGGGTCGATGACAAAGTCGAGAGCCGCGGTCAGGTCAGCTCGGTGACCTACGAATTGCCCGTCGAGCGTACTGCACGCGAGGCCTTCACCAGTGCCCGCGAAGCACTTGTACGCGAGGGTGGCTACCCTTTGTTCTGGTGTCAGGGGCGTGATTGCGGTGAGGCCAGCCTGTGGGCCAATGATGTGTTCGCCAATGCCCGCCTCAACGGAGGCGACGAGCAGCAGGCGTTCATCCTGCTGCGCCGCTCGGCAGACGAGGCCGACACCCTGGTCGCGCTGTACAGCGTTACCCGTGGCAACCGTCGTGCCTATCTGCATGTGGAAGAGTTCATCTCAGGCAGCCCGCTGGGCGAGCTGCTGCCAACCGCCGCTACGGTGCTGCGCGAAATGCGTGACACCGGCAAGCTCGACTACCCTGACCTTGCTGCACCGCAAGACGCCTGGGTAAACCTGCTGGCCCGCAGCCTGAACCTTGACAGCACCTTGCGCGTCAGCCTCAGTGGCGCCCAGGCTGAGGCCTGGCGCGAGGCGCTGGTCAAGGCCGGGGTGCGCAATCGCCGTCTTGAAGTCGGCGGTGCGCCTACAGACGGCCTGCACCTTGAACTGATCCCTTGAACGAGCACCCTCATGGTTAACAATGATCGCCTGCTGGTCCAGATTCTGCTGGTGGCATTGCTGGGGGCCGGCCTGTGGGTGATGGCACCGTTCATATCGGCATTGCTGTGGGGCGCCATCCTGGCCTTTGCCAGCTGGCCGTTGATGCGCTTTCTTACGCGCCTGCTGGGCGGTCGCGAGACGCTGGCCGCCGGCCTGCTGACCATGGCCTGGATCCTGATCGTGGCACTGCCGCTGGTGTGGCTGGGGTTCAACCTGGCCGATCACATTCGCGACGCTACGGCGTTCGTGCGTGACGTGCAGGTCGACGGCCTGCCCGATGCACCGGCCTGGCTGGGTGGCATTCCTTTCGTTGGCGAGCGTCTGGTCAACGGTTGGCAATCGCTGGACCAGCAAGGCGCAGCCTTGCTTACCTCGATCAAGCCTTACTTTGGGCAGGTGGGCAACTGGTTGCTGGCGCGCAGCGCGCAGATCGGCAGCGGCGTGCTGGAACTGACCCTGAGCCTGGTGTTCGTGTTCTTCTTCTACCGCGACGGGCCACGCTTGGCGGCATTCGTGCTGCGTTTGCTGCACCGGCTGGTGGGCGAGCGCGCCGAGTATTACCTGGACCTGGTAGCCGCTACCGTGCAGCGGGTGGTCAACGGGGTGATCGGCACGGCGGCCGCGCAGGCCCTGCTGGCACTGATCGGCTTCCTGATCGCCGGGGTGCCCGGGGCGATCGTGCTGGGGTTGGTGACCTTCATGCTCAGCCTGATCCCCATGGGGCCGCCACTGGCCTGGATCCCGGCCACCGCTTGGCTGGTGTGGAAGGGCGAATACGGCATGGCGGTGTTCCTGGGTGCGTGGGGCACGTTCGTCATCAGCGGCGTGGACAACGTGCTCAAACCGTACCTGATCAGCCGTGGCGGCAACCTGCCGCTGGTGATCGTGCTGCTGGGCGTGTTCGGCGGCTTGCTTGCCTTTGGCTTCATTGGCCTTTTCATCGGGCCGACCTTGCTGGCGGTAGGCTACAGCCTGCTGCTGGACTGGAGCCGTAACGCGGCGCAGCAGCCGCCACAACAATAAGCCTGTAACGGCCCTTTCGCGGGCTTGCCCGGTCCCACAGGTACCACACAGGCCTTGAAGGCTGTGCAGTACCTGTGGGACCGGGCAAGCCCGCGAAGAGGCCGATACAGGCAGACCACAACGCTGATTTTTACGCATTCTTTATACCCACCCCCACCCCCGATCTCGCCCCTTTACGCCTCTCCCTCGGACAATTTCCCCAAAGCGGCCCAAGCCGTAACACGGGGAGATCCACACATGAACATGCTCGACGGGCTGTCACTGCTGCTGGCAGTGGCATTGGCGTTTTATCTGCTGGTGGCGCTGCTGCGCGCCGATCGCAGCTAGGGAGCGGCCATGCACAGTTACGATTTCGCCTTGCTCTTGGCATTCTTTGTCATCGTGCTGCTACCGGCACCCTGGCTCGGGCGGTTCTACTACAAGGTCATGGAAGGCCAGCGTACCTGGCTGACCCCTGTGCTGGGGCCGGTCGAGCAGGGCTGTTACCGGCTGGCGGGTGTGAACGCCAGCCAGGAGCAGAACTGGCGGCAATACGCCATGGCCCTGTTGGCGTTCAACCTGGTCGGTTTCCTGCTGCTGTTCGCCGTGCTGCTGTTGCAGGGCTACCTGCCACTCAACCCTCAGCACCTGCCTGGCCAGGAATGGTCACTGGCGTTCAACACCGCCGTCAGTTTCGTTACCAACACTAACTGGCAGGCCTACAGCGGTGAGGCGTCGGTCAGCTACCTGAGCCAGATGCTTGGCCTGACCGTGCAGAACTTTGTCAGCCCTGCCACCGGTCTGGCCGTACTGGTTGTCCTGTGCCGCGGTATCGCTCGGCGCAGCGCGACGACGCTGGGCAACTTCTGGGTCGACATGACCCGTGCCACCCTCTACGGCCTGCTGCCGCTGTGCTTGCTGCTGGCGCTGCTGCTGGTATGGCAGGGCGTACCGCAGACCTTTGCCGACTACGCCCACGCGCTGACCTTGCAAGGGGCCGACCAGACCATTCCGCTGGGGCCGGCCGCCAGCCAGATCGCCATCAAGCAGCTGGGTACCAATGGCGGTGGCTTCTTCGGCGTCAACTCGGCGCACCCGTTCGAAAACCCAACGGCCTGGAGCAACCTGTTCGAGGTGGCATCGATCATCCTCATTCCGGTGGCATTGGTGTTCACCTTCGGTCACTACGTGAAGGACCTGCGTCAGAGCCGCGCCATCCTCGCCTGCATGCTTGCCCTGTTCCTGATCGGTGGCAGCACGGCGCTGTGGTCCGAGCATCAGCCGAACCTGGCCCTGGAAAGCACGCAGGTGCAACAGACCGCCCCTCTGGAGGGCAAGGAAAGCCGCTTCGGCACCACTGGTTCGGTGCTGTGGGCGGTCACCACCACCGCCGCCTCCAACGGTTCGGTCAACGCCATGCACGACAGCCTGAACCCGCTGACCGGTATGGTGGCGATGGTCAACATGATGGTCGGCGAGGTGATATTCGGCGGCGTCGGCGCGGGCCTCTACGGCATGCTGCTGTTCGTACTTATCGCGGTGTTCCTGGCCGGGCTGATGATTGGCCGTACCCCGGAATACCTGGGCAAGAAGCTGCAGGCCCGTGAAGTGCAGCTTCTGGTGGCAACCCTGCTGGTGATGCCGGTTGGCGTGCTGGTACTTGGCGCCATCGCCGCCAGCCTGCCCGGCCCGGCCGGGGCGGTCACCAACCCGGGGGCGCATGGTTTCAGCCAGTTGCTGTACGCCTATACCTCGGGCTCGGCCAACAACGGCTCTGCCTTTGCCGGGTTTGGCGCCAACACCGTGTATCACAACCTGATGATCGGCCTGGCCATGCTCATCGGCCGCTTCGGCTACATCCTGCCGATACTGGCGTTGGCCGGCAGCCTGGCGGCGAAAAAAAGCGCGCCGCTGGGGCAGAACAGCTTCCCGACTCACGGCCCGCTGTTCACCGGCCTGCTGCTGGTGACCATCCTGCTGGTCGGTGGCCTGACCTTCCTGCCGTCCCTGGCCCTTGGGCCAATCGCCGAACACCTTAGCCTGGGTTTTTGAGGACCGATCATGAACATGCCCATTCCTGAAGTGAATAGCCGGCACAGTGCCAAGGACCAGACCCGCTTCGCCGCGCTGTGGCGCCCGGCGCTGGTGCAGGCGTTCGTCAAGCTCGACCCGCGTCAGCTCAAGCGCTCCCCGGTAATGCTGGTGGTGGCCCTGACCGCGGTGCTGACCACCGTGCTGTGTTTTGCCCCCGGCGGCGGCGTGAGCACCGGTGTTGCGGTGCAGATTGCCCTGTGGCTGTGGTTCACCGTGTTGTTCGCCAACTTCGCCGAGGCGTTGGCCGAAGGCCGTGGCAAGGCCCGCGCCGACAGCCTCAAGGCCGGCAGCCAGGGCCTGACCGCCCAGCGTCGTCTGCGTGATGGCAGCTACGAGACGGTGGCTGCCAGTGCGCTGCGCAAGGACGACGTGGTACGCGTGGTCGCCGGCGAAGTGATCCCCGGCGACGGTGAGGTGATTGAAGGCATCGCGGCCGTCAACGAGGCCGCCATTACCGGCGAATCCGCGCCGGTAATACGCGAATCAGGTGGCGACCGCTCGGCGGTGACCGGTAATACACGGCTGGTCTCCGACTGGCTGCTTGTCCGCATCACCAGCAACCCGGGCGAGTCGACCCTGGACCGCATGATCGCCCTGGTTGAAGGGGCCAAGCGGCAGAAGACGCCGAACGAAATCGCCCTCGACATCCTGCTGATCGGCCTGACCCTGATTTTCCTGATCGTGGTGGTGACCTTGCAGCCGTTCGCCTACTTCGCGGGTGGCAGCCTGCCGCTGATCTTCCTGGCCGCGCTGCTGGTGACGCTGATCCCGACCACCATCGGCGGCCTGCTGTCGGCCATCGGTATCGCCGGCATGGACAGGCTGGTACGGCTGAATGTCATTGCCCGCTCGGGCCGCGCCGTCGAGGCGGCCGGGGACGTGCATACGCTGATGCTCGACAAGACCGGCACCATCACCTTCGGTAACCGCCGCTGCAGCGCACTGCATGCTGCACCGGGCATTACCGCCAAGGAACTGGGGGAGGGCGCCTTGCTGGCCTCGCTGGCCGACGACACCGCCGAAGGCAAGTCGATTGTCGAATACCTGCGCCAGTTGCACGACTTCGTCGACCCGCCTGCCGGGCAGTTCGAAGCGGTGGCTTTCAGTGCCGAGACACGCCTGTCGGGTATCGACTTCGAGCAGCACCGCTACCGCAAGGGCGCCGTCGATGCGGTGCTGGCATTCGTCGGTATGCAACGCCTGGAAATGCCGGCGGCGCTGGCCCGTGAAGTCGAACGCATCGCGCAGAGTGGCGGCACACCGTTGCTGGTGTGCGTCGACAAGCGTTTGCTTGGCGTGATCCACCTCAAGGACGTGGTCAAGCCTGGTATCCGCGAGCGCTTCGCCGAGCTGCGCAAGCTGGGCATTCGCACAGTGATGGTAACCGGCGACAACCCGTTGACTGCGGCCGCCATCGCCGCCGAAGCGGGGGTCGATGACGTGCTGGCCGAGGCCACGCCCGAGAAGAAGCTGGCGCGCATTCGCCAGGAGCAGAATGAAGGCCGCCTGGTTGCCATGTGTGGCGACGGTGCCAACGACGCCCCGGCACTGGCCCAGGCTGACGTAGGCATGGCCATGAACGACGGCACTCAGGCTGCGCGGGAGGCCGCCAACATGGTCGACCTGGACAGCGACCCGACCAAGCTGCTGGACGTAGTCCAGGTCGGCAAGGAGCTGCTGGTCACCCGCGGTGCGTTGACAACGTTCTCCATTGCCAACGACGTGGCCAAATACTTCGCCATCCTGCCGGCGCTGTTCGCTGCCATCTACCCGCAACTGGGTGTGCTCAACCTGATGCAACTGGCCAGCCCGCAGAGCGCGATCCTGTCGGCGATCGTGTTCAACGCGCTGATCATCATCGTGCTGATCCCGCTGGCGCTGCGTGGGGTGCGCGTGCAGGCGGCCAGTGCGGCGCACCTGTTGCGGCGCAA
This sequence comes from Pseudomonas sp. 10(2024), assembly GCF_045164175.1. Lineage (NCBI taxonomy): Bacteria > Pseudomonadati > Pseudomonadota > Gammaproteobacteria > Pseudomonadales > Pseudomonadaceae > Pseudomonas > Pseudomonas sp. 10(2024). The sequence continues at coordinate 1,945,556 of NZ_CP174006.1, forward strand.
CCTGCTGATCTACGGGCTGGGTGGCATTGTGGTGCCGTTTGCCGGGATCAAGCTGATCGACCTGCTGCTCAACGCCCTGAACCTGGTCTGAGGAGGCCGCCATGACTGCTTATCTACGCCCGGCATTGAGCCTGGCTTTGTTGATGACCCTGGTGACGGGCGCCCTGTATCCGCTGGCGGTGACCGGTATTGCCCAAGTCGCTTTCCCGAACCAGGCCAACGGTAGCCTGGTACGCGATGCGCAAGGCCAGGTGCGGGGTTCGGCATTGATCGCCCAGGACTTCCAGGGCGATGGCTGGTTCCACTCGCGGCCCTCGGCAGGTGCCTACGCGACCGTGGCCAGCGGCGCCAGCAACCTGTCGCCGAGCAACCCGGCGCTGGCTGAGCGGGTAAAGGGCGATGCGGCCACGTTGTATCAGGCGCAGCAGGGACCAGTGCCGCAGGCGCTGCTGACCACCTCGGGCAGCGGCCTGGACCCGCACTTGCCACCGGAGGCCTTGGCCTATCAGATCCCGCGGGTGGCGGCGGCACGGCAGCTGCCGGTCGAGCGCTTGCAAGCCTTGCTGGAACAGGCCACCCTCCACCCATTGATCGGCCCGCCGGTGGTCAACGTGCTGGCGTTGAACCAGGCCTTGGAAAAGCTCGCCATTGTCAGGTAATCGAAGCGCTGGCAGGAAGCCTGTAGGAGCGGGTTCACCCGCGAATGCGGTGGTGGTGCCACTGACGTATTCGCGGGTAAACCCGCTCCTACACGTTAAGGGGGCTTTCCCTGAAGTGGCCGACTGCTGGAAAAAGCAAAGGATGAAACATGAGTGACTCCGCCCGCGCCGATGCGCTGTTGGCCAACCTCCCACGCACCGGCCGGGGCCGACTGAAGGTGTTCCTTGGCGCTGCCCCCGGCGTCGGCAAGACCTTCGCCATGCTCCAGGCCGCACACGCCCAGCAACGCCAGGGCGTGCAGGTGTTGGCCGGGGTGGTCGAAACCCATGGCCGCGCCGAAACCGAAGCGTTGCTCGGAGGGCTGCATCAGCAGCCCTTGTTGCGTAGCCAGTACCGTGGCGTCACCCTTGAGGAAATGGACCTTGACGGCCTGCTGCGTGCCGCGCCGGCCTTGGCCCTGGTGGACGAACTGGCCCACACGAACGCCCCCGGCAGCCGCCACGCCAAACGCTGGCAGGACGTGCAAGAACTCTTGGCCGCGGGCATCGACGTGTACACCACGGTCAACGTCCAGCACCTGGAAAGCCTCAACGACAAGGTCCGCGACATTACCGGCGTGCAAGTGCGCGAGACCCTGCCGGACTGGGTGCTGCAGGAAGCGTTCGAGCTGGTGCTGATCGACCTGCCTCCGCGAGAGCTGCTCGAACGCCTGCGTGAAGGCAAGGTGTACGTGCCCGAGCAGGCTAGGGCGGCCATCGATGCGTATTTTTCGCAAACCAACCTCACCGCCCTGCGCGAGCTGGCCATGCAGACCGCCGCTGCTCAGGTCGATGCCGACCTGGCCCACGGCTATCGTCAGCGCGGCCAGGAGGCGCCGGCCTTGCGCGGCCGGTTGCTGGTGGGCATAGACGGTGACGACCAGGCCGAACGCCTGGTGCGCCATGCCAGCCGCGTGGCCCAGCGCCGCCACCTGCCGTGGAGCCTGGTGCATGTGGACAACGGCCGCCTGCGTGACGAAACCGCACGGCATCGTTTGCAAGCCGCGCAGCAACTGGCCGAGCGACTGGGCGGGGAGGTGGTGCTGCTGCGTGCTGGCGAAGTGGCCCGTACGCTGATCCAGCATGCTGTCGAGCGGCGGGCCAGCCTGGTGCTGGTCGGGCAGTCCCGCAACCGCCTGCGTCGGCGTTTGTTCGGCGCGGGTGTGGCGGCGCGGCTGCTGCGCGAAAGCCGTGGCCTGGAAATCAACGTGCTGGACCGCGACGTGCAGCCGCCAGCGCCGCGTTCAGCCGTGCGGCGGGTGTGGGTGTGGCGTCATTACCTGCTGGCGCTGCTGGCCACCGTGATGGCTGCGGGTCTGGCCTGGGCGGTGTCCAGTGTGCTCGCGTTGCCCAATATCTCGCTGGTGTTCCTGGCGGCGGTGTTGCTGGTCGCGGTGCGCAGTAGCCTGGGACCTGCGCTGGCTTGCGCCGCGCTGTCGTTCCTGGTCTATGACTTCCTGTTCATACCGCCCAACTTCTCGTTCACCATCCAGCGCGAAGAAGACGTGCTGACACTGGTGTTCTTTCTGTTGATGGCTGCGCTCACCGGCAACCTGGCTGCGCGCCAGCGTCGCCAGTTGCAGGCGCTGCGCGAGACCCAGGCGCAGACCAGCCAGTTGCTCGACCTGTCTCGCCGGTTGACGGTAGCCACCGACCGCCAAGCCATATTCAAGGCTGCCGGCCAGCACCTGGACGGCTGGCAGGACGCCCAGGTGTGCTTGCTGGAGCGCAACGCCGAGGGCCAGTTGCAAGTGGCCAGCGGGGAAGCCTGCACCTTCAGCGACACCGAACGGGCGGCTGCCGATTGGGCCTGGCAGCATGGGCAGGCCGCCGGCCACGGCAGCGATACCCTGCCTGATGGCCGCTGGTGGTGGTGGCCATTGGCGGTGGACGATCAGCCGCTGGCGCTGCTGGGTGTGCGCCCGCGCAACGGGCAGCCTCTCAGCGACCCACGCCGGCGCCTGCTCACCGCCCTAGGCCAGCCCCTGGCCCAGGCCCTGGCCCGCGCACGCCTGGCCGAACAGCTGGAAGCCGCACGCCTGCACGGCGAAACCGAGCAACTGCGCAGCGCCCTGCTGGCTTCCGTATCCCATGACTTGCGCACGCCGTTGACCGCCATGCGTGGCAGCATCGACAGCCTGCTGGCGTTGGGCGATGCGATCCCGGCTGAAGACCGCCGCGAGCTGCTGGAGGGCACCCGCAACGAGGCCGAACGCCTCGATCGCTACATCCAGAACCTGCTGGACATGACCCGCCTGGGCCATGGCGGCCTCAAGCTGGCCCGCGACTGGGTGGCCCCGGCGGATATCGTCGGCAGTGCGCTCAACCGCCTGCGGGTGGTGCTGGCACCGCTGCGTGTGCACACGGACGTGCCGGCCGAGCTGCCATTGCTGTTCGTGCATGCGGCGTTGATCGAGCAGGCACTGGTCAACGTGCTGGAAAACGCCGCACGCTTTTCGCCGGCCAATGGTCGGCTTGAGCTGCAGGTGGCGGTGCATGACGACCAACTGCGCTTGACCGTCAGCGACCAGGGCCCCGGCATTCCCGAAGCCGACCGCGAGAAAATCTTCGACATGTTCTACACCGCCGCCCGTGGCGACCGCGGCGGGCAGGGTACCGGGCTGGGCCTGGCTATCTGCCAGGGCATGATCGGTGCCCATGGCGGGCAGATTCTGGTGGGCGAAGGCATTGATGGCCAAGGCACCAGCATCACTCTATGCTTGCCGCTGCCTCCTCAACCTGAAGCCGAAAGCGAAACCCCATGAGCCAGTCCGCCACCCTGTTGGTCATCGACGATGAACCGCAGATCCGCAAGTTCCTGCGTATCAGCCTGGCCTCGCAAGGCTACAAGGTGCTGGAGGCCGCCACCGGTGCCGAAGGGTTGGCCCAGGCGGCACTGGGCAAGCCGGACCTGGTGGTGCTCGACCTGGGGCTGCCGGACATGGACGGCCAGCAGGTACTGCGTGAGTTGCGCGAATGGAGTGCAGTGCCGGTGATGGTGTTGTCGGTGCGTGCCAGTGAAGTGCAGAAGGTCGATGCGCTGGATGGTGGTGCCAATGACTATGTGACCAAGCCGTTCGGTATTCAGGAGTTTCTCGCGCGCGTGCGGGCGTTGCTGCGTCAGGTGCCACAAGCCGGCGGCTCGGAAGTGGCAGCCAGCTTTGGTCCGCTGACGGTGGATTTTGCCTTCCGCCGGGTGACGCTCGACGGTGTGGAGGTGGCATTGACACGCAAGGAGTATGCTTTGCTGGCGATATTGGCCGGGCACCCCGGGCGGGTGATTACCCAGCAGCAGTTGCTCAAGGATATCTGGGGGCCGACCCATGCGGAGGATACCCACTACCTGCGCATCGTGGTCGGGCATCTGCGACAGAAGCTGGGCGATGACCCCACGGCGCCGCGGTTCATCATTACCGAGGCGGGGGTTGGCTACAGGTTGGTGGCCCCGACAGCATAACCCGCACACAGCCCAAAGGGCTGGGCGAACGCCTGCAGGGCCTGGACGCGCGCAAGGGAGTCAGGCCCTGGGTGGCTCCTTCTCGAACAGCTGGCGCATGACTTCCAGGTAGCGTCGCGCGCCCAGGCCCAACGGGCGCGACTTGATCCAGATGATGTCTACCCACAAGCGCAGGCGGTTGGCCATGTTGTCGAAGCGCACCTCGGCCAGTGCGCCCGAGGCAATCAGCGGTTCGACCAATGGCTGCGGCAGGTAGGCCCAGCCCAGCCCGGACTGCACCAGGTCCAGCGTGGCGAGGTAGCTGTCGGTCAGCCAGATGCGCCGGGACAGCACCATGCGCGGGTCCGATCCGGTAGCCTTGCCCGAAGCCACGATGATCTGCCGTTGTTCGGCAAAGGCCTCTTCAGGCAATGGCGAACCGCTGTTCTGCCCGGCTGGATGGCGCGGTGAGGCAACGGCCACCAGCAGTTGGCTGCCGGCCTCGAGGAATGACTCGCGCTCATCGATGCCGGGCCGTTCGAACACCAGGGCCAATTGCACACTGCCGTCATGCAGCAGGCGAATGGCTTCGGTCTGGGTGGCCGAACGTACCTCGACTTCCAGGCTGGGAAATGCCTGGGCGAGGATTTCCAGCGGCTGGCTCCAGCGGCCGGTCTGCAACTCGGGCGCCATGGCGATGGTCAGGCGCTTTTCCAGGCCTTTGTGCAATTGCAGGGCCTGGGCATCCAGCAGGTTGAGTTGGCAGATGACCTGCCTGGCCTGGGGCTCCAGCGCCAAGGCGGCGTTGGTGGGCAAGGCTTTGCGCGTGGCCCGGTCGAACAGGGGCAGGTCCAGTTCCGCTTCCAGTTGGGCGATTGCCATGCTCACGGCTGAAGGCACACGGCCCAGCTTGCGGGCGGCGGCGGAGAACGAGCCGGCATCGAGCACCGCGAGGAAAATCGCCAGGGAGTCGCTGGTAAAGGCCATTGTCAGTAAACCTGATGATGATCATCTTTTATTGCTAAAAATTATGAACATTAATGCACCAGCAGGACAGCCCCCTCAATGGAGAAAAGCGTGCACAGACCAACCGCGTGGCATGTCACCCACTGGAGTAGCGACCCGTTCAGCCTCGGTGCCTACAGTGCCTTGCTGCCTGGCGGATCGCCGTTGCATCGAAGCGCCCTGGGCCAAGTGCTGCATGGGCGCTTGGTCATCGCTGGAGAAGCTTGTAATGCCAGCGCTCCGGCAATGACTCATGGTGCGTGGAATGATGGGCTGCGTGCCGCCGAGGCAGCCGTGAGTGCCGGTGCGAGCAAGGTGATCGTGATCGGTGCGGGGTGTGCAGGCCTGGCTGCCGCTCAACGCTTGCGGGAAAGGGGTGTCGATTGCACTGTGCTGGAGGCGCGTGGGCGAACGGGGGGGCGCACGCACACTGTCGAGTTGGGCGGCGTGAAAGCAGATGAAGGTGCGGCATGGCTTCAGCATTTTGCCGAGAACCCATTGGCCGCTGTTGCACTTCAACATGGCTTGGCTTGCGTCGAGACCGATTTCAGTTGCCCGCTTGCAGCAGCACGCGGCGGGGCGGTGCTGGATATCGACGCCGCCTGGGATGCCTTGACCAGGCGTCTTGATCGGCAACAACCGCTGTCTGACGCGATCGATGGCTACATGGCCACACTCGACCCTGCGCTCGCGCGTGCCACGCAGTTCGCCATCGACGCCAACCTGGTACTGGAAGCGTGTTTGCCCGTCGAGCAACTGTCGGTCTGTGCCTTGGATGAAGAGGGGGTCGGGCATGGTGATCGTATGCTGCCAGGCGGCTACAGCGAGCTTGTCGGCTTGCTGTCGAAGCACCTGGATATCCGCCTGAACAGTCCTGTCACCCACATCGACTGGTCGAGCGCGCGCGTCATGGTGAATGAAGAGGTGTGCGACTTCTGCATTTGCACAGTCCCGGTGGGGGTTCTGAAAACGTTGCACTTTACCCCTGCGTTACCTGAAACACAGCAGGGAGCGTTGGCGCATCTGGGGATGGGCAAGCTGGAGAAAGTGATTCTGCAGTTCGATGAGCGATGGTGGCCGTGTTCACCCTCAGGCTACCTGCGCTGGTACGACGTACCCGCCAGTTGGGGGGAATGGCTGGACCTGACCGATGCTGTCGGCAAGCCCACCATTGCCGGGCTGATTGCCGCCGATGCGATCGAGCGGCAGTTCACCGGGCGCACCGATGAGCAGGTGGCCATGGCCGCGTGTGAGGCATTACAGGCGTGGGCCGCAGCCGTCGGGCCCGCGCCTTGACACTTACAGACCTTCGCCCAGCACCCGGTCAATGCTGTCGACAAAGTAGTCCACGCTCGCACGGCTGGTGCACATCGGTGGCTTGATCTTGAGGATGTTCAGGTAGTCGCCGGTCGGCTGCATGAAGATGCCCAGATCACGCAGGCGATCGCACAGCATCATGGTTTCTTCGGTGGCCGGCTCCAGGGTGGTGCGGTCGCGCACCAGTTCCAGCCCCAGGTAGAAGCCCGAGCCATGTGCCGCGCCGGCCAGCGGGTGCTTGTCGACCAGCGCCTGCAGGCGTGCCTTGAAGTAGCGCCCGGTGTCACGGGCGTTGTCCCACAGGCCTTCCTCCTGCATGACATCCAGCACTGCCATGCCGATGCGGCAACTGACCGGGCTGCCACCGGCCGAGGAGAAGAAGTAGCCCTCGGCCTCCAGCGCCTCGGCGATTTCGCGACGGGTGATGACCACGCCCAGCGGCTGGCCGTTACCCATGCCCTTGGCCATGGTAATGATGTCCGGCACCACGCCCTGTTCCTCGAAGCCCCAGAAGTACTCGCCCAGGCGGCCATAACCCACCTGCACTTCGTCGGCGATGCACACCCCGCCGCGGGCGCGGACCTTGGCATAGGCTGCGCGCAGGTAGCCTGCGGGCAGCGAGATACCGCCGGCATTGCCGTACACCGGTTCGCAGATGATGCCCGCCAGCTGACGGCCACGGGCGTCGAGGTCAGCCAGCTTGGCGTCGACGTCTTGCAGGTAGTCGGCGGCGCTGTCGGCCCCGCGGAAGCGGCCGCGGAAGGTGTTCGGTGCTTCGACCGGGTGAACCCAGTCCGGGCGGGTTTCCAGGGCTTGCGGGTTGTCGGCGATCGACGTGGAGATGGCATCGGTGGCCACCGACCAGCCGTGGTAGGCCTCCAGCACACTGAGCAGATCGCGCCCGCCACTGTAGGCCCAGGCCAGGCGAATCGCCAGGTCGTTGGCCTCGGTGCCGCTGTTGACCATGAACACCCGGTCGAAACCTTCGGGGGCCAGGTCCAGCAGGCGCTCGGAGAATTCGGTGATTGCTGCGTAATGGAAGCGCGAGTTGGTGTTCAGCAGCGACCACTGCCGCGCCGACTCGGCAACCATGCGTGGATGACCATGGCCCAGCACTGCGACGTTGTTGAGCATGTCCAGGTAGGAACGGCCCTGCATGTCGATCAGGTAGTTGCGCCAGCCACGCTCAATGTGCGGCGGTTGCGCGTAGTAGTGCTTCTGCGAGCGGGCGAAGCTGGCGTCGCGGCGGGCCAGCAGGGCTTGCGGATCAGGTAGCGGCTCGGCATCGCAATCGAAGCCCAGCAGGGCGGCCGGTGACGGGCACAGGGCCAGCCAGGCGGCGGCTTGTGACGGCGTGGCGAAGAGCGGCGGCTGGATGCCATTGTCCAGGCATACCTGCACGCTGAGGAAGCCGCAGCTGCTGCCCAGGGCCTGGCCTTTTTCCACGGCCTGGCCGTCTGCCGGTGCGTCTTCCAGGCCTTGCAGCCACAAAGCCCAATGCGGGGTGCGCAGGCAGCCCCGGCCGTCGCCGCTGTGCTGCCAGGTGCCGGCTGCCGGCGCTTGCACCGGGCTGCCGTTGGGCACATGCAGCTCGACGCCAAGGGCGCAGGTGGCGGGCTCCTCGGGGCGATCGATATGGGTCTGCGACAGGCGATACTGCCCGTGCAGGCTGCAGGCCGGGGCGGCTTGCGAGGTCAGCAGATGCTGGTCATAACCGGGTTGTTCCCAGTTGCCGGCCTCGAAGTGTTTGCTGAGTACTCCCAGGTCCACCCGTGTGACAGCCTGCCCGGCCAGCTCGGGGAGCAGGGGGGCACAGTCGTTCCAGTCCGGCGCCGCGGGTTGCAGGCCCGCAGCCTGCAGAATGGCCGCCTCCATCAGGGCAAAAGGCACGGCGGTGGCCGTGTCGAAAATTTCCCATTCGTGGGCAATGTTGTCGCGGGTGTACTGGTTGCCCGGGTCGACGGTTAACTGTTGTTCGCTGCTCAGCACCAGCACGGCAGCGCGGTTCAGCACCAGCGGCCACAGGGCGCGCAGTTCGGCCTCGGTCAGCGGGTTGAGCGCCTGGTAGGCCTGCACGGCTGGCAGGATGCGCAGGGGGTCGCCCTCGGCGTGGTGCAACAGCGCAGCGCAGGTCACCGACAGGTCGGCGATACGCCAGGTGCGCAGCAGGTCGCCGAAATCGATCACGCCTTGCAGTTGCCACTGACGCTGGGCATCACGGGCCCACACGGTGTTGTCGTCGGTGATGTCCAGGTGCACGGCCTGACTGGGCAGTTGATCAACCAGCGGCATCAGGTGCTCGTTGGCCTGTCGCGTGGCGTGTTCGATGCGGGCGCGCTGCCCGCCGTCCTGCAGCACCGGTAGCAGGTGATCGATCAGTGCCCCGGCATGCTGCGGGTCCCATTGCAAGGTGCGCGCAAGGCCCGGGTGATCGAAATGGGCAAGCGCCTTGTCCAGCTTTGCACAGAGCCCGCCCAGTTCAGCCATCAGGCGCGGCTCCATGTGCTTGAGGCGGGTCAGCGGTTGGCCTTCGATGTAATCGAGCAGGCGCAGGCGCAGTGGTTGCGCGTCGATGTCCAGTTCCAGCAACCCCATGCCGTTGTCGGCTGAGCGCACGGCGGGTACCGGCAAACCTTGATCGCGCAGGAAGGCCAGGGCGGCGTGCTGGGCTTCAAGCTCCAGCTGGGCGTAGCTGCCGTGGCAGGCCTTCAGCACATAGCCACCCTGCGGTGTGACCACGCGAAAGTTCAGGTCTTGCTGGCTGCCCAGTACCGAAAGGTTGCCGGCAAGGCCATAGTGGGCCTGCAGCACGGCGTGTGCCTGGGCTTCGCTCAGCGTTGGGCTGGGCTGGCCGGAGCGCTGGATCAGGGTGGCCAGGGCAGGGGAAGCGGGCTGGTGTTGTGGACTGGACATGGGCTCTACCGTGGGTACTGGGAGTTGACGGCGGAGAATTTATGCCCGATTCGGCTGATGATGGAAGACGATTATTGTCAGAAAAATTGATCACCGCTGCTTGATTCTGTTGGCGTGGCAAGCAGATGGGCTAATTTTCTCGGCTGCCTGGCCCGGCCCTTTCGCGGGCACGCCCGCTCCCACAGGTATTTGCAAGTCTTGAAGACTGTGGTGATCCCGTGGGAGCGGGCGTGCCCGCGAAAGGGTCGGCCCTCACAGTACATTAATCAACCTTGATGCGAAGTCCCGAGGTCATCATCAGGATCGAAGCGATGATTTGGGCTGCAGCTCCAACGCCTTATGCACCACGCTCGCGGTGCTCGATCTCAAACACGCCGCAAGAATCAAGACGAACACGCACCCTTTCCCTACTAACCCCCAACCTCCAAAAACGCCGCCTCCAGCAACTGTCGGGTATACGGATGCTGCGGCGCATGGAAGATCGCCTGCGCGTCCCCTTGCTCCACCACATGCCCATGCTTGATCACCATCAACTGGTGACTCAACGCCTTCACCACCGCCAGGTCATGGCTGATGAACAGGTAGGTCAGGTTGTACTTTTGCTGCAGGTTACGCAGCAATTCCACCACCTGGCGCTGTACGGTGCGGTCCAGTGCGGACGTGGGTTCATCCAGCAGAATCAGTGCTGGCTTCAACACCAGCGCCCGGGCAATGGCAATGCGCTGGCGCTGCCCGCCGGAAAACTCATGGGGGTAGCGATGGCGCGTGCGCGGGTCCAGGCCTACTTCCTCCAGGGCCGCGATAATCGCCGCTTCCTGTTCCTGCGCGGTGCCAATGCGGTGAATGCGCAGCCCTTCACCGACAATGTCCGCCACGCACATGCGCGGGCTCAGGCTGCCAAACGGGTCCTGGAACACCACCTGCATTTCCCGCCGCAGGGGGCGCACGGCTTTCTGGTTCAGCCCTTCGAGGTTCTGCCCATGAAAGCGAATGCCGCCCTGGCTGGAAATCAGCCGCAGGATCGCCAGGCCCAATGTGGACTTGCCCGACCCGGATTCGCCAACAATGCCCAGCGTCTGGCCCTGGGGCAAGCTGAAGTTGACCCCATCCACCGCCTTCACATGGTCGACCGTGCGCTGCAGAAAGCCCTTCTTGATCGGGAACCAGACCTTGAGGTCATCCACCTCCAGCAACGGCGCGCCCACCGGGTTGTGCGCCGGCAGCCCGCTGGGCTCGGCATTGATCAGCATCTGGGTGTAGTGGTGCTGTGGCGAGCTGAACAGCGTGGCGCATTCGGCTTGCTCGACAATTTGCCCACGCTGCATCACGCACACGCGGTGAGCGATGCGGCGCACCAGGTTCAGGTCATGGCTGATCAGCAACAGGGCCATGCCCATACGCGCCTGCAATTCCTTGAGCAGCTCGAGGATCTTCAGCTGCACGGTCACATCCAGCGCCGTGGTCGGCTCGTCGGCAATCAGCAGCTCGGGCTCGTTGGCCAGCGCCATGGCGATCATTACCCGCTGGCGCTGCCCGCCCGACAATTCGTGGGGCAGGGCCTTGAGGCGCTTGTGCGGCTCTGGAATGCCGACCATATCCAGCAACTCCAGGGTACGCGCAGTCGCTTCCTTGCCGGTCAGGCCCTTGTGCATCAGGAGGATTTCGTTGATCTGCTTCTCGATGCAATGCAGCGGGTTGAGCGAGGTCATCGGCTCCTGGAAGATCATCGCAATGCGGTTGCCGCGAATGCGCTGCAGGGTCTTCTCGTTCTGCTGCAGCAGGTCCTTGCCTTCGTAGCGGATGCTGCCGCTGGGGTGCCGGGCCAGGGGATAGGGCAGCAGGCGCAGGATCGAGTGCGCGGTGACCGATTTGCCCGAGCCACTTTCGCCCACCAGGGCCAGTGTCTCGCCTTTGCGAATATCGAAGCTGACGCCGTCAACCACCCGGTTGACCTGGTCCCCGGTCACGAACTCCACGGCCAGGTCCCGCACTTCGATCAGGTTCTGTTCACTCATGTCACTTCCTCGGGTCGAAGGCGTCGCGGGCGGATTCGCCGATGAACACCAGCAGGCTCAGCATCAGCGCCAGCACGGCAAAGGCGCTGATGCCCAGCCATGGCGCTTGCAGATTGGACTTGCCCTGCGCCACCAGTTCGCCCAGCGAGGGCGAACCGGCGGGCAGGCCGAAGCCGAGGAAGTCCAGGGCGGTGAGGGTGCCGATGGCGCCGGTGAGGATGAACGGCATGAAGGTCATGGTCGAGATCATCGCGTTGGGCAGGATGTGCCGGTACATGATTGCGCCGTTGCGCATGCCAAGGGCGCGTGCGGCGCGCACGTATTCCAGGTTGCGCCCGCGCAGGAACTCGGCGCGTACCACATCCACCAGGCTCATCCACGAGAACAGCAACATGATGCCCAGCAGCCACCAGAAGTTGGGTTGCACGAAGCTGGCCAGGATGATCAGCAGGTACAGCACAGGCAGGCCGGACCAGATTTCCAGAAAGCGTTGCCCGGCCAGGTCGACCCAGCCACCGTAGAACCCCTGCAGGGCGCCTGCGATGACGCCGATAATGGAGCTGGCCACGGTCAAGGTGAGGGCGAACAGAACCGAAATGCGGAAGCCGTAGATCACCCGCGCCAGCACGTCGCGGCCCTGGTCGTCGGTGCCCAGCCAGTTGTCCGCCGAAGGTGGGGCGGGGGCGGGGACACGCAGGTCATAGTTGATGCTCTGGTAGCTGAACGGGATGGGCGCCCACAGCACGAAGCTGTCTTTCTTCGCCAGCAGTTCGCGGATGTAGGGGCTCTTGTAGTTGGCTTCCAGCGGGAATTCCCCGCCGAAGGTGGTTTCCGGGTAACGCTTGAACGCCGGGAAGTACCATTGGCCGTCGTAACGTACGGCGATCGGTTTGTCGTTGGCGATCAGTTCGGCGCCCAGGCTCAGCCCGAACAGAATCAGGAACAGCCACAGCGACCACCAGCCACGGCGGTTGGCCTTGAAACGCTCGAAGCGCCGGCGGTTGAGGGGGGACAAGGCCATGTCAGTGCTCCCGGCTGGCAAAGTCGATGCGCGGATCGACCAAGGTGTAGGTCAGGTCGCCGATCAGTTTCACCACCAGCCCTAGCAGGGTGAAGATGAACAGGGTGCCGAAGACCACCGGGTAGTCGCGGTTGATGGCCGCTTCGAAACTCATCAGGCCCAGGCCGTCGAGGCTGAAGATCACCTCGATCAGCAAGGAGCCTGTGAAGAAGATGCCGATGAACGCCGAAGGGAAGCCGGCGATCACCAGCAGCATGGCGTTGCGGAACACGTGGCCGTACAGCACCCGTGATCGGCTCAGGCCCTTGGCCTTGGCGGTGACCACGTACTGTTTGTTGATTTCGTCGAGGAAGCTGTTCTTGGTCAGCAGGGTCATGGTGGCGAAGTTGCCGATGACCAGCGCGGTGATCGGCAGCACCAGGTGCCAGAAGTAGTCCAGCACCTTGCCGGTGGTGCTCAGTTCGTCGAAGTTGTTGGAGGTGAGGCCACGCAGCGGGAACCAGTCGAAGTAGCTGCCACCGGCGAACAGCACGATCAGCAGGATGGCGAACAGGAACGCCGGGATGGCGTAGCCGACGATGATTGCCGAGCTGGTCCACACGTCGAAGTGGCTGCCGTGGCGCACGGCCTTGGCGATCCCCAGCGGGATCGACACCAGGTACATGATCAGCGTGCTCCACAGCCCCAGCGAGATCGAAACCGGCATCTTCTCGGCGATCAGGTCGATCACCTTGGCGTCGCGGAAGAAGCTGTCGCCGAAGTCCAGCTGGGCGTAGTTCTTGACCATGATCCACAGGCGCTCGGGCGGCGACTTGTCGAAGCCGTACATGCGCTCGATTTCAGCGATCAGCGCCGGGTCCAGGCCCTGGGCGCCGCGGTAGCTGGAGCCGGCCACGGAAACCTCGGCGCCGCCACCGGCAATGCGGCTGGTGGCGCCTTCGAAGCCTTCGAGCTTGGCGATCATTTGCTCGACCGGGCCACCGGGGGCGGCCTGGACGATGATGAAGTTGATGATGAGGATGCCGAACAGGGTCGGGATGATCAGCAGCAGGCGGCGCAGGATGTAGGCCAGCATCTTAGTTGGCCTCGTCCGCAGGCGCTTCGCTGACCGCCGGGGTTACATCGGGCTTGATCCACCAGGTGTCGATGCCGATGTCGTACTTGGGCGACACGTTCGGGTGGCCGATGTGGTTCCAGTAGGCCACACGCCAGGTCTTGATGTGCCAGTTGGGGATCACGTAATAGCCCCACAGCAGCACGCGGTCGAGGGCGCGGCAGTGGTCGATCAGGCTCTGCCGAGAGTCGGCGTTGATCAGCTGGTCCACCAGTTGGTCGATGGCCGGGTCGCGCAGGCCGATGAAGTTGCGGCTGCCGGGGTTGTCGGCGGCGGCGCTGGACCAGAACTCGCGCTGCTCGTTGCCTGGCGAGTTGGATTGCGGGTAGCCGCCAACGATCATGTCGTAGTCACGCGAGCGCAGGCGGGTTATGTACTGCGAAACGTCGACGCGGCGAATGTTCAGCTCGATACCGAGGTCGGCAAGGTTGCGCTTGAACGGCAGCAGAATGCGTTCGAACTCGGTCTGCGCCAGCAGGAACTCGATGCTTGCCGGCTTGCCTTGGGCGTCGACCATCTTGTCGTCGACGATTTTCCAGCCGGCTTCCTGCAACAGTTTGTAGGCCTGGCGCTGTTGCTCGCGGATCATGCCGCTGCCGTCACTGACCGGGTTGTGGAAGACCTCGGTAAATACTTGCTCGGGCACTTTGCCGCGCAGTGGTTCGAGGATTTTCAGCTCGTTGGGGCTGGGCAGGCCGCGGGCGGCCATTTCCGAGTTCTCGAAGTAGCTGCCGGTACGGGTGTAGGCGCCGTTGAACAGCTGCTTGTTGGTCCACTCGTAGTCCAGCAGCAGGCTCAGGGCCTGGCGCACACGCACATCCTGGAAAACCGGGCGGCGGATGTTGAAAATGAAGCCCTGCATACCGGTGGGGTTGCCGTTGGGCAGCTCTTCCTTGATCAGGCGACCTTCGCGCACGGCGGGCACGTTGTAAGCGGTGGCCCAGTTCTTGGCACTGACTTCCAGGCCATAGTCGAATGCCCCGGCCTTGAGGGCCTCCAGGGCGACGGTGGTGTCGCGGTAGGAGTCGAACGTCATGGCATCGAAGTTGTAGAAGCCGCGGTTGATGGGCAGGTCCTTGGCCCAGTAGTCCTTGACCCGTTCGTAGCGCACCGAGCGCCCGGCCTTGACCTTGGCGACCTTGTACGGGCCGCTGCCCAACGGGATTTCCAGGTTGCCGCGGTTGAACTCGCGGTTTTCGTACCAGTGCTTGGGCAGTACCGGCAGTTGGCCGAGAATCAGTGGCAGCTCGCGGTTGTTCTTGTGCTTGAACTTGAACAGCACCTTCAGCGGTTCTTCGGCGACCACTTCGGCGACGTCGGCGTAGTACTGGCGGTACAGTGGGGCGCCGTCCTTGATCAGGGCGTTGAACGTGAACACCACGTCGTCGGCGCGCATCGGATGGCCGTCATGGAAGCGCGCTTCGGGGCGCAGGTAGAAGCGCACCCAGCTGTTGTCCGGGGCCTTTTCGATCTTGCCGGCAACCAGGCCGTATTCGGTGAACGGTTCATCCTGGCTCTGGCGCATCAGGGTGTCGTAGATAATGCCGATGTTCTCGGCCGCCACGCCTTTGTTGATGAACGGGTTGAGGCTGTCGAAGCCACCGAAGCTGGACTGGCGGAAGGTGCCGCCCTTGGGCGCATCCGGGTTGACGTAGTCGAAGTGCTTGAAGTCGGCGGGATACTTGGGTGGCTCATCGTAAAGGGTGAGCGCGTGCTGCGGTGCGGCCAGCGCGGGAAGGCTCAGGCAGGCGAGCAACAGGCTGCCTGCCAGCCGGCGCAGACGGTGCGTTGGCGTCATTGGGCTTTCTCCGAAGTCTTGATCCACCAGCTATTCAGCCCAAGGGTGTAGGGCGGCGTGGTGACGAAGGCGAACCGGTTGCGGTAGGCCAGGCGATGGTTGTCGAGGTACCAGTTGGGGATCATGTAGTAGTGCCATGAGAGCACGCGGTCCAGGGCGCGGGCAGCGGCGACCTGGTCATCGCGGGTGCGGGCGGCGAGCAGGGTGTCGAGCAGGTGGTCGACCACCGGGTCCTTGACCCCAGCATAGTTCTTGCTGCCCTTTGTCGCGGCCTGGCTGGAATGGAAGTACAGCCATTGTTCGAGGCCGGGGCTGAGGGTCTGGTTCAGGGTCATCAGAATCATGTCGAAATCGAACTGGTCCAGGCGTTGTTTGTACTGGGCACGGTCCACGGTGCGCAAGCGCGCATCGATGCCGATGCTGGACAGGTTTTCGACATAAGGTTGCAGGATGCGTTCAAGGTTGGGGTTTACCAGCAGCAGTTCCATGCGCAACTGCTGGCCCTTGCTGTCGACCAGGCGCTGGCCGTGCAGCTTCCAGCCGGCCTCGGCGAGCAGGCCCAGGGCCTGGCGCAGGGTCTGGCGGCTGATACCCCGGCCATCGGTGTGGCTGACCTTGTACGGTTCGCTGAACAGCTTGGCCGGCAACTGGTCACGGAATGGCGCCAGCAGCAGCCACTCCTTGCCGGTGGGCAGGCCGCTGGCGGCGAACTCGCTGTTTGGGTAGTAGCTGGTCGAGCGGCGGTAGGCGCTGCTGAACAGCGCGCGGTTGGTCCACTCGAAGTCCAGCATCAGCCCCAGCGCCTGGCGTACCCGCGGGTCACTGAACGCGGCCCGGCGGCTGTTCATGAACAGGCCCTGTGTTTGCGTGGGGATGCTGTGCGGGATTTGTGCCTTGATCACTTCACCCCGGCGCACGGCAGGGAAGTTGTAACCGTTGGCCCAGTTTTTTGCCTGGTGCTCGATATAGATGTCGAACTCGCCGGCCTTGAAGGCTTCGAAGGCCACCGTCGCGTCACGATAGAACTCGTATTCGACCCGATTGAAATTGTACTTGCCACGGTTGACCGCCAGGTCTTTGCCCCAGTAGTTCTTCACCCGTTCGAACACCAGTCGTCGTCCGGGTTGTACCTGGGTGATGCGGTAGGGGCCGCTGCCCAAGGGGGGCTCGAAGGTGGTGGCCTTGAAGTCGCGCTTCTGCCAGTAGTGTTTGGGCAGCACCGGCATTTCGCCCAGACGCAGGATCAGCAGCGGGTTGCCGGCGCGTTTGAACACGAAGCGGATGCGTAGCGGGCCGAGGATGTCTACCCGCTGCACTTCCTGCAGGTTGGTGCGGTAGATCGGGTGGCCATCCTTGAGCAGCGTGCGGTACGAGAAGGCCACGTCAGCCGAGGTGATGGGCTGGCCGTCATGCCAGCGGGCTTCGGGGCGCAGGTTGAACACCACCCAGCTGCGGTCCTCGCTGTACTCCACCGAGCGGGCGATCAGGCCATAGCTGGAGGTTGGCTCGTCACCGGACGGGTCGTACTGGCCCGTGCCGACCATCAGTGGCTCGTTCAGCTCGCTGATGCCGTACTGCTGGAAATTGGGCGTGGTAATCGGGCTCGACCCTTTGAAGGTGTAGGGGTTGAGCGTGTCGAAGGTACCAAAAGCCATGGCCCGCAACGTGCCGCCCTTGGGCGCTTGCGGGTTGACCCAGTCGAAGTGGGTGAAGGTGGCTGGGTACTTGAGCGTGCCGAACTGCGCGTATCCGTGGCTTTCGCTCACGATCGCGGCTGCGGGAAAGCTCAAGGCCAGGCTGAGTGACAGCAGGAGGGGACGTATCAAATCGGCATCCGATCCAGAGGCGTTGGGCTTTGATCGAGTACAGTAACAGCTTGGTGGGGTTGGAAAAAGAGAGGGGCTGGGGTTTTCCAGTGGCTGGGTTTTCAGGCCCATTCGCGGGCACGCCCGCTCCCACAGGTAGGGCACCGGCTTTGAGGGCTGTGAAAAAACTGTGGGAGCGGGCGTGCCCGCGAATGGGCTGCAAAGCAGCCCCTGTAACGACTCAATGCCCGAGGTAGACGGTCAGGGTCTGGCCTGGCTTGAGGGCGTGGCCGCTGCGTGGGTTCCAGCGCTTGAGGTGCTTCATTTCCACATTGAAGCGCTTGGCCACCAGGTACAGAGAATCGCCCTTGCGAACCTTGTATTGCGTGGAGCGCTTCCCGGAGGCAGCAACCCGGTTGCCGGCGCCGCTTGGCGCACTGCCACCACGCAGGGCCAGAACCTGGCCAGCGCGCAGACTGTTGCCGGACAAACGGTTCCAGCGCTTGATGTCCTTGACCGATACACGGTTGGCCTTGGCGATGACGCTCAGGTTATCGCCACGCTTGACCCGGTAGCTGCGTGCCCCCACCGGTGCCTTGGCTTCGGCCACGGCCCGGGCAAACGCTGCTTTCGGGGGTTGCAGGCTGACCAGTTGCTCCGGGTTGAGGTTGGACAGGCTGGCACTGAGCAACTGCGCCTTGGCGGTGGGCACCAGCAGCTGTTTCGGGCCATCGACGGTCATGCGCTTCTTGAATGCCGGGTTGAGCTGGATCAGCTCGTCCTCGTCGATGTTGGCAAAGGCCGCGACCCGGGAAAGGTCCAGACGGTCATTGATCGCCACCGCTTCGAAGTACGGTTCGTTGGCGATCGGGGTGAGATTGACACCATAGGCTTCTGGCGTGGACACCACCTGCGACAGTGCCAGCAACTTGGGCACGTAGTCGCGGGTTTCCTGTGGCAGCGGCAGGTTCCAGTAGTCGGTCGGCAGGCCGAGCCTTTCGTTGCGCTCGATGGCTCGGCTGACGGTGCCTTCGCCGGCATTGTAGGCCGCCAGGGCCAACAGCCAGTCGCCGTTGAACATGTCGTGCAGGCGGGTCAGGTAGTCCAGCGCGGCGTTGGTCGACGCGGTGACATCGCGGCGGCCGTCATAGAAGTTGGTCTGGCGCAGGTTGAAGTGGCGACCGGTAGCCGGCATGAACTGCCACATGCCGGCAGCGCTGGCGCGTGAGTAGGCCATGGGGTTGTAGGCACTTTCGATGGCTGGCAGCAGGGCCAGTTCCAGCGGCATGTCGCGTTCTTCAAGGCGCTCGACGATGTAGTGCAGGTAGAGGCTGCCACGCTCCCCGGCGCTTTCGATGAAGGTCGGGTTGCTGGCGAACCACAAGCGCTGCTGCTCGATGCGCGGGTTGACGTCGATGCTGTCCTGCAGGGCGAAACCCTGGCGCATGCGCTCCCAGACATCCTGCGGCGCCTGTTCGGCCGGCTTGACCAGCAGCGGGGAAGGTTTGTGCTTGATCCGTGCCTGGTAGTTGTGCGCGCGAACGCTATCGGATTCGTCGAGCTGACGGGTGCTCTGGCAGCCCACCAGCGTGGCTGCCAGGGCCAGCGCGCTGATTTGGGCCAGGCGCGTCAGGGCGGCGGAATGAGAGGTTCTGCGGCTACGGGAAGACATCGGCTGACACAGGTATCCGGGCGAAAAATTTCGGCGATTCTAGAAACCGCTCCGGCCCGGGTCAACCTTCGGCCCTCACTTGCGATATATCTTGCGGTTATCAGAAGGTGTCCTTCCAAGACCTCAAGGCAGCAAAAACAGCGACATGCGAGGTGTTTGAATGTCCCTTCCATTCGTCTGCTTTTTGTTTAACTAATGTTTCAGCGGTGCGCAGAAAGGGGTTGGTCAGGCGCTCCAGGCCGATCGTTGAGGGCAAGCTGATGCGATTTTCGGCGCGCAAACGAGTAACGTCCTCGAAGCGTTGCTGAACGTGCGGGTTGGTCGGTTCCACAGCCTTGGCGAAGCGCAGGTTGCTGAGGGTGTATTCATGGGCGCAGTACACTTGTGTCTGCTCTGGCAGGGACGCCAGGCGGGCGAGGGCGGGCTGCATCTGTTCGGGTGTACCTTCGAACATGCGCCCGCAACCGGCGGCGAACAGGGTGTCGCCACTGAACAGGATGGGCGTTGCTGGCTGGTCGCTGAAGAAGGCGATATGCCCCAGGGTGTGGCCGGGTACCGCCATTACCTGGAACGTTACACCCAGCACGTCCACCCTGTCGCCTTCGTCCAGTGCCAGGTCGCGGCCGGGAATGCGCTCGTTGGCAGGGCCACAGACCCGTGCGCCGGTCAATTGCCTGAGCCGTTCCACCCCGCCGACATGGTCATTGTGGTGGTGGGTGACGAGGATGTCGCTCAGCACCCATTCGGGGTTGGCAGCCAGCCAGCGCTCCACTGGGCCGGCATCGCCCGGGTCGACCACCGCACAACGGCGTTTGGCAGTATCCTGTAACAACCAGATGTAGTTGTCGGAGAAAGCGGGGAGAGCTTCGATCTGTATCATGGTGCGGATCCGATTCGCCTAGCGTGGCACATGAGGGCATCTTAGCCGCGATGGCGCGGTGGGAGAACCTTCGAGGGAGAGCGCAATGACCGACCAAGCCTTTGCCCAGGCCGACCCGGACTGGGTCGAGCTGATCAGCCTGGCCCGTGAGTGGTTCAACGGCCCACTTGGGCAACTGATGCTCAAGGAGGAGGACAAACTGCTGGAAGAAGAGCTCGGGCGCTTCTTTGGCGGCTATCTCGTGCATTACGGGCCCTGCGCCGAGCCACCGCCCAGAGCCCCCCAGGTGCAGCGTAACGTGCGCCTTGGTGCGCCCTTGCCGGGTGTGGAGATTGTCTGCGAAGAACAAGCCTGGCCGTTGAGCGAGCACGCTGCCGACGTGGTGGTGCTGCAGCATGGCCTGGACTTCTGCCTGTCGCCCCATGGCCTGCTGCGCGAGGCCGCCAGTGCCGTACGCCCGGGCGGGCACCTGCTGATCGTGGGGATTAACCCCTGGAGCAGCTGGGGCATGCGCCATTTCTTCAGTCACGGTGCTCTGCGCAAGGCGCGCTGCATCTCGCCGTCACGGGTGGGCGACTGGCTCAACCTGCTGGGCTTCGCGCTGGAGAAACGCCGCTTCGGGTGCTATCGTCCGCCGCTTGCCTCACCAGCCTGGCAGCAACGCCTGGAGGGCTGGGAACGACTGGCCGGCGGCTGGCAGGGCTCCGGTGGCGGGGTGTACCTGCTGGTGGCGCGCAAGATGGTGGTAGGCCTGCGGCCTTTGCGGCCGGAACGCCGCGAGCCAATGGGCAAGCTGCTGCCGCTGCCACTGGCGAAGGTCAACCGCACCGCAGCCAACCCCGAAACTGACAAGCACTGAATTCAAGAGTGGTACATGAGCGATAGCGTCGAGATGTTTACTGATGGTGCCTGCAAGGGCAACCCTGGCCCGGGTGGCTGGGGCGTGCTGATGATCTACAAGGGCGTCGAGAAGGAACTGTGGGGCGGCGAACGTGAGACCACCAACAACCGCATGGAGCTGATGGCCGCAATCCAGGGCCTGATGTCGCTCAAGCGTGAATGCGAGGTGGTGCTGACCACCGACTCGCAGTACGTGATGAAGGGCATCAACGAATGGATGGTCAACTGGAAGAAGCGCGGTTGGAAGACCGCCGCCAAGGAGCCGGTGAAGAACGCTGACTTGTGGCAGCAGCTCGATGAGCAGGTCAACCGGCACAAGGTGACCTGGAAGTGGGTGCGCGGCCATATTGGCCACCCCGGCAACGAACGCGCCGACCAGCTGGCCAACCGTGGGGTCGATGAGGTGCGCGCCCAGCGTTGAGCTGGGGTACAATCGCGGCCTTTGTAACGGATGCAAGTTGGAGCGCCCGCGTGGAGCAGCAGCAAGATAAACGGTTCGTCATTCTCGATACCGAAACCACGGGTATGCCGGTTGGCGAAGGCCACCGGATCATCGAGATCGGCTGTGTCGAGGTCATCGGCCGGCGCCTGACCGGGCGGCACTTCCACGTCTACCTGCAGCCCGACCGCGAGAGTGACGAGGGCGCGATCAACGTTCACGGCATCACGGATGCCTTCCTGGTCGGCAAGCCACGTTTTGGCGATGTCGCCGAGGAGTTCTTCCAGTTCATCCAGGGCGCCACGCTGGTCATCCACAACGCGGCGTTCGACGTTGGCTTCATCAACAACGAATTCGCCTTGCTGGGCCAGCAGGACCGCGCTGACATTTCGCAGCACTGCACCATTCTGGACACCCTGCTGCTGGCACGTTCGCGCCACCCGGGGCAGCGCAACAGCCTGGATGCGCTGTGCAAACGCTACGACATCGACAACTCGGGCCGTGAGTTGCACGGCGCACTGCTCGACTCGGAACTGCTGGCCGACGTTTACCTGGCAATGACCGGTGGCCAGACCA
Organism: Pseudomonas sp. 10(2024); assembly: GCF_045164175.1. NCBI lineage: Bacteria > Pseudomonadati > Pseudomonadota > Gammaproteobacteria > Pseudomonadales > Pseudomonadaceae > Pseudomonas > Pseudomonas sp. 10(2024). The sequence continues at coordinate 1,967,145 of NZ_CP174006.1, forward strand.
GCCTGTCGTTGGCTGGGAATGGCGCAGATACCGAAGAGGACGGGCAGGGCGCTGGCGGCAGCGAGATCCGCCGGATTGTCGGGCGTGCGCCAGGGCGGGTGATCATGGCCAGCGCTGAAGAGCTGGAGGCACATGCCGAGCGGCTGGCGGCCATTGCCAAGTCGGCGGGTGGGCCTTCGCTGTGGCAGGCCCTGACTGAGACACCAGCCGGCTGATCTTTCGCCCTGCAACAGAAGTGGAGATCGTTGTAGGAGCGGGTTCACCCGCGAAAGGGCCAGTACAGGTAATACAAGGCTCAACTACCCTGAAATGGACGCCATGTCCTTCGGAGGTAGCCACCTGATGTACAAGGACCTCAAGTTCCCGATCCTCATTGTCCACCGCGCCATCAAGGCCGACAGTGTTGCCGGCGAACGCGTGCGGGGTATCGCCGAGGAACTGCGCCAGGATGGCTTTGCCATTCTCGCCGCAGCCGACCACGCCGAAGCGCGCCTGGTCGCCGCCACCCACCATGGTCTGGCCTGCATGCTGATTGCCGCCGAAGGCGCTGGCGAGAACACCCATTTACTGCAGAACATGGCCGAGCTGATCCGCCTGGCCCGTCTGCGTGCACCCAACCTGCCGATCTTCGCCCTGGGCGAGCAGGTGACCTTGGAAAATGCCCCCGCCGAAGCCATGAGCGAGCTCAACCAGCTGCGTGGCATCCTTTACCTGTTCGAAGACACCGTGCCGTTTCTCGCCCGCCAGGTGGCGCGAGCCGCACACACCTACCTCGATGGCCTGCTGCCGCCGTTCTTCAAGGCGCTGGTACAGCACACCGCGCAGTCCAACTATTCCTGGCACACCCCAGGCCATGGTGGCGGTGTGGCCTATCATAAAAGCCCGGTAGGCCAAGCCTTTCACCAGTTTTTCGGGGAAAACACCCTGCGCTCGGACCTGTCCGTTTCCGTGCCGGAGCTGGGTTCGCTGCTCGACCACACAGGCCCGCTGGCCGAAGCCGAGGCCAGGGCGGCGCGCAACTTCGGCGCCGACCACACCTTTTTTGTCATCAATGGCACCTCCACGGCCAACAAGATCGTCTGGCACGCCATGGTCGGCCGTGACGACCTGGTGCTGGTGGACCGCAACTGCCACAAGTCGGTGGTGCACGCGATCATCATGACGGGTGCCATCCCGTTGTACCTGTGCCCGGAGCGCAACGAACTGGGCATCATTGGCCCGATCCCGCTCAGCGAGTTCAGCCCCGAGGCGATCGCCGCGAAGATTCAGGCCAACCCCCTTGCCCGTGATCGTGGGCAGCGTATCAAGCTGGCGGTAGTGACCAACTCCACCTACGACGGGCTGTGTTACCACGCCGGGCTGATCAAGCAGGCCCTGGGTGCCAGTGTCGAGGTGCTGCACTTCGATGAGGCCTGGTTTGCCTATGCCGCGTTCCACGACTTTTTCACCGGGCGCTACGCCATGGGCACCGCCTGCGCGGCAGACAGCCCGCTGGTGTTCAGTACCCACTCCACCCACAAGCTGCTGGCGGCGTTCAGCCAGGCCTCGATGATTCATGTGCAGGACGGTGCCAGGCGGCAGCTGGACCGGGACCGTTTCAACGAAGCGTTCATGATGCACATCTCTACCTCGCCGCAGTACAGCATTCTCGCCTCGCTGGATGTAGCTTCGACCATGATGGAAGGGCCGGCCGGGCGCTCGCTGCTGCAGGAGATGTTCGACGAGGCGTTGAGTTTTCGTCGTGCCCTGGCCAACCTGCGTGAGCACATTGCCGCAGCGGACTGGTGGTTCAGCATCTGGCAGCCGCCAAGTGCCGAGGGCATCCCCCGTCTGGCCGCGCAGGACTGGCTGCTGCAGCCGGGGGCGCAATGGCATGGGTTTGGTGAAGTGGTGACCGACTATGTGCTGCTCGACCCGCTGAAGGTGACCTTGGTAATGCCGGGCCTGAGCGCAGACGGTGTGCTGGGCGCGCGCGGTATCCCGGCAGCGGTAGTCAGCAAGTTTCTCTGGGAGCGCGGGCTGGTGGTGGAAAAAACGGGCCTGTACAGCTTCCTGGTACTGTTTTCCATGGGCATCACCAAGGGCAAGTGGAGCACCCTGCTCACCGAGCTGCTGGAGTTCAAGCGCCACTATGACGGCAACACCCCACTCAGCAGCTGCCTGCCCAGTGTGGGGGCTGCCGACGCCTTGCGCTACCAGGGCATGGGCCTGCGCGACCTGTGCGACCAGTTACATGACTGCTACCGCGCCAATGCCACGGCCAAGCAGCTGAAGCGGCTGTTCACCCGTTTGCCGGAGGTGGCCGTCAGCCCGGCCCAGGCCTATGACAAGATGGTGCGTGGCGAAGTGGAGGCGGTGCCGATCGAGGCATTGCTGGGGCGTGTGGCGGCGGTGATGCTGGTGCCGTACCCGCCTGGCATCCCGTTGATCATGCCGGGTGAGCGGTTCACCGAGGCGACCCGCTCGATCCTTGATTACCTGGCATTCGCCCGAGCATTCAACCAGGGCTTTCCCGGGTTTGTCGCCGATGTGCACGGCCTGCAGCACGAAGGGGGCCGCTACACGGTGGATTGCATCACGGAATGCGCGTGATCTCGACGCCGGAGCGTGCCAGTTCGAAACGGTTTTCACCCAGGTGGTTGACCTTGTCGCCGATGGCCAGGCGGTAGGTGGTGATGGGGGCGCCCAGCGTGCTGCCGTCGAGTTGCAGGGTGGATTCCTGAAACTCGTGCACGGGGTAGATGCGGCCTTCGGCGTCACGGGCGTGGAATTGGCCGACCATTACTGCTGCCATTTGGGTGGAAACCTCTGAATTACGTAGGAAATGTATGAAGGCATAGACCGTGAAACTGACTCGGAAGTTTTCGCCCTGCGGAAAAAAAACTCAGGCGCCGGAGAACGGTCATCTATAACTACAACGTCTATTTAACCCGCAAAGGTTGGAATTGCCATGAGTCAGGTGTATTCGGTAGCAGTCGTCGTGGGCAGCTTGCGCAAGGAGTCCTACAACCGCAAGGTCGCCCGCGCACTTTCGGAGCTGGCGCCGTCCAGCCTTGCGCTGAAGATCGTCGAGATTGGCGACCTGCCGCTGTACAACGAAGATATCGAAGCCGAGGCACCGCCGGAAACCTGGAAGCGTTTTCGCGATGAAATCCGTCGCAGTGATGCGGTGTTGTTCGTCACCCCGGAATACAACCGCTCGGTGCCGGGCTGCCTGAAAAATGCCATCGATGTGGGTTCGCGTCCTTACGGGCAAAGTGCCTGGAGCGGCAAGCCGACGGCGGTTGTGAGTGTGTCGCCGGGGGCGATTGGAGGCTTTGGCGCCAACCATGCGGTACGCCAATCGCTGGTGTTTCTTGACATGCCCTGCATGCAGATGCCCGAGGCTTACCTTGGCGGTGCGGCGAGCTTGTTCGAGGATTCGGGCAAGCTCAACGATAAGACGCGACCGTTCTTGCAGGCGTTTGTCGACAGGTTTGCTTCATGGGTGAAGTTGAACAGGGCGGTCTGAACCCCTAATCATGCTGTGCAGCGCCCCCCCGTAGGAGCGGGTTTACCCGCGAATGCGTCATTGAATTTGCCGACGCATTCGCGGGTAAACCCGCTCCTACCCGTCAGCGGAAGCTGTAGGAAACCCCCGCGTATACGCCAAACCCTTCGCCCGGTGTCGAACGGGCATTGTCCTTGCCGGCGTCGTTGTAGGCCGGCGTCACGGTCGCTGCATAGCGCTGGTTGGTCAGGTTGCGCAGGTCCAGCCAGGTCTGCCAGTCCTGTTTCGGTGAGTCCCAGCCAACGCGCGCACCGAGCAAGGCATATTCATCGGCGTGGTAGCTATTGGCATAGTCCACCTGCACCTTCGAGGCCATTTGTGTATTGACCCCGGCATAGAAGCCGTTCGGCCAGTCATAGCGCAGCTCGGCCTGGTAGTAGTGCATGGGGATGCCGGGCAGACGGTTGTCGCCAAACGTGTCGTCATCACGGTAGTGGAAGTCGCTGAAGGTGTAGGCCTGGCGCAAGCTCAGCTTGCCAGTGCCCGCGCGCTCCCACAGGGTGCTGTCGAGGCCGGCTTCCACGCCTTGGTGCACGGTAGCGCTGGCGTTGAATTCCTTGGCCGGGGCGCCTTGCACGATTTCCACCGCCAGCAATTCATGGCGAACCTGCGAGTAGTACCACGCTAGGTCCCAATGCCCCAATGCCGATTCGCCGCGTGTGCCCAATTCCAGTGTGGTGGCGGTCTGGTTTTGCATTTCGATCGGTTGGTTCGCTGTGGGCGCACTCCAGATCAGCGACCACGGGTGTGGCGGCTCTACCGAGCGGCTCAGGTTGCCGTACACCTGCAAGTCCGGACGAATGTCGTAGCGCAGCCCCAGGCGGGGGGCATAGTCCCAGTCATGCATGCTCACCTTGCCGCCTTCTGAGGGGTAGGTCACGTCACTTTCGCGGCGCGTGTAGATCATGGCCAGGCCGGTGCTCAGCCACAGGTTGGGGACCAGTTCCAGGTCGTTGCCAACATGCAGCACGGTGTCCGAGCCCTGGTAGGTGAAGTCACGGGTGCGCTCGCCGAACACATCGCCATTGCGGGTAAATTGCGAAGCGCCGCTGTTGGGCAGGTGCTTGGTGGTACGCCAACCGACGGTGGTCTTGCTCTCGCGGCCGAACAGTGTGTCGCGGCGGAAATAGTTCAGCGTACCGCTGACATCGGTGTAGGCGACCTTCAGGCGCATGGGGCCTTCGCGCAGGTCCATCGGGTAGTCGTGATAGACCAGGCCGGCTTCCAGGCGTGCCTCGTCGTCGAGGTAGAAGGTCGTCTTGTTGCCCACCCAGGTGCTGCCTGGTTGCGGGCGGCTGTCGTCGCGTGCCAGATAGTTGGGGTTGGCCGCGCGCGGGTGGTGCTTGATCTGGTCCTTGGTCAGGCGGCCGGGCAGTTCGTTTTCAGTTTCCCGATAGCGCAGGTAGAAGCGGGTTTCCAGGTTGGGGTTGAAGCGGTAACCGGCATTGGCGGCAATGCCCTTGGCGCTGCCGCTGCTGTGTGCCTGGTAGCCGTCATATTCCGAATCGGTCAGGGCCACGTAATAGTCGAGGTTGCCCAGCACCTGGCCCGAACTGATGTGCCGATGCTGGTAGCCGCGGCTACCGACTTCGTAGCGTACTTGCAGTGCAGGCGCGTCGTAGCCGGTGTGGGTGACGTAGTTGATCGCACCGCCCAAGGCCAGGGAGCCTTGGTCAAAGCCATTGGCGCCACGCAGCACTTCGGCACGGCTCAGCCACAGCGGTTCGAACAGTTCGTAAGGCGTACCGCCCGGACCGGTCAACGGCAGGCCGTCGAACATGGTGTAGACACCGGAACCGTGCGCCCCCGGCGCACGGTTGATGCCCGAGCCGCGTATCGACAGCTTGATGCCGTCGTTGCCTGCCGATTGGGCGAACACCCCAGGCTGGTAGGCCAGTACGTCCTGGTTGCTGGCCACTCGGCCTTGCCCCACGCGCTGCATGTCCACCAGGTTGCTGGCCCCCGGTATTTCACGCAGGCGCTCGCTGGCTGCCGTCAGCTCGTTCTGCTCCTCATCGGTGATCAGCACCCGGCCCAATTCGACCGAGGATGCCCCCAGGGCGGGCTGAGTGGCAGCCAAGGCCGCCAGCAGACCGAGGCAGGACGAGAGGGGTAAATCGGAACGCATTGTACGACTCCAGGCGAAAGGCGAATGGACAACGGCGTTGAGACGAGCGAAATGCGGCTTGGAGCACGCAGAAAGTCAGCAAATCGTGCGTCACCTTCGTCATGCGGTCTTGTACGAAAGTTCTTTACAAACCATGGCGGTGGAGGTGGGTGGCCTGTGCTTCGTAAGGTGACTGCAAGTAGGCAGCAATGCCTCGCTCAATCACCCGTGGAGTTCAAACATGACTGACAACGCTCGACACTCGCAGCAACCCTTGGCGGACGCCCCGGTTCGCCTGACGCCACGTGAACAGCAAGTGCTGTTGTGGTGTGCTTATGGCAAGAGCTCGTGGGAGATTGGCCAGATCCTTGAATGCAAGGAGTCGACGGTGAACTTTCACGTGTCCAACATCCTGCGCAAATTCGAAGTGCCTACCCGGGTGGCTGCTGTGATCAAGGCCATTCGCTACGGCATGCTGGCCGAGCAGTAAGGGGGTAGCGCATGAGCAACGATCCTCGGCTACCGCGCTTTGCCGATTGCCATGACCCGTTCTGGCCGCGGGTGGATCTGGGCAGGTTGCGTGAGCACCTGCAACTGCCGCGGTCTGTCAGTGACGCGGCTTTGGAAGTGGCCGCGCGCTGCGCAGCCATCGAGGCAGCACGGGAATTCGCCCGCTGGCGTTCAGTGCTGCGAGAGCGGGGCTACAAGCGGCTCGAGGATGTGGCCGGGCATGATCATGGGCGTGCCTTGCGGGTGTGCTACATCCGTTTCGTCGAAGCGGCGGTCATGTATAGCCTGGGTTCAACCGCCTGCCTGCCTGTTCCGCGCGGAGGGCAAGTGCATGCCTGAGCGATCTGTTTTCGACCACCTGGCCCCGGCATTGGTGACGTTCCTGGGGGTGGATGGCGATGTGCTGTTCGCCGCGCTGCTGGGAGCATTGTTGGTGAGCGCGGCACGCGATCGATTGATCACCAGTGAGGCCAGGCGCCTGACGCTGGCCAAGAAACTGCTGCTGCTATTCGTGACCGTGGGCGTGGGCCATCTGTTCGAGCCACTGGTTTCGTCATTGGTGCCTTTGCTGACCCGGGGCATGGCGGCATTCGTGGCCGCTGTGGTGGTGATCCCCATCAGCCTCAAGGTCATGGTCTGGCTGGATACACTCGACCCGCGCGAGCTCATCCAGCGCTGGCGCCGTCGGGGTTAGCCATTGGTTGCGCCGCCGAGCTCGCTCAGTTGCTGTTCCAACTGCTGGATGCGCTGTTTGTCCTTGATGAACAGCAGGATGGCCTGGCGATCGCTGTGCGAGAGCGTGCGCAGCCGTTCGAGCATTTCGCACTCCCAGCCCGCATCACCTGGGTCGGCGGCGATGTGCTCGGCTTGACCCAGCAATAGCCAGTCCAGTGAGCATGCATGCTTTTTGGCGATGTCTATGCAAAGTGAGTAAGGAATGCTCTCGCGAACCTTCCAGCTGCTCAGCGTTTGCGGGCTGACCGACAGTGCACGTGACAGCTCGGCATCAGTGTTTGCGCCAGTGAGAAGCTTAAGGCGCGTGAGCACCTCAGCAAGTATGTGAGTACTCATAACAAATATCCATGACTGGTTTAATGATATTCCATGGGCTTAAACTACTCGTTATGAATACAGCCCTGCGTTTTAAGGAGCACTTCTGCAATGAGAACCATCAAATTGAAGAATACACCCACAGTTGCAGCCAATACTGACACACAGACTAGCCTGGGCAATGCTAGCAGGTACTTGCCGTGAGTACTTACAAGCTGGTTTGCCCGCATTGCCACAGCCGGATGCGCATACGTACTAGCGAAGGGCGCCATATTTTCCTGCGAATCGCTTATTTGCAATGCACTACCGAGGCGTGTGGCTGGTCAGTGCGCGCCGAATTCGAAATGACCCATGAACTCTCCCCCAGCGGCATGCCCAACCCGGAAGTGTACCTGCCTTCGGCCAATGGTGATTTGCGCAAGGCCGCCTTGCCGGGCGCAGGTCAGGGCTGCCCGAGTGAGTGAGGCACCCGTGGGCGCAGGTAGCAAAACGTGCAGATAAAAAAACACCCCGCCTAGGCGGGGTGTTTTCTGTTACCGGGGCTGCCGGGGTGATCAACCGACCAGTTGCAGGCCCGCTTGCTGAACCATTTCCAGCAGGGGCTGCGGGTACACACCCAGTACGAAAGCGAGAATGGCGATAGCCAGCAGCATGACGCCGCCGGTGCGCTGTTCCCACTTGAGCGGGGCGTCGTGACGACGCAGGTTCGGCTCGACCAGGTACAGGGTAACCATGACGCGCAGGTAATAGTACACGCCGATGGCGCTACCGATCACCAGCGCACCGACCAACCACCACAGGTTCGATTCGACGCCGGTAGCGATGATGTAGAACTTGCCGATGAAGCCAGCGGTCAGCGGGATACCCGCCAGCGACAGCATCATCACGGTCAGTACCGCTGTCAGGTACGGGCGGCGCCAGAACAGGCCGCGGTACTCGTACAGGGCATCGGCGTCACGGCCGCCGTACGGCGAGGACATCAGGGTGATGACACCGAAGGCGCCCAGGCTGGTGATCACGTAGGTGACCAGGTAAACGCCCATGGCTTCCAGGGCCAGGCCCTTGCTGGCGACCAACGCGATGACCAGGTAACCGAAGTGGGCGATGGACGAGTAACCCAGCAGACGCTTGAGGTTGCTCTGGGTCAGCGCCAGCAGGTTACCAATCAGGATCGAGGCTACGGCAATCACCGCCAGTACGGTGCTGAGCACGCCGCTGCTGGCAGCAGGGGAGAGCATGAACAGGCGTACGACAACGGCGAATACTGCCACCTTGCTGGCGGTTGCCAGGAACGCGGCGACCGGCGCCGGAGCGCCTTCGTACACGTCCGGGGTCCACAGATGGAACGGTACCAGCGACAGCTTGAAGGCCAGGCCAACCAGCATCATGCCCAGGCCCAGCTGGGCCACCAGGCTTGGCATGCTGGTGGTAGCCAGGGCCTTGCCGATCTGGTCGAAGCTCAGGCTGCCGGCGTCGGCGTACAGCAGGGCCATGCCGAACAGCAGGAAAGCCGAGCCTGCGGCCGACAGCACCATGTACTTGATGCCGGCTTCCAGCGATCGCTTGTTGAAGAAGGCATACGCCACCAGGCCATAGACCGGTACCGACAACAGCTCCAGGCCGATGAACAGGCCGGCCAGGTGGTTGGCGCTGACCAGCACCAGGCCACCGAGGGCTGACATCAGCAGCAACAGGTACAGTTCTTCACGGTTGCCCGGGAAACCCTTGGCGCCCTCGCCGAGGTAGGCGTGGGCGAGGGTGACGCAGGCCAGCGTCGCCACGAGGATGATCGCCATGTACAGGCAGGCGAACTTGTCGATGGTGATCAGCGATGTGACCGCCAGCGGCGCGACCTTCAGCGCCGGCAGGAGCGACAGCAGGGCAAGGTTCAGGCCCACGGTGGACAGCAGGAAGGTCTGCGAGTGGTTGCGCTTCCAGGCGATCGCCAGCATCACCACCACCGTGGTGATGGTGGTGATCAGCATCGGCGCCAATGCGATGAAGTGTTGAGTGGTGAATTCCATAGCGCTCTTACCGGGCCGAAGCGAGTTGAGTGAAAGCGGATCCGAGCCACTGCTGCACACCACTCATGGTGGCGGCAGAGGTGTCGAGGAACGGCTGCGGATACACGCCCAGCAGGATCAGCAATACCGCCAGACCCAGAACCATGATCAGTTCGCGACCGTCCATGCCGGCCAGCACGGTGTCGGTCTTGGCCGGGCCGAAGTAGGCACGGTGGATCATGATCAGCGAGTAAACAGAACCGAACACCAGGCCGGTAGTGGCGATCACGGTGATCCACGGCACGTGCACGAAGCTGCCGATCAGGATCAGGAACTCGCCGACGAAGTTGCCGGTGCCTGGCAGGCCCAACGATGCCGCTGCGAAGAACAGGCTGATGGCCGGCAGGTAGGCGATGCGGTGCCACAGGCCACCCATCTGACGCATGTCACGGGTGTGCAGGCGCTCGTACAGCTGGCCGGACAGGATGAACAGCGCCGCAGCCGAAAGGCCGTGGGCCAGCATCTGGATCACCGCACCTTGCAGGGCCTGCTGGCTGCCGGAGTAGATACCGATCAGCACGAAGCCCATGTGCGAGACGCTGGAGAAGGCGATCAGGCGCTTGATGTCGGTTTGTGCGAAGGCCAGGAAGGCACCGTAGAAGATACCGATCAGGCCCAGGGTCATGGCGATCGGCGCGAACTCGGCCGAGGCGTTCGGGAACAGCGGCAGGGCGAAGCGTAGCAGGCCGTAGGCCGCGGTCTTCAGCAAGATACCCGCCAGGTCCACCGAGCCTGCGGTCGGTGCCTGGGCGTGAGCGTCAGGCAGCCAGGAGTGGAACGGCACCACCGGCAGCTTCACCGCGAAGGCGATGAAGAAGCCCAGCATCAGCACGTACTCGATACCGGCTGGCAACTCGGCCTTGAGCAGGTCGCTGTAGTTGAAGGTGAGCACGCCAGTGGTGTTGTAGTTGACCAGCACCAGGCCCAGGATCGCCACCAGCATGATCAGGCCGCTGGCCTGGGTGAAGATGAAGAACTTGGTCGCCGCGTAGATCCGGGTCTTCTTGCCGTCTGCCGAGCTGTGACCCCAGAGCGCGATGAGGAAGTACATCGGCACCAGCATCATTTCCCAGAAGAAGAAGAACAGGAACAGGTCCAGGGCCAGGAACACACCGACCACGCCGCCGAGGATCCACATCAGGTTGAGGTGGAAGAAGCCGACGTGGCGCTGGATCTCTTTCCAGGAACACAGTACCGACAGCACACCGAGCAGGCCGGTGAGCAGGATCATCAGCAGCGACAGGCCGTCCAGGGCCAGGTGGATGCTGATGCCGAAACGCTTGATCCACTCGACTTTGTATTCGAGTGCCCAGGCCGGTTCGGCGCCCGGTGCGGGAGCAAGGGTGTAGTCGCCGGTACCCCACAGCCACAGGCCGATGCCAAGCAGCAGGGACATGGTAAGCAGCGCGATCCAGCGCGGCAGGGTGGCGCCGAAGCGCTCACCCAGCCAGCAGAGGAAGCCGCCGATGAAGGGGATCAGGATCAGCCAAGGCAAAATCATGACGGGTTGGTTTCCTTTGGCAAAGTCGCAAGATTCATAGTCATACCGCAGCCACTACCACGGCACCGAGTACCAGCACGGCGCCCACGGCGATAGAGGCGGTGTACCAGCGCAGTTGGCCAGTCTCGGTCTTGCTCATGGCCACGTGGCCACCACGCGCCATCCGAGGAATCAGGCCGATGGTGCGGTCAACCGGGTCCTTGCGCAGGATGTGGCTGATCAGCAGGTACGGTTTGACGAAAAGCTTGTCGTAGATCCAGTCGAAGCCCCAGGCAGCGAACCACCAGGCCGACAGGACGCGACCGATGCCACTGTTGGCGACGGCGCTGACGAAGCGGCGCTTGCCCAGGAACAGCAGGGCGGCCAGCAGGATACCGGCGATGGCGATGGCACCCGAGGTGATCTCCAGCGCGTGCTTGGCTTCGCCACCGGCATGGCCGGCGCTTTCCGGCAGCACACCGGCCAGCGGCGGGGTGATCCAGGCGCCGACGAAGGTCGACAGCACGATCAGCACGCCCAGCGGCAGCCAGTGGCTGATGCCGTGGCCCGCGTGGGCTTCGGTCTTGGCTTCGCCGTGGAAGGCGATGAAGATCAGGCGGAAGGTGTACAGCGAGGTCATGAACGCGCCTACCAGGCCGGCATACAGCAGGCCGGTGTTGCCGCTGGCGAAGGCTTCCCAGAGGATCTCGTCCTTGGAGTAGAAGCCTACGGTCACGATCGGCAGGGCCGCCAGTGCCGCGCCACCGACCACGAAGCTGGCGTAGGCCAGGGGCAGTTTCTTCCACAGGCCGCCCATCTTGAAGATGTTCTGCTCGTGGTGGCAGGCAACGATCACCGCACCGGAGGCAAGGAACAGCAGGGCCTTGAAGAAGGCGTGGGTCATCAGGTGGAAGATCGCCGCGTCCCAGGCACCCACGCCCAGGGCCAGGAACATGTAGCCGATCTGGCTCATGGTCGAGTAGGCGAGGATACGCTTGATATCGGTCTGTACCAGCGCAGCGAAGCCTGCCAGTACCAGGGTCACGCCACCGACCACACCTACAAGGTGCAGGATGTCCGGCGCCAGCAGGAACAGGCCGTTGGTACGGGCGATCAGGTACACGCCCGCGGTCACCATGGTTGCGGCGTGGATCAGTGCCGAAACCGGAGTCGGGCCCGCCATGGCGTCGGCCAGCCAGGTCTGCAATGGCAGCTGTGCCGATTTACCGACCGCACCACCCAGCAGCATCAGCGTGGCCAGCACCATCCAGGTGTCGCCAGCCTGGAACTTCTGCGGTGCCAGCACCAGCAGTTCCTGCACGTTCAGGGTGCCCAGCTGGGCGAACAGGATGAACAGGCCGATGGCCATGAACACGTCGCCGATACGGGTGACGATGAATGCCTTGAGTGCCGCGTTACCGTTGTTGCGGTTGCTGTAGTAGAAACCGATCAACAGGTACGAGCACAGGCCCACGCCTTCCCAGCCGAAGTAGATGAACAGCAGGTTATCGCCGAGGACCAGGAACAGCATGCTGGCGATGAACAGGTTGGTGTACGAGAAGAAGCGCGAGTAGCCGGCTTCGCCACGCATGTACCAGGATGCGAACAGGTGGATCAGGAAGCCGACACCGGTCACCACGCCGAGCATGGTGACCGACAGGCCGTCCAGGTACAGGGTGAAGTTCGGCGCGAAGCCGTCCACCGACATCCACTGCCACAGCAGCTGGCTGTACGCGCCGCCCTCAGGCGGGGCGACGTTGAACTGCCAGATGACGTAAGCGGCCGTGGCGGCCGACAGGCCTACCGAGCCGACGCCGATCAGGGCGGACAGGTTCTCCGAGAACCGTCCGCGCGAGAACGACAGCAGCAGGAAGCCGATGAGGGGAAAGACGAAAGTCAGGAAGAGAAGGTTCATCCGCGCATCTCACTGGCAGCATCGATGTCGAGAGTGTGGAAGCGGCGATACAGCTGCAGCAGGATGGCCAGGCCAATGCTGGCCTCGGCGGCTGCCAGGCTGATCACCAGAATGAACATCACCTGGCCGTCGGGCTGGACCCAACGGGCACCGGCGACGACGAACGCCAGGGCAGAGGCGTTCATCATGACTTCCAGGCTCATGAGCACGAAGAGGATGTTGCGGCGGACCATCAGGCCAACCAGACCTAAGCAGAACAGGATGCCGGCGACCGCCAGACCATGTTCGAGAGGGATAGCACCCATGATTTACTCCTTCGCCTCGTTGCGGCCCAGGTGGAAGGCGGTGACGGCTGCAGCCAGCAGCAGCATCGACGCCAGTTCGACCACCAGCAGGTAAGGGCCGAACAGGCTGATGCCCACGGCTTTCGGGCCCACGGTGGTACCGCTGATGCCGGCGCCACTCGGGGTGACGAACAGCACGTACAGCAGCTCCGCCAGCAGCAGGGCGCCGAGGATTACCGGCCCGGCCCAGATGCCGGGCTTGAGCCAGCCCCGTTCCTGAGCGACCGAAGCCGGCCCGAGGTTGAGCATCATCACCACGAACACGAACAGCACCATGATGGCGCCGGCGTAGGCGATCACTTCCAGGGCGCCGGCAAACGGCGCACCCAGGGCGAAGAAGATCATGGCCACGGAAATCAGCGAAATGATCAGGTAAAGCAAGGCGTGCACGGGGTTGGTGCCAGTTACCACCCGAAGGGTGGAGACCACGGCGATCCCGGATGCGAAGTAGAAAGCGAATTCCATCTTTCTGTCCTTATGGGAGCAAGCTCTTCACGTTGATCGGCTCGGCTTCGTTCTGTGCAGAGCCCTTCGGCTTGCCAGCGATTGCCATACCCGCAACACGGTAGAAGTTGTAGTCAGGGTTCTTGCCGGGGCCGGAGATCAGCAGATCTTCTTTCTCGTACACCAGGTCCTGACGCTTGAACTCGGCCATTTCGAAATCCGGAGTCAGCTGGATCGCGGTGGTCGGGCACGCTTCTTCACACAGGCCGCAGAAAATGCAACGCGAGAAGTTGATGCGGAAGAACTCCGGGTACCAGCGGCCGTCCTCTGTCTCGGCCTTCTGCAGCGAAATGCAGCCAACCGGGCAGGCCACCGCGCAGAGGTTGCACGCTACGCAGCGCTCCTCGCCATCGGGGTCGCGGGTGAGGACGATGCGGCCGCGGTAGCGCGGCGGCAGGTACACGGGTTCTTCGGGGTACTGCAGGGTGTCGCGCTTGCGGAACCCGTGGGAGAACACCATTGCCAGGCTGCGCAGCTGGGTGCCGGTGCCCTTAACGATGTCGCCGATATACTTGAACATGGGTCAAATCCTCACTGGGCCGCGACGGCTGGCGTGTTGTAGAGCACGATCGCAGCGGTCACCAGCAAATTGATCAGGGTCAGCGGCAGGCAGAACTTCCAGCTGAAGTCCATCACCTGGTCATAGCGTGGGCGCGGGATCGAGGCGCGCAGCAGGATGAACAGCATGATGAAGAACGCGGTCTTCAGGGCGAACCACAGGAACGACAGTTGCGGCAGGATGCCGAACGGGCCGTGCCAGCCGCCGAAGAACAGGGTTACCAGCAGCGCCGAGATGAGGATGATGCCGATGTACTCACCGACGAAGAACATGCCCCACTTCATGCCGGCATACTCGATGTGGTAGCCGTCGGCCAGTTCCTGTTCTGCTTCCGGCTGGTCGAACGGGTGACGGTGAGTCACGGCGACGCCAGCGATGAAGAAGGTGCAGAAGCCGAAGAACTGCGGAATGATGAACCACAGGTTCTGCGCCTGGTACTCAACGATGTCGCGCATGTTGAACGAACCCACCTGCACCACCACGCCCATCAGCGCCAGGCCCAGGAACACTTCGTACGACACGGTCTGTGCCGAAGCACGCAAGCTGCCCAGCAGGGCGTACTTGTTGTTCGACGACCAGCCGGCGAACAGCACCGCGTAGACCGACAGGCCGGCCATGGCGAAGAAGAACAGCAGGCCGATGTTCAGGTCGGCAACGCCCCAGGTCGGGGTGATCGGGATGACCACGAAGGCGATCAGCAGGGCGCTCATGGCCACTACCGGTGCCAGGGTGAAGATCACGCGGTCGACGAAGGGTGGGTTCCAGTCTTCCTTGAAGAACATCTTCAGCATGTCGGCAGCGATCTGGAACATGCCGAACGGGCCGACGCGGTTCGGACCGTAACGGTCCTGCCACCAGCCCAGCAGGCGGCGCTCGACGAAGCTGAGCAGCGCACCGCAGACCACCACCGCCAGCAGGACCACGATGGCCCGCAGCACGGTGAGGATCACATCGATCACTTCGGGGGTGAACCAGCTCATTGTGCTGCCTCCTGCAGACCTTCGACGGATGCACCGAAGATGGCAGGCGGAATGCCAGCCAGGCCTTTCGGCAATGCGACCAGGCCAGCGCCCAGCTCTTCATTGATACGCAGCGGCAGGCGCAGGGCCACACCGGCGACGTTCAGGCTCAGCAGGGCGCCTTCGTTGACGCCCAGGCGGTCGGCTTCGGACTTGGCCAGGGCCACGTAGGCAGCCGGGATGCGTTCTTGGACCGGAGCGGCGCGCGAGGAGCTTTCTTCGCTGCCGAACAGGTGGAAGAACGGCACGGCAGTCCAGGTGCCACGGGCCGGGTTGAAGGCCCCCGGAATGGCGTTGAACCAGTTCAGGCGGTCGCCTTGCGATTCGATCAGGCGTACACCTGGGTCACCGGCACGCAGGTGGCCACCGACCTCGTCCTGAAACTTGTTCCAGGCTTGTGGGGAGTTCCAGCCCGGCGACCAGGCGAACGGCACCTGCTGGCGCGGTTCGGCCGAACCCGAGTAGCCTTCCATGGAGAAGGCGAACGCGGTGTCCTTGTCTTGCGGGGTGCGCGGCTCGTGCACACTGATGTTGGCACGCATGGCGGTACGGCCGGAGTAGCGCAGCGGCTCACGGGCCAGCTTCATGCCCTTGATGCGGAACGCAGCGCTCGGCGCGGCGTTGACGATGCCGGCCAGTTGCGGAGCGGCTTCGGCGCAGGCGCTGGTGACGTGGTCCAACTGGGTCCAGTCGACCGGCTTGTTCAGCAGGGTGGCACGCAGGGCGTGCATCCAGCGCCAGCCTTCGTGGATCTGGATGCTGCTGTCCAGGTACTGCGGGTCGAACACCTGGAAGAAGCGCTGGGCACGGCCTTCCTGGCTGACCAGGGTACCGTCGCCTTCGGCGAACGAGGCGGCCGGCAGCACCAGGTGGGCGCGGTCGACGGTGGCGGTTTTGGAGTGGTCGGCAACGATCACCACCTTGGCCGCAGCCAGGGCAGCATCGACCTTGGCGGCCGGTACGCGGGCGTACAGGTCGTTTTCCAGCACCACGATGGCATCGGCTTTGCCGCTGATGACCGCGTCCAGGGCGGCATCGATCGACTCGCCACCGAGCATGGCCAGGCCGAGGCTGTTGGCCTCAGGCACCACCAGGCTCAGCGAGCCGTTTTTCTCGCGCAGCTTCAGGGCCTTGGCGATGTTGGCAGCCGCTTCGATCAGCGCCGGGTCGGCCAGCGAAGTACCGGCTACGACCAGTGGGCGCTTGGCGGCGACCAGGGCGTCGGCGATGCGCTGGGCCAGGGCCAGGGCTTCGTCGTCCAGGCCGGCGACGGCAGGGGCGCTCGGGTCGATGGCGTGGGCCACGGCGAAACCGATGCGGGCCAGGTCGGCCGGCGCGGCGTGTACGCACTCTTCGGCGACGTCGTCCAGCTTGGTTTCAGCCAGGGATGCGATGAACAGCGGGTACAGCGCGTGCTGGCCAATGTTCTTCACGGCAGCGTCGAGCCAAGGCTGCACTTTCATGGCTTCGGCCATGGCCTCGGCCTTGCCTTTGGTGGCCTGGCGCACGGCCAGGGCAACGCGGGCAGCGGTCTGGGTCAGGTCTTCACCGAGCACGAACACGGCGTCGTGGTCTTCGATGTCGCGCAGGGTCGGCACGGGCAGCGGGCTGTTGTTCAGCACGTTCAGGGCCAGGCGTACGCGGGCCAGTTCGCCAGCTTCCATGCCCGAGTAGAAGTATTCGGCGCCGACCAGCTCACGCAGGCCGTAGTTGCTTTCGAGGCTGGCGCGTGGCGAGCCGATACCGACGATGGTACGGCCGCGCAGCAGGTCGGCGGCCTTGTCCAGGGCGGCGTCCAGGCCCAGCTTGGTGCCGTCGGCCAGTTGTGGCTGGCGTGGGCGGTCCTTGCGGTTGACGTAGCCGTAGCCGAAGCGGCCGCGGTCGCACAGGAAGTACTGGTTGACCGAACCGTTGAAGCGGTTTTCGATACGGCGCAGTTCGCCGTAGCGCTCACCCGGGCTGATGTTGCAGCCGCTGGAGCAGCCATGGCAGATGCTTGGGGCGAACTGCATGTCCCACTTGCGGTTGTAGCGCTCGGAGTGGGTCTTGTCGGTGAATACGCCGGTCGGGCAGACCTCGGTCAGGTTGCCAGAGAACTCGCTTTCCAGCACACCGTCTTCGACGCGGCCGAAGTACACGTTGTCATGAGCGCCGTAGACGCCCAGGTCGGTACCACCGGCGTAGTCCTTGTAGTAGCGCACGCAACGGTAGCAGGCGATGCAGCGGTTCATCTCATGGGCGATGAACGGGCCGAGGTCCTGGTTCTGGTGGGTACGCTTGGTGAAACGGTAGCGGCGCTCGTTGTGGCCGGTCATTACCGTCATGTCCTGCAAGTGGCAGTGACCGCCTTCCTCGCACACCGGGCAGTCGTGCGGGTGGTTGGTCATCAGCCATTCGACGACGCTGGCGCGGAACGCCTTCGACTCTTCGTCGTCGATGGAGATCCAGGTGCCGTCGGAAGCAGGGGTCATGCAGGACATGACGATACGACCACGGGTGTCGTTCTCGTCGGTGTACTGCTTGACTGCGCACTGCCGGCAGGCGCCAACGCTACCAAGCGCCGGGTGCCAGCAGAAATAAGGGATGTCGAGGCCGAGCGACAGACACGCCTGTAACAGGTTGTCTGCACCGTTGACTTCGAGCGCTTTGCCGTCTACGTGGATAGTGGCCATTGTTCAAAGTTCTTCGTTGGCCCGCGTGAGCGGGCGTGGCTAATGGAAATCGGTGAGCTTGCGACACGCCTCGATTGCTCGGGCCTGCCGGTAAGCTGGCGAGTGGCACGGACCACCCGCCTAATCATCTTGTTATGCGCCGACCACGATCGGCTTCGCCAGGTCGGGGCGCAGGGTGGCAGCGCTTTCTGGCGCCACACCGGCCTCGAACTCCGAGCGGAAGTATTTGATGGCACTGCCCAGCGGCTCGACGGCACCCGGTGCGTGAGCACAGAAGGTACGGCCTGGGCCGAGGAAGTTGACCAGCCCCAGCAGCGTCTCGATGTCTTCGGCGCGGCCCTGGCCTCTTTCCAGTGCACGCAGCATCTTCACGCTCCACGGCAGGCCGTCACGGCATGGCGTGCACCAGCCGCACGACTCGCGGGCGAAGAACTCTTCCATGTTGCGCAGCAGCGACACCATGTTGATGCTGTCGTCGACCGCCATCGCCAGGCCAGTACCCATACGGGTGCCAACCTTGGCGATGCCACCGGCGTACATTTGCGCATCGAGGTGCTCAGGCAGCAGGAAGCCGGTACCGGCGCCGCCTGGCTGCCAGCACTTGAGCTTGAAGCCATCGCGCATGCCACCGGCGTAGTCTTCGAACAATTCGCGCGCGGTAACGCCGAATGGCAGTTCCCACAGGCCTGGGTTCTTCACCTTGCCGGAGAAGCCCATCAGCTTGGTGCCATGGTCTTCGCTGCCTTCGCGGGCTAGCGACTTGTACCAGTCGTTGCCGTTGGCGACGATGGCCGGGACGTTGCACAGGGTTTCGACGTTGTTCACGCACGTCGGCTTGCCCCACACGCCAACGGCGGCAGGGAAGGGCGGCTTGGAGCGCGGGTTGGCGCGGCGGCCTTCCAGCGAGTTGATCAGCGCGGTTTCTTCACCGCAGATGTAGCGGCCGGCGCCGGTGTGCACGAACAGCTCGAAATCGAAACCGCTGCCCAGGATGTTCTTGCCCAGCAGGCCGGCGGCCTTGGCTTCATCGATGGCGCGGTTGAGGTTCTTCGCTGCGGTGGTGTATTCGCCACGCAGGAAGATGTAGCCGCGGTAGGCCTTGAGGGCGCGGGCGCTGATCAGCATGCCCTCGACCAGCAGATGGGGCTGTTGCTCCATCAGCATGCGGTCCTTCCAGGTGTTCGGCTCCATTTCGTCCGCGTTGCACAGCAGGTAGCGGATGTTCATGGATTCGTCTTTGGGCATCAGGCCCCACTTCACGCCAGTGGGGAAGCCTGCACCGCCACGGCCCTTGAGGCCGGAGTCCTTGACGCTTTGCACGATGTCGTCGGCGGACATTTGCGCCAGCGCCTTGCGGGCTGCGGCGTAGCCGTTCTTCGATTCGTACTCGGCCAGCCAGACCGGCTCGCCGTCGTCACGCAGGCGCCAGGTCAGCGGGTGGGTTTCGGCCGAGCGCGCGATGCGGTTGGCCGGGCCGAAGGAAGTAATGGTCATACGTAACCCTCCAGCAGTTTGGAAACGCCAGCCGGCTGCACGTCCCCGAAGGTGTCGTCGTCGATCATCAGCGCCGGGGCCTTGTCGCAGTTGCCCAGGCAGCACACGGGCAGCAGGGTGAAACGGCCGTCGGCGGTGGTCTGGCCGAGGCCGATGCCCAGCTCGCTCTGGATCTGGCTGACCACCGACTCATGGCCGCCGATGTAGCAGACCATGCTGTCGCACACGCGGATGATGTGGCGGCCGACCGGTTGGCGGAAGATCTGGCTGTAGAAGGTGGCGACACCCTCGACGTCGCTGGCCGGAATGCCCAGCACTTCGCCGATGGCGTGAATGGCGCCGTCTGGCACCCAGCCACGCTCCTTCTGGACGATCTTCAGGGCTTCGATGGACGCCGCGCGCGGGTCCTCGTAGTGATGCATTTCGTGCTCGATGGCCGAGCGCTCGGTTTCGCTCAGGGCGAAACGGTCTGTCTGGATAAGCGTGCTGTTCATGCTTAGCGGTCCACGTCAGCCATAACGAAGTCGATACTGCCCAGGTACGCAATGAGGTCGGCGACCATGCTGCCTTTGATCACCGAAGGGATCTGCTGCAGGTGCGGGTAGCTCGGGGTGCGGATCCGGGTGCGGTAGCTCATGGTGCCGCCATCGCTCGTCAGGTAGTAACTGTTGATGCCCTTGGTCGCTTCGATCATCTGGAACGACTCGTTGGCCGGCATGACCGGGCCCCACGAGACTTGCAGGAAGTGCGTGATCAGGGTCTCGATGTGCTGCAGGGTGCGCTCTTTCGGCGGCGGCGTGGTCAGCGGGTGATCCGCCTTGTACGGGCCTTCCGGCATGTTGCGCAGGCACTGGTCGATGATGCGGATACTCTGACGCATCTCCTCGACACGGACCATGCAGCGATCGTAGGCATCGCCGTTGTGGGCCAGCGGTACTTCGAACTCGAAGTTCTCGTAGCCGGAGTAAGGACGGGCTTTACGCAGGTCGAAGTTGCAACCGGTGGCACGCAAGCCGGCACCGGTGGTGCCCCATTCCAGCGCTTCCTTGGTGTTGTACGCGGCAACGCCGATGGTACGGCCCTTGAGGATGCTGTTTTGCAGGGCGGCCTTGGTGTATTCGTCGAGGCGCTTGGGCAGCCATTCGACGAAGTCCTTGACCAGCTTGTCCCAGCCACGTGGTAGGTCGTGGGCGACGCCACCGATGCGGTACCAGGCCGGGTGCAGGCGGAAGCCGGTGATCGCTTCGATCACGGTGTAGGCGCGCTGGCGGTCGGTGAAGGTGAAGAACACCGGGGTCATGGCGCCGACGTCCTGGATGTAGGTACCCAGGAACAGCAGGTGGCTGGTGATGCGGAAGAACTCGGCCAGCATGATGCGAATCACGTCGACCTTCTGCGGCACCTGGATGCCGGCCAGCTTCTCCACCGCAAGCACGTACGGCAGGTTGTTCATCACCCCGCCGAGGTAATCGATACGGTCGGTATAGGGGATGAAGCTGTGCCAGGACTGGCGCTCGGCCATTTTTTCGGCGCCACGGTGGTGGTAGCCGATGTCCGGTACGCAGTCGACGATTTCTTCACCGTCCAGCTGCAGGACGATACGGAACGCACCGTGCGCCGAAGGGTGGTTGGGGCCGAGGTTGAGGAACATGTAGTCCTCGTTGGCGCCCTGGCGCTTCATGCCCCAGGCTTCCGGGTTGAAGCGTGCCGATTCCTCTTCAAGCTGCTGCTTGGCCAGGGTCAGGCTGTAGGGGTCGAACTCGGTCGCCCGGGCAGGGTAGTCCTTGCGCAGCGGGTGACCTTCCCAGGTCGGCGGCATCATGATGCGGCTGAGGTGCGGGTGGCCGGCAAAGTCGATGCCGAACATGTCCCAGACTTCGCGCTCGTACCAGTTGGCGTTTGGCCAGATGCCCGTCACGGTCGGCAGGTTCAGGTCGCCTTCGCTGAGCGACACCTTGATCATCACGTCGCTGTTACGCTCGATCGACAACAGGTGGTAGAACACGCTGAAATCGGCGGCTGGCAGGCCACGGCGCTGGGTGCGCAGGCGCTCGTCGACGCCATGCAGGTCGTACAGCATGCTGTAAGGCTTGGCGACGCCGCGCAGGAAGCTGAGCACCTCTTTGAGCTGGGCGCGCTTTACCCACAGCACGGGCATGCCGGTGCGGGTTTCCTGGGCGACGAATGCGTCGGCGCCAAAACGGTTGTTCAGTTCGACGACCACATCCTGGTCGTCAGCCTTGTAGGGCGGAATGAAAATAGCGTTGTCCGCTGTCATGGTCTCGGTCGCTTTGGGTCAACGTTAAGAATGAAGCCAGGCCGCCGGCTCCTTCGGGAGCGGGCGGCAGGTCGCTGGATCAGACTTCGTCGGGGCTGCGCAGGTTGGTTACTGCAATGCGCTGCTCACGACGCAGGTCTTTCTGGGCTGGCATCTCGGCACGGTAAATACCTTGATCACCAACAACCCAGGAAAGCGGGCGTCGTTCTTGGCCGATCGACTCCTGCAGCAGCATCAAGCCTTGCAGGAAAGCCTCAGGGCGTGGCGGGCAGCCAGGCACATAGACGTCCACGGGGAGGAACTTGTCGACCCCCTGAACGACCGAGTAGATGTCGTACATGCCACCGGAGTTGGCGCACGAACCCATGGAAATGACCCATTTCGGTTCGAGCATCTGCTCGTACAGGCGCTGGATGATCGGCGCCATCTTCACGAAGCAGGTACCGGCAATGACCATGAAGTCGGCCTGACGCGGCGAGGCCCGGATGACTTCGGCGCCGAAGCGGGCGATGTCGTGGGGTGCCGTGAAGGCCGTGGTCATTTCCACGTAGCAGCAGGACAGGCCGAAGTTGTACGGCCAGAGGGAGTTCTTGCGGCCCCAATTGACCGCGCCACGCAGCACATCTTCAAGTTTGCCCATGAAGATGTTCTTGTGGACCTGGTCCTCTAGCAGTTGATCGGTGACGGTTTCCCGTTCACCGACCGGGTACTGCTCGTTGGGCGCATCCGGATCGATTCTGGTGAGATTGTATTGCATGCCAAAGCCTCATTGTTTCAGCTTCGCTTGCCGCTTGCGGCGACCTTCGGGAGCCCAATCAAGTGCCCCGACGCGCCATAGGTAGACAAGACCTGCCAACAGAATTGCTATGAAAACGAGTGCTTCGACGAATCCGGTCCAGCCGCTTTCGCGGACGGACACAGACCATGCAAAGAGAAAGAGGGCTTCGATATCGAAGATCACGAACAGCATCGCGACCAGATAGAATTTGGCGGACAGGCGCAGGCGAGCGCTGCCGACGGGCAGCATGCCGGATTCGAAGGGTTCGTTCTTGGCGCGGCCCCAAGCCTTGCTACCGAGCAGGCTGGACAGGCCGAGCATGAAGGCGCACAGGCCGACGACACCCAGGAGGAAGATGGCAAAGCCCCAGTTGTGGGCGATGAGTCCTGCCGAATCGGACATGCTAGAGATCCTTATACAGAGACCCAGCTCTGCAGTCTGAAATAAGTGTAGAGCGGCGACTTGGCGTCGCACATGCAGTGACCAAATGTCGCAGCCGAATCAATCGCGCTGATTTTATGGGTAAACCTGGTGCAAGTAAAATTTCTGTCGCAAATTTATTCGTAGGATTAAGTACAAAAACCGTTCGTAACTGGCTGAGAGCCTTGAAATTCGGGCATTACGCGCGGTTTTGTTAATTATGTTTCTTGCAGCGGGTAACGAATTGCAAATCCTGTAATGATAATTAATATCATTTGAACTGCTGCGTTCGAATTTCGCTGTTCTGCGCCTTGTAAAGTTCATCTGGCGATTCCCCCTACTTGCAATTGCAAAAAACCCTTGTTCTAGCAGCTCTCGGTCCTGCGCGCACCGCTCTGGGTCAATACTTTATCGGTTGAGCGATGACCGACTGATGAAGCGATGGCCCATTGGCCGAGCCAGTAGGCGAGGATGATCAGGTACGGTGCGGCGGCGAACGGGCTGACGAAGCGGTCGATGCCGATCAGGCTGTCGGAGAACACGAACAGGCCGGCACCGAGCGCGGCCAATCCCCCGCAGGCCAGTGCGCGCCAGAGCATGGCGCTGATAGCCAGGGCGTAGAGCGCTACCGGGATCAGCAGCGGGCCGAGGCCGTTGCTGGCCAGTACGCCGAGCAGCGCGATGCCACTGATTGCGCTGAAGATCAGTGCGGGCAGGGCGGGGCGCAGGGTAATGCCGCAATAGCCGCGCAGGTAAGCAAGGTGGGCGCAAAGGAAGGCGGCCAGGCCGAACACGAACAGGTCGGCGGGGATGGCCAGCAGGATGTCACCGAGTACCGAGAAGCCCAGGCCGATCGAGATCCACGTGCGATAAGGCGAAACCGGGGTGCTGCGCAGCCAGGCAATCAAGGCCAGCACCGGGATGGGTTTGGCCATCAGGGCGAGCAGGGTGTTGTCGCTGGCCAGTGCATATATATAGAGGGCAGCGGCGGTCAGGGCGAGAATCATCAGGTGGCTTGGACGAGGCATGGGCGGTCCTTGCTGCTGGGCTGCCACAAGCATAGCCCTGATCCGGGGTTTTGTTGTGGCCTGTGCCGGCCCTTTCGCGGGTAAACCCGCTCCTACAGCGGCCTGCGCCCAATCACCGATGTGTGTCCCCTCCCGATCAGTGTAGGCGCGGGTTAACCCGCGAATACGGTAGCGGCGGCAACGGTGAACGGCTGGTGAAAATTGGCCAGCAGGCCCGGCCCTTTCTCGGGTAAAAACAAAGGCCCGGAGCTTTCACAAGCCCCGGGCCTTTGTTCAACCGCAACCCACTATCAGTGGAACTGCTCTTCTTCGGTCGAACCGGTCAGTGCAGTCACCGACGAAGCGCCACCCTGGATCACGGTGGTCATGTCGTCGAAGTAGCCGGTGCCCACTTCCTGCTGGTGCGCCACGAAGGTGTAGCCCTTGCTGGCGTCAGCGAATTCCTGCTCCTGCAGCTTCACGTAGGCGGTCATGTCGTTACGGGCGTAGTCGTGCGCCAGGTTGAACATGCCGTGCCACATGTTGTGGATGCCGGCCAGGGTGATGAACTGATGCTTGTAACCCATGGCCGACAGCTCGCGCTGGAACTTGGCGATGGTGGCGTCGTCCAGGTTTTTCTTCCAGTTGAAGGAAGGCGAGCAGTTGTAGGACAGGATCTGGTCCGGGTACTCCTTCTTGATCGCCTCGGCGAAGCGGCGGGCTTCGTCCAGGTCCGGCTTGGCGGTTTCGCACCAGATCAGGTCGGCGTACGGGGCGTAGGCCAGGCCGCGGGCAATGGCCTGGTCGAGGCCGGCGCGGACCTTGTAGAAGCCTTCGCGAGTACGCTCGCCAATCACGAACGGCTGGTCGTACGGGTCGCAGTCGCTGGTCAGCAGGTCGGCGGCGTTGGCGTCGGTACGGGCCAGGATGATGGTCGGTACACCCGACACGTCAGCGGCCAGGCGCGCTGCTACCAGCTTCTGAACGGCTTCCTGGGTCGGTACCAGCACCTTGCCGCCCATGTGGCCGCATTTTTTAACCGAGGCCAGCTGGTCTTCGAAGTGCACGCCAGCGGCGCCTGCTTCGATCATGTTCTTCATCAGCTCGTAGGCGTTCAGTACGCCACCGAAACCGGCTTCGGCGTCAGCCACGATGGGCGCGAAGTAGTCGATGTAGCCTTCGTCGCCCGGGTTCTTGCCGGCTTTCCACTGGATCTGGTCGGCACGGCGGAACGCGTTGTTGATGCGCTTGACCACGGTCGGTACCGAGTCGACCGGGTACAGCGACTGGTCAGGGTACATCGACTCGGCCGAGTTGTTGTCGGCGGCAACCTGCCAGCCGGACAGGTAGATGGCCTGGATGCCGGCCTTGACCTGTTGTACAGCCTGGCCGCCAGTCAGGGCGCCCATGCAGTTGACGAAATCTTTGTCGGGGCGGAAGGACGGGTGAGCACCTTCGGTGACCAGCTTCCACAGTTTTTCTGCACCCTGACGGGCAAAGGTGTGCTCAGGTTGCACGGAGCCACGCAGGCGAACGACATCAGCGGCGGTGTAGGTACGGGTCACGCCTTTCCAGCGCGGGTTCTCGGCCCAGTCTTTCTCGAGGGCTGCAATTTGCTGTTCGCGTGTCAGTGCCATGGAAATAAACCTCGTCGCATCGATCTTGGGTTAATTGTGCTGATGCTCTGGGCTGATCAGGTGCCTGGCGGCTGTCCTGTTCGCAGGCTTGCGGCGGCGAACGCGAAGGCTCGAAGGGGAAGGTTGGGCAGGCCAGGCGAAGGTGCGCTCCGGCAGGTCGGCTCGTGGTTGCCTTGCTGCGGTGCTACGCGATTGCCAGTACTGCGGTGATGCGCTTCCGTCCCTCGGGACAACTTCTTCGTTGCAGTCGCAATCCCGTCGAACCGCCTTGTGGGCCGTATAGACACGAGGCGCCTCCTGGGGTGGAAGGAGCGCGCCCCGAAGGCCCTTGCCAGGGCCCCTGATTAGCGGGAGCGAGGCCATCATGCCCTTGGGAAAAAGACCCTGTCAAATGTTTTGTAGTGCTTTTTTGTCCTTACTACATCTTTGGTCTAATGCGACTTGGCAGTCAGTTTCAAGGCCTTTGGTCGAAGCCTTGAATTGCCTGGGATCAGTCCACAAGGTCGACTTTGACACGCAATGTCATGTTTTCACCCCGTTGGGTGCTGTACGTGTGGCTTGACGCGCTGCGGTCGGCTTGGCTCTGCTGGTTGAACCCCGCCAGGGTGATCCACTCGCCGAGCTTGCCAGTGACTGTCGTGTCGGTACTTTGCACTTTCACTACATCTGCACGTTCATGGCTGATACGGTCATTATTGCTGCTTATTTGCAGACGAACCGTTTCGCCGCTCAGGCTTGGGGTTACGTAGAAGCCTTGGGTCACGTTGCGGTATTCGGTGTTGCTCTGAATGCGCCCATAGCCGTCTGTGCTGGTGCTGGTAATGGGGATGCTCTGGCCCACCTGGATCAGTGCCGGTTGCCCTTCGCTGGCTTGTACCTGCTGCATGCCGCCGTCGCGGTTGCTGGTGCCGTAGTGAATGACGCGTGCGTTGCCGCGGTTGTCCTGGAAATTGCTGTCGTTGTTGTCGACGCTGATCAGCAGGCGCTTGGGCGCGGTGTCCAGCTGTTGCAGCAGGGCGCGCAGGTCGTCGATGCGCTCGGGGCTGGCGTTGACGATCAGTTTGTTCTCGAAGGCGCTGACCGTGCCGTCCTTGCCGATGAAAGCCTGCAGGGCGGGCAGCAGTTCGGCGCTGCTGCGATGCTGAAGTGGCACCACCTCGGTGGCGGCGTGGGCGGTGAGGCTGGCGACCAGCAACAGGGAGGTGAAAAGGGGGCGTAGCGGCATGTCCATGATCTCCGCAGGTGGAATCAACATGATGGCAAATTTGCTGACTTTTTGCCGGATCTGGATCACGCCGGCACGGTTGCAGACGGTCGTATTATCCTGGTTTATCTTGTAGGCTATAAATTATAGTAGGCAAGATAATTTAGGTTAATTGCATGTCTCCCGTTCGCCCGCTCCTACGCCGTAATCAGTTGGCCAACGCACTGGCCCAAGACTTGGCCGGCGAGTCGTTGGTCGATTACAGCTCGGGCATGTTCCTGGCCGCGCCCCGGCGTACAGGCAAGAGCACCTTCCTCAACAACGACTTCATACCGGAATGCGTACAGCGCGGCTGGCTACCGGTTTACGTCGACCTGTGGTCGGATCGCGACGCCGCCCCTGCGCAGCTCATCAGTGGCGCCATCGGTACTGCGCTGGCCAGATTCGAAGGTGCGCTGGCCAGGACCGCGAAAAAGGCCGGTATCGACAAGATCAACCTGCTGCGCACCCTGAGCTGGGATTTCACCCGCCCGCAATTGCCTGCGGGTACTACCCTGGCCCAGGCGCTTGCCGTGTTGCATCAAGTCTCAGGGCAGTTGGTAGTGCTGATCATCGACGAGGCTCAGCACGCCCTAAACAGCGAAGATGGCCTTAATGCGATGTTCGCGCTGAAAGCCGCGCGTGACCATCTTAACCGTGGCGACCGTCCGGACGGCTT
Organism: Pseudomonas sp. 10(2024); assembly: GCF_045164175.1. Classification (NCBI taxonomy): domain Bacteria; kingdom Pseudomonadati; phylum Pseudomonadota; class Gammaproteobacteria; order Pseudomonadales; family Pseudomonadaceae; genus Pseudomonas; species Pseudomonas sp. 10(2024). Next base: position 1,994,454 of record NZ_CP174006.1, read on the forward strand.
GCGCCTGGTGTTCACGGGCTCTAGTCGTGACAAGCTGGCCAACCTGGTACTCAAGAGCAAGCAGCCATTCTTTGGTGCCAGCATCACGCCATTTCCGTTGCTGGGGCGTGAATATGTCGAATTCATCACCGCCTTGTGGAACCGTCGCCTGGCCGACAGTAACCAGTTCAAGGTAGAGGACTTGGCATACGCGTTCGAATTGGTCGGCCGGCGCCCGGAAATGCTCAACAAACTGTTGGCCGAAGTTAGCGTCGGCCTGGGTGAGGCGGGCAACCTGGGTGAATTGCTGCGCAACGGGGCGCTGAATCATCAAGCCGGGGTGTGGAGTGACTACGAAAGCGCTTGGAACGAACTTACGCCGTTGCAGCAGGCCGTGCTAGCGGTCATGGCCGAGCGCACGCTGGGCCGGCAGCCGTTTTCCCCGTTTACCGAGCAAACTCTGGTTGAGGTCAGCCGCAAGCTGGAGCAGGCCCAGGCGGTAGCCAACGTCAACACGGCAAACGTACAGAAGGCCCTCGATGCCCTGCGCGACAAGGAGCTGGTATGGAAGGCCAATCGTGGCGAGTACGCGTTGGAGGATACTTCCATGGCCGAATGGCTCGCCCGCGACCAGGCAGTTGCCAGCCACAGGTGAACCTTTGAGGTGCCCCGTAAGTCGCACTCACAGGGAGCGCGTGGGGTGATTGCATGAACGGTGTCCTGATCTTGCTGTTATGGCTTTGCAGTCTGGGTGCACAGGCTGCAGCGGACACGCTGCGCATCAAGCAGCTGCAGCGTTGCGGCGACTTGTTCAGCGACAGCCAGCAGCAATGGTGCCTGCGTGCCGAGGGGCTCGGGGCAAACCTGCCAACGGTATGGTTGGGCGGTGTGCGGCTGTCAGAAGCCAATGTCGGGCGGCAAGGTGACCGGCTGACGCTGAAACTGGTGAGAGAAGCCCAGCGCAGCGCCCCGCTCTGGCTGGCCGATGGCGGCCGCACCAGCAACCCGGTATGGCTGACCCGCCAACGCAGTCATGTGATCGCCGCAGGGCCTGATGAAGTGGCGAAGAACATGGACGGCCTGACCACTTATGTCGATCTGGTCAGCCTGTTGATCGAAGAAAAATACGACGGCCTCGACGAGGCCCGGCGCATCGCCGGTAAATACGGCGCCCAGGTTGTGGGTGCCATTCCGCCGTTGAATGTCTACCAGCTGCGCTTGCCGGTAGAGGACCTGATGCAGCGCGATGCGATGGTCCTGCGCATGGGCAGTGAAGTCAGCGTGGATGCCGTGATTGTCGAAGAGTCCGCCCCCGAGCGCGGGGAGGAGGGCAATGGGCGCGGCACCCGGGCCATCGACCAGGCGGACGAATGGGCCGCCAACCGCTTCATGGACGCGCTGTATTTCTACCGGCGCCGGATTGCCGCCTCTGGCTTGCCGGTGAAGCCCGTGCGGGTCGGGGTAATCGAGCGTGAAGTGGACTTCGACGCCCCAGGGTTCGGCCATTATCGAGGGGACTGCGAACAAGGCCAGACATGCCTCTACGCTCGCGACGGTGATCGCCCGGCCAGCCACGGCAGCCATGTTGCGGGCATTCTCGCTGCGCAGGGTGAGGGCTTTTTGCCGGGGCTGGGCAAGCACAGCCCTGGCTTCGAGGTGATGGTAGAGCGCAACTCGGATGCCGGTATCACCGCCAACATCGCTGCCTCGGTGAACCTGGTCGAAGATGGCGTGCGGGTGCTGAACTGGAGCTGGGGCATTCACCGGGTCGGCGCGCGCGATGTCAACGGTGATGAGGTTGATTCGCTGGTGCGTTCCGGGCTGGCAATGAGTGGCTACGAGGAGTTGCTTGAGGAGTTTTTCCTCTGGCTGCGCAAGGAGCACCCTGATGTGGTGGTGGTGAATTCGGCGGGTAATGGTGCGTCCTGGTCGGGGACCGATGAATATCGCCTGCCTTCGTCGTTCATCACCGAACAATTGCTGGTGGTGGGCGGGCATCAGCGCAGTGACAAGGCTACGGCAGTTGAAGCCCACGATCATGTGCGCAAGCGTCACAGTTCCAACATCGACATGCGCGTGGACGTCAGTGCTGCTGCCTGCATACGCCCCGTGTCGGCCGAGGCTGCGCATTGCGGCACGTCGTACGCAACACCCTTGGTGACTGCCACTGTGGCGACGATGCTGTCGATCAACCCGGCACTTACCCCGGAACAGGTGCGCATGCTGTTGCGGCGCAGTGCCTTGACCCTGGGCGCCGAACAGGATTTCGAAGCGATGGATGCCGAAGACCTGACGGCGCCAATCCTGCCCTCGGAGCGTGGCGGCCGCCTGAACGACCCGGACCTGGGCCGTTCGGCGCGCCTGGACATGCAGCGTGCGCTGGACCTGGCCGTGCAGAGCCTGGAACGTGTGCGTTGAGCGGTGGCCGCTGTCAGACAAATTCCGTAACATCGCGCCCCTCGTTTTTCTAACGTCCGTCAGGACTGCACCACAGGAAGCCCATGAAGCCCGCCCGACTACGCGCCGACCTGCTCGCCGGCCTCACCACCTCGTTCGCCTTGGTCCCCGAGTGCATCGCCTTTGCCCTGGTGGCCCACCTCAACCCGCTGATGGGCCTGTATGGCGCGTTCATCATTTGTACCCTGACGGCGCTGTTCGGCGGGCGGCCGGGGATGATCTCCGGCGCTGCCGGCTCGATGGCGGTGGTGATCGTCGCCTTGGTGGTGCAGCACGGCGTGCAGTACCTGCTGGCCACGGTGCTGCTGGGCGGTGTGGTCATGATCCTGTTCGGCCTGCTGCGTCTGGGCAAATTGGTGCGCCTGGTGCCATACCCGGTCATGCTTGGCTTCGTAAACGGCCTGGCCATCGTCATCGCCATGGCTCAGCTGGAGCATTTCAAGGACGGCGAACACTGGCTCAGTGGCACGCCGCTGTACCTGATGATCGGCCTGGTGGCGCTGACCATGGCGGTGGTTTATGTGCTGCCGAAACTGACCCGCGCGGTGCCGCCGGCCTTGGTGGCGATCCTCGGTGTTGGCCTGCTGGTGTACGTGCTCGGGCTGCCTACCCGCACCCTGGGCGACATGGCGCACATCGCCGGTGGCCTGCCGGGGCTGGCGCTGCCGGATGTGCCCTGGAATCTGGAAACACTGAAGATCATCGCCCCCTACGCGGTGCTGATGGCCATGGTCGGACTGCTGGAAACCCTGCTCACCCTCAACCTGACCGACGAAATCACCGAGAGCCGTGGCTTCCCGGACCGCGAGTGTGTGGCATTGGGCGCTGCGAACATGGTGTCGGGCCTGTGCGGCGGCATGGGCGGCTGCGCGATGATCGGGCAGACGGTGATCAACCTCAGCTCCAATGGCCGGGGCCGGTTGTCGGGGGTAGTGGCCGGGGTGATGATTCTGCTGTTCGTGCTGTTCCTGTCGCCGCTGATCGAGCGCATTCCCCTGGCGGCGCTGGTTGGGGTGATGTTCGTGGTGGCCCAGCAGACCTTTGCCTGGGCGTCGTTGCGGGTGTTGCACAAGGTGCCGGTGAATGATGTGCTGGCGATCGTTGCGGTGACTGTGGTCACGGTGCTCACCGACCTGGCCATGGCAGTGCTGTTCGGTATCATCATCGCGGCGCTCAACTTTGCCTGGCAGCATGCGCGGGAGCTGTATGCCGACACCCATGAGGACGCGGAGGGCGGCAAGCGTTATCAACTGCATGGCACGCTGTTCTTTGCCTCGACCACCTCGTTCCTCAACCAGTTCGACACGGCCGGGGACCCGGCCCAGGTCACGCTGGATTGCCAGCATTTGAGCTTTGTCGATTATTCGGCCGTTGCGGCGCTGAAAACTCTGCGCGAGCGCTATGCCAAGGCGGGCAAGCATTTGCGCGTGGTGCATTTGTCGGAGCGGTGCAAGAAGCTGTTGAAGCGGGCGGGCGAGCAGCATTGAAAACTGTTGCTGCCTGTGCCGGCCTCTTCGCGGGTAAACCCGCTCCTACAGGGGGCGCACAATGTCTGGGCCTGCGACCATCCTGTAGGCGCGGGCTTACCCGCGAAGAGGCCGGCACAGGAGAACCGCTTACTCCCCGCGGCTCTTCTTGACGATGCCATCGGCAATGCTCGCCGGGGCCTCGGCATAGCGGGTGAACTCCATCGAGAAGCTGGCCCGGCCCTGGGTCATCGAGCGCATCGAGGTGGCGTAGCCGAACATTTCACCCAACGGCACTTCGGCACGTATCACCTTGCCAGCCGGTGTTTCATCACCGTCCTGGATCATGCCGCGACGTCGGCTCAAGTCGCCGAGGATGTCGCCCTGATATTCCTCCGGCGTCACCACCTCTACCTTCATCACTGGCTCCAGCAACACTGCGCCGCCTTTCTGCGACAACTGCTTGGTGGCCATCGACGCGGCGATCTTGTAGGCCATCTCGTTGGAGTCGACATCGTGGTACGAGCCGTCGAACACGGCGGCCTTGAGGCTGATCAGCGGGTAGCCGGCAAGCACGCCGTTCTTCATTTGCTCTTCGATACCCTTCTGGATTGCCGGGATGTACTCGCGGGGTACCACGCCGCCGACGATCTCGTTGATGAATTCCAGGCCTTCTTTGCCTTCATCACCGGGGGCGAAACGGATCCAGCAATGGCCGTATTGGCCACGGCCACCGGACTGACGCACGAAACGCCCCTCGATCTCGCAGGTATTGCGGATTTTTTCCCGGTAGGCCACCTGCGGCTTGCCGATGTTGGCCTCGACGTTGAACTCGCGGCGCATGCGGTCGACGATGATGTCCAGGTGCAGCTCGCCCATGCCCGAGATGATGGTCTGGCCGGTCTCTTCATCGGTACGCACGCGGAATGAGGGGTCTTCCTGGGCCAGCTTGCCCAGCGCGATGCCCATTTTTTCCTGGTCGGCCTTGGTTTTCGGCTCTACTGCGACGGAAATCACCGGGTCGGGGAAGTCCATGCGTTCGAGGATGATCGGTTTGTCCATGTCGCACAGGGTATCGCCGGTGGTCACGTCCTTCATGCCGATCAGTGCGGCGATGTCGCCGGCACACACGTCCTTGATTTCGGCACGCTGGTTGGCATGCATCTGCACCATGCGGCCGATGCGTTCCTTCTTGCCTTTGACCGAGTTGAGTACCGCATTGCCTGAACTGAGCACGCCGGAATAAACGCGGGCGAAGGTGAGGGTGCCGACGAACGGGTCGGTGGCGATCTTGAAAGCCAGTGCCGAGAACGGCTCTTTGTCGTCGGCGTGCCGTTCCAGGTGCTTTTCTTCATCATCCGGGTCGGTGCCGCGGATGGCAGGAATTTCCGACGGGGCGGGCAGGTAGTCGATCACCGCGTCGAGCATCAGCGGCACGCCTTTGTTCTTGAACGATGAGCCGAGGATGGTCGGCACGATTTCGTTGGCGATGGTGCGCTGGCGCAACCCGGCCTTGATCTCTTCGATGCTCAGCTCCTCGCCATCGAGAAACTTCATGGTCAGCTCGTCATTGGCCTCGGCCGCAGCTTCGATCATGTGCGCGCGCCATTCGTCGGCAAGCTTCTGCAGATCGGCGGGAATATCTTCTTCGCGGTAACTGGTGCCCTGGTCGGCATCGTTCCAGTAGATGGCCTTCATCTTCACCAGGTCGATCTGGCCCATGAAGTTTTCTTCGCTGCCGATGGCCAGCTGGATGGGTACCGGGTGGTGCCCCAGGCGCTGATCGATCTGCTTGACCACGCGCAGGAAGTCGGCCCCCTGGCGGTCCATTTTGTTGATGTAGGCCAAGCGTGGCACGTGGTACTTGTTGGCCTGGCGCCAGACTGTCTCGGACTGCGGCTCGACGCCGTCCGCGCCGCTGAATACCACGACCGCGCCATCGAGCACGCGCAATGAGCGCTCCACCTCGATGGTGAAATCGACGTGGCCTGGGGTGTCGATGATGTTGAAACGGTACTTGTGGGCGAACTGCTTGGTCGAGCCTTGCCAGAACGCCGTGGTCGCCGCCGAGGTGATGGTGATGCCGCGTTCCTGCTCCTGGGCCATCCAGTCCATGGTCGCCGCGCCATCGTGCACTTCGCCCATCTTGTGGTTGACCCCGGTGTAGAACAGGATCCGCTCGGTGGTCGTGGTCTTGCCGGCATCCACGTGGGCAACGATGCCGATATTGCGGTACAGCTCGATGGGCGTTGTGCGGGCCATGGCGGACTACCTGTGGGTGGACGGATTCCACCAAGTTAGCAGACCGGTGGAATCCTGCCCTGCCACCGGGCCGTCAGTCGGCCTGGGCTTGCAGCATCCACTGGCCATCCACTTCACGGGCCAGGCCGCTGGCCGGCAGCAAGGCCAGCAGGCGCGTGTGCAGGGTGGCCTCGGTAAAGGTCTTGAGGGTGGTCAGGTCCAGCGCGCCGACCAGGTTGAGATCAGCCTTGGTGTACGACAGCCAGGCTTTTTTCAACACCTGGGCGACGTCGCTGCCAGCGGTGCTGGCGAACCGGCGGTGCCACTGGCGGCCTTCGAAGGTGAAGTTGTGCGCGTGGCTGTAGGTGCTTTGGTCGGCGCCTTCTACGCAGCGGTGGCAGCGGCATGGGCCCTCGCCGAAGGCGTTGCGCAGGTAGCTGTTGAAGTCCACGACGGGCTTGAGGGACAGGCGTTTGTCGACTTCGAACAGGTCGGCGATCAGGGGGTCTTCGGCGCTCACTCGGGATCCTCGTGTGGTGTGGCGTGCATCGGCGGGCACCCTAACAGATCGGGGCATTCAGATCACCTGTTGCAGGCCCGGCTCTTCCCAGGCAGACCCGCCCCTCACAGGTGCCCCGCATACCCTGAGCAACATGCGATCCCTGTGGGAGCGGGCGTGCCCGCGAAGAGGCCAGTAGAGACAACAGAGACGGCCTGCCGTACTCTACGCGCCCGTACGCCTATACACCCACCGAGGTAACCCCGTTTGAGCACCAAGTACCCGTACATCGCCACCGTGACCATCAGCGCCGAAGACCGTGGCGGAGATACCGAAGCCTCGGAAAACCCCAAGATGCGCGTGGGCCTGGAAGCGGTGACCGAAACCCTGAAGAAGGTGCATTTCGTCGGTACGCTCGCGGCCCCTGAGAAACCGGCCACGCACATTTGCGTAACCCTGGAGAACGGCCTGACCTATTACGGCCCGATCGTCAACGGCCATGCCGAACTGGAAGGCGGCTGGATCGCCTTCGAGTCCGACATGCTTACCCCGGAAGAACTCGGCCTGTAAGCCTCAGTTCAGTTCTGCCAGGCACTGCTCGAGGATATCCAACCCTTCCTCGAGCACCTCGGCCTCGATGGTCAGCGGTGCCAGCAGGCGAATGATGTGCCGCGCCTTGCCGCTGGGCATCAGCAGCAGGCCCTTGGCGCGGGCTGCTTCCATCACCTTGGCCAGTTGTGCCGGTGCCGGGCTGCCATCGGCATTGGCGAACTCGATCCCTCGCATGGCGCCCACGCCGGTCAGGCGGCCGATGTACGGGCTCAGGCCCGAAGCCTTCCAGCGCTCATAACGGCTGATGATGGCCTGTTCCTGCCGTTCACCCCAGGTTGCAAGGTTTTCGTCGGTCATCTGCGCCAGGCTGGCCAAGGCCGCCGCACAGGCAATCGGGTTGCCCGAATAGGTGCCACCCAGGCCGCCCTTGGGTAGCGCCGCCATCAATTCCTTGCGCCCGACCACTGCACCCAGCGGCATACCGCCAGCGATGCTCTTTGCCAGCAACAGCAGGTCAGGCTCGATGCCCAGGCGCGGAAACGCGAAGCGCTGGCCGGTGCGGCCGAAGCCCGACTGGATCTCGTCGATGATGATCAGGATGCCACGCTCGTCGCAGAAGCGGCGCAGGGCCTGGGCGAAGGCCGGGTCCAGGGCAAGGAAGCCGCCTTCACCCTGCACTGGCTCGAAGATGAACGCCGCGACGTCCTCCACCGCCAGCTCGACGCTGAACAGGCGGTCCATGGCCTTGAGCGCTTGCTCGCAGGTAACCCCGGTATCCGCGCTGGGGTAGGGCAGGTGATACACCGGCCCGGGCAGTTCGCCGACCCGCTGCTTGTAGGGGGCGACCTTGCCATTGAGGTTCAGGGTGGCCAGGGTGCGCCCATGGAAGCCGCCGTCGAACGCGATGATGGCCCGTTTGCCGGTGGCGCCGCGGGCCACTTTCAGGGCGTTCTCCGCCGCTTCCGCGCCGCTGTTGGTGAGCATGCCGGCCAGTGGGTAGCTGACAGGCACAAACTGGCTCAGTTGCTCCATCAGGGCCAGGTAAGGGCCGTGAGGGGCCGCGTTGAAGGCGTAGTGGGTCAGGCGGGTGGCCTGAGCCTGGATGGCCTCGACCACAGCGGGGTTGCAGTGGCCCAGGTTGAGCACGCCGATACCGCCGACGAAGTCGATGTAACGTTTGCCGTCAGTGTCCCAGACTTCGGCATTACGGCCATGGGAAAGTGTGATCGGGTGAACGATGGCAATGGATTGGCTGATACTTTCCTGGTTCATGGGGCACGCGGACCTTGTTCGAGTTTCTTATTATCCAAGCGTGTCGGCGGGTTATTCCGCAAACGAATTATTCGATTGCGGTCATTCCATGGATTCGTGATCTAGCCGGTTTTTGGGTTGGCTGTGCCGGCCTCTTCGCGGGCAAGCCCGCTCCTACGGAGGGCGCACGACATCAGGGCTGTGGCAGGTCTGCAGGAGCGGGCGTGTTTGCGAGAAGGCCGGGGCAGGTCAAATCAATCGCCTTCAGCCACCCGCTCCCGGATCCACTGCACAAAGGCCCTGATCTTGGGCACTTCGGCCGCATGCTCGGCATGCGCAATGAAGTGCCTCCCGTTGCTTGCCACAGGGTGGTCCCAGGCCACCACCAGCTTGCCTTCGCTCAGCTCTTCGGCCACCAGATAGCGGGGAATCAGGGCTATGCCGCAGCCGGAGATGGCCGCGCGGATACACAGGTAGAACGTGTCGAAGCGCGGCCCGTGGTAGCTGTTCTGGCTATGTAACCCAAGCCCCAGGAACCACTCATGCCAGGCCTCCGGCCGCGACACGCATTGCAACAGGCGGTGCTCAGTCAGCGCCTGGGCGCTGTCGAAACGGTGGCTGGCCAGCAGCTGCGGGCTGCACACCGGCACCACTTCTTCGCTGAACAACTCGATGCAAGTCGCCCCGGGCCAGGTGCCCTGGCCGAAGAAAAAGGCGACGTCCGCCTTGGCCTGTACCAGGTCGAATGGCTCCAGCTCGTTGCGCACATCCAGGTGAATGCGTGGGTAGCGGTCCCCAAAGCCCTTGAGCCTGGGCACCAGCCAGCGGGCGCCGAAGGTCGGCTGGGTGGCGATGCGCAGCACTTCGGTTTCGTCGCCGTAGCTGAGGATGTAGCGGCTGGATATGTCGATCTGGGTGAGGATCTTGTTCACTTCGGTGAGGTACAGCGCGCCGGCCGGGGTCAGGTGCAGGCGCCGGCGAATGCGCTGGAACAGCGAGTGCGAGAGCATGTCCTCAAGCTGCGCGACCTGCTTGCTGACGGCGCTCTGGGTCAGGTGCAGTTCCTGGGCCGCGCGGGTGAAGCTGAGGTGGCGAGCGGCCGCTTCGAAGCACTGAAGGGCGGTGGTCGAAGGCATCAGGCGTTTGGACATGACGGGCGAATACCGAGCAAAAAAGGAAGGAGTTCATTCCATAAAGGAATTATGTGGTTCGAAAAGGTCGTTTGTTGACCCCGGCCTATAGATTAATACTGACCTGGATCAACGATTACAACCGGTCATGCGAAGAGGAGGTCAATACCCGCTTCGGTCATCTGCAAAACAACAACAACACACATCAGAAATTTATAAGAATTCTGCTCAGACCTTCAGCCGCTTTGCTGCGGCCGACCCATTCGAGGGTTCTTCATGGCTTCGCAAGACAACAAGAAACAGCGCTCACTGCAGCACGGCCTGACTTCCCGTCAGGTTTCCATGATCTCCATTGCCGGCATCATCGGCGCCGGGCTGTTCATCGGGTCCTCCAACGCCATTGCCACCGCCGGCCCGGCCATCCTCATCTCCTACGCCATGACTGGCCTGCTGGTCTTGCTGGTGATGCGCATGCTGGGTGAAATGGCCATCGCAAACCCCAACAGCGGCTCTTTTTCCACCTACGCCTCGGAGGCCATCGGGCCTTGGGCGGGCTTTACCATTGGCTGGTTGTACTGGTGGTTCTGGGTGTTGATCATTCCGGTGGAAGCCATTGCCGGTGCTGACATCCTGCATGCCTACTTCCCTGGCGTGCCGTCCTGGCTGTTCGCTTTCCTGATCATGCTGGTGCTGTCGGGCACCAACCTGGTCAGCGTGAAGAACTTCGGTGCCTTCGAGTACTGGTTCGCGCTGGTCAAGGTGGTCGCGATCATTGGCTTCATCGGGGTCTGCACCTTGGCGGTGTTCGGCTTCTGGCCGCTGGCAGAGGTATCCGGGGTGAGCCGGCTGTGGGACAGCGGTGGTTTCATGCCCAATGGGTTCGGGACGGTGCTTGGGGGCGTGCTGATCACCATCTTCTCGTTCTTCGGTGCCGAAATTGTCACCATCGCGGCTGACGAGACCGCCAACCCGAAAGACAAGATTCGCCGCGCCACCAACCTGGTGGTGTACCGCATCGCCATCTTCTACCTGGCGTCGATCTTCCTGGTGGTGTCGCTGGTGGCCTGGAACGACCCCGGGCTCAAAGCGGTAGGGTCGTTCCAGCGTGTACTGGAAGTACTGAACGTGCCGGGCGCCAAGTTGCTGGTTGACCTGGTGGTGCTGGTGGCGGTGACAAGTTGCATGAACTCGGGGCTCTACACGGCATCGCGCATGCTCTATTCGCTGGGCGCGCGTGGTCAGGCGCTGAGCGTGACCAAGCGCATCTCCGGTTCCGGCGTGCCGACCGTGGCAGTGATCTTCTCCACCCTGGCGGGCTTCGCTGGCTGCTTCGTCAACTATGTGTTCCCGGGCAAGGTGTTTGGCTTCCTGCTGTCGACCACCGGCGCCATCGCCTTGCTGGTGTACCTGGTCATCGCCGTGTCGCAACTGCGCATGCGTGCCCGTGCCGAGCGTGAAGGGCGTCCGCTGGAACTGAAGATGTGGCTGTTCCCATGGCTGACCTGGCTGGTGATCGGCACCATCGTCATGGTGCTGGGCTACATGCTGTTCAGCGATGCCTACCGCTACGAAACGCTGATGACTGCCGGGGTGACCGCGTTCATCCTGCTGGTTTCGCTGACCCAGCGGCGTGCGAAGATGGTTGCCCAGACGGCCTGATGTTTCTGCTTTAATGGGGGCGTTGCGCGCCCCCATTCCAACAAGCACAGGAAGCGTATGACTGATCACACACTTTCCCTTCAAGCCCTCGCGGCCCCTGAGGGTACTTGCTATGGCTGCGGCTGTTCCCACCCCAGCGGCCTGCACCTGCAAAGCCACTGGGACGCCGACGGTGTTCACCTGGTGTGCCGTCACTCGCCCGACAGCACCTTCATTGGCTGGCCTGGCCTGGTTTACGGTGGCCTGCTGGCGATGCTGGTCGACTGCCACTCCAACTGGACGGCGATGGCCTACCACTACCGTAACGAAGGCCGAGAACCGGGCAGCCTGCCGCGTATCGACTGCGTTACCGGCACGCTCAACCTGACCTACCTGAAACCTACGCCGATGGGCGTCGAGCTGTTGCTCAAGGCGCGTGTCGAAGGCGAAGTGGGGCGCAAGAGCCGGGTAATCTGCGAAGTCTGGGCAGAGGATGTACTGACTGTGACCGCCGACTCCGTGTTTGTCCGCGTCGATACCGAAAAGCTCAAGCTCAAGGCCCACGGCCAGGCCTGAGCTGCCAACGCTGATGAGTGGTCGGTGATGGTCAGCGGCTGGGGATGTCTCTAGAGTGACAGGTTCATTCCCTTGGCAAGGTTGATCATGACCGAACTCAGTGCTTTCCCCATTACCCGCAAATGGCCCGCCAAACACCCCGAACGCCTGCAGTTGTACTCGTTGCCGACGCCCAACGGGGTGAAGGTGTCGATCATGCTCGAAGAGATTGGCTTGGCTTACGAGGCGCACAAGGTCAGCTTCGACAATGACGACCAATTGAGCCCCGAGTTCATCTCGCTCAGCGCGAACAACAAGATCCCCGCCATCCTCGACCCGAACGGGCCGGGCGGTCAGCCGCTGGCGCTGTTCGAATCGGGGGCGATCTTGCAGTACCTGGCGGAGAAGAGCGGCCAGCTGCTCAGCCAGGACCCCGCCCAGCGCTACCAGACCCTGCAGTGGCTGATGTTCCAGATGGGCGGCATCGGGCCGATGTTCGGCCAGGTCGGGTTCTTCCATTTCTTTGCTGGCAAGGAATATGAAGACAAGCGCCCGCGCGACCGCTATGTCAACGAGTCCAAGCGGCTGCTGGGCGTGCTGGATCGGCATTTGAAAGGTCGGCAGTGGATGGCTGAGGAATACAGCATCGCCGACATCGCCATCTTCCCTTGGGTGCGTAACCTGGTGGAGCGCTACAACGCCCGTGACCTGGTGGGCTTCGACCAGTTCAATGAGGTGCAGCGCGTGCTGGCGAATTTCCTGGAACGGCCAGCCGTGCAGCGTGGCCTGAAAATCCCGGGCTGATCAACCCGTGCAGGGACAACAGCCTTGCGCAAACTTCGAAACGCCTGCCGGTCGCCCGTAGGAGCGGGTTCACCCGCGAAAGGGCCGGACCTGCTGGCCAATTTCCATCCGCCGTTCACGGTTGCCGCCGCTACCGTATTCGCGGGTAAACCCGCTCCTACGCAGATCGGTGGTGGACACGCATCTGGGGTCGGACTCAGGTCGTCGTAGGAGCGGGTTCACCCGCGAAAGGGCCGGGCCTGCTGGCCAATCTCCACCCGCCGTTCACGGTTGCCGCGGCTACCGTATTCGCGGGTAAACCCGCTCCTACGCAGATCGGTGGTGGACACGCATCTGGGGTCGGACTCAGGTCGTCGTAGGAGCGGGTTCACCCGCGAAAGGGCCGGACCTGCTGGCCAATCTCCACCCGCCGTTCACGGTTGCCGCCGCTCCCGTCTTCGCGGGTAAACCCGCTCCTACGCAGATCGGTGGTGGACACGCATCTGGGGTCGGACTCAGGTCGCCCGTAGGAGCGGGTTCACCCGCGAAAGGGCCGGACCTGCTGGCCAATCTCCACCCGCCGTTCACGGTTGCCGCGGCTACCGTATTCGCGGGTAAACCCGCTCCTACGCAGATCGGTGGTGGACACACATCTAGGGTCGGACTCAGGCCGTCGTAGGAGCGGGTTCACCCGCGAAAGGGCCGGCCTGCTGGCCAATCTCCACCTGCCATTCACCGTTGCCGCCGCTCCCGTATTCGCGGGTAAACCCGCTCCTACGCAGATCGGTGGTGGACACGCATCTGGGGTCGGACTCAGGTCGCCCGTAGGAGCGGGTTTACCCGCGAAAGGGCCGGGCCTGCTGGCCAATCTCCATCCGCCGTTCACGGTTGCCGCGGCTACCATATTCGCGGGTAAACCCGCTCCTACGCAGATCGGTGGTGGACACGCATCTGGGGTCGGACTCAGGTCGCCCGTAGGAGCGGGTTTACCCGCGAAAGGGCCGGGCCTGCTGGCCAATCTCCACCTGCCATTCACCGTTGCCGCCGCTACCGTATTCGCGGGTAAACCCGCTCCTACCAAGGTGGTGGACACATGCCGGAGATTGGGCGAGTCCATCGATTACACCCGACGGCGTACGGGTTCAGAAGATGTGGTTCAGCAGCCAGTACAGGCCGCCAGCCAATAGCATTGCCGCTGGCAGGGTCAGCACCCAGGCCATCAGCAGATTGAACAAAGTGCGTTTCTGAATCCCCGACCCATTGGCGACCATGGCGCCGGCCACCCCCGAACTCAGCACATGCGTGGTCGACACCGGCAGCCCGAACATATCCGCCGCGCCAATGGTGCACATCGCCACCACTTCGGCCGATGCGCCTTGGGCATAGCTGAGGTGGGTCTTGCCGATCTTCTCGCCAACCGTGACCACAATACGTCGCCAGCCAACCATGGTCCCCAGCCCCAGCGCGATGGCTACAGCCACCTTCACCCACAACGGAATATAGCGGGTGGCGTCGTCCAGCTGGGCCTTGAACAACTGCACTTGGCTGCGTGTGTCGGCATCGAATGTCACCAGGTGGTTTTTCTCCATGAGGCGGATGGCTTCACTGGTCAGGTACATGTCATTGCGCACGTTGGCCATGGCTTCAGCCGGTATGCGCTTGAGCGAGCCATAGCCTTTGACCTCTTCGCCGATCATCCCGGTCAGCGCCGCCAATGCCGGTACCAGGTGCGGGCTGGCCTTGGGCTCGGCAATGAACAGGGTCAGTACCTGGCGCGGGTCAGCCGGGGCCGCTTGCGGGTCGCTGCGTACCAGTGCCTGGCGGGTCACCTCGGCGACAGCGGAAAACTGCAGGGCCTGCCCGTTGGGCATGGTCTTGTTCAGCGCATAAGCCATCGGCAGGGTGCCGACCAGAATCAGCATGATCAGGCCCATGCCTTTCTGGCCATCGTTGGAGCCGTGGGCAAAAGAGACCCCGGTGCAGGTCAGAATCAGTAGGCTGCGGATCCACCACGGTGGAGGTGTCTGGCCTTCCGGTGCCTGGTACAGCGCCTTGCGTTTGACCAGCGCGCGCAGGGCCAGCAGCAATAGGGCTGCGCAAGCAAAACCAATCAGCGGTGAGAACAGCAGGGCATAACCCACCTTGCTGGCCTGGGCCCAGTCCACGCCGCTGGTGCCGTCACGCCCATGCATCAGCGCATTGGCCACGCCCACGCCTATGATCGAGCCGATCAGGGTGTGCGAGGACGATGCCGGCAGGCCCAGCCACCAAGTGCCAAGGTTCCAGATGATCGCCGCCAGCAGCAGGGCGAAGACCATGGCGAAGCCGGCTGAAGAACCCACCTGTAGAATCAGTTCTACCGGTAGTAATGCGATGATGCCGAAGGCCACCGCGCCACTGGAAAAAAGCACGCCCAGGAAGTTGCACAGCCCAGACCACACCACTGCGACCGGCGCCGGCAACGAATGGGTGTATATCACGGTGGCTACCGCGTTGGCGGTGTCGTGGAAGCCGTTGACGAACTCGAAGCCCAGGGCAATCAGCAGCGCCAGGCCCAGCAGAAGGAACGGTGTGGCCGTGGTGATGACCGTACCGCTTGCGGTCACATCCTGCTTGAGGCTCCAGGCGGTGTAGGCGATACCAGCCAGCAGCAGGCTGAAGAACAACGTTAAGGTGGCACGCCCAGGCTTGTGGGAGAGCTGCGGGCGGGCGTCGTGTTGGGCCAGTAGTGGGCTGCTGGCCACTGACGGGGTTGCCATGGGGGCTCCGGTTGGCGTTGGGCGGAAAGTGCCGAAGGCCTTGAGCATAGAAACAATTCGTAACCCGGCCGTGACCTCGATCAATGAATTATCTAGGCTCAAGACGGACGGTAATGGCAGGAGACGCCCATGATTCGCTGCAAACGTGTCTATGATGCGGTTGAGGATGAAGATGGCCAGCGTGTACTGGTCGACCGCCTTTGGCCGCGCAACAAGCGCAAGGATGACCTCCATGGGCAGTGGTTGCGCGAAGTGGCACCTTCGAATGAATTGCGTAAGGCGTTCCATCAGGGTGAAGTGGATTTCGCCGGTTTTACCCAGCGGTACCAGCAAGCGCTGGCGGCCCACCCCGAACACTGGTATCCGCTGCTGGACATGGCCAGGAAGGGGACGCTGACATTGCTTTATGCTGGCAAGGACAGCGAGCACAACAATGCCCGGGTGCTGGCCGACTGGTTGGAAAACGAACTGGACAGGTGTGGCCCTGGCAGTTCGCCAGTGTGTTATGCCCAATGAGCGCGATGCGATGCCCTTACAGTTGATTCCCGCCCAAGACATCCACTGCACCTTCGCCCGCGACCTTACGCGCCGCGCCATGTTGCCCTACTACCGTGAATTCGACCTGCTGTGGATCGAGGACGCCTTCGACGCGGCCTGGGGCTGGCGCGAGCAGTGGCTGGTGATAGAAGGCGACACGCTGTTGGGTTTTTGCAGCCTCAGCCAGGACCGCCAGGCGCTGTTCATCCGCGAGTTGCACCTGTTGCCTGAGCACCGTGGGCGAGGGGTCGGTAGCTGGGTGCTGGAAGAACTGGCGCTGTGGGCCAGGCAGCGGCGCCTTCCCCTGTTGCGGCTGATGGTGTTCCGCAGCAACCCGGCCCGCCTGCTGTACCAGCGTCATGGCTTCGTCGAAATGGGTGAAGACGAATGCTTTGTACGGATGCAGCGAGATATCAACATAGTAGCTAAATGATGGCTTGTCGCGACCGCAGAGCATGGGCATAGTGGATCCACACCTTTACGGCTGCCTGCAGGCGGGCAGGCCGTACTTGAGGAGATAAGGGAAAAGGAGAAGCCCCTATGAACGGAATCGGTATGCGGCTGCGGGAAGAGCGTGAGCGGCTGGGTATGACCCAGCGTGTATTTGGCGATATCGGTGGGGTCGAGCCCAACGCTCAGGGCAAGTACGAAAGCGGTGAACGCACGCCGCGGCTAGATTACCTGGCGGCATTGGCGACCCGGGGCGTGGATGCGTTGTATGTCCTCAGCGGCCTGCGTACCCCGGCAGCGCTCGAAGGTTTGAACACGGATGAGTCCGGTTTGCTGGGGGCTTTTCGGAAATTGCGGTCGGATGATCAGGCGGCGCTCTTGCACCTTTTGGGGCGGCTGGCCAACGACGCCAAGCCCCGGCAAATAGTGCGGCCTCTCACAGTCGAACGTCAGTCGTTTCTGAAGGAAGCAATGCGTTAGGCCCACCGTGAAAAATTTTGTTAAGGTGGCGGGATCCAATCGCCCTGCTGACGAGGTGTGTGCTTGATTAGGGTCTTAGTGGTCGATGATCACGATCTGGTACGAACCGGTATTACACGGATGTTGGCCGACATCGACGGCCTGCAGGTGGTGGGTGAGGGAGACTCGGGCGAGTCGGCACTGAAGCTGGCCCGGGAGCTGAAACCGGACGTTGTGCTGATGGATGTGAAAATGCCCGGCATCGGCGGCCTGGAGGCCACCCGCAAACTGCTGCGCAGCCACCCTGACATCAAGGTAGTGGCGGTGACGGTGTGCGAGGAAGACCCGTTCCCCACACGCTTGTTGCAGGCCGGCGCTGCCGGCTACCTGACCAAGGGTGCAGGCCTTGACGAAATGGTCCAGGCCATTCGTCTGGCCTTTGCCGGCCAGCGCTATATCAGCCCGCAGATCGCCCAGCAGTTGGCGCTGAAACCGTTCCAGCCGCAGGGGTCTCCGTTCGACGCGTTGTCCGAACGGGAAATCCAGATTGCCCTGATGATCGTCGGCTGCCAGAAAGTGCAGATCATCTCCGACAAGTTGTGCCTCTCGCCCAAGACCGTCAATACTTACCGTTATCGGATCTTTGAAAAACTCTCGGTCACCAGCGACGTCGAATTGACCTTGCTGGCCGTTCGCCACGGTATGGTTGACGCAAGCCTGTAAAACCTCATGTCCCAAGTCTTTGATGCCAGCGCATTCCTGGCGACCTGCAGCGGTCGCCCGGGCGTTTACCGGATGTTCGACGGCGGAGCCCGGCTGCTTTACGTGGGCAAGGCCAAGAACCTGAAGAAGCGCCTGGCCAGCTATTTCCGCAAGACTGGCCTTGCGCCCAAGACCGCCGCACTGGTTGCGCGCATCGCCCAGGTTGAAACCACCATCACTGCCAACGAAACCGAGGCGTTGCTGCTGGAGCAGAACCTGATCAAGGAGTGGCGGCCGCCTTACAACATCCTGCTGCGCGACGATAAGTCCTACCCGTACGTGTTTCTGTCCGATGGCGAGTTCCCGCGCCTGGGCATTCACCGTGGGGCGAAAAAGGCCAAGGGCCGTTACTTTGGCCCGTACCCCAGCGCCGGGGCCATTCGCGAAAGCCTCAGCCTGCTGCAAAAGGCTTTTTCTGTGCGTCAGTGCGAAGACAGCTACTACGCCAACCGCACCCGGCCATGCCTGCAGTACCAGATAAAACGCTGCAAAGGGCCCTGCACCGACCTGGTGACTGCCGAGGAATACGCAGAAGACGTGCGTCATTCGGTGATGTTTCTGGAAGGGCGTAGCCAGCAACTGGGCAATGAGTTGAATGCCGAGATGGAAAAGGCCGCCATGGCGCTTGATTTCGAAAAAGCCGCCGAGCTGCGTGACCAGATCGCCTTGTTGCGCCGCGTGCAGGACCAACAGTACATCGAGGGCGGCAGCGGCGATGTCGACGTCATCGCCGCCTTCGTCAACCCGGGTGGTGCCTGTGTGCACCTGATCAGCGTGCGCGGCGGGCGAGTACTGGGCAGCAAGAACTTCTTCCCGCAGGTGGGCATCGAGGAGGAGGTGGCCGAGGTCATGGCCGCATTCCTGTCCCAGTACTATCTGGGCAACGCAGAGCGCGAGCTGCCCGGCGAGTTGATCGTCAATGTTGTTCACGAAGATTTCAACGCCATCACCGAAGCGCTGCACACGCTGCGTGGCCGCGAACTGACCATCAGCCACCGGGTGCGTGGCACCCGCGCCCGCTGGCAGCAACTGGCCGTGACCAATGCCGAGCAGGCGCTGAATGCCCGCCTGGCCAACCGCCAGCACATGGCTGCGCGCTTCGAAGCCCTGGCCGAAGTGCTGGGCCTGGATGAAGTGCCGCAACGCCTGGAATGCTACGACATCAGCCACTCCAGTGGTGAAGCTACCGTGGCCAGTTGCGTGGTGTTCGGCCCCGAAGGGCCGATCAAGTCCGACTACCGCCGCTTCAACATCGAAGGCGTCACCGCAGGTGACGATTATGCGGCCATGCATCAGGCCCTGACCCGCCGCTATGGGCGCATCAAGGACGGCGAGGGCAAGCTGCCCGATGTGCTGCTGGTGGACGGCGGCAAGGGCCAGCTGAACATGGCCCGCGATGTGATGCAGGAGCTGGGCTTCACCGACCTGACCCTGCTGGGTGTGGCCAAGGGCGTCACACGCAAGGCGGGTTTCGAAACCCTGTACCTGAACGATGTGCATCACGAATTCACCCTCAAGGGCGATTCGTCAGCGTTGCACCTGATCCAGCAGATCCGCGACGAAGCCCACCGCTTCGCTATCACCGGCCACCGCGCCCGCCGTGGCAAGGCCCGTCGAGTTTCCAGCCTTGAAGATGTGGCCGGGGTAGGGCCCAAGCGCCGCCGCGACCTGCTGAAACATTTCGGCGGCCTGCAGGAGCTCAACCGCGCCAGTATCGATGAAATCGCCAAAGCCCCCGGCATCAGTAAAAAGCTTGCCGAGTCGATTTATGCCAGCCTGCATAGCGAGTAGAATGCCGGGCTCAACTTGCAGCCAGTCGTACCGATGAATATTCCAAACCTGCTCACCGTTCTACGCGTCCTGCTCATTCCGTGCTTCATTCTGCTGTTCTACATGCCCTATCAGTGGAGTTACATGGCCGCCAGCAGCGTATTCGCCGTTGCCGCCGCCACCGATTGGCTGGACGGCTACCTGGCGCGTCGACTGCAGCAGAGCACGCCGTTCGGCGCCTTCCTCGACCCGGTGGCCGACAAGCTGATGGTGGCAGTGGCCCTGGTGCTGCTGGTGCAGACCCACGCCAACTTCTGGCTGACCCTGCCCGCCGCGGTGATCATCGGCCGCGAGATCGTGGTGTCTGCGCTGCGCGAGTGGATGGCTGAGCTAGGCGCGCGGGCGCATGTGGCGGTGTCCAACCTCGGTAAGTGGAAGACTGCGGCGCAGATGCTGGCGCTGGTGATCCTGCTGGGCAACCCTCCGGTGGTGACCTTCTGGGTGATCCTGGGCTACGGGCTGCTGCTGGTGGCAGCGGGGCTGACACTGTGGTCGATGGTGCACTACCTGTTGGCCGCCTGGCCGCACCTGCGCGAAGGTTCGGAAAAAAAATAAAAGTTTTTTGAATCAAGGGGTTGACGCTGTTTTAGAAATCGCTAGAATGGCACCCATCACGACGCGGGAATAGCTCAGTTGGTAGAGCACGACCTTGCCAAGGTCGGGGTCGCGAGTTCGAGTCTCGTTTCCCGCTCCAAATAAAGATCTACAGGTTTCAGTCGAAGTCTGTAAATCGTTGAAAAAAGGCCCTTCGGGGCCTTTTTTCGTTCGAATGCATTCTGCCTCAATCCCCCTCCCTCCACGAAATTCAAGTACAAACACCACAACGCGGCGCCCTGGCCGTGACGCCGTGGGCTACCTGGACATATCGCTGATCACGTCAGCGGGCATTTCAGAAATTTCGGCTGCGCTCAACAGGTTCACTGCGGACAGCAAGGCATCGGGATCGATTGGGTCTTCCAGGATCAGGGTGTGCTGGGTGTGATTGTCGGTCAGGCGCAGCGTGGGGGTGGCGTTGAATCCGTTCTCCAAGGCTTGCGCTTTTTGCGTGTCCACGACTTGGGCAGCCCGTTCGCCGGCCAGGCAGCGTTGCAGGGACGGGCTGATGTCCGGATAGTCGTGTCCAGCAGCCAACCCCCGGCCGTTGCCTTGAGTATGCAGGTAGACCCAGAGCACCGCCCCCCAAACGCCTTCGCGCCCCTCACGCTGGCCCAGGCATTCGACCCGCCGCGCTTCCCGACTGGCGGCCGGTTCATGCTGGGGGAGGGGCAGGTGATGCCAGGCCAGGTTGACGTGATCGTTGGTGACGATCCAGCGCTGCAGTTGCGGCAGGTAGGCCTGGCAGTGCGGGCATTCGAGGTCGGCGTAGAGGGTGATGGTGAAGCGCGCTTCGGGGTTGCCGTAGATCCGCGGCGGGCCATCATCGGCGGTGGAACGAAAAGGTAGCGGCAGCCACCAGCACAGTGCCAAAACCGCAGCTGCGAGCCAGCCGCAGGCCCACTTTAGGTTGGTTGCACTCATCCGTTTGCGCATGTTGTTGCTCCTGGCAATTCCAGATCGAACGGCTCGAAACAGGTGCGCCGTCTCCATCCTGAGTCATGCGGATGGCGGCATCGAGTCCACTGATGCCGAGTTGCTGCATGAGGCTATGACGCAGGCTTGCTCTTCAGGTTCCGTCATCGCCAGTGCCAGATACGAACGGGTGGCACGGTGCGGAACAACGGCTCCTTCTTTGTTTCAACGATGGACGCTGCGGGGTTAAACGCTTTCGATAGAAGTGGCGCCGCGGCGGTTTGGAAGTAAATTCACACGATGCCCCGCTGCCCCTTAAACGCATGGCCTGCAGGCAGCATGCGTCAGCGCAGGTGCATGCCTGAACCTGGAAGCCCTGCTCAATCAGCCAGCTTTTCTGAGCTTCGGTTTTGCTGGCGAGGGGATTCACGGTTTGATTCCTCAGGTAGGCCAAGGCGAATCGGGCAAGCCGCTGAAGCGTTACTCTCTGGTCCTGTTGCCTTGTCTTGCGTATCGGGATTGACGCACGAATCAACGGATTTTCCAGGCGATGACGGGGCGAACTGGCGCAGGATGGTGGGCTCGTACAGCGCTTCCTCCATCGCCGAATGACCATTTTGCTCACGAGGGCTTGGTTTCAGAGAATATCTTTTCAATCTCTCTCGTGTATTGTCGGGGGGCTGGTATTCGAATTTTTGTTATGTACTCTGATAATTTACTTTTTTTCCTTGATAATATGCAGTACTCAATAATATGGCTGATTGGAAAATTTGCCTTTGGGGCTAGGTTTATTATGTTGTCCCTGCCGCCATTGGGTTCTGTATAGGCTGCTTGTTTTTTTATGATATAAGAAATTAAATGCTGTTGGTTATTTAATATGGTGTGATGTAAGTCGTCGCAAGAAAACGAGGAATGTTGAATCCATTTCTCCATAAGAGTGGTGACGGTTTCGTGAATTTTTGATTGTCTATCTACTTTCTCGGGAATGTATTTGTCTAAGTTGTCAAGGAGGTTTATGTAGGTATTTGATTGTATGAGTTCGGAAAGTGTCATTTAAAATCCTTGGCTATTCCTGTAGCCCGGCCAGATTGCTATATTGGGTTACCCATCCGGGCGGCGTGAACGGTCTGTGCCATTGGCTATAAGCTCCTAGCAATCCGAAAATCCTTGTCCTAGGCAGTAGAGAATCTCAGGCAAATCGGAGCTGGCTTTTGATAGCGCGTCAGTGGCTGATATCGTCGTCACTCTCGAAGTATTTAAAATTTGACAAGCGTCTGGAGGAAAACTTAGGCAGTTGGGTAGTGTAGGTAGAGATGGTCTGGTGGGAAAACGTCTATTCTCGGAGCATTGCTAAATTTCTCAAGTATGTGTTTTATATTATGCATTTTCAGCTTGCCTCAAGTTAGGGGCAGAAAGTGCCTGTGCGTAGATATCTAGTCAATGCCCTGTGGCGTCAAATATTCGCTCAGAAAGTTGCATGACCTCTCGATTGCTGATTTGCGACCAATCTACTTTTCCCCCACAGGCTTTCCAGTTTTTCTCTTAGCCACTCACGATGCACCGTCTTGGTGGCTGCGTGATTTTTTAGATGGACAGCAGATTGTCGGCCGCGTCGTAGCAGTAGGCGGTAGTGCTATCTTCAGTGCACTTGTTGACAAGCCGGCCGATTGCGTCCCGCTCGAAGTCATGGCGGATGGCGGTCGTTCGTTTGGGGCATTTTATACATGCCCCGAAATGGGCTGGCGAGTCGTGGTGCCTTACGATTTTTTACGCGGGGTAACGACGAAATAGGTTAGGAAGTTATTAGTTAGATATTTACCATTGTCGCCATTGTATTTTTCTGCAGCGTCCGGCCATGCAAAAAAATGGAGTTCAGGTTTGTCATCTGTCTGTCCGGTTTTACGATCTACTAGATAAACTCTTCTGGCTCCTGTTCTTAGTATTCTGAATGTTTCTTTTACAAAATAGTGAGTCTGCGGGTCGGTTTTTGGATCGTAGGATGATGATAGGCGCCCATTGCGGAGGGAAAGATTATCATAATCTGCGATACTCGGTCTGATGTACTGAATTAGGCCAGGTCCAATAGTTGCTCCAAAGTAGGCATTATTAGTTTCGTTGTGAAAAATAAAATTTTCTATGTAATCGGTTGTGGGTAATATTGCTTTGTTCCATATGGAGTGCTGGGGGCTATCGCTACTGCAATCGCCTAGAGTGTTTTTCGTGAGGGGTTTTTTTGTAGGCCAGTCACCGATGTTAAGAAAGGTTATCTCGGGTAAGGTTGAGACTAATGCCTGAGAGAACTTGGCCTCATCCACTTTAGTCATGAATGTTAGAAGGGTTGGGGTTTGGTTTGCCATGCGCGGTTACCTTATAATTATTTGGCCCGTAGGCATGTTTGTAGTATTTAGCGTGCCGCTCGGCACAACCTTCCCCTTGATGACGGTAATTACAATGGAGTTGGGGTCCTGTTGGATAATTCGACTTGCATTATCCCATTCGCGTTTGGACATTCCGTTCACACTCCCTTTACTGTCTCGGATGATTCAGTGTTTGTCATGCTGAGTTGAAGGTTTGAAATAAAAATACTTGTAATATCAGGGTGGTCAGTAAACCAATATGCTAATGCTTCGAGGTTTACTCCATCAGCCCCTTTCCAGAAATCCACTGGATACCTCCAGTCTGACTTTGAAGATTTCGCGGGATGTGTAAAGGGAGGGGTGAATTTGTATAAATATCCTTTATTCATTGGTGACTGCAAAATCCCTAGGTATCCGAAGGTCTCAAGTAGTCCCCTAATCTGATCTTTTGGCATTTTTAATTCCTTGAGTTTGGTTAGCCTAATTAATAGTGATGATGGGGTTTCGTTCGGTGGTGATATGGCTATCTCTTTGAGTATTGCTGTGAGTTTTTGGGTTTTAGGAGGGGCGGCGGATGGTAATTTAGTGTTGAGCTCTAAAAAAAGCGCCAGTTCAGCTGGTTTCATGGTTTTCAATGATCCATATAAAAATCTAGCACAGTTTGTAATGGTTAGGTCGATTTTCTGTAGTTTGAAGGCCCCGCAGATTGTGCAATAAACATCTTTGCCATGATATTCGTGCTGCGGTAAACTCTTTGCGACAGCGTAGGCTGGCAGGGCTGCCCTATATTCAGGTTTGGAATTTTCAATGCCGTAAATAAAGTTATTTACTATTTGGCTTTTTTCTGACAGGTGTAGTTCTTTGGTTAGCCACCGTATGCAATAACAGTGAGATATCTTAATCGGAGCAATGTATAGATTGAGCTCGAGGAGGCGTGTTATAGCGTTTTCGGAGTTGTCACCTCCTTTAATATACTCATTCAAGGTTTTTTTGATGCTTGCTGAAGTTGGCATTTGTGGATTTTCCTCTCATGGGCAGGTTTTTGGAGATTTGAATTTTGATGCAGGTGCGGATGTGTGGGCATTGGCTATGTGATTAAGTGATGGCAGCTTGCTGGGGCTAGATACTCCTTTGCTTTCAAGATATGCCTTCCCTTCAACTAAATAGTCTAAACGGTTAATATTTTATTCTGATACGCCAGGGTCAGCATTTCCTCTTACTCTGCCTGTCCCTCGGTCGAGTATGTCATTCTCTCGACTACCAATATCTTCAATGCTCCTTACAACATCCCTGCTCGTACCTACCGGGGATCTAGCGAGCAGTTCCACAGTAGCAGTGCTTCGTAACCTGGTACTGCTCCATTTTGTAGTAGGTGGGGTTCATGAGTCGCATACGTTTCTTTGGGAATATTTCTAGCGACTCGCGAACTTACGGAGTTCATGTGGCTATGAAAACTGCCAAAACCCTGCGATTATGATTCCGGTATCGTTATTTCTATACAAGTAAAGTGAGCCATATCCGAATATGTAATTTCCGCTAATCAAGTTGTCTGGATAATAATCCTCATCAATTTGTATGAAAAAGCTGTAATTATCTCTTCTCAGGTCGTTGTAGTAGATTGGTTCGTCTTGAATTAATAAGGGGGTCTCGGCTCGAGTTATAAAGTTAAACTCATTCGAGGCTACCTCGCAATAGTCTGTAATGTATGATTTGTTAAGGTGCTTTATCGTATGGTTTTCGTTTTCGCTTTCTTCTGATAAGTCATGGGAGAATACTTTTATTGAGCAGTTGGGGTATATATTTTCGTCAATCATGCTTGAGTAATCTTTCGGGATTAAAACTGATATATACTTATTTTTGTTGTCAGGGTTTTGGAATGATGCGTAGAAATTATAGTTTTCAAAACTTTGCTCCATGCCTGTGAGGATGGTCGGAATGTTTCCTCCGATCCTGCCAGTTTTCTTGTCGAATGAATTTTTATCAATTTTGGCGATTAGGTTGTTTATGGGCATTTTGTTAATCCATGTTTGTTGGTGAATTTTATTGATTTTTGTCTGAGTTCCATTGCTTTTTTGGTGGCAAATATTTTAGCGTTTTGAGGGTCCCAGCCTCTGTTTTTTACTAGATCCTCGTATATGCCTCTGCGTGTTATTGCAGTGTTTCTATTTATGTTTTGTATTGCGCTCTGTTTTTTCAAGGTCTCCGGGTTGTGTAGGCTGTACTTTGCTTGTAGCTTAGATATGTTTTTGTGCATTGCGTTTTCTTGTAATGCTATTGCTGGATTTGTATTTGCAATACCTGACTTTCTGTTTGTTATGAATTGGTGATTTTTTAACCAGGCATTTTGTAGTAGCTCATGAGCGGTCAATCCATCCCTTGCGTGTAAAGGGTTTCCGTATCCTGCAATTCCAAATTCGTGTATTAAACCTAATGGATCTATCCAGCCAATTGTATTAGGCCCGTATTGATATAGATTGATTCCGCCGTTTAAGCTTATTGGATCTGGTTGCGTAAACCTTCCTACATGTGAATCATAGAATCTGAACAAGTTGTAATGCAGCCCCGTTTCCCGGTCAAGGTACTGACCCTGAAACCGCAAATTCTGCTCTCGCGCCTGCTTCGGGCTGAGCCACTCTGCAGGTGCTTTTCCCCAACCTTTATAATTGCTCTGCCAGATAGTCAGGCCACTAGAGTCAGTTAGCTGCTCTGGTAGACCGGCCAGGTTGGTGTGAAAGTAATGTGTCGTTTCACTACCCAATTTGCCGTCTATGCGTGCCAGCGGTTCATAGCTATCCCGATTCGCATACACATACAAGCTAGCCAGCCCACTCTGCACTTCTTGAAGCAAGCGCAACCCTTGCCAGTGAAACAGCACCCGCCGACGCGGCTCTGGATACTCCCTCTGATAAACCTCCTTGCTGATCCGCCTCCCCAGCGGGTCATAGGCAAACACCACCCGCTCACGCTCGCCACTGCGGTACTGCTCCACGCATACCAGCCGCTGCTCGGCGTCATACTCGAAATACTGCACCCAATTGCTGCCGATCCGCTTCTCGCACAGCCGCCCAAAGCGGTCATAGCGATAGCGCTTGTCCTGATACACCAACACCCGGTTGTGCTTGATCAGGCCATTGAGCTTGGGGCCGTCGAACAGGTTACCGGTCTTGTCGTACTTGAAATCCTCGACCTGCGTGGCTTGCCAGTTGGGGCGTGACTGCTGAACGGTTTTGACACGGCCCCACTCGTTGCAGTCGATCCTCACCTTCGGGTAGAGCCAATACGGTAACCCGCATGCTTGTAACGTTATTTCTATGATAATGCTTGGTTTAACAAGTCGTTGAATGTCTTGTGCAGAACTTCCGTTTCTCCACTGTCGTGATAATAGATCAATATATGGCCGGTTCGGCTGATCAATATTGGGTTGCCTGCGCCGTCGTCCGATATTACATATGAGTTCATGAGCTCATTAGAAAGGTTGGGGGTGTATTTTCGAAAACGCTGAGTTAACTCTGTTACTGTTTCGTCACCTATCATGTCACCGTTACCGAAGGCATGAATTGCAATGCCGCAAAATGCTCCGCCGAAAATTTTTATAAAATCAATGTACTGGGTGTCAAATGTGACATTTAAGTTTATTTCTGCGCCTTTTATTTCGTTGTCGGTCGCAGGTCGTCCGCGTAGATCATTATCGTTCTCCACTATTTTTTCAATTCTTTTCTGAAGGCTTTTGTTCATTATGGGCACCTGGTTGGCGAGGATGATTTCGCATCGATTCTTTTTTGCAACTCGTTAGAGGCTTGATTCGCCCAGAACTCTCTTTTCCAAAAATTAAATTCTGCTCGATTACTGATTCCGTGCCCTTTTTTATTGCCGTGTGGGTGTAGCTCCTTAGATTTTTTGATGTGGTGTTTTTGGGGTATAGCAATAATAGGGCCTTCTGTGCGTTGTTTGTAGTGATGTAAATCTATCACATTTCCATGCTTGTCCTTCGGGCTTAATCCATAAAATTTAGAGTTGGGGCCGTTGTGGAATAATATTTTCTTTAACTGGGAGTCGCTTAAGTGACTAAGACTGTTGTAGCCATGTACTTCAAAGCTCAATCCCCTGCTGTCTGTAAATGTAACAGGTGTCAACCCTAGCGGGTCGATCCAAGTGTTTGAATTTGGAGCGAAGCTATATAAATTCAGCCCCCCATTCAGTCCGATTGGGTCTGGCTGATTAAAATGTCCGATATCAAAGTCAAAGAATCTTGTTGTATTGTAGTGTGCTTCAACTTCGCGGTCATAGTATTGCCCTTGATATCGTAAGTTTTGCTCTCGAGGTTGCCGACTGCCGTGCCACTCGTTGCGGGTTTTGCCCCATCCATGGTAGTCGCTGCGCCAGATTGCATTGCCATCAGAGTCAGTCAACTGCTCTGGCAGGCCTGCCAAGTTAGTGTGAAAATAGTGAATTGCTTCGCTGCCAGGTTTACCGTCAACCCGCGCCAACGGGTCATAGCTATCCGGAGTGGCATACACATACAAGCTAGCCAGCCCACTCTGCACTTCTTGCAGCAAGCGCAACCCTTGCCAGTGAAACAACACCCGCCGACGCGGCTCTGGATAATCCCCCTGATAAACCTCCTTGCTAATCCGCCTGCCCAACGGATCATAGGCAAATACCACCCGCTCAAGCTCGCCACTGCGGTACTGCTCCACGCAAACCAGCCGCTGCTCGGCGTCATACTCGAAATACTGCACCCAGTTGCTGCCGATCCGCTTCTCGCACAGCCGCCCAAAGCGGTCGTAGCGATAGCGCTTGTCCTGATACACCAACACCCGGTTGTGCTTGATCAGGCCATTGAGCTTGGGGCCGTCGAACAGGTTGCCGGCCTTGTCGTACTTGAAATCCTCGACCTGCGTGGCTTGCCAGTTGGGGCGTGACTGCTGAACGGTTTGCAGTTGCTCGTTGAGGTCGTAGCCGTAACGGTTGTGTCCCGAATAGGTCTTGCCCGTGTGGGGTAGGTCATGAAAGCGGCCGATGATCTGTTCGAGATGCGCGTTTTCGTCATTGGCAGCGTTGGTCATCCCGCGGCGCTGGGTCTGGGTCAGTACCTCGGCAATCAGGTTGTCGCTGGCATCGTAGCGATAGGCCTTGTCCAGCAGTGGCAGAACCTCAACGGGGGCATCGCGGTAGTGAATAGCCTTGCCGGCCAAGCGACCGCTGGTGTCGTAGCGCGTTCGGGTGAGCAGTTTGCCTTGGGTTCGCAGGACCTCGTCGTGCACCGCATCACGCTCGAAATCACTGATGACCCGGCCGTTCAGGTTGATCTGATGGAGGTGCCCGCTGCCGTAGTACAGGTGGTTGAGTTCGCGCTGGTCGGGCAGGACTAGCGTCTGCAGGTTGCCCAGTTCGTCGTAGCGGTACTGCAGCAAGCCAGCGCTGTTGGTTTCGCTGAGCAGTTGCCCGTTGGCGTCGTAGGTGTAGTCGAGTTGCTGTTTTTCTCCTTTATTGTCTGTGAAGGTGATGGACAGCAGATTGTCGGCCGCGTCGTAGCGGTAGTCGGTGGTGCCATCTTCGGTGCGCTTGCTGACAAGCCGGCCGATGGCGTCCCGCTCGAAGTCATGGCGGATGGCAATCGTCCGTGTCGGTGGGGCGTTGTCGGACAGGGGTGGCTGCTCGTCAGGCGAGGGCACATGGGTAAGACGAATGACCTCATCCAGCACGTTGTAGGCATAGAGGCGGCCACTGCCATCCAGGTCTTTTTGTGCCACCAGCCGGTCCAGTTCGTCCCAGCCGAAGCGGTATGACTCGTCATTCTCGTTGGTAAGTTGCAGTAGCCGACCATAGGCGTCGTAGCGGAATTTCACGCTGTAGCCCATGGCGTCCGTACGCTCGACCAACCGGCCGCTGGGGTCGTAGCGAAATTGCAGGGTTTTCAGTGCAGGGTCGACGTAGCGCGTCAGCTGGCCCGCGACATCAATCTCATAGCGGTCAATGCGACCGTCCGGGCGTTCGCTTTCGACCAGATAGCCACGTGCGTCGTAGCGGAAGTGGGTGTGTTCACCCCGGGCATTGATGCTTTCGCGCAAGCGGCCATGGGCGTCGTAGTGATACAGCGTCTGGGCATTGCTGCAGTCGCGGTAGCTGAGCAACTGACCGCACGTGTTCCAGCTCAGGTACTTGCTCTTTTCGAGGGCATCGGTGACCTGGGTAACACGGCCTTCCGGGTCGTATTGGTACTGTGTCTCGCGCCCCAGCGGGTCCTGCTGCCAGAGCAGATTGCCGTGGCTGTCGTAGCCGTATTGCCGAGTCCGTCCGGCTGTATCGGTGACCTGGACGGGCAGTGCCCAATGTCGCAAGTATTTGATGTGTTCGCGGCGGCCGAGGGGATCGCGGGTTTCGATCAGGCGGCCGATATCGTCGTAGCTGTAGCGCCATTCACCCCCTTGCGGGTCGATGCGCTTGATCAGCTGTCCGGCTATCACTTCCACCTGCCAGCAGTTGCCCTGAGGGTCGATGTGCTTATAGACCTCGTACAGTGGCCCCCAGTAATAGTGATCACGGCGGCCGAGGTTGTCCGTGACGAGGGTTTCACCGGCTTCCAGGTTGTACTCGAACCGGTACTCTTCACCATCGCTGCCCCAGTGGCGAATCACCCGCCACTCGTGATCGGGATGGGGCTCCAGCAGTGGAGGCAAGCGGTAGGGTGTACCGTCTAGGCGCTTGGGGGCAGGGCGCTTTTCAGGAATGACGAAGCGCGCCCATTCGTATTCGCGGACAGCACCGCTAGCCAGTTGATGGCTATTGAGATAGCCCTCGGGGGTGTAAGTGAAGCGGCGGACTCGTTGACCCGTCGCATCCAATACCTCATGCAGTTGCCCGTTGTCGGTGTAGCGATAGCTGACCAGCAGTTCGCTGCGTTCTACCGTCGGTGTTCCACCATTTTTCAGGAACACCCGTGATACCTCACTGACACGCTGGGGATACCTGGCGGCATAGTGAAGCTGCACGACCGTTTGGCCGTACTTGTCATAGAGGGCTTTCAGGCGCCCTTGTTCGTCGTACAGCAGGTCGAGGCAATTGAGATTGCGGTCGCCGAGCCTGATCAGCCGTGAGCGTTTCGGATTCAACGGGTCGGTATTGAAGACCCGATAAAGCCCTTCATTGATATCTTCGACAACGGTCTGGCCGTCCCCCAGCTGGAAGAAGGCCAAGCCGTCCACGGCACTGACGAAGGCATCACCGGCACTGAGCCGGCCCAGTTCCAGTCGGTTACCGTCGTTGTCGATGTAGATCCACAGCGTACCGCCTTGAGGATGTGGGAGGCGGGCCAGCTCCACTTCATAGGGGACGCTCCAACCCATCCCCAGTAGACCGTCGCTGCGCATGTCCCTGCTGTCGTAGCGCCGTGCCCATTGGATGCCCAGCAAGCCTGGGAGATTGAAATCGATGTCCTCCGGACCCTCCTGCAGCTTGCTCCCGGTGGCAACGGCAACCGGGTTGCCTAATGTGCACCCTTTGATGCGGCCAAACCTTCGGGAGATAAGCATCCCCGCAATAATCCCGGTAAACATCGCAATCTTGCTCTTGCCGTTGCGAATATCCCGGACCGTCGCCGTACCGCCACCAATGCGCACATTGGGCGATACGTTTTCATTCACATCAATCGTGGCATCGCAGGTGGTCTTGTCACCTGAACGCGCTGCGGGTTGGCCATTGATGAATACCTTGTCCGAGCCTTGCGCAATGAAGGTGTCGGGCAGGGGCGGGTGGCGCGAACAGCTGATCTTGTCTCCTTCGGCGGACTCCGAGCCTGGGTCGGCCGGTGTGGTCACGGGCGGGTTGAAGATGTCACGTATGGCCATCCCCAGCCCCACGAACGGGACGAGATAAGGCACCGCAGCCATGGCCATGGAGCCGACGTTCTCCAGGATGGACGGTTCCTCTTGTTCAGTATCGGCTGCGCCGCCTCCAGGTGGGCCAGTGATGCCGGCCGCGCGCGCAGCGGGCTCACTGTTAATGAGCACATTGGTTGACCCGCTCTCGATTTTTCCGTAGGGATCGGGCGAGTCCACGCTGTTGCCAAGGCTGTCGCAAAAGCTGGAGATTGCATCGCCGACAGTCTGGTCTTCGCCGACGGAAAGGGTGCTCATTGCGCCGACTGCCACACCCGCGACGGCGGCGATGGCGACGCCAGCCGCACCGCCAGTGGCTACGGTGCCAACCACGGCCAAGCTGATGGCTGCTGCGACGGCTGCGGTGGCCGCTGCATAGATAACGGCTTCGGCAACTGCGCTGATCATTTCAGCGGCAAGCGATGGATGAAGAATTGCGTCGCCCATTCGGGCGGCGTGAACGGTCTGCGCCATTGGCGGTAAGCTCCTAGCAATCCGAAAGTCCTTGTCCTGGTGCGTGGAGAGGCTCAGGCAAATCGGAGCTCGTCTTTGAGGGCGCGCCAGTGGCTGATATCGTCGTCACTCAAAGGCCCTGGCTTGCTGTAGTTGAGCACCAGCATCCGTTGCTGCCCCGGTATCAGGCAGGCCGCCTGAAGCTGGTAGTGGGGCTTGTCGCCGACCATGAACTGGATTGCCATTTCCCGACTGTCGACCGGATGCTCATTGCTTCCAAGGCGGGTCACTTTCGCGGGCGTAATGGTCAGCGCCTTTGACTTCTTCCGTAATAGGTTCAGTTGGTCGTCCAAGGCCTCATCCAGGGTCTTGGTGTTTGCAACAGGGCTGCGAGCGATCACCAACGTGGTTTGCCTGTCGGGAAAGCGCAGCATGTTCAGCGTCGAGTCCTCGTGGGCTTCATCACCCAGATTGAGGATTACATCGTGCGTCAGGTATCGGGTCATCTTGGGTAAGTCCTTTTTGAGTTCAGTGCAGGGTGGCTGGGCGAGCGCTAGTCGAAATGCCCATCCACGTCAGCCTTGAGTGAGTCACTGTCGCGCCCGTTCGCGCCCGCACCCGCCGAACTACCCGTTGGGTTGAGGTCGAGCTTTGCCGCCAGGGTGTTGATCTGCCCGGTCTGCTGTGCGGTGAAGTTGAAGGTCTCGCAGGTGATGTTCAGCGTGCCATTGGCATGCATTTCGATAAGGGTCTTGCCGCACTTGAGGCGTAGCGTGTTGCCCGCTTCGACCTCGTAGTCGCCTGCGATGAGGTCGTTTTTGCCACCCCCCACTTTCAAGGTGTCGTTGGCCTTGACGACGCGCAGACGATTGCGGCCAATGGCGATCGATTCGTCCTGGCCAATCTGTTGGGTGCGATCGACGCCCACAGAGAGGGACTGGTTGTGATTGACCAAAGTGTTCTGATCTCTCTGGGCATGGATGAACACTTCCTCCTTGCCCAGCTCATCCTCGAAACGCAGCTCGTTGAAACCTTCCCCCTTGTGGGTCTGGCTCTTGATGGTCATGCGTGTTTTGTGGTCGGGCAGGTCGTAAGGCGGCAGTTGGTCACCGCAGTAAGTGCGCCCGGTGATCATCGGCTGGTCGGGGTCGCCGTTGACGTAATGGATGATCACGTCCTGGCCGATCCGGGGAATAGCCATCGAGCCCCAGCTGCCCCCCGCCCAGCCTTGAGACACCCGCAGCCAGCACGAACTGAACTCGTTGTTCTGGCTTTCGCGGTCCCAGGGGAAACTGACTTTTACCCGGCCCCATTCATCGCAGTAGATTTCCTCGCCAGGCGGGCCGACGACGGTGGCCATGTGCGGCCCGTCGATTCGCGGTTTTTTCAATGGCGCAGGGCGCCATTCGGTCCGACCGGGGACCAGCACTGCGGTCTGCTCGTAGCGCGTGCTTACATCGACGTCGGCGGCTTCTTCCTGCAGGCTGGTGAACTGGTGGCCTTTATGGGTAACCGTGTTCACCCGCCAATGCACATTGAGGTCGTCACGTGGGTGACCGGTCAGGGTGAAACTGAGCCCCGGTTGCAGGCGCACGTCATCGCCCTGGACCTCGGCAATACGCACATCATGGCGCAGCGCTGTGATACGGTTTTCAGTGAAGGGCTTGCCCACGGCATCGCGTTTATAGCGGCCGGGGTAATCGAAGTATTCGTACTCTTTGCTCTGGTGCTCCAGGAAGGGCCCGGCGGCTCTGTGCTCCTGGCGGTAGGCCGGGTTGGTGAAGGTGTGGTCGCGCTGAACCTGTCGAGCGGTGCGCACCTGCTCGCTGTAGCGCAAGCGGCGAAGGCAGGGCATGGCTTGATCGCCACCGCTGTTGGCTTGGTACAGCACGCTGTCAGGGTCTATAGGCTCATCGTCATCGAATAAGCCCTCGTCTTCATCGTCGGCCTTGACGGCGCCATGGCTGATCAGGCCGAGGGACTGCAGCCGATCGGTGATGATCAGCTTGTGCAGCTTTTCACTGTGCGCGAAGCGGTAGACGAAGCCTTCTTCGGCCGCGAGGCGGGCGATGAAGTCGAGGTCCGTCTCACCGGCCTGAACGCAGAATTCGCGCACCTGATGGTCCATGCTGGCGCGCAGTTCGTACTGGTCGATGCCCTGGCGCTTGAGCATCAGCTCGAGAATTTGCGGAACGGTCTTGTGCTGGAAGATGCGCCAGTTCGAGCGCAGGTTGGCCCGTGCCAGTTGGGGCTCGACCAGCGCGTGGTAGTAGGTGCGGTAGAAGCCGCTTTCAGCCTGGCTGAAACGGCTGACAAGGCCGTGCACGTACCGTACCGGGCGTTCGCCCTCCAGGATGGTGAAGAGCACGGGCTTGTCGAGCAAATGGCCGAAGTCGATGTCGTTTTCGAAGCTGATCAGTTTCAGCTCCAGTTCAAAGGGGGCGCTGATGCCCTCTCGGAGTTCGAACGACACCACCTCGAATTCAGCTTTGCCAACGAGTGCCTCAAAGCTGTAGCGCAAATCAGATTGGCTAGGCATAAAAGATCCTTGTCCGCCGTCTGAATCAACACAAAGCCCGGGCGGGCATGGCCTGCCCGGGGCATTTGCACAGGTCAGGCGGCAGGTGCGCGCCAGTCGTCAGAGCCTTCGGTATTGGCTACATCGTGAGCCCACGTGATCTTTCGATACGCCAGCGATACTTCAACCAGTTGGGTGTAGTTCTCATTGTCTTTGTCGAGTGCGTGGGGAAGCACGGTATTGATGCTGACGATGGTGGCGTCTTCGAGCGTGGTGGTGAAAAAGTGCTCTTGTTTGCCTTCCGACGAGGTGCGATACCAGCTGACCTCGACCGTTGGCAGCATTTCGCCGGTGGCAAGTGCCTGATACATCAGGGGGGTAGCTTTGTTCAGTGAACTGGTGAATATGAAAGGCTTATGCACGCGCTGGCCACTCGGTTGACCGCTCTGGGGGTCAGTGGGCGTAGTCACCTCATGCTTGATTTCCTGAACCAGAATCTGATCTTCATGGCCTTGTTGGAACACGTTGCCGACGGAGTCAGCGGTGAAGGCGCCAGCGGTGATGTTGCCTTGGGTCTGGCCTACGATCTTGATGTAAGCGGGTGTTGGCATGGCAGTTACTCCTGCGTCCATGTGGGTAAAGCACGCGCACCACAGGTGGCGTGGCCATCGGAAACGATGGGCTTGTCAGCGAGGCAAAAACCTCGCGAATTCGTTGAACTCAGTGGTGCTGTGTCACGGTTGGCTATTGCTGCAAAATGCCGTTCAGCGACTCCAGCACCTCGGTTGTGATCAGGTGCAGGCGGTAGCTGTAGATCCCGTAGGCCACCGCCATGGCGATGGCGGAGATGACCAACGGGCTCCACCACGGCCATATCCGGCTCATGCGGAAGTTCTTTGGGGCGACGTTGGTGTAGGGGTCGCAGACCTCTTCTGGCGTAGGGCCGCGCAGCTCACGGATGATCCCGTGGAGCTGGTGGATCAGGGCGTTAAGTGACTCTTCGCCCTTGGGGGCGATGGCGTACTTGCCCTTCAAGCCCAGGCACAGGGCGAAGTACATGAACTCCAGCACGTCCTGATAGCGCTTGGGCTCCTGCATCAGGCGGGAAAGCACGGTGAAGAATTTTTCCCCGCCCCAGGTCTCGTCGTGGAAGATGCTGAGCAGCGGCTCGTGGCTCCAGCAACTGCTTTTGCCCCAGGGCCGATCCATCACCGCTTCATCGATGTACAGGCACAGGCCGTAGGAGTACGCCAGCAACTGAGCGGGCTCATAGCCGTGCTGGCGTATTTCTTCCCGGATGCTGTCGATCTGAATACGTACTTGCTGATGCACATCTTTGATGTTGGGCAGTTCATCAAGCGTGCGCAGGCGCATGACCAGCCCGAACAAGGGCGCTGCGGCATCCAGCATGAGATTGGCGCAGCCACCCCTGAGCTGAAACTCGGGATCCGCGGGGTAGCCCTGATATGCAGGTTCCGGCTTCTGCTCCTGTGCAGATGCAGTGGAAGCTGCAGGTGCGGGTGCGGGTGCGTCGTTGGGCAGCGACTTCTCAAGCATCGAGTGCAAATCCGTATCCGCAACGTGCTTCGCGTCGTTGAGGGTAGGGTTACTGTTTTCCATATCATTCACCCCTGATCGCCCAGAACTGCAGTTCAAGCCTTGGGAACTCACCTGCAACGTGGAAGCCGAAGCCGTTGGCCGTCTTCATGCAGGCCCAGGCGGGGTCACGGCGATCCAGTTCGAAGTAGCTGAAGCCCGCATGGAAGGGCAGGTCGCGTGGTGCAACCGGCAGGGGCAGCAGCGGGATGCCCGGCAGTTGCAACGGCACCAGGTCATTCAAGGATTCGAGTGAGGTGACCTTGGCTTTCTGTATGAACATCTGGCGCAACGTCTGCGGCGGCAGGTCGGCGCGCACGGCGATGATGAAATCGGCTTCGTCGATCAGGCGCCGGTCTTCCAGCGTGGTTGTCATCACGCCAAAGTCCAGGGTTTCCAGCGGCAGTGACACGGCGCGGGGTTGCAGGACCGTGCTCAGGGCTCGACGGAGCGTGTCCTCCAGGGGCTTGAACGAGGTACGCAGTGCGGTGTGGTGGTAGGCCGGGTATTCCTGCGGCAGCCGGTTCTCGTCGGTGAAGGTGACGAATTCACCACACGCCTGGCTCATGGACAGGTACAACTGCTCGGGGTGTGTTTGTCCTTGCCTGGCCAGGTGGTTGAAGCACGGCCACCAGCGGTTCATGGCCTGCAGCAGGTTGAAGTCACGGATGTCGGCGATACCCGACTGGCCCGAAGCGCCAATGCGGGCGGCAAGATTGCGCGCACGCTCGCGCAGGGTGTTGGTGATTTCTTCAAGAAAACGCTGAAGGGCCGGCACTGCCCGCACCGAAACGCTGGTGGGGTAGAACGTTTCATCCAACTGCAGGCTACCGTCGGGGCGCCGTTCCAGGATACGAGCCACGGCCAGGCGGGTGTAGGCACTGCTGTCATCGGCTTTACGTTTGAGCTGCAGGTTGGGCACGGCCAGGTCGACCTGCACCAGGTCACCGTCGGCGCTGTGGGTATCCTTGATCTCCTCTGCCTGAGCGTTGTAGCGGAAGTTGGCGGCATTGTCGGGCCAGCTCACTTCACGGCCGCCCTCGGTCCGCAGCGGCAAGCACAGGAAAATCTCGCTGTCTTTCGAACCGTCGTCCTCGATTTCCAGGGGTGGCGGCGGAGGCAGATCGGCGGGAATATCGAACACCGTGCCATCGGGCATGATGCCGCGCGCCTTGGTGATGGCGACCTTGCCCAGGCTCAGGTATTCGGTGCTCAGCTGCAGTTCGCTGAAGCCGTAGAAGGCCGCGTTTAGGCTGCCAAGGCGTTGATGCAAGGCCGCTTCACTGGCCCGCGCAGCTTGTTGGAAATGTTGCGGTTTGACGAACAGGCCTTCGGGCCACAGAACGGGGTTACGTGAACTCATGAGCGCTCCGTGTCAGCGTGAGTAAGGGGGATAGGGTGCAGAGGCGCTGTCATTCCTCCTCCTTGAGCAGGATCTGCGCGTCATTGACCAGCACTGAGAGAATGATCTGGTGGCCGCGTGGCGGAATCCGCAACACGTGCTGCCAGGTCGCGTTCTCCTGGTTTCTGTAGTCGCCGATCACCGCGACGAAGCGGGTCTCGGGCTCGATGGGCTGAAACGGTATGAACTTGAACTGGCCTGGGTTCAGCAGGTAATCGTCATCGCGGATGTAGGTACTGCGCAGTGCCTTGGCGGGGTCATCGTCCAGCAGTTGGTACACGCTGTTGCGCAGCAGCGAGTCATCGCGCAGTTGCAGGATCTTGATGGCAATCGGTGTGGCGACAGGCCCGCTGGCTTCGGCCTTGCTGCTCGGCAGCGTGAGCACCACCGTGGGGTCGTCATAGCTGCCGGGCGAGCTTTCTTCCATCGGGGAGCGAGCCCATTCGCTTTGGTCCTCTTCGCCGGTTTCCACGCGGGACATCGCGGGGAATTGCGCTTGCAGGTATGCGAGCAAGGTCCCGACTTTGTCGGTCAGTGCGTGCGGATCGCCGGCGCTCAAGGTGACTGCGTAGGGGCTGGGTTCCAGGATGCTCTCAGGGATGGTCGCCACGTCGACACTGTTCGGGTTGCTGTTGAGCGTTGGGCTGACGTTGATGCTGAACGCGACTTGGGTGGGGTCGTCCTTGGGCGGCCCGATCGGTAACGAGTGATCCAGCACCACCTTGGTGGCTCTG
The DNA here is from genome assembly GCF_045164175.1 of Pseudomonas sp. 10(2024). Lineage (NCBI taxonomy): Bacteria > Pseudomonadati > Pseudomonadota > Gammaproteobacteria > Pseudomonadales > Pseudomonadaceae > Pseudomonas > Pseudomonas sp. 10(2024). The sequence continues at coordinate 2,032,248 of NZ_CP174006.1, forward strand.
CTCAAGGACGTGCAACCTGGCAGCCCGACCAGCACGATCAGCAGAGACGCCATCAAGAAAGCCAGGCGGCTCATGGGCGCTCTCCCGCCGTCAGCTGTTGCAGCGGGGCCGTGGTTGATGGCGCCGCCTCAGCCAGCGCCTTGAACGCCGCCATGGGGTCTTTGATCACCCAATCGGCCCCGTCGCTGCCGATGGTGCCGCCCGTGCGATCAAACCGATGACGCAGGGTGACGGTATGCTGCACCTGGTCGAGATTGATGATGCGCAAGGTCAATGTGCTCATGAGCGCCCCCGAAAGCGGACAACGGGACTGATCTGGCCATCGTGGTCATCGACGAAGCTGGTCCAGCCCAGGTAAGCGCCTTTGCTGCGGTGCAGGCAGAACGGCGACAGTGCGTTCTTTTTCAGGCGCAGCTCCAGGTCATACGCCAGGCCATCGCGCAGCAGAAAATCAATCAAGGCGCGCAAGCGACCGAAGTTGATGCCGCTGGGCAGCAAGTCATGCAGCTGCGCCTGGTCGAGTTCGCTGATGAGGATGGTGAACTTGCTGCTACGGGTACGGGTGCGGCTGCCGACCATGAACGTGCTGCCAAGCTCGCCGTTGCTGCGCCCGAGGCTTACAAGCTGTTTGCTGTTGGTGGTGACCGTGCGCGTCTCGAATTCGCGGATCTGCACGTGCGTCAGATCGAAGCAGTGGGCGATGATGCCGGCGACGGTCCCCGGTGCGCGGCTGCGGCTGGCGATAACCCCGGCAAAGCTGAGCAGGCGGCTCCAGGGCAGTGTCGTGTCGCCGCGCAGCTGTTTGTCGTTCAGCCCGAGCAGGGCGAACATGTACTGGGAGAACCCGTCCCGCGCACCGGGTTGAAAACGGATGTAATAGCGGTACTTGCGCCAGATCCGGTGCAGCAGGCTGAGCAGGTAATGGTTGAAGAAGTCGAAGAAGGCCGGCCGCACGCCTACACCCTGGGCATGTTCATAGGCCACCTGTTCCAGGTAATAGGTGGGCAAGGGCGAGTCGGTACCGTGCAGCCCCATGAACGTGGTGCACACGCGATAGCGCTCATCCTCCCCGGGCATCCGCTCGGCCTTGTACACATCAGAGACGGGAAAGGTCAGGCGCGGGTCGCTGGCCAGCCGCACGCGCAGCCGGGTGGCCTCATCCGCCCAACGCGGTTCCAGGTCGTCCCCGTGCAGGCCATGCAACCGCTCCAGCAACTGGAAGAAGTTGTACTGGTGCGCATTGGCGAGCAGCTTGTCGGCTAGATCAGCGGTTGCTTGCCGGTCTGGATGGGCCATGTGTAGTGCTCGTTGTTGGTGGTGTTGATCACTTCCAGTTGATGGAAGGAATTGATGCTGGCGTACAGGGCGAAGAAGTGCGCGAGCACGCAGCCGAACAGGTAGAGGTCGCCTTCGCAGAGGAAGGCCGCCTGGTCCAGCTTCAGTTGGGTGTGCAGGCCTCGTATGGGTTGCCCCTTGATCAGCCAGTCCATGGGCTGCGTGTGGAGTTCGCGGATACCGTCGAGGCGTTTGCCGGTGGTGCGCGCTTGCTGGATGTCGTGCAACGCCGCGAAGTCGTAGGTGCGAATCACCGCCTTGAGCGGCTCGACCGACAACAGCGACAGGTAGTTGAGCGACATGTTGGAGATCAACGCCCACTGCAACTGGCCATCCAGCACGGGCCGGTAGGGGCGGGTGGGGGCGCAGATGTTGGTATAGGTCGCCAGGGGCGGCGTGACTTCGGTGAGGACGTTGATGTCATCCACGCCCAGCGCCAGCGGCAAGTCCCTGTTGGTGCAGGTCAGGTCGATGGATGCAGTTTCAAGCTCGCCTATATAGCTGTTGGCATCGGCGCGCACGAAGGCGATGCGGTGGGTCACGCCATCGCCGCGCAGGGACTCTTCGAGTTGGTAGCGGTAGTACAGCGCCGTGCGGCCTTGGACATGCTCGATTTCGTGGGCGAACGACTCGAAAGGGCGAAAAGTCCGCAGGTGCTCGCCGGTGCTTCCGTCAGTGGTCGTTCGGGTGCTGATGACTTCATCGACACTGAAGATTTCGTAAGCGGACTGCTCCTCGCTTCTGGGCTTGAGCTCGACCTGGGCAGCCTCGCTGGCCAGGTCGATGGGCTCGGCACTGTGCTTGAACAGGTTGACAGCCGGGGTGCAGAACAGGCTGAAATCTTCTGTGCCAACGCGAAGGGGTTCTGGCAGTTGACGCGTGAAGTGGAACTCGATGCCCACCTGCTGGCAGGCTTGCGCCGGCCACAGCTTTTCCAGGCCGGTAATGCTGAAGAAGTGGAAGCGCTTCGGGAACACGAAGTATTCCTGCAGGATCCGGTAGCCATCGAACACGTTCCGCGGGTAGGGCAGCAAGGCCTCCTCAGGGCTGAAACCCGGGAACGCGATGCTGTTGGCCGGTAGCCGGCGCACCTCGCCGTCCATGATCACGCTGACGTGTTTGAGGTATTGAGCAATCCATAGATAAAGCGTCAGAGCGGTGCGGTTGTCGCCGCTCAGGTGGAAATCCAGACGGGCGCAGCCCAACGTATTCAGTGGCCGTTCGACCAAGGTTTGCAGGCCGATGCGAACCACAGAGCTGTCGAGTGTCTGGGTTGCGCTGACGGCGCTGATTTCGACCGGATGAAGGCTCACTCCCGTGCAGGTACGAAACTCGCAGGGCACGCCGTCCACGGGTTTCGAGAACAATCTTGCACCTTTGAGAATGTGCTGTGACTGGCTGAGCGATTGTTTGCGTGGCGAGAACTGGATGATCGTCGCGCTGGGCAGTGGCCGCAGGTAGTTGGGCCACAGTATCTGCAGCATGGGGTGGGTGAGTTCTGGCAGGTCATCTTCCAGCTTCAGCCGAAGCTTGGCCGTTAGAAACGCAAAGGCTTCCATCAACCGCTCGACATCAGGGTCGCTGCCCGCCTTGCCTAGCAGCCGGGCAAGCTGAGGGTTGTCCTTGGCGAAGTCGTTTCCCAACTCGTGCAGGTAACGCAGTTCTTCGCTGAATCTGTCCTTCAGTGACATGGGTCACCTCACTCGGGTGTAGCGGTTGTGTCCGTTTACCAGCAGCTCCAGCTGCAACTGCTCTGCCTGGTTGTTGACCTGCACCTGGCAGTCGAGCCTGAAATGCAGTTCCAACGGGGCGTGACAATCCGGTACCGCTTTGAGCGCGCGCACGTGGATGCGCGGTTCAAAGCGCTGGAGGGTGCGGCGGATATCGGCGCTCACTTGCTGCAGCAGGTCGCCACTGCTGACGTCATGCCCGTTGAAGTCGCGCAGGCCAAGCTCGGGGCTGCTCTGGGAGCAGCCTTGGCGAGCGTTCAGCAACGTTTCGAGGTGGCGCTTGATGGCCGCGAACTTGTGCGAAGCGCTTTCCTGGCGAGACGGCTCCCGGATGGCGGACGGGTCCGCCATCAAGCGATCGAAGAAACCACTCATTGCGTGTCGAGCCGGCCTACCAGGGAAATTTCGAAGTTCGCGCCCATGTACTTGAAGTGCGGGCGCACGGCGAGCGAGACCTGGTACCAGCCCGGATCACCCGCCACGTCCGAGACCTCGACCCTGGCAGCACGCAACGGCCGACGGCTGCGCACATCGGCCGAAGGGTTTTCCTGGTCGGCGACGTATTGCTTGATCCATTTGTTGAGTTCGGACTCAAGGTCCCGTCGCTCCTTCCAGCTGCCGATCTGCTCGCGCTGCAACACCTTGATGTAGTGGGCCAGGCGATTGACGATGAACAGGTAGGGCAGTTGGGTGCCGAGCTTGTAGTTGGTCTGTGCCTGCAGGCCTTCGGGTGTCTTGGGGAAGTTTTTCGGCTTTTGCACCGAGTTGGCTGAGAAGAACGCGGCGTTGTCGCTGTCCTTGCGCATGGTCAGGGCGATAAAGCCCTCTTCGGCCAGCTCGAATTCCTTGCGGTCGGAAATCAGTACCTCGGTAGGAATCTTGGCCTGCAGTTGGCCCAGCGATTCGTACAGATGTACCGGCAGGCCTTCGACGGCACCACCCGATTGCGGGCCGATGATGTTGGGGCACCAGCGGTAGCGGGCAAAGCTGTCGTTGATGCAGCTGGCCAACAGGAAGGCTGAGCTGCCCCACAGGTAATTGTCGTGCCGGCCGTTGATGTTCTCATCGTAATTGAAGCTGCTGATCGGCTGGTCCTGGTGATGGTAGGCGGAGCGCAGCATGAAGCGCGGCCCGGTCAGCGCGATGTGGCGGGCATCTTCGCTCTCGCGGAACGCGCGCCACTTGGCATGCCGTGGGCCGGCGAAGATGTCTTTGATTTCTTTCAGATTGGGTAGCGCTTCGAAGCTGCTCAGGTTGAAGAACTCCGGGGAGGGTGCCGCAATGAAGGGCGCATGCGACATGGCACCGACGGACGCCATGTAGCTCAACAGTTTGATATCAGGCGAAGAGGGGCCGAAGTTGTAGTTGCCAACCATTGCCGCGACCGGCTCGCCACCGAACTGGCCGTAGCCGGCGGTATAGACGTGTTTATAAATACCACTGCAGGTAATGTCGGCGGCGTTCTCGAAGTCATCGAGCAGGTCTTCCTTGCTGACGTGCAAGACTTCGAGCTTGATGTTCTCGCGAAAGTCCGTACGGTCGACCAGAAGTTTGAGGCTTCGCCACGCGGATTCAAGTTGCTGGAACGCGGGTTCATGCAGAATGGCATCCATCTGCTTGCTGAGGACCCGATCCAGCTCGGCAATCATCTGGTCGACGCGGTGTTTGTTGATCAATTGATCTGGGTCATGACTTTTCAGAATTTCGGCAATGAAGGCGGATACACCCTGCCTGGCCACTTGGTAACCCTCTTGTGTGGGAACCAACTTGGTCTCTGCCATGATCTGGTCGAGCAAGGTGGCATTGCTCAGTGTTTCGGCCTGTGTTTCAACAGTGACAGTTGTGCTTGGCTTTGGCATGGGGACGCTCCGTTGTCTCAGTCGGCTTTTGGCGCTTCAAGCACCAGGTCCAGTTCTTGCGCGAGTTGCTTGCGGGCATGCGCGTCGTTCAGAAGCTGCTGCAGCTGTTTGCGGAAGGTGGGCACGTTGCCCAGCGGGCCTTTCAGGGCGACCAGCGCTTCACGCAGCTGCAGCAGCTTGTTCAGCTCGGGCACCTGGCGTGCGATGCGGTCTGGGCCGAAGTCCTGGATGGACTTGAAATGCAGGTTGACTGCCAGCTCTGCATCCGGAGTAGCGCCAAGCGCGGAGGGCACCGACATGGCCAGGCTCACATTGGCGTCGTTCAACACGTTGTTGAAGGTGTGTTTATCGATGCGCATGACCTGACGGTCTTCGAGGGAGCGGCTGTCGTCGAGGCCGAAGTCACCCAGCACCATCATCTTGTGCGGCAGCTCTACCTCGGCCTGCTCGTCACCGGTGGCGGGCACATATTTGATGTTGATGCGTTCTTTGGGTGCAACGGAGCCGGAGGATTTAGTCATGGTTATATATCTTTTTTAGTGTGGGGTTTATATGTAGGACGCTTCCTACAAGTAAGCTTGCGCGTTAAACGTTTAATAAACATGATTTCTGAGATTTGAGTTGTTCGTTGCGTAAAAACCATGCGCTGGATAATCGTCGAGCGTCGAGTTCAAATATGTAACAAAATAAATTCTTGAATAGAATTGAGTTTATGTACTAGCCTCTTTTCCGCTGTTGGGATGGCTGGGTTAATTCACGGGCATGTGTACGATTGAGTGGGAGAGTTAAGGTGAGATGATTATTCGTTATGCAGGTAACGTCGGACTTTCATTCCTGTTCTTGTTAATGCCTGCCTTGACCCGTGCATCGCAGGACTGCCCACGGATCGTGTCCAATATCGAACGCCTGGCGTGTTTCGATCAGGCGGCGGGTACGCCGGGATTCACGCCGCACCGACAGTGGTCAGCGCAGGAACTGGAAGCGCCCACGTTGCGTCGCGTATTGATCCATGAGACGGGGCGGGCGCCCGAGGACTTGATGTTTCGCCTCAGGTCTGAAGAAGGCGGGCTCCTGATCTCTGCACCTGCGATTGCTTCAGTTGCACCGCACCCCTACCTGATCATCAGCTGCGTGCAGAACATCTCGAGGTTGCAACTGGTCACCGCCCAACCCGTCGATGCCAGCCGAGTGCAGGTGCGGTTGAGAGGGGAGCGGGGCGCTACTGTACCCACACCGTGGCAAGTGATGGAAAACGGCCAAGTGCTCGACGCCGGCAGAGGCTTGCCGGGTATAGAGCAGATCAAGCAATTGTTCGGGGCCCATCGCATTCACGTAGAGAGCGACAACCCTGCCGTTGATGGACTCGTTTTTGACGCTCAGGGGCTGGACCCGCTTATCGACGAGGCTCGCAAGACATGTCGCTGGTAGCTGAGGTCGAGGCGCAAGAAATCACACGGTTGCTCGCACCCATCGATGCCCAGGTACCGGCGGGGCTGTTCGATGGGGAAGACGAAACCTACCAGGCCATTGACCAGGAGATGGTCAAGCTGGGTGGGCTGCAGGAAGCGTCTATCGACTGGGACTACATCGAGGAGGCCTCTGGTCAGTACCTGGAGCGACAGTGCAAGCATCTGCGGATCGTCGCGCACTTGAGCGTTGCGTGGCTGCGCAGTGGTTGTTGGGAGCGCTGGGGGTTCACCTTGGCGTTGCTGGGCGGAATGATCGAAGGCTATTGGGAAACCGCTCATCCAGCGCCTGGCCCGAAGGGCTTCCTGACCAAGCGCAAGGTCGTTGGCCTGGTGCTCAATCGCTTGATCGATGCGCTGCCGCGCCTTGATCGTTTCACTTACACCCCGGCTCACGCCGCAGCGGCGAAGGGTGCATTGGCCCGTTTGCTACGTCAGCAGGAAGCCGCCCAGCTTGACCCGGCTGTTCTGGGTGAGCTGGAGCGCCTGTTGCGCAAACACACGGCGCTTGCCAACGGTATTGGCGAGTGCGATGCGCCCAAGAACCCGGTGGAGAGCCCCCAACCTGCGCCGCTGGTGGATGTCATCGCCACGCCGAAACCCTGCATGTCGATCGGTAACGAGCGCGAGACGCGCCGAGCCATCCTGAGCATGGCCGAGCTGATCAACCAGCAGGACCCTTACGACCCGACCGGCTACCAACTGCGTCGCTTCGGTCTGTGGGCCCACATTCAGGCCGCACCGCAAACCCGGCAGGGCAACCGTACAGAGTTGATGGCAGTGCCGCGGGATATTGCCAGCGACTACGAGGAGGCCATCGCCGGTACCGTAATCGACGCGGCGTTGCTCCAGCGGGTTGAAAAAAGTGTGTCGGCTTCGCCCTTCTGGATTCGCGGCAGCTTCCTTGCCGCAACCGCCGCGTCGCGGCTGGCGATGGGCGAAGTGGCTGAGGCCATCCGTGCGGCGACCGCTCGTTTCGTGCTGCGCATGCCAGCGCTGCAGCAGCTGTGCTTCAGCGACGGTCGGGTGTTTGTCGACGACCAATGCCTGGTCTGGCTCAAAGGGGCAGACGGGCAATCCGAGCAAGCCGGAGCTTCCCAAGAGTTCACCAGCCTTCGCGAAGAACTGGTCAGCCAGCTGGAAAGCGGCGGCGTAGAACCGGTGTTGCTAAGGCTGCAGGGGATGCAGGCAGATTTTCGAGCCCCTCGCGAGCGCTGCCATACCACCCTCATCGCAGCGGACCTGTTGGCCGCACGAGGCGTGTCCTGGTTAGCCCAGGACCTGTGCGCCGGGGTAGCGCGCACGATGCAGCAAACCACCGCCAGCGACTGGGAGCCCGAGGTATTCCAGCGGCTTCAACAATACGCGTCCTCCCACGTGCTGGCCGATCGGAACAAGGAGCAGGAGCCTCGATGAATCAACTCTGGAAGTACCTCAAACGTTGGGGCTGGCCGCTGATGACCCGTATCGGTCTGGCAATGCCGCTGCTACTTGGGCTTGGCGCTGTGCTGATGCTGGTCGCCATCTGGTGGCTCGGCCCGCAATGGACGTGGCGCGATCAGCAGCCGTTGGCCAGTGTGGCGCATCGTAGTATGGCCAGCCTGGTGTTCGTGTTGGTGGCGCTGTTGTGCTGGCTGGTTGTCTTGAGAACGCGCTTTCGCCGCTTGCAAGCAGAACGTCAGCAGGCGATGGCTGCCGAGGTGGATCCGGCGCAACCGTTCGTTCATGCACAAGAGAAGGCGTTGAGCCAAGGGCTCGCACGCTACCTGGACAATGCCGGTGGGCGTCGCGCGCTGTACCGATTGCCGTGGTACCTCGTGCTGGGCGCCAGGCAGGCCGGCAAGAGCAGCTTTATTGACTGCACCGATCAAAGTTTCTCGTTGACCCGCATCGACAAGGCGCAGGCACGGGGACGGCCAGCGCAGGCGCTCGCCTACCCCGTGGGGTGGTGGATCAGCAATGATGCGGTGATCATCGACCCGCCCGGTGCCTTTATCAGCCAGAACGGCCCCGCAGATTCGCTGGGCAGTGACTCCACTGACGTTGAGTCTTCGGTACCGTCTGGAACCCAAGCCAAACTGTGGCAGCATCTGTTGGATTGGCTGCAGCGCAATCGAAGCCAGAGAGCCCTCAACGGCCTGGTGCTGGTTGTCGACCTGCCCGCGCTGCTGCACGGTACCGTCGAGCAACGCACGGCACTTGCCCACCTGCTGCGCACACGTCTTTACGAGGCGAGCAGCCAGTTGGGCTCGCGCTTGCCGCTGTATGTCGTGTTGAGCAAATTCGATCTGCTGGACGGCTTCGACCAATTCTACAGCAAGCTTTCGGCCGCCAAGCGCAACAGCCTGTTTGGATTCACGTTCAAGCTGGATGCTGTCGACACCTTCGACGCTTGGCTGGGCGAGTATGGCGAACACTACGATCGGTTGCTGGAGCAGCTGTTCGAGCAGGTGATCGATCATCTGGACGTGCAGGGTAGCCCTGCGTTGCGTTCACGTCTCTACTCACTGCATAGGCAGTTGCTCGGGTTGCGTCCAATGCTGTTGAGTTTTCTGCGCGAGACCTTGGCAAGTGACCGTTTCACCACCCCGGCGCTGGTGCGCGGTGTGTATTGGTCGTCAGTCGTACAGCACGGTGACGTGCGCAACGCCTTTGTCCGTGAGGCGGCGCAGCCTTACAAGACCAGCCTCCCCTTGCTGGAGGGCAAGGCGCAGGGCAAGGCGTTGGCCTACTTCATTCAACAGGCCTTTGGGCGGGTCATCTACAAGGAGGCCGGCCTTGCCGGCGACAACGTCAGGGTGGCACGGCGCAAGCGACAATTGCTGTGGGTGGGTGCTTCTGTAGGCGTCCTGGCCTTCTGTGTCGCTATTGCCAGCTGGCATCGTTACTTCGACATCAATGGCATCAAGGCCGCCAGCGTGCTGGCCAAGAGCCGGGAGTACAGCCATCACGAAGTGGATCAGCGTCTGGACCCGACCGGGCGCAACTTGCTGGAGCCGCTGGACCAGATCCGCGATGCGGTAGCAGTGTTTGGCGACTACCGCGCTGCGTGGCCGGGCGTTGCTGATCTGGGGCTGTATCAGGGCCGCGCCATCGGGCCGACCGTGGATGAGGCGTACCTCAGTTTGTTGTCCAGGCGTTTCTTGCCTGCGTTGGCCAGCGGCGTGATCGATGCCATGGATGCGGCGCCCCCCGGCAGCGAGCAGCAAATGGCCGCGCTCCGGGTTTACCGGATGATCGAGGATCGCCGGAACCGCCGAGCGGAATGGGTCGAAGACTGGATGGCGCGACAGTGGCAACAGGCCTTCCCCGGCCAGGGGCAGCTGCAACGTGACCTCATGCGGCACCTGAAGTATGCCCTGGCCTACGCGGATACCGACCTGCCGCAGTATCGCCAGCGTGTCAGCGACGTGCAGCAGACCTTACGCAAGGTGCCGTTGCCACAACGCGTGTATGCAGGCCTGAAGCAGCAGGCCCAGGAGCAGTTGCATACCGGTCTGGACCTGCGTCATCAGGTGGGGCCTGCGTTCGATGTCGTTTACCAGCTGTCTTCCGGCTCGAGCCAGGGCGACAATGGTGTTTTGCTGGCGCCCATACTCACCGCCAAAGGCTTCAAGGAGTATTTTGAACCGCGTAGTCAGCGCTTTACGGAAATGGCAATGATCGACCAGTGGGCACTGGGGGAACGTGCTCAACTGGACTACTCCGATGCCGACCAGGCTGCGCTGAACGAGCGCCTGCGCAACCTGTACAGCGCCGACTACATCGACAGCTGGCGCCGCGCCTTGAACGCATTCTCCGTGGCGGATTTTCGAGACCTGGATCATGGCATCACGATCCTTGAACAGTTGGCCGGGCCAGCGGCGCCGTTGCACCGATTGCTGGAGACGGTTCGCGACAACAGTTCGCTGTTATCACCAATGAATGTTGGCGTGGCGGATGAGGCCCCCTCTCTTGTTTCGGTCAACGGCAAGCCCGAGCAACAACAGGCGCTGGCCATCCAGCGGGCGTTTGCAGGCTTGAACGCCATGTTGCACGCTGCAGGCGAAAAACCGAGCTATTACGATGAAACCCACGCAGCCATAACCGCCGTCCACGACTATGCCAAGGCGGTACAGGGTAGCCCACACCGGGGCAAGGCCGCGCTGCACGCGGTGCATCAGCGCTTTTCAATGACCGGGCACGACCCCATCGGCACCTTGCAACGCGTCGCCACTGGCTTGCCGGAGCCAATCAATCATCACGTCAGAAAGGTGGCAGAGCAAACGGCGCAAGTGCTGAACGTTGAAGCGCTGCGCGAGCTGGAGCGACGGTGGGATGCTGAAGTCTACAGCTTCTTCCAGCAGCGCCTGGCCGAGCGCTACCCATTCGTCGTCAGGGCACCCGACGCTTCGCTGGAAGACTTTGAAGCGTTCTTTGGACCGAATGGGCGACTGCAGCAGTTCCAGGATCAATACCTGAAGCTCTTCCTCAAGGACAATCTGGAGGCCTTGCAGGCTGGTCTGCAGGGGCGTTCCCTGATCCGTACTGATGTGATCGAGCAGCTGAAACTGGCTGATCGCATCCGCGAAACGTTCTTTGATCAGCGCGGTAACCTCAGCGTGCAGTTCAGCATCGAGCCATTGGGGCTCAGTGCAAATCAACGCACCAGCCTGCTGGATCTGGATGGCCAGCTGATTTCCTACACCCACGGCCCAAGCCAGATCACCGGCATTGTCTGGCCCAATACCTTGGGGCAACACGTGCGCAGCAACCTGACCCTGCTCAGGCAGAACGGCAATAGCAGCAGCCTGGAGTATCGAGGGCCTTGGTCGATGTTCCGCCTGCTGAGCCGCGGTTCGCTCAATGGACGTACGGCAACCAGCGTGGACCTGAGCTTCAGGACGGGTGATGGTGTGATGCGCTACCGGCTGAACGCGGAAAAGGCTTTCAACCCAATTACTCAACAACCGTTCAAAGGTTTTCGGTTGCCCCGAGGGTTGTTGCAACAGCCAGCCAGGGTGGTGTTGGTCGAACAGGCGGATGTGCCTGTCATGTAAGCAGGAGGTGGTGCAAAACGAAGCGCGAGTCCAGGCGCGGCATTACTGTACCCAGGCTATCGAGCAACTGAAGTCGGGCATGCGCTCGGGCAGGGACTTACAGGCATGTTGAAGCGCTGATCAAGCCCAGAACCCAACCAGCACCAACGCCGCCACACCCAGCCCGACCGCAACCGAGCAGCCACCCAGCGACAGCGCCGCCCGGCCTTGCCGATACCAGCCGTCATGGCCCAATTGCCGTGCCGGCGCCAGCAGGCTGCGCCACCGCAGTTCCGTATCGTGAAACGCCTGCAAGTTCGCCGTATCGGCATCCAGCCAGCGGCGGAAGTCGATACGCTCGCACGCCGTCACCTGCGGGCTCTGCAAGCGCACATACCATTGCCCGGCCACGCTCGCCAGCACATCCCGGCGCGAGCGGCCAGCTTGCAGCGCCTGGCCCATGTTGCGCTCGATACTCGCCAGTGGCAGGTCAAGGCGCACAGCAATGCTGGCGAAGTCCAGCTGATCGAGGCGGTTGAGCAGGAATACTTGCTGTACGCGCCGTGGTAGCCGCCTCAGTGCATGCAGCAGGGCATCGTCGGCATCATGCTCGGTAGCAGGAGTGGGGTGCTCAAGGGGCAGTAGCAGACGGGTCATGGACAGCTCCTTGCTCTATAAAGGGGAGGAGGGGGCATCTTCCTTGATGCGGAAACAGCGTAGTAGAAACGAGATTGATTCTCAAGTGCTGATTCCGCAAAGTTTTGTAACGAGCGTTCACGCCCTGAAACACCTTTGCTATCATGCGCGCCATCACGATCTTCATTAGCCTGAAGAGCCAAAAAAAAGACCCGGCAAAAAAGCCGGGTCAAAAACCGTGATTAGCCTGATGAGGAGATAATCTGAGAGCGACCTAAGCTTTCAGGTTATCCAGCGGATCTCGCGATCAGCTGAGTGCAATAATAATCGTTATCATTTGGCAGTCAAATGAATTTTCGCTAATCCGGTAAAAAAGTTTTACCGGCGCGCTTCCTTGTCCCGGCAATCGGGGCTTTTGCCGTTACGCGGCCATCACGTTCTCTCCCTCCTTTCTTGTCTATAAACCCGGTCACTCGGTGTGTTTGTGCTCCAGCAGTGCGCGAGCCATGTCCATCATGTGCATCAACGCGAACGTCAGTTCGCGCTGGCTGCCGTGCTGGTGGGTGGCGGTTTCCTGGGCGGTGGCCGCAGCGCAGCGCAGTAGGGCGATGGCGTGTTCCTTGGCCTGTTCGCCGGTTACGCCTTCGTGCAGGGTCCAGATCCTGTTGTCCAGGGTGGGCCGCGGTGGGTTGGGGTTGAGGTAATAGTCGAGCGCGCGGCGGGCTGCTTCGCTGTCGAGATCTGTTTCGTCGTTTTTCGGTAGTTTCATCCTGATACCTGCCGGAGCCAGTAGGGAAGGGGTCAGGTCGATGGTAATACCTACAGTATTTTTATTCTTCCCGATAAATAATACTGAATGTTTATTGAGCGCTTGAAGGCAGTCCGTATCGTGCCAGCGATGAATATGGATAAATGGATTGCCCTCGTCCGTGACCGGATGGAGGAGCTAGGGCTCACTCAAGAGCAGCTTGCCGAGCGCGTTGGTGTGTCTCAAGGCAGTGTCGGTCATTGGGTGAACAAGCGGCGTCAGCCGAAAATCGAATCGATGAACCGCACGTTCGTCGAGCTTGGAATGCCTCATTACAACGTCAGCCTGCAGCTGCGTATCCAGGGGCAGGTTGGCGAGGAGCGTAGTGTTTACGAGATAGCAGACGATGATGAACTCGACCTCATGCGGTACATCGTTTGCTTCCGTTACCCGGTGCTGGGTTGGAGTGAGTTAGAGGCTGCGACGGCTGTAGAGCCTGCTGTTTTCGAGCAGACTGACTACCTGGCACAGGGCAAGGCGTTCTGGCTAACCGTGGAAAACGATGCCATGAGCGCTGTCAGTGGCCGCAGTGTGCCGCAGGGCATGCGGATGCTGGTGGACCCAGGTGTAGAGGCTGAGGCGGGGCGTTTGGTTATCGCTCGTCAGCCGGGCAAGCCGGCGATTTTCCGCGAGCTGGCCGAGGAAGGTGGGCAGCGTTATCTGAAGGCATTGAACAGTAACTACCCGGCGCTGTTGTGCGAAGAGGGTTGCGAATTTCTTGGGGTGGTCGTGCGGGTGCATGGGGCCTTTTGAAAGGGTTTGAGTAGCGGCGGCAACGGTGAACGGCGGGTGGAAGTTGGCCAGCAGGGCCGGCCCTTTCGCGGGTAAACCCGCTCCTACACGCGGCCTGTGCCCAATCACCGATGTGTGTCCACCCCCGATCAGGTGTAGGAGCGGGTTGGGCCTGCCCCGTGACAACGGACGCCAAGAAGCGATACTTACATCGCTATCTTGGAGGTTGTCATGTACCCAACCACTCGCCGTAATTACACCGATGAGTTCAAGATTCAGGCCGTTGCGCTGGCTGAAACGCTTGGCAGGACGGAAGCTGCTCGCCAGCTGGAGATGTCTGTGAAGACGTTGGACAACTGGGTCAACGCTTCCCGCAACGGCCAGCCGTTGAGCTCTCCTGACCGTCGCGCAATCACCAGAGAGGACAGCGAGTTAGCACGATTGCGAGCCGAGAACGCCGAGCTGAAACTGGAGCGTGAAATCCTAAAAAAGGCGGCGGTATTCTTTGCCAAAGAGTCCAGGTGAGATACGCCTTCGTCGCTGAAGAAAGGGCTCAGTTCCCGGTGCGTCTGTTGTGCCGGGTAATGGGTGTCTCGGTTTCAGGGTTTTACGACTATCAGCATCGCCAAGGCCGTCCAGATCCGGATGCACAGATTCGCATCGATCTCCACAAGGTTTACGCGGCTAGCCGCAAGACCTATGGCCGACCACGGCTAGTCGAGGCACTACGGCAGCAAGCCTATGCGGTAGGTCACAAGCGCATTGACCGGCTAATGCATGAAGAACACATACAGGGCCGATCCAAGGGCGGTTTCAGACCGTGCACCACCGACAGTCACCATGCGCTGCCAGTGGCGAGCAATTTATTGGGTCGTCAGTTCTCCGTTCAAAGCTCCACCCCAGCCTGGGTCAGTGATATCACTTACATCGCTACGAAAGAGGGCTGGCTTTATCTGGCAGTGGTACTGAGCATCCAAACCCGCCAGGTGCTGGGGTATAGCCTGGCGGACAGGATGCCTGACGACTTGGTCGAGAGCGCTTTCATGAACGCCTGGAACGCATGTTTGGGCGTCTACGGAGTGATTTTCCATTCCGACCAAGGGCGCCAGTACGCGAGCAGCAGGTTTCGTCTCGCTTTGGCCAAGAAGGGCTTCGCGCAAAGCATGAGTCGGAGAGGAAACTGCTGGGATAACGCCGTAGCTGAAAGTTTCTTCGCTACATTGAAGAGAGAGGAAGCTTGCGCGGTCTACCCCACAAAGAAACAGGCTCACCTGGCAATTGCCAGCTACATCCATGGGTTTTACAACAGCTGTCGACTGCATTCAGCGCTGGGTTACCGTTCACCGAACGAGTACGCAAAAGGCTTAAGGCAGTTGGCTCAGTAACCAGCTTCTTGGCGTCCGCTGCCACAGGACAGGCCCAGGTTTACCCGCGAATACGGTAGCGGCGGCAACGGTGAACGGCGGGTGGAAATTGGCCAGCAGGCCCGGCCCTTTCGCGGGTGAATCCGCTCCTACACGCGGCCCGTGCCCAACCACCGACCTGTGTCCACCCCCGATCGGGCGTAGGAGCGGGTTTACCCGCGAATACGGTAGCGGCGGCAACCGTGAACGGTTGGTGGAGATTGGCCGGCAGGACCGGCCCTTTCGCGGGTGAACCCGCTCCTACACGCGGCCTGTGCCCAATCACCGATGTGTGTCCACCCCCGATCGGGCGTAGGAGCGGGTTTACCCGCGAATACGGTGGCGCCGGCAACAGTGAACGGCTGGTGGAGATTGGCCGGCAGGACCGGCCCTTTCGCGGGTGAACCCGCTCCTACACGCGGCCTGTGCCCAATCACCGATGTGTGTCCACCCCCGATCGGGCGTAGGAGCGGGTTTACCCGCGAATACGGTGGCGCCGGCAACAGTGAACGGCGGGTGGAAATTGGCCAGCAGGGCCGGCCCTTTCGCGGGTAAACCCGCTCCTACGGCGGCCTGTGTCCAACCCCCGAGGTGTGTCAACCACCAATCTGCGTAGGAGCGGGTTTACCCGCGAATACGGTGGCGCCGGCAGCGTTGAACGGCTGGTGGAGATTGGCCAGCAGGGCCGGCCCTTTCGCGGGTAAACCCGCTCCTACGGGCTGTTGCAGGGGCGGCCTTGTGTTGCGTTAGGGCCGCAAAGCGGCCCTCCGGCACCGTTATTCCACCAGTTCGACCAGCACAGTCCCTTCGCTGACCATATCCCCCTCCAGGCAGAACAGCGCCTTCACCGTGCCGGCATGCGGCGCACGAATGCTGTGCTCCATCTTCATGGCCTCCAGTACCACCAGCGCAGTACCGGCTTCCACCACCTGGCCAGGTTCGACCAGCACCCGCACGATACTGCCGTTCATGGGCGCACCCATCCCACCCTGATGGCTGTGGCTGGCTTCAGCCTCGGCAATCGGGTCGAAAGCTTCGATGGCATGCATTTCACCATCCCAGTGCAGGTACAGCGTGCCACCCCGACGGATTGCCAGATGCTGGCGACGCACGCCGTTCTGGTCATGCACCAACTGCTCACCTTGCAGCTGCCAGGTAGAAGCAGCGCTGCGTTCCAGGGCCACTGCCTGATCTTGCCCAGCGCTCACCAGATGCAAGCTGCTGCGTGCCGGTAGGCCCAAGCGCAGGCCGTTACGCCCGCCCCAAGGTGAATGGCGGTCGTCTTCGCGCTGATGGACCCCCTGGCCCTGCAGCCACGCCTCTGCCGCCGCTTCCCAGAAGGCTGCCGGCAGTGCTTGCGGCGCAGGCAGCAGAACCGCCTGATGACGCGGAATGAAGCCGGTATCCAGCTCCGCCGCAGCAAATGCCGGGTGGGCGAGAATGCGCCGCAGGAAGGCAATGTTGGTCTTCAGCCCGCCAATGGCAAACTCGTCGAGCATGGCCAGCAAGCGCAGGCGTGCCTGTTCGCGGTCTTCGCCCCAGGCGATCAGCTTACCCAGCATCGGGTCGTAGAACGGCGACACCACATCGCCTTCGCTGACCCCGCTGTCCACCCGCCGGCCTTCGCCAGGCGCCGATTCACGGTACAGCGCCAATTTGCCGGTCGCGGGTAAGAAATCGTTGGCCGGGTCTTCGGCATACAGGCGTACTTCGATGGCATGGCCGATCAGCGGCACCTGTTCCTGTGTGATCGGCAGGGCTTCGCCGCAGGCCACGCGAATTTGCCAGGCAACAAGGTCCAGGCCGGTTATGGCCTCGGTGACCGGGTGTTCCACCTGCAGGCGAGTGTTCATCTCCATGAAGAAGAATTCGCCACGTGCATCAAGCAGAAACTCCACGGTGCCGGCACCCACGTAACCGATAGCCTGAGCGGCACGCACCGCCGCTTCGCCCATGGCCCGGCGCAGTTCGGGCGACAGGCCGGGGGCAGGGGCCTCTTCCACCACCTTCTGGTGGCGGCGCTGAATGGAACAGTCGCGTTCGTTGAGGTACAGGCAGTTGCCGTGCTGGTCGGCGAACACCTGAATCTCCACGTGGCGTGGCTTGAGCACGTACTTTTCCACCAGCATGCGCGCATCGCCGAACGACGACTGTGCCTCACGCTGGGCCGAGGCCAGGGCGTCGGCCAGTTGGCTTTCTTCCTCGACCACTTTCATGCCCTTGCCACCGCCACCAGCGCTGGCCTTGAGCAGCACCGGGTAGCCGATGCGTTCGGCCGCAGCGCGGAAGGTGTCCAGGTCCTGGGCCTCGCCGTGGTAGCCCGGCACCAACGGCACGCCGGCCGCTTCCATCAGTGCCTTGGCTGCCGATTTGCTGCCCATGGCGTCGATGGCGCTGGCCGGTGGGCCGAGGAATATCAGCCCGGCCTGCTCGATGGCGCGGGCGAAACCTGCGTTCTCGGACAGAAAGCCATAACCTGGGTGGATAGCCTGGGCGCCGCTGGCCTTGGCTGCTGCCAGCAGCTTGTCGACCAGCAGGTAGCTTTCGGCGGCCTTGGTGCCACCGAGATCCACGCGGATGTCAGCTTCGCGGCTATGCCGGGCGTCACGGTCGGTGGCGCTGTGCACGGCAACAGTGGTCAGGCCCATGGCCTTGGCGGTGCGCATCACCCGGCAGGCGATTTCGCCGCGGTTGGCGACCAGCAGGGTGGTCAAAGCGGGGCGGCTCATGGGCGCGGCTCCTTCTTGTCAACGGTTTGCCAGGCAGGGCGGCGTTTTTCCAGGAAAGCGCGCAGGCCCTCCTGGCCTTCGGCGCTGACGCGGATGCGGGCGATGGTGTTTTCGCAGTAACGGCGCAGGGCCGGGCTGAGTTCGCCGTCGTCCACTTCGCGCAGCAAGTCCTTGGTGGCGCGCAACGCTTGTGGGCTGTTCTGCAGCAAATTGCTTACCCAGGCTTCCACGTGGTCGTCCAGTTCGCTGGCCGGGTATACCTCGGCCAACAGGCCAAGCTCGCGGGCGCGCACGCCAGTGAAACGCTCGGCGGTGAGGGCGTAGCGGCGCGCGGCGCGTTCGCCAATGGCCTTGACCACGAACGGGCTGATCACCGCCGGGGCCAGGCCGATGCGTACTTCCGACAGGCACAGTTGGGCGTCTTCGGCGCCGATGGCCATGTCGCAGCAGCTGATCAGGCCCAGCGCGCCGCCGAAGGCTGCGCCTTGCACCACGGCCAGGGTCGGGGCCTTGAGGCGGTGCAGGGCGTACATCAGCTCACCCAGTTCGTGGGCGTCATCCAGGTTGGTGTTGAAGTCCAGTTGTGCCGACTGCTGCATCCAGGCCAGGTCGGCACCGGCGCTGAAGTGCCGGCCACGGCCGCGCAGCAGCACAAAGCGCAGGCTGGCGTCTTCGGCCAACTGGTCGATGGCCACGATCAGCTCGCGGATCATCTGCGCGTTGAAGGCGTTGTTCTTGTCCTCGCGGCTTAACCACAGGGTGGCGAAGCCGCGTGGGTCGCGGATCACTTCGAGGGTGCTGAAATCGCTCATGGGTCACATCCGGAAAATGCCGAAGCGGCTCGGTTCGATCGGCGCGTTCAGCGCGGCAGACAACGCCAGGCCGAGGACGTCTCGGGTCTGTGCCGGGTCGATGACGCCGTCGTCCCACAGGCGGGCACTGGAATAATAGGGGTGGCCCTGACGTTCGTACTGGTCGAGGATCGGCTGCTTGAGCCTGACTTCGTCTTCAGCGCTGAATGGCTGGCCGCTGCGTTCGCTCTGCTCGCGCTTGACCTGGGCCAGCACCCCGGCGGCCTGTTCGGCGCCCATCACGCCAATCCGCGCGTTGGGCCACATCCACAGGAAGCGCGGGTCGTAGGCGCGGCCGCACATGCCGTAGTTGCCGGCGCCAAAGCTGCCGCCGATGATCACCGTGAACTTTGGCACCTGGGCGCAGGCCACGGCGGTGACCAGTTTGGCGCCGTGCTTGGCGATGCCGCCTTCTTCGTATTTCTTGCCGACCATGAAACCGGTGATGTTCTGCAGGAACAGCAAAGGGATGCCGCGCTGGCAGGCCAGTTCGATGAAGTGCGCGCCTTTTTGCGCAGCTTCGGCGAACAGGATGCCGTTGTTGGCCAGGATCGCCACCGGGTAGCCGTGCAGGTGGGCGAAGCCGCACACCAGAGTGGTGCCGAACAGCGCCTTGAATTCATCGAACACCGAGCCATCGACCAGGCGGGCGATCACCTCGCGCACGTCGAACGGTTGCTTGGCATCGGCCGGAACCACGCCGTACAGCTCATCGGCCGCATAAAGCGGTGCCACTGGTGCCAACCGCTGCAGCTTGCCGAGCTTGTGCCAGTTGAGGTTGGCCACACTGCGTCGTGCGATGGCCAGGGCGTGTTCGTCGTTGTCGGCATAATGGTCGGCGACGCCGCTGGTGCGGCAATGCACATCGGCGCCGCCGAGGTCTTCGGCGCTCACCACTTCGCCGGTGGCGGCTTTCACCAGCGGCGGGCCGGCGAGGAAGATGGTCGCCTGCTGGCGCACCATGATCGCTTCGTCGGCCATGGCCGGCACGTACGCGCCGCCAGCGGTGCACGAGCCCATCACCACGGCGATCTGCGGGATGCCTTGCGCGCTCATGTTGGCCTGGTTGAAGAAAATGCGCCCGAAATGCTCGCGGTCGGGGAACACTTCGTCCTGGCGTGGCAAGTTGGCGCCGCCGGAGTCCACCAGATAGATGCACGGCAGGCGGTTCTGCAGGGCGATGGTTTGTGCACGCAGGTGCTTCTTCACCGTCAGCGGGTAGTACGAACCGCCTTTTACCGTGGCGTCGTTGGCCACGATCATGCATTCCACGCCTTCCACGCGGCCGATGCCGGCGATCACGCCCGCCGCTGGCACGTCTTCGCCGTACACCTCATGGGCGGCCAACTGGCCGATCTCGAGGAACGGCGAGCCTGGGTCCAGCAGGCGGTCGATACGCTCGCGCGGCAGCAGTTTGCCACGCGAGGTATGCCGTTCCTGGGCCTTGGGCCCGCCGCCCTGGGCAACCTGGGCGAGCAGGCCGCGCAGGGCCTGGACCTGTTCGAGCATGGCCGCGCTGTTGACGGCAAATTCTGCCGAACGCGGGTTGATCTGGGTGTGCAAGGTAGCCATGTGCGCCGTCCCTTATGTTCAGCGGGTTTCGTTGAACAGTTCGCGGCCGATCAGCATCCGGCGGATTTCACTGGTGCCGGCACCGATTTCGTACAGCTTGGCGTCGCGCAACAGGCGGCCAGCCGGGAATTCGTTGATATAGCCGTTGCCGCCAAGAATCTGGATCGCTTCCAGGGCCATTTGCGTGGCACGCTCGGCGGTGTACAGGATCACGCCGGCAGCGTCCTTGCGGGTGGTTTCGCCACGGTCGCATGCCTGAGCCACGGCATACAGGTAGGCGCGGCTGGCATTGAGCTGGGTGTACATGTCGGCAATCTTGCCCTGGATCAGCTGGAACTCGCCGATGCTCTGGCCGAATTGCTTGCGGTCGTGGATATACGGCACCACCAGGTCCATGCAGCTTTGCATGATGCCGGTCGGGCCGCCGGACAGCACCACACGTTCGTAGTCCAGGCCGCTCATCAGGACGCGCACGCCGCCGTTGAGCTGGCCCAGAATGTTCTCAGCCGGCACTTCCACGCCATCGAAGAACAGCTCGCAGGTGTTGGACCCGCGCATGCCCAGCTTGTCGAACTTGTTGCTGCGGCTGAAGCCTTCCCAGTCGCGCTCGACGATGAACGCGGTGATGCCGTGCGCACCCTTGTCCAGGTCGGTCTTGGCGTAAATCACGTAGGTATTGGCGTCGGGACCGTTGGTGATCCAGGTTTTGCTGCCGTTGAGCACGTAGTGATCGCCGCGTTTTTCTGCGCGCAGCTTCATCGACACCACGTCGGAGCCGGCATTGGGCTCGCTCATGGCCAAGGCGCCGATGTGCTCGCCGCTGATCAGCTTGGGCAGGTACTTGAGCTTCTGCTCGTGGGTGCCGTTGCGGTTGATCTGGTTGACGCACAGGTTGGAATGGGCGCCGTAGGACAGCGCCACCGAGGCGGAGCCACGGCTGATCTCTTCCATTGACACCACATGGGCCAGGTAGCCCAGGCCAGCGCCGCCGTACTCTTCCGGTACGGTGATGCCCAGCAGGCCCATGTCACCGAACTTGCGCCACATGTCGGCGGGGAACAGGTTGTCGTGGTCGATCTGCGCGGCGCGCGGGGCCAGTTCGGCGGCGACGAAGGTGCGCACCTGGTCGCGGAGCATGTCGATGGTCTCGCCCAGGGCGAAGTTCAGGGAGGGGTAATGCATGCTGGGGCACCTTCTTGTTCTTGAATTTGGGTTACACCATAGCTTGGGATCCAGCCCCGCCCCCTGTGGGAGTGGGCATGCCCGCGAATACGTCAGCAGGGTCACCGTCATTACCTGATCGGTCGCATTCGCGGGCAAGCCCGCTCCCACAGGGGGTGGCGTGACGCCTCAAGTGGGTGTCGTTCATCACCTTTACGTTAACGTAAACCTGCATGAGGTCACTGTCAATCCACTCGTCACCTTTACGTAAACGTAAATCTGCGCCAGAGTATTCCCGCTTGCTTCAGCCGTGCCCAAAACAACCACAAGAAGGGACACCCATGAGTCAACCGAGCTATACCCGCGGTCGCCAGGACCGACCCTTGCTGACCCAGACCATCGGCCAGGCCTTCGATGCCACCGTGGCCCGCTGTTCCGACAGCGAGGCCCTGGTGTCCCGCCACCAGGGCCTGCGTTACAGCTGGCGGCAGTTGGCCGAACAGGTCGAAATATACGCCCGCGCCCTTATCGCACTGGGCGTGAACACCGGCGACCGTGTTGGCATCTGGTCGCCCAACTGCGCCCAGTGGTGCATCTTGCAGCTGGCCAGTGCCAAGGTCGGTGCCATTCTGGTCAACATCAACCCGGCCTACCGTGTGGGCGAACTGGAATACGTGTTGCGCCAGTCCGGCTGCCGCTGGCTGGTCTGCGCTGAAGCCTTCAAAACGTCTGATTACCACGCCATGGTGCAGGAGCTGGTGCCTGAACTGGCCAGTGCCGCGCCTGGTGAGCTGGCCAGTGAATGCCTGCCCGAGTTGCGTGGCGTCATCAGCCTGGCCGCCAACCCGCCTGCCGGCTTCCTGCCCTGGCACGCATTGGCCGAGCGGGCAGGGCAGACGTCTGCCGAAGCCTGCACAGCCCGTCAGCAAAGCCTGCAGTTCGACCAGCCGGTAAACATCCAGTACACCTCCGGAACCACCGGTGCGCCCAAAGGTGCCACGCTCAGTCACTACAACATCCTCAACAACGGTTTCATGGTGGGTGAAAGCCTTGGCCTGACGGCCCGCGACCGTATGGTGATCCCGGTGCCGCTGTACCATTGCTTCGGCATGGTCATGGCCAACCTCGGCTGCATCACCCACGGCAGCACCATGATCTACCCCAACGATGCTTTCGACGCCGAACTTACCTTGCGCGCCGTGGCCGAGGAGCGCGCCACCATCCTCTATGGCGTACCGACCATGTTCATCGCCATGCTCGACCACCCGTCCCGTGCCCACATGGACCTGTCGACCCTGCGCAGCGGCATCATGGCCGGCGCTACCTGCCCGATCGAGGTGATGCGCCGGGTCATCGACCAGATGCACATGGCAGAAGTGCAGATCGCCTACGGCATGACCGAAACCAGCCCCGTGTCGCTGCAGACCGGCCCGGACGACGATCTGGAGCTGCGCGTGACCACCGTCGGCCGCACCCAGCCGCAGCTGGAGAACAAGCTGGTGGACGCCGATGGCTGCATCGTCCCTCGCGGAGAGATTGGCGAACTGTGCACCCGCGGCTACAGCGTGATGCTTGGCTACTGGGACAACCCCCAGGCCACGGCGGATGCCATCGACCCGGCCGGCTGGATGCATTCGGGTGACCTGGCGGTGATGGACGAGCAGGGCTATGTGCGCATCGTCGGGCGCAACAAGGACATGATCATTCGCGGCGGCGAGAACATTTACCCGCGTGAGCTGGAAGAGTTTTTCTACACCCACCCGGCGGTGGCCGATGCGCAGGTGATCGGCATTCCGTGCAGCCGCTATGGCGAAGAGATCGTCGCCTGGATCAAGCTGCACCCGGGGCACAGCGCCACGGTCGAGGAGCTGCAGGGCTGGTGCAAGGCACGCATTGCCCACTTCAAGGTGCCGCGGTATATCCGCTTTGTCGACGATTTCCCGATGACGGTGACCGGGAAGGTGCAAAAGTTCCGGATGCGTGAGATCAGTGTGGCGGAGATTGCAGCTGCATCTGCGGGTTGATGTGCTGGCGCGGCCGGCCTCTTCGCGGGTAAACCCGCTCCTACACAGGGGCAGCGCCGCATTCAAGGCCGGCACGGTCCCTGGTAGGAGCGGGTTTACCCGCGAAGAGGCCGGCCCGATCAATGCAAGATCTTCACCTTGCCAAGCACCCGGTCATCCTCAACCTTTCAATGAAGCAGCGGAGATCAGCTGTTCACGCTGGTGCCGTGGTCTACCCTTAAGCCTTCACCGGTGGCTCCTGGCTCGGCGGGTCACCTACCGTCGGCGGCACGGTCGGCTTGATCGGCAGCTCGTCCGGGTCTTCTTCCGGTACGGGTGGCGGCAAGCTCGGGTCGTCGATGTTGGGATCGGGTGTCTCCGGTGGAATGGGAATGTTCATGGCCTGACCTCGCGTGGGTGGGTGAAGAGGTGCTGTAGGCTCTGACCGCTGGCAGCTGCCGTTCGCTCAATTATTTTGAACCCCCCGCCTGTGCCCGGCTCTGAACCCTTACCGCCACCAGCCTGAGGGAGCAAGGTCGATGTCACGAAACGAGCCCTTTGAAAGCGTGCCCATGGCGAACGATCACCCGGACCAGGCCATTAGCCTGGCCCAGGCGCTGTTGGCGCCACGCATCGTGATCGAAGACACCCAACCCGTGCTCGACGCCGGCAGCTTCGCCGCCAAGGCCGTCAGCGGCCAGCCTGTGGCCGTCAGCACCAAGGCCTACAGCGACGGCCACGACCGCCTGGCGGTGATGCTCAACTGGCGCCAGGCCCACAGCCGGCGCTGGCATTGCGTGCCGATGCAGTCGGCGGGCAACGACCTGTGGCAGGCCGAATTCACCCCCACCGAGCTGGGCCCGCACCGGTTCAGTATCGAGGCCTGGATCGACCCGTTTGCCACCTATTGCCACGATCTGGAGAAGAAGTACCACGCCGGCGTCGAGGTAAAACTGGAACTGGAAGAAGGCCGCTTGATGCTGGGCAAAGGCATCGAGCTGTGCAGCGGCGCCCTGCGCGAGGCGCTCGAGGCCGTGCAGAGCCGCCTGGCCACGCTCAGTACCGATGATCAGGTGGCCGTGTTTCTCGACCCGACCACCGCCCGCCTGATGGGTGAAGCCGAACACCGCAGCTACCTGACCCGCAGCCCTGATTTCCCCCTTGATGTCGACCGCCCGGCCGCATTGTTCGCCAGCTGGTACGAGCTGTTCCCGCGCTCGATGACCGACGACCCGCAGCGTCACGGCACCTTCAACGACGTGCACGAACGGCTGCCGATGATCCGCGACATGGGCTTCGACGTCCTGTACTTCCCGCCCATCCACCCCATCGGCATGCAGCATCGCAAGGGCCGCAACAACGCCCTCAAGGCCGACCCGGGCGACCCGGGCAGCCCTTATGCCATCGGCAGCCCGGAGGGCGGCCACGAGGCGATTCACCCGCAACTGGGCAGCCGCGATGACTTCCGTCGACTGGTGGCTGCGGCGGCGGAACACGGCCTGGAAATCGCCCTCGATTTCGCCATCCAGTGCTCTCAGGACCACCCCTGGCTCAAGGAGCACCCGGGCTGGTTCAGCTGGCGCCCGGACGGCACCATCCGCTACGCCGAAAACCCGCCGAAAAAGTACCAGGACATCGTCAACGTCGATTTCTACGCCCCAGAGGCCGTGCCCTCGCTGTGGCTCGCCCTGCGCGATGTGGTGGTCGGCTGGGTCGAGGAGGGCGTGAAGACTTTCCGCGTCGACAACCCGCACACCAAGCCGCTGCCGTTCTGGCAATGGCTGATCGGCAATGTGCGCAGCCAGCACCCCGACGTCATCTTCCTCGCCGAAGCCTTTACCAAGCCGGCAATGATGGCGCGCCTGGGCAAGGTCGGCTACGCACAGAGCTATACCTATTTCACCTGGCGCAACCACAAGCAGGAGCTGCGCGAATATTTCGAGCAGCTCAATCAGCCGCCGTGGAGCCAGTGCTACCGGCCCAACTTCTTCGTCAACACGCCGGACATCAACCCGTTTTTCCTGCACACCTCAGGCCGCGCAGGTTTTCTTATCCGTGCGGCGCTGGCGACCATGGGCTCAGGCTTGTGGGGCATGTACTCGGGCTTCGAGCTGTGCGAGGGCACGCCGTTGCCGGGCAAGGAGGAGTACCTGGATTCGGAGAAGTACGAAATCCGCCCACGCGATTTCACCCAGCCCGGCAACATCATCGCCGAGATCGCCCAGCTCAACCGCATCCGCCGGCAGAACCGCGCCTTGCAAACCCACCTGGGCGTGGCCTTCTTCAATTGCTGGAACGACAACATCCTGTACTTCGCCAAGCGTACGCCCGAGCGGGACAACTACATCCTGGTGGCCGTCAGCCTCGACCCACACAACGCCCAGGAGGCGCACTTCGAGTTGCCGCTGTGGGAGTTGGGGCTGGACGACAACGCCGAAACCCAGGGTGAAGACCTGATGAACGGCCACCGCTGGTCGTGGTACGGCAAGACCCAATGGATGCGCATAGAGCCCTGGCACCTGCCGTTCGGCATCTGGCGCATCGAGAAAGCCGGGTAAAACCGGTCTGTAGCCTTTTCCCCTGTGGGAGCGGGCCTGCCCGCGAACACCGGCAGAGCCGGTGCCAAGCACCGCGGTGGCTGATTCGCGGGCCCGCCCGCTCCCACAGCGATGGTGCAAGAAGGGGCAAACATGCAATTGAAAGGAGTCGCACATGGCCAAGCGTTCCCGCCCGGCAGCCTTCATCGACGACCCGCTGTGGTACAAGGACGCCGTCATCTACCAGCTGCACATCAAGTCGTTCTTCGACTCGAACAATGACGGCATCGGCGACTTCGCCGGGCTGATCAGCAAGCTCGACTATATCGCCGAGCTGGGCGTCAACACCCTGTGGCTGCTGCCGTTCTATCCCTCGCCACGCCGTGACGACGGTTACGACATCGCCGAATACAAGGCCGTGCACCCCGACTACGGCAGCATGGCCGACGCCCGCCGTTTCATCGCCGAGGCCCACAAGCGCGGCCTGCGGGTGATCACCGAGCTGGTCATCAACCACACCAGCGACCAGCACCCGTGGTTCCAGCGCGCCCGCCACGCCAAGCGCGGCAGCAAGGCGCGCGATTTCTACGTGTGGTCGGACGACGACCAGAAGTACGACGGCACGCGCATCATCTTCCTCGACACCGAAAAGTCCAACTGGACCTGGGACCCGGTCGCCGGCCAGTACTTCTGGCACCGGTTCTATTCCCACCAGCCGGACCTCAATTTCGACAACCCGCAGGTGCTCAAGGCGGTGATCGGCGTCATGCGCTTCTGGCTCGACCTGGGTGTAGATGGCCTGCGCCTGGACGCGATCCCTTACCTGATCGAGCGCGACGGCACCAACAACGAAAACCTCGCCGAAACCCACGACGTGCTCAAGGCGATCCGCGCCGAGATCGACGCCAACTACCCCGATCGCATGCTGCTGGCCGAAGCCAACCAGTGGCCGGAAGACACGCGCCCGTACTTCGGCGAAGGCGACGGCGACGAATGCCATATGGCCTTCCACTTTCCGTTGATGCCGCGCATGTACATGGCCTTGGCCATGGAAGACCGCTTCCCGATCACCGACATCCTGCGCCAGACCCCGGAAATCCCGGCCAACTGCCAGTGGGCGATCTTTTTGCGCAACCATGATGAACTGACCCTGGAAATGGTCACCGACCGCGAGCGCGACTACCTGTGGAACTATTACGCCGAAGACCGCCGCGCGCGCATCAACCTGGGCATTCGCCGGCGCCTGGCGCCCCTGCTGCAGCGTGACCGTCGGCGCATAGAGCTGCTGACCAGCCTGCTGTTGTCGATGCCCGGCACGCCAACCCTGTATTACGGCGACGAACTGGGTATGGGCGACAATATCTATCTGGGTGACCGCGATGGCGTTCGCACACCCATGCAGTGGTCGCCAGACCGCAACGGCGGTTTTTCCCGCGCTGACCCGCAGCGCCTGGTGCTGCCGCCGATCATGGACCCGCTCTACGGTTACCAGACCGTCAACGTCGAGGCGCAAAGCCACGACCCGCATTCGCTGCTGAACTGGACCCGGCGCATGCTGGCGGTGCGCAAGCAGCAGAAGGCCTTTGGTCGCGGCAGCCTGCGCACCCTCACGCCCAGCAACCGGCGCATCCTTGCCTATATCCGCGAGTACACCGACGCCGACGGCAATACCGAGGTCATCCTCTGCGTGGCCAACGTGTCCCGCGCCGCCCAGGCTGCCGAACTCGAATTGTCACAATACGCCGACAAAGTACCGGTGGAGATGCTTGGCGGCAGCGCGTTCCCGCCAATCGGCCAACTGCCGTTTCTGCTGACCTTGCCACCTTATGCGTTCTACTGGTTCCTGCTGGCCAGCCGCGATCGTATGCCCAGCTGGCACATCCAGCCCACCGAGGGGTTACCCGAATTGACCACATTGGTACTGCGCAAGCGCATGGAAGAACTGCTGCAAGCCCCCGCAAGCGATACGCTGCAAAGCACCATCCTGCCGCAGTACCTGCCCAAGCGCCGCTGGTTCGCCGGCAAGGAAGGGCCGATCGATGCCGTGCGCCTGTGCTACGGCGTGCGTTTCGGCACCGCCACCACGCCGGTGTTGCTCAGCGAAATCGAGGTACACAGCGACGGCACGGCCACCCGCTACCAGCTGCCGTTCGGCCTGCTGCGTGAGGAACAGATCCATACCGCGCTGCCGCAGCAGCTGGCGTTGTCGCGGGTGCGCCGTGCCCACCAGGTTGGCTTGATCACAGACGCCTTCGTCCTCGAACCGTTCATTCACGCCGTGATGCAAGCCTGCCAGGATGGCCTGCGTCTGCCGTGTGGCGACGCTGAGGGTGAATTGCGCTTCGAATGCACAGAGCAGCTGGCCAGCCTGGCGCTCGACGAGGAGAGCGAAGTGCGCTACCTCAGCGCCGAGCAGTCCAACAGTTCGGTGGTCATTGGCGACCGCGTGGTGCTCAAGCTGATCCGCCGGGTCAACCCGGGCATCCATCCAGAGCTGGAAATGAGTGCCTACCTGACCGCCGCCGGCTTTGCCAATATCTCGCCGCTGCTGGCCTGGGTCAGCCGGGTGGACGAACAACATGCGCCGCACCTGCTGATGATTGCCCAAGGTTACCTGAGTAACCAGGGCGATGCCTGGGGCTGGACCCAGAACACGCTGGAAAGGGCCATCCGCGACCAGATGGAGCCCACCCGCAACGACGCCGAAACGCACACTGACGCATTGGCCGAACTCAGCGGCTTTGCGGCCTTGCTTGGCCAGCGCCTGGGCGAGATGCACCTGCTGCTGGCCGCACCCACCGAAGACCCGGCCTTCCAGCCGCGCCCCAGCGATGCGCAGGACAGCGAGCGCTGGCGTGCACAGATCAGCACCGAACTGACCCACGCCCTCGACCTGCTGGCCCAGCATCGCGACACGCTGGACGGCGACAGCCAGGCCTTGGTCGACGATCTGCAGCAACAGCGTGACGGCCTGGCCCAGCACATCGGCAACCTCGCCGAGCAGGCTCAGGGTGGCCTGCTGATGCGTGTGCACGGCGACCTGCACCTGGGCCAGGTGCTGGTGGTGCAGGGGGATGCGTACCTCATCGATTTTGAAGGCGAACCCGCCCGGCCCCTTGAAGAGCGCCGGGCAAAACACAGCCCCTACAAGGATGTCAGCGGCGTGCTGCGATCCTTCGACTATGCTGCTGCGATGATCTTGCGCAGCGCGTCTGCGGTGGACCTTTCCGAGCCGGCGCGGCAAGCCCGGCAGCGGGTTGCCCGGCAGTACTTGCACCAGTCCCGGCATGCCTTTGTCGAAGCCTATGGCCTGGCCACTGCCGCCATGCCCCACGCCTGGCAGCACGCCGAGGGCGAGCGAGCGGCACTGGAGCTGTTCTGCCTGGAAAAAGCCGCCTACGAGATTACATACGAAGCCGAAAACCGTCCGAGCTGGCTGGCCGTGCCTTTGCATGGTCTGCATGGACTGATCAGTACCTGGGGAGAGTCAGAATGAACGTTACAACGCGTGAAAACGGTGGCCTTCGGCAACGGGACCTCGACGCCCTGGCCCGCGCCGAACACGCCGATCCTTTTGCGGTACTCGGCCCCCACGGCGACGGCGCAGGCGGGCAGGTGGTCCGCGTCTTTCTGCCCAATGCCCTGAAAGTGCACATTCAGGCCCGGGAGGACGGGCGAGTCCTCGCCGAAATGGAGCAGGGCAGCCTGCCCGGTTTGTTCAGCGCGCACCTCGATAAGGCACAGCCCTATCAGCTTCACATCGTCTGGGCCGGCGGCGAGCAGGTTACCGAAGACCCCTACAGCTTCGGCCCGCAATTGGGAGACATGGACCTTCACTTGTTTGCGGAAGGCAATCACCGCGATTTGTCCGGGCGCTTCGGTGCCCAGCCGACTCAGGTCGATGGCATCGACGGCGTGTGTTTCTCGGTCTGGGCGCCGAATGCCCGGCGGGTGTCGGTGGTGGGTGATTTCAACAACTGGGATGGTCGCCGCCACCCCATGCGCCTGCGCCACGGCGCGGGGGTGTGGGAGCTGTTCATTCCGCGTCTGGGCGTGGGCGAAACCTACAAGTTCGAAGTACTCGGCAAGGAAGGCATACTACCGCTGAAGGCCGACCCGCTGGCCCGTGCCACCGAGCTGCCGCCGAGCACGGCATCCAAGGTAGCCGGTGAACTCAGCCACGCCTGGCAGGACCATGACTGGATGGCGCAACGCGCCCAGCGCCATGCCTACAACGCGCCGTTGTCGATCTACGAGCTGCACCCAGGGTCATGGCGCTGCGAGCTGGACGAAGCGGGGGAAATCGGGCGTTTCTACAATTGGCGCGAACTGGCCGAGCGGCTGGTGCCCTATGTGCAGGAACTGGGCTTTACCCACATCGAACTGCTGCCGATCATGGAGCACCCGTTCGGCGGCTCCTGGGGCTATCAACCACTGTCGATGTTCGCGCCCACCTCGCGCTACGGCAGTGCCGAAGATTTCGCCGCGTTCATCGACGCCTGCCACCAAGGGGGCATCGGTGTGCTGCTGGACTGGGTGCCGGCGCATTTCCCCACTGACGAACATGGCCTGGCGCGCTTCGACGGCACGGCCCTGTACGAATACGACAACCCACTGGAAGGCTACCACCAGGACTGGAACACGCTGATCTACAACCTCGGCCGCAACGAGGTACGCGGCTTCATGATGGCCTCGGCGCTGCACTGGTTGAAGCATTTCCACATCGACGGCCTGCGCGTCGATGCGGTGGCCTCGATGCTGTACCGCGACTACTCGCGCAAGGCCGGCGAATGGGTACCCAACCGCCACGGCGGGCGCGAGAACCTGGAAGCCATCGACTTCATCCGCCACCTCAACGGCGTGGCTGCCCACGAGGCCCCGGGTGCGCTGATCATCGCCGAGGAGTCCACCGCCTGGCCCGGGGTCAGCCAACCTACCCAACAGGGCGGCCTGGGTTTTGCCTACAAGTGGAACATGGGCTGGATGCACGACACCCTGCACTACATCCAGAACGACCCGGTGCACCGCACCTACCACCACAACGAGATGAGCTTCGGGCTGATCTATGCCTATTCCGAGCACTTCATCCTGCCCATTTCCCATGATGAGGTGGTGCACGGCAAGCATTCGCTGATCGACAAGATGCCCGGCGACCGCTGGCAGAAGTTCGCCAACCTGCGTGCCTACCTCACCTTCATGTGGGCACACCCGGGCAAGAAGCTGCTGTTCATGGGCTGCGAGTTCGGCCAGTGGCGTGAGTGGAACCACGACAGCGAGCTGGACTGGTACCTGCTGCAGTATCCCGAGCACCAGGGTGTGCAGCGCCTGGTGGGCGACCTCAACCGCTTGTACCGCGAAGAGCCGGCGTTGCACGAGCAGGATTGCCAGCCGCAGGGTTTCCAGTGGTTGATCGGTGACGACGCGCAGAACAGCGTGTACGCCTGGCTGCGCTGGAGCAGCAGCGGCGAGCCGGTGCTGGTGGTGGCCAACTTCACCCCGGTACCCCGAGAGGGCTACCGCATTGGCGTGCCGTTCGGCGAGCGTTGGCAGGAGCTGCTGAACAGTGATGCCGAGCTGTATGCCGGGTCGAATGTCGGCAATCTCGGGGCGGTGGCCAGTGACGAAGTGGCCAGCCACGGGCAGCCATTATCGCTGGCCCTGAACCTGCCGCCGCTGGGGGTGTTGATCATGAAGCCCGCCTGATCGGTTGGCCGCACTGGCCTTTTCGCCTGTAGGAGCGGGTTTACCCGCGAATCCGGTAGCGGCGGCAACCGTGAATGGCCTTTGGAAATTGGCCGGCAGGCCCGGCCCTTTCGCGGGTAAACCCGCTCCTACGCAGCTACCGCACCCGGCGGTGGCCCGTGTAGGAGCGGGTTTACCCGCGAAGAGGCCGGCCCTGCCTACCACCGCATCCGCACCCCAAGGCTGCCAATCAACCCGTTCAGGTCATTGTCATCCACATCACTGCTGTAATCGGCGCTGACGAACAACGCCACCGAAGGCGTCACCCGCGCCACCAGCCCCAAGCCTAACTCCACCGTGGTGGAGTAGCGCGAACTGGAGATCTTGTCGACCTCGTCCAGTTTCAGTTCATCGGCATTGCTGAAGTCATACCACACGTTGGTCCGCACATAGGGTTCGATGGGCATGCCGCGCACTTCGTAGCGCCCGGACAACTTGGCACCGACCCGGCCGCTCCAGCTCGGCTGGCTGTCGAAGGCTTGCAAGGTCTCTTCCTGCACTTGGCTGCCAGGGAAGAACTGCTGGTTGATCAACTGTGCCTGGGGCTCGATGACCCAGTTGCCCCCCAGGCGGATCGGGTAACCGCCCTCTACCGAGAAGGTCATTGCGTGGCCACTGTCGTCCAGGCGCTGGCCGTTTTCGCCACGGCCCATCACGTCGATCCGCGAGCCCATGGCCACGGCATCCAGGTGCCAACCCTGTTCATGGGTCATGCTCCAGTACACCCCCAGGCTTTCCCCGCTCAAGTTCACCGCTTTGCGCTGCTTGTCGCCCAGCAGAGGGCGCGCGCCTCTGAAGCTGCTTTGCAGGTTGTTGTGCCCCACGAAAATCCCTGCGCGGTGCACATCGCCCGCTGCAGTTTCACGCACGAACAGGTCCGGGCCGATCATCAGTTGCTGGCTGGGCGCCTCCAGCTGTGCCGGGGGCAGCGCGCGGCCGCGCGCACTGGTGGGGAAGAACTGCGCCCACTGACTGGCAATCAGGTCGGGTGCCGGCTGCTGGTGGCGTTCGCTCATCTGCTGCGAAAACGCATTGAGGGTGCCGAGACTCAACCCACTGGCACTGAGCGGGTCGAGCGACAGTTGCGCCGCCACGGGTTGCTGCAGATAGCCGGGGGAAGTGGGGTCACCCTGCAGTTCGTACGCGATCGTTTCCACTGGGGTTGCCAGAAGCAGCGACGTGGAAACCGCGTAGAAAATGCTGTCGAAGCGCAAGGGGTTCGAGGTGCTTTTCATGGCGGATCTCCTTTGTTTTTGTGGTGCAGCCCGAGAACCTGGCCTGTTGTCACGAGCTGTACGGCAAAAACAGTGGGCGACCCAAACCAGCACGCCAGTTATCGCAAACGCGCACGAAGGCGCGAGCTAGAGGCCCGGCGCAAGTTTTTTACAGCTTGGTACTGTTCAGCTAAGGAGAGGTCGCGGCTTGCGTCAAGAAAGCGTGAAGGAAGTGCTCAGGGTGCGTCGTAACGCCCAACCTGTTGTTTTATCGGTAAAAACAGCAGGGTATAGCGGGGATCGCTATTTGCCGTGCCGTGGCTATGAAGAATGATTGCTAAAGTCGCACTTCAACGGCCAGCGGCAGGTGGTCTGACAGGTGCGACCAAGGTTTGTGCCCCAGAATCCGCGGCCCATGGCTTTCGGCGTTACGCAGGTAAATGCGGTCCAGTCGCAGCAGTGGCAGGCGGGCCGGGTAGGTGCGCGCGAGGTGGCCGTGGTGGCGTTCGAAGGCTTCGTGCAGGTCGCGTTGCAGGCCAAGGGTGCGGTTGCCGTGGCTTTTCCAGTCGTTCAAGTCGCCGGCGATGATCACCGGGGCGTTGGCCGGCAGGGCGTCCAGCAGCTTACGCAGCAACTGGAGCTGCTTTTGCCGGTGGCTTTCCAGCAACGACAGGTGCACGCAGACCGCATGCACCTGGCCTTGACCCGGCACCTCCAGCACACAGTGCAACAGGCCGCGGCGTTCGGGGCCGGTGATCGACACGTCCAGGTTGCGGTGCTCGATGATCGGGTATTTGGACAGCAACGCATTGCCGTGGTGGCCGTCAGGGTAGACCGCGTTGCGGCCATAGGCAAAGTCGCTCCACATGCTGTCGGCGAGGAATTCGTACTGCGAGGTCTGTGGCCAGCCGGGGTAGCGCGCGGCGTGGCGGTCGTGGCTGCCGAGCACTTCCTGAAGGAAGACAATGTCGGCCTGTGTGCTGCGCACGGCCTCGCGCAGCTCCGGCAAGATAAAGCGCCGGTTGAAGGCGGTGAAGCCCTTGTGGGTATTCACCGTCAGTACCCGCAGGCGTTTCACGGCCGGGGCCTGGCTGACGCTGGCGAAACCATTACTGCCGGCTTCGAGGCTCACGATTCCTCCTGAAGTTAACCCTGCCTCACTGTCGCCGCCAAACCCTGTGGGGGCTGGTACACCGCTCCCACCGGGTTTGGCGTGGCGATCACAACGTAGGACCTGCCTGGGCTATCACCGTTCACTCCTCGTCGTACTGCAACACCATCAGCAGCATCGACCGACCCTTCACCTCGAAGGTACTGTCGAACTGCAGGTGCTGCCCCTTGCGCAACTCCGGCCGGTCGGTGTCGACCAGGCAGCTCCAGTAATCGCCTTCGGGCACGGCCGGTAGCTTGAATGGCACGATGTCATGGTGGGCATTGACGATCAGCAACACGGTGGCCTCGGCACCTGGCCGGGCGATACCGCTGACCTGCGCGCGGCCATCTATCAGCATGCCCAGGCAACGCCCGTGTGGGTCTTCCCATTGCTCAACGCTCATCTCGCTGCCATCGGGTGCCAGCCAGGTCACGTCCTTGACCCCAATTGCCTCATTGTAGTCACCCACCAGAAAGCGCGAGCGGCGCAGCACCGGGTAGGCCAGGCGCAGGCGCGTCAGGCGCTTGACGAAGGCCAGCAGCTCTTGGCCTTCCTCGTCCAGGTCCCAGTTCACCCAACCGATCTCGCTGTCCTGGCAGTAAGCGTTGTTGTTGCCGTGCTGGGTGCGGCTGAACTCGTCGCCGGCAACGATCATTGGCGTGCCCTGGGCCAGCAGCAAGGTGGCGAAGTAGTTGCGCATCTGGCGCATGCGCAGGGCATTGATCGCCGGGTCGTCGGTCGGCCCTTCGACGCCGCAGTTCCACGACAGGTTGTTGTCGGTGCCGTCCTGGTTGTTTTCGTCGTTGTCTTCGTTGTGCTTGTGGTTGTAGGACACCAGGTCGCGCAGGGTGAAACCGTCGTGGGCGGTGATGAAGTTGACCGAGGAATAGGGCCTGCGCCCGCGGTTGTTGAACATGTCGCCCGAGGCGGTCAAGCGCGCGGCAAAATCGGCCAGCTGGCCTTCGTCGCCTTTCCAGAAGGCGCGTGCGGTATCGCGGAAGCGGTCGTTCCATTCCGCCCAGCCCGGGGCGAAGTTGCCCACCTGGTAGCCGCCGGGGCCGCAATCCCACGGTTCGGCAATCAGCTTGACCTGGCTCAGCATCGGGTCCTGGCGGCAGGCGACCAGGAAGCCATGACGCTCGCTGTAGCCATCGTGGTAACGGCCAAGGATGGTCGCCAGGTCGAAGCGAAAGCCGTCCACGTGCATTTCGCCGGCCCAGTAGCGAAGCGAGTCGGTGACCAACTGCAGCACGCAGGGGTGGCTCAGGTCCAGGGTGTTGCCGGTGCCGGAGTCGTTGATGTAGTAGCGCTTGTCGTCCGGCATCAGGCGGTAGTACGAGGCGTTGTCGATGCCGCGCATCGACAGGGTCGGGCCGCGCTCGTTGCCTTCGGCGGTGTGGTTGTAGACCACGTCCAGGATCACCTCGAGCCCGGCGTCGTGCAGGTGCGCGACCATCTCCTTGAACTCGGCGATCTTGCCGCTGGCCAGGTAGCGCGGGTGCGGGGCGAAAAAGGCGATGCTGTTGTAGCCCCAGTAGTTGTTCAGGCCCTTGTCCAGCAGGTGCTGGTCGTTGACGAAGGCGTGAATCGGCAGCAGCTCGATGCTCGACACGCCAAGGTCCTTGATGTGTTTGAGCAACTCGTCGTTGGCCAGGCCGGCGAAGGTGCCGCGCAGTTCTTCAGGCACAGCCGGGTGGCGCATGCTGATGCCGCGGGCATGCGCTTCATAGATGATCGTGCGCTCCCATGGGATCTGCACGCGCTGGTCGCGGCCCCAGGTGAACGCCGGGTCGATGACCTTGCATTTGGGCACGAAAGGCGCGCTGTCGCGCTCGTCGAACGACAGGTCACCATCGGGGTGGCCGATGGTGTAGCCGAACAGTGCCTCGGACCATTTCAGGCTGCCGACCAGTTGCTTGGCATACGGGTCGATCAGCAGTTTGTTGGGGTTGAAGCGGTGGCCGTTTTCCGGCTCGTAGGGGCCATACACCCGGTAGCCATAGACCAGGCCGGGGTGAGCGTCGGGGAGGTAGCCATGGTAGATCTCATCGGTGTATTCGGGCAGCTCTATGCGCTCGAGTTCCTGCTCGCCGGTGGAGTCGAACAGGCACAGCTCGACCTTGGTGGCGTTGGCCGAGAAGAGGGCGAAGTTGACCCCAAGGCCATCCCAGGTGGCGCCGAGGGGGAAGGGCATGCCTTCGCGGATGCGCGATGGTGCTACCGAGCGGGTTTTCTTTGGGGTGCGGGGGCTCATGACGATCCTCGAGTGGCCGTGATGGGAGGGGGATTTGGGCTGTCCGGCATGGCCTCTTCGCGGGTAAACCCGCTCCTACAGGTCATCACAGGTGCCTGTAGGAGCGGGTTTACCCGCGAAGAGGCCAGGACAGGTTTAACCGGCAGTAGGCTTTTTCACCGCCCGGGGCTTTTTCACCGCAGCGGGTTTAACCCCTGGCAGGGCAGCCGCCTTGGGTTCGGCAGGCGCCTTTGGCTTGGCCGCTGCTTTCTTGCGCGGGGCTGCCTTTGGCGCCAGCGCTTCGGCCTCGGCCAGCTTGCGGGCCATTTCCCAGTGGCGTTCTTCTTCCCCTACGGGCTTACCTTCGGATTCCCAGATCTGGTAGGCAAATTCGCGAATACGCTTTTCATCGACACTCATCATGACGCTCCTGATGCTCAAGATTGTTGTATCAACACGTTGACCGGAAATTCCGCCAGCACGGCGCTCAACGGCAACTCCTTTGAAGAGCTGACCGCCGCACAGGCGAAAAGTCCCGTCGAGTTGGCAGGTGACAAGGCAAACGGCAATACCAGCCGGGTGTCGTCCCAGTTCTGCGCCGGGATCAACGGTGTAGCGGCACCTCCGAGCAGGCTGCTGGCCAGGCGCGGTGCGACGACGATGGCGTGCTCGCCTTCCCCCAGGCGA
This sequence comes from Pseudomonas sp. 10(2024), assembly GCF_045164175.1. NCBI lineage: Bacteria > Pseudomonadati > Pseudomonadota > Gammaproteobacteria > Pseudomonadales > Pseudomonadaceae > Pseudomonas > Pseudomonas sp. 10(2024). The sequence continues at coordinate 2,069,117 of NZ_CP174006.1, forward strand.
GCAAAGGCAATGACCTTGTCAGCGTGCCGGCCCTGTACGGTCAGTGGCAGGTAGGCACCGCGGCGGAACAGCTCGGCATGGGCCTGGCGGCAGTCCAGCACGCGGGCGATCAAGGCCTGTTTGACACGGCCGTCGCGCCAGTGCGCCAGCAGCTCGGCGGCCGGTGTGGCATCGTCCAGCGTGCGACGCCTCGAAGCGTAGTCCACGGCGCGGCGGTTGTCCGGGTCGACCAGGCTGAAGTCCCAGTATTCGTTACCCTGGTACAGGTCGGGCACACCGGGTGTGGTCATGCGCAACAGGGCCTGGACCAGGCCATTGAGAGCGCCGGGGCAGGCCAGCAGCTGCGCCGCGTCGGCCAGCGACTTGCGCAGTTGCTGGTTCTCGCTGTCCAGCAGCAGGCCGTCGAGGTAATGAGCGCAGGCGCCTTCGTAGGCCTCGTTCGGTGCGCTCCAGCTACTGCGCAGCTTGGCCTCGCGCAGGGCCTTCTGCTGCCACTGGCGAACACGCTCGGCGTATTGACGCAGGGCATTGTCGTCGTTCAGGTCGAGGTCCAAGGGCCAACTGCCGAGCAGGGTTTGTAGCAGCATCAACTCGTCGCCGGGGCTGGGTGCCAGCCCGTCGTCCAACTGCGCGCGCAGGGGGGCGGCCAGCTCACGCCAGTGCTCTACCCGGCTGGCCAGCCACGTGCCGCGCTCGCTGAGTACGGCCAGGCGTGCACGCGTGTCTTCGCCGCGCTTGTGGTCGTGGGTGGCGGTGGTCAGCAGGTTGTCGGGGAAATCGCGCAGGCGCCGCTGGGCCTCGTTGTGGAAATGCATGGGGGGTGCGCTGAAGCGCTCGGCCTCGAAACCCACGTCGTTACGCGACAGCAGCCGCGCGCTGCGGTAGAAGGCGGTGTCTTCCACGGCTTTGGCGGCGCTGGGCGCAGTCAGTTGCTGGAAGCGCACGCAGGCGTGGCGCAGTTGCTTGCGGGCGCGCCCCGGTGGCAGATGCCGCCAGGCTTGCCCGCCCAGCCACCGTTCAAGTTGGTCCAGTAGCGGCCAGTCAGCTTCGGCAAGGTCTTGCCGGGCATTGGTCAGGGCCTGCTGGAAGAACGTTTCGTCCTGCGCCGGGCGCCCGCAGGCATTGAAGTAGGTTCGGTAAACCGGGTAATGCGCCACCAACGCCTGCAAGGCCCGGCGAATCGCGCCCAGGGTCAGGTCACGGGTCATCAGGTCGTTGCGCGCGACCTGCAACAGTGCCTGGGCCACCGACTCGCAGTCACCGGCCAGGCTGGCGTTGAGCACCAGGTGACGGGCCTGGCGCACTTCTTCAGGGAAGTCCGGGCGCTCGCTGACGTTGCTCCACAGTTCGCTCAGCGGCGCTTCGCCGGCCGGATCATGCTGCAGCAGCGACACCTGGTTCATGAACTCGTAGCCGGTGGTGCCGTCGGTAAGCCAGTCGCGGTGCAGGTGCTCGTCGGCACCCAGGATCTTTTCCACGTACAGGGGGAAGTGCTCCAGCCCTGCATTCAGCGGCCGCCGCGCCAGCAGGTTATCAACCCGCCGGCGCAGTTTGCGGCAGTAGCCACGCGGGTCGGCAAGGCCGTCGATATGGTCGATGCGCAGGCCGTCCACCAGGCCGCGTTCGATCAGTTCGAACAGCTTGGCATGGGTGGCTTCGAACACCACGGCGCGCTCCACGCGCAGGCCGCCCAATTCGTTGATGTCGAAGAAGCGCCGCCAGTTGATGTCGTCGGCAGCAGTACGCCAGCTGGCCAGGCGGTAGGTCTGGCGCTCCAGCAGCAGGTGCAGGCGCTTGAAACCGGCCTCGCTGCGGCTGTCGAATGCCACCAGGGCCGATTCGAGGTCGGCACCTTCGCGCACCAGGCGTGCCAGTTCGGCTTGGAGCGGCAGGCTATCGGCCAGCGGGGTGGACGAGTCGCCCAATGCCGTGAAGCGCTCGGCCAGCACCTTGAGTGCAGGTTCCGGGCTGAGCGCGAGAATCCAGCCGTAATCGACCGGGCAGATCGGGAAACGATGCGCGTAATGGGCCACTTGCAGCAGCCCCTGCTGTTTGTCGAACTGCAGCGGTATCTCGCCATTCTTGAGCGCCACGCCGTAGTCGCTGCCGAGGAACGGCAACAGCAGTTGCCCGGCCAGCAGTGGGTCGCTGGAGTGCCACTGGATGTCGAAAAACTCGGCATACGGACTGCGCCGTCCCCAGGCCAGCAGGCTTTGCCACCAAGGGTTGTCGGCACCGCCTACGGCCATGTGGTTGGACACCGTGTCGAGGATCAGCCCCATGCCATGCTGGCGCAGGGCGGCAACCAGGCGCTCCAGCGCGGCCTCGCCGCCCAGCTCCGGGTTGACGCAGGTAGGATCGACCACGTCGTAGCCATGGCGCGAGCCAGCGCGGGCCTTGAGGATGGGCGAGGCATACAGGTGGCTGATGCCCAGCTGGGCGAAATACGGCACCAGCGGCACAGCGTGGTCGAGGGTGAAGTCGCTGTGGAATTGCAAGCGCAGGGTCGCGGTCAGTGGCTTCATCGGTCACGCTCCCACGCCTGTTCGCGGGCCTGGGCCAGCAGCTCCAGGCGCCGTGCGGCATCCTCGTCGTCGAGCAGTTCGCGTACCGGACGGGCAAAGCGCCGCCGCCAGTTGGGATGGCCATTGGTGGTGCCCGGCAGGTTGGGTTGCTCGTCGCAGCCCAGCAGGTCTTCCAGCGGTACCAGCACCAGCGGCGCACGGGTATGGCCAACGAAGCGGATGGCCGCATCGATCAGCGCGTCGTTGTCCTTCAGTTCGCCGTAGTTGGCCTCCAGGATGCGGCGCAGGCCTTCGCGTTCTTTCTGACGCTCGTGTCGCCAGTGCAATTCGGTCGCTGCGTCGATCAGTTGCAAACGGTGTCTCCAGTCGATGTCGCGGTTTGCCAGCCAGCCGGCCAGTGGCGCCAGGTCGTGGGTGCCGGTTGTGGCCAGGGCATTGTCGGGCCAGTCGAGAATCGGCTTGAACTGGCCCGGCTGGGTTTGCTCGAACGGCAGCACGCGCATGCCCAGCACCGCTTTCTCGGCCAGCTTTTCGCGCAGGCTGTCGGGCACGGTGCCCAGGTCTTCACCCAGGATGATCGCCTGGTGACGCACCGACTCCAGCGCCAGCAGGCGCAACAGGTCGTCTAGCGGGTAGTCGAGGTAGGCGCCCTCGCTGGGTTTGGCCCCCTGCGGGATCAGCCATAGCCGGCGCAGGCCCATCACATGGTCGATGCGCAGGCCGCCAGCGTGGGCGAGGTTGGCCCGCAGCATCTCGATGAAGGCGCGATAGCCATTGCGCTTGAGGCCCTCGGGCGAGAAGGCGCAAATGCCCCAATCCTGCCCTACGTGGTTGAGGATGTCGGGCGGCGCACCCACGCTCAGGCCGGCCAGCAGTTCGTCCTGGCGGCTCCAGGCCTGGCTGCCGGCACCGTCGGCACCCACCGCCAGGTCGGCGATCAGGCCCACGGCCATGCCGTTGCTGCGGGCCGCTTCCTGGGCGCGTTGCAGGCCACGTTCGGTCAACCACTGGCAGAAGGCGTGGAACTCGACCTTGGCCGGGTAGGCATTGGCTAAAGCCTCCACTTCCGGGTGGTAGGGGTCGTGCCAGGCTTTGGGCCAGTTGCGCCAGTCGGCCCCGAGGCCGTGCTCCACCGCCTGGGCCTGCAGCACCTCGAAGCGGCAGTGGTGCTCCAGCGTCTGGCCGCCGGCTTCGCGGAAGCTGTCAAAATCAGTGCGTAGCGGGTGGTCGCCGTGGCTGAAGCCTTGGTAAAGCGCTTCAAGCAAGCGCAACCGGGCGCTGGCGGCGCGTGGCCAGTCGACCAGAGGGCGTTGCTCCAGCTCTTCGAGTTGTTGCTCCAGCCCGCAGGCTTCGATGGCCATGCGCACTTCCCGTTCACCCAGCAGGGCCGCGGGGCTGGTGTACAGGGTGTTGAGCAGCAGGCGACTGGAAGGTGAGTAGGGGCTGTAGTGTTCCTGGTCGATGGCCGACAGGGCGTGAATCGGGCTGATAGCCAAGGCATCGGCGCCGCGCTCGGCGGCCGAGCGGGCTAACTGCTCCAGCGCCAGGCAGTCGCCGAAGCCACCATCGCCGGGGCGGCGCAGGCTGTAAAGCTGCACTGCCAGGCCCCAGCAGCGTGGTGGCGGCTGTTGCACCTTGTCTTCCAGGCTGTGGCAGCGTGTTGGCGCCACTGCCACGGTGAAGCGGCGGCTGTCGATTTCCACCTGGTGATAGCCGATGGGCAGCTCGCCGGGCAGGCGCGCCTGGTCATCGAGGCGGATGGTGACAGAGGTGTGGTCTTCCAGGGTGCAGTGGGCCACGCTGGCGGCACTGAAGTAGCGCGAGAGCGCTAGCGGCTGGCCTACGTCGGCGGTCAGCAAGGGCGGCAGGTGTTCGCTGTCTTCGGCGGTTTCCACCGCACGCAGGCTGGCGGCAACGGCCGCGTCATCGCCGGCCGGGTGGCCAAGGCCTTCGAGGATGTTGCGCAGCACGTCGTCGCTGACACGCTGGGGCCTGGCATTGGCGTCGATCCAGTCGCGGCTCAGCCCGACGCTGGATGCCAGACGGTGCAGGGCGGTTTCGCTCATGGGTGCTCCTGGGCAGGGGGAAGCAGGCTGACCACACAGCTGTAGGCAGCCAGGTGGGTATCCGGGTGGCGGGTGTCGCTGCTGTCGAACAGCCGTGTGAATGGCGCGGGCAGTTCGACCGCCTGCGGGGTGTCGGCCAGGTTCAGGTCGATGCGCAGAGTGTTGCCGTTGCCCAGCTGCCAGCGCGCGGTCAGCGCTTTGTCAGCGTGCACCTCGGCGCCCAGCGCACGGCTACCGGGCAAGTGCGGGATGATGTGGCGGCGGCGCAGGTCGAGCAGTTGCTGGTAAAGGCCGTGCCAGCCGGCGATCACCGCCTTGTTCTGCGGGCGTGAAGAGGTGAAGGTCTGTTCGGCGTTGGGGTCGGGAATGTGCTCACGCTGCTCGGGGTCGGCGAACGCGGCGAAGTGGGCGAACTCGCCACGACGGCCTTCGCGTACCGCGTCGGCCAGCGCGTCATGGAAGTCGGTAAAAAACAGGAACGGCTGGCAACTGCCGGCTTCGTCGCCCATGAACAGCAGCGGAATCATGGGGGCCAGCAGCAACAGGCCGGTGGCTGCACGCAGGGCTGGCGCGGGGCATAGGCGGGTCAGGCGCTCACCCAGCGCGCGGTTGCCGATCTGGTCGTGGTTCTGCAGGAACAACACGAAGGCGCTGGGCGGCAAATGCCCGCTGGGTTCGCCGCGTGGTTTGCCATGCCGGTTGGCCTGGCCCTGGAACACGAAACCTTCGCCAAGGCACCGTGCCAGTTGGTCGATGGGGCGATGCTGGAAGTCGGCATAGTAACCTTCGGTTTCACCGGTCAGCAGCACGTGCAGGGCATTGTGGCCGTCATCGTTCCACTGGGCGTCGTAACCCTGTTCCAGCAGGCCCGCCTGGTTGTGCTCGTTCTCCAGCACCAGCCACACGTGCCGACCCGGTTCTACGGCGGCGCGCACCCGTTGGGCCAGCTCGATCAGGAAGTCGGGCTGGTCGATGGCATGCACCGCATCCAGGCGCAGGCCGTCGAAGCGGTAGTCGCACAGCCACATCAGGGCGTTCTGGATAAAGTACTCGCGCACCTGCGGGCGGCGAAAGTCGATGGCCGCGCCCCAAGGTGTCTGCCGGTCTTCACGGAAGAAAGGGCTGGCGTACTGGTGCAGGTAATTGCCGTCGGGGCCGAAGTGGTTGTACACCACATCGACCAGCACCATCAGCCCGTGGCCGTGGGCCTGGTCGACCAGTGCGCACAGCTGCTCGGGGCTGCCGTAGGTATTCTGTGGGGCGTATGGCAGTACGCCGTCGTAGCCCCAGTTGCGTTCGCCGGGGAACTGCCCCAGCGGCATCAGCTCGATCGCGCTGATGCCCAGTTCGGCCAGGCGCGGCAGTTGCCGGGCAACCCCGGCGTAACCCCCGAGCAGGCCGACATGCACTTCCTGGATCACGGCCTCATGCCAAGGCCGGCCTTGCCACGGGTGTTGCCAGGCGTAACCGGCCACATCCACTACCTGGCTGGGCCCGTGTACGCCGTCGGGCTGGTAGCGCGAGGCCGGGTCGGCCACCTGCAGCTCCCCGTCGATACGGTAGTGGTAACGGTCACCGGCCTGGCATGGCGCAACGCCGCTGTACCAACCCTCATCATCCGGCAGCAGTTCGATGGCCGGCTGCCGCTCCAGTTCCACGCTCACGCTGCGCGCATCCGGCGCCCAGAGGGCGAAGCGCGCCGACGTGGCGTCCAGCAAGTGTGCGCCATGTCTGTGCATCTTCCGGCCCCCGCTCAGTAATGGCTCAGTTGTGTCTGCTTGACCAGGTCCTCGTACAGGCGGGCATAGGGTTCAACCGCCTGGCACCAGTTGAACGGCTGGGTCATCGACAGGCAGCGCATGGCGTTCAGCAGGTCCTTCTTGCCGTAAACATAGAAGGCGCGGCTGAGTGCCTCGCGGTAGCTCTCGACGGTGGACTCGTTGAACAGGAAGCCCGTCACGCCGCACTCGATGGTGTCGGCCAGGCCACCGGTATTGCGTGCTACCGGCAGCGAGCCGAAGCGTTGCGCGTACATCTGGCTGAGGCCGCACGGCTCGTAGCGCGACGGCATCAGCAGGAAATCGCTGCCGGCGAACATGCGCCGGGCATCGGTTTCATTGAAGCCGATACGCACACCGATGCGGCCCGGGTGGCGCAGCGCCAGCTCGCGCATGGCCTGTTCCTCTTCCGGCTCGCCGCGGCCGATGATCGCGATCTGCCCGCCTTGCTCGACGATGTAGTCGGCCACGCCCAGGGTCAGGTCCAGGCCCTTTTGATAGACCAGCCGCGACACCACGGCGAACAGCGGGCCTTCGGAATCGTCCAGGCCGAACAGCTCGCGCACCTCCTGGGTGTTACGTGCTTTGCCCTCCCAGTCATTGATGCTGAAGTTGTGCTGCAGGTGCTTGTCGGTAGCCGAGTCCCAGCTTTCGTCGATGCCGTTGGGGATGCCACCGAGCAGGCCTTGCTGGGCCTTGCTGGCGAGGAAACCGTCCAGGCCGCAGCCAAATTCCGGGGTGGTGATTTCCCGGGCATAGGTGGCGCTGACTGTGGTGATGTGGCTGGAGTAGGCCAGGCCGGCCTTGAGGAACGACAGCTTGCCGTAGAACTCCATGCCTTCTTGCTGCATGGCATGTTCGGGTATTGCCAGCTCCGGGCTGCAGCCGCGGCTGTACACACCTTGGTACGCCAGGTTGTGGATGGTGAACAGTGTGGGCGTATTCAGGCCGCGCCAGTGCATATAGGCCGGGGCCAGGCCGGCGGGCCAGTCATGCGCGTGCACCACTTCCGGCGTCCAGTGGATCTTGCCTTCGCCCGCAGCGATTTCGGCGGCAGCCAGGCCCAGGCGGGCGAAGCGGATGTGGTTGTCAGGCCAGTCGCGACCATTGTTGGCACCATAGGGTGTGCCGTCGCGCTGGTACAGTTCGGGGCAGATCAACACATAGATGACCAGGCCGTCGGCCATGTCCATGCGCCCAATCTTGCAGGGCGGCAGGGCCGCATGGCCGCCCAGTTCACCCACGATATGTATAGGGTTGTCGCTTTCCATCACCTGGCGGTAGCCGGGGATGAGGACCCGCACATCGTGCAGGTGCGCCAGGGCACGGGGCAGGGCAGCGGACACGTCACCCAGGCCACCGGTTTTCACCAGATCGGCGATTTCCGAGGTCACGAACAGAATCTTGCGCATGTTCGGGTTTTGCTGGCGCTGGGCGCCGGGTGCCTTGGCTGTCGTGGCGAAATCCGGGGTAAGCGGCTCGCGGTTATCCGGTTTGAAAGCGTCTACGTGAGGCTCGACAGCGGCACTGATCATACTTCTCTCCGTCCCTATGCTTGGTCGGGTGCTGGCACCCGTGGCGATGTTTCGTGCTGGTTCTCTCTGCTTGCTGAATGCTGCGTAGTGCGTTCCATGCCCCAGTGTTGTGCGCGCACGCACGGCGCGATCGGCGTTCCGGCCGAAAGCGATTGGGCTGTTGGGTTGGTGGCCGTGGCTGGGAAGTCCCTTTGCGTTTGGCCTACTTAGTTCCTGACCTGCCCGCTTTCCGTAAAGTTCGACTTTTTTCGTCACTCTTCCATTGAGCAAATGGCGGGCCGAAACCTGAGTGTAGGAGAGAAATAGATAAAAAGGTGACCCACTGGTCACCATTGAGATGCTGCGGAATAGACGCAAACGTTGGCGTATGGAAGCGGATGTGAACGCATGGCTGGCGAAGAGAGTGAGGGGCGAACGGCATGCCCCATTCATGACGGTTGCGCACTATTTTGGTGCGTGCTTGTACCGCCAAATGGGGCTGCGGGTGCATGTCCGGATGTGCCCAGTCCTATATCGGTGCGACGCCCTGCACAGGGGCGAGTATCCAAGCAGTTCCAAAAGTTTGGCTCGAATAATTATCTGAGTTACAGGGTCGGCAGTCAGGCAAACGGATCGCATGATAAAAAGTTGTAAGTTCATGCTGTAGGAAATTGCCTGCGGAATCTCCATTTATATTAAACCCACCGTTCCTGTCTTATCGTGGTGATACGGTTTAGGTTGCTCCTCAATCCACTGCCTCATCCTGATCGCCATCATGGGGTGAAGCCCGAAATGCCAAGCATTTAGCGGGCTTGCACCTTGGTGGCAGGCCAATTTCGTTCGACATTCTCATCTTGAAGAAAGCCAGGGTGTGGTTGTTTTTTCGCCGATAAACATGATGGCGGGTAGAGCAACTCATGAAACAGTCTGACTTTCGCTTCAGTTTTCAGGCACTCGCCGGGCGCACGGAATTCGAAGTGGTTTCATTCAAGCTGGATGAAGCCCTCAACCAGCCATTTGTACTGAACCTGGAACTTGTCAGCTACGAAAGTGATATCGACTTCGGCCACGTCCTCGACAAGCCTGCGTTATTCACCCTTTATTGCGCAGACCGGCCACTGCGTCATGTGCATGGCTTGGTCAGTGCCTTCAGCCAGGGTGAAACCGGCTTTTGTCGCACGCGCTACCACGCCGTGGTCGAGCCGCAGCTGGCCCGCGCGCGGTTGCGTTCGAACTGGCGGATCTTTCAGCACAAAACCGTGCCGCAGATTCTTGAACTCATGTTCAAGCGTCAGGGCATCACCCGCTTTGAGCTGAAAAGCAGCGCGCAGCACCAGGTGCGGGAGTTCTGTGTCCAGGCGGGTGAAACCGACCTCGACTTCATCCATCGCCTTGCCGCTGAAGAGGGGTTCGTCTACCGCTTCGAACACTGCGCCCGGCAGCACACGCTGATCGTTACCGACCGTTTGCTGTCGTTTGGGCTGCTCAGCCGGGGCGCGCTCAAGGTAGGGGAAGACGAGGCGCTTTGGCTGGATGAGGATGATGTCGGCCCCGACAAGGTGCTGTACCACGCCAGCAGTGGTGGCGACCAGGCCCGCGCCTGCCTGCGGCGCTTGCGCTATTGCGAGCAGGTACGTACTGCGCGGCAAGTGCAGCGCGACTACACCTTCACCAACCCGGCCTACCGGCAGGAGCACAAGGCCCAGACCAATGGCGTCACGCACCAGTCACTGGACTACGAGCGCTTTGATTACCCGGGGCGCTACAAGCGCGATGCGGTGGGCAAGCCCTTCACTGAAACACGGCTGACGGCGCTGCGCCACGACGCATGCCTGGCCAAAGTGCAGGGCGACGACGTGCGCCTGCAGACAGGTCTGAGCTTCACCCTCATCGGCCACCCGCGGGAAGACCTCAATGTTCACTGGCGCGTGATCAGCCTGAGTCACGAAGGTACCCAGCTCACCAGCCTGCAGGAAGAAGCTGCTGGCGCAGAACAAGGCACCCGCTACGTGAACGATGCGCTGCTGGTGCAGGGCATGGCCGAGTGGCGCCCGGCCCCCATGGCCAAGCCGCGCATTGATGGCCCACACATGGCTACCGTGGTCGGCCCGCCTGGTGAGGAGATCTATTGCGACGAATGGGGGCGGGTCAAGGTCAGCTTCCCGTGGGACCGGGAGAGCAAGAACAACGAGTTCAGTTCCTGCTAGGTACGGGTGTCGCAAGGCTGGGCCGGTGGCAGCTGGGGTTCGATGGCCATCCCGCGTATCGGCCAGGATGTGATTGTCCAGTACGTCAATGGCGACCCCGACCAGCCGATGATCACCGGGCGCACCTATTGCGGTGACCAGCTGCCGCCGTACGACCTTCCGGATCACAAGACCCGCATGACCATCAAGAGCCAGACCCATAAAGGCGATGGCTTCAACGAGTTGCGCTTCGAGGACGAGCTGGGGCGGCAGGAAGTGTTCATTCATGCCGAGCGCGACCAGAACAATGTTGTGAAACACAACGAAACCACGCTCATTGGCAATGACCGTAGCGAACGCGTCGAGCATGACGAAGTGGTGGACATAGGTGGCAACCGCAGCGTCACGGTTGGCGCCAGCAAGCGCGAAACGGTCGCCCTTGGCAAAGTCGAAAGCATTGGCCTAGGCAAGTCGCTGGCCGTTGGCGGGGGGCTAAGTGTAATGGTCGGCCTTGAGGCCACCGAGCAGGTCGCGCTGGACAAGCGCGTGCAGGTCGGCGGGCAACTGCGGGTCGACGCCGATGAGGATGTGTCGATCACCAGTCATCACGGCCACGTGCATATCGACAGCCGAACGTCGCTGACCCTGAGCTGCGGCGGGGCCTTTATCAAGCTGAGCGATGGCCGCATCGAAATCGGTTGCCCCGAACCACTGCTTTTATACGCCATCGCCCAGGTCAAGGCGCCTGCACGTTACGGAGTGCCGCCTGCACCCGAGCAGGACGAAATCGAGTTTCGCCTGGTGCATGCCGACGGTACGCCGATTGCGGGCACGGCCTACGTGGCAACGTTGTCCGATGGCACCCAGCGCCAGGGCGTGGTCGACCAGAACGGCTATGCCCGCCTGGCTGGCGTTACCCCCGGTTGCAGCGCCCAGGTGCGCTACGAAGTTGGCCCTGGCCCGCTGCAGCTGACGACCGCTACCGAGCTGGATACTGCCTTGCAGGCATTGCTTGCCGGCTGCACCTCGGCAGGTGGCCAGCCATGAGTTCGACAGCTGACTGGCTGGATGAAGCAGTGGAAAAAGTGGCCGACGGCTTTGGCTGGCTGCGTGACCTGGTGCTTGGCGAGTTTGCCGAGGAGCGGCCACTGAGCGTGGTCATCGCCGACATGCTGCTGTCGTTGGTGCCGGGGGTGGTGATCGTGCTCAGTGCCCGCGACCTGGCTGCGGTGTGCCTGCGCCTGGGCAAGCGCTACGCGGCGGACGGCAGCCAGGCAACGCCGCAGCCGCCAGAATGGCAAGAGTGGGTGTTGCTGGTGGCCTGCCTGATGACCTTGATCGCGCCGATCATCGGTGCTGTGGCGGGGGCTGTGGGCACGCCCGTGGGCTCGGTGGCAGGAGCACTGGTTGGGCAGGAAGCAGCAGCGTTCTTGCGTGGTTTGTGCTTGCTGTTGATACGTGAAAGTCAGGTCATCCTGCAGACAGTGGTTGCGTTTCTCGGCAAGTTCACCCGCGGCAGCGTGGAGTTCTGGCTGCACCAGGTCAGGTTCGCGAGCTATGAAAAGGACTTGCTGGCCTACCTGAACCTGTTTTTGACCAAGGTTCTCGCGGCAACGGCAAAGCTTCGCAGCTACCTGGGCAACTGGCCGTTCAACCAGGCGGCCTCGCACCTGTTGGTGCGGTTGCAGGCCATGGAAGCGCAGTTCTACGCCGTGCAGGTGCATGCCTTGCGGGAAATCCCGCATGCGCTGATGCAGCTCGATGCCAGGCTGGCCAAGGTTCTGGAGCAGGCCAGCGACCTGCCCGCGCAGGTTGCGCAAGCCGGGGTGCATGCGCAAAAGCCGGTGCCCATGGCCATGAGTGGTGGGCGGGTGACCTCTGGCATCGGCATGCGCCCGCGTTACCTTGAGCGCCCCGAAGGTGTGCTCGGCCCGCCCGTGCCCACGTCGCCGACAGTCGCTGCGCAGGGTGCCAATGTGCACGTGTTCGATCACGCGACGGCGACGCGGGCGCAGAAGGGCATTTATGGGGAGGTGGTTAGTGATCAGTACATGCTCGGCAAGGGCCATGAAAACCTGTTGTCCGCCGCGCGTGGGCCTCGCAGCCTGGAAATGAAACCCACCGGGCGTGGGCTGGATGGCGTCTATCGTAATGCCCATCCGCCACCGCCGTTCATTATTACCGAGACCAAGTATCGAACGGGGGGCGTGTTTTCGCCGGGTAGTTTGCCGGTTACGAAGGGGAGTGAGGGGTATCCGAGTGCCCGGCAGATGAGTGATGCGTGGATTGGCCCCAGATTACAAAGCGCGTTGGGGCGTAAGGAGGGAGATGCGATTCGAGAGGCGGGGTACGAGCGGTGGCTAATAGTTGTAAACGAAAACGGGGTCGTATCGAGTGTGACTAAGCTCGACGGTAATGCTAGAGCCATTGTTGATACTGTTCGATAGGAGGTGTCAGGTGCATTTTGATCGGGTTAAAAGAGAGCCGCTCCTGCAAGAGAAGCTTTATGTGGATGATGTGTCTTATCTGAAGGAGAAATATTTTGAGCGGAGCGCTGAAGAGTTTTTGGCTAAGTCTTGGCCAGATTATGTTAATGTGGAGGGGTTAAGTTGGGGGTGGTGCTATCAATCACTTGAGCTATTGATTGAGTTGTATTCAGGAGGCGAGCCATTAGAGACCCTCCGGCCCTATGCTGAGCACGTGTTTTCTCAGTTTCAGCGTCATAAACAGGCCTATCCGAGCTTCTCGCTGAAACTATGGGAGCCCGACGCATACCAATTTGCTCTTTGGCTTTTGTCTTTGGCAGTGCTGTTGAATATGCCCGGGCGCCTCACGCAAATTGTAGGCTATTTAAGTAAAGATCCTGATGACGGTGAAGACATCTTGTTGCGACAACTGTTTTCTCGTGTTGGGGTGACTATCCCTGGGAGCACATTGATTCATGAGCGCCCTTATCATGAATTGCTCAATGCTTTAAATACTGAGAAGGATGAGCAGCAACAGTCAATGCGTAGTTACCTGAAGCAGTGGTATCGAGGCATGCGCAACTGTTATTGGCATGATCGGCACAAAGTACGAAGCGATGCGGGTTTCTTTGGCTACTGGGCATTTGAGGCAGGATTGGTCACTGTGCTGTGGGGCGTCGACGATGCACCCTACAGAGACCTTCCTTTTTACCCGAAGGATTTGGTAGACGATGCTCGCAAGCGTCAAGTGATCAAAAGCTTCCCAGAACACCTGCAAAGTGCGCCGTATTCGGATGCACTTGCCAAGTCGGGTGAAATTTGCCCGCGCACGGGAGTGTGGGTGTGTGATGAATGGGCTGTAGGGCCTCAGACATTCATGCAAGGCGTAGAGATGCCGAGCGAAAATGGGCGCTCCGTGGTTTGGCGCTTGGTGAAAGGCTTATAGCGTGCGGGAGGGCCTATGGACCCGTTCGACAGCATCAAGCGCGACCCGTGGATGGTCGAGCAGCATTACCACGCCTCGACCCGTGAAAAAGAGCAGGAGTTTGCCGACCCTGATACCCAGGCATTGCTGGCCGAGTCCGCCGAGCGCAAGCATCATTACCGTGGCCTCAGTCGCGACTGGGCGCACATGGCACTTGAGCTGGCCATCCAGCGCTACTCGGGTGGCGAGCCGATGGAACTGGTGGAGGCCTATGTTGATTACGCGTTCGCCCAGTTCACCCGGCATTTTACGGCGTACCCGACAACCTGCGAGCAACTGCGCCCCTGGGTGGCGGACGAATACCGGGTTGCTTTGTGGCTGCTGTCGTTGGCCGTGCTGTGCGGTTACCCCGATCGTGTCGGCCAGGTGCTGGGCTGGCTGAACCAGGACGACGAGCGCAGCCCCGACCTGCTGCTGCATCGCCTGTTCCTGCGGCTGGGCAAGGCATACCCGGGGACCTCGCTGCTTCACCCCGAGACCTACGCCGCCTTGCTGGAGAGCCTCGACCTGCGTGGCCAAGCGCAGCATGAAGCGCTCTTGCGCTATCTCGAACGCTGGTATGCCAAGGCGCACGTCTGCTATTGGCACGAGCGCCATGCCCGGGCACGGGGTGACCACCTGGGCTACTGGGCATTCGAAGCGGCGCTGGTAGCGTTTTTATGGTCTGTGCCAAGGGATGCTCTGGAGAGCGCCCCACATTTTTTTCCAAAGGCACTCATCGCAAGGGCGCATTACCGACGACTGGGCAAGCAGTTCCGCGACCCGGAAACCGCCAGGCGCGAGGACGCTCCTGGCTGGCCTTCTGGCACCCCTTGCCCATGGCCCGGTCATTACACCTGCGTCGAGCGCAGTGTGGGTGAACAGGTGTTCATGCACCAGACACCCTTCCCCAAGATCGATGGCCAGGTGGTGCACTGGCGGCTGTCGAGGACATTCTGATTGGCGCTGCCGGCATGAGTGCCTGGCGCTTTACATGATTCAGGAGTGGCGACAATGCCTGCCATCGTTCTGCTTGGTCACCCTCACCATTGCCCATTGTGCGGCTCCACCAGCGTCAGCAGCGGCTCCAGCCTGTTCTTCGTCAACGGCAGGGCGGCCGCCAGGGTTGGCGACAGGCTCGGCTGTGGGGCGGCGATCACCAGCGGCTCGGCGCTGATGATGGATGAAGGACAGCCGCTTGCTAGGGTAGGCGATGCTACCAGTCATGGCGGCGTCCTGGAAAATGGCGATAAAAGTTGGTTGCTCGATTAAGCGAAGTGGGAGCGGTTCAGCCCCCACAGGGAATGGGCAAGATCAGAGGCTGACGGCCTTGCCATCGGTGCGCGCTTGCGCCAACAGCAGGTTCAACTGGGCGACCTGCTGACGCAGCTGGTCACGTTCGTCTTTAAGTTTACGCAGCTCATCACGGCGCACGGAGACATAGAGGGTCTGGGGTGGGGTTGCTGGCATCAATGTACCCATGAGCACACCTCGCGGTTTTGGCTGGTGACAAGTCAAAGCGTAGACGCTTCACGCGGGGCGCATTCTGAATTCTTTCACCGGGCTTGGGAACTTTTTTGTTTATTGTGGTCTTGCCGTTCGTCGCTGAACCCTCGGGCGGCATGCTGGACTAATCTGAAAAGCTGGACTGTCGTCATCCATTTCGAAAAGGGAGCATTGGCTCATGCAACTGGGAATCATCGGGCTGGGCCGTATGGGCGGCAATATCGCAAGGCGCCTGATGCGCGCCGGTCACCGCACCGTGGTGCACGACCGCAACCGTGAAGCCATCACCGGCCTGGAGGGCGAAGGCGCCCAGGGCGCGCATGACCTCGGTGCACTGGTACAAAAGCTGAAAGCGCCGCGCGCGGTATGGGTGATGCTGCCGGCTGGCGACGCCACCGAGCAGACCATCGCCCAGCTGGCCGAAATGCTGGAGCCGGGCGATGCGATCATCGACGGCGGCAATACCTTCTACAAGGACGACATGCGCCGCGCCGCCGAACTGGCCAAGCGCGGCCTGCATTATCTGGACGTCGGGACTTCCGGCGGCGTGTGGGGCCTGGATCGCGGCTACTGCATGATGATCGGCGGCGAAAAGGACGTGTTCGAGCGCCTCGAACCGCTGTTCAAGGCGCTGGCGCCGGGCGTAGGCGACATCCCGCGTACCCATGGCCGCAGCGGCGAGCACCAGCGTGCCGAGCACGGCTACATCCATGCCGGCCCACCCGGCGCCGGGCACTACGTGAAAATGGTGCATAACGGCATCGAGTACGGCCTGATGCAGGCCTATGCCGAAGGCTTCGACCTGCTGCGCAGCAAAGGCGGCAACGAGCTGCCCGAAGACCAGCGCTTCGACCTGAACGTGGCCGAAATTGCCGAAGTATGGCGACGCGGCAGCGTGGTGACCTCGTGGCTGCTCGACCTCACCGCCGATGCGTTGGTGGCCGACCCTCAGCTGTCGCAATTCAGTGGCTCGGTGTCCGACAGTGGCGAAGGCCGCTGGACCATCGACGCCGCCGTCGAGCAGGCGGTGCCGGTGCCGGTGTTGTCCAGCGCACTGTTCGCGCGCTTCCGTTCGCGCCAGCAACAGGGCACCTACGGTGACAAGATTCTCTCGGCCATGCGCCTGGGCTTCGGTGGCCACGTCGAGAAGAAAGGCGAATGACTAAACAGACCCTTGCGGCCGCCCCCCCTTGTACCCTGTTCCTGTTCGGCGCCAATGGCGACCTGGTCAAGCGCCTGCTGATGCCCGCGCTGTACAACCTCAGCCGTGACGGTTTGCTGGACCGTAACCTGCGCATCGTCGGCGTTGACCATAACCCGGCCAGCGCCGAGGATTTCGCCGCGCGCCTGCACGCGTTCATGGTCGAGCGTGACAAAGGAAGCGAGGGCAGCGCCAAGTGCCTGGACGAGAAACTATGGGCCCGCCTGGCCAAGCGCCTGGATTACCAGACGGGCGACTTTCTCGATCCGGCCACCTACCAGGCCCTGGCCAGGCGCATCGACAAGACCCGCCATGGCAACGCCATCTTCTACCTTGCCACGTCGCCGCGCTTCTTCCCCGAGGTGGCGCAGCGCCTTGGGCAGGCCGGCCTGCTGGACGAATCTGCCGGTGGCTTTCGTCGGGTGGTGGTAGAAAAACCGTTCGGCACCGACCTGGCCAGCGCCGAGGCGCTCAACGCCTGCCTGCTGAAGGTGATGGGCGAGCGGCAGATCTACCGCATCGACCATTACCTGGGCAAAGAGACGGTGCAGAATATTCTGGTCAGCCGCTTTTCCAACGGCCTGTTCGAATCGTTCTGGAACAACCACTACATCGACCACGTGCAGATCACCGCAGCGGAAACCGTCGGTGTCGAGACCCGTGGTGCCTTCTATGACAGCACCGGCGCCCTGCGCGACATGGTGCCCAACCACCTGTTCCAGTTGCTGGCGATGGTGGCCATGGAGCCGCCGGCCGCGTTCGGCGCCGATGCGGTGCGCGGTGAAAAGGCCAAGGTGGTCGGCGCTATTCGCCCATGGTCGGCAAAAATGGCCCTGAAGAATTCCGTACGAGGCCAGTACAGCGCCGGCAAGCAGGGGCGCAAGCCGTTGCCAGGCTACCGGCAGGAGGCCAACGTCGCGCCGGATAGCCAGACCGAGACCTACGTGGCGCTGAAGGTGATGATCGACAACTGGCGCTGGGCCGGCGTGCCGTTCTACCTGCGCACCGGCAAGCGCATGAGCGTGCGTGACACCGAGATTGCCATCTGCTTCAAGCCCGCACCGTATGCGCAGTTTCGCGAGTCGGAGCTGGAACGGCCCAAACCCAACTACCTCAAAATCCAGATCCAGCCCAATGAAGGCATGTGGTTCGACCTGCAAGCCAAACGGCCCGGGCCAGAGCTGGTGATGGAGAATGTCGAGTTGGGTTTTGCCTACAAGGACTTCTTCAAGATGACCCCGGCCACTGGCTACGAGACGCTGATCTATGACTGCCTGACCGGTGACCAGACCCTGTTCCAGCGGGCTGACAACATCGAAAACGGCTGGCGAGCGGTGCAGCCGTTTCTCGATGCCTGGGCCCAGGGCGGCGAAGTGCATGAGTACTCGGCTGGCGAAGACGGGCCTGAGGCCGGCAATGAATTGCTGACTCGCGACAAGCGGGAGTGGCACCGGTTGGGGTGAGAGGTTTGCAAGCCTGTGCTGGCCCTTTCGCGGGCAAGCCCGCGCCTGCAGGGAATTCCATTTTCCCTCAGGCACCTGCGAAGAGGCCAGCACAGGCAACCACACAAAGGAGACCTAATGCCTGCCCATATCGAAGACTACGCCCTGCTGGGCAACTGCCGCAGTGCGGCGCTGGTCAGCCGCGATGGCGCGCTGGACTGGCTGTGCCTGCCACGCTTCGACGCCCCCGCCGTGTTCGCGGCCCTGTTGGGCAACGAAGAAAATGGCCGCTGGCGCCTGGCCCCTTGCGACCCGGTAACGCACAGCAGCCGCCAATACCTGGGCGACACCCTGGTGCTGGAAACCACTTGGGTCACCGCCAGCGGTCGTGCCCGGGTGCTCGACTTCATGCCCCTGGGCGAAGTCAATTCAGTGGTGCGCATCGTCGAAGGCTTGTCTGGCGAAACCCATTTCGAAATGGACCTGGTCATGCGCTTCGACTACGGCCGCAGCGTGCCCTGGGTGGAACGACTGGACCCACTGACCCTCAGCGCCGTCGCCGGCCCTGACCGGTTGATCCTGTGCAGCACCGTGCCCCCGCAAGCCCGCGACCACCATACCGGCTGCCGCTTTCGCGTCAGCACGGGCCAGCGCCAGGTCTTCAGCCTGCGTCACCAGCCCTCGCACTTGCCGGTGCAGCCTGACTGCAACATCGACCAAGCCCTGGCAAACACTTGCGAGCAATGGCAGGCCTTCGCCGACCGCTGCCCGCAGGTAGGGCCGTATACCGCCCTGGTGCGCCGCTCGCTGCTCACCCTCAAGGCCATGACCTACGCTCCCACCGGCGGTATTGTCGCTGCCGTCACCACGTCGCTGCCCGAGCGTGTGGGCGGGGAGCGCAACTGGGACTACCGCTTCTGCTGGCTGCGCGACGCGACCATGACCCTGCTGGCCTTCATGAACCTTGGCTACTTCGACGAGGCCCAGGCCTGGCGCGAGTGGCTGCTGCGCTCGGTGGCCGGCAACCCCGAGCAGATGCAGATCATGTATGGCCTGGCTGGCGAGCGCGACCTGCAGGAGTACACCTTGCCGTGGTTGGCCGGTTATGAGCATTCGCAGCCGGTGCGGGTGGGCAACGCCGCTTCGGCGCAGAGGCAACTGGACATCTATGGCGAACTGGCCGATGCGATGACCCAGGCGATCAAGGGCGGGTTGCCCCGCCACCCGCGCAGCGCCGCCATTTCGCGCTTGATATTGCCTTATGTCGAACGCATCTGGCGCGAGCCGGACGAAGGCATCTGGGAAGTGCGTGGCGGCCGGCAGCAGTTCGTGCACTCCAAGGTGATGGCCTGGGTCGCCTTCGACCGCGCCGCAGGGCTGGCCGACACCACGGAAGAAGGCCGCGAGCGTGGGCAGCATTATCGCCAGGTGGCTGACGAGATTCACCGCGACGTGTGCGAGCACGGCCTGGACCCCAGCGGCCGGTTCTTCGTCCAGGCCTATGGTTCGACCGAAATGGACGCCAGCCTGTTGCAGATCGCCCTGACCGGCTTCCTGCCGGCGGATGACCCACGCTTCATGCGCACCCTCGAACAGATCGAACAGCGTCTGATGAAGAACGGCCTGCTGCTGCGCTATGACAGTGACAGCTGCAGCGACGGCCTGACGCCGGGAGAGGGCACCTTCCTGGTGTGTTCGTTCTGGCTGGCTGACGTTTATGTATTACTGGGGCGCCAGGCCAAAGCCGAAGCGCTGTACCAACACCTGACCGGCCTGTGCAACGACCTCGGCCTGCTGGCCGAACAGTACGACCCGGCCGGCCAGCGCATGCTCGGCAACTTCCCCCAGGCCTTCAGCCAGATAGGCATCATCAACACCGCGCTGAATCTGCACCGCGCACAGTGCCCGGCGCGCGACCGGGCGCGTTGTGGGTAGCGAATGAGTAGGGCGACTGCCTTGACCGGAGTAGACTAGGCCAAACCCTTTCGGCACGGAGCATACATGGGCATTCGCGGTACTGACCGGCAGATCGACAACATCGAGTTCAATGTCAGCGACATCTCACGGAGCAAGGCCTTCTATGGCAGTGTGTTTGGCTGGGCGTTCACCGACTACGGGCCGACCTACACCGAGTTCAGCGATGGCCGGTTGACGGGTGGCTTCACCACGGGTGAGCCGGTGCGCCCGGGCGGGCCGCTGGTCATCCTGTACGCTGACGACCTGGAGGCCACGCAGCAACGGATCGAAGCTGCCGGGGCGAAAATCAGCCGGGCGACCTTTGCCTTCCCCGGCGGGCGGCGCTTTCATTTCATCGACCCGGACGGTTATGAGCTGGCGGTGTGGACGGCCCAAGCCTGATGGCCAATCACAAGATCGAAATCCGCCGACGCAATATCGAAAAAATCCTGCAAGCGGCGGAAAAGGTGTTTGCCGAGAAGGGCTATGGCGCCACCTCCATGGGGGATATCGCCGAGCAGGCTGAGCTGCCACGCTCCAACCTGCATTATTATTTCAGCACCAAGGACGAGCTGTTCCGCGCGGTGCTGCAGGACCTGCTGGATGTGTGGAAGCAGGACGCCCTGTGCTTCGAGAACTTCGACGACCCGCGTGTGGTGCTGACCAGCTACATCCGGGCGAAGATGGGGCATTCGCGCTCGCGGCCGCTGGGCTCGAAAATCTGGGCCGAAGAGATGCTGCACGGGGCGCCGGTGCTGGGGGTTAACCTCGACGAAAGCCTGGTGCCCTGGGCGAAGATGAAAGAAGCCAAGATCCGCTGTTGGGTGGAAGAGGGGCGCATCCTGCCGGTGGAGCCGTCGGCGCTGCTGTACATGATCTGGGCCTCGACCCAGCATTACGCCGACTTCGGCTACCAGGTGCAGTTGCTAAACGGCGGCGAGATGCTGTCGGACATGGCGTTCGAGAGTGCGGTGCAGACGGTGACCAGCGTAATCTTGAGGGGGATCGGGCTGGAGCCGTGAACCGGCGATGGAGGCCGCTGCGCGGCATTCGCGGGCTTGCCCGCTCCCACAGGTTCTGCGCTGTCCTCAGAAATGGCGCAGTCCTGTGGGAGCGGGCAAGCCCGCGAAGGGCTGCATGGCAGCCCCCATTGCTTCAACTGGCCTCGCGGTACGGGTTACGCGGATCCTGCGTCCAGTTCAGGTACGGCTTGCCGGTATCCTGTGCCTCCATTTCGATGCAGTTTTCCACCGGGCAGGTGATCTGGCACAGGTTGCAGCCTACGCATTCCTCTTCGATCACACTGTAGGCATGCGTGCCGTCAGCCTTCAGCGTGCTGGCAATCGCCTGGTGCGAGGTGTCCTCGCACGCAATGTGGCAGCGCCCGCAGCCAATGCACGCCTCCTGGTCAATGTGCGCTACCGATTTATAGTTGATATCCAGGTATTTCCAGTCGGTGGTGTGCCCCACCGCCTGCCCGCGGAACGCTTCGATAGTGGCATGCCCATGCTGGTCCATCCAGCGTGCCAGGCCGTCCTGCATGTCCTCGACGATACGGAAACCATGCAGCATCGCTGCCGTGCACACCTGCACGGCGCCACTGCCCAGGGCCATGAACTCGGCGGCGTCACGCCAGTTGCCGATGCCGCCAATGCCACAAATCGGCAAGCCCCGCGTTTCCGGGTCGCGGGCGATTTCCGCCACCATGTTCAAGGCAATCGGCTTCACTGCCGAACCGCAATAACCGCCATGGGTGCTCTGGTCTCCGACGATCGGGTGGGCCACCATGCGGTCCAGGTCGACGCTGGTGATTGAGTTGATGGTGTTGATCAACGACACGGCATCGGCCCCGCCTCGATGCGCGGCGCGGGCCGACTGGCGGATATCGGTGATGTTCGGCGTAAGCTTCACGATCACCGGCAGCGCGCAGTACGTCTTGCACCAGCGGGTGACCATTTCCACATATTCCGGCACCTGGCCGACGGCCGCCCCCATGCCGCGCTCCGGCATACCGTGCGGGCAACCGAAGTTCAGCTCGATGCCATCGGCCCCCGTGGCTTCCACCAGCGGCAGGATGAACTTCCACGATTCCTCTATGCACGGCACCATCAGCGACACGATCAGTGCGCGGTCGGGCCAGTCCTTCTTCACCTGGGTGATCTCGCGCAGGTTGATTTCCAGGGAGCGGTCGGTGATCAACTCGATATTGTTGATCCCCTGTACCTGACGGTTGGGGCCATAGTGCGCCGAGTAGCGCGACGACACGTTGACCGCCGCAGGGTCTTCGCCCAGGGTCTTCCAGACCACGCCGCCCCAGCCGGCCTCGAAGGCGCGGACCACGTTGTAGGCCTTGTCGGTTGGCGGTGCGGAGGCCAGCCAGAAGGGGTTGGGTGCCTTGATGCCGGCAAATACGATAGACAAGTCGGCCATTTACGCTGCCTCCACGTTGAGCATGAGTTGGGCATGGATGGCTTCGGCGGCCAGCTTGCCGTGTTGCACGGCCTGCACGGTAAGGTCCTGCCCCAGCGCGGTGCAGTCGCCGCCTGCGTACACGCCCGGCAGGCTGGTCTGCAGGTTTTCGTCAACGCGGATGCGCTCACCCTCGCGGGCCAGTTGCGCAGCCACCGGGTCGGCGAGGCTGGCATCGTCAAAGCGTTGGCCAATGGCCTTGAAAATGGCGTCCGCAGCCAGCTCGAAGGTTTCGCCGGTATCGCGCAGGCGGCCTTCCGCCAGCTCGGTGCGGGCAAAACGCATGCCGCGGACCCTGCCGGCGTCATCCAGCAGCACGGCATCAGGGCGGGCCCAGGTGTGCAGGCGTACCTGGTTGGCCTTGGCAATGTCCTGCTCGTGGCCGGTCGCGCCCATGTCGGCGTGGCCACGGCGATAAACCAGGTTGACGTCGCGGGCACCCAGACGGCTCATCTGCACGGCCATGTCGATGGCCGTGTTGCCAGCACCGATCACCAGGCAGCGGTCGGCCAACGGTAGCTGGCTCAGGTCATCGGCCTGGCGTAGCTCACGGATGTACTCGGTGGCGGCGAGCATGCCGGGTGCTTCCTCGTCGGGCAGCCCTAGCTGGCGCACGGCATTCAGGCCGAGGCCCAGGAACACCGCGTCGTACTGATCGCGCAGTTCGCCCAGGCTGAGGTTGCCACCCAGGCGCTGGCCATGGCGGACTTCGATACCGCCAATGCCCAACAAGAAATCCACTTCACGCTGGGCATAGTCGTCTACCAGCTTGTAGCGGGCGATGCCGTACTCGTTGAGGCCACCGGCTTTGTCGCAGGCCTCGAACACCACCACGTCATGCCCGTGCATGGCCAGGCGGTGGGCGCAGGACAGCCCTGCCGGGCCGGCGCCCACCACGGCGATACGCTTGCCGGTGGCTGCCGAGCGCTTGAACGGGTGTGCGCTGAACTGGGCGTTGTCCAGGGCGTAACGCTGCAGTTGGCCGATCAGCACCGGCGCGCATTCCTGGGCGTTGTTGCGCACGCAGGCTTGCTGGCAGAGGATTTCGGTGGGGCACACGCGGGCGCAACTACCGCCCAGAATGTTGGCCGAAAGAATGCGCTCGGCGGCGCCTTGCAGGTTTTCGTCACTGATGCGGTGTATGAACGAGGGGATGTCAATTTCGCTGGGGCAAGCGTTGACGCAGGGGGCGTCGTAGCAGTACAGGCAGCGTGCACTTTCCAGGGCGGCCTGGCGCGCGGTGAGGGGTGGGGCCAGGTCGCTGAAGCGCTCGGCCAACTGGTCGGCGCCGGCCCGGGGGCGCGGCAAATGGTTCAGGGCGTTGGTCACGGTTGTAGCCTCTCTATTTTTTTTTGGTGCAGGCGACAGGTATTGCGGTCGATTCTGGGGCCGCTCCCACAGGCGATGGCGGTCCTTGTGGGAGCGGCCTTGCGTCGCGATGGGCTGCACAGCAGCCCCAATGACTTCAGCGCTGAACAGGCATCGGCCGCTGATGCTCGGCCCGGCGCCCCAGCACCTCATACACCGCCGGGTACGCCGGCCGTTCCACATAGCGCCCCGCGCCCGGCTCGGCGCGCAGGTCGCCATCGGCCCAGAGCACCTTGCCCTGGCTGATGGTGTGGCTTGGGATGCCGCGCACGGTGCGGCCTTCGAAAATGTTGAAGTCCACTTGCTGGTGGTGGGTTTTGGCGGAGATGGTGCGGGTGCCCTGCGGGTCCCACAGCACCAGGTCGGCATCGGCACCCACGCGGATAGCGCCCTTGCGCGGGAACAGGTTGAAGATTTTCGCCGTGTTGGTAGAGGTCAGCGCGACGAATTCGTGCATCGACAAACGCCCGCTGTTGACCCCGGCATCCCACAGTACCGCCATGCGGTCTTCGATGCCGGCGGTGCCGTTGGGGATGCGGCTGAAGTCGTCGCGGCCCATGGCTTTCTGCTCGGCGCAGAAGCAGCAGTGGTCGGTGGCGGTGGTGTGCAGGTTGCCCGACTGCAAGCCGCGCCACAGCGCCTCCTGGTGTTCGCGTGGGCGGAACGGCGGGCTCATCACATAACCGGCGGCGGTGGCCCAGTCCGGGTCGCGGTAGACACTGTCGTCCAGCAGCAGGTGGCCGGGCAGCACCTCGCCATACACCGGCTGGCCCTTGCCTCGGGCATAGGCGATTTCATCCAGTGCCTCGCGGCTGGAAATGTGCACCAGGTACAACGGCGTGCCGAGGGTTTCGGCAATGCGGATGGCGCGGCTGGCCGCTTCGCCTTCAACCTGCGAGGGGCGCGACAGCGGGTGGGCTTCCGGCCCGGTCATGCCCTGGGCGAGCAGTTTTTTCTGCAGGTGGTACACCAGCTCGCCGTTTTCGGCATGCACGGTGGGCACCGCGCCCAGTTGCAGGCAACGCTCGAAGCTGGCCACCAGGGTATCGTCGGCGGCCATGATCGCATTCTTGTAGGCCATGAAATGCTTGAAGCTGTTCACCCCGTGCTTGGCCACCAGTTCGCCCATCTCTTCGGCCACCTGCTCGCTCCACCAGGTGATGGCGACGTGGAAGCCATAGTCGCTGGCGCTTTTCTGGGCCCAGCCACGCCAGGTGTGGAAGGCCTCCAGCAACGACTGCTGCGGGTTGGGAATGACGAAGTCGATGATCGAGGTGGTGCCGCCAGCCAGGCCCGCAGCGGTGCCGCTGAAGAAGTCCTCGCTGGCCACCGTGCCCATGAACGGCAACTGCATGTGGGTGTGCGGATCGATGCCCCCAGGCATCAGGTACTGGCCGCTGCCGTCGAGGATCTCGCAGTCGGTGGGCGGTTCGAGGTTTTGCCCGATGGCACGGATCAGGCCATCGGCACACAGGACATCGGCGGGGTAACTCTCTTCGTGGGTAACCACGGTGGCGCCACGGATCAACAGGGACATGCCGTTTTCCTCGCAGGCTGACCGGTCTTGGCCGGTTCTTTGCATTGTCATGGATGCAGGACGGGCAGGGCGGTCAATCCTGTCAGGCCTGACAAGATTCGAGGCTAGATGCTGATTCTGGATTCAGCAAGAAAATTTTCCCATTAAATTTGTGGTTTTTAAGTTGTTGATATCAATAGGAAAAAATTAACGCGCGAATGGGCTCCGGGGTTTTCCGGGTATTTGACTAACTTGACAAGATGAAAATCTGGTCGAGATTTCTAAGCACATTCCGCGTGCGAACTCCGGTCATCGAATCAGCCTGATGAGCGAAAAAATAGAAGAAAAACTGGAGAAGGGCCTATGCAACAGAGCAGATCGGAAGTGGTCGAGCAAGATGGCCTGTTCGAGCTGTCCGAGGGCAGCGATGTCCTCGACAGCCCGCGCTACAACCCCGACATAGCACCGACCAAGGTGCACCAGCGCACCTGGAACAAATGGCACATCACCGCCCTGTGGGTGGGCATGTCCATCTGCGTACCCACCTACACCCTCGGCGGTGTGCTCACCGCCTACTTCGGCCTTAGCGTTGGCGAAGCGCTGCTGGCGATTTTGCTGGCCAACGTAATCGTGCTGATACCGCTTACCCTCAATGCCTTTCCCGGTACCAAGTACGGCATCCCGTTTCCGGTGCTGCTGCGTTCGTCGTTCGGCATTCTCGGCTCCAACGTACCGTGCCTGATCCGCGCGGTGGTGGCCTGTGGTTGGTTCGGTATCCAGACCATGTTTGGCGGGCTGGCCATTCACCTGTTCCTGGGTTCGGTGTTCGACGGCTGGAAGGCGCTGGGCGGGACAGGCGAGGTGATTGGCTTCATGATCTTCTGGTGCCTGAACCTGTGGGTGGTGCTGCGCGGCGCCGAGTCGATCAAGTGGCTGGAAACGCTGTCGGCACCGCTGCTGGTGGCGGTGGGCGTCGGTCTGCTGTTCTGGGCCTTGCCGCACATGTCGATGACCGAGCTGTTGGCACAGCCGCCCAAGCGCCCGGAAGGGGCGAGCGTGGTCAGTTACTTCTGCGCCGGGCTGACGGCCATGGTCGGTTTCTGGGCGACACTGTCGCTGAACATTCCCGACTTCAGCCGCTACGCCCGCAGCCAGAAGGATCAGATTCTCGGGCAGATCTTCGGCCTGCCGCTGACCATGTTCCTGTTCGCTGCGCTGGGTGTGGTGCTGACCGCCGCTTCGGCGTCGCTGGTGGGCGAGACGGTGTCCGACCCGGTCAGCCTGATCGGCAAGATTCAAAGCCCGTTCTGGGTGGCCCTGGCCATGGCGCTGATCGTGATCGCCACGCTGTCGACCAACACCGCGGCGAACATCGTCTCGCCCACCAATGACTTCCAGAACATTGCCCCACGCCTGATCGGCCGAAGCCGCGCGGTATGGCTGACCGGCTTTATCGGCCTGGCGCTGATGGGGCATGAACTGCTGAAGAAGCTGGGCCTGATTGTCTCTGACCTTAGCCTGGAGAGCGTGTACTCCAACTGGCTGCTGGGCTATTCCAGCTTGTTGGGGCCTATTGCCGGCATCATGGTGGTGGACTACTTCCTGATCCGGCGGCAGAAGCTGGACCTGGCCGGGCTATACCGCGACGACGTGTATCCCGCGTGGAACTGGGCCGGTTTTGCCGCCTTCGCCTTGCCAGTTGGGCTGACGGTAATGGCGATTGGCAACAGCAGTTTCAGCTGGTTCTACGACTACGGCTGGTTCACCGGCTCGCTGCTGGGCGGTGCACTGTACGCCATGCTTGGCGGTTTGGCGGCACGCAACCCGGTGCGGCTGGCCAAACCCTCGCCTTGAGGCCTCGAAGAGGCCCGTACAAACAATAAGAAGCCTGAAGGAGAAGCCCGTGACCCCCGTCAAAGAGATCCTGAAGACCAACGCCCGTCACGTCGACAGCACCCGCCTGTGGCAGTCGCTGATGGACCTGGCCCAGCTCGGTGCCACTGCCAAGGGCGGTGTCTGCCGCCTGGCCTTGACCGACCTCGACCGCCAGGCCCGTGATCTGTTCGTGCAGTGGTGCGAGGCGGCTGGTTGCTCGGTCAGCATCGACGCCGTCGGCAACATATTCGCCCGCCGCCCGGGCCGTAACCCCAAGCTGCCGCCGGTGATGACCGGCAGCCATATCGACACCCAGCCCACTGGCGGCAAGTTCGATGGCTGCTTCGGGGTGATGGCCGGGCTGGAGGTGATCCGCACCCTCAACGACCTTGGCGTGGAAACCGAAGCGCCGCTCGAAGTGGTGGTGTGGACCAACGAAGAAGGTTCGCGTTTTGCGCCGTGCATGATGGGGTCTGGGGTGTTCGCCGGCAAGTTCACCCTGGAAGACACCCTGGCCAAGCGCGATGCCCAGGGTGTCAGCGTTGGCGAAGCATTGAACACCATTGGCTACGCCGGTCCGCGTGCCGTGTCGGGGCACCCGGTGGGGGCGTATTTCGAAGCGCATATCGAGCAGGGTCCTATCCTTGAGGACCAGGCCAAGACCATCGGCGTGGTCCTCGGCGCCCTGGGCCAGAAGTGGTTCGACCTGACCCTGCGCGGTGTTGAAGCCCATGCCGGCCCTACGCCGATGCACCTGCGCAAGGACGCCCTGGTGGGTGCAGCCGCTGTGGTAGAGGCGGTCAACCGCACGGCACTTGCCCACCAGCCCCACGCCTGTGGCACGGTGGGTTGCCTTCAGGCGTACCCGGGCTCGCGTAACGTGATCCCGGGCGAAGTGCGCATGACCCTGGACTTCCGCCACCTCGAGGGCGAGCAGTTGAATGCGATGATTGCCGATGTGCGCGGGGTGATCGAGGCGACCTGTGCCAAGCATGGCCTGAGCCATGAGCTGGTGCCCACGGCCGACTTCCCGGCGCTTTACTTCGACAAAGGCTGTGTCGACGCCGTGCGCGAGTCGGCCAAGGCGCTGGGCCTGCCGCACATGGACATCGTCAGTGGCGCGGGGCATGACGCGATCTTCCTGGCCGAGCTGGGGCCGGCGGGGATGATTTTCGTGCCGTGCGAAAACGGCATCAGCCATAACGAGATCGAGAACGCCACGCCCGAAGACCTGGCGGCGGGCTGCGCGGTCTTGTTGCGGGCGATGCTGGCGGCGTCGGAGGCAATTGCCAGCGGGCGCCTGGCGGCCTAGGCACTGGCCTCAAGAAGGCCGTTACGGCCAAGGTGATAGCGCTGCAGGTCCTGCGCCAGGGTCAACTGCCCGCTGTAATGGGCGAGGGCCTCGTCGCGCACGTTGTCGATGTGCGGGCTGCGCCGTGGGTCGTTCTGGTAGCGGGCGCTGAAATGCGTCAGTACCAGGTTGCGCACGCCAGCGGCCTCGGCAAAGCGTGCCACCTCAGCGGCGGTGCTGTGGCCGAACGTGCCCCCGGTGCGTTCGACCACCGTCTGGGTGAAGGTGGCTTCGTGCACCAGTACATCCGCACCCCTGGCGACGGCTGCCAGCAGTTCTGGCTTGTCGTTGTCCCCGCACACGATCACCCGCCGGGGCGGACGCGAAGGGCGCAGGTAGTCGTTGCCGTTCAGCAGTTGCCCGTTGTACGTCACGGTCAACCCCTTGGCCAGCTCGCCCCACAGCGGACCACGCGGTATGCCCTCGGCGTCCAGGCGCTGGATGTCCAGGCGTGGCTCAGGGTTGATTTCGGTGAATACGAAACCCACGCTGGGCACCCGGTGCGACAGTTGCACGGTGGTCACCTGCAGGGTCTCGCTGCGCCATGCGATCAGCTCTTCCACGGACAACAGGCGCAGCTCGAACGGCAGGAAGGTGTCGCTGGCAACCAGGCCCTGGCGTACCCAGTCGTGCAGTACGGCGGGCAGGATCACTTCCAGCGGCTGGGTGCGCCCGCTCATGCCCGCGCTGGCCAGCAGGCCAGGCAGGCCGAAGCAATGGTCTCCATGCACGTGGGTGATGAAGATCGCGCGCAGGTCGCGGATCGAAAGCGGGGTGTGCAGCAGGCGGTGCTGGGTGCCTTCGCCGCAATCGACCAGATACCAGTGGCTGCCACTGGCTTCGATCACGGCTGTGGCGCTGACATTGCGTGCCTTGGTGGGCACCCCGGCGGAGGTGCCAAGGAACAGCAGGTCCATGCTCAGGCTCCTGTTTCAGGCCAGAAGCGGCCAAGGTGATACGGGGCGCACACCTTAGCCGGATTGCCGCCCGCCGTCGACGGCCTGCTAGTTATCCTGCCGCCAGATGAGCTCGCTGGTGTCATAACCTTGCTCTCGGGCGATTGTCAGCAGTTGCTCGCGCTGCTGGTCGGTGACCGCTGGCGTGCGCGAAAGCAGCCACAGGTACTCGCGGTTGGGGTGGCCGACCAGTGCCACGCGGTAGTCCTTGTCGTGGTAAAGCACCCAGTACTCACCCTTGGTCAGGCCCGGTGCCAGGCGGCTGAACCAGTTGTCGAAGCGCACCCACAGCTTGTCGGTGCTGCCCGGTTGCTGAGCCTCGGCGATGCCCTGGGCTTCATTCCACTGGCCGTCCTTTTCCTGGCAGCGGTTGGTTACATCGATACGGCCGTCCTCGCGCAAGCCGTAGCGCGCCTCGGACTTCACGCAGTTACGCTGGAAGAACATCGGCAGTCGCGCCAGTTCGTACCAGGTACCCTGATAGCGTTGCAGGTCCACCTGCTGGGTACGCGGCGGTGCCGGGTGATCGTTGCCGGCGCAGCCGAGCAGGGCCAGGGTCATGCAGGAAAGCAGCAGTGTTGTGCGCAGCGCCATGGGTGACCTCCTTGGAGCGGATGGGGCGTACCTGTGTTTCGACGCCTGTGCGGGGAAAAAGTTGTAGACGATCTTGCCTGCGGCGAAACCCATGCAGGAGCGGGTTTGCCCGCGAAAGGCCCCGCACAGGTCCGCACAGGCCTGCCTCACAGCCAGTACGTCACCGCCCACCATCCCAACCCGCCCATCACCACGGTATAGGGCAGCGCCATCCACACCATCCGCCCATACGACAGCCGGATCAGCGGTGCAATGGCCGAGGTCAGCAGGAACAGGAACGCCGCCTGCCCGTTCGGCGTCGCCACGCTTGGCAGGTTGGTGCCGGTGTTGATCGCCACCGCCAGGGTTTCGAAATGCTCGCGGCTCATGCTGCCATCGAGAAATGCCTGCTTCACTTCGGTGATGTAGATGGTGGCAACGAACACATTGTCGCTGATCGCCGACAGCAAGCCGTTGGCCAGATACAGCATGCCCGGTTGCTGTTCGGCCGGCAGCGTCAGCACCCAGTTGATCAATGGGCTGAAAAGCTGCTGCTGATGAATCACCGCGACCACGGCGAAGAACACCACCAACAGCGAAGTGAACGGCATGGCGTCCTGGAAGGCACGGCCCAGGCGGTGCTCGTCGGTGATGCCGGTGAAGGCCGTGATCAGTACGATCACCATCAGGCCGATCAGGCCGACCTCGGCCACATGCAGCCCCAGGCAGATGATCAGGATCAGTGCAGCGAGCCCTTGTACCCACAGCGCGATGCGCTGGGCCTGGGTGCGCGCCGCATCGTCTTCGGCCGCATAGGCGGTCAGCACCCTGCGCACCGGTTCGGGCATCAGCGTGCCGTAGCCGAACAGGCGCGCTTTTTCCAGCAGCACGCAGGTCACCAGGCCAGCACCCAGCACTGGCAGCGATACGGGCGCCACCTTCAAGAAGAAGTCGACGAAGTGCCACCCCATCTCGTGGCCGATCAACAGGTTCTGCGGCTCGCCCACCAACGTGCAAACGCCGCCCAAAGCGGTACCCACAGCGCCATGCATCAGCAGGCTACGCAGGAAGGCGCGGAATTGGTCGAGGTCTTCCCGGTGCAGGTGAGCGACTTGCTGGTCGCTCTCCAGTGCGCTGTCCTCGCGCGGATTGGCCCCGGACGCGACGCGGTGGTACACCGCGTAGAAGCCGACCGCAGCGCTGATGATCACCGCCGTGACGGTCAGGGCATCGAGAAACGCGGATAGAAACGCCGACAGTACGCAAAACAGCAGCGCCAGAATGGCCTTGGAACGCACCCCGAGCAAAATGCGTGAGAACAGGAACAGCAACAGTTCCTTCATGAAGTGGATGCCGGCGACCATGAACATCAGTAGCAGGATTACCGGGAAGTTGTGCTGCAGTTCCTCGTACAGCGCCTGTGGCGTGGTCATCTGCAACAGCAGGGCTTCGATCAGCAACAAGCCACCGGGCATCAACGGGTAGCATTTCAGGGCCATGGCCAGGGTGAAGATGAATTCGAGCACCAGTGCCCAGCCGGTCGCAACCGGGCCAATGGTTACCAACAACAGCGGGTTGAGCACCAAAAACAGGCAGATGACCACCTTGTACCAAATCGGCGACTTGCCCAGAAAACCGTGGGCGAGGGCGCCGGTCAGGGGGCGTGACATAAATATGTATCCTTATAATTCAGCGATGGCGCACGGTGCCGGATATACGCGTCTTAGGCAAGGCGCACAGTCCCGTTTTTGGCACATGTACGGCCATTGGGCTGGGTTACCATCGGTGTCATGAACCTTTCATCCTCAGGAGTGCCGCCCGTGACCGAGTACAGTGCATTCAAGGTCGAACTGACCGACAGCGTCGCCCATGTTCAGATCAATCGCCCAGAGAAGGTCAACGCGATGAATGCGGCCTTCTGGGAGGAAATCGTCGACATCTTCCAGTGGATCGATGACACCGATGCCGTGCGCGTGGTGGTGATCAGTGGCGCTGGCAAGCATTTTTCCGCCGGTATCGACCTGATGATGCTGGCCTCGCTGGCTGGGCAGATGGGCAAGGACGTGGGCCGCAATGCACGCTTCCTGCGCAAGACCATCCAGCGGCTGCAGGCTTCGTTCACCGCTGTAGACGCGTGCCGCAAACCCGTACTGGCGGCCGTGCAGGGCTACTGCATCGGCGGCGCCATCGACCTCATCTCGGCGTGCGACATGCGCTACTGCAGCAGAGACGCGCAGTTCTCGATCAAGGAAATCGACATGGGCATGGCTGCCGATGTCGGCACATTGCAACGTTTGCCACGCATCATTGGCGACGGCATCATGCGTGAGCTGGCGTTTACCGGGCGCAATGTCGAGGCCGACGAGGCGCTGCGTATCGGCCTGGTCAACCGAGTCTATGATGATCAGGCTGCACTGATGGACGGCGTCTTTGCCATTGCCCGCGAGATTGCCGCAAAATCGCCGATCGCCGTGGCCGGCACCAAGGAAATGCTCAGCTACATGCGTGACCATCGCATCGACGATGGCCTGGACTACATTGCCACCTGGAACGCCGCAATGCTGCAGTCCGAAGACCTGCGTGTGGCTGTGGCGGCGCACATGAGCAAACAGAAACCGACGTTCGCCGACTGATCGGGCCGGGGGACGCGCAGTAAAGGAACCCCCGACATGTCAGCACGCTGGACTACTGCAGTACTCGACCCACAGATGACCGGGGGGCTGGCCTTGGCCCGCAGCCCTGAAGGGTTTCTGGTGGACGCCAACGGCGCGCTGTTCCCCCGCGACTGGCTAAAGCGCCAGGACCTCGACGTGCTGTGCGAGCATGGCATCGGCCACTTTGACGGCCAGCCGGTGTTCCTGCTGGAACTGCGCAGCGCCACTGATGTGCCTGGCTGCAGCTGGCGCGGCCTGCGTGCGTTCATGCTCGAAGGCGACTTCGACACCTACAAGGTGCTGGGCTATGCCGCACAGATCGGCACCTGGGCCCGCGAGCATCGCTTCTGCGGCAGTTGCGGCCAGGCGATGACGCAAATTCGCTGGGAGCGGGCGATGTATTGCCAACCCTGCGACCTGCGCAGCTATCCGCGAATTTCACCCAGCATGATCGTGCTGGTGACCCGCGGCGATGAAATCCTGCTGGCGCGTTCGCCGCGCTTCGTCACCGGGGTTTACAGCACCTTGGCAGGTTTTGCCGAACCGGGTGAATCGGCCGAAGACTGCCTGGTGCGCGAAGTGCGCGAAGAAGTGGCGGTGGAGGTGAAGAACATTCAGTACGTCGGCAGCCAGTGCTGGCCGTTTCCGCATTCGATGATGCTCGGTTTCCATGCCGAGTACGCCGGTGGCGAGATTGTCATGCAACCGGACGAGATAGAGGACGCCAAGTGGTTCAGCGTCCACGACCTGCCGCCGCTGCCGGCTGGGCGGTCGATTGCCCGATACCTGATCGACCTGTATGTTGCGCGGCGGCTGGGCTGTGATATCCCTGCTTTCCCGTCCTAGCTGCAGTGAGAAGTGTTCATCGCCCCTCACCGACAGGCCCATGCACAGGCCGGCGATGTAGTCCACCTGCCCGGAAATGATGAACACCGTCAGCGCCGAAATGTTGCTGACGAAGTTCATGCTGCGCGCCACGTCGCTGGCGCGAACCGGGTCGATGGGTATTCAGGAATCGTTATTCTGATTACTGGTATATGCTCGGGAATCTGGTGTCGCTTGGGGGGAGCTCCCTGCCCTACGTATGGTATTCCTTGCCTGAAAAAAAGGGTTGGGGAGACCTAAGCTATCTGGGCTAGTTTCGGAATACGGCGGTGGTGGAAGACCTTGATTTTGTGAAAGAGCAGCAGCTAATTCGTGCGGGGTCAATCCAGACTGTAGTTCTGCAAGCCTGCTGTCAGTGGCTTCGATCTTAGCGGTGACATACTGTAATCGTTTTACCAGCTTTGGGAGGAGGTTATACGATCGAAGTTGTGCTGCTTCTGGTATGTCGCGCTCAAGCTGAGCCTTTTCTGCCAGTCGTTTTGGTAGCTTTTTCGCCATTTTAACATCCCAGCCAGTTGCCTTGCTGCTGAAACGCCACCCCGAGTACTTTTGCAGTTCTGGATGGTCGTGAGCGGCTATTATCTCTGTCATCTTATAAGCAGGTTCGGGGCGACTGAACAGTTTCTTGATCCAATTCTGGCCTGAATGATCTAGCCTGTTTATTGGGTCGGCAGAGCAATAGGCGTAGGCGTTTATGCCTCCTTTGCTAAAAGGGCTTAGGCTGTCGGGCGAGAGGAACCTCATCAAATTCGGGTTATAAGTACGCTTGCCGTTTCCCAGTAGGTAGCAGCCTGTCCATATGTCGCGAGGTGCTCCCGTGAAACCCAGTACGTAAATATTCCCTGGCTTAGCTGAGGCTCCATAGCAGGTATATTGGAAGGAAATAACCTTGCTTTGCATTTAGATATTTCCGTTGATGAGAGGCGTCATATATTTACAATTCCTTGCGCACCCCTCAACTGGCATAAATGATAGTACGGCTGATGGGCCTCATGATCGGGTACAAAGGTTCAGGCCTGCCCGAACCAGTGTTGCCACGCTAAGCGCACGGTCAACGCCAGCACCACGGTGATGAACACCGGGCGGATGAACTTGCTGCCACCGCTGATCGCCGTGCGCGCGCCGAAAAAGGCGCCGACCATCACCGACAGGCCCATGCACAGGCCGACGATGTAGTCCACCTGCCCGGAAATGATGAACACCGTCAGCGCCGCGATGTTGCTGACGAAGTTCATGCTGCGCGCCACGCCGCTGGCGCGTACCAGGTCGATGGGGTATAGCAGCAGGGTACTGACCGTCCAGAACGCCCCGGTACCTGGGCCGGCTACGCCGTCGTAGAAGCCCAGGGTGAAGCCTTGCGGCACTTGCCACTTTTTCTTGATCGGTGCATCGGCATCCAGCGGTGCCTTGGGCGTGCCGCCGAACAACAGGTAGATGCCACAGGCGAAGACGATCACCGGCAACATCTTGTTCAGCCATTCGGCTGGCATGTAGTGGGCGATGACGGCGCCGAGCGACGCCCCGGTCAGTGTGGCGAACAATGCCGGGCGCCACTGCGCCGGGTGGAACAGTTTGCGTTTGTAGTAAGTGAAACCTGCAGTGGCCGAGCCGAAGGTGGAACTGAGCTTGTTGGTGCCCAGGACCAGGTGCGGTGGCATGCCGGCAGTGAGCAGGGCCGGAGTGGTGAGCAGGCCCCCGCCACCGGCGATGGCGTCGATGAATCCGGCGACGAAGGCGACCAGCGCCAGGATCAGCAGGGTGAGGGGTTCTACGGTGAGTTCGAAGGGCATGGGTTTTTGACAGGCAGGGAGGCAAGGAGGCGGCAAAGTGCTGCACTAGAAGGGGAGCATGGTAATCCTGGGGAAGGTGCGTTGCCAGTGCCGGCCCTTTCGCGGGCAAGCCCGCTCCTACGAAGATGGCGTAATCCCGTAGGAGCGGGTTTACCCGCGAAAGGGCCGGTACTGGCGAAAACATCAACTACGAATAAACGCCAGCAAATCCGCATTGATCACATCGGCATGGGTGGTGGGCATGCCATGCGGGTAGCCTTTGTAGGTTTTCAGCGTGCCATTGGGAAGCAGCTTGGCCGAAAGTACCCCGGAGTTTTCATAGGGCACGATCTGGTCATCGTCGCCGTGCATCACCAGTACCGGCTGCTGGATGCCCTTCAGGTCGTCGGTGAAATCGGTCTGGGAAAACGCCACGATGCCATCGTAATGGGCCTTTGCACTGCCGATCATGCCTTGGCGCCACCAGTTGCCAATGATGCCTTCGCTGGCTTCGACCCCTGGGCGGTTGTAGCCGTAGAACGGCCCTGTTGGCACATCCCGGTAGAACTGCGCCCGGTTGCTGGCAACCTGGGCCTGGAAACCGTCGAATACCGACTTGGGCAGGCCACCGGGGTTGCCGGGGGTTTGTACCATCAAGGGTGGTACGGCCGCGATCAGCACGGCTTTGGCCACCTTGTCTTCAGGGTACCGGGCCATGTAGCGCACCACCTCGCCGCCGCCGGTCGAGTGGCCGACATGCACGGCACCCTGGGTGCCCAGGTGGGCGACCACGGCGGCTACGTCGTCGGCATAGTGGTCCATGTCGTGGCCGTCCCATACCTGGCTGGAGCGGCCATGGCCTCGCCGGTCGTGGGCGACCACGCGGTAGCCTTCAGCGAGGAAGAACAGCATCTGCGCGTCCCAGTCATCGGCACTGAGCGGCCAGCCGTGGTGGAAGTGGATCACAGGTGCATCGCGCGGGCCCCAGTCCTTGTAGAAGATCTGTACGCCGTCCTTCGTGGTTACATAGCTCATGGTCGTGTCTCCTGAGTGCAGGAAGCGAAGGGAGCTATTGAGAATAGGAGGAATTTTGGCGGGTATCGGGATGTTGTGTTGCCTGTGCGGGCCTCTTCGCGGGTTCACCCGCGAAGAGGCCCGCACAGGCAAGAGTCATGCCCTTCAGACGCGATCGCGCATGCGGTACCAGGCCTTTGCCGCCGCTTCCAATGGCGCAGCCAGCAGGTCGCCACCGGGGAAGCGGCCGTTGTCGATGCCTTGGTACAGCGCCAACAGGTCTTCATCGCCGAGAATGGCATCACTCACCGCACGCGCCGCCGCCAGGGTCGGCAATACGCCATGGCCGGAGAAACCCTGCAGCCAGTAGCGCTGGCCCTCGCGGCCGACGTCCGGGGTGCGCTTGATGCTGCAATCGATGTGGCCGCCCCAGGCATAGTCGATGGCCACCCCGGCCAGTTGCGGGAATACCCGCTCCAGGTACGGGCGGGTGGCGCTGGCGACGTCCTTGGGAATGCCGCCCAGGTAAGTGCAGCCACCGCCGAACAGCAGGCGGTGGTCCGGGGTCAGGCGGAAGTAGTCGGGCACGAACTGGTTGTCGATCACGCAACTGTTGCGAGGTAGTAACGAATGGGCGAAGTCGGCATCCAGAGGCGCAGTGGCTACCTGGTAGGAACCGACTGGCAACAGGCGGCGCGACAGACTGCGGTCAAGGCGATCGATGTAAGCGTTGCAGGCCAGCACCAATACCTGGCAGCGAACTTCGCCACGGTCGGTACGGGCGACATAGCCGTCGCGAGCCTGCTGGTAGCTGAGCACCTGGCTCTGTTCGTAGATTCGCCCGCCGCCAGCCTCGATGGTATTGGCCAGGCCCTGTGCCAGTTTCAGCGGGTTGAGGTGGGCACCTTTGGCGTCGTACAGCGCGGCCTGGTAGCGCGGGCTGTCGATCCATTGCGGCAACTCGTCACGGCCGATCAGGCGCAGGGCGTCGTAACCCCATTTATGCTCGGCATCATGCAGGGCCTCTTCGAGCATTTTCACCCGGCGCGGCAATACCGCAGTCCACAGGCTGCCCTGCCGGTAGTCGATGTCGAAGCCGTGGCGTTGGGGCAGTTCGCGCATTTCGTCGGCGGCCCAGCACATGCTGGCCCATAGCCGTTGGGTGCGTTCGATGCCAAGGGCCTGCTCCAGCGGCGGCATGTCGCACGACCAGCCCAACAGCGCCTGGCCACCGTTGCGTCCGGAGGCCGCCCAGGCAACCCGGCTGGCCTCCAGCAACGTTACGCGTTTGCCGGCCTGGGTCAGGCGCAGGGCAGTGTGCAGGCCGCTGAAACCGGCGCCGATGATCAGCACGTCGGTGTCTTGAGCGCCTTGCAGGGTAGGGCGTAATGGGATGTTGGCGGGGTAGGTCTGTGCGTAGTAACTGGCGACGTGCTGGGCGGATTGTTTGAACATGCCGGATTTTCCGTGAAAATTATTATGTTTATTTTCATGAAAAGTTAGCAGTTAAATTTCACGTTGCCAATGTGTTGGTCGGGGTTTGTGGTTTGCCTGTGGTTAATGTGTTGCCTGGGCTGGCCTCTTCGCGGGTGAACCCGCTCCTACAGGGGGGCTCGCTTTTTTCGCGCCTGCCGTGGCTTGCCTGGGGTCGCCTTGCTTCCAGTCGCTTTGCTCTTCCCGCCACCGCGACGTTTCTTTTTCCAGGGCGGGGCCGCCCCGGCCGCTGGCCCGCTGATGGTCATGCGCATGCCGCTGCAACGCTCGACCAGCTTGCCCATCCACGCCGACTGTCGGGCAACGAACTCTTCCAGGGTCATCTCGCCGCTTTGCACCATGTCCAGCGCCTGCTCCCAGATCGCCGTGGTGCCGGGGTCGGCAATCGCGCGGGGAACCGCGTCGATCAGGCTGAAGGCCGCAGGTGTGGCCGACAACGCCTTGCCGTTCTTCACCAGGTAACCGCGGTCGAGCAGGCCCTGGATAATGCTGGCGCGGGTGGCTTCGGTGCCGATGCCGGTGGTTTCCTTGAGCTTTTGCTTCAGCCGAGGGTCATCCACCAGCTTGGCCACGCTTTTCATCGCCTTGATCAGGTCGCCTTCGGTAAACGGCTTGGGCGGCTGGGTCCACAGGTCTTTCAGTTGCAGGCCGTGTACGTTGCAGTCCTGGCCTTCGCGCAGCGCCGGCAGCACCTGGGCTGGTGCTGCCTCGCGGCCTTTGGCCGGGGTCAGCGCCTCGGGCAAGGCGCGGCGCCAGCCCGGCTCGACGATCTGTTTGCCCACAGCACGCAGCGCATGACCGGCGCAGTCGAAGTCGGCCTGGGTGCGGTCGTACTCATGGTTGGGCAGGAACTGCGCCAGATAGCGGGCGCGGATCAGGGTGTAAACGGCCTTGTGCTTGGCCGGCAGGCGCGAGGGGTCGCTGGCGGCGGCGGTGGGGATGATGCCATGGTGAGCGCTGACCTTGGCGTCGTTCCACGCCCGCGAGCGGCGTTGCGGCTCCAGGTAGGGCTGCAGCGGCGCAAGGCTGGCATCGGCCCGTTGCAGGGCGGCAAGGATGGCGGGTGCCTCGGCGTGCTGGCTTTGTGGCAAATAGCCGCAATCGCTGCGCGGGTAGGTGATCAGCTTGTGTGTTTCGTACAGTGCCTGGGCAATGTCGAGGGTTTCCTGGGCGCCGAGGCCGAACTTTTTCGAGCACAACTCCTGCAGGGTGCCAAGGTCGAAGGGCAGCGGTGCTGCTTCGCGCACACGCTCGGTCGCCACCTTTACCGCTCGGGCAGTGCCGGCATGGCCGATGTCGGTGGCGGCCTGCTGTGCCAGGCTTTGCTTCAGGCAGCGGCCTTGGTCATCGCAGGCGTCTTCGGGGGCGCGCCATTGGGCATTGAAGCGTTGGCCGGCGTGTTCCAGCTGTACGTCGATGGCCCGGAACGGCACCGGCACGAAGTCGGCGATGCTGCGGTCGCGGTCGACCACCAGGCGCAAGGTCGGCGTTTGCACGCGGCCTACCGGCAGCACACCCTGGTAGCCGGATTGGCGGCCTAGCAGGGTGAACAGCCGGCTCATGTTCATGCCGATCAGCCAGTCGGCGCGCGAGCGGCCCAGCGCCGAGTGGTACAGGTTGAACGTCTCGTGGCCTGGCAGCAGGCGTGCCAGGGCCTTGCGGATGGAGGCGTCGTCCAGTGCCGACAGCCACAGGCGCTGCACCGGGCCCCGGTAGCGGCAATGCTCGACCAGCTCGCGGGCAATCATTTCGCCTTCGCGGTCGGCGTCGGTGGCAATCACCAGCTCCCGCGCTTCACCGAGCAGGCGCTTGACCGCCTTGAACTGGCTGGCGGTCTTGGGCTTTACCAGCATCTTCCACTTGTCTGGAATGATCGGCAGGTCGGCCAGGTTCCAGCGCTTGTAACGTTCGTCGTAGCTGTCGGGCGGGGCGGTTTCCAGCAGGTGGCCGATGCACCAGGTTACGCAGATGTCGGTGCCTTGCCAGCAGCCGTCGCCTTTGCGGTTGGCGCCGAGCACTTTGGCGATGTCTTTTGCCTGGGAGGGTTTTTCGCAGAGAAACAGGCGCATGGCCGGGGACGCTTCATCGGGGTGGTGGGCCATAGGATGCGCAAGCGGGGGCGCAGAGGCAAGTTTTATCTGGATGGATGTACAGGTTTTTTGTCAGCGGGGATGTATATCGCCTGAGCCGGCCTCTTCGCGGGTAAACCCGCTCCTACAGGGAAGCGCGGTGCTTGTAGGAGCGGGTTTACCCGCGAAGAGGCCAGTGCAGGTAATGGATCAGGCGCGCGAGTCGCGCACCATGTCGACATGCGGGATGCCAGCTTCGAGGAATTCCTCGCTGACTACGCGAAAGCCCAGCCGCTCATAGAACGGCGTGGCGTGCACCTGGGCGCTGAGCATCTGCTGTTTCAGGTCGCGGTTCTGCGCTTCGACGATGACCGCATTGACCAACGCATCGCCCACCTTCAGGCCACGCCAGTCCTTGAGCACCGAGATGCGCCCGATGGTGCCGTCGGCCAGCAGGCGCGCAGTACCGATTGGATAGTCGCCTTCCAGGGCCAGGAAGTGCAGGGCGTCCTGGTCTTCCGAATCGAACTCCAGCTCTGGTGGAATGTGCTGCTCGGCGACGAACACGGCTTCACGGATACGGCGGATGTCGGCGTTGTCTTTGTGCCAATCGGCGAGGCGAACGCTGATCTTATTCATTGGCGAATCCCAGGCTCCCTTGCTTGACCAGCTGCTGTACCAGCATCAGGCCATCCTCATCCTGCAGCCACTCGGCCAGGTTATCGATGTGCAGGGCGTCGGCCGCACATACCAGCTTCAGCAGCTCTCGCAGTTTGCCAGGCAGTGGGCAACTACGGCCGCTGGCGAACAGCAGCAGGTCGTCTTCGAACTCGGACCAAGCCAGGCGTGCGCTGGGGTTGCGGATCAGGATGGCGCCTTGCTCAAGGGCATTGATCAGCTCTTCCTCGCTCAGCTCTTCGCCAACGATCTGCTCGGGGTAGCGCGGCTCGGTCATGAACTGGCCGAACCAGGTCAGCAGCAGGTCCTTGTCGCCCATGTGCTTGTCGAGCAGCGCCTTGAGGCGGTCGAGGGCATCGTGCTGGATCTGGTGCGGGTCGCTGACCGGCTGGGCGTCGGCGTCGCTGTAGCGCTCTTCGTCGGGCAGGAACTGGCCGAGGAAGTCGGTGAAGTGGGTCAGCACTTCGGCAGCGCTCGGTGCGCGGAAGCCGACCGAGTAAGTCAGGCAGTCATCCACGGCCACGCCGTAGTGGGCCAGGCGCGGTGGCAGGTAGAGCATGTCGCCGGGCTCCAGGGTCCACTCGCCGCTCTGCTCGAACTCGGCCAGGATACGCAGGTCGGCGTGCTCCAGCAGCGGGCTGTCACTGCTGCACATCTGGCCGATCTTCCAGTTGCGCTGGCCGTGGCCTTGCAGCAGGAACACATCGTAGTTGTCGAAGTGCGGGCCGACGCTGCCACCCGGGGCGGCGAAGCTGATCATCACGTCATCGATACGCCAGCTGGGCAGGAAGCGGAAGTTTTCCAGCAGTTCGGCCACTTCCGGAACGAACTGGTCAACGGCCTGTACTAGCAGGGTCCAGTCTTTTTCCGGCAGTTCGGCGAAGGTGTCTTCGTTGAACGGGCCGCGGCGCAGTTCCCACGGGTGAGCGCCATGCTCCAGCACGATACGCGACTCGACTTCGTCTTCCAGGGCCAGGCCGGCGAGCTCGTCGGGGTCGATCGGGCTGATGAAGTCCGGGAAGGCCTGGCGTACCAGCAGCGGCTTCTTCTGCCAGTAGTCGCGCATGAATTCGCGGGCCGAGATGCCGCCGAGCAGCTGCAGTGGAGTATCAGGATTCATGTTCAACCTATTGAAAAAACGTAATTTTCGTACGGGAATAAAAACGCCCGGCCAGGCCGGGCGTTGTACGCGACGCTCAGCTTAGATGCGTTTGGCCTGGGCTGCCGCGTTACCGATGTAGGTAGCGGGGGTCAGCTGCTTGAGCTCGGCCTTGGCTTCGGCTGGCATGTCCAGGCCGTCGATGAAGGTCAGCAGCGCTTCTGGGGTGATGCCCTTGCCACGGGTCAGCTCTTTGAGCTTCTCGTAGGGGTTTTCGATGTTGAAGCGGCGCATCACGGTCTGGATCGGCTCGGCCAGCACTTCCCAGCAGGCGTCCAGGTCGGCGGCGATGCGAGCTTCGTTGACTTCCAGCTTGCCGATGCCTTTCAGGCTGGCCTCGAAGGCGATGACGCTGTGGGCAAAGCCCACGCCCAGGTTGCGCAGCACGGTGGAGTCGGTCAGGTCACGCTGCCAGCGCGAGATCGGCAGCTTGCTGGCCAGGTGCTGGAACAGCGCGTTGGCGATACCCAGGTTGCCTTCGGAGTTTTCGAAGTCGATCGGGTTGACCTTGTGCGGCATGGTCGACGAGCCGATTTCGCCGGCGACGGTCTTCTGCTTGAAGTAACCCAGCGAAATGTAGCCCCACACATCACGGTCGAAGTCGATCAGGATGGTGTTGAAGCGGGCGATGGCGTCGAACAGCTCGGCGATGTAGTCGTGCGGCTCGATCTGGGTGGTGTACGGGTTGAACTGCAGGCCCAGCTCGTCTTCGATGAAGGCGCGGGCGTTCTCTTCCCAGTCGATCTGCGAGTAGGCCGACAGGTGGGCGTTGTAGTTGCCCACGGCGCCGTTGATCTTGCCCAGCAGCGGCACGGCGGCAACCTGGGCGATCTGGCGCTCCAGGCGATACACGACGTTGGCCAGCTCTTTACCCAGGGTGGTCGGCGAAGCCGGCTGGCCGTGGGTGCGCGACAGCATTGGCACTTCGGCGTGGGCGTGGGCCAGGGCGCGGATGGCGTCGGCGACCTGGCGCATCAGCGGCAGCAGCACTTCGTCACGGCCGGCGCGCAGCATCAGGGCGTGGGACAGGTTGTTGATGTCCTCGCTGGTGCAGGCGAAGTGGATGAACTCGCTGACCTTGGCCAGCTCAGGCAGCTTGGCGGCCTGCTCCTTGAGGAGGTATTCAATGGCCTTGACGTCGTGGTTGGTGGTGCGCTCGATTTCCTTGACGCGCTCGGCGTGCTCCAGCTTGAAATCGGTGGCCAGGCTGTCCAGCAGGGCGTTGGCTTCGGCGGAGAACGCCGGCACTTCGCCGATTTGCGGGTGGGCGGCCAGGCGTTGCAGCCAGCGCACTTCGACCAGGGCGCGGAAACGGATCAGGCCGAATTCGCTGAAAATGGGGCGCAAGGCCTGGGTTTTGCCGGCATAACGGCCGTCTACAGGGGAAACCGCAGTGAGCGAAGAAAGCTGCATGGGGTGTTCTCGGACAGTCAGGCTTTTGGAAGGGCGCATATCATACATGAAAATTGCGCCTGGGTCGGGTGGCTGACCAAAGGTCGGCCCAATTTGGATCTGGTGGCAGACCCTGTGGAAGCGGGCTGCCCAGCCCGTCAGTTGGGGCTGCGCATCATGTCGTACAGTTCGTTCAGCAACTTGCGCCGGCTGAACACCAGCTGCCAACGGTGCCCGCCCAGCTGCCGCCACAGTCGCGCGGCGCGGATGCCGGCCAGCAGCAGGGCACGGATCTTCGAGGCATTGTTGGGCTGCTGCAGGAAGCGCATGTCGCCGTGCACCTGGATGCGCTGGCGCAAGGTGCTCAGGGTGTCCTGGTACAAGGCTCCACTGGAAGCGATGACGTTTTCGTGAACCAGGCCGAAATGCTCTGCCTGCGACTGGATTTGCGGCAGGCGGTTGCCGATGGTGTCCAGCAGGTCGCCACGCTTGTTCAGCTGGCGCTCCAGGCCCAGCATCGACAGTGCGTAGCGCAGCGGCTCGCGCTGCAGGCTGTTGGGGTCGCGCTCGAGGGCGCCGATCAGTGCCCGGTAGCCGTCGCGCAGGTTCAGGTCGTCACCGCCGAACACCTCCAGGGTGTCCTTGGGGTCGCGCACCAGCAGGCTGCCCAGCATGCAGCCGATATTGGCTTCACTGGCCTGGCCGGTGCGGGCGATGCGGTCGACCAGCACGGCGGCCTGGAACACGCCACCCAACGCAATCAGCTGCTCCTGCAGGTTGCTCATGCGCGCGGGCTCCACGGCTCGGCAGCCTCGATCACGCCACCGCCCAGGCACACTTCGCCGTCGTAGAACACCACCGACTGGCCCGGCGTAACGGCGCGCTGAGGCTCGTCGAACACGGCGCGGTAGCCGCTGGCGGTGCGTTCCAGGGTGCATCGCTGGTCGCTCTGGCGGTAGCGCACCTTGGCAGTCAGCTGGCGCGGGCTGCCGAGGTCGACCGGGTTGACCCAGAAAATTTCCGAGGCCAGCAGGGCGCGGGAGAACAGCCATGGGTGCTCGTTGCCCTGGCCGACCACCAGCACGTTGCGAGCCAGGTCCTTGTGCAGCACGTACCACGGCTCGTCACTGGCATCCTTCAGGCCGCCAATGCCCAGGCCCTGACGCTGGCCGATGGTGTGGTACATCAGGCCATGGTGGCGGCCGATCACTTCACCTTCGGTGGTTTCAATGTCGCCCGGCTGGGCCGGCAGGTACTGCTTGAGGAAGTCGCTGAAGCGGCGCTCGCCAATGAAGCAGATGCCGGTGGAGTCTTTCTTCTTGGCGGTGGCCAGGCCGTGTTTTTCGGCAATGGCACGCACTTCGGGCTTTTCCAGTTCGCCGACCGGGAACAGGGTGCGGGCAATTTCCTGGCCGCCGACGGCGTGCAGGAAATAGCTCTGGTCCTTGTTCGGGTCCAGGCCCTTGAGCAGTTCGGTGAGCGCACCAGTATCGCGGCGGCGCACGTAGTGGCCGGTGGCGATCAGGTCGGCACCCAGTGACAGGGCGTAGTCGAGAAACGCCTTGAACTTGATTTCGCGGTTGCAGAGGATATCGGGGTTAGGGGTGCGGCCAGCCTTGTATTC
The DNA here is from genome assembly GCF_045164175.1 of Pseudomonas sp. 10(2024). Taxonomy (NCBI): domain Bacteria; kingdom Pseudomonadati; phylum Pseudomonadota; class Gammaproteobacteria; order Pseudomonadales; family Pseudomonadaceae; genus Pseudomonas; species Pseudomonas sp. 10(2024). Next base: position 2,113,566 of record NZ_CP174006.1, read on the forward strand.
CTCAAGGAAGTGCTCGAACACGTTGTCCCAGTATTCGGCGGCGAAGTTGGCGGTGTGCAGCTTGATGCCGATACGGTCGCACACGGCCTGGGCGTCGGCCAGGTCTTCACGGGCGGTGCAGTATTCGGTGCCGTCGTCCTCTTCCCAGTTCTTCATGAACAGCCCTTCCACCTGGTAGCCCTGCTCGATGAGCAGAAGGGCTGAGACGGAAGAGTCCACGCCGCCGGACATGCCGACGATGACGCGGGTCTTGGCGGGGTCTTTAAGTGCTGGGCTGGTCATGGGTACCGGTGTGTATCAAGGGGGAAAAACGCCGATTCTATCAAACCCGCGGCGCCGCGTCAGTCGCGTAGCAGGTCGAGGCTGTGCAGCGGGCCTTTGAGGTAGTCATCCAGGCAGCGCGGCACCAGCTCGCTGCGCCAGCGAGTGGGGTCGGCCAGCAGTTCGTCGCGGGTCAGCCACACGGCGCGGACGATGTCGCTGTCCAGTGCCAGGTCGTTGTGATGGCGCACGGGGCGGGCGGCGAAGCAGACGCGCTGGTAGGTCACGCCGTTGCTGGGGGCGGTGTACAGGTAGATGCCGACCACGCCGGTCAGCTCGACTTCCCAGGCGGTTTCTTCCAGGGTTTCGCGCAGGGCGGCCTGGGGCAGGGTTTCATTTGGCTCGAGGTGCCCGGCGGGCTGGTTGAAAACGTGCTGGCCGGCTTTGAATTCTTCGACGAAGAGGAACCTGCCTTCGTGTTCGACGAGGGTGGCGACGGTGATGTGGGGTTGCCAAGTCATTTGCGCTGTCCTTTTGGATGGCTGGGGCTGCTTTGCAGCCCTTCGCGGGCAAGCCCGCTCCCACAAGGTGCAGCGCAGGTCTCACAAACTGCACCTCTCCTGTGGGAGCGGGCTTGCCCGCGAAGGGCCGCAGAGCGGCCCCATTTCCCAGAAAGCACAAACCCCGGTGCGTGGCCGGGGTTTGTGCTGTTACTTCAAGCGAACCTTACAGCGCGGCGATGGCGCTGTTCAGGGTCTGGCTTGGGCGCATCACCTTGGCGGTCAGCTCGGCATCCGGGGCGTAGTAGCCGCCGATGTCGGCTGGCTTGCCCTGAACGGCGTTGAGCTCGGCGACGATGGTCGCTTCGTTCTCGGCCAGGATTTTTGCCAGTGGTGCGAAGCGTGCCTGCAGGGCAGCGTCGTCCGTCTGAGCGGCCAAGGCCTCGGCCCAGTACAGGGTCAGGTAGAAGTGGCTACCGCGGTTGTCGATACCGCCGACTTTGCGCGACGGCGACTTGTTGGTGTCGAGGAACTTGCCGGTAGCCTGGTCCAGGGTGTTGGCCAGAACCTTGGCGCGCGGGTTGTCGTAGGTGTTGCCCAGGTGCTCCAGGGAAGCGGCCAGGGCCAGGAATTCACCCAGCGAGTCCCAACGCAGGAAGTTCTCTTCAACCAGCTGCTGCACGTGCTTCGGAGCCGAACCGCCGGCGCCGGTTTCGAACAGGCCACCGCCGTTCATCAGCGGCACGATCGACAGCATCTTGGCGCTTGTGCCCAGTTCCATGATCGGGAACAGGTCGGTCAGGTAGTCGCGCAGCACGTTGCCGGTCACCGAGATGGTGTCCTTGCCTTCGCGGATGCGGGCCAGGGAGAACTTGATGGCGTCGACCGGTGCCAGGATGCGGATGTCCAGGCCGGTGGTGTCGTGATCTTTCAGGTACTTCTGCACCTTCTCGATCATGACGCCGTCGTGGGCGCGAGCCGGGTCCAGCCAGAACACCGCCGGGGTGTTGCTCAGGCGGGCACGGTTGACGGCCAGCTTGACCCAGTCCTGGATCGGCGCGTCCTTGGTCTGGCACATGCGGAAGATGTCACCGGCTTCGACGTTCTGCTCCAGCACGACGTTGCCCTTGCCATCGACTACGCGAACCACGCCGTCAGCCTTGATCTGGAAGGTCTTGTCGTGGGAGCCATACTCTTCGGCTTTCTGCGCCATCAGGCCAACGTTCGGCACGCTGCCCATGGTGGTCGGGTCGAAGGCACCGTTGACCTTGCAGTCTTCGATGGTGGCCTGGTAGATGCCGGCGTAGCAGCGGTCCGGGATCACGGCCTTGGCGTCTTGCAGTTCGCCTGCGGCGTTCCACATCTTGCCCGAGTCACGGATCATGGCCGGCATCGAGGCGTCGACGATCACGTCGCTCGGCACGTGCAGGTTGGTGATGCCTTTGTCGGAGTTGACCATGGCCAGGGCTGGGCGCTCTGCGTACAGGGCCTGGATGTCGGCTTCGATCTCGGCCTGCTTGTCGGCTGGCAGGTCCTTGATGCGGGCGTACAGGTCGCCGATACCGTTGTTGGCGTTGAAGCCTACTTCGGCCAGGGCAGCGGCGTGCTTGGTCAGCACGTCGTTGTAGAATTCTTCGACGATGACGCCGAACATGATCGGGTCGGAGACCTTCATCATGGTGGCTTTCAGGTGCACCGACAGCAGCACGCCGGCGGCCTTGGCATCGGCGATCTGTTCGGCGATGAAGGCTTTCAGGGCCTTGCGGCTCATGGTGGCGCAGTCGATGACTTCGGCGGCTTTGACGGCGGTCTTTTCTTTCAGCACGGTGGTGCTGCCGTCTTTGCCGACCAGCTCGATGCGCAGGCTGTCGTCAGCTTCGATCAGTGCGGCTTTTTCGCTGCCGTAGAAGTCGCCCTGGGTCATGTGGGCAACGTGCGACTTGGAGTCAGCGGCCCAGGCGCCCATCTTGTGTGGGTGCTTGCGGGCGTAGTTCTTGACCGACAGCGGCGCGCGGCGGTCGGAGTTGCCTTCGCGCAGCACCGGGTTCACGGCGGAGCCCTTGATGCGGTCGTAGCGGGCGCGGGATTCTTTTTCTTCCGCGGTGGCCGGTTCGTCGGCGTAGTCAGGGATGTTGAAGCCCTTGCCTTGCAGTTCCTTGATCGCGGCTTTGAGCTGCGGTACCGAGGCGCTGATGTTCGGCAGCTTGATGATGTTGGCGTCAGGGGTGGTAGCCAGCTGGCCCAGTTCCGCCAGGTGATCGCCTACTTGCTTCTCTGCGCCCAGTTGCTCCGGGAAGGCGGCAAGGATACGGCCAGCCAGGGAAATGTCGCGAGTTTCGACAGCGATGTCAGCCGAAGCGGTGAACGCTTCGATGATCGGCAGCAGCGAGTAAGTGGCGAGGGCGGGGGCTTCGTCGGTGAAGGTATAGATGATCTTGGAACGGGTGGGCATGCGGGTTAACTCTCTGTGTGCTGAGCGTGCTCGAGTCTCGTGGTGCGCAGGGTAGGCGCATCGCCCTGGTAGCACCATGAGCGGAAAGTCGAGAGGCTGCGAGCGGTGATGGTGGATGCATCAGTCGAGCGTCAAGTGCTGAGCTGCGGTAACAACCCAGGCTTTATGGCCATTCATGGCCTAGGGCGGTCCGCATTTTCCTGGGATTCGCCCCGATGACCCTTCGGTCGCGGCGGAGTATACCAAACCATTTGGGCTAATCAGCAAGGCCAAGTGATATCGGCCCATTTATAAGACCAAAGACTAAGCGGCAATGCGGCGGGTTGTCGCATGCCTTGCAGGTCGGCAGATGTGGTTTAGGCTCAGTGGATCGCACGATGTCCAAACCACACCCGATAGCGGAGTAGTGCAAGCATGGGATACCAGAAAATCAAGGTTCCGACCGACGGCAGCAAGATCACCGTCAATGCAGATCATTCGCTCAACGTGCCTGATCATCCGATCATTCCTTACATCGAAGGCGACGGGATCGGCGTCGATGTTTCGCCGGTCATGATCAAGGTGGTCGATGCCGCCGTGGAGAAGGCCTACGGCGGCAAGCGCAAGATTGCCTGGATGGAGGTGTACGCTGGCGAGAAAGCCACCCAGGTGTATGACCAGGATACCTGGCTGCCGCAGGAAACCCTCGATGCCGTGCGTGATTACGTGGTATCGATCAAGGGCCCGCTGACCACCCCGGTCGGTGGCGGCATCCGCTCGCTCAACGTGGCCCTGCGCCAGCAACTGGACCTGTATGTATGCCTGCGGCCGGTGCTGTGGTTCCAGGGTGTACCGAGCCCGGTGAAAAAGCCGGGCGACGTCGACATGGTGATCTTCCGCGAGAACTCCGAAGACATCTATGCCGGCATCGAGTGGAAGGCCGGGTCGCCTGAGGCGAACAAGGTGATCAAGTTTCTCAAGGAGGAAATGGGGGTCACCAAGATCCGCTTCGACCAGGACTGTGGTATCGGCGTCAAGCCGGTGTCGAAGGAGGGTACCAAGCGTCTGGTGCGCAAGGCCCTGCAGTATGTGGTGGATAACGACCGCGAATCACTGACCCTGGTGCACAAGGGCAACATCATGAAGTTCACCGAGGGTGCCTTCAAGGACTGGGGGTACGAGGTGGCGCGTGACGAGTTCGGTGCTGAACTGCTCGATGGTGGCCCGTGGATGAAATTCAAGAACCCCAAGACCGGTCGCGAGGTCATCGTCAAGGACGCCATCGCCGACGCCATGCTGCAGCAGATCCTGCTACGCCCGGCCGAGTACGACGTGATCGCCACCCTCAACCTCAACGGTGACTACCTGTCCGATGCCCTGGCGGCGGAAGTGGGTGGTATCGGCATTGCCCCGGGCGCCAACCTGTCCGATACCGTGGCCATGTTCGAGGCCACTCACGGCACTGCGCCCAAGTATGCCGGGCAGGACAAGGTCAACCCGGGCTCGGTGATCCTCTCGGCAGAGATGATGCTGCGCCACATGGGGTGGACCGAGGCCGCCGACCTGATCATCAAGGGCACCAATGGCGCCATTGCGGCCAAGACCGTGACCTACGATTTCGAGCGGTTGATGGAGGGGGCCAAGCTGGTAAGCAGCTCAGGCTTTGGCGATGAAATGATCAAACACATGTAAGGCAACAGAAAACCGGTCGCCTCCTGTAAAGAGGCGGCCGGTTTTTTCGTCTATCGGCACAGCGCAGGCAGTCAGGCTTTTGCAGTTTCGCTTTGCGGCTCGCCCAGGGTTCTGGCAGCCTCTGCTGCAGCGGCCGCGGCATCTTTGATTTCGACGGCGTGCAAGCCTTTGGGGCCCTGGACGATGTCGAATATCACGGCCTGGCCAGCCTTCAGGGTCTTGTATCCGTCCATTCGGATGGCGGAATAATGGGCGAACAGGTCATCGGATTTACCTTCCTCATTGATGAATCCATAGCCCTTGGCATTGTTGAACCACTTGACTTTACCGCTTGCCATCCCTATGTCCCTCTGCAAAGGACTCCATCACTGGAGTATCATCCACTTCATCCGCATACGAACCTTGCGAAAAATCTGGTTGACTGCGCGGATCTTTATCGACCACGGTGGGTTCTTATTGGTTGTAACACCGTTTTGCCGATAGTCAAGGTCACGCGGCGCCTGCGCTGGCGGTGGCCTGTGCAGTCAACCCGAAACCTTAACCTGACGCTCATGATGAAATTCTTTCCATGCATGCACCTAGTGAGATTCGACTAACATTCAATCAGGATCGCCCGCAATCGAATGAGGACGACGGCTCAGGTCTTGCAGTTCAGGAAGCCAAGCCGATCCTGCAGGCGCCACCGATGTACAAGGTGGTTTTGTTCAACGATGACTACACGCCAATGGATTTCGTCGTCGAAGTGCTCGAGACGTTCTTCAGTCTGAACCGCGAGCTGGCGACCAAGATCATGCTGACCGTCCATACCGAGGGGCGGGCAGTGTGCGGATTGTTTACCCGTGACATCGCCGAAACAAAGGCTATGCAGGTCAACCAATACGCCAGGGAAAGCCAGCATCCGCTACTCTGTGAAATCGAGAAGGACGGTTAATCGCCGACCACTTGGGTATGAGGTGAAGCTATGTTAAACCGCGAGCTCGAAGTCACCCTCAATCTTGCCTTCAAGGAGGCTCGTTCGAAGCGTCATGAGTTCATGACCGTCGAGCATCTGCTGCTGGCACTCCTTGACAATGAGGCTGCCGCGACCGTTCTGCGCGCCTGTGGCGCCAATCTCGACAAGCTCAAGCATGACCTGCAAGAGTTCATCGACTCCACCACGCCGTTGATCCCTGTCAACGACGAAGACCGTGAAACCCAGCCGACCCTGGGCTTCCAGCGCGTGCTGCAGCGTGCCGTGTTCCACGTGCAAAGCTCTGGCAAGCGCGAAGTGACCGGCGCCAACGTGCTGGTGGCGATCTTCAGCGAACAGGAAAGCCAGGCCGTGTTCCTGCTCAAGCAGCAGAGCGTGGCCCGTATCGACGTGGTCAACTACATCGCCCATGGCATCTCCAAGGTGCCAGGGCATGGTGCGCAATCTGAAAGCGACCAGGACATGCAGGACGAAGAGGGCGGTGAAACCTCCTCTTCGAGCAACCCGCTGGACGCCTACGCCAGCAACCTGAACGAGCTGGCCCGTGCCGGCCGTATCGATCCGCTGGTAGGTCGCGAGCAGGAAGTGGAGCGTGTGGCGCAAATCCTGGCTCGTCGGCGCAAGAACAACCCGCTGTTGGTGGGTGAGGCAGGCGTGGGCAAGACGGCCATCGCCGAAGGCCTGGCCAAGCGCATCGTCGATGGTCAGGTGCCTGACCTGCTGGCACAGAGCGTGGTGTACTCCCTTGATCTGGGCGCCTTGCTGGCCGGTACCAAATACCGTGGTGACTTCGAGAAGCGCTTCAAGGCGCTGCTCGGTGAGCTGCGCAAGCGTCCGCAGGCCATCCTGTTCATCGACGAAATTCACACCATCATCGGCGCCGGTGCGGCGTCGGGCGGGGTGATGGATGCCTCCAACCTGCTCAAGCCGCTGCTGTCGTCGGGTGAAATCCGCTGCATCGGTTCGACCACGTTCCAAGAGTTTCGCGGCATCTTCGAGAAGGATCGTGCCCTGGCGCGTCGCTTCCAGAAGGTGGATGTCAGCGAGCCATCGGTCGAAGACACCGTGGGCATTCTGCGCGGCCTGAAAGGGCGTTTCGAAAGCCACCACAACATCGAGTACAGCGACGAAGCCCTGCGCGCCGCTGCCGAACTGGCTTCGCGCTATATCAATGACCGGCACATGCCTGACAAGGCCATCGATGTGATCGACGAGGCTGGCGCCTACCAGCGCCTGCAGCCAGAGGCCAGTCGCGTCAAGCGCATCGATGTGCCGCAAGTGGAGGATATCGTCGCCAAGATTGCGCGAATTCCGCCGAAGCACGTCACCAGTTCCGACAAGGAGCTGCTGCGCAACCTTGAGCGCGACCTGAAACTGACCGTGTTTGGCCAGGACCAGGCAATCGACTCGCTGGCCACCGCGATCAAGTTGTCCCGTGCCGGCCTCAAGTCGCCAGACAAGCCGGTTGGTTCGTTCCTGTTCGCCGGCCCTACCGGCGTCGGCAAGACCGAAGCGGCGCGGCAATTGGCCAAGGCGCTGGGTGTGGAGTTGGTGCGTTTCGACATGTCTGAGTACATGGAGCGCCACACCGTCTCGCGTTTGATTGGTGCGCCGCCGGGTTATGTCGGTTTCGACCAGGGTGGCCTGTTGACCGAGGCGATCACCAAACAGCCGCACTGCGTATTGTTGCTCGACGAAATCGAGAAGGCCCACCCGGAAGTCTTCAATCTGCTGCTGCAGGTGATGGACCACGGTACCCTGACCGACAACAACGGGCGCAAGGCCGACTTCCGTAACGTGATCCTGATCATGACCACCAACGCCGGTGCAGAAACTGCGGCGCGGGCGTCGATCGGCTTTACTCATCAGGACCACGCGTCCGATGCCATGGAAGTGATCCGCAAGAGCTTCACGCCAGAGTTCCGCAACCGTCTGGATACCATCATCCAGTTTGGCCGCCTGAGCACGGAGACGATCAAAAGCATCGTCGACAAGTTCCTTATCGAATTGCAGGCGCAGCTGGAAGACAAGCGTGTGCTGCTGGAAGTCAGCGATGAAGCACGCGGTTGGCTGGCGGTTTCGGGCTATGACGTGCAGATGGGCGCGCGGCCAATGGCGCGGCTGATCCAGGACAAGATCAAGCGGCCGCTGGCCGAGGAGATCCTGTTTGGCGAGCTGGCCGAGCATGGTGGCGTGGTGCATGTCGACCTGCGCGATGGCGAACTGGTGTTCGACTTCGAAACCACGGCTGAGGTCGCGTGATGTGCAGGGGCTGCCTTGCAGCCCCTTGCAGTTTCTTGAGGCACAAAAAAGCCCGGCACCTGGCCGGGCTTTTTCATGGCTTGAGCTTAGCGCGCACGGTAGGTGATGCGGCCCTTGCTCAGGTCGTACGGCGTCAGCTCGACGCGGACCTTGTCGCCAGTGAGAATGCGGATGTAGTTCTTGCGCATCTTTCCGGAGATGTGCGCGGTTACGACGTGCCCGTTTTCCAACTCCACGCGGAACATGGTGTTGGGCAGGGTGTCGACGACAGTACCTTCCATTTCGAAGCTGTCTTCTTTCGACATGCAGTTGAGCCCTCGGATCCAATGTTAGCCCGACGCATATCCGCACCGGGCAAAAAAGTGGCGTGGATTATGCCGGAAAACTGCGTGTCAAGCCAATGCTTTCAGTTGAGGGTGACCCAGCGCTGGTTTATCAGCAGCTCGATAGGTCGGTACTGCGTCTTGTAGTTCATCTTCTTGCAGTTCTTGATCCAGTAGCCCAGGTAAACCGCCTCCAGGTTCTGGCGCAGCGCTTCGGTGATCTGCCAGAGAATGGCGAAACGGCCAAGGCTGCGGCGCTCCTCGTCCGGCTCGTAGAAGGTGTACACCGCCGACAGGCCATTGGGCAGCAGGTCGCACACTGCCACCGCCATCAACCGGCCTTCCAGGCGAAACTCGTAGAACCAGCAGAACGGCAGGTCGCGTACCAGGAAGGTGGAAAACTGATCGCGGCTGGGCGGGTACATGTCGCCATCGGCGTGGCGGGTTTCGATATAGCGCCGGTACAGCTCGAAGTACTCTTCCTTGAACGCCGGGCGCGCTGCGGTTACGGTCAGGTCGGCGTTACGTTTGAGTATGCGACGCTGCTGGCGGTTGGGAATGAAGCGCGCCGCCGGGATGCGCGCCGGCACGCAGGCGTTGCAGTTCTGGCAGTGTGGGCGGTACAGGTGGTCGCCACTGCGGCGAAAGCCCATTTCCGACAAATCGGCGTATACGTGCACGTCCATCGGCTGGCTGGGGTCGAGGAACAGCGTGGTCGCCTGCTCCTCCGGCAGGTAGCTGCAGGAGTGGGGCTGAGTGGCATAGAACTTCAACCGCGCCAACTCTGTCATGATCAACCCCTTCGGTGAGACTTTGTTTTAAGTGTAAGCCAGCTACGGGAACTCGCCTAGGCAACCCATGAAGCGCTGTTGGGCTGGTCAAGGTGGCGTGCCAGGTAGCTGGCGAACTCGGCACGGCTGATGGCGTGGGCGCCCAGGCTGTGCAGGTGGTTGGTCGGCATCTGGCAGTCGATAAGCACGAAGCCGGCGTCTCGCAGGTGGTTGACCAAGGTCACGAAACCGACCTTGGAGGCGTTGTCGGCGCGGCTGAACATCGATTCGCCAAAGAACAGCTGGCCCATGGCCAGGCCGTACAGGCCCCCGACCAGTTCGCCGTCCTGGCGAACTTCGACCGAATGAGCGATGCCACGGCGGTGCAGCTCGCAGTAGGCGTTGCGCATGGTGTCGGTGATCCAGGTGCCGTCAGCGTAGTCGCGAGGCGCGGCGCAGGCGGCGATCACGGCCGGGAAGTCGGTGTCGAAGCTGACCTGGTAGCGGCCTTGGCGCATCAGCTTGGCCAGCGAGCGTGACACATGCAACTGGTCAGGCAACAACACCGTGCGCGGGTCGGGTGACCACCACAGGATCGGTTGGCCGTCCTGGTACCACGGGAAGCAGCCATGGCGATACGCCTGCACCAGGCGCTCGGGGCTCAGGTCACCGCCGGCGGCCAGTAGGCCGTTGGGATCGTGCAGCGCCTTTTCCAGGGGCGGGAAGGTCAGCGAGTCGCGGGTCAGCCAGGTGAGCATGGTCTATCGTGCGGTGGGGGAGGGGAGAGGGCAGCATGGCTTGGGTGAAAAGCGGGGTCAATCTCTTTGGGGGTTTCAAAGCCAGCGCGGTAACCTGCACAAGGCTACCCCTACAGGGAAGTGAGGCAGTTTTGCGGCAATTCAGGGCAATTTCCTACACATTCATCAAACCGCAGGCACCATCCGCTACATTTGCTGTCACACCTGTGCAAAAACACAGCATAAGCCTTTGTCACGAAAGAAAATGCATGCTCAAATTGCAGCTATATGAATTCGCCCCCGGCCAAACCCCCATACGGCGTGCCGCCATGGCGGCTGGCGGGCAGTAATGTTAAAAGTAGTGGTTCGTTGGTCGCGCAGCGGCCGATCACTATTGGACGCGCACCACGCGCAGGAATAGACGCGTTTTGAAGAAATCCACCGCAACTCCAGCTCCATTGCCTGTGCCACTGTGGCGGCAGCAGCTGCATTATCGCCTCAAGGAAGGTGCGTTGATCGCTGTCGGCGCGCTGTGCCTGTACCTGTGGATGGCGCTGCTGACCTACGATACGTCGGACCCGGGCTTCAGCCACACCAGCAACGTCGACCAGGTGCAGAATGCGGCCGGGCGTGCCGGTGCCTACTTCGCCGACATCCTGTTCATGGTGCTGGGTTACTTCGCCTATATTTTTCCGCTGCTGCTGGCGGTCAAGACCTGGCAGATTTTCCGCGAACGCCACCAGCCATGGGACTGGAGCGGCTGGCTGTTCTCCTGGCGGCTGATTGGCCTGGTGTTCCTGGTGTTGTCGGGGGCGGCGCTGGCGCATATCCACTTCCATCCGCCCGCCAGCCTGCCGTTCTCTGCCGGTGGTGCACTGGGCGAAAGCCTGGGCGACCTGGCGCGCAACCTGCTCAACGTGCAGGGCAGCACGCTGATGTTCATTGCCCTGTTCCTGTTCGGCCTGACCGTCTTCACCGACCTGTCGTGGTTCAAGGTGATGGACCTGACCGGCAAGATCACCCTCGACCTGTTCGAACTGGTGCAAGGGGCTGCCACCCGCTGGTGGGAAGCGCGCAACGAGCGCAAGCGCCTCGAGGCACAGCTGCGCGAGGACGAACCGGTGTTCAAGGCCGCGCCGATGGCTGCCGAGAAGCGCGAGCCGGCCAAACCGTCACTGCGCGAGCGCATCCTCAAGCGTGAAGAGCCACCCGCTCAGCCTGTCGAGCCGCGTGAGCCAACCCTTGCACGCGAACCGATTGTGCCGCCACGTGAAACGGCGCCTGAGGCATTGGCGCCGCGCGAAACCGTGGTGCCCCGCCAGCAGCACGCAGCGCCCACCATTGTGCCGCCGTCCGCCGCCAGCAGAGCGCCGGAGCCGAGCAAGCGGGCGATGAAGGAAAAGCAGGCGCCGCTGTTCGTCGACAGCGCCGTGGAAGGCACCTTGCCCTCGATTTCCATCCTCGACCCGGCCGAACAGAAAAAGATCGAGTATTCGCCAGAATCCCTGGCCGGCGTCGGCCAGTTGCTGGAAATCAAGCTCAAGGAATTCGGTGTGGAAGTGGCGGTGGATTCGATCCACCCCGGCCCGGTGATTACCCGTTACGAAATCCAGCCGGCCGCTGGTGTGAAGGTCAGCCGCATCGCCAACCTGGCCAAGGACCTGGCGCGTTCGCTGGCCGTGACCAGTGTGCGAGTGGTCGAGGTCATCCCTGGCAAGACCACGGTAGGTATCGAGATACCCAACGAAAACCGCCAGATGGTGCGCTTCTCCGAAGTGCTGGCCACGCCGCAGTACGACGAGCAGAAATCGCCCGTCACGCTGGCGCTGGGCCACGACATTGGTGGCAAGCCGGTGATCACCGACCTGGCCAAGATGCCGCACCTGTTGGTGGCCGGTACTACCGGCTCCGGTAAGTCGGTGGGTGTGAACGCGATGATTTTGTCGATCCTGTTCAAGTCCAGCCCGGAAGACGCGCGGCTGATCATGATCGACCCGAAAATGCTTGAACTGTCGATCTACGAAGGCATCCCGCACCTGCTGTGCCCGGTGGTCACCGACATGAAGGACGCCGCCAACGCCCTGCGCTGGAGCGTGGCCGAAATGGAGCGGCGCTACAAACTGATGGCGGCCATGGGCGTGCGTAACCTGGCTGGTTTCAACCGCAAGATCAAGGACGCCCAGGAAGCTGGCGAAATCATCCATGACCCGCTGTATCGCCGTGAGAGCATGGACGATGAGCCGCCTGCGCTGAAAACCTTGCCGACCATCGTGGTGGTGGTGGACGAATTCGCCGACATGATGATGATCGTCGGCAAGAAGGTCGAAGAGCTGATCGCCCGTATCGCGCAGAAGGCACGGGCGGCCGGTATTCACCTGATCCTCGCCACCCAGCGCCCGTCGGTGGACGTGATCACCGGCCTGATCAAGGCCAACATCCCGACCCGTATGGCGTTCCAGGTGTCGAGCAAGATCGACTCGCGTACCATCATCGACCAGGGCGGTGCCGAGCAGTTGCTGGGCCATGGCGACATGCTGTACATGCCGCCGGGCACCAGCCTGCCGATCCGGGTGCACGGCGCATTCGTGTCCGACGACGAAGTGCACCGCACGGTCGAGGCGTGGAAGCTGCGTGGCGCCCCGGACTACAACGACGACATCCTCAACGGCGTCGAAGAGGCCGGTAGCGGCTTTGACGGCGGCGGCGGCGGTGGCGAGGGTGACGATGCCGAAACCGACGCCCTGTATGATGAGGCGGTGCAATTCGTGCTCGAGAGCCGTCGTGCCTCCATTTCTGCCGTGCAACGCAAGCTGAAGATCGGCTACAACCGTGCCGCGCGCATGATCGAGTCGATGGAGATGGCCGGCGTTGTCACCCCGATGAACAGCAACGGCTCGCGGGAAGTGATAGCCCCGGGCGGCCCGCGCGACTGATGAACACCCTGCCTGGCGCCAACGGTGGCGCCAGGCCTTTTCAACGCTCAATGAGGATTCCCATGCGCGCGATTCGCATGCTGTTGGTTTCTGCCCTGACCCTGGGCTCGGTTACTGCTTATGCCGGTGAGCAAGACGTACAACGCCTGACCCAGTTGCTGGAAAAGTCGCAGACCATCGAGGCCAACTTCTCCCAGCTGACCCTGGGCGCCGATGGCACCAGCCTGCAGGAAACCTCGGGCAAGATGACGGTCAAGCGCCCGGGCCTGTTCTACTGGCACACCGATGCACCGCAGGAGCAGGTGGTGGTGTCGGACGGCAAGAACGTCACCCTGTGGGACCCGGACCTGGAACAGGCCACCATCAAGAAGCTCGACGTGCGCCTGAACCAGACCCCGGCCCTGTTGCTGTCCGGTGACGTGTCGAAGATCAGCCAGAGCTTTGATATTGCGTCCAAGGAGCAGGGCGAAGTAATGGACTTCACCCTCAAGCCAAAGACCAAGGACACCCTGTTCGACTCGCTGCGCGTGTCGTTCCGCAAAGGCCTGATCAATGACATGCAGCTGATCGACAGCGTCGGCCAGCGCACCAACATCCTGTTCAATGGCGTCAAGGCCAACCAGGCGGTGCCGGACAGCAAGTTCAAGTTCGACATCCCCAAGGGTGCGGACGTGATCAAGGAGTAACCAGAGCTCGCCATGGACCTGTTTCGAAGCGAACCCGTCGCCCAGCCCCTGGCCGCCCGTCTGCGCCCGTCCAGCCTGGATGAGTACGTCGGCCAGGAGCACCTGCTGGCGCGCGGTAAACCGCTGCGCGAAGCGCTGGAACAAGGTGCGCTGCACTCGATGATCTTCTGGGGGCCGCCCGGGGTCGGCAAGACCACGCTGGCGCGGTTGCTGGCGCAGTTCTGCGATGCGCACTTCGAAACGGTGTCGGCGGTGCTGGCCGGGGTGAAAGAGATCCGCCAGGCGGTGGAGGTGGCCAAACAGCAGGCTGGCCAGTATGGCCGTCGTACCATCCTGTTCGTTGACGAGGTGCACCGCTTCAACAAGTCGCAGCAGGACGCCTTTTTGCCCTATGTCGAGGACGGCACCCTGCTGTTCATCGGTGCCACCACCGAAAACCCGTCGTTCGAGCTGAACAACGCGCTGCTGTCACGGGCGCGGGTGTATGTGCTCAAGAGCCTGGACGAAGCCGCCCTGCGCAAGCTGGTCAACCGTGCGCTGACGGAAGAGCGTGGCCTGGGCAAGCGCAACCTGCGGGTGGGCGACGACGCCTTCAAGATGCTGATGGCCGCTGCCGACGGCGATGGCCGGCGCATGCTCAACTTCCTCGAGAACGCCTCGGACCTGGCTGAAGACGGCAGCGAGATCGACGTCGAGATGCTACAGAGCCTGCTGGGTGACAGTCGCCGCCGCTTCGACAAAGGCGGCGAGGCGTTCTACGACCAGATATCCGCGCTGCACAAGTCGGTGCGCGGCTCCAACCCCGATGGCGCCCTGTACTGGTTTGCACGCATGCTCGACGGCGGCTGCGATCCGCTGTACATCGCCCGCCGCGTGGTACGCATGGCCAGCGAGGACATCGGTAATGCCGACCCGCGTGCGCTTAGCCTGTGCCTGGCTGCCTGGGATGTGCAGGAGCGCCTTGGCAGCCCCGAGGGCGAGTTGGCGGTGGCCCAGGCCATCACCTACCTTGCCTGTGCACCCAAGAGCAACGCGGTGTACGTGGGCTTCAAGACCGCCCTGCGTGAAGCGGCCGAGCATGGTTCGCTGGAGGTGCCGTTGCACTTGCGCAATGCCCCGACCAAGCTGATGAAGCAGTTGGGCTATGGCGACGAGTACCGCTATGCCCATGATGAACCCGACGCCTACGCCGCCGGAGAGGATTACTTCCCCGACGAACTGGAGCCGCGCCAGTACTATCAGCCGGTGCCCCGTGGCCTGGAACTGAAAATTGGCGAGAAGCTGCGCCACCTGGCTGACCTCGACCGCAACAGCCCCCGCCAGCGGAGAAAACCATGATTGCACTCATCGCCGCGGTCAGCGCCGGTGGTATTGCTGGTACCTTGTTGCGCTTTGCTACCACCAACTGGGTGGCGGCCCACTGGCCACGGCACTTCTATGCCGGTACGCTGGCGGTCAACCTGGTTGGCTGCCTGCTGATCGGCTTGCTCTATGGCTTGTTCTTGCACAAGCCGCTGGCTCCGGTCGAATTGCGCGCCGGCCTGATTGTCGGCTTTCTCGGTGGCCTGACGACCTTTTCCTCCTTCTCGCTCGATACCGTGCGCCTGATGGAAAGCGGGCAAGTGCCCCTTGCCTTGGGCTATACCAGTATCAGCGTGGTGGGCGGGCTGCTCGCAACCTGGGCTGGCCTGTCCCTGACCCGATTCTGAACCAACACCTACATATAACGAGAGAACGATATGCTCGATTCCAAACTGTTACGCGGCCAACTTCAGGAAGTGGCGGACCGCCTGGCCTCCCGTGGCTTCAGCCTGGATGTCGCGCGCATCGAATCACTGGAAGAGCGCCGCAAGGCGGTGCAGACCCGCACCGAACAACTGCAGGCTGAGCGTAACGCCCGTTCCAAGTCCATCGGCCAGGCCAAGGCCAAGGGCGAAGACATCGCCCCGCTGATGGCTGACGTCGAGCGCATGGCCAACGAACTGGCTGCCGGCAAGGCTGAGCTGGATGCCATTCAGGCCGAGCTGGATGGCATCCTGCTGACCATTCCCAACCTGCCGGACGCCAGCGTACCGGTCGGTGCCAGCGAGGACGACAACGTCGAAGTGCGTCGTTGGGGCACGCCGAAGGCGTTCGACTTCGAAATCAAGGACCATGTTGCCCTCGGTGAAATCAGCGGTGGCCTGGACTTCGAAGCGGCTGCCAAGCTGTCCGGCGCCCGTTTTGCTGTGCTGCGTGGTCCGGTTGCCCGCCTGCACCGCGCCCTGGCGCAGTTCATGATCAACCTGCACACCGGCGAACATGGCTACGAGGAACACTACACCCCGTACATGGTGCAGGCGCCGGCGCTGCAGGGCACTGGCCAGTTGCCGAAGTTCGAGGAAGACCTGTTCAAGATCACCCGCGAAGGCGAGGCTGACTTCTACCTGATCCCGACCGCCGAAGTGTCGCTGACCAACCTGGTGGCGGGTGAAATCCTCGACGCCAAGCAGCTGCCGCTGAAACTGGTTGCCCATACCCCTTGCTTCCGCAGCGAAGCCGGCGCTTCCGGCCGTGACACCCGCGGCATGATCCGCCAGCATCAGTTCGACAAAGTCGAGATGGTGCAGGTGGTAGAGCCGTCCAAGTCGATGGAAGCCCTGGAAGGCCTGACCGCCAATGCCGAGCGCGTGCTGCAGCTGCTGGAACTGCCATACCGCGTGCTGGCCCTGTGCACTGGCGACATGGGCTTTGGTGCGGTGAAAACCTACGACCTGGAAGTGTGGGTGCCAAGCCAGGACAAATACCGCGAAATCAGCTCGTGCTCCAACTGTGGTGACTTCCAGGCGCGCCGCATGCAGGCTCGCTGGCGCAACCCGGAAACCGGCAAGCCAGAGCTGGTGCACACGCTCAACGGCTCCGGTCTGGCCGTAGGCCGTACCCTGGTTGCTGTGCTGGAAAACTACCAGCAGGCCGACGGTTCGATCCTGGTGCCGGAAGTGCTCAAGCCTTACATGGGCGGCGTCGAGGTCATCCGCTAAATGGATTACCTGCCGCTGTTCCACAAGCTGCAGGGCGGCCGCGTGCTGGTCGTCGGTGGCGGTGAGATCGCCTTGCGCAAGGCGCGCCTGCTGGCCGATGCCGGCGGCGTGCTGCGCGTGGTGGCGCCGGACGTCGACGGCCAGTTGGCCGCGTTGGCCCGGGAAGGTGGCGGTGAGGTGCTGGTGCGTGGCTATCAGGCAGCCGACCTGGTCGGTTGCCGGCTGGTGATCGCGGCGACTGACGACCCTGGGCTGAATGCCCAGGTGTCGGCCGATGCGCAGGCCCTTAGCCTGCCGGTCAATGTGGTGGATGCGCCGGCCCTGTGTACGGTGATCTTCCCGGCGATCGTGGACCGTTCGCCGCTGGTAATCGCTGTTTCCAGCGGCGGTGACGCCCCGGTACTGGCACGCCTGATTCGAGCCAAGCTCGAGGCGTGGATCCCTTCGGCCTACGGTGAGCTGGCCGGGCTGGCTGCACGCTTCCGGCACAAGGTCAAATCCCTGTACCCGGACGTCAACCAGCGTCGCGGCTTCTGGGAAACCGTGTTCCAGGGGCCGATCGCCGAGCGCCAGCTGGCCGGGCAGGGTGCTGAAGCCGAACGTCTGTTGCAGGCGATGGTGGATGGCGCACCGGTGCAGCAGGGTGGTGAGGTGTACTTGGTTGGTGCAGGCCCGGGTGATCCGGACTTGTTGACCTTCCGTGCGTTGCGCCTGATGCAGCAGGCCGACGTGGTGCTGTACGACCGCCTGGTTGCACCCGCCATCATCGATATGTGTCGCCGTGATGCCGAGCGTATCTACGTAGGCAAGCGCCGCGCTGATCATTCAGTGCCGCAGGACCAGATCAACCGCCTGTTGGTCGATCTGGCTCGGCAGGGCAAGCGGGTGCTGCGCCTGAAGGGTGGCGACCCGTTCATCTTCGGCCGGGGTGGCGAAGAGATCGAAGAGCTGGCCGAGCACGGCATTCCGTTCCAGGTGGTGCCGGGCATTACGGCGGCCAGCGGCTGCTCGGCGTATGGCGGCATTCCGCTGACTCACCGCGACTATGCCCAGTCGGTGCGCTTCGTCACCGGGCACCTCAAGGATGGCACCAGCAACCTGCCGTGGAATGACCTGGTGGCGCCGGCGCAGACCTTGGTGTTCTACATGGGGTTGGTGGGCTTGCCGACCATCTGTGCCGAGCTGATTCGCCACGGGCGTGCCGCGAGTACCCCGGCGGCGTTGGTGCAGCAGGGGACCACGCGTAATCAGCGCGTGTTCACCGGCACCTTGGCGGACTTGCCAGACCTGGTGGCCCAGCATGAGGTGCATGCGCCGACCCTGGTGATTGTGGGGGAAGTTGTGCAGTTGCGTGACAAGCTGGCCTGGTTCGAAGGTTCGCAGAACAGCTGAAATCGTTGGGGCCGCTTTGCGGCCCATCGCATATGCCCCAGGCATTGCAAGGTCCTTGTAAGAGCGGCCTTGTGTTGCGATGGGCTGCAAAGCAGCCCCGGCTTTCTCAAGCCTGCCAAATCCCTTTGCCCGCCAACCGCTCTCGATCATGCGGCAAGCCAAAGTCCTGCAAAGGCCCTTTAGGCACGATCCCGTTCGGGTTGATGGTCTTGTGGCTCATGTAATAGTGCTTCTGGATATGCTCCATGTTCACCGTACCCGCCACCCCGGGCCACTGGTACAGCTCACGCAGCCAGTTCGACAGGTTGTGGTAGTCGCTCAGGCGGCGCAGGTTGCACTTGAAGTGCCCGTGGTACACGGCATCGAAGCGCACCAGTGTAGTGAACAGGCGTACATCAGCCTCGGTCAGGTACTCACCCGCCAGGTAGCGATTGCGGCCTAGCAAGGCTTCCAGGTAATCCAGCTCGTTGAACACATCGTCAAAGGCAGCCTCGTAAGCGTCTTGCGTGGTGGCAAAGCCTGCGCGGTACACGCCGTTGTTCACCGCCGGGTAGATGCGCTCGTTCAGTGCTTCGATGGTCGGGCGCAGCGATGTGGGGTAGAGGTCCAGGGTATTGCCGGTCAGCTCGTTGAACGCGCTGTTGAATATGCGGATGATTTCTGCCGACTCATTGTTGACGATGCGCTTCTCTTTCTTGTCCCACAGCACAGGCACCGTCACGCGCCCTGTGTAGTGCGGGTCATCCTGGGTGTAGCGCTGGTGCAGGTACTGCAGGGCGTCGAGGTGGTCCCCGCTGGAGCCTTGCTGCTGATCGAAGGTCCAGCCATGGTCCTGCATCAGCCAGCTGACCACCGACACGTCGATCAACGGCTCCAGGCCTTTCAGCGCGCGAAAGATCAGGGTGCGGTGGGCCCATGGGCAGGCCAGCGACACATACAGGTGGTAGCGGCCGACCTCGGGGGCGGGCAGCTGATTGCGGCGCTGGGCATTCTCACGCTTGAACGTGCCGTCCTTGCCGTTTTCATACCACTGGTCGTGCCAGCGACCGTCGATCAATAGGCCCATGGTGAGCTCCTGAAACAAAGTTGTTTGTCGTTGGAGCCCAGTCTAGGGCAAATCGTTCGAAGAAATAGCGCAAAGATCGGGGTTCTATTATCGGCTAGATCGATCTATCTCGAGTGTCCCAGTAGCCTTGCGCTGTTACGAACGCCTGCTCACGGTGCTGTCCCAAGCCACGCAGAGCCAGGGCCATGGTCGCGATCAGGGCCTTCTCGCCATAATTGTCTTCCACTTCGCCACGCCAGAACGCCAGCAAGTGCTCTGCCTGCAGGCTGGGCGGCTTGACATGGCGTCGTTCGCTCAGCGCTGGCCACTCTTCATCCCACGCCTCACCCGCCGTGGTGCCGTAGAGATGGCTGATGACATCGGGATTGACCTCGATTTCGCCACCATCACCCTTGATCACCACGGCATGGTCGCCCAGCAAGCGGCTGGCCTCGCGGTGCACTGCCTGGTAACCGGGGTGAAAGATGCTCTGCAATCCACAGCGAGCGCCCAGCGGGTTGAGCACCCGAGCCAGCGAGTGGATGGGCGAGCGCAGGCCCAGGGTATTGCGCAGGTCGATCATGCGTTGCAGCTGCGGCGCCCAGTCGTGCAGCGGGAAGAATGCCAGCTGGTGCTGGTCCAGCGCGTTGCCGACGGCGGCCCAGTCGCGGCACAGCGGAATCTGCAGCAGGCCGAGCAGTTGCTCTGTGTACATACGCCCGGCAGTGTGTGCGCCACCGCCGTGCATCAGGATGCGCACGCCATTGTTGGCCAGGCACTTGGCGGCCAGCAGGTACCAGGGCAGGTGACGCTTCTTGCCGGCGTACGTGGGCCAGTCCAGGTCAACGGCGATGCGCGGCGCCTGCAGGTGGGCGCGCAGGGCCTCGGTGAAGCCGGCCAGCTCTTCGGCGCTTTCTTCCTTGTGCCGCAGCAGCATGAGGAAGGCACCGAGCTGGGTGTCTTCGACCTTGCCTTCCAGCAGCAGGGTCATGGCTGCACGGGCCTCCTCGCGGGTCAGGCCACGCGCGCCGCGCTTGCCTTTACCGAGAATACGCACGAATTCGGCGAACGGGTGTTCGGCGGGGGTTTCCAGAGTGAGCGGACGAGGTTCGGTCATATGCAGTTGGTCGGCTTGGGCAGGCCCGCCAGCTTGGCGGCAAGTTTGGCGGGGGTGCCGTTGAACAGGCGGTTAAGGTGCGGGCTGTTGCCCTTTTCAGGGCCCAGCTTGAGGGCCGTGTACTTGATCAGCGGGCGGGTGGCCGGAGACAGCTGGTATTCCTGGTAGAACTGACGGAGCAGTTCGAGGATTTCCCAGTGGTCCGCCGTCAACGGGATACCCTCGCGCTTGGCCAAAGCCTCGGCGGCGTCGTGGGACCAGTCTTGCAGGTCGACCAGGAAGCCATCCTTGTCCAGGGCGATCACCTGATCGCCAACGGTGAGCGTATTCATAGCCAGCTGTTGACCTTGTCGTATTGCAGCGACAGTTCGACGAACCCGGCGTAGTCCACGGCCGTTGCCAGGTCGTTGCCGACCGCCCGGGACTGTACATCCTCGTCCAGGGCGAACAGGCGCTGGGCCAGGCCGGCGGCTTGCAGATGGCCATGCGGCTCGCTGCCGCTGCGCAGGGCATACACGGCATCGCCGCACAGCAGCAGGGCATCTTCGGCACCGAGCAGGCGCAGGCAACTGGCCAGGCGCTCGTCGCCAAACGGGGAATGGGCAATCACATGCAGGGTCTTCATCAGAGCGTTATCACCTGGTCGAAACGGGCTATCAGCGCGGCCAGCGCTGCGTTATCGAGCACTTGCACCGGCAGCGCCAGGGTATGGGCTGCCAGGCCACGACGGGCCAGGCTGTGGTTGCAGGCGAACAGTTCTTCGACACCGAACATCGGCAACGCCTGCAGGTTGGCGGCCAGGTTCTTCTGTTGCACGGCGGCGGGTTGCTGGTCCGGCGCGAGCTGGAACACACCATCGTCGAGGAACAGCATGCCCAACGGCAGGTCGAACGCGCCGCCGGCCAGGGCGATGTCCAGCGCCTCGCGGGCAGAGGGGCCATTCCACGGTGCCTGACGGCTGATGATCAACAAGGACTTGGCCATATCAGTCGCCTCCGAAGCAGACAAGGCGGTCAGCCACTTGCGCGGCCTCGTGCAGTTGGCCCAGCCCCGACAGTTCCCAGGGCTTGGGCAGGTTCACGGCCGGGCGCTGGTAGCGGTTGGCCTCGGCTTCGTCGAGCACGCCACGGCGCAGGGCGGCGGCGATACACACCACGGCGTCCAGCTGATGGGTCTGTATGAAGGTGCGCCACTGGCCAGCCACGTCCAGTTCGTCCTGGGGCGCGACGACGTTGGCCGAGGCACTGTGCACCCCGTCCTGATAGAAGAACAGCCGGGCAATCTCATGCCCGCCGGCCAGCACCGCCTCGGCGAAGCGCAGGGCGCGTCGCGAAGAGGGCGCATGGGCCGGGGAGAACACCGCGATAGCGAATTTCATGGCTAACTCATGCAAAGGAATGGTGCCATGATAAAGCAAAAAAGCCCGCGCCCGCTTGTGCAAGCGGGCGCGGGCTTTTCATTCAATCTCCAGGTTCAAGCCTGCTCCTTGCCCTCCGGCAAGAACCAGTTCAGCACCAGCGCACAAATCCCTCCGGTAGCCACACCCGACTCCAGCACATTGCGAATCGCCGCCGGCATGTGTGCCAGGAACTCTGGCACCTGCGCCACACCCAGGCCCAGTGCCAACGACACGGCGATGATCAGCAGGGCCCGACGGTCCAGCCGGGTGCTGGCCAGAATATTGATCCCCGACGCCGCAACCGCACCAAACATGACCATCGCCGCGCCGCCCAGCACCGGCTCCGGCACGGCCTGAATCACCCCGGCAACACTCGGGAACAGACCCAGCAACACCAGCA
This sequence comes from Pseudomonas sp. 10(2024), assembly GCF_045164175.1. Classification (NCBI taxonomy): domain Bacteria; kingdom Pseudomonadati; phylum Pseudomonadota; class Gammaproteobacteria; order Pseudomonadales; family Pseudomonadaceae; genus Pseudomonas; species Pseudomonas sp. 10(2024). The sequence continues at coordinate 2,135,504 of NZ_CP174006.1, forward strand.
TCACGGCAATCCACATACCGATATGACGGCTGGCAATACCGGTCAGCTGAATCACCCCGTTGTTCTGGGCAAAGATCGAGCTAGGAAAGGTGTTGAACAGACCGGCCAGCAGCGAGTTGGCGCCATTGACCAGCACGCCCCCCTTGATCCGCTGCATCCACACCGGCCCTTCGACCGGCTGGCGCGACACCTTGCTGGTGGCGGTAACGTCACCGATGGCTTCCAGCGAAGTGACCAGGTAAATCACCAGCATCGGAATGAACAGCGCCCACGAGAAGCCCAAGCCAAAGTGCAGTGGTGTCGGCACCTGGAACAGCGCGGCCTCGTGCATGCCGGTAAAGTCCAGACGGCCCAGGTATCCGGCCAGCGCATAGCCGACCGCGAGGGCGATGACGATGGCGCAGCTGCGCATCCACACCACCGGGATACGGTTGAGAACGACGATGATCGCCAGTACCACGCCCGACATCAGCAGGTTTTCGCCATTGGCAAAGGTGCCATTGGCCATGGCTCCAAAACCACCGCCCATGCTGATCAGGCCGACCTTGATCAGCGTCAGGCCGATCATCAACACCACGATGCCGGTCACCAGCGGGGTGATCAGGCGTTTGACGAAGGGCAGGATGCGCGACACGCCCATCTCGACGAACGAGCCTGCGATTACTACGCCAAAAATGGCTGCCATTACGCCCTCAACCGGCGTGCCTTGCTTGACCATCAGCGCACCGCCGGCAATCAGCGGGCCGACGAAGTTGAAGCTGGTGCCCTGAACGATCAGCAGCCCCGCGCCAAATGGGCCGAAGCGTTTGCACTGGACGAAGGTGGCGATACCCGAGATCACCAGCGACATCGAAACGATCAAATTGGTATCACGTGCAGATACACCCAACGCCTGGCAGATCAGCAGGCCAGGGGTGACGATCGGCACGATGATCGCCAGCAGGTGCTGCAGGGCTGCCAGCAGGCCGATCAACAGCCGTGGCTTGTCCTCCAGACCAAGCACCAGTTCATTGGCAGGCGCCGCTGCGCCTGGGCTGTGTTCGTGTGAGCTCATTGCTGAAAGCCGCCCCGGAAGAAAAAAGGAGCGCATTCTACGGGGTGATGGCGGATAGCGGTAGAGAAAACGGGATGACGGCACGAGCATCTTGCAGCTCAACCCATTTCCAGCGCCCACAAAAAAGCCCGCCGAAGCGGGCTTCTTGCGGTACAGCAATCAATCAGTCATCACGACCCATGATGCCAAACAGCTGCAGCAGGCTGACAAACAGGTTGTAGATCGACACATACAGGCTGATGGTTGCCATGATGTAGTTACGTTCGCCACCATGAATGATCGCGCTGGTCTGGAACAGGATGCAGACCGACGAGAACAGCACGAAGCCAGCGCTGATTGCCAGTTGCAGGCCGCTGATCTGGAAGAAGAAGCTGGCAACGACAGCACCCAGCAGAACGAAGAAGCCCGCAGTGATGAAGCCACTCAGGAAGCTCATGTCCTTGCGGGTGATCAGCACATAGGCCGACAGACCACCAAATACCAGCGCAGTCATGGCAAACGCGGAGCTCACTACTTCAGCGCCACCGGCCATGCCCAGGTAACGGTTGAGGATCGGGCCGAGGATGAAGCCCATGAAACCTGTGAGCGCGAAGGTGGACACCAGGCCCCAGGCCGAATCACGCAGTTTGTTGGTAAGGAAGAACAGCCCGTAGAAGCCGATCAGCACCACGAACACGTTCGGGTAGCCGACGCGCATCTGCTGGGCAACGAAAGCCATGACACCGCTGAAGGCGAGAGTAAGCGCCAGCAGGCTGTACGTGTTGCGCAGGACCTTGCTGATCTCCTGCTGCTCGACCTGCTGGCCGTGGTGGACGGCGTAATCCTGTTCGCGCATGGCGACACTCCTTGGTAAACCTGTGGTTTCGGACGTTCAGATGCTAGGAGTCTATCAGAGCTCCTGCAACCCGCGACACAGAGAGTTTGACAGCGTGTTTCATTAAGGTATTATGGCGGCCGCAAAACGAGCTGGAAGCGTGGCCGAGTGGTTTAAGGCAACGGTCTTGAAAACCGTCGATGGGCAACTATCCTAGAGTTCGAATCTCTACGCTTCCGCCATACAAGTGCTTGATTTCATTGATGTTCGCACCGCTGAACCCGCAAATGGGAGCGTTTTGGGAACACACTTGGAATGACAGGCAGAAGAAAGGGGCCCTTGCGGCCCCTTTTTTATTGGGTTCAGGTCCACCTGAGCGCGTGGTTCATCCCCCCTCAAATATTGGCCGTCCTGGCTGACTCACTTCGCGCAGTACTTGAAAATCACTGCCGTCGAGGTATGCCCCATTGCCCTCGATGTGGCATTGGGCGCCTTTGCGCAGAGACACGCCGACGATCTCGGCGACCTTCCCGAGCAGCGATACGCGGTGCCACTGGTGTGCTCGACCTTCTCGCCTGAGCGCCTGAGCGCCTGAGCGCTTGAGCCTGAGTGGAGCAGAAGATCTCGCGCGCTTTGGCAACTGACGCCGCGGACGATGGAGTCCCTCAACCATGAAAGAACCCTGCTCCCATGAGGGGCAGCGCAATCAGAAAATGATATTAATTGTCATCTGCGGATGATTTTCATGTAGATTCTTGCGCCAAGGATTTTCCATGAACAAGGAGTCAGCCCGCGATGCCCCCGTCGATCAACCCTTCCATGACACTCACTCTCGGCCTGTGTGCTTCCGTCTTCTGCCCGTTGTCGCTGGCCGAGGCAGAAACCAAATCCGAGGACAGTGTGCTGGAGCTTGGTTCCACTGATGTGGTCGCTACCAGCTTGGGTAGTACCACTGAGAACAGTGGCTCCTACACTACCGGGAGCATGAGTGCAGCCACGCGCTTGAACCTCTCGATCAAGGAAACACCCCAATCGGTCTCGGTGATATCCCGGCAGCAGTTGGACGATTTCCAGCTCAACACGCTGTCCGAGGCCATGGCCCATGTGACGGGGGTAACGGTTCAGCGAAATGACTCGGAGCGACCTAGCTACTACTCACGTGGTTACGCGATCAATAATTTCCAGATCGATGGAATGCTCAACACGTTCTCCGGGCTTAAGTCCGACTCGGATACCATCATCTACGATCGAATTGAGGTCGTGCGCGGAGCCACTGGGCTGACGACAGGCGCTGGTGATCCCTCGGGCACTATCGCGATGGTGCGCAAGCGGCCAACGCATGAACTGGCGGTCAAGAGCGGTGTCAGTGGGGGCAGCTACGACAACTACTACACCTACCTGGATGTCGGCGGCCCATTAGGCTGGGAGGGGCGGCTGCGCGGTCGCACAGTGTTGGCGTATCGCGACAACAAGTCGTTCATGAATAAATATGCCACCCAGCGTGAGGTGGCGTATGGCGTACTCGAAGCCGACCTGACCGACAGCACGGTCCTGGCGGTGGGATATGACTATCAGAACAAGCACGTCCAAGGTTCCTCATGGGGTACGGTGCCTTTCTGGAATGCCGATGGCAGTAAAGCCAATCTGCCACGCTCGACCAACCTCAGCGCCCCATGGTCTTCCTGGCCATTGAAAGACCAGACGGTATTCGCAACCCTTGATCAGCGCCTGGGTAACGACTGGCTGATGAAGGTGGCCTACACCCATCGGCAAACCGACAGTGACGGCAAGGTGTACTACGGAGGTAATGGTTTCCCGGAAGCTGACCGCAGTGGCATGCGGGCCTGGTACGCGCATTTTGGTGGGGAGGAGAAGATGGATGCGATCGACTTCAACCTCGCTGGCCCCTTCCAATTTATGGGGCGCAGTCATGACTTCATGATCGGCTACGGCGAGTCAGAACGGCGCAATAGTGAGCCATATCGCCTTGGTCTCCCTGTGCCCCAAGACTACGACAAGATTCCTGATTGGAAGTACATGGGGTCTATCCCCAAGTTCTATGACATCGATACCGGACTGGACAGTTCGCGCTCCTACACCCGTCAGAAAGCCGGGTATATCGCAACACGGCTGAACCCGACAGACCGCCTTCACTTCGTGGTTGGCAGCCGCTACGGCAGTTGGGAGACGGAGCGTCGGGAATGGGACTATGACGACGCGCTGAATGTCGCCGGTCAGTCCACTACCAAGCAGACGCAAAACGATCAGTGGACACCCTACGCTGGTGTGCTTTTTGACCTGAATGACCAGTTCACCGCCTACGTCAGTTATACCGACATTTTTAACCCGCAGACCGTGAGAGACGTCAACAAGCAGTACATTGAACCTATCGTTGGCAAAGTCTATGAGGTAGGTCTCAAGGGCAGTATGTTCGAAGAAAGGCTGAACCTGAGTACTGCCGTGTTCCGCAGTAAACAGGACAATGTGGCGGAACAGGATGACTCGGTGCCGCCCAATGGCAATGAAATTTTCTACAAAAGCGGCGGTAAAGGTGTAGTCGTTGAAGGTTTCGAAGCTGAAGTCGCGGGCGAGGTGATGATCGATTGGCAGATGAGCCTGGGCTACAGCTACACCCATGCCGCCACAGCCGAGAAAAAGCGAAAGAATACCGAGCAGCCATTGAACCTTGTGCGCTTCTCCAGCACCTACAAGATGACCCCGGCATTGACCGTTGGGGCGAGCCTGGATTGGCAGAGCGACAACTTCAAAATAGCCAACCGCCCAGTGGGGCGCGATGGTGACAGGATCATCACTGCCAAAGACAAGATCGGCCAGAAGGCGTTCTCGGTGGTTGGGCTGATGGCACGCTATCAAATCGATGAACACCTGTCAGCGTCGGTTAACGTGAAGAATCTGTTCGATGAGCATTACTACAACAACGTTGGATTCTACAACGGCGTTTACCAAGGTGAGCCACGGACAATGATGGTCAGCTTGGACTGGAAGTTGTAAGGCTTTGGCGCCGCCGGGCGTGACGCCTGATGCCTTCGCACTTAGGTGTCTGACAGGGCTCATCGAATGATGGGCCTTTCTCATCTCTACTCAATCGCTTGAAATTGGGACGGTACCATCGTTCCGCACTCCTTCCTCTAGTGGGTGACGCAAGCCAAGTCCCGGTGGGATTGTTGCGCAGATTGCCCACCCTTTTGACCCGCGCCTCCTAAGCGCGGAGGGCATCGCCCACACTGTTCAACTCGCGCTCAATGGCGAACGACTGCTCGCGACACGCAAGGCGTCACGGGGGCAGGGTGGCTGAATAAGGAGGTTCCCGGCGGATCATGAGGGTTTACATTCAGTTCGTATGATAATAAGGTTTTAATCATACGGGCTGCATGTATTTTGCCTTGAGCGTGACTGGCCAAGGGCCTTTCGATAAGGAGAGTCGAGCGTGTTCAGTACCTACCGCGAGTTGTTCCAGGCCAAAGGCGCCAAGGGCTTCGCCTTGGCCGGCCTGCTGGCCCGGCTGCCGTTGCCGATGACCGGTATCGGGATCATCACCATGTTGTCTCAGATCACCGGCAGTTACGGCCTGGCCGGTGCGGTGGCGGCCACCTTCGTGCTGACCTATGCACTGATGTCGCCGCAGATCTCGCGCCTGGTCGACCTTCATGGCCAGGGCCGCTTATTGCCGGCCGCCGCCGGGCTCAGTGTGCTGGGCATCCTTCTGCTGTTGGCTTGCAGCTATTGGCGGCTGGCGGACTGGACCCTATTCGTCGGGGCCGCGCTCGCCGGCTTCATGCCCAGCATGTCGGCGATGGTGCGCGCGCGCTGGACCGCGATTTACCGCGGCAAGGCGCAACTGAAGACAGCCTACTCGCTGGAAACCGTTCTTGACGAAGTCACCTTCATTGCTGGCCCGCCGATTTCGGTGGGGCTGAGCGTGGCGGTACTTCCGCAGGCCGGTACATTGGCTGCTGCCGTGTTCCTGGCCATCGGCGTGTTCGCCTTGGCGGTGCAGGTCGGCATCGAGCCGCCAGTAGAGGCCGATGCCGCCACCGGGCAAGACAGCATGTCGGTGTTCAGGCTGGCCGACGTACGCCTGCTGACCTTGCTGATGGTCGCTATGGGCTTGATCGTCGGTACGGTCGACATCGTCAGCGTGGCATTCGCCGAGCAGATGGACATGCCGGCTGCGGCCAGCGTGGTGCTGTCCTGTTATGCCATCGGCTCCTGTGTCGCGGGGCTGGTGTTCGGTGTCCTGAAACTCGATACCCCGCTACACAAGCTGCTACTGCTGGGTGGGTTGGCGACGGCGGCGACAACCTTGCCGCTGCTGGTGGTGGGAAACATCATCGGGCTGACCATTGCCGTGCTGGTTGCGGGCCTGTTCTTCGCCCCGACCATGATCGTGGCGATGTCGCTGGTAGAGCGCATCGTGCCCGAAAGCAAGCTGACCGAAGGGATGACCTGGTTGCTCGCCGGTCTCAACGTTGGAGTTGCCGGCGGTGCCGCAGCATCTGGGCAGGTGGTCGATGTGTGGGGTGCCCAGGCCGGATTCAACGTGGCCTTGGCCGCCGGGGCCGCAGTGTTGTTGGTCGCGCTTTGGGGCTACCAGCGCATGCGCGACCGAGCCCGACAGGCGTCGTATTCGCTTTGATCGGCTTCAGGGCTGGCCGCCAGGCTTGGGGGTTCGGTCACCGCGCGACGATACGACAGGCTTGTCAGTGCGCCTCGCGCCCAAGACAATGCGTGCAAGCGGTATGAATACTCGTATACGCCTACCCCATGCCGCCAGAACACAAGGAATAGCTGGATGGTTCGCCGCACCCGCGCCGCAATGCAAGAAACCCGAGCCCTGTTACTGGCCACCGCCCGCCAGATGTTCAGCGAGCAGGGGTTTGCGCACGCCTCGATGGATGATCTGACCGCCCGGGCGGGCTTGACGAGGGGGGCGTTGTACCACCACTTTGGCGACAAGAAGGGCTTGCTGGCAGCCGTCGTTGAGCAACTCGACGCTGAAATGGACGAGCGCCTGCGTGCTATTACCGAGACCGCCGATAACGCTTTGGACGGCTTCCGCCAACGCTGCCACGCCTACCTGGAGATGGCGCTGGAGCCCGAGATCCAGCGTATCGTGCTGCGCGACGCCAGAGCGGTGTTGGGAGGCGGCTCGCCTGAGGCCCAGCGGTATTGCATAGAGTCGCTGCGCCAGTTGATCGACAACCTGGTACTAGAGGGCGTTTTCGTCAACGCGCACGCTCAAGCGCTGGCTGCGTTGATCTACGGCAGCTTGGCTGAAGCGGCTGTGTGGATCGCGGAGGCCGAAGACGGCAATGCACGCTTGGCGCAGGCTGGCCAGGCGTTCGACCTGCTGTTGCTCGGGGTGCTAAAGCGGCCAACAGACTCTACGGAGGCGTGAATGCGCGCGACAGTTCCACCCTGTTGGGAGCCCCGTCCCCCTCAGGGCAGTTCCGCTACCTGACTACCCGTTAACGTCTGGCAGGGCAGGCTTGGTGCTGCTCAAGGTTTTTCGGTAGCGCTCGGTTGGCGAGCGGCGGGTTCTGTGGAAGAAGACGCGGCAGCATGAAGCTTGTCGGTAATCTGCTTGGCCAAGGCATGGTAAAGCGAGACCGGAGACACCCATCCAGAGATGGCCGCCGCCATCAGTGTCGCGGCCAACATGGGAATGGCCAGGTCCGGGCTATGTGTCAGTTCAAGCACGATGACCGAGGCGGTCAGTGGCGAGCGTGTCACACCGGCCAGGTATGCGCCCATGCCGAGTAGTGCGCCTGCCTGAGGGTCAACATCGGGCAGCAAGCTCAACAGCGGCGCAAAGGCGGCGCCGATGCTCAGCGAAGGCGAAAAGAGCCCGCCTGGAATCCCGGAAAGATAGGACGCGACGTTGGCCAGAAACTTCCACAGGAGAAAGCTTGTGTCCGTGATCGGCTGCCCCTCCAGCAACGCACGCGTTTCTTCATACCCGGTGCCGAATACATGATTGCCAGAGACGAGCCCCAAGGTGGCCAGCAGCAACCCACAGGTGGCAGCAAAGCGCACTGGATAGCGTCCGCGTAACGTACAGACCTGGCCGAGTATGCCCTTGTCGGTGGGCAGCACAAGCTTGGCGTAAAAACCACCCAGCAGCCCGCCCAGCACTGCACAGGCAGGAACGACGCTCCAGCCCCAGCCCACCGGCATCCGACCGCTGATCTCGCCAAAGTAGGCGTAATGCCCCATCAGCCCCAGCGTCACGACCCCGCCGATCAGCACCGCAGTGAGCACCAAGCCACTGAAACGTTGCTCGAACGTGCGGCTCAACTCCTCAATGGCAAAGACTACCCCCGCTAACGGTGTATTGAAGGCTGCCGCAATACCCGCGGCGCCTCCGGCGAGCACCAGGCCAGCGATGGTGCGCCGGCCGTGCAGGCCTAAGCGTCGGCCAAAGGAATAGAGCACTGCGGCGCCGATGTGGACGGTCGGGCCTTCCCGGCCAACCGAACCGCCGACCAGCAAGGCGCCCAGCGTCAGGCTCATGCGTGCTGCAGCCACAGGGAGCGAGAGTAATCGGGCGCGCAGCCGGCGAGAGGGCATTTCCAGGGCGGCGATGACTTGGGGGATGCCGCTACCCTTGGCATTCTCAAACCATCGTTGCGTCAGATAAGCCAGGAGCGCGAAACCCAGCGGAGTGATGAGAAGAGGTGACCAGGGTGCCCATTCCAGCAAACGCTTGAACGAAGCGAACGCCGCGTCGGCTAGCCAGGCGAATGCCAGCGCAACGAGCCCCACCAGCAATGCCCCGATCCAGAACGCCAGTCGCTGGCGCCATTCTCGCCAGCGTGAACGGCGGGGGAGTGAAGGTGCAGGTCGGGTAGGGTCGGACATTGTCCACACATGGCTGACTTGGAAAGCCGCGAGTATGGCGTGTTTTCCCGCACAGGCCTACCCGACACAGGTTGTAGCCGCACCAGGAGTGGCGATCCGCTTGCCCAACTGCAAGGGATCGCCAGTCCCGGAATGTGGCTAGGTGGGCGAACCGGCTTTGGTAGCAGACGCTGCGCTGCGCATGCTCCACACCCCCCAGGTCAACCCCAGCACGGCCGCGATCAACGACGCGGATAGCACACCGAGTTTCGCTGCCCCGAGTGAGCCAGGGTCGACGAACGCGAGGTTGGCGATGAAGATCGACATGGTGAAACCGATGCCGGCCAGCAGCCCGACCAGCATGATGCTACGCCAGTTGACCTCGGCGGGAAGCACGCACCAGCCCAGGCGGACCATCAGCCAACTGACGCTGACGATGCCCAAGGGCTTTCCTGCGACCAGGGCGACAGCGACGGCGATCATGACCCACTGGGGGCCTTCTGCGGACAGGTCGACACCCGAAAGGCTGACCCCGGCGTTGGCCAAGGCAAACACCGGCATGATGCCGAAGGCTACCCAGGGGTGCAGGGTGCCTTGCATGCGCACTACCGGCGGCAGCAGTTCGCGCTGGGCCAGGCGCAGTCGTTTCAACGGGTCCATGAGGTCGCTGGCATCTTGCTCAGGCGCTTTGGCGCGCCCCAGCAATTCGCCGGTGAAGCGGGTAATGGCGTCCAGTGGGCGCTCACGCATCGGCATTGCGGTGACAGGTGTCATCAGGCCCAGCACGACGCCTGCGAGGGTCGGGTGGGCGCCGGTCAACAAGATGCCCAGCCAGACGATCGCACCGGGAATGACATAGGCGTAGGCTGAACCCACTCCGATCTTCTGAAGCCCGATCACCATTAGCAGGCCGATCACTGCAACGCCGAAGCCGGTGTAATCAAGGCCGCCTGAGTAGAAGAACGCGATGATCAGGACTGCGATGATGTCATCGATGATTGCCAGGGCGAGGAGGAACACACGTACGTTGGACGGGATCGACTTGCCGAGCAGGGCCAATACGCCCACCGCAAAGGCGATATCCGTCGCCGTTGGCACGGCCCAACCTTGTTGGTCTGCTGGCGCGTGACCAAAACTCAGGTAGAGGAGTGCGGGTACCGCTACGCCGCCGACAGCGGCTGCCATGGGAAGCGTGGCTTGACGCAGGCTGGACAGTGCACCCTCGTGGATCTCGCGGCGGATCTCCATGCCCACGACCAGGAAAAAGATGGTCATCAGGCCATCATTGATCCAGAAATGCAGGGACTGCGAATAGACATGCGAGCCCACGCCGAACGTCAACGGGGTATGCCAAAGGGCTTCATAACTGTCGGCAGCCGGGGAATTCGCCCAGATCAGGGCAGCGACTGCGGCAATCAACAGAACGATGCCGCTGACCGCTTCAATGTGCAAAAAGCGTTCAAGGTTGGCGAAGGCGCGCTCGGCCAGTTTCTGGGCGCGAGGTAATTCTTGTTTATGCATAGGCACAGGTGCTCCCGCATGGCGGCCCGACCTGCGCTGTTCTTTAACCTGCCTCACTGCACCGTGCAGCTGGCACCCGTGCGGTAGTCTACCGAATAACCACTCGCAGATGAACAAAAAGCGCCAAACCATTCACTCCAATGAGGCGTCGGTTTGAGATTTTTTCCTGCAGACGTTAGGGTTTGTGGTTGTTTTCGAGCACACCGAGCTTGGCAAACGAGAGTTTATCCAGCTGCTAGCCTTGGTAAATGTCGTCGTGCCCAGGCACGCTGTGCTCATCGCCTTGCAAGGAGAACTGCCGCTATGACTGCAGCCCCCAAACCCAGGAGCACCCTCAATCCACCTGTCTTCTACACCAGTGCGATACTTGTTTTTCTGCTGGTCTTGTACGCCACGGCATTTCAGGAGCACGCCCAAACGCTGTTCGAGCAAGTCCAGCGATGGATCATCACCAATGCCAGCTGGTTCTACATTCTTGTTGTAGCGTTGGTGTTGATCAGCGTGGTGTTTCTGGCCGTCAGCCGCTATGGCGACATCAAGCTAGGCCCTGACCACAGTGAGCCGGATTACCGAAAGAGCAGTTGGTTCGCCATGCTGTTCTCGGCAGGAATGGGGATTGGCCTCATGTTCTTCGGCGTGGCCGAACCGGTCATGCATTTCTCCACGCCGCCCGTGGGCGATCCCGGCACCGTTGCCGCGGCGCGCGAAGCCATGAAAATCACCTTTTTCCACTGGGGCCTGCATGCCTGGGCGATCTATGCCATCGTCGCGCTGATCCTGGCCTACTTCAGCTTCCGCAATGGCCTGCCGTTAACCTTGCGTTCGGCACTCTATCCGCTGATCGGTGAGCGAATCTATGGCCCTATAGGGCATGCCGTGGATGTCTTCGCCATCCTCGGCACGGTGTTTGGTGTGGCCACCTCGCTGGGTTATGGGGTATTGCAGATCAACAGCGGGTTTCATCATGTGTTCGGTTTGCCGGTAAACACCACCGTGCAAGTCATCCTCATCACCGCCACCTGCGCATTGGCGACGCTTTCGGTGGCTAGCGGCCTGGATAAAGGTATTCGCATCCTGTCCGAACTCAACCTGAGCCTGGCGGTGATCCTGATGCTGTTCGTGCTGCTGCTTGGGCCTACGGTGTTCCTGCTGCAGACCTATGTACAGAATACCGGCGCCTACCTTTCGGACATCGTCAATAAAACCTTCAATCTCTACGCTTACGAGCCCACCGACTGGATCGGCGGCTGGACCTTGCTGTACTGGGGCTGGTGGTTGTCCTGGTCGCCCTTCGTGGGTTTGTTCATCGCACGTATTTCGCGAGGGCGGACCATCCGCGAATTCGTCTGCGGCGTACTGTTCGTGCCTGCGGGTTTCACCTTGCTGTGGATGACCGTGTTCGGCGACTCGGCAATCCATATGATCCTCAACGATGGCGTGAAGGATCTGGCTGCTGTGGTCAGTGAGGACAGTTCCCTCGCGTTATTTGCTTTCCTGGAGCATTTTCCGTTCTCCAGCATCATTTCGCTGGTCGCGGTGCTGATGGTGGTCGTGTTCTTTGTGACCTCGGCGGACTCTGGTGCGCTGGTCGTGGATATGCTCGCCTCTTCCGGACAAGGTCACTCACCCCTGTGGCAACGTATCTTCTGGTCAGTCTGCATAGGCGCAGTCGCGATCGCGTTGCTGCTGGCGAACGGTCTGAAGGCGCTGCAGACCGCGACCATTGCGAGCGCTTTGCCGTTCGCGGTCATCCTGCTGGTTGCGATTTGGGGCTTGTTCAAGGCGCTGAGTCTTGATGCGACTCGCCGCGGGTTGCGCAATCAAGCCTTGCCGGGCCCACGCCATACCCGCCACCCACACGGCGGCTGGCAGCGGAGGCTGCGCAATATTGCATTGATGCCTCGCCGGGTTCATGTCACGCGCTTTATCGCCGAGGTGGTGAGGCCGGCCTGTGAAGAGGTCGCCCAGGAGCTGCGCAAGCAAGGCTACGAGGTGAGCGTGAATGAGCGTGATGATGGGCGGGTATCTCTGGAGCTCTCCCATGCCGGTGAAGGACGTTTCCTCTACGAGGTGCGGCCACGGGCCTTCAATACGCCAAGCTTCGTCATGCGGGACACCGAAGACGGTGCCGATTCCCGCAAGTATTTCCGCGCGGAAGTGCATCTGCGAGAAGGGGGCCAGGACTACGACATCATGGGGTGGAGCCGTGACGATGTGATTGGCGACATCCTGGATCAGTACGAACGCCACCTGCATTACTTGCACGTGGTGGGCTGAAGTGGATTCGGTCCTGCCCTGTCGCCGTCAGGGCAGGGCGGTTCGCCTGCTGTCCAAAGGCGGATTTTCACAGGCCCAGAAGTCTACTGCAGCAATGCGTTCGCTCGGCGGTCCTAACCAATAGGACAGTGGCTGGCACCCGTCTGTCGTGCAGACCTGGTAGTCACCAGCCTCGGGCGTTCGCCCGGCGTGCAAGGGCTGCAGCGGTGGTAGATGACGACGATAGTGCCAAGTGCCGTCACGCAGTTGAGCGTCGTCCGGAATCTCCATGCCGGCCCCGCTGCCTTTGACCCGTGCCTCTACCAGTACCAGGCCCGCCGGGGTCACTTGGTAATCCTCTTCCCAGCGGACCTTTTCGATACTGTGCTGCCACGCAAGGGTAAAACCGTTCAGTGGCAGGCTGACCCAGACCACACCGGCCAACCCAACGCAAAGGCTGATCATGCGAGGCGTCCAGAGGCCGGTCGGCTTCGCCAGCAGTGCCAACCCAGCACTGCCGCACCCAAAGCGAAACCGATCTCATCGCTGATGGGCAGGGCAAGTATCAATGACACACCAGCCGCGAACGCCAACAGGCGCTCCCACCAGGGCATGGGGGCACGCAAATGCCCGATCGACGCACATCCCCAGAGGGCTACCGCGAACGCCGCCTTGATCACCATGTACAACGTGGAGCCCATGCTGTCACCTTGCATCATCAACGCCGGGTCATAGACCGCCATGAAGGGCACAACGAAACCGGCCAAGGCAATGCGCACCGCCCAGAAGCTGATCAACAGGCCTTTTTCCTTGGCAATCGGGGCCGCTGCAAAGCATGCCAATGCCACTGGCGGCGTCAGGTCGGCCAGGATGCCGAAATAGAACACGAACATGTGCGAGACGATCAGCGGGACCCCGAGCTCCAACAGGGCGGGGGCGGCAATGGAGCTGGTGATGATGTAGTTGGGGATGGTCGGGATGCCCATACCCAGTACCAGGCAAGTGAGCATGGTCAACACCAGCGAGAGGAACAGGTTGTCCCGTCCTAGGTCAAGGATGTATCCGGCAAAGGTGGTGGCCAGGCCGGTCAGCGAGATGACGCCGATAATGACGCCGACCAGCGCACAGGCAATGCCCACCGGCACCGCATGACGGGCACCCTCCGCGAGGGCCATGACGCATGCGTGCAGGGTGGCACGGCCGCCCTGGACAAAGCAGCACGCAATGGCCAGGCCGGCAATGACCATCAGGATCACCCCGATCCCCATGCGGAAAAAACCTGAACACAGTATCCCGAGTGCAACCCAGAAAGCCGCGCGCAGCCAGGTTTTTTGAGCGCGCAGGATGATCGCCGAGCCTAGGATGACGATGGCGGTCAGGGCCAGGCCGACCATTCCCGAGTACAAAGGCGTTCGCCCGGAAAACAACAGGGCGACCAGGACCATCAGCGGTACGAGCAGGAACCAACGTTGTCGCAACGCATCCCAGGCACTCGGGCACTGTTCGCGAGGCAAGCCGTGCAGATGGCTGCGCCGAGCCTCCAGGTGGACCATCCAGTAGACCGAGCCGAAGTACAGCAATGCTGGGATGAGCGCGGCTTTCGCCACCTCGGCGTAGGGCACGTTGATCGTCTCGGCCATGATGAACGCCACAGCGCCCATCACCGGCGGCATCAGCTGGCTGCCCATGCTGGAGGTCGCCTCGACGCCACCGGCAAATGCAGGTTTGTAGCCAAAACGCTTCATCAGCGGAATGGTGAACTGTCCGGTGGTGACGACATTGGCCACCCCCGAGCCGGTAATGGTACCCATCAGTGCCGAGGAGAACACCGACACTTTGGCCGGCCCTCCGCTGCGATGGCCGAACAGCCCCATGGCGAAATCGGTGAACAGACGAATCATGCCCGCCTGCTCAAGAAATGCGCCGAACAGGATGAACAGGTAAATGTAGGTGGCTGAGACATAGGTCGGTGTGCCATACAGCCCCTCGGTGCCGAAGGCCAACTGATTGACGATCTGATCGAGGCCGTAGCCTCGATGCGCGAGTTCGCCTGGCAAGTGTTGGCCAAGCAACCCATAGGCCAGAAACAGGGCGCAAATGATGGGCAACGCTATGCCCATGACGCGTCGCGCGGCTTCAAAGACCAAACCAATAAGCAACAGCCCCACGATCAGGTCACTGGTGGTCAGCTCACCGGAGCGTTGAATCAGATCCCCTTCGAAGTACCACTGGTATGCAGCCGTCGCCATTCCCGCAAGGCCCAGCAGCCAGGCAAGGGGTTGCCACGGCCGACGGTGGCCAACGAATGAATAGCTCAGGTACACCACCAGCAACAGGAACCCCACGTGTATTGCACGCAGTACTTGGGTGGAAATCAGGGGGAAGGCCGCCGTGGCGATCTGGAAAACCGAAAAGACCAGTGCCACGGCAAAAAGCGCGGCAGGCCAGCGATCGGTGCTGGCGTGAAGACCTTGCGCGGTATCACTCATACGCTGCTCCATGGCTCAGAAATGTCATCAGGGGAGCAGGTTTTTCTCCTTGAGGTACCTCTCTGCTCCTGGATGCAGCGGAATGGGCAGGTTCTTGGCGGCATTTTCTGCCTGGATATCTTTCGCTGCAGCGTGGGCCGTGACCAGGCGTGGAAGGTTCTCGAATATCAGCTTGGTCATCTGATAGGCCAGGTCATCGCCGATGTCGGCGCGGGTGACGAGGATGTTGTTGATGGCCGCCGTTGATACGTCCGCCTTCTGGCCATCATAGGTGTTGGCAGGAATGGTGGCGGGTTGGTAGGCATTGTTGCCAATGCGGGTGACGACGTCGGCAGGGATAGGCACGAACACTACCGGCAAGGTCGCGGCCAGGTCTCGGATAGCCGCTTGACCGAGCCCTGAGGATTGCAGCGTGGCGTCAAGCTGACGGTTCTTGATCAGTTCGACGGACTCCGCATAGGGCAGGTATTCAACTTTTCCCATGTCCTGGTAGGTAAGCCCCGCGGCTTTGAAGATGGCTCGGGCGTTCAGTTCTGTCCCGGACTTGGGGGCTCCAACCGAGATACGCTTGCCTTTGAGGTCTGACAGGGATGTGATCCCAGACTCCTTGCTGGCGACGATCTGGATGTAGTTCGGGTAGGTACCTGCGATGGCACGGAGTTTCTTCAAGGGCGTTTTGAATCCAGCCTCTGCATCGCCCTTCCAGGCATCTGCCACCGAATCCCCCAGTGCGAATGCCAACTCCCCTCGACCGGCTTGCAACAGGTTGAGGTTCTCTACCGAGGCCTTGGTGGCTTGCACCGTGGTCTTGCTGCCCTCTATGCCGTGGCTGTAGATCTGTGAAATGCCTACGCCTACCGGGTAATAGACACCACTGGTACCGCCTGTGAGGATGTTGATGAAGGTCGGTGCGGCCTGGGCAGCCGCGCTGACAGCAAACAAGGTGCTGGCCAATGCCAGGCGAAGGGCTGGGTTCATGGCGTCGTTCTCCGCTTGTTGTTGTTATTCCTGCGCCAGTAAACCTAGAACGAATATGCTGTCCCTGCCCAATTTTATGGCTGATTGGCTGGATGGCCTCTGCTCTAGAATCGCCAGAAGACTGGCGAGACCAGTACCAGTACGGTGAGGATCTCGAGCCGTCCAAGCAGCATGCCAACCGTCAGCAACCATTTCGCTGCGTCCGGCAAGGAGGCGAAATTACCTGCTGGACCGATAAGCGTGCCCAGGCCTGGACCGACGTTGCACGCGGCGGTGGCCGCCCCGCTCAACGCCGTCATCCAGTCGAGTCCTATCAAAGACAGGCCCAGGGCGATGACCGCAATGGTGACGGTGAAGAAGAACGAGAACGTCAGCAGTGACCGTACGATCTCTTCATCGATGGGGTGCCCATTGTATTTCTTCGAGATCGTTGCCCGTGGATGGATCAACTGCTTCAGGCTGCTGACAAGCAAGGCAGCGGCCACCTGGAACCGGAATATTTTCAAACCGCCAGCGGTGGAGCCCGAGCACCCGCCGACAAACGTCAGGTAAAAGAACAGCATGATGGCGAAGCTGCCCCAGAGCGTGTAATCACCCACGGCAACGCCTGTTGTGGTTACTACCGAGGTCACATTCACCGCAACGATACGAAACGCATCCCACCAGGCCAGATCGCTGTGCAGGCAGAGCCAGGTTCCGACGGTGAGCCAGACGAAGACGAGAAAACCAATGAAACCGCGAACTTGATGGTCCTTGAGCAGGATGCCTCGATGGCCACGCAGCGTGGCGACATACAGCGTGAAGGGCAGGCTGCCGAGTATCATGATGACCACAGCCACCCAGTGCACCGCTGGCTGCTCCCAATGGCCCAGCGAGGCATCCGAGGTAGAGAAACCACCGGTTGAAACCAGCGACATCGAATGATTGATGGCTTCGAACGGGGTCATGCCGGCAGCCCACAATGCCCCTGTCCCCAATGCAGTCAGGCCCAGGTAGACCAGCAGGATTATCTTGGCTGCCACATGCGAACGCGGCGTCACTTTGTCAGACCAATCCGAAGACTCGGTTTGGAACAGGCGCATGCCGCCCACGCGCAGCAGTGGCAGGATCGCCACGGCCATGCCGATAAAACCAATGCCTCCCAGCCAGTGCAGCAGCGAACGCCATATCAGCAGCCCCGGCGATGCACTGTCCAGGCCGGTCAGCACGGTCGAGCCGGTGGTGGTGATTCCTGACATGGTTTCGAAGAACGCGTCCGTGTAACTGATGTGTCGAATGAACACCATTGGCAGCGCCGCGAATGCGCACACGATGACCCAGCTTGCCGTCGTGAGCAGATACATGTCCCTGGTCCGCAGTTGCGGTGTGTCGGGTACGCCGCGGGCCACCATGAGCAGGCCGACACACAGAACGATCAGGCTCGACCAGACGAATGCACCGAGGTCGTCGCTGCGGTCGTACACCAGCAGCGTCAGCATTGGAATCACCATGCTGACGGCCAACGTGATCAGGAATACACCAATAATGAAGGCGATGAAACGCAATGCAGGAAGCGGCATTGAGGGAGCTCGTTGGGACAGTGCCGGCAGTATTGCCTGCTTTACGGTAATGTCGAGTAAAAAAGGCGTAAAGTCGTGGCCGGCAATTTTTTACGCCGCTATCTGGCTCCCGCTCGATAGCTCATTGGGTTGACCTCTCCGAGAGTTCTCGTCTATCGGCTCCGAAGCGGTTGGAAAGGCGGCCTCAAGCACCGCGTGCTCCCTGCTCGCGGCGCTTGTGCGGCACTATCGATAGTGCCGCAGAGGGCATGGAAAGCCCTAAGTCTTCCTGGATCACTTGATCAGCGGCACGCCACTGAGTTTCTGCAGCTCGTCAAAGTCGATGTCCGCGCAGATTTCGACCACTTTCAGCCCTTCAGGTGTCACTTCCAGCACGGCCAGGTCGGTGTAGATGCGGCTGACGCAAGCGATACCGGTCAGCGGGTAGGTGCACTCGGGCACCAGCTTGCTTTCGCCGGTCTTGGTCAGGTGGTCCATCATCACGAACACCTGGCGGGCGCCGGTGGCCAGGTCCATTGCGCCGCCTACGGCCGGGATCGAACCTTCGGCACCGGTGTGCCAGTTGGCCAGGTCGCCCTTGACCGACACCTGGAAGGCGCCCAGTACGGCGATGTCCAGGTGGCCGCCACGCATCATCGAGAACGAATCGGCATGGTGGAAGAAGGCACCACCGGTCAGCAGGGTGACGTGCTGCTTGCCGGCGTTGATCAGGTCATCGTCTTCCTCGCCCGGCGCAGGGCTTGGGCCCATGCCCAGCAGGCCGTTTTCGCTGTGCAGGAACACTTCCTTGTCGCCCAGGTAGTTGGCCACCAGGGTTGGCGCGCCAATGCCCAGGTTTACATACGCGCCTTCCTGGATGTCTGCGGCCACGCGTTGGGCCATCTCGGTGCGGGAGAGCTTTTTGGTGATGGTCATGGCAGGCCTCAGACAGCTTTGGCAATCGAAGAAGCGGTAGCACCGGTGACGGCGACCACGCGCTGGACGAAGATACCCGGGGTGATGATGTGTTCCGGGTCCAGTTCACCGAGTTCGACGACCTGGTCGACCTGGGCGATGGCGGTCTTGGCAGCCATGGCCATGATCGGGCCGAAGTTGCGGGCGGCCTTGCGGTAGGTCAGGTTGCCCCAACGGTCACCCTTGTGCGCCTTGATCAGTGCGAAGTCGGCGTGCAGCGGCATTTCCAGCACGTACATGCGGCCGTCGATCTCACGGGTTTCCTTGCCCTCGGCCAGCAGGGTGCCGTAGCCGGTTGGCGAGAAGAACGCACCAATGCCGGAGCCTGCGGCGCGGATACGCTCGGCCAGGTTGCCCTGCGGGACCACTTCCAGCTCGATCTTGCCGGCGCGGTACAGTTCGTCGAACACGTAGGAGTCGGACTGGCGCGGGAACGAGCAGACCACCTTGCGCACGCTGCCTGCCATGAGCAGGGCGGCCAGGCCGATCTCGCCGTTGCCGGCGTTGTTGCTGATGATGGTCAGGTCGCGGGCACCGGTGGCAATGAGGCCATCGATCAGCTCGGACGGCATGCCAGCCGTGCCGAAGCCACCGACCATGATGGTCGAACCGTCGGTGATCCCTTCCACCGCGCTGGCGATGGACTCGTACGTTTTATTGATCAAGGCGAGCTCCTGGTTGTTCCTGGAGTTGTGGTTGTCGGGCTGGCCGGAGCGCGTGAAGCGATGGGGCCTGTCAGCACTTGAAATAGCTTGCTGACTTTCGCTATAGCGTGCCGCAAGATAGGGCAACAGTAGAGAGGGTTTGGCTGAATTTGTGCGATTATCGAACTGTTGTGCGATCTGCGAGCAGTTCTGGAGGCTATTTGCCTCATTTCAGTTGAATGCTTAAACCGCTCATTTTTGCCCGTGGCTGGTGCGTTCCGGGGTTGCCTGCCGGCATCTTGCACTGATGAAGTGCATCCACTCCGCGGGATCGCCGATTAATCATGCCTCCCGCCGTTGGCGTGCGACTTGCTATCAGATTGCCATTCGATGTCGCGTATGGTGAAGATAATGTCGCTTTCCAGTGGTTCGATGCAGTTATCGGCGAGTGAAAAGGGTTGGCTGCCGTGGTTTGGCAAAACCGGCAAATTCAGCATGGGTTGGGCGTGCCGCCTTAACCGGGCCAGTTACCCGCAGGTCGAGCAAACGTTCGAAGCCATCGCTCAGACCCGCGTGCAGTTGCTGCATGAGTGGGTGCGCGAACAGTGGGAGCACCTGGCCGACCTGGCCGAGCAGGTGGCGCCCGGGCTCGCTCAAGTCGATAGCGCGATGTTGCGCAACACGCTGGCCCAGGCGGAGGACTTTTCCGAACTGTTTGTCGTCGATGTGCATGGCAGCGTCATCGCTTCGACCTGGCCCCAGCGTGGCACGCCACGTATCGAGTATTTGGCAGCCCTGGCGCAGGGGCTGAAAGCACCGTTTCTGCACGGGCCCTACAGCGACTCGCTGACCTTGCAGATCGGCCCGTCTTCCTCGCGCTTCCACGATGAAGTCACGTTGATGTTCTACCAGCCCCTCATGCACGAGGGCAAAGTGCTGGGTTGTCTGTGTGGGCGGGTGCCCAACGATGTGCTGGGTGACCTGATCCAGCGCGAGGCAGGGCACATTTACCCCGAGTCGGGCGACAACTACCTGTTCATGGCGCAATCGCGCTTCGACCCCACCATACAACCCGGTACCGCGTTGTCCCGCTCGCGCTTCGAGGACGCCACTTTCACCCATGGCGAAAACCTCAAGAACGGTGTGCACACGCCCTGGGCCACTGTACAGGTCCAGCGCCATACCGAGCTGGAGCTTCGTTTCACCGACCCTTCCACGCGGGAACTGCACCCTGGCGTGAGGGAGACGATCAGGCGGGGTGCCAACCTGTTCGTGACCTACCCCGGCTATTCGGACTACCGTCATGTGCCAGTGGTGGGCAAGGGCGTGACCTTCCAGTTGCCGGGCTCACCCGACCGCTGGGGCATGATGTGCGAGGCGGACCTGGAAGAGGTCTACCGCCGGCGTTCGCTGAGCTACGGGTTGATGAAACCCTATGTGGCGATCATGGCGGGGCTGTTCGGCTGCAATTTTCTGGTACAGCACTATGCAGGCCTGCCGCAAGGACTGACTGACGTGATCGAGGCCGTGAGCATGCTGGGCGCCACCTTGTTGTTTGGCGTGCTCGGGCCCAAGCGCCTGGCCGCCAGGTTGAATGGCATGAGCAGTGTGCTATGCACCATCGCCGAGGGTGAAGGCAACCTGCGCCAGCGCCTGGATACCAGCACCTTGGCCAATGATGAGAGCGGCGACATGGCACGCTGGATCAACAGCTTCATCGACCGCCTGGACGCGGTGGTCGGGCAGGTGGTCAAGGCCAGCCGCACGGTCGGCAGCACCAACCAGATGATGCTCGGGCGCAGCCAGGAGGCCAGCGTAAGCTCCGCCGACGTGGCCGACGCTGTGCACCAGATGATGATCATCATGGAAGAGCAACTCGGCGAACTGCAGCAGGCCTCGGTCAGCGCCGAGCAGATGAAGCAGGCCATGGACGAAGTGGTCAGCCGCGCACGCGCGCAGTACCAGGCGGTGCAGGCGGGCACGCAGTCGATCCGGGATGTGGTGGCGCGCTCATCATCCAGCGTGCAGCGGCTCGACAGCCGCATGGTCGAGATCGACAACATCACCGGGTTGATCAGCGAAATCACCAACCAGACCAACCTGCTGGCGCTCAATGCCGCTATCGAGGCGGCGCGTGCCGGGGAGCATGGCCGTGGCTTCGCGGTGGTGGCCGACGAGGTGCGCAGCCTGGCCGCACGCACCTCGCGTGCCGCCGACGACATCCGCCACATGGTCGAGAGCCTGCAGGGCGAAACCCGGCAGGCGGTAAGCTTCATGGAGCAGGGCGTGCAGGACGTCGACAACAGCCTGCGCCTGGCGGAGGACGCCTCTTCCGAAAATGTACAGCTGCACCAGGCGGTGGAGAGCATGTTCGCCATTATCCAGCAGCTCAACCGTCGCAGCGTGGAATACGGCAAGACGATCGAGCAGGTCAACCAGTCCTCCAGCGAGATGCGCCAGACCGCCCTGGTGCTGCAAAGCAGTGCGCAGAAGGTGAAGGTGGATGCTGGCAAGTTGCAGAAGCTGGTGGGGCAGTTCGAAGTCAGCGATGATGGCGAACGAGGCGTCGCTGCTTGAGTAACGCACCTGTCCGGTAACCCGGGAGTCCGTCATGATCCGGCTGGCTGTACGTGCCACTCATCAGGTGCAAGCCAGCCCCGATGACTGCTGACTTCCAGGCAGGTAGCGGGCGAAGAGTGGGTATGCTCGCGCAGAAAGCAAAACGATCAACGGCAGCGGCTCTGCCGGTGTTAGCCGGTCCGCCATCTCCGCCATCAGCCCAGCCGAAAAAGCCGCGCAATGGCTCAATGTCTGTGGCAGTGTTGGGTATCTGGCCAGCCCCACAGGGACCGACATGCAAACTCGCAAAACCGGTGTTCGCGCCCAGCAGGCCGATCGCACCCGGGACAATATTCTCAAGGCCGCAGTGAAGGTCTTCAGCAAGGAAGGCTTCACTGGCGGGCGCATCGAGCAGATCTCCACGCTGGCCAAGTCCAACGACCGGATGATCTATTACTACTTCGGCAGCAAGGAAAAGCTGTTCATCAGTGTGCTGGAACACATCTATGCCAGCTTCAACCAGGCCGAAGCGAAGCTGCGCCTCGACCTCGCCGACCCTGAGCAGGCCCTGCGCGAGCTGGTGGCGTTTATCTGGGACTATTATGTGCGCCACCCCGAATTCGTCACCATCCTCGCCACCGAAAACCTTCACCAGGGCTTGCACGCGCGCAAGTCGCAAAACCTCAGGGCGCTGTCCGGCGAAGCGGTCGGCGTGCTGCGGCCGATCATCGAGGCCGGACAGGCAAAGGGCCTGTTCCGCGACGATATCTGCATTACCCACGCCTACCTGATGATTGCCTCGCTCTGCTACTTCTATAACTCCAACCGCCATACGCTCAGCTCGTTCCTGGCCGTGGACCTGGCCGACAAGCAGGCCAAGGCCGATTGGCTGGCCTTCATCAGTGACCTTGCGCTGCGCGGCTTGCGCCGCTGAGCCTCAGTGGCTGCCAGGGTTGGCGCGTACCTGCGCAGCCTTGGACGCCAGCCCTTGCCAGGCCGGTTTGTCGGCGGCAAAACGATGGCGCAGGTAGGCCGCGAGGTCGGCTACCTGGCGGTCCGACAGGCTGTCCTTGAAACCAGGCATGTAGCCCAGGTCGCGGGTTGCCGGGGTCGGAATGCCGTGCAGCACCACGCGCAGCAGGTTGTCCGGCAGGTCGCTGTGGACGTTGCTGTTGACCGCCATCGACGGGCTGACGCCAAACAGCTTCGGCCCCAGCCCATCACTGTGGCAGGCCAGGCACGCACCTTTGAATACCCGCTCGCCGTTGCTCAGCGACACGTGCGTGTCCACCTGGGGCGCGGCATTGGCGGCCAGTGCCTGCGGCTCGCCCTCCAGGGAACTGAGGTAGTGGGCGATGGCGCGCACGTCGCTTTTTGGCAGGGTGGCAAGCTCACTGACCACCGGGCCCATGGGGCCGGCCGCCACGCCATGTTTTTCGGAGAAGCCAGTGCTCAGGTAGTTGAACAACTCGTCTTCGCTCCACGGCGTCGATGACTTGGCCAGGGCATTCAAGGCCGGGGCCTCCCAGCCATCGACCATGCCGCCGGCAAGGTAGCTGCTACCGCCTTTTTCTGCACCCATCAGGTTACGCGGCGAGTGGCAGGCCGTGCAGTGGCCCAGGCCGTCGACCAGGTAGGCACCGCGGTTCCACTGCGCGCTGCGCTGCGGGTCGGGCTGGTATTCGCCGCGTTGCAGAAACAGCGCATTCCAGCCGGCCATCAGCGGCCGCTGGTTGAACGGGAAGCGCATCTGGTTGGCGGGCGCTTCCTGGCGTACCGGGGTTTGCGACATCAGGTAGGCATACAGTGCTTGCATGTCGGCGTCGTTGATGTTGCGAAACGAGGTGTAGGGAAACGCCGGGTACAGGTGCCGGCCATCGCGGCTGATACCTTCGCGCATGGCCCGCTCGAAGGCCGCGAAGGACCAGCGGCCGATGCCGGTTTCCGGGTCGGGGGTAATATTGGTGCTGTACAACGTGCCGAAAGGCGTATCCATTGCCAGCCCCCCGGCATTGACCTTGCCGCCGCTGACCGTATGGCACACGGCGCAGTCGCCGGCCGCCGCCACCTGGCGCCCGCGCTCGAGCATGGCGGCGCTCCAGCTGCCGACACCAGGTGGCGTTACCGGGGCGATTTCGGCGCGCCAGGGCAAGGCGGTGGCAAGCATGCCCAATGCAGCGCCGAACACCCCGGCCAGCGAGCCGAACCACCACTTCGAACGCTTGGTTGACGGCTGCGCTGGCGCGGGTGCATCTGGCCCTTGGCCTTCGCCACCGAGCGCAGCGCGCACGCGTTCGGCAGTGATCGGGAGCTCGCGAAAACGAATGCCGGTGGCGTCGAAAATGGCATTGGCGATGGCCGCTGCGCTGGGTACCGAGGCTGATTCGCCGCTCCCCATTGGCGGCTCGTGCTGGCGCGGCAGCATCATTACGTCGATAGCCGGCAGCTCGGGGAAGGTCAGGATCGGGTAGCCGCCCCATTCCTTGCTCGCCACTGTCGATTCTTCGAAACTGACCTGCTCCTTGAGCACCCGGCTGGTGGACTGGATGACGTTACCGTGGATCTGGTGACGCACACCCTCGGGGTTGACCATCATCCCGGCATCGTGGCCGATCACCACGCGGGTGACGGCCACTTCGCCCGTGCGCCGGTCCACTGCGACATCGGCTACCCAAGCTGCCCAGGCCGCGCCGAAGCCGGGGAATTTACTGTGGATATAGCGCGCATAGGCAAAGCCCCTGCCGCGCAGCACATCACCTTCGGCCTGTGTCTGCATGGGCCGGGTATGCGGCTGCCATTGCGCGCGTTCAGCGGTGGCTTTGACCAGGTCGATGGCGCGCGGGTCGGACAGGTGCTTGAGGCGATATTCGACCGGGTCGACGCCAGCGGCGAAGGCCAGCTCATCAATGTACGACTCGTGGGCGAAGCTGTTGGGCATGGCCGACACCCCCCGCATCCACGAGGCGCGCACCAGTGGCGTCATGTCATTGATAGTGACGCGCATGTGTTCGTAGTCGTAAGGCGGGATCGACGTTCGATCGCCCATCTCGAACAGCGCCGGCACCGGCTCCACGGCACCGGTCAGTAGCAGGGCCAGGGTGGGCGCGCCATTGGACGGGTAGCTGGTCTGGAAGTCATAGGCGGCCACGCTGCCATCGGCGTTCAGGCCGCCGTCGATTTCCATCAACTGCGCGGTGCCCTTGGGCTCCCACACGTGTTCCTGTTCGCGGGTCAGCTGCACCCGCACCGGGCGCTGCACCGCACGCGACAGCAGCACCGCGTCGGCGCACACGTCATCGGCGCAGTTACGGCCATAACAACCGGCTGCTTCCATGCGAATGATCTCGATGCGTGCTTCGTCGCACGCCAGCAGCCAGGCCAGGTCTGCGCGCAGCAGGTGCGGGTTCTGCGTACCTGACCACACGCGGATCTGCCCTGCGGTGAAGTCGGCCAGCGCACATGATGGGCCGATCGATGCGTGCAGCTGGTAAGGCCATAGGTAGCTGCGGCTCAGGCGCTGGCTGGCGTTGGCGATGCTGCCGTCGACATCGCCCTGGTCCAGCACGGTGCGCTGCACGCGCGGGTTGTCGCGGATGGCCTGGGCGACATCGCTAAGGTCGGGCAGCTTGCCTGTGAATGGCTTCCAGCTGATTTTCAGCTCATGGGCTGCACGGATGGCTTGCTCTTCGCGCTCTGCCACCACGCCGACGAAGTCGCGGATGACCACCACGGCGACCACGCCGGGTAGATGGGCGATGGAGGATTCATCCACCGCCAGCAGGCTGTTGCCGACAAAGTCGCCGCTGTCATGGCCGGCATAGGGCGGGCGGATGACCCGACCGTGAAGCATGTTGGGCAGGCGCATGTCGTGCACATAGGTCAGCTCGCCGGTGGCCTTGCCAGGGATGTCTACTCGAGGGGCGCTGCGCCCGACCAGGCGGTAGTCCTCGATGGCCTTGAGCGGGGCGTCGTCGGCAATGTGCAGTTGGTGGTTCTCGCCTTGCACCAGTTCGGCAAAGCTCAGCGTGCTGCCGTTACTGGCGATAACCGTGCCGTCTTCAATGCGCAGCATTTCGGGCGGGCAGCCAAGGCGTAGGGCGGCCTGTTGCAACAGATAGCGTCGCGCTGTGGCTGCAGCCTTGCGCAGCGGTACCGCGGAAATCTGCAGGGTGGCGCTGGCTATGGTCGCGCCCTGGTTGGGGGCCCGCTCGGTGTCGCCCAGCACCATGTGCACCTGGTCCATGCGCAGGTCCAGCTCTTCGGCGACGATTTGCGCCAGCGAGGTACGGATGCCAGTGCCCAGGTCGACATGGCCATTGAAGGCGTAGACCATGCCGTCGTCGCTGACCGCGATGAACAACGCCAGCTCACGTTCCTTGACTGCAGGTGTCACGCCCTTGGCCACAGGGCCTGAGGGCGGGGTGATCTGGTCGACGATCAGCAATACGCCGGTCTTGGCCAGCAGTTGGTCGCGGCTGGGCACCTGTTGTGAGTGGTTCATGGCTTTCTCCGGGTCTCGGCAGCGCGGCGCACGGCGCGCAGGATTTCGACGTGGGTGCCGCAGCGGCACAGGTTGCCGGACAGCTCATTGCGAATCTGTTCGTCGCTGGGGTCGGTAATGCGATCGAGCAGGGCCTTGGCAGTCATGATCATGCCGTTCATGCAGTAACCACACTGGGCCGCCTGCTCGTCGATGAACGCCTGTTGCACGGGGTGCGGCGCGGCCTTGCTGCCCAGCCCTTCGAGGGTGGTGATATTGCGGCCGGCGGCGCCGGCCAAGGGGATGACGCAGGAGCGGGCGGCCACGCCGTCGATGATCACCGTACACGCCCCGCATTCGCCCAGGCCGCAGCCGTACTTGGGGCCGTTCAGGCACAGGTCGTTGCGCAGGATCAGCAGCAGCGGGGTGTCAGGCATGGCGCTGACTTCGACGGGCTGGCCGTTGACCTGCAGGGAGATGGTTGTTTGCATTATTGGCTCATCTCTGGAGGTTGCTTGCGCTACCAAAGGACTCAAATGACGCGAGCGTTTCGGTAAGTACTCACTACATGAAATGAGTGAGCAAGAAGCAGGCCAGAGATGAATCTGCAGAGAACTGTGATGGTGGGGCAGGGATGAAGATTGTCGGCGCCGGGGAAACCGAGCGCCGCCCGCGCGGCGCATCTCGCTGTGCCGAACCCCCGATGTTGTGTGTGTGTGTAGGAGCGGGTTTACCCGCGAATACGGTGGTGGCGGCACCGGTGATCGGCAGGTGGAGATTGGCCAGCAGGACCGGCCCATTCGCGGGTGAACCCGCTCCTACGACGGCCTGTGCCGAACCCGCGATGTTGTGCCGAACCCCCGATGCGCGTGTAGGAGCGGGTTTACCCGCGAATACGGTGGTGGCGGCAACAGTGATCGGCAGGTGGAGATTGGCCAGCAGGACCGGCCCATTCGCGGGTGAACCCGCTCCTACGGCGGCCTGTGCCGAACCCGCGATGTTGTGCCGAACCCCCGATGTTGTGTGTGTAGGAGCGGGTTTACCCGCGAATACGGTGGTGGCGGCAACGGTGATCGGCAGGTGGAGATTGGCCAGCAGGGCCGGCCCATTCGCGGGTGAACCCGCTCCTACGACGGCCTGTGCCAAACCCGCGATGTTGTGCCGAACCCCCGATGTTGTGTGTGTAGGAGCGGGTTTACCCGCGAATACGGTGGTGGCGGCAACAGTGATCGGCAGGTGGAGATTGGCCAGCAGGGCCGGCCCATTCGCGGGTGAACCCGCTCCTACGACGGCCTGTGCCGAACCCGCGATGTTGTGCCGACCCCCGATGTTGTGTGTGTAGGAGCGGGTTTACCCGCGAATACGGTGGTGGCGGTGACGGTGATCTGCAGGTGGAGATTGGCCAGCAGGGCCGGCCCATTCGCGGGTGAACCCGCTCCTACGGCGGCCTGTGCCGAACCCGCGATGTTGTGCCGACCCCCGATGTTGTGTGTGTAGGAGCGGGTTTACCCGCGAATACGGTGGTGGCGGCACCGGTGATCGGCAGGTGGAGATTGGCCAGCAGGGCCGGCCCATTCGCGGGTGAACCCGCTCCTACGACGGCCTGTGTCCAATCACCGATGCGTGTCCAATGTGAGCGAGCTTGCTCGCGATGCGCTTGATCTCTCAGGCCGCGTATCTGTGACGGCCACCGCGGCAGTCACAACAATTTTCAGCCCGCGTTCTCGTCGCTGTCGATCATCTTGCGCAGCAGGTACAAAATGGCTACGCGCTCCCCGGCATTCAGGTTGCCCATGCTCAGTTCGCTGATCTGCCGGGCGCAGGGGATCATTGCATCGAGCAAGGCCGCGCCGCTTTCGGTGAGTTCGACGATGACCTTGCGCCGGTCGCCCGGGTCTGGTGAAAGCTGCACCAGCTCGCGCGCCTTCAGGCGCTCGACGATGCCGCGGATGGTTGCCTGGTCCACCGCGGTGGCCTTGATCAGTTCGGCCTGGGAGCTGGGGCCGTGATCGCGCAGGGCGCACAGGGTGACGAACTGGATCGAGGTAAGCTGCGGGTCGCAGGCCTGTTGCTGGAAGATCGCCGTGTGCCGTTGGTAGGCCTTGCGCAGCAAGTGCCCGACCTGTTCAGTAACGTCGTAGGGGGTGTTGTCGAGCGGGGCGCTGCTGGGGGTGGTTTTTTTCGACATAGGATGGCTTGGGCTGGGTGGAAAGAGGCTGGCCGGCCGCCAATAGCGGAGCGCCCGGCCAGTATAACCCCTATCGCGCTCGCGACTCCTCTGGTGCAACCACGTCGCCGGCCAGCACTACCGCCTTGTCATCCAGGTAGATATCGCAGTTGCGCAGCGGGATGTCCAGGTGGCACGGGGTCTTGCGCTTGCCGCCGACCTCGGTGTTGGGGCCAGTGGAGAACAGGAAGTTGCCGTAGAACGCACGGGCATCCATGCACATGCCGTCGTTGCGGTCGTGCAGGCCCATGGCCGTCCATTGCGCGCGCGGCTGCAGGCCCCAGCCTATGTGCGAGATGCCGTATACCTCGGGGTCGTTGAAGTACTTCATGTAGTCACGCAGGTACTCGGCCTCGAAGCCGCCATGTATGCCGGTGATGAAGCCTTTTTCGATTTCCAGGGTGATGCGCTCGCGGCAATAGTTCTTGAACGGCAGGATGATGTCACCCACGTCCAGCACCAGCGTGCCCTCGGCGCTGTCCTCGTTCGGCCAGGTGAACAGAAAGCCGCTGGGCCAGTGGTCCCAGCGCCCCGGTTCGTCGGCATAGCCGTACTCAGTCACGGCCGGGTACTGGCCGAGCGGGGCATGGAAGTCGCTACCGGCCTTGGACCGCACATGCAGGCTGCGCGCCTGTTTCAACAGGGTTTCGGCAGCCAGCACCCGACGTTTGTCGTCTTCGGTCGGCAGCATGCGCGCCAGCACCTCGGGTGGCTCCACGGCCAGCAGGATGCGCGTGCCGGTCTTGAGAATCTGCTCCTGCTCGGGTGAGTGCAGCAGCATCATGGTGTCGACGATCAGGTCGGCGGCTTCCAGCGCCCGTTGCGCCGCCAGGTTGCCGGTCAGCGCGGTGTCGCCGCAGTAGGCCGTCATGTCGTTGCCCATGGCGGTCGGGTGGTTGAACGCCGGCAGCTCTACTGCATACACCTTGGCCTTCAAACGTTGGGCGGCCTCCATGGCGGCGTTTACCGTGCGCGGGTCGGAGTAGTGGCTCTTGAGCACGGCCACGCTCTGCGTTTCGTCCACGCGAGATAGCTTCAGTACGTGCTCGAACATCTGGGTCAGTTGTGCATTGCTCACCGGCATCGGGGTTCTCCTGGGTGGCGTTGACAGGGGCGCACCATGGCAGTGCCTGGTGCTTCATCTCGGTGCAAAATAATAGTGTGTACACCATATATGTGCAGATGAAAACGCATCCTGCCAGCGAGCGCAAGTGATCTGTTCAAACGTTACATATCCACACATTGACCAGTATTTGCGGTAACAATCAGCCGGGTGTCGTTTCTATCAGCTGTTTGAAAAATATTTTCAGCTGGCTCTTTTCAAAGGCCATTTACAGAGTATACGCTCTAAATCGTCAGGCGGTTGAACCGCTGGCCACCTATCAGAACAAGAGGAGACATACCCATGCGGGGTAGGCAGAAAATCGCAATCGTCGGTGCAGGTCTGGGTGGGGCGGCCGCCGCCACGTTGCTGCAACAGGCCGGGTTCGATGTCGAGGTATTCGAACAGGCTCCGGCGTTCACCCGCCTGGGCGCGGGCATTCATATCGGCCCTAACGTGATGAAAATCTTCCGCCGCATGGGGCTGGAGCAGAAGCTGGAGCTGATGGGCTCGCACCCGGACTTCTGGTTCAGCCGCGACGGCAATACCGGTGATTACCTGTCGCGCATTCCGCTGGGCGAGTTTGCCCGCCGCGAATACGGCGCCGCCTACATCACCATCCACCGTGGCGACCTGCACGCCCTGCAGATCGAGGCCATCCAGCCGGGCACCGTGCACTTCGGCAAGCGCCTGGAAAAGATCGTCGACGAAGGTGACCAGGTGCGCCTGGACTTCGCCGACGGCACCCACACCGTGGCCGACATCGTCATCGGGGCCGACGGCATCCACTCGAAGATCCGTGAAGAGTTGCTGGGGGCTGAAGCGCCGATCTACAGCGGCTGGGTCGCGCACCGTGCACTGATTCGCGGGGTGAACCTGGCACCGCATGCCGATGTGTTCGAGCCCTGCGTCAAATGGTGGTCCGAAGACCGCCACATGATGGTCTACTACACCACCGGCAAGCGCGACGAGTATTACTTCGTCACCGGCGTGCCACATGAAGCCTGGGACTTCCAAGGTGCGTTCGTCGACAGCAGCCAGGAAGAAATGCGCGCAGCCTTCGAAGGCTACCACCCCACGGTGCAGAAGCTGATCGACGCTACCGAATCGATCACCAAGTGGCCGTTGCGCAACCGCAACCCGTTGCCGTTGTGGAGCCGTGGCCGCCTGGTGCTGCTGGGCGACGCCTGCCACCCGATGAAGCCACACATGGCCCAGGGCGCGTGCATGGCCATCGAGGACGCGGCCATGCTGACCCGCTGCCTGCAGGAGACCGGGCTGTCCGACCACCGCACGGCGTTCGCCCTCTACGAGGCCAACCGTAAAGAGCGGGCATCGCAGGTGCAATCGGTATCCAACGCCAACACCTGGCTCTACAGCCAGGAAGATCCAGCCTGGGTTTACGGCTACGACCTCTATGGGCAGCAGCTTGAAAGCGGGGAGGCGGCATGAGCACCTTCGTCGCTGGTGGTAACGTCAGCGCCAATGGCATCCGCCAGCATTACCTGCGCTATGGCGGCAAGGGCCATGCGCTGATCCTGGTGCCGGGCATCACCAGCCCAGCGATCACCTGGGGCTTTGTCGCCGAGCGCCTTGGGCAGTATTTCGACACCTATGTGCTGGATGTGCGCGGGCGTGGCTTGTCTTCAAGCGGCCCCGACCTGGACTACGGCACCGACGCTTGTGCTGCGGATATTCCCGCCTTTGCCGCCGCGCTGGGCCTGGATGGCTACCATCTGCTCGGTCACTCGATGGGGGCGCGTTTTGCCATCCGCGCAGCCGCCCAAGGGGCACCGGGGCTGCAGCGGCTGGTGCTGGTCGACCCACCGGTGTCCGGGCCCGGCCGCCGTGCCTACCCGAGCAAGTTGCCGTGGTACGTCGATTCGATCCGCCAAGCCACGGTTGGCATGAGCGGCGATGACATGCGCGCCTTCTGTGCCACCTGGAGCGACGAGCAGCTGGCCCTGCGTGCCGAGTGGCTGCACACCTGCTACGAGCCGGCGATCGTGCGGGCCTTCGATGATTTCCACGAGGTCGATATCCACCAGTACCTGCCCGCGGTGCGCCAGCCGGCATTGCTGATGGTGGCCGGGCGGGGTGGAGTGATCGAGCCCCGTGACATTGCTGAAATGCGCGAGCTCAAGCCGGATATCCAGGTCGCGTACGTGGACAACGCCGGCCACATGATCCCCTGGGATGACCTGGACGGTTTCTTCGCCGCCTTTGGCGACTTCCTCGACCACCCCCTCGTCTGACGGAGCACGAGACATGACCCAGCTATACCGCATCGGCCAGATCGTGCCGAGTTCGAACACCACCATGGAAACCGAAATTCCGGCGATGCTCAACGCACGCCAGGCGATCCGCCCCGAGCGGTTCACCTTCCATTCCAGCCGCATGCGCATGAAGCAGGTGAAGAAGGAAGAACTGGCCGCGATGGACGCCGAGTCCGACCGCTGCGCAGTCGAGCTGTCCGACGCCAAGGTCGATGTGCTGGGCTATGCCTGCCTTGTGGCGATCATGGCCATGGGGCTGGGCTATCACCGCCAATCTGAAAAGCGCCTGCAGCAGGCCACCGCCGACAATGATGCACTGGCACCGGTGATCACCAGCGCCGGGGCGCTGGTCGAGGCCTTGCATGTGATGAAGGCCAAGCGCATTGCCATCGTCGCGCCGTACATGAAGCCGCTGACCGAGCTGGTGGTGAACTACATCCGCGAGGAAGGCTTCGAGGTGCAGGACTGGCGCGCGCTGGAAATCCCCGACAACCTCGCCGTGGCCCGTCACGACCCGGCCAACCTGCCGGACATCGTCGCCGGCATGGACCTTGAAGGCGTCGATGTGGTGGTGCTGTCGGCGTGCGTGCAGATGCAATCGCTGCCGGCAGTGGCCAAGGTCGAGGCGCAAACCGGCAAGCCGGTAGTCACCGCTGCCATCGCCACCACCTACGCGATGCTCAAGGCGCTGGACCTGGAGCCGATCGTGCCGGGCGCCGGTGCCTTGCTGTCGGGCGCCTACTGAAATCGGGAGACGGACATGAGCGACGCACAAAGCGCCCGTGACAACTACCAGGGTGTGTGGGGCCAGCGCATCGGCTTTGGCCGCAAGCCGGCCCTGCTGATGATCGACTTCATGCAGGGCTACACCACCCCGGGCGCACCGCTGTACGCCCCGGGCGTGGTCGCAGCGGTCGAGCAGGCCGCCGGCCTGCTGGCGCTGGCCCGCGGCTGCGGTACCTTGGTGGTGCATACCAACATCCGTTACCAGCCGCCGCATTTTGCTGACGGCGGCGTGTGGGTGCGCAAGGCGCCGGTGATGAAGGACATGGTCGAAGGCAACCCGCTGGCAGCCTTTTGCGAGGCCGTTGCGCCACAGGCAGGGGAGGTGGTGCTGAGCAAGCAGTACGCCAGCGCTTTCTTCGCCACCAGCCTGGCCCCGCTGCTGCATGCACAGGGGGTGGATACCGTGGTGCTGGCTGGCTGCTCGACCAGCGGCTGCATCCGCGCCAGTGCGGTGGATGCCATGCAGCACGGGTTTCGAACCATCGTGGTGCGCGAGTGTGTCGGTGACCGCCACAGCGACCCGCACGAAGCCAACCTGTTCGACATCGACAGCAAGTACGGCGATGTCGTCACCCGGCAGGATGCCATGCAGCAACTCAGGCGCCTGGCCGGCTGAACGCCGGGCAGCGCCTACCCAATAACAATCAAGGACCGGTGCGGGAAGCCCGTCCATGACCGCCTGCTGTCCGGGTGGTCGCCCCGCAGGAGCACTCGGGGTCTTCAGGCGCTGTCCAGGCCCGCCGCGTAGAATGCGCGGCGTGCCCGGCGCGTCGAAAACTGCTGGCCTTAAAACAACCACAAAGTCGCCCGCCAGGAGACAGGAAATGCCAATTGCGAATGCAACCACGGTCCACAGTGACATCGACCATGGCACGAAAGCGCTGTACAGCAAGATCACCTGGAGGCTCATCCCCTTCTTGTGCTTCTGCTACCTCGCAGCTTATCTGGACCGCATCAATGTCGGCTTCGCCAAGCTGCAGATGCTCGAAGACCTGCAGTTCAGCACAGCGGCCTATGGCCTGGGTGCAGGGCTGTTCTTCGTCGGCTACATCATCTTCGAAGTGCCGAGCAACCTGATCCTGCAGCGCGTTGGCGCCAAGCTGTGGATCGCCCGCATCATGATCACCTGGGGCCTGCTGTCGGCCTGCACCATGTTCGTCACCAGCACCACCCAGTTCTATATCCTGCGTTTCCTGCTGGGGGCGGCCGAAGCCGGCTTCCTGCCAGGCGTGCTGTACTACCTGACCATGTGGTACCCCACCTATCGCCGCGGGCGCATCATTGCCCTGTTCATGATCGGGCTGCCGTTGTCGAGCGTGATTGGCGGGCCGATTTCTGGCTGGATCATGGGGCATTTCGACCAGGTTCAAGGTTTGCATGGGTGGCAGTGGCTGTTCCTGCTGGAGGCGATCCCCAGCGTTTTACTCGGCATCCTCACGTTCTGGGCATTGCCTAACCATTTCCAGCAGGCCAAATGGCTGTCGGCTGACGACAAGGCACAACTGGCGGCAGACCTGGCCGCGGACGATGCCGAGGGCAAGGACAGCAAGCACAGCTTCCGCGATGGCTTCTTCAACCTTAAGGTGTGGATGCTCGGTGGTATCGACTTTTCGATCCTGCTCAGCGCCTATGCGATGGGCTTCTGGATGCCGACCTTCATCCGCGATGCGGGCGTCAGCGACACCTTCCATATCGGCCTGCTCACGGCCATTCCAAGCCTGGCCGCGCTGGCCGGCATGCTCATGATCGGGGCCAGCTCCGACCGCCACCGCGAGCGCCGCTGGCACATCATCGTGCCGTTCATCATTGGTGCAATCGCCATGGCCAGCAGCACCTTGTTCAGCCAGAACCTGGTGATGACCGTGGTGCTGTTCGCCATTGCCTCGGCGGCGATCATCGGCGCGGTGCCGGTGTTCTTCAGTCTGCCGGCGACTTTCCTCAAAGGCACCGCAGCCGCCACCGGCTTTGCCCTGGCCTGTTCGGTAGCCAACATCGCCGGCCTGGTGAGCAACTCACTGATGGGTGTGGTCACCGACCTCACCGGCACCTCGCACGCTGCGCTGTGGGTGTTTGCCGGCTGCCTGATCCTCAGCTGCTTCCTGGTCATCGCCTTGCCGGCCAAGCTGGTCAACCGCTAGCGGCCCAGCGCTTCACGCAACGGCAGGGCAGGCGGGCCGGGGGCCCGCCTGCCGACCTCTCTCGATGCAACCCGCACGTCGGTGGCCATGCAGTGCCGCCGCGCCGGGTTGCTGTTGCCCAAATCCAGGAGTAGCCCTATGCAAGGTTTCACTGCGCCGCGTTTTTCTTCGTCTGCACGCCTGGCCGGCGGTTGTATTGCCGCCGCTTTGTGTGCAGAGGCCACGGCAGAAGAGGCCGGTTTCATCGAAGGTGCCCGCGCCACGCTGCAGGCGCGCAATTACTTCTTCAGCCGCGACTATGCCGATATCAAGGGCGCCAGCACCCAGTCGCGCACCCAGGAATGGGCGCAAGGGTTTATCCTCAATGCCAGCTCCGGTTATACCCAGGGCACCGTTGGCGTGGGTGTGGATGTTACCGGCCTGCTGGGTTTCAAGCTCGACAGCAGCCCGGAACATGCCCGGTCCGGGTTGCTGCCCAGCCTGGACAGCGGCAAGTCGGCGGACGAATACAGCCGCGTGGGTGCGGCGATCAAGTTCAAGGTGTCGCAAACCGAGCTGAAAGTGGGCGAGTTGATGCCCAACCTGCCGGTGCTGCTGTTCAGCGATTTGCGCCTGCTGCCGCCGACATACCAGGGCGCGATGCTGGAGTCGCGCGAGTTCGCCGGGTTGACCCTGAGCGCCGGCCAGTTCCGCTCCACCAGCCTGCGCGACTCGTCCAACAGCCAGAAGATGTACGCGCTGGTCAACGACCCGATCAACCCGGCGCGGCTGGCGCGTTTTACCAGCGACCGGTTCAACTACGTGGGTGCCGACTATGCCTTCAACGACAACCGAACCAGCGTCGGTGTCTGGCAGGCGCAGCTGGAGGATATCTACCAGCAGCGCTTCTATAGCTTCAAGCATGCCGAGCCGCTGGGGAGCTGGACGCTGGGGGTCAATGCCGGCTACTTCGATGCCCGCGAGGACGGGAGCAAGGTGGCTGGCGACTACGATAACCATGCGCTGTTCAGCCTGTTCTCGGCCAAGACCGGCGGGCATACCTTTTATGTGGGCTATCAGCAGATCGGCGGCGATGACGGCTTTATCCAGGTAGGCGCCAACACCAACCCGATGGGTAATACGCTGCCGACCTATGAGTTCTCGGCGCCGGGTGAACGCTCGTGGCAGGTGCGACATGATTACAATTTTGTCGCCTTGGGGCTTCCAGGGCTGACGTCGACCCTGCGTTATGTGAAGGGGCGGGACGTGGAGACAGGGCTGGGCTTTGAAGGGCGTGACCGCGAACGTGACCTGGACCTGGCCTACGTGGTGCAAAGCGGGCCGTTGGCCGGGCTTGGGATACGGGTGCGCAACGTGATGGCGCGCTCCAACTACCGGACAGATATAGATGAGAACCGCTTGATTCTGAGTTACACGATCAAGGTGTTCTGAGGGGATAGGTGACCCGGCGCCAGCTCGGCTTCCGAAGCAACCTTATGCTGCGAAGAAGCAATAGCTGCCTAAGGCAGTCGTTTGCCTTACCGCTCTCTTCGCAGCGCAAGGCTGCTCGTGCAAGGGGATGGGTAGGCCTGAGCTGTGGAGCATGACAATGGCTCTTGCAGGTCACTGCAAGGTGTCGGGCTTCAGGCTATCCGGCAGTTGCCGAATGGCCTCCTCAAGCCGCGCGATCGGCCCAGTGAGTTGATCCGCTTCCTTGTCCTTGCCTTCACCTCTCAGGCGCTCACGCGCAACGCGCAGGTTAAGCAGATTTTTCTGCAACTTCAGTGCAGAGGTTTTGAACGAGTCCATGCTTTTCTCACGCTGTAGGCTTCCGTACCGTTGTAGGAAAAATGGACCGTAGCAGCTCGAATTTGCCGGAGAAACTGATGTTTCATACAGGCAATACTCATTGCCGCGTCCTTTCCTACGGAGTGCGGTAAATAATCCTACAAGTCGTGTTTCAGATCGTGTCCTCCCAAGCAAGCTCAATCTACCGTATTGGCTGGGTTCGGGCGCTTTCGAGGGGCAGCGCACCCAACGCAGGTGCTGGGTAAACCCGGAGGCGTGTTTAGAAACTTCATGTATCAATTGCCGGCCCGCGAGCGACACGTGCTCAGCGTCAACCACTGCGGCTGAATCCAGCTCGGCGGCCTCTGCGCATCACATCTGATCCGCTTTTTTTCCATAAACCTGAATCTGTAACCGTATCAGCCCAAGCTCGACAATATGCCCATTCCCGCATCACAACTGTAGAGGTTCCAATGGGCAAGCTGGCGCTGTTCCTGGGTGGTTTTCTGCTGCTGACCATTCTGATTGGTATTCTTGGCACCATTCCGCCAAGCTGAGTTCAACTGCGTTTCCCCCTGCGCGGCCCGTCCACTCCAAGCGACGGGCCCAATCTATTGGCCAATGGCCGGTCATCTTTTTCATCGCACTGCTGGGTCAGCATCAGGTGCAAGTCATTCTCAGGGCAGGCGTGGATCGAGCGGGTCAGGTTGGCCAGTTCGCCTTTCTGCTTGTGCGATAAGTCGTTCTTTACGCTGGGAAATCTGTCCACAAAAAACGTGGGTAGGTCTGTGGATAAAGTGCTGCAAGCCAGACCCGCGGCGGGCTCTGTTAAATTGAGCAGAATTTGAACAGTCGTTTCATGGCTTGTTTCAGTACAGCGGGCCGGCTCGGCGGAGGGCGGCCAGCAAGTCACGTACCCGCGTCGGCAACTCGCCGGCAGGGTATACAGCATGCATCTGTGGGTCCTGGCCGCTACTGGACGTCAAGCGGTACTGCGGGCACACCCGCACCAGGCGGCCGGCCTTGACCTGTGCTTCGCCAACCCAGGCGGCAAGGCGGGCGATGCCGGCGCCGGCCAGGGTGCTGTGGTACACCGCGCCTCCTGAGCCCAGGCGGAGTCTGGGCCTGGGGCGCAGGCTGGTGATCTGGTCATCGTGGCAGAAGTGCCAGGCCTTGAGGATGCGTGGCGCGGTATGCAGGATCAAGGTGTGTCCATCCAGGTCTTCCGGATGTTGCGGTGTGCCAGCCAGGGCCAGATATGCCGGGCTGGCATACAGGTGGCGCTGGTAGGGCCAAAGCGGGTAGCCGATCAGCTCGCTCGATTGGGGGAAGGCACCGCGCACCACGAAGTCGAATTTACCTTGCAGCGGGTCAAGGGCTTCGTCGCTGTACTGCACGTCCAGGGTCACCTGAGGGTGGCGGCGGGAAAACTCGGCAAGCACTTGCGGTAGCACATGCTCTCCCAGCAGTTGCGGCGCGGCAAAGCGAATCCAGCCTTGGGCGCTGCCGCTGAGCGCGGCCAGTTCGTCGGCAGCATCGCGTTGCACATCCAGCAAGCGTTCGGCATGCGGCAGCAAGCGCTCGCCGGCCTCGGTCAGGGTGACGGCGTTGGCGTTGCGGTTGAGCAGTTTGCTTCCCGCATTGTCTTCCAGGGTTTGTACCGCGCGCGTAACTGCGCTGGGTGAACGCCCCAGGGCGCGGGCGGCAGCAACGAAGCTGCGCTTGTGCGCCACGCTGACGAACGCCTGAATTTCCCGCAGCATGTCCAGTGCCATGGCCTGCTCCTCGTTGCAGTTATCGCAATATGGCATTTCAACACAAGTGTGCCACTTTGATTAGCCTTGCAGGCGTCTTCACTGCCTGGAACCGCGTCATGATGGATATTGCTGTGCTTTCTGTGTTCGCCTTCGCCGCTGGGTTGATCGACGCCGCGGTGGGTGGCGGCGGGCTGATCCAGATCCCGGCCTTGTTCAACGTGTTGCCCTCCGCGCAACCGGCCGCCTTGCTCGGCAGCAACAAACTGGCGTCCGTGTGCGGCACGGCCTTCGCGGCCCGCTCGTTCATCCGTAAAGTGACGCTGGATTGGGGGTTGATCGTACCGGCGGCACTCAGTGCCTTTGTCATGTCGTTCGCGGGGGCCGCCACGGTGTCGCTGGTACCCCCCAGCGTGATGCGCCCGGCAGTGCTGGTGCTGATCGTGCTGATGGCTGTCTACACCTTCTGCAAGAAGGACTTCGGCACCTTGCACACACCTGCGCAGGTCGGCCGCAAGGAGCAGTGCCTGGCAGTGCTGATCGGCGGTGCTATCGGCTTCTACGATGGCCTGTTCGGCCCGGGCACCGGTAGCTTCCTGATCTTCCTGTTCATCCGCTTCTTTGCCCTGGACTTCCTGCACGCCTCGGCTTCGGCCAAGGTGGTGAACATTGCCACCAACCTGGCGGCGCTGGTGTTCTTCGTGCCGACGGGCAACGTGCTGTACGCCATAGCCTTGCCCATGGCGGTGTGTAACATTCTCGGCGCGCTGACCGGTACCTGGCTGGCGGTACGCAAGGGTGCCGGGTTTGTCCGCGGGCTGTTCCTGGTGCTGTTGTGTGTGCTGATCGCCAAGCTGTCGTGGGACCTGCTGGCCGGCTAGTTCAGATCACCAGGCGCTGTGCTTCGGCCTGTTCGACGCGGTTGCGGCCCCGGGCTTTGGCCCGGTACAGCGCCTGGTCGGCACTCGCCAGCAGTTCGTCCAGGCTGGGGGCCGGCATGTCTGCGTCGCAGCCTGCCACACCGATACTCACGGTAATTTGGAGGCGCTGGTCGGCCTGTGCCACGTGCAGGTCTTGGATGGCGCGGCGCAGGCGTTCGGCGATGAAGTTGGCCCGCTCTGGCGCAAGTCCGGGCAGGATGACAACGAATTCTTCGCCACCCAGGCGTGCGATCAGCTCATCGTTGTGCAGCTGGTCCTGGAGGGTGCTGGCGAATTGGCGCAGCACCTGGTCACCGACTGCATGGCCGTGGGCATCGTTGATCGACTTGAAGTGGTCGATGTCCAGCATCATCAGGGTCAGCGGCAGCGCCTGGGCGTGCTGTTGGCGGCTCTCCAGCAGCGCGTTGGCGCGGCGTGTGAAGGCGCTGCGGGTGAGCACACCGGTGAGGTGGTCGACGGTGGCCTGGTGCGCCAGGCGGGCCATGAGGCTACGGTTGGCCTGGCTGACGCAGGCCACCACCAGCGGCCCGAGCACCAGCATGGCGATGCCCAGGCGCGCCGACATCAGCGTGGTAACCCCAGGTTCGCTCTGCGGCACGCTGAAATGCATGAGGTTTTGCGCCACGGCCACGATCAGCGTACTGCCGGCCGTGAGCGTCAGCAATGAAACCAGGAACGGTGAGTAGGTCCAGGCACACCACAGTAACGCGGCAATCGGGAAGGCAATGGCCCCAGGGCCACCGAATGCGATGCTGAATGCCAGCGAGGCCAGCAGTACCAGCAACGGCGCCAGGCGAATGGGCTGCGCGCCGCCGCGCACCAAGGCCCGCACCGAGGGCGCTGTAAGCAGCACCGGCAGCACCAGCACGCCGGTCGAGAACTGTTCGCTGAACCAGGCTAGCCAGGTGGCGCGCAACGACTGTTCGAACCAGGGTGCGGCCATTACCGCTGCCATGCTGGCCGCCACCATGGCAGCGGCGGCGCAGGCGGCGAACACGCTGAGTACGCCGTGCGGGCTGCGCATGCGCCGGTGCATGCGTGGCAAGCGCGACAGCAGCTGCCAGAGGGTGACCACCACGCCAAGATTGCACAGGTTTAACCACAGAGCCGGTACCCAGGCGCTGCCACACAGCAGGTCGGCCCCGACCATGGCCAGCCACACCAGGCTAAAGCCCGTAAACGTGGCTTGACGGGGGTAGCGCAGCAGTACGCCGGCCAGTACCGCATTGACTGGCCAGAACAGCGACAGCGATTCGATCGGGCGTGCCAGGATACCGCCCAGGGTAAGGGCGAAGGTTACGCCAACTACAACGACATAAGGCAACACGCGCGATTGGGCTGGAAAAACCATGAACTCGACCGGCAAGCGGAAACGAAATCCAGGACAACGCGATACAGCACCTGGGGCAATTACCCGCAGTGTGTTGGCTCAGGGTGGTTGATGTCAATCTGCCGCGATTGGTTGCGATAATGTCAAATTGCCTTTATTTCTGGTCACTTTCCTCACAGCCCGAAGAACCACGGCACCATCACGACGGTAACCAGCATCACCAGCACGGTGAACGGCACGCCAATCTTGACGAAGTCAGCGAAGCGGTATTGCCCGGGCCCAAGCACCAGCGTGTTGACCGGTGATGACACCGGCGTCATGAAAGCCGCCGACGCGGCCAGTGCGACGGTCATGGCGAACGGGTAGGGCGACATCCCCAGCTGCGCCGCAGTGCTGACAGCCACCGGCGCCATCAGTACGGCGGTGGCGGTGTTGGAAATGAACAGCCCGATCACTGCGGTGACGGCGAACAGGCAGGCAAGAATGGCGCTGGGGCCGGCACC
Source organism: Pseudomonas sp. 10(2024) (assembly GCF_045164175.1). NCBI lineage: Bacteria > Pseudomonadati > Pseudomonadota > Gammaproteobacteria > Pseudomonadales > Pseudomonadaceae > Pseudomonas > Pseudomonas sp. 10(2024). Next base: position 2,176,497 of record NZ_CP174006.1, read on the forward strand.
ACCCAGCACGTTCACCAGCCCACTCACCGCCAGGTCGATGCCGCCGGTTTTCTGCAGCGCCTGAGCGAAGGGCAGCATGCCCACGATCAGCACCAGGCTTTGCCAGTGGATGGCGCGGTAGGCACTGTTCATGTCGATGCAACGGCCTGCGCCCATCAGCAAGCAGCCGATCAACGCTGCCATGACATTGGGTACGGCGCCGCTGACCATTAGCCCGACCATTACCGCCAGGCTAAGCAACGCCTGCGGCGCGCGAGTGCGGGCTGGTGCGACCAGGTCGATCTCGGCGGGCAGGCTCAGGACCAGGAAGTCTTTGGGCTTGCTTTGCAACTGGCGTACTGCCTTCCACGGGCCGACCACCAGCAGTGTGTCGCCCAGGCGCAGCTTTTCTTCCACCAGTTGCTCTTCGATAGCGGCCTGATCGCGGCGCAGGCCGACCACGTTGAGGCCATAGCGGGTGCGGAATGCCAGTTCGAGGATACTCTTGCCGATCAACTGCGAGCCGGGCGGCAGCGAGACCTCAGCCATTCCCAAATCCTGGGACTGGTCGATGAAGTAGGCGGCCTTGAAGTGCAGGGGCTCCAGGTGCATGGTTTGGCACAGGCTGCGCAGGTCGTCATGCTTGGTGAACAGGTCGAGCAGCAGCACGTCGCCCTGATGCAGCACGGTGCCCGAGTCGGCCGCGATCACGCGCGTGGTGAACTTGTGCTGGCGCTCGATACCGATCACGTTGGCGCCGTGTCTGGTGCGCAGTTGCAGCTCGCCAAGGTTGTGGCCGATCAGCGGCGACTGAGGGCGGATGCGCAGGCGTCGTTCACGGCCGTTGAGCTTGTAGTCCAGTACCAGGTCCAGCAAGGTGCGGCGGCTTTCCACCCGGCCGTCCTTGCGCACTTCACCGTTGAGCCAGTGCCGGGTCAGCAGCATGTAGCCAATGCCCAGCACCAGCACCACCAGGCCGAACGGGGTAAAGCTGAAGAAGCTGAACCCCGCTTCGCCATGGCGGACCAGCACGCTGTGCACCACCACGTTGGGCGGTGTGGCGACCAGGCTGAGCATGCCACTGATGAGGCCGGCAAAAGCCAGTGGCATCATCAGGCGGCTGGGTGACAGCTGCAGGCGCGCAGCGATGCTCAGCACCACCGGGATGAAAATGGCCACCACGCCGGTGGAGCTCATGATTGATCCCAGCCCGGCCACCGCCACCATCAGCAGTACCAGCAGGCGTGCTTCGCTATTGCCGGCCCGCTCGCTCATCCATTCGCCGATGCGATAGGCAATGCCGGTGCGCACCAGGCCTTCGCCAATCACGAACAGGGCGGCGATCAGCACCACGTTGGGGTCGCTGAACCCGGCCAGGGCCTGTTCCACGGTAAGGATGCCGAGTAGTGGCAGGGCGAGAATCACCAGCAGCGCGACCACGTCCATGCGTGGGCGGTTGATGACGAACAGGATGATCACGATGGCCAGCAGGCCGAGGACCCAGAGCAACTCATGGTTCATGGGGAGGGGGTGTTCCTTCACACGGTGGCACGATAGACAGTAGCAGTCAGTGTGCCAGCTTGTAGTGAAGGGGGTGTTGATGTGCTGCAACAAAAAGGGCCGCTATGCGGCCCTCCGGTCACGGGGTCAGTGACGGTGGCGGTGGTGCTTCTTGCTGCCGCGGTTGTTGTCGCCCAGATGGTTGCCGAGGGCACCACCGGCCGCGCCGCCCAGGCCGGCACCCACGGTCGAACCGGTCTTGCCGCCTACTGCGCCGCCCAGCAGCGAGCCGCCGGCCGAGCCCAGGCCACCGCCGATGGCGGCTTCGGTACGGTTGCCCTTGCGCGCACCGACAGCGCTGCCGGCTGCGCCGCCAACGCCGGCACCGATGGCTGCGCCGGTCTTGCCGCCGAGCTGTTGACCAACAACGTTGCCCAGGACACCCCCCAGGCCACCGCCAATGGCGGCAGTACCGTCACCGGCGAAAGCGCCCTGGCATAGCAGCAGGCCGAGGGCAAGGGAAGGCAGAGTCAGACGCATGATACGAACCTCAAAGGAATCATCAGGATAAGTCGCCGCGCAACGGGCGGCAGGTCAGGGCTGAAAGGACGCTTCAGCGGTAGTAGCGGTCACCGCGGTATTGCCGATCGTCATCGTCGTCGCGGTCATGGCGGTGGTGGCGATGGTCACGGTCGCGGTCACGCCAGCCGTCGTCATCATGGTAGCGATGGCTATGGCAACCTGCGGTCAGCAGGACAACAGCAACCAGAGAAAGGCTTGCAAGACGCGTGAGCACGATATAGGTCCTTGATCCGCATAGGTTTACGGGGCACCTTTTAAGACTGGGACCGATCGATTTGGTTTCCCGGGCGGGCAAAAAAATTGTGCTTCAAGTGATCAGCGCCAAGGCGTCCGCCTGAAAGAACGGGCTGTGGCGCTGACCGGCATTGATCGTTCCAAGCGTATCAACACGTTCCGGCCGTGCTTGGCCGGCGGCGAAGTGCTGTGCAATGGGTCGCCTTGGCCGGGGCGTGTCGAATCAGGATGCCGGTTGAATCGCCAGCACCACGCCATTGGTGATCTGCACCAGCACATAATGCTTGCCCATGCGCACCCAGTGGCTTTCCTTTTCCGGTTCGGGCAGGCCTTTGGCTTTCCAGTCCTGGATGGCCTGGTCATCGCGTTTGTACTGGTCCGGGGCCTTGTCGCCGACGTTCAGTTCACGGTTGTGGGTTTCGGGGGCGGTGATGCTTTCTTCGCTCGAGGGGGCGGCGCTGACGCTCAGAGGCAGGCAAGGCAGGGCGGCGAGTAGCAGATAGTGCAGTTTCATGATGCGTTCCTCGTGATGGCATGTTTTATCTGCGACAGCGGCAAGTGCGTGGCAATTCACTCGGGATGCCTGCCAGTGCTAGAGTCGCCTTCTTTTTTGCGACCCCGAGGATGGAACATGCGTGCGATTCTGCCGTTGGCTGCGGTGCTGATGCTGGCCGGTTGTGCTTCTGCGACCATGGAAACGGCGCGTGGCGGCAAGCCGACTGCGCAGCTCGACTCGCACAAGGCGCCAGAGCTGGTGGCCCAGTGCATCCAGTTCAGCTGGCAGGAAGAGAAGGTGTTCGGTGATGACGCCAGCGGCTACCTGGAGCCTCGCAAGCAGGGCGGGTTCACCGTGTTTACCCGTGAGGCCGAAGCGTTCGTGGACGTTTACCCGCAGCCGGGCGGGACGCGTGTGGATTACTACGCGAAGCAGAACGACGGCGTGGCCCTGCAGCGCCGAGCGGCTGCTGCAACCTGTCTGTAACGGCTGGCGCTATCGCCGCTCCTGTAAGGGCCCGTGCATTCAGGGTACTGAGCAAGGCAGTTGTTGCCACAGCAGAGGCGCGCGGGCTTTACAATTTTTATCAAGTCAGTTGTGTCTCAGGGCGCGGGGTGACGGCTAGCATAAGGTGCTTCCACGCAAGGACGACACCATGGACCGTTCACTGCAACTCAACCGCATCAGCTGGGATGAGCGTGCCCCGTTGCACGCCGCTTCGAAGGACTACGAGGTCGAACGCCTGGTCCAGCAACACGGGCACTTGTCCGAAACCGTACGCTTCGACCTGCCATTGCTCGGTGACATTGACGGGCTTGATACGGTCCACTTGCAGTGCCACATCGGCACCGACACCCTGTCGCTGGCGCGCCTTGGCGCCAAGGTTTGTGGCCTGGATTATTCCAAGGCTTCGCTGGCCGAGGCACGGGCATTGGCCGAGCGATGCGCGCTGCCCATCCAGTATGTCGAGTCTGACGTCTATGCCGCCGACAAGGTACTGCCGACGGGTACGTTCGACCTGGTCTACACCGGTATTGGCGCGCTCTGCTGGTTGCCCCGCATCGAGCCTTGGGCGCGCACCGTCGCGGCACTGCTGAAACCGGGCGGGCGGCTGTTCCTGCGCGACGGGCACCCGATGCTGATGACTGTCAACGAAGATCATCAGGACCGCCTGCAGCTCGAATATCCGTATTTCGAACACGAAGCGCCGACGGTGTGGCACAACGACCAGACCTATGTCGAAACCGATCAACGCCTGGCCCACACCGAAACTCACGAATGGAACCACGGCCTGGGTGAAGTGATCACCGCCTTGCTGGCCCACGGCCTGCAGCTGACAGCGCTGGTCGAGCACCAGAGCATCCCCTGGGAGGCGCTGCCGGGGCAGATGGTCAAGGGCGAAGACGGCGAATATCGCCTGCGCGAGCAGCCTGCCCGCCTGCCCCTGAGTTACACCTTGGTCGCCGTCAAAGCCTGATCAGGACAGGAAGCCACCGTCGACATTGAGGGTGGTGCCGGTGGTGTAGCTGGAGGCATCGCTGGCCAGGTACAGCACCGCGCCCGCCATTTCCTTGGGGTCGGCCACGCGCTTGAGCGGGATCTGCTGCAAGGCGGCATTGAGGATGGCTTCGTTCTTCACCAGTGCCGAAGCGAACTTGGTGTCGGTCAGCCCCGGCAGTAGCGCGTTGCAGCGAATACCGAAGGGTGCGCACTCTTTGGCGAACACCTTGGTCATGTTGATGACCGCCGCCTTGGTCACCGAATAGATGCCTTGGAACAGCCCGGGCGAAACACCGTTGATCGACGCCACGTTGATGATGCTGCCGCCGCCGTTCTCGCGCATCAGCTTGCCAGCCTCCACCGACATGAAGAAGTAACCACGGATGTTCACGTCCACGGTCTTCTGGAACGCCCCTGGGTCGGTGTCCAGCACATTGCAGAATTGCGGGTTGGTGGCAGCATTGTTGACCAGCACGTCCAGTCGCCCGAACTGTTCGCGAATGCCGGCGAACACCTGCTGAATCTGTTCCAGCTCACCAATGTGGCAGGCCACAGCCGTGGCCTTGCCGCCGGCGGCAATGATGGCGTCGGCCACCTGCTGGCACCCATCAAGCTTGCGGCTGGAAACGATCACATGGGCCCCTTGCTGCGCGAGCAAGTGGGCGATGGCCTCGCCGATGCCACGGCTGGCGCCGGAAACAAAGGCAATCTTGCCGTCGAGGTCGAACAGGTGGGTCTTAGACATGCTGTTTTCCTTGTTATCCGTCGTCGTGGGCTGTGCTCAGAGGCTGGACTTGGAAATGACCTGCAAGGTCATTTGTTCCAGCAAGCGGTTCATGTGAATGAACTGGGCGAAACGCTTGTCCTGGGTCTGGCCATGGTAGTAGCGGTAGTAGATCTGCTGAACGATGCCTGCCAGGCGGAACAGGCCATAGCAATAGTAGTAATCGAAGTTGTCCAGGCGGATGCCGGCGCGCTCGGCGTAGTAATCGACGAACTGGCGACGGCTGAGCATGCCTGGCGCGTTGCTTGGCTGGCGGCGCATCAACTGCACTGGCGTCGGGTCGCCGGCTTCGATCCAGTAGGCCAGGGAGTTGCCCAGGTCCATCAGTGGGTCGCCCAGGGTGGCCATTTCCCAGTCCAGCACACCGATGATGCGCATGGGGTTGTCCGCGTCCAGGATGACGTTGTCGAACCGGTAGTCGTTGTGCACGATGCCTGGGCGCGGGTGGTCGGCGGGCATTTTTTCGTGCAGCCAGGCGGTTACCGTTTCCCAGAGTGGCGCATCCGGTGTCAGGGCTTTTTCATAACGGCTGGTCCAGCCCTCGATCTGGCGCTGCACGTAGCCCTCCGGCTTGCCCAGGTCGGCCAGGCCGCAGGCGGTGTAGTCCACCTGGTGCAGCTCGACCAGGCGGTCGATGAAGCTTTTGCACAGGGCTTCGGTCCGGCTGGCGTCCAGGTTCAGTTCGGCCGGGATGTCCGAGCGCAGGATGATGCCCTTGACCCGTTCCATCACATAGAACTCGCCGCCGATCAGGCCGGTGTCGGTGCAGTGTGCATAGGCCTTGGGGCAGTAGGGGAAGCCGCTGTTCAGCTGGTTGAGGATGCGGAACTCGCGACCCATGTCGTGGGCCGACTTGGCCTTTTGACCGAAGGGTGGTCGACGCAGCACGAAGTCGCGGCCCGGGTAGCTGACCAGGTAGGTGAGGTTGGAGGCGCCGCCAGGAAACTGGCTGATGCTCGGCAGGCCGTGCAGGCCGGGGATATTGGCTTTGAAGTAAGGGTCGATGACGGCCGCGTCGAGTTCTTCGCCGGGGCGTACCTGGGTGGACTGGTCGGTGAGCGTCATGCGTCTTCCTTATTCTCGATAGCAAGTACTATTGGGTAATCTAATGGTCCGCCAGGGTTGGAACAATCGTCCCATGTGCCAAATAGGTGAGGGTGTTGCTGGTGGATCACTGCACCGAATGCAGGGCAAAAAAAACCGAAGCCGTCAGGCTTCGGTTTTTCGATCATCCGGTATTCTCAGCCCTCAGGACGGGAACAGCTCGCTGAGTTTCATCGACAGCATCATGTCGCCTTCAACCCGCAGCTTGCCACCCATGAAGGCCTGCATGCCGTCGGTTTCGCCGCTTACGATACCCTTCAGGGTTTCGGCGTCCATCACCAGGGTGCAGTTGGCATCCGGGTTTTCGCCTTCCTGCAGGTCGCAGGTGCCGTCCTTGACGATCAGCGCGTAGTGCTTGTCTTCGTCGGTAATGTTGAAGCCGAACACCAGGTCCAGGCCGGCGGCAGCGGATGGGTTGAATTTCTCTTGCATCTTTTTGACGGCATCAGCTACGGAGGTCATGGCGCATTCCTTATAGAGTGATTTACACGTCCCCGCAGGGACACAACAAGCCGGGCTTATCGGTAGGTGACAAGCTCCGGCGCCCTCAACAGCTGCACATGGGCCTGGCTGTTGAAGGAGGCTAGTGCCACGTCGCGGCCGCGAAACTTCAGCTGGCTGAGCGACGTGTTGATGATCTGCCAGTTCAGCGCGAACGCCTGGCTGGGGGTAATACCGGTAACCAGGTGGAGCAGGGCGGCAATGGTGCCACCCGAGGTGAAGATAGCAACATGATCGCCGCTGCCGGCGCTGTCCAGCACGCGTTGCAGGCCCCCTTGTACGCGTGACGTAAACGAATGCCAGGTTTCCAGGCCATTATCGGCATGCTCGCCATCGTGCCAGCGCTGCACCATCAACGCGAACAGGCGCTGAAACTCGCTGCGATGCTGCGCAGCATTGCGCAGCACATGCAGGGCATCGGGCTCTTCCGGCAGCAGGTCGGGCAACAGGGCGCGGATCACACCGTCGGCATCGAACTCATTGAATGCGGCGTCGGTCTCAACCGCCGGCACCGGGCAGCCGTTGGCGTGCAGCGCCTGCAGCGCCAGCCGTGCGGTATCCTGCTGGCGGCGCAGGTCGCCAGCCACGCAGCGGTCCAGCCGCACGCCCAACTGGGCCAGGTGTTCACCCAGGGCCTGGCTCTGGCGCACACCCACGGGCGAGAGGACGTCGTAGTCATCGGCACCGAAGGAGGCTTGGCCATGTCGAATCAGGTAGAGATTGCCCACGAAAGGTTCCGGCCTGTTGGAGGTTGCTGCGAGGTTAGGATGCGGCTCACGGGCTGTCAACGAAAAAACATACAAGCGTTTGAAAAGGTTGTTTGAAAGATGTTGCCAGCGTTTACACCGGCTGGCAGCACCACAGACGCAACGGTATGCTTGCAACAGTGACGCGCCGTAGTGGCGCAGGCATTTAAGGAGTCAACGTGGAGTTTCTTGCCGAATACGCAAGCTTTCTCGCCAAAACCGCCACCCTGGTCATCGCCATCCTGGTGGTGCTGTCGGCCATCGCCGGTCTGCGTGGCAAAGGTCGGCGCAAGTCGGGCGGGCAATTACAGGTCACCCGACTGAACGATTTTTACAAGGACCTGCGTGAGCGCCTGGAGTCCGGCCTGCTCGACAAGGCCCAGCTCAAGGCCCTTCGCAAGCAGCAGGCCAAGGCGGAAAAACAGCAGAAGAAGGGCAAGGCCGAGGACAAGAGCCGGGTATTCGTACTGGACTTCGATGGCGACATCAAAGCCTCGGCCACCGAAAGCCTGCGCAACGAAATCACCGCGCTGCTGACGCTCGCCACCGCGCGTGACGAAGTGGTACTGCGCCTGGAAAGCGGCGGTGGCCTGGTGCACAGTTACGGCTTGGCTGCGTCGCAACTGGCGCGTATTCGTCAGGCAGGCATCCCGTTGACCGTGTGCATCGACAAGGTGGCTGCCAGCGGTGGGTACATGATGGCCTGCATCGGCGAGAAGATCGTCAGCGCCCCATTCGCCGTACTGGGGTCTATTGGCGTGGTGGCGCAGTTACCCAACGTCAACCGCCTGCTGAAAAAGCACGACATCGACTTCGAAGTGCTGACTGCTGGCGAGTACAAGCGCACCCTGACCATCTTTGGCGAAAACACCGAGAAGGGCCGGGAGAAGTTCCAGGAAGACCTGGACATCACTCACCAGTTGTTCAAGGATTTCGTCTCCCGCTATCGTCCGCAGTTGCACATCGATGAAGTGGCCACTGGCGAAGTCTGGCTGGGCGTGGCCGCCTTGAATCGCAAGCTGGTTGACGAGTTGCAGACCAGTGACGAGTACCTGAGCGAGCGCGCACGCAACGCCAACCTGTTCCACCTGCACTATGCCGAACGCAAGAGCCTGCAGGAGCGGATTGGCATGGCCGCCAGCGGTACAGTGGAGAACGCGGTGGTGGGCTTGTGGAGTAAACTCAGCCGCCTGCGCTAACACCTTGAACCTGTTGAAATTTTTTTTCGTTCAGGGGGTTGCAAGGTTAAAAGAATGAAGACATAATGGCGCCCATCGAAACGCAGCAAACTTTGAAAAAGGTTCAGCGTTTCAAGGAGATAGCAAAGCGCAAGCAGCTAGATCCGACCTTTGAGGCCGAGTAGCAAAGTGGTTATGCTCCGGATTGCAAATCCGTCTACGCCGGTTCGATTCCGACCTCGGCCTCCACCATTCGAGAGCCCCGCAGTTTAACGTCTGCGGGGTTTTTCTTTGTGGGCTTGAAAATACCGAAGTCCCAAAACTCTGAACAGCCAATCCCAAAACTTCCTCCTTTGGAGGGTTTGGCGATGGCTCCGACGCGCCGGTAAACGCGCTCGGTTTTACCTCTTGCGAGTAGCCCAGAAGCACGCTTGATTTCTTTGCCTTAGCGCCGATTTCTCCGGTTAAGGCAAAGAATTCTTTGCTTGATGGGGGCGGGATAGGCCAGACCTTGTTTGCGCCAGTGAGCAGGTCATTCCCAAAGGCCTTTAAATTGGTACCGCTGCTGTGATGGGTTTCACCTGCAAAGTCGAAATGGGCGGCGCCGAAGTCTCCATAGCGTCTCCCACCCGCCTGGGATCAGCACCTCGAAACTCATAGATCCGCTGTTCGGGGCCGGCTACCGGTATCTCGGCTCAGGCGGATGCGGGAATGGCATGACCATAGGAAAATGACGAATATTTCAATATTGAAAAACCTCTCAATTTTTTATACCTTCATCCTGCCTGACGAGGAGGCCTCTGCGCCTTCATGACCCTAATCACAACAAGGGCTCGAGATGAACAAGAACAAGAATGCGATCGAATTTCTTCCCGCCGAGATCGACGTGCTGGTCGTTGGCTACGGCCCGGTAGGTGCGACCATTGCAGCGCTGCTTGGCCGCTACGGCGTGTCTACCCTGGTGTTGGACAAGGCACACGAGGTGATGTTGATGCCCAGGGCCATCGCGCTGGACAACGAGGCTTTGCGGATTCTGCAGTTGGCCGGCCTTGCGGAAGATGCATTCGCAAAGATCGTTATTCCTCAGGTCAAAATGCATTCACCGGTCCTTGGGCAGTTTGGCCGTGCCGATACTCAGGGGTGCATCGATGGCCACCCCAAGCTCGTGACCTTCTACCAACCTGACCTGGAGCATGCGATGCGCGACCAGGTTTCTCGCCTGAAGTCGGTGACCAGCCTGGGCGGCTTCGAGCTTGAGAGCCTGGTCCACGAAGCGGAATACGTGGTCGCTACGGTCCGTGATCAAGCAGGGCAGGCCCATAATGTTCGCTCCCGGTACCTGGTCGGTGCGGATGGCGCCAGTTCAAAGGTCAGGGCATTGATCGATCAGGAGTTCGAGGGCCGGACCTATGCCGAGGACTGGCTGATCGTGGATGTCAAGAATCGCCATGCGTCGGCTATCGACCACGTTGAATTCATTTGCGACCCGCAGCGCCCCACGCCGCATATGCCGGCTCCCGGGGGCAGGGAGCGTTGGGAGTTCATGCTGCGCCCGGGTGAGTCTCGCGAGGCGCTGGAAAGCGAGCAGAGCATTGTCCGCCTGATCGCGCCGTGGATCGACCCCAAGGAACTGGAAATCGAACGCAAGGCGGTCTATCGCTTCCACGCCCGCTGCTGTAAACGGTTCAGCAAGGGGCGGGTGTTTCTGGCTGGGGACGCCGCACATATTACCCCGCCATTCGTCGGGCAGGGCTTGGTGGCCGGTTTGCGGGACGTCGCCAACCTTGCCTGGAAACTGGCCTGGGTACTGCGCGGTCATGCAGCCCCTGCCATTCTCGACACCTATGACGTCGAGCGCCGCCCACATGCGCAGGCAATGATCAACCTGGCGAAACTCATGGGGCGGTTGGTCATGCCCAGGAACAAGATCGCTGCCTTCGCGATCCATGGCCTTATGCGCCTGCTGGCACTGACACCCGCGACAAGGCGGTATTTCGAGCAACTCGATATCAAGCCTGAAAACACCTTCAGGCACGGGCTGTTCATGGCGCATGTCAGGGGTGAAAAGCTGGTTCATGGCAGCCTGTTCCCGCAGGCGTGGGTGCGGAACATGCAAAAGCATGTCGTGCTTAGCGATGATGCTTTGCGAAATGACCTGACCCTGGTTGGCTTTGGGGTGAATCCAAGGTCGTTACTGAGCAGCGAGCAAGTCGCTGCGTGGGTCAATCAAGGTGGGCAATTCCTGGAGATCAGAGCCCGCGGCCAAGTCTCTGACGGCACATGCGACTTCATTGAAGACATGAACCATGAGATTCTACCCCTTGCTGCCAAGGGAACGATCGCCGCAGTGCGCCCAGACCGCATTATCATGGATCATGCGCCGGGTGCAGCAGCGGAGCGCCTGCTTCGAAATTGTCGGGCGTTGCTGCTGGGCGAGAGGGCTGCTGCGGCGAGCGTGTCCATTAGCCTGAATGATCCTCTCGGCCTGCGAGTTTGATGATGCTGCCCCCACTTCCGCTTCCAGACACTGCGACACCGCCTCCGACGAGGGGGCATAAAAAGCGCGAACGCACCCGCCGTGGACTGGTGGATGCGGCATTGAGGCTCGTCGCGCGCAAGGAAGTCGGGGAAATCGCCCTGCTGGAAGTCGCCACGGAGGCGGCGGTTTCCAACGGTACGATCTACAACTACTTTCGCACGCGAGAGGAAGTGCTGGAGGCCGTGGGTATTGCCATGGCCGCCGAGTTCTCCGATGCCATTTCCGTCCTGAATGCCGATGTCTCCTGCGGCGCGCAGCGGCTTTCCATCGGTGTGCGCATGTTCATTTGCCGCGCCGCAGCTGACCATCAGTGGGCCAACGCCTTGCTGCGGATCATCCACTTCGATCAGGCCATGCGCTCGCGGCTGGCCACGCATGTGCTGGGCGATCTGCGCGAAGGTCTTCGCGCGGGCACGTTTTCCTATGAGGATGAGGGTGTTGCCCTGGACCTGGTGCTCTCCTGTACAACCGGCGCCATGCGCTCGGTTGTCGAAGGTCGAGCGGTGGAAGGGCATGATGTGCGGGTCACCAAAATGGTTCTTCAGGCGCTAGGCGTATCGCTTGCCAAAGCCAGCAAGATTGCCGCAAAACCTCTGCCTGTCTGAGTAGCCTGCTTTGTCACTGTTGCTGCACTGGGGGAGCCTCCAGTCGGTGGTGGTTTGTCGTCCGACATTGAACAAGTGTGTTCAATGAAATAATCATTGACGAAAATTGAACACGAGTGTTCAATCTAGATTCAGATGAGTCTGGAGATTTTTTGTGCACAGCCTGAATCCAGTACAGCGGCGAATCCATCAAGCGGCCGTCCGCTTATTCTCTCAACGCGGTTCGGCGGACGTCAGTATCAGCGATCTCGCGCAGGAGGCCGGCGTTGCGCGCGGCACCATCTACAGCCATGTGCAGAGCACCGAGCAGCTGTTCAGCGTCGTGGCGGCCCAGCTGAGTGCTGAAATGCATGGGCGAGTGGAAAGAAGTTTCGCGGACCTTGCCGACCCGGCTCAGCGGCTGGCGAATGGCATCCGCTTCTTCATACGGCGTGCCCATGAGGACGCACAATGGGGGGCGTTCATTCACAAGTTCTCCATGCACAACGCCTCGCTACGCGAGATGTTCACCAGCCAGGCGACAACCGACCTGCTGAGCGGCCTTGCCGCTGGCCGCTACAGCTTTCGCCGGGATCAGCTTCTAAGCGTCCTCAGCCTGATCTCGAGCAGCGTGCTCGGTGCCATGTTCCTGGTCCTCGAGGGGCACCGGACCTGGCGCGAAGCGGGGGCTGACACCGCAGAGCTGGTTCTCCGGGCACTGGGTGTACCTCCGGAAGAAGCCAGGCAGCTGTCAACCCGGGAATTGCCGGTACTGCCGCCTCTCGACTAAGCGCAGTCGCGTTATTTGAAGATTCTCGACCCCTGTTCATTCCGGGGTCCGGGAGCGCTCAGCCTCAAGAAACTGGAAAACAACAACAATGAATCAGCACAATGAGACACCCCGGTTGGCCACGCCACAGCCGTCACGCCATCTGCATCCCACAGTCAGGGCCAAGGCGCTGACCCACCTGATCTTCCAACGGCCCGACCTGGACAAGGCATCCGGGTTTCTGGTGGACTTCGGCCTGATCGTCAGTCAGCGGTCCGCCGATACACTGTACCTGCGCGCAACTGAACCCAGCCCCTACTGTTACCGAATCCACCAGGCGGACGAAGCCCGCTTTGTCGGGTTTGGCCTGGCCGTGCAATCGCGCGCGGACCTGGAAAAACTCGCGCAAATCCCAGGCGCGTCCTCGGTACAACCCGCGCCCCATCCGGGCGGCGGGTATTTCGTCAGTCTCACCGACCCCTCGGGCTTCATTGTCGAGGCGGTATACGGACAGAGGCCAAGTCAGGCATTGACGAGCAGGGCTCCGCTTCCGTTGAACCTGGCCACTGCGCAGCAGCGAATCAACGCCACGCAACGCCCGCCCATCGCGCCTCCCGAGGTGCTGAAACTGGGCCACATCGTGCTTGAGGTGGCCGCATACCAAGCCACTTGCGCCTGGTACACGCAGCATTTCGGTTTTATCCCAAGCGATGTCCAGGTGTTGCCCGACGGCTCACCCATTGTCGCCTTCATGCGTCTGGACCTCGGTGACGTCCCGGCCGATCACCATACCCTGGCCATCGCACAAGGCTTCATGGCGACCTACAGCCACAGCGCCTATGAAGTGGTTGATGCCGATGCGGTAGGCATGGGGCAGCGCGTTATGCGAGATCGCGGTTGGGAGCATTCCTGGGGGATCGGCCGGCACATTCTAGGCAGTCAGATCTTCGATTACTGGCAGGACCCATGGGGCGACAAGCACGAGCATTACTGCGACGGCGATATCTTCACCGCCACATGTCCTACGGGACTTCATCCCGTGAGCCCCGAAGCGATGGCGCAATGGGGCCAGCGCATGCCCAGGAGCTTTACCAAACCCAGGCTCAGCCTACCCAATCTGGTCACGCTGTTGCGCAACCTTCGGCGCACCCCTGACCTGACTTTACGCAAGCTGATCACGCTCATACGGATGTTTGGGTAGTGCTTGCCATGCCAGGCAAACCTAAGCCTTTCGGCAGGCGCGACATGCTCAAAGCCGGGGCCGTAATAGCCGGCGGCTCGTTGTTTTACGGTCTGGCCAGCTCTTCATCGGAACAACATCAAAGTTCTCGTGCCACTGAGCCCGGGACAAACGCTGCTTCAGGAGTACCTTCCATGTCTGTCGTGCACGTAGTTCGTTTTGAGTTCGAGAACGGTATCCACTGGGGCGTGATCCGCCAAGGACGTATCACGCTTGTGCCAGGCGCTTTCGCTACCACGGGCGATTTCATCAGCAACAATCGCGTCGAGGCGCTTGCAGAGTTGAAAGGCAAGGAGCTGGACGAGTATGAGGTGAAGCTGTTGTCGCCTCTCACCCGTAATCAGCAGTTCGTTTGCCAAGGGGCAAACTACCGGCAGCACATGATCGAGTCGGGCATGGACCCCGACGCGAAGAAGTACAACATGATTTTCACCAAGGCGACCAGTTGCCTGGTGCCAGCGGACAGCGTCCTCATCAAGCCGAAATCGGTGCGTTTCCTGGATTATGAAATCGAACTGGGCCTGGTCATGAAGCGTGCCATCACCGGTGCGGTTTCTGTCACTGAGGCCAATCTGCACGAGTTCATTGCAGGGGTCGTCATCGTCAACGATTATTCGGCGCGAGACATTCAGATCCCGCAGATGCAGTTCTATAAAGGCAAGAGTTTCCGCACCTTCGGGCCGGTTGGCCCTTACCTTTGCCTGCTGGGTCCCGATGACATGCATTACCTCAAGGAGCTGAACCTGCGCCTTACGGTAAATGATGAAGTGCGTCAGAGCGATAGCACTGCCAACTTGGTGTATGGCCCCGCTGAAACGCTGACCGAGCTGTCTGGTGTGCAGGACCTGGCCCCCGGCGACCTGATCGCCACCGGTACGCCGGCGGGATGCGCTTTGTCGATCCCGTCCCCTGCCAAGCAGCGCATCGCTGCACTGATGCCTGAAGCCACCAAGTGGCAGCTGTTCCTCAAAGCGCAAGAAGGCCGCACGCAGTACCTCAAGCACGGTGATGTAGTCGAAGCGCGTATTCGCAGTGCCGATGGCGTGATTGACCTCGGCGTACAGCGTAACCGCGTAGTGGGGGAAGCGTGATGCTTGTCCGGTCCCTGAAGGATGTTGTCGACCTTGAACAGGTTCCGTTAGCGCAGTGTGGGTTGGCTTCAAGCACGTATGAAGCGTTGCGTCTTGCCGCTGAGCGCCGGCCCCAGGCCCCGGCGCTGAGCTTCTTGCCCGACGCGGCTAACTTGTCGTGCACCCACCAGTGGAGTTACTCCCAGCTCTTCGCGGACGTTACCCGTGCAGCCAATGCCTTTTACGACCTGGGCGTCAAGCCCGGTGATGTGATTGCGTTTCTGCTCCCCAACCTGCCCGAAACCCATTTCACGATCTGGGGCGCAGAGGCAGCAGGCATCGTCATGGCGATCAATCCGCTGCTGGAAAGCAGGCAGATTGCCGCGTTGTTGAACGCGGCGAAAGCTACCGTGGTCGTTACCCTTGCGCCGACGTGCAGCGATCTGTGGCCGAAGCTTGCATCGCAACTGGAGCACCTGCATTCGGTCAAATCGATCGTGTGGGTCAGCATGAGGCACTACGTCAGCGAACCCGTGCGCGCCCCGCTTGACGCGTTGGCGCTGAAGGCGCGGGCTGGTCACGATAACATCGAGATCCATGAATGGCATGCGCTCATGGACGGGCAGCCCGCCACGCACTTGAAAAGCGGGCGGCAAATCCGCTCGGAGGAACTGTCTTCCTATATCTGCACGGGGGGGACTACCGGCCTGCCCAAGATTGCCGCGCGAACCCATGGTGCGGAAGTGTTCAATGCCTGGGCGGCTGCGGCACATTTGCAGCCGCACAACGAAGGCGATGTGTTCTTCTGTGGTCTTCCGCTGTTTCACGTGAATGCCCAGATGGTCACCGGCCTGATGCCCTGGACCCAGGGTGGGCATGTCATCCTCGGTACAGCGGACGGCTATCGTGGCGATGGAGTGATCGCGCGGTTCTGGGAGATGGTGGAGCACTTCGGCATCAACTTCTTTTCGTGCGTTCCAACGGTGTGCGCGGCCCTGCTGCAACATGAGTCGAAGGGCCGTGACCTTTCTACGCTGCGCTATGCGGTGTGCGGTGCCGCACCCATGCCGGCTGAACTGTTCCGTGAGTTTGAACGTAGCACAGGCGTGAAGATCCTCGAGGGATATGGGCTCACCGAGGGCACCTGCATTTCCTCGGTCAACCCGCCGCATGGTGAACGCCGAATCGGCTCCATCGGCATTCGGATCGCTCATCAGCAAATGCGCTCGGTCCTGCTCGATGAGGCGGGGCATTACCTGCGTGATGCTGGTGTAGACGAGGTCGGCGTCATTTCGCTGTCAGGCCCGAATGTCTTCAGCGGATACCTGGAGGCGGGTCACAACCGGGGTTTGTGGATCGAGATCGATGGTCAACGATGGCTTAACACCGGGGACTTGGGGCGCCAGGACGCCGAAGGCTACTTCTGGCTGACGGGGCGCAAGAAGGAACTGATCATTCGCGGGGGCCATAACATCGATCCGAAGCAGATCGAGGAAGCCTTGCAGATGCATCCTGCCGTGGCACTGGCTGCAGCGATCGGCAGCCCGGATGCCTACTCCGGTGAGGTTCCGGTCGCGTTTGTACAATTGCGGCCTGATCACAGCTGCGACGCGAAGACGCTCGAAGCGTTTGCCCAGCTCAACATCAGCGAGCGGGCAGCGATACCAAAGCGGATTGAAATACTCGAGACAATGCCGTTGACGGCAGTGGGGAAGATTTTCAAGCCGGCTTTGCACCAGAGAGAGATCAGCAGGGTGATCGGGCGTGAAGTGGAACGTGTGGGGCTCAGGCATATTGCCGTTGAAGTACGCCAGGACGAGCGGCGTGGGTTGGTCGCGCACATTCAAGCGGGTGACCATAAGGAAACCCTGGCGCGCCTCCTCGGTCGCTACAACTTCCAGGTGGAGTGGGTGACCCATTAAAAGCGCCACCTGAACAATCAGCCGATCGCTGGCAGAAATAGCTCGGATCTATATGCAGATGTATTCACTTGCCCAGGGCGGAAATCGTCCCGGTAGGCGAAGCCTTGTCTGCGTGCAACAAAAACAATAATAAGAGGTGGGAAATGAAGCGGGAAAACCGTTCAATCTTTGTCGTTGGTCATGTGCTACTGAGCCCGTCGATAAAACTCCTCGGTTCGTTGCTGGTACTGGGTGCCTCTGGCGTTGCTAGCGCCAATGGCATTGCTCTTAACGAGCAAAGTTCCAGTAGTGCCGGAACAGCGTACGCAGGCAGGTCATCTTCCGCACTGGATGCAAGCACTCTTTACGGTAACCCTGCCGGGTTGACCAAGCTGAAGCGCAGTGAGCTGTCCGGCGGATTCGCCTCCCTCGCAGTGAGCGACGATATCAGCCATGCCCGGAGCAGTGTTTCAGGGACGAATAAAGGCGACTCGGTACCTCTGGCGGCCATACCCTTCGGCTATGCATCCACACCCATTGACGAGCGGTTATCGATTGGCCTGGGTTTTTATGCGCCGAGTGGGCTGGTCAATGATTATGAACGTTCATTTCAGGGGCGTTACCACGGCTCCTACAGCACGACCAAGGAAATGACCCTGCAACCGACCATCGCCTATCGCGTCAATGACGTATTGTCGATTGGTGGAGGACCGACGATCAATCGGTTCAATGCGAAACTTGAGAACTCTCTGGCTACAGGCCCCTTGAATGGCCAGGACACACTGGTAACCATCAAGGGCGATGATGTGGCGATTGGCTACAACGTCGGCGTGCTTGTCGATGTCAGCGAGTCGACACGTTGGGGGGTGACTTATCATTCAAAAGTCAGCTACCACCTCGAAGGGCATACCGAGGTATCCGGGGCGCCCAGCGCACTGTCACTGGACGGAAAGTATGCCGCGTCGATGGATCTCACAATGCCAGAGTCTCTGGATACCTCTATTACTCACAAGTTCAACAGCCGTTGGACCGGATATCTGGGAACCACCTGGACCCGTTGGAGCCGGCTTCAAAAGTTTGAGGCGGTCAATAGTAGTGTTTCATCCACCGGCCAACTACTCGGTTTCGGGAAAGTGGGGGAGTCGTTGAACTGGCATGATACATGGTCCGCGGCGATAGGGGTGTCCACCCAATTGACATCACGGTGGCTGTTGAGGGCTGGTTACGCTTATGACCCTGCACCGGTAGGAAACACCGACCGCAGCGTGCGCATTCCGGTGGGAGATCGCCAAGCTGTGACCGTGGGCGGTGCCTACTCACCTGATGCGGACCTCACCATTGATTTCGCCTACGGTTACCTCTGGGATGCCAGGGTTTCAGTGAAGCATGAAAACAAAACCGGACTCCAGCCGCAGTACTCGGCTGAATATCAGAATCACGCACATGGAGTATCAGTCCAGGCAACCTATCGTTTTTGATCGTGGTGCAGCGTCTCGAAACCAAGGGGGCACTTCACATACATGAAAAGGTCTTGTCCGCCCTAGCTACCCTCAATAAACCACGCTGCGACGATTTAATCTGGGCTAGGGGGAATAAATCTGTCCCCTTTTCAGTCAATAATTCGTTCATAAAACAATTTCAGAGAAACGCTCGGTGCATCACCCCGGGAGCGGCCGTGTCGACCCTGCCCCCTTGGCATAGGCGGTCGAAGTCCGGCTGGTGTTGTTCACCCTGCGCCAGGTTTATCCGACGGATCCGGTAAGGCACGCCAAGCGCCTCTAGCATGATCAGGATCTTGTGACCATTGGCCGTCGGCGCGAAATAAAGTGTGTACATGGATACGGCTCGCAAAAACCAATCAGTGGCGGGAGGGGCAATCGGCGCGGTTGAGCCCGGCCCGTTCCGCCAGGGCTCAGGCAATCGGATAACGCTTGAACAGATCGGTCTGTTCCAGGCGGGCCGCATGGGCATTGATGGCCGGGAAATCGCTGGCCTTGACTACGTCGGGCAGCATCAACTGCATGAACGACCAGGCCACCGCACAAGTGACCTCAACCTGGTCTGGGCGCACGCCGTCCGACGCTTGTGCCGCCAATTGTTTGTCCAACTCCGCGCACGCCGCCAGCAACTGCCGGGTGACGCGTTCCACCCAGGGCTGATGAAGCTTTTCCGCCGGGCGAAGATTGTGTTCATAGACGATCTGGACGGTCTTCTCGCATGCCGTCAGCGCCAGCCCCAATGTACTCAAAGCTCTGGCCAGCGCCTGCGGTTGGCTTGGCAATAGCTTGCTCCCGGGTGGGCTGAGGGTCTCGAAATAATCGATGATCAGGGTCGAGTCCATCAGTACGGAGCCGTCATCGAGCAGCAGAGTGGGCGCTTTGACCACCGGATTGATCCTCGAAAACTCTTCGAATGTGCTGAACACCGACAGTGGGGCATGTTCGAACTCGATGCCTAGAAGGTCCAGGGATATAGCTACCCGGCGAACGTAAGGTGAATCCAGCATCCCAATGAGTTTCATCGATAGTTTCCTTGATTGATGTTGATCTCTAATGCCGTTGTCTGGCGTTTGAACAGCAGGGGCAGCGGCCATGGGAACGGATACGCCGGGTGCTGCTTCTGTGCCCTGACTGGCTCCAGCTGCAGAAGACCTTCCCCATCAATCAGCGCTAGCCCGGCAGACAATTTCA
This sequence comes from Pseudomonas sp. 10(2024), assembly GCF_045164175.1. NCBI lineage: Bacteria > Pseudomonadati > Pseudomonadota > Gammaproteobacteria > Pseudomonadales > Pseudomonadaceae > Pseudomonas > Pseudomonas sp. 10(2024). The sequence continues at coordinate 2,195,894 of NZ_CP174006.1, forward strand.
CACGCTCGCCGGGGCCAATTGCGAAGTCGACACCGTCCGCGCTGATCCAATGCTTGCCGCTCACCGCACGCGTGTAGATGTCGTGAGTAAACCGCACCGAAACCAATTGCGCGCTGGTCAATGAAATCTGCAACCACTGGTGGTCTTCACAGTCAGGATTACCCGTTGTCATTTGCCGTGCTCCCCACGCACCGTCTATGGCTCCAGTCCTCTTGCCAGTCGAAGACTTTACCGTCACTTACATTAATGAGAGCCTTGCCACTTATAAATCAGTTTTTTTTCCACTATTTGTAAGAAATACTTACATGTCGAATATTCCTCCAATCACCTGCCTACGCTGCTTCGAATCGGTTGCAAGGCTGGGGAGCGTCACCGCAGCCGCCAAGGAGCTGCATGTCACCCATTCGGCCATCAGCCAGCAGATCAAGGTGCTGGAAGAGATGATCGGCGTCACCCTGTTCGTCCGTGAGGGACGGGGTCTGCGGGTCAGTGAGGACGGACGACTGTATGCCTTGCAGATCCGCGAATGCTTGGGCGGAATCGCCGAAGCCACGCGACTGATCAAGACGCAACCCAAGTCAACGGAGCTGGTGATCGCCGTTCTCCCTTCGTTCGGATTCAGTTGGTTGTTGCCCCGCTTGCCACGTTTCCAGCAATCACAGCCGCATATCAGCGTCCGGCTGCAGGCCAATCTGGCGCTATCGGACCTGACGCGGGAATCTGTCGACGTAGGGATCCGCATGGGCAAGGGCGACTGGGACGGGGTGGAGCAGCATCTGCTCTTTCATGACGAGACGCTGGTGGTTGCCGCTCCGCACTTCAACGGCGGGGCGCTACCACAGACCCCTGAAGAGATCATCGGCAGCAACATTATTTTCAACATGGAATCATGGCAACCGTGGTGTCAAGCGGCCGGGCTGGATAGGGAAGTCCCACGCATCGGCCTGTGCAGCAACGACTCCAACCTGGTACTTCAAGCCGTGCGCTTGGGCCAGGGGATCGCCCTGGAGCGCCGCAGCCTTGTGCACGACGCGATCCAACGAGGGGAGTTGGTGCAACTCTCCCCCGTGATCGCTCCCTATCCCTACCCGTATTGGCTGGTATTACCCAACCGCGAGCGTTCGGAAACAAAGCAGCAGGTGTTCTCAAGTTGGCTGACACATGAGGTCGCTGTATATCTGAACAAACTGGATCATGGCAGCAAGACGGTCCGATGATGGCCGACTATTGCCTTTGCCAAGGGGCTGTTACCGACCCTTTGCAGCCGTTCGAGGTGTCTAAGAAACCTGTGGCGATTAAGAAGCCACTCACTATGGGTCGCTTCCGGCCAATTCGGCCATCAAATATGTAGGGGTAACAAAGGCGACTCGAGGCGACTTAATAGCTGTCCCGAGTCGCAAAGAATTAAGCGGAGAAACCACCATCAATCGTCAAACTGGCGCCGGTGATGTAGCCGGCTTCCGGACCGGCCAAGTAAACAACAAAGCCGGCAATTTCCTCAGCTTTGCCGTAGCGATCCAATGCCATCAGACTTTTCAGATACTCGGCGCCATCTCCATCGGCCGGGTTCATCTCTGTGTCCACCGGACCGGGTTGCACATTATTTACAGTGATGCTGCGTGGACCTAGATCGCGAGCCATGCCTTTGGCCAAGCCAACCAGCGCCGATTTGCTCATAGCGTACACTGCACCACCGGCAACCGGGATACGCTCAGCGTTGGTGCTGCCGATGTTGATTATGCGCCCGCCGTCGACCATGTGCTTGGCAGCTTCCTGGCTGGCGACGAATACACTGCGCACATTCACCGCTAAGGTATGGTCAAGTTGCTCCAGGGTGAGCTCTTCGGTGCTACCCCAAGCAAGTACGCCGGCGTTGTTGACTAAAATATCCAGGCCGCCGAAGTGCTCGACTGCCGCGCGAATAGCTTGCTGCACGGCTGCAGCATCAGTGCTGTCGGCCTTGATAGCAAAAGCCTTACCACTCGCTGCAATCACTTCACTGGCCAAAGCATTAGCTCGCTCGGCTGACGATGCATAGGTGAAAGCCACTGCTGCGCCTTCGCGGGCCAGGCGTTTTACGATGGCCGCACCGATACCGCGAGAGCCGCCTTGTACAAAAGCCACTTTCCCTTGCAGGGTCCGGGTAGAGGTCATGCTGTATCTCCATTACAAAAAAGTTAGGCCAGTCTGCCTATGTGTGAGCAATATAATGACTTTTGCTAGGTTTCATTTTTGTCTAGGTAGAGATCATCACAGTTGGCGATTAAGTCAGGATTATGGGAGCCCGATTTGGGTTTACTGACTTCCTCAGGGCGTGAGGTGGCCCTTCGCAAAGTACCGCAATCGGCCAGAAGCGGACCTCAACGGTCGTTACTTCAATCAGCCTTCACGCCCGCAGCGCTCACTTGCCATCCCGGTAAGGTGCAGCTACTGTCAGCTCTATGAATCAACCACGAATTGCCTTGACCACGACCGTCACGACCGCCAGAGGCTGGTCGTGAGGAGGGCGTGAGCCAATAACGCACGAACTTCAAAGGCCTGCCAGTGATGGAAAGGGCCTTTTCTTTTGCCCTTGTGTCGCTGGCCAAAATGCAAGGGAAAAGCATTATGTATGCACTGTTGATTCTCGACATGCAGATTGGATTGTTTCATGGCCCGGATAAGCCATGGGCTGGCGACGCGCTGCTAGACACATTGAATAATTTATTGAGTAAAGCCCGAAGTGCAGGAGCACCCATTTTTCTCGCCCGCCATATTGGTCCACCTGGGTCGCCAATCGAGCCTGGAAGCCCGTTGACGCAACTGGTGCAGGAGCTGGTGCTACAAGGCGACGAAGTGATCTTCGAGAAAAGCCGACCCAACGCGTTCTCCAAGACCGCCCTGGCTGATCGGTTACGGGATTGTGGAGCTCAGGGTGTGGTCATTACCGGAATGAAAACCCAATACTGTGTCGATAGCACCTGCCGCGCCGCACGAGATCTTGGATTCGATGCAGTGCTGATCGCCGATGGCCATACCTGCACCGACACCCCTGCCCTGAAGGCCGAAGAGATTGTCGCTCATCACAATGCGACCCTCGCGGGACCATTCTGTCGTGTCGTACACGCCGAGGACTGGTGTTTCTAATTGCCATCGCCAGACGGTTCGATTCCGACCTCGGCCTCCACCATTCCAAGGCCCCGCAGATTAACGTCTGCGGGGTTTTCTGTATGGGTCCCCAAAAGCCACGAGTTCGGTAACTTTTGGCATGGAGATTCCGAAATCTCTTGGCCAACCTTGAGTCGCGGTACTGCGCGATCAGGGCCGGCGTGCTGGGGGCCATTGATGTCTAGTCAAACACTGAGCGCAGCTGCTTGAGCTCGTAGATGTTGGCGGATGACCAGCTTGCGCTCGTCGTGCTGCTGTTCGGTCATGTCGTGGTTCTTGCGTGCAGGCGCCGCCCTCGCCGGGAACGCCTTATCGTTGAACTAGAGGTGATATGCTTCGCCGCTTACCAAACAGGGAGGGTGGTAATGAAACTGCGGGAGAGGCACAAGGCGTTTCAGGAATGGTTCACGCCGAGGCGGCGTAGGCGAGCGGGCGGAACCTTACTCGCCATCTGGGCTGTCGGCATCTTCATCTACCCTGGCCAGCACTGGATCTATGTATTGGTGCCAGGAATTATGTGGTTCTTTAGCGCATGGCCCCCGGAGCTTCACGACAAGCGCTGAGTCTCTGGCGGGGCTGCTGAATAGCCGATTGTCCGATTCAGCTCACAGATGAGTCAGACGAATTTGCGTAAAACTGCACGTTCGCTATGGTGGCAATAAACCACCTGACTACAACTAAAGTCGTAGGAGCGTCTCATGAGAATACGCGGTGATGTTTTCTGGGCATGGGCTGACCCGACGCTTCATCACCGAACTCACGACGAGACACTTGACGATGGGACATACATTGATGTTCAGACGCGGCTGTCGCGGACAGGCAAAACGCAGATGTTCATCGGGGTGTATGCCCCTGGTGGCATGGCTATCCTTGAAGAGGCCTTCGATTCTCGCCCTGGCGAGTCGATGACCAGGGCACTGGCGTGGGGCGTTGGCCGGGCCCGACGTGTCGCCGCTGAAGGTGCGGCTGCCGCAGGCTTTCTGGCTGCCTCGAAATAGCGGCCAGGCGCGCGGCGCCGGAGGTCGAGCGGCGACTTACTGTCATCAGCGAAGACGCAGTGCGTGAAATGCCTGCGTCGCCACACTTCCAGCTATCCGACAGAGTGGGCATCATCAGCCTGGCCCGTCATCCTCGCTGGCCAGCGCCCTCACTTTTGGATTTTTTCATCAAGGAGCCGTTGACATAGCGCACCGTGTTTTCCAGGGCTTGTGTCATGTCGGGATGCGTAAACTGGTACTTGCGCTCCAATTGCCTGCTGTTTCCCATGTCGAAGCGCTGCGTCTGAATAAAGTTCAATGACTCGGCGCTGATCGCCAAGCGGGTCGCCAGTCCCGGAATCGTCAATATCGACCTGAGCAACCCTATGGGTATATGGCGGCGGGGTGCCTTGATCTTTAGCGTGTCTGCGATCTGCCCAAGCATTCCCTGCAAGTTCGGTGTTCGCTCATACAGCGCCAGAACTTGCCGGTTGGCCATGGAGGGGTCGAACGCCACGCAAGTTATCATGTTCACCAAATAATCGACGCTGACCAATGGCAACCAGTGACTGGCGGAACCGGGAATGGCTTTGAACCGGCCTTGTGCCAGATTGCGAATGAGTTCGGCAAGCGGTTGTCCGTCCAGGATATGCCCGTTCTCGCTGTGGCCGCACACCGTAGCAGGGTGCACAATCGTGTAATCCGCATCCGCGTCTTGCATATAGCGGATGACTGCAAAATGGGACTCGAGTTTGCTGCCTTCGTAGCCGCCTACACGGGCGTAGACTGCGGGCCAGTTTGTGTTTTCAGGGCACTGAGTATCAACCCCGATACTGGCAAGGTGGTTGAGGTTTTGCAGCATGAAGCCGCCTACCATGAGCAATCGGACGCGCTGGCTGGCCGCAAGCCTGGCCACTCTCAGAGCACCTTGGACATTGACTGTGCGGGCGCGCTCCGCTGTCAGCCCCCAGGAAAATTGCGCCGCGAGATGGAAAAATACAGCGGCCGAAGTGACGCGTTCTTTGTCTGCTTCGCTGAGGCCAAGCCCCTCCTGGCTGATATCGCCTTCAACGGCATGGATATACTCAGGGTTACCCCCCAGTTGGCCTACCTGCTCCTTGAGGCGTTCGATGTTACCGGGGCTGCGCATCAGCACCCAGGTCTTGTGCCCTTGCGCAGTAAGACCGGCCAGCAAATGTTGCCCCACAAAGCCGCTGCCGCCGGTGACAAAGCACTCCACGCTCATGTTTGAACCCTTGTTTGAATGATGGGCGCAGGCTAAGGTGTAGAGCCTGCTCTACAGTCAAGGATTTTTAACGTGAATATTGGAGAGTTGGAGCGCCGGAGTGGGCTCAGCCGCCATACATTGCGCTATTACGAACAGCTCGGGCTTATCGAGCCACACCGACAAGCCAACAACTATCGCAGTTACAGTGAACAGACCGTTGCTGACTTGGCTTTCATACAGAGTGCCCAGGGCGGAGGCTTTTCACTTGCTGAGATTGGGGACATTCTAGTGGCCAGGCGGGGGAACACGATCGATTGCGCGCAAGGCGCCGTCTTGGTCGCCGCCAAGATGGCCGAGATTCAAACGAAGATCACCACGCTACAGGCCGCTTATGTTTTTCTGGACGCGGAGCGTGCCAAGCTCGAAGCCAGTGCTATTGCCAATGGGCAGATAATTCCCTGAAGGCCGGTCCATGACCCTTTTCGATCGAGCGTCAGCCTTCAGGTAAGGTTACACCGCAGATAAATTCATGCGTCCCCAAGCGGTGCGAGCCGAATTCCACCACGTAGCCGTCTCCTCTGCGCTGCGCCTCTGCCATGGCCGTTTTCTGGTCAGCATAAACGTCGACAAAATGCCATGGGTGTCGGTCTCTCAGGACCCCCCATCCGATGACCCAGCCTTCCCGCGAAGGGTCCGGCGGCAGGTGCTTCGCCAAGCTTCGAATGGACATACCGATCTCCTCATATGCACAGGCTCGCCCTTGCAGGTTGAGCACTTTTCTTGAACCACACCTAGCGGGCGTCGGTCTTCAGCATGAAGGATGAGTGATATTTCCAGGTTTCCTCATCAAATATTGAAATGTTCGCAGTCTAGGATTGAACTCAAGCCAATTCCACCATCGAGGGAGTCAGGAAATGGATTATTCCAGCATGGTTGAATCGTTGGACAAGATGCTGAAGGCAACGGCTGCAGCCAAGGCCTGCCTGCAGCCGTCAGAGACAGAGCGTCAACCATACCTCCGTAGCCATTCGTCCGCGACGTCACCCATGGTTGATGGGGTGCCACTCTTGATCCAAAGCATGAATCCTCGGTCGAACTTGAATGCCGCCCCGCACTCGCTGAGTAGAAACTGACGAACCTTCTGCGTGTTGCGGTAGTGCTTGTCCAGTGGAGTTGTACGGGTGATCGGCCCGGCGTGCCAGTCTACGGTCATGGTCTGTTCCTTTGACAATTGAGAAAGCAGAAAGCCCGAAGATGTTCATCTACGGGCTTTGCTGTGGTTCCACATGGCCTGGCTCGGCCTGTCAGCCTTCGAACTGTATCACCATCCGGCCTTTGATCTTGCCCTCCAGCATCTCGTCAAAGATCTGGTTGATATCCTCGATCGGTCGCAGCGTCACCTTGGGCACCACTTTGCCTTCAGCGGCAAACTGGAAGGCTTCCTGCAGGTCCTGGCGTGTACCTACCAGCGAGCCCACCACTTCGATCCCATCAAGCACCAGGCGGGGAATATTCAGGTCCATGCACTCCGACGGAAGCCCGACGGCCACCAGTCGCCCGCCAGCGCGCAAGGCATCGACCGCTGAGTTGAACGCGCCTTTGGCCACGGCAGTAACGACAGCAGCATGTGCGCCACCGGTCTTGGCCTGGATGACCTTCGCGGCGTCTTCGTTGAGCGGGTTGACGACCAGATCCGCGCCCATCTCGCTGGCGAAGCGCAGTTGCTCTTCGTTGACGTCGATGGCGATGACTTTGGCGTTGAACACATTCTTGGCATATTGCAGGGCCAGGTTGCCCAGGCCGCCGAGCCCGTAGATGGCGAGCCATTGGCCGGGGCGGACGTTGGAAATTTTCACTGCCTTGTAGGTCGTGACGCCGGCGCAGGTAATGCTGCTGGCGGCAGCGGAGTCGAGGCCGTCGGGTACTTTAACCGAGTAGTCGGCCTTGACGATGCAGGCCTCGGCCATGCCGCCGTCCACGGTGTAACCGGAATTCTTCACGTCGCGGCACAGGGTCTCGTTGCCGCTGTTGCAGTATTCGCAATGTCCGCAACCTTGGTAGAACCAGGCAACGCTGGCTCGGTCGCCTGGCTTGAGCGAGGTGACGCCCGGGCCAACTTCCTGGACCACGCCAATACCTTCGTGGCCCAGTACTACCCCGGTCTTGTCACCAAAGTCGCCATTTTTGACGTGCAGGTCGGTGTGGCACACACCGCAGCACTGCATCTTCAGCAGCGCTTCGCCGTGTTCGAGAGGGCGCAGGGTTTTCTCTATCACGTCCACGCGACGGCCTGGTGCAACGACAGCAGCTTTCATGAGAGCCTCCGTGTCTATCCGATGTGAGCTTGGGTTATCGTCGGGACAGCATAGACCTTGCCGGGCCAGGCAAAACTGCTTCAGGTCATGGTCAAGGTGGGCGCTTCCACAAAATACCTGCGTATGCCTGGCTGGCCTTTGCGGAAAAAGAAAAGCCCGCGGCAAGGATGCGGCGGGCTGCAAGAACATACGGAGCAGGGCCAGTGTGCCCATCCGGATGTCGACATTTCGTGAAGGTCAGGTCATGAGGCTGTCATCATCTGCACCGAAGTGCGCAGGGTCATAAAAAAGCCCGCCATGGAAGGCGGGCAAAAGACGTTTGAAGGGAGAGCCTGCAGGTTGCGCCGGTCCGGTTAACCCAGGATTAAGCGACCACGCATTGACCCGGCACCCTGATCAGCCTATACAGGCCTGCCATTATCCCAGGAGCCAGCATGCGCGACGAAGACGACCTGCACGAACCCGAGCACGATCACCTGCTTGACCACGAGTTTCTCTATGACGACATGGAGCCCGAGGCAGATGCCCAAGGCGCCGAGGATGAAGTGGAGGAAGACGAGGAAACGCTGGATGACCTCGATGACGAAGAGCGCGATCACCCAGCCTGGTTCGACGACTGCGACGACTGACTCAGCGACCATCCACCGAGAACCGCCCGGGCCCGCTTACCGCGAGCAACAGCAGGCCGCCCATGATGCTGAGGTTTTTCAGAAACTGAGTCATGTTGGCGCTGCGCTCGGGGTCGACCATGTTCCAGAATGGGTGGCCCAGCAGTGCCGTGCCCAGCACGAACAGCGCGAACAGAAAGGCTAACGGCCGTGTGTAGAAACCGAGGATCAACAGGATTGCGACGAGGAACTCCATGATGACGGCAATCCCAGCTGCCAGCATCGGGGCAGGGGCGCCGAGCGAGGTCATGTAGCCTACCGTGCCATCGAAGCCGGTCAGCTTGGCCCAGCCAGACAAGACGAAGAGGACCATCAGCAGTACGCGGGCGATCAGGATAATGATGTCGCGTTGACCATCGAACAGGGAGTAGCGCATGGCGGCGTTCCAGTGGACGGGGACAAGCTCCACTTTAGCAGCTGCGCCAGACATTGCTGTCAGGCAGCAAAAAGGCGCCGCGAGGGCGCCTTTTCAACGAAGTTTGGTGCGAGTGGCGGGACTCGAACCCGCAAGGCTCACGCCGACAGATTTTAAGTCTGCTGTGTATACCAATTCCACCACACTCGCACGCTTGAAGGGGTCGCAACGACCAGCTCGCTTCTAAGCAGAAGGGCTTCGCAATCAAGCGCGCTTTATAACCCATTGTTATAGTTGAGTCAACTGCAGCGCCTATGATCAACAGATAGAAGGGTGATCGAGCCGGCAATTGACACCGTGCTGTCGTTACGCCACTGTTGCCCATCATTGGATCCAAGAGTGTTGCGTAATGACTCAGGGCCGAGTTGGCGAAGGTGTGGTGCGTCCACGGTTATTCTGGCGGCTGTTGTTCGCGCAGGTGCTCGTGCTGGCTGCATTTCTTTACATCAGCCTGATCAGCCTGGGCGGTTATCTGTTGTTGCTGGGCTTCGATGCGGAGCACTCACAACAGCAGCGTATGTTGGCCCTGGCCGGCGGTGGTATGATCATGTTGCTCAGCCTGTGGTTGCTGAAAGTGGCCATGCCGCGATGCATCAGCCCGACACTGGCCGAGCCGGAACGCTGACTGCCTGTAGTCGTTCAGCTGTCTACTGGCAGACACTCCGGGCTACGCTCATTTCCTCCCTCCTGCTGTGCCAGTGGAGTTTGCATGGTTTCAGCTGACTGCCTCGACGCTTCCGTCATGCCCGCCCATCGTTACGAACAGCTGGTTCAGTCGGTGGTGGATTATGCCATCTACATGCTCGACCCTTCTGGCCATGTGGTGTCGTGGAACGCAGGCGCGCAACGGATCAAGGGTTACCGTAGAGATGAAGTGATCGGTAAGCACTTTTCGTTGTTTTTCACACCGCAGGATTGTGCGGATGGCCGCCCTGAGCGTCTGCTGTGCCAGGCGCTGGAGCAGGGTGTGGCGCAGGACGAAGGCTGGCGGGTGCGCAAGGACGGCACGCAGTTCTGGGCCTTGGCGGCACTGGATGTGATCCGTGATGAAAATGGCCAGATCATTGGCCTGGCCAAGGTGACACGCGATATCACTGACCGTCGCGAGACGGCGCTGCAGCTCGACGCAGTGCGCGCCCAGCTGTTCCAGGCGCAGAAGCTTGAAGCCCTCGGCCAGTTGACCGGTGGTCTGGCGCACGACTTCAACAACATGTTGACCATCATCATCAGCTCCGCGCGCCTGGCGCTGGCCACCCAGGACCCGGCACGCACCCAGCGCATGTTGCAGCACATCCTCGATGCCAGCCAACGCGGCACCGAACTGACCCAGCAACTGCTCAGTTTTGCCCGTCACCGCAAGTTCGATGTGGCCAGCGTTGCCCCGGCAGACCTGGTTAACGCTACGCGTGGCCTGCTTGAACATGCATTGCCAGGCTCGATTGACTTGAAGGTGTTGCTACAACCGGACCTGCCGTTGATCGAGGTGGATGCCGGGCAACTGCAGATGGTGTTGCTCAACCTGTTGTTCAATGCCCGTGATGCCATCGACGGGCATGGCCGCATCAGTCTGACTGTCGATGTGGTCGAGCTGTTCGGCGAAGTTGAAGGGCTGAAGGGCAGCTTCGTGCGCTTCGAGGTGGAAGACAGCGGCGAAGGCATACCCACAGAGATACTGCCGCGTATCTTCGAGCCGTTTTTCACCACCAAGCCATTCGGCAAGGGTACCGGCCTGGGGCTCAGCCAGGTCTATGGTTTCGCCCGGCAAAGTGGCGGTGCCATTTGTGTCGACAGCAAGCCTGGCCGGGGAACTTGCATGCGACTGTACTTGCCAATGTATCAGGACCAGACGGATAGCCCACTCGACAGGTAGACAACATGGCACAGGCACTGAAGCGGCTGGTAACGGGGATCGACGGGCTCGACGCGTTGCTCAAGGGTGGCCTGATAGCTGGCGCCTCCTACATTATCCAGGGGCCGCCGGGGGCCGGTAAGACCATCCTCGCCAATCAGCTGGCCTGCGGCCACGTGCGTGGCGGTGGTCGCGTGCTGGTGGCCACTTTGCTGAGCGAGTCGCACGAACGCTTGTTCCAGTACCTGTCCACGCTGGACTTCTTCGACCCGGCGCTGGTCGGTGACAAAATCCAGTTCGTCAGCGCCTTTGATACCCTTGAGCAGGACGGGCTGGATGCGGTGGTGCGGTTGCTGCGCCAGGAAATTGCCCGGCAACAGGCCAGCCTGCTGATCGTCGACGGTGTGCTCAATGCCCGGGTACGTGCGGAAACCGCACTGGACACCAAGAAGTTCGTCTCTGAGCTGCAGGGGCATGCGGCCTTCGCCGGTTGCACCGTACTGTTGCTGACCAGTGCCCGGCTCGACGAGGGCAGCCCGGAACACACCATGGTCGATGGTGTGATCGAACTGGGTGAGCAACTGGTCGGCAGCCGCGCCGTGCGCCATGTCCAATTGCGCAAGACCCGCGGCAGTGGTGCGTTGTCGGGGCGTCACGAATGCCTTATCGATGAGTCCGGCATGCAGGTCTATCCTCGCCTGGAAGCGTTGTTCAGCCACCCCAGCCAATTGGGCAGTGGCACCTTGGCGCGTATCAGCAGCGGCGTACCAACTTTCGATGAAATGCTTGGCGGTGGCTTGGCCACCGGGTCAGTCAGCCTGTTGATGGGGCCTTCGGGGATTGGCAAGACATCATTGGGCCTGGCCTTTCTGGGTGCCAGCACCCCGCAGGCGCCGGGGTTGCATTTCGGTTTTTACGAAACACCCGAACGCCTGCGCAGCAAGGCCGCTTCGCTCGGTTACGATTTTGCCGCGATGGAGCAGGGCGGTAGCTTGCAGCTGTGCTGGCAGCCGACCACCGAGGGCTTGCTGGACCAGGTTGGCGCGCGACTACTGGAGCGTGTAGCGGCGCAGGGCAGCAAGCGCGTGGTGATCGACAGCCTTGGCGCATTCAGCCGCCTGGCTATTGACCCGACGCGGCTAAATGCGTTTTTCCGCGCGCTGGCGGGTGAGTTGCGCGCGCGCGATGTCAGCGTGATGCTGACCTGGGAGATGCGCGACATCTTCGGCGCGGAAATCAGCGCCCCCGCGCCGGACCTGTCGAGTATCGTCGACAACCTTATGCTGATGCGCTTTGTCGAACTGGACTCGCAACTACGGCGCATGCTGTCGGTCCTCAAGGTGCGTGACAGTCACCATGACCCGGCCTTGCACGAGCTGCTGATCGGGCCGCAAGGCATTACCTTGCGCAAGGCGTTCGAAGGTGCCTGCGGTGTGCTTTCGGGAACGCCGACGCCGCAGGAGAGCGGGTGACGGACGAGCCGATGAACACCATCCTGATTGTCGATGACGAATACCTGATCGCCGATATCCTCGGGTTTGCCCTGGAGGACGAAGGTTTCCTGGTGGAAAAGGCGAGCAATGGCTGCAAAGCATTGGAGGCGTTGAAGGAAAAACGCGTGCAGCTGGTGATTACCGACTACATGATGCCGCTACTCAACGGTGAGGAGTTGGCGCGTGCCATCCGCGAGGACCCGGCGTTAAGCGAGTTGCCGGTCATCCTCATGAGCGGCGCACAGGCCAGCCAAGGATGCCCGGCCCTGTTTGCCGCAATATTCGACAAACCGTTCGACATGGATGAGATGATCGCCACGGTGCATCAGTTAATAGGCACCTGAGGCTGGCGGTCGAGCGCATCCATGCCCCTCGGGTGACGCTCAGTGTGAGTCTTCGTGTTTCTCCGGAGCCGGGCTGCCGGCCTGGATGCGTTTGAAGATCTCTTCTCGATGGACCTGAACATCTTTCGGTGCATCGATACCGATCCTCACCTGCATCCCTTTGACGCCCAGAATGGTGACTTTGATGTCATCGTTGATGACGATGCTTTCGCCAACCTTACGGGTGAGTATCAGCATGTAGTTCTCCTTGGTGATGTATAAGTCCGCTGGGCTAGTTGCCGCGGCGGCGGGAGCTTGTCCCTCTTCCTTCTCATTAAAGACGCTTTCGGCGGATAGTAATTCCCCGACAGACAAATTCTGTTGCGTGTCTTCAGTTGCAGGTGCCAAATCAAACCGTCAACGGTTTGTCGGCCAAGGTGCTCGCTGGCAAGAATAGGGGGGTTGGCGGCTAATGGGAAATTTCTTCGCATCATGGGCTGAATAGACAAGCTCAATGGTCCTCCTGTTCCTCGAGTGCCTGAAGAAACAACAGCAAGGCCACTTCCTCCGGGTCCAGGCCTTTGCGCACACGGTTTTTCGGCAAATTGGCCAGGCGCCCCAAGGCATAGTGCTCCAGAACTGCCGGGTGGATGTAGCAGCGCCGGCACACTGCCGGCGTATTGCCCAGGCGCGTGGCTACCTGGCGGACTATTGCGGCGACCTGACGTTTGGCTTCACTCTCCGGCTCCCAGGCCAAGGGCTTTAGCAGGTTCAATGCCAGGCTGCTGCCGGCCCAGGTGCGATAGTCCTTGGCAGTAAAGTCGGCACCGGTCAACTGCTGCAGAAACTGATTGACCTCGCTGGAGCCGACACTATGGCGCTGGCCATCTTCATCCAGGTACTGAAACAGTGCCTGCCCAGGCAGTTCCATGCAGCGTTTGAGCAGGTTGGCCAAGCGCCGGTCGTTGAGGGTGACGCTGTGTTCGACGCCGCGCTTGCCGCGGAACTGGAAGCGGATAGTGCTGCCTTTGACCTGCACATGGCGATTGCGCAGGGTGGTCAATCCGTACGACCGGTTATCGCGCAGGTAGCGCTGGTTGCCGATGCGGATCAGGGTGTGGTCCAGCAGGCTCACCACCAGCGCCATGACTTTTTCCCGGTCCAGCCCTGGCCGCGCCAAGTGGGCTTCCAGCTGTGTGCGCAGCTTTGGCAGGGCTTGGGCGAACGCAAGCATGCGCCCGTATTTGTGCTGGTCGCGCAGCTCGCGCCACTGTGCGTGGTAGCGGTACTGCTTGCGGCCACGGGCATCGCGGCCGGTGGCTTGCAGGTGGCCTTGCGGATCGGCGCAGATCCACACATCCGTGTAGGCCGGGGGGATCACCAATGCGGCGATGCGCGCAAGGGTTTCGCTGTCGCGTACCCGTTGGCCATCGGCATCCAGGTAGATGAAACGGTCGCGCCAGCGCCGACGGGTCAGGCCCGGCTGACTGTCGTCAACGTAGTGCAGGGTGCGCGGCAGGGGGCAGTCAAGCATGGGCGGCGGGCCTCGATCAGGTCACTGATCAATGGACAATACGCGCGCTAAGGATGCTCAACCCAAAAGGGCCACCGACTTGATCTGGGCGAACAGTATCTGCCCCTTGTGCAAACCGAGCTGGTCTGCCGAGAAGCGGGTGATGCGTGCAAGCAGGGCATTGCCGCCAGCATCCAGGCTGACCAGCACATGCGCCGGGTTGGCTGCCGGGCAGCTCTCGCGCACACGCACCGGCAGGCGGTTGAGGATGCTCGATGCGCTGTCCGCCGCCAGTGCCAGGCTGACATCCCGGGCCTGCACCTTGACGCGCAGGGTGCTGCCCATCACCTGCGCCGCGTGGGTGATGCGCAGCAGCGGCCCGCTGCTGCCGGGCAGGCGCAGGTCCAGCAGGCCGTAATGCGGGTCGTGCCCAACCACCCTACCTTCGAACACGACGCCGGCGTCGTCGCCCTGGGCCAGCGACAGGTCAAGGCGAGCCAGGGTTTCGCCGATCGGGCCGCTGGCGATCGCCCGGCCTTGTTCCAGCAACACCAGGTGGTCGGCCAGCCGCGCGACTTCATCCTGGGCGTGGCTGACATATATCAGAGGGATGTCCAGTTCGTCGTGCAGGCGCTCCAGGAAGGGCAGTATCTCGCGCTTGCGCGGGCCGTCGAGGGCTGCCAGCGGCTCGTCCATCAACAACAGCCGCGGGCTGCTGAGCAGGGCGCGGGCAATACCCACCCGCTGCGCCTCGCCACCCGACAGGGTTGCCGGGCGGCGGTCCAGCAAGTGGCCGATACCCAGCAGTTGGCACGCCTGGTCGAGGCTGACCTTGCGTTCAGCGGGCGCTACCCGGCGCCAGCCGAACGTCAGGTTGCCGCGCACCGACAGGTGCGGGAACAGGCTGGCTTCCTGGAACACATAGCCCACCGGGCGCAGGTGCGGTGCCTGGAAGTAGCCTCGGGTGCTATCTTCCCAGACTTCGCCGTTGACTTCGATATAGGCGCTGGCGGCCCGTTCCAGCCCGGCCAGGCAGCGCAGGCAACTGGTCTTGCCGGAGCCAGAGTGGCCGAACAGCGCGCTGATGCCGCGCCCGGGCAGGTGCAGGTTGACGTCCAGGGTAAAGTCGTCGCGTGCCAGTTTCAGGTGCGCCACAATCGATGCGGTCATTTCAGCTCCAGCCAGCTTTGCCGCGGCGTCCAGCGTACAGCAGGAGCAGCACCAGGAAAGAGAACACCAGCATGGCCCCGGCCAGCCAGTGGGCTTGCGAATACTCCATGGCTTCGACGTGATCGAAAATCTGCACCGAAACCACGCGAGTCTTGTCGGGGATGTTGCCGCCGATCATCAGTACGACGCCAAACTCGCCCACCGTGTGGGCAAAGCCGAGGATGCTGGCAGTGACGAAGCCAGGGCGGGCCAGCGGCAGCACCACATGAACGAAGGTATCCCATGGGCTGGCGCGCAGGGTAGCGGCGACTTCCAGGGGGCGCTGGCCGATCGCGCCAAAGGCATTCTGCAGGGGTTGCACCACGAACGGCATGGAGTACACCGTCGAGCCAATCACCAGGCCTGTGAAGCTGAACACCACACTGCCCAGGCCTAGCGCCTGGGTGGCCTGACCAAGCCAGCCGTGCGGGCCAAGGGCGATCAACAGGTAAAAGCCGATCACCGTCGGTGGCAGTACCAGCGGCAGTGCCACCACCGCACCCACCGGCCCGCGCAGCCAAGAGCGCGTGCGCGCGAGCCACCAGGCGACCGGTGTGCCGATGATCAGCAGGATCAGGGTGGTCAGGCTGGCCAGTTTTACGGTCAGCCAGATGGCGCCCAGGTCACTGGCATCGAGTGGCATCAGCGTTCATAACCATAGGATTTGATCACCGCTGCGGCTTTTGGGCCCTTGAGGTATTCGACCAGTGCCTTGGCGGCCGCATTGTCCTTGCCTTTGTTGAGGATGACGGCGTCCTGGCGGATCGGGTCGTGCAGGTTGGACGGCACGATCCATGCCGAGCCATGGGTTACCTTGCCGTCCTTGTAGATCTGCGAAAGGGCGACGAAGCCCAGCTCGGCGTTGCCGGTGGAGACGAACTGGAAGGCCTGGGTGATGTTCTGGCCTTCGACGATCTTGCCTTTGGTGGCCTCGGTGAGCTTCAGCCCGTCCAGTACCTGGGTGGCGGCCAGGCCGTAAGGTGCCGCTTTCGGGTTGGCGATGGACAGGTGTTTGTATTCGTTCTTTTTCAGCACTTCACCCTTGGCATCTACGTAGCCTTCCTTCGCAGACCACAAGGCCAGGGTGCCGATGGCGTAGGTAAAGCGTGAGCCAGGCACGGTTTCCTTTTCTGCTTCCAGCTTCTTGGGGGTGGTGTCGTCAGCGGCGAGGAACACTTCGAACGGTGCACCGTTCTTGATCTGCGCGTAGAACTGCCCGGTGGCGCCGTAGGCCGCGATCAGTTTGTGGCCGGTGTCTTTTTCGAAGTCCTTGGCGATGGCCTGGACAGGGGCTGTGAAGTTGGCTGCGACCGCGACCTGGACTTCGTCGGCCCAGGCAGTGTTGAAGGCGAACAGACTGGCCAGGGCAGTGACGGCCAACTGGGGCGAGCGGATACGCATGAAGACAGCTCCTTGAGGTTATCGTTATAGCCTTGACTATATAGCGATAAGCCATTGGCCGGGAAGAGGCCAGGCCTGCCTGTCAGAATGCCTGGTGACCGATCACTGCCAATGCCTTACCGGCAATCTCCCGGGTCAGCTCACCCGCCGGCATGTGCCGGCCCAGCCGTAACGCCTGCCCCGACCACAGATTGCTGAAATCACTATTACCCTGCGGATCGGTGATTGCCCGTAAAGGCATCAATGCCCCGCCCGCCAGCGGGAAGCGCGGTGCAAGCTCGCTCATCGGCCCCAGCTCGCGCATGAGGCGATTGTTGATGCCGCGCGCCGGGCGGCCGGTGAACAGGTTGGTCAGGGCAGTGTCGCTGGCAGGCGCGCTGTCCAGCGCCTGGCGATGCGCTGGCGACACCTTGGCCTCGGGGCAGAACAGGTAAGCCGTGCCGATCTGCACTGCCGAGGCACCCAGGGCCAGTGCCGCCAACAGCCCGCGGTGGTCGCCGATACCACCGGCGGCAATCACCGGCACGCCGACGGCATCGGCCACCTGCGGTACGAGCGCGAAGGTGCCTATCTGGCTGGTGATGTCATCGCTGAGGAACATGCCGCGATGGCCACCGGCTTCGTAACCCATGGCGATGATCGCATCGCAGCCATGTCGCTCCAGCCAGACCGCTTCTTCCACAGTCGTGGCGCTGGACAATACCTTGGCACCGCTGGCCTTTACCCGCTGCAACAGTTCGGCCTGCGGCAGGCCGAAGTGGAAGCTCACCACCTCCGGGCGCAACGCTTCGACCAGCAGGCAGCTCTGCTCGTCGAAAGGCGCACGGTTTGACACCGGCGTGGGCGCCGTGAAATCGGCGCCCACTTCGCTGTAATAAGGCTCAAGTGCCTGCTTCCAGCGCGCATCGCGCTCGGCATCGGGCGCTGGCGGCTGGTGGCAGAAGAAGTTCAGGTTCAGCGGGCGCCCCGGGCAGCCGGCGCGGAATGCAGCGATCTCGGCGCGCACTTGTTCGCCGCTGAGCATGGCGCAGGGCAGGGCGCCCAAGCCACCTGCCAGGCCCACGGCAATGGCCATGGCCGAGCCGGTCGCCCCCGCCATGGGTGCCTGCAGAATGGGCAGCTCGATGCCCAGCAGGTCGAGGATACGGCGGTCGGGCCAATGGCTCATGCGATTCTCCTTGCGTGGGGCGAGCGCTGCGGCGGGGGCTTGCGGCGAGTCTTACAGGGCCTTGCTGACCTGGATGTCGCTGATTTTCTCGGCGTCTTCGCCGTGGATCTTGCGCAGGGCCTCGAGGGCTTGCTCTTGCGAGGCATCGGGCATCAGCGCGAAATCCCAGCGACGCTGGCCGTCGAGCTTGTATTTGATGACGTACTTGATGGTCTGGGTCATGGTGGCCTTATCTGAGTTTCGACGACGAGCGACGGATGATCTTGATCTTGTGGGTCAGCGTTGGCTTGCGGGTGACCGAGATCGGGCGAGTGGTGACGGTATCGATGGTGATGTTCCAGAAGCCGGTGCTGGGTACGGTGATCTTCGCCGGAAACTTCTCGAAATGGCCGCCGTGGTAGGTATGACGGCCGCCGTTCTTGAAGCTGCGGAAGTTGGCGTCGTTCATCAGGCGGATATTGCAGCGCTGGGAGCACTCGATGACGACAATATCGTCCTCGTTGAGGTGCTCGCGCTGGTGTACGAATTTCATGTGATGCTCCGCAAGGTTTGGATCTGCAAAAGCAAAAGATACCACGATGTGCCGTTACACTGCCGCGTTGATCGCCGGGCGTAGATAATTCTGCCAAAGCAGGGAGCAAAACCGCCTGGATGTGGTCGAAGCGAATTCTTGAAGGCAGAGGTGCAGCAAATGAAGTGGATGGTGGCGGCGTTGTCGGTGACGCTCGGTGGCTGCGTGAGCGTCGCGGAGCTGGAGCAATCGCGTGAAACGATGGATGTGATCTCTGGCAAGAGCCCACGCGCCTATGCCGACTGCGTAAAGGAGAAGCTTGCCGATACGCGTGACCCGCTGACCGAAGAGCAGCGTGGCGACGGCCTGCGGCTGATCGTACCGCAGAAAATCACCTCAGGTGCCGGCCCAGCGGCGCTGGTGGATATCGACAAGCGCGGCAGCGGCAGCAGCATCAAACTGCACGAGCGGCTGAATAACTTCCCGCTGCGCCTTGGCGATGTGCGCACTGCCGCAACACAGTGCATCTCCGGAAGTTGATCTGAAGCAACGGGTCCTCCTTTCTCTGCTTATATGTTTTAAGCCTAAACATATAACAAAAGAAAAGGAGATTCGTGATGACACCGTTGAGACGCGTGATGATCGGCAGCTTGCTGATCCTGATCTGGCCCACGGCACATGCCGCTGATGGTCAGAAGGTCTTCACCCAGGGTGGGGCCAACCCCGCCGCCATGGCCTGCCTGGGTTGCCATGGCCCGGACGGCAATGGCATTGCGGCTGCCGGCTTTCCACGTTTGGCTGGGCTACCGGCCGGTTATCTTGCCAAGCAGTTGCAGGACTGGCGCAACGGCAGCCGCAAGCAGCCAGTGATGGAACCTTTGGCCAAGGCCCTGAGCGACGACGAAATCAAGGCCGTCAGTACCTACCTGGCCAGCCTGCCGGCAGTGCCCGCTGGCGACCTGCACCGCCAGCAGATTGCCGATGACCCGACTACCCGCATGGCCCTGTACGGCGACTGGAGCCGGCAGATTCCTGGTTGCGTGCAATGCCACGGGCCGGGTGGCGGCGGGGTGGGCGAACACTTCCCACCCTTGGCCGGCCAGCCCGCCAGTTACCTGGTGGCACAGCTCAATGCCTGGCGCGACGGTAGCCGCAGCAATGACCCCAACCAGCTGATGGTCGGCGTGGCCAAGGCCATGACCGATGAGGAGATCAAGGCCGTTGCCGAGTTCTTCGCCCGCCCCGCCAGCCAGGAGGTCACGCCATGAAAACCCTGATTCCCGCCTTGTTGCTGCTGGCCGTGGGCAGCGCCCAGGCCACGCCGATCGCCATGGAAGACCAGTCGCAGTTGAAGGTTCCCGGTGTGCAGGCAGCACCGCAGTTCGTGCCGCCTGCTGAGCGTGAGTTGCCCGATAATGCCTTTGGCAAAATGGTGCGTGAAGGCCACGCCTTGTTCGTCGACACCCGCCGACTGATGCCCGAGGCGGTGGGCAACGGCATGAACTGCAGTAACTGCCACCTCGATCAGGGGCGGTTGGCGCACTCGGCGCCGCTGTGGGGGGCCTACCCGATGTACCCGGCCTATCGCAAGAAGAATGACAAGGTCAACACCTTCGCGGAGCGTATCCAAGGGTGTTTTCAGTTCAGCATGAACGGCAAGCCGCCGGCCGCTGACAGCCCGCAGATGACGGCATTGGCGGTGTATTCATACTGGCTGTCGACCAAGGCGCCGACCGGTGTGGAGATTGCCGGACGTGGTTATCCGGAGGTGGCACAACCCAAGGGCGGTTATGACTTCAAGCGCGGCCAGCAGGTTTACCGTGAACAATGCGCGATTTGCCATGGCGATAACGGTGAAGGGCAAAAGGTCGCAGGCGAGTACGTAATGCCGCCGCTTTGGGGCAAGGACTCCTACAACTGGGGGGCCGGCATGCACCGCATCAATACCGCGGCGTCGTTCATCAAGTACAACATGCCGCTTGGCAAGCCGGGCAGCCTCAGCGATCAGCAGGCCTGGGATGTGGCGGCCTGGATCAACCGCCACGAGCGGCCACAGGACCCGCGGTTGGTAGAGGGATCCATCGAGAAGACGCGGGTGAAGTTTCATGCCAATGATGGGGTTAACCTGTATGGTCAGCAGGTTGATGGGGTGCTTATCGGACAAGGGACGGGTAGCTGAGGTAAGCCGGTGGCGGCCTCTTGGCGCGCGAGCCCGTCGGAGAGGCCGCCACCGGCACGCTGATTTCCCTGTCATCCAACAGTCATGTATGACAGCAATATTTACGATCCCCCGGAACTATCTACACTGGGATATCTCTATGATGGCAACGGTCGTTATCGGGGGCATTGTAAGGTGACTGCCGCCTGATTAGACTGCGCCGAATTCCACAGGCCTAGCCTTTTGTAAGGACGTATATGATCAAAAAATGCTTGTTCCCGGCAGCCGGCTACGGCACGCGCTTCTTGCCTGCTACCAAAGCCATGCCCAAGGAAATGCTGCCGGTGGTCAACAAGCCACTGATCCAGTATGGCGTTGAAGAAGCATTGGATGCGGGTCTGAACGAGATCTCCATCGTTACCGGGCGCGGCAAGCGCGCCCTGGAAGACCACTTCGACATCAGCTACGAGCTGGAAAACCAGATCAAAGGCACCGACAAGGAAAAATACCTGGTCGGTATTCGTCGTCTGCTCGACGAGTGCTCGTTCTCGTACACGCGCCAGACCGAAATGAAGGGCCTCGGCCACGCCATTCTCACTGGCCGCCCACTGATCGGCGACGAGCCGTTCGCGGTGGTGCTGGCGGACGACCTGTGCGTCAACCCGGAAGGTGACGGCGTACTGACTCAGATGGTCAAGCTGTACAAACAGTACCGCTGCTCGATCGTCGCCATCCAGGAAGTCGACCCGCAGGAAACCAACAAGTATGGTGTGATCGCCGGTGAGATGATCCGCGACGACATCTTCCGTGTGACCAACATGGTCGAAAAACCGGCCCCGGAAGACGCGCCTTCGAACCTGGCGATCATCGGCCGTTACATCCTGACCCCGGATATCTTCGACATCATCGCCAACACCAAGCCAGGCAAAGGCGGTGAAATCCAGATCACCGATGCCCTCCTGCAGCAGGCGAAGGATGGCTGCGTGATTGCCTATAAGTTCAAGGGCAAGCGTTTCGACTGCGGTGGCGCCGAAGGCTACATCGACGCGACCAACTTCTGCTTCGAGAACTACTACAAGACTGGCAAGGCTTACTGATAAGCCCTGCTGGCCTCAAAGCCATCCTTCGGGATGGCTTTTTTGTGTGCGCCAGGCATGGCGCGTTGCGCGTAAGCGCAACCCGCTTGGCTGTGGTGGCCAAGCGGGTGACTTGGAGGTGAAAGTCCTCTACACACCCGGCAAGGGGAAGTGTTAGCCAGAGGCAAGGGTGTCGCGGGTGACCGCGAATCTGAAGGAAGCCCGAGGCAAAATGCTGGCCTGACGAACAGGAAGCGGATAGAGGCGGCACAGCGGGGTGAGGTGGCACAAATCGCCAAAGCCCAATACTTGCACGGAACGCTGTGACGTAGATCCGACAGGCATAAGCAGGAAGGTCGCGCGAATTACCCTGGGAGATCTGTACGTTTGCCATTGTGCTACCGCGCGTCGAAAGGCGACGGGATGAGCGTGCAGAAGTCAGCCGAAGCCGTAGTAAGTGGCGGTTAACCGCGCCACCAAGGGCCGAACAGGTTATGCCGCCAGTAGGCGTCGCCGTCTCGTTGGTAACCGTAATGCAGAAATTTCCCACAGCGGAAACTGTCATCCCGAGTTCCGGCCAGAAGCCGAGGGTGACGCCTGACAGTGCAAAGGTATCGACGGCGTCCGTGACGTGGACGAACGCGGAGCCGGACACGCTGATGGAGCGGGTGCTTGCACCGGCCAACCTCAGGCGTGCGTATCAACGCGTGGTTAGCAACAAGGGGGCTCCGGGTGCCGATGGCATGACGGTCGCTGACTTGGCGGGCTACGTGAAACAGTATTGGCCAACCCTCAAGGCCAGGTTGCTGGCCGGTGAATACCATCCCCAAGCAGTGCGAGCGGTTGAAATTCCCAAGCCGCAGGGCGGCACACGGCAACTGGGAATCCCCACCGTCGTGGATCGCCTGATCCAGCAAGCACTGCAGCAGCAGCTCACACCTATCTTCGACCCACTGTTCTCGGACTACAGCTATGGTTTTCGTCCGGGCAGAAGTACGCATCAAGCCATCGAGATGGCTCGTGCTCATGTGACAGCGGGACACCGCTGGTGCGTGGAACTCGATCTGGAGAAGTTTTTCGATCGGGTCAATCACGACATCCTCATGGCCTGCATCGAACGTCGGATCAAAGACAAGTGCGTACTCAGGCTTATACGCCGCTACCTTGAAGCCGGGATCATGTCGGGCGGTGTCGTCAGCCCACGGCAGGAGGGGACGCCGCAAGGCGGCCCGCTTTCGCCGTTGCTGTCGAATATCCTTCTGGATGAGCTCGACCGCGAATTGGAACGGCGGGGTCATCGCTTCGTGCGCTATGCCGATGACGCGAACATTTATGTACGCAGTCCTCGGGCGGGCGAACGGGTACTGGCCAGTGTCGAACGCTTCCTGAATCAACGTTTGAAACTGACGGTGAATCAGAAGAAGAGTCGAGTCGCGAGAGCCTGGAAGTGTGACTACTTGGGCTATGGGATGAGCTGGCATCAGCAGCCAAGGCTGCGGGTGGCAACGACGAGCCTGGGTCGCCTGCGCGACCGGCTCGCAGAGCTGCTACGCGGTGCACGGGGTCGCAAGATGACGAATACCATCGAGCGGATAAACCCTGTCCTGCGAGGCTGGGCGGGTTACTTCAAGCTTAGCCAGAGCAAACGGCCACTTGAGGAACTGGATGGCTGGATCAGGCACAAACTCCGCTGTGCCATCTGGCGCCAATGGAAGCAGCCCTCTACGAGGGCGCGCAACCTGATGCGTCTGGGCTTAAGCGAAGAGCGTGCCTGTAAATCGGTCTGTAACGGCCGAGGCCCGTGGTGGAACTCGGGGGCGCCACATATGAATCAGGCGCTGCCGAAGAAGCTATGGGATCGACTCGGACTGGTCTCGATACTGGATACGATCAACCGGCTTAGCCGCATAGCTTGAACCGCCGTGTACGGAACCGTACGCACGGTGGTGTGAGAGGACGGCGGGTGTGAGCCCGCCTCCTACTCGATTTGCGGCGGCCAACGGCGGTATGCTGGACGCCTGCCTGGGAGAGTGAATACATGGCCTTCGATTTTGATCTGTTCGTGATTGGCGCCGGGTCCGGTGGTGTGCGCGCAGCGCGTTTTGCTGCCGGTTTTGGCGCAAAAGTGGCAGTGGCTGAAAGCCGCTACCTGGGGGGGACCTGCGTCAACGTCGGTTGTGTGCCGAAAAAACTGCTGGTATACGGCGCGCACGTTGCCGATGAGCTGGAGCAAGCCGCGGGTTTCGGCTGGACGTTGGAAGAGGGGCATTTCGACTGGGGTACCCTGATTGCCAACAAGAATCGGGAAATCGAGCGCCTTAACGGCATCTACCGTAACCTGCTGGTCAACAGCGGGGTGACCCTGTTGCAGGGCCACGCGCGTCTGACGGGTGCAAACGAAGTGGAAGTGGACGGTCAGCGCTACACCACCGAGCATATCCTCATCGCTACCGGTGGCTGGCCGCAGGTTCCGGACATTCCTGGCAAGGAACTGGCCATCACCTCCAACGAAGCTTTCTACCTCAAGGACTTGCCGCGCCGCGTGCTGGTGGTGGGTGGGGGTTATATTGCCGTCGAATTCGCCGGCATCTTCCAGGGCCTGGGGGCCGACACCACACTGCTGTACCGTGGCGACCTGTTCCTGCGCGGCTTCGATGGTTCGGTGCGCACCCACCTGAAGGAAGAGCTGGAAAGACGCGGCCTCGACCTGCAGTTCAACGCCGACATCCAGCGCATCGACAAGCTTGAAGATGGTCGCCTGAAAGCCACGCTCAAGGACGGCCGCGAGCTGGTAGCCGACTGTGTGTTCTATGCCACCGGCCGGCGCCCGATGCTGGACAATCTGGGCCTGGAGAACACCGGCGTCGAGCTGGATGAGCGCGGTTACATCCGGGTCGATGAGCAGTACCAGACCACCGCGCCCTCGATTCTCGCCATTGGCGATGTGATCGGCCGTGTGCAGTTGACCCCAGTGGCCTTGGCTGAAGGCATGGCCGTGGCGCGGCGCCTGTTCAAACCCGAGCAGTACCGCCCGGTGGATTACCAGAACATCCCCACTGCGGTGTTCAGCCAGCCACCCATCGGTACCGTAGGCTTGACCGAAGAGCAGGCGCTGGAGGCCGGGCACAAGGTGCAGGTATTCGAAAGCCGCTTCCGGGCCATGAAGCTGACCCTGACCGACATTCAGGAAAAGACCCTGATGAAGTTGGTGGTCGATGCCGAGACCGACAAGGTGCTGGGCTGCCACATGGTCGGGCCTGACGCTGGCGAAATCATTCAGGGCCTGGGCATTGCGCTTAAAGCCGGTGCCACCAAGCAGCAGTTCGACGAAACCATCGGCGTGCACCCGACGGCGGCTGAAGAGTTCGTGACCATGCGCACCGTCACCCGCTGATGACGCGGAGCCTGCTGTACAGCCTGTAGACGCAGCCTTGTGCTGCTACGAGGTCCTTGCTGACACCGGAACGTTTCTGTCATTCGGGCCTCGTTGCAGCACAAGGCTGCTTCAGGGGGGGCAAGGCCGGGTCAATACACCCACACCTCGACCCGCCGGTTGCGCAGCCGGCCTTGCTCCAGTTCATTCCCGGCCACTGGCAGTTCATCGCCCATCCCGGTCACCTGCAACACCTCCACGCCACCGCGCGCCAGTTCGCGGCGCACCGCTTGCGCACGTAGGCGGGAGAGCAGGGCTGCGCGCCCAGGTGTTTCCTTGGGGTCGCCGAACCCCACCAGCACTGCCTTGCCCTGCAGCTTCCTGGCCTGGCGCAGGTACTCTGTCACCCGCTGTACGTCGCGCAGGGCCTTGTTATCCAGGCTGGCGCTTCCTTCCTGAAAGCGGAAGTTCACACTCAGCCGCTGCGCCTGCTGGGCCAGGGTGCGATAACGCGGTGGCATGTCGCGTTGGGGGGCGACAGACAGGGCCTTGATCTGCTGCGAAACGAAACCCTGCTGGGCGATGATCGCCTGGCCGGCCGGGCTCTGGGCAAAATCGACCAGGGCCTTGGCCTGGGGCTTGGGGTTGGCCGGCAGGTAAAAGTACAGGCGCCGTGAGAGCGGGTAATCCTCGCTGGCCACCCGTGCGCGCTCCGGCAGCATGGCCGGCGCGTCGCCCTCGGCCACCGCCAGCACCTTGGCCCCGTGTACGGCGGCCAGGCTGCTGAAACCGATGGCCTGGCGGTCGGTACCCACGCGTGCCGCCAATTCGTCACTGGACTCGAAACGCTTGGCCTTGGCCGAAAGCTCGCCATGCTGAGGTTCCAGCACCAGCGCCTTGAAGGTCTCGAAGGTGCCGGAACGGTCGTCTCGGGCATACAGGTGAATGGCCCCGCCAGGTATGCCCAGTTGTTCCCAGCGCTGGATCTGCCCGGAGAAAATTTGCGCCAGTTGCCGGGTGTTCAGTTGGGGTATTGGGTTGTCGGGGTGGACGAAGACTGCGACGCCGTCGAGGCCGATCACGTGTTCGGCGCCAGCTGCGCGTAGGTCGCCCAGCGCCTGCAACTGGCGGACTTCACTGTCGTTGATCGGCCGCGAAGCAGCGGCCAGGTCCGCTTCGCCACGGCCCAGCGCGACAAAGCCGGTGCTCGAGCCGTGGGCGGCAATGTCGATGCGCAAGGGCTGGCCGTGCCCGTCGCGGGCGGTAATCACCCACTCGTTGGCGACCTTGCACGGCTGTTGTTCGATGGCGGTGGCCTGCTGTGCGCGCAATTGCCCCTGTACCAGCGCCGGCAGCAAGGCCGCGCCGATGGTGTTGGAGCCTTGCACGCGCAGGTGCAGGGGCTCAGCCAGGGTCGCGAGTGGTAGCAGGGTGAGCAGCAAGACAAGCAGGCGGAGCATGCCGGGTGACCTGTGGCATAGAGTTGGCCGGCAGATTACGACAGTGGCGTGATGATAATGTGACGGGGCGTACGCCTCCAATAGTGCAGCGCCTGCCAGATCGTGTGCCGCGCGGGCGGTGCTCGATCTGGCAGGCGCTGCAACGCACAAGAGCGTTAATGCGCCCCGGCCGACTTGCTCAGGTCGCTCTCGGCCCATTCGGTATAAATGCAAGCGTCTGCCACTGCCCAACGCACCTTCACGCTGTCGCCCGGCTGCATCGGCATGCCCGCCGCCGACAGTGCCTTCACGGTCAGCTCGGTACCCCCTGCAGTCACCACATGGCAGGTCTGGCTTTCACCCAGGAACAGCACTTCGCCAACCTTGGCAGTGACCTCGTTCCAACCCGCCGGCAGCGGTTCACGCATGGCCTGTTCGGCGCTCAGGGCCACGGCCTTTTCCGGGCGCACCATGATCAGTGCATCCTGCGAGGCGG
Source organism: Pseudomonas sp. 10(2024) (assembly GCF_045164175.1). Taxonomy (NCBI): domain Bacteria; kingdom Pseudomonadati; phylum Pseudomonadota; class Gammaproteobacteria; order Pseudomonadales; family Pseudomonadaceae; genus Pseudomonas; species Pseudomonas sp. 10(2024). The sequence continues at coordinate 2,222,653 of NZ_CP174006.1, forward strand.
CCAGCCCCGGGGTCAAGCGAATGGCCACTGGCTGGCCCTCGAAGCTGCCCGCACCGTTGCTGCTGGCCTTGATCCGCAGGAAGTTGGAGTTGCCCAGGAACGATGCGACAAAGGCATTCGGTGGGTTCTGGTACAGGTCGTAACCGGTGCCCAGGCCGACGATCTTGCCGTGGCTGAAAATGGCGATGCGCTGGGACAGGCGCATGGCTTCTTCCTGGTCGTGGGTGACATAGACGATGGTGATGCCCAGGCGGCGATGCAACTGGCGCAGTTCGTCCTGCAGGTCTTCACGCAGCTTCTTGTCCAGCGCGCCGAGCGGCTCGTCCATCAGCAGGATACGCGGCTCGTACACCAGCGCCCGGGCGATCGCCACGCGCTGCTGCTGGCCGCCCGACATTTGCGAGGGTTTGCGGTGCGCGAACTGTTCCAGTTGCACCAGCTTGAGCATGGCGTCGACGCGCTTGGCGGTTTCGGCAGCGCCGAGTTTGCGAATGGCCAGTGGGAAGGCGATGTTGTCACGCACATTCAGGTGCGGGAACAGCGAATACCGCTGGAACACCATGCCAATGTCACGCTTGTGCGGCGGCACGTTGACCAGCGACTGGCCGTCGACCAGAATCTCGCCGCTGCTCGGTGTTTCGAAGCCGGCCAGCATCGACAGGGTGGTGGACTTGCCCGACCCGCTGGAACCGAGGAAGGTCAGGAACTCGCCGTCCTGGATCTCCAGGTCGAGGTTGTCCACGGCGGTGAAGTCGCCGTAGTGCTTGTTCAGGCCGCGCAGGCTGACCAGGGTTTTGCCGTGCGCGTTGTCTTTGATCACTGCACTCATTGTTGTTTTCTCCGCGCTCAGGCGTTTTCGGTGCGCCGGCGCAAGGCGGCGGCAATGAACATGACCAGCAACGACAGGCCGATCAGCAAGGTCGAAGCCACGGCGATGACCGGGCTCAGGTCCTGGCGCAAGGTGGTCCACATCTTCACTGGCAGGGTCTGCAGGTCGGGGCTGGCCATCATTACGCTCAGCACCACTTCATCCCACGACACCAGGAAAGCGAACAGGCCACCGGCGATCATGCCGGGGCGGATGGCCGGGAACGTGACCTTGAAAATGGCCTGCAGGCGCGAGGCACCGCAGATCACCGCGGCATCTTCGATCGACTGGTCGAACAGTTTCAGCGAGTTGATGATCGAGATGATGGTGAACGGCAGGGCGACGATCACGTGGCTGACCACGAAGGCGAACAGCGTGCCGGTGTAGCCTAGCTTGAGGAACAGTGCGTATACCGCCACGGCAATGATCACCAGCGGCACGATCATCGGCATGGTAAACAGCCCGTACAGCAGCTCGCGGCCCGGGAAGCGGCCACGTACCAGGGCGAATGCGCTGGGCAGGCCCAGCAGCACGGCGGCGACGGTGGTCAGCACGGCCACCTTCAGGCTGGCCAGCGCGGCCTCCATCCACTCCGGGTTGGAAAAGAACTGGCCGTACCACTTGAAGGTCCAGCCCGGTGGCGGGAACACCAGCCACTGTGACGAGCCGAATGACAGCAACACGATGAACACCACCGGCAGCAGCAGGAAGGCCGCGATGACCCCGGTGGTCAGGTACAGGCCCGTACGCAGCGGGCGGCCCATGGCATTGGGAGACAGGAGCATGGCGGTTTACCTCGCGTTGCCAACCGGGGATTCCGGCTGCAGCTTCAGGTACAGGTAGAAGAGCACCAGGGTGATCGCCACCAGCAGTGCGGCAGCGGCGCTGGCCAGGCCCCAGTTGAGGAACGACTGCACCTGCTGGATGATGAATTCAGGCAGCATCATGTTCTGCGCGCCCCCCAGCAGCGCCGGGGTGACGTAGTAACCGAGCGACATCACGAACACCATCAGCGCCCCGGAGAACAGCCCCGAGCGGCACAGCGGCAGGAACACCTTCCAGAAGTTGGTCCACGGGCTGGCGCCACAGATCGAACCTGCCTGCAGCACCATCGGGTCGATGGCGTGCATGGTCGCCTGCAGTGGCAGCACGATGAACGGGATCATGATGTAGCTCATGCCGATTACCACGCCGGTGAGGTTGTGCACCATTTCCAGCGGGGCATCGATGATGCCCATGGCCATCAACGCCTTGTTGATCACGCCCGAGCTCTGCAGCAGCACCAGCCACGAGTAGGTGCGCGCCAGCAGGCTGGTCCACATCGACAGCAGCACGATGTTCAGCAGCCAGCGGCCCCAGCCCTTGGGCACCAGGGTGATCGCCCAGGCCAGCGGGAAGCCCAGCAGCACGCTGATCAGGGTCACCACGCCGGCCACGGAAAAGGTGTTGAACAGCACACGTGCGTAGGCCGAGTTGGCAAACAGCTGCTCGTAGTTACCCAGCCCCGGGGTGGGTTCCAGCACCCCGCGCAGCAGCAGGCCGACCAGCGGGGCGAAGAAGAACACGCCAAGGAACAGCAGGGCGGGCAGCAGGTTGCGGCTGCCTTTCCAGCGCTGGCTCAGGCTTGCGCGGCGCGGGGTGGTGCCCGGGGCGCCGGCACCCGTGGGGGTACCTTGCGCATTGTGCAGGGCGTTGATGGCGACTTTCATTTGACCAACCACTCATTCCAGCGGGCCGCGATGGCTTGACCGTTCTTGGCCCAGTAGGCGAAGTCGAGGGTGACCTGGTCCTGGGCGTAGGCAGTTGGCAGGTTTGGCGCGAGGTCTTTGTCCAGTTTGGCCACGCTGTCGACGTTGACCGGCGCGTAGGCGGTCTTGTTGGCGAATTCGGCCTGGCCCTCGGCGCTGCTGGCGTTGGCCAGGAACTTCATGGCCGCTTCCTTGTTCTTGGCGCCTTTGGGGATGACCAGGAAGTCGGCCATGACCAGGTTCTGCTTCCAGCTCACGCCCACCGGTGCACCGTCTTGCTGCAGGGCGTAGACACGGCCATTCCAGAACTGGCCGAGCGAGGCTTCACCCGAGGCCAGCAACTGCTGCGACTGGGCGCCACCGCCCCACCAGACGATGTCTTGCTTGATGGTGTCGAGCTTCTTGAAGGCGCGGTCCAGGTCCAGCGGGTACAGCTTGTCGGGGGCTACGCCGTCGGCCAGCAGGGCCAGTTCCAGCACGCCGGGGCTGGGCCATTTGTACAGGGCTCGCTTGCCGGGGTAGGCCTTGGTGTCGAACAGCGCGGTCCAGTCCACCGGCTTGTTGGCCCCGAGCTTGCCTTCGTTGTAGCCGAGCACGAAGGAGAAGAAGAATGAGCCGACGCCATGGTCGGAGACGAAGCGTGGGTCGATCTTGTCGCGCTTGATCTGGTTGAAGTCGAGGGGTTCGAGCAGGCCTTCGCTGGCAGCGCGCAGGGCAAAGTCGGCTTCGACGTCGACCACGTCCCACTGCACGTTGCCACTCTCGACCATGGCCTTGAGCTTGCCGTAGTCGGTGGGACCGTCCTGCACGACCTTGATGTTCGTGGCTTTGGTGAACGGTACGGCCCACGCTTCTTTCTGGGCGTCCTGGGTCGTACCGCCCCAGCTGACGAAGTTGAGGCTGTCGGCGGCCTGGGCGGCCTGACATGCCAGGGTCAGCAGGCTGGCAGACAGCACTGCGGTTACACGTTTGCTTAACAGCATGGTTACGCCCTCGTTGCTTTTGTTATTCGAGGCGGGGCTTTTGGTGCGCCCGCCAACAGTGTTCGGGGAGCAGCTAAAACAAAGTGTTCTGGTGGCCGTTTTTAATTGTAGGTGCCGGCCTGTAGATTCAAGGTCTACGGGATATCATATTATGGTATTCCAAGATTTTGGCAAGAGGTATGGGGCGACCGGCCATCACTCCGCCCTGTCAAAAGCACCAAGGGCCCTGTAGGAGCGGGTTCACCCGCGAATGCGATGGTGACGCCACCGACGCATTCGCGGGTGAACCCGCTCCTACAATCAGTTGCTGATGTTGCTTTTAGCTTGCAATCCCGGGTTCGAAGGGGATGCTCTGCACCACCTCCAGCTCATAGCCCGCCAGCCCCGCGTACTTCAACGGTGGCCCCAGGTGACGCAGCTTGCCCACGCCAAGGTCCTGGAGGATCTGCGCCCCGGTACCCACTTCGGAATACACCTTGGACTGGCCACGTTGATAGGGCCGCACAGGGTGGGTCAGTTGTGGCACGCGCTCAAGCAGGGCCTGGGAGGATTCGTGGTTGGCCAGGATCACCACCACGCCAGTACCTTCATCGGCCACCTTCTGCAGCGCCGCCCACAGCGTCCAGTTGGCGGGGCCGGCGTATTCGGCACCCACGAGGTCGCGCAGCGGGTCGATCACATGCACCCGCACCAGGGTCGGCTGTTCGCGACGAATGTCGCCCATGACCATGGCCATGTGCACACCACCTTCGATGCGGTCTTCATAGGTGACCAGGCGGAAGGTGCCATGCACCGTCGGCAGCTCGCGCTCGCCGATGCGCTTGATGGTCTGCTCGGTGCTCAGGCGGTAGTGGATCAGGTCGGCGATGGTGCCAATCTTGATGTCATGCCGGGCGGCGAACACTTCCAGGTCGGGGCGGCGAGCCATGGTGCCGTCGTCGTTCAGCACTTCAACGATGACCGAGGCCGGGCTGAAGCCGGCCAGGCGTGCCAGGTCGCAGCCTGCTTCGGTGTGGCCGGCACGGGTCAGCACGCCGCCTTCGCGGGCGCGCAGGGGGAAGATGTGGCCAGGTTGCACCAGGTCTTCGGGGCGGGCGTTGGGGGCCATGGCCGCTGCCACGGTGCGTGCCCGGTCAGCGGCAGAAATGCCGGTGGTGACCCCGGTGGCCGCCTCGATCGACACGGTGAACGCGGTGCTGAACACGCTACCGTTGGCCGGAACCATCTGCTCCAGGCCCAGGCGCTGGCAGTGATCGTCGGTCAAGGTCAGGCAGATCAGCCCACGCGCCTCGCGGGCCATGAAGTTGATGGCCTGGGCGTCGCAACGCTCGGCGGCGATCAGCAGGTCGCCTTCGTTTTCCCGGTCCTCGTCATCCACCAGCAGGACCATCTTGCCTTGCCGGTAGTCCTCGAGAAGTTCCTCGATGGTGTTGAAAGCCATGGTGCACGCTCACTGTGGTGGGGTGAATTTTATGGTATACCATCATACACAAATATCACCGTAACAGGAGAGCTGCACATGAAGGCCTACTGGATAGCCCATGTGGACGTGACCGACCCCGAGCAATACCAGCAGTACACCCAGCGCGCCCCGGCTGCCTTCAAGGCATTCGGTGGGCGCTTCCTGGCCCGTGGCGGGCGTAGCGAGGCGATGGAAGGAAGGGCTACGCCTCAGCGTAGTGTGGTGATCGAGTTCGATTCGTACGCGCAGGCGGTGGCGTGTTATCGGTCCGAGCTGTATCAGGAGGCTTGCAGCCATCGCCAAGGTGTGGCGAAGGCTGAGGTGATAATTGTGGAGGGGTTTGAGCCCTGAGCAGGATTTGCCGGCCCTTTCGCGGGTAAACCCGCTCCTACACAGGCCACCATAGAATTTGACGGTTGTGGTGCCTGTGTAGGAGCGGGTTTACCCGCGAAAGGGCCGGACCTGCCGCACCGCTGGCAGATTCATTGAAGCCTGCGGGCCGTTTCCGCAAATAGAAGCAAAAGACCCGCTCAGGCGGGTCTTTTGCTCATCGCCTCACTGCAGATGCACTTTAAGTTCGTTGCCCGCCTGCCGCAGTGCCGCCTTTACTGCCGGCACTTGGCTCAACGGGTTGAGCAGCCCATAGTCATGAATCATTCCGTTGTAGCGCACCGAGGTTACTGTCACGCCCGCCGCATTCAACTTGCGGGCATACGCCTCACCTTCATCCCGAAGCACATCGAACTCAGCCGTTTGCACCAGGGCCGGTGGCAAGCCCTTCAGCTGTTCGGCGGACGCCCGCAGCGGCGAGGCGTAGATCTGCGCCCGCGCCTTTGCATCAACGGTGTAGTTGTTCCAGAACCACTTCATCATCCCGGTGGTCAGGAAGTGTCCTTCGGCAAACTGCTTGTACGACGCTGTCTCGAAGCTGGCGTCGGTCACCGGCCACAGGAGCAACTGGAAGCGTAGGGCAGGGGTACCGGCCTCTTTGGCCTTGAGTGCAACTACCGCCGCCATGTTGCCGCCAACGCTGTTGCCGGCTACCGCCAGGCGCTTGCCATCCACGTCGATCTCCTTGCCATGCTCGGCCACCCAGCGCGTCGCGGCGTACGCCTGGTTGATCGCCGTCGGGTAGTGCGCTTCCGGTGACGGGGTGTAGTCCACATAGACCGCCACCGCACCCGAGCCGACTACCAGGTCGCGGATCAGTCGCTGGTGGGTCGGGAAGTCGCCCAGCACCCAACCGCCGCCGTGGAAGAACATGAACACCGGCAGATCACCTTTCGCATGGGTTGGGCGCACCACTTGCAGCTTGATCGATTGGCCATTGGCCTGAATCGTGCGTTCCTTCACCTCGACCCCCGAGAGGTCGACCTTCACCGAAGCCTGGGCGCCGGTCAGTACCGCGCGGGCGTCGTTTGGTGAGAGCTGTTCCAGCGGCTTGCCACCCCCTTTCTCCAGGGCTTCGAGGAAGGCCTGGGTGTGTTGTTCGACACCAGGGCTGCCTGCGGCGAAGGCACTGGAAACGGACAGGGCCAAGAAGGAGGTGGTGAGGGCTTTGTGGACAATGTTCATGGGCGAATCCTTTTCTGTGCAAGTGTTGGTAGTGGGCGTCTTGCCTGGCCTGAAGGGCCATCGCTGCGACTTGTGCGTAGATTAGGCAGATGCACTCGTGGGAAAAAGCCGCTATAAAGTGTTTGACTGTAAGCAAGAGCGAGACAATGAACCCTTACGAAGACATGCGGATCTTTGCCCAGGTGATGGAGGCCGGTAGTTTCACCGCTGCCGCCGACCGTCTGGGCATGTCCAAGCAATCGGTCAGTCGGCGCCTGATGCAGCTTGAGGAGCGCCTGGGCGTGCGCCTGCTCAACCGCTCCACCCGGCGCCTCGACGCCACGCCACTGGGGCAGCACTACTACCAGTCGGCCCTGCGCCTGCTGGGTGAAGTGCAGCAGGTCGAGCACGACATCAGCGGCCAGGCCCAGGTCTTGCGCGGCACCTTGCGCCTGAGCGCGCCGCTGTCGTTTGCCATGGCGCACCTGGGCTGCCTGCTGACCGAGTTTCTGCAGTTGCACCCCCAGGTTGATGTGGAGGTAGACCTGAGCGACCGCGCTGTGGACCTGATTGGTGAAGGCTATGACCTGGCACTGCGGATTGGTGCACTGGAGGACTCCAGCCTGATCGCCCGGCGTATCGCCAGTGTCGAGCGGGTCTACTGTGCGAGCCCGGCGTATTTGCAAGCACGGGGAGTGCCGGGAAAACCGGATGAGCTCGCCGCGCATGATTGCCTGCCCTATGGGCATTCGCGGCAGGTGCAGTGGCAATTCCACAAAGGTGGCAAAACCCAGGCAATTCAAGTGACCGGGCGCATGCGGGCGAACAATGGCGAGTTGCTGCGGGGGGCTGCGATTGCCGGGATGGGGGTCACTTACCTGCCGACCTTTATCGTTGGGCAGGCGTTGGCGGAGGGGCAACTGGTGACGGTTCTGGATGAGTGGCGCCCGCCCGCGCTGCAGCTGTCGGCGGTGTATCCGCAGCACCGGCAGGTGGCGCGGCCGGTGCAGGGTTTTGTCAGCTTCCTGCGCGCGCGGCTGGCGCAGCTCTGACCGTCGGTACAGGCTATGCTTGCCCTATGAGTACACCCGTTCCTTTACGCCAACCTTGCCCCCCTGGCGCCTGCGTCTGCGGCCGCGAGCAACTGGCCGACCATCCGCAGGCCGCCCAGCGCATCCTCTTGCTGACCCGGCAGGAAGAAAAACGCCTGCTCGAACGCCTGGAAAACCTGAAGGACCTGGAAGACCTTCAACGTCTGCAGCAGCGCCTGTACGAAAACCTCGGCATCCGCGTGCACATCGCCCCCGGTTACAACGAGGTACGGACCATGCGCGGCATCGTCATCGAACTGGACGATCAGCCCGGGCTGTGCCGCAAGACCCGGCAGTCTATCCCGGCGGCGATCCGGCGCGGGCTGGAGCGTAATCCGCAGGTTGCGTTCCGGTTGCTCGATACGCACGACCTGTTGCGTGATACCTGAGGGTTAATACCGGCATCGGCCTGCCCACATGGGGGCGCGTCAATTCCGTTAATTTTTACAGCGCTTGCTACGTCTACTTGAAAGCCACCCTGCGCCAGGCGCGCAGCGGCATCATCATTTAAGGAGACAGGCAATGACTTCCGTTTTCGACCGCGACGATATCCAGTTCCAGGTAGTGGTCAACCACGAAGAGCAATACTCGATCTGGCCCGACTACAAAGCCATCCCCAATGGCTGGCGTGCCGTGGGCAAAAGCGGCCTGAAGAAGGATTGCCTGGCCTACATCGATGAAGTCTGGACCGACATGCGCCCGCTGAGCCTGCGCCAGAAAATGGCCGAAGCTGCTGCCCAGTGACCGTGCTGAACCTGCTGTGCCTGCCGTACTCCGGGGCCAGCGCCATGGTCTACAGCCGCTGGCGGCGCAAGCTGCCGGCATGGTTGCAGGTACGCCCGGTAGAGTTGCCTGGGCGGGGGGCGCGCATGGCAGAGTCGCTGCACACCGACATGCAAGTGCTGGCTCGGCAACTGGCCAGCGAGCAGCGCCTGACGGCAAGCGCTCCTTATGCGCTGCTCGGCCACAGCCTGGGTGCACTGCTGGCCTTCGAGCTGGCCCATGAGCTGCAGGCATTGGGCTGCCCGGCGCCGCTGGCCTTGTTCGCCTGCGGCACCGCGGCACCTACCCGGCGTGAGGACTACGACGGCAACAACTGGCGCGAGCCCAAGAGCGACGCCGAGCTGATCAGCGAGTTGCGCGCGCTGCAGGGCACGCCTGAGGAAGTGCTGGCCAACGCTGAGCTGATGAGCCTGACCCTGCCGACCTTGCGCGCGGATTTTCTGTTGTGCGGCACTTACACATACCGGCAGCGAGCGGCGTTGCAGTGCCCACTGCATGTGCTGGGTGGCGTGGATGACCGGGCCAGCGATGAGCAACTGCAGGCATGGCGCTGTGAAACCCACGGCGCGTTCTCGCTGCAGATGTTCCCGGGTGGTCATTTTTTCATCCATGAGCAGGAAGACCGTGTGCTCGCTGCGCTGACCGCGTCGCTGCAGCCGCTTCGGCTGTCTGCCTGATTGACGTCACCGCTTGCCTGGGGGAGGCTAGGGTTTTCCCAGGCAAGAGGCAGACAATGCTGATCGACCCACTCAACGCCACGCTACTGGTCGTCGACATCCAGGAAAAACTGATCGGTGCCATGAGCGACCCCGAAGGCACTCGGGCACGGGCCCGTTGGTTGCTGGCGGCGACTGCCGAGCTGGCGCTGCCGACGGTGATTTCCGAGCAGTACCCTAAAGGCCTGGGTCATACCTTGGCCGAACTGCTGGCCGCAGCGCCGGCAGCCGAAGTGGTGGAAAAAAGTCACTTTTCCTGCGTGGCTGCCGAGTGCCTGCCAGCCAGTTTGATGGCGCGTGAGCAGGTGATCGTCTGCGGCATGGAAACCCATGTTTGCGTGCTGCAGACCGTGCTCGGCCTGTTGGCGCTGGGCAAGCAAGTGTTCGTGGTCGAGGATGCCTGCGACAGCCGCAGCCCGGCCAGCAAGGCCGCAGGCCTGGCGCGCATGCGTGCCGCCGGCGCGCAGGTGGTGACCCGCGAGATGGTGTTGTTCGAATTGATGGGCAGTGCCGGGCACCCGCAGTTCCGCCACATCAGCAAAACCTATCTGGTCGGTGAACAGCCCTGAACGGCCGGTTACTGGCCATTTCGGTGATGGCCCTGGTGCTGTTGCAAGGCTGTGCCGGGCGCCGCGAAGAAGCGCCCGAAGCGGACCCGGCGAAAGTCCGTGCGCAGCTGTTGCGGCTGTTACCCGCCCAGCTCAAGGACCGCGAGGGTTGGGCCAAGGATATCCAGGCAGCCTTCGAAGCCCAGCGCATAGCGCCCAGTAAAAGCAACCTGTGTGCAGTGCTGGCGGTGACCGAACAGGAGTCGACCTTCACTGCGGACCCACAGGTGCCCAACCTTGGGCGTATCGCCCGCCAGGAGATCGACCGCCGCGCTGCGCGCCTGCATATTCCCAAACTGCTGGTCGACGGTGCGCTGAAGACGCCGTCGGGCAACGGCAAGAGCTACCAGCAGCGGTTGCAGACGGTGCGCAGCGAAAAGCAGTTGAGTGAACTGTACGACGAAGTCGTTGCACGCCTGCCGCTGGGCAAGACCTTGCTGGACGGGCTGAATCCGGTGCACACCGGCGGGCCGATGCAGGTCAGCATCGACTTCGCCGAAAAGCATGCAAGGGATTACCCCTACAGCCATGAAGGCACAATTCGCCAGGAAGTGTTCAGCCGGCGCGGCGGCATGTACTTCGGTATTGCCCACCTGTTGGGCTACCCGGCCAACTACGAGCGCCAGCTTTACCGTTTCGCCGATTTCAACGCGGGCTGGTACGCCAGCCGCAATGCGGCATTCCAGGCGGCATTGAGCAAGGTCACGGGGGTGAAGTTGGCACTGGACGGCGACTTGGTGGCGCCGGGGGCGATCATGCCAGGGACCACCGAACTGGCCGCGCGCAAGCTGGGGGTGAAGCTGGGGCTGCGTAACCCGCAGATCCGAAGCCAGCTGGAGGAGGCCGACAGCCTGGCGTTCGAGGACAGCAAGCTGTACAGCGGGGTGTTTGCCCTGGCAGATGCCAAAGCCGGCAAACCGGTGCCCCGCGCAGTGCTACCGGGCATCGAGCTGAAGAGCCCGAAGATTACCCGCAAGCTGACCACGGCCTGGTTTGCCGGGCGGGTGGATGAGCGTTATCAGCGGTGCATGAAGCGTTAGCCTGGCAGCAACCCTTGAACGGGTTTACCCGCGAATACGGTGGTGGCGGCAACGGTGATCGGCGGGTGGAAATTCGCCAGCAGGTCCGGCCCTTTCGCGGGTGAACCCGCTCCTACGAGCCCCCGATGCGTGTGTAGGAGCGGGTTTACCCGCGAATACGGTGGCGGCGGCAACGGTGAACGGCGGGTGGAAATTGGCCAGCAGACGGCCGGCCCTTTCGCGGGTGAACCCGCTCCTACGAGCCCCCGATGCGTGTGTAGGAGCGGGTTTACCCGCGAATACGGTGGCGGCGGCAACGGTGAACGGCGGGTGGAAATTGGCCAGCAGGTCCGGCCCTTTCGCGGGTGAACCCGCTCCTACGAGCCCTCGATGCGTGTGTAGGAGCGGGTTTACCCGCGAATATGGTGGCGGCGGCAACGGTGAACGGCGGGTGGAGATTGGCCAGCAGGTCCGGCCCTTTCGCGGGTGAACCCGCTCCTACGAACCACCGGTGCGTGTCCACTGCAGCCGCTCGGGCCTGTCCGATCAGCGCTCGCCCAGTGCCCCAACCACCTGGTCAACGCTGGCCTCGAGCCCCGCAATCGCATCCTCAGGGTCACTCTCCACCACCACCAGCCTGGCCCCGGCCGCCTTGATCACCTCGGCCACTGCCGCGTCCGGCTGACGATGGTCCAGCACCAGCGCCACGTCCTGCGCCTTCAGGTTCTCCCCCAGCGCCTTGAGTGCGGCCGCATCCCATTCGGCCGGCAGCGGCTGCTCGACCGCATCCAGGTTCAACCCGTTGACCAGATACCCCAGCCGCTCCGACAGGCTCACCACCGTCAGGTTGTCGACTTTGGCCAGCCGCGTCTGGCTGCTGGCCGAAAGCTCCAGCAATTGGCGCTTGAGCCCTGCCAGGTTGCCCTGGATCTTTGCCTTGTCGGCAGGCGCCAGGCGCTCCAGGTCATTGGCCACCACGTCGGCCATGCGCCCGAGGTTGGTCGGGTTGAGCCAGGGGTAAGCGTCATAGGCATCGTCACCGCTCACCGCAATGCCCGGCAGGGCACCATCCACCGGTCGTGCGGCATCGATCTCGACAATGCGGATATTGCTGCGCCGGGCCATCGGGTACAGCGGGTCGTCGCGCCAGATCGAACGCACGGCGATCACCGCATCTGCCTGCTGGGCGGCCTTGTGCAGGCCTGCGCCGCCACGCCCACTGAAATACGACGGCTGGCGGCTGGCAGGCAGGTTGGCCGGTGCCGCCCGCTGGAGCTGCACCGCAGTGCCTTCGAGCAAGGCGCTGGCCAGGCTGTGGGTGACCGGCAGGGTCGTCAGCACTTGCGTGGCGAAAGACAGGGACGGCAGGCCGGCCAGTGCCAGCGCCAGGGTCAGGTGTTTGAAGTTCATGCCGGGTTTCCTTGCAGGCGGGGAACGAGCGCGCGGGCCAGGGCGGCCAGGGCAAAGCAGATGCCGGCGACCAGGATGATCGCGGCCCCTGACGGCACTGGCAGGTCGAAAACGATCGGTAGCAGGATGCCGAACAGGGTACTGATGGTGGCAATCAGCACCGACAGGAAGAAAAAGCCCTTGAGCGACTGGCTGACCAGGCGAGCGGCGGCGGCCGGGATGACCAGCAGTGCACCGACCAGGATGGCGCCGATCACCTTCACCGCAGCCACGGTCACCAATGTCACCAGTACCACGAACAGATAGTCCAGGGTCTTCACCGCCACCCCGCGCACAGCCGCCAGCTGCGGATTGAAACTGGCCAGCATGATGCGGTTGTACAGCGGCAGCGCCAAGGCCAGCACCAGCACTGCGACGATGCCCAGCACGACCAGATCTTGGGCGCTAACGGTCAGCACCGAGCCGAACAGCACGTTCTCGAGGATGTGCACGTTGATCTTGCCCGCCAGCATCAGCAGCAGGCTGGCGCCCAGCGCCAGCGACACCGACAGGAACACGCCAATCAGTGTGTCCGGCGACAGCCCGGTACGGTTGCGCAGGAAGTTGAGCAGGATGCCGAACAGCAGGCAGTAGCCGAACAGGCTGCCGTAAGGGCCGGTATAGGGCTCACCCAGCAGGATACCGATGGCCACGCCGGTCAGCGCCGCATGGCCGACCGCTTCGGAGAAGAACGCAAAGCGCTTGACCACCACCAAGGTGCCCAGGCCACCCAACACCGGGCCGATCATCAGGCCGGCCAACAGGGCGTTGACCACGAAGCCGTAGGCCAACGCCTCGGGCAGATAGCCGGCAGTGGCCCAGTCCTGGACCGTTTGGCGAAAGATTTCAAAACTCATCAGGCAAGGCTCTCGCTACGCGGGTGAACGGAGAACAGGCCGAGCAGGCGCTCCGGGGTCAGGGCCTGGGCAGGCGGCGCATCGAACAGAACCTGGCGGTTCAGGCCTGTTACCCGGTCCGCCAGACGCAACACGGCTTCCAGGTCATGCTCGATCCACAGAACGGTAGTGCCGGCCTGGCGCCAGCCCTGCAATAACTGTTCGAACACCTGGATTCCGGCTTCATCGAGGGCCGACATCGGTTCGTCCAGCACCAGCAACTGCGGCTCGGGGATCAGGCCCTGGGCCAGCAGCACGCGCTGGCGCTCACCGCCAGACAGTGCACCCATGCGCCGCGTGCGCTTGTCGAGCATGCCAACCTTTACCAGGGCTGCATCAATGTCCGGCTTCACGCGCCGCGACAGGCCGAGGAAGGCCGGGCGGCGCTGGCACATGGCGGCCATGAAATCGTCCACGGTCATGGGCAGGCCGCGGTCGAACTCCAGTGCCTGCGGCACGTAGCCAATCACTTCGCGCTCACCAGGCCAATGCAAGGTCAGCTGGCCTTGGTGTGGCATCTGCCCGAGCAGGGTTTTGATCAACGAGCTCTTGCCGCCGCCGTTGGGGCCGACGATGGCGTGCACGCTGCCTGCTGCCACGCTGAAACTGACATGTTCGAGGATGCGCGTACGCCCCAAAGTCAGGTCGATGCCAGTGAACTCGATGCGCGGCCCGCAGGCTGTCACCAGGTTGGCGGCAGCGGTCATGCGCGGTTCTCCTGAATGGCGCGGACCACCGTGTCGAGGTTGCGCTTCATTTCCACCTCGTACTTGTCCTTGGTGTACTCGCCGTAGGAGATATGCGTCAACGGATACAGGCGCACACCGGACTCACGCTGAATGGTTTCGACATAGGCCGACGGGAAGTCCATTTCCGAGAAGATCACCCGCACGTCCAGCGCCTTGAGCTGGTCGATGGTCTTTTTCAGCTGCGCCGGGCTGGGCTCGATGCCATGGGCCGGCTCGACGACAGCGGTCACCTCCAGGCCGAAGTCACGCACCAGGTAGTCATAGGCTGCATGGATGGTAGCGACCCGGAACGTTGCGCCAGGGGCTTCGGTGACCTTGGCCAGGGCCTCGGCACGCAGGGCGCGCAGGCGCTTGGCGTAGGCACGGGCGTTTTGCGTGTACAACTTGGCGTTGTCCGGGTCGAGCTTGCCCAGTTCACGGGCGATGTTGTTCACCTGGGCGATGGTGGTGCTGATCGACAGAAAGGTGTGCGGGTTGACCACCTTGCCGGCACCGCGCGCGGCGATGCCAGTGGCCGCCAGCAGCGGTACGTTCTGATTGGCTTCGATAGTGGCGATGTCGGGTTTTTCGCTGGTGGCGATCATGCGGTCTGCGAAATCGTCATGGCCAACACCGTTGAGCACCACCACGTCCAGCGTGCCGATGCGCTTGATGTCCTCGGCCCGCGGCTCGTAGGCATGCGGGTTGAAGCCCGCCGGAATCAGGGGAACCACCTCGGCCTTGTCGCCGACAATATTGCTCACGTAGCTGTAGTAGGGGTGCAGGGTGATGCCGATTCGCAGCGGCTTGCTGTTATCGGCCAGGGCCAGTGCCGGCAGGGCAAGGGTCAGGAGCAGGGCGAGGGCGGAGCGAAACATGGGCGGGTCCTTGGGTTCAGTGACGGTGTTCGCGGGTAACACCGGCGTCGTAGTGGCTGACCACCTGCTGCCAGCCAGCGGCGATCAGGGCGGCCTGGCCGAGGTCGTCCGGGATCACGGCGGCGCTGTCGCGGCGCAGCCAGACATCGGCTTGGCCTGTGCTGTCGGGTGGCAGGATCAGCAGCAGGCTGCCGGCAACTTCCGGGGCCTGGCTGCGACCCAGGTAGGCGCCGGGTTCCAGCCATGACCATTGGTGGCCGCCACGGCTCTGGCTGCCGGCATCGACCACGAACGGCGGCAGGCCTTCTTCGGCCAGGGCCTTTACGCTGGGCGTGACGGCGTTTTCTTCGCGCAGTAGCTGGATCTCGTCGAAGGCTACCCGCAGGTCGGTGTACAGGCCTTGTTCGGCGGCGGTGAGGTCGCGGCGGGCGTCGATCTGGTAGCTGGCGATGGCCTGTTCGTCCTCGCGCTCACCGCGCAGCAGCACCACGCTGGCGGCGAGTACCACGATCAGCAGGCTTGCCAGCAGCACGTACAGGGTTTCGTGCCCGGTACCGGCCGGGCGAATGACTTGGGCGCGGCTCATGGTTGGGCGATATCGGCGTAGTCCACTTCAACCACGTGCCCGGGGCCGGCATCGAACAGCACATAGAATTCGCCGTCCGGGCGCTTGAAGGTCAGCGTCGAGTCGTCGCCAAGCTTGCCGCCGACCAGCACCTGTTCGTCATAACCGATCACGTCCAGGGTCACCCCGGGGGCACCGCTGCCGTCCGAGAAACCGCCGGTGCACTTGACCTGGCCGTTGGCCTGCTCCTCGCATTCGCACATCGGGTTGTGCGCCAGCGCCGGGCTGGCAGCCAGTATCAGGAAGGGCAGCGTCAGGGTGCGCATCAGGTGTTTCATTTGTTGCCTCCTTGTTTCTCGAGCCATGCAACGGTGGCTGGCGATGCCTTGGCCAGGGGGATCGACGCCTGGTGCATGCTGCCGTCCCAGCCTTCCAGGGTGATCCAGATGTGCGCATCGGGTTTGGTGCGCGGCGGGATCGGCAACGAGGTGCCCATGTTGTAAGGTGCACCGAAGAAAATGGTGCCGGCGGCGCGCAGGCTGCGTGGCTTGCCGATGCGCAGGTAGGCGGCCTTGACGTCCTTTATGCAGGCCTTGCACAACGCTGCATTGAACGATTTGAAGTAGCCGGCCGGGCCGTCGGCGCGTGGCGCCTCGTCACGCAGTTCGGCAAGGTCGAGGCTGTAGGGGCCGACCTGGATGTCACTGATCACGTTGGCGCCAAGGCCCGCCTCGCCGCGGAACAGCCTGGCGTCGGCGAAGTACTTGGGCATGAAGCCCAGCGGGATCAGGATCAGCAGGATGTTCAGGTGAAAACGCCACTTCAGCCAAAGCTGCTTCAGCGGGCTGGCGGGCAGGGCCTGGCTCATGAGTGGATCTCCACGGTGGTTTCACTGTGTGCCGCACGTGGAGCGCGCTCGCTGCGCTTGAGGGCCGCGGCGGTGGCCTGGGCGGTGCGTTTGGTCCAGATCAGCAGGCCGCTGAGCACCATCAGGGTCAGGATCAGGCCGAAGAAGAACCACACCAGCTTGATCGGCAAACCGCCAAAGTCGCCGGTGTGCAGCGGGCGCATGGACTCGGTGACGAACTCCAGCGCCGAACGGTCGCTGATCAGGAACTGGCTGTCGACATTGCGTGTGTACGGATTCACCGAAGCACTCTGGAACATCAACGGGTACCAGCCCGGGCCAGACAGCGTGACGTGGCTGTAGGCAGTGGCGGGGAGCGAGATGGAGGTCACTTCCAGCCCTGGGATCGCCAGACCGGCAAGGCGTGCCGCCTCATCCAGGTCGATGCGCGAGGCGGGGCTGCCATCTGGCGTTTGTGGCACTTCCTCACGGGCGATCACCGGCACGATGGGCTGGCTGGAAAGGGTGATGTGGTTGTCAGACAGGATCGCCTGGATCAGGAACCAGGTGCCGGTGATGGAAATGACCGCAATGAACCAGATTGACCACACCCCGGACAGACGGTGCAGGTCACCCCAGAAAATTCGCGAACCATGGCCGGTACGCACGGGTTTGAAAAAGCCTTTCCAGAACTTCTTGTAAACCACCAGGCCGGTGACCAGCGAGGCCAGCATCGGCAGGCCGAGCAGCGATACCAGGTACCAGCCCCAGCTGAAACCGTTGGTGAACGGCACCAGCCACCAGCCGTGCAGGGCGCGGGTGAAGGCTTCGAAGTTGAAGTCTGGGGTCCTGCCCTGAATGGTTCCGGTGTAGGGGTTTACATACAGCGTCGGGCTGGTGCCGTCAGGCAGGGTGACATTGGCTTTTACCGCGAAGTGCGAACCATCCGGCTGGCTCAGGCGCTCCACCACCATGTCCGGCTCGGCCTTGTTCAAGGCCTCCAGTACCTGCTGAAAGCTCATGCGCTCGGTGTCCGCGTCTGGCTTGTTGGCGCGTGCGGCCGGATCGGCGAGCCAGACGATTTCCTGACTGACCACGGCGAGCATGCCGGTGAAACAGACGATCAGGACAAAGAACCAGATCGGCAAGGCGAGCCAGCTGTGGACCAGGAACCACAGCCTGGATTTGGATTTTTTCGGTGATTTGGCCATCAGACGGTCTTCTGCTATTGGTGGTCGAGCGTGTGCCAACCAAAGAGTGCTGTACTGATAAGGACGAATGAGAATTGAAAACCTGCAGGTTAAAATGAAACTAAATGTTTCAAAGCACAAAAACCGGACTGCGCACGAGGCATCAGTCCGGCCTTGATGGCGGGTTGCAGAGGGGTCAGGCGCGGGTCAGCGCCACTGCTGCTTGGGGTTTTTCGTGCAGCTGCTCCAGATCCTGGTACAGCGCTCGGCCAATTTCCGCAGCGCGGGTTGGCAGGACCGAAAGCAGGGTGTCACTCAGGCCGTGGCTGCTTTCGCAGAAGCCCTGCAGGTACACCGAGGCTTGCAAGTCAGGGCTGGCCAGTACGCGGTAGTTGCGGTCGACGCTGAAGTCCTCCAGGTAATCGGCCAGCGGCGCCAGCAATTCACGGTGCGAGCGGCGCTCGTAGCCGGTGGCGAGGATAACGGCATCGTAGCGGTGGGTTTGCTGCTGGCCGGTGGCGAGGTCGCGCAGGGTCAATTCCAGGCCTTCGCGGGTGGCCACCACTGCTTCCACCTGGCGCCGGCACAGCACGTTGTGGCGGTGCTGATGGGCAACCTTCTGCCGGTAGAGGATGCCGTAGATGCGCTCGATCAGGTTGAGGTCGACCACCGAGTAGTTGGTGTTGTGGTATTCGCCCAGCAGTTTGCTGCGCTGGTCGGCCGGTTCGTTGTAGACCAGATCGGTATAGTCGGGCGAGAAGATCTCATTGACGAAGGGGCTGTCGTCGGCGGGCTTGAGGGCTGAGCCGCGCAGAATCATGTCGACCTTGACTGACGGATAGCTGTCGTTGAGGTCGATGAACGCCTCGGCGGCGCTTTGGCCTGAGCCGATCACGGCAATGCGCATGGGCTTGCCAGCCGTGCACGGCAGTTTGGTCAGGCTGCTCAGGTACTGTGAGTGGTGGAACACTCGCGGGTCGTCCTTGAAGGCGCCGAAGTTTTCCGGAATTTTCGGTGTGCCACCGCTGCCCACCACCACCGAGCGGGTGGGGCGGCTGTATTCGCGGCCTTGTCTGTCACGCGTGATCACGCACAGGTGTTGGACCCGGCCTGCATGCACGTGCGGTTCGATGCGCAACACTTCCTGCCCATACACCGCCTGGGAGGTGAAATGCTCGGCGGCCCAGCGCAGGTAGTCGTTGTACTCCAGGCGGCAGGGGTAGAAGGTGCCGAGGTTGATGAAGTCGGCCAGGCGCTGCTTCTGGTGCAGGTAGTTGACGAAGCTGTACGGGCTGGTCGGGGTGCGCAGCGACACCAGGTCCTTGAGGAACGAGATCTGCAACTCGCTCTGGGTAGCCAAGGTCTCACCGTGCCAGTGGTAGTCTTGCTGCTTGTCGATGAACAGTGCGTCGAGCGCATGGCCCCGGGATTCGGCGAGTTCTTCCAGGGCGATGGCCAAGGCCAGGTTGGAGGGGCCGAAGCCCACGCCGATCATGTCTTTGATGGTTTCCTGCTGTGAGGACTGGCTCATGGCTGCGATTCCCTGAATGGTCGAATATGGACGCCCGCCGGGGCTCCGGCTCCTGCGCAAGTACATGAGTTGGAACGAGCCAGCCGAGGGGGAATTTAAGCGGGCTAAAGAACAGCGTGAGGCGGCCGATGTGTTGGTTACGGCAAGGACCAATCTTTCAGGCAGGGAATCGACATGAGCGGCATCACGGCAAGCAACCTGATGATCAATGGTGTTTCAGCGCAGACGCTGAGCGCGAACGCAGCAACCGAGCGTGAACAGGCGAAACAGGCCGGTGAGGCGGTGGGGCCGTTGAGCGTCAGCAGTGACAGCATGAAGGTGTCGGTGGGTAGCCAGGCGCAATCCACCGACGCTGAAGGCAGTGGCGAATCGGGGGCTGTGAGCGAGCTGCGTCAGTTGATCAAGGATCTGCAGAAGCAACTGGCAGAAGAGCAGAAACAGCTGGCGGCATTGCAGAACAGCAAGATGGACGAGGCTGCCAAGGCGGCAGCGATAGGTGCCAAGCAGGCGAGCATTGCCACCCTCAACGGGCAGATCATGGCGGCCACGGCGCAGTTGCTGGAGCTGTTGCAGCAAGAGGGCGGCAGCAGTGCAGGCGGTATGGTAAGCGCTACGGCCTGACTGGACATGCACAGGCCGCTGTAGGCGCGGGTTTACCCGCGAATGGGCCAGGCCTGCTGGCCAATTTCCACCCGCCGTTCACCGTTGCCGCCGCGACCGTATTCGCGGGTAAACCCGCTCCTATGTATGCACAGGCCGCTGTAGGCGCGGGTTTACCCGCGAATGGGCCGGCCCTGCTGGCCAATTTCCACCCGCCGTTCACCGTTGCCGCCGCGACCGTATTCGCGGGTAAACCCGCTCCTACACATGCACAGGCCGCTGTAGGAGCGGGTTTACCCGCGAATGGGCCAGGCCTGCTGGCCAATTTCCCCCCGCCGTTCACCGTTGCCGCCGCGACCGTATTCGCGGGTAAACCCGCTCCTACACCTGATTGGGGGTGGATACACATTGGTGATTGGGCGCAGGCCGTCGTAGGCGCGGGTTTCCTCGCGAACACGGGCGAAGCCCGTGCTATCCACCGCGTGGTCTGTTTCGCCAACAAGCCCGCACGTTTCAGGATATGGCGGTCATTCGGCCGCCAACCGCCCCTTGTTCTGCCGGTCGGCCTTGTACTGCATGGCCACCGCCGGTGCCGGCTTGGCGCTACCGGTTTCCAGCCATTGACGCATGCGGCTGGCATCGGCGAAGTGGGTGTACTTGCCAAAGGCATCGAGAATGACCATGGCCACCGGGCGGTTGTCCATGCGGGTCAGCAGTACCAGGCAGTGCCCGGCCTCGTTGGTGAAGCCGGTCTTGGTCAGCTTGATATCCCAGTTGCTTTTGTTCACCAGGTGGTCGGTGTTACGGAAGCCCAGGGTGTAGTTGGGCTTGCGGAAGGCGACGGTCTTTTCGCGCGTGGTCGACAGCTCGCTCAGCATGGGGTACTTGCGCGAGGCCATCAGCAGCTTGGCCAGGTCGCGGGCAGTGGATACGTTCTGCGTCGACAGGCCGGTCGGCTCAACATAGCGGGTATGGGCCATTCCCAGGCTGCGGGCTTTGGCATTCATTGCCTTGATGAACGCCGGATAGCCGCCGGGGTAGGCGTTGGCCAGGCTGTTGGCCGCACGGTTTTCCGACGACATCAGGGTAATCAGCAGGGTTTCGCGGCGGTCCAGTTGGCTGCCCAGGCGCACGCGCGAGTACACGCCTTTCATTTCCGGGTTGTTGGCAATGGTCATGGTGAGCATTTCATCCATGGGCAGCTTGGCATCCAGCACCACCATCGCCGTCATCAGTTTGGTCACTGAAGCAATCGGCACCACGCGGTCGGCATGGCTTGAATACAGCTCCTTGTTGCTGTTCAGGTCGATCAGCAGAGCGCTGCCTGAAGCCAGATGCAGTTTGGATGGGTCACGTTGAACCTGGGCCGGGGGTTGTGCAGCAGCAGTCGACGGAAGGGTCGCGGTACCTGTGAGCAACAGCAGCAGGCTGAGGATGGACAGGGATGTTTTCACGTTGAGGCTCACTAAAAGTTGGTATGTCGTTGGCTGTGCAAGGGTTTTCCCCCTAAAACCGATGCATTTTGGAGTATGGCTGAATTGCTGTCGAATGCCTTATGACTAAAGGGCGCAAGGTGAACGATATTTAATCCTGTACCCATTACGTTCTTTTCCAGCTTCGCCAGTTCCGTCCAATCGTTGGCAGAATTCAACCACTTGGCGTAGGTCGAGAGAAGCACCTGCACCGAGCGCCCAAGCTGCCCAGCAATGAACGCTGGATTCGTGGTGACGAGCCAGAAGGTTGGAAAATGAATGGCGACTCCGTCGAGACGCGGCGCTTCTGCTTCGAGCGGTATTGCGCGATCTCTCTGGCCCTTGCCAGTGCGCCAAGAGCCCGGCTGTTCAACATTACGGTGCGGGTGTATTTCGTCTTGGTCCGCTCGACTGCCTGCTTTTCAACCACGATCCGGCAGATGTGAGCCGTCTTTTTCTCGACGTCGACCTCATCCCAGCGCAGCGACATAATCTCGCCTGTGCGCATACCCACCCTGCGACACGCTGCTGATGACCCGATTTGCCTCAGAGGCGGTCGACCGTATCTTCAGGCCCGGTTTTCGGTACAGCAAGGCAGAGGTGCTGCTGATGGACTTGCGGCAACCCGGTGAGTTGGCAGAGGACTTGTTTGCGCTCAAGCAATGAGTGGCTGCATTCGACCTACATCTGCCTTTAAAAAAAGGACAGCTAACGGCCAAAAGCGGCCCTTGATTATCTACGAAATCAGGGCCCATTCAGTAGCCGTGGAAAGAAAGTCGGTGTTGGTTATCAGAAAATCCCGCAGGCAGCAGTTGCGGAATAGTCAGAGCCAGCGGCGAACCTCGGCCTTGTAGCGGCGGTAGTCGTCGCCGAACTTGGATTCGAGATAGCGCTCCTCGCGGGCGATTACCTGTTTCTGGATCACAATCAGCACCAATGGAAGCAAAGCCAAGGCGATTGCTCCGTCGAAGCCGACCGCAATGCCGGCATAGACAAGCGCCATGCCGAGATACATGGGATTGCGGGTCCACCGATAAGGGCCGGTCGTTGCGATGAGGGTCGTTGGTCGCGACGGCGGAATGTTGGTGCCCAGACGCCGGAACAGCCCCGCCGCCGCAAGCATCATCACCGCGCCGGCAGCGAACAGCAGCGCGCCCGTCGCGACCAGCAACCACCGGTCGATGCCGAAGTAGCTCAGGGCGACGAGCCGATCCGCCGCCAGCCCCAACAGCAACGCTCCTAGATAGATGAAGGGCGGAGGTAAGCGCACCCCCGCGCTGTCCGGTTCGACGGCCATGTTCATTTCCTCTCTAAGCGCTCAAGCCAGCATCGACTGCTGGGCAAAAATACCCGCCATCGCGCCCTGCGATGATGCCTGGGTGACCGAGGGCAATATGGGCGTGGTGAGATCGCCGGCGGCGTAGATGCCGGGTGTGCTGGTTTGGCGGCGTTCGTCGACCTTGAGGACGACGCCGGTTGGCGTATCCATCGTGGCGAGGCCCAGCGATTCATGCAGGTTTGCGGATGGCTTGTTGCGCGGATGAGCAAACAGGATGTCGACCGCAACAGTGGAGCCAGTGTCGAGATTGACAGTAGCGATATGCCCTTGGTGATGGGCGATCTCGACGATCCGCCCGTCGATGACAGATATGTTGCGGTGAGCCAGATCGGCCTGGATATCAGGCGCAATGTCGTGACCATCGGCAAAGACAGTCAACCTGTCGGTCCAATCGAGGAACAGCCTGACCTGGTTGTGAGATTGCGGGCCGGACCACACGAGGCCCCAATGTTGCCCGGCGACTTCAAAGCCGTCGCAATAGGGGCAGGGGACGATGGACGTGCCCCAGCTCTCGGCAAAGCCTGGAACATCAGGCATCTGATCTGCGACGCCATAGCTTAGGATTACGCGGCGGGCCTTGAGGCTTTCGTGATCGTCAGTGACAACGCAGAAATCGTCGATTACGCCAGAAATTTTCTCCGCCCGGGCATTGACCAGCCTGACCGTTGGATAGCGCGCTAACTGCTGCCGCGCCGCGGCCAGGATTTCCAGCGGCGGTGTGTGATCGTGACCAAGCAGACCATGTGAATGGCCGGCAAAACGGTTACGCGGGCAGCCGGTATCGAGAACCATGACCTTGCGACGGGCACGGCCGAGCTGTAAAGCGGCGGCGAGACCGGCAAAACTTCCGCCGATGATGATGACGTCATTCATGGTGATGGGCTCCGCTGGAGGGCAGGTTGAAACCTAGCCTTTGAATTGCAAATTTAAGATACCGAATGGTATCGTATACCTTAAATAAAGATACTGCAAAGTACTAATATCATGTCTGAGACCATACAGGGCCGGCGCGGCCGGCCCACCAACGAGGCGCTTGCCCAAACGATACTCAACGCCGCGAGCGAACTTTTTGTGGAATTGGGTTTTCAAGCGACGACGTTGGACAAGGTCGCCCAGCGGGCGAAGATATCCAAGCTCAGCATCTATAGGCGCTTCGAGAACAAGGAGGCGCTGTTCAGCGCAGCCATCACGGCTGGTTGCCAGCAGTCGTTTGCACCACAGGCCCTGCTTGAAGGTGCCGAAGGTTCGGTCGAAGACCAGCTTATGACGGTGGGAACATCACTGCTGCGCACGCTGTTGAGACCAGACGTCAGAAGTATCGAAGCCATGGTCATGGCCGATAAAACGAGTCAAAGCGCCTTGAGCAAGCGTCACTACGAAGCCGGCGCCGCTCATGTCATCGCCGACATCGAGACCCTTTTGCGCCAACTTCACGCGAAGGCGCTTCTCAACGTGCCCGATCCTCTCCAAGCCGCCCGCTTGTTTGCCGCGCTCTTCAAAGGGTCCGATCTACTGATGATCGCCCGCTTCGATCAGGCGAGAGCAGAGGACGAAAACGAAATTGAATCCTACTGCCGGTCGGCCGTCGCCATGTTCATAGCCGCGCACGGTCGCAGCGACCGCGCAAGTGGATAAGCATTTAATTGCCCCAGGGCAGCTTGGCCTTGGCTTGGTTTTGCGCTTCAGGGTTCGCAGCGGAATCACAGGCTGCGTCCGATAACTACGCAGTACTGACGCAAGTGCTCAGCATCGCAGCCTGAATCGACCATAGACTCGGAGACTCCTTCAAGCTGCTGGCTGCTATTGACCGTTTGCTGTCCTTAGCGAGAGACCGCTTTGGGTCGACAGCGGACTGTGGGAGGTGGCTGTAGCTGACGACCCAGGATGGATCTTGGTTGGCTGAGCGCCTGGATGGGGGAATAAAGCTGTCTAAAACCGCCCGAAAGCGTCTCGGTTTTATTGGGCCAAAGTCGCTGAAACTGGCTGAACCCTATTAGACAGGCCAGATGCTCAGGCCGCTTGCGGTGCGGTCTGAGGCTAGATTCCCACGCTACTGCTGCATTGCCGGGATGTGCTGGATGGACGTACAGCCGGCGCGTACCAATTTTTGTACCAATGGCTATGTCTTTGAGTGGGATGCAGTTCAGCGAAAGGTCTCGGTATTGAGGTTCTCGCCCGTGTCCGGTGATCTGATATAAAACCTTTCTGGACAGGGTAAGCGCACACTTGATGTAGCTCAGAGCTTCTGAGCATTGAGAGGTGCGTATGACCATAGATAGGGATGGAATGGATTGTGATCAGCAGGCTATCAGGCCGGCTGAAAACAATGGTCCGCCAGGCAGTCAAGACTCGGAAGGTAAAAGGGAGCAGCCCGGGGATCGCGACGATTCCGCACATAATCGGCCCTTTCGAGGCAGGCAGAGACCAGGCCCGCCGGACCCATCGCGGGCATCCAATGCCGAGCGTTATAGTTATCACAAGCGCCCACTGGAGTAACTGCCAGTACAGTGTGTAAAGGCTGGCGGAAGTACTGTTCAGCCCAGCTGATAGAAGCCCAGCCCCGCGCTGGGCTTTTTGCATTCATGAGACGCCATGAGGGCTTGTGATAGCAGGGCTGGGCATCGACGTTCAGCGATGGATGAGCGAGAGCTCGCTGATGATGCAGATCGAGCCGTCCTCGGCGGGCGTTGCGTCGGTGTAGTCGACCTGGTTGTAGACCCCGCCGTGGAACTCGAACAGGCGTGAAGCCCAGGTACTGTCGAGCTGCAAATCGCCCGACGAAGCGGATACCCCGTTGCATTCGGCCGTCACGGTTACCACGCCTTCAGACGTGGTGTGAATGCTGATGTTGAACGTCGCACCCAGTGGCACCCCCTTCAGGACTGTGGAATTCACCGGGTCGGTCTGGTTGAAGGTGCGCCGAAACCCCAGGGTGATGTTGCCCTTGTTCCAGAACACCTTTACCGGCGGGCCGTCGTCCCCGCGTACGTGCATCTGGGCGATGACCACCTTCTGCGCCGAGTTGACCTTGGTCAGCGTCATTGTCTGGCGATTCCAGTGATCCTGGGCGCTGGCCAGCGTCCAGTCTTGCGTTTCCGTCCATTCGCAGCGTGTCCTGTGGGTGCTTTTGCTCGAAGCTCCTTTGGTTGGGGCTGAGAACTGGATCGAGCCATCGCTGAGCACCGTCACAATGCTGGGAAAGCGGGCAATCGCTTCAGCACCGTTCAGCTCCAGAGCAACGGGGTTGGTTGAGGAGACGGCTACCGGCGTGGCGATGGTGAGGTGGCTGATATCTACGGCCATGGGGAACTCCTGGCGAAAAGGTTTGAGTGGCATAGCCGCCGTACAAGCGACGGCTGAACATAAACTTAGCCTCAAGCTAAATCATGGTCAATAGCTTGTGGCTAAATTAATTTCGCTTCACGGGAAATTACCTACTGGCGAAATTTTCCTCAGTGGGGGGCTTTACGCAGGATTTGGCGGTGAGATAAGCTTTTGCTGAGTGCTGTACGAATATACAGCTATCAGGATGAGAATATGGCAAGCCACATGAAGTCGGAACCCCATCAGCGCCAGGAAATGACCGGATTAGAGCGGCTTAGCCTGCGGGTATCGTCAATGATCAACCACCCGCTCGCACAGACGCAGCGCTGGGTAGTGGTGCACCGTCTGGATAGCGACGGTGAAGCGGAATGGGAGGAGGTGATGGGCCAGCTGCTGGAAATGCCCGAGTTGCAGCTGACGTTCAATGATGACGCTAGCGTGACGGTGCGATGGGCGCGCAGTAGCGTGGAAGAGCGTGATGATTTTATCGTCGAGCGCGACTGCGAGGCTCAGGTCGAGGAGGCTGCACCGTTCTGAGCTTCAGCAAAAGCCCGCTGGTCAGGGCGGGCTTCGGTTTATACAAGGTGGGCATTCCACACCAGCAGGACCCTGGCCTGTATGTAGGTCTCTTCTCGACGAATCATGCGGTCTTTGTGCCGCGAGTTGTCGGAGATCATCTCGAAGTGGTCCTCGTCCGCGATCTGTAGCCGCTTGATGTAGATGTGGTCGCCCCAGGAAAAGAAGTAGATACCATCGCCGACGAATTCGCGGATGCTGACGTCGACGATCAGCGGGTCGCGGTGCCTGATGGTCGGCTCCATCGACTGGCCCCAGCCGGTCACCATCTTCAGGTGATGGTGCTCGCTGAACGTCACGCCCAGTTCGCGCAGGTGGCTGGGGCTGACGCGAACGTCCTTGAACATCTCGGGGTAGTCGTGGGGGATCTGGCCGCCACCCATGGCTGCCCGCACGTCATAGTGGGCGATCCACACTTCGTCACCGACCAGGCCGGGGCGAAGCGGCTCGGCCTCCAGCAGCGTGGCATCTGCAGGCTCTTGCGCCGCTGCCAGTAGCCTTTGCCGGGTTTCTTCGGAGATACCTTTGCCGCTTCGGGCAAGCATCTGTTTGACCAGGTCGGCTGCAGAGAGCTTGTTGTCACCTGGCTCGACAGCCGCTTGCATGTTTTCGCCTGGCGACAGCGCGTCGAACCAGCCCCGTGGCAAGCCTTCGATGCCCTCGATGCGACGGGCCACGTCATCGCCCAGGTTTTTCACGGTCTTGTCGGAAAGGATCTGGCTCAGGTGTGCAGGCGCCATCCCCCAGCGCTCTGCGCAGGTCCCCTTTCTCTGGCTGCCGATCAGTTTCACCAGGTTGTGCTTGCGAATTTGGTAGATGTCCATGGGGTGAAGCATGCCAGTGTTTAGCTTGCTGCTAAATGTGCGCATGGCTAAATCTGCTCTTGTCGTGTTGTTAGCTGTAGGCTAAATTAAGCGCACGAACAAGGAAAGCTGACGAGACATTTTTCTCCAGGGCTGATCACATCATCATCTGTAATGAGGTTCACATGGATCCGACCGACCTCGGCCCGGGTACCGTCACTTGGCTGGGCGGTACGGGGACTGTATTGCTGGGTGCGTTTCTGTGGCTGCGTAAATGGTTGTCCAGGGATGCAGTCGACCGCGCGACGGACACCGCAGAAATTGCCGTCATCCGCCACCTGACAGAGCTGCTGGACATCGAACGGGATGCTCGAAGGGAGGCGCAGGCAAAAGCTGATCTGCTCACCAAGGAGCGAAACGAGCTGGTGATGACCGTAGGCCGGCTGCAAGGCAAGGTCATGGTGCTGACCAGTAAGCTGGGAAGTAGCGGCCAAACATGAGGTGGCAGCCCGGGCAATCCGTGAAGAAAAAAAAGCCCGCCAAATTGGCGGGCAACAAGGGCGTAGGGAGCAACGCACAACAAATTCGGTTCAGGCAACCAAAGTGCCTGGTTGCAACTGTTCGGCCAGTGCCTGGGCTGAGGCGCGGGTCGGCATCGGGCCGCTCACGGCTTCGCCGTTGCGAACCAGGTACCAGCACGCCAGCAGGCCCTGCTCACGCAGTGAGGCGGGAACGGCGCTACCGACAACGGACATGATCTGGATAGTGGCCATGGGGACCTCCTTTAAAACATGGCTCTACCATACGCAGCAGCCGGATCTGTTTGAAATCAACTTCCTCGATAGTGATCATTGGTCCTGTCAACCTTTACCAGCGCGGTGGCCCGTAATACACCGGCGGCGGCCCATAATAGGTGCGGTAGCCCGGTGGCGGCGGGGGAGGCGCGTAGTAGGGCTGGTAGTACACCGGCTGTGGAGGCGGTTGTACGTACACCGGCGGCGGCGCGTAATAGACCGGCTGGCGCTCGACATACACCGTACGGTCATGGCCGCCATAAACCGTCGCCCCCACCACGGCGCCGACCACTGCCGCACCCAGCAGGGGCCCCGGCCCATACCAACCACCGTGCCCATGGCCGCCATAGCCGCCGTGAGCTGCTGCAGGCCCGCTGATGGCCAGGGCACCGACCAGCAGGACGATTCCGGGAATGAGACGGTTCATAAAACAACCTCGCAGGAAAACCCCACGTCCGGGGCCCTGTTACTATGACTCCGGTCTCTGTCAGCTGAGCACAGGGGAACGGTAAAGGTTGTGTAAGGGACGACCAGTGGCTGACTCTGTTACGCTGAATAAACGTTTCAGTCATGACCAAGGAGCCTGTTATGCCGACAACTCCCAGCCGGGACACCGTGCTTTGCATCTCTCTGGCCGGTCGCCCCGGCACCTTCGGCGTGCGCTTTCACAACCACCTGTACCAGCAGTTGGGCCTGGACTTCTACTACAAGGCCATGCGCACCGATGACCTGCCGGCGGCGGTGGCAGGGATCCGCGCCCTGGGTATTCGCGGCTGCGGGGTGTCGATGCCGTACAAGGAAGCCTGCATGGCCTTGGTCGACGAAATCGATCCCTCGGCGGCGGCCATCGAGTCGGTCAATACCCTTGTCAATTGCAATGGCCACCTCAAGGCTTACAACACCGATTACCTGGCCGTGCGCCAATTGCTGGCTCAGCATCAGGTCGATCCGGGCACGGCCTTTGCCCTGCGAGGCAGCGGGGGCATGGCCAAGGCCGTGGCCAGCGCCTTGCGCGATGCCGGGTTTGCCGAAGGCATCATCGTTGCACGCAACGAGCAGGCCGGGCGTCAGTTGGCGGATGTCTGTGGTTATCGCTGGGTGCCTGAGCCAGGCGACATTTGCCCGCCCATGCTGGTGAACGTGACGCCGATCGGTATGGCAGGCGGGCTGGAGGCAGAAGAGCTGGCGTTTCCCGAGCACGCCATCGCGGCGGCGGAACGGGTGTTCGATGTGGTGGCGATGCCGGCGCAGACGCCGTTGATTCGCCGGGCTCAGGC
Organism: Pseudomonas sp. 10(2024); assembly: GCF_045164175.1. Classification (NCBI taxonomy): domain Bacteria; kingdom Pseudomonadati; phylum Pseudomonadota; class Gammaproteobacteria; order Pseudomonadales; family Pseudomonadaceae; genus Pseudomonas; species Pseudomonas sp. 10(2024). The sequence continues at coordinate 2,251,754 of NZ_CP174006.1, forward strand.
GTTGGGCAAGCCGGTGATCACTGGGCTGGAGGTCATTGCGCTGCAGGCGCTGGAACAGTTCGTGTTGTACACCGGGGTAAGGCCGACGCAGGAGCAGGTGGATGCGGCGGTGGCATACGCGCGGGCTACCTAGTTAATACTACCCCCCTTCGCAGCTCCGGCGGCGAAGGGGGGTACAGGCGAAACCGGATCAGAACACCTCGTGCCCGTTATCCAGCTGTTTGTCGACCAGTGCGCGGCCATGGGCCAGCGACACACGCTGCGCATTTTCAAGGTCGGAGAAGAATTGCATGGGCATCGACATACGCTTGCTGGTGTGCCCGTCAGGTGCCGTGATCAGGCAGCCGGCGGCATAGGGCAGGGGTGAGTCGGGATGGGGCATCACGCTGGCAGTGATGGTGTGCTCGCGGTATTCACAGTGAAGAGATTGCATCGTCCTTACCTCGCTGTGGTATGTGAAGCAGTTACCTTCATATACCACAGCAAGAGGCCGGGAGTTCCCGGCCTGACGAGCGCGCCGCGACGAACGCTTAGCCTTCGAGCTCGGTTGGCTGGATCACTTCGATCCAATAACCGTCCGGGTCCTTGACGAAGGCCAGATGGTTCATGCGGCCGTCCTGCAGGCGTTTCTGGAACGGCACTTCCAGTTCCTCGAAGCGCGCGCAAGCGGCGCGGACGTCGGGTACCGAAATGCAGATGTGGCCAAAGCCGCGTGGGTCGGTGTTGCCATTGTGGTAGGCGAAATCGGCATCGTTTTCGGTGCCATGGTTGTGGGTCAGCTCCAGCACGCCAGGGATCGACTTCATCCACTGGTGGCGGGCGTTGTCATCAGCGGGGATCTGGGCAGGGTCGACCAGGGCCAGGAAGTACAGGCTGAAAGCGGCTTCAGGGAAGTCACGCTTGTCCACCAGGCGGAAGCCCAGCACGCGAGTGTAGAAGTCCAGCGACTTCTCGATGTCCTTGACCCGCAGCATGGTGTGGTTGAAGACGAACTGGGCGGTGGCGGCGTCAGGTTGCGCGGTGACGCCAGGCAGGGTTTGCAGATCGTGCAGGCTCATGGGAACTCCTGAGACGGGGCCGGGCGCAGGGCGCCGGCAAAACAGACAGGCTGGCCATGATACGGCAGTGCGCCGATTGCGCAAATGAAAGCGCCCTGCAAAGGCAGGGCGCTGAAATTAGAGGCCCGCATGTGCGGGCGCGTGATGGGGTCGCTAGTCCTTTAGCTGTTTCGATACTGAGCCAGTCCTTGTGAAAAAAGTGTGAAGCCTATGTGGGCATTTCATCAGCGTACCCAGCTTTCTACCGTGGCGGCCCCATACTGTTCTTTCCAGGCCTTGAGGCCACGGTGGTTGCCGCCTTTGGTCTCGATGCGTTCGCCGGTGTGCGGGTTCTGATAGACCTTGACCACCCGCGGGCGGCGTTGTTGCTTGGGGGGTGTGCTGGAAGCGCGGGCCACAGCCTTCGGGTCGAGGATGGCGATGATATCGCGCAGGCTCTTGTCATAGCTTTTCATCAGGCCGACTAGTTTCTGCTCGAATTCGATTTCGCGTTTGAGGCCGGCATCCTTTTTCAACGCTTCCAGTTGCGCCATCTGTTCCTGGAGCGCTTTTTCGGCAGCACGAAACTCTGCAAGTCTGGACACTGTAATCACTCCTGTACGTCGGTCGTGGCAGGGCGTGACGAACATTGAAGACGCGTAAAAACGCCGGCCACGCAGTTGGGTTTCACTGTTCGCTGATATCGAGTGTAGTCATTCATGGCTACTGGGTAAACTGCTAACTTTTTGCAAGTAAGGCGGGAACTTTCCTAGTTTTGCGCGCGGTATTTTCCGATTTTTCTGCGGTTGCACGACAGAGGGCCTAGACCATGGTCCAATGGCCCGCGCCAGAGCCTTTGCGCGATCATTTCAGATGATGGCCGACTTATGTTCGGACCTGCCGCAGTACCGTGGCCAACACGTGCCACAGGTTGTTAACTCGTCTTCATTCTGGATGTTTCCTCGCATGTTTTCCCCTTTCCCCCTCGCCCCTGGGCGCCGTGTTACCGGCCTGTTTCTATTGTGTGCCGGTGTCAACGCCCAGGCTGCCGGGTTTCTTGAAGACGCCAGTGCCAAGATCGAAGCACGCAATGTCTATTTCAACCGCGATTTCCGGGACGGTTACAGCAGTTCCAGCCAGGGCGCATCCAAGCGCGAAGAGTGGGCACAAGGCTTTATCCTCAATGTGCAATCGGGTTATACGCAAGGCCCGGTAGGTGTTGGTGTGGATGCACTGGGCATGTTCGGCTTCAAACTGGATTCCAGCCCGGCCGACAGCAACAGTGGATTGCTGCCCTCGTCTGGCCACGACCCCCGGCACTCGGCCGACCAGTATGCGAAGATGGGCCTGGCGGCCAAGGTCAAGGTGTCCAATACCGTGCTCAAGTACGGTTCGATGATGCCGGATGTGCCGTTGCTCAAGTACAACGATGGCCGTCTGCTGCCGACCCTGTTCCATGGGGCCATGCTCACCTCTGAAGAACTGCACGACCTGAAGTTCACCCTGGCTCGCCTGGACAAATACACCGCTCGGGATTCCACCGACCGCCAGGACATCCGCGTGCACTGCAAGAACAAGCGTTATGCCTGCGATACAGAAGCCGACCACTTCGACCTGGCCGGTGTCGACTACCGTTTCAACGAGCGTTTCAGCGCGCAGTACCAAGTGGCCAAGCTGGAGAATATCTACCGCCAGCACTTCCTCGGCCTGGTGGCCAGTCAGCCGCTGTCGGTGGGCAGCCTGTCGGCTGACATGCGCCTGATCAAGAGTGATGACATCGGCAATGCCCGTGCGGGCGATATCGACCATCGCGCCTTCAGCGGCATGCTTGGCTACAGCCTCGGTGGCCACAAGCTCAGCGCCGGCTGGCAGCGCATGTATGGCAACAGTGCCATGCCGTACCTGGATGGCAGCAACCCGTACTTGGTCAACTACGCCCAGGTCAATGATTTTGCCGCTGCACAGGAGCGCTCCTGGCAAGTGCGCTATGACTACGACTTCAAGGCGCTGGGTGTACCCGGCCTGACCTTCTTCACCCGTTATATCAACGGCGACAATATCAAGGTGCCGGGTAGCAGTGTCGAAGGCAAGGAGTGGGAACGCGACACCGAGTTCAAATACCAGGTGCAAAGTGGCACCTTCAAGGATGTCAGCGTACGCCTGCGTAATTCCACTTACCGCAGCACCTATGAACGGTGGGCGCGTGACATGGATGAGACGCGGGTCATTGTCAGCTACAACTTCTCGATCTTCTAAGCAGCTGCTTTGCCAAATACCGGTAACCGCCTGACAATGGTGGCGGGTTCCCGCAAAGGGCAGGGCAATGAAAGACCTGTTGTTGATCGGTATCGGCGCGGGTGACCCGCGCCAGGTCACTTATGAAGCGGTCGATGCGCTGCGCAGTGCCAGCGTGTTCTTCGTGCTCGACAAGGGCGACGACAAAGATGAACTGGTGCGCCTGCGCAAGGCCATTCTGCAGCGCTATCGCCCCGAAGGTGGTTATCGCCTGGTGCCGGTGGTCGACCCGTTGCGCGATGCGCAGGCGCAAGACTACCTGGGCGCGGTGCAGAACTGGCACCGGCAGCGTGCTGCGCTGTATGCGCGCCTGATCGAGGAGGAAATTGGCGACGGTGAAACAGGTGCCTTCCTGCTGTGGGGCGAGCCCACCCTCTACGACAGCACCCTGCGCATACTTGACCTGGTTCGCGACCAGGGCGTGACGCTGCGCTTGCAGGTCATCCCTGGCATCAGCAGTGTGCAGGCGCTGGCGGCGCGGCACCAGGTGCCGCTCAACCGCATCGGCGAGCCCCTGACCGTGCTGCCGGGGCGACGCCTGGCCGAGCAGGGGGCTGTCGACAATGTGGTGGTGATGCTCGACGGGCAGTGCGCCTTTGCCGGGCTCGATGACCCGGCGTTGACCATCTACTGGGGCGCGTACCTGGGGACCGAGGATGAAGTGCTGATTGCCGGGCCGTTGCAGGCGGTGAAGGCGCAGATACTGGAAGTGCGCGAGCGGGAGCGGGCGCGCAAGGGGTGGATCATGGATACCTATCTGCTGCGCAGAGAGCTGTGAGGTGGGTTGCCTGTGTCGGCCTCTTCGCGGGCAAGCCCGCGCCTACGAGTGAAACAGGCGCCGCCGTGCTCAAGGGGTACCCAGAATACCCACCACCGTGTCCCGCAACTGGTCGATGCTGAACGGCTTGCCGATCAGGTGCATGCCCTCCGGCACATTGAAACTGTCGGCGTAGCCGCTGGCGAACAGCACCGGTAACAGTGGCCGCAGTTCGCGCGCTTTTCCCGCCAGCTCCTCACCTCGCATGTCCGGTAGACCCACGTCGGTCATCATCAGTGCCAGTGCCTGGCTGGGGTCTTCAAGTACACGCAGGGCGGCTGTGGCGTCTTCTGCCTCGATGACCTTGTAGCCCAAGTCGTCGAGCACTTCGACCATCAGCATGCGTACGATGTCGTCGTCTTCGACTACCAGAAGGTGCATGGTTCAAATCCTGTACAAATGAGTGTCTTTAATCTGTGTACCGCGCGGCATCAGAAGTTCCCGAGGATACCGCTCCATGCAAATAGATGGAACGATTGCCGAACGCTACCTTCAAATACTGGCTCAATGCCCTGCCAGACCCGTCAAAGCTGGTTAGACTCGCATATCAGGACAGGCAGTGGCAGATAACAACAACGACGGATCGGCCACTCTTTTCAATGGACTTTTCTAGCTCGGGCGTTTTCTCATGATTCAAGCAGCCTCGATGGACCAGCGAAGCTTTCGCAAGCTGTTGAGCCGCAACATCGGCCTCCCCCTGGGGGTTGGCCTGCTGGGGGCCGTGGCCTTCGTTGCGGTGATCAATTACCTGCTTTCGGCCATGCAGTGGGTCGAGCACACCGACCGGGTGATCGGCAATGCCAACGAAGCGGTCAAGCTGTCGATCGACATGGAAACGGGCATGCGCGGCTTCCTGATCACGGGCGACGAGCGCTTCCTTGACCCCTACGAGGTGGCCAAGCCACGTATTCTCGGCAGCCTGCAAAGCCTGCGCAGCATGGTCGAGGACAACCCGCAGCAGGTTGACCGTATTGACCGGCTGATGGCCTTGCAGCAGGCCTGGAACGACTTCGGTAACGAGATGATCAGCCTGCGCCGCAGCCAGGGCGATTACCAGGCCTCGATCGGCAATGGCCGGGGCAAGCGCATCACCGATGAAATCCGCAAGGAGTTCGATGACCTGATCATTACCGAACAACAATTGCGCATGGCCCGTAACGAAAAAGTCAGTACCGTCACCGTGACGGCGATTTCGGCGTTCGTGCTGTTCATTGTCGGCCTCAGTGCATTGCTGGCCTACCTGGGCCGTCGTGACCTGCTGGCACTTTCGGCCAACTACGCTGAAAACCTGCAAGCCCAGCAACGCTCGGCGCAGCGCCTGGAGCACCAGGCCTGGTTGCGCACCGGCCAGACCCAACTGGCGCAGCAGGTACTCGGGCAGCTGACCTTGCCCATGCTTGGCGAGAACATCCTGCGCTTCTTTGCCTCTTATCTGGGCAGCGTGGTCGGCGCCGTGTACGTGCGCGACGAGCATGGCCGGCTGGTGCGTGTGGCCTGTTATGGCCTGAGTACCGAAGAGCAGGCCCGCGAGCAGATCGAGTCGGACCACCATGGCCTGTTGGCCCAGGCGGTCCGCGAAGGCCGCTTGCTGCGCCTGGAGGAACTGCCCGAAGATTTCTATCGCTTCAGTTCCGGCCTGGGCAGCGGCTTGCCGCGCAGCGCACTGCTGATGCCGGCGACCGAAGACGGGCAGATCAACGGGGTGATCGAGCTGGGCTTCCTGCGCCCCTTGCAAGAACGGGATGAAGAGCTGCTGGAGCGGGTCGGCGGCAACCTGGGCATGTCGATCGAGAGTGCCCGTTATCGCCAGCGCCTGCAGGAAGTGCTGGCCGAAACCCAGCAACTCAATGAAGAGCTGCAGGTGCAGCAGGAAGAGCTCAAGACTGCCAACGAAGAGCTCGAAGAGCAGTCACGGGTGCTCAAGGAGTCTCAGGCCCATCTGGAAACCCAGCAGGCCGAACTCGAGCAGACCAACGAGCAGTTGTCGGAACGCACCGAAGCGCTGGACCGCAAGAACGATGAACTGAGCCAGGCGCAGCTGGAGCTGCAGGCCCGTGCCGACGACCTGCAGCGATCGAGCAAGTACAAGTCCGAATTCCTCGCCAACATGTCCCATGAGCTGCGCACGCCGCTCAACAGCTCGCTGATCCTGGCCAAGCTGTTGGCAGAAAACGCTGAAGGCAACCTCAGCGAGGAGCAGGTCAAGTTCGCCGAATCCATCTACTCGGCCGGCAACGATCTGCTCAACCTTATCAACGACATTCTCGATATCGCCAAGGTCGAGGCCGGCAAGCTTGAAGTACGGCCCGAAACCACCCAGGTCGAGCGCCTGGTCGAAGGCTTGCGCGGCATGTTCCAGCCGCTTGCCGGTCACAAGGGGCTTGCCTTCGAGGTCAAGGTCGAGCCGCAGGTACCGGTCACGCTGTTCACCGACCGTCAGCGCCTGGAGCAGATCCTCAAGAACCTGTTGTCCAACGCCATCAAATTCACCGAGCGTGGCCAGGTCAGCATGAACGTCAGCTTCCAGGCTGACAGCGGTATCGTGTTCGCAGTCCGTGACACCGGCATCGGCATCGCGGCCGATCAGCAGCAGGCGATCTTCGGCGCCTTCCACCAGGTCGATGGCACCAGCAATCGCCGTTATGGCGGCACTGGCCTGGGTCTGTCGATCTCCCGTGACCTGGCGCATTTGCTCGGAGGCCAGATCAATGTCGACAGCAGCCCCGGGCAAGGCAGCGTGTTCAGCCTGATTCTGCCGGAGCGCTATGCCGCCGAGGCCGAAGACGTCGAACCGCAAAGCCTGCGCCCGGCCGTCGATGCGTTGCCGCCTGCACCGCAAGCGCCGCTGGCCGCTGCTGTCACGCGCCCGGCGCCGGCCTTTGCCGACGACCGCGAGCGGGCCCCTTTCGATACCCGCTGCATTCTGGTGATCGAAGACGAGCCCAACTTTGCCCGCATCCTCTTCGACCTGGCCCATGAGCTGGGCTATAGCTGCCTGGTGGCCCATGGCGCCGACGAAGGCTTCGAGCTGGCAGCCCAGTACATTCCGGATGCGATCCTGCTGGACATGCGCCTGCCCGACCACTCGGGCCTGACCGTCCTGCAGCGCCTCAAGGAGCAGGCCAGCACCCGCCATATCCCGGTGCACATCATTTCGGTGGAAGACCGCGTCGAGGCGGCCATGCACATGGGGGCGGTGGGGTATGCGGTCAAACCCACCAGCCGCGAGGAGCTCAAGGAGGTGTTCGCTCGCCTGGAAGCCAAGCTCACGCAAAAGCTCAAGCACATCCTGCTGGTGGAAGACGACGACCTGCAGCGCGAGAGCATCGCCCGGCTGATCGGCGACGACGATGTCGAGATCACGGCCGTCGCCATGGCCCAGGATGCACTGGCGCTGTTGCGCCAGAACATCTACGACTGCATGATCATCGACCTCAAGCTGCCAGACATGCTCGGCAACGAGCTGCTCAAGCGCATGACCGCCGAGGATATCCGCGCCTTCCCGCCGGTGATCGTGTATACCGGCCGCAACCTCACCCGCGAGGAAGAAGCCGACCTGCTCAAGTACTCACGCTCGATCATCATCAAGGGCGCACGTTCGCCGGAGCGCCTGCTGGACGAAGTGACGTTGTTCCTGCACAAGGTCGAATCGCAGCTGTCCAACGAGCGTCAGCGCATGCTCAAGACCGCGCGCAGCCGCGACAAGGTGTTCGAGGGCCGCAAGGTGCTGCTGGTGGACGACGATGTGCGTAATATCTTCGCCCTGACCAGCGCCCTGGAGCACAAGGGCGCCATTGTCGAAATCGGCCGCAACGGGCGCGAAGCCATCGAGCGCCTGGAGCAGCACGACGACATCGACCTGGTGCTGATGGACGTGATGATGCCGGAGATGGACGGCTTCGAGGCCACCCGGCTGATCCGCCAGCAACCGCGCTGGCGCAAACTGCCGATCATCGCCGTGACCGCCAAGGCCATGAAGGATGACCAGCAGCGTTGCCTGCAAGCCGGTGCCAATGATTACCTGGCCAAGCCGATCGACCTGGACCGCCTGTTCTCGTTGATCCGTGTCTGGCTGCCGCAACTGGAGCGAATTTGACTAGCGAACGCAACACCGACATCGAGATCCGACTGCTGATCGAGGCGATCTACCTCAAGTACAGCTACGATTTCCGCAATTATTCCGGCGCTTCGATCAAGCGCCGGATTCTCCACGCGCTGCGTCAGTTCGATTGCCTGACGGTGTCTGCGTTGCAGGAGCGCGTCCTGCACGACCCGGGCATGTTCATGCAGTTGCTGCAGTACCTGACGATCCCGGTCAGCGAGATGTTCCGTGACCCTGACCACTTCCTTGCCGTGCGCAACGAAGTGGTGCCGCTGCTGCGCACCTGGCCGTCGATCAAAGTCTGGATCGCGGGCTGCAGCACGGGGGAGGAGGTGTATTCCATGGCCATCCTGTTGCGTGAGGAAGGGCTGCTTGAACGCACCATCATCTACGCCACCGACATCAACCCGCATTCGCTGGACAGGGCCAAGCAGGGCATCTACTCGATGCAGAGCATGCGCGAGTACGAGGAAAACTACCGCCTGGCCGGTGGCCGCCGTGACTTCGCCGAGTACTACACCGCCGCCTATGGCAACGCCATCATGGACAGCAGCCTGCGCGACAACGTGACCTTCGCCGACCACAGCCTGGCCACCGACAGCGTGTTCTCCGAGACCCAGTTGGTGTCGTGCCGAAATGTGCTGATCTACTTCAACAAGGACCTGCAGGATCGGGCGCTGGGCCTGTTCCATGAGTCGCTCTGCCACCGCGGTTTCCTGGTGCTGGGTAGCAAGGAGTCGGTGGACTTTTCGGCCTACAGCGATCGTTTCGAGCCGCTGGTCAAGCCCCAACGGATCTTCCGTAAATCATGAGCGGCGTACGCGCAGTGGTGATCGGCGCCTCGGCCGGTGGCGTGGCGGCATTGTTCCAGGTGCTCGGCACGCTGCCATCGGCGTTCGCCATACCGGTGCTCTGCGTGCTGCACCTGCCGGACGACCGCCACAGCCAACTGGCTGGCGTGCTGCAGCGGCGGCTGCATCGGCCGGTATGCGAGGCACGTGACAAGGAGAGCATCAGCAGCGGGCAGATCTATGTGGCGGGGCCGGGTTACCACTTGTCGGTGGAGCGCGACCTGACGCTGTCGCTGAGCCAGGAAGAACCCGTGCACTTCTCGCGCCCGGCGATCGATTTCCTGTTCATCTCGGCGGCCGATGCCTATGGCGATGGCCTGCTGGGTGTGCTGCTCACCGGGGCCAACGAAGACGGCGCCAGGGGCCTTGCCTACATCAAGAACAATGGGGGGCGCACGATCGTCCAGGACCCTCGTGACGCACAGGTTGCCCTGATGCCGGAGGCCGCCCTGGCCCAGCACCAGCCCGACCATATCCTTACTCTGAGCGGTATCGGGCAGTTGCTCGCGACCCTGGAATACAGCGCATGCTAAGCCACACCACCGCCAAACTGCTGATTGTCGACGACTTGCCGGAAAACCTGCTGGCGCTCGATGCCCTGATCCAGGGCGAGGACCGCGAGGTGCACCAGGCACAGTCTGCCGAGGCTGCCTTGTCGTTGCTGCTCGAGCACGAGTTCGCACTGGCCATTCTCGATGTGCAGATGCCGGGCATGAACGGTTTCGAACTGGCCGAGCTGATGCGCGGTACCGACAAGACCAAGCACATCCCGATCGTCTTCGTCAGCGCGGCGGGCCGCGAAATGAATTATGCCTTCAAGGGCTACGAGAGCGGGGCCGTGGACTTTCTGCACAAGCCGCTCGACACCCTGGCGGTAAAAAGCAAGGTCTCGGTGTTCGTCGACCTGTTCCGCCAGCGCAAGGTGCTTGGCCGGCAGCTGGAAGCCCTGGAGCAGAGCCGCCAGGAACAGGAGCTGCTGCTCAGCCAGCTGCAGGTGGCACGGTGTGAGCTGGAGCACGCCGTGCGCATGCGTGACGACTTCATGTCGATCGTCTCCCACGAGGTGCGTACGCCGCTCAATGGCCTGATCCTGGAAACCCAGTTGCGCAAGATGCACCTGGCACGCGGCAACCTGGAAGCGTTCAGTGTCGACAAGCTGCAGGCCATGGTCGAGCGCGACGAACGGCAGATCAACAGTCTGATCCGGTTGGTCGAGGACATGCTCGATGTTTCGCGCATCCGGACCGGTAAACTGTCGCTGCGGCCCAAACTGTTTGACCTGGGCCAACTGGTGCGTGGGCTGGTGGAAAATTTCACGGCTCAGGCCATGGCCCTGGAAACACACATCGAATTGCAGCGTTGCGAAGCGCTGAAGGGGGAGTGGGACGAATTCCGGATTGAACAAGTAGTGGCCAACCTGTTGTCCAATGCAATGCGTTACGGCGAGCGCAATCCGGTGCAGGTGCGGGTGTTCGAGCAGGGCGGCATGGCCTGGGTGCAGGTGCAGGATCACGGTATCGGTATCAGCGCCGCCAACCAGCAGCGGATCTTCCAGCAGTTCGAGCGGGTCGCTGCCCAGCAGGCCAGCGGAGGTCTGGGCTTGGGGCTGTACATCTCCGAGCAGATCGTCCAGGCGCACGGTGGCCGGATACAGGTTGAAAGCGAGGAGGGCAAGGGTGCCACATTCACCCTGCAATTGCCGCTGGCAACATTCAAAGAACAAAACGACCAGGCGCGGGCAACCTCTGTGTAAGCCTGGGGTCTGATGGCCAACTGTAAGTATTTCAAGGCGTTAACATGAGTGAAGATGCACAAGATGTGGTTCTGGTCGTCGAGGATGAACCGGCGATTCGCATGATTTTGCGCGATTACCTGGCGGGTGAGGGGTACCACGTCCTGGTGGCTGAGGATGGCGAGCAGGCGTTTGCCATCCTGGCCAGCAAACCGCACCTGGACCTGATGGTGACGGACTTCCGTTTGCCGGGTGGGATCTCGGGGGTGGATATTGCCGAGCCCGCGGTGAAGTTGCGGCCCGACCTGAAGGTGATTTTCATCAGCGGCTACCCGGCGGAGATTCTCGAATCTGGCAGCCCGATCACCCGCAAGGCCCCTATCCTGGCCAAGCCGTTTGACCTGGATACCTTGCACGAGCAGATCCAGTCGCTGTTGCGCTGAGGCATCCGGCCTCTTCGCGGGGCAAGCCCGCGCAGAGGCCCTGGCAGGCTAGCGCAGCGTCCGCTCAATCCCGCCGACCAGCAAGTTTTCCATCAGCTCCAACCCCTGCGCTTCAGGCATTGCTTTGAGCAACCCCGGCAGCTGGTTGAGAAGCGTCGCCAGTACATGCGCTGTGGCGTCCAACGCTTGCCCTGGCAGTTTCGCTTGCGGTGCGATCAGGCGCAGCAAACCTGCCTCATAGCGCTTGCGCAACGAGGCCAGGTGCGCCTGTTGCGCCTCACTCAAACAACACAAATCCCGTTCGGCCAGCCGAAACTGCAGCGGCCGCTCGGCATGCAGCTGCCAGTGCGCAGCAATCAGGCAGCTCAACGCCGATGCCCCACGGGCCATGGCCCGGCGGGCCTGGTCCAGGGTGGCCTGCAGCTCTTCGTACAACTCTTCGATCAAGTCGTACAGCAGGTCCTGCTTGCTGGGAAAGTGATGGTACAGCGAGCCGGCGGTCAGCCCCACATGGGCCGCCAGCTCGCGCATGCTGACCTGGCCAAAGCCCTTTTCGGCAAACAATGCCATGGCCCGGTCACGTCGCTCCTCAAAGTTGGCACAGCGCATTGCGGCATTGACCGGGGGCATGGCGCTTGGTCCTCAGTAGGTGAAGAAACCGCGACCGCTCTTGCGCCCCAGCCAGCCGGCCGCGACCATTTCCTTGAGCAGTGGAGCAGGGCGGTACTTGCTGTCGCTGAAGCCTTCATGGAAGGCCTCCATGATCGCCAGCAGGGTGTCCAGACCGATCAGGTCGGCCAAGGCCAGCGGGCCGATCGGCTGGTTACAGCCCAGGCGCATGCCGGTGTCGATGTCCTCGGCACTGGCCAGGCCTTCCTGGCGCACGAAGATCGCCTCGTTGATCATTGGCACCAGGATGCGGTTGACCACGAAGCCCGGGCGGTTGCCGGCGGTGATCGGGGTCTTGCCGACTTTTTCGGTCACCACCAGCGCTTGGGCGTAGGTGTGGTCGCTGGTCTGCAGGCCACGAATGATCTCCACCAGCGCCATCATCGGTACCGGGTTGAAGAAGTGCACACCAATGAAGCGCTCGGGGTGCTCGATGCTGGCGGCCAGTTGGGTCACCGACAGCGAAGAAGTGTTGGTGGCGATCAGGCAGTCGGCGGCGACGTTGGCTGCCACCTGCTGCAGGATGCGCTGCTTGAGCTGCAGGTTCTCGGTAGCCGCTTCGATCACCAGCTGTGCAGCGCTGAGCTGGGTGTAGTCGGTGCTGGTGCGGATGCGGGCTTTGGCGGCTGCGGCTTTGTCGGCGTCAAGGGTGCCCTTGCTGACCTGGCGCTCGAGGTTCTTGCTCAAGGTGGCCACACCGCGCTCAAGCGCTGCGTCGGAAACATCCACCAGCAGCACCTGGTAGCCGGCAATGGCGCACACCTGGGCAATGCCGTTGCCCATGGTGCCCGCGCCGATCACGGCGATCTGTTCAATGCTCATGTGTCAGCCTCCCTCAGACGCGCTCGAACACGACAGCGATGCCTTGGCCGCCGCCGATACACATGGTGGCCAGGGCGTAGCGGCCCTGCATGCGCTGCAGCTCATGGATGGCCTTGGTGGCGATGATCGCGCCGGTGGCACCCACTGGGTGGCCCAGGGAAATGCCCGAACCGTTGGGGTTGACCTTTTCCGGGTCGAAGCCCAGCTCGCGGGCAACGGCGCAGGCCTGGGCAGCGAAGGCTTCGTTGGACTCGATCACATCCAGGTCTTGCAGGTTCAGGCCGGTTTTTTCCAGCACTTTGCGGGTGGCCGGGATCGGCCCCAGGCCCATCAGTTCGGGTTCCACCCCGGCGTGGGCATAGCCCACCAGGCGTGCCAGTGGCTTCAGGCCCAGGCGGCGCACCGCGTCACCGGTGGCCAACACCAGGCCGGCGGCGCCATCGTTGATACCGCTGGCGTTGCCGGCGGTGACGGTACCGTCTTTCTTGAATACCGGCTTCATACCGGCCAGTTGTTCGGCGGTCACATCAGCACGCACATGCTCGTCGACACTGAACTGCACGCTGCCCTTGCGGGTTTTCAGCTCCAGCGCAACGATCTGGCTGGCGAAGCGGCCCTCGGCAATCGCACGAGCGGCGCGGCGCTGGCTGGTCAGTGCCAGTTCGTCCTGCATTTCGCGGGTAATGCCGTACTTGGCCGAAACGTTCTCGGCAGTGATGCCCATGTGGAAGTGCTGGAACGGGTCCTGCAGCACGCCGACGGTATAGTCGATGCCTTGCAGGTCACCCATGCGTGCACCCCAGCGCGCTTGTGGCAGCAGGTAAGGGCCACGGCTCATGGACTCGGCGCCGGCCGCGACGGCCACATCGGTGTCGCCAAGCAACAGGCCCTGGGCCGCAGAGACAATAGCCTGCAGGCCAGACCCGCACAGGCGGTTGACGTTGAATGCCGGCGTTTCCTTGGGGATGCCAGCGTTCATTGCCGCTACCCGTGCCAGGTAGGCGTCACGCGGTTCGGTGGGGATTACCGTGCCCATCACCAGGTGGCCGACTTGCTCGGCGGCCAGGCCCGAACGCTCGATGGCGGCGCGGGTCACGGCGCTGGCCAGGTCGGCCAGCGGCAGGTCCTTGAGGGAACCGCCAAAGCCACCAATGGCTGAACGGACGGCACTGACGACGTAGATTTCTGCGCTGCTCATAAGGGCTCCGATTGCGAAGGCGTGGCGGGACCGGGCCAGGCTCTGCGAGAATGGTTGGCGGCCCCGAAGTGGGTTCGAGTCTAGGCAAAGGCTCTGTAGCAGCCTATGCCGAATCTGTTCAAACAACCTGGCACTTTTTGCCACTCAGCATAGACAGCGAAAACCGCCATGCGCGAAAGCGATTCAGTCGCCGTGTACTTCCTCAACGCCATGCTCCACGCCCTGCGCGACACACCCGCCGAGCGTGATGCCCAGCTGCGTGCGGTGGGCATCGCCCCGCAGCTGCTCGATCAGCCTCTGGCGCGGGTGCCGGCCAAGGCGTTCGCCCAGCTGTGGCTGGCGTTGATCCAGCGCCTGGACGATGAGTTCTTTGGCCTCGACAGCCATGGCATGCCGCTGGGCAGTTTTGCCCTGATCTGCCGGGGGTTGATCCTCGAGCCGAACCTGGAAAAGGCCTTGCGCCAGTGCATGGGGGGCTTCGGCCTGTTCCTGCGTGACCTGCGTGGCAGCCTGACGGTACGTGGCGGGCGGGCGGTGATCAGCGTGCAGTCGAACATTGCCGACCCCTTGACCCGGGTCTATGCCGAGGAAACCTACCTGGTGCTGATGATCGGCATGCTGTGCTGGCTGGCCGGACGGCGGATTGCCATCGACCGCACGGAGCTCGCGGTGTCGCGCCCGGCCCAGGAGGACGACTTGCTGCTGTGGGGCCCGGACCTGCGCCTGGGCAGCGGACGCACCGAGGTGGAGTTCGACAGCGCCTACCTGCGCCTGCCGGTGGTGCAGGACCGTGCAGCCCTGAAGACCTTTCTGCGCAGTGCACCTCAGGGGCTGGTGATCCGCTTTCGCAATCAGAACGGGCTGGTGGCTGAGGTGTATCGGCACCTGCGGGCATTGCGCTATGGACAGTGGCCGACATTGGCCGCACTGGCGCAGCAACAAGGGATCAGTGCCAGTACCTTTCGCCGGCAGTTGGAGCGGGAGGGGCGTTCGTACCAGCAGATCAAGGATGAAGTGCGCCGGGCCATGGCCTTCGAGCGGCTGCGCGAAGGCGCGTTGAGCATTGCCGAAATTGCCGAGCAGGCGGGGTTTCAGGAACCGAGTGCGTTCCACCGGGCGTTCAAGAAGTGGACCGGGCAGAGCCCAGGGGGCTACCGGGCGCGGCTGGCCGGCCTGCGTTCTAGCTGTGGAAGCGGGCTTGCCCGCGAAGGAACCAATGCGGTGGATGGCACCGGCTCTGCCGGTGTTCGCGGGTAAACCCGCTCCTACAGTCCACACGCACAGAATTGTGGGAGCGGGCATGCCCGCGAAGAAACCAACGCGGTGGATTGCACCGGCTCTGCCGGTGTTCGCGGGTAAACCCGCTCCTACAGGGCACGCACAGAATTGTGGGAGCGGGCATGCCCGCGAAGAAACCAACGCGGTGGATGGCACCGGCTCTGCCGGTGTTCGCGGGTAAACCCGCTCCTATGTATGGACTCGCCCACACTGTCTAGCTGCTTTTTTGAACATAGGAACCCGGTTGCATCTATGTATCAGGCCTGTTCGAGGAAGCTTTTTGCTTCTGGCCAACATCGTGGTGAGCTCGCAGTGTGCCGTTTACATTGAGGCCACTATCAGGCCTGTAGGAGCGGAGGCATCGGTCTGCGACGGTCTTACCTAGGGTCAATGTTCACTAGCAGGGGTTGGAGCGCCTAGCGCCCCGGTGGCATTACCCGGTGGGTCAGAGGCTCATAGCCGCCTCCGGTTTTTCGTTCGGTTTGCGTTGGTAAACCTGATCGCTCTGTAACAGGGCCCAGATAATCCGCAGATTTCGATTAGCCAGCCTGATCGCCGCCTCCTTGCGCCCAAGGCGGGATAGCCAACGCAAGAGGCGGCGATCATCTGGCTGATCGGAATCAGGCCTTAGCTGGCTCAAGACGGAATGCGCGCCCTGGATCATCAGGCTGCGTATGTAGCCGTCACCGCGCTTGCTCATCTTGCCCAATCTGATTTTGTTTCCGCTGCTGTGCTGATCGGGCACGATACCGAAGAAGGCGGAATACATTCGGCCACTGGCGAAGCGGCTGGGGTCGGTCTGTTTCGCCACGATCGCCGTGGCAATGATAGGGCCGACGCCGCGAATGGTGATCAGTCGCTGAGCGACTTTATCCTCTTGGGCAGTCGCTTCGAGCCGGCGGCTCAGCGCCGCTATGCGTTCACCTAGAGACAACCAGTCCATCAGCAACTCATCGAGCAACTCGCGCAACAGGTCGGGTAGAGGCAAGGAAGCATCCTCAAGCGCCTGAGGCACATGCTTATTGATCGCGGCATCGCCCTGGGGCATGGATACGCCATGCTCAAGTAGCAAACCACGGATCTGATTGCCCAGCGCGGTATGTCGCTTGATGTTACCGCGCCGGATACGGTGCAGCGCTTGAATAGCCAGTGCTGTGGTGCTCTTGATCGGTATCGAAGCGATGCTCGTATCGCGACCGGCACGCAAAATGGCATAGCAGTCGTTACGATCGTTCTTTGCACCGCTGCGATGTTCGGCGACACGTTGCGCCGGCAGGATGCGAACCGGATTACCTTTGGCCTGCAGCAGCCTGGCCCAGGCTTGCGCACCTGGACCGCACTCCATCAAGACGGCCACGGTCGTTGGCAGCCTGAGCAGGAAATCATGGAACGCTTGGCGGGATTTGATGCGATCTTCGTAGATCACCCGCCCAGTAGCGTCCTCGCCTGCTAATTGGAAGACCTGTTTGGCCAGGTCTACGCAGATGGTTGTGCAAAGCTCCACATCAGTGGAAGACAGGGAATCGTGTTTCGAACTATGCTTTTTCATGGTCTCGCCCTCGCTGCCGTTGGCTTCTTCGAACACCACCGTGGCACTGTGATGCCTCGGCGGGGGCGAGTCCATCGATTACAGGGCACGCACAGAATTGGACTGCCCCCAAGAAGTTGGACACCAATCCAACCCTTGGGGGATCTATGGGTAAGTACACCGAGCAATTCAAGCTCACAGCGATCACAGCCTACCTGGATGGCAGCAACGGTTTCCGAAAGGTGGCTCAACACTTAGGTATCGATTTCAGCCTGCTTCGACGCTGGGTGGCCAGTTATCAGGCCAATAATGGCATTGGTCCAGGCTCGCATGGGCGGCGCTATACCAGTGATTTCAAACAGCAGGTGCTTAGCTATATGCACGAGCATCGGCTTTCGCTGCGCCAGACTGCTGCCCACTTTGGTCTTGGGCAGTCCTCTCAGATAGGCATTTGGCAGCGGCAGTACTACAGTGGCAGTCCTGCACCCTCTACTGCCACCAAGCCAAGAAAGCCAATCGACGTGTCGAAGAAGATCAAGCCTGCCAAACCCACCGATACCAATGATGATCAGAAGTCTCGAGATCAGCTGATGGCTGAACTTGAGTACCTGCGCATGGAGAATGCTGTCCTAAAGGAGCTCAAGGCTCTGCGCGAGGAAAAGGAACGAACACGCGGGAAAAAGTCCTGATCGTTTCCAAACTCAAGCGCAGGTTTCCTTTGCCTGACCTCCTTCAGTTGGTCGAGCTGGCGCGCAGCACCTTCTACTACCAGCTCAAAGCTCAGCAGAAGCCAGACCGGCATGCTGAGCTCAAGGCATTGGTGCATCGCGTCTATCACGAGCAGAAACGGCTTTATGGTTATCGCCGTGTCGCACTCGTAATCAGGAAGGAAAAGCGGGTGAACAAGAAGGTCATTGAACGGCTGATGGCTGAGCAGGGATTGAAATCAGTAGTGCGCCCCAAGAAATATCGCTCCTATCGAGGTACCGTCGGCAAAGTGGCAGCGAATGTACTGGAGCGAAATTTTGTCGCTCAACGCCCAAACCAGAAGTGGGTGACTGACGTAACCGAGTTCAAAGTAGCTCAACAGAAGCTCTATCTGTCGCCCGTGATGGATTTGTACAACGGCGAAATCGTGGCCTACGAAATGGCCAGCCGCCCGTGCTATAGCCTGGTTGGGAACATGCTTGGCAAAGCGCTCGATTGCCTGGGAGAGAAACCGAAGCTCGTGCTGCATTCGGATCAGGGATGGCATTACCAGCAGGCGCAATACCGCCGTAAGCTAAGCGAATGTGGGGTAAAGCAGAGCATGTCTCGAAAAGGCAATTGCCTGGACAACGCGGCCATGGAAAGCTTCTTCGGCACGCTCAAATCTGAGTTTTTCTACCTGAAGCGTTTCGAGAGCATTGATGAGCTGAGAGCGGGTCTGGATGAGTACATTCACTACTACAACCATGATCGCATCAAGCTGAGGCTCAATGGCCTGAGCCCTGTGGAGTACAGGGCTCAGGCTGCAGCTTAAAACTGTCCAACTTTTGGGGGGCAGTCCAAATTGTGGGAGCGGGCTTGCCCGCGAAGAAACCAACGCGGTGGATGGCACCGGCTCTGCCGGTGTTCGCGGGTAAACCCGCTCCTACAGGGCACGCACAGAATTGTAGGAGCGGGCTTGCCCGCGAATAGGCCAGCACAGGCCACCCGAAAGGATCAGGCCGGCACCATGGCAAAGCCGACGCCGAACCGGTTCCAGGCATTGATGGTGGCAATTGCCAAGGTCAGGTTGGCCACCTCGCCCGGCTCGAAGTGTTCCTGCAGGGCTTCATATTGCTCTTGCGGCGCACCCCGTTCAGGCAAGCGGGTCAGGCTCTCGACCCAGGCCAGGGCAGCACGTTCACGCGGCGTGAAGTAGCTGGTGTCCTGCCACACGCACAAGGTCTGCAGGCGTGCTTCGGTCTCACCGGCCTTGCGCGCATCGTTGGCGTGCAGGTTGACGCAGTAGGCGCAGCCGTTGATCTGCGAAGCGCGCAGGCGTATCAGCTCCAGCAGCGAGTGTTCAAGGCCGCTGTTGGCCAGCGCCTGCTCCAGGCCGACCATGGCTTTGTAGGCTTGCGGCGCGTGTTTGGCCCATTCGATACGGTTGTGCATGGCAGTCTCCAGAAGTGTGGGGTGGACATGGCGCTACTGTAGCGCCGCTCATTGGCCACCCCGATAGCCAATTTTGCGCATAAGCGGGAGGCCAATCGTCCATTCAGGTGGCCACTGACCTGCATCCAATCTCTTCATTTCTGCCAGGCCAGCCGAGCCGGGATAATGGCCAGTTCCTGTTACAAGAGAACCGACTCACAATGAGCGCTGTACTGAACCTGTTGCTGGTGATCCTGCTGGCGTTGAACCTGCGGCCGATCCTGACCAGTATCGGCCCGTTACTCGAACCCATGCGCGCCAGCACCGGCCTGGGTTACCAGCAGGCGGCCTTGCTGACGGCGCTACCGGTGCTGTGCATGGGCCTGGTGCCCCTGTCGCAACCGTGGCTGCGACGCTGGGTCAGCGAGCATGGCGGCATGCTGGGGGGCCTGGCCGCGATTGCCCTGGCCTGCCTGTGGCGCCTGCAGCTGGACAGTGCCTGGGCGCTGATCGCCAGTGCGCTGGTCGCCGGCCTGGGCGTGGCGGTGGTGCAGGGCATGATGCCGGGGCTGGTCAACCGCTGGTTCCCCGGGCGTCTGGCCGGGGCGATGGGGCTGTACTCGGCAGCGCTGATGAGCGGCGGCGGCCTGGCTGCAGTACTCGGGCCACACATCAGCGGCCATTTCGGCTACTGGCAGGCGGGCCTGGGCGTATGGGCGGTCCCGGCCGTGCTGGCGGTGCTGGCCTGGGCCGTGCTGCGGCCAAGGCAGGAGGCGCCGAAGCTGTCTGGGGCCGCAGGCGGGCACTGGTTCGGCACCCGCCGGGCATGGTTGCTGGCCCTGTACTTCGGCCTGATCAACGGCGGCTACACCAGCATGGTGGCCTGGTTGCCGGCTTACCACATCGAGCATGGCGGCAGCGCTCAGGGCGGTGCCGACCTGGTGGGCCTGATGACCGTCTTCCAGGTGCTCGGTGCGCTCGGCCTGCCGCTGCTGCTGCGACGTTGGGCAGACAGGCGCCCGGGTTTGTGGCTGGCGCTGGCGATCCAGCTGGCGGGCTTCCTGGGGCTTTTGCTGGTACCTGCGGCGGCTTCCGGGCTTTGGGTCGCCATGATCGGCTTTGGCTTGGGTGCCTGCTTCAGCCAGTGCCTGACGTTGACCCTGGAACACCTGAAAACGCCTGCCGAAGCCGGCAGCCTGGCGGCGTTCGTACAGGGTATCGGCTTCATCATCACCGGCATCGTGCCGTATATCACGGGTTGGCTGCGGGATGTCAGTGGCGACTTCCAGGCTTCGTGGACGCTGTTGACCGTGACCGTGATGGCAATGCTGCTGGTGACCGCGTGCTTCAACCCGCGCGGCTATGCGGTGGCTATCGCCCGGCCGGCCGCAACCGGCAAGGCCGCACCGGTCAACTGAGGCGTTGCAGGGTATCGCGTACCCGGTCCAGCGCCGGGTCGATATCCAGCAGTTCGATGGCGCCGAAGCCCATCAATAGCCCCGGCCGTACCGGTGCCTCGCTGAAGAAAGGTGCCAGGGAATACAGGCCGACCTCTACCTTGCGCGCGAGGTTGGCCAACAACTCCACATCCACCCCGGGTGTGGCCAAGGCACTGAGGTGGAAGCCTGCGCTGGCGGGGATGGCGCTGAACCACGGTGCCAGATCGCCGCCCAGGCGCGCCAGGATGCGCTCGCGGCGTGCGCTGTAGACCTCGTGGCAGCGGCGGATGTGCTTGTTCAGGTGGCCTTCGCCAAGGAAGCGCGCCAGCGCCCACTGCAGCAGGGTAGGGCTGTGCCAGTCGCTGAGGTGCTTGGCCACGCAAGCGGCCTGCAGTACGGCAGGCGGTAATACGGCATAGCCCAGGCGCAGCTCGGGTAGCAAGGTCTTGGAGAAGGTTCCGACATAGGCGACCAGCCCATGCCGGTCCAGACGCTGCAGCGCGTCCGAGGCTGGCCCGTGGTAGCGGAACTCACAGTCGTAGTCGTCTTCGATGATAAGTGCACCCAGCTCGGCGGCCCGCGCAAGCAGGGCATGCCGGCGTGGCTCGCTCATCGGCATGCCCAGCGGGAACTGGTGCGAGGGTGTTACGTAGATCAGCCGGGTGCCGTCGGCGATCTGTTCCACGCACAGGCCCTCATCGTCCACCGGCACCGATTGCAGGCGTGCACCCAGGGCCAGGAACAATTGCCGTGCCGGTGGGTAGCCAGGATCTTCCATGGCCACCTGGCAGCCCGGCTCGACCAGCACCCGGGCGATCAGGTCCAGCGCCTGCTGGGCGCCGTTGCACACCAGCAGGTCGGCTGCGCTGCAGTGCACCCCGCGCGAGTAGGCGATGTGGTGGGCAATGGCTTCGCGCAGTTCCGGCAAGCCCTGGGCCGGGAATTGTCGCTCGGGGTGGCGCTGGCTACGGCGCAGGGCGTAGTTCAGGCAACTGCGCCACTGGTCGAACGGGAACTGTGCCTTGCTCGAAGCACCCCCGACGAAGTCATAGCGCGATGGCGCCTGCAATTGGCGTTGGCTGAGCACGGTGGCGCGTTGCTGCCAGCGCTCGAGGGAGGCGGCGCCGGCCAGGGGGAGGGTGGCTGATTCGCTACTGCGCAGCGGATGGCGTGGGGTGACGAATGTGCCACGGCCGACCACGCCGCTTAGCAGGTTATCGTAGGTCAGCCGCGAATAGGCCTCGGCCACAGTCTTGCGCGATACGCCCAGTTGTTCAGCCAGCAGACGGGTAGGCGGCAGTTGGGAGCCGGCGGCCAGGTGGCCGCTGTCGATACCGTCGCGCAGTTGCTGGTAAAGCTGATCGGCCAGGCCTTTGCGGCCCTCCAGGCGAATGTGCAGTTCCATGGGCGGGTCCGGAGCGGAGGATTGCTCAGGATAGCGGATTGGCTGCGACTCAGGTGCTTGTCACAGGCGACTAAGAGGCCGAGCCAACCGCTCAGAGCCGAGCGGTGCTGACGGTGATATAGCCTTTTTCTGCCAGGGCAATGCGTA
This sequence comes from Pseudomonas sp. 10(2024), assembly GCF_045164175.1. Classification (NCBI taxonomy): domain Bacteria; kingdom Pseudomonadati; phylum Pseudomonadota; class Gammaproteobacteria; order Pseudomonadales; family Pseudomonadaceae; genus Pseudomonas; species Pseudomonas sp. 10(2024). Next base: position 2,273,638 of record NZ_CP174006.1, read on the forward strand.
TCACGGTTTCGTCTTCCGGCGCGTTGCGGTTGCGCTTGATGCGCACGCCTTCAACCGTCGAAGCTTTCATATGCTCTGAAATGGCCCGCCCGTTCGCGTCGAAGAACACCTCGCTGGCCAGCAACTCGATGCGTTCGATCAATTGCCGGGAATGTTCATCGGTGGCGCAGAAGAACATGACCCCCGACAAGTGCGGGTCGTTGTCGGGGTTGGTCATGTCATGGGCCAGCATTTCGCGCAGGCTGCTGCGCAGTTCGGCGATGGGGCGGGCGTACGGGTGCATGCGGAGCCTCCTCTGGATCGCGACCTTGCGTCCTCCAGTGCCGATCATGTTTTCTGTGGGCAGAGGCAGCAAGTAGGGCGCTTCTGAGGGCTGCGTAGGAAACGTCTTAAGATGCTGGGCGGTGGTCGAACCCCAGGGTCTACAAGGCAGCAGCCCCCGCCTTGGCCACCTGGGCATCCTGTTCGGATTTGACGCCGGATACACCAATGGCGCCCACCACCTGGCCTTCCACCCGCAGCGGCACGCCACCTTCAAGGCTGGTCAGCAGGGGGGCGGTCACGAATGCCGTACGGCCACCATTGACCATCTCTTCATAATCCCGCGTCTCTTTGCGCCCCAGTGCGGCGGTGCGGCCCTTTTCCATCGCGATGTAGGCACTGGCCGGCGCGCAGCCGTCCAGGCGTTCCAGGGCCAGTGGGTGGCCGCCGTCGTCGACCACGGCGATGGTCACGCTCCATTGTCGGGCCTGGGCTTCCTGGCGGGCGGCGGTCAGTACGCGGGCGATTTCGGTCTGGCCGATAACGAACTTGCTAAGCATGGGCGGGCTCCGGGTTCAAGGCTGCTTCGACGATTTCGACCCAGTGGCGCACGGGCGTGCGTCCAGCTCCGTCGAGGTGGGCCTGGCAGCCTATGTTGGCTGTGGCAATGAGGTGCGGTTTACCACTTTCCAGCGCATTCAGACGATTGTCGCGAAGTTGCAGTGACAGTTCTGGCTGGGTCAGCGAATAGGTCCCCGCCGAGCCGCAGCACAGGTGGCCATCGGGCACAGAGGTCAGGGTAAAGCCAAGCCGCGTCAGCAACGCTTCCACCGCGCCGCCCAGTTTCAGGGCGTGCTGCAGGGTGCATGGGCAGTGGAAGGCCAGGCGCTGTTCGGCGCACAAGGCCAATTGTTCGATCGGCTCATCGCGCAGGATTTCCACCAGATCGCGGGAAAGGGCGCTGACCCGGGCGGCCTTGGCAGCGTAGTGGGGGTCTTTTTCCAGCAGGTGGCCATAGTCGCGGACAAACGCACCGCAGCCGCTGGCGGTCTGCACGATAGCCTCGGCACCCGCTTCGATGGCGGGCCACCAGGCGTCGATATTGCGCCGCGCCCGCTGCAGGCCTTGCTCCTGAGCATTCAGGTGATAGTCCACCGCGCCACAGCATCCGGCCTGCCGGACCGGTTGCACACTGATGCCCAGGCGGTCGAGCAGCCGCGCAGCAGCGGCATTGGTATTGGGTGACAGGGCCGGCTGCACGCAGCCTTCCAGCATCAGTACCCGGCGTGCATGGCGCACTGCCGGACGCTGGCCGGGTGTGGTGACCTGCGCCGGCAACTTGCGTTTGACCGAGGCCGGTAGCAGCGGGCGCAGCACCTGGCCGCTGCGGGTCAGGGCCTTGAACAGTGCCGGGCGCGGCACCACCGCACGCAGGCCCAGGCGCAACAGGCGCTGGCCGAGCGGGCGTGGCACCTGCTGCTCGACCACTGCGCGGCCGATGTCCAGCAGATCGTGGTACTTCACCCCCGATGGGCAGGTGGTTTCGCAGTTGCGGCAGGTCAGGCAGCGGTCCAGGTGCAATTGGGTGCTGGCGGTGACCGGCTCGCCCTCGAGCATCTGCTTGATCAGGTAGATGCGCCCGCGCGGGCCGTCCAGCTCGTCGCCCAGCAACTGGTAAGTGGGGCAGGTGGCGGTGCAGAAACCGCAATGTACGCAGGTGCGCAGGATGCGCTCGGCTTCGTCGGCGCGGGCCAGGCGGCGCGATGTTTCGCTAAGGTTGGTTTGCATGGTCTGGCCTCACAGGTCCGGGTACAGGCGACCAGGGTTGAACACCCCCTGGGGATCGAGCTGCTGCTTGAGGGCGCGGTGATAGCGCATCAGTGCAACCGGCAGCGGCGGGCTGCTGGCTGCACCGGGGGCGTAGCAGGTGGCGTGGCCGCCCACCTTGGCGACCTGGTCGCGAATGGCCTGCGCCGGTGCGCAGGTCTTGAGCCAGCGCTGGGCACCCCCCCAGTCGATCAGTTGCTGGCCGGGCAGGTCCAGCTCGCCGGTGACGGTGGGTACGGACAGGCGCCACAGGGGGGCGGCGTCGGCAAAGAACGCCAGGCGCTGTTCGCGCAGGTCGCTCCAGAAGCGGTTATCGAGTGTATCGCCCCCCAGCCGCTGGCGTGCCGACTGCACCGACCCTTCGCCGCCTTCCAGGCGCAGGTACAGCGTTTCGCCTTCATGGCAGGCGGCGCTGATCGGCAGCGGTTGCTGGCCCCATTCGGCCAGCTCGGCCAGCGCTTCATTGCGGCCCATCGCCAGGCGCAGGCTCAGGCACAGGCGAGGCCGTGGCAGCACTTTCAGCGAAACCTCGGTCAGCAGCCCCAAGCATCCGAAGCTGCCCGCCATCAGGCGTGACACATCGTAGCCGGCGACGTTCTTCATCACCTCGCCACCAAAGCGCAGCAGCTTGCCGTGGCCGGTGATTACCCGTGTACCCAGTACAAAGTCGCGCACCGACCCGGCCCACGGCCGTCGCGGGCCAGACAACCCGGCCGCAACCATGCCGCCCAAGGTGGCCTCGGGGCCCAGGTGGGGTGGTTCGCAGGGCAGCATCTGGCCGGCCTCGTGCAGGGCTGCCTCGATCTCGCGCAGGGGGGTACCGGCGCGGGCCGTGAGTACCAGCTCGGTAGGGTCGTAGCTGACGATGCCGCGGTGGTTGCGGGTGTCGAGTACTTTGCCCGCCACCGGGTTGCCGAGCATCGCTTTGCTGTTGCTGCCCTGGATGCGCAGCGGCGTACCTTCGTTCAGTGCCTGGTTGACCTGCTCCAACAGCGTTTGGCTCATGTCGCGGTCCATGCTCATCAGAAGCGCTCCAGCTCGGGGAAGGGTAGTTGCCCATGGTGCACATGCAGGGCGCCGAATTCGGCGCAGCGGTGCAGGGTGGGAATGTTCTTGCCGGGGTTGAGCAGGCCCTGGGGGTCGAAGGCGGCCTTCACCGCGTGGAACAGGGTAATTTCGTCGCTGTTGAACTGCGCGCACATCTGGTTGATCTTCTCGCGCCCCACGCCGTGTTCACCGGTGATGCTGCCGCCCACTTTCACACACAGCTCCAGAATCTTGCCGCCGATCGCTTCGGCACGCTCCAGCTCGCCGGGCAGGTTGGCATCGAACAGGATCAACGGGTGCATGTTGCCGTCGCCGGCATGGAACACGTTGGCCACCCGCAGGCCGTACTCCGCGGACAGGTCGCTGATGCCCTTGAGCACCCGTGGTAACTCGCGGCGCGGGATGGTGCCGTCCATGCAGTAGTAGTCCGGGGAGATGCGCCCCACGGCCGGGAACGCGTTCTTGCGCCCGGCCCAGAAGCGAACGCGCTCGGCTTCGTCGCAGGCCAGGCGCACCTCGCGGGCCCCGGCTTGGGTCAGCACGGCGGCGACGCGCTCGCAGTCGTCGTGAACATCGGCTTCCACGCCATCCAGTTCGCACAGCAGGATCGCCGCCGCGTCCACCGGATAGCCGGCATGGATGAAGTCTTCAGCGGCGCGGATCGCCAGGTTGTCCATCATCTCCAGGCCGCCGGGAATGATGCCGGCAGCGATGATGTCGGCGACTGCCCGGCCGGCGTCCTCGACGCTTTCGAAACTGGCCAGTATCACCCGCGCCACCTGGGGCTTGGGCAGCAGCTTGACGGTGACTTCGGTGACGATACCGAGCATGCCTTCGGAGCCGGTGAACAATGCCAGCAGGTCGAAGCCGGGGCTGTCCAGAGCATCGCTGCCCAGGCTCAGGCGTTCGCCCTCGACCGTAAGGATGTCCACCTTGAGCACATTGTGTACGGTCAGGCCGTACTTGAGGCAGTGCACGCCACCGGCGTTTTCGGCGACGTTGCCCCCGATTGAGCAGGCAATTTGCGAGGAAGGGTCGGGTGCGTAGTACATGCCATGGGATGCGGCGGCCTGGGAAATGGCCAGGTTGCGTACGCCCGGCTGCACGCGGGCGTAGCGCCCCTGCGGGTTGACCTCGAGGATACGGTTGAAGCGCGCCATCACCAGCAGGATGCCCTTGGCCAGCGGCAGGGCACCACCGGACAGGCCGGTACCGGCGCCACGCGCAACCACCGGTACGCCGCGCTGGTGGCAAAGCTTCAGCAGCGTCTGCACCTGTTCCAGGCGCTCGGGCAGTACCACCAGCAGTGGCACGGTGCGGTAGGCCGACAGGCCGTCGCATTCGTACGGTTTGAGGTCTTCGTCGCGGTGCAGGATGTCAAGGTCCGGCAGTGCATCGCGCAGCGCCTGCAACAGGGCGGCCAGGTCCACGTTGGGCAGCGCGCCATCGACGCGTTCGTCGTACAGGATATTCATTGGCTCACTCGCAACGGTTTTTGTTGTTGTTGGCGAAGCGGTCACCGATGCAGCGTGCGCGTGCTAGCGTTCGGGGTCGAGTGAGATGTTGACTGGTCCTACCAGTTTCTTCGGGCAGTACTGTCTATTCACGGTTCTGTCTGGCTAGATTGGCGCTATAAGTCAAAGTGGTCCTACCAGCAGGAGTGTGCGCAGTGGGTACTGAAGGCAAGGCCAAGGTCGCCGACCAGGTGGCCGAACGGGTCGAGCGGCTTATCGTCGAAGGCGTGCTCAAGGTGGGCCAGGCACTGCCGTCGGAGCGGCGGCTGGTGGAAAAGCTTGGCTGTTCACGTTCGGCCTTGCGCGAGGGCCTGCGCGTTCTGCGTGGGCGCGGCATCATCGACACCGAACAGGGGCGGGGTTCGTTCGTCGCCGATCTCACCGGGCAGGCGGGTGCTACGCCTTTGATGCACCTGTTCAGTTCGCAACCGCGCACGCTGTTCGACCTGCTGGAGGTCCGGGCGTTGCTGGAGGCTGAGTCGGCGCGGCTGGCGGCGTTGCGGGCTACCGACGTCGACCGCCTGCTGATCCGCCGGCGCTACGAAGAAATGCTGGCTGCGCACGAGGCTGCCCAGGCGCTCGATGCCCGTGAGCATGCCCGCCGTGACCATGCCTTTCACCGGGCGATCAGTGAGGCGTCGCATAACCCGGTGCTGGTGCATACCCTGCAATCGCTCAGTGACCTGACCTTGAGCACGGTGTTCGCTTCGGTCAACAACCTGTATTGCCGGCCAACGCAGAAACGCCAGATTGATCGGCAGCATGCGCGCTTGTATCGCGCGGTCATGGAGCAACTGCCCGAGCAGGCGCAGCGGGCCGCGCGTGAGCATATCAATGGCATACGCGACAGTTTGCGGGAGATCGAGCAGGAAGAGCAGCGCCTGGTCAGGGCGACCATGCGCATGGATGGCTGGGGGTGAAACGGCCCTGTAGCGGCCCTCTCGCGTCTGAGCGCCGCGAGAGGGTCGGTAAAGGTCTACTCAATGGTCAGCCACAGGGTCATCTTGCGACAGGATGGCCCGGGCCAGCTCTTCATCATTGGCCTGCAGCCCTGGATGGTCCTTGCGGGCCTGTTCAAGCGCCGACTCCACATAGGCGCCGCGGATGGTACCGCCGCTGGCGACGAACGCTGAAAGTTCGTCACGGGCCGGGATGATCCGTTTGTCGTCCTTGAAGGTCGAATACAGCGAAGCGGAAATACCGGCCGAGGTGGCGACGTCGCCCGCATCGACGCGGGCCAAGGCAGCACCGGCAGGCATCAGGAGCAGCAGCGCTGGGGCGAGCAGTAGGTGGCGCATGTCGTGTTCTCCAGTAGCGTGAAGCACAGGGAAATAAACCACTCAGTGTCTAAGACGGCGGGGGCGTTGGGGTAGTTCCCTTATCCTGGCTGGAGGGTGTCGGGGACAAGGTGCACCTGTCGCTGACGAGGTGGCTGAACTCGCGGGTTGCAAGCTGGCGACGGAGCGCGTCTTGGATTGACCGCGTCGGGACGCGCGTGATTTGCTTGGGTGGATGGTGCTTCGCGGGCAAATCCGCAGAGGGCCCTGCCGATCATTCAAAGGAAACTGAAGGTTCGCCCATGTCCGACTACAAGCTGCACTGCTTCGCCGAATCCGGTAACGCCTACAAGGCTGCGCTCATGCTTGAACTCACCGGCCAGAAATGGCAGCCGGTGTTCGTCGACTTCTTCCATGGCCAGACGCGTGAGCAAACCTGGCGCGATGAGGTGAACGAGCAGGGCGAGGTGCCGGTGATGGAACACGCTGGCAAGCGCATCACCCAGTCTGCGCTGATCCTCGAATACCTTGCCGAACAGACCGGCCAGTTCGGGCCTCGCGATGAAGATGAAAAGCGTGAGATCTGGCGCTGGATGCTGTTCGACAACCATAAGTTCACCAGCTATTACGCTGCGCTGCGCTTTTTGTTCTGCCTGAAGAACACCGGCGAAACCGATGTGACGCGGTTCCTGCGCGAGCGTGCCACGGCGGCTTACCGTATTGTCGACGCGCACCTGGCGAAGACGCCATTCATGGTCGGTGGCCGGTTGACCATCGCCGACCTGTCGTTGGCCGGGTATGTGTTCATGCCGGAAAACACCGGTATCCCGTTGGCAGCGTTCACGCACATCGAGGCGTGGAAAGCCCGTATCCAGGCGCTGCCGGGGTGGAAACACCCGTATGAGCTGATGCCGCGCACGGCATCCTGACCCATTCGCGGCTAAAACCGCCACCACGGCGGCCCGGCGAAATCAGGTGTGTGGCACACCCCGAGTGGGTGCGCCACCCGCATACTCCGGCTTCAGGTGCCCTTGCTCATCCAGCAGATAGGCGTCCATCACCTCCCGCACCACCGGCCCTGCGACCCGGCCTCCGGCCTCACCGTTCTCGATCATGACCGCCACCACCACACTGGGGTGCTCAGCCGGAGCAAAGCCGACAAACAGGGCGTTGTCGCGGTGGCGCTCGAGGGTCTTGTTGCGGTTGTAACGCTCACCCTGCTTGATCGCCACCACCTGCGCGGTACCGCTTTTGCCGGCAATTCGGTACTGGGCACCGGCGGCCGCGGCGCGGGCAATGCCGCGCGGGTCGTGCATGACCATCTGCATGCCCTGGCTGACCTGGTCCCAGGCATGCTTGTCGTGCAGCACGATGTCGGGCATGGGGTTTGGGTCGATCGGCGTATCGCCGCCCACGGTCATGGCCAGGTGCGGGCGGTGCCACACGCCCTTGCTTGCCAGCAGGCTGGTGGCCTGGGCCAGCTGCAGGGGGGTGACCTGCATGTAACCCTGGCCAATGCCAAGAATCAGCGTCTCGCCCGGGAACCAGGCCTGGCGTCGTGTGGCGCGCTTCCACTCGGCCGAGGGCATCAGCCCGGAGGCTTCTTCGAACATGTCCAGTGACACCTTCTGGCCCAGGCCGAACTCGGCCATGTAGTCGTGCAGCCGGTCGATGCCCAACTTGTGCGCCAGGTCGTAGAAGTAGGTGTCGTTGGAACGCATGATGGCGGTGTACATGTCCACCCAGCCGTCGCCGCTGCGGTTCCAGTTGCGGTACTTGTGGTCATAGTTGGGCAGTTCGTAGTAGCCCGGGTCGAACACCCGGCTGGCAGGGGTGATCACCCCGCTGTCGAGGCCAGCGATGGCCACTTCAGGCTTCACGGTCGAGCCGGGCGCATACAGGCCGCGCAGGACGCGGTTGAACAGTGGGCGGTCGATGGAGTCGCGCAGCGCGGCATACTGCTTGAAGCTGATGCCCTTGACGAACAGGTTGGGGTCGAAGCTGGGGTTGCTGACCATCGCCAGTACGTCACCATTGGTCGGGTCCAATACCACCACCGAGCCACGGCGGTCACCCAGCGCTTTTTCTGCGGCTATCTGCAAATGGGCGTCCAGGGTAAGGACTATATCCTGCCCAGGGGTCGGGTCCTTGTGGTTGAGCACTCGCATCACCCGCCCCTGAGCGTTTGTCTCGACCTCTTCGTAGCCCACGTGGCCATGCAGTTGGCTTTCGTAGAAGCGCTCGATGCCGGTCTTGCCAATCGATTGGGTGCCGCGGTACTCAGTGCTGTCGAGCGTCTTGGCTTCTTTCTCGTTGATGCGCCCCACATAGCCCACTGAATGCGCGAAATGCTCGGCCAGTGGGTACTCGCGGATGAACTGCGGCTCCACCTCCAGGCCCGGCAGGCGGAACTGGTTCACCGCTACCAGGGCGATCTGCTCCTCGCTCAGGCCCACCATAAGGGTTACGGGCTCGAACGGTTTGCGGCCACGGCGCAGGTCCTTGTCGAACTGCTTACGGTCGTCTTCGGTCAGGCCCAGCACCTGCGTCAGGGTGTCGAGCACCTTGGCCGAGTCGCCGCCGGCCCGCTCCCGGGTCATGGTCAGGTCGAAGCTGGGCTTGTTGTCGGCCAGTACCACGCCGTTGCGGTCGTAGATCAGCCCGCGTTCGGGGGCGATGGGCAGCACGTGCACGCGGTTGTTTTCCGACACGGCCGTTTGTTGGTCGTGCTGCAGTACTTGCAGCACATAGAGCCGGCCCACCAGGACGGCACACAGGCTGAACACCATGGCGGCGCAGGCCAGAAGCCGACGGTTGACCAGGTGTCTTTCCTTTTCGTGGTCCTTTAGAGGGATAGGTTGCGGCATCAGTGAATCGATCCTGAGGGGTAGCAGTACGCGCGCGATCGGGCCGCGGATGCTACGCAACCCGTACTGCCCCCTCAAGACGAGCCCCGGCTGCCCGCTGGCTGGCATCGGCTGTGTGCCCCATGATCAGGGCGCTGAGAGGGAATATGAAGATTTGTTCATTGCGGAGTCATGATGGCGAGTCAGGGGTGGTTTTTGATGATTTGTGGATCCACAAATCGATTCTGTTCGGTAACCGAACATCAAGTTTCGTTGGTTGTAAATTTCTAAGTTATTGAATTTATTTATAAAAAATATGATTTTTCCTAGCAATGAACTGAAATTGGTCGCGCCTGATTGTTAGGCAGTGCTTTCGTCACGTTGTCTGTGGATCCATTATCTGGTTGATTAGCGCCTGACAACGGCCGGAGCCCTCCTGCCGTATGCGATAACAATTACAAAAAGGGTCCAGTCATGAATGGCTATCCAGCGGCACTGAACCGTCAGGGTTCCTCCCGTTGCGCCTGCGTGTGCGCATCGTTCCTCTCGCCTGTGGCCAAGCCTGGCCGGCAGGTGACCCCATGAATACCGATCTCAAGCAACATCTGGACAACGACCCGATGGGTCGCTTTCAGTGCCTGGCCATTGGTATTTGCATCATCCTCAACATGATCGATGGCTTCGACGTGCTGGTCATGGCCTTCACCGCGGCCTCGGTGTCTGCCGAGTGGAACCTGAACGGGGCGCAGGTAGGGCTTCTGCTCAGTGCCGGCTTGTTCGGTATGGCGGCCGGGTCACTGTTTATCGCGCCGTGGGCTGACCGTTTTGGCCGACGCCCGCTGATCCTGCTGTGCCTGGCGCTGTCCGGTATCGGCATGCTGCTCTCGGCACTGAGCCAGAGCCCGCTGCAACTGGCGCTGCTGCGTGGCCTGACCGGGCTGGGCATCGGTGGCATCCTGGCCAGCAGCAATGTGATTGCCAGTGAATATGCCAGCAAACGCTGGCGCGGCTTGGCGGTGAGCCTGCAGTCCACTGGCTATGCGCTGGGTGCGACCCTGGGCGGTTTGCTGGCGGTATGGCTGCTGGGGCATTGGGGCTGGCGCTCGGTATTTCTGTTTGGCGGCATCGTCACCGTACTGGTGATCCCGCTGGTACTGCTGTGGTTGCCAGAGTCGCTGGACTTTCTGCTGGCACGCCGGCCGGCCAATGCTCTGGCCCGGGTCAACCGTCTGGCCCTGCGCCTCGGCCAGCCGGTATTGGCGCAACTGCCGGCTGTTGCCGCAAGGGCAGAGGGTGCCAAAACCGGGTTCAGGCAGCTGCTGGCGCCGGCCATGCGCCGCACCACGCTGGTGATCTGGTTGCTGTTCTTCCTGGTCATGTTCGGCTTCTACTTCGTGATGAGCTGGACGCCGAAACTGTTGGTGGCCGCCGGCTTGTCGGCCCAGCAAGGCATCACCGGCGGCGTGCTGTTGAGCGTGGGCGGCATCGTTGGCGCGGCGCTGATCGGCGGCCTGGCTTCGCGCTGGCCACTGACTCGCGTGCTGGCGTTGTTCATGCTCATCACCGCCGCGCTGCTGGTGCTGTTCGTGGCCAATGGTGCCTCGGTCACTGCGGCGCTGGCGTTGGGCCTGCTGATCGGGCTGTTTTCCAACGGCTGCGTGGCTGGGCTGTATGCCTTGTCGCCGGTGGTCTATGACGCATCGGTACGCGCCACCGGTGTGGGTTGGGGGATCGGCATCGGCCGCATGGGCGCGATCCTGTCGCCGACCGTGGCTGGCGTGCTGCTCGATGGTGGCTGGCAACCCCTGCATCTGTATGGCGTGTTCGCCAGCGTGTTCGTGCTTGCCGCAGGTTGCCTGCTGCTGCTGCGCCCAACGGCCAAGCCTGCGTCTGCCTTGCCTGCTGATGCACTGAGCCACTGAGTGCAACCCGGCCTGGCCGGGTATCTGAATGCAACTTACTGCTCCGGGTCATGCTGGCCTGGGGCGGTCTGCTGCGCCTATTGAACGTGGAGAACAATAATAATGATGGACACAACCTGCACGCTGGCCCGTTCGGTCCTGGCTGTTTCGCTGGCGTTTGGCCTTGGTTTGCCGGCCTGGGCGCAAGAGGGGGGCTTCTTTGAAGATGCCAAGGGTGGGCTGACATTGCGCAACTACTACTTCAACCGCGATTTCCGCGACCCGGGGGCCGCCAAGGGCAAGGTTGAAGAATGGGCCCAGGGTTTCATCTTCAAGTTCAGCTCTGGCTACACCCCGGGGTTGATCGGTTTTGGCCTGGACGGTATCGCCCTGTTCGGCGTGAAGCTGGACAGCGGCGGCGGTACCAGCGGCTCAGAACTGTTGCCGGTGCACGATGACGGGCGAGCGGCCGACGACTACGGTCGGGCCGGGCTGGCGGCGAAGCTGCGTATGTCCGCGACCGAGCTGAAGGTGGGGGAGTTGTTGCCGGATATTCCGCTGTTGCGTTACGACGATGGCCGCCTGCTGCCGCAGACCTTCCGTGGTGCCATGCTCGACTCGCGGGAAATCGAAGGCCTGAGCCTGCAGGCCGGCCAGTACCGCGAGGTGAGCCTGCGCCACTCTTCGGACATGCAGGATCTATCTGCCTGGGCCGCGCCCGGGGTCACCTCGGACGGCTTCAACTACGCCGGCGCCGAGTACCGCTTCAACCAGCAGCGAACACTGATCGGCGCCTGGCACTCGCAGTTGGAGGACATCTACCAGCAAAGCTACTTCAACCTGCTGCACAGTCAGCGGGTAGGGGAGTGGACGTTGGGGGCCAACCTTGGCTACTTCATCGACCGGGATGACGGACAGGCGCGCATCGGCGACATCCAGAGCCGCACCGGTTACGCCTTGCTGTCAGCTTCGCACAGTGGCCACACGCTGTACCTGGGGTTGCAAAAGGTCAGTGGCGACAGTCAGTGGATGTCGGTTTACGGCAGCAGTGGGCGAACCCTGGGCAACGACATGTTCAACGGTAACTTCAGCAATGCTGACGAGCGTTCGTGGCAAGTGCGTTATGACTACAACTTCGCCGCGCTCGGTGTGCCAGGGCTGCTGGCCATGGTGCGGTACGGGCATGGCGAGAACGCCACCACGGCGGCGGGCAGCAATGGCAAGGAGTGGGAGCGCGATGCCGAGGTGAACTACACCTTCCAGAGCGGGGCTTTGAAGAACCTCAACATCCGGCTGAACAACGCGACCAACCGGCGCAGCTTCAACAGTGATCTCGACCAGACGCGCCTGATCGTCAGCTATCCGCTGACCTTGTAGGGGCGGGTTCACCCGCGAACACCGGCGCAGCCGGTGCCATGTTCCGCGTCGCCTGCTTCGCGGGTAAACCCGCTCCTACATTTACGGCGCATGTCTTGGGCCAGGTGGGTTTCTTGGCGCGCGCCTCCCCCCGTAGGAGCGGGTTCACCCGCGAACACCGGCGCAGCCGGTGCCATGTTCCGCGTTGCCTGCTTCGCGGGTAAACCCGCTCCTACATTTACGGCGCATGTCTTGAGACAGGTTGGTTTCCATGCGTTAGCGCGCCTGGACTGCGCCCCAAATGTTGGATACTCGGCGTTAGCCTATCTCAGCCTGAACCCTGTAGGCCACAGGGCTCAGGCCGTTCAGTTTCATTTTTATCCGGTCATGGTTGTAGTAGTGGATGTATTCATCCAGGCCCGCCTTAAGCTCTGCAACATTCTCGAAGCGTTCGCGGTAGAAGTATTCCGACTTGAGCGTCCCAAAAAAGCTCTCCATCGCAGCGTTGTCTAGGCAATTGCCCTTACGTGACATGCTTTGCTCAAGACCTGCCTCTTTCAACCGTTTGCAGTAGTCGGGATACCGGTAGTGCCAGCCTTGATCTGAGTGCAGAAGCGGATTGCTACCCGCTGGAAGTCGATTAATCGCCGCCTCCAGCATCTCACCTACCAGTGTGAAGCGTGGCCGGGTGGCGGTGTGGTACGCAACGATCTCACCGTTGTACAGGTCCATCACCGGCGAGAGGTAGAGCTTTTCCCCAGCCACTTTGAACTCGGTGACGTCCGTCACCCATTTCTGGTTGGGCTGTTCGGCTTTGAAATCGCGCTTGAGGATGTTCGGTGCTGCTTCACCCATTAGTCCCCGATAAGATTTGTACTTCTTGAGGCGTACGGTGCATTTGAGGTCCAGCTCAACCATTAGGCGGCGTACTTTTTTACTGTTAACCATTTGTCCTTCGCTGCGTAGCGTAGAGGTGATCCGACGATAACCATAACGGCCTCGGTGCCGGTGGCTGATCTCCTGGATTGCCGCCTTGAGCGAGGCACACTGATCCCCGGCCGCGAGCACGCCAAGCTGGTAGTAGTAAGTACTGCGGGGCAGGCCAGCCACCTTGAGCAGTCGGGTAAGCGAGTAGCGCTTACGCAGCGCCGCCACTAGCCGGGTTTTTTCCTGGCTATCTTCAGCCTCGCCTTCTCCTCGTCTAACTCCTCGAGCTTTTTTAGGTAAGCGTTCTCCACTTCAAGCATGGCCAACCTCTCGAGCAACTCCGCGCGGGTGAGTTCCTCAATGGGCTTGGAAGCAGTTTCTACAGGCTTGCGTGGAGCTTTGCGCATCGCGGTAACCAGCATCTCTTTACGGTTGGACAGGGACTGACTCCCGCCACTGTAATACTGTTCTTGCCACCTGCGAACCAGTGTCGAGTTGCCGAGATTAAAAAGTGCTGCCGTGGCCCGTAACGAGAGGTTGTCGCGCAGCTTGCGGTGGATAACGCCGAGTTTGAATTCGACGCTGTAGTGGCCGCCTGGTTTGTTAAGACTGGCCTCACCGTGCACGCGATAGGCCTCGACCCAGCGGCGAAGCAGGGTCGGATCGATCTGGAACTGCGCGGCGATATGGCGAAAGCCCCGCCCGCGATCAAGAAACGCTTGGATAGCAGACAGCTTGAACTGCTTTGAATATTTGCTCATAAAAACCCCAGAAGATGGACGGATGTCCAACATCTGGGGTGCAGTCCAGCCCCCCGTAGGAGCGGGTTCACCCGCGAACACCGGCAAAGCCGGTGCCATGCCCCGCGTCGCCTGCTTCGCGGGTAAACCCGCTCCTACAACAGGCCTGCAGCAACCCCTCGGCTTGCGCTAAGATGCCCGTTCATGTCTTTGGAAGTCGCCTGGATGAGCAAACCCGGTCAGATGGTGCTGGTTGCGTTGCGCAAGATGATCGCTTCGGGCGAGCTGGCGGCCGGCGAGCGATTGATGGAAGTCCCAACCGCTGAACTGTTCGGCGTTTCACGCATGCCGGTGCGCATGGCATTTCGCACCCTCGAACAGGAAGGCCTGCTGGTGCGCTTTGGTGGCCGGGGGTTTCAGGTGCGTTCGGTCAGCGCCGATGACATCGCGGGTGCGGTCGAGGTGCGCGGTGTGCTGGAGGGGTTGGCGGCGCGCCAGGCTGCAGAACGTGGCTTGTCGGTGCAAGCACGCGCTGCGCTGCAACAGTGCCTGGTCGACGGCGATCAACTGTTCGACAAGGGCTTTGTGAGCGAAGACGACTTGCAGGTCTATCACGACCTGAACATGCGCTTTCATCAGGTGATCATCGACGCCAGCCACAACCCGGCCATTGCCGTTGCCCTGGCGCGCAACGACCACCTGCCATTCGCCTCGGTCACCGCACTGGCGGTGGACCGCCATGATCTGGCTCGCGAATACCGGCGCTTCAACTTCGCCCACATGCAGCACCACGCCGTGTTCGACGCCCTGGTCAACCGCCAGGGTGCCCGCGCCGAAGCGATCATGCGCGAGCACGCCAATGCCACCTTGCGCTATGCCGAAACCTTTGGCGGGGCAGCGGCGGACGCGGGCATGAAAGTCATCCTGCCCTCGTCGTAAGCCGGATCAGATGTCCAGCACCAGCAGCGGCGTCTTCGAGCGCGAGCAGCAGGGCGTGAACTGATCGTTCAGGGCCTGTTCCTCTTCGGTGAGAAACAGATCGCGATGGTCCGGTGTGCCCTGCAGCACGCGTGTCAGGCAGGTGCCGCAAATACCCTGCTCGCACGACATGGCGATCTCGATACCGTTCTCTTCCAGCACCTGCACCACGGTCCGGTCGGCTGGCACCTCGAACACCTGTCCCGTGCTGCCCACCTGCACCGAGAAACTGCCATCGTTGCTGGCATCCACCGGTGCTGCGGCGAAGTACTCGCGGTGCAGGTTGGCCTCCTGCCAGCCCAAGCCCTTCGCGCTGTCCAGCACATGCTGCATGAACCCGCCCGGCCCGCATACATACAGGTGCACATCATCTTGCGGGTTGCCCAGCACCTGGGCGATGTCCAGCGCCGTTTCCGGCTGCTCGTCGAAATGCACGAACAGCCGATCAGCGAACGGCGCGCTGCGAATCCGCTCGACAAACGCCGCACGTTCGCTGGAGCGGGCACAGTAGTGCAGCTCGAAGGCCTGGCCGCTGTGGGACAGCTGCTCGGCCATGCACAGGATTGGGGTAATGCCGATGCCGCCAGCAAACAGCAAACTGCGCTGCGCACCCTCGGCCAGCGGGAACAGGTTGCGCGGCGCACTGATACGCAGCCGGGCACCGGCCTGCACCTGTTCGTGCAGGCTACGAGAGCCGCCCCGCGAAGCCGGGTCGTTGAGTACGCCAATCAGATAGCGATGGCGTTCTTCGGGGTGGTTGCACAGCGAATACTGGCGCACCAGCCCGTCGGGCAGGTGCACGTCGATATGGGCGCCGGCGCTGAACGCCGGCAGCAGGCTGCCATCTGCCGCGGCCAGCTCGAAGCTGCAGATACCCTGCGCTTCATCGTTACGGGATACCACTACGGCATCGATCATGTCGGCTGTTCCTCAGGCAGGGTTGGCGCTGGTGGCGATCAGTTGCGGCTGCGGCGCACGCTCTTGGGCGATGATCCGCTCCAGCACTTTGCGTGACTGCACGCCGCCGGCGTCGATATTCAGCTTCAGCAAGTTGCGCTCGGGGTGGGCCAGCAGGTTCTGCTGCTGGCGTTCGAGCATTTCCAGGTCTTCGCTGAAAATCTTGCCCTGGCCCTCACGAATGTTGTCGGTCAGGGTCTGGTCGTGCGCAGCGAAGTTGCGCGCCATGCCCCAGAAGTACCAGATAGAGGTATCGCTTTCCGGGGTGATGAAGTCGACCACGATGCTCGACGCCTTGTGCTGTGCCTCGGCGTGGTAGCCGCCCTTGCCGGCATGCGCTACACCCACTTCGATCAGCACATGGCTAGGTGGGGTGAAACGGCAGATCTGCCAGCGGTCCACTGGTACATCGTCGGCCAGGCCATTGCCACGCAGGGCCATGCGCCAGAACGGCGGTGCCATGATGTTTTCCATGTGCCGGGCGGTGACCACTTCGTCGCCGGTCACGGTGGTGACCGGCGGTGCCTCGTCGATCTCCTTCTGGCCGATGCTGGAGGCGTGCACATAGGTTTCATGGGTGAGGTCCATGAGGTTGTCGATCATCAGGCGGTAGTCGCAACCGATGTGGAACAGCCCGCCGCCGTAGGCCCACTCATCACTCACCGCCCATTCCAGATGCGGAATCAGCGCCGGGTCGGCCTGCGCCTGGTCACCGGGCCAGACCCAGATGAAGCCATAGCGCTCGACGGCCGCAAAGGTCTTGTTGCAGGGGAAACCACGCACCCGTTGGCCCGGCATCGACACGGTCTTGCCGTCGCAACCCATCACCAGGCCGTGGTAGCCGCACACCAGGTTGCCGTCCTCGACATAGCCCAACGACAACGGTGCGCCGCGGTGCGGGCAGAAGTCCTCGACGGCGGCTACTTGGTTCTCGCGGGCGCGGTAGAACACGATTTTTTCCCCGCAGATCTGCCGGCCCAGGGGTTTGGTGGCGATCTCATCGGGGGTGCAGGCGACGTACCAGGTGTTTTTGGGGTACATGGGAGGCTCTCCGGGTTTTGTTTTTATTTAATGGATCCATTAAGGCTGCGGTCGGCGTGGTAGGTCAATGCATTTTGCTTGGCAAGTGCGGATTCTGTGCGATTATCGGTTTTTAGTGGATCCATTGATGGGGCGCCCTCTGCGATTCGAGGGGGCGGCTGCAGCGGCACGTCGTCTGAACAGGAAGGCACCGGCGAGATCGACCAATGTGGCCGGTGCGGGAGCAGGCCTGGCCGAACCTGCTATGCCTAAAGGGACACCCAACCCATCAAGGCCACTCGATGCTAGCCATCGAACAACTCTACAAATCATTCCCCACCCCCCAAGGCCCGCTCCCCATTTTGCAGGGGGTGGACATGCGCCTGGCGCGGGGCAGCAGCCTGGCGCTGATGGGCGAGTCGGGCAGCGGCAAGAGTACTTTGCTGCACCTGGTGGCTGGCCTGGACCGAGCGGACAGTGGCCGTATTCTGATCGACGACGTTCCGCTCGATGGCCGTTCGGAAGCGTCGCTGGCGCAGTGGCGGCGGGAGGGGATCGGCCTGGTGTTTCAGCAGTACAACCTGATCAGCAGCCTGGACGTGGGCCTGAACCTTACCTTCCAGGCCCGTCTCGCCGGGCGGCATGACCCGCATTGGGCGGCTTACCTGGCGCAGCGCCTGGGCCTGGCGGACCTGCTCGGGCGTTACCCGGAACAACTGTCTGGCGGCCAGCAGCAGCGCGTCGCGATCGGCCGTGCGCTTGCCGGGCGCCCGGCCTGGCTGTTGGCTGACGAACCGACCGGCAGCCTCGATGAAGCCAGCAGTGACGAGGTGCTGAGTTTGTTGCTGCAGTTGGTCGCCGAAGCCGGCAGCGGGGTACTGATGGTGACCCACAGCCCGCGGCTGGCGGCGCGTTTGCAGCACCGTTGCTACCTGCAGGCCGGCCGTGTGCGGCCCGAGCAGGGCTGATGAAGCTTTTGTCGCTGGCCCTGTTGGCGCTGCTCAGCCACTGGCGGCGCCATCGTGTGCAGTGCTTCAGCATCTTCACTGGCCTGTGGCTGGCCACGGCGTTGTGGACCGGCGTGCAGGCGTTGAACAGCCAGGCACGCAGCGACTATGCCCGGGCCAGCGCGGTATTGACCGGGCCGTTGCAGGCGCAACTGATCGCGCGCAATGGCGAGCGCTTCGATCAGGCGTTGTACGTGCAACTGCGCACGCTGGGCTGGGCTGTTTCGCCGGTGCTGGAAGGGCGCTTGCGCTTGCCGGGCGAGCCCGCACGCAGTGTGCGACTGATCGGCATCGAGCCGTTGAGCCTGCCGCCTGCCAGCAGCGTTGCCGGGGTGCAGGTGCAGGCATTCGACCTGCAAGCGTTCGTCGGCTCGCCCGGGCAAGCCTGGGTTGGGCCAGACACCTTGCGTCAACTGAACACAAGCCCCGGGTCGCCGACCCGCGACAGTGAAGGGCAGTTGCTGCCGCCTATGGTTTTGCAGCCTGCGCTGGCACCCGGGGTCATCGTGGTGGACATCGGCCACGCGCAGACGTTGCTGAACGCACCGGGGCAGTTGTCTCGTCTGCTGCTGGCCGATACCCCCGGGCCGTTGCCTGCAGATATCGCCCGCTACCTTGAACTGCAGCCGCGGCAGGACGATGGTGGCTTGCAGCGCCTGACCGACAGTTTCCACCTCAACCTGACCGCGCTCGGCCTGCTGGCGTTCGTCGTCGGCTTGTTCATTGCCCACGCCGCAATCGGTCTGGCGCTGGAGCAGCGCCGTGGGCTGATCCGCAACCTGCGCGCGTGCGGCGTCAGCCTGAAGACCCTGCTGGGCGCCCTGGTGCTGGAGCTGGGCCTGTTCGCGGCACTGGGCGGGCTGGCCGGGGTGGCCAGTGGTTACGGATTGGCCGCGTGGCTGCTGCCCGACGTGGCCGCCAGCCTGCGTGGCCTGTATGGCGCCCAGGTCGCCGGCACGTTGAGCCTGCCGGCGGGCTGGTGGCTGCTAGGTGTGCTGGTGAGTGTACTCGGGGCATTGCTGGCCGGCCTGCAGAGTGTAATGCGCGCTGCCCGATTGCCTTTGCTGGCGCTGGCGCAACCCCAGGCCTGGCGACTGGCGCAGGGGCCATGGTTGCAACGGCAGGCTTTGCTAGCGGGCCTGCTGCTGTTGCTGGCCTTGGGTTGTGGTGTCTTCGGGGCTGGCCTGCTTGGCGCGTTCGCCATGCTGGCAGGGTTGCTGCTGGCGGCGGCGCTGCTGTTGCCGGCCTTGCTCGATCGGGTACTGGCCTGGCTGGCGCGTCGTTGCCACCGGCCATTGGCGCAATGGTTCGTGGCTGACAGCCGCCAGCAGTTGCCAGCCCTTAGCCTGGCGTTGGTCGCCCTTTTGCTGGCGCTGGCTGCCAGTGTTGGCGTGGGCAGCATGACCGAGGGTTTTCGCAAGACGTTTGTCGGTTGGCTTGACCTGCGCCTCTCCGCCGACCTGTATGTCACCCCGCGGGACACGGCCCAAGGCTTGCAGATAGTCGAGTGGCTCAAGCAGCAGCCCGGGGTCAGCGTGGTCCTGCCCGGCTGGCGCGCAGACATGCAGCTGCAAGGTTGGCCGGTGCAAGTGCAGGGCATTGTCGATCACCCTGCCTATCGTACGCGCTGGCCATTGCTGGAACAGCATTCGCGTGCTTGGCAGCAACTGGCCAGCGGACAAGGCTTGATGCTCAGTGAGCAGTTGGCCAGGCGATTGAACCTGCAACTGGGCGACAGCCTGAAGCTGCCCGCAGACACGCCAGCCATGCCCGTGGTGGGGATCTATGCCGATTACGGCAACCCCAAGGGGCATTTGCTGGTCAATGCCGACTGGTTGCGCGCCCACTGGCCAAAGGCAACCCTGGCCGGCTTGAGTGTCGACCTGAGCGCTGAAGGGGGGGCGTCGCTCAAGGACGCGCTGCAACGGCACTTTGCCCTGGATGACAGCCGGGTGGTCGAGCAGGCGCGCCTGAAACGCTGGTCGACCGACGTCTTCAACCGCACCTTTGCCGCCACCGCAGCCCTCAACAGCCTTACCCTTGGCGTGGCCGGTGTGGCGTTGTTCATCAACCTGCTGACCCTGGGCCAGGCCCGGCTGGGCCAGTTGGCACCGCTGTGGGCGCTGGGGGTGCGGCGCATGCAATTGGTCTGGTTGAGCCTGGGGCAGACACTCATGCTCAGCAGCTTCACCGTGCTGCTGGCAATTCCGCTTGGGCTGTTGCTGGCCTGGTGCCTGGTCGCGGTGGTGAACGTGCAGGCCTTCGGCTGGCGGTTACCGCTCTATGTGTTCCCCATGCAACTGCTGCAGTTGACCGTGCTGGGCATGCTCACCAGCCTGTTGGCCTGCGCCTGGCCGCTGTGGCAGCTGGCGCGCCGCCAGCCGCGCGAACTGTTGAGGCCGTTGTCCGATGAAGCTTAATGCGTGGCTGTTGCTGAGTGGTTTGTTGTGCGGCTGTGATCAGCCTGCACCGCAGAGCTATGCCGGGCTCGGGCAGCAGGCTGGCGAGTTCAGCCAGGTAACCCGCGATCATCGTCTGGTCTTCCCGCATGACCACGGCCCCCACGACGGCTTTCGTATCGAGTGGTGGTATGTCACCGCCAACCTCAAGGACGCCCAGGGCCGTGACTGGGGCGCCCAGTGGACACTGTTCCGCTCGGCCCTGCGCACCGGCCCGGAGACCAGCGGCTGGAACAGCCCGAACCTGTGGATGGGGCATGCAGCACTGACCGGGCCGGGTGGCCATCAGGCTGCTGAAACCCTGGCGCGGGGGGGGATCGGCCAGGCCGGCGTGCAGGCCCAGCCGTTTCGCGCATGGATCAATGACTGGGTGTTGCAGGGCCAGGGCGGTATTGAACAGCTACAGATGGTCGCAAGTGGCGATGGTTTTCGCTATGACCTGCAGTTGCACAGCGATCTTCCCTTGGTGCTGCATGGTGAGCAGGGCTACAGCGAAAAATCTGGCAAGGGCCAGGCTTCGTACTATTACAGCCAGCCGTTCTACCAGGTCCAGGGGCAGGTCCAGCGTGGCAGCTTGTGCATCGCGGTTACCGGGCAGGCCTGGCTGGACCGGGAATGGAGCAGCCAGCCGCTGGCCCCCGGGCAGACCGGCTGGGACTGGTTTTCCCTGCACCTGGACAGTGGCGCCAAGCTGATGCTGTTCCAGGTACGGGAAGCCCACGGGGAACCGTATCGCGCCGGGACCTGGGTAGGGCCACAAGGGGACGTGGTGGCACTGGACGCCGCACAGATCCAGCTGCAGGCCCTGGCCTGGTCTGCGCAGAAAAACGGCAAGCAGGTGCCGACGCGCTGGCGGGTGCAAGTGCCGGAGCACGGGGTGGATGTGCAGGTCGATGCCGTGGACCCGCAGGCGTGGATGCAGACACGGTTCCCATATTGGGAAGGGCCGGTACGCTTGAACGGGACTGCGGGTGGGCGCGGGTATCTGGAGATGACCGGGTACTAGTGCAACAACGTTTGAGCAAGACAGTTGTTCCCATAAAGGTCGCGCCAGACCCTTCAATCCTTGATCAGCCCTCGCAGCACTGCCCGCGCTTCTTCAGTGCGCAAGCATTCGATGAAAAACTGGCTTTCCCGCGCCACCGTGGCCTCCAGCTCCGCCCGCTGGCTGTCCTTGAGCAGCCGCTTGCTGATCCGCAGTGCCGCCTGCGGGTAGCCTTGCAGTTGCCGCGCCAGCGTGCGCGCAGCGTCCAGGCATTGTTCGCCGTTTTCATGCAGCTCATTGGCCAGCCCCCAGGCCAGCATCTGTTCGCCATCCAGCAATGCATTGGTCAGCAGCAAGCGTGCCGCCCGGGCCTGGCCAAGCACACGCGGCAGCAGCAGGCTGGAACCAAATTCCGGGCACACACCCAGCGGCGCGAAAGGCATGCGCAGCTTGGTCGAGCGGCTGACCAGCACCTGGTCGCAGTGCAGCAACAGAGTGGCCCCGATGCCGATTGCCGCACCACTGACCGCTGCGATCAGCGGCTTGTCCAGGCCCATGACCACCCGCATCAAGCGGAACACCGGGCTGTCCAGGTCGCTGGGCGGGTTGTCGAGGAAGTCGCGAAGGTCGTTGCCAGCGCTGAAGCAGTGCGGCCCACCGGTGATGATGATGGCATCGACAGCGGGGTCTTCACCTGCCGCCAGCAGTAGGTCGCCCAGCAGCTGGTACATGGCAGTGTTCAGGGCATTGAGCTTGTCGGGGCGGTTGAAGGCCAGGGTCAACAGGCCTTGGTCCAGCTCGCGTGTGATCAGGTCGTTCATGGCAGCCGCTTTTGTTGTTGTGAGGGGCCCTGCCGGGCAGTGGTGCTTAGGGTTTATCACGCAGTCCGGCTTGTTGTACAGTCGTTCAGTCCAGCCCTTAACCAGAGACCCACCGATGACTCAGGAAGCCCGCTACCACCGCATGCTGCCGGAATTGCGCAAAGCCAACCTGGTCGAGGCGACCCTGGTGTGCCTCAAACGCCATGGTTTCCAAGGGGCTTCGATCCGCAAGATTTCGGCCGAGGCCGGGGTCTCGGTCGGGCTGATCAGCCACCATTACGCGGGCAAGGACGAACTGGTGGCAGAGGCTTACATGGCCGTCACCGGTCGGGTGATGGGCCTGTTGCGCGAGGCCATGGCCCAGGCCGCGCCCAATGCCCGCGAGCGGTTGTCGGCGTTTTTCCGTGCCTCGTTCTGCGCCGAGCTGCTCGACCCGCAATTGCTCGATGCCTGGCTGGCCTTCTGGGGGGCGGTGAAGACCGCCGACGCGATCAACCAGGTGCACGACCACTCCTACGGCGAGTACCGCAACGAACTTGGCCAGCTACTGGCCAGGCTGGCCGAGGAGGA
The DNA here is from genome assembly GCF_045164175.1 of Pseudomonas sp. 10(2024). Classification (NCBI taxonomy): domain Bacteria; kingdom Pseudomonadati; phylum Pseudomonadota; class Gammaproteobacteria; order Pseudomonadales; family Pseudomonadaceae; genus Pseudomonas; species Pseudomonas sp. 10(2024). The sequence continues at coordinate 2,296,131 of NZ_CP174006.1, forward strand.
GGGCTGGCAGGGCTTCGATGCCGACCTGGCGGCCATCAGCCTGAGCGCCTTGCTTGATGGCCTGTGGCTGGAGTCGGGCCTGAACCCCGGCACCTTCACCCCCGAGCAGGGCGTGATCATCTGCGAGGCCTGGGTCGACGGCCTGCAGGCCGGTGGCCGCAGGCGCTTCAGCCTGTCCGAGGGCTGTTGATCGCCTGTTCAGTAACGAGTACGCTGCTGTCGCGAGTGTGTAGAACAACACCAATAAAAAGAGACAACACGCAATGACGCCTCGGGTATTGATCGTCGATGACGATCCGCTTGTTCGTGACTTGCTGCAGGCCTACCTGTCCCGGGAAGGCTACGACGTACACTGCGCCGACACCGCCGAAAGGGCCGAAGCCCTGCTTGGCAGCCAGGACGTCGACCTCGTGCTGCTGGACATCCGCCTGCCCGGCAAGGACGGCCTCACCCTGACCCGCGAACTGCGGGTGCGCTCGGAGGTTGGCATCATCCTCATCACCGGGCGCAATGACGATATCGACCGCATCGTTGGCCTGGAATGCGGTGCAGATGACTACGTGATCAAACCGCTCAACCCCCGCGAGCTGGTGTCCCGGGCGAAAAACCTGATCCGCCGCGTGCGCCATGCCCGCGAGGCGCACCCCGCCCCGGCCTGCGCGCAATCGCTGAAGCAGTTCGCCGACTGGGCACTGGATACCGACCGCCGGCGCCTGATCGACGCCTGTGGCGGGCAAACCCTGCTGACTCATGGCGAGTTCCAGTTGCTCAGCGTGTTCCTGCGCAACAGCGGCCACACCCTCAGCCGCGACCAGTTGATGGACCAGATTCGCAACCGCGAGTGGGTGCCCAACGACCGCTCCATCGACGTGCTGGTCGGCCGCCTGCGGCGCAAGCTGCATGACGACCCGGCCGAACCGCAGTTGATCATCACCATTCACGGCACCGGCTACCTGTTCACCGCCAGCGTGGCAGCATGATTCCTCGCGCCTGGCAGTTGGCGCTGGCCTTGACGTTGCCGACCCTGCACGCCAGTGCCAGTGAGCCGGTGCGCTACTGCGACTACCCGGTGTACCCGCCCATTTCCTGGAGCGACGGCCACCAGGTGCGCGGCCTGGCCCCCACCGTGGTGCGCGAACTGTTCGCGCGCATGGGCTACGAGGTGCAAACCGTGGTGCTGGGCAACTGGAAGCGCTGCCTGATGGATGCCGCCGCCGGGCGGGTGGACGTGGTCCTGGCCTACAACAGCGACCAGCGTGACCAGCGCATGCGTTTTTCCACGGAGCCGGTGGTGCGCGAGGAAGTGGCCGTGTTCTACAACCGCAAGCGACCGGTGCAGTTCCAGCAGCTGGAGGACCTGGCGGGTTACCGCGGCGGCCTGCTGTACGGTGAAAGCTATGGCGCCGAGTTCGACCGCTTCGTCGCTCGCCACCAGAACATCGAGCGGGTATCGTCCAGCCAGCAGAATTTCGGCAAGCTGATCCGCGGGCGCATCGACTATGTGATTCAGGAGCGGCGCACTGGGCTGCTGTTCATCGAACACCTGCCCGGGGCGCAGGATATTCGCGCATTGCCCACGGCACTGAGCGTGGACTACCTGCGGGTGGCGGTATCGCGACAGTCACCCTTGAGCCAGCACGTGGCTGAAATCGACGCGCAGTTGCAGCGGATGAACCAGACGGGCGAGATCGCGCGTTGGCTTGAGCAAAGTGAGGTCACTTACCGCGACATGATCAACCTGCCGGCGGATGCACGATGATCCGCCTGCGCACCGATGGCCTGCTGCGCCGCCTGCTGCTGTTCATCCTGCTGTTCAGCTTGTGCTTCACGGTGCTGGCCAGCGGCGTGCAGCTGTACTTCGAGTACCGTCGCGAAATGCGGGATATTGAGGCACGCATGGCGTTGATCCGCGCCGGCTACCTGGCCAGCCTAGAGCGCAGCCTGTGGGACCTCGACGAGGCGCAGCTGGATGTTCAGTTGCGCGGCCTGGTGGACTTTTCCGATGTGGCGCGGGTGCGTCTGGTCAGTGATGATTTCACATTGTTACGCGGTGACGCCGAGCCCCAAGGGCCGCTGCGCATCGAGCGCTTCCCCCTCGACTATCAGCCGCCCTCAGGGCCGGTCAGGCACCTGGGCGAACTGGAAGTCAGCATCGACCTTGGCGCGGTACACCGGCGGCTTTACGCCACGGGCCTTGCCAGCCTGCTGTGGATGGGCGTGTTTCTGTGCGGCCTGGCAGTGGCACTGTCAGGGCTGTTCTACCGTCTGGTCACCCGCCACCTGCAAGTGATGGCCGAGTTCGCCCGCCGCATTGGCGCCGGCCAGTGGCAGGAGCCGTTGCGCCTTGGCCGCCGCCGATCATCGCGCCCCGACGAAATCGACACTGTGGCCAATGCCTTGGACGATATGCGTCGCGCCATCCTCAGCGATATCGAGCGCCGTGAGCGTGACCGCCTGGAACTGCAGGACAAACGCGACGAATTGCAGGCCATGGTCGAGCGGCGTACGGCCAGCCTGGCTCGGGCCAAGGACGAGGCCGAGGCTGCCAACCTGGCCAAGTCGCGCTTTTTGGCGACCATGAGCCATGAATTGCGCACGCCGCTCAACGGTATTCTGGGCATGGCCGAACTGCTGCGCGGCGGGCGCCTGGAGGTCGCCGACCGCCAGCGTGTCGAGGCCTTGTACAAGGCTGGCGAAGGGCTGTTGGCGATTCTCAACGAAGTGCTGTATTTCGCCCGGCTCGAAGAAGGCGAGAGCCGCGCCGAACGGGTGGTGTTTTCCTTGCGTCAGTTGTGCCAGGAAGTGCTGGCGTTGCTCGAACCCATGGCCATGGAGAATGCCGACACCCTGCAACTGCAGGTTGATGAGCAACTGGCCGCGTACCAGTACGGCGCAGAGCAGTACCTGCGACAGGTGCTGAGCAATCTGCTGGCCAATGCCATCAAGTTCACTGAGCACGGCCAGGTACAGCTTACGGTGCAGGTGCTTGCCAGTAACGAATGCTCGCAGCGCTTGCGGCTGTCGGTCCGTGACAACGGTATCGGCATCGAACCCGCCGTTCAGGCGAAGATCTTCGACCGTTTCGTCCAGGCCAGCGAAGCTGTGACCCAGCGCTATGGCGGCACTGGCCTGGGCCTGGCGATCTGCAAGCACCTGGTGGAAAAACTGGGCGGTAGCATCGGCCTTGAGAGCGTTCAAGGGCAGGGCAGCTGCTTTTGGTTCGAGCTCGACATGGCTCGCGGGCAGCCTGTCTCAGCGGGGGCACCAGCTCCTTCGCCCTTGCCCAGCCTGGATATCCTGGTGGTCGAAGACGTTGCCCTGAACCGTGAGGTTGCTGGTGGCCTGCTGATGCGCGACGGTCATCGGGTAAGCTTTGCCGAAGACGCCGGCCAAGCCCTGCAGGCATGCGCGCAGCGGCGCTTCGACCTGGTTCTGCTGGACGTGCACTTGCCGGGCATGAGCGGGGTGGCGTTGTGCCGACAGCTGCGTACCTCGCCTGGGCCGAACCGCGACAGCCGGATCCTGGCGCTGACGGCCGGCGTGCAACCGGGCCAGGTCGCGGGTTATCTGGACGCTGGCATGCAGGGCGTACTGGCCAAACCGTTGCGGCTGGACAACCTGCGCAAGGCGTTGGCTGACGTAGCGCCCGGTGAAGTGGCCAGCGCTGGCGCAGACATGGACTGGTCATTGCTCGACACCCACCGTTCACTGCTGGGGGAGCAGAAGTTGCAAGGCCTGCTGAAGGTCCTGCGCCAGTCACTGCAGCAGCACGCCACGGCGCTGGCCGAGGCGCTACCAGCCCAGGACTTCACCGAAGTGCTGCACCTGGCCCACCGCCTGGCTGGCAGTTGCGATTCCCTGGGGTTTACCGGGCTGGCGACGGTGTTGCGTGGTCTGGAGGAGGCGGCCCGGCAGCATGACGTACAGGCCATGCAAGCCCTCGGCGAGCCGTTGGCTACCCAGCTAGGTCAGGCCAGTGCCACGCTGGAACAGTTGATCCAGAGCTGACGTACAAAAAACTTACGACTTTTTACATCTTCGATCCGTTCGTATAACGGCGCCTTACATCCGTTTCCAATAATCCATGGCAACCGTGTTGCACACGGTCCATGAGGCTTATTGGAGACAAGAATAATGACATGCCGTAGCGCTCAGCCCCTCATTCGAACCCTCCCACGCACCGGCCGCAATGGCGAGGTGTGCCATGACTGACAACGTTGAAAAAATCCAGCTCACCCGCGCCCTGAAAAGCCGGCACATCTTCATGCTGTCGCTGGGTGGGGTCATTGGAACCGGCCTGTTCATGGGCTCGGGCGTAACCATCAATCAGGGCGGGCCGGTGGGCGCGATCCTGGCTTACCTGGTCGCGGGCTTGCTGATGTACCTGGTGATGGTCTGCCTGGGCGAGCTGTCGGTGCAGATGCCAGTGTCCGGTTCGTTTCAGGCCCACGCCACCAAATACATTGGCCCGGCCACCGGGTTCATGATCGGCTGGGTGTACTGGATGAGCTGGGCCACCACCGTAGGCCTGGAGTTCACCGCTGCCGGCATGTTGATGACCCGCTGGTTCCCGGAGGTGCCGATCTGGTACTGGTCGGCGCTGTTCGTGGTGGTGCTGTTCGGGCTCAACGCCCTGGCCACGCGTGCCTTTGGCGAGGCCGAGTACTGGTTCTCGGGCATCAAGGTGGCAACCATCCTCGGCTTCATCGTCATTGGCCTGCTGGTGATCTTCGGTGCCATCCCCCTGAGCAGCGGGGCACCCGCACCGATGCTGAACAACCTGGTGGGCGAGTCGCTGTTCCCTCACGGCCTGTCGGCAGTGTTCGCGGTGATGATGACTGTGGTCTACGCCTTCCAGGGCTGCGAAATCATGGGGGTGGCGGCTGGCGAGACCGAGCACCCGGAAAAGAGCATCCCGCGGGCGGTGCGCAATGTGGTGTTCCGCGTGCTGATCTTCTATGTGCTGGCGATTGCCGTGCTGTCTGCCATTGTGCCGCACGAGCAGGCCGGGCTGATGGAAAGCCCGTTCGTGCAGGTGTTCGACATGGTCGGCATCCCTTACGCCGCCGACTTGATGAACTTCGTCATCCTCACGGCCATCCTCTCGGTGGGCAACTCCGGGTTGTATGCCTCCACGCGCATCCTCTGGGCCATGTCCAAGACTGGCATGGCACCGAAAAGCCTGTCGCCGCTGAGCAAGCGTGGCGTGCCGCTGCGGGCGCTGAGCATCACCCTGTGCTTTGCGCTGATTTCGCTGATGACCAGCTTCGTCGCGGCTGACACGCTGTTCATGGTGCTGATGGCGGTGAGCGGTATGTCCGGCACCGTGACCTGGATCGTCATCGCCCTGGCGCAGTACCGTTTCCGCAAGGCATGGCTGCGTGACGGCGGGCAACTGCAGGACCTGAAGTACAAAGCGCCGCTGTACCCGCTGGTGCCGCTGCTGTGCATCACCCTGTGCAGTTCGCTGTTTGTGTTTCTGGCGCTGGATGAAACCCAGCGGCCGTCGCTGTACTGGGGCTTTGGCTTCATTGCCCTGTGCTATGCGGCGTACTTCTTCGTCAACCGCCGCCGGCAGGGGGCCTTCGCACCCAGCGCACCAGGGGTTTGACACCGCAGCTCGTCGTCGGCAGGTGTTGGTCGCTGCATTTTCAGCGCCTGTGAGGTCGAGCGCCGCCCGTGCGGTGCGCGATCTCACAGGCCATAAAGCCGTCATGACGAACGCCCTTGTGTAACGCCAGATACCGAGTTGTGCGAAGTTGTAACAGCCCATCCCGCCTTGCTGAACACTCGTTTAGTATCTCCCTCATCAAGTCCTCCAACACCATCACAACAACACCGAGGCCCCCCATGACTACCCCGTCGTCGTCACTGTTGAGCAAGGTCGAAGCCGGCGTTGCCTGGATCACCCTCAACCGCCCCGAGCAGCGCAACGCGCTGGACATTCCCACCCTCAAGCAACTGCACGCCTTGCTCGACAGCCATGCCGACGACCCCGCCGTACGCGTGGTGGTGCTGACCGGCAGCGGCCGCAGCTTCTGCGCTGGCGCCGACCTGGCCGAATGGGCAGCCGCCGAAGCGGCGGGCACCCTGGAAAGCTACGGCTGGACCGAAACTGCCCATGCCCTGATGCTGCGCCTGCACAGCCTCGACAAACCCACCATCGCCGCCATCAACGGCACCGCCGTGGGCGGTGGCATGGACCTCAGCCTGTGCTGCGACCTGCGCATCGCCGCCGCCTCGGCGCGCTTCAAGGCCGGCTACACCAGCATGGGCTACAGCCCCGATGCCGGCGCCAGCTGGCACCTGCCACGGCTGATCGGCAGCGAGCAGGCCAAGCGCCTGCTGTTCCTCGACGAGCTGTGGGGCGCCGATCGAGCCCTGGCCGCCGGGTTGGTCAGCGAAGTCTGCGCCGACGAGCAGTTGCCTGCCGTTGCCGCCGAACTGGCCGGGCGCCTGGCCAATGGCCCGACCTTCGCCTATGCGCAGACCAAGCGGCTGATACGCGACGGTGCCCGGCGCACGCTGGCTGAACAGCTGGAAGCCGAGCGCCACGCCGGCCTGTTGTGTGGCCGCAGCCAGGATGGCCTCGAGGCCCTGCAAGCTTCGGTGGAACGTCGCGCCCCCCGTTTTACCGGCCAGTAATCCGATACCCGACCCTCATCAGGACCTTCGCAGATGAATTTCCAACTGACCCAAGAACAAGAAATGTTGGTGGAAGCGGTACGCAGCTTTGTTGCCAAGGAGCTGCTGCCCCATGAGGAAGCGGTGGACCGCGCCGACGCCGTGTCACCCGAACTGGCCGCGCAGATCCGTGGCAAGGCCATCGCTGCCGGGTTCTATGCCTTCAACATGCCCGAGGAAGTGGGAGGGGGCGGCCTGGACTACCTGTCCCAGGCGCTGATCGAACGTGAGCTGTCCAAGGTGTCCTGGGCGCTGCATGTCTTCGTTGCACGGCCGTCGAAAATCCTCATGGCCTGCAAGGACGAGCAGATCAACGACTACTTGCTGCCGTGCGTGCAGGGCGAGAAGGTCGACTGCTTCGCCCTCACCGAACCGGGCGCCGGCTCTGATGCCAACGCCATCAAGACCCGCGCCTTGCGCCAGGGCGATGACTTTGTCATCAACGGTAGCAAGCACTTCATCAGCCACGCCGGTCACGCCGATTTCGCCATTGTCTTCGCGGTCACCGACACCTATGAGCACAACGGGCGCAAGCGCAATGCGGTCACCGCCTTGCTGGTCGACCGGGGTACGCCGGGCATGACCATCCGCCGTGGTCCCAAGTGCGTGAGCAACCGTGGTTATCACACCTACGAGCTGTTCTTCGACGACTGCCGAGTGCCGGCCAGCAAGGTGCTGGGCGAAGTGGGCAAGGGCTGGGAAGTGGCCAACGCCTGGCTTACCGCCGGCCGGGTGATGGTCGCCGCCAACTGCGTGGGCCAGGCCCAGCGCGCCCTCGACCTGTCGCTGCAATGGGCCGCCGACCGCAAGCAGTTCGGCCAGGCCATCGGCAGCTATCAGGGGGTGTCGTTCAAGCTGGCCGACATGGCCACGCAGATCCGCGCGGCCGAGATGCTCACCCTGCACACCGCCTGGAAGATGGACCAGGGCAACATGACCGACGGTGAGGCCGGCATGGCCAAGCTGTTTGCCAGCGAGGTGCTGGGCAAGGTCGCCGACGAAGCCGTGCAGATCTTCGGTGGCATGGGCCTGATGGATGAAGGGCCGGTTGAGCGCATCTGGCGCAACGCGCGTATCGAGCGCATCTGGGAGGGCACTTCGGAAATCCAGCGGCATATCATCGCCCGCGAACTGCTGCGCCCGCTGCTGCGCTGAGCGCCAGGAGAACACCCATGTCGCAATCGATTCGTGACAACCTCAAGCGCCTGCTGGCGCCCCGACACCTGGCCTTCGTCGGCGGGCGCAGTATGGCGCGGGCGCTCAAGCGCTGCGCCGAAGGTGGCTTTGCCGGTGAGCTGTGGCTGGTCAACCCGCAGCATGAAAGCCTCGAAGGAATCCCCTGCGTGGCCCGGGTGGCCGACTTGCCCTACGCCCCGGACGCGGTGTTCATCGCCACCAACCGTGAGCTGACCTTGCAGTGCGTTGCCGAGCTGGCTGCACGTGGCGCCGGTGGCGCCATCTGCTACGCCTCGGGCTTTGCCGAAAGCGGTCAGGAGGGCTGCCAGTTGCAGCAACGCCTGCTCGACGTCGCCGGCAACATGGCCTTGCTCGGCCCCAACTGCTATGGCTTGCTCGACTACCTGCACGGTGCCGCCCTGTGGCCGGTGGCGCATGGTGGCCAGCAAGTGGAGAAGGGGGTGGCGATCCTCACGCAAAGTGGCAACTTCGCCTACAACCTGTCCATGAGCGATCGCTCCCTGCCGGTGGCCTACATGGCCTCGGTCGGCAACCAGGCGCAACTGGGTGTGGCCGAGCTGATGGATGTGCTGCTCGACGACCCACGGGTAACCGCCATCGGCCTGCATTTGGAAGGCCTGAAGAACGTGCCGGGCTTCGCCCGCGCCGCTTGCAAGGCGCTGCAGCAGGGCACGCCGATCATTGCATTGAAGACGGGCGTTTCGCAGATCGGCGCTGAACTGGCGCTCAGCCACACCAGCTCGTTGTCCGGCTCCGATGCGTTGTACGACAGCCTGTTCCAGCGCCTGGGGGTGATCCGCGTCAGCGGCCCGGTGAGCTTTGTCGAAACGCTCAAGGCCGCAGCCTGCGGACGCTTGCCGGCAGATGGCGAGCTGATTGCGCTGGCCTGCTCAGGCGGCGATGCCGGGCTGATTGCCGACTATGCCGAACGCAACCAGTTGCAACTGCCGAAGCTCGCGCAAGGGCAGGTGGCGGCACTGGCCGAGGTGTTGCCGGGCTATGCCAGCCTGGTCAACCCACTGGACTTCACCACTGCCATCTGGGGCGATGAAGCCGCCCTGCAACGCATGCTCGACAACACCCTGAGCGGCGCCGCAGGCGCGGCGATGCTGGTGCTGGACTACCCGGCGGCGTTCACCGGCGAGCGCAAGGAATGTGACCTGCTGCTGGGGCTGTACTGCGATGCCGTTGAACGCCACGGCAAGATCGGCTTCGTCACCTCGGCTTTCCCGGAACTGTTGCCTGCCAGTGCGCGTGAGCACCTGCATGCGCGGGGCATCGCAGCCCTGCAGGGAGTGGAAGATGGCCTGGCGGCCTGGGGCCGTATCGTCGCTTACCAAAGGAACCGCCAGCGGTTGCTGGACCAGGGCGAGGCTGCGCGGGTACCACTGTGCCCGCAGGCCCTCACGGGCGAAAGCCGATTGTTGGACGAATGGCAATCCAAGCAGGCCCTGCGCGCCTTCGGCCTGCCCGTGCCTGCGGGCGTGCTGAGTACGCCCGAACGCGCCGTGGCAGACGCCGCCCGCGTGGGTTACCCCTTGGTACTGAAGGCGGTCAGCGCGCAGCTGCCACACAAGACCGAAGCTGGCGCTGTGGCGTTGAACCTGCGTGATGCCCGCGCCCTGGAAGCTGCACTGGTGCAGATGCGCCAGTGCATCGCTGACTACGCCCCACAGGTTGCGTTTGATCAGGTGCTGCTCGAGCCCATGGCCGAGCCGCCCTTGGCCGAGCTCATAGTGGGCATCAAGCGTGAAAACGACTTTGCACTGGCCTTGGTGATCGGTGCCGGCGGCGTGCTGGTCGAACTGCTCAAGGACAGTGTCAGCCTGTTGCTGCCCACTACCGACAGCGCCATCCGGGCAGCGCTACTGAGCCTGCGCAGTGCCAGCCTGCTGCAAGGCTTCCGTGGCCGTCCGGCCGCCAACCTCGATGCCTTGGTCTCGGCCATCCGCGCGGTCGCCGATTACGCCTGCGAAAACGCCGGGCAGTTGCTGGAGCTGGATGTGAACCCATTGATGGTCGGTGCCAACGGTACCACCGCAGTCGACGCGCTGATCCGCCTTGGCCAGGCGCAAGGAGAACGACATGAATGACCTTACCCTGACAGCCGGCCAAGCGCTGGTGCGGTTGTTGGCCAACTACGGCGTGGAGACCGTGTTCGGCATCCCCGGCGTGCACACCCTGGAGCTGTACCGTGGCCTGCCGGGCAGCGGCATTCGCCATGTATTGACCCGCCACGAGCAGGGCGCCGGCTTCATGGCCGACGGCTACGCGCGGGTCAGTGGCAAGCCGGGGGTGTGCTTCGTCATCACCGGCCCAGGCGTGACCAACGTCGCCACCCCCATCGGCCAAGCCTATGCCGACTCGGTGCCGATGCTGGTGATTTCCAGCGTCAACCACACCGCCAGCCTGGGCAAGGGCTGGGGCTGCCTGCATGAAACCCAGGACCAGCGCGCCATGACTGCGCCCATCACGGCGTTTTCTGCGGTGGCCCTGCAGGGCGACGACTTGCCCGAGCTGATCGCGCGCGCCTGGGCAGTGTTCGACAGCGAACGACCGCGCCCGGTGCATATTTCGGTGCCCCTGGACGTGCTGGCGGCATCGGTCAGTCGGGACTGGAGCGGTGAGGTGGTACGCCGTCCCGGGCGTGGCCAGCCGTGCCGCGAAACCCTCGAGCAGGCTGCCCTGAAGCTCGCCGCCGCCCAGCGGCCGATGCTCATTGCCGGGGGGGGCGCGTTGCACGCGGCTGAGCAGTTGCAGCAACTCAGTACACGGCTGGCAGCGCCTCTGTTCACCAGCGTGGCCGGCAAGGGCTTGCTGCCACCAGACGCGCCACTCAATGCTGGCGCCAGCCTGTGCGTCGAACCCGGCTGGCAGTTGATCAGCCAGGCTGATGTGGTGCTTGCCGTAGGCACCGAAATGGCCGACACCGACTTCTGGCGTGAGCGCCTGCCGATCCGCGGCGAGCTGCTGCGCGTCGACATCGACCCGCGCAAATTCAACGATTTCTACCCCTGTGCCATTGCCCTGCAGGGCGATGCCCGGCAAACCTTGGACGGTTTGCTCGAACACCTGCCCGCACTTCAGCGTGACCCGGCCCAGGCCAGCGCGGCGGTGGCCACCCTGCGCCAGGCCATCCGCAATGGGCATGCCCCGTTGCAGGCCACGCACCAGGCCATTCTGGACCGTATCGCCGCCGTACTGCCTGACGATGCCTTCATCAGCAGCGACATGACCCAGCTGGCCTATACCGGCAACTACGCCTTCGCCAGTCGGGCGCCACGTAGCTGGCTGCACCCCACCGGTTACGGCACCCTCGGCTACGGCCTGCCGGCCGGCATCGGTGGCATGTTCGCCAGCGACCATCGCCCCGGCCTGGTACTGGTGGGTGATGGCGGCTTCCTGTACACCGCCCAGGAACTGGCCACTGCCGTCGAGGAACTGCACCGGCCGCTGGTGGTGTTGCTTTGGAACAATGACGCCCTCGGCCAGATCCGCGACGATATGCTCGGCCTGGATATCGAGCCGGTCGGCGTGCTGCCGCGCAACCCGGATTTCATCGGCCTGGCCCGCGCCTTCGGTTGCACCGTGCACCAGCCACGCGACCTGGACGCGCTGCAGGCCGACCTGGCCAGCGGCTTCGCCACCCCCGGCGTGACGTTCATCGAACTCAAACACACCTGCGTCTGTTAAGGCGCGCACTACGACAAGAACACGAGTAATCACCATGCCCTTTCGCCGTACCCTTCTGGCTGCATCCCTGGCACTTCTGATCACCGGACAGGCCCCCCTGTATGCGGCACCCCCGTTGTCGACGGACAACGGCACCAACACCCTGACCGTGCAGAACAGCAACGCCTGGGTCGAGGTCAGTGCCAGCGCCCTGCAACACAATATCCGCACCCTGCAGGCTGAGCTGGCCGGCAAGTCCAGGCTGTGCGCCGTGCTCAAGGCCGATGCCTATGGCCATGGTATCGGTCTGGTGATGCCGTCGATCATCGCCCAGGGCGTGCCCTGCGTGGCGGTGGCCAGCAACGAGGAGGCCCGGGTGGTCCGCGGCAGTGGTTTCACCGGGCAACTGGTGCGGGTACGCCTGGCCAGCCTCAGCGAGCTGGAAGATGGCTTGCAGTACGACATGGAAGAGCTGGTGGGCAGCGCGGAATTTGCCCGCCAGGCCGATGCCATCGCCGCGCGCCATGGCAAGACCTTGCGCATTCACATGGCGCTCAACTCCAGTGGCATGAGCCGCAACGGGGTGGAGATGGCCACCTGGTCCGGCCGTGGCGAAGCGCTGCAGATCACCGACCAGAAGCACCTCGAGCTGGTTGCGCTGATGACCCACTTCGCCGTGGAAGACAAGGACGATGTACGCAAGGGCCTGGCGGCATTCAACGAGCAGACCGACTGGTTGATCAAGCACGCCAGGCTGGACCGCAGCAAGCTCACCCTGCACGCCGCCAACTCGTTCGCTACGCTGGAGGTGCCGGAAGCGCGCCTGGACATGGTACGAACGGGTGGCGCGCTGTTCGGCGACACCGTGCCGGGGCGCACCGAGTACAAACGTGCGATGCAGTTCAAATCGCACGTGGCGGCGGTGCACAGCTATCCGGCCGGCAACACCGTGGGCTATGACCGCACCTTCACCCTGGCCCGTGATTCGCGGCTGGCCAACATTACGGTCGGGTACTCCGATGGCTACCGCCGGGTATTCACCAACAAGGGCCATGTGCTGATCAACGGCCACCGTGTGCCGGTCGTGGGCAAGGTGTCGATGAACACGCTGATGGTCGATGTCACCGACTTCCCTGATGTGAAGGGGGGTAACGAAGTGGTGCTGTTCGGCAAGCAGGCCGGGGGCGAAATCACCCAGGCCGAGATGGAAGAAATCAACGGCGCGTTGCTCGCCGATCTGTACACCGTATGGGGCAATTCCAACCCGAAGATCCTCGTCGACTGAAATTGCCATTGAAAGGAGATTGCCATGCGCTACGCCAAGCTCACCCAACGCATCGCCGGCGACGGCGCTGCGGCCTGGGACATCCACTACCGCGCCCTGGCGCTGCAGGCCGAGGGCAAGGACATCCTGCTGCTGTCGGTGGGTGACCCGGACTTCGACACTCCCGCGCCTATTGTCGAGGCGGCCATCGACAGCCTGCGCGCTGGCCATACCCATTACGCCGATGTACGCGGCAAGCTGGCCCTGCGCCAGGCCATCGCCAACCGTCACCGGCAACGCAGCGGCCAGGCGGTGAGCGCCGACCAGGTGACGGTGCTGGCGGGGGCCCAGTGCGCGTTGTTCTGCGTGGCCCAGTGCATACTCGACCCAGGCGATGAGGTGATCGTTGCCGAACCCATGTATGTCACCTACGAGGCCGTGTTTGGCGCCTGCGGCGCCAAGGTGGTGCCGGTACCGGTCAAGCCCGAGAATGGCTTTCGCGTGTGCCCGCGTGACGTCGCCGAGCGCATTACCCCGCGCACCCGCGCGCTGGCGCTGAACAGCCCGCACAACCCTTCAGGGGCGAGCCTGCCGCGCGCCACCTGGGAGGCGCTGGCCGAACTGTGCGTTGCCCATGATCTGTGGCTGATCTCTGACGAGGTCTACAGCGAGCTGCTGTATGAAGGCGAGCATGTCAGCCCCGGCAGCCTGCCGGGCATGGCCGAGCGCACTGCAACGTTGAACAGCCTGTCCAAGTCGCATGCCATGACCGGCTGGCGCATGGGGTGGGTGGTCGGCTCGACAGCACTGGCCACGCATCTGGAAAACCTCGCCCTGTGCATGCTCTACGGCTTGCCGGACTTCGTCCAGGATGCCGCCGTGGTGGCGCTGGAGCAGCCGTTGCCCGAGCTGGACGCCATGCGCGAAGCCTACCGCGAGCGGCGCGATCTGGTGTGCGAGCAGCTGGCCGGCTGCCCGGGCCTCAAGGCATTGAAGCCCGATGGTGGCATGTTCGTGATGCTCGACATCCGTGAAACCGGCCTTAGCGCACAGGCTTTCGCCGACTACCTGTTGGACAGCCAAGGCGTGTCGGTGCTCGCCGGCGAGGCATTCGGCCCGAGCGCTGCCGGGCATATCCGCCTGGGCCTGGTGCTGGGCAATGAGGCGCTGGCCGATGCCTGCCAGCGCATCGCCCGCTGCGCCGGCGAACTGATGCGCGGGCAGACGGATGCGTGAGCACACCGTCCAGCGTACGCGCCGCCCGGGCCAGGAGGAAGGCGCGTGCTGCTGAACCACTGCGGCAAGATAACCTGTTTTGTGTGAGGAGAATGCTTGTGAATGTACTGATCGTCCACGCTCACCCCGAGCCGCAATCGTTCACGGCTGCTCTGCGTGACCAGGCTGTGGAAACCTTTCGCGCCCAAGGCCATCAGGTGCAGGTCAGCGACTTGTACGCCATGGGCTGGAACCCGGTGGCCAGTGCCGATGACTTTACCCAGCGCGAGAACCCCGAGTACCTCGTGTATGCGCTGGAGCAGCGTCAGGGCGTCAAGCGCGGTGCCATTGCCGCAGACATCCAGCAGGAGCTGGACAAGCTGTTGTGGGCCGATTTGCTGGTGTTGAACTTCCCGATTTTCTGGTTCTCGGCCCCGGCCATGCTCAAGGGCTGGATCGACCGGGTGCTGGTGTCGGGGGTGTGTTATGGCGGCAAGCGCTTCTACGACCAGGGCGGGTTGGCCGGCAAGAGGGCGCTGGTGACCGTGACCCTGGGCGGGCGCGAGCACATGTTTGGCGACGGCGCGATTCACGGGCCGCTGGAAGACATGCTGCGGCCGATCCTGCGGGGCACGCTGGCCTATGTCGGGTTCGAGGTGCTGCCGCCGTTCGTGGCGTGGCATGTGCCGTACATCAGTGCTGATGCGCGGCAGGACTTTCTGCAGCAATACCGGCAGCGTCTGGAGCAGCTCTCGGACGACCAGCCACTGGTGTTCCCGCGCCTGGCGCAGTTCGATGAAGCGTTGTACCCGCTGACGTGACCTTTCTCCTGCACTGAGCACTGGGGCCGCGTTGCGGCCCTTTCGCGACACAAGGCCGCTCCCACAGGATTGTCGCCAGCTTCGAAGGCTGCGCCGTCCTTGTGGGAGCGGCCTTGTGTCGCGAAAGGGCTGCAAAGCAGCCCCAACATTTTGTCGTCATACGATGTTCTGCAAACCTTCCAGCACCACCTGCCAAAAAACGACCACCCACACATTCGGGGTATGTCACCCCTGGGCGAATCCACCGATAGTGAACCCATCGGCTCGATCCGGAGCACTCACACGATGGAGTTGCCATGCGCAAGGTACTGAAGGTGATTGGCGGTCTGCTGCTGGCGTCTGGCGCCAGCCTGGCCCAGGCGGCAGAGGTGGACAGCGGTAACACGTTACGGTTGTACAACTGGACCGACTACATCGGTGAAACCACCCTGGCCGACTTCGAGAAGGCCACCGGCATCAAGGTCATCTACGACACCTTCGATGGCTACGAAACCGTGCAGACCAAGCTGCTCACCGGCCGTTCCGGCTACGACCTGGTCATGCTCAACGCCTCGCTGGTCCCCCCGCTGATCAGCGCCGGTGTGTTCCAGGCACTGGACAAGCAGCAACTGCCCAGTTGGCACAACCTCGACCAGCAGGTGGTGAACGACCTGCAGGGCTACGACCCTGGCCTGAAGTATTCGGCGCCCTACACCTGGGGCAGCTCGGGGGTCACCTACAACGTCGACAAGATCACCGCACGCATGCCCGACGCGCCGATCGGTTCGCTGGCCATGCTGTTCGACCCCAAGATCGTCTCGCGCTTCGCCGACTGCGGTGTCACCCTGATGGACGCGCCCACCGAGGTCATCCCGCTGGCCTTGCAGTACCTGGGCAAGGATCCGCGCAGCGCATCGCCGGCCGACCTCAAGGCGGCCGAACAATTATTGCTGGGCATCCGCCCTTACATACGCAAGTTCGATTCGGTGAATTACCTCACCAGCCTGCCCAATGGTGATGTCTGCCTGGCGCTGACCTGGTCCGGTGACTATGCCACCGCCCAGGCCCGCGCAGTGGAAGCGAAGAAGGACATCAAACTGTCGTTCTTCATCCCCAGGGAAGGTTCGCTGATCTGGTTCGACAACCTGTACATCCCCAAGGATGCGCCGCACGCGGCCAACGCCCACCGCTTCATCGAGTTTCTGCTGCAGCCGCAGACCATGGCCAAGGTCACTGACTACATCCATTACGCCAACAGCAACGCTGCCGCTACCGCGCTGGTGCGTGATGACATTCGCCAGGACCCGGCCATCTACCCCGACGCACCCACCCGCGAACGCCTGTTCGCGCAGAAAACCCAGAGCCCGAAGGACATGCGCGCCATCACCCGGGTCTGGAGCACGGTCAAGACCGGTTTCTGAACACTGCCCAAAAATTCTCGCCAAGGAGCTGCCCATGGCCACCCCAAGCAAAGCATTCGCCATTGCCCACGACCCACTGGTGGAAGCCGACAAGGCCCACTACATGCACGGCTACCATGTGTTCGACGAGCACCGCGAGCAAGGTGCGTTGAACATCGTCGCCGGTGAAGGCGCCTACATTCGCGACACCCACGGCAACCGTTTCCTTGATGCCGTCGGCGGCATGTGGTGCACCAACATCGGCCTGGGCCGCGAGGAAATGGCCCTGGCCATCGCAGACCAGGTGCGCCAGCTGGCGTATTCCAACCCGTTCTCCGACATGGCCAACGACGTGGCCATCGAACTGTGCCAGAAGCTTGCGCAGCTGGCGCCGGGCGACTTGAACCATGTGTTCCTCACCACCGGCGGCTCGACCGCTGTCGACACCGCCTACCGGCTGATCCAGTACTACCAGAACTGCCGAGGCAAGCCGCACAAGAAGCACATCATCGCCCGTTACAACGCTTACCATGGCTCCACCACCCTGACCATGTCGATTGGCAACAAGGCCGCCGACCGGGTGCCGGAGTTCGATTACCACCACGACCTGATCCACCACGTCTCCAACCCCAACCCGTACCGCGCGCCAGACGACATGGACGAGGCGGAGTTCCTCGACTTCCTGGTGGCCGAGTTCGAGGACAAGATCCTCTCGCTGGGTGCCGACAACGTGGCTGCATTCTTCGCCGAGCCGATCATGGGCTCGGGCGGGGTGATCATTCCGCCCGAGGGGTACTTCCAGCGCATGTGGCAGCTGTGCCAGACCTACGACATCCTGTTCGTCGCCGACGAAGTGGTGACCTCGTTCGGGCGCCTGGGCACCTTCTTCGCCAGCGAGGAACTGTTTGGCGTCATCCCTGACATCATCACCACCGCCAAAGGCCTGACCTCGGCGTACCTGCCGCTGGGTGCGTGTATTTTTTCCGAGCGCATCTGGCAAGTGATTGCCGAGCCGGGCAAGGGCCGTTGCTTCACCCACGGTTTTACCTACAGCGGCCACCCGGTGTGCTGCACGGCGGCGCTGAAGAACATCGAGATCATCGAGCGCGAGCAACTGCTCGATCATGTCAAGGACGTGGGGGGTTACCTTGAGCAACGCTTGCAGAGCCTGCGCGACCTGCCGCTGGTGGGGGATGTGCGCTGCATGAAGCTGATGGCCTGTGTCGAGTTCGTCGCCAACAAGGCCAGCAAGGCGCTGTTCGCCGATGAGGTGAACATCGGCGAGCGCATCCACAGCAAGGCGCAGGAAAAAGGGCTGCTGGTGCGCCCGATCATGCACCTGAACGTGATGTCGCCACCGTTGATCATCACCCATGCGCAGGTGGACGAGATCGTCGAGACCCTGCGCCAGTGCATCCTCGAAACCGCGCGTGAACTCACGGCGCTTGGCCTGTACCAAGGCCGATGAACCTGGCGCAAAGGGCTGTGCGCGGGCGTGCCTGGCAGGCTAGACTGCCGGGCATGACCCAGGCCTCCCCCGATACCCCGCTTACCCTCACAATGGGCGCGCTGCAGCAGTGGCACGTGGCGTTGCAGCGTGCCCTGGCCCATGGCGAAACCCCCGAGGCGCTGGGGTATGTGGCCGCTGCCATCGGCCAGTTGGTGCAGGTGGAGTCGATGATGATCAGCCTTGAGTGCCAGGGGCGGGCGCCGCAGTTGCTGTACCAGCAAGGCATTCCCGAACGGCATCGGGCCGCCGTGCTGGAGCGCTATTTCAGTGCCGGCTACCTGCTGGACCCTTTCTGCCTTGCCGTGCAAAGCGGCCTGGCCGAAGGCTTCTACCACCTGCAGGAAATCGCCCCCGACAACTTCTTCGACAGTGACTACTACAAGGCCTATTACCTGGGTACAGGTTGCAGTGAAGACAGCTACTACATCGTTGACCTCAGCGCAGGCCGCAAGCTGTCGCTGAGCCTGTTCCAGGGCTGCAGCGGCACGCGCCTGAATGCCGGGCAGGTCGACCTGTTGCGTGCGCTGGAGCCGATGGTGCGCGAACTGCTGGGGCGCTATGCCCGGTACAACCTGGAACCGGGCGCTGCATCAACCGAGCGCAGCAGCCTGCAGGCAGCGTTCGACAGCTTTGGCTGCCAGGTGCTGACCGACCGCGAGCGCGAAGTGGCCCACATGATCTTGCGCGGGCACTCGGTGAAATCTACTGCGCTGGAGTTGGGTATCTCGCCGGAGACCGTGCGCATGCACCGCAAGAACCTGTACATGAAGCTTGAGATCAACTCGCAATCGGAGTTGTTTGCACGGTTCATCGACTGGTTACGCGGTGATCATTTGCCGATGATTTCTGATTGACTGTCTTGAGCCCTGGCGATTCACGTGTCGCAGCATGAAACAGCTCAATGGGAGCATCCCTATACCGATGGGTATACGGGGCAGGCATAGGCAATAGGGCAGGGCTATACAGCCCCTGTGGGCATGGTGTGTTCATATGGCCTGTTGCTCGATCAACGCCAGGCACCGCTTCACGATCGGGCTTACATCACCCTTGCGCCGGCTGAGGATGATGGGGCTGACGGCGCCGCTATCAAGCAGGCCGACATACTCGATATCGGGACGGTGCTGCTGCTGTACCGATGCTGGCACCAGGGTCACCCCGACGCCAACCGCTACCAGGCCGATGGCGGTCTGCAGTTCGTTGGCCCATTGGCTGACACGAATGCTCATGCCGTGGTGGGCGAACAGCGCCAGCACGTGGTCGGCATAGCTGGGCCGGGGATTGGCCGGGTAGAGGATGAACGCTTCGCCAGCCAGCTGGGCAAGACTGAGCGGGCTGCCCGCCAGGGGGTGGCCCTTGGGCAGCACGGCCACCAGCGGGTCCTCGCACAGCACCTGCTGGTGAATCACCGGGTCGTCGATGCGAATGCGGCCGAAGCCAATGTCGATACGCCCGCTTTTCAGCGCCTCCACCTGTTGCAAGGTGGTCATTTCGTTCAGGCCCAGTTCCAGCTCGCTGTCCTGGCGCAGTTCGCGGATCAGCTCCGGCAGCACGGTGTACAGGGTAGAGGGCGCAAAACCGATGCCCAGCCACTGGCGCTGGCCCTGGCCGATGCGGCGGGTGTTGTCGCTGATGTTCTGCAACTGCTGCAGCACGGTGCAGGTCTGTTCGTAGAAGAAACGGCCGGCCTCGGTCAGCCGCAGCGGACGTTCGCGAACCACCAGCAGGGTGCCGAGCTGGTCCTCCAGCTGGCTGATCTGCCGGCTCAGGGGTGGCTGGGCGATGTGCAGCAGCTCGGCGGCGCGGGTGAAGTTCAGGGTCTCGGCCAAGACTTTGAAGTAACGCAGGTGGCGCAGCTCCATCAGACCTCCAGGGTATGGTGGGAGATTCATTTGATATTGGACGGTCGTCAGGGTCTCGCGCAATCCTTCAACAATCAAGTAAACGCATCACTCGGGCCTACGACTGTAAGCCCGACCTGACGGGACCTGGCAACAATGACAAGCGCGCTGATTGAACACATAGATGCAATTATCGTCGATCTCCCGACCATTCGCCCGCACAAGCTGGCGATGCACACCATGCAGCAGCAGACCCTGGTGGTATTGCGACTGCGCTGCAGCGATGGCGTGGAAGGCATCGGTGAAGCCACCACCATCGGTGGCCTGGCGTATGGCTACGAAAGCCCCGAAGGCATCAAGGCCAACATCGACGCGTACCTCGCCCCGGCGCTGATCGGCCTGCCGGCAGATAACATCAATGCCGCCATGCTCAAGCTGGACAAGCTGGCCAAGGGCAACACCTTCGCCAAGTCCGGCATCGAAAGCGCCTTGCTCGACGCCCAGGGCAAACGCCTGGGCCTGCCGGTCAGCGAACTGCTGGGTGGCCGCGTACGTGACAGCCTGGAGGTGGCCTGGACCCTGGCCAGCGGCGACACCGCCCGCGACATCGCCGAAGCCCAGCACATGCTGGACATTCGCCGGCACCGCGTGTTCAAGCTGAAAATCGGCGCCAACCCGGTAGCGCAGGACCTCAAGCACGTGGTCGCGATCAAGCGCGAGCTGGGTGACAGCGCCAGCGTGCGGGTCGACGTCAACCAGTACTGGGACGAGTCCCAGGCCATCCGCGCCTGCCAGGTATTGGGCGACAACGGCATCGACCTGATCGAGCAGCCGATTTCGCGCATCAACCGCGCAGGCCAGGTGCGCCTGAACCAGCGCAGCCCGGCACCGATCATGGCCGATGAGTCGATCGAAAGCGTCGAGGACGCCTTCAGCCTGGCCGCCGACGGCGCCGCCAGCATCTTCGCCCTGAAAATCGCCAAGAATGGTGGCCCGCGCGCGGTGCTGCGCACTGCACAGATCGCCGAGGCCGCTGGCATCGCCTTGTACGGCGGCACCATGCTCGAAGGTTCGATCGGCACCCTGGCTTCGGCCCATGCATTCCTCACCCTGCGCCAGCTCACCTGGGGTACAGAGCTGTTCGGGCCGCTGCTGCTGACCGAGGAGATCGTCAACGAGCCGCCGCAATACCGCGACTTCCAGCTGCACATCCCCCATACCCCAGGCCTGGGCCTGACGTTGGACGAACAGCGCCTGGCGCGCTTCGCTCGTCGCTGACAAGCAAGGAGATAACCATGTTGTTCCACGTGAAGATGACCGTGAGGCTGCCGGTCGACATGGACCCGGCCAAGGCCGCCCAGCTCAAGGCCGACGAAAAGGAACTGGCCCAGCGCCTGCAGCGCGAAGGCATCTGGCGTCACCTGTGGCGCATTGCCGGGCATTACGCCAACTACAGCGTGTTCGATGTGCCCAGCGTCGAGGCGTTGCATGACACGCTGATGCAGCTGCCGCTGTTCCCGTACATGGATATTGAGGTCGACGGCCTGTGTCGGCATCCCTCGTCTATTCACAGCGACGATCGCTGATTCGCACCTGTATGCCTGACAAGAACAATACGAGGTAAGCACGATGACCGTGAAAATTTCCCACACTGCCGATATTCAAGCCTTCTTCAACCGGGTGGCTGGCCTGGACCATGCCGAAGGAAACCCGCGCTTCAAGCAGATCATTCTGCGTGTGCTGCAAGACACTGCTCGCCTGGTCGAAGACCTGGAAATCACCGAGGACGAGTTCTGGCACGCCGTCGACTACCTCAACCGCCTGGGTGGCCGTAACGAGGCAGGCCTGCTGGCTGCTGGCCTGGGCATCGAGCACTTCCTCGACCTGCTGCAGGATGCCAAGGATGCCGAAGCCGGCCTTGGCGGCGGCACCCCGCGCACCATCGAAGGCCCGCTGTACGTTGCCGGGGCGCCGCTGGCCCAGGGCGAAGCGCGCATGGACGACGGCACTGACCCAGGCGTGGTGATGTTCCTTCAGGGCCAGGTGTTCGATGCCGACGGCAAGCCGTTGGCCGGTGCCACCGTCGACCTGTGGCACGCCAATACCCAGGGCACCTATTCGTACTTCGATTCGACCCAGTCCGAGTTCAACCTGCGTCGGCGTATCATCACCGATGCCGAGGGCCGCTACCGCGCGCGCTCGATCGTGCCGTCCGGGTATGGCTGCGACCCGCAGGGCCCAACCCAGGAATGCCTGGACCTGCTCGGTCGCCACGGCCAGCGCCCGGCGCACGTGCACTTCTTCATCTCGGCACCGGGGCACCGCCACCTGACCACGCAGATCAACTTTGCTGGCGACAAGTATCTGTGGGACGACTTTGCCTATGCCACCCGCGACGGGCTGATCGGCGAACTGCGTTTTGTCGAGGATGCGGCGGCGGCGCGCGACCGCGGCGTGCAAGGCGAGCGCTTTGCCGAGTTGTCATTCGACTTCCGCTTACAGGGTGCCAAGTCGCCTGACGCCGAGGCGCGAAGCCATCGGCCGCGGGCGTTGCAGGAGGGCTGAGTTCGAGGTTATGTCACTGTGATTTTGCCTGGGGCTTTCCGTGCGGGGAGGCCTCGGGCTTTTTGTCGCCAGGGGCGGGTGATCTAGAATCGTCTTTTTGTTCAGGCCCCCACACCATGCTCCCCATCGCGCTGCTGCCAGCCACCATCGACCAGGCGTCGCTGATCCGCAATCTCTACCAGTTCTATTGCTACGAGTCCTCCGACTGGGAGCAGGAAGACGTCGAGGCGGACGGCCGTTTCTACATCCACGAGGAGCACCTGCAACGCTACTGGCAGGACGACGGCTGGGGCGCGTATCTGGTGCTGGTGGACGGCTTCATCGCCGGCTTCGTGCTGGTCGAGCGCAGCGAGCTGCCTGGCATCGTTGCGCAGGAGCTTGCCGACCTGTTCATCTTGAAGAAGTACCGTCGCCAGGGCATCGGCCGAGCGGTGGCGTTGCAGTTGCTGGGGGGCGAGGGTGACTGGCTGCTGCGTTGCTACGCACAGGATCTGCCCGCCGTGGCTTTCTGCAATGCCGTGCTGGCGAGCCTGCCGCGGCCGGCGCAGGCTATCGCCCTGGGGGATGAGCCTGACTTGCTCAATTTCCTGGTGACCGGCACCCGCCATTGAGGGCGGGGCGCTTTCGTTCGTCCAGATAAGGGATAGCGCCATTTTTGTGACGTGCTTCACAAAATGCTCGCGAGCGGCATAATGCCATCATCGCTTTCCAAGACCCGGCCGCCGCTTGCCGGGGTCCCTTTTCATGCGCTTCGAAGGTTCAGGTAAAGTTCATGTCGCTCGCAGCAAACCCCGACATCATGTACCGGCTGTTGATCCAGAGCGTGGTGGATTATGCCATCTACCTGCTCACCCCTGAAGGTATCGTCGCCAACTGGAACCCCGGCGCCCAGCGCGCCAAGGGGTACCGTGCCGAGGAAATCGTCGGCCAGCACTACTCGCTGTTCTACACCGATGCCGAGCGCGCAGCCGGGTTGCCGGCATTCAACCTGGAGCAGGCGCGCAGCACCGGACGCTTTGAGGAAACGGGTGCACGGCTGCGCAAGGACGGCACGGCCTTCCACGCCCATGTGGTCATCGAAGCGGTTTACGACGATGCCGGGCAACTGGTGGGTTTCGCCAAGGTCACCCGCGACATTTCCGAACGCCACCGCCAGGAGCTCGAATTGCTGCAGGCCAAAGAGCTGGCCGAGCAGTACAGCCAGGAAATGGCCAAGCTGTCGCAGTTTCTCGATTCGGTCATTGCCAACATTCCCGCGAGCGTCATCGTCCAGGACCTGGAAAGCCAGCGCATCCTGTTGGCCAATCAGCAGGCCGAACGCCTGTTCGGCGGGCCTCAGCACAGCATGATCGGCCAGTTGCCCAGGGAATGCCTGGCAGCGGCTGCCGGTGACTATCTGGAGCAGCAATTCGTGCGGGGTGCCCGCAGTACCAAGGGGCACGCCGCCGAAACCCGCGTCGACACCGCCCGCGGCCCACGCACACTGCGTAGCCGTACCCTGCTCAGTCAAAACCGCGAAGGGCAGGCCGATTACGTGTTGTTCGTGGCCGAAGACGCCACCGAAGAGCTGGCCGCCCATGCGCAGATCCACCACATGGCGCACCATGACGCGCTCACCGGGTTGCCCAACCGTACGCTGTTCCACGAACGGCTGCGCCAGGCCCTGTTGCGCGGCAGCGAAAACACCAAGCTGACCGCTGCCCTGTGCCTGGACCTGGACAACTTCAAGAACATCAACGACTCCCTTGGCCATGCCTTTGGTGACAAGCTGCTACGCGAGTTGGGCAAGCGTCTGCGCCGCGAACTGCGTGAGCACGACACCTTGGCCCGCCTGGGTGGCGACGAGTTCGCCGTGGTGCTGACGGGCCTGGAGGGGCGGGATGCCGCGTGCAATACCGCGCAGCGCCTGATCAAGGCCATCAGCCCGCCGTTCCGGATCGAAGGGCATCAGTTCGCGGTGGGGGTGAGCATCGGCATCGCCATCGCGCCTGATGACCATGACCAGGCAGAGCAACTGCTGGGCTACGCCGACATGGCGCTGTACCAGGCCAAGCGTAACGGCCGTAATCGTTATGAATGCTTCGATGTCGAACTGGACGTTGCCGCCCGCCAGCGCCGTCTGGTGGAAACCGACCTGCGCACAGCGCTGCACCTGGGGCAGTTGCAGTTGCACTACCAGCCGGTAGTCGATCATCAGACCAGCAGCGTTACCGGTTATGAGGCGCTGCTGCGCTGGGAACACCCGACCCGTGGCATGGTCATGCCGATGGACTTCATCCCCATTGCCGAAGAAACCGGGTTGATCCACGAGTTGGGCAACCGTGCGCTGAACCTGGCCTGCCAGGAGGCGGCCAGTTGGGACAGTGAGCAGACGGTGTCGGTCAACCTGTCGGCGGTGCAGTTCAAGAACGGCGATCTGGTGCATACCGTCGCCCTCGCGCTGGCCGACTCGGGCCTGCCGGCGCAGCGGCTGGAGCTGGAAATTACCGAGTCGGTACTGCTGGGCAACAGCGAGGAGAACGTGCGCACCTTGCGCGCGCTGAAAGACCTGGGCGTGTCCATTTCACTGGATGACTTTGGTACCGGCTACTCATCGTTGGGCTACCTGCGTTCGTTCCCGTTCGACCGGATCAAGATCGACAAGTCGTTCGTGCATGACATGTGCGACAGCCGCGAGGCCATGTCGATCATTCGCGCCATTACCGAGCTGTCCAACAGCCTGATGATCAAGATCACGGCTGAAGGCGTGGAGTCGGAGGAGCAGATGCGCCGGCTCGCGGCGGAAGGCTGTTCGCACTTCCAGGGCTACTTTTACGGGCGGCCGGCACCGGCGAGCGAGCGGTTGAAGCAGGTCATCACCCAAGAACAATGACTTGCGCGGCGACCTCAGCTGTTCCAGTCCGGGGCAAACGGCGGGCTAACCACGCGCTGGTCTTTCGGCAGCCCGGCAATGGCTGTGCGGTCTTCGTCATCCAACTGCACGGTCAACGCGGCCAGGTTGGCCAGCTGGTTTTCGCGGCTGCTGGCTTTGGGGATCGCCGCCACGCCGTCCTGGTCCAGCAGCCATTTCAGCGCCACCTGGCTGGGCAGCACGCCATGCTTGCGGGCGATCGCCTGGATCACCGGCTGCGCCGCTGCCTGGCCGCGTGCCAGCGGGGTATAGGCGGTGAGCAACAAATCATGGCTGCGGGCGAAGTCGAGTAGCGGTTGCTGGCTGAGCAGAACATGGTATTCCACCTGAATCGCCGACAACGGCGCACCCAGGGTTTCCACCACCTGGCGCAGTAACCCCAACGGGAAGTTGGCCACGCCAATGTGGCGCGCCTTGCCTTCGTCACGCAGGGCTACCAGGGTGTCGATGCTGCGGGCCAGGTCCCAGTCCGTGCCTGGCCAGTGGATGTGGAACAGGTCGACCTGTTCGGTACCCAGCGCGCGCAGGCTGTCTTCCAGCGACTGACGCATGGCTTTGGGCTCCAGGCGGTCCCACCAGACCTTGGTGGTCAGGTGGATCTGCTCGCGTGGCACGTCGCTGTCGCGCAGCGCCTGGCCAACGGCCGCTTCGTTTTCGTAGGCGGTGGCGGTGTCGATGTGCCGGTAACCCACGTCCAGTGCCTGGCGCACGGCCTGGGTGCATTCACTGCCGGTCATTGGCCAGGTGCCCAGGCCGATGGCGGGCAGGTCCAGGCCTGTGCGGGTGCTGAGCCTTTGCATGTAAATTCCTTGTAGGGTGTGCAGGGTCGGTCGATGGTCGGCGATCAACCGTGTACGGGCCATGCAGACAAGGTGGAAAGTGGTCGATCAGCGAACAGAAATTGCACTTGGCCGGGGCAAGCGGCAAATGAACTTCCTTATTCTGCGCCATCTCTTCTAGAATCCCAGCTGTTACATCCGCCAGGCAATGCCTGCGCGGCCTTCCTTGGGCGAGGCATGTTGCCCCGCCGTCATCGAGAGAGCCATGAGTTCCAGCACACCGCTGTCCGGCGTCAACCAACCCCTGCGCGGCATCGCGTTGGTGGTGGTGGCGACGTTCCTGTTCGCCAGCCACGATGCCTTGTCCAAATTCCTGGGTGGCCTGTACCCGATAGTCATGGTGGTGTGGGCGCGTTATGTGGTGCACACGTTGCTGATGGCCGGCATCTTCCTGCCCAAGTCTGGGCTCAACGTATTGCGCACCCGCCGGCCGGTATTGCAGACCTTGCGGGCCCTGAGCCTGCTGAGCACCAGCCTGCTGTTCACGACCGGCTTGCAATACCTGCCACTGGCCGAGGCCACGGCCGTCAACTTCCTTGCCCCGGTGCTGGTCACCGCGTTGTCGGCTCCGCTGCTCAAAGAGCGAGTGACAGCGGGGCAGTGGGTGGCGGTGGTGATGGGCTTTATCGGCGTGCTGGTGGTGGTGCACCCTGGCGGGGCGATGTTTACCCCGGCCATTCTGTATCCGTTCGGTTCGGCATTGGGCTTCTGCTTCTATCAGTTGCTGACGCGGATTCTGGCGGCGCATGACAGCCCGACCACCAGCAACTTCTATGCGGGGTTGTGCAACACCTTGGCAATGAGTGCGCTGGTGCCGTTCTTCTGGGAGGTGCCGCGCTGGGACCATGCCCTGTTGATGCTGGCACTGGGCGGCTTTGGCATGACTGCGCACCTGCTGTTGACCCAGGCCTTCCGCCATGCGGCGCCGGCGTTGCTGGCGCCGTTCAGCTATTGCCAGATCGTGTTTGCCGGGTTGCTTGGCTTCGTGGTGTACAGCCAGGTGCCGGATACCCTGAGCCTGGTGGGGATTTTGGTGATCTGCCTCAGTGGGCTTGGTGCAGCCTGGATGCAGCGCGGCAAATAGCAGCCGCGTGCTTCAGGCTGTACGACCGGTAGGCGCAGCGTTGCGCTGCGAAGAGGACATCACTGCGTGGCCATGAACTGCAGGATGCGGTCGCGCAGCCAGCGCTCGGCGGGGTCGTTGTCCTGGGCGCCGCTCCAGACCATCGACAGCTCGGCCTCGGTGATATCGAACGGCGCCGGGTCGGCGCGCAGGCTGCCGTCGTCGGCGAGGGCACAAGCGGCATAGTCCGGCACGGTGGCGATCAGCTCGGTGTTGCGCAGCAGGGCACGCAGGCTACCGAACTGCGGCACCGCCAGCACCACCTTGCGGCAACGCCCGATGCGTGCCAGGTCGAGGTCGATGTTGCCGCTCATGTCACCGGAGAACGACACCATCACATGCGGGCGGGCGCAGTATTCGTCGAGGGTCAGCGGCCCCGGGCGGTCGTCGGCGCGCAGCACCCGTACACCGATGTCGCGCAGTTTGCGGCGTTTGGCGGTGGCCGGCAGGTCGGTGGTATAGCTCACACCTACCGAGATCTCGCCGCTGGCCAGAAGGCCCGGCATCAGCAGGAAATTGGCCCGCCGCACTACCACGCTAATGGCGGGGGCTTCTTCACGCAGGGCCTGCAGCAGGGCCGGAAACAGGCCGAACTCGGCATCGTCAGAAAGGCCCAGGCGGAACACGTTGCAGCTGTTGGCCGGGTCGAACTCGCGGGCGCGGCTGATGGCAGCGGAAATCACGTCCATGGCCGGGCCCAGTTCAGCAAAGATCTGCATGGCCCGTGGGGTGGGTTCCATGGCCCGGCCGCTGCGGATCAGCAGCGGGTCGTCGAACAGCTCGCGCAGGCGGGCGAGGGCGGCGCTGACGGTGGATTGGGTGATAAACAGCTTTTCACCCACGCGGGTCAGGTTGCGTTCGATCATCAGGGCTTCGAACAGCACCAGCAGGTTCATGTCGACGCGGCGCAGGTCGTTGCGGTTCATGAGGGCTCGGCGTCCTGGGCAAAGGGTATGGCTGTGTATTGAAGCATGGCGCGGGGCCTTGTGCCTTGTATGGATGTGCCGGCCTCATCGCGGGCTTGACCGCGATGAGGCCGATACAGGCCTGCGCTTGACAGAGCCAGCCTATCAGGCTCCAACAGCCACTCTATTAGACCTCTGCCCAAGCTCGGCTAGTCTTTCTCGTGGCCCCGCGAATTCCGCGACAGGGCAGCGCGTCAGCACCTGCGTGCAAGACCGTGCCCCCCCGCCGTGACAGCTTCGCAAGCCCCATGTACACCTGATGAGGGGTAGTACGAGCCCACCCGCTCGGCTGAAA
The DNA here is from genome assembly GCF_045164175.1 of Pseudomonas sp. 10(2024). Lineage (NCBI taxonomy): Bacteria > Pseudomonadati > Pseudomonadota > Gammaproteobacteria > Pseudomonadales > Pseudomonadaceae > Pseudomonas > Pseudomonas sp. 10(2024). The sequence continues at coordinate 2,324,409 of NZ_CP174006.1, forward strand.
GAACACTGGCATAGACCGGAAATCTGGATAACCGACCCAAAGGTACCCGCAGATGTCGAACGAATCGAAATGCCCGTTCCATCAAACCGCAGGTGGCGGCACCACCAACCGTGACTGGTGGCCTGACCAGCTCAACCTGAGAATTCTTCACCAGCATTCCTCCAAGTCCAGCCCCGACCCGGACTTCGACTATGCCAAGGCGTTCAAGAGCCTCGACTTTCAGGCCCTGAAGAAAGACCTCACCGCCTTGATGACCGACTCGCAGGATTGGTGGCCGGCCGACTTCGGCCACTACGGCCCGCTGTTCATCCGCATGGCCTGGCATAGCGCCGGCACCTACCGCATTGGTGATGGCCGCGGTGGTGCGGGCTCTGGCCAGCAACGCTTCGCCCCGCTCAACAGCTGGCCGGACAACGTCAGCCTGGACAAGGCCCGGCGCCTGCTGTGGCCGATCAAGCAGAAGTACGGCAACAAGATTTCCTGGGCCGACCTGATCGTACTCACCGGTAATGTTGCCCTCGAATCCATGGGCTTCAAGACCTTCGGCTTCTCCGGCGGGCGTGCCGATGTGTGGGAGCCGGACGAAGACGTGTACTGGGGGTCGGAAAAGGTCTGGCTGGGCGGCGATACCCGTTACGGCAAGGATCAGGTCAAGGCGCAGCCGCCGGGGCAGGGTGACCTGGTGGCCGAGCCGGCCAAGCATGGTGAAGAGCAGAATCGCGACCTGTCGGCCGAGCGTAACCTGGAAAACCCGCTGGCCGCCGTGCAGATGGGCCTGATCTACGTGAACCCGGAAGGCCCGGAAGGTAACCCCGACCCTGTGGCCTCGGGCAAGGACATCCGTGAAACCTTTGGCCGCATGGCCATGAACGATGAAGAAACCGTGGCCTTGATCGCCGGTGGCCACGCGTTCGGCAAGACCCATGGTGCCGGCCCCGCCGACAACGTCGGCCCCGAGCCGGAAGCGGCAGGCCTGGAGATGCAGGGCCTGGGCTGGCACAACACGTTTGGCTCCGGCAAAGGCGGGGATACCATCACCAGTGGCCTGGAAGTGACCTGGACCTCCACCCCGACCCGGTGGAGCAACGAGTACCTGAATAACCTGTTCGACTTTGAGTGGGAGTTGACCAAAAGCCCGGCCGGCGCGCACCAGTGGCGGCCGAAAGACGGCAAAGGCGCAGGCATGGTGCCCGATGCACACGATCCCGGTAAAAGGCATGCACCGTCGATGTTGACCTCCGACCTGGCATTGCGCTTCGACCCCATCTACGAGCCGATCGCCCGCCGTTTCAAAGACAACCCTGACCAGTTGGCGGATGCGTTCGCCCGTGCATGGTACAAGCTGATCCACCGCGACATGGGCCCGCTGGCGCGCTATCTGGGCCCGGAAATGCCCAATGAAGAGTTGCTGTGGCAAGACCCGTTGCCCAAAGCTGACCCATCCACGATCAGCGAGCAAGACATCGCGACCCTCAAGGCCAGGATCCTGGCCTCGGGTTTGAGCGTGGGCGAACTGGTCTCCACCGCCTGGGCATCCGCGTCGACCTTCCGCGGCTCCGACAAGCGCGGTGGTGCCAACGGCGCGCGTTTGCGCTTGGCGCCACAGAAGGACTGGGCTGCAAACCAGGGCGTGGACAAGGTGCTGGCGGCATTGGAGAAGATCCAGGGCGAGTTCAACAGCAGCGGCAAGAAGGTTTCCCTGGCTGACCTGATCGTGCTGGCCGGTACCGCGGCAGTCGAAAAAGCTGCCAAGGATGCGGGCTACAGCGGCAGCGTAGGGTTCCGTCCGGGCCGAGTCGATGCGTCCCAGGAGCAGACCGACGTCGAGTCGTTCGCCGTGCTGGAACCGCTGGCCGATGGCTTCCGCAACTTCACCAAGGCACGCTACAGCGTCAAGGCCGAGAAACTGTTGCTGGACAAGGCGCAGTTGCTGACCTTGACCGCGCCAGAGCTGACCGTGCTGATCGGTGGCCTGCGGGTGCTCGGTGCCAACCATGGTGGTAGCAAACTCGGCGTGTTCACCGACAAGCCGGGGACGCTGAGCAACGACTTCTTCCGCAACTTGCTGGATATGAGCGTGGAGTGGAAGCCGACCTCGGCGGACAACGAAACCTTTGAAGGCCGCGACCGCAAGACCGGGCAGGTGAAGTGGAGCGGTAGCCGGGTCGATCTGGTGTTCGGTTCGCATGCCCAGTTGCGGGCGTTGAGCGAGGTGTATGCCAGCAGTGATGGCGGTGACAAGTTTGTCCGGGACTTTGTGGCCGCCTGGCAGAAGGTCATGGAGCTGGACCGCTTTGATCTGAAATAGCGTTGCCTGGCGGGGGGGCGCTCAGCGCCCCCTTGGCCAGTGGTCATCCCGCCAATTCCAGGTCGGATAGATACAAAAGTGTCCTCGTCGGTTCTGTTGCAATGCTTCTCAGGCGGCCGGCCTGAACAGCGTGCTCACAACGACAAGGAACCCCGACCATGCAAATGCCCAAGACCCTGAAAATCCGCAATGGCGACAAGGTACAACCAACCTTCTCCGCTCAGGAATACGCTGCTCGCCACGCCCGGCTGCGGGCCTATATGGCCGAGCAGGACATCGAGGCGGCAATCTTCACCTCGTATCACAACGTCAACTATTACAGCGATTTCCTCTACTGCTCGTTCGGCCGCCCTTATGCGCTGGTGATCACCCAGGACAAGGTGGTCTCGATCAGCGCCAATATCGACGGCGGGCAACCCTGGCGGCGCACGGTGGGCACTGACAACATCGTCTACACCGACTGGCAGCGCGACAACTATTTCGTCGCCATCCAGCAGGCGTTGCCGCTGGCCTCGCGCATCGGCGTGGAGTACGACCACCTGAACCTGCAGAACCACGGCAAATTCGCCGCCTGCTACCCCAAGGCCGAGCTGGTGGACATCGCTGCGCCGTGCATGCGTATGCGCATGATCAAGTCGGCCGAGGAGCAGGCGCTTATCCGTCACGGTGCACAGGTGGCCGACATCGGCGGAGCGGCAGTGGTCGAGGCCCTGCGTGAGCAGGTGCCCGAGTACGAGGTGGCACTGCATGCCACCCAGGCGATGGTGCGCGAAATTGCCAAACGCTTCCCGGACGCCGAGCTGATGGACACCTGGACCTGGTTCCAGTCCGGGCTCAACACCGATGGCGCACACAACCCGGTCACCAGCCGCCGTGTGGGCAAGGGCGAGATCCTCAGCCTCAACTGTTTCCCCATGATCGCCGGTTATTACACCGCGCTGGAGCGCACCCTGTTCCTTGACCACTGCCCGGACGAGTACCTGCGCCTGTGGCAGGCCAACGTCGAAGTGCACGAAGCCGGGCTGCAACTGGTGCGCCCAGGCATGCGCTGCAGCGATATCGCCCGCGAACTGAACGAGATCTTCCTGCGCCATGACCTGCTGCAGTACCGCACCTTCGGCTATGGCCATTCGTTCGGCACGCTCAGCCATTACTACGGCCGCGAGGCGGGGCTGGAGCTGCGCGAGGACATCGATACCGTACTGGAACCGGGCATGGTGGTGTCGATCGAGCCGATGATCATGCTGCCTGAAGGGCGGCCGGGGGCGGGCGGTTATCGCGAGCATGACATCCTGATCGTCAACGACAGCGGCGCCGAGAACATCACCAAGTTCCCGTATGGGCCGGAGCACAACATCATTCGCAAATAAGCATCGGCGTCGGCTGCTTCGCGGGCAAGCCCGCTCCTACGGGGATTTCACCGTTGTCGTAGGCGCGGGTTCACCCGCGAAAAGGCTGGCCCAGACAACAACAAGATCCCCGTATGACCACCAGACCCTGCCTCCAATTAAAAGAACCAGAGGGTACCCGTCATGTCCAGCACCACCCTAGACCCATCCGCCATCGCCGGCCCCGCACACAACGCCGAACGCCAGGCGCTGCGCAAGGCCGCCCGGGCCAGCTTCATGGGCAACTTCGTCGAGTGGTTTGACTACGCCGCCTACGGCTATCTGGCCACCATCATCGCCGCCACCTTCTTCCCGCAAACTGACAAGACCACCGGTTTGCTGGCCACCTTCGCGGTATTCGCCCTGTCGTTCCTGGTGCGCCCGCTGGGTGGCATCGTCTGGGGCCATTTCGGCGATCGACACGGTCGGCGAAACGCGCTCTCGTGGTCGATCCTGATCATGTCGGTATCCACCTTCTGCATCGGCTTGTTGCCGGGCTATGCGCAGATCGGGCTGTGGGCACCGGCCTTGCTGTTGCTGATCCGCCTGGTACAGGGGTTTTCCGCCTCGGGTGAGTACGCCGGGGCCGCTGCGTTCCTGGCCGAGTACGCGCCGCCTGGGCGGCGTGGCTTGTACACCAGCATCGTGCCGGCCAGCACGGCGGCGGGGTTGTTGTTCGGTGCGGCGTTCGTCGCGGTGCTGCATGAGCTGCTCAGCAGTGAAGCCCTGCATGAGTGGGGCTGGCGCCTGCCGTTCCTGCTGGCGGCGCCGTTCGGCCTGGTAGGGCGCTATATCCGCATGAGCTTGCAGGACACGCCCAAGTTCCTGGAGATGGAGCAGCGCCTGGAAACCAAGGCCGGCATGGCCACGACGCCGCTGCGCGAACTGCTGGGCCAGCACCGGCGCAGCCTGGCGATCGGCATGGGTGTCACCTGCCTGAATGCGGTTGCGTTCTACCTGTTGCTCAGTTACATGCCGACCTACCTGTCCAGTGAAATGGGCATGAGCGAGCGGGATTCGTTCATCGCCTCGACGGTGTCGCTGGCCACCTATATCGGCTTGATCTTCCTGATGGGGCGGCTGTCCGACCAGTTTGGTCGCAAGACCATGCTGGTGGTGGCCTCGCTGTTGTTCCTGGGGTTGACCGTGCCGTTGTTTCGCCTGCTGGACGGCCAGCCTCTGCTGGTGATTCTGGCCATCCAGATCCTTTTCGGTGCGATGCTGGCGATGAACGACGGGACCTTGCCGTGCCTGCTGGCCGAAATCTTTCCGACCCGGGTGCGCTTCAGCGGGTTTGCCTTGAGCTTCAATGTGGCCAATGCGCTGTTTGGCGGGACTGCGCCGTTCATTGCCACCTGGCTGATTCAGGTGACGGGCAGCAAGCTGGCCCCGGCAGGATACTTGCTGGCGGCAGCACTGGTGGCGCTGGTGGCCATGCTGATGTGTCGGGAGACGGCGCACGCGGCCCTTGAAGATTAGTTGACCTGCACTGGCCTCTTCGCGGGCAAGCCCGCCCCTACAACGGCCTGTGGCGGACCACCGATGTGCGTGTAGGAGCGGGTTTGCCCGCGAATACGGTGGCGGCGGCAACGGTGAGCGGCGGGTGGAGATTGGCCAGCAGGCCCGGCCCTTTCGCGGGTGAACCCGCTCCTACAAAAGCCTGTGGCGGACCACGTGCGTGTAGGAGCGGGCTTGCCCGCGAAGAGGCCCCAAGCCAATACATGACCCCATTCAATGGAGAGAGGCCTGCCGCCGCTCCCCTAAAGGCGACAGCCCGAAGAACCGGCTATAACTCTTGGAGAAATGCGCAGGCGAACTGAAGCCGCAGGCCAGCGCCACCTCACGCACTTGCACGTCGCTGCGCAGCAGTAACTCCCGCGCCCGCGACAGCCGCAGCTCCAGGTAATACTGGCTGGGCGTGCGCTGCAGGTACTTGTGGAACAGCCGCTCCAATTGGCGCACGGTCACGTCGTTGAGGCTGGCCAGTTCCTCCAGCCCCAGCGGTTCCTCCAGATTGGCCTCCATGATCGCCACCACCTGGCTCAGTTTGGGCTGAGCGCTGCCGAGCAGGGTGCGCAGCGGTACACGCTGGCGCTCACGCTCACCGCGTACGCGGTCGCACAGCAACAGCTCGGCGGCCTTGGCCGCGATGTCCTGGCCGCCCGTGTCCCGGGCCACCAGTTGCAGCATCATGTCCATGGCCGCCACGCCGCCTGAGCAGGTGTAACGGTCGCGGTCCAGTTCGAACAGCTGGCTGGAGATCACGATACCGGGGAAATGTGCCTGCAACGTCGGCAGGTCTTCCCAGTGGATGGTGCAGCGGTAACCCTTGAGCAATTCGGCCTTGGCCAGCAAATAGCTACCGGTGCAGATACCGCCCAGTGGCAAGCGCTGGCGGGCCAGTTGGCGCAACCAGTCGATCAATGGGCGGTTGCTACGGCTTCGGTCGATCGGGTTGGCGCCGACCACCAGCAAGGCATCCAGCGCGGGGGCGTTGGTGATGTTGTAGTCGGGCAGTACGCGCATGCCGTTGCTGGCCACCACCGGCGCGTCGTCTGCGGCGATCAGCACACTGCGATACAGTGGCTTGCGCGCGGCCAGGTTGGCCATGCGCAGGGTCTCCACCGCCGACGCAAGGCCGATGGTGGTGAAATTGGGCAAAATCAGGAAGCCAAAGGTCTTTGCCGAACAATTCTTTACACTAGACGGCGATAGGTTTGCAGAAGCGGGGTGGACCATTGCGCTGTTCCTGTGCAAGCTGAGGCCTGGTTGGTCAGGGGCAGTGAGAAAGCAGAGCCTCGCGTGGTTCTTGTTGTTATGGGTCGTTGCCGGGTCGATCATACACCTCGGATGCAGCGGCCAGGAATGGCCCCGCCGGCTGGCGGGGCCGACAGTGATTGCACAGAGAAGGTGAGCGTCAGTGAACCCCGAAACCATGCTGGCGGGCTTGCCAGGCTATGCCATGGCCCCCGAAGCGATCCAGGTGCTGCCCGATGCCAGGGCTTACCGCGCCTGCTTGTTCGAGCGCATCCGTACGGCGACTCGGCGCATTGTTATCGTTGCGCTGTACCTGCAGGAGGACGAGGCCGGCCAGGAAGTGCTGGATGCCTTGTACCAGGCCAAGGCCGCGCGGCCAGGCCTGGAGATCAACATCGTGGTCGACTGGTTCCGCGCCAGGCGCGGGCTGCTGGGGGCCGGGCGTCAGCCGGGCAATGCCGCCTGGTACCAGGCCCAGCGCCAGTTGCACGGGCTGGACATCGCGATCCATGGCGTGCCAGTGCAGACCCGCGAACTGTTCGGGGTGTTGCACCTCAAAGGCAGCATCATCGACGATTGCGTGATCTACACCGGCGCCAGTCTGAACAACGTCTACCTGCATCGTTTCGACCGCTATCGCCTGGATCGCTACCACCTGTTCCAGTCACCGGCACTGGCTGATGCCATGGTCGGCCTGGTTCAGCGTTTGCTGCACCATACCGCCACACCGCGCCTCGACCTGCCGGCGCCACCTTCTACCCGCAGTTTGCGCGGTGACATTCGGCGTTTGCGCGCACGGCTGCGGCGCATGGCCTACGAGGTACCGGCCAGCGTGACGGGGCAGGGCCTGCAGGTGATCCCGCTGCTGGGTGTGGGCCGTGGCAATCCACTGAACCGGGCGCTGTGCGCCTTGCTGGCAGTGGCGCGCACGCAGATCATCATCAGTACGCCGTATTTCAACCCGCCGCAGGTCGTGATGCGCGAACTTGACCATGCTCTGGCGCGGGGGGTTGGGGTGGAGCTGATTGTCGGTGACCGCACCGCCAACGACTTCTACATCGCCCCTGGCGAACCGTTCAGTGCCAGTGGTGCATTGCCCTATCTGTACGAGGACAACCTGCGCGCCTTCGCCCACCGCCGCCACGCCGCGATTGCCAGCGGCCAGTTGCAAGTACGCATCTGGAACGATCCCGGGCATACCTTCCATGCCAAGGGCGTTTGGATCGACCAGCGTTATTCGCTGCTGACCGGCAACAACCTCAACCCGCGCGGGTTCAACCTGGACCTGGAGAACGGCCTGCTGATCGACGACCCGCAGGGTCAATGGCTGGCGCCACGGGAAGCGGAGTTGAGCGAGCTGCGACGCTTTGCGCCGAGAATCGGCTCGGCAGAGGCGCTGGGGGCGAAGGCCGAACATCCCAAGCAAGTGCGCAAGTTTCTGCGTCGGCTGCGCTATAGCCGGCTGGAACCGTTGATCAAACGGGTGCTCTGACGTCGCCTGCAATGGCCCTGTCGCCGGCAAGCCAGCGAAGGGCCAGAGTGGTACGCACCGCGCATTGATGTCATTATGATATTGCTGCCCGCGGCCCTTTGTCAGGGGCTGGTTTACAATGTGCAGGCAACCTTGCAAGGCCCCTCTGAACGTGATCACGATCGCATACAGTCGGGCCTTTTCCCGTTAACCAGACAGGCCAATGCGTATATGGCGTTAGATCCACCCACGATGCTGACTATTTCAGTCGCTTTGGCCGCTGCGGCCGCCTTGTACCTGGCGATTGAATGGCGCAGTGTGCGCGAAACCTCGTTGCTGTACTGGAGTGCGGGTTTCGCCACGATTACGGTTGGTAGCACCCTGGCATTGTTGCGCGGGGTCGGCTTTCTGTTCATCGGCATCTGGTTCGCCAATGGCTTGCTGGTGGTGGCCCACGTTTTTTTCCTGATCGGCGTGCTGCGCTTCACCCAGGAGCGCTTGTCACGCGCCTGGATGATGGTTGTGGTGGTCTGGTTTGCCTTGCTGCTGCTGCCCGTGGGCCCGCAGTGGTCGAAGGTGATGCTGATGGTCAACTCGTTGTTGGTGGCCTCGCTGACGCTCAAGGCCAGTTTCCTGCTGCGGCCACATGGCAAATCGCTGAGTGTCGGGGCCGTGCAACTGCGCTATGTGTTGCTGATCCATGGGCTGTTCTATGTGGCCAAGGCGGCCATCGCGATCACGCCAGGCACGCTGATTGACCTGGCGACCTTTGGCGGGCTGATCATTCAGGTTTCGCTGGTGGAAGGCGCGATGGCGATCATGCTGATTGCCTTGTCGATGACCGGCACCGTACGTTACCGGCGGGAAGAGCGGATTGCCCGGCTGGCAGCCCGTGACCCGCTGACTGCGCTGTACAACCGGCGTGCACTGGAGGTGCGGGCGGGGCATTTCTTCAAGGACGTGAGCCCGGCGCAACCCGGGGCATTGCTGTTGATCGACATCGACAACTTCAAACTGGTCAACGACCTGCACGGGCATATCGCCGGCGACCGTTTGCTGATTGCCTTGAGCGAGATGATTCGTACGGCGCTGCCCGAGCGCTCGCTGGCGGCGCGGTTGGGCGGGGATGAGTTCGTCATCTTGCTCAGTAGCGCGAGCAGTGAACGGGTCATGGAACTGGGGAGTGGGCTGCGTGAGCAGTTCCAGCAGTACGCCGACAAGACCGTGCCTACGCCCCAGGCGGTTACCTTGAGCATTGGTGCCAACGTGTTCGATCAGCCGCCGGCGAGCCTGGCGGCGTTGATCGAGCAGGGGGATGTGGCGTTGTACCAGTCCAAACGTGGGGGGCGCGACAGCATTCGGTTCTTCGAGCGGGCGATGGTTGAACTCCGGCAGTGAGCGAATCACCTAGGTGGGTGAGCTTTCATGTAACCCCTGTGGGTGATCCATACAGGCGCTCCCGTCACCCGGCCCCCGCGTTTGACGGGCATCCATGCCCGTCATCAGCAAAACAGCGTGGTCAGGTCGCTACCTGATAGCACGGTACATACTCCGCGCCGCCGGGCAGCTTCATCCGGTGCTGGTCGACGAATGCCTGCAACAGCCGGCCCAGCGGGTCCAGTACGGCGCTGTCACCGTGGATCTGATACGGCCCGTGTTCCTCGATCAGGCGGATGCCTTTGTCCTTGACGTTGCCTGCGACAATCCCGGAAAACGCCCGGCGCAGGTTGGCCGCCAGTTCATGGGGCGGCAGCTCGCGGCGCAAGTCCAGGTCGGCCATGGCCTGGTGGGTCGGGTCGAACGGTCGCTGGAAGCTCTCCTCGATCTTCAGCAGCCAGTTGAAGTGGAAGGCATCGTTGCGCTCGCGGCGGAACTGCTTGACCGCCTTGAGGCCTTCGACCATGTGCCGGGCGACTTCCGCCGGGTCATCAATGATGATTTCGTACAGGCGATGGGCCGCTTCACCCAGCGTGGCGCCGACGAAAGCGTGCAACTGTTGCAGATAAGGCTCGGCGCTGCGCGGGCCGGTGAGCACCACCGGGAACGGCAGGTCGTGGTTGTCCGGGTGCATGAGGATGCCCAGCAGGTAAAGGAACTCCTCCGCCGTGCCGGCACCGCCCGGGAAGATGATGATGCCGTGGCCGACACGCACGAAGGCCTCCAGGCGCTTCTCGATGTCTGGCAGGATCACCAGTTCGTTGACGATCGGGTTGGGCGCCTCGGCGGCGATGATGCCGGGCTCGGTCAGGCCCAGGTAGCGGCTGCCATGCATGCGTTGCTTGGCGTGGGCGATGGTGGCGCCCTTCATCGGGCCTTTCATCACGCCCGGGCCGCAGCCGGTGCAGACATCCAGCTTGCGCAGGCCCAGTTCATGGCCGACCTTCTTGGTGTACTGGTATTCCTCGGTGCTGATCGAGTGGCCGCCCCAACACACCACCATCTTCGGCTCCACGCCTGGGCGCAGGGTGCGCGCGTTGCGCAGCAGGTGGAAAACGTAGTCGGTGATGCCCTGGGAGCTTTCCAGGTCGATGCGCTGGCTGGCCAGCTCGCTTTCGGTGTAGACGATGTCGCGCAAGGCGCTGAACAGCATTTCACGGGTGCTGGCGATCATTTCGCCATCGACGAAGGCGTCGGCCGGGGCGTTCAGCAGCTCCAGGCGCACGCCGCGGTCCTGTTGGTGGATACGCACCTCGAAGTCTTTGTAGGCCTCAAGGATAGTCTTGGCATTGTCGACATGGGCGCCGGTGTTGAGGATTGCCAGGGCGCACTGGCGGAACAGTGTGTAGAGGCTACCGGTACCGACTTCACTCAGTTGCTGCACTTCACGTTGTGACAGCGTCTCCAGGCTGCCTTTGGGGCTGACGGATGCATTGATGACATGGCGTTGAGGCATCTAAGTCTTTCCTGTGCGGGTAAAACATCCTTCTTTGACACCACCATACCGAGAAATGTGGACGGCAACGAGGGGGGCTGTGAAAAACCTTGAGACCGAGCTGCCTGCTTCGCGGGTGAACCCGCTCCTACAGGGGCGTTGCCATCTTCAGGGCAGCACCCACCTGTAGGAGCGGGTTTACCCGCGAAGCAGCCGACTCGCTCTCCAGTCACCCCAACAGCTTCTGCACCCCCAGGGTAATCGCCAGCCCCCCGCCAACCAGCCACAGGTTGAGGATCGCCCCGGTGGCCAGCGCCCGTGGCCCAGCCTGGCGAATCTGGCTGAAGCGGGTCTCCATGCCCAACGCCGTCATGGCCATGGTCAAGGCAAAGGTGTCCAGGCTGTTCACGGCCTGGGTCACGCTGCCAGGCAGTATTTGCAGCGAATTCACCAGGACCAGGGCCAGGAAGCCGAAAGCGAACCAGGGCATGGCAATGCGCCCGTTGCCCTGCGCCTGGCCAGCCTTGCGCGAACGGCTGATCCACAGGCCCACCACCAGCAGTACCGGCACCAGCAGCATGACCCGGGTCATCTTGACGATGGTGGCGACATGCGTGGCTTCGGGGCTGACATTGCTGGCCGCGCCTACCACCTGCGCCACTTCGTGGACAGTGCCTCCCAGCAGCAGCCCGGCGCCCATGGTATCCAGATGCAGCCAGCCGGCATTGATCGCCAGTGGGTAAAGGAACATCGACAAGGTACCGAACAGCACCACGCTTCCGACTGCCATGGCGCTTTTATGGGGGGCGCTGCGCAGCGCCGATTCGAATGCCAGCACGGCGGCGGCGCCGCAGATGGCGCTGCCGGCGGCGGTCAGCAACGCGGTATCGCGGTCGAGCTTGAACACTTTCATGCCACACCACAGGCCGATCAGCAGGGTACTGGTGACTACCAGTACCGAGACGATAAGCCCCGACCAGCCGACTTCGGCAATTTCCTGCAGGCTTACCCGCAGGCCAAAAAATGCCACGGCAATGCGTAACAGGCCGCGAGCGGAAAAATTGATGCCTGCCGCCCAGCTTGCCGGTACGCCGTCACGCAGCGCGTTGCCATACAGGGCACCTGCGACGATACCCACGATCAGCGGGCTGATGCCCAGGTTGGCGATAGCGGGTATGGCCGCCAGTTGCGTGACTGCGACCGCGAACAGCGCGACGAACAGAATGCCATTGAGCCGCCCTCGGGTGGAGAGGGTAGGGGCAAAGGCGGGGTTGGACGGAACCGTGGCCATGTGAGTCCTCCGGAAAAGGTGTTTCGACACGGCCTACGTTAATCTGGTTATAAGCTTATAAAAAATCGTAATTTAGAATGGCAAATATCCGTATAGCTGATATTTTTGAATCATGACCCCAGAACAGCTGATAACGTTCGCCACGGTTGCCGAACACGGCAACATCAGCCATGCGGCCCAAGCCCTGCACCTGTCGCAGCCGGCGGTGTCCGGCCAGCTCAAGCTCTTGCAAGAGGCGTTTGGCGAACCCCTTTACCAACGTGCCGGCCGCGGCGTGCGGCTGACAGCGGCCGGTGAGCAGTTGCTGGCGCATGCCGAGCGCCTGCGCGAAACCTTCCGCCAGGCGCAAGCGCTGCGCGAGGCCATGCGCGGGCTGGAGCGCGGCACCGTGCGCATCGGCGCCAGTACCACGCCTGCCAGTTACCTGCTGCCTTACCTGATCGCCGATTTTCACGGGCGTTATCCAGATGTGCTGGTCAGCACCTCGCATGGCAACACGGCGGAGATCGTCGCCGCCCTGGACAGTGTTGATATCGCTCTGATCGAGGGGCCGCCCGGGCAGGAATTGCCGTTGGGTACGCAAGTGACGCCGTGGCGCGAGGACGAGATCGTGGCGATTGTGCCCCGTGGGCATCCGCTGGCAGGCAGTGACCAGCAGACGCTGGCGGCGCTCGGCGCCTACCCGTTGGTACTGCGTGAAAGCGGCTCGGGTGTGCGGCAGATCGTCGAGCGGGCGTTTGCCCGTGATGGCGTGGCGATGCGTGTGGCGTTGGAGATCGCGGGCGTTGAAGGGGTAAAAGAGGCGGTCCGGGCCGGGATGGGGGTTGGCTTTGTGTCGGCGATGTCCATTCGCCATGAGGATGGGGCGCTGCACCGGCTGCAGGTAGCGCCGCAGGCGCTGGTGCGGCGTTTTTCCATTCTGTTGCCGCATGCGGCTACGCCTTCGCGGGCTGCCTCGCGGTTTCTTGAATTGTGTGTAGCCATGCAAGAGGCGGGTTGACTGTACTGGTCTCTTCGCGGGCGTGCCCGCCACAGGTACAGCACAGATTTTTGAAGACGGTGCTGTATCTGGACTGCCCCCAGGAAGTTGGACGCCAATTCAACCCTTGGTGGCTTCTGAACATAGGGTATTGGCTATATGGATCGGCGTGTATGCTTTGCAAGGCAGCCTTCGGTATCGAGTTAGCAACGGAGCCCCAGATGGAGTTTTCTGCCCACAAAGGCACTACGTCGATCAGCCTCGTGCGGGACGCACTTCAAGGAGCAGAACTGCGTGGCCTGGATGTCGCTACTGTGCTCAGCCACGCGCATATTGATCCACACCTGCTGGACCAGCGCTATGCCAGGGTACCTGCTGGTACGTTCTCCAGATTGTGGATTGCGTTAGCGGATTTGCTCGACGATGAGTTTTTTGCGGCAGACAGTCATCCCCTTCGCAGAGGTAGCTTCAAGCTGATGGCGCAATTGGCCCTCGGCTGCGACACCATTGGGCAGGCGCTCAAGCGGATTCTGGCGTTTCTCAGGACTGCCCTTGATGACATCTACGGGTCGGTGGAATGCGAGGGAGAGCATGCTGCAATTATCATTCATGATCATGGTGAGTTGCGAAGGGTGTTTTGTTACGGTGCCTGGCTGGTGCTCGTGCACGGCCTGCTTTGCTGGCTGTGCGACAGGCGCATTCCTATTGTGAAGTTATCGATGCGTCCTCCTCAGCCGGTGGACGACAGCGACTATCGAATGCGCTTTTGTGAGGAAATCGAGTGGAGGGCCGATAGAACCTCCGCTGTGTTCGAGAAGAGCTTTCTGGCGTACAAGGTTTGCCAAACGCCCGCTTCTCTTCCTGCCTTTCTAAAAGGCACGCCAAGTAACTTCCTTGTGAAATACCGTAACGACGACAGTACGAGCATTATGATCCGGCGGCGATTAAAACTGCTCTCTCCACACACGTGGCCTGAACTCGATGAGCTCGCCCGCGACTTGAGCATGTCCAGTTCCACCCTACAGCGAAGGCTCTATGCTGAGGGTTTCACCTACCAACGGCTCAAAGATAATCTACGGCGGGATATTTCCATCAGTCTGCTGTGCCGGGCAGGTATGACGGTGGATGGCGTTGCGTCAGAGGTTGGCTTCATTGAGACCAGTGCGTTCCACAGGGCATTCAAGAAATGGACGGGTATCACTCCTGGTGCTTACAGACGCTCGTTGCGTAGCCCTCGAGGAGACTAGTCCGCTGCGCTTGGGCTGATCACCCTCTGTTCGGAGCCATCTGGTTTTCCAAAAACTGCCCGTTCCGGTCAAGCAGAATGATGCCATTGGGCATGGTTGGCGCTTGCCATAAGGCCTACGATTTTTCTCGGGCGCCGTCTAGTTGGTGCCTCTCAACTCTCCCGACTCACACGCGGAACCATGCGTACCTGTGCGTGTGGTCGAGTTGTGCCAGATCGCTATACGTATGTGGACTTCAAAAACACAACAATAAGATTGAAGGAGACACGGTATGAGTTCTTTGAATATGTACACGTTGACCGAAGAGTCGAAGTTCAACCGCTTTCATGGACTTATTCTATTCTGGTGCGTGTTGATTCTGATTATTGATGGTTACGACTTGGCAGTGGTGGGGGCTGCCCTGCCAGCCATCATGGCCGATATGCAAATTGACGCAACCAGCGCCGGGGTAATGGCTGGCTCAGCATTGTTCGGGACAATGCTGGGCGCCATTTTTTTAGGCACATTGGCAGATCGAATTGGCCGGCCGAAAATGATCGCGATGTGTGTCGCGCTGTTCAGCGTTTTCACCGCTGCGGCAGGGTTCACTGACAGCCCGCTGACCTTCAGTATCATGCGCTTTATCGCCGGCTTGGGAATCGGCGGTGTGTTGCCCATCTGTACGGCGCAGATGGGTGAGTTCTCGCCCTTGAAAGTTCGCACCCGGCTGGTGACCATCGTTTTCGCAGGCTATTCGGTGGGCGGAATTCTGGTAGCGCTGACGGGTAAACAACTGATCGAAAGCTACGGTTGGCAATACGTGTTTTACGTGGCAGTCCTGCCAGTGGTATTGATTCCTTTCATTCTCAAGACAATGCCCGACTCTATCGGCTTTATGTTGAAGCAGGGTCGACAAGACCAGTTGAGAGTCATCGCGCGTCGCCTTCGTCCTGACCTTGTGATCAAGGATGACACGCATTTCGTTGGCAATCCGCAGATTATCTCTGCTCAAGACAAGCCGGTACGAAGCCTTTTCCTGGAAGGCCGTGGATACAGCACGGTCATGATCTGGATGGCATTCATGACCGGGCTGTTCATGGTGTATGCGCTCAATTCGTGGCTCACCAAGTTGATGGCCATGGCGGGTTTCAGCCTCGGTTCAGCCCTGAATTTCGTCATCGTGTTCAACCTCGGTTCGATCTTCGGTGCAATTCTGGGTGGATGGCTTAGCGACAAATTCAGCATCAAGCACGTCTTGGTGGTGTTCTATGTGGTGGGCGCGGTCGCACTCACGTTGCTGGGATATACCCGCTCCACCGAACTGCTCTTTGTCGTCGTGTTCATCGTGGGGGCCTCGACCCTTGGCACCCAGCTTCTGGCCTATGCATACGCCGGCGATTTCTATCCCTCCACCATCCGCTCGACTGGCGTCGGTTTTGCATCGGGGGTCGGTCGCGTCGGGGCGATTGTCGCACCTGTTTTGATTGGTGCCTTGGTGTCGATGGCGTTGCCGCTGGAGCAGAACTTCATGGCAATCGCGCTCGCCGGCCTGGTAGGGGCTGTTGCAGTGACCATGATCAACCAATCTCGCTCGGACTCGGCTGTAGTGAGGAAGAAGGCCACGGTTGCCCACGAGTTGACCTGACCGTAATTCTGAGAGACAGGTGCCAAGTATGCTTATTGATCGCTTGCGCGAATCACCGGTAGGTTCGGACGAAGCAGCCCGTTTGATCGACTGGGCAATTGTCTCACGTCGGAGCATCAGGTCGTTCCTCCCAACCCCAGTTCCGCTAGAGGAAATCGAAGCGATGCTGAACGTTGCTCGCTTTAGCGCAACAGGCGTCAACCTGCAGCCCTGGAATGTGCATGTTGTTACCGGTGATATGAAGGCACGGTTGTCCGCAGCACTTGCTGAGGTTGATGACCATCCGGCTGATGACCAACGCTTTTCTGATCCCTACGCGTATTACCCCAGGGAGTGGACGTCTCCCTACATCGAGCGGCGCAGGGAGGTAGGGTGGGGGCTCTATAGCTTGTTGGGCATCAGTCGAAGCGATAAACAAAGGATGCATGAGCAACACGGCCGGAATTATCGCTTCTTCGGGGCGCCTGTTGGCCTGTTCTTCACGATTGACCGCGTGCTTCAGGAAGGGAGCCTGCTGGATTATGGCATGTTCCTGCAAAGCCTCATGATTGCCGCACGGGGAAGAGGCTTGCACACCTGCCCACAGGCAGCATTCCTTAAATATCACAGCATCATCACTGAAATGCTGGAAATACCGAAGAGCCAAATGCTCGTCTGTGGGATGAGCTTGGGTTATGCCGATGATGGCAGCATTGAGAACACGTTGGTTACTGGCCGTGAGCCCGTGCGTGCATTCACTACCTTTCACTCAGAATAAAAACTGGCGTGCACCCTGTCCAAGTTTGGCGTCGGGCAGGGTGATACTGTTTCGATCATTCCGCTAAAGCGGGCCTTAACCCATTTGTAGAACTGGCATTGCATGGGGCGCTTAGCGGCGGACCATGCTCAAGCACACAACAAGAACAAGGTGCCTGTGATGTCTATTGCTTTTAAAAAAACGTTGGCTTGTTCAGCAACACTGCTAGTCGCGCCTTATGCTTCTGCCGCGTTCGTGGAAGACTTCAAAGGCAGCCTTGAGCTCCGGAACTTTTACTATAATCGGGATTTTCGCAATGATGGCGCCACTCAGTCCAAGCGCGATGAGTGGGCGCAAGGTTTTATCTTGAACCTGCAATCCGGTTTTACAGAAGGGCCAGTGGGCTTCGGTATTGATGCGATGGGCTTGCTGGGGGTGAAGCTTGATTCCAGCCCGGACAGAACGGGATCAGGGCTGCTGGCCTACGATTCCAACAGGCAGGTTGAGGATGAATACGGTAAGTTCGTGGCCACCGCCAAAGCGAGGATGGGTAAGACGGAGTTGAGGATAGGGGGGGTAAACCCTCTGATGCCTCTACTCTGGAGTAATAACAGCCGCTTGCTGCCTCAGGTCTTTCGCGGTGGTTCGCTGACCGTCAACGATATCGATAAATTGACGGTAACGGCTACAAGAGTCAACGCAGTGAAGCAGCGTAATTCCACCGATTTCGAATCACTCACAGCCACTGGCTATGCCCCGGTTGAGGCGGATCACTACAACTACCTGGCATTTGACTTCAAGCCTGCGAAGGACATGACCTTCAGTTTGCACGCCGCCGAACTTGAAGATCTCTATAAATCCTACTTCGCCGGCATTAAAGTCATCAAGCCGTTGTGGGAAGGCAATGTGATCGCGGATGTTCGCGTGTTCGATGCCAGCGAGACGGGCTCCAAAAAACTGGGTGAGGTGGATAACAGAACGCTGAGCAGCTACTTCGCCTACAGCATCAAGGGACACACCATCGGTGGCGGTTACCAGAAGGCCTGGGGCGACACCTCGTTTGCGTTCGTGAACGGCACGGATACCTATCTGTTCGGCGAGTCGTTGGTCAGTACATTCACTGCCCCTGAGGAGCGAGTGTGGTTCGCAAGGTACGACTTTGATTTCGCCGCGATGGGTGTACCGGGCTTGCTGTTCACCACTCGGTACATGAAAGGTGATGATGTCAATCCTGATCTGCTGACCAGCCGCCAAGCTGCTTCACTCCGCCTCAACGGGGAGGATGGCAAAGAATGGGAGCGGGTCACTGATATCTCTTATGTCATTCAGAGTGGTCCGGCGAAGGGTGTTTCGTTCCAGTGGCGTAACTCCACGAACCGCTCGACTTACGCTGACAGCGCTAATGAAAATCGCCTGATCATGCGCTACACCTTCAACTTCTAAATAGCGAAACGGGCCGGCCTTCTGAAGCCGGCCCATTTTTTTGAGCCGCCTCCGACATCTACAGCGAGGTCAAGGAGGGGCGTGGGCATTCGCAGGCCTCCCCGGTGGCCACAAGTGCGCCGGTGAGGGCATTGTCGGAAAGGTCACGCGTGTTGAGGTGTTAGGCATGCCTCAGCGGGGCGCGCAAGCGAAGGAGGCGGCTATGAGGCAAGAAATCCTGATACGTCAGTGTTTATTGTTATGGTATAACATCATTTGCCATAAGGTAGACGCAGATCCTGCCTTCTTCATCTGTGCGCCAACACACACTCAACCCCGCGTCAGGAACCTCCATGCGATTCACCCCAGCCTCGTTTGCCGTCTTCACGGCAATGTTCACACCTGAAATCCTCGCCGAACAGACCGGTAGCTCCACCATCATCCTCGGTGAAGTGAATATTACCCAAACTGCCGGTACAGCCTTGAGCACTGAAAATGTGCTTACTTCGGTCGACGTTCTGGGCGGCGACCAGGTGCGAGACAAGAATGTGATGAACAGCTGGCAATTGTTGGGGCAGATGCCGGGCATCCAGTTGACCGAAACAGGGCAAGGTGCCGAGTCAGGCAAGGTCACCTTCCGCGCGTTCAATGGCGAGGGCTACATCAACGGCATCAAGACCTTGATCGACGGTGTGCCGAGCAACGTCAACAGTGGCAACCAGCGCTTCATCGACATGATCTTCCCGCTGGACATCGAGTACATCGAAGTTGTACGCGGTACCAACGATCCGCGCTATGGGCTGCACAATATCGGTGGCAACATCAACTTCGCGACCCGCCAAGGTGGGAACTATGTCGATAGCCGTGTGACTTACGGCAGTTTCGACACGCGCGAAGTGCAGTTGGCAGCCGGGCACGAGGAGGGGAACTTTGCCCAGAACTATATCCTCGCCAAGCAAGACAGCAACGGTTACCGCGACCACAGCGAATCCAACAAATACTCGCTCGGCGGCAAGTGGTTCATCAGCAACGACGAACAGGATTTCCGTGTCGGCCTGATCGCCCGCCTGTACCACCACCAGGCCCAGGAGTCAGGTTTCCTCACCCGCGAACAACTGCACGCCAGCCGCACCCAATCGCCGGCCAAGAACGCCAATGACGGTGACGACCGCGACATGAAGCAGCTGAGCCTGCACGCCGACTGGCAGCTCGACGACGACCTGAGTCTGAGCAGCAAGCTGTACTACAACAGCTACAACGATGATCGAACCATCACCTTCACCGATTACCAGCCCGGCAACGCGCCACGCCAGCGTCGTCAGTGGGATGAACAGCAGCGAGGGATGCTCAGCAACCTGACCTGGCGCGCTGACGATCTGCTGACGCTGGATGGCGGCATCAACTACGAGGAGCAGGACAACCAGTATCGTCGCCTGCGCTACAGCTACGGGATCCCGACTGATTTCGACGCTACACCGGCACGTGTGCAGAACGACGACACTTACACCCTGCGCAATATTGGCGGTTATGTGCAGGCGGTCATTCAGCCGACCGACGCACTGAAGATCATTCCTGCCATGCGCGTCGACAAGTTTTCTGGTAACAGCGAGACGCTTGGCGGTGTCAAGGCATCCCTGCAGGATTATGGCTGGATCCGCCAGCCGAAGCTGAGCGTAATCTACAGCCTCACGCCCGAGATCGACCTTTATGCCAACTGGGGGCGTACCTTCCAGATTCTTACAGGCTCCGGCGGGCCAGCCTACAGGGTGCCTGGGCAAGCCTCGTACGACCCGTCGATCAACACCGGCAAGGAAGTGGGCATCAAGTTTCAGCCATTCCCGGGCGCTCAGGCGCGGGTTGCGCTGTGGCAGCAGGACGCGACCGATGAAGTCGCGAACATGCCCAGCACTGGCACCACGGTCGGCCTTGGCGAAACACGCCGGCGTGGCGTGGACATGCAGATCAGTGCTCAGCTGGACGATCAATGGACGGTATGGGCGTCCCACGCGATCCAGGAGGCCAAGGTGGTCAAGGCCTACGCTGCAAACGGCCAGTCATTGTCCGGCAAAGAGGTATTTTCCACCCCGCGCTACATCAGCAATGTGGGTGTCGACTACCGATACAACGATGACTGGAAGTTCGGGGCGCAGGGGCGGGCGCAAGGCAGCTACTATATCGACGAGCTGAACGAGCAGGGTAAGTACGGCGGTTTCGTGGTCGTGGACGCCAGTGTCAGTTACCGTATTACCTCGTCGACCAGCGTCGACCTGCAGGTTAAAAACCTGTTTGACCGTGAATACGAATACGTCTGGTACGACAACTTCTTCTGGGGCGGCGACGACCAGGCGATGTTCTCGCCAGCACCTGGCCGCTCAGCGTTCGTGTCGATAAACATGAGCCTTTGACGGGAACCTCTTGAGGGCGAAACCTATCGCCCTCAAGAGGTCTCCAGGATCTTAGGCCAGTTCACCTTGTGCTGCGAATGGCCAGTGCAGCTTAAGCCACCGCTGCCAGCTTGGCGCTGGTCTGCCGACGACGGTAGGCACTGTCTCGGCTCGCCAGCCACCAGTACAGCGGCGAGGTGATCGCCAACCCTACCAGCCACGACAGGTCAGCCCCGTTGATGTGCTCGGAAATCGGCCCGACGTACAGCGGGGTGTTCATGAACGGTATCTGCACCACGATACCCACAGCGTAGGCGATCAGTGCCTGCGGGTTGTAGCGCCCATAGATCCCACCATCGACCTGGAAGATCGACTGGATGTCGTAGTCACCTTTGTGAATGGCGTAGAAGTCGATCAGGTTGATCGCCGTCCACGGCACCAGCACCACCAGCAGTACCAGCACCATGTCAACGAAGTGGCCGATGAAGTCTGCCGAAGCGAACACCGCTACCACGCAGCAGGCTGACAGCACGATCAGCGACAGCACTGCCCGGCTTTTGGCGGTGGGGATCCAGCGGTAGGCGAACGTTTGCACCAGGGTGATGATCGACAGCACAGCGCCATACAGGTTGAGAGCGTTATGGCTGATCACGCTGAGCAGGAACAGCACCAGCATGATCGGGCCGAGCGTGCCGGTGGCCAGCTTGACCGCGTCCATGGTGTCCATGCCGGCCGGGATCGCCAGCACGGCCACGGCGCCGAAGATGAATGACAGGCTTGAGCCCAGGGCCGAACCCAGGTAGGTGGTCCAGAAGGTCGAGCTGACTTTGACATCTGCCGGGAGGTAGCGCGAGTAGTCCGACACATAGGGCGCAAAGGCGATTTGCCACAACGCCGCCAGCGACACGGTGGCCAGCCAGCCGGCCAGGTTGAAGCTGCCACGGGTGAGGAAATCGTCGCTTTGTACATGGGTGAAGATGTAGCCGAAGCCGACCACGATACCGATACCCAGTACCCAGGTGCCAATGCGATTGAGCACGTGGATGAAGCGGTAGCCGATGATGCCGATGATGCCTGAACCCAGCGCACCGATGACGATGCCCACCGGTACCGGAACGGCGTCGACCACGCCATGCAGTGACTTGCCGGCAAGGACGATGTTGGATGCGAAGAAGCCGATGTACATGACACCGGCGATCACCACCACCAACAGCGCACCGAGGGTGCCGAACTGGGCGCGGCTCTGGATCATCTGCGGAATGCCCATTTGCGGGCCCTGGGCCGAGTGCAGGGCCATCAGCACCCCGCCGACCAGGTGGCCGACAAGGATGGCGACGATGCCCCATACCAGGTTCAGGTGGAACAGTTGCACACCCAGCGCGCCGGTGACGATGGGCAACGGCGCGATGTTGCCGCCGAACCAGAGTGTGAACAGATCCCTTACCTTTCCATGGCGGTCTTGCGGGGGCACGTAGCCGATCGTGTGTTTTTCTATCAGGGGTGCCGAATTGGCTGCACTGGTCATGACTGACTCCAAGGCAAGGTAGGGCATTGGGAACTGCCCGGGGGCGTGCCGGCGGTGGGCGACGCGTTCTTGTTGGAGCGATGATGAGGGGCGCGGGGATAACGAGAAATTAGTAAATATGTGCCCATAAGCGTTAAAAAAACTAAGGCTGACAAAAGCTTAAGCGGGTGACGGTAGCAAGGAGAGTGCCAGCTGGCTGAAGGCCTTGGGGTAGAGGGACGGCGGGGGTGGCAACCGGATCACGGTGGGCTGGGTTGGTGCGATGTGCGCGTTTTCAGGGCAGATGAAAGGTTGCCTGGGCCGGCCTTTTCGCGGGTAAACCCGCTCCTACAGCAGGCGCGGGTTTACCCGCGAAGGGGCCGGCACAAGAGGAAACAGCTACATGGGTAGCAACCGATCCTGAATCACTTCCTTCATCACCAAGGTCGAGCTCAAGCGTTTCACATTGGGAATACTGGTCAGGTGCTCGTCATACAGCTTCTGAAACGCCGGCAGGTCCTTGGCTACCACATGCAGCAGGTAATCGGGGTCGCCGAACAGCCGCTGCGCTTCGACAATCTGCGGGATCTGCGCCAGTGCCGTTTCAAAGTCCGCCACCGGCTGGCGGGTTACCTCGCGTAGCGTCACGAATACCAGCGCGGCAAAGTTCAGCCCAAGGGCGCTCGGTGCCAGCCGTGCGTGATAGCCCAGAATGGCTCCGGACTCTTCCAGTGCCTTCAAGCGCCGATGACAGGGTGACAGGCTAAGCCCCACGCGGTCGGCCAGCTCGGTTACCGACAGGCGCCCGTCTTTTTGCAGCTCGGCAAGGATTTTTCGATCAGTTCTATCCATTGGGAAGAATTTTCCAATTCATGAATGCCAAGGGGAAATATACGAAAGAATATCCCCGAGCGAAATCCGTAATCTTTCGACATCCCAATGCAGTAGATAAGGAAGATTCAAGTGGCTATCAGTGTGCTGACGGCGTTCTGGGCTGTGTCGATGCTGTTCGTGATTACCCCGGGTGCAGATTGGGCGTATGCCATCTCTGCAGGCATGCGCGGTCGCTGGGTGATGCCAGCGGTGGCGGGAATGTTGTCGGGGCATTTCCTGGCCACGCTGGTGGTGGCGGCCGGGGTTGGCAGCCTGCTGGCTGGTCACCCGTTGGCGCTGACCTTGCTGACCCTGGCGGGGTGCACCTATTTGCTGTGGCTGGGCGGTAACCTGTTGCTCAGCCCGTCCTTGCCGGCGGCCGGGCAGGGCGGCGCGGGGGAGTCGGGCTCGCGCTGGGCGTTGAAGGGTTTTTGCGTCAGCGGCCTGAACCCCAAGGTATTCCTGCTGTTCCTGGCCCTGCTGCCGCAGTTCACCGACCCGCAGTCGAGCTGGCCCGTACCGTTGCAGATCTTGTTGCTGGGGCTGGTCCATCTGTGCAGTTCGCTGGTGATCTACACGCTGGTCGGCTATGGCGCCAAAGCGGTGCTGAGCACCCGGCCGGGGGCGGCAAAGCTGGTCGGGCGGGTGTCGGGGATGGCGATGATTACCGTGGCCCTGGGCTTGATAGCCGGGCAAATGACCTGAATTTACCGGTTCAGAATGACTTCAGATACACTCGCTGCACCCTCATGCACAACCAGGAAGTGCCCCCATGCCCGAAACCACGCAACTGCTCACGTTCGCCCTGATTTGCCTCGGCATGGTCCTGACCCCAGGGCCGAACATGATCTACCTGATTTCCCGCTCGATCTGCCAGGGCCGCCAAGCCGGGTTGATTTCGCTTGGCGGTGTGGCTCTGGGCTTCGTCATCTACATGTTCTGCGCGGCAATGGGCATCACGGCGCTGGTGATGGCAGTACCCTTTGCCTACGACGCGCTGCGCATCGGTGGCGCGCTGTACCTTTTGTACCTGGCCTGGCAGGCGCTGCGGCCGGGTGGCCAATCGCCGTTCCAGCTCCGTGAACTGCCCGCCGACAGCCCGCGGCGGCTATTCACCATGGGGTTTGCCACCAGCCTGCTCAACCCCAAGATTGCCGTCATGTACCTGTCGCTTATGCCGCAATTCATCGAACCGGGCCACGGCAGCGTGCTGTTGCAGTCGCTGGTGCTGGGTTCGACGCAGATCGCCATCAGCGTTACGGTCAACGCGCTGATTGCGATCATGGCCGGCTCCATCGCCGTGTTCCTGGCTGGCAGGCCACTGTGGCAACAGGTTCAGCGTTGGTTGATGGGAACGGTGCTGGCGGGGCTGGCGGTGCGCATGCTGGCAGAAGGGCGCCGTTGATCGCCCATTGCGACAAGTATCAGTGGCCGAGTACTTGCCCGAGCATCTGGCACACCTGTTCTGCCGAGTAGGGTTTGGCCAGGAAGGTGAACCCTTGGTGCCCGCCTTCGGCAATCGCATCGCTAAAGCCCGAAGTAAGGATCACCGGCAACTGCGGGCGCTGGCGGCGAAGTTCGCGGGCCAGTGCCAAGCCACCCATGCCGGGCATGACCACATCGGAAAACACCGCATCAAAATCACCTGCCGGGCCAGTCAACTGCGCCAGCGCTTCTTCTGCCGAACGCGCATAGCTGATTTGGTAGCCGTGGTCCTCGAGGAACTGAGCCGTGAAGCTGCCCAGGTCGGGGTTGTCTTCTACCACCAGTATTCGTCGCCGCTCGCCCTGTACCTGCGGCTGGCTGCCGGCCGAGGCGTCTTCGGGCAAGGCCGCAGGTGAGTCCTCCTGCGGCAGGTACAGGGTAAAGGTGGTGCCCTGGCCGGGGATGCTGTTCACCTGTACATCGCCCCCGGATTGCTTGGCGAAACCGAACACCTGCGACAACCCGAGCCCGGTACCTTCACCTGGGGCCTTGGTGGTGAAGAACGGGTCGAAGATGCGCTCCAACAACTCGCTGGCAATACCGACGCCGCTGTCGCTCACCGATATTGCCGCGAACGGGCCAGGCAGCGAAGGCTGACCGCGCAAGGCAGGCAGGCACTGGTCGGCCTGCAGACGCAGCTGCAAGGCACCTTCGCCAGCCATGGCATCGCGGCCATTGAGCATCAGGTTGATCACCGCGGTTTCCAACTGGCTGAGGTCGGCGCGGATGTGGCAGGGCGCTTGCGGTAACTGCAGCTCGACCCGGATGCGCGCGCCAGTGACGGTGTCGAGCATGTCGGCCATGGCCTCCAGCCGAGGCCCGGCCTCGAACACCTGTGGGCTGAGGGCCTGGCGACGGGCGAAGGCCAGTAGCTGGCCGGTCAGTTTGGCACCACGGTCGACCGTGTCGGACATGGTCTTGAGGTAGCGCTCGCGGCGCTCCTCGGCCAGGTTGGGGCGCTGCAGGAAGTGCAGCGACGAGCGGATGATGGTCAGCAGGTTATTGAAGTCGTGGGCTACGCCGCCGGTCAGCTGGCCAATGGCTTCCAGCTTCTGGGCTTGGCGCAGCACGGCCTCGGTGTGCAGCAACTGAGTGGTGCGTTCTTCGACGCGATGTTCCAAGGTGGTGTTGAGCGCTTCAAGGGCCGCCATCGCTTCGCGCACTTCGGCATGGGCCTGGGCCCGTTGTATGTGTGCCCAGCATCGCTCGGTCACTTCGCTGATCAGTGTTTGCTCGTAGTCGGTCCATGCCCGGGGTACGCGGTCGTGAATCGCCATCAGCGCGGTCAGCCTGCCACCCTTGATCAGTGGCATGCAGATGGTGGCCGTAATGCCGATGGCCTGAAAAGTCGCCGCCTCGTCAGTGGCCAGTTCGCGCAGGTTGTCATTGATCACCAGGGCCAGGCCGCTGCGCAGGCGGCTGACAGCCAGGCGGCCGAAGTCATGCAGGTGATAGTGGCCCACCAGGCGTGGTGAACCGGGGGTCACCGCATCGCCGCAAATGGTGAAACCGTCCTCGTCGGGGTCCATCACCGCATAGGCGCAGCTGGACAGGCCAAGGTGCTCGACCAGCATGCGGGTGGTTATGGCCATGATCTGGTCCGGGTCGGTCGCCTCGGTCACGGCTCGCCCGAGGGTATCGAGAAAGTTCAGGCGTTGGTTGGTGACCACGCTGGCGGTGGTTTCGGTGACCGTGTCGAGCATGCCCAGAATCTCGCCATCATGGCCGCGAATCGGGCTGTAGCAGAAGGTGAAATAGGCCCGCTCCAAACCTCCGTTGCGGTCGATCATCAGCGGGAAGTCTTCGATGTACACCGCTTCACCGGCCAACGCACGGTCCGCCATGCTGCTGATTTCATCCCAGGCTTCGTGCCACACGTCGCGGAAGGGGATGCCCAAGGCCAGGGGCTTGCGACCGAGTATCGGGGTGAAGGCGTCGTTGTACAGGGTGATCAAGTCCGGGCCCCACAGCACGGCCTGCGGAAAGCGCGAGGCCAGGCACAGAGACATCGTGGTTTTCAGGGCGTCGGGCCAATGTTCCAGCGGGCCCAGGGGAGTGCTGGCCCAGTCGTGGTTGCGGATGCGTTCGGCCATTAGCCCGCCGCCGTCTAGCCATCTAGCCATGTGCTTTGCCGGTCCTCTTTCTCAAGGCCCTTAGGGTGCACCGAGAATAGACCGTTGGCGAGGGTTTTGTGAGGGGCTGTGCCACTGCACGAGCCTCTGCCACTGCGCGATCCGGGGGAGTGCAGATTCACCTGCGAAGAGGCCGGACAGGCTAGCGCATGAAGTGCACTTTGCCGGTGTCATCATTGCCCATGTAAATGCCATACACCCCGGCCTGCCGCTCGAGGATGTAGCGCTCGAGAATTTGCCGGATAGCCGGGTAGTAGATTTCATCCCAAGGGATTTCATCCGGTTCGAAGAACTTGTACGCCAGCGTCTCCGGCCCATACTGCCCGGTCTCTTCGGTGACGATGGCACGGAAGATGATGTACACCTCGCTGATCTTTGGCACGCTGAAGATCGAATACGGCGAGACGATGTCCGCACGTACCCCGCTTTCTTCCCATACCTCGCGCAGCGCCGCCTGTTCGGTGGTTTCGCCAGCCTCCATGAACCCGGCAGGCAAGGTCCAGGTGCCGGGGCGAGGGGGGATGGCGCGCTGGCACAGCAGGTACTTTCCATCGCGCTCGATGATGCAGCCGGCGATGATCTTGGGGTTGATGTAATGGATGTAGCCGCAGCCGGTGCAATGCAGGCGTTCGTGGGTATCGCCTGTGGGAACGCCCCGGGCCAGTTCCTTGGTGCAGTGCGGGCAGTAGCGCGGGGCATTGGGCATGATCAGCGACCTATGCGGGGTTCCTTCAGGGCCAAGGGTTCGACAATGTCGCGCACCTTGGCGTTGTCATCCTGCTTCTGGCGCAGGTAGTCCAGGGCCACCTTGGCGGCGGCGCGGACGTGGTCGACCGAGGCCTGGTGGGCCACCAGCGGGTCGCCGCCCTTGATGGCCTCGACGATCTTTTCCATTTCGCGGTTGCTGGCGCCGCGGCGGTTTTCCTGCGATACCGAGGTGGCGCGCAGGTAGCTGATGCGTGCTTGCAACTGGCGCAGCTGCTGGGCCGCCACCTGATTGCCAGAGCCTTCCAGCAGCACATCGTAGAAACCTTGTACCGAATCCAGCACCTGTTGCAACTCGCCTTCTTCCAGTGCTTCGCGGTTCACTTCCAGCGCGCGTTCCAGCGCACGGATGTCCTTGGCCTTGGCGTTGAGGGTGAACAGTTGCACGATCAGGCCTTCGAGCACACAGCGCAGCTCATAGATGTCACGTGCGTCTTCCAGGGTGATGATGGCCACGCGCGGGCCTTTGGCGTCGGCAAACTCGACCAGGCCTTCGGACTCCAGGTGACGCAGCGCTTCACGTACCGAAGTGCGGCTGACGCCGAGGCGGTCGCACAGGTCGCGCTCGACCAGGCGGTCGCCGGGCAACAGGTGAAAGTTCATGATTGCGGTGCGCAGCTTGTCGAGCACGATTTCGCGCAGAGTAACGGGGTTGCGGTTGACCTTGAAGCTGTCGTCGAGTGGCTGGCGTTTCATCAGGTGCGCTCTTTATGAGGCTGTTGCGCCAACATCGCGGAATGCCCCGAACCGAGGCTTTCCATGCAGTGGTTCGAACAGCCCGTTGTTAACGGGTTGGCTCCGCATCGGCTTCGGCAAAGGCTTCACGGGCCAGGCGGAAACTGTCCACCGCCGCGGGTACGCCGCAATAAATGCCGACCTGGAGCAGGATTTCGCGAATCTGTTCACGGCTCAGCCCATTGCGCAGGGCACCGCGAATGTGCAACTTGAGCTCGTGGGGCCTGTTGAGCGCGGAAATCATGGCCAAGTTTATCATGCTGCGCTCTTTCAGCGACAAGCCTTCGCGGCCCCAGACGTGACCCCAGCAATACTCGGTGACCAGCTCCTGCAACGGTTTGGTGAATTCATCTGCGTTCTGGATCGAGCGGTTGACGTAGTCCTCGCCCAGTACCTGGGTGCGGATTTTCAGGCCCTTTTCGTACTTTTCATTGCTCATGTGCAGTACTCCGGCATAAAAAAGGGGCCGCAACCGAGGGTGAGACGATTAGCGCGACCCCTGAAAACAGGGGCATCGGTGTTGGCTTCTTCGCGGGCTTGCCCGCTCCCACAGCTTCCGGAATCTGTGCGATACCTGTGGGAGCGGGCAAGCCCGCGAAGAGGCCAACACCGACTCAAGATGTATCAGCCAAGTGGCGGCAGGGCGCCGAGCTTGCCCTTGTGGTACACCATCGGGGTCATCGGCTGCTCAGGCAACACCAGGTTCTTCACCGCGCCGACAATGATCGCGTGGTCACCGCCGTCGTACTCGCGCCACAATTCGCACTCGATGATCGCCGTGGCCTTGGCCAGCAGAGGGTTGCCCAGCTCGCTCAGGTGCCATTCGACGCCCTTGGCCTTGTCCTTGCCCTTGCCTGCGAAGGCATACGCCTCGGCAGTCTGGTCGGCGGACAGCAGGTGGATGGCGAACTGCTTGCTGTCGCGCAGGATCGGGTAGGTGTCGGAGGCGTAGTTGGGGCAGAACAGCACCAGCGCCGGGTCGATCGACAGCGCGCTGAACGCACTGGCGGTGATGCCGACGATGCCGCCGTCGGCGTCCAGGGTGGTCACTACCGTGACGCCTGACGGGAAGGAGCCCATCACGTCTTTGTAGATGCCGGGTTCGATCATCTCGTGTTCCTCCTAGCGCATCACGAACGGGTCGGGCATCGGCGCGGTGGACAAGTTGATCCACACGGTCTTCAGCTCGGTATAGGCCAGCACCGAATCGATGCCGCTCTCACGGCCGTAGCCGCTGTTCTTGAAACCACCTATCGGTGCCATGGCCGACACAGCGCGGTAGGTGTTGACCCAGATGATCCCCGAACGCACGTCGCGGGCCAGGCGGTGGGCACGGCCCAGATCGCGCGTCCAGATGCCGGCAGCCAGGCCGAACTGTGAGTCGTTGGCTATGGCCAGGGCTTCTTCTTCGGTTTTGAAGCGAATCACTGCGGCGACCGGGCCGAACACTTCTTCCTGCATGATGGTCATCGCGTTGCTGTCGCACTCGAACAGGGTCGGCTCGTAGAACCAGCCGTCACCTTCAACGTCGGCACGCTTTCCGCCCATATGCAGTTTGGCGCCTTCGGCCTTGGCCGCAGCCACCAGGCCTTCGACGACTGCCAGCTGCTGTGCGGTGGCCATCGGGCCCATTTCGCTGGCGTCGTCCTGTGGGTTGCCGATGCGGATGCGCTTGGCGCGGGCAATCAGGCGCTCGACAAACACGTCGAAGATTTCATCCTGCACCAGCAGGCGCGAACCGGCCACGCAGCTTTGCCCGGACGCGGCATAGATGCCGGCCACGGCGCCATTGATGGCGCTGTCCAGGTCGGCGTCGGCGAAGATGATGTTCGGCGACTTGCCGCCCAGTTCCAGCGACAGCTTGGCGAAGTTTTCGGCGCTGCTGCGCACCACGTGGCGGGCGGTGGCGGCACCGCCGGTGAAGGCGATCTTGCGCACCAGCGGGTGGCGGGTCAGCGCCGCGCCGGTGCTGGGGCCGTAGCCGGTGATCACGTTGACCACGCCGGCCGGGAAGCCGGCCTCAAGGGCCAGTCGGGCCAGCTCGAGGATGGTCGCCGAGGCGTGCTCGGACGGTTTGAGCACGATGGTGTTGCCGGCAGCCAGGGCAGGGGCCAGCTTGATCGCGGTGAGGTACAGCGGGCTGTTCCACGGGATGATCCCGGCAACCACGCCGATCGGCTCGTGCACGGTGTAGGCGAACAGGTCGGGTTTGTCCAGCGGCAGGGTACCGCCTTCGAGCTTGTCGGCCAGGCCCGCAGTGTAGTGGAAGAACTCCGGCAGATAGCCGACCTGGCCGCGGGTTTCGCGGATCAGCTTGCCGTTGTCACGGCTTTCCAGCTGGGCCAGGTGCTCCTTGTTCTCGGCAATCAGGTCACCCAGGCGACGCAGCAGCTTGCCGCGGGCGGTGGCGGTGATGCTGCGCCACGCCTTGCTGTCGAAGGCACGCTGGGCGGCCTGAACGGCCAGCTCCACATCGGCTTCATCGGCGTCGGGCAGTTGCGCCCAGGCCTGGGCGGTGGCCGGGTTAAGGCTGTCGAAGGTCTTGCCGCTCTGGGCATCGCGCCATTGGCCGTCGATGCACATCTGGAAACGAACGAGGGTCATGCAACAATCCCCTTGGCGGATTCGGTGAGGGTGCGGGCTTGGGTGAGGAAGTCCAGCAGCATCTTGTTGACTTCACGCGGTGCTTCCACCGGCATCATATGCCGTTGCTCGGCGAGGACCACACTGCGTGCGCCAGGAATGCAGGCGGCGAGCTGGCGGGTCATGGCCGGGGTGGAGCCCGAGTCGAGTTCGCCGGTGGCGATCAGCGTCGGCACCTGGATACTGCCCAGGTCGTCGGCGCGGTACATGTCCTGAGTGGCGAACAGCGAATAAGTGGTGTGGTAGCCCTGCGGGTCGTTGCTCGCCAGCACCTGGCGAATGGCGGCGACCTGCGCGGGGTTGGCAGCCTTGTATTCACGGCTGAACCAGCGGTCCAGGGCAGCATCGACGTTGGCGTCTGGGCCCAGCTCCGCCGCTTGTGCAGCGCGGGCGATCACCCCGGCACTTTGCTCGGGGGTGCGGTTGAACACGCTGTTGAGCACGACCAGTGCAGCCAGGCGCTGCGGGTAATTGAGGGCGAATGCACGGGCAACCAGGCCGCCCATGGAGAAGCCGATCACGGTGGCTTGTGCAATTTGCAAGTGGTCAAGCAGTTCCGCGAGCTGGTCGGCATAGCCTTCCAGCGTTGTGTCGGCGGCCGGTACGCGGCTTTGACCGTGGCCGAGCATGTCGTAGGCGATGACGCGGTAGTCGTTGGCCAGGCCAACGAACTGACCGCCCCACATTTCCTTGTTCAGGCCCACGCCGTGGATCAGCACCACGGGTTGGCCCTGGCCGACATCCAGATAGCTGGTGCCGGCAGGTGTGCGTTCAGCGACAGGCTGAATCATGGAGGGCGCTCCTTGAAGGTCGGGCGCGGCGGGTAAGCACGCCACGCCCCGGCCCGTCTTGGTTGTTGTTATTGAGCGTTGGCTTTTTCGGCAGCCAGTTCTTCCAGGTCGATGTAACGGTTGCCGATGCGCGGGTGCAGGCGGCCGCCATCGGCTGCGCCCAGGACCACGACGATTTCATCGGCACGCGGGGCATCTTCGATCTGCATTTCCAGGGTGATGTAGTGCGAACGCAGGCCTTCGTCGTCCTTCTGCATCATCGGGATCTGGATCGAAGTGCCTGGGCCGCCGCGCTTGTTGGTGAAGCTCAGGTAGCTCTTGGCCTGTACCGCCTCGCGGTAGTGGTTGCCGAAGCGCAGGGTATGGATGACGGCCGAGGCGTGCTCGATTTCGCCATCGGCGCCGACGACGGCGGCCTTACCGTAGGCCTCGATCTTGTCGGCGCCGCCAATGGCAGCAGTCAGGCGCTCGACCATCAGGGCACCCAGCTCCGAGCAGTTGGCGCGAATTTCCGGCTTCAGATCTTCAACGAAACCGCGACCGGCCCATGGGTTCTTGATCACGACGGCCAGGCCGACCATGGTCACCGGCTTGTCGGTGGCCTTGCCGCCTTCGATGCGGGTCTCTTCGGAGTAGGTGACGATCTTGCGGATTTCGAAACTCATGGGTGGCTCCTGGTGAGGGTTATCAGCTCTTGTTGTCTGATGGTATACCATAATATTTGTTGTGCAAGAGGTGTCAGGAAATTTCTCTTGCCGGGGGACGAAAGGTGGCCTGATGCCTTGATTTCTCTGTTGTCTGTACTGGCCTCTTCGCGGGCTTGCCCGCTCCCACAGGAACTGCACAGGTTTCAAAAAAAAGCCCGCTCACGCAGGCCGAAGGGGCCCACGGGAGCGGGCGCGTCCCGCAATGATTCAGGCAATGGGAATTCAGGCGAACGCCGGCACCACTTCCTTGATGAACAGCTCGAGCGATTTTTTCTTCTCGGCGTGGGGCAAGCTGTTGTCGCACCAGAAGCTGAACTCGTCGACGCCCAGTTCCTGGTAGTACTTGATGCGTGCGATGATCTCTTCCGGCGTGCCGATCATGGTGTTCTTGCGGATGTTCTCCAGCTGGAACGCCGGCACTTCGGCGAATTTCGACTCCGGGCTCGGCTCCAGGAAGCCATTCACCGGGGTCGTCTTGTTGCCGAACCAGGCATCGAAGGTGCGGTAGAAGCGCGAGATCGCCTGGGCACCGACCTTCCAGCCTTCCGGATCCGCCGGGCTGTGCACATGGGTGTGGCGCAGCACCATCAGTTGCGGGCGCGGCACGCCTGGGTTGTTGTCCAGGGCGGCCTGGAACTTGTTCTTCAGGTCCAGCACTTCTTCGTCCCCCTTCATCAGCGGGGTGACCATGACATTGCAACCATTGGCAACGGCGAAGTTGTGCGAGTCCGGGTCGCGGGCGGCGATCCACATAGGCGGCGTGGCGTTGAACGGCTTCGGTACGCTGGTGGAGGTCGGGAACTTGTAGACTTCACCGTCGTGGGCGTAGTCGCCTTCCCACAGCTTGCGCACCACCGGCACCATCTCGCGCAGCGCCTTGCCGCCGTCGGTGGCCGGCATGCCACCTGCCATGCGGTCGAACTCGAACTGGTAGGCGCCGCGGGCCAGGCCCACTTCCATGCGGCCGTTGCTGATCACGTCGAGCAGGGCGCATTCGCCAGCGACGCGGATCGGGTTCCAGAATGGCGCAATGATGGTGCCGGCGCCCAGGCGGATCTTCTCGGTGCGCGCGGCCAGGTAGGCCAGCAGCGGCATCGGGCTTGGCGAAATGGTGTATTCCATGGCGTGGTGTTCACCGATCCACACGGTGCTGAAACCGCCGTATTCGGCCATCAGGGTCAGTTCGGTCAGGTCTTCGAACAGCTGGCGGTGGCTGACCTGTTCATCCCAACGTTCCATGTGTACGAACAACGAAAATTTCATGGGTTTTTCCTCAACGCTTGTTATTGCCCGTCAGTCAATCGGGCTTCAATTTGGGAGCGGGCTGCGTCCAACTGCAGGCTTCAGGCAAAGGCCGGCAGGCTGGCCATCTTGCCGCGGCAGTACACCATGGGCCGTGGTGCTTCTGCCGGGACGATCAGGTTGTGCACCTTGCCGACCATGATGGCGTGGTCGCCACCTTCGTATTCACGCCACAGTTCGCATTCGATGACGGCGGTGGCACCGGCCAGGATCGGATTGCCCAGTTCACTCAGGCTCCACTCGATACCGCTGGCCTTGTCCTTGCCCTTCTTGGCGAACGCGTAGGCTTCTGCCTGCTGTTCACCCGAGAGCAGATGAATGGCAAAGCGCTTCTGCTTGATCAGTACCGGGTAGGAGTCGGAGGTGTAGTTGGGGCAGAACAGCACCAGCGGCGGGTCCATCGACAGGGAGGAGAAGGCGCTGGCGGTCAGGCCGACGACCGAGCCGTCGTCGTCCTGGGTGGTGATGACGGTAACGCCGGACGGGAAGGAGCCCAGAACGTTCTTGTAGACAGTTGCGTCGATCATCGGGAGTACCTCTGAAGGGCTGCGGTGGTCCGCGGTTTTTATCGTTGATGTGTCTGATGGTATACCGTAATACCTATTTTGCAAGCGGAATTTTCAACCCTGGGTTTTCGCGATGAACGGCCCAAAGCCACGAAAACCGTGGCCTTGAGCGGTGAGGCGGTTTGTCGCAGGGGTTTCGCAAGCGGATCAGTGGCCGTTTTTTCATGCGGATCAGTGTTGTCAAAAGTTTGGAATACCATAATATGGTCCGCAGCTGAGAGGCCGCCTAGATGCGGTTTCCTTACAAAGATAAAAACGACCTTTCGAGCTGAAAACCATGTCCCAACCGTCGTCGCAACACCAGTTTGTCGAGAATCACACGGTCGATTACGTTCCACCTGCCGAGCGCCACGGGAAGGCGCGCGACCTGTTCACCCTCTGGTTCAGTACCAACATTGCACCACTGCCCATCGTCACCGGTGCCATGGTGGTCCAGGTGTTTCACCTGAACCTGTTGTGGGGGTTGATAGCCATCGTCCTGGGCCATCTGGTCGGGGGCGTGGTCATCGCCCTGGCCTCTGCGCAGGGGCCGCAGCTGGGCATTCCACAAATGGTGCAAAGCCGTGGCCAGTACGGCCGTTACGGTGCCTTGCTGATCGTGTTCTTCACCGCGCTGATCTATGTCGGCTTCTTTATTTCCAACATTGTCCTGGCAGGCAAGACCATCCACGGCATCGCCCCGAGCGTGCCGATGCCTGGCGCGATCGTGATAGGCGCCCTGAGCGCTACTGCCATCGGCGTGATCGGCTATCGTTTCATCCACATTCTCAACCGCATCGGTACCTGGGTGATGGGTTCGGCTTTGCTGGCCGGTTTCATCATGATGTTCATCCAGGACCTGCCGGCAGACTTCTTCAGCCGCGGCGCATTCAACCTGTCGGGCTTTATCGCCACCGTGTCGCTGGGCACCATCTGGCAGATCAGCTTCTCGCCGTACACGTCAGACTATTCGCGCTATCTGCCGCGTGAAGTGGGCATTGCCAAACCGTTCTGGGCTACCTACCTGGGCGCCACCCTGGGCACCATCCTGTGCTTCAGCTTTGGTGCAGTGGCCGTGTTGTGCGTCCCGCAAGGCACCGACGCAATGGACGCGGTGAAGCAGGCTACCGGCTGGCTGGGCCCGATCCTGATGGTGCTGTTCCTGCTCAACATCATCAGCCACAACGCCCTCAACCTGTATGGCGCGGTGCTGTCGATCGTGACCGCAATCCAGACCTTCATGGCCGAGTGGACGCCGAGCGTCAAGGTACGGGTGATCCTGGCCTCGGTCATTCTGGTGGGCTGCGGGATGGTGGCACTGAATGCCTCGGCGGACTTCATCGGCCAGTTCATCGGCCTGATCCTGGCGCTGCTGCTGGTGCTGGTGCCGTGGGCTTCGATCAACCTGATCGATTTCTACCTGATCAAGAAGGGCCAGTACGACATCGCCTCGATCTTCAGTGCAGACGGCGGCATCTATGGCCGCTTCAACCACCACGCGATCATTGCCTATGCCTGCGGCATCCTGGTGCAGCTGCCGTTTGCCAATACTTCGCTGTATGTGGGGCCGTACTCGAACATTGTCGAAGGGGCCGACCTGTCGTGGCTGTTCGGCTTGCTGGTGACGGTGCCGCTGTATTACTGCCTGGCCACACGCGGGAAGGCGGTTAACAGTGCGCGGGTTATCAGCGTCAACGACTGACAACTGCAACATGGGGCTGCTAAGCAGCCCCGACTATGGCCGCTTGGTCGATTTCCGCGCTTTGCTGGGTCAGGCATGCCCGCGCCCGTCATGCTGCCTGCGATACGCCCCCGGCTGCACCCCCACTGCCTTGGCGAACGCCCTGGTGAATGCGGCCACCGACTGATACCCCACCTGCGCGCCCACCTGCTCAACGGTATGCCCCGCCTGCAGCAACTGGCTGGCATGGCGCATGCGCAGCGCCAGCAGCACTTGTCCCGGTGACTGCCCGGCCAGCTCGCTGAAACGCTTGAAAAAAGCCGACCGTGACAACCCGGTGCAAGCGGCCATGTTCTCCAGGGTCCAGGTTTGCCCCGGTTGCTCGATCAATTGCTCAAGCAATCCGGCAAATGCCGGCTGGCGGGCGAGGGCGACCAGCCCGCCCAGCGATTGCCCTGCGTGCACCTGCTGGCGCAGCACGTACAGGAACAACAAGTGCGTCAGCCGTTCCAGTAGCATCTGTGATGGCCCAGCATCTCGCCGGCATTCTTCCAGGATCAGCCCGAACAGCGCCCGCGCTGCGCTGCCGCTGGGATCTTCAGCGCGTAACAAGATCCAGTCAGCGAGACCCTCGACAATCAGCGAGCAGAGGCCCGACTGAAAATGGAAGAAGCCGCAGACCAAGCCAACGCCGTCGGCGGCCTGGCTATCCAGCGCCTGCATGGCCTGGCGTGGCTGAGCACAGGCGTCGACCGGGTCCTGATCGCTGGACAAGCGATAGGCCAGGTCACGCAGCAGGAACACGGCATCACCTTTCTCCAGGCGAATGGCCTGCGGCTGGCCGTCAATGTGCAGCCAGCAATGCCCTTGCACCACCAGGTGAAAGCTGGCGCGGCCCATGCCTTGGGTACTGGCATGCCAGCCGCCGCAATAGCGGCCTACATGAAACAGGCTGGCATCGAGCTCCAGGCTTTCTAATAACCAATCGACAAGCGGGCTGGACGAAATCATCTAATGCAAAGACTCAGGAGCAAGGAAAGGCGACTGACGAATATGGAGGGTAGTTCTTATAACCAACAGACTGTAGTGACACTCATCAAAGGAGATCACTGCATGTCCGCGCGCATTACTTTACACACGCTGCAGAGCGCCCCGGAAGCGGCACGGCCGTTCCTTGAGAACGCGCAGAAGAATTCCGGCTTCATCCCCAACCTGCTTGGTGTGCTGGCCAACGCCCCGGCGGCGCTGGAGACCTACGTGACCGTTTCGGCACTCAATGGCAAGTCTGAGCTTGGCCTGGCCGAGCGTGAAGTGGTGCAACTGATCGCGGCCACCCAGCATGGCTGCGACTTTTGCGTGGCCGGCCATACGGCCGTCGCGCTGAACAAGGCCAAGCTGCCGCAGGAGGTGGTCGATGCTCTGCGTGCCCGTGGCGAACTCCCGAACGCCCGCTACGAAACCCTGGCCGCCTTTGCCCGCGAAGTGATCGCCACCCGTGGCAATGTCAGCGAAGCCACCTACCAGGCCTTCCGTGAGGCCGGCTTCAGTGAAGGCAACGCCTTGGAGGTGATTCTGGGCGTAAGCCTCGCAACCCTGTGCAACTTTGCTAATGTTTTCGCCCAGACGCCACTCAACGAAGAGCTTGGCAAATACCGCTGGCAGCCTTCTGCGTAGTCCACCTGTGATAATGGCCATTACCAGGCCGTTGTATGAGCGGCCTTGTGCCGTGAACGGGCCGCAGAGCGGCCCCGGCGTTATCAAAGGAGCAAGACCATGCAAGATTGTGCATTTCGACACTGGCTGGATGCCAATGCCGAGGCCATCGACCGGGGCCTGTGCGAACCGCAGCAGGTGCTGGCGCAGATCGCAGAATCGCAGCTGCTGCGCACGGGGGTCGACCCAGCGCTGGGCGGTACGGGCGGGCAGGTGACCGACGCGGTCGAGGCCATCGCCGCCATTGCCAGCCGCTCATTGGCTGCGGCTTTCGTCTGCTGGGGCCAGCGTGCCTTCATCGAATACCTGCTGCACAGCCCCAACCAGCCCCTGCGTGAGCGCCTGCTGCCGCGGCTGTTGACCGGTGAATTGGCCGGTGCCACCGGGCTGTCCAACGCCATGAAGTTCCTGTCCGGTATCGAAGCGCTGCAGGTGCGTGGCCGCCCGGCAGCCGATGGCTGGCACCTGGAAGGGCGACTGCACTGGGTGACCAACTTGCGTAAAAGCGGCTTCGTGGTGGCGGCGGCCATCGAGGATGAAGCCGGCGGCGCGCCGTTTGTGCTGGCCATTCCTTCCGACGCTCAAGGCCTGGAGCGCTCTGATGATCTACAACTGATGGGCCTGCAGTCGAGCAACACGGCAGCACTGGCTTTTCACCAGGTGCCGCTGGCCCGCGACTGGTTGCTGCATGAAAATGCACGCGAATTCCTGCCACGGGTACGTCCGGCATTCCTGGCGCTGCAATGTGGCATGGCCATTGGCCTGGCGCGACGAGCGCTGGAAGAGGTTCAGGCGCATCTGCATGGCCGAGCCTCGTTCCTCGACGAAGCCCGTCAGGTGCTTGGCGAACGCCTGGAAAACACCGTCAGCGAACTCAAGCAGGGCTTGCTCGAAGGTCGCTTCCAGCAGCAGCCGGCGGCCTTGTTCAAGCTGCGCATCATCCTGGCTGAAAGTGCTGCTGACGCGGTACAACTGGAGTTGCAGGCCAGTGGCGGCAAGGCTTACCTCTGCGAATACGGCGAAGGGTTCGCCCGCCGCTGGCGGGAGTCGGCCTTCGTGCCGATCGTCACGCCCAGCCTGGTGCAATTGCGCGCCGAACTGCAACGCCAGGCAGGCGTTGCATGAGCGCGGTATTGCTGGAGGCCCGTGAAATTCGCTTGGGCTACCCGCGTGAGGGTGGTTGGCAGCAGGTGCTGGCGCAGTTCGACCTGCAGCTGGCGCCAGGTGAAGTCGTGAGCATCCTTGGCCCCAGTGGTGTGGGCAAGTCCAGCTTGCTGCGGGTGCTGGCAGGCCTGCAGCAGCCTGGCGGCGGCAGCGTGAGCTTGCACGGCCAGCCGCTGCAGGGGCCGCACCCGCGTCTGGCGGTGGCCTTTCAGGACCCAAGCCTGCTGCCATGGCTGAGCCTGGAGAAGAACGTCGCCTTCGGCCTGGACTTCGCCCGTCAGCCCAGGCTGGCGGATGCCGAACGCCGTGCACGCATCGACCATGCGATTGCGGCTGTGGGCCTGGCCCACGCCCGTGGCCAGTACCCGGCGCAGTTGTCTGGCGGCATGGCCCAGCGCACCGCGCTGGCCCGCTGCCTGGCACGCCAGCCCGAAGTCTTGTTGCTGGATGAACCCTTAGGTGCGTTGGATGAGGTGACCCGCGCCGACATGCAGCAGTTGCTGCTGCAACTGATCGCCACGCACAAGACCGCGGCCGTGCTGATCACTCACGATATCGACGAAGCCCTGCTGCTGTCAGACCGGGTTCTGCTACTGGGCAACCACCCAGCGCACATCCTCGGCCAGTGGCACATCGACCTGCCGCAACCACGGACGCAGCGGGTCGAAGAACTGGGCGCTTTGCGTATCGAAATCCTCAAAACCCTTCGGCGGGCAAGCCGCACAGTCGAACCTACCCCAACCTCGTTGCCCTCGGAGGCTGTCCATGTGCATGGATGACTGTTGTTCCTCTTCTTCGCGTCGTGACTTTCTCAAGCTCGGCGCCATGCTCACTGCTGCCGGTGCATTGCCGTTGCTGTCGAGCTTGCAGGCGCGTGCCGCTGCCGAGCCGGACGCGCCGGTGCGCATCGGCTACCTGCCGATCACCGATGCCACGCCGCTGCTGGTGGCACATAACAACGGCCTGTTCGAGGCCGAAGGCATCAAGGCCGAGCGCCCGGTGCTGCTGCGCAGCTGGGCGCAGGTGATCGAGGCATTCATCTCCGGCCAGGTCAATGTCATCCACCTGCTTTCGCCGATGACGGTATGGGCGCGCTATGGCAGCAAGGTGCCAGCCAAGGTGGTGGCCTGGAACCACGTGGGCGGTTCGGGCCTGACTGTTGCGCCGGATATATCCGACGTGAAACAGCTTGGTGGCAAGACAGTGGCCATTCCGTTCTGGTACTCGATCCACAATGTGGTACTGCAACAGTTGCTCAACGACAACGGCCTGACGCCCGTGTCGAAGCCGGCCAATGCGCAACTGGCCGCCAACGAGGTCAACCTGCTGGTGCTGCCACCGTCCGACATGCCACCCGCTCTGGCCAGCAAGCGCATTGCCGGCTACATCGTTGCCGAGCCGTTCAACGCACTGGCCGAGAACCTCAAGGTGGGCCGCGTGCAGCGCTTTACCGGCGATGTATGGCGCAACCATGCGTGCTGCGTGGTGTTCATGCACGAGCATGACCTGAATAACCGCCCGGAGTGGTCGCAGAAAGTGGTCAACGCCATCGTCAAGGCCCAGCAATGGACCCGTGACCATCGCACCGAAGCCGCCGCACTGCTGTCCAGGGCGGGCCCCAACAAGTACACCCCACACGAGCCTGCGGTGCTGACCAAGGTCCTGGCGCCCGCCGCCGAAGACCGTGCTGGCTACATTGCCAGTGGCGCCATTCGCCATCAGCAGTGGGACGAAAAACGCATCGACTTCCAGCCATACCCGTTCCCGAGTTACACCGAAGAGCTGGTCAAGCGCCTGAAAACCACCCTGATCGAAGGCGACAATGCGTTTCTTGCCGGGCTGGATCCGGCGTATGCCGCACGCGACCTGGTCGACGATCGCTTCGTGCGGAATGCCATCGCGACAGTGGGTGGCCCGTCGGTGTTCGGCATTGCCGACAACTTCGAGCGTAGCGAGGAGTTTGCGGTCTGATGCGCACGCATGTCGTACATGCCGGCCTTGGGCTGGTCGGGTTGCTGGCCTTGTTGCTGTTATGGTGGGCCGGTGTGGCAATGTTCGGCCAGGCCGACGGCCTGTCGGCGCGCTTTTCGCCGGCGGCAACCCTGGCCAGCCTGGTCGAGCTGCTGGGGCAGGGCGAGGTCTATGGGCATATCTGGGTCAGCCTCAAGCGCATCCTGATTGGGCTGCTGCTGGCGCTGCTGATGGGCGTGCCGTTGGGCTTGCTGGTAGGCAGCTACCGGCACCTGGAGGCGGTGACCACGCCAGCATTTCAGTTTCTGCGCATGATATCGCCATTGTCGTGGATGCCTGTGGTGGTGATGCTGATGGGCGTGGGTGACCAGCCGATCTACTTCCTGCTGGCGTTTGCCGCGTTGTGGCCGATCTTGCTGAACACGGCGGCTGGGGTGCGCCAACTGGACCCGCGCTGGCTGCAACTGAGCCGCAGCTTGAGTGCCACGCGCTGGGAAACCTTGTGCAAGGTGATTGTGCCGGGGGTGATCGGTCACGTGCTGACGGGGGTGCGTCTGGCCATCGGTATTCTGTGGATTGTGCTGGTGCCGTGCGAAATGCTTGGGGTGAGTGCGGGGCTTGGGTATTTCATTCTTGATACCCGTGACCGGCTGGCGTATTCCGAACTGATGGCCATGGTGCTGCTGATTGGCGTGCTGGGGTTTGTGCTGGATGCCCTGGCGCGTGGGCTGCATCGGCGCTGGGTGCATGGCTGAAAGGCCAATGGGGTTTCTTCGCGGGCTCGCCCGCTCCCACAGGTACATCACCGGCCTTGGGCCTTACGGTATTCCTGTGGGAGCGGGCAAGCCCGCGAACAGGCCCTTGGATCAATGCACGTTCTTGCGCTGGCGCACACATTCCTGGGCTTGAGCGGTCAGCTCATCCAGCCGCTCATCGCGCATCTGCTCCGCTTCGATCATCGCATCCTCACCCTGCTGGTTAAGCAGATAGGTGTGAATCTGCAGCACTTCAGCCGTCTGATAAATCGGCGCAATGTCCAGGCGCCCGATCAGCGCACCACTGGGCTGGCCGGTACTGCTCATCAGCACCTGCGGGCCGTTGGCGGCCACCACTTGCATGCCCATCGCCTCGAACCACGGCACCTGGTTGGCAAAGGCGTTCAGCTCTACGCAGGCATGGCGTGAGCGCAGGTCGCCCAGCAGAGCACGGGCGATGCCCTGGCGGCGATGGCTGGCGCACACGGCCAGAAAGGCCAATGCACAGGCCTGCCCATCGTCCTGGGCTGGCAGCGACAGCGCAAAGCCCAGCAACTGGTCTGGTGCTTCGGCATCCAGCGCCAGGGTAAGCGCCACGGCCAGACCGCGGGTGCCGTCCAGCGCTTGCAGGTACTGGTGGACTTCCATGCCGACGCCGTACTGGTACAGCGGGTATAGCGGGTTGTCGACGGCGATGGCGACACTGCTCAAATCGCCGACATTGTGAATGACCAGCTCGCGGATCTGGTTCTGGAAAGATTCGGGCGGCACGCTGTCGAGGCGGCTCAGGATGAACATCTGGGGGCTCCGGCGGATGAGAATACGACCCGCGCTGTGTTGGCGCGGGTTGTACAGTCTAACCGTTTTTGCCGTATCAGCCGTGTGCCTGTAAGGCACCGAGCATCAGGTCGAGGTTTTGCACGGCAGCACCAGAGGCACCTTTGCCCAGGTTGTCGAACACCGCCGTGAGCAGTACCTGGCCATGCTCGGGGTTGGCGTACAGCGCCAGGCGCAGGTCATTGCTGCCGTTCAATGCCTCGGGGTCGAGGTTTACCGCAGCTCCGCACTGATGCAGAGGCATCACCTGAACATGGCGGGCACCCTGGTAATGCTGTTCCAGGCAGGCTTGCAACTGCTCGGCGCTGACCTGTCCAGGCAGCAGGCGAAGCTGCAGCGGAATGCTCAGCACGATGCCTTGGCGGTAGGCGCCATAGCCGGGCATGAACATCGGCCGCGCCGACAACCCCGCGTGCTGCTGTATCTCCGGTACGTGCTTGTGCGCCAGCTCCAGGCCATACAGCTGTAGCGCCGGGGCTTTGGCGGCGCCGGGCTGTTCATGCCGCTCGACCGCCGCTCGACCACCGCCGGAGTAGCCAGACACGGCGTGGATGTTCAGGGGGTAGTCCGCAGGCAGCAAGCCGGCCTTGACCAGTGGGTGCAGCAGCGCGATGGCGCCGGTGGGATAGCAGCCGGGATTGCTGACACGCGTGCTTTGCGCGATGCGCTCGGCTTGCTGTTCGTCAAGCTCCGGCAGGCCATACACCCAGCCTGGTGTGGTGCGGTGCGCCGAGCTGGCGTCGATCACCCGCACCTGTGGGTTGTGGATTGCGGCCACGGCCTCGCGGGCGGCGTCGTCGGGCAGGCACAGCAGGGCGATGTCGGCGCTGTTGATCGCTTCGCAGCGGCGTTGCGGGTCCTTGCGCTCGGCCTCGGGGAGGGTCAGCAGGCGAAGATCGCTCCGGCCCTGCAGGCGGGCATGGATCTGCAGGCCTGTGGTGCCTTGGTCGCCGTCGATGAAAACAACAGGGGTGTGCATGCTCGGGGTCCGGTTGGGGAAAGATAGCCTATGCTCGCCCGTAGCGTTGGTAATGAAAATTTGAATATGATGATCGATACATTCAGGTTTTCTGAATGATTTTTGAAACACGTGGTGAACCTGTGGGTTTACTCGAAAAAGGGCCTGCACTGACAATTGCGCGAAATCAGCCTCGACCGCCTCCGCACATTGGTGGTCATCACCGACCTGGGCTCCTTTGCCGAGGCCGCCCGTCAGCTTAACCTGGCGCCGCCCACCATCAGCTTGCACGTGGCCGAGCTGGAGGCGCGTATTGGCGCCCCGTTGCTCACCCGCACCCGCGGCCAGGTGCGGCCTACCGTCATCGGTGAAACACTGCTGGGGCGCGCCCGACGCCTGCTGGCGGACGCTGACTTGGCGCTGGACGAAGTGCGCCGGCAGGTCGCAGGGTTGACCGGGCGTGTGCGCCTGGGCGCCTCCACCGGTGCCATCGCCCATTTGCTGCCGCAGGCGCTGGCGCGCCTGCGTGTGGAGCACCCGGGGATCGATGTGCAGGTTCAGGTGCTGACCTCCCAGGCATCGCTCGCGCGCTTGCGTGAGGGCACACTGGATATCGGTCTTGTGGCCTTGCCGCAGGTAGCCGGCAAAGGGCTGACGGTTACCCCCTGGCGGCGCGACCCGATCCTGGCGTATGTGCCGGCCGACTGGCAGCCGCCGGCCAGGATCACCCCGGCCTGGCTGGCGCAACGGGCGTTGATCCTGAACGACAGTACCACCCAGCTGTCGCGGGTTACCGGCGAATGGTTTGCAGCGGCGGGGTTGTACCCCGAACCGCGGATCGAGCTGAACTACAACGATGCGATCAAGAGCCTGGTCGGCGCCGGGTACGGGGCGACATTGTTGCCGCAGGAGGGGGAGGCGACCGAGCTGGACCGGCGCATTGCCCGCCGACCGCTGCGGCCGGGGTTGTGGCGGCAGTTGGGTATTGCGTGTCGGGAAGGGCAGGTGGAGCGGGCCACGGGGTATGTGCTGGAGGCGCTGGAACGGTTGCGGTAGGGGCGGTTCCGCTGCTGCAAGACCTGTGGCAGGCCTGCACGTTCCAGCCCCGACGCCTTGCCGAACTCAGAACCAGCGATCGTTCTTCTTGCGCCCACGGGTCAGTGCCGGCAGGATCAGCCCCGCCAGCAAGCCTGCACCGGCAATGCTGCCGCCATACACCATGTAGCGCATCATCACCTGCTTGTTCTCATCCCCCAGGCGGGCCTGGGTATCGCGCAGGTCCGACTGGCTCTGATCGAGCTGCTCGTTCAGTGCCTTGTTGCGCGCCTCCAGCTCGTCAATCAGCTGCTTGCGCGAATCAAGCGTTTCCTGCATGCCCTGTACGCGGTTCTTCCAGCTGTCGTCGATGGTCTTCAACTGCCCGGTCAGTTCGGCGACCTGGGCATCGAGCAATGGCAGGCGCTCGTTCTGCCCGGGCACTGTCTGCAGGTCGTTGCTGAGGATCCACACCACATCGCCGTTCTGCCCGCGCACCTGGCTGTAATTGCCCTGGCTGCCGAGCAGGGTCAGCTTCTGCCCGGACTTGAGCGTGCCGACAATGCGGTGCCCGTCGGTCGGGCCGCTGCGCACGTAGGTGCTCAGGCTGTCACTGACCCAGCGTGCGTCGCTGGCAGGCTCTTCGGCGTGCACGGGTGCGACAAGACTCACCAAGGCGGCAATCAGGCCGATGCGCAGGGCAGGGAGGGCGGAAGCATTTGGGCGGGAATTGGGCATGTTGGGTCTTCGCTGAAACAGGACAAAAAGAAGGCCCGGTGACTGGGCCGATGAACCGGTCGGTGAGTTGACCGTCAGCGAAAGACCGTTTTTTTGTCAGCAGGTTCACTACCTGATGTCGGAAATGTCTGCAGAAC
Source organism: Pseudomonas sp. 10(2024) (assembly GCF_045164175.1). NCBI lineage: Bacteria > Pseudomonadati > Pseudomonadota > Gammaproteobacteria > Pseudomonadales > Pseudomonadaceae > Pseudomonas > Pseudomonas sp. 10(2024). The sequence goes on from NZ_CP174006.1 coordinate 2,369,359, forward strand.
CGGTACGCCGGGGCTATGAGGCTAGACTCAAGGCTCACCTTCGATCTTGGAGCAAGACCATGACTGCCAAGAACACCATCTGCCTGTGGTACGACCACGATGCCGAAGAGGCGGCGAACTTCTACGCCCGAACTTTCCCCGATAGCCGGGTTGTCGCTGTGCACCAGGCACCCGCCGATTACCCTTCAGGCAAGCAGGGCGATGTGATCACCGTGGAATTCACGGTAATGGGTATCCCTTGCGTGGGGCTCAATGGCGGCTCGGCCTTCAAGCACTGTGAGGCATTTTCGTTCCAGGTGAGTACCGCGGACCAGGCAGAGACCGACCGCTTGTGGGATGCCATTGTCGGCAACGACGGCGAGGCCAGCGTTTGCGGCTGGTGCAAGGACAAATGGGGGATTTCGTGGCAGATCACTCCACGCATCCTCATCGAAGCCATCGGCCACCCCGACCGTGCGGCGGCCAAGCGTGCGTTCGAGGCCATGATGCAGATGGGCAAGATCGATGTGGCCAAGATAGCGGCGGCGTTGAAAGGTTGAAGCAGGTCCATGTTTCAGCAGGCGCGGTTTCGCATTGCGAACGGGCTGCGTAGCAGCCCGTGGTCTTCGGGTTGACGCCGTCAGTTGCTGGTTACTTCGGCCTCTGCCGCTGTCTTGGCCGACGCCTTCTTCTCCTGCACCACAATGTAGAACTCCTCCCCATGCTTCACCGCGCCATACAGTACGGCCTTCTCGATCAGCTCGTTGCCGCGCAGGTGGCGCAGCATCATCGGGTCCTTGCGCAGGTCGCGGTACAGCGCCAGGCATAGCAGCACCATCACCACCACGAATGGCAAGGCCACGACGATGGTCAGGTTCTGCAGCCCGGTCAGCGCCTCGCCAGGGTTACCTGGGTCGCCGATCGCCAGCATGATGGCCGCCACCGTACCGGTCAGCGTCCCCCAGAAAATCACTGTGCGTCGCGATGGCGCGGTGGTGCCGTGTTCCGACAGCGTGCCCATCACCAGCGAGGCGGCGTCGGCACCCGAAACAAAAAAGATGCCCACCAGGATCATCACCAGCACCGAGGTTGCCGAGGCCAGCGGGTAGCTGTCCAGCAACTGGTACAGCGCGTGATTACTGTTGACCGCACCGTTGGCCAGCTGGAAGGCGCCCTCGCGCACGGCCTCGATGGCGGCGCCACCGAAGATGGTGAACCACACCAGGCTGACCAGGCTTGGCACCAACAGCACCCCGGTAACGAACTGGCGAATGGTGCGACCGCGGCTGATGCGGGCGATGAACATGCCCACGAAAGGCGTCCAGGAGATCCACCAGGCCCAGTAGAACACGGTCCAGCCGGCCAGCCAGCTGTTCATCTGCTCGCCGCCGCTGGCGTTGGTGCGGGCCATCATTTCCGGCAGCATCTTGATGTAGATGCCGAGCGAGGTCGGCAACAGATTGAGCATCAGCAGCGTCGGCCCGACCATGAACACGAACACCGCCAGCACCAGTGCCAGCACCATGTTGGTGTTGGACAGCCACTGGATACCCTTGCCGATGCCCGACACCGCCGAGGTCACGAAGGCAATGGTCAGCAGGGTGATGATCGAGATATAGAACAGTTTACCGGGGCTTTCGATCCAGCCGTTGTATTCCAGGCCGCCGGCAATCTGCAGCGCCCCAAGGCCCAGCGAGGCGGCCGAGCCGAACAGCGTGGCGAAGATCGCCATCATGTCGATCAGGCGGCCGAGAGGGCCGTTTGCGTGCTTGCCGATCAGCGGCCGGAAGGCGGCGGAAATCAGCTGCGAGCGGCCACGGCGGAAGGTGCCGTAGGCGATTACCAGGCCGACGATGGCGTACATGGCCCAAGGGTGCAGGGTCCAGTGGAACAAGGTAGTGGCCATTGCCACCTGCATCGCTTCGCTGGTCTGCCCGCTGGCCGAGCCGGGCGGCGGCGATATGTAGTGCGACAGCGGCTCGGCCACGCCGAAGAACATCAGGCCGATGCCCATGCCGGCGCTGAACATCATCGCGACCCAGGACACCGTGCGGAACTCTGGCTGTTCGCCATCGCGGCCCAGCGGCACCCGCCCGTAACGGCTGGCGGCCAGCCACAGCACGAACACCACGAAGAGGGAGGAGGTGAGCACGAAGAACCAGCCGAAATTGAGAATGACCCAGGATTGCGCGCTTGAGGCGCTGCTGGCCAGGCTGGCCTGGTTTAGGAAGCCCCAGAGCACGAAGGCGATGGCCAGAAGGCTGGTGAAACCAAAGACGATCCAGTCAAGCTTGCCCTCGAAATGTCGATCCTGGCGGGCTTCTGCGGTTTTCGAGGGGTCTGTGACGCCAAGATCGAGTGTTTCGGGGATGTGTTCCTTTGCCATGTATGATGAGGCCCCATTTGTGTATTGCCTGGACGCGCAGGCTTGTTGTGTGGGCTGCCGAGCACGATGACGGCCTCGGCGGGGTGGATTGCTGGCGGGATTATCCTGCGCAGCAGATAGCGGCTCATGTCCCCATAACGCCATGGGGCGTCCATTGCGCGACTTGGCAAATACTTTTAGTTCTGGGGGCAATGGCCCTTTCTGCCTCGGCTTCTGGTACCCTGATGGGCATAACCCGGGACCGCACATACGAGCATCGTAGAAGCGCTGCTGCTTGCGGGCCTGGCCGCACCAGGAAACGGAGATTCGTCATAATGGCCACTGACCGTGTGAGCCTGATTCATTTCGATAAATTGAGCATGAGCCCTGCCGCTGCCGATCGGTTCCAGAAAGCCCTCGACGCGCTGGAAGCGCTCAAGCTGCAGGACCGTTACGTGTATCTCATCGCTCCTTATCTGGGTGATATCGCTGACGCCTCCGACGCCGAGCAACTGGCAACAGCCCTGGAGCAGGGCTTGCGCGTGGTCGAAGAGTTGCTGGCAGCCAGGTCGGTAACCAAGGTCAAGGCCGAGGAAGTGCGCCAGGTGTTCCACAGCGCAGGCGAACGTGCGCGGGCAGAACTGCCTGGCTGAGCAGTGGCATGGCCAAAGACATCGACAACCCCTGCGTCTCGTTATGCCAGCTCAACAGCGAACTGTGCGTGAGCTGCGGCCGTACCCGTGACGAAATCCGCAAGTGGCGGGGCATGAAGCGGCCCGAGAAAATGGCCACTGTGCAGCGTGCGGCGACGCGAATGAAGGCTATCGCCAAAAAGGCGGCCAAGCGGCAGAATGCCGGCTGAACCTGCGTGCAATTGACGCAGCCTTTCCTGTTTGTCTGACGAGCCTGAAAATGGATTCTCACTCGCTGTTCGCGTTTACCCTGGTCGCCGCCATCGCGATCGCCAGCCCCGGCCCTGCCACCTTGATGGCTATCAACAACAGCCTTGCCCATGGCCAGCGCAGCGCGATCTGGTCGTCGCTGGGCAATGGCACGGGTCTGTTCTGTCTGTCGGCAGCGGCCATGCTGGGGCTAGGCGCACTGCTGGCCAGTTCTGAAGTACTTTTCAATGCCGTGAAGATCCTGGGGGCGGGCTATCTGTTCTACCTGGGGGCGCGCCAACTGATGAAAAAGAGCCCGATGCTGGAGCAGGGTGCCGCAGAGCGTTCAGCCAAGGTGCGGCCCACGCCGCTGAAACTGTTCAAATCGGCCTTTCTCACTGCAGTGACCAACCCGAAGGCGACCATGTTCTTTACTGCACTGTTCCCGCAGTTCATCGACCAAGGGGCTGCGCTGTTGCCGCAGTTCCTGACCTTGACCGGGATTTTCGTGGCCTTGTCGCTCACTTCGCTAAGCGCGTATGCCGCCCTGGCTGCGCGGGCCAAGGGGGTGCTGACCCGGCCGTCGCTGTCGCGCTGGGTGAACAGGGTGGTGGGCACCACCTTTATCGGTTTTGGCGCGGCGATCCTGGCGATGCGACGGCAGGGTGCCTGAAACGCCCAGTTTGTCGCCGGCCGTGCAGGCGCTCACTGTCTGTCCTTCGGCAGATTTATCAACGGGACGATGAAAGGCTCGTCTGCAGGTTGCTGATGGTCCAGACTGTCTACAGCGCGCAGATGATAGCTGCAGGCGACCACGGCAGGTGGCAGCCTTTGGCCACTACGCCGGATCGCCGGGTGTTTCATGTGCCGAGGGTCGTAGATGATCGAGCGTTGCTTCCGCCACGTCTTGCTCCTGATGTGCCTGTCACTGCTGCCCCTGGCTGCAACAGCGGATGATGCATGTCTACGGCTGACCGCCACAGGCAACCCGGAATACCCCCCGTACCTGTGGCGCGACCCGCTGAACCCTCAACGACTGATCGGTGCCAATGCCGACCTGCTCAAATACCTGGGCAAGCAGCTGGGGCTGGACATAGAGGTGGTTTACGCCGGGCCGTGGTCGCGAGCCCAGGAAGAAGTGCGCACCGGGCGGATCGACTTGATGGCCGGGTATTTCCTGACCGAAGCGCGCCGGCAGCATGTGGACTTCATTGCCCCGCCGTTTTTGCGCACGCCCAGCGTAATCTGGGTGCGCCAGGACAATGCCTTTGCCTACCAGCAATGGGCCGACCTCAAAGGCCGCAAGGGTGGCACTCTGGTCAACAACAGCCACGGCCAACAGTTCGATGAATACGCCCTGGCCAATCTCACCCTCGAAGCGGTGCCAACTGCCAGGCAGGCGTTCGAGAAGCTGATGCACAAGCGCAGCGATTACGTGGTGTACGAGCAGTATCCTGGCATGGCGCTGGCGCGCACATTGGGCATCGCAGCCACTGTGCAGGTTTTGCAGCCACCGGTGTCCAGCGAAGGGTTGTACCTGGCAATCTCACATGAGTCGCCTTGCAACCGGCCACTGCTGCGTGAGGCGCTGGCGCGGGAGATGGCGAAGATCGTTGGCGGGGCCTTGCCCGAGCAGTGGTTGAAACAGAATCTGGAGCGGTGGCAGTGACAGAGTGGCTCATGCGCTGCGCGGTTTTCGTGGGGGCAGCCTCGCGTCGGTACATGTGCCACTCCAATTCAACGCATATGCAAGATGATGGGGCTGCTGCTAGCCGGGTCGGTATGCCCACGCAACTTGCCTACCGCCTGCGCATCCACCGCACCCCCCTGGTTGCCCCAGGCCGTACGCACAAAGCTGAGCACGTCGGCAATCTCCTGATCACTCAACTGCTCGCGCAAAGCCGGCATGCGATAGGCGTCCGGCACCCCTGCAGCCACCACCCGCTGCGAACCATTGAGCGTGATATTGATTGCCGAGGCGCTCTCCTTGGCCAGTGCCGAGGTCGCCCCGGCCAAGGGCGGCATCCATTCGGCCTGGCCCTTGCCGTCCAGGCCATGGCACGACGCACAGCGTGTCACGTAGGTGCGCGCTCCCGGGCTGTCCAGCCGTGTCGCTGGCGATTCGGCCTGGTATTGCCATGGCGCGCCGTCCCGTTGGGGGTCGCCGGGCAGCGACTTCAGGTAGTGAGCGATGGCAGCCAGGTCGTCGTCATGCATGAATTGCGTGGAGTTGTTGAACGCCTCGGTCATCGAACCATATACCACTGCATGCCGGTTGCGCCCGGTCTTCAGGAACTGCGCGATCTCTGCCTCGCTCCAGCGCCCCAGCCCGGTGTTGTGGTCGGCGCGCAGGCTGGGTGCATACCAGCCGTCGAGCAGTGCGCCGGACAGGAACGGCTTGCCGCTGTCATCCAGCGCCTTTTCATTGAAGGCCAGGCCACGTGGCGTATGGCAACTGCCGCAGTGTCCGGGGCCCTGGACGATATAGGCGCCACGGTTCCACTGTGCATCCTGCCCGGCCTTGTCGGTGTAAGGCGTGGTGGCGGCGAACAGGCCGTTCCACAAGGCGATGGGCCAGCGCAGGTTCAGCGGCCAGGGGATGTCGCTGCCCAGGTTGGCCTGCCGCGCCGGTTGCACGCCGTGCATGAAGAACGCATACAGCGCCTTGACATCATCATCGCTGAGCTTGGCGTAGGACGGGTAAGGCATCGCCGGGTACAGCCGTCGGCCACCCGGCGCGACACCCTGGCGCACGGCGCGGTCGAAGTCGGCCAGGGTGTAGTTACCGATGCCGCTGTCGCGGTCGGGGGTGATGTTGGTGGCGTGGATTGCCCCCAGCGGGGTGGCCATTTCCAGTCCGCCGGCGAACGGTTTGCCACCCGGCAGGCTATGGCAGGCCACGCAGTCACTGAGCCGGGCGACGTATTCACCGCGGCTGACCAGCGCCGGGTCGGCAGCAGTGGCCTGTGCGTCGGCAAACGGTGATGCGGGTTCACGGGTGACATACCAGGCCAGCAGGCCCGTCGCGACCAGGCACGGCAGCGCCAGCCAGCCAGCGGTTCTTGCGAAACGATGGGTCATGAGGCGTCCCTTGTGCGATCAGCTGAAGGTGTGGCGGCTCAATGGCAAACTGCGCACGCGCTGGCCGGTGAGCTGCGCGACCGCGTTGGCCACCGCCGGGGCCACGGCGGGCAGCGGTGGTTCGCCGATGCCGCCCATCTTCGCCCCGCTTTCGATGATGCGCACATGCACCCGCGCCATGCGCGAAGGCGGCAGGATCGGGTACAGGTCGTAATTGCGTGCGCGCGGCTTGCCATCTACGTACACCGCTTCTTCCACCAGCGTCTGCGACAGGCCCAGGGCGACGGCGCCGTTGACCTGGTGCTCGATGATCGCCGGGTTGACGATGCTGCCCGGGTCGATGGCTTGCCAGATGTCGTGCACCCTGACCTGGCCGTTGTCGATCGAAACCTCGGCAATGACCGCAGCCTCCGAGCCGAACGGTGAGGCCATGGCCACGCCGCGTGCGCGCTTGCTGCCGTCCTCGGCGGTGAACGGTCCGCGCTTCCAGCCGCCGGACAAGTCGGCCACTGCGTTCAGCAGGTTGGTCAGTCTCGGGTTGTCGCGCAGCAGGTGCAGGCGCAGTTCAAACGGGTCCTTGCCACCTTTGTCCGCCAGTTCGTCCAGGAATGATTCGTAGAAGAAGTCGTTCAGCGAGTTACCTACCGAGCGCCAGTAACCAAGCATGGCCGGACCTTTGACATAGATCTGGGCAATGCGCTTGTTGGCGATGGCGTAGGACTTGCCTGACAGCCCCTCAAGCGCGGTCGGGTCGATCTTCTCCCCTTGTTTTCCAGCAAGAGCCTCGGTTGGGCCCTCGGTGGCGCTGACCGCTTCGAGCGCCACTGGCATACCGTCTGCGTCCAGCCCGGCGCGGAACTTGACCACTGCGACGGGGCGCAGTACATCGCGCAAGAACTCCTCTTCGCGACTCCAGATAAGCTTCACCGGCCGGCCAACTGCTTTGGCCAGGGCAATGGCCTGCGGGTAGGGGTTGGCAGAGTCGTACAGGAAGTGGCGGCCAAAGAAGCCGCCCAGCAGCGGCGAGTGCAGGTTGATTTGTGCAGGCTCCAGGCCGGTGCGTCTGGCAATGTCGTCACGGAACATGTCCGGGGCCTGGTTGGGCAGCCAGACGTCGAGGCTGCCGTCCGGGTTGAAGCGGGCGAGGGCGGACGGTGGCTCCAGCTGGGCATGGTTCAGGTACTGGTTGTGGTAGCTGGCCTCGACCTTGGTCTTGGCGTTGGCCAAGGCGCCGGCAATATCCCCTTCGTTCTCTTCATCACGGGACGGCCCTTGCACCGTCGCGAGGTGTTCGCGCCAGGCGTCGCTGGAAAAATCGGCCGGCATCGGTCGCACTTTGCTGTCGGCGGCCGGTTCTTTCCAGTCCACCTGAATCGCCTCCACTGCACGCTTGGCGTGCCACCAGCGCTCGGCGACCACAGCCACGGCGCCTGGCAGCTGATGCACAGAATGTACGCCTTTCATGGCCTTGACCTGGTCTTCGTTGCGCAGGCTGCCAACCGTCATGCCCAGGCGCGGTGCATGCTGCACGGCAGCGTGGAGCATGCCGTCGACCTTGATGTCGATGCAGTACTGGGCCTTGCCGGTGGACTTGTCGTAGGCATCCAGGCGGCGTACGGGCTTTCCAATCCAGCGAAACTGGCTGGGGTCGCGCAGCTTGACGCTGGCCGGGTCGGGCACTGGCAGGTCCATGGCGCGACCGGCCAGCTCACCGTAGGGTACGGAACGTCCGGTCGTGGTATGTACTACGTTACCCGGCGTGGTAGAAAGCTCATCGACCGGTACACCCAGGTGTTCGGCGCCCGCCTGCAGCAGCATGCCCCGGGCGAGCGCGCCCAGGCGGCGCATGGTCGGGTAGCTCATGCGTACCGACATGCTGCCACCGGTGATGCGCATGCCGTTCTCCATCACCACGTAGGCTTCGCCCGGTGGCGCGCTATCGACCACGAAATGGGCCGGGTCGACATCCAGCTCTTCACCCACAATCTGCGCCATGGCGGTGAAAGGGCCTTGTCCGCCTTCCATGAAGGGGCTCAGCAGGCGCACCGTGCCGTCCGGGCGAATCTCCAGAAATGCAGGCACCTGGGTGCCGCGTTCAGCCGTTGCCGCAGCGGCGGCTGCTGCCTGCACGCGGGCCGAGCCCATGGGCAGGCCGAAACCTAGCACCAGGGCACCGACTGCGGTGCCGGCAAGAAAGCGCCGACGTGACAGGTTGACCGTTTCGCCCCGCTGCAGCCTGAGCAGTTCGGCGGGTGTATCGACTGGCGTGTTCATCAGGCCTGCTCCCCCTGGGCCAGGTCATGCACGGCGGCATGGATGGCGTTGTAGGTGCCGCATCGGCACAGGTTGACCATGGCTGCATCGATCTGCGCATCGCTGGGTTTGGGCGTGTGCTTGAGCAGCGCCGTGGCTGCCATTACCTGGCCGGACTGACAATAGCCGCATTGAGCCACCTGGTGCTCAACCCAGGCGGCGACCACCCGTTTGCCGACGGGGTCGGCTTCGATCGCCTCGATGGTGGTGACCTCACGCCCCACCACACCGGCCACCGGGGTAACGCAGGCGCGCACCACATTACCGTCCACCAGCACCGAACAGGCGCCGCACTGGGCCAAGCCGCAGCCATACTTGGTGCCGGTCAGCCCCAAGTCATCGCGGATTACCCACAGCAGGGGCGTGTCGGCGTCCGCCTCGACCTGATAGGTCTTCTGGTTGATGCGTAGTTCCATGGTTTCACCTGCCCGTCACGGTTGTTGTCGCTATGTTTTTTCTGCATGGGGAATACGTTGTTCCCCGGTGCAGAAACGCTAGCACAGGAGGATGACCGCTGGTCTGGTGGCGGGGGTGGCTTCAGAGGATCAGGCAAGTAATCCGGTGGAATACGCAAGCCAGCTTCGAAAAATCAAGCCTGCGGTCGGTGTTGAACAGGACTTGCGCAACGAAAACCCGGATAATGCCGGCCAATTTCGTTTTGCACGCTTAAATCACGGTAATCCCGCATGGAAATCAAGGTCAATTTTCTCGACAATCTCCGTCTCGAAGCCAAATTCGATGACTTCACGGTGATCGCCGACCAACCTATCCGCTACAAAGGCGATGGTTCGGCCCCAGGCCCGTTCGACTATTTCCTGGCGTCTTCGGCCTTGTGCGCGGCTTACTTCGTCAAGCTGTACTGCCAGACCCGCGATATTCCCACCGAAAACATCCGCCTGTCGCAGAACAACATCGTCGATCCGGAAAACCGCTACAACCAGATCTTCAAGATCCAGGTCGAACTGCCCGAGGACATCTCCGACAAGGACCGTCAAGGCATCCTGCGCTCCATCGACCGCTGCACGGTAAAAAAGGTGGTGCAGACCGGCCCTGAGTTCGTGATCGAAGTGGTCGACAACCTCGATGCCGATGCCCAGGGGTTGTTGATGCCGGTGTCGGACACCAGCACCTATATCCCCGGCAAGGACCTGCCGCTGGAGCAGACCATTGCCAACATGTCGGGCATCCTCGCCGGGCTGGGGATGAAGATCGAGATCGCCTCGTGGCGCAACATTGTGCCCAACGTCTGGTCGCTGCACGTACGCGATGCGCAGTCACCGATGTGCTTTACCAACGGTAAAGGCGCCACCAAGGAGGCTGCGCTGGCCTCGGCGCTGGGTGAGTTCATCGAGCGCCTCAACTGCAACTTCTTCTACAACGACCAGTTCTGGGGCGAAGACCTGGCCAACGCCCCGTTCGTGCACTACCCGAACGAACAGTGGTTCAAGCCGGGCCCGCGCGACGCGCTGCCGGCCGAGATCCTCGATGAGCACTGCCTGGCGATCTACAACCCTGACGGGGAGCTGCGCGGTTCGCACCTGTATGACACCAACTCGGGTAACACGGCGCGGGGCATCTGTTCGCTGCCGTTCGTGCGCCAGTCCGACCAGCAGGTGGTGTACTTCCCGTCCAACCTCATCGAAAACCTGTTCCTCAGCAATGGCATGAGCGCGGGCAACACCTTGGCTGAGGCGCAGGTGCAGTGCCTGTCGGAAATCTTCGAGCGCGCGGTGAAGCGCGAAATCCTCGAGGGTGAGTTGTGCCTGCCGGACGTGCCGCAAGAGGTGCTGGCCAAATACCCGGCGATCCTCGCTGGCATCCAGGGCCTGGAAGAGCAAGGCTTCCCGGTGCTGGTCAAGGATGCGTCGCTGGGGGGCGAGTTCCCGGTCATGTGCGTGACCTTGATGAACCCGCGCACGGGTGGCGTGTTTGCCTCGTTCGGTGCCCACCCGAGCCTGGAAGTGGCGCTGGAGCGCAGCCTCACCGAACTGCTGCAGGGCCGCAGCTTCGAAGGCCTGAACGACCTGCCGCAACCCACCTTCGAAAGCCACGCGCTGACCGAGCCGAACAACTTCGTCGAGCATTTCATCGACTCTAGCGGCGTGGTGTCTTGGCGCTTCTTCAGCGCCAAGGCCGACTTCGAATTCGTCGAGTGGGACTTCTCCGGGCACGGCGAGGACTCCAACCAGCAGGAGGCCGCGACCCTGTTCGGCATCCTCGAAGACCTGGGCAAGGAAGTGTACATGGCGGTGTACGACAACCTTGGCGCCACCGCGTGCCGTATCCTGGTGCCGGGCTATTCGGAAATCTACCCGGTCGAGGACCTGATCTGGGACAACACCAACCGCGCCTTGTCGTTCCGTGCCGACATCCTCAACCTGCACAGCCTCGACAGCCGCTCGCTGAAGCTGCTGCTCAAGCGCCTGGACAACTGCGATGTGGATGACTACACCACCATCACCACGCTGATTGGTGTGGAGTTCGACGAGAACACGGTGTGGGGCCAACTGACCATTCTCGAACTGAAGTTGCTGATCTGCCTCGCGGTGCAGCGTTTCGAGGATGCCAAGGAACTGGTCGAGGCATTCTTGCAGTTCAACGACAACACCGTAGACCGCGGCCTGTTCTACCAGGCGCTGAACGTGGTGCTGGAAGTGCAACTGGATGACGAACTGGAGATGGATGACTACGAAGCCAACTTCCGCCGTATGTTCGGCAATGCGCGCATGGACGCGGTATTGGGCTCGTTGGACGGCAGTGTGCGCTTCCATGGCCTGACCCCGACCAGCATGAAGCTCGAAGGCCTTGATCGCCACCTGCGCCTGATCGACAGCTACAAGAAACTGCACGCGGCCCGGGCCAAGTTCGCCTGACAGGCGCTGCGCCCAATCATCGCCGGCAAGCCAGCGCCACAGGTATTGCACCGCTCTTGAGATTTGTGCCGAACCTGTGGGCGCTGGCTTGCCTGCGATAAGTCAGGAGCCGTCCTACAGCCCTTTGATCTGGGCGCCATCCCCATTCTGTCTTGCCGCGTTGCCATCCAGGCGCGTAGCGTTCTCTTCCTATCCACTTCAGGTGGTGACTATTCGGGCTTAGCAGGCCCACCTTCGAAAGCCTCCGCCGGTGGTGGCGCTGCACGGACATTGAAAAGCTTGCAGACACAGTACCAACAGAGAGCGACGGTCAGGTTGTAGGGGAACAGCACCGCCCAGAACGGCAATTGCCAGTTCTTTTTGCCCTGCATTTCACCGGGCTCACCGGTTCGCCAAGGGGCGTAGTGGCGCCAGGCTTCTGCCGGGGTCAGGCAGATGGCGTGCAGTGGCTTGTGCCACCAGTTGGGTTCACCGGGCGGGGGGAGTTTGTCCGGGCCGTGGTCCATGAAGTGGCGCAGGTATTCCCACACTTCGGCGACATGCTTGACGCCGGGTTCGGTGGGTTCGTTGCTGTCGATCCAGAGGCAGTCTTTTTGATGCAGGCTGCCGTCTTCCCGGCGGGGGGCGAAGGCGAGGGCATAGCTGGTGCTGAACGATGAGCCGCCGTATTCGGTGCGCTTGAAGATGCCACCTCCGGTGTTGGCCCATTCGAATATTAGTACCTTACTCAGACGTTGGTAATAGATTTTTTGGGTTGACCGATTGAAGCAGAAACTTGATAGGCGTTTTATGAAATATATTCGATAGGCTAAGAATGGGAGGAAGATGAAAGGTGTAATTAGTGTAAGGAGGATAAAGGTATGACTCAAGGTGTATGGGTTCCAGGCTTCACTGGTTAGTAAGTAAGGATAGGTGAAGACAATGAGCGCAATGGTCATTGCACAGTACAGCTTTCCCATAAAGACTGAGTCTGTTACCCAGGGGTTTTTCAGGCATAAGGTGGTTTTTGACAAGCTTGATAGTTGCCCGCCAATAGCGGGCTTATGCCCTGAACTTGAGCCTGAATTGAATATCCAGATGGTTGCCATGATCAGCGCTCCAGACGAAAAATTGACAGGGTCTCATTATCTTCGTCCAGGCCTTGATTGGCGTTGTAGGTTAGATGAAGTGAGACATGATTTTGGTTGGCTAGGGTGTTTTCGAAATGTAGAACTAAGCCAGCATCTACGATGTGGCCGGTCGGGCTGATTGGAAAAACGTCAATTCCTTGGTCGTCACGGAGGGAACTCAAACTTCCTGACCATTCACTTACGCCTAGCCTGAACGCAGGCAGCAGCACTGTGAATTCTACGGTTGGTTGGGATGTGGCTACTTCGTTATGTGTGATAGCTGTCCAATTTGGCGGCGACCAGTGGTTGTTCTGATGCCATCGGGTGTCGACTTTAGTTATGCCGAGGGATAGGGCCTGCTCGGCGGATAGTAGCTTGGGTCCGTAATGTTCATTGTGCCAAGCCTTAATTTCTGTTTGCAGTGAGGTGAAAGCAGGAAGTTTTTTGTCAAAGTCCAAGTTGATGTCAGCGTGCGACTCTCCATCATTGATGCGATTACCGAATATGCTACGTGCTGCCCACAGTTCTATTGGGCTGTGAAGGTGCTCATGTGCCTTGGCGTGCAGGTAGAGGCCTCCTGCAATGATGGCTACTCCTACGAGGACAAGGGCCGCTGCGGCCCATCCGGCAAAGGGCACAACCGACGTCACGCCCGCGATTGCAAGTCCTGCTTCAAGGACGACAGCGGAACCGACAGCCATGGTGAAACCACCAGTCAACGTGTAATCGGCAGCCGCTTGATTGCCGTTCGCTTTCTGGCGCCTTGCTTTGGAGATATCAGAAAGCAAGCTAAATGCAATTGCCGGGTAACCGGCTAAACGCGCAAACAGATTGCTACCCAAGAACTTGATAATCCCATTGCCAAAGGCCATGCCCGGCGCTGTGGCACTTAATCTCAGCATGACGGCCTTATGCGTTGCCCGCACGCTGACCATTGTTGCCGCCGCTGCACCGATCACCCCGAAAACAGATGAAGCGAACCCCAGGGTGTATTCCGGTGCGTCGCTCTTCTGCAGGCTGTTGTAGGCCGTCTTGAGCGATAAGATGTTGAACCACAGCATCCCCGCGTTTAAACCACCACCACCGCCGGAGGTGAGCAGCCCGAGAAAGTTAGGTTTCACCCGCGCAGTGGTGGTCAGCTCGATCGACACCGTGCGGCTACCCGAAATGCGCAACGCTTTCATCTCTTCCACCTGCGCCATGCCGCTCTTCAAATACCGCTGCACCTCCTGGCTAAATGGATTTTCCTTTATGGCCTGCTCGGTGATTCGATAGCGCGCCGCCAACAACCCCAGTGCTTTCTCGGCATTGGCCTCACGCGCTGCCAGCAACACTTGCTGGCGCAGGCCATGGCTGGCATCCCAACGGGTCTGGCCACGCAGGCGCTTGAGCACCACGGTATTGACCGACTGGGCGGTGAGGTCGGTGATGTCCGCCATGGCCGGGAAGCGACCGGCCAGCCCTTCGATCACGTTGTCGCTGGCGCCGAACAAGGTGCCGATCGAATCGGCTTTGTCCTTGAACGGGTTGAACGGCGCCAAGGCGGTGTAAAGCGGGCTGTCGTGCTGGTCCAGCCATTGCTCCAGGCGTTTGAAACGCCGGTCATGATCTTCGGTGCCGGGTGTCGGTTGGCCCATTGGGTGAATCAGCAACGCCAGTGAGATTTCCAGACCGCGGGCGGAGGTGCGTTCGTCACGGTCGTAACAAACCAAGGCGGCTGCCAGGCTGTAGGGGTTATCGATGTGTTGGGATTCGGCCGTCGCCAGCCAGGCGTCATGATCGTTGCTGGCTTGCAAGGCCAGGTTGCGCAGGGCGGCAATCCGCCGTTCCAGCGCGTCGCGTTCGGTGAGGAAGCGCCGGTATTTGTCGACATCGAGGCGCTGCGCCAGGCGCGCGCCATTGGGGGAGTAATCTTCATGGGTGAGGGCCTGGAAATGGGACTCGGCCGGCGACAGGGCAGGCCCCCGGCGTGACGTGCCCAGCCTGAACGCGGCCAGTTCCGGTGAAGGGGCATCCGCCGGGTACAGGCTTTCCAGCGTCTTGTTCAGCAGCATGGCGACCAGGTTGCGATGGTGAAAGTCGCGGCTCTGCGGGCTGAGCTGTTCGGCATCCAGCCGGTAGCATGCCGGCACGCGCTCCTGCTCGGGAGGTTGGGCGGGTTTTGTGTACTCCAGTTGCTCGGCGGGCATCAGGTCACGCAGTTGATGCTGGTAGGCCGAGACCGACAGGCTCAGGTCCAGGGCCATGCCTTCAGCATCGGCGAGCGCCACCACCACCGGCACTTTCGGTTGGGTCCAGGGGTAGTGCCGGGCGATGGCAGTGAGGTTGCCGATGGGCAAGGTTTCGGTGATCGGGTCGCTGCTCCAGGTTAGCGGCATGCGCCGCTCGGTTGGCTTGAAGTCTTCGACCCAGGTTTGCAGGGCACTCACTGGCAACACATGGGGCTGGGTGGACGGCACCTGGTTGCCGCTCACCAGCTCGGCCATGTCCAGCTGGCGCATGTGCCGTTTGCGCAGGGCTGCCGAACCGGTGATACGGGCGGTGATGGCGTTGGTCCACAGGTGCGGGCTGTAGCCGATCCACACTTCCTCGGCGGTGTCCTGGCAGGTGTCGGCCCACACCCAGCCGGTGCTCTGGCCGGACAGGTAGCGCTCACGGCGGTGGTAGTCCTCCAGCCCTTGGTAGCTCAGCTCCTTGTAGAGGCCCGCGCCGACGTGCTCATGAATGACCAGTTTTTCGCCCTGAGGGCCTTTCATGAACACGTAGACATAGCCCGGGCGCAAAGCGCGGAGGGTGTAGGCCGAGTGCTGCAGCGTGGGGAAGCCTTGTTCCAGGTTGAACCCTGCATCGGCATAGCGGCAGGCGGGGGCGTCGCCGGTGCGGGGCACGATGGCGTAGCGTACTGGCAGGATGGGCACGCGTGCGCTGCAGGCAGGGCCGGAGGTGGCGCTACTGACGGAGGCATTGGTCATGCGAGCTCCTTGCTCAGAGAGACAGTCTTTTCCAACCAGAGACGCACTGCGGCAACTTTCAGTACTGACAAGACTGAAATGCCGTTATTCATACTGTGCTGGATTTCAGGCCCGACTCTATGCTGTAAGAAGTTTCCTACTTACTTGCTGAGATGATCGGGCGATCAAGTATCTGGAATTCAAGTGAAAGACAATGCCTCGATCGCTGCTTTTCGGTCGAGGATGAAAGTGTAAGATTTTATTTGAATGTATATGTATTGTGTTTGCGCAATATCGTGTGAAAAGTTGCAGCATTTTTGTAGGAAGTTTCGTACTTTAAGATTGTTGTATGTTCAGTTTTTGCACTTGGCCATCACTACCTGGCAAGTCCTGGGCGTGCCTCCCGAGCGGCTGGCATAACGCACGCAGTTATTCAGGGATTTCTGTCGCGCAATGCTCAAGGTATTGCCCCAGGCCAGGCCGCCTTCACCGGTAGTGGGGACGGCCTTGGCAAAGCAGTTGGAGCCCACTGCAGGCGTGGCGTAGCGTGCCTTGCTGGCGTTGCTGGAGCAGCCAGCGAGAGCCAGGCTGAGGCCGAGCAGGGTGGCCAGTGCCCAGGACGCATATGGTCTGCTCATGTTTTCCCCTTCTGCGCTTGGCAGCAAATGCCTTGCAGGATATTTCATTACAGCGAAGCGGTGAACTATCTCGGCGTCAAGAGGCTCCTTTGCTAAGCGCACCCTGCGCTTATCTGATGGCGCAAGACCATCAGCCCTGGGTCACTGAATGAAAAGGAGGCACCGTGACCGCACCTGATCAAACCCTTTACCGCTGTACGCCCAGCCCGCTGCATGCCCTGCTGCTGGCGGGCAGTGTGCCGTTGTTCCTTGGCGCGCTGCTGAGCGATATCGCCTACTACAACAGCTATCAGATTCAGTGGAGCAACTTCGCCGCCTGGCTGATCGCCGGGGCCCTGGTGTTCTGTGGGCTGGCACTGTTGTTCGCGTTGGCCAACCTGATCCGCGCAGAGCGCAAGGGTGGGCGCGCTACGCTGTACTTCGTGCTGCTGCTGGTGACTTGGGTGCTTGGGCTGATCAACGCCTTTGAGCATGCCAAGGACGCCTGGGCGGTGATGCCTTCTGGGCTGGTGTTGTCGGTAATCGTGACAGTGCTCGCAGTGGTGGCCGCCTGGACCGGTTTGAGCAACCTGCGTTCAGGAGGTGTGGCATGAAGCCTTTGCATGCATTTAGCCTGTTGGGCGTGGCGCTATTGCTGAGTGCCTGTGGTGGCGACGGCGAGCCGACCCAGGCCCATGGCCCGGACCCGAAGCTGCCGGAGCCTCAGCGCGGCTTGCTGCCGAGCATGAAGATTGCGCAACCGGCTGCCTGGGGCGAGCTGAAACCGACCGTGCCGGAGGGCTTCAGTGTCACCGCCATTGCCACCGGCCTGAAAATCCCGCGCCAGAGCCTGGTGCTGCCCAATGGCGACATTCTGGTGGCTGAGGGCCGGGGAGGCAGCGCGGCCAAGCTCAAGCCCAAGGATGTGATCGCCAGCCAGATCAAGGCCAAGGGCAATACCCAGGTCAAGGGTGGCAACCGCCTGACCTTGCTGCGCGATGCTGATGGCGATGGCAACTACGAGGTACAGGCCGTGTTTGCGGATAACCTCAACGCACCGTACGGCCTAGCCTATGCCAACGGCAAGCTGTATGTAGCCAATCAGGATGCGCTGGTGCGCTTTGACTACAAGGAAGGCCAGACCCAGGCCGACGGCCCGCCAACCAAGGTCACCGACCTGCCGGCCGAGATCAACCACCATTGGACCAAAGCGCTGACCATCAGCCCGGATGGCCGCTTCTTGTATGTGGGTATCGGCTCGAACAGCAACATCACCGAGCGCGGCCTGGAGGTGGAGATCGATCGGGCCATGGTCTGGCAGGTCGATGCCGAGACCGGCGCGCACCGGCCCTATGCCACCGGCTTGCGTAACCCGACGGCATTGACCATTCAGCCGCAGACCGGGCAGTTGTGGACGGTGGTCAATGAGCGGGATGAGTTGGGCCCCGACCTGGTGCCCGACTACCTGACCTCGGTGCGTGAGGGTGGCTTCTATGGTTGGCCTTACAGCTACTGGGGGCAGCATGTGGATGAGCGGGTGCGGCCACAGAACCCGGATAAGGTGGCGGCGGCGATCAAGCCGGATTACAGCCTGGGTTCGCATGTGGCTGCACTGGGTGTGGACTTCTCGACCCCGGCAATGGGCGAGCGCTTTGCCGACGGTGTATTCGTGGGCGAGCACGGCAGCTGGAACCGGCCTAACCCGGTGGGGTACAAGGTGATCTTCGTGCCGTTCAGCAATGGCAAGCCTGCAGGGGAGCCGATCGACTTCGCCACGGGCTTCCGCGGTGAGGATGGCAAGACCCGGGGGCGACCGGTTGGGGTGACGGTGGACCCGCGGGGAGCGTTGATCATTGCCGATGACCTGGCGAATACGGTGTGGCGGGTGACGCGTAATCGCTGAATGCTATCTGATCAAATCGTCAAAGCTTGCTGGCGATGGGCCGCAGAGCGGCCCAATTGCTGAATGACAGGCATTGCGCGTGGGTCAGAAGCGGTAGTTGAAGCTGGCTTCCAGCGTGCGCGGTGCCCCTGGGGTGATCAGGTCGACCGAGCCATGTGCCGAGGCATAGTAGTCACGGTCGAACACGTTCTTCAGGCGCAGCGCGGCATCCCACTGCGGCACGCTGTACAGCAGCGCGGCGTCGAAGGTGGTATAGCCTGGCATCACCACCACATTGTCGAGTGCTGTGTAGCGTTCGTCGACGTAGTTGGCTCCGGCGGCCACACGCCACTCTGGTGTCAGGGTACGTACCAGCCAGACGTTGGCGCTGTTGCGCGGCGTCAGGGTAGGTGTCTGGCCTTCGTTCGCCACGCCATTGGTCTTGCTGTTGGACTTGGTGATTTCGGCGTCCAGGTAAGCGTAACCGGCATAGATCTGCCACTTGTCGGTGAGATGCCCGCTGACGGTGGCTTCAAAGCCATCGGTACGCTGTTCGCCAGCCAATACGGTCAGGTTGGGGTTGGCCGGGTCGGCAGTCTTCATGTTGGTGCGCTCAAGGCGGAACACTGCGGCGGTCAGTGACAGGCGGCTGTCGAGCAGGTCCCATTTGGCGCCGATTTCATAGTTGGTGGTTTCTTCCGGCTCCAGGTGCTGGTTGCTCGGACTCACCGCGAATACTTCGCCAGAAGGCTGATAGCTGCGGCTGACCGACACATAGTAGGACTGGATGGCGTCTGGCTGGTAGACCAGACCCGCACGCGGGCTCCAGGTCTTGTCGGTACGATCGAGGTCGATGTTCTGCACGCGGTCGTCGTCGTACTCCTGGCCAAAGATGTCATAACGCACACCGACCAACGCCTTCCAGTGCGCGTTCAGCTCGATCATGTCCTGCACGTACAGACCGGTGGTCTGCTGGAAGTTGGTGCCCTTGGAAGACAGGTTGGCGGCATGTTCCGGTACCGCCACCAAGGCATCGCGGTAAACCGGTACCTGGGCCACGTTGGTCTGGCTCAGCACGCGCTGGTATTTGTCCTGAAAGCCTGCTTCCACGCCATACAACAGGTTGTGCTGCATGCCCGCCAGTTGCGCCTGTTGCTTGAGCTCCGTCTGGTTGAACACACCGTACTCATCGCGGGCGACGTTGCCGCGGTTGAGCTTGATCAGCAGTTCACCATCGGGCGCGGTGACGAAGCGCGTCGGGCTGCTGTCGGCCAAGGTGTTGTTGCGGTCCAGGTCGTAGCGGTAGTAACGGCTGGTGTTGGTCAGGGTGAAGTTGTCGTTGATGCGGTAGTCCAGGCTGGCTGTAAGCGAGAACACCTCGCTGCGGGCGTAATCCTGGTCAGCATCGCCAGAGCCGAAGCGCTTGTCGCGGTCCACGTCCACCGGGCGGCTGCCCAGGGCCGGTATGCCGAAGTCGATCAGGCGCTTGTCGTACAGGTAGGTGGCGCCCAGGTTCAGTTCCAGGTCGTCCGAGAGACGGAAGTAGGCCGACGGTGCGATGGCCTTGCGGTCGATGTAGCCATCATCGCGGAAGGTGTCGCTGTCTTCGAAGGCACCCGTTACGCGGTAGGCCTGGTTGCTTTGTGGGTCGGCCCAGCCGGTGTCGAATTGGGTTCGGCGTTTGCCTTCGCTGTCGACGTTCATGCCGACTTCGCGCTTGGGCGTGAAGCTTGGTTTCTTGCTGATGCTGTTGATCAGCCCGCCCGAGGAGCCACGGCCATACAGCACCGCGGCCGGCCCCTTGATCACCTCGACACGCTCGATGTTGGACAGATCGCGAAAGTACAGGGCGTCGTCACGCACGCCGTCTATATACATGTCGCCAATGGCGCTGAAGCCACGGATGGTCACCTGATCGCGTTGGCCGTCGCCGTTGGACAGGCCGATGCCGGGCACGTTCTTCAGCACGTCTTCCATGGACTGTGCGCCTTGGTCCTTGATCACGCTTTCGGGAACGACGTTGACAGTTTGCGGGATATCGCGCAGCGGCGCGTCGATCTTCATGGCGCTGCGGCTTTCACTGGCCTTGTAGCTTTGCTGCTCATAGACGCTGGTGACGGCGGTGGCAGGCAGGGCGAGGCTACTTTGCGTATCGGTTTGCGCGGCAGCGTGTACAGCAGGCACAACGAGCAGGCCCAGCATGGAAATGGATGCTGGGGCAACAGACTTTTTTGCCATTACAGGCGACTCTTTGTTGTTATCGGGAGTCACGAATAGTAATGATTTGCAAATGTAAAGCAAGTGTAAAGAATTCGTATTAGCTATAACAGTGGTTTCTGCGCCGAAATGCGTCGCGCGCCGGAAGGGCCGGCAAGGCGGCAGGTAATGGCTATGCTTGATACCGCGTGAACCTTTCACGCGCCCATCCGGACTTGATCACATGGAAGCACGCCTATGAACCCCATTCGTACTCTCGCTCGTGCTGTAGCCCTTGCCACGCTGGCCTCTGCTGCCAGCTTCACGGTACAGGCTGCCGGTATCCCCATCGGGAGCGAGGCGCTGGAAAGCCATGTCACCACACAGGTAACGGCTATCGACCTGGCCACCCGCCAGGTCACGGTGAAAGGCCCTGACGAGAAGAAGGATGTGACGTTCCAGCTGACCGAAAAGGCCAAGGCGCTGCCCAACCTGAAAGTCGGTGACCAAGTCGACATCTACGTGACACGCGCCGTGGCCTATGTGCTCAATCCGGAAGTGGGTGGGGCGCCGAAAGCGACTGAAGAGTCCGGTACCATCCGCGCAACCGAGCAAAACCCCAACCCGGGCGGCGAGGCGTTCCGCCAGGTCAAGGTTACCTCTCAGATCAAGAAGATCGACCTCAAGACGCATGAGGTGAGCTTGTTGCCACCGGAGGGCAAGCTGCAGGTGGTCAAGGTCGAGAATCCAGACCTGCAGAAACGCATGAAGAACCTCAAGGTTGGCCAGACGGTTGACGCGATCTACACCGAAGTGCTGCGCGTCGAAACCTCGCGTTGACCTTGGCCGTTGCCGACCTCGGTTACTCGCTTACAACCGGCCGTTTGCGGTCCGGGCAGCCCGGTGCCGGGAAGTGGGTCTTAGCCGCTGGCGGCTTCGATCAAGGCCTGGGGTTCGGCACGTTCGGAGTAGTCGACATTGACGAAGGCATGGCGAATGCGGCCATCCTGGCCGATGACGAAAGCGCTGGCCATCGGCAGGCTGAGGTCGTCGCATTCGTTCAGTGCCTTGAGGTCGGCGCCGAGTGCTTGGTACACCGCCTCCAGCGCTGGCTCCAGCTCGAAGACGATGCCGTACTGGCGCGCCAGCTGGTTGCCCGGGTCGCTTAGCAGTTGGTAGCGCACTCCCAGGGATTCGCGGGTTTTCAGGGTGGCAGCGCGGCCTTGGGCAGAGACGGCGACCAGCGTTGCACCGCTGGCGGCCAGATCGCTTGCCATCTGCTGGTATTCGCTGAGCGCTACATTGCAGAACGGGCACCACAGGCCGCGGTAAAACACCAGTACCAGCGGACCGCGTGCCAACAGGGCACGCAGGTCCACGGCCTTGCCATCGGCATCCTCCAGCACGGCCAGCGGGGCGGTGTCGTCGGCTTTGAGCGCGTGGTCCTCAGGATGCCTTGCGATAAGGGCTTGCAGCGAGGCGCCAAATTTTTCCAGCACCTCGGTGGGCAGTTGGGCCATCTGCTGTTTGACGGCGTCGAGTTTTGCCTTGAGTGACATGCGTGTTTCCTTGTGGTGGTTCACTGGGGCAGGCTTCGGGTGGCCCGGGTCTGGATGCGCTGTGAGGCCTTGCAGGCCGGGGGATGGCGCTCAAACAGCTGAAGTACCCAGTCGGGGCGGGTCTTGCTGGCATCGTTGAGCCAATTGGCGACCGAGTCCTGGGCGTATTTTTCGGCTTCGGCCAGCAGCGGTACCAGCAACGGCTCGGCCACTTCTGGTCGTTGTTTGAGCGTGGCAATGTGCTCGCACCAAACGCCACGCGGGCGCAGGATCTCGATGCAGAACCGACGTACCAGCGGGTCGGCATCACCGGTATGGCGGCCGAGTAGCGCCAGGGCGGCTTCAAGGTGCTGGGCCAGGCGCGGGCGCAGGGCGATCCAGGCCCATTCACGCACGCCGAAGTGCTCATCGCGGGCGAAGCGAAACTGCGCCAGCAGGGCATCTTCCGCAGGCTGCGAGCGTGACAGGTACGCCTGGGCGAACGCCGCCCAGCTGCGCACGGTATCGGACGGGTGCGTGCAGCATTGCTCGAACACCTGCTGGCGCAAGGACTCGGCGGCCTGCTCCAGCCACTTGCCCAGCGCCAGGCCAATGGCCGCCACTTTTTTTGACAGGCCCAGTGCCTGGTCCGCACTGGCAGCGAGTTGCTCTACCAATGCTGCTGGCAGTTGCCCTGTCAAGGCGTTGACCAGGGCGGCTTGATCCACCGCCAGGCATTCGGCCAGGTTGCGGGTTGGCAGTTGGCCAAGGTCGATCAGGGACTTTCGGTCGTCGCTCATGGCTTAGGCTCCATGGCAGTGGCACGGTACAGTCGATTGCCGGCCAGGCACGTGCACAGCCCCGTTGATGTGCACATCCTCCAGAGGACGGCCCAGTGCCGAGTCTTCGATGGGCGAAAGCTGAAACCCTCGATGGCCACTGGCTGTCTGGCAAGGCGGCGGATGAACGGGCGCCGGTAAAGCGCCGCTGGCAGGCAGGCCTCGAGCCAAGGTTGGCGACGACTTAACTGGTCGTGTTCGCTTTGTACCCGGGGCTTCCTGCCAAGCCGGGCCAATACGCTCTGATTCTGCAACATCATCCACCTCCATGTGGTCTTGCGGGTGTGCCTTGGGTTCAGTGATTGTCCGGTGGCAGTGCCAGGGCAGGACTGGCCGAGAGTGCCTGTAGCGTGGCGGACAGGGCGTCACGTTGCGCGTTGTCCAGTGACTGCATGATCGTGCCGATCCAGTCGGTGTGTTCGGCGAATACGGCGTCGAGTACCGCTATGCCTGCCGAGGTAAGGCTGATGCTCAGCTTGCGCCGGTCATGGGCGTCCTTGCGGCGCTTGATAAAGCCATCACCCTGCAGGCCGTCGAGCAGGCCGGTCACGGTGCCTGAGGTGATTGCCAGGCGCGTCGCCAGCTCCAGCGGTGCCAGGCGGCCGCCTGCGCCTTGCAAGGTCAGGAGGATTGCGAATCGCCCTTCTGACAGGTTATGGCGGGCCAGCCGTGCGGCGCATACCCGGTTGATGGCCGCTGCAGCGGACAAGAGTTCGAAACACAGGCGCACGTTTTGCCTGGCGTCAGCGGGGGCCTCGGCCAGTGCATCGAGCATGATGTGATGCTTGTTCTCAAGAGTATTCATAAGGCGCAGTTTATCTTGGTGCCTTAGTAAGTCAACAGCACCGATGTTTCAGGGTGAAGACAGCATGCGCACGCCAGACGGAAGGGATGTTTCACCATGCAGGGTACGAATAGTTCAAGTGCAGGATTTTGATTTCTATCAGTACTGGGGCATGCAGCATCATGGTGGCCATCGATACCTTGGATGAGGACTGCCATGTTCAGTAAATCAATGCTTCTGCTGGCGCTTCCTGTGGCCATGGCGTTGCTTGCCGGTGCGGTGTTGCCGTTTCAGGCCGCAGGTAATGCTGCGGCAGGTCGGGCACTTGGGCACTGGCTGTGGGGGGCTTTCACATCGTTGACGGTCAGCATGCTGGTGGTGATCGCTGCCCTGCTGATTATCCGGGTACCGGCGCCAGACATGGGCAAGGCCCTGCAGGGGCCCTGGTGGTTGTGGATTGGTGGCGTGCTCGGGGCAATGTATGTAGCCGGCGCCGCCGCACTCACCCCTAAACTTGGCGCAGCAGGGTTCCTGGTACTGGTGGTGGCGGGGCAGATCATCACGGCAGTGCTTGCCGACCACTACGGGGTGATGGGGCTGGGTGGCAAGCCGCTCAGTCTGGCCAGGGTGGCCGGCGTGGTGCTGATCCTGTGCGGAGTGCTGCTGGTACAGGGCACTTGGGCAACGGCGTCACCGGCCCACCCCCCGGCAGCTGTGAAGGCGCAAGAAAACTGATCAGCGCCCTGGTTGGCTGCAGGCCCATACGGTTTCGCGCAGCCAGCGGTGCCCGGGGTCACTGTCCTTGCGGTTGTGCCAGGCTTGCTGATAGTCGAACGAGGGGATGGCCAGTGGCGGTGTGAACTGGCGCAGTGTCTTGTGCTTGCGCAACGACCCCACAGCGCGGCTGGCCACTGTCAGGATCAGGTCGGTGCCGGCCAGCACTTCGACTGCCGCACTCCAGTGTGGCAAGGCCAGGGCAATACGGCGTTGCAGGCCCCGGGCGGCCAGTGCACGCTCGATTTCATCGAAAGCATCCGGGCGCATGGCCATCAATACATGTGGGCGTGCCAGCCAGTCTTCCAGGGCCATGCCGCCGCTGGCAGGCAGGACCTGGCGATCGGCAACGCTGATGAAGCGATCGGCAAACAGGGGCTGGGCGGTGATGTCCTGAGGCAGTTCGGGGAACAGGCCCAGGGCCAGATCCAGTTCGCCATCGAGCAACTGCGCCAACATGGTTTCACGGCTGGCCTGGCTGATGGCCAGGTCCACCCCGGGCGCGACTTGGCGCAGGTGGCGCAGCAGGTGCGGCAGGATGATGCGCGAAGCGTAGTCGGACAACGACAGCCGGAACCGGCGCTGGGCCCTGGCTGGTTCGAACAGTGGGGTGGCCAGCAGGCTGTCGAGATTGCTCAGTGCATCCTGTAGCGGTTGTGCCAGCGATTGGGCGCGGGCGGTGAGGGCCATGCTGCCGCCTTGGCGTACCAGCAAGGGGTCGTCGAAGTGTTTGCGCAATTGCGCCAAGGCGTGACTGACCGCCGGTTGACTGCGGTGCAGGCGCAGGGCTGCACGGGTCACGTGCCTTTCGCTGAGCAGGGCGTGCAGGGCGAGCAACAGGTTGAGGTCGATCTTGCGCAGTTCATCCATCGGGTGAATGGCCTTGGTCAATTCTGGCGACTCGGATCAGCTTAACAAATGCTTGAGTCTTGCACGCGCTTACAGGTGCTGGCGATAGAGGCCTTTTCGCAGCACATGGATTCTACTAGATGGCTTTATGTTTGATCTGTAATTTACTGATAAAAAAGAGTTATCTTCTTGCAGTCGCATGCTGAACACACTGTTCAAAGTAAGTCCGCTTGATCGCTTCAGGCTTGAGCCGCGAGCGGCTGTTGTACGTCTGCTCGGTAATGCCGAAGGCAGTCATGCGCATCCATGGCTTGGGGAATTTGCGTACCTGCAGCTTCTTGCGCGTGGCGTACAAGGTTACCCCGGAAAGCTTGGCCTGTTGGGCCTCGGCGGCTATCTGCGCGCCCCAGCCGCAGGTGTGGCGATCGTTCTGGCTCAATGCCCTGGCCTGGGCGCCGAAAGCGAGGGTGGCCAGCAGGCAGCCGGCCATCGTTGCTAGAAGTACTCGCATGTTGCTGTCCTAAGCATCTGAAAGAAAACGGAGTTTGCCTTCGCTTTCCGCAGCCGTGGGCCAGCAATTTGCCGTCAGGGCACAGCCATGCGCAGGGGACTGGCCTTCGGCTTCTGCAGGCTTGTCCAGGCCAGGCTGGCAACCCAGAGCACCGAAACACCATAGTTAAGGCGTTGATACAGGCCGAACAGCTGGCCACTCTGCGCCGCTTGGCCCATCAACGCGACGGTGATGATCGCCAACACCACGCAAGCCAGGGAAAACAGCGCCAGGGCGGGGGAGCCGGCAAGGCGGTTGCCTAGCCACGCCCATAGGGCGCTGGCCAAGGTCAGCGAGAGGAACATCAGCAGACCAAACAGGTTATGCAGTTGCTGCGAGGTAGATGGCTGTGCCGGTGCACAGCCCTGGTCGCAAGGGAACCAGCCGGTGCCCAAACTGCCCATGCCATGCAGCAACACCAGGCCCGCACTCAGCAGCGCCAGCTTCGAGCTACGCCAGCGCCGCACCAGGCCCCAGGCAAACAGGGCAAACAGCAGGGCTAGAGGGTAGTTGTTGACCCGTGGTGACCAGCTGTGGGTTGGCGAGCCTGCCGCGCCCAGCTGGCTCATGGCCTGTTGCAGGTGATCATAGCCAGGGTAGGCCTGGGCCGTGAGCCATACCCCCGCCAGCAGCCAGAGGGGGATCAGCAGGCCACTGCCGAGCAAAAGGCGGTCGAGGGTTTTCATACTGCAGATTCCTTCCATGGAACAGTGAGCGTGGAAGCGTACAGTACAGGCTCACGCAGGCCATGGGCCAGTGATTCTGCGCGTTTCTTCATGGGCCAGGGACTGCAAAGATGGGCAATAAATACCGCACGGGGTGTATGTGATCGTACAACCGCTTGCGCTATGATGAGCGCTGTCTTCCAAGGTGAAATACAGGGCAATGACAGAGCAGCAGGTACAGGCAAGGACCCGGCGCAAGCCGCGCAGTCTGGCCCAGGAACTGGTCACGGTGCTGACCGAACGCATTCGCAGCGGCCAGCTCAAGCGCGGCGACAAGCTGCCGACCGAATCGCAGATCATGGCCGAAGAGGGCGTCAGTCGCACGGTGGTGCGTGAGGCGATCTCGCGGTTGCAGGCCGCCGGGCAGGTAGAGACTCGCCACGGCATCGGTACATTCGTGCTGGATGCGCCGGCTACGGGCGGTTTCCGTATCGACCCGGCCACCGTGGTCACCCTGCGCGAAGTGCTGGCGGTGCTGGAGCTGCGCATTGCCCTGGAGATCGAGTCGGCTGGGCTGGCGGCTCAGCGGCGAAGCGACGAAGCCCTGGCCGGTATGCGGGCGGCGCTGGACGAACTCAACGAGGGGGCGGCCCACGCCACTGATGCGGTGTCGGCGGACTTCCAGTTCCACCTGCGCATTGCCCAGGCCAGCGGCAACCACTACTTCGCCGACATCATCAACCACCTGGGTACCAGCATCATCCCGCGCACCCGGCTGAATTCGGCGCGCCTGGCCCATGATGACCAGGCGCATTACATGAGCCGCCTGATGCATGAGCACGAGGCGATCTATGAGGCGATTGCCCGGCGTGACAGCGAAGGGGCGAAGATGGCCATGCGCATGCACCTGAGCAACAGCCGCGAGCGCTTGCGCCAGGCGCATGAGGCGGCTGAAGCGCAAGGGACCTGATGCCTTTGCTGCCTGTACTGGCCTCTTCGAGGGCAACATAGCCCTGTAGGAGCGGGCTTGCCCGCGAAGAGGCCAGTACAGTCAAAAAGGAAAGCCCCGCCGTGCGCAGGGCTTTCCTGTTTCTGGCAACCAGTCAGATCGCCCCGTCACTCCACTGACCGTTCACCAACCGCCGCAGCCCCAGCGGGTTGCCGTCGCGCAGTGCCTCAGGCAGCAGCGTCTGCGGGTAGTTCTGGTAGCACACCGGGCGCAGGAAGCGGTCGATGGCCAAAGTGCCGACCGAGGTGCCACGCGCATCGGAGGTCGCCGGGTACGGGCCGCCGTGCACCATGGCATCACAGACTTCGACACCGGTCGGGTAGCCATTGACCAGGATTCGCCCGACTTTCTCCTCCAGCAGCGGCACCAGCCAGGCGAAGGCATCGAAGTCGTCCGCCTCGCCGATCAGCGTCGCGGTCAGTTGGCCGCGCAGGCCGAGCAGCGCGTCGCGCAGTTGGTCGTTGTCCTGCACCTCTACGGCCACGGTGGTGGGCCCAAACACTTCTTCCTGCAACAGCGGGTCAGACTCGACCAGCAGGCGTGCATCGGCCTTGAACAGCTGAGCGCGCGCCTGGTTGCCTTCCTGCACCTGGCCGGCCACATGCTCGATACCGGCATGGGCATGCAAGTGTTCAAGGCCGCCGACGTAGCTGCGCAGGCCGCCAGCGTTGAGCATGGTTTGCCCGGCTTGCTGGTCCAGGTACTGGCCAAGGTCGGCGAGCAACTGGCTGTACTGTGGCGACTGCAAGCCAATCACCAGCCCAGGGTTGGTGCAGAACTGCCCGGCACCCATGCACACGGACCCCGCCAACTCGCGGGCAATGGCCTCGCCACGTTTGGCCAGGGCGCCTGGCAGGATGATGACCGGGTTGATGCTGGACATCTCGGCGAACACCGGGATTGGCTGCGGGCGCTCAGCGGCCATGCGGCAAAGGGCATCACCGCCTTTCAACGAGCCGGTGAAGCCAACCGCCTGGATGGCCGGGTGCTTGACCAGCCACTCGCCCACGCCGCCACCAAATACCATGTTGAACACGCCCTTGGGCATGCCGGTACGCTCAGCGGCGCGCACGATGGCGCAGCCGACCAGGTCGGCCGTGGCCATGTGGCCGCTGTGCGCCTTGAATACCACCGGGCAGCCTGCGGCCAGGGCGGCGGCGGTATCACCCCCGGCGGTGGAGAAGGCCAGCGGGAAGTTGCTGGCCCCGAACACGGCGACCGGGCCTACGCCGATGCGCATCTGGCGCAGGTCTACGCGTGGCAGCGGCTGGCGCTCGGGCAGTGCCAGGTCGATGCGTGCGCCGAGAAAGTCGCCGCGGCGCAGCACTTGGGCGAACAGGCGCATCTGCCCGCTGGTGCGGCCGCGCTCGCCCTGGATACGGGCGGCGGGCAGTGCAGTTTCGCGGCAGACGATGGCGACGAAGGCGTCATCCAGTTCGTCGAGTTCAGCGGCGATGGCGTCGAGGAACTCGGCCCGACGTGCCGGGGCCAGTTGGCGGAACTCGGCGAAGGCTGCGGCAGCGGCCTTGGCGGCCTGGTCCACTTCGGCTTCGGTGGCCTGGGCAAAGCTGTAGGGCAGGGCTTCGCCAGTGCTGGCGTCCAGGCTCTGCAGACGCTGAGGGCCAGCGGCACTGCGCTGACCGGCGATGAAGTTATGGCCGAGGATTTCAGGCATGGGGTGCTCCTGTGGGATTGAGAGTGGCGTGTGTGAATGCGTGGTCAGGGCTGCGGCATCAGGTAATGGGCGCCGGGTTGAACAGGGTGATGTCGTTGTGCAGCCGGTGTTGTTCGGCCCAGGTCTGCTTGCGGCCGCTGGCCACGTCCAGGTAGTAATGGAACAGCTCCCAGCCCAGCTCCTCGATGGTCGAGCGACCACTGGCGATGCGACCGGCGTCGATGTCGATCAGGTCGGGCCAACGTTGGGCCAGTTCGCTGCGGGTGCACACCTTGACCACCGGCGCCATGGCCAGGCCATACGGGGTGCCGCGGCCGGTAGTGAAGACGTGCAGGTTCATGCCGGCCGCCAGTTGCAAGGTGCCACAGACAAAGTCGCTGGCCGGGGTGGCGCAGAAAATCAGGCCTTTGCGGTTGACCCGCTCGCCTGGGCCGAGCACACCCTGGATAGCACCGCTGCCCGACTTGACGATCGAACCCAGCGATTTCTCGACGATGTTCGACAGCCCGCCTTTCTTGTTGCCCGGCGTGGTGTTGGCGCTGCGGTCGGCGGCGCCTTGCTGCAGGTAGCGGTCGTACCAGTCCATTTCGCGCACCAGCGCGTCGGCAACGTCCTGGTTTTCCGCGCGCGAGGTCAGCATGTAGATCGCGTCGCGCACCTCGGTCACTTCAGAGAACAGCACGGTGGCGCCAGCGCGGACCAGCAGGTCGGCGGCATAACCCAGTGCCGGGTTGGCGGTGATGCCCGAGAAGGCGTCGCTGCCACCGCATTGCATGCCGAGGATCAGCTCGCTGGCCGGGACCGTTTCGCGGCGACGCTGGTCGAGCTTCTTCAGGCGGGTTTCGGCCAGGTCCATGATCTGCTCGATCATTTCGACAAAGCCAAGGCTGGCATCTTGCAGGCGGTACAGCCATGGGTCGCTGAGGTCCACCGAGGGGTCGTTGTCGTGCATCACCTGGCTGGCTTGCAGTTTTTCACAGCCCAGGCTGATCACCAGTGCCTCGCCGCCGAGGTTTGGGTTGCGCGCCAGGTTGCGCACGGTGCGGATCGGGATGTAAGCGTCGCGGGCGTTGATTGCCACACCGCAGCCGTAGCTGTGGGTAATGGCCACCACGTCATCGACGTTGGGGTATTTGGGCAGCAGTTCGTTGCGAATGCGCTTGACTGCATGTTCCAGCACGCCGGTCACGCACTGCACGGTGGTGGTGATGCCGAGGATATTACGGGTGCCGACAGTGCCGTCGGCGTTGCGATAGCCCTCGAAAGTGAAGCCCTCCAGCGGCGGCAGCGGTTGTGGCACTGCATCGCAGCGCGGCAGGCTGTCCAGTTCCGGGGCGGCCGGCATGGCCAGCTGGCTTTCCTGAACCCAGCTGCCTTGGCGCAGGTCTTCCAGCGCGTAGCCGATGATTTGCCCGTAGCGGCGCACGGGCTCGCCCTTGGCGATGGCCACGGTGGCCACCTTGTGGCTTTGCGGCACGCCTTCGATCAGGGTCAGGCCGTCGGCGAAGCGGGCGCCTTCGCCCAAGCCGCCGTCGTTGACGACGACCACGACGTTGTCGTCGTCGTGCAGGCGGACGTAGCGGGGCGAGTCGGAATGTTCGATCAACTGCATGTTTGGGCCCTACTTGTCAGGTTCTCAGGCTTTTGTACATCCGCCCATGCCGGGTGACCCGGCGAGGGCGTGTTTTTCAGTGACGGGAGCTGGCCAGTTCGCCGTCGGTGGTAGGCTCAGCGTGTGGCTTTGGCGCAGCATCACGCAATTCGATACGCTTGATGGGGCCGACAATAACCAGGTAGCTGAATACCGCTACCAGCGCATTGGCACCCACGTACACGAGCGCCCACTTGAACGAGCCGGTGGCGCTGATGATGTAGCCGATCACGATAGGGGTGGTGATCGACGCGATGTTGCCGAAGGTGTTGAACAGGCCGCCGGACAGCCCGGCGATCTGCTTGGGTGAAGTGTCCGCCACCACCGCCCAGCCCAGCGCGCCGATGCCCTTGCCGAAGAACGCCAGCGTCATGAAGCCAACCACCATCCACTCGGCATCGACGTAGTTGCAGAACACCATGGTGGTGGACAGCAGCAGGCCACAGACGATCGGCAGTTTGCGCGAGAAGGTCAGCGAGTTGCCGCGGCGCAGCAGCCAGTCGGAGATCACGCCACCCAGGACGCCGCCGATAAAACCACACACCGCCGGCAGCGAGGCAATGAAGCCGGCCTTGAGGATGGTCATGCCGCGCTCCTGCACCAGGTATACCGGGAACCAGGTGAGGAAGAAGTAGGTGATGGCGTTGATGCAGTACTGGCCCAGGTATACGCCCAGGAGCATGCGGCTGGTCAGCAACTGCTTGATGTAACCCCATTTCGGGCCGTCGCTGCCGCGCTTCTGGTCCATGTCGACCAGGCCGCCGTTCTGCTCGATGTGCTCAAGTTCGCTCGGGCTGATGCGCGGGTGTTGGCGCGGGTTGTAGATGGTCTTCAGCCACACCATCGAGAAAATGATGCCCAGCACACCCATGACCACGAACACGTGCTCCCAGCCGAAGCTGAACACGATCCAGCCCATGATCGGGGCGAACAGTGCAGTGGCGAAATACTGCGCCGAGTTGAAGATGGCCGACGCCGTGCCGCGCTCCTGGGTCGGGAACCATGCGGCGACGATGCGCGCGTTACCCGGGAATGACGGGGCTTCGGCGAAACCGACCAGGAAGCGCAGGGTGAAGAGGGTGACCACGGCCCAGGCAACCGGCAGGCCACCGACAAACCCTTGCAGCAGGGTGAACAGCGACCAGGTGAAGATGCTGAAGGCGTAGACGTTCTTGGAACCGAAGCGATCGAGCAGCCAGCCACCAGGTATCTGGCCAGCCACGTAAGCCCATCCGAAGGCGGAAAAGATATAACCGAGGGTTACGGCGTCAATGCCGAGGTCTTTCTGCAGGCTGGAGCCTGCGATAGCAATGGTCGCGCGGTCGGCATAGTTGATCGTGGTCACCAGAAACAGCATGAACAGGATCAGGTAGCGCACATGCGTTTTCTTAGTCGCTTGCATGCTGGCAATACTCCCACTAGTTATTTTTGTGCGGGCTCACGAATTGTAACCGGAGTGGGGCAGGCCCACTCCGGGCGCGGCATCTGGCAGGCCGCGGGCGGCGCTTACTGCGGGCCCATCTTGTCCATCAGCGCGGCGAGCATTTCGTACTCGTCGGCGGTGAGGTCAGTCAGCGGGGTACGCACCGGGCCGGCGTCGTAACCGGCAATTCTGGCGCCGGCCTTGACGATGCTCACGGCGTAGCCGGCCTTGCGGTTGCGGATGTCCAGGTATGGCAGGAAGAAATCGTCGATCAGCTTGGCCACGGTGGCGTGGTCGTCACGGGCGATGGCGTTGTAGAAGTCCATGGCGGTTTTCGGCACGAAGTTGAACACCGCGGAGGAGTACACCGGTACGCCCAGGGCCTTGTAGGCGGCGGCATACACTTCGGCGGTCGGCAGGCCACCCAGGTAGCTGAAGCGCTCGCCCAGGCGACGACGGATCGACACCATCAGCTCGATATCACCCAGGCCGTCCTTGTAGCCAATCAGGTTCGGGCAGCGCTCGGCCAGTTTTTCCAGCAGGTCGGCGTTCAGGCGGCAGACGTTGCGGTTGTACACCACCACACCGATGTTTACCGATTTGCACACCGCTTCGACGTGGGCGGCGACGCCGTCCTGGCTGGCTTCGGTCAGGTAGTGCGGCAGCAACAGCAGGCCTTTGGCACCCAGGCGCTCGGCTTCTTGCGCGTATTCGATGGCCTGACGGGTGGAACCACCGACACCGGCGAGGATCGGTACCGAAGTGGCGCAGGTGTCGACCGCGGTCTTGATCACCTGGCTGTATTCGCTGGCGGCCAGGGAGAAGAATTCACCGGTACCGCCAGCGGCGAACAGCGCACTGGCGCCGTAGGGGGCCAGCCACTCGAGGCGCTTGATGTAGCCAGCCGGGTTGAAGTCGCCCTGGGCATTGAAGTCGGTGACCGGGAAAGACAGCAGGCCGTGGGAGAGGATGGATTTGAGTTCTTGTGGATTCATTGTTGTTGGCATCCTGTGGCGCTTGGGTGAGGGGTGTGGCTTTGCGTTAGAGGTAAGTTATCGTACAACCTAGTGTGATGACTAGTCCTTTTTCAGAATTTTGTGTTCTCGCCAAGGTGGCCGTCTGGATATGTGTGTTGTGGCGCAGATCGAGCGCCGCCCGCGCGGCGCTTCGCGGGTGAACCCGCTCCTACGTTTGTTTCGGGCCAGTTATGCCTGTGGCATTTGCGCGCGAACGCCTTGGCGCATGCCTCGATATCGCGTCGTACAAACAAGGCGGTCGCGCGCGCCTGGCACAGGACGGACTGGCCCGAAACAAACGTAGGAGCGGGTTCACCCGCGAAGCGCCGCGCGGGCGGCGCTCGATTTCACAGGCGCAGCAGGTACGACGACAAACACATGTTGGCGCATGTCTCGATATCGCGTCGTACAAACAAGGCGGTCGCGCGCGTCTGACACAGGCGATACTGGCCCGAAACAAACGTAGGAGCGGGTTTACCCGCGAAGCGCCGCGCGGGCGGCGCTCGATTTCACAGGCGCAGCAGGTACGACGACAAACACATAGCAGTCATCGTATCTCTTGAGGGAAAGGAAAAAACGATCGCGGAGACAGGCACAAGCCCGCCGCCCGATTCCACGGGAAGAGTTCTGGGACCAGCAGAGGGTGGCCGGGGAAACGGGGGCGGCCTTGCGCCGCCCCGCGATCAAAGCAGAGGAAACTGAAGGTCAGGCCGCGTGCTGGCGCTTGATTTGCGCCTTGCGTACCTGGGCCCGGCAAGCATCGCCGAAAGCCTGGAAGATCTTTATCGAATCAGGGTTCTTCGCCGCTTGCCATTCAGGGTGCCACTGCACCGCGAACAGGAACGGCGAAATGCTTGGCGCGTGAATCGCTTCGACCAGGCCATCTTCGGCACGGGCGATCGCTTCAATACCGGCGCCGAGCTTGTGCAGGCCTTGGCCATGCAGCGAGTTGACGCGAATCTCATCGGTACCCAGGGTGTCGTGCAGCCAGCTGCCCGGCTGGATCTTCACCCCATGCACCTGGGCGTACTGCACTTCGACCGGGTCTTCCGGGTTTTCCCGGTGGTCATTGAACCCAGGTTCGGCATACACCTTCTGGTAAATGTCGCCACCCAGGGCCACGTTGATTTCCTGCATGCCACGGCAGATGCCGAAGATGGGCAGGCCACGCTTGATTGCCGCCTTGACCAGCGGAATGTCGAACAGGTCGCGGTTCTGGTCCTGGCCTTTGCCTGGGGTCTGGTTTTCCTGGCCATACAGGGCCGGGTCGATGTTGCTGCCAGCGCCAGTCAGGTAAACGCCGTCGGCCATGTCCAGGTAGGTCTCGAGGTCGTCAGTGCCGCAGCAGGTAGGCACCAACACCGGGACGCAATCGGAGAACTCGACCAGCGGGGTAATGTATTTGTGGGTCATGACCTGGTAGTCATGGCCTTTGCGCTCTTGGCTGCCCATGGTCATCAGGACGACGGGTTTGCGCAGGGAAGGTTGCTTGTTGCCAATGTTGCTGTTGGACATATGTCACCTTGGGACAGGTTCGACCTGTCGTTGTTGTGCAGGCGCACGGCGCGGGGCCTTGGGTGCTGCCTGTAGCCCCGAGCACTGCCGGCTCGTCAGAGGCGACGATTCCGGTCGGGGCTTGTAGATAGCTTGCCAGAGCCGTTCGATATGTCAAACGACGGAAGCGGGCTTTAACGCGGGGGATACGCCGTTTTCTGGGGGCTGAAACCGATGCGGGCCTGTGGTGGCGTGGGTTTGGCAGGGTCTGCGGTCAATAATATTTAACGATGCAGTTGGGTCATTGCAGCGGCGCAATGATTAGGTAACTTGAAGTAACTTCGGTCCCTGTGGGAGCGGGCTTGCCCGCGAACACGGGCGAAGCCCGTGCCATCCACGGCGGTGTCTTCTTCGCGGGTAAACCCGCTCCCACAGTGACAGGCTTTCAATCAGTGCAGGATCTGCGCCAGGAACGCCTTGGCCCGCTCGGTGCGCGGCTGGTTGAAGAACACCTGCGGCGGGCTGTCCTCGATGATCTGCCCACCCTCAAGGAACAGCACCCGCTCGGCTACCTGCCGGGCAAAGCCCATTTCATGGGTGACGCACAGCATGGTCATGCCCGTGCCAGCCAACTGCACCAGCACATCCAGCACCTCGGCGACCATTTCCGGGTCCAGCGCCGAAGTGGGCTCGTCGAACAGCATGATCCGCGGTTTCATGCACAGCGCCCGGGCGATTGCCACGCGCTGCTGCTGGCCGCCGGACAGCTGGCTGGGGTACTTGTGCGCCTGGCTTTCGATGCCGACTTTGCTCAGGTACATGCGTGCCCGCTCCTCGGCGTCCTTGCGTGACAGCCCGCGCACGCTGGTGGGGGCCAGCAGGCAGTTGTCGAGCACGCTCATGTGCGGGAACAGGTTGAAGTGCTGGAACACCATGCCGATGTCGCTGCGCACCTGTGCCGCCTCGCGTGTGGTGGCCGCCAGGTCGATGCCGTCTACCTGGATGCTGCCCTGCTGGGCGACTTCCAGGCGGTTGATGCAGCGGATCAGGGTCGACTTGCCCGAGCCGGACGGCCCGCACAGTACGATGCGTTCGCCTTCGCGCACCTGCAGGTCGATGTCGCGCAGCACGTGGAACGCGCCATAGTGCTTGTTCAGGCCTTCGATGCGAATCAGCACCGGACGCGGGTCGGGTTCGGGGGCAAGGGTGGCAAGGCTCAGTGGTGCGGTCATCTTGTTGTTCTCCCGCGTGGGTTCAGTCGAAACGGGTCGCGCTGTAAGGCGCGGGGTCGGTGAAGGGGGGCTCGCCAGTGAGCAGCTCGGCCAGCAGCCGGCCGCAGACCGGGCCCAGCGTGAGGCCGTGATGGGCATGGCCGAAGTTGAACCACAGCCCTGGGTGGCGCGGCGCCGGCCCGATCACTGGGCGCATGT
Organism: Pseudomonas sp. 10(2024); assembly: GCF_045164175.1. NCBI lineage: Bacteria > Pseudomonadati > Pseudomonadota > Gammaproteobacteria > Pseudomonadales > Pseudomonadaceae > Pseudomonas > Pseudomonas sp. 10(2024). Next base: position 2,405,303 of record NZ_CP174006.1, read on the forward strand.
CGGGCAGGCAGGGGCGGCGGCCCAGCCATGGCGTGTCGTCCAGACGATCGCCGAGGGCCGGGAACAGCTTGCGCGCCAAGGCCTCGCAGCGGCCCAGCTGAATCTGATTGCCAGGTGCACTGGCTGCGTCGAACTCGATGCCGGTGGTCAGGCGCACGCCGCGCGCCATCGGCGCCAGTACATAGCCGCCTTGGGTGTCGCAGATCGAGTGCTCCAGCTGAGCGCCGTCACGGGTGCTGTAGTGCATGTGGTAGCCCCGCTTGATGGCCAGCGGGATCTGGTAGCCCAGGCCGCTGAACAGGTCGGCTGACTGAGGCCCAAGGCAGGCCACCACCTCGTCGGCAGTGATCGGGCCGCGACGGCTCTCTACCCGCCATTGGCCATTGGCCTGGCGCAGGCTGCGCGCATCGCCATGCACGAACTGCCCGCCGCGTTGCAGGAACAACGCCGCATAGCCACGGGTGAGCGCGCCGGGGTTGTTCACGGTTTTCGGATCGAGCCAGTGGATGCCGCCGACCACGGTGGCGTCCAGCTGATGTTCACGTGCCTGCAGCTGCCCGCATTCAAGGATTTCGAAGCGCAAGCCGTAGCGGCTCAGGCCCTTGGCATCGGTTTTTGCCTGCTCGAACAGCGCGGGGTCGCGGAACACTTCGATCCAGCCTTTGGCTTGCACCAGGCCTTCCAGGCCGGCGGCAGCGATCAGCGCGTCATGCTCGTCGACACAGCGCTGCACCAGCGGCAACATATCGGCGGCGGCGCCGGCCAGGCGCCCGGGTGCCGACTGGCGCCAGTAACGCCACAGCCACGGTGCGGCCTTGGGCAAGTGCGCCAGGCTGTAGCGCACATCGGGCTGGCGGTTCAGGCCGTAGCGCAGCAGTGCGCTCAGTTGCCGCGGGAAGGCATAGGGGATGACACTGGAACGCTCGATCAGCCCGGCGTTACCGTGGCTGGTGCCACTGCCCGGTTCGTCGCGGTCGATCAGAATTACCTGGCGCCCGCGTGCCTGCAGGTGCAGCGCGGTGCTGACGCCGACGATGCCGGCGCCGAGGACAAGGGTCTGGCAATGCATGAAACGTATCCTTCGGTCAGTTCAGGTGGCGGCCCAGGCGGGCCTCCAGGTGTTTCAGCAGGCGCCGCACCAGTTCGACGATCACCAGGTAGAGCACAGCGGCCCACAGGTAGATCTGGAAGTCGAAACTGCGCGAGAAGGCCAGTTTGGTCACGCCCATCAGGTCGTAGATCGTCACCAGCGAGGCGATCGCGCTGGCCTTGATCATCAGGATCAGTTCGTTGCCCAGCGGGCCAATGGCCACCAGCAGCGACTGCGGCAATATCACCTTGAAGAAGGTGGTCGAGCGCTTCAGGTTCAGCGCCCGCGCCGCTTCATGCTGGCCAGGCGCAACCGCCATCAGGCTGCCGCGGAAGATCTCGGCCTGATAGGCGGCGGTGTTCAGGGTGAACGCCAGCAAGGTGCAAAACCACGCATCCCGGAAGAACCACCACAGGCCGACGTCCTGCCAGAAACCCTTGAGCGAACCCAGGCCGTAATACAGCAGGAACAATTGCGCCAGCAGCGGCGATCCGCGGAAGAAGTACACGTAGCCGGCGGCCATGCGCTGCAGCACCAGGCTGCGAGACAGGCGTGCAAGGGCCAGCAGAAGACCGAGCACAGCACCCAGGCTGAAGGAAATCGCCACCAGCTTGGCGGTTACCAGCAGGCCGTCGATGAAGCGCGGGCCATAGCGCTCCAGCAGGTCGGGGTCGAGCACCATTGCCAGCAGTTGATCGAAGCTCATGCGCGTGCTCCTTGCAGGTGGCGGTTGCTGCGCCGTTCGATGTAGGCGAACACGCGCCCGGACAGTGCCGCGAACAGCAGGTAGCCCAGGCAGGCGACGCCGTAGAAGAACATCGGCTCCTTGGTTACGCTGACCGCCAGGTTGGTCTGGCGCATCAGGTCGACCAGCGAGATGGTCGACACCAGCGAGGTGTCCTTGAGCAGCGACAGCCAGTTGTTGGACAAGCCGGGCAGGGCGATGCGGGTCAGTTGCGGCAGCAGCACCTTGAAGAAACCGGTGCGCTTGCTAAGCCCAAGCGCCGAGCAGGCTTCCAGCTGGCCCTTGGGCAGGGTCTTGAAGGCGGCCAGCCAGATCTCGCTGGAAAACGCTGCGAACACCAGGCTGAAGGCGATCATCGCGGCGAGGAAGGTGTTGATGAGGAACTCGCCTTGGTAGCCCATGGCGGCGAGGATCTTCTGCGCGGCGATCTGGCAGCCGTAATAGATGATCAGCAACGTCAGCAGCTCGGGCAGGCCGCGGAAGACGGTGGAAAAAGTGGTGGCCCAGGCCCGTGGCAGGCGTTTGCGCGAGCGCGCCGCCAGCGCGACCACCAGGCCCAGTGGCAGGCCGATGGGCAGGCAGGCCAGGGCCAGGGAAACAGTAACCAGCGCGCCGGCCAGCAACGCCTGGCCCCAGCCTCCGCTGGCGAAAGACAGCAAGGACAATTGATCGAGCATGACGAACCTCTTGGGCAGGTTATGCGGCCTTGGGGGAGCGGCCTTGCGGCCCTGTCGCGACGCAAGGCCGCCCCCACTGGGCATTCGCACAACTTCCTGAAGATCAGTTGTAGATATCGAAAGCGAAATATTTGCTGGCGATCTTCTGGTAGGTGCCGTTGGCCACAATCTGTTGCAGCGCGGTATTCAGGCGCTGGCGCAGGGCTTCGTCGTCCTTGCGCACAGCGATGGCGGCATCGGCCTTGGTGTCCGCCACGTCGCCAAGGATCTTGCAGCAATCCCCGCCGTTCTTGTTCATCCACTCGTGCAGCGGGAATTTGTCAGCAATCACGCCGTCCAGGCGGCCGGCCGCCAGGTCTGCGTTGGCTTCGTCCATGGTCGGGTACAGTTTCACGTCGGCACCGGCCTTGCCGTACACGTCTTCGGCGTAGATGGCCTGGGTAGAGGAAGACTGCGCACCGACGGTGTAGCCGACAAAGTCGGTCTGGGCGCTGTCGATCTTGCTGTCCTTGGCAACCGCCACGGTCAGGGGCGTGCGGTAGTAGCGGTCGGTGAAGGCGATCTTCTTGCGCCGCTCTTCGGTGTCGATCATCGACGCCACTACCGCGTCATACTTGCGCGCCATCAGGGCGGGGATGATGCCTTCCCAGTCCTGGGCCACCAGCGTGCATTCGACTTTCATCTGTTCGCACAGGGCATGGGTGATGTCGACATCAAAGCCGTGCAGCTTGTTATCGGCGTCTACATAGTTGAAGGGCGGGTAGGCACCCTCGGTGGCGAACCGCAGGGTTTCAGCGCTGGCGGCACCCGCCAGCAGCAGGGCGCACGCACCCAGCAAGGCCATGGACTTGTTCATCTCGCACCTCATTGCACTCTTGCTATTGTTGTTTGCCCGTCGACCACGAGGTGTAGCCGACGAATTCGTTATGTAGAGCGGCAGTTGCTTCCAAGCGTTTTTCAACATCCGGTCCGAGCTTCTTGCAGACCTCGTTGACCATCAGATGCACCCACGACAGCATCGTCGAGGTGGATTCCCAGAACAGGTTGAACTCGGTGGGGATGCGGAACACCTCGTCGGCATTGGCATCCGCCCAGTCACAGAAGGTGTCGGTCACCAGGGTGACCGCAATGCCAGCCTCGCGCGCCTTCTGGCACAGCATCAGGGCATGGCGGGAATAACGGCGCGCCTCGAACACCACCAGGGCGCTGTCTTCGGCACGGCCCAGCAGCACTTCGCCGAAGTGCCCGGCGCTGATGTCGACCAGTTGCACGCCATCGCGCAGGTATTGCAGCAGGTGGCTCATGCACATGGCGATGCCGCGCTCGGTCTGGAAGCCGGCGATGAACACCCGCGGTTTGCTCGCCAGGCGTTGCGCCACGTGGTGCCAGGCGGGGCTCTGGCGGTATTCGTGTACGCGCACCAGGGCGGCGATTTCCAGCTCCAGGCTGCCGGCGTTGTCGCTGGCGTCCTGGTTCTGGCGGTAATCTTGCAGGCGATCACCCACCAGCCACGGGCCATCGCCCAGATCGTTCTGCAGGTCTTGCTTAAGCGCCTTGAGGTGGGCATAACCCAGTGAGCGACAGTAGCGCCCGACGCTGGATTCGCTGACGCCCAGCTTGGCGGCAATGCTGGCCGAGGTCTGGAACGGCAGTTCGTGCAGGTTGGCAAGCATGTAGGTGGCGATCTTGCGACCCGAGGCAGCGGCCCCTGCGAGGCTGTTTTCCAGGCGTTGCTTGATCAGTTGGCTCATGCTGCGGCTCCAGGGGTGAGGCTTGGGAAGAAAATGAATGTTTTCTGTCATCAAGTCAACATTTGACAGATTGCTGTCACATGAAGGAAAGTTTTTGTCGTTGCAACGCTGTAGCCATTCCAAAATCAACAAGGAGCTTCAGATGTCCGCACCTTCCACCAGCACCGTTGTGCGCGTGCCTTTTACCGAGCTGCAAAGCCTGTTGCAGGCCATTTTCCAGCGCCATGGGTGCAGCGAGGCCGTGGCCCGGGTGCTGGCCCACAACTGCGCCAGCGCCCAGCGTGATGGCGCCCATAGCCATGGGGTGTTCCGCATGCCCGGTTATGTCTCGACCTTGGCCAGCGGCTGGGTCGATGGCCAGGCCACGCCACAGGTCAGCGACGTGGCCGCCGGCTATGTGCGCGTCGATGCTGCGGGCGGTTTTGCCCAGCCGGCACTGGAGGCGGCCCGTGAGCTGTTGGTGGCGAAGGCGCGCAGCGCGGGCATTGCCGTGCTGGCGATCCACAACTCGCACCATTTCGCTGCGTTGTGGCCGGATGTCGAGCCGTTCGCCGAAGAGGGCCTGGTAGCCCTCAGCGTGGTCAACAGCATGACCTGCGTGGTGCCGCATGGTGCACGCAAGCCGCTGTTCGGTACCAATCCCATCGCTTTCGCTGCGCCTTGCGCCGAGCATGACCCGATCGTTTTCGACATGGCCACCAGTGCCATGGCCCATGGCGATGTGCAGATTGCCGCACGTGCTGGCCAGCAATTGCCGGAGGGCATGGGGGTGGATGCCGATGGCCAGCCGACTACCGACCCGAAGGCGATCCTGGAAGGCGGTGCCTTGCTGCCATTTGGCGGGCACAAGGGCTCGGCGTTGTCGATGATGGTCGAGCTGCTGGCGGCGGCGCTGACCGGCGGTCATTTCTCCTGGGAGTTCGATTGGTCCGGGCATCCGGGGGCGAAAACGCCATGGACCGGGCAGTTGATCATCGTCATCGACCCGGGCAAGGCCGAAGGCCAGCGGTTTGCCCAGCGCAGCCGCGAGCTGGTGGAGCACATGCAGGCGGTGGGGCTGACGCGCATGCCGGGCGAGCGGCGCTATCGTGAGCGCGAGGTGGCCGAGGAGGAGGGGGTGGCGGTGACCGAGCAGGAGTTGCAAGGCCTGAAAGCGCTGCTTGGATGACCCGGTCTCTTCGCGGGTAAACCCACAGGTGCCTGAGCTGTTCCCAGGCTGTGCGCTGAACCCGTAGGAGCGGGTTTACCCGCGAAGAATCCAGCACGAATTTTCAGCCATGCAATGTTGCATAGACAACCTTGCACAATAGTGGATGTTCCTGAACCCGCACTCCGGGTATGCTCAACACTGACTTTCCGTACCGTCCTGATCCAAGGAGCTGCACGCTGTGTTCAAACATGTCGATGCCTATGCCGGCGACCCGATCCTCTCGTTGATGGAAACCTTCAAGGCCGACCCGCGCGCCGACAAGGTCAACCTGAGTATTGGCCTGTACTACGATGAGGCCGGCGTGGTGCCGCAACTGGCGGCGGTGGATGCGGTGGAAAAACGCATTGCCGGTCAGGACCACGAAGCCTCTCTGTACCTGCCGATGGAAGGCCTGGCCAGCTACCGCCAAGCCATCCAGGCGCTGCTGTTCGGTGCTGATCACCCGGCCGTGACCGGCGGCCGGGTGGCCACCGTACAGACCGTGGGTGGCTCCGGCGCCCTGAAGGTCGGTGCCGACTTCCTCAAGCGCTACTTCCCGCAGTCTGAAGTCTGGGTCAGCAACCCGACCTGGGACAACCACCGCGCCATCTTTGAAGGTGCAGGCTTCAAGGTGCACACCTACCCGTACTTCGACCAGGCCACCCGTGGCGTGGACTTCGACGGCATGCTGGCCACCTTGCAGAGCCTGCCGGCCAACAGCGTGGTGCTGCTGCACCCGTGCTGCCACAACCCTACTGGTGCCGATCTAGAGCAGCACCAGTGGCAACAAGTAGTCGAAGTGGTCAAGGCGCGCCAGCTGATCCCGTTCCTCGACATCGCTTATCAAGGCTTCGCCGAAGGCTTGGTAGAAGACGCCTACGCCATCCGCGAAATGGCCCGTGCCGGCGTTCCGTGCCTGGTGAGCAACTCCTTCTCGAAAATCTTCTCGCTATATGGCGAGCGGGTGGGCGGCCTGTCGGTGGTGTGCGATGACGAGGCCACTGCCCAGAGCGTGCTTGGCCAGCTGAAGGCCACCGTGCGCCGCAACTACTCCAGCCCGCCCAACTTCGGCGCCCAGCTGGTTGCCGGCGTACTGAGCGATGCTGGCCTGAATGCCCAGTGGGCCGAAGAAGTCGAAGTGATGCGCAAGCGTATTCTCGACATGCGCCAGGCGCTGGTCGATGCCCTGGCCGTGCTGCTGCCGGGCCAGGACTTCCAGTTCTTCCTGCGCCAGCGCGGCATGTTCAGCTACACCGGCTTCAGCGTCGAGCAGGTACGTCGCCTGCGTGACGAGTTTGGCGTGTACCTGATCGACAGCGGCCGTGTGTGCATGTCCGGCCTGCGCCCGGCCAACCTGCAACGGGTTGCCGAAGCGTTCGCTGCCGTTCAGAAGTAACTCGCCAACGTGCCAACTGCGGCCCCTCCTGTGGGGCGCGGTTGGACTTTGTGGGAGCAACTGTCTTGCTCAATTTCTGAAAGCTGGCGTGATCCCTGTGGGAGCGGGCTTGCCCGCGAACACGGGCGAAGCCCGTGCCATTCACCACGGTGTTGGCTTCGCGGGCAAGCCCGCTTGTATGGTTAGACTTGAAGGGGTGGTGGGACTAAATGCCCGATTCTGACTGTTACGAGCAGTACAGACCGTGGGAGACATCGCCCCACCCCTTCCACCAAAGCGCCGATAAAGAATGCATCGTTTGCAAGCGACGATAGAAGCAAGCCAGCGCCTCTTGGTGAAAGCCCCTCAAGCCGAAAAACCATAACGTGGAGAGCCGCCGATGGCAATGCAGGTAGTGAAGTCGATCATCGGAGCGGACGTTGCAAAAGCTGAATTGGTGATCCATCACGAGGAGCGTGATGAGATCATCAAGCTGAAAAACTCTAAATCTGAAATCAATAAGTGGCTCAGGCAGCAGCCACTGAACACGGCTATCGCCGTTGAAGCGACCAACATCTATCACTTGGATCTGGTCGAGCTAGCCCATGGCATGGGCTTCGATGTTTATGTCATTGATGGATTTCAACTGAGTAACTATCGCAAGAGTGTTGGCGGCCGAGTCAAAACTGACCCGTCCGATGCGCGGTTACTGTCCCGTTTTCTGAAAAACGAGGGTGAGGATCTTCGCCCTTGGACCCCGCCTCCCGCCGTCTACGGCAAGCTGCAGAGCCTTCTGCGGCGCAGGGCTGCGCTGGTATCGGCACGTACTGCAATGACGCAGAGCTGGGCTAACGAGGGCCTGTTGAAAGCGGCCTTCGAAACCTTCGTCAAGTCGATAGAACGGCTGGACTTGCTGATACAAAAGAAGATCAAAGAAGTATTGCGAGAGGCAGGGCTGCTTGAACAGGTTATTCGCTGCCAAGCCGTGGAAGGTATTGGTTTTCTCACAGCGTCAGCACTGGTAATGGCATTTATCAGAGGCGAATTCAAAAGCAGTGACGCTTACATCGCCTTCTTGGGGATGGATCTGCGAGTGAATGACTCCGGGCAAAAGAATGGACGCCGCCGCCTTACAAAGCGAGGCTGTTCGGAGATCCGTCGTTTGTTGCATAACGCAGCGATGTCGGCCAGTAGGTCAGCTACCTGGAAAGACGTGTATGAGCAGTATCGGAGCAACGGTAAAGCAACGACTCAGGCATTAGTGATCTTGGCTCGCAAGCTCGCTCGCGTCGCATTCGCCCTGATGCGAGATCAGGGCGAATACGTCACCAAAAGCCGAAAATTGGCTTGCTGAAAACCATAGAATCTCCCACAGGCCGCTCCCACAGGCGGCCCCCAGAGGCGGCCCCACAGGCCTCCAGGCCGCTACATTCCATCGATCGACACCAGCAATGCCTTCCGCTTGTAAAGACAAGTGCAACCGCTCCTCGGAAAAGGGCTTCGCAAGTGCAACCTTTCCGTGCACAATCGCGCCCCTCTTTTCCGGTTGAGTTGGGCGAAACGTCTATTTCGCCATTCTCAGCCTGTTGCAGTCTTGCGAGTGGAGCTTCACCCGGAATGAATGAGCAGGCCCCAAGCGTTGAACAACGCTTTGCAGAATCGACCCCCGCCGCCCTCGGCACCTGGGCGCGTCACGACACCACCTGGATGCTGGGCCTGTTCGGCACAGCCATCGGCGCCGGGACACTGTTCCTGCCGATCAACGCCGGCCTTGGCGGCTTCTGGCCGCTGCTGATCCTGGCCGTGCTGGCCTTCCCGATGACCTATTTCGCCCATCGCGGGCTGACCCGTTTCGTCCTTTCCGGGCGCGATGGCAGCGACATCACCGAAGTGGTCAAGGAGCATTTCGGCATCACCGCCGGTGCCTCGATCACCGTGCTGTACTTCTTCGCCATCTTCCCGATCCTGCTTATCTACAGCGTGGCGCTGACCAACACCGTGTCCAGCTTCATGGAACACCAGCTGCACATGCAGCCGCCGTCTCGGGCAATCCTGTCATTCGTGCTGATCCTCGGTCTGCTGGCCATCGTGCGCTGCGGGGAGCAGGCCACGGTCAAGGTCATGAGCCTGCTGGTCTACCCGTTCATCGTTGCGCTGGCGTTGCTGGGCCTGTACCTGGTGCCGCACTGGACCGGTGGCATTCTCGACAGCGCCACAGAGGTGCCGCCGGCCTCGGCCTTCCTGCATACCCTGTGGCTGGCCATTCCGGTGATGGTGTTCTCGTTCAACCATTCGCCGATCATTTCGGCCTTTGCCGTCGATCAGAAGCGCCGTTACGGCGAGCACGCCGACGAGCGCAGCGGCCAGATCCTGCGTCGTGCCCACCTGCTGATGGTGGTGATGGTGCTGTTCTTCGTGTTCAGCTGCGTGCTCACCCTGAGCAGCGCCCAGCTGGCCGAAGCCAAGGCGCAGAACCTGTCGATCCTGTCGTACCTGGCCAACCACTTCAGCAACCCGACCATCGCGTTCGCTGCGCCGTTGATCGCCTTCGTGGCCATCGCCAAGTCGTTCCTCGGCCACTATATCGGTGCCAGCGAAGGCCTGAAGGGCATCATCGCCAAGACCGGTGCGCGCCCAGGCGCCAAGGCCCTGGACCGCGTGGTTGCCGCACTGATGCTGGTGGTGTGCTGGATCGTCGCCACGCTCAACCCGAGCATTCTCGGCATGATCGAGTCGCTCGGCGGCCCGATTCTCGCGGTGCTGTTGTTCCTGATGCCGATGTACGCCATTCGCCGTGTGCCATCGATGCGCAAGTACAGCGGTGCGGCCTCCAACGTGTTCGTCGTTGTGGTCGGCCTGGTTGCGCTGACTTCGGTGGTGTACGGCCTTGTAAGCTGATTCACCCGTTTCATTCAAGAATGCCCGGGTCGCTTGTCGCCACCCGGGCATTTTTTTTGCCTGATCAAGGTTTCAGCAGCGCTGCATTCCATCGTCCTTGGTGCATGCAAGCAGCCGCCCTCCGCACAGGCTGGCCACCACGAACAGCACGCCCAAGCCTGCCGGTAGCTCGCTTTCCAAACCTGCGACCACACTGCTCGTCAAACCGGCACCGGCGAACAGCAACGTCGTATTGAGCGACGCTGCCGCACCTGCCTGACGCGGATAGCGCGCCAAAGCCTGGGTCGTTGCGGCGGGGCGTACCAGGGTTGTTCCGGTGGTACAGACAATCATCGGCAGTAGAACCCCCAGCACAGATAAACCTGCCACCCATTCCCACATCAAAAGGGTGATGCCCGCGGTACTTATAAGCAGCAAGCCTGCTTTTATTTGAGCTTGCGGGCTTACGCGACTGTTCAGGTAGGTCGCAGCCATGCCGCCGACGATGTATGCCAACCCATAGCCGATAAAGACCAGAGAGAATTGATAGGCCGTCAGCTGCAGCCTGCCCATCAGCAGCAAGGGCGCTATGACGATAAAGGAAAAATGGCAGGCAAAGGCGAGGCTGGAGAGCATGGCATGCGCGAGATAGTCCGTGTCTCGCAGCATCACCCGATAACTGGACATGCTTGGCGCCCGGTCGCGCGACGCAGGTGTGTCATGAAGCAGCACACACGATAAAAGTGAAACGATTGCAGCGATGATCACGAATGCCGTAAAGCTGGCCTCCCAGCCAAAGGACCGTTGAAGAAAGGCACCTGCCAGCGGTGACAGGGAGATGAACAACCCGCTCGCGCTTGTTAACAGGATGCGCATGGCATTGCGTTGTGTACCGCTGTAGAGGTCCTGCACAAGCGCCTGGCCTAGCACGAGGCTGCCGCAACCCAGGGCCTGCACCAAGCGAAAGGCCATGAACGTTTCATAATGAGTTGAAAATACGCAACCGAGCGCCCCCACAATGGATACGCTCAACCCAGCGAGCAACAAACGCTTGCGCCCGATGCCATCCGACAGTGGGCCGATCACGATTTGCGCCATGGCCACACCAACAGCAAAAAAGCTCACTGAGTACGCAATCTGTTTTGTGTCGACCCGAAACTCCTCTGAGAGCGCAGGGAATGATGGGAGGATCACGTCCAGAGGAAACACACCCAGCAGACATAACAAAATCAGCAACGTTGAGCACAGGTGGCGCCGGAGCGAACCAGCGGGGCGGTTCATGCCATTAACTCCTCGATTGGAACTGCAAGAAATAGCTTTCGTCCTCCAGTAGATCAGTACGCTAAAGATGTACAAGGTGAGCTTGGTAGCGAAACTTCCGATAGAGGTGTAGGAATTGTATGGAGAGGCCGGGATGGGCGTTCGGCAGCGGTGAGGCAACTGGCCGTAACCGCGGCTATTGGCATTTTTTGTCCACAAAAATCGTCCGGCAATGGAACAATTTCACCTGCCCCCATAGGCACCCGGCTGCCTTCATGCTTAACTCAGTGTCCTTTTCAAACCCCGCATAAGGATTTCGTCATGGCTCAAGTGACTCTCAAAGGCAACCCGGTCCAGGTCAACGGCAACCTGCCACAGGCCGGCGCCCAGGCTCCGGCTTTCTCCCTGGTAGGTGAAGGCCTGGCTGAAAAGTCGCTGAAAGACTACGCCGGCAAGCGCAAGGTGCTGAATATCTTCCCAAGCGTCGATACCCCGACCTGCGCCACCTCGGTGCGCAAGTTCAACGCCCAGGCCAACGACGTCGCCAACACCGTGGTGCTGTGCATCTCGGCTGACCTGCCGTTCGCCCAGGCACGCTTCTGCGGCACTGAAGGGCTGGACAACGTGAAGAACCTGTCGACCCTGCGTGGCCGCGAGTTCCTCGAAAACTACGGCGTAGCCATCGCCGACGGCCCGCTGGCCGGCCTGGCCGCCCGCGCCGTGGTGGTGCTGGACGAGAACGACAAGGTGCTGCACAGCGAACTGGTTGGCGAAATTGCTGACGAGCCGAACTACGACGCGGCGCTGGCTGTACTGAAGTAAGGATTGCGTGGGGCAGGGCGGGCGTCTGTAGCCTGTGATGGCCTCTTCGCGGGTAAACCCGCTCCTACAACGTGCGGCACAGTTTTCAAAGGCTGTGACATCCCCGTAGGAGCGGGTTCACCCGCGAAAGGGCCAGACCAGGCAACCGAACCTTCAGGCCCGCCACCGCTCCAAGCAACACCCTGTAACGGCCCGGAACACGTTCCGGGCCGTTTTCATTTAAAATTCCGCCTCTTGGCAACGTCAGGCAAAGGTAAACCTCTGGTAAAGGCCCTTTGCTAAAACGATGGCAGTGCTTATCGTTCATCCTCCTCAAGTCGTCATTCCGAACAAGGTTCGTTCAACCCATGCAAGCGTCCAATTCCCGTTCCCTTCGTCGCTGGCTCGTCGGCCTGCTGATCCTGCTGCTGGTGGCTGCACTGGCCTGGTGGCTGTGGCCCGCAACGACGCCTGCGCATAAAGAAGCCGGTGGCGTGCGCGGTGGCAAGGGCATGGGCATGATCGGCGGCCGCCCAGGTTTTGGCGGCTCCAGCGACCCGGTACCCGTACGCGTCGTGCCGGTGCGGACAGGCGACTTCCCCCTCTACTACAAAGCCTTGGGCACGGTTACCGCGACCAACACGGTCAATGTGCGCAGCCGCGTGGCTGGCGAACTGGTGAAAATCCACTTCAAGGAAGGCCAGCGCGTCAAGGCTGGCGACCTGCTGGCCGAAATCGACCCGCGCCCTTATCGCATCGCCCTGCAGCAGGCCGAAGGCACCTTGGCGCAGAACCAGGCGCAGTTGAAGAATGCTCAGGTCGACCTGGCCCGCTATAAAGGCCTGTACGCCGAAGACAGCATCGCCAAGCAAACCCTGGACACCGCCGAAGCCCAGGTTGCGCAGTTCCAGGGGCTGGTCAAGACCAATCAGGCACAGGTCAACGACGCCCGCCTGAACCTCGATTTCACCCAGATCCGTGCGCCCATCAGTGGCCGGGTGGGCCTGCGCCAGCTCGATCTGGGCAACCTGGTGGCCGCCAACGACACCACCGCGCTGGTAGTGATTACCCAGACCGAGCCGATCAACGTCGCCTTCACCCTGCCGGAAACCGAACTGAGCACGGTGCTGGAGCGCTACCGCAGTGGCGCCAGCCTGCCGGTCGAGGCCTGGGACCGCGGTGACAGCAAGCTGCAGTCCACCGGTGTGCTGGGCAGCATCGACAACCAGATCGACACCACCACTGGCACACTCAAGTTCAAAGGCCGTTTCGAGAACAAGGACCTGGCCCTGTTCCCCAACCAGTTCGTCAACGTGCGCTTGCTGGCCGACACCCTCAAGCAGGTGGTCATGGCCCCGGCCGCGGCCATCCAGTTTGGCAACGATGGCACCTTCGCCTATGTGGTCAATGAGCAGAGCACCGTCAATGTCCGCAAGCTGAAGGTGGGTGCCAGCGATGGCGAGAACAGCGTCATTCTCGACGGCTTGAAGGCCGGCGACCGTCTGGTGCTGGAAGGCACCGACCGCCTGCGCGAAGGCACCAAGGTGGAAGTGGTCGAAGACAGCTCGCAAGTGCCGACTAGCCCGGGCCAGCACCTGCAAGGGCAGGAAGCCAAGGGCGCGGCGCAAACAGGTGAAGCACAACCCGGCAACGCAGCAGGCAAGGCGGGCGCATGAACCTCTCGCGCCTGTTCATCCTGCGCCCGGTCGCCACCACGCTGAGCATGCTGGCCATCGTGCTGGCCGGGCTGATCGCCTACAAGTTGCTGCCGGTTTCCGCCTTGCCGCAGGTGGACTACCCGACCATTCGTGTCATGACCCTCTACCCCGGCGCCAGCCCGCAGGTGATGACCAGCGCCGTCACCGCGCCGCTGGAACGCCAGTTCGGCCAGATGCCGGGCCTGGAACAGATGGCCTCGACCAGTTCTGGCGGCGCGTCGGTGCTGACCCTGCGTTTCAACCTCGACATGAACATGGACGTTGCCGAGCAACAGGTGCAGGCCGCGATCAACGCCGCCAGCAACCTGCTGCCCAGTGACCTGCCGGCACCGCCGGTGTACAACAAGGTCAACCCGGCCGACACCCCGGTGCTGACCCTGGCCATCTCCAGCAAGACCATGCCGCTGCCCAAGCTCAACGACCTGGTCGATACCCGCGTGGCGCAAAAGCTTGCGCAAATCAGCGGCGTGGGCATGGTCAGCATTGCCGGTGGCCAGCGCCAGGCGGTACGCATCAAGGTCAACGTCGACGCCCTGGCGGCCAATGGCTTGAATCTGGATGACGTGCGCACGCTGATCGGTGCCTCCAACGTCAACCAGCCCAAAGGCAACTTCGACGGCCCGACCCGGGTGTCGATGCTCGATGCCAACGACCAGCTGCGTTCTCCCGAGGAATACGCCAACCTGATCCTGGCCTACAACAACGGTGCGCCGCTGCGCCTGAAAGATGTGGCCGAAATCGTCGACGGCGCCGAGAACGAGCGGCTGGCCGCCTGGGCGAACCAGAACCACGCAGTGCTGCTGAACATCCAGCGTCAGCCGGGCGCCAACGTGATCGAAGTGGTCGACCGCATCAAGGGCCTGCTGCCGTCGATCACCGACAACCTGCCGGCGGGCCTCGATGTATCGGTGCTGACCGACCGCACCCAGACCATCCGCGCCGCGGTCAAGGACGTGCAGCACGAACTGCTGATCGCCATCGTTCTGGTGGTGATGGTCACCTTCGTTTTCTTGCGCCGTTTCAGCGCCACCCTCATTCCGTCGATTGCCGTGCCACTGTCGCTGATCGGGACGTTCGGGGTCATGTACCTGGCCGGGTTCTCGGTCAACAACCTGACACTCATGGCCCTGACCATCGCCACCGGCTTTGTGGTCGATGATGCCATCGTCATGCTGGAGAACATCTCCCGGCATATCGAAGAGGGCGAGACGCCCATGCAGGCGGCACTCAAGGGCGCCCGACAGATTGGCTTCACCCTGATTTCGCTGACCTTCTCGCTGATTGCGGTCCTGATCCCGTTGCTGTTCATGGCGGACGTGGTCGGTCGCCTGTTCCGCGAGTTCGCCATCACGCTGGCAGTGGCCATTCTGATTTCCCTGGTGGTGTCCCTGACCTTGACGCCGATGATGTGCGCGCGTCTGCTCAAACGCGAGCCCAAGGAAGAAGAACAAGGCCGCTTCTACCGCGCCAGTGGCGCCTGGATCGACTGGCTGATCCAGCACTACGGCAGTGCCCTGCAGTGGGTGCTCAAGCATCAGCCGCTGACCTTGCTGGTGGCGGTGGCCAGCCTGGTGCTCACGGTGTTCCTGTACATGGTCGTGCCCAAGGGCTTCTTCCCGGTGCAGGACACCGGGGTGATCCAGGGTATTTCCGAAGCGCCGCAGTCCACCTCGTTCGCCGCCATGAGCGAACGTCAGCAGGCCCTGAGCAAGGTCATCCTGCAAGACCCGGCCGTGCAGAGCCTGTCGTCCTACATTGGCGTAGACGGCGACAACGCCACGCTCAACAGTGGTCGCCTGCTGATCAACCTCAAGCCCCACGGCGAGCGCGATGTCAGCGCCAGCGAAGTGATCAGCCGCCTGCAGCCGCAGGTCGACCGGCTGGTGGGCATCCGCCTGTTCATGCAGCCGGTGCAAGACCTCAGCAT
Organism: Pseudomonas sp. 10(2024); assembly: GCF_045164175.1. Classification (NCBI taxonomy): domain Bacteria; kingdom Pseudomonadati; phylum Pseudomonadota; class Gammaproteobacteria; order Pseudomonadales; family Pseudomonadaceae; genus Pseudomonas; species Pseudomonas sp. 10(2024). The sequence continues at coordinate 2,420,713 of NZ_CP174006.1, forward strand.
CGAGGACCGGGTCAGCCGCACCCAGTACCAGTTCAGCCTGTCGTCGCCGGACGCCGACCTGCTGGCGCAGTGGAGCGGCAAGCTGGTGCAGGCGCTGCAGCATCGCCCGGAACTGGCCGATGTGGCCAGCGACCTGCAGGACAAGGGCTTGCAGGTGTACCTGGTAATCGACCGTGACATGGCCAGCCGCCTGGGGATCAGCGTCTCGCAGATCACCAATGCCCTGTACGACGCCTTCGGCCAGCGGCAGATCTCGACCATCTACACCCAGGCCAGCCAGTACCGCGTGGTGTTGCAGTCCAGGGACGCCGCCACGATCGGCCCGCAGGCGCTGGAGTCGATCCACGTCAAGGCCACCGATGGCGGCCAGGTGCGCCTTTCGGCGCTGGCGCGGATCGAGCAGCGTCAAGCGCAGCTGGCTATTTCCCACATTGGCCAGTTCCCGGCGGTGACCTTGTCGTTCAACCTGGCCCACGGCGCATCGCTGGGCGAAGCCGTGCAGGTGATCGAGCAGGTGCAGAAGGACATCGGCATGCCGCTGGGCGTGCAAACCCGCTTCCAGGGTGCGGCGGAGGCCTTCCAGGCGTCGCTGTCGAGTACCTTGCTGCTGATTCTGGCGGCGGTGGTGACCATGTACATCGTGCTGGGGGTGCTGTACGAAAGCTACATCCACCCGATCACCATCCTCTCGACCCTGCCGTCGGCGGCGGTCGGTGCCTTGCTGGCCTTGCTCATCAGCGGTAACGACCTGGGCATGATCGCCATCATCGGCATCATCCTGCTGATCGGTATCGTCAAGAAGAACGCGATCATGATGATCGACTTCGCCCTGGAGGCCGAGCGCAATCAGGGCATGAGCCCGCGCGATGCCATCTACCAGGCGGCGCTGCTGCGCTTCCGGCCGATCCTGATGACCACCCTGGCCGCGCTGTTTGGTGCGGTGCCGCTGATGCTTGCCACCGGTTCGGGCGCCGAGCTGCGCCAGCCACTGGGCCTGGTGATGGTCGGCGGGTTGCTGGTCAGCCAGGTGCTGACGCTGTTCACCACTCCGGTCATCTACCTGTACTTCGATCGCCTGGCCCGCCGCCTGCGCCCGGCCACTGACGTGAAGCAGGCCCAGGCATGAACCTGTCCGGGCCTTTCATTCGTCGCCCGGTGGCGACCATGCTGTTGAGCCTGGCGATCATGCTGCTGGGCGGGGTCAGCTTTGGCTTGCTGCCGGTGGCACCTCTGCCGCAAATGGACTTCCCGGTGATCGTGGTGTCGGCGAACCTGTCCGGTGCCAGCCCCGAGGTCATGGCGTCCACCGTGGCCACACCGCTGGAGCGCAAGCTGGGCAGCATCGCCGGCGTCACCACGCTCACCAGCAGCTCCAACCAGGGTTCGACACGGGTAGTCATCGGCTTCGAGTTGGGCCGTGACATCGATGGCGCAGCCCGTGAGGTGCAAGCGGCGATCAACGCTACCCGCAACCTGCTGCCCAGTGGCATGCGCAGCATGCCCACCTACAAGAAGATCAACCCGTCGCAGGCGCCGATCATGGTGCTGTCGCTGACTTCGGATGTGTTGCAGAAAGGCCAGCTGTATGACCTGGCCGACACCATCCTTTCACAGAGCCTGGCTCAGGTGTCGGGGGTAGGGGAGGTGCAGATCGGTGGCAGTTCGCTGCCGGCCGTGCGTATTGCCGTCGAGCCGCAATTGCTCAACCAGTACAACCTGTCGCTGGACGAAGTGCGCACCGCAGTATCCAACGCCAACCAGCGCCGGCCCATGGGCTTTGTCGAAGACGCCGAGCGCAACTGGCAGGTGCGGGCCAACGACCAGCTGGAAAGCGCCAAGGATTACGAGCCGGTGGTGATCCGCCAACAGAACGGCACCATTCTGCGCCTGTCTGACGTGGCGACCGTCACCGACGGCGTTGAAAACCGTTACAACAGCGGCTTCTTCAACGACCAGGCAGCGGTGCTGCTGGTGGTCAACCGCCAGACCGGCGCCAACATCATCGAAACGGTCGACCAGATCAAGGCGCAGCTTCCGGCACTGCAGTCGTTGCTGCCAGCCAGCGTGCAACTGAACGTGGCCATGGACCGCTCGCCCGTGATCAAGGCCACCCTCAAAGAGGCCGAGCACACCCTGCTGATCGCCGTGGTGCTGGTGATCCTGGTGGTCTACCTGTTCCTCGGCAGCCTGCGCGCCTCGCTGATCCCCAGCCTGGCGGTGCCGGTATCGCTGGTGGGTACGTTCGCAGTCATGTACGTGTGCGGTTTCTCGCTCAACAACCTGTCGCTGATGGCGCTGATCCTTGCCACCGGGCTGGTGGTGGACGATGCCATCGTGGTGCTGGAAAACATCTCCAGGCACATCGAGAACGGCCAGCCGCCGATGAAGGCGGCCTACCTGGGCGCCAAGGAAGTGGGCTTCACCTTGCTGTCGATGAACGTGTCGCTGGTGGCGGTGTTCGTCTCCATCCTGTTCATGGGCGGCATCGTGCGCAACCTGTTCCAGGAGTTTTCCATCACCCTGGCGGCGGCGATCATCGTCTCGCTGGTGGTGTCGCTCACCCTTACACCGATGCTCTGCGCCCGCTGGCTCAAGCCGCAACAGGCCGAGCAGACACGCCTGCAGCGCTGGAGCGACACGCTGCATCAGCGCATGGTTGCTGCCTATGACCACAGCCTGGGCTGGGCCCTGCGCCACAAGCGGCTGACCCTGCTCAGCCTGCTGGCCACCATCGGCATCAACATCGCCCTGTACGTGGTGGTGCCCAAGACGCTGATGCCCCAGCAGGATACCGGCCAGTTGATGGGCTTCATCCGGGGGGACGACGGCCTGTCGTTCACGGTGATGCAGCCGAAGATGGAAATCTACCGCCGCGCCTTGCTGGCCGACCCGGCAGTACAGAGCGTCGCCGGTTTCATCGGTGGCAACAGCGGTACCAACAACGCCTTTGTGCTGGTGCGCCTGAAACCGATCAGCGAGCGCAAGATCGACGCGCAGAAGGTGATCGAGCGCCTGCGCAAGGAACTGCCCAAGGTGCCCGGCGGGCGCCTGTTCCTGATGGCTGACCAGGACCTGCAACTGGGGGGCGGTGGGCGTGACCAGACCTCTTCTCAGTACCTGTATACCCTGCAAAGCGGCGACCTGGCGGCGTTGCGCGAATGGTTTCCCAAGGTGGTCGCGGCGCTGCGTGCACTGCCTGAGCTGACCGCCATCGACGCCCGCGATGGTGCCGGTACCCAACAGGTGACGCTGGTGGTCGACCGTGACCAGGCCAAGCGCCTGGGCATCGACATGGACATGGTCACCGCAGTACTGAACAACGCCTACAGCCAGCGGCAGATCTCCACCATCTACGACAGCCTCAACCAGTACCAGGTGGTGCTGGAGATCAACCCGAAATACGCCTGGGACCCGAGCACGCTGGAGCAAGTGCAGGTGATCACCGCCGACGGCGCCCGGGTGCCGCTGTCGACCATCGCCCACTACGAGAACAGCCTGGCCAACGACCGGGTCAGCCACGAAGGCCAGTTCGCTTCGGAAGACATCGCCTTCGACATCGCCGAGGGCTACAGCCCCGACCAGGCCATGGCGGCACTGGAACGCGCGGTGGCCAAACTGGGCCTGCCCGAGGAGGTGATTGCCAAGCTCGGCGGCACTGCCGATGCCTTTGCCCAGACCCAGCAGGGCCAGCCCTTCATGATCCTTGGCGCACTGCTGCTGGTGTACCTGGTGCTGGGCATTCTGTATGAAAGCTACATTCACCCGCTGACCATTCTTTCGACACTGCCTTCTGCGGGCGTCGGTGCCTTGCTGGCGCTGTACGTCACCGGTGGCGAGTTCAGCCTGATCTCGTTGCTGGGGCTGTTCCTGTTGATCGGGGTGGTGAAAAAGAATGCCATCCTGATGATCGACCTGGCCTTGCAGCTGGAGCGTCATCAGGGCTTTTCGCCGGAAGAGTCGATCCGCCGGGCCTGCCTGCTGCGCCTGCGGCCGATCCTGATGACCACCCTGGCGGCGATCCTTGGCGCATTGCCGTTGCTGCTGAGCCAGGCTGAAGGCGCAGAAATGCGTCAGCCGCTGGGCCTGACCATCATCGGTGGCCTGGTGTTCAGCCAGATCCTCACCCTTTATACGACGCCGGTGGTTTACCTGTACCTGGACCGCCTGCGCCACCGTTTCAACCGTTGGCGCGGCGTGCGCACCGACGCCGCTCTGGAAACCCCGCTATGACTTTTGCCCAGACCCCACTTCACCGTGCCCTGCAGGTACTGACCCGTGGCCGTGGCTCGCGCCTGCTCGGCGCCGGGTTGTGCGTGGCCTTGCTCAGTGCCTGTACCCTGAGCCCCGACTACCACCGCCCCGAGCTGAACAGCACGGCGGCGCAGTTCAAGCACGCCGAAGGCTGGACCCAGGCCTCGCCGTCCGACGCCATCGCCCGCGGCGCCTGGTGGGAAATCTACGGCGATGCCGGGCTCAATGCGCTGGTCGAAGAGCTCAACCGCAGCAACCAGACCGTGGCGCAATCAGAAGCCCAGTATCGCCAGGCCCAGGCGCTGGTGCGCAGCAGCCGTGCGGCGCTGTTCCCCAGCCTGGACCTGAGCACCAGCAAGAACCGCTCGGCGCAGGGCACCGGCAGCTCCAGTTCCAGCCTGTCCAATAACAGCAGCGGCATTCGCAACACCTACAACGCGCAGTTGGGCGTGAGCTGGGAGATCGACCTGTGGGGCAAGCTGCGCGAAACCCTGAATGCCAACGAAGCCAGTGCCGAAGCCAGTTTCGCCGACCTTGCGTCGATCCGCTTGAGCCAACAGTCGGAGCTGGTGCAGAACTACCTGCAATTGCGGGTTATCGATGAGCAGAAGCGCTTGCTGGAAGCCACCGTGGCGGCTTATGAGCGCTCGCTGCGAATGAACGAAAACCAGTACCGCGCCGGTGTCGCCGGCCCGGATGCTGTGGCCCAGGCCCGCACCCAGCTCAAAAGCACCCAGGCTGACCTGATTGACCTGATCTGGCAGCGTGCGCAGTTCGAAAATGCCATCGCCGTGCTGCTGGGCAAGGCTCCGGCCGACTTCGCCCTGGCCGACAGCAAGGCGATTCCCGCGTTGCCGCAAATACCGGTTTCGCTGCCTTCGCAGCTGCTGGAGCGGCGCCCGGACATCGCTGCAGCCGAACGCAACGTGATGGCGGCCAACGCCAACATCGGGGTGTCGCGGGCAGCCTACTTCCCGGACCTCAGCCTGAGCATGAGTGGCGGTTATTCCAGCAGCAGCTTCAGCAACTGGATCGAGCTGCCCAACCGCTACTGGTCGGTAGGCCCGCAGCTGGCGCTGACCCTGTTCGACGCCGGCAAACGCAGCGCCGAGGTCGACCGCACGGTGGCCGTGTATGACCAGACGGTGGCGCAGTACCGCCAGACCGTGCTGGACGGCTTCAGGGAAGTGGAAAACCTGCTGGTTCAGCTGAAGGTGTATGGCGATGAAGCCGTGGTGCGCCAAGAGGCGCTTGATGCTGCCCGCGAGTCGTTGCGCCTGACCGAGAACCAGTACCGCGCCGGGCTGATCGGCTATCTGGATGTGGTCAACGTGCAAACCACGGCGCTGAGCAACGAGCGCAGTGTGCTGAACCTGCTGCAAGGGCGCCTGGTGGCCAGTGTGCAACTGGTGGCTGCGTTGGGCGGCGGCTGGGATGCAGAGCAGGCGTTTGCCGAGCAGAATTGACCACGCGCAAGGGCGGGGCGCTGGGGTTATTGGATCCATTCCCATTCGCAAAAACCCCGTGCGTTTCGCTTAAGCTTGAGTACAATCGTCAGCTTTTGCCGGGCCCCCTTTCCCGGCGCTGGAACTCTCAATGCTGACCGGTAGCTACTCCTCTTCGCTGGTGTTGATTTCGCTGTGCGTGGCGATCCTGGCATCCTATACCGCCCTTGACCTGACCGGCCGCATCGCCACGGCCAAGGGCCGCGCTGCCTGCCTGTGGATGGGCGGTGGTGCGTTGGCCATGGGCATCGGCGTGTGGTCGATGCACTTCATTGGCATGCTTGCCTTCAGCTTGCCCATCGACTTGGGGTACGACCTGGCCCTGACCGCGTTCTCGCTGCTGATCGCTGTGCTGTCCTCGGGCTTTGCCTTGTGGCTGGTCAGCCAGCCGAGCCTGCCAGCGCTGCAGTTGGGGTTCGGCGCGCTGATCATGGGCGCCGGTATCGCTTGCATGCACTACACCGGCATGGCCGCGCTGCGCATGCTGCCTGGCATCGATTACGACCCGACGTTGTTCGGCGCTTCGCTGCTGATTGCCGTAGGCGCCTCGGCGGCGGCATTGTGGATTGCCTTCCGCCTGCGCAAACACACCCCCTATGTACGGCAGATCCGCGGCCTGGCGGCGGTGGTCATGGGCGTTGCCATCGTTGGCATGCATTACACCGGCATGGCCGCGGCGAACTTCCCCGAGGGCAGCTTCTGCGGCGCGCTGGGGGGCGGATTGCAGGGTGACAGCCTGGTTTACCTGGTGCTGATCACCACGCTGGCAGTACTGGCAGTGGCTTTGCTGACTTCGGTGCTGGACGCGCGTCTCGAGGCACGTACTGCTGAGTTGGCCCGTTCGCTGACCTTGGCCAACCAGGAACTGACCCAACTGGCCCTGCACGACACCCTCACCGATCTGCCCAACCGTACCCTGCTGGCGGACCGCATCGAACAGGCCATCGCCAAAGTGGCGGAGCAGGGCGGCTGTTTTGCCCTGATGTTCATTGATCTGGACGGCTTCAAACCCGTCAACGATGCCTTTGGCCATCATATCGGTGACCTTCTGCTCAAAGCGGTAGCGGCCCGCCTGCGCGGCCACCTGCACAGCCAGGACACGCTGGCTCGGATTGGCGGCGACGAATTCGTGCTGCTGGTGGAACTGCAGGAGCCGAACGATGCCATGGACGTGGCGGTCAAGCAGGTCAACCTGGTGTCCCGGCCTTTCCGCGTCGCCGAGCACGACCTGCAACTGTCGGCCAGCCTGGGCATCGTCCTGTATCCGGGCAACGGCCAGGACCAGCATGAGCTGCTGCGTAACGCCGACGCTGCCATGTACCATGCCAAGAGCGCCGGCAAGAACGGTTACAGCTTCTTCGATGTGTCGATGAACAGCAATGCGCGCCAGCAGTTGCAGCTGTTGCAGGACTTGCGCCTGGCGCTGGAGCAGCGCCAGTTCCGCTTGCATTACCAGCCCAAGTTCGACGCCCAGGCCTGCCAGCCGATCGGTGCCGAAGCGTTGCTGCGCTGGGAGCACCCGCAGCAGGGCCTGCTGCTGCCTGACCGCTTCATCGGCCTGGCGGAAAAGACCGGGCTGATCATCCCCATTGGTGAGTGGGTACTCACTGAGGCCTGCCGTCAGATGCGTCAGTGGCTGGACCAGGGGCATCATGGCTGGCGCATGGCGGTGAACCTGTCGGCCATCCAGTTCTGCCATGCCGGTCTGGTCGACAGCGTGGCCCGCGCCCTGCAGCAGAACGGCTTGCCAGCCAACTGCCTGACACTGGAAATTACCGAAACCACCGCCATGCACGATGCCGACGCCAGCCTGACCGTGCTGCAGCGCCTGTCCGACATGGGCGTGGACTTGTCCATCGATGACTTTGGTACGGGCTATTCCAGCCTGATGTACCTCAAACGCCTGCCAGCCAACGAGCTGAAAATCGACCGCGGCTTCGTACGTGATCTGGAGCAGGACAGTGACGATGCAGCGATTGTTTCGGCAATCGTCGCACTGGGCCAGGCGTTGGGCCTGCGTATCGTTGCCGAGGGGGTTGAAACCGACAAGCAGCAGGACTTCCTGACCCGTCTGGGATGTGATTCGTTGCAGGGCTACCTGCTGGGCCAGCCCGTGCCGGCCGAGCAGTTCATGAGCAAGTTGCAGGCCATGGGCCCGGAACTCACTGCTGCGGGCTAGGCGCTGTATGAAAAGCCTTGATACTCGGTAAGGCTGTTTTCAACGCAGCATGAACAAGTATCAAGGCTTTTCGTACAGAGCCTAGACTGCATCGCGCAAGGTAAAGGCGGGTATGAAGGCATCCATTTCCGCCTCGACGGCCTCGATGATGCGCTCTACATCGGCGGCGGCCATGATCGCTGCACAGGGGATACCCGCAATCGCCAGCAGGGTTTCACCGCTGGCGCGGTCGAACAGCCGAGCGACCATGCTGCGCGGCGCATCCATGCTGGCCTCGAAACCTAACGGATGGAAATGCCAGCGCATCACCTGGCAGGCGTTGGGGAACGTCATCTTGTTCATGCCAGCCTCCTTGTCCGTACCTGGACGTGATGAGCGGGTGGCCACATCGATGCGGCCGCCGGGAAACTAAAGATAGCACCTGCTAGGCGCAATTTTCGGTTGCAAGTACGACAAATGTGCGAATGCTTGACACTGGTCACACCCTTGTCATGGGCGCAGTGTGACGGCTGGCGGCATGGCAAACGTTTTCCCGGCCGAAAGGTGCCAGGTAATCATCGGGTTTGGTGACTTTCGCGGACGTTCGACACGCAGGTTTTTCAGACGAGCGGCCGGGTTAACCCAGCAACCCGGCGGCGATGTTGATAGTGAACCCCAGAATCGCCGTATTGAACACGAAGCCCACCAGCGAATGCGCCAGCACCACCCGCCGCAACCCACGCCCGGCGACGCCCACGTCTGAGGTTTGCACCGCCACGTTGATGGTGAACGAGAAGTAGTGGAAGTCCCAGTAATCCGGGTTGCGCTCGCCATCAGCGAAGCGCAGTGGGGGTTCGTGGTTTTGCCCGGTATAGAACAGGCGGGCGTAGTGCAGGGTGAATATGCAGCCGATCAGCAGCCAGGAACCGGCGACGGTCAGGCCGGTGTAGAGATAGTGCACGGCCAGGGCCGTGCCTTGCAGGCCGCGGCTGGAGACCAGTTGCAGGGTGACCGCGGCAAGGCTGGCGATGGCGGCGATGCACACGGTCAGCAGGACCAGGCCTGCGTTCTCGTCTTCGACGCCGGCGACCTTGCGGACCTTTTCCGGGCTGGCTGTCCAGCTCAGGTAGAGCACCAGCAGCAGGTACAGCCACACCCCCAGGTTCCAGCCAGCGAGGATGTGCTGCACGGTATCACCGGCGGGGATCAGCCAGGCGCCAGCGAGGCCGACTGCAGCGGCGATGCTCAGGCGAGGGTGGGTGCGGGTCAGGCGATGGAAAGCCATGGAGCCTCGTTCACAAGGGGTATGGCTTGTACTCTAGACCGTCATAGGGTTGGGCGGGATGCGCAATACCCTGCAGGGCCTGGGGTTTCTTTGATGCCCCCATCGCACGGCATTGCAACTCTCAGTACACTGCACGTTCCAACACCAACATCCGTTGAACTCGAGGTTTTTGCATGACGCTCAGTCCTTTGGCAGGCAAGCCGGCTCCGGCCAGCGTGCTGGTCGATATTCCCCGGCTGCTTACCGCCTATTACACGGGCCGCCCAGACGCTGCCGTGGCGGCCCAGCGCGTGGCCTTCGGCACCTCGGGGCACCGGGGCAGTTCGCTTGAATTGAGTTTCAACGAGTATCACGTCCTGGCCATTAGCCAGGCGATCTGCCTGTACCGCCAGGAAAAAGGCATCGATGGCCCGCTGTTCATCGGCGCCGATACCCACGCCCTGTCAGCGCCGGCGACCGCCAGCGCCCTGGAAGTGCTGGCCGCCAACGGCGTGCAGGTGATGCTGTCCAAGGATGACGAATTCACGCCTACGCCGGCGGTTTCCCACGCCATCCTCTGCCACAACCGTGGCCGCACGCAGGGCCTGGCTGACGGTATCGTCATCACCCCGTCGCACAACCCGCCGCAAAGCGGTGGCTTCAAGTACAACCCGCCCAACGGCGGCCCGGCCGACAGCGACGTGACCAAGTGGATCGAGGGCAAGGCCAACGAGCTGCTGGCGGCGAACCTGGCGGGCGTCAAGCGCATGGACCATGCCCAGGCGCTGCAGGCGCCGACCACCCACCGCCACGATTACGTCAGCAACTATGTGGCCGACCTGGAAAACGTCATCGATTTCGATGTCATCCGTGGCGCCGGGTTGCGCCTGGGCGTCGACCCGCTGGGCGGGGCAGGGGTACGCTACTGGTCGGCAATTGCCAAGCACTACCAGCTGGACCTGGAAGTGGTGAACACCGAGGTCGACCCGACCTTCCGCTTCATGACCGTCGACTGGGATGGTCAGATCCGCATGGACCCTTCCTCGCCGTATGCCATGCAGGGCCTGATAGGCCTGCGCGAGCGCTTTGACGTGGCCTTCGCCTGCGACCCGGACCACGACCGCCACGGCATCGTCACCCCTGACGGCCTGCTGCAACCCAACAACTACCTCGCCGTGGCCATCGACTACCTGTTCCGCCACCGCCCGCAGTGGCGCAGTGACGCCGCCGTGGGCAAGACCGTGGTCTCCAGCGGCCTGATCGACCGCGTTACCCAACGGCTGGGCCGCGATCTGTATGAGGTGCCGGTGGGCTTCAAGTTCTTCGCCCAGGGCTTGTTCGACGGTTCGCTCGGTTTTGGTGGCGAAGAAAGTGCAGGGGCTTCGTTCCTGCGCCGCGATGGCTCGGTGTGGGCCACCGACAAGGACGGCTTGATCCCGGCCTTGCTGGCCGCCGAAATGACCGCCCGTACCGGGCGTAACCCGAGCCAGGCTTATGCCGACCTGACCGAGGCGCTGGGCAAGCCGTTCGCCACCCGTGTCGAGGCCAAGGCCGATGCGCGGCAGAAGGCGTTGCTGAGCAAGCTGGCGCCGGAGCAGGTGAAGTCGACAGAACTGGCCGGTGAGCCGATCGTGCAGATCCTCAGCCACGCCCCAGGCAATGGCCAGGCGATTGGCGGGCTTAAGGTGATGACTGCCAATGGCTGGTTCGCCGCGCGCCCGTCGGGTACTGAAGACATCTACAAGATCTACGCCGAAAGCTTCATCGACGAGGCGCATTTGCAGCGTCTGGTGCAGGAAGCACAAGTGCTGGTCGATGAAGCCATTGCCTGACCGGTAACAAACCGCTTGGTTCTGTGGTGTGATGTAAATTAGAATTAATCTTATTTACTCCGCCGCAGGACCCTTCTCATGATCGACGCCGCGCCGCCACCGGAGCCTGGCCTGCCTGCCCTGTACCGGGAGCATCGCGGCTGGCTTGAAGCCTGGCTGCGCCGGCGTATGGGCAATGCCTGGGATGCCGCCGACCTCAGCCAGGATACTTTTCTGCGCATTCTGGCCAGCGCCCAGCCGCTGGCAGACATACGCGAACCGCGTGCCTACCTGCTGACCGTGGGCAAGCGTTTGCTCAGCAACTTCCACCAGCGACGTAGCCTGGAGCAGGCCTACCTTGATGCCTTGGCGCAGTTGCCCGAGCAACTCGTGCCGTCGCCAGAACAGCGCTGGGTACTGCTCGAAACCCTGCAAGCGCTGGATGAATTGCTCGACGGCCTCAAGCCGGCGATACGCAAGGCCTTTCTCTGGAGCCAGCTGGAAGGCTTGGGCTACGCCGAGATTGGCCAGCGCCTGGGCGTCTGCCAGCGCTCGGTGAAACGCTACATGGCGCAGGCTTACGAACATTGCCTGTTGGCCGAGTTGCAATGAGCCCGCACACCCCAGAAACCCGCGAGGCGCTGCGTGCTGCAGCCCGTTGGCTGGCATTGCTGGATTCTGGCGACGCAAGCGAATCTGACCTGCAGCGTCTGGCGCAATGGCGCGCCAGCAGTCACCTACACGAAGACGCCTGGCAAAAGGCATCACTGCTGCGAGCGCGATTTGCCGGGTTGCCCGGCGCATTGGCGATGGCCGCCCTGGATCGTCCGGATGCCGGTCGTCGGGCTCTGCTCAAACAAGCCCTGGGTGTGTCGGCGTTGTTGCCGGTGGCCTGGCTGGTGAGCCGTGAGCTGCCGCTGGATGCCTGGACCGCCGACATGCGCACCGCAGTCGGAGAGCGCAGGCAGGCACTGCTGAGCGACGGCACCTTGTTGCAGTTGAACACCGACAGTGCGGTCGATATTGAGCTGGGTGCGGGCCGCGTGGCACTGCTGCGCGGTGAAGTGGCCGTCAGCGTGCCCGCTAACCTGAGCCTTACCTTGCAGGTGCCTTACGGTCGGGTGGTGCTCAGTGAGGGCGAGGCGTGCCTGCGCCTGCTTGATGAGGCCTGCCGGGTGTCGGCGATCAAGGGGGGGGGCAGCCTGCAGCCGTTGCGTGGTCCAGCCGTGATGCTACAGGCCGGCCAACAGGCCAGTTTGCAGGCGGCTGGCGTTGGCCCTGTCAAAGCCCTCGACGCATGGCAACTGGGCTGGCGCGAAGGCGCGCTAAGGCTGGACGACCGCCCGCTGGGCGAGTTGCTGCACGAACTGCGCAGGTATCGCCCCGGCGTACTGCGCTGGGCACCAGAACTGGAGCGCTTGCGTGTTACCGGCACGTTCCGCCTTGACGACACCGACCGGGTGTTGGCCCTGCTCGCCGCCAGCCTACCGTTGCAAGTGCAGACCCGCACGCGTTATTGGGTGAGCCTGACTGCACGAGAAAATCGAGCATGAGGCTGTCCCCTTTTTTTCACTCGCCGGTCATTACCGGTAGGAGAAAATAAAAGGGGAGCCTTGTTCAATGCCTGCAGTAAAATCCTGCCGCCTGCGCCCACTGGCGCGCGCAGCACATCCATTGTTCGCGATGAGCCTGCTGTTGTGTGCACCTGCCTGGGCCGATGAGCCGGCCCGGCGTACGTTCCAGGTGGCGCCAGCCAGCCTGGGTGCCGCCTTGACCCATTTCGCCGACCAGGCCGGTGTCAGCCTTTCGCTGGACCCGGCATTGGTAGAGGGCCGGCAAAGTAACGGCTTGTCCGGTCGTTACAGTGTCGATGAAGGCTTCAGTCAGTTGCTGCGCAGTAGCGGCCTGCAGGCGCTGCCGGTGGGTGAGGGGGCCTTTACCCTGATGCCAGCCCCCCAGGCCAGTGGCGCGCTGGAAATCGCCCCCACCAGCATCGTCGGCGGCCTGGCCGCAGGCAACGAAGCGCAGCCGTATGCCGGTGGCCAAGTGGCACGCCAGGGCGCGCAAGGCTTGCTCGGTTCGCGCGACTTCATGGAAACCCCGTTCAGCATCACCAGCTACACCAGCGAACTGGTCAAGAACCAGCAGGCGCGCACCTTGGGCGAGCTGATTGCCAGTGACCCTTCGGTGCGTGCTACCAACCCGGCGGGCGGGCGTTTCGAGCAGTTCACCATTCGCGGCTTCAGCCTGTTCAACAGTGATGTGGCCTACAACGGTCTCTATGGCATCTTGCCGACGTATTCGATCGACATGGAAATGGCCGACCGGGTCGACATCATCAAAGGCCCCAGCCAGTTGATCAACGGCATATCGCCGCGTGGCAGCGTGGGCGGCGGTATCAACGTGCAGCCCAAGCGAGCCGCTGACAAGCCGATCACCGAATTCACCGGCAGCTACGCCTCGGCCGGCCAGGCTGGCGGCGCAGTGGACATCGGCCGTCGCTTTGGTGAAGGCCAGCAGTTCGGCGTGCGCTTCAATGGCGTGAAGCAGGCCGGTGATACTGAATGGGACCACCAGCGCGTCGACCGCGAAATGGCGGTGCTGGGCCTGGATTTTCGAGGCGAGCGCCTGCGTCTCTCGGCAGACCTTGGCCACACCGAACGCGACACTGACGCCCCGCAGGAGCGTGTGCTGGTCGGTGCCAATGCCAAGGTGCCCAATGCCAATGACGTACGCCACAACTACGCCCAGGCCTGGAGCAAGGCGCGTACCAACGATACCTTCGGTGCGCTGAACGCCGAGTACGATATCAGCGAATCGCTGCTGGCCTATGGTGCGGTCGGTGCGCGCAAGAGCAACCATGACTTCCTGCGCCATAACGTGTCGATCACCAACGATGCCGGCGACTTTACCGTGCAGCCGCGTGACTTTACCCGGGACGAGTCGGTGCGCACCGCCATGGCCGGTTTACGTCACTGGTTCCATACCGGGCCGGTGAGCCACGAGCTGAACCTGGCCGCCAGCTATTACTACATGGACTTCACCAACGGCGGGGCGCGCTATGCCTCGGCGCCGAGCAACCTCTACAACCCGGTGGCCGCACCGACACCCGGTACGCCAACCCGCCTCGACCCCGAGGTCTACACGGAAAACCGCTTCTCCGGCGTGGCCCTGGCCGACACCCTTGGCTTTTTTGACGACCGCCTGCTGTTGACCCTGGGGGCGCGCTGGCAACGGGTGCAGGTGGATGACTGGAGCGACGGCGTCAAAGGCGAAACGGGCTATGACGAAGAAAAGGTCTCGCCTTCTGGGGGCGTATTGCTCAAGGTCACCGACCAGCTCTCGTTGTACGCCAACTACATGGAGGGCCTGAGCCAAGGCAAGATCGCCCCATCGACCTCGATCAACGAAGACCAGATCTTCCCGCCGTTCACCAGCCGCCAGGTCGAGGTGGGGGCCAAGTACGACCTCGGCCAGGTGGCCTTTACTGCCAGCGCCTTCCGCATTCGCCAGCCGGCCTACGAGACCAACCCCACCTCGCGGGTGTTCGGCCCCAATGGCAAGCGTGACAACCGCGGCATCGAGCTGAGTGTGTTCGGTGAACCGGTGCAGGGCGTGCGGGTGTTGGGTGGGGTGATGTATATCGACAGCGAGCTGACCGACACCGTCGGCGGTGCCTACGATGGCAACCGCGCGCCGGCCACGCCCGAATACAACGTCAATCTGGGGGCTGAATGGGACGTGCCAGGGGTGAACGGCCTGACCTTCACAGCGCGCGGCATTCACTCAAGTTCCCAGTACCTGGACCAGAACAACAGCAAGCGCATCGACGGCTGGGAGCGTTATGACCTGGGGGCACGTTATGCCTTCAAGGTGGACGCCACCGAGGTTACCTTGCGGGCCAGTGTCGAGAATGTGCTCGATGATCGCTACTGGAGCTCGGCGGGGGCGTCGGATGACAGTGAGCCGGGGTTGACCCTGTCTACGCCGCGGACCTATCTGCTCTCGGCCACGGTCGGCTTTTAAACCGAACCCTTGTATACCTACCCAGCGGGAGCGGGTGCGATCGGGAATCAGGCGACTCGGTGGGGCGGTTGCGTAGATGATCAGCCCGGCGCAAGCGCCCGCCCCAGCTTCTGCGCCTGCCCCTGCAACACCCGCATCAACTGCAGCGCCGCATGCGAGGGCGGCTCGAAGCGCGAATAGACGAAGCTGATATCGAAGTGAATGTCATCGGCCAACGGCACCACCGCCAGCCCGCTGTCCTGTGCAACGAACTCGTCGATCACGCTGATGCCCATGCCTTGCTTGACCAACGCCACAGCCTCGTTGGCATTGGTGAACGACAACAGTGATTTCAGCTGTAGCCCGCGGCGCCCGATGTGTTCGGCCAACAGCTTGCCAAACGGCATGTCGGGCCGGAACAGCAGCAACGCATGGCCCTCCAGCTGCTGCAAGGTCAGCGCGGGCTGACCGGCCAAAGGGTGACCCGGCGGCATCACCACCACCATGCGTCCACGCATGAACGCTTGCGAATGCAGGTGGTCGTGCACCACCGGCAGGGCGGCGATCGACAGGTCGACCTTCTTCGACAGGATCTGATTGGGCATTTCGCCCATCAACGAGGTTTGCCACTCGATATTCAGTGACGGTGATTCACGCTTGAGCTGGGCCAGGGCCATCGGGATCACCACCGTGGACAACGATGCACTGCACGAGATACGCAACTTGCGCTGGCCGCCAGCGCCCAGCGCGAGGGCGCATTCGTTGACCTGCAACGCTGCCTGGTACACCCGCTCAACCTCGCGAAACAGCACCTGCGCTTCGGCCGTCGGCACCAGGCGGTTGTTGACGCGCTCGAACAGCGGGTAGGCCAGGCGCGCTTCGATGTACTGGATCAGCTTGCTCACCGCCGGCTGCGACACATACAGCAATTTGGCCGCTGCGCTGATCGAGCCCGTCAGCATCACCGCCCTGAACACTTCCATGTGCCGCAGCTTGAACACCATGGGGCTTGCGTCTGCGCCTTCGTTGCCAAGCAGCATGTGTATTACCTTCGGTTATGGTTTTCGCCATCTGGGTAAGAGCGTCAAAGCCGGCCATACAGTATCGTGAACCCCAGCCTAACCGCCCTTGCGGCGCACAATAACAAGATCTGCAGACAAGCGCAGTGGCGTTTGACGGGAGTGCTGCGTGAACATATTTGACGAAGCGAAGATCGATTGCCATAACCATTTGTTTGACCCTGCCCGTTTCCCCTATCACCCCGACGCACCCTATGCGCCCTCCGGTCAGGAGGTCGCCACCCAGGCGCAGTTCACCCGGGTGATGGACGCTTACGGCGTGCAACATGCCTTGCTGGTGGGCCCCAACAGCGGCTACCACACCGACAACCGCTGCCTGCTGCATGCCTTGGCCAGCGGGCAGGGGCGGTTCAAGGGGGTGGCGGTGGTCAAGGCGGACATCAACCTCGATGCGCTGGCGGCCTTGCAGGCGCAAGGCGTGGTGGGTATCGCATTCAACCCCGCGCTGTACGGGGTAGCCAGCCTAAAGGGCGTTGACGGGCTGTTCGGCAAGCTCGCCGAGCTTGGCCTGTTCGCCCAGCTGCAGGTGTGTGACGACCAGTTGCTGGACCTGCACGGCCTGCTGCAAGGCTCGCAGGCTCGTCTGTTGATTGACCATTGCGGCCGCCCGGATGTCGCTGCCGGTGTGCAGCAAGCCGGCTTCCAGGCGTTGCTGCGGCTGGCCGACAGTGGCCGCGCCTGCGTGAAGCTGTCAGGCATGCAGAAGTTTGCCGCAGCGGATGCCTTGTTCGAACAAAGCAGTGCATACGTGCAGGCCCTGCTCGAAGCCTTTGGCGCCCAAGCCTGTGTGTGGGGTTCGGACTGGCCGTTCATTCGCCAGCCCGCGCGGGTGGACTACGGCCCGCTGCTGAAGCTGGCCGAGCGCCTGATGCCGGATGCCCGGCTGCGCCGCACAGTGATGTGGGACACCCCTCGGCGATTGTTCGGGTTTGCCTAGCCGGTGGCCTGCGTGGCATCGGCCTGGCGACAGCCTTTACCACGGGTTTTGTGTTCGGCCTCGGCGGAGGGAGGGCGGCCTATTGAATGGACAGGACTTGGCACACCTGACGGCGTTGGAGCTGGCGCCGGGTAGCCAGCCGCGCGCGAAATGCGGGCGACGTGTCAGCGTGGAAGTGTCGTCCGTTGGCGTGCCCGCACCTCAGCGCTTGCACGCTGCGGCACGGGCAACCCAGGCGTGGCTGGACGGCAGGTGGCAGTGACCACCCGCCGTTCAGGCCTGCGATCATTGCTGATCGGGCACCACGGCGATCACGTCGATCTCCATCAGCCACTCGGCCTGGGCCAACCCGGCCACCACCAACCCGGTGGAAATCGGGAACACGCCCTTGAGCCACTTGCCCACCTCCTTGTACACCGGCTCGCGGAAGCGCGGGTCGGTGATGTAGGTGGTGGTCTTGACGATGTGCGACAGGTCCGAGCCGGCTTCTTCAAGCAGTTGCTTGACGTTCTTCATCGCCTGTTCGGTTTGTGCGCGCGGGTCACCCAGGCCCACCAGCTTGCCTTCGAAGTCGGTACCGACCTGGCCGCGCACGTAGATGGTATTGCCCGCCCGCACGGCCTGGCACAAGTCGTTGTCCAGGGTCTGGTTGGGGTAGGTTTCCTTGGTGTTGAACATGCGGATGCGAGTATGGGTAGGCATCAGTGGGCTCCGAGGGTGCTGACATTGCTGATCTTGGCGGTTTGCTGCTCATCCGCTGCGCGTTGCTCGCGGTCGCGGTAGGCGGTGTAGGTACGTTGCGTGGCGATGTGGCCGGCGACGTGCTTGGCGTCGTGCCACACCCCCCAGATGAACGATGAACCACGGCGCGACAACCACGGCAGGCCGAGGAAGTACACGCCCGGTTCACGGGCCACACCACGCTGGTGCTGGGGCTTGCCGTTGGCATCGAAGGTGTCTACCTGCAGCCAGCTGAAATCCACGCCGTAACCGGTGGCCCAGATGATGCTGCTGACGCCGGCCTTGGCCAGGTCCAGCTGCTGCAGCGGGTTGCGCATGCACTCCGGGTCGGCCAGGCGCTGGCGGGCTTCGGGCTCTTGCGGCAGGTCCAGGCCGTTGCGTTCGATGTAGGCATCGGCCGCATCCAGCAGGGCCAGGTAGTTTTCGTCTCCGCGGTTGATGTTCTCGACCAGGTTGTCCTGGAAGTGCGCGACGCCGTTTTCGAACGACTGGGTCAGGCCGACCAGGGTCATGCCTTGGTGGGCGAGGGCACGGAAGTCCACGGTGTGGCCACCACGGGCGCCGCTGACCGCGATGGTCACATGCTCGCGACCGGGCTTGGCAATTTCCGCGTCCCACTCGCCCAGCACGCCCAGCCACCAGCAGAAGTCGCGGTTGCGGTAGGCACGCGGCGGGCGGTCGTGGGCGCCGACCGACAGGTACACCTGGCGTCCGGCGCGCATCAGCTCTTCGGCAATCTGCACGCCGGAAGAGCCGGCACCGACCACCAGTACCGCGCCTTCAGGCAACTGCTCTGGGTTGAAGTAAGCGGCGGAATGAATCTGGTGCAGGTTGCTGTCTTTCGGCGCGATGGCCGGGATCACCGGTTTCTGGAACGGGCCGGTGGCAGCGACTACGCGGTTGGCGCGAATCACGCCTTCACTGGTGTCGATGGTGAAGCCAGGGCGGTCGCTGTTACGCACCACGCGCTTCACTTCAATGCCGGTGCGCACGGGCAGGTTGTACTTGCGTACGTACTGCTCGAAGTAGTCGGCCACCTGGTCCTTGCCGGCGAATGCATCGGCGTCGAGGTTGAATTCCAGCCCCGGGAAGCGGTCGTGCCAGGCCGGGCCGTTGGCGACCAGCGAGTCCCAGCGGCCGGTACGCCAGGCCTGTGCGATGCGGTTGCGCTCCAGTACCAGGTGCGGCACACCAAGCTTGCTCAGGTGTTCGCTCATGGCCACGCCGGCCTGGCCGGCGCCGACGACGAGGGTGTCGATTTCGAGGTTGTTCAGTGTCATGTCCGAGCCCTTGTTCAGGCGGTTATTGTCAGGTCGGTTTGGAGGACCGCCGTTGCCTGGAGCCAGACTAGGGATGCCGTGGAAATGGCGAAAATAGTATTTAGCTGGTGCTTGCCGATAAAACGGCGAAGGCCTTGATTTCTCTGGCCTGTGGGGCAGGTTGGCCGGGTGGGTGACGTGGTTTTTCGAGCGGGTGCGAAGGGCGGGCCCCTGAGCATAGTTTTTTCCTGCCTACCCCCTCGGAAAAAGGTCGTTTCGCCCGCCCGAAGGTTCCACTCAGAATGCCGTGTATCGCACAGCACAACAGGAACCATGACATGACGTTCTCCATCATTGGTCGTTGCCAGGAAACCGGCCAGGTCGGTATTGCCATCAGCTCGTCGAGCATCGCCGTGGGTGCCCGTTGCCCCTGGGTGCGTGCCGGTGTGGGCGCAGTCTCGACCCAGAACATCACCCTGCCGGCGCTGGGCCCGCAGATTCTCGATGCCCTGGAGCATGGCCAGTTGCCGCCCGCCGCTGCGCTGGACAGGGTGCTCAGTGCCAATGGCTGGAGTGAGTACCGCCAGGTCACGGTGATCGACAGCCACGGCCAGGTGGCCCTGTTCACCGGGCGGGAAGCACTGGGCACACACCATGCAATGGCCGGTGAACAATGCGCGGCGGCTGGCAACCTGCTGTCCTCGACCCAGGTGATCGAAGCCATGGTGCTGGCCTTCGAGCAGGCCGGCGGCCACCTGGCCGACCGCCTGCTGGCAGCCATGCACGCGGCGATGGCCGCGGGTGGCGAAGCCGGGCCCGTGCACTCGGCGGCGCTGAAGATTGCTGGCGAGCTGACCTGGCCGCTGGTGGACCTGCGCGTCGATTGGGCCGACAGCGACCCGATCGGTGTGCTCGATGGCCTGTGGCAAGCCTATCGCCCGCAGATGCAGGATTACGTCACCCGCGCCCTCAACCCGACCGCCGCGCCAAGCTATGGGGTGCCGGGCGATGAGTGAATTTGCCAGTCGCGCGCTGCTGGCCCGGCTGATTGGCTTTGCCACGGTGAGCCGCGACTCCAACCTGGCGCTGATCGGTTTTATCCGTGATTACCTGGCCGAGCTGGGGGTGGAATGCGAGCTGTTCCATAACCCGGAGGGCACCAAGGCCAACCTGTTCGCCACTGTCGGCCCCAGGGATGTTGGCGGTGTGGTGCTGTCTGGGCATACCGATGTGGTGCCGGTGGATGGCCAGGCCTGGACGGTCGAGCCGTTTGCCCTGAGTGAGCGTGACGGCCGCCTGTATGGCCGCGGCACGGCCGACATGAAAGGCTTTATCGCCTCGGTGCTGGCTGCTGTGCCCGCGTTTCTCGCGCAGCCGTTGCGCATGCCGGTACACCTGGCGTTTTCCTACGACGAAGAAGTCGGTTGCCTGGGCGTGCGCTCGATGCTGGCTGCCCTCGAAAAGCGCCCGTGTAAACCACGGCTGTGCCTGATCGGTGAACCCACCGAACTCAAACCGGTACTGGGGCACAAGGGCAAGCTGGCAATGCGTTGCCAGGTACAGGGCGCAGCGTGCCATTCGGCGTACGCGCCGTATGGGGTGAACGCCATCGAGTATGCGGCGAAACTGATTGGCAAGTTGGGTGACATCGGCGATGCCCTGGCACAGCCGGCTCATCATGACGAGCGCTTCGATCCGCCGTTCTCCACGGTGCAGACCGGCGTGATCAAAGGGGGCAGGGCGCTGAACATCGTGCCGGACGAGTGCGAGTTCGATTTCGAAGTGCGCGCGCTCCCAGGGTTCGAGGCTCAGGCGGTCGCCGACCAGTTGCAAACCTATGCTGAAGCCGAGTTGCTGCCGCGTATGCGCAAGGTCAATACCGCCAGCGCCATTCGCCTGGCGCCGCTGAGTGCCTATCCGGGGCTGGCGACACCGGAAGACAGCGAGGCTGCGCGGTTGGTGGCGCTCCTCAGCGGTTCGGATACGTTCGGCACGGTAGCGTTTGGTACCGAAGGTGGCTTGTTCGACCAGGCGGGCATCCCCACCGTGGTGTGCGGCCCTGGCAGCATGGACCAGGGCCACAAGCCGGATGAGTTTGTCAGTGTCGAGCAGTTGCGCGGCTGTGATGCCATGCTGCTGAGGCTGGTGGACTACCTCAAACAGGCTTGAGGGTTGCGCCGGCGGATGGGGCCGCAGTGCGGCCCCGGCGGTTCAGAAGGTCGCCTTGACCTGCAGGCCGACCACGAGTGCGTTGTCGATGTCTTTGCCCGAGAACGCCCCAGGCTCGATGATGTATTGCACATCAGGGCGCAGGTTCAGCCATGGCGTGGCCTGGTAGCCGTAGCTCAGTTCGATCAACTGTTCGGCGCTGTCGATGTCCGGGAACTGCTGGCCCGCGTTGAACGCGGCATCTTCCAGCACATCGCGGCTACGCGGGTTGGGTACGGCGCGGCCGTAACCCAGTGCCACGGTATCCTTCGGGCGGCCTTCGAACGGCTTGTACAGCACCACGCCGGCGCCATACCACTTGGTGAACGGCGAAGCGGCCTTGCTCGACGCCGAGTACTGGCCGAAGGCGTGCAGACTTCGGCCTGGGGAGGCCTGGTCGTTCCACACCGCCTGGTCGACCAGCAGGTAATGGCCACCCCGGCCGGACACTTCATCATCGCTGCCGATGCGTTTCACATCAGAGCTGTCGTAGTAGTAGCCAAGCTTGTACTCGCCTGGCAGTTCACCCTGCAGCTTGTATACCAGTTCTACCGGAACCACGGTGCCGGTGGTGTGCTTGGGCCCCAGGTGCCAGGCGCGGCTGGAGTTGCCGTTGCTTTCAGGATCGACGTTGAACGCTGCCACGCGCAACTGCCAGGCAGGTGACAGGTCGTACTTCACGCGCACGCCGAGGTGGGCGTTGGGGTAATTGGTCCAGCCACTGCCGCCGGACATGTTCAGCGGGTGGCCGCAGAAGCCGGCGTTCATGAAGTTGCACAGGATGCCGCTGTCCAGGCCGCCGAGGTCGTTGCCCATGGCCATGTAGCCCAGCTTGACGTTGAGCGCCGGGGTGAACAGCGTGCGCTCGTAGCTCAGCTCGGTCAGGCGGGTGTACAGGCCACCGTAGTTTTCCTGGATTGGCAGGCGGTTGCCTACCAGGTCTTCCGAGGCGCTGTTGCCGCGGCGGTCGTTGATGGTCAGCTGGACCTTGCCGCCGTTGTCCAGGCCGTACAGTTTCGACAGGTCGAACTGCACGCCCAGCTTGACGTTCTGCGAATAGCGCGCCGAACGGTGCAGGCCACCGTGGGCGTTGTAGGCGGTTTCACCGCTGTAGTCGCCGGTGATCTTGACGCCGTCTTCTTCGAGTTGATGGCGCAGGCCGCCCCAGTCACCGGTCAGGGTGCTGCGGGTCATGAGGTCGTCGTTGGCAAGGGCGGTGGTGCTGGCCAGGGCCAGCAGCAGGGTGGGGGTGATGCGAATTGCGGATGGCATTACAGAATCTCGGATTGTCTTTGAGGGGCATTCGCGGGCAAGCCCGCTCCTACAGGGGCCTTGTAGGAGCGGGCTTGCCCGCGAAGCAGGCGACGCGGTCTTACGGCAGAGCGTAAGAAATCACATAGTCGCCGCGGTCAGTCGACTGGCGGGCGCCGCCAGCGGTGATCACCACGTACTGCTTGCCGGTCTTCGGCGAGACGTAGGTCATCGGGCCGCCCTGGCTGCCCACGGGCAGGCGAGCCTTCCAGATTTCGTTACCGTTGCTGCTGTCGTAGGCACGCAGGTAGAAGTCCTGGGTACCGGCGATGAACACCAGGCCGCCCTGGGTCGACAGGGTGCCGCCAAGGGTTGGCAGGCCGATCTTGATCGGCAGGTGCATGCGGATGCCGAGCGGGCCGGTGTCTTCAACGGTGCCTACCGGCACCTGCCAGGCCACCTGGCGGGTCTTCATGTCGATGGCGGTCAGGGTGCCGAACGGCGGTGCCTGGCATGGAATGCCGGCGACCGACAGGAAGCGGTTCTTGTTCACGGCATACGGGGTGCCCTTGAGCGGTACCGCGCCCATGCCAGTGTTCAGTGCTTCGCCACCGGAAGCCGCGCCACCTTTGTTCTGCGACGGGATCATCTGGATCCACAGGCCCAGACGCATGTCGTTGACGAAGATGAAGCCATGTACCGGGTCGGTAGAAATGCTGCCCCAGTTCATGCCACCCAGCGAACCCGGGAAGCTCAGCGACAGGTCGGTACCCGGCGCGGTGTACAGGCCGTCGTAGCGCATCTTCTTGAAGTCGATGCGGCACAGCAACTGGTCATACGGGGTGGCGCCCCACATGTCCGATTCGGTCAGGGTCTGCGCGCCGATCTGCGGCATGCCCACCGACTTGGGCTGGGTTGGGGAGTACGGCTCGTTCGGGATGTTGCTTGGCTTGACCGGTACTTCGTCGACCTGGGTCAGCGGCTTGCCAGTGGCGCGGTCGAGCACGTAGATCTGCCCGGCCTTGGTGCCGATCACCACCGCAGGTACCGACTTGCCGTCGTCCTTGGTGAAGTCGATCAGGCTTGGCTGCATGGGCAGGTCGAAGTCCCAGAGGTCGTTGTGCACGGTCTGGAACACCCATTTCTGGTTGCCGGTGGTGGCGTCCAGGGCCAGCACCGAAGCGCCGTAAGTGTGGTCCAGTTTGCTGCGCTCAACGCCGTAGATGTCGGTGGAGGACGAGCCCATCGGCAGGAACACGGTGTTCATTGCCGGGTCGTAGGACATCGGTGCCCAGCTGTTCGGGGTGCTGCGCACGTAGGTCTTGTCGCCCTGCGGAGCCTGGCGATCTTCCGGGTTGCCCGGGTCGAAGGCCCAGCGCATTTCACCGGTGATCACGTCAAAACCACGGATCACGCCGCCTGGCATGTCGGTCTGGACGTTGTCGGCAACACGGCCGCCGACCACCACGGTGGTGCCGGCCATCAGCGGTGCCGAGGACAGCTGGTAGTAGGAGTCCGGGACATCACCCAGGCCTGCCTTGAGGTCGACCTGGCCGTTGTTGCCGAAGCCCTGGCAGAACTCGCCGGTGTCGGCGTCGACGGCAATCAGGCGGCCGTCGATGGTGTTGGTCAGCAGGCGACGCTGGCAGTTGGCACCGGCCGCTACGCTAACGCCGGTGATCGGCGAGCTGTTCGGCTGGGTTGGCTGGGCGATGGCGGCAGTGGCGTCGAAGTAGGCCATGCCACGGCAACGCTGCCAGACCTTGGACTGGGCGTTGATTTCGTTTTTCCACAGCTCTTTGCCGGTGTCGGCGTCGAGTGCGATCAGGTTGTTGTGCGGGGTGCAGATGAACACCTTGCTGCCGATCTGCAGCGGGGTGAGCTGGTCTTCGGCACCGTTGCCGTCGCTGATTGCAACGTCGCCGGTTTGGTAGGTCCAGGCCACTTTCAGCTTGTCGACGTTGTCCCGGTTGATCTGGTCAAGCGCGGCGAAGCGGCTGCCACCTTCGGTGTTGCCGTAGTGGGCCCAGTCTTTCTGTTCCTTGCCGGTTTCGACCGGGGTCATGCCCGGGCCTTTGCCGGTGGGGGCGACGCTTGGGTGGGCAACGAACATGTTGCCGACAGCGATCACCAGTACCACGGCCATTACCCCGGCTACGCCGTACGCACCGCGCCCGGCGCTGGCGCCGTTGGCACGCGCCAGCAGCGGGTAGACCAGCGCCACGACCATGCCGATTGCGCCAAACATGAACAGGCGCGAGAACAGCGGCCAGAACACCAGGCCCGCATCGATCAGTGCCCAGATGGCAGTACCGACCAGGAACACGGCATACAGCCAGGCGCCCGCCTTCTTGCGGCGAGCAATGAGGACACCGGCGATGGCCATGGCCAAGCCGCCGATCAGGAAGTACCAGGAACCGCCCAGACCGGCGAGCTTGACGCCGCCAGCAGCGAGGAGGAGGCCGAGCAGGGCGATGATCACGCCCAGGCCGACCAGGATGAAGTTTGTGGCGCCAGAGGCGCGCGGTGTTTCTTTCATGCCAGGGATCTCAGCAGGTGGAATGCGCGCAGTTTAAGCCCTTAGCTTGCTAATTAACAAGTTGGTACATAATTGAGCGAGGCTGATTGTCGCAGGGCTGAACTTACGAAGATGTGGCCAAAAGTATAGATAAGGTGCTGAAAAACGCATTGAACGAGGCGTTTATGACGCCTCTTCGATTTGTGTTCATGCTTTGGTCGTAAGCCCAACCTTGCACGGCGACGGGACAACTGCGCCTTGTGCACGGGCCGGCATGGCCCCTTCAGGCCGGCCATGGGGTGCTGCTGCTATAGAACACCGCGAGCCAGATGGTGGCCGTGCCGGGCGCGGTCCATTCCACGCGGTGGCGGTCGTGCGGGGGGATGTCCAGACAATCGCCCGGCGCCAGCAGGCGGGTGTGGTGCTCGTGCTCGAAACGCAGGGCGGCAGCACCACTGATCAACATGATCCACTCGCCTTCGGCCTGGTCGTACCAGAAGCCGGGTGGGCTGGCCTGCCCACTGGAGACGATACGCTCCACGCGGATGCCCGGGCGGCTGAGCAGTTCGTCGACACGTTCGGCGCTGGTGGGGTCGCAGGGCGGCAGGGCGGTCAGCAGGTTGTTCAGGGTCATGGTAAGCCTCCTTGGAAATGGGTGGATTCCACTATGGACGCAATCGCCTTGGCGCGCGCGGCTTGACCCGCCCGGCTGTTTGTAAGAACTTTCCGAGTTTTGGAAGACGGGCTGAACATGGACAAGCTGCTGGCGATGAAAATGTTCGTGGCCACTGTCGATGCCCAAGGCTTTTCTGCTGCCGCGCGCAGGCTAGGGCTGGCGACATCGTCGGTGACACGTCTGGTCGATGCGCTGGAAGCGTCGCTGGGCGCCACCTTGCTCAACCGCTCGACGCGCCAGGTCAGCCTGACCGAGGCCGGCGCCCGTTACTACCAGCGCGCACGGGGCATTTTTGAAGCACTGGACGAGGCGGATGCCAGCATCGCCGATCGCGGCGAGGAGCCTGTGGGTGTACTGCGCCTGAGCCTGCCAGTGGAGTTCGGCCGGCGGGTCATCGCCCCGCACCTGGGGCCATTCCTGGCGCAGCACCCGGCGCTGGAACTGGACATCGACCTAAGTGACCGCCTGGACGACTTGCTTGACGGGCGCTATGACCTGTCGATTCGCCTGGGTGACCCCTCGCCCAATGACGAATTGGTGTGCCGCCGGCTCGGCCGTTTTCAGCGTTGGCTGGTGGCCAGCCCGGCTTACCTGGCCGGGCGTGAGCCACTGCAGCATCCCCGGGAGTTGCTTGACCATGCCTGCCTGCGCTTTCGCTATGGGCAGAAAGCGCGCCCCTGGCGCCTGACCTGTGGCCAGGACAGCCTGGAACTGGACGTAAGTGGGCCATTGCGCAGCGCCAATGCCGACATGTTGCGTGAAACGGCGCTGGCAGGCAGTGGTATCGCACTGCTGGCCGACTGGCTGGTACGCGAGGATGTGTTGGCAGGGCGCCTGCAGCGGGTATTCCCCGACTGGCAGGCCAGTCCTGGCGCAGCCAATAGCAGCATCAACGCCCTGTATATGCCCAACCACCGGGGCTCACGGCGGGTAAACGCATTCATCGACTTTTGCGAAGATTTGCTCATACACGGTCACTAGTGTTGCGCAGTGCGCAAAGCCGCATTGCGCCACCGCCGGATTCTCGGCGCTGACGTCCATGGGTAAGGTGGCCGGCATATACCCAACCCTTGTCGAGGAACTTCGCATGAACCCCTCCCTTGCGACAGCGCAACCGGCAGCCGCCAGCCTGAGCCGGGCTCTGGTAGTGCTGCTGGCGTTCTGCTGCGGCGCGATCGTCGCCAACATCTACTACGCCCAGCCCATCGTCGGGCTGATCGCCCCGGACCTGGGGCTGTCCACCGAGCATGCCAGCCTGATCGTTTCCCTCACTCAGTTGGGCTATGCCCTGGGCCTGTTATTGCTGGTACCGCTGGCCGACCTGCTGGAAAACCGCCGCCTGATGGTGGCCACCGCGGTCCTGGCCTGCGTCAGCCTGCTGCTGGCGGGCACCAGCAGCAGTGGCCAGGGTCAGCTGTTCCTGGGTTACGCACTGCTGATCGGCTTCAGTTCGGTGTCGGTGCAGATGCTCATCCCGCTGGCGGCGCACCTGGCGCTGGAGCAGCAGCGTGGACGTGTGGTCGGTAACATCATGGGCGGCTTGCTGCTGGGCATCCTGCTGGCGCGACCGCTGTCGAGCCTGGTGGCCGACCACTTCGGCTGGCGTGCGGTGTTCATTGGCGCCGCCGGGGTAATGCTGGCGATCATCCTGTTGCTGTCATTGACCTTGCCGCAGCGGCGGCCCGAGCACAAAGCCAGCTATGCCGGGCTGATGCTGTCGCTGCTCACACTGCTGCGTCGTTATCCGCTGTTGCGCCAGCGTTCGTTGTACCAGGCATTGATGTTTGCAGCGTTCAGCCTTTACTGGACGGCGGTGCCGATGGCGCTTGCCGGGGAGCATGGCCTGTCACAAAGCCAGATCGCCGTGTTCGCCCTTGTCGGCGCGGTGGGTGCCGTTGCTGCGCCCATGGCCGGCCGCCTGGCCGATGCCGGGCATGCCCGGGCCGGCTCGCTGCTGGCGCTGTTGCTGGCGCCGGCGGCCTTGTTGCTGGGGCTGACAGTGCCGGGTTACAGCGTGATCGGCCTGGGCCTTACCGGCGTGTTGCTGGACTTTGCGGTGCAGATGAACATGGTCATCGGCCAGCGTGAAGTGTACGCACTGGACCCGGCCAGCCGCGGGCGGCTGAATGCGGTGTACATGACCAGCATCTTCCTCGGCGGGGCGCTGGGGTCGGCGGTGGCCAGTGCGCTGTTCAGCCAGTTTGGCTGGCATGGCGTGGCACTGGTGGGGGCGGGGTTGCCGGGTGTGGCGCTGGTTGTGTTTCTACTCAAAGCACGCCGGGGTTGAACCGTTACGCGTTGCAGGGCACGGGCTTCGCCCGTGTTCGCGGGCCCGCTATCGGCCAAGCGGCAGCGCCAGGCCAATCAAGGCAAACAGGCTCCCGCAGCAACGATTGAAACCTTTGCCACCCTTGGCCAGCCATGGCCGAATGCGAAACGCCAGGCGCGCCAGCAGGTATTCGACCAGAGACTCGACGCTGGCAAAGGTCGCGGCCATCACCGCAAATTGCAGCACCAGCCCTCGCTGTGGGTCGATGAACTGCGGCAGGAAGGCACCATAGAACAGCAGCACCTTGGGGTTCGCCATGGCCGAAAGCAGGCCCTGGCGAAACAGCCCGGCATTGCCCAGCCGCGCGCTGTGCGCGGTCAGTTCCAGCTGCAGGCCTGGACTGCGCCACAGTTGAATGCCCAGCCAGATCAAATAAGCCCCACCCACCCACTTCAGGACGCTCAGCACTGCCGCCGAGGTCTGCAGCAGTGCGCTGAGGCCGAACATGGTCAAGGCTATGAGGGCGCTGAAACCCAAGACCCCGCCCACGATGGTGAACAGCGTTCGCCGCGCGC
Organism: Pseudomonas sp. 10(2024); assembly: GCF_045164175.1. Taxonomy (NCBI): domain Bacteria; kingdom Pseudomonadati; phylum Pseudomonadota; class Gammaproteobacteria; order Pseudomonadales; family Pseudomonadaceae; genus Pseudomonas; species Pseudomonas sp. 10(2024). The sequence goes on from NZ_CP174006.1 coordinate 2,449,220, forward strand.
CATAGAGCGCGCCATGGGTCAACGCCAACAAGCTGTTGGGCCCCGGGGTCAGTGACAGGCCGATGCTGGCCAGCAGGTAGATGAGCCAGGTGTCCAGTGCCATGTTGAAAACTGCCTTGTTCGAGAGAGGGCGACAGTCTATGGCGCAACCCTCACGCTGAAAGAGTATTATCTGGTCATAAAAGGGTCTTTTCTGGACGTGGTTTCATGCCGCCCGACATCCGCTTGCTGATCCTGCCGTTACCGGATTTTGCCTTGCTGCCGTTTGGCGCCTTTCTCGACAAATTGCGCTTCAGCGCCGACGACGAGGACTACAGCCAACAACGCTATTGCAGCTGGACGGTGGCGGGGCTCAGCCTCGAGCCGGTACCGTCGAGCAGTGGCGCGGTGCTGCAGGTCGAGGCCATTGCCGATCAGCTCGACCTTGACCTATTCGACTACCTGGTGGTGTTCGGCGGTCGCAGTGCCATGGCCACCGCGGCGCTGGCGCCACGTTACCAGGCTTTGCTCAGGCAGGCCGCCAAGGCGGGTGTCAAGCTGGTGGGGGTCGACAATGGCGCCTTCCTGCTGGCTGCCTGCGGCCTGCTGCAGGGGCACAAGGTGGTGGTGCACTGGCGTCACGAAGCCGAGTTTCGTGCTGCGTTTCCGCAGTTGCAGCTGTTGCGCGAGCAGTTGTACTGCATCGATGGCAACCGCATCACGTGCGCCGGTGGTACTGCCGCCATAGACCTGGCCGTTGCACTACTGTCACGCGCTTGCGGGCGAACCCGGGCGCTCAAAGGGCTGGCTGACATGCTGGTGGACGAGACCCGCGACAGCCGTCACGCCTTGCGCTCGCTGGAGCTGGGTGCTGGTCAGGGGCGCCAGGTGCAGCGGGCGCAAGCACTGATGCGCCATCACCTGGGCACGCCGTTGGCCGTGGAGCAACTGGCCGCAGAACTGGGCATCAGCCGGCGTCAACTGGACCGGCAGTTCCAGGCCAGCCACGGGATGAGCACCAAGGCCTGGTGGCTGGAGATGCGCTTGCAGCAGGCGCGCTGGCGTTTGCTCAACTCCAGCCACAGCCTGGCGCAGATTGCCGATGAGGTGGGCCTGGGTGATGCCAGCTACCTTGGCAAGTGCGTGCGGCGTCGGTTTGGGTGTACGGCCCTGCAGTTGCGTGCAGGTCATTACCCGCTCACGTGATCTACTGGGGCGTCCCGAACAACCCTGTCCAGTAGATCCCTGCATCGCTCTTGGGGTCTATCGCATAGGCAGCGCCCAGTTCATGGAAGTCCGGATTCATCAGCGTGGCGCAGTGCCCTGGGCTGTCCAGCCAGCCGTTGACGACCTTTTGCGCGGTGTCACGCCCGGCGGTGATATTTTCGCCGATCTGCTGGTACAGGTACCCGGCCAGTTCCGCCCGGTCACCGGGTGTGCGGCCATCTTTGTCGATGTGATCGAAGAAGTTCTGGTTGGCCATGGCCCGAGTGTGGTTGGCGGCGACCCCGGCCAGCACTGTGCTCCAGCTCAGTGGCGGGGCGGCGGCAAACGGCTGGCCGCCGCATTGTCGTGGCACCTTGCGCGCGGCGTTGACCTCCTGCAGCACCTTCTGTCCCTCGGCCTGCCAGTCGCCCAGGCGGCCGCTGAGCAGCGGCCGTGCCAGCACGATGCGCCAGTCGCGGCCCTCCTGGCTGACGCCAATATCGACGAATTGCGGGTCGAGCACCACCTGGCAGAAGCTTTCCTCGATGGCATGCATGGCGGCGCGTGCGTCGCGTGGCCCCGACAGGCTGATGGCCTGGACGCTGACCATGGGGTAGGCGGCGCGGGTCATGGCCTGTTGCAGGTCGCGGGTGCCCTCTGGCGACAGCGCAAGGCGTGTGTCGCTGTTGAGCGGCGGCAGTTCCAACGACGCCTCGCCACCGCAGGGCTGGGCCTTGCTGCGGTAGACATTGATCGAATCGATCAACTGCGCCTCTTCGCCGGTGGCTGCCAGCGCCCCGGTCGAAACGACCAGGCCCAGTGACAAGGCGACAACGGATGTCAGGACGCGCATGTGGATCTCCCTATGACTGGCAGCGTCGTGGTATGCGCTGCTCATCCTACACAAGCCCGGGGCTTTTGGCCCGAGGTCGTGCAAGGCAATGAAAACGCCGGCAATCGTTACTGGCGGCAAAAGAGGGAGTAGACCCCTGGCCGGTGGAAAAGTGCGGTCAGTTGCCAATCATTCGCATCGGGCCAGCGTTGTCAGCCGTTTGCGCGTCAATGGGCCAACGCCTGGTTCGGCTTGTAGAACAGGAAGTGGGTGGTCTGCGCGGTCTTGCGATAAGCCTTCGCCCAGTCGGGGCGCACCGTGCGGTCGTGAAAGTACAATGCGCCGCCGGTGGGGTCTATCAACTGCTGGTTCAGCGCCTTGCGTGCGATCTCTTTGGCAATGTCGTAGCGTTGCGGTTCCTCGACCTGGTCCGGGCGCCCGTCACACCACCATGAGAACTGACAGGACTTGGTCTCCACCCCCTGTTTGACTACCGCGCAGATAGTGTCGGGAAAGCCATCGTGGCCCAGGCGGTTGAGCACCACACTGGCCACCGCGGTCATGTCTTTGGCGTCGGCGCCCTTGGCTTCCCAGTAGATGGTACGTGCCAGGCAGGTGATGCTGTCATCCAGCGGCGCCTGGCCAGCCGGGTCCACTGCCTGCGTTTCGCCTGGGGTCAGTTTCTCTGCCTTCCTGGGGGGCGGCGCATCTTCAGCGACCTTTTCTTCAAGCACTTCGGCCTTGTCCTCGGCAACGGCGGCTTTGGCCGGGTCAGCGGCATACAGGGGGCCTGCGAGCAGGGCCGAGGTCAAGCCGATCAGCATCAAGTGACGGCGCATGGGCACATTACCAGGCGGTGGGCAGAATTTCAGTCTAGCCAAGCGTAAGCATTAATACCAAAGGCAGGGTGGCGGCCGCAGCCACGGTCTGCAGGGCGATGAGGGTAGCCATCAGTGGCGCATTGCCGCCCATTTGCCGGGCCATGACATAAGACGACGAAGCGGTTGGCAGCGCCTGGAACAACACCGCCACCACCGCTGCCTGGCCACTCAGGCCGAACAGCCGGCAAACGCCCCAGGTGGTCAGTGGCATGACCAGGAACTTGAACGCCGATGCTGCCATCAGCGGCCGTACTTGCTGGCCGAGGCTGGCGCCGCCCAGGGCAGCGCCGACACACAGCAGGCCCAGCGGCAGCGCGGCCTGGCCCAAGGCCTTGACCGTGGCGTCGATACCGGCCGGCAAGCCCAGTCCCGTGGCCCGTAGTATCAGCCCCCCTGCGCAGCCGATGATCAACGGGTTGGCGAAGATCGCCCGAAGCACTGTGGCTGGCGAACTGTGACGGGCGCTGAAGCGGGCAAACACCAGCACGCAGAGCAGGTTGACCAAGGGCACGATGGCTGCGTTGGCCACCGCCGCCAGGGCAATCCCGGCGCTGCCGTAAATCCCCGCAGCCAGGGTGGCACCGATGTAGTTGTTGAAGCGGATACCGCCCTGAAACACCGAAGTGAAATCGGCTCCATCATGGTTCGCCGCGCCCTGATACAGCACCAGCAACACGGCACCGGCCAGGGTCGAGAGCATCAGTGCGCCGGCCATGCCCAGCACCGGTATGCCATCGAGGTTGGCGGTGGCCAGGCCATGGAGGAACAGCGACGGCAGCAGGACGTAGTAGCTCAGGCGCTCGGCACCAGGCCAGAAGCTTTCGGCAAGAAAACCGCGAAGGCGCAGGAAGGTACCCAGGGCAATCAGCAGGATGATGGGGAGCAGGGTGGTCAGCAGCAAGTGCAGCATGGTCAGCATTCCGTGGGCGGGTACGTGCACAGACTACGGGGGCGGATCGATCTGTAAAAACGTTGTTTTCTTCAGTGACCGTTGAGGAAAAATGCATGTTGGTGGGGGCATATCGCGCCTTGGACCAGCCTGGCTTCAGGCTTCCAGGGCGGTCTTCAACACCGCACTCAAATGCCGCCGCTGGCTTTTTTCATGCTCCAGCAACACCACCCGCCGGGTCAGTTGCGGCTCGCCAAACGGCAGGCAGGTGGCGGGTGGCAAGCGTTGCAGGTCGTCATCCGCCATGGGGATGACCGCCACGCCCAGGCCCATCACCGCCATGCGCGCCAGGGCTTCCTGGCTGTCCAGTTCCATCAGTTCGCTCACCTGCACCTGCTGGCGGCGTAGTTCCTGCTCGATCTGCCGGCCGGCCCAGGCACGCTTGTCGAAGCGCAGGAATGGCTGGCTGGCCAGCAACTGCGGCACGCTATACCCGGCCAGCTCAGGGCTGGCGATGGCCCAGAAACGGTCCTCGAACAGCGGTGTAAAGTCCAGGTTCTGCGGGTAAGGGCTGACCGGTTCGGTGGTGATCGCTGCATCGAGCTCGCCGTCTTCCACGCGCCGCGCCAGCTCCGCCGACATGCCCGAGGCCACGCTGATGTGTAGCTGCGGGTGATGGGCCTTTATCCACACCAGCGCCTTGGGCAAACGCCGCGCCAGCACCGTGTGGATCGCCCCCAGGCGCAAGCGGCCGCGCAGGCTTGGGCCGCTGGCCAGGGCATCGGCCAGTTCGTCATAGGCAGCCAGAAGGCTTTCGGCGCGGGCCACCGCCAACTGCCCGGCTTCGGTCAGCACCACCTGCCTGCGGCTACGGTCGAACAAGGTCACCTTCAGTTCGTCTTCGAGGGTTTTGATGTGCAGGCTGACCGCCGAGGGGGTGAGGCTGAGCAGGTCGGCGGCGCGGGCAAAGGTGCCGTGGCGGGCGATGGTCACCAAGGTGCGCAGGGCTTTCAGGGACATGCGGTTGAGGTCCGGTTCTCAGCTGACAGAGGCGTATTGTCAGGCCCGGCCCTCTCGCAGCACAAGGCTGCTTCCAGGCCTTGCCGATACGGCTCAGCGACTGCTACGCCCATAGGCCTGGCTGATCCGGTCGATCACCATGGCCAGGGCGACAATTGCCAGCCCGGCCTCCATCCCTTGGCCAACATTCAAGGTCTGGATCCCCGCCAGCACATCCTCACCCAACCCACGGGCGCCGATCATCGACGCCACGACCACCATCGACAAGGCCATCATGACCGACTGGTTAAGCCCGGCCATGATACTCGGCAGCGCCAGGGGCAGGGCGATGCGCCGCAACCGCTGCCAGCGGCTTGCGCCAAGGCCGTGTGCGGCCTGCAGCAACGAGGGGTCGATCTGGCTCAGGCCCAGTTCGGTCAACCGCACCAGCGGCGGCAGGGCGTAGATCAGCGTGGCGAACACGGCAGGCACCTTGCCCAGGCCAAACAGCATCAGCACCGGGATCAGGTAAACGAACGCAGGTAGCGTCTGCATCACATCGAGGACCGGCAACAGCAGCCGTCTGGCCAGTGGCCGGGCGGCCAGCAGAATGCCCAGTGGTACACCCACCAGTACGCACAGGCCGGTACTGACCAGCACCAGGGCCAGGGTCTGCAGCAGCTTGTCCCAGAGCCCGAGCATACCGATCAGGGCCAGCAGCGCGACCAGCACGGCGCTGCGCAGCAGGCTGCGGCTGGCGTGCCAGGCCAGCAGACCCACCAGCAACAACAACAGCCACCAAGGCAAGAGGCGCAACAGGTTCTCCAGGCCGACCAGCAGTTGCAGCAACTGGTCAGACAAACTGCGCAGGTGGTCGCCGTAGTTCAATACCAACCAGTCGACCAGGCGGTTGATGCTGTCGGCAAAGGAAAACTGCAGGGTCTGCGGGAAACCGCTGCTCACAGGCTGGCCTCGACCTTGGTGGCGATGTCCGCCGGCAGCCAGGCTTTCCACACCTCGCGGTTATCGCGCAGGAAGGTGAGGGCGGCTTCGCGCGGGGGCGTGCGTTTTTCGCTCATGACGGCCAGGGCCTTGTTCAGGCGATCGATGGGCAGGTCTACCTGTTCGAACACGCTGACCAGGTCTGGGTAGTTTTCGCGAAAGGCTTTGGACACGCCAATCGACAACTTTGCCGGCAGCGAGCGGCTGCCTTTCGGGTTGGGGTTGGCGGGGTCGGTGAGGGTGGCCCAGGCCTGGGCATCGAACGGGGGTTCTTCCAGCCGGATGAGCTTGTAGCGCCCCATCAGCGGGGTCGGGTTCCAGTAGTAGAACAGCACGGGTTTGCCGCGCCGGATTGCCGAACCGATCTCGGCGTCCATCGCGGCGCCGGAGCCACTGCGGAAGTTGTTGTAGAGGCCATCCAGGCCATAGGCCTTGAGCTTTTGGCTGTTGACGGTTTCAGACGTCCAGCCGCTTGGGCTGTTGAGAAAACGCCCTTTACCGGGCGATTCGGGGTCGGAAAATACCTGCGGGTAACGCTTGAGGTCCTCGACACTGTGCAGCTCAGGCGCCACGGGCTTCAGGTTGCGTGCGGCATCGCCTTCGATCACATAGGCCGGTACCCACCAACCTTCTTCTGCATTTTTGACCGTATCGCCCAGTGCGAACACCTGGCCGGCCTGTTCGGCCTTGACCCAGGCAGGGCTGCGCCCGGCCCATTCCTCGGCGATCACTTGCAGGTCATTGCGCGCCAGGGCCACCTCCATGCTGACCGTGCTGCCAGGCAGGGTGTCGGTGCGATAGCCGTAGCCGCGCTCCACGATCAGGCGCAGAATCTCGGTGGTGAGGGCGCCGCTTTCCCAGCCGATGGCACCAAAATGGATAGGCGCAGGTTGCTCTGCCGATGCGGCGCTGTCGGTGCTGGCCAAACCCACCGTCAACAGCAGCCCGGCCAGCAGCGTTGAAATGCTCTTCATGTAAACCTCGTCGTTCGCCACGCCTTGGCAGTGGGGCAAGTGTAGACGACGAGGTTTTGTCAGTTTCAGGGCCACTGGAGTGGCCCCGTTCGCTTCAGACGCGGAACTGGTCCATCAGCGCTTGCTGCTGGTTGGCCAGGCTGTTCAGCGACTGGCTGACCCGCGCCGACTCGTTGGCCTGGCCAGACAGGGATTCAGTGACATCACGAATGGTCGCCACGTTGCTGTTGATTTCCTCGGCTACCGCGCTTTGCTCCTCGGCGGCAGAGGCGATCTGCAGGTTCATGTCGGTGATCACCGTCACCGCCTGGCCAATGCGCTGCAATGCCGTGACGGCTTGGCCGACCTGCTCCACGCCACCTTGGGCCTGGCGGTGGCTGTGGTCCATGGCGCCGACCACTTCGCGGGTGCCGTTCTGCAGGGCTTCGATGACCTGACGGGTTTCTTCCACCGACTCCTGAGTGCGCTGGGCCAGGTTGCGCACCTCATCGGCGACCACGGCAAAGCCACGGCCGGCCTCACCGGCGCGGGCAGCTTCGATGGCAGCGTTGAGCGCCAGCAGGTTGGTCTGTTCGGCGATCGAGCGGATCACTTCCAGTACCGAGCCGATCTTCTCGCTGTTCTGCGCCAGGCCTTCTATTTCGGCCATGGTGTCGCTCATGTTGGCGGCCAGGGCACCGATGCTGCTGGTGGTGCGGTCGATTACCGCCAAGCCTTCGCGGGTGGCCTGGTCGGCATCGCGCGCCGCCTGCGCAGCCTGGGCGGCGCTGCGGGCAACGTCCTGGGCGGTGGCGCTCATTTCATGCGAGGCGGTGGCCACCTGGTCGACCTGGCGGTACTGCTGCTCCATGCCGGCGCTGGTTTCAGTGGCAATCGCCGAGGACTGGTCGGCCGTGCCTCGGGCGGCCTGCACCGAGCGTTTGACCTCGGCGATGGTTGGCTGCAACTTGTCGAGGAAGCGGTTGAACCAGCCGGCCAGTTCGCCCAGTTCGTCCTGCTTCTGGTAGGTCAGGCGACGGGTCAGGTCGCCTTCGCCGCTGGCAATGTCCTTGAGCATGGCGGCCACGCTGAGGATCGGCCGGGTAACGCCGCGGGCCATCAGCCATACCAGCAGCAGCCCGGCAATGGCGGCGGCCAGGCCCAGGCTCAGTTCCAGCAAGGTGCCGCTGGTATTGAGCGCGTCAAGTTCCTGCTTCAGGGTTTCGGCCGGCCCGGTCAGGGCGTTTTCCGGCACATCCAGCAGCACGCCCCAGGGCTGGGCGTCCGGGATTGGCCGGAATGCCGCCAGCACCTTCAAGCGCTGCCGGTCGTGGAGGGTGGTCAGCTTGCCATCGGCCAGCTTGCGCACCAGCTCGGCGCCTTTGGTCGGGTCTACCTGGTCGAAGCGCTGGGCCAGCTTGCTGGCATCGGCGCTGTAGCCGGCCAACAGGCCGACCGGGGTGAGAATGCCGACCGTGGTGCGGCCTTCGTAGAGGCTGCGGCTGGCCTCCTGGCTCAGTGCCTGCAGGCTATTGAGGTTGATGTCGATGGACAGGGTGGCAATGATCTTGCCGTTGACCGCCAGCGGGAACACGATGCTGGTCATCAGTACCTGCTGGCCGTCGATGTCGTAGAAGTAGGGCTCCACCACACACACCTTGCCGGAGGTGCGTGGGCATACCCACCAGGTGTTGGCCGGCTGGCCGCTGGGGCCGATCTCGGTGTTGGCCATGTCATGTTCGGGCAGGGCCATCGAGGTCAGCTGGCCAGCGCGTGGCTGCGACCAGTACAGGGCAAAGCGCCCGGTTTCGTTGCTGCCCAATTCTGCCTTGCCGGCAAACAGGCTGTCCTTGTTGTCCAGGGCATTGGGCTCGAACACCAGTGACAGGCCGAGCAGGTCGGGGTTGGCTTGCAGTGCGGCGCGCACCTGGCGGGTCATGTCCTCGCGCAGGTCGAAGGCATCGAGAAAGCGCTTTTCGGCCTGCTCGCGCAGGAACAGCACTTGGCGGGCGAAGCCGGCGCCGTACTGGTAGGCATCCATGAACTGGCGGCGAATGTTCAACGCTTGCACTTCACCTTGTGACTCGATGCGCGACTGCGCCGCCTCGGTCAGCATCTGCATGCTGCTAGCCTTGACCAGGTCCGAACTGTGATCCATGCGGTACAGCGACAGGCCGACGAGCAAGGTGACGATAGCGGCCAGACAGAGACCGGCGAGCAGGGTGATCTTCCACTGGATGGAAAGTTGTCGCAAAGGCATGGGGGCGGATCCCTTTTTTGGCATTAAGGGTTATGGCTTTATCTGCGGTGGGGCCGGGAGGTGCCAAAGCGCTGCGGCCAGGCACCTCGCTGCCTCCCTCAATATCGGCCCCTGCCGTTTTTTCTTTATTCAAACATTCAATTTAAATTTGACCGCCACTAACGCCCCGCATCAAGGCGCTTTTGACATCTGCCGCCTACTGCTTCAGAGTTCGCGCTTTTTTCTGTCGTAATGAGGTAAGCCAACCATGAATGCAGTGATCGCCGCGGTCGGCATCATGCTGATACTCAGCCTGTCCCGCGTGCACGTGGTCATCGCCCTGATCATCGGCGCCCTGGCCGGTGGGCTGGTGGGCGGCCTGGGCATCGAAGGCACGCTCAAGGCCTTCAACGGTGGCCTCGGTGGTGGTGCCACGGTGGCTTTGTCCTATGCACTGCTGGGTGCTTTTGCCGTGGCGATTGCCAAGTCTGGCCTGGCCCATGCGCTGGCCGACCGCGCCCTGGGCATGATCGACCGGCGGGGCGACGCCAAGGGCGGCAAGGTCAAATGGCTGATGATCGGCCTGATGCTGGCGGTGGCCGTGTCGTCCCAGAACATCCTGCCCATCCACATTGCCTTCATCCCGCTGCTGGTACCCCCTCTTTTGTACGTGCTGACGCGCCTGCGTATCGACCGCCGGCTGATCGCCTGTGTGATCACCTTTGGCCTGATCACCCCGTACATGTTCCTGCCGGTGGGCTTCGGCAACATCTTCCTCAACGAGATCCTGCTGGCCAATGTTGCCCGCGCGGGTGTCGATGTGAGCGGCGTCAACGTCACCCATGCCATGGCCATCCCGGCTGCCGGCATGCTCGTCGGCCTTCTGGTGGCGGTGTTCATCAGCTACCGCAAGAAACGTGACTATGACCTGGCGCGCATCCAGCAGGTGGAGCAGGTGAGCGTGCAGTACAACCCGTTGACCTTGCTGGTGGCCGTGCTGGCCATCGCTGCAGCCTTCATCGTCCAGCTGTTGCTGGACTCGATGATCATCGGTGCCATGGTCGGTTTCCTGATCTTCTCGCTGTCGGGCATCGTCAAGTGGAAAGAGACCGACGACCTGTTCACCGAAGGCATGAAGATGATGGCCATGATCGGCTTCATCATGATTACCGCGTCCGGCTTTGCCGAGGTGATGAAGGCCACCGGTGAGGTGAAGAGCCTGGTGGAAACCTCGGCGCAGTGGATCGACCACAGCAAGGGCGTCGGTGCCTTGCTGATGCTGCTGGTAGGCCTTTTGGTGACCATGGGGATCGGCTCGTCGTTCTCCACCGTGCCGATCCTGGCCGCGATCTTCGTGCCACTGTGCGTGCAACTGGGCTTCGACCCGTTGGCTACGGTGTGCATCATCGGTACTGCCGGTGCGTTGGGCGATGCAGGTTCGCCGGCCTCGGACTCGACCCTGGGCCCAACCTCGGGCCTGAACGTGGATGGCCAGCACCACCACATCTGGGACACCGTGGTGCCCACTTTCATCCATTACAACCTGCCGTTGATGGCGTTCGGCTGGTTGGCAGCGATGACCTTGTAAGGCGGGGAGGGCGTCAGCCCTTGTCGGGCGGCGGCGAGATGCGATTGAGCACGGTGCTGCCGTCCTTGCTGCGGGTCAGGTAGACCGGCAGGACTTTGGGCAGGTTGTTGACCAGGCGCCCCACTTCAGCGGTGTTGTAGATGCCGCTGATGCGAATGCGGCCGGTGCTGGCATCGGCCAGTAGCAGCGGGGCGTCTAGGTAGCGGTTGATCACCGGCAGCGCCTGTTCCAGGCTCAGGTTGTCGAGCACCAGCTTGCCGCTGCGCCATGCCAGGCTGTTGCCATAGTCGTCGCTTTGCTCCAGCTGCGGCTCGAAGTCGCCCTTGTGGTAGCTGGCCTGCATGCCAGGGCCAAGGCGGTAGCCACCGGCACTGCCCTCACTGGACACCAGCACTGAACCTTCCACCAGGGTGACCTTCACCTGGTCCTGGTACTTCCACACGTTGAACTGGGTGCCGGTGACCCGGGTCTGGCCACTGCCGGCACGCACGATGAACGGGTGGCTGCTGTCGTGTCGCACCTTGAAGAACGCCTCGCCGCGCTTGAGCGTGACCTGGCGTTGGTCCTTGTAGTTGAGGAAGGTGAGTTCGGTGTGGAGGTTGAGCTGTACCGTGCTGCCGTCGCTGAGCTCCACGGTCTGCATGCGGTCACCGGCTTCGAAATGCTGATAGTGGTTGGGCAACCAGCCCTGTTCCCACCCCATCCAGCCGGCCAGCGGCAGCACTGCCAGGGCGATGGCCGCAGCAGACGCCAGCGGCCGCCAGTTGCGAGGGCGGGCGGCGTGTCTGGTGGGTGGGTTGAAGTCGATGACGGTGGCGCTGCGCGGCAGCAGGTCGGCTGTTTGCCAGATTTCCAGCATCGCCTGATATTCTTCGGCATGCCGCGGGTCGGCCGCCAACCAGTCAGCGAATGCTTCACGCTCGGCCTGCGTGCAATCTTCGGCGTGAAGGCGCATGCACCAATGCGCTGCGGCGTCGGTGATGGCATCGTCTGGGTTGGGATTGAGGCGGTCGTGGTTCATTGCGGCTCCGGGTTTTGCGCATTCTACCCTTGCGGGAGGGCTCCCGAGAACCAATGTAATGGCGAATGACTATCAGTTGTGCCGGTTTTTCGTCGGATTAGCCACGGTTTTTCAGTGTTTGAGAACCCTTCGCGGGCAAAAGACGATGCCTGCAATGGCTTCCGGGGCAGCCTGGTGCTGCGAAGAGGTCAGTGTTTGCAGGTACCGGCCTCTTCGCAGCACACGGCTGCCCTTGCAACAAGCGCGTCGGCGACCCACCGGTCAGAACTGTGCGGCCTCTAGCCCATAAAGGCTGCCACTACCGGCCCGAATGCTCGCCTCCAGCCCCAACCCCCGCGGCAAGACCCGCTGGAAATAGAACGCCGCACAGGCAAGCTTCGCGCCATGAAACGCCTCGTCCTCATCACGTTTGGCCAGCGCCACCGCCGCCATCCGCGCCCACATGTATGCATAGGCCGTGAGCCCGAACAGCTGCAGGTACTCAACGGCTACCGCGCTGACCAGGTTGGCATCCTCGCCGGCCTGCGCCCGCAGCCAGCTGCTGGTGGCCTCCAGCCGCGCCAGGCTCGCCTGCAGGGCCTCGCGGTGCAAGGGCGCATCCACACTGAAGGCGCGCACTTCGCTGGCAAAGCTGGCCAACGCCTGGCCACCGTCGGCCAGCACCTTGCGCCCCAGCAGATCAAGGGCCTGGATGCCGTTGGTGCCCTCATAGATCTGTGCAATGCGCACGTCTCGCACCCGTTGCTCCTGGCCCCATTCGCGGATGTAGCCATGACCGCCATACACCTGCTGGCCAAGCACGCAGCTTTCCAGGCCGTTATCGGTGAAGAATGCCTTGGCCACCGGTGTCAGCAGTGCCACCAGGCGCTGGGCATGCTCGCGCTCGCCAGCGTCCTCGGCATAGCGTGCCATGTCCAGTTGCTGGCCAACGTAGACGGCGAACGCCCGACCTGCTTCGGTGAGGGTGCGCATGGTCAGCAGCATGCGCCGGACATCACCATGGTGGATGATCGGGTCGGCCACCTTGTCGTGTGCCTGCGGGCCAGTCGCTGCGCGGCTCTGCAGGCGCTCGTTGGCATAGCGGGCGGCGCTCTGGTAGGAGGCTTCGGCACAACCGATGCCCTGTATGCCGATGGACAGGCGCTCGTAGTTCATCATGGTGAACATCGCTGCCAGGCCCTTGTTCGGCTCGCCCACCAGGTAACCGATGGCACCGTCAAAGTTCATGACGCAGGTCGCCGAGGCCTTGATGCCCATCTTGTGCTCGATCGAGCCACAATGCACAGCATTGCGCGCGCCCAGGCGGCCATCGGCCTCGACCAGGAATTTGGGGACCAGAAACAGCGATATGCCTTTGGCACCGGCGGGCGCATCCGGCAGCTTGGCCAGCACCAGGTGGACGATGTTCTCGGTCAGGTCCTGCTCGCCGCCGGTAATGAAGATCTTGCTGCCACTGATGCGCACGCTGCCATCGGCCTGAGGCTCGGCGCGGGTGCGGATCAGCCCCAGGTCAGTGCCGGCATGGGGTTCGGTCAGGCACATGGTGCCGGCCCAGCGGCCTTCGTACAGCGGTGGCAGGTAAGTGGCCTTGAGCGCTTCGCTGGCGTGGGCATCGATCGCCAGGCAGCTGCCTGCGCTCAATGCCGAATACAGGCTGAAGCTGCAGTCAGCCGCGTAGAGCATCTCTTCGAACAGCACGCCGAGCATCTTTGGCATGCCCATGCCGCCGTATTCCGGGTTGCCGCCCAAGCCGACCCAGCCGCCTTCGCGGTAGGTGTTCCAGGCCTCGCGAAAGCCCTCGGGGGTGGTGACTTGGCCTGCGTCGAAGCACACACCTTGCTCGTCACCGTTGCGGCTGAGCGGGGCGATCAGCTGGCCGGTGACTTTGGATGCTTCCTCGAGAATGGCGTCGGCAGTGTCGGCATCGATGCGTTCGGCCAGGGCGGGCAGTCGGGCCCACAGGCCTGAAGCGTTGAACACGTCATGCAGGACGAAGCGCATGTCGCGCAGGGGGGCGGAATAGGTGGTCATCGGCAGCTCTTGCAATAGTGAGGGAGGGTTGGGCGTGCGCTGAACCTTCAGGCGCAGCCGTGTGCTGCGCCTGAAGGGGAGCGGCTATGGCATCAGAGGGCTTTGGCCCGGTCGCGCAGCACGTACTTCTGGATCTTGCCGGTCGAGGTCTTGGGCAGCTCGCCGAACACCACGGTCTTCGGCACCTTGAACCCGGCCAGGTGCTCGCGGCACCAACTGGTGATGTCGGCTTCACGGGTGTCCTCCCGGCCTGGCTTTAAGGCAACGAAGGCGCACGGGGTTTCGCCCCATTTTTCATCCGGGCGTGCCACCACGGCGGCTTCCAGCACTGCCGGGTGCTTGTACAGGGCGTCTTCGACCTCGATGGTGGAGATGTTCTCGCCACCGGAAATGATGATGTCCTTGAGCCGGTCCTTGATCTCGATATAGCCGTCGGCATGCCACACGGCCAGGTCGCCGGTGTGGAACCAGCCGCCACGGAAGGCTTCGGCGGTGGCTTCAGGGTTTTTCAGGTAACCCTTCATCACCGTGTTGCCGCGCATGAAGATTTCACCCAGGGTATTGCCGTCGCGGGGTACTGGCTGAAGGGTTTGCGGGTCGGCGACCATCAGGCCATCGAGGGTCGGGTAGCGCACGCCTTGGCGAGACTTGATGCGTGCACGCTCTTCCAGCGAAAGCGCGTCCCATTCGTCATGCCAGGCACACACGGTCACCGGGCCGTAGACCTCGGTCAGGCCGTAGGTGTGGGTGACCTTGATGCCCATTTCTTCCACGGCACCGATGACCTTGGCCGGTGGTGCGGCGCCGGCGACCATGGCCTGCACCGGGTGCTCGATGGCTGCCTTGGCCGCCTCGGGCATGTTGACCAGCGCGTTGAGCACGATCGGCGCACCGCACAGGTGGCTGACTTTGTGCTCGCGGATCAGGGTCAGGATCTTCTGCGGGTCGACCCGGCGCAGGAACACATGGGTGCCGGCCAGGGCGGTGATGGTCCAGGGGTAGCACCAGCCGTTGCAGTGGAACATCGGCAACGTCCACAGGTACACCGGGCGGTGGCCCATGGCCCAGGTCATCTGGTTGCCCAGTGCGTTCAGGTATGCACCGCGGTGGTGGTAGACAACGCCCTTGGGGTTGCCGGTGGTGCCGGAGGTGTAGTTCAGCGAAATGGCTTGCCACTCGTCATCGGGCCATTCCCAGGCAAATTCCGGGTCGCCTTCGTTGAGCAGGGCCTCATAGTCCAGCTCGCTGACCGCGCGGCCTTCGCCGTACTCCGGGTCATCCACATCAACCACCAGCGGCGGGTGTTCAAGCAGTGCCAGAGCGCCTTCGATGACTGCATGGAACTCGCGGTCGGTGATCAGTACCTTGGCCTCGCCATGCTGCAGCATGAAGGCGATGGCCTCGGCATCCAGGCGCACGTTCAGGGTATTGAGCACGGCACCGGTCATGGGTACGCCGAAATGCGCCTCGAGCATGGTCGGGGTGTTGGGCAGCATCACTGCCACGGTGTCGCCACGGCCAATGCCACGACCGGCCAGGGCGCTGGCCAGGCGCCGACAGCGTTGGTAGGTTTCTTGCCAGTTGCGGCGGATGGCGCCGTGGATGACGGCCGGGTAGTTGCCGTACACGGCGGCGGTGCGTTCAATGAAGCTCAGCGGGGTGAGGGCGACATGGTTGACGGCAGCGGGCATCAGGCCCTGGACATAGATCGACATGCGGTAATCCTGTAAGGGAGGCAGACGCAGCCTGTGCACCTGGCCCCCGATGGCTGATTGTTAGCTCTGTTCAGGGTGCAGGGGGCGGACGGTGGGCCGCCCCCTCTGTCGCAGTTTTACGCGAGTCGCTATGGTATTAGGAATATCGACTATAGCAATATAGTAAAACTACTATAAAAACAGGCCGCCTACCGTGGATGACACTGCTTACCCCTTGCTTGGCAAAGACCCGCAACCCAGTCTGTTGCTGGCCAGTGATGCAAGCCCGCTGGCACTCAACCCGGCATTGCAGGCCTGGGTCGCCGAAGGGCCCGAGCTGGCTCGCTGGCTGCCGGCCAATTGCGCCGCCCTGGTGCGTGCCTGTCTGCGTCAGCATCGGGCGATCAGCGATGTCGAAGTGCAGGTCGGCGAACGCATCGTGTTGTGGACGTTCATGCCGGACAACCAGGGCCAGCAGGTGCTGGGGCGCTGCCGCGATGCCAGTGAAGAGCGCCATGGCGCACGCGAAGCCAACCGCGCCCGACGCCTGTATCGGCTGATCATCGAAAACACCACCGACCTGATTTCCCGGCACAGCCCCGATGGCCGCTTTCTCGATGCCTCACCGGCAGCCTACCGCCTGCTCGGCCTGTGGCCCGAGCAGCTGCGTGGCATGCCTGTACATACCCTGCTGCATCCGCGCGAGCGGCGTCAGGTACTGCGTCAGGCCTCAGCCGCACTGGACCAGGACGGCTACCACACGATGACTTGCCGGGTACGCCAGGCAACAGGTGACTACCGTTGGTTCGAAATCGCCAGCCGGGCGATCCGCGAGACCTATACCGGCGCGGTGGTGGAGGTGGTCAGCGTGTCCCGCGACATCACCTTGCGCATCGAAGCGCAGGAAAGCCTGGCGCACAGTGCCCGCCTCGCTACCCTGGGCGAGCTGGCCTCGGGCATCGCCCATGAGATCAATCAGCCACTGGCCGCGGTGGTCAACTATGCCAACGCCAGTCAGCGTTACCTGCAGGGCCTGGAACGTGATCCCCAGGCGCGCGAGCGGGTAGGCCAGGGCCTGCAGCGTATCAGCGAGCAGGCCACCCATGCCGCCGAAGTGATCCGCCGTCTGCGTGCCTTCCTGCGCAAGGGGCCGCGCCGCCTGCAGGCACTGGACGTGGCCGAGCTGGCCGGCGAAGCCATGCGCCTGTGTGCCTGGGAAGCCGCGCGGGACCAGGTGCAGGTGGAACTTCGCATGAGCGCTCAGCTGCCCTTGGTGTATGCCGACCGGGTGCTGCTGGAGCAGGTGCTGCTCAACCTGCTGCGCAATGCCATCGATGCCAATCGCGAGCAGCAGGGGGAGCGGCCGTCACGTATCCTGCTCTGCGCGGCGCGCGATGGCGATGGGGTGCTGGTCGAGGTAGCTGACCAGGGCCCGGGCGTGGCACCCGAGCGGCTGGATGAAATCTTCACGCCCTTTACCACCAGCAAGGCCGACGGCCTGGGCTTGGGCTTGAGCATGAGCCGCAGCCTGATCGAAGGCTTCGGTGGCAGCCTGTGGGCGCGGGCGGGTGACAACGGCGGTCTGGTACTGTGCTGCCGGCTGGCGGTCAGCAGGGAATAAGGGGAGGCAGTGTTGCAAGCAAAAGTGTATGTGGTCGATGACGACCAGGGTATGCGCGACTCTACGGTCTGGCTGCTGCAGTCGGTGGGCCTGCAAGCCTTGCCGTTCGCCAGCGGGCAGGCGTTTCTCGACGCCTGCGTCGATGATGGGCCCGCGTGTGTGCTGTTGGATGTGCGCATGCCGGGGCTGGGCGGGCTGGCTGTGCAGCAGGCGATGCGCGAGCGTGGCCTGATGGTGCCGGTGATCTTCGTCAGCGGTCATGCCGATGTCCCGATCGTGGTGCGGGCGTTCAAGGCTGGCGCCTGCGACTTCATCGAAAAACCCTACAACGACCAGCTGCTGCTCGATAGCGTTCAGGCTGCGCTGGAGCACGCCGGGCTGGCGCGACGGGGCGATCAGGCACTGGCCTTGGTGCAGGCGCGCATCGACGGCCTGACGCCGCGTGAGCGAGACGTCTTCGTACCGCTGGCCCAAGGGTTGAGCAACCGCGAGATTGCCGAGCAGTTGGGCATCAGCGTCAAGACCGTGGACCTGTACCGAGGCCGGGTGATGAAGCGGTTGCAGGCGGGCAGCCTCGCAGAGCTGGTGGGAATGGCGATTGCTTGCGGGGCGGTGGAGGCGCTGGGCCTGCGAGCACGTTAACCGCCCTTACGCAGGCCCTGGCAGGGGCGGCCTTGTGTGTCGCGATGGGCCGCAGGGCGCGCCTGCGGGGGCGGTGTGACCGGCAGAAAACACGAATATTTCATAGCTACCTAATGAAGGCTTTGACATTAACTGCCTAAGCAGTAATATTTCTACACACTTAACTGAGCAGTCAACGATGGCCCATTTCTCCCCCGAAAACTTTCAGACCTGCGCCATCGGCATGTTGCTTGGCCGCGCAGCGATCCTCAAAGACCGCATTCTTGACTGGCACCTGGAGTCAGAGGGCGTCACCGCCGCGCAGTTCAAAGTGCTGATAATCGTCACCCAGTACCAGGTGGATACCCCGGCCGAACTGTGCCGTTACCTGGGCCTGGACAGCGGTTCGATGACCCGCATGCTCGACCGCCTCGAGCAGAAGGAGCTGATCGTGCGCAACCGCTGCGCCGACGACCGTCGCCAGGTGCGCCTGGCACTCACCGCCGACGGCCAGCGCCTGGCCAATCGCCTGCCGGAAATCGGCGCCGCCGCCATGAACGAGTTGTGCGGCGTGCTGGCACCAGAGGAGCTCAAGACCCTGGAAGGCCTGCTGGCCAAGGTGCTGCTCAGTGCTGGCGACCCGTTGACGATCCGCCGCTTCGGCGACCGTTGAACCCCGTAACGAATTATCCAAGGTATTGTCATGGCCACTCCCACAGACACCCCGACTCCCTCCGTCGCGCCTGAGCCGTCGCGCAAGCGCAAGGCTTGGCTGCTTGGCCTGCTGTTGCTGCTGATCCTTGCCGGGGTCGGCACCTGGGCCTGGTACAGCATTGTCGGGCGTTGGCACGAAAGCACCGACGATGCCTACGTCAACGGCAACGTGGTGGAAATCACCCCGCTGGTCGCTGGCACCGTTACCAGCATCGGGGCCGATGACGGCGACCTGGTCCATGCCGGCCAGGTATTGCTGCAATTCGACCCGGCCGACAGCGAAGTGGCCTTGCAGTCCGCCGAAGCCAAGCTGGCACGCAGCGTGCGGCAGGTCCGTGGGCTGTACAGCAACGTCGATTCGCTGAAGGCTCAACTGGAAACGCGCCAAGCCGAACTGCGCAAGGCGCAGCAGGACTTCAACCGACGCAAGGTGCTGGCTGACAGCGGTGCGATTGCCGCAGAAGAACTGTCCCATGCCCGCGACGACCTGAGCGTTGCCCAGGCCGCCGTCAACAGCGCGCGCCAACAGCTCAGCACCAGCAGCGCGCTGGTCGACGACACCGTAGTGTCGTCGCACCCCGACGTCATGGCTGCTGCTGCCGACCTGCGCCAGGCCTACCTCGACCACGCCCGCACCACGTTGGTCGCGCCGGTCACCGGCTACGTCGCCAAGCGTACCGTCCAGTTGGGCCAGCGCCTGCAACCGGGCACCGCGACCATGGCGGTCATCCCGCTGGATCAGGTGTGGATCGATGCCAACTTCAAGGAAACCCAGCTGCGAGAGATGCGCATCGGCCAGCCGGTGGAAATCACCGCTGATGTGTACGGCAGTGAGGTCAAGTACAGCGGCACGGTCGACAGCCTTGGCGCGGGCACCGGCAGCGCCTTTGCCTTGCTGCCGGCGCAGAACGCCACCGGCAACTGGATCAAGATTGTTCAGCGAGTACCCGTGCGCATCCACCTCAGCCCCGACCAGCTCAAGGACCACCCGCTACGTATCGGCCTGTCCACCGTGGTTGAAGTCGACCTGCATGACCAGAGCGGCCCGACCTTGGCCCAGCAGCCACCGCAGAAGGCCAGCTACACCACCCAGGTGTATGACCACCAGCTGATCGAAGCCGACAACCTGATCGCCCGGCTGATTCACGAGAACAGCGCAACCGGCAAGACGGCGCAACGATGAGCAACAACGCCGCTGCCCAGTTCACGCCGCCGAGTCTGCTGCTGACCACCATCGGCCTGTCGCTCGCGACGTTCATGCAGGTGCTGGACACCACCATCGCCAACGTGGCCCTGCCGACCATTTCCGGCAACCTGGGGGTGAGCTACGAGCAAGGCACCTGGGTCATCACCTCGTTCGCGGTGAGCAACGCTATTGCCTTGCCGCTGACCGGCTGGCTGAGCCGGCGCTTTGGTGAAGTGAAACTGTTCATCTGGGCCACGCTGCTGTTCGTGCTGGCTTCGTTCCTGTGCGGTATTGCCCAGTCGATGCCCGAGCTGGTGGGCTTTCGTGTCTTGCAGGGCGTGGTCGCCGGGCCGCTTTATCCGATGACCCAGACCCTGCTGATTGCTGTCTATCCCCCGGCAAAACGGGGGATGGCACTGGCGCTGCTGGCGATGGTCACGGTGGTGGCGCCGATTGCCGGGCCGATTCTTGGGGGCTGGATTACCGATAGCTACAGCTGGCCATGGATCTTCTTCATCAATGTGCCCATCGGGCTGTTCGCTGCTGCCGTGGTGCGCCAGCAGATGCGCACGCGCCCGGTGGTCACCAGCCGCCAGCCGATGGATTACATTGGCCTGCTGACCCTGATTATCGGCGTCGGTGCCTTGCAGGTAGTGCTGGACAAGGGCAACGATCTGGACTGGTTCGAATCGTCGTTCATCATTGTCGGCAGCCTGGTTTCGGTGGTGTTCCTGGCGGTATTCGTGATCTGGGAACTGACCGACCGGCACCCGGTGGTCAACTTGCGCCTGTTCGTGCACCGCAACTTCCGCATTGGCACCATTGTGCTGGTCGGGGGGTATGCCGGGTTCTTCGGTATCAACCTGATCCTGCCGCAGTGGTTGCAGACGCAGATGGGCTATACCGCGACCTGGGCAGGCCTGGCGGTGGCGCCGATCGGTTTGCTGCCGGTGATCATGTCGCCGTTCGTGGGCAAATATGCGCACCGGTTCGACTTGCGGGTGCTGGCTGGGTTGGCGTTCCTGGCGATCGGCACCAGTTGCTACATGCGTGCCGGTTTCACCAGCGAGGTGGACTTCCAGCACGTGGCCTTGGTGCAGTTGTTCATGGGGATTGGCGTGGCGTTGTTCTTCATGCCGACGTTGAGCATCCTGCTGTCTGACCTGCCGCCGCACCAGATTGCCGACGGTTCGGGGCTGGCAACATTCCTGCGAACCTTGGGCGGGAGTTTTGCGGCTTCGTTGACCACCTGGATCTGGATCCGTCGGGCGGACCAGCACCATGCTTACCTGAGTGAGCACATCAGCCAGTTCGACCCGACGACGCGGCATACCCTTGAGCAGTTGGGCGGGGCCAGCCCGCAGAGTTATGCGCAGTTGGAGCAGATACTCAACGGGCAGGCTTACATGATGTCGACGGTGGATTATTTCACCTTGATGAGCTGGGTGTTTGCCGGGTTGATTCTGCTGGTGTGGTTCGCCAAGCCGCCCTTTACCGCCAAGGCGGGCCCGGCATCGGCGGGGCATTGAGCTACAATCAAGGCAAGATCCCGATGCTCTCGCTCTCGCTCTCGCTCTCGCTCTCGCTCTCGCTTCGGCTTTTGATTTTGCTTCTAAGCGCGCGATAGCCCAGGCGCCGCGGATTGCGACTTCAGGAGGCCGAGCGTAGGGCTTGCGAAGGGAGGTGACGGGCATGGATGCCCGTCAAGCGCTGAGGCCCCATGGATGGGGCCTGCAGCGCGTACTCCCGGGAGCAAGCCCGGAGCGAGGGAACCCCGGAGCGTAGCGCAGGGGCCGGATGATAGGAGCGCAGCGTTTTTTGGTTACTTTTTGTCGCGTTTGACAAAAAGTGACCCGCCGTAAGGGCGGAAAGGTGACTATGCGCCACCTGCGTGAATGAATACCTACTCGATGTGAATGCCCACATCCAAGAAGCAAGAAGCAAATTCGTCTGTTTTGACTCAGCGAACAGTCCATTGGCGATGGCGACACTGACTCACCTTTTCGCCCTTACGGCCATCCCTTTCAAGGTCTTCGGTAGAATTCGCTGAAATCCAGTCAGGAAGACCCGAGCGATGTGGGCTGATGTACTAGCGCGATTCGAGAAAAAAGCACCCGCCAGCGTAATGGCCAAACTTGCCTTGGAGCAGGCCATTGCGCCGGAGTGGGTCGATCAGGTTTTCGAGGAGCACCGCCAACGGCAGTATTCTCGCGAGCTGCTGTTCTCGACCATTATCAAGTTGATGTCGCTTGTTTCATTGGGCTTGAAGCCATCGCTGCATGCTGCGGCAAGACAACTGGACGACCTTCCCGTCAGCCTGGCAGCTCTGTACGACAAGATCAGTCGAACCGAACCTGCCCTGTTGCGTGCTCTGGTGACAGGCTGCGCGCAGCGCTTGGCGCCGACAATCCATGAGTTGGGCTGCTCAGCCATGCTTCCTGATTGGCAAGTTCGGGTGGTCGATGGCAGCCACTTGGCCTCTACCGAAAAGCGTCTTGGCGCGCTGCGCCAAGAGCGCGGAGCGGCTCGCCCCGGGTTTTCGGTGGTGGTTTACGACCCCGACCTGGATCAGGTAATTGACCTCCAGCCGTGCGAGGACGCCTACGCAAGCGAACGAGTTTGTGTTTTGCCGTTGCTGGCTGAAGCAAAGACCAATCAGGTTTGGATCGCTGACCGTCTCTACTGCACGCTGCCTGTAATGGAGGCGTGCGAACAGGTGAAGACATCATTTGTCATTCGCCAGCAGGCCAAGCATCCACGCTTGATCCAGGAAGGTGAGTGGCAAGCACCGATGCCCGTCGCCACAGGCACTGTGCGCGAGCAATCCATCGAAGTAAAAGGCGGGCACCGTTGGCGACGTGTCGAGTTAACGCTTCATTCACCAAACGACTCAGGTGATAACAGCTTGATGTTCTGGAGCAACCTGCCCGAGAGCATCAGTGCGCAACAGATCGCAGACTTCTATCGGCGCCGCTGGAGTATTGAAGGGATGTTCCAGCGGTTGGAAGCAATTCTGGAAAGTGAAATTGAAACCCTCGGCAGTCCGCGAGCCGCCTTGCTTGGATTCACCACTGCCGTGCTGGCATACAACGTTCTGGCCTTGCTCAAGCGAAGTGTTGAACAGGCTCACCGCGATGCCTTGCCCGAGAATTGGGAAGCCTCGATCTATCACTTGGCGGTGCAGATCAGAGGGGGTTACGAAGGCATGCAGATTGCCCTGCCATCCGAGTACA
This sequence comes from Pseudomonas sp. 10(2024), assembly GCF_045164175.1. Lineage (NCBI taxonomy): Bacteria > Pseudomonadati > Pseudomonadota > Gammaproteobacteria > Pseudomonadales > Pseudomonadaceae > Pseudomonas > Pseudomonas sp. 10(2024). The sequence continues at coordinate 2,471,909 of NZ_CP174006.1, forward strand.
TGCCCGTTGTTCCGATGGAAAACCTGGCTCAGCGCCTGCTGGAGCTGGCCAGAAACATCCAGCCCAGACAGGTTGCGAAAAGCCCACGAGGCCCCAAGGTGCTCAAAGCGAAGGCCTGGGTGCAAGGGACGGCTGTACATGCTCATGTTTCGACGGATCGGGTCATCAAGGCCGCCAAAACCAAAAGACCTTGAAAGGGATGGCCCTTACGGCGAGTCACTTTTTGTCAAACGCGACAAAAAGTAACCAAAAAACGCTGCGGGTATGACTCACCCACATAGGTTACAAATCAGTTCACGCACATAGGTAACAGTCTTTAACTGGCAAGGTCGGTTTTCGAGGATCTGACCATGCCTTGGCGAGAGCTGAAACCTATGGACCTGAAAATGCTTTTCATCGCGGATTACCTGCAAGGGCCGCCCAGCTTCAGCGCCCTGTGCCAGGCCTACGAGATCAGCCGTAAGACCGGCTACAAATGGGTCGAGCGATATGAGAAAGAGGGGCCTTCGGGGCTGGAAGAACGCAGCCGCCGCCGGTTGACGCAGAACTGGGTCGTCCCCGCTGCAGTTCGCGAAGCCATCATCGAACTGCGCAGTCGAGGCGAAACGGAACCTGGTCCGAAAAAGATCCAGGCTGCGCTGCAGGAGCGCTTCCCTGATCAGGCGCCACCTTCTAAGACAGCGATTTACAACATCCTCAAGAAGGCCGAGTTGGTCAACCCACGCCGTTTACGTCAGCGTGTAGCGGTCTACCCCAAGCCACTGGAGAAGGCAGAGTCGCCTAACCAGCTGTTCAGTGCTGACTACAAGGGCCAATTTCTGACAGGCGCAGGCGTCTGGTGCTATCCACTAACGATCATGGATCACGCCAGCCGCTTCCTGCTCGCCTGCCACAGCATGCCTAATACCAACCTTCTGGAAACGCAGGCCGTTTTCACCCAGGTGTTTCGGGAAAATGGCCTGCCTGAGCGTATTCGTACCGATAACGGTGTGCCGTTTGCCAGTAAAGGACGTGCAGGACTTTCTCAGCTGTCCATCTGGTGGCTGCGTCTAGGCATCATTCCTGAGCGCATTGCACCTGGAAGGCCTGAGCAAAATGGCCGCCACGAACGCATGCATCGGACACTCAAAAGCACGCTGCCATCACCGCCGGCAGTGGCCTGGGAAGCTCAACAGCGGCATTTTGATCGCTTTCGACAACACTACAATTACGAGCGCTTGCATGAAGCACTGAAACAGAAAACACCGGCGTCTTGCTACCAGCCCTCACCACGCCCATTCCCTGAAAAACTTCCTGAGATGACCTACCCCAGCCATGTCGAGAGTTTACCGGCGGATAGCTGCGGCATCATTAACCGCCGTGGCCTGAGGATCTACGTAGGTTACGTGCTCAAGCACCAGACCATTGGGCTGGAGCAAGTCGGAGATGGCATTTGGGATGTTATTTTCGGTCCCATCATCCTTGGTAGAGTCGATGTGCGGGATGCCACTGATGGTTATGTAACACTTAAGGTGTTGTCACCTATGTGAGTGAACTTTTGTGTAACCCATGTGGGTGACCCGTACACTGCGCTCCCATCATCCGGCCCCTGCGCTGCGCTCCGGGGTCCCCTCACTCCGGCCTTGCTCCCGGCAGGACCGCGCCGAAGGCCCCATCCTGGGGCCTCAGCGCTTGACGGGCATCCATGCCCGTCACCTGCCTCCGCAAGGCCTGCGTTCGGCCTCCTGAAGTCGCGAAGATCAAGATCAAGATCAAAAGCCAGATCAACAGCCAGATCAACAGCCACATCAACAGCAGAGGGTTGGCTGTGCTGATCTTCGTCATTCCAACGCAGCGCCATTTCGCCTATTGTCGATGCTCCCTTCCCCAAACCATTGGCAAACCCATGGAGAACGTCATTGTCATCACCGGCGGCAGCCGCGGTATCGGCGCCGCCACTGCGCTGCTGGCCGCCCGCCAGGGCTACCGCATCTGCATCAATTATCACGCCGATGACCAGGCCGCCGAAGCCATCCTCAGCCAGGTCCGCGCCCTGGGCGCCGAAGCCATCGCGGTGCGCGCCGACGTCAGCGTCGAAGATGAAATCATCCAGCTGTTCCTGCGAGTCGACGACGAGCTCGGCCCGGTCACCGCACTGGTCAACAACGCCGGCACCATCGGCCAGCAGAGCAGGGTCGAGGACATGTCCGAGTTCCGGCTGCTGAACGTCATGAAGACCAACGTCGTCGGCCCCATGCTATGCGCCAAGCACGCCCTGCTGCGCATGGCGCGCCGGCATGGTGGGCAAGGCGGGGCCATCGTCAACGTATCATCGGTAGCCGCACGCCTGGGTTCGCCCAACGAATATGTCGACTATGCCGCCTCCAAGGGCGCGCTCGACACCTTCACCATCGGCCTGGCCAAAGAAGTGGCAGGCGAGGGCGTGCGCGTCAATGGCGTACGACCAGGCTATATCCATACCGGTTTCCATGCGCTTTCTGGCGACCCGGATCGCGTTAGCAAGCTTGAACCTGGCTTGCCCATGGGCCGAGGAGGGTATCCCGAGGAAGTGGCCGAGGCCATCCTCTGGTTGCTTTCGGACAAAGCCTCCTATGCCACCGGCAGCTTCATCGACCTGGGCGGCGGGCGCTGAGCGCCCGTCAAGGTTCCAGCAGCTCGCGAACCCGCTCTGCCAGTGCTTCCAGTTCGAACGGCTTGGTCAACACCAACGTACCTTGCAGCGGTTGGCCGTCGCTGAACGCCGCACTCTCATCGTAGCCGGTGATCAACAGCACCTTGAGGTCCGGGTAGCGCTCACGGCAGTGTTCAGCTACCTGGCGGCCATTCAGGCCGCCAGGCAGGCCGACATCGCTCAGCAGCAAGTCTGGCCGTTCGCCGCTTTGCAGGTGGGTGAGGGCAGACGGACCGTTCTCGAAGGCGTCCACCCGATAGCCCAGCTCTTCCAACACTTCGCCAATCACCAGGCGCAAGGCCGTCTGGTCTTCAACCAACAGAATGCGTTTGGCAGCCTCGCTGCTTCTTTGCAAGGGCGCGCGCGGAGGTTTGCTGACTGGCGCCTGGGCTTGCTCGTGGTGGCGGGGTAACAGCAGCTCGATGCGGGTACCCTCGCCAGGCGCCGACAGCACCCGTAATTGCCCACCCGACTGGCGCACGAAGCCATAGGTCATGGACAGACCCAGGCCGGTGCCCTGGCCCATCGGCTTGGTGGTGAAGAACGGCTCGACTGCGCGCTCGACGACTTCAGCCGACATGCCGCTACCGTTGTCGACGATGCTCAGCCGCACGAACTCGCTGGCCGGCAGTTCCAGTGCCACGGCCTGCTCGTCGTCAAGCAGCAGGTTGTCGCCGATGATCTCGATCACACCACCGGCAGGCATGGCATCGCGCGCGTTGATGCATAAGTTGAGCAAGGCGCTTTCCAGTTGGGGAGGGTCGATGAAGGTCGGCCACAGCTGGCTGGCGAAGCGGCTGCTCAGGGTAATCGCCGGGCCGATGGTGCGGCGCAGCAGGTCTTCCATGCCAGCCACCAAGGTGGTCACCTGCGTGGAGCAGGGTTGCAGGGTCTGCTGGCGGGAGAACGCCAGCAGCCGGTGCACCAGCGAAGAGGCCCGCTGCGCCGCGCTGCTGGACAGCTCCAGCAAGGGCGCCAGGGCGTCGAAGCGTGACTGATCCAGGCGTTGCCGCATCAGCTCCTGGGCGCCCAGGATGCCGCCCAGCAAATTGTTGAAGTCGTGGGCAATGCCGCCACTGAGCTGGCCTACGGCCTCCATCTTCTGTGCCTGGCGCAGCGCCGCTTCGGCCTTGGCCAAGCGTTCCTGCTCCTGCACTCGCTCACTGATGTCATAGGCGAACAGAAACGCGCCCTGTACCTCGCCTATGGGGTCGCGCAAGGCGTTGAAGCGCAACTCATAATGACGCACCGCGGGGGGCTTGCCGAAGGTGCCGATCTCGATGAACTGCTCGCCTGCCAGGGCGCGCTGCCACATCGGCAGAATAGGCGTCTGGCCGGCGGTGCCATCCTCGAACAACCCGGGCAAGTAGTCGCCGATTTCGGGTGTCCTCCCGTACAGCAGGTGGAAGTCATGCCTGGCCTGGCGATTGACCGCCAGCCAGCGCAGGTCCTTGTCGACCACATGCACATTGACCACACTGTGATCGACCAGCTCGGCAAACAAGCGGCGCTCCGCCAGTGCGGCATTCACCCGTTGCTCGAGCTCTTCGTTCAGGCGCTGCAGGGCCTGCTCTGCACGCCGGCGTTCAGTGACATCCTTGAACAGTACCGCTACCTGGCGTTTCTCGGCAGGTTCTATGCGAAAAGTGGTCACCGACAGCACGTGGCCCGTGGCAATCAGTTCCTGCTCGAAGTGCAGCGGTTCGCCGGTGCGAAGCACCGCGCCATAGCGGGCCACCCAGTCATCCGCCTCATCGGGCACCATCTCGCGCAGTTTTTGCCCGACCACGTTGGGGATGCCGGCGTGTTTGGCATAGGCTGCGTTGGCCAGCACATGCACGTAGTCACTCAGGGGGCCATGAGGGCCATCGAAGAACTCGATGATGCAGAAGCCTTCGTCCATGGTGTCGAACAGTGAGCGATAGAAGTCCTGGTCGTGCGCCTGGAGGCTTGCAAGCCGTTGCTCCAGCAGTGTGTTCTGTCGCTGGAGGTCTTCGACTTGTTGGCGCAGTGAGTTCAGATCGCGAGAAGGCATGCCTGCGTCCGGCCAATGAAAAGTCCTGACTTTAACGTGTTCACCTGCAGGCGAATAGCCACTCAGGGCGACTGGGCGGTGCTCCCCAGCAGCCGTTCAAGCGCCTGGGCAAGTGCTTGCAGATCGAAGGGCTTGGCCAGCAGTTCGGTGCGCCGGTGGGGCCGCGCATTTGCCGTACTGTGCGCAAGGTCATAGCCTGTGATCAGCAGCACCGCGGCATGGGGTGCAATACCTCGACAGGCGTCCGCGAGTTGGTAGCCATCGATACCTCCTGGCAGGCCGACATCGGTGATCAGCAAGTCCGGCGCAGGGGCTTCCTGCAAGGCATCGTATGCCTGGCGGCCATCTTCGAATGCCTGAACTTCATGGCCCTGGTCCAGCAATACCTCCAGCATGACCAGGCGCAGGGCCGGCTCGTCTTCCACCAGCATCACCTTGCACCCGCGCTGCTGAAGCGAGGCCGCAGGTGCAGGCCCCTCGACGTGGGGGCAGGGTGAAGCGGCGGCGACGCTTTCATCGCAGGGGAGATACAGGTTGATGGCGGTACCCTGGCCAGGCGTGCTATCGATGACCAACTGGCCACCGGATTGCCGCACAAAGCCGTAGACCATGGACAACCCAAGGCCAGTGCCCTGGCCGAGCGGCTTGGTGGTGAAGAAGGGCTCAAGGGCGCGCTGCATCACTGCTTTGGACATGCCCATGCCGGTGTCTTCAACGCGGATACGCAGAAACTGGCCAGCGGCCAGGCCCCGCTGTCTGGCTTCGGCGCCTTGCATTTCGACATTGGCGCAACCGATGCTCAAGGTGCCGCCAAGCGGCATGGCGTCACGGGCGTTGATGCACAGGTTGAGCAGCGCGTTTTCCAGTTGCCGGGCGTCTATTCGGATAGGCCATAGTCCGGCATGTGTCTGGTCGTGGTAGTCGACATAGGGGCCGGTGGAGCTGCTGATCAGGTCGTGCATACCGGCCACCAGTTGCTGCACATCGACCCGTTGCGGGACCAGCGTCTGCTGCCGTGAGAATGCCAGCAAGCGCTGCACCAAGGCTGCGGCGCGTTGGGCGTTGTGCCGGCTGAGTTCAAGCAGCTGCGCGGTGTCCGCCAGGCGTTGCTGCACCAGACGTTGCCCGGCCAGTTCCAGAGCGCCAAGGATGCTGGCCAGCAGGTTGTTGAAGTCATGGGCAATCCCGCCGGTCAACTGGCCGACCGCCTCCATTTTCTGCGCCTGGCGCAGTGCTTCTTCGGCCTGCTGCAGGCGTTCCTGTTCGGTCACGCGCTGCGTGATGTCATAGGCGAACAGGTAGCCGCCCTGAATTCGCTGCTGAGCATCGAGCCACGGGTGGTAGCGAATTTCGTAGTGGCGTGGTGCGTCGTCCAGCCCGAAGGTGACGGTGTCGATGAACGCTTCCCCTGCCAGTATGCGCGGCCATATCGGGGCCAGGCGGCCCATGATGTCGGGTTGACCGGTCAGGAATTGGGGTACGTAGTCACCAATCTGCGGCACGAAGCCTCGGTAACGCTCGAAGGTTTCGCGCGCCGTGCGGTTGATGGCCAACAGGCGCATCTTGCGGTCGGCAGCAAACACGTTGGCCGGGCTGTTGTCGAGCAGTTCTCCAAGCAGTCTGTCATGCGCCTGGACGCTGTCTTCGCGCTCTGCCAGGCGTGCTTCCAGTTCTGCGACACGCGCTTGCAATTGTGCAAAGGACGCAAGCGTATCTGGCTGCATGACGAGGGCCTGATGATCGGATCGAGCAACTATAGTTGCCCCTCGGGCCCCTCGCTATCAGAACGAGCGAATGATCCGCCCGAGGGTTTCCATGGCCTGTTCGGCGCCGTCATGCCAGGGGCTGCCGTAGTTCAGGCGGATGCAATTGCCGAAGCGTCGGGTGGGCGAAAAGATCGGCCCGGGCGCGATGCTGATGCCTTGGGCCAGGGCCATGTGGAACAGCTTGAGGGCGTCCATCTGCTCGGGCAGTTCCAGCCACAGGAAGTAGCCGCCGGAGGGCTGGCTGACCCGTGTCTGCGCCGGGAAGTGGCGGGCGATGGCTGCCAGCATGTTGGCCTGCTGGCCCTCCAGCGCGTAGCGCAGCTTGCGCAGGTGGCGGTCGTAGCCGCCGTGTTGCAGGTAGTCGGCGATGGCCGCCTGGGCCGGCATGGAGGCACAAAGGGAGGTCATCAGTTTCAACCGCTCGATCTTCTGCGCAAAGCGCCCGGCGGCCACCCAGCCAATGCGATAGCCCGGTGCCAGGCTTTTGGCGAACGAGCCGCAGTGCATGACCAGGCCCTGGGTGTCGAAGGCCTTGGCGGGTTTGGGCGCCTGTTGCGAGTAGTACAGCTCGGCGTAGACGTCGTCTTCGATCAACGGCACCTGATGGCGCGCCAGCAACTCCACCAGGGCCTGTTTCTTGGCCTCCGGCATGCTTGCACCTACCGGGTTCTGGAAGTTGGTCATGCACCACACGGCCTTTACCGGGTGCTTTTCCAGGGTCTGCGCCAGCACCCCCAGGTCCATGCCCTCACGCGGGTGCACGGGGATTTCCACGGCCTTGAGCTTGAGCCGCTCCAGCACCTGCAGGCAGGCATAGAAGGCCGGGGCCTCGATGGCGACCAGGTCGCCCGGCTGGGTCACGGCCTGCAGGCACAGGTTCAGGGCCTCCAGTGCGCCGTTGGTGATCAGCAGCTCTTCCATCGGCAGCATCAGCCCACCGACCATGTAGCGCAGGGCTATCTGCCGGCGCAGCTGCGGGTTACCGGGGGACAGATCGGTCACCACCATGCGCGGGTCCATGCTGCGGCTGGCACTGGCCAGTGAGCGGGACAGGCGTTGCAGCGGGAACAGTTCAGGGCTGGGAAAGGCTGAGCCGAAGGCAATGGTGTTGGGGTCCTTGATCGAGTCGAGGATCGAAAATACCAAGGCGCTGACGTCGACATCGGTAGACTCGCTCACCGGCTGCAGCGCCTGCGGCTCGCTGAACTGGCGCGGAACGTGGGCGTTGACGAAATACCCGGAGCGCGGCCGGGCACGGATCAGCCCGCGCCGTTCCAGCAGGTAATAGGCCTGGAACACGGTAGAGGGGCTGACCCCGTGGGTCTGGCTGGCGTAGCGCACGGACGGCACGCGCTGGCCGGGGCCCAGTACCCCGGAGCGGATCAGTTCGGCAATGTCATCGGCGAAGCGTTCGTAGCGTTTCATTCTGGCCTTCTGTCCAAGCCTGGCAGGCAAGGTGGCGTGAGTGTAAAGGATCAGCGGTTCATGGGGGCGACGAAGCGACTGTGCGCCACGCTGCGAATAGTGGGGTCGTCTCGCTCGCTGATTTCAAAGCTCAGCGTCTGCGAGCTGCTGCTCGGGCGCTCGGCGAGCATCGCCACCGACACCGGCAATTCGCTCATTTCGCCAGCAGGGATGACCAGTGCGCTATTGCCCTGCAGGGTGAAACCGTCAGCGTCCAGCAGGCGCAATTGATAGTGCTGGGTACGTTCGGTCTTGTTGATGACCTTGAGCAGATAAATGTTCTCGATCTGGCCTTGGGCGTTTTCGCGGAACAGGCCACGGTCCTTGATCACATCCAGCGATACCATCGGGCGCATCTGCAGGGCCACCACCAGTGCCCCGATCATGACCAGCAGTGCGGCAGCGTAGCCCAACAGGCGCGGGCGCAGCCAGTGGGTGGTACCTCCTTGCAGGCTGTGCTCGGACTTGTAGCCGATCAGGCCGCGGGCGTAACCCATCTTGTCCATTACCCCGTCACAGGCGTCGATGCACGCGGCACAGCCGATGCAAGCCATCTGCAAGCCATCACGGATGTCGATGCCGGTGGGGCACACCTGCACGCACAGGGTGCAATCGATGCAGTCGCCCAGTCCCTGGGCACCGACATCACTGCCTTTCTTGCGCGGACCACGGGCCTCGCCACGACGCGGGTCGTAAGCGACCGCCAGGGTGTCCTTGTCGAACATCACGCTCTGGAAGCGCGCATACGGGCACATGTGCAGGCACACCGCTTCACGCAGCAGGCCGGCATTGATGTAGGTAGCGGCCGTGAAGAACAGCACCCAGAACAGTGCCACACCGCCCAGTTGCAAGGTGAGCAATTCTGCGGCCAGTGGCCGGATCGGGGTGAAGTAGCCGACGAAGGTCAGCCCCGTGAGCACGCCAATGGCCAACCACAGGCTGTGTTTGAGCGTGCGACGGGCCAGTTTGTGCAGGCTCCAGGGCGCCGCGGCCAGCTTGATGCGCTGGTTGCGGTCCCCCTCGGTAACCTTTTCGCACCACATGAACAGCCAGGTCCAGGTGCTTTGCGGGCAACTGTAACCGCACCAGACGCGACCGGCGTAGACGGTGATGGCGAACAGGCCAAAGGCACAGATGATCAGCAGCGCCGACAGCAGGATGAAGTCCTGGGGCCAGAAGGTGGCGCCGAAGATGTGGAACTTGCTGTTTCCCAGGTCCCACAGTACGGCCTGGCGGCCGTTCCAGTTCAGCCAGGCCGTGCCGAAGAACAGCACGAACAGGGCGCCGGCAAAGCCGATGCGCAGGTTACGGTAAAGCCCGGTAAAGCTGCGGGTATGGATGCCGCTGTCGGTGCGTCGTGCTTGGATGCTGGCTGGGGCGGTGGCGATCTCTGTAAAAGGGATTCTATCGTTCATGGTTCGGTGCTCATCAGGCCTCGATCAGGCATGAGCACTATGGCGCTGAAGCTGTTATCAGCACAGGTTCAGATTTTACGATAAAAACCATATCAGATTTGCCGCATAGCCCCGCCAGGCCTCATATCACCGAGCCTGGCGCGCTGGCCTTCAGATGCCTGCGGCTATCCACCGCACCCGCCACGGTCAGTGCATCGGCCTCGGTTTCGGTAATGGGCACGCGTTGGCCGGCCAGTATGGCCACCGACATGCGCAACTGCTCGTCGGTGATGATCTCGATGTCCGGGCCTTCGCCCTCGATGCGCAGGTCTTCGCCGATCAGCGTGCAGCGGCGGGTGGTTTCGTCGATTTCAATGGGCATGGTGGGGTCCTCCCGGGGTGATTACAGGGTGGACCACGGTCAGGGGCCAGTTGCTGCATCAGCAAGCTGAGCGGCACTTTGCAGTGCGTGTGACGGTCAACCTTGCATAGGGCAGGCCTGCTGACGTGGCAGGCGGATTCATAAAGCTCAAGCAGGGGAAACAACTGCGATGGACGTCATCTGGCAAGCAATCCAGGCGGAATTCGCCGATGTCACCGATGAGCGCGAGGTGACGCAAATCCTTGTGCGCTTGCTGATGGCTGCTGTGCTTGGCGCAGTACTGGGCTTCGAGCGCGAACACAAGGGCAAGTCTGCCGGGGTGCGTACCCACATGCTGGTGTCGCTGGGGGCCGCCCTGTTCGTTCTGTCGCCCAGTATGGCGGGGTCCGACGAACAGGCACTCAGTCGGGTGATCCAGGGCATCGTTGCCGGTATCGGTTTTCTCGGTGCGGGTACCATTCTGAAGGGTAACGGCCAGGACACCAGCCATGTGAAGGGCCTGACGACCGCTGCCGGGCTATGGATGACAGCTGCCATCGGCACGGCGGCTGGCGTGGGACGCGAAGCCACGGCGCTGATCAGCACGGTACTGGCCCTGCTGGTACTGGGCACGATGCCGTTGCTGGTGGAGAAGGTCGAAGGGCAGGATGAGGAGAAGCAGAAGGAGGAAGAGGGCAGGAAGCACTGAGGGGAGCCGAAGCTCCCCTCAAAGCGTTGTTGCCTGCTCTTTTTTTATTATTGGGACCGGCCTATTGTTGTTTTTGTCGGCTTGTCCTGGTGTTGCGGGCGACCCCCATGCGGGGTCAAGAGCAAACGTATTTTTTTGAGCGCTGACCTGCTTTCATCATTGCGGATCCGAACCTGGCTGCCGCTACCTTGAGGTAGTTTTTATTGTTCTGTGCCAGACCGCGGGGCGAACCCCTGAAAAGCGTGTCGACTCCAAAAAAATCTGCTTGCTACGCCTCTGCCGTGTTGTTCTTGTTATGTCAGAGCCGTTACCTGTTGTTTTTATTGGGTATCGCGTTTTTTTTGTTGTTGTACCAGAGATATAGCAGGGTGCGTGCCAACTTTTGAAAACCCTTTAAAATCAATTAGTTAAGAATTTTTGTCGACACCACCCAGCCTGAAATTCTGCCGATTTGTTTCCCTGTTACCCGATTTTTTGCTGTGAAATGTGCGGGAGGTAACACTTCACCCACACCAATGTGACACCCGTGTGACCTATCGTGCGCTGCACGCCCGTGCTACCCGCGACCCGTTGTCGCGGCCCAGCACGTCGCTGATGCGCTGGCCGGCGGCTATCAGCCGGCCCAGGTCGATGCCGGTTTCAATGCCAAGCCCCTGCAGCAGGTACACAACGTCTTCGCTGGCGATATTGCCGGTAGCACCCTTGGCGTAAGGGCAGCCGCCCAGCCCGGCTACCGAGCTGTCGAATACGCTGATGCCTTCGAGCAGGCTGGCATAGACGTTGGCCAAGGCCTGGCCGTAAGTATCATGGAAGTGTCCGGCCAACTGCTCGCGCGGTACCTGGGCCGACACCACCTCGAACAGGCGCCGGGTGTCGCCTGCGGTACCGGTGCCGATGGTGTCACCCAGCGAGACCTCGTAGCAGCCCATGTCGTGCAGGGCGCGGGCCACCGGGGCCACCTGCTCGGCGCTGACCTTGCCCTCGTAAGGGCAGCCAAGCACACACGACACATACCCGCGCACGCGCACGCCGTGGCTGCGCGCAGCGTCCATGATGGGTTCGAAGCGCTTGAGGCTTTCGCTGATCGAACAATTGATGTTGCGTTGCGAGAACGCTTCGGAGGCGGCAGCGAACACCGCTACTTCCTTGACCCCGGCAGCCAGGGCGTCCTCGAAACCACGCAGGTTCGGCGCCAGCGCGGCATACGTCACACCGGGGCGCTGCTGGATGCCGGCGAATACCTCGGCAGAGCCGGCCATCTGTGGCACCCACTTGGGGGACACGAAACTGCCCACTTCTATATAGGCCAGGCCCGCTTCGGTAAGGTCGTTGACCAGGCGTACCTTGTCGGCGACGCTGATGGGCTGGGCTTCGTTCTGCAGGCCGTCGCGGGGGCCGACTTCGACCAGGCGGACGTGTTTGGGCAAGGACATGGCGGGTTTCCTGTGGCGTTCAGCGGTTGTCTTTGTTGTTCAGGGTGGCGGCCAGGGCTTGTTCGCAGCGTTCCTGGGCGGTGTCCAGTTCCAGTTGCATCTGGTGAATGTCCAGCATCTGCTGCTCCAGTTGCGCGCGGCGCTCGGCGATCTTCGCCAGCATGCTGTTGAGCTGTTTGAGGTTGCCGCTGGTGGGGTCGTACAGTTCGATCAACTCGCGGCACTCGGCCAGGGAAAAGCCGATGCGTTTGCCACGCAGGATGAGCTTCAGGCTGACCTTGTCGCGCGGTGAGTAGATGCGTTCCAGGCCACGTCGCTCAGGGCTGAGCAGGCCCTGTTCTTCGTAGAAGCGGATAGCGCGGGTGGTGATGTCCAGCTCGCGGGACAGGTCGGAGATGCTGTAGGTCTGAGTGCTCATGCTCGGGCTCGGCGTGGGGTATGCGGATATCCTGAGGGCAGGTTGACGTATACGTCAAGAAGAGGCCGGCAAGGATTATTCCGACAACCCTGATCTGCGATACGCATTGGGCGTTTGCCCACTCAAGCGCTTGAACCACCGGGCGAAGTAGGTCGGGTCGGTAAACCCCAGGCTGTCCGACAACTGCCCGATGCTCATCCGCGTGTAGATCAGGTTGCGTCGCGCCTCCAGCAACAACCGCTGGTGCACCACCTGCAACGCTGTCTGGCCACTCAGCGCCCGGCACAGCTGGTTCAGTTGCAAGCTCGGAACATTCAGCCGCGCGGCAAACGCTTCAACCGACAGATGCTCGCGGTAATGCGCTTCGACCAGGCGCAAGTATTGCCCCAGCAACAGCCGGTCACGTTCATCACGGTTACGCGGTGCCTGCCCTTGCTGCTGACGGCGGCTGATCCACACCATCAGCGCGGTCACCAATGCTTCGAGCATCGCTGCACGAGCCGGGGCACTGCCCTGGTACTCCCGCTGCAAGGTGTCGACCAGGCTGCGCAGGTGCACGCGGTCACGGCCCAACGGATAGCACGCAGGTTGTGCCAGCACCGTCAGTGGCGCGCCCAGGCGCTGTTCCAGGTTCGCTACAAGAGCAGTACCAAAGGTCAGGACATAGCCCTGGATATCGGCGCTGAAGCGAAAGCCATGCACGGTCATTGGTGGCACGACCTGGATCGCCGCTTCGCCGATGGCACTGCGCCCCCCCTCGATCTCCACCTGGGCCTGGCCCCGCTGTACATACAGCAGCTGGAACAGCTCGGCATGCTGGTGCGGCTTGATCTCCCAGTGATGCAGGCGGCTGCGTGCCGGGATCGACTCGCAGTGCAGCAGGTCGGTGCCGGGCCAGGCCTGATTCTCGCCATACAGCTTGAACAACGGGACGCCGGGGAGGGTGGATTTCATCTGGGCTGACCTGTCCGTTAATCGAACGCTTTTCGTAAAAGTGCAGGTTTTTTATGGAATAGCACACTTAAGCGGCGTTTTCTGCCAGTAAAAATGCAATGGCAAACCCTAACAGTAGATGCCGCCCCGCTGCCAGTCCCGGGCCGGTATCGTCCGAACAGAGACAACAACAATGAAAACTCAGGTTGCAATTATTGGTGCAGGTCCGTCTGGCCTGCTGCTGGGCCAACTGCTGCACAAGGCCGGTATCGATAACATCATCGTCGAACGCCAGACCGCCGAGTACGTACTAGGCCGCATCCGCGCCGGGGTGCTGGAGCAAGGCACGGTCGACCTGCTGCGCGAGGCCGGCGTGGCCGAGCGCATGGACCGTGAAGGCCTGGTGCACGAGGGGGTCGAACTGCTGGTTGGCGGGCGCCGCCAGCGTCTGGATCTCAAAGCCCTGACCGGCGGCAAGACGGTGATGGTCTACGGCCAGACCGAAGTCACCCGTGACCTGATGCAGGCCCGCGAAGCCAGTGGTGCGCCGATCATTTATTCAGCCGCCAACGTTCAGCCGCATGAATTGAAAGGCGAAAAGCCCTACCTGACGTTCGAAAAGGATGGCCGGGTGCAGCGGATTGACTGCGACTATATCGCCGGCTGCGACGGCTTCCACGGCATCTCGCGGCAGAGCATCCCGGAGGGCGTGCTGAAACAGTATGAGCGGGTTTACCCGTTTGGCTGGCTGGGCCTGCTGTCGGACACACCGCCGGTCAATCACGAGCTGATCTACGCCCACCATGAGCGCGGTTTCGCGTTGTGTAGCCAACGCTCGCAAACACGCAGCCGCTACTACCTGCAGGTACCTTTGCAGGATCGGGTCGAGGAGTGGTCTGACGAGCGTTTCTGGGACGAACTGAAAGCCCGTTTGCCCGCCGAGGTGGCGGCGGACCTGGTTACAGGCCCCGCGTTGGAAAAAAGTATTGCGCCGCTGCGTAGCCTGGTGGTCGAACCCATGCAGTATGGTCACCTGTTCCTGGTGGGTGACGCGGCGCACATCGTCCCCCCTACCGGTGCCAAAGGCCTTAACCTGGCGGCCTCCGACGTCAACTACCTGTACCGCATTCTGGTCAAGGTGTACCACGAAGGGCGCGTCGACCTGCTTGCGCAATACTCGCCGCTGGCACTGCGCCGCGTGTGGAAGGGCGAGCGTTTCAGCTGGTTCATGACCCAACTGCTGCATGACTTCGGTAGCCACAAGGACGCTTGGGACCAGAAGATGCAGGAAGCTGACCGCGAGTACTTCCTGACCTCGCCGGCGGGGCTGGTGAACATTGCCGAGAACTATGTGGGGCTGCCGTTCGAAGAAGTGACCTGATCTGTCATTGCGCAAACCTGGCACTCACGCAAAGAGCAAAGGCTGCATTGGTCAGCGAATGGCTTGCCGGTAATTACACCAAGGCTTGAAGTCGAGACTGCGTATGACCGACAGTGCTTCGCTGAATAGGTGATGGCAGGATGCATGACGATGAAATATCCCACCCCGCTGATCGGCGCTCTGTGCCTGCTGGTTACCAGTAACTGGGCCGGTGCCGACCAGGTATTGCCCGCGCCACCGGAACTGGCCTCCGGCTACCGCAGCGGTTTGCAGCCGGTGCACGCCAGCCGGCACATGGTCGCCGCAGCCAACCCGCTGGCCAGTGAAGCGGGGCGGGCGATGTTGCGTGCCGGCGGCAGTGCGATTGACGCCGCCATCGCCATGCAGATGGTGCTGACACTGGTCGAGCCGCAGTCCAGTGGGATCGGCGGCGGGGCGTTCATCCTGTACTGGGATGGCAAGCGCGTGCAGGCATTCGACGGGCGTGAGGCAGCACCTGCGGCGGTGACGGAAAAGCTGTTCCTGCAAGCCGATGGCACACCCATGCCGTTCCGGGTGGCGCAGATCGGTGGGCGTTCGGTGGGCGTGCCCGGGGTGCTGCGTGCCCTGAAACAGGCCCACGAGCAGCACGGCAAGTTGCCCTGGCACGCCCTGTTCGCCCCCGCCATCGCCCTGGCACGCAACGGCTTCGCGGTTTCCGAGCGCCTGCACACGCTAGTGGCCGGGGACCCCTACATTGCCCGCTCACCCGCAATGGCCCGTTACTTCCTGGATGAACAGGGCAGGCCGCTGGCCGTGGGTACAATTCTGCGCAACCCTGAGTTGGCACAGACCTTCGAGCAGATCGCCGCACAGGGGCCCGAGGTGTTCTACAGCGGTGAAATTGCCGAAGCCATCGTCGCCAAGGTGCGTGGCCATGCCAATGCCGGGTATCTGTCGTTGCAGGACTTGCAGCAGTACCAGGCCAAGGAGCGCGAGCCGTTGTGTGGCCCCTACAAGGCCTGGCAAATATGCGGCATGCCGCCACCCTCATCGGGTGGGGTGACCGTGCTGCAGACCTTGGGCCTGCTCGAAGCCGTGCAGCGCACCGCGCCGCAACGCGACCTGGCAGCGCTGCGACCGCTGGCCACCTCGTCACCGGCCCGCCTGGAAGCCCCGCCGTTGGCCGTGCACCTGATCGCCGAGGCCGAGCGCCTGGCCTACGCCGACCGCGCTCAGTACCTGGCCGACAACGACTACGTGCCCGTCCCGGTCAAGGCCCTGACTGATGCTGCTTACCTGTCCAGCCGCGCGGCGCTGATCGGCGAGCACAGCATGAAGCGCGCCCGTCCGGGCCAGCCGCAAGGAGCGGACCTGGCGCTTGCGCCCGACCGCTCGCCACTGCGCATCTCCACCTCTCACCTCAGTGCGGTGGATGACAGCGGCCAGGCACTGGCCATGACCACCTCGGTGGAGGCCGCATTTGGCTCGCACCTGATGGTCAAGGGCTTCCTGCTCAACAATCAGCTGACCGACTTCTCGTTCATCCCCCACGAGCACGGCAAGCCGGTGGCCAATCGGGTGCAGCCGGGCAAACGGCCGCTGTCGGCCATGGCGCCGACGTTGGTGTTCTCGCGTGCCACGGGCGAGTTTGTCGCGAGCCTCGGTTCGCCGGGTGGTTCGCAGATCATCGGTTACGTGAACAAGGCGCTGGTCGGCCTGCTGGAGTGGCGGCTCGACCCGCAGCAGGCCGCCGACCTGCCCAACTTCGGCAGCCGCAATGCCGGCACCGAAGTGGAAGCAGGGCTGAGCAGCCCGGCGCTGATCCGCCAGTTGGCAGCCTGGGGCCATGAGGTGACACCGATGACCATGACCAGCGGCATGCAGATCATCCAGCGCAGCGGCGAGGGTTGGTCAGGCGGTGCCGATCCCCGGCGGGAAGGAGTGGCCCTCGGTGACTAGCCGTGATAGAACGCAGACTTGCCATTCAGTAGTTGAATATCTAGATGTCTATCAGCGTGAAATCGAATAGGGCTCTGTTCGACCTCGACCTGCTGCGCGCCATTGTCGTGGTGGCAGACTGCGGCAGCTTCACCACCGCTGCCGCGCGGCTGCATTCGACCCAGTCGACGATCAGCCAGAAGGTGCGCCGCCTGGAAGACATGGTCGGCCACCGCTTGTTGGTGCGGGGCAACCGTGACGTACTGCCGACCGACGCCGGGCAGACCTTGCTCGGCTATGCCCGGCACATGCTGGCCCTGAACGATCAGATGCTTGAAGCCCTGGCCGGGGCGATGGTGGGCACCACGGTACGGCTTGGCGTGCCCGAGGACTTCGTGGGCGGGCGTACCACCAATGCACTGTCGGCATTCAGCCGGCTGCACCCACAGGTGAAGCTCGAAGTGACCAGTGGCTTGTGCCGTGACCTGAGCCAGGCCTATGACAATGGCGAACTTGACCTGGTGCTGCTCAAGCAGCGGCGCAATAGCCGTGAGGGCGTGGCCTGTTGGCCAGAGCGTCTGCAGTGGATCGACAGTGCGCGCACGCCCGCCTTCGAGCTGGACCCGATCCCGTTGGTCACCTTTCCGCCACGCGGCCTGTACCGCGAGGACATGATCAACGCCATCGAAGGCATGGGCCGGCGCTGGCGTATCAGCTTTACCAGTTCCAGCCTCAGTGGCATCCAGGCTGCGGTCGCCGATGGCATGGGTATCAGCCTGCTGCCACCCAGGGCAGCCACCGGCGAGCACAGGGTGTTGGGGGCCGGGCAAGGGCTGCCGGAGGTCGACAGCTATGAGATCGTCATCGTGCACCGGCCGACGGCGGATGTGATGGTCAAGGCGCTGGCTGAGGTGATGACGCAGTTGCTGGCGGGCGGTGGGATCTGACGATCTGTGGTCGATGCGCTTGTACATGACCCAAAGCCCACACACACACTTTCGACCAACCCGATTCAATGTCAGGCAACCCGTCGGATACGCCTTTTGCCAGCGCGGCCTCGGGTGTGGCTGAACAGGTCTTTCGGGTCGTCCTCCACCCACGGCACCAGGTCGATCTTGGTGCCCATCCCGCGCTTTTCGGCTTGCTGTAGTACGTACCGTAGTACGGTGTAGTCTTCGAGGGCGAAGCCCACCGAGTCGAATACAGTGACCTGGCTGTCGCTTTGGCGGCCCTCGGTTTCTCCGCGCAGCACGCGCCACAGGTCGACCACCGGAAAGTCCGCCGGCAGCTGCTGGATCTCACCTTCGATACGGGTTTGTGGCTCGTACTCGACGAACACCCGCGCGTTGCGCAGCACATCGGCGTGCAGCTCGGTTTTGCCAGGGCAGTCACCACCCACGGCGTTCAGGTGCATACCGGGCTCCAGCATGTCGGGGGTAATGATGGTGGCGTAGGCCTTGTCGGCCGTTACCGTGGTGATGATGTCCACGCCTTTCACTGCCTCGGCTACCGAGCTGGCCCGGCGGATGGTCAAGCCGCTGTATTCCTTGAGGTTGGCGATAAGCTTGGCGGTGGCCAGCGGGTCGGTGTCGTAGGCGACGATTTCTTCGATGCCCAGGTGCTTGTGGAAGGCCAGGGCCTGGAATTCGCTTTGCGCGCCGTTGCCGATCAGCGCCATCTTGCGCGCGTTCGGGCGGGCCAGTGCCTGGGCTGCCATCAGCGAAGTCGCTGCGGTGCGCAGGGCGGTGGCGATGGTCAGTTCGGACAGCAGCACCGGGTAACCGGTGTCGACATCGGCCAGTACACCGAAGGCCATCACCGTATGCAGGTCGCGTGCAGTGTTGGCCGGGTGGCCGTTGACGTATTTGAAGGCATAGCGGCTTTTGTCGGCGACCGGCATCAGTTCGATCACGCCCACTTCCGAGTGGCTGGCAACGCGCGCGGACTTGTCAAACGCCTGCCAGCGTTTGAAATCGTCCCGCAGGGCAGCGGCAAGCTCGCCAATAAACGGCGCTACGCCAATGTCATGCACCAAGTCCGACATGGTTGGAACATCAATGAAATACGTCATGCTCTTGCACCTTGTTATTGTGCGCTTGCCCAGCAGTGCGGGGTCAGCGCTTGAGATTATCGAAGTGAAGCCGCATGAACATTTTGATGACAGGTTGCGTCAATCGGAAGCATGCAGGTTGTCAGTTTCGTCAGGCTTCTGGACAATCTGCCAACCCAACGTAGCAATCTGATTATTTGGCAGGCTTATGGACACGATCGATCGGGAACTGATTGCACTGTTGCGGGACAACGCACGTACCCCTGTGCTGACCTTGGCGAAGAAGCTGAAGGTGGCCAGGGCAACGGTGCATAACCGCATCACCCGGCTTGAAGAGCAGGGTGTGATCATCGGTTATACGGTACGTCTGCGCTCCGATGCGCTGGACCAGGGAGTGCGGGCAATCACCAGCATCGGCATCAGCGGCCACCATGCCGCAGAGGTCAAGCACGCGTTGCGCGGGCATCCCAATGTGGTGGCCATCCACACCACCAATGGCCGCTGGGACCTGATGGCAGAGTTGCGCGCCGACACCCTCGAAGCGTTCGACCGGGCGCTGAACGCCATCCGCTCGATCCCGCATATCGAGAACACCGAGACCAGCATCCTGCTTTCGACCTACAAGATGTGACCGCTGAGCCATGCCTTTTGCCAGGTGTATTGCACAAAAAGCCGCCGGCCCTGCTGCAGTCGGTCTGCAGCCTGCCGGCACTTCAAGGTTGGCGCTCAGCCACCGCTCGCAACGTACGCAGCGTGACCACCGCTGTATCCACCATGAACCGGTTGGCCAGCCAACTCGGCACATCCCCGGCAGGGGCGGCCTGCAACTGGTAGGTCACCTCGGTCACCCGTTCACCCAGCGGCTTCATCCGCCACTTGCCACTCAGGTGCCGTACCCGGATCAGTCCGTCAACGTTGGGGATCCTGTCGGGCTCGGCGCTCAGGTGACGCACCAGGGTACCGTCGGCCAAGCGTTCGCTGGTCACTTTCAGCACGATGTCCCGCGGCCTCGTCGGCCATGGTGGGTTGGTGGTCAGGTATACCCAGGTGCTGTCACCTTCCACATCCAGCAGCCGCATCTGGTCACAGGCGTACAGCCACTTGCAGGCTACGCGCAGGTTATCCTGCAGGCCAGTGAGCGTGCGCACGCTGGCTTTCATGGTGCTGACACCACGAAACTGCTGGTAGGGCGAGGCGCTTGGGTCTTTCAGGTACACGCGAATGCCTTCGCGGTCGTAGGCCAGATTCCAGCCATTGGTGGCCAGGGCAGAGGTGCACAGCAGCAAGGTTGCAATCAGCAGGCAGCGGTTCATGGCCGGTACCCTGCAAGGGTGGGTATTTCAGTATGCGCGGCAAACAGAAAGCCCGCCAGGTTGGCGGGCTTGCGGGCATCAGCCTGGGCTTAGCGCTTGGGGTTCAGCGTCAGGTGTACGTGACGGTTCACGTCCTTGTACAGCAGGTAGCTGAAGTTGCCTGGGCCGCCGGCGTAGCAGGCTTGCGGGCAGAAGGCGCGCAGCCACATGAAGTCGCCGGCTTCCACTTCGACCCAGTCCTGGTTCAGGCGGTACACCGCCTTGCCTTCCAGCACGTACAGGCCGTGTTCCATCACGTGGGTTTCTGCGAACGGAATCACACCGCCCGGCTGGAAGGTGACGATGTTCACGTGCATGTCGTGGCGCATGTCGGCCATGTCGACAAAGCGGGTGGTTTTCCAGCGGCCTTCGGTGCCCGGCATCTCGATGACGGTGGCGTTGTCGCGGTGGGTGACGAAGGATTCCGGTACGTCCAGGCCTTCAACCTTCTGGTAGTGCTTGCGCAGCCAGTGGAAGGTGACGTTGGACTTGCTGTTGTTGCGCAGGCTCCACTCGGCACCCGGGGCCAGGAAGGCGTAGCCACCAGGTACCAGGGTGTGGTGTTTGCCTTCGACGGTGATGTCCAGTTCGCCTTCGACGATGAACACCACGGCTTCCGCATCGGCGTCCAGCTCTGGGCGCTCGCTGCCGCCTTCCGGGGCCAGTTCGACGATGTACTGGGAGAACGTTTCGGCAAAGCCGGTCAGCGGGCGGGCGATGACCCACATGCGCATCTTGTCCCAAAAGGGCAGGTGGCTGGTGACGATGTCACGCATCACGCCTTTGGGGATGACGGCATAGGCTTCGGTGAACATGGCACGGTCAGTCAGCAGCTCGGTTTGAGCCGGGTGCCCACCGTGGGGGGCGAAGTACGAATGGTTCGACATGGACGATCTCGACTTGTTGTTCTCTCCCCATGCCTTGAACCGCACCGGCCGGTGCGGCGCAGGGGATGTGGCCACAGAATAGGGTCGAGTGCGTGGCATCCACAAATTAAATGTTGGAATACCCGGTATTTGATCACTGAATGCTGACCTGACGCCCAACGTGCCGTTCGGGCAGCTGGCCGCCGCGGCCGAACAGCTTGTGGCGCAGGGGGCCCTCGGTGTAGCTCAGCGGGTAGCGGCCGCGCCGTTGCAGCTCGGGCACCAGCAGGTCGACTACATTGGCCAGGTCGTCCGGTTGCACGGCGTAGGTCAGGTTGAAACCGTCGATGCCGGTATGGTCCAGCCAGGTTTCCAGCTGGTCGGCCACCTCGCTGGCAGCGCCGATCAGCACGGGGCCGCGACCGCCCAGGCCAACGAACTCGGCGGCTTCGCGTACGGTCCAGCGGTGAGTGGGGTCGGCGGCGGTAAAAGCTGCCAGGGCAGCACGGCCTGCATCGTTCTCGACGTACTCGATCGGTGCATCGGGGTCGAGGCCGGCGAAGTCGATACCGGTCCAGCCTGACAGCAGCGCCAGGGCAGCGTCCAGGTCGACATAGCGGCGATAGTCGTTAAAGCGGGCCTCGGCCTCTTCCCGCGTGGGGGCGACGATCAACAGCGCCTGGGCGTAGATCAGCACTTCGTCACGGCCACGCCCGGCCGCTTCGCAGGCCTGGCGGATGCCGTCGGCGTAGCGGCGCAACACCGTCGGCGTTGGCCCGCTGATGAACACGCATTCGGCATGCCGTGCGGCAAACTGCTGACCGCGTGCCGACGCACCGGCCTGGAACAACACCGGGGTGCGTTGCGGCGACGGCTGGCACAGGTGCATGCCGGGCACCTGGAAGTGCTCGCCCACATGGTTGATCGGGTGTACCCGCGAGGGTTCGATGTAGCGCCCGCTTTCACGCTCCAGCAGCACGGCGTCGTCGTCCCAGCTTTTCTCCCACAGTTTGTACAGCACCTGCAGGTATTCCTCGGCCAGGTCGTAGCGTTGGTCGTGGCCCAGTTGACGCGCCAGGCCGAGGTTGCGCGCAGCGCTGTCCAGGTAGCCGGTGACGATGTTCCAGCCGACCCGGCCATTGCTCAGGTGGTCGAGCGTGGACATGCGCCGGGCGAAGGGGTAGGGGTGTTCGTAGGTCAGTGAAAAGGTGACCCCGAAACCCAGGTGCTCGGTCACCCCGGCCATTGCCGGCACCAGCAGCAGCGGATCATTGACCGGCACCTGCACGCCACCGCGCAGGGCGGCTTGCGGGCTGCCTTGATAGACGTCGTAGATGCCCAGCACATCGGCGATGAACAGGGCGTCGAACAGGCCGCGTTCGAGCAGGCGGGCCAGTTCGGTCCAGTAGCTCAGGCGGTTGAACGCCACACTGGTGTTGCGCGGATGGCGCCACAGCCCAGGGGACTGGTGGCTGGCAGCGTTCATGCTGAAGGCGTTGAAGCGGATCGGGCGAGGCATGGTCAGCGCGCTCCGTTCAAGGCAACACGGAAGCCGGGTAGACCGCTTCGGCCACCTGTAGCTTGCGTGGAATCAGGCCCAGGCCCTGGAAGGTGTCAGCCAGCTTCTGTTGTTCGGCAACGATCTGCGGGGTGATAGCGACGGCGTTGTAGTTGCGCCGTTCGCTGGCCACCTCCAGCACCTGGGTGCTGATCCCCAGCTGCGGTGCCAGCAGCGCGGCCACTTCGGCAGGCTTGGCATTGGCCCACTGGCTGACCTTGCCCAGCTCGGCAAAGAAGGTTTTCAGCAGAGCACGGTGCTGGTCGGCAAAGCTGGCTGTGGACAGGTAGAAGGTGCGGTTGTTGGACAGGCCGCTGCCGTCGCGCAGGTTCTTCAGCCCTGGCTGGCTTTCTGCGGCGGCGAGGAACGGGTCCCAAAGGGTTACGGCCTGCACGCTGCCCGATTGCAGGGCGGCCACGGCATCGGCGGCATTGTTGACGTAGGCGGGGGTAATGTCCTTGTAACTGAGCCCAGCCTGCTGCAGGGCGACGGCCAGCAGGTACTGGGCATTCCATCCGCGGCCGGTGGCCACGCGCTTGCCTTTCAGGTCCTGCACGCTGGCCAGGTGGTCCTGCTCGCGCACGACCAGGCCGATGCCGCGTGGGTAGGGTTGTTCGGCGGCCAGATAGACCACAGGCTTGCCTGCGGCCTGGGCGAACACCGAGGGGGCATCGGCTGCGTGGCCGAGGTCGATGGCGCCGGTGCTCAGAGCCTCCAGGAGCTGGGGGCCGGCGGCGAACTCATGCCAGCTGACCTTCACACCCTGCGGTGCCAGGGCCTTCTCCAGGGCGCCGCTGCCTTTGAGGATGTTGATGCTGTTGAATTTCTGGTAGCCGATGCGCAGTGTCGTGGCGTCGTCGGCAATGGCTTCGGACCAAGGCAGCAGGGCGCTGGCGACGCTGGCCAGCAAGCCGCCGATCAGCAGGCGGCGTAGCGGGGAGAAAGCATGTTTGGGCATGGGCATTGCTCCTTGAATCGGGTGAGAGGCGATCTGCCCAGACTAAGGAGGTGGCGTTTGGCTTTCAATTTATATATTCCAGTTTGTTAGATTGTTTTGTTATTTTTATATCCTTTTGTTTGTATGGGCTTGGCGTCTATCGTTGCAGGAGCGGCCATGAACCGAGAAAGGCTTGCCGATGGCCAAGGCATGATGGCTACCCGACCAACAGCGTGCTTCCCTGCATGGCCGCGCTAACGGATAATCCCCCGCATTCCAATAAACAGCCTGTGAGTGGGTATGAGTGATTCCGTAGTCGGCCTCGGCCAGCCTGAAACCGAAGGGGTGCGCAAAACGCGCAAGAACAACCCTGAGAAAACACGCGAGGACATCCTCCAGGCCGCCATCAGCGAGTTCGTTCAGCAAGGGCTGGCCGGCGCCCGCGTCGACGCCATTGCCGAACGTACCGCCACTTCCAAGCGCATGATCTACTACTACTTCGGCAGCAAGGAACAGCTGTATTGCGAGTGTCTGGTGAAGTTGTACGGGGATATCCGCAAGACCGAGCAGAGCCTGGACCTGGAGTCGTTGCCGGCTGAGCAGGCGATCCGCCGGCTGGTGGAGTTCACCTTCGATCACCATGACCGCAACGTCGATTTCGTGCGCATCATCTGCACCGAAAACATCCACTATGGCGAGTACGTCAAGCAGTCGCCGGCCATTCGCGAAATGAGCAGCCTGGTGCTGGAGGCCTTGGGCAACACCCTGCGCCGTGGCGTTCAGGAAGGCGTGTTCCGCGCTGGCATCGAGGTCATCGACCTGCACATGCTGATGAGCTCGTTCTGCTTCTACCGGGTGTCGAACCGCCATACGTTTGGCGAGATCTTCCAGATCGACCTGTCTGATGAGCAAATAAAGCTGCGCCACAAAGCCATGATCTGTGATGCGGTGTTGCGGTATATCCAGCTCGAGCCTCGTACCTGAGATTGCTCGAGCGCCTGGGCTGACTCGAAGCCTGGGTCACTCGCCCAGCCGTTGCTCGCGCGACGGCGGGTAGCCGAAATACGCTGCATAGCACTTGCTGAAGTGCGACACCGAGACAAACCCGCAGGCCACCGCCACTTCCATCACAGACAGGTCGGAATACTGCAGCAGCCGGCGGCTCTTGGTGATGCGCAGCTCCATGTAGTAGCGCCGGGGCGACGTGCCCAGCTGGGCCTGGAACAGGCGGTCGATCTGCCGCCGCGAGCGCCCGCTATAGGCGGCCAGCTGATCGAGGCTGAGGGTTTCCTCCAGGTTGTTCTCCATCAGCTCGACAATGGTGCGCAGGTGCAGGCTCATGGACTTCTTCGCCCCAGGACCCACCTGGCGGTAGCGCGCACCGGAGAATGACAGGATTTCCTCGACGCCTTCGGCCAGGCCATCACCATACAGCCGGCGCACCAGGCCCAGCATCAGCTCCATGGCGCCATTGGGGCTGGCGGCGCTGAGGCGGTCACGGTCGAGGGTGAAACTGGCCGGGGTGATGCGGGTTTGCGGGCTGCGCTCCGACAGGCTGGCCCGTTGCTCGGGGTGGATGCTGCAACCGTAGTCGTCCAGCACCCCCGCGCGGCCAAGGAACCAGGCGCCGTTCCACAAGCCGCCCAAGGCCATGCCGTGGGCCGCGCAATCGTCCAGCAGGCGATCGAGTTCCGGGTACTTCAGGGGGGTGCGCAAGCCGCCACAGACCACCAACAGGTCCAGCTCCTTCAGCGCCGCGGCAGACAGCTCGGTGGCCACCAGTTCCAGCCCCAGGTCGCTGAGCACCCGGTCGCCGTCCAGCGACAGCGGGGTGAACTGGAAGCTGTCGGCACGTAGCAGGTTGGCCGTGACCAGTACGTCCATGGCCACCGTGAAACTGGCCATCGAGAAGTGTTCGAGCAGGATGAAGTCGACCCGATAGGGCGCCTGGGCATTGGCGCTGCTTGTTTTGAGCCGTAGCATGTTGCTGGTGCTGGTCTTTTGGCTGAACTGGCGTGGCGTGGGCACTCTGGACTCCGCTTCCTGGCTGGCCCGCAGAGTGTGGACGGTGCCCGGAGGAAAGACAATCTCCCCGGTGGCTGTGTCGTATTACAGGTCGTGTTCAGGCAAACCAGCCTGTCCTGGTGCTTTACCGCTATGCTGACCTCCCGTCTTTGAGGATGCCCCTGATGAGATATGCCGCTGTCGTGTTGCTTAGCCTGTTGCCGTTGCTGGCCAACGCCCTGGAGCAGGGCGACAAGCTCGCCCCGTTCACGCTGCTCGACCAGTACGACCAGGCCTACAGCCTTGCTGCCGACACGCAGATTCTGCTGGTGGCGCGCGATATGGACGGTGCCAAGCTGGTCAAGGCGGCACTGGCCGAGCAGCCCAAGGGCTACCTGGAAGCACGCGCCGCTGTATTCGTGGCCGACATTCAGCGCATGCCTGCGCTGATCAGCAAACTGTTCGCGGTCCCGGCCATGCGCGATTACAGCTACCGGGTGCTGCTCGACCGTGATGGGCGAGTGGCCAGCCGTTACCCCGGGCAGGAGGGCCAGGTGCAGTGGTTGCAACTGCAGCAGGGCGTGCTGGTCAGCCAACGGGCGTTTACCGATGCAGCGGCGTTGAAGGCTGCACTGGAGAATGCACCACGGCAATGAGGCCCTATCGCCGCGCCTGCAAAGAGGCGCGGTGAGTCAAATCAATCTGAACCCTCAGCGCTTGCAGCAACCCAACCCAATACATGCCATTGGGAGAGCGCTCATGGAAATCGGTACGATCTGGATCATCATCGCGGCCTTGGTCATTCTGCTGGAGATCTGGGCCATCTGGCACATCATCGGCAGTGAACGGCGCGCCGAGCGCAAGATGCTGTGGATCGTCTTCGTGGTCTACGCACCCTTCCCCGGTTTGCTGTTCTGGGCCTGGCGCGGGCCGCGGGCGGTGAAGGGCAGGGCGGTGCTGCAGGAAAAATGACGGTTTGCGGCCTCGGGCGCGGGGGCGCCTGAGGCCGTCGAGGGTCATTTGGGCAGGATGTCGAAACGCATGGCTGGCCCCAGCCCGTCCACCATCAGGCAGCCGTAGAACTTCACGGTGGACAGTACGCGCAGTTCCTTGAGCGCGTCATGGATGTAATCGCGGACCAGCTTTTCAGCTTCCCGCTTGCGGTCAGCGAGGGTGGTGCCATTGAGCGTGATCATGCCAAGCAGCGTGGTTTCAATGTGCTCGACGGTGTCCAGGCCGAGCTTTTCCCGCAGGTGCAGACGTGCCTGTGCCGCATCGGTTTCATCGCGTGGAGCGCTGTGCGGCTTGATGGTATAGGCCAGCTGAAAATCAAATTTGCTCATCGGTTTTTCCTTGTTGGTTAAAGGCCTCCATGCCGGGCTTTGCAATCTAGGCTCTGTACGAAAAGCCTTGATACTTGTTCATGCTGCGTTGAAAACAGCCTGACCTGCGTCTCAAGACTTTTCGTACAGAGCCTACGGCCTTACAGCCACTGCGCAAACACACGCGTGGTTTTGACATGACGATGCCTTGTACGAAATTTCCTACTTTATGCTTGACCTCGAGTTAGCTTAAGGTCCGATACTCCGGCGCTCTTTCAACCGAGCGAGGGCTTGTCGTGACCCCATCAAGCGCATTCCAGCTGAGCAACCCCGAAGGCCTCTACGACCCCAGTGGCAACGCCTACTCCCATGTCGCCGAAGTGCGCGCTGACAGCCGTCTGCTGTTCATCGCCGGTCAGGGCGGGGAGGATAGCCAGGGCCAGTTGTCACCCGTGTTCGCCGAACAGGCCCGGCAGGCATTGGCCAATCTGGAAAGGGCCCTGGCGTCGAAAGGTGCCAGCCTGGCCCAGGTGTTCAAGCTGACCCTGTTGATTGTCGAGCATTCAGAAGCGCGCCTGCACCAATGGGTGGCCGAGGCCGACAGGGCCTGGGGAGCGCACATGAAACCGACCTGCACGCTGATACCGGTGCCCCGGCTGGCATTGGACGGCATGCTGGTGGAGATCGAAGCAGTAGCCGCCGTCTTGCTCAAAACCTGAAAAGCCGGCGCGGGTTTACCCGCGAACACCGGCGTAGCCGGTGCCATCCTCACGGTGGTTCTTCCTTGTATATCGGTGCCGGTCCTGACTAAATGCCGCTATAACAACAATCCCACTCAGAGGTGACCACACCATGAGTACAGGCACGAGCACGCTTACTGACCGCAAGACCAGCGCCTGGCTTTGGCCTGCCCTTTTCAGCCTGGTGGCGTTTGCCGCCAATTCGGTGTTCTGCCGGCTGGCGCTGAAGGACGGGGCGATCGACCCGGTATCCTTTACCGTGGTACGTCTGGCCAGTGGTGCGCTGTTTCTGCTGTTGCTGATTCGCCTGCGCAAGCCGGTGCAGGCCATGGGCGGCAGTTGGTGGGGCGGCCTGGCCCTGTTCCTGTACGCGTTCCTGTTTTCTGCGGCGTACCTGCAACTGGGCGCAGGTGCAGGGGCGTTGTTGCTGTTCGGTGCCGTGCAGATCACCATGTTCGGCTTTGCGTGGTACAGGGACGAACACATCACTGTACGCGTGCTGCTGGGCATGCTGATTGCCTTTGCCGGCCTACTGGTGCTGCTGTTGCCTGGCGTCTCGGCGCCGCCGTTGGCCAGTGCCTTGCTGATGGCCCTGTCCGGTGTGGCCTGGGGGGTATATACGCTACTGGGCAAAGGCTCGCCCAGGCCGCTGGCCGACACTGTCGGCAATTTTGCCCGCAGTTTGCCTTGCCTGATCCTGCTGCTACCGATGCTGTTGCTGGGTGCCGGCCCGCACCTCACACCGCTTGGCTTGTTGTATGCCCTGGGTTCCGGTGTGCTGGCTTCTGGCGCAGGCTATGCCGTTTGGTATGGCGTGGTCAGGCAGATCAGTGCGCAACAGGCGGCGACCCTGCAACTGAGTGTGCCGGTGATTGCCGCCCTGGGCGGGGTTGCGCTGATTGGCGAACCGGTGTCGTTGCGCTTGTTGATCGCCTGTGTGGTGGTGTTGGGCGGTATTGCCCTGGCGCTGGCGCCGCGCCGTTAAAAAAAGCTGCGCTGGGCCTTGAGTGTGACCACGCTGTCGCAATAGGTATTGATGCCCGAATAGGCATCGCAGCTCGCGCCACTCAGGCTGGAGTTGCTGTAGATCAGGTTCAGGTCGATGCCCAGCCAGGGCCGCGACAGCTCCAGTGACCAATCGGAAAAGGTATTCACCTGGCTGCCATCGCCAATGGTGAACGGCGTGCCCAAGCGGTGGTGGGCGAGCTTGACGGTGAAGTCGACGTCGAACATCGGCAGATGGCCGAAGTCGGCGAACAGCGTGCCCGTGCGGTTGTCGGGGTTGTCGCGCAGCGCCCCGCCGAAGCGGCTGCCCAGCACCGAAATCCCCCCATACAGGGCGTAGCTGTCGGGGCCTGCGATATTGGGCTGACTGTAATGGATCAACCCTACCTCATAGCCCAGGCTGCTGTCGAAATGGTGCTTGTAGCCCAGGTAGCTGTCCAGGCGCAGGGTCGAGTCGGGGGTGACGCCCATGCTTGGGGCGTACTGGCCCAGGTACCAGCCACTGGGGTGGCTGAGGTCGAGCCCGCCATGGAATGCGCCAACGGCACTGGGTGAGATAAGCCCTTGCGCCATACTGCGTGAGGGGGTGGTGCCGAGTGTGAAGTCGAAATCGCCCAGTTGGCGTTTCATCTGCTGGGCTTGCGACGCGGGGCTTAAAAGCAGTGCAGCACTCAGCAACAGAAGGGGCCTGATCATGGTCTCCGTCCTGGAAGGCTTGCGGTTGAGCGGTAGAGGATACCTGCGCAAGTGGAGGGAGGGAACCGCCGGTTAGCCCGTTCAGCCTTTGGTCGAAGGTTCAGCGTCGGCAGCCTCGGTCACGACAGGCAGGTTACCGGCACGCAGGATCACCCGCCGTTGCTGCTCGTAATTGTCCAGCGACAGGCCGCGGCGCTGTAAGGCTTCCAGTTGCAACTGGCGGGTTTCCTCGGCGGTGTACGGGCGCAGTTCAGGGTGGCTGGCACAGCCGCTGATCACGGCGATGGCAAAAACGACAAGGGTGGCGGACAGCTGGCGGGCCAAGGTATTCATTGGTTAGCTCCAGGGCAGTCTAGGAAGCAGCGTGGGGATGGCGCTAGGTTATGCGGCCACAGCGTTCGTTAGAAATTGCCCCGCTCGATAGTGACTATCGACGGTTCCGGCGAAGCCCACCTATAGACTCAAATGCATCAACCATCCCACCGTTGAAGCGCGAAAAGTTAGCGTCCCCTCGTCTGGTCAAAAGCACTGCCATTGCTACCCTTAACCCACGCGGTCTGACCTCATGGGGATAAGCGATGCGCATGCCATTGTTTGCTGTCCTGTCGGCACTGCTTTGCCTGAGCGCTGCCCCTGGCCTGGTGTTGGCCGCAGACGTGCCCGCGCCGGATCCGGCGCCATCCGCTGCCACGCCCGTGGCCAAGGACCCGGTGTTCTCCCAGGAGCAACTGGACCAGATGCTGGCCCCCATTGCCTTGTACCCTGATCAGTTGCTGGCTCAGGTGCTGATGGCGTCAACCTACCCGGGGCAGGTCAATGAGGCCGTGACCTGGTCCAAGGCCAACCCCAAGGCCACCGGTGACGATGCAGTCAGGCAAGTGGCCAAGCAGCCCTGGGACCCTAGCGTACAGGCACTGGTGGCCTTCCCGCAGGTGCTGGCAACGCTTGGCCAGGACCCGGTCTGGGTGCAGCGCCTGGGCGATGCTTTCCTCGCTCAGTCCGATGATGTCATGGGCAGCGTGCAGCGTTTGCGCCACCAGGCGCAGGCTGCCGGCAATCTGCAGAGCAGCCAGTACCAGAACGTAACCGTGCAGACCGCACCTGCGCCAGCCGCCAGCGGCAGTAGCACCCAAGGGGCAGCGGCCAGCAGCCCGCCCACCACCATCGTCATCGAGCCGGCCGACCCGCAAGTGGTGTATGTGCCTAGCTATAACCCGACCACCACCTATGGCACCTGGGCCTACCCTGCCTCGCCCCCGGTGTATTACCCGCCGCCGCCCATGTACTACCCCGGTTCCGCGCTGGTGGCCGGCCAGGCCTTCGGTACCGGCGTGGCAATTGTCGCCTCGCTGTGGGGCGATTGCGACTGGGACAACAATGACATCGACATTGACGTCAACCGCTACAACAACCTCAACGTCAACAACCGCATCACCAACAACCAGAACAAATGGCAGCACAATGCCGCCAACCGCGACGGGGTGCCATACCGCGATTCTCGCAGCCGTCAGCAGTACGGCCGCCAGCTGGACGGTGCCACTCAGCGCACCGCGTTCCGCGGCGACGACGCCCAACGGGCCCAGGCCCGAGACAAAGCCAGGGCATCGATGGACCGCGCAGGTATCGAACGGCCGGCTACCAGTAACCGTCAGGCCCGCGAGCAAATGCGCGAGGCCAAGGCAGGCAATCCTGACGGCAACCGCATGCCGTCCCGTGATGATGGCGCGCGGGCGACTGACCGTCGGCAGGAAACCCGCAACGTCCAAGGCCGCCAGCAGAACGGCAACCTGGCCAATCAACGCCGGCAGGGCGACGGCCAGGTGCGGCAGCCGGCGCAGAGCCGTCCTGCCAATACGGCAGGCCGTGCCCGCAACAATGCTTTCGACGGCGTGCGCTCACCGTCGCGCACCAGCGCGCAGGCCAACCGCGGCCGTACCAGCCAGTCGTTCGCTCAGCGGCCCGGTGCGTCGCGTGCCGCCGGGCACCCGATCTCCCGGCCCAGTGCGCCCGCGCGTCGCGGCGCAGGAGGCCGTCGATGAAGCGCCCGACACTCGCTGCATTGCTGCTGACGGCAGGTCTGGCCTGGTCGTTCATGGCCGCTGCCCAGCAAGCCTTCCCAACGCCGGAGAAGGCCGTGGAAGCCTTTGTCGCGGCGCTGGGCCAGGAGAAACCTGATGAAGCCCGCCTGGCCCAGTTGCTGGGCGATGACTGGCGCACCTACATACCGCGCGGTGGTGTGCAACGCAGCGATGTGGATACCTTTCTCGAGCAGTATCGCGCACAGCACAGCATCGACATGTCAGGCGAGGGCAAGGCCATCCTGGCGGTGGGCACCGGTCATTGGACCTTGCCCATACCGCTGACCAGAACCAGCCAGGGCTGGCGCTTCGACCTCAAGGCGGGCAGTGCCGAAATCCGCGCCCGTCGTATCGGGCGCAACGAGCTGGGTGTTCTGCAGTCGCTGCTGGCCTATCACGATGCGCAAATGGACTACGCCACCCAGGACCATAACGGCAATGGTGCGCTGGAGTACGCACAGAAGATTTTCAGCGAGCCGGGCAAGCATGACGGGTTGTATTGGGATGACGATGGCGACGGTGACGTCAGCCCGTTGGGCCCGCTGTTCGGCCAGGATGTGGTCGGTGACGCCTGGTATGGCTACCACTTCCGCATCCTGGATGCACAGGGCCCATCCGCCCCGGGCGGTGCCTACAGCTACCTGATCGGCAACCAGATGAGCCGTGGCTTCGCCATGGTCGCCTGGCCGGCCAAGTACGACGACACCGGGGTGATGAGCTTCATGATCAGCCATGACGGCCAAGTGTTCGAGAAAGACCTCGGGCCGCATGGCGACAGGCTGGCGAAGGAGATGAAACGCTTCGACCCGGATGACAGCTGGAAAGTGGTGGATGTGGCGGCGGGGGATTGAGCCCGCACAGCCAACGCAGCTGCGGCCCCTGTGCAAGCGGGCACGTATCCGTTGCTTTTATCAGTGCGTACGCGTAGCCCGCACTTCGCTCGCCGTGCACCCATACTGCTGGCGAAACGCGCGGGTGAATTGCGCCTGGTCGGCAAAACCCCAGCGAAATGCCAGTTCGCCGATGGCCAGGTGGCAATGCGGGTCGCGCAGTTGCCGGTGCACGGCCTCCAGGCGTTGACGGCGTACCCACTCGCCAAGGGTGTAGGGCGTGATCGCGAACAACTTGTGCAGATAACGCAGCGACAGCCCACAGGCGCTGGCGATGGTTTGTGGCGACAGCTCGGGGTCACCCAGGTTTTGCTGCACGTACTGCTCGACCCGCGTCAGGTGCAGGGTGCTGAGGTTGCTGCCTTCGCTGCCCAGCACGCGCTCATCCTGTTGCAAGGCCAGCAGCAGGGTGGCGGAGGCCTGTTCCAGCAGTAGATGCCGGGCTGCCGGGGGGCTGGTGTCGAAATGGCGGGCACACAGGTCGAGTTGCTCGACGAAGATGCGCCCCAGGCCCTGACGGGCATCGAAGCAATGCCGGGTATAGCGCTTGTGCCCCAGCAGGTTGGCTTTGAGCGCACGCTCGGGCAGCTTGAGCACCCACAAGTCGTTCTGCGTGCCGTAGTGGAAGCGGTAGGGTGCATCGCCGCGCTCGACGATGAAACCGCCCGGGCTGCAACTGATCTGGTGGCCGTCCTGTTCAAAGTGCACCTCGCTGCCATGCGGCACGGTCACCAGGTAGAACGCTTCATGGTCCTGGCCGATGTGCGCTTTGCTGCGCGAGTAACCCAGCTGGCTGGACCGCAGGCGCGACAGGCTGAGCGGTGTGCTCGGCGTACTCCAGCGCTGCAGGTGGCCATCGAACGGCTGTCCGGCAGCAAATTCAAGGCTTAGCGGAAAATAGGTGTCACTGATGGCTTCGGCCCAGCGTACCTGGCGCTCTGGCTGTGGCCAGCCGTGGGTCGAGAGTTCTGTGGGCATGGTGGGTCCTTTTTCAAAGAGGGCAGCATTGAAAAAAGGAACTGCAGGCAAGCTACTCAAGCAGCTCTTGTTATTGTACGAACCGCCCGGCAGCGCAAAACTGCCGGGCGGTTGTCAGGCCCATGATCGGCGCGCGCCGACCCCAAGATCAACCCCCGCGTGTCACCCGGTAGGTGGCCGAAGGCTCCAGGCGCGCCTGCCAGCCGGGTGGCAGGACAATGTTGGTGGTGTCTTCCTCGATCACACAGGGGCCATGCACGGTCTGCCCTGGCAACAGGTGGTTGCCGTTGAACACCGGTGTGGGCTGCCATTCACCGTCGGCACTGAACAGCATCGGGCGGACGGATTGCGCGGTGGGGGCGGGGGGCTCGGCCGGCCCCTGCAGCTCGGGTTGCGGCGGGCGTGGCAGGTGGCCGATCACCGAGCACTCCAGGTTCACCAGCTCCACCGGGCTGTCGGGTTCGCTGTACGAGTACAGGGTCTGGTGGCGGCTGTGGAAGCGGCTGACCAGCGCGGCCAGCCCTGCCTCGTCCAGGCTGTGCTGCTGCAGGTCCACACTGCACTCATGAATTTGCCCCAGGTAGCGCATCTCCAGGGTGTAGTGGCAGCTGCTGGCCTGGTCGCCAAAACCGTCTTCGCGCAGGTTGGCCAGGCCTTGCTGGCGCAGTTCGGTGAGGGTCTGGTTGAGTTGCGCCAGGTCGACGTGCCCGGCGTCCAGGCGCATCGACAGGCTGGTGAGCTGGTCGTAGCGCACGTCGGACAGGATCTGGCCGAACGCACACAAGCCCGAGGCCACCTTGGGGATCAGCACGGTGTGCATGCCAATTTCTTCGGCCAGGCGCACCACGTGCATGCCCGCCGCACCGCCTGCGCCGATCAGGGCGAAGTCACGCGGGTCGTGACCGCGCTCGATCGATACGCGGCGGATGCCGTTGACCATGTTCAGGTTGACCAGGGTGGTGATGCCGAATGCCGCGCGTTCCACACTGATGCCCAACGGTTCGGCGATCTTGCTCCGGATGGCCTCCAGCGCGGCCTGGCGGTTCAGGCGGATACTGCCGCCCAGCAGTGCGCCGTCGGGCAGGTAGCCAAGGGCCAGGTTGGCGTCGGTGACCGTGGGTTC
The DNA here is from genome assembly GCF_045164175.1 of Pseudomonas sp. 10(2024). Lineage (NCBI taxonomy): Bacteria > Pseudomonadati > Pseudomonadota > Gammaproteobacteria > Pseudomonadales > Pseudomonadaceae > Pseudomonas > Pseudomonas sp. 10(2024). Next base: position 2,505,993 of record NZ_CP174006.1, read on the forward strand.
GCGGCCACCCTTGCCGTAGCACACCGGCCCAGGCATGGCGCCGGCGCTGCGCGGTCCGACCTGGAGCATGCCAAACTCGTCCAGGTGGGCGATGGAGCCACCGCCGGCACCCAGGGTCTCCACCTGAATCATCGGCACGCCGATGCGCTGGCGCAGGAAGTCCACGTCCTTGCTGAAGTTGGTGCGTCCAGCGTTGGTCAGGGTGATGTCGAACGAGGTGCCGCCCATGTCCACGGTAATGACGTTGTCGATACCGAACGGCCTCGCTACCGCCAACCCGGCTTGTGGTGCTGAGGCCGGACCGGAGTTGATCGCGTTGACGGCGCGCTCACGCATCAGGTGCCCGGGCGCCAACCCGCCGTTGGACTGGAAGTAGCGTACTGGCTGCTGTGCGCCAAGCTCCTGGAACAGGCTGTCGATGCGCGCCACGTAACGTGCCATTACCGGGCTGAGGTAGGCATTGACCACGGTGGTGGAGGTGCGGGTGTATTCGCGGATCTGCGGGAACACCTCGCAGCCGGTGCAGACGAATACCTCGGGCAGGGCAGCCCGTACCAGTTCGGCGGCCCGCTGTTCGTGGCTGGGGTTGCGTACCGACCACAGGAAGGAAATGGCCACGGCCTGCACGCCTTCGGCACGGAAGTAGTCGATGGCGGCATGGATGGCGGCTTCGTCCAGCGGGCTGTGCTCACGGCCATCGCCAAGGATTCGGCCACCGATCGGGCGGCGCAGGTGGCGTGGGGCAAGCATGTGTGCCGGCGGGTAGTGGGCGTCGTAGCGGTGGCCTTCTTCCTTGTGGCCCAGGCGGATTTCCAGGCTGTCCTCGTGCCCCTCGGTGCACAGCAGGCCCACCTTGACCCCGGTGCGCTCGATCAGCGCGTTGAGGGCCACGGTGGTGCCGTTGATGCACAGGTCACAGTTGGCGATCAGTTCGGCCGGGCTACGCCCGGTGGCGTCGGCGATCTGTGCCAGGCCGGCGCGAATGGCCAGGGTGCCGTCCTGGGGCGTGGACGGGGCCTTGAACAGCTGCACGCCGCCGTCGCGATCGGCCAGGATGAAATCGGTGAAAGTGCCGCCGGCGTCTACGCCCAGGCGATATTGGTTACGCATGCGTGTTCTCCGGTTAGCGCGGGGCGCGGGCAAGGCGGGTGGCTGTTTCGTCCAGTTGGCCATCGGCATCGAGGACCACGCCATATTCCAGGGCTGCGCCTTGTGGCGAGACCAGGCCGTTGCGCACGTCCTCCAGTACTGCTGCGACCCGACGGCGCAGCGGGTCGCCGTAGCCACCACCCCCTGGGTTGATGTTGATGATGCGTTCGCCGGGCTGCAGGGTGAGCATGGGGTTCTGCGTGTAGTGGTCTTCGCGACCATCGGCGTGGCGATGGATCAGCCGGCCCAGTTTGGGCTCGAGCAGGGCATTGCGAGCCCCGGCGGCACCGGCGGTGGGCAACTGGCGGCCCTCGCCGAAGCCGACCACGGTCATGGCGTGGTCCAGCGGTTCGATCTCCAGGCGGGTGCCCGAACCACCGCGCAATTCACCGGCGCCACCACTGTCGGCCATCAGGCTGTAGCGGTGGATCAGCACCGGATACGCATGTTCGAGCAGCTCGATGTCACCGCTCATCAGCGCCCCGAAGCAGCACAGCGGGCCGCAGGCGTGCCAGCCATCCATCACCTTGTTGGCACCGGCTCCGGAAATGATCGAGGCCAGCACCATCGTCACGTACTCGCTATTGCCGTTGCGCGGGTCGCGGCCGGCAATGTTGATGCCGCTGGTATGCCCCCAGGAGGCCGTTACCCGCTGTGGCGAGGCCTGTTCCAGCGCAGTGCGCACGGCATCGGCGAGGGTTTCCATCGGCGTGGTGGTGCAATTGACGTGAGGCGCGGGTTCCTCGGCATTGCACAGCGTACCCCTGGGGCCGACATCGACCGTTACGCAGCGATACAGGCCTTCGTTGTAAGGCGGCGCCACCTGGGCGAACATCATCAGCCCCAGATACACCCCGGATACCGAGTTGCCCTCATAGGAATTGATGAAGTACGGCACCTGCGGCGGGCTTTCGATGCGCACATGGGCCTGGTCGCCACGGATCTGCACATGGGCGGTGATGGCCAGTTCACCCAGGCCGTGGCCGGCATCTTCGAGCACGGCGGTGCCGCTGTAGTCACCATCCGGCACATCGTGCAACAGCGCCCGCATGTGTCGGTCGGCCATGTTCTTCAGTTCGGCGATGCAGGCACGCACCTGTGCCACGCCGTATTTGTCGAGCAGCTCCAGCAAGTGCCGCTCGCCGACCTTGCAGGCGCCATACTGGGCATTGAGGTCACCTTCCTGATAAGGGCGGGCGCGCATGTTGGTGAGCATGAAGTTGATCACGTCCTCACGACGCTTGCCCTTTTCCCACAGCTTGACCGGTGGAATGCGCAGGCCCTCGGCGTAGATCTCCTTGGCATCGGGGTTGTAACCCGCCGGCACCGGGCCGCCGATGTCGGTCAGGTGGCCCTTGCAAACGGTCCAGAACACCAGCTCGCCTTGGTAATACACCGGTTTGTACATGCAGCAGTCGAGAATATGGCTGCCCTTGTAGGCGGGGTCGTTGTGGTAGATCACGTCGCCTTCGGCGATGTCGTCGCCGAAGAACTCGGCCACGCACTTCATGGCCGGGATCAGCGAGCCCAGGTGGATGGGAATGTCCTGGCCCTGCAGGATCATTTCCGGCAAGTGGTCGAACAGCGAGTTGGAATAGTCGTGGGCCAGGTTGAACACACTGGAGCGCCCGGTCTTTTCCAGGGTCAGGGTCATTTCGCGTTGCGCTGTCTCCAGCGCACCCCGGACAACCGCAAGGGTGATCGGATCTACTGTCTGCATAGGTCACCAACGTTTGTTCTTGTGCTTTGGGTGCGTGCCGCAGCGGGGCGGCGCGTGGTGACAGGCTAAGGGGCAGGGTGGGGGGAAGGCTTGTCGCTGGGTGTACCGGTTGTTGTGTCTGGGCGCACTTCAAGTTCGGGCAGGCGACAACAGCCGGTCGGGCAGTCCGGTGTCGACCACGCTGCTGGGCGAACCGTAGTGCCTGCTGACAGGGTTCGATTCACCCTTGAGATCTTCCGGCTCGGTTACTTGACCTCCGCCAGCAGATTGTCCCGCGTCTGCTGCTCAACGGTATTCTGTATCTCTCGCGCCAGCGTCTTCACATCATGTTGCCCAATCTCCTTGGGCATGACCTGGAAGCCGATCGAGTTGTAGAGTCGGCCCCAGGCTGCCTGTGCATCGGAGTAGGCGGCTTCGCGCTGGTAGCGCGACAGCAGCAGTCGGCCTTCGGCGCGGATCAGCTCCAGTTCGCTGCCCAGCGCAGCATTGCGTGAGGACTGCGCGTAGTTGAGGAGGTTCTGGTCGACGCGCAGGCTTTCGTCGGCGAATTCCACTTCCTGGCGCGCTAGCTGATAGCGCAGAAGGCCGACGCGAACCTGGGTGAGGATCGCCATCGACAGCGCGGTGCGGCGCATGTCGTCGGTTTTTTCCTGGCTTTCCTCCGCTGCGGAAATGTCCGGGTACTGCAACAGGCGCAGCAGGTTCATCGAGACATTGATGCCGGTCTGGTTCCAGTCGCTGTTGTACAGGTATTTGTTGGAATCGTACTCATAGCCGTAGTTGAAGCTAACGTTCGGCCACAACTGGGCCTTGGCGATTTTCAGGTCGTTCATGCTCACGCGTTTGCGATACCACTCCTCCATGATTTCCGGGCGCCGTTCCAGCGACAGGCGTTCAAGTTGCTCGACGTTACTGGTCAGCAGCGGCAGCGGTTGTTCGTTGGCGTCGGCCAGCACCATCCTGGTATTGGGCGGAAGCGACATCAGCGCGGCCAGCTCGGCGCGGGCGAACTCCAGGTCCTGACGGCGCACGGTGAGCATATACACCGAGTCGAGCAGGGCGCGTTGGTAGGCAAGGATATCCTGGCGTGGCAGCAGGCCTTTGCCTTCGGCTTCACGGGCTGCCGTCAGGGCGCGGTGGGTGCGCATCAGCAGGCCGTCCACCTCCGGCAGCAGGCGCTGCGCGCCAAGCGCTCGCCAGTAGGCGTTGCGCACGTCCTGCAGCACGTTCTGCGCTACCTTTTCACGGCGCTCCTCGGCCATCAACACCTGGTCGTTCTTCTGCTGCGTGCGGAAGTAGGCAACCCCGAAGTCCAGCAGGCTCCAGGACAGGCCGAGGCTGTAAAGGGTGCGATAGCGCTCCTCGGAAGTGGACGGACGCAAGCTGACCTGGCGGTCCTCGATACCGATGGAGGTGCCGCCGGAGTCGTTGTTACGTCCGGCATAGCCGGCGGAGGCGACCAGACGCGGCAGCATCTCGTGGCTGGAAACATCGCGCAGGTCTGAAGCCAGCGCGCTTTCCAGCAACTTCAAACGGTAGTCGAGGTTGTACTTCAGGGCGCGCGCCGAGGCTTCGTAGAAGGTGATCGGTCCGGTGACCGGTTCCTGCTCCTTGTACATGCGCGCCTGGTCTTCGATCACCCGCTTGCGCATCTCGTCCTCGGTAAAAGGCTTGGGCTCGAAGGCTGAGCAGGCGCTGAGCAACACGCTGAAGGCCGTGAAGGTACTGAGGGCTTTAAAGGTCGATACTGGCATAAACAGTCCTTGGTCCATCCGTGAATGTATCGGCTTCATGGGGCGTTGCTGCCGCGGCGCTGGGCGGCTTCACGCAATTGCGCACGAAAACCCCGTGCAGGCTCCGTGGTTCTCTCCGTTTGCGGCACCATGTCGGCCTGCACTGGCGCCCAAAGCGATGGGTCGGGCAACAGGCCGTCGGCAGTCAGGCTGATGACACCGTGGCGGCCATCGATCCAGTTCTGGTCTTCGGCACTGGCGCGTCGGCTTTGTGCCACTGCACTGGCAACGAACTGCCCGTTGACCAGGCCAAGCTGGCTGCCGAGTGACGGGCTTTCGATTTCGGGCGTGGCGAACAGGCGTACATCACTGCCATCGGTGCCCCAGGCAGAGAGCGTCAGGCTTTCGTTGATTCGCTCGACGACGGGTGCGACGTAGATCGCCGGGTTGACCTCCGGCAGCGGTGCATCCGTCCGGCCGCTGGTGCTGTCGCGTTCGAAATACGGGCCAGGGGGGATGTACGGGGTGGAAATATCCAGCGTGATGACCAGCTGAGCCTGGTCGGTGGCACCCGCCAGGTCGCTGATGGTGTAGGTGAAGTAGTCCTTGAGCACTTGCCCAAGGCCGGCTGCGGCCAACACCTCGGGGTTGCTCAGGTCGATGCTGTAGGTGTAGCTGCCGTCGGCATTGAGTACCAACGTGCCGTACTGGCCAACGGTGGGCTGGCCGATCGCGCCGGCCTTACCTGTGCCGGCTTCCTGGCCGGCGCGGATGCCTGTCACAGTCAGCCCGTCGCCGGCGTCCACATCGCTGTCATTGGGTAGCACGTTGCCGCTGGTGTGCGGTGCCGGTACCTGGTCGCTGGCTGTATTGACATCGTCGCGGGCCACCGGGTTGTCATTGGCGCCCTGCACGGTCACTGTCAGGCGTGCGTCCGAAATGATGCCGGCGGTGTCGCGCATGCGGTAGGTGAATACCTCTTTCAGCGCTTCGCCAGCGCTGCGCATGGCCTGCACAGTTGGGTTGGTGTTGTCGACGACATACTGGTAGCTGCCGTCGGCGTTGATCAGCAGCGTGCCATACAGGCCTTGCAGCACCTGGCCGGCTGCGGCGGTCTGGCCGTTTTCGCCGGTGTACTGCAGCACCGTCCTGGTTTCGCCGTATTGCGCACCGTCGATATCGGTGTCGTTGTCCAGCACGTTGCCCTGCGGGTCGACGCCGGCAGTGCCATTGTTCACCCCGCCGGCCTCCACCGCAACGGCGGTATCGTCATTGGCTACTGGGTAGTCGTTGCGGCCGTCGATGGTAATGGTCAGCAGGCCATTGGCGGTGCCGCCCCAGAAGTCCGCCAGCAAGTAGGTGAAGTTGTCCACCAGCGTCTGGCCGCTGGCGCGCAGCTGCTGGACGGCCAGCAGGCTGTTGTCCAGCACGTAGTTCCAGGTGCCGTCGCCATTGAGGGTCAGGTCGCCATACTGGCCGCGCAGGGTTTGCCCGACCAGGCTGGCGTTGCCCGGTAGCGGGCCGTCGCCAGTCCAGAATGCCAGCACCTCGAGGGTTTCCGGGAAGAGGATGTTGATGGTGTCCGGGTCGCTGTCGTTGTCCATCACGTTGCCGCTGGGGTCGCTACCCGGGATGTTGTTGTCGACGCCGCCGGCCTCGACGGCCAGGCCCTGGTCGGGGCCGGCAATGGGTGGCTGGTTTTCGCCGCGGATAAAGATGGTCAGGGTGGCGGTGTCGCTGAGCCCACCGCCGTCGGTGACCTGGTAGGTGTAGTTCTGGATGACGAAGCCCAGCGGGCCGAGGGCAATGATGTCGGGGTCGTTGGAGTTGACCACGAAGCGGTAGCTGCCGTCGGCATTGAGGGTCAGGGTGCCGTAGTTGGTAGTGACGGTGGCGCTACCGGTCAGCGGGTCCAGGGTCGGGTTGCTGCTTTGCGCACCTACGCCCACGGCCGTGACCACCTTGCTGTCGTTGGCATCGACGTCGGTGTCGTTGTTCAGCACATTGCCGGTGGGGTTGCGCCCAAAGTTGCCATCGTCGTCCTCTGCGACCGCGTAAGCGAAGTCTCCGTGCGCCACCGGGGTGTCGTAGCGGCCTTCGATGGTGATGTTGATCTGCGCCTGGGCTGTGGCGCCATCCGTGTCGCGCATGCGGTAGCTGAAGGTTTCGCGCAGCTGTTCGCCGGCCTTGAGCGCTTGTACCGCGGCCAGGCTGTCGTTGACGGTGTAGACGTAGTTGCCGTTGGCATCGATGTTCAGGGTGCCATAGGTGCCGGCCACCACGGTCGGGCCGGCATTGACCTGGATGAACGTGCCGCCGGCCGCGAGGGTGCCCAGGTAGATGCCATCGACGGCTTTGCTGTCGCCGGCATCCACGTCGCTGTCGTTACTCAAGGCATTGCCGCTGCCAACCTGTCCGGGGGTACCGTTGTTGCTGCCACCGGCCTCGATGGCAGTGGCGCTGTCATCAGCAGCGATGGGGGTGTCGTTGCGGCCATGAATGACCACCGTGAAGGTGGCGGTGACGACCTTGCCGTTGCCATCGCTGACGCTGTACTGGAACACCTCGGTGAGTTGGTCGGCATCGGTGCGCAGGGCCTGTACCGCAGCATTGCTGTTGTCGACCACGTAGCGGTAGTTGCCCTGGGCATCGAGTACCAGGCTGCCATAGTTGCCGGCCAGGGCTTGGCCGGGCGTGCCGTTGACGCCGTTGGGGTTGACTACCGCGCTGACGATCAGGGTATCGCCGTCAGGGTCGCTATACGCACCGCGAATGCTGCCGCTCGGGTCCAGCCCCGGCTGGCCGTTGTTCACCCCACCGGCCTCGATGGCATCGACCGTGACCGGGTTGACCACGGGCGGGTCGTTGACGCCGGTGACGGTGATTACCAGTTGCGCCTGGTCGGTGAGGCCGCCGCTGTCATGGATCTGGTAGGTGAAGATCACCTCCAGGCTTTGCCCGGTTGCTAGCGCACGGATGGCCGGGTCGGCGCTGTTGACCTCGAAGGTATAGCTGCCGTCTTCGTTGAGGATCAGTTGGCCGAAGTCGCCACTGATCAGGCTGCTGTCGGCCAGGCGGGCCACTGTGCCTGTAATGCTGGCGGGGGCGCCGCTGGCCACCGGCGCGAGCACGCCACCGGCGCTTTCCAGACCGCTGCGCACGCCATTGACCCTAAGTTGGGTGGTGGCCGGCTGGTCGTCGTTGTCGACATCGGTGTCGGCGCCTACGCCATTGTCGCCAGTGATCACGTTACCGCTGGCGTTGACCGACGCCGGGCTGCCATCGCTGGCGCCGGCGATGGCACTGCCCTGGTCGTCCACGGCCACCGGCGCATCGTTGGCGCCCTGGATAGTGATCACCAGTACGGTGACGGCGGTCAGACCGTCGGTATCGACCACCTGATAGGTGAACTGCTCGACCAGGGTCTGGCCTGGGGAAAGCGCCTGCACGGCAGCGTTGGTGTTATCGATGACATAGCGGTAGCTGCCGTCGGCGTTGATGGTCAAGCTGCCGAAGCTGGCCGGTACGCTGGTCGCTTGGCCGCTGGCTACCGGTACCAGTTGGCCGCCAGCGGTGCCATCGAAGCGGATCGCGTTGACTTGCTTGGTTTCGCCCAGGGCCACGGCGTCGACGTCGGTGTCGTTGTCCAGCACGTTGCCGGTGGCATCCTGCCCGGGCGTGCCGTTGTTGGTGCCACCGGCCTCGATGGCCGTGGCGGCGTCACTGGTGGCAACCGGGGTATCGTTGCGGCCGTGGATGACGACGGTGAAGGTGGCAGTGACGATTTTGCCGTTGCCATCGCTGACGCTGTACTGGAACACCTCGGTGAGTTGATCGGCATCGGTGCGCAGGGCCTGTACCGCAGCATTGCTGTTGTCGACCACGTAGCGGTAGTTGCCCTGGGCATCGAGTACCAGGCTGCCATAGTTGCCGGCCAGGGCTTGGCCGGGCGTGCCGTTGACGCCGTTGGGATTGACCACCGCGCTGACGATCAGGGTATCGCCGTCAGGGTCGCTATACGCACCGCGAATGCTGCCGCTCGGGTCCAGCCCCGGCTGGCCGTTGTTCACCCCACCGGCCTCGATGGCATCGACCGTGACCGGGTTGACCACGGGCGGGTCGTTGACGCCGGTGACGGTGATTACCAGTTGCGCCTGATCGGTGAGGCCGCCGCTGTCGTGGATCTGGTAGGTGAAGATCACCTCCAGGCTTTGCCCGACTGATAGCGCACGGATGGCTGGGTCGGCGCTGTTGACCTCGAAGGTATAGCTCCCGTCTTCGTTGAGGATCAGTTGGCCGAAGTCGCCACTGATCAGGCTGCTGTCGGCCAGGCGGCCAACCGTACCGATGACAGTGGCGGGCGCACCATTGGCCACCGGGGTGAGCGTGCCGCCCGTGGTTTCCAGGCCGCTGCGTACGCCATCGACCTTGAGTTGGGTCGCGGTTGGCTGATCAAGGTTGTCGACGTCGGTGTCGGTGCCCACGCCATTGTCGCCAGTGATCACGTTACCGCTGGCATTGAGCGGTGCCGGGCTGCCATCGCTGGCGCCGGCGATGGCACTGCCCTGGTCGTCCACGGCCACCGGCGCATCGTTGGCGCCCTGGATAGTGATCACCAGTACGGTGACGGCGGTCAAACCGTCGGTATCGACCACCTGATAGGTGAACTGCTCGACCAGCGTCTGGCCTGGGGAAAGCGCCTGCACGGCAGCGTTGGTGTTATCGATGACATAGCGGTAGCTGCCGTCGGCGTTGATGGTCAAGCTGCCGAAGCTGGCCGGTACGCTGGTCGCTTGGCCGTTGGCTACCGGTACCAGTTGGCCGCCAGCGGTGCCATCGAAGCGGATCGCGTTGACTTGCTTGGTTTCGCCCAGGGCCACGGCGTCGACGTCGCTGTCGTTGTCCAGCACGTTGCCGGTGGCATCCTGCCCGGGCGTGCCGTTGTTGGTGCCACCGGCCTCGATGGCCGTGGCGGCGTCACTGGTGGCAACCGGGGTATCGTTGCGGCCGTGGATGACGACGGTGAAGGTGGCAGTGACGATTTTGCCGTTGCCATCGCTGACGCTGTACTGGAACACCTCGGTGAGTTGATCGGCATCGGTGCGCAGGGCCTGTACCGCAGCATTGCTGTTGTCGACCACGTAGCGGTAGTTGCCCTGGGCATCGAGTACCAGGCTGCCATAGTTGCCGGCCAGGGCTTGGCCGGGCGTGCCGTTGACGCCATTGGGATTGACTACCGCGCTGACGATCAGGGTATCGCCGTCAGGGTCGCTATACGCACCGCGGATGCTGCCGCTCGGGTCCAGCCCCGGCTGGCCGTTGTTGACCCCCCCGGCCTCGATGGCATCGACCGTGACCGGGTTGACCACGGGCGGGTCGTTGACGCCGGTGACGGTGATTACCAGTTGCGCCTGATCGGTGAGGCCGCCGCTGTCGTGGATCTGGTAGGTGAAGATCACCTCCAGGCTTTGCCCGACTGATAGCGCACGGATGGCTGGGTCGGCGCTGTTGACCTCGAAGGTATAGCTCCCGTCTTCGTTGAGGATCAGTTGGCCGAAGTCGCCACTGATCAGGCTGCTGTCGGCCAGGCGGCCAACCGTACCGATGACAGTGGCGGGCGCACCATTGGCCACCGGGGTGAGCGTGCCGCCCGTGGTTTCCAGGCCGCTGCGTACGCCATCGACCTTGAGTTGGGTCGCGGTTGGCTGATCAAGGTTGTCGACGTCGGTGTCGGTGCCCACGCCATTGTCGCCAGTGATCACGTTACCGCTGGCATTGAGCGGTGCCGGGCTGCCATCGCTGGCGCCGGCGATGGCACTGCCCTGGTCGTCCACGGCCACCGGCGCATCGTTGGCGCCCTGGATAGTGATCACCAGTACGGTGACGGCGGTCAGACCGTCGGTATCGACCACCTGATAGGTGAACTGCTCGACCAGCGTCTGGCCCGGGGAAAGCGCCTGCACGGCAGCGTTGGTGTTATCGATGACATAGCGGTAGCTGCCGTCGGCGTTGATGGTCAAGCTGCCGAAGCTGGCCGGTACGCTGGTCGCTTGGCCGCTGGCTACCGGTACCAGTTGGCCGCCACCGGTGCCATCGAAGCGGATCGCGTTGACTTGCTTGGTCTCGCCCAGGGCCACGGCGTCGACGTCAGTGTCGTTGTCCAGCACGTTGCCGGTGGCATCCTGCCCGGGCGTGCCGTTGTTGGTGCCACCGGCCTCGATGGCCGTGGCGGCGTCACTGGTGGCAACCGGGGTATCGTTGCGGCCGTGGATGACGACGGTGAAGGTGGCAGTGACGATTTTGCCGTTGCCATCGCTGACGCTGTACTGGAACACCTCGGTGAGTTGGTCGGCATCGGTGCGCAGGGCCTGGACCGCAGCGTTGCTGTTGTCGACCACGTAGCGGTAGTTGCCCTGGGCATCGAGTACCAGGCTGCCATAGTTGCCGGCCAGGGCTTGGCCGGGCGTGCCGTTGACGCCGTTGGGATTGACTACCGCGCTGACGATCAGGCTATCGCCGTCAGGGTCGCTATACGCGCTGCGGATGCTGCCGCTCGGGTCCAGCCCCGGCTGGCCGTTTTTGACGCCACCGGCCTCGATGGCATCGACCGTGACCGGGTTGACCACGGGCGGGTCGTTGACGCCGGTGACGGTAATTACCAGTTGCGCCTGGTCGGTGAGGCCGCCGCTGTCGTGGATCTGGTAGGTGAAGATCACCTCCAGGCTTTGCCCGGCTGCTAGCGCACGGATGGCCGGGTCGGCGCTGTTGACCTCGAAGGTATAGCTGCCGTCTTCGTTGAGGATCAGTTGGCCGAAGTCGCCACTGATCAGGCTGCTGTCGGCCAGGCGGGCGACTGTGCCAGTGAGGATCGCAGGCGCACCATTGGCCACCGGGGTGAGCGTGCCACCCGTGGTTTCCAGGCCGCTGCGTACGCCATCGACCTTGAGTTGGGTCGCGGTTGGCTGATCGAGGTTGTCAACGTCGGTGTCGGTGCCCACGCCGGCATTGCCGGTGATCACGTTACCGCTGGCATTGACCGACGCCGAGCTGCCATCGCTGGCGCCGGCGACGGCGCTACCCTGGTCGTCCACGGCCACCGGCGCATCGTTGGCGCCTTGAAGAGTGATGACAAGGACGTTCACAGCGCTCAGTCCACCGGCATCGGCCATCTGGTAAGTGAATTGCTCGACCAGCGTCTGGCCGGGCGAAAGCGCCTGCACGGCGGCGTTACCGTTGTCGATGACATAGCGATAGCTGCCGTCGGCATTGATCGTCAATGTCCCGAAGTTCGCCAGCACGTTGGTCGGTTGGCCGCTGACCAGCGGTATGATCCTGCCGCCACCGGGGCCGTCGTAGCGTACCGCACTGACCTGTTTGGTTTCGCCGAAGGCCACCGAATCCACGTCGGTGTCGTTGTCCAGTACATTACCGGTGCCGTCCTGGCCGAGCGTGCCGTTGTCGGTGCCGCCTGCTTCGATCGCGGTGGCGCTGTCGCCCTGGGCGACAGGGGTGTCGTTGGCGCCGTGGATGTTGATCTGCAGCACTGCGCTGCTGGTCAGGCCGCCGCTGTCGACGATGGTGTAGCCGAAGGTTTCGGTGATGAAATCGCCGGCCGTGCGCAGCGCCTGCACCGCAGGGTTGGCGTTGTCGACGATGTACTGGAAACCGCCGCCCGCGGTAATCGACAAGGTGCCGTACAGCCCTTGCAGCGTGGTAACCCCGTTGGCGGCCACCACCACACCCGCGGGGGTAATGCTGTTGGCAACACGGGTCACGGTGAGCACATCGTTGTTGGTCTGGATGTCCACATCGGTGTCGTTGGCCAGCACATTGCCGGTCGGGTTGACGCCGGGGTCGCTGTTGTTCAAGCCACCGGCTTCCACGGCATTGGCCAGGTCGGCGTTGGCGATCGGCGCATCGTTGACCGGGTCGATGATGATGTTCATCACGTCCGTGTCGGTCAGCGCGTCGCTCGGGTTCTGCCCGGGGATGCCGTCGCCATTGAGCGGCGCGTCGCCGAAGTTACCCTGGTCATTGGTGACCATGGTCAGGGTTTCGCTGTCGCGGAAGGTGTTGAAGTCCTGGTCGCCTTTGTAATACAGCTGGCTCAGCAGCACGTTCAGTGCGTTCAGCGTGCCAGTGAGCACCAGGCTGCGGCCGGCATCCGCGGGCGGCGTGGCCGTGGCTGCGGGCGGGGTGGCGGTCTGCCAGATGACGCCGTGCACCACGGTCAGGGTGATGGTCATGACGCCGTCGGTATTGCCAGCGTTGACGTCGATGTCGCTGGTGGCCAAACCACCGATGTGCAGCACCGTGTCTTCCTGGCCGTGCTGGTCGGACACGGTGTTGATCGGCGCTTCGTTGACATGCACGTAACCGGCGTCGGCAGTGCCGGTAGCGCCTTCGCCGAGGGTGAGGTTGACGCTGCCAAGGCCCACGGGCGCAGTGCCGGTGTCGGTATCGATACGCACGCGGAGGTTGTCGTTGGCGCTGGCCTGGTGGTTCTGCGCCACCGCGATCAGGTAGCTGCCCGAGGGCAGCAGGGCGAACTGGTACAGGCCGCCATTGGCGGTGACCGTGGTGAAGGTGCGGTCGTCGGCGGTGCCGAACTGGCCATCGTCACCGGCCCAGCTGAGGGTCACGTCAATGCCGTCCAGGCCAGGGCCGTCGGGGGCGACGTTATCGGTGGCGCTTCGGGTGTCGTCCCACAGCGTGCCCTGGATCACGCCCATGCCGGCGCCGTCGCTGAGGATGTAGTTGTTCAGGCCACTGGCGCCGTCCTGGCTGGTACGTTCACCCTCGTTGCTGCCGGCGGCATCGGGCACCGAGCCACCCCAGCCGTTGGTTTCGAAATCGGTGGGCAGGCTGGTCCAGGTCAGTACGGCGGAACTGGCGGCGTTGTCGGCGATGGTCTGGTTGGGCAGGGTGACGGTGTAGATCACCTGGATCGTGTCGTTGGGCGCAAGGCGTGCGAAGTCGACGGCGATGGCCGAGCCATCGGTGAAGGTCACGCCACTGGGCAGGTTGGCAAGGTCCAGCGCCGCGCCATTGAGCAGGATGCTCTGCACCTGATAGTTGCTGCCATTGGGGAATTGGTCGGCCAGGTGCGTGTTGTAGGCGGACACGCCGCCGTCCTGGGTGAAATGGACCGAGACCGTGGCGTCGGTGGTACCGGCCACGGCGCCCGGGGTCACGTCGATGACCGACTTGTCCATGCCGGTGAAGCTGGGTTCCACCACGCGCTCGAACACGGTGTCGCTCTTGCCACGGTCGACCCCTCCATTCTCGCCGACATGCTCGAACACGGTCATGCCCAGCTGGGTGTTGGCCTGGTTGCCGGCCACGTTGCTGACCCGCACGTTGAACTCCAGGATCACACCTTCGATGTCGCTGTCGCCAACCTCGGTATTGGTCACGTTGCCGAGGTTGAAGGTGATGGTCTGGCTACCGTCCGGGTTGGTGGTGATCTCCAGCCGGTTATTGTTGCCATCGAAAATACCGGTGGGCACTGTGCCGCCCAGGTCGGTATGGATCGGCAAGGCCACGTCGCTGTTCTGGTTGCCGGTCATGTACAGCGAGCTACCGCTGGTGACCAGGTCGGACGCATCGGTGGTCAGGCCACCGAGCTGGCTCGACACCATGGCAATCAGGATGTTGTTGAGGTCGGCGGTGATGAACTCAAGGCCCGCGGCCAGTTCGATGCGGACCTGGTAATTGGGGTTGTCGCCCGTGGGGACCAGCACGGCTACCCGATAACGGACGATCTCGCCGACCACCACGTTTTCCACCAGGCCGCTGGTGTCGGTGGCGCCGCTGGCGTTGGTGGCCGGCGGTGTATCGGTGACCCCGCCCACCCGAGACACCTGGATGCCGTTGGTGACCGGGATCAGCAACGCGCTCAATACCCGGTAATCGTTGAGCTGGCCACCATTGAGCAGGCCGTCGTCGCCGCTGCGTTCGCCATTGACGGTATCGGTGGTGGAGCTGGTGCCGTTCAGGCTGCTCCAGCGCACCTCGACATTGTTGGAGATCAACGCCTCACCCGCGGCAGTGGCGTTGACCACGCCGCTCAGGGTGATGACGATACTGCCGCCGTTGGCGATGTCGATGTTGGCGCCGTTGGCGGTTGTCAGCTGGCCGCCGAGGATCACGAAATCAACGCCACCGTTGTTGGTGGCACCGCCGTTGTACTGGATGGTGCCGCTGATCGCCAGGCCGTCTATCTCGGTCGGCAGCACGTCGAGCAGGCTGATGTCGAACGCGTCGGTACCGGAATTGTTGGCCACGGTTATGGTGAAGGTGACGGTGTCTCCCTCGTCGAAACCGCCGAATGTGGGCGTCGAGGTGATCTGCTGGGTGACGCTGAGGGTCGGCTCGACGAGGGTCACGCCGGGTTGCTGGGCACTGTTGACACTGCGCTCCACCGGCGCGGTGCCGTTGGGGGTATCGCCGTCGGGGTCGCTGTACACCAGCTGCGCACCGTTGTTCAGCGTGGTGCCTTGCTGGTTGCTGGAGACATTGCTGGCCACCAGCACCAGGCGGATGACGAAGCTGTTGTTGCCGATGATGTTATCGGCCGTGGCCCCGGCGCTGTCGAACACCAGCATCAGGTCGGCGCCGTCGCTGCCGTCGAGGGTCACCGGGTTGACGTTGAGGGCGCCGATGAAGTCGGCTGACAAGGCGCCGCTGCCGGCCGTGGTGGTGATGATCTGATAGCCCAGGTTGCCGTTGAAGCGTGGGTCCAGGCGCAGGCCCGGTGGGATCAGGTCATTGATGCGCAGGCTACCCGTCGAACCTTCGGGCAGGGTGACGACAATGTCGTAGGTGATGCTTTCGCCGACCACCAGGTTGCTGCCGGTGGTGTGGGTGGCGCTGGAGTCATCTTCGGTGAGGCTGCCGTCCTTGTAGGTCTTGCTGAGGGTTGGCGCGGCGACCTGCTGGTTGGCCACCTCCGTGATATCGGTCGGGGTGAAGTCCTGGCCGCCGTTCACGCTGGCGTAGTGGGTCAGCGATGCGGTGCTCTGCAGCGTACTGGAGGCGAGGATGGCATTGTTTACCGTGACGTCATAGGTAATGACCACCACGTTGGCGCCCGACAAGTCGCTGGCGGTGCCGGCGCGACCGGCCAACAGGGTGGCCTGGTCGTTGGCGTCGAGGAAGGTGATGGCGTTGCCTGAGACGTTGTAGTCCGTGCCCTGCACCAGCAAGGTGCCGTCACCGCGGTAGATCTGCAGGTTGGCGGCGCTCAGGCTGCCGCCGACGAACGACAAACCGGCGGGCAGGGTGATGCTGGTGCTGACGTCGAAGGCACCACCGCCGCCGGTGTTTTTCAGGGCCGTGGCCAAGCGCAGGGTATCGGCACCATCGATACCGCTGACATTGCCGTCCACGGCCGCCAGGCTGGTGACGCTACCGCTGAAGGGCACGCCGCTGGTACCGGGTGCGGTCCAGCTGCCGGTGGTACCGGTGACTGTGCCATGGGTGCTGGAGACCACGCCGTGCTTGATGTCCAGTACGGGCTCGGCAACCGACTCGATCACCGCCACATCCGATGAGGTGAGCACGGTCTTGTCCACCGTGGTGGTCTGGCTCGATTGCGCCAGCACGTCCAGTTCACGCTGGTCGGCGAATGGCTGGTCGCCCACCACCATGGTGAAGCGCACCTGCACGGTGCCGCCGTTGAGGCCGCCGGATACGAAATTGCCGAAGTCGAAGATGATCGAGTTGCCGGGGCCGGTGGTGACGCTGTCAGGCACATCCAGGATGTTGTTGCCACTGCCGAACGTCCATTGGCCAACACCTGTGCCGAAGCTCCAGTTGATGCCGCTGGCGTTGAGCAACGGCAGTGGCAGGTAGGCCGTGAGCTTGAAGTTCTCGTAATCGGCCACCAGCAGGTCGTAGTTGATGGTAAAGGTCACCACATCGCCTGGGCGCAGTTCGCCGTTGCCAGGCGGGGTGCCGCCATTGACCTGGGTGAGCTCGATGTCGATGTTGGAGGTCTGGATGGTGCTGGTGGTGCTGGAGCTGTCGGTCTGAATGCCGCCGAGGTTGACCGCATCCCGCAGCACGGTGGCATCGACCGTGGCATTGTTGCCAACGCTGTCGCCTTCGTTGAGCTGGTCGTGGGGCGGGTGGTCGCTGGTGTAGGTGGTGTCGATCTGGGCGTCGTAGACAATGCTCAGGCGCGTGGCACCTTCCTGCGTGGTGTCACCGTAAAGGTCGCCGAACAGCGCAGCCACGCCGGGACCGGCGATGGCCCGGCGGATGGATTCGGCGATGTCGAACACCAGTGTGGTGCTGCCGTCGGCATTGACGGTCTGGGTGTAGACCAGGGCAATGGCCTGCGAGGCGCCATGCTGCGAAATGAGCAGCGTCGGCGGGTTGCTCGGGTCGAAGGTCTGGCCATCGCTGAGCAGGTCGGTCAGGGTGAACTGGCCATTCTCGAGGATGTTCTCGCCGAAGGCAAAGAAGTCGGAGATGGCCACGTCCATGGTATAGCGCAAGGTATCACCAGGCGTGAGGCCGGGCGTGCCGACATCAGTTTGCAGGTCGACCTGCTTGAGCAATGTGATCGACTTGGCGACGAAGGTCACGCCCTGGCCGTTGCCGGTTTCATCGAACGGGTAACCGTCCGGGTCGGTGGGGCGGTCGCGCGGGTCCAGCGGGTTCCAGTCACCGGTCACGTTGGCGGTGCCGAAGTTGATCGTCACCGGGTTGCCGGTCGCCGGGTCGATCACTGGTCGGCCGTTGGCGTCGATTTCCGGCACATAGAAACCGACCTGGGTTTCGCTGACGCTACTGAGGGTATCGTAATGGATGCTGTAGCTGGCCACGAAGGCATTGGGGTTGGCCAGCGCGGCGGCTATGGCAATGGGGCTGGTGAGCACGGTGCCGTCGTGCAGGGTGACTGACGTCAGGGTACCGCCCGGCCCAGGCGTGATGGAACTGACATGCACCTGGTCAGGCACGGTCTGGGTGACCGTGACATTGCTCAGGGTCTGCCCTGGGGCCGGAGTCACGGTGATGGTCTGGGTTCGGGTGAAGTTCGGCCCGGTCACCGTTTCGCCTTCGGGCATGTTCACCGTTTGCGTGACCTTGAGCAGGGTCGGTGTGACGATGAAGCTGTGCAGCGCGCTTTCCACCAGGCTTGGGTCCTGCACCGGGTTGTTCAGCGAGTCGTTGCCATATTCGAAGCCGGCGCGGGCATTGATGGTGAGGTTGGGGGCGCCGTCGGAATAGCTGGTATCGGCAAGGTTGCTCAGTTGCCCGGTGATCTGCACGTCGATGCTCGGCTGGCCGTTGGTGACGCTTGCGTAAGGCAGCTGCAGCACCACCATCTGGTCGCCGGGCTTCATGCCGACGCTGGCGGCGTTGATCACCAGTGCGTTGCCACTGGCATCCTTGGCCAAGGGGTGCGTGGCATTGCCGTTGGCATCGAAGGTGATCACAAAGCTGTTCAGCACCTGGCCCAGGTACGTGGCGGAAACGAATGTGGCGCCATCGTCGCCATCGCGCCCGGTGGCAGGCATGAACACATCGAGGAACGGTGCGTAGCCTTCCTGGGTCGAGGGGTTGTTGAAGCTGACGGTAAAGGTGAACTGCTCGCCCAGTTGCACCTCGGCGCCGCCGCTCAGGCTGGCAGTGGGGCTGGCATCGGCCAGCAGGCCCTGGAAATTGTCCAGGGTGGCGGCGGCCAGGGCGATGGTCTTGTCGATATCGCCGTGGGTAACTTCAAGGCGCCAGTCGCCACCGGCCAGTTGGCTGCCGGTGGCGTTGCTCGAAGCGCCGACATCGGCGCCGGTCCAGCGTGCCAGTTCATTGACCAGGGCCTGGCCGGCGCTGCCGGCGCCGACGTCGCAGCCGTACAGTTGGATATCCGCGCCACTGTTCAGCTCGCCACGCCAGGCGCTCAGGCGGTCGCCCAGTTGCTCGACGGTCTGGCGGGTGAACACCTGGTTGCCCAGGGTGAACTGGCCAGAGGCACCATGTGAATACACTTGTATGGAATCGACCTTGCCCAGTTGCGCCAAGGCATTGCTGATGGCGGCGATGGCATCCTGGCCGGGGTCCACCACCAGCGCAGTGGTGCCGGCTGGCAGGGTGGCGGCCAGCTGGTCGCGGTTTTCCACCCGGGCATCGATGACCACCAGGTTGCGTGGCGCGGGCGCCGCTGCGGTGGTCTGCGCCTCGCTGGCGGTGGGGGCCGGGTGGCTGGTGTCCTTCGCCTCTGCCGGGCCGGCATCGCTGTGCTGTTGCTGATCGACAGCCGCCGCGGCGGCACCGTCGAAGAGGATGCGTTGCTCAAGGGCAACAGCCTGTGACCGAGGGCGCGAGGCAGTGGCAAAGCCGGTTCTGCTCTTGGTGTCCATTTCCATACCCTGCTCAAATGTTTTGCAACAGATTCGAGTCCCAAGCAATCGTAGACGGATTTCTTCAGGGCGGTGAAGCAAGCGCTGGAAGGCAGTTCTCAGAACCCGCTTTCACGCAGCCCAACCCCGATCAGCCATGTTCCCAGTTCGCCCAGCACACTGCGTTTCTGCCCCTCGATCTTTAGCCTGCCGCGGGTCTCGCGTACGCTTGCCAGCGGCTCATCCAGGGCAATCAGCACCTGGAACAGTGCACTGGCGGGGACCATCGGGTCACCGCTGGTAGTGGGTACCGGGCCGCCAAAATGTGAGGACAGCATGCGGTGGGCCAATTGCCCGGCGCGAGTGCTGCCGATTGCCAGCACCTTACCGTGCAGTGCGATGGCCCGGCCTTCGGGGTAGAACTTCACGGAATTGCCCACGGCCAGGTGGTGCACCTGGTCCTGGGGCACGTAGGCATCGATCTGCCAG
Organism: Pseudomonas sp. 10(2024); assembly: GCF_045164175.1. Lineage (NCBI taxonomy): Bacteria > Pseudomonadati > Pseudomonadota > Gammaproteobacteria > Pseudomonadales > Pseudomonadaceae > Pseudomonas > Pseudomonas sp. 10(2024). Next base: position 2,525,432 of record NZ_CP174006.1, read on the forward strand.
TGGCTGGGGTCTATCAGGATGCCCAGCGGTTCCTGGCTGTTGAGCCACTGGCCAGGCTGCCAGTCAGGGTCCAGGTCCAGCCAGCTGCCTGCGAACGGTGCCTGCAGGTTGAGCCGGGCTATCTCGCTGCGCGCGGCGCGGGCCTCTTCGTTCTGCACCATCAGACGTTGCTGGGTGGCGGCGTCCTCGGCCAGCCCGGCAGGGTCGGCAAGCAACCCCGACAAGCGCGCCTGGTAGCTGCGGGCACTGGCCTCGCTGCTGCGCATGCGTGAATCCAGGTCAGGCTCGTCGAGCACTGCCAGCACCTCGCCGGCCTTGACCGGCCCTTGCTGGTGCAAGCCTTTCAGCCGCGCAGGGTAGGGGGTGTAGACCCGCAGCTGGTGCTCGGCACGGGCCACGCCAACGGCACTGACCTGGCTGTGCCAAGGCACGGCCAGGGCCAGCGCAAGCAGCCCAAGGCACAGGTAGAACAATTGCTTGCGCCGCCCCGCAATACGTCCCCGTTGTTGCCACCAGTGGCTCAGCTCACGTTTGACCGGCAGTGCGATGAACCATGCCAATTCGACCATGAAAAGCACGATCCCCAACAGTTTGAAGAAGAACAGGTAGACCGCCACCGCAATGCCGAGAAACAGCACCAGGCGATACAGCCAGGTGGCCAAGGCAAACGCCACCAGCAGGCGCCGGTGGCCAGCGGAAAAAGGCTCCGGCCACGCCTCGTCGAGCCCCAGGAGAGTACGTCGCAGGGCAACCCGTGCCAGTGCCGAGGCGCGTTCGTGCAGGTTTGGGAAATCGAGCAGGTCGCTGAGAATGAAATAGCCGTCGAAGCGCATGAACGGGCTGGCATTGAGGGCCAGGGAAAGCACCCAGCTGGTGGTGGCCAGGTACAACAGTGCGTTGCGCAAGGCGCCATCGTCACACAGCGCCCAGCCGAGGGTCGCAAGGCCTGCCAGGGACAGTTCGGTGACGATGCCCGCTGACGCGATCGCCAGGCGCTGGTTGGCACGCTTGAGCTTCCAGCTTTCGCCGGTGTCGGTGTACAGCATTGGCCACAGCACCAGAAACGCCACGCCCATGTGGCCCACGCGCAGCCCCAGGCGTGTAGCAACCAGGGCATGGCCGAGCTCGTGAAGGGTTTTCGCGACTACCAGCGCCATGGCAAAGCTGACCAGGCCTTCGGTGGAGAACGACTCCACCACCGCATGGGTGAAACTGTCCCACTGCTGCATCACCAGGATGACGCCGAGCAGGGTCAGCCCTATCACCAGCAGCCCGGTAAGTGGATGGAACAGCCAATTCAGAGCGTCGGCCAGGCGCTGCAGCGCGGCTTGCGGGTGCAGCAGCGGGATGCGGAAGAACAGGTAGTGATGCAACCACCAGCGCCAGCTCGACCAGCTGCGTGCCTCGCTGGCGGTTTGCAGCTTGGCCAGTTGCTCGGGGCCCGGGCGCAGCAACTGATGCTGTTCGAGAAACGCACGCAGTGCCAGCACTTGCTCGACATCCGGGTTAAGCGCGCTGTCGCGCGACACCTGCTCGCTGATCTGGCGGGGTGTCTGGCCCCAGCGCAGCAGGCATTCGAACTCCAGCCAGCCGATCCGGTAGAAGCGGTTGAGCACCGTGTCGTGGATCATCCACGCGGGTTCCCCTTCACGGCTCTCGGCGGCTTCGCACAGGCGCAAGTCTTCGCGCAGCGGTGGCAGCGGCAGGTCGGTCAGGTCGAGCATTACCAGCCGCTCCAGGCGCGCAGTGTGGCCAGCGGGCGGCGCAGCAGGTAATAGCCGAGCATCACCTTGCCACCATAGAGCTTGGCGGTGCCATGCAGGCCCAGCCGGGCATGCCCGGCGTGCGCGTCGATACTCGCCAGCAGGCGATAGGCGACCACCCCGTCGTCAGTGGGTTTGGCCTGGTAGCTGGTTTCGAGGATTTTCCCCTTGAGCGGGTGCAGCGGGTAGGCCGTGAGAAACAAAGTGACCTCGGCACCTGGCTCCAGTGCGATTGCGTCGGCCACCGCAAGCTGGATCTGCATGGCCGGTAGCGCAGGGTCGGCCACGTGCATGATGCGCTCGCCGGTCGACACTGGTTTGCCCATCCAGTCGTTGGGGTCGCTGAACACCGCTACCCCGGCGCGCGGTGCCAGCACCTGGGTGCGTCGCAGTTGCGCCTGTACGGTGGCCAGTTCGGCGCGGCGCTGCTGAGCACGGCCCTGCAGCAGGGGCAGTTCGCTCTTGCTTTGCGGATTGTCGAAGGCGCGCTGGCTGGCGGCCTGCAATTCGGCATCGGCCACCGCAACTTCTTTACCCAGCACCTCAGCGCGGCTGCGCAAGGTGGTTTCATCAAGGGTGAACAACGGTGTACCGGCCTCCACCGGCTGGTTGGGGCGCACCAGCACCTGGGCGATCACCCCGTCAATCGGCGAACTGACGATCTGCGCCTGGCGCGAGACGATCTGCGCCGGTGCCAGTGCCGTCTGGCGCACCGGTACCAGCAACAGCCCGGCCAGCACCAGCAGGGTCACCAGCACCTGACGGCGGCTGGGGCGCCAGCGACCGAACCGGCGCCGCTGGGTCAGGGCTTGCCAGCAGTAGGCCCAGGTGCGCACAAGGCCTTCCAGCTGTTGGGGTACTACCTCCGGAGGCGCTTCTTCGAGCAACAGCACCAGCATGCCCAGGCGCTCGCCGCCAGGACTGTGCAGCGGTATGCACCACAGCCCTGAAGGCCACCATTCGGCCCAGCCCTCGGCGATGTGTTCGGGGGGCGCGCTGTTGCTCGGTGTCAGCCAGGCAGGTTGAGCCTCGATCAGGCGGTCGTTCAGCCAACGGCTGGCGCGGCGGAGCCAGACCAGGTAAGGCGAATCCTCGCTGGGCCGGGCCAAGCCCGATACGCACAGCAGCTCAAGGCCAGCCTTGTCTTGGCCGAACACCAGCGCCTGGTGAAACGGCAGCAGCGGGTAGAGGTCGTTGGCCATGCTAAACGCCAGGGCGCCCAATGTCTCGGCGGCCATGGCCTTGTCACGCAGGGCATCCAGTTGCAACAACAGCTGCGGGTGCGGCAGCGGCCTATTCACGGTCATGGTCGAACCGCGCGGTACCGCTCATGCCAGCCATCAGTTCGGGGAAGCGTTGGTCGAAGCGCGCTTCGAGTTCCACTGTCTGTGCCACTGCATCGACCCTGGCGTTGATCACGCTGACCTTGGCCGGGTAGGTCTTGCCGGTTTCATATACGTTAACCTCCAGTGGTTGGCCGGGGTTGAGGTTTTTCAACTGGCTGGAGGGCACGTTCATCCGTACCTTCAATGCTCCGTCACTGACTAGGTCGAACAGCGGCGTTCCGGCGCTGACGGTTTGGTAGGGCTTGACATAAACCTTGGCCACATGGCCTGAAAACGGCGCCAATACCTGGCAATAGCTGATCTGCGCTTCACCCATGGCCCGGGCGCCATCGGCTTTCTGCACTTCGGTGTTGGCCGCTGCCACCTCGATGTCGCCCACGGCATCGAGCTTGCGCAGTTGCTGCTTGGCCTGCAGGTTCTGCCGGGCCATGGCCAGTTCTGCCACCGCAACCTTGCCGCGGGCCTGGGCTTCATTGCAATTGAAGCGTGCCAAGGGGGCGCCCTTGGCCACGTGCTCACCGAAGCGGGTCTTGAGCTCGCCCAGGGTGCCGCTCATCTGGCTGGACAGGGTGGTTTCCAGCTCTGCGGCAAGCAGCACGCGAATCAGTTGCGGGTCTTCGGCTGGGGTGACTTGCTCGGCCTGCGCGGCCACGCTGCTCAAGGCCAGCCATATAGGAAGGTAGTGGTGCAACGGCATTCTCTACTCCTTGTTGAGAGGCAAACAAAAGCACTCGCTACTCGCATGACGATTTCATACTAGGAAGGAAACAGCTATTTGCCCAATCTCAATGCCGACATCGTGCAGTTGACCGTCGCAAAGAAGATAACCTTCCCCTTTGGAAGACAGTTCTATCTAACTGATTCAGTTGGCAACTGGGCGCCTGGCATAAGTCTGCCGGCCGGCGCGGCCCATTGTAGGTGCGGGCTTGTCCGCAAATGCAGTGGCATCGACAACGGTGACCCCTCCGGAATTATTGGCTGGCAGGTCTGGCCCTTTCGCGGGTAAACCCGCTCCTACGCCTGATCGGTGGTGGACACATGTCGGTGGTTGGGCGCAGCGGGTTCACCTGCGAACACCGGCGCAGCCGGTGCCATGCTGCGGGTAAAACCGCTCGAGGTGACCGTATAAACCCAAGAAAAACGGGGCATGCCATTGCTGGCATGCCCCGTTTTCATACAGCTGGTGCGTCTCAGGCGACCTTGACGATCCAGCCTGCCGGTGCCTCTACATCGCCGCTCTGGATACCGGTCAGCTCGTTGTAGAGCTTCTGGGTAACCGGGCCGACCTTTTCCAGGTCGTGGAACACGTGCAGCTTGCCGTTGTACTCGATGCCGCCGATCGGGGTGATCACGGCTGCGGTGCCGCAGGCACCGGCTTCGACGAAGCGGTCCAGCTTGCTGATCTCGACATCGCCTTCGATCACGGTCAGGCCCAGACGCGATTGCGCCAGTTCCATCAGCGAGAGGCGGGTGATGCCGGGCAGTACCGAGGCCGATTTCGGGGTGACGAACTCGTTGTTGGCGGTGATGCCGAAGAAGTTGGCCGAGCCGACTTCCTCGATCTTGGTGTGGGTCAGCGGGTCAAGGTAGATGGCATCGGCGAAGTTGGCCTTCTTCGCTTCAGCGCCCGGCTGCAGGCTGGCAGCGTAGTTGCCACCGACCTTGGCCGCGCCGGTGCCCTGCGGGGCAGCACGGTCGAAGCTGGAAATCTGGAAGTTGTGCGGCTTCATGCCGCCCTTGAAATACGAACCAACCGGGATGGCGAACACCGAGAAGATGAACTCGGGGGCGGTGCGCACGCCAATGTTGTCGCCGGTGCCGATCACGAACGGGCGCAGGTACAGGGCGCCTTTGCCGTGCGGTGGCACGAACTTTTCGTTGGCCTTGACCACTTGCTTGCACGCTTCGATGAACACATCGGTCGGCACGTGCGGCATCAGCAGGCGTGCGCAGCTGCGCTGCATGCGGGCCGCGTTCTGGTCCGGGCGGAACAGGTTGATCGAGCCGTCCTTGCAACGGTAGGCCTTCAGGCCTTCGAAGCACTGCTGGCCGTAGTGCAGGGCCGTGGAGCCTTCACTGATGTGCAGTACGTTGTCTTCGGTCAGGGTGCCCTTGTCCCACTCGCCATTGCGCCATACGGACAGGTAGCGTTTGTCGGTCTTGATGTAGTCGAAACCCAGCTTGTCCCAATTAATGCTTTCGTTGCTCATGACACCCTCATTGTCTTGCAAGTGCCCGATCGCTCGGGCTGCTGTTATATGCGCACCATGCCACCTTAATACATCCTTGGCGGATCGGGAACGGCCAGTCACGAATTGATAGGCTGCGATGCTTTTTTTTCGGTTTCTACAACAGCAAGTACTCATCCAGCGCCAGGTTTTCCAGCAATACCACATCATGGGACGCCACTATCAGCGCCCCGCGAAACTGCCCAAGCATGCGTTCCAGTGCTGTCAGCGATGGCAGGTCCAGGTGGTTGCCGGGTTCGTCAAGCAGCAACAGGTCGAGCGGCCGTTCACGATACAGCACGGCGGCCAGCGCCGCCTTCATACGCTCGCCGCCGCTAAGTAGGCCACTGGGCAGTTCGATACGGGCCGCATCCAGGCCCAGTTGCGCCAGGCGGCTGCGCAATTTTCCCTGGGCCAGCGTCGGGTTGGCTTGGCGCAGGTGTTCGAGCACGCTGCGGTTGCCTGCCAGTGTGCTGCAGTGCTGGTCGAGTAAGGCGGTCTCGCCACTGAGGCGCACATTGTCGGGCGATGCCGGCAATTCCCCATTCAGCAGCCTGAGCAGGGTGGACTTGCCACTGCCATTGGCGCCGATCAGCCCTACGCGTTGGCCCAGGCACAAGCGCAGGTCAAGCGCTTTGCGGGTGCCATGCGGCAAGCAAAGTGCCTGCAAGGCCAACACTTCACGGCCCGGATGACGCTGAGGTGTGGGCGCGTGCAAGGTAATAGCGCTGTCTTGCTCCACCTCGCGGGCGGCGTCACGCACTTTGCCCAGTAGCGTTTGCCGAGCATCGCGATGGTCGCGGCGCTGCTTGCCAGCAGTGGCCTGGCTGCGCTCCTGCTTGCGGTCGACCAGAATCTTGGCCTGGTTGGCGTGCTTGGCTTGGCGCCCGGCTCGGGCTTGATGGCGCTCCAGGTCTTCGCGTTGGCGCTGCAGTTCACGGGCCTGGCGTTGCTGCTCCTGCTTCAGCCGGGCAAGTTGCTGCTGGGCCTGCGCCGTCTGGTTGGCTTTTTGCGCACTATAGAGGCTGTAGTTGCCACCATAGGCCTGCAAGCCCAGGCTGGATAATTCGACAATGCGTGCCATGTGCGCCAGTAGACTGCGGTCGTGGCTGATCACCAGCAAGCCACGGTCCCAGGCTTCGATCATGCTCAGCAGCTGGGCACGGGCGTTGCTGTCCAGGTGATTGCTTGGCTCGTCGAGGATCAGGTAATCGGCATCGCTGAGCCACGCGCCAATCAATGCCACGCGCATGGCTTGGCCACCGCTCAGGGTTCGTGCGGGCTGGCGCCAGTCGAGTTGACCCAGGCCATGGCCCTGAAGCTGTAGCTGCAATTGCTCGCGCATATCCCAGCGCTCGCCAACGGTGTCGAAATCCTGGGGCTTGATGCTGCCTTGCTCGATGCGCTCCAGCGCCGCAATCACCGGCCCCACTTGGGCCAGGTCGGCCAGCGTGGCGCTGCGCGCGATGACTTGCTGGTCCAGCAAATGGACAGGCCCGAGGCGCCGACAATGGCCGCTGCTCGGTTCACGCTGGCCGGCAAGAATCTGCCCTAGCAGGCTTTTGCCCACGCCATTGCGCCCGACCAGGCCGGTGCGGCGTTGGTCGAAGGTTTCGTTGAGGTTGCTAAACAGCGGCCTGCCATCAGGCAAGGCCAAGGAGACGCTGTCCAGCGTCAGAATCGACGTGTTCGTCATGCACAACTCCACAAATGCCGCGACATCTCCGGTATGAACCGGAGGCTGAAGACTGGCCGTCGAAAGGACGGCGGCATCAATGGCGCATTGGACGAACACCTCGTAATTTAGAGAATGCGTAGCCTAACGGACCGTCTGGGGCCGGGTAAAGCACCGGCTGCCGGTTGGGGCTCAGCGCTGGGTCTGCAAGCGCTTGGCCCAGTCTCCGCCGTGGCCGTGCGCGCAGGCTTCTTCACTGTCGAATCGCACATGCCAGGCCGGATGGTCCAGCTGAATGCCGGCTTGGTCCAGCGCCAGAGCGCTAAGTGCCAGCATGCGCGCCTTCGCATCACCGACCACGGCCGCTGCCTTGTCAGCCTCTTGCTCGAATACCCAGGTAATACGCAGGCTGCTCGGAAAGTCCTCTGGATCGAGGCGATGGGTAAGCCAACAGAAGCCGACGATTTCCGCCTTGGCGGTTTCGCAGGCATCGGTCAGGCATGCCACCAACTCCCGCTCCAAGCGGCCCATTTCGCGTTTACCCAGTGCCTTCACGGGTTGGCCTCGTCATCGATCTGCTGGCAAAAGCGCAGGCGGTTGCCGAACGGGTCCCACACCTGCATCTGCAGGCCCCAATCCAGGCGCTCGGCCTCGGGCCGGGCGAAACCGTACTGTTTACCCTGCAATTCACGCTCCAGCGCGTGCAGGTCGTCGAGGCGGGCGAACACGGTCGAGCCAGGGCAGGCATCGCCATGGTGCTCTGAAAGGTGCAGGATCAGGCCATCACGGTGGATCTGCATGTACAACGGCAAGTCCGGGCTGAAGCGGTGCTCCCAGTCCAGGCTGAAACCCAGGAAATCGAGGTAGAACTCCTTGGCCTTGTCGATCGAGAATATGCGCAGTACAGGTATGGCGGGGGCGAGGGGCATGGTGCGTCCTTGACCGTGGATAAGGCGCCACTGTAGCGCACTTGCGCCCAGCGTTGTCGACCGGCCCCGCAGCAATGGTTGACCACCCGCCAGCCACTGCGTAGCCTTGCCACTTCGAGGTTCTTCGGCCTGGCCGAAGCTAAGACGGGAACGCGGTACAAGCCGCGGCTGCCCCCGCAACTGTAAGCACCGACAACGGATCGACACAGCCACTGCGCCAGCGCGCGGGAAGGCGTCATCCCGCCAGCCCGCTGTTCGACTGAACGGGGACATGGAACGGTGCAAGCCAGGAGACCTGCCTCGTCACGTTTTCGACTTTCAACCGGGCGGGGTGATCCGGTGGCGAACAAGCCCGGCCGGCCTGGCCCGCGGCTGTCGTCCTGCATGCCCGCGCCACACTGCCAAGGGCAATGCGACATGAAAACACTGGCCAAGCTCCCCGTCACCATCGTCACCGGCTTCCTCGGCTCGGGCAAGACCACCTTGCTGCGCCACATGCTCGACAACGCCCAGGGGCGCCGCATTGCGGTCATCGTCAACGAATTCGGCGAACTGGGCATCGATGGCGAAATCCTCAAGCAGTGCAGCATCGGTTGCACCGAGGAAGAAGCCAGCGGCCGCGTCTACGAACTGGCCAACGGCTGCCTGTGCTGCACCGTGCAGGAAGAATTCTTCCCGGTGATGCGCGAGCTGGTGGCCCGCCGTGGCGACCTCGACCACATCCTCATCGAAACCAGCGGCCTGGCCCTGCCCAAGCCATTGGTACAAGCGTTCCAGTGGCCGGAAATCCGCAACGCCTGCACCGTCGATGCTGTCATCACCGTGGTCGACAGCCCGGCCGTGGCCGCTGGAACCTTTGCCGCCTACCCGGACCAGGTCGATGCCCAGCGCAAGCTCGACCCTAACCTGGACCATGAATCGCCCCTGCACGAGCTGTTCGCTGACCAGCTGGCCAGCGCCGACCTGGTGGTGTTGAACAAGGCCGACCTGATCGACGCCGAAGGCCTGGCCAAGGTGCGTGCCGAGGTGGCCGAAGAACTGCCGCCGGCGGTGAAAGTGATCGAGGCCAGCAGCGGCAAGCTGCCACTGGAGGTGCTGCTGGGCGTGGGTGCCGAGTCCGAGGCGCATATCGATGGCCGCCGAACCCACCACGATTCGCACCACGATGGCGACGATCATGACGATCATGACCACGACGCTTTCGACTCCATCTCCATCGACCTGCCTGAAGCCGACGAAAGCCTGCTGCTCGATGCACTGACCCAGTTGGTGGTGGAGTTCGGTATCCTGCGCGCCAAAGGCTTCGCCGCCATCCCGGGCAAGCCGATGCGCCTGCTGGTACAAGGCGTGGGCACCCGTTTCGACAAGCACTTCGACCGCGCCTGGCGCGCCGACGAGCCGCGCATCACCCGCCTGGTGCTGATCGGCCAGGACCTCGATGCTGCCCAGCTGGAAGCGCGCCTGCGCCAGGCGCTGGGCGCCTGACCCATGCACCTGCTGCGGACTCAGCCCGGTGGTTTCGTACCGGATGACAGCATTGCCGACCTCGGCCAGACACCCGCCGAGCTGGTGATTCTCTGCAGCGGCGATTCACACCTGGCATTGCTCGCCGACACCGCCGAGCAATTGCCCGAAGACTTTCCCAGCCTGCGCCTGGCCAACCCGATGCAGGTGCAGAACCATGCCTCGGTTGACCTGTATGTCGACCAGGTGCTGCGCCACGCCAAGGTCATCCTGGTGTCGCTGCACGGTGGCGTTGGCTACTGGCGCTACGGCGTCGAACAACTGGTCGAGCTGGCCGCCCGTGGCGTCCAGCTGATTCTGGTGCCGGGCGATGACCGCCCGGACCCGGAGCTGACCAGCCTGGGCAACGTCCGCGGTGAGCAGGCCGAGCGGCTTTGGCATTACCTGCGCCAGGGCGGCAAGGCCAATGCCATCAACCTGTTCAACTGCCTGGCCAGCCAGTGGCTGGGCCGCGACTATGCCTGGGACGAGCCGCAGCCTTTGCCGCGCACGGCGGTCTATCACCCCGCCAAGGGCAGCGCGACACTCGAAGACTGGTACCCGCACTGGCACCCCGAGCAGCCAGTGGCGCCGCTGCTGTTCTACCGTTCGCACCTGCAAGCGGCCAATACCGCGTTCATCGACGTGTTCTGCCAGCGCCTGCAGGCTGCCGGCCTGAACCCGTTGCCGATCGCCGTGGCCAGCCTCAAGGAAAGCGCCTGCCTGGAACAGGTCGAAGCCTGGCTGGACGAGGTCGGCGCCGAAGTGCTGGTCAATACCACCGGTTTCGCCTTGTCCAGCCCCGAGCGCCCCAACCTGCGCCCGTTCCGCCGCGACATCCCGGTGCTGCAGGCCATCTGCGCGCAGGACAACCAGCCAGGCTGGGAAGCCAGCGAGCAGGGCCTGGGCGCGCGCGACCTGGCCATGCACATTGCATTGCCGGAGCTGGACGGGCGCATCATCACGCGCCCGGTCAGCTTCAAGGACATGGCCTGGCGCAGCGAGCGCAGCCAATCCGACGTTGTCTGCTACCGCGCCCACCCCGAGCGCATGGACTTTGTCGCCGAGCTGGCCCGCCGCTGGGTCGAGCTGGCCCGCCTGCCCAATGCCCAGAAGCGCGTGGCATTGGTGCTGGCCAACTACCCGACTCGCGATGGCCGCATTGGCAATGGCGTCGGCCTGGACACGCCCGCCGCCGCACTCAACATCCTCAAGGCGTTGCAGGCCGAAGGCTATCCGCTGGCCGAGTTGCCGGGCAGCGGTACGCAACTGATCCACCAGCTGCTCGGTGGGGTGACCAACGACCTCGACCATCTCGACCAGCGCCCCTGTGCCCAGAGCCTGAGCCTGGTCGACTACCAGGTGGCTTTCGAGCGCCTGCCGCAGGCCAACCGCCAGGCAGTGCTGGAACGCTGGGGGCCGCCCGAACAGGATCCGATGTACCGCAGCGGCCGGCTGATGGTTGCCGGCCTGCGCTTTGGCTTGACCTTCGTCGGTATCCAGCCGGCGCGGGGCTACCAGGTGGACCCCAGCGCGGTGTATCACGACCCTGACCTGGTGCCGCCGCACGGCTACCTGGCATTTCACTTCTGGTTGCGTCACGCATTTGCCGCCGATGCGGTGATCCACGTCGGCAAGCATGGCAACCTCGAATGGCTGCCCGGCAAAGGCGTCGGGCTGTCGGCGCAGTGCTGGCCGGACGCGCTGCTGGGTCCGCTGCCGAACATCTACCCGTTCATCGTCAACGACCCGGGCGAAGGTGCCCAGGCCAAGCGCCGCACCCAGGCGGTGATCATCGACCACCTGATGCCGCCGCTGACCCGTGCCGAAACCTATGGCCCGCTGCGCCACCTGGAACAACTGGCCGACGAGTTCTATGAAGCGCAGTTGCTCGACCCACGGCGTGCCCGCGAGTTGCAGCGTGACATCCTCGAGCTGGTCAAGGCCAACCACATCGACCGTGAGTTGCAACTGGAAGGGCAACTGGACGATGCGGCGCTCTGGCTGCCGCGCCTGGATACCTACCTGTGCGACCTGAAGGAGTCGCAAATTCGCGATGGCCTGCACGTGTTTGGTCAGTCACCTGAGGGGCGGCTACGCCTGGATACGCTGCTGGCGTTGTTGCGGGTCGAGCGTGGCGACGGCCGTGGCGGTAATGCCAGCCTGCTGCGAGCTTTGGCCAAAGCACTGGTGCCGGGCTGGGACCCGCTCGATTGCGACCTTGGGCAGCCGTGGCAGGGCATACGCCCTGAACAGCTGCTGGCCATGAGCAATGAACCTTGGCGCACCTGTGGCGACACCCGCGAGCGCCTTGAGCTGCTGGCACTGCAGGTGATCGGGCAGGCGCTGGAAGGCACAGCACAGTTACCCGACCTGAGTGAGTGGCAACCGGTGCACGCTGTAGTGCAGGCCCTGCGTGAAGCGGTCGCACCCAGCCTTGACGCCTGCGGCACGGCGGAAATGCATGGCCTGCTGGCGGCACTGGCCGGGCGCTTCGTGCCCGCCGGCCCCAGTGGTGCGCCTAGCCGAGGGCGCCTCGATGTGCTGCCCACCGGCCGCAACTTCTATACCGTGGACGTGCGCAACCTGCCTACCACCACAGCCTGGCGCCTGGGCTTCGCCTCGGCCAGCCTGATCCTCGAACGCCATCTGCAGGACCACGGCGATCACTTGCGTCAGCTCGGCCTGTCGGTGTGGGGCACGGCGACCATGCGTACTGGCGGCGACGACATAGCGCAGGCCATGGCGCTGATGGGCGTGCGGCCTGTCTGGGCCACCGGCAGCCAGCGCGTCGACGACTTCGAAATCTTGCCGTTGAGCCTGCTCGACCGCCCCCGGGTGGATGTGACCTTGCGCGTTTCCGGCTTCTTCCGAGATGCCTTCGGTAACCTGATCCGCCTGTTCGACGCCGCCGTGCAGGCCGTGGCCGCGCTGGACGAGCCGGACGACCTCAACCCCCTGGCCGCCCGTGTGCGCAGCGAGCGGGCCGCGCTGCAGGCTCAAGGCGTTGATGCCGAGCAGGCTGCACGTCAGGCCGGCTGGCGGGTGTTCGGTGCCAAACCCGGCGCTTACGGTGCCGGGGTGCAGAACGCCATCGACGGGCGCTTGTGGCACAGCCGCGATGACCTGGCAGAGGTCTACCTCAACCACGGCGGCTATGCCTACGGCGGCAGCGACGACGGCACCCCGGCCCGCGCCCAGTTCGCCCAGCGCCTGGCCAAGGTGCAGGCGGTGCTGCAGAACCAGGACAACCACGAGCACGACCTGCTCGATTCCAACGATTACTACCAGTTCCAGGGCGGCATGCTGGCGGCCTCGGAAACCCTGTCCGGGGCGGTGGTGGCCAGCTACCATGGCGACCACAGCCAGGCCGACCGACCGCGCATCCGTACCCTCAAGGAAGAGATGAACCGGGTGATCCGTGCCCGTGCGCTCAACCCCAAGTGGATCGACGGGGTCAAGCGTCACGGTTACAAGGGTGCCTTCGAGATGGCCGCGACAGTCGACAACCTGTTCGCCTTCGACGCCACCACGCACCTGATCGACGACCATCATTACCAGGGGCTGGCCGATGCCTATGTGCTCGACCCGGCGACCCGCGATTTCATGCGCGAGCACAACCCCGAGGCCCTGCGCGACCTCACCGAGCGCCTGCTGGAGGCCCAGCAGCGCGGCTTGTGGCAGGCGCCGGGCGACTACCGCGAAGCCCTTGAGGACCAACTGCTCGATGGCGAGGAACAGGCTTGAAATGAGTGAACCCGTACAATTTCCGCTGGCGGCCGTGGTCGGTGCAGACGACCTCAAGCTGGCGCTGTGCCTGACCGCCATCGACCCCAGGATCGGTGGTGTGTTGATCGAAGGGCCGCGTGGCATGGCCAAGAGCACCCTGGCCCGTGGCCTGGCCGACCTGCTTGGCGAAGGCCCGTTCGTTACCTTGCCATTGGGCGCCAGTGAAGAGCGATTGGTCGGCACCCTCGACCTGGATGCCGCGCTGGGGCAGGGCAAGGCGCAGTTTTCCCCGGGCGTGCTGGCCCAGGCCGACGGCGGTGTGCTGTATGTCGATGAGGTCAACCTGCTGCCCGACACCTTGGTGGATCTGTTGCTTGACGTGGCTGCCAGCGGCACAAACCGCGTCGAGCGTGACGGTATCTCGCATCGGCACAGCGCCCGCTTCGTACTGATCGGCACCATGAACCCGGAAGAGGGCGAACTGCGCCCGCAGTTGCTCGACCGGTTTGGCCTGAACGTGGCGCTGGAGGGCTTGCCGGAGCCCGAGGCCCGGCAGCAGATCATTCGCCGCCGCCTGGCCTTCGACAGTGACCCTCAGGCGTTCTGCGCACAATGGGCCCAGGCCCAGGCGCAACTGCGCGAGCGCTGCCACGCGGCGCGCCAGGCCCTGGCCGACATTGCCCTGGATGACCAAGCGCTGGCCTGGATTACCGAGCGCTGCTACGCCGCCGGCGTGGACGGCCTGCGCGCCGACCTGGTGTGGCTGCGCGCTGCGCGCGCCCACTGTGCCTGGCGGGGGGCTGCAGCTATCGAAGAAGTGGATGTCGAGGCGGTGGCCGAATTCGCCTTGCGCCATCGCCGCCGTATGACGCCCCAGGCCAACCCGCCGTCGGCGCCACAGCCGCCTGACCAGCAGCCTGGCGCCGGCAACCCGGGTGAACGGGGCGGGCAGGGCGACTGGGGGGCATTACCGGCACAGCCGGTGGCCAGCGGCGCCCGCCGTGAGGTGCCGAACTGGGCAAAAAAGCCCTGAGCATCCCCCAGCCACCAGCCAAAGGGGCGGATGCCAGAGCGGGCATAGGCAAGCAGAACGGTACCCGCCGTGGCCTCGTGCGAAATGCGGCGGCCGGCCGGGTAGCCTGGCTGCCGACCTTGCTCAAAGGGCGGCCACGCCAGCGACAGGACCTGTGCTGGCAGCAGCGCCAAGGCAGGCCTGCAGAGTTGTGGCTGGTGATCGTCGATGCCTCGGCTTCAACCCGGCGGCATCAGGCGCTGGCACAGACCAAAGGGCTGCTGGCGGCATTGTTCGACCAGGCCTATCGCCAGCGCGCCCGCCTGGCCCTGCTGACTGCCAGCGGGCGCACACCACAGTGGCAGCGCCACGGGCTGAAGGCATCCGCTGCCTTGCAACCCTGGCTGCAGGCCTTGGGGGCAGGTGGGGGCACGCCGCTGATCGCCGCACTGGAACAGGCGCGGCACTGGCTACAGGCGCGGCAGCGAGCCCATCCGCAAGAGGCCTTGCGTTGCCTGGTGTTCACCGACGGTCGCCTGCAGCACAGCAATACCGTGCAGCCGATGCCGTGCGCCACGTTGTTGGTCGATATGGAACTGGCGCCCGTGCGCCTGGGACGCGCGCAGCGTCTGGCAGAACAATTGCAGGCTGATTACCAGCACTTGCAACAATTCAGGGTGATGGATTGAACTGGCAGGTTGCGACACTTTGTCGCAATTGGGAAAGTTGCCACAACAGCAACACAGCAACAGAGAAGTTGTACAAGTGCGTGACCATGCACGCACTTGTTGTGCTGGCCAATATTACTTCGGCATCGACCACGGTTGCAGGTCGTAGCCCTTTTCACACAATTCGGCGCGCACTTCTTCGATCAGGCTGGCCCACTGGGCCGGGTCGGAGTAGATGCGCGACGACACTTGCTTGGCGCCGATGCGGGTGCTGGTCCGGTCGATCACTGCCAGGCTCAGTTCACCAGTACCGTTGGGTGCATCCCAGGCTACGCACTGGAAAGGTTCGAAGGCGTGGTCGGCAATCAGCAGTGCTTCGTTGACACGGAGCGGGGCATTCATGGTTCGGTCTCTCTATGGTCCCAAACATCGAAGTGAAGTCCGCGTTGCTTCAAAGTCGCCTCATCGATCGCGAAGTGCAGCGCGGGGTTATGTCTACTGATGCTCGTTGTTCGTGGGTAAGTCACACATTGGCTGTAAATTTTTTTTTAAGCGTCGACGCAGTTCTTGCCGGCGCCGCCATGTGATGTCGATAAAGTGCGAAAATTCCCGTGGCGGTTTGTAAAAAAATGATTCGGCAGACAGACGGTACTGGGCACCGTCAACTTCGTTGCTACTGTTAAACGGGCGCCACAACTTGCTGTTTTATTTCAAAAAACCAAAAACTGGCGCCAAGGATCGGTCATGCAGCAGCCTGCCGCTCAACGCCGTTTGCTTATCGTCGACCCCTGCGACGATTGTCACCGCTTGTTACCTGGCCTGCGCAACGCAGGCTGGGATGTGGACAGCTGTATGCTCGGGGCTGCGTTGGACCACACGTGCGATGTCGGGCTATTGCGCTTGCAGGCTTCGCACCTGAGGCACCCGGACGCGGTCAAGGACATGATCAAGCGCAGCAACACCGAATGGATTGCCGTGCTCAGCGCCGACCAACTGCGCATGCCGGCGTTCGGTGATTTTGTGTGTGAGTGGTTTTTCGACTTCCATACCCTGCCGTTCGACGTCTCCCGCGTGCAGGTAACCCTGGGCCGGGCGTTCGGCATGGCGCGCCTGCGCGGCAAGGGGGCCGTCAAGGTCGATGAGACGACCCATGAGTTGCTCGGCGAAAGCCGGCCTATCCGCGAGTTGCGCAAGTTGCTGGGTAAACTGGCACCCACCGAATCGCCGGTGCTGATCCGCGGTGAGAGCGGCACCGGCAAAGAGCTGGTGGCGCGCACCTTGCACCGCCAGTCGCAACGCAGCGAGCAGCCGTTCATCGCGATCAACTGCGGGGCGATCCCCGAGCACTTGATCCAGTCCGAACTGTTCGGCCATGAGAAGGGCGCCTTTACCGGTGCCCACCAGCGCAAGGCCGGGCGTATCGAAGCGGCCGACGGCGGCACGTTGTTCCTCGATGAAATCGGCGACCTGCCGTTGGAGTTGCAGGCCAACTTGCTGCGTTTCTTGCAGGAGAAGCACATCGAGCGGGTGGGGGGCAGCCAGCCCATACCGGTGGATGTACGGGTGTTGGCGGCCACCCATGTGGACCTCGAGCGGGCCATTGAGCAAGGGCGTTTCCGCGAAGACCTGTACTACCGCCTGAACGTCTTGCAGGTGGTGACCGCGCCGTTGCGCGACCGGCATGGTGACCTGTCGATGCTGGCCAACCATTTTGCCCATTTCTACAGCGTGGAGACCGGGCGTCGGCCACGGTCGTTCAGCGACCATGCCCTGGCGGCGATGGGGCGGCATGACTGGCCGGGCAATGTGCGCGAGCTGGCCAACCGCGTGCGCCGCGGGTTGGTGCTGGCCGAAGGGCGGCAGATCGAGGCGCAGGACCTGGGGTTGCAGCTGCTCGACCCGGAACAACAGCCGCTGGGCACGTTGGAAGAGTACAAGCAGCGCGCCGAGCGCCAGGCGCTGTGCGATGTGCTCAACCGGCACAGCGACAACCTGAGCGTGGCGGCCAAGGTGCTGGGCATTTCACGGCCGACGTTCTATCGGTTGTTGCACAAGCACCAGATACGGTGATTGCTGCTGAGGTACGCATGCGCCGTTCTTTGAAGCCGCTCTTACACAAGCCCGTGTAGGAGCGGGTTCACCCGCGAAGGGGCCGGGCCTGCTGGCCAATTTCCACCCGCCGTTCACCGTTGTCGCGGCTACCGTATTCGCGGGTAAACCCGCTCCTACAGGGCCTGTGTAGGAGCGGGTTCACCCGCGAAAGGGCCGGGCCTGCTGGCCAATTTCCACCCGCCGTTCACCATTGTCGCAGCTACCGTATTCGCGGGTAAACCCGCTCCTACAGGGCCTGTGTAGGAGCGGGTTTACCCGCGAAAGGGCTGGGCCTGCTGGCCAATGTCCACCCGCCGTTCACCGTTGTCGCGGCTACCGTATTCGCGGGTAAACCCGCTCCTACACCGGGGGTGGGCATACATCGGTTTACCCGCGAAGAGGCCCTTTCAGGCGAACTCAGTGCGGTCCGCGCGGGATGGTCTTGAGCAAGTCTTCCGGGCTGATATGCCCCACCACCTGGGCCACCGCGCTGCCCGGGGTCGGCAGGTCGATGATGTGGCTCTTCATCTTGCCGATCACATGCATCTCGCACGGCTTGCAGTCGAACTTCAGGGTCAGCACTTCGTCACCCTGAATCAGCTGCATCGGTGCCACCTTGGTGCGCACACCGGTCACGCCCTTGGCCTGCTTGGGGCACAGGTTGAAGGAGAAGCGCAGGCAGTGCTTGGTGATCATCACCGGCACTTCGCCGTGTTCTTCATGCGCTTCATAGGCCGCATCGATCAGTTGCACACCGTGGCGGTGGTAGAAGTCGCGGGCCTTCTGGTTGTATACGTTGGCCAGGAACGACAGGTGCGACTCGGGGTACACCGGCGGTGGCGTGGTCTCGGCCTTGCGCCCGCCACGCGGATGCGCCTGCACGCGTGCTGCAGTCAGTGCCTCGATGGCTTCGCGGCGCAGGGCCTTGAGCTGCGAGTTGGGAATGAAGTACGCCTGCGGGGCATCCAGTTCGATGCGGTCGGCGTGGTACAGGGTGGTGCCCAGCTGGCCGAGCAGGTCGTGCAACTGCTCCAGTGCCTGCTGAGGCTTGTTGGCTACGCCGAATGGGCCGTCCAGGGCCACCTGCACGCTCACGCCTTCTTCACTGCTGAGGGTAAGCATCAAGCGCTGCTCGCGCAGGACCGCGTGCCACTCCACGCCGACCCGGCGTTCGGAGGAGGTGCGTTGCAGGGCCTGTTGCCAGTTGTGGTCGAGGTTGCGCGACAGCGGGTGGTTTGGCCGCAGCTTGTGCAGGCCTTCGGGCATTTCGTTGGGCTCGACGCGATAGCGGTAGCGCTTCTGGCCGTCTTCTTCGAACTCGCCACGCGGTTCGGCGATGTTGGCGCGGAAGCCCACCACTTCGCGCTTGACCAGCACATTGAGGCCGTCGCCGTTGGTCAGCGGTACGTCGGTGACCACTTGCATGTCACGCTTGCCGACCTTTTCCACTGCGCCCACCGGCAGGCCGGTGAAGGTTGGCGAGTCGAAGGCGCCGATATCGACCTTGCGGTCGGTCACGAAGTAGTCGGTGCTGCCGCGGTGGAAGGTTTTATCCGGGTCGGGCAGGAAGAAGTGTTGGGTACGGCCACTGGACGCGCGGGCGTACTGAGGGCGGTCTTCAAGGATGGCATCGAGCTCTTTGCGGTAATGGGCGGTGATGTTCTTCACATAGCCCATGTCCTTGTAGCGGCCCTCGATCTTGAACGAGCGCACGCCGGCATCGACCAGGTCAGCCAGGTTGGCGGTCTGGTTGTTGTCCTTCATCGACAGCAGGTGTTTCTCGAACGCAACCACGCGGCCCTGGTCATCTTTGAGCGTGTAGGGCAGGCGGCAGGCTTGCGAGCAATCACCACGGTTGGCGCTGCGGCCGGTCTGCGCATGGGAAATGTTGCATTGGCCGGAGAACGCCACGCACAGTGCGCCGTGGATGAAGAACTCGATGGCGGCATCGGTTTCGGCGGCGATTGCGCGGATTTGCTGCAGGTTCAGCTCCCGCGCCAATACCAGTTGCGAGAACCCGGCCTGGTCGAGGAACTTGGCCCGTTCCAGGGTGCGGATGTCGGTCTGGGTGCTGGCATGCAGCTCGATCGGCGGGATGTCCAGCTCCATCACCCCAAGGTCCTGCACGATCAGCGCGTCAACGCCGGCATCGTACAGCTGGTGAATCAGCTTGCGCGCCGGTTCCAGCTCGTTGTCGTGCAGGATGGTGTTGATGGTGGTGAACACGCGTGCATGGTAGCGATGGGCGAACTCGACCAGCTCGGCGATATCGCTGACTTCGTTGCAGGCGTTATGGCGCGCGCCGAAGCTCGGGCCGCCGATATAGATGGCGTCAGCGCCGTGCAGGATCGCTTCACGGGCGATGGCCACGTCACGGGCAGGGCTGAGCAGTTCCAGGTGATTCTTTGGAAGGGACATGTCGTTATATTTTCGGGCTGTCACGGTTTAGGCGGGCATTGTAGCGGTGAAACGGGCTGGCGGCATCATTGGGGTGCCGAGAGGTGCGGGATTGGCTGCGGGCACGCGCAACTGTGGGAGCGGCCTTGCGTCGCGAAAGGGCCGCAGAGCGGCCCCGGCGATTTTGCGGCCAATCAACGATGTCGGGGGCGCTGCGCACCCCCACAAGCGCAGCTCAGCGCTTGGCAGCCATCGCCGTCACTTCCACGCGCATGCCTTCAAAAGCCAGCGAAGCCACACCCACCGCCGCACGCACCGGCCAGGGCTTGCTGAAGAAGCGCTGGTACACCTCGTTGAACGCTGCGCGGTCGGCCATGTCGGTCAGGTAGATGGTCAGGTGCAGCACGCGGTCCATACCGCTGCCGGCCTTTTCCAGGGCCACTTTCAGCGCCTGCAGGGTGCATTCGCTCTGCTCGACGATGCCGCCCAGCTCCAGGCTGCCGTCGGCGTGGGTCGGGATTTGCGTGGTGACCAGCACGCCGTTGTACTCGGCAACGTCCGAGGAAATCGACTCGGCGTCCGGGTCCGGGGTGTAGATGATGTCTGCATGTGCCATGGTGTGTCTGCCTTGCAACGGAAGGAAAACGGCAAGCCTACGCGAGCGCACCAGCCCGGTCGAGGGTGCCTCGGCGTTTGAAATGCGCGGCGTTCGCCGTCAGAATCGCGGGCGATTGCAAAACCAGAGGTTTACGTTGAACGAACAGACTTTGTCCAGGCGCCTGGAGCGCGTGGCCGCCCATGTACCGCAGGGGGCGCGCCTGGCCGACATTGGCTCGGACCACGGCTACCTGCCGGTGGCCTTGATGCTGCGTGGCGTACTCGAGGCCGCTGTAGCGGGTGAAGTGGCACAGACGCCATTCGCCTCGGCCCAGCGCAATGTGCGCAGAAACGGCCTGCAAGAGCAGGTAACCGTGCGCCTGGCCGATGGGCTGGCAGCGGTCGAGCCGCAAGACCGTATCTCGGTGGTGAGCATCTGCGGGATGGGCGGCGACACCATGTGCGAGATCCTCGAGGCCGGCAAGCAGCGCCTTGGCGGCGTCACGCGCCTGGTACTGCAGCCCAATGGCGGTGAGCGCGAGCTGCGCCAGTGGCTGGCGGGCAATGGCTACCAGATCGTCAGCGAGGAACTGCTGCGGGAAAACCGCTTCGATTACGAGATTATCGTCGCTGAGCCGGGCAGGGGGGTGTATAGCGCTGAACAGCTGTACTTCGGCCCCGTGTTGATGCAGGAAAAAAGCGAGGCGTTTGTGGTGAAGTGGCGGCGCATGCTGCGGCAGAAGCAGCAGACCCTGGCCAATTTCCAGCGGGCCCGCGATGCGGTGCCTCAGGCGAAGATCGACGATTTCAATCAGCAGGTGGGCTGGATCACCCAGGTGCTGGCCTGACTCACTGCTGCGAGCAGTTGCCCATTTCCCGGTAGTCGATTTCGCGCTTCTGGCCCTGATGGTCGACGTACACCATGTGCGCGGTGCCAACCTGGCAGTCAGCGGCGTTGCTGGCCGGCGTGATGGAGATGACCTTGGCCACGTCCAGCGGCATGCCGTATTCATAGGTGCTGCTGACGGGCTGGTTTTCGCCTGCATCGGCAAAAGCACCGAACGAGGCGAAGGCAGCGGTAATGGCAAGGACGGCGATCGAGCGTTTCATGACAGGCTCCTTTTTTAATGGATGGCTAATGATCTATTCATTGGTCATCCACAATAAATGGGCTAAACCGTGATAGATTCCTGCCTTTAATGCAGGAATAAAACAAGGAGCACCCCTTCATGGACATGCTGCATGCCATGCGTACCTTCACCCGTGTGGTGGAATGTGGCAGCTTCGCTGCAGCTGCCAATGCTCTGGATATTTCTGCCGCGCAGGTTTCGCGCATCGTCGCCGAGCTGGAGAACCAGCTGCAGACCCGCCTGCTGCACCGCACCACCCGGCGCCTGCGCATGAGCGAGGCGGGTGAGCGGTTTCTGGAGCGTGCGCGGCAGATCATGCTGCTGACCGAAGAAGCCGTGGGCGAAGCGCGAGGGGCGCACCTTACGCCTCGCGGCCATCTGCGTTTGCACTGCCCGCATGGCATGGGGTTGTTGCTGATGCCGCTGGTGGCCGGCTACAACACGCTTTACCCGGAAGTGGTGATCGAGCTGACGCTGTCGCAGCGCAACCCCGACCCGCTGGCCGAAGGGCATGACGTGGTGATCACCGTGGACGGTGCGCTGCCGGATTCGCAACTGATCGCTGTGCCGCTGGGCAACATTTTCAGCATCCCCTGCGCGGCCCCCGGCTACCTGGACACCCACGGTGTACCGGAACGCCCGGAAGACTTGCACGGCCATCGCTGCCTGCGCATGGCTTACCCGATGTACGAAGGCGACTGGGTGTTCCCGCAAGGGGTTGACCAGTGCGTGATCGCGCCAAACGACAGTTTCTCTACCAACGTCGCCGACGCCATGTTGGTGGCCAGCGAGCTGGGCATGGGCATTGGCCTGCTGCCGTTCTACACCGCCAGCGAGGCGATCGGGCAGGGGCGCTTGTGCCGGTTGTTGGCACCGTATCGGCTGCGGGAGAGTGCGCTGTATGCGATGTATCCGTCACGCCACTACCTGGATGCCAAGGTGCGCACCTGGATCGACTACCTCAAGGAACAGTTGCCGGCGCTGTTCGAAGGGCATGCCAGGGTGGTGGATGATGCGCGGTATTGGCGCTGAGACGAGAAGTTTGCCGCGGTGACATTCCTGTGGGAGCGGGCGCGCCCGCGAACACCGGCAAAGCCGGTGCCAGCCACCGCGTCGCCCGCTCCCCCAAAAACCGCGTTGCCTTTGCGTTACAGCGGATAGTTTTTCAATTCCCGCGCAATCAGCATCCGCTGGATCTCGCTCGACCCTTCATAGATCTGGGTAATCCGTGCATCCCGGTAGTAGCGCTCCACCGGGTAATCTTCCAGATAACCATACCCACCATGCACTTGGATGGCCATCGAGCACACCCGCTCGGCCATTTCCGAAGCGAACAGCTTGGCCTGTGACGCTTCCGACAGGCACGGCTTGCCGGCACTGCGCAGGCGGGCGGCATGCAGGATCAGCAAACGTGCGGCGTTCACCTGCACCTGCATGTCGGCCAGCAGATTGGCAATGCTCTGGTGTTCGTTGATCGGCTTGCCAAACTGTATGCGGTCACGCGAGTAGACCAGCGCCGCTTCGAATGCGGCGCGGGCGATGCCCAAGGCCTGGGCGGCAATGCCGATACGGCCGCCTTCGAGGTTGGACAGGGCAATGGCCAGGCCCTTGCCACGCTCACCGAGGATATTGGCGGCAGGAATGCGGCAGTTGTCGAAGGTGACCGCGCAGGTGTCGGAGGCGCGAATGCCCATCTTGTGTTCGCTGCGGTCGACCTTGAACCCAGGGTTGTCGGTGGGTACCAGGAACGCCGACAGGCCTTTCTTGCCCAGCTCCGGGTCGGTCACTGCGAAGACGATCGCCAGGCCTGCACGGCGGGCATTGCTGACGAACTGCTTGGCACCGTTGATGACCCACTGGCCATCCACCAACTCGGCGCGGGTGCGCAGGTTGTGCGCCTCGGAGCCGGCCTGTGGCTCGGTCAGGCAGAAGCAGCCAATCACCTCGCCACTGGCCAGGCGTGGCAGCCACTGCTGTTGCTGTTCGGCGGTGCCGTAGGCCAGCAGCGGGCCGCAACCTACCGAGTTGTGGATGCTCATCATCGCCCCGGTGGCGCCGCAGCCGGCGGCGATCTCTTCTACTGCCAGGGCGTAGGCGACATAGTCGGTGTAGCTGCCGCCGAAGTCTTCGGGCACCACCATGCCCAACAGGCCCAGTTCGCCCATCTTGCGCACCACGCCATCATCGATCCAGCCGGCCTTTTCCCAGGCCTGGGCATGGGGTGCGATCTCGCCACGGGCAAAGTCCCGGGCCATGTCGCGGATCATGATCTGTTCTTCGCTCAGTTCGAGGTCTTGCATCTGTGTACTCCCGGGCTCACAGGCCTTCGAAGAATTGTTCGACCCGCTGGCTTTGCAGCGCGGCCAGGGTCGGCGGGTTCCAGCGGGGCTGCTTGTCCTTGTCGATGATCAGGGCACGCACGCCTTCGATGATGTCGCCGTGCTGGAACCACTGGCGGTCCAGGTGCAGTTCCATGGCAAAGCAGTCGTCAATGCCCAGCTCGCGCCCTCGGCGCAACATCTCCAGCGTAACCGCCATGGCCAGAGGCGAGCGGGTTTCCAGCTGATCGGCGGTGGCCACCGCCCAGGCGTGGCTGTCGCCAATGCTCACCGCACGCAGTTGCTCGACGATGGCTGGCAGGTCGGGCAGGGCGAAGAAGTGGTCGATGGCCGGGCGCAACTTTTCCAGTGGCGCATCATCCAGTACCTGGGTACCGAGCCTGGCCAGCAGGTTTTGCAGGTCCTTGAGCGGGTGGTCGCTGAAGTCGAGCTGGTCGAGGCCCAGGTCGAGGGCAGCGAGCTGGTCGCTGGCCAGGTACCAGTCGGCCAGGCCGCAATACAAGGCGTCGTCCGCCTGGATCTGGGCACCGCTGACACCCAGGTAGATGCCCAGCTCGCCGGGGAGGCGCGAGAGGAAGTAGCTGCCGCCCACGTCAGGGAAGTAGCCGATGCCGACCTCGGGCATGCCCAGCCGGCTGCGCTCGGTGACCACGCGCAGGTCGCAGCCCTGGGCCAGGCCCATGCCGCCCCCGAGGGTGAAGCCGTCCATCACCACCAGTATCGGCTTGCGGTAGCGGTGGATGACCAGGTCGAGGGCGTACTCTTCGACGAAAAAGGTTTCATGCAGCGTGTCGCCGGCCTTGAAGCTGTCGTACAGCGAGCGGATATCGCCACCGGCACAGAACCCCTTGGGGCCTTCGCCGCGCAGGACCACGGCGCGTACGTGCAGGTTGTCGGCCCACTGGTCCAGGTGCTGACGCAGGCTGCGCACCATGTCCAGGGTCAGGGCATTGAGACCGGCTGGGCGGTTCAGGGTCAGGTGGCCGATCTGATTGCGGACCTCGGCCAGTACATGGTCGGTTGCTGCCGGGGTATGAGCGTGTGCAGTCATTGCGTTCTCCCTGCTTTGTTATTGATTTTCCAAGTGAAGTCTGGAGTTCGCTGGAGGATCGCAGGATCCTGGCATGCGAATTTGCCTTGCACAATCGACAATTGTGCAAGGGTACCGTGCGTTTTTACCTTGTGTGAGGCCAGCGCGCGCCTGTGCAGTAGCCTTTACCCCCACGGGATTTCGTCCCCCGATTCGGGGGAACCTGTTGGGGGATCCTCCCCAATCCGTTGCGGTTGATCATGCAACTTGCTGATAAACATGAAATTTTTCTTCTGGCACACACCTTGCTCCAGCTCCCCGCAGAGATCCTGTGTCCCGGAGGTGCAGCATGTCGACGCCGCTGAAAGGCCCCATCCTGTCATCACTTGTACTGGCCTTGCTTGGCTGGGAAGCAACCAGCGAGGCGGCTGTGCAGTGCCAGCGCACCCTGGTCGCCAACGTGGTGGCACTGGACCAGCCACTGATGTTCAACCGCCTTGGCGCGCAAAACGCCAACGGCATGATGTTTGCCCTGCGCGAGGATGTGGTGGACGACAAGCTCGTCCCGCTGAGCATGGGCGGGGCCGCGGTTCCGGGCAAGGTCACCCTGCGCCCGGACAAGCGCCCGCGGCCTATCGTGCTGCGCGTGGCGGCCGGTGACTGCCTCACGGTCAACCTGACCAACCTGCTGGATTACAAGGCGAACCCCAACAAGCACGGTATCGAGGCTGAACAGCCTGAGGGTGAGGAAGAGGGGCCGGAGGTTGAAAACGAAGGCGGCGAGGGCTTTGTCGCCGACGAACAGGTGGCCGAGCGTATGGTCGGCTTCCAGGTCAACGGGATGCAGGCGGTGAACAGCATTGCCGATATTTCCGCCTATACCGGGCGTAACGGCAACTTCTTCGTCAGCCCCGGCAGCACCCGCAGCTACACCCTGTATGCCGAGCGCGAAGGCGCCTTCGCCGCCACCAGCAAAGCCGCTACGTTCGGCGGCGAGGGCACGGCGGGCAACGTCTCCAACGGCCTGTTCGGCCAGGTGGTGGTCGTGCCCAAACTGGGCCGTACCTACCGCAACACCCTCACTGAAGAAGAAATGCGCCTGGCCACCACGGGTCGAACCGCCACCGGCCAGCCCGTGATCGACTACGAAGCCCGTTATCCGCAGGTCGAACCGTGGATCGCCGAAGGCAAGGCCGGCAAACCGATCATTGCCATGGTCAACGGCAACGAGATCATCAGCAGCGAAACCGATGCCATCGTCATGGGCCCCAACCCCGACGGCAGCTTCCCAAAATCCACTTACCCGCTGGAAAGCGCGGGCAAACGCAACCCGGCGCTGCCCAACCGACTGGAAGCGTTCCGTGATTTCGCCTCGCAGTTCGCCGACGAGGTTGCCGGTACCCAGGCCTTCCCTGGCTACTGGGCCGACCCTGTGATGGGCCACGTGCTGGAGCCGGCGCGCGATTCGTTCATGATCAATTACGGCTCTGGTGGCATGGGTGCCGAAGTGGTGGCCAACCGCTTGGGGGTGGGCCCGATGCACGACTGCCTGTCGTGTGCTTATGAAGAGTTCTTCCTTAGCGCTCACACGGTCGGCGACATAGGCACCTTGGTGGATGTACCGGCCAACGTCGGCCTGGAACACATCCGCCCGGGCGAGGTGCCACCGGCCAGCGCCGTCGGGGTCAAGGCCAGCATGGCCCTGTACCCCTCAGAGCCTGCCAACGTGCACCACAGCTATATCGGCGACTTCACCAAGTTCCGCAACACCCACAACGGGCACGAGCAGCACATCTTCCACTTGCACGGCCACCAGTGGCTGTTCAACCCCAATGACGACAACTCCGACTACATCGATGCCCAAGGCATCGGCGCCGGCGTCGGCTACACCTACGAAATCGCCAACGGTGGTTCGGGCAACCGCAACCGCGTTGCCGGCGATGCCATTTACCACTGTCACTTCTACCCGCACTTCGCCCAGGGCATGTGGGCCATGTGGCGGGTACATGACGTGTTCGAAGAAGGCACGCGCCTGGAGGTAAGCGGGCAGGGCGAGAATGGCTTCCACAGTACCCCGTTTGCCCTGCGTAGCGGTAAGCCGGCCGTTGGCGCCCGGGCCCTGCCCGATGGCGAGATCGTTGCCGGTACGCCGATCCCGGCCATCGTGCCGTTGCCCGGCAAGGCCATGGCGCCCATGCCCGGCAAAGTCGTGGTCGTGCCCAAGCTTTCCGAAGCGTTGGTTGCCGCCAACGATGATGACCACGAAGACGAGGATGATGACGACCACGCCAGTGAGGCGCCCGTGCGCAAGGCCGTGGGCTCGCTGGCGCTGGTTGACCGCACCGAGGCCAACCGCAATGCCGACGGCACGCTGAAAAACCCAGGCTACCCGTTCTGGATCGGCGGCATGGAAAGCAGCGTGGGCAACCGCCCGCCAACCCCGCCCCTGGACATGCTCGACCCGGCCCTGGCCCGGCAACTGAAAGACAGTGGTAAAGCCCTGTGGGCCAACCTGGATGCGAACCAGGTCGATGGCTGGGACGGCGGCCTTGGCCGCCATGCACTGGACGGCGTCTCCGCCGGTGGCGTAGCGGAAACCACCACCACCAAACTGGACTTCACCAAGGTCGTGCACAAGGCCAAGCCCATCTACCTGCCGGAAGAGGGCACCGATGTCGAGCAGGCAGCCATGCAGTTCCACGCCATGGGTGAACACCCCAGCTATGCATTGATCCCCGGCAGCCAGCCAGTGGCCAGTGCGTTCCGCACCAACGGCGCCTTGCCGACTGCGGGTGCGCCGTTCTACGAGCCCTGCATGGATGACCGTGGAAAACGCCTGACCCAGTCTTCCGGGGTTGGGGAGTTCAACAGTGGAGAGAGCCTGACGGGCGTGAACTTCCGTGGCGCCTCGGCCTTCACTGCCGACCGCCCACGCATCTACAAAGGGGCCAACATCCAGTTCGACGCCGTGTACAACAAAGTGGGCTACCACTTCCCGCAGGCACGCATCATCGCCCTTTGGGAAGACGCCTGGCCGGTCATTACCAAGCAGCGCCCGCCAGAGCCGCTGGTGATGCGCATGAACACCTTCGACTGCGCGATGTACCAGCACACCAACCTGATCCCGAACATCTATGAGATGGACGATTACCAGGTGCGCACCCCGACCGACGTGATCGGCCAGCACATCCACCTGCCCAAATGGGACCTGACCGCCGCCGACGGCTCGGCCAACGGCTGGAACTATGAAGACGGCATTCTTTCGCCCGGTAGCGTGGTCGAGCGCGTGCATGCCATTCGTACTTACAACGGTTGCACCGAAGGGGATAGCCGCGATGGCACCGCTGCCTGCCCGAAAGCCAGACAGCACCCGTACTTCGGCCGCTTTGGCCGCGCCGACTGGCTGGGCGCACGTACCGCGATGCAGCGCTGGTTCGCCGACCCGCTGGTGAACGTGCATAACGTCGACCGTGGCCTGGGTACCATCTTCACCCATGACCACCTTGGCCCATCGACTCACCAGCAACTGGGCCTGTATGCCACCGTGCTGGCCGAACCGGCCGGCTCCACCTGGTACCACGCCGAAACCGGCGAGCAACTGTACAACCCGGCCACGCGCCAGGACGGCGGCCCGACCTCGTGGCAGGCGGTGATCAAGACCGGCGACCACGATGGCGACGGCAAGAACGACAGCTACCGCGAGTTCTTCCTTGAGTACAGCGACTTCCAGCATGCCTATGAAGCCGGGGTGTACGTAGGCGCAGGGCCGGACGGCATCCCCAATGCCCAGTCGTACCCGGCCACTGCCGACAGCTTCCGCTACGCTATCAATCCGCCCGTGCGTGGCAAGGCATCGAACCTGCTCGAAGCCATCGTCGAGAAGCGCGGCGGTCTCAACCCAGGTTGCCCCAGCCGGCCATGTCCGCAGGCGATCTCGGTGGATGACCCGGGCATGTTCGTCGTCAACTACCGCAACGAGCCGCTGGCCCTGCGCGTGTATGACCCGAACAAGGTCGGCCCGGACGGCAAGCGTGGCATGCAGGCCGACGGCCTGGCCGGCGACCTCAGCTATGCCCTGCAAACCCGCACCGACCGCGCCATCCCGGCGATGAACCTGTCGCCATCGGCGATCACCTCGGCAGTCGGCCCTACCGGCGGCACTACGCTGTTCCCGCCGCATATCAACACGGCTGGCGCCGAACCGGGCGACCCGTTCACCCCGTTGCTGCGTACCTATTCCGGCGACAACGTACGCCTGCGCATGCACGCCGGTGGCCATGAAGAGGAGCACAACGTCACCCTGCACGGCGTGAAATGGCTGCAGAACGGTTCTGGCTTCGGCAGCAGCTCCAACTCGGGCTGGAAGTCGTCGCAAATGATCGGTATCTCCGAGCAGCTGGGCTTCATGGCACCGGTGTCGATGATCTCCAGTTCGGCAGCCACCAACGGCGACTACCTGTACTCGCTGGACGCCGCCCTGGAAGGCTACTGGAACGGTATCTGGGGCATCATGCGCAACTACACCGCGCAACGTGCAGACCTGTTCCCGTTGCCCAACAACCCGCAGCCGGTGGCCATGCGCAACACCGTGAACTTCAACGGCATCTGCCCGAAAACCACGGCCAACCCTAATGGCATCGGCACCCGCACCACGGTCAAGCGCAACTACGAGATCGTCGCGGCGCTGGCCAACGACATCCTCGAAAACCGTAATGGCGTCAGCATCAATGACCCGGCGGGCATCGGCCAGCATGTCGGTGGCGCGCTCAAGGCCAACGGCGGCACCCTGGTGTTCAACAGCCGTAGAACCGCCATCCCGCTGGTGAGTGGTGTAGACCCCGAAGATGGGGAGCCTTTCACCATCGGTGGCCACAGTGCGCCGCTGCATGACCCGACCGCGATCCTGTACGTGCGCAAGGCTGACCTCGATGCCACCACCGGCAAGCTCAAGGCGGGTGTCCCGGTAGAGCCGCTGGTATTGCGCGCCAATGCCGGCGACTGCATCAGCATCACCCTGGAGAACCGCTTGCCACTGGTGATGCCAGACCTGCCGAGCACTGCAGTGATGCACAACGTGGTCAAGCGTGACCGCTTCGACAGCGAAGGCTCCACCGCCTTTGCCAACAACCTGATGCGGCCGTCCAGCCACGTGGGCCTGCATGCGCAACTGCTGGCCTACGACATCACCAAGTCAGACGGTGCCAACGTTGGCCTGAACCCGGTGCAGACCGTGCCACCACGTGCCGGCACCAGCGGCGCTTACCCGACCAAGGAGTACCAGTACTACGCCGGCCACCTGGAGCGTGAAGGCAAACCGGTGTCGCAGCTGGGCCGCACAGTGGACAACATAAACACCACGCCTATCGAGTTCGGCGGCCTCAACCTGACCCCGTCAGACTTCATCAAGCAGCCGCAAAAAGGCCTGGTGGGCGCCATGAGCATCCTGCCGCAAACCGCCACCTGGACCGAGGATACTGCGACCCGTACCCAGGCCACGGTGAAGGTCAGTGGCCAGCCGGACTACCGCGACTTCGTCACGGTGTGGCAGCGCGCACTGAACATGCGCTGGGCCGATGGTCGTCCGGTAGAAGGCATCAATACCGAAGGCAACGGCGCTGCCGGTGATCCGCAAGACAACGGCAACATGGCGGTCAACTACAAGACCGAACCGTTGTGGCTGCGCTTCGGCATGGCGCCCGACTCGCCATTCGGCCGCGCCAATGGCCTGGGCTTTGGTGATGTACCCAACGCCCACATGGCCTACGCCAACGCCCTGGTCGGTGGCGACCCGCAAACCCCGGTGCTGTACGCCAAGCCTGGCCAACCGGTGCGCAACCATATCGTGATGCCCAGTGGTGGCAGCCGCGGCATGGTCTACCAGCTGGACGGGCACGTATGGCCACTGCACAACTACCAGGCCGAGAAGAGCGATGCGGATGGTTACCCGATTAGCCTGCCTGGTATCGGTTCGGTGCGCTTTGGCTACAACCCGATGGCCATGTACATCGGTGCGCAGGAAAGCGTACTGCCAGCGGCACACTTCAGCTTCATGCTGCCGAGTGCCGGCGGTGCCAACGCGGTGGCGGGTGACTACCTGTTCCGCGACTACGCCGCCTACGGCAACCTCTCGGGGCTGTGGGGGATCTTGCGGGTGACCAACGAAGCGCCGCCGGCAACGGCCCCGGCGCAGTGACGGAAGGGGAACGCGAGCATGAACAAAAAGACTCGCCCTGCTTACTTGGGGGTAGTGCTGGGGGTAGCGCTGATCGGCCTGGGCGTGGCGTACGAAAAGCTATGGTGCGACCCGCGCGAGCTGTTGCAGGAACGGGGCGGCCCGCAGGCCTTGCACCGGCTCAGCCGGGACGGCGTGACAGTGGAGTTCGAGGCCCGGCCATTGGCCGGAGGCGAACTGAAGGAGGGCGGCTTCGCCAACATCCGCTTCAAGCTCAGCGACCAGACCAGTGGCCAACCGCTGTCGGGCATGGCCCCGGGGGCGTGGATCGACCCGGCGCAGTCGGCCCCGGCCGGGGACCGCGAGCAGAGCTGCAAGGCGCGGGTGGCGCTGTTTCTCAAGAGCAGCATCGGGGCCCGGCCGCTGCTCGACCTGAACAGCTACTTCTTGCTGATGCTGAACAATGACGCCAGCCTGACAGTGATCGACCCGACGGTGTCGGTGGGGGGCGTGACCAGCACCATGGCCCGCATCGAGCTGCCAGGGCGGCCCATGGACTGGGCGGCCACCAGCGACGACAAGCAGGTTTTCGTGTCGATACCCGAGCGGGGCAAAGTCTCGGTGATCGATACCGAAACCTTTACCCGCGTGGCCGACCTGGACGCCGGTGACCAGCCGCTGCGCGTGGCCCTGCAGCCGGACCAGCATCGGCTGTGGGTTGGCAACAACAGCAGCGACCCGGGCAAAGGCGGGGTAACAGTGATCGACGTGCCGGGGCGCAGCGCCATGAAGCACTTCAACACCGGTACCGGGCACCACGAAATCGCCTTCAGCGCCGACTCGCGCTATGCCTACGTCAGCAATCGCGACAGCGGCACCCTCAGCGTCATCGACATCCCGGAAATGCGCCTGGCCAAGACCATCAAGGTGGGCCCGCACCCGCTGTCGGTCAGCTATTCGGCGCTGTCCCAGGCCGTGTACGTGGTCGATGGCGAGGAGGGCAGCGTACGGGTGTTCGATGCCCGCAGCCATCAGTTGCGCCACACGGTCCAGGCCGAACAGGGCCTGGGGCCGATGCGCTTCAGCCATGATGGCCGCTACGGCATCGTGCTCAATACCCTTGAGAACCAGGCACTGGTCATCGACGCCAGTACCGACAAGCTTATTCACCACATCCCGGTGGCGGCCGAACCGTACCAGCTGACGTTCACCAAAGGCTATGCCTATGTGCGTGGCCTGGCCTCGCCGAAAGTGAGCATGATCAATCTGGCCAGCCTGGGCGAGGGGCGTTCGCCCATCGTGCAAGGCTTCGAGGCTGGCCCGGCAGCGCCGCGCCAGGCCGGTGACCTGCCACTGGCCCAGGGGCTGTCGGTATCGCGTGATGACAATTCGGTGTTCGTGGTCAACCCGGTGGACAACAACACCTACTTCTATGCCGAAGGCATGAATGCACCGATGTCCGGCTACAACAACCGCGGCCACCAGGCCCGCGCCGCCATCGTCGTTGATCGCAGCCTGCGCGAAGTGGCCCCCGGGGTGTATGGCTCGACAGTGAAGCTGCCCGCCGCCGGCAAGTTCGACGTTGCCTTCCTGCTCAACCAGCCGCAAATCATTCACTGCTTCAGCACCGAGGTGGCCGCAGGGGCCAGTGCCAGCGAACGCAAAGGCGCGCGTGCCGAGTTCATCGGCCTCGATCAGCCGCTGCCGCAGCACAGCGACTTCACCGCGCGGGTAAGGATTGTCGGTGACGACGGGCAGCCGCGCCTGGGCCTGAACGACCTGAGCCTGCGCTACTTCCTGGCGCCATCGTCGATGCCGCGCAACCTGCAGCTGCAAGAGGTGGGCGAGGGGGTCTACCAGGCAGCGCTGAACTTGCCTGAGGCCGGCGCCTGGTACCTGCATGTGCAGTCGCCCTCGTTGGGGCGCAAGTTTGCCGAAGAAAACTACACCAGCCTGCGCGTCCTGCCGGCTGCTGCAACCAACGCTTCCCAGACTGACGTGAGGAATGTGCGATGAACGCCAAGCCTGCTTGCACACTGTTGGCCCTCAGCCTGGCATTCGCCAGCCACCTGGCCATGGCCCACGCCGGTCACGAGCATGACGGCCATGCCGGGCAGCCGCCGGCGGCGCACCAGGAAAAGACCAGTGTGCGCTTTGCCGATGTGTCGCTGCTGAACCAGGAAGGCATGCCGGTACGTCTGGAGAAAGACCTGGTGGGTGACCATCTGGTGGTCATGGGCTTCATTTACACCAGCTGCACCACGGTATGCCCGGTGGTGTCGTCGATCATGGGCAAGGTCCAGCAGCAGCTGGGCGGCCGGGTAGGCGAGGAGGTTCGCCTGGTGTCGATCAGTGTCGACCCTCAGCGTGACGACGCCAAGCGCCTGCAAGACTATGCCAAGGCCTTCCAGAAAGGGCCGGGCTGGAGCTGGCTGACCGGTACCCCGTACGCCATCACCGAAACCCTGAAGGGGCTGGGCAGCTTCAACGCCGACCTCAGCCAGCACCCGCCGCTGATACTGGTGGGTGACGGGCGTAGCGGGCACTGGACGCGTTACTACGGCTTCACCGACCCGGGTGTATTGATCGAAGAAATCAACCGCCTCAGTGCGCGCCGGGTCCATGCCAAGAGCACTGCCATTGCCGACCATCACGAGGTGCAACCATGAGCACTGCAACCGCCCACCGCGCTGGCATGCGTGCATTCGACTGGCTGGTGCTGGCTGGCTGCCTGTGGATCCTCTCGTCGGTGGCGTTCGCCCACGAAGGCCATGCGCCGCAACCCCCCGAGCCGCAGCCAGCACCGCAGGCGATGGCCAGTGGTGGCGGTACACGCGACGCCAAGACCTGGTTCACCGACACCGTGCTGAAGGACCAGAATGGCCGCGAGCTGCGCTTTTACAGTGACGTGCTCAAGGACAAGGTGGTGATGCTCAACGTGATCTTCACCCACTGCACCGATGCCTGCCCGCTGATCACCCGCAAGCTACGCGAGGTACGCGAGGCCATGGGGCCAGCGCTGGCCGCCCAGGTGACCTTCGTGTCGATCAGCAGTGACCCGCTGAACGACACCCCCGAGGCGCTGAAGGCGTTCGCCGCCAAGCAGGGGGTGGATGGGCCGAACTGGCTGTTCCTGACCGGCGACAAGGCCAATGTCGACCTGGTGCTTGGCCGTATAGGGCAGTTCCTGCCGAGTCCCGAGCAGCATTCGACGCAGCTGATTGCCGGTGATGTTGCAGGTAAACGCTGGAGCAAGATTCGCCCGGATGCACCGCCAGCGGCCATTGCCCAGCGCATGCAGCTGTTGACCCAGCCGCTGGCCGGTCGGTGAGTACCATGGGCCGCCTGGGGAGTTGGCCTCTGTGGCATCCGCTTTTGTGGGAGCGGCCTTGCGTCGCGAAAGGGCTGCGCAGCAGCCCCGGCAGTGGCAGCTCAAGCGCAGAAAGAGGGGAGCGCTGCGCGCTCCTTTCGCGACGCAAGGCCGCTCCCACAGGGCTTGCGATATGGCTCACCTGCGTGCTTGGCATGGCAACTTCGACCTCAGCCTTGGCCCTGGACCTGACCGACCACGAACAAGCCGGCAAACGCCTTTACCGCGAGGGCGTTTCCAGTAGCGACGCTCAATTGCAAGCCCGGGTCGGCGCCAGCGATATCACAGTCCCCGCCAGCGTGCTGCCCTGCGCCAGTTGCCATGGCAACGACGGCCGTGGCCGTGCCGAAGGCGGTGTGCGCCCCCCTGGCCTTGACTGGCAACGCCTGGCACTCGGTCAGGGCCCGCGCGAGGCCAACGGCCGCCGCTATCCGGCCTACACCGACAGCAGCCTGGCGCGGGCCATCCAGCAGGGCATCGATCCGGCTGGCAATCGCCTCGACCCGGCCATGCCACGCTTCGAGTTGACCTTGGCCGACCAGCGCAACCTCACCGCCTATCTCAAACGCCTGGCCGATGAACGCGACCCTGGTGTGGAAGAGGGCGTGCTGCGCCTTGGCACGCTGCTGCCCGCGAGCGGTCCGCTGGCCGAAGCCGGGCAGGTAGTGCGTGCCGTGCTGGAAGACGGCGTGGGTCAACTCAATCAGCAAGGCGGCATTCACGGGCGGCGTCTGGAACTGGTCGTACTAGACCCAGGTGCCGACCCGGTCAGTGCCGAACGCGCCTTGCAACAGTTGCTCGAGCAAAAGCGGGTGTTTGCCCTGATCGCGCCATTGGCGCCCATGCTCGACCAGCGCCTGACGACCTTGCTGGCGCCACAGAACGTGCCGATGGTCGGCAGCACCCCGCGCAGCGGCGGCAGCGCACAGGTCTTCGACCCGCTACCCGGCTTGCCCGAGCAATTGCTGAGCCTGGCAGAGCACGCCCGTGTGGCGCTGGGCCTAGCCCCGGATGAGTTACGTGTGGTGTATGCCGGTAACGAACACGCCGCGTTGGCCGAGCAGGTGCGCCAACGTTTACTACAGCAGGGCTGGGCGCCACCCGCTATCCAGGCGTTCGACGGCCAGGCGGTGGACGGGCAGGGCATCGTCTTCCTTGGCCGCGCCCAGGCCTTTGCCGAGTTGGCGGCGGCGTTGCAGGTGGCCGGCCGCGAGCCCTACCTGTTCGCTGCTTCCAGTCAGGTAGCCGGCGCTGTGGCGCGCTTGCCGGCGCAGTGGTCGCAGCGGCTGTTTCTGGCCTACCCCTACGTGCCTGAGGACTGGACCGAGCAAGGCCTGGCTGCGCTCGCCGGGCTGCAGCAGCGCCAGGGCCTGGATCCGCGCCAGGCGTCATTGCAGGTCAATACGCTGTGCGCGTTGCGCCTGCTGAGCGAAGCGTTGAAGCAGATTGGTCGGGATGCCAGCCGCGAGCAACTGATCGCTGCGCTCGAAGGCCTGCACGATGTGCCCACCGGCCTGACCCCGGCACTGGGCTTTGGCCCTGGTCGCCGCCAGGGCATGGCAGGTGCCCATGTGGTGGCGGTGGCCCTGCCCGGGCCGCGCTTTACTTCGGTCAGCCCCTACCGGCCAGTGCCGGCCAGCCCTTGAGCGGAGGTTGTCATGCGGATCGTGTGGTTGTGCCTGTTGCTGGTGCTGACCAGGGCGAGCTGGGCCGATGTGCCGGCGGCGCGGGTCAATGGTGTCGAGATCGGGTTGATGCGCCTGGAGCGCTACTTCAGCGAGTACCTGGACGCCCAGGGTAGGGCGGTGACCAGCATCCGCAATCCAGGCCTGTATAAACGCCTGCGCGACCAAGCGTTGGACGAGCTGATCGACAAGGAGCTGTTGTGGCAGGAAGCGCAACGCCAAGGCATTGCTGTCAGCGATGAACAAGTGTCGGCGCAGGTTGGCGAGGTGGAAGCGGCATTTGGCAGCCCGGCGTTATTCGAAAGGCGGCTGGCAGAGGCAGGCTTCGATAGGGCACAGTACACTGAATACACCCGGCATGAGATGGCGGCCCAGCAGGTGTACGCCCTGCTCAGCGCAGTCGACGCGCCGAGCCAGGGCGAAGTGGAGGCATTTTATGATGCCAACCAGGAGAGACTGCAAGGAGCGCAGAACCAAAGTGATAATCCATCGGTCATACGCGAACAGGGCCTGGCGTTGGCCAGGGCAACGCTCATCGGTCAGCGGGAGGCGCAGGCGCGCCAATCCGTGCGCCAACGTTTGCGCGAGTCCGCTAAAGTGGAAATCGCCGACTGAGGCCGTTGAGGGCGCTTCCCCCAATGCTGGGGAATTAAGGTTTGGCAATGTGCCATCATTTTCCCCGGTTGTGGGGAACGGGTTGGGTGTGCCTGTTCAGCGTCTGTCGGTTGCTGGCCGGCACCTTAGTAAAATCAGTGGCTTACAGTGGTGCAACATGACTATTCACGCCTGGCACGAAGCCTGCTCAAGTCTCTACAAGGGCGTACTTCGCAGACCGGGGAACCGGGCAGTACTTGGGAGTCGACCTTGGTGAACAGAGTATTGGTAGTCGATGACGAACAGACTCTTGCGCAGAACCTGCAAGCGTATCTGCAGGCGCAAGGCCTGGAAGTTCATGTTGCCCACGACGGTGCCAGTGGTATCGAACAGGCTGAAAGCCTGGCACCGCAAGTAGTTGTGCTGGATTACCGCTTGCCCGACATGGAAGGTTTTCAGGTTCTGGAGGCTGTACGCAAGAACAGGCAATGCCACTTCGTGCTGATCACCGCCCACCCCACCGTCGAGGTGCGTGAGCGGGCCGCCGAACTCGGAGTGAGTCACGTCCTGTTCAAGCCGTTCCCACTGATGGAGCTGGCGCGTGCGATCTTCGACCTGCTGGGCATCGAGCGCCGGCGCAGGGCCACGGACAACCCGGCCGAAGGGTTCGTCGAACGACGCCAGAACAGGAACGAATCGTTCCCCCTGCAGTTGTACGATGGAAGCTGGGTGTTGGCCGACCGCCGCCGTAACGGCGCCAAGCCACCAGGGCCCGACGACGATCAACTGCTCACAGGGGAATAGCGGCGCCCGCACCCCTGGCCAAGCCAGCCTGCGACGCGCCCCTGAGCGGAGTCGCAGGCCATGCCAGAAGCATTCGATGCAACCCCGGAATCTGCAAAGCCTGCACCGACGTCTTCGCGGGCATGCCCGCTCCCACAGGATGTATGCAGCCCACAGACCTGTGATGTACCTGTGGAAGCGGGCATGCCCGCGAAGAACCCAGCAAAAATTTCCGCCTACCCCCGCGAACTGCTGGCCCAGGCCCGTCTGCAAGCCACTGACGAGCGCCTGCTCGACTGCCTGGAACGCCTGGCCTGCGACACCCCCGACACCTTCACCCAGCGCCTGGGCCTGACCCTGCATTACCCGGTACTCGACAGCCACAGCCTGCTGGCCAGCACCCCACGCTTCGACAAGCTGGCCTTGGCCCAGTGCATCAAGCGCGAATGTGTGCTGATCGAGCAAGGCGGCCAACTGCTGGGCGTGTTCGCCGACCCCTTCGACCCCGCTCGCCTGGCCTGGATCGACGACGTACTGCAAGGCGCGCCGCTTTACCTGGCCCACGCCGCCGACCTGGCCACTTTCCTGGCCCGTCATGAAGAAAGCTTCCACGCAGTCGATGCCCTTGACCACGACGCCGAAGCCAGCAGCGAGGGAGACCCGCTGCAACGCCTGTCGCTGGCCAGTATCAGCGAAGACCAGAGCCGCGTGGTCAAACTGGTCAACTCCACCCTGTACGACGCCCTCAAGCTGCACGCCAGCGACATCCACCTGGGCATGACCGGCCAGGGCCTGACCATCAAGTACCGCATCGACGGCGTGCTCAACGGTGCCGGCAAGGCCAGTGGCAGCGCCTTCGCCGACCAGGTGATCTCGCGCATCAAGGTCATGGCCGAGCTGGACATCGGCGAAAAACGCGTGCCCCAGGACGGCCGCTTCAAGGTGGCTGTGGGCGACCGGCAAATCGACTTTCGGGTGTCGATCATGCCTAGCATCTTCGGTGAAGATGCCGTGCTGCGGGTGCTCGACAAGCAGGACTTGTCCGACCGGGTCAGCGGCGTGCAGCTGCAAGCCTTGGGCTTTGCCGACGAAACCTTGCGCGCCCTGCGCCGGTTGGCGGCAGAACCCTACGGCATGATCCTGGTTACTGGCCCTACAGGCAGCGGCAAGACCACCACCCTGTACGCCATGATCAGCGAGATCAACCATGGCGTGGACAAGATCATCACCATCGAGGACCCGGTCGAGTATCAACTGCCCGGCGTGCTGCAGATCCCGGTCAACGAGAAGAAGGGCCTGACCTTCGCCCGCGGCCTGCGCTCGATCCTGCGTCACGACCCGGACAAGATCCTGGTCGGCGAAATCCGTGACCCCGACACGGCCCAGATTGCCGTGCAATCGGCACTCACCGGTCACCTGGTGTTCACCACCATCCACGCCAACAACGTGTTCGACGTGATTGGTCGCTTCAGCCAGATGCAGGTCGACCCCTACAGCTTCGTTTCTGCGCTCAACGCGGTGCTGGCCCAGCGCCTGATTCGCCTGGCCTGCCCGCACTGCGCCACGCCCTGCGAACACGATGACGACACCCTGTATGGCTCAGGCCTGACCCGCGAGGGGGTGGCCGGCTGGACGTTCGTCCGCGTCAAGGGCTGCGGCCACTGCCGTGGCAGTGGTTACCGCGGCCGCAGTGCCATTGCCGAACTGCTGCACCTGGATGATGACCTGCGGCAAATGATCGTGGAGCGCCGCCCGCTGGCGCAGATCAAGACGCTTGCCTGCCAGCGCGGCCTGCGCCTGCTGCGGGCCTCGGCCCTGGACCTGGTCCGCGATGGCCGTACCACCCTTGAGGAGATCAACCGTGTCACATTCATCTGACCGTTACTGCGCCGTATTGGGCGCCGAGGGTGTCGGCCTGGGTCGCTGGCACAAGAACCACCACCAATGGCTGGGCAGCCGCGCATTCAGCAGCGACGCCACCCAACCGACCTGGGATGCTGCTGTTGACGGGCTGGCCGCACTGCTGGCCGAGCATGCGGTACGTGGCGCCCAGTTGCGGGTGCTGCTGTCGGCCCGCTACAGCCGCTTCTGCCTGGTGCCCTGGAGTGACGCCATCGGCCACCCTCGCGAGTTGGACGCCTATGCCCGCGCTTGCTTCGAAAACCTCTACGGGCAGCCGTTAGACGACTGGCGCATCGTGCTGTCACCGGAGCCTGCCGGTGCCGCCCGCATCGCCACGGCGCTGCCCGAAGCCTTGCTGCAGCGGCTGCAGGCACTGGGCCGGGAAAGCCGCCTGAGCCTGCGCTCGGTGCAGCCATACCTGATGGCTGCCTACAACCGTTGCTGGTCACAGCTGGAGCAGGGTGACTTCCTGTTCGTGCTGGCCGAGCCGCGCCGCAGTGTATTGCTGCTGGCCGCCGGCGGTGCCTGGCAGCAAGTGCTGGCGCAAGGCTGCGCTGACAGCGACCAGGCCCTGCAAGCGCTGATCGAGCGGACCTGTGAGCTGTACGGCGAGCACCTGCCGCGGGTGTACCTGCATGCCCCGGGCCGCTGCGACGTGCCGCAACTGGCGGCGGTGCAATTGTGCCAGCCAGCCAGCGAAGCCGACCCGCTGTGCGCCATGTGGCGGGCGGTGGCCTGACATGCGCCGCCTCGATCTGGAATTCCAGCCACGGCGCAGCGGCCCGTTGGTTTGGTCGCTGCTCGTCCTTGCCAGCGCCATGGTCGCCGGCCTGGTGCTGCTGCAGCAACGCTTGCAGACCGAGCAAGTGGCGCTGGAAGCCAGCGTCCATAGCCTGGAACTGCAACTGGGCCGGCGCCCGGCCATCGCACAACCCAAGAACAGCGCTGCCAGCCGGGAGCAGGCTGAGCGCCTGGCGCAAATGCGCAGTGTGTCGCAGCAACTGCAACGCCCTTGGCAGCAACTGTTCGCCATGCTTGAAGCCATGCCGCAGGACGACGTCGCGCTGCTCGGCCTGACGCCGGATGCGCGCAAGGGCCAGGTGCGCATTGCCGCCGAGGCACGCAACCTCGAAGCGATGCTGCAGTACCACCAGCGGCTGGAAGCCAGCGACGAGCTCAGCGACGTGTCGCTGCTCAACCACGAGGTGCTCGCTGCGCGGCCCGAGCACCCGGTGCGCTTCACCCTCACCGCCACCTGGGAGACCGGCCATGCGCGCCCTTGAATCGTTCAGCAGCCTGATCCTCCAGGAGCGCCTGCGTGTTGTCGGCCCGGTAGGCCTGGCTGCCGTAGCCGTAGGCCTGCTCGCCATTGGCGTGGGGTGTGCCGGCGTGCTGCCGCAATGGCAAAGCGTACGCGAGCTGCGTGCCACCGAAGCGCAGGCCAGCGAACAGGTAGGGCGTGTCAAGCGGGGTGAGCTGAAGATTGCGGTCCAGCCCGAGCAGCAGGCCCTCGACAGCCTGCGCCAGCAACTGCCCGGTCAGCCCCAGGCCAGCGAGTTGATCGAGCGTCTGTACCGCCTGGCCAGCGCCGAGCGCATCAGCCTGGCCCGCGGTGAATACGCGTTGGGTATCGACCCCAAGACCGAGCTGGCCCGCTACCAGATCGTGCTGCCAGTGCGCGGCAGCTACCCGCAGATTCGTGGCTTTATCAAGGGCCTGCTCAAGCAACTGCCGACGCTGGTGCTGGAAGACCTTGAGCTGCAACGCAAGCGCATCGGCGACAGCGAGCTCAATGCCCGCCTGCGCATGACCCTTTATCTGTCGAGGTCGTGATGAACACACAACGTGCAGTCATCTGGGCCGGCTTCCTCGGCGTGAGCGCGGCGCTGGCCTGGGCACCGGACCATTGGTTTGGCCAGGACGATGGCGTCGCGGCCTTCACGGGTAAACCCGCTCCTACAACAGAAAGCGCTGCGTCCATTGTAGGCGCGGGCTTGCCCGCGAAAGGGCCGGAACAGGCCTCCCGCGACCTGTTCCCAACCCAGCAATGGACCCAACCCAAAACCCTGGCCACGGTCACCGAACAACCCGTGATGACCGCACCTGTCGTCGCCGCGGCCCCGACGGCCCCGGAACTGCCTTTCCAGTTCATCGGCCGCATGGGTGACCGCGACGACCTGCAGGTCTTCCTGCAGAGCGGCGAAAAACTCTACGTCGTGCGCCAAGGCGACGTGATCGAAGACACCTATCGCCTCGATCGGGTATCGGCCAACGAGCTGAACCTGGTCTACCTGCCTTTGCACCAGTCGCAGACCTTGTCTGTCGGGAGCGCACCATGAAGTCGTCAAAGCTGTGCAAGCCTGCTCCGTTTCTGCTCGTGGCGCTGTGCGTGGCCATTGCCGGTTGCGGCTCCAGTGCGGTTCGCCAGGACAGCGACCAGTTGATGAAAGAGGGCCAGTACGAAGCCGGTATCGCCCGCCTGGAAGAGGCCCTGCGCGATGACCCGCGTGATACAGAGCTGAATATCGCCCTGGCCCACAGCCGCCAGGCGGCGGTCGAGGCCCTGATTGGCCAGGCCGACAGCGACCGCGTCCGCCATGACTTCGCCAATGCCCGGATGGGCTACGGCCGGGTGCTCACCCTGGAGCCGAACAACCGCCGCGCCCAGGAAGGCATTCGCCAGCTGGAGCTGATCCGCACCCTGGACGAACGCATAGCG
Source organism: Pseudomonas sp. 10(2024) (assembly GCF_045164175.1). Lineage (NCBI taxonomy): Bacteria > Pseudomonadati > Pseudomonadota > Gammaproteobacteria > Pseudomonadales > Pseudomonadaceae > Pseudomonas > Pseudomonas sp. 10(2024). Next base: position 2,567,094 of record NZ_CP174006.1, read on the forward strand.
CTTGGCCAGGCGGCGCTGCGCCAGGGCGACCTGTTCGGTGCCGAACGCTACATGCGCGAAGTCTTGCGTCTGGACCCGCAGAACCAGAAGGGCATGACCCTGCGCAGCGACATCGAAAACGTGCAGGCACGCACCGCGCAGCCGTACCCGCAATTGCGCAGCAAGCTGGAGCGGCCGGTCACCCTGGAGTTTCGCGATGCCAACCTGAAGACCATCTTCGAAGTGCTGTCGCAGGTGGCCGGCATCAACTTCATCTTCGACAAGGACCTGCGGCCGGACATGAAAGCCACCATCTTCGTGCGCGAGGTGCGCATCGAGGACGCGATAGCGCTGCTGCTGGAACAAAACCAGCTGCGCCAGAAGATCGTCAACGACAACACCGTCATGGTCTACCCCGATTCGCCGCAGAAGACCAAGGACTACCAGGAACTGGTCATGCGCACGTTCTACCTGACCAGCATCGACGCCAACACCGCGTTGAACATGGTCAAGACCATGCTCAAGACCCGCGACGTGTTCGTTGACGAGCGCCTCAACACCCTGACCATGCGCGACACTTCGGACGCGGTGCGCATGGCCGAGAAGCTGCTGCAGTCGCAGGACCAGTCCAACCCCGAGGTGGTGCTGGAAGTGGAGGTGATGGAGGTGGCCACCTCGCGCATCCTCGACCTTGGCCTGCAATGGCCCAACACCTTTGGCGTGCTGAGCGACGATGGCAACCCGGTCAGCGTGCTCGACCAGCTCAAGGGCATCAATTCCAGCCGCATCAGCATTGCGCCGGCGCCGCAGGCCAAGATCAACGCCCAGGACAAGGACATCAACACCCTGGCCAGCCCGGTGATCCGCGTCAGCAACCGCGAACAGGCGCGCATCCACATCGGCCAGCGGGTGCCGATCATCAGCGCCACCTCGGTGCCGTCGACCCAAGGGCCGGTCATTACCGAGAGCGTCACCTACCTGGACGTCGGCCTGAAGCTAGAAGTGCAGCCCACCGTGCACCTGAACAACGAAGTGGCGATCAAGGTGGCGCTCGAGGTCAGCAACGCCACCCCGCTGGAGGCCACCCGCCAGGGCACCATCCCGGTCCAGGTCGACACCCGCAACGCGCAGACCAGCCTGCGCCTGCACGACGGCGAAACCCAGGTGCTGGCCGGCCTGGTGCGCAACGACCACAACGCCAGTGGCAACAAGATTCCCGGCCTTGGCGACATCCCGGGCCTGGGCCGGCTGTTCGGCAGCAACAAGGACGACATGAGCAAGAGTGAGCTGGTGCTGGCGATCACCCCGCGCATCGTGCGTAACCTGCCGTACCAGAGCCCGTCGGACATGGAGTTTTCCACGGGCACCGAGTCGGCCATGCAGGTGCGCCAGATGGCGCCACTGCCGCCGATGGACATACCTGGTAATGCGCCGACCACCGATGAACCGGTTGTGGACAGCCAGATGGCGGTCGCCCCGGTCAACGGGAGCCCCCGGCCATGAGCGCCCGGCGTCGCATGCACGGCTTCAGCCTGATCGAGGTGGTGCTGACCCTGGCACTGCTCGGCTTGCTCGCCAGCATGGCCGCGCCGCTGACCGAAACGGTGGTACGCCGCGGCAAGGAGCAGCAACTGCGCGAGGCGCTGTACCAGATTCGCGACGCCATCGATGCCTACAAGCGGGCCTTCGACGCCGGCTACATCGAGAAGCGCGTGGATAGCAGTGGCTACCCGCCGAACCTGCAGGTGCTGGTAGAGGGCGTGCGCGATGTGCGCAGTGCCAAGGGCGCCAAGTTCTACTTCCTGCGGCGCATCCCGCACGACCCGCTGGTGGCGGCAAAGGATGAAGACGAAGGCGGCTGGGGCCTGCGCGCCTACGACAGCAGCCCCGACAACCCGCGCGAGGGCGAAGACGTGTTCGACGTGTATTCCAGGGCCCGCGGCAAAGGCCTGAACAATATCCCTTACGGGCAATGGTGACAGCCATGAAACGCAGCAAAGGCTTCACCCTGATCGAACTGCTGGTGGTGATGGCGATCATCGCCACGCTGATGACCATCGCCATGCCGCGCTACTTCAACAGCCTGGAAAGCTCGCGCGAGGCCACCCTGCGTCAGAGCCTGGCAGTGCTGCGCGAGGCGCTGGACCACTACTACGGTGATACCGGCCACTACCCCGATTCGCTGGAACAACTGGTGGAACAACGTTACCTGCGCAACACGCCGGTCGACCCGATCACCGAGCGCAGCGACGCCTGGCAGCTGGTGCCGCCGCCCGAGGGTGTGGCTGGCGGCGTGGCCGACATCAAGAGCGGTGCCACAGGGAGGGCGCGTGATGGCAGCCTCTTCGCTGAATGGTAAGGCCAACGGCGGCTTCACCTACCTGGGTGTGCTGCTGCTGATTGCGGTCAGCAGCGTGGCCCTGGCGGCCACCGGCACGATCTGGGCGAGCGCCGCCCAGCGCGACCGCGAACGCCAGTTGCTGTGGGTCGGCAGCCAGTATGCCCAGGCCTTGCGCAGCTACTACCGCGCCTCGCCAGGGCTGGCCCAGTACCCCCAGGATCTGGCCGACCTGCTGCAGGACAACCGCTACCCGCAGGCCAAACGGCACATTCGCAGGCTTTACCCTGACCCGATCAGCAACAGCGACGAATGGGGCCTGCTGCGCTCGATCGATGGCCGTATCACCGGGGTGTACAGCCGCTCGGACGCCACCCCTTTCAAGCGCAGTGGCTTCAGCGCCGAATGGAGCGGGTTCGAGGGGATGGAGCACTACAGCGACTGGCAGTTCGTCGCCGAGCAGGCCTTTACCGAAAGTGCACGCGGTGTGCAGACGAATGCAGGCCCGGGAGACACACCATGAAGCGCCTGGCTGCGCTGTGCCTGGGCCTGCTGCTGATGGCAGGGGTGACCACCTGCGCCAGGGCGGGTGCTGAAGACGAGATGCAGGGCTTTATCGTCGACAACACCATCTCGCACATCGGCCACGACTTTTACTACTACTTCGCCGACCGCCTGCGTGCCACCAGCCGTCTGGACTTCAACCTGGTGGTACGCGAACGCCCCGATGCCCGCTGGGGCAGCCTGGTGACGGTGGAGTTCGAGCGTGAAGTGGTGTACCGCCGCTTCCTGCCACCGAACACCACCGAGCTCAAAGACGAGGCCGTCGCCGCCGCCGACCTGGTCAAGCAGCAGATCATTCAACGCAAGCTGCAACGCCTGCTACAGGACACCACCGACTTGGAGAGGGACGAGCTATGAACCACCGCATTCCACGTTGCATTGCCGCCTGCCTGCTGGCCAGCGCCTGTGCTGCCCAGGCCACCGAGCTGGTGTACACCCCGGTCAACCCGGCCTTTGGCGGCAACCCGTTGAACGGCACCTGGCTGCTGAACAACGCCCAGGCGCAGAACGACTACGACGACCCGGACCTCAAGGACCGTGCCTCGGCCTTTACCGGCACCACAGCCCTTGAGCGCTTCAGCAACCAGCTGGAGTCGCGGATGTTGTCGCAGTTGCTGGACAACATCAGCAACGGCAACACCGGCAGCATGGCGACCGATGCGTTTCTCATCGACGTCATCGACGATTCCGGGGCCTTGAGCATCAAGGTCACCGATCGTGCCACAGGAGAAATTTCGATCATTGAGGTCAGCGGCCTGAACCCCTGAGAGGGAAGGGCTTTTATGTTGGGGAGAGAACACCATGAAACGTCTGCTGAGCACGCTGCTGATCCTCACCGCCCTGGGCCTGCAAGGTTGTGGCCTGCGCGAACCGATGCCCGCTGAACAGGACTCGGAAACCCCGACTCTGACCCCTCGGGCCTCGACCTACTACGACCTGATCAACATGCCACGCCCCAAAGGCCGGCTGATGGCCGTGGTGTACGGCTTCCGCGACCAGACCGGGCAGTACAAGCCGACCCCGGCCAGCTCGTTTTCCACCAGCGTCACCCAAGGCGCGGCCAGCATGTTGATGGACGCCCTGAGTGCCAGCGGCTGGTTCGTGGTGCTGGAGCGTGAAGGGCTGCAGAACCTGTTGACCGAACGCAAGATCATCCGTGCATCGCAGAAAAAGCCGGATGTAGCGGAAAACATCATGGGCGAACTGCCCCCGTTGCAGGCCGCCAACCTGATGCTCGAAGGCGGCATCATCGCCTACGACACCAACGTGCGCAGCGGCGGCGAGGGCGCCCGCTACCTGGGGATCGACATCTCTCGCGAGTACCGGGTGGACCAGGTCACCGTCAACCTGCGCGCCGTGGACGTGCGCACCGGGCAGGTGCTGGCCAACGTGATGACCAGCAAGACCATCTACTCGGTGGGGCGCAGTGCCGGGGTGTTCAAGTTCATCGAGTTCAAGAAACTGCTGGAAGCCGAGGTGGGGTATACCACCAATGAACCGGCGCAGTTGTGCGTGCTGTCGGCGATCGAAGCGGCGGTGGGGCATTTGCTGGCGCAGGGGATCGAGCGGCGGCTGTGGCAGGTGGCGGGGGATCCAGCTGATGGCAAGGCCACGGTGGACAAGTTCTTGAGCCAGAATCTGCAGCCTTGAAGCAGGTTCAACGGCACCTGCGCGGTCGATGTGTGGGCCTTGTGTCGCGATAATGCAGCCATCCACCGTTGTTCGCCGTTCGTTCGGGCGTGGATTACGAAGATGCGTTGGTGCACCTGTCCACGCTGCTGAAAGGGGCGTTTGCGACCAACCTCAAGGCGCTGGAACTGGCCAAGGGCACCTGCCGTGATCTGTTGTTGAGCAATGACCATGGGTTGGATTCGGCCAAGGCGGTGGTGGAGGCGTTGCTGGATGGGGTGGAAAGGCAACCGTTGGCCGGGCGCGGGAATGCGGTGCAGGACTGAGGGCGGGGCGTCCAGCTGCTTGGTGATCGGGATTGGGCGCCTGTAAGATCGAACGCCGCCCGCGCGGCAAGCCCGCACGCATTTGTTTCGGTCCGGCCACTTCTGTGTGGTTATCTTTATCCGCCTCGTTTGTCCGATCCGATATCGAGGGTTGCTCCGCTGATTGTCAGGTGAGGGCGCATTGGCAAAAGATTAATTGGCCCGAAACCAATGTGTGGAACAAGCCCCGAAGATCCGCTGCGCGCTCATTCATCTTTGGCGTAAGGTCCCGAGCAGGTGGATGAAACCCTGCATCCACACGCAAGCTCTGCCGGCTCGAACACCAACGCAATACCATTGCACAGCACACCGCGATCACCGCCAGATACCAGTGCAAATGTCCCACCATGAAGCGGGCAGGGCGCATGATCACCAAGGATGCATTGCGGCCGCCCGTTGACAACCATCCCGCTTCCTTCCCCCATCCGGCCTCCGCCACTGTGAGGGTCGCCTTTGCGAATTGCGCCTTTTCTGGACATCGCTCAATCCTCTGCACTGTTCTGCACGACGGCTTCGTAAAGCCCAGCCGGTACGGCATCGGGATCATACTTGCAGGCCGCAGCCAGTAAACGCATCAGTAACTCATCCGGCTCGAAGCGCATGCCTGGCGGGCAGGTCAGCTGAGCGTAGGGCGTCTTCATCAGTGGGTGGTCGATGGAAGGGTTTGGCAGGCCCATCGAGCGCCGCAGGTTGAGAATGGCGAGGATTTCGGCAGGGTAGACGGCTTCAAAGGGCGAGCCGAACTCGAAGTTGCCGGAGTCGAGTTCGCGGGAAGTCAGGGCGATGCGTTCAACGTGGATATCGCAGGCGGTGACCAGCATCGGCATCAGCTTGTCGGGGTCGGGCTCGCGCCAGTGAGCGACCAGCTGGCCCCAGGCAGGGTCGCGGGGCAGGGCGTGTTTGTCGAGGTCTAGCGGTTTGTCTAGCCAGTCGCCGATGATGCTCAGGCCGAAGGCGGCGTAACGTAGCGTGGTGCCAATCGGTGGATTGTGACCATCTCTCACACCGTAGCCATTGTTAATGCCGGAGAAGACTGCATCATGGCAAGGTACTACCACCGTAAATTGTCCGGTTGCCAAGGCGCATAGCATTACATGGGTGATGCCATCCAGATCATCAAGGCCGGTTCGGGAAGTGCCTTTAAGATTCTCGACGATTACGCTGTTTCCTACTAATAGCCTCAATACGCCCGTAGCCAGTGTTTGGTGCGCTTTCGCGTATGGGTTTTCAGCGGCTTGGAGTAGACTGTCTCCTATGCTATTCATGCCGAGCCGGAACACTTCGTCGGCGGCAATAGCGATGCTGTCATTCCCTTGTATGTAATCAGTGATTCTGCGTCTTTCAAGTGATGCGTCAGATGATGCCCAATCGCGAATGTTTCTGAGGCTACTGGTTAGTCGAGATCTAGAGGTTGATGCCATTTTCGTCACCAGGTATTTATCTGAATTCCGGTCGAGTTGCCCGCAACCTTGTTTAGCTGTCCGCTAGGAGCAAGAAACACCTGCGCGTGAAGGTATGAGATTTTTCCGCTGCTCATTGCATTGCGCAGATGTGTTGCTTTGGCTGCAATCTCAGGCATTGCTACCTTCAGGTTGTCGATGTTCCAGCCTCCCTTCCTTCGTGCTATCAGTCTTTGTATACGCTCCACATTCGCACTTCCGCCGGCCATTTGTGTGTTCAGGAACCCAGGCGTCCTGCTTTTTCCAAGGGTCGTCTTCACTTCTATCACCAACAACGTTCCCGCCTCGAACTTCAGCTCGTTCAGCGGCGCCGTGCCTTTCAGCCCATCAATGTGATGGCGCATTTCCTGCGTCGGGCCGACGCTGTGCTGGATCAGTGCCACCAGCCGGTCCCGCAGGGTGGTGGCCATGAAGGCGTAGTCGGCCTTGCCGCCGACCACGTCGAGTGCGACCTGGCCGGCATTGCGGTCTACCGAGCGAAGTTCGCGGGCAGTGGCCGATAGCTCACCTTCGCGGGTGCGGCGCTGGATGCGGGTTTCCAGTACGGTGACTTCGCCAGCGCTGCGGTTGCCCATGCGCACGGTAGTGATACTCCCGGGCCGCAGCTTGTGCATCCACCAGCGGGCGCCGGCCATGGCAGCCGGCAGCAGCAAGGCCAGGCTGATGGCCATGAACACTTGCTTGCCACGTGCCTCGGCGGTGTCTACGTGAGTGAAGGTGGCGAAGTAGATCTTGTGGTCGGTGAACAGAAAATTGCTGTGCAGGGTGAAGCCGAAGCCTTCCTGGTTGCGCTTGCCCATGTGGACTCGGCAATCTTTTATTGCGGCTGCTCTGGATATCGCTCAATCCTCTGCACTGTTCTGCACGACGGCTTCGTAAAGCCCAGCCGGTACGGCATCGGGATCATACTTGCAGGCCGCAGCCAGGAAACTCATCAGTAACTCATCCGGCTCGAAGCGCATGCCTGGCGGGCAAGTCAGCTGAGCGTAGGGCGTCTTCATCAGTGGGTGGTCGATGGAAGGGTTTGGCAGGCCCATCGAGCGCCGCAGGTTGAGAATGGCGAGGATTTCGGCAGGGTAGACGGCTTCAAAGGGCGACCCGAATTCGAAGCTGCCGGAGTCGAGTTCGCGGGAAGTCAGGGCGATGCGTTCAACGTGGGTATCGCAGGCGGTGACCAGCATCGGCATCAGCTTGTTGGGGTCGGGCTCGCGCCAGTGAGCGACCAGCTGGCCCCAGGCAGGGTCGCGGGGCAGGGCGTGTTTGTCGAGGTCTAGCGGTTTGTCTAGCCAGTCGCCGATGATGGTCAGGCCAAAAGCGGCGTAACGTAGGGTGGTGCCGATGGGCAACGCGTGGCCATCGCGGATGCCGTATCCGTTTTGAATACCCGCAAGCACAGCTTGGTGAAAGGGCTCAATCAGCGCGAATTGGCCGATCGCGAGTGTGCATAACATGAGGTGAGCGATTCCGTCCAGGTCGCCGACAGCGTGATCTTCAGTACCCTCAAGTCGTTGGACTTGGATCGCTTCAGCGACCAACATTTTTGTGATGCCGTGAACAAAAACCGGCGAAGCCGGCCCGAATGGATGCTGCGGTGCAATCTGTAGCCCTTTTCCAATATTATTCATGCCTGCTCTGAATACTTGGTTGCAAGCGAGGCCAATGGTTTTCCCAGTGGCGAGGTAGGAAGTCAATAGGTCTTTCCTTACGAAAAGATCTTGTTTGGCCCAGTCATTTATTGTTTTAAGGCTGATTTTAAGTTTGTCTTTTAGCTGTTTGCTCATATCAATTCCAGAGATTCAATTGTATTCCGTTTCGGGCTCCGGCAACGCTGCTTAAATGGCCTGTCGAGTCAAAAAAAACTTGAGCATGCAGGTATGAAATCTTTCGTGAATCCAAGTTGTTCTCTATCGCATGGTGCTTCGTAAGAATGGTCGGGTCAGCTTGGATCAGGCTTTCTCCCCAACCCTGCCTTTTCTTGCGAATCAAGTCCTGTATGCGCTCCAGGTTGGCTCTTCCTCCTGCTTTTTGAGTACTGGTAAAACCTGGCGTCTTCGTCTTGCCCAACGTAGCTTTAACTTCTATCACCAACAACGTTCCCGCCTCGAACTTCAGCTCGTTCAGCGGCGCCGTGCCTTTCAGCCCATCAATGTGATGGCGCATTTCCTGCGTCGTCGGATTTCGTACCGTCATCGAAGGCGGAGGCGGTACGTACACCAGCATGTCGATGCCTTGGTCGCTCTTGTTCTTCAAGCCGAACTGGCTGGGCCGGGAGGGGTGGGTACTCATGCCGAGGATGTTTTCGGGCTTGACCTTCCAGTGACTGACCAGGGCCGCTGCCAAGGCTTCTTCGCCGGCATCGGCGACGACGCGGGTCAGGCTACCGCCCATACGCACTGGGCCGACGCTGTGCTGGATCAGTGCCACCAGCCGGTCACGCAGGGTGGTGGCCATGAAGGCGTAGTCGGCCTTGCCGCCGACCACGTCGAGTGCGACCTGGCTGGCATTGCGGTCTACCGAGTGCAGTTCGCGGGCAGTGACCGATAGCTCACCTTCGCGGGTGCGGCGCTGGATGCGGGTTTCCAGTACGGTGACTTCGCCAGCGCTGCGGTTGCCCAGACGACGGACGTCTTCTTGCGACAGTGCGGCGTTGTCCAGGCGCACGGTAGTGATACTGCCGGGCCGCAGCTTGTGCATCAGCCAGCGGGCGCCGCCCATGGCGGCCGGCAGCAGCAAGGCCAGATTGATGGCCATGAACACTTGCTTGCCACGTGCCTCGGCGGTGTCCGGGTTGGCCAGGCGCGCCAGGTCGGTGAAGAACTGCTCGCCGATACTCAGGCCTTCGCCGGTGATCATGCGGCTGCTGCCATCGATCATGGCGTCTGCTGCCAGGGCGGCTTCCAGGGCGACGAAAGCATAGCGGCCGCGGGTGAGGGCACCCTTGACACCCCGCACCACAGGGATGACTGCCAGAAGCCCGAGGGCGAATTCGCCCGCACCGATAACGCCTTGCCACAGGCGTGCGCGGCCCTTGGCTTCGGCATAGTGGCGGGCCAGCTGTTCGCAGGCCAGGTTGATTGGGAACAGGCCGCTGGGTGTGTGCCAGGTGTAGGGTGGACTGATGCGCTGGGTGCCGTGCTCGTCGATGTATTCTTCCCGTTGCGCTTCGCGCCACTCTACGTGGGTGAAGGTGGCGAAGTAGATCTTGTGGTCGGTGAACAGGAAATTGCTGTGCAGGGTGAAGCCGAAGCCTTGCTGGTCGCGCTTGCCCATGTGGTCGAGTACTGGCGGGGCCAGTTCGTCCAGGCGGATTTCATCGTCGATGCATACCAATTGCAGCTTTTCGCGAGCGGCAAAGGCGTAAAAATCTGCCAGCCAGGCATTGCCCAGCGTATCGCCAGCATGTTCCAGCACTTGCTGGAGGAAGGTGTCGCGGTGATTGCGTACTGGGTCGCGGATCCAGGGGTTGTTGCGAAACCAAGCGGGGCCAACGCCGTTCTGCGACGGAATGCCCAGTACCTGGTCGCAGCCATCACCACCGTCGAGCGAAAACATTGCACCGGGAAGAGAGCACGGCACGCAAATGTCTGGAGGAATGGGTAGCGCTCCGTTGAGTGCGGCATGACTCAAGGCTTGTAAAGCAGATGATTCAAACATGCGGGCTCGGCTCCTTGAGTGCCTGTTGATGAGCTGCAAGTTGACTTGCCAACGCGTGGCGTCGCTCGCTGGGCGAGTCGGTGGCCTCCAGCGACTTCACCCAGGGAGTGAACAAAGGGTTGAGGAAGAAGTAACGACCGAATGCTATGGCCAGGAGGACATGCAGCAGCACTCGGTTGCGGGACAATTGGGGCAGCTTGTGCAGGTCGTCGGAGGGCTGCGGTAGCCGTTTGCCGTAATAGCGATAGGCGCGGATTTCGTTTCCGTTAAGCTCCACGTGGTTGATGACGGGCAGCGCATAGCGGCTGCAGGCATCCGACTCATAGCGGCAATAGCACGCATGATATGCGTCTTCAGGTACGCCACGCAGGGCCATCAGTTGTTCCAGCGATCGCCACCGGCGGTCTTGGTCGCGGTCGTCGTCGGTCCAGCGCAACATCCCCAGTGTGATGTCGTGCATGGGGGTAAGCTGACGCTCCCACCGTGAACGGTGATTTGCCGCCTGCATGGTCAGCAGGTCAAGTTGCTCATTCTGGGTGAGGCCAGGTGCTTGTCTGATTGACCACACCGATTCGCACGCGGGATCGGCCCACCACCCCAGGCCTAACAATAAATGGCTGAGCACGAGCAAGCTGTACTCCTTGCCGCAGGTGTAACCGTTTTTGCTGACGAGCGCCCCCGCTTTGGCTACGAAGGGAGGAACATCCTCGCCGCGGGTATGAAAGCGTGGAAGCGAACCATTCAACGTCTCTAGCAGGAAGTCAGACAGCCTGCGGTTGGTTGACCACAGTACCGCCCCTTTTAGTGCATCCAGATCCAGACTTTGCAGAATCATCCCGACACCTCATGGCGCAGTGGCAGCCAAGCCAGGCAGCCCTCCCGTTCGCTGCCATGTTCTGCTTGCTCAAACAGCGGCTGTGCGCCGAGCGCAAGCCCGGTGCGCGCATCGTGGAAATAGAGCCTGCGTACCCGTCCGTTGTCGAACAGCCGGCCCAGGATGTCTGGACGGTAGGTCAGTGAGGCGACGTACAGGCTTAATGATTGGGGGTCACCAAGCCTCAAAAAATAACGACGTCGTCCTGCCTGAGCTTTGCCAAAGCGGCGCAGGTGCCGTGCGAGCGCTTCAAGGGGCAAGGCGGCTTCGATCACGGTACCGGTGAAACGCCCCTTCAGTCCGCCTAGCCACGCGTCCACTTCGCTGCCCGCGATCAGTTGGAACAGTATTGGGGCATGCCTCTCCAACCCGGCGTCATATTCCAGATACCAAAGGCTGTGGTGTTGGCTGGCATGAAACTCCAGCCTACCCAGCAGGTCCGGATTGGCCGACGCTTCGGCAAGCACGAACAGGCTTGCGTTCACGGTCCCCGTGCACAGGCTTCCCTCAGTTAGTTGGCGGTGCAGGCTCATGCGTCATCCTCACCGGCAAAAGGGCACTCTTCGATCAGCGGCGAGCCCTCGCGGACAGCGGCTTCGATGGCATCGAGTTGGGCCTGTACCGGTGTCTGGTAGGTGACGTTGCCTTTGAAGCGGATGTTGGGCGCTTCGATGGTGATGCCATCGGCATCGAAAATGATCTTGCCGCTCGGACCACGGATGTGGATCCGTTCCGTACCCTGAAGCATGTACGCCCGGGTCAACAGGCGTTGCGCCGTGCGGGCCTCAATGGCACGCGTGCCTTCGATGACAAGTGACTGGTCGCCGCCGATGTTCAGGCTGTGGTCGGCGGTGATCTTGGTGCGGCTTGAGTTACCGACCGTGTGGATGTCGTTGCGGTCGATCCTGGTGAAACGGTCCTGGTGAACATGATCGCGGCGGTCCCGGCCTGTTTCGATTGATTCGTCACGCGCAATGCTGGTGGTGTGGTCCCGGCCTGTTGCAGTGGCGCGGTCGTTACCGACATTGAGGGTCTGATCGTGCTTGACCTTGGTGTTCATATCCCTTTCTGCATGCATGAACACTTCTTGGCGACCCAGTTCATCTTCGAATCGCAATTCGTTGAAGCCATTGCCCTTGTGGGTCTGGCTCTTGATGGTCATGCGGGTCTTGTGTTCCGGCAGGTCATAGGGCGGCAGTTGATCCCCGCAGTAGGTGCGTCCGGTGATCATTGGTTGGTCGGGGTCGGCGTTGACGTATTGGATGATCACATCCTGGCCGATGCGCGGGATGGCCATCGAGCCCCAGCTGCCCCCAGCCCAGCTTTGCGACACGCGTACCCAGCAGGAGCTGAACTCATTGTTGTTGCTTTCCCGATCCCATGGGAAGCTGACCTTGACCCGCCCCCATTCGTCGCAATAGATCTCTTCGCCGGTTGGACCGACAACGGTAGCCATCTGCGGGCCATCGATACGAGGCCTGTCCAGCGGCGCGGGTCGCCATTCGATTCGGCCGGGCACCAGCACGGCTTCCTGTGTGTAGCGTGTACTCTGATCGGCACCGCTTGCTTCTTCCTGCAGACTGGTGAATTGGCTGCCTTCATGGTGCACACGCATCACGCGCCAGTGTGCGTTGAGATCTTTGCGGGGATGTTCGAAAAGGGTGAAACCCAGGCCGGGCTGCAGCCGTACATCGTCGCCTTCAACCTCCGCAATGCAGGCATCATGACGCAGGGCGGTGAGACGGTTGGCTGTGAAGGGCACGCCAACCGCATCACGCTTGTAACGGCCGGGGTAGTCGAAACGCTCATAGTTCCGGGACTGATGGGTGATACGACTGTCGGATGCTCGATGTTCCTGCCGATACTGTGGGTTAGTAAAGGTGTAGTCACGTTGCACCTGCCGCGCAGTACGAACCTGTTCGCTGTAACGCAGGCGCTTCAGGCAAGGCCTGGCCTGATCGCCACCGCCCATGGCCCGGTACAGTACCTGGTCGGGACCGACCTCGTCCTGTTCGAAAAAGCCTTCATTGTCTTCATCGGCAGTTGTTGCCCATCGGCTGATCTGTCCCAGCGTCAGTAGCCGGTCGGTGATGACCAGCTGATGGTGTTTCGGCGTGTGCTCGAAGCAATAGACGAAACCCTCTTCGCCCGCCAGGCGGGCGATGAAATGGAGGTCGGTTTCACCGGCCTGCACACAGAACTCGCGTACCTGGTGCTCACCGATGCTCCTGATTTCATAACGGCTGATGCCTTGACGCTGCAGCATCAGTTCAAGGATTTGCGGTACGGTTTTTTGCTGGAAGATGCGCCAGTTTGAACGCAACTCGGCCCGGGCCAGCGTCGGCTCGACCAAGGCGTGGTAACGAGTGCGGTAAAAACCGGTTTCGCCCTGGCTGAACGTGCTGATCAGACCGTGCACGAAGCGCAGTGGGCGTTGCCCTTTCCAAATAGTGAACAGCGCCGGTTTATCGAGCAAATTACCGAAGTCGGCGTCATCCTCGTGACTGATCAATTCCAGCCTCAGCTGGAAGGGTGCGCTGATGGCTTCGTCAAGTTCGAATGAAACCACCTCGAATTCATGGTCACCGGCCAAGGGCTGGAAGCTGAAGCGCAGATCGGATTGTCGGTACATGGCATGTCCTTGATGCGCGGGGCACAGCCCTGTGGGCGCTGCAACGTGGAGTAGCGTTCAGGGTGAGGGTGTACTGGAAGGGTACGAGCGCCGTGGAGGGATGGAAATAAACGGGGTGTTGATGATTTGGCGACAAGTAGGAAGCTTCTGATACTTGTAACTCAGTGTTTATCTTCCTTGCTCAACCCTAACGGGCTCCATCAACCAGATGAGGCCCAACCGACACCAACGTGCGCAGCGGCGGCGAAGGTGCCCGCTACCTGGGGATCGACATCTCCGGCGAGTACCGGGTGGACCAGGTCACCGTCAACCTGCGCGCTGTGGACGTGCGCACGGCAGGTGCTGGCCAACGTGATGACCAGCAAGACCATCGACTCGGTAGGGCGCAGTGCCGGCGTGTTCAAGTTCATCGAGTTCAAGAAACTGCTGGAAGCCGAGGTGGGGAATACCACCAATGAACCGGCGCAGTTGTGCGTGCTGTCGGCGATCGAAGCGGCGGTGGGGCATTTGCTGGCGCAGGGGATCGAGCGGCGGCTGTGGCAGGTGGCCAGGAGTGCGATCAGGCAACAGAAGTGTTACTGCGCATGCCCTCAGCTTGAAACCCTTCCCTGACCTCGGTAGTCTTTGCCCGCTGCTGTCAATCCAGCAGTCGGGTTTGGTCACCCGCAATCATCAAGGCGCACAAGCGCCCGCTCTGCGATACAGTTGGCGCTTTTTTGTGCCCGGCTGTTTCGTTTTATGGCGGCTGTGCGTGGGGCGCCTCCGTGCGCGCCGGTTTCCTTGATTCCCGGTTGACCAACCCGCGTACAGTCGCCACCCATTCGTTTGGTCACGTTGTGTGGCGACTCCAGTGAATCAAGGAGCGACACAATGACAAAAGGCTTACCTGATCCTCCTGTACGCGCCACCACGGCGGCCTCCAGTTTCTCCACCTGCGAATGCAGCCATCCACCATTGTTCGCCGTTCGTTCGGGCGTGGATTACGAAGATGCGCTGGTGCACCTGTCCACGCTGCTGAAAGGGGCGTTTGCGACCAACCTCAAGGCGCTGGAACTGGCCAAGGGCACCTGCCGTGATCTGTTGTTGAGCAATGACCATGGGTTGGATTCGGCCAAGGCGGTGGTGGAGGCGTTGCTGGATGGGGTGGAGAGGCAGCAGCTGGCTGGGCGGAAGGCGGCGTCGAGTGCCTGACGGGGCTTGGCTATTGGTGATATCGATCGATATCCCTGATTGACCTCGAGGGCCTCTTCGCGGGCTCGCCCGCTCCCACAGGTACAGCGCAGTCCTCAGGCTTGGTGCGAACCCTGTGGGAGCGGGCAAGCCCGCGAAGCAGGCGACGCGGTGGATCGCACCGGCGAAGCCGGTGATCGCCGGCAAGCCAGCTTCCACAGGGATTGCGCCAGCTTCAAGTAACCTGGCCAGCTACACCCCAATCCATCCACTACCAGATGACGCCCAGCCATTTCTCCCGCACACTGCGGAAAATTCCCAAGCCCGTACCCCGTCACATTGCGGGGCACAGCCGGAGTAGAAAATGGCGCGACAACTTATAACAAACGCCCACGACCCGCTGCACGAATCCCGCGAGGCCCGCCTGAAGCTGGCCAGCGAAGGCGAACTACCGCTAGGGATGCTGCGCGACGAGATCGACGCCTCCTGGCGCCGCAGCCTGGGCCACGGCCTGGACTGCCTGCAGGGCGAACAGGTTGGCCTGGGCCTGGAACAGGGCCATGACCTGCGCCTGCTGCTGGAGCGCAACCGCCTGCTGATCGATGCCGTTACCCCCGAACTCGACTACCTGGTCGCGCGCCAGGGCAAGGCTGGCATCGTCATCCTCGGCGATGCCCAGGCCAACGTGCTGGCCATCGAAGGCCAGAAGCACGTGCTGCAACGCGAAGGCCTGCGCGATCTGCACCCGGGCAGTTGCTGGAGCGAATCGCTGCGCGGCACCAATGCCATCGGCACGGCCGTGGTCGAAGGCCGGCCGACGCTGATCAACTGCGGCGAACATTACCTTGACCGCCTGAGCCCGTTCTCCTGTACTTCCGTGCCACTGCGCGACCCGCGCGGCGAGGTGATCGGCGTGCTCGACATCACCCGCGAAGGGGTGATGGCGCAACCGCAGGACAGCCTGTCGACCCTGATGCTGGCGGCCGGCAACATTGAAAGCCGCCTGTTTGGCCTGTGCCACCCGGACCAGTTGGTGCTGGCCTTCCACAGCCGCCCGCAGTACCTCAACAGTGCCTGGCACGGCCTGTTGGCCCTGAGCCTGGACGGCGAAGTGCTGGCCGCCAACGACAGTGCCTGCCAGCTGTTGCAGGTGCCGCGTCACGAACTGATTGGGCGGCGTAGCACCGACCTGCTGGGCGAACGTTCCCCGGCCTTTATCGCTCGCCTGTGGCAGGGCGGGGTCAGCAGCGTGCAGACCGCCAAGGGCGAGTTCTATTTCCGTGCCCTACAGCTGCCGCGCCATGGCCGGGTAACCCCCAGCACACCATCCAGCAAGCCGGCCTTGAGCAAACAGTCGCCAGCACTCGATGCTCTGGCCGGAGGTGATCAACGCCTGGCGCGCAACCTGCGCATGGCTCGCCAGGGGCTGGGCAATGGTTTGCCAGTGCTGCTGCTGGGCGAAACCGGTACCGGCAAGGAAGTGGTCGCTCGGGCCTTGCACCAGGCCAGCCCGCGTGCCGACAAACCGTTCGTGGCGGTCAACTGCGCGGCCATTCCCGAAGGGCTGATCGAGTCCGAGCTGTTCGGCTACCGTGAGGGCGCCTTCACCGGTTCGCGCCGGGGCGGCATGGTCGGGCGGCTGATGCAGGCCCATGGTGGCACGCTGTTCCTCGACGAAATCGGCGACATGCCGCTCGCCCTGCAAGCACGCCTGTTGCGGGTACTGCAGGAGCGCCGCGTAGCACCCTTGGGGGCGGGTGACGAGCAGGACATCGACGTGGCGCTGATCTGCGCCACCCACCGCGACCTCAAGCGCCTGGTGCAGGAGCAGCACTTCCGTGAAGACCTGTTCTACCGGGTCAACGGTGTGTCGCTGCGCCTGCCGGCCCTGCGCGAACGCGACGACCTGGCGGCGATCATTCAGGGCCTGCTGGACAAGGCCGATGCGCGTGGCGTAACCCTCGACCCGGCGTTGACCGCGTTGCTCGAAGGCTTCGACTGGCCCGGCAACATCCGTCAGCTGGAAATGGTGGTGCGCACCGCGCTGGCCATGCGCGAGGATGGCGAGCAGGTGCTGACCCTCGATCACCTTACCGACTGCCTGCTGGACGAACTGGCCAGCAGCACAGCGCCCTCCGGCAGCCTCAAGGAGAGTGAACTGGAACAGATTCGCGGTGCTCTGGCGCGCCACCAGGGCAACGTCTCGGCCGCCGCCGCGGCACTGGGTATCAGCCGGGCGACGCTGTACCGCAAGCTCAAGCAGTTGCGCGGCTGACGTGGGCGGCCTGTTCGCAAGGCTGGTGGATTCCAGCGACCCTGTACTCATGCGCCAGGCGTTGGCCTGGCTGTATGGTTTCGTGCGCCCCCATCGGCATGCCATCGGCCTGTTGCTCAGCTTGTCGCTAGGTGCATCGCTGCTGGCGCTGGCGCAACCCTGGCTGGTCAAGACCCTGATCGATGAGGGGCTACTGGCCAAGGATTACCAAACGCTTTGGCACATGGCGGCAATCATGATCGGCGCGGGCCTGCTGGGCACGGTGCTGGCCGGCGTCAACCGCTACCTGCATACGCGTCTGTCGGGGCGCATCCTGTTCGCCTTGCGCGACGACCTTTACCGCCATCTGCAGCAGTTGTCGCCGACCTTTTACGGGCGGCGGCGTATCGGCGACATTCTTTCGCGGCTGGATGGCGATGTGGCAGAGATCCAGCGCTTTGCCGTGGACTCGCTGTTCTCGGCGGTGTCGGCGGTGATCGGCCTGGTGGGCGCGGTGACGTTGATGCTGATGCTGTCGTGGCAGTTGTCCCTGTTGCTGGCGCTGCTGGTGCCGATCGAGGTGCTGTGGCTGCGCTGGATGCGGCGCAAGGTGGAGCGCGAAGTGCGCAACTTGCGTGAGCGCTCGGCGGATGTGTCGTCTTTCCTGGTCGAGACCCTGCCGGCGATGAAGTTCATTCAGGCGGCCGGCCAGCAAGGCCGGGAAGCAGGGCGCCTGGACCAGCTTGGGCAACGTTACATGCGTCAGCTGCTGAAGGTGCAGGTGACCGAATTCTTCACCCAGGCCATCCCCGGCACGCTCACCTCGTGGTGCCGCGCCTGTGCGTTCCTGGTCGGTGGCTGGTGGGTGATCCAGGGCACCTGGCAATTGGGCGCGTTGATCGCTTTTTCTACTTACATGGGCATGGCGGTTGGGCCGGTGCAGAGCCTGTTGGGCTTGTACGTGGCGGTGCAGCGCATGGCTGTCAGCCTGGGAAGGGTGATGGAATTGAAGCAGGAAGCGGTAGCGGTACATCAGACCGCCAACCCGCAGCCCATCCCCGATGGCCCCGGCGAGTTGCGCCTGGAGGCGCTGAGCTTTGCCCATGAGGGGCGTCAGGGTGCGGTACTGAACAACGTGCAGGTGAGTATTCCGGGTGGCGTGAAAGTCGCCATCAGCGGTGCCTCCGGGGTGGGCAAGTCAACCCTGATCGACCTGCTGCAGCGCTTCTACGACCCGGACGCCGGGCGCATCCTGCTGGACGGCGTCGACTTGCGCGACCTTGACCTGGCTGCGCTGCGCAGGCGAATCGCCGTGGTCAGCCAGGACATCGTGCTGTTCCGTGGCACCCTGGCGCAGAACCTGGCTTATGGCGTGCCCGAGGCCAGCCGTGATGAACTGGAACGGGTGGTGCGCCTGGCGCGGCTGGACAGCCTGGTCGACAGCCTGCCGCTGGGCCTGGATGGCTTGCTGGGCGAGCGCGGCCAGCAGTTGTCCGGGGGCCAGAAACAACGCATCGCCATTGCTCGTGCAGTGTTGCAGGCCCCGGCGATCCTGGTGCTGGACGAGGCCACTTCGGCGGTGGATGAGGCCACCGAACGTGAAGTGATCGCGGCCATCGACCAGCTGTTCGCCGGCCGCACGCGCATCCTGATCAGCCACCGGGCTTCGACCCTGGCCGATGCCGACCTGCATCTGCAGCTGCATGACGGCCAGTTGCAGGTACTGGCGCAGGAGGTGATCAAACATGGGCACTGACGTGCGCGTTGGCATCATCGACAGCGGTTGCTCGCCGGAGCAGGCCAACGGCTTGCTGGACGCCCGCCGTTTCTGGCTGGAAGACGGCCAGTTGCGCGAAGGTGCAATGCTCCCCGACCAACTTGGGCACGGCAGTGCGGTGTTCGCCAGCTTGCAATACCAGGCTGGTCCTGTGTCTGTGTTGGTGGCCCAGGTGTTCAGTGCCCAGGCCAGCACCAGTGCGTTGCAGGTGGCTGCCGCATTGCTGTGGCTGGTGGAGTCGGGAGCCACGCTGGTCAACCTCAGCCTGGGCTTGCAGCAGGACCGGCCCGTGCTGCACCAGGCCTGTGCCGAGGCTTTGGCCGCAGGTGTGCTGTTGTGTGCATCCAGCCCGGCGCAGGGTGGGCCGGTGTTCCCGGCCAGCTACCCAGGCGTCATTCGGGTCACCGGCGATGCCCGCTGTGCACCGGGCCAGTGGTCGTGGCTGGGTACGCGACAGGCGGATTTTGGCGCTTACGTGGGCGCGGGTGAGCGGGCGGGTGCGAGCCTGGGTTGTGCGGCGTTGAGCGGGAAGATTGCCGCCTTGCTGCGTGATGCCCAGGGGATGGACCGCCAGCAGGTGCATGACTGGTTGCGTGAGCATGCGGCCTTCAACGGGCCCGAGCGACGGGGTCCCAGCCATGTTTGAGCCGCGCATTGTGGTGCTGGGCGCCGGCCCTGCGGGTGCCGCCACGGCCATTGGCTTGCGGCGGCTGGGTTACACCGTGACGGTGGTGTCGGAGTGGCGCCGTTTCGCGGCAGTTGAAGGCGTTTCGCAGCGGGTGCTGGAGGGCTTGCGGTACGCAGGCCTTGGCGGGGCCTTGAGCCAGGCGGCCATGCCGGCCACCCGCCAGGTACGCTGGAACGGCCAGCATCTGCAGATGAACCAGGAGTTTTTGCTCGACCGGCAACGTTTTGACCAGGCGCTGCGCGAAGACCTTCAGCGCGCAGGCGTGAGTGTGGTCGAGGGGCGGGTGCGTGAGGTGGTGCAGGGGGGCGGTCATCATGTGCGCCTGGACGATGGGCAGGTGCTGAGCGCTGATTTCCTGGTCGAGGCCCGAGGCCGCCAGGCACCCCTGGCCGCAGACCGCCTGCGTGGGCCGGAAACGGTCAGCCTGCTCAATGTCTGGCAGGGTAGCCCCGGTGCGCCTGCGTCGGCGGTGGAGAGCCTGGAGGATGGCTGGGCGTGGATGGCACGGCTGGAAGATGGCCGCTGTTACTGGCAAGTCACCCAGGAGGCTGCCGGGCTGCCGGGGAAAGCTGGGTTGGCAGCTTACTGCGTGACGTTGCGGGGCCGCAGCGCGTTGGTAGCCGAGCTGTTCGACGATCAGGCATTGAGGCCGGCACAGGTGCATGCACGTAGCAGTACCGCCATTCTGGCGGGTGAATGTGTCGGGCAGGACTGGATCCGGGTGGGGGATGCTGCCATGGCCGTTGACCCGCTGTCGGGCAACGGGATTTTTCAGTCGCTCTCTTCGGCATTGCAGGCGCCGGTGGTGATCAATACGTTGCTGCGCAGGCCTGAGCGGGCCGAGCTGGCGCGGCAGTTTCACCAGCAGCGGGTCGAGCAGCTGTTCTTGCGTTTTGCCCGCATTGGCCGGGATTTCTATGCCCAGGAGCAAAGCCGGGTGGGGCAACCGTTCTGGGCCCGGCGCCAGGGTTGGCCGGATGCGCAACCCCTGCACCTGAGCACGGACTGGCGAGCGGTGCGAGTGGCACGCCAGCCAGTGTTGCGTGACGGGCTGGTGGATGAAGCCGAGGTCGTGGTGACGGCGGACCAGCCGCTGGGGGTTTGGCATTTGCAAGGTGTAGAACTGGCACCGATAGTTCGCGGGCTTCATGCTGGCCTGGCGCTCAGTGCTGTGCTTGAGGGACAGCAGGTTGAGCATCAGAAAATGGTGCGACGTTGGCTCACAGAACAGGGCTATACCTGAACCCCGGGGCTGCATGGCGTCCCCAGGATCCAGGCTCGGAGCCTCTGGACCGCTACTCGCTTACCGCCGTCAGGTTGCTGCGCCCGACTGCGCGCAGGGGGGCAGTTTCAATCAGCCCCAACCCCAGCACTCCAACAACGATTGCGCACCCTGCTTGTAGCAGCAACGGGGCGCCAAGACCATGAATGTCCGCCAGCCAGCCGCCCAGCACCGGACTGAGCACGCCGCCGACCACTTCACCCATGCCCATCACCAGCCCGACGCAGGCGGCAATGCGATGAACCGGTACGGTTTCTGATGGAATGGTGGCCATGAAGATCGGCGCCACTCCGCTGGCCGACCAGGTGATGAACAACACCGTGCAAAGCATCCAGAACGGCCCTTGAAAATACAGCGCTGCCAGCGGCGTGAGCGCCCCGATCAGGGAGAACACCACCACTACCAGGCGCCGGCCCAGGCGGTCGGAAAGCGCAGGCACGATGAAACTGCAGAGCGTGGCACTGGCACCCAGCACGCTCATCAAGATACCCATTTCGGTAGAGCCGAACTGCCGCTCGTTCATGTAGTACACCGGCATGAACGCCCACCCCAGCACCATCCACGCCACATAGAAACACGCGATGAGCATGCTCAACCAGACGTTGCGATAACGCAGCAGTTCTAACAGCGAACCTGCTGCGACGGGCTGCGAGGCGGACGGTGTCGTCGGCTGGGCAATGACTACCTCCCTGGGCTCGCGTACGTACTTCCAGATCATGCACGCGGCAATCAACCCGGGGATGCCCGCGACGATGAATGCAAGGCGCCAGTGGTAGTGGCTGGCCAGGGCCACCAGGAGCAGGGGCGCGATGCATGAGCCCAGCAGGTTGCTGCCAAAGTTCTGCATGATGCCCATGTTGTGGCCGCGGCGACTTGCCGTGGAGTTCATCGCCATCAGGGTTTGCGAGATAGGCAGTATCGGGCCTTCGGCCACCCCCATCAGCAGGCGGGCAGCCAGCAGCATGAAGAAGGTGCTGGCCAGCCCGGAGAAGAACGAGCACACCGAAAACACGATCACGGCTACCAACAGGTAAGGCTTGCGGCGCCCGCTGCGGTCGGAACGGGCGCCAAGCAGGTACCCGGACAGTGCCCAGGTCAATGACAAGGCCGATACCAGCAAGCCGATCTGGGTGTTGCTCAAGGACAGGTCGGCGGCCACGAAGGGCGCCAGGAAACTCATTGCATTACGGTCGAAGAAAACAAAACCGAAACTGAGGCTGAGCACGAACAGCAAGCGGTTTTCGTAGGAAGAGAACCAGCGGCGCATGGTGTATCTCCTGCATGATTATTGTTATTGGAATACGCGACGTTCAAAGGCGTCCGCCAGCAGGTGATAGCAAACGCTAGGCCAATTGCGCAGGCCAGCCCCAGGCCCTTGCATACAAGGCCTTGAGCCGGGGCTGGAGCGGCGTAAGCCTTGATCTTTGTTGATCAAGCTGGCAAAAGTTGATGATCAAATATCGGCCTGGCCATCGCGTGACACCGCCCGTGCGCAGAACAAGAACAATAGGAGAAGGTATGAGTCGTTCATCCATCGCGGCACCCCGCGAAGCTGTGTCGCGTTCCCCTCAGGCCTATGAAACCAGCAGCCCGACCCCGGCCGACCTGCGTCGCTACCTGCGGTTTTCAGATGAGGATGCGCGTATCTGGCTGGACGACCAGAGCATGGTCATGCTGCATTCCAGCGCGCTGGGTGCATTGCGCCGCGAGTTGATCGAAAGCGTCGGGCGCGAAGGCGCGCGGCGCATCCTGATGCGCATCGGTTATTCGGCGGGTAGCCAGGATGCCGCGCTGGTACGCAAGCGCTGGCCGGCATCGGACGAGCGCAGTTCGTTCATTGCCGGCGGCCGGCTGCATGCGTTGCAGGGTGTGGTGCGGGTGGAAACGGTCGACCTTGACCTGGACATCGAACGTGGCCACTTCCACGGGGAATACCTGTGGCACGACTCGCGTGAAGCCCATGAGCACATAGCCCACTACGGGGTTGGCGACGAGGCTGCGTGCTGGATGACCCTCGGCTACGCCGCCGGTTATGCCAGCGCCTTTATCGGCAAGCTGGTGGTGTACCGTGAGGTCGAGTGCGTGGCCGCAGGCGGCCGCTGCTGCCGGATTGTCGGCGATACGGCAGATCGCTTGCCAGATCATGAGCACGGCGCCGAGCAGCGCTACTGGGACCCTGCGCACTTCATTCAGATGAACTCGATCTGGTCGCCCTCCGAGGGCGAGGCGGTACAACCTGCCTGCACGGCCAGCAGCTTGCCGCTGCAGGACGACATGGTCGGCATTTCTGCTGCTTTCAGCGTTGCCCGTCATCAAATTGCGCAAGTGGCACCCACCCGAGCCACGGTGCTGTTCAGCGGTGAGTCGGGCGTTGGCAAAGAGGTGTTCGCCAAGGCGCTGCATCGGCTCAGCCCGCGCGCCCAACAACCGTTGGTGGCGGTCAACTGTGCGGCTTTACCAGAAAGCCTGCTGGAAGCTGAACTGTTCGGTGCCGAAAAAGGCGCCTACACCGGTGCAACTCAGGCGCGTACAGGTCGTTTCGAACGGGCCTCTGGCGGCACGCTGTTCCTGGATGAGGTCCAGGCGTTGAGCATGAGCGCCCAAACCAAGCTGCTGCGCGCCTTGCAAGAGGGAGAAATCGAGCGGGTGGGCGGCAACAGGCCGATCAAGGTCGACTTGCGGGTTATTGCTGCGACCAACGCCAACTTGCGCGAAGCGATTGCTCGCGGCACCTTCAGGGAAGACCTGTTCTTCAGGCTGAACGTGTTCCCCATTCACCTGCCTCCGCTGCGTGAGCGCCGGGATGACATCCCGCTGCTGATGGAGCACTTTTTCAAACACTTCACCCAACTGCACGGCAAGCAGGTCACCGGGTTCAGTGCCCGGGCCGTGGAAGCGCTGCTCAACTACAGCTACCCCGGCAACGTGCGAGAGCTGCAAAATCTGGTGGAGAGAGGTGTGATTGCGGCACCCGGGCAAGCATCGATTCGTACCCAGCACCTGTTCCCCTGCGGTGAGCAGGCGCCCCGCGCCGGGTTGGGCGTGGGCGGTGACGGCAGCCTGTGCAAAGCGGCCAGCGAGCCGGACCCGCAGGGCACGCCCATGGCCGAACTCAAGCACGCCATTCACAACCAGCAACTGGAGCAATATCGGCTGGTGTTGCAGGCCTGTAATGGCAATCTGTCTGCCGCA
The DNA here is from genome assembly GCF_045164175.1 of Pseudomonas sp. 10(2024). Classification (NCBI taxonomy): domain Bacteria; kingdom Pseudomonadati; phylum Pseudomonadota; class Gammaproteobacteria; order Pseudomonadales; family Pseudomonadaceae; genus Pseudomonas; species Pseudomonas sp. 10(2024). Next base: position 2,590,952 of record NZ_CP174006.1, read on the forward strand.
GCTCGGCAACTGGGTATCAGCCGTCCGCAGCTGGCCTACCGACTGAAGGCCCATGGGCAGGGGTGAATTGATGATCGAGCTTGATCAAAGCGGATCAATTTGATCAAGCCAGGCAACGAATACTGTTGGCACAACCCCATGATACAGGGCGTTTCGCCGCGTCCCGGGGGCTGGCACAGCCCTTGCGATGCACCAGGCGCGACTTCCTGAAGCGGTAGTTTCAGGTCGCACTTCATAACAACAAAAACAGAGAGTGCATCATGAATGCTCAACCGAGCGGCACCTGGGTGCCTGGCGTTCGCGTTACCGCCTTGTCCATTGCATTGACCGCCTTTGCGTGTGCTGCCCACGCACAGGAGGCGATCAAGCTGGACCTGCAAGTGTGGAACCTGTCGGTGAAAAACCTGGATACCGGCCCTGACCCTTACCACTATGCCAACAGCGGCAACGTGTTTGCCGGAGTCGAGGGCGACCTTGATGCATTGGCCAACATCGCCGGGGCATCGTTCAGCCTGCAGTACGTGTTCTTCCCGTTCATGCGTGGCGAGGGGCAGCCCGCCCAGGACAGTTGGCAGGGCAAGGCCGGGAGTTTCTTTGCCGGGGCACCGATGCACAATGACATCGATACCGGCTACCTGGCTCGCTTTACCTGGAACCAGCGCCTGTTGCAGGACCGCCTGGAACTGGCAGTAGGCCGCAGCAATGCCCGTCAGCACTTCTACATGGCCAACTGTGAAAACGTGATCACCTGCAACGACCCGGTCATCGATAACTCCACCGGTATCCTGCCGTACCCCTACGGCAGTTGGGGTGGCTACACCCGATACCGTTTCGATTCAGGTTACTACCTGCACAGCGGGGTGTTCGAATCCAACCCCCAGCACTACTTCAAACGTACCAAGGGGTTTGACTGGGACCCGGGTGACGCCAGCGGTGTCACCTGGCTGGCCGGGGTAGGGGCGAAAGCGGATTTTACCCAGGACCCTTATGCGTACCATTACGAACTGAACGGTTTTCATAACACCGGCGAACAGATCGACCCCATGGACGGCCGCTTGCGCAGGGGGAGCGATGGGCTGCTGTTCAAGTTCCGCCAGACATTGGCCAGAGAAGGCGAGGCCGCCGTGCCCGAGCGGGGTTGGCAGGTGTTTGGCGCCTGGTCCTGGAGCGCCGATGACATGCAGCCTTTTTCCCATTTCGCCGAAGTTGGTGTGACCCGCCTTGGCCCGTTCGGTCGGCCGCAGGATACGCTCAACCTCAAGGCCAGCTACCTGCGCCTGGGTGCGCGCCAGGCAGCCTGGCAAGAGCACGCGCGGCTGCTTGCCACCGGCCGCGATGAGCGTACGCGTCGAGGTGTATCACGCATCGAGCTGAACACGCACTGGCAAGTCACCCGCAACCTCGCACTGGAGCCCAGCGTGCAGTACATCTTCAACCCGGACAACTTCTACAACCCCAGCGCGCCAGTGAGTGGCGACGGTGCGGTAATAGCCCTGGAGGTCATGTACAACCTCGGTTCCGCGCTCGGTTTGTAGGCCCTGAACGCAAACCTCCCGCCGAAGCGGGAGGTTTTTACCGGTGATGGCTGAAGGGATCAGGCCTGCTGGGGGGCAACCATGACCTTGCATTGATGCTGGCGTTGGCGCAGGGCTTCGAATGCCAGGGGCATTTCGGCCAGCGACACCGTTTCGCTGACCATCGTCAGTGGGGTGGCATCCGGGCCGTCCAGCACATCTACAGCGGCGCAGAACTCGTCCATGTTGAAAAACGCCGACATGATCAGGTTCACCTCCTTGGACACTGCCTGGAACGGCATGAATTTGTCCGCGACCGTGCACAGCCCAAGCACCACAACCGTGCCCCGTGGGCGCACATGGTCGATAGCCTGTGCAATCAGGCCTGGGCGGCCGACACACTCGAAAACGATGTCGGCCGCGCTGCCCAGGTTTTGCGCAATACACGCTGGCAGTGCGCCGTCGCCTACCAGAAAGTGCGTCGCCCCAAGATGCAACGCGCGCTCGCGCTGCCAATCGCCCAAGTCGGTGATGGCGACGGTGGCTGCACCCAGGCGCCTGGCCCAGTAGGCCACTGCCAGGCCGATAGCCCCTGCGCCCAGAATCAGTACCTTCGCGCCAGGCTTGAGCCCTGCCCGCATCACACCGTGCAAAGCCACGGCAAGGGGCTCGGCGAGGGCGCTGTCCTTGAGCCCGACACTGCTCGGAATAACCCGGCACTGGTGGCCCTTGGCAGTCGCCCACTGCGCAAAACCACCCCCCTGCAAGCTGAACGCGGGGCACCAGGCAGGCTCACCGCGCAGGCAACTGGCGCACTGCCCACAACCGCGCAAAGGTGCCACGGCCACGGCATCGCCGACTTTCAGGTTGTTTACCTGCTTGCCACACTCAACCACACGGCCGCTGTACTCATGGCCCAGCACGCTGCCTGGGGTAATATTGAAAGCCGGGTCCTGGGTCATGTGCAGGTCACTGCCGCAGATGCCGCAGCGACACACCTCTATCAGAACTTCGTCGGCAGCGGGCACAGGCATCGCAACCGTGCCCAATTGCAAGGGCTGGTTCAGGCCGTTGAACAGAATTGCTTGCATCATCGCCTCCTCAGTCCACCCGGCCGAGCATCTGCCCGCCGTCTATGACAATCTGCGCGCCCGTGACGTAATCCGAGGCAGGCGAGGCCAGGAACAAGGCCAGGCCCTTGATTTCCTCGGTGGAGGCGATCCGATGTTGCGGCACTCGCTGAGCGAAGGCCGCACGGTCGGCCGGGTTGCGCAAACGGCCCCCGGCGATGTTGGTCACGAACGGGCCAGGCGCGATCGCGTTTACGTTGATGCCGTAGCGGGCCAGTTCCATCGCGGCCTGCCGCACGAGTGACGCAGCGCCGGCCTTGGCTGGCATGTAGGGGGTGCCGACGATGGCTTCATTGATGATCGCGGCATTGGAGGTTGTGACGATGATGCGGCCCTGACCACGCGGCTTCATCAAGCACACTGCCGCACGCAGGGTGGTGAACACCGAGGTGAGGTTGGTTGCAAGCACCTTGTCCCAGTGCGCTTCGTCCAACGTCTCCAGTGCGCCTTCAGCGCAGCGCTGGCCCTCGCTGTCCAGAAAGCCGGGGCCAGCGTCGATGCCGGCGTTGGCGAACACAACATCCAGTCGGCCATAGCGCTCGCCGATGCGTTCGAAACAGGCATACATCGCCTGGCGATCGGTGGCGTCCACCACTTCACCGTGCACGGCGAAACCCAGCGCGGTCAACCGCGCTACGTGTTCTTGCAGGCGTTCGTCGTCCACGTCAAGCAGGGTGACCTGCGCCCCTGCTTCGGCCATCACTTCGGCATAGGCCAGACCAATGCCGCTGGCGGCGCCGGTGACCACACAGGTCAAGCCTTCGACGGCAAATCGTTCCCAGTACTTCATCTGCGCCTCCCTGTCTGTCGACTGCTGCACCCGCTCACAGGAACAACGCCTGGTTGATTGGCAGCCCGTGTTTCTCGCAATGGCTCACGTAATGATTGATGAACCAGAACACATCGGTGGTTTCGGTGTGCTGGCCGTGCTCGTCGAAAAACTCGATAGGCCCGTGAATCCAGAACAGTGCCTTCATGCCTTGCGGGTCATCGGAATACAGGGTGTGCGCCGTGCCTGGGGTTTCGAAGACAAAGCTGCCGGGCTTTGCGACCCAGTCGTACTCGTAATATCCCCAGGTGCCCTCCAGCGTTACTGCTGACACCGCTGCGCGGTGCCGGTGGGTGCCGATGCGGCCGCCGCCCTTGACCCAGAGAATGTTGCACACGCTGCCGGTTCGTACATCGAAGCTGAGGTGGCGTATGGCGGCGCAATCGCCGAACGGGACCCAGGGTGATTCATCCTCGCCGGTGCCGATGTGCCCGCCATGCAGGCCATAGCGGTCGACGATGGCGGCATGGGGCTCAGGCGGCAGTTGGACAATGCTTGGCTTCAGGGTGGTGTTCATGAACAGGCCTCGATGTGTTGTTTTTATGGTCGAGCGTTGGCTCGCGAGGATCTTGTGCACAGCCTGTGCCAAGCCCTGAAAGGCCTGATTTACGCAGGTTAGAGCGGGTTAAGGTGGTGAGAATTCATGCAGCTTGGCAGGCTTGATGATTAAATTTGATCAAGCGCGGTGGTGCAGAAGGGGCGCGCCGCGCCCCGCTATTGCAGGTCAGAAGAAGGTCCCGACAATTAATTGCAGGTAAGTCCCGGTATCCCGCCCACCCAGCTGCGTACCGCCATTGGCAGCACTGCGCTCCGGCTTGTAGAACCCCACCACCGGACTGATCAGCAGGTGGTCGTTGACCATCCATTCCACATACAGGTCCAGCTCGCGCCCGCCAAGGTTGCCCTGGTCGGTGTCCAGCGTGTCGAAGTCGAAGTACAGTGCGCCGACGGTCAGGTTGTCCCGTGGCTTGCCCTTCAGCGCTACATGGTGCACCTGGCTGTTCTTGTTGAAGGGCCCGGCATAGTTGGCTGCCACTTCACCCTGGAACCAGGTGCCGTAGCCCCGGCTCAGGCCATAGAACAGCGGGTCGAAGCCTTCGGAGAAGCGGCTGTAGCGGTAGGTGGCGGTGGGTGACCAGGGCAGTTGAGAGAAGGTCCAGTTGCCCTCCAGGTACCAGGCATTCTCGCGCCCGCCGGTCTTGTCCTGAGTCACGTACTCGGCGGCCAGCTCCAGGTCTTTCACGCCCAGGTTGCCGCGCCCGCGCAAGCTGGCGGTGTCCATGCCGTCGCGGTGCTCCAGGCCCATGATCTGCGCGTAGCGCTGGTCCACGTCGAGGCCGCGGATCCAGCTCAGGCCGACGGTGCCGGTATCGGCGACGTGCTCCAGGTTGGCGACCGCCAGGGAAGTGTCGGCCTGGTAATGGTTGTCGGACTTCAACCACATCAGGTCGCTGCGCCAGCCCTGGTTGCCGCCCAGGCGCAGCACGGCGGTGCGGTCGAAGGCCTTGCGCGCGGCCAGGTAGTAGGCACCGCCGCGGTCGAAGTTGGCCCCCAGGTCGACCTTGCCCAGGTTGACCGGGTCACCCTGGATCAGGAAACCATCACCCAGGGTGACGACCTGGCGGCCACCGGAAATGTCCACGCCATCTTCGCCCAGCGCCGGAAACAGGTTGGCCGAGCGCCAGCCCAAATACAGGTCTTCGATGGCGGTGCGACGTTCGTCACCCAGGGTCAGGCCGGCGGCGTCGCCATCGCCCCAGGTGGCGGAACTGAGCAGGCTGAAGGCGCCGTAGAGGGTGCCGCTATCGGCCAGGGTCTGGCTGCCGCTGAGGCCGTATTTGACGTAGCCTTCCTGCCAGGCGGTGCTGCCGGGTTGGCGGTTGCCGGCCTGGTTGAAGCTTTCGTCGCTGTGGAAGACGCCGAACAGGGCTTCGAGGTCGGCGTTGAGGGTGGTGCCATCGTGGTTGTACAGCTCGTAGGCTTGGCTGGCGGGGGCGGTTAACAGCAGGGCCAATGTGCAGGCGAGTGTGTGCCTCATGGGGTTGCTCCATGGTTTTTATTGTTGTTTTTTTGTTGCCTGTGCCGGCCTCTTCGCGGGTGAACCCGCTCCTACAGGGCAGGTGATACCTGGTGTAGGAGCGGGTTTACCCGCGAAGAGGCCGGTACAGGAAAAAGATCAGAGCTTGATCAACACCGATTTCAGCTCGGTGTAATGCTCGATGGCCGCTGAACCCATCTCACGACCAACGCCAGACATCTTGTAGCCACCAAACGGCAGCGCCGGGTCCAGCGCGCTGTGGCAGTTGACCCACACCGAGCCGGACTTGATGCGCGGGATCATGCGGTGTACGGCGGCCAGGTCGTTGGACCAGATGCTTGCACCCAGGCCATAGGGGTTGTCGTTGGCCATGCCGATCACTTCGTCGATGTCATCGAATGGCATCGCCACCAGTACCGGCCCGAAGATTTCTTCCTGCACCAGGCGGTGACGCTGGTCCACATCGACAATCACCGTCGGCTTGACGAAGTAACCAGGCCCGAAACCTTCCCCCCCGCAGGCGATGGTGGCGCCCAATTCGCGGCCGAGCTCGATGTAGCCGGTGACGCGGTCCTGCTGCTTGGCTGAAATCAGCGGGCCCATCTGCACCGCCGGGTCCAGCCCGTTGCCCAGCTTCATGGCATTGGCAATTCCGGCGATGTCGGCCACCACATTGTCGAAGTGCTTGCGGTGCACATACAGCCGCGAGCCTGCGCAGCACACCTGGCCCTGGTTGAAGAAGATCGCCGTGGCCGCACCGGCTGCGGCTTCCTGCAGGTTGGCGTCGGGCATGACGATGGTCGGCGACTTGCCGCCCAGTTCCAGGGTGACGCGGGTCATGTTGTCCATGGCCGCCTTGCCGATCAGCTTGCCGACCTCGGTGGAGCCGGTGAAGGTCAGTTTGTCTACGCCGGGGTGGCGGCTGAGCGCGGCGCCGGCGTTCAGGCCGGTACCGGTAACCACGTTGAACACACCGGCCGGGTAGCCGGCCTCGTCGACCAGCTCGGCCAGCTTGAGCACGCTCAGTGGGGTTTCATCGGCAGGCTTGAGCACCACGGTGCAGCCGGTGGCCAGTGCCGGGCCGAGCTTCCAGCAGGCCAGCAGCAGTGGGAAGTTCCAGGCGACGATGGCGCCAACCACGCCCACTGCCTCGCGGCGTACGAAGCCGTGGAACTGGTCGTTGGGCATCAACGGCATGGACGCTTCGACGGTGCTACCCTCGATCTTGGTGGCCCAGCCCGCCATATAGCGCAGGAAGTCGATGGCCAGTTGCACGTCCATCACCTGGGCCACGGCGGCGCTCTTGCCATTGTTCAGGCATTCCAGTTCGGCCAGCTGACGCGCATCGCGCTCCATCAGGTCGGCCAGGCGCCACAGCAGGTTCTGCCGCTCGCGCGGGCGCATGCGGCTCCAGGGCGAGTCGTCGAAGGCCTGGCGTGCAGCGCGCACGGCGCGGTCGACATCTTCGGCCTCGGCGGCCGGCACTTCACCCAGCACTTCGCCGGTGGCCGGGTTGCGGAACGACAGGGTGCGACCGCTGGCGGCGTCCTGCCAGTCGGCACCGATGCGCATCTTCAGCTTGCGTTCGAGAAAGGCGCGGGTGGTGGGCAGGATGGGCAGTTCGGAAAGCATGGGGCTGTGCCTCTTGTCATTGGATGTGACGGGCACTGGCGCAATGGCCGTGCCAACCTGGGCTGATGGCCGCAAAGTGTTGTGGGCGTTGGGTTTTGCCTGAGCGCAAGGCTGCGATTGCCAGGTTGCGCTGTTGCACATTGAGACGGTGTGAGACGGTGGTGAAACAGTGGCTGTTCGGCCTCTTCGCGGGCCCTGTCTCAACATGAAACACCCTGTCGCGAAATGGCACGCTGCAAATGGCCATCCCGGCTCCTGGCCAAGCCCCGAAAACCGCTTAACAGGCTGAAAGGAAACGCTTTTACCCTAACTGGCACAGTTCCTGTATCACAACCGTCACATGCACACCTGCTGTACCAAAGCGTGCGAAAACGATAAGAACAACAACCGTGGAGGTCTGACCTTGAAGACGACTCGACTCCGGCGGCATGCGGGCAAACTGGCGCTGGTCGCCGCCGCGCTGCTGAGCACCCAGGCCATGGCGGCCGAGCAGGGCCCGAGCCTGTTGCAGAACAAGTGCATGGGGTGCCATATCCCCGAAGGCAACGACACCTATAGCCGCATCAGCCACCAGCGCAAGACACCGGAAGGCTGGCTGATGAGCATCGCCCGCATGCAGGTGATGCATGGCCTTCAGATCAGCGACGACGATCGTCGCACGCTGGTCAAATACCTGGCCGACAAACAGGGCCTGGCGCCCAGCGAAACCGATGGCGTGCGTTACGCCATGGAGCGTCGGCTCAATACCGTCGAGCACTTCGACACCCAGCTCAGCGAGACCTGTGGCCGTTGCCACTCGGGTGCCCGTGTCGCCTTGCAACGGCGCCCGGCCAAGGAGTGGGAACACCTGGTCCACTTCCACCTTGGCCAATGGCCGTCCCTTGAATACCAGGCCCAGGCGCGTGACCGCGACTGGCTGCCGATCGCCCTGCAGCAAGTGGTGCCGGACCTTGCCAAGCGCTTCCCGATGGACAGCGCGGCCTGGGCCGAATGGCAGAAGGCCAAACCCAAGGCGGACGTACTGCCGGGGCAGTGGGCATTCAGCGGCCATATGCTGGCCAAGGGCGATGTACGTGGGGTGATGAGCGTCACGGCCGGAGAGGGCGATACCTTCAAGGTCGAGGTCAAGGGCGCTTACGCCGACGGTACACCGTTCAACGGCAGCGGCTCGGCCATCCTGTACAACGGTTATGAATGGCGGGGCAATGTGAAGGTTGGCGATGCCAACCTGCGCCAGGTGTTCGCCGCGCTGGATGGCGAAATGAAAGGCCGTATGTTCGAAGCCGATCACGATGAGCGCGGCCTGGACTTCAGCGCCGTAAAAGAAGGCAAGGCGCGTTTGCTGGCGGTACAACCGGCGTTCATCAAGGCCGGAGGCGAAAGCGAAATCACCCTGGTTGGCAGCGGCCTGACTGGCAAGCCGGACCTGGGCGCCGGGGTGGAAGTGACCGAAGTGCTGGAGCAGACCCCGACCCAGGTAAGGGTCAAGGCCCGCGCCGCGGCCGATGCCAGGCCAGGGCTGCGCGAGGTGGCGGTAGGTGCGCTCAAGGGCGTGAACCTGGCGGTTTACGACAAGGTCGACGAAGTGAAGGTCGTGCCGGCGTTCTCCATCGCGCGCATTGGCGAGAACGGTGCCTCCGTGCCGAAAGTGCAGGGGCGTTTCGAGGCCGAAGCCTGGGGCAAGGATGCCAATGGCCAGCCGCTGCGTATCGGCTACCTGCCGGCCAGCTGGAAGGTCGAGCCGTTCAACGAGCGTGCTGTCGAGGATGAAGACGTCAAGTTCGCCGGGCAGATGCAGGCCGACGGTGTGTTCGTGCCAGGCGGTGCCGGGCCCAACCCTGAGCGCAAGATGATGACCAACAACGCAGGTAACCTGAAGGTCATCGCCACGCTGGCCGACGGTGGCCAGACCGGCGAAGGGCACATGATCGTCACCGTACAGCGCTGGAACAACCCGCCGCTGCCGTAACGGCAGGCTGCAACGGTTTTCCAACGGATCGATTATCGGGAGGTCGCCATGGGCGTACTACTGAACCTGGTCGAACGCAACCTGCACGAAGTACAGGTTGATGCCGACCGCATGCTGTTCCATATCCCCAGCAGTTCGCTGTTCACCGCTGACGCGGTGACCGGCGGCATCATCGACACCTTGCGCCAGCAAGGCTGCTCGGCCGAGGAGCTGATGCAGCGCCTTGGCCAGCAGTTTGCCGGCGAGGATATCCAGGACACCCTGCGCGAGCTGATCGCGCTGGAGCTGGTCAGCGACGGCTCGCCGCTGACCCCGGAAATCGCCCTCAGGCAAGTCGAGCGCACCGCGCTCAACACCGTAGTGCTCAACGTCAACACCGGTTGCAACCTCAGCTGTACCTATTGCTACAAGGAAGACCTGGACAAGCCTTCCGCCGGCAAGAAGATGAGTACCGCCACCGCCGAAGCCTCGGTGGAGATGCTGCTCAAGGAATCACCCAACGAGCAGCGCTACAGCGTGGTGTTCTTCGGTGGCGAACCGTTGTCCAACCGGCCGTTGATCGAGCACATGGTGGCTTACTGCGAGCGGCGGTTCGCCGAGGCGGGCAAGCAGGTGGAGTTCATCATGACCACCAACGCTACCTTGCTGACCGAAGAAATCATCGATTGGCTCAACGCCCACCGCTTTGGCCTGTCGATCAGCATCGATGGCCCCAAGACCGTGCACGACCGCAACCGTATCACCGTGGGCGGGCAGGGCACCTATGACGTGGTGCGGCGCAAGGCCGACCTGCTGCTGTCGCGCTACACCAGCCGGCCGGTGGGGGCCCGGGTCACGCTGACCCGTGGCATTACCGACGTTGAAACCATCTGGAACCACCTGTTCAATGAAATGGGTTTCGCCGAGGTCGGCTTTGCCCCGGTTACCTCTGGCGACATGGCCGACTTCAACCTCACTGGCGAAGAGCTGGTGCAGGTCTTCGCCAACATGAAGGCACTCGGCCGGCGCTACCTGGAGGCGGCACTGGAGCACCGCAACATCGGCTTCTCCAACCTGCACCAGTTGATCACCGACATCCACGAAGGCCACAAGAAGGCCCTGCCGTGTGGCGCCGGGTTGAAGATGCTGGCGGTGGACCACGAAGGTGAGCTGAACCTGTGCCACCGCTTCACCGGCTCCAGCCTGCCCACCTTCGGTAACGTGCACCAGGGCGTGAAGCAGGCGCAGCTCAACGACTTCCTGTCGCAGCGCCTGGACCGCAGCAACACCGGCTGTGAAAGCTGCCGTATTCGCAACCTGTGCTCCGGCGGCTGCTACCACGAAAGCTATGCGCGCTACGGCGACCCGCAGCACCCGACTTACCACTACTGCGAACTGATGCGCGACTGGGTGGACTTCGGCATTGAAGTCTACAGCCGCATCATGGCCGTCAACCCGGCCTTCATCGATCGCTACATCACCCCGCGGAAGGCGCATTGACATGAAGCACTTGAAGCCCCTGAACAACAAGGCGCGCATCCTGGAGCAGGCCGCCGCCGAAGACCGTGTCGAAGAAGTGATGGCAATGAGCGCGGTGGCAGGCTGCACGGCCACTACCGACCCGGGCTGGGAGGTGGACGCCTTTGGCGGCGTGAGCTCGCTGTGCCAGCCGATGGAGGCTGACCTTTATGGTTGTTCCGACCCTTGCTGGTGGCCGGCCCAGGTGCCGGACATGATGAGCACCTACCAGGACTGGAACGCCCAGGCGTCCAACTCGGCAGAGGACTGGCGCAACCTCGGTACCGTGTTCCCGAAAGACAAGTGACGGCCCAACAAGAATGACAAGGGGAAACCGCATGAAAGCTGGACGCTGCGCGCCATTGGCGCTCACCATCGCCGCCATGGCTTGCGCCGGGCAGGCACAGGCCGACGACACTGGCCCGGCACTGAAGGCTGGCCACGAATACATGATCGTGACCAACTACCCGAACAACCTGCATGTGGTCGATGTGGCCAGTGACACGGTCTACAAGAGCTGCCGGATGCCCGACAAGTTCGGCCCTGGCACCGCAATGATGGCGCCGGACAACCGCACCGCCTACGTGCTCAACAACCATTACGGCGACATCTACGGCATCGACCTGGACACTTGCAAGAACACCTTCCACGCCAACCTGTCCAGCGTAGCCGGTGAAGTCGGCCGGTCGATCTATTCGTTCGCCATCAGCCCAGACGGCAAAGAGGTGTATGCCACGGTCAACCCGACCCAGAGGCTGAACGACCATTACGTGGTCAAACCACCGCGGCTGGAGGTGTTCAGCACCGCTGATGGCCTTCAGGCCAAGCCCGTACGCACCTTCCCGATGCCGCGCCAGGTGTACCTGATGCGCGCCTCCGACGATGGCAGCCTGTACGTTGCCGGGCCGGACATCTACAAGATGGACGTGAAGACCGGCAAGTACACGGTCGCCCTGCCGCTGCGCAACTGGAACCGCAAAGGCTACAGCGCCCCGGACGTGCTGTACTTCTGGCCGCACCAGAGCCCGCGCCATGAGTTCACCATGCTGTACACCATTGCCAGGTTCAAGGATGACAAGCAGGACCCGGCCACCGCCGAACCGCTGTATGGCTACCTGAGCATCGACCTGAAGACCGGCAAGACCCACACCCAGGAGTTCGCCGACCTGACCGAGCTGTACTTCACCGGCCTGCGCTCGCCCAAGGACCCGAACCAGATCTACGGCGTGCTCAACCGCCTGGCCAAGTACGACATCAAACAGCGCAAACTGATCAAGGCGGCTAATCTGGAGCACACCTACTACTGCGTGACGTTCGACAAGAAGGGCGACAAGCTTTACCTGGGCGGCACCTTCAACGACCTGGCGGTGTTCAACCCGGATACGCTGGAAAAGGTGAAGAACATCAAGTTGCCGGGTGGTGACATGTCTACCACGACGCCGCAGGTGTTCGTTCGCTAAACCGGTCTGTGCTTCTTCGCGGGTAAACCCGCGCCTACGAAAACCTCCACAGGCCCCAAATGTGGCGCCGTCCTGTGTAGGAGCGGGTTCACCCGCGAAGAGGCCAGCACAGAAAACACAAGAACAACAAGAGAACGCCCATGCCCCAGCCAAGCTACACCCAGGGCACCCAGGACAAGCCCCTGCTGACCCAATGCATCGGCGACGCCTTCGACGCCACCGTGGCCCGCTTCCCCGACCGTGAGGCGCTGGTGGTTCACCATCAGGCCCTGCGCTACACGTGGCGGCAACTGGCCGACGCCGTCGACCAGCACGCCCGCGCGCTGATGGCCCTGGGCGTGCAGCCCGGTGACCGTCTTGGCATCTGGGCACCCAACTGCGCCGAGTGGTGCATTACCCAGTTCGCCAGCGCCAAGGTCGGCGCGATCCTGGTCAACATCAACCCGGCCTACCGTTCCAGCGAACTGGACTATGCCCTCGGCCAGTCCGGCTGCCGCTGGGTGATCTGTGCCGACGCATTCAAGACGTCCGATTACCACGCCATGCTGCAGGGCCTGCTCCCGGGCCTGGCCAGCAGCCAACCGGGTGCGCTGATCTGCGAGCGGTTCCCCGAACTGCGTGGCGTGGTCAGCCTGGCGCTGTCGCCACCGCCGGGGTTTCTGGCCTGGCACGCATTGCAGGCCCGTGCCGAGGCCGTCAGCGGCGAGGCCCTGGCCGCACGCCAGGCACAATTGCGTTGCGACGACCCGATCAACATCCAGTACACCTCAGGCACCACCGGTTTCCCCAAAGGGGCCACCCTTAGCCACAGCAATATCCTCAACAACGGGTACATGGTCGGTGAAAGCCTGGGCCTTACCGAGCACGATCGGCTGGTGGTGCCGGTGCCGCTGTACCACTGCTTCGGCATGGTCATGGCCAACCTTGGCTGCATGACCCACGGCAGCGCACTGATTTACCCCAGCGATGCCTTCGACCCGCTGGCCACGCTGCGCGCAGTGGCGCAGGAAAAAGCCACTGCGCTGTATGGCGTGCCGACCATGTTCATTGCTGAACTGGACCATCCGCAGCGTGGTGAATTCGACCTGTCGAGCCTGCGCACCGGGATCATGGCCGGCGCGACCTGCCCGATCGAGGTGATGCGCCGGGTGATTGGCGAGATGCACATGGCCGAAGTGCAGATTGCCTATGGCATGACCGAGACCAGCCCGGTGTCCTTGCAGACCGGTGCCGCTGACGACCTGGAGCGTCGCGTGACCAGCGTCGGTCGCACCCAGCCCCGGCTGGAGAGCAAGGTGGTGGACGCTGAAGGCAACACTGTTTCGCGTGGTGAGATCGGTGAACTGTGCACCCGCGGCTATAGCGTGATGCTGGGTTACTGGAACAACCCCAAAGCTACCGCCGAGAGCATTGACGTAGAGGGCTGGATGCACACCGGCGACCTGGCGGTGATGGACGAGCAGGGCTATGTGCGTATTGTCGGGCGCAGCAAGGACATGATCATTCGCGGCGGCGAGAACATTTACCCGCGCGAGCTGGAGGAGTTCTTCTTCACCCACCCGGCGGTGGCCGATGTGCAGGTGATTGGCGTGCCCTGCAGCAAGTACGGTGAAGAGATCGTGGCCTGGGTGCGGCTGCACCCGGGGCATGCTGTCAGTGAGGTAGAGTTGCGTGAGTGGGCGAGGGCAAGGATTGCGCACTTCAAGGTGCCCCGGTATTTCCGTTTTGTCGACGAGTTCCCGATGACGGTGACGGGCAAGGTGCAGAAATTTAGGATGCGCGAGATCAGTGTCGAAGAGCTGAAAGCAACAGCCTTGCCCAAGATTTGAACCGCCTGCGCACTCGCCCGTAGGAGCGGGTTCACCCGCGAAAGGGCCGGCCCTGCTGGCCAATCTTTACCCGTCGTTCACCGTTGCTGCCGCCACTGTATTCGCGGGTAAACCCGCTCCTACGCAGATCGGTGGTGGACACGCATCGGGGGTTGGACCCAGGCCGCCGTAGGAGCGGGTTCACCCGCGAAAGGGCCGGCCCTGCTGGCCAATCTCCACCCGTCGTTCACCGTTGCTGCCGCCACCGTATTCGCGGGTAAACCCGCTCCTACGCAGATCGGTGGTGGACACGCATCTGGGGTCGAACACAGGCCGCCGTAGGAGCGGGTTCACCCGCGAACACCGGCAGAGCCGGTGCCATCCACCGCGGTGGTTTCTTCGCGGGCATGCCCGCTCCCACAAGATCACCACAGTCCTGAGGTGTTGTGGATTACCTGTGAGGGCGGTGTCATGCCCTCAGTCCTGCAGCCGTTCCGGGCTGTTGAAGTTGCTTAGCCGGCGATCACTCTCGGCGCACTCCAGCCCTTGCACCGCCTCGCGCAGCAAGGCCTTCTGCAAACTCCGCTCACCCGCTGCCCAGGCCTGCTCCAACACCGGCAACACCCGCTTGGGCAGTACGCTGAACATCGGCTGCCAGAAACCACCCTGACGCACCATTGCCGCGCTGTTACCGGCCACTGCCAACCGCAGCAGGCCCTCGATCAATTCGCGATCAACCAGCGGCGCATCGCAAGCCAGCACCACCACCCACGCATGACGTGCCACCCTGAGCCCGGCAATCACCCCCGCCAGCGGCCCGGGGAAGTCGGCTTCTGCATCGCCCACCAACCGGTCGGCGTATGCCTGGTATGCCGCCTGGTTGCGATTGCAGGAAATCACCAGGTCGTCGCTCAGTGGCCGCACCGCTCGATGAACATGTGCAATCAACGGTTCGCCTTGCCAGTCCACCAGGCCCTTGTCACGGCCGCCCATGCGCTGGCCGCGGCCACCGGCGAGAATGAGGATGGAGCAGGGGGGGAGTGCGTCAGGCATGAAAAAGGGTTCCGGGCAGTCATTGCCGGGAACCCTCCCATTTCACGCGGGGCTTGTCCAGTCAGCTTTCGCGGGGCACGGGTTGCCCGTCGCTGTCATGCGCCTGGCGTCGCCCGGACAGGCGCATCACCACCACGAAGAACACCGGCACGAACACCACCGCCAGGGTGGCGCTGAGCATGCCGCCGATCACCCCGGTGCCGATCGCCTGCTGGCTGGCAGAGCTTGCGCCGCTGGCGATGGCCAGGGGCACCACGCCGAGGATGAACGCCAGCGACGTCATCACGATCGGCCGCAGGCGCAGGCGGGCCGCTTGCACGGCGGCGTCGGCGGCGTCCACGCCCTGGTCAACCAGATGCTTGGCGAACTCGATGATCAGGATGGCGTTCTTCGCCGACAGGCCGATCAGGGTAATCAGGCCAACCTTGAAGAACACGTCGTTGGGCATGCCGCGCAAGGTCACCGCCAGCACCGCACCGAGCACACCGAGCGGAACGACCAGCAGCACCGCAGTCGGGATCGACCAGCTTTCGTACAGCGCTGCCAGGCACAGGAACACCACCAGCAGCGACAGCGCCATCAGCAGGGGGGCCTGGCTACCGGACAGCCGCTCCTGCAGTGACAGGCCGGTCCATTCCAGGCCGGTACCGGGCGGTAGCTGCGCCACCAGCCGCTCGACTTCGGCCATGGCCTCGCCCGAGCTGTAGCCGGCGGCTGGCTCGCCTGAGATCGACACCGCCGGGTAACCGTTGTAGCGGGTCAGTTGCACCGGGCCGCTGACCCACCTGGCCTGCACGAACGCGCCCAGTGGCACCATCTTGCCGCTGTCGTTGCGCACGTGAATGTTCAGCAAGTCTTCGACCTGGCTGCGCTGGTCACCTTCGGCCTGCACCACCACCCGCTGCATGCGGCCCTGGTTGGGGAAATCGTTGACGTAGCTGGAGCCCACGGCCACGTCCAGCACCGTGCCGATATCGGCAAACGACACACCCAGTGCATTAGCCTGGCGGCGGTCGATTTCCAGTTGCACCTGCGGGCTTTCCGCCAGCGAGGCTTCGCGCACGTTGGTCAGCACCTTGCTTTTGCTGGCGCTTTCGAGCAACTGGTCACGGGCTGCCATCAGCTCGGCGTGGCCCATGCCGCCACGGTCCTGAAGGCGAAATTCGAAACCGGTCGACTCACCGAGGCCGTCAATGGGGGGCGGCAGTACCGAATAGGCAATCGCGTCCTTGAGCTGGGTGAAGGCCATGGTCGCGCGGTCGGCGATCGACTGGGCGCTGTCGTCGGCGCCGCGCTCGGACCAGTCCTTGAGGGTGGTGAAGGCCAGCGCCGCGTTCTGCCCGCTACCGGAGAAGCTGAAGCCGAGGATCAAGGTGGTGTTGCCCACGCCCGGTTCTTCGGCGTTGTGCGCCTCGATCTGCGCGGCTACCTGTTCGGTGCGC
The DNA here is from genome assembly GCF_045164175.1 of Pseudomonas sp. 10(2024). Lineage (NCBI taxonomy): Bacteria > Pseudomonadati > Pseudomonadota > Gammaproteobacteria > Pseudomonadales > Pseudomonadaceae > Pseudomonas > Pseudomonas sp. 10(2024). Next base: position 2,607,324 of record NZ_CP174006.1, read on the forward strand.
ATGCGGCTGGCGCCCGGCGGCAGCTGAATGTCGGTGATGGTGTAGCCCTGGTCTTCGGTAGGCAGGAACGCCGTAGGCAGCTGGCTGAAACCGTAGCCCAGCACCGCCAGCAGCACCGCGTACACCAGCAGGTAGCGGCCGCTGCGCTTGAGCGCCTGCACCACCCAGCGCTGGTAGCCGTTGCTCATGCTTTCGAAGCGGCGATTGAACCAGCCGAAGAAGCCTTTGCGTTCATGGTGCTCGCCTTTGGCCACGGGCTTGAGCAGGGTGGCGCACAATGCCGGGGTCAGGCTGAGGGCGAGAAACGCCGAGAACAGGATCGACACCGCCATCGACAGCGAGAACTGCTGGTAGATCACCCCCACCGAGCCTTGCATGAAGGCCATGGGCAGGAATACCGCCACCAGCACCAGCGTGATGCCGACGATTGCACCGCTGATCTGGCCCATGGCCTTGCGTGTGGCGTCCTTGGGCGGCAAGCCTTCTTCGGCCATGATGCGCTCGACGTTCTCCACCACCACAATGGCATCGTCGACCAGAATACCGATGGCCAGCACCATGCCGAACAGTGTCAGCACATTGACCGAGAAGCCCATGGCCAGCATCACGGCGAAGGTGCCCATCAATGCCACTGGCACGACCAGGGTCGGGATCAGCGTGTAGCGCAGGTTCTGCAGGAACAGGAACATGACTGCGAACACCAGCAGCATGGCCTCGAACAGGGTGTTGATGACCTGCTCGATCGACACCTTGACGAACGGCGAGGTGTCGTAGGGGATGTCGTACTTGACGCCTTCCGGGAAGTAGCGCGCCAGGTCCTGCATCTTCGCCCGTACCAGGGTAGCGGTTTCCATGGCGTTGGCGCCGGGCGACAACTGCACGCTGAAGGCCGTGGCCGGTTTGCCGTTCAGGCGCGTGCCGTACTGGTATTCCTGGGCACCGATTTCAACCCGGGCGACATCCCCGATGGTGACCGTGGAGCCGTCCGGGTTGGCGCGCAGGACAATGGCAGCAAACTCTTCGGGGCTGCTCAACTGGCCTTTGACCACCACGTTGGCGGTGATTTCCTGGGTGCTGCGGCTGGGCAGATCGCCGATGCTGCCAGGGGCGACCTGGGCGTTCTGCGCGGCGATGGCTTCGGCTACATCGTTGGGCGTGAGGTTGAAACCGATCAGCTTGCGCGGGTCGATCCAGATGCGCATGGCCCGTTCGGAGCCATACAACTGGGCCTTGCCGACGCCCTTGAGGCGGCGGATCTCGTCCATCACGTTACGTGCAAGGATATCCGACAGTGCGGTTTCATCGAGCTTGCCGTCTTCGGAGGTGAGGGTCGCCAACAGCAGGAAGCCGGTGGACACTTTCTCTACCTGCAGGCCCTGCTGGGTGACCGGGCGCGGCAGGCGCGACTCGACCACCTTCAGGCGGTTCTGCACGTCGACCTGGGCCAGGTCCGGGTGGGTACCCGGGGCGAAGGTGGCGGTGATGGTGGCGCTGCCCAGGCTGCTCTGCGACTCGAAGTACAGCAGGTTGTCGGCGCCGTTGAGCTCCTGTTCGATCAGGCTGACCACGCTTTCGTCCATGGTCGCCGCCGAGGCACCCGGGTACACGGCGTAGATTTCCACCTGCGGCGGTGCCACGTTGGGGTACTGGGCCACCGGCAGTTGCGGGATGGCCAGCGCGCCAGCCAGCAGGATGAACAGTGCGACCACCCAGGCGAATACCGGGCGATCGATGAAGAATTGCGGCATGAATCAGGCCCTCACTGGCCGGTATGCTGTGCGATGGGTGGGGCAGCGGGCGTGTTGTCGACCTGCACCTGGTCACCGGCCTTGACGTGCTGCAGGCCCTCGACCACCACCCGCTCACCGGCCGCCAGGCCTTCGCTGACGATCCAGCGGTCACCCTGGGCGCTGCCCAGTACAACCTGGCGGTCGCTGACCCGGGCGTGCTGGTCTACCACCAGCACCTTGGGCACACCGGCGCTGTCGCGCAGGATGGCGCGTTGCGGCACGCTCAGGCCTTTGGGTTGCACCGCTTGCTCCAGGCGTACCCGCACGTAGCTGCCTGGCAGCAGGTCGAGGTCCGGGTTGGGGAACTCGCTGCGCAGGGTGATCTGGTTGGTGCTGGGGTCGACGCTGATGTCGGAGAACAGCAGCTTGCCCGGCAGCGGGTAGGCGCTGCCGTCATCCTGGATCAGCGTGGCGCGTGCCTGGCCGTCGCCCACCTGCTGCAATTCGCCGGCGCGCAGGGCGCGGCGCAGGGCGTTGAGCTCGCGGGTAGACTGGGTGACATCGGCATGGATCGGGTCCAGCTGCTGGATGGTCGCCAGCGGGGTGGTTTCGTTTTGCCCGACCAGCGCGCCTTCGGTGACCTGGGCGCGGCCGATACGGCCGGAGATCGGCGCGGTCACGGTGGCATAGCCGAGGTTCAGCCGGGCGCGCTCCAGCGCCGCCCTGGCTTCGGCCACTTCGGCATCGGCCTGCAGGAAACTGGCCTTGGCGTTGTCGTATTCCTGGCGGCTGACGGCTTTGTCGTCGACCAGCTCGCGGTAGCGCTGCTCTTGCAGGCGCGCCTGGTACCGGGTGGCCTCGGCCTTGGCCAGCGTGGCGCGGGCGCTGTCGTGGTCGGCCTTGAACGGTGCCGGGTCGATCAGGAACAGTACATCACCCTGCTTGACGTCGCTGCCTTCGCGGTACACCCGCTTGAGCACCACGCCTGCGACCCGCGCACGCACTTCGGCGGTGCGTGGCGCGAGGATACGGCCGCTGAGTTCACTGCTGATGGCCAGTGGCTGCAGTTGCAGGGTTTCCACGCGCACTTGCGCAGTGGGGGCCGGTTCGTCTGGCTCGGCGCTGTCGCTGCAGCCGGCCAGGGACAGGCTCAGCAATGCCATGAGCGCCAACGGGCGCAGGCACGGGGAGAGGGTAGTAGGCATGCGGATCTTCCGATGATGACCGTGTATATGCTAAGGCAGACGCTGCCTGGGCGGCTGTTAATACCTGTAGGGCGAGTGTGAAAAAGTGTGAAGAATGATCCTGTCGAGTGGTTGGGTTCTATATTCTGCATGGGCCTGTGCTGGCCTCTTCGCGGGTGAACCCGCGCCTACGGGGACTTGCAGGAGCGGGTTTACCCGCGAAGCACTCGCCACAGGCTTACTTCAACCCAGACGCCCAAGCACCTATGCCGAACATTTTCCTGGTCGAAGACGACAGCGCCCTGTCCGAGCTGATCGCCAGCTACCTGCAACGCAACGACTTCCATGTCCAGGTGATCGCCCGGGGCGATCATGTGCTGGACGAGTACCGTCGGCAAAGGCCTGACCTGGTCATCCTTGACCTGATGCTGCCGGGCATCGATGGCCTGCAGCTGTGCCGGCTGCTGCGCCAGGAGTCGCAGAGCCTGCCAATCCTCATGCTGACGGCCCGCGACGATAGCCATGACCAGGTGCTAGGCCTGGAAATGGGGGCCGACGACTACGTGACCAAACCCTGTGAGCCACGCGTGCTGCTGGCCCGGGTGCGCACGCTGCTGCGCCGCAGCAGTGTCAACGAACCGCGCCTGGACAACGACCTGATCCTGATTGGTGGCCTGCGTATCGACCTGGCCGAGCGCACGGTGAGTTGGCGCGGCGAGGAGGTGGAGCTGTCCAGCGGTGAGTACAACCTGCTGGTGGTGCTGGCGCGCAATGCCGGTGAGGTGATGAACCGCGACCGTATCCTGCAACAGCTGCGTGGCATCGAGTTCAATGGCACCGATCGCTCCGTTGACGTGGCCATTTCCAAACTGCGGCGCAAGTTCGACGACAACGCCGGCGAAGCGCGCAAGATCAAGACCGTGTGGGGCAAGGGCTACCTGTTCAGCCGTGTCGAGTGGGAGTGCTGATCGGCCATGCTCAAGATCCTGGTGCGGTTGTACCTGGTGATCATCGTCGCCTACGCCGGCGCGTTGCTGTTCATCCCTGACACCATCGTCGGCCTGTTCCGCGACCGGTTCATGGCCTACAACCTGGACCAGGCCAAGGGTGTACAAGCGTTGATCGTGCGCCAGTTCCGCCAGGCCCCGCGCGAGCAGTGGCCAGCGGTGGAGCAGGAACTGGCCAGTGATTTCGCGCCACTGGAACTGCAGCTGCTGCGCAGGGATCAGGCCGGTTTGAGCGATGAGGAGCAGGCGCGCCTGGCGCAGGGGCTGTACGCGGTACGTATTGCCGAGTGGGGCTATTACGAGACGGTGCTGGCGCCGCTGGACAAGGAGTGGCTGGTAAGCCTGCATTCCCCGCCAGACCCGCTGGACATCAACGTGCTGTCGTGGGGCGTGACCGTATTGATTGGTGCAGCCATGCTGGGTTGCCTGCTGCTGTGGGTTTGGCCGCACTGGCGTGATCTGGAGCGCCTCAAGGAGACCGCTCGGCGCCTGGGCCAGGGGCAGATGGCCGAGCGCACGCACATTTCGCCTCACTCCAACATTGGTGAACTGGCCGGGGTATTCGACACCATGGCCAGTGACCTGGAACGCCATGTCAACCAGCAGCGTGAACTGCTCAATGCGGTATCGCACGAGTTACGCACGCCCCTGACCCGGCTGGACTTCGGCCTGGTGCTGCTGTTCGACGAAGTGCCGCCAGCCAGCCGCAAGCGCCTGCTGGAGCTGGTCGGGCATGTGCGCGAGCTGGATGAACTGGTGCTGGAGCTGCTGTCCTATAGCCGGTTGTACAACGCCGACCAGGCGCGCGAGCGGGTGGAGGTATCGCTGCTGGAGCTGGTCGACAGTGTGCTTGGGGGCTTTGCCGAGGAACTCGATGGCCGGGGTATCCAGTGGGAAGTGCGGGCCGAGGGTGAGTTGCCGCGCTTTGTACTGGACCCGCGACTGACGGCGCGCGCGGTGCAGAACCTGGTGCGCAATGCCATGCGCTATTGCGATGAAAGCCTGTTGCTGCGCTTGCGCCTGGAAGCCGATGGCGCCTGCCTGCTGACGGTGGAGGATGACGGGATTGGCGTCCCTGTGGAGGAGCGCGAGCGGGTTTTCCAGCCGTTCTACCGTCTGGACCGCAGCCGCGATCGCAACACCGGTGGTTTTGGCCTGGGGTTGGCCATCAGCCGGCGGGCGATCGAGGGGCAGGGTGGCACCTTGACCCTGGCGCAGTCGGCGCTGGGTGGGGCGCAGTTCAGGATTCGTTTACCCGCCGGAGGATAGGGGCGCCGCAAAGGCGAAGAGACGGGCCTGCTAATCCTGCTCTGCCAGCTCGCTGGACCACGACACAAAGCGGTCCTTGCCAGTGTGCTTGGCTTCATACAATGCCTGATCGGCGCGGACCAGCGCGGTGGTCAGGCTCTCTCCCCGGTCGACCTTGGCCAGGCCAATGCTGATGGTGACCGGGTGCTCGCCAGCGTCCTCGCGCACGCGCTGGCACAGCGCGGCCACTCGCTGCTCGGCCCCTTGCTGATCCAGCCCTTGGAAGAAGATCGCAAACTCTTCACCTCCCAGCCGGGCAAACGCCTGATCGGCCATGCTTGTCTTGATATGCAGGGCCACGCGCTTGAGCACTTCATCGCCCACGTCATGGCCGAAACGGTCATTGACCCGCTTGAAATTGTCGATATCGATCATGGCCAGGTACTGCCCGGACGTCGCCATCCGCAGCTGGCGGTCGGCCTGGGCCATGAACGAGCGGCGGTTGGGAATGTCGGTCAGGGCATCGACGTAGGCCTGCTCCAGCAACACCTTGGACAGGTAGAAATTGTGCAGCTTCGCCTTGCGGATCTGCAGGTAGCTGTAGCTGACCAGGCCGCTTAGAAACACGGCATAGCTGATCAGCATGGCGCCTTCGAGCGCATGGGGCTCGATGCGGGTGTGGTAGAACGGATTAAGCATCACCCAGGTGATGACCATGGCGCAGAAGAATGACCAGCGCCGCACCGGTAGCACCGACATGGCATACAGCACGGTGGACACCCCGAGCACCAACCACACCGGGCGCAGGGCTATCGGGATGCCTTCGATCACCAGGCGCATGCCCAGGGTGATGACGGTAATGAACAGCAGGTTGAGCACGTCGAAGTGATGGCTGCGGCGAGTGAAATGCAGCACTACGATCAGGCTGCCGAGCAGGGCGATGAACAGGAAGGACAGCCAGGTGAAGCCTTGGTCGCCGAGGAAGCTGACGATCAGGTCGAAGACCAGCCAGATCAGGACGCTGATCGAGAATACCAGCAGGCAGAACGAGCGCATGGACTCGAATTCGTGCTGGCGGAACTCGGCGCGCAGGGCGGCGGGCGCGACCTGCTGGCGTACGTGGGCTTCGATGGTCTTGAACATCGGTGGGCTCCTGAGGCTACTACTTTTTCAGGCTTGGACCTTTCGCGGGTAAACCCGCTCCTACAGGGACCGTACGGTGTGGGGGACCTGTGGGTTTATCCGCGAAGAGGCCGGCCCTGGTAATTCATTGCTGTGGCAAGATACCCCGGGCCCAGGGCCGGTAGCGCAAGGCAAACACTGCCTCGGCATGGCACCCGCTACCCAGCCGGGGCTCGGCGGGCTCCGCCCGAAACGCCTGCTCCGGCGCGCTCACCTGGCGGAACGCCTCGCGCACCACACCCACCCGGCACGGCAACGCCTGCTCGTAACCCTGACGCACCAACGCCGGCAAACGCCCGGTGCCGGCGCCATCCTGCCACCACACAGTCAAGCCCAAGCCGGCCAGTTGATCCAGCCAGAGGGCATTGACCCGCGGCGTCAGCTTGCCTGTGCTGAAGGCGCTGATATGCAACGGCTTGTCCAACTGGCGGTTGAAGGCCTGCAACTGGCTGTACAGCGCATCGCGCCGTTCGGTCTCGCGCAGATGCTGGTCGTCCAGCTCCATGGGCAGGTACCAGCCGTCCACTGGCAACTGCCAGGCCTGGCGCAGTTGCTGGTACTGGCTGAGCGAGCGCCCCAGCTGCGCTTTCCAGTAGCTGTTCAGGCCCTCGCCATCCAGCTCGTCGAGTCGCTGGTAGTAGGCCGGGTCCATGTACAGCCCCAGCACCAGTTGCAAGCCCTCGGCACGCGCGGTGCGCAGGCTGTTGGCCAGCCAGCCCTGGGCACCGCCGAAATCGCTGTCGCCATAGGCACTCCATTGCACGATCAGGGTTTTGCCACCCTTGGCCACGGTGGCTTGCCACAGTTGCTGCCACTGGGCGGGTGTGACGCTGGCATCGCGGTTCAGGGGTTGGTAGAACAGGCGCTGGTCAGCGGTGGCCGGTAGGCACAGGGCCAGCAGGCAGAAGGCGATGAGCGTACGCATCAGAAGGTCATCTCCGCACCGACCAGCACACCGTTGGCGCGCTCGTAGAGGTTACCGCCCAGCGATTGCTGGTACTCGGCACGCACTTTCAGCGAGCCGCGGTAGGCGTTGTAGCGGTCGTCGTCGAACCACCATTGCCAGCGCACGCCAACCCCGGCGCGGGCGTCCTGGCGCCAGTCGTTGCTGGGGTCCTGGCTGGAGAACTCGACAAAGCCGTAGGGCATGATGGTTTGCGGCGAGCTGCCCGGCAGCTTCCAGGCGTGGCCCTGCTGGTAGCGCGACAGCCAGGCATGGTCGCCGGCGCGGGTCCACCAGGCAGCATCGAGGTAGAGGAACCGTTCGTTCCAGTCGTCCTCATCGATGCGCCAATCGTTGCGCCAGCCTCCCTGGTCGAGGAACGAGGCGGTGGCGCGCAGCAGCAGGTCATTGCTCGATTCGGCGTGGTGGCGCAAATCGCCCCAGTTGCCGCCGACCTTGGCCGGGCTCAGCAACTGGCCAAGGCTTAGGCCGCGATAGTGTGCTTCGTCGATCTGCCGCTGGTGGTAAAGCTCGGCATACAGGTTGAGGTTGGCCTGGCCGAGCGGCTTGTAGCGCAGGCCGACACCGGTTCCCATGCTCTGGGCATAGTCGGTGCGGCTTTGGCCACCGAACAGTACCCGGCCATACACTGACAGGGTGCTGCCATTACGGCTGGGCTCCTCGCCCAGGGCATGGTCCCACATGGCCAGCTGCACGTTCTGCGATTGCGCCCGGCGCGAGCTGCCGCTGCGCTGGCCGTTGTCGAGAAACTTGTCGTTGGTCGAGGTGCCGGCCGGCGACCAGGCGCTGGCCAGGGTAATGGTGTCGCGACGTGACAGGCTCTCGTGGGCGCGGCGCTGGCGGTACTTGCGGGCCTCCAGGCTGCCGTATTCGTCATCACCGTCGACCAGGTTCTGCTCTACGTCGAGGATGCGGCGCAGTTCGCGGCGTGCCGCAGCGCTGTCGGCATGTTCGTCGTAGCGCAAGGCGAGTGTTTCGCCAAGGCGGTAGTCCTCGGGGAAGTCGTGAGTCGCGTGTTCAAGGTAGGGGATCGATTGCATGCGCTGAGCCTTGTCTGTCGAGCCAGCCAGGCGCATGCCGTAGTCGGCGCGATAGCGCGGCTGGTCGGGGGCCAGGCGCACGGCTTCGGCCAGCCAGGCGGTGCTCTGCGCACTGTCGCCGGCCAGTTGTGCGGTGCTGGACGCGGCGTAGTAGTGGTCGGGGCGCGGGCTGTGCGCCAGAGCCTGGCGCTGGAAGCCCAGCGCGGCCTGCGGGTCACCTTGGCGCTGGGCGATGGCGGCGCCCAGCGCCCAGTCATCAGCGCTCTGGTGCGCGGCAGCGTCCCAGTAGCGGCGTGCTGCATCGGCGTCGCCTGCATTCAGCGCGCCGCGGGCAGCGGTGAGGCGGGCATTATCGGTAAAGGCGCTGTCTGGCAGGCTGCGCCAGATGGGCTGGGCGGTTTCGGAGTCGCCGGCCGCTTCGAGTGCGTAGGCCAGCGGTAGACGGTTGCCAGGGTCGCCCAATCGCTCGGCAGCCTGGTAGTAGACCACCGCCTCACCCGGTTGGTCGGGCATGGCGCAACGGCCGAGGGCGCGGTACTGGCCAGGTTCGCTCGGGGTGGCCGGCACTGCCTGGCGCACGGCATCGCACTGGCCGGCCTCGGCCAGCCGCCCGAGCAACTGGGCGCGGGTGTTGGCGTTGACCCGGGGTATCAGGCCGAGCATGCGGCGGCTGTCCAGGGGCCCGTCGTCACGGGCATACAGGTTGGCCAGACGCTGTAGCAGCGATGGGCCGAGGCGGCCCTGGCGGCGGTCGTAGGCTTGCTCCAGCAAGTGCCGTGAGTGATCGCCGTCGCCCTGTTCGGTCAACAGGAAGGTGGTTTGTTCCAGGGCGGCGAGGTCGCCGGTCTGCCGATAGCGTTGTTCCCATTCTGCGGCGGTGCGCGGCTGCGGGAGCGGCGGCGGGGCGCCATACAGGCGCTGCTTGAGCACGGCATAGGCCCGAGGGTCGGCGCTGGCGGAGCAGGCCTTGAACTGTTCCCGGGCCAGGTCCGGGTCTTGATGTGACAGCCAGTCGACCGTTTCAAGGCAGGGGCGCTGCAGGTCGTTGCTCAGGCGCCGCACCAGCGCTGCATCGTCGCCTTCGCGGGCCAGTTGCCAAAGTTGCTGGCGCTGCTCGGGTTGCTGCAGTTGATCAGGCGGTAGCGACTGCAGCCAGCGTTGGGCCTGCTGGTGGTGGCCAACGGCAATGGCGCGGTTGGCCATGGCCAGCCGCGTCTGGTTGGCCGCTGCGGGGGAGGGGGCGTGGGCCAGCAGCGCAGTCAGGCCCTTTTCGTCGACTTGCTGGATATAGGCATTGGCCAGGCGTTGCCAGTCCTGGGCAGGCAACTGGCCTGTGTCGGCCAGCGGCTGCAGTTGCTCGATGGTTTCTTTCCAGTTGCGCAGCTGTTCGGCGAAGGTGGCCCGGGCCAGGCGCAGGACCTGGCCGTCCCCACCAGGCGGCAGTTGGTTGAGCCAGTCCAGCGCTTTGGCGGCGCCACCAAACTTGGCCAGGCTCAGGCTGTAGGCCTGCCACAGCTGTACCCGGTGGTTGCCGTCGCTGGCGGCCAGCCATTGTTCCACCTGGCTGGCCGGTGGCGGGTCCTGCTCGATCCAGGTCAGGCGCAGCTCCAGCAGCGCGTCGGCATATTCGGGGCTGTCGCCTAGCTGTTCAGCCAGCGCTTGGGCCTCCTTGTAACGGCGCTGGTGGGCCAGGGCTTCGACCAGCAGGGCACGGGCTTCGTCGTTGTTCGGTACCCGGCCCAGCACATGGCGGGTCAGGCGCTCGACTTCAGCCCAGTTGTCTTTCCTGGCCTCGCGATAGCTGCGGTCCATGAACGGAAAGCTGGTGAACCGCTGGAAGTCGGTCATCGGTGCCGAAGCGGCAACCGGCAGGGCGGCGGAGCACAGCAGCAGGCCAGTGAAAGTAAGGGAAAAGCGCGGCTTCATGCCACCTCCCGGGTCAGATCAATCGCCACTTGTTGTTCACTGGCCTGTTCGATCAGGGCCTGCTCCAGCACCTGCCTGGTGATGATGCCGCGGGCAATCAGGTGCTCGCCGAGGCTTTGGTGTTCGGGGTCGAAGTCGATCAACGCCTGGTTGAACAGGGTGACAGGGACCATGCCGCGCACCTGCAGCAGCGCGCCTAGCATGACTTGGTGATGGCTGACCCGCTCCAGCAGCGCTTCGTCGTCCTGGTGGCGTTCAAGCACGGCCAGCATGTCTCGGGTTTCTTGATGTTGCCAGGGGCTTGGGTAGTGGTAGCGAAGGCCCAGCGTGACCCGGCCCTGGGGGGCCAGGCGTGCCTTGACCGGGCGTTTCAGATGGCGGCTGATCACACCCAGCGACACCTGGCTGACCGGGCTTTCACTGGCCAGGATCAGGGTGTCGCCGTCTTCGTCCACGGGCAATACGCCGTAATGGGTGGCCAGCTTGCGCGGCAGTTTGGCGATCAGTTGCGGGCTGAGCTTGAACGGGTTCAGCGGTGCCCAGGGCAGGTCCAGTTGTTCGGCCAGGGTGGCCACCAACTGCTCACTGTTCAGCCAGCCACGCAGCAGCAACTCGCGGCCCAGGCGCCTGCGAACCGGGCTGGTGATGGCCTGCTGCAACTGTTCGTCGGTGATCAGGCCCTTGGCCACCAGGCGCTGGCCCAGTGGTGTGCGAGCCGGGGTGGCGATGGCGGGGAACTCGTGGGTGGTCTTGTCCCAGGCCACGCGCCGCGAATCGCCCATTTCCATTACCTGGCGCAGTGCACGCAGGTTGGCGAAAAAGTTGACGAAGTTGCTCCACATCATTCGCGGTGCCGACAGCAGGCCCTCGCCGATGCCATAGAAGCGGGTGACGAACCAGGCGCGCTGGAACAGCCGGTTGAGCAGCATCAGGCCGTTCAGCCACAGCAGGGTCGACAGCAACCAGCTGTCGCTGAGGATCGACATGAAGCGCCACGACTCCGGCGCAATCACCGTGACTAGCCACATGGCCAGCAACACCAGCAGTAACAGGTTGACCAGGAAGCTCAGCAGGTAGGCGAACAGCCCGCGGCGGTCACGCCAGAGGAAATAGTTGAGCGCGCCCTTGCGGCTCCAGCCGAGGTTGCTGGTGCCCTGGAACACGATGCCGACGATCCAGCGCGACTTCTGCCGGATGGCATGCTGCCAGTCACGCGGGAAGTGCTCGCGCACGCAGATCACCTGGGAGAATTCGCGGCTCATGCCTGGGCGCCATTCCTGCTTCAGGGTCAGCGCCGGGTCGGTGATGGAGTAGCGGGCGAAAATGCACTTCATGCCTTTTTGCTTCAGGCGAAAGCCGATGTCGTAGTCTTCGGTCAAGCTCTGTACGTCAAAGGCAATGCCGTCACCGTCCTCGAGCAGTGCGCTGATGGCGCGGCGGCTGAAGCAGGTGCCGACGCCGGCACTGGGCACCTGGCCGGTCAGCGCTTCGCGCACGATCACGTCCTTGCCGTGGTTTTCGGCAAACTCGTCGACATAGTGGCCGGCAGTAAAGCCCTTCCACTCCGGTGCGTAGGGATACACCGGGATCTGGATCATGTCCTTGCTCGGCAGCAGGTAGTTGAACAGGCGCAGCTCCATCGGCGAGATCACGTCTTCGGCGTCATGCAGGATGAAACCGGCGAACTCGATGCCGGCGTCCTGCTGGAAGCGCAGCAGCGCGTCGATGATGTTGTTCAGGCAGTCGGCCTTGCTGGTGGGACCGGGGCGGGCGCAGACCACTTTGTGCACGTTGGGGAAGTGCAGGCACACCGCGTCCACGTCAGCCTGGGTTTGCGGGTCGTTGGGGTAGGTGCCGACAAAGATCTGGTAGTTCTCGTAGTCGATGGTCGAAGCGGCCAGGCGCGCCATTTCACCGACCACGCCGACTTCGTTCCAGGCGGGGACCATGATGGCCAACGGTTTTTCCGGGACTTCGTACAAACGCTTCTCATCGGCCCTTTCGAACTTGCCGTAGATGCGAAAACGCCGGATCAGCGTGCGCCCCCAATAGCACAGATCGATGAACAGGTCGTCCAGGCCCAGCAGGAACATCAACGAGGCAAGGGTGATCGCCAGGAGCTTCAGGCCGAACAGCAGGTAAGTGAGAAAATCGATGAATACCAGGCTCATGTGTCAGCCACCGGCAGGGCAGAGTGGGCCATCGTCTTATCCTCGCTCGTTCCCTCGACGAAGGTGCAGGAGATGTCACTGTCATGTACGGAATAGATACAAGCAGCCGAACGCGGGATTGTCCAAATTTCGGGCTGTTTCTTGCGGTCTGCATCTTGTAGCTTTACAGGTCGTTCATTCAGGGAGCTGAACATGCAAGGTAAGGCCCGCAAGATCGTCCAGGCCATTCTCTATGAGGCCATCGCCGTCGCCTGTGTGGCGCCCGCACTGGAGCTGGCGTTCGGCGCCGGCATGGCGCAGTCGACCGTGCTGTCGGTGCTGATGTCAGGCATCGCGATGAGCTGGAACATGGGTTACAACTGGGTATTCGAACGTTGGGAAGCGCGCCAGCCCAAACGTGAGCGCACCTTCCTGCGGCGCCTGCTGCATGCGCTGGGCTTCGAGGGTGGGCTGGTGGTGATCCTGTTGCCGCTGGTGGCGTACTGGCTGGACGTGAGCCTGTGGGCCGCACTGCTGACCAATCTGGCGTTGTTCGTGTTCTTCTTCGTTTACGCCTTTGTCTTCCAGTGGGGCTTCGACAAGGTGTTCGATGTGCCGCTTTCGGCGCAGCAGGCCAAGTGTTGACTTTCGGCTGCGAGGCAGGCTAAGTTCCTACCCCATGAATACATTCCCGCACGTGAACGCCATTATTATTACCGCCATTATCAGCTTGGCGGGCTAGCGCGTACGTGCACCGAACCCGCCCTGGAGGCGGGTTTTTTCTCTCTGACTCCTGGGCAACGTAAAAATAGCCAAGGAGTCATCGATGACCAGCTTCAGTGTCCCTCGTACTACCGTCACCCCCCAGCAACTGCTGTCGGAGCAGGTGCGGCGCATTCTTGCGGCGCCGGTGTACGACCTGGCCATTGAAACGCCCCTGCAAGCGGCCCCGGCCTTGTCTGCCGCCCTGGGCAACCAGGTGTTGCTCAAGCGCGAAGACCTGCAGCCTACGTTTTCGTTCAAGATCCGGGGTGCCTACACCCGCCTGTCGCGTCTGACCGATGTGCAGCGTGAGCGCGGGGTGATCACCGCTTCGGCGGGCAACCATGCCCAGGGCGTGGCCTTGGCCGCATCGCATCTGGGTATGAAGGCAACCATCGTCATGCCCACCACCACGCCATCGTTGAAAGTGGAAGGCGTGCGTTCGCGCGGCGGGCATGTGGTGCTGCATGGCGAGAGCTTCCCGCATGCGCTGGCCCACGCGCTGAAGCTGGCCGACAGCGAAGGCGCGACCTTCGTGCCACCGTTCGATGACCCGGATGTGATCGCCGGGCAGGGTACCGTGGCCATGGAAATCCTCCGTCAGCGCCCGGGGGCGCTGGACGCGATCTTTGTGCCCGTGGGCGGTGGCGGCTTGATCGCCGGTATCGCCGCCTACGTGAAGTACCTGCGCCCTGACGTGAAGGTGATCGGCGTCGAGCCGGTAGATTCCAACTGCCTGCAGGCTGCCATGGCCGTCGGCGAGCGCGTGATCCTGCCGCAGGTCGGCACCTTTGCCGATGGCGTGGCGGTGGCGCAGATCGGCGCCCATTGCTTCGAGCTGTGCCGCCACTTCGTCGACGAGGTGGTGACGGTGAGCAGTGACGAGCTGTGCGCGGCGATCAAGGATATCTACGACGACACCCGTTCGATCACCGAGCCGTCCGGGGCCTTGGCCGTGGCCGGTATCAAGAAGTACGTGGCGCGTGAGGGTGTGCAGGGGCAGACCCTGGTGGCCATCGACTCCGGGGCCAACGTCAATTTCGACCGCTTGCGCCATGTGGCCGAACGGGCCGAGCTGGGTGAGCAGCGCGAGGCGATCATCGCCGTGACGATTCCGGAGCAGCCGGGCAGCTTCCGGGCCTTTTGCCAGGCACTGGGCAAGCGGCAGATCACCGAATTCAACTACCGCTTCTACCCCGGCAAGGAGGCGCGCCTGTTCGTGGGCGTGCAGACCCACCCGGTGCACGACCCACGTGAGCAGTTGCTGACCAGCTTGCGGGAGCAGGGGTACAGCGTGCTGGACCTGACCGACAACGAGCTGGCCAAGCTGCATGTGCGCCATACCGTCGGCGGGCATGCCGCGTCAGGGGCTGATGAGCGGGTACTGCGCTTCGAGTTCCCCGAACGGCCAGGGGCGTTGCTGGGGTTTCTGGAGCGGTTGGGCAAGCGTTGGAACATCAGCCTGTTCCATTACCGCAACCATGGTGCGGCGGAGGCGCGGGTGTTCGCTGCCTTGGAAGTGCCAGCGGACGAGTTGGCGGGCTTGCCGTTGACGCTGGACGAGATGGGGTATCGGTACTGGGACGAGACTGACAACCCGGCGTACAAGCTGTTCCTGGGCTGACGCGCCTGTGCGGCCAATGCACCCTTGTCTAGCCGCTTGCCGCCTGTGTTCGCTGAGTGACCGCCCCGCCCCAAGGGCAGGGCGATCTCCTGCAGGGAACTGCGCGAGCCAATTTCAACGCTCGCGCATGAAAAAGCCGGCAACGAACTTGCGGAACGTTTCCAGGCTTTTGAAGTCGGCGTAGCGCTTGAAGTTCTCGGTATCCGGCTCGGGGCCGATGGGCTGTTCCAGCAGCGACACTGACAACACCCGGTCCTGGTCCGAGGTCAGCACCAGCTCATCCATCACCTGCCCACCGATCACGGGGCGACGCATCTGCACTTTCACCCCTTTACTGGCCATCCAGTCGATCAGCGACACCAATGCCTTGAGCGGCTCGCGCTCTTCATCACGGTACACCGGGAACAGGTGCGCGCGCGACAGCACGGGCACACTGGCCACATGGATCAGCTCATAGAAATGGCTTCCGGCGCTGGTCGGCGAGTAGATCATCAGCGCCAGCAACGGCCCGGTGGTGCGGCTCCCGCCCCAGTACAGGTGATGCCCCTGGAAGTCGAAGCCGTCCTCGCTGCGGTTGTTGAACAACTTGCGCCCTTTGATCTGGTCGACGCAGTCCAGCAGCAGGCCGTGGCGGCGATGGTTGCCGAACACAGACGCTTCGCGCAGGCGGGACTTGAGCATCATCATGTGCTTCATGTCCAGGCGGGTTTCCAGGTAGTTGCTGGCGGGCACCCGCTCCAGCAGCGGATAGCGGCTGGCCACGCTGCGCAACTCGGCAAACTGTGTGGTCAGGTCTTTCTTCAGGTGGGTGGCGTAAAGGTTGAGCCCGCTGGTTTCAATCCAGGTCAGCAGCAGTGACAGCAGGCGCTGCTGTTCGCGTTTGTCGTTGCCATCGCCGGCGCCACCGGCCGTGCCAGCACGGAAGTCGCTGATCAGGCGCAAGGGGGTGTCGGGTGGCAGCCAGGCGGCGGGTGGTGCGGGGTCGTTTTCACGTTCGGCGGCTTCCCGCTCGTCCTTGGTGAACGGGCAGCCAGGCGCGTGCTCGGCGGTGCCCGGGTTGTTCTTGAGGAAAAGTGTGCCGGTGCTGCCGTTGAGGGTGACATTGAGCACCGGCAAGGCATCGTTGCGGCAGTCGCAAGCCAGCCACTGGTTGGCGTTGCGTACTTTCATCAGTAGCTGGTTGGCCTGTAGCAGGCGCGGGCCGGCGAGGCTGCCGGTGGCAAAGCCGACCAGCAGTTCCTCTTCAGCGGGGGTCAGGCTGCGCACCTGGGTGGCGGTTTTGTCGATGATTCGCATGAAGCAGCTCCAAGCTACGAGCCTCAAGCTTCAAGCAAAGTCGCGCGGCTTTCAACTCGTCGCTTGGCTACCGCCGAACATCTTCGCGGCACGGGCGCGAATCTCGTCGGGGGTCAGGTCCTCTTTGTGGGTGGACACGAACCAGATGTTGCCAAACGGATCTTTCAGGGTGCCGCTGCGGTCACCGTAAAACTGGTCGGTCAAGGGTTGTAACTGGATGCCCCCGGCGGCCAGGGCCTGGGCGTAGACCTTGTCGCAGTCTTCAACATACAAGTGCAGGCCTACACCCGCACCGTTGAGCTTCTGGCTGGCGGTGAGGCCGCCTTCCATGTTGCAGGGGTCGCCCAGCATCAGCGACGAATCGCCGATTCTCAGTTCGGCATGGCCAACGCGACCGCCTGGGGCATCGAGACGGAACATTTCCACCGCCCCAAAGGCTTGCTTGTAGAACTCGATGGCCTTGGCGGCGTCGTTGATGGCCAGGTAGGGCGTGATGCTGTGCTGGCCTTCGGGGATGGGTTTGACTGCCATGTTCGACTCTCCTGTGCAATGGGCGCCGAAAGGCGCCCTGTTGCTTAGAGTCGTTCGCCCAGATGGAAAATCGACAGTGACGCTAGATCGATTGTCTATAAGCGCGGCGGTCAGAAGATGTAGTCGGTGGTCAGGAAGCTCGACTGGCGGTTGCGAATGATCTCGCTGATCAGCGCTTTGTTGGCCTCCTGGAAGCGGGTGGCGACCAGCGTTCGGATGGAGAACACACGCAAAGCGTCATCCACCGAGAGCGTGCCCTCGGCGCTGTTCTTGCGGCCGTTGAACGGGTAGGTGTCAGGCCCGCGTTGGCACTGAGCGTTGATGTTGATGCGCCCGACCTGGTTGGCGAAGATGTCGACGAGGCTGCCGATGGTGGCCGGGTCGTTGCCGAACAGGCTCAGTTGCTGGCCGTAGTCGGAGTCCAGCACATAGTCGATCACTGTCTGCAGGTCGCGGTAGGGCACCACCGGTACCAGCGGGCCGAACTGCTCCTCGTGGTACACGCGCATTTCTCGGCTGACCGGGTACAGCAAGGCCGGGTAGAAGAATGAGCCGCGGCTGTGCCCGCCATTTTCGTTGAGCACGCGCGCGCCCTTTTCCGTCGCATCGGCAACCAGGCCATCGAGGTAGTCGACCTTGCCAGGCTCGGGCAACGGTGTCAGCGCCACGCCAGGTTCCCACGGCATGCCGGGCTTGAGCGCCGCCAATTTGTGCTGAAACTTGTCGAGGAAGGCCTCGACCACATCCTCGTGCACGAACAGGATCTTCAGTGCCGTGCAGCGCTGGCCGTTGAACGACAACGCCCCGGTGACGGCCTCTTCGACAGCGTTGTCGAGGTCGACCTGGGGCAGCACGATGCCCGGGTTCTTGGCGTCCAGGCCCAGTGCGGCGCGCAGACGATGCGGGCGTGGGTGCAGTTTCTTCAGGTCGCTGGCGGCCTTGTGGGTGCCGATGAAGGCGAATACATCGACCTTGCCGCTGGCCATCAGCGCGCTCACCGTTTCCCGGCCGCGTCCATAGATGACATTGATCACGCCTGCCGGGAAGCTGTCGCGGAACGCTTCGAGCAAGGGGCGGATCAGCAGTACGCCGAACTTGGCCGGCTTGAACACCACGGTGTTGCCCATGATCAGCGCCGGGATGAGCGTGGTGAAGGTCTCGTTCAGCGGGTAGTTGTAGGGCCCCATGCACAGGGCCACGCCCAGCGGGGCGCGACGGATCTGGCCGAGGGTGCCTTGTTCCAGCTCGAAGCGGCTGGAGCGGCGGTCCAGGTCCTTGAGGGCGTTGATGGTGTCGACGATGTAGTCGCAGGTGCGGTCGAATTCCTTTTCCGAATCCTTCAGGTTCTTGCCGATCTCCCACATCAGCAGCTTGACCACGGCCTGGCGCTGTTCACGCATGCGGGCAAGGAAGGATTCCACATGCTGGATACGCTCGGCCACGCGCATGTTCGGCCAGGCGCCACGGCCTTTGTCATAGGCCTGTACGGCGGCATCGAGGGCGGTAAGCGCGGTCTCGGCATCCAGCAGCGGGGCGCTGCCCAGTATGACCTGATGCTCTTCGTCGCCTTGCTTGAGCCACACCGGGCTGCGCACCGTGGCCAACGGGCCGTCCCAGCGCCTGAGCTCACCGTTGACCAGGTAGTCGCGTTGTTCCAGTGGGGCTCCCAGGCGCCAGGTTTCCGGGATGTTCTCGGCGCTGGGGAAGAGTGAATCGAGCAAACGGTCCATGGGTACTGCACCTCACATCAAAGGGCGGTTTTCAAGTCAGTTGAATCGTTTCAGCTACGAGCATGCACTGGCTGCAGGAAAAACACCAGTCTGGTTCAACATGGCCGCCAATGCCTGTCCGGCAAGCAGTCAGCGAACTGAAAGACGTTGATGCAAAGTAGGCGTCAAAGGTTACTCATTGATAGCGAAGTAGCCAGCGGACGCTCGATGGGCATGGTTATAGCAAAAGTTGTGTTGAGCATTGGTTTGATGCGGGGAATTTGACGCCATGAAACTTGATCAAAAGTCAGCCAGAAGCCGCTTGCCAAAGCGTTTGCAGGCATCTTAAATTGTTACTGAATGTGATAGTAAAGTTTCAAGTAAAACAATAAAAATCAAAGTATTAAGTGTTTTTGCCGGGTTTTTTCTCTTGTTCCGATTGGCCAACAGTGCACTTCAAAGGACGTCGAAGAAGAAATGAAAAAGACCTTGACGACTGTGGCGCGCAAGCTCCTGTCGCCCTCCCTGCGCTACGAAATCAGGCTGCTGGCCAGCAAAGTGCGAGAAATGTTGGCGCGTGCCTGTCTCTGGCGTTGGGAAGTCGCCAGGTTCCGCCCGCAACAGGAGAGCCCGTACGAAATCCTCTACATCGGTCGCAAGCAGCAACGAGAAATGGCCAAACTGCTGATCGGTGGCAAGGGCCAGGGCAGCGCATCGATCGTGGACGGTGCAAGTGCCACGGCGGCTGCCAGCCACGTCGTGGTCATCAGCGAAATGCCCACGTCGGGGTCGCTGTCAGTGCCGCACTACCTGAGCGCCGTGGTGCCGCTGGGGCGCCCTCTGGAAGACATAACTGCTCGCTACGACAGCGAACTGCGGCGCAGCATTCGCAAGAACCGGCCGCTTTATCACATGCGCCAAGCCCTTTCGGACGAAGAAATCGCCATGGCCGACCGGGATCTGCTGCGCCCTTATGCTTCGGCCCGGCAGGGCATTCATGCCGCGCAGTTTCCTACCGAAGAGGTGTTCCGTATTGCCAAGAGTGTCGGCCGGCTTGACTTGATCATGCTGGGCGATGAGGTGATTGGCTGCCACCTGGGGTGTGAAGTGGTACGCAGCGGCAAGCGTTACTGGAGCACGTTGCGCTTTGGCTATTGCGAGGCGGTGTTTTCCGATGCGAAGAAATTGCGCGAGGTGAATTCGATCACCACTTTCATGGCGCTTGAATGGGCACTGGAACAGGGCTTCGATTATTACGACATCGGCCTGTGTCTGGCGCGCCCGGACGACGGCCTGCTGAAGTGGAAGCGCCGCCGCGGTGGTGATATCGATTCGCTAGGTAACCATGCGTACCTGTTTGTTCGCCTGCCCAAGACCGGTACGGCAAAGTTCCTGTGGGACACGCCGATGTTCGCGGTCGAAGGCGACAAGCTGACGTTGCACCTGGGGCTCCCGGATGGCCCAAGCGATGAGGAAGTTGCCAGCCGCTATCACGAAATGGTGTTTGGTGGCCTGCACAAGATTTATCTCTACGGAGGCAGCGGGGCAGGCGAACCGTTTGTGGAAACATTGCGCAGCCGCTACGCCAGCTTGCAGTCACCGCCCACCATGGAAAGAGTCACGAGTAGTTGAGTAACTGCCAGGGATGCTTTGATCTGGCGCCGGGCGCCGGGCTCCAGTCTTCGTCATCAGGGGGGGACGCTTCATGGGAAGCGACATCTCGCAGTTCAGTGCATCGCCCGCAGCCAGGCAACACACCTGGACCTTGGCCGCCTACCGATACATGGCGCGCAAACGGCTGGGTGGAAAAACGGCGATCGATCTCAAGAGCGTCGCCACCAAGAGTTGGGACATTGCCCCGGGCGAAGCCACGGTTTCACCGCCGGCCATTTTCCTGCCTGGCCAGCTGGATCGGGTGACGGGCTGGGAAGGCAAGCGGTTTTACCCCTACGTGCACCCGGCGCAGACCATGGCGGGAGGTATCCACACGTTGCAAGGGCCAACCCGCGGCTACCTGATCAAGGATGTATGGCTGGTCGATGGGGCATTGTACAAGGGCAAGGCCAGCCACTGGCTGTCACAGAAGCCGAGTACCTTCCCGACCATCCTCATCGACCATGAAATCGACCGCGCTGCGATCTACTGCACGCTAAACGGTAACGCCTGGTTCGGCACCTGGCTGATGGAAGATTGCCCGACCTATGCGCTGGCCTGCAACGAGGGCATCCCGGTGACCACCGCCCCCTCTGCCAGGTATCCGCTGTTCACCCAGGCACCGGCCTATGAAGACTGGCTGGACATGAAGCCTTTGCGCCTGCGCAGTGCGTTCTTCCGTGAGCTGGTGCTGTTCGATGACCAGAGCAACAACCGCAGCCGGCATGCTCGCTACCGAGCCATGGGTGACAAGCTGCTGTCGCATGTGACGCACACGCAGCACCCGGGGGTTTTCCTGTTACGGGGCGGTGATGGTGACCTGCGCCTGTTGCGCAACGAGCTGGAGCTTGCCGAACACCTGCGCACGACCCGCGGTTTTCGCATCGTCAACCCGCTGAAGTCCGATGTGCCGAGTATTGTCGCGGCCTGCGCCGGGGCTAAAGTGGTCATCGGGGTGGAGGGTAGCCAGTTGGTGCATGGCGTGAATGTGCTGCAGGCGGGAGGCTGCCTGCTGACTTTGCAGCCGCCGAACCGTTTCGTCAGTTACTACAAATACCTGACGGATCGTGATCACCAGCATTTCGGCTTTGTGGTAGGCCTACCGGAAGGCGATGGTTTCCGGATCGATATTGACGAGGTGGAGCGCACGCTGGATCTGTTTCCTCGATAAATGTGTAGTATCCGTGCATGGATCAGCGGCGGGCAGGGCAGTAGAGGATGATCGAGGTATCACGGTTTTGGCGCGACCCTGCCTTGCCGTTCGTCGAAGCCCGACGGGTAGGGGACGGGCGCAAGGTGTGCTACGCCGCGCACTCTCACGAGAGTTTCTCCATCGGGGTGATCACGGGGGGACGTAGCACTTACATCAACAGTGACCAGTGCGTTGAGGTTGGGGCGGGTACCACGGTGTTGATGAACCCGGGTGTGGTGCATACCTGCAACCCTGTTGCCGGGGAACCCTGGTCTTACCTGATGCTGTTCGTCGATCAGCCTTGGTTGCAGGCAGTGGGTTTTACCCTGCCCACGCTGACCTGGAGCCGCTCGCCTGTGTTGTATCGGCGGCTGTTGCAGGCCTTTGCCGACCTGTTCGATGCCAGGCTGCCTGATCGCGAAGCCCGCCTGGCGGCCCTGTTTCACGAGTTGCCGGGCATGCTTGGCGGTAATGCCAGCGAGGGTGGCGAGGGCAACCCACGGCTGGATGCAGCGGCAGCGTTCATACGCGCCCATCGCAGTGACCCGCTCAGCCTCGAGGACATCTGCGGGGCTTGCGGCCTGTCTCGGTCCTACCTGATTCGTGCCTTTCGCCAACGCTTCGGCCTGACGCCGCATGGCTACCTGCTAGACCAGCGCGTGCAACTGGCCCGGGCGCAGTTGCGCCAGGGCCGCTCAATTGCTGAAGTTGCACAGGAGGCCGGGTTCGCTGATCAGGCACACCTGCAGCGGGCATTCAAACAGCACCTGGCGGCGACACCGGGGCATTACAGAAATGCCGTCGCTAGCCTGGGCGCTCCTGCAGGAGCCGTGCAAGCCTTAAAGGATCAGGTAAACCGCGCTGGCGACCAGTAACACGGCCAGGCTCCGATTGAGCATGCGCAGGTGGCGTGGGTTGTCCAGGTACTGGCGAATGACGCTGCCGGCCCAGGCCCAGCAGGCCACCGAGATGAAACAGATCGGCCCGTAGATCCAGGTAAACAGCCACAGCAAGTGCTGTTCACCGCCGGTGTAGGCACCCACCCCGGCAACGGCTGCCAACCAGGCTTTGGGGTTCAGCCACTGCATCGCTGCGCCGTGCCAGGCTGAAGGGGCTTGGCTAGGCTGTGCGTTGTTCAGGTTACCGTCGTCACTGGCCAGCTTCCATGCCATGTACAGCAGAAACGCTACACCGCCCCAGTGCAACATCAGGCCCAGCAAGGGCCAGCGCAACAGCAGTTGATGCAGGCCCAGCCCGACCAGCACCAGCAACAGGCAGAACCCCAGCGTGGCGCCGGCCACATGGGCAACGCTGGCGCGCAGGCCATGGCGGGCACCGCTGCCAAGGGCGACGATGTTGACCGGGCCGGGGGAGATCGAGGCCGCAAGGGCGAAGGCGGCCATGGACAGGTATAGGCTCATGAGGAAGATCCGCGTGGTTGGGGAGGCGTTATCCTCGCGTGGCCGGCGTTCTGATGTATTGAACAAAAGTACCTGCGCACGACTCGCACCTGCAGTGCTAATGGCGATGCAGGGTTGTTACAGGTTTTGTAATAGTTTTGCGCTACTACAGAAACCTGCTGTGCTTGTAGCATCGTTCTCCCAATTTGTTATCAAGGTCTATATGAGCACCTTCGCGGAGCCCCCCAGTCTTCGGCCTTTCTGGCCATCCTTCTCCCGTCCTTGTGACGTGCCCCTCGTGAGTACCCGCTAATGGAATGGCTAGCCGACCCCACGGCCTGGTTAGGCCTGTTGACGCTTATCGTCCTCGAGCTGGTGCTGGGTATCGACAACCTGGTGTTCATCGCCATCCTCGCCGACAAGTTGCCGCCCCATCAGCGCGACCGCGCGCGGGTCATTGGCCTGAGCCTGGCGCTCATCATGCGCCTGGGCCTGTTGGCCAGCATTTCGTGGATGGTCACCCTGACCGCACCGCTGTTCGAAGTGTTCGGCAAGAGCTTCTCTGGCCGTGACCTGATCATGCTGTTCGGTGGTGTGTTCCTGCTGTTCAAGGCCACCATGGAGCTGCATGAACGCCTGGAAGGTCACGTGACCCAGGCCAGTGGCACGCTGCGCCATGCCGCGTTCTGGCCGATCGTTGCCCAGATCGTGGTACTGGACGCGGTATTCTCGCTGGATGCCGTGATCACGGCGGTCGGTATGGTCGATGAGTTGTCCGTGATGATGATCGCGGTGATCTTCTCGATCGGTATCATGATCGTTGCCAGCAAGCCGCTGACCCGCTTCGTCAACGCCCACCCCACGGTGATCATGCTGTGCCTGGGCTTCCTGATGATGATCGGTTTCAGCCTCACCGCCGAAGGCCTGGGCTTCCATATCCCGAAAGGCTACCTGTACGCGGCCATCGGCTTCTCGATCCTGATCGAGCTGTTCAACCAGCTGGCCCGTGCCCGCCGCAAGCGCAGCCTGCAACAGCACAGGCCGTTGCGCGAACGTACTGCACATGCCGTGCTGCGCCTGCTGGGCGGCCGCCGGGTCGAGGCTGACGAGGTCGGCGAGGAGATTGCCGACCTGGTCGAGGGTGGCGGGGAAGAGGTGCTGTTCGACCGCCGTGAGCGTGTCATGATCAGCGGGGTGCTGAACCTGGCCGAGCGGCCGATTCGTACGGTGATGACTGCCCGTGCCGAGGTTGATGTGATTGACCTGGCGCAACCGGCCGACGCCATTGCCCAGGCCCTGGCCAATTCGCCGTACTCGCGCCTGCCGCTGATCCGCGATGGTCGCGTGGACGAGCCCTTGGGCTTTGTGCACAAGAAGGAACTGCTGAAGGAACTGCTCTCGGGCAGCCAGCCCGACCTGGAAAGCATGGCCCGGGCGCCGTTGAACCTGCTGGAGAGCTTCAGCATCCTCAATGCCCTGGAGCAAATGCGCGGTCAGTCGACCCATATTGCCTTCGTGGTCAACGAGTTCGGTGACTTCACCGGGCTGTTGACCATGACCGACATCCTTGAGTCGATTGCCGGTGAGCTGCCGGATGCCAGTGAGGTTGAAGGCCCGGGCATCGTTCAGGAGGGGGAAGGCTTCGTGGTCAGCGGCGCGCTGAACCTCAGCCAGGTGCAGGCGCGTACTGGCTTCAGCGCCCGTGCTACCGAGGATTACCAGACCCTTGCGGGCCTGGTGATGAGCTTGCTCGACCGCCTGCCGATGGTCGGTGACCGGCTAGCCTGGAATGGCTGGATGCTGACCGTGGAGGCGGTTGAAGAGCGACGGGTACGCCAGGTTCGGCTTACACCGAACGGCGACGCTGACGTAGCAGGTGCTTGAAGCCCTCAAGCACCAGCACCAGTACTGCGGCCCAGATTGGCAGGTAGGTCAGCCACTGATCCGGGCCGATGGTTTCGCCCAGCAGCAACGCCACGCCTACCAGCAGCACGGGTTCGACGTAGCTGAGCAGGCCGAACAGGCTGAATGGCAGCATGCGGCTGGCCAGCACGTAGGCGATAAGCGCCGAAGCGCTGATCGCGCCAAGGATCGGCACCAACACATACAGCCCGGGGTGTGCTTGCAGGTCAGCGCTGGAAAGTGGGCTCTGGATCACGAAGTACAGCGCCCACGGCAGCAGCAGGCACATGTCGCACCACAGGCCGCCCAGGTGGTCGGTGCGGCAGCGTCGGCGCAGCACGAAGTAGACCGGGTAGCCGATCGTTACCAGCAGGGTTTCCCAGGCAAAACTGCCATTTTGGTACAGCTCGTGGCCCACGCCCAGTGCGGCGCAGGCCACGGCTACCGTCTGCAGGCGTGACAGGCGCTCGCCATATACCAGCCGCCCGGTCAGGACCATGGCCAGTGGCAGCAGGAAGTAACCCATCGACACTTCCAGGCTGCGCCCATGCAGGGGCGCCCAGAGAAACAGCCACAGTTGCACCCCCATCAGCCAGGAAGTGCCGACCATGCCGAGCAACAGCACCGGTGTGCGCTTTACCCGGCCCATCAGTTCGCCCACCCGCTTCCAGTCTTTCGAGACAAGCATGAACAAGGTGAGGCAGGGCAGTGTCAGCAGGGTGCGCCAGCCAAAGATTTCTTCGCCATCGAGTGGCTTGAGCAGGGAGGTATAGAAGTACATCACAGCGAACAGGCAGGACGCCATGACCGATGAAACAATGCCTTTTGACACGAATGCCTCGAATACGGGAATTGAGCGGGTTGATCAGCCGCGCATGATCTCAGGGGGCGCATCTTGCGGCAACTGCGTTGCGCCCGGGCGAGTGGCCAGGGCTTCGAGGAACTGGGCGGCCGGCATGGGCCTGGCGAACAGGTAACCCTGCTGGAAGTCCACCCCGTGCGCGGCCAGGTAGTCGCGCTGCAGGTCGGTTTCCACTCCCTCGGCAACGATGCCCAGGTCCAGCTTGCCCGACAGCTCGATGATGGTCTCGAGTATGTGCACTGACAGCGCATCGGCGCCGATCATGGCAACGAAGCTCTGGTCGATCTTCAGGTAGTCGACCTTGAATTGCCGCAGGTAGTTGAGGCTCGACTGGCCGGTGCCGAAATCGTCGAGGGCAATCATCACGCCCATGGCATGCAGCTTTTCGAACAACTCAAGGGTGACCGGCGTAGGCTCGATCAGCTTGCGCTCTGTCAGTTCCAGGGTCAGCACCACCCGGCCGGGCGGAAAGTGCTGCAGGAACGTGCGGCAGTCATCCAGCAGGCTGAGGTCGCGGCAGTGGTCAGCGGTGATGTTGACCCCAATATGGAAGCCGTCTTCCAACAGGCCGGCATAGGGCGCCAGGCTTTGCGCGGTATGTGTCAGCAGCGCGCGGGTCATGGCGACAATCTGCCCGCTGTGTTCGGCATAGGGGATGAACAGGTCGGGGCGGACCAGGCCTTCTCGTGGGTGGTGCCAGCGCATCAGCACTTCCGCACCGGCCCAGCGGTAATCTCCCTTGCGCACCACCGGCTGAAAATATGGCAGGAACTCATCGGCCTGCAGGGCGCGCTCCAGTTCGGCACGCGGAGAGGTGGCGCGGCGAATCTGCCAGCGGCACACCAGCGCCGCCAGGGCACCCAGTACCAGCAGCAGACTGAGCAGGCCAGGGTAGTGGCTGCGTAACAGTTGGCCTTGCTTGTCGGCACTGTAGCCGCCCTGCACGCTGAAAGGGTAACGCGTCGAGCCTATCATCACGTTGGCACTGGGGGCGGCAGGGGAGACGCCTTTGTGGACCACGCCGTCCTTGCCCATCCAGGCGTCGCCCACGCGGATTTGCAGTTCTTCATCGGGGCCGATCAGGCGCAGTGCTGTCAGCAGGTGGTCGCCATCCACCGTGGTGATTGCACCGTGGTCGCCGTCGCTGGCACGGTAGACCAGCAGCGGGTGGCCCGGGGTAACCGAGTTGCCGTCCATCAGCCATAACTTGCCGTCGACGTAGTCGCCAGGATTGACCGGTTCTTCGAACTCGCCGAACAGCGAGGTGCAATAAAGGGTGTTGTGCCTGAACAGGTTGGTCGAGCGCACGAAGGCATTGCGGGTAACCTGGGCCCGCAGCATGAGCTGGGCCTGCTCGCATGAGCTGTCAGTCAGTGGAAGTAGCGAATTGGCGGCACGGGACAGGTTGTCGAGGATGTGTTCGACGTGCTCCAACGCCTGGCGGGTGGTGGCGTGGCTGCTGGCCTGCATTTCACGTTCGACCTGCCAGTTCATCACGGCCAGGCCGCACATGACCGGCAGCACGCCGACGACCCAGGGCAAGAGCGTGCGCCAGCTGAGTGCGGCGCGGCGTTTGACGGTAAGGGGCATGCTGATCTGACTATCATGGAGTAAAAACGAGAGGATAGCCGTTTGTCGCCGCGTACGAGCAACTAAAACGCGACAAACCATTTTACGCAATGTAGAATCGATTTACGAATACAACAATAAGGTCCTTCACCTCCGAAGGATCAAGCCCGCCGAGAATGGGTCCATATGACATACCATGGGTTCAAGCTGATCATAGGTGACTTCCTCGCCCGCAGCGTGCGCGGTATCCCGTGCTCACCGCCGTTTCTGTTCCACATCCTACGCAATCTATAATTTTCGCAGCAGATGAGGACACGAACATGGCTGATATCTTCGACAATCCAATGGGCCTGATGGGCTTCGAATTCATCGAACTGGCTTCGCCGACCCCAGGCGTACTTGAGCCTGTATTCCAGATACTGGGCTTCACCAAAGTGGCCACCCACCGTTCCAAGGATGTGCACCTGTATCGCCAGGGTGGCATCAACCTGATCCTGAACAATGAACCCAAAAGCATCGCTTCGTACTTCGCCGCTGAACACGGCCCGTCGGTATGTGGCATGGCTTTTCGCGTGCGCAATGCCCATGAGGCTTATGCCCGCGCCCTGGAACTGGGCGCTCAGCCGGTAGAAATCGAAACCGGCCCGATGGAATTGCGCCTGCCGGCGATCAAGGGTATCGGGGGGGCACCGCTCTATCTGATCGACCGCTTCGAGGAAGGCAGCTCTATCTACGACATCGACTTCAACTTCATCGAAGGCGTGGATCGCAACCCGGTAGGGGCCGGCCTGAAAATCATCGACCACCTCACCCATAACGTCTACCGTGGGCGTATGGCCTACTGGGCCGGGTTCTACGAGAAGCTGTTCAACTTCCGCGAAATCCGCTACTTCGACATCAAGGGCGAATACACCGGCCTGACCTCCAAGGCCATGACTGCGCCTGATGGCATGATCCGCATCCCGCTCAACGAAGAGTCGTCCAAGGGCGCAGGGCAGATCGAAGAGTTCCTGATGCAGTTCAACGGTGAAGGTATCCAGCACGTGGCCTTTCTGACCGATGACCTGCTCAAGACCTGGGATGCCCTGAAGGGGCTGGGCATGCGCTTCATGACCCCGCCACCGCAAACCTACTACGAAATGCTCGAAGAGCGCCTGCCTGGCCATGGTGAGCCGGTCGACCAACTGCAAGCGCGTGGCATCCTGCTCGATGGTGCGTCGCAGCCCGAAGACAAGCGCCTGCTGCTGCAGATTTTCTCGGAAACCCTGCTTGGCCCGGTCTTTTTCGAGTTCATCCAGCGCAAAGGTGACGATGGCTTCGGTGAGGGCAACTTCAAGGCGCTGTTCGAATCCATCGAACGTGACCAGGTACGCCGTGGCGTGCTGAGCACAGACTGATCGCCCCTGGAGTACCGTCGTCGTCATGTTCGTTCGGCGGCGGTACCCCGCCTGTTGGCACGTGCCCTGAACAGGGCCAGGTAGACGATCGAGCCGGTCACGATCCCCACCAGCATCAGTGAGGGGACGATCTGTAGCACCGACTGGCGGATTTCCTGAGCGGTGAAACCCGCTGGGTAGCCACCTTTGACCGTGTATCCATACTTGGCCGACATGGCGCTTGTAAAGAATTCGGACTGTGAAGGGCGTTCAAGGCCGCGGCTATCACCATTGCTCCATATGTAG
Organism: Pseudomonas sp. 10(2024); assembly: GCF_045164175.1. Taxonomy (NCBI): domain Bacteria; kingdom Pseudomonadati; phylum Pseudomonadota; class Gammaproteobacteria; order Pseudomonadales; family Pseudomonadaceae; genus Pseudomonas; species Pseudomonas sp. 10(2024). The sequence continues at coordinate 2,635,937 of NZ_CP174006.1, forward strand.
CGGTCGCCAAACTCGACCAGCAGTGTCAGCCCATCCTGAAAGCCATCCAGTTCGTTGCGAATCTGCATGGCATAGGCTGTCACGATCACGCCATTGTTCTTGCCCTTCTGGTGAAAGTCGACCAGCAGCTTCTGGCGCGTGTCAGGAGGGCCGTAGGACAGTGCGACCCGCTGGCCGGACGACGCGAATGATGAATAATGCTCCAGCGAACCTGAAGCCGTACTGCAGTAGGGTTGATTGTCTTTGAGCAAGGTCAGCGACCTGACCATGGAGCGGATGGCAACCTGGTCCTGCAAGGCGCTTTTGACGTTATCGCAAGATTCCCCTGCAAATGGCAGGGTGCGCAGGGCCGTCTCGTGCATTCTATCCAGTGCATTGTCGACGCTGAAAACCGCCTCCTGAACGGAAATGCTGGCGTTTTCCGCAAGTTTCGCTTCCAGCTGGAAAGCCATCACCAGCAAACCGGAAACCACAGGCACCAGCGCCACTGCAATGAGCAGCAGCAGCTCCACCATGCTGCGCCCCGCGTGCATGATTTTCGACATAGGCTAATAGTTCTCCGCTCTGAAACTGTCCGTGGTGAACAGTTGAGCCCTGAGCCTATGTATTTGCTGACCGGGCTGCTGTAGTCCGGCTGCAGTTGAAGCGGTAGGAAAGCGAGCGCCTTGATGTAGCTAACTGCCCTTGAGCTTTTTCAGCACTGCCTCGGCCAGCAAGGCGGTGGAAGCGGGGTTCTGCCCGGTGATCAGCCTGTCATCGTCGACCACGTACGGCTTCCACGGCTCATCATGTTTGCTGTACTCACCGCCGCGCGCCCCAAGTTCGTTCTCCGTCAGGAACGGCACTACGTCGTCCAGTTCGGCCAGTTTTTCCTCTATGTTGGAAAAGCCGGTCACCTTGCGGTCTTTGAGCAGCAGGCAGTTGTTACTCAGCTTGATGTTCAGCAGGCCGACAACGCCGTGACAGACTGCTGCGACAATGCCACCTTTTTCGTAGATTTTGCGTGCCAGCTCCTGCAGAGCATGGTTTTCTGCGAAGTCATACATCACGCCATGCCCACCGGTGTAATAGATGACGCCGTATTCGTTGGCCTTCACCTGCCCTGGGGCCAAGGTACTGCCCAGGCGCGTCATGAAGCGCTTGTCGTCATACCACTGCCAGTCCAGGTCAGGGGCCATCTGCAGGCTTTTCGGGTCGACGGGAACGTAACCGCCCTGTGGGCTGACATAATCGACCGTGTAGCCGGCCTTTTCGACTTTCTCGACAAAGTGAACGGCTTCACCCAGCCACAACCCGGTCGCCCGTTTGAGGGTTGGATACTTCGCTGTATTGGTCAACACCACCAGAATTTTCTTGCTCATGACCCTGCTCCCGTCGCCAACCTGAATGGGCCGGTGCTCCCTGGCCCGAGGGAAAACCTAAATAGCATAGCTGCCACCAGCAAGTCCGCCATGGTGTGCCGGACGTGCTGTGCTAACTTGAATCCATCCACGGGCGAGCGTGCCAGGCTTGGCGGCGCTGTGGTCAACCCTGAGCATTGCTGGAGTCACGATATTGGTCGCTAACGGTAAGCCACGCGAGCCCGCGCCGCAGGTCATCCTGCAGTCGCCTGTTTTGCCATCGATCGAGCCGATGGGGGAGCGGATAGCGCAGTTCGACTGGTGGCGTACCTCGCTTGGGCCATTGTCGCGCTGGCCTGCTTCGTTGCGCATTGCCGTGGACATGATGCATTTGTCACCTTTCCCATGTGCGGTGGTCTGGGGGCCGGACCTGTGTGTGGTGCATAACGATGGCTACCGGGCGTTGCGGGCATTACCGGATGCGCTGGGCATGGCGTTCGATACCCTGTGGAGTGATATCTGGCCTGCAGTGGGCCCCTGGGTGTTCAAGGCACTGGAAGGCCACTCGAATTTTGTCGAGGACCCACCCCTGCGTATCGTCCGCAGTGAAGGCGCCGAACCACTATGGTGCGCATTCGGTTATGCCCCCCTGCACGATGAACTCGGTAACGTGGCGGGGTTTCTGCATACGGTGATCGAGACCACCGCCAGCGTCGAGGCCCACCGCCATTGGCGTGAGCAGGTGCAGAGCTTTGAACGCCAGGTTGAGCAGCATGTGGCCGAGCGAGAGCAGTTCTGGTTGCTGTCGCGCGAAGCGATGATGATGCTCACCCCAGAATTGAAACTGCATGCCGCCAACCCTGCCTGGTACCGCATTCTGGGCTGGACACAAGAGCAGGTGCAGGCGATGTCGTTGATGGAGCTGGTGCACCCGACAGAGCGTACCGAAGTACGATTGGCAGTGTCCGGGCTGTTCCAATGCAGCCACGCGGAGCAGCTGGAGATCCGCCTGCGACACCGCGATGGTCACTACCACTGGTTTCGCTGGAGTGCACGGTTTGACGGCAGCCTGCTGACGGCGGTTGGCCGGGACATCACCGCAGACCGTGAAGAGGCTGCGCGTCAGGCAGAGGCGCTGATGCACAACAGTGAGCGTATGGAGGTGGTTGGCCAGTTGGCGGGCGGCATGGGCCATGAAATGAACAACTTGCTGTCCGGTATCGGCGGCAGCCTCGAACTGCTGCAGCGGCGCCTGCAGGAGGGGCGGCTGGAGCGTGTGGAGGCCTACGTGGACGTTGCGCGCGACTCGGTGCAGCGTGCCATGGACCTGACCCATCGGTTGATCGCATTTTCCCGCCATCAGCCATTGGCCCCTCGGCCACTGGACTTCAATCGGCAGTTACGTCTGAGCGAACCCCTGTTGCTGCGGGCGCTGGGGGCAGAGATGCGTTTGCACTGGCAACTGGACGTTGCACCTTGGGCAGTGAGCCTGGACGTACCCCAGCTAGAGAATGCCTTGATCCACTTGTGTGCCAATGCGCGTGAAGCGTGCCTGGAACAGGGCAATGTCACCATCAGCAGCGTCAACGAACGGCTGACCACCTTTTTCCCGGATGAAGGTGGCTTGCCGCCGGGCGACTATGTGGCCTTGCATGTCGAGGATGATGGCCATGGCATGGCCGCGGCGGATATCGCCAGGGCTTTCGAACCGTTTTACACAACCAAACCTCTCGGGCGTGGGGCCGGGCTTGGCCTGTCGATGGTGTATGGCTTCGTCCGTCAGTCGGGGGGGTATGCCTGGATCGAGTCGACGCCGGAGCAGTGCACCAGGGTTTCCATGCTTTTCCCGAGGAGCCATGAGCCGGTTCCGGATGAGCCCGCGCCGGTACCGCTTTCGCAGCGCATGGCACGGGGTGAGCGCCTGCTGCTGGTGGATGACGAGCTTGATCTGCGCGCGGTCATGCGCGAATACCTGACTGAGCGTGGGTTTGACGTCACGGATGTGGGCGATGCCAATAGCGCACTGGAGCGCTTTCGCCATGGCGGCCCTTTCGATCTGGTCATCACCGATATCGGTTTGCCGGGTGGGTTCAGTGGCCGGCAAGTGGCCAAGGCCATGCGCATGCAGCTTGCACAGCAGAAAATTCTGTTCATCACCGGTTATGCGGATCAGTCGATTGAAGCGCAATTGCTCGATCAGCCGGGCACGGCATTGTTGAACAAGCCGTTTTCGCTGGCGCATCTTGCCGATGAAGCGCTACGCCTGCTTGACGTGTAGGGCGCTTCAAGGCTTGCCTAGAATGTGTGTCACTCGAGCCTGCAACTGCTGCAACTCGAACGGCTTGCAGATCAGGTGCATGTCAGCGCCCAGGAAGCCTTCGCGGGCCATGGCCGTTTCCGCGTAACCGGTGATGAACAGCACCGGTAATCGTGGGCGCAGGCTGCGGGCAATTTCTGCCAGTTGCCGGCCGTTCATGCCGGGCAAGCCCACATCGGTGATGAGCAAATCCACCGGTTGTGCCGAGCGCAGCACCTTCAGTCCCTCGTTGGCGTCGGCTGCGCTTTGGCAGGGGAAGCCGTTTTCGTCCAGCGCCTGGCAAAGCAGTTGGCGCACATGGGGATCGTCCTCGACAACCAGCACGTGTCGGCTGTAGCCGTCTTGCCTGGCCGGCACAGGCTTGCTGGATGGCCGGGCCTGGTCGACATGGCGTGGCAAATACAGCTCCACCTGGGTTCCCTGGCCAATCTCGCTGCTGAGGGTGATATGCCCATGGGACTGCTTGCTGAAGCCGTACACCATCGACAACCCCAGGCCAATGCCCTGGCCGGTCGCCTTGGTGCTGAAGAAGGGTTCGAAGGCGTGCTCCAGCGTGCTTTGCGCCATGCCTTGGCCGCTGTCGGTGATTCGCAGGCGCACATAGTCGCCAGTGCGCAAAGCGCCGTCAGCAGCTTGCTCGGTGGCGATGTGATGATTGTTCGCCTCGATGCATAGCAGGCCACCGTTGGGCATGGCCTCGCGGGCATTGAGCAGCAGGTTGTCGAGGGCCTCCTGCAACTGCTGGTCATCCGCCTCCACGGGCCACAGGTCTTTGGCCGCGTGCACTTGCAGGGTTATCGACGGGCTCAGGCGAGCGCCCAGGCGTTCCGCCTTGAGCAAGGTATGCAGGTCTATACGTTGGCTGTGCAGCGATTGACGGGAAGAGAAGGCAAGCAAGCGGTGGGTCAGGCGGGCGGCGCGTGAAACGGCCTCGCGGCCCATGCACAGTACGCTATCCAGGCCGTCGCTGCGGCCTTGGCGCAGGCGCCGCTGGATAAGTTCGAAGCTGCCGCTGATGCTGGTGAGCAGGTTGTTGAAGTCATGGGCGACGCCGCCGGCCAGTTGGCCAATGGCCTCCATCTTGCGTGCCTGGCAGCGGGTGAACTCACTGCGGTCCTGCTCTTCGTCCGGGGTTGAAGGCCGGCTGTCCAGGCGCTGCTGCATGCCATGGAGCTGGTCACGTGTCACGTACTGTCGCCGCCGGTTGCGCAGCGCGGACTGGGTCATGTGCAGCAACTGGGCATTTTGGTAGGGCGCAACCAGCCAGAGCAGATTGCCCACTGGATGGTGATTCACGCCAGCGGCCGACCAGGCGCCCTGGGTCAGCAGCACGATGGGCAAATCCGACCAGCTGGGTTGCTGGTCGATGAATGCCTGCAGCAAGGCGCTTGGGCCTTGGCTGAACACCTGCTCGGCAATGATCGCCAACCCTGCGCCCTCGGTCAGACGCGCCTGCAGGTTGGCCAGGTCGACCGCGCAGAGGCTGTTGATGCCGGCGGAAGTCAGCAGACGTGAGGTATCCGCCGCCAGTTGTGGCGGTGCGAGGATCAAGGCACGTTCATCCAGCGCCAACGAACTGGCCAAAACGACTCTCCTTTAGGGTGGCCTTATACCCACTGGACCCTGGCACAGGCTCAGGGTTCAACTAAGTTCAGGTACTGCCTACAGGCCCTGTTGCAGCACAGGGTCGTCCGGGTTCTGACGCTCCAGCTCGGCGAGCGATACTTGCACGTTCTGCAACTGGCCGGACTCTTTCCAGTACTGAATCAGCAGCACCCGTGCCCGGCGATTGGCTGGCTGCCGATTGAGCACGGTTTCCAGTTGCTTCTGGGCGGCGTCGAGCTGGTCCAGCTCATGCAGGGTGACCGCCAGGGTATAGCGGTAATCGGCGTTGTCCGGGTCCAGTTCGACGGCGCGGGACAGGGCCAGCAAGGCATACTCGGGCTGTTCGTGGCGCTTCAGCCAAAGCCCTAGCTCATACTGCAGAAAGGCCGAGTCGGGGCTCAGCGCCAGGGCTTTGCCCAGCACCTGGCGGGAGGCGTCGTGGTGGCCCTGGCGCTCGAGCAGGCGTACCTGAGTCGCCAGGGCATTGAGGTTGCCGGGGGCAATCGCGAGCGCACGCTGCAGGGCCGCAGCGGCGTGCGTGTAGTCGTTTTCGTGCAGGTACAGGCGCGCCAGGTGCACTTGGGCGTCGGCATCTTCAGGCTGTTGCTCCAGGGCTTGCTGGTATTGCTCCAAGGCTGACTGCAGGGGGCCGAAATAGAGGCCGATGGCGTCGGGATCGAGGCCCAACAGGGCATCCACGGCGGCAAAACGCACGCTTTGCTCACTGTCGTCCAGCAGCGGGCCGAGTACCAGGCTGCGCTGTGCTGGCGGTAACAGGCGGCGGATACTGGCAATGGCCGCTCGACGCACCAGCGGCTCGGCATGTTCCAGGTCCTGGCGGGCCAGTTTCAATGCCTGCGGCGAGGGGTAGTTGGGCAACTCGGCGTACAGCGCCGCACGGCGGATCGCAGGTAGGTCGTTACGCTGCAATTGCTGGTACAGCACCCGTGCGGCGCCGGGCTGACCGTCGTGGGCCTGGCGCAGCGCCTTGGCGTAGCTGTGTGCTGGCAAGGTCGGCGGGGTTGGCGGGGCGTCGCGCCACAGGTAGCCGAACAGGGCCGATACCAGAATCGACAACAGCAGGGCGATCAGGTAGCGGTTGCGTCTGGGCATCGGACGATCCGTGGCGGCGGGAAGGGCAGAGCTTGGGCCAGCCGGGGGGTAAATGCAACCGAACCGGGCACGCCGTTGGCCAGGCGCCAGGCCTGCGGTGGCATTCCATGCACTGCGTATTGGGGTGAATACGATGGCAAACATAAAAAAACCCCGCGGGCCATGGCCTGCGGGGCAAACGGTTGGGGGAGGAGCCAACCAAAGGAGTCGTTGAGGCAGTGGAATCAGTGCGCGCTGGCCACCGTCTCCGGTTGCCAGCCGCCACCCAGGGCCTTGTAGATCGAGACGATGCCGCGATAAAGGTCGACTTCACCCTGAGCTTGTGCATCTTCAGCACTTAGCCGCTCACGTTCGGCATCGAGCAGTACCAGGTAGTCCACGGTACCCTCGCGATAACGAATCGAGGCCAGTTCTGCAGCCTTGCGGCTGGCGTCGCTCTGGCGCATAAGCGACAGCAGACGCTGCTGGGTCTTGTCGTAATCGCTGAAGGCGTTGGCCGACTCTTCCAGCGCCAGCAGCACCTGCTGTTCGTAGTTGGCCAGTGCACCTTCGGCATCGGCCTTGGCGCCGCGCAGGCGGGCCCGCACGCTGCCCAGGTCGAAGGCCGCCCAGGTGATGCTCGGGCCCAGCGCCCAGGCGTTGGCTGCCGACGAGCCGATCTGCGAGCCGCGGGCGGCGGTAAAGCCGAGGAAGCCACTGAGGCTGACGCGGGGGAACAGGTCGGCGGTGGCCACGCCAACGTTGGCGGTGGCGGCCGCCAGCTGGCGCTCGGCGCTGCGGATGTCCGGGCGGCGGCGCAGCAGCTCACCCGGGTCACCGACCGGCAGCGCCTTGGCGATGGCCGGCAGGGCCTTGGGCGACAGGTCTACGCTGAGCGCGTCAGGGCGCTGGCCGAGCAGGGTGGCGATGCGATGCCGCGCCCGTGCCTGTTCGGCTTGCAGTTGTGGCACGGTGGCTTCGACCCCGGCCAGGCGCGCATCGGCACGCACCACGTCGAGGTCATTGCCCACGCCCGCATCGCGCAGGGTTTCGGTAATGGTGCGTGATTCCTGCTGGGTCTTCAGGTTGGCCAGGGCAATCTTCTCGCGCAACTGGGCACCGCGCAGCTGCCCGTAGGCATCGACCAGTTCGGCGATCAGGCTGACCTGCAACTGTTGCAGGTCGGCGGCGGCCACCGCTTCCTGGGCTTCGCTGGCTTCGATCTGGCGCTGGATGCGGCCGAACAGGTCAAGTTCCCAGGCCATGTCCAGGCCCAGGTCGTAGCGCTCGCTGTTCACCCGCTGCGTGGTCTGGCCGGGGATCTGGCCTTTGCCGAGATCGCTGCTGGCACGGCTGGTGACCACCGGGAACGGGTCGTTTTCGGCGTCTTCGCGGATCGAGCGGGCCGATTTCAGGCGGGCGAAGGCCACGCGCAAGTCACGGTTGCCGTCCAGCGAAGCCTGCACCAGCTGGTTCAGCACCGGGTCGTCGAACTGCTTCCACCACAGGCTCTCGAAGCGGCTACGGTCGTAGGCCTTGGCCTGCACATCGCTGCCCAATTGTGCAGGTTCGGTGGCTGGCGCCTGGTAGTCCGGGCCTACCGCACAGGCCGCCAGGGCCAGTGCCAGCAGGCTTGGGGTCAAGGGTTTGAGCAGGTTCATGCGTGGTTCTCCAGCACTTGAGCGTGTTCAGCCTTGCGGGCCTGGCGACGCTCGACGAAACGGCGGATCAGGAAGAAGAACACCGGGGTCAGGAACAGGCCGAACACGGTCACGCCGATCATCCCGGAGAACACCGCCACACCCATGGCATGGCGCATTTCCGAACCTGCGCCGGAGCTGAACACCAGGGGCACCACACCCATGATGAAGGCGATCGAGGTCATCAGGATCGGCCGCAGACGCAGGCGGCAGGCTTCCAGCACCGCAGCCAGCGGGTCGAGGCCCTTGGCCTGTTCGTCCTTGGCGAACTCGACGATCAGGATCGCGTTCTTGCACGCCAGGCCCACCAGTACGATCAGGCCGATCTGGGTGAAGATGTTGTTGTCGCCACCCGATACGATCACACCGGTGATGGCCGACAGCAGGGTCATCGGCACGATCAGGATCACCGCCAGCGGCAGGCTCCAGCTTTCGTACTGGGCGGCCAGCACCAGGAACGCCAGCAGCACGCACAGCGGGAACACCAGCAATGCGGTATTGCCCGAGAGGATCTGCTGGTAGGTGAGGTCGGTCCACTCGAAGGTCATGCCGTTGGGCAGTTCCTCTTTCAGCAACTTCTCGATCGCAGCTTCCGCCTGACCAGAGCTGTAGCCCGGGGCGGCAGCGCCGTTGATCTCGGCAGTGATGAAGCCGTTGTAGTGCATGACCCGGTCCGGCCCGGAGGTGTCGCTGACCTTGAGGAAGGTCGCCAACGGGATCATCTCGCCAAGGTTGTTGCGCACCTTCAGTTGGCCGATCTGCTCGGCATCAAGGCGGAACTGCTGTTCGGCCTGGACGTTGACCTGGTAAGTGCGGCCAAAGCGGTTGAAGTCGTTGGTGTACAGCGAGCCCAGGTAAACCTGCAGGGTGTCGAAGATATCGGTGATCGCCACACCGTGGGTCTTGGCCTTTTCCCGGTCGATGGCGGCATCGACTTGTGGCACGTTGACCTGGTAGCTGGTGAACAGGCCTGCCAGCTCTGGGACGTTGTGGCTCTTGGCGATGATGTTCTGGGTTTCCTTGTACAGCGCTTCGTAACCCAGGTTGCCACGGTCTTCGATTTGCAGCCGGAACCCGCCAATCGTGCCCAGGCCCTGTACCGGCGGCGGTGGGAAGATGGCGATGTAGGCGTCCTGGATGTCGGCGAACTGGGCATTCAGCGCGGCTGCGATGGCTGCCGCCGACTGGCTCGGGTCCTTGCGCTCATCGAACGGCTTGAGCGGGGTGAACACGATGCCGCTGTTGGGGCTGTTGGTGAAACCGTTGATCGACAGGCCCGGGAAGGCTACCGAGTCGGCCACGCCAGGCTGCTTCAGGGCGATTTCGCTCATGCGCTTGATCACCGCTTCGGTACGGTCGAGGCTGGCCGCGTCCGGCAGTTGGGCGAAGGCCACCAGGTACTGCTTGTCCTGGGCCGGCACGAAACCGGTCGGCGTGGACGAGAAGCCGAGGTAGGTCAGGCCCATCAGGCCGGCATACACGAACAGGGCGATGCCGCTGGAGCGGATGACGCGGCGCACGCCACCGACGTAGCTGTGGCTGGCCCGGTCGAAGAACCGGTTGAAAGGGGAGAACAGCCAGCTGCCCAGCAGTTTGTCGAGGAACCGCGAGAAACGGTCCTTGGGTGCATGATGGTCCTTGAGTAGCACCGCGGCCAAGGCTGGCGACAGGGTCAGCGAGTTGAACGCCGAAATGACGGTCGAGATGGCGATGGTCAGGGCGAACTGTTTGTAGAACTGCCCGGTCAGGCCGGAAATGAACGCTGCAGGTACGAACACCGCGCACAGCACCAGAGCGGTGGCGATGATCGGCCCGGTCACTTCGCTCATGGCCTTTTGCGTAGCTTCCAGCGGTTTCAGGCCCAGCCCGATGTTACGTTCGACGTTCTCCACCACGACGATGGCATCGTCCACCACGATACCGATGGCGAGCACCAGCCCGAATAACGACAGCGCGTTGAGTGAAAAACCGAACAGGTGCATGACCGCGAAGGTACCGATCAGCGAGACCGGCACCGCCAGCAGCGGGATGATCGAGGCGCGCCAGGTCTGCAGGAACAGGATCACCACCAGCACCACCAGCACCAGGGCTTCGAACAGGGTGTGCACCACCGCTTCGATGGAGCCGCGCACGAAGATGGTCGGGTCATAGACGATGCTGTAGTCCATCCCTTCCGGGAAGTCCTTTTTCAGCTCGGCCATTTTCGCCCGCACTTCGTCGGAGATCTCGATGGCGTTGGAGCCTGGGCGCTGGAAAATCGGGATGGCCACCGCCGGCTGGTTGTTCAGCAGCGAGCGCAGGGCGTACTGGCTGGAGCCGAGTTCGACCCGGGCGATGTCTTTCAGGCGGGTGATCTCGCCATCGGCACCGGCGCGGATGATGATGTTTTCGAACTCTTCCTCGTTGACCAGACGGCCCTGGGTATTGATCGACAGCTGGAAGCTGGTCGAGCCTGGGGCAGGCGGCGCGCCGAGCTGGCCGGCGGCTACCTGGCGGTTCTGCTCGCGGATTGCCGCGACCACATCACTGGCTGTCAGGTTGCGCGAAGCGGTCTTGTTCGGGTCCAGCCAGACGCGCAGCGAGTAGTCGCCCATGCCAAACAGCTGCACGTCGCCTACGCCGCCCAGGCGCGCCAGTTCGTCCTTGATGTTGAGGATGGCGTAGTTGGACAGGTAGAGCATGTCGTAGCGGTTGTCCGGCGAGGTCAGGTGCACGACCATGGTCAGGTCAGGCGAGGCCTTGTCGACGGTGATACCGATACGGGTCACTTCCTCGGGCAGCTTGGGCTGGGTACGGGTCACGCGGTTCTGCACCTGCACCTGGGCGTTGTCCAGGTCGGTACCCAGGGCGAAGGTGATGGTCAGCGTCAGCTTGCCGTCCGCAGTGGACTGGGAGGACATGTACAGCATGTTCTCCACACCGGTAATGGCCTGCTCCAGCGGCGCGGCAACGGTTTCGCCGATGACCTTGGGGTTGGCGCCGGGGAAGTTGGCGCGCACCACCACGGTGGGCGGCACCACTTCGGGGTATTCGCTGATCGGCAGCTGGAACAGCGAGATCGAACCCGCGATCAGCAGCACCAGCGACAGCACCGCGGCGAAGATCGGCCGGGTAATGAAGAATTTCGAGAAGTTCATCGGTAGGGTCCCTTAACCGCGTGGCGCCTGGGCGCTGGCGACTTTCACGTTGTTGCCCGCCACCTTCGGCGCCGGGTTGCTGGCCTCCAGGGCCTGGCGCTGCTGGGCGAGGGCGGCGAGGGTTTGTTCGCTGGCCATCTGTGTTTCTTCCGGGGTTACCGGCGAACCAGGGCGCACGCGCTGCAGGCCCTTGACCACGATGCGGTCGTCCTTGCCCAGGCCGCTGCGCACGATGCGCAAGCCTTCCAGCTTCGGCCCCAGTTCCACGGCGCGGTAGGTGGCCTTGTTGTCCTTGTCCATGACCAGCACAAACTTCTTGCCAAGGTCAGTACCCACGGCTTCGTCGTTGATCAGCATGGCGTCGTACTGGGCGCTGCCGACCAGCTTCAGGCGCGCATACAGGCCCGGGGTGAACTGGCCGTCGCTGTTGTCGAATACCGCGCGGCCGCGGATGGTGCCGGTGCGCGGGTTGACCTGGTTGTCGACAAAGTTCATCTGGCCCAGATGCGGGTTGCCGCTTTCGTTGGTCAGGCCCAGGTATACCGGGGTGCTCTGGCTCCGCTGGCCTTCACGGGCCAGTTGGGTGTACTTGAGGTACACGCGCTCGTCGGCGTCGAAGTAGGCGTAGACCTTGTCGGTGGACACCACACTGGTCAGCGGGGTGACATCGGCGGTGACGATGTTGCCGGCGGTGAACTCGGCGCGGCTGACACGGCCGCTGATGGGCGCGGTGACGCGGGTGAAGCTGAGGTTCAGGCGTGCCAGGTCGAGCTGGGCCTGGATCGCATCGACGCCGGCACGGGCTTCGGCGGCGGCACTGCTGCGCGATTCGGCCAGTTCGGCGGAGATGGCGTTGCTATCACGCAGGCGCTCGCCACGGCGGGCTTCGTTGGCGCTGCGGATGGCGGTGGCCTTGGCCTGTTGCAGTTGGGCTTCGAGGCGGCGGACTTCAGCCTGGAACGGGCGCGGGTCGATTTGGAACAGCAGGTCGCCTTTTTTGACCTGGGCGCCTTCGGTGAAGGCGACCTGGTCGATCTGGCCGGAGACCCGCGGGCGCACTTCGACGGTTTCCGGGGCTTCGAGGCGGCCGGTGAACTCGTCCCATTCGGTGATCGGTTGTTCGATCACCTTGGCCACACTTACCTTGGGCGCGGCGGGAGCCTGCACGGCGTCGGGGGTTCGACCGCAAGCGCTGATCACCACCACTGCCAGGGCAGCGAGGGGGAAGCGCAAAGGTTTGAGTGATTGTTCCATGGAGAACTCCGCCAAAGTATTAGTAGTGGGCGGAGTGTGAGTGTGTTGCGCGCGAGGCACGAATCGAACGGGACGAAGGTTAATATCACGCTGAATGATAAGTGGGGATCAACTATCGATGGCGGCCAGGGTTGGGCGCAGAACACTGCCTGTGTGGGCTTCAGGTTACGCGAAAGCCTAGGCCTGGCCCTTCAGTGAATACTTGAGGCCAGCTCGAAGATTGGCATGTACATGAGGATTACGATCAGGCCGATCAGCAGGCCGATGAAGGTCATCAGCAGCGGTTCGAACAGTTTGACGAACCATTCCACCCAGCGGCCGATTTCCTGGTCATGGAAGTCGGCGCAGCGCTCCAGCATCTCGCCCAGGTTGCCAGACTGCTCACCAGCGCGCAGCAGGCGCAGGGATACCGGCGTCACCAGGTGCCCGGCCGCCAGAGCATCGGAAAGCGGCAGCCCTTCGCCCACCCGCTGGCTGGCCTGCTCCAGGCCCTGCGCTGCTGCGTTGCCGAGCAGGCCGCGGGCCATGCCCATGGCGGTGAGGATGGGGATGCCGCCTTGCAGCAGAATGCCCAGCGAGCGATAGAAACGCGCCAGCTCGTACATCATCAGGCGCTGGTGCAGTGCGGGCAGGCGCCGCAGCTGGCAAGAGGCCCAGTACCGTACACGCGGGTGCCGGCGCAGCAGCCAAAGCGCCGCGACCCCACCGACGGTGCCCAGCGCCAGTGGCGCTTGCTGGGCATGCAGAAACAGGCCGACCTGCATCAGCACCCGTGACAGCCAGGGTAGCTCGGTGCCCATGCCCTCGAACACCTGGCTGAAACGCGGCACCACATAGCCGAGCAGGAACAGCACCACACCGCCTCCCACCAGCAACAGCAGTAACGGGTAGACCGAGGCACCCACCAGCTTCTGCCGGACCAGGTCCAGGCGCTGGCGATAGCTGATGTAGCGGGTGAGGGCGTCGCCCAGAGCACCGGTGCGTTCGCTGGACTGCACCAGCGCCACATACAACGGCGGGAAAACCCGCGGTTGCTGGCCCAGCGCCTGGGACAGCGAGCGGCCCTCGTACAGCTGGCGCACCAGCTCGGCGAGCACCTTGCGCGCTGTCGCTGCCGGGCTCTTCTCCGCCAGGCTTTCCAGTGCGTCGATCAGCGGCAGGCCGGCATTGAGCAAGGTTGACAGTTCCTGGCTGAACAGCACCAGGTCGAATGCCGCTTCACGGCGCCAGGCCATGCCGCGCAGCGCGCCGCCGCTGCTGCGCAGGCTGAGCACACGCAGGCCTTGGTCTTCGGCCTGGCGGCGGGCCTGGTCGGCGTCCTCGGCATCGATCTGCAACTGCACCACGCCCTGCCTACCCAGGGCCTTGAGGCTGTAGCGCATGGCCGCTCTCCTTACTGCCAACTGGTGATTTCGGCGTTTTCCCCATCACCACCCGGCTGGCCGTCCTTGCCCATCGACAGCAGGTCGTACTCACCGCCGTTCTCGCCGGGTTGCCGGTAGATGTAAGGGCGGCCCCACGGGTCTTGCGGCACGGCCTTCTGCAGGTACGGGCCGGTCCAGCGAGCCTCGCCACTGGGCGCGACCACCAGCGCCTGTAGGCCTTGTTCGCTGTTGGGGTAGTGGCCGACCTCCAGGCGATACAAGTCCAGGGCCTTGCTCAGCCCCTCGATCTGCGCCCGCGCTACCTTGGCCTCGGAGCGGCCGAGCTGACTGAAGTACTTGGGTGCGACGATGCCGGCCAGCAAGCCGAGTACTACCAGGACCACCAGGAGTTCAAGCAGAGTGAAGCCACGTTGCGGGTTGGTTCTGCGCTGCATGGTGAAACCCTCCACTGCATGGGGACAAGCGTTGACATGCACCATGCAACAGCCGTGCACGTCTGCCTCGGGGCCTTGCGCCATGCGGCACAGGAAGCGGCACAGTGCTTGCGTCGTGGTGACTGTCCTCGGGTTTTCCGGGGCATTTCCCCCACATCGGGGGCCACGACGAAGAGGCGACCGGCATGCGTGGACTCATCCTTGGTTTGATCTGGCTGGCGGCAGGTGCTGCCCAGGCCGATGTGTACATCTCAATCGATGCCAAGGGTGGCTACGTCCTGAGCAATGTCCATCGACCCGGGCGACACTATGAAAAGGTGATCAACGAGCCGCTGGCCCAGGGTGGGCCGGTCAAAGCGCAGATGATCACCGGCCGCCCTTACGCCGAGGTAGTCGCCACGGCTGCGCGTGTCCACAACCTGCCGCCGGCGCTGCTGCATGCAGTGATCAAGGCCGAGTCCGGCTACAACCCCAAAGCCCGTTCGCGGGCGGGGGCAGTGGGGTTGATGCAACTGATGCCGGACACCGCCCGCGAGATGGGGGTGCAAGACCGCCTGGACCCGGAAGACAATGTGCAAGGCGGGGCACGCTACCTCAAGCAGATGCTCACCCTGTTCGACAACGACATCACCTTGGCCGTGGCGGCCTACAACGCTGGCCCGGATGCTGTATTGCGGCGCGGTGCCGTGCCGCCGTTTGCCGAGACCCGGCGCTATGTGCCCACGGTGTTGCGGGAGTATCGCAAGTTGCAAGGGTTGGCTGACGATTCGCCTTTGTAACGACTGGCTTGCAGATCCCGTATTCCCACAGGGGCCGCGCCACCCTCAGTCTGTATCGGGTAGTGAAGTGAGGAGGGGATAAATACCCTTCGGCGGATGCCATTAATTTAATACCATGGTTTCCCCAAGTCTGGGCTATAACCTTCTAAAGGTGCCCAACTGAGGTGTCCGTTATGGACGTCGCCCCTCGTTCCGACACTATTGACGTGCCTGCCGGTAACGAGTTGGCCGTCCCGCGCAAGCCGTTCAACCTGCTGCGCTGGTATGCCTGGGTCAGTCTCGCCATCATCCTCTCGGTGGCTGCCGGCTTGGGGCTGATTTCCAGCCGTTTCATCATCGACGAGAGCGTCGAGCGTGACGCGTTACTCACCGCACAGTTCATCACCTCCATCGCCGATGCCGAAGTGCGCCATGTGTCGATCCCCAATGTGCGGACCATGGGCGAACTGCTGGACCCGCGCACCGACCGCAATAACTTGCCCGACGTCGACCCGCAAGCCCGGCGCAAGGCCCGCGGCGAGTTCCTTGACCATATCGCTCACCTGCCCGATATGCTGCTGGCCAATATCTATGCTTTGGACCATACAGTGATCTGGTCCACCAACCCGGCACTGATCGGCAAGCTGATTGAAGGCGACGAAGACTTGAATCGGGCTTTCGAGTACAAGATGCGGGTTTCGGCCAGCTACCACAATTTCGAACAGGCCCGCTCCGAGCAGAAGTTCATCATCCCGCCCCGGCAGCTATTGATCGAGAACTATATTCCGCTGTTCGATGCCGATGGCGAGCAGGTCACAGCGATGGTCGAGATCTATAAAGAGCCCCATGACCTGATCGCACGCATCGAGCATGGCCTGGTCCTGATCTGGTTGGCCATCACCGTCGGCGCTGCACTGGTCTATATCGGCCTTTACGGCATCATGCACCGCGCTGCACGGCTGCTGGCGGTGCAGCAGAAACGCCTGATCAGCAGCGAAACCTACGTGGCACTGGGTGAGGTGTCTTCGGCGGTGGCCCATAGCCTGCGCAACCCGCTGGCCAGCATCCGCTCAAGTGCCGAACTGGCCCAGGCGTTCGACGAAGGCCCGGCGCAACTCCAAGTCAACGATATCATCAGCCAGGTCGATCGCATGTCGCAGTGGATCCGCCAGATGCTGCAGTCACTGCGCCCGCTGAACGACGAGGCGTTGGCGGTGGACTTGCCGCAGGCGTTGCAGGAAAGCCTGCAGACCTACGCTGTGCCGCTGGCGCGCGGCGGGGTAAGCCTGGACCTGCAACCGTTACCGGCCGTGCAGGTGTTGGGGCACCCGGTATTGCTGCGCCAGGTGTTCAGTAGCCTGATCGCCAATGCCCTGGAGTCGATGGAGCAGGGCGGGCGGTTGCGTATCGAGGTGGTACGTCACAACCGGCGCAGCCTGACCTTGCGCCTGTCCGACAATGGCAAGGGCATGAACGAAGAGCAGCAGCGTATGGCTTTTCGGCCGTTTTTCACCACCAAACAGGGTGGGCTGGGGGTGGGGCTGGTGCTGGTGAAGCGCATCATGGAACGTTTCGGTGGTACGGTCCGGCTCAGTAGCAGTGAAGGCCATGGCACAAGGGTTTCGTTAAGTTTCCGACTGGCGTGAATTCGTCAAATGACATCAAGATGGTTCAGTAAAATGTTGATATCAAAAGGATTTATGTTTTTTGGTGATAATCACCCAAATGTGGGGGTTAATCCTCTAATTAATCTTAATAAGTTCTGGCAACCTACTGAAAAATAACATTTTTAATTTGGCATGTTTCTGCTGGCCAAGTTTTTGCAGCGAAGTTTGTGAAGCGCGACACGCGACAAATGGCAGCTGCGACTGCCCAGGTGGATTGCTACCCAGTGGCTGTTGCCATTGGCCTTGATGCAGTTCTGAACGTACGCCCTGCGCGGGAATCACGGGATGCAGATGCTGGAAGACGAAGTGCCCGACAAGGCCAATGCGACCGCCAGCGGACGGCCCGTACCCTTGCGTGAATTCAACCTGCTGCGCTGGTTTTCGGTGATCAGCCTGTTGATCATTACCTCGGTGGCAGGTGGGCTGGGTTACGTTTCGACGCGCTTCGTGGTGCGCGACAGCGTGGAGCGCGATGCCATGCTTACCGCGCAGTTCATTCAGGCAATGGCCCAGGCCGAAGTGCGGCATTCGCAATTGCCGCCTGGCACCACCATGGGCGAGTTGCTGGACCCGCGGCTGGACCTGCAGCACTTGCAGGTCACCCCGGCCCTGGCCGAATCGACCCGGATCGAGTTCCTCGATCATGTCGAGCACCTGCCGGACACCTTGCTGGCCAATGTCTATGCCCGCGACCGCACCATTGTCTGGTCCACCAACGTGGAGCTGATTGGCAAGCGGATAGAGGCTGATGGCGATCTTGAGCGCGCCTTCCGCTCGCGCAAGGCGGTGTCGGCCAGCTATCACAAGGTTGCGGACGATCGTGAGGAGCAGAAGTTTCAGCGCGCACCACGCTACCTGTTCATCGAGAACTACATCCCGCTGTTCGACAGCCAGGGTAAGCAGGTACTGGCCATGGTGGAAATCTACAAGGAGCCGCAAGACCTCATCCGGCGCATCCAGCGCGGCTATGTGCTGATCTGGGCCTCGACACTGGTGGGTGGGGCGTTGATCTACTTCGGCCTGTTCTGGATCGTGCGCCGGGCGGCACACATGCTGCACCTGCAGCAGGACAGGCTGGTGGCAAGCGAAACCTACGTGGCGCTGGGTGAAATGTCGTCGGCAGTGGCTCACAGCATGCGTAACCCGCTGGCCAACATACGCTCCAGCGCCGAACTTGCCCAGGAAACCGCCAACGCTGCTGCGCAGAAGAACATCACTGACATCATCAGCCAGGTCGACCGCATGTCGCGCTGGGTGCGCGACCTGCTGGTGTCGTTGCGCCCGGCCAGTGACGAGCCCGAGGCCGTGGACCTGGTGGCGGCTATCGAGGACACCCACCTGGCCTTTGCCCAGCAGATCGAACGCAACGGCGTGCGCTTCCATTTCGAAGGGCCTGACGTGCAATGGGTGGTCAGCCAGCCGCTGCAGCTCACGCAGATTCTCAACAGCCTGTTTTCCAACGCCCTGGAGGCCATGCCCGCTGGCGGGATGCTCAATGCCCAGGTCAATGTGCAAGAAGGCGTGCGTGCCGAGTTCGTGCTGACCGACACCGGCAAAGGCATGAGCCAGCAGCAGGAACGGATGGTGTTCAAACCGTTCTTCACGACCAAGCAGGGTGGCCTCGGTGTAGGCCTGGCCCTGGTCAAACGCATCATGGAACGTTTTGGCGGCTCGGTCAGCCTGAGCAGCCGCGAAGAGGAAGGAACCCGCGTCAGCCTTACATTCAATATTGCAGCGGGAGGGGAACATGGAGCACAGCATCCTGGTCGTCGAGGATGATGAAATCCTTGCCGACAACATTCGCACCTACCTCAGCCTCAAGGGCTACGAAGTCATCGTGTGCCACAGCGCGGAGCTGGCGTTGGAGCAGATCAAGCGGGCGCAACCTGACGCGGTGCTGACCGACAACTCGTTGCCAGGCATGAGCGGGCACGACCTGCTGCGCACGCTGGTGGCCCAGGTGCCGGACCTGAAAGTGATCATGATGACCGGCTACGGCAATGTCGAAGATGCCGTGCAGGCGATGAAGGAGGGCGCCTTTCATTACCTGACCAAGCCGGTGGTACTGGCCGAGCTCAAGCTGACCCTGGACAAGGCCCTGGCTACCGAGCGCATGGAGCGCACGCTGTCGTTCTACCAGGAGCGCGAGGCGCAGAAGTCCGGGTTGCAGGCTTTGATCGGCGAGTCGCCGGTGATGCTCACCCTCAAGCACACCCTGCGCCAGGTACTCGATGCCGAGCGGCGCATGGCCAGTGACGACCTGCCACCGGTGCTGATCGAAGGCGAGACCGGTACTGGCAAGGAACTGGTGGCCCGTGCCCTGCATTTCGATGGTTCGCGCAGTAAAGGGCCTTTCATCGAGTTCAATTGCGCTTCGATCCCTGCCAACCTGCTTGAGGCCGAACTGTTTGGCCACGAGAAGGGCGCGTTCACCGATGCCAAGGAACGCCGGGTAGGCCTGGTGGAGGCTGCCGATGGCGGTACCTTGTTCCTTGACGAGATCGGCGAAATGGACCTGGTGCTGCAGGCCAAGCTGCTCAAGTTGCTGGAAGACCGCAGCATCCGCCGGATTGGTGCCGTGAAGGAACGCAAGGTGGATCTGCGGGTGATCAGCGCCACCAACTGTAATCTGGAGCAAATGGTGCAGCAGGGCAAATTCAGGCGTGACCTGTTCTTCCGCCTTCGCATTATCGCCCTGAAGGTGCCGCGCCTGTATTCGCGCGGGCAGGACATCCTGCTACTGGCACGGCATTTCCTTGCCCACCATAGCCGGCGCTATGGCAAGCCGAACCTGCGCTTTTCGGCCGAGGCCGAAAGCCTGCTGCTCGGTTATAGCTGGCCTGGAAATGTGCGTGAATTGCGCAACATGCTGGAGCAGACGGTGTTGCTGGCGCCGAACGAGGTGGTGCAAGCGCATCAGTTGAACCTTTGCATGACCTTGGTTGACGAGCCGTTGGTGCAACAGCCGATGGCGGCCATGTTCGAAATGCCGCGGCACGAGCCAGAACCGGGTACAAGCCTGCCTGACATGGAGCGTGACCTTGTCTGCAAGACCCTGGACCGCACCGACTGGAACGTGACCAAATCGGCGCGGATGCTTGGGTTGTCGCGGGATATGCTGCGTTACCGGATCGAAAAGCTGGGGCTGACCCGGCCTGACAAGCGTCAGTGGTAGTTCAGGCCGTGTCGTCAGGGGTTACCTGTACCTGAGCTGTCTTCTCCTTGCCGGCCGGTACCTTCCGACCCACTGCCCTCCATCCCCGGCAGATCGCGATTGTCATTCTGCTTGGCTGGCGGGCTTTGCGGTTCGTTGCCCTGTATGCGCGGGTCGGTGGCCCGCGGCAAGGGCTTCTCGATCGGGTTGAGGGTGCTGTCCACGCCGGGCTGTGGCGCTGTATTGTGCGGGTCGTCGGGGTAGGTCGGACCTGTGCCGACAGCAAAGGCCAGCGGCGAGGCGAGCAGGGCAATCGACAGGAAGATCGAGCGGGGCATGGCAGGCTCCTTTGCTGTACGGGTAAGGCTCATACTTCCCTTTGGCCTTACCCGAACCGTCAAGGTGCCATTACCCCGATCAACGGTCACACCACCAGCGACAGCAACATGATGAAAATGATGCCGACGATGGACAGGATCGTCTCCATCATGCTCCAGGTCTTGAAGGTTTCTGCCACGGTCATGTTGAAGTACTGCTTCACCAGCCAGAAACCGGCATCGTTCACATGCGACAGGATCAGCGAGCCGGCACCGGTGGCCAGTACCAACAGCTCACGGTTCACCCCCGGCACCAGGTCGATCACCGGTGCCACGATACCCGCGCCGGTGATGGTGGCGACCGTTGCGGAGCCGGTCGCGATGCGGATCACCGCCGCCACCAGCCATGCCAGCATGATCGGCGAAATTTCTGCCTGCACAGCCATCTGCCCGATCACGTTGCCTACGCCGGTATCCACCAGCATTTGCTTGAAGCCACCGCCAGCGCCGACGATCAGCACGATGGCGGCAGTCGGTGCCAGGCTCTGGTCGAGCATCTTCATGATCTGCTGGCGGTTGAAGCCGCGGGCCGAACCGAAGGTGTAGAAGGCCAGTAACAGGGCGGCGAGCAGGGCGGTGATCGGGTGACCGATCAGGTCCATCCACTGGCGCACGATGTGCTCGGCAGGCAGCACCACGTCGGCGAACGTTTTAAGCAGCATCAACGCGACCGGCAGCAGTACGGTGATCAGGGTGATGCTGAAGCTTGGCAGGTTGCCCTGATCGGAGTCCTTGGCGATCTGGTCCATCAGCTCCTGGGACGGGTTGCCCGGGATGTAGCGGGAAATGAAGTTACCGAACAGAGGGCCGGCGATGATCGCGGTGGGCAGTGCGACGATCAGGCCGTAGAAGATGGTCTTGCCAATGTCAGCGTGGAAAATGCCGATCGCCAGCAAGGGGCCCGGGTGTGGTGGCACCAGACCGTGCACCACCGACAGGCCGGCCAGCAGCGGAATGCCGATTTTCACCAACGAGACGCCCGAGCGCCGGGCGACGATGAACACCAGTGGAATCAGCAGCACAAAGCCGATTTCGAAGAACAGCGGGATGCCCACCAGGAAGGCGGCGAACATCATCGCCCAATGCACGTTCTTCTTGCCGAAGGCGCGGATGAGGGTTTGCGCGATCTGGTCGGCACCACCGGAGTCGGCCATCAGCTTGCCGAGCATGGTGCCCAGGGCGAGCACGATACCGACGAAGCCGAGTACGCCGCCAAAACCGTCCTGGAACGATTTCATGACCTTGGCCACCGGCATGCCGGAAGTCAGGCCCAGGAAGCCGGCCGCGAGGGTGAGGGCGACGAAGGGGTGAACCTTGAAGTGGGTGATCAGCAGGATCAGCCCGACGATGGTAACCAGCGCGTCGAGCAGCAGGAAGGTATCAGTAGCCAGTCCGAACATGGTTTGAAGGCCTCGGTCTTATCGTTGTTTTGGGCGTAGCTTTTTGGAGTCTTTGCCGCGTTTACGGGGTGGGGTAGCGCTGTCTTTGGTGAGACGGAAAAGCCGCCGAGGTCAGGCGGTTTGCGCCAGGCCCGGCTCACCGCAGCGCTTTAGCCAGTGGTCCACCGCTTCGGCCAGTGCTTCGATCGGTTGGGTGGCGTCCAGTGCCAGCGTCAATGGCTCGCCGCGTGGCGATTCCAGGGCCGCGAACTGGCTGTCGATGAGGCTGGCCGGCATGAAGTGCCCAGGGCGAGCCAGCACGCGTTTTTCGGCCTCGGCAGGCGACAGTTCGAGGAACACGAACACCAGCCCGGGCATGGCATCGCGCAGGGTGTCGCGGTAGCGGCGCTTGAGTGCCGAGCAGGTCAGGATCGGGCGTTCACCGGCCTGGGTGGTGGCTTGCAACTCTTCACCAAGGCGGACCAGCCAGCCGGCACGGTCGCTGTCGTCCAGCGGGATGCCAGCGCTCATCTTGCGGATGTTTTCGGCAGGGTGGAAAGCGTCGCCTTCGATCAGGCGGCCGCCGCTTCTGGCAGCGATGGCGGCGCCGATGCAGCTTTTGCCACAACCGGCCACGCCCATCACCACAATGGCGGACAGGGGAGAATTCATCAGTACCTCCTGCGGGTGAGATAGCGCTGTCTCGCCGATGACGAACAGCCACCTCCCCGGTGTTATTGGTCTTGTCCTTACGCAGTATGGACGCCTGGTGGCGAGCGCGTGGTGGCTGCTACCAAAGATTACATTGCCTGCATCCTGAGACAGCGCTACCTTAGTGGCCGTTCCCTCTCCTTGCAAGTAGTAAAATTACAACATTCATGTCCCGCACCGGCTCCCGAACTACAGGTCGTCCCACCCTGGCCGAAGTTGCCAGGCTTTCCGGGGTTTCCCCGATTACCGCTTCGCGCGCCTTGCGTGGGGTCAGCACCGTTGCGCCTGACCTGGTGGAAAAGGTCATCGCCGCAGCGGCGAACCTTGGCTATGTTGCCAACCCGGCCGCCCGGGCGCTGGCCTCGGCACGCAGTCAGTCGGTGGTGGTGTTGATCCCGTCGTTGTCCAACCAACTGTTCATCGACACCCTGGAGGCCATCCACGAGGTCATGCGCCCTCGTGGGCTAGAGGTGCTGATCGGCAACTATCACTACGACCTTGCCGAAGAAGAGAACCTGATCCGCAATTACCTGGCCTATCAGCCCTGCGGCATTTTGCTGACCGGCTTCGAGCGTAGCGATGCTGCCCGGCAGATGCTGGCTGCCAGCGGCGTGCCGTGTGTGCACATGATGGAGCTCAATGGCGAGCCAGGGGCTTTGTCGGTCGGCTTCTCGCAGCATCAGGCCGGGCGTGCTGCTGCACGGCACCTGATCGAGCGCGGGCGCAAACGCCTTGCATTCATTGCCGCGCAGCTGGACCCGAGGGTGATGCAGCGTGCCGAGGGTTTCCGTCAGGCGTTGGCAGAGGCCGGTTTGCAGGCTGCCGAGCTGGAGGTGTTGGCCCCGGA
Organism: Pseudomonas sp. 10(2024); assembly: GCF_045164175.1. NCBI lineage: Bacteria > Pseudomonadati > Pseudomonadota > Gammaproteobacteria > Pseudomonadales > Pseudomonadaceae > Pseudomonas > Pseudomonas sp. 10(2024). The sequence continues at coordinate 2,659,094 of NZ_CP174006.1, forward strand.
GCCATCGTCGATTGCCCTGGGCAGTGTGCTGTTCAGTCAACTGATGCAGCAGGCGCCGGATGTCGACGGCATCTTCTTCTGTAACGACGACCTGGCCCAGGGCGCGGTGCTGCAGGCCTTGCGTCAAGGGGTGGAGGTGCCACGCCAGGTGGCGATGGTCGGTTTCAACGATTTGCCTGCGTCGGCGCATATGGTGCCGCGGCTGACCTCCATTCGCACACCACGGGCTGCGGTGGGGCGGGGCGCGGCACAGGCGCTGCTGGCGTTGCTGGATGGCAAGCGGGTGACGAATGCGCAGCAGGATCTGGGCTTTGAGCTGATGGTGCGCGAGAGCACCTGAGAGTGCCCGCCAAGGCCTTCTCGCGCGACTCCCACAGGAATGATTGGCCCGAAACGAAGGTGTAGCGGGTTTACCTGCGAAGCGTGCGTTGCGGGGCATGGCACCGGCTGTGCCGGTGTTCGCGGGTGAACCCGCTCCTACGGTGGGGCGCGCTGGTTCAAGACAGGCGCTGTAGATGCCACGACTTGCCAACGGCGATCTATGCTCAGAAAACCGCGCATAGGGAGCCCCGCGTCATGTTCGATTTCCATCGCAAGTCTGATTTGGCAGAAATCCAGCGCACCCGCCAGGCGTTGGCCGATGCACAAGCCAAACTGGCCGCTATCGGCCGTTCCATGGCGATGATCGAGTTCGCCCCTGACGGTACTATTCTCGACGCCAACGAGCGCTTCTGCCAGGCCATGGGCTACGGCGCCGACGAGCTGCGTGGCAAGCACCACCGGCTGTTCTGTGAGCCGGACTATGCAAAAAGCGCCGAGTACCAGCAACTGTGGCGCGAGTTGGGGCAGGGCAAGGCTATCAGCGGTACGTTCGAGCGTATCGACAAGGCGGGGCGCGAGGTCTGGCTGGAAGCCAGCTACATGCCCGTGCTGGACGAGCACCGGCAAGTCACCAGCGTAATCAAGGTGGCGTCGGACATCACCCAGCGGGTAGTGCTGGAGCACGAGAGCGAAAGCCTGCTCAAGGCCATCAGCCGCTCCATGGCGGTGATCGAGTTCACTCCCCAAGGCCGGGTGATCAAGGCCAACCAGAATTTTCTCGACACCATGGGCTACCGCCTCGATGAAGTGGTTGGCCGCCACCACGGGCTGTTCTGCCTGGCGCATGAACGCGAATCGGCCCAGTACCGAGAGTTCTGGGCTTCGCTGAACCGTGGCGAATACCACTCGCACCGCTTCGAGCGCGTCAACAAGCAAGGCCAGACCGTTTTTCTGGAGGCCTCCTACAACCCGATCTTCGACAGCAAGGGCCGCCTGTGCAAAGTGGTCAAGTTTGCCAGCGACATCACCCATCAGGTCTGCACCCAGCAAAGCGCCGCCCATGCCGCCCATGCCAGCTCGGTGCAGACCGATGCCTGCGCGCGCAAGGGGACCGAAGTGGTGCAGCAGGCGGTGCAGGTAATCGAGCAGATTTCCCAGGAGCTTAACGACGCTGCGCGCAGCATCGACGCGGTAAACAAGCAGTCGGATGTGATCGGGCAGATTGTGCTGACCATTCGGAGCATCGCCGACCAGACCAACCTGTTGGCCCTTAATGCAGCCATCGAGGCAGCGCGTGCCGGCGAGCACGGGCGCGGCTTTGCCGTGGTGGCCGATGAGGTGCGCAACCTGGCCGCGCGAACCAGCAAGGCCACCCTGGAAATCGTCGATGTGGTGCGGCAGAACCACGACCTGTCGCTATTGGCAGTGGCCAGCATGCAATCGAGCCTCAACCGCACCGGTCACGGCGTGGCGCTGGCCAATGAGGCGGGGACGGTGATCATGGAAATCCAGCAAGGCTCACGGCACGTCGTGGACGCCATCAGCCAGATAACCTCGACGCTGCAATTGCATTGAGCGCCTCGCGCATCTCGTCAAGCAGTGCCTGCAGGCTGAGTTGCAGTTGCGCGCGCTGTTCGACGGTCGGCAGCCCTTTTGCGTGGGCGTGTTCGATAGCTTCACAGTCTTTGACCACAGTGCGCACCCTGATCATTTTGGCGCCACCCTTGATGCGGTGGGCAAGGGCGCGCACGGTTTCATCAGGGGCGTCTGTTGCCAAGGCACGCAGGGCGGCCAGGTCTTCACCGACGCTTATCGACAATTGCTCCAGCAAATGCCGCGTCAACTGTTCGTCGTCCTGGGTCAGGTGACGCAGTTCGGCCAGGTCGAACCCACTATGGAAAGGCTCCGGCGACAGCTGCTGAGGGCGCACTTGGGGCAGGTGGGTCTTGAGCGTGCGCAGACCAATCGGCTTGAACAGGCATTCGTCCATGCCGCTGGCCAGGCAGCGAGTACGCTCCTCGGCCTGGGCGTTGGCGGTCACGCCAAGAATACGGCCTGCTGGCAGGCCGCGCTCGCCCTCCAGGCTGCGAATGCGCCGGGTGAGCTCATGCCCGTCCATGACCGGCATGCTGCAATCGGTGATCACCAGGTCGAAGCGCGCTTCCTGCCAGCGTGCAAGGGCGATCTCGCCATTCTCCGCCAGTGTCACATGGTGCCCCAGGGTTTGCAGTTGCCGTTCCAGCAAAAGCAGGTTGGCCGGGTAGTCGTCGACCACCAAGATATTGAGCGGGCCGCTGTTACTTTCATGTGTGGTGAGTTGCGGGTCCGCTTGTGCCGGTGCTTCGCAGACAGGTAACCGCAGGCTGACTTGTACCCGGGTGCCAACACCCTCGACGCTCTGAAGGCTCAGGGCGCCGCCCATCAGTCCGGCTAGGGTACGGCTGATGACCAACCCCAGGCCTGCCCCTTGACGTGCCCTTGGGCCATCGACCTGAACGAAGGCACTGAACAGCCTGGCCTGGTCGGCGGGGCTGATGCCGATGCCGGTGTCGCGCACATTCAGCTCGATAGCCAGAATGCCGTGGCCGGCAACTTTGGGCAGCAGCAGGCATGCCTGCACTTCACCACGGTCGGTGAACTTGATGGCGTTGCTGATCAGGTTGGACAGAATTTGCTTGAGTCGCAGTGGATCAGCCAGCACCCATACCGGCTCTGCAGGCAGCTCGCCGTGTAGATGCAACCCTTTGGCCCGGGCATTGCCTTCGAACACCCGCAGCGTGGCGCGCACCAGTTCGACCAGATTGGTGGGTACTGGCTGCAGGCTGATGTGCCCGGATTCGATGCGGGAAATGTCGAGAATATCGCCAATCAGCTCAAGCAGGCCAATGGCCGAATCATGGGCGGTCTGCAAGGTCTGGGCGTCGCTGCGGCCGCTGCGGCTATCTTCCAGGGCCAGTTCCAGCAGACCGATCACGGCATTCATCGGGGTGCGGATCTCATGGCTCATGGTGGCCAGGAAGGTGCTTTTGGTCTGGCTGGCCTGTTCGGCATCGTCCTTGGCCTGGCGTAACTGCTCCAGCAGCCCGCGGCTCAGCGCGAGCTGTGCCTGCAGCGCGTGCTGTGCCTCGGTGCGCTGGTTGATCAGCTTGCGCAGGTAGCTGTTCCAGAACACCACCCCGGCCAGCAGCAGGGCCGATAGCACCAGCACCTGCAAAGCCAGGGTGCGGTAGTCGCGCCAGGGGCTGTCGCTCACCAGTGTGCTGGTGCGCCAGCGGTTGATCAACTGGTCCAGTTCTTCAGGTGGAATGCTTAGCAGCGCCTTGTCGAGAATGGCCTGCAATTGGGGCTGGTCGGCGGCTACGGCAAAGGCGGCAATGGCCGGAGCGTCGTCGAGCATGTTGGCGATGCGCAAACGGTCCTTGAACACATGGCTGATGTAATAGGCAGCATTGATATGGCTGCTCAGGGCAGCGTCGGCAACACCGTTGGCCACGGCCTCCATCTGGCCCAGTGGGTTGTCAACTTCGACTATCTCGGCCTGCGGGTATCGCTGTTGCAAAACGGCCTGCTGCGGTGAGCCGCGCACCAAGGCGATGCGCTTGCCATCCAGTGCCTTGGCCTGTGCAGGTGATTCACCGTCGTTGCGGGTAACAAGCACGCGCGGGCTGACCAGGTAGGGGCGGGTGTAGCGCAGTTGCTTCAAGCGGTCGGCACCATAGCCCAGCGCCCCGATCATCTGTGCCTCGCCCCGCACCAGGCGGTCTATCATGGCCTGCGATGAAGCACTCTCGACGGGTGTGAACTGCAGCCCCGTGCGCAGCGAAATCTGCTTGAGCAGGTCCAGGGTGATACCGCTAGGGCGGTGCTGAGCATCGTTGAACGTCAACGGTGCCAGCGAGGTATTGACCAGTACGCTGATAGTGGGGTGGGCGGTGATCCAGGATTCTTCTTCTTCGCTCAAGGCGGTGAGGTGGCGCTGCAGCAGCAGGCTGGTGTTACCACTGCTCCAGCGGCGCAGAATGTTCAGGCGTTCACTTTCGCTTATGCGTGACAGCGCCTTGTCCACCAGCCGATGCAGGCGCGGGTTGTCGCTGGCGATGGCGAAGGCAAAAGCCTCTGGGGCCAACTGAGAGAAATGGTCGATTTTCAACGTGCCCTGAAAACTTTTGCCGATCATGTAGTCAGTGCTGATGGCATCGCCCAGATAGGCGTCTGCCTCGCCCAGCGCCACGGCAGCGAGCCCGGCCAGGGTCGAGCGGTACAGGCTCAGTTGCGCCTTGGGGTACAGTGTGCGAACGCTGACGGCCGGCAGGTAGTGATCGACCATCGCCAGGCGCAGGCCGGCGAGCTCGGGCGTACTTTTCAAGCTGCGCCCTTCACGGGTGACGATCACTGGCAGGTCGTCGGCATAGGGGGTGCTGAGGCTTAGCTGGGCGTCCGCCGCCTCGAAGGCGTTGGAGCTACCCAACAAGTCGATACGGCCATCACGCAGGGCGGTGATGGCCTCGTGACGGCTGTCAAAACGACGTACTTCAATGGGGATATCCAGCTGTTCGCCGATGATGCCGGCGTAGTCTGCGCTCAGTCCCTCATAGTCATGCTGGCTGACGTTGATTTCGAACGGGGGGTAATCGGGGCGCGCACTGCCCATTACCAGGCGTTCGCGTTGTTTCAGCCAGTGGCGATCATCGCCGGATAACGCCAGTGGGGCAGCGGCACTGATCGAGCGCGCCAGCAGATGGCGTGGTTCACTGCTGGCCTGCAGTTCCGTGGAGTTGGCCAGACCGATAGCCAGAAGGACGCTCGCCAGCAACTGTTTCATGGCAGCCGAGCGCTCAATAGACGCTGTTGCGCTTGGCCAGGTCGACCATTTCCACCAGTGACTCGGTCTTGAGCTTTTCCATGATACGGCCCCGGTAGGTGCTGATGGTCTTGGCGCTGAGGTTCATGCAAGTGCCGATGTTCTTGTTGTTCTCACCGCGCGCAAGGCGCCGCAGCACTTCCATTTCTCGGTTGGAGAGACTGGCCAGGCGCACCGGCTCGCTCTCCAGCGAGTTGCTGTTGACCGACATTTGCGGAAAGGTCGAATAACCTTTGGTCAGGGCCTTGAGGGCGAACAGCAGGGCCTCGTGGTCCTCTTCCTTGGTGACGAAGGCGCCTATTCCGGCATCCAGGCAGCGACGCACATACAGATCGGTGGCCTGGCCGGTCAGCACCATGATCTTCGGTACCGGCTCCAGGCTCTGCAATCGCTTGATGACTTCCATGCCGTCCAGGCCAGGCAGGCCGATGTCGAGAATGACTACGTCCGGGCGCAGTTCGCGGGCTACCTGAGCCACTTCACTGCCATTGCCGACCTCGCCGATGACATGGAAGCGCTCGCGCTCGAGCAGTAGGCGCAACGACAGCCGGACAATAGGGTGGTCGTCGACGATCAGCACGGTTGTCATGAGGAAAACTCCTGTAGGGATGTGGTCCGCTTCCTGGAACACTCAGGAATACGTCTGCAAGTGGGGTTATCGGAAGCGCTGCACGATACGACCATTCCCGAGGTTTGGTAATGCCGAGTATAGAAGTGTTGAAATCCCCAGTGCTTATTGTTGAAAAGTCCTACAAGAAACAGGAAAGACATCACCCTGAAACAGCGGTGATGCCGGTGCTTTGCAGTTGTTCAAACGCAGGCGGCGTGCGGTTTGTGTATCCGCAGCGTGGAGGCAGGGTTGTTGGCCAATGCCTGACCGACCCGCGTCGGGCGGGCTACCAACTGCCCGGTACAATTCGGGCAGCGGCCTTGGAAGCGGGTTTCGGCACAGGCACGGCAGAACGTGCATTCGAAGGAGCAGATCATAACGTCGGGGCTGTCACCCGGCAGGTCGGCATCACAGCACTCGCAGTTGGGGCGTAGTTCCAGCATGGGCATGACTCCTGTTCGCAGGCGGGAACCCGGAGTCTGCTACGCCCGAGGCAAGGCTGGCAATGTTCAGTCGCCAGGGCGGTACAGGTGGGCATGCCCGGCGCGGTACAAGGCCGATTCGGCGAACGGTGTGTCCCCCAGGACGTGGCCTACCAGGATCAGCGCCGTGCGCCGGAAATCCTTGGCCGCTACGCGTTCGACGATATCGCCGAGGTTGCCGCGCACCCAATCCTGGTCTGGCCAGGTGGCCCGATGCACCACCGCAACCGGGCAGTGCGCGCCGTAGTGCGGCATCAACTCATCGACAATGCGCGACAGGTGCTTGACCCCCAGATGAATTGCCAGGGTGCTGCCATGGCGCGCCAGGTCGCCCAACTGTTCACCCGGCGGCATGGGCGAGCTGTCGCCGTAGCGAGTAAGGATCACCGTCTGCGCCACTTGAGGCAAGGTCAGCTCGCAGCCGAGCAGGGCGGCGCTCGCTGCCGTGGCGGTAACGCCGGGGATGATCTGGTAATCGATGCCCAGCGCTTGCAGGTGGCGAATCTGCTCGCCGATGGCGCCGTACAGGCTGGGGTCGCCGCTGTGCACCCGGGCCACATCCTGACCTTTTTCGTGTGCGCTGCGCATGGCGGCGATGATCTGTTCCAGGTGCAGTTCGGCGCTGTTGATCACGGTTTCGGCCTGGTGGCCTTCGAGCACGGCGGCGGGTACCAGTGAACCGGCATAAATGATCACCGGGCACTGACGAATCAGCCGTTGGCCCTTGACCGTGATCAGCTCCGGGTCGCCGGGGCCGGCACCGATAAAGTAGATGGTCATGCAAAGTCCTGGCAAGAAAGAGGGGGCGAAACGCTCAGCAGGCCAGGGCGAGCGTCGCCGGGCCCAGTACCTGGCGCGTCAGCAGCAGCCTGGCCGTACCCTGCCGCTGGCTGGCCAGGGCCAGTGCCGCGCTCTCGGCTACGCCCCAGCAGCCACTGTGCCGATGGGCAACGGCGGAACGGTGGCTGAGCAGTGGTTCATAGGGTTGCAGTTGCGCGCCATGGTACAGCACCAACGGCAAACCGAGGTGCTCTGCCAGTTGCAACAAGCCGGGCTCGTCGGCCTTCAGGCTGATGCTTGCGATACCGCGCAGGTCAGCCAATGCCAGGCCCTGTTTGTCCAGGGCCTGGCACAGCAAGCGTTGCAAGGTATCCGCCGGGCAACCCCGGCGGCAGCCAAAACCGGCATAGAAGGCAGGCATCAAGCCTGGCTGGAACGGCGGAACAGCCAGGCGCTGAGCAGGCCCAAGGCCAGCCAGAAGGCGGCGTTGGTGAGCCAGGAGGCTACCTTGAATTGGGTTTCCAATGCTTCAGGGGCCAGGCTTTCGTGCACCTCGGGTTGCGGTGCACCGATTACATGGGGAATGACCAGCAGCACGGCGCCCAGCGCCTTCAGCAGCCAGTGGCGGGCGAACACCAGCAAGGCCAGGCCCAGCGCTGTGGCACTGGCTGTACCGACCCACCAGGTTTGGCGTTGCCCCAGGTCGGCGGCCGCCGTACCCGGCAGTTCTGGTGGCAAGCCCAGGGTTGGGGCCAGGCAGAACACGGCGAAGCCAGCCAACCCCCACAATGCGCCAGTGGCGGCGCGTTTGGGCTCGCGAAGGCTGTACAGGGCGGCGAGGATCAGGGCGAAGCCGACCGCAACCACCAGGTTGCCGCCTGTGGTGGACAGCACGCGCTGCCAGCCGTCTTCCGGCGACCAGGCTTCGGCGCTGTGTTCATGAGCGGCAACTTCGCCACCGTGTTCGTGGTGTGCGGCCGGGGCCGAGGACTCGTAGGTTTCCGCCTCCAGAATCAGCGGAGCCACCCAGAAGCTTTGCAGCAAGGTCAGCAACAGGGCTGCAAGGAGCCCGCTGAATCCCGCAGTACGGGCAATGCGCGTGATCATCAGGCGTACTCAGTGGCAGGGGAAGGCGGCGCTGTGGCGGGTGTCGTGGGCGGCGTTGTGCACGGCCTCGATGTGCGAGAACCCGGCAAAGTAGACCAGGCACAGACCCAGCAAGCTGGCACCGACGGCGATGGTTACACGCTGGCTGAGCGTAACGGGGGTAGCAAGGCTGTGTTGTTTGGCGCTGGTGACGGGCATGACGCGATCCTCTGCTTTTTGTGGGCAATGGGCGAGCGCGGCAGCCCCGGACGTGGTCGCCCAAGGGAATGCAACAGCGCCCGCCCACCGCGGGGTGTTCATGAACGCCAGGCCGGTCTCCGGGCTTGCGAGGAAGAGCTGGGCTCCTGGAACGCGTCACCTTCCCATGCCGTACTACGAGGCACAGTGGTACAGACGCTTCACTCGCTTACCGTTGCGGGGGCAGCACCGGCATTGTCCGGCCCTGCTGAAGGGCCTGGGACGCACCGGTTTCCCGTTTCACCCCCTGAGGGGCACCTGAACGCGAGGCATAAGGAGAGCATGGGGCGGGCTTGGCGTCAATGTCATACAGCGTGCGAGGCTGTCGAACAGCAGGTACGACAGGCTCAGGCCTGCAGTCTTCTTCCAGCAGGCAGAAGTGCAGAAACCGGGCGATCACCCGCGGGCGAATGCCGCCAGCTTGTCGCCATCCAGCCGGTAGCGCACCCACTCATCCTGCGCCTCGGCCCCCAGTTTCTGGTAGAAGCCGATCGCTGGTTCGTTCCAGTCCAGCACACTCCATTCCAGACGCCCGCAGTTGTTCGCCAGCGCTTCGCGGGCAATGTGCTGCAACAACTGCCGGCCGGCGCCATCGCCGCGTTGCTCGGGGGTTACGTACAGGTCTTCCAGATAGATGCCATTGCGCCCGAGCCAGGTCGAGTAGCTGTAGAAGTACACGGCAAAGCCAATTGCACGGCCATCACGCTCGCACATCAGGGTGTGCACAGTGCTGCCTTCGTCGAACAGGCTGTGCTCGATGTCGGCAAGGGTGGCGACCACCTCGTGGCGCGCGCGTTCGTACTCGGCCAGTTCGGTGATGAAGGTGAGGATCTGTTCGGCATCGGTACGAACGGCAGGGCGAATGGTGAGGCTCATGGTGACGGCTTCCTTGATCCGGATTGTCGGTACAGTGATGTGTATCTGCGTAATTTAATCGAACTGTATCGGTTGCTGGGAGTGGCGCTCCGTTAGTGTGACAGCACCAATAAAGAAAGTGGAATGCCCGCCATGCTTGCCTCTGCCGACCTGCTGACCGCCTTTGTGCTGTTTGCCTTTGTGTCTTCCATCACCCCGGGCCCCAACAACACCATGTTGCTGGCCTCGGGGGTGAACTTCGGCGTGCGCCGCTCGGTCCCTCATGCCTTGGGTATCAGTTTTGGTTTCATGATGATGGTGCTGGCCGTCGGCCTGGGGCTGGGTGAGGTATTCAAGGCCTGGCCACCCCTGTACACGGTGCTGCGCTACGCTGGCGCCGCCTATCTGCTGTACCTGGCCTGGAAGATCGCCACTTCCGGGCCGGTCGGCACGGCCGCGTCCAGTGCCCGCAAACCGCTGGGCTTCTGGGGTGCGGCGGCGTTCCAGTGGGTCAACCCCAAGGCTTGGGTGATGGCGGTAGGGGCGATTACCACCTACACGCCAGCGCAAGGCTATGTAACCAACGTGATCGTCATTGCGGCCTTGTTCGCTTTGGTCAACTTGCCCAGCGTGGGGGTATGGGTGATGTTCGGCAGCGCCCTGCGCAACCTGTTGCAGAATTCGCGCTGGCTGATGCTGTTCAATGTCGTGATGGCCCTGTTGCTGGTGATTTCCCTGTACCCGCTGCTATTTGTAGAATCAGCGTTTTCCTGACCCCGAGAGTACAGTAAGCCGATGCAGTTGATTCCCTGGTCCCACGAATGCGCCGAAGGTTTCACCCTGCGTGGCTGGCGAACTCCGGCCAGTGGCAAACCACTGCTGCACTTTCTGCATGGCAACGGCTTCTGTTGCCTGGCCTACCAACCGTTGCTGATGCGCTTGGGCGAGCATTTCGACCTGTGGCTTTGCGACGTTCAGGGCCATGGGGACAGTGATCATGGTGGGGTGTTTCGCGGCTGGAACCGCACCGCTGCCCTGGCGGCGGAGGCCTTTCAGGGCGGACGTGGCGAGTATGGCGACGTACAGCGGTTTGCCGCAGGGCACAGCTTTGGTGGCGTGCTTACGGGGCTGATCCTGGGCAGTGAGCCGCAACTGTTCGCACGTGCCGTGCTGCTCGACCCGGTACTGTTCAGCCGACGCATGATCGGTGTGATGGGGGCGGCAGCCCTGGTCGGCCTGCATCAGCGTCATGCCCTTGCCCGCAAGGCCGCCAGCCGCCGCAGCCACTGGCCCGATCGCGAGTCGGCGTTGGCCTCGCTGGAAGGGCGCGGCATCTTCAAAGGCTGGACCCATGCGGCACTGCAGGCCTATGTCGAGCATGCCATCGGTGATTGTGGCGAGGCCGTGGTGCTCAAGTGCCGGCCCAGCCGTGAAGTGGAGATCTTCAGCTCATTCCCTAAACGCATGTGGGCCAGTCTGGCCGCAATCACGACACCGACACGGGTGTTGTATGGCGAAGACACCTATCCCTTCGTGCCACACTCGGTGAATCGCTTGGCGCTGCTGAACCGCAATGTGACCGCACGGCAAGTTCCCGGTGGGCACTGTTTCATGCAGGAAGACCCGGCCATGGCGGCCGAGCAGGTGCTCGATTTCTTGCAAGGTTGACTATTCTGCAAGTGGGACGATGCATGCCATTTTAGCCAGCTACCGCGTGATTGGCATCATTGATAAGGTTATCTCAGCCAAGAGAGGAGCCTTCTCATGAAAACGATTCTGGGTATTCACCGCAGCCCCCACGCCCATTGGGTGGGTGATGGTTTCCCGGTGCGCAGCCTGTTCACCTACGACAACCTGGCCAGCCGGATCAGCCCGTTCCTGCTGCTGGATTACGCCGGCCCGCATGATTTCGCCCCGACCCAAGCACGACGCGGCGTAGGCCAGCACCCGCATCGCGGCTTCGAGACCGTGACCATTGTCTACCAAGGTGAACTGGAGCACCGTGATTCCACCGGTGCTGGCGGCTTGATCGGTCCAGGTGACGTGCAGTGGATGACGGCGGCCAACGGCATCATTCATGAGGAGTTTCATTCCCCCGACTTTGCACGCAGTGGCGGCACGCTGGAAATGGTCCAGCTGTGGGTGAACCTACCGGCGCGGGACAAACGTGCAGCGGCCGGCTACCAGACGCTGCTGGCCGGCGACATTCCGGTGGTAGCGCTCGACGGTGATGCCGGGAGCTTGCGGGTGATTGCCGGTGACTACCACGGCCACCAGGGTCCGGCTCGAACCTTCACCGCGATGGACGTGTGGGATTTGCGGCTCAACGCCGGCGCGGCCTTGCAGTTGCCGGTTGCTGCCGGTCGCAATGCGGCGCTGGTGGTGTTGCGTGGTAACGTTCGAATCAACGGCGAGCGCGAAGCAGGCCCGTCCAGCCTGGTGCTGCTCGACCGGGAGGGTGTAGATGTAGCCGTCGAGGCGCTGGACGGCGCAAGTGTGCTGTTGCTCAGCGGTGAGCCGATCGACGAGCCGATCGTTGGCTACGGCCCTTTCGTGATGAACAGCCAGGCGGAGATTGCCGAGTCGTTCGATGATTTCCATGCCGGGCGGTTTGGGCTGATGCAGGACGAGAGGGGAGGCGCCGCACACTGATGCTGTTAATTGGTTGGCCTTTCCCGGCTGGGGCCTGGCCAACGCCTAGTTGACCGAGACCACTCGTCGTTAAGTCTGCTAATGCATTCGAACACTCGGCCGCCGCGGGGAATCTTCCACTAAGGTGCTAGAGGATTCCCCGCATGCTCATTGCCGGGGAGCATGGTCAGCTGGCCGAGCATGCGCAATATCAATTGGCGCCCCGCCCGACAAAGGCGTACTTCCATACAACAGGCCATCCCACAGAGAGGGTCGTACCATGTCGTTGATAGGCGTTTCTATGCTAGAGATGCGGCAACTGATCGAGCAGGCCTGCTTGCCAGACCGCTGTGAAGTGAGTTGCCCGGATGGCGCGCACTTGACCATCCGCCTGGGCCAGGGCCAGGATCTCGACCAAGGCGTGACCCTCAGCGGGGTCGCCCTGCAAGACCTCAACAGTTGTCGTGACCTGGTCAACCTGGTGGAGCAGCTGCATGCGTTGCGTGACAGCCACCCGGCGCCACTCAAGGCGATTGCCTGAACGCGGCTGTCGTGCCCCGGTCAGCCCAGGCTGGCCGGGCGTACGTATTCCGGCATCAGGCCGTTGAACCAGAACAGGATCATTGCCACCAGGATGGTCACCAGCAGCAGCAACCCTACCCCCCAAACGCACGTTGCAAACAATAACGCCTGCTCTTTCTTCAGCCGCATGAAAGTCTGCAACCCGCCATATAGCAACACGCTGGCATACACAGAGGCAGCCATTAGCGCGGTAAAGGCGAGCCAACGAATTGGCATCAGACCAACCACTCCGGCAAAGAACCACGGCGTGGCGCAATAGGCGGCAAAGCCGATACACTGGTTCAGGCTGGGCTGTGTATTGAACCCTCGTGACATCCAGCGGATCATCACTCCCATCAGCATCACACCTATCACAGTGGTGGTATACAGCAGGCCGGCCAATTGGGCGGCGCTGCCTATGCTAAGGCGTACCCGCTCCTCGGCCGCCAAGCTCCAGCCGAAGGTGGTAGTGCCAACGAAGAGGCACACGGCGGGTATCAGCGCCAAGGCTAGCAGGCGTGGCAGGTATTGCTGTGGGTTGTCTTCCTCGGCTCGGCGAATGTCCAACCAGGCGTCGGCGGGGTGGGTGAAGAGCTTGAATAACGGACTGTTCATAGCGTTCTCCGGTAGGCAAGAGCCCTTTTGCTATGGAGACACGCGGCTCTCAGCCAGTTCAGCCTGGATGGCCGCCGTTGATCGGCTTATTGCAGTTCCAGCAGCAGGTTCAGGCCACCATCCCCGCATTTTCCCTTCTCGCGAACCACGCCGTGATAACTCCGCCCATCCCAGACGAAGGCCACACTGTGAGCCCGGTCGATCTTGTCAGGCAGTGGGGGGCAAACGTGCAGGCGCAGCCCTGGGCGACCTTGCAGGTTGAGGGCGGCGAGCTGGCATTGGCATTCCACTCGTTGCGCCACCGGGCCGAACAGGGTGTCGCGTACGTAATCGAGTTGCAGCGAAGCATTGGGTGCGCGGCCAGGCATCTTCATCGGTACATGGCTCCGTTACAACGGCTCGAAGAACCACACGGGTTGGGCATGGCAGGCTCCAGACAAAAGAAAGGCGGCTTATCATTCGAAGCTTGCCTGGCCAAGATGTTCAATGTGTTTCATGTGCGTTCATCTTGTTTTGCGCTGGCTGGCAGATGACGGCCCCTGTTCAGGCACCCGCCTTGCGCAAAGTCAGGTTGATCCGCCGTTCGCCCAGGCGCGGATGCACACCGGGCTTGATCGGTAGCACGCCGTGAAAGCGCAAGCGGTCTTCGCCACCCCACACCAGCACATCGCCGTGGCTCAGCGCGATGCGCTGAGCCTTGTCGGCACGCTGCAGGCCGCCGAACAGGAACACTGCCGGTAAGCCCAGCGACACCGACACGATCGGCTGGCCGAAATCCTGCTCGTCGCGGTCCTGGTGCAGACTCAGGCGTGTGCCCGGCAGGTAATGGTTGACCAGGCAGGCATCCGGCACGAAACCGTCAAACCCGGCCATGGCTGCGGCGCGGGAGGCCAAGGCGAGCAGAACCGGGGGCAGGGCGGGCCAGGGCTGGCCACTGACTGGGTCGCTGGGGCTGTATCGGTAGCCATGTTGATCACTCACCCACCCCAGCGTACCGCAGTTGGTCAGGGCCACTGCCATGCGCAGGCCTCCTGGGGTGTACATGTGCCGGAACGGCGCAGCACGCAGCACCGGACGCAGGGCATCGAGCAGCGCCTCGGTTTCGGCCAGGGCGAAGCCGGGCAGCAGCACGGTGTGGCTTGCCAGGCGTTGCGGCTGGGGGCCGAACAGGTCGAGGTCGGACTGGATCATGTGGCTGCACATCTTCGAGCGGTTTGCCATTGTACCCGACAGCTACACGTCAGGGGATTGCACACGCCGGCCGGATCGAACGATGGCAGAGGACGGGATGACAGAAAAAGGAACCGCGGCACCAGGGAGAGGAGCACCGCGGTTCAAGGGGGAGCGGTTTACTGCTGGGTCACAGTGGCCAGGTTCGCGCTGCCCAGCTGGGTGATGGTGGCGGATTGGGCGACACCACTCTGGTCGACGAACGCCTTGTTGCTTTGGCCTCCCTGGGTCACGTAGGCGACGTTGATGCTGTCAGTCTGTTTGATGGTGGCTTCGTTTCCGCTTCCGTAGAGTTGGTTGGTGTAGCTCTGGTTGCTATAGCCGGACTGGTCGAGCGTGATGGTGTTGCCGGTGCCCTGGCTGCTGCCGTAGGCATAGTTGTCGGTACCACGCTGGTCGGCGATCAGAATGTTGTCAGTGCCGTTCTGTTCGAAGTACAGCTCGTTGCTGACATCATCCTGCTTGGTCGACATCTGGTTGCCTTTACCCGTCTGGGTCAGCGTGGCCAGCTGGTCAGCGCCCTTCTGGGTCAGATTGACGCCGTTGCCATTGCCAGCCTGGTTGATGGTGGCGTTCTGGTTGGTGCCGAACTGGCCACCCATCTTGGCGCCTTTCCAGTTACTGGCGGTGATGCTGTTGCCATTGCCTTGGGTGTTGATGGTCAGGTTGAGGTTTTCACCGTTCTGATAGGTGAAATGCAGGTTGTTGTTGCCGGTCTGGGTAATGGTGGTGGTCGAGTTGTTGGTCTCGAACTGGTCCGACCAACTGGCGTTGGCATTGCCTTGCTGCGACAGGCTGACCTTGTTGCTGACGCCGAAGCTCTGGTCGATATAGCCTTCGTTCGACTGGCCGGTCTGGACCACGGAGGCCTGGCTACCGATCTGTGTGTCCTGCCACACTTCCACAGAGTTGCCGCCCCCGTACTGGCCAATGGCAATGGTGCCGCCAGTGCCTTCGCGCTGGTCGCCATAGGCCCAGTTGTCGTGGCCTTCCTGATAGACCTGGATATCGCCATCGACATGGTTCAGGTGCTCGGCGGTGGCGTAGTTGTCCTGGCCGGTCTGGTTGACGGTGCTGCGATTGTTGCTGCCACCGAAGGTCTGTTCGATGAAAGCCTCGTTGCGCTGGCCGGATTGCCAGCTGGTGGCTTTGCTGCCTTCCTGGCTGTCCTGCCACACGGTGGATTTATTGCCGACGCCTTGTTGGGTTTGCAGCGATTCGTTGTTCGACCCAATCGACTGGCTGGCGAAGGCATCGTTGTAGCTGCCTCCGGCTTGCTGGGTGATCTGGCTGCCGTTCTCGAACAGTTGCTCAGCGTAGCCGGCGTTGTACTGGCCGGTGGCGCTCTGCTGGATATCGCTGGTGCTTTCGGCCTGCACGGCGAGGTGGTTGTGGCCCTTGCCAGTCTGGTTCTGGGTGGCCGAGGCGAAGGATGCCTGGGTCTGAGAGACTTCGGCGATGTTTTCCTTGCCGTCCTGGGTCTGGGACGAGGTGCTGTCAGCAGCCATGGCCTGACCTGCGAGGGCCAGGACGATAGCGGCACTTAACGGAGCGAGCTTGTACATGGTGGTGCCTCCAGGTCTATCGGTATTGGGTGATCTGAACATGCTGGCCATTGCCAGCCTGGGTCACGGAGCTGTTGAGCCCTGAGCCGGACTGCACGATGCTGGCGCTGTTGTCGTTGCCGATCTGCTCGATGGCGGCGTTGTTGCTGCTGCCGCTCTGGCGAATCGACGCACTGTTGCCATTTCCCTGTTGGCTGATGATGGCCATCAGGTCACTGCCTTCCTGCAAGATGTACGCTTCCTGGGCACCGCCGGACTGGACGATACGGCCCAGCAGGGCCTGACCGTTCTGGTCGAGGGCGGCGCGGTTGCCTGACCCTTGCTGCTCGATCACCGCAGCCTGGCCGGCACCGGCCGGCAGCAGGCGGATGATCACTGGTTCACCGAGGTCGTTGCCGGGTGCAAGGTCGGCATTGTCCATCAGGTCCTCTGCCCAGCAGGCCTGGCCCGCCAGGGCCAGGCAGAGCAACAGGGAGTACAGCCGTTTCATCGAAGCCTCCGGCTTTTACTGCACGACTACGTTGACAGTGCGCGTGGTGCCTTGGCTGGTGGTGATCGTCGCCGTCGGTGCCGCAGTCGGGATGATCGTGGTGCTATTGCTTACCACCAGGCGCCAGCGGCCGGTCAGCGCTACCGTGGCCGTCCCCAAGGTCTGGACGCCCGTGGTAGTGGTTACCCGCACGGTTACGGTATTGCCGGTGGTCACCGACGAGGTGCCACTGATGTCCCAGTTGTAACGGTTGTTGGAGCGCGCCGTGACCGTGGCTGTCGTGACGGCGAAGGTTTCTGCGGCAGGCCGAGGCGACACGTTGACGGTGACCGTACTTGGGGTGGACAGCCCCCCCAGCGAGTCACGTGCCTGGTAGGTGAAGGTGGTGGTGAAGGCTGTGGTTACAGTGGCCGGTGGGGTATAGGTCACGGTTGTGCCGTCGGTGCTGACCGTGCCACGGCCGGCGGCCGGCTGGGTGATGTTGGCCACACTCAGCGGTACGTTGCCTTCTGGATCGGTGTCGTTGGCCAGCACGTTGATGGTCAATGGCACGCCCAAGGTGGCAACGGTTTCCGGGTTGGCAGTCGGTGCCTGGTTAGGTGCGACGTTGATGGTGACCGTGGCCGGTTCCGACTTCAGGCCCTTGGCATCCACCGCCCGGTAGCTGAAGTTGGCTACCAGCGGTTGTGTGGCCCCGGTCGGCGGTGTGTAGGTAACCGAGGTGGTGCCGTTCAGCACGACGCCGCCAAGGCCGGTCCCGGGTTGGGTCAGGTCGCTGATGGTCAGCGGCACGTCGCCATCCGGGTCGCTGTCGTTCAGCAGCAGGTTGAGTGTGATCGGTACACCGACACTGGTGCTGCCGACATCGGCCTGGGCCAGCGGTGGCTGGTTGGCGGCCTCGACCGGGGCGCTGCCGACCACGATCACCGGCTCCACATCACTACCGCCATGGGCAGACTTGACCGTAACGGTGGCGGGCGGTTGAGCCAAATCGTTGACCGTGATGCTTTGCAGTGTGCCCGATTTCGACATGCGGCCGTAGCCTTGGGCGAGCAGGTCGGGGACCGTTACTTCGTCGCTGGAGCTGGCCTCGATCAACAGACGTTTGTTGGCCCAGTCATAGCGTGCGGTGCTGACTTTGACCACGTCGCTGAGCTTGCTCGAGAGCGCAGTCGGCTGGGTGCCGCCGACTGCGTTGCTGGCGGTGACAACCACCACCGCTGGCGGCACCGACTGGTTGAACTGCTGGCTGAAGAACAACCCGTTGTTGTCCGAAGTCAGGGTGAACTGACAAGGCGAAGGCGGCGTGCCGATCAGTGCCAGGCCATTGCGCATGCACAAGCTGGCCTCACTCGGGGCCTTGGCGAACACTTCCACGCGGGTGCCGCTGCCGTTGCGCGAATAGGTGGCGCGCTCCAGGGTGACCGGGGTTTGTGCTCGCTGGTCCAGCACCTTGCCAGACACGGTGAACGTGTTGGTCTGAATGGCGCCCGCGGGCCCTTCGATGCGCACGAAGTTGGTATTGAAGGGGCTACCCGTGACCGCTTCGGTGATATTGGGGTCGCCGATGAAGGTTTCGGTGGTGCCCGTGTCAGGGTTGACCTCTGTATATGGCCCGCCAACCCCCTTCAGCCAAGGGCCGATCGCCCCCCCCAGCGCCCCCTGGAAGTTGCCCGGAGCACCGATACCGATGTCCCGGGTGATGTTGATCGCGCGACGACCTGCCGTGGTGACGTTGACCGTCTCCACCCCGTAAGGGTGCGTGATGGTGTAGGTACCGGTGCGTGGGACCGATGCGCGGATACGGATGCGGGCGAAACTTTGCTGATCACCGTCTACCGGGTTTTCAGCAGCAAAGGCTGCCTCTATACCGGCAACGTAGACCTCCAGCTCATATCCGCTGTTACCGACTTGTGGTATCGAGGTTTCGGCCAGGAACCAGAACATCTCGGGTGGCCAGTTATCTGGAAATACCAGCGGCAGGGCATCGTCATAGACCCCGGGCTCGGGCAACAAGGTGCACATGTAGGCGGGCGCCCCGGGTGCGCCTGGCGCACGGGTGCTGGTGGCACGCGACTGGCACAGCTCCAGGGATTGGTCGAGGCTGTCCTTGTACCACATCGGATAGCCACCTGTGGCGAAGGTGTAGGGCCCCGGATCGACATCAGACAGCGCGGCGAACGCGGCGCTGGTAACGGTAAGAGAGAAACCGGCGGCCAACAGCGCACGGCGCGACCAAGTGTTCATGCTGCCTCCTTGAAGGCTGAGCCTTTGTCTGTTCATGGCACCAGCACCACGTCTTCGGAGTCGCTACCACCGTTGGCGCTGGTGACCTGCACCTTGGCCGGCGGAATGGGCGAGAGGGTCATGCTCAACGTCTTCACGGCGCCGGTACCGCCCAGGTTGCCGATCAGCGTGCCGTTGCCGGTATGTGCGGTAAGTACTGGAGGTGTTGTTTCGTCACTGGTGCTGGCCACCAGGGTCAGCTCGCCGGTGGACAGGCGGTACTGGGCCTGCGTGATGGTGACCAGGTCGGTCAGGGGAACGTTGCTGGTGGTCAGGCTGCTGGTCGGGATTGCCACGCTGTTGTCAGCGGACAGTGTGACGATGGTTCCGGCCGCCGGGTTGAGGGCTGACTGGGCGTACCAGGCGCCGGTGCCGTTGGCCTCGGTGAGGCTCAGGTTGGGGGTCTGGCTGGTCAGGGTGACGCTTGCCGGTGGCGGCGGGGCCAACACGAAGATGTCTTGCTGGGCGATCAGGTCGCCGTTCTCGGTATGGCGTGAGTAAGTGCTGCGTTGTGGCATCAGCGGGGTTGGCAGGACCACTTCGGAAAGCTTGCCCGAGACTGCGAACAGCTCGGTGCGCAGGTCGATGCCACCAGGGCCTTCGATGCGTACGTAGTTGGTGTTGAATGGGCTGCCCGTTACCGGTTCTTCCAGGTTCGGGTCACCGATGAAGCGCTCGTTGCCTTCGGTGTAGGGGCCGTTGACACTGCGCAGGAACGGCCCGACATCGCCCTTGAGTGCGCCGGTGAAGTCGCCTGCGCCGGCGATGCCGATGTCGCGGGTCATGTTGATCGCCCGGCGCCCTGCAACGGGCACATCGAACACTTCAACACCATAGGGGTGGGTGACCACGTAGGTGCCCGCGGTGGGAACGTCGACCCGAATACGGACCCGGGCGAAACTGACCTGGTCACCCTCGACAGGTTCCTCGGCGGCGAATGCCGCTTCGATCGCCGTGCCATAGCTGAGGTCGATGCCACGCGCAGCGTCGACGATGGCAGCGTCGGCTGTGAACCAGAACGCTTCGTCAGGGAAGTTGGTGGGGAAGACGATGGGTTGGGTATCGTCGAACACACCAGGTGTGGGCAGTAGCGTGCACATGTATGAGGGTGCGCCAGGTGCGCCTGCGACCCGGGAGCTGACGGCCTTGGTCAGGCACAGGTCGAGGGTACGACCGTGGCTGTCCTGGTACCAGGCGGGGAAGCCGCCGTTGGCTGGGACGTAAGCGCCTGGATCGACAGCGTTCAAGGCGGCCTGCGCGGGAAGCTGGAGAATGCCGGCGAAAATCGCCACTGCCAGCGGGTGGGGTATCGGTCGGTGCATGAGTCAATTCCTCCTGCAAACGGGCCCATGGACTTGGGGCGTCTGGGAGGAGATCGGCAAGAGCTGTGCCAACACCTGAAAAATGCTTTGCAGGCCTTGTGGTGCAGGGGCTACAGATTCTCAGTAGGGCTTTATGCCAGCCGCTGGCGGTGGGCAGCGTTCCCCCAAGGTTGGGGATTGGGGGCCGGTAATTCAAACCCGGTTTTAGAAGCCAATGCGGTTTTTGCTACAGTGCTACGGCGGTCCCTTCCCCAAGCCGAGCCAAGCGATGCAACCCCTCGACCACCTTTCCCTGAACCTGTTCATCGTCGTCTGCGAAGAAGGCACCATCGCCCGCGCAGGCGAGCGCGCGTTCATGGCGCCGTCCGCTGTCAGCAAACGTATTTCAGACATTGAGGCGCGCTTTGGCACCGCCTTGCTCAAACGTAGCAAGCGCGGCGTGGAGCCCACCCCGGCGGGGCTTGCACTGCTGCGCCATGCCAGGGAAATGACCCGCGCCATGGAACGCCTGGACAGCGAGCTGAGCGAATACGCCCACGGCGCGCGTGGTCATGTGCGGGTGCTGGCCAATGTATCGTCGATCATGGAGTTTCTGCCCGAAGAACTGTCAGCGTTCATGCTGGAATACCCACTCATCCAGGCCGATATCGAAGAGCGCTTCAGCGCCGATGTCGTTCGTGGTGTGGCCGAGGGCACTGCAGACCTCGGTATCTGCCGCAAATCCATGGCGGTGGGTGACCTGGATTTCGTACCGTATCGGCAGGATCACCTGGCCGTGGTCGTTGCTGCTGACCACCCGTTGGCCGGCCGCAGCCAGATTGCCTTCGAGGAAACCCTGGGTTACGACCACCTGGGGCTATCGGCCTTTGCCACATTGAACGCTTTCATGCGTAAAAGCGCTGAACAGTCAGGCAAGGCGCTGCGTTTTCGTTCGTACGTGTCGTCGTTCGACGCGGCATACCGTCTGGTGCAGTTCGGCCTTGGCCTGGCGGTGTTCCCGCAAGAGGCCGTATCCCGCTATGCGGCGTTGTTCGACCTGCGGGTCATTGCGCTGACTGACGACTGGGCGCTTGGCGAATTCGTCATCTGCATGCGCGACCGGCACACGCTCTCGCTGTCGGCTCGGCGCCTGCTTGACCACCTGTTGCTGCGTGCACCGGCCTGGCAGGTCGCGGGCTGATCCATCGTGGCTGACGATGGATCAGCCCGCGAAACACGTCTTTTCTGCCCGTCATCCAGCTCTTAGTCTGGCGCAACGCTTCAGACAGAGAGACCGCGATGACAACAATAACAATCAATGAAGTCGGCCTGCGCGATGGCTTGCAGAGCCTGCAAGTGATCATGCCGACAGCAGCCAAACGCCGCTGGATCGACGCCGCTTACGGCGCCGGCGTGCGTCATATGGAAGTCGCGTCGTTCGTGTCGGCACGCTTGCTGCCGCAGATGGCCGATGCCCGCGAAGTGGTGGCTCACGCCCTCACGTACCCGGACCTGCAAGTAACCGTGCTGGCTCCAAACCTTCGTGGCGCAAGGGACGCACTTGAATCGGGTGCACACCGCATCGTCGCCCCGGTATCGGTGAGCACGGCGCACAGCCTGGCCAACGTGCGCCGCACGCCAGTGGAGATGGTCGAGGAACTGGGGCGCATGTGCCAGCTGCGTACTGAAATGGGCCTGCATGGGGTGCAAGTCGTGGCCGGCATGTCAGTGGCCTTTGGCTGCACCCGCCAGGGCGAGGTGCCGCTGGCTGACCTGTGTGCGTTGACCCGCCAGGTGATCGAAGCCGGTTGCGACCTGGTCTCCCTGGGGGACACCACTGGCTATGCCAATCCGGGCCAGGTGGCAACGGTGCTTCAGGCCGTACGGGAGATTGCAGGCGACCGTCTCAAGGCCGCGCACTTCCATGACACCCGGGGCCTGGCCTTGGCCAACAGCCTGGTGGCGGTGCAGCAGGGCATTGGTGAACTGGATGCCTCCCTGGCAGGCCTGGGAGGGTGCCCGTTCGCCCCTGGCGCGTCTGGTAATACCGTGACCGAGGACCTGGTGTTCATGCTGCAAAGCATGGGCTACGACACCGGCATCGACTTGCCTGCACTGATCGAAACCCGGCAGGTACTAAGCGAAGCGCTACCGGGCGAGCCACTTTACGGCTTCATCGCTCGGGCCGGATTGCCGCTCAACTTCGCCAACACACACCGCCACGCCTGAATTGCCCGTAAGAGGAGCACCACAATGTCCAGACTTCCCTTGGACGGTATCCGTGTCGTTGAGATTTCGCATATGGTCATGGGCCCGACGTGCGGCATGATCCTCGGCGACCTTGGCGCCGAAGTCATCAAGATCGAGCCGGTACGCGGCGACGGCACACGCCGTTTGCTGGGCGCGGGGGCGGGCTTTTTCCGCACCTTCAACCGCAACAAACAATGCATTGCTGTCGATGTTGAAACGCCCGAGGGCCGTGAGGCCGTGCTGCAATTGATCGACACCGCCGATGTCTTCATCGAGAACTTCAAGCCCGGGCGTATGCAGAAACTGGGTCTGGGCTACGACGCACTGTGCCAGCGCAATCCAGGGCTGATCTATGCCTCGCACAAGGGGTTTCTCAGCGGGCCATACGATAACCGCCTGGCGCTGGATGAAGTGGTGCAGATGATGGCCGGTCTGGCCTACATGACAGGGCCGGTGGGGCGCCCGCTGCGCGCAGGCAGCTCGGTGAACGACATCATGGGTGGCATGTTCGGCGCCATTGGCGTGCTGGCCGCACTCAACGAGCGCCACAGCACCGGCAGGGGCCGTGAGGTGCAAAGTGCCCTGTACGAGAATTGCGTGCTGCTGGCTGCCCAGCATATGCAGCAGTACGTGGTCACCGGTGAAGCCGCAGCGCCGATGCCGAACCGCATCAGTGCCTGGGCCATCTATGACGTGTTCACTTTTGCCGGTGGCGAGCAGATGTTTGTCGCCGCCACAGGGGAAGGCCAGTGGCACGCGTTATGCCGGGTACTGGGGCAGACCGCTTTGCTTGATGACCCGACCCTTGGTAGCAATAACGACCGCGTGTTGCAGCGGCCACGGCTGCTGGCGCACCTGGCCGAGGTGTTTGCGCCGCTGGACGCCGGGCAGTTGGCGTTGCAGCTGGAAGCCAACGGCATTCCTTTCGCGCCGATCCGCCGCCCTGAAGAGTTGTTCGAGGACCCCCACCTGCTACAGAGCGGCGGCATGGCCGAGCTGCAACTGGAAGACGGCAGCCACACACCGATGCCGTTATTGCCGCTGTCACTGGACGGCCAGCGCCTGCAGCCACGGCGGGCGATCGCGAGGATTGGTGAGCACACCCGCCAAGTGATGCGTGAACTGGGTTACAGCGACGCGCACATTGCCCAGCTGTGTGCGGCGGGCGTGCTGAAAACAGACGACGCGGCGTGAGGAGGGCTTGAGATGGCGATCTACCAATATGACAACCTTGCACCCAACCTGCACCCGGAAACGTTCATCGCCGAGGATGCCAGCGTCATCGGCGACGTTACCCTGGAACAAGGCGTCAGCGTATGGCCGCAGGCCGTGCTACGGGGCGACAACGAAGCGATCCGTATCGGCCAGCACAGCAACGTGCAGGAGGGTGCTGTCTTGCATGCCGACCCCGGCTTTGCGTTGACAGTGGGGCAAGGTGTCACCATCGGCCACCAGGCCATGCTGCACGGCTGCACCATCGGCGATGGCGCTCTGATCGGCATTCAGGCGGTGGTGCTCAATGGCGCGGTCATCGGCAACAACTGCCTGGTGGGTGCCGGCGCCATCGTCACCGAAGGCAAGGTGTTTCCCGACAACTCGTTGATCCTGGGCGCACCTGCCAAGGTAGTGCGCGAGCTCACTGCCGAAGCTATCGCCGGTATGCAGCGCAATGCGACCGAGTACGTCGCAAAAGGCCAGAGCTTCAAGGAAAAGCTGATCCGTATTCGCTAAAAAACCTGCTGGTGGCGCCCTTCGAGGCGTCGCTGCTCTCCAATAATTACAAGAATGGAGATTCACCATGGTTGCTTTGACCGGCGAACTGGCGCGTGAGCGCAACGACAGTCACATCAATGAGCTGCTGCTATACCGCCGTGTGGCCTGGCGCATCATGCCGCTGGCTATCATCTGCTTCCTGTTCTCCTACTTCGACCGCATCAACATCAGTTTTGCGAAGACACAAATGCAGCAGGAACTGGGCCTCAGCGATGCTGCCTACGGCCTGGCCGCGAGTATGTTCTTCGTCGGCTACGTGCTGTTCGAAGTGCCCAGCAGTCTCGGCCTGAAACGCTACGGGGCTCCGGCCTGGATCTGCCGGATCATGGTGTCCTGGGGCCTGGCGACGGCTGCGCTGGTATTTGCCTATACCCAGTACACGCTGTACTTCCTACGCTTTCTGATCGGCGTCATGGAGGCCGGTTTCGGCCCGGCGATCCTGTTCTACCTGGCATGCTGGTTCCCGCGCAAGCACCTGGCGAAGATGAATGGCCTGTGGTTCCTGGCGGTGCCGCTGGCCGGAGCGGTGGGTGGCCCGGCTGCGGGCTTTTTGCTGGGGACAATGGACGGCGTGTTGGGCCTCGCTGGCTGGCACTGGTTGTTCCTGATGTCCGGGCTGCCGTGTGTGCTGCTGGGCCTGCTGGTGCTGTGGAAGCTGGACCGCGATATCGAGGCGGCGAAATGGTTGAGCCGCGAGGAGAAGGACCTGCTGGCGGAGAACCTTGCCCAGGACAAACGCGCTGCAAAACCGATACTCGGCTCGATCTGGCGGGTGTTGCTGACCCGTGAAGTGGCGATCATGGCGTTCATCTACTACGTGGTCAAAACCGCGTCCTACGGGCTGAATTTCTGGATGCCGCACCTGATCAAGTCCTCGGGGGTGCAAGACATGCTGTGGGTTGGCGTACTGTCGGCATTGCCTTATGCGGTAGCGTGCATCGGCATGGTGTTGCTGACTCGCCACTCCGACCGCACCGGCGAGCGTAAGCGCTATCTGGTGTACTGCCTGCTGGCGGCCGCCGTCGGTTACCTGCTGGCGTGCCTGTTCTCCGACTCTCCCTTCGCGATGATGACCGCGCTGGTGCTGGCCACTGCGGGCACCTTTATCGCTATCCCGATCTTCTGGACCATTCCACAGTCGACGTTCTCGGGGCTGGCAATTGCTACCGGCACCGCCGCGATCAACTCGGTGGGACAGCTGAGCGGCATCGTTGCACCAGTGATGGTGGGCAAGATCAATGACCTTACCGACAGTACCTACATGGGCATGCTGTCAATCGCGCCGCTGATCCTGGTCGCATGCCTGGTGGTGATGCGTTACGTGCGCAACCCTAAAAGCTGATTGGCGCTGAGTCTTCGAACAACAACAAGAACAAGAGCAAGGCATACCAATGATCGTGATCTTTCGGCGAGCATCGCTGGTGCTCTCGGCGCTTTACTGCGCCTGTCAAACCGCCCAGGCTGCCTTTATCCATGACGGCAGTGGCAGCCTGGAACTGCGCAATTTTTATTTCGACCGCGACTTTCACGGTGACAGCGCCGCGCAATCGCGGCGCGGTGAATGGGCCCAGGGCTTCATGCTGCGCTTGCAGTCCGGCTATACCGACGGCGTGGTTGGCTTTGGCCTGGACGCAGCCGGCATGCTGGGGCTCAAGCTGGACTCCTCGCCTGACCGTAGCGGTTCCGGCCTGTTGCCGCGAGGCAGCGACAAACGCGCCGCGGATGACTACGCCAAGGCCGTGGCTACCTTCAAGGCCAGGCTGGCGCAGAGCGAATTGAAGGCGGGGGGCCTGAGCCCGCAACTGCCATTGCTGGCGTCCAACAGCAGCCGCTTGTTCCCCCAGTGGTTCAACGGTGTGCAACTGGTGAGCAAAGACTTGGACCGGTTTACGTTCACCCTGCTGCAGGTGGATGCCACCAAATTGCGTGACTCCACCGACTATGAGGACCTGACCGCCATGGCGCAGCAAGGGGCCTATTCGGCGGCGGTCACCAGTGATCGTCTGCGCTACGCCGGCGTCGATTACCAGCCGTTGAACAACCTGACCCTCAGCCTTCACACCAGTGCGCTCGAAGACCTGTTCCGGCGTGATTTTGCCGGGTTCAAGTTCAAGACCCGCCTAGGGCCGGGGGATGTGTTCACCGAGTGGCGCTGGTTCAATGCAAGGGAGCAGGGCCGGGCGTTGCTGGGCGGAGTCGACAATCAGACCCTCAGTACCAACTTCGGGTACAGCGTTCAGGGCCACATGTTCAGTGGCGGCTATCAGAAAGTGCGTGGGGATACGGCATATGCCTACGTGGGGGGCACCGATACCTACCTGTTCAGCGAACAGCAGGTCAGCACATTTGCCTTGGCGAACGAACGGGCGTGGATGCTGCGCTACGACTTCAACTTTGCTGCCGTGGGCATCCCCGGGCTGACGTTCAACGTGCGTTATGTAAAGGGCGATCAGGTGGACCCGCAACGCATTGCCAGCGCAAAAGGCAGGGCATTGGCCGCTGGCGACGGAGAGGGGCGGGAATGGGAGCGGACTACGGATATCACCTATGTGGTGCAGTCGGGGGCGCTCAGGAATGTGTCGCTGCGTTGGCGCAATGCGAGCATGCGCTCGAATTTTGCCGATGCAGCGGATGAGAACCGGGTGATCGTCGGGTACACGTTCGAATTCTGAATTCAGACACAATCTTCGTTGGGCGCAGCCGGTTTCGCTTGCGCTTTGGATCTGCGCGGTTTGCGTGGTTTTTTCGCCGGCCGCTTGCCGGGCTTGAGCTGCCAGCGGTCGGCGTTGGCGAGCAGGCGTGCCTGGATTGCGGGTGGGTAGTCGCTCAGGGTTGTCACGGGTGGGACTGGCTTGCCGGGCATGCCGGCCTCGCGGATGACCTTCGGCCAGCGCGGTCGCCAGCACAGCAGCAGGCTGAGCCAGTGGGCGGTGCCGATGATGACGAAAGCAGGCCAGACAAACAGCAGCGCAACTTTGAACAGCCAGCTGCTTTTGCGGAAGAAACGCCCAAGGCCTTCGAACTGGGCGCTGAATGCCTGGATGGGTGAGGGTAGCTGGGTGCTCAGGCGGGGCGGGGTACGGCGTGTGGGCCTTCTTCCATGTAACGGCGGATGAATTCCCACTCATCACGCAGTTCGCTGCCGCCTTGGCCTTGTTTGCCCAGCAGGGCCATTTCCATGTGGGGCAGGCCGGTGCGGCTGGGGTGCCAGACTAGACCGAGTCGCATGCCCATGCTGAGTGAGTCATCTTCTGGGTCGATGGCTGTACTTCCTGTTGTTTTCCATGGGAAGGTTACGATGCCGCCGCAGTAGCCGGGGCGGTGGAGGTGGACCTGTTGAGTTTTTCGATTGAATCGAATGAGCAGATGGCGGCTGGTTAGCATTTCCAGCCTTGAAAGTCTAAATCCATATTTTGCATATATATAATAGGCGGCACCCCCTAGCAATATCATGTAAGTGCTAAATAAAACTGAAAATACGGAAAGAAACTCAGGCTGGGTTGCATTTATATAGATTGAGCCAAGGGTTATGTTTAGCCATGAGTAGGTCATTGGTCCCAAGCTGCCCAAGGTCATTAAGGTGATGATGCCGCGCTTCTCCTCCGAGCCACCGCATCGCATCTCTAGGAAATTTTCATTGAAGGAATAAACAGGGCCGCGTGCGCGAGGGTTTTCGCTTACCTTCCGAAAATGGACTTCCTCTTCCAGGTCACCTTCGTAAAAGTCACGCATCGCGCGATTTTCTGCTGGCGTCATTTCGGCAACGTACGCCTTGCGCGCAGCTTCGGACTCGATTGCCATCCGCCAGAAACCCCATTCAATTAGATACACTATAAGACCTCGCTGAAAGCGGAATGAAGCTCCTTTAATTCTTCGTGTTCTTCATAAGGCTTGGCTGTTTTTCTGATTCGGAAACAGCAGCGCCTACACCACTTTTCCAATGCAACAGTTCGCTGACCACCCAGCGGGCTTGGTCCTTGGCGCGGTCTTCGGCGGTAGCCGGAAGTGATGGTTCAAAGAGTCCATGGGTACGCTCCATCTGCAAGGATGATGTATGGCATCAATTGATCTCCTTGGGCCTTCTGGGCGTGCGCGGTTTGCGTGGTTTTTTCTCCGGCCGCTTGCCGGGCTTGAGCTGCCAGCGGTCGGCGTTGGCGAGCAGGCGTGCCTGTATTGCGGGTGGGTAGTCGCTCAGGGTTGTGACGGGGGGAATGGGCTTGCCGGGCAGGCCGGCCTCGCGGATGACCTTCGGCCAGCGCGGTCGCCAGCACAGCAGCAGGCTGAGCCAGTGGCCGGTGCCGATGATGACGAAAGCGGGCCAGACAAACAGCAGGACAACTTTGAACAGCCAGCTGCTTTTGCGGAAGAAACGCCCAAGGCCTTCGAACTGGGCGCTGAATGCCTGGATGGGTGAGGGTAGCTGGGTGCTCAGGCGGGGGCGGGGGACGGCGTGTGGGCCTTCTTCCATGTAACGGCGGATGAATTCCCACTCATCACGCAGTTCGCTGCCGCCTTGGCCTTGTTTGCCGAGCAGGGCCATTTCCATGTGGGGCAGGCCGGTGCGGCTGGGGTGCCAGATTAGGCCTAGTCGCATGCCCATGCTGAGTGAGTCATCTTCTGGATATAGGCCAGTGCTTCCGGTTGCATTCCATGGAAAAGTTACGATTCCACCGCAGTATTTCGGTCGATGTAGGTGAACTTGTTGGGTTACTCGATTGAAGCGAATAAGCAAGTGACGGCTAGTCAGCATTTCTAGTCGGGTTAAGTGGATTCCATACTTTGAATAAAGATACACTAAGGTGGAGCTGACTGAGAGCATTATAAGTGTTGAAAGAATAGTGATTACGGAACGCCCATCCGGATCGGTGATGTCCATCCATAAAAATCCAGTGGTGATCATTAGTCCCACAGCAATGGCCGGGGCGACAGCGCCGAGCGTTGCGAGCGTAATAAGCCCACGCTTCTCTTCTGAACCTCCGCAGCGCATTTCTAAAATAGTGTCGCTGAACGCGAAAACAGGTCCTCTTGCATAGGGTTGTTTACTAACGGATTGGAAGTGCATTTCTTCAGTCAGGTCACGCTCATATAAATCTTGACGCTTTTCGTTCGGTGTCAGTTCTGCTTCATATGCTTTTCGCGCGGCTTCGGATTCAGTAGCCATTTGCCAAAAAACCCATTCGATCAGATACATCACAATACCTCGCTGAATGCGGAGTGCAGGGTCTTCAGCTCTTCTTGTTCTTCAAACGGTTTTGAGTTTTTTGCAAGGCGGAAGCTGCTGCGTTTGCACCACTTTTCCAAAGCATCGTCTTCAAGTATGTAAATAATCAATGTGAAGACCAGGCCAATCCAGAACGCCCCAAGAACGAGGCGCGCAAGTAATAACCGAGCAGCCTGCGTGCCGAGCTTCTTTGCAAGTGCTCCCAAGGAGGTGGATAGCATCCTGACGAGCTTGGTCTTGGCATTTTGAGAAAGGTAGTCGAAAAAAGGTTTTGCAGTCGCAACGGCCGTTCCTAACTCAGCAAGTGAGAGAGTCACTGTAGCGACCCCTCTTACAAAATAAGTAGCCGCCAAGAGTCTGGAGTTTTTTTGAACCTGCTTGGTAGCGCCACTCTGGCTGCTTTTGAAATGCTCAACCGAATCAGTGAAATCCCACCACGCCAGCAGTGAACCCCCGATTACAGCCAATCCCGCCCCCCAGAGCTTCAACCTCCCCAATGTTACGGCCGCCCCTTTTCCGGTCACGCTGTTAGCGCCGTATCGGGTTGCTATCTGGTCCACATAGCTGGCTCCAATTTCAAAGCCCGCCGCAGCGGTAGTCATCGCGGCCGCCATGAGTTCGGTCTTGATGCGCGCATCAAAGAGTCCATGGGTACGCTCCATCTGCAAGGATGATGTATGGCATCAATTGATCTCCTTGGGCCTTCTGGGCGTGCGCGGTTTGCGTGGCTTTTTCTCCGGCCGCTTGCCGGGCTTGAGCTGCCAGCGGTCGGCGTTGGCGAGCAGGCGTGCCTGGATTGCGGGTGGGTAGTCGCTCAGGGTTGTCACGGGTGGGACTGGCTTGCCGGGCATGCCGGCCTCGCGGATGACCTTCGGCCAGCGCGGTCGCCAGCACAGCAGCAGGCTGAGCCAGTGGGCGGTGCCGATGATGACGAAAGCAGGCCAGACAAACAGCAGCGCAACTTTGAACAGCCAGCTGCTTTTGCGGAAGAAACGCCCAAGGCCTTCGAACTGGGCGCTGAATGCCTGGATGGGTGAGGGTAGCTGGGTGCTCAGGCGGGGGCGGGGGACGGCGTGTGGGCCTTCATCCATGTAACGGCGGATGAATTCCCACTCATCACGCAGTTCGCTGCCGCCTTGGCCTTGTTTGCCGATAAAGGCCATTTCCATGTGGGGCAGGCCGGTGCGGCTGGGGTGCCAGATTAGACCGAGTCGTACTCCAACGCTTAGCGAATCATCTTCTGGGCGAATGCCCGTGCTGCCGGTTGTTTTCCAGGGGAAGGTGACGATGCCTCCACAGTAGCTGGGTCGATGGAGGTGGACCTGTTGAGTTATTCGATTGAAGCGAATGAGCAGATGCCGACTGGTCAGCATTTCCAGTCGCGAGATTTTTACGCCGTACTTCAGGTAAAAATACAATGCTGCTCCTGAAGCTGAAGCCAAGAGAGCTGTAAGTAAGACTGCTATAAAGGAGATTGAATAAGGTTGGGTGATATCAAGCCAGATGGAACCGACAGCTATGCCGGTTCCGAAAATTATCCCAGGCAGCACCCCGCCGATCGTGACTAGCGTAATGAGGCCGCGCTTCTCTTCTGAACCGCCACTGCGCATTTCCATGTAGGTTTCATTGAATGCATAAACAGGGCCGCGTATGAGGGGTGCTTCACTTACCTGGCAAAAGTGAATCTCTTCATTCAGGTCACCTTCATAAAAATCTTTATTTGCGCGCTTCTCTGCTGGTGTCATCCCTGCTTCGTACGTTCTGCGTGCAGATTCTGACTGGGTTGCCATCTGCCAGAATCCCCATTCGATAAGATACATTATAAAACCTCGCCGATGGCAGAATGTAGGGCGCTCAGTTCTTCCTGCTCTTCATAGGGTTTGATATTTTTATGAGTTCGGAAGCAGCTACGTTTGCACCACTTCTCTAAAGCGTCATCTTCCAGAATATAGATTATGAGTGTCAGGATGATTCCGATCCAGAATGCACCTAAGACTAAACGTGCAAGAAGTAGGCGAGCAGCTTGTGTTCCCAGTTTATTGGCGAGCGCGCCCATGGATGTTGTCATCATTCTCACAAGTTTTGTTTTGGCATTCTGAGATAGATGGTCAAAAAGAGGTTTTGCGATTGCAATGGCTGTTCCTGCTTCCGCCAGCGAGATTGTAATAGTTGCCAGTGCCCGCGATGCGTATGCAAGTGCCAGCGTTCCAGGTTTTTTGGTGCTTTGCTTGGTAAGGTTTTGCTGGCGGTATATTAACTGCTGAGCCGCATCGGCGAAGTCCCACCAGGCGAGTACGAAACCACCTGTCACAGCTAAACTGGCGCCCCATAGTTTCAAACGCCCTAAAGCGGCCGCTGCTCCTCGTCCGGTCACACTGTTTGCGCCGTACCGCGCGACCACCTGGTCCACATAACTGGCTCCAACTTCGAAGCCCGCCGCAGCCGTAGTCATCGCGGCCGCCATGAGTTCGGTCTTGATGCGCGCATCACTGTCAGGCAGTTCGCGCGCTTTGAAGGCCATCAGCATCCCCTCCAGCAGGCACACCAGCCCGGAAACACGCACTTTGTAGAAGTCACTGTTCCGGGCCTGCATCAACCCTTCAGCCCAGGCCTGGTCGAGGTACCTTGATACCTGGCCTGCGCTGCGTTGTGGGTTGATGGGCTGCCCGCTACGTGCAGCTTCACTCAGGCGAATATCGACAGCCGTTTCATGCACCGAAGCGAACAAGGTCAGCCGCAAACCCTGGTGCAGTGCGCGGTCCATGCTGTTGGGGGTCGCGGTGCGCAGCACTTGCCGCCCCAGCGCGACGTACCAGGCATACAGGCCGATGCTGGCCGTGCTGCTCTGTGCCTGCATCTGTTCGTACAGGGTGTTGATGCGCCCAAAGGCATTGGCAGCGAGATGGGCTTGCCTGGCAAGCGCTTCCGGCAGGACGAAGGATGACGCTGACGACGGTTCGGCCTTGGCGGCTTCCAGCAGCGCCGCCAGTTCTTCCCGCAGGTCCTCCTGATTGTAGGTGATGCCGCGTATTGCCAGGTTGCCCCGGTCCGCCACGTCACTGCGCCACCAGTGGTCCAGCACCTTCGTGCCCCCTTCACTCAACTCCATGCCGATCACGCACTGGCCGGTCTGTTCGGCAAAGGCCAGGCCGTTGATGAGGTCGGCGTTGTCGTAGCGGTCCAGTGCCTGCAACAAGCGTTCGCTGACCACCCAGCGGGCATGATCCTTGGCGCGGTCTTCGGCGGCTTGCTGGGCGTGTTGCATGGCCTGCTCGAAACCGTCGAGCTGATCGTGCATGGCCTGGCGGTCGACCAGGTGGCCGTATTTCTGGTCGAACCGCTTGCGGAACTCGCCGGCATCCTGGCGGGCCTGGACTTTGCTGCGGACGTCGCGCTCGAACTGTGCCAGGTGGGGCTTCATGCGTTCATCATGTGCATCGGCCTGTTGCCTGGCCCGTTCGGAGAACAAGTAGATCTCGGGATGCAGGTGGAGCTGGTTGCGGACTTTTTCGGCCATGACTTCGCGCTTGACGATCTGCTCGGCCACCATCTGCGGGTAGAGTTTTTCGATTTCCAGGAACGACTGCGCGACCAGCAGCTTGCGTTCGTTGTCGACCCCGGGTTCCACGGTACGCGCCAGCCACTGGGTCTTCACATCCTCGACAGCGGCGTTGCGCCAGGCGTTGAGCTCCTGGGTGATGCCGATGGCGTCTTCGATGACGATGGCGGCGCCACGGGGTTTGCTGTGGTTCACCAGCGGTGCCAGCGCTTGGCGTGATGCGTGCGGCGAGACGATCTGGTCGTTGTTGAACGGCTGCAGGTCCAGTAGCGCCTGCAGGTCTGCATCGTCCTGGGCCTTGAAGTCGGCCACCCAGCTCAGTTGGTCATGCTTGAGGACGTGGGGCTGTGGCGGGGCGTCGGAAGGCTGGATGAAGCGGGCGATATCGATCGTGGGCAGGCTGCTGCGGTATTCGTCGTCGAGCAGGCGGTAGTTGTCGAGCATGCGCGGGGTCAGCGGGGAAGGGCTGAACAATGGACGCAGCTCCTGGATGTCATCCAGGTCGTAGAGGGTGATGGTCCAGCCGAAACCGCGAAGGATCTCATCCAGATTGCCGGCGCTGGGGGCAGGCTCCCAGGGGGCGTCGCTGCTGATGTACAGCAGCGAGCCATTGGGCGCCACGCGGTACTGGCTGTGCCATTCGTAGGCCGGTGCGCTATGGCGCTTGATCAGCAGGTAGAGAAAGCCCTCGCGCAAAGGGCGGATGGCGTAGCTGGAATGGGTCAGCTCGCCGACCTCCTGGAACGGGCTGAGATAGCCCGGCAATTTGGGCAGGCGGGCACGTTGTGCCGGGTTGCCGCCGACGGCGGCGTAGCGCAGGGGCAGCAGTTCGAAGCGGCGGGTGCAGTCGGCGACGGGGCTGTTGCGCAGGGCCGGGCGGTAGCCGGAGGTGATGCGCCTGCACAGTTCGAGGGTTTCGTTGAGTGAGTCCATGGTTGTGTTGTGCCTCAGTCCTTGGTGCGCAGGCAGCGCTGCACGTTGTCCATCAGGGATGCCTGCTGCTCGCGCGTGGCGGCAATCGCCTCCTGCCAGGCTGGCGAGCTACTGAGCTGTTCGCCACCGCGAGCCAGCATCAGCACATAGCTGATAAGGTCTTCTTCACGTCCCAGGCCTTGCGCGCGCGCCTGATCCAGATAGTGCTGAATCAAGCCAACCCGTGTGCCGTGGCAGGCAGCGTGCAAGGTCGGGCAGGACTGCTCGTTCTTGAGCAACTCGGCAAGTTGATAGCTCAGCGGGTCACCCGCCAGTTCGGCCCAACACGCTTCGCTCAACGTGATTGGCGGACAGTGCGTGGAGTGAGGCTGATCCCCCCCGGATATCTGCATCCACAACCGCTTGCTCGGGTGCGCCACGGGTGCCCACCAGTGATGGATGGGGGCCAGCCATTCGCTTACCCCAGGCAGCTCACGGTGCCTATCCAGCACTAGCAGAGCCGCGGCGGTGTGGAAGCGCAACAGGTACGAGTGGCCGTCCGTGCCCGTGACGATGTTGGCGTGGCTCAAGTGTCCGGCGAGCCGGGCAGCGGGAAGCGCGCTGACTATCCAACCGCACACGGCGCCAGCAGCACCTTGTTCAAGTTGCCACTGGAAGTCGTACTGGGCCGAGACATCGGAACCGAGGCGCGAACCGAACAACCAAGGGCCTGCTGTCCGCAGGTTGCTGAACTGGGCTTGCTGCAGCAGTGGCCAGCAGCGGCCCGTGTAGTGCCCGGTCAGTTGTTCTTGCACCTTGGGTGTCAAGTTGGCCATTTCCACGATGGCGCTGAGGCGATAGTGATCGGATGCCCGCAGCACATCGACCATTGCTCTGACAAATGGGCTGGGCATCAGCTTGCTCCTTCCATGCGAATGATGGTGTGGCCGTCGGCTATCGCTTTGAGTAGGCAGCTGAGGCAAATGGGCTCGCCCGGCGCTGGTACGCCAGACGTTGAAGTGACGCGATTGCTACCCGTAGCCTGCTGGCTGACAGGCCCTTTGAAGGCCAGCGCCAGGCCGTCCAGCGTGATACCGGCGCCGTCGACTCTCAAAAGCCCTGCGGGGCTGCGGATCGTCAGGCTTTCGCTGACCTGGATGTCATAAACCTTGGTGGTGTGCCGGATGGCTTCGCCCGTTTGCAACGTGCTGTGACCGGCAACCACCTGTTCGCGGTGGCCGCCGATTTCTACCGTGTGGTTTGCCTTGGTGATGTCCTGCCGGTGGTTCCCTACCTGTTCGATTCGGTCCTTGCCTGTGGTGATCCTATGGTTGCGGCCGATGCTCAGGCTGTCGTCGTTGCCGATTTCGTGTACCCGGTTCTGGCCGATGCCAACAGACTCGTCACGGGCAATGTCTTCGCGACGGTCCTGACCGATCGAAATCGTCTCGTCTCGTTCGACGCGTTCGGTACGATCGTTACCCACGCGTGTGGTTTCGTCGTGCTTGACGATGTTGTTCTGGTCCCGCTCGGCATGAATGAACACCTCCTGCCGACCCAGTTCATCCTCGAAGCGCAGCTCGTTGAAGCCTTCGCCTTTATGGGTCTGGCTCTTGATGGTCATGCGCGTCTTGTGCTCGGGCAGGTCATAGGGCGGCAACTGGTTACCGCAATAGGTGCGCCCGGTGATCATCGGCTGGTCCGGGTCGGCATTTACGTACTGGATGATCACATCCTGGCCGATGCGCGGGATGGCCATCGAACCCCAGCTGCCCCCCGCCCAACCTTGCGACACGCGCACCCAGCAGGAGCTGAACTCGTTGTTTTCGCTTTCCCGGTCCCAAGGAAAGCTCACTTTCACACGGCCCCATTGGTCGCAATAGATTTCCTCGCCCTTGGGTCCGACCACCGTCGCCATGTGCGGGCCGTCGATGCGTGGCTTGGGCAGGGGGGCCGGGCGCCATTCGGTCCTGCCGGGAACCAGCAATGCTTCCTGTTTGTAGCGGGTGCCTTGCTGCGAGCCGGCGGCCTCTTCCTGCAGGCTGGTGAACTGGGTGCCTTCGTGATGCACGCTGACCGTGCGCCAGTGCACGTTGAGGTCTTCACGCGGGTGCTCGATGAGGGTGAAGCTCAGCCCCGGTTGCAGGCGCACATCGTCGCCTTCCACTTCGGCAATGCGCGCATCATGGCGCAGGGCCGTGAGGCGGGTGGCAGTGAACGGAACCCCGACCGCATCACGCTTGTATCGGCCGGGGTAGTCGAAGCGCTCATAGTTCAGCGATTGATGGGTGTTGCTATTGTCGTAAGCCTGGTGTTCCTGACGGTATTGTGGGTGAGTGAAGGTGTAGTCCCGTTGCACCTGCCGCGCTGTTCGAACCTGTTCGCTGTAACGCAAGCGCCGCAGGCAAGGCCTGGCCTGATCGCCGCCTCCAACGGATCGGTACAGCACCTGATCGGGGCCAACGTCGTCATTGTGAAACCCTTCATCCTCGTCATCGGTCTTGATGGCCCCCCGGCTGATCTGCCCCAGCGCCAGTAGCCGGTCAGTGATGACCAGCAAGTGCTGTTTCGGCGTGTGTTCGAAGCGGTAGACAATGCCTTCCTCGGCGGCCAGGCGGGCCATGAAGTCGAGGTCTGTTTCACCGGCCTGCACGCAAAATTCGCGCACCTGATGCGGGTCGAGACACTTGAGCTCGTAGGCATTCACGCCCTGGCGCTTGAGCATGATCTCGAGAATCTGCGGCACGGTTTTCTGCTGGAAGATGCGCCAGTTCGAGCGCAGCCCGGCGCGGGCCAGCACGGGCTCGACCAGTGCCCGGTAACGGGTGCGATGGAAGCCTGTTTCTCCCTGGCTGAAGGTGCTGACCAGGCCGTGCACGTAGCGCAACGGGCGCTCACCCTGCCAGAGGGTGAACAGCACCGGTTTGTCGAGGAGTTGGCCGAAGTCGACATCGTCTTCGAAGCTGATCAGCTCCAGCTGCAGCCGGAACGGGGAGCTGATGGCTTCGTCCAGTTCGAACGACACCACCTCAAACTCGCTACGGCCAACCAGCGGCTGGAAAGTGAAGCGCAGATCGGATTGGCTGGGCATGTGGCGTCCCCCGTTACTGTTGCAGAATGGCGTTGAGCGATTCGACGACTTCGGCGGTTAGCAGGTCGAGGCGGTAGCTGTAGTAGCTGTAGGCGCAGACCATGGCGATGACCGAGATGACCAGCGGGGTCCACCAGGGCCACTGCCAGCGGTGCATACGGTGGGGGCAATGGACGACGTTGCTATAGGGGTCGCTCACTGTTTCCGGCGTGGGGCCACGCAGTTGGCGAATGACCTTGTGCATCCGGCTGATCAACGCGCGAAGGATTTCATCGCCCTTGGGGTCAAGGGCGTATTTGCCTTGCAGGCCCAGGCAAAAGCAGAAGTACAGGAACTCCAGCACATCCTGGAATTCCTTTGGCGATTGCATGATGCGCTCGAGCAGCACGAAGATCTTTTCGCCGCCCTGGGTTTCGTCGTGGAAGATGCTCAGCAGCGGTTCGTGGCTCCAGCACGAGTTCTGGCCCCAGGGGCGGGTCATCACGGCCTCGTCCAGGTGCAGGCACAAGGCGTAGGAATAGACTTCCTGATGGACCGCGCAATAGCCGTGCTGTCGCATTTCCTCGCGGATAGTACCGATCTGCGTTTGCACGGTCTTGTGCACGAACTGGATGTTGGGCAGGTCATCCAGTGTGCGCAGGCGAATGACCAGGCCGAACAGCTGGCTTGCCGCGTCGAGCATGAGGTTGTCGTAGCCGCCGCGTAGCTGAAAGTCCGGGTCGGCCGGGTAGCTGGTCAGGTCTGTTGCGTATTCAGGACCCGCGCCACCAGGAGGCCGTGGGGTTTCATTTGTGTCTTCAAGCAGGATTGGCTTTTGGTGGGCGGGCACTGGTTTGCCAGTGCGCTCGGACTCTTTGGGCATCCTTGATCCTCGTCTCTTGGCAGGTCAAACACTCGCAGTGCACCTACTTCCATGCGGCGGGGCGCAAGCATTTGCGAAAGTTTCAAGACTAACGAGGAATCAATTTTTGAGACAGATTGAAACTTCCTAATGCGTTGTAAGAAGTTTCGCTAAAAGTTGTTTTTAAGTGTTTCTTGTCAAAAAAATGATGTTTTGTACAGGTTGGGAGGCAAAGCATGAAACCGGTTTCAAAACCTTTCTGAACGCGCTAGATTATTCGGCTGTCTCTTGATGGCCTATCAAGATCACCTCTCAATTGAAAATCAGATGGCGCTTATCAAGGCCGCCCCACAGCCGATGAGGATTCGCAATGCCTGAGCATGCCCCAGACAACCCGCGCAGGGATTTTCTGCGCAAGACCTTGACCCTGATCCCTGTCGTTACCGTGGCCAGCACGGGGCTTGGCGCAGACGCCAGCCAGCTGCTTGCGGCCCCGCAACAGCCACCGAACGTGCCCGCTACGCCACCTGCGGGCGACTATCGGCCGACATTCTTCAGCGCCGAGGAGTGGGCTTTTGTCCAGGCCGCCGTGTCGCGCATCATCCCGGCCGATGAGCTTGGCCCAGGGGCACTCGAAGCGGGTGCCGCCGAGTTCATCGACCGGCAGATGAATACCCCCTACGCAACTGGCGCACAGTGGTACATGCAAGGGCCGTTCAACGCCGACGCCTCGCCCGAGCTGGGCTACCAGCTGCAGCTCAGCCCGCAACAAATCTACCGCCTGGGCATCGCTGCCGTGGACGGCTGGTGCAAGGCCAATGGCGGACAGGTTTTTGCTGCGCAAGATAGCGCTACCCGGGACCGCATTCTCAGCAAGTTGGAGGCAGGAGAGCTGTTTTTCGAAACCGTTCCGGCCAAGGTGTTCTTCAGCCTGCTGGTGCAAAACACGCGTGAAGGGTTCTTCTGCGACCCGATTCATGGCGGCAACAAAGGCATGGTCGGCTGGACCCAGATCGGCTTCCCCGGCGCCCGCGCCGACTTCATGGACTGGGTCGAGCGCAATGAGCCTTATCCGTTCCCGGCTGTATCGATCCGTGGTGAGAGGGCCTGAGGCATGGCGACGGTGTTGAACAAAGTGGATGCGGTGATCGTCGGCTTCGGCTGGGCCGGTGCGATCATGGCCAAAGAGCTGACCGAGGCCGGGCTGCACGTGGTAGCCCTGGAGCGGGGGCCGATGCAGGATACCTACCCCGAAGGCAGCTACCCGCAGGTGATCGATGAGCTGACCTACAGCGTGCGCAAGAAGCTGTTCGTCGATGTATCGAAAGAAACCGTCACTGTCCGCCATAGCGTGAATGATGTGGCATTGCCCAATCGCCAGCTGGGCGCATTCCTGCCGGGCAAGGGCGTGGGGGGCGCGGGCCTGCACTGGTCGGGAGTGCACTTCCGGGTCGATCCCGTCGAGTTGCGCCTGCGCAGCCACTATGAAGAGCGCTACGGGCGCAGGTTCATTCCCGAAGGCATGACCATCCAGGACTTCGGCGTCAGTTATGAAGAGCTGGAGCCCTATTTCGACTTTGCCGAAAAGGTCTTTGGCACTTCAGGCCAGGCCTGGACCGTCAAAGGCCAGGTGGTCGGTGAAGGGAAGGGCGGCAACCCCTATGCGCCGGACCGTTCCAACCCGTTCCCGCTGCCCGCGCAGAAGAACGTTGTATCGGCAAGGCTGTTCGAAAAGGCTGCCACCAGCCTGGGCTACAAACCCTACAACCTGCCGTCGGCCAACACCTCGGGGCCATACACCAACCCCTACGGGGCGCAGATGGGGCCGTGCAACTTCTGCGGTTTCTGCAGCGGCTACGTGTGTTACATGTACTCCAAAGCCTCGCCCAACGTGAATATCCTGCCGGCGCTGCGCCAGGTGCCCAACTTCGAGTTGCGGCCCAATGCCCATGTGCTGCGGGTGAACCTGGACGACAGCAAGCGCAAGGCCACCGGCGTGACCTACATCGATGCCCAGGGGCGCGAGGTGGAGCAGCCGGCAGAGCTGGTGATTCTGGCGGCGTTCCAGTTCAACAACGTGCGTCTGATGCTGCTTTCCGGCATTGGCAAACCTTACGATCCGGTGAAGAACGAAGGTGTGGTCGGGCGTAACTTCGCCTATCAGAACATGGGGACAGTCAAGGCGTTCTTCGACAAGGACACCTACACCAACAACTTCATCGGCGCGGGTGGCAATGGCATTGCCATTGACGATTTCAACGCCGACAACTTCGACCATGGCCCGCACGGCTTCGTCGGTGGTTCGCCAATGTGGGTGAACCAGGCCGGCAGCCGGCCGATTGCCGGTACCTCCAACCCGCCGGGTACTCCGGCCTGGGGCAGTGCCTGGAAGAAAGCCACGGCCGACTACTACACCCACCAGGTGTCGATGGATGCCCACGGCGCACACCAGTCCTACCGTGGCAATTACCTGGACCTGGACCCCACCTACCGCGATGCCTACGGTCAGCCGCTGCTGCGCATGACGTTCGACTGGCAGGAAAACGACATCAAGATGAACCAGTTCATGGTCGACAAGCTGAGCAAGATCGCCCAGGCGATGAACCCCAAGGCCATTGCCGTGCTGGGCAAGCAGGTCAAGGACCACTTCAACACCACCAGTTACCAGACCACCCACCTGAACGGCGGGGCGATCATGGGCACCGACCCCAAGACCAGTGCACTGAACCGCTACCTGCAAAGCTGGGACGTACACAACGTGTTCGTTCCGGGGGCTTCGGCGTTCCCGCAGGGGCTGGGTTACAACCCGACCGGGCTGGTGGCCGCGCTCACCTACTGGTCGGCCCGCGCCATCCGTGAGCAGTACCTGAAAAACCCCGGTCCGTTGGTCCAGGCTTGAGGAGCGATGAGCATGAAGACACTGTTGATCGCCACCCTGGTGCTGGGCGCCGGTGCGGCTGCACAGGCCGTAGCGAATGACGCTGCGCAGGTACGCCTGGGCGAGTACCTGGCCCGCGCCGGTGACTGCGTGGCCTGCCATACCGCCAAAGGCGGCAAACCCTTTGCCGGCGGGTTACCGATGGAAACGCCGATTGGCACGGTGTACTCCACCAACATCACCCCGGCGGCCAGTGGCATTGGCCGGTACAGCTTCGAAGACTTCGACCAGGCCGTGCGCAGGGGGATCGGCAAGGACGGCAGTACGCTCTATCCGGCCATGCCATACCCGTCGTATGCGCGGGTCAGCGAGCAGGACATGCAGGCGCTCTACGCCTATTTCATGAAGGGCGTGGCGCCTGTCGAGCAGGCGAACAAGGCCTCTGACATTCCTTGGCCGCTGAGCATGCGCTGGCCGCTGGCAATCTGGCGCGGCGTGTTCGCACCAGAGGCCAAGCCCTGGCAGGCATCGGCGACAGCTGACCCTGTGGTGAACCGCGGTGCGTACCTGGTCGAGGGCCTTGGGCATTGTGGCGCTTGTCATACGCCGCGGGCGCTGACCATGCAGGAGAAGGCCCTGAGCGCGGCCGATGGCGAGCAGTTTCTGGCCGGCAGCGCACCGCTGGAAGGCTGGATTGCCAAGAACCTGCGTGGCGATCACAAAGACGGCCTGGGCAGCTGGAGCGAAGCGCAGTTGGTGCAGTTTCTCAAGACTGGGCGCAGTGATCGCAGCGCCGTGTTCGGCGGCATGAGCGATGTGGTCGAGCACAGCATGCAGCACATGAGTGATGCTGACTTGACCGCTATCGCCCGCTACCTGAAAACCCTGCCGCCAAGTAATCCGGATGACCAGCCGCATGTGTACGACAAGCAGGTCGCGGATGCGCTATGGAAGGGTGACGACAGCAAGCCTGGGGCGGCGGTGTACATCGACAACTGCGCGGCCTGCCACCGCACCGACGGGCAGGGCTACACCCGCGTGTTCCCGGCCTTGGCCGGCAACCCGGTGGTGCAGACTGCGGATGCCACGTCGCTGATCCATGTGGTGCTCGCCGGTGGCACGGTACCGGCAACGCACACTGCGCCGTCGAACTTCACCATGCCGGCTTTCGGCTGGCGCCTGAGTGACCAGGAGGTTGCCGAGGTGGTGAATTTCATCCGCAGCAGCTGGGGTAACCAGGGCAGTGCCGTTACGGCCGGTGATGTGAAGTCGCTCCGCTGACGTGTATTTCTGCACCCTCGCCCGTAGGAGCGGGTTTACCCGCGAACACGGGCGAAGCCCGTGCCATCCCCTAACGTAATCAGATTCTAGGGTAAGCCCTGTCCTACGGATATAAATCTATAACTATCAATGATCTATGAAATATTCTTAATGCGATTTAACATTTCCTGTCTTCGTGCCCGACCAACGGCATGTTGACGAACCCGCGCATTTTTGCTGTATTGAAACCGGTTTCATCACTATTAAAACAATCATAAGGAAAACCCATGACCGACGCGCCTGCCCATACCCGCGAACGGGTCACCATCAGCGAAGTGGCGCGTGTTGCTGGCGTTTCCAAAGCCACCGTCTCCCGTTACATCGGTGGCGACCGCCAATTGCTGGCCGAAGCCACGGCCAAGCGGCTGGAAGAGGTCATCGAACGCCTCGGCTATCGCCCCAACCAGATGGCTCGCGGCCTCAAGCGCGGCCAGACGCGACTGATCGGCATGCTGGTGGCCGATATCCTAAACCCCTATTCAGTGGCCGTGATGCACGGCGTGGAAACTGCCTGCCGTCAGCATGGTTACAGCCTGGTGGTGTGCAACACCAACCGCGACGACGAGCAGGAGCGTCACCACCTGGTGGCCCTGCAGAGCTACAACGTTGAAGGGCTGATCGTGAACACGCTCGGTCACCACCCCGGCGAGCTGCTCAACCTGCAGCGCGACATCCCCATGGTGCTGGTCGACCGCCAATTGCCCGAGCTGAATGTGGACCTTGTCGGCCTGGACAATGCTGACGCAGTCGAGCAGGCCCTTGACCACCTGCAAGCCCAGGGCTACCGCGACATCCTGGCGGTCAGCGAACCCCTCGATGGCACCAGTTCACGCCTGGAGCGGGTGCAGGCATTCGGCGCATCGATCAGCCGACGGCCAGGCATGCGTCAGCAGGTACTGGAAATCGGCGCCGGGCTGCAGGGCCAACTGGCTTCGTTTCTTGCCCACAGTGGTCATGGTCCGCAAGCCATCTTCACCTTCAACGGCGTTGCCACCTTGGCGGTGACCCGGGCGCTGCTCGAGGCCGGGCGCAACCTGGTTGCCGATGTCGGGCTGATCGCCCTCGACGACCTCGACTGGTACCCCTTGGTCGGCAAAGGCATCACCGCACTGGCCCAGCCCACCGAGCGTATCGGCGTGGCGGCCTTCGAAAGCCTGCTCGGTCGCTTGCGCGGCGACAGCGGCGCAGCCCGGCGCATCGACTTCAAGGCCAACCTGATCATCCGCGGTTCAACCCAACCCCAGTAAGAAAACGGCAGGCTTGTGCCTGCTGCTGATCAAAAATGAAACCGGTTTCATAAGGACAAGAACAATGCAAGCGAACCCCGTTTCCATCAGTCTCTCCAGCTACGGTGCCGACTTTGTGCGCCAACGTGGCCAGGAGCAGTTTCTGGACCTGCTGGCAGCCGCTGGCGTCAGTCGCGTCGAATTGCGCGAAGAATTGTTCGCCAGCGCACCGGACGCAGCTGCGCTGGGCAGGGTCATTGCCGCGCTGCGCCTGGAATGCCTGTACTCCACTCCCCTTGAACTGTGGACCGCGCAAGGCGTGCCCGACCCGCTGCTGGTGCAGAAGCTGGAAATTGCCCGGGCGCTTGGCGCGGTGGCGCTGAAGGTTTCCTTGGGGCACTTCGATGAGCACTGCGATGTGACGGCCTTGGCGTCGCTGCTGCCTGCGCAGGGGCCTCTGTTGCTGGTGGAAAACGATCAGACCGCACAAGGTGGCAGGATCGAACCGATGCTGCAGTTTTTCCAGCGTGTCGACCCGCTTGGGCTGCGCCTGGGCATGACGTTCGATATCGGTAACTGGCAGTGGCAAGCCGAGCCTGCGCGGCAAGCTGCAAGGCAGCTAGGCCGTTGGGTGCGCTATGTGCATTGCAAGGCTGTGCAGCGCCGGGCCGATGGCCGTCTGGTGGCCATACCGCCCCAGGCTGCTGACCTGCAGGAGTGGGCAGCGCTGATGGCCGAGTTCGCGCCGGGCGTGGTGCGCGCCGTCGAGTACCCCCTGGTGGGCGAAGACCTGCTGGCGCTGACCCGGGCCCATGTGCGTCACCT
This sequence comes from Pseudomonas sp. 10(2024), assembly GCF_045164175.1. Lineage (NCBI taxonomy): Bacteria > Pseudomonadati > Pseudomonadota > Gammaproteobacteria > Pseudomonadales > Pseudomonadaceae > Pseudomonas > Pseudomonas sp. 10(2024). The sequence continues at coordinate 2,702,922 of NZ_CP174006.1, forward strand.
TTCTGCACTGGGCGCGGCGCAGGAGCTGGACCATGCATGAACATGACGTGCTGTGTTTCGGCGAAACCATGGCCATGTTCGTCGCCGAGCAAGCCGGTGACCTGGCCGGTGTCGGGCAGTTTGGCAAACGCATCGCTGGCGCCGACAGCAACGTGGCGATCGGCCTGGCGCGGCTGGGCTTCAAGGTGCGCTGGCTGAGCCGGGTTGGTGACGATTCGCTGGGCCGTTTCGTGCTCGACAGTTTGCGCTGCGAAGGCCTGGACTGTTCCGGTGTCGAGGTGGATGCCAACTACCCGACGGGCTTTCAGCTCAAGGCCCGCAGCGAGGATGGCAGCGACCCGGCAGTGGAGTACTTTCGCCGCGGTTCGGCGGCCAGCAGGCTGTCAGCTGCGATGGTGAGCCCCGTTTGGCTGCAGGCTCGCCACGTGCACGCTACCGGTATTCCGCTGGCGCTGTCGGACAGCTGTCGGGCGCTGTCCCACGCGCTGTTGGACGGGATGCGCGCAGCCGGTCGCAGCATATCGTTCGACCCCAACCTGCGCCCCTCGCTGTGGCCCGATCAAAGCAGCATGGTGCGTGAAATCAATGCCCTGGCGGCCAAGGCCGACTGGGTTTTACCGGGGTTGGAAGAGGGGCGGTTGCTGACTGGTCAGCACACCCCGGCCGATATCGCCGCGTTCTACCTGGACCAAGGGGTGGAACTGGTGGTGATCAAGCTGGGCGACGCTGGCGCCTACTTCCGCAGCGCCAAGGGCGAAGGGCAGGTAGCCCCCGTGCCAGTCAGCCGCGTGGTGGACACCGTCGGTGCAGGTGATGCCTTTGCCGTCGGTGTGCTCAGCGCGTTACTGGAGGGCCGTCCGGTAGCCGAGGCGGTAGCGCGCGGCAACTGGTGCGGCAGCCGTGCCGTGCAGTCGCGTGGCGACATGGAAGGGCTGCCGCTGCGCCATGAACTGGAGGCCTACGACCTGCGCAGAAGCGCATGAGCCGATCCCGAATCACCTGTTGCAACAAAAACAACAAGCTCAGGAGAAACAAACCATGCAAAGCCAAAGCCTGGCACCTCGCCGCTGGTGGTACATCATCCCGATTGTGTTCGTTACCTACAGCCTGGCGTACCTGGACCGCGCCAACTACGGCTTCGCCGCCGCCTCCGGCATGGCCGAAGACCTGCACATCACCCCGGTGCTGTCTTCGTTGTTGGGTGCGCTGTTCTTTCTCGGTTACTTCTTCTTCCAGGTGCCCGGCGCCATCTACGCTGAAAAGCGCAGCGTGAAGAAGCTCATCTTCGTCTGCCTGATCCTGTGGGGCGGCCTTGCCACGCTTACCGGCATGGTCAGCAACGTCTACATGCTGATCGGCATCCGCTTCCTGCTCGGGGTAGTGGAGGCTGCGGTCATGCCGGCCATGCTGGTGTACCTGTGCCATTGGTTCACCCGGGCCGAGCGTTCGCGCGCCAACACCTTCCTGATGCTGGGCAACCCGGTGACCATTCTGTGGATGTCGGTGGTGTCCGGTTACCTGATCAAGCATTACGACTGGCGCTGGATGTTCATCATAGAAGGCCTGCCCGCCGTGATCTGGGCGTTCTTCTGGTGGCGCCTGGTGGATGACCGCCCGGCCCAGGTGACCTGGCTGAGCGAGCAGGAAAAGGCCGCCCTGGCGCAGGCGCTGGCTGCCGAGCAGCAGGGTATCAAGCCTGTAAAGAACTACCGCGAAGCGTTCCGCTCGCCGCAAGTGATCATCCTGGCGCTGCAGTACTTCTGCTGGAGCATCGGCGTGTATGGCTTCGTGCTGTGGCTGCCGTCGATTCTCAAGCAGGCGGCGAACGTCGATATCGTGCAGGCCGGCTGGCTGGCCTCGGTGCCTTACCTGGCGGCAGTGCTGGCAATGGTGGGCGTGTCCTGGGCATCCGACCGCCTGCAAAAGCGCAAGCGCTTCGTCTGGCCGCCGCTGCTGATTGCTGCGTTGGCGTTCTATGGTTCCTACGCCTTGGGCAGCGAGCATTTCTGGCTGTCGTATGCATTGCTGGTGGTCGCTGGCGCCTGCATGTACGCCCCTTATGGCCCGTTCTTCGCGATCGTGCCCGAAATCCTGCCGGCCAACGTCGCAGGCGGCGCCATGGCGCTGATCAACAGCATGGGGGCGCTGGGCTCGTTTGGCGGTTCGTGGCTGGTGGGCTACCTCAATGGGGCTACGGGCGGGCCCGGCGCCTCTTACCTGTTCATGTGCGGTGCGCTGCTGACGGCAGTGGCGCTTACCGCTGCGCTCAATACTTCCCAGACCTCTGGCCGGGCAAAGCGCGACAGCTCGCGTCTGGCCATGAACCATTAGGAAACCTGCAATGAAGAAGCGAATCGTCCTGTATAAACGCCTGTCCGACGACCTGATGGCACGCCTGCAAGATCGCGTCGAGGTGACCTGGGTGGATACCACTCAGCCCGACGGCCTGGCCCGCCTGCGCGATGCGTTACCGGGGGCGCACGGGTTGCTGGGGGCCAGCCTGCGCCTGGATGCCAGCCTGCTCGACCTTGCCCCGCAACTGGAAGTGGTGTCGAGCGTTTCGGTAGGCGTGGACAACTACGACATTGCTGAACTCAGCAGGCGTGGTGTGATGCTTACCAACACGCCCGACGTGTTGACCGAAACCACGGCCGACACAGGCTTTGCCTTGATCCTGGCTACCGCCAGGCGGGTGGTGGAGCTGGCGAACTGGGTACGTGACGGCCGTTGGCAGGCCAACCTGGGGCCGGCGCATTTTGGCAGTGATGTGCACGGCAAGACGCTAGGCATCGTCGGCATGGGCCGCATTGGCGAGGCCCTGGCCCGGCGCGCGGCTGCCGGCTTTGGCATGCGCGTGCTTTATCACAGCCAGCGTGCCAAGCCCGAGGTGGAAGCACGCTATGCCGCATGCCAGTGCAGCCTGGATGAGCTGTTGCAGCAGGCAGATTTCGTTTGCCTGACGGTGCCATTGAGCGCCAGCACCGAAGGCCTGATAGGCGCACGGGAACTTGCGTTGATGAAGCCTGAGGCAATTCTGGTGAACATCTCACGCGGGCGTGTGGTGGATGAGCAGGCGCTGATCGAAGCGCTGCGGGCCAGGCGTATCCGCGGTGCGGGGCTGGACGTGTTCGTGCACGAGCCGCTGCCGACCGACTCGCCGCTGTTGCAGCTGGATAACGTGGTAGCAACCCCGCATATTGGCTCGGCGACCGAGGACACCCGCCAGGCCATGGCGCGTTGCGCGGTAGACAACCTGCTCAGCGCGCTGGCCGGTGAACGGCCGGTAAACCTGGTCAACGGCTGACGCGCCCCGGTTCCCACAGGGGCCGCGCAGCCTTTGAAACGGTCAGCGGCAGTTGCCTGCCTTGCGATACCCCGCTGCCTGCGCTTCACCTTCGTTTGCGAAGGTAACCTGGTTCTTCGCTGCAACCTGGTTGTAGCCCGGGCAGCCGACTGACAGGTGATAGACGTGGCTGTTGCGGTTGCCAAGCACGGCGCCGACCGAACCGGCGCTGGCCAGGCTTGGTTTGGCCTCTGGCTTGGCCGCGTTTACCGGCACCGCCTGTACCACGCCGCTGCCAACCGGCTTGTAGCCGGCAGTCCACTTGCGTTCGCCGCTTACGAACGGGTTGGCATGGCCCATGATCGCGGCAATGCGCCGGTCGCGTTCTTTCTCCCAGGCCGACACCGGGTGTTGCTTGTCCCAGGCCATCAGCAGCTGTTGCTGTTGGCGCGACATGTTCAGCTTGTAGCGGTCGAACATGTAGAACGTTGTGCGGGCCACCAGGCCTTTGACTTCGTCACGCGGTTCGGCGGTGCGCTGGACGAAATCGACCTTGGTGGTGCATTGGCCGTATTCGCCGGCATTGCCAGTGACCATGCCGTAGTTGAAGTTGCTGCGGTCACCGTTGACCTCACCCACGGCCGGGTAAAGGTTGAACAGGTCGGCCTCCATGGCGCGGAATACCGGGTCGTTGTCCACGCAGTGCTCACGGCCGCCGTTCTTCCAGCACTGGCGCTGGTTGCCGAAGGTGTGGGCGGGGACGATGTGTTCCCACTCGGTGCGTTCGGCGCGGTTCTGCTGCTTGCGCGTCTTGTAGCCACACGAGGCGGCATCGATGCGCCCGCCAGACTTGCCCACCCAGGTCCATTTGCAACCGCAGTACAGGTCGCCCATGGCACTGCTGGCCTGGTCCAGGTAGACCTTCTGCTTGGCCACCACCTTGGCTTCGGTGAAGGTGGCCGGCGGGTTGGCCAGAGCGGGGAGGGTAAAGGAAAATAATAAGGTTACGGCGTAAAGCAGTGATTTCATGGGGAAAACATATTTCAGGTTGGGCCGGGCATTGTAATGGTTTCCCTGGGGCTGACCAGCTCGCGGAGCCATACCAATGGTCGGCCAGGGTCGTCGCTGCCCATACGGTTGAATGTGGCTGAGTCGAGCATGTCCCGCACTTGGGTGCCCATGCGCAGCAGGTGCTCGACGAAACCGGCACCGACGTCACCGTAGTCCTCCAGGGAAACCCCGCTCTGGTTGTGCTGGATTGCGAGGTGGTAATGACTGACACCATCGCCGTTGCCGCTACCGCCCAGTACCACCGTGAAGCGTGGGCCAAGCAGGGTGGCCAGGCGTTCCTGCACCAGATCAAGCAGGGCGACGGGTATTTCATTTTCGCGCAGTGATGTAGGGAAACAGGGTGTGAACGGAGGCATGAGGGTGTCCTGCTGGGCGGGGTTCGAGTACTGGCCAGCTTAGGCAAGGTGACTGTCAACTTGGGTAAAGCGGGGGTAAAAGCGGGTAATGCTCAACCCCCGTGCTGCGCGGTTCATTTCATGAGCAGCATCAGAAGGTCTGCCCCAACGAGAACTGGAACACCTGGGTTTCGGCGTTATCCGGCTTTTTCAATGGCGCCGCCAGGCTGAAACTCAGCGGCCCCATCGGGCTGTACCAGGTCACGCCAACCCCCAGCGACACAGCTATCTGCGCCAGGTCGACGCTGCCGCAGCCTTGGGTGGTGGACAGGTAGCAGGTGTCGGCATACACGTTGCCGGCATCGACGAACACCGAGCTGCGCAGCTGGCTCTGGTCCTTCACGAAGGGCAGCGGGAACAGGTACTCGGCACCGCCGGTAATCAGGATATTACCCCCCAGCACATCGGTGTCGCGGTCGGAATAGTAAGCCTGCCCAGCGCTGGAATAGGCCCCGGTAGCCGGTGTGCTGCGCGGGCCGAGGGTGCCGTCCTTGAACCCGCGTACCGAGCCCTGCCCACCGGCGTTGTAGCTTTCATAGAACGGCAAGCCGTCGGTGGAGCCATAGCCGTTGCCGTAGCCCAGGTTAGTGTGCAGGCGCAGCGTGGTGTTGCTGGTGACCGGCAGGAAAGCCTGGCCGTTGTAGTCGAGCTTGTAGAACGACAGGTCGCTGCCAGGGGTGGTAGCCATCAGCGTCAGGCTCTGCGAGTGGCCCCGGGTGGCCAGTACGCCTTTGTTGAGGGTGGACTCCGACCAACCGATCGACGCCTTGAGGTTGTTGAAGCTTTTGCCTTCGCGGGAGATGAAATCGTAGATCTCGTCAGCGCTGTAGGTGCCGGGCGAAATGTCGTCGTGCTGCAGGGTCAGGCCGTAGGTCAGGCGCGAGGTTTCGTTGATCGGGTAGCCGAAGCTGACCCCGGCGCCGTAGCTGTTGATTGCATAGTACGAAACCCCATCGTCGTAGTAATCGCTGTAGTCGGTGCTGCTGTAGAACAGGTTGTAGCCCAGGCTGACGCCGTCGGCGGTGAAGTAGGGGTCGACGAAGCCGAAGTTGTACTTGGTCTGGTATTCCGAACGGGTCAGGCCGATGGATACCTTGTTACCGGTACCGAGGAAGTTGCTCTGGCTGATCGAACCCCCCAGGATCAGGCCGGCGCTCTGGGCGAAACCGACGCTGGCGGTGATCGAGCCGGAGGCCTGCTCTTCGACGCTGTAGTTGACGTCGACCTGGTCGTCGGTGCCAGGCACCTGCGGGGTCTCGACGTTGACTTCCTTGAAGAAGCCCAGGCGCTCAAGACGGGTCTTGGACTGGTCGATCAGGTAGGTCGACGCCCAGCCGCCTTCCATCTGGCGCATTTCGCGACGCAGCACTTCGTCTTCGGTCTTGGTGTTGCCGCGGTAGTTGATGCGGTTGACGTAGGCACGCTTGCCCGGGTCGACCACGAACATGATGTCGACCGTGTGGTCCTGGTCGTTGGGTTGCGGCACGCCGTTGACGTTGGCGAAGGTGTAGCCTTCGTTACCCAGGCGACGGGTGATCAGCTCGGACGTGGTGGTCATCACCTTGCGCGAGAATACCTGCCCCGGCTGCACCAGCAGCAGCGACTTGACCTGGTCTTCCGGCACCTTGAGGTCACCGGACAGCTTCACGTCGCGAACGGTGTATTTCTCGCCTTCGTTGATGTTGACGGTGATGTAGACGTGCTTCTTGTCCGGCGTGATGGACACCTGGGTGGAGGCGATGTCCATGTTGATGTAGCCGCGGTCCAGGTAGTAGGAACGCAGGCGCTCCAGGTCACCGGAGAGTTTTTCACGGGCGTACTTGTCGTCGTTCTTGAAGAACGACAGCCAGTTGGTGGTCTTCAGCTCGAACAGCTGCCCCAGGGTCTCATCATCGAATACGTTGTTGCCAACGATGTTGATGTGCTGGATGGCGGCGACGGTGCCTTCGTTGATCTTGATCTTCAGGGCCACACGGTTGCGCGGCTGCGGCACCACTTCGGCGTCGACCTCGGCCGAGTAGCGCCCCTGGGCCACGTACTGGCGTTGCAGTTCGTTACGCACACCTTCGAGGGTGGCACGCTGGAAGATCTCGCCTTCGGCCAGGCCCGATTGCTTCAGGCCCTTCATCAGGTCTTCGGTGCTGATCGCCTTGTTGCCTTCAATCTCGATGCTCGACACCGACGGGCGCTCGACCACGTTGATGATCAGCACATTGCCATCGCGGCTCAACTGGATGTCCTGGAAGAACCCGGTCTTGAACAGGGAACGAGTCGAGTCCACCAGGCGGCGGTCGTCAGCCTGGTCGCCAACGTTCAGCGGCAAGGCACCGAACACACTGCCAGCGGAAACCCGCTGCAGGCCGTTGACGCGAATGTCGGCGATCCTGAACGGTGAGGCCTGGGCCAACGTGGCTTTCAGCAGCAGGATGGAGAGCAACAGGCGCGGGTAGTTCATCGGGGTTTCCAGACAAGCGGATTCGGAGGGCAGCAAGCGCGGGCGACCCGCAAGCAGCGGGCGATGAGGATACGGGCGGGCTGTGTACGGCGCGGTTAGCCGAGGGTAAAGATGTGTAAAGTCCGACCGGGCGGCAGTGACAGTGCCGGCTTGCAGGGCGATCATTGCAACCCCTGCAATTGCGATATCTGGCCCTGATGATCCCTGTGCTGCTGGTCGACGACGACCGCGAACTGACTGAAATGCTCTCTTTGTACCTGGCGCGCGAAGGCTTCCAGGCGACGGCCGCGGACACGGGTGAGGAAGGCGAGACCCTGGCGTTGTCCGGCCATTTCCAGGTGGTGGTGCTGGACGTGATGCTGCCAGGCATCTCTGGTATCGAGGTGCTGCGCCGCGTGCGTGCACGTAGCCAGGTGCCGGTGCTGCTGCTGACGGCCCGCGGTGACAACATCGACCGCATTGCCGGCCTGGAGCTGGGGGCCGATGACTATGTGCCCAAGCCCAGCTCTCCTGGCGAGCTGGTGGCACGCCTGCGGGCAATACTGCGTCGCGTGCAGCCACACCTGATGGGTGAAACCAGCGCGCCCGAGGTACCTGAACAGGTACGCAGTGGCGCATTGAAAATGTGGCCGGGGCGGCGCGAGGCGCGCTGGGGCGCAGCCACGCTGGAACTGACCGGCTCCGAGTTCAGCCTGCTCGAAGCCCTGGCGCGCCAGGCCGGTCAGCTGGTCAGCAAGCAGGACCTGTCGCTCAATGCCCTGGGCCGGCCGCTGACCCGTTATGACCGACGCATCGACGTGCACGTCAGTAGCATCCGGCAAAAACTTGGCCCGCGTGCCGATGGCAGCAGCTGGATCCAGAGCGTGCGCGGCATGGGCTACATGCTGATCGTCGAATGATGCGCCGGCGTCTGTTCTGGAAGCTGTTCCTGGCCTTCTGGCTTGCCAACACCCTGACCTTCCTGGTGGGGGCGGGGGCCTTCATGCTCAATGAGCTGCGCGGCGATACACCCGGGCTGCGTTCGCTGCTGGCCACCGAGCTGCAAATGCTCGAACGGCATGGCGAGCGGGCCGGCCGCCAGCTGCTGGACGTGTCGCCACAGCCGCAGGATGTGCAAGTAGGCCTTTACGACGATCAAGACCGCTTGCTGGCTGGCCAAACGGTGCACGTGGCGCGCTTCGAGCAGGCACTGCTCGACCGTGACGGCCGCCCGCTGGTGCTGCGCGCTTCGGTGGCCACCCGTGTCGGTATGGCACCGCGCCCACGCAACCTTGGCCCGTTCGTGACAGGGGCTGTGATGAGCGCGCTGTTCGCGCTGTTGTGCAGCTTTTACCTGACCCGCCCGCTGGCCTGGCTGCGCGAGGCCATGGGCCAGGTTGCCCAAGGCCGTTTCGATGTGCGGGTCAGGCCGCGGCTGGGCAAGCGCCGTGACGAAATCGTCGACCTGGCCGAGGATTGTGACCGCATGGCCGGCCAGCTCAAGGCCCTGGTGCAGGCCCAGCAGAACCTGCTGCATGATATTTCCCATGAGCTGCGCTCACCGCTTACCCGCATGCATGCCGCCATCGGCCTGATGCGCCAGCAACCTGACCGGCCCGACATGCTGGAGCGGGTCGAGCGCGAGTCGCGGCGCATGGACGACCTGATCGAGCAACTGCTGACCCTGGCCCGTGCCCAGTCCCGTCAAGGCAACAGTGACTTCGCCAGCGTGGATGTGGTCGAACTGCTGGCGCAGATCGTCGAGGATGCCCGTTTCGAGGCAGGCATGAAGCAGTGCCAGGTGTCCTTGCTGGCTCAGGGCGCGTTTCTCATGCATGGCCATGAAGAACTCCTGTACCGGGCCTTCGAGAACGTCATCCGCAATGCCGTGCGCTACACGAAGCCCGGCACGGCGGTATTGGTGGAGGCCGCACCGGCACCAGGTGGGCAATGGTTGCAGGTGTGCGTCAGCGACCATGGCCCGGGCGTCGACCCGGCGCGCCTGCAGCGCATCTTCGAACCGTTCGACCGTGGCACCGACAGCAGCGATGGCTTCGGCCTGGGGCTGGCGATCGCCCAGCGTGCCATCGCCTTGCACGGTGGCAGCATCACCGCGCTGGCCGCCGCCACAGGGGGCTTGCGGGTGCGCATCGAACTGCCGCAAGCCATTGCTACTTGAAGCCGGTGACCGCGTGGGGAACGTAAGGGGCCTGCAAGCGCGCCACTTCGTCCTCGCTCAGCTGCAGTGACAGTGCGCCCAGGGCATCGTCCAGGTGGGCGGGCTTCGAAGCGCCGACGATAGGGGCGCTAACGCCGGCCCTACCCAGCACCCAGGCCAGCGCAACCTGGGCCATCGGCACCCCCCGTTCGCTGGCGATCTGCTCGACCACATCGATTACCCGGCCGTCCTCCACCTCGGTCTTTTCATAGAACGACTGCCCGGACACATCGGTGCGCGTGCGTTGGGTTTGCTGCCCATGCGGTCGTGTCAGGCGGCCGCGCGCCATCGGGCTCCAGGGCATCAGGCCGACGCCTTGATCCAGGCACAGCGGGATCATCTCTCGCTCTTCTTCGCGGTAGATCAGGTTGAGGTAGTTCTGCATCGACACGAAGCGGCTCCAGCCATGGCTGGCGGCTACCTGCTGCGCCTTGGCGAACTGCCAGGCATACATCGACGATGCACCGATGTAGCGCGCCTTGCCGGCCTTGACCACATCATGCAGAGCTTCCATGGTTTCCTCGATGGGGGTGTGGTAGTCCCAGCGGTGGATCTGGTAAAGGTCGACGTAGTCTGTGCCCAGGCGGCTGAGGCTGGCGTCGATGTTGGCCATGATCGCCTTGCGTGACAAGCCTTGCTCATTGGGCCGGCTGGCGCCCTCCCACATGTTGGCAGGGAAGAACACCTTGGTGGCGATCACGGTTTCTTCACGGCGGGTAAACTCCCTCAGGAGTTTGCCGAGGATGATTTCCGAGGTGCCGGCGGAATAGCTGTTGGCAGTGTCGAAGAAGTTGATGCCTTGCTCGACGGCATGGCGAATGATCGGCCGGCTGGCGTCTTCGCCCAAGGTCCACGGATGAGTGCCGGCGTCGGGTTCACCGAAGGTCATGCAGCCCAGGCACAGCCTTGAAATGTCCAGCCCAGTGCTACCCAGCTTCACGTACTGCATCGTCGTCTCCTTCAAGGGCGTGAGTGATGGAGTTAGCCTAACGCTGGCAGGGTTGGGCGAAAATTCCGTATTGATGCATGCGCCATCTGCAAGAATTCACAAGCGCAGCAGCGGCCGCACCTGTTGCTGAAGGAAGTCGGTAACCGCCTTGATCCGCGGTGTGGCGCGCACGTCTTCATGCACGGCCAGCCAGATTTCGATGCTCATTGTCTGTTGGGCGCTGCCTGCCTCTTTCAGACCGTGTTCCTGTGCCATGAACGCGGGCAGGCAGGCGATGCCGATGCCGCCGGCACAGGCTTGGGCCTGGATGCGCAGGTCATTGCTGTGCAATGCGAACGGCTGCTGGCCGGCCTGGAGGTTGAGCCATTGCTGTTGTGGGGAACGGGCCTGAGACTCGTCGTAGCCGATGTAGCGCCTGACCGTTGCGCTGGCCAGGTAACCGGGCGAGGCATACAGCCGGTAATCCAGGTGCCCCAGCAGGCTGACCACCAGAGTTGGCTCTGTCGGCCTGGCCAGGGCGATGCTGATGTCAGCTTCGCGGCGGACCAAGGATGCCTTGGATTTGCTGCCTACCAGCTTCAGGCGCAGTTGTGGGTAGCGCTGGTACAGCTCGCCCAGGCGCCGGGCGACGATGCTGCCCAGCAGCGCCGGTGGTGCCGAGAGCACCACTTCACCTTCCACTGTCTGTTGGCCGGCGCTGGCGAAATGCTCCAGGGCAAAAGAGGACATGGCCATCTGCTCGGCGAGTTCCGCAACACGTTGGCCTTCGTGGGTAAGGGCATAGGCGCGGGGACGTCGGTCGACCAGCTTGAGCTTGAGCGAAGCTTCGAGCGAGGCGATGCGCCGGGCCACGGTGGCGTGGTCGACACCCAGGGTCTTGGCAGCGGCCGACAGCGAGCCGGCCGAGCTGAAGGCGGAGAAATGGCGCAGGTCTTCCCAATCGAACATGAATGACTCGGCAGTGGCGGGTGCATGAAGGGGTAGGGTAACCCTTTATGACCATGCCGGCTTCAATGCCCGCCTTTCATCCGCCGTGCCACCAGGTAAATGCCCAAACCAACCAGCGCAGTCGCGGCGCCGATGTACCCGGTGCTGGTCCAGCCCATGCCGGCAGTGATCGCCATGCCTCCCAGCCACGGCCCCAGGGCATTGGCCAGGTTGAACGCCGCATGGTTGGACGCCGCTGCCAGGCTAGGCGCCTCATGGGCAATGTCCATGAGGCGGATCTGTAGCGGTGCCGCCAAGGCGATCATGGTGCCCACCAGGCCGATGCCCAGCAGCAGGCTCCACAGCGCCTGGGCGGCGAAGGTAAAGAACAGCAGCACGGCGACCGACCACATCAGTACCAAGCCCACGGCGCGGAACTGCAGGCGGTCGAACAGCTTGCCGCCAGCGATGTTGCCGACGATACCGCCCACGCCGAACGCCGCCAGACCGAACGGAATCCACTGTGGCGACACCTGGGTCACGTGCAGCATGGTCGGTGCCAGGTAGCTGAACACGCAGAACATGCCGGCAAAACCGATCGAAGCGATGGCCAGCGCCATCCATACCTGTGGGTGGGCAAAGGCCTGGAGCTCCTTGCGCGGGTCGCTGCGTGTTTCGTCGTGGCGCTGGGGCACGAAACGCCAGACCAGGGCGATGGTGCACAGGGCGATCGCGCCGACCAGCACGAATGCCGAACGCCAGCCGAAGTACTGGCCCAGGAAGGTGGCAACCGGGTTGCCGAGCAACATGGCCAAGGTCAGGCCCATCATCACCCGGGCAACGGCCCCCGCGCGCTGATCCTTGGCGACCATGCTCGAGGCCACCACTGCGGCAATGCCGAAGTAGGCGCCGTGGGGCAGGCCGCTGATGAAACGAAATGCGACCAGGCCACCGAACGAGGGGGCAAAGGCAGTGGCCAGGTTGCCCACGGCATACAGCAGCATCAACAGCAGCAGCATGTGCTTGCGCAGCAGCTTGGCACCGAGAATGGCCAGTGTCGGCGCGCCAACCATCACCCCCAGTGCATACGCGCTGATGGCATGGCCCACCTGTGGTTCGCTCAACTGCAAATTGCTGGCAATGTCGGGCATCAGGCCCATGATGGCGAATTCGCCGGTGCCGATGGCAAAGCTGCCCAGTGCCATGGCGGCTTCCATCTTGGCGACGGTGTTTTTACTGGGGAGCGGGGGGCGTTCCTGGACTGACATCTGTATCCCTATTGAAACATGCTGAAACGTTCAAGGCGGGATAATAGTCAATCGATGGCTGCAACGTCGAGGATGCTGCCCCGGCTTCCGCGACATTGCAGCCCGTGTCCTGCTCAGTACGGGCGCGCTTGCTACGCCCCTGGCTGAAGTGACGGGATCCTGTGGCACCGGGTACGCCTGCTCTTTTAGACTGCGGGCGGTGACGCGCCAATGCTCGGTAAACGGTGAGTACACGCGCCACACATTCGGTTCACAAGGACAACTGCAATGTCAGATACCCCGAGCAACCCGCTGCTTATCGATGGGGCCGCCGGCCAGATCGAGCTGTTGATCGACTACCCCGACGGACCACCCAAAGGGCTGGTGCTGGTCAGCCATCCGCAACCGCTGCTGGGCGGTAGCCCACGGCATATCGTGCCGCTGACCCTGGCACGGCAGCTACGTGCAGCCGGCTGGCAAGTGGTACGGCCGAGCTTTCGTGGGGTGGGGCAGACGCAGGGCGCGCACGACCAGGGCATCGGTGAAGCCGAGGATTGCATCACGGTCATCCGTCACTTCAACCAGCAACAGCCCGAGCTGCCGGTAGCCCTGGTCGGGTTTTCCTTTGGGGCCTACGTTTTCGCCCGGGTTGCCTGTGCGCTGGAAGGGCAGTTGCAGGCAGTCGCATTGATGGGGCTGCCGGTGGGGGATGTACCGGGAGGGCGCTATTACGAGCCATTGCCGCTGCCTGGGGATTGCCTGTTACTGCATGGTGAACAGGATGAAATGGCACCGCTGGCCAACCTGCTGCAATGGGCTGGCCCTGAACAACGGGCAGTGTCGGTATACGCCGGTGCCAATCACTTTTTCAAAGGCTGCCTGGGCCGTGCCGCGGAGCAGGTGATTGCTCATCTCGCCCAGAAGACTGGCCCTCACCGCTCCAGGTAATGCGTCTGTGCAGCAAAGTCGATGAACCGCTTGCTGGCCAGCGACAGGTATTCCCCCGAGCGCCAGCACAAGCGGAAGCTCATCTGCTGTGCTGGCCGGAACGGCACGCCGACGATGCCAGGCGTGCGTTGCTGCACCGAGCGCAGCAGGGTCGCCACCCCCATGTTGTCCAGCGCGGCCTGCACCACCAGCGAGACGAAGTTGCTCTGTAGCGCCACCTGGTAAGTGATGCCATGTTCGGCGAAGAACGCATCCAGAAGATGGCGTTGAACGAAGGTGCGATCGAACACCACCATGTCGGTATTGCGCAGGTCTTCGGCGGTGAGGTAGGCCTTGCCGGCATAGGGGTGATCAGGGTGCATGCACGCCAGCATCTCGTCGCTGCCCAGCAGGATCGACTCCTTGTCGGGCGGTACACGCCGGGACTCCAGCAGCGCCAGGTCGATTTCCCGTTGTTCCAGACGATGGCCAATGTCTTCGGCACTGCCTTCGAACACGGTCATGGCAATGCCCGGGTACGACTTGCGGAAGGCGTTCATCAACCCGGGGACGTAGTGCAGGCCGAACATCGGCGGGATACCCAGGCGTACTTCACCGCGCTTGAGGTCGGCCATGTCGCGCAGCTCTTGCCGGGCAACGTCCATTTCGCGCAGGGCAGAGGCAATGCGCGGCAAGAACTGCTCGCCTTCTGCCGTGAGGATCACTTTGCGCGTGGTGCGGTTGAACAGGGTTACCCCCAGTTCTTCTTCCAGCCGGGTAACGGCCATGCTCAGCGCGGGCTGGGCGATGTGCAGGTGCTGTGCGGCCTTGGTGAAGCTGCCTTGCCGGACGATTTCGACACAGCAGCGCAATGCCTTGAGGTTCATTGAGGGGTGCTACCTTTCATGCGGGATGCATTCATAACGAACTGTGATGCTAAGCATCATAACAATATATTTATTATTATTAACCAGAGGGCCTACGATGCGCGCCACTGAGACATCCTGCAACATCTCAGTCACGCAGCTTAATAAATCTGCAATCCCACAAAGATTTTGAGGTAGTACCCCAAATGGCCAAGGCCGCCGATGTCGTTGTGCAATGCCTGGAAAACGAAGGTGTCGAGTATGTATTCGGCATTCCCGGTGAGGAAAACCTCGACCTGCTCGAATCCCTGCGCAAGTCGAAGATCAAGCTGGTACTGACCCGTCACGAGCAGTCTGCAGGTTTCATGGCTGCCACCTACGGTCGTCTGACCGGCAAGACCGGCGTCAGCCTGTCGACCCTCGGCCCTGGTGCCACCAACCTGGTGACCGCCAGTGCCTACGCCTACCTGGGCGGCATGCCGATGATGATGATCACCGGGCAGAAGCCGATCAAGAAGTCCAAGCAGGGTCGCTTCCAGATCATTGACGTGTGCGGCATGATGGACCCCATCACCAAGTACACCCACCAGTTCGCCTCGGCCGACAACATCCCGGCCCGCATGCGCGAAGCCTTCCGCCTGGCCGAAGAAGAAAAGCCGGGTGCGGTGCACCTGGAGCTGCCGGAGGACATCGCCGCCGAGCAGACCGACGCGCTGCCGATCCCGCGCAGCCTGCACCGCCGCCCGCTGGCCGAGCATGTGGCCATCGAAGCTGCCGTCGAAAAACTGCAGAACGCGCGTAACCCGATCCTGGTGATCGGTGCCGGTGCCAACCGCAAGATGACCGCCAAGGTCCTCAAGCAACTGATCGACAAGACCGGCATCCCGTTCATCACCACCCAGATGGGTAAAGGCGTGGTCGACGAGCGCCACCCGCGCTTCCTCGGCAACGCGGCGCTGTCGTCGGGCGACTTCGTTCACCGCGCTGTCGAAGCCGCCGACCTGATCATCAACATTGGCCACGATGTGATCGAGAAGCCACCGTTCTTCATGGTCCGTGGCGGCACCGAAGTCATCCACATCAACTTCCGCTCTGCCGAAGTCGATGCCGTGTACTTCCCGCAAGTAGAAGTGATCGGCGACATCGCCAACGCCGTGTGGCAGATCAGTGAAGCGCTGAACGACACGTCGCACTGGGACTTCACCCGCCTGATGGCCATCCGTGAAGCCAACGAAGCACAGATCGCCGAAGGAGCCGACGACGACCGCTTCCCGGTCTACCCACAGCGCATGGTGGCTGACATCCGTCGTGTACTGCCGTCCGAAGGCATCGTCGCCCTGGACAACGGCATCTACAAGATCTGGTTCGCCCGCAACTACAAAGCGCACAAGCCAAACACCGTGCTGCTGGACAACGCCCTGGCGACCATGGGCGCCGGCCTGCCATCGGCGATGGCTGCGCACCTGGTGCACCCGGACCGCCCGGTAATCTCGGTGTGTGGCGACGGCGGCTTCATGATGAACAGCCAGGAACTGGAAACTGCAGTACGTCTGGGCATGCACATCACCGTGGTGATCCTGCGTGACGACGGCTACGGCATGATCCGCTGGAAGCAGGCCAACATGGGCTTCACCGATTTCGGCCTGGACTACGGCAACCCGGACTTCGTCAAATATGCCGAAGCCTACGGCGCCAACGGCCACCGCGTGGAAAGTGCCGAAGGCCTGCTGCCGCTGCTGGAGCACTGCATCAAGACCCCGGGTGTGCACGTGATCGACTGCCCGGTCGATTACAGCGAGAACGACCGCATCCTCAACAGCGAGCTGCGTGAGCGCGCCCTGGCGGTATAAGCCCTGACAGGCCGACGCCGTCCTTTTGCCGGCGCGGCGTGATGCTGCGAAGAGGCCCGTATAGCTGACAGTGATGTGTCGGCTTTACGGGCCTTTTCGCAATACAAGGCTGCCTCTGTATCCCAGTCAACCCAGCTCAAGCAGACCTTGCAGGCTGGCCAGAATGGCATTGGCGTCATAAGGCTTGCGCGTGACGGGCACATGCTGCAAGTGCTCGGGAATGCTGATGCCGTCGCCATAGCCGGTGGCAAAGAGGAACGGAACCTGCCGGCGAACCAGCTCATCCGCTACGGAAATGGAGGTTCCGGTGCCCAGGTTGACATCCAGTATTGCCGCGTCCGGCTTGTGGCTGCCAAGCAGTTGCATGGCCTCGTCCTCGGAGCTGGCGGTGATCACGTCCTTGATTTGCGCATCGTTGAGAATTTGCTCCAGGCCTACTGCAATCACCAGTTGATCCTCGAGTATCAGCACACACAAGCCCGAGCGCGCTGCAAACGCACCGTTTACACGGGCCAGAGGCGTGGCCGGGAGAGCGGTTTCTGCCGCTTCGGCTACGGAAAGGTGCTTGGCCGGGATTCTGAAAAAGCCTTGCAGGCCTTCGGGGTGATATTCCACTGCGCTTGTGCCACCCAGGTCGAACGGGATGCTGCGGTCGATCAGTACCGTGCCGAAGCCGCTGCGGCTGGGCGGGCGTACCGTTGGCCCACCACTTTCCCGCCAACTGATGGCACAGCCGTTGGTGGCGTCGATTGCCCAGCTCACCGAAAGCCTGCCGCCGGCCCGCGATAACGCACCGTACTTGGCCGCGTTGGTGGCCAGTTCATGCAGCACCAGGGCCATGACCGAGTAAGCGCGCGCATCGAGGATGACGTTCGGGCCCTGCAACTCGATCACGCCGGCCGCCGTGCGATAGGGAGAAAGCTCGGCCTCCAGCAGCTTCGCCAGGCGCCCGCCACCGTCACCGCGCACCACCTGGTCATGGGCCAACGACAAGGCCTGGATACGCCCTTTGAGCGTTGCCACATAGTCCTGCAGGGTCTGGCTTTCCGGGGTCGGATGGGCAACCAGTGCACCAATCAGCGACAGGATGTTCTTGACCCTGTGGTTGAGCTCTTCGTTGAGCATGCGCTGGCGCACCTCAGCTTTGGCGCGTTCACTGGCGAGCAGTTCGCTGTTGTGCAGTACCACTTCGACGATAGCGGTACGGATGGCATCGCCAAACTGGCGGTCCTGCTCGGTCCAGGGTAGCGACTGCTGGTGAACGGTTTCTTTCCAGATGGCGAAGCTTTTGCGTGGCGTCAGGCGGTCGCCCAACGCGCCGCTGTCATAGGTCTTGCTCGGGTCACCGGCCCAGTCGAGTGTCTCGACCACCTCCTTGCGGAAGAAGATCAAGTAATCCCTGGGGTGTTGCGACATCGGGACGATCAGCACACCCGACACATCATTGAAATACGCCTGGGCCGACGGGAGCACTGTCGACAGGCGATTGGACGCCCAGATTCGGCCTTCGCTGACCATGTCTGCCAGCCGCAGCAGATCAGGCACGGCCGTTTGGGGCGGCGCCAGCCCTGCGCACGACCAGCGGCCTAGCAGCGACATGCCGATGCCGTCGCAGGGAATCAGCGACATCAACCGGGGCAGGCGTGCGTGGAAGAACCCATCAATGTCCGCCGCCTGGTTGGCGTCGCGCAGCAGGCTGTCCAGCGCTTTGTGGATGCGCACGGCGGCTTCGAGTTTTTGCCGGCTACGCAGGGTCTCGATATGCAGGGAGAAGAACTCACCGAACATCTCGGCGGCCACACGTTGCCCCATGGCCAGCGTGCGCGGTGCGTAGTGATGGCAGGCAATCATTCCCCACAGCTCGCCGTTGACGATGACGGAAATCGACATTGAGGCGCCCACGCCCATGTTGCACAGGTATTCGCAATGGATCGGCGAGACGCTGCGCAGGTGCGCGTAGGATAGGTCGAGCGGTTCGCCCGAGGGGTCGAGCACCGGGTTGATGGCGACCGTATTGAACCGGGCGTCGGAGATTACCCGGATCGGGTTGCGCAGGTAGAGCGCGCGGGCCTGCTGGGGGATATCGGAGGCAGGGAAGTACTGGCCCATGAAGCTTTCGAGGTCGCCACGCCTGGACTCGGCAACCACCTTGCCGGCACCGTCGGCTCCCAGCTGGTAGATCATCACCCGGTCGTAACCGAGCACCGCCCGGACAAAGCGGGCGGCGTCGCGGAACAGCTTGCTGGTCTGGTCGATTTCGCGCAGTTGGGCAATCAGCGTGCGCGCCAGCTCGATCGGTTCGGCGATGCTCGCCCCGGCGGGCTCGAATTCGAGGATTGCCGTGCCTTTGTACAAGTGGGCGGCGATGTCGACGGCCTCGCCGTTGGGCAGCGTCACGCCGAAACTGAGCGCGGGGCGCGAGGCGTCCCGGGTACGGGCAAGTGCGTTGCGAAGCGTATGCGTGACCTCGTCACCCAGCACCGCGTGCAGTTTCTGACCATTGATATCGCTTGCTACACCCAGCATCTGTGGGGCGTTGACCGAATGGCGCAGCACCACGGTCGCCGAGGCATCACAGGCCAGCAGGCAGCCATGGGGCTGGATGCTCCCGGGAATCTGGATGGGCTCCCGGTCGCAGTTGGTCAGGTTAACGTGGGGGTTGTAGGTCATTGGCCCGTGCCTGTGGGTAAGGGGAGGCGGGCAGCAGGTCCGCCATCGTCCGTCAGCCTAGCAGGCATTGAACGCCTTGGGGATGGCGGGTCGGGCAATAACGGTCCATTCCCAAGACAATGCTTTGATCACAGCGTGGAGTACGGATGTACTCCCGTCGAGAATCGCTTGAAGGCAGCTCTGATCAATGGTCTTATCCCGCGCTTGAGCCAACTGGTATTGCACGATGAACCGCCCGCTGTTTATTTCCTTCGATGGGCCCAAGGGGACCGGCAAGACCACGCTGCTGGAGGCCGTCACTCAAGCGTTACGGCTGGACGGGAACAAGGTGATCCGCCTTTGCGAAAGAAAGAATGATCCTCACCGGGGCGAGACCATGGCCTTGGTCAACCAGCTTTCCAGAAGCCCTTGCCAGGACCTTGAGTTCAAGGTTTGCGAGCGCTTCGCTGAAAGCCGCGCCTGGATTTCCCGACATGTACTGCCCAGGCAGCCCGCTGACAGCATCATCCTGATTGATCGCTGGTACCCCTCTGACGCTGCGTTTCGCCGCACAGTGCCGTTTGACAAGATCCTGCGCCTGAACCTCGAACGAAACGTGCAAGTGCCCGATTTGCATGTCGGGGTTGTCACAACGCCTGAAACCTCATGGGCGAGGGCCGCGGCGCGCACGCGTGGGCTGGGCAGTACGGTGATCCATAACCTGGAAGAACAGGTTGCCTGTACCGAGGCGTTCGAGCGTGCGGTTGCAGAGCAAGGCTGGGTGCTGTGCCGTAATGAAGGGACCGTCGACGAGGCAACGCGGCAGGTCGTAGGCGAGATTCAGGGCGTGCTTCGACACCTGTGAGGCTGGGTGAGTACGGCCTGTCTACTGCCTCTGCAGGTATCAGGCGCCCTGGCGGTCGATGTCACGGCGCAGGACTACCGACGTGGTAATGTCATCCACTGATTCGTGACGTGCCACGTTGTCACGTACCTGGTTGAGGTCGTCGATCGTTCGGGTCTCCACTTCAACCACCAGGTCAAGCTGACCGCTCACCGACGAAACCCGCCGTACGCGCGCGTCCGTTGCCAACTGGTCGAGCAGCCCCATGGCAGGCGTGCGCTGCAACGTCACCAGCAAGATCGCGCGTATCACGTTGGCGTCTATTTCGCCGATGTCAGCGCGATAACCGCGAATGACTCCGCTGCGTTCAAGGTTGGCGACACGCTCGGTGGTGGCACTTCGGGAAAGGCCTATGCGGCCGGCTAACGCCTTGAGCGCAATACGCGCGTCCTTCGAAAGTACCTCAAGAATCTCACGATCTTTAGCGTCCAGGTCACGCATTGCAGCCCCTTGATAAGCTTGCCGTCATTATGCCGGTCGGAACCGGCATAATGCCTGTTGCGCCCGACCGTATGCAGGGTGTCCGTTTCGGCGGCGCATGACAAGCTATTGAAAAACAATCAGCGCGCTCGGAACCTGATGATATGACAGACCTTTCCCACCCGGCACCTCGGTTTTCGGCAAGCGATGCAGAGGGCCTTGCAAAAGATTTCTTCGATGTCACCGGCACTGCAACGCCCCTGGATGGGGAGCGTGATCGCAATTACCGGCTGGAGACTGGCGTAGATGCAGGCTGGATACTGAAAATCGTCAATGCCAGCGAGCCCAGGGTAGAAAGCGAGTTTCAAACCGCGCTACTTGATCACCTGGCCGTGCATGGCGCGCATTTGGGCGTGCCACACCTGCGGGCCAGCGTGACTGGCGACTACCTGCCGTCTGTGGCCAGCAGCACCGGTGAAAAGCACGCTGTGCGCCTGGTCAGCTGGCTGGCCGGCACGCCACTTGCCAAGGCCAGACGCTCCCTGGCGTTGATGAGAAACTTCGGCCAGGCACTCGGTGAACTTGACCGTGCCCTGCAGGGCTTCATGCACCCGGGCGCAGTCCGCGACCTGGACTGGGACTTACGCCATGCTGCGCGCTCCCGTTCGCGGCTGCACTGCATCAAGAACCCTGATCGCCGGGCCGTTGCCGAGCGCTTCATCGCCCGGTTCGAACAGACTGTACAGCCTAAGCTGGCTTCCCTTCGGGCCCAGGTGATTCACAACGATGCCAACGACTGGAACATCCTGGTCGATGCCGAAACGCCCCATAGCGTGACTGGCTTCATCGATTTTGGGGATGCCGTGCACACCGTTCTGATTGCCGAGGTCGCGATCGCCAGCGCGTACGCCATTCTCGACATGGACGACCCGATCGGCGCTGCGGCTGCGCTGGTGGCCGGCTTTCACGAAAAGTACCCGTTGCAAGCGCAAGAACTTGATGTGTTGTTCAACCTGATTGCCATGCGCTTGGTCATCAGCGTGACGTTCTCCGCTTCCCGGCAGGATCAGACAGACGACAACCCCTATCTGGCGATCAGTGAAGCGCCTGCCTGGCGTCTACTGGAACAGCTCGATTCGATGAACCCACGGTTGGCCACCGGCATTTTGCGCAAGGCCTGTGGTTTCGATGCCATCGAAGGTGCGGGGGAAGTCCGCCGCTGGATTGCCGACAACCACAAGTCGTTTGCCGACCTGGTGCGCCCGTCAGCCGCCATTCTGGACAAGGTCATCGCGCCGTTTGGCGATGCCAGCCACGAGATGACCATTGCCTCGGCCCAGCAGCGCCCTGCAGATGCGACGCGGTGGTGGAATGAATTCTCTGCCGCGCACAAGGCCCCGCTGGGCATCGGCCCATGGGGCGAGGTACGTGCCGTCTATACCGACAGCGCCTTTGAGTCTCGCTTCATCAAGGGGCAGTACCGGACCCTGCATGTGGGGGTAGATTTGCTGATGCCAGCGGGTACGCCGCTGTACGCACCGATTGCCGGCACCGTCAGAAGCGTCGAGGTCGAGCCAGACCCGCTGGGTTATGGCGGCCTGGTGATGCTCGAGCACACCCCGCCCGGTTGCCCGCCATTTCTGACACTGTGGGGGCACATGGCCCACGAGGCGCTCAGCCGTTTGAGGGCCGGTGACCAGCTCGAAGCCGGCGACCTGGTCGGTTACATGGGCAGCGATCACGAGAACGGCGGCTGGATTCCCCACCTGCATCTGCAGTTGGTCACCGATACCCAGTTGCGCGCGTGCGAGGTCATTGGCGTGGGTGAACCAGCGTACCGCGAAGCGTGGGCCGACCTGTTCCCCGACGCCTCGGCCCTGGCCGGTATCCCGCCAGAGACCTACAGCCAGCAGGGCATGACCAAGGCCCAGATCATTGCCAGGCGCAAGGAACTGCTGCTACCCAACCTGTCCATTTCGTACACCGACCCGATCAAGTTCGTGCGCGGTGATGGCGTATGGCTGATCGACAACTTCGGGCGGGCCTACCTGGACTGCTTCAACAACGTGTGCCACCTGGGCCATAGTCATCCCGACGTGGTCGAAGCCTTGACTCGCCAGGCTGCGCTGCTCAACACCAATACCCGCTACCTGCACGACAACATCGTCGAATACGCCGAACGCCTGACCGGCACTTTGCCCAAGGGCCTTTGCGTAGCATCCTTTGGCTGCTCGGGGAGTGAGGCCAACAGCCTGATGCTGCGTATGGCGCGCAACTACACAGGCAGTGATCAGGCAATCGTGCTGGACTGGGCCTACCACGGCACCACTCAGGAACTGATCGATCTGAGCCCTTACAAGTACAAGCGCAAGGCGGGCAAGGGCAGGGCGGCGCATGTTTACGAGGCCGTGGTCCCGGACAGCTACTACGCCCCCGAGCACTGGCCCGTGGAAGCGCACGGCAAGCGCTTTGCCGAGTCGGTGGCAGAGCAGTTGGATGCCATGCGCAAGGCAGGCAAGCGCCCCGGGTTTTTCATTGCCGAGTCGATCCCGAGCGTGGCGGGGCAGGTGTTTTTGCCCGAACACTACCTCGAGGAGGTGTACGCCATGGTGCGAGCCGAAGGTGGGCTGTGCCTGGCCGATGAGGTTCAGGTCGGGTTTGGCCGGGTCGGCAGCCACTGGTGGGCATTCGAGACCCAGGGCGTGGTCCCGGATGCCGTCAGCATGGGCAAACCCATTGGTAACGGCCACCCGATGTCGGCGGTAGTGACCACGCGCGAAGTTGCCGATGCTTTCAACAACGGCATGGAGTATTTCAATACCTTCGCCGGTAACCCGGTGTCATGCGCGGTAGGCCTGGCGGTACTCGATGCAATCGAGCGCGACCAGTTGAAAGAAAACGCCTTGAGTGTCGGCCATTACCTGCTCGAGGGTTTGCGCAAGCTTCAGCAGCAATTCGACGTGATTGGCGATGTGCGCGGGTTGGGGCTGTTCCTCGGCATCGTGCTGGTCACCGACCGCAAGTCGAAGGCGCCAGCCACGGCCCTGGCCAGAAAAGTGGCTGATGGTGCCCGGGAGCGCGGCGTGTTGATCGGCACCGAAGGCCCGCATGACAACGTGCTGAAAATGCGGCCTTCGATGATTTTCAGCCGGGCCAATGCAGACTTCCTTCTCGAGGTGCTGAAAGACAGCTTCACCGCGGCGCTTAAATAGCGTTTCAGCGCGGGCAGGGCGTGCGCATGTGCACGCCCTGCGGCGCACCTATCTGGCGAGCCGGCCAGCATCAAGCGCCTCTGATGCTCAGGCCTTCGCGAGCCTGGCCATGCAGGCCGGACGCCTCTGGCAACGCCGTGACCTTGATCGCGCGCACCGGCACGGCGAACTTGGCGCCGATTTGCGAGAACCGCTCCAGCAGCCTGAAGTTGATCGCCTGCTGAATGTCCATGTAAAGGTTGTAGCCTGGGTCCTGGACGATGTAGACACACTCGAACTCCAGCGCCTCTTTGCCGAAGCCACGCAGGTGAGCGCGGTCGAAACGCGCCTGCTCCTGTGCCTTGATGGCGTCTTCGACGATGCCTGGCGCTTTCTTCACGGCCTCGGTGGGCGTGTCGTAGGAAAGCCCGAACTCGAACACGATGCGACGCTCTTGCAGGCGCTTGTAATTCTGGATGGTGCTGCTGATCATGCTGGCGTTGGCCATGACGATCTGTTCGCCGCCGAGGCTGCGGATGCGTGTGGTTTTGAGGCCGACGTGCTCAACGGTGCCCGCCAGGGGCCCGATGACGATGAAGTCACCGATCTCGAACGGCTTGTCCACGGCGATCGACAACGAAGCGAACAGGTCGCCAAGGATATTCTGCACAGCCAGCGCTACCGCGATGCCGCCCACGCCAAGGCTGGCGACGAAGGCGGTGATGTTCACCCCCAGGTTCGACAGCATCGCCAGCACTACGACTGACCACAACAGGACCCGCGCGCCCCAGGCCGAAAGGGTTGCCAGTGCGCTGCCCTGGTTCAGGCCGTCGGTACGGTGGCGGGCGAAGTAGCGGCTCAGGCCCAGGCCGATGGCGCGGTTGGCCCACAGGCCAATCTGCAAGGCCGCGACCACGAACCACAGGCTGCTGACCCTGGTCAGCCAGCGCTCGGGCAGGTCGAGCATGCTCAGGCCCACCAGCAAGGAGGCCAGCAACAACAGAAAGTTGCTGGTGCCGGAAAGCACCTTGGCCATTATCTGGCTCAGTGGGCCTTCGTGTTCGGACCAGCGCCGTACCCGGCGCATCAGGAAACTGATGGCGGCACGGGCGACCAGGAAGACCAAGGTGGCGACTGTCAGCGCCACCAGCAGATTGAGAATGGAGATGCCGAATACGGTGGTTTCGGTGAAAAACGCGATGATGCGGTCGTTCATGAGTACCTCGCCTCTGGGTTGATTTGCCAAGGTGCTTTCTTGGGACGTCAAAGAGGCGCAACAGGTCGATCGGATTTCACCACGCTGGGCAGACTGAGTCAGTCCCGGTAGATTTTCTTCAATAACCGCAACAGTTCAGTCCTTTCGTCATCCGAGAGGTTGGATGTCGCCTGGTGATCGCTGTCGGCGGCGATGTGCTTCAACTCCTTCAACAGGGCTTCGCCCGATTTGCTCAGGAAAATCCCATACGAGCGCTTGTCCGGTTTGCACCGCACGCGCACGGCCAGCGCGCGCTCTTCCAGTTTGTTCAGCATTGGCACGACTTGCGGGGGTTCGATTGCCAACGCACGCGCCAGGTCGGCCTGCATCAGCCCGGGGTTCTGGTCGATGATCGCCAGGGCGGAAAATTGTGCCGGGCGCAGGTCATGGGCCGAGAGCCGGGCAATAAGGTTCTGAAACAGCTTCAATTGCGCGCGTCGCAAGGCGTAGCCGATCAAGTCTTCAAGCACCCCTTCTCCCACAGGAGCAGCCACGCAAGCGTCGTCGGTACTACGGGCAGACCTAGCCATCAGGGTTCATGCTCCTCGATCATGGGTAATAAAGTTACCTATTTTGCCTGTCCTTATGCGATTCGGCTAGAGAGGCTTTGGAAAAAGGCAGCGCGCCAACCCATGGGTTAAAGATAAATTTGTTAATGGTTAATTGACATAACTATTTTGACCCGTTAGCGTGGCCCCATCACCTCGAACAACAAGAGTGCAGAACCATGAGCAAATACGAAGGCCGCTGGACCACCGTGAAGGTCGAACTGGAAGCGGGCATCGCCTGGGTGACCCTCAATCGCCCGGAAAAACGCAATGCCATGAGCCCCACCCTGAACCGGGAAATGGTCGACGTGCTGGAAACCCTTGAGCAGGACGCTGACGCTGGCGTGCTGGTATTGACCGGTGCCGGCGAGTCCTGGACCGCCGGCATGGACCTGAAGGAGTACTTCCGCGAGGTGGACGCCGGCCCGGAAATCCTCCAGGAAAAGATTCGTCGCGAAGCCTCGCAATGGCAATGGAAGTTGCTGCGTCTGTATGCCAAACCGACCATCGCCATGGTCAACGGCTGGTGCTTCGGCGGCGGCTTCAGCCCACTGGTGGCATGCGACCTGGCGATCTGCGCCAACGAAGCGACCTTCGGCCTGTCGGAAATCAACTGGGGCATCCCGCCTGGCAACCTGGTCAGCAAGGCCATGGCCGATACCGTTGGCCATCGTCAGTCGCTGTACTACATCATGACCGGCAAGACCTTCGATGGTCGCAAGGCTGCCGAGATGGGCCTGGTGAACGACAGTGTGCCGCTGGCCGAGCTGCGTGAAACCACCCGTGAGTTGGCGCTGAACCTGCTGGAAAAGAACCCGGTGGTGCTGCGCGCCGCGAAGAATGGCTTCAAGCGTTGCCGCGAGCTGACCTGGGAACAGAACGAGGACTACCTCTACGCCAAGCTCGACCAGTCGCGCCTGCTGGACACTACTGGCGGCCGCGAGCAGGGCATGAAGCAGTTCCTCGACGACAAGAGCATCAAGCCAGGCCTGCAGGCCTACAAGCGCTGAGTCGCACCGCGGGCGGCGGTGTGCCGCGCCAAAGCCCGTGGGTATTTCTCTATAACGACAACAAGAGGAATGAGCATGTTGCAGGTGCCTTTGCTGATTGGCGGGCAGTCGCGCCCCGCCAGCGATGGACGAACCTTCGAGCGCTGTAACCCGGTGACTGGCGAGGTGGTGTCGCAGGCTGCCGCCGCCACACTGGCCGATGCCGATGCCGCCGTGGCTGCTGCCAGCGCGGCGTTTCCGGCCTGGGCCGCCCTGGCACCGGGCGAGCGGCGCAGCCGCTTGCTGGCAGGCGCTGATCTGTTGCAGGCGAGGGCCGCCGAGTTCATCGCCGCCGCCGGTGAAACCGGGGCCATGGCCAACTGGTATGGCTTCAACGTGAAGTTGGCCGCCAACATGCTGCGCGAGGCTGCAGCCATGACCACGCAGATCACCGGTGAAGTGATCCCCTCGGACGTTCCCGGCAGCTTCGCGATGGCCCTGCGCGCGCCCTGCGGCGTGGTGTTGGGCATCGCGCCGTGGAACGCCCCGGTGATACTGGCCACGCGTGCCATTGCCATGCCGCTGGCCTGCGGCAACACCGTGGTGCTCAAGGCCTCGGAGCTGAGCCCGGCGGTACATCGGCTGATCGGCCAGGTGCTGCACGATGCAGGCATCGGCGACGGCGTGGTCAATGTCATCAGCAATGCGCCGCAGGATGCCCCGGCCATCGTCGAGCGGCTGATCGCCAACCCTGCGGTACGCCGGGTCAACTTCACCGGTTCGACGCACGTCGGGCGCATCGTCGGCGAGCTGGCGGCCCGCCACCTCAAGCCGGCCCTGCTCGAACTGGGCGGCAAGGCGCCTTTGCTGGTGCTCGACGATGCCGACCTGGACGCCACGGTCGAAGCGGCGGCCTTCGGTGCCTACTTCAATCAGGGGCAGATCTGCATGTCCACCGAGCGCCTTGTGGTGGACAGCCGTATTGCCGACGCCTTCGTCGACAAGCTGGCGGCGAAGATCGCCGGGCTGCGTGCAGGTGATCCGCAAGCCAGCACCTCGGTGCTCGGCTCGCTGGTCAGCGCAGCGGCCGGCGAGCGCATCAAGGCACTGATCGACGATGCCGTGGCCAAGGGCGCGCGCCTGGTCAGCGGCGGCCAGCTCGGAGGCAGCATCCTGCAACCGACCTTGCTCGACAACGTCGATGCCAGCATGCGCCTGTACCGCGAGGAGTCCTTCGGCCCGGTGGCGGTGGTACTGCGCGCCGAAGGCGACGAAGCCTTGCTGCAGCTGGCCAACGACTCGGAGTTCGGTCTGTCATCGGCCATTTTCAGCCGCGACACCAGCCGCGCCCTGGCCTTGGCTCAACGGGTGGAGTCGGGTATCTGCCATATCAACGGCCCGACCGTTCACGATGAAGCGCAGATGCCGTTTGGCGGGGTCAAGTCCAGCGGCTATGGCAGCTTCGGCAGCCGCACGGCCATCGATCAGTTCACCCAGTTGCGCTGGGTCACCCTCCAGCACGGTCCGCGTCACTATCCCATCTAGCCGCGGCAGGCCCAGGCCACCGGCAAGATGACCGCCGCCCGTCATTTCGGGCGGCGGCAGGATGTACAACAAGAACAAGGAGCAACCTGCGTGAATAACGAAGCCCGCTCAGGGTCGACCGACCCTGGCCAACGTCCGCGCTACCGCCAGGTGGCCATCGGGCATCCCCAGGTGCAGGTCAGCCACGTCGACGACGTGCTGCGCATGCAACCTGTCGAGCCACTGGCGCCGCTGCCGGCGCGCCTGCTCGAGCGCCTGGTACATTGGGCCCAGGTGCGCCCGGACACCACTTTCATCGCGGCACGCCAGGCAGACGGTGCCTGGCGTTCGATCAGCTACGTGCAGATGCTCGCCGATGTGCGCACCATCGCCGCCAACTTGCTAGGACTGGGCCTCAGTGCCGAGCGCCCGCTGGCGCTGCTTTCCGGCAACGACATCGAACACCTGCAAATCGCCCTCGGCGCCATGTATGCCGGTATTGCCTATTGCCCGGTGTCGCCGGCCTACGCGCTGTTGTCGCAAGACTTCGCCAAGTTGCGCCATGTCTGCGAGGTGCTCACCCCCGGAGTGGTCTTCGTCAGCGATAGCCAGCCGTTCCAGCGCGCCTTCGAGGCGGTGCTGAACGATTCGGTCGGCGTGATCAGCGTGCGTGGCCAGGTCGCAGGTCGCCCCCATATAAGCTTCGACAGCCTGTTGCAACCGGGTGACCTGGCGGCGGCCGATGCGGCTTTCGCCGCCACCGGGCCGGACACCATCGCCAAATTCCTCTTCACCTCGGGCTCGACCAAGCTGCCCAAGGCGGTGATCACCACCCAGCGCATGCTGTGCGCCAATCAGCAGATGCTTCTGCAGACTTTTCCGACGTTCGCCGAGGAGCCGCCGGTGCTGGTGGACTGGCTGCCGTGGAACCACACGTTCGGCGGTAGCCACAACCTCGGCATCGTGCTTTACAACGGGGGCAGTTTCTACCTGGACGCCGGCAAGCCGACCCCGCAAGGCTTCGCCGAGACCTTGCGCAATCTGCGCGAGATTTCCCCCACGGCCTACCTCACCGTACCCAAGGGCTGGGAGGAACTGGTCAAGGCACTGGAGCAGGACCCCGCGCTGCGCGAGGTGTTCTTTGCCCGCATCAAGCTGTTCTTCTTTGCCGCCGCAGGCCTGTCGCAAAGCGTCTGGGACCGGCTGGACCGCATAGCCGAGCAACACTGCGGCGAACGCATCCGCATGATGGCCGGCCTTGGCATGACCGAAGCTTCACCATCGTGCACCTTCACCACCGGGCCTTTGTCGATGGCCGGCTATGTCGGGCTGCCGGCACCTGGCTGCGAAGTGAAGCTGGTGCCGGTGGGCGACAAGCTCGAGGCGCGCTTCCGTGGCCCGCATATCATGCCGGGCTACTGGCGCTCGCCGCAGCAGACCGCCGAGGCGTTCGACGAGGAGGGTTTCTACTGTTCGGGCGACGCGTTGAAGCTGGCCGATGCCAGGCAGCCCGAGCTTGGCCTGATGTTCGATGGCCGTATCGCTGAGGACTTCAAACTTTCGTCCGGGGTATTCGTCAGTGTCGGGCCGCTGCGCAACCGCGCAGTGCTGGAGGGCTCGCCTTACGTACAGGACATCGTGGTCACCGCGCCGGACCGTGAATGCCTGGGCCTGCTGGTGTTCCCGCGTCTGCCCGAGTGTCGGCGCCTGGCCGGGCTGGCAGAGGATGCCAGCGATGCGCAGGTGCTGGCCAACGACACCGTGCGCAGTTGGTTCGCTGACTGGCTGGAGCGCTTGAACCGCGATGCCCAGGGCAACGCCAGCCGTATCGAATGGCTGTCGCTGCTGGCCGAGCCGCCGTCGATCGACGCCGGTGAAATCACCGACAAGGGCTCGATCAATCAGCGCGCCGTGCTGCAGCGGCGCGCCGCTCAAGTCGAGGCGCTGTACCGTGGCGAAGACCCCGACGCATTGCACGCCAAGGTGCGGCCTTGAGTGCGGCCGGGCTGTGCACCGTCTTCGAGGACACGGCCATCGTCCAGATGGTGCGCACGCCCTGGGTCGACCTGGGTGGCGCATTGGCCGCGATCTCGCCCATCGACCTGGGCATTCAGGCCGGCCGCGCGGTGCTGGCACGTGCAGCTGCCGCCCCTCAGGCGGTAGACAGTGTGCTCGCCGGCAGCATGGCCCAGGCCAGCTTCGACGCCTACATGCTGCCACGCCATGTCGGCCTCTACTGTGGCGTGCCGCAGTCGGTACCGGCACTGGCGGTGCAGCGCATCTGTGGCACGGGCCTTGAACTGTTGCGTCAGGCCGGTGAACAGCTGCGCAGTGGCGCCCGCCAGGTGCTTTGCGTGGGCGCGGAGTCGATGTCGCGCAATCCGATCGCGGCCTATGAACACCGGGGCGGTTTTCGCCTGGGGGCGCCGGTCGGGTTCAAGGACTTTCTCTGGGAAGCCCTGTACGACCCGGCTGCCGGCGTGGACATGATCGGTACTGCGGAAAACCTGGCCCGTGCCTATGGCCTCGCTCGTGAAACGGTGGACGCGTGGGCCCTGCGCAGCCATCAGCGGGCCCTGCAAGCCCAGGCGCAGGGCTGGTTCGACGAGGAAATCGTGAGCGTCACCGCGCAGGCACTGGAGGCAGAAGGCTGCCAGCCACGCGGCATTGCATTGCCGCGTGGCGTGAGTGAGGTCAGCCAGGACAGCCACCCACGGCCTACCGACACGGCCGCACTGGCCCGACTGCGCCCGGTGCACGCCGGTGGCGTGCAGACGGCTGGCAACAGTTGCGCGGTGGTCGATGGCGCGGCGGCAGCCTTGGTCACGCGCTACTCCGATTGCACTCATCCGCCTTTGGCGCGCTTGCTGATGGCCACGGCCGTTGGCGTGCCGCCCGGCCTCATGGGCATCGGGCCGGCGCCGGCCATCACCTTGCTGCTCGAGCGAAGCGGCCTGCGCCTGGAGCAGATCGACCGCCTGGAAATCAACGAGGCCCAGGCCGCCCAAGTGCTGGCGGTGGCCCAGGCACTCGAACTCGATGTGGACAAGCTCAATGTCCATGGCGGCGCTATCGCCCTCGGTCACCCACTGGCCGCTACAGGCCTGCGCCTGGTCCACACCTTGGCCCGTCAATTGCGCGACGGCAACTTGCGCTATGGCATCGCAGCGGCATGCATCGGCGGTGGCCAAGGCATGGCGCTGCTGATCGAAAACCCTCATTTCGTTGCCTGACCCGGAGGTATCCGATGACCTGGAAGGCGCCCCTGCGCGACATGCAGTTCGTCTTGCAACACTGGCTGCGGGCCGATCAGGCCTGGGCGCAATTACCGGCATATGCCGACGTCGACCTCGACCTGGCGGCCCAGGTACTGGAAGAGGCGGCCCGTTTCTGCGAGCAGGTGCTGGCCCCTTTGAACAGTTCGGGCGATCGCCAGGGCTGCCAGATGGAGGGCGGGGAGGTACGCACCCCGGACGGATTCCCGGCGGCTTATCGCGCCTATGTCGACGGTGGCTGGCCGTCGCTGGCATGCGCCCCGGCGCTTGGCGGCCAAGGGCTGCCGTTAGTGCTGGAGGCGGCCTTGCAAGAGATGCTGTTCGGCAGCAACCACGGCTGGGCCATGTACACCGGCATCGCCCACGGTGCCTACCTGTGCCTGAAAGCCCATGCATCCGCCGAGCTGCAGGCGCGCTATCTGCCGGGCATCGTCAGTGGTGCCACCCTGCCTACCATGTGCCTGACCGAACCCCAGGCCGGCAGCGATCTAAGCCTGTTGCGCTGCCGCGCCGTGCCCCTGGGCGACGGTGGCTACGCGGTCAGTGGCAACAAGCTGTTCATCTCTGGCGGCGAACACGACCTGACCCGCGACATACTCCACCTGGTGTTGGCCCGGTTGCCGGATGCGCCGCCCGGCAACCGCGGGCTCTCGCTGTTGCTGGTGCCGAAATGGCTGGAGGATGGCCAGCGCAATACACTGTACTGCGACGGCCTGGAACACAAGCTGGGCATCCGTGGCAGCGCCACCTGCGCACTGCGCCTGGAGGGGGCCCGGGGCTGGTTGATAGGCCAGCCCCATGGCGGCCTGGCGGCGATGTTCGTGATGATGAATTCCGCGCGGCTGCATGTTGGCCTGCAAGGCCTGGGGCATGCCGAGGCCGCCTGGCAACAGGCCCGCGACTATGCCCTGGAGCGGCGCCAGATGAGTGCCCCGGGGCGGGCCAAGGGGGGCGCCCAGGGCGCCGACCCGATCCACCTGCACCCGGCCATGCGGCGGGTCTTGCTGGAGTTGCGGGTGCGTACCGAGGGGATGCGCGCGCTGGCCTACTGGACGGCCCAGTGGCTGGATATCGCCGACGCCGCCGTCGAGCCTGCACAACGGGCGAAGGCCGCGACATTGGCGGCGCTGCTGACCCCCATCGTCAAGGCGGCCTTCACCGAGCAGGGGTTCAGCCTGGCAAGCAAGGCCTTGCAGGTGTTGGGGGGCTATGGCTACACCCAGGAGTTTGCCATCGAGCAGACCTTGCGCGACAGCCGCATCGCGATGATCTACGAAGGCACCAACGAAATACAGGCCAACGACCTGATGCTGCGCAAGGTATTGGGCGATGGGGGGGAAGGGTTCGCCCTGCTGTTGAGTGAGTTGCGTACCGAGGCTGCTGCGGACGCTGGCGCCGCTGCCACCGCGTTGGGCAGCGCGTGCGACACGCTGGAGGCAGTGCTGGCCAAGGTGCTGTCGAGGACCGCGGGCGATCCCGAATTTCCGTACCGCGCCGCAGGCGACTTCCTGCAGTTGTTCGCAACGGTGCTGCAGGCCTTCGCCTGGGCCCGCAGCGCGCGCTGCATCCAGGCGTTGCCATTGGGGGCGGCGCAGCGCCGGGAAAAGCAGGAAAGCGTTGGGTTCTTCCTCGGCTACCTGCTGCCCGACCTCGAACGGCAGGGGGCGGCCATCGACGCGGCCGCCACGCCGTTGCCATTCATTGCCGAATCGTTCTGAAACCCACGTGCGAGGTCGTCATGAACACCGGCTGCGGCTGGCGTGCCGAGGGGCGGTAGCGCATGCAGCGGTCCGCCGAACACAGGTGCGAGCCGCCTTTGATTACCGCCACCGGCACGGCGGGGTCTGCCGGGTCGAAGCTGTCACTCAGGACCGGGCCTGAGGGGTCGAGCTTGGCGTCGCGCTGTGCGTCATGGCCTGGCCGATAGCCCGTGCGAGTCAGCTCCCAGACATTACCGCCAGCATCGAACAGGCCAAAGCCGTTGGCCGGGAAGCAGCCCACGGGTGATGTACCGGTAAAACCATCCTTCGCCGCATTGCGATAAGGGAACTGACCCTGCCAGGTATTGGCCATGAGCTTGCCCTTGGGCAGCTCGGTGGTACCCCAGCTGAAGTCGGCATCGGTCAGGCCGCCGCGCATGGCGTATTCCAGCTGCGCCTCGCTGGGCAGTTCGCGGCCTGCCCAGTGGGCATAGGCCTGGGCATCTTCCAGGGCGATCTGCACCACCGGATGATTGTCCAGCCCGGCCAGGCTGCTGCCCGGCCCTTGCGGGTGTCGCCAGTTGGCGCCGGGCACGAACTGCCAGCCGGGGCTGAGCACGTCCGCACCCTGGTGAAACACCATCGCACCCGGTACCCGCAGCGCGTCGGGCAGGGCAGGGTCGTCCTCGACACGGATACCGCGCTCGGCATGGGTGACATACCCGGTGGCCTTGACGAAGCGCGCGAACTGGGCGTTGGTGACCAGATGCACGTCAATCCAGAAGCCGGACACCTTGGCGGGGTGAGGCGGACCTTCTTCGTCGTAAAAGCGGCTTGAACCAAAGCTGAACTCGCCGCCCGGCACGTGCACCATGCCGTCCCGCCAAGGGCCTTGGCGCTGCGCGGGCAGGCCGCTGTAGCCCGTGCACAGCAGCGCCGGCGCCGGGTCTTGCGGCCACACGGCATAGGCGGCGAGCAGGCCGGCGGCGAGTGCTGCGCAGCCGGCTGCCCGGGCGATCATTGCGGCTTGACCAGGATCGGGCTGGCCGGACGGCCGTCGGCATCGATCGCGATGTTGCCGCGTTGGGCATAAGCCTTCCAGTCGCGCAGCATCAGCGCCACCTGCTCGGGGTGCCCTGCGCCGATGTCGTGGTGCTCGCCAGGGTCCTTGCTCAGGTCATACAAGTGCCAGCTCGGCTTGCTGTCGGTGGCATCCCACACCAGCTTCAGCGGGCCCTTGCGCAACGAGGCGCTGCCGTTGATTTCCCACCCCAGGGCTTCGTCATGGGCGTGGATCTGGCTGTCCTTGCCTTGCAGGTAGTTCAGCGCCGATGTGCCTTGCGGCGGCACGATATCGCGGTCGCGGTACTTGACGCCGGGCATCGGCGCACCGGCCAGTTGCAGCAGGGTCGGCATGATGTCGCGGAGGCTGGCCAGCTCTTCGCTGCGGCCGGCCTTGATGGTGGCTGGGTAGTAGACGAAGGCCGGTACGCGGATGCCGCCCTGGTAGGTGGTCATCTTGTAGCGACGGCTGGGCAGGGCGCTGACTTGGGCCCAGGCCGAGCCGATCATCAGGAACGAATCGCGGCGGCCGTAGTTGTCCAGGCGGTTATCGAAGTTTGCCTTGATCCACTCGGGGTCGACACGGGTGGCGTTCTCCGGACCGTTGTCGGACATGAACAGGATCATCGTGTTTTCCAGCTCGCCGGTCTTGCGCAGGTGTTCCACCAGGCGCCCCACCTCGGCGTCCAGCGCCGTGACCATGGCGGCGTATACCTCCATGGTGCGCGCGGACTGGCGTTTTTGTTCATCGCTCAGCGATGCCCAGCTCGGCACGCCTTCCAGTTGTGCTTGCAGGGGGAAGTCGGTGGGCACCAGGCCGGCTTCGCGCTGGCGCTTCAGGCGCTCGTGGGCGATGACTTCGTAGCCTTGGTCGTAACGGCCTCGGTACTGCGCCAGGTACGCATCCGGCGCCTGCAGCGGCCAGTGCGGCGCGGTGTAGGCGGCAAAGGCGAAGAACGGTTTGTTGCTGGCCTTGCCTTGGTCGATCGCGTCGATCAGGCGGTCGGTGTACCAGGTGGTGGAATAGAAGTCGTCGGGCAGCGCGATCGGCTCGCCATTGTGGCGATAGGTGGCGCTGTAGTTCGACTGCAGGTCCATGTTGGCCTGCTTGAAGTGCGCCGCGCCGCCTTCGAGCAGCACGTAGGCCTGGTCGAAGCCGCGGTTGTGTGGCTGTTGGGTCGGTTGCATGCCCAGGTGCCATTTGCCGGCGATGTAGGTGCGGTAGCCGGCGTCGTGCAGCAGTTCGGCGAGGGTCGCGACATTGGCACCGAGCACGCCTTCGTAGCCGGCGCGTACCTCTGCGCCGGCCGGCAGGCGCTTGCGCGTCTCCGACATCATGCCCAGCCCGACCAGGTGTGGATCGTTGCCGGACATCAGCATCGCCCGCGTCGGCGAGCAACTGGGCGCGGCGTGGAAATCGAGCATCAGGCGGCCGTCGGCCAACAGTTTGTCCAGGTTGGGCGTCTGGATTTCGCTGCCCAGGGCCGACAGGTCGGAGAAACCGAGGTCATCAGCGACCACCAGCAGAATGTTTGGTTGTTTAACGGTTGGTGCGGCCATGGCGTGGCTGGCACCGAGCATGAGCACGCCGAGGGCGGCAAGGGGGCGGAGGCAATTCATGGGGGGACTCTTGTTTTTGTAATGGACTCGAATTTTGCGCATGGCCTCTGAATAGACAGCACGCCACTGGATTCTAGCGACGGATGAATGAATGCCGCAGCCGCTCGCTGCAGAAGTGTGCGATTAGCGAACGCTTGATGCTGATCATTCCTTGTACACGGCAAAACGCTATTGACGGCGCATATGGTTAACAAAAATAATCGTTAACAGAGTTATCCAGTTTGTAAGAACAATTATAAAAACAAGTGAAGGGAAATTCTGATGATCAAGCCGTTGAACGGGGTATGCCTGCCCCTCATGGTGCTTTCGCTGTGCCAGTCCGCCTACGCGGCCAGCCCGCTTGAAGAGAGCCGGCCGGGGAGGCCAGGGGCCCCTCGCTGGATCGAGGACTACCGCTTTCTCGACGACCCCGCCAAGGCCACTGCCCCCTTCGATGGCCTGCGCTACCATCGGCTGTCAGAGTCGGCCTGGCTGCAACTCGGGGCTGAGGCCCGCTACCGGGCCGATGCTTCGGACAAACCCTTCTTTGGCCTGCGCGGGCTGAACGACGATTCCTATCTGCAGCAACGGCTGCAGGCCCATGCCGACCTGCACCTGTTCGACGATGCCGTGCGTACTTTCGTCCAGGTCGAGAATACCCGCGCCTTCGGCAAGGACTTGTACTCGCCCAATGATGAAAGCCGCAATGAAGTGCGACAGGCCTTCGTCGATTTCAACCACGATTTCGCCGCCGGGCGCTATACCACACGCGTAGGTCGCCAGGAGATGGGCTTCGGCGACCAGGTGTTGGTCACCTACCGCGACGCGCCGAACATCCGCCTGAGCTTCGACGGCGTGCGCGCCAGCCTCAACCTCAAGGACGGACGCAAGCTGGATGCATTCGCTGTGCGCCCGCTGAAAACCGGTGAAGACAGTTGGGACGATGGCAGCAACAACAACATCAAATTCTACGGCCTTTACGGCACCTTGCCGCTGTCGGCGTCGTGGAACATGGACCTGCTAGCCTTTGGCCTGGAAACCGACGACCGCAGCCTGGCCGGCGAGTCGGGTGACGAGCAGCGCTACACTTTCGGCACGCGGCTGTTCGGCCGCCATCAGGCACTGGACTGGAGCTGGAACCTCGTCGGGCAGACCGGCCACCTGGGCAACGCGTCGATCCGCGCCTGGGCGCTGTCGAGCGACAGCGGCTTCACCTTCACCCACCCCTGGCAACCGCGCCTGGCCATGCGCATCGATGCCGCAAGCGGCGACAGTGACCTGGGCGACGGAAAAGTCGGCACCTTCGACCCGCTTTACCCACGCAATGGTGTCTATGGCGAAGCCAGCCTCACCACCCTGAGCAACATCATCGTGGTGGGGCCGACCTTCGGCTTCTCGCCCTGGCGCACGCTGCGCATCGAGCCCGGCATCTTCGAAGTGTGGAAACAGCGTGAGGAAGACGGCGTGTACATGCCCGGCATGAGCATGTTGGCCAACACCCGCGGCACGGGTCGCCATGTCGGTACCATCTACCGCGCCAGCACGCGCTGGCTTGCCACTCCCAACCTGACCCTGGACCTTGACCTGAAGTACTACGACGTGGGCACGGCCATCAAGGAGGCTGGCGGCGAAGATTCGTCGTTCGTCTCAGTACGTGCCACGTTCCGCCTTTGACCACCCGACCGATAACAACAACAGAGGGCCACACATGCATCATTCATCCGCGTCATCGGGCAAGGCCGTGCTCACCATCGGCTTGTGTTTTCTCGTTGCCTTGCTGGAAGGGCTGGACCTGCAGGCCACCGGCATCGCCGCGCCGCACATGGCCAAGGCATTCAACCTGACCCCTGCCATGCTCGGTTGGGTATTCAGTGCTGGGTTGCTGGGGTTGCTGCCCGGCGCGCTGATCGGCGGTTGGCTGGCAGACCGCTTTGGCCGCAAAGCGATCCTGATCGTGGCGGTGCTGCTGTTTGGCGGCTTCTCGCTAGGGACCGCCCATGCCCAGACCTACGATTCGCTGTTGATCGCGCGGCTGATGACAGGGCTCGGGCTGGGGGCGGCGTTGCCAATCCTGATCGCCCTGGCCAGCGAGGCGGCGCCCGAGCGTCTGCGCAGCACAGCGGTCAGCCTGACTTACTGTGGTGTGCCGCTGGGCGGGGCGGTTGCGTCGCTGATCGGCATGGCCGGCGTGGGCGACGGTTGGCGTACGGTGTTCTACGTCGGCGGCATCGCACCGATCGTGATCGCTTTTGTGCTGATGATCTGGCTGAAAGAGTCCCAGGCATTCCGTGCCCAAGGCGTTGCCAAGGCTGGCAGTGAAGGTGTGCTTACCCAACTGTTCGGGCCGCAGCAGGCAAGCCGCACGCTGTTGCTGTGGGTGGCATGTTTCTTCACCCTGACAGTGTTGTACATGTTGCTCAACTGGCTGCCGTCGCTGTTGATCGGCCAAGGCTTCAGCCGACCGCAGGCGGGCGCCGTGCAGATCCTGTTCAACCTGGGTGGGGCGGCTGGATCGTTCCTGACCGGTCGGATGATGGACCGTGGGTTTGCCGGGCGGGCGGTATTGATCGCCTACGCCGGCATGCTGGCGTCGTTGGCGGGGCTGGGGCTGTCGAGCAGTTTCGGGCTGATGTTGCTGGCCGGGTTCACTGCAGGGTATTGCGCCATTGGTGGCCAGTTGGTGCTGTACGCGCTGGCGCCGACGCTGTATTCGACCCAGGTGCGCGCAACGGGCTTGGGCGCTTCGGTGGCGGTGGGGCGCCTGGGTTCCATGGCCGGCCCTCTGGCGGCTGGGCAGATCCTTGCAGCAGGCGCAGGTGCGGGGGGACTGCTGATGGCCGCGGCTCCGGGCCTGGTGCTCGCGGCGTTGGCGGCACGTGCGCTGCTGAAACACCGAACCCGCACGCAACGCCCGGAGCCGGGTGAGGCTGCGGCTCAGGACCCTGCATAGCGCTTCCTTGGGGGCTAGTGCTGCTTGCGCAATGCCTCCTGCTCCGGTTTGGCGACCGTGACCCGGTTACGGCCCGATACCTTGGAAAGGTACATGGCGCTGTCTGCACTGCTGAGCAAGGCGCCGAGCTCAGAGGCAGGGGCCTTCGCGAACGCTAAACCTATGCTTGCGGTGACCGGGTGTTCATCATTCACACGCAGTTTGGCTATCAGGGCCCGCAGGCGCTCGGCAACCTCAATCGCCGTGTCTGGCGGCGTATTGGGCAGCAGGATGGCGAACTCCTCGCCGCCCAGCCTGCCGGCAATGTCGTTGTCACGCAGGCTGGCACTGATCGCTGCACCGATGCGCTGCAGCACCTGGTCGCCCGCGGCATGCCCGAACGTGTCGTTGATCTGTTTGAAATGGTCGACGTCCAGCATCAACACGGCCATGAATGCACCTGCGTCCTTGCACTGGGCGTGTTGCGTCGACGCGTTGTCGAAAAAAGCACGTCGGTTGTTCAGGCCAGTCAGTTCGTCCGTGCACGAGGCCACCATGGCCAGCCGATGCGCGCGTTGCATTTCGTGTTTCAGGCGCCAGGCCGTCGTCAATGCCGAGGACAGGCTTCGCGTCGCGCTGACCACGAACCAGGCAAACACCAATACCGCCAAGGCTATCCCTTGTTGCAGCGTGGAAGGTTGCAGCAGTAGCCAGCCCGTAGAAGGCAGCAAGACCAGGCCCATCGACACCAGGGTCATGTTGCGGTAAGAGGAGTAGCACGACACCGCGCTGACAGACATGCCGACGGCAAACAGCATGATCAGCGTCTGCCCCAGCGCGTCGTTGGCGGGCATTACGGCAAAGGCGCCCCAGCCCCAGATAGCCGCCGACAGCATCAGCGTGACCCAGTAACGCCACTCCCAGCGTTCGGCCGTGCGCTGGTTGGCGGGTGCTCGCAGATAGGCGAAGAACATGGCGGTACGCACGCCGGTCGACAGGCCCAATAGCGTCATCCAGACCATGACCCTGTGCGGGTCGAAACGCTCCCAGCCCAACCAGCACAGCATTACGGCGGCCAGGAAGCTGCCAAGCACCGCAGGCGCTGACTGGACGAACAGCTGTTCGAGCCGATCCGTCCGTACGGAGCGCGCTATTTCATCGCGGGGATCAAGGTTTGTCATGGCTGGTGACGCCACTGGGGAACGGTAGCAGATTCTGGCACTTTGCCGGCGCCCTGGAAAAGCCTTCTGGCGTTCATGTGTGACGCCGTTCGCCACGATTGAGCGCCAGCGTCAGCAAGCGTTGCGGCAGTGTCACGACAATGTTGATCAACGACTGGCCGCGGGATCAGGCGGCCAGGGCCTTGCATTCCTTCAGGCAGGCAGCGCAGGAGTCTGCACAGGCCTTGCATTCGGGATGCTCGTTTTCGTGTTTGCGGCACTGCGTTTCACAACTGGCACAGACATCAGCGGCCACCTTGGCCATGGCCGGCGTGAAGCGGGAGCCTTGCAGGGCCAGCTTCATCAACGCACTGCAGGTAGCCAGCAGTTCGCTGACGGACTGGGCACAGGCCGCCATTTGCGTGTCACCTTGACCAAGCAGTACCAGACAGTGCGCCAGGCACGCCTCACCGGTCTTCTGGCAATCGCTGCTGCTGTCTATCAGCCCGGCAAACGGCCTGGCGCCGGCAGTGCCATGGTCATGTTGATGTGCGTGCTCATGAGTGGCGGCCAGTGCAGAACTGGTCATCGCCACGGCTACGGCACCTGCGACGGTTTTCAGCATTTCACGTCGTTGCATGGATCGCTTCCTTGATCGAAGTCGGCCTTGGCTGCGCACGGCTGTCCGCGCAGATCAGTATCGCGAACATAGACTGTTTTCCGAGAATCCGAAAGCCAGGTGGTGTCAGTGTGCAACTGTTGGCAGGCCTTGCGGCGATGGCCTCTTCTGCGGGCGTGCAGGCAACACCGCCGACTGCAACTGCCGGCCTACGGGGTGCGCAAAGCACAGGTCGTGCGTCACGGGGCGTTCCTCCACGATGCGCCCGCCGTGTAGCAGCACGACCCGCTGGCAGAAGTACTGCACCAGGCTCAAGTCATGGCTGATCAGCACGAAAGCGGTGCCGCTGCGCTGGCGTAGCGCTTCCAGCTGCTGCAGGACCTGCAACTGCAACAGCCGGTCGAGGTTCGACAACGCTTCGTCGAGCACTACCAGCTGTGGCGAGGCGGCCAGCGCCCGGGCGATGTTGGCACGCTGCAACTGGCCGCCACTCAACTGTTGCGGCAGGCGTTGGGCATGCTCGGCGCGCAGGCCCATTTCCTCCAGCAGTGCAAGGGTGCGCGCCTGCCGGGCGGCTTCATCCATGTCGGTCAGGTGGCGCAGCGGCTCGGCGATGCTCCAGCCGATGCTGCGCTGCGGGTTGAAAGCGCCAGGGGCGTCCTGGAACACCAATTGCACCGTGCGCTGAAAGGCGCGCGCCTGCTCACCTTTGAGCTGGCTGACATCCTGCCCGGCAAAGCTCACCTGGCCCTGGGCCGGTTTTTCCAGCCCGAGCAGCAGCCGTGCGAGTGTGCTTTTGCCGCTGCCGCTGCTGCCGAGCAGTCCGATGGATTCGCCAGCGTGCAGTTGCAGGTCGATACCGTCGAGTACCTGCAGCCAACCGCGCTTGCGCAGCAGCCCCCCTGTACGATAACGGTGGCCAACGTGGTGGACGTGCAGCAGGCTCATGGTTGGCTCCGGCAAAGGACTTGGTGGGCGTGGAGGAGGGTGCGGGCTGTGGCACTGGCGGGGCGCTGGAACAGCTCATGGGCCGGTTGGCATTCAACAATGCGGCCGGCCTCCATCACCGCGACCTGGTCTGCACAGCGCGCTACCACCCCCATGTCGTGGGTCACCAGCAATACCCCCAGCCCATGCACCTGCACCAACTCCATCAGCAGGTCGAGAAAACGCGCCTGGCTCAGGGCATCGAGGTCGCTGGTGGGTTCGTCTGCCAGCAGGAATGGGGTTTCGGCCATCAGCGCCAGGGCGATCATCATCCTTTGCAGCATGCCGCCGCTGAGCTGAAAAGCGAACGATTGCAGCACCCGCTCAGGGTCTGCCAGGCCGACAGCATCCAGGCAGTGGGCCATGCGCGCCCGTGCTGCCGCGCCGGTAATGCCTCGCTGCCTGAGCGTTTCGATGGCATGGCTGGCCATGTTGCGCACCGGGTTGAAGGCGCTGCGCGGGTTTTGCAGCACCAGGCTGGCCAGGCGACCTCGGACACTGCTTGCAGCCAGCGGCTGGCCGTCGAGCAGCAGTTGTCCTTGGGTGCGGGCAAGGCCAGGCGGTAGCAGGTCGAGCAAGCCAAGGCAGCTGAGGGATTTGCCCGAGCCGCTGGCACCGACCAACGTGCAGACTTCGCCGCGGCGCAGCTGCAAGTCAACGCCATGCACCAGCACGCCGGCCTGGGTTTCTATGCGAAGGCCACGGATTTCAAGCAACGACGGACTCATTCAATGGCGCTCCTGTGCAGGGTCCAGGCGGTCGCGCAGCGCATCGCCCAGCAGGTTGAAGGCCATCACCGAGAAGAAGATCATCAGCCCTGGCAACAGCAGCAGTTGTGGCTGCGTCCAGATGAATTCCTTGGCGTCGTTGATCATCACGCCCCATTCGGCGGTGGGGGGCGCCACCCCGAGGCCAAGGAACGACAGGCCGGAGACGTGCAGCATCATGTGGCCGATGTCCATGGTTGCCAGCACCAGCAACGGGCCGGCGATATTGGGCAGCACATGCTGGCGCAGCCGCGCCCAGCGTGAAGCGCCGGCCAGGCGTGAAGCCAATACGTATTCGCGGCCGCGCTGGGCAATCACCAGGCCGCGCACCATGCGCGCATACCAGGCCCAGTGGGACAGGGCGATGGCGATGATCACGTTGCTCAGGCCAGTGCCCAGCAAGGTGACGAAGAAAAACGCCAGTACCAGCGTGGGGAAGGTCATGAACATGTCGCACAGGCGCATCAGCAGCAGGTCGGTGCGCCCGCCGACGAACCCGGCCACACCGCCGACCGCGAGCCCCAGGGCCAGTACCAGCGCCAGGGTCAGCATCACGCTGCCCAAGGACAGGCGCGTGCCGACGATCAACCGCGAAAGCAGGTCGCGCCCGAGGTGGTCTGTGCCCAGCCAGTGACTGGCGTCTGGCGCCTGCAGGCGCTGGCCGAGGTCGACCAGGTCGGGGTCATGCGGGGCGATCCAGTGGCCGAACAGCGCCAGCACCGCCAGCAGGCCGACCAGGGCCAGGCCGATCATCAGGCTGGGGCGGCGCAGCAGCAATGGCTGACGCAGGGCAGCGTGCACACTCATGCGTTCACCCCTTCCAGCCGGCTGCGAGGATCAAGCCAGGCGTAGCACACATCGACTATCAGGTTACAGATCATCAGCAGGCCGGTCAGTAGCAGGGTGAAGCACTGCATCACCGGGAAGTCGCGGTTCAGCACTGCCGACACCGCAAAACGACCAACGCCGGGCCAGGCGAAGATCGTCTCGATCACCAGTGCGCCGCCGATCAGTTCGCCGATGTGCATGCCGGTGGCCGTCACCAGCGGCAGCCAGGCATTGCGCAGGATATGGTCACGCCAGACATGCCGTTCGGGCAGGCCGCGGGCACGGGCATAGGTGACGTGCCGCTGCCCGCCGGCATCCAGCAGGCTGGCACGCAGCAGGCGGGCGTTGATCGACATCGACATCAGGGCGATCGCCAGCACCGGCATCACCAGGTGCCCGGCCCCCCCACGCCCCAGCGGCGGCAGCCAGCCCAGCCACAGGGAAAAAAGCGCGATCAGCAGAAACGCCAGCCAGAAGTTGGGCATGGAGACCCCCAGGAAGGTCACTGCCCGCACGGCGTGGTCGGGCCAGCGCCCTTGCCAGCGGGCCGCCAACAGCCCCAAGGGGATCGACAGCAGCAGCGTGCAGGCTAACGCCAGGCCGCCGAGCTGCAGGGTGGCGGGCAGGTAGTAGAGCAGGTCATCGAGCACGGGACGGCCGGTGATGTAGGAGATGCCGAAGTCCAGATGCACGGCGTTCCACAGCCAGCTCAGGTATTGCGCATACAGCGGACGATCCAGCCCCAGGGTATGGCGGACTTCGGCAATGGCGGCGTCGGTCGGTGGAATGTGCGAAAGCCGAAGGTAGTCCAGCGCCGGGTCTGTGCTGCCCAGGTGTAGCAGCACGAACACCAGCAACGAAGCGCCAAGTATGACCGGCACAAGCAGCGCCAGGCGCAACAGGATGTAGCGCAACATGTCAGTCTCCCTGTTTTGGCGTCATGGTTTCGAACGGCACATCGAACAAGGTGCTGCCGAACTGGACCTTGGCCACCGAGTCTCGGCGCACGCTGATGGCCGTGAGATGCGAGATGGGCAGGTAGACGGCTTGTTCGTGCAAGGTGGTGAGGATGAAGCGGTACTGCTCGGTACGCTGCTGTTCGTCGGTGCTGGCCAGCACTTGGCCAATGCGCTTGTCCAGTTCGTCCTTGATTGCCAGCCCACGTTGGGCCATGTAGTCGGCATGGCCGGCGTAGCGCATGGAGCTGACGAACGAATGCGGGTCGTAGGGCGCGCCCCAGGTGTCGGCGAAGATCATGCCGAAGTCGCCATCGCGTTGGCGCCGCACCAAAGCCCCTTCTTCAACCGCACGCAGGTCGATGTGGATGCCGATTTTCGCCAGCTCGCCCTGCAGCACTTCGGCCAGGCTCTTCTGCAAGGCACTTGTGCCGAGGAATACCAGCTCGATGGCCAAGGGTTCGCCGCCTTTACTGCGCACAGACGCGCCTGGTGCCAGCGTCCACCCGGCAGCATCAAGGGCATGGGCGGCGCGCGCCGGGTCGTAAGGGTAGGGCTTGAGGCCGATATCGGCGTAGGGCATGTTGCTGGCGAACAGGGTATCTGCCCGGGGTTCAAGGCCGTAGAGAATCTTGTCGATGATGGCTTGCTTGTCCACCGCCTCGTTGATCGCCTGGCGTACCGCCAGATCACGGGTAGCACCACGGCCGGTGTTCATCGCCAGGGTGCGGGTGGCCAGCGGTGCCGACAGTGCGGTGGCATAGCCCTGGTCACGCAGGCGCACGAACGTGCCGGCCGTGATTTCGCCGGCGGCGCCCTGGATCAGTTCGACCTCGCCGGCCTGCAGGGCCAGCGCGCGGCTGTTGGGGTCTGGAATGACCTTGACCATGATCTCGCCGTAGGCCGGCTTGGGCCCCCAGTATTGGGGGTTGCGCACGAAGCGGTCGT
Source organism: Pseudomonas sp. 10(2024) (assembly GCF_045164175.1). Lineage (NCBI taxonomy): Bacteria > Pseudomonadati > Pseudomonadota > Gammaproteobacteria > Pseudomonadales > Pseudomonadaceae > Pseudomonas > Pseudomonas sp. 10(2024). Next base: position 2,747,399 of record NZ_CP174006.1, read on the forward strand.
ATTCGCCCAGGCGTGATTCGGCGCGCATCCAGGGGCCGGTACCGGCCGGTTGGCCGGGTTTGGCCTGAGGCGAGGCAAAGCGCAATGGGCGAACCTGGGCCAGCTCCATCAGCGTCGGGTAGTAAGGGTGCTTGAGGACCAGGCGCAGGGTCAGGCGCTCAGGCGCTTCAACGTGGTCCAGTGTGGTCACCAGTTCCATCCAGCGGTGACGCTGAGTGTTGGCCAGGACGGCATCGAGGTTGGCTTTGGCCGCGGGCGCATCGAAGGGTGTGCCATCGCTGAAGCGCACGCCGTCGCGAAGGGTGAACGTGTAGGTCTTGCCGTCGTCCGAAACCTGCCAGGCCTCAGCCAGCCATGGCTCCAGCGTACCCGCTGCGGTATAGCGCACCAGGGGTTCATAGACCATGGCCTGGGCGTACATCTGGTTGGGGGAATAGCCACGCGGGTCGAGCGGCCCGGCATTCACAGGCCAGGAGTACACCAGCTGCGGCCCTTGCTCGGCGGCGCGGCTGGCCGGCGCAGCAGCGCACGCAGCAAGAAGAAGGATGCCCCACAGGGCGGGCTTTCGTTTACCAGGCTGCTGCTTCACACTGCGTCCCCCACTTTCACGGAGGCCGTAGGCTAAAGTGTGGTGGGTATGATGTCTACGTGAAATCATCTTACCGGAAGTTACAGAATGCAACGAATCACCATCACGCTGGATGAAGAGCTGCTCGACGTCATCGATCGGCGGGTGGCGACCCAAGGCTACCAGGGCCGCTCGGAGGCCATCCGCGACCTGTTGCGTGCGGGGATGCGCGAGTCTGAAGCCTTGCCGGACGATGCCGCCTGCGTGGCCGTGGTCAGTTACCTGTACGACCACAGCACCCGCGAACTGCCCAGACGGCTCAACCAGACCCTGCACGCCCACCACGATCTGACCCGATCCACCCTGCATGTGCACCTGGATGCCGGCCACTGCCTGGAGGTTTCGGTGCTGCAGGGCGAAAGCGGCCGAATTGGCGAGTTGTCTCGCCAATTGATGGTTGAGCGCGGCGTGGAACATGGCCAGGTGCAGGTGATCCCGGCTCCGGGGCAGCCGAAGGTGCGCTGAGACGCTGCGTCACTTGTTCGTGACGCGATTGGCCCAGGGGCCGTTACTCAGAAGTCCAACGTCAGCCCGGCATACAGCGCACGACCGTCACCCGGGGAGTGCAGGGAAGCATCCGCACCGTCCGGGTCGTACCACACGTACTCGTAGTAGCGGTTGGTGAGGTTCTTCAACTGCAGGTCCACGCTCATGGTTTCGCTGAGCTTGTACGTCGCGCGGAGGTTCATCAGTACGTAGCCGCCATACGTACCTTGGGTGTTCTCCCGCTCCAGGTAGTAGTTGGTCTGCCCGTTCGCCCAGGCAGTCAGCTGCAGCGCGGGAGTGGCCTGGTAGCTGATGCCGGTGTTCCACAGATGGTGTGGCACGTGATCGATTTCCTGGCCTTTGCTGCCTGGTAACGCGCTGCTGGGCTCAAGGATCTTGGAGTACTGCCAGGAGTAGGACATCCACACCTCGGTGCGTTCGTCCGGGTGCAGGTTGACCTGCAGGTCATAGCCCCAGCGGCGTGTTTCGCCGACGTTGTCCGACTCGCCGCTGGGGTCGTTCAGGCGACGGCTCACTTCGCCAGAGGCGTCCTGACGCCAATAGGCCACGCGGCCATCGACCCAGCTGGCCGGGGTGAACTTGACGCCGGTTTCCCAGCCTTCGTTGATCGACGGGTCCAGGTCCTCGTTGCGCGGCGGCACCTTGTAGGCTGCGGCGCCCGTCCCGACCTGGAAGGTGCGGCCCCAGTTGGCGTAAACGCTGGCGAACTTCCACGGCGAATAGACAATGCTGAGCTTGGGCTGCTTGATCAGCCCGTAGTCGTTGATGTCGTAGTCCTGCCCGGTCATCTTGTTGGTGAAGTCACCACTGATCTTGTCCACCCGGTAGGCCGGTACGATCTTCAGCGATTCGAACGGCTCGATCTCCGCCTGCACGTAGGCACCGACCGTGTTGAAGTCGAAGTCCTGGTCGCGTGTCTGCGCCTGGCGTACACGCTCCACGGTGCGGTAGCGTTCGCTGCGGTTCTGTTGCTTCTGCATATCGCTGCCACCTTCCAGCGCAAAGGCGTGCAGCCAGTCCACCTGTGGCCGCCAGGTCAGCGAGGTAATGGCGCCGTACTGATCCTCGTAGGTGTCGCGTTCCTGCTGTGAACTGGTGCGCCAGTACTGCGTCCAGCGACGGTCGTCATAGGTGTTGAGGTAGGTCTTGGCCGACCAGGACAGGGTCTCGGCCAGGTCGGTGTCGAAGTGCACGCTGACCTGGTTCATTCGCCGCGTGCCTTTGTCCGTGGCATTGTAGCCATTGCTCATGCGCGGATGATGGCGGGCGTCATCCTCGGTCAGGTAGCCGGCCTCCTGGGCTTCGGACTCGTAGTGGCGGGCGATCAGGCCAAGGCGGTAGCTGCCATCGTCAGGGGTATAGAACCACTTGCCGCCGAAACTGTAGCGTTCGGTGTCGGCATGGTCGCGGTAGCCGTCGACCTGCTGGCGGGCGAAGAAGTAGTTCTGCGTCCAGTTGCTGGTTTCGATACCCTTGGCCAGTTGCACCTCGCGGGTGTTGAAGCTGCCGTAGCGCAGGCGCGCCTTGTTGTAGTTACCGCCGGTGCGGGTGTTGATATTGACGTTACCGGCGATGTTGTTCAGGCCGTAGCGCGGGTCGCTGGTGCCGCGCACCACTTCGATGCTGTCGATGTCCATGGGGAACACCGAGTCGATGAAGGGCATGTTGCCGTCATTGGTGTTGCTGGGGATGCCATCGATCAGCAACTTGACCGCGTTCACTTCGCCTTCGCCATTGAAGCCGCGAAACGACAGTTTGCCCGAGGTGGTGCCCTGGTTGAACTCGGTCAGCATCACCCCTGGCGCGCGACTGAACAGTTCCCAGCTGTAGGTCACGGGCATCTTTTCGAGGATATCGCCCCCCAGGATGTCCACCGAACTGAGCACGCTGCTGGTGGCCAGCGGGCCGCTTTCGGTACTGGTCACGTTGACCGCGCCAAGGGTGAGGGTGGAGTTTTCAGTGGGCAAAGTTTCGGCAACGGCCAGTGACAGCGGGCTGAGGCTGAACAAAGCGAGCACGGGCAGGACAGCGCGTGCGGTGCAACGGAACGCAGGCATGGAAGGTTTCCTGGTCAGACAGTCGGGCAGGGCTGCGCACCGCAGGTCACGGGGCAGCTGTGGGCAAGCAACGACGGGTCAGGCCAGGGGAGAGGCGCGGGGGTTGAGCTTTGGCCACTGTTCGCGCGGCAGCGACAGCCTGTGGCTGTTACTGAGCAACAGTGCATCGGGCCAGTAGCGGGGGAACAGGTGGCGATAATAGTCGCTGGTCAGCAAGGCATGCCCGGCATGGCCACAGCAGCAGTCGCCGGCCTGGTGTTTCATGTCCGGCTGATCGTCGAGTTGCGGCAGCTCGGCCTTGAGCTGGGCCAGCAGTGACTTGGGCAGGCTCTGTGCACCGTGCAGGCTGCAAAAGCTGCCAAGAATCAGCGATTGGCTGTCGATGCGGGGTGATTGCAAGGCACGGTCGAGCGGCATCGCCAGCAGGTTGAACAGCACGGCGAGGCAGGCGAACAGACAAAGTTGTGCGCGTGCACGTGAAAGCATGAGTCACCCGAGCGAATATGGCGCGCATTAAGCCGCATCCGTTGCGGGCTGTACAAGTTCCGTGGTGCGCCTTTTTGTCGCAGGCGCACCACGCCGAGGGCTCAATGGCTGCGCATGCCGGCGGCCATCATGAACGCTCGGATCAGCCAAGCGAACTGGGCAGGATGAACAGTGTGCCTACCAGCATGAAGCCTTGGCTCTGGGGCGGCGCTGCGGCCTCCCAGATGCTGATCGACGGCGGGATGATGTTTGGCCACAGGCTGATGCCAAGGCCGCTGTAGCCCAGGAAAATCAGGGCCAGGGTCAGCAAGAACGGCGTGTAGTGCGCGTTGCGTGCCACGGCACGTAGCAGCCCGTAGCACGTCACCAGCACCAGGATCGGCACCGGCATGAACCAGAGCAGGTTGTGCATGCTGAACCAGCGGGCAATCGATGGTGGATACGCCAGCGAAGGTGGCGCCGAGCCCTTTGTCAAAACTGACCGCGCTGGCCGCAGTCGCTAAGTGGCCACAAAAAGTGCCACCTGCACCGTTGAGCATCAAGCCGCCGGCCTGACCATGCCCCAGGCCGCAATGCAGCACTGCGAACAGCACGCAGGCGTAGAGGCCCCAGCTGAGTGTGCGGCGACGTCCTGCTGCTCGATGCATGTCCTTTGCCCGGTGTTCGCTGTGATTGAAAATGGCGAGGCGCGGGTCTAGCAACGCCGCCCATCATGGTTAGGTGCGACTAGGTTGCCAGGGGCGCACAGTACCTGGCGCGTCCCTGGCGCACGAATCACTTGGACATGTAGTCGATTACCGCCTTGTAATCGTCGGCGGTGCAGTCCATGCACAGGCCGCGCGGCGGCATGGCGTTGAAGCCTTCGGTGACGTGCTTCACCAGAACATCGTTGCCTTGGGCCAGCCGTGGCTTCCAGGCCTCGTGGTCACCTTTCTTCGGCGCCATTGGCAATTGCCCGTTGTGGCACATCTGGCAAGCGCGGTTGAAGACCGCCTCCGGGTCCTGGGCTGCTTGAGCCAGGCTGGCGGTTGCCAGGCAAGCAAGCATTGCCAGTGTTTTCTTCATGACCGACCTCTCAGGTTTTTTATTGGAAGGCAGAGTCTAAGAGCGTGGTTATCCCTGTCAGGTGCGACGTTCTGACGCATGCGCGGTGTCAGGGCTTCATCTACCGGTCTGGCTGGCAGGGTGCGGCGAGCTGTCGCAGGGTGGCGGCTTGCAGGTGCCGTGCTACGTTGAAGCTGATCCGGTGTTTTACTCTTGGCAGGGTTTTCATCGGGTCAAACAAAAGCCGGGGCGCATTACCGTCCCGGCTTTTGTTTTTTCAGTGATCAGCGGCAATCGCTCAGGCCGCTGCCAAACACGAAAGGAGGCTCAACCGCGAACTCGAGTGGTCATTCTGCGTAGCCTTCGCCAGCCTAGTACGACGCCGCTGAGTGAAACCACCAGGCCGCCGATGCTCAAGGCGATGATCAGGCCTTCGCGTAACACTGGCCTTTGCAGCAGTGGCTGCAGATCCCAGCTGTGCAACAGGTTGAACAGCCAGCGACCGGCGCGTTGCCTGGCATCGTGGCTGGCGACCACTTCTGCGCTGGCCGGGTCGAGGTAGACCCACGTGCTGGCGGGGTCGTCGAAGCGCAGACGCAGTACCGGCAGTGGGCGGCTCTGAAAGCCGTACATGCTCTGGGCGTCACGGGTGAAATAGTAGGCGTCGTAGTGCCCTTGCCAGTTGGCCTGTACCACGACGCCTGCCGCCATCGCACGGGCCGCTGTCAGCAAGCGTCGTTCGGACAAGGCCCGCGCCGGCGGTGCGCCGGCTTCCAGAATCCGGCTATCGCCGGCGGCATTGCGGGCAACCAGGAAGGTGTCGCCGCCCAGGCGTTGCCACTGGATTTCGACAGGGTTGAACCCAGGCTCCCGGCTCAGGCTGGCCATGGCCTGGGCAACCGTCTGGCCGATATCCATCGCGCGTAGCGGCCCCTGACGTAGCGCCTGGGGGACCAACTGCGAACGACTGTCGGTCACACCCCAGGGGCGCATCGACATGAGTCCGCTGAATACCCACAGCACCAGCACCGTGCCGAACAGTAGCCCGCCGATGTGGTGCCAGCGCAGCCAGCCGCCAGGGTAGGGGCTGCACGAGCCGCTGCGATAGCGCTTGCGCAGCCGCAGGCGGAGTATGCCAACGGTCATGCCCAGGAGCGCCATGACCGTTGCGCCCAGGGACAGGCCGATCACCAGGGTACGCCAGCCGTTGTCGAAGCCGAACCCGCCCCGTAGCGGATAGAGCCAATGCAGCCATGCACCGACCCAGTTCCAGGCACGTTCCTGGGCGGTGGCGTCACGCACCACTTCGCCGGTGCGGCTGGACAGGTACAGCCAGGTGCCGGCTGTATCGTCTACCTGCACGTGATGCAAGGGGCGGTCGCCATCCAATGCCCTGGAGTGGGTCCACATGTCCTCGTCCACGGTGCCCAGGTAATCCAACCCGGCCTCACCGGCATACTGCCGGGCATTGGCCAGGGCCCAGGCTGCGTCGGCCCGAGCCAGAGGTTCGCCGCTGGCGGCATCGAGGATGACGCGGCGACCGTCGGCCAGTTCCAGCAGGTAGTGCGCGCGCCCGCCCAGGCTGGTCAGGCGCAGCGCCTTCAGCGGCTGTTGCGCCCAATGCTCGGGCAACTCGGCGCAGCACCCCGCCGGCAAAGCCGGCAGGTGGGCCAGGCGCTCGGCCGGTGTCAGCTTGGGGTAGCCGACGTACAGCATGACAACCCCGGAGACGAACCACAGCGCCATGAACAGGCAGGCGACGATGCCCAGCCAGCGGTGCCACAGGTACAGCTGGCGCTTCACGCTCATCAGTAGCGCCACTGCACAGCGACTTCCAGGCTGCGCGGTTCACCCAGGTAGTACTGGGTGTTGGTCTGGTGGATGAAGCGGGCATACACCTCGTCGGTGAGGTTGCGCAGCCGCGCGCTGACTTGCACGTGCTTGTCCAGGTCGTGGGTCATGGACAGCCCGTAGACGGTGTACGACGGTACCCATGCGGTATTGGCGGTGTTGGCGTACACCGATGAGACATAGCGGGCATCGGCCCCGACCTGCCAGCCGGGCGCCAGGTCGTAGGTCAACCAGAGGTTGGCCACGCGGTCGGGGATGTTGACCGGGTTCTTGCCCTTGCGCGAGTACACCACGCCGCCGATGGTCTCGTTGAATTCATCGTATTCGGCATTTACCCAACTGAAGTTGCCCGCCGCCAGCAGCTTGGGCGTGACCTTGAACGAGGCTGCCAGCTCGATGCCAGTGGAGGTCTGCTGGCCCGCCTGCTCGGTGGTGTTGGGCACGGTCGAGGAGGGCACGGAGATATCCTTGCGCACGATGCGATACGCCGCTGCCGTCGCCGAGCCGCGGCCGTCGAGGAAGTCGAACTTGCTGCCTACTTCGACCTGACGGCCGGTGCTCAGGTCGAAGTCGCCGACCTGGCTGATCGAGGCGCTGGTCAGAGTACCGCCTGGTGGTTCGGCCGAGGTGCTGTATTGGGTGTACAGGCTGACGTTGGAGGTCAGGTCATAGACCAGCCCCAGGCGACCGGTGATGGCGTCCCAGCGTCGGTCGAGCCTGGCTCGCGCCACATGGTCGACCACGTCGAAGTCGATATGGTCGTAGCGCAGCGCGGTGATCAATGACAGTTGATCGGTCAGGCGGGTGCGGTTCTCGACGAAGGCCGAGGTGGTGTCGGTGGTGGTGGTTCTGCCCTTGGTCATGGGCGCGTCCATACCGGGGATATCGAGGAAGTGCCCGGGTTCGAAGCCGTTCGGGTCAACCGTGTCGAACGCCCCCTTGGACAGCGGGTAGTTGGTTTGCTGGTTGGTGCTGTAGTCCATGCCGAACGCCCAGTCGCTGGCAAGGCCGAACAACTGGCCCTGGTGGGTCAGCTCGAGCTTGTCGCCGTTGACCTCCTGGTCGTGCCGCTGGCGATAGCCGCCCGAGCGAGCGATGGCGCTGTTGTCGGCGTTGTAGCGATACACCTCGAGATTGCGGTAATCGCGCTGGCCGTTGTAGTGGTAGAAGGTGTTACGCAGTTGGGTGTTGTCATCGAAGCGATAGTCGGTGATCGAGCGCAGCCACCGGGTGCGCTGCTCGTAGCGACCGTCTTCGACATTGTAGTTATTGAAACGGTTGTGCTTGTCGATGTGCAGTGTGCCGACCAGTGGCTGCAATACCGGTGTGCCCCAGTAGGGGCTGTCCTCTTGTTCTTCCAGGTATTCGATGGCCAGCGTGTGCGAGAGCTGATCGTTGATGTCGCTAAGCAGCGAGAAGGCCAGGTTGCCGGCCCCATTCTCCTGCCGATCGATATAGCCGTTGGTGCTGGTGCGGCTGTAGTCGAGGCGGGCATAGTGGCGCGGGCCGTCGCCCGTGTTCAGCGCCTTGTTGAAGGCGACCGACGTTTCCATGGTGTCGTAGCGTGCATAACTGACGCGCCCTTCGAAGGTGTCTTCGTCACGGCTTGCCAGCCGGGTGATGAAATTGAGGCTGCCACCGACAGCGCCGCTGCCGTTGAGGAAGGAGGATGGCCCGCCGAGCAATTCGACGCGGTCGTAGATCCAGGCGCCCACCGGGCGCGCCGCGCCGCCATACTGCAAGTTGATGCCATTGAACAACTGACTGATCTGGGCACCGTTGAACCCTCGGTACGACACATATCCCCCCCAGCCGGGCGGAGCCGAGGCGTTAACCCCGGGCAGTGCATTGGCGGCGTCCTGGAAGTTACGTGCGCCGATGCGCTCCATGGTCTTGCGGTCGGCAACGCTGATGGAAGCGGGGTTCTCCCTGGCGCTGAGGTTCAGCCGCGAGCCGCTTTCGATGGGGCGATCAAGGTCAAGGCTGGTTGCCTCCTTGGGTTGATTGGCTGTGGCCGTGACATTGCTGGCCGGCAGGGTCAGGGTGTCATCCTGCGCCCAGGCACAGGTTGCGCTGCCAACGAGCAGCGCCAAAGTGGTCATGCGGAACATGCAAGGCTTCCTGGCTGAAATCGGTGAGCACACGCCCGCTGCCGATCAGGCGGCACGGGGACGTGGCGATGTCAGAACGCGAGAAGCGAAGCAGGAGAGGCGCGGGGATTGACCAGTGGCCAACGATGCTTGGGCAGGCGTGGCGGAGGTTGGTTGGGTAAGGGGCTGCCCGGCTCGCCGGCGAGCAGGGTCAGCAGGCCGAAAAATACGGCCAGCAGTGTGGCGCTGAACAGGCTGGCGATCACACAGTCACCGCCGGCAGGCAGGGTCGGATCGCTGAAGTCTTGCTCACCTTTGACCATGCCGCTGCTGTCTGCCGTGCACCAGGCGGCATCATCCATGCCAGCCAGGCGCAACCCGGCCATTTGACCATGGCCCATGGCGCACAGCAACGAGCCGAACAGGATGCTGAAATACAGCACCCAGGCGACATGTGATCGTGTGTGGTGGGCCAGCTTCATGGCGGAACTCGGCGTGAAAACTGAATGATCAGGTTGGGAGGTTGGCGAGGGATTCTACATCTTCTGATGCATCTGAATAGTGTGATTTTTCAAGCACGAATATTCAATCGGGTACAGGCGCACGAGACCTATTGAACACCGATGAGTTCGGCAGCAAGCGCGCGGAGTTCGTCCTTGTCCTGTTGAAGTACAAGCCCACTGCCCGCGTGTGCAAGCAAGCGCGTGGCATGCCGGCTGCAGGCGGGTTGAAATGCGCGGGGATTGATGCGCGCCAGGCTGACCAGGGCTTTGATCAAACGCAGATTGACCTCTTGCAAAGCCGCGCCGTCCCGGCTGATCGGCGCAAAAAAATCGTCAAACAGGTCATCCGCCAGCAGTGCACGAACATAGACCTGCGGGCATTTGTTATCCGTGCTCTGCGCCACGGGATGCAGTTTCCCCCAACACGTCAGGCAGCGAATGCCGCGGCCAATGATGTCGATGGCTGTACCGGGATCATTTACTGCTGGAGAAAGCGCTCGCGAGGCGATCTCTGACAACACCGAAAGCCCGAAGCGCGGGTCATGCTCGAACGTTCTCCTGAGGCCGATGGTCACGGCAGCGAGCATCTCGATGTCCAGCGCGCCATTGTCATCGAGCGGCTCGCCATCCACGGCCAAGGCCCGTGCCACCACCATACCCTCATGTACAAAGGTGCCAGGCAGGACTTCGAGGAAAATTCGAATCTCGGTGCGCGTTGCAATCTTGCTCAACGTGAGGACATCGATGTGCTGGACATAGCCGGTCTGGCGGCTTTTCACTTCATGGGTTACCCCAGGAAACTTGAGGTCAGGCGGGTAGGCTGCAGCGCCCAGAAACGGGTGTTCAACACGCTGCTCGATGGCTTTGATCACAGCTTTTTCGACACGGTCGATCGTCTCGCCTACGCGCCCTAGTTTGGAGAGGTGATCAATCCAGCGCAGCAAGGTGTAGATGATCAGGACCACCACTGCAATCGTCACGGTGAAAAGCACTACACGACCTTGTGTACCGTAGGCTCCGGTGCTCAGTGCAATGATACCGACGAGGCTGAAGAGAAAGGACCCGATGAAGGTCGCCAGAGCGTTCTGTGTCGTGGCGTCCTCCATGACCAACGAAGTGGCGCGCGGGGTTACGCCACTGCTGGCGGCACTGTAGGCCGAGACCATTGTACTGAGCGAAAACGTCGTGACGGCAAGCATGCTCGAGGCGATGATGCCCAATATCTTGTCAACGGCATCTGCACCGATACGTGCAGGCAAGCTGACCGGCACTGCATCCTTGAACACCATGGCCAGTAGCGCGGTAACCACCCCCAACAGGGAGAAAAGCGTTGCTCTGAACCAGAGACGCTTGGCAATTCGCGTAGCCAACCAACGCCAGCGAGCTATCATGAACACCTCCTGTTGCCGAGAGTGTAGGCCCTTATGGAAAGCTGCAGTTATTCATAAGCTGTGCCTTCAAAACCTCCACCGCCTTGGGCCTTCTGGGGTTGGCCTTGTGAAGCAGGACTACCTTGCGCATGTAGCTGTCAGCGTCCGGCACTGGCGTTGCCTGTACGTCGTCAGTCTTCAATCCCGCCCAGAGTGGGACAACAGACACCCCCATGCCTTTTGCGACCATGATGTAGATAGCATCCAGCGCATCCAGATTACAGAGGACATCGGGTTGCAGGTCATTGTCATTCAAGTACTGCTGGGCAATCTGCCCACCCCAGGCATGTGAGTCATATCGAATCAGGTTTCGACCTAGAATCGTCGAGCGGATGTCGCGCTTGTCAACGGGGTCTTTGGTCAAAAGCATCAGGGGTTCTTCTCGAAGCACCTGTACACGAATGCTTTTGGGGACGCTGAAGGGCGGATATACCATGATTCCCGCATCGAGCTCTCCGCAGGCTACTTGTTCGTAAAGACTGCGCGAGTCCCCTGGCGTGATGCGTAGCCTCAGTTGCGGGGCAATGCTTGATAGCTGATTCATGGCCTCTGGCAATATGCCTGTCAACGCTGTAGAGATCGCACCGATCTTGAGATACCCCGACAGGCTACTGGTGTCCAGATCCTCTTTCAGCTCTGCTGCCCCCTGGATCAGATCTCGAATCTTCGGCAGCAACGACAGGCATTTCTCGGTAGGTTCGACAGCATGTGCGCTTCGGTTCAGGAGTTCGCACGCCAGCGATTTCTCGAGTGCTTGTATACGCTGGCTGACTGCAGGTGCTGTCAGGTTTTCCCGTCGAGCCGCCGCTGCAATCGAGCCGGTCTCTATCACCGCCATCAGGCTTTCGAGAAATCGAGTGTCCAAAACATTTCCTTTCGCTGAGAGATGGAAAAATGCGCTTTAGCACTTGCGCGAGGCTACGCTAACCTCCCCGAAAGTTCTATCAGAAACCAAAGAGGGTAGTTATGAAATCGTTATTTCATGTTTCATACCATGTTACAGATCTCGAAGCATCTCGTAACTTCTACGGTAATATTCTCGGCTGCAAAGAAGGCCGCACGAGTGACACTTATTTGGATTACGATTTCTTCGGTCACCAGATTTCACTTCACAAAGGTGTTCCTTTTCCAACTACCCGTACCGGTAAAGTCGGCGACCATGAAGTGTTGATGCCGCATATCGGCTTGGTGCTGCATCTGGATGACTGGTTCGCGATGGCAGACCGCCTGGCGCTTCATGGTGTGCAGTTCGACATACCGCCGGTTGTACGATTCCCGGGCCAACCTGGGGAGCAGCGAACGATGTTTTTCCTGGACCCCAGTGGCAACCCGATCGAGATCAAAGGGTTCAAGGACTTTGAAGGTGTATTTGCCACCTGATTGGCAAAAACGTCCGGGACGCGCCTCCCGCTTTGTCTGCGTGAGATAAGAGGCGTGTATCGATGAGTGGCCACTCAATAAAAATAACAAGCTCCAACGATGTGTTTGGCATTTTTGCCGGCCAATGTACAGTCCAAATTATAATAACTGGAGGACGTATGGCGAAGACTAGTCTGGTGACTAGAATTATTGTAGGTCTTGTGCTCGGGGTTGTAGTGGGGGCACTTCTCAATTACTTTCCCGAGTACAAAGCCTGGATAATCAGCAGCTTTTTGCAACCCGTCGGCGATATTTTCATCAAGATGATGAAGATGATTGTCATACCCCTTGTATTTGCGTGCATGGTCGGCGCGATCGCAGGCAATGGTGATAGCAAGGCGATAGGGCGGGTAGGGGTGAAAGCCTTGTTCTACTTCTTTGTCGTGACCAGCATCGCAATTGTGTGCGGCCTGCTGGTTGGCAATCTTGCGCAGCCAGGCGTAGGTGCCAACTTGACGACCCTGGCAAACACCCAATCGCTCTCGCTTCCCTCTACCTCGGAGAGCACAGGTTTTGCTCAAGTCATCCTCAATATCATCCCGGACAATATCGTCGGTGCAATGGCGCAAGGAAAGCTGCTGCCTGTCCTGTTCTTCTCGGTCATGTTCGGCTTTGGGCTAAGTGCTCTGGACAAAGAGAAGAAAATGCCGTTGATCGCGGTAGTCAATGCCATTTCCGCGACGATGTTCAAGGTGACGCATATCGTGATGCACTACTCACCCATCGGGATCTTTGGCCTGATCGGCGTGACGGTCGCCAACTTCGGGCTTTCCGCGTTGCTGCCTCTGGCAAAACTGATTGCCGTCACCTACGTCGCGGTCATTCTGTTCGGCGTGGTCGTGCTGGGCGGCATCGCGAAGGTTGCCGGGATCAACATCTTCGACCTGATCAAGGCGATCAAGGATGAGTTGATCCTGGCGTTCAGTACTGCCGCCTCGGCGACTGTCATGCCCCAGCTGATTGAAAAGGTCGAGGCCTACGGTGCGCCGCGTTCGATTGCTACGTTGGTGATTCCTACGGGTTATTCCTTCAATCTGGATGGCGCATCGCTGTTCGTGGGCATCGGCACGCTGTTCATCGCGCAGCTGTATGAAATTCCCCTGAGCTTGGCTGACCAGGCGATGCTGATCATCATCATGGTGCTGACCTCCAAGGGCGCAGCCGGCGTCCCGGGGGCCATGTTCGTGATCTTGACCGCTACGCTGACCAGTGCCGGCCTGCCTGTGGAAGGTATTGCATTCATCGCCGGAGTCTATCGCTTGATGGACATGCCGATCACGGCGCTGAATGTCTTGGGCAACGCACTGGCGCCTCTGGTTGTGGCGAAGTGGGAGAACCAATACCGGATGCCTGCTGCCCCGGTGGTAGCGCCCGGGGAGCGCCCGCAAGTGTTGACCTGTTCGATTGGCGCTGGGGGCTCGGCAAAAACGACCTAGTGTGTTCATCGACATGATCGCCCTGCATGTGATGCAAGTGCCCATCATGCAGGTAATCGACATGCCCATCGAGTTCGATTGCCGTGTGGCCGCAGCCGGGCTTGTGCCAATGGTCATGGTGCGGATGCTGGTTGCAGGCACTCATTCCGAACGTCTCCAACTGCCATACCTCGGCCGTCACGGCCGAGGTAGGTCGCTTATGTTACTCGTGGTGCGGCTCACCCAGGAACGTCAGTGAACTGAACAGACTCTGCTGGGCCACGGGGCTGCCGTCTGCCATTGGCAGGGTAGCCTGGGCCGCGATGATGTTGAGTCCTTCATTGCGTACGGTAATACGTGCCCGGCCTTGCTTGTCGGTGGTGGCGCTGACCTGGTGAGGGGCGCCCCGGTAATCGCCCTGCAGCGGGATATCAGCAGCCGGTTTGCCATCGAGCAGTACCTGCACTTCCAGCGTCTTGCCTGGCCCGACTTGCAGAGGGTCGCTCAGGGGAACGATCGCTAAACGCAGCATGTCCAGTTTCGGCAGGCGGGCGCCGCTCTGGTAGATCGCCAGGCTGTATTTCAAGCTGTGGGTGGAGGCGATCGCATCCTTGACGTGGGTGCGATCCTGATTGACCCATTGCTTGTCCGGGCGCTGCGACCAAGGCCCGTTGTCCAGCAGCACGGCAAGTGCCGCAGGCGGGGTAAGTGGTTGCAGCACGGCATGATCCGCCAGGCGCTCGACCGTGACCGGGACCATGTTCCCTGTCGCGTCGAACGCCCAGGCGCGCTTGATCTTTTCCGCCTTGTAGGCGTTATCCTCGGCGCCGTGGCCGTACACGGCCTCGATATTGCCACGTCGCTCCTCGGTCCACAGGCCGTGGGCGCCTGCGTTGACGCTGACCATCAGGGTCAACAGGGATGCGACTTTCAACGATGGATGCATGATGGTTCCTCGGTTCAAAGGCTAAGGGTCAGGCTGACACTGAAGTTGCGTGGCTCCCCGGGCAGCACCCAAGCGCTGTTGTACGAGCGTTCGTAGTACTTGCGGTCGAACAGGTTGTTGAGGTTGAGGCCGACGGTGACCTGTTCGCTGGCCTTGTAGTGCGCCAGCAGGTCGACCGTGCTGTAGGCGTCCAGGGTGAAGTCGCTGCCAGCCTGGCCGGAGCGTTCGCCGACGTAGTTCACCGCTGCGCCCACATCCGAACCGCGCAGGGCCCCGTCCTGGAATTCGTACACGCCCATCAGGCTGCCGCTGTTACGGGCGATGCCGAGCAAGTCGCTGCCTTTGGGCAGGGCTGCGTCGCCCTTGGTGACCTCGGCGTCGATGTAGGCGTAGGCGCCGATCACTCGCAACGCGTCGGTCAGCTGGCCGCTGAACTGCAGGTCCAGGCCTTGGCTGCGCGCTTCGCCCGCCGCCACGCTCTCGCCAAGGGCGTCGGTGGTGATGACGTTCTCCTTGTCGATATGGAACAGGGCGATGGTCGCGCCCAGGCGGCTGTCGAGGAGGTCGAGTTTGACCCCGGTCTCGTAACCCAAGCCCTTTTCAGGCTTGTACACCTGGCCCTGGGTGCCGATGGTGTTGGGTTTGAACGAAGTGGATGCGTTGGCGAACACGCCGACTTGCGGGGTCAGTTGGTACAACACCCCGATGCGCGGTGTGGCAACGTCCTTTTCCTGGCTGTTGCTGAGACCCGTGGTGCGGTTCTGCGAGGTCTGCTCGAAGCGCTCCAGGCGTACGCCCAGCAACCCGCGCAGGCGCTCGGTGAAAGCGATCTGGTCTTGCAGGTTGATCGCGTAGCTTTCAGTGTGCTCGAAGAAGTCGTTGGCACGGGTGATGGCTGGCTTCGGCTTGCCGTATACCGGGTTGTAGATATCCAGCCCATACGCTGCGGAGGTGGCGCTTTGCGGGTACTTCTGGCTGTTGCGGTAGTTTTCGTACTCCAGCCCCACCAGGGTCTGATGCTGCCAGCCACCCAGCTCGAACTGCCCGTGCAGCTCGGCCTGGGTGATGTTGTCGTTCCATTCGAAGTCGCGTTCGCGATAGAAGCGCGTGATGGTGGTGCCCACCAGGGCCTGGGGCTCGGAGCTGTTGCCCTTGAGCGTGCCCTGGGTGTAGTGGTTGGCCAGGCGCAGCTTCCAGTTGTCGTTGAGCACGTGTTCCAGCGCCACGTCGAGGGTCTGGTTGTCGTTGCGGATCTCGCCGTCATTCGGCTCGCCAAGGAAGGTCGAGCGCTTGACCGAACCCATTTCGCCGTTGACTGCCGGAATGCCGCGATCGAACACCGACTCGGTGCGGGAGAACTCGGTGTCGATCATCAGTCGGGTGTCGGGTGACAGTTGCCAGCTCAGGGAGGGGCTGACGATACGGCGCTCGCTGCCGACATGATCGCGGAAGCTGTCGTTGTCTTCGACGGCGAGGTTGATCCGGCCCAGCAGATTCCCTTCGCTGTCCAGCGGCGAGTTGGCGTCCAGGGCGGCGCGGTAGCGGTCCCAGCTGCCTGCGCTGAGGGTGAGGGTACTGAAGGCTTCGGCCTGGGGGCGCTTGGTGACGATGTTGACCAGTCCGCCAGGGTCGCCACGGCCGTACAGGCTGGCAGCCGGGCCTTTGAGCACTTCGATGCGCTCGATGTTGGAGGTGTCCGGCGAGCTGTAGCTGCCGCGGTTGATGGCGAAACCGTTCTTGTACAGCTCGCCCGTGGTGAAGCCGCGCACACTGTAGTTGAGGAAAGTCAGGCCGCCGAAGTTGTTCTGCCGCGACACGCCGCCAGCAAAGTCCAGGGCGCGGTCGATGCGGGTGGTGTTGAGGTCCTTGATCACCTGCGCGGGCACGACGTCGATACTCTGCGGCGTGTCGCGGATGTCGGTATCGGTGCGGGTGGCCGTGGCAGAGCGGTTGGCACGATAGCCTTGCACCGGCCCGTCGGCGCGCTCTTCGAGGTAGGCGTCGGTGATGGAGGTTTCGTTCAGCAGCAAGGGTTGTGCCGCTGAAATCGGCTGGCCGAACAAGCCCAGCGTCAGGCCGGCCAGAAGGGGGGCACGAGAGTTCACGTAAAGTCTCCGTTTTTCACGCTATAACGTTGCATTGTTGGATACGTCCTGACTTGGGCACTGTCCACGAGCTCGAAGGGGATCACAACGGATACACCATCAGGCTCCACGGTGTAGGCTGCTCAGGCTGCTCTCGATGCCAACATCGATGCCGCGCCCTGCTTCGGGCGGTGCTGCATCACAGATGACAAGAAACCCTTGCGAGTAGAGCGGCCCGCCTTGCGTCAGACCTGACAAATGAATCCTGATGAGGAAATGTTCATGTTTTGGGATGCGCATGTTATTAGATGTAATAACGTAACACCAGTGGTTAGCGCTCATTACCGGTTGCAAATGATTCTTGTTGGTCAGGCGCAGATGCCTGCGGGGCGGACCAGGCCGAAGCATCGTGCGGGTGCAGGCTTTCCAGATGGCGAACGTGCACTTGGCTATCGCGGTAACCGTGCAGGCTTGCCTGAATACGCCGCGCAGCGTCTTCGACGAACATCAGGTTCTGCCCGTTGAGTGCTGCGAAAGCCTGTTCGTCAGCCCGTTTTACGGCGGTCTGAACCGGCGTGCGCAAGGCGCCTTCGACGTGGTCGATCAGGGCCAGCAACCCGAGATCCGGGGCATCGGCAGGTACCGTGACGCGCACTCGAGCTTCGCTGCGTTGGCTATGTGGCGTCGCCAGCGACGCGTTGCTGCGCAGCCACTGCGCGACGGCGCTGGCTTCGAGCAGTGGCTGGTCCTTGAAGGTTCGCAGGAAGCCGTCCTCAATCAACTGCCGGGAGAGAGCGGCCGAGCACGGGCAGGTCGAGGAGTAGCCGATCCTGACCTCGATACTCAGGTTCAGCGCCCCACCGACCTTCGTCGCGAGCACGTGAACCGGGTACGACTTCCAGCCAGAGAGGCCCTCGGTCACCAGTGCAGGGCGGCGAACCAGCAAGTCGAAATCCAGGCGCACCCTGGCACTGCGGCTTTCGCAATCCTGATGGCTGTCGATCATCTCCTGCAACAGCGCAAAGAGGCTTGCCGGCGACACCGCCGCAGCCTGCCCCCAGGCGTCCAGCAGGCGATACAGCCTGGACATGTGAATGCCTTTGACATGCGGTGCCGGCAGGTCGACCTGGACATCCGCCCGGGCGTGCAGTTCACGCTGGTAGGTCGGTTCTTCGATCCTTACCGGCAGGTCGATACCCTGCATGCCGACCCATTGCAGCGGGCTGAGGCTGGGGGCCAGGTCGGTGACGGAAACGTCGGGTAATGCTGAGCTCATCATGTATATCCAGTGGTGGGAGCCTTGCACGTGGCAGCAAGGCGTTTGAATCAGTTCCAGCCGGGGAAGGGGTTGGTCAGCTTCATCCAGCCTTCCGGTCCCTGGGCCATTTCCTCATCGGTCAGCAGGCAGGCATCGAAACGCGCCCGCAGCGCTGCCTCGTCCATTTCCATACCGATCAGCACCAGCTCCTGGCGGGCATCGCCAACGTCCTCGTGCCATTTCGACCTTTCGCCCTTGGATTGAGGGTATTGAGGATGGCCATCAGGCGATCGCGCTCTTCGCCACTGATCAGGTCGGTCTTGTTCAGTACGATGACGTCGCAGAACTCGATTTGCTCGATCAGCAGGTCGACCACGGTGCGCACGTCTTCCTCGCCCAGCGATTCACCGCGTGCCTGCAGGCTGTCGCGCGAGCTGTAGTCGCGCAGGAAATTGAAGGCATCGACCACGGTGACCATGGTGTCGAGGCGTGCCACTTCGCTGAGGCTGCGGCCATCCTCGCCTTCGAAGGTGAAGGTTTCCGCCACCGGCAGTGGCTCGGAGATGCCCGTCGATTCGATGACCAATTGATCGAAACGACCCTCTTTGGCTAGACGGTCCACTTCGAGCAGGAGGTCTTCGCGCAAGGTGCAGCAAATACAGCCATTGCTCATCTCCACCAGCTTTTCGTCGGTGCGTGACAGCTCGGCGCCACCCTCGCGTATCAGTGCGGCATCGATGTTCACATCGCTCATGTCGTTGACGATCACCGCGACTCGCCGGCCTTCGCGGTTGTTCAGAATATGGTTGAGCAGGGTAGTCTTGCCGGCTCCGAGGAAGCCGGAAAGTACAGTGACGGGCAGCCGCGCGGCTTCGTTGGTATGGGGGACAGGGGTGCTCATCGGGAGGCCTCATGATAAAGGGTGGTGCGCATGCGTGCGGCTCTGCTCAGTCCTCGCCTGCATCACGGCGAGTACAGGCGGCGCATTTACCGTGCAGCTCGATGACCGAGCTGCACAGCGAAAACACGTTCTGTTTCATCCAGTGCCCCAGGGCCTGGTTCAGGTGCGGTACGTTGAACTCATCGACATGGCCGCAACTGTCGCAGATGGCGAACGCTCTGAAACCTGCTTCGCACTGGCTTGGGCAGGTGCAGCTGACATAAGCGTTCAAAGACTCCAGCCGATGAATCAACCCTTGCTCGGCCAGGTGGCCCAGCGCGCGGTAGATCTGCGTCGGCGCCCTGACACCTTCATTGCGCAGGCTGTCCAGAATGGCGTAGGCACTGAGCGGCTTGTCGGCTTGCTGAAGCGCCGTCAGGACACGTTGCTGATTGCTGGTCAGTTGCATGCAGGTCTCCTTCCGTTGGCGGGCAGTCTTCATTTTGTTCTGGATTTGGGATGTTATAAAGTAACAATAATAAAATGGCTAGCGAAATTGCCCGAGGCTTCGCTGGTTCGCAGGTCAATGGGAGTCCATATGGATCGTCGACGAGTGCTGAAACTACTGCTTGCATGCCTGGCATTGCCGCTGCCTCTTGCGGCACAAGCCGGGCAGGCGGTTAAACGGGTTTGGGTGAGCCGGTCGGGCAGCGTCACCAAGGTGTCGCTGGAGCTGACCGGGCCGGTGGCGGCGAAGCATTTCAGCCTCGCGGCGCCACCGCGGTTGGTTGTTGATCTTCCTCAGGCCAGTCTGCAGGCGTCACTGAACGATCTTGCCCTGGACGGCACTGCCGTCACAGCCGTACGCAGTGGCATCACCGCGTCCGGTGACTTGCGTATCGTGCTGGACCTGGCCGACTCGGCAGTGCGCGGCGAAGTCCGCTCGCTCAACACCGGGCCGCATGGCCTGGAGTTGGTACTCACTGGGCTACCGGTGGGCGTTGCGCCGGAAGTTGCCAAGCCCTTGGCGCGACAGCGCGACCTGTTGATCGTGGTCGATGCCGGGCATGGCGGCAAAGACCCCGGTGCAGTAGGGCCCAAGGGCGAGCAGGAAAAGCACGTTGCGTTACAGATCGCCAAGTTGCTGGCCAAGCGCCTCGATGCACAAAAAGGCTACAAGGCACGCTTGGTACGCAGTGACGATGTGTTCATTCCGCTGCGCAAGCGCGCCGAACTCGCTCAGCGGCTGAACGCGGACTTGTTCGTGTCGGTACATGCCGATGCTGCACCGCGACTCACGGCGTCTGGGGCATCGGTGTTCGCCTTGTCGCAAGGGGGCGCGACGTCGTCGATGGCGCGCTGGATGGCGCAGCGGGAAAACGATGCAGACAGGGTCGGCGGGGGATTGCCAATCAAGCTGCGTGAGCGCGACCCCATGGTCGCCAGCGTGCTGCTGGACATGTCGATGAACTCGACGATCGCCACAAGCCTGGATCTCGGGCATCAGGTGCTCTCGCAGCTTGGGCAGGTGTCGGGCCTGCATCAAGCGCGGGTGGAACAGGCAGGTTTCGCCGTGCTCAAGTCGGCGGCAGTACCTTCGATCCTGGTCGAGACCGGTTTCATTTCCAATGCCGGAGATTGCCGGCGGTTGCATGATGCCCGTCATCAGCGCAAGGTCGCGGAGGCGATATTCGCCGGGCTGGACAGCTACTTCCGCCAGAAACCACCGGCTGGCAGCCTGATCACGGCCAAGAGAGAGGCGTGAGCAACGCTGCGTGTCCTTGCGCTTGAGCGCGGTGTCCTCTCGAACAGGCCACTCAACCCTGTTTCAGCCGCGAGGCGGCCTCCAGAGCGAAGTAAGTCAGGATGCCGTTGCACCCCGCACGTTTGAACGCCATCAACGCCTCCAGGATGACCGTGTCCGGATCCAGCCAGCCCTGGTTGATCGCTGCCTTGAGCATCGAGTATTCACCGCTGACCTGGTAGGCAAATGTCGGCACGGCAAAGGTCGCCTTGACCCTTTGAATGATGTCCAGATAGGGCATGCCGGGCTTGACCATCACCATGTCGGCGCCTTCTTGCAGGTCCAGCGCTACTTCGCGCAGGGCTTCGTCGCTGTTGGCCGGGTCCATCTGGTACGTGCGCTTGTCGCCTTTGAGCGCGGCCGCCGAACCCAGTGCGTCGCGGAACGGGCCGTAGAAGCCGGACGCGTACTTGGCGGCGTAGGACATCAGACGCACATCGCTGAACCCGGCCAGGTCCAGCGCGGACCTGAGCGCGCCGATGCGCCCGTCCATCATGTCCGAAGGTGCCAAGGTGTCGATGCCGGCCTGGGCCTGGACCACGGCTTGGGCCGCCAGTACCTGCAAGGTCTCGTCATTGGCCACGCGGCCTTGGCGCAGCACGCCGTCGTGGCCATGGTCGGTGTAGGGGTCCAGTGCGACGTCGCCGATCAAGCCAAGGTTGGGGAACGTGGCCTTGAGCAACCTGGCGGCGCGGCAGATCAGGTTGTCCGCGTCGAGGGCGTGGGTGCCCTCACTGTCTTTGCGCTGCACTGGAGTGGCGGGAAACAGGGCAATGGCCGGAATGCCCAGTTCGACCGCCCGGCCTACGTGATCCGGCAGTTCGGCCAGGCTGACGCGTACCTGGCCCGGCATGGCGGTGATCGCCTCGCATGTACCTGAGCCTTCCTTGAGAAAAACCGGCCAGATCAGGTCATCGCGAGACAGGCTGTTTTCAGCGACCAGACGCCGCGTCCATTCGTCAGCGCGATTACGGCGCAAACGCGTGGCCGGGAACGCGCCCGTTGAGCTCGCGAAGTGGGTCATGCCTCTCATGCCTCGATGGAGGAATGGTGGCCAGTGATCAACCACTGCTGGTCGATCCGCTCGAAGGTGAACAGGAAGCGCGCTGGCACTACCCGCTGCTCGCCGTCCTCACGAAAGACGAAGGTGTACTGGCCTCCAACGACCACGGTGCCCAGCTTGCGGCTGACGCGCTTCTTGAACAACTGGATGTCACAGACCAGCCCGTCGTTAGCGAGGAAATTCTCGAGATAGTTGCGACGGCTGTCGTCGCAGTCACGCACTTGGTTGGACAGGGTCGGAACCAGGATCGCATCAGGTGCGTACAACGCCAGCACCTGATCCACATCGCGTGTGGCCACGGTCGCGGCCCAACGGTAGAGCGCCGCTTTGGCACCGGCCAGGCAGGCCAGTTCGGTGTCGGCGTAGGTTTCGATGGTCGGGTTCGGGCATGTTTCGGTCATGGCGTCTCTCCTGCGCAAGTGGAAAAGATGAACAGTAGCGGCGTAATCTGCTAAGTTGTAAGTGTTATAACATAACATTTACCACAGGTTGCAAATCATGTTCCTTACCCTTGAGCAGGCACAGGCGGGAAGCCGCTTCGCCTTGACCGATGTGCTTGGCCACATACCCTGGAACCCCCAGGGGCTGATCCCCGCCATCACCCAGCAGCATGACAGCGGCGAAGTCCTGATGCTGGCCTGGATGAACGAAAAGGCGCTGCTGGAAACCCTCGAGACCCGGCGGGCGTGCTACTGGTCACGTAGCCGTGGATGCCTGTGGCGCAAAGGCGAAAGCTCGGGGCATGTCCAGCATGTACACGACGTGCGGCTGGACTGCGATGGCGACGCGCTGTTGTTGCTGGTGGATCAGACAGGTGTCGCCTGTCACACAGGGCGTCGCAGCTGTTTCTACAACGCGATCCAGGGTGATCAAGTGGTGGTGACGGGCAACCCCGCCGAGGTGGGCGCATGAATCAAGTCATCATTCGCAACTCCCGCCTGGTCAATGAAGGTGCCATACAGGAGGCCGATGTACTGGTCGCCCATGGCCGTATCGAGAAAATCGGCCGCAGCATCGCGGGCGTCAATGCGCCGCTCGAAATCGATGCCCGGGGCCAATGGTTGCTCCCCGGCATGATCGACGACCAGGTTCATTTTCGTGAGCCTGGCGCTGCGCACAAGGGCACCATGGCCAGTGAGTCGCGCGCAGCAGTGGCGGGCGGTATCACCAGCTTCATGGACATGCCCAACACCAACCCGGCCACGCTGGATCTTGCCGCCCTGCACGACAAGAAAGCCCGCGCCGCCAGCACCTCGGTTGCCAACTACGGTTTTCATTTTGGCGTGAGCAAGGACAACCTCGATACCGTGGCGGCCCTCGACCCACGTGAAGTGGCGGGAGTGAAGGTGTTCATGGGCGCCTCCACCGGCGACATGCTGGTGGACAACCCCAGGGTGCTGGAGCGGCTGTTCGCCAGCGTGCCGACCATCCTCCTGGCGCACTGCGAGCACACCCCGTCGATCCTGGCCAACGAAGCGCGCATACGTGAGCGCTACGGCGATTTCATTCCGCCGGCCATGCACCCGATCATTCGAGATGCCGATGCCTGCCTGCGCTCTTCGAGCCTGGCGGTGCAGCTTGCCAAGCAGTTCGGCACACGGTTGCATGTGCTGCACTTGACCACCGCCCAAGAGCTGAAGTTGTTCCAGCCTGGGCCTTTGCAGGGCAAGCAGATCACCGCCGAAGTGTGCGCGCACCATCTGCTGTTCGATGACCGTGACTATGCCCGCTTGGGCCACCTGATCAAATGCAACCCTGCCATCAAAACCCGGGAAGACCGGGACGCACTGCGTCAGGCTCTGCTGTGCGACCGCATCGATGTCATCGGTACCGATCACGCACCCCATACCTTGGCGGAAAAACAACGCCCTTATGCCTCGGCGCCATCAGGTTTGCCGTTGGTACAGCATGCACTTCCGGCGCTCTTCGAGCTTGTGGAGGAGGGCGTGCTGACAGTTGCCCAACTGGTGCGCAAGACCAGCCACGCCGTCGCGGATCTGTTCGCCATTTCGGAACGCGGTTACCTGCGTGAGGGCTACTGGGCGGACATGACGCTGATCGAGCGTCTGCCCGAGCCCCGCGCTGTCATCCTCGACCCGGTTCTGGCGCACTGTCAGTGGACGCCGTTCGTGCACCATCGTTTTCATCATCGAGTGGCCACGACACTGGTCTCCGGGCAACTGACCTGGCATGAAGGCCGGCTGGTCGAGGGCTGCCAAGGCTTGCCGCTGGCGTTCAACGCACGACGCGGTTGACCGCCATTTCTTTTCATTGACCTGAGCGCACCTGCAATGACCGAACAAGAGCTACTATCCCAACCCGAAGACGCCTACATGGACGCTGCCCAGCAAAGGTTCTTCCGTGAGCTGCTGCTTGCCCAGCGCAATGAGCTTCAGCAACGCATCGCTGAAGAATTCGAAGCGATCCGCGACTTCGAGCCTACCAGTGATCCCTCCGATATCGGCACGGCGGAGGAGCATCGTCAATGGCAATTGAGGCTGCTGGAGCGGGAGAAAAAACTGCTGGACAAGATCGACGAGGCCCTGGAACGCGTTGCCCGTGGCGAGTATGGCTGGTGTAAGGAAACTGGCGAGCCGATTGGTCTCAAGCGGTTGCTGCTCAGGCCAACTGCCACCCTGTGCGTGGAGGCCAAAGAACGCCAGGAACGCAATGAGCGGCACATGCGCGACGATTGAGGGTGCAAATCGCCACCATAGGGTTCATCAGCACGTAGCCACAGTAGATGCCCCGGGTATGCTCGCGTTCGAGGTAACGTTGTTTTGCCCATTCGCCCAGGGGCCTACGTATCACGCTGAACACCAGTTTTATCCCGATACCTAATGGGAGGGGATGCCCTGTCCCAGCAGCGACTCAATAGCTCAGACGTTATCAGCCGCGCCGGTCCTGGTGCTGGACGAACAGATTTTTTACATCTGTTGTTATAACGTTACCGAATATGTCGCAAATGGACGATAACGCCTTCGGGAGCCGATTCGCGACGCCTGGTATTGCTGGAGTCTTATGATGGTCGATCTAGAAACCGAGGCCACCGACCTCGATGGGCTTCCCCGTTTTCAGCGCTCAAAAGTTCACACGCGCAGGCTAGTGCTTTTGACGTACGTGGCGCTAGCAATCGCCACGCTGCTATTGACACTGCAAGGATTGGTCGGGGTGTTCAGCCCTGACTCCTACTGGTTCGTCCTCTTGGCGGTCAATGGCTCCGCGCTGTTCCTGCTGGCGGCGACAGCGCAGTCGGCTTGGCGGGTGGCCAGTTGGCGTACGACCGCGCTGGGGCAGGTCCCCACTCCGCTGGTGTTCTGGCGGGGTGACGCAAAGGAATCAGTCGAGTCCGCATCGCTCAGCCGTTTTGAACGCTGGTGCTGGCAGGTCGGCGAAACCTGCCGGCGGCAACTTCACAAGCTGGGCGCTGAGACGCCCTGGCTTGTTGGCTTGGCAGTGCTGGCGCTGCTGTTGGTCAAAGGCGCTTGGCGCTTTGACTTGCCTGTACCGCTGCCTGCCGGCCAGGTGACCTGGGTTGCCATCGGAATACTGGCTGTGTTCGCGTTCTGCCTGGTAGTGGTGGAGCGCCACTTGATGGCGGAAAGCGAAGCGACATGGCCTGAGGCCAGGGCGCTTGCGGCTGTGTTGCGCCTGGTCATCGCAGTGCACGTGTTGTCCATTGGCTGCCTGGTGTGCGTAGACGGCGCACGACTGTGGCCGGCACGATTGGCAGTATTGATCGGTGTGCTACCTGGGTTGGCAGCGCTCGAGCTGCTCGTGCGAGCAGTTTTGGCGATATTCCGCCCCCCACGACCTCGCGAGGAGCCTGCGCTCGTGGCTCGTAGCCTGATCGGCGACCTGCTGCAATGGCCACCCCGGCCGATGACAATGCTGCAGAACGAATTGCACCAGCGTCTAGGCATCGACTTGCGCCAGGTATGGGCCTTCGCCTTCATGCGTCGGGCGTTCCTCCCGGTGGCGGCATCGGTGGCGCTGGTCGGTTGGTTGCTGACTGGCATCGTGGAAGTGCCCATGAACAATCGCGGCGTATACGAGCGCTTTGGCAAGCCCGTCGCTGTGTATCAACCGGGCTTGCACATCGGGCTGCCTTGGCCTTTTGGCAAGGTGCTGAGTGTAGACAACAGCATCGTCCATGAGTTGGCTACCTCTGGTGCAGATGACGCGGCAGATCCACTGACCGCTGCCGAAAGCGCGGCCCCGGCAACGGCGAATCGGCTTTGGGATGCGACTCACCTCAGCGAGAACTCGCAGGTGATAGCCGGTGCCGACGGTGGGCGACAGGGCTTCCAGATCGTAAACATGGACGTGCGATTCATCTACCGTATCGGCATGAGTGACGCGGCAGCGCTAGCGGCCACCTACCAGAGCACTGATATTGCACAGCTGCTGCGCAGCGTTGCCAACCGCGTGCTGGTCCACGATTTCGCTGGACGATCGCTGGACGGCTTGTTAGGCACCGAGCGTGAAGCACTGGGGCGCGACATCGGGCGTGCGGTGCAGGCAGACCTGAACTGCATGAACAGTGGCGTAGAGCTGTTGGCAACGTCGGTGGAGGCGATTCATCCGCCGGCGGGCGCGGCCAATGCCTACCATGCCGTGCAGGCGGCGCAAATCACCGCACAGGCGCTCGTTGCGCGTGACCGCGGGCAGGCTGCACAGAAGCTCAACCAGGCGCGTCTCGACGCCACATCGCTGGCCCACAAGGCCACCGCTGACGCCCATGAAGTGCAGACCAAGGCGAGTACCGCCGCGCTGCGTTTCGAAGCCGAACGCACTGCCTGGCAGCATGCTGGCCAGGCTTTCATCCTCGAACAGTATCTGGAGCGCTTGTCCCAAGGCATGAATGGGGCGAGCAGCCTGATCATCGATCATCGCCTGGCGGCACACCAGGCACCGACGCTGGACCTGCGCAGCTATGCAGTGCCCGTCGATCCCATGCAGCCAAAACCCGCACCCGCACGCCCCCAGGAGCGTAAAAATTGAGCGCCCATACTACACACGACCATCACCACAGCCACGATCATGATGATGGCCATGACCATCATCATGATGACAGTCACGCGCATGCCCGTCCGGCCTGGCTACGCATTGGCATGGCGCTGCTGCTGGTCCTGGTGATGGGCGCGACGGCGTGTTTCGTGCAGGTTCGAGTCGGTGAGGCAACCGTGATCACGCGCTTCGGCAACCCGTCGCGAGTGCTGACCGAGCCTGGGTTGGCGTGGCGTTGGCCGGTGCCCTTCGAGGCAGCAGTCCCGGTCGACCTGCGTCTGCGCACAACCTCCAGTGGTCTGCAGGATGTGGGTACGCGCGATGGTTTGCGCATCATCGTGCAGGCCTATATTGCATGGCAGGTGGCGCCAGACCCACAGAGCATCCAGTTGTTCATGCGGGCGGTGCAGAATCAACCAGACGAGGCTGCGCGGCAGATCCGCACCCTGGTCGGCTCGGCGCTCGAAACCACCGCCAGTGGTTTCGAGCTGGCGGACTTGGTCAACGTCGATGCCAGCAGGGTGCGCATCGATGCATTCGAACAGCGCCTGCGTGAGCAGATCGAGCAACAACTGATCAACACCTATGGGGTGCAGGTGGTGCAAGTGGGCATGGAGCGCCTGACCTTGCCCAAGGTCACCCTCGACGCCACCGTTGACCGAATGCGTGCCGAACGCGAGACCATTGCCACCGAGCGCACTGCCGAAGGGAAGCGCAAGGCTGCCGAGATCCAGTCGGCCGCCGAGCGCGATGCCCGAATCCTGGAAGCGGACGCCACCGTCAAGGCTGCCCAGATCCAGGCCCAGTCCCAGGTGCAGGCGGCGGAAATCTATGGCAAGGCGTACGCCGGGGCACCGGAGCTCTACACCTTGCTGCGCTCGCTGGATACCCTTGGATCGGTCATCAACCCGAGTACTCGATTGGTATTGCGAACCGATGCCGCGCCGTTCCGCGCCCTGGTGGAAGTGCCTACGCTACCTGCTGGAGCCAACCATGACCATCAGTGAGCATCTGACGTCCCGGTTGCCGGATGGCCCTTGGCTGCAGACAGGACGCATCGGCTTTCTGGCGTTGTACGTCGTGACGCTGATGGCGGCAGTGGGCTGGCTGTTCGAAAATGTCCGCCAGGTGGGGCCTGAGAGCCGCGCGGTTGTGCTGCGCCTGGGGGCCGAAGACCGCATTCAGAATGCTGGCTTGCTGCTCGCTTGGCCGCAACCTTTCGAGCAAGTCGTGATACTGCCCTCGGCAGGACGGATTACTGAACGTCGGGTTGAAGTGCTGCTGCGCTCAGAACTTGCGCGAAAATCGGACAAGGACGGCACGCTGGCAAGCGATGCTACCGCTGGCTCTGGCTATTTGTTGACGGGCGACGCTGGAGCCGTACAACTGGATGTCCGGGTGTTTTATACCGTCACCGGCCCCTACGCCTTCGCTCGCCAGGGGCAACACGTCGAACCCGCCCTGGACCGCCTGGTAGAGCGAAATGCGGTGCAGACCTGTGCCTCGCGTGACATGGATGCCATCCTGGTCGCGCGTCCTGAGCTGGTCGGCGGCGACGCACGGTTGGCTGAGCTCCGTGCGCAATTGCGCGGCGACCTTCAACAAGGCATCAACAGTAGCCTTGCCCATCTGCGAGCGGCTGGAGCGGACCTTGGGATCGAGGTAGTACGAGTCGACATTCAGTCTTCTCTGCCTTGGTCAGCAGTCGGCGCATTCAACGCAGTGCTCACCGCGAGTCAGCAGGCCGAGCAGGCTGTGGCAAAAGCCCGTAACGATGCTGCTCGCCAACTGCAACAGGCCACCCAAGCTGCAGACCGCACAGTACAGGTGGCACAAGCCGAAGCGCGCGAGCGGCTGTCCCAGGCCCAGGCCGAGACCGCCACCATCGTTGGTCTGACGCATCAGCAGGATCCACAGCTATTGCAGCGCCTTTACCGTGAGCGGATACCGGCGATCCTCGCCCGCGCAGGGTCGGTCACCACCGTCGACAACGATGACGCCGGACACATGATTCTGCAGGGGCCCAAGCCATGAAAGCAGTGCCTTTGCTCGATGTCGGCCGGCCTGCTTCGACCTATTTTCATTCCTGGAGCTGCTCGCGATGAGTACTCATCACTGCCATGGCCACCATCACCACGCCCATTCACACCTTACGTCTGGCTTGTTATCCCAGGCCGAACGGCGTGCTGCCGCACGACAGCTGGTCCTGGCGATGCTGGCATTGGGGTTGTTGGTGCTGGGGCTCGTCTGGCGCTGGCTGGCGCCGACCCAAGAGGGGGTCAGTCAGTTGCTGCTGGGCGTCGCCTCCTTGCTCGTGGCTATCCCAGTGTTACGTTCGGCGTGGTACAGCCTGTTGCAACCTAGTCTTCACGGCATCACCGATCAGCTCATCGGCTTAGCCATGTTGGGCGCCTGGGCAACGGGTGACCTCGCGACAGCGGCACTGTTACCGATCATCATGATTTTCGGTCACGTCCTGGAGGAGCGTAGCGTGCTCGGCTCGCAAGAAGCGATTGCGGCACTTGGGCAGCTGACCCGTAGTCGAGCACGTCTTATCAATGCCGAGGGGCAGGTTCATGAGGTCGATAACGCAAGCCTCAACCCTGGCGACCAAGTCGAAGTCCGTGCCGGTGACCGGGTACCAGCCGATGGACGCATTCTTGAAGGCCAGGCCAGCCTGGACACCGCGCCCATCACGGGGGAGTCCATTCCCCAGGAAGTGACGACCGGGATGGATATCCATGGAGGGTCGATCAATCTGGATGGCTTGCTGCGGGTGGAGATTACGCGTGTTGGCGATGATTCTACCTTGGGCAAGGTCATCGCCCTGATGCAGCGCGCCGAACAAGCCAAGCCGCCCATCACACGCTTGCTCGAACGACACGCCGGGCGTTATCTGGTATTGGTGCTACTGATTGCCGCCGCGACCTGGTTCGTTACCAAGGATGCCCAGGCCATGTTGGCCGTTCTGGTCGCCGCCTGTCCGTGTGCATTGGTTCTGTCGGCACCGGCGACAGCGGTGGCAGGCATTGCCGTCGCCGCCCGGCACGGTATCCTGATTCGAGGGTCTGCCTTCCTCGAGGAACTCGCCGACTTGTCTTCGCTGGTGATCGACAAGACCGGCACACTGACCTACGGCAACCTGCGTCTGCGCAGCGTGGTTGGCCTATCGAGTACGTTGTCGCAGGCCGATATCATCAACCTCGCCGCAAGTCTCGGTGCGGCCAGTAGCCATCCGGTCAGCCGAGCTCTGGCGGCATTGGTACCGCATGACCACCAGTTGCCGCTACTGGATGTCCATGAACGCCAAGGCTTTGGCGTTGTGGCGCACACAGCCGAGGGAAAAGCTGCGTTGGGGCGACCGGAGCTTTTCGATGAGTTGGGCATGACGGTGCCTCCAGTTCCTGAACATGATGGCCCAATCGCGGGCTTGACGCAGAATGGGCAATTTCTGGGTTGGCTGTTGCTGGCCGACAACGTGCGCGCAGAGTCTGCCGAGGCCATGCAGCAATTGCGTGAACTAGGCCTGGAGCGTCAGTTGCTGCTGAGCGGTGATCGCACCCGTGTGGCTGAATCCATCGCTGCACAGGTCGGTATCACTCGCGTGGTGTCCGAAGCATTGCCCGAAGAGAAATTGCGCCAGGTCAACCATGAGCTTCAGGTTGGCTTCCGCCCCTTGGTGGTGGGTGATGGCATCAATGATGCGCTGGCGCTCAAGGCGGGTGTCGTGGGGGTGGCGATGGGGGCGGGCGGTGCTGATATCGCGCTGGCCGCAGCGGATATCGTGCTGATCAACGGTGATCTGCGGCGCTTGGGCACCTGCATCCGTCTCAGCCGTCTTTGCCGTCGCACGCTCCAGGTGAACGTGCTGATCGGCTTGGGCTGGACCTTGGCTATCGTGGGGGCAGCAGCTTTCGGTTTATTGGGAGCGGCGGGGGCCATGGTCGCAGCGCTGTTGCACAATTTCAGTACATTGCTGGTGCTCAGCAACTCCGGGCGCTTGTTACGTTATGACGAACGGGATGTGGAGAAGAGGGAAATGTCAGCATATCGTGCTGGCATCCAACGCTGACGCCTATAACGCAGGCATGCAGGTGGGGCTCCCCCCGCCTGTCACCGCGCCGGCAACGATGGGCATCGCTTACAAAGCAGCACGAAAATATCAACCCGGCGAGCCGAGGACATCACCATGGCGGTGGACTAGTCGGCCAAGAAAGTCCTGAGCGCCTCATGCGACATGGGTCTCGCAAAGTAATAGCCTTGGAGAATATCGCAGCGCCCCCTTTCCAGGAAATTCACCTGAGGCGCAGTTTCCACACCTTCAGCGACCACTGACAGGCTGAGATGATGGGCCATCGAAATGATGCCTTGAGTGATTGCTGCATCGTGTAGGTTCGTCGAGATGTCCTGGATAAAGGAGCGGTCAATCTTGATTTTGTCTATTGGCAAGCACTTGAGATAACTCAGGCTGGAGAACCCCGTACCGAAATCATCCAGCGCAATGCGTACACCCAAGTCTTTGAGGCGGTGCAAGGTTGCAATTGCTTGTTCAACGTTATGCAGCAAGAGTGACTCGGTTATCTCCAGCTCCAATTGTCCAGCGCTGAGCCCATGCTTGCTCAACACTGCCTGGATACATTCAACGAACTGACCGCACTGGAAATGCATCGGCGAAATATTCACGGCCATCGAGATACCGTTGAAGCCCTGATCACATAGGTTGCGCAACTGCGCGCACGCCGTATCGAGTACCCAAAGGCTCAGAGGGATAATTTGACCACTGTCCTCTGCCACCGGTATGAAAACCGCTGGAGAGATGAACCCTCTAACCGGATGCTCCCAGCGCAACAACGCTTCGATCCCGACCACCCGACGCGTGCGCGCTTCTATTTGCGGTTGATAATGCAGGCTGAACGATTGAGTTTTGATAGCCTTTTGCAGGTCATTACGTAGGCTTCTGTGCTCGCAAACGCGGTGGGTAAGATCGCTGGTGTACCATTGAAAGTTGTTCCGACCTTGTTGCTTGGCTTTGTACATGGCCATGTCAGCCTGCTGGATCAACTTCATCGGCTGCTCGATGTGGCCATCGCTTACCGTAATACCGATACTGGTACTCACGTGCAGGTCAATACCCTGGATACAGTAGGGTTTGCCAATGCTGGCCAGCAGTCGCTCGGCCACCGGGACAGCGTCTTCATCACGAAGCAGGTCCGTCAGCAGAACGACAAACTCATCGCCGCCCATACGCACGACGGTATCAGCCGGACGGACCTGCTGGGTCAAGCGCTGTGCCACCTCGATCAGCACTTGATCGCCGAAGTAGTGCCCGATGGAGTCGTTGATGGATTTGAATCCATCCAGGTCGATGTACATGACCGCCAGTTGAACTTTACGTTGACGGCTGTTGCGACACGCCAGGACAAGCCGGTCTTCCAGAGACAGGCGGTTAAGCAAACCCGTCAGCCCGTCATGGCTGGCATTGATACTCAACTGGCGCTCGTAATGCTTCTGTTTGCTGATATCCCGCGCGATGCCGAATACCCCGATGATCTCGCCATTGACCATGATTGGCAGGTTAGCGATATCCATGATCAACTGCTTGTCGTCGCTCTCGTCGCGCACCCTTGCCTCGAATCGCTGCGGCTCACCGGCGCGGGCCGCGAAAAAATGCTGATTCACTTTCGGCAGGTCTTCTTCGAACACGAGGTGGGAGAAATGATGGCCGACAAGATCAGTTGCCGCGCCAGCTTTAAGCTTCAGGCCAGCAGGGTTCACACTCTGGATGTTGCCCGCCCTGTCGAGGGCGAAAACCGGGTTGGGGTTGTAGGTAAACAATGAGCGAAACCGTTGTTCGCTTTCCTCCAGACGTTGGCCGTCACGCTCATGTCGGATCGCAATGGCAGCCAGTTGCGCCGCGCAGGTCAGCCGATGGATCTGCACCTCGCTTGGCGCAATCGCTTGATCCTGGTATAGCGCAAATGTCCCAAGTACGGATCCCTGATGCGAGAGTAATGGCAACGACCAGCAGGAGCGTAGATTGTACCCTAGCGCCAGACTGCGAAAACGCTCCCAGCTCGGATCCCGGGCTATATCCGCTGTCACCACCAGCTCGCGGCGGAATGCAGCTGTGCCACACGTGCCTTCCTGAGGCCCAATGGGCAACCCATGGATCGCATCGCTGTAGGCAGGCGGCAGGCCAGGCGCGGCGCCCTTCAGCAAATGCTTGCCTTGCGCATCGGTGAGCAGTATCGAACACAGCGTGCCGGGATCCTGGGCGTCGATCATCAAGCAGATGGCGGTGAGGATGTCGTGCAGTTGATGATTGGTCGCAATCATACCGAGTATGTCGCGCTGAGACTCGGAAAGCGCCATGCTGTGATAGCTCGTGCAGGAGGTGTTCATGGGGATTCCTGAGTACTTGCGAGGCCTTCCGGTTCCCTGAACGGCTGGAGAATTGAGTGCCCGGGTACAGTCCGATCGCACCCCGATCGCGAAATCTTATAAAGCAGTGGGCCTTCCACGAAAAAGACTCAGGTGGATGATAAAAGAACGTATCAGATGGAGCGCGTGCGCCTTAACTCGGCTCGCCTCGGCCTGCCCGCTGACTATTTCTGAACCGATCGCAGATACTGCTTGACTTGCGAACTACCAGGCGCAGACTTTAGCCAGCATTGCAAAAGTTCCTTGGGCCTGGGCGCATCTGTTTTCGTCGCTCGCCAACCCGCGCTCGCCAACCCGCGCTTGCCTAGCAGGCGTGCTGAAGCTGGCGCTGGACATTACGGATACAGTACTGGCTTTCCTTTGAATGGCCCATCTCAAGGAAAGAACATCCCGATCACGCCCGACTGCTGCGAGAGCAGCAGTCGGGCGCCTTCCCTCGTGCCGAACGCTCTACGGCTGTTGCCCGCCACCCTTGAACCTGCCTGACGATGCCGATCAGGTTTTGATCAAGCGCCCATTCGACAATGGGCTGTTGACGATCATCCTCGAGGAGCGCGAAGCGGGTGCATCGAAGCACAGCCGTTCGATTCCGAATTGAAGCTGACTCGGAGATTTCGTTGAAGTCGTCACGAAGGCCCACCAGCAGACGAGGTGCTGCGGCAGGCTCCATCTCGTCATCTCAATGACTCAAGGAGCGCCCGCATGGCCAGCAAACAATGCCAGGTCTGTGGCCAACCCGCCACGACACGGGTGGAGGCCAAGGTCAATGGCCGCCACAACATCATGCTGTTGTGTGATGATCACTACCGCCAATTGGTGCGCCAGCAAAAACGCACCCTTTCCCCACTGGAAGCCCTTTTCGGCTCGCGCAGCGGTTTGTTCGAAGAGTTCATGGGCAGCGATTTGCTGCGCATCGGAGAAGACTCGGCATCCGTTGCCACGGGTGCCGATGAAGTGGCTGAAGCGTCGTCTGGGGAACCTGGCCGCGCAGCGTCCGGCACGCCACGCCGCCGCAGCAGCGGGCTGGCCAGCCGCATCAGCGAACACTCCGAGGCCCTGTTGCAGGAAGCCGCCAAGCGTGCCACGGAGTTCGGTCGGTCCGAAGTCGATACCGAACACCTGCTATTGGCGCTGGCCGACAGCGACGTGGTGAAGACCATCCTGAGCCAGTTCAAGATCAAGGTTGATGACCTCAAGCGCCAGATCGAAGCCGAAGCCAAGCGCGGCGACAAGCCATTTGAAGGCGAAGTCGGCGTGTCGCCTCGGGTCAAGGATGCGCTCAGTCGCGCCTTCGTCGCCTCCAATGAGTTGGGGCACGCATACGTAGGCCCCGAGCACTTCCTGATCGGGCTGGCCGAAGAGGGCGAAGGGCTGGCCGCCAACTTGCTGCGCCGCTATGGCCTTATGCCGCAGGCCCTGCGCCAGTGCGTCAGCAAGGTGGTGGGCAAGGGTGCAGAGGATGGCCGCGCCGAGGCGCCGACCGAAACGCCGGAGCTCGACAAGTACTCGCGCGATCTCACCAGGATGGCGCGCGATGGCAAGCTGGACCCGGTCATCGGGCGGGCACAGGAAATCGAAACCACCATTGAGGTACTGGCGCGGCGCAAGAAGAACAACCCGGTGTTGATCGGCGAGCCTGGCGTGGGCAAGACGGCCATCGTCGAGGGGCTGGCGCAGCGCATGGTGGCCGGCGAGGTGCCCGAGACGCTGCGCGACAAGCGCCTGGTCGAACTGAACATCAATTCGTTGGTGGCTGGCGCGAAGTACCGAGGCGAGTTCGAGGAGCGCGTGCAGAAGGTGCTGAAGGAAATCGCCGAGCATCAGGGCGAGCTGATTCTCTTCATCGACGAAGTGCACACCATCGTCGGGGCAGGCCAGGGCGGTGGAGAAGGCGGCCTGGACGTGGCCAACGTCTTCAAGCCGATGATGGCGCGTGGTGAGCTGAACCTGATTGGCGCGACGACGCTCAACGAGTACCAGAAGTACATCGAGCAGGACGCTGCGCTGGAGCGGCGTTTCCAACCGGTCGTGGTGCCCGAGCCAACGGTGGCGCAGACCATCATGATCCTGCGCGGCCTGCGCGACACCTTCGAAGCGCACCACAAGGTCAGCATTACCGAGGAGGCGATCATCGCTGCCGCCGAACTGTCCGACCGCTACGTCAGCGCGCGCTTTCTGCCGGACAAGGCCATCGATCTGCTCGACCAGGCTGCCGCCCGCGTCAAGTTATCGGCGACGGCGCGCCCGGTTGCGGTGCAGGAAATGGAGTCGGAGTTGCACCAATTGCGCCGCGAGCAGGACTACGCGGCTTCGCGCAAGCAATATGACAATGCGGCGCAGATCAGCAAGCGCGTCGAAGCCACGGAGGCCGAACTCAAGCAGCGGGTCGAGGAGTGGGAGCGCGAGCGCGGCTCGGGCAGCACCGAGGTCAAGGCGGAACATGTGGCGCAAATCGTCTCGCGGCTGACCGGCATTCCGGTCAATGAACTGACGGTGGAGGAGCGCGAGAAGCTGTTGCACCTGGAGCAGCGGCTGCATGAGCGCCTGGTGGGGCAGGACGAGGCGGTGCGTGCGGTGGCGGACGCGGTTCGGCTGTCGCGCGCTGGGCTGCGCGAAGGCAGCAAGCCCGTTGCCACGTTCCTGTTTCTGGGCTCCACCGGTGTCGGCAAGACCGAGCTGGCCAAGGCGCTGGCCGAAACCATCTACGGCGAAGAGAGCGCCCTGTTGCGTATCGACATGTCGGAGTATGGCGAGCGCCATTCCGTGGCTCGGCTGGTGGGCGCGCCTCCGGGTTACGTTGGTTATGACGAAGGCGGCCAGCTTACCGAAAAGGTCCGGCGCAAGCCCTATAGCGTGCTGCTGCTCGACGAAATCGAGAAGGCCCACCCCGACGTCTACAACATCCTGCTGCAGGTGTTCGACGACGGGCGACTGACCGATGGCAAGGGGCGCGTGGTGGACTTCACCAACACCATTATCATCGCCACGTCCAACCTGGGCTCCGACATTATTCAGCGGCGGCTGAAGGCGCCTGGAGCGGCTGGTGAGGAGTACGAGCAGACCAAGGTCGAGGTGATGGAAGTGCTGCGTGGGCACTTTCGCCCCGAGTTCCTCAACCGAATCGATGAGATCATCGTCTTCCATGCGCTGGGCAAGCTGGAGATCCGCCACATTGTTGGCCTGCAACTCGAGCGCGTGGCCCGCAATGCCGCGAGCCAGGGCGTGACGCTGACGTTCGACGAGACACTGGTCGATCACTTGGCGCAAGTCGGCTACAAGCCCGAATTCGGTGCTCGCGAGCTCAAGCGACTGATCCGCAGCGAGCTGGAGACGGCACTGGCACGTGAAATGCTCGGCGGCGGCATTGGCAAGGGTGATCACGCCCATGTGCGCTGGGACGACAAGGCGGAGCGGGTCGGGTTCGACCGCCGGCAAGCCGCGCCGGCCAAAGAGCTCGACAGTGAAAATGCGTGAAGCCCAGGCCGAAAGCTGCGGTTTCTCGTTGCAATGATCTTGCTGCTGAAGAGGTGAGGCATGAAGGACAGCGATGAGCCCGAGACCACGCGCATGCGACTGCGTCGCGAGTGGGCGGTGTTGACGTTTTACGAGCGTTTCGAGCAGATCGTCGCTCACATTCTTTCGCTGGTGATCGCGGTGGTTATCGTGGTGTCGCTGGTACAGCTGATCCAGATAGTCTTCAGCCTGCTGATCATCGATGCGTTCAATCCACTGGACCACCGGATCTTCCAGAATGTGTTCGGTATGGTCATGACGCTGCTGATCGCGATGGAATTCAAGCATTCCATCGTGCGCGTTGTCTTGCGCCATGGCAGCATCATTCAGGTCAAGACGGTCCTCTTGATCGGGTTGATCGCGCTGTCGCGCAAGATCGTGATCCTTGATCCCGATGTCAGCCCGGCCAAAGTCGCGGCGCTCGCTGGCGCCACCCTGGCCCTGGGGCTGACCTACTGGCTGTTGCGTGAGCGTGATGATCGAGTTGCCTAGGCTCTGTGTGAATGGCGCCAAGGCAAAGATTGAACGGGAAAAAGAGCGCGGATGTGTAATTCCATATCCGTTCAAACCGGGGCTTGAAAACCTCCAGATTGCTCACATAATTCCGTCATCAGGGGCCGAAACCCGGCGCTTCGCGCCTCCTGTTCGAGATCATTTCAGTCAGCTGGAAGGAGGATTGTCATGTACGAGTCCCTTCTTAATCTGTCGAGCGATCCGATTGCCGAGTTCGAGAAGCTCCAGCGCGAACTGCAACATGTGCTGGGAACTGGGCTCGGGCGCCCAGGCAGCATTCGTGCCTTGGCCAGTGGTGCTTTTCCTGCCATCAATGTCGCGAGCACGCCATCGAGCATGGAGTTCTACGCCTTCGTTCCCGGCGTTGACCCGAGCGACATCGATCTGCAGATTCACCGAGGCCTGCTATCGATTTCCGGCGAGCGCCGGCCCGCGCGCAGCACGCAGGAGGGCAATTGCTCCGTGTACGCCAACGAGCGCTATGCCGGTCCCTTCAAGCGTACCGTGAGCCTCAATGATCAGGTCGATACCGACAAGGTCGAGGCCCACTACCGCGACGGCGTCCTGCGCATTTCCCTGCCGCGGCGGGAAGCGCTGCAGCCCAAGCGTATAGTCATCCAGTAACAGCAACGGTTTGAAGGAGGAATCACCATGAACGACAAGCAAGCAGTCGTGCGCGGCGAAACTGAAACCCAAACACTGCTGCCGCGCGTCGATGTCTTCGAAGACGAAAACGGAATCCAGCTGTTTGCCGACTTTCCCGGTGTGCCCAAGGATCATCTCGTGGTCAATGTGGAGGGTGACACGCTGGTGCTGGAAGGGGAGATCATGCCGCAGTTGTCCGAACAGCTGGAGGCCGTCTACGCTGAAGTCCAGCTGTCGCGATTCAGACGAGCCTTCACCTTGAGCTCCGAGCTGGATACGACCCGGATCGACGCTGAGCTACGGGACGGCGTGCTGAACGTGCGTGTTCCCAAACATGCACATGCCCAACCGCGCAAGATCGTCGTGAAAAGCGCGTAGGGCCTTGAGCGTGTGGAGGACGACCCATGGACAAACTAGCTGAACTCAGACATGGCCTGGAGGAAACCTGGCATTCGCTGGGCGAGGGCTGGCGTCAGCTTCGCGGTCGCACCAGCGAGGCCCTGACGCGCTTCACGCCAGTGAAGCGGAGCAGGGGCGAGTCGCAGGATGCGACCTCATCACCGGCGCTTGCCTCGAACTGGGGGCTGCTGGCCGGCGATCTTTACGAGGATGGTGAGCGGATCGTCGTTCGCCTTGAGATACCTGGAATGGTCAAGGAGGACCTGAACCTGGAAGTGCGGGGCGATACGCTGATCATTCGCGGTGAAAAGCGCGTCGAGCAGGAGCAGGGCAATGGGCATTATCGCGTCCGGCAATGCACCTTTGGCAGTTTCCGGCGCACCTTCCGGCTTCCTGCCGAGGTCATTGCCGAGCAGGCCAGCGCCAGATGCAACAACGGCGTGCTGCGTATCGAATTGCCCAAGCAAGCGCGTGCGAGTGGCAGGCGCATCGAGGTTCGCGAAGGCTAGGGGACAGCCCCTCGTCACCAGGATTACCCGCCCGCGACCTACCTGCGGGCGGGTGTTTCTTCAGTTGCTCCACCGGAAGCTGCCGCTTCCCATGCAGTGGATATTGCACATCCCAGGCGAACTGAGACGCCCAGCGATAATTCGTCCGGTACTTTCTCCATAACCGGTCCTGACAGGGGCTGAGGGTCGAAGCCATGGCCGCTGAAGGCAACGCAGGACTGTTGTTGGGTGTCATCACGTTGCTCAGCGCTGCCGTGGTGGCCGTGCCACTGCTCAAGCGCATCGGTTTCGGCTCGGTGCTGGGTTACCTGCTGGCGGGGATGATGATCGGGCCCTTCGGGCTGCAACTGGTCAATGACCCTCACACCATCATCGATGTGGGCGAATTGGGCGTGGTTATGTTTCTCTTCGTGATTGGCCTGGAGCTCAATCCCTCGCATCTGTGGGCGCTGCGGGCACAGATCTTTGGGCTGGGCAGCCTGCAGGTGTTGATCTGTGCCGTTCTGCTCACCGTCGTCGGCAAGGCCTTTGGTTTCCCTTGGCAGGTGTCATTCGTCTGCGCGGCCGGTTTTGTACTCACATCCACTGCCATCGTCATGCAAGTTCTCTCGGAGCGGGGTGACTTGACCGAGCCGAGGGGACAACGCATCGTGTCCATTCTGCTGTTTGAAGATCTGCTGATAGTGCCCTTGCTGGCGGTGGTGGCATTTCTGGCGCCTACTGCAGCGGTGCCCGAACCCACCTCACCCCTGTGGCAGCGCATGGCTATCGCAGCCGTGTCCCTCAGCGCACTGGTGATCATCGGGTTGTGGTTGCTCAACCCCCTGTTTCGGGTATTGGCCCAAGCCAGGGCGCGCGAGGTGATGACTGCTGCCGCGCTGCTGGTGGTGCTAGGAGCAGCGCTGCTGATGGAAATCGGCGGCCTGTCGATGGCGATGGGAGCGTTCGTTGCCGGTGTGCTGCTGTCGGAGTCCACCTTCCGCCACCAGCTGGAGGTGGACATAGAACCGTTTCGCGGACTGTTGCTGGGGCTGTTCTTTCTCGGCGTCGGCATGGCGCTGGACCTGCAGGTGGTGGCCAGGAACTGGCTACTCATCAGCTCTGGCGTGCTGGCGCTGATGGTGGTCAAGGCGCTGTGCATCTATGGGGTCGCGCGCCTAGCGAAAAGCCAGCATGGCGATGCGCTGGACCGCGCCGTGCTGATGGCGCAGGGGGGCGAATTTGCGTTTGTGCTGTTTACCGAAGCGCTGAAACTCAAGGTCGTCAGTGCCGAAATCAACGCCAACATGACGGCTATCGTGGTGCTGTCCATGGCCCTCACGCCGGTGAACCTTCTGTTGCTCAAGCGTTTCGCGCGGCCCCGGGCGGTTTCCATGGACGGTGTGGAGCCGGCACAGAATCTCCAAGGCCATGTACTCATCATAGGGTTTGGCCGTGTCGGCCAGATCGCTTGTCAAGCACCGCTCGCTCATGGCGCCAAGCTTTCAATCATCGATATGGACCCCGAGGTGATCCGCGCCGTCGAGCCTTATGGTTTCAAGGTCTATTACGGTGATGGTGCCCGGCATGACCTGTTGCATGCTGCCGGGGCGCGTCACGCCCGCACCATCATTGTGTGCGTGAATGACAAGAAGGCCGCGACACGCATCGTCAAAAGCACGCGGCAGTATTGCCCGCAGGTGAAGGTGCTGGTACGCGCCTTTGACCGCGAGCACGCGCTGGAGCTGGTCAAGCACGACGCCGACTACATCGTGCGGGAAACCTTTGAATCCTCCTTGCTGCTTGGCCGCCAGGCCGTGCTGACCTTGGGAGCCTCGAGCGTTGAAGCTGACGCGGTGACCGATGAGGTGCGCACACGCGATGCCGCACGCTTTGCCCTGGAAACATCCGGCGGTCTATTTGCCGGGCGAGCGTTGGTTCTGGGAAATATCGAGCGCATTGATCCGCCTGCGCCTGAAGCCACCGATGCCCAGTGAGCGGGAATCCGACGGCGATGCAGGCGCAAACCTCATGCACAGATATTACTCATACCTGACTGTTGTCTTTCAGCAGTTTGTCGAGCGTGATCGGAAACTCCCTCACACGCTTGCCCGTGGCATGGTAGACCGCGTTGGCCACCGCGGCTGCCACCCCGACGACGCCGATTTCGCCCACGCCCTTGGACCCCAGCTCGTTGACGATGTCGTCGTGCTCTTCAACGAAGATGACTTCGATATCCCCGCTGTCTGCGTTCACCGGGATGTGGTATTCCGCCAGGTTGTGGTTGACGATGCGGCCCAACCGATGGTCGGTCAGCGCGGCTTCGTGGAGGGCCATACCCACCCCCCACACCACGCCTCCCAAAATCTGGCTGCGCGCGGTTTTCGGGTTGATTACCCGTCCCGCCGCAACGGCGCTGACTACCCGTACTACCTTGATTGTGCCAAGGTCCTCGTCGACGTGGACTTCCGCGAACACTGCCGAATGGGTAGCGGTGGAGAACGGTTGGCGTCTGGCGCCGGGCTCGGCGTCGATCTGCACTTCGAACTCACCTTCGGGGGCGCTGGCGATGATGTCCGCCAAGGCCAGGCGATGGCTGCCTGCGTGCAGGTAGCCATCGGCGAAAATGATCTGCTCCCGGACCGAGCTGGCCACTTGGGGGTACATCTTGCGCGCATGTTCCAGCACTTTGGTGCGCAGTACCTGGCAGGCCTGGCGCACGGCCGAGCCGACCGACGACACCGTGAACGATCCGCCCTGAAGGGGGGCGGTGGGCAGTGAAGAGTCACCCAGCACGAAGGTGACATCCTGCACCCTGGCGCCAGCCGCGTCGGCTGCGATCTGCGTCATGACGGTATAGGTGCCGGTCCCGATATCGGTGGTGGCACTGCAGACGGTGAGGTGGCCTTGGGCATCGAAGCGCGCTTTGGCGCTGGCCTTCATCTGCATGGCTTCCCAGACGCCGCCGGCCATCCCCCAGCCGACCAGCTGGTTGCCATGGTGCATGCTGCGCGGTTGCGGATTACGGTTTTGCCAGCCAAAACGTTCGGCACCTTGCCGGTAGCACGCCAGCAGTTCCTTGCTGGAGTAGGGCTTGCCCTCGTTGGCATTGCTGGCGGCGAAATTGCGCCGGCGCAGGTCAAGCGGGTCAATCTGCGCTGCACAGGCAAGCTCATCCATGGCGCATTCCAGGGCAATCATCCCCGACGCGGCGCCAGGCGCACGCATGTCCAGCGGGGTGTACACATCGAGCGAGGCCAGGCGATAGCTGAGGGCAACGTTGTCGCACTGGTAGAGCATGCCACTCCATTCCACCACGTGCTCGGTGAAGTCCTCGAAGCGGGAGGTCTGGCCAAGCGCATCGTGGGCGATCGCCAGCAACTGTCCGTTTGCGTCAGCACCCAGGCGCAGGCGCTGCTCGGTGCGGGGCCGGTAGCCAAAGGTGAACATCTGCTGGCGAGTCAGCGTGACGCGCACCGAGCGCTGCAGGTGCAACGCCGCCATCACTGCCAGTGGCAACTGGTACTGCGGGCGCAAGCCCGAGCCGAAGGCACCGCCGACGAATGCCGCGCGCACGCGGATGTTTGCCTTGGGCAGGCCAAACACCTTGTGCAGGTAGTCCTGGCAGTTTTGCGTGCCTTGGGTCTTGTCGTGGATTTCCAGCGTGCCGTCGCCTTTGTAGAGTACGGTTGACGCATGGGGCTCCATCGGGTTGTGGTACTCGTTGGCTGTCAGGTAGGTGGCATCCACCTGCACCGGGGCCCCGGCAAACTGCGCGGCAAAGTCGCCACGCGGCGCCGGTGTCTCGGCGGGTGCTGCATGCGACTGTTGGCATGCGCCCAGGTCGGTCTGGTGGGCCTCCTCGGCATACTCGATCCTGATCAGCGAACCTGCATACCGGGCCAGTTCGAGGGTTTGGGCAACCACCAGCGCCAACGGTTGACCGTTGTAGAGCACTCGATCATCGAACAAGGGCCTAAACGGCGCCCCCTGCGCGGCGTCGGCGTCGCTGTAGTCGTCGTCATAACTGGAAATATGTGGACGATGGCCATGATCAAGCACGGCGATCACCCCGGGCACGCGCATCGCTTGCGTACTGTCGATGTTGAGTACCCGACCTCGGGCGATGGTACTGGACACGACGCTGCCATGGAGCAGGCCCACTTCGGGGTATTCGCCCGCGTAACGCGCCTGCCCGGTGACCTTCGCCACGCCGTCTACGCGGTCCAGGGACGTACCGGCTACCGGTGTGGGTTTGATCATGGTCGTGGCCCCCCGTCAGCGGCGCCGCGCGCCGCGTCATCCAATGCCCGCACAATTGCACGTTGGGCGAGCGTGACCTTGAAGCCGTTGTGGCTCAGAGGTTTTGCACCTTGCAGCAACGTTTTTGCGGCCCTGGTGAACAGCGCTTCGCAAGGCGCCTGGCCGGCCAGCATGCGCTCCACAACCGGGTCTCGCCACGGCTTGTGGGCAACGCCGCCCAGCGCCAGGCGAGCTTGCCAGATCACCTGGCCATCGAAGCTCAAGGCTGCGGCGACCGACACCAGCGCAAACGCGTAGGAGGCGCGGTCGCGAATTTTCAGATAACGGTAATGTTTTTCGAACACCGGGGGCGGCAGCTCGATGGCGACCACCAGTTCATCGATTGCCAGCTGATTGTCTCGCTCCGGGGTGTCCTCAGGGAGGCGATGGAATGCCGCAAAAGGTATTTGGCGCTCTCCGCGCGGCCCCTGCACATGCACCACGGCTTCGAGCGCTGCCAATGCCACGCACATATCCGAGGGATGGGTCGCGACACAGGCATCACTGGCACCAAGAATCGCGTGGATACGGTTCGAGCCTGTACGCGCCGGGCATCCGCTGCCGGGTTCACGCTTGTTGCAGGGGGTGCCGGTGTCGTAGAAGTAGTAGCAACGGGTACGTTGTAGCAAGTTGCCACCGGTGCTGGCCATGTTCCTCAACTGCGGTGATGCCCCAGCCAGGATGGCGTCCGACAGCAATGGATAGTGCTGCTCGATCATTGGGTGCCAGGCCAGGTCGGCATTGCTCACCAATGCGCCGATCAACAAGCCACCGTTCAACGTGGGGTGGATGCCGTTCAGCCCGAGGCCGGAA
Organism: Pseudomonas sp. 10(2024); assembly: GCF_045164175.1. Taxonomy (NCBI): domain Bacteria; kingdom Pseudomonadati; phylum Pseudomonadota; class Gammaproteobacteria; order Pseudomonadales; family Pseudomonadaceae; genus Pseudomonas; species Pseudomonas sp. 10(2024). The sequence continues at coordinate 2,790,988 of NZ_CP174006.1, forward strand.
ATGTCGATCAGGCGCTTGGGGCGAACCACGTTTTCTTTCATCAGGTCGACGAGGTTGGTGCCGCCGGCAATGAAGTGCGAGCTGGCGTCAGCCAGGCTCACGGCTTCGCTGATTGATGCGGGCTTGTGGTAGCTGAAAGGCGTCATGGATTCGGCCCTCGTTGTGGCGGGGCCAGGTCCGTCATCAACGGTAGGGCTTCTTCCACCGCAGCGACGATGTTGCTATATGCACCACACCTGCAAAGGTTGCCGCTCATCTGTTCGCGAATGGCCTCGCGGGTGTAGGCGCGCCCTTCGCGGGCAAGCCCGACTGCGGAGCAGATCTGCCCCGGGGTGCAGTAACCACACTGGAAAGCATCGTGGGTGATGAATGCACGCTGCATGGGGTGCAGAACGTCGCCGCTGGCCAGCCCTTCGATGGTCACCAGTTCGGCCCCGTCGCACATGATGGCCAAGGTCAGGCAGGCATTGACGCGCTTGCCATCGCGCAGCACCGTGCAGGCCCCGCACTGGCCATGGTCGCAACCCTTCTTGGTGCCGACCAGGTCCAACTGCTCGCGCAAAAGGTCGAGGAGGGTGGTCCAGGGATTCACCTGCAGTGTCAGGCGCTGACCATTCAGGGTCAGGCCGATGGGGTGTTCTTCAGCCCCATTGGGAGAGATCGCGCTCATGGTAGGTCCTCACGGTCAGGGTTCGCGCAGCCGGCTGCGTCTCTGTTGTGCGACCGGGCCGGTTGAGCAAACGTTCAGCCGGCTTGCCAAGTTGCCGATCACATCTGGCCGTCACCCGTGTTTTTGCAGGGCTTCAATCAACTGGGCCTTGGTCATGGTCGAGCGCCCCTTGATGTCTTTGCTGCGTGCCTCTTTCATAAGGCTTTCCTTGCTTTGCGATTCCAGCGACGCGTGCGACGTCCGCGAATGCCCCTGGCGAGATTCAGCGGCGCGCTTGGCCGAATCCGAGCGTGCGGTCTTCTTCACGTGCGACGGTGTCCTGCTTCCCGAGCCTGCGTGTTTTTCACCGCCACCGGATTGTTTGTTGACGGTGGCCCAGGCGCGAGCTTCGGCTTCATCCTTGCCCACGCCTTTGTCCTCGTAAGATTGCTCGATGTGCTCGGCCTTGCGTTTCTGCTTGTCCGTGTACTTGTCTTTGTCCCCGCGTGGCATGGTATTTCCTCCTGCATGGGTTGCATGAACGGTTGAAAACCAGGGCAGAACTGAGGCCCTTTCAGCTAACTGCCGGAACCTGCGCCAGATCCACTTCCGGCTGAGCCACTGCCACCACCGCCCGCGCCTGTGCCGCTACTACCAGAGCCATGACTGCCGGTTCCCGAGCCGCTGTCGGTACCGTCACCCCCGGTATTGTCCGTCCCATTGTCGTCAGTGCCGCCATCACCCGTACCCATGCCATCGTCGGGTGTTCCCGAGCCAGTCGCTCCGCCTTGGCCGTTCATTTGTCCATTGTCGTTCGATTGCATGCCTGGGGCGGGCTGACGGTTCAGGTCTGTGGCGGCCGAAGCTAGTGCTGAAGCGCAGCCCAGGGAAAGTGCAAGCAGTAACGTAAAAGGTTTTGCTGGTGTCATGGTGAAACGCCTTTTTGGATTGTTCACCCTATGTTCGGCCTGGCGTGCGTGGGAGGGTGCCTTCTGACCGACGGAAGGCGCTGCATCAGGTCGACGCGAGCGAGCGGCGCTTTGCTCCAATGAAGGCGTTGATAACGTGCGGGGCACCCATGAGGCTGGTGCAATCAGGTGTGCGAAGTTAGTTTTTCACTGCAAGCGTTTTAGCTTGTCATGGACAAGATTTGTAAATGTTTTCTACTTGCAGCCTACTCGCGCCCGATAAATTCTTTATTCGTGACGCCGGGCCCCTCTGACGGTTATACCGCCATGTCGGAGTCATAGTTGTTCAACTACGACTATACAGGAGGGGCTCATGTCTGCCCTTAGTGCGTATCTCTACCAAGATGTTCTTGGTACTGACCTCTGGCTTTGGCTTTCCTTTTTCGCTGTTGTGCTAACACTGTTGGCGCTTGACTTAGGTGTGCTCCATCGCGGGAATCGGGAGATTGGAGTCAAAGAGAGCTTGTTGCTGTCCGCGGGCTACATCAGTATGGGCCTTCTGTTCGCGGTCTGGGTGTATTTCCAGAAAGGCAGCGATGCCAGCATGGACTATGTGACGGGTTTCTTGATTGAAAAATCCCTGTCAATGGATAACGTTTTCGTTATTGCCCTGATATTCAGTTTCCTGGCCATTCCTCGGGAGTTCCAGCACCGAGTATTGTTTTGGGGGATCATGGGGGTCATCGTCCTGAGGGCTATTATGATCGGCCTTGGGGCTGCGCTCATCGCCCAGTTCAGTTGGATACTTTACTGTTTCGGCGCGTTCCTGGTCTTCACCGGGGTCAAGATGCTATTCGCTCGCGTCGATCATGCGCCTGACTTGGAAAACAACCGTTTCGTCAACTACCTGCGCACACACCTACGCATCACCAAAGAATTGCACGGTCAACGCTTTGTGGTTCGCTTGCCCGATGCGTCAGGAAAAAGAATTCTATGGGTGACACCGCTCTTCCTTGCACTTATTTTGATTGAATGTGCCGACTTGGTGTTTGCTGTTGACAGCGTGCCTGCGATTTTTGCTATCACACAGGATCCGTTCATCGTTTACACGTCAAACATCTTTGCCATTCTCGGTTTGCGAGCGCTCTATTTTGCATTGGCTGCCATGATCAGTCGCTTTGTTTACCTTAAATATGCGCTGGCTCTGGTGCTTGTCTTTATCGGCTCGAAAATTTTCCTTCATGACATTGTGGGTAAAGTGCCAGCCGAAATATCGTTGAGCATTACAATCGGCCTGCTGATTGGCGGCGTGTTGCTTTCGCTTTGGAAAACCCGAGCGTCCGCTGATGCTTCTTGAATAATTACGGCCGCTGGCTGCTGCGTGAGTGCGATGACCGGATCGCCTAGGATTCAAGGCGTGAAAGCGGTCGCCTCCGCTGCTGCCCGGGCCATGCAGTTGATTTGGCACATCCCAGGCGAAGCAGGAGCAAACCTCATGCAGAGATACTCCTACCTGACAATTGCCTTACGTTTGACATACCAAGCGAAAAGCACCATTGCCAGAAAGCACACCGAGGTTTGAGTGGCACCCAGTACGGCAAGCGTGGGGAACTTCGGCGTGGAAACCATCCAGGTCGACACTGCTCCGATCGCCATGGTCAGGAAGCCCAAAAGGGCTGACGCCAGTCCTGCTTCTTTCCCGAACGGTGTCATGGTCAAGGCCGTTCCCAGCGGATTGGCAATACCCATACCCCATAGGAAAAGCACCATCGACAATGAGTACCAGCCCAAGCTTGGATTGCTTGGGCCGACCAGCAGCAATGCACCTGCCGTACACGCAGTCGCGAGGCCTGACAAGGTGATGGCGCGGCTACCCCAACGGTGAGCCAGGCGAGGAGCAGCCAAGCCAGCGGCAAAGACCACGAAGACAGTAGCCGCGAAATACAGGCCCACCTGGAGCGAGTTGAGCCCCATGCCTTCCATCAAGATTGACGGCGCAGCGGCGAACGAGGCGAATAAGCCGCTCATCAGCAGGCTGGTCGCGAGTGCGGGCAAGATGAAGAGGCGGTTGGACGCCAATTTGCCGTATGCAATCAGGATCGCAGGTACTGATTGAGTCACCCGACGATGGGCAGGAAGGGTTTCACCTATCCCTCCGAGGTAGAACAGCGCGATAAGGATTGCCGACATGCCGACGGCTATGAAAAGTGCGCGCCAACCCAAAGTGGTGTTCAGCATACTGCCGATCAAAGGTGAGAAGCCTGGCGCTGTGGCGGCAGCGATCATCGTCAGCGATAACGCGCGTGCCAGGTTCTCACCCTCATAAAGATCGCGAGCGATGGCTCTGGCCAGAACCGCGGCGGCACACACGCCAATGGCCTGGATTACCCGTCCGAGGATCAGCATGTCGAGTGTGGCGGCGTTAGCCGCCCAAAACGTACCCACCACGAAAATCATCAACCCACCTACTACCAGGCGCTTGCGGCCATAGCGATCGGCAAGCGGCCCTACCAGTAATTGGGCGAAGGCGAACGTAATGAAAAAGCTGGAGAGCGTCAGCCCGAGTTCCTGGGATGAGACGTTGAGCTGTCGAGCCATTTCAGGAAAAGCGGGCAGGATGATATTGGTGGACAAGTTGCTGATGGCAGCGAGTGCTGCCAGTAACAGGATGACCTTGGCCGTCAGGACGTTGGCCCTCTGAGCATCACCTTCAGCTTCGTTGGCGTGTGTTTCGAGTCGGCTGTTCATACGTTGGCCTCCCAGCGGCGGAACAGTACGCTGGCGTTCACACCACCGAATCCGAAACCATTGGACAAGGCATATTCGATGGGCATTTCACGGGCTATTCGTGCAACCAGGTCAAGGCCAAGCGCAGCATCATCGACCTGAGTCAGATTGAGCGTGGGTGGAACGATCTGATCTTGCAGCGCCAACACCGTGAAAATGGCTTCGATACCGCCTGCCGCTCCCAGGAGGTGGCCGGTGGCCGACTTGGTCGATGTAATCGCCACGCCGCTGCCGCTACCGAATACGGCGCGAATCGCTGCAAGTTCACCCTTGTCGCCAACCTGGGTCGAAGTCGCATGCGCATTGATATGGTCCACGTCCCCAGGCGCTACCGACGCCTGTTGCAGCGCGAGTTGCATGGCACGCCTGGCACCGCTTCCGTCCTCGGGGCCAGCGGTCAGATGGTAGGCATCAGCGCTTGTTCCGTAGCCGACCAGTTCGGCCAGTGGCTTGGCGCCACGGGCCAGCGCATGTTCCAGCGACTCGATCACCAGCAAGCCAGCCCCTTCAGCCATGACAAACCCGTCCCGTTGGCTATCGAAAGGACGGGAGGCTTGCTCAGGGCTATCCGAAAAGCCCGTGCTGAGCGCTCGTGCAGCCGCAAAGCAGCCTAGCGTCACACGATCGATTGCCGCCTCGGCGCCACCGCAGATCGCGATATCCGCTTCGCCGCTTCTGATGAGCCGAGCGGCGTCGCCAATGGCCTGCACCCCCGCAGCGCAGGCTGTGACGGGTGCCCCAAGTGGGCCTTCGAAGCCATAGCGTATGGAGACATGACCCGCTGCCATATTGGCCAGGAACGATGGCGCCGTGAAGGGCGACAACTTGCGAGGGCCACGTGCGTCAGTGGTGCGCACCGCCTCTGCGATGGCGCCGAAGCCACCGACGCCTGATGCGATGATGGTGGCGGTGCGCGCGCGTTCAGCCTGACGCTCGGGATGCCAGCCGGCTTGCTGCAATGCTTCATCCGCTGCTACCAGCGCAAACTCGATGAACCGATCCATCTTCTTGCGTTCCTTGGCGTGGATGACCCGCTCGGGTTGATAGCCTGCCACGGCATCCTCGGCCAATGTGGGCACGCTGCCGCCCACTGACACGCCAGTGCCTTCGGCGACATCGCCAGCAAGCGCGCGAATCCCGGACTGCCCAGCCAGCAATCGCCGCCAGACTTCCTTTACGCCGCAGCCCAGCGGGCTGACAACGCCGGTGCCGGTCACCACGATGCGCTTTTGAATAACGTTGTGAGTCATTTCGACCTCTCGTTGGATCATGAGCGCGCCTCGAATTGCATCGGGCACGCACGGGTTGAAGGCAATGTCTACTCAGGCGCGGTGTGCAGCTTCTGGCTTGGCAATGCGGCTATTGGGGCGGATCTTGAACCAGATGGAATACATCGCCGGCAGGAACACCAAGGTCATGATCGTGCCCACGAACGTGCCTCCGATCAGGGTGTAGGCCAAGGTGCCCCAGAACACCGAGTGGGTGAGGGGGATGAAGGCCAGGATGGCTGCCAATGCCGTGAGCAACACTGGGCGTGCGCGTTGCACTGTGGCCTCGACCACGGCGTCGAAGGGCGCAAGTCCTTCAAGCTGGTTGTGGTCAATCTGCCCGATCAGGATGAGGGTGTTGCGCATCAGAATCCCGGAGAGCGCGATCAAGCCGACTAACGCGTTGATGCCGAACGGTTGGCCGAACAGCAGTAATACGGGTACTACACCGATCAACCCCAGCGGTGAAGTCAGAAACACCATGACCATCGCCGAGATAGAGCGCACCTGCAGTATGATGATCAACAAAGTCAGGGCGATCATGATCGGCAGGAGAGGGACGATAGCCTGGCTGGCCTTGGCCGACTCTTCGATGGAGCCTGCCATTTCGATTTTGTAGCCCGCAGGCAGCTGCGTGACGATGGGCTGGAGGTCTTTCCAGATCGCCGTGGATACATCAGGCGGCTGCAGCCCTTCCGCGATGTCACCCCGCACTGTCATGGTGGGCGTTCGGTCGCGGCGACGGAGGATGGGGTCCTCCATGCGAATGCTCACATCACCGATCTGCGAAACCGGAACGCGCTGACCGTTCGAGCCTACCAGGGTGAAATTCTCGATCTGGGCAGGATCGAGTCTGATCTGGCCAGCGGCACGCCCTACAACCTGCACAGAGCGGATATCTTCCCTGACCGACGTGATCGGCACACCGGTGAGCAGGAACTGAAGCTGCTGCGACACCGAGGCGGACGTCAGGCCAACCGACTGCAGGCGATCTTGATTCAGGGAGAAGTGAAGCGTGGGAACAAGCGGGCCCCAGTCGGTATTGACGGTCTTCATCATGGGGCTCGCCTGCAGCACGCTTTGGACGCGTGCTGCAATCTGACGCAGTTGCGAGGCATCCGGGCCCATCACCCGATAGGCGACCGGGTAGGGGGAGTAGGGCCCGAATACCAGTTGTGTTACCCGCACTTGAGCGCCGGGTGCCAGACCTTCGGAGGCCGCCTCCCGAAGACGATGCTTGAGGGCCTCACGAGCGCCCTGGTTTTCGGTCAGGACGACAATCTTGGCAAAGGACGGGTCGGGCAACTCAGGGGCCATTGCCAGGAAGAAGCGGGGCGGGCCTTGGCCGATGTAAGTGGTGACAATCTTTGCCTCCTCTTGCTGACGTAGCCAGGACTCCACCTTGATCGCAGTGGCATTTGTCTGTTCGATGGAGGTGCCATAAGGCATCTGCAGCTCCACAAGCACTTCGGGGCGGTCGGAGGTCGGGAAGAACTGCTTCTTTACCAATCCCATGCCAAGCACGGCGGCCACAAATGTCGAAACCACGGTGCCTGCCACGAGCCATTTATGTGCGATCACCCACCCCAACAAAGCGCGGAATCGGTTGTAATGACGGGTGTTGTAAATAGCGGCATGACCACCTTCAATCGTCTTGATCCGAGGCAACAACTTCACGCCCAGGTAGGGGGTGAACGCTACCGCCACCACCCAGGATGCGATCAGGGCGATGCCGACAATCCAGAACATGTTGCTGGTGTATTCACCGGCAGTGGACTGGGCGAAACCGTTAGGCATGAATCCGATGGCGGTAACCAGTGTGCCGGACAGCATGGGGGCTGCCGTGTGGCTCCAGGCATATGCCGAAGCCTTGATGCGGTCGTAACCTTCTTCCATCTTCACGACCATCATTTCGATGGCGATGATCGCGTCGTCGACCAGCAACCCTAAGGCCAGGATGAGCGAACCCAGCGTAATCCGGTCGAAATTCTTGCCTGTTGCGGCCATCACCACGAATACGATCGCCAGTGTCAATGGCACCGCGGCTGCGACGACAACGCCGACACGCCAGCCCATGCTGAGGAAGCAGACAAGCATCACGACCAGCAGGGCAACGAAAAACTTGATCATGAACTCGTCGACGGAGGACGTGATGTTCACCGCCTGATCGGTGACCTTGCTGAGCGTCATGCCCAAGGGCATGCTTTCGTTGATTTTGGCTGTTTCGGCCTCCAGGGCTTTGCCAAGGTCGAGGCCGTTCCAGCCTTCGCGCATGACAATGCCAAGCAGCAAGGCTGGCTCGCCATCGTTACGCACCAGAAACGTCGCGGGATCTTCATAGCCGCGTTCAACGTCGGCCACATCCGACAGTTTCAGGGGGCGGCCCTGGGCGACCACAGGGGTTTCGCGAATCTTTGCCAGTTGATCGAAGGCGCCGTCAACCCTGACCACCACTTGTGGCCCCTGCGTTTCGACCGAGCCCGCCGGTGACAGGGCGTTCTGGTTGTCAAGGGCCGAGAAGATGTCCTGTGGCGTGATTCCGAGCGTGGCCAGGCGGTCATGGGAAAAGGACACGAATATCCGTTCAGCCTGTTCCCCGATGATGTTGACCTTCTTGACGCCCGGGACGTGCAGCAGCTGCTGGCGCAGTGTTTCGGCGTCGCGTACCAGCTGGCGCTGCGGTTCGCCTTTGGCTTTGAGCGCGTAGACCGCAAATGTCACGTCCGAGAACTCATCATTGAGCATTGGGCCAATGACGCCCGCTGGCATGAGCTTGGCCTGATCACCCGCTTTCTTGCGGGCCTGGTAGAACTCCTCCTGAACCGCCGAAGGTGGGGTCTTGTCTTGCAGCGACACCATCGTGAACGCCAACCCAGGCCGGGTGTAGGTTTCGGTACGGTCATACCAACGCAGCTCTTGCATGCGTTTTTCCAACGGTTCGGCCACCAGATCCTGCATTTCCTGCGCAGTGGCGCCGGGCCAGGCAGTGATAATCGTCATCTGCTTGACGGTGAAGGGCGGATCCTCTGCACGGCCCAGCTTGAAGAAGGCCAGCGTGCCGGCGAAGGCGATCAGCACAATCAGGAAGAGGGTGATTGATCGCTCGCGTACCGCGAGCGCGGATAAGTTGAAACGCTGCTGGCTCATGGTTGGTGCCCCATGACCTGAGCTGTTTGAGCCTGTTCCATGACCTCGACGCCATCGCGCAGCAGATGCGCACCCAGTGCCACGATCCGATCGCCAGCGTGCAGGTCACTCTTCACGACCGCTTTTTCGTCACTGACACTTAGAACTTCCACAGCGCGCCAGGACACCTTGGCCGGCTGGCCTGCTATCACCCAAACTCCAGCTCCGTTACCCGGGTCAAAGAGTGCGCCGATGGGTATCTGCTTCGCTTCGAAATTCGTATCGGTATCCGGAATCTCAAGCGTAATGGTTGCACCCAATGGCGCGCTCGCCATAGGCCCAGTGAGCACGTACCTGGCCTCGAATGTGCGCGTGATGGGGTCTGCTGCATCTGAAAGCAAGCGCAGTTTGGCGGGTACGGCCTGCGCAGGCTTGCCAAATAGCGTGGCGAGTGCAGTCGAGCCAGGTGCAGGTCGAAGCGTTTCTGGCAAGTAGACGACAGCTTCTCGTTGCCCGGCCCTGGCCAGCCTTACAACCGCTTGACCAGCACTGACGACCTGGCCCGGTTCGGCCAGCGTGTCCATCACCACACCATCGGCGTCGGCTAGCAATACCGCATATTCGGTGGCGTTCCTGGCAACGTCAGCCTGAGCTTGCGCGGCACTGAGTTGCGCCTTCGCAGCATCAGCCGCAGCTTTGATCTGGTCGTAGGACGAGGCCGAGACCGCGCCCTCGGCAACCAGCCCTCGATATCGAGCTTCGTCGTCACCGGTCTGCTTGGCCCGTGCCCGAGCGGCAGTTACGGCCTCTTGCTGTGCGCGTGCCTGTAGATTCAGATCCACCGGATCCAGACGCATCAAGGGCTGACCGCGTTTGACTGTTTGCCCGGTATCGACCAGGCGCTGCAGGATTTTTCCGGATACTCGGAAGCCGAGGTCACTCTGTATGCGAGCGACCACTACTCCGGAAAACGAACGTGCAAGGGCTGACGCGTCCTGTACCGAGACCGCTTTCACGACCGGCGGTGTGTCTCTCGGGTCTTTTCCAGGTGAAGAGTCCCCGCAAGCGACAAGGGCGAGTGGGAGTAAGCAACCGACTATGGCGGCAGGACGCAGGCGCATGGGATCCCTTTCTCAAAAGGCGATATAGGAATCCCATTTTTCTACCAGTGACCAATAATGTCAATGGTCACACTCTGCTAAGGGGCGAGACTTCTGAGTATCAAAGCCGGCAGTTGGACGACCGCATCCTGAAGCGTGTCCAGGTTGTGCTGAAGGAGCGCGGCATTTACGTATGGCCTCATGATCAGAAAAATCGCCAGCGTCAGTTCGTCCAGGGGGGTCTTGCGTTCAAATTCTCCTGCGTCGCGGCCTTGTGTCAGGATCTCCAGAATGACCTTACTGATATTGGCCTCATGAGACTTGACCGACGACCATTGGTCGCGCGATGCCACTGCCGCTATGTCATAGAGCTTCCGGTCGTGGAAGAAAAGGTCAGCCCCGCCCTCAGCGATCGCTCGGAATAGACGTCTCAACTTTTCCGATGCAGTCGGGGCGTCGCTGGTGGCCGTCGCAATGCGCTGCATGATGAGCGCAAGCCGACTGGAGCAAATCACCTCTCCGATCGCTTGTTTGGATTCGAAGAACTTGTAGATGTAGGCCTTTGAAAAGCCGATCGATTTGGCTAAGTCTGAGACAGTGGTTTTGTCGTACCCATAATGGGCGAAGTGCTCCATGGCAGCCTGGATGATCTGATCCCTCACGTCGTGGTCGGCTGGCCCGCGCGCCGGCGAGGGTGGAGAAGATTTACTCATTTTTGAAGCATCCTGGAACTGATTGACAGAGTGTGACCAAAATATAATATGGTCACATCTCCTCTTGGTCTATGAGAATCATCATGCTTCCCTACCGAACGATTGCTCTGCTGTTGAGCGCCAGTCTCACTGCAGGGTGCATGGTTGGCCCGGATTATAAACAGCCAGAGGTTGCGCTGGCCGATCATTACGTCGCGGATGCACAGCCGTTGACTGCAAGCGACACATCGGTCGGCAGCCTCGATGTCTGGTGGGAAGGATTTGGAGATCCTTTGTTGAGCAGGCTTGTGACCGAGGCGCTGGGGCAAAACCTGCAGTTGGCGCAGGCACAGGCCCGCGTAGCTCAGGCTCGCGCAGCACTGGGCTCAGCGACCGCGGCGCTTGTGCCGTCCGCGGGTATCAATGGTCAAGCTGCACGCTCACGGCAATCCGTTGAAACGCCATTGGGCCAGCTGCTGAACTCAACGCCTGACTATGACCGCTACGGCAACAGCTATGAACTCAATCTGCAAGCAAGCTGGGAAATCGACTTGTTTGGTGGGCTGCGGCGTGATCGGCAAGCCGCCGTCGGTGAGTACCAGGCTTCTGAGGCGGGGGCAATCGCGACGCGTCTTGCCGTTGCCGCGCAAACAGCCGATATCTACACCACCGTGAGGGGGCTGCAGGCGCGCCTGGCCATTGCTCAGAACCAGGTGCAGACACAGCAAGACCTTCTGGCCAAAGTCAACCTGCTCAACCGCAAAGGTCTGGCGCCTGACTACGAGGTTCGTCAAACCGAAGGCGAACTGTCTCAAGTCGAGGCAACCGTGCCAGTTTTGCGTGCGGGCCTGGATGCGGCTCTCAACGCCTTGGATGTCATGCTTGGCAGTGCGCCAGGTACCCACCGCGCCCAGATGGCAATCGCCTCGTCAATCCCTCAGGTGCCTGCGCTTGCGCAAATCGGCAAACCTTCCGATCTGCTCCGCCGTCGGCCCGACCTGATCGCCGCTGAGCGCAGGCTCATGGCTGCCAATGCCATGATCGGCAGTGCGATCAGTGAGTATTACCCAAAATTCTCGATAGGCGGGCTGATCGGCAGTGCGTCTACCTCTGGCGGAACATTTTTCACGGGCGATGCCAACCAATCAGCCGTATTGCTCGGCTTGAGGTGGCGACTCTTTGATTTTGGCCGCATCAACGCGCAGATAGACCAGGCCAAAGGACGTGAAGCCGAAGCCCTGGCCATCTATCGGCAGTCTGTGCTGGAGGCTTCGGAAGATGTTGAAACAGCTTTGTCTGCATTGATCAATCGGCAAGCGCAGGCACAGTCGCTCAAACGCGGTGAGGTATCCCTGGAGCAAGCACGACGTTCGTCCTTCGTAGCATTTCAGAACGGCGTAGCCAGTTTGATAGACGTTCTGAACGCAGATCAGCAGCTTCTCAGGACATCGGATTCCCGAGCAGTTGCGCAAACTGAAGCGGCGCGTGCTGCTATTGCTGCCTACCTTGCCCTGGGTGGCGGGTGGTCAACTGACTCAGATGTGGCACAGCGATGATGGGACTGCGTACATGCCTTGAGCGGTAAAGCGTCTCGACCGCTTCACTCAGAAGCCTGTGAAAGGGTGTTCAGCACCTTCATTGCTTTTTGCGCATCATCTTTACCTACGAAGACATGATCGTGGAAATAGGCTGCGATCACATTGCAGCTGATCCCTGCTTGGCCCAGAGCGGTCGAGAACGCCGCAGTCAAGCCGACTGCATCCAGGGCCGAATGGATGGTCAGGGTGATCCACGCAGCGACGAAATCAAACTTCAGCCCGAGCGTTTCTGCCCGGCTTCGCTCGATGATCAAGGTCAAGCCTTCTTTCTCCTTGAAGCTACCCACCAAGTCGTCCGGGCTCAGCCCTGCGAAGTCAGCGACGGTGCAGAAGACGTACTCACCTTCGTTGAGGATTGGGCTCATACCGCGTAATAGGGCAGAGATAGATTTTTCACCCGCCATGTCTCACCTCCAAAAAATAGTGGCAGAAGTCTGCCTGAAATGATGATCAGTGCAATGAATAATGAACATGACGGATTAGAGAAACTGATGCGCGGGATTCTGCTGAAAATCCTTTTTGCCTACTTTAAGGGCATCGCCGCACAAGTGCTCACGCAAAAGGTGGAGGAGGGTAGTCGAGGGATTCACCTGCAGTATTCGATGTCGAAAGTCGCCTCCGTGCCTGTCATTACCTGCCCCCTTCAGGCGCGCTCCCCACGAAGCCAGCGCTCGTGATAATGGATCAGGCGCGTCAGTCCATAGACGGCGCCGTCGTGCATGACTTGCGCTCGCTCACCAAAAAAACGCTGGGTACGGGTAAACACGGCTATCGGTTCGCCGGCAAAAGCCCACGCAAAGCAAAGGGTGCCGGGTAGAACCCCGGATGCTGGGTCAGGCCCGGCTACACCCGTAGTTGCGATAACGACATTGGCATCGCTGTCCTTCAACGCCCCGAGGGCCATCTCCCATGCGACTGGTTCGCTAGTCAGCCCGTACCGTTCGATGGTTTGCGCGCTTACACCTAGCAGACGCTTCTTGGCGGAGGGCGAATACACGACGTAGCCGCTTTCCAGTACCTCGCCTGTGCCTGGGAATGCCGCTAGCAGAGCGACCATGCAGCCTGCTGTGCAGGATTCGGCAGTGGTAAGTACCAGATGGTGGTCTTTGAGGTAGCCGAGCACGGCCAATACGGGATCCGTTGCCATTTTTATGTCGACTCATTGTTCTTTTGTGGTGGACGTGTCGGCCATGTAAATGGTTCACCGGTTTAGCGCAGCTTCGCCTTGTTTTTTGAGCTGAACTTTATTTCCCTCGTTGACATCACTGTAGGGAGCACCGAGCTGGGCTCCGAGGCGTTGTCATTCGTTCATGAGTGGGCCGGCGCATTGCTTCATGAGCGTCTGTCCGCTTTATTAATTCTTATAGTGATGCCCTGACCACCAACGGACAATCAACTGGCTGGGCTCCCGATACCTCGAGGGCCTGGATCAGGTGCCGGGCAGCATTGCGACCGATCTCGTAATATGGCAATTGCACGGTGGTCAGCGGTGGGATGAACAGTTCGGCGATGCCGATCATGTTGTCATAGCCGAGCACAGCGACATCGGCGGGAATCTTCAGGCCACGGCCCAACAACAGCTGATAGGCACAAAAGGCAATACGGTCATTGCCACAGATCAGAATGTCGAATTGGGGGCGACCTTCGATGATATGTCGGTCGAGGATGGCTGCGGTTTCACCGTAGGCGTCATGATCTGAAAGGTCGTATTGCAGGAGTGCGCCAGGCGCTAGGCCGAATTCCTGACAGGCACGTTGCAGGCCTTTTTGTCGCAAGCCCCAGGCCAGACTCTGTTTTGGCAGATTGATACACAGCGGGCGCCGATAGCCTTGGCTTAACGCGTGATGTACGGCTCGATACTGCCCCTTTTCGTCGTCTGGCACATAACTCACCAGGCGACTGTCATCGGTCAGGCAATTGGCGAGTACCAGTGGTTTGCTCTTCAACCGCTCGGGAATGCACACCTGGCGAAACCCCATGGCGCTGAAGATCAAGCCGTCCGGACGGTGCGACAGCATTAGGTCGATGTTCTGGTCAGTGGGCGGGTTGCTTAACAGGTTGAGGATAAAGACATTCCAGCCGGCTTGCTGCGCGGTCTGCTCAATGGACAGCAGCAGCTCGACCGCAAATGGTGTGGTCGCAGTGTCCAGCGCGAACACACCGATGGTTCGCGACTGGAGGTTGTCGCCGCGCATCCTGCGCGCCGACAGGCTCGGTACGAACTGCAGTTCATCAATGGCACGACGCACCCGCAGAAGGGTTTCGGCGCTCAGTTTTTCCGGAGTGTTGAGCGCTCGAGAAACCGTCATCAGGGACACGCCGGCCAGCTGTGCAACGTCTTTCACTGAAGTCATGTGAGGCGAAATCGGTCAGGTTGACGCCGAATCATGACACATTGCCCGGACTTCTCGCGACTCGAATGACGCTGCCTCACAGCCATCCGGAACCGAGAGACCACGCCTTGGGAATCGAGACACGCCCACCACTCCCGCTAGCCAGAAGCTTCACGCCCAGACTGTCGGGCCGCGGATAGAGGCGACTGCTGAGGCTGAAGTGCCCGTTTTCGTCGAATACCTCGATGGAGGAGCGATCGAGGAACACGCGCAGTTCAAGTCGCTCTTGTGTCGGGTCTATCGATACGCTGCGCTGGCCTGTGACTTGCGCACCCGAGCGGCTACGGTCAAGCACCAGGCGATGCAGTGATGCATCGTAGTAGAGCAGGGTTTCTTCACGGCCATCGTCGCTGCAGCGCAAGGCAATTCCCAGGTGGCCGTCGGTGCAGCCGAGCAAGTCCAGATGCACATGGATTTCGAGCATATCGCCTTTCACGTCCGGCACCCACCGGGACCCCGTCTCATCCCACCAGGGCGTACTCGGCAATGGCGTCTTGCGTAAGGCGGTGAGCTCCCGTGCCGGATACACGCAAAGGCGATCGGCGCACAGTTCAAGTTCGCGCGGTAAACCGAGCATGCCGCACCAGTGATGGTCCTGGCTCGGCATCGGGCTTTCCCACATGTCGAGCCACGCCCACACAAGGCGCCGACCATCAGCGGCCAGTAGCGTTTGCGCAGCATAGAAATCATGGCCGTTATCCAGCTCGATAAAAGGCCCTCCCGTGAAGTGCCATTCGCTATCGAGTCGGCCCACTCGATAACCCGTCTGGTACTTGTTGAGACGGTCGTAACCATCGGCTTGCATGCCTTGGGGCGAGTACAGCAGTACATCGCGCCCACTCAGTCGAAACAGATCCGGGCATTCCCACATATAGCCATCACCCTCGCTGCCGCCGGACACATAGTCAAGGAACTCCCAGACGTGCAGATCCGTGGAACGGTACAACGGCAGCAGCGGCACATCGCCCAGACGTGCGCCGGCAATCAGGTACCAATAGTCATCCTCCTGCCATACCTTGGGATCGCGAAAGTGCATGATGGTGTTGTGCGGCGCGGTGTCGATGACGGCGCCATGTTTGACGAAATGGATGCCATCGCTACTGGTTGCCAGACACTGGACTTGACGGATGAAGCGCTCGTCACCCACTTCCCCCAGCCAGGTGTGCCCGGTGTAGATCAGTGCCAGGGTATCGCCACACACCACGGCGCTACCGGAAAAACAACCGTCACGGTCGAAGTCATCGCCGGGTGCCAGTGCAATGGGCAGGTGCTGCCAATGAACCAGATCGGCACTCTTGGCGTGGCCCCAATACATCGGGCCCCATTTCGCGTCGAAGGGGTAATGCTGATAGAACACGTGATATTCGCCACGAAAGTACACGACCCCGTTAGGGTCGTTCATCCAGCCTGCCGGCGGCGCAATATGATAGCCCGGGCGATAGTCGTGGATGACGCGCGAGATCCCCTCACTCAGTGCACGCTGCGCAAGGTCAAGGGACGAAGACATCGGGTCGCTCATGGTATTCAAAGACAAGGTCATAGGGCGCGTGCTCGGACTGAACGCAGAGAAATGTCATTCGGCAGGTTTTCAATGGCTTGTGGGTGGCGCTTCAAGGCCGTGCCGTCGGCGTCGAACAGGTGCAGGTGGTCTGTGTCCAGTTGCAGTTCGACCCGATCGCCTGCCTGCCATCCGGCGTTGACCTCGCAACGACAAATCAGAAGCTCGTCCTGACCTGTTTCGAGGTGCACATACGTTTCGCTACCCAGGTACTCGACCCCCATCACGACGATGCCGGCGGTTTCTTCCGCCGCTTTGAGCGATACGTGCTCCGGGCGAATCCCCAAGCTCAGCAGCGTGCCCGCCGCCAGATCCGAGCTGTCGAAGGGCAGGGCAGTCATACCCAGAACGGGAGTATCGACCAGGCTTGTTTCGCCCGGGGCATGCAGGCGTGCCGGTAGAAAATTCATTTTCGGCGAACCGAGAAAACCGGCGACAAAGCGGCTCGCTGGGCGTTCATAGAGCTCGCGCGGTGAACCGACCTGCTCTACGCGCCCGCCATTGAGCACGATAATTTTGTCGGCCAGGGTCATTGCTTCCACCTGATCGTGGGTGACGTAGATCATGGTCGAGCCCAGTCGGTCATGCAGCCGGGCGATTTCGTTGCGCATCTGCACCCGCAAGGAAGCATCCAGGTTGGAGAGCGGCTCATCGAACAACAAGATGTCCGGTTCCCGCGCCATGGCTCTGCCCATCGCCACACGCTGACGCTGGCCGCCAGACAGTTCCTTTGGCTTGCGTTGCAGCAGGTTGTCCAATTGCAGGATCTGCGCAGTTTTCAGCACGCGCTCGCGCAGGCTGGTCTTTTCGGTCTTGGCCAGTTTGAGACCAAAGCTGATGTTGTCGTAAACGCTCATGTGTGGGTACAGCGCATATGACTGAAACACCATGCCGACGCCACGTTCGCGCGGCTCCAGGTCGTTGACCCGTCGCCCGTCGATCAGCAGGTCGCCGGCGCAGATCGAATCCAGTCCGGCGATCAGTCGCAGCAGGGTCGACTTTCCGCAGCCCGACGGGCCGACGAACACCACGAATTCACCCGCAGCGATCTCCAGGTTGATGTCGCGAAGAATCCGCACGCCACCCAGTTGTTTGTTCACGTTGTCCAGTTTCAATTTGATCACGATGCTGTTCCTTGTATTTGTTGGGCATCAACCCTTTAACGCGCCGGCAGTGAGACCGGAAACGATTCGGCGCTGGAAGATCAGCACCAGAATCACCAGTGGGACGGTGACCAGCACCGATGCGGCCATCAACAGCCCCCAAGGCAGCTCATGGGGGCTGCCGCCGGAAATCAAGGCGATGGCGACCGGCACCGTGCGTTGGGTGTCGGTGAGGGTGAAGGTCAGGGCAAACAGGAACTCGTTCCACGCTGCGATGAAGGCCAATAAACCGGTGGTGGCCAGGGCGGGCCAGAGCAGCGGCAACAGCACGCGGGTCAGCGTGACCCAGGGCGAAGCACCATCCATGATTGCCGCTTCTTCCAGTTCATGGGGCAATTGCCCCATGAACGTGGTCAGCACCCAGACGGTGAAGGGCAGGGTGAAAATCGTGTAGCTCAGGATCAACGCCCAGGACGTGTTGTACAGGCCCAGGGCGCGAACCACTTCGAACAGCCCCGACAGCACCGCGACCTGGGGAAACATGGAGACGCCAAGGACCATCATCAATACTGTCCCACGCCCACGGAATTTCACCCGGCCCAAGGCATAGGCAGCGGTCAGGCTGAGGAACAGCGCCAGCGTCACCACGCACAGCGCAACCACCAGCGAATTACCAATTGCCCGCAGGAATGAGGCTTGGTGAAGTACCGCCGCATAATTGGAGAAGTCGGGGTTTTCGATCCAGTAGCTCACCTCGAACAAGGCGCTGGACGGCTTCAGCGAAGTCACGATGGCGTAGTAGAAAGGGAAGACCGCATACAGCAGCAAAACTCCGATCAGACACCAGAATCCGAGGCGCAACAGCGATTTTTTCAGTAGGCGCTGGCTCATGATCGAACCTCCATTTGACGGCGTCCGAGGTAGAGATAAAGCATGGCGATTACCGCAACCACCAGAAACAGCAGAGTCGAGGCCGCGCTGCCGTAGCCAACATCCTGGAACTCCACCAGGTGTTGGCGGGCATAGACCGACATGCTGATGGTGCTAGAAGAATTTGAGGTCAGCACATAGATGACGTCGAATACCCGCAGGGAATCGAGGATGCGGAAGATCGCGGCCACCAACAATGCAGGCATCAACAGGGGAAGCGTGACACGCCAGAACACTTTCAGCGGATGAATGCCATCAACCCTGGCGGCTTCGTAGCAATCACTCGGCAACATCTGCAAGGCCGCCAGCATCAGCAGCGTGACAAAAGGAACGGTCTTCCACACGTCGACGATGATCACTGCCCACATCGACAGATCCGCATCTGCCGTCCAGGCCAGAGGAGCGTCAATCAGGCCGAGACTCAGCATCAGGTGATTGATGATGCCGAATTGGTCGTTCAGCATCCATGACCATATCTTCGCCGAGACAATGGTCGGAATCGCCCAGGGAATCAGAATCAACGCACGCACCAGGGAACGGCCGGTGAACTGGATGTTCAACAGAAACGCCACCAACAGCCCAAGGATGACTTCCAGTCCCACCGAAACCACAGTGAAATACAACGTGTTGCGCACAGCGTTCCACCATTGTGGATCGACCAGGATGCCCGACCAGTTGGAACCGTCGTGGAACAGGTAATTGCTCAAGCCTACGAAGGAACCGCCACTGCTGTCCGCCAGACTGGCATCGGTCAGGCTGAACCAGAATGTGCGCAGCAGCGGCCATGCCGCCACCAGGGTCAGACACAGCAACATCGGTGTCAGAAATAGCCAGGCGGCGCGTACTCGGCGACTCTGTATGGGCGTTTCCCTGGTGAGCAGGCGCTCGTCACAGGAGGCATGGGTAGTAGAGACAGGCATGGTAATTTTCTTCCTTGTGGCCTACCAGTTCCGGCGTTTGATGCGTGTGAGCTCGCTTTCCAGTTCGGCCAGCGCCTGTTCGACGGGCAACTCGCCTGCCAGCACGCCGTGCACTCGATCGAAGAACGCATTGGAGACCCGTGGATAGCGAGCGGCAGTGATTGAAGCGGGGCGCATGACCCCGTCGTTGAGAATGCTGTGCAGCTGAGCGTAATAAGGCATAGCCGCGAGCAGCTCGGGATCTCGATACAGCGACTCGATAACCGGGTTATAGGCGCCTATCAGGGCACGATGTTTTTGCTGCTGGGCACTGGTCAGGTAGCTCACCAGCTCGGCGGCAAGTTTGGGATGGGCGCTGTAGCGCGATATCGCCAGGCCCCAGCCTCCGAGGGTGGATGCATGGCTGCCGGCCTCGCCGCCGCGGGGCAGGGGAGCGACCCCGACCTTGTCCTTTACGGCGCTGTCCTGGCTTTGCACCAAGGCCCAGACATAAGGCCAGTTGCGCATAAACAGCGCATTGCCCGACTGGAATACGCCGCGTCCTTCTTCCTCGGTGTAATTGAGCACGCCACGCGGGGAGATGTCGCCTACCCAGCTTTTGGCCAGGGTCAACGCCGCTCTTGAGGCCTGGCTGTTGACCACGATGTCGCCTCGTGGATTGACCAGTCCGCCGTCCGGTTGGCTGCTGATCCATTCCAGCGCGTTACACGTCAGGCCTTCGTAGGCACGCCCTTGAAAGATGTACCCCCAGGCGTTGGCGTTGCCGGCATTGCGCTCGGCCTGTTGTACATCCTTGGCGGTTGCGGTCATTTCCTCCCAAGTCTGGGGGACTTGTTTGTTGTATTTCTCGAGCAAGTCCTTGCGGTAATACAGCAGGCCCGAGTCGGTGAACCACGGCATCGTCACCAGCCGTCCGTTCACCGTGGCGTTGTCCACCTGCGCCTGGAAGTAGCCTTGGGTTGCATCGGCGGGCAGCACCTCGCGCAAATCCAGCAGATGCTTGGCCAGCATCCCCGGCCACACCATGTCGATCTGAATGATGTCGATGTCGCTGGACTGCGCACTGAGGATCTGTTGATAGAACGACAACCGCTCGGTTGCCGAGTTAGGCGTGGACACCACCTCGACGTGATTGCCGGTCTGTTGAGACCACGCCTCGACGGCCTCTTTGCACAGTTGTAATTCCGCGCCCACCGCACCGCAGGAAATCGTCAGATTGCCTGCGCTGGAGAGGGATGGAAGCCCGGCGCAAAGGGCAAGCAGTGCTGCTGGAAAGAGTGATTTGAGCTGTTTCATAAAGCCCTCTTTATTTTTGTTTTTAGAAAAGTTAACGTTAACATCGCCAAATGTAGCAGCGTATTTGCGATGAGGCATCCTTTTTTTCGTGGATTTTGACAATCAACATTTCACGAAAAAAGAGGCCGGTCGCAGGACAAAAAATAAAAACAAAACAGGAAATCCCCCCATGCAGAAAGCATCAAGCTGGGTACTCGCAGGCGTACTCGGCACCTCGGCGGCCAACGCTCAGGCCGCGACTCTGGAAGAGCGCATGGCCGCGTTTGAAGCCCGTGCCGCCGCTGCGGAAAAACGTGCAGCCGCCGCCGAACAACAAACCCAGGCGCTCGCCAGGGAACTGCAGCAGCTCAAACAGTCCACTGCCGCCTTGCAGCCTGCTGCATCCACTGCGACAACCACTGTGACGCCCAGTTTGGATACGCGGTTGGCAAAACTCGAAGCCCGTCAGCAAAGCATGGAGAAGGAGGGCAGTACCGGGCACCTCACCGACGGGTTCAGCTTCAAGGGTTACGCCCGCTCCGGATTGCTGATCAACGATGGGCTGGGGGGCGGGCGGGGCGGTCCTTATACAACGCCTGCCGGTTCAGTCGGTGGCGCAGTCGGGCGACTGGGTAATGAAGACGATACTTACATGCGTATAGACCTGTCGAAAGAAGCCTATGCGCAGAACGGCACCCATTCCAAATTCACGGTTTCCATTGCCGATGGCGTGGAAAGCTCCAATGACTGGACGGCCGCTGAAAGTAACCTGAACGTACGCCAGGTATTTGCGGAACTCGATAATCTCGCCGCATTCAAGGGCAATTCGATGTTCGAGAACGCCACCCTGTGGGCAGGCAAGCGATTCGACAGGGACAACTTCGATATCCATTGGTTGGACTCGGACGTCGTCTTTCTGGCCGGCACCGGGGGTGGTATCTACGACGTACAGATGAACAAGAACTGGCGCTCGAATTACTCGTTGATCGGGCGTAACTACGGGGATTTCAGCGAGGACGGTCTCAATGCCGATGTGGAAAGCTACATCCTCACCTCCAACCAGTTCTTCGATGATGGTCAGTGGCAGTGGATGTTCAATGGCATTGGCTCAAAGAAAAACGACTTTGGCACTCGCACCAATGAAGCGGGCCTGAAGCCTGCGGACTCCGGCTTGCACAGCATGCTGGCCAACCACCAGAAAAACTTTTTCGGCAGGGAAGGCTTCTTCAAAACGGCGCTGCTCTATGGGCAAGGTCTGGGGGCAGAGGTCAAGAACATCGGCTCAGATGGCGAACTCATAGACGATGCCCGCGCTCTGCGTCTGGCACTTTACGGTGAGACATCCATTGCGCCCGACTGGCGTATCGGCCCCAGCGTGCTGGCCGAACAGAGCAAGGATAGATACGTCGAGGGTGACGACTACCGCTGGCTGACCCTGAATGTGCGCTTGGCCAATAAAATCAACAGAAATTTCGAGATGGCCTACGAAATAAGCTGGCAAACCATGAACCTGGACCCGAAGGACTATCTACAACGTAGTGCGGTCGACGGTAACTTTTGGAAATTCACTGTCGCCCCGACATTCAAACCTGAGGTTGGAGATCTTCTTACGCGTCCTGAATTGCGAGTGTTCGCAAGCTTCATGAACTGGTCTTCGGATCTGGACAGGTTCAGTACCACAGACTCCTTTGGCATGACGGACTTCGAAGCCAGAGGTGTATGGCAGTACGGTATACAAATGGAAACCTGGTTTTAATGTTTGAACGCGCGCGGCCAATATCTGCTTTGAGGTTGGCTATGAGAACTTCACTAACCTCAACAAACCCTGCCTTTCATCAAAGCGCACTGAGTAAGTGATTACCGGTCGAATCTGATCAGCCAGCAGTTCCCTACGACAAAAAAATGAGGAAATGACGATGGTATTGCCTCGCGCAGTAGTGTTTGGTGAAGCCCTGATCGATCTTGTCCAAGGCACTCCTGGACAGTGGATGGGCTACCCGGGTGGTGCTCCCTGGAACGTTGCACGAGCGCTAAGTCGCTTGGGTGTCAGCAGCGCTTTTGCTGGGTCGGTGAGCATGGATTCACTGGGTGACGAGATCGTTTCGCAGTCGGAAGCGGCAGCATTGGATATGAGGTTTATCCAACGGGTAGACCGAGATCCTTTGGTCGCCATCATTCCATCGAGCCGTCCTCCAAGGTACTTTTTTGCTGGAGATGGCGATCTGTTTTTTGATCCGGATCTGATGCCAGAAGGATGGATCAACCAGGCAGAGCTGTGTCATTTCAGTTGCATCAGTTTGGCTCGACAGCCACTTGCAGACAGGCTGGTTAAAATTGCTCAGCAGGCCAAAGAAGTCGGTAAACGGATTAGCTATGATCCGAACTGGCGCAATTTAATGGATAGTCATTATCGGGAGCAGACCTTCCCTAAGATGACCACTCTTGCTGACATGGTTAAGCTTTCCGACGAAGACCTTCGGCAAATTTATCCAGGGCTGACAGAACACCAGGCAATAGATGAGCTTCGCGCTCTTAATCCTCAGGCGCAGATCCTTTTTACTCGAGGGGAACACGGGATGATTCTCCATACCCCGGACAGCCAGCTCGAACAGCCGGCGATTGCCGTGAAGGTGGAGGACACGGTTGGAGCAGGAGACGCTTGTATGGCTGGTTGGCTGGCGGCGGAGCTGCTGGGGATCGCGGACTTGAGAGAGCGCCTGCAATTTTCAGCGGCTTGCGCATCCATATCTTGCCGCCATGCCGGAGCCCATGCTCCAGCGTTAGCTGATGTGGAAGGTTTGCTGCAACTGCTAAAACATACTTGATCAGGGTTGCTGGCGCCGAGGAGTCGTCTAAGTAAAAAGACGCGGCGCCGAATCCGAGGGAGCTGTCTGTTTCCAGTAACCCACGCCCCCCTCCCAACCCCATGATCCCGTTATAACTGCCCCGCTTATTTCACTAACCACCGATTTTTTCATACACAAAATTCACAGAGGTTCGTGAAACAAAAATTAAGTCGATTGCTTGATAATCAATAGCTTAAAAACCTGTGATTTTTCCATCTTGCGATGGCTTAAAACCGTGCTAAACCTAACGCATTTGATCCTCATTGAGGAAGATGCCGATGGTCTATGTCGGAGCGTTCGTCAGTCATGGAAATGATACTGAGCTTTGCCTAGTCATCGGCGAGGTGTCGAAGGATAGCCGCGTCAGGTTGCGTAAATGGAGCAACGGCGGGGTCAGGACAGCGAAGGAAAGCGACATCACCGTCATTCCTGCGCAGGACGCGATCCTGCGCTTGCAGGCCTTATTGGTCGTTGATACTCCTGCAGGCACCATCGACCGTCTAGAGGGTCAGCAAGACCTGATAGCCGCAGCGTATGACTACATTTCGGGCTTCAATCAAACACACCCTCATGAACCTACTGCTCCGACTTCAATCCCTCCACTCTCTGCGGCCCCCAAAGCAACCAAATTCCGCGCTCAACCCAACTCATCTGTTGCTGTCCGAGCGGCAAAACCGTCAAGAAAGAGCGATTTGAGCCAAGGCGCTTCTGCATACGAGCTCCACGCGCATAAGCAAGATTTAATCAGAGAGGGTGTGATCACCCAAATGGTGACTTCAAACCTGGTAATTTCTCCGGACGGCCACGTTGAAGTGCTGGGTTCTAAAGTCGACCTGTACAGGTTGATTCAAATCTACTGTGCTACGGCAGGTGTGACAGCGCCCACGAAGTCGTTGGTGTTGCGGCGCATTCAAAGCATCCAAGCGTTTGTCACGCAAGCCGGCGCAGAGCAAACGGGTCTCAGTAGTCCGCGCAAACTCTTGTTTGACATTAAGGGTATGGAGCCGTGAGCAATCAGATCCGTATTGCAGATCTTGTTACGGTAGACGAGGTCAGTGAAGCACTCGATGCGAAATCCAGGAGTATAGCCACTAAGGCCATAAAGTCTGGAGACGACGGTGGGGATGAAAGCGCCACACTTTCGTTAATCCATAGGGCAGGTGCCGAGGCGGAAATTGAATCGGCGGTGCAAACGCCGACGATCTACGAAGTTATTTCTTACGACCTCAACAGTAATACCTGTAGAGTTAAATCAAAAATAGGCACCGAAGTGGTTCGCACCGTCTCCATGTCAAATGTCATAAAAGGTGATAGTTTTTTCAGCAGGCCGCTACCGAGGCATTGGCCTCCCATCGTGAACATGGTTTTGGGGCGCTGAGCGAAGATGAACCAATACCAGTAACAGAGGCGAGCAGCGCAGCTGAAGTCGAGGCGAAAAGGCGTACAGAAATCATCGCGAAGCATTGCGCAAAAGTCGATCCGCTCCCCAAAAGCCAGGCGTTAGAGGAGCTAGGCGTCGGTGAGACAGTTTTTTATAAAATCAAGCGAATCTACAAAGCCAACCCCCATTGGCGGGCGCAATTAGCTGGGCGTGATGGTCGCCGCCCAGGTGAAAAACGAATAGATCCTGAAGGAGATGAGATCATCTTCGACGTTTTCAAGACTCATCGCAAAGGATATGGGGCGAACGACGCAGAGGCGATAGACGAAATTGAACTGCAGTGCAAAGACCGAAACAAGCGTCCGCCATCACGCACAACGGTTTGGCGGCGTTGGCATGAATTGAGCGCGCGTGACCGCCTTAAGGCTACCGATGGGCCTGAAGCGGCCCAGGCAAAATTCGGCCATTACCAGACACCTACCGTGGGAGAGTTCTATCCGGGGAGGATCAATGACATCGATCACACGCCGCTAGATTGCCATGGAATGGATTCGGAAACGGGTATGGGTTTAGGAATGGCTCATTTAACACTTGTCCGTGATCGAGACACTGAGGGGCTGATGGGCTTCGCGCTTCTCTACGGCGCTCCCAAGCGCGCATGTATATCGGCGGCGATCTACATGGCCTTGCGCCCGAAGACTGACTTGTTGGCGAAGCACGGAATGTCCCACCCGCATTGGCCTCTCTATGGCAAACCTGGTCAATATGTCGTCGATCATGGGTCAGACCTAATGGCCGAGAGCTTCCGCCTCGCCTGTGAGGTGGAGGAAATTGTGCACATCCCACGCTTACGTCCCCCGTCAGGGGGTGGGATTGAGCGCGCTCTTGGAGTGTTGAACAGGCGTCTTTCTCAAACATTAGATGGTGGTACTGCCTCGGCGACCAAGAAGGGGCCGGGTTATGCGTCTGATAAGAAGGCTGTCTACACCCTTGAGGCACTGACTGCCATTATCATTGCATGGATGTGCAAGTTTAATAACCGAAAAGGCCGTGATGGTTTGTCGCCCAATCAACGTTTTGAGCGCAAGTATGGCTTGCACGACGGCGTCGTTGTTTTGCCTCCAATGGTTTCAAATCCAGAGCGGTTTGTAATCGACATTCTACAGGGGCATGAAGTTACTGTTGCGCGTAATGGTGTTGTCACTAGGGATTTGGTGTACGAATTTGGCCCATTCAAAAAGATCGTGGGCGAAAAAATCTATATAAAAGTTTACCCTAACAATCTGCATAGAATATGGGGGAGATTGGGAAATGAGTGGCACGCACTCTGGCTCGTAAACGAGCAAACACAGCCGCTCACTTTGGCTGAGCAAAAACTGATATTGAAGTCTCGCTTTGCTGATGAAGATTCAGATCGGAAACGTCTGGATGCGCAAGAACAGCTTAATCGCGTCAAGCAAGAGGGTAAAGTTCAGGCCAGGGCCATCAGGAGGGCGCAGGAGGACGTCGCGCAGTTTTATTTTTTTGCTTTTATTGGGTTGACATTCAAAAAATATACAGGAGTGTGATGTGCATAACAAGGTATGGCCCGTTTGTTGGATGTCGTCAGTTTTTTTTTCAAGTGGCCACCTTCGAACTCATCTTCACGACAAGCTGAGAGAGCCGGAGCAGGCTGTCATTTTTGAGGCGCTTTCGAGTCAGTAGTCAGGGGGCGTAGAAGGGCGCTTTGAGTACAGCGGAGGGGCTAAGAGCTTGCGAAAATCACCGTTGCTGAGGGGCTGGTGAGCAACGGCGTGCGTTAGCCGCAGCGGGTGGTGCTCCCGCTGCGATTCTAAGGTCAAGCAGGGGGAATTACGATGGGGCTTTCAGAGATGTACCGTAGCGCAGCTTGGTTCCTGGTCAGGCCGTGTATGAAACAAGACCGCCACCCATTCATAGAAGAATCTGATTCTTCCTCGATTCCTTGCCAGCGCTGCAAATCCCTGATCATGGCATTGATGTCGGTTGTATCATTGAAGTACACGTGGGGCTTACGGATGATGGCAGCCCATAGATTACGGATCTCTCCGTCGAAACCCGCGGGGACAATGATGTTTTCGATATGCCACTTGGCCGTTACAAGCTCAGCTCCCGTGACATCGAAAGGGACTGCATTGACCTCAGGCGCTTCCCAGGGAGGCGAGATTTCGATGAGCATGATTCTGCGTTCAGCGAAGGCATCGAAGTAAGGGTGCACGGGCCTTTCGCCGTCGAGATCACCTTTTGTGCGGTTGCCTCTCTTTGTATTGCAGTTGTAGCACGCAGGCACCAAGTTTTTCGAGTAAAACGAAAACTCAGCGTAGAAGCTCTTGGGGAGGTAGTGATCGAGCGTGGCAATACCTCGTCCTCCGCATACCGGGCATGCGCCGGCCAGGGAGGTTCTCAGTTGTGCAATAAAACCCAAGGCCACGGGTGGGCTGGTGTAGAGATGTTGCAAATGGGCTTTCGTACCCTCGAATTGCTGATCGATGTCTACGACCCACGGATTTCCACAGCCTCGATCATATTCCTCAAACCGGTTTCTCATTGCTGGCATCTGCGCAACGATGGCTTGTGCGTTATCGGACTTGGACGCTTCGAGTAACTGCAGATTCTCGATGTCATTGACAACGGGTAATGGGATCTTACGCATTGTCGCCTTCCATTTTCTTACGGAGCAGCATCAGGGCCTCCGTGCTCAGCTCACCTGAGTACTTTTTCAAAGCTTCAGTGAATGTGCTGCTCTGATTTTTTGCGTGGGTGACAAGTTCTTCGTAGAGGTGTTGGGGCAGGTCGTCGCCAAACACCTCATCAGAAATGGAGGCTACGTTCGCGCCCAGTGTCTGGAGGCGAGGGTGGCTGACATTAATGACACCCTCGGAATCCCACATTACATGGACTTGAGCACTCTGGACTTCGCGCACAACGAAGGGAGAGTGAGTCGCTATGATCGCGATCGATTTCGTCGCTTCCAGGATTTTATTAAGTGTGCGCATAAACCTCGAGATGAGGTTCGGATGCAAGAAGTTCTCAGGCTCATCGATAACGAATGCCGAGGATGGGCCAGCGTTTGACAGGGCTATCAAACAGAAATTAACGAAAGACTGTTGCCCCAGGCTCAGCGTGCGTTCGTTATTGTACGCGTCGACAAATTTGATGGGGCGGGAATGATCGACCCGTGCAACCTGCTCGAGTTGGCTGAACTCGCCGCCCTTCATCCAGTCCTCGAGATTGACATGGCTGTCACGTTTTTGTGCGTTTGGTTGATCGTTGTTTGAGCTCTTAACGGGAATGTAGAGTTGGAGACTCGGGAACTCGTAGGTGATGACCTCTCTGAAAATTTCCAGTGATCTGGACATAGGGCCTACGCTTCTCGCAACATCCACCAGTAGCTGGGTCATAGGTACGGAGTCGTACTTTTTGGGCGTAGCGGGGTTAAACGTGAAAATCCGGGCACGCCCCATGCCTTCTTCGGACGCCGGGGTAAACTGGCGGCGGGATGAGGTGTGGATGAAGGCTAGAACCTGATTGAGGTCTGGGCGATTGGTGATCGCTACGTGCTGGCTTTTCGTATCTGCTAGGCCACGTGCAAGCTTGGCAAGTGAAGCCGTTTTTCCTGATCCGTTCTGTCCAATGATGACCGAGATTCGTCCCCGGAAGAAATTTGATTGGTCAAAAAGAAAGTCAAAGGTCACTTTCGGCCCTTTCCCTTTCAATTCGGCACTGAACGTCTGCCGAGCGTCTGCTGCCCTGATGCTCAGTCCTTGGATAATCCTCTTCGCTCGGCGATAGGCGAAATATGCTTCGCTCGATCGGATGAAGCCCAGCGAAAACTCGGAAGAAGATGTGAAGCCTTGCCAAGGAACTAAAAATGTAGAGCTGACTGCAACATCTTGTGCGGCAGTCAAGAGCTCTTTAGCTCGTTTGGAGCCAAATCGATTGTACAGAATGTTGTAAGACTTGCTGTCACTTAGCAACGTTCTGAATGGAGCTTTGATTGAGCGTGCATCAGCTGATTCTTCACCCTGAAGTGTAATGCTCAAAAATTCAGACAGGTTCTTTACTTCTTGAATTGCGCAATGGCCGTCAAGAATTTCGTATTCACCTTCGCTTATTTTGAAGGCGATTGTGCAGCCCATTTTGAAAATGCTGTCTTTCCGGTATTTGTTTTTAGGTAAGATGTAGATGTCTGCAGATTCTGTGTCGTCTTCTTCGAATGTCTGATGTGCGAAGCGAACTGTGATCAGGTCTTTCGGGGCTGGCTGTTTTGACTTCATGTTCGATTTTCGTTACGCGATAGGAATTTTTGGGCACGACTCTGGGAGCTGCGCAGGGCCCAGTTGCGCCTGTGGCGAAATGATATCACGGAGCCCGAGGGCTCTACCGCGATGGTTTTAGCGCTGCATAATCTGCACTAATCGGTTCATGATCGAGGGTGAAGCGCGGAGAGTGAGTCTGCGATGGCTGTCCTCCTGGCTAACCTTGGTCTGATGGTTCCACAGCGAGACAAAGCGGCCTGTGGCCGGTATTAGATGGTCGTTACTGCCAGGCTCGTGAATCCAAGCTGTGTATGCCGATATCAACCATTTTGGCAATCTGGGTAGATTCTCTTCAGCCTTGGCGATGGCAGATGCGCTTTTGAACCGATCAGCCAGCCAGGTGATCAGCCGAAGGCGTGAGGTCGGGCAGGGCGTTACCTGGCTTTCTAACGCGTCGGCCAGGCGACCGAGCTGTTCGATGCTGTCATCCAGGCGCTGTATTTGATCTGTCATGGCTTGGCCTTCTATTCGCTATTCATTAGCCCTGTCCTTCGTGAGAGCGAAGCACGTCGGGCAAGTTCACGTCCTCGACCGGCGCCCCAGACCATGGCCCGGGTGAGCGTTTGATTCGGTTTTGTGTGATATGCCTCTTCAAGGCGGACAAGCCCTGACGGCTCTTAGATTCCACTGAACAGCTGAGTGTCCCCGCACCGGGATAGCCTTACCTGCACATCCAGAAAGGCTCCGCCACTGAGTACTTCCTCATGCGAGTGGCGCTGTAGTTCTGGGTCTGCCCAAGCCCAAAACACTTCTCCTCGGTATCGCATCCCTTGCTCCCGCTCAATCTCCGCCAAAAGAGCCTAGCCCGTTTCGTCTAGTACGTGGGTTTCAGAGGGCAGGGTGCTCCCACGTGTTGATGCCCATGCGCTGCCAGAAGGGGTTGATCATCCAGCCTGACACAGTCACGTAGTGCTTCTGAGCTTGCTTGAACAGCCAGCGTTCTGCTCGATTTCCTAGTCGATGGTCTTTTGGAACTGGGCGGTTGCCACTAGAATCAGCCGCGCCTTCTGTGAGAAGGATATCTTCGTAATCAAGCAAGGAAGTCGACATACAGCTTGCAAACGAGGAGATCGGATTTAAGCGAACCATTAGCGAATCTTGTCCAGAATCAGCCTTCACCTGCGCCTCGCGCATTGGCTGCATGGGGGCGTTCTGCTTTAACTGCTGCACGTTCTGATAATTGGGTTCGTATCGAGCCATGGTCACACCGCAGCCTTGCAACAAAAGTGCGCCGAGGGGGAGGGCTAGGTAGAGCTTCTTCACGGCAGATCCTTGCGTGAGCCGGAGGGGGGGCGATTATCGAATTAGCGATCAATGTCTTCAAGCGGTAGGACGGTGCAGCCTCCGTTTCACTCGCTCCCGTGCAACGTCCCATCTAGCTGTTTTGAAGCCAATCAATAATGCTGTGCCTCGGGTGCTGAGCAGCGAATGGCGCTTTGGATGGACGTGGGCTCCTGTCACCTGAGGAGTTCACGACAACCCCGCCTGTGCTTTCTCCAATGTTGGACATCAATTGCTGACCTCCACTTGATTACTCATACCCCATCTTCTGCTCATAGCTCTCGCAGCAGCATCTCTAGCTGTTGACGCTCGCCCATGCTAAGAAGCGCTGCTGGATCGGTGTCGTAACGCTGATTCGAGACGCTTGAGAAACTCAGAATTGTTAGCTGCTGAGGTTTCTGCCTATGACTAGGCTTATCAGGTCGTCATGGGGTTCGCTACGGTTCTGCTGCTGATCGGATCCTTGGTGACCGGCAGCGTACTCCACCGATACGGGCCTGGTACCGCAGCCTCAGTAATTTCACACTGAAGTCGGCGCTTGAGTGAGCTTAAAGCTATCTATGAGAGCTTTCAGCTCAGATCGTTTTCTTTCTGGCTTGCTCATCCTGCCAGTAACCCATGCGATGAGCGACAACCCGCTGGGCAGCTTCGAGGATGCGCTCGATCTCGCTTATCGATGGCTCAGTGTCAATGAGAGGACAGTTACGCTCTTCGTCCACGAGATAACCAATGTTGCAAGGTCTCGCTGTCTCTATCAGCCAACGAATTGGTTCTTCCGTGGATAGAGGTGCGCCACTTGGCGTGAAACGATACCAGTAGGACTCCATATTGTGCCCGTCTGAGGTTAACTGTGGCCGACGTACCCTGCTCAGGCGTCTACACGCAGGTGTGCAGATCTCCTGCAGCTCTACCAGCAGATTCTGAAGGAAAGGCTCTGCGGCAATCTGCGTGGCCGCCTCAGGCATTGGCAGATCGTTCCATTGAGAAAGAAATATCTCAAATATTTTGGCGACATCGGCTGGGGAGTGGTGACGAATCGCCTGAAGCACCACATAGTTCATTGCCTGAAAAATAGGGGTCTGATTGGCGCCGCTTTCTATGGCTCTAAATGAAACGTAGTAGATGTTGGCCAACGTGATGAACAAGGTCTCCATTACGTCGCTATCAGACGCCGCCGCCGCCCAAGGTCGCTGTTCTAACGTTGCGGTGGCACACTCGTTTGCGATCAAGGCAAAGCGCTCGAGGGGCCCAATCGTGACCTCGTGTTGTCGCTCCCACAGCGCTTCAAGCGTGCTGGAGGGAGAGTACTCAAAGCGGCTCCAGAAGCGAGAACTCAGAGCCTGAAGGCGCCAAGCGAGGCTCAGCGAATGTCCAAAGAGTCGTAACACTGCTCGTGGCTGTTTGGACAAAAGCCGCTCAAGCTTTGTCTTGTCCCACAGCTGTACCTGCAGTCTGTGCTTATGGTTCCAGCTTTTGACCCAGTCAGTAGTGGGGTTCGTGAACGTAGTGTTTGTAACGACGACCACTACATCGACATCGAAAGCCAACGCGTTAAAGGCCGCCTGTTTGACGACTTCAGGCTCCACGGTTTTCGACCGGCCTTTGCACTCAAACCAATAGGTTTTCGGGGAGAGATCACCATCCGCGGACGGTACCAAAATCTTCGCCTCTAGATCTCTGCCGCCATCAGCAGCGCCTCCCCCCGAGCCCCCGATGCGCCACTCGATATCCTGAGCGCCCATGGCATCGAGCAACCAGTAAACACACTCCTCAAGATCTTTGCCCTTGAGTTCATCGAATGGAATGGAGGAGGGGATGATCCATTCAGGGTCGTCGCTAGCCATGACTAAAATCTCAAGCAAGGTATGAAGGCCGATTCGTCAAGCATGTAGCAAGTGCTGATGACTGGCTAGGCCCTGCATGCGTGAACCGCACCGCGTTGCGTCGTGGGTTAATCGAACGAACCACCTACCTCGCGTCAAAGGTTGTGCGTCCAGCTGGTTCATGGTGCATATCTTTATCTTGGATCCGCAATCCACTCGTCGCTCCCGTTCCGCCCTGGTGCCGGAGAAGGCGACCAGGAAAGCTCGCAACGTCAAGATGTACAAGAATCCTCACAACGGGGAGGTGGTCGAAACGAAGGGCGGCAACCATAAATTGTTGAAACAATGGAAGAGCGAGTATGGCAGAGACGAGGTCGAGTCCTGGTTGGCCTAGGCAATTCGCTTTTACGAACTGCCCGCGCTTACTCGCAAGAAATGCGGTTGCTACTGCTTACGATCTGCCGGGGCATCACTTAGATGCCCCGCTCGAAGCTGCTGAAAGCAGTCTGGATCACCTTTACTGGCATTCCTGCTCAAATTCCTCAAGCATGTCTGCTCTGATCAAGGCGTCGGGATTCTCGGCATGAACGGCGTCGACCCGGCGTTGCACACAATTGTCCAGGTCGTTCCCCGGAACGCTCGCGAGTAGCGGAGCAGGAGACGGAGCAGTCGCTTTAGCCACAGCCGCAACTGTCTGCCCGGGCGCAGGGATGTCGACGATGGTTACATCATCGATCGCATATCCACCACCGTCGTACCGGCTAGGGCGCTCGAAGTCGGCTATTTCCTCCACGGGGTTTCCCCAGCCTCCCATCCGATCAAGCATGGCCATCTTTCCAGGGTACTGACTGCGACGGTCTGATGGCAGGTTGACCAAAGTGTTGACGACCTCCCCCGAATTCCAGATCACCACAGCCTGTAATTCGCCGTTGCGATCGTAGATCCGTTCTTGGCCATGCTTCACGACGTCGTCTTGATGATCCTGCCCCCCGCGAGCTACACCTTGATACTGACTCAGTTGTTGGCCGTTTACCCAGGTGTACGCGGTCGCGCTGATTAACCTACCTTTGTTCCATTGCAGCTCGCTAAGCAGGTTCCCCTCGCTGTCCCAATACTGCTCCTGGCCATCGTTGCTGAGGTCGCTGGAGATGTATTGGTTCACGTCCGCTTTGATAGCAAGTCGACTGACGTGATGAATGTGCTGGCCATCGTAGCTGTACTCATCAACGGTGCGCGAGCGCAGCGCGCCGTGCTCAAACTCGCTTAGCTCAGTCACATTGCCCCGGGCATTGATTCGCTTCTGCGTACCATGCAGTTCGCCATTCTCGTAGTTTTCTTCATGCGCAACGTAGAAGCGGTTGCCATCGAGACCGAGTGTTTTCTGAAGGCCATGGTACTTACCGGCCAGGTATGTGTGCTGATCAGTGCCGCGGTTATCGAATCCTGTCTGCTTGCCACCCTCCCACTCAAGGTCGGCGATCAGGGTTTTTCCTTGGCTGTCCCAGGCGCGCTCACGTCCGACCTTGTTGCCGGCAATGTAATTGGCTTCGACAAGGCGCTCGCCGTTTTCGGGATTGAACTGCTCCTGCAGGCCGTCCATACGCCCTTGCTTCCAATTGCCTTCTGCAATTTTATTGCCGGTCTTGGCGTCGAACTTCTCTTCCTTACCATCCCGTTTGCCCGCTTCGAAATGGATTACGCCAAGCAGTTGGCCTGCATTGTCGGAGCAGCGCATCTCGCCATCTGGCAGCCCCTTTTTGATGTCGACTGCGCAGGAGCCAACGCTGAACAATCCAAGTAGCGACACGGGATAGTTAACAATCCTGCCTGTAAAGGGTTCGTCAGCGTGGATCTTGTAGATCAACCCCTGGATTTCGTGCGTTTGGCGATTGTCGACCTCCTCGGTAAAGCACCCCGAAAGACTTAGGGAGGCAGCGGCAATGGCGCTCAATACGAAACAGCGGCGGGTTTTCGAATGCACCAGAATCTCCTTATCCACGTACC
Organism: Pseudomonas sp. 10(2024); assembly: GCF_045164175.1. Lineage (NCBI taxonomy): Bacteria > Pseudomonadati > Pseudomonadota > Gammaproteobacteria > Pseudomonadales > Pseudomonadaceae > Pseudomonas > Pseudomonas sp. 10(2024). The sequence continues at coordinate 2,824,967 of NZ_CP174006.1, forward strand.
GGCACATGCCGATTCCAAAGCGTGAAAGCAAGGAATTGTAAAGCAAACCATGCTGGTGATTCCAATGTGCCACTGCGCACACCTAGCGCCCATCATCGCCTGGATATCGCCCTCACCGGTTCGCTATCAAGCGTTGGCTAAGGCAACTGTAGCGCCATCCGTTAAGCCGAAACTTGCCAGGCTGCATAAACCGTCTACGCCTTATCGGGCGATTAGTGTAGCGGTGGCCTAGATCGCAAGCGGCTCGACGATCTCGCCGCGCTCCAGCTATGGGGTATACGTCCCATGGAAGAAAACCTCCTGCAACGTGCGGAGCGCCTGACTGCACTTCGTACCCATCACCCCGCATGGCTGCTGTTAGCCTCTCGGCATGCCGCCCAGGTTCTCAGCAGCCTCCGAGCCCTGTTCGAGCCAGGCCAGGATGGGCTCGACCTCGACGACGCACTCCACCTGTCGGCTGAGGCCATGGCCAATGACGACGATCAAGGGACGCGAATGCCCGAGATGGGCAGCGACATTCAGCAGGCCAACCGCGAGCTGGGGAGTGGATCAAGAGAAAGCTGGTCATCGAGCGCAACGGACGGCTGTACGCGACCGATGCGCTGGAGTCCACGTTCCGTTACGGAGACGCTGGACAATCGCGTCATGACATCGACGGCGTCTCGGCTATCGGTTGTGCAGCGTGAGATCGAAAACCTTGAGACGCATCTCAACTCTGACCCCAAAAGCCGTGCGTTGAGCCTTAAACGGCGCATACGAGAACTGCAGGCGGAGCTCGACCAGGGAGGTAAACCCGGGTTCGTCGTCATTGAGGCTGCCGATAGCCTTGCTGGCTTCCAACTCCTGCAATCGGACACCCGCATCGATCTGCTTGTAATTGACATCGGTCTCCCGCGTGGAATCGACGGGAGGCAAATGGCTGATACGGGGCGTAGTACCAGACCTGGACTCCCGGTTCTGTTCATGACTGGGTATGCACAATTGCATGTTTTGGATGACGCCCTGGTGGACTCATGCACCTCAACCCTGACGAAGCCCTTTGCTCTTGAAACCTTGATGGCGAACGTTGACGCCTTGCTCAAAGAGGCTAACAGTTAGGCTGTTGCTTGCATGAATGCCGCGCCCCCTAACTAGCACATGTGCTACCTTCATCTGACTAGATGGGTCAAAGTGAAAGGTGCGGTCGCTATAAAACAATAATGGGGAAGTTAGCTCGCTTGCTATGCGAGCGACTACCTCACTGACATTACGGGCTGAGCTAGACGCCTCAGACCGCGACACCTGAGAGTGACCAAAGGTTCATTACTCAGCTGGCCAGACACGCTATCATCGCGCCATTAGCTCAAGCGGGGCCTCCTTGACCGGCATTCGCCTGCACCCCCTGAGCCTCCGAGACTAAGGAAGGTTGCGCATGGACGAGCTCGTTCAGCACGAAACCCCGCAAGAAGAACCAACGCCTAAAGAGCTCAAGATACTTGCCACCTTGGTGTCCAAGCTCAACCTGGCAGACTTCCAGAACTCAATCCCGGTTATACATGAACTGCGGATCTCGAACGAAACAAGCGAGCGTTACCTCAACGCCACCTTGACGCTGACGTCTTCGCCAGAAGTTTTAAAGCCCAAGAGCTGGCGCATCGAAGAAGTGGCTGCTGAGTCCTTTCGATCCATCCCCGGTCTCGATCTGGTGCTGGATGGCCCACTGCTTACCCGGCTGACGGAAGCGGAAATGTCCACGTTCTCCTTTGTCCTGGAAGCTGACTCCAAGGAAGCTGAGGGCGGGCGTCAAGTCGTCGCTCAACTGGATCAAGTAGTCGAGCTATTGCCTCGAAATCAGTGGGGAGGCTTGCGGCATATCCCTGACATGACAGCGGCCTTCGTCCAGCCCAACGACCCGGCAGTCGAACGTCTCTTGAAGCAGGCCGCAGAACTGCTCCGACTAAGCGAAAAGTCACCCTCTCTGGACGGTTACAGCGGTGGCCCCAAACGCGCCTGGCAACTCGCCTCGGCTGCTTGGGGCGCAGTCGCGCGGATGAAGCTCGACTACTCGTTGCCGCCGGCCAGTTTTGAGCAGTCTGGCCAGAAGGTACGCAGCCCCAGTCAGATTGCGGATTCAGGTCTGGCAACCTGCATGGATCTGACGCTTTTCCTGTGCGCAGCATTAGAGCAGATCGGCCTCAACCCGGTGATCGTGTTCACCCGTGGCCACGCCTTTGCGGGTGTGTGGCTGAAGCCGGAGGAGTTCACGACAACGCTAATTGACGATGTTTCGACGGTTCGGAAAAGGGTGAAGCTCAAAGAGCTTGTGTTGTTCGAAACCACGCTACTTACCCAGCCCTCGATCCCATCGTTCGGTTACGCTGTTGAACGAGGGGCGAAGCAGATTGACGAAGATGCCGAATACGAATTCGAGATGCTTCTTGATGTTCGACGTGCACGCCTTCAGCGCATCAAGCCCTTGGCCAGTTCCGAAGCTCAAATTGCCCGGGTTGTGACAACCGAGTCGAGTGACGATCCAATCCTGCTGGTTGACAATGGCGACGATATCCCTGATGAGATCGTCAATGTCGAAATCCAGGACATCGCCAAGCTGACGCCGAAGGACAGGTTGGAGCGGTGGCAGCGCAAACTGCTTGATCTCTCGCTGCGCAACAACCTCCTCAACTTCAAATATGGCAAGAAGGCCATGAAGCTCGAGGCGCCGGATCCTGGTGCACTTGAGGATATGCTCGCCAGCGGTCAGTCTCTGAAACTGCTGACTCGCCCTGACCTTATGGATGGCGCCGACCCGCGAGAGAAAGAGCTCTATGAGCAGCGCGAGCGTGAGGATGTGCGCCGGCGCCATGCTGAAGATGCCTTGAGGCGACGAGAGGTTTTCGTAGCGCTCAGCAACCGCGAGATGGATGTGCGTTTGACCGAACTCTACCGCGGCGCGCGAACCGCTCTGCAGGAGGGTGGGGCAAACACACTCTTCCTGGCAGTTGGCTTTTTAAAGTGGACGCGTGAAGGCAAAGGGTCACAGAAGTACAGTGCACCGCTGGTGTTGATACCTGTCAGTCTGGAGCGCAAGAGTGCCCGCTCAGGGTTTTCCATCGTGCTCCATGACGATGAACCATGCTTCAACCCAACCCTCATCGAAATGCTTCGGCAAGACTACGAACTGGGCCTGGGGACGCTTGAAACAGAACTTCCTCGTGATGACTCGGGGTTGGATATCGTAGGTATCTGGCGGCGGGTAGGGCATGCCATCAAGGATATCCCGGGTTGGGAGCTGTCCGAAGATGTCACCCTGGCCATGTTCTCGTTTGCCAAGTTCCTCATGTGGAAGGACTTGTCGGAGAACGCGCATCACTTGCGGCAGAGCCCAGTCGTCCAGCACCTTCTCGACACACCTCGGGACTCGTTTGCCTCGGGCACTCCGTTCCCGGATGCAAAATTCCTGGATCGCGACTACGGGCCAGCGGACGTCTTCTGCCCGCTACCCTCGGACTCGTCCCAGCTCGCAGCGGTCATGGCTGCAGCCAAGGGCAAAGACTTCGTCCTGATCGGCCCGCCGGGTACCGGTAAGAGCCAGACGATTTCCAACATGATTGCTCAGTCGATCGCACAGGGACGCCGCGTCCTCTTCGTTTCTGAAAAGATTGCGGCCTTGGACGTGGTCTACAGACGCCTCCGTGAAATCGGGCTCGGGGAATTCTGTCTGGAACTTCACTCCAGCAAAGCCCGCAAGGCTGATGTCCTGGCCCAGTTGCAGTCGGCCTGGGAAGCCAAGGGCGAGGTGGATGCGGATGCTTGGGCGGTCGAATCCCAACGTCTAGCGTCCATCCGTGACAGCTTAAATATCTATGTCGAGCGCCTCCACAACCGATACCGAAACGGGTACTCCGTGTTCGATGCAATCGGCACCGTAACAGGTGGTACCGATGAGCCTGTCGCTTCATTGAACTGGGTTTCCCCTGAAATTCATGATCAGAAGGCAATGCTGGAAATCCGTGAAATCGGCGACCGCCTGGAGGTCAACGCTCAAGAGCTGGGCTACGAGAATCTTGGTGGACACGCGCTTTCTGGACTTGGCCAATCGGAATGGTCGCCTCACTGGAAGCAGCAGTTCGTTCAGGCCGCGCGCGATGTATTGCCGGCTGTGATTGACGCACAGAAAGCCATTGACCGGTTCATCGAACTGGCTGGCTTGCCGGCAGTGCCTCACACGCCTTCGGCGCTCGAAGGGCTGACGACGCTGTCTTCGGTTCTTCCCACCGCCGCCGGGCATGACTGGCGCTTCGCCTTGTTGCCAAATGCCCGTTCCATTGCGCAGCGGCTAACAGAGGGATGCAACTGGATCGAGGAGCATCGGGCGCTTTCATCAAGCTTGTCTGCAGCCTGGCCAACCCGAGTAACGAGCGAAGCCAAGCGTGCGATGGAGCTTTTGCAGCAGCGTCGATCGACACTGGATTCCATGAGCCCAGCTTGGCCATCATCCGTCGTCGATACGCTCCAAGACGCAATCACCAAGTTTGCAGCCATCAAAGAGCTGACCACTCAGCTTTCGGTGACTTACAGCGATTCAGTCGAGGCGCTCGACGTTGAGCAGCTTAAACAAGAGTGGCAAAAGGCCGACGACGCGATGTGGCCGAAATCCTGGCTGGGTAAGCGTCGCGTTACGGCATCTCTTGCAGCCGCCCAAGTGTCCCCTGGCGACGCAGATGTCCCTAGAGATCTTTCGACGTGGATTGAGATTCGCGGACTGAGAAAAGCTATTGATGACCTGCAGCCTGGCGCTCTCTCTGGGGAAGTCTGGCACGGGTCGAAAAGCAACCCTGAGTACATCTCCACAGCCCTAGCCCTCCAGGTTGCGATCGCCAGTCAGGAGGGGAACACCGCATGGCACGACGAGGGGTTTGAAGCCATTGAGCATGGGCAGTTGGGCGAGGCGCTCAAGGCCCAGCTGTCGCGCATGCGCATCATCGTTCGCCTTGACAGCGAGCTGGCCGAATTCTCTGAGCTGGGCAGCCATACAGCAGAGCTCTGGAGGGGGCTGGCCACCGACTCTGAGGTGTTGGCGGCGGCTTTGAAGTTCCAGGCGGAGCGTCGGGATATCGAGGAGCGTGGCCGCCTGGTGGATGATCATCCATTCGTGGAAGAGGGACGTTGTGGCCAAATCCTGAAGAACGACCACGCTGCGCTAGAGAAGCGAGCAACTGTCGAGCGCGAGCTGGCTGATCTTGCTGATTTGCGTGATGCAGTGCCGCTTTGGAATGACTTGAAGACCAAGGTCGACCAAGCTCGACAGGCCGTGCTCTTCCAAGGGCAAATTGCGGTGGCGTTGGCCAAGCTGGCCAAAAATCCTGAGCAGATCGCTGGGTTCAAAGGGCCTCTTAATGCTTTGCTGGGTGACGGCAATGCGCTGCTTGAGACTGAAGGGGCAATCACCCACGGCGGGATTGGCCTTTGTGAAAAACTCAAGCAACTTGAGGAACGGCTAGCTCAGTTGACCTCAGTAGGTCAGTTCACCGAGCAAGCCGTGTCGGCAAACGCTGAACACTCACTGGAGCAGATCAAGCACAATTGCGAGTCGTTTGTGACTTCAGAGCCTCGTCTCAGAGCTTGGTGTGCCTGGCGTAAAGTTCGGGATGAGGCGTTTGCAGCGGGATTGGCTCCGATTGTACAAGCCATGGAGTCTGGTGCTATCAGCACCGGCAAGGTACGTCGTGTGCTCGAGGTGAACTATGCACGCTGGTGGCTGAATGCGACGGTCGACAACGAGGCGGTCATTCGTACATTCGTCAGTGCCGAGCATGAACAGCGGATCCGTGACTTCCGAGCACTGGATGACAAATTCATTGCGCTGACTCGCGATTGGCTTCGTGCGCGTCTCTGCTCTGAACTGCCAAGCCAGGAGAGCGTGTCACGTTCTTCGGAGTGGGGCTTGTTGCGTCACGAGATGAACAAGAAAACCCGACATATCCCGCTGCGGGATCTGATGAGCCAAGCGCCAGCGGCGCTGACAAAGCTTACCCCGTGCTTGCTGATGAGCCCATTGTCGATCGCTCAATACCTGCCAGCGGACGCAGCGGCATTCGACCTGGTCATCTTCGACGAAGCGTCGCAGATTCCTGTGTGGGATGCGATTGGCGCCATGGCCCGGGGGCGCCAGGTCGTGATGGTGGGTGACCCGAAACAGTTGCCGCCGACTTCGTTCTTCGGGCGCGCCGAATCGTCGTCTGATGACGAGGATACCGAGGCTGATCTTGAGAGCATCCTGGATGAGTGCATCAGTGCGAACCTGCCGACGCGAAATCTCAATTGGCACTACCGTAGCCGTCACGAAAGCCTTATCGCATTTTCGAATCAGCGTTACTACAAGTCTGAGCTGGTTACCTTCCCATCGCCATTTACCGCGGATAAGGCGGTCACGCTTCATCCTGTGGCTGGTGTGTATGACAGAGGCGGGTCGCGTACGAACCGTATCGAGGCTCAGGCACTGGTGGCGCACCTGGTTAACCGCCTCAAATCTCCAACGTTCCGCGAGTCTGGTCACACCGTAGGTGTGGTGACCTTCAATGGTGAGCAACAGAAACTCATCGAAGACTTGCTGGATGAGGCGTGTCGTAAAGATCCATCCCTGGATAGCTACTTCGCTGAGTCGCTGCTCGAGCCTGTTTTCGTGAAGAACCTGGAAAGCGTTCAGGGTGATGAGCGAGACATCATCTACTTCTCGATCACCTTCGGCGAAGACGCTGCCGGCACCCCGTCAATGAGCTTCGGCCCAATGAACAACAAGGGCGGTGAGCGGCGCCTGAACGTTGCGATTACCCGTGCACGTCAAGAACTCGTGGTGTTCTCTACCACGCGACCTGAAGACATGGATCTGTCGCGAACGAAGAACGAAGGAGTGCGAGACCTCAAGCACTTCCTCGAATTTGCCGAGCGTGGCCCGCGCGCCCTCGTTGAAGCAGACTTCGGCAGCGTCGGGGGCTTTGACAGCCCGTTCGAGAAAGCGGTCGCGGCGGCGCTCTCCAAGAAAGGCTGGCAGATCCATACGCAGATCGGTGTGTCGTCGTTCCGCATCGACTTGGGCGTCGTGCATCCAGACGCACCTGGTCGTTTCCTCGCGGGCGTGGAGTGCGATGGTGCAACCTACCACCGCAGCGCCACTGCGCGAGACAGGGACAAGCTTCGTGAGTTCGTCTTGCGCGGATTGGGTTGGGAGATCGTACGGATCTGGTCGACCGACTGGTGGATCGATGCTGCCAGTACTGCTGAGAAAGCGCACCAGAAGCTCACCGCGCTGTTGGCGTCCTCACGTGCCAAGCAGGCGCAAATCGATGCAGTAGAAGAGGCAGAGCGCCTGAGAGCAGATGCCGCGGTGGCCGAGGTCATCGAAGTGGTGGAACAGGTCAGTCAGGTGGTAGCCGGGGAGGAGGGGGGGCCTGCCAATGATCCGGCTGGCGCTTTCCAGGAACTGAAGTACGCGAAGGTGGCCACCGTAGATGCCGCAGCGGAGTACGTTCCGTACGCACCCGTGGATTATCCGGTCTATCGGGAAACGGATCCTGCCCAGGCAGTGGAAGGCGTGAGCCCCGACCAATTCTTTGAATCGGCTTATACGCCCATATTGCAGGACATGATCTCCCACGTCGTGAATGAGGAGGGCCCAGTCCTCGACAGCGTTCTGGCCCGACGTATAGCCCGGGCGCATGGCTGGGTGCGCACAGGTGCACGTATTCGAGATCGCGTTGACCAGGTCGCGCGTGCTCACTTCAGCTCCCATGACGAGGAGCAGCTCGGCACCTTCTTCTGGCCGACCCACTTGCCACCGGAGACATCCCCATCCTTCCGCCGCCCAGGCGACGATGACTCGATGCGAAGCCTCACAGAGATCTGCCTGCAGGAGTTGGCAGCCCTCGTGAGTGAGATGCAGGCGAAAGGGCATGTGGCTGATGCACTTATCCAGGCTGTCGCCAGGGAAGCCGGTGTTTCCAAGCTTGCCCATGCGGGCCGTTTGCGCATTGAGAAGGCTGTTCGTCACTGCGGGGAGTAGTAACCATTTAAAGCCCGGGAGGCAGCCCTTAACCCGCCGGTGATTAGTTGGCTGAAGCAAAGCGCGTACGAACTCTGCTGCAGCCAACGCACACTTTTCCCTTTGGGCGAAGGGCAAAAATGATTTGAGGAATTGAAGCTTAGTGAGTAAGGTTGGCCACGTGACATCACATGGGAGTCCATATGGACGATCACTCATCATCAGTGCGACTTGTACGCCTGCGGCGACATGGTCAACGCAGACTGGACAGCGTCACGGCGCAGCTGAAAGCCGAATTTGCCTGGCGTGCGCGTCAGCGGTTACGGGCTTATATGTCTCGTTTTACTGAGTCTGCTATCGAGAAATCAACACGTCCCAAACCCCTCCATGAGCTTTATGGTGTACCGGAAGGCACTCCTATTCTTTGCATGACTATCGGCTTTTACTGTATCGATAGGAAGCGACTGCGCGCTCTGGACACAGTCCTCAGCGAGGCAGGTCAGCCTGACCCCGATTCACCTCTGCACAGTTTCAGGAAGCGCATTCTCGCGTTTTTCCGGATCATCCTTGCGCACATAATCCAACTTCAGGCCCGTGCTCTCCGTGCTGTACTTACTGTTCCTCTCTTCCTTGATGGCCCAGAGATGAGCGGGTTCAAGCATCGCCTCCGCTAAGCCCTTTCGAATATCTGCGAACAAAACATTTCGTCGAAACCACATCGAAAGGCATCAGTATGCCCATCAAAAAGCCCTGCACCTGCGGTGCGCGCTCGAATAAGCGCTGCCCTATACATCCGTCTCTACCTCGCCGACGCTTTTATCATCGCCTCGAAAACCCCCTTCAACCGCTCAAGGTCGAGAAATGGTGGGCGCGTCTAAAAAACATTCTAGAAATTCTGAATGTGGGAAGCAGAATTCTTCAGATAGTACATTCCATCATTAGTTAGTGGGATTGAGCTCCCTCGACCTGTACCTGTTGCAGCGGTCCTCGCTGCAGCGGGTGCATCTGCCAGCGCGGCTTTACTGAAGTAGAGCGCAGAGGGGGCAAATTGCCCCCAACAAAAACGTTCGATGTTCAGTCGCCGACCAGTAACAGGGCGTGGTTCGAGGTGTCCCACGTTATGGCTTGGATAGCGTAGCGTTTTGATGGGCCCATTTGACTGCATGCTGGAGGGCCTCCAGGGATTTTCCGAATGACCGGCCATAGCCTGCACTCGAAATTTGGAATTCCTCATCCAGGCCACCTCCTTTGATTTTGATCTCTCCGTATCGTGCCTCTGGAACCTGGTAGTTCGAGAGAAAGCGTCGATCTGGCGAACCATCCTTGTTTTCGCGAAGCCAACGAAATCCTGCCAGGCTGGAGTCACGAGGGACGGTATCTGTCTCTGCGAAATGGATAATGCTGGTTCCGATGGTGAGGTCTTTCACCAGAAAGATCCTGAGTCCTTGCGCGCCTTGGAGCAGCACAAATCCCGGATACAGGAACAGGGCTTCCCCGTTCGCATTGTGAAGCAAGGGTACCTGTTGAGGAGCCTGGTGTTGTTCTGACAGGCATTGAGGTATGCCTCGCTCAAATCCAACTGGTCTTCGGCTTACCGAGCGGTACGCGTTTGAGCGCTCAACCAGCTGGTCAACAGGGCTGGAACTGGTGATATTCCAGATCACCTCACTGAGCAGAACATCAGAAAATGTCTTCAGCACCGCGTTGTATCTCTCAGTGATGTCTCGGCTGACTGCCCACTCAAAGCTCATCCCGTGAGCGTGCGCTTTCGCCTGTAATTCTTCGACGTTCGCCACCTCCTGTTGCACGTGTTGTTCAAGGCGAGAATTTGTTGTGCGCATGAAGAGAAGGGTCAGGAGCGGGCGAAGCCATTCAGCACGCATGCTCCGGGACACTAGGGCTGCTTTGCGCTCAGTCAATTCCTGGGCCAGCATGACCCGTTCATTGCTGATATGAGCTATCAGGTCTTGCAGATCTTTCGTGTCGATTTCGTCAGGTTCCATCCCTCGACGATTGAGCGCGCTCACGCCGGTACGAGCGACCGCGAGCGTAGGGGGAAGACTGCTGCAGGAAACGTGTAGCCATTGTCCATTGGCCACTTTCAGCCGTTTACGGTACTGCAGCGACATCTGTGTAGTCCTTCTAATATTTGCTGATTAGGCGTTCAGCTCAGTAGCGCCGGTGCGATCTGCACCTGCGCTGTAGGGGTGATTGCTGATGGGGTGAACCCTGCGATATCAGTCCTGCGTTTCTTTGAGCAACAACTTGGCACCTTTCAAGAGACCACCTACTGATACAGCGCCTTTTGGCTTCCAGGGTAAGTTTTCGATCGGATTGACGAAGATACGTAACTCCGTGTCAAACCCTTCCTCCAGACCCGAGACGATGACCAGATAGAAATTCGCCGCACATTCCGATGCACGGCGAAACTCGGCTTCAGTGAGCGTGATTTCCCCAGGTGCGGCACGAGCGAACGACTTCATTTCAATGAACGTTGCCTTATCCAGAGCACCGTCAGCCCCGATGCCGCGGTATGCTTGGAGATCCGCCAAGACAGCGTCTTCTCTGGCAAGCGACGCCTCGACATACGCCCATGCCATCTCCTGAAGCTCTACCCCGGAGTACTGGGGGTAGCTGCTTTCCGAGGGAGGCGAAGCTTGCGCTCGCTTCGGTGTGGTAGGTGGATTTATCAGCGGTTTCACATTTCGCTGCTGCGGGCCTTTAACGGTGAGATCGCTTCCATCACTTACATCAGAGATGAAGCTGAATTCGGAGGGCAGCGTTTTCAATCGAAGCGTCTGACTCGGCACCGCGGACTTGGCGTTGCTTTGCGCAGACTCTTGGCGCCTCACGATCTTCCTACGCCCAACGCCACCCCCCAGTCGTTCTTGTTCAGCAATCAGTGTATCTAGGTTGGCATCCTGAGCATCCTTGGCCAGAGTGATGTCGGGAGTGAACGGGGCATCTTCGCTAGAGGCCCAGGCGCAGACCCATGCAAGCGCGATATGTCGCATTCTGGAGCCGTCGCCCAATCCGGCGATGGCTGCGCCGCCGAAGTCGCTCCTACCAATGTACTTGACGTCGTCAAAATGGACTGCGAAAGCTTCTGCGTCACAGTGGGCATGCACCCTGAGCGGGATTGAGCGCACTGATTTGGTTTTGGCATTCACAATGAGCTGCCCGGTGGGATGCAAGTGAATACGGGCCTCGGCGAGGCGATCCCATGACTTCATAGCCTGGTATGACTCTTCATCGTCACGTGCAAGATCAGCTTTGAGAATGAGCAATGCGGCCTTGAAACGCAGCTGGACTTCGTCGGTTGCCAAAGACATATTAGGGTTGGCAATTCGGTCGAGAGGAAGGAGCTCCACGCCTGTCGCCTTGATGAACTTTGCAATCGAGTCGAGAGCACAAGGCGGCTCCCACATCGCGACCTTGTCCGTCTCAAGGTTAGGGTAGTTCGAGTAGTACAACGGTCGTTTCGTAGACCAGGCGCCCCCTGTGCGAAGAGGCAATGCCAAGAGGCTTCTGCGCTCCAATGCCGTAGCTCGATCCAACAGCCGATCCATGTGCCGGTAGATGTCGATAAGCAATGCGTCGACCTCGGGTCGATAATCCTCTTTTGCCATCGACTCAAGCTCACGCACACATTTGCTGCGAGCAGTGTGGTGCGCCTACCACAAATTACGCTGCTGCAAGATCGTTTGGTCAACCTGGGGCTAACCCTTCCGCACGTCCAGATGCGCACAGGTGCGGTCAAGTACAGCCGGGAATCCATGGTGCAGCTTGAGTCCGACATCAAGGGGCTGAATGCCCAGCGCATCAAGAGCCTGACCAGCGACCGCGGTACCGCCTCGACAATCAAGCACGATCAGTTCACGCACATAACCAACTTTCTGCAGCAGGGGAAGCAGATGTTACCCGCACTGAGCTATCAGGCTGATGTGATCGAACTTGAAGGTCGCCATCCAGGCCTGCTTCAGCAAGTGTCCGAATCCAAGGAAATTCTGTTGCTGGCCGCTTGAGAACTCATCGTCCGAGACGCAGCTTGCAGGTTCGCATGCTCCCCTCACACCCTCGAATCGCCTCATGCATGCCGGGCGATTCGAGGGTGACGCTCCAGAGAGTTTTCCAGCGCTGTCTAATCATGAAACGCTTGCGTATGAACAAGGCTCAGAAGGGCAGCGTGCTCGGTTTCAGCCTCCAGTTGACCAGCTCATCAGTGAGTTGGCGTATTTCCCGAGCGGCTTGCGAGGAGGGGGCGAAATCCATCAGAGAGTCATAGTAGTCACACGTTCGCGGGTTGTCGGCGTCAAGTTCATACATCTCGATAGCGACGTCGTAGGCCCTACTTAACTCGGTGCGAAGCTTAGGAAAATCGAGCGCGTCGATCTTCGCACGCGCAAGCTCTCGACGCCTGCAGGCTGAATGTTTTTCTTCAAGGAGCTTTTCCACCATCGAATCGTCCAGTTCAAAGTGGTCTGCCAAGAACGCCTCCAATCCTCGGCTCGTGTCGCCAGCCTCGCAATTGGTCAGTAAGCCGAAGTAGCCAGGTGTCGTCTGCCGGCAGTTGACTGCACGCAAGTCACCAGCAAACTTCTCAGCGCTTCGCACCGACATTGAGCAATTTGTGTCCACCACTATGGCAATCAGGCTTGCGAATCGCCTAATCAGTCCTGTTGGTCGGTACATATCGATCAACACATAATCGTAACGGGCGATGAGCTCACCGAGTTTTTCAGTAGCGCGGCGTTTACGCTCCAAGGCTTCCAGTTCGTCCCGGTGTTGGGTGCGAAAAAAAGGTTCCTCATGAGGTTGGAGGGTGGCTAGCCGCAGACGCATCTCAGCCCGACGTTGCCTCACATCTGCAGGGAACGTGATGAGGTCGAGCTCGTCGTAGAAATCGATGTGGCTCACCAAGCTGCCGGCAGCAGGCCTTAATCCTTCCTCGTGCGCAGAGCGATACACCAGGTCATCCGTCACAATCGCAACGCGATGCCCCTGTTCCACCAAACACGCTGCGACGTTCAGGGTAATGGGTGTCTTCCCGACGCCACCTTTGTAGCTTGCAATGGCAAAAGCTATACCGCTTGGCTTGCGCGTAGCCTTTGCATTGAAGTCGGGCATCTTGATGCCGGAGCGGGCGAAGAAACTCCACAGCGCAGCTGTCGACGGTGATCGAGCCGCACCCTTGTCTTCACCGGTCTCACCTGATTCCCATGCACGCCAGGTGCGCGGCTCAACGAAGGCCAACGAAGCAGCCTGGGTCGCACTTATTTTTGCTTTCAAACGAGTCTTGCGTAGAAGTCTGCGTTGTTTGTCTTTCACGTTAGGTCACCTTGCGGGTTGCTGTAATCGGAAGGTAGCTAAAGGTGAACGTTAAAAAAATAGGCACATTGTGCCGGGTAAATGTAGAGCGGGTGATCGGATTTGATGGCGAGCGACGCTGTTGATTTCGAGTGAGTAGGGGCGTACACCGCTGTGCTTCACCGGTGGTTTGAGTCCGCTGCCTTCGGGAGCTAACACAGCTTTAGGGTGCCCTTGCCGGCGGGAGAACACGTGTACTCCATACGAGCCAGGGGATAGCGTCTCGGGAGCTGGTTCTGTAAGCGTCACTCCCGTTACCAGGACGCGCGGCAGCGGGAGTGAACCTGAAGCGGTCTTTACTGGATTACGGCTTTTTCCGGCGAGGCCTGGTTGTACTTGATCGATGCGATGCTGTTGCAGAGGCCAACCAGCGTCTGCCAGTCCTGATTTGCCAGGTTCAGATTGCGCTGAAGTTCCGGCAGGTTGAGGCTGTCAACATTGCCTTCACAGTTGTTGAGGTCAGTCAGGACAGCGTTCAACTCACCCTCCATTTCTTCCCAGACCTGCAGCAAGAAACCAATCAGGCTGCCCGCCGATTGTGACAGCTCAATAAGCTTGTTGAGCTGATCGTTCAGTGCAGCCAATCTGGCAGATTGCTAGGTCGCTGCATTCATTTTCGATGTGGCGGCGTCAATCTGGCTGCGCAACGTCTTGATCTTGATCTCTGCAGCCACCATTGTCGCAATCCCTGCAGCAGCGCCGACAATGCCGAATGCGATCCCGATACCAAAGGTGAGATTGCAATCACTGCACCCGCGAAGAATGCTACGCCAGCACTGATGGCCGCAGCGGTTTCCACCACCTGCCAGGTCTTGACCTGCTTACGCATGTCTTCAATCAACGCCTGAGATTCTGCGATCTGCTCGCGGTTCACATCCCTAAAACGGTACTGATCAAGAAGTAGTGGGTGCGGGTTGCTGAAAACCAGCCGCTCCCTACGTTGTCCGGGGGATTGATAATACGACCCTCCAAGGCTCTCACTGCCGGGCCTTGGAGGGTGAGGGCACTTTCATGCCCTTTGGCCCAGACCAGGTGACAGGCGCAAATTAAGCCCGATATTGCTGGAGCGGCTATCCATGGCGCGCCGTAGCAGTTGGACTGTGAGCACAGACCGATAAAGGTGCATTGCGTGCGGGTTGAGCGTATTGACCACGAACGTTTTTCGAGCATGTGTATTAGCTTCCCAACTCTCGCGCGCACCACTAGGATGAGACACGACTCGCCCCGTCTTCGCTAAGGATTGCTCTGTGATCAAGCGCATTATTCTTCGCGGTGTTTCCAGCTATTGCCCAGACACCAACCTGTCGATCGGCCCACTCACCAAGGTGAATTTGTTCTACGGACACAATGGGACGGGGAAAACTACGATCAGCAATTTTCTCCAGGCGCCTGGGCATAGCGATTTCCGTCAATGCCGCGTGCAGCCGGTCAACCCCGAGCGGGAGTTGATTGTCTATAACCACACTTTTCTCGAGCAAAATTTCCAAGCCAGCTCTCAACCGGGTGTGTTCACCCTGAATGAGGGCAATATCGAGGCCGAAAATGCATTGCTGGCCGCCGAGGCGGAGCTGAGCAAGCTCGCCAAGGAGCGCATGAGCCTCGTTGACGCGGGCATGGAACTGGCTACGGAGCAGGGGCGGGCTGACGAGAAGCACTGGGACGAGCTTTGGGCTCAAAAGAAGCTCTACGACGGTGAGGCTCTGAAATACTGTTTTGTTGGTTACAACACGAGGGAAAAGCTCGCTGAGAAAATCAACTCGGTGAAGCTGGTGCCGGTCGTGGACACGCTCGAGGGGTTAGCCACTGAGGCGCAGGAGCTCCTAGCTGCGGATGGTGAAGAGATTGCAAGTATCCCAGCATTCACGTTTCAGCCGGGCGAAATCGAAAAGGATCCACTGCTACAGGAGGCGATCGTAGGGTCGCAGGATTCGTACTTGGCGGCCCTGATCAATGAGCTGGGCAACTCCGATTGGATAAGGCAAGCGCTGGGATTCGTTGATCAGCAAGACTCTCGTTGCCCCTACTGTCAGCAACCTTTGCCACCAGACTTCTATGCTGAGCTTGGTCGGGTGTTTGATCAGACCTACTCCAAACGAGTCAAGCAACTTACCGCACTCAAGGCAAGGTACGAAGCTGGCGTCGCTCACATCCAGGATCAGTCGAGCCGCAAGGCGTACCAGCTGCCTGATTATCAGCCTCACCTGGCTGCTTTGCAGGTGACCTTCCAGAAGAATATCCAGTTGCTGGCAGGTAAAATCACCAATCCCTCAACCTCCATTTCACTAGCGTCAACGGCAGACATCGTGGCCAAGCTCAACTCAATCGTTCAGGTCGAGCAGGAAAAGATCGACGCCTTCAACCTTAAGGTACGAAACAGAAAGGTCTACCTGGAGAAGATCAAGACCCGGTTCTGGGACTGCTTCCGCGCGGCGTGTGACGGGATGATCGTGGCAGCGAAGAAAGCAGAGAAGGCCAATCTGGTTAAGCGCGATGAGAAGCGTGAGGCCATCGAAGACATCAAAAAGAAGGCCCAGATCCAGAAGGACATTATTGCCAGGAGCAGGGCGCAGATCACCAACATCGACCAGGCGATCGAAAGCATCAACAACTCGCTCAACATGCTCGGCCTCAAGGGCTTCGAGGTGGTTCGCGAAGAGAGCGAGCTGCCACGGTATCGCCTGGTGCGTCCGAGTAGGCAGGACGGTGTTTTCAAGACGCTCAGTGAGGGTGAGAAGACCCTGATCTCGTTCCTCTACTTTCTTGAGGTCTGCAACGGGGAGCTCGATACAAAGAGCGGGAAGCTCAAGACCAACCGCGTGATCGTCATGGACGACCCTATCTCTAGCCTTTCGCACAATTACGTCTACGACATCGCCTCGCTCATTTATCGACGGGTTCTGAACCCCAAGGATCGCTTCAAGCAGGTCTTCATCCTCACGCACAACCTTTTCTTCTTCCACGAGATGCTTAAGCACCTCAAGAAAGCGGATGAGTTTTCGCTGTTCAGGATCACCAAGGCACAGTACAGCGGCTTCGTGCCGATGAAAGCATCGGACGTGCAGAATGACTACCAGTCGTTCTGGCAGACTATCAAGGACGCGCAGGAAGGGCGCACCTCGGCGTCAGTCATCCCGAACATGATGCGCAACATTCTGGAGTACTACTTCAACTTCGTGCATCGGCAGGAAGCGCTCGCGGAGGCGCTCCAGTCCCTGGCAGAAGAAGACACCGCATTCCGGGCACTCTATCGCTACGTCAACCGAGAATCACACTCCGACGCGGTCAACCTTACCGATTTTGGCGAGATCGTCCCAGCTCATTACATTGATCGCTTCAAGCAGGTCTTCGTGAAAACAGGCTTTGAGGAGCACTACGTGAAAATGATGGGGTAGGGTGAATAGTCTGAGCGTAAAGCAGGCTGCGCGTGGAAGCCGCGCTCAGCCAACCTTTTGAAGTGTCAGCTGCTCCTGTATTTGGGACATCAAGAGCTTGCCAGCAGCCTCCAGAAGCTCCCCATAGAGGCTGATGTCGGTGCACGTGCGGCAGGTCAGAATCGAGTTTTTGTGCAGCCTGGTCGGTGTAACGAAATCCTCACCAGCGCAGTGTGGACATACCAATGTAATGCTCAATGCTTTCCTCTCCATGTAGGCATTAAGCTTCGCCCTATGCCTACCGAGAAGACTTTTGCTTGTAGGCTCAATCAGGCCGGTCTGCACCTGGCGAACTGTGTCTACCCATGCAAATGCATGAATCAATCAACTCGGGCAAGCGGAGCGCGCAGGCGTGAGGATGTCAGCCCGAAGGGTCAAGACGCACGCTCAGCGGGCGGCTTGATTTACGACAGCCCAGCTCACTTGAGGTGAAATAAAGTGGCGGCTTAACTTTCTCTAAACTGTCTAGGATGTCGCGCAGGCATTCCTCCGCGCAATTAGCTTTTAGCAATCCAGTTTCCGCCAAGTAAAAATCAAAGAAAACTTTTGCCGCTATCGCAGATCGCCCCAAGGCCCATTGCACTAGCTTTCCAAAACGTCCGTCGCCACTGTTTTCTTTATGAAAGACCTCAGCTTTCCGACGAAAAATCCGCCACCGTTCGTTGATAGGCCAATCGGCAAATTCGATCCTATTATTTGGCAGATATCTAAGGTGCGAAATAGAACTGCACCAGGCAACTGGAGGGTTGCATTGAAAGTTAAGAAACTCTCGAAAATCGCCGACATCCCAACCCATCAGTGGAATACCTTTGAAAAAGCTCCAGTTCAGCATGAGCTCCAGGCAATGGCAGGTTAGCGAATAGCGGCCTTTGGCTTGATCGGGGTCCACTCAAGCGCTGAACACTCCAGAAACTTCGAGCAATACATGACGCTCGTATAGGCTTTGCAGGTAGGGTCAACCTGGTCGAGCCTGGAACGGACATCATGGTTCTGAGGGACGCAGTGCGAACTGGCAGGTTTCCAATGTTCATACGGAGCGAAGATCGGGAATGGAGTGAACGGTAACGCCATATGCGCTCCCTGAGCCTATAATGGGTGCGAGAAGTCGGTGTCTAGTGAGCAGCATTTGAGGCGTCTGGGGCATGAATAGCCCCTGATCGGCGAAAGCGGCAGTGATCTCAAATGGTCTCAGTTATTAGATATGTATAGCGCAGATCACGTTTGCAGGTGCGTGCCGGCGCAGCAAATCTGATGATCGTTGTTGGCTTGGGTAGATCTTGGTGCAACGCGCTGGGTAGCAGTTGGAAGTGCGTAGCAGTACGTCAGGGGTTCGTGAAACGACGGGTGACAGAATGGATGAGCAAGGGATCGTAAGGCTGCTGATTTTCAACGGGTTCGGGGGTTTGCGTAATCAGCTGCGTAGGTTAGTGGAGACAGACAGGAGCTCAAGAGCATTTCTGACGTAGCATCTGATTTAACATAATATGCATTATGAGCATCTTCTTATGGGGCTGCCGGGGCGTGGGGTGGGCAGATTGCAAGCTAGGCCACGTCCGCTCAGGCGCCTTTCTGGCCTTGAGATGGAACATTTGGCGTCATGCCATGGCAAAGGATAAACAAATCCTCACAGCCTCGTTCGCGGTACCAAGACACGACATTGTCAATCAGCTCGCCAAGGATATGGACCAGCGTGTCGTCATAGCCACCAGGTGAGTCGGCCTCGCACGGATAAGTTAGTGAAAACGTTGCGATAACGCTCAATACATTCCTCGTGCCGAGTTAGGTCAAGGTGGCTCCGGAGTGTGGCCGGCACTGCATAAAACAATGTCAGCAGATCATGCTTATCAGCCCATTTTCGTTTGATGTCGACTATGCCGACACGTTGTAAATCTTGATGAGCGGCCTGGATAAGGTCGATATCCAAGTCGTAGGTTTCATCGACCTGGCCATGATTACCGTTTGGTCTAGCAACGGAGGTTTTCAGCAGAATTTCCATGCCAATGGCTGCATTCACCTGGGCAACTGCCATCATGTCGTACCCCTTAAGGAGGTACTTTGCTGCGGGATTCTCCAAGAGTAACGGCCCCGGGATTTTGGCTTTCCCTAGTTCAACAGACTATCGGCGGACAAGCTGCGGGATCACTGAAGCAGCCTCAAGATCAACGCAGTGACAGTGACCACAACGGTGATCAGCCCGACAGAAATCGCCACTGGATACCAAAAATTTTCGCGACTTAACTTGGTCGAATCCTGGTTTAGCGCTGCAGTTTCGGCAATCAGTTTCTGGATTTCCGAGTGCATTTCAAAACCCTTTGACCTGCTTGTACCGCTAGCCATACCCTGCCCCTATAATAACCTTAAGGAATAACTACGCTAAATATTCATTTAGTAGAGTTACACTCAGTAAGTGCCTTATTCTGATATCGATCAGAACTCAATTGTTTACCGTCAAACCCTGCCCTGATGACGGCTGCGAAACGCTTCCGCAACATTGAATAATCCCATACCGGCAAGCATCGCGAGCACGAATAGCCAGGCTTGCCAGTACCCCCCGGCGAGCAACACCAGCACCGGCCCCGGACATACGCCGGCAAGCCCCCAGCCTATGCCGAAAACCAGGCTCCCGCCGACGAGTCGACGGTCGATGTCGCCTCTGGCAGGCAGCTGTATCTTACCTCCCAGTAAGGCCGTGGTATGACGTCGCGCCCAAGTCATCGGCAACAGTGCGGCACCTATCGCACCCACCATGACCAGTCCCAGCGACGGGTCCCACTGCCCGGCAATGTCGAGAAACCCCAGCACCTTGGCAGGGTTTGCCATACCGGATAGCAATATCCCCATGCCGAACAGCAACCCAGCGATAAAGCCACTGATCCGCTTCATTTCATGCTCCTGAAAGTACATGCCTGACCACGAAGACCGTGGCAAAGCCTGCTGCCATGAAGCACAGCGTCGCCACTGCAGAACGAGGCGACAGGCGTGACAAGCCACAAACGCCATGGCCACTGGTGCAGCCACTGCCATAGCGGGTACCGAGGCCTACCAGAATTCCCGAGACCATAAACAGCCAAGGCGCCACTCTGAAATGAACGGGAGGCATTGCTGAGAACAGTTGCCAGGAAAGTGGCGCGGCAAGGAGTCCCAGCAAAAAGCACACTTTTTCGCCCCGCCCTTCCCCGCCACTTTGCAGCATAGAACCGAGCAAACCGCTGATGCCCGCGATGCGCCCGTTCGCAACGGCGAACAGCCCAGCGGCCAAACCGATCAATGCCCCGCCTGCCAATGCCGACCACGGTGTGAAGGCAGCCATATCAACAAACATCTCAGCGCTCCATTGTCGAATCAGCGACAAGAAAAGATGCCATCTTAATGAAGTCAGCTGGCGGGTGCAGACCTGATCGTCAGGATGCTGCACGGTGCATGGCTGACAAGCCGCTCGGTGGTATCGCCGATCACCTTGGCCCAATGCCTGGGCTGCACAGTGCCGACCACCACTGCATCGATTTTCAGCGTGGCGATGTAGGACTTGATCACGCGCAGGGGCGCACCTTCGCTGAAATGCCGGTGCGTGTGGGCGATGCCATGTGCATCGGCCAACGCATCGAAAGGCAGCTGCAGTGACTCGCGTAATTGGTTCACCCAAGGGCCGGCAAGGTCAGGGTTGGCCAGCATGGCGATGGGTAGGTCGTAAGCCGAGAGCAGGTGCAACTGCCCCTTGCATTGAGTCGCCAGTTGCTGACCTG
Organism: Pseudomonas sp. 10(2024); assembly: GCF_045164175.1. Classification (NCBI taxonomy): domain Bacteria; kingdom Pseudomonadati; phylum Pseudomonadota; class Gammaproteobacteria; order Pseudomonadales; family Pseudomonadaceae; genus Pseudomonas; species Pseudomonas sp. 10(2024). The sequence goes on from NZ_CP174006.1 coordinate 2,845,525, forward strand.
CCGCGACCAGGGCATGGTTGAGGGCGTCGTTGTGTGGCGACGGGTTGGCGACATCCACTGCGACCAGAATGTTCTGGGGGATGGCTGGGGCATCCGCCGGTACGAACAACAACGGCGTCTCACTCCCATGCAGCAGCGCCTGGTCGAGCGAGGTCCGAGCGATCTGCTCGAGCAGGGAGTGGCCCGGGCAGCCCTTGATCACCAAATCAGGCGCGTAGCGGGCAATGCACGCTGGCAGCTGATCACGCGGATTGGAGGTTTCAACTGCCTCGAAACCTGGCCGAGCCCCAACGAATGGCTGCTCATCCAGCAGTGCTTTGAGTTCGGTACTGAAATGCATGAACGAGGCCGAATGAAGTGGGGCCTCCTGCAATTCGTGAGGCAGGCGCAGTGCACAAGATTCATGGATACCCAGTACATGCAAACTCGCACCGGACGCCGCAGACAATGCCATGGCCCGGGACAGCGCGGCATTGGCTTGGGCCTCGGTCATGATAAGCAGAATCCGGCGATACGGCTTCATGGGTACCTCCCGGCGCGTTGCCTGGGTTGCATGCGATGTCATTATTGAAGCAGGTGCTGGTTCGTTCTTGATAAATATCAATGCCCCCCAGGCGCCACTTTGCACCTGCTAGTGAAGAAATCCTACCGTTGCTGCCGCAGGCCAATGAGCTACCATCCATGCGTTGGTCGACAACTTGAAATGAACCGCCCATCAGGGCAAGAGTGCAGGCGATGCTCATTGTCACGCTGATCAACATGCTGGTCGTGATCCTGGTGGTGATCATTCACTACGAATGCTTGTTGCGCCTGAATGACTGGCTACCCCGCCTGAAGCTCTGGAGCCGGTTTCGCATCGTGGCGGGTGTGTTCGGCGCACTGCTGGCCCATGCCCTTGAGGTCTGGTGCTTTGCCCTGGTGTATTACCTGATGGCCCATGCCGACGGCTGGGGCACACTCAGCGGCAATTTCGACGGGAGTTTCCTGGACTGCGTGTACTTTTCCTTCACCACCTATACCACCATCGGTTTTGGCGACATCACCCCGAGCGGGCACCTGAAATACCTGACCGGCCTGCAGGCATTGACCGGCCTGGTGCTGATCACCTGGACCGCTTCGTTTCTCTTCCTGGAAATGCAGAAGTACTGGAAAGCCAAATAGCGGCGGTTCAGTCGTCCGGCTGCGGCGTCCAGCACCAGGGCACCCACAGGCGGGCCGGCTCAAGGCGCGGTTGCCTGGGGCTCCTCGGGCAGCAGGTCGAACTGTTCAAGACAGCGCTGCTCATCATCTGCAGTGAGCACCTTCAAGCCGCTCACTTCCTGCATGGGGGTTTCGAACAAGGCCATGCGCAGCACACCGTTGCGTTTCATGAAGGTCTGCGCCAGGCACGTGCACACCGGTTTGCCGACAAGCGCGGTGAGTTTTTCATCTTCGGGTATATCCACTTGAGCCTGCAGGTTGGCCTCGCAGTTCGCCACGATCTGCGTCACTGAGCGCCCTGCCAACCACAAGGTGCCTGTGCCCAGCAGGGCCAGGCACAACAGCACCACCAGCAGGATGTTCGATTCCCGAGCCACTGAGCGAAGGAACGCCAGTCTGGCCTGCCAACCTGTCTCCTGGCCGTTGAAAATGGCTTTGCCAACGGTGCGCTTCACGCCCCGCTGCACCGCCCAGCCTAGCGCCACGCTCAAGGTCAGCAAGGCCAGCATCACGACCGGATTGTCCAGGGGCAGGCGCCAGGTGGGGCTCAGCCCGCGGTAGGCCGATGCGGCGAGGAGTAACACAAGGATCGCTACGATCCAACCCAGGCTGCCCTTGGGGCGATGCAACCACGCTCTGAGTTTCGCCCTAGCTTGTGTGTTCATGAATACCTCCCGTGCCAGCCTGGGCTCTGTATGAAAAGCCTTGATACTCGGTGATGTTGCGTGGAAAACAGCCTCTAGCGAACAGGGTCGATGGCAACCGTTTCCTGATATTCAGGCACGCACACTTGCCAGCCGAGTTCGAGGCTGATCCGCCGCCGCAAGGTGTCGGCAGCGTGTGGCTCGCCATGAATCACATAGGTCTGACGGGGTGGCCGGGTGAACCCGCGCAACCATTCCATGATTTCATCGGCATCGGCGTGCGCAGAAAGATTCTCCATCGCGTGCACCTGTGCACGGATGGGCACATCCTCGCCTTGCAACCGCACACTGTGGGCGCCCGCGACGATATCGGCACCCCGCGTCCCCCCGGCTTGAAAGCCGGAGAACAGAATGCTGTTGCGCGGGTTTGGCGCCAGTGCCTTCAGGTGGTGAAGCACCCGTCCACCGGTCGCCATGCCACTGGCGGCGATGATCACTGAGGGCTCGCGCAGCTGGTCCAGGTGCCTGGACTCATCGACCGTCCGGACGATGTGCGTGCCTCTGCACATGGCGGCGCACTCGGCTGCGGTCAGCCGATGCTCACTGCGGTACTGCTGGTACAGGGCGGTGGCGTCGGTGGCCATCGGACTGTTCAGGTAGATCGGGATATCAGGGATCAGCCGGTCGCGCTTGAGCGTGTACAGGTAATACATGAGCAGTTGGGCGCGGCCAACGGCGAACGAGGGTACGAGGGTAATGCCATGGCGCAGGAGCGTTTCGTTGATGACCTTGGCCAGGTACTGCTCGGTCGATTCGGCGGGATGCTGGCGATCGCCATAGGTAGATTCGATCAACAGCACGTCCGCCGTCCTGACCAGCTCAGGCGCACGCATGATCGGATCCTGAGGGCGGCCGAGGTCACCCGAAAACAGCACGGTCTGCCCTTCGGCGCTGATCTGGACCGTGGCCGCCCCCAGAATATGTCCGGCGGTACGCAACAGCAACTCCATGCCCTCGGCGATCATGGTCACCTGGTGTAACGCTACGGGCCGAAACAGTGCCAGGGCACGTTTGGCATCCTGCTCGGTATAGAGCGGTTGCGCCGGCGCATGCTTGGAGTAACCGTGGCGATTGGCATGTTCGGCCTGCTCTTCCTGCAGCCGTGCACTGTCGAGCAGGAGGATTTCCGCCAAGGCGCACGTCGCCGGTGTGGCGTAGATCGGCCCGCGGTAGCCTTCCCGAACCAGCACCGGTAGATAACCACTGTGGTCAAGGTGGGCGTGGGTCAGCACCACCGCATCGAGCGCCCGCAGCGCCGGGGGCAGTGGCTGCCAGTTGCGCAGGCGCAGTTGCTTGAAACCCTGGAAGAGTCCGCAGTCGACCAATACCCGCGTGCTGTCACGGGTCAACAAGAACTTGCTGCCGGTCACGGTGCCAGTGCCGCCAAGAAATGTCAGTTGCATGGCCAAGGCTCCCAACTTTCGGCTATTTGGGGATGAACGGCGAGCACGCTGCACGGTGGGCGGCTGACGATACGCTCGGTGGTGTCTCCCAATAGTTTGTCCAGGCCTTTGGGCTGCACCACGCCCATCACCACCGCGTCGATGTCCAGGGCTGCGACCTGTTCCCGGATCACCTGTACCGGGCCTCCTTCCATGAAATGTCGGCGGTCCGGCGCGACGCCTTCGGCATCGGCCAGCGCTTCGAAAGGCTCCTGCAGTGCCTCGCGCATCTCGTCGATCCACGCCTGGGTGACATTCATGTCCGAGGCAAATACCCCTGCCAGGTTGTAGGCCGATAGCAGATGCAGGTGCGCGTCACACTGTAACGCCAGCGCCTGGCCAGCACGAATCAGTCCACGATTGAAGCACGCCTGGACGGCAGGCGTCTCGCTGAACGCAGTATCCACGGCGACCAGCACACGCCGCGGCAATGAAGTGGCCGCCGCCGGCACGAAATGGCTGACGCCTTTGAAACCTCGCATCAGCGCACAATCCAGTGGGGTGCCGAACATGCGCACCAGGGCCGACGCAGCTTCGCTGTCCTTGATGACCATATCGGGCTGCAGTTCGCTGATGTAATCGATCGCCTGGCTGCGGATATCCTCCGCATTCAGGCTGTCGACCGTCAGCGTTATACCGCTGCCGCGATGCCGCTCGACCAGTCCCGTCAACTGAGCGCGATAATGCTCGTACTGGCGCTTGATATCGGCCTCGTTCAGCCGCTCTTCGCGCAGAAGGTGCTCCTCGCTTGGCTCGAACAAGCCCAGTACATGCACGCTGGCGCCGCTGACATGCGCCAAGGCAAGGGCTCTGCGCAAAGCGGCGGAATGCGGTTCTACCTCGGTCAGCAGCACCAGCAATTGTCGATATTGCCCCATGGTGAACCTCCGCGCTTTCGTGAGTGGGTGTGATGCTGACGATATTCCGCGCACAGGACCGCTGCTGCTTGATGCAGATCAGAAAACCGCTACCCAGGCTGAACTTGATGATTGTCAGAACCGAAACGGCCCGCCACGTTAAAACGGCTGCACCAGGTACTGATCAAGCAACGGGAGGCGTCATGAACGGGCAGCAAACAGCACAGCCACAGACCTGCGAACACTGGGTCGAAAACCTCGAGGACGGTTCGGCGGTGCTGATCCGCCCACTGCGCGAAGAAGACCGCGAACGGGACAAGCGTTTTCTGAGCACAATCGCATATGAATCACGGCGCTTTCGCCTCATTGCCGGACTCAGCGGCGGCTTGCCTAGCTTGGACACGCAAGACATGCCCGTGGACTACCACCAGCGCATGGCCTATGTCGCCTTGGTTCATGTAGACGGTCAGTTGCAACAGATCGGCGTCAGCCGCTATGCGGGCATACCTGGCAGTCAACGTTGCGAATGTGCAGTGGCGGTCAGCGAAGACTGGCAGCGCAAGGGGTTGGGCAAGCGCCTGATGCAACACCTGATTGCAGCCGCGCGACGCAATGGCTTTCAGTGCATGGTCTCCAGGGATCTGGCCAGCAACTATGCCATGCACCGGCTGGTCAAGGCACTGGGCTTCACCTCACGCTACCCGGGCGGCGATGTGAGCGAGATTCTGCACGAACTTGACCTGCGGCCTTGAAAAGACAAGGCCCTTGCGGGCCTTGTGCTTCAGCCTTGGGAGCGCTCTGGAGAAATCACCAGCACACTGCTGGACAACCGATGCATAACGCGCTCGGCAGTACTGCCGATGAACCAGCCGATGCCACGGTGGTGATAACTGCCCATGACCAGTACGTCGATATCATTGTTATCCATGAATATCGCCAGGGCCTTTGCCGGGTCGCCTATGCGCATATGGCGGTGTTCGACGGCGATGCCGTTGCGTTCGGCAAGCTCCTGGAAGGCAGCGCTTTGAGCGTCATGCAAGGTCTGGGCATCGTTTGAATCGAACAGGAACGAATGTTCCCGGCTGCCGCCGGCGTCCAGGTACATGGAACCCAAGTCGTAGGCGTACAGCAACTCGATCTGGGCATTGCACTGCAATGTCAGCTTCAGCGCTTCGCTGATGATCAGGTCGTTGAAGCCTTCAAACTGATCCTCCGGCCTGGACAGGTCCACCGCCGCCAGAATCCTGCGTGGCAACGCATGGCTGGCCTTGTGTACCAGGTGCAAGGGTATTCGCGTTTCGCGCAGCAACTGGATATCCAGCGAGGTGAACATTGCGCGCATCCACCAAGGCTCATGCTCGAGCTCTTTGATCAGCATGGCAAACGGTTGCTCACGCAAGTGTATCAGGATCTCATTCAAGGGCTGCTGCACCCACACCACCTCGGTTGTGACGGTGACACCATTGCGCCGCATCGGCAACGCCTGGGTTTCCAGCCATTCACGGTGCTGCTGCACGTAACCCTCGCGCATGACTGCCAGCGCTTGGTCATTCACCAAGCCCGCCGTGGCAAGCCCTTCCACGTAGTCGAAAGCGACGATGTGCAGCGCCATTCCCTTGGCCTTGGCCAGCGCAGCAGCCCGGTCATAGACCGGGGTTCGGCGCATCAGGGGGGAGGCGATCAGCAGCAGTCTTTGCGGAGTTTCCATGGCACACCTCTGAGGTTGCGATACGTAGGTAAAGCATCTGCCACCTACGTGTTGCGAACTTGATGTTTATCAACTGGAGGCACCTGCCGACCAATGGCATTGCCCAGGGCGCAAGAACTTGACGCGGATCAATACCTCGGGGCTTCGCTGGCGCACCCTGTAACCAGATCACAGCCACTTCAGGCCCCGCAGGCGCGCCATGGCGACCCCGCCCTGAGCTTCACCTCCGCTGCCGGCAGGGACGCCTTCCTGCATTGTCGACCGATACATGCTTTGGAGGCCCTGATGAACGTTTACGTCGAGAAGAACACAGAGCAGGGACGCTGTTGGGTGCGCATGGATGACTGGCGGGTGGGTTTCAGTACGGCGGCCGAAGCCGAGCGGTTTGTCGAACGGCTTACAAGCCGCCTCAATGCCCCCCTCTCGCGGGACATGCTTGCTGATTGGTCGCCCGTCGGGCTCGGTGCGCGTAATGGCGCGGGGGCCCAAAGCGGCCTCCAAAATGCGAAGGAGGCCTGAAAATGCCTGGCCAGCTGAAGGTCACCCTGCTCGACTCACCCAACCCTTTGCCCAAGGCAAACCCTATTCACCTGAAACCGCTGGTGAACCACTGCATGGATTGCCGGGTAAGCGGCCTGTGCCTCCCCACTGGCCTGCCGGTTGACGAAAACAGCTGCCTGGGCGCGTTGATAGGCCCACGAATGCGCATTCGCAAGGGCGCCGCGCTGTTCAATGCCAACGATCCGCTGACCATGCTCTATGCCTTACGCTGCGGCAGTTTCAAGACCAGCCTGAACACCGCCGAGGGGCAAGGCGTGGTGATCAACTTCTGGATGCCGGGCGATGTACTCGGCCTCGATGCCATTGCCACAGAGCACCATGTCTGTGACGCCATTGCCCTGGAAGACAGCGAAGTCTGCCCTGTCCCCTATCGCCGCTTGCAAACCCTGGCGCGTGAGTTTCCGGACCTGCAGCAAAGCCTGAATCGCTTGATGAGCCGCGAGATCGTGCGTGAGCACGGGCGTGTGCTGATGCTGTGCAACCTGACTGCAGAACAGCGGCTGGCCAGCTTCCTGGTGGGGCTCTCCAGGCGCTTCGTCAGCCGCGGTTACTCTGCCCATGGCTTCATGTTGCGGATGTCTCGTGAAGACATGGCTTCGTACCTGGGTTTACGCCTGGAAACCGTGTGCCGATCCGTCGCCCGTCTGCGCGCGCTGGGTATCGTCGACCTGCATGGCAGGTTGGTAGAAATTCTTGATATGCCTGCACTCATGGCGCTCGAACAAGGTGGCGGTGAGTGTGAGGCCAAGGGCCCCTGAAGGCACCCTGCTCGACGCCGTGAATGTTGGCCGCGGCACTGTGAGGCGAGCACTCCCCTCAAGCCAACCCGCCAAAGCGCTTGTAAAAACTCTCGCTCACGTCCGGCAATGGGCCATCTGCCGTCTCCAGCGCTGCATTCAACCATTCTTCGGCTTTGGCAAACACCAGTCGGTAGAGGTTACGGCACAACTGTCGAGCAGCCCTTCCCTCCCAGTCCCCTGGCAGCAGCTCATCGGGCAGTTGCGGGTCGCGCAGCAGCAGGCGGCGGTACTCGTGAATCAGCAGCGTGCGCGCCAGGAAGCAATCTTGAGCATCCAGCAACGGCTGCTCTTTCAAACCTTGCCACAGCGGCCTGAACAGCTGGATAAACTCGCTGTATTGCTGCCCCAGTTCGTCGATACGCCAGCTTTCCCGCACCTGTGCGCGCATCGCCTTGGACGCGAGTACCTCTTGGGTGTGGGTTTCGAAGACGATACTGTCGTCGCCCGCCTCAAGATCACGCAACGTGGCCACCAGGTCGGCACGGTCTGCCCGTGGGCAACCCAGCAGGTTCGGCGCCATGACACCAAACCCCTGCCACTCCAGCTCTTCACGCACGGCCTTGCGTTTACCCGCCTCGAGTTGCGACAGCAACACCAGCGTCCAGGCCCCGTCCCAGGCTGGCTGGCTCGGGCTATAGACGCGCTTGAAGGCTTTTTCGAAACGCCGACGGCCAGTGCCTGTCAGGCTGTAATAACTGCGTCGGCCCACCTTTTCTGCAGTGAGCCAACCTTCTTTGGTCAGGCGAAAGATCGACGTCCGTATCAGCCGTTCATTGATGCCGATCGGCTCCAGCAGGTTGATCAGGCTACCGAGCCAGACTGTACCGCCGTGCGGCTCGATGGCATCGCCGTACAACGTGATGATCAGGGAACTGGCGCGGATTGGCGTCTGCTCCTGAAAGCGGGTGATCAAGTGGTTCAGTGGTGCGAGATTGCTCATGGGCGAACTGTGCGCGGATAAAGCACCGACTATACCTGTGCGGCGGGCCGCCTGGCCATTGCGTGTCACTGCCAGGCTCATGCGCTCGCCTGGCCCTTGGGCCTGACCCCGGTGTCTTCCATGCGCGGGCGTCCCGGCTCTGCCTCGGCCAGCGGCGGGCATTCGACCATGCTGTTCATGCAGCGCTGCGCGAGGTGCTGGTACTCCGCCGTCCCGCGCTGTTTCCAGGCCAGCTCCTGCTCGCTCAGTGGGCGTTTGACCTGGGCTGGCGACCCCATCACCAGGCTCTGCGCCGCGCATTCGAAGCCAGCTTTGACGAAGGCGGTGGCCGCGACGATGCAGCGAGGTGCTACATGGGCGCCATCCATCACCACGGCGTTCATGCCGATCAATGAATCTTCGCCGACGCGACAGCCGTGCAGCACGGCGCCATGGCCGATGTGCCCGTTACGCTCTACTACGGTGTCGCCCCCCGGGAAACCGTGCATCACGCAGGTGTCCTGCAAGTTGGCACCCTCCTCCAGCACGATGCGGCCGAAATCGCCCCTGAGCGATGCCAGTGGGCCGATGTAGCAGCGGGGTCCAACGATGACGTCGCCGATCAGGACTGCACTGGGGTGCACGTAGGCTGTCGGGTGAACCACGGGCGTCAGGCCGTCCAGTCGATAGCAAGGCATGGCATCACTCCTGAAATGATTTGAAATTTGTTTCGATCTTGTATCAGAAGCTGTTTGGTCGTCAATCGTGTATCGCTTATGTTGATTTGATTCTGCCAGGCAAAAACCGGCGGTAAATACCAGAAAATAACTAGATGAACCGATTCTTCTGCAGGGATTGCTCTGCGGCTTTGGCCGCTTGAAAATAAAAAGAGATACGCGAATACATTTTGAACCTTGCATTGATGTATCGCATAGAGCATATACTGACCTCACCTGGTCGTGATCCCGCATTACGCCCCTGCAAACAATTCCAAAAAATGCCGGCCACGCGATGTGCCGTGCGTGCAGCCAGAGGAACCCGAGATGCCGCGATATATCGATGTGCAGGCGCCCGAACACGGCGTTCAGCTCATTACCCTGCAACGGCCCGAGGCCTTGAATGCCCTGTGCACCGAGCTACTGGCAGAACTGGCTGCTGCGCTGCAGGCTGCCGGGGACGACGAGCATGTCCGGGCCACAGTGATTACCGGCAGTGCCAAAGCATTCGCCGCAGGCGCCGACATCCGCGAGATGGCTGATCGCGACCTGGTCGGCATCCTCAATGACCCGCGCGTAGCGCATTGGCAAAGCATCGCCGCATTCGCCAAACCGCTGATTGCCGCAGTCAACGGCTATGCCCTGGGTGGCGGCTGTGAACTGGCAATGTGCGCCGACATCGTCATCGCCGGGACCGACGCCCGTTTCGGCCAGCCGGAAATCAACCTTGGCATCATCCCCGGTGCTGGCGGCACCCAGCGCCTGTTACGTGCTGTCGGTAAGCCGTTGGCCATGCAGATGGTGCTGACGGGGGAAGCCATCACTGCCCTCCGCGCCCAGCAGGCCGGCCTGGTCAGCGAAATCACCCAGCCCGAACTCACCGTAGAACGCGCCATGCAGGTTGCCCGCAGCATCGCCACCAAAGCGCCGCTGGCTGTGCGCCTGGCCAAGGAGGCGTTACTGAAGGCCGGTGATACCGACCTGGCCAGCGGCCTGCGCTTCGAGCGCCATGCCTTCACCCTGCTGGCGGGCACCGCCGACCGCGATGAAGGCATCCGCGCCTTCCAGGAAAAGCGCCAGGCCCGTTTCCAGGGGCGCTGATCATCATTCTCTCGACTGACGGAGCGAGTCTGTCATGACTTTCCAGCACATCCTGTTTTCCATCGAGGACGGCGTTGCCTTCCTTTCATTGAACCGCCCCGAGCAGCTGAACAGCTTCAATACGGACATGCATCTGGAGGTGCGCGAAGCGCTCAAGCAAGTGCGCCAAAGCAGTGACGCGCGGGTGCTGCTGCTGACGGCTGAAGGCCGCGGCTTCTGCGCCGGACAGGACCTGTCCGACCGCAACGTTGCCCCAGGCGCCGAAATGCCTGACCTGGGCCAATCGATCGACAAGTTCTACAACCCGCTGGTGCGCACCCTGCGCGACCTGCCTTTGCCGGTGATCTGTGCGGTCAACGGCGTGGCAGCCGGTGCCGGTGCCAACATTCCCTTGGCCTGCGACCTGGTGCTGGCCGCCCGCTCGGCCAGTTTCATCCAGGCCTTCTGCAAGATCGGCCTGGTGCCGGACTCCGGCGGTACCTGGCTGCTGCCGCGCTTGGTCGGCATGGCCCGGGCCAAGGCGCTGGCCATGCTGGGCGAGCGCCTTGGCGCTGAACAGGCCGAGCAATGGGGGCTGATCTACCGCGTGGTGGATGATGCCGCGCTGCGTGATGAAGCCCTCACCCTCGCCCGCCACCTCGCCGCCCAGCCCACCTACGGCCTGGCACTGATCAAGCGCAGCCTCAATGCCAGTTTCGACAACGGTTTTGAGGCGCAGCTGGAGCTGGAGCGCGACCTGCAGCGCCTGGCCGGGCGCAGCGAGGACTACCGCGAAGGCGTGAACGCCTTCATGAACAAACGCACGCCAGCCTTCAAGGGGCGCTGAACATGGGCGCACTCGCAAGCAATGTGCAGGTGGCGGTGATTGGTGCCGGCGCCATGGGCGCCGGTATCGCCCAGGTCGCGGCCCAGGCCGGTCACCCCGTCAAGCTCTACGACAACCGCCCGGGTGCTGCCGCCCAGGCGGTGACGGGTATCGATCGCCAACTGACCCGGCTGGTGGACAAAGGAAAGTTACTGGCCGCTGAACGCGAAACGATCAATGCCCGCCTGTGCCCGGTCGATACACTCGAAGCCTTGGCAGATGCCGGCCTGGTGATTGAAGCCATCGTCGAAAACCTGCAGGTGAAGCAGGCGCTGTTCAGTCAGCTCGAAACCCTGTGCGCGGCCGACTGTATCCTTGCCAGCAATACTTCGTCACTGTCCATCACCAGCCTCGCCGCTGGCCTTGAACGCCCGCAGCACGTGGTCGGTATGCACTTCTTCAACCCGGCACCGCTGATGGCGCTTGTCGAGGTGGTATCGGGCCTGGCAACCGACCCTGCAGTCGCCGCATGCATCTACGCCACTGCCCAGGCCTGGGGCAAGCAGCCGGTCCATGCGCGCTCTACACCGGGCTTCATCGTCAACCGGGTAGCGCGGCCGTTCTATGCCGAAAGCCTGCGCCTGCTGCAGGAAGGTGCCGCCGATTGCGCCAGCCTGGATGCGCTGATGCGTGACGCGGGTGGCTTCCGCATGGGGGCGTTCGAGCTGACCGACCTGATTGGCCATGACGTCAATTACGCTGTCACCTGTTCCGTATTCGATGCTTTCTATGGCGATTTCCGCTTCCAGCCTTCGCTGGTGCAGAAAGAACTGGTGGACGCTGGTCACCTGGGGCGCAAGACCGGCCAAGGCTTCTATTGCTATGCCGAAGGCGTCGAGCGCCCGCAGCCGGCCGAACTGCACAGCTCCTCCCGCGCGGAGGCCTGCGTTGTCGAGGGCAACCTGGGGGTGATGCAACCGCTGGTCGAGCGCCTTCGCCAAAGCGGTATTGCCGTGACCCAGCGCGCCGGTAGTGGCCTGATCCAGGTGGGCGACGCCACCCTGGCCCTGTCCGACGGCCGCCTGGCTAGCCAACGTGCCCGTGAGGACGGGCTGCGCAACCTGGTGCTGCTCGACCTTGCGCTGGACTACAGCAGCGCCACGCGCATTGCCATCAGCTGGTCAGCGGATACCAGCGACAGCGCCCGTGACCAGGCCGTAGCCCTGCTGCAGCGTGCCGGCCTGAAAGTGACCGGTGTCGCCGACCTGCCCGGCCTGGTGGTACTGCGCACCGTGGCAATGCTTGCCAACGAGGCCGCGGATGCGGTGCTTCAGGGCGTCGGCAGCGCCGCCGACATCGACCTGGCCATGCGCGCCGGCGTCAATTACCCCTGCGGCCCGCTGGCCTGGGCGGCGAACATCGGTATTGCCCATACCCTGCGCGTGCTCGACAACCTGCAGCGCAGCTATGGCGAGAGCCGCTACCGCCCTTCCCTGTTGTTACGCCGCTGTGAAGCCAAAGGAGGCACCCTGCATGACTGAAGTGGAACTGGCACAAGCCTGTGCCGACGCCATGTTCGCCCGCGACCCGGCCACCCAGGGCCTGGGTATCAGCCTGCTGGATGCCGGCCCGGGCCGGGCCAGCCTGCGCATGGCGGTACGTGCCGACATGATCCAGGGGCATGGCACCTGCCATGGCGGTTTCCTGTTCGCGTTGGCCGATTCGGCGTTCGCCTTCGCCTGCAACAGCTACGACCAGGCCACGGTGGCGCTGGGCTGCAGCATCGACTACCTGGCCCCGGCGCTGCGCGATGACGTGCTCACCGCCCACGCCAGCGAAGTCAGCCGCAAAGGCCGCACCGGCCTGTATGACGTGCGCATCGACAACCAGCGCGGTGAGCTGGTGGCGATGTTCCATGGCAAATCCTACAAAGTGCGCGGCACCGTGCTGGCACAGGAGACGCAAGATGAATGAACCGACTCACGCCGATGCCTTGATCATCGACGCCGTGCGCACCCCCATTGGCCGCTATGCCGGGGCCCTGAGCAGTGTGCGCGCCGACGACCTGGCGGCTATCCCGCTCAAAGCCTTGATCCAGCGCCACCCCGAACTGGACTGGAAAGCCATTGATGACGTTATCTTCGGCTGCGCCAACCAGGCCGGCGAGGACAACCGCAACGTGGCTCACATGGCGAGCCTGCTGGCCGGGCTGCCAGTCGAAGTACCAGGGACCACGATCAACCGCCTGTGCGGTTCCGGCCTTGATGCCATCGGCAATGCGGCACGTGCCCTGCGCTGTGGTGAAGCAGGGCTCATGCTGGCCGGTGGTGTGGAATCCATGTCGCGTGCGCCGTTTGTGATGGGTAAGTCGGAGCAGGCATTCGGGCGTGCGGCCGATCTGTTCGACACCACGATCGGCTGGCGTTTCGTCAACCCACTGATGAAGGCCTCCTACGGCATCGATTCGATGCCGGAAACGGCCGAAAACGTGGCTGAACAGTTCGGCATCTCGCGCGCCGATCAGGATGCCTTTGCCCTGCGCAGCCAGCACAAGGCTGCAGCCGCTCAGGCCCGCGGCCGCCTGGCGCGGGAAATCGTGCCGGTCGAAATCCCGCAGCGTAAAGGCCCGGTCAAAGTGGTCGAGCATGACGAGCACCCGCGCGGCGACACCACGCTGGAGCAGCTGGCTCGGCTCGGCACGCCGTTTCGTGAAGGCGGTAGCGTAACGGCCGGTAATGCCTCCGGCGTGAATGACGGCGCTTGCGCCCTGCTGCTGGCCAGCAGCGCCGCGGCCCGCCGCCACGGCCTGAAGGCGCGCGGGCGCATCGTCGGCATGGCTGTGGCCGGGGTTGAGCCCAGGCTGATGGGCATCGGGCCGGTGCCTGCGACCCGCAAGGTGCTGGCGCTCACCGGCCTGGCACTGGCTGACATGGATGTCATCGAACTCAACGAGGCCTTTGCCGCCCAGGGGCTGGCCGTGTTGCGCGAGCTGGGCCTGGCCGACGACGACCCGCGAGTCAACCGCAACGGCGGTGCCATCGCCCTGGGCCATCCCCTGGGCATGAGCGGTGCCCGGTTGGTGACCACTGCCTTGCACGAGCTTGAAGAAACGGCCGGCCGCTACGCCCTGTGCACCATGTGCATCGGCGTAGGCCAAGGCATTGCCATGATCATCGAGCGCCTCTGAGCGGTTCAGACCCTGCGCTTGTTACCGAACTGAACGCAGCCGTATATGCTGCCTCCATGACACTCACCGCGTGGCCTGCAACCGCTGGCGCGCGGCGTACAAGAACAATTCGAGTGAAGCCATGAACATGTACCATGATGCCGATCGTGCCCTGCTGGACCCGATGGAAACCGCCAGCGTCGATGCCCTGCGCCAGCACCAGCTGGAGCGTCTGCGCTGGAGCCTGAAGCACGCCTACGACAATGTGCCGTTGTACCGCCAGCGCTTTGCCGAGTACGGCATCCACCCTGATGACCTCAAGTGCCTGGAAGACCTGGCGAAGTTCCCCTTCACCGGCAAGAACGACCTGCGCGACAACTACCCCTACGGCATGTTTGCCGTGCCCCAGGAAGAAGTGGTGCGCCTGCATGCCTCCAGTGGCACCACCGGAAAGCCGACGGTGGTCGGCTACACCCAGAACGATATCGACACCTGGGCCAATGTGGTTGCCCGTTCGATTCGTGCGGCCGGCGGGCGCAAAGGTGACAAGGTGCATGTGTCCTACGGCTACGGGCTGTTCACCGGCGGGCTCGGCGCGCACTACGGTGCCGAACGCCTGGGCTGCACCGTGATCCCCATGTCCGGTGGCCAGACCGAAAAGCAGGTGCAGCTGATTCGCGACTTCCAGCCCGACATCATCATGGTCACCCCGTCCTACATGCTCAACCTGGCTGATGAAATCGAGCGCCAAGGCATCGACCCGCACGACCTCAAGCTGCGCCTGGGCATTTTTGGTGCCGAGCCATGGACCGACGAGCTGCGCCGCTCGATCGAGCAGCGTCTGGGCATCAATGCCCTCGATATCTACGGCCTTTCGGAAATCATGGGGCCCGGGGTGGCAATGGAGTGCATAGAGACCAAGGACGGCCCGACCATCTGGGAAGACCACTTCTATCCCGAAATCATCGACCCTGCCACCGGCGAAGTGCTGCCGGATGGCCAACTGGGCGAGCTGGTATTCACCTCGCTGAGCAAGGAGGCATTGCCGATGGTGCGCTATCGCACCCGCGACCTCACCCGGCTGCTGCCGGGCACCGCTCGGCCGATGCGGCGGATCGGCAAGATCACCGGCCGCAGTGACGACATGCTGATCATTCG
Source organism: Pseudomonas sp. 10(2024) (assembly GCF_045164175.1). Classification (NCBI taxonomy): domain Bacteria; kingdom Pseudomonadati; phylum Pseudomonadota; class Gammaproteobacteria; order Pseudomonadales; family Pseudomonadaceae; genus Pseudomonas; species Pseudomonas sp. 10(2024). The sequence goes on from NZ_CP174006.1 coordinate 2,860,662, forward strand.
CGGGGTCAATGTGTTCCCGACTCAGATCGAGGAACAGGTGCTAAAAATAAAACAGCTTTCTGAGCTTTATGAGATTCATCTGTATCGCAATGGAAATCTGGACAGTGTCCAGGTGCACGTGGAACTGCGTGCAGAGTGCCAGCACCTTGACGAGGGCCAGCGCAAGCTGGTTGTCGGGGAGTTGAGCAAACAGATCAAGACTTACATCGGTATCAGCACCCAGGTGCACCTGCAGCCCTGCGGCACGCTCAAGCGCTCCGAGGGCAAGGCGTGCCACGTGTTCGACAGACGGTTGGCCAGCTGACCCATTCGGCTGCCATTTCGGCCCCGGCATTGTCCGGGGCCTTTTTTTGCCTGCGTTCTGCCGGGCACGCGCTGCTGCCCGACAGCCCTCTTGGCTGTCAACGTGATACACAAATCTTACTTGATACATATAAATGTGTTTGACGTTATGTTTTGTATCGCTTACAAATGACTCATGCCTTAGCAGGAGTCGCAGCACATGTACGCACAGCTAGTGGAAACCGGAGTCAAGCGCATCAAGTCGCTGGAAGAGATGTCCCCTGAGGAACGCAACTTCCAGGAAAAGATCGACGCCGAAATCAAGATCGAAGCCAAGAACTGGATGCCCGAGGCCTATCGCCAGACCCTCATCCGGCAGATCTCCCAGCACGCCCACTCTGAAATCGTCGGCATGCTGCCCGAAGGCAACTGGGTCACCCGTGCCCCCAGCCTCAAGCGCAAACTGCAGCTGATGGCCAAGATTCAGGACGAAGCCGGTCACGGCCTGTACCTGTACAGCGCCATGGAAACCCTGGGGGCTGACCGCGACGAAGAAATCGCCAAACTGCACAGCGGCAAGGCCAAGTACTCGAGCATCTTCAACTACCCCACCCTCAGCTGGGCCGACATGGGCGCTGTGGGCTGGCTGGTGGACGGCGCCGCCATCGTCAACCAGGTGGTACTGCAGCGCACCTCTTACGGCCCCTACTCCCGCGCGATGATCCGTATCTGCAAGGAAGAGAGCTTCCACCAGCGCCAGGGCTACGAAATGCTCCTGACCATGATGCGCCAGGGCACCCAAGCCCAGCGCGACATGGTTCAGGACGCCATCAACCGCCTGTGGTGGCCGGCGCTGATGATGTTCGGCCCGAGCGATGAACACTCGCCCAACAGCGCCCAGTCGATGGCCTGGAAGATCAAGCGCCAGACCAACGACGAACTGCGCCAGCGCTTCATCGACCAGACCGTGCCGCAGCTGGAACTGCTTGGCTGCACTGCGCCTGACCCTGAGCTGAAGTGGAACGCCGAGCGCGGCCACTACGACTTCGGCGAAATCCAGTGGGACGAGTTCTACGAAGTGATCAAGGGCAATGGCCCATGCAACCTGGAGCGCGTCGCCACCCGGCGCAAGGCCATCGAGGACGGCGCCTGGGTGCGCGAGGCCGCAGTGGCCTATGCGCGCAAGCAACAGCACAAGAACGCCGCCTGAGCGGCGATAGATGCGGAGATCGAAAATGTCTGTCTGGACCCTCTACGAAGTGTTCGTGCGCAGCAAGCACGGCCTTAACCACAAGCACGTCGGCAGCGTGCACGCCGCCGATGCCGCCATGGCCATCGAGAATGCCCGCGAGCTCTACACCCGCCGTAGCGAAGGTGTGAGCCTGTGGGTGGTGCCTTCGGCGCTGATCACCGCCTCCTCCCCCGACGAGAAAGACCCGCTGTTCGCCCCCTCGGACGACAAGGTCTATCGCCATGCCAGCTTCTACGAGCTGCCCGACGAAGTCGGACACATGTGAGGTGGGCCATGCATAAAGAAGCCCTTATCCCCTACCTGCTGTTGCTCGGCGACAGCGCCCTGGTACAGGGCCAGCGCCTCTGCGAATGGTGTGGCCGTGCCCCGGCCATCGAGGAAGAGCTGGCCCTGATGAACGTCGGCCTCGATCTGGTCGGCCAGGCCCGCAACTGGCTGGAGTATGCCGCCGAGCTGCTCGACGATGGCCGGGATGCCGATGCCCTGGCGTTCCGCCGTGACGAGCGCGCCTACCGCAACCTGCTGCTGGTCGAGCAACCCAACGGTGACTTTGCCGTGACCATGACCAAGCAGTTCCTTTACGACGCGTGGCACTTCGCCGTGCTGCAGGGGCTGGTCGAGTCCAGCGACGCGCGAATCGCCGGTATTGCCTCCAAGGCCCTGAAGGAAGTCACCTACCACCTGCGCCGGTCCAGCGAATGGGTACAACGTCTGGGCGGTGGTACCGATGCCAGCCGCCAGCGCATGCTCGCCGCTATCCCGGTACTGTGGCGCTTCACCGTTGAACTCACCGCTGGCAGCGACAACGAAGTCCGTCTGGCCGAATGCGGTATCGGCGCCGATCCCGCTACCGTCGGCGCCACCTGGCTGAAGCAGGTCGCCGCGACGTTTGCTTCGGTCGAACTGCCGCTGCCCAAGGCCGCCAGCCACTTCTATCTGGATGGCCGCAAAGGTCTGCACACCGAGCATCTGGGCCTGCTGCTGGCCGAAATGCAGTTCCTGCCAAGGGCCTACCCCGATGCAACCTGGTGAACTGATTGCCGGCGACCGCGGCGCACGGGCACAGCAAGGCGACGACCTGGCCCGCGCCTGGGCGGTATTGGGCCAGGTCATGGACCCTGAAGTGCCGGTGGTCAGCGTGGTCGACCTGGGGATCGTGCGCGACGTCGATTGGCGCGCCGGCCACCTGCACCTGGTGGTCACCCCGACCTATTCTGGCTGCCCGGCCACCGAAGTCATCGAAGGGGATATCCGCCAGGCGCTGGAGCAAGCCGGTTTCACCGCGCCAGACCTGGAGCGTCGGCTGACCCCGGCCTGGAGCACCGACTGGATCACCGAACTGGGCCGCGAGCGCCTGCGCGCTTATGGCATTGCGCCGCCGCAAGGCAGTGCCAGCAAGCGCAGCCTGCTCGGCGAAGCCCCCCAGGTGTGCTGCCCGCAATGCGGCAGCGCCCATACCGAATTGCTCAGCCAGTTCGGCTCCACGGCCTGCAAGGCGCTGTACCGCTGCCGCGAGTGCCTGGAGCCATTCGACTATTTCAAATGCATTTGAGCCGTGGAGACCACCATGAGCCAGTTTCACAGCCTGACCATCAAGCAAGTGCGCAATGAGACCCGTGATGCGGTATCGATTGCCTTCGATGTGCCCGAGCACCTGCAGGACCAGTTCCGCTTCACTCAGGGCCAGTACCTGGTCATGCGTACCCAGCTGGATAACGAAGAAGTCCGCCGCTCCTACTCCATCTGCAGCGCCGTGCAGGACGGCGAGCTGCGCGTGGCGGTCAAGCGCGTGCCGGGCGGGCGCTTCTCGGCGTTTGCCAATGAAGTGCTCAAGGCCGGTCAGCAGCTGGAAGTGATGCCGCCATCGGGGAGCTTCTTCGTGCCACTGGACCCGGCTCGCCAAGGCAACTATCTGGGGGTAGCTGCCGGCAGCGGCATCACCCCGATACTGTCGATCATCGCCACTACGCTGGCCAGCGAGCCGCACAGCCGTTTCACCTTGCTGTACGGCAACCGTTCCAGTTCGGGGGCGCTGTTCCGCGACAAGCTCGAAGACCTGAAAAACCGTTACCTCGACCGCTTGAACCTGATTTTCGTGTTCAGCCGCGAACAGCAGGATGTCGACCTGTACAACGGCCGCATCGACGCCGACAAATGCGGCCAGCTGTTTTCGCGCTGGCTGGACGTTGCCGGGCTGGACGCGGCATTCATCTGCGGCCCGCAGGCGATGACCGAGACCGTGCGTGACAGCCTGCAGGCCAACGGCATGGCCAAGGAACGCATTCACTTCGAGCTGTTCGCCGCCGCCGGCAGCGAGGCCCGCCGCGAAGCCCGTGAGGCGGCACGCCAGGTGGATTCGGCGCTTAGCCACATCACCGTGATCAGCGACGGCCGGGCACTGAGCTTCGACCTGCCGCGCAACACCCAGAACGTGCTGGACGCCGGCAACGCCATTGGCGCCGAGCTGCCCTACTCGTGCAAGGCCGGCGTGTGCTCCACCTGCAAGTGCCGGGTGATCGAGGGCGAAGTGGAGATGGACAGCAACCATGCCCTCGAAGACTACGAAGTGGCGGCCGGGTATGTGCTGTCGTGCCAGACCTACCCGGTGAGTGACAAGGTGGTGCTTGATTTCGACCAGCTGTAGACCGAGGCGACTGCTTCGCGGGTAAACCCGCTCCTACAGGGCCTGCGCAGGGCCTTAGGGCGGCATCCTTACCTGCGAAGAGGGCCTGAGCAGCAACGCAATACCCCGCGTGACCTCAACACAACAATTACAAAACCAAGAGATCGCTTGCCATGACACCCGAACGCATAGAAAGCATCGCCAACCACCCCGACTTCCAGCACCTGGTGCGGCGCAAACGCCGCCTTAACGGCAGCCTGACCCTGGCCATGCTGGTGGTCTACTACGGCTTCGTCCTGCTGGTTGCGTTTTCGCCCAGCACCCTCGGCCAGTCCCTCAGCGGCGGCGTGACCACGGTCGGCATGCTGGTGGGCGTGCTGATGGTGCTGCTGTCCTTTGCCCTGACCGGCATCTACGTACACCGCGCCAACAACGTGCTCGACCCGCTCAACGACAAGGTCAAGCAGGAGTGCGCACAATGAACTGGACAGCCATTTCGATGTTCATGGTGTTTGTCTGCTTCACCCTGCTGGTCACCCGCTGGGCTGCCCTGCGCACCCGCTCGGCCAGCGACTTCTACACCGCCGGCGGCGGCTTGAGCGGCATGCAGAACGGCCTGGCGATCGCGGGCGACATGATCAGTGCCGCTTCGTTCCTGGGCATTTCCGCGATGATGTTCATGAACGGCTACGACGGCCTGTTGTATGCCCTCGGTGTCCTGGCAGGCTGGCCGATCATCCTGTTCCTGATTGCCGAGCGCCTGCGCAACCTGGGCAAGTACACTTTCGCCGACGTGGTCAGCTACCGGCTGGCGCAAACCCCGGTGCGCTTGACCTCGGCTTTCGGCACCCTGGTGGTGGCGCTGATGTACCTGGTGGCGCAAATGGTCGGCGCCGGCAAGCTAATCGAGCTGCTGTTCGGCATCAGCTACCTGTACGCCGTGATGCTGGTCGGTGTGCTGATGGTTGCGTATGTCACCTTCGGTGGCATGCTCGCCACCACCTGGGTGCAGATCATCAAGGCGGTAATGCTGCTGTCGGGCACCAGTTTCATGGCCTTCATGGTGCTCAAGCACTTCGGCTTCAGCACCGAGGCCATGTTTGCCAGCGCCGTGGCCGTGCATGCCAAGGGCCAGGCGATCATGGCCCCAGGCGGTTTGTTGTCCAACCCGGTGGACGCCATTTCCCTCGGTTTGGGCATGATGTTCGGCACCGCTGGCCTGCCGCATATCCTGATGCGCTTCTTCACTGTCAGTGATGCCAAGGAAGCACGCAAGAGCGTGTTCTACGCCACCGGTTTCATTGGTTACTTCTACCTGTTGCTGATCGTTGTCGGCTTTGGCGCCATCGTCATGGTCGGCACCGAGCCGTCCTACCGCGACGCCACTGGCGCCATCATCGGTGGCGGCAACATGGTCGCCGTGCACCTGGCCCAGGCCGTGGGTGGCAACCTGTTCCTGGGTTTCATCTCTGCCGTCGCCTTCGCCACCATTCTGGCGGTGGTCGCTGGCCTGGCTCTGTCCGGCGCATCGGCCGTGTCCCACGACCTGTATGCCTGCGTGATGCGCAAAGGCAAGGCTACCGAGCAAGAGGAAATGCGCGTGTCGCGCATTGCCACGCTGGTCATCGGCCTGCTGGCGGTGATCCTGGGCCTGATGTTCGAGTCGCAGAACATTGCCTTCCTCTCCGGCCTGGTGCTGGCGGTGGCCGCTTCGGTCAACTTCCCGGTGCTGCTCCTTTCCATGTTCTGGAAAGGCCTGACCACCCGCGGCGCGGTGTGCGGCAGCATGGCCGGGCTGGTCTCGGCGGTGCTGTTGGTGGTGCTGGGCCCGGCGGTGTGGGTCAACGTGCTGCACAACGAAACGGCGCTGTTCCCCTACAGCAACCCTGCGCTGTTCTCCATGAGCCTGGCCTTCCTCAGTGCCTGGGTGTTCTCGGTTACCGACAGCTCCGAACGTGCCGTTGAAGAACGGGGTCGCTACCTGGGCCAATTCATCCGCTCCATGACCGGTATCGGCGCGGCTGGCGCCAGCAAACACTGACTTCAAGGACGAACAGACATGTCGGGTAAAACAACAACAATGAACCGCACACACTTCCTGTCAGCCGCCTGGCTGGCCACCTTCGCCCTGCCGATGCCCGCGCTGGCTGACTTCATCGGCGACAGCCATGCACGCCTGGAGCTGCGCAATCACTACATCAACCGTGATTTCCGCCAGAGCAACGCCCCGCAGGCCAAGGCCGAAGAATGGGGCCAGGGCTTTACCGCCAAGCTGGAATCGGGCTTCACCGAAGGCCCGGTCGGCTTTGGCGTGGACGCCCTGGGCCAGTTGGGCATCAAGCTCGACTCCAGCCGCGACCGTCGCAACACCGGCCTGCTGCCTTTTGGCCCGAACAGTCACGAACCGGTCGACGACTACAGCGAGCTGGGCCTGACCGGCAAGGTACGTGTGTCCAAGAGCACCTTGCGGCTGGGCACCTTGCAGCCGATCCTGCCGGTGGTGGTGTACAACGACACCCGCCTGCTGGCGTCCACCTTCCAGGGTGGCCTGCTCACCAGTCAGGACCTCGATGGCCTCACCTTCAATGCCGGACGCCTGACCAAGGCCAACCTGCGTGACTCCTCTGGCCGCGACGACATCGGCTATGGCGCTGCCAGCAGTGACCACCTGGACTTTGGTGGTGGCAGCTACGCCATCACCCCACAAACCACGGTCAGCTATTACTACGCCAAGCTCCAGGACATCTACCGTCAGCAGTTCGTCGGGCTGATCGACACCCGCCCACTGGCAGAAGGTGTGAGCCTGCGCAGTGACCTGCGCTACTTCGACAGCCGCAACGACGGTGCCGAGCGTGCCGGCAACATCGACAACCGTAACTTCAACGCCATGTTCACCCTGGGCGTGCGGGCGCACAAGTTCACCGCCACCTGGCAGCAGATGTCCGGTGACAGCGCCTTCCCGTTCGTCAACGGCGGCGACCCGTTCACCGTCAACCTGGTCACCTACAACACCTTCACCCGCGCCGGGCTGGACTCTTGGCAAGTGCGCTACGACTACGACTTCGTTGCCATGGGCATCCCCGGCCTGAGTTTCATGACCCGCTATACCGACGGTCGCCACGCGGAAACTGCCACCGTGACCAATGGCCGCGAGCGCGAGCGCGACACCGACATCACGTATGTCATCCAGAGTGGCCCGCTCAAGGACGTCAGCCTGCGCTGGCGCAATGTCACATTCCGCTCCGGCAACGGCCTGACCAACGCCGTGGACGAAAACCGCCTGATCATCGGCTACACCCTGGCGCTGTGGTAACAGCGCCCCCCCCACTTTTTGAACAGCATGGAGAACAGCATGTCTGCCGCCCCTACTCTGCAAAGTTTCATCGCCGGCCGTTGGCTCGGCCAGCACGGCGCCCAGGCCCTGCGCAGCGCCCTCGACGGCCACGTACTGGCCTACAGCCATGAAGAGCGCCCGGACTTCGCCGAAGCTGTGGACTACGCGCGTGCACGCGGCCTTGCTTCGCTGATGGGCATGGATTTCCAACAGCGTGCCCAACGCCTCAAAGCCCTGGCCCTGTACCTGGCCGAACGCAAGGAGCAGCTCTACGCCCTGTCGCACCACAGCGGCGCCACCCGGGCTGACAGCTGGATCGACATCGAAGGCGGCAACGCCACGCTGTTCTCCTATGCCGGCATCGGCAGCCGCGAGCTGCCGTCGGGTAACCTGGTGCACGAAGGCCCAGCCATACCGTTGGGCAAGCAAGGCCATTTCGCCGGTAGTCATATCCTGGTGCCCCGGGCAGGCGTTGCGGTGCACATCAACGCGTTCAACTTCCCCATCTGGGGCATGCTGGAAAAGTTTGCCCCGACGTTCCTCGCCGGTATGCCCTGCATCGTCAAGCCGGCGACCTCGACCAGCTATTTGACCGAGGCCGTGGTACGCCTGATGAATGCTTCCGGCCTGCTCCCCGAAGGCAGCCTGCAGCTTGTTATCGGCAGCACCGGCGACCTGCTCGACCGCCTGCAGGGGCAGGACGTGGTGACCTTCACCGGCTCCGCCGACACTGCCGCGAAACTGCGCGTGACGCCCAACCTGATTCGTAACTCGGTGCCGTTCACCGCCGAGGCCGACTCGCTCAACTGCGCCATCCTTGGCCCGGACGTGAGTCCGGACAGCGAAGAATTCGACCTGTACATCAAGGAAGTGGTGCGTGAAATGACCACTAAAGCCGGGCAGAAGTGCACCGCCATCCGCCGCGCGATCGTCCCGGCCAGGCACCTGGATGCCGTTGCCACGCGCCTGCGCGAGCGCCTGAGCAAGGTCGTGGTAGGCGACCCGTCGCTTGAAGGTGTGCGCATGGGGGCCCTGGCCTCCCATGACCAGCAGCGCGACGTCGGCGAGCGTGTGCGCAGCCTGCTGCAGAGTTGTGACCAGCTGTTCGGCGCCAGCGATGGCTTTGCCCCGCGTGGCGAAGGCGTGGCAGAAGGCGCGTTCTTTGCGCCAACCTTGTTGCAGGCCCGCGATCCGCATGCCGAGGGCGGCGCCCACGATATCGAAGCGTTCGGCCCGGTCAGTACGCTGATGGCCTATGACGACCTCGACGAAGCCTTGGCACTGGCTGCCCGTGGCAAAGGCAGCCTGGTGGCGACCCTGGTCACCGCCGACCGCAGCGTGGCCGCCAAGGCTATCCCGGTGGCTGCTGCCTGGCATGGCCGTCTGCTGGTGCTCGATAGCCAGGCCGCCAAGGAGTCCACCGGTCACGGCTCGCCGCTGCCGCAGCTCAAGCACGGTGGCCCGGGCCGCGCCGGCGGTGGTGAAGAGCTGGGAGGCCTGCGTGCGGTGAAGCACTACCTGCAGCGCGCCGCAGTACAAGGCTCGCCGAGCATGCTCACGGCGGTCACCGGCGAGTACGTGCGCGGCGGCGAAGTGATCGAAACCGAAGTACACCCGTTCCGTCGCTACTTCGAGCAGCTGCGTGTCGGCGAGTCGCTGCTCACCCATCGCCGCACCGTGACAGAAGCTGACCTGGTCAATTTCGGCTGCCTGTCAGGCGACCATTTCTACATGCACTTCGACGAAATCGCCGCCAAGGCGTCCCAGTTCGGTAAACGCATTGCCCACGGTTACTTCGTACTGTCGGCAGCGGCCGGGCTGTTCGTGTCGCCCGGCGCCGGACCGGTATTGGCCAACTATGGGCTGGACACCCTGCGCTTCATCAACCCGGTGGGCATTGGCGATACCATCCAGGCGCGCCTGACCTGCAAGCGCAAGATCGACCAGGGCAAGACCAGCCCGCTGGGGCAGCCGCAGGGGGTGGTGGCGTGGGATGTGGAAGTAACCAATCAGCTGGGTGAATTGGTGGCCAGCTATGACATCCTGACCTTGGTGCTGAAAAAACCAGCATGATGTGTTGACGCTACTGGCCTCTTCTCGGGCAAGCCGCCTCTGACCGGCACTGCACAGCTCCCCCGTAGGAGCGGGTTCACCCGCGAAGAGGCCAGTAGCTGCTCAAAACACTTGGGATCAATGCACCTAAGTGGCTGCCGTGAATTACTCAGGCACCTGAAACCGTTGGTCAGCGACTGCCAATGCTCAGTGGACCTCTGGCGTGCACCTGTCGCTCTTAATTCATAAGGATCATGAACGAGGACTGCACCATGAATTCCCTACTGCGAATGGGTGGCGGCAATGTTGAAGATGACTGGCCGGAGCTGGAGCCGGATCGACGCAATGATCGGGCAGACGACCCGGATACCGACCCTAATGTGACTGATGATGAGGAAAACCGGCCCGGGGTCCCGGCCAGCGACCCTGAGTCTGGCGCCTGACACTAGAAGTGTCAGCGTACACTGCAGGAGCGGGCGCGTCCGTTCCTGCAGTTTCTTTAACCGGTTGCAGGCGAGCTATTAAACCATCGCCGCCGGATCGCCCACCGACTGGTTGGGTTTGCTCCCCGAAATCCGCCAGCTCACGGCGGTAATCCCGTAGCGCTCGGCCATCGGCCGACTGACCTTCCTGATCTTCTCGCGTCCGAACTTGGGAATGATGCCGATGCCCGCATCACAACTTGCCCAATGCCAGGCCTCGGCATTGTCCAGGCGTTCCAGGCGGATGATGAAACTGCGCGGCTGGTCATGCAGTTTGTAATCGATTATGTACAGCTGTGGGCTAGGCATCGCAGGGGGCCTCCTCTTCTCCATGGATGACCTTTTGATTGATCGGGCCATGGCCAGAAGATTCAAAGTTTTTGTCGACCTTTGTTACCAGTGGCCGAATGTGCGCCCCTGCCGAGAGCCTGTTTTATCGCTGTGCTTGATCGCTTTGCTGTCAGCTGACCGTCGGTACGAAAAGCAGCACACAATATATTTGCGTGACGGATGTGACCGTTCGTCAGCTTCAACGCAACGTTTATTGCCAGCCAGGGCCGAAACTTCATGCAATGAAGGAATCGCCCAGGAGCCTGAATGAAGCCAGTCAAGCATCGCGCCACCATCATTTGCCGGCATGGCAAGCAGCGCCACAAATGGTTGTGGGTAAGAAAGCCCAACGCGCCCTGGACCCTTCCAGGCGGCAAGATCGAGCCCGGCGAGACGCCCATGCAGGCCGCCGAGCGGGAGTTGCTGGAAGAGACTGGGCTACAGGCTGAATCGCTGGTTTTGTTGATGCGCCACGAAACGCCAGAACGGATGCATTACGTGTTTGCAGCGGAGTTTGCCGACGCACCGCAGCCCAAGGCCCGGCATGAGATCTCCGACTGCCGCTTTGCCCGCCTGGACCAGGTGGCTGTGGTGAAGGGCGAGATCAAGGCCCTGATCCGCTCCTTGCTGGCTTGTGACGCGAGCACTGCAGCGTCCGTTCGGTAAGCTAGGCGTGCACACTCCACTGCGTTGCGTCTGACGCGATGGGCATCTCGTCGATTGCATGGATCATCCCGTTTTCCAGCGCCTCCCGCGGCGCCAGTATCCTTGGATAGGCCATTAGATAGCGCGGTACATCCAAAACCTCGGCCGCGCCTTTCGTGCGCTCCGCCACGATTTGCGCATACAGGCGCAGGTCGTAATCCAGGCTCATCGCATACTCGGACATCCGCGAATGGTCCACCGAACCATGCAAGGTCCAATGAAACGGGTGGAAAAGAAACTTGCTGAAACTGCAAGCCGTGCGTCGCTCTCCGGCAAGGAAGAGGATATTGCCCATGGATTCCACCGTACCCAGGTTGTGGGTATGCACCTCCACGGGTAACGCCCGCAGAAAGTTGTACAGGGTAAACCCATAGCTGCATTCGCCGCCCATGGTGGCGATGTTCAGTTGCAGAAGCTCGGCACCCTGTTGCAATGCCCGCGAGCAGGTCGTGATCAGGTTGCCGCAGGTTGACGAATTGATCGGTCCGGTGAAGTGGATGATATGTCTGGCCATGCTTGCCTCCACGGGTGGCAGGTCATTGCTTGATCTTTTGCCCATCGTCGCCCAGCCCGGCCCTCTGGCGGTGGGCGAAACGCTCGAATGTCATCCTGGCACCCTTCCATGAAACGGGTATGCGGTGGAGACGCCAACTGCCGCAAAGTTCAACTCGGCGTCAGCATTTCCGTTGGTCAAGCGTTGTGAACCCTCGGCGGTCTTTGCCGGTCGCACCTTCAGAGCGACCGAACTAGGAACCGGCAGTGAGGACGGCAGCGTGAGCGATATTCGCATCGGTATCTCCGGGTGGCGCTATGGCCCCTGGCGCAAGGATTTCTACCCCAAAGGCCTGAAACAGGACGATGAACTGGCATTCGCTTCACGGGCGGTGAACAGCATCGAGATCAATGGCTCGTTCTACAGCCTGCAGACGCCCGAGCGCTATCTGGGCTGGCGTGAAGCAACGCCGGAAGGTTTCGTGTTCGCGGTCAAGGGGCCGCGCTATATCACCCATGTCCGGCGGCTGAAGGATGTCGAAGAGCCTGTGGCCAATTTTTTCGCTTCCGGCCCGCTGCTGTTGGGCGAAAAGCTCGGGCCGTTCCTGTGGCAGTTCCCCCCTAGTATGAAGTTCGATGAAGACCGTTTTGCCCGGTTCCTGGAGCTGCTGCCACACACACGCGAAGCGGCCCGTGAACGCGCCCAAGGCTGCGCCGAGCGCCTGAAGGGTAATGGCAGCCTTGCCATCAAGGGCAATGCGCGCTTGCGCCACGCCGTGGAAATCCGCCACGAGAGCTTCCTCTGTGAAGCCTTCGTCAAGCTGTTACGCAAACATCGCGTGGCGCTGGTGGTTGCCGACAGCGCCGGCAAATGGCCCTGTGCCGAAGATGTAACCGCCGACTTCGTCTACATGCGCCTGCACGGGGATGTGGAGTTGTACAGCAGCGGATATACCGCACGCGCGCTGCGGCGCTGGAAGCAGCGTATCCAGCTATGGAGCGAAGGTAACCAGGCTGACGATGCCCGCCTGATCGTGCCGGGGCCGCCGCCTCGGTGTGCGGCACGGGATGTGTATTGCTACTTCGACAATGACCAGAAGGTTCACGCGCCATACGACGCCAGGCGCTTGCTGCAAAAGCTGTCCTTGGACCATGAGCTGATGACCGAGCCAGGCGTGGTGCCGGAGGTGGCCTTGTGAACAAGACCCTGCCCGCCCCACGCTGCATCATCGACAAGGTGACCGCTGTACGCCGGCTCAATGTGTTGACGCTGAACGTGCACAAAGGCTTCACCTTCTTCAACCGGCGCTTCATCCTGCCCGAGTTGCGCGAGGCGGTGCGCGCCACCGGCGCCGACCTGGTGTTTTTGCAGGAGGTGCACGGCAGTCATCAGCAGCATGCCTTGCGCCACCCAGCCTGGCCCGAAACGCCGCAGTACGAGTTTCTGGCCGACAGCATGTGGCCGCAGTTCGCCTATGGCCGCAATGCGGTCTATCCCCATGGCGACCACGGCAACGCGCTTTTGTCGAAATTCCCCATCAGGCGCTTCAACAACCTGGATGTTTCGGTGCAGGGCAATGAACAGCGTGGCCTGCTGCATTGCCAGCTGGAGGTGCCGGGCCATGACGAGGTGCATGCGGTATGCGTGCACCTGGGCCTGCGGGAAGCCCACCGGCAGCGCCAGGTGAAACTGATGCTGGACCTGCTGGCCAGCCTGCCGCCCAACGCGCCGGTCATCATCGCCGGCGATTTCAACGACTGGCGGCTGAAGGCGGACGCGGTGCTGAGCGAACACCTGACAGAGGCCTTCGGCACCCCGGCGCGCAGTTTCCCCGCGCGCCTGCCGTTGTTGCGCCTGGACCGCATCTACCTGCGAAACGCGGTGCCGGGCGCAGCCCAGGTGCTGTCCAAATACCCGTGGTCGCATCTGTCCGACCACGTACCACTGGCTGCGGAGATCAACCTGTGAACCGACCTTGGGTAGACGGCAACAGCGTGCAGTTGCTGATCAATGGCGAGCAGTACTATCCCCGCGTGTTCGAGGCCATGGCCCAGGCGCGGGAAGAAATATTGCTGGAAACCTTCATCATCTTCGACGACAAAGTGGGCAAGCAATTGCAGCAGGTGTTGATCGAGGCTGCCCGGCGCGGTGTACGCGTGGAAGTGGTCGCGGATGGCTACGGCACAGCCGAGCTGCCGGCTGAATTCATTTCAGCGATGACCGACGCCGGTGTCAGCTTTCATGCCTTCGATCCACAACCCCGCTTGTTCGGTATGCGCACCAACCTGTTTCGCCGTTTGCACCGCAAGATCGTGGTGGTCGATGGTGAGCGGGCCTTCATCGGCGGTATCAATTACAGCGCCGACCATTTAGGCGACTTTGGTGCGATGGCCAAGCAGGACTATGCCGTGGAGGTCACTGGGCCGGTAGTGGCACAGGTACATTCAGCCAGTAAGCGCCTGATGTCTCCCGTGCTGCAGCCACCCAGTGCGGTACGCCCCGTTACCGAGCCCGCCGGTAGCAGCAGTGCTGTGTTGATCGAGCGTGACAACGGCATGCGCAGCACCGACATCGAGGCACACTACCTTCAGGCGTTTCGTAAAGCCCGCCAACGCATTGTGGTCGCCAATGCGTATTTCTTTCCAGGCTACCGGCTGATGCGTGAGCTGCGCAACGCGGCCCGGCGTGGCGTGGAGGTTCGGTTGATTTTGCAGGGCCAGCCCGACATGCGCTGGGTACGCGCACTGTCGCGCCTGCTGTACAACTACCTGCTGCGCGACGGCGTGAAGATTCATGAGTACTGCCAGCGGCCGTTGCACGGCAAGGTGGCACTGGTGGACGACCAGTGGGCCACCGTCGGCTCCAGCAACCTCGACCCCCTGAGCCTGTCGTTCAACCTGGAGGCCAACCTGTTCATTCGTGACCGGGCCTTCAACCAGCAACTGCACCAGCATCTGCAGACACTGGCCAGCGAGCAATGCAAACCGGTCACCCTGGAGCGCATGATTCGCGGCTACTGGTGGCGAGCACCGTTGATCTTCGTGTGCTTCCACGTGATCCGCCACTTCCCGCGCATTGCGGGCTGGTTCCCTGCGCACCGGCAGCGTTTGCGCTCGGTGCAGCCGGAAGCCGAACCCCAGGGCAACTTGCACGAGGGCAACTCCTGATGGCGCGCAAAAGCTGGCAAACGTGGGGCAAACGCCTGTTCACACTCGCGTTTCTGATCCTGATCCCTGTGCTGCTGTACCTGCTGGCGCGCAATCTGGACTGGAACGAAGTGCGCCAGTCTTTGCTCGCCTACAAGCCTGGCACCCTTGCCATCGGCTTGGCGATCGCGTTGTGCAGCTACTTCGCGTTTGCCAGTTACGACCTGTTGGCCCGGGCTTACACCGGCCATACGCTACCTGCCCGGCAGGTATTGCCCGTCGCGTTCGTGTGCTACGCCTTCAACCTCAATTTCACTACCTGGGTAGGCGGGGTTGCCTTGCGCTACCGCCTTTATGGGCGGTTGGGCCTGGATACCGCGACCATTACACGAATCCTCACCTTGGGGCTGTTGACCAACTGGATGGGCTATATGCTGCTGGCCGGCACCGTATTTGCCCTGGGCCTGGTCGAGATGCCCGGCAACTGGGCGGTGGGCACTACAGGCCTGCGCCTGATCGGCCTGCTGTTGCTGGCGATTGCGGGCGGCTACCTGCTGGCCTGTGGTTTTGCCAAGAAGCGCACTTGGTGCTGGCGCGACCACGAAGTGACGCTGCCCTCGCTGCGTCTGGCGCTGTGCCAGGTGGCGCTGGGTGCCAGTAACTGGGCACTGATGGCGCTGCTGATCTTCTGGCTGCTGCCGGACGAAGCGTTCTACCCGTCGATTCTCGGCATCTTGCTGATCAGTTGTGTGGCCGGTGTGGTGGCGCATATCCCTGCGGGGCTGGGCGTGCTGGAAGCGGTGTTCCTCGCCCTCCTGCATGGGCAGATGGGCCAGGGCACGCTGGTGGCTGCCCTGCTCGGCTATCGCACGCTGTACTACCTGATTCCGCTGCTGTTGGCGGTGGTGACCTACCTGATCCTGGAAAAGCGCGCCAAGGCAATGCGCTTACGGGACAAGCCAGCCCGGACCTGAAAGGGGCCATGTGCGCTGGAGGTGGCAGATGCGACGCCTTGCACGGCACCGGCTTTGCCGGTGTTCGCGGGTGAACCCGCTCCTATGGGGGACGCGCCAAGAAACCAACCAAGCCCAAGACATGCGCCGTAAATAATGTAGGAGCGGGTTTACCCGCGAAGCAGGCAACACGTTGCATGGCACCGGCTTTGCCGGTGTTCGCGGGTGAACCCGCTCCTACGGGGGAGGCGCGCCAAGAAACCAACCAGGCCCAAGCCATGCGCCGTAAATGTAGGAGCGGGTTTACCCGCGAAGCAGGCAACACAACACCCTAGGCCCAAAGGATTGGGCGACCGGGTGAAAAGGCAGCCCGCCTACTGGCTTCAGGGCGAGATCGGATCACTCGCTGGAAAGGTTTCATCCAGCGCATTGTCCACCGCGCTCTCGCCCGGCTTCTCACCACAATGGCAGTCCTGCATCCGGCATGGCTCACCCTTGCGGTGGCCGCTGGCGCAGGCCTCGCAGCAATAGGCCTTGCCGTCGCGTTGCAAGGCATTGGCATCCACCGTGCAGGAACAGTGCGCGCAGGCGCAGCGTTGTTCGTTCATGGCTTGCTCTCCTCGTCATCAATCACATCGTCGGTCCAGGGCACCCCGTCCAGCGGCGCGGATCGGGCCAGTTCGGCCTCGTCCAGGCCAATGCCGCCACCGATCTCATCGGCATCCACCTGGCGCAAACGCTGGTCTGCCGGGCCGCCACTGGCGCCCGGCTCGTGGGGGTCGCGGGCACCGGTTTCGTCCAGCAAGGTGTCCGGGCTCAAATCGTCGTAGGTGACATTGTCCTCATGCAGGCTGTCACTCAGCGCCTCGCCGCCGGTCATGCCACTTTGCGCCACGCGCCGGGGGGGAAACTCACGGTCGACCTCGGCGGCAGGTCGCTCGTCGCCCACACGCCCTTCGCGCTCTTCCAGGCGTTCATCGAAATCCAGCTCATGCACGCTGCCCATGCGGTCTTCGATGTCATCGATTTCGGTGGGGGTGTATGGCTTAGTTGCATCGGGTCGGGTCATGTGCGTTCTCCATCAGGTGGCTTCATTCGGTCGACTACGCCAGCTCACGGAAGATTCAGAGTTTTTTGAACTACCGCCTCGGCCGGCGCCTCCCACCTTAGAGACCTTGATCTGCCCGGAGCCCGCCATGGCCAAGCCCCTGCAGGAATACGCGCGCAAGCGCGACTTCAACGCCACACCCGAGCCCAGCGGCAAACGCAAACGTGGCAAACGGGCCCATGCGCTGCAGTTCTGCATCCAGAAACACGACGCCAGTCATTTGCACTACGACTTCCGCCTGGAGCTCGATGGCACCCTGAAAAGCTGGGCGATCCCCAAAGGCCCGTCGTTGGATCCCAAGGTGCGCCGCCTGGCGGTGCATGTGGAGGATCACCCGCTGGACTACGCCGATTTCGAGGGCCATATCCCGGAAGGCCACTATGGTGCAGGGGACGTGATCGTCTGGGACCGCGGTATCTGGGAGCCTGAAGGCGACGCGCATGAAGCCTACGTCAAAGGCAAGCTGCGATTCCGCCTGCTGGGTGAGAAGCTAGGCGGCGTGTGGAACCTGTTCCGCACCCACCTGGCCGGCAAGAAAGAGCAATGGATGCTGGTCAAGTCGCACGATGGCCAGGCGCGCAGCGAAACCGAGTACAGCATTGTCGAGGCCCTGCCCGACAGCGTGCTCAGCGAGCGCACGCTGGTGCCACGCAAATCCGCTGCCAAAAAAGCCACTGCCCCGCGCAGCAGCCGTAAACGCGCCGACAAAGCTCAGGCTGCACCCTTGCCAGCACAGTTACAGCCACAGTTGGCAACGTTGGTGGATTCTCCCCCCAGCGGCGACTGGCGCTACGAAGTCAAGTTCGATGGCTACCGTATCCTGGCCCGCATCGAGGGCCAGGACATCCGCCTGTTCACCCGCAACGGCCATGACTGGAGCAGCAAGATGCCCCGGCAGGTTGCCGCCCTGCGCGCGCTGGGCATCGACTCGGCCTGGCTCGATGGCGAAATGGTGGTGGCCGATGACACCGGCGTGGCTGATTTCCAGGCGCTGCAGAACGCCTTCGATACCGAGCACGACGAACGCATCACCTATTACCTGTTCGACCTGCCATTTCTGGGCGGTCAGGACCTGCGACAGCTACCGCTGCAGAACCGCCGCGATACATTGCGCCAACTGCTTGAGCACAACCATTCCGACGTCATCAAGTATTCCGCCGACTTCGACGAACCTGTCCAGTCACTGCTCGACAGTGCCTGCCGGCTGAAGCTGGAAGGCCTGATCGGCAAGCGAGCTGACAGTGTCTACAGCGGCCGCCGTAGCCCGGACTGGATCAAGCTCAAGTGCAAGCAACGCCAGGAATTCGTGATCGTCGGCTACACCGACCCCAAAGGCAGCCGCAGCGGCTTCGGTGCCCTGCTGCTGGCCCTGCACGACAACGACAGTGGCGAGCTGCGCTATGCCGGTAAGGTCGGTACCGGCTTCAATGCCACGACACTGGCCAGCATCCACGCGCGGCTCAAGCCCCTGGAAATCGCCAGGCCAGCCCTGCCCTCGCCGCCTGCCGGAGCCGAAGCGCGTGGTGTGCACTGGCTGCGGCCGCAGTTGTTGGCGGAAGTCGCCTTTGCCCAGATGACCCGTGACGGCATCGTGCGCCATTCGGTGTTCCACGGCCTGCGCGATGACAAAGCGGCAACCGCCATTGACCTGGAGCGCGCCATGCCCGCCAAGACTGTATCCAGCCGCAACAAACAGGCCAAGGCGTCCGAGAACCTGGGTGAACTGCGGCTGACCCACCCCGACCGGGTCATCGACCCTTCAACCGGGGTAACCAAGCGTGAGGTCGCCGAGTATTACGCCGGCATCAGCCAGTGGATCCTGCCCCAGCTCAAGCATCGCCCGGTGGCATTGGTACGCGCCCCGGACGGCCTGGGCGGCGAGCTGTTCTTCCAGAAAAATGCGGGCCAGCTGCACATACCCAACGTACTTAGCTACGAAAAGGCCGAGGCCGGCCAGGCAGCGATGGTCATCAATCGCGCCGATACGCTGCTGGGTGCGGTGCAGATGAACATGCTGGAGCTGCACACCTGGAACGCCACGGACAAGGATTTCGATAAACCGGACCGTTTTGTCCTCGACCTGGACCCTGACCCTGCGCTGCCCTGGAAGGCCATGGTGGAGGCGACCCAACTGACCCTCACCCTGCTGGACGAACTGGGCCTCAAGGTGTTCCTGAAAACCAGTGGTGGCAAGGGTATTCACGTGGTTGTGCCCTTGACCCGGCGAGCCGGGTGGGACGAGGTCAAGGACTTCAGCCACGCCATCGTCAATTACCTGGCCAAGCTGTTTCCGGAGCGCCTGAGCGCGGTGTCGGGGCCAAAAAACCGCGTGGGGCGCATCTTCATCGACTACCTGCGCAACGGCAAAGGCGCCACCACGGCGTGCGCCTATTCACTGCGTGCCCGTGACGGGCTGCCGGTATCGGTACCTGTCTGGCGTGAGGAGCTGGCGCAGATCAAGGCCGCCAACCAATGGAACATCACCAACCTGCGCGAGCGTCTGGCGGAGGTCGACGACCCTTGGGCCGACATGGGCAAGGTACGCCAGTCGATCACCGCGCGCATGCGCAAGCAGCTAGGGCTCGAATGATGACGCCAAAGCGATTGGACACGACCTGGGAGGCCCGCCCATGAGCATCGTTCAGGACTTCAACCTGACCACCCTTGACCGCCTTTTACGCACCTTTGGCGAACGCCAGCTACCGCTCAACCTCGATACCCAATTGCCGCAACTGATCCAGGCGCTGCAAGCTGATCACCTCGACCTGCTACCGTTGCCGGGGCAAGGCAACACCTTGCGTCGCTGGCAGACCTTGGCACGGGTGGCCGGCTGTGACCTGGCACTGGCCAAGCTCTATGAGGGTCATACCGATGCCTTGGCGATCCTGGCGGAATGCGGCGCAGCGCACCACGCCAACGACGGCATCTGGGGCGTGTGGGCGGCAGAGCCACCCGATGCGCGGGTCCACATCACTGCGCGTGAAGGTGACCAGGTGCGCCTCAACGGCACCAAGGCCTGGTGTTCCGGTGCCTTGCAGATCGATCGCGCGCTGATTACTGCCTGGGATGAGGCCGAGCAGCCGCAATTGGTGGCAATCGAGCTGTCACAGCCAAGCCAGGGCCTGAACATCGAACACTGGCAGGCCGTTGGCATGGCCACTACCGCCAGTGTCGAGGTGGCGTTCAACGATACCCCAGGCACGCTCATCGGCACGCCAGGCCAATACCTCTCGCGCCCTGGCTTCTGGCAAGGCGGTGCGGGTATCGCCGCATGCTGGTACGGCGCAGCCGAGGCGCTGGCGGATTACCTGCGTGAACATTGCCGCAAACCTCGCCCAGACCCGCATGCCGATGCGCATCTGGGCGCTGTGGACGCTGCGCTGCATGGCGCCCGTGCGTCACTGCGTGAATGTGCTGCCTGGATCGATCAACAGCCCGGTGTGGATGCCAGTTTCGAAGTTCGCCGCACCCGCGCCCAGGTAGAACAGGCCGTAGAGCAGGTCATCAGCCACGTCGGGCGTGCCTTGGGGGCCACGCCGTTCTGTCGCAGCAGTCATTTTGCCCGGCTGAGCGCCGACCTGCCGGTGTTCCTGCGTCAGAGCCACGCCGAGCGTGATCTGGCGATGCTGGGCCAGCAGCTGGCCCAGCTGCCAGCCGGGGTGTGGCAACTATGAGCCAGAACCTGATCCAGTCCGCGGGCGGCACGCCTTGGGCAGCCTGGCAGCAAAGCGCGCACCTGGCGCGTGCGACCTGGCTCGACTCACGCCAACTGTGCCCGCCGGGGCGCCGGCTGGTATTGATTGCTCCGCATCCGGATGACGAAATTCTCATGGCCGGCGGCCTGCTGGCAGGCTTCAAGGGGCGTGAGGATGAGCTGGTGCTGATCTCCGCCACCGACGGCGAAGGCAGCCACCCCGGCTCCAGCCACTGGACCGAACATCGCTTGCGCCGCCAGCGTCCCCAGGAAAGCCGACAGGCCCTGCAACAGCTCGACCTGGACCTTGAACGCCTGGACTGGCGCAGGCTCCATCTGAAGGATGGCCAGTTGCCGCGCGAAGAAGCGTTTCTGACCCGTCACCTCACCCAGCTACTGCGACCCGATGACCTGCTGATGGCCACCTGGCGCAGTGACGGCCATTGCGATCACGAGGCCGTCGGCCGCGCCGCTGCGCAGGCGGCGGCAAGCCGTGGGGTGCAGTTGGCTGAGGTACCGGTCTGGGCCTGGCACTGGGCCGAGCCTGACGACCCGCGCCTGCCATGGCCCCGTGCGCACCGCGTGCAACTCGATGAAAGCCGTCTGGCACGCAAGCGCAAGGCCTTGGCCGCCCACGTCAGCCAGCTGCAGCCGGACGGCGAGCAGCCGCCGGTGCTACCGCCGCACCTGCTGGATTGCCTTCTGCAACCTTTCGAACTGGTGTTCCTTTGAATGGAGCTGTCATGAGCCTCGATCCACAGTATTTCGCCGAGCTATACGCCACCAATGAAGACCCTTGGGCCTTTCGCACCCGCTGGTACGAGAGGCGCAAACGCGAGCTGGTGATGGCCAGCCTGCCACGCCAGTGCTATCAGCGCGTGTTCGAGCCAGCCTGTGCAAATGGCGAGCTCAGTGCGCTACTGGCCGAACGCTGCGCCGACCTGCTGTGCCAGGACCTGGACCCCACGGCCGTAGGCCTGGCCCGGGAACGCCTGACGCATCTGCACAATGCTTCGGTCGAACTGGCCCGGTTACCGGGGGACTGGCCAGGCGGGCGCTTTGACCTGATCGTGCTCAGCGAGGTGGGCTATTACCTCGATCCCACTGACTGGCTGCAGGTCATCGAACAATCGGTGGCCAGCCTCAGCTACGACGGTGCGCTGCTGGCCTGCCACTGGAAGCACCCTATCGCGGGTTGCCCGCAGGACGGCCGCGAAGTGCACCGCCTATTGACCCGGCATTTGCCGTTGCATCAGCAGTTTCGGCATGAGGAGGCGGACTTTTTGCTGGAGTACTGGTCATGCCAGCCAAGCGTCGTCGATCTCGATGAGACTTGCCCATGATCGCCGTTGTCATCCCGGCGCATAACGAAGCCCGCCGCCTTGGGCGATGCCTGCGGGCGGTGCTGGTGGCTGCCCGGCAGGCGCAGCAAGCGGGACTGCACGTGGAAGTGCTGGTGGTACTGGACCGTTGCAGCGACGGCAGCGCCGCCGTGGCGCGGCGTTTCGGTGTACACATGCTGGAGGTGGAAGCCGGTAATGTCGGCATGGCACGTCGTGTGGGGGCCGCGCACATGGTCGAGCGTGGCGCCACATGGCTGGCGTGCACCGATGCGGACAGCCGGGTCCCGGCGCACTGGCTGCTGTCGCAGCTGGCCTGTAGCGCCGAGGTGGTTTGCGGCACCGTGCATATCGAGTACTGGCAACCCTGGCAGACCGCCGCGCTGCGCAAGCTGTACCAGAGCCGCTACCAGGCGTGTGAAGGGCATCGGCATGTGCATGGCGCGAATCTGGGGGTATGTGCCGATGCTTACGAGCGTGTGGGTGGCTTCCAGCCCCTGGCGGCGCATGAGGATGTGCAACTGGTCAGCGACCTGCAGGCCAGCGGCGCCCAGATCGTCTGGACCGCCAGGCATAGCGTGGCCACCAGCAGCCGGCGCGACAGCCGCGCCCGCGAGGGGTTTGGTGATTACCTGGCCGGGTTGCAGGCGCAGTCCTGAAATCAATGGATTTCGGCGGTATTCATGAAGCCTTGCGCGTTTTCTTCACCGGTTTCTTGCCACCCAGGCTGCGCTTGAGCAGTTCGGTCAGGTCGAGGATGTCCGCACCTTTCTCGGCCGCCCCTGCGTCGCCCTTCTCCACCGCCTCGATCTTGCCCTTGCTGGCCTTCTCTTCCACCAGGTCCATGATCGTCTGGCGGAAGGCGTCGTGATAATCCTCAGGCTTCCAGGGCCCGCTCATGTCCTCCACCAGGCGTTTGGCCATCTCCAGCTCACGCTTCTCCACCTTGCTGTCGGTCACGCTGGCATCGAGCTCCAGCGTTTCCAGCCCGCGCACCTCTTCAGGCCAGCGCAAGGTGATCATCACCAGCGCCTGGTCCAGCGGCCGCAGCAGCGCCAAGTGCTGCCGGGTATGCAATACCACGGTGGCCAGTGCCACCTTGCCGGTCTTTTCCAGCGTCTCGCGCAGCAAGGCGTACACCTTGCCGCCACGGCGGTCCGGGGTCAGGTAGTACGGCGTATCAAAATGCTGCAGCGGAATATCGCCCGCTTCCACAAAGGAAAAGATATCGATCGTCTGGGTCGCTTCGGGCCGGGCCTTGCGGATCTCCTCCTCACTGATCACCACATAGCGGCCCTTCTCGAACTCTACGCCCTTGACGATATTGTCCTTGTCGATTTCCTTGCCGGTCACTTTGTTCACCCGCTTGTAGCCGACCGGCTCCATGCTGCGCTTGTCCAGCCAGTCGAAGTCCACGCGCTCGGTGCGCACGGCGGTATTGAGTGCCACGGGGATGTGCACAAGGCCAAAACTGATGGCGCCTTTCCAGATTGCCCGAGCCATGAGGGTGCTCCCAGGGTTGCCTGCTGATACCAGAAGTGACTGCGCCGGGCGACAAAGGTTTAGCTGCCCTGCCCTGCGGCAACCGTCACGCTTGGCTGAACAGCACCCGCTTGAACGCTTCGGCCGCCTGGTGCACTTGCACTGCCCAATCCTGCGCAGCATCGCTGCCGGCATCATCGGAAATGTATTTAAGGCACACGAACGGAATACCTTCGTCACGCGCGATCAATGCCAGCACATAGGCTTCCATGTCGATCACGTCATAAGGCGCGTCGCCATGGTTGATCTCGAAGCTGTCACCGCTGCCACAGGTTTCCACAGCCAGGCCGGGTATTGCCGCCCCGTGCTCGAGTACCACCGGGGTGTCGGACAAGGGCGTTTCATAACGGGCAAAGCCCAGTGGGGTCACATCCATGTCGCGTTGAACGAAGCGGTTACAGCACACGACTTCGCCCTTGCCATGACGCTGGCTGCCAGCCGAGCCCAAGTTGACGATAAGTTTGGGCCTGCGCCTGGCTATCGCCTTGGTCAGGGCGATAGCGGCATTGACCTTGCCAATGCCGGTGAACACGGTGTTCACCTCGGTAAAGACATCGCCAGCCTCGGCCTCGAGGGCAAAGACGAACAGCGTGTCATCCAGGGAAATGTCGGGGAATTGCTTGATAAGCATCATGGAGCAGGTGTTTCCGAGTGGCTGCAAAGGGCGCGGCCATTGTCGGTCAACACAGCCTAAATGCAAGTCCCGCCTCCACCATCACCTTTGGCGAGCGGGTGCTGTCGTGAAGCACTTGACCGGCGCAGGGCCGGACCATGCTGCCTCAGCAGTTACGGGTAACGGTGAGCGCCACGGCGGCGATGCGCTCGACCTGTTCGTAGCCTGGCTCAGCCAGTTGCTCGCCAAATACATCGGGGTCGATTTCCCGATACACCCAGGCCCAATCCTGACCGGCCAGGCGCAGGCGGATGGCTTCGAGCAAGGCATCGCGGCCTTCGACAATGGCCACGCCTGTGTATAGCAGCAACGTACCGTGGCGGCTCAGCCGATCGCGAGCCTGCTCCACGATACGTAGCGACAGGTCGACGCCTAGCGCGCCTCCGCCGTGACGGTACAGGCGGGCGTTGGGGTCAAGCATGTAGGGCGGGTTGGCAACGATCAGGTCGAACGTGCCGCTGATACCGTCCAGCAAGTCGCTGGGCTCGACCGACAGGTTACTCACACCCGCCAAGGCTGCATTGATTGCCGTATAGCGCAGTGCCAGGGGGTTGATGTCAACGGCGCTGACCTGAGCGTGCTGGGCGGCGCGGGCAATCAGCAAGGCGCCCACCCCGCTGCCACAGCCGATATCCACTGCATGCTCGACCCGCGCGGGGCAGTGCTGAAGGTGCTCGTGAATGACCTGGGCAAAGCGGTAACTGTCCGGGCCGAAGAACACGGCATCGCTGGCGTCGGTTGGAAACGCCGAATGCAGCAAAAGAAATTCATCCAGGCTGGACCAGCGTACCGTGCTGGTCAGCAGTTCACCCTGCGCAACTAACGCCTGCGCACGTTCGAGCAACTGCAACTGATCTGCCGACAGCAAACCGGGGTCGAAAGGCCGGCTCCAGCCGAATACATCGCGCAGGGTGCTGGCCTGCCCGCAGCCCACGCGGGCATTGACGCGCGCGTGGGTGGCGGGCGTTACGCAGGTAAAGCGGTATCCATCGGCACGCAGGCGCTGTCCCAGTTGCAGCAACGCCTGGTCTGCCTCGATTTGCCTGGGCGCGAGCATCATCAACGCGGTTCCTCCTGGCGCAGCCCGTTTAAGCGCATGTAGGCGCGCGTGGCAGACAGACCGTCCGGCGTGGCGTGGCGGTTGCCAGCCATCCGCTGGATCAAGGCCTCGGGGGCCACATTCAAGGCGTCGCCGGGTATTTCCTCATGCACCTCCGGCAGCCCCCAACTGCCAGGGGCCACGCGGCGGATGGACGGCCGCCAGTCGTCGGCGATCCAGTCATGCCAAAGCTGTTTTTCATAGGCGTTGAATACACCGAACATCGCCGCAGACGGCCCCTCGATCAGCGTCCACCAGCGGCTGTTAGCCGGCGGTTGCCCTCTGCGGATCCAGCCATGGGCCTGCAATGCGGCAACGAATGCGGGCATGGCGCCGGGTTCGGCCAGCCATTGATTGATCGTGCGCTGCTGCAGGCGGCAATGGTCGGCATGCATGAACTGGCCGTATACCCGCTTGCGTTCCAAGGCTGCGAACAGTTCGCCTTGCAGGTCGAACTGGCGGATGAGGTCTGGCGTGGCGATACCCCGGTCATTCAGACGGTAGCCGCGGCGCACCCTGGCGTAGAACCCCTGGGGGTCACGCGGGGGGGTTAGCTGGTTCAATGCCTGGATTGCCAGGCGCGCGTGGCCGCTGGCGGCATTGTCGATGGTCACGTGCAGCTGAAAATACTGCCCGTCGATGCCCAGCTCGGCCAGCTCGTACGTGGTGATCAGCAGATGCAGCGGTGGCTGCTCATAACCGAGGTTGTAGCCAACTAACTCTGGCAGGTAAGTGTCGCAATGCTGCCCCAGGGCAAGTTGTATCGCCCCTTGCAGATATCGCATGTCATCCAGGGGCATGGCCTCTACGCAACCCAGGCGACCAAGCAGACGCTGATAGATCAGCACATGGTTGCAGCGTGGGTCGCCGTTGCCGAGCTCTTCCAGGTAAGTGCGAATCAGCCCGTGGTAACGTGGATCGCGCCAGTGATGAAGGGTGCCCTGTAGCCAGGCGCCGTCGACGGCCTTGGTCGGCGCAACCTGTTGCAGGAACCACAATGCGTGGGCGCGGTTGGAAAAGTAACGGCGTGGCATGCCTTGACGGCGTTGTGCCAGGTAACGGGTATAGGCCTCGGCGACCTTGGCAGTATGCTTTCTGCTCCAGTCGGGCAACTCGGACGGTGTGTCTGGCAAGTCGTCCTGCATGTTTGCGGCACCCGCCAGTTGTTCCTCGAGCCATGAGGCGCTGCCAGCATCCTGCCCTGCGAGCATTGTTTCATAGCGTTGTCGCAGACTGGTCGATTCGGCGGCCACTTGCGCAGCGCTTGCAGTATTGCGGTTCATCACCGTCATGCCGTGCTCCTTGTCTACTTACTGGCTCGGCTTCTGCCCCGGCATCGGCTCGGGGTCGGGCGCAGGCTGCGGCGCAGGCTTGTTATCCGGTTGCTGCATCTGCAGCGAAGGCTTGCTGGGGTCCGAATCTTTGCCGGGGTGGTCATTGTCGCGGTCGAAACAACCGCCGACCAAGCTCAGCGAACCCATCAGGATGATCAGTGGAGTCAGGCGCATGGATTACCCCCTTGGATAATTGCAGTGCCAGGTCGCCCCGGCACTGCGCCTCGGTCAGTTACGAACGGCCGCCCTTGTGGCCCGACTCGCGGTCGTGGGGCATGTTGCCGCCCGAGGACTGGCCGCCTTTGCGACCGGCTTCGGAGGCTTTTTCACGGTCATTGGCGAAATTGCCCGGGTTCTTGTTACCGCCTTGGCTGCCTTGTTGATTGCCGGTGCGGCTGTTGTCTTTAGTGGCCATGGTGTTCAAACCTCATATGACTTCGGAATGCACGGCAAGATGCCGTACACAGATTCGGAGTTCGGCGATATCGGCAGATTCGCTTTATTAGGAGAGGTTCGGACCGGTGGCGTTAAATAAGCGGCATCGCCATATTTGGTGCGCGTGTCAGTGGTGCGGCGGGCTATCCATGCGCGCCTGCCGGCGGCCCAGCCAAGCGCCCGTCGCGCCCCAGCCCACGGCAAGCAATGCGCCGATGAGCATCGCCAATTGCGGGTGTTCGCCCATCACGTCCAGCGCACGCTTGACCCAGCCGCTCAGCGCATCGCCGCCACGGTAGACCACGGTGTCGATGAAGTTCTTGGCTTTGTACTTGTCCTCGGCGGACAGCACGGTGAACAGCATCTCCCGCCCTGGCCGCACCAATGCGTATTCACCTGCCCGCCGCACCACCATCACCACCACGAACAGGGCGAACACCGGGGCCAGTGCCAGCCACAAGAAGCCGGCAGCCATCACCAGCGGCACTGCGACCAGCAACACACCGACTCCCAGCCGACGGGCCAGACGCCCGGTAAGAAAGACCTGGGTGAGGATGGCCAGGGCCTGCACAACCGTGTCGATCAGGCCGAACACCTGTGTCTGCCGGGTGCGGTCAGTGAAGGTTTCGCTGACAATACGCGCCTGCTCGAAGTACAGGAATGTGCTGACGCTGGCCAGCAATACCACGAACAAAGCGATGCCTAGCAGATAGGGCGAGCGCAGGACGGCGGTGGCGCCGGTAAACGGGTTGCCACCCAGTCGCCGCGCGTCCTGGTGTTTGGTTTGCATCGCAATGGGTTGGCGTGCTCGCCAGCGGTGCAGGAACAGTGTCGCGCCGATACTGCCCATCAGAAACACCGCCGCCAGCACCAGCAACCCGGCATGGCCGAGCGGCGCCACCAGCAACGTGCCAAGCACGGGGCCACTGAGCCCGCCCAGGCTGGCCCCGGCTGCCAGCAGGCCGAACAGCCGCTTGCCTTGGGCGGTGGAGAACAGATCGGCGAGCACGCTCCAGGCCAGCGAGATCGTCAGCAAATTGAACACCGACAGCCAGATGTAGAAGGCCCGGGCGGTCCAGAGATTGTCAGGGTTACCGGCTAAAAGTGCCGCGAACAGCAACAGGTTGCTGGCGAAAAAACCATAGGTCCAAGGCAAGATATGCCTGCGCTGCACCCTGGAGGCCAGCCAGCCAAACAGCGGCAGGCACGCCAACGTGGCAAGGAAGGTGCCGGTGAACAGCCACTGCAGGTTTTCCACGCCACCGGCAACGCCCATGGTTTCGCGTACCGGGCGCAGCATGAAGTAACCAGTGAACAGCAGGTAGAACAGCAGCAAGCCGGCGATGACCGCCGGCCCCTCACCAGGCTGGATGTTCAGCCCTCGGTCCAGGCGCCGCCGCCAGGCTTGCATGGCGTCAGGCAAACTGTGTGATCAGCGCCTGTTGCTGCGCCTGGGTGAGCATTGGCTCATGCCCGGCCTTGAGCTGATCGAGCTGGCGGTCAGGCCGACTGGTAGCGGGTATGACCGTGGTCACTGCCGGGTGACTGAGGGCGAACTTGAGAAACAGCTGTGCCCAGCTGCCGATGCCTGCTTCGGCGGCCCAGCCCGGCAAGGCCTGGCCTTTGACCCGGGCGAACAGCCGGCCATCGTCGAAGGCCCGATTGATCAACACCGCAACGCCCTTGTCCTGGCACAGCGGCAGCAGTTCCCGGGCAGCGTCCGGCGCGTTGACCGAGTAGTTGATCTGGATGAAGTCCAGCGGCTCGCTGCGCACGATACGGGCGACGTCGTCGTGGCCACTGTTCAGGTAATGGGTGATGCCGACATAACGTGTCCCGCCCTGCTGCTTCAGCTCGCGGGCATAAGGCAGCTGCGTCTGCCAGTCACGCAGGTTGTGAATCTGCAGCAGGTCGACCTTGTCGGTGCGCAGGCTCTTGAGGCTGCCGGCCCACTGCGCCTGGGCTTCAGCCCGGCTATTGGCGGCGATCTTGGTAGCAAGGAAGCACTGGCGGTGCCAGCCGCCCTCTTCCAGCAACTGGCCGAGAATGCTGTCGGCGCCCCCGTAGTTGGGCGAGGTGTCGATCACCCGGCCGCCGCCGTCGAAAAATGCCTTGAGCACCGTTTTGAGTTGAAGGTACTGGGGCGAACCGCTTTCTACCTCGAAACTGCCCGACGTACCGGCACCGATCACCGGCAACGCTTCACCGGTGGACGGGACTTTGCGCGCAAGCAAACCCGCCGGCACGGCAGCGTGCAGCCAAGGGCTGGCGGCGGCCAGCAATCCCAATGTTGCACCTGCGCGTAGGACTTCACGACGTGCGTACATGGAAAATCTCCCGTCATGAATCGGAAACTTTCAAGGCTAGCCGCTCCATCCCTCGCCTGCGGGTGTTTCTGTATCCGGATGTTTAGAGAGTATCCGGATGTTTAGAGATCAGGCCCCCAGCAAGGGGCTCAAATCGACACCCGTCTCGCTCATTGGCGGGCACCAGTAGTAGCCCCCCGTCAGCGGGCGGCTAAAGCGGTACAGCCCGTCGATGATGCCGTCTTCCAGGCCACTCATGCGCCGCAGCTGCACCTCGAATGCCTCGAAACTCTTGCCCAGGGCGACGAAAGCCAGGCCGGCGCCGCGTTGGTCGGCCCAGGATACCGAGCGACGGACCATGAACGCCTCGGGTTCAAAACTTTCCTGGGCGGTGCGCTTTACGTGCGCGGACGCGGGGGCGTCGTCGAGTTCTTCGTTATCGCTCAAGCGACGGCCGATGATGTTGTCCTGGTCTGCCTGGGGCAGCGACTTGAAGTATTGCAGATCGTGCTTCCACAGCTGGAACGCGGCAAAGCTGGAGCCATCTGCGGCAATGGCCGCTTGCACCGCCTCTTCGTCTGTCGGGTTTTCGGTGCCGTCTTCATAACCGGTAAGGTCATGGCCGCCCCGGTGCAGGAAGCCATCAACGCTGTCGGCCAGGCTCAGGGCGGGTGCCAGCGCCTGCTCCAGGGCCTGGGCGCGCAGCAGCAGGTCGCCACGTTCGTCGCCACGCAGCCACAGCCACAGGGCGTGTTGGGTGCTGGGGTTCTCAACCGCGGCATCCAGAAGCGGGAACGGGCGCAGGCCTGGTATTTCCCGGCCCAGGGCCTTGGCCAAGGGGGCGCCTACGCCCAGCAGCAACTGTTTGCCATCGACCTGCGGCAGCAAGGCATCCAGCGCGGCAGGCAACGCCTCGGGCGACTGCAGGGTGAAGAACAGGTGACGGGCGTGGGCCGGCACCGGGGTGGCAAGCAGACCTTGCTGGAACGGCATATCAGGCTAATCCTAAGGTAAAAACGGAATGCTACTTCGCCTGCATGCCTGCTGCAATGCGGCATGCAGCCTCGCCAGCCGCTGCACGTGGTAACAAACGGTTACCAAGAGCTGGCCCTTTGCAATTAGCTATCAATCAAGGCCGACCTACACTGCTTCAGATCCTTCGCCCGAGAGACCACTCATGACCGCCTCGCCCCTGCTCACTGCGTTTCTGCCGCTTGCCCTGGGCATCATCATGCTTGGCCTTGGGTTGTCGTTGACCCTGGCTGACTTCGCTCGCGTGGTGAAGTATCCAAAGCCCGTGGTGGTGGGCCTGGTGTGCCAGATCCTGCTGTTGCCGCTGGTGTGCTTCCTGATCGCCAACGGCTTTGGCCTGGAATCTGCCCTGGCAGTGGGGTTGATGCTGCTGGCTGCTTCGCCGGGCGGGACCACGGCCAACCTGTTCAGCCATCTGGCCCACGGTGACGTGGCATTGAACATCACCCTGACGGCGGTCAACTCACTGATCGCGATCCTGACCATGCCGTTGCTGGTGAACCTGTCGCTGAGCTGGTTCATGGCCTCGGACCAGGCTATCCCACTGCAGTTCGCCAAGGTCATGCAGGTGTTCGCCATCGTCTTGCTGCCGGTGGCGCTGGGCATGCTGATTCGCCATTTCGCCCCGGCGTTCGCTGCGCGCATGGAAAAACCGATGAAGCTGGTGGCTGCGCTGTTCCTGGCCTTCACCATCGTCCTGGCATTGGCCAAGGACTGGCAGACAGTGGTCGAGTACGCACCGGTGGTGGGCCTGGCGGCGCTGCTGTTCAACCTGCTGAGCCTGACGGTGGGCTATTGGGTGCCGCGGCTGTTGAACATTCCCAAGCGCCAGGCGATTGCCATTGGTATGGAAATTGGCATCCATAACGGGACCTTGGCGATTGCCCTGGCGTTGAGCCCTTCGCTGCTGAACAACGCGACCATGGCGGTGCCGGCTGCGTTGTACAGCTTGATCATGTTCTTTACCGCGGCCGGGTTTGGCTGGTGGGTGAGCCGGGGGCATGTGGCGGCAGAGCCCAAGGGTGAAACCGTGAACTGACGTCACCCGGTGCCCGGCAGGTGCCGGGCGTGCCAGGGATGCATCACGATTGGCTGCGCCTGCTGCGCAATTGCTGCTTCAACACCTTCAGCGGCGGCGCATAGAAGAACCCGAACGACACGCTCCCCGTGCGCCCCTTTACCGCATGGTGCAGGCGGTGCGCGCGGTGCAAGCGTTTCAGGTAGCGGTTGACCGGCCGCGGCTTGCGCGGCCAGTGCCGGTGAAAGAAACCGTCGTGGGCCAGTACATACAGTGCACCATAGCCTGCCACACCACCGCCTACCCACTGCAAAGGCGCATAACCACTTTTGCCCAGCGCCACCAGCGCCGTGGCGATCAGCCCCAGGGCCACCAGGTACAGGTCGTTGGTTTCGAGCATGCCCAGGTGTGGCTCATGGTGCGATCGGTGCAGCCACCAGCCCCAGCCATGCATGATGTACTTGTGAGCCAGCGTACCAACGCCCTCCATGGCCACCAGGGTGCCGAACAATATGGCGAGATTGAACAGCATGGAACGGTCCGGGTGATGGCAAAGGAAGGCGCAAGGTTACCGGCTGCCCAGGGTTTTTTCCATGTGGGCGTGACCGGCAGCAGGCCGTTCCCGGATGAAGCCATTGTCATGTCTTTGCCCTTGACCTGCTCTGCCCTGCGGCGTATGGTCCGCGACGCAATTTTGCCTTCCTCAACAGGAGACCTGCCTTGGACAGTAGCCCCAGTCGCTTGCGACAGGCCCGCGTGGCGCGCTAGCCCGGCAGTGTTCTGCCCTGTCTGGCCGCTCTGGCAAGACGGTGGTTTCCTGTAACCCCCGCTTCTCCTTCCCTCCGCGTGGTCCTGCGCAATTTCTGGTTATTTCAACCGCGCCAACTGATGGCGTTCATGCGGGCGTGTGCCTGCGGAAGAGGTTTGCTATGGATTGGAAAGTATTTCTGCTGCGCGTCAGCATTGCCCTGGTGCTGGGGGCGCTGATCGGTGCCGAACGGCAATTGCGCCAACGCCTGACCGGGCTGCGCACCAATGCGCTGGTCAGTACCGGTGCCTGCCTGTTCGTATTGATGACCCAGGCGGTGCCAGGCATGGCGCCTGCCGATGCGTCGCGGGTCGCAGCCTATGTGGTGTCGGGCATCGGCTTTCTCGGCGGTGGCGTCATCATGCGCGATGGTTTCAATGTACGTGGCCTGAACACCGCGGCCACCTTGTGGTGCACGGCTGCGGTCGGCGTGCTGTGCAGCCTCGGGCTGATGATGGAGGCGGCACTGGGTAGCCTGGTGGTGCTCTGCGCCAACATCCTGTTGCGTGATATCGCCCAGCGCCTGGATCGTCAGGACGTGGTGCCGGCCAGCGAGGTGGAACAGCACTTCGAAGTCCGTATCGTCTGCCGCGGCGAGGACGAGATCCAGGTGCGTAGCCTGATGCTGCACAGCCTGGGCGATCCACAGCTGCGCCTGCAGTCGTTGCAGAGCCAGGACCTGGACAACCCTGCGCGCCTGGAAGTGCGCGCCGAGCTGTTGGGCACCGCGCAGGCGCCGGCGCAACTGGAGCGCCTGGTCAGCAGGGTCAGCCTGGAGAAAGGTGTAAGCTCGGTGCGCTGGCAATTGCAGCCGCAGGTGCTGGCGACGGATTAGAACGACAGGAGTGATTCATGCTTATCCGCCCTACCCTTGAACCAGACATCACGTGGCTGCCGGACGTCGAGCGCTCGGCAGCCCAGGCCTTTGCCAGTTGGCCGGCACTGGCCTGGCTCGCGCAAGGCGACGTCATGGATTGCGCGGCGCACAGGGCTTTCGTCGAGGCAGGGGGTAGTTGGGTGGCGCAGGACGCGACTGGGCGCATTGTGGGTTTTGCATGCGCCCGGCTGGCGGATCAGGCATTGCACCTCCATGAAATATCGGTGCGCCAGGAGGCCCAAGGGCAAGGTGTCGGGCGCCGGTTGCTGCAGCAAGTGGTCGATGCAGCGCGCTGCGCCGGTGTAGGCGAGCTGACGCTGACCACCTTTGTGGATGTGCCTTGGAATGCGCCGTTTTATGCCCGTTTCGGGTTTGAGATGCTTCAGGAAAGCCGGCTTTGCGAACGACTCCGTGGCATCCTGGCCAGCGAGCATGCTCACGGTTTTCTCGGGCGTTGTGCAATGCGTCTGAACGTGGGGCTCTAGTTTTCATCGCGCCGCATGGCGCCCCCGCGATCTCCAGCCAGGTCAGCAATTCTGCCCTGCCGCCACACTTCCGGCCACGCAATACCCATCTCGCCCCTGCTGTTTGGCCTGGTACAACGCCCCATCAGCCGCCGCGACCAGCGCCTCGGCAGTGCCCCCCTCCCGCGCCAGGTCGACCACCGCGATCCCGGCACTGAACGACACCCTTCCCAATGGGCTGGCGGCATGTTCCAGCGCCTGACGGCGCAACAGCTGCTGTAATTCCTGCACCAGCAGTTCCGCGCCACGGCCATCGGTATCGGGCAGCAACAGCGTAAATTCCTCCCCACCATAGCGCACCGCCAGATCGGCCGGCCGTTTCAAGGCCTGTTGCAGCACCTCGGCAAAGCGTCGCAAGCACTGGTCGCCAGCCGGGTGACCGTAGTGGTCGTTGTAGGCCTTGAAGTAGTCCAGGTCCAGCATCACCAGTGCCAGGGGATAGCCTTGGCGCCGTGCACGGCGCAGTTCAGGTTCGAACACGCCATCCAGCCGCCGACGGTTACCCAGCCCTGTAAGGCTGTCGGTCAAGGCCAACGCTTTCAGCGTCTGGTGAGCCTGGAGCAGCGCCCGCTCGATCACGATCCGCTCGCGCAGTTGGCGCAGCACCACACCGCCAAACGCTGCCAGCCCCACCAACAACAGCAGCAAGACCGCCACTGACTTGATCGCATCGTACCGCCAGGGCGCGACAATGGATTCACGCGACAGCCCCGCCTCCACGACCAACGGGTAGCTGGACAACGCGCGGTAGCCATACAGCCGAGGGGTACCGTCGACGACCGCTACCGCCTCGGCTACCCCTTCTGTGGCATACGGCAAGTGGTTGCGGAAGATCTCACTGTTGGCAAGACTTCGGCCTATCACCTGTTCCACGAACGGGCGCCGTACCAGGAGGGTGCCGTCGCGCTTGGCCAGCACCAGCGCGCCGCGTTCGTCGATCTTGAAGTCGCCGTAGTAACGCACGAACCACGCCACTTTGATGGTGCCGAGCAATACGCCGGCGAAGCTGCCATCGGCATGCTCCAGGCGCCTGGAAATAGGAATGATCAGGTCGCCGGTGGAACGGCTGCGCACCACCGAACCGATATGTACACCAGGGTCGGTATGGCTGCGGTGATAGGCGAAGTAGTCCCGGTCGGCGTTATTGGCCTTGGGCGGGATGGCCGCCTGATCCGTGACGATCCAGCTGCCGTCCGGGCCGTAAACGAAAAGCCCGTGCAACTGCGGCATGATGCGTTTTTGCTGGGCCAGCAAGGCATGCAGGCGGGGCCGGTCGATGTGATCGAAACCATCGCCTTCCAGGCGCTCGGCCAAGGCTGCGGTAATGGCGTCGACCTGGCGGATAGCGTCCTCGGCGTGCTGCGCCGTGGCCCGGGCCAGGTTGCTGACCATGTTCTCGGCATTGTTATAGGCAAAGCGATAGTCGCGCCAGATGCGCCAACCTTCCACCAGTACAAATGCCAGCATCACCACCAGCATGAATGCCAGTACCAGGCGGAACAGCGCCACGGCGCGGCCCTCGCCACTTATGGCGAAAAGCCCATCGTCGTCCTGTTTCCTGGCTGCGCACATTGGAATCCCTGGCCCTACGGCGTTCGCCGTCTTCACTATAGTTCAGCGTCGCACGGTCGGAACCGGCGGCAAAAAAGATTAAACCTTTGCCCCGCCTTCACCCTCAACCGTACGCGACATTGAGGTCGCGCCACGGTTTAAAGGAGTGAAGCATGAATAGTCTCTTCATCAGACGCGTTGGTTTTTCCATGGTGTTGGGCCTGGCATCGGTGCACGCAATGGCCGCGACTTCCGATGATTTCGTCGATGCAGCCACCGAGGCCGGCATTGCCGAAGTGGTGACCGGCAAGCTGGCTCAGGAGAAAAGCCAGAACGCCGAGATCAAGTCATTCGCCCAGCAAATGGTCACCGACCACACCCAGGCCAACCAGAAACTCGGCGACATTGCCCGCAAACTGGACATTTCGGTTCCGGATGAGGCCGCGATGACCGACAAGATCAAGAAAGTGATCCTGGAGTGGCGCGATGAGTCCTTCGACAAGTCGTACCTCAACAACCAGGTCGACGCTCACGAAAAAGCGGTGGAGCTGTTCAAGAAAGAGGCTGCATCGTCCGACAAGGCCGAGCTGAAGGCCTTTGCCAGCGAAACGCTGCCCAAACTCGAACAGCACCTGGAACAGGCTAAAGCCCTTCAGTCCAAGCACGGCAAGTGAGGCCGCATATGAGTAACGATGCATTGAAGACCGAAGTACTTACCCGCCTGTTGCATGCGCACCCCGAAGGGCTAGGCAAGGAAGTGCTGGACAACTACCGCGGCGAAAAGGCGGTGGCCGGCATGCTCAAGACGTTGCAGGAAGCCGGTTTGATTCACGACGGCAGCGTGGCGGTAAGCAGTGATCACCAGATCAGCGTGCACTACCCGATCAAGCTGTCGGCGGCGGGCGTAGAGGCCGCCAGGCGCGCTGAAGGCTGACAGTCGTCTGTGGTGACCGTCGCCGGCAAGCTGGTTCCCAAGGGATCGCACATGGCTTGCCGGCGACGAGACCAGTAATCAAGGCCGTGGTTTACTCCTTTTTCTCAATGTCTCTAGGCGGCTTGGCCGGCCCCTGTGGGTCGACTTGAGGGTCTTCGGCATCCGGGGAGTCGGGGTCGAAACCAAGGTCTGCCTTTTTATCGGCCTGCTCGGCCGAATGAGGCCCCTCTTTGTGTGGCGGTTGAGATCCAGGCATGGCGTTGTCTCCGGTGAGTGTCTAAGGAAGAAACCACCCGCCAGGAAAAGTTTGATTAATCTGCAACCGAGGCCAATTGCGCCCGACACTGCGCCAGCGCCTCATCACGCGCCTTCAACTGCTCCTCAAGCCACTGCAACTGCCGCGCCTGCTCGGCACACACGTCGCGCCTGGCTTCAAGGCTCTGGGCTTGCACATCCAGCTGCCGACGCATCTCTTCGCTGGCGCCTTGTGCCTGGGCCAGGATGGTGCGCAGGCCCTGGATCTGTGCATCGCGTTGTTCCAGCAACTCATCCTGCGCCCGACATTCGCTCGCCGCCTGACGATGCTCTCCCAGCAGACGCTCATTGTCACGGTGCAAACGGGTAAGTTCGTCCTGCTTGACGATCATGCCCTGCTGCAACTGACGTAATTCCACCTGCATCTGCTGCAACTGCGCTTCGTGGCGGCGCTGTTCCTGCTCGCGCTGTTCACGGCTGGCATTGCGGTAGTGCTCCAAGGCGTCGCGGGCATGGCGGTGCTTGTCCTCCAGCGACTTGACCTGCTCGTCCTTGTCAGCCAGGCGCACCTGCAACTCACCCAGCGACTGGTTGAGGCTGGCACTGCGCAGCTGTTCGGCCTGCAGCGTGCTTTGCGTGGACAGCAGTTTTTCGGTTTCCGCGGCCAATGCCGCTGCATCGATCTTGTGTTGCTGATGCGCTGCGGCCAGTGCCTGCCGGGCAATTTCCAGCTGCGCCTCAAGCTGCTCGCGCTGTTGAGTGAACGTGCTCTCGGCCTGCTCGATCTTCAGGTCGGCCTCGTCCTGCAGCTGCGTTGCCAGTTGCCCGACCAGGCGGCTCAGCACATCGCTCAGCGCCACCCCGCCTTCGGACGCCACCGGCTGCTGGCCGTTCAGTTCCTTCAGGTAGCGGTGAATCGTGGTTTTGGAGCCGGTGTTGCCCAACTCGATACGTATGGCATCGATGCTGGGGTTCTCACCCCGGGCGATCAGTGCCTGACGCGCCTGCTGCACTACCACCTTGTTGATACCGCCACGGGCCATGCTTGCTCCTACGATTTTGTACTGTGTTATGTAACATGTAATTACGTACCAATTATGGCGATAGCAAACCCCTCCTGCAAACATTTCCTCAGGTGGAATAATCACGGCTTATCGCATGTGATGCACAAAACGGGCTTGTTTTCGATTCGATCACTTGGCTTTTATCAAGCCCACCTCAAGGTGCCCGGGTAGGCTCCCGAACAGAGTGATATCCAATAGAGGAAAAACACCATGAATCGCCCCGCTCCATCGAGGGTTCGCCTGTATGACGAAGACGATCTGGACAGTGTGCTGCGCTCGATGGCCCGCCAGGCCATGGCCTGCTTGCCTACGTCTGAAGTCGCGCTGGTAGGCATTCAGCGGCGTGGTGAGCCGCTGGCGCAGCGTCTGCAACTGCACCTGCAAGCACTGAACGGTGCTGCGCCATTGCCGCTCTACCCGATCAAGGTCAAGCGCTATGCAGACGACCTGAGCCTCTTGCATGCGCATACTCAACTCACCGAAAACCCGGAACTCGCCAAGCTCGACCTTGCCGGAACCACCTTGCTGGTGGTCGATGACGTACTCTACGAAGGGCACTCTCTGCTACGCACCTGCGCCTACCTCGCCGAACTGGGTGCGCGCCACCTCATCAGCGCGGTGCTCGTCGACCGCCACGTCTGCCGCCAACCGGTGCATGCCGATATCGTCGGCATTCATCTGCAGGTCGCGGCGCAGGATATCGTCGAATGCCATGTGCCCCCCTACGAAGGGCAATTCTGCGTGGAGGTGGTGCGACACGGCCGAACAGGCGATACCGCCTGATTCAACGGCCGGGTGCGGGGCCTTCTCGTCAGGATTGAGAATCAAGGCCTCCAGGCGCTACCTTGCACCGGGTGGTGCTGAGCTACTGACTACCCGTCGCCAACCGTTCGTCGTTCTTGCAGTCGTCGTCAGCCGCACAGCCCTACACCACCAGAATATTGCAAGGCACCTGGTACAACACATGCTCGGTGGTACTGCCGAACAGACGGTCCAGCCCCCGTGCAATTGGTCGCCCCATGACCAGTACGTCCACCGGCTGTGATTCGACGTATTCGCTGAGCACCGGGACCGGGCGGCCGAGCACGAAGTGGCAGCGTTCCGGTGGTGCGCCGAAGCGTTCGGCCAGTTTCCTGAAATCATCTTCCAGCCCTTGGCGCATGGGCTCGGCAATGTCACCGATGGCCCAGGCGGCATAGCCCATGTCGCCCATGTAGGCCATCGACAGATCGCAGGCGTGCAGCAGGTCCAGTTGCGCCCCTGTCTGCAAGGCCAAGGCACTGGCCTGCTGGACGATGCTGTCATTTCGGGCTTGCCCCTCTTCCGAGGTGTCGGCCACGTCCACCGCCGCCACGACCTGGCGCGGCAACGTCGGCCGGTTGGCCCCGAGCAGGTAGACCGGGACCGGGCAGTGGCGCAACAGTTGCCAGTCAAGCGGGGTGAAGAAGGCGCGCTTGAGCGCGGGCTCATGCTCGACCTGCTTGAGCAGCAGGTCCGGTTGCATCTCCATGACGTGCTCCAGGATGTCATCCTGCAGGTCATTGCTCCACGCCACCTCGGTCGTCACCTGCACGCCGGAGGCACGCAGCGCGTTCGCCTGGGTTTCCAGCTGTTGCTGCTGAGTGTGCCGGTAAGCCTCCCGCTCCGTTTGGTGCTTACCGGACTCCAGTAGCCAGAGTTTGTCCAGTGCTTCGAGCAAGGCGACAATGTGCAAGCTGGCCGATGCTGATCGGGCCAGTGCACCGGCCTGCTCCAGGGCGACCGCCTGGTGCAGCATTGGGCGCATGATCAGCAACAGGCGTTGATAGTGGCTCATGATTACCTCCAACGGTGGGCCGGCCTGATCACTCAGGTCGCTCGGGTTGCATCGAGAGGGGGCTTTCGGCGGGCAGTGATTGACTGCTGCTGCCAGCATCCAGTTCATGCCGCCCTTGGCGCTTGATTTTTATCAAGCGTGCGAACGCCTGCAGCGTGGCTCAATGTCTGGCCTGTTGGCGCAGTTGCCGCACCTCGTCCTGAGCCTGGGTTGCCCGCCTCAGGGCCTCGTTGGCGGTCTGCTCGACCAGATCGATGCGGTAACACACTTGATCGGCGCGCAACCTTGCGGTGGCGGCGTTGTTCTCCGCCGACTCCAGGCGCGCATCGTATTCCTCGGCGCGCCACGCCGTGCAGCCTGACGCGGTAACCAGCAACAGGCTTGCCCACCCGCAAAGCACATAACGTCGCATGTCCGTACCCTCTTGCATGCCAGGACACGCTGAGTATCGCTGGTGGCGTGCGCTGCAGCCTGACATTTGTCAACCGCGAGCGGCCTTGTCACCGGGTTTGACCTTTATCAATCGGGGATGCTGTTGCGACTGTTGCAGCGCCATGAGGTCAACGACATTCACCACCCTCACACGCACGTCTGGAGCCTGCTCTTGCAGCAGTGTAACCGCCGCCAGTACCTCCAGTGTCGGCACATCGCCCGCGCAGGCAAGCACCATCTTGGGCATCTCGTCATCATGGCAGGCCCAGCCCCAGCGCCCGATACCTGATTGGCAATGCAGGGCGGCCGCTTCGCTATCGAGCCACTGCCACTCCATCTGATAAGCATGCCAGCCTCCTTTCGTCATCGCGCACGCGGGCGCTCAAAGGTCTTCGCCGCGCAGATCTTCCTCCCGCCGGCTCTGTTGACGGATCAGCAGTGACAGTTCGTGCAGGTGGTCCGACAGCAGGCCCACCAGGTCGTCCGCCGTGGCAATGCCGACCAGCAGGCCGAAATCATCGACTACCGGAATACGTCGGATATTGGCGCGCCGCATATTGAGGATGACATCGAACAGGTCCTCGTTCTGGTTCGCGGTGATCAGAGGCCGGGGCAGTACATCGACCGCCTGCAGGTCCTCCTGATCCGGTGGGTTGCGCGCAATGATCCGCAACGCCAGGTCGCGATCGGTGATCAGGCCGATGGGCCGACAACGCTCGCCGTCGACATGTTCGGCCAGCACAAGATCGCCGACATGGTACTGATTCATCATGCGCGCCGCGGCATAGATGGAGATACCGGGTGGTGCGGTGACCACGTCCCGGTTGCAGTATTTGCCAATGGACATCATGTTCTACCTCCACGGGCGGAGCCTCCTTGCTCCTCGATGCAGTGAGGGTGGGTGATCATTTACCGCTCTTGATCGGAATCACCTTTTCCGGATGGATGGCTTCGGCACGCTTGGGCAGGTGCACCAGCAGCACGCCCTTGTCGAACTGGGCGTCGATTTTCTCGGCGTCGACCCCACGGGGCAGCTGGAAAACCCGTTCGAAGCTGCCGTAATGGCGCTCGGACAGGTGATATTCCTTGCGTTTTTCGTCCACTTCCTCCTTTTTCTCGCCCCGGATCAACAGGTTGCCATTGACGAGCTTGATCTCGATATCCTTGGCATCCACGCCAGGCAACTCGGCGCTGATGCGGTATTCCTCGGCCAGCTCGCTGATGTCCATGGCCGGCATGCCGTGGGTGAACAGGTCACGCCGCCAGAACGGTTCGACATCGAACGGTGGCAGGCATCTATTCAAGTTAGCGGCCCCACAAAACGTTCGCGGGCTGTCCAACCAAGGGTTGGATGCCACGCGAGGTGACTTGATGAAGATCAAACCGTCCCTTGCCCGCGCCCGCGTGCTCAAGCGTCGAACGCTTCGTTAAAGCCCGACCGTTTGCCAGGGCGCTATCCGCCAAAGGTGAAAGATCATGAAAATCAGTAGCTTGCTTGTAATTGTGGCCGAAGAAGATCGATACGATCCGGCTATACCCGCTTTTTTCTATCGGCTCGACAGGTCATGTGGGAAGCAATTGACAACTGTCAAGTCAGGGCAAGGTCCGCTGCCGAAACTGAACTTCCTTGTTTATTCGACACAGAGGACATTGCCATGGCGCCCGCCGAGACTTCCCGTGAGCATAAAACGCCTTCGTTCCCAAAACCTTCGGGTGAATACTGGATCGAAGCCCTTGAAAACGGCGTTCACGTGTTGATCAGGCCCTTGCAAGCCCAGGACCGAGAACGCGAAAAAGCCTTCATCGAACGGCTGTCGCCCGAATCGCGGCATTTCCGCTTCCTGTGCCAGTTCAGGGAGTCCGGTGAGGCCATGCTCGACCAACTGATGAAGGTCGACCAGGATCGCCAGGCGGCCTACGTCGCCCTCGCCCACGTCGATGGCGAATTGCAGGAAGTGGGCATTTCCCGCTACGCCACCGCCAGCGGAAAGGACGAGTGCGAATGCGCCGTTACCGTCATGGATAGCTGGCAGCATCATGGCTTGGGTCGCCTGCTGCTCAAGCACCTGATCGACCATGCCCGCGCCAAGGGCTTGCGGCAGATGTATTCGGTCGACGCAGCAGCCAACCAAGCGATGCGCGAGCTGGCCAAAGCGGCGGGGTTCACCACCGCCGCTGACCCGGATGATCCCAGCCAGGTCATCCACCGGCTCTCCCTGATCTGAACCCTGGGCCGTCGCACTGACGGGTCAATGCGCGGCGGCCCGATTACGGGAGGCTCCCCATGAACGGCCCTTCGAAGAAATTGATGGAAAAACTCTACGGCAAGCAGTATCAGGTCGACACTGCCGATATTGCCCCGGTGCTTCATCAGTACGCCGAACCTTTGCCGAACCTGGATACGCCGGCATTCGCAGCGCTGTTC
Organism: Pseudomonas sp. 10(2024); assembly: GCF_045164175.1. Classification (NCBI taxonomy): domain Bacteria; kingdom Pseudomonadati; phylum Pseudomonadota; class Gammaproteobacteria; order Pseudomonadales; family Pseudomonadaceae; genus Pseudomonas; species Pseudomonas sp. 10(2024). The sequence goes on from NZ_CP174006.1 coordinate 2,902,581, forward strand.
GACCGCTACGCTGACGCGCGCGTCATCCTGCTGGGCGAGGCAAGCCACGGCAGCAGCGAGTTCTATCGCGCCCGAGCGGCGATCACCCGGCGCCTGATCGAACAGCATGGCTTCAACATCGTCGCCGTCGAGGCCGACTGGCCGGATGGCGGGCATGTCGATCAGTACGTCCGAGGCTTGGCGCACTCGGCGTGGAAACGCCATATTTTCAGCCGTTTTCCAACCTGGATGTGGCGCAATAGCGAAGTCAAAGCCTTCGCCCAATGGCTGCACGGGCACAACCGCCTGCTGCCCACCGACCACCGCGTGGAATTCCGCGGCCTGGATGTCTACAGCCTGCGCAATTCCATCCATGAAGTCCTGGCGTATCTGGACCGGGTCGATCCGCATCTGGCCCATGAAGCCCGTCGCCGCTACGGTTGCCTGACGCCTTGGCAGGACGACCCCGCGCTGTACGGGCACTTTGTCGAGCACAGTGGCGTCATGCCATGCGAGCAACCGGTGATCCAGCAACTGAATGCCATGCTCGCCGAGCAATTGTCAGGGCTTGTCCGCAATGATGAAGCTTTTTTCAACGCCACACATAATGCCCGTGTAATCATCGCCGCAGAGCATTACTACCGCGCCATTTACCGAGGTTCGACGGCGTCCTGGAACCTGCGCGACCGGCACATGTTCGATACCTTGCGCGCGCTGCTGGAACACCGTGGCCCCCACGCCAAGGCGGTGGTCTGGGCTCACAACTCCCATATCGGCAATGCCGCAGCCACGGAAATGGGCTGGAAAGGCCAGTTCAACATCGGCCAGCTTTGCCGCAGCGCTTTCGGGCACGACGCGGTGTTGATCGGCATGGCCACCGACCGCGGCCAGGTGGCCGCCGCCGATGACTGGGACGGCGACATGCAGATCAAGGAAATCCGACCTTCGCGCAGCGACAGCTGGGAGCATCAGTTCCGCCTCGCAGGCGTGCCAGCCTGCCTGAGCGACTGGCGCGACCCACAGCGCAAGGAGCTGCGCCATGTGTTGTCCACGGTGCTACTCGAACGCGCCATCGGCGTCATCTATCGCCCAGAGAGTGAACGGCTGAGCCATTACTTCGAGGCGGTGCTGGCCGAGCAGTTCGATGCGCTGCTCTGGTTCGAGCAGACCCGGCCGGTGACTGCCCTGCCCTTGCCGAAACAACAGCATCTTGAGCCAGAGGACGAAACCTATCCATTTGGTGTATGAGCCTCGGCCAAGCCCCATCAGACGGATATGCGCTGCAGGTACTTCACGAACCAGTCACCGGCGAGCGCCGCGGCCTTCGCCAAGGTGCCAGGCTCTTCGAAAAGATGCGTAGCGCCTGGCACCACTTCAAGATGCCGCTCACAGCTCAGCAAGCGGTCCACCTGACGATTGAGCTCAAGGACCAGGGCGTCCTGGCTACCTACGATGTGCAAGGTTGGCGCCTGCACACGGTCCAGCATCGGCCCAGCCAGGTCTGTTCTGCCGCCTCTGCTCACCACCGCCTCCACCCGTTCGGGACGCTGCGCAGCCGCCCACAGGGCCGCAGCGGCCCCCGTGCTTGCACCGAACAAGCCGATGCGCAACTTGCGCAGTTGCGCATCGTTTGCAACCCAATCGACAACATCGATCAAGCGCTTGGCCAGCAAGGCAATGTCAAAGCGCAATTCTCCGGTCTCGTTATCCAGTCGGTGCTCAGCCTCGGTCAGCAGGTCGAAGAGTAGTGACCCCAGGCCACGTGCCGCGAGAGCGTCTGCTACGTATTGATTGCGGGCGCTCAGACGTCCGCTGCCGCTGCCATGGGCAAAGATGACCAAGGCGCAGGCGTTGGCCGGCTCACGCACGTCCGCCACGAGTTCGACGCCTGCCAGCTTCATCGTCTGTGTGCGAACTTCAACCCTGTGCTCAGTCATGGGGCGCCCTCCGGCAAAGCGCTTGCTGATCGGCCTGCCCCATGAGCGTCATCACTTCCTCGTCTGATGTCTGCGGGAAGTCCTGATACCAATAGCCAACCGAAACCATCCGCTCAGGCACCAGCGGGCATACCAGCTCATCCACTTCACCGTACAGCGCTTCGAGCGTTTCTGGCGGTGCGACCGGGACGGCGACCACGATCCGCGCCGGTGATTGGGCTCGCGCGGCCTGAATAGCCGCCCGCATCGTGGCGCCGGTCGCCAGGCCGTCATCGATGAGAATCACCACCTGATCCTTGAGTTGCAGGGGTGGCCGCCCTCCCCGGTAGCCCCGTTCGCGCCGGGCCAGCTCCTCGGTTTCCCTGGCAACCACGGCGTCGAACAACGCGGGTTCTACCGGATAGGCCCGTAGCGTGTCGTCATTGAGGAAAGTGACTCCGCCGCTGGCTATCGCCCCCATGGCGAACTCGGGGTGAAACGGCATGCCGAGCTTACGCACCACCAGCAGGTCCAGGCGGACGTTGAGGGCGGTCGCGACTTCGTAGGCCACCGGAACGCCACCACGCGGCAGTGCGAGCACGATCACGTCGGGCCTGCCAGCGTAGCGGGCCAGTGGCTCGACCAGGCATCGTCCTGCCTGGGTACGGTCGGCAAACAAGGTTGGCAACGCAAGGTCATGGGACATGAACACCTCCCGCGCCGCTACGGGCGCCTGTCAATGCGGTTTCCGATGGGGGCCGTTGGTTGCTTCAAGCCGTGACTGCACGCCCCTCCTCGGGCAACAGGTCGAACTGCGCGAGGCAACGCTGCTCATCTGCAGGGGGGGCAGCGCCCTCAGGCCGCTCACTTCCTGCATGGGCGTTTCGAACAGGGCCAGGCGGAACACCCCATTGCGCTTCAGAAAGGCCGGGTGCGATGCAGTCGATAATCCGCCCACACCCGCATCGGCATTTGATGCAGATCAGAAAACCGCATACCTGGCATCAACTTCAAGGTTGTCCACGCACGCACCGTGCAGAAGATCGGTGATTCGGACCGTGCGGCAATTCGCGTGCCGGGCTATCCCCAGTTGCTGGTCGGCTCTCGTCGATACAGTGATGATCAACGGAGCCTGTACCAGATACTCAGTGGTGGGTCTGAAACATCACATTAGAAATGCACCTTGATCAATGCACTCAACGCGTTCTGATCGGTCGGAAAGCCGTGGCTGTCTTCAATGCCATATTTGTCGGACCAATAGTCCCACTCGATTCCCGCATAGAAACGCGCCGGCGCTTGCCCCATCGCCTTACCGACGTCGTACTTGATCTGGGGGTTGAAGTGGAAACTCTTGGCTACGTAGTTCGAGGTACCCTTCGTCCCCACATCATTGACGTACCACTCCAGATAACCGTCGAACAAAATGTCAGAGCGGCCGAGCGGTATCGTCATGGCCCAGGTCGGGTTGATCTGCCACTGTCCAGACGCTTTACCGGTGATCCCATCGGGCTTGCGGTAGTAAGTGTTGAGTGAAAAACGATCAAATCCAGGCAGGTTCAGGTCAACAGCGGGCCCAAGCAGGTACTTTCGATTGCGCCCTTCTCCGCGCTCATAGGTGGCAGCGATCAACACATCCTTGACGATGCCATAGCTGAGACGGTGACCACTGATTTTGCCAAGCGACAGTCGCGGTGAAAACTCGCCGTAATAGGTGTAGCCATCGTTGCCGGACAAGCCGTTGGACCACTTGTTATCGACGAACAGGAACATGTCGCCCCACGTCCAGCCACTGGCGTGCTCGAAGGTGATGGTTTGCTGGATATCGTTGCCGGTGCCATCGACTTTATAACCGTGACCGTAGAGGTAGCTGAGGCTGTTGTTGCTCCACATCAGCGGATTCGCCTGGGCACTGCCAGTGGCCAACGCGCAGAGTGGGACGACGCTGTGAAGCAGCCAGGAAAGAGCGTTCGGTTTCATTTGCATCCCTTGGGTCGTGATTGTTGGTTTTCGCCAGCAAGGGGATGCAGCAGCGGACGACCTCTCCTCTGGCCCCGGCTCATGCCGAGGCGCCACCCTTGCCGGGGGAGCGGCGCAAGGCCGCCAGAGCAATGTCCCATGCCATCTTTGGGCACTGACCGCTTCTACTCGAGTTAGCGCAAAGCAGGGCGCGTGCCAACTAATCGGATACACGTAAATTGCTGATTGTGAGCAATCCCAAGCATCAATGAACACCATCCCACCGGAACATTGCGCACTTTATTAGTGCTCAATCGGTACGTTCTGCACCTTCTCAACTCACGCGTCAGTGCCGGCCCCCTCGGGTGCGGGTCGCTACACCGCAAAGTCAGCGGTTTCATGAAATTGGCATGCTTCTGGCTTCTTGTATCAGCGAGTAGAAGCGGTCAGTGCCAGGCATGGCATGGGGCATTGCTCTTGCGTCCTTCGGGGCGTACATCCGAGCGGATGTTTGAACGAGGCTATGGCAGCCCCGGGCAAGAGAGCAATGTCAGTCGCCAGTTCACGCCCTTTTGCTTCGCGACGCCATTCTCTTCCCACGTTCTCTCCGCCCGGCTCCTTCGCTGTCGCGCTATCCGGCGCACGGTGGTTTTTTGAATCGGGGTGAAGAACACATGATGAAAACGCGTTTTGCCTTGGCTCGCCCGTTACGCTCGCTGTTGGCAGCAGCGTTGCTCCCCACCACGCTGACGATCGCTCCGCTGGCGATCGCTGGTGACAAAGTCGTGTTGCTGACCTCCTGGTATGCTCAGGCCGAACAGGGCGGCTTCTACCAGGCACTGGCCGATGGGTTGTACGAAAAGGAAGGCCTGGATGTGTCCATCCGCATGGGTGGACCACAGGTCAATGGCATGCAACTGCTGGTCAGCAAGCAAGCTGATTTCATCGTCAACTATGACCTGCAGATTCTAAAAAGTGTCGAGCAAGGCCTGCCAGTGGTCGCAGTGGCTGCGCCCTTCCAGGGAGACCCGCAAGGGTTGATGACCCACGCGGACGTCAGCGGACTTGATGGGCTTGGCGGCAAGCCTGTGCTGGTGTCCACCTCGGGCCAGCAAACCTGGTGGCCTTGGCTGAAGGGTAAGTATCAATTGGCTGACAACCAGGCGCGGCCTTACACCTTCAACCTGCAACCCTTTCTAGCCGACCCGCAAACCACACAACAGGCGTATGCCAGCTCGGAACTGTTCCAGGCGATAAAGGCAGGCGTGACGCCGAACTTTTTCCTCTTCGCAGATGCCGGTTATCCACCCTACGGATCCACCGTGGTCACCCGTCAAGACATCATCGCTGAGCACCCGGAGCGGGTAGCAGGTTTCGTGCGCGCGTCCATGGAGGGTTGGAAGCGCTATCTGGATGACCCCAGCGCCGGCAATGCACTGATCAAGCGCGACAACCCCAACATGACCGATGAACTGCTGGCCTGGGGCGTCTCGACCCTCAAGCAGTACCGCCTGGTCACCGGTGGAGAGGCAGCAACCCAGGGGATCGGCACCATGACTGACAGCCGCTGGCAAGCGACCCGCGACTTCATGGTCGAGGCGGGTCTGCTCGGTCCCGACGCACCTTGGCGCAACGCCTACACCACGCGCTTTGTGCAAGACCTGAAGGTACTCCCTGAGGCCGAGCAGGTCGGCAGCCGCTGAACACCATAACAAGCTCAACGCTGTGAGGAATCCTGATTATGTTGGTTACCAAACAACCTGTATTGCGCCGTTTCTGGTATGCCCTGCTCCCTATGACAGCCCTCGAAGACGGCCCCAAGCCATTCACCCTTCTGGGTGAAGCGCTGGTATTGTGGAAGCGTCCCGATGGTACCCCGGTGGCAATGCGGGACCGCTGCTGCCACCGCACCGCCAAACTGTCCAAAGGCTTCGTCAGTGCTGAAGGCAATATCGCCTGCGGGTATCACGGCTGGGAATACGACTGCACCGGCACGTGCGTGAAGATCCCGCAGAATCCCACCGGCGCTATTCCTCCGGGTGCCGCGGTGAAGGCTTATCACTGCCAGGAAAAGTACGGCTATGCCTGGGTCAGCCTGGACGACCCGCTACAACCGATCCCTGAGTTCCCGGAAGACGGCGCCCCCGGTTACCGACGCATCTTCCAGTTTTACGAAGAGTGGAAGACCAGCCCGCTGCGGGTCATGGAGAATTCCTTCGACAACTCGCACTTTTCCTTCGTGCACAAGGCCAATTTCGGCTTGTTCGACCAGCCGCAACCGGCCAGTTACGAGTTTCGCGAAACCGATTATGGCTTCGAAGCCGAGACCCGCGTGCCGATCCGCAACCCCGAGGCAAGCTTCCGTATCACCGGTACCACCGAGCCAATCACCCAGCGGCACCTGCTCAACCGCTATTACCTGCCCTTCTCCCGGCGCTTCGGCTGCATGTATCCGGACAGCGGCATCCATCACATCATCTACAACTGCGCCACGCCCATCGACGACAACCGACTGATGCTCGTGCAGTGGTTGTATCGCAACGACAGCGAAGAGCAATGCTCGACCCAGGAACTGATCGACTGGGACGCAGCGATCACAGCCGAAGACCGCGACATCCTGGAGGCTACCGATCCTGACGCATGTGTCGACACCAGGCGCAGGGTGGAACTGCACATGCCATCGGACAAGCCTGGGTTGGTTATCCGTCGGCAACTACTGGGTCTGCTTGAAGCCCATGGCGAGAGCGAAGTGTTCCTCAGCCACTGACACTTGCCCAACGCCCCGGTGCGCCGGGGCATTCACCACCGCTCATGACCCTCGGGGAGAGCGCTATGTTGATGCAGACCCTATCCAAGGCCGACGTCCAGCCGCAGGCCCTGCCGAACACCATCGGTGTGGACACTCCTTTGTTCGCCAATCAGGTGGAAAAAACCTACAGCAATGGCACCCATGCCTTGAGCCGCGTGAAACTGGCGATCGAACGCGGCGAGTTCGTCTCGCTCTTGGGCCCGTCGGGGTGTGGCAAAAGCACCCTGCTGAAAATGTTCGCCGGGCTCGAACAGCCCTCCGCCGGCCATGTGCGCTGGTGGGGCAAGGATGCCCCGGGTACGGACCACCACGCAGGCACACTGGGGCGCAGCCTGGCCATGGTGTTCCAGGAAGCCACCCTGATGCCATGGGCCAAAGTGCACGACAACGTGCGCTTGCCCCTGGACTTGGCCGGCGCCCCCAAGGCCCAGAGCCAGCCCAAGGTGCAAGCCGCCCTGGAACTGGTGGGGCTGGGCAAGTTCGGCGACGTTTACCCGCGGGAGCTCTCCGGCGGTATGCAGATGCGCGCCTCCATTGCCCGGGCATTAGCCACCGAACCCAATCTGCTGCTGATGGACGAACCCTTCGGCGCCCTGGACGAGTTCACCCGCAACAAGCTCGATAGCGACCTGCGCCAGCTCTGGCTCCAGCGCGACCTGACGGTGGTATTCGTGACCCACAGCATCTTCGAGGCGGTGTACCTGTCCTCGCGGGTGGTCGTGATGGGCGCGCGTCCCGGTCGAGTGATCGCCGATGTAGTCATCGACGGCCCACTGGAGCGCGACGAGGCATACCGCACTTCACCAGCGTTCATCGAGCAATGCGCGCACCTGTCCCGACTCCTGGCCCAGGCCAATGGCGACCCTTCCTGAGAGCATCATCATGAGCCGACCCTCTACTCCCTGGCTACGCCACCCTTCTGTACTACGCATCGTTTCACCGCTACTGGTTGGCGCCTTGCTGCTCGGCGTCTGGCAACTGGCATGCATCGCCTGGAAAGTCCCGGTGTACCTGGTACCGTCACCAGCCGATATCGGCCGCACCCTGGTCGCCGATGGCCCGATGCTGCTGGGGGCACTGTGGATGACCCTGAAGATCACCTTCCTGTCATTCGCCCTCGCCGTGGTCATCGGCACGCTGGCGGCGTTCGTGTTCGTGCAGAGCCGCGTCGTGGAGGCCAGTCTGTTTCCCTATGCGATCCTGCTGCAGGTAACGCCGGTGGTGGCCATCGCGCCGTTGATCATCATCTGGTGCAGCGACACGACCTTGGCGTTGGTGATCTGCGCCACGCTGGTGGCGATCTTCCCGATCATCGCCAACACCGTCCTGGGCCTGCGCAGCGTCAACCCTGGCCTGCTCAACCTGTTCCACCTGAACCGCGCCAGCCGCTGGCAAGTGCTGTTGCGCCTGCGCATTCCCAGCGCCTTACCGTGCTTTTTCGCTGGCCTGCGCATCGCCAGCGGCTTGGCCTTGATCGGCGCGGTGGTGGCCGAGTTCGTCGCCGGTACGGGTGGCACGGGCGCGGGCCTGGCGTATCAGATCCTGCAAGCGGGATTCCAGCTCAACATCCCCCGCCTATTCGCCGCCCTGGTGTTGATCGCCCTGACCGGCGTGGCGCTGTTCAGCCTGATGGCTTTGCTGGCTCGTTTGAGCCTGCGCCACTGGCACGAAAGCGAGCTGGGCTGAGTTCCATGCGAAACGCCGTACTGCCTATGGAGACGAACATGAAACACACCAACAGCTGGCTGATCCGTAACGCCAGCGCCATCCTCACTGGCCTGCGTGGCGGCGCCGCGCGCCATGTGGGGCCGGACATCCGCATCACCCAAGGGCGTATCGCTGCCCTGGGCTCGCTGCAACCGTTAGCCGGTGAGCAAGTGCTCGATGCCACCGATTGCGTGGTGTATCCAGGCTGGGTGAACACCCATCATCATCTGTTCCAGTCCTTGCTCAAGGGCATTCCCGCTGGCATCGACCAGAGCCTTGGTGCCTGGTTGGGGGCCGTGCCCTATCGCTATCGCGGGCTGTTCGATGAGCACAGTTTTCGCTTGGCCGCCCGGGTCGGGCTGGTGGAACTGGCCCGTTCCGGCTGCAGCACGGTGGCCGACCATCATTACCTGTACTTGCCAGGCATGGCCTTCGACAGCGCACAGATCCTCTTCGAAGAAGCCGAGCGCCTGGGGCTGCGCTTCGTCCTTTGCCGGGGCGGCGCAACCCAGGTACGTCAGGCTGAAGGCCCCGCGACAGCCGGACCTGAGACCCTCACGCAGTACCTGGACGATGTTCAGCGCTTGGTACAGGTCTACCATGATCCCGCCGACGATGCCTGGCGCCGTGTGGTAATGGCACCGACCAGCCCGCCCTACTCCATGCCGCCCGAGCACCTGCGCGAGACCGCCCGCGCCGCACGCCGCCTGGGCATCCGCCTGCACAGCCATTTGAGCGAAACCGTGGAGTACCAGAACGAAGTCCATGATCGCCACCGCCTCTCGCCCGTGGTGTTCTGCGCGGAGCAGGAATGGCTCGGGCCGGACGTGTGGTTCGCGCACCTGGTCAAGCTGAGCGCCGAAGAAATCCAGCTGCTGGGCGCCACCGGCACCGGCATCGCCCACTGCCCACAAAGCAATGGCCGGCTTGGCAGTGGTATCGCAGATATCGTTGCCATGGAGGCCGCAGGCATGTCGGTCTCGATCGGCGTGGATGGCGCTGCCTCCAACGAAGCCTGCGACATGATCAGCGAAACCCACGCCGCCTGGCTGATGCAAAGGGCCAAGGCTGGCGAACGCGCCATGGCCCGCCATGCTGGCGGCGATCTGGAGGGTGGTGCCCATGTCGCCAGCGTGGAGGACGTTGTGCGCTGGGGCACAGCAGGTGGCGCCCAGGTGCTGGGCCTGGACGCCATCGGCACGCTGCAGGTCGGCATGGCGGCGGACCTGGCGATCTATCGCCTCGATCAACCCCGCTACTTCGGTCTGCATGATCTGGGCATCGCGCCAGTGGTTGGCGGTGGCCGTCCGACGCTGCGGGCATTGCTGGTGGGCGGCCGCCTGAGCGTGGAAAACGATGCGCTTCCTGGCTTGGACCTCGCCGAGCTGGGCAGCCAGGCACGGCAGGCTGTACTTCATCTGCAACAGGCCGCGGGGGTACGCGCATGAGCTGGACGCCTCTGCAGGTGCGGGCCCTGCGCCTCGAAGCCGACGACGTGCTAGGTGTGGAACTGGCCCCGCCGGGTCCAGCTTCCCTGCCCTTCGACTGGGCACCCGGTGCTCATGTGGACCTGCGCCTGGGCAATGGCGTGGTACGCCAATACTCAGTGGTCAGCCTGCCCGAGGACGGTCATGTATACCTGGGCATCAAGCGCGAAAAAGCCTCCCGCGGCGGCTCGCAATGGCTGCACGAGCACCTGCGGCTGGGTGCCCGGGTGGAGGTGGGCCTGCCGCGCAACCTCTTTAGCCTGCAACCTGGCACAGGACAGGTCGTCTTGGTGGCCGCAGGCATAGGAATCACGCCACTGCTCGCCATGTACCGGCAATGCCAAGCGCAAGGTCGGTCGGTGCGCTTGCTGTTTTTCACCCGCGATGCCGAACAGGTGCCTTTTATCCAGTACCTCGATGCGAATACCGAGGTTCATGCAGGCTTGCGCGCCCCGATGATCGCCGGGTACCTGGAGGAACACTTGCCGGCCTGGGACGGCAGCGCAAGCCTCTATTGCTGTGGCCCTGCAGGTTTCATGGATTGTGTTGAGCACGTCGCGCTTGCAAGCGGCTGGCCAACCACGGCGCTTCACCGCGAACATTTCCAGGCCACAGAGCCCACCTTGCACGTCGAGCGTCACTGCACACTGGTGCTACAGCGCAGTCGTCTCCAGGTCGAGGTGCAACCGGGCGAAAGTTTGGTACAGGCGGCATCGCGGGCGGGCGTGGAGCTACCCGTGTCATGTGGAATGGGTATCTGCGGCGCCTGTGTCAGCCGGGTCATCGAGGGGGCGCCTGATCACCGCGACGAGTACCTCAGCGATGCCCAGCGCAACAGCGGAGAATGGATAACGCCCTGCGTATCGGGCTGCCACAGCGCCCGGTTGGTGCTGGACGTTTGACCATCGCCCGCAGCTGCCCGACGGCCAACGGCTGACGGCAGCTGCGCACGTCCCCTCCTCGCGGCCCATGGCTTTGTCCCTAATCGAAGATTGCTACCGCCCGGACGAAGCCGGCTGAGGCATGCCGGATCTTGTAAGGGAAGCAACTTACCAGAAACCCATCCGCCGGTAGCTGCTCCAGATTGGCCAGCTTCTCCATCTGCCCATAGCCGATATCACGCCCGGCCTTATGGCCCTCCCAAATGATCGAGGCGTCGCCCGTTTCACTGAAGCGTTCGCGGGTGAACTTGAATGGCGCATCCCAACTCCAGGCATCGGTACCGACCACCCTCACCCCGCGCTCCAGCAGGTACAAGGTCGCCTCGCGGCCCATCCCCACTCCGGCTTCGAGATAGCCAGGCTGGCCGAACATGCTGCCCGCGCGGGTGTTCACAAGTACGATGTCCAACGGCTGCAGCTCATGACCAATACGCGCAAGCTCCGCCTCGACCTGCGCCGCAGTGACCACGTGGCCATCCGGCAAATGACGAAAATCCAGCTTCACCCCCGGCTGCAGGCACCACTCCAGCGGCAGTTCGTCGATGCCGAAGGCCGGCTTGCCACCGTCGGTGGTGGATGCGTAGTGCCAGGGCGCGTCCATGTGAGTACCGCTGTGAGTGGTGATCTGCAGGCGCTCTGCCGCCCAGGACTCGTCGCCCGGCAGGTCCTCCTTGCGCAGCCCGGGAAACATCGCGGCCATTTCCGGCCAACCCTGCTGATGGTCCATATAATCGATCTTCGGCAGCAAAGGTGGCGGATCAGTGTAAGGGTTGTTGTCCAGGGTGACAGACAGGTCCAGCAAGCGACGTGTGTTCAAGCTCATACGAGGATTCCTTTGCGGATGGCCGCGCGACGGGTGTGGCGCGGCGGCAAGTCGAGGGCATTACGCAGCAGCGCGGCCACTGAACCGTCGTGGCAGAAGCCCAGTTCGCGGGCGAACGAGGTACGCAACGGTGGGTAGCGGCCAAACAGGCTTTCGAGCTGGGGATCGGGGGCGAAGGCGATGCGCTCACGGTTGGCCTCGCCAACAACAGCCGCCAGCCCGGTCAGCACCTGGGCGATGGTCAAATGCAGCACGGGCAGTTGCCAAACCCGCTGGCTGCCCGGGTCTTCCAGCTCGGCGGCGTGCAGCAGGTTGTCCACGCAACAACGGGCCGACATCCACCAGGCGCTCGCTTCGGGTGACACCGGGCAGGTGTAGGCCTCCCCGGCCACATAGGCGTGCAACAGGTCGCTCATGAACGCCGAGCGCAGGCCATTCGGCTCGCGCGGGCGAGCAACGATACCGGGCAAGCGCAAGGCGCGGCCGTCAACCTCGCCACGCCGGGCAAGGTCCTGCAACGCGATCTCCACCATGCGTTTGTGCGCCGCATAGGATAGCTGCGGCGACGCTGGCTGGCCTTCGTCCATGCGCGTCGGCAACTTGCCGCCGTACACTGCGACGCTGCTGGCGTACACCAGCACCGGTGGACAGAGGGGATTACGCAGTTGGTCGAGCAGCTCCAGGCTTGCTTGCAGGTTTACCTGGTAACCCCGTTCGTACTGCGCCTCGGCAGCGCCGCCAGGTACGCTGACGAGATGGAAGACCACATCGACACCGTCAGCCAGCACCCGACGCAGCAAGGCCGCGTCGGTGACGCTACCGTGATGACGACGCAGGCGCGCGTCTTCGGGCAGGCCATCCAGTGCCTGATCCAGCACCAGCAATGCCTCGATTCGCCGCCCGCGCAGCTCGCCCAGGTCCAGCAGGCGCTGCACCAACTGGCGCCCGACGAAGCCATTGGCGCCGGTGACCATCACTCGCATGGCCAGCCTCCCCGCACCACGCGCTGGTCAATGGCCCCGAACAGCACCTCGTCCTCGGGCCCGCGAGCCTCCATGCGCACCCGGTCGCCAAAGCGCATGAAGGCCGTGCGCGGCGCACCACAGGCGATGGTTTCGATGGCGCGGCGCTCGGCGATGCACGCCGAGCCCACGCTGCGCTCGGCGTTGGACACGGTGCCGGAGCCGAGTAGCGTGCCCGCACTCAAGCGTCGCGTCAGCGCCGCATGGGCAATCAACTGGTGGAAACCGAAGTGCATGGCGCCGCCATGGGGATGGCCGAACCACTCGCCGTTCCAGTGCACGTGCAGCGGCAAGTGCACCCGGCCGTCGCGCCAGGCCTCGCCGAGTTCGTCCGGGGTGACCGCAACGGGCGCGAAACTGCTGGCGGGCTTGGCCTGGAGAAAGCCGAAGCCGGTCTTCATTTCCCGCGGTGCCAGGGCCCGCAGGCTGACATCGTTGAGTTGCAGGATCAGGCGAACATGCTGCAAGGCCTGCTCCGCCGGGCATCCCATGGGTACGTCGTCGAGCAACACCGCGAACTCGCCCTCGAAGTCGATGCCGTGGGCCTCGCTGGGCAAGGGAATGTCCGCGAGTGGCCCGAGAAAGTCGTCGCTGGCACCCTGGTAAATCAGTGGGGTGTGCTCGATGCCTTCGATCGGGTCCAGGTTGAAGGCCTTCTGCATCAACGCGCCATGGCTGAGGAAGCACGAGCCATCCAGCCATTGGCTGGCACGCGGCAGGGGCGCAGCCAGTCGAGCGAGGTCGAGCGCGAAGGCACCCGCAACCGCATTGTCGTTGAGCTGCTGATACAGCGCCTGCAAGCGGGCTTCGACCTGGGGCCAGTTTTCCAGCGCGACCTGCAAGCTGGTGGCGATGTCACTGGCATCGACCGCATGCCCGAGGTCACGGGCCACCACCAGCAGGCGACCATCGCGGCTGCCGTCGTCGAACGTGGCGAGCTTCATGGCAGCAGCTCCTTGACCGTCTCGGCATAACGCCCATCGAGCAGGATGAAGACCATCCGGGCCATCTGTTCGCTGCGGTTGCTCCAGGCATGGTTGGTACCGCGCTGGACCACGATGTCGCCTCGTTTGAGGTGGACTTCGCCATCGTCCAGCACCAGCCAGACCTCGCCCTCGGTAACGATGCCGTAGTCCAGGGTTTCGGTGCGGTGCATCAGCTTGTGCTTCGAATCGGCTTTGCCCGTGCCGGCACTCGCCTCGCCGATCTCGGCGAAGGCAGCGGCTGCATCTTCGGCACTGACCTGGTTCTGCACGCTGTCGGGCGGTATGTCCACCACTCGAATCACGCTGCCCAGCGGGCCAGGGCTCAATTGCAGCGGCTGCGCTGTCGGATCATCGCCGTTGTCCAGTGTCGCCGGGCTGCCAACACTGTTCCAGACTTCGTAGAACAGGGTGCCAGGCACCGCCTTGAGTGGGAAGTTGTTCGGTGTCGGGCCGCAACTGGCGACGACCGCCTGGCCCTCGGCATCGTGGCCGGTGACTACACGTTTGAATGCAGGAAGCGATTGCATGCTGTCTCCTTTCAATTGCCGTCGCCGATGGTCGAGCCACCGTCGACAATAAGATTCTGTTCGCTGATGAACGCTGCGCCTTTAGCCATGGCCGGTAGCTGCGTGCTGGTCAGCCACATGGCGCTGCGCAGAGAGCGACTGGCACCGGTTCGCCCGCCAAGGAAACGTTCGCTCATCGTGCACCTGCCACCGTCACCGCACGCCGGTGGCGCATCAAGGACAGGCACACAGGCGCCAGCAGCAGTTGTCCGATGGCGACCAGCAGCAGTGCATGCGGCAGTTGCGTAGCCACACCAGCGGTCAATGCCAGGACGATCAATGGACTGACGAACTCACCCGCGAAAATCGCCGAAGTGAACCCACCCGTGGCACGGCCGCGCTGATCGAAGCCAACCTGCTGCATCACCAGGGTGATCAGCGTCGGCAGCAACAGGCCAACACCCAGGCCGTTGATCAGCACCGCCAGCACCAGTGGCGCGTGGCTACTCGCCAGCGCCATCAGGCCGCCACCGAGCCCCGCCGTGGCAAAGCCCAAGGCCAGCAACCGCCCAGCCGGCAAGCGCGCCAGTAAGCGAAAAGCCAGTGCGCCGCCCAACACGCCGAGCTGGTTGGCGCCCATGGCCAGGCCGACCTGACGGGGCGCATCTATGTGCAGTAACTGCAGCACGTAACCGGCCTGTACCGGGACGATGAACAGGCTGACGCCAGCCAGCACGGTGAGCAGGTATAACGGCGTCAGGGCCGCCCATGGAAAACGCGAATCGACGGTGGCTTCGCTGGCGGCCTGGCAGGCACGCGGCTCCCACAACAGCAGGGCCATCAAGGGCAGGCACAGCGCACCCACCGCATAGAGGGTGAACGGTGTCCGCCAGTCGCTTTCCCCCAGCGCACCGCCCACGCCCATGAACAACGCCGCCGCCAATGAGGTGACCACCATCTGCAAAGCGAACAACCGCGCCCGGCGCTGGCCGTCGAAGTAGTCCCCCATCAGCGTGGTGCAACAGGTCATGATGCCGGCTTCGGCCAAGCCGATGCCGGCGCGGCTGGCGACAATCAGCACCAGCGAATCCAGCCACAACGGCAACAAACCGCACAGGCTGTAGAGCAACATGCTCGCCAGCAGCAGTGCTCGCCGCCCCACTCGGTCTGCCAACACCCCGGCCAGCGGCGCCAACAAGGCTATGACCAGTGCCGGCAACGTCAGGGCCACCGGTACCAGCACGGCCACGCCCGGCGTCTCGGCAAAATGCGCGTGCATGCGGGGTAGCACCGGTGCGATGAGCACCGCCCCCAGGACGGGCAGGCAACTGCCGAACAGCAACAAGGCAGCCTGGGCGCTTCCGGCAGTGCGTTCAGCGGCCATGGCTCACCTCCTCCAGCGGGCGAAAACTGGCGCCCTGCTCCAGTATCCCGCTGCTGCGCTCGCGCCTTGTGTGTTCATGCGCCGGCAATGCCAGCTGCTCGGTACAGGCCTTGCGGTGCGGCAACAGGAAGTAGGCCAACGCCGGCAGCAGGATCAATGCACCGACCATGTTCCAGACGAACATGAATGCCAGCAGCACGCCCATGTCGGCCTGGAACTTGATCGGCGAGAAGATCCAGGTACCAACGCCGATGGCCAGGGTGATACCGGTGAGCATGACCACCTTGCCGGTGAACAGCAGCGCGCGGTAATACGCCTGGGACAGGCTCGCGCCTTGGCGCAGCTGGGCCAGCACGATGCTCATCACATACAGCGCGTAGTCCACGCCAATGCCGACCCCAAGGGCGATCACCGGCAGGGTCGCCACCTTCACGCCAATACCCAGCGCCACCATCAGCGCTTCGCAGAGGATCGAGGTGAGTACCAGCGGCAGCACCGCGCAGAGCACCGCGCGCCAGGAGCGGAAGGTCACCAGGCAGAGCACGATCACCGCGCCGTAGACCCACCAGAGCATGTCGCGGTTGGCCTGCTTGACCACCTGGTTGGTGGCAGCCTCGATGCCTGCACTGCCGGCAGCCATGAGGAAGCTGGCCTGCTCGCTGTCGTTGGCCTGGGCAAACGCCTGGACGCTGTCGACCACCCGCGCCAGGGTGTCGGCCTTGTGATCGGTCAGGTAGGCATAGAGCGTCAGCAGGCTGCAGTCGTCGTTGTACAGCCCGCGCGGGGCACCGGCGGTGACCATGTTCAGGGTCGCCTGGTTGTTGACCAGGTCATACCACTTCGGGCTGCCTTCGGAGAGGCCGACCAGCACCCGGCGGTTGAGCAGCGCCAACGAGTTTGTCGAGTCCACGCCCTGCAGGCCACGCAGTTGCCAGTCGAGGTCATCCACGTGTTTCAAGGTGCCGTAGGCCGAACAGCCACCAGGGGCGGTGCGCACCATCACCGCGAACACATCGCTGCTGGCGCCGTAGTGCCGGGTGACGAAGGCATTGTCGCGGTTGTAGCGCGAATCGGCGCGCAGCTCGGGAGCGCCGGCGTCGAGGTCGCCGACCTTCAGGTGCAGGCTCACGGCGTAGCCCCCGGCAGCCATCAGCGCAGCGACGGCGATGCACGCCGCCGCCCAGCGCCGGCGGGTGAACAGGTCGAGGAAGCGCCACACCGCATGCTTGCCCGCCCCGCTGGCCTCGGCCTCTTCAGCGCGCAGGCTGCGCCGCGCCGCACGGGCACTGACGCCCACGTAGGAAAGCAGCACCGGCAGCAGAATCAGGTTGGTGAAGATCAGCACCGCCACGCCCAGGCTGGCGATGACGGCCAGGTCCTGGATCACCTGTATCTGAATGATCATGAGCACGGCAAAACCGACCGCATCGCAGAGCAGCGCGGTGAGCCCGGCCAGAAATAACCGGCGGAAGGTGAACCGCGCTGCCACAAGGCGATGCATACCGCGGCCGATGTCCTGCATGATGCCGTTCATCTTCTGGGCGCCATGGCTCATGCCAATGGCGAACACCAGAAACGGTACCAGCACCGAATACGGGTCGAGCTCGTAACCCAGCAGCGGCAGCAGGCCGAGCTGCCAGATCACTGCCACCAGCGAACACACCACCACCAGCGCGGTGCTGCGCACACAGCGGGTGTACCAGTACAGCACGGCGGCGGTGATGGCAATGGCGGCGGCAAAGAACAGCAGGATCTGCCGCAGGCCGTCCATGAGGTCGCCGACGACCTTGGCGAAACCGGTGATGTGGATCTCCACCCCCTGCGCCTGGAAGCGCTCGCGCAGGGTTTCCAGCTCATGGGCGAAGGCCGTGTAGTCGAGGGCCTGGCCGTCCGGGGTCTTCTCCAGCAGCGGCACGTAGACAATGCTCGAACGCTGGTCGAAGGCCACCAGTTGACCAATTTCGTTGGAGCGTTCCACGTTGCGCTTGAGCGCTTCCAGGCTAGCGGCAGCGCCATCGTAGCCGTCGGGCACCACCGGGCCACCTTCCAGGCCCTCCTCGGTGACTCCGGTCCAGCGGGTGGACGGCGTCCACAGCGACTTCATCGCCGCACGGTCGACGCCAGGCAGCAGGTATACCGCGTCGTTGAGCTGCTGCAGGCTGTGCAGGTAGTCCTTGTCGTAGATGCTACCGCGTGGATTGGCCACGGCGATGCGCACCGCGTTGCCCAGGCCGGCGAGTTCCTGGCGGTGCTCCAGGTAGTTGTGAATGAACGGATGATCGCGCGGGATCATCTTCTCGAAGCTGGCATTGAGGGTCAGGCGCGAGGCCTCCCAGCCGAGCAGCAAGGTCGCCGCCAGGCACAGCAACAACACCAGCACACGGTGGTTGAAGAGCGCACGCTCCAGCAGCGAGCCGGACGCGCTGTCGAAGTCGTCGAGCTGGCCGCTGGAAGGCGCAGATGAATTCATGACGTGCATGGTTCAGTCCGTCGTGGTGGAAAGAGAGGAAGGTTCCAGGCGGCGCGCACCGGCCATGCCGACGGCGACGATGGAGCCATCGGCGGCGGTGGTAGCGGCGGTCAGTGGCAGGCCATCGGAGACCGCCACGGGCTGGGCGACAAAGGCGCCGAGGCCGCTGCGCAGGAGCATCCCTGCCTGGTTGGCGAGCAACAACTGGCCACCGGCGACGCGCAGGCCGTTGATGGATGCCGGAATCGGGTTGGCTAGCGCCTGGAAACTGTCGCCACCGTCGTCAGAGGCGAACAGCGAACCGCGCAGGCCGCCGAGCAGCAGACGGCCATCGGGCAACACGGTGGCGGCGAAGTAGCTGCCATCGTAGGGCCCGTGCAGCGCCTCGTAATGCTCACCGCCATCACGCGAGCGAAGCAGCAGGCCCTGCTCGCCGGCGATGTACAACTGGTTGCCTTGGCGCGCCAGGGCATACAGGTGCAGTCCACGCCCGTTCGGCAGTCGGCCGATCTCCGACTGCCAGCTGCGCCCGCCGTCGGCGGTGCGCATGGCCACCCCGTAGGCACCCACGACCAGGCCGTTGCGGGCATCGGTGAAACTCAGGGCCAACAACGGCTTGTCCGCGCCGTCAGCCAGCAGCCGTTGCGCCGCCGCCAGGCGACGCTCGTCTGCGGCAGCCTCGGCTGCCTGCACCTCCAGGGCGGCGGCGCGCTTGCCGTCGAGCTGCACGCTCCAGTGCTCACCACCGTCCTGGCTGTGCAAGACCACGCCGGCATGGCCGACCGCCCAGCCGTTGCGGGCGTCGATGAACTGCACGGCGGTCAGGCTGACACTCACCGGCACGGCAGTGGCCTGGCGCCAGGTGGCACCATTGTCATCGGACAGCAGTACCACGCCACGCTCACCCACCGCGACCAGGCGTGCATCGGCCCGGGCCACATCCTGCAACACCGCACGCAGGGCCTGGGGGCCGTGCAGCGCGGGCTGCGCGAGCACATCCACGCTGTCACCGGCGAACGCCGGCGGCAGCCCGCAACAGGCTGCCAGCAGCCAGCCGTAGAGCATCTTGTTCATCGCACGCAACCTTTTGTTCTTAGAGTCGGTACAGCACCTGCGCAGCGCGCCTGCTCAGCGCACACCCTCGCCGGCCATGGCGTCGGCGGTGAACACCGAGTCCTTGTAGGGCGGCACGATGCGGTACTGTTCGTTCTTGCCTGCGAACAGGTCACCGGCGAACCAGGCACCGGAGAGCAGGTCGTAGAAGCCGTTGGTCAAGGTCACCACGCCCGGCAGGTCAGGCAGCACCACCGGCGAGGTCCAGACCACCTTGGCCAACTGGTTGCGGGCGTCATAGCGCTCGCCCAGCACGGCAGCCCAGGTGTCTTCGTCGAGGTAGTAGGTGCTACGCGGCATCACATGGCGCTGGCCATTCTTCAGCGTCGCTTCCACCACCCACACACGGTGCAGCTCCCAGCGGATGGAGTCGGGGTTCAGGTGATGAGGGGCCAGCAGCGCCTCGGCGTTGCTGGCGGTGAACACCTTGTTGGCGTTGTAGGGGATGTACATCTCCTTCTTGCCCACCAGCTTCCAGTCGAAGCGGTCGAGACGACCGTTGAACACGTACAGCTCATCGAAGCTCATGACGCCGGCGGTGGCCGGGGTCGGCGTGTCGCAGCAGGCGTTGGGCAGGCGACGCACACGGCGCTGACCAGGCAGGTAGGTCCAGACCGCAGCTTTGTCGGCGTTGAGGTTCTCAAGGCCGGTAATGGCCTCCCCGGCACGCAGGGGCGGGCCGTCGTTGGTCATGCGGATGGACCAGAACACACCCTTGTCGCCACTGCCACCGGGCAGGTACCAGGGCATCTGCAAATCGGCCCGCGAGTCATTGGTGAGCACGTGCTTGCCGTCGGCAGTGGTCAGGTACTGGTTGAAGCTGGCATGCCAGGACGCACCACGCCAACGCAGCAGGTGGTTCCACATGGCTTCCACGCCATTGGCCGGGATCGGGAACGGGATGCCGCCGGATGCGCCTTCGGGCATGGGGCCGGCGGAGCCGTCCACCAGCTTGCCGCTGGTGGCGTTGGCGAGGGTAGCGTCGTACACCGACTGCGGAGCGGCAGCGCTGCGGCGCGTCGGGTAGACGTCGAGACGATAGCTGTCCGGGTACTTCTTCAGCATCGCCTGGATGCCCGGCGTCAGCTTGTCGGCATACTGCGCCATGTTCTGCGCGGTGATGCTCAACAGCCGCTTGTCGCTGGCGAACGGATCGCCACGCTTGCCGCCTTCCTTGTAGGCCGGGTCGGCCTGGATGTAGCCACCGGTCCAGGCAGGAATGCTGCCATCCGCGTTGCCGGCCCGCTCGCCACCGAGCGGGGTCAGGCTGGTCTTGAGCATGGCCGCCTGCTCGGCGGGCACTGCGGCAACGGCGCCGTGGGCCAATAGCAGCGAGGCACTCAGGGCAGTGAGCAGGGAAACGACTTTATTATTTTGTTTCATCGGGTGGTCCTCGGTCAGAAGGTGCGGCTGACAGTGAAGGCGATGAAGTCGCGGTCTTTGAGCGACTGTTCGAAGGTGTAGTGGTTATCGGCGTCGAGGAAGGTGTTCTCCGGGCCGTAGTAGTGCGTGTAGGTCAGGCCCAAACTCCAGGTGTTGAGGTAGTTGCCTTTCAGGCCGATGTTCAGGTCACCGCCATGATCGGTGCCAAAACCGGTGCCCAGCGCCATCGACGCGCCGTTGGTGTAGCTCGCGCCGATCGGCACCGACAGGTCGAGCCCCGGTAAGATCTGCCGGTACATCGGTTCGAACACCAGGCGCAGGCTGGTGGCGTCACGGTCGGCGTTAGGGTCAACGGCATCAGCGTTCTTGCTCACGCTCATCACCCGGTTCCAGGCGATTTCGCCGAGGAAGCTCGACTCGGCAGCGATGAAGTTCGGCTCCAGGCTGGCAAGCCAGGAGACGTTGGCGTGCAGCGTGCGGCCGGTGGCGTAAACCGGGTTATCGTCATTGTCGATCGCCTCGCCCACGGCCAACGCATGCTGGTTGGTCGAGGCCAACGGCTGGTTCCAGCGCGTTGACAACTCACCGGCGAGGTTGAAGTTGCCAACGGTGGTGGAGAAGCTCGCACCGAACGCCTCGATACCCTCGGGATACACCCAGTAGAACTCGCCGGCCTTGCCGCTGACCGGGTCGAGGTTGGCGAAGTTCGGGCGTACGTTGAGTTGCGGTGACTTGTCGTGGAAACGGATGGCGTATAGGCCCCAGTCGACAGTCTCAGTGCGCCAGCGCACCTGCATGCCGCCCTGCCCTGAGTCCTTGGCTTGCTTGTCGTTGCCGTGGAAGAACGCCAGAGGTTGGCCACCGGGGAACACCGGCGCGCCGACGAACATGCGCTCGGCGCCATCGCCAAAGAAGTCGTCTGTGGAGAAATAGCTACCCGCTGCCGGCAGGCGGTTGGCCTCCCACTCGAACTGGTAGTAGGCCCCCACCGACACATCCGGCGTCAGTTGGAGTTGTCCGGAAATCTGCTGTACCGGACGGATCAGTTCCTTGAACTGCGTGTTGGGTACCGACAGCCCCTTGACCACGTCCACCGGAGCCATGCCGCCAGCAATGCCGTTCATGCCAAAGAACAGGCTCTCGCCCCACTGCATGGCGTATTGACCCAAACGGCCGGACAGCGGCATGTCGCCGATCTCGGTCTTGCCGAAGATAAAGGCGTCGAGCAGCTCGCCCTTGCGTCCATGCAGCTTGCGCGTGTCGTCGGTGAACGCGTCGTAGTCGACCGAATAACTGTTGGCACGGCCAGGGTCGTTGTTGTCAGTCCCTTGGTTGTAGACATCGTCGTACCAGGCCGCGCCGCTGACCCGTGCGCCGACGTTGTTGTAAGTAATGTCCAGTTCCGACAGCAGGTCGAGGCGGTTGGAGATCAGGCCTTTGTCGAAGTTGCGGTCACCGTCGTCCAGGTTCAGCGCGGTCTGCCCTTCGGTGAGCTTGCTGCTCGCGTCCTGTGTACGCCAGGCGGCGCTGTATTTCAGCGTATTGTCCCAGCGCACCCGCAGGTCGGGGTTGCCGGTATCGAATTCGAAGGCCTGAGCCTGGCTTGCGGCCAGCGCGACAAGCGCCAGGCTGAGGGGCTTGAGCGCCGGTAACGGCCGTGTGAATGCACCTTTGCGAGTCAACATCGGGGTTTCCTCTTTCTTTTTATTGTGCGTCGGTGTTGGCATAGGGCCGGCGCGCCGACAAGGCAGGGCGTGCCGGGTACGGGGAGTCAGATCGGCTGCGCGGTGACCTCCAGCATGCGCTTGACCAGGCCGATGCGGTCGAAGGAAGGATCGCGCTGGATCTCCTTCACACCTGCCAGCAGGGACATTTCGCTGATGAACTTGCAGCGCTCGAAACGCCGGCCCATGAACCGCTGCAATTGCGCGTCGAGGCTGCCACCCGCGGTGAGTTCTTCGGCGAGCACCACGGCGTCCTCAATGGCCATGCCTGCCCCCTGCCCCAGGTGTGGTGTGGTGGCATGGGCGGCATCCCCGATCAGCAGCACTCGACCGCAGTACCAGGGTTCGTCGACAAACACCGCTTCAAGCGGCTTGTAAACGACCCCGGCGTTGTCGACGATCTGCTCGCGCAATTCGCCGATCAGCCCGCCGAAACCGGCCAGGCGCTGGCGAAGGCCATCAGCCAAAGCGGCCGGTTCCATCCAGGGGTTGCCCGGCTCGTGGGAGGTGGTGAAGAGGTACATCAGGTCATCGGCCAGCGGCACCAGACCCGCGTTGCCAGAGGGCCCTTGGTAGTTGGCAAGGTGGTCGATACCTGCCGCACGCGGGAAGTTGTAGCGCCACACCGACTGCCCGGTGAAACGCGGCTGATAACGATCACCGAACAGCACGCTGCGCACTTTCGAGAACAACCCGTCGGCGCCGACCATCAGACCGTAGCGCCCCTGGCTGCCATCGGTGAACAGCACGTCCACTGCGCTGTCGTCTTGCTCGAAGCTTTCCACCGAGGTGCCCAGGCGCACCTGGGTGCCCAGTTCGATAGCAGTTTCGCTCAACACCTTATGTAGGGCGCGGCGCGAGATACCCACATTGGCCGGATACTGCGGACCGGTCAGGCGCTGGCCAGGGATGCGCGCCAGTTGCTGCCCTTCGGTGGTATAGATGGCCACGTCCTCGAAGGCGTAGGCGGCATCAAGGTAGGCTTCGAGCAGGCCCAGCCGGTGCATCTCGCGCACCACATTGCTCTGTTGAATGATGCCAACGCCGTAGACGGTCCACTCGGTTTTCAGCTCGACCAGATCGACGGCGATGCCCTTGCGGCGCAAGGCGATGGCGGCACACAGCCCGCCAATTCCGCCGCCCACGATCAACACGTTGTTCACAGTATTCATGGCATGTCTCACGTTTTGTTCTTGTTGTGCGCCCCGTCATGCGGGGCGGCCGTTTCCTGTGCCTATGCACAGCTTCCCGCCTGCGCCGGTCCATGACCAATCGCGTCGCGGGATGCGACCTATCGCGCGGCGCGATAGGTCAGCGATCGAGCTGCTCCAGCGGCAATAGCAGCCAGCCGTCCGCTTCCTTGTGATCGAGTGCCTCCAAGGCTTCGCCTCGGCAGGGGCCGTGAACGCAAGTGCCGTCTTCGGGCGTGAAGCGCGCACCGTGGGCGTAGCAGACGATCCACTGGCCATCGGCGCTCAAAAAGCGGTTCTTGCGGTACTCCATGGGCACCATCAAATGGGGGCACAGGTTGCGGTAGACGCGTACCTGGCCCAGGTACCGAAGGGCGAACAGGCTGTCCGCGCCCCTGCCCTGTGGGTCGAAACCGCGCGCTTGACCCTCGCCCAGCTCATCGAGCCGGCACAGCTCCACCCACGCCATGGTTCACCCCTGCTTCGCAGGTGGGCCGCTGGGTGCCCATTTCTCCCGCGAGGCGAACAGGAACAGCTGCGAGTTGTCGGCCGACATCGGCGCCTGACGCGCCGCCCATGCGTCATCGTGCTTGTCCATGTCGGCGTCGTACTCGATGTGGCAGCCCAGCGGGCTGTTGAAGTACCAGAACCAGTTGGAACCCAGCAGGTGTCGGCCCGGGCCCCAGAAGCTGGTCCAGCCCTGCTGCTGGAAACGCGTACCGGCCAGCAGGACCTCGGTGCCGCTGCCCATATGGAAGGTGAAGTGCTCGCAACCCTGCATGTGCGGTGGGGTCTGGATCATGAACAGGCAGTGGTGATCGTCCATGGCGGCGGTGCGCATGAACGGGCCGACGCCGATGAAGCTGTCAGTGGTGACGAAGCCCAGGCGATCGCGGTAGAACGCTTCGCCCTTGGCCGCATCGGGTACGAAGTACACCACGTGGGACAAGGTGCGCGGCAATGCCGGCATGTCCGGCGCAATGCCCAGCTGGTTGATCGGGCGCTGCGGTGCGCTACCGGGGGCGTTGGTAAGGTCGGCCGGCGCGTCGAAGGGGCGACGGCAGGTCACCTGGAAGGCAATGGCAAAGCCCAGGTCGTCGAAGGTGTGCAACGCGCCGCTGGCGTCGCGCCGCACTTCGCGATCACGGCCCAGCTCGTCGGCGATGGCCGCCAGATCGGTGCTCGACGCGACGCCGTAAACGGTCTCGCGCAGCGATGGGGTCGGCCCGAGCGCCGCCGGCAGGCCAGGGTCGTCGCCGCGGCGGATAATGATCGAGGTGCCGTCCAGCGCCTCGAAACGGCCACCGTCGCCGTCCAGTTGAACGGCATCGAGGCCATAGTCACGCAGGCAATCGGCACAGGCCTGGATATCGTCGACGCCAAACACCAGCGCGTCGAGACCAAGAATATTCATGGCTACCACTCCATTGAAATTGTTATTCGGCGAGGCAGGTCACCGGTAGTGGGTCGCGGCGGCACATCGGCCGTACGACTGGCGTGCAGGTTGCTCGGTGGCGGGGTGGCGTGACCAATCGCGAGTCAGAATGCGAGGCATCGGCAATCGCGATACCTGGGCCACAGCCCATGTGCTGTGGCGTTGGCTCGGTATCGTGGCTTGAAGGTCTTGACGTATCGGCAATGCAGCGGGAAGGTATCGCGAAAATAACTACAAGAACCGAGAGCTATCACCATGCGCTTTCACCACCTGGACTTGAACCTGCTGGTTGCCCTGGACATCCTGCTCGAGGAGCAAAACATCACACGCGCCGCCGAGCGCCTGCACATGACTCAATCGGCCACCAGTGGCGTGCTGGGGCGTTTGCGAACGTTTTTCGAGGATGAGTTGCTGGTGCAGGTCGGCCGCAAGATGCAGCCCACTCCCTATGCTCTGGAACTGGCCAAGCCGGTACGCGAGGTGCTGCTGACCATTCGCGCCTCGATAACGGCCAAGCCGGTGTTCGATCCGGCCGCCAGCAAGCGACACTTCCGCCTGGTAGCCTCGGACTACCTGATCAGTGTGGTATTCGCTCAGGTCATCCAGAAAATCCATCAGGAGGCGCCGCACATTACCTTCGAGATGATCGGCCCAGGCGACAGTAGCGCCGAATTGCTGATGCGCGGCGAGGTCGACATGATGATCGTGCCCGAGCGCTATCTCATCGAGGGCCATCCGGCGCAGCTGCTGTTCGAGGAAGATCATGTCTGCGTGGTGTGGCGCGACAACCCCGAGGTGGGCGAGCATCTGACACTTGAGCAGTACATGCAGATGGGCCACATTTCGGTGGGCTTTGGCCGCAACCGCCACTTGAGCATCGAGGACTGGTTCATGAACCAGTACGGCTTCAATCGGCGGCTGGAAGTCATCACCAACGACTTCAACACCCTGCCCCAGTTGTTGGTGGGCACCGTGCGGGTCGCTACCATGCACCGCCGACTGGCCGAACTCTATGCCGGCTACCTGCCGCTGCGCCTGTTGCCACCGCCAGTGAAGATCCCGGTTATGCGTGAATTCATGCTGTGGCACCGCAGCATGGACGGCGACCCCATGCACAGATGGCTTCGCGAGCGCATCAGCGATGTCATTCAGTGCGCCAGCACGCAGCCAGATGCTCTGCGCGCCACCGCCTGAGCTGTGGCCATCGCCCCAGACACCGCGACGGTGCTGGGGCATCGCGTTTCGCGATACCTCGCATCCCTGATCACGATTGGCCCCACCCTGCCCTGCCTGCGTACCTTGCCTTCAAACCGCGCCCTGCCTGCCTGTCGCTCAAGTGGGCGCCGGACTCCACGACCGCAGAAGGACAACAAGAATGTTCCGTTACTTCCCCACCAATTACGTCTGGAACCTCTCGGTGGACCTGGCCATTGAAATGGGTGCCCGCATGGGTGAAATCGAGGAAATGTGCGCACCGCTGCAGGAAGCCGCCAAACAACCCGACGCCGCCGGCACCCAGGCCTTCCGGGAAATATGGTCAACCATGGCCGACAAGCTGTGCGGCTTGGCCGAAGAGGACGAAACCGCCGGCCGACGCTTGTCCGCCGGCGAAAAATACAACCGCGCGGCCACCTATTACCTCACCTGCGAACGCTTGCAGGCCCACGGCGCGCCGGGTCGTGCGGCCTTGTATCAGCGCTTCCTCGACACCTTCGCCCGCGGCATCGACTTGGCCAAGGAGAACTGTGAGCGCGTAGAGATCCCGTATGAAGGCAAGCACCTCTCGGGACTGCTGGTGCGCGCAGAAGGCGTGAGTGGCCCGGCACCGCTGCTGGTGCAAGTCAACGGGCTGGATTCGACCAAGGAAATGAAATACCGCGTAGGCCTGCCTGCCTGGCTGGCCAGGCGAGGCGTGTCGTCGCTGATTGTCGACCAGCCCGGCACCGGCGAAGCGCTTCGCCTCCACGGCATGACGGCACGCCATGACAGCGAACACTGGGCCAGCCGCATAGTGGACTGGCTGGAAACCCGCGCTGATGTCGATGCCAGGCGCATCGGCCTGGAAGGCGTTTCCCTGGGCGGCTACTACTGTCCGCGCGCAGTGGCGTTCGAACCGCGCTTTGCTTGCGGCGTGGTGTGGGGCGCCAACCACGACTGGCGCGACGTGCAGAAGCGTCGCCTGGAGAAGGAAGGCAACTTCCCGGTGCCACACTACTGGGCGCACGTGCAATGGGTCTGGGGGGCGAAGGACCTGGACGACTTCATGCGCATCGCCGAAAACGTACACCTCGACGGTGTACTCGACCGCATCCACGTACCTTTCCTGGTCACCCACGGCGAGAAAGACTCGCAGATCCCGCTCAAATGGGCACACCGCACCTACGAGCAACTGGTCAACAGCCCGAAACGCGAACTGAAGATTTTCACTGACCGTGAAGGCGGCGTGCAGCACTCGAGCTTCGACAACAGCATCAATGCCGGGCACTACATCGCCGACTGGATCGCCGAAACCCTTGGCGGCCACACGGCCTGATCGGCGCTGCCGGCCCTGGCTTGGGCGGCGCCGCTTGGCGCCGTTCTCGTTTCTGCGCCAGAGAGCGCCAGGTATCGATGCCATCGATACCTGGCCATCAATAGCATCTGTTGGTGCCGGGCAGTCGCCACAGCCTAGCCTTGCACCACCCCCAAGATGAGAGAGCTCACCAATGAGTGCCCTGCACCTGCACTGCTCAACCCTGTTCGACGGCACTGGCCTGCACACCCGCCAACGACAGACATTGATCATCGAAGGCGGCGTGATCCGCCATGTCGGGCCATCCGCCGAGGCACCCCGTCCGCAACCCGGCGACCGTGAAGCCCACGGCCAGTTCGTCATGCCCGGGCTGGTGGACGTGCACACCCACCTGGCGTTTGGCAATGCCCAGAGCGAGGAAGACATCGACATCTGGACCAGCGACGAGTTTCGCGCCCTGCGGGGGCTGTTCTTCGCTCAGCACGTTCTGGCTGCCGGCGTGACGTCCATGGTCTGCCCTGGCGACAGTGGCCAACTCAGCATTGCCGTGCGCAATACGGTCAACGCCGGACTGTTCGAAGGCCCCCGTATCGCTGCAAGCAGCCGAGTGATCACCAATCGACAGAGCCTGAACGACTGGTTCCCAAGCCGCGTCGGCGCCCCGGAGTACTTCACCGCCGCGCTGGTCACCAGCCGTGACGATGCCATTGCCCAGATCCGCAAGCAGGCCAAGGACGGCGTGGACCTGATCAAGATCGCCATGGACGGCACCCACCGTCGCCCCAACGGCGAAATCATCGCCGCTTTCACCGCCGACGAGACCCGTGAGATGGTCTACGAAGCTCATCGCCTCGGCTGCCGGGTGGCTACCCACGCCTATGGCCGAGAAGCGGTGATGTACGCGGCCAAGGCTGGCGTCGACCTGGTGTTCCACGCCTTCTACATGGATGACGCCTGCATCGAAGCGCTGCTTGAGGCTGGCAGCGTGCTCGCTCCGACCATGACCTTCCCGCAGAACACCGTGGACTTCTGCCAGCCCCATGACCCCGCGATCAGCACCGGCTACGCCGCCTACTGCGCCCGGACCCTCGAGCTCGGCGCGCCGGTACTCAAGCGTGCCAAGGCCGCCGGCGTACCCTTCGCCTGCGGCAGCGACAGCGGCTTTGCTGTCACACCCTATGGCGAATGGCACGCTCGCGAACTGGAGCTGCTGGTACGGCACCTGGACTTCACCCCGGCCGAAGCGTTATTCGCCGCAACCCATGTCGGCGCACGCTTGATGCCGCGCAGCGAGACGCTCGGCACCCTGGAACCGGGCAAACAGGCCGATCTGCTGGTGCTCGACGGTTCGCCTCTGGACGACATCCGCATCCTTCAAGACCGCGATCGGCTGCAGGCGGTGTACAAGGCCGGCGAGCCGGTACGGCTGCAACGCACCGCCTACAACCCCAAGCAGGTGTCGGACTTCAATTCGCTGAAATGGACCGACCTCTACACCCGCGACCGCGTGTCCGAACTCGGCAAATGGAGGCTGTGAGCATGACAACGCTCAACTTCGAACTGGCAGTGCAACTGGCCGTCGCGACCCTGCACCAGGCACGCGCTTTGAACCTGAAGCCTATGGCCGCAGCGGTGCTCGACAGCGCCGGCCACCCGTTGGCGGTGCTGCGCGATGAGCAGGCCAGCTACCTGCGCCCGCAGATCGCCACCGGCAAGGCCCGCGGCTGCCTGGGCCTGGGCTTCGGCGGCCGCGAACTGGCGCGCCGCGCCCAGACCATGCCGGCGTTCTTCGATGCCATCAACAGCCTCACCGGTGGCGAGGTGATTCCGGTCGCCGGCGGCCTTCTTCTGCGCGATGCAGAAGGCCGCTTGCTGGGCGCGATCGGCGTCAGTGGCGATACCTCGGACAACGATGAGCGGTGCGCGCTGCTGGCCATCGAAGCGCTCGGGCTGATCGGCGACAGCGGCGATCTTCAGCCCTGAGCCAACGCCTTGGCCTGTTCCACCAGCAATTGGCGGAGCCAGGCCAAGGCGAGGTCGCCCCATGCTGCGGATGCCACTGGAGGACCTGGGATGCTGCTGACGCAGTAATGGCCGAGGCGAGCGGCTCGCAGCCAGGCCTTGATCCCGACCCGGTAAAGATCCGTCTTGTGCCCAGTATTCTCCAGGGCCACCATAGGCATTCTTCAACAGACCATTGGCTAATGCATGACACTGGAAAATTACCAGGCAATCGCTGAAAGCATTGCCCTGCTGCTGTACCCCCACGCGGAAGTCGTCATTCATGAGATACGCAGCCAGACAATCGTTCATATCGCCAATAATTTCTCACATCGCAAGCTCGGCGATGACTCGGCACTCGGTCCAGAACTGGGGGACCTTTTGAAGGGTTCCAACCTTGGTCCCTACGAGAAGCTCAACTGGAACGGTCAGAAGGTCCGCTCGATCAGTGCTGTGCTGCACAATCCGCAAGGCGAAGCCGAGTATCTGATGTGCATCAATCTGAACGTGTCGGTGCTGGAACAGGCGCGTGTGGCATTGGATGCGTTCTTCCAGATGAGTCGGCTGGAGCCGCAACCGGATGCGTTGTTCCGCAACGATTGGCAAGAGCGCATCAACACCTTCCTGCAAGCGTGGCTGCAAGCGCATAACCTGTCGCTGCAGACCTTGAAGATGAAAGACAAACGCAACCTTGTCCTGGCCTTGCATGCCGAGGGTGCATTCGAGGGGCGCAGCGGCGCCGATTACGTTGCCAACGTCCTCAGCATGGGGCGGGCCACCGTGTACAAATACCTGAAGGAAGTCAGGGCCTAGGTGGTATTGCCTGGCTGTAGGCACACGCTCTTGCTATTGGTGGAATATAATTCTATCGTGGACAAATTATCCACATACCTGCAAGGACCCGTCATGCCAGCCACCCCGTCCGTTGATGCCCAGTTCCTTGATACATTGCACCAAAACATTCAGGACGCCCACGCGGCGCTCCGCCCGGCCGTCAGCATTACCCCGCTCTTGCACAGCCCTCGTTTGTCGGCACTGACCGGCTGTGAAGTGCTGCTCAAATGCGAACACCTGCAGCACACCGGTTCATTCAAGTTTCGCGGTGCCAGCAACAAGATGCGCCTGTTGCCGGCCGAGGCGCGCAAGCAGGGGGTGATAGCCGCCTCTTCCGGTAACCATGGGCAGGCCCTGGCCCTGGCCGGCAAGATGGCTGGCGTGCCAGTGAAGGTCTACACCACCACGGGCGCATCGGCATACAAAACAGAGGCAATGCGCGCGCTGGGCGCCGAAGTGGTCTGCCTGCCCACCGACCCGCTGAGTGCAGAGCTGGAAGCAGCCAGGCAAGCCAAGGCCCAGGGCGTACCTTTCGTGTCACCTTACAACGACCTGCAAGTCATTGCCGGCCAGGGCACCATAGGCATGGAGTTGTTCGAGCAGGCGCCAGACCTGGACGCGGTGTTCGTCGCCGTGGGCGGTGGCGGGATGATTTCCGGCATCGGCGCCGCCCTGCGCGTACTCAAGCCGGGCACTGAGATCATCGGCTGCTGGCCGGCGAATGACCCAACCCTGCAACAATCACTCAAGGCCGGTGAAATCATCGAATTGGATGCCCGCGAAACGCTGTCGGATGGCACGGCCGGCGGCGTCGAGCCAGGCTCCATCACCTTCCCGCTTTGCCAGGCGCTGCTCACCGATACCGTGCTGGTCAGCGAGGACGAAATCCGCTGCGCCATGCGCGACATCGCCAGCAGTGAGCGCTGGATCATCGAAGGCGCTGCTGCGGTTGCGGTCGCCGGCATGCAGAAGCTCGCCGAACGCTATCAGGGCAAGCGTGTCGCGGTGATCCTGTGTGGCCGTAACATCCTGCTGGAGAAGTTCCTCGAGGCCGTCCAATGAGGGTCTTCAGCAAGGCGCAGATCATCGCTCGCTTCAACCCGGAGCTCGCGGTCAGCCAACTGGAGGAAGGCTTCATCGCCTACTCCGAAGGCAAGGTGCAGGTACCGCCCGTGCAGGGCTTCGCATTCAAGGACGCGAACGGTGACTGTTGCGTGAAGTCGGCCTACATCGAGGGCAACCCGACCTTCACCGTCAAGCTTTCGACAGGCTTCTACGACAACCCGTCCAAGGGCCTGCCTAGCAATGATGGCTTGATGCTTGTGTTGTCTGCACGCACCGGTCAGCCGCTGGCACTGCTGCAGGACCAAGGCTGGCTGACTGCCATGCGCACCGCGTTGGCCGGGCGTATCGCCGCCCGGCTGCTGGCGCCATCCCAGGTCAAGGCCATTGGCATCCTCGGCACCGGCATGCAGGCGCAAATGCAGCTTGAGCAGCTTCGCGCGGTGAACGATTGCCGCCAGGTGATTGTCTGGGGCCGGCATGAACGCGGGCTTGCGGCCTATACCGCATTTGCCCGCGAACTGGGCTTCGGGGTGCACAGCACGCAGGATGCTGCGGAGGTTGCGGGCGCGGCAAACCTGATCGTCTGCACCACGCCTTCTCGCCAGGCGCTGTTGCACAGCGATTGGGTCCAGCCGGGTACGCATATCACCGCCGTCGGTGCCGATGCGCCCGGCAAGCAGGAACTGGACCCGGCATTGGTGGCAAGGGCGGACCGCATCATCGTCGACTCCATCGCCCAGTGCAGCCAGTACGGCGAAGTGGCCCATGCCCTCGGCAGTGGCCGCATCGACGCTAACCAGCTGATCGAGCTGGGTACGCTACTGGCTGGCCGTGCCAAGGGGCGTGAGCACGACGGCCAGATTACCTTGGCGGACCTGACCGGTGTGGCAGTGCAGGATGCACAAGTCGCAAGCCACGCCCTGGCAGCCCTGTGCACCTGAGGCTACAACAGCGTCAGCGCAAACGTTGCACCTGTGCTGGCGTGCGCTGCATCAGCACCTTGCCATTGCGTATCGACACCAACGCGTGCCCCTGGCTGCGCACCATCTCGTAATCATCCGGCGCCGACAGCAGCAACAGGTTCGCCGGCCGCCCCACCTCGATGCCATAGCGCTCGCCCAGGTTAAGGGTGCGGGCGCTGTTGTCGGTAATCAGGTCCAGGCAGCGCTGCAGGTCTTCATACCCAAGCATGTGGCAGATGTGCAGGCCGGCTTCGAGAATGCGCAGGATATTGCCATTGCCCAGTGGGTACCACGGGTCGACGATGGAGTCCTGGCCGAAGCACACGTTCATGCCGGCGCGGTCGATCTCGGCCACGCGGGTCACGCCACGACGTTTCGGGTAGTTGTCGAAGCGCCCTTGCAGGTGAATGCTCTCGGTCGGGCATGACACGAAGTTGATGCCCGACAGCTTGAGCAGGCGGAACAGCTTGTAGCAATACGCATTGTCATACGAGCCCATGGCCACGGTGTGGCTGGCCGTGACCCGGGGCCCCATGCCGCGTACCCGTGCTTCTTCGGCCAACACTTCGAGGAAGCGCGATTGCGGGTCGTCGGTCTCGTCGCAGTGCACGTCCACCAGGCAGCCGGTACGGTCGGCCAGGTCCATCAGGAACTTCACCGACGATACCCCCTGGTCGCGGGTATTTTCGAAATGCGGAATGCCGCCGACGACGTCGGCGCCAATTGCCACGGCTTCAGTCATCAGCGCCCGGCCGTTGGCGTACGACTCGATGCCCTCCTGCGGAAAGGCGACAATCTGCAGGTCGATCAGCTCACGCACTTCGTCGCGTACCTCGACCATGGCCTTGAGCGCGGTGAGTTTCGGGTCGGTCACATCGACATGGGTACGCACATGCTGGATACCGTGGTCCACCAGCATGTCGATGGTTTTTTTCGCACGGGTCTTGATGTCGTCGTGAGTGGTGATTTCCTTGCGCTCCGACCAGCGCTCAATGCCTTCGAACAACGTGCCGCTCATGTTCCACTTCGGCTCACCCGCGGTCAGCGTGGCATCAAGATGAATGTGCGGCTCGACAAAGGGCGCGACCACCAGGTTTTGCCCGGCGTCCAGGTCATTGGCCGTAGCGGAAGCCACGACGTCGGTCTGGGGCACGATGGCGGCAATGCGCTCGCCGTTCAGTTCGACGCGGAACAGGCCAGGCTTGCCGCGCAGGCGTGCGTTGATGATGTTCATGCTGTTACTCCTTGCCGTGGGCTTCGCTCATGCGCCATACCAGCATGGCGACCGAAGCATTCATGCGAAAAAGCGGGTCGTCCAGCGACTGCCCGCTCAGTTGTTCGATGCGCTGGATGCGCTGATTGATCGTGTTGCGGTGCAGCCCCAGACGCTGTGCGGCCTTGAGCCCGTTGCCATTTTCCATGAGCAAGGCGTCGAGGGTATGCACCAAAGCATGGGCGTGTTTGCGCCCAGGGGCGATCAGCGGGCCGAGGGTGCGGCTGACGAAATCATCGACCAGCGAGCGGTCGACAATACCTTGCAGCAGGCGCAATACGCCGAGCTCGCTGAAGTTGCAATAGCCGTTGGCCGGGCGCAGATGCTGCGCCACATCCAGCGCCTGGCGTGCCTCGTTGAGGGCCTGGCGATAGTGCGCGCAATCGTCAGCGAGGCTCGACAGGCCCATGTAGAGGCCCAGTTCACCTGTCGCGGCTTGCAGCTGCCGGTACAGCGCACCCAACGTCTCGGGTAAGTCGCGTGTATCGGCCAGCAGCACCACGAACAGATCGCCCGGCAACTGCGCCGTCACACTGCCTGGCCGCTGGCGGCACCAGGCTTCGAGCTGGTCTTCCAGGGCCTGGCGGGTGGCTTGCCAGGTACGCTCGCCGTGCGCCAGGCCGTGGCGCTCGAACAAGCCATCCACGCCCGTCAGGCGCAACGCCAGCAGGCGCCGCGGTTTATCCAGCGCCAGTTGCAGGTGTGCTGCCCGTTGCCGGGCAATCGCCAGGCTCGGGTAGTCGCCTGTGAGCAGTTGGCCAAGGATGTCGTTACGCGAGCGGCGTACCTGGCTCATCTGCACCAGTGCAGTGCCGATCAGGTGGGTGACCACCACCATCTTCAGCGCGTAGGGTTGTTCGATCAGTGGCAAGCCCAACTGCTCGGCGCGCGCGACAACGGGCGCCGGGATGCTCTGGATGAAACTGCCGCCGGTGAGAATCACCATGCCGGCAATGCCCACGGCGTCGCCATCCTCCACCAGGCTCAGCAGGTTGGCTTCGCCGCGCGGGTGGTTGATGCCGGTGACGAATACCAGTTCACCGCCCATCACCCATTCGGCGATACCCTCGTTCTCCGCCACGTAAGGCCAGCGTACCCGCCGTTGCAGGTTGCGCGCTCCGGCCCGCACCTGCATTTCGTGCAGACCGGGCAAATGCAGGATCTCGTCCAGCGCCAGGCTCACGGCTCGACGCCCGCCTGGCCCGGCGCGCGGCGGCGTGCGCCCAGCTCCAGAATGACGATGTAGCATACTGCCGAGGCGGCGATGCCCACCAGCGGCGCGACCCACGGTGAGGCATAGGCCAGTACAGCGCCCACGGCATAGGCAAACAGCCCGGTGAGGTTGTAGCGAGGCAGGTTTGCCGTACCCAGTGGCGGGTATTTGCCGCGGTGGCGATACCAGAAGTCAGCCATGATCACCCCACCCACCGGCGGAATGATCGAGCCCAGCAGCACCAGGAACGGGATCAGCATTTCGTACATGCCACCCATCGCCAGCACAATGCCAACCCCGGCCGCCACCAGCGTTGCCGTGCGCCGGCGCTCGCTGCGCAACAAGTGGCAGGCGGCGGCTGACACGTTGTAGATGGTCGGACCCTGAATGGTCCACAGGTTCAGGCACAGCATCACCACGGCCGCGAACGACAGGCCCTGCAGCATCATCACGTCGACGATATCGGCCTGCTGGTAAACCATCGCGCACCACGCCCCGGCCACCACCATCAGGCCGTTGCCAAGGAAGAATGCCACCACACTGGCGATCACCGCTACCCGGCCACTGCGTGCCAGCCGTGTCCAGTTGGTGGCCTGGGTGGCGCCACTGGCGAAGGTGCCGAAGACCATGGTCACTGCCGCCGAAAAAGTCAGGGTTTCATGCGGGACGACTGCAGCCAGGCCGGCAAAGCCACCGGCATCTCGGGTGGCGATGTACATGGACACCAACAGCAGCACGAACATCAATGGCACCGACACCCGCGACAGCAGGTCCAGCCCCTTGAAGCCGATGATGGCCGTAATGCTGAAACCCAGCCCGAACAGCACCATCAACGGCATGCCGAAGCCATCCGCCAGCCCCAGCAGCTTGACCAGCACGATGGCCACCGTGGCCGTACCCCAGGCATACCAGCCCAGTTCGGCAAAACCCAGCAGAAAGTCCGAGAGCCGGCTCCCCGCTTCACCGAAACAGAAGCGCCCCATCAACACGGTATTCAGGCCGCTGCGCGAGGCAATGAAGGCCAACACTGCGGCATACAAGGCCAGCAGGCTGTTGCCGAGGGTAGCCACCCACAGCATGTCGACAAAACTGAATGCCATGCCCAGCTTGCCGCCGGCGAACATCGTGCCGGTAAAGAAGGTGAAGCTGAACAAGACCATCGCGATCGGCAGCAGGCCCTTGCGGGCGGACTGAGGGGCTTCGCTGAGGGGAAATTCGCTGGGTGAGCTCATTGCACGGGGGCTCCGGGTTTGTAGTTGGGAGCAGAAAGAGCAATATGCGGGCCGCTTTTTCCTGCGCCGCCACCCGGAAGAAATCGGGCTGTTCGCCCAGAAATCCATATGCACTGTGCACATTAAAGCTGCGATCTGACGATCTGGAGTGTGCGGGACGACTTATTTTGAGGCGCCCATGCACCAAAGCGGTCCTGGGCTGGGTAGTAATCACCCAGCCCCCGGCGGTTTACACGGTCCCGTCCAACCCCATTTGCCAGAAATCAGCCTCCAGGCTAGAGGCCTGTCCAAAAATCCCTGCCAGTTCGGCGAACCGCTGCTCGGTCATGCTGCGCGCTGCCAGTTCATCCAGGTGCTTGCGCGCTGCTGCGGCCACCCCTTGGTAGCCCTCCCCGGCATACTCGCCAATCCACTCGCGGTAGGGGTGATTGCTCAAGTCGCCAATGCGCTCGGCCAGGGTCCGGCCGATTTCGGCATAGCCGATCACGCAAGGTGCCAGTGCCACATGCAGCTCCAGCAGATCGCCGGCTGCGCCGCAGTCCAGCACGTAACGGGTGTATGCCACCGTGGCCTGATGCTCTGGCGCGGCCTCGATGTCTGCCTGGGTCAAGCCCCAGCGCGCGCACAGGCGCAAGTGCAGCTCGGTTTCATCCAGGATCGCCGACAGCCCGGCCTGCGCTGCACGAATGTCGGCCGGGCGGCGGCTTTTGTAGGCGGCCAGCGCCCAGGCGCGGGCGAACTGGATCAGGAACAGGTAATCCTGCACAAGGTAGGTCCGAAACGCTTCCTCGCTCAGCGTGCCCTCGCCCATCTGACGCACGAAGTCATGGTCTACGTAGCTGTTCCATTGTGGCGTGGCAGCGGCTTTGAGGCGCTCGAAGATATCCATGCTCATTTGCCCTCCGGGTACACTGCATCGAAGAAAGCCAGCTCCAGCGCCACGGTGCGCTGGTAGAAGTCACTTGCCAATGCGGCCTCCTGCGGGCCGACGCGGTCCAGTTCGGCCTGCAGGAAAGCGACGAATGCCTGGAATGCCGGGTTGTCATGCAGGGTAATCCACTCGGCATGGACGAAGTTGTCCGGCATCGGTTTCGGCGCCTTGAGCGCCCAGTCCAGGTACAGGCCTTCGGCAACGTTCAGCACCGCCAGTGCCGCTGCGTAGGAACGGGTGGCTGCCGCTTCGCGCATGATCGCCTTGAAACCTGCGGTAGGCGCGGTATCGGCCGGTTCACTGCGTTGCGCCGGGCTGACACCCAAGGCCTCGAAGGCACGCAGGAAGTAGGTGTTCTCGTCACTGCAGATCATCCCGGCAAAACGGCCGAAGCGCAGGCGGGCTTCAAACGTGTCAGCGGTAGCGATGGCCGCGCCCAGCAGGGTCAGGAAGCTGTCGAGGAAACGGTGATCCTGAACCAGGTAGCTGACCATGATCGGGTCAGGCAGGCTGCCGTCGCACAATCGGGTCACGAAACGGTGGCCAACGGCCGCCGACCAGGTTGGCTCGCTCTGGCGGCGCAGGGACTGGCTGAAACGTTCGGTCATGTTGCTGTCCTTGATGAGGGTGACAGCGAGACCTTGGCAATTGACATGGACTGGCCTCGCAGTGAGGCCGGCAAAAAGGCAGGTTACAAGCCCCATCCCTTCGCCGGCATGATCCGGATCAGGTTCGAAGGGTCACCGCGCTGTAGCGTTCAGCGGTTTCTCAGCCCATTGCCGGGCTCCCCTTGGTAGCGCTCAGGTATACCCGAGGGCGCCGCGCCTGTCACTAGTCCAACTCCCCAAACCCGCTCACCCAGCAGCGGCGAGCAGATATTCCGTACCCGTTGCTCGTCCTGCCATACCGTGGGCAACGCCGAGCCAGGCCAGCCAGGCATCGGCCCCGACCTGCTGGGCGTGACCCGTCAGCGTGACGCCAACTGGCTGGTCCGCTGGCTGAAGGTGCCCGACCAGATGCTGGCCGAAAAAGACCCCTTGGCCATGCTGCTGTTCGAACAATACAACCGCCTGGCCATGCCCAACATGCGCTTGGGCGATGCCGAAGTCAGCGCATTGATAAGCTACCTCGAGGAGGAAACGGCTCGCCTGCAAACGCCCGTGACAAATAGGGGAATCCCCTAAAGGCTATTAGCCACCAGTCATCAGGCTGTCATCTTATTGTCGTATTTTCCGAGCATCACCCAGGGTCGGGAACTATCAGCAGTGATTCGCCGCTCGCTTTCCTCCACCAGCCTTCTGCGACTGCTGATCCTGATGCTCTGTGCAGCGACTCTGGCGTTTCTCTGGGGGCTGCACGTCACCCAGAAAGCCACCGCCCGACAGAATGCACTGTCGGCCAAGGCCATCGAGCACCTGAACCTGGCCAGCATCGTGGGCGAAAACCTGCGACAGCTTGTCGACCGCGCCCAGGCGGTGGGTCGTGTGACCCAGGACGACATGAAAACGCGGCGCCAAGGCAACTTCAGCCTGGCAGCAGACCCAGTGTTCAAGCGGTTGAGCCTGTACGACCGACAAGGCCGGCTGCTAGCGGCCAGCCATACCGATGAGGCCGCCGAGTTGCCGGCAGACTGGTTGCACCAACTGCAGCGGCACATTGACCGCTACGGTTTCAAACCTTTCCTGCCAAGCATTAAGCCTGTCAGCCAAACCGCTGCCCTGCCCACTTGGCGCCTGCCCTTCCTGCTGCCGTTGACCAATTCGACCGGTCGGGAAATCGACAACATTTTGCTGGTGCAACTGGACGTCGGCTACCTGGCGGTGCTGTTCCAGCCTATCGACCTGGGCAACAGTGGCCTGGTGCGTCTGCTGCAGGATGACGGCCTGGAGCGGCTGCGCATCGACAACAGTGGCGTGGTGACTGCCGGCGACCTATTGCAGCCCCCGCTGCCAGCGCTAAACACCGAAGCGGGCATGCTGACCCAGTACGTAGCGGGTGATGCCTACCAAAGCGTGTACCGCCGTGTACCCGAGCAAGGCTTCAGCGTTGTGGTCAGCCAGCGCCAGGCAGAAATCCTCGCACCCTCGACGCTGGCCTATTCCCGGCAGTTCTGGTTGAACCTGAGCATGACCCTGATGATCCTGGCCAGCCTGCTATGGACCTTGCGCCTGCTGCGCAAACGCCAGGAGGCGTTCGACGCGCTGGAACATGCCCAGCAGGTCAATCAGCAACTGATCGTGCGCCTGGAGGACGAACACCGGCGCAGCAGCCACGCCGCCGCCACAGACCACCTCAGCGGCCTGCACAACCGCCGCCAGTTCGTCGAAGTGGCCAGCCAGGTGCTGACTCGGCAACGTGGCAAGCGCCGACTGATGGCGATCCTGTTCATCGACATGGACCGTTTCAAGTCGATCAACGACTCGCTCGGCCACAAGATTGGTGACCTGCTGCTACAGGCTGTGGCCGGGCGTATCCAGCGCCTGCTGGAGCCCGGCGACGAGGCTTCGCGGTTTGGCGGCGACGAGTTCGTGGTGTTGCTGGCCGGTGAGCGCAGCGAGGAGCAGATCAACGCCTGGGTCCACGAACTGGTGCAGAAACTGTCGGCCACCTACGCCCTGGATGGCCAAGAGGTCAACACCAGCCCCAGTGTAGGGGTGAGCATCTGTCCGCGTGATGGCCAGGACATCGACAGCCTGATACGCAGTGCCGATGCGGCCATGTACTCGGCCAAGCAGGCAGGGCGTGCGCAGTATCGCTTTTTCGACCCCTCGCTGAACCTGGCCGATATCCAGGCGTTTACCCTTGAACAGGCGTTCGGCAGTGCCTTGGCCGAGCGCCAGTTCGTGCTGCACTACCAGCCACAAATGCGCCTCGACACCCACCAGGTGCAGGGCTACGAGGCGCTGGTGCGCTGGGACCACCCCGAGTTCGGCCTGCTGTACCCAGACCGCTTCATCGACCTGGCCGAGCGCAGTGGCTTTATAGTCGAGCTGGGTTGGGAAGTACTGCAGCTGGCCTGTGAAGCCTTGTCGAGCTGGGATGCCCAAGGCCGCAAGACACGGCTGGCCGTCAATGTCTCCGCCCTGCAACTGCGTCAAGCCGACTTCGCTGACCGGCTGCTGAGCAAGTTGCAGCATCATGGCATCGCGCCTCAGCAGCTGGAGCTGGAAATTACCGAAACCACCATCCTCGACCCCGAAGGCACGGCGGTGAGACACTTACATACGTTGCGCGGCGCAGGTCTGGGTATCAGTCTGGACGATTTTGGCCGTGGCTACGCCGGCTTTGCCCACCTGCATTCACTGCCCCTGAGCAAGCTGAAGATCGATCGTTCGCTGATCGCGGCGCTGTCCAACAGCCATGACGACAGCCCGATCGTGTCCTCCACCATCATCCTGGCCAAGCGCCTGGGCCTGGAAGTGGTGGCCGAGGGGGTGGAAACCCGTGAACAGGTGGTGTACCTGAAGCTTGCCGGCTGCGATATCGCCCAGGGCTACCACTTCAGCCGGCCACTGTCGCTGCCGCAGCTGTGGGCTTACCCGCCCTTCAACGGTATCGAGGACAAGGCATGCGTGTACTGAGCGCAACGGCAGGCTTGCCGAGGGCGTTGGGCAAGGACAGGCAACGCATTTCGGTTTATCGTGTACCGATCACACACCGACACCCGCACCATGACCGATATCGAGCGCTACCTTCGCGCCGCCACCCGTGACAACACCCGGCGCAGCTACCAGGCCGCCATCGAGCACTTCGAGAGCCATTGGGGCGGCTTTCTCCCGGCCACCGCCGAGAGTATCGCCCGCTACCTGGCCGATCACGCCGACCAGCATGCAGTCAGTACCCTGCGCCAACGCCTGGCCGCGCTCAGCCAATGGCACGTCGCCCAAGGTTTCCCCGACCCGACCAAGGCGCCGTTGGTGCGTCAGGTGCTACGCGGCATCCGCACCCTGCACCCGACGCCGCCCAAGCAGGCTGCCCCGCTGTTGTTGCAACACCTGCAAACCGCTGTAGCGTGTTTTGAAGAAGAAGCCCGACAAGCCCGCGAGCACCATGACTTGGCAGCCCTGCGCCGGGCCCGCCGTGACAGCGCCTTGCTGTTGCTGGGTTTCTGGCGTGGTTTTCGCGGCGATGAGCTGGCACGCCTGCGCATCGAACACATCCAGGCACAAGCCGGTGTCGGCATCACGCTTTTCCTGCCGCGCAGCAAGGGCGACCGCGAAGCCTTGGGCGTACAGCACCGCACCCCTGCCCTCAAGGCCTTGTGCCCTGTCACTGCCTACCTGCAATGGCTTGAAGTCGCCGGTATTGCCCATGGGCCGGTGTTCCGCAAACTCGACCGCTGGGGCAACCTTGGCGACAGCGCACTCAACAGCAACAGCCTGGTCGGCCTGCTGCGGCGCATGCTGGAACGTGCCGGGGTGCCGGCGGCGCTGTATACCGGCCACTCGCTACGGCGTGGTTTCGCCACCTGGGCCACGGCCAATGGTTGGGAGCTGAAGTCGCTGATGAGCTATGTAGGCTGGAAAGACGCCAAGTCGGCGCTGCGCTACATCGACTCTGCGCAGCGCTTTGGCGATCTGGCTGTGCTACCGGCCAGTCAGGTGCAACCGCTTATTCCTTGAAGCTGTGCCTGGCGACGCCGCCCGTTTCCGGGCGGATGGCATACAGGTCGCCAGCGTCCGGATAATGGTGCAAGTCTTCTGGCGTCATGTCGTAACGCGCGGTGCTGATGTACAAGGTGTTCATCCCGGGCCCGCCAAAGCAGCAGCTGGTGGGGCACGGTACTGGCATCAACACCTGGTCGGTCAGGTATCCGTGGCGGTCGTAGCGCAGCAGGCAGCTGCCATGGTACTGGCACACCCACAGCCCGCCGTCGCGGTCCAGCGCCAGGCCATCCGGCCGCCCCAGTTCGGCGGGGGTTTCGGCAAACAGCGTGACAGCGCCCAGCCGGCCTTCGATGAGGTACTCGGCGCGGTAGATCGCACGCGTCGCCGAATCGACGAAGTACACCGTATGGCCGTCCTGCGACCAGGCAAGGCCGGTGGGCAAACCCATGTCATCGTGGATCACCTGGTCGCTCAATTGCCAGTCAAAGCGAAAAAGCGCCCCGGTATTGCCACTGAGGGCCTCGTCCATCAGGCCAGTGACGAAGCGTCCCTGTGGGTCGCAGGCGCCATCGTTGAAGCGGTAAGTCGAGCGCGGATGGACCGATGCCGAATGCTGGCTCACCTTGCGCGTTGGCACATCGAAGAGGGCCACGCTGGCATCCTCGGTGAAAATCAGGTTACCCCGGTCGGTCAGCGCCAGGGCGCCAATGCGCGCGGCAGACTCGTAAAGGCACTCGACTTCGCCATCGGGTGTCAGGCCGTTGATGCGCCCGCCAGAGATATCGACAAAGTACAGCACGCCGCTGCGTTCATCCCAGACCAGGCTTTCACCTAGGTCCGCGCGCGTGTTGGCCACTTTGACCGGCACGTAATTGCATTCCTTGATGCGGCTCCAGCGCTCGGCCACCTGCACACGGTCAAGGTCCCGAGGGTGGCTGACACTGCTGTGTTCGTTGAAGCGGGTGGCGATGTGCTGGCTATTGCTGGCGCGCAAGGTGCGATCAGTGGGATGGCACAGCGCACCGGCCAGGTGAGTAACGGGCATTTCTGGCTACCTTCAATTCTCCTTTCTTACGATATCAACAAAAAAATCAATGACTTAATATTAAAAGCATGCAACTTTGATATCCCATGGATATCACCGCCGAGTCGCCACGCTGCAGGAATGCTGGATGATCGAAACACGCTTGCTCAGGCAGTTCATCGCCGTGGCCGAAGAGCTGCACTTTCACAAGGCCGCCCAGCGCCTGCACATGGCGCAACCACCGCTGAGCCAGGCGATCAACCGGCTCGAGGAAAAGCTCGGTTTCGGCCTGCTTCTGCGCAACAAGCGCGGGGTGCGCCTGACCGCAGCGGGTGCAGCGTTTCTCGACACCGCCTACCGCACGCTTGCTGAACTTGAACAAGGGATCGAGTACGCGCGCAACGTTTCTGCGGGCGTCAGCGGCAAACTGACCATCACGGCCATTTCCATCGCTTATTACGATTCGCTGCTCAACCGCTTGCGCCGCTTTCGGGAGACTTATCCAAACGTACAGCTGACCATCCGCGAGATGCCATCTGCCTCTCAGGCCAAGGCCTTGCTGGCCGGTGAGGCGGACATCGGCTTCATGCGCAGGCTACCGCTGCCGGCCGGCACCCTGGAGGCACGCTTGCTGCTTGACGAGCAGATCGTCATGGCGCTGCCCGCCAGCCATCCCAAGGCGCGGCACGAGGCCGTCGACTTGCGCGAGTTTGCCGATGAGGACTTCGTGTTCACCCCGCAAGCGCTGGGCGGGGGTTACCACGCACAGTTGGTTGCGCTGTGCGAGTCGGCCGGGTTCTACCCCAAGGTCGTGCAGGAGGCGGCGCAGATCCACACCCTGCTGGGTCTGGTTGCCTGCGGCTTTGGCGTGGCCCTGGTGCCGGAGTCGTTCGTCCGCTCGACCCCACGCGAACGCGTGCGGTTT
Organism: Pseudomonas sp. 10(2024); assembly: GCF_045164175.1. NCBI lineage: Bacteria > Pseudomonadati > Pseudomonadota > Gammaproteobacteria > Pseudomonadales > Pseudomonadaceae > Pseudomonas > Pseudomonas sp. 10(2024). The sequence continues at coordinate 2,945,991 of NZ_CP174006.1, forward strand.
TGCCCGATCCGCCCTATCGATGACCAGCCCGCCCCAGGGCTTGGGCTGTACATGAAATGGAGCGCCCAGAATGCTTCGCCAGCGCTGGCCAACTTCATTGCCATGTTCGAGACTCAGCAATAAGGCCATTTCTACAGGGTGTTCAGCCTCGTTTCGCGCAGCGCCACAGCCGACCTATATCACAAGCCCTGGCCTGCAACAGCTCGGCAGCATTTGCACACGCCTGCTCCAGGCTCATCGGTCCGCTGGCCAGGGCAAATGCAGCATCGACCCCATGGGCATACAACTGCTGATACCCCTCCCCCAAGGTCCCGGCCAGTACCACCACCGGCACGCCATGGCGCTTGGCAACCCGCGCCACCCCCATCGGCGTCTTGCCGCGCAGTGTCTGGGCATCGAAACGCCCCTCGCCCGTCACCACCAGATCTGCCCCCTGCGCCAGGGCGTCAAGGCCAGCCAGCTCAGCCACGACTTCCACCCCGGGGCGGAACTGCGCGTCCATGAATGCCCGGGCAGCGAAGCCCATGCCACCGGCCGCGCCACAACCAGGGTAATCGCGCACATCCTCGCCCAACAACAGCGCACAATGGTCGGCAAAATGATTCAGCGCGTGGTCCAGCGCCTCTACTTGCTGCGGGTTGGCACCTTTCTGCGGGCCGAAGATCGCCGATGCGCCGTTGGCGCCACACAAGGGGTTGTCGACATCCGCTGCGACTTCAAACTGCACCCCGGCCAGGCGCGGGTCGAGGCCGCTGGCGTCGATACGGGCCAGCTTGGCCAAGGCCAGGCCGCCCTCTTCCAGCGCTTGCCCGTCAGCATCCAGCAGGCGCAGGCCAAGCGCTCGCAACATGCCACTGCCGGCATCGTTGGTGGCGCTGCCACCGATGGCCAGCACCACGCGCCGAGCGCCGGCGTCGAGGGCTGCGGCAATCAGCTCACCGGTACCCCAGGTGCTGCTGCGGCAAGCATCGCGCCGGCCTGTTGGCACCTGTTGCAGGCCACTGGCCTGGGCCATTTCGATGATTGCGGTGCGACTTTGCGGCAACCAGCCCCAGCCAGCCTCGACGTGCTGCCCCAATGGCCCGCGCACGGCCTGGCGGCGCAATTCACCGCGGCTGGCGGCCAGGATCACCTCCATGGTGCCTTCGCCACCGTCGGCCATTGGGCACTCGACCAGTTCAGCCTCCGGCCACGCTTCGCTCAGGCCCGCAGCGATGGCGCGGGCGACACCGGCAGCATCGAGGCTGTCCTTGAACGAGTCGGGGGCAATGACGATTTTCATGGGGTTTCTCCTGTCCTGATGAGCGGCATGCTGACAGGTGGCTGGCCAGGTGGCCTCAGTCAAATGCACAAAACGCCGGCCGGGTTGTTTGGGCAGATGCCTTTTTGCCTGTTCTGGCCCAACCGCCGGCAAGTGAATACTTCAGTCAGCTGGCAACAGCTGCAACCCCAGATACAAGCTAAGCATCCCTTCCAGGCGCAGCGGGTCGACCTCACCCAGCTCGGCTATGCGCTCCAGTCGATAGCGCAGGCTGTTGCGGTGGATGCCCAGGGCATCGGCACAGGACTGGCTCTGGCCGTCATGGGCACACCAGGCGCGCAGGGTGGTGAGTAACTGGCCACTGCTGTCCTTGGCGCGGATGCGCTGCAACGGCTCCAGCAGCTCGTCCAGCGCGTCGTCGTTACGGTGGCGCCACAGCAGCGCCGGCAGCCGGTAGCGCTGCAGGCTGAGCAATCGTTCGCTGGGCAATACCTCGCGGCCGTAGGCCAGCAAGTCACGTACCCGGCGGTAACCACGGCGTAACTGCTCCAGGCTCTGCGCTGCACTACCCAGGGCCAGTCGCTCAATGTCCCAGCCGTGGCGTTGCAGGCGTTCCAGCAAGCGCAGTTCATCCAGTGCCACGCCTGCCGGGCGGCACCACAGCAACGACTGGCGAGCCGGGCTGACGCACCAGCTATCCGGATAACGGCTCATCAACCATGCGGCCAGCGCCTCGGCAGGTGGCCCGGAAGTAATCTCGAACAGGCACGGTATCCGCGGTAGCTGAGGTTTCAGGCCCAACTGACGGGCTTCGTCCAGCAAGCGCGGGGAGTTACCGCTGCCGCCGAGCAGTAGCGCCAGCAGGTCGTCACAGCGCTGCCTTCGCCATTGCTGGTCAGCCTGTAAATTGCGTTGGGCCAGCAGCATTTCGGCGGTCATGCGCACCAGCTCGCCATAGGTGCGCACCTGCTGCGGGTCGCCGGTCAGGCCCAACACGCCCATCAGCCGCCCATCGAGCATCAATGGCAGGTTCACGCCGGGCTGCACGCCCTTCAGGCACTTGGCCGCGTCGGTATCCAGTTCGACGATCCGGCCATTGGCCAAGACCAGCTGCGCGCCCTCGTGACGGGTGTTTATGCGCTCCGGCTCACCACTGCCCAGGATCAACCCCTGGCTGTCCATGACATTGACGTTGCAAGGCAAGATGGCCATTGCCCGGTCAACGATATCCTGCGCCAGGTCATGGTCGAGTTCGAACATTGCGGGGTCCTTTAGGTGTTTGGCTTTTGGGCTCGGGCACAGCAGCCTGGGCCAAGCGCTGTGCAAAAGCACAAAGACAGGCTGGCCGCAGTCCCCGAGACTCGTCAGGGCGAGCGCCGGAACAGGCGACGCGGCGAAAACCATAACAACAGAGAACCCGATCATGGCACACAGCCCCGCCCCTGACCAAGGCACGGACACCACCCGCAACGCGCTGTACCGGCGTATCACCTTGCGGCTGATTCCGTTCATTTTCATCTGCTACCTGTTCAACTACCTGGACCGCGTCAACGTCGGCTTTGCCAAGCTGCAGATGCTCGACGCCCTTAAATTCAGCGAAACGGTGTACGGCCTTGGCGCCGGCATCTTCTTCATCGGCTACGTACTGTGTGGCCTGCCAAGCAACCTGGCCCTCAACCGCTTCGGCCCACGGCGCTGGATCGCGCTGATGATGATCGCCTGGGGCAGCCTGTCCACCTGCCTGCTGTTCGTCACCACCCCTGCCGAGTTCTACACCCTGCGCCTGCTCACCGGCGCTGCCGAAGCCGGCTTCTTCCCGGGTGTGGTGCTGTACCTCTCGCGCTGGTTCCCGGCGGCCAGGCGCGGCCGAATCATGGCCCTTTTCATGTCGGCGATCCCGGTATCGGGCCTGCTTGGCGGGCCGTTCTCCGGCTGGATCCTCGAACATTTCGCCGCCGGCCAGCACGGCCTGGCCGGCTGGCAGTGGATGTTCCTGATCCAGGGCCTGCCGACTGTGGCCTTGGGCGTACTGGCGGTATTCCTGCTCAGTGACGGCTACCAGAAAGCCGCCTGGCTGAGCCCAGCTGAACGTCAGCTGATCGCTGCCGACCTGCAGGCCGATGCCGCAAGCAAACCGAGCACCACCAGCGACAGCGTGCTGGCCGTGTTGACCAACCCGCTGATCTGGACCTTCGGCTTCGTCTACTTCTGCATTCAGAGCGGCGTGTACGCGATCAACTTCTGGCTACCCTCGATCATCAAGAGCATGGGCTTCGACAACCCGCTGCTGATCGGCTGGCTCAGCGCCATCCCGTACCTGCTGGCGGGTGTGTTCATGATCCTTTGCGGGCGCTCGGCCGACCTGCGCAACGAGCGCCGCTGGCACCTGGTGGTGCCAATGCTGATGGGCGCCGTCGGCCTGCTGATTGCGGTGAACTTCGCCGGCAACCCGAGCATTGCCATTCTTGGCTTGTCGATCGCCACCATGGGCGCGCTTACCGGTTTGCCGATGTTCTGGCCAATGCCGACTGCGCTGCTCAGTGCCGGAGCCGCCGTGGCAGGTCTGGCGATCATCAACTCGGTAGGCCAGATGGCGGGGTTTCTCAGCCCGTACCTGGTCGGGTTCATCAAGGACCAGACCGGCTCAACCGATGCCGCACTGTATTCGCTCGCGGCGTTGATCGTATTGGGTAGCCTGGTGGCCTTGCGTGTAACGCGAGCGGGTTCGCTGAGTACTGCACGGGCGAGTTGAGGCATTGGCCGGCTTGCCCACACCCACAGGTTTTCAAGCCTGTGGGCGCGGGCAAGCCTGCAAAGAGGCCCACCCAATCCACACCCTCCACCGATCGTCAGCTCAACGCATCCCCTTCTCGCCCCAGGCGTCAAATGGTTCCAAAGGCCCCTTTGGAGAAGCCCCATGACCCAGTACGCCGTGGCCCGCTTGGCCCAGCTCGACGAACACCGCCCCCTGCGCGTGCAGGCCGGTAGCGAAGAACTCATCCTCGTCCGCCAAGGGGAGCAGGTACACGCTTATCAAGGCAACTGCCCCCATGCCGGGGCCCCACTCGACGAAGGTGTAGTCTGCGGTGGCCTGCTGGTCTGCCCTTGGCACAAAGCTGCGTTCGCCGTTGACGACGGCGTGGTTTGTGAGCCGCCTGCACTCGCCGACCTGCGCCGCTACAAGGCGTGGATCAAGGGCGATGAAGTCTGGGTCGATGACCAGCCCCTGCCGGCAACCGAACCGCCCAGACACAGCGATGCCCGCTGTTTTGTGGTGGTCGGCGCCGGTGCCGCCGGCAGCGCCGCCGTCGCCACCCTGCTGGCTCATGGCTTCGCTGGGCGGCTGGTATGGATCGATCAGGAGCGCCAGCCGGCCTACGATCGCACAGCACTGAGCAAATTCGTGATTGCCGGGCAGATGCCGCCCGATGAGGTCCCTGCGCTGCTCGAAGCCGACGCCCTGCGCAAGGGCCTGCTGGAGCGCAAGTACGGCAAGGTACGCACCCTGAACAGCCAGAAGCGCCAGGTCACCCTCGCCGATGGTCAGCAGATCGATTACGACGCCTGCCTGCTGGCAACCGGCGGTAAAGCACTGCGCCCAGACATTCCCGGTGCCGACTTGCCCGCGGTGTTCACCCTCCGCTCACTGGAAGATGCTGCACAGTTGCTCGATGCCGCCGAGCCTGGCCAACCGGTGGTCATTGTCGGCGATGGCTTCATCGGCCTGGAGGCAGCCTCGGCGTTGCGCAAGTATGGCTTGCAGGTGCACGTGGTCTCGCGCCACGAAGTCCCTCTGGCCCGACAGTTGGGCGAGCGGATCGGGCGCTGCATTCGCGCGCTGCATGAACGGAAAGGCATCACCTTCCACGGCCCCACCGAGGTCGAGCGGATCGAAGGCCTGGACAAGGTCGAAGCGGTGCAACTTGCCAATGGTGAACGGCTGCAGACCCCCTTGGTGCTGCTCGGCACCGGGGTAAGGCCCGCCACCGCGTTCCTTCAAGGCGTGCCGCTTGGCGAGGACAAATCGGTGAGGGTCGACGCAGAAATGCGCGCAGCCGACGGTTTGTGGGCCGCCGGTGACATCGCCACGTTCCCGCTCACGGGGCGCCCGGTGCGCATCGAGCACTGGCGCCTGGCCCAGCAACACGGGGTGATCGCCGCCGCCAACACGCTTGGCGAACAACGCCGTTATGCCGATGTACCTTTCTTCTGGACCTACCAGCATGGCCGTACCTATGAAGTGCTAGGCCATGCCAGGGACTGGAACCGCATCGAATTCGTCGGTGAGCCGGAAAAAGGCGATTTCGTTGCCTTGCAATGTGTGGATGAACGCGTCGAGGCCGTTATCGCCAAGGGTTACTCCGATGCCATGGCGACGCTGTCGCAACGCCTGAAGCGCCCATTGAGCCTGCAGGAGGCTTTGGCGCTCATTGGCTGAGGGGTGCCTTTCAATGCTTCCCGGTTGTGTGTAAAACAGGTAGGTCAGCCGACTGCATAAGGACCCACGCGCATGATCTACCGCCCCCTCGGCCACAGTGGCCTGCAGGTTTCCGCCCTTACCCTGGGCAGCATGATGTTCGGCGAGCAGACCAGTACCGAGGATGCCCTGCGCATCATCGACAAGGCCTGGGACCAAGGCATCAACTTCATCGATACCGCCGACGTGTACAACGCCGGGCGCTCGGAAGAAATCGTCGGTGAAGCCGTGGCGCGCCATCGCCATGACTGGATCGTCGCCAGCAAGGTCGGCTTCGGCCCGGCCGACGGCCTGCCTAACCGCAGCGGGTTGTCGCGCAAGCACATCTTCAATGCCGTGGATGCCACGCTGACCCGCATGGGCATGGACTACCTGGACATCTACTACCTGCACCGCGAAGACCACAAGGTACCGCTGGAAGAGACCGTGCAGGCCATTGGCGACTTGTTGCGCCAGGGCAAGATCCGCTACTGGGGGGTGTCCAATTTCCGTGGTTGGCGCATTGCCGAGGTCTGCCATGTTGCCGAGCGCCTCGGTGTGCCCAGGCCGGTAGTCAGCCAGCCGCTGTACAACATCGTCAACCGCCAGGCCGAGCCCGAACAGCTCACGGCCGCCGCCGCCCATGGTCTGGGCGTCGTACCCTTCAGCCCGCTGGCCCGGGGCGTGCTCAGTGGCAAGTATGCGCCGGGCGCGGTGCCGGATGCCGGTAGCCGCGCAGGGCGGCAGGACAAACGCATCATGGAAGTGGAGTGGCGCCAGGAGTCGCTGACCATTGCCCGGCAGATTCAGACGTATGCAGAGGCCAAGGGGGTGGGCGTTGTCGAATTCGCCATTGCCTGGGTGTTGAATAACCAATGGGTCAGTTCCGCGATTGTCGGGCCGCGGACCGAGGAGCAGTGGGATACCTATGGCGGCGCATTGGCGGTGAAGATTACCGCGGAGGATGAGGCATTCATCGATTCGTTGGTAACGCCAGGGCATGCGTCCACGCCGGGCTTCAATGACGTGGCGCATTATGTGAGTGGGCGGCAGGCACGCAGCTGACGCATTGGGGAGCCCTGAGCCGGGCTCCCGGTCCCCCCTTTCCCCAATCACCCCGGTATCGTGCGCACCATTGGTTTTCCTCCTCTGGAGCTGCAATGAAACTCTTGCAACCGCTGCAAATCGGCCCACTCACCCTGCCCAACCGCGTATTCATGGCCCCCCTCACCCGCCTGCGCAGCCTGGAGCCGGGTGATGTACCCACCGCACTGATGGCCGAGTACTACCGTCAGCGTGCCAGTGCTGGCCTGATCATCACTGAAGCCACGCAAATCTCCTTCCAGGCCAAGGGCTATTCGGGCTCGCCCGGCATTCACAGCGCCGAACAGATCGCTGCCTGGAAGCACATCAACGAAGGCATCCATGCCGATGGCGGCCACAGCGCCGTGCAGGTGTGGCACACCGGGCGGGTGTCGCATACCTCCCTGCAACCTGGCGGCGAGGCACCCGTGGCCCCTTCGGCACTGCCGGCGGATGCACGCACCACCCTGCGTGACGCGCAAGGCAACCTGACGCGCGTGGAAACCTCCGCCCCCCGGGCGCTCAGCGAAGCGGAGATCGCTGGCATCGTCGCCGACTTTGGCCAGGCCGCGATCAATGCCTGTGAAGCCGGCTTCGACTTCATCGAGTTGCACGCCGCCCACGGTTACCTGCTGCACCAGTTCCTCACCCCCAGTGCCAACCAGCGCGAAGACCGCTACGGCGGCAGCGTTGAAAACCGTGCGCGCATTGTGCTGGAGGCGGTGGATGCGGCCATTGCCAACTGGAGCGCCGACCGGGTCGGTATTCGCGTGTTCCCGTTGGGTGGTTTCAATGGTGTGGACAATGGCGAAGACCAGGAAGCCGCCGGCCTGTACCTGATCCGCGAGCTGGCCAAGCGCAACCTCGCCTATCTGCACCTGTCCGAGCCGGACTGGGCCGGTGGCAAGCCACTGCGTGACGAGTTCCGTCAGGCCATTCGCGCCGCCTACCCCGGGGTGATCATCGCGGCCGGTGCCTACACCGCCGAGAAAGGCGAAGACCTCATCGGGCGGGGTTTGATCGATGCCGTGGCGTTCGGGCGCGCCTACATTGCCAACCCCGACCTGGTGGAGCGTCTGCGGCTGCAAGCGCCGCTGAATGAGCACCGGGCGAAGTTCGATTACGCCAATGGGCCTGAAGGGTATACGGATTATCCGTTCCTGAAGCAGGCTTGATGCAAAAACGGGCGCTCTTGCGGGCGCCCGTTTTTTTTCGTGTCAGCCCAGTTCAGCCAGCGCCTGCGCGGCATAGGCATGTGACCGCTGCCGCGCCAGCGGGTCATGGATGCGGCAGTCGATCATCAGCTCGTCCGCCCCGGTCTGCTCGATCAGCGAGCGCAGCCCTTCCCTCACCCGTTCAGGCCCTCCGGCTACGGTGCAGGCCATCACCTGCTCGAGCACGGCGCGCTCGTGGTCCGGCAAGCGTTCGATGTAACCCTCTTGCGGCTTGGGCAGCAAGCCAAAGCGCCCGACATGCAGGTCCAGCATCCACTTGCGGTGGGAGCTGGCCAGGTAGTGCGCCTCAGCATCGCTGGCAGCGGCGAACAGGTTCATGCCAACCATCACATAGGGTTTGGCCAGTTGCGCGGAAGGCTGGAAGTTGGCGCGGTAATGGGCAATGGCCTGCAGCAGGTAACGCGGGGCAAAGTGCGAGGCGAAGGCATAAGGCAGGCCCAGCTTCGCCGCCAGGTCAGCACCGAACAGGCTGGAACCGAGGATCCACACCGGCACATCGTGCGCACCCGGTACGCCGCGCACCCGGCGTTTGCCGTTGTCCGCCAGGTAATCACGCAGCTCGGCGATGTCCTGGCTGAAATCACGCTCTGGCGCGGCGCCGCGCAATGCACGCACGGTCGGCCCCGACGTGCCTGGTGCACGGCCCAGGCCCAGGTCGATACGGCCCGGGTGCAATGTATCGAGGGTGCCAAACTGTTCGGCCACCACCAACGGCGCATGGTTGGGCAGCATGATACCGCCAGCACCCACACGAATGTGTCGGGTGGCGTTGGCGATTTCGTTGATCACCAGCGACGTGGCAGCCGAGCCAATGCCCGGCATGTCATGGTGCTCGGCGATCCAGTAGCGGCTGTAGTGCTGTTGCTCGACATGCCGCGCCAGCTGGCGGGATTCTTCGATCGCGTCGGCGAAGGTCTTGCCTTCGCCGATCATGACCAGATCCAGTACGGACAGTGCAGTCATGGGGTCTCCAGAGGGATTATCAGTGGCTGCCAGTTTCCATGCTGCGCCGCCAGCGATAAACCCAGTTTCAGGCCCGGCATAGGGGCCTGGCATTCCCCAATCAGTATTCCCAAGGCACGCCTGGCTCCCAGCTGGCCACCAACAAGTCGATGAAGCCGCGTACCCGAGGGGACAGGTGGCGCTTGCTTGGGTAGACGATGCGAATGGGGTCTGCCGGGGGGCGGTAGGCGTGCAGTACTTCCACCAGATTGCCAGCGCGCAGGTCGTCACCGGTGATATAGGTAGGCAGATGAATCAGGCCAAAGCCGGCCCGGGCGCCGTCAAGCATGGCCTCGGAACTGTCGATGTTCAGCCGCCCGGGATCTTCGCACAGGTGCAGCCCCGCTTCTGTGTGAAAGCGCCAGGGCATGGCCTTCTCGCCCGCCAGGAAGGCGATCTTGTCATGGCCATAGAGGTCGCCGGGCATCTGCGGTACACCGCGCTTCTCCAGATACGCAGGCGAAGCACAGGTCACGAACTGCTGCCAGGCGACGGTGCGCGTCAGCAATTGCGAATCTTCCTTGGGTGCACCGATGCGCACGGCGACGTCCACACCCTCTTCGACCAGATCAACGAAACGGTCGGTGAAGCGGATATCCGCCCGCAGTTCGGGCCATTGCTTGAGGTACTGGTCGAGGACCGGCAGGACATGGCGCTGCCCGAGCGACAACGGCGCGGTCAGACGCAGGGTGCCAGTGGGCTTGCCCCGGCGCAGGGCCATGGTGCTTTCGACCTCGTCCAGGTCATCCAGAATCTGCCGCCAGCGCTCGAACGCCACCAGGCCTTCATCGGTCAGGCTCAGCTTGCGCGTAGTGCGGTTGAGCAGACGCACCGCCATGCGGGCTTCCAGGCGGGCGATGCTCTTGCCCACCGCCGAACGGGTCAGGCCCAGGCTGGCAGCCGCAGCGGTGAAGCTACCGGCCTTCGCGGCGCTGACGAAGGCGGCGATGTCGCCGAAGCGGTTGGGTTCCATGGTGTTTTCCTGACGCTGATCGAACCGCCATAGATGGGTGCAATTTCAGGCAATGCAAGGTTCCTGATCTATGGGGGCGGCCTTGCAGCTTCGGTTTGCCAGAGGTAGCGATCTGTCCAGTTCGCCAGCGGCAGTGGCGGCTGCTGGTCGACAATGCGTCGCCAGATAAGCATCAGCTCTTGAGCGTTGAACAGCGAGCCAGGCCCGCTGCCTCGCCACGGCGAAGGCACACCGACCATCCACTGCCCTTGATGATCGCGCTGAGCCATGTTGAAGCGAAAGGTGTAATTCCCCGGGATCCCCATGCGCAGGTCGGTGACCACCAGTGCGTCGCCAATCTGGTCATAACGCAGCCAGTCATCGGTGAACCAGCGCAAGCGCTGGTGCAACGGGTCATCGTTCAGTGCTTGCGCCAGTTCCAGGTTGCGCGACAAGCGTTGCATTTCGGGTGGTTGCTGGTCGAGCATGCTGCTGATGCCTTCGTAGTAATCGCCATCCGGGGTCTTGGCCAGCACCCGCCAGACCAGGCTGTTGAATGCCATCGGCACGGCACGCACCTCACTCACGACGATACCTTGCTGATCCAGTGCCGACTGGAAGCGCTGTTCGGCAGCCATGCGCCCCGCCAGGCCGAAACCCAGGTAGCAGGTACTGAACACCAGGGCCATGGTCAGCAGGCGGGTAGCCCTGCGGGTCACGCCCTTCATGAGAGTGAAGACCACCGCAGCCAGCAGCGGCACGGTGTAGACCGGGTCGATAATGAACACCGCCGCCCAGCTTTCCGGGGTGGTGTGCAAAGGCCAGAACAACTGCGTGCCGTAAACCGTGAAGGCGTCGAGCACCGGATGGGTTACCAATACCAGCCAGAACGCCAAAAAAAGCCTGGGCAAGGTATACCCCTTGCCGGGCCAGCGCCTGTTGACCAGCCAGGCCAACAGCAAGGCCAGGCCGGTGAGCACGAACAACGAGTGGGAGAAGCCGCGATGATAAGTCATCTGCGACACCGGGTCGGCATAGCGAATGATCACATCCAGGTCCGGCAGCGTGCCCAGTGCTGCACCATACAGCAGCGAGCGTCGGCCCTGGATGCGCCCGAGCACGGTCCCTTGCAGCGCCGCGCCAAGTACGGCTTGGGTGATGGAGTCCAAGGTGGGGATTCCTGAAAGAGTCGTTTCCGCACGCTACCCCCATACACCCCTGATGCGCAATTCTTCTGGATGGCTCAGAACAGCTGCCAGGTGTACACCAGCGTCAGGCGGTTCTCGTCGATATCACTGCGGTAGTTGGAGCGCGCCATGGCGTTTCTCACCCGTATCCCCAACCCTTTCAGTGCCCCGCTCTGCACCGCATAGCCGATATCCAGATCACGCTCGCGATCACGCCCTTCGTAACCCAGCCCGGTATCGACATTGTTACCGGTTATGTAGCGCACGGTCGCTGTCAGGCCCGGCACGCCCATGGCGGCGAAGTTGTAGTCGTAACGCACCTGGTACGAGCGTTCGTCGGTGTAGGCAAACTCATAGGTCGGCACCTCGTTGCCCAACGGCGAGATGTTGGCGAATACCCGTGGGAACGGGCTATCGCCATAAATGCCCTGGTAGCCGGCATGGAAGCTGTGCCCGCCATGCCGGGCAGTGAACAGCGAGAAGAACGCCTGGTTGTCGATGTTGCCCAGCAGCGCATCGCCTTGCTCACGCGCGGTGAAATAACCCAGGTTGGCACTGAGTACCCAGTCGCCGACGGGTTTGCTGTGCTTCAGGCCAACAAAGCCTTGTTGGTAGATGTCCTCCAGCTGACCGTACCAAAGGCTGACGCTGCTCTGATTGGCATTGAACGCATAATCCCCACCCACATAGTTGAACGCGTCGCTTTCGGCCTGTCGCATCGGCACATGGCCGAGCATCGCGTTCATCTTGCCGTCGCCACCTTCGTTGCGCAGGTGGGTGCTTTTCAAGTGCCCGGCCTGCATAGTCAGCCCGTCGATTTCCGACGAGCTCAAACTCACGCCCTGATAGGTGGGTGGCAACAGGCGAATATCACTGAAGGTCAGCACCGGCAGGTTCGGTTGCAGTTCACCTGCACGCAGTTCGGTTTTTGATATCCGCGCCTTGAAGGTCGGCGCCAGGCGGCTGTACTCGTCGGCAGCGCGGCCGTCGCCATGCACCGGCAACAGGCCGGTGTTGGTGCGGTCTGGACTGCTGTCCAGCTTGATCCCCAGCAAGCCCAGGGCGTCCACGCCGAAGCCGACCGGGCCCGGGGTGTAGCCACTTTTGAAATCGAGGATGAAACCCTGGGCCCACTCCTCGGCCTTGGACTGTTTGTTGGCCCCGACAATGTCGGAAAAATCGCGGCTGAAGTAGTAGTTACGGGCACTCAGGGTGGCCTTCGAGTCCTCGAAGAAGCCGCCTTCGGCAGCCAGCAGTGGCTGGCTGAGCAATGTCAGGCCCAGGGCAACGCAAGGGGTGTGGTTCATTCCGAAGCTCTCTTGATCTTGTTTTTATGGGTAAAGCGTTGGAAACACGGCAGTTCATGGGGTACGGCGCAGCACCTCCCGGGCACGTGGCTGGCGCAGCCTCAGCAGCGCGTGCGCCAGCAGGCCGAACAGCAGCCCCCAGAACGCTGCCGACAGGCCCAGAAAAGCCACCCCCGAAGCGGTGACCAGGAAGGTGAACAGCCCGGCGTCGCGCTCGGCCGGTTCTGCCAGGCTGCGGACCAGGGCTTCGCTGATGGCGCCATACAGGGCCAAACCGGCCAGGGCCGCGATCAGTACGGCGGGAAAGGCGGCGAACAGCGACATCAAGGTGGCCCCGGCAATGCCCAGTAGCAGGTACAACGCACTGCCAGCCACCGCAGCTACGTAGCGCCGTTGCGGGTTTTCATGGGCCTCATGGCCGGTGCACAGGCTGGCGGTAACCGCCGCCAGGTTCAGCCCGTGGCAACCGAACGGCGCCAGTAGCGCTCCGATCAGGGCACTGGCGCTAATCAGCGGGCTGGCCGGCGTGGGGTAGCCAGCGTTGCGCAGTACCGCCATACCCGGCATGAATTGCCCGGTCAGCGCCACCAGCACCATCGGCAGCGCCAGGCTGAATACCGCCGCCAGGCTGAACTGGGGGGTGATCCACTGAGGTGAGGCCAGTTCCAGCACCAGTGCCTCGCTGCGCAACGTACCGCTGGCCACGGTCACCAGCATGCCCACGACCAGCACCGCAGCCACGGCATAGCGCGGCTGCACCCGACGCATCAGCACGTAGGTGACGAACATCGCCAGTACCAGCAGCGGTTGCACCGGCAAGGCGCGGAACACCTCGATGCCAAAACTGAACAGGATCCCGGCCTGCATACCGGCAGCGATAGAACCCGGCAGGCGCGCGATGATGCGGTCGAAGGCCCCGCTGATGCCGATCAGCAGCAGGACCAGGTTGGCCACCAGGTAGGCGCCCACGGCCTGCGCCAGGCCCAGTTGCGGCAAGGCGGTGACCAACAGCGCCGACCCCGGGATCGACCAGGCGATCACTATCGGCACGCGGTAGCGCAGGCTGAGCAGCGCACCGAGCACCGCACTGCCCATGGACACGGCCCAGACCCAGGATGACAACTGCTGGTGCGACAGGCCGGCCGCTTCGGCGGCGTGGAAAATGATCACCAACGGGCCGGCGTAGGAGATCGTCGTGGCAATGCTGCCGGCGACGATGGCCGACACAGAGCAGTCCTTGATCAGCGTATTCATGTAGCTTCTCGCAAGCCAGCGGCCGGCCTTTGTGGCGGGCTCTTGTTTGGGTGTTGGCTGCTTCGCGGGCTTGCCCGCTCCCACAACGACTGCACAGGCTTCACCTGTGGGAGCGGGCATGCCCGCGAAACAGCCCACTCGGTGGATCAGGCCTCCTGCAAAGCCCGCGGCCGCCCGCTGCGCTGCTCATCGGCACCGCCCTGGGCCTGCTGCAACTGGAAGTCGAACTTCAGCTCGGCATGCCGACCCTCCGGCCCTTCGACGAACACCACCTCCCCGACCAGCCCATCCCGTGTGGCATAGGCAAAGTCATCCCACAGGTACTTGTCCCCCGACAGGTTTATCTGCGTGGTCAGGTGCCGGTACCCTGGCGCCGAGATAAAGAAGTGCACATGCGCCGGGCGCTGGCCATGACGGCCCAGCAGGTCCAGGCATTCCTGGGTTGGCCCCTGCGGGTCGCAGCCATAGCCCGATGGCACGATGGAGCGCGCACGGTAGCGCCCCTGGGCATCGGTAACGATGCGCCGACGCAGGTTGTACGCCGACTGGCTTCGGTCGAAGAACGAGTAGGTACCACGGGTATTGGCATGCCACAGGTCGACCGTGGCACCCGGCAGCGGGCGTCCGTGCGGGTCCAGCACCTGGCCTTCCAGGAACATCACCGTGGCCACGCCCTCCTCGCTGCCGTCGTCCATGCGCACTTCACCTTGGGCAATCGGTGCGCCAGCCACGTACAACGGGCCTTCGATGGTGCGTGGAGTACCGCCAACGCGCCCTGCCTCCTGGTCCTTGGCATCCTGCAGAAGGTCGAGGAAGTGTTCGATGCCCAGCCCCGCCACCAGCAACCCGGCTTCGCCGCGACCGCCCAGGCGGTTGAGGTAGTCGACGGCGTGCCAGAACTCGTCTTCGCTGATGTCCAGGTCTTCGATCAGCCGCGCGGTATCCTGCAGCAGGCGCTGCACGATGCGTTTGAGGCGTGGGTTGCCGGCCGCATTACCAAAGCCTGCGGCTTGCTCGAAGAACTGCTGTACCTCGGCATTATGGGAAATGTTCACGGTCATGGGGGTTACCTCGTCTTGTTCTGTTCGGTTCAGGCCTGCGCCGCCAGGGTCTGGGCGTGGCGCCGACCACTGGCCAGGTGCACGGCCATGGCCAGCGCAGCGATGGCGCCAGGGATGGCAAAGGCGATGAAATTGAGTTGCAGTGGCAGGTTGATGCCCATCAGCGCACCGCCCAGCAGCGGGCCGACGATGGCGCCATTACGGCCAATGCCCGAGGCCCAGCCCAGGCCGGTAGAGCGCACCGACAGGCCGTACATCTGAGCGGCGCCGGCATACAGCAGAATCTGCGTACCAATGGTGGTGGCGCCGGCAATGAAGATCAGCAGGTACAGCACCGGCATCGGGCTGTTTACCCCCAGCAGGCTGATCGACAGTGCGGCGGCAATGAAGAACGCCACCTTCACCTTGACCAGGTTGTAGCGGTCGCCCAGCCAGCCGCCGAGGATCGCCCCGGCCATGCCGCCAAAGTTCAGTGCCAGCAGGAATGACAGGCTTGAGCCCAGGCTGTAGCCGGCGTTGGCCATCAGTTTTGGCAGCCAGGAACTCAGTGCATAGACCATCAGCAGGCAGCAGAAGAACGCAACCCACAGCGCCAGGGTGCGAATCGCCAGGCCATTGCGGAACAGTTCCAGCACCGAAGCGCCGCTGCCTTTGCGGTCGGCCGCCTGAAGCACATCATCGGCCTGGACATCGCAGTCCGGGTCCAGCCGTTTGAGCAATGTGCGTGCTTCCTCGATACGGTCTTGGCGCACCAGGAAGCCGATGGATTCAGGCAGGTAGTAGAGAATCACCGGTAACAGCAGCAGTGGCACCGCTGCGGCGAAGAACATCGACTCCCAGCCAAAACGCGGCAGCATGAAGATACCGACACCTGCCGACAGCATGCCGCCCAGCGAATAGCCACTGAACATGATCGCCACCAGCGTGCTGCGCAGGCGCTTGGGCGCGTATTCGTTCATCAGCGCCACGGCGTTGGGCATCAGGCCGCCACAGCCCAGGCCGGCGATGAAGCGGTAGATGCCAAACTCGCTCGGGCTGCTGGCAAAGCCGTTGAGGATGGTCGCCCCCGAGAACAAGGCGAAACAGATGGCAATGCCCTTCTTGCGCCCGATGCGGTCGGCCAGGCTGCCGAAGGCCAGGGCGCCGAACATCATGCCGAACAGCGCATAGCTGCCCAATGCACCAGCCTGCAACGGGGTCAGGCCCCACTCTTTCATGATGACCGGCAGTACCACACCGTAGATGAACAGGTCATAGCCGTCGAAAATCAGCAGCAGGCCGCACCAGGCCATGACCATCCAGTGAAACGGGGTAAAGCGCGCATTGTCGATGATCGGGTGTACATCAAGGGTTCGCATGGCATCTGTCGCTCTTGTTTTTGTTGTGGAAGAAAGCTTTTGCCTTGAGGTTGCAGTTCAGCCGAGGTCGCCGCCCCCAACCGGCAGGGTCACGCCGGTGATGTACGAGGCTTCGTCGGACGCGAGGAACAGAATGGCCCCCACCTGCTCGTCGATGCTGCCGTAGCGGTGCATCAGGCTGCTGTCGAGGGTCTGGTCGACGATCTGCTGGTACCAGCGCTTTTCCTGCTCGGTTTGCTCTGCACTGTTGCGCGGTACGCGCCGGGGCGGCGCTTCGGTGCCGCCGGGCGCAGTGGCGTTGACGCGGATGCCCCGGCCGGCGGTTTCGAAGGCCAGGCAGGCAGTGAGCGCGTTGACGCCCCCCTTGGCTGCGCCGTAAGGCACACGGTTGACGCCGCGGGTAGCGATAGACGAGACATTGACGATGGCGCCACTGCCACGTTCGAGCATGTACGGCAGCGCGGCGTGGCAGCACCACAGGGTGGGGAACAGCGAGCGGCGCACCTCGGCCTCGATCTGCTCGACTTCATAGTGTTCGAAGGGCTTGGCCCAGATGGTACCGCCCACGTTGTTGACCAGGATGTCCAGACGGCCATGGGTTTCCACCGCGCTGGCGATGACCCGGGCGCAATCGGCGTGTTGTTCCAGGTCGGCGGTGAGGGTGAGCATGCCCTCGCCAGCCAGTTCGTGGACCAGCTCGGAACGGTCTACCGCGACCACGTGTGCGCCTTCGGCCTTGAGCCGCCAGCACACGCCCCGGCCGATGCCTTGGGCGGCACCGGTGACCAGGGCGACCTTGCCTTGGAATCTGTTGTTCATATGCAAATCTCCAGTTCGCGAGAGCCCCTGTGGCAGCAATTGTCTTGCTCAAAGCCGGAAAGGCTGCGCGATCACTGTGGGAGCGGGCATGCCCGCGAACACGGGCGAAGCCCGCGCCATCCACCGCGCTGCCTGCTTCGCGGGCTCGCCCGCTCCCACAGGGTCGGCGTATTGCTTTGAATCAGGGGGCGTCAGGCCGCAGCCGCAAACTTCTCGTAGTAGAAGTTGGCCGGGGTAATGCCCTGCTCACGCACGTACTGGCTGACCGCTTCCACCATGGGTGGCGGGCCGCACAGGTACACATCCACATCGCCGTCATTGAGGTGGCGTGGCTCGATGTGCTGGGTGACATAGCCCTTCTGCGGGTACTGGCTGTCCGGGTTGGCGACGCAGGCGCTGTAGGTGAAGTTGGGGATACGTGCCGCCAGCGCTTGCAGGCGGTCGAGTTCGACCAGATCAAAGTCGTTGGTCACGCCGTAGATCAGGTGCAACGGGTGCTCGCTGCCCTGCTCGGCGATCTTCTCCAGCATCGCGGTGAACGGTGCCAGCCCGGTACCACCGGCCAACAGCAACAGCGGGCGCTGGATCGGCCGCAGGTAGAAGCTGCCCAACGGCCCGGCCAGGCTCAGGCTGTCGCCGGCTTTGGCAAGGTTGGTCAGGAAGCTGCTCATCAGCCCACCCGGTACGTTGCGGATCAGGAAGCTGACTTCGCCGTCCTTCTGCAGCGAGCTGAACGAGTAGGCCCGGCTCTGCTCGCTGCCCGGCACCTTCAGGTTGACGTACTGCCCCGGGAGGAAGGCCAGACGGCTCAGGGCCTCACCCTTGATCGACAGGGCAATGGTGCTGACTGACAGCTGGCGAACATCGCTGATGGCGGCCTCGAAAGTGGCCTGCTCGGTCTTGCACAGCTGCGACGAAGCCGGGATGCGGATGACGCAGTCGCTTTCGGCACGCATCTGGCACGTCAGCACGTAGCCTTCGGCGATTTCGTCTTCGCTCAAGGCGTCTTCGATGAAGTTGTCGCCAAGGTCATAACGACCGGACTCAGCCTTGCACTTGCAGGTCCCGCAAGCGCCATCACGGCAATCCAGCGGAATGTTCATGCCTTGGCGGTATGCGGCGTCGGCCACGGTTTCCTGACCGGTGGCTTCAATGAAACGGGTAACCCCGTCTTCGAAATTCAGTGCGATCTGGTAGCTCATGTTGCACCTCGCGGGCGAGCCGGGCCACGGCGCGTCACAAGACGCACCGGGCAATGCTCGAAAAACCCTGTATCAGATGTGGTAGATGTCGATGACCTGGCGGACGTAGTCGTTCTTCAGCACCACCTTCTTGGCCTTGATCAGCGGCTGCTCGCCGCGCAGGTCGAGGGTGTAGAAGCTGGTGCCGAAGTAACTGTCGGTGGTCTTGTAGCGGAAGCTCAGGGTGTGCCAGTTGAAGCGCACCTGGCAGCTGCCCTCGCCCTGCTCGACGATCTCGATGTTGCTGATGTTGTGCGAGGTGCGGGTGTCGGGCACGGTCGCACTGGAGCGCTCGGTCTTGATGCGGAACACACGGTCTTCCAGGCCGCCACGGTTGCCGTACCAGATCAGCGAGATTTCGCTTTGTGGGTCTTCGGTGAGGGTGTCGTCATCGTCCCAGCTCGGCATCCAGAAGCTGGCATCGCTGGCATACAGTTCCAGCCACTGGTCCCACTGGGCATCGTCCAGGTAGCGCGCTTCGCGGTACAGGAAGTCGCGCACGGTGTCATACAGGCTCATTGCACGGCCTCCACGGGGATCAGCTGCTGTTCGTCCTTGAGGGCCTGGATCATGGTGTCCTGCCAGTACTTGTGCTGCAGCACGAACAGGCCTTCGTCCTCGGTGCGCACGCCCGACAGCAGGGGTTCGAGTTCAATCTCCTTGGCCGCCTCATCGGCGCCTTCTACCCAGTGTTTGGCGCCACGGGACATGTCGTTCCAGCCAGTGCCGCCACCATAGCCGGTCTGGCACGAGCGGAATTCTTCCAGGTCGTCCGGGGTGGCCATGCCGCTGACGTTGAAGAAGTCTTCGTACTGGCGAATACGCTTGGCACGGGCATCGGCGCTCTCGCCTTTCGGCGCGATGCAGTAGATGGTGATTTCGGTCTTGTTCACCGAAATCGGCCGGGCAACGCGGATCTGCGAGCTGAACTGGTCCATCAGGTACACGTTGGGGTACAGGCACAGGTTGCGCGAGTTTTCGATCATCCAGTCGGCGCGCGCCTGGCCGAAATCAGCGGCCAGCTGGTCGCGGCGCTCATAGGCCGGGCGGTCTTCCGGGTTGGCCCAACGGGTCCACAGCAGCAGGTGGCCGTGGTCGAAGGAATAGAAACCGCCGCCCTGCTTGGCCCAGGCGCCAGCACTCATGGTCTTGATCTCGTCACCCGCCTCGCGCTGCTTGCGCTGGTTCTGGGTGGCGGCGTAGTTCCAGTGCACGGAGCTCACGTGGTAGCCGTCAGCGCCATTTTCGGCGGTGAGCTTCCAGTTGCCTTCGTAGATATACGAGCTGGCACCGCGCAGCACTTCCAGGCCTTCAGGCGACTGATCGACGATCATGTCGATGATCTTCGCCGACTCGCCCAGGTGCTCGACCAGCGGCTTCACGTCGGCGTTCAGGCTACCGAACAAAAAGCCCCGGTACGACTCGAAGCGTGCCACCTTGGTCAGGTCGTGGGAGCCGTCGCAGTTGAAGCTGTCGGGGTAGCCGGCGTTGCTCGGGTCTTTCACCTTCAGCAGTTTGCCGCTGTTGTTGAACGTCCAGCCGTGGAACGGGCAGGTATAGCTGGAACGGTTGCCGCGCTTGTGCCGGCACAGCATGGCACCGCGGTGGCTGCAGGCGTTGAGGAAGGCATTGAGCTCACCGTCCTTGTTGCGCGCGATGAAAATCGGCTGGCGCCCCATGGTCAGGGTGAGGAAGTCATTCTTCTCGGGGATCTGGCTTTCGTGGGCCAGGTAGATCCAGTTGCCCTCGAAGATGTGTTTCATCTCCAGGTCGAACAGCCGAGGGTCGGTGAACATCTCCCGCTTGCAGCGGTAGATTCCCTTTTCACGGTCGTCCTCGAGCATGGCATTGAGGTAGTCGAATCCCAGGGACATGGCCAGGGTCTCCCTTGTTATTGTTTAGACCTGGTCAGGTTAGGGAGACGGCTGGCGGGGGACTATCCGGATTGTGCAAAGCGCTATCCAAAAATTCTATTTCGGCGTATTCAACCACTCACGCTTGACTTTTGCCCGGCGTATCGACGCGATCATTCTTGAATGAAGAGATTTAATTTTCTGCAACTCAACAGAAAGTTTTTGCTCGGCCACCAATCTGGGGTCGGTGTTATCGAGAGTCTTGTAATTTCTTATATCTGTACGCAGCACATTTATATCCCTGGTAGTGCTCGCGCCCGCCGCTTCGACTGGGACAAGGTCTACGTCCACGAAATGTGTGCGGGTCCTTAATTCATCCACCCACTGGCCATTATTGGTCCTCTGATAGGCAAGCACATCTGCAGTGGAACCTCCAGACGATTTAGCCACACTCGATGCCATTTTTAAAATCGGGGCTCTGCGAGCCCGTGTTTCATCCGCTATGGTTTCCAGTCTATCGTCCATTAGATAATTTAATTTACGTTGCGCATCGGTAATCGTTATACCGACGTTTTGCCTGGCCTGCACAGGTTGTTTTTGCCTTCCAAATAAACCTTTGGGCATGTGTCCACTTGGGTCGATCTTGTTAATAGGATCCCCAGCACAATAACTGTAAGCATTAAATCCGCCCTCGCCGAATGGACTGAGACTGTCCGGAGCATTAAAGCGCATAACCCATCCTGAAATGAATGCTCGGTACCCGCTCCCGAGCAGATAGTATCCGGTCGATGGCTCTTTACGCTGACCACTGTATCGCAACAACGAAGCTCCAGCCTTGTCATTGTCGTAGCCATACGCGGTGTAATTCATCGAACACGGTTCGTACCCCATCAATCGCATAACCGAACCTTGTGCATCCGTAGCATAAATCGCTGCGTGACCATCATCACGTTGCGCTAGCGCGCGACCTGCAGCCCGCAACAAGACCGATGCACCGGTATGTTTGATCAGCGCGAGGCCCTCCGGGGAGTAGAAGTACAGATTTTGCGACTTCGCCATGATTGCCACCATTTAGCAGACATAGCGCAAATGATGGTTTGGCAGCAAACTTCTAGCAACTGGCAAAAATACCAGGTCGACACACCAGAGGCCTCACAGACGCCGTTTCAAGGTATGCGAAGGCAGCTCCCCAAACTGCTGCCGATAAATCTCGGAAAACCGCCCCAGATGAAGGAAGCCGTAATCCAGGGCCAATTCCGTCACGCTGCGCACGCCACACGTCGGGTCGCTCAGGCAGGCATGCACCCGTTCCAGTTTCCGCTGGCGTACGTAATGCTTGGGCGTGATGCCCAGGTGCTGGTCGAACAACGCATACAGCGAGCGTAAACTCATGCAAGCCTGCTCTGCCAGCACTTCAGCCGACAATTCCAGTTTCAGGTTGCGTTCGATGTAATCAAGAATGCGCTCTAGCCCGGCCTGCGGGGCACTGAGGCTCTCGCGGCGGATATTGGTGCTCATCAGGGTCAGCAGCTTGCTGGCGACAATCTGGCTGTAATGGCCCTGCACCCTGGGCAGCGAATCGCTCACTTCCGCCTCATGACAAACCATGGCCAGCAGGTTCACGAAGCCATCCAGCTCATCCAGCCGGTAATGATTGCGCAAGAACCGCACGCCCCCATCAGGCCGCTGCCAGCGCTGCTCATCGCAGATCGAGTCCAGCAGCCGGGTCGGCACCTTGAGGATGAACTTCTCGCAGTCTTCTGAGTAAGTCAGGTCAACCGGGTCGTCCGGGTTGATCAGCAGCAACTCGCCCGGCACCAGGTGCTGCTCGCGCTTGTGCCCGCGCCACAGGCAGTTGCCATTGAGCAAGACTTGCAGGTGGTAGATGGTTTCCAGCGCAGGCGACGTCACGCGAACACTGCCGCCATAGCTGATACGGCACAGGTCGAGCTCGGCGAACTTGCGATGGCTGAGGCTGGCCTGGGGGTGGGTGGTGCGGGACAGACCGATGCAATGCTGGCCTACATGCTGGTTCACATAATCGGACACAGCGTAAGGGTCGGCGTGGTGAAACACGCTACTGCGCTCGCTCAGCAGGCGGCTTTCCATAGGCAAGGCACTCGGTATCGTTATTGTTCTGGTCGCCGCGCCCTACCGCCTTGTGGGCTGTGGTTGCGGTCATCACGGTCATTCTATCGGGCTGGCAGCGCGTCGCAGGGGCAGGCGACAGCCGGCGGACAGGAACACTACAGCAAAAAGGCGGGGGTTGGGCAATGCAACGATGGGATTGGCTGGGCGGATACCGGACAGGTCCGGCGTCATGCGTGTTCGTTTATCGAACAGTATCTTCCGGTACTCGCGTGGCCTGCACATAGGGGCGGACCAAGCGCTCCAGGTGCCGGCGGTACGGGCTGGCGTGTTCAATAATCTCGTCGATGCCGATCGGGTAAATGTTGGCGCATCTCAGCTCTAACGTCAGGTGCAGGCCATTGGACAAACTTGCTTGCACTCCTCATGGCGGGTGATAGTGCCGACCATCCGCGCAACATACACCCCTCATTGACAGTGATGCTCTTGTCTCGGTCGAGTGCAGTATATAGGAGGCGGTCCACTAATTATGGCCTGACGGTTAATAAGCCCCTTTACGTAGAAAGCTGGAGACTTCAAATACTTAGCTACCAAGCGGCGAAAATAAGGTTACTCGAGATTGATACTCAACCTGGCGCCGCAAATTTCCGAGAACTACTATCCACCAAACATTTCACGCTCAGCCCTAATCCAAGCAGTAACTTTCATCAACTCAGGAATCCTAGCGCCGCCAGAGGCAATATTACTAGCATAAGCATCAAACAAATAATCATCTACATCACTCCCCCCGACAGGAGGGGCGACAACACGCTTGATAAAATTAAGAACATCCAGATCTTCCGGCAATATATTTCTGTCAGATGAAGGCGACCCCCTCAAGCGAGCAAGCACAGTCAACTTCGAATTACGCTCTACAAAAGGTCTTAATTCAGGGTTGGACTGAATTATATCTTGCGGCGGTATCTTTTTATTCCTCATTATTAAATATTTATCTCTTAATTCGGGACCCTCCAGTTTGAAGGTGATATTTTGCTGCTTGGGGTTCTTAACGGGAACATTACTGGGTGAGCTCGATGAGGGCTTCGATGGGGCTGTCTGTGATAATTTTATTACTAGCTTCGGCGACCCTGGGGACTGCCCTGTAGGGTCCGAGTAATTTACAGGATCTCCGGCGCAGTAAGAATAGCTGTTGATACCACCTTTCAAAAACGGGCTCAAGACATCGGGTGATGCGAAACGCATCAAAGCTGGTAGATACAATCGTTTACCTACCCCTAGATGATACCCGCTTACAAGCTCGTCTAAATGATCACCATTGTAATTCAACACGTAGCGATAGCCATCACCCCCAATAGCCCCGTAGGGCGTGTACGATTGCGAACGTTTCACGATCAATGACCTTAGAGAACACCATTTCCCTTGAATTCTAGGCTGTCATACACTCACTGCAACTGGCAAAAATGCCAGTTGCGGCCCGACGAAACGTTGATTCGCCCATGAACACTCATCAACTCAGTCCTCATTCATGCATGGTCATTTCGCAAAGGGCGTGCGGCAGAGACCTCTTACTGCACCGGCAGGAAGTTCATCAGCAACAGGCTCTGCGCGTAATTCAAGCCTATGCGCCGATAACGCTCATCCAGCAACTCGGCCAGCAAATCCAGCCGCGCGACGATCTTGCCGAACTCAACGGCAAAACTCAGGTTGCTGCCCTCCTCCGAGATTTCGTTCGAGAACAGCAGCAACACCCCATTGGCATCTTGCCGCTGGCTGAGCATCCATGTTGCCTTCTCGATATTGCGCGCGGCGTTGTTGACGAACAGGGGGTCGATGGTATCGGTCATGTAGAACTCGGTACGCCCGCCATGCGCGGTGATCAGCATGCTGCCAATGGCGTAGATGAAGGCACCGACCCGGTCCCCACGAAACTCCGGGCTCAGGGCGTAGCTCAATGCCGCCAGATCACGGCGGTTGCCCAGTTGCGGCAGCGGCCGGCGCTGTTCGATGGCAATGCGGATCTGTCGCTCGGCGGTGGCGGCGTCCAGGTAGCCAGACATCTTCCACTGGCTGGGGTTGCGCAGGTACAGCTTGTTCATCAGCAGGTACAGGCTTTGCAGGTTGTCGCGCATCGACAGCGTGGCCAGGCGGTCGACGCTGGTCTGGAACAGCTCGCTGGGTTTGCCGTTGCCGAGCTGGTTGACCATGTCACGGCCCTGCTGCTGCGTACAGGCGCACAGGCATGCCAGGGCACCTGTCAGTAGCAGGCGGGGGAGGAAATTCGGGTAGCTTGCAACCATCGGCACCGGGTCGATATTCGGCGGCTGCGCCGGGAGTCAGCGCGGCCTGGCCAAGCATAGAGCCCGAAAATGGGAAAAAGTGCGGTGGCTGGAGAGAATGGAAACCTGTGGCGGCCTCTTCGCGGGTAACCCGCTCCCACAAGAAGGGACTCGCCCGCGAAGAGCCTAGGAGCGACGAACCCGGATCACATGGCGTGGCGCAACATCTCCACCACCTGCGCATGCAGCGCAGGATCACCACAGGCCACCACGCACCCGCCATCCTGCGCCGAACTGCCATCCCACGCCGTGATCACGCCACCCGCCCCTTCGATGATCGGCATCAGTGCCTGTACGTCATACGGCTGAAGGCTCGCTTCGACAATCACGTCGACAAAGCCCGACGCCAGCATGCAGTAGGCATAGCAATCACCGCCATAACGCATCAACCGCGCCTTGCCGGCGACCGCTTCGAATGCCGCCTTGCGCTCGGCGGTGTCGAACATGTCCGGCGTGGTGCACATCAGTGTGGCGGCAGACAGGTCGGCGCAGGCACGCGTCTTCAGGGGCGTGCCACTGCGCCAGGCGCCTGCCGGGGTACCCACGAAACGTTCGCCGGTGAACGGCTGGTTCATCACCCCCAGCACGGGGCGGGTACCGTCATTCAGGGCAATCAAGGTGCCCCACAATGGCAAGCCGGTAATGAAGGCGCGGGTGCCATCGATCGGGTCCAGCACCCAGGTCAACGGGCTGCTGCCCACTGCAATGCCGGCTTCTTCGCCAAGAATGCCGTGCTCGGGATAACGCGCCTGGATCAACTCACGCATGGCGTCTTCAGCGGCCTTGTCGGCCACGGTCACCGGGTCGTACAGACGCCCGCCCTTGTCCTCGACATCCAGGCTGGCGCGGAAGTACGGCGCGATCGCTGCAGCGGCAGCATCGGCCAATTGCTCGGCAAAGGCGCGATACTCAACGATCTGTTCAGCACTCAGGGACATGGGACGGGCCTCGTGACAATGATGGGGCACGCATCATACCCGACACATCGCCCCGCTGTACGCTGCGGCAGTCTAGACTGAAACTGATCAGGTCACCGGGGGGCTGCCACACGTGGAGGTGTGCGATGAGCCAGTTCAAACGTCTGTTCGTCATGCTCGGCCCGCAAATGCGTCATACGCCTGCGCTGCAACGCGCGGCGGCGTTGGCAGAGTCCAGCGGTGCCCTGCTGGATATCAATGTGTTCGTCGACGACGTCGACACCTTTGGCTTGATGAGCGATGGTCGTGAGCGTGAGCGGCTGCTCAGCGACAACCGCCAATGGCTGGCGGATGAGGCCGAACAGCTGAGCGATGCCGGCGTGGACGTGTCCACCGAGCTGTTGTTGACCCGCGACCCGCTGGGCAGCGTACTGGAACGGGTCGAACGGCTGGGCTGCGATCTGCTGGTCAAGGACGTACAGCACGAGCCCGTACTCAAACGCCTGCTGGTCACGCCGCTGGACTGGCAGTTGCTCAAGGACAGCCCGGTCGCCGTGCACTTGGTCAGCGACATTCGCCTGCCCCTGCCACGGCAGATCGCCGCCGCGGTGGACCTGAACAGCCATGGCGCTGGCGAGCACCTGGACGAGCAGGTCATCCACTGCGCCCATGACCTGGCCCTGCAGTGCAACGCCGAACTGCACCTGCTGCATGTGTGCGACGCGGCCAAGACCCACATCGCCGACTTCGGCGCCGGTACGGTCACCATGCCCGGCTTCGACAGCAGTGTGCGAACCGCGCAGCGGGCGGCGTTCAACCGCCTGGGCGACCATCACCAGATCCCGCTGGAGCGCCGACACTTCCTCGAAGGGGCTGCGATCAGGGCCATTGCCCAGTTCGTCGGCCACAACCGGGTGGACGTGATCGTCATGGGCAGCCACCGGCATGACACCATGCAGACATTCCTCGGCGGGACAACGGCGCATGTGCTGGAACACCCGCTGTGCAATGTGTTGGCGATCAAGGCTGTTCGCTGAGCTTCAGCAGGCTGCCCCAGGGGCCAGGCAGGAATAACCTTGTATTGCGAAGAGGCACTTCCAGCCACGGAGCAGCTTATCACCTGTCGGCCCCTTCGCAGTGCCTGCAGGCACTGGTGCCACTGACGCTTCATCTTCCTTGGTTTCTGGTACACCAGTGCCACTCAAAATTAATGCATTTGATAATGATTCGTAGTATGTTCGCGGCATTTCCCGACCCAGCCCTTAGCGCCCTATTCAAGGACCGTACCGTCGATGCGCCGCACGTTCGTTTCGCTTTGTGTGCTTCATGCTGTCTCCCCGCTGGCCTTTGCCGAGCCTGAAACGCTCAGCGACCCTAACCAGATCGAACTCCAGGCCCTGAGCATCACCAGTACTGCCGACAGCGAACGCGCCGACGGCCCGGTCGAAGGCTACAAGGCCACCCGCTCGGCCAGTGCCACCCGCACCGACACGGCGCTGCACGAAACCCCGCAATCGGTCAGCGTGGTGCCCAAGGATGTGCTGGTAGACACGGGCGCCACGCGCCTGCAGGAAGGCCTGGACTACGCCGGTGGTGTCGGCCGCGCCAACAACTTCGGTGGCCAGGGCCTGACAACCTTCACCGTGCGTGGCTTCACGACCGGCGAGTTCTATCGCAACGGCTTTCCGATCAACCGCGGCTACCCCAACGCCCCGGATGCCAACACCGTCGAGCGCCTGGAGGTCATCCGTGGCCCGGCCAGCAGCCTGTACGGCCGTGGCGACCCCGGCGGTACGTTCAACGTGGTCAGCAAGCAGCCGTTGCCGGAGTCCAAGGTCACCCTTGGCAGCCAGTTCGATGACCAGGGCATGCACCGTGCCACCCTCGATGCCACCGGGCCGCTGAGCCAGGACGGCTCGCTGGCCTACCGCCTGAATGTACTGGGTGAAGGCGGCGACAGCTTCCGCGACGATGTCGAAAGCGAACGCTACGATGTCGCCCCGGTCATCAGCTGGCAGGTCAATGACGCCACGAAGATCACCTTCGAAGGCGATTTCATGCGCAACAACCACCCCCTCGATCGCGGCCTGACCCGCTACCCCACCCAGACCGGCAGCGCCTCGCGCGATACCTACATCTGGGAGAAAGGCAGCGACAACCTGCTGCACAACGACAACAACATGGCCCAGGTGCGCTTCGAGCACCTGCTCAACGACAACTGGACGCTGGGCGGTGGATTCCAGTACCTCGATGGCTCGCTCAAGGGTAATGCAGTCGAGGGGAGCAATTTACTGGCAGACGGCCGCACCCTGCAGCGGAACTTCAACTACCGCAAGCTGGAATGGACCGACCGTGACTGGCAATTGAACCTGACCGGGCATTTCGATACCGGTACGCTCAGCCACACCCTGCTGACAGGCATCGAGTACGAGAACTATCACTACAGCTCCATCATCCGACGTTCCAGCGCGTCCTACCCGATCGACATCTACGACCCGGTACTCGGCCAACCGAGACCGGCGCTGGATACGGTCCCAACGACCTGGGACAGTGAGAACCTGCAGACCTGGGCCTTCTTCATCCAGGATCAGGTGGCGCTGACCGAGCGTCTGAAGGCGTTGGCTGGTGTACGCTTCGAGCGCTTCGAGCACGATTACGACGATAAGCGACCTGCCAATCGGGACTTCAGCAAGGGCGAAAACGGCGTCACGCCACGCTTTGGCCTGATCTACGACCTGACTGACACCGTGGCGGTCTATGCCAATACTGCGCGCTCGTTCAAGCCCAACACAGGCACGCCTGCCAGCGGCGGTGGCTTCGACCCGGAAAAGGGCAAGTCGTACGAGCTGGGTGTGAAATGGGAAGCGTTGGACCGGCAGCTGAGCGTCGACGCGGCGATCTATCAGATCACCAAGGAAAACGTCCTGACTCGCGACCCGAACGACTCGACCAATACCTACAGCATTGCCGCCGGCGAAGTGCGCAGCCGTGGCCTGGACATCAACGTCGCCGGCAACCTCACCCCCGAATGGCGCATGATCGGTGGCTATGCCTACGTCGACGCCGAAGTCACCAAGGACACCACCCTGCCCAAGGGAACGCACCTGGCCAATATCCCACGCAACACCTTCAGCCTGCTGAACACCTACGAGTTCCAGGATGGCCTGGCCAAAGGCCTTGGCCTGGGCGTAGGCGTGAAGTATGTAGACGACCGTGCCGGGCAGACATCGACGGCCACCTACACGATGGAGCGCTACAGCGTGGTCGACCTGTTGAGCTTCTACAAGGTCAACGAACACGTGCGGTTGAATCTGGACGTGAAGAACGTGTTCAACAAGGGGTATGACGAGGGGGCGTTCAACAGCTACGTATACCCCGGCGCACCGCGCACGGTGCAGGCCGGCGTTTCCTATACCTTCTGAATTGCCGGGGCCGCGCCGCGGCCCCGTAATGTCAGAACGCTGTGCTGTAGAACAGCGAGTACGACTCTATGCCGTCGTTTGGCTGCTTTATCCCGGCGTTGGAGTAGTGCATGGCACGGATGCCTACCTTCTGTTCTCCCGGCAACTTCAGGCCAAAGCCGATACGGTCTTCAAAGTTGACCGCCGACCCCAGTCGCTGGTCGCCCACGTCGGTCTTTGAAAACGCTGCCAGGCCAATCCCTGCCTCGATGTAAGGCGTGTAGGTAAAGCCGCTGAACTCATACGTGAACACCGGGCTGAACGACAGCGAATGCGCACCACTGGCATCGCCACCTTCCCAATAGGTGTAGGCCGCATCCCAGTAACCGCTCACATGGCCGGTGCTGCTTTCCAGCCATTTCTTGTCCCAGTCGAACGACATGCCGATACGGTAAGTCATGTCACCTTGGCCGGTGGCGCCCACGGCGCCTGATATCTGCGCAGCCTGGACCAGATCGGCCCCGGCAAAGGCCAGCACTGCTACGGCCAGCGAAGCTGCTAGACGGGTTTTCATCAACGACTCTCCTGATGGTCTACACGGCAAGCGGGGGCTTGGGCCCCTCGATGTTTTGCGCTGACCGGTGCATCCAGACCGGTCATACGAAGTAATACTTTTCTGATTATTGTCCAGATAATCAGAAAGTTGGAAGTGTATTGCCACTATTGGCTAAATCACTTGGTAAAGATGTGCCTGCCGGGCACAGGAATTCGCGAGGCGTGACCTGACCCCAGGCAGGAGTACAGGCGTACTCCTGCCCGACTTTTCATCAACGCCAGTTAAGGTTAACGGTCGTGGGCGCCTTGCCCGTGACGGCCGCCCACTGCTGCACCGCCTGGCCTTGGGCATTGCCAATGACCTTGTATTTGCCGGGAGGCAATTGCACATACAGCAGCGGCCCGGCATCGCTGACACTGAGTACGGGCTGGCCCTGGGCATTCTGGATATCGACGGTGGCCCCGCTCTGGAACTTGCCTTCCGGGCCGGTCGAAAGCTCTACGTGCAGGTCATAACCCGTGGTCTTGCGCAGGGCATTGGCCTCGTCCTGGCCGATACCGCCCTGCAGGTAGCGCACGCCATTCTGCTCCTGCGGTTGCAACTGCACGGCCTGCATGTCGATGGGGGCATTGAGGTCGGCAGCGGCGGCCAGGGTCCATGGCAGGGCCAGGGTGATCAGCAAGGCAGCGCCGAGCGCATAGTGATGGTTACGCATGGTACGACCCTCCTTTCGAGGATGGCTTACCTATTATCTGATCCTCCCAGCGAAAGGGTGTTCGTGCTGATGCCTGGTCATGGCGGTGAAATTCACTTCAGAAAATCAGGTTATCTAGTGAAAACATCAGCTTGCGCGGCCTTCTTCAAGCAACTTCACGAACATGCTCAAACTGCGCGAGACCGTACCTCGTCGCCAGACCAGCCAGGTTTTCAGATAGCGGAAGTCCTCCGACATTGGCCAGGCGCTGACGGTGCTGCACCCGGGCATATTGTCGAGCATGCTGCGCGGCAGCATGGCCAGGCCGGCACCCGCACTGACGCAGGCCAACATACCGTGGTACGACTCCATTTCGTGAATCTTGCCCGGTACCGCCTGGTCCTGCACGAACCAGTTTTCGAAGTGATGGCGGTATGAACAGTTGGCGCGGAAGGCGTAGATGCTTTCACCGTTCACGTCCTGGGCGCGGGTCACCGGTGTATGGTTGAGCGGCGCAATGACCATCATCTCTTCCTCGAACACCGGTATGCCCTCCAGCGTCGGGTGCAGCACCGGGCCGTCGACGAACGCCGCCACCAGGCGGCCAGACAACACGCCTTCGAGCATGGTCCCGGAAGGCCCGGTGGACAGGTCAAGGTCAACCTTGGGGTAGCGTTGGTTGTAGGCGGCCAGCAACGCCGGAATGCGCACCGCCGCCGTGCTTTCCAGCGATCCGAGGGCAAAGGTGCCCTGCGGGTCTTCACCCGCCACGGTCAGCCGCGCCTCATGGACCAGGTCGAGGATGCGCCGGGTGTATTCGAGGAAGTTCCAACCCGCAGGCGACAGGCGCAGGCGGCTCTTTTCCCGAATGAACAGTTCTACACCCAGGTCCTCCTCCAGTTGCTTGATGCGCGTGGTCAGGTTCGACGGCACCCGATGGATGTGCTGCGCGGCGGCGCTGATGCTGCCCTGCTCTGCCACGGCCTTGAAGATCTCCAGTTGCACCAGGTCCACAGGCATTCTCCAAACGTGAATGTTTCGCTCATTATTATTCAGTTTTCATTAAAGCCATAGCCCACTAGTCTGGCCTCATTGATTAACAACAACGAGAGTGTCCCGCCATGAGCGCGATCAGCAGCCTGACCCACGCCATCTCCCTCGACCCGTACAGCGGCGAGCAGATTGGCGCCTACCCGTTCGACACCGACGCCGCACTGGAAGCGGCGCTGCAACGTGCCAAGGTTGGCTACCGCCAGTGGCGCCAGGTGTCGCTGGGTCAGCGCAGCGAGTACCTGCTGGCCCTGGCCGGCACCCTCGAAGCCAAGGCTGAAGCTTTCGCGCACATGATCAGCCGCGAAATTGGCAAGCCGATCGCCCAGGCTCGCGGTGAAGTCAGCAAGTGTGTAGGCCTTTGCCGCTGGTACGCCGAGCACGGCCCGGCCATGCTCGCCGCCGAGCCGACCCAGGTCGAAAAAGCCCGTATCGAATACCGCCCGCTGGGCCCGATCCTGGCCGTGATGCCGTGGAACTTCCCGGTCTGGCAGGTGCTGCGCGGCGCCGTGCCGGCGATTCTGGCGGGTAACACCTACGTGCTCAAGCACGCACCGAACGTAATGGGCAGCGCCTACCTGATGGGTGAGCTGTTCAAGGATGCCGGCCTGCCGGAAGGCGTGTTCGAAGTGTTGAACGTGACCCCGGATGGCGTCACCCGCGCCATCAACGATCCGCGCATCGCCGCCGTGACCCTGACCGGCAGCGTGCGTGCCGGCATGGCGATTGGTGCACAGGCCGGTGCCGCGCTGAAGAAGTGCGTGTTGGAGCTGGGTGGCTCCGATCCCTTCATCGTGCTGGCCGATGCCGACCTGGATGCTGCCGTCCAGGCCGCGGTGATAGGCCGCTACCAGAACACCGGCCAGGTGTGCGCCGCCGCCAAGCGCCTGATCGTGGAAGCCAGCATCGTCGACGCGTTCACCCACAAGTTCGTTGAAGCCACTCGCCAGCTGAAAGTCGGCAACCCGCTGGAGGACGACACCTATATCGGCCCGATGGCCCGCTATGACCTGCGCGACGAGTTGGATGGCCAGGTTCAGGCGACGTTGGCCGAAGGCGCCACGTTGCTGCTGGGCGGCAACAAGGTCGAAGGCGTGGCCAACTTCTACGCACCGACCGTGTTCGCCAATGTCACCCCGGACATGACCGCGTTCAAGCAGGAGCTGTTCGGCCCGGTAGCGGCGATCATCACTGCACGCGATGCCGACCATGCCGTGGAACTGGCCAACGACAGCGAGTTTGGCCTGGCCTCGACCATCTACACAGCCGACTACGCGCTGGCCGAACGCATGACCGCTGCACTGGATACCGGTGGCGTGTTCATCAATGGCTACTGCGCTTCGGACCCCCGCGTGGCGTTTGGTGGCGTGAAGAAGAGCGGTTTCGGCCGTGAGCTGTCGCACTTTGGCGTGCGCGAGTTCACCAATGCCCAGACCGTGTGGCTGGACCGTAACTGATTCATGACCCTGGGGCTGCTTTGCGGCCCCAGATGCTTCAATCCCGAACCTGGTCCTTGACCCAGTCCAGCATCCCCCCCGGCACGATCAGTTCATGCCGCGCCCGCGAACAGGCGGTATACAACCCCGCCAGCATACGCGCCCGTTCATTGCGGTTACCCGCCACCTGTGGCGCCACCATCAGCTCCGGCGACACCATCACCCGGGCAAACTCCATGTTCTTCACATCACGTACTCGCCCCAGGAACAGCTTCGGCGCCTTGTCCCAGCGGTAGCGGCTCTTGGCCTTGGCAAAGTGCTCCGGCGTGTAGCCTTTGCGCAGCATGTTGGCCACGGCGACGAACGCTTTGTCATCGCCCTTGTCCTGTTCCAGCGCCTGCCAGCTGGCATAGCGGAACAGCATCGGGTGGCGCGGCCGGGTGCCGTAGCGGTACAGCTCGATGCAGTCCTCGACGAACAGCTCAAAGTCCTTGCGGGCGCTTTTCAGCAACAAGAACGGCACCCCCTGATGCGTCAGGCGCTGGAACCAGCCAAACAGGCCCCATTCATCATCGACGATAAGCGCCGTGGGCTGTTCCGGCACCATCACCGTATCGAAGAAGCTGACCCGAGTGTAGTGCTCGGCGCTGCCACTGAAGGCCGCCTGGATCGTGGCCGGGTGCGCCTGGATCAACGGGTTGAGCACATTGTCCATTGCCGGCCCGGCGCGCAGTGAATGGTCGATGCAGCGTTGCCGGATGAAGCTGCCATGGTGCGGGCTGAGGCCGTTGAGGTTTTGCAGTTCGTCACCCAGGGTAATGATCGACTGCGGACTGCGATCGAGTACCGCCAGCATCGGTGCCGACAGCTCGTGGGCTTCGTCGACGATGACATGGGTATAACGGCTGTCGATGACATGCTCGGTCAGCGACAGCAGCTTGACCCGGTGGTAGTCACGCACCGGCAGCTGAATGTCCCGCGCCGACGGGCGAATCAGCTCTTGCCAGTACAGGCGTGCCTTTTCCAGCAGCACCTCCTGATCCAACGGCGAGGTGCCAGGCCCGGCCCAGGGCAAGTGGTGCAGCTGAAGCTGGGTATCGGCACTGTGGCAGAACGTGCGCACGGCGCGGATGCACAAGGCAACCACGTCACGCGCTGCGAGCGGGCCGATATCAGGGATGGCCAGCCAGCGCACCACTTGCGCTTCCTGGGGGCGCCAGGACAGCTTGGTGCGGTACGGATCGCGCAATCGCCAGCCGTTGCTGGTGAGGTCACGGTTGAGCAGCTCGTCAGCCAGTTGGCCGAAGGTCAGCGCGGTATAGGCGGAAGCGTCCTTGACCCGCGCCTGCAGCGCGCGCAACTGCCCTTCGGTCAAGGCCAGCAGCAAGGTGCGCTGTGGCTCCAGCAGCCGGGCGAACTGGTGAATCAGGAAGGTTTTGCCGGTGCCGGCGAAACCTTGCACAGCCACCGACTCGTCGACGCCACTGAGGAATTCACGCAGCAGGCGGTTCTGCTGGTCGCTGAGCATCAAGTCACTGGCCAGGGACGGCAGGTACACCGGGTGCAGCGGCGTGGCCCGTTGGCGGTAGCGGTCGGCGAACTGGAAGTTCCACTGGCCTTCGTCATCCAGCCATTCGTCCGCCTGGTACTGCACTTCGGCCGACAGCAGTGCAATGCCGTTTTCGCCCAGCATGCCCAGGCCCATGGCGAACGCTTCGCGATCGAATTGCTGCGCTACCTGGGCCTGGAAGCGCCCAGGGGCGACACCTTCGACTTCGTTGGCGATGCGCACGATTTCGGCGAAACGACGCTCCTGCGCGTCGGCCGAGGCGGTGGCAGGCTGGCGTGGCAGGTTTTGCACGAACAGCACGGTAGCGGCATCGACAACACTGGCGGTGGTGAAGAACTCGGTAACGGCCGCGCTGGCGAGGCGGTCGGCCTGGTCGCTGGGCAAAGGCAGATAGAACATCGGCACCTCGGGTGAAATCAGGGCGGCACGATAGCAACTTTTGGCGTGGAATGCTGGGTTCAGTGTTGCCTGGGCTGGCCGCTTCGCGGACTTACCCGCGCCCCAGGCAACCTGCGATTCACGAAACCATGCTGGTGCTGTGGGAGCGGACGAGCCCGCGAAGAGGCCGGCAGCCCCGCCTCCACCTCAAACCCTGCAGCGCTTCAATGTTTCACTGGGAAACTCCTTGAACAACTGCCGGTAACTCTCTGAAAACCTTCCTAAATGCCAGAACGACCAGCGCATCGCCACCTCGGCCACGGTCACGCCGCCACCGCGCAACAGATCACGCCGCGCACCGTTGAGCCGGCGCAGGCGCAGCCAGTGCGCCGGCGGCATGCCGGTAAACGCCTTGAACGCCTGCTGCAACTGGCGCAGGGAAACCCCAGCCACGTCTGCCAGCTCAAGCAGGTTCAGCGTCTCTTCCGGGCAATCGGCCGCCCATTCGCTGACCCGGTGCATGATCGCCCTTTCCTCGTCCCGCCGCCCCAGGGCCACGCCCTGTAAACGTTGGCTGGCGTTGTCGAGAATGAACAGGCAGTCCTCCAGCAGCTGCTCAGCCAGGGCCTGCCCTTGCAACGGGCAACCCTCCTCGCCCAACCGGTTCAAGGTGGCGCTGAGCCAGCTGCCGAACAGCGCATTCTGGCCGCTGCCCAGTGGCACCATGAACAACCCTTCCAGGCGCTGCGGGTCCAGCCCATGGCGGGCCAGGAAGGCCTGGTCGAACACGACCGCCACCTCCTGGTAGTTCTCCGGCGTGATCCAGATATTGCGGCTTTGTTCGTTCAGCAGGTACAGGCTGTTCTCGCTGCGGTCGAAGCAAAACGCCAGCGAGCCGCTTGGCGCGCGGAAAAACTGCTCCACCCGGGTGTTCAGGCGCTCTTCGTACACCTCCACACCATCCAGCCCCAGACACCGCAGCTCACCGCTGAAGTACCCGGGCGACATTTGCCGGTACTGCTGCTGCCAGCCAGGGGTGGCGCGCACTTGCTCGGTGACGTCAGTGGTGTGGAAAGCCTGGACCTTCAACGCATTGGCGGTTGTCACACATCGTCCTGTATGCACTCTTTTGGTGCATTCGATACTGAAGAAAGTGGATAGATCGCCCCGGGGGGCTGCGCCCAAGATAGTCTCCAGCGCGTCACCTGGGAAGCGTAACGCCTTCGCAACTGTTCAACGGTTTTCGCAAGCGCCCACGCTCCCCCACTAAAACCCAACCAAGAGGTCTGTATGAACGCCCCCTTCGATCAGCTGTCCACCTGGCTGAAAGAACACCGGATCACCGAAGTCGAATGCGTGATCAGCGACTTGACCGGCATCGCCCGCGGCAAGATTGCGCCTACCGCCAAGTTCCTCCATGAGCGAGGCATGCGCCTGCCAGAAAGCGTGCTGCTGCAGACGGTCACCGGCGACTACGTCGACGATGACATCTATTACAACCTGCTCGACGCCGCCGACATCGACATGGTCTGCCGCCCTGACCCCACTGCCGTTTACCAGATCCCGTGGGCGATCGAGCCAACCGCGATCGTGATCCACGACACCTTCGACAAGCAAGGCAACCCTATCGAGCTTTCGCCACGCAACGTGCTGAAGAAGGTGCTCAAGCTGTACGCCGACAAGGGCTGGCAGCCAATCGTCGCACCCGAGATGGAGTTCTACCTGACCAAGCGCTGCGAAGACCCGGACTTGCCACTGCAGGTGCCACTGGGGCGTTCAGGCCGTGCTGAAAGTGGCCGTCAGTCGTTCTCGATCGACGCCGCCAACGAATTCGACCCACTGTTCGAAGACGTCTACGACTGGTGCGAGATCCAGGGCCTGGACCTGGATACGCTGATCCACGAAGACGGCCCGGCGCAGATGGAGATCAACTTCCGCCACGGCGACGCGCTGGACCTGGCCGACCAGATCACCGTGTTCAAGCGCACCATGCGCGAGGCCGCGCTCAAGCACAACGTGGCCGCCACGTTCATGGCCAAGCCGATCACCGATGAACCCGGCAGTGCCATGCACCTGCACCAGAGCGTGGTCGACATCGCCACTGGCAAACCGATCTTTGCCAACGAAGACGGCAGCATGAGCCAGCTGTTTTTGCATCACATCGGCGGCTTGCAGAAGTACATCCCCAAGCTGCTGCCGATGTTTGCGCCCAACGTCAACTCGTTCCGCCGCTTCCTGCCGGATACCTCGGCACCGGTCAACGTCGAGTGGGGCGAAGAAAACCGCACGGCCGGCCTGCGCGTGCCCACCTCCAGCCCTGAGGCGATGCGGGTGGAAAACCGCCTGCCGGGCGCCGATGCCAACCCGTACCTGGCCATCGCTGCCAGCCTGCTGTGCGGCTACCTGGGCATGGTCGAGCAGATCGACCCTAGCGCACCGGTGCAGGGCCGCGCCTATGAACGCCGCAACCTGCGCCTGCCGATCACCATCGAAGATGCGCTGCAGCACATGGAAGACTGCGAAACCGTGCAGCAGTACCTGGGCAAGCAGTTCGTCCAGGGCTACGTGGCGGTCAAGCGCGCCGAGCACGAGAACTACAAGCGCGTCATCAGCTCGTGGGAGCGTGAATTCCTGATGCTGAGTGTCTGATCCACCGCGGGGGTGCTTTGCACCCCATGCACAGGCAAGCCTGCTCCGAACTCGAAGAACAAGACCAACGAGGTGTTCCCATGCGTCATCTGCAAGCCCTGATCCCCGCTGCATTCACCCTGCTGTTCGCCACCACCACCCAGGCCGCGCCCACGGTCAGTGTGTACAACTGGACCGACTACATCGGTGACACCACCCTGGCCGACTTCCAGGCCAGCAGCGGAATCAAGGTGGTCTATGACGTGTTCGACTCCAACGAAACCCTTGAAGGCAAGCTGTTGGCCGGGCGTACGGGTTATGACGTGGTGGTACCGTCCAACCACTTCCTCGCCCGCCAGGCCCAGGCCGGCGCCTTCCTGCCGCTGGACCGCAGCAAGCTGCCGAACTGGCAACACCTGGACCCCAAACTGCTCAAGCAACTTGAACAGAACGACCCCGGCAACCAGTACGCCGTGCCTTACCTGTGGGGCACCAATGGCATCGGCTACAACGTCGACAAGGTCAAGGCGGCACTGGGTGTGGACCATATCGACTCGTGGGCAGTGCTGTTCGAGCCCGAAAACCTGAAAAAGCTCAAGCAGTGCGGCGTGGCATTCATGGACTCGCCCGACGAGCTGTTCCCGGCCGTGCTCAACTACCTGGGCATGGACCCGCGCAGCGAAAAACCGGGCGACTACGCCAAGGCCGAGGCCCGCCTGCTCGAACTGCGCCCCTACATCACCTACTTCCACTCCTCCAAGTACGTCTCTGACCTGGCGAACGGTGATGTCTGCATCGCGTTCGGCTACTCCGGCGACGTGTTCCAGGCTGCCAACCGCGCCGTAGAGGCGAAAAACGGCGTGAAGGTCGCCTACAGCATTCCCAAGGAAGGCAGCAACCTGTGGTTCGACCTGCTGGCCATCCCCAAGGACGCCAACAACCCCGAGCAGGCCCTGGCGTTCATCAACTACCTGCTCGACCCCAAAGTGATTGCCAAGGTCAGCGCCACGGTCGGCTATGCCAACGCCAACCCGGACGCCAAGGCCTACATGGATGCATCGCTGGTGAACAACCCCGAGATCTACCCACCCCAGGAGGTGCTGGACAAGCTGTACATCTCCAGCACCCCGAGCCCGAAAATCATGCGCGTCATGACCCGCTCCTGGAGCAAGATCAAGTCCAACCGCTGAGTCGAGAACGCTCATGTCTTTCAATACCCAACACACCGCCTCGTACTACGCCGCCACAGCGCGCGACGCGGCACCCTACCCCAGCCTGGACAGCGAACTGACGGCCGACGTATGCGTGATCGGCGGCGGCCTGACCGGGGTCAATACCGCCCTGGAGCTGGCCGAGCGCGGCCTCTCGGTGGTACTGCTGGAAGCCCGACGCATCGGCTGGGGCGCCAGTGGGCGCAATGGCGGCCAGCTGATTCGCGGTATCGGCCATGATGTCAGCGGCTTTGCCCGGCATGTCGGCCAGGACGGTGTGCGCTACCTGAAGCAGGCCGGCATCGACTCAGTGGAACTGGTGGCCGAGCGCATCGCCCGCTACGGCATTGCCTGCGATCTGCGCTGGGGCTTCTGCGAACTGGCCAACACCACGGCGCAGTTCGCCGCCTTCAAGGAGGAACAGGACGACCTGGCCGCCCTGGGCTATCGCCATGAAACACGCCTGGTCAGCGCCGGGCAGTTGAACGAAATCGTCGCCAGCGACCAGTACGCTGGCGGCCTGGTCGACATGGGCTCGGGCCACCTGCACCCACTTGATCTGGTCCAGGGCGAAGCACGCGCGGCCCACGGCCTGGGCGTGCGCATTTTCGAACAAAGCCCGGTGCTGCGCATTGAGCACGGGCCCAGGTTGACGCTGCACACGGCGCGCGGCAAGGTGCGCGCAAGCAGCCTGGTGCTGGGCTGCAACGCTCACCTGGATGAACTGGAACCGCGCCTGAGTGGCAAGGTGCTCCCGGCCGGCAGCTATGTGGTGGCCACCGAACCCTTGCCCGAAGCACTGGCCAGCAGCCTGATCCCGCAGAATATGGCGCTGTGCGACCAGAAGGTCGGCCTGGACTACTACCGCCTTACCGCAGACCGCCGCCTGCTGTTCGGTGGCGCCTGCCATTATTCTGGTCGAGACCCCAAGGACATCGCTGCCTATATGCGGCCCAAGGTGCTGAAAGTATTCCCGCAACTGGCGAACGTGCGCATCGACTACCAGTGGGGTGGCATGATCGGTATCACCGCCAACCGGTTCCCCCAGGTCGGGCGCCTGAACCAGCACCCTAACGTGTATTACGCCCAGGGCTATTCCGGCCACGGGCTGAACGTGACGCACTGGACGGCGAAATTGCTGGCCGAAAGCATCGCCCTCGGCCACAGCCACGGCCTGGATGTGTTCAGCGCCGTGCCGCACCTGACCTTCCCCGGCGGCAAGGCCCTGCGCTCCCCCCTGCTGGCACTGGGCATGTTGTGGTACCGCTTGCGTGAGGCCCTGGGTTGAGTGGGCCGCAACGTTTGCAGCGCCCCTCAGGGCGAGCCACGCACTGTGTTCTTTTCAAAGAGGATTGCCCCGTCCACTGGCCAACTGCCTCGCACCTGCTAGCGTTGTTGTGGCCGACCTCTCATGGATGCCTTTTCATCATGAAATCATTGCCTCGCATTACCCTGTTGTGCGCCGCGCTGCTTGCCGTGGCCGCCTGCTCCAGCAACCGCGTGGACCCCAAGGATTACTCCGGCTTCCTCAAAGACTACAGCCGGCTGCAAGAAGCCAAGAGCCCGTCGGGTGACCCGGTGATGCGCTGGATCGACCCCAAGGTCAATATCAACCAGTACAGCCAGGTGTTCGTCGAGCCAAGCCAGTTCTACCCCAAGCCGCAGCCCACAGCTGTTATCTCGCAGCAGACGCTGCAGGAAATCACCCGCTACTTCAACGAGGCCCTGCGCCGCGAAATGGGCAGCGTGATGCCGTTGGCCAAGGGGCCTGGCCCGGGCGTGATCGTGGTGCGCCCGGCGATCACGGCAGTGTCCACCAGTAACGAGGGCCTCAGGCCTTACGAGGTGATCCCTATCGCGCTTATCGCGGCAGGTGTGAATACCGCCATGGGTGGCCGTGACCAGGACGTGGATGTCGGTGTGGAGGCAGCGTTCCTGGACGGTGCCAGCCAGAAGGTACTGGCCCAGGTGGTCCGCAAGGGCGCGGGCCAGGAGCTGGAGAACGATACCCAGAAGCTGACCTTGAATGACGTCAAGCCGGTGCTCGATGGCTGGGCCAAGGACATGCGTGCGAGCTTCCTGGCAGCGAAGCAGAAAGGCCGCTGAGTCAGCGCTGACCCAACAGGTCAGCGCAACCTGGTTAAGGAGCGGCCCATCGAGACACAAGGCCGCTCCAGTTGACCGCGTTAAACATCAGCACTCGACAAAAGCGACCGCCAAACCGCCGCGCGAGGTTTCCTTGTAATTGGCATGCATGTCCGCCCCGGTATCACGCATGGTGCGGATCACCCGGTCGAGCGAGATGAAGTGCTCGCCATCCCCCCGCAGCGCCATCTGCACAGCATTGATCGCCTTGACCGCAGCAATCGCATTGCGCTCGATGCACGGCACCTGCACCAGGCCACCCACCGGGTCGCAGGTCAGCCCAAGGTTGTGCTCCAGGGCAATTTCGGCGGCGTTTTCAAGCTGGGGCGGCGTAGCGCCCAGTACCTGCGCCAGGCCGGCAGCAGCCATCGAACAGGCCGAGCCCACCTCCCCCTGACAACCCACCTCGGCACCGGAAATCGAGGCGTTCTTTTTGCACAGGATGCCAACCGCCGCTGCGCCAAGCAGGAAGTCCACCACATCAGCATCGCAGGCATTGGGGTTGAACTTCATGTAGTAGTGCAACACCGCCGGGATAATGCCGGCTGCCCCGTTGGTGGGCGCGGTAACCATACGCCCACCGGCAGCATTTTCTTCATTGACCGCCAAGGCGAACAGGTTGACCCACTCCATGGCGCCAAGGGTCGAGCCGATCACGTTGGGCTTGCCCAGCTCCTGTAGGCTGCGATGCAACCGCGCGGCGCGGCGCTTGACGTGCAAACCGCCCGGCAGGATGCCCTCGTTGCGCAGGCCGTTCGCCACGCACTCACGCATGGCCTCCCAGATGCGCAACAAGCCTTCGCGCACCTCGGCCTCCGGGCGCCAGGCGCATTCGTTGGCCATCATCAGTTGCGCCACGCTCAGGTTGTGGGCCTTGCACAACGCCAGCAGTTGGGCACCACTGTCGAACTCATAAGGCAGCATCACGGCATTCGTTTCGCTTGCCGGCGCATCGATCTCGGCTTGCTCGACGATGAAGCCGCCGCCCACCGAAAAATAGGTCTGGCTCAACAGGCTGCGCTGCCCGTCCATGGCTTCCAGGCTCATGGCATTGGGGTGATAAGGCAGGCTCTCGTCGAGCAGCAGCATGTCACGGCCGTAGTCGAAGGCCAGCGGATGGCTACCGTCGAGCATCAGGCAGTGCTCTTGCAGGACCTGGCCGATGCGCGACTCGATCGTGGACGGGTCGATGCGGTCCGGCCACTGGCCCATCAAGCCTAGCAGGCACGCGCGGTCGGTGGCATGGCCAACCCCGGTAGCCGACAGCGAGCCATATAGCCGCACTTGCACGCGCGTTACCTGGGCCAGCAGCCCCTGCTCACGCAAGGCCTGGGCAAAGGTAGCTGCCGCCCGCATCGGGCCGACGGTATGGGAACTGGACGGCCCGATGCCAATTTTGAAAAGGTCGAAAACACTGATAGCCATGCTAATGCCTGACCCTACCCTGATATGCATCCAGGGTAGGGTTGTCTGAAGAAATTGAGCGTTATTGCGATTTTGCGCGATACTGCCGCGCTGGCTCACGGATGACCAACGAAACTTCCTAAGCAAGCCTTTAGTGGTACTAAACGATGCGACGACAACTCAATGGTCAGATGTTCGTCTGGCTGCATGTATTTGCCTGCGCAGCCCGGCACTTGTCCTTCACCCGTTGTGCCGAAGAGCTGCACATCACCCCGGGCGCGGTCAGCCAGCAGATGCGCCAACTGGAAGAGCGCCTGGGCTACCGGCTGTTCCTGCGCCGGGCGCGCGGCGTGGAGCTGAGCGCCGAGGGGCAACGCCTGGCCCAGACGGTGGCCGAGGCCTACGGCAGTATCGAAGCCGAGCTGCTGCGGCTGGACGCGGGGGAAATCCGCGGCACATTGCGTGTGCGTTCGATCCCCTCGTTCCTGGCCAAATGGCTCACGCCGCGCTTGCCGCGTTTTCAACAGCGCTACCCGGATATCGAACTGCGCCTGGTCGCCGAAGACAGTGCCCAGGCGCTGACCCCGGGTGATTTCGATCTGGCCATCGATCTGAACGATGGAAGCTACCCAGGCATGCTTTCGACGCCGCTGCTGGACGAGCAGATCTTCCCGGTGTGCTCACCTGCCCTGCTGCGCGGGCGCCCGCCGCTGCACGGCCCCGCTGACCTGGCGCACTACCCGCTGCTGCATGACATCACCGCCTGGCGTGGCAGTTCGGAATATGCCGAGTGGGAGTTCTACCTGGAAGGCATCGGCGCCGCCGGCCTGGATGTGCGGCGCGGGCACACCTTCAACCGCAACCACCTGACCATCGAGGCGGCGATTGCCGGTATCGGCGTGGCGATTGCCCGCCGCACGCTGCTCAATGATGAACTGGAACGCGGGGCACTGATCGTGCCGTTTGGTGTACCGATCGCCAACCACAAGCGTTATGTGGTGCATTACCCGCCAGGCGGCTTGAACCAGCCAGGTGCGCGGGCGGTGCATGACTGGCTGGTGGAAGAAGCGCGGGGGTTCAGGGCGTTGCATCCGTTGAACAAGGAATAACCAGCTGGGCGCGCTTGGTGCAGGAGCGCTTCGCTCAATAAGCCTGCTTACCGGTGAAGGCATTGAGCGTGCGCACCAGGATCACGAAGTCCAGCCACAACGACCAGTTGTTGATGTACTCGATGTCCGAGTCGACTCGCTGGATCATTTGCTCGATATCCTTGGTCTCCCCCCTGAACCCGCGCACCTGCGCCAAACCTGTCATGCCGGGCTTGATATTGTGGCGGGCAAAGTAGTCAACGATATCCTGCGAATACAAGGTGTCATGTTGCAGGGCATGTGGCCGCGGCCCTACCAGGGACATTTCCCCGGTCAGCACATTGAACAGTTGTGGCAGTTCATCAAGGCTTGTACGCCGGATAAAGGCGCCGACCCGGGTCAACCGTGGGTCGTTCTTCTGCGCCTGCTTGACCACACCTGCTTCCGGTTGGTGAACATGCATGCTGCGAAACTTCCAGATGCGGAACGATTCTCCTGTCCAGCCGGTACGTTCCTGGCGGAAGAACACCGGCCCGCGGCTGTCGATCTTGATGGCCAGCGCAACAGCCAGCAATACGGGGGATGCAAACAGCAAAATCAACGCGGCCAGCACCCGGTCTTCAAGGTTTTTCAAGAACAGGCTCATGCCCGTCAAGGGTGTCTCCGACAAGGTCAGCACCGGAATGCCGGCAATTTCCCGCACGCTGTGGTTGATCAGGCGCAACGAGAAGATATCCGGCACCCAGTTCACCGCAATGCACTTGTCGAGCAACTTGAAATACACGTCGTTGATGACCTCGGAGCCACCCAGTGGCGTCACCAGATACACCGTACGAATGCCGTGTTGGGCCACCAGCTCGTCGAGGTCGCCAATATGCCCCAGCACCGGCAGGCGCTGCTTGCCCTCGGCACTCTCCAGCCCCTGCCCATCGCCTTTGTCGAGCAGCACGCAACCCAGCACCCGCTCGCCAAACCACGGGTTGTTGCTGATTTTCTGATACAGGAAGTTGGCCAGGTCACCGTTGCCGATGATCAGGGCATTGTCCAGGCGCGCATGCGCGCTAAAGCGCTTTTGCAGTTCGCGCACGGCAAAATGCAAGAATAACTGGGCGACATAACCAATGACGAACAGTTGCACCACCAATAGCCGTGAATAGGTTTCGCTCTGTTTGGTCAGGAACGCCATGACGACCAGGAAGCAAAACGTTGCCGACCAGGCCTTGAACAGGCGGAACGCCTTGATCGAAAGCCCGACGTTGGTGCGGTAGATCGCGTAATGATCATAAATGACTGCCAGTGCGCCAATCAGCAGCAGCAGCATGATCACGTAATCGGATGTGATATAGCCGAACTGGTCGTAGATCAGGTACCAGGCAATACCGGTGACGGCAATACCATCGAGGCCGGCCTGGATGGCGTTACTGACACTGCTTCTTCTCTGGAGTAAGGAACGACTGCTTCTGGGTTCGAAAACCATTTCAGACCTC
Source organism: Pseudomonas sp. 10(2024) (assembly GCF_045164175.1). Classification (NCBI taxonomy): domain Bacteria; kingdom Pseudomonadati; phylum Pseudomonadota; class Gammaproteobacteria; order Pseudomonadales; family Pseudomonadaceae; genus Pseudomonas; species Pseudomonas sp. 10(2024). The sequence continues at coordinate 2,990,449 of NZ_CP174006.1, forward strand.
ATCAAGATGAGCGTAGCAAGTGCCTTCCATCAAACAGCAAGACTTGAAAACAGACTTAAGCAAAAACCGTGCAGCAGGCGCGTGGCGCCCTCAAGCGATTGATATCACTGTAGCAGCCACCCGGCGCTGGCGTACCCGGGATCACCGCTTTTGCGATTTTTGGCCGATTCATAGGGCCCGCCTGGCCGAAACCGCCGCCCGCCGGTACAACAGGGTGCGCAACAGGAATAGCGGATTGCCCACCACATAACGCATGAACAGGCGTTTGGGCTCGCGCAGCAGGCGGTACAGCCACTCGCCCCCCAAACGCCGCAGCCATTCGGGGGCACGGCTGACCTTGCCGCCGAGAAAGTCCAGGATCGCCCCACCGCACACGATCAGGCATGGCCCGCCAGTGGCTGCCAACGCCGCTGCCACCGCTTCCTGCTTGGGCATGCCCATGCCCAGCACGATCAGCTCGGGTTGCTGGACGCGGGCCAACTGCAGATAGGTTTGCAGGCTGGCGAAGCCATCGTGAACCGACACTGGCACGATGCCGAATTCGGCTTTACAGCGCTGCACAGCCTGGTCCAGGTAGGGTTGCCGGGTGCCCCAGAAGGCGACCTTGCGCCCTCGGTAAGCAGCCATGAGCCTGGGAATGAAGTCTGTGCCGTTCATGTTGAGCCCGGGTTCCAGGCCCAGGCAGCGATACAGGATCGCCATGCCGGCACCATCGCGCAGCAGCACATCTGCGGCCGACAGCGCCTGGCTGTAGCCACCATCGCGCACCACCAGGTTCATCGCATGGGCGTTGACGAAGCCCAGAACGGTGGCCGTATCCGGTGTGGCCAGGCGATCGAGCAGGTGCTGCACGGCGGCGTCATCAGCGATCACTGCCAGCTGGTCGATCACACGCTTCCAGCGATTCTGCCACTGAGCCATCAGTCGTCATCCCGTTTTGAACGCACCCATTCAACTTGGCGCTTGATCAGGAAACTCAGGTACAAGGGAATTTTCCTGGCCGCGTAAAACGGCGCGTACAGCAGCACCGAGAACGGTATCACTTCACGGCAGAAGCGCGCCCAGGCCAACACAACGGCAAAGGCCAGCAAGGCCAAACCGGTAAAGGCGAGCCACGCGGGTGCCGCCAGGCCGAACAGCAGGTACGCCAGCCAGGTCACCAGGTTAAGCCCGAGCAAGGTCAGTACCAGCAACGCCAGGGGCGGCACCAGCAAGTCCAGGGTCAAGGCCGCCAGGCTAGCGTTGCGCTGGGTGATGGCAGCCATCGCCCGCTTGGGTGCGTCGGCAAGCATCAACCCCAGATGGCCATGCTCCCAGCGAGTGCGTTGGCTGTTGAGGCCCTGCTGGCTAAGTGGGAACTGGCTAGTGACCAGTGCCTCGGGGCAGAAAGCAGGAGGTTTGCCCTGCTGGCAAAGGTCCAGGCCCAGCTTCACATCCTCGACCAGATGACCATTGGCCAGGTTGATCAGGCTCAGATCGTGCCAGCCGAACGCCATGCCCGCGCCCATCAGTTGGCATGGCAGGCCCAGGCGCGCCCAGCCGCGTGGCCGCACCAGGTTCTTGACCCGCCAGGCAAACTCGGCAACTTGCACCCGCAACCCGGCACCTGCCGGTGCACGCATCAGATACAGCGACTGTACCGGGCGGGCAAGTGCGTGGCAGCGGCGCGCCAGGCAGTCGATCGCCCCCTCGCCCACCTGGCAGTCGGCATCCACCACGATGACCACCTCGGGCGGCCGCTGAGCCAGGTGGCGCACGCCGAAATCCAATGCGTAACCTTTGCCGCGCAAGCGCGTATCGTGGCGCTCTACGACTTCGGCGCCGGACGCGCGTGCCAACCGGGCCGTGTCATCCGAACAGTTGTCTGCCACGACCAGCAAGCGGTCGCCGTCCAGCAGTTGCGGCGTAACGCTGGCCAGCATCGCACGAATGACCAGCGCCTCATCGTGGGCGGGCACCAATACCGCCACTCGCGGGCGCTCGCCAATGCCCTTGGGCCTCGACCGCGCCGGCAGGCAAGCCAGCAACACTTGCAGCAACAGCACCGACACCGGTACCAGGACGATGATCGCCAACAGGCCCAGTAACCAACCCAATACACTTATCATGCGTATGCCTTGAAATAGTCGGCCAGCCTGGCCGCCTCGGTATCGATGTCATGCCGTTGCACGACACGCTGGTAGGCCATCTCGCCCATGCGCTGCAGTACCTCGGCCGGTTGCGCCAGGCAGTCGGCCATGGCTGTTGCCAGCTCGTCCACGGCACCGGCTGGGAACAGCCAGCCGTTCTCGCCAGGCCGCACCAGCTCGGGGATACCCGCTACATAGGTAGTGAGCACGGGCCGGCGCAAGGCCATGGCCTCCATGATGACCACGGGCAAGCCCTCGGCGAAACTGGGTAGCACCAGCGCACGGGCGGCCAGGATTTCCTCGCGTACCTGCGCACTGCTGATCCAGCCAGTGATACGCACTTGCTGCTGCAAGCCGTGCCGGGCAATCAAGGCCTCGATCTGCTCGCGCATTTCACCGTCACCCGCCAGCACCAGCTCGAAGGTGATCGACCGGGCAGCGAGACAGCGCGCCGCTTCCAGCAACAGCAGCTGGCCCTTCTGTTCGCACAGGCGCCCGACACACACCAGCCGTGGCGCCGACGGCACAGCGACCGGCGCCACCTCATGAAAGCCACGCTCCAGGCCGCAGTGCACCACCTTCACCTTGCCCCAGTGCTCGTGCGCCACCCAACGGTACAGCTGGCTGCGCCCGTACGAGCTCACCGCCGCGACAAAGGCGGCGCGGCGCACCTTCTCACCCATGTGCAAGAACTGTGGTTTGTCGAATTCTTCCGGCCCGTGCACGGTAAAGCTGTATGCCGGCCCGCCCAGGACGTTGGCCAGCATGACCACTTCCGTAGAGTTGGTGCCGAAATGCGCGTGCACATGTGTCGCCTCCCCTGCCTGCAACCACTGCAGCACCTGGCAGGCTTCGGCCAGGTAGACCAGGTGGTAGGGCCAGGCACGGTCGGCCCGCAGGCCAAGGCGCATGGCCAGCCACAGCGCCTGGAAGAACCGCCGCGGCTGCGTACGCAGTACCTGCCACGTCGGTGCCAACAACCCCTTGAGCCCACCTTGCAATACGTAGCGGGTCTTGCCCCGTTCGCTTGCGTCCTCGGCATCCTGCACTTCGGCGTCCCACCCACGCAGGGCTATACGTTGCACCTCGACCCCTTGGCGCTCCAGCGCCAGAATTTCGCGACGGATGAAACTGTGGCTGACTTTCGGGTACTGATTGATGAAGTAAGCAATGCGCATACGAATCCAGATCCAAACCCGCTTGATGACCAACCTTCCCTGGCAACCTTCACTTCAGGCTGTCGACTACGGGCGGTCTGTCTCCTGCCGATGCACTCACAGCAAATGCATCCCCCTGTTTTCCTTGTAGTCCAAGGTTGTGATTGCTGCTTGGCAATGCTGCCTGCAAACGGGTGAAAACATCGTCAAGCAATGCCTGCCGGCGGCGGTACATCGCCCGTTTCTTGGTCGGGATGTCAGCTTCCGCCCGTTGCGCCGGCACTAACGGCAGGGAAAAAAAGTCGTCTCGGTCAGACGCTGTGGCGCCGTGTTCTTGCCAGATCACGTCGTAGTTGGCCGCCAGGTCCTGGCCCTTGTCGCTGCCAAAATAGGGATGGCGATGGTGCCGGCAGGCGTCGCTGACGGCATACAGCTGTGTCACACCCAAGGTTCTGCCCAGGCATTTCAACGCTTCGAGCAACAGGCTGCGTGGCCGCAGCCCTTCGAAGTCCTTGGTCAGGTCACGGTAGATGGCCAGCGAGGTTTCGCTGTCGATACCTTTGTGGATGCCCTGCACCGCACCAATGAACAGGCAGGTCTCACCCTGGCTGCGGCCCAGGGTGAAGGCCAGGGATGCCACACGCAGGTCGGCCTGGAACAGGTTCAACACTAGCTCGCCTTCACGCTTGAACCAGATTGGCCGGTCCAGTACCAGGCAACAGCCCGGCGAGTGGCTGGACAGGTCACACAGCCTCAGGCTTTCGTCGCGCCCCAGCAACAGCAACGCCGGGAACTGCCCAGCCATCAATTCAAAGTGCGAAGCCACCACCTCCAGACGCTGCGGGGCCTCCCAGCATTGGCTGATGTAAGGCCATTGCACGACACCGATACAATCCACACCCAGCCGCTGCAGACCATGCGGGCCCAGCGCCGCCGTCATGCGCTGCATGAACCCGTTCAGCTCAGGCCACTGCCTGGCGATCTGCCGTGCCAACTTGTACTTGTTGTGCATCGCCCGCAACGAGTAACCCGGTTGCAAGGTAAACACGCTTTTGACGAGGGTGCCGAGCATCATGGGTTTCTCTCACTTGTACTCGATCAAAGCCGATTTGCCAGCCGCAAGGCGGTGGCGCAGGAACTTCAGTTGGCCGAGCATTTCCGGGAACTTGCCCAACACCAGGAACACAGCCTGCAGCCAGTTCTCGCGCGTCCACTTGCCGCCGCGGCGCGCCAGGCGCACGGCCTGCAGTGGGTAGATCAACAGCAAGAGCAGGCCCCAGCCGCCCAGCAGCAGGCAGGCCAGCGCGATCATCAAAGGTATACCCAGGCCCCACAACCAGGCCCGACGTGACTCACGCAGCCAATGCCGCTCGGGTGGCTGGCCATGCAGGTAGGCGCCCTCAGCATAGGCATGCCCAGCGCGCAGGCTACGCCGCCACCATTGGCTGAAACGCGTCATGCCGGCATCGTGCAGGGTCATCTCGGCAGCCAGTCGCCAGACTTTCCAGCCGCGGGCCCGCAAACGCACGCACAGTTCCGGCTCTTCTCCGGCGATCAGGTCAGGACGGAAGCCACCCACGGCAGCAAAGGCGTCTGCCCGCATCAGCGCATCGCCGCCACAGGCCTTGGCCTCACCGACCGGGGTATCCCACTCCAGGTCGCACAGCAAGTTGTACACCGAGCGCTGCGGGAAGCGCTCACGCCGGCGACCACACACCACTGCCACGGCGGGGTGCTGCTCAAGAAAAGCCTGCGCCGTGGCCAGCCAGGTGGCATTCACCTCGCAGTCGCCATCGACGAACTGTACCAGTTGCATCGATGGCAACAGGCGCTGCAAGGCGGCAAAGCCTTCATTTCGGGCGCGTGCGGCGGTGAACGGGATACTCATGTCCAGCGCCAGCACGACCACGCCAAGGTCGGCGGCCAACTGCAGCGAACCATCGGTGGATCCCGAGTCGACGTACATGACCTTGTCCGCCCCCTGCGCCAGCGAAACAAGGCAGCGCTCGAGACGCTGGCCTTCATTGCGGCCGATCACCACCACGCCGATCACCGTTGCCATAGGCCTCACTCGACCGATGCCGTGGCGGCCGGTTGCCGGGCCTTGATGATGGCCGGCACCCCCACTGCCAGTGAATTGTCAGGCACATCTACCAGCACGACGGCATTGGCGCCGATGATCACGTTGTTGCCGATGCGAATACTGCCCAGCACCTTGGCCCCGGTGCCAATGTCGACGTTGTTGCCGAACACCGGGGCAATCGGCTCGTCGACATTCTTCAGGCCCACCACCACGCCGTTGCGGATACGGCAGTCATCGCCGAAGCGGGCATAGCCGCTGACAACGATGCCGCCAAAATGATCGATGACGAAGTTGCGCCCGATCACCACCTCGCACGGCAGTTCGATACCGGTGATGATCTGGACGAATTTGAACAGCACCTTGTAGATGAGCGAGCACAGTTTGCGCAGCAGTGCCGGGCGCAGCGTATAACGCCAGCGGCCAAAGCGGTACACCAGCAATACCCAGAAACCCTGGGCGCCCCAGTCCCCGCCATGGGCCCGCAGGTCGGCGCGAATATTATCGAACATGGCTCCACCTACCTTGTCGGTTGGCTGGCGTACCGGGTCTTGAACAGCAAAGACCAGGTTGCCCGGCAATGACGCCAGCAGGCCTGAATGGCGCCCCAGCCGCGTCGTTTCAACAGCGCCTTGAGTGCCAGCACCAGGTCGCCCAGCGTGACCAGCAGCATGTGCAGGGCAAGCCCCGCCACCCCATGATGCTTGCGGAAGTACAGCAACTCGCTTTCGATCTGATAGGACGAGATCTGCCGGCTGGCGGCCTCCAGCTCCGCCACCGACTTGGAGCTTTCGCCACCGATGTGCACCACCGTGGTATGCGGGTAGAACACCACTTTCCAGCCCGCTTCCTTCACCCGCTTGCAGTGGTCCACCTCCTCGTAATAAAGGAAGTAGCGCGGGTCGAACAAACCCACCTTGTCGAGTACTTCGCGGCGCACCAGGTAGAAGCAGCCGGGCAACCAGTCACACTCGCGCACCGAAGCGTGGTCCCAGTTCATGTCGTCGACCATCTTCACCCCTGGGAAGAACCGCCCCAACCCGGTGCGCCCGACGAACACATTGAGCGGCGTGGGGAAGTAGCGACAACTGGGCTGCAGGTCGCCATCGCGACCCTCCAGGCGCACCCCCAGTACGCCGCACTCCGGGTGGGCGTCCATGTAGTCGAGCGTTTTTTGCAGCGAGTCGGCGGCAACGAAGGCATCGGTATTGAGCAGCAAGGCGTACTTGCCCTTGAGGTGCGCCAACAACTGGTTGTTGGCCCGGCCGAAACCCACGTTCTGCTTGTTGCTCAGCAGCAGTGCCTCGGGGCACACCTGGGCCATGCGCTGCACCGAGTCATCGCGCGAGGCATTGTCGACCACCAGGTAACTGGCCAGGCGCTCGCTGTCGGCCCGGCGCAGCGCATCGAACATCGGCTGCAACAGTCCAGCGGTATTGAAGTTGACCACCATGACATCCACAGGTTTGCTAGCCATTTCAGCTGTCCCCGAAGAAATACTGACGTCTTTGCGCCATCAGTAACGGTTCCACTTCCGGGTCGTAGGCACCGTTGCGCTGCTTCACCAGATCGATCCATGGGTAGGCTTCGCAACGTGCCTCGACCCGCTTGATCAACTGTTCGGTGGTACAAATGAACTCGGCAGGGTTGCCACCATAGACGGTGCCTGGCGGCACGTCCTTGGTCACCACCGCCCCTGCCGCCACGATGGATTCGGGCCCGATGGTCACGCGCGGCATCACGATCGCACCATGGCCGATGAAGCAGTTGTCCTTGATGTCGATGAAACCGACCGAATCCAGGTGCTTGCCAAAGCGATGCTCGATCAGCAATACCACCCCGTCATGACCGATCAACGTGCAGTCGGACAAGCCTACGCTGTTACCGATACGTACCAGCGACGGGTCGAGAAACTTGCAGCCTGTATTGACGTAGAAATTGCTGCCGACCGAATGAAAGTTGCCCCACCGGGCCAGATAGGCCCCCCATTCAAGACCAGATGGGTTGCAGAACCTCCTGTAGAATTTGCCACCTCGCCCGGTTGCATGGGCGTAGCGCGCCACTGCCTTGCGTATCCATCCTTTCATACTGCCTGGCCTCGCGATCTGAACAATCTGGAGTCTCCTGAGGCGTTCCGGTCTCGTTTTTCTAGGTGCTGACCGCATCGCACTCACCCGTGTACAACCTTCATCACGCCGCGGCGCCGCTGGCCGCTTTCATCTTGTTATCGAGGTGGTCGGCCAGCCGCAAGGCAAATTGCAACAGCGGCATGGTCGGGTTGGAGGCGCCGCCCTTGGCAAAAATGCTGCTGCCGGCGACATACAGGTTTTCGGTACCGAACACCTTGCAATTGGCATCGACCACACCGAACTGCGGCGAGGCGGCCATGCGCGTGGTGCCCATGTGATGGGCATGGGGTGCCATTCTCAGCGGTATCGAGGTGTCGTAAACGAAATCGTTGAGCTTGACGAACCCCAGGTCCATGTCGGCGAACTGCTTGGCCAGTTCGCTGCCAATGCACTTGATGGTGTGCCGGTCTTCGGCGCTAAGCACCCAATTGACATTGACCTTGGCCACGCCCAGCGCATCCTTCTTGTCCAGCAGCGAAATGCGGCTGTGCAGGTTGGGAAACTGCTCGATCATGGTGCCGATCACGCCGTCACCAGGGCAGCTGAACTTGGCGACGAAGGCGACCTTGCTGGCAAACCCCATGTCGCAGGCCAGGCTCTCGAGAAAATACTTCACCTCGGCAGTGCGGCCATAAGTTTGCACATCGGCCAGCAAGGAGGCGGTGACATTGCCTTTACCGGCCTTGTACTCGTCGACGAAAGCATCGGTGGTGTAGTATTGGCGCGGCTCTGGGTCCTGCCCGGACTTGAGGATGAAAGTGCCCATTTCGATATTCAGGTGTTCCATGAAACACCCGCCGACCAGCCCTTCCTTGCTCACCACGCCTGCGGCCACCAGGGTCTCGCTGTTCAGCAACTGCCGGGCATTCTCGATGGCACCTGTGGCCAGAATGAAATTTCCAGCCACCAGGCGTTGACGATTGCACTCATAGTCAGACAAAACCACCGCAGCCAGGTGGCCGGAAGCCTTGTCGAACTCCAGGTCAACGCAATTACAGTTGATGAACACATCCAGGCCTGGGGTCTGCTCCAGTGCTGTAGCGTACTTCTGCGCAAAGCGTGTCGGCGTGCTGAGCAGAAAACGGTCCGCCTCGAAGTCACCGCCGTTGAGGCCGGCATTCATCGCGCGAAAATCCGAGCCAGGCGCCAGATCGACGATCTCCATGGCTGCCGGCAGAAAGCCTTCGATCTCCGAATAGGGAATTGGCCAGCCCGGCAAGACGCCTGGCGGGGCGACGGAAAAATCCGAAGGGGTGAATGGTCGGCACCGGCCAGCCCAGTGATTGGAGGTGCCACCCAGGTAGCGCAGGCGGGTTTCCTCGGCATACAGTTCCAGGCCGGTGGATGAGCACGCGTACAAGTCTTGCGAGTGCGGCGCATATTCGCGCCCCCCGCCTTCGGCGATCATTACGCTCCAGCCGGCGGCTGCCAGGCGCAAGCCCAGGGTTATACCCGCCGGGCCGGCCCCGATGATGCAGAAATCATAGTGATCGCGCAGCACCTTCTGCTGCTCAAAGTCCTTGATCATGCTGACGCGTTCCGGAAGTAGCGGGACGGCAATACCCAACCGTTGATTACCACGAACCCGGGCTTTTCGACCGTCTTGCCCGCAACGGCCGCCGAGGCGCCGAACACCGCGCCCCCCGCGCCGAGCAAGACACAGCTCTGGAGAAAGCCTCTACGACCCAATTGCGCAGTACAAAAAGTGAGCTTCCCCATGTTCCCGTGACCTGTAGCCATGAAAGTTACACCCGGCAAACTGCGCTACAGCCAGTTGAAAAAGGCCGTCAACAGTGCCCCGCACAGCGCCCCGACCAGCAACATCGGCAGTACCACCAGTTCACGTTTGAGGCTGAAGATATCCAGTTTGCAGTTCACATACACAACCAGCACCAGCGTTGGCACAGCATGCAGGGCAACCCCCCAGATAGCCCACTCCACCCCGCCAATCGCCAGTAACAGCGGCAACAGCCCCCATAACGAGACCAGGCGGATGATGTTGTCCATGGCCTGGTACTTGGTCAGGCCCAAGGCAATCCACACCTGATGAGCCAAGGTATAGCGCAATACGATGAACGACAGCGAGAGAATCGCCAGCATCGGCCCGGCTTCGCGGTAGCGATCGTCATACATCCAGCCGATCAGCAGCGGGCTGGCGGTCAGGAAACCGCCACAAATGAACAGTACCAACAGGTCGACCAGCAGCCGAAAGCGGAAATACAGCGCTTTCAGGCGCGGCTTATCGTCGGCCCGGGCCGCTTCGCTGAAAGCAGGCAGCGCCACCGCGCCGACAATTTTCATGAGCGCGGTCTGCACCGCACCCAGGATCAGCACGGCGATCGAATACACACCCAGTTGCGCCGCCGACATGCTGGCACCAAACCACATGCGGTCGCCGTACATGGCCAGCACGCCGACCATCGACGACAACAGGATCCAGCGGCCAAACACGATCAGCTCGGTCAGCGCCGAACGGTCCCAGCGCAGGTGGTTGTTGGGCCCCTCCAGGGCGGTATGCCCCAGCACGGTCCAGACGACCGCCGAAACCAGGCCTGATAACACCAGCGCCCAGATCGAATGGGTCAGCAAGCCCAGCACCAGCATCACCACCAGGCCGGCCACCTGCGAGGCAAGGTCGACCAGTACCACGCGCTTTTGTTGGAAAGTGCGTACCGCCACATCTATCTTGGTGGACTGGAAACCCCAGATGGCCGCCGACAGGCCGGTGACCGCCAGCACCATCGGCAGGACGGGCGCGGCATAGGTCGAGTCGGCCGGCCACAGCTCAGCCAGTTGGGCCAACCAAGCTCCCAGGGCCAGCAGCAGGGTAAGGGCAAACAGCAGGAAACCGCGGATGATCTGCACGGTCCAGGCGGTGTTGAGAAAGTCCGGATCGTCTCCGCGGTGGCTCTGGATGATGTTCTGGCGCAGGCCGACATCGGAAAGCAAATGCAGCAGTATCGAAACAGTGGTGGCGATGACCATCACCCCGAACATTTCCGGCAGCAGCAAGCGGGCCATGATCAGATTGCCGCCCAGGCGCATCGCCTGTGAAGCCACCTGCGAGACCAGGTTCCAAGACCCGGCCCTCAGGGCCCGCTTGCGCAGGCTCGCGGCGGCTGACACATCAATCGACGGCATGACTTCAATCTCTGACTGATTGGCTAAAAGTCACTATAGTTTCAATTAGCCACGATGCTAGCCGTTGCCCACCAAGGGAAAGGTGTACATAGCCGATGCCTGAACATTTTCGTGCGTTGATCGTCATCCTGTTTCTGGCGAGCGTGGTCTTCCTGATGGCCCGGCGGCCTGCCACCGACCTGATTCCGCTCAGCGACTACAAGCGCCGGCGCAATCTGTGGTTCCTGCTGACCCTGCTGGCTTTTTTCTCCCACAGCTTCTGGCTGTACCTGGGGGTGGGCGCGGTCGTCCTGTTGCTGGCCGGGCGCCGCGAGCACAACCCCATGGCGCTGTTCTACATGCTGCTGTTCCTGATCCCGCCAGCGTCGGTGCAGGTGCCCGGGTTTGGCGTGGTCAATTACCTGGTCGACCTTAACCATATTCGCCTGCTGACCCTGTGCGTGCTGCTGCCGGCCGCGCTGTACCTGCGCCGCCAAGGTGACACCCTGCGCTTTGGCCGCACCTGGGCCGATAAACTGCTGGCGGCCGGCCTGCTGCTGATGAGCGTGCTCTATTTGCGCGAAACCACCCTTACCGACACGCTGCGCCAGGCGCTGTACCTGTATGTCGACGTTCTCCTGCCGTATTACGTGGCCAGCCGTGGCCTGCGCCAGATCAGCGACTTCAAGGACACCCTGCTGGCCTTCGTGCTCGCCTCCTTCGTCATGGCGCTGATCGCTGTGGCCGAGTATGTGCGCCACTGGCTGTTGTACAGCGCCCTGGTCGACGCCATGGGCGTGCCATGGAGCATGTCCGGCTACCTGAGCCGGGGTGGTGCACTGCGGGCAAGCGTCACCACCGGCCAGGCGATTGCACTGGGTTACGTGATGAGCGTGGCCATCGGCCTGTTCCTGTTCGTGCAGGGCTATGTGCAACGCCCGCTGCACAGGGCCATGGGCGCCCTGCTGCTGGCCGCCGGGCTGTTCGCGCCATTGTCGCGTGGCCCGTGGATCGGCGCGGTGGTCATCGTGGTGGTGTTCATCGCCCTGGGCAAAGGCGCCGTCAAGCGCCTGGCGCTGCTGGGTGCGGCAGGCATGCTGGCGTTGCCCTTGCTAACCGTCGTGCCTGGGGGCGAAAAGGTGCTGGACCTGCTGCCGTTCATCGGTAACCTCGAGAAAGAGAACATCACCTACCGCGAGCGGCTGATGGACAACTCGTGGATCGTCATCCAGCGCAACCCGTTGTTCGGCTCCTTCGACTTCCGCAACACACCCGAAATGCAGGCGATGATCCAGGGCGACGGCATCATCGACATCGTCAACACCTACATCAACCTGGCATTGCGGGTCGGCCTGGTCGGGCTAGGCCTGTTCCTGGCGTTCTTTGCCGTCGTGCTGCGGGGTATCCGCAAGGCCATGCTCAGCTTTGCCGACAAGGACGACGAGCGACGACAGCTCGGCCGGGTGTTGCTGGCAACGCTGATCGGCATTCTGGTCATCATCTTCACGGTCAGCAGCATCACCTTCATCCCGGTGGTGTACTGGTCTATCGCTGGCCTGGGCGTGGCCTACATCCAGATGGTTCGCCGGCTGCACAATAGCCCGGCCGTGGAACTGGCAGAACCCGACCTACAACCCAGGTAATGTTCATGAATAGGCTGTCCCTGCGTCATTACGTGCGCCTTTCGGCCATTGCCGGCCTGGCCCTGCTGCCGCTGGCCAGCTGGGCTTCAGACTGGCAGGTCAGTGTCGATGAGCAAAATGGCTTGCCTACCGTGACACACGGCGGTGGCCCGGTCATGAAGGCCAAATTCGATTTCTGGGCTGCCAACTGGAGCTGGACCGGTTTCTATACCGACTTCAAGGTCAATGGCCCTTATCACTACACGCTGCGGGGGAAGAACAAGGAACTGGACTTCGACCTGCAGGCTGACATCCGTAAGGAACAGGCGCAAACCCTGAGCTGGGCCTTCGACCTCGACGCCCACAGCCGCCAGAGCGGTGTCATGGGTGGCGGCCTGGTGTTCCAGTTCGACCCGGCGCAAATCGCCGGCGACATGGGTGCCCCGCAATTGTTGCCCGACAACCGCGGCTGGACGTGGGGCAAGGCTGACCAGGGGCGACGCATCGAAATGCGCTTCGACCCGCCACTGGCCAAGGTCTATTTCGAGCGCGGCAACCCGTCCGAGCTGCGCGCATTCCTCTACAAGGACCCGATCAGCGCCGGCCGCCAGCAGCTCAAGGCCGTGCTCAACGTGACCGGCGACATCGAACTCGGCCCGACACCCAGCGAGCGCTTCGGCCTGGCAGACCCCGCCAAGTGGCCTGATGACCAGCTGGACTGGCGCACCTCGCCGGTGGACCTGTCGTTCCTCAACGCAGCGGAAAAACCCGCCGGCAAGCGTGGCTTCGTCAAGGCGGTCGGCGACCAGTTGATGTTCGCCGACAACACCCCGGTACGCTTCTGGGGCACCAACCTGACGGCCTACTCGCTGTTCAAGAGCCCCGACGTCGAAATCCGCCAACAAGCCAAACGCCTTTCGGCACTGGGTTTCAACCTGGTGCGCCTGCATCACCACGACTCGCCCTGGGTCAGCCCCAACGTCTTTGGCGACGGCACCTTGGTGCGCGATACCCAGCAGCTCAGCGCCGAATCGCTGCGCAAGCTCGACCTGTGGATCAAGTCACTCAAGGACGAAGGCATCTACATCTGGCTGGACATGCATGTGCAGCGTGCGTTTACCGCCAACGACCACATCGAAGACTTCAAGGAGCTGCCCGAGCAGGACGGTCGCGTCGACCTGAAAGGTTACGCCTACGTGAATGACAGTATCCGGCAAGCGATGAAACGCTTCGCCGAGCAGTACCTGACCCATGTGAACGAGTACACGGGCCTGGCCTACAAGGACGACCCGGCCATCGCCGCCGTGCTGATCACCAACGAGAATGACCTGACCCAGCATTACGGCAACGCCCTGATGCCGAACAAGGATGTACCCCGCCACAGCGCGCACTACATGACGGCGGCCAAGGCCTTTGCCAAACAGTTTGACCTGCCCGCCGACCTGACCTGGCGTGCCTGGGAGCATGGGCCGTCGAAGCTGTTGCTCAACGAGCTGGAACAACGCTTCAATGCCGACATGATCGCCCACTTGCGCAGCGTGGGCGTGAAAGTCCCCATTGCTACCACCAGCACCTGGGGCGGCAATGGGCTTAGCGCACTGCCGGCACTGAGCGTTGGTGATGTCATCGACGCCCACAGCTACGGCGACACAGGCCAACTGGAGAAGAACCCGCTGACCAGCGACGGCATGATCGACTGGATTGCTGCCGCCCAGGTCGTCGGCAAACCGCTGACCGTCACCGAGTGGAACGCCGAGCCCTTCCCGCTGCCTGACCGTCACTCGCTACCAATTTACATCGCCGGCACCGCCAGCCACCAAGGCTGGGACGCCATGCTGCAATACGCCTACAGCCAACAGGCGTTCAACCCGGGTTGGCGCACGGCGGACAACTGGCACGCGTACAACGACCCGGCGATGATCGCCACTCTGCCCGCCGCTGCCCTGCTCTATCGCCGTGCGGACGTAAGACCAGCCACCACTCGCTACGTGTTCGCACCGACACCTGCCACCCTTTACAACCAGGAAATCACCCCGCGTAACTCACCGCTGCTGCGCACGGCCATGGAAAAGGGCCAGTTGCAGATCGCCCTGCCACACACGCCGGAATTGCCTTGGCTGAAACCCGCGCCCATCCCGGCAGACGCGCAGGTGCTGCACGACCCGGGGCAAGCGCTGCTGGCCGCCGATGCCACCGAGTCGGTGACCGACACAGGCGAACTCAGGCGCAACTGGCAACAAGGCATCTACACCATCGACACGCCACTGACCCAGGCCGCCAGCGGCTGGCTGGGCGGCCGCCCGATCAACCTGGGTGCCATTCAGATACAAACGAAAACGCCTTACGCCAGCGTCGTGGTCCAGAGCCTGGACGGCAAGCCACTGGGCCAGTCGCGCGAGCTTCTGCTGTCACTGGGCACCCGTGCCATGCCCAAGGCCGATGACAAGACGCCGTTCAATGTCGAGCCCCTTGAAGGCAGCCTGGACATCAAGGCACCCGCCGGCCTGAAACTGTTCGCCCGCGATGCACGGGAGCAGCTGAAGCCGCTGCCGGTGGCCTACAAGGATGGGCAATACAGCATTACCTTCGACGGTACCTACATGTCCAACTGGCTATTCTTGAAATAGAGCATATGGCCATCTACGCTCAGGTCACCTGTAGCTGATCATCCCACCTGCACGTGTCAGGGAGTGTTCACTGCGTCTGTAAACAGCAGATTCCAGGAGGTGGGGATGAAATATCTGGTTGTGGGTGGTGCGGGCTACATTGGCTCGCACATGGTCAAGCACCTGCTCGCCGCCGGCCATGAAGTGCTGGTGGCGGACCTGGTCTCACCTGGCCCCGGTATCCAGTGGGCCAAGCTCGACATCGCCGACGAAGCCGCACTGGATGTGCTGTTTGGTGTGTGCCGCTTCGATGCGGTGTTCCACTTCGCCTCGTTCATTCAAGTGGGCGAGTCGGTCAGTGCCCCCGGCAAGTACTACCAGAACAATGTCGCAGCCACCCTTTCCCTGCTGCAGGCCATGGTCAATGCCGGCATCAGGCACCTGGTGTTTTCTTCAAGTGCCGCCGTATACGGCAACCCGCAGTACGTGCCGATCGATGAAGCACACACCAAGGGGCCGATCAACCCGTATGGGTTGAGCAAATGGATGGTCGAGCAGATTCTTGAGGACTTCGACCGGGCCTATGGTTTGAAGTCGGTAAGCCTGCGCTATTTCAATGCAGCGGGCGCTGACCCGGAAGGCCAGCTAGGCGAGCGTCACGAGCCGGAAACCCATCTGATCCCGTTGATCCTGCAGGCTGCATCTGGCCGGCGCGAGGCGGTGACAGTGTTTGGTCGCGACTACGACACGCCGGATGGCACCTGCATACGCGACTACGTGCATGTGGCAGACCTGGCGGCGGCCCATGCACTGGCAGTGGATTATCTACTGGACGGTGGCGAGCGTGCCGCGTTCAACCTGGGCAATGGCCTGGGCTTTTCGGTGCAACAGGTGATCGATACGGCCCGGGCCGTGACCGGGCGACAGATCACCGCCCTTGACGCACCGCGTCGTGCCGGCGACCCGCCACGGCTGGTGGCGGATGCGAGCAAGGCCATGCAGGTGCTGGGCTGGCGTCCGGCATTCGCTTCGCTGGAGCAGATTGTTCGGCATGCGTGGCAGTGGGAGTTGCAGTATCCCTGGAGGCGCTGAGTTGACCTCATAGCTTTCAGGCGCAGCACAAGGCTGCGCCTGAAAGCGTATTGCCAGAAGGCTCAGTAATAGGTGCGTGGCTGTTCGTCAGCCTTGTTCAACACTGTCCCGATCAGGTTCACCGTGGCCAGGTGATGCAGGCAATCCTCGATTTCCTTCTTGTTGTTCATTCCGTTGGCCACCACCAGCAACACGCAGTCGAACTTGGGCAACACGGTGATCGCATCGTCCGAGCTGAGCAGCGGTGGCAAATCGAAAATGCAGATGCGCGATTCGTAGCGGTTGCGCAAATCGCCAATCAGGTTGTTCACCTTGGGCGAGGACAGCACCTCGGTCGACAGGGGCACGGGTACCCGCGTTGGCAGCACCACGAAGCGCGGCAAGGTGGGGTTGACCAGGCAGTCCTGCAACTCGGCCTTGTCCGTCAGAAACTCGTTCAGTGCCTGCTCCATGGGCAGGCCCAGGTAACTGCCGACCTTGGGCCGGCGCAGGTCGAAGTCCACCAGTAACGCAGTCTTGGTGGTGTGGTGGGCAATACTCATGGCCAGGTTGATCGCCAGCATGGTCTTGCCCGCTTCCGGCGTTGGCGAGGTGATGGCCAAGGTACGCCAGCCGTTCTCGTCCATGGCCCTGAGCACCTGCGTACGCAAAAGGTCGATCGGCCCGTTCATGTTGGAGTTCTTGTTGTATGCCACGATGCGGTTACGCTCCAGGTGGTCTGCACGCAGCGGTACCACCTTGGTGTTCACGTAATCGAACTGACCCGGCACTTCGGCCAGCGCCGTACCTGGGGCGGGAGACAGTGCCTGGGGAGTACCTGGGGTAACCTGATGAATATTGTTGCCAACAGCCGGCTTGATCCTGTCCATCACTGCTTTCCCTATACAAACCGAGACATGACTTTGTACAACAGCACATCCAGTGGCATGTAGAACACGTGCACCAGCCCTATCATGATAGCTGCCAGCGCCAGTGCCGCCAGGATCAGTCGATTGCGCCAGCGCTTGCGTCGGGCGACGTCGGCCCGGGTATCGATATAGGGCAGTGCCACCAGCACTCGTTTGCCCAGCAGGCTTTCCAGGGCGCCCACGCCACGCACGCGCTGATTGAGCATTTCCAGCAGCATCACCAGCGCACCGCCACCGGCCGGTGCCAGCACCAGGCCCAGCGCAGCGATTTTCTTGCGGTTAGGCTTGATCGGCTTCTCAGGCAACAGGGGAGGCTCCAGCAGCACAAAGCGTTCAGCCTTGTTCTCCTGCTCCAGGCTTTCGGTAATCTTTGCGCCCATTTCCTTGGCACGAATCTCTTCGTATTTCTTGCGCGCGTTGTCGTGGTCACGCATCAAGGTCACCAGGCCACGCTCGACCTGCGGCGCCTCGAGGATCTCGGCTTCGTAGCCTTCCATTTTCCGGGTCAGCTCACGCTTTTGCTCTGCCAGCGAGGCAATACGCACCTGGGCGGCGCTCATCTTGGCGCGGACACGGGCCGCGTCGAGGCTGACCGTGGACACTGCCGCAGTGCGCCCCCCACTGGCTTCGAGCGCCTGGATCTTGCGCTTGACCGCCACGACATCCGGGTGGGCGTCCTTGTAGCGGGTCAGCAGCTGCGCGTATTCGGCTTTCAGGCTTGGCAGGTCTTCGGGCAGGTCGGCACGGGTTGACCGGGTGCCTTCGGCAACCTTGGTGGCAAGGCCGGCATTGGCCGCAGACAGCTCCAGTTCCAGGTAGCGCAGCTCTTCCTGGGCAGCCTTGTAGTCACGGTCGACCTCACGGAATTCCAGCTCCGCCCGCGATAGCATGTTCATGCGCAGGGTCTGGTGCTCGGGCAAGGCATTGGCGTGGGCCTGCTTGAAATCGGCCAGCTGGTTTTCCAGGCTGGCCAGCTCGGCACCCAGCTTGTTGGCTTCCTGGGTGAGGAATTCGGTGGTTTCGTTGGCCCGCTCGGTGCGCTGCTTGAGGTTTTCGTTGAGGAACAGCGTCACCAGTTCATCGGCGACTTCCTTGGCCACTTGTGCCTGCTTGTGCTCGAACGAGACATTGAACGCCACGGTCGCTTCACCACGGCCGCGCACGTAGGTGGTCAGGGTTTCGACCACGATCGCGTTGCGCATCTGGTCGATCTTGTCGCTTTCGCTGAAGCGCTTGTCGGGGAAGAGGTCGTACTTGCCGATGATGCGCAGCAGGTTGTCGCGGGTCATCACCCGTTGACGGATCACCTCGATGCGCTCATCGGCAAAACTGGTGTTGTTGGTCGACACCAGCTCAGGCGAAATCTGCTGCGACTCCACCAGAATGGTGCCGGTCGACTGGTAGATCGGCGGCACCATCAACGCGACGGCCACGGTCGCGGCGAGAATGACTGCGGCACTCACCCCTAACACCAGGGCCCTGTCCTTGATAATGGCGATGTAATCTCTGAGGGAGAGCTCGTAGTCAGACTTCATAGGGCCACCTGCCTGAAGTTCAGATGTCGGGGTACCTGTACGTCAACGTCAAACCAACGATCGTAGCGGTCGCATCCGGTACATGGTCCTGCTGCCGTTCCTTGTACATCAGCGACAGGCGCAGGTCCCAGTAAGGCGAAAACTGGCGGCTGGCCCATACGCTGTAAGTCTGCAGCGTGTTGGGCGACTGCCCTTTGCTGTCTTGCCACGCGGCGTCGGCGCCCACCCGGGACAACTCGGTCAGCGCATAGCTCCACACACCACGCACCTGGTCCAGTTCGGCGAAGCCGCCTTCGGCGCTCGCCACCGTGCTGCGCTCGGCGGTAAGACTGGCATCGGCACGCGGGCCGGTGTACAGCAACGCAACCCCACCCTCCCCGCGCCGGCCACCGTCGTCGCCTGACACTTGGTTGACGCCAACATGGGCATCGGCGCTCAAGCCTTCGGCAAGCTGGTATTTGATGCCGACTGCCGGGCTGTAGCTGTTGGAAGCGGTCGCGGTAAGGTCCTCTTCGGGCTCATAGCGCCGGGCACCAAAACGGGTATACAGGTCAGCCCGCTCACTCCAGGCGTAAGTCCAGGTAAAGACGTTCGCCAGTTCGTCGTAGCCCGTCAGCGTGCTGATGTCGTAACGGGCACGGCTGTAGGTGGTTTCGTTGCTCAAGGTACTGCGCTCGGTCACCGCCTGGCTCCAGTTGCCAGTCAAGGTGTAAAGCTTCTGTGTACCGTCGGTAGTAATCACCCCGGTATCCAGTACTGTGCCCGACAGCGTCGAGCTTTCGTTGTAGCGCCCCACCAGGCCGAACCGCCCCCGCTCGGTGGTGCGCTGCCAACCCAGGCTGATATCAGGGTCTTCACGGTCATCGACGATATCCGTATCGGACGAGCGCAGCACATGCATGCCAAGCCCCAACCTCAATTCGTCACGGTCGAAAGTACCAATCAGGGTGTAATCCGGCGCGATGATCGTGCGCGTTATGCCCTTTTCCCCCGAGGTCAACAGCAATGGGTTGCTGTCGTATTCGACGGATGTCGGTACCACCACCGTAGACTGCCAATTTGCCGCCAGTACCGCGTCCGTGAACGGCAAGACCAAGATTGCCGTTGCAATGCGAGTTGTTCTAAGAAGAGGCATTAAATGTTCTTATTAAAGGCAAGATCAAGGAACGACCAGCGTATCGCCAGCCTGAAGTTGGATGTTGGTGGACATGTCCCGCCCAGACACCAGGTCCTTATATCGCACGGGCAGGATCTTTTGGGAAGCACCGGTGCCGCGGACCACCTTGATTTCGCTTTCATCTGCAAACTTGTCCAGGCCACCCGACATGCTCAGCGCCTGCAATACCGCCGTGGGGCCTGCCATTTGCACGGGCCCAGGTTTGATCACTTTACCCTGTACATAGACCATGTTGCCGGCAATGCTTTTGACGACAACGCTGACGTTAGGGTCGGGGAGGTATTTTTCGAGTTTGGCAGCGACCTGCTTTTCGACTGCCGTCACGTCCAGCCCGGCGACATCGATGCGCCCGGCCAGGGGGAAGGTGATACTGCCATCGGGAAGTACGGTGGCTTCTTGACGCAGGCTGTCTTCCTGCCACACCGATACCATCACCACATCGCCGGGGCTGAGCAGGTAGGCAGCACTGCTCTGGTCGGCGTTACCGGCGCCAGACCACACCGTCAGCATGCAGAAAGCGGCAAACATTGAACGCACCATGAGGGTCCCTCCGGCCAAATGGCCCGACAAAGAGCACTGAATGAGAACAACACACCAACTCTCGCTCCGCTTCACGGCGCACTGCTGCCGCGATGGCCTCGACCTTCCTGGAGGCCCTTGCCTTGACGCTGCAGACGTGGCTGCAACGCCTTGTAAATGTTGGTCCTACGGGCTACTGGGAATATAGCAACGGTTGGAGAATTCACAAGCCATGCCTGTGGCTTCGCGGCAAGGAGCAGTCACTTCAGGTACAAGGCAGCCGGTTCAGATCTTTCTGCGGTTGGCAACGGCAACAAAACCGACCACAGCAAAGGCAAAGAACCAGCCAGCAGTTGAAACAGGAATGATACTGTTCTGATTTATATACGAATCTGCCGCGCGGGCAGCACCACTTAGCATCACCAGCAAGAACATCGATTTGATTATCAGAGTCGTGCGCATACTCCCCTCCTAAAAACAGGAAAATCAATGAGTTATTAGAGCGGTGCTGCGGGTGTTGTTACATGTTTGATTTGAGCTTATGGGCACAATGACACTACGTCAATGATCCGACACCATAATAAAATTCAATGGGCGATGGGCGCATTCGTCAAAAAAACGGCATGCAGATTATGCAAGGGAGGGATGATGCGATGAACATGGCGTTTCACAGCTGATAACACGTGGGGGCATGATTGCCCCCTGCGCTTTCATTCGTCTGCGTGGTGAACCACAACCAGTAACTGCGCCGGTGTCGCACCTACCGAGCGCAGCCGGTGCGGTGTCTGGGCATTGAAATGCAGGGCGTCGCCCTGCTCCAGCAACACCCGCTCACTCATGAAATCCACTTCCACCTGGCCTGCGTGAACAAACAGGAACTCTTCGCCCTGGTGTTCCTTGAACGTGGGGTCGCTGAACTCGGACGGCGGCTGAATCAGAAACGGCAGCAGGCTGCGCTGGCCAACCTGACTGGTGAGGGCCGCGTACCCCGGCCCTTGCCCATCGCCAACCAGGGCCTGGCGCTCGGTACGGCGCACCAGGCTGTAGCGGCTCTGACCGGGCTGTTCTTCGGCGAACAGCTCTTCGACATTGACGTTCAGTGCCCTCGCCAGTTTCAGCGCCGCAGCGATCGAAGGCGTGTTGAGGCCGCGCTCGACCTTGGACAGGTAGCTTTTGGTCATGCCAGTCTTTTCGGCCAGCATTTCCAGGGTCATCCCCAGTTTCTTACGCAGCAATTTCAATCGGATAGACATGTGACGCGGGTTTCCCAGGCTGAGGCAGCCATGATACGCGTCTGAAAGCTGACGCCAAGCCTCCAGGGGCCTTGAATCAAGGCATCACTGGCGGCACATACTGCAGCGTTGTACCCAGCGCCCACAGCAACACCAGCACCAACGGCACATGCACCAGCAATTGCACGAACGAGAAACCGATCAGGTCGCGCGCCTTGAGCCCCAGCACGCCCAGCAGCGGCAGCATGTAGAACGGGTTGATCAGGTTCGGCAAGGCTTCGGCCGCGTTGTAGATCTGCACGGCCCACCCCAGGTGGTACTGCAGGTCGTTGGCCACCAGCATCACGTAAGGGGCCTCGATGATCCACTTGCCGCCGCCCGAAGGGATGAAGAAGCCCAGCACCGCCGAATACACACCCATCAGCACGGCATACGTGTCATGGGTGGCAATCTGAGTGAAGAACAGTGAAATATGGTGGGCCAGCGTCTGTTCATCGACGCCCTTCACCTGGGTGAGGATGGCGGCGATCGAACCATACAGCGGGAACTGGATCAGCACACCGGTGGTGGTCGGTACCGCACGCGCCACCGCGTCAAGGAAGCTGCGTGGGCGCCAGTGCAGCAAAGCACCGAGCATGATGAACAACAGGTTGTAGGTGTTGAGCCCCGAGATGGCGGTAATCGCAGGTTTCGTCGCAAACTCCTGATACAGCCAGCCAGCAGCCAAGGCCACCAACAGCAGGATCAGGATCGGGCTGTGTTCCAGCCACTCTCCCGGGCGCGTGCGTTGCGGCGCGGGTGGCGCTGTGAAGCTGGGGTCGACACCGCAGTCTTCTGCGCTACGGGCGCTGTTCGGGCCCGGAGCGGTGGCGTAGGCGATCACCAGCGAGACCACCACCAGTGCCGCCAACATCACGCCGGACTGCCAGAGAAAGATGGTTTCGGTAAACGGGATCACCCCGGTTATCGACAGGATTGAAGGTGGCAGGCTGGCCGGGTTGGCCTGCAGCTGCGCTGCCGAGGATGACAGGCCCAACGCCCACACCGCCCCCAGGCCCAGGTAAGCGGCCGCACCCGCAGCGCGGTAGTCCATCTTCAGGTCGGTGCGCCTTGCCAGGGCGCGCACCAACAAACCTCCAAACACCAGCGAAAGCCCCCAGTTGAGCAAGGAGGCCAGCATCGAGATCAGTGCTACCCAGCACACTGCCGAGCGCCCATTGCCGGGGATGCGCGCCAGGCGATCGATCAGCCTCGCGGCGGGCGGCGAGCTGGCCACCACATAACCGCCGATGACCACGAAGGCCATCTGCATGGTGAACGGTATCAGGCTCCAGAAGCCGTCGCCAAACGCCTTGGCGGTGTCGGTCGGTTTGGCGCCCATGGCCAGTGCGCCGATACACACCAGCAGCACCGCCAGCGCGGCGAACACCCAGGAGTCGGGGAACCAGCGTTCAGCCCAGTTGGAGCAGCGCAAGGCAAAGCGCGCGGAGCGGCTGTCTTGAATTTCAGCGGCCACGGTTGAATTCCTTTTATTGGTTTTATGGGATGAAGCGGTATTGCCAGGCAACGCAAAAAACCTGTAGGAACAGGCTTACCCGCGAATGCGGCGGTCAATGTACCGACGCATTCGCGGGTAAACCCGCGCCTACAGGGTGAGATCACGTCATGCCTTAGAAGGTCATTTCCTTCACATCATCCGGCACGATCAGCTTGCCAGCGGTTTTCTCGATGATTTCCTCGACGCTGACCCCGGGTGCGGTCTCGCGCAGGATGAAGGCGCCGTCTTCGATTTCCAGGTAGGCCAGGTCGGTCAGCACCTTGCGGATGCAGCCCGCACCGGTCAGCGGCAGGCTGCACTTTGGCAGCAACTTGGACTCGCCGTCCTTGGAGGCGTGGGTCATGGTGACGATGATGTTGTCGGCGCCGGCCACTAGGTCCATGGCCCCGCCCATGCCCTTGACCAGCTTGCCCGGAATCATCCACGAGGCGATGTTGCCCTGCACGTCCACCTCGAAAGCCCCCAGTACGGTCAGGTCGACGTGGCCGCCACGGATCATGGCGAACGATTGTGCCGAATCGAAAATCGAGGCGCCGCGGCGGGCGGTGACAGTTTGCTTGCCGGCGTTGATCATGTCGGCATCGAGGGTGCTTTCGGTGGGGAATTCGCCCATGCCGAGCAGGCCGTTTTCCGATTGCAGCATCACATCCATGTCGGCGGGTACATAGTTGGCCACCAAGGTGGGGATGCCGATGCCCAGATTGACGTAGTAACCGTCCTTCAGTTCACGGGCAACGCGTTGCGCCATCTGTTCGCGGGTCAGTGCCATGGTCAGGATCTCTTTATTGTTCGGGTGGATGGCGCTCAGGCCTTGACGGTGCGCTTTTCGATACGCTTTTCGAAGGTGCCGACGATGACACGGTCCACGTAGATGCCCGGGGTGTGGATTTCGCTTGGCAGCAGCACGCCGGGCTCGACGATTTCTTCCACTTCGACCACGGTGATCTTGCCGGCGGTGGCCGCCAGCGGGTTGAAGTTTTGCGCAGTGTTGCGGTACACCACGTTGCCGTAGTGGTCGGCCTTCCAGCCCTTGACGATGGCGAAGTCACCGGTGATGGATTCTTCCAGGATGTACTTGCGGCCCTTGAACTCGCGGACTTCCTTACCGTCGGCAACCGGGGTGCCATAGCCGGTGGCGGTGTAGAACGCCGGAATGCCGGCACCACCTGCGCGCATTTTTTCGGCGAGGGTGCCCTGTGGGGTCAGTTCCACTTCCAGCTCGCCACTGAGCAACTGGCGTTCGAACTCGGCGTTTTCGCCCACGTAGGAGGCGATCATCTTGCGAATTTGCCGGTCTTCCAGCAGCACGCCCAGACCAAAACCGTCAACGCCGCAGTTGTTGGAGACCACGGTCAGGCCCTTGACGCCGCGCCGCTTGATCTCGCTGATAAGGTTTTCCGGGATGCCGCACAGGCCGAAACCACCGGCCAGTACCGTCATGTTGTCGGTCAGGCCTTCGAGGGCCTGTTCATAGGTTGCAACGCGCTTGTCCAGTCCGGCCATGCTGATCCGCCTTTTGTAGTTGTTTAACCGACGAGGCTGTCGGTGAGCGTGTGCAGACATCTTCACCGCAAGCGACTGATTTGTTAATTTTGTTTTCGTCATCGATTGATAATTTTTACAAAACAAACGATAGGCCCGACATGAACGTCAAACAATTGCGCGCCTTTGTCGCCGTGGCCAAGTACCAGAGCTTCGCCCAGGCCGGTGAACACCTGCACGTTTCGCAACCGGCACTGAGCCTGACCATCAAGGCGCTGGAAGAAAACCTCGGCGGCGCCCTGCTCAGCCGCACCACGCGCAGCGTCAGCCTGACTGCCGAAGGCGAAGTGCTGCTGCCACTGGCACGCCGCCTGCTGGCCGACTGGGACGACACCGAAGAGATGCTGCGCCAGCGCTTTACCCTGCAATTGGGCCGTGTGTCGGTGGCAGCCATGCCGGCTTTTGCCGGCAACCTGTTGCCCCACTCGCTCAAGGTGTTTCGCCAGCGCTACCCCAAGGTCAACGTCACGGTGCACGACGTGATCAACGAACAGGTACAGGAACTGGTACGCCATCGCCGCGTCGAACTGGGCATCGGCTTCGAGCCGGATAACATCGATGGGCTGGACTTCCACCCGTTGTACATGGACCGCTTCGTTGCCGTAGTGGCCGCCGACTCGCCCTTGGCGCTGCTGCCCCAGGTCAGCTGGGCACAGCTGATGGCCGAAGATTTCGTGGCCCTGCAGCGCCCTTCGGCGGTGCGCCTGCTGATGGAGCAGAATGTGGCGGCCCGCCACGGCAAGCTGGCAGTCGCGTTCGAAAGCCACCAGCTGACGACCATCGGCCGCATGGTGGCCAGCGGCCTGGGGGTCAGTGCCGTGCCGGCGCTGTGCATCAACCAGATGCAGGAGCTGGGTGCCCGCTGCGTAACCTTGGTCGAGCCCACAGTCGAGCGGCGCATCGGCGTGATTGCCCTCAGCGAGCACAAGCTTTCCACTGCAGCGCAAGCATTGCTTGAGGTGCTTCTTTCCAATACCCGGATCCCGGAGGTGACATGCGTTATGTAAGTCTGGCAGGCACGAGCGTTCCAGCCATCGGCCAAGGCACCTGGTACATGGGCGAAGACCCAGGTCGCAAGGCTGCCGAAGTCGCGGCGCTGCAACAGGGCATCGAGCTGGGCCTGAACCTGATCGACACCGCCGAGATGTATGCCGAAGGGGGGGCAGAAGAGGTCGTTGGCCAAGCCATTGCCGGGCGCCGCGACCGGGTATTTCTGGTCAGCAAGGTCTACCCGCACAATGCCAGCCTGCGCGGCATGGCGGCTGCCTGCGAACGCAGCCTCACCCGGCTGGGCACCGATTGCATCGACCTGTACCTGCTGCACTGGCGTGGTCAGCACCCGCTGGAGGAAACCGTCGAAGGCTTCGAGCGCTTGCGCGAGCAAGGCAAGATCAAGCGTTGGGGCGTGTCCAACTTCGACGTCGACGACCTGCGCGAACTGCACAACCCTGATTGTGCCACCAACCAGGTGTTGTATAACCCGGCCCAGCGTGGCATCGAATTCGACTTGCTACCGTGGTGCGAAAAACGTGGCTTGCCGACCATGGCCTACTGCCCGCTGGCTCAGGCCGGGCGCTTGTTGCAGCACCCGGTACTGGCGGAAATCGCCGAGCGCCATGGCGCCACACCGGCCCAGGTCTGCCTGGCCTGGGTGACCCGCGATGACGGCGTGATCGCCATCCCCAAGGCGGTGGCGCCCGAGCACGTGCGGCTCAATGCGGCGGCGGGAGCGCTGACCTTGACCGGTGAAGACCTGCGGGCGATCGACCGGGCGTTCCCTGCACCGACGCGCAAGCAGCGGTTGGCGATGGTGTAACCGGCGAGCGCAAGCTGGACCAGCAGGCGACCTCTGTGGGAGCCTGCATGCCCGCGAACACCGGCAAGACCGGTGCCCTGCAACGCGGTGGCTGCTTCGCGGGCTCGCCCGCTCCCACATGAGACCGCGCAAGTACCGAGCGTTGAGTAACTGCGCCACCACCGCCCGCCGCTGCCGTTCGCCAAGCGCAATCTGGCCCAAGACGCGACCTTTGGGAGCAACTGTCTTGCTCAATTTCTAAAAGCTGGCGCGATCCCTGTGGGAGCGGCCTTGCGTCGCGATAGGGCCGCGCAGCGGCCCCAGGATCTCGGCATCATGCATAGATTGCTGGGGCCGCTTTGCGGCCCTATCGCGACACAAGGCCGCTCCCACAGGGGGGGCTCAGGCCTAGTGGCAAACGTGGCAGTCGACCAAGGTATAACGCACCGTGGCCGATGAATGGTTGGGGCAGGCTCAATGTTGCAGGCGCTCAATGTGGGAGCGGGCATGCCCGCGAACACCGGCAAGGCCGGTGCCATGCAACGCGGTGCCTGCTTCGCGGGCTCGCCCGCTCCCACAGGGAACCGCGCAAGTACCGAGCGTTGGAGTTTCAGTGGAAATCCCGACTGCGCACATCCAGCCCTTGCAACAGCGGACTCACATCCTCCAACCGCCGCGCAATCAGGTGCCGCACCCCATTCTCCTGCTCCAACCGCCCACTGACCTTGAGCAACTGAGAACCCACCAGCGCCCGCCGCTGCCGTTCGGCCAGCGCACGCCACACCACCACGTTGACCATGCCATGTTCGTCTTCCAGAGTAACGAAGGTCACACCGCTGGCGGTTTGAGGCCGTTGCCGGCCCACCACCAGCCCGGCCACGGCAATGTTGTCGCCATGCTCCACACCCTGCAATTCACTGGAGCTGCGACACCCCAGCGCCCTCAGGCGAGCGCGCAACAGGGTCAACGGATGTGGGCCAAGCGTAGTGCCGAGGGTTTGATAATCGGCCATCAGGTCCTCGCCCACGGTTGGCACGGGCAATTGCACCGGTTCTTCAGGCAAGGCCTGCACATCGGCGAACAACGGCAGCTGCGGCTGCACCGCCGCCACCTGCCAGCGCGCCTGATGCCGATCACTGGCCAAGGCGCGCAGCGCCCCGCCATCAGCCAGGCGGGCACGGGCCCGTGCGTCCAGGCCGGCGCGCAGGCACAGGTCTTCGACGTTGCGCCACGGCCGCTGCGCCCTCGCCTGCTGCACGCGCCTGGCGTCGGCTTCGGCCAGGCCACGCACCAGTCGCAGGCCCATGCGAATGGCCAGGGTGCCTTCAGCATCAGGCTCCAGGGTGCAGTCCCAGTCGCTGTGGCAGACATCAACCGGCCGTACCTCGATACCTTGGCGGCGAGCCTCTTGCAGCAGCTGATCAGGGCTGTAGAAGCCCATCGGCCAACTGTTGACCAACGCACAGGTGAAAATCGCCGGCTCATGGCACTTCAGCCAACTGCTGGCATAGCACAGCAAGGCAAAGCTGGCCGCATGCGACTCAGGGAAGCCATAGCTGCCAAACCCCTTGATCTGCTCGAAGATGCGCTCGGCAAACGCCAGCGTGTAACCATTGCGCAACATGCCCTGCACCAGCCGTTCGCGGTGCGGTTCCAGGCCGCCGTGGCGCTTCCAGGCTGCCATGCTGCGGCGCAACTGGTCGGCCTCGCCCGGGGTATAGTCGGCCGCGACCATCGCCAGCTCCATCACCTGCTCCTGGAACAGTGGCACGCCCAAGGTACGTTCGAACACTTCCTTCAGTTGCGGCGACGGATACGTGACCGGTTCCTGCTTCAGACGCCGGCGCAGGTACGGGTGCACCATGTCGCCCTGAATCGGCCCGGGGCGGACAATGGCTACCTCGATGACCAGGTCGTAGAACTTTTGGGGCCGCAGCCGCGGCAACATGGCCATCTGCGCGCGCGACTCGATCTGGAACACACCCATGGTCTCGGCGCGGCTGATCATGGCGTAGGTGGCCGGATCTTCGCTGGGGATGGTCGCCAGGGTCAGGTGCCGGCCACGGTGGTGCTGCAGCAGGTCGAAGCAGCGACGCAAGGCGCTGAGCATGCCCAACGCCAGCACGTCGACCTTGAGCAGGCCGACCATGTCCAGGTCGTCCTTGTCCCACTGGATCACCGTGCGCTCCGGCATCGCGGCATTCTCCACCGGCACCAGCTGGTCGAGCGGTTGCTGGGAGATGACAAAACCGCCCGGGTGCTGTGACAGGTGCCGGGGGAAGCCGATCAGTTCGCCGGCCAGCACCAGCACCCGCCGCAGCGAAGGGCTGCCCGCTTCGAAACCGGCCTCGGCCAGGCGCTGGTCATCGGGTATGCGATCGCTCCAGCGACCACAGCATTTGGCCAGGGCATCCACCTGGTCGGCGGGTAGCCCCAGCACCCGCGCCACATCCCGCACCGCACCGGCGGCATGGTAGGTGTTGACTACCGCAGTGAGCGCCGCCCGGTGCCGGCCATAGCGACGGAACACATACTGGATCACCTCCTCGCGCCGGTCGTGCTCGAAGTCCACGTCGATGTCCGGCGGCTCGTTGCGCTCGCGCGACAGGAAGCGCTCGAACAGCAGGTGGTGTTTCATGGGGTCAAGCTCGGTGATGCCTAGCACGAAGCACACCACCGAGTTGGCTGCCGACCCCCGGCCCTGGCATAGAATGCGCTGGCTGCGGGCGAAGGCGACAATGTCGTGCACCGTCAGGAAGTAGCTTTCGTAGCCCAGCTCTTCGATCAGCCCCAGTTCCTTGGCAAGCACATCCCGCACCTTGCCACTCGGCCCGTCTGGCCAGCGCAGCGGCATGCCTTGCTCGCACAATTCGCGCAGCCAGCTTGCCGCGGTATGCCCCTCGGGCACCAGTTCGCGTGGGTACTGGTAGTTCAGTTCGCTCAGGTCAAACTGGCAGCGCCGGGCAATGACCAGGGTCTCGGCCAGCAGGTCAAGCGGATACAGCTCGGCCAGTTGCGCCTGGCTGCGCAGGTGCCGTTCGCCATTGGCAAACAGAAAGCGCCCGGCCTCGCTCACCTGGCAATGCTGGCGGATGGCAGTCATGCAGTCCTGCAAGGCACGGCGACCACGCACGTGCATGTGCACGTCACCACAGGCCACGGCGCGGATACCCACATCAGCCGCCAGTGCCCGCAGCCGTTGCAGGCTCACGGCATCGTCACTGCCCCGATGCAGGTGCACGGCCAGCCACAGGCGCTCTGCGAACACACTGCGCAGCCACGCGCCGGTAGCGGTATCGCCACTGTCAGCGGCCACCCACAAGGCCAGCAGACCTTGGTGGTGCAGCAGCAAGTCATCACGAAACAGCTGGTACGCACCCTTCTCTGCCCGCCGCCGGGCACGGGTGATCAGGGCGCACAGGTTCTGGTAACCCGTCAGGTTTTCGACCAGCAGCACCAGCTTGGGCCCGTCGCACAATTGCACCTCGCTGCCGACGATCAGCCGCAACTGGTGCACCTTGGCTGCCTGCCAGGCGCGCACGATACCGGCCAGCGTGCATTCGTCAGTGATTGCCAAGGCCTGGTAGCCCTGCTCGCGCGCACGCCGGAACAGCTCGTCGGCGCTCGACGCACCGCGCTGGAAGCTGAAGTTGGAAAGGCAATGCAGCTCGGCATAACCCGGGGTGTTCATGCGAACCAACCCTGCAGCCAAAGCGGACCGGCCTGGCTCAGGTCGCGGTAGGCCCAGCCGCGCAGGCCGTCACGGGTTTCGATGCGGTAGTAGTCGCGACGCACATCGCCGCCATCCCACCAACCTGATTCGATGCGTTCGGCATAGCCCTGCACCTGGTAGGCGGCGTCATCCAGCGCGATCGGTGCCGACAACAGCCACCCCGGGCGGCTGCCCGGTGCAACGGGCATGTTGCCTTGGCCCCCCTGCTCCGCCAACTGCCAGGCGCATTCGGGGCGGTGATCGGCGGCTGCACCAAGCCCCTTGACGGCCTCATCCCCCAGCCGGGCGCGCAACCGCTCGCGCAATTGTGCCCAGGGTTGCGCCTGTTGCGCCCGCGGGTCGAACAACGCCTGATGCTGTGGCACGAAGGGTGGCAAGTCTTCGGCAACCAGCCGCAGGTTGCGCACCGGTGCGGGTATGCGCAGCGGCTCAAGGCGCCCACGGGCCAGCTCGAACAGCATCGCAGCATCGCGTTCGGCCGCCAGCAGGCCCACCTTGAGCAGGGTATCCGGCCCCTCGGCGTGCTCCAGATGCAGACAGAAGCGCTGCACGCCACAGTCTCGCCCGGCGAGAAATGCAGCAAGGTCGTTGAGCATGCGCCGCAGCGGGAACAACAGCGCCTGGTGCGACTCGACGTCGAAATTGAGTTCCAGCCGGGTTTCGAAACGGTCCGGCGGCTGGTAGAAGTCCAGCCCCAGGTTGCGCAGGCCGAGCAACTGGTCGAGGTGCAGCTGCACCTGGGCCGCAAAGCGCCTGGCCAAGGTATCGCGTGGCAAGGCCAATACCTGGCCCAGCTGGTGCAAGCCCATGCGGGCAAACGCTTCGGCCGCCTCTGCCGGCAGGCCGACGCGCGTGATGGGCATGCCAAGCAGCGCCGCTCGGGTGGCGTCGACATCGCCCACGGCCAGGCCATCGTGGCCATTGGCGAGCATGCGAGCTGCCACCGGGTTGCTGGCCAGGACAATGCGTTGGCGCAGGCCGAGTTCTGCCAATTCCTGACGCAGACGCGCCTCGAACAAAGGCCAGGGCCCAAACAGTTGCAGGCTGGAGCCCACTTCCAGCAGCAGCGCCCGTGGGTAATGCAGGCTGACCTGGGCACTGAAGCGGTATGCCCAGGCCGCCAGCAGCTGCTGCACCTGATTGATGCGTTTGGGGTCGGCTTCGACACAGGTGAAGCCATCGGCCAGGGCACGCGCTGCGGTCAGGGTTTGCCCGGCCCGCAGGCCAAGTGCAGCGGCCGCCGGGTTGACTGCCTGCAACACGCGACGCTGGGTCGGCCCGCCAATCAGCACCAAAGGCGTGTCAGGGTCGTCACGCTCACGCAGGACGGTGTCCAGCGCAAGCTGCGGGAGCAGGATGCAGGCCCAGAGCATGGTGCATCAGCCCCGCCCCGGGCAGGGAATAGGCAGCGCTGGAGGCATGCCACCGCGGCTTTTCAGCACGCGCCATTGCGCCGGGCGCGTGTCGACTGCAATGCGCAGCGCTGCGGGTGAAGGGTTGTGCGACGCCTGCTGCGGCCTGCAGGCGAACGCCAGTGCCTGCCCGGTTTCGGCCGCTACCTGCAAGCGCCGCAGGGCGCGGTCATCGGCACGTTCCGGCCAGCACAGCACCGCCGCGCAACTGCCCGAGCGCAGGCACTGTTCGGCAGCCCACAGGGCATCGGCAGGCTCGGCATCCACCTGTACCAGCCAGCGCAGGTCCACCCCCGCTGCCTGCCAGGCCGGTGCAAAAGGGATGAAGGGTGGAGCCACCAGCACCACTCTGCTGGCTTCTGCACTCAGCCGGGCCAGGGTTGGCCACAGCAACTGCAATTCGCCACAGCCGGGGTTGGCCAGCAACAGCTCGCTCAGTGCTGCCGCCGGCCAGCCACCTTCCGGCAAACGTTCGTCGAGGGCAGGATGGCCGGTGGGCTGCAGCCCGAGTGGCCGCGCCTGGGCCTGCCGGCCGCGCCATACCCGGCGCTGCTCCAGCAGCCTGTCGAGGTCGACCACGGCGCCCATCAGTCGCGCCTCAGCAAGCCGCAGAACACGCCTTCGATGAAAAAGTCCTGTTCGGGCTGCACATCGATCGGCGCATAGGCCGGGTTGCGTGGCAACAGCCGGTAAGTGCCGCCTTGGCGTTGCAGGCGCTTGATGGTCACTTCGCCGTCCAGGCGCGCAACCACGATTTGCCCGTCGCGGGCGTCGGCCTGTTGCAGGATGCCGACCAGGTCACCGTCAAAGATGCCGTCGTCGATCATCGAGTCGCCCCGCACCTTCAGCAGGTAGTCGGGGGTACGGCGGAACAGGCTGGGGTCGAGCAGCAACTGCTCGTGGATGTCCAGGTCCGGGCCGATGGGGGCACCCGCCGCCACCTG
This sequence comes from Pseudomonas sp. 10(2024), assembly GCF_045164175.1. Classification (NCBI taxonomy): domain Bacteria; kingdom Pseudomonadati; phylum Pseudomonadota; class Gammaproteobacteria; order Pseudomonadales; family Pseudomonadaceae; genus Pseudomonas; species Pseudomonas sp. 10(2024). Next base: position 3,022,739 of record NZ_CP174006.1, read on the forward strand.
GCCCAGCACGGGTATTTCGAGGATTTCCGGCCGGCGCAGCGGTTCGGCCAGGCGTATGCCCCGCGCCTGGTTTGGCGTGACATCGATGTAACCGGCCTGGCACAGGGCGGTGATGTGCTTGCGCGCAACGCTGCGCGAGGCAAAACCGAAGCGCGTGGCGATATCGGCCAGGCTCGGCGGCTGACCATGCTCGGCAATGCGCTCACGGATGAATTCGAAAATGGCGCGGCGTTTGGGGGTAAGAGTGTCCATGGAGCACATTTGTACTCTTTTCGGAGCACGCTGAACAGCCCCCTTCGTCGTCAGCTTTGGTTATGATCCCCTGGCTTGTGTTTTTTCATCTGGATATCCCATGCTGACCGCCCTGCTGTTCGACCTTGACGGTACCCTCACCGACACTGACACCCTGCACCTGCAGGCCTTTCGCCAACTGCTGCGTGAACACGACGGCCGCGAACTGAGCCAGGCGCAGTTCGACGCCCAGGTCAGCGGCCGCGCCAACGGCGAGCTGTTCGCCGAGCTGTTCAGCGGCGCCAGTGTCGAACAGTGCCAGGCGTTGGCCGACCGCAAGGAAGCGCTGTTCCGCGCAATGTCGCCGTCGCTTGAACCGATGCCAGGCCTGTTGCGCCTGCTGGAGCATGCCCAGGCCCATGGCATCGGCATGTGCGTGGTGACCAACGCACCGCGGCTGAACGCCGAGCACATGCTGAACGCCATGGGCCTGGGCCAACACTTTGAACATGTGCTGGTGGCCGAAGAACTGGCACGGCCCAAACCGGACCCGCTGCCCTACCTCACCGGCCTGCAGCGGCTGGGTGCCGAGGCCGGGCAAGCGCTGGCCTTCGAGGACTCATTGCCGGGGACGGCCGCAGCCAGTGGCGCGGGGATCTTTACCGTGGGCGTGGCCACGACGCAGACCCCGGAGCGGTTGCTGGCGGCGGGCGCCAGGCTGGTTGTCGACGATTTCAATGATGCGGCGTTGTGGGCGTTGATCGAGCGTATGGCTTCAGATAAGGGGTGTGTTCCCGAAGGCTAGGGAGCGGGAGCCGAACTTGCTGGCACTGCAGCCGGGGTGCCGGATGTACAGCCTGGAACGCTAAGCCGTGACGGCGCATTTCGCCCCTGCAGCCATACCGCCAAAGCCGCCAACCCTGCGGGTAGCAACAACGAAGCGAACACCTGGGCAAAACTCCAGCCCAGCGCCAGCATCTGTGCCCCGGCAAAGGCACTGAGAATCGCACCCAGGCGCCCGATGCCGCTCATCCAGCTGGCCCCGGTCGCCCGTGCTTCAGTCGGGTAAAAAGCCGCCGCCAGTGCATTCATCCCAACACTTGCCCCATTAAGGCCAAAGCCTACAGCGCTCGCAACCGCGCACAACCAGGCGAAGTCCGCAGCGACCTGACCAATTGCAAAAATCACCGCACCACTGAACAGGAAGGTCAGTACCAGCACGCGCTGCGCCGGGTAACGATCCATGGCCCAACCCACCGAAATTGCGCCCAACGGGCCGCCAATCTGGAAACAGGCCGTGACGATGGCCGCTTCGGCCACCGAGAACCCGCCCCCCTCCTTCACCAGCGTCGGCAACCAGCCGCTGAACAGATAGACCAGGAACAGCGCCAGCACGTACCCGCCCCAGAGCATGCAGGTACCAAAGCGATACCGCGCAGAGAGGATAGTGCCGATTGCACCGCCTGCAGCCTGGGCTTTACCGGGCAAGACAAAGGTCGTGTCGGCGTTGACATGCTCAGGTGCCAGGCGACGGACAATGGCCAGAATGCGCTTGCGGTCCGCCCCCTTGCTGACCAGGAACGTCACCGATTCCGGCAGGCGCCAATACAGCAACGGCAGGACCATTAGCGGCAACACCCCACCCAATGCCAAGACACTGCGCCAGCCCAGGTTCGGAATCATCCAGGCGCTGACGAAGCCACCTGCCGCCGCGCCCAGGGAGAAACCGCAGAATGCCAGGGTAATGAGCAGCGAGCGGCTGCGTGCCGGGGCATACTCGCTAACCAGGGTGCTGGCATTGGGCATGGCTGCGCCCAGGCCCAGGCCGGTCAGAAAGCGCAACGCGACCAGGGCTTCCAGGTTGGGTGAAAAGGCCGAGGCCAGTGTCCAGAGGCCGAACAGCAGCACGCTGCACAGCAGCACCGCCTTGCGCCCGTAGCGGTCCGCCAAGGGGCCGGCAATCAATGCGCCGAGTGCCAGGCCGATCAACGCGGCGCTCAATACCGGGCCCAGACTTTGCGCATCCAGGCCCCAGTCGCTTTTCAATTGCGGGGCAATGAAGCCGATGATGGCGACGTCCAGGCCGTCCAGGGCGATGATGAGAAAGCCGAGGAACACCACCCATTTCTGGTAACGGCCGATGGGTTGCTGGTCGATCAGTTGGCGCACGTCGAGTGTGTTGTTCATAGGTATCACCTGTTGTTGTTTTTATGACGGTGTTTGTCGCAGCCCTAGTGGAAAAGGCTGGGTAAGCGCACAGGCCTTATGATGCGTGTTTCCTGAGCCACCACCAGGTCGCGGGTGGCATGCAGGTACGCGGCAAAGTCCGGGTCGGCATCCCGCGCTGCGCTGCGCTTCTCGAAGTCATCGAGGCTGTCATAGCCCCACAAGTGCACCACCTGGTTCAACGGCCCGATGCTGCTGGTGTAAAACGCCAGGGGTGCACCGAGGTGGCGCAGCAGGATCGGCATCGCCAGCTGGTCGAACGCCTCGAGAAAGGCCGCCATGCCGCGCGGGCGAATGGTGTAGATGCGGTGGTCGACCACAGGCTTGTCCATCACGCGACCTCCCGTGCGTTGCCCGCCGCCAGCCCCTGCTCGACACCCGCCAGGTGGCGCCCGGTGATGTAGGCAAAGGTCATGATCGGCCCCAGGGTGATGCCCGCCCCGGGGTAGTTGCCGCCCATGATGCTGGCGCGGTCGTTACCCACCGCATACAGGCCGTCGATGACTTGCCCATCGGCCGCCAACACTTCACCGGTCACACGGGTGCGCAGCCCGTCGAAAGTGCCCAGATCGCCCATGATGACTTTCACGGCAAAGTACGGTCCCTCGCCAACCGGCGCTACGCACGGGTTGGGTTGTTGCTGCGGGTCGGCCAGGTAGCGATTGAAGCTGGTGCTGCCGCGGCCGAACTGACGGTCTTCACCGTGGACAGCGCCAAGGTTGTACTCGCGCACAGTCTGCTCCAGCCCTTGCGCATCGATACCGGCCTTGCCGGCCAACTCCGCCAGGGTCTGGCCCTTGAGCAGGTAACCGTTGCGCAGCAATGGCCGCAGCGGCATCGGCGCAGGCTTGGCAAAGCCCAGCCCGTATTTGGCCAGTGTGCGGCGGTCGCACACCAGCCACATGGCGGTTTCTGCCTGGTCGGAACACGCCTCGATCAGCGCTGCGCCTACGTCGTGGTAGGCATTCGACTCGTTGGTGAATCGCTGCCCCGAACGCAGCACGCCGATCACACCCGGCTTGTAGCGGTCGAGCAAATGCGGAAAGGCAATATGCCGCCCACCACCCACCGGCACCTTCGATACCGGCATCCAGGCTGCAGGTGCCTGCAGGCAGATATCGACCTTTGCTCCCAGCGCCTCGGCCATGCGCGCACCATCGCCGGTGTTGCCCGCTGGCACCGGTGAAAAATGCTCGCCGCCACGCCGTACATGCGGGTAGGCCTGGCGCAGCCGTTGCAGGTCATGGGAGAAACCGCCACAGGCCAGCACCACCCCGCGTCGGGCCTCGATGCGCTGCTCGCTGCCGGCCTGCCCGGTCACCGCCCCTACTACCCGCGCCCCTTCGCGCAGCAACTGCCGCGCCGGGGTGCCTGTGAGAATCGGAATGCCCAGGTCCAGTGCCGAGCGTACCAGCCGTGCCGCCAGGGCATTGCCACTGGTGACCTGGGTGCCGCGTCGGTACAAGGCCAGCTCCTTCAAATGGGTCAGCAGGCGTTTGGCCACGTAGGCGAACGAGGTCAACGAACGGGTGACATTGAAGAAGTGCTTGAGGTCGGCATTCGACGAATTGAACATCATGCCGATGAAGGTGATGGTCTTCAGCGGCGGGCGCAGCCGCGCCATGTCGGGCCCCAGACCACGGATGTCGTAAGGTGCGGCCAGTATCGAGCGGCCCACATCGACGCCACCTTCCACCTGCGGGTGATAATCGGGGTACAGCGTGGGCACGAACTTGACTGCCGTCTCGCGCTCGAAAAACTCAACCATCTGCGGCGCGTAGCGCAAGAATGCCTCCACCCCGGCCGCATCGAAGCAGGCACCGGTTTCGTTGCGCAGGTAGGTCATGGCCGCTGCTTGGCTGTCATTGCCCCCGTGCCGGGTGCCCGGCACCCACAATACGCCGCCGGAAAACGCCGTGGTGCCGCCGAAGCACGCCTCCTTTTCGATGACGATCACATCCAGGCCAAGCTTTTTCGCCGTGATGGCTGTCGCCAGGCCGCCAGCACCCGCACCGATGACCAGTACATCGCAGCTACGCGTATTCATTGGCCTGCCCCCTCGAAGCCAGGGCGCGGGATCAATGCCATGGGCATGCTTTCCAGTCCGCCATCCACGGTCAGCTCGGCGCCGTTGATATAGTCGGCGCGGCGGCTGGCCAGAAACAGCACGGCTTCGGCGATGTCTTGCGGTTCACCGATGCGCTGGTTGGCGGTCATGGCGCTACGCCGGCGCTCCACCTGTGGGTCGGCATAGAACGCAGCCGACAATGGCGTGCGGATCAAACCCGGGCATACGGCGTTGCTGCGCACACCGCGTGGCCCCCATTCCACGGCAATCTGCCGCGACAACATGCTGACGCCTGCCTTCGCCGCGCTGTAGGCGCCACTGTTGGGTTGCGGGTAATGTGCTGCAATCGAGGCCACATGCACGATACGGCCTTGGCCGCAGTCCAGCATGGAACGGCCAAAGGCCTGGGCACACAAAAGGTAGCCACTGAGGTTGACCGCCAGCACCTGGTTCCATTGTTCCAGGCTTAGCGTGTCCAGCGCACCGGGGCGCAGCACGCTGGCATTGTTGACCAGTACATCGCAGCGCCCATGCAGCGCCTGTACCTGGGCCGCAGCCTGCTCCACGCTGGCCGGGTCGGCAATGTCGCAGGCCAGGGCACTGACTTCGCCTGCACTGTGTTCCCCCAGGGTGGCCGCCAGTTCGCGGCATTTGTCCAGGTCGCGGTCAAGCAGCACCACGTGGGCCTGCTGCTCCACCAAGGCTGCGGCCAACGCTGCGCCAATGCCGCCGGCCGCGCCGGTCACCACGCATACGGCCGACTCCAGGCCTAGCCACTGAGAAAGGATCTTGTTGTTGTGCATGCTGTTCTCCAGAGCGTTGCTTGTTCTGGGCAACAGGCTATGGCCGGCAGGCCCACCGGCAGAATGGACAAAACCTGCAACCAGCCCCACATTCCCGTCAATTTGCCCACTGCGCCCTGAAGCCTGCGGGCAGCTATGGCACAGTAGCGGGTACTGAACAGAACAATTACAACACCATGAACAAGATCCCCAATTACGCCCTGTACGGTGAAACCGCGCAGCCGGTGTGGCACGAAGCCTTGCATGTGGAGCAGATATCCCAGCGCTCTGGCGCGCACAACTGGGAGATTGCCGCACACCGTCACGAAGGCTTGCTGCAGCTGTTGTACCTGCAAAGCGGTGGCGGCGAGGTGCTGTTCGACAGTGACCGGTTTCAGGTTCATGCGCCCTGCGTGGTGTACGTCCCGGCGCAGGTGGTGCATGGTTTTCATTGGGCCAGCCAGGTAGAAGGCCAGGTAATCACGGCTGCGCAGCACCCGCTGGATAGCATCGCTCAGGTGCTGGCACCCAGCGTGCTGGTGCAACTGCGCAAACCACAGGTGATTGCCCTGCCCCACTGGGCCGCCGATGAAGACCCGTTGTTGCCCCTGTTTCGGGCCCTGCGCGAGGAATACCACAATCGCGCCCGCGAGCATGTGGCCAGCAGCATGGCGCTATTGCTGGCACTGATGATCCATGTCCTGCGCCATGAGCCGCACATACCCGCAGGTGAGCAGCGCCCAGTATCAAGACGCAGCCAGCAACTGACTGCTTTTCGCGAGCTGGTAGACATGCACTATCGCGCGCACTGGCCACTGGCAGAATACGCCGCCGAGTTGGGCATGACCCTGGTGACGTTGGGGCGGTTGTGCCAGGAACACCTGGGCATGACGCCGATGAATGTGATCCATGCCCGACTGGTGCTGGAGGCCAAGCGCATGCTCGGGCATTCGAGCCTGAGCGTGAAAGAGATCGCTCATGAACTGGGGTTTGCCGATGTGGGGTATTTCAGCCGGTTCTTTCGCAAGCAGGCGGGGGTGAGCCCTAGCGGATTTCGGGAGGGCCAGTAACGCCCGCAGGTTCTGTGGGCGGTACTGGCAATGCACGCGTCTGTGGCTTACCCGCGAAGAAACCCGTGCAGGAAACATCAAACAGCCAAGGCCCGCTGCACTTCCCCCACCGTGGTCGCCAAACTGCTCAGGTGCAGGCTCGACACCCGCTCCACCGGCGCCTGATCCAGCGGCCATTGCAAGGCAATGCTGCCGACCAGGCGCCCTTCGGCATGTACCGGCAAGGCAATGGCGCGGATCAGGAACGGCAGGCGCACCGGGTATTCCCAGTAGCCTTCGGTGCGCTGACCAAAGCCCTTGTGCGCTTGTTCTTCGATATCGCGTAACAACCCGTCGTCACCCAGCCGCTCATGGGCCGCCAGGCGCTGCAGCGCGCTGCAATTGCTGTTAACTTGAGCGCACTGCTCAGCTTCAGACAAGGACTGCTTCATGCCTCCAAGCCCGACCACCCCAAGCGGTTTCATCCGCGTCCGTGGCGCCCGCGAGCACAACCTGAAGAACATCGATGTCGATATCCCCCGCGACGCCTTGGTGGTGTTCACCGGCGTGTCTGGCTCGGGCAAGTCTTCGCTGGCATTCTCCACGCTGTATGCCGAAGCCCAGCGCCGCTATTTCGAATCGGTCGCGCCCTATGCCCGGCGCCTGATCGACCAGGTTGGCGTGCCGGATGTGGATGCCATCGATGGCCTGCCGCCGGCGGTGGCCCTGCAGCAGCAACGCGGCACGCCGAGTGCACGTTCCTCGGTGGGTAGCGTGACCACCTTGTCCAGTTCGATCCGCATGCTCTATTCCCGCGCTGGCCATTACCCGGCCGGGCAAGCGATGCTGTACGCCGAAGACTTTTCTCCGAACACGCCCCAGGGCGCTTGCCCGCAGTGCCATGGCCTGGGCCGTGTCTACGAGGTGACCGAAGCGACCATGGTCCCCGACCCGTCGCTGACCATCCGTGAGCGTGCGGTGGCGGCGTGGCCAATGGCCTGGCAAGGGCAAAACCTGCGCGACATTCTGGTCACGCTGGGCTATGACGTCGATATCCCTTGGCGCGACCTGCCTCAGGCGCAGCGCGACTGGATCCTGTTCACCGAAGAGACGCCCACCGCCCCCGTGTACGCCGGCCTGACTCCGGCGCAGACCCGCGAAGCGCTCAAGCGCAAACTCGAGCCCAGCTATCAAGGCACATTCATGGGTGCCCGGCGTTACGTGCTGCATACCTTCATGCACTCGCAGAGCGCGCAGATGCGCAAGCGTGTGGCCCAGTACATGCACCCCAGCCCCTGCCCGCTGTGCCAGGGCAAACGCCTGAAGCGCGAAGCGCTGGGCGTGACCTTCGCCGGGCTGGACATCGCCGAACTGTCGCACCTGTCGTTGCAGGCGCTGGCCGAGGTGTTCCGCAAGGTGGCGGCAGCCGACTACCTGACCCAGCAGCAGGACGAGCTGACACTGGAAAAACGCCTGGCGGCCCAACGCATCGCCAACGAGCTGCTCGAACGCATTGATACGCTGCTTGACCTCGGCCTCGGTTACCTGGCCCTGGAGCGCAGCACCCCGACCTTGTCTTCTGGTGAACTGCAACGCCTGCGCCTGGCCACCCAGCTGAATTCGCAGCTGTTTGGGGTGGTCTACGTACTCGACGAGCCGTCTGCCGGCTTGCACCCGGCCGACAGTGAAGCGCTGTTCGAAGCCCTGCAGCGCCTGAAACAGTCTGGCAACTCGGTGTATGTGGTGGAGCACGACCTGGACACCATGCGCCGCGCCGACTGGCTGGTGGATGTAGGGCCAGCTGCCGGCGAGCACGGCGGCACCATCCTCTACAGCGGGCCGCCTGCCGGCCTGGTCGAGGTGCAACAGTCATGCACCCGCACCTACCTGTTCAATGCCCCGGTACAGGCCGCACGCGCCCCCCGCCATGCCCGCGACTGGCTGAAGCTTGAAGGCATCACGCGCAATAACCTCGATAACCTGAGCGCTGCATTTCCGCTGGGCTGCTTTACCGCCGTTACCGGCATTTCCGGCTCGGGCAAATCCAGCCTGGTCAGCCAGGCCCTGCTGGAACTGGTGGGGGCACACCTGGGCCATGCCGAGCAACGTAGCGAGCCCGAAGCGCAAAGCCTGGAAGACGAACCCGAACAGACCAGCAGCGGCCACGTAAGCGCCGGGCTTGGCAGCATCAAGCGGCTGGTGCAAGTTGACCAGAAGCCGATCGGCCGCACGCCGCGCTCCAACCTGGCCACCTACACAGGCCTGTTCGACCACGTGCGCAAACTCTTCGCGGCTACCGAGCAGGCCAAGGCACAGGGCTTCGACGCCGGGCGCTTTTCCTTCAACGTTGCCAAGGGCCGGTGCGCCAACTGCGAGGGAGAGGGTTTCGTCAGCGTCGAATTGCTGTTCATGCCCAGCGTGTATGCGCCCTGCCCGACCTGCCAGGGTGCCCGCTACAACCCCGAAACCCTGGCGGTGAGCTGGCAAGGCATGAACATCGCGCAAGTGCTGCAGTTGACCGTCGACCAGGCCCTGCAGGTTTTTGCCGAGCAACCGCCTGCCCGCCGTTGTCTGCAAGTGCTGCAGGATATCGGCCTGGGCTACTTGCGTCTGGGCCAGCCAGCCACCGAGCTGTCCGGTGGCGAAGCGCAGCGGATCAAGCTGGCGACCGAACTGCAGCGCATGGCCCGCGGGGCGACCCTGTATGTGCTGGATGAGCCCACCAACGGCTTGCACCCGCAGGACATCGACCGGCTGCTGGTACAGCTGAACCGCCTGGTAGAAAGCGGGCATAGCGTGGTGGTGGTCGAACACGACATGCGAGTGGTGGCGCAGAGCGACTGGGTGATCGATATCGGGCCGGGGGCTGGTGATGCCGGGGGCAAGGTGGTGGTCAGTGGCACGCCGCAGGTGGTGGCGGCATGTACCGACAGCCGCACGGCGGCGTTTTTGGCCAAGGCCTTGTGACCCCTGCGCATTGCCAGTTTCCTGGGCCGCCGATTAGAATGCGATCAATTCTTGATTGCACTCACGCTTCCGGAGCCTCGCGCCCGCCATGCCACCCGCCGAACCTAGCTTCAACCTGCAGGTCCAGACGCTGTACACCGAGCACCATGGCTGGCTGCAGGGTTGGCTGGGCCGTAAACTGGGCAATGCCTGCGATGCAGCCGACCTGGCTCACGACACGTTCGTGCGTCTGCTCAGCCGCCAAGGCAACCCCTACTTTGGCAACGAACCCCGGGCCTTGCTTACTCATATAGCCAAGGGCCTGGTGGTCGACCGCTGGCGCCGCCAGGATCTCGAGCGGGCCTACCTGGAGGCCATCGCCCATTTGCCGCAACCCGAGGTGCCTTCGCCGGAAACGCGCTGGCTGATCCTTGAAACCCTGTACCGCATCGACGCCATGCTGCGCGACATGCCGGCGCGGGTACGTCAGGTGTTCCTGCTGTCACAGGTGGACGGCCTGACCTACGCCCAAATCGCCGAACAGCTGCAGGTTTCGCTGATCACGATCAAGCGCGACATGCGTACGGCATTCCTTGCCTGCCTGAGCATCGAGTGATGGTGCAGCGCATTGACCCGCTGATCCTGGGCGAAGCGGCTGACTGGCTGGTGCAGCTGCAATCGGGCACCGCCACTGAGGCCGACCACCGCGCCGTGCAGGCCTGGTGCAAGCGCAGTGCCCAGCACGCCCAGGCGTGGCAGCGTGCAGAGGCCATCCTCGGTGATTTCCGCCGCCTGCCCACACCGGTTACCGGTGAAACCCTGCGCCGTCTGAGCCGTAACGGCGCGGTAAGTCGTCGCCAAGCGCTGCATCGCCTGGGGCTGTGGCTGCTGGCAGCACCGGCAGCCTGGCTGGCCTGGCGCGAAAAGCCGTGGCAGCAATGGACCGCCGATGCGCATACAGCGGTCGGCGAACAACGCACGCTGACGCTCGCCGACGGCAGCCAGGTGCTGCTTAACACTGACACCGCCATCGATATCACCTTTGACGCGCGACAGCGCCGCATTGACCTGCTGGCGGGCGAAATTCTACTGACCAGCGCCAAAGACCCTGCGACCCCGGCCCGACCACTGTCAGTGCGCACCCCGCATGGGCAGGCAACTGCCAGGGGCACTCGCTTCAGCGTGCGCATCCATGGCCCGCTGACCCAGGTCGCCGTCCTGGAAGGCGCAGTCGACACTCGACCGCTGCATGCCGACAGCCTGTTGCTCAAGGCAGGCGAGCGCAGCGCTTTCGATGGGGACCGGGTGCTACCGGCCTCACCGCTGGAAACCGGTGACCTGGCCTGGGAGCACGGCATGCTGCTGGCTCGCGACATGCGCTTGGCCGACCTGCTGCAAGAGTTGGCCCGCTATCGCCCCGGCGTGCTGCGCTGCCACCCGGCAGTGCGAGAGCTGAAGGTGTCTGGCGCATTCCCGCTGGCCGACACCGATGCCAGCCTGCGGCTGCTGAGCGACACCCTGCCGGTGAACATTCAGGGCATGACCCGCTACTGGGTAACTGTGGAGCCACACGTGTGAAAGCCTGGCAACGCTCCCGGTGATCGCGCCAAGCTTCAACGTGTGAGCAGGACAGTTGTTCCCACAGGGACTATGGGCAGCACGATTGATACCTTTTCCTGCGTCGTCCGGTGATGAGTGCAGAACCTTCATTTCTGCACCCACAGGACCCACGCATGACGCCTCGCCAGCCGTACCGCTTGCCTTTGAAGGCCCTGAGCCTAGCCATCGCCATGGCCGCCCTTGCCCCCACCGCGATGGCAGCCGACACCTCCGCGCGCACTTATCACCTGGCCGCAGGCCCGTTGGCCGATGTACTGGCGCGCTTTGCCGCCAACGCCGGGGTGGCGTTGTCATTCGACCCGGCCCTGCTCAGGGGCGTACAAAGCCAAGGCCTGGAGGGCAGCTACAGTATCGCGCAAGGCTTTGCCCGTCTGTTGGCCGGCAGTGGCTACAGCCTGATCACTACCGACAGTGGCGGTTATACCTTGGCGCCGACGATCGACCTGGGCAATGCCGTGGAACTGGGCGCGACCACCATCAACAGCGACCTGGCCGCCAGCACCGATACCTGGCAAGGTGGCCAGGTAGCCCGTAGCGCCCGCCTGGGCGTGCTGGGCGACCAGGCAATCAGCGACGTGCCGTTCAGCGTTACCAGCTATACCGCCAAGACCATCGCCGACCAGCAGGCCCGTACCCTGGGTGACGTGCTGCTCAATGACGCGTCAGTGCGCCAGTCGGCGGGCTTTGGCAACTTTTCGCAGGTATTCACCATACGCGGTTTGCCGCTGAACACCGACGACATCAGCTATAACGGCCTGTACGGGGTGCTACCGAGGCAGATCGTGACGACCGAGGCACTCGAGCGGGTCGAAGTATTCAAGGGTTCCAGTGCTTTTCTCAATGGGGTCGCGCCACAGGGTAGCGGCATCGGAGGGGCGATCAACCTGGTGCCCAAGCGTGCCGAAGATAGCGCTACGCGGCATGTCACCCTCGACTACGCCACGGGCGACAACGTGGGTGGCCACCTCGACCTGGGCCAGCGTTTTGGTGAAGACAACCGTTTTGGCGCCCGCATCAACCTGGCTCAGCATGACGGTGGCAGCGGCATCGATGACGAGGCCCAGCATTCCACCCTGCTTGCCGTGGCCCTTGACTACCGTGGTGAACGGCTGCGCCTGTCCACCGACCTGGGTTACCAGAAAGAGCGTATCAACCAGGGCCGTGCGGTGATCTACCCCACCGGCAACAAGGTACCCCGGGCGCCATCGGCGCGAGACAACTACTCGCAGGCCTGGAGCTGGTCGCAGCTGGAAGACACCTACGGCATGCTCAACGCCGAGTACGACCTGAACGACGCCTGGATGCTGTATGCCGGCGCCGGGGCCAAGCATACCCGTGAGAACGGCGAGTATTCCTCGCTCTATGTCAGTGACGGGAATGGCACTGCACGCGGCGGGTTCCTCTATGCGCCCCACGACGAAGACAACAAGAGCGCCGTCGCCGGCGTCAATGGCCGCTTTGCCACCGGCCCGGTCAGCCACCGGGTCAATTTTGGCCTGTCCGGCCTGTGGGGTGAGCAGCGCTCGGCCTACGAGGCGCTGGCGGCCAGCAAGCGTTATGACAGCAACCTTTACAACCCGGTCAAGGTGCCGCGCCCGGCCGATACCTATTTCGGCAGCGATTTGCACGACCCGCGCATCGTCGGCAAAAACCGCAACAAGAGCATCGCGCTGTCCGACACCCTGGGGCTGCTGGATGACCGCGTGCTGTTGACCGTGGGCGTGCGCCGGCAGTCGATCAGCGTCGACAGCTGGGCGACTGCCACAGGTGTGCGCAACACGCCTTACGATGAGTCGATTACAACCCCGGTGTATGGCCTGGTGATCAAACCCTGGGAGCATGTGTCGTTCTATGCCAACCGCATCGAGGGCCTGGCCCAGGGGCCAACGGCACCCTCGAGTGTCAGCAATGCCAACGAAGTATTCCCGCCCAAGCGCAGCAAACAGGTAGAGGCCGGGGTGAAGCTGGACTGGAACAGCTTTGGTGCGAGCCTGGGCGTGTACCGTATCGAGCAGCCCAACAGCGTGACCTATCGCGTTCCCGGGGCAGCGCTGGACACGTTCAGCATGGACGGCGAGCAGGTCAACAAGGGGGTGGAGCTGAACCTGTTCGGTGAACCGCTAGACGGCTTGCGTCTGCTGACAGGCGCGGTGTTCATGCACACCGAACAGAAAAACACGGCCTATGGCAGCAACGACGGCAACCGTGCTGCTGGCGTGCCGCGCTTTCAGTACAACCTGGGCGCCGACTGGGACGTGCCCGGTATCGAAGGCGCCGCGCTCAGTGCCCGGCTGCTGCGCACGGGTGGCCAGTATGTGAATGCGGCCAACAGCCTGAGCATCCCCGCCTGGACCCGGGTGGACCTGGGCGGGCGCTATCGCTTCAAGCTCGACGACAAGCAGGTGACATTGCGCGCCAATGTGGAGAACGTGGCGAACAAGGCCTACTGGGCTTCAGCGTCGACCTCGAACAACTACCTGACGCAAGGTACGCCGCGGGTTTTGCGCTTGTCGGCCAGTGTAGACTTCTAAGACGCCTTGATGAGCAAGGCTTGAACAATGGAGCGTCTGCCGTTCCTGCAGGGTGCCCAGGGTGCATCCACGGCAGAACATGATGTGATTGCCACTGGCCTTTTCACGGACAAGCCCGCGAAAAGGCCAGAACAGGCTTACATCCACCAAGCCAGCACCACCGGCAACCAGGCAAACGACAGCACCGTAGAACACATCACCAGGTTCGCCACCTGCTCTGGCTCACGGTTGGCCCGCACCGCCATCAGGTAGTTGAACACGGCTACCGGCATCGCCGACTGCACCATCAGCACCGCACGCTCCAGGCTGTCCATACCCAGTACCGCGCCCACTGCCCAGCCCACCGCAGCCCCCAGGCCAATGCGCAAGCCGCCCAGCAGCATGCCGCTGCCCACGTGACGCAGGCGAATGCTGGCCAGTGACACCCCCAGGGTCAGCAGCATGAGTGGAATGGTCATGCCGCCCAGCAGGTCTGCGGTGTTGGCCAGCCAACGCGGCAGTTCGAAATCGAGAAAAATGATGGGCATGGCGCCGGCCAGGCTGATGACGATAGGGTTGCGCAACAGCGCCTTGAGCGAAGCCGCCGTGCCGGAGATGGCCATGCCGATGGTGAACTGAACGATCGACAGGGTCAGGAAGAATGCCACGGCCAGGGCCAGGCCATGCTCACCGAAGGCATACAGACTGATCGGCAGGCCCATGTTGCCGGTGTTAGGAAACATGAACGCCGGCAGCAGTACCCGCCAGTGCATGCCCGATGCGCGACACACGAGCAAAGCGGCCAGGGCCATACCCAGGGTGCACAGCAAGCAGGCCACGGCCATGCTGGTAAAGGCATTCGGGTCCAGCTCGGTACGGCTGAGGGTGGACAGTACCAGCGAAGGTGTGCCGACGGTCATCACCACCCGGGCGATGAAGTCAGTGGGGTAATCCAGGCCCTTGCGGGCCCAGGCAAAACCAATTCCGGCGACGATGAAAACCGGGGCCAGGACTGCGAACAGCGACGCGAACATGGGGGCCTTCCTTGGTAGGGTTCGGCATTATGCAGCACTCAGTGAGATTACCGGGCCGATTTCAATGCACGCAGGAGCCGCCATCGAAAATGTCTGTGGAAGACATGTTCATGTCGCGCTGAGACTGCGGCGTCTCGTCGCACACCCGAGCCCCTTGGGCAAAAGCGTCCAAGCCCGTAGAATCCCGCTTCCTTTTCGCCCGTCGCCTTGAACGGTGGCAACCAGCAGCAATGACAGAGTCAGCGCCTGAACACATGAACGTACATGTGAAGTAGGCTCAACCCTCCCCGCCCGGCCCATCTCCCATAGCGCCCAGCGGTTGAGTCTTGCCCAGGTCGCATCCGTGTCGCCACTCGCCCCTTGCCGGGTCGAGCCGGTGTGCGCGCCGAGAAGGTGCTCATTCCGCTCATCCAACTAGAGGTACGTATGTCTCCGCGTTTGCTGGCCATGGCGCTGGCGCCCCTGCTCGGGCTGTTCATCATTGCCCTGGGCAACGGCTTCATGTCTTCCCTGACCACCCTGCGCCTGGGCGCCGCCGGTGAGTCTGCCACTACCATTGGTATCGTCTCGTCGACTTACTTCATCGGCCTGACCCTCGGCGCCATCTTCAACGACCGGCTGATCCTGCGCATCGGCCACATCCGCGCCTATACCAGCTTCGCCTCGCTGATCGCCGTGACCATCCTGCTGCAAGGGTTGTTCTACGAGGTCACCTGGTGGTCGGTGCTACGCCTGATCAACGGCTGGGCCGCAGTGGGCGTGTTCCTGGTGATCGAAAGCTGGCTGCTGCTGGCCGGCGACGCGAAAATCCGCGGCCGCCTGCTGGCGCTGTACATGATCGCCTTCTACGGCGCCGGGGTGATCGCCCAGGCCGGTCTTGGCGAAATCACCCAGCTAGGCGATACCGCCCCGTTCATGCTGGCCGGCGTGCTGGCCGCACTGTCGGTGTTGCCGATCGTGATCCTGCCGCGGGTGTCGCCGCTGCTGGACCAGGTCGAACCCCTCAAGCCCCGCCAGTTGCTGGGCGTGGCACCGTCGGGCCTGGTCGGCTGCTTCGGCTCGGGCGTGGCCATTGCCGGCATCTATGCACTGCTGCCACTGTACCTTCAGCGCATCGGCCTGGAGGTGGGTGAGGTCGGCAACATGATGGCCTGGGTGATCCTTGGCGCGATGCTGCTGCAATACCCGGTCGGGCGCTGGTCCGACCGCAAGGACCGCCTCGATGTGCTGCTCGCGCTGGCCGCGTTGTGCGTTGTCCTGTCGCTTGTAACGGTGTTCCTGCCATCGGACTCGTTCCTGCTGCCGGCCATGCTGTTCCTGCTGGGTGGTGGCGTGTTCACCTTGTACCCGGTGGCGGTCAGCCATGCGGCCGACCGCGCGCCGTCCGATGCGCTGGTGCCGATGATCCAAGGCCTGCTGCTGATCAACTCGCTGGGCTCGGCCATGGCACCGGTGGCCATTTCGCCGATGATGACCGAGTTTGGCGAGGCCGGGCTGTTCTGGGCGTTTGCCGTGGTCAACCTGGCCATGGTGTGCTTCTTCATGTGGCGCCGCGGCAAGCGCCCGGCGGCAGAGCACCCGGCGCCGTTCACCGCTTCGACCACCTTCTCGCCAACCGGTGCCGAGTTGCGGGTGACCGAAGACCTGATGCATGCGGCGCAGGAGCATCCGCCACTGGAGCCGGTCGAAACCCCGGCACCCGCACAGCGCTCGGAATCTTGTTGATTGCCACTCGTCGCCCAGAAGGCACCTCGCCAGCCGCTGCCAGCCAAACGAATGACAGATCTTGCACAAAGGAGAAGTCCCATGATCCGCATTCGCCCGCTGTCCCTGTGCCTGGCGCTGGCCCTGACCAGCCTGACCGGCGCTGCCTTCGCCGCCACCGACACCCATACCGACAGCCATCCGCAAACTGACCAGTCCGGCGGCAAGACCGCCGGTGAAGGCAGCAGCGTCAACAGCCCCGGTAGCAGCAAAGGTAACGACAGCAGTGACACCGGCAGCAACGCCGATGCCGCCGACGGTGCGTCTGGCGGCTCCAACAGCACCGGCGAAGCCACCGGCTCTGGTGCCGGAGCCAGCGGAGGCACTGCCGAGGACCAGGACAGCCGCTGAAGCAGACCTGGGCTAGACTGAGCCCTGACACCCTGCCAAGGATTGACCATGCACCTCAGACACTGGCTGTTCGCTGCCTTGCTGCCCTGCACAGCGTTAGCCGCCGCAGGCGGCCAAGGCGCGATGTCGGTCAGTTCCTCGTCTTTCACCGATGGCGGCGTCATTGCCCTGCAACAGGTCGGCCAGGACCCGGCATGCGGTGCCGGTGAAGAGCGGACCCCGCAACTGAGCTGGGACAACCTGCCCGCAGGTACGCGGTCGCTGGCCCTGATCATGTTCGACCCGGACGGTGGCAAGGGTGTGGGTGTGGTGCACTGGGTGGCCTACAACATCGATCCCGAACAGGATGGGCTCAAGGAAGGCATGGCGGGGTTGAGCGGGCCCTACGTGACAGTGGGCCGCAACTCCCGTGGCACCCAGTGCTACCGCGGCCCCTGTCCACCCGCCGGCGACAACCCCCATCATTACGCCCTGACCCTGATTGCCACCGACCTGCCCTTGGGTACCTTGCCCGAGGGGCTGGACCGCAGCGGCCTGCTGCAACTGCTGCAAGGCCACGCCCTGGGGGCGCAGAGCCTGGTCGGACGCTACGGCCATTGAACCAGTCAGTACAAAAACAAATGATCGGCTCCATAGCATTTATCCATTGAATGGCCCGCACGAACTGAAGTAAGCTCGGGCTCATTCACTGGAGAGCAACATGCCGAAACACACCCGCAACCACGCCAACCACACCGGTCGCAGCCTGCGCCCTGTGCTGGCCGTTGCCGGCTGCGTGGCACCTGCCAGCTATTACTTTGGGTATTGGTTTAGCCACTAGGCGCCGATACCCACCCGGCGTCCACCTTCGAGGGGCCGCCGAACATGAGAATACTCAAACCCCCGGTCGGCTTCCCGACCGGGGGTTTTGTTTTTCAGGCCTTTGACCAACACCGATTCACTTTGAGGACAGATTCATGAACTACGCCACTTATTACTACGCAAACACCTGCGCCTGGCGATTTAGCCAATCCCGTTCGGGCCAGCCTGCCGCCTCCGATCGGTCTTCTACAGGTGGCAATGCAGCAGCCAATACGAATTCAACGATCTGTCGAACACCTCGATAGGGCCGACCATGCGGGCTTGAACCCGCTGTCCGCCCAGGGAAAAACGCCATGCACGCTTCCAGCCTCGCCCTGCCCCTGACCCAGCCGCAAGCGGCCAACACCACTGTCAGCAAACGCCTGCCCAGCCCGCACCTGCTCAAGCAGCAGATGCCACTGCCCAGCGAACTGGCCCAGCAAGTCCAGGCCCATCGCCAGGCCATCCGCAACATCCTCGAAGGCCGCGACCCGCGCCTGCTGGTCATCGTCGGCCCCTGCTCGATTCATGACCCACGCTCGGCCCTTGAATACGCCGACCGCCTGGCCGCCCTTGGCCGCGAAGTCAACGACAAGCTGCTGCTGGTGATGCGCGCCTACGTCGAAAAACCACGTACTACAGTGGGCTGGAAAGGCCTTGCCTACGACCCGCACCTCGATGGCAGTGACGACATGCACTCGGGTATCGCCTTGTCTCGCGGGCTGATGCTGAGCATGATCGAACGCGGCCTGCCGATCGCTACCGAGTTGCTGCAACCGATGGCCGCCGGCTACTTCGACGACCTGTTGGCCTGGGCGGCGATCGGCGCACGCACCACCGAATCGCAAATCCACCGCGAAATGGTCAGTGGCCTGGAGCTGCCGGTCGGCTTCAAGAACGGTACGGACGGCGGCATCGCCATCGCCAGCGACGCCATGCGCAGCGCGGCCCACCCGCACCGCCACTTCGGTATGGATGCACAGGGCCACCCGGCGATCATCGAGACCTTGGGCAACCCTGACACACACCTTGTACTGCGTGGCGGCCACAAAGGCCCGAACCACGATGCCAACAGCATTGCCATAGCCCGTCAGGCGTTGGCCAAGGCCGGTCTGCAGGCACGGATCATGGTCGATTGCAGCCACGCCAACAGCGGCAAGGACCCGGCGCGCCAGCCAGCGGTCTTCAATGATGTGCTGGAACAGCGCCTGGCCGGCGACCGTTCGCTGGTCGGCGTCATGATCGAAGGGCACTTGTTCGATGGCTGCCAGGCGCTGGGCAAGGGCACACTGAAATACGGTGTGTCGATTACCGACGGCTGCCTGGGCTGGTCCTCGACCGAAACCCTGTTGCGTGAGGCGGCACAAAAACTGTAGGCCGAAGGTTGTAAGCCTGGCGAGACATACCCCGGACAAGTGCGCTAGGCTTGCCTTTTTACCCCCAAGGAGCAGTACCCATGGCCCGTGCAACCGCCCGCCACATTCTGGTCAGCAGCGAAGACAAGTGCAACGAACTCAAAGCCCAGATCGAAGCAGGCGCCGACTTCGCTGAAATCGCCAAAGCCAACTCCACCTGCCCGTCCAGCCGTCAGGGCGGTGACCTGGGCTCGTTCGGCCCAGGCCAGATGGTCAAGGAATTCGACACCGTGGTCTTCAGCGCCCCGGTCAACACCGTGCAAGGCCCGGTGAAGACCCAGTTCGGCTACCACCTGCTGGAAGTGACCAGCCGCCAGGACTGATTCACCCCTCCCGGTGATCAGCCCCCCTGTGGGAGCGGGTTTACCCGCGAAGAGGCCAGACCAGACAACCTCGTTGCCTGCTCCGACGCATTCGCGGGTAAACCCGCTCCCACAAGTATTGTGGGGGCTTGTATTTTCGTGCATGGGCTTTACGGTCCAGGCCGCTCCCACCCACGCCCTCACGGTCTACGGTGAAGCCCCCCGCTACGCCGCCAGCTTCCGGCATTTCGACTATGTAAACCCCAACGCCCCCAAGGGCGGCATCTTGCGCCGCTCGGCCATCGAGATCGGCCAGTTCGACCATATCCTCCCCTATATCGACAAAGGCATCGGTGTCAGCGAAGTCGATGGCCTGCTGTACGCGCCACTGGCGGTACGCTCGTACGATGAACCCTATACCGTTTACGGCCTGATCGCCCGGCGCATGGAGCGCGGCCCCAATGATGAGTGGCTACGTTTCGACCTCGACCCACGCGCCACCTTCGCCGATGGCAAGCCGGTGCGCGCCGAAGACGTTCGTTTCACCTTCGAACTGCTGATGAGCAAGGGCAGCCTCAAGTACCGTACCCAGTTTGCCGACGTGGCCGGCGTGACCGTGGAAAGCCTGCACAGCGTGCGATTCGACTTGAAGCCCGAGCACGGCCGCACCCTGGCGCTGGACCTCGCCAGCCTGCCGGTAATGCCCCAACACGACCTGCAGCAGCGCGACTTTGCCAACGGTGCCGGCTTCGACAAGCCAGTCGGCAGCGGGCCATACCGCATTGGGCGCATCGACAACGGCCGCAGCATCACCTTCGAACGCGACCCGGCATGGTGGGCACGTGACCTGCCCGCCAGCCGTGGCCGCTACAATTTCGACAAACTGCGCATCGAGTACTTCGGCGACACCGAAGTGGCGCGCCAGGTACTCAAAGGCGGTGGCTACGACTACAACCGCGAGTTCTCCGCCACGGCCTACACCTTGGGCTACAACGGTGCGCAACTGGACGACGGCCGCCTGCAGCGCGCCCACCTGGGCCCGGCCAAACCGCAGGTGGCTCAGGGTTTTGTGTTCAACCTCGACCAGCCGCAGTTCAAGGACCGCCGTGTGCGGCAGGCGCTGGGTATGTTATGGGACTTCGAGTGGAGCAACCGGCAGATGATGCGCAACCTGTACATCCGCCAGCAAAGCGTGTTCTCCAATACGCCGTTGGCCGCTCGCCAGTTGCCGGATGCGGGCGAGTTGAAGCTGCTCGCCCCCTTGCGCGGCCAAGTGCCAGATGAAGTGTTCACCACAGTGTTCACTGCCCCGGTCACCGATGGCTCGGGGATCATCCGTCAACAGCAGTTGCAGGCCCTGGCCCTGCTCGAACAAGCCGGCTGGCACCCCGAAGGCGACCGTCTGGTCAATAGCCAGGGCACGCCACTGGCGTTCACGTTCCTCAATGGCCAGGCGGGCCTTGAACGCCTGCTGCTGCCGTGGAAGCGCAACCTGGCCCAGATCGGCGTGAGCCTGAACATCCGCAACGTCGACTCAGCCCAGTACGTCAACCGGCTGATGGCGCGCGATTACGACATGATCGTCACCGGCTACCCGGTCACCCTGTCGCCGGGCGCCGAGTTGTACAACTACTTTGGCTCGGCGGCCGCTCACGACCCCGGCTCGAACAACCTGATGGTCCTGCAGGACCCGGCCGTAGACCACCTGATCGACGGCCTGGTCCGCGCCGACACCCAGGCCGACATGCTGCGCCACGCCCATGCCCTGGACCGCGTGCTGCAATGGAATTACTACTGGATCCCCAACTATTACCCGCCGGGCAGCTCCACCGTCTGGTGGAACCGCTTCGGCCTGCCCAAGGTCCAGGCCACCTATGACGAAGGCCTGGACACCTGGTGGGAGGTAAGCCCTACCCCGCTGACCAACGCGCAGATGGCCGAACGCCGGAAGGCCTCGCCATGACCGCTTATATCCTGCGCCGTCTGTTGCTGATCATCCCGACGCTGCTGGCGATCCTGCTGGTCAATTTCGCCATCGTCCAGGCCGCGCCGGGTGGCCCGGTGGAGCAAGCCGTGGCGCGCCTGCAGGGCATCGGTGGCGGCGCACCCGGCGCGCGAGCTGAAGTGGTCCATGGCGAATCCCGGGCCACACGCGGCCTGGACCCGAAACTGATCGAAGAGATCAAGCGCCAGTATGGCTTCGACAAATCCGCCCCCGAGCGGCTTTGGTTGATGCTCGGCCAATATGCCCGGCTAGACTTTGGCAACAGCTTCTTCCGCGGCGCCAAAGTCACCGACCTGATTCTCGACAAGTTGCCGGTCACCCTGTCGCTGGGCTTCTGGGCCACGCTGATCACCTACCTGGTGTCTATCCCGCTGGGCATCCGCAAGGCGATGCGCCACGGCAGCCGCTTCGATGCCTGGAGCAGCGCGTTGATCGTGATCGGTTACGCCCTGCCTTCGTTCCTGTTCGCCCTGCTGCTGATCGTCCTGTTTGCCGGCGGCACTTCGCTCAACTGGTTCCCGGTGCGCGGCCTGGTCTCGGACAATTTCGACGAGCTCAGCCTGCTGGGCAAGGTCGCCGACTACTTCTGGCACCTGGTGCTGCCGGTCGCGGCCCTGGTGATCGGTGGGTTCGCCACCCTCACGCTGCTGACCAAGAATGCCTTCCTCGACGAGGTTTCCCGCCAATACGTGGTCACTGCCCGGGCCAAGGGCCTCAGCGAACGCCGCGTGCTGTATGGCCATGTGTTGCGCAACGCCATGCTGCTGGTGGTGGCCGGGCTGCCACAGGCGCTGATCACCGTGTTTTTTGCCGGCTCGTTGCTGATCGAGGTGATCTTCTCGCTCGATGGCCTGGGCCGCATGAGCTATGAGGCCGCCGTGTCGCGGGATTACCCGGTGGTGTTCGGCACGCTGTTCATCTTCACCCTGGCGGGCCTGCTGATTCGCCTGATCGGTGACCTGTCTTACACCCTGCTCGACCCGCGCATCGACTTCGATACGAGGGCGCACTGATGCTATCGCCCCTGTCGCGCCGTCGCCTGCAACGTTTTCGCCGCCACCGCCTGGGCTGGGTGTCGCTGTGGTTGTTTGCCGGCCTTCTGCTGCTCAGCCTTTGCGCCGAACTGGCGGCCAACGACAAGCCACTGCTGCTGGGCTACAAGGGCAATTTGTACGTTCCGGCGCTCAAACGCTATACCGAGCAGCAGTTCGGCGGGCAACTGCCGTTTCAGCCCGACTACCGCAGCGCCTATGTGCGCCAACTGATCGCGGAACAGGGTGGCTGGATGCTGTTCGCACCTATCCCGTTCAGTGCCGACACACCAAATTACGACCTGCAGGTGCCCACCCCCAGTCCGCCCAGTGCCAGCAACTGGCTAGGCACCGACGACCAAGGCCGGGACGTGCTGGCGCGAGTGCTTTATGGCACGCGGGTATCGCTGCTGTTCGCCTTTGCCCTGACCGTGGTCAGTGTGCTCATTGGCGTGGCGGCAGGCGCCCTGCAAGGCTACCACGGGGGCTGGGTCGACCTGCTCGGCCAGCGCTTGCTGGAGGTCTGGTCGGGGTTGCCAGTGTTGTATCTGTTGATCATCCTCAGCGGTTTCGTCGAGCCGGATTTCTGGTGGTTGCTGGGGATCATGGCGCTGTTCTCCTGGCTGACCCTGGTCGACGTCGTGCGCGCCGAGTTCCTGCGCGGGCGCAACCTGGAGTATGTAAAGGCTGCGCGGGCGTTGGGATTACCGGACAGTCAGGTGATGTTGCGGCATATCTTGCCCAATGCCATGAATGCCACGCTGACCTATGTGCCGTTCATGCTGACCGGGGCGATCACCACACTGACGGCGCTGGACTTTCTGGGCTTTGGCATGCCAGCGGGCAGCGCCTCGCTGGGCGAGCTGGTGACCCAGGGCAAGCAGCACCTGGAGGCACCGTGGCTGGGCTTTACCGCGTTCTTTGCGCTGGCGGTGATCCTGTCACTGCTGGTGTTTATCGGGGATGCCTTGCGTGAGGCGTTTGACCCTCGACGATGAGTTTTCAGGCCTGGCCTTTTCGCGGGCTTGTGCCAATACATGATTCAGGATGTTCACCCATGCACGACAGCGACAGCCTCAAGGACTACCCCCAGGTACGGCAACTGGCAATCCGCTCGCTGTTCGAGATCATCGAACAGTCCAGCGAAGGCACGGTGATCGTCGACCGCCAGGCACGCATCGTCTGGATGAACGAACGCTACGCTCGGCGCTTTGGCCTGGCCGACGCTGCCAGTGCCATCGGCCAGCCGTGCGAAACAGTGATCCCCGGCAGCCTGATGCGCGACGTGGTGAGCAATGGCCGCCCCATCCTGCTGGACATGCTCGACACACCGAACGAACCATTGGTGGTCATGCGCCTGCCCATCCACGATGACCAGGGCGCGCTGATCGGCGCCATTGGCTTTGCCCTGTTCGACGAACTGCGCAGCCTGTCGCCGCTGCTCAAGCGCTACGCCAGCATGCAGCAGGAACTGGCCTCGACCCGCTCGCAACTGCGCGCCCGCCAGGCCAAATACAGCTTCGCCCAGTTCGTCGGCAGCAGCGCGCCCAGCCTGGAAGCCAAACGACGCGCCCGGCGTGGCGCCGGCAGTGATTCGCCCGTGTTGCTGCTGGGCGAAACCGGCACCGGCAAGGAGCTGCTGGCCCACGCCATTCACGCAGCGTCGGCACGGGCACACAAAGCTTTTGTCAGCATCAACAGCGCAGCCATCCCGGAGACGCTGCTGGAAGCCGAATTCTTCGGTACTGCGCCGGGTGCCTTTACCGGCGCCGACCGCAAGGGCCGCAGCGGCAAGCTGCAACTGGCCGAAGGCGGCACGCTGTTCCTCGACGAGATCGGCGACATGCCGCTGGCCCTGCAGAGCAAACTGCTGCGGGTGCTGCAGGAAAAGGAATACGAACCGGTCGGGTCGAACCAGATGCTGCGCAGCGATGTGCGCATCATTGCCGCCACCTCCATCGACCTGCAGGCTGCCATGGCCCGCGGGGCCTTCCGCGCCGACCTGTACTACCGGCTGAATGTGCTGCCGATCGATGTTCCGCCGTTGCGGCAACGGCTGGAGGACCTGCCCGCGCTGTGCGAGGCCATATTGGGTGAGCTGGGCAGCCAGTACGAGTTGGACGCTGAAGCGCAGCAACTGCTGGCCAGGCATGCGTGGCCGGGGAACATTCGCGAGCTGCGCAATGTGCTGGAGCGCGCGACCCTGCTGGCGGATCAGCCCCGGTTGGGGGTTGCGGACCTGCGTGCGGCATTGGGGCCATTGAGCCCGCTGGCTGAAGCGCCCGTGCGGCAGAGCTACCGTGAGGCCTGCGAGGCCTTTGAACGCGGCCTGATTGCCGGGGCGCTGGCCGAACAGGGAGGAAAAGTGCCAGAGGCAGCGGCAGCCTTAGGGCTGGGGCGGTCGACGCTGTACAAGAAGATGGCGGCACTTGGTCTCTGATTGGAGACTTTTGTTTCTTATTTGAGATTACCGCCAGAGGTCCGCCCTTTACCACAGGCAAGCCAGCGATGGGCTGTAAGGCAGCCCATGGCGTCTCTGAAAGTAGACGCAGACTTCTAACAAAACCCTTTAACCCTTACAAATCAGCCAGTTACATAGTTGGCACGATTCCCGCTATCTCCTGTTCAACGATAAAAACAAGACTCACCCAGGAGACCCACCCCGATGACCGTGCTCATCGCACTCGCTGCTTTGGCCTTGCTAATGCTGGCCGCCTACCGCGGTTACAGCGTAATCCTCTTCGCCCCCATCGCCGCCCTCGGCGCTGTCCTGCTCACCGACCCTGCTGCCGTCGCCCCTGCGTTCACGGGGGTGTTCATGGAGAAAATGGTCGGTTTCATCAAACTGTACTTCCCGGTATTCCTGCTGGGGGCGGTGTTCGGCAAGCTGATCGAGCTGTCCGGTTTCTCCCGCTCGATTGTCGCCGCGGCCATCCGCCTGCTCGGCACGCGCCAGGCGATGCTGGTCATCGTACTGGTCTGTGCCCTGCTCACTTACGGCGGTGTTTCGCTGTTCGTGGTGGTGTTCGCGGTGTACCCGTTCGCCGCCGAAATGTTCCGCCAGAGCAACATCCCCAAACGCCTGATCCCGGCCACCATCGCCCTGGGCGCATTCTCGTTCACCATGGACGCCCTGCCCGGCACCCCACAGATCCAGAACATCATCCCCAGCACCTTCTTCAACACCACCGCCTGGGCCGCACCGTGGCTGGGCCTGATCGGCACGCTGTTCGTGTTCTTTACTGGCATGGCCTACCTCCAGCGCCAGCGCAACAAGGCCCTGCGCGCCGGTGAAGGTTATGGCACCGACTTGCGCAACGAACCGGAAACCGCTGCCGACCTGAGCCTGCCCAACCCTTGGCTGGCGCTGTCGCCGCTGCTACTGGTGGGGGTGATGAACCTGGTGTTCACCCACTGGATACCGCATTGGTACGGCCCCAGTCACAGCCTGCAATTGCCAGGCATGAGTGCACCGGTACAAAGCGACGTGACCAAGCTGACGGCCATCTGGGCTGTGCAGGCCGCGTTGCTGGTGGGCATCCTGATGGTCCTGGTGTGCGCCTTTGGCGCCATTCGTACACGCCTGGCCGAAGGCACCAAAAGCGCGGTGGGTGGTGCCTTGCTGGCAGCCATGAACACCGCCTCGGAATACGGCTTTGGCGCGGTAATCGCCTCGCTGCCGGGTTTTCTGGTGCTGGCCGATGCCTTGCGCGGCATCCCCAACCCCTTGGTGAACGAAGCCATCACCGTGACCTTGCTGGCCGGCATCACCGGCTCCGCTTCGGGCGGCATGAGCATCGCCCTGGCGGCCATGGGCGACACGTTCATCGCCGCCGCCCACGCGGCCGATATCCCGCTGGAAGTGCTACACCGGGTAGCCGCCATGGCCAGCGGCGGCATGGACACCCTGCCGCACAACGGCGCGGTGATCACCTTGCTGGCGGTGACTGGCCTCACCCACCGCGAGGCCTACAAGGACATTTTTGGTATTACCCTGATCAAGACCCTGGCGGTGTTCGTGGTCATCGCCACGTTCTACGCCACTGGCATCGTCTAAGGAGCATTGCATGACCCTTGAAGGCAAAACTGCACTCGTCACCGGTTCCACCAGCGGCATTGGCCTGGGCATCGCCCAGGTATTGGCCCGGGCTGGCGCCAACATCGTGCTCAACGGCTTTGGTGACCCGGGCCCCGCCATGGCGGAAATTGCCCGGCACGGGGTGAAGGTTGTGCACCACCCGGCCGACCTGTCGGATGTGGTCCAGATCGAGGCTTTGTTCAACCTGGCCGAACGCGAGTTCGGCGGCGTCGACATCCTGGTCAACAACGCCGGTATCCAGCATGTGGCACCGGTTGAGCAGTTCCCGCCAGAAAGCTGGGACAAGATCATCGCCCTGAACCTGTCGGCCGTATTCCATGGCACGCGCCTGGCGCTGCCGGGCATGCGCACGCGCAACTGGGGGCGCATCATCAATATCGCTTCGGTGCATGGCCTGGTCGGCTCGATTGGCAAGGCAGCCTACGTGGCAGCCAAGCATGGTGTGATCGGCCTGACCAAGGTGGTCGGCCTGGAAACCGCCACCAGTCATGTCACCTGCAATGCCATATGCCCAGGCTGGGTGCTGACACCGCTGGTGCAAAAGCAGATCGACGATCGTGCAGCCAAGGGTGGCGATCGGCTGCAAGCGCAGCACGATCTGCTGGCAGAAAAGCAACCGTCGCTGGCTTTCGTCACCCCCGAACACCTTGGTGAGCTGGTACTCTTCCTGTGCAGCGAGGCCGGTAGCCAGGTTCGCGGCGCCGCCTGGAACGTCGATGGTGGCTGGTTGGCCCAGTGACGGGCGGCCTGGGCCTGGCGACGGTCGCGCATTCGTTTATCAGCAAGGAGGCCTTATGCGCCCTACCCCAATGACCGCGATTCTGGCCCTGAGCCTGGCCGCCGCCGCACCTGCGATGGCCGCCAGCCTGAAGGACATTGCGCCCTACCCCGAGGCGGAAAAAGGCTTCACCCGGCAGGTTATCCACCTGCCGGCCCAGGCCGACGAGTCGGCCTATAAACTGGAAATCCTCGCTGGCAAGACGCTGCAGGTCGACTGCAATCGTCAGCGCCTGGGCGGCAACCTGGAAGCACGCACCCTGGAAGGCTGGGGCTACAATTACTACCGCCTTGACAACGTCAGCGGCCCGGCCAGCACGCTGATGGCCTGCCCGGACGGCAAGAAGACCGAGGCCTTCGTGCCGGTGGTCGGCGATGGCTTCCTGCTGCGCTACAACAGCAAGCTGCCGGTGGTGGTGTATGTGCCCAAGGATGTCGAAGTGCGCTACCGCGTGTGGTCGGCATCGCAGGATGTGCAGAAGGCTAAAGTAGAGTAGGCAGGACCGCTTTCTCTGCAGGGTCAGCCTCTTCGCAACACGAGGCTGATCCTGCCCTGAGCCTGCTTTTGTTCCGGTAAAGGAGATTCGGCATGAACGATGTGCTCTGGCGACCGTCCACAACGCAGATCGAGGCCAGCCGGATGGATGCCTTCCGCCGCCGGGTCAACCTGCGCTACAACCTGCAACTCAACGACTACCAGGCCCTGCACGGCTGGAGCATCGAACAGCGGCCCTCCTTCTGGCAAACCCTGGCCGAGTATTTCCACGTGCATTGGCATACCCCGCCCAGCCAGGTGCTCAGCGAAGGGCCGCAAATGCCCGATGCGCAGTGGTTCGCCAATGCCACCCTGAACTTTGCCGAACACCTGCTGCGCCGCCGCGACGACCGCCCGGCCGTGGTCGCCGTACGCGAAGACGGCCAACGCGAAGTGTTCAGCCATGCTGAACTGGCCGCACAGGTGGCCGGGCTGCAAACGGCGTTCAAGGCTGCAGGTATCGTCCCGGGCGACCGGGTAGCCGCCATCATGCCCAATACCTGGCAAACACTGGTGGCCATGCTCGCCTGCACCAGCCTTGGCGCGGTCTGGTCTACCTCCTCGCCCGAGTTCGGCGTGCACGGCATCATCGACCGCTTCGGCCAGATCGAACCCAAGCTGCTGATCGTCTGCGCCGGTTACCAGTATGCTGGCAAGGCCATTGACCAGGTGACCAAGGTCAACCAGGTGTGCGCGCAGTTGCCTGGCCTGGAGCAACTGATCGTGGTGTCCCATACCCGCAAAGGCACGCGTGCCGATGAATTCCAGGCAGCCAACGTCAGCCTGTGGGATGACTTCTTCCAGCCCGGCGGCGAGCCCCGTTTCACCCCGCTGCCGTTCGACCACCCGCTGTACATCCTCTATTCCAGTGGCACCACCGGGGTGCCCAAGTGCATTGTCCATCGCGCCGGAGGCGTGCTGTTGCAACACCTCAAGGAACACGGCCTGCACAACGACCTGAAGGCCGATGACGTGCTGTTCTACTACACCACCTGCGGCTGGATGATGTGGAACTGGCTGGCCAGCGGCCTGGCGGTGGGTGCCACGCTGGTGCTGTACGACGGCTCGCCGTTCCATCCGGGCCCCGAGCGCCTTCTGGACCTGATAGAGGCCGAGGGCATCCACGCCTTCGGCACCAGCGCCAAGTACCTGGCGGCACTGGAGCAGGCAGGCCTGGAACCTGCCAACAGCCACTGCCTGACCAGCCTGCGGCTGCTGCTGTCCACCGGTTCGCCGCTGTCACCGCACAGCTATGACTATGTATACGACAAGATCAAGGCCGACCTGTGGCTTGTGTCCATGTCGGGCGGTACGGATATCGTCTCCTGCTTCGTGCTGGGCAACCCGACCCTGCCTGTGCGTCGCGGCGAAATCCAGTGCAAGGGCCTGGGTATGGCGGTGGAGGTGTGGAACGAGCAGGGTCAGCCCGTGGTGGACGAAAAAGGCGAGCTGGTGTGCACGCGCAACTTCCCCTCGATGCCACTCGGTTTCTGGAACGACCCGGACGGTCGCCGTTACCACGATGCCTACTTCAGCCAGTTTCCGGGGGTGTGGGCCCAGGGCGACTACGCCGAGCAGCGTGCCAGCGGGGGCATGGTGATCCACGGTCGCTCCGACGCCGTGCTCAACCCGGGCGGTGTGCGCATTGGCACGGCAGAGATCTACCGCCAGGTGGAAAAGGTCGAACAGGTTGTGGAAAGCGTGGCCATCGGCCAGGACTGGAACGGGGATGTGCGGGTGGTGCTGTTCGTGCGCCTGCAAGACGGCCTGCAGCTGGATGAAGCCTTGCGCCAGCACATCCGCCAGGTGATACGCCAGTACACCACGCCCCGCCATGTGCCGGCGGTGATCGCCCAGGTCAGCGACATACCGCGCACCATCAGTGGCAAGCTGGTGGAACTGGCGATTCGCGATGTGGTGCATGGGCGGCCGGTGAAGAACACCGATGCCCTGGCCAACCCGGAGGCGCTGGAGCAGTTTCGCGATCGCGCTGAGCTGAAGAGCTGACATTCATCGCGGCCATTTGGGCGCGATCGCTTCAACGGGATTCAATCAGGCATAATGCCGCCTTTTTCCCCGATGCACAGGTAGCCCATGAAAGCCCAAGCCCGCCACATACTGGTCAAGACCGCTGACGAAGCCGAAAAGCTAAAGCAGCGCATCGCCAACGGCGAGGCTTTCGACGTGCTCGCGAAAAAGTTCTCTCTTTGCCCATCGGGCAAGCGTGGTGGTGACCTGGGCGAAATTCGCCCGGGGCAGATGGTCGGCGCCATCGACCAGGTGATCTTCAAGAAACCTCTGCGTGTGGTACACGGGCCGATCAAGAGCAAATTCGGCTACCACCTGGTGCAAACGTTCTACCGCGACTAACGCGCTAGCCCTTTGCCACCTGACATTTTTGCCAGTTGTGGTCGTGACGCACTCCTCTATACAACCCCGGTAACCCTGTGCACCACGCGTGGTGCGCAGGTCTCCCTGGAGAATGGAGGATTTCCTGATGCGTCTACGCCTGATGCTGACCCTGGGTTCGCTCCCGCTGCTGGGGATGGCCTCGCCCGCTGCACACGCGGCTTGTACCTTCTCACCCGGCCCGGGTAACGACACCTACACCTGTGACAGCGGCACTGCGCCCTCGCTGGTGGACACCAGCGGTGATAACCGCCTGGTATTCCCGGCATCCGGTAGCGGCGCCATCACCAGCGACGTAACCTTCGGCGCCGGCAGAGACAGCATCGACATGGCCTCTGGCAGCGTCGGCGGAAACGTCAACCAAGGCGCTGACATCGATGACTTCGCCATGAGCGGCGGCGTCATCGAAGGCAACCTCAACCAGGGTGATGGCCTGGACACCTTTCACATGACCGGTGGCTGGATCAAGGGCACGTTCGACAGCGGCGACTATGCCGAAATGGACGACGGGCGTATCGGCAACGTCAACATGCGGCTGGACGAGAACACCTTCATCATGCGTGGCGGCAGCGTCGACCGGAACGTCATCGCGGCCTTCGACAAGGATTACATCGAAGTCTTCGAGGGCAACATCGGCGGCAACATCAGCGTCAGCGGTGGCGACGACCAGGTGCTGGTGCACGGTGGCCAGGTTGGCGGCGATGTGTTGCTGAGCACTGGCAACGACCGCTTCACCTGGGACGGAGGCCGTATCGGCGGGCGCGTGGATGCCGGGCCAGGTGATGACACGGCACTGCTCAAAGGCCTTACGCCCGAGGTGCTGAGTATCACGTTGGACGGCGGCGGAGGTAACGACAGCCTGACGTTCGATGCCAGCCAGCCGGCAGGCGGTGCCCACTATGTGAACTGGGAGCGCGTGGCGCTGAACAACGGCAGCCGGCTGGCACTGGATGACACGCTGGTACTGGGCGACAGTGACAGCAGCACGGGCAGCCTCACCCTCGACGCCAGCAGCAGCATCACTTCACGCCAAGGGGTGATCACTGCGTTTGCCCCAGGCCAGCGCGCCGCAATCAGCAACGCAGGCACACTTGACCTCACCGCCGGCAATGATGCCATGGGCCGCTTGCGCATCGAGGGCGATTACACCGGCAACAACGGCACCCTGCGCCTGAACAGCGTGCTGGCCGGCGATGGCGCTGCTTCCGATCGCCTGGTGGTCAGCCGCGGCGCCATCGCCGGCTCTACCCAGGTGCTCATCAACAACCTCAACGGCGCAGGTGCGGCGACTGCCCAGAACGGCATCCAGGTGGTCGAAGCCCGTGACGGCGCCACCAGTACGGCCACCGCCTTTGTACAGACCCAAAGGCTATCGGCCGGTGCCTACGACTATCGGTTGTTCAAAGGGGGCGTCACTGCCGGCAGTGAAAACAGCTGGTACCTGCGCTCGACGCTGGTTGCGCCACCCGCGCCAGCCCCTGTGCCGGCACCGGGCGAGCCGCCGGTGATCGCCCCGGCCGTCACCCCGCCCGTCGCTGCGCCAGCGCCCGGCCAGGCCGAGCTGCCTGCGCCGGTGCAGGGCCAAAGCCTGCCGCTGTACCGCCCCGAGGTCCCGGTGTATGCCGCCGCGCCACGGGGTGCCGCGATCATCGCCCGTCAGGCATTGGGCACCTTCCACCAACGCCAGGGCGACCAGCTGTTACTGCAGGGTGAAAGCGCCCTGCCAGCCAGCTGGGGGCAAGCCTACGGCGGCACGCTGCGCCAGCAATGGAGCGGCACGGTCAGCCCGAGCCTGGATGGCGACCTCTACGGTTTCAAGGTGGGCCAGGACCTGTATGCCAAGGTTGGCGAGAACGGTTACCGCCAGCATGTCGGTATCTACGTAAGCCATAGCCGCCTGGACGCCGACGTCAAAGGGTTTGCCCTGGCCGTTCACGACCGCAGGGTGGGCGACCTGAAGCTCGATGGCGATAGCGTGGGCACCTACTGGACGCTGGTCGGGCCACAGGGCGCGTACCTGGACGCGGTGTTGCAGTACACCCGCCTGGATGGCCGCGCCCGCTCCGATCGTGGCGACACGCTGAACCTCGACGGCCACGCCTGGACAGCTTCACTGGAATCGGGCTACCCCATCACCCTGTCCGAGCGCTGGCGCGTGGAACCGCAAGCTCAGCTGATTGCGCAAAAGGTCGCGCTGGACAGCGCCAGCGACAGCGTCTCGCGCATCAGTCATGACGCCCAGGTCGAGCTGACCGGCCGCCTGGGCCTGCGCCTGGAGGGTGCGTTCACGGGGAGCAGCGGGCGCCTGTTGCAGCCCTATGCGCAGGTCAACCTGTGGCACGGCGACGGTGGGCGCGACACCTTGACCTTCGATGACGCAGACAGGATCAAGACCGATTACCGCTATACCTCAGTGCAACTGGAAAGCGGTGTGGTAGCGCAGGTCAACGAAGCGCTGAGCCTGCATGGCGGCGTGCAGTACACCGCCAACCTGGACAGCCGCCAGCAGGAAGCCAGCGGCGTTAACCTGGGCGTGCGCTGGCAGTTCTAGCGGCGCGCAGCCAGCAGACCGAGGCCCGCGCAACCCAGCAAGGACGCGCTGACCCGGTTGAACATCCGGCGTGGGCCGGGCTGGCTGAACCAACGCTGCATGTAGGCGCCCAGGCCTGAGTAGATGGCGATGGCCGCCCATTCCAGCAGCAGGAACAACACACCCAGCCAAAGGAACTGCTCACTCACCGGGGTGCTGCTACCGACCGATACGAACTGCGGCAGGAAGGCGGTAAAGATCAGGATGGCCTTGGGGTTGCCGGCCGCCACCCAGAACTCCTGGCGCGCCAGGCGCCAAGTGCCGCCTGGGTGATCGCTTGCCACCACGGCCTCGCTCACAGGTGCGCGCCACAGTTGCCAGGCGATGTAGAACAGGTAGGCCGCGCCCACCACCTTGATGGCCAGGAACAGGTATTCGCTGGTATGCAACACCACTGCCAGGCCCATCGCTGCCAGGGCGATCATGCCGCAGAAGGCAAGGATACGGCCGGCGCCGGCCACGCATGCGGTGCGCAGGCCGTAACGGCTGGCGTTGTGCAGTGACAACAGGTTGTTAGGCCCTGGCGCCATGTTCAAGGCGAAGCAGGCAGGGATGAAAAGCAGCAGGCTTGAAAGGTCCATTCTCGTTTTCCTCTGACAACAGCCCTCTATTTCGGCGCGTTCCGGGCGCTGCGGTCAAGTAACAGCCAGCGATAAAAACTGTACGGGTTCACGGTACCTGATACCCTGCCGGCAATACCGAGGAGCCTGTAATGCCCCGTTCCCACGCCGCCCTGTGGCGCGATCCGGCCCTGGCACATGTCGAGAGCCGGCGCGCCTGCCACAGCCGGGCCTGCTACAAGGCCCACAGCCACCCGACGTTTTCCATCGGTGCGGTGGATGCTGGCCGCAGCCATTTCACCGGGGCTGCCGACGGGCAGCAACACTTGGCGCCCGGCACGCTGGTACTGGTTCCGGCCCACCGCGTGCATGCCTGCAACCCGGCCCCCGGCCTGGCGTGGAGCTATCAGATGCTGCATGTGGATGCCGACTGGCTGACGCAGTTACGCCTGGAGTCGGGCCTTGGCGGAATCGAAGCTGGCGAACCGGTGCGCATCTGCAGGGAGGCCGAGGTATATCGGCAGTTCTGCGCGCTGAACAGGTTACTGTTTTCCAGTGCCTGCAATGGCGAGAAAGATGCGGCGCTGATTGCCTTTCTGGGGGACCTGGACTTTTCCGCGCACCCACCGCTGGCAGCGGCCCCCGCCCTGCAAGCCGCCACCTTGAACGGGTTGCTTGCACGCATCGAACACCAGGACCCTGCGCAATTGAGCCTGGAGGTGTTGGCGCGGGAGGCCGGGCTGGGGCGCTATCAGCTGATCCGCGCGTTTCGTGCGGCTACCGGGTTCACGCCGCATGCCTACCTGCTCAATGCCCGGGTCAATCGTGGGCGGCAGCTATTGAGTGAAGGGCTGGCCCTGGCGGAAGTGGCCTACCAGCTTGGCTTTGCTGACCAGAGCCATTTCCAGCGGGTGTTCAAGGCCCATGTGGGGGTTACACCGGGGCAGTACCGCGGAAACTGAAGGCTGCTGCAGGTGCAATATTGTTCAATACGCCAGAACGGGCCCGGCAGCAGACTGCGGTTTTTTCCGTAGAGCAGCCCCTAATGCAACAATTCATGATCATCGCCCTGGCCCACTTCCTTGCCCTGCTCTCACCTGGCCCGGACTTTTTCCTGGTCGCACGCAACGCGATCAGCAGCGGCTGGCGCATCGCCAGCGGCGCCTGTTTGGGCATAGCGCTGGCCAATGGCGCGTTCATCGTCATCGCCTTCACCGGGCTTTCGGTACTGCAGCAGGGCAGCCTGCTGTTCAGCGCCCTGCAACTGGCCGGCGCCAGCTACCTGCTGTACATCGGCGTGCTGTTCCTGCGCCATGCCGGGCAAACCAGCCTGGGCACAGTCGCCGGCAGCCAGCGGGTGCATGGCTGGTGGCGCAGTTTGGGCATGGGCTTCTTGTCTGGCATCCTCAACCCCAAGAACGCCCTGTTCTATGCCAGCCTGGCCAGCATGGTCGCCAGCGTCAGCCCCGGCTGGAAAACAGCCTACGCGCTATGGATGTTCAGCATCGTCCTGCTATGGGACTTGCTGGTTGCCGTGGCCATCGGCAACCAGCGGGTACTGCGGCGCTTCGCCCGCAGCCTGGCGTGGCTGGAGCGGGCCTCGGGGGTCATGCTGGTGATGTTGGCAGGGGCGTTGTTGCTGCATCTGGCCCGGGGCTGACTTGTTGCAAGGTGCGCATGTCGACCAAGGTGAAATGGCCGCTGGCCCAGCCCCCCGTGTCCAGGTGCCACACATTGCCTAGCAGCTTGGCCTCCAGCACCGGGGTGTGGCCGACCAGCAGGGCTCGCAGGCCCTGCACCGGTTGGGTGTCTCCCTCTTTCAGGCGCCGACGCGACCACTGGCACACTTGGCGCACCTCAGGGTCGTCATCCAGCTCCAGCCAGGAGCGTAATACCGCCCAGTCGGCAAACGGGCTGTCGGCATGCAGCAGGCCTACCAGACCGTCTGCACTCTCCACTTCCATGGCAATCGGCAACTGCTCGAAACGCTCCACGAAACGCAGTTGCTCGCGCCGCGGCAAGTCAAGGAACCAACCCCCCCCGGCGGCGCGGTACATGCCCAGGTCGAGCCGCCCACCGCGCACGCGGGTGATTGCCAAGGCCTCATGATTACCCTGGACGGCATGGAACCAAGGCTGGGCCAGCCAGTCCAGCGCTGCCTCGCTGTGCGGCCCACGGTCGACCAGGTCGCCCACGCTGAACAAGCGGTCCACCGCCGGATCGAACCCTACCGCCTCCAGGCATTGCTGCAGGCGCTGGAAGTGGCCATGGATATCGCCCACGGCCAGATCCCGTCCCCGGATATTGGCGATCAGCCGCCGAAACCGTGCCATTACAGTGTTCCTCCGCTGGTAGCACCCTGCCCGCCTTCGCGCGGGCCGTGCGCATGGCGCTGTCACTGGACAGCATGGCACAAGGTACCGTGGCTGCGCAGGTTGGGAGGCGTTTTGCTGCGCACCCCAGGCTTCCTGAAAAACCCTTCACTGGAACAGGCGTTGGTGCCGGTAGTATGCTCGGCACGTCAATCTTCACCAGGGAATGGTTCTGATGAAACTGTGCGCCGTACAACTGGCCTCGCTCAAGGGCGATTTGCCAGGCAACCTCCAGCGCCATCTGGTTTGCATCGAGCAGGCTGCGGCCCTGGGTGCCGAACTGGTGGTGTTCCCCGAGCTGTCGCTGACCGGCTATGAGCCGAGTGTGGCGCGCCAGGCCGCCCTGCCCGTCACCTCCGCGCGCCTGGACCCGCTGCAGGCAGCCTGCGACCGCTTGGGCATTACCGTTGCCGTGGGCCTGCCATTGCCGACGCCCGACGGCATACGCATCGGCATGCCCATCTTCTGCCCTGAAGCGCCGCGCCAGGCCTATGCCAAGCAGCGCTTGCATGATGATGAGCTGCCTTACTTCACCCCAGGTGATCAGGCATTGCTGCTGGAGGTGGGTGAACACCGGGTGGCGCCGGCGATCTGCTACGAATCGATGTTCCTGGCGCATGCCGCCGTGGCCCGCGAGCGCGGTGCCGAGTTGTACCTGGTCAGCGTTGCGAAAACCGCCAAGGGTATCCGCGAGGGATATGCGCACTACCCAGAGGTGGCACGCGAGCTGGGCATGCCGGTATTGATGGCCAACTGCGTGGGGCCGGCCGACACCTTCATCGGTGCCGGCGGTTCTGCAGCATGGGACAGCCAGGGGCACTTGCTGGCCAGCCTGGATGACCACAGTGAAGGGCTGATCGTACTCGACACCCGCAGTGCCAGCGCGATCACCCTGCCCTTGAACCCGTACCTTGCATGATCTATCTGTTTCTAGCGTTGCTGAGTTACGCCTGCACCTACTGCCTGGTCGGTTTGCTGATTCAGGGTCAACTTGCCGATGTGGCCGAGGGTTTGCGCCATCGGCCCGATGCGCCTACGCCCGGCGAGTACCTGCGTGAGGTCGAGCCCCGCGCACGTCAGGCCCGGCGGCAATACACCCTGATCGCCGGTTCGGTGCTGGCCGTGCTGGCCTGCCTGATCGCCAGCGGGTTCGGTTGACGCCTTACAGGTCCAGTGCCAGGCTTTGCCGCCCTTCCAGCGCCAGCAGATACTGCTTGGCCGCCAGGCCACCGGCAAAGCCGGTCAGGCTGCCCGACGCGCCGATTACCCGGTGACAGGGAGCGATGATCGAAATCGGGTTGCGGCCATTGGCAGCGCCAACCGCGCGTACCGCCCTGGGGTTGCCGAGCTGCCGGGCAATGTCGCTGTAGCTGCGGGTTTCGCCGAACGGTATCGCCAGCAATGCGGCCCACACCTGGCGCTGGAACTCAGTACCGGCAAAGTCCAGCGCCAGCTCGAAACGCTGGCGCTTGCCGTCAAAGTACTCGCCCAGCTGGCGAGCGGTTTCCCGCAATACCGGGCACTGGTCGTCCCGGTGCAGTGCGCCCAGGCGTACGCGGTTTTCCCGCTCCTCTTCCCACAATACGGCTGCCAGGCAATTGCCACGGGCCACAAGGGTCAGCATACCGACGGGCGATGGCATGATCGTGAATGCGCTGGACATAGCCGGCTCCTGCAAGTTGCGACCGCCCAACTGTACGCATCCACAGTCTTTCATGCACCCGCTTTCTTGCTCAGGTAACTGCACAGCCAGCAATGTGCCGCGCCTGGCTGAGCGTGACCTTGGGTATCAGCTCAGCGGGAATGCGTGATGTTGCCGACAGGTTGTAGACGTGGAAATGCTCGCTGACCACTTCCCTGGCCATCAGCTTCAACGACGGCAGGATGCGGCTGTCCCAATGCTGGTCGAGTCCGCACGGCGAAGACGGGCCCTGGCCGTCCTCGTAAAAGCGCCCGACGCTCTGGTCGAGGTCTACCCCCACCAGCAACACTTTCTCGAAGCCCAGGTGATAGGCCAACTGCAAGGCCACATAAGCCACCGTGCGGGCATCGAAAAAGCCATGGGCCATGTCTTTACTGAAGGCAATCGAGCGGCTGCGTTTGCTCCACAGTGCCCGGTTGCACACGCAACTGTCACCATGGCCGCGCAAACCGTCCAGCAGGCTCGGCATGTCGGCTTTGTGCAAGGCATAACACTGGGTGTGGGCTGGCACATCGGCACGCGCATACTGCTCAGGCCACAGGGCCAGGCGTTCGCTGTCGCGCACGGCAGTGGCGAACAAGGCCGGCTGTTGCTGGCAAAAGCTTTTGTCGGTGCACACGTAGAAGAAGGGTTTGATGCCGTGTTCGGCGGTCATGGCGACCGACCCGTTCATGGCGATGATGGGCAAGTGCGCAAACTCGCCCAGCGGAAAATGTTTGGCAGAAGCGCCGGAGGCAAGGATCACCACGGGGCCCTGCTGGGAATTGCGACACGCCTCGAAACCGGAGAACGCCCCGCGTTCAGCGCTTGGCTGCGACGGAAGTGTGTTCATCAATGGCATCTTTAACTGGACAGTACAAACCACAATACTGATCCGTGTATATGCCGTGGCCGCTTTTACCTAACTTTACCTGGGTGAACTCAAGTCAACCGCCATTCCCTTGTTTGGCGGGGTTTTGGGGCTGCTGAGCGCGCGGGCAAAGCCCCCGCCAGCAACAAGATGGGGCGCAAGGCGCCCCCAGGCATCGCAAGCCACATCTATATTGCAGTCTGGCGAATGCGTTTCTTGTCGATCTTGCCGACACTGGTCTTGGGGATCTCGTCCACACACCGCACCTGCCGCGGTATCGCCCATTTGGCCAGGTGCCCGCTGTCAACATACGGCTGCAGGTGCCTGGCCAATGCCGGCTGGTCCAACTGCACACCGTCATGACAGACCACCAAGGCCAAAGGTTGTTCCCCCCACTGTGGATCAGGAATACCGATTACCGCGACCGAGGCGACGGACGGGTGCTGGCTGATCAGGTTTTCCAGCGCCACCGAACTGACCCACTCGCCACCGGTCTTGATCACGTCCTTGATGCGATCGCGGATGCGCACCACGCCCAGCGAGTCGATACAGGCCAGGTCACCGGTGTGCATCCAGCCCCCCAGCCACAGCGCCGCGCCTTGCTCCGGTTCGTGCAGGTAACCCTGGGTCAGCCAAGGCGCGCGCACCACGATTTCGCCCAGGCTTGCGCCATCGTGCGGTACTTCCCTGCCCTCGCTATCGACGATACGCAGGTCCACCAAGGCAATCGGCACACCGGCATCGATGCGCAGCGGCAGTTGCTGCGCCATGGGCTGTGCCAGCAAGTCGGTGCTCAGGTGGGTGATGCTGAGTAGCGGGCAGCTTTCCGACATGCCGTAGCCACAATGCACACTGATGCCGCGCCCGCTGGCACGCTGTGCCAGGCTCAGCGTCAGGGCGCTGCCGCCCAGCAGCATCTTCCAGCCGGTCAGGTCAGTGCAGCGCCCTTGCTCGCTGTCGAGCATCATCTGCAGCACCGTCGGCACGCAATGGGAGAACGTCACCCCCTCGTCATGGAACAGGCGCACCAGGCGGTTGGGCTCGTAGCGCCCGGGGTAGACCTGCTTGATGCCCAGCGCCGTGGCCACATAGGGCACGCCCCAGGCATGCACGTGGAACATGGGCGTGATCGGCATGTACACATCGCCGGTGCGCAGCAGCGCTACCTCGCCACACGCGGCCAAGGTGCCCTGCTCGACCAGGGTATGCAGCACCAGTTGCCGGTGGCTGAAGTACACACCCTTGGGGTTGCCGGTGGTACCGCTGGTGTAGAACAGTGTGGCCAGCGAGTTTTCGTCGAAGTCGGCAAATTCGAACTGTGGCGCTGCAGCCGCCAGCATGGCTTCGTATTCGCCCAGCAAAGGCACTGTCTGCGCGTCGGCAGCGCCGTCGCTGAGGCGGATGATGCCCTCGACTGCCGGCAGGTCGGCGCATAGCTGCTGCATCAATGGCAGGAAGTCGTCATGCACCAGTACCCACCGATCCTCGGCGTGGTTCATGGTGTAGCGCACCTGCTCGCTGGACAGCCGCACGTTCACCGTATGCAACACCGCCCCCAGCATCGGTACGGCAAAGAAACATTCCAGTGCCCGGTGGCTGTCCCAGTCGAGCAATGCCACCGTGTCGCCAGGCTTGACCCCGGCCGTGGTCAGCACGTTGGCCAGCCGTTGGATGCGTTCCAGCAACGTGGTGTAGGTGTAGCGCAGCTTGTCGGCGTAGACGATTTCCTGGTTGGGCTGGTAGCGCACACCCGACAGCAGCAGGCGTTTGATCAGCAGCGGATAGGCATAGGCCTGCTCGGCCCGGGGCATGACGCGAGTGGTGAGCATGTTGGCGGCCATCACAGTTGCTCGGCCTCGAGCAGGTACAGGCTATCGCTGCCGGCCCTGACACTGGCGCTGAGCGAGTGGATGCGTGGTAGCAGGCGTGCAAAGTAGAAGCGCGCGGTACCGAGCTTGCTGAGGTGGAACGGCTCAGGTGCCGCCTGGCCCTGGCACACCACGGCCATGCGCGCCCACAGGTAGGCGTAGAAGGTGTAGCCAAACACGTGCAGGTACTCCACCGCCGCCGCGCCAAGCTCGCGCGGGTTGCCTTGGCTGCGGTCGAGCAGCCAGGCACTCAGTTCGTCAAGGTTGTGCACGGCAGCCAGCAGTGGCGCACTGAACTCGGCGTGCGCCACTGGCAGCGCCTGGGCAAAGCTGACGATTTCGTCAGACAGGCCACGGTAGGCCTTGCCGCCATCACCAAATAGCTTGCGCCCTACCAGGTCGAGCGCCTGGATGCCATTGGTGCCTTCGTAGATCTGGGTAATGCGGCAGTCACGAATCAACTGCTCCTGGCCCCACTCGCGGATATAGCCGTGACCACCCAGCACCTGCTGGCCGTGCAGGGTAGTCTCCAGTCCCATGTCGGTGAGGAAGGCTTTGGCGACCGGCGTAAGCAACGCCACCTTGGCCTCGGCATTGGCGCGTGTAGCCGGGTCGTCGCTGTATTTGGCCATGTCCAACTGCAACGCCACGTAGGTGGAAAATGCCCGCCCGCCCTCGTTCAGCGCTTTCATGGTCAGTAGCATGCGGCGTACGTCCGGGTGGACGATGATCGGGTCGGCATACTGCGACGGCGCTTCAACACCCGACGGCGCGCGGCCTTGCAGACGATCACGGGCATAGGCGATGGCTCCCTGATAAGACCGCTCGCCCAGCGCCAGCCCCTGGATACCCACGCCCAGGCGCTCGTAGTTCATCATGGTGAACATGGCATTGAGGCCCTTGTTCGGCTCGCCGACCAGGTAGCCGATGGCGCCGTCGAAGTTCATCACGCAGGTGGCCGAGGCCTTGATGCCCATCTTGTGCTCGATCGAGCCGCAGCTCACTGCGTTGGCCTCGCCAAGCACGCCGTCGGCGTCGACCAGCACCTTGGGCACCAGGAACAGCGAGATGCCTTTGGGGCCGGCCGGTGCATCCGGTAGCCGCGCCAGCACCAGATGGATGATGTTCTCGGTCAGGTCCTGCTCGCCGCCAGTGATGAAGACCTTGGTGCCGCTGATGCGGTAGCCGCCGTCGGCGAGGGGTTGTGCCCGGGTGCGGATCAGGCCCAGGTCGGTGCCGGCGTGGGGCTCGGTCAGGCACATCGAACCGGCCCAACGCCCTTGGTACATGGGTGGCAGGTACAGCGCCTGCAAAGCCTCACTGGCATGGTTGAGCAGTGCCAGGCAGGCCCCGGCGGTCAGCATCGGGTACAGGCCAAACGACAGGTTGGCGGCATTGAGCATCTCTTCGAGTTGGGCACCGATCACCTTCGGCATGCCCATGCCGCCGTAGGCCGGGTCGCCGGCCACACCGACCCAGCCGTCAGCGGCAAATGCCCGGTAGGCATCGGTGAAACCGTCGGGCGTGCGTACCTGGCCAGCCTCCCAGCGGCAGCCCTGCTCGTCACCACTGCGGTTGAGCGGCGCCACTCGCTCGGCAATCAGCTTGCCGGCCTGCTCGAGTATGGCCCGGGCAGTGTCACCATCGACCACCTCGGCCAGTATGGGCGTTTGCGCCCACCAGGTCGGGATGTCGAACACTTCGTTGAACAGAAAATCCATGTCGCGCAGTGGCGCAAGGTAATCAGACATGAGGCGAGCACTCGGTTTCTTGGGTTTGCGAAAGCGCCGGCGCCTGGGCATCGGCAGCTGCCAGGGCGCCCTGGCCGCGCAGGAGGAAGTGCGACAACGCGGGTATCAGCACCAGCGCGCCGAGCATGTTCCACAGGAACATGAAGGTCAGCAGCAGGCCCATGTCGGCCTGGAACTTGATTGGCGACCAGGCCCAGCCGGCTACGCCAGCGGCCAAGGTGATACCGACCAGCCCCACCACCCGACCGGTGAAGGCCAGGGCTTTCTGGTAGGCGTGGGCCAGGCTCAGGCCGGCGCGCTGGTAGTGCAACTGCACGCTGAGCAGGTACAGCGCGTAGTCCACGCCAATGCCCACCCCCAGGGCGATCACCGGCAAGGTGGCGACCTTGACGCCGATGCCCATGGCCACCATCAACGCCTCGCACAGCACCGAGGTAAGCATCAGCGGCAGGATTGCCACCAGCGTCGCTCGCCAGCTGCGGAAGGTGACCAGGCAGAACAGGGTCACCGCCAGGTACACCAGCAACAGCATGCGGTGGTTGGCCTCGCGCACCACCTCGTTGGTGGCGGCCTCGATGCCGGCGCTGCCGGCGGCCAGCAGGAACTGGTGGTCAGCATTGCTGTTGGCCTGGGCGAAACGCTCAGCCGCTACAGCCACCTGGGCCAGCGTGTCGGCGCGGTGGTCCTTGAGGTAGGCGATCACCGGCATCAGCGAACAGTCGTTGTTGAACAGCTCCGGGGCGTTGACCGAGGCTTGCTGGGCGGCGTAGTTGAGCACGTCCTGGTTGCGCTGAAGGCTGTTCAGGCGCGCGTTGCCTTCGTAGGTACCCGCAGTGATCTGGCGCACCGCGTTTGCCAGCGACACGGTGGTCTGCACACCCGGCAGTTGCTGCAGCTCCCAGGCCAGGCGGTCGGCGAGGATCAGTGTCTGGTATTGCAGGCAGCCTTCGGGAGCCGTCTTGACCATGACCGCGAAGATATCGCTGGACAGTGCGTAGTGCTGGGTGATGTAAGCGTTGTCGAGGTTGTAGCGCGAGTCCGCACGCAGCTCGGGGGCGCCACTGTCGAGGTCGCCGATCTTCAGCTGGAGGCTACCCCAGGTGCCAAGGGCGGCCAACGCCAGGGCAGCCAGCAGTGCAGCACTGGCCCACTTGCGTTCGGTGAATCGGTCAAGCAGCGCCCACAGCCGGCCGAAGCCACGGTGCTGATCCGCGCGAGCATCGATACGTAGCGCTCGCTCGGCAGCCTTGCGGCCTACACCGACATAGGACAGCGCCACCGGCATCAACAGCAACGAGGTAAAAATCAGCACCGCCACACCAATGCTGGCGGTGATTGCCAGGTCCTGGATCACCGGAATATCGATCAGCATCAGCACCGCAAAGCCCACGGCATCGGCCAGCAGTGCGGTGACCCCGGCCACGAACAGGCGGCGGAAGGTGTAGCGGGCGGCAATCTGCCGGTGCGTACCGCGGCCTATGTCCTGAAGGATGCCGTTCATCTTCTGCGCCGCGTGCGACACGCCGATGGCAAAGATCAGGAACGGCACCAGGATCGAATACGGGTCGATGGCATAGCCCAGCCAGGCGACGATACCCAGCTGCCATACCACCGCAGTCAGCGAACACACCACCACCAGCAAGGTGCTGCGCACACAGCGGGTATAGCAGTAGATGATCACCAGGCTGGTCAGCACAGCCAGCGCAAAGAACGCCATCACCTGGATCAGGCCGTCGATCAGGTCACCCATCAGCTTGGCGAAGCCGATCACATGAATGCGGTACTGGCCGCTGGCCTGGTACTGACTGCGCAACTGTTCGAGCTTTTGCGAAAAGGCATGGTAGTCCAGGCCTTTGCCGGTGGCTGAGTCCTGGTCCAGCAGCGGCACCACCAGCATGCTCGACTTGAAGTCGCGCGCTACCAGGCTGCCGACGATGTTGGCACGCTCGATGTTCTGCCTTAGCTGTTCGATATCACCGGCTGCGCCTTGATACCCGTCAGGCATGACCGGGCCGCCCTGGAAACCCTCCTCGGTTACCTCGGTCCATCGCACCGCCGGGCTCCACAAGGACTTCACCCATGCCCGGTCCACGCCTTGGCTGAGGAACAGTTCGTCGTTGATATGGCGCAGGGTCTGCAGGTAACCCGGGTCGAAGATATCGCCGTGGGTGTTCTCTACCACCACCCGGACCGCATTGCCCAATCCGCGCAGCGAAGCGCGGTTTTCCAGGTAGTTCTGTATGTAGGGGTGGCTCTGCGGCAGCATCTTGTCAAAGCTGGGGCGCAGCTCCAGGCGCGTCGCCGCCATGAAGCCCAGCACCAAGGTTGCCAGCAGCATGCACAGCAGAAATGGCCAACGATGGTTGAACACCAGGCGTTCCAGGCAATTGCCCGAGCGTGGGTCGAAATCGGCGAGGTTGCGGATTACCGGAAGCGTATCTTGGCGGGTAGCGGCCATCAGGGTCTTCTCTTGTCAGGGGTGCTGCGTGGGGTTACCGGCCTGGTTGCGCACGCCACGCTCGCCCACCAGCACCAGGCCGTTACCGGCATCGCTGACGAGTGCGGTGACTGGGCTGCGGGGGCTGTGGGCTACCGGGCTGAAGCTGGCGCCGTCATCGCGGCTGAGCAGCAGGTCACCGGCCTGGCTGGCAAGCCACAGCTGCCCGTCACGGTCGATACCGGCGGCGGTGAGGCTGGTGTTGATCCGTGTGTTGATCAGTTGCCACTGCTGACCGCCATCGGTACTGCGATAGACGTGGCCGCGCAGGCCGTATATCAGCAGCACGCCGGGCTTGCCGACGGCACCGAACAAGGTGCCGGCGTAGGGTGTGCCAACGCGAGCGAAGCGCTTGCCGTCCCACTTCAGCAACAGGCCCTGCTCGCCCGTGATGAACAGCTCGTCGCCCACCGCGGCCAGGCTGGTCAGGTGCAGGCCTTGCGGGTTGTCGCTGTGGTCGAGCCACGGCTGCCAGTGCTTGC
This sequence comes from Pseudomonas sp. 10(2024), assembly GCF_045164175.1. NCBI lineage: Bacteria > Pseudomonadati > Pseudomonadota > Gammaproteobacteria > Pseudomonadales > Pseudomonadaceae > Pseudomonas > Pseudomonas sp. 10(2024). The sequence continues at coordinate 3,067,405 of NZ_CP174006.1, forward strand.
CGCCATCCGTGGTGCGAAGCAGCAGGTTGAACACCCCCACCGCGTAGCCCGTGCGGGTATCGCTGAACCACACGTCGAGCAAGGCATTGTCGGTGCCCGCGCCTGGCAGCTGTTCGGCCAGTACCCGGCCGTCCAGCTGTTTTTGCCAGTGCATGCCACCGTCACGGCTGTGCAGGACCACACCGTCATGGCCCACCGCCCAGCCCAGCTCGGGCGTGGCGAAGCTCACCGCATTCAGGTCGGCGCTGACCGGCACCTGGGCTTGCTGCCAGTGCGCGCCGTGGTCATCGGAATACAGGATGTGCCCGCGCGGGCCGACCGCGACCAGGCGCTGCCCGGCCCAGGTCACATCACGCAGGGCGCTGCTGCTGGCAAGGGCGCTGGGCATGGCGGGCACATCCAGCACATCGGTGAATGGCGCTGCCTGGGCCGCGCCATGCAGCGCAACCAGGGCCAGCATCACCACGCTGCATCGTTTGAAGACAGGCATTGGAACCTCTGCTCCGTGCGTTTAGCGAATGCCGTTGCCGGCCAGCGAATCGGGCGACCATTGGGTTTTCGACAACGGGTCGATGTAACGGATGCCGCCGTAGGCACCGACCACGCCGTTGAGGTTGTAGGTGCCGCCGATGAGGTCGTAGATCATGAACGGCGTGGCGTCCGGGGTCTGCTTGTCATAGCTCTGGGTAAGGAAGGCGAACGAACCCCGGTACAGCTGGCCACGGGCGTCGTACTGGTCCGAGGCCAGCGCGATCCAGCTGTCCTCATCGAGGTAGAAGCGGCGCTTGTGGTAGATGTGACGCGCGCCGTCCTTGAGCTTGCCTTCCACCACCCACACGCGGTGTTTTTCCCAGCGTACAAACTGCGGCGCCAGGTGATTGGGGGTGATCAACTGCTTGACGTCGGTGTTGTAGGTCAGCCGGTAGGTGTTGTAAGGCACATACATTTCCTGCTTGCCGACCAGGGTCCAGTCGTAGCGGTCCAGCGCGCCGTTGAAGACGAACACGTCATCGTAAGTGCCAGAGCCGGAGGTGCCCGGGTTGGGCGTGTCGTAGGCCAGGTTAGGCGCCAGCTTGACCCGGCGCTGGCCCGGCAGGTACTGCCAGGCGCTGCGCGGCTGCACCAGCGGGTTGGCAGCGTCGCGCAGCATCATTGCTTCACCGGCACGGCGTGCGGGCCCGGTGTACACCAGTTTCATCTGGTAATAGGTGTCCTTGGCGCCGATCGGCTTGGCCATGTCCTCATAGATCGGGTAACTGATGTGCGCCTGGCCGGTGGTCGACAATGACGGTTTGCCAGCAGCATCGACGTTCCAGGAGTCGTACTTGGCGGTCATGCTCACGCCCTGGTAGCGCAGCAGGAAGTTCCACATGGCCTCGGCGCCGTTCTGCGGAATGGGGAACGGAATGCCCGGCAGCACATTGTCCACGGCAGTGCCGCCCTCCTGGCTTCTGGCGCCGGTGGCATTTTTGCGGGTGTTGTCCAGCACCGCCTGCGGCAGCGCGACGCTGCGGTGAGTCGGGTACACGTCAACGTGGTAGCTGGGGTAGCGCTTGAGCAGTTCGAGGGTAGTGGCGGTCAGTTGCCCCTTGTACTGATCGGCATTCTTGCCATCGATGACCAGCAACGGCTTCTCGCTGGCAAACGGGTCGGGGCGCATGCTGGCGCCGCTCTGATAGCTGGCCGGCGGGGTAAGCAGGCCGCCTTGGTAGGCCGGGATGGAGCCGTCGGCATTGCCGGCCTTTTCGGCGCCGAGGGTGGTCAGGTTGTTGCCCAGGTGTGCAGCCTGGTCAGGAGAAACGGCAGCCTGGGCGGCGTTGAGCGCGGCCAGCGACAGGCACGAGGCCAGCAGGGTACGTACGAAGATCATGATGGTTGTCTTCCTGTGTAGGCGGTAGGAAACAGGACTCAGAAGGTCGTCTTGACGGTCAGGTACAGCGCGCCACGGTCTTCGGTGGTGGCGCCACCACCGGAGAAGGAGGCGTAGCCGCCGCCGTAGCAGGTGTAATCCTGTTCGCCGTCCAGGGCATTGGGGGTGCTGCCGTCGGTCTGGCCGTCCTTGCAGGCCTTGGTCTCACCTAAGCTGTCGACGTACTTGAGGTCGACGAAGTACTGGTTGTAGATCGCGGCGCTGAAGCCCACCGCGTAATTGCCGGTGTTTTCGGCGCCGCCGCCTTGCACCGGCGAGACACCGTCCAGGCCGACGTTGACCGACAACGGCATGCTCAGATCCATGCCCGGCAACACCTGGTACCAGGTGGGGGTGAAGTTGACGGCGATACCCCAGTTGTCGCGGGTCGCCTTGTCGATGCCGCGGTAGCTGCCCTTGCCTTTGTACAAAGCCTCGTTGTGGCCATCGAGCTTGAGCAGGTTGCTGTAGAATAGCTCACCGAGCAGGGTTGCCGAGTCGAACAGCGGCGTGTCACCCATCGTCATCAGGCCGTTGACGGTGAAATGCAGGGTGTCGCCAGTGGCGCTCAGGCTGTCACCATCCTTGGGTACGTCGTAGACCACCCCGCTGCTGGGCAGGCGCGACGGCAGTAAACCGAAGCCACCACCCAGGCCACCTTGGCCGGGGGCACTGACGATTGCCGGGATACTCGCCAACGGCATGTTGTGGCGGATGTTGAGGTCGCTGCCGACGCTGATGCCGGCCACATCCTTGGACAGGCTCAGGCCATAGATGTCGATGTTGTCGGCGTAGGCGAACTGGTAAGTGGTGCTTTGCAGCGAGTTGTACAGGTTACCGACCGCCCCTTGGCGGCTGCCCGGCGGGTTGCCGAAAGGGCCACTGGCCACGGTCATGCCGCGCGCATCGAGCCAGGCCTGGGGCAGAATCTCGGACGTCTTGCGGTAGTAGAAACCGAGGGTGCCGCCCAGCCATTGCGGCGACCACCTGGCCATGATGCCCCAGTCGCCGCTCTTGCCGGGCGTCAGGTCATGACCGCGGCGGATGGTGGTCAGCGCTCCGCGCACCGGGATCAAGCCCGGGGTGCCGGTGTGGCCGAGCAGGAAGCTCTGCGCGCCCTCGCCTACCACATCGGCGCCGCCATAGTAGGTGCCCACTTCGGGCAAGCGGGCAGCATCCCAGTCGAAGAAGTACTGCGCCCCCAAGGTGAGTTCGGAGTTGACCAGGAACGAGGTCGACAGTTGGTTGCGGGGGACGAACAGCTCCTTGGCCTCGGTGCCTGGCGAGGCCGCCAGCTTGGCCAGGTCCAGGCCGGACTGGCCATAGCTCAGCGAATGCACGGGGTTGAGCAAGGTTTCCCCCCAGAACAGGTTGTGCTGGCCCAGCTTGGCACTGACCTGCGACGCTTCGCCGACATCACGGCTCATGAATACGAACGCATCCAGCACTTCGCCCGATGGGCCGTTGTAGTATCGCTGGGCGTAGTTGCTCAGGTGCGGGCTGCCCAGGGGTGTGCCAGTACCCGGCAGGCCATTGAGGCTGGGGCTGATGCCCGACTGATCACCGTTGCCATTGACGAACGGGTTGCTGTTGGAGCCGGTGTTGTCGTAGGCCTTGTCGTACCAGCTGGCAGTGCTGACGCGAAAACCGGTGTTGCCCTGATACACCACATCCAGCTCGGTCAGCAGGTCGACCCGGTTGGTGATGTTGGTGCCGGCCTTGCGGAAGTTGTAGTCACCGTCGTTGCTGTTGGGCGTGCCCAGCATGCGCTTGTCGGCGCTTTCCGTGCGCACGCCATAATTGTATTTGACGGTATTGTCGAAGCGCACGGCCCAGTCTTCATTGCCGGTCTCGACTTCGACGGCCTGGGCGGCGGGCAGCGTGAGCAGGGCGACGGCGCAGGCGAGCAGGCAGCGCTGTGGCTTCACGGCATGGTGAATGCGGTGTTCTGGCATTACGATGGCTCCACGTATTGTTATTGTTTTTTACGCCGCCCGTCTGTTGCGGGCGTGGCTGGGGCGTCCATGCGTTACTACAGGGTTTCGGCGTCCAGACGGCGGATCAGGGCCTCGGCCAACGGCCAGGGGCCGAAACCGGAAGCCGGGTTGAGATGGCCGACGGCGCCCAGGTTGACCAGCTCACTGCCCCAATGGCGGGCAAGTTCGCTAACGGCGGCGTAGCTGGCCAGGTGGTCATTGCTACTGGCCGCGACAATGCTCGGGAACGGCAGCGCCGTGGTTGGCAACGGCGACCAGCCCTGGGCGGCCAGGCTGGCCGGGCTTGGGTAGTGCGCCGGCCATTGGGCATTGAGGTCTGGCGGTGCAGCCAGCAAAGCCCCCTTGATCGGCCACCCGTAACGCGCGGCCCAGTGGGCGACCATCAGCACGCCGGCACTGTGTGCCACCAGCAGCACCTGGCCGTCGATCTGCTCCAGTTCGCGCTGGATCGCCTCGACCCGGGCGTTGCAGCAAAGGCCGTCAACCTTCAGCGGCGGTACGCTGCGCACCTTCGCCAGGCGGCTGGCAAGCAGCGTCTGCCAATGATCGGCGACGTGGTCGCGCAGGCCAGGGACGATCAACACGGTGGCAGTGGTTTGCAGTTTTTCCACGGTGAACCTCGTGTGCGGTGTAGCTGTTGAGGTTCACAGTAAACAGCCCTCCCCCCGGGTGCTTCACATTGGGCGTCAGGTACTTTTCATTTGATGACAATGGCCCGAACAGGGCTTTGCTTTTCAATTGATGACACGCAGGCTATAAAACCCGTGCACCTGCAAGCCAAGTGCTTTTTGTCGCAACAGCCTTGTGCTGCTGCCTGAAAGCGCCAGGTTGCCTGAACAATAGGGATAACAATAAAAATGCCTGCCCTCGTCCGCGCCGCCAGCTTGACCAACTACCTGGAAGTGTCCCGCCACCTGGGCCTCAACCCCCACACACTGCTGGCGCAGGTGGGCCTCAGCGCGGCGTTGCTCGACGACCCCAACCGGCGTATCCCGGTGGCCAGCGTGATCAACCTGCTGGAAGCTTCCGCCAGCGCCAGCCACTGCGAGAGCTTCGGCTTGCGCATGGCCGAACTGCGCCAGTTGTCGGACTTCGGCGAAATCAGCCTGCTGCTCAGCCACCAACGCAACCTGCGCGACGCGCTGCAGGTGATCGTGCAGTACCGCCACCTGCTCAATGACGCGCTGGCCATTCATATCGAAGAAGCTGGCAAGACCGTGGTCATTCGCGAAGAGGTGATCAGCGAGCGCGCGCCCTGTAGCCGCCAGGCCACCGAGCTGGCTATCGGGGTGATGATGCGCTTGTGCGCGGCGCTGCTCGGCACGCACTGGCACCCGATCAGCGCCAATTTCACCCATGCGGCACCCGCCGACCCCGCCATTCACCGGCGCATTTTCGGCTGCACGCTGGTGTTTGGCAGCGAGTTCAACGGCATCGTCTGCCCTGCCGCCGACCTCGACAGTGCCAGCCCGCTGGCCAACGAAGCCATGGCCCGCCTGGCCCGGCGCTACCTGGACACGCTGCCGGCAGGCAGCGAGCCATCGCTGGAGCTGGAGCTGCGCAAGACCATCTACCTGCTGCTACCCATGGGTCGGGCCACCCTCGAGCAAGTGGCGCAAACCCAGGGCATGAACGTACGCACCCTGCAGCGGCGGCTGGAAGACAGCGGCTTGACCTTCAAGGACCTGATCAACAGCGTGCGACGTGACCTGGTGATGCGCTACCTGGAGAACCCCAGCTATTCGCTGGGTCGCATTGCCGATATGCTCGGTTACTCGATGCCCAGTTCGTTCACCCGCTGGTTCATCGCCCAGTACGGCATGCCGCCGGCCAGCTGGCGGGCACGCAGTGTCAGCCCTGCTCCCCAGGCCCGTCACCATCGAGGGTGATGAACACCGCATCACCCTCCTGCTGCACCGGGTAGCTGGCAACTTTCAACGCCTTGGAATTGACCAGGTAGCCGCTGGCCAGGTCGAAGCGCAGGCCGTGGGCACAGCACTGGATCACCCGCCCTTCCAGGCGCCCGCCACACAGCGACGCCCCTTGGTGCGGGCAGCTATCGTCGATGGCATAGAGCGCACCGGCGACATTGAACAACGCTACGCTGCGGCCCTCGCAGGCCAGCAGCACCCGGCCATTGCGCTCCGGCAGCTGGCTGGGGTTCAGGGCGATACGCAGGCTCATGCCTGCACCCTCTCTGACAAGGCGTCGGTCATCGCGGCAAACAGCGCCTCGGCTGGCCGCACCCCGGCAATCAGAGGGCCCAGGTTGAAGCGATAACGTGGCACGGCACTGCCTGCACGCCCTGCACCGTCGAGGAACGGGCTGCCATCATCACGCAGACAATCGATTACCTGCGCGGCCTTTAGCCCGCAACTCTCAGCGATGCCGAGCAACGTGCGGCTATCGCCGAGGTCGCGGCCTTGGTGGAAATAGGCAATGAACAGCCGCTCCAGCAACGCTTGCTGTTGCGACGCGCCAAGCAGACTGCCGGCCCGCTGCATCAACCGGTGGGCGTTGCCGGTGTTTGGCATGCGGCAGATGCGCGAGAAGTCGATATCCTCCCCCACCACGCGGGCAGCGGCGCGCACCTGAGTCTGGCGCTCGCGCACTGCCTGCTCGCTGCCCAGGCGTTGAAGGTAGAACTGTTTGAAGGGTACCCCATTGGCTGGCAGCCCCGGCAGCAACTGCACGCCCTGCCTGTGAACCTGCACTTGCACGTGTGGCTGCTCACGCTGCAACAGCAACAACGCAGCCTGCAAGTGCCGCTGGCCAATCAGGCACCAGGGGCAGACGAAATCGAAGAGCACCTCGATGGACAATTGCTGTTTCACAGTTTCAACTCCTGGCGCGCAGACGATCCATGTCGCGGTGGTAGTGACGTTTGGCAACCAAGAACACAGCCGCCGCTGCAATGCTTGTCAGTGGCACCAACTGCAGCGCCGCCTGAAGCCCGATCAGGTCAGACACCCGACCGGTGATCAGCGGCCCGGTGGCCAGGCCCAGCAGGTTGTTGGCCAAGGTCAGGGTGGCGAATGCCGTGCCATGCACAGCAGCGTGGGTAAGGTTGGCGACCATGGCACTGGACGGGCCATTGGTGCCGGCGGCTATCATCATGCCCAGGCAGATCAGCACCAGTTGCGCGGTACCGGCAGGCAACGCAAAGGCTATGCTCAGCAGCGCGCAACTGCCCAGGCAATAGCCGATGGCCAGGCTGATCTTGCGGTCCGGGCGCTGCCGTCCAAGGCGATCGCAGAGCATGGCGCAGAGAATCATGCCGATACCACTGCACAGCACGATGACGGCGGCGATCGCCCCGGCGCGGTCGGTGCCCATGGCGTAATAGCGGTTCAGGTAGCTGGGCATCCACACGATCAGGGTGCCGCCGACAAACAACTGCAGGCCACTGCCGACATAGGCGGCGATGACCGAACGGCTGCTGTACAGGGTGCGCAGCGGGTGGCTGGCCTTGTCCAGCGCCTGCTGCGCGCACTTGGGGGCAATGCGCCCCTCTTTGACGATGACCGGGTAGAGCATCGCCAGCACCAGGCCGAACAATGCCATGCCGGCGAATGCCCAGCGCCAGCCCAGGTGCTGGGCCAACACCCCGCCCAAGGCCATGCCCAGCACCGAGCCGAACATGCCGCCCGCCATGAACGCCCCGGCCAGCGTCGAGCGCATGTCGCGGGGGAATACCGCGACCACCACGGCAATGCCGACACTGCCATAGGCGGCCTCGCCGACCCCGACCAGGAAGCGTGCAATGAACATTTGCGAATAGTTTTCCGCCAGGCCACAGCCGAGCGTGGCCAGGCTCCACAGCACGGCCATCAGCACCAGGCTGCGTACCCTGCCGAAACGGTCGGCCAGCAGCGACAACGGGAAGGTCAGCAGGCCGACCATCAGCGCGACGATGCCGCTGAGCAAGCCCAACTGGCTGTCGCTCAGTGCCCATTCGCCCTTGAGCAGCGGAAACACCGCATTGAGCACCTGGCGCGACATGTAGTCGGAGATCAACAGGCCGAAGGTCAAGGCGAAGACGACCCAGGCATAGCGCCGGGGGATGCTGTTGGCAGTGTCGGTGCCGGAGTCTTCGGCGCTGACGAGATAGGTGGCCATGTTGCCTCCTTGGGTGTGAAGCGTGGGTGTCGTTTTTGTTGTTATGGGTAACCGCCAGAACTCACGTTGCGTTTTTTGGCCTCTTCGCGGCGACGCACGCGAAGAGGCCGGGCCTGCCATAACCGCATCAAGTGCGCTGCGGCACGCCCTTCTCACCCGCCTGGCGGTTCGGCGCCATGCCATTGGCTTTCAACGTTTGCTCGACACTGTCGTACTGCTGCCCGATGCGGTAAATGGCGCGGGCCTCCTTGCCGCTGGCAATCTCGCGCCCCAACTCATGGGCCACGCGCACGGTCTGCTGGACCTGCTGCACCGAGGTGAAGCGTTTGCCGTGCTGGTCGATGATGGTGTCTTCATTGCCGCAGCGCGGGTGCAGGCCCATGGCCAGCGCCATGGTGTTGAACGGCAGCACGTTCTTGAGCAACGATTCGGCAGTCAGGGTGCAGCCGTCCGGCGCGCGGTGGATGAAGTTGAAGAAGTTGAACGGGTTGGGGCCGTCGAAACCGCCGCCAATACCGATCCAGGTCAGGTTCAGCGGCCCCATGTAGTCACCCCGGCGCACGATGCGTTCGAGGGTTTCCAGGGCATGCATGCCGGTCAGCTGGAAATGCGGCTGGATATGGCTGGCCTGCAGGCGGCGCAAGTGCTCGCGGACCCAGGCCGGGCCGGCCGGCACGGTCATTTCGCTGTAGGCGGCATGGATTGCGGGGCTGGCCAGCGAGGTGCCCTCAAGGTACTCGGGGTACAGCAACTCCATGATATTCATCTGCGTGGTGTTGATGGCCACGGTCACCTGGTCGGGGCGCGGCGTCAGCTCGGCAAGCATGTGCCGGGTGTCATCCGACAGCCATTTGGCCGCCTCGCCTTCGCCTTCCGGGGCGAAGGAAATCGAACCGCCAACTTGAATGATCATGTCCGGCACAGCTTCACGTACCCCGGCGATCAGCTCGTTGAACTTGGACAGGCGCTTGGAGCCTTTGCCGTCCAGCTCACGCACATGCAAGTGCAGCACGGTGGCGCCTGCCTCGTAGCAGTCGACGGCCTTCTGCACCTGCTCGTCCATGGTCAGCGGAATGTCTTCAGGGAAGTCTTCGGGCATCCACTCCGGGCCATAAGGGGCGACGGTGATGACCACTTTTTCCATGTTTTCCGGGTGCAACGAATCGTCGAAGAATTGCATGCTGTAGTCCTCGCTATTGTTATTGTGCGGTTACCGCCAGTGACGGCGGCAGGCTTAGAACGTGCGGCTGCCCTTGATCCCGGCACGCTCCATCTTGCGATGGCATGGCGGGTAGTCCATGACCGCGTAATGCTGGGTGCTGCGGTTGTCCCAGATCGCCACGCTGTTGGGCTTCCAGCGCCAGCGCACCTGGTACTCGGGCAGGTAGGCCTGGCTGATCAGGTAACGCAGCAGGTCGCCGGCACCGGGGTTCGCATCCTGGCCGAAGCGCACCCGCTGCGGGGTGTGGTAGTTGCTGAAGTGGGTGGTGAAGGCGTTGACGAACAGCACCTGCTCGCCCGTTTCCGGATGGGTGCGTACGACCGGGTGCTCGGCGTCGGGGAACTGCGCCTTGAGTGCCAGCCGTTTGTCCAGCGGCATTGCAGCGCCGAAGCTGGCCTCGATGCTGTGGCGAGCGCGCAGGTCTTCGATTCTGGCCTTTACATCGTTTGGCAGGTTTTCATAGGCCAGCACCATGTTTGCCCACAGGGTATCGCCGCCTACCGGAGGGCATTCCACACAGCGCAGCACACACCCCATGGGCGGTGCCTCACGCCAGGTGGCATCGGTGTGCCAGGCATTTTCATAGCGGTCGTTGGGCTGGTCCGGGCGCTTGTAGATCTGCACCAGCCCCGGGTGCTCCGGGTCGCTCCCGGCCACCGGGTGGTCCTCCAGCTCGCCGAAGCGGCGGGCGAAGGCCACATGCTCGGCACGGCTGAAGTGCTGGTCGCGCAGGAACAGCACACGGTGCTGGAGCAACTGCTGACGCAACTGGGCGAACAGTTCGTCATCGTGAATCGCATCGGCCAGGTTGACGCCACTCACCTCGGCACCGATCGCGCAGGTCAGTTGTTCGATGTGCATGCTGTTGCCCTCTTCAGATGACGAAGATCGACGAGCCCGTGGTTTTGCGGGCTTCCAGGTCACGGTGGGCCTGTACCGCGTCCTGCAGGGCGTAGTGCTGATTGATTTCGATACGAATGCGCCCGCTGCTGACGTGGTCGAACAATTCGCCGGCCAGGTCAGCCTTTTCTGCCGGACCGGCGATGAAGTCGGCCAGTGCCGGGCGGGTAAGCTGCAACGAGCCCTTGATGGCCAGCAACTGCGGGTCGAACGGCGGGATGCTGCCCGACGCCGTGCCGACGCAAACCATCAGCCCGCGACGCTTGAGCGAATCGAGTGAGCCGGTGAAGGTGGTCTTGCCGACACTGTCGAACACGACGTTCACCCCTACTCCGTCGGTCAGTTCGCGTACGCGGCTGGCGACGTCTTCGACGCTGTAGTTGATGATGTGGTTGCAGCCATGGGCGCGGGCCACCTCGGCCTTGGCCTCGGTGGAGACCGTGCCGATCACGTTCAGCCCAAGCAGCCGCGCCCACTGCGCGACAATCAGGCCCACCCCGCCAGCAGCCGCATGCAGAAGCACGCTGTCACCGGGTTTGAAGTCATACAGCCGGCGTAACAGGTAGGCCGAGGTCAGGCCGCGCATGGTCATGGCGGCAGCAGTCTCGAAGGCAATGGTTTCCGGCAGCTTGATCAGCGCCGCAGCGGGGATCAGGCGCTCGGTGCAATAGGCACCCAAGGTATTGAGGAAACCGGTATAGGTGACCCGGTCACCGACCACCACCTGGGTCACGCCTTCGCCCACCGCCTCCACCACCCCGGCAGCTTCCACGCCGATGCCATTGGGCAGCGTGATCGGGTAAGTGCCGTTACGAAAGTAGGTGTCGGCATAGTTCAGGCCCACCGCCACCTGGCGCAAACGTACCTGCCCAGGGCCGGGCTCGCCAACCTCGGCGTCCTCGTAGCGCAAAACCTCGGGGCCACCGGTCTGATGGAAACGTACCACTTTGGACATGCTTGTCTCTCCAATCATCGATCTGGACGTCAGGCGTCAGTGCTGGTGATTGGACTGTATGCCCTTGGCTTGCGGGGTGCTTCGCATCGGACGACAGCGGGTTTTCATTTGATGACAGTACTGTCGACCCACCGGCGTTCAGACCAGCGCCTTTATTCATGAGGCTGCTTGATGGTTACCTCTTGCGAGACTAATACTTAAATCTCTGCCTGGGGAGGCACGAAAAATGCAACCAAGATTCGTTATCGTTCCCGCTGTGCCGATCGAAAAGGAATCGTTCCGCGTTGGCAGCCGCTACTACGCCGCTACCGTGTGTGGAGGGTTCGACATTTATGACAATCAGGCAAAGGAGCGGCTCAAGCCGAGCTATCCGAGCCGGATAGAGGCGCAGGTGAAGTGCGAGCATTTGAACAAGCGGGATGAGTTGGGGTAACTGCAGGCGATCGGGGCGGCACAACCCGCTCGGGTCACTGATTCAATCCAGGCATTGCCTGGCAGCCTGGCGTAACTTGTCGCCAGACAGAAAGCTGCCCTTGTAGAAGGTCGCACGGCTGCCCTCGCGAGCGTCGACCACGTCAAGCACATCGTCGCTTGCCACGGCGCTTGGCGCCGTGAGCCGGTAGCCGTGGGCTATCGACTTCTGCGTGGCCTGTGGCGCCAGCGCCTGCCATTTTGGCAGGACACAGGCGGCGTACTGCTGCGGCGATTTTTTGGTCAGTTGGCTGGCAGTGGGTTTGCCGGGGGTTGCGCAACCGGCGAGGCTGGCAACCAACACAGTAGCGATAAAAATACGAAAGTCAGGCATTTGCAATCGGCCGTTATGGATAGGTTGCATTTTAACGGGGGTGACGCCGCGTTACTAATCAACCAAAGTCTTGCTGCAGGACGGCGCCCAAGCGGGATTCGTGCAGCGCACCTGATATTTCTGCCAGTAGCAAGGTCACGCTGCAACAGTGAAACTGCCCACGGCACATCACACCACGACTCGGCAGGGGCTTCAGACCATGCAAACCAACGCCAACCACACTCAGTTCTTCTATCAGAATGGCAAACTCGTCACCCTTAAAACCGGTGAACAAGGCCGTAGCATCTTTCGCTCGCCGGACGTACCACTTGCCGAGCGACAATCAGACGACACCGACGCCGGCGGATTGCTGGTAACTGACGACAAGGGTTCGGTGCTGCAGGTACAGCAGAAAAGCTGAAGTCCTCATGATGCTCCGGCACCATTGCGAACCAAATGCGGGCTCAGGGCTTGGCTCCCCTGTACAACACGATGGCTGCTATATCCAGGGCCAGCACACTGCCGACAATCACGAACATGATGTACAGATCTTCAGAGAGCATTGCCGTATCCCCCAGATGCACCGGTTTCAAAAGGGGTAAGCAAATACTGATCCAGTCAGTGCATCAGGACTGCGAGCTGAGACTCAGCTGAACTTCAACTTGACCACTTTGCTCAGCGCCCAGCCACTGAAGACATAGAACGCATCCAGGTAGAAGCGCCCTGCATAGTTGGGCAACGGTGATTGATTCAACAGCACATCCGGCTCGGGCGCGGGAGGAAACAGTGCATAAAAGCCGTTGGGCAGAACGGCCAGTACCAGCAATAGCAGGTAAGTCGAGGCTTGTAGCAGGGTGGCACGATTACTGGATCTGGCGGACCACTTCAGCCCGTAGTAGGCAACCAGGCCGGCAACAGGCAAAACCCAGAAATGCGTCGGAATCCCAATGAACATTTCGGCAACTACGCTTCTTGCTTCCACCTGCGACTCTCCATCCAAATACAACGATTATTACGGGCGGGGCCGGCAAATGCAAAGCAACGCTGCTCAGGCCATACCGGCTCCACCCGCGCTTTTTTGAACGTTGCCGGGCAGGCGATGGGCAGATCGAGTAGGAGGCGGATTCACACCCGCCGTCCTCTCACACCACCGTGCGTACGGTTCCGTACACGGCGGTTCAGGTTACGCGGCTAAGCCGGTTAATCGTATCCAGTATCGAGACCAGCCCGAGCCGGTCCCACAGTTTCTTTGGCAGCGCGTAGTTCATATGTTGCGCTCCCGAATTCCACCATGGACCTCGGCCATTGAAGGCTGACTTGTTGGCACGCTCCTCGCTCAACCCCAGGCGCATCAAGTTTCTCAGCCTCGTGGGAGGCTGCTTCCATTGACGCCAGATGACGCAGCGGAGTTTGTGCCTGACCCAACCATCCAGTTCCTCAAGCGGCCGCTTGCTCTGGCTGAGCTTGAAGTAGCTAGCCCAGCCTCTCAGGACGGGGTTGATCCGCTCGATGACAGTCGCCATTTTGCGAGCCCGTACGCTGCGCAGCAGCATTCTGAGCCGGTCGCGTAAGCGGTCTAGGCTCATCGTTGCCACGCGCAGCCTTGGCTGCTGGTGCCAGCTCATCCCATAGCCTAGGTAGTCGCACTTCCACGCCCTTGCCACTTGGCTTTTCTTTCTGTTCACCGTCAGCTTCAGACGTTCTCTCAGGAAGCGCTCGACGCTGACCAACACCCGTTCGCCGGCCCGGGGACTGCGTACATAGATGTTCGCATCATCGGCATAACGTACGAAGCGATGGCCCCGCCGCTCCAGCTCGCGGTCAAGTTCGTCGAGCAGGATGTTCGACAGCAACGGCGAAAGCGGGCCGCCTTGCGGCGTCCCCTCCTGCCGTGGGCTGACGACACCGCCCGACATGATCCCGGCTTCAAGGTAGCGGCGGATAAGCCTGAGTACGCACTTGTCTTTGATCCGACGTTCGATGCAGGCCATGAGGATGTCGTGATTGACCCGATCGAAAAACTTCTCCAGATCGAGTTCCACGCACCAGCGGTGTCCCGCTGTCACATGGGCACGAGCCATCTCGATGGCTTGATGCGTACTTCTGCCCGGACGAAAACCATAGCTGTAGTCCGAGAACAGTGGGTCGAAGATAGGTGTGAGCTGCTGCTGCAGTGCTTGCTGGATCAGGCGATCCACGACGCTGGGGATTCCCAGTTGCCGTGTGCCGCCCTGCGGCTTGGGAATTTCAACCGCTCGCACTGCTTGGGGCTGGTATTCACCGGCCAGTAACCTGACCTTGAGGGTTGGCCAATACTGTCTCACGTAGCCCGCCAAGTCAGCGACCGTCATGCCATCGGCACCCGGTGCTCCCTTGTTGCTGACCACGCGTTGATACGCACGTCTGAGGTTGGCCGGTGCAAGCACCCGCTCCATCAGCGTGTCCGGCTCCGCGTTCGTCCACGTCACGGACGCCGTCGATACCTTTGCACTGTCAGGCGTCACCCTCGGCTTCTGGCCGGAACTCGGGATGACAGTTTCCGCTGTGGGAAATTTCTGCATTACGGTTACCAACGAGACGGCGACGCCTACTGGCGGCATAACCTGTTCGGCCCTTGGTGGCGCGGTTAACCGCCACTTACTACGGCTTCGGCTGACTTCTGCACGCTCATCCCGTCGCCTTTCGACGCGCGGTAGCACAATGGCAAACGTACAGATCTCCCAGGGTAATTCGCGCGACCTTCCTGCTTATGCCTGTCGGATCTACGTCACAGCGTTCCGTGCAAGTATTGGGCTTTGGCGATTTGTGCCACCTCACCCCGCTGTGCCGCCTCTATCCGCTTCCTGTTCGTCAGGCCAGCATTTTGCCTCGGGCTTCCTTCAGATTCGCAGTCGCCCACGACACCCTTGCCTCTGGCTAACACTTCCCCTTGCCGGGTGTGTAGAGGACTTTCACCTCCAAGTCACCCGCTTGGCCACCACAGCCAAGCGGATTGCGCTTACGCGCAACGCGCCATGCCTGGCGCACACAAAAAGCCCGCTCTCGACGGCGGGCTATTGGTGTGGGGTTGGATGATTACGCTTTTGAACACATCAGTGCAGCATCCAGCAACCTGCCATGGTCGTACCAGGCATCACGTTGATAGGCCGTGAAGTGGCGCTCGCTTCCCGTGCCCCGCAACTCTACAAGACCCTCTGCCTTGTCGGGGTCAGTGCTTTCGACGAAAAGCCTGACCGCGTTATCACCCTCGACTTCATAGGTTTTCACATTCCCTTGTAGCTCGCCTTTGACGCAGCCCAGATAAGCGGGTGGGCTTTTCACGGTAGTGCCAGCGGTATAATCGTGGCTGTCACGCACATCAGGGTTTTGTGCGCAGCCTGCGACGAACAACGAGGCTGCCCCGATTACCAGTATTGCACCTGCCAGCGATCTTGAGTTTTTCACGCGACACGCTCCTGCAGCCCCATCGAAAACTGGGAAATGTTGCCAAGCAGCCTGCCCTTTTTTGGTTTTTGTCCTGCCCATGTTACTGCTCAACGACAACAGGGCATCAGGTTTGTTTGCTATATAGGGTTCGAGGCGTTTCCCTCACGCCCTCGTTGCCCCCGATTACGAGTAAGGCCTGCCCCATAACCGGGGTCAGGGAATGGCATTGAGAAACACATATGTCGCCGCCAGATCCAGTACCAGCACAGCAACCACGCTGAAAATCATGTAATAGCGGTCATCCTGAGTCATTTCTGCGTACTCCGCATGATCAATGTCTCAGGGGTCACAGCAATTCCCGTTCCAGTGCCCTGATGCAGCCCGCTGACACTGCGCCAGCCCAACCGCGCAATCGCGCAGTCAGTCCTTGATCTGGCATACGCCATTGGCTTTGTTCTTACCGGTATACGAGACGTCAGGCGAGCCGTCCGGGTTGATCGACAACGATACCGTTACCCCGCCACCTTTGGCCTCGAAATAGTTGTCATTGAATTTCTTCAGCGTGGCTTCCTTGCCGTTGATGTAAACAGGCCCACCTTTATCGGCATGGACCTCGATATTGCCGGGGCATGTTGCGTTCAACAGCGGAATACCGGCGTGGGCAGCGCCCGATGCGGCAAGCAACAGGCCTAGTAACAAACGCTTCATTTGCAGTGTCCTCGTGGGGTTGTCGGGGTGCGCGCGTTAAAGCAGTCCTTCGATGACGAAGAGGCTCATCGCTCGTTCGAGATGGTAGGCAAGCACATGCAGGGACATCTCGCTACGCATTTTTTTTCATTCCGTGCATCCATTCCACCCGTTGGCGGGTATTGCTAGTGGGCGGCCTTTGACTGCCCGGCCCAATGACTTTCAGGAGCACTGCCCATGAACTTCAAATACTCCGCCTGCCTGCTTGCCTGCAGCCTCGCCCTTGCGCTGCCGCCCGCCCTCGCCCAGACCGCGCTGCCAGACGCAGTCAAAGTCCCTGATGGCCATCGCGTCCTGCTCGAAACCGTCGGCGTCGGCGAGATCACCTACGAGTGCCGCGACAAGGCCAACACCCCCGGTCAGACCGAATGGACTTTCGTCGGCCCCAAGGCAGTGCTCAATGACCGTACCGGTAAACAGGTGGGCGACTACTTTGGCCCACCCGCTACCTGGCAGGCCAAGGATGGCTCGAAGGTCACCGGCACCCAGCTGGCAGTGGCACCGGCGGACAAAGGCGCCATCCCCTATCAACTGGTCAAGGCCAACCCGGCCGAAGGCAAAGGCGCCATGCAGGAGGTCAGCTATATCCAGCGCCTGGCTACCCGCGGCGGTGTGGCGCCGTCAGTCGACTGCACGGCGCAGAACAAAGGTGCCAGGCAGGTCGTCCAGTACCAGGCTGACTATGTGTTCTGGACAGCCAAGTGACACGCACCTGACCCTACACCCTGCGAGTGATGATCTACGCTCGATGGCAAGCCCCCCGGCTGGATGGCCGGGGTACTTGCCTTACACAAGGAAGCCACACACGTTGAACTCGCCGGCCGCCCCCTTCGACTTCCACCGCTGCCTGTTAGCCTGTGCACAGGGTGACCGACGGGCCCTGCAGGCGCTCTACGATCACGAAGGCGCGCGCCTGCTGGGCGTTGCCCGGCGTATCGCACGTGATGACGCCACTGCAGAAGACATCGTCCACGATGCGATCATCCGCATCTGGACCCGCGCAGCCAGCTACGACCCGGCGCGCGGCTCGGCTCGAGGCTGGATCTACAGCATTACCCGCCACCTGGCGCTGAATTCGATACGCGATACCCGCCGTGAAACTGTACTGACCGATGCCGACACCGAAACTGCGTCAACATTGCACGGGAGGGTTGATGACCTTGACCTCTGGTCCGGCTCAGCAAAGATTTACCGCTGCCTTGAACAACTGCAGCCCGCACCGCAACGCTGCATCCTGCACGCCTACGTGGACGGCTGCAGCCACGCCGAGATAGCCGGTTTATTGGGTGCGCCACTGGGCACTGTCAAGGCCTGGATCAAACGCAGCCTCAAAGCGCTACGGGAGTGCCTGGAATGAAGCCCGATTCTGCCGAAGAACTGGACAGCCTCGCCGGGGAATACGTGCTGGGGACCTTGTCGCCGGAGCAATATGCCGCAACGGCCGAACGCCTGCGTACCGACCCCGCGCTTCGCGCCGCCGTGGATGCCTGGGAGGCTCGGCTGCTGGAGCTGACCGCGCTGTCTACCCCGCAGCCCCCTAGCCCCCGCCTGTGGCGCCGCATCCAGCGCAGCCTCGATGAGCTACCCGCACCGCGCACGCAGGCTCGCTGGTGGCAACGCCTCGGCCTGTGGCAAGGGCTCAGCGCCGCAGGGCTTGCTGCAAGCCTGCTGCTGGCGTTTACCTTGCTGACCACGCCCCCCTCTACCACGGAATACCTGGTGGTGCTGGTGGCGCCGAACAGCCAGGCCCCCGGCTGGGTGGTGCAGGCCAGCGACAGCCACATGATCGAACTGCTGCCGCTGGGTAAGGACAAGGTCCCCGACGGCATGGCCCTGCAGTTCTGGACCAAGGGCGAGCAATGGCGTGCCCCGGTTTCGCTTGGCCTGGTCAAACCGGGCGAACCCTATCGAGTTCCGCTGGAAAGTTTGCCACCCCTGGAGGCCAATCAACTGTTCGAGCTGACGCTGGAGAAAGCCGGTGGCTCGCCGACCGGTCTGCCGACAGGGCCGGTGAAGTTCATTGGTCGCGCGGTGAAAGTGATATGACACGACAGGGCCGCAGTACGCGACTGCGGCCTTCGCAAGCTGGACCTATGGTCAGGCGCGGATCACCTCAAGGCGATCCCGCCCAGCCTCTGTGATGGCGTTCTCTCCTTCATCGCTGATGCGATAACGTCCTGACACCATTTTGGTAATTGAGAACCGGACCAGCCCGCTTTGGGACAAGGCTTGGCCTGCTTCGAAGCTCATTGCCTGCTCCAGGTCGAAGATCTTGATTTCTCCGATTTTGTAGCGTGCAAACGCGACCAAGGCGTTATCCAGTTCTTGTTGACTGATCGTTGTAGCGACGTCCATTCGACCTCCCAGGTCATGAGAGCCCCGGTCCGTGGGGGTGGAGGCAACGAACCGGGTGGCTTGTTGAAGGCGGACCGTACTATGCAGTCACGGAAGTCGCTACTGGCTTTCCATCCATGCTGGATGGGTAGGCAGCACGACACCCGCCACACCTACGGTCACTTCAGGCGCCGTCGCCGCATGCCCCGCGCCACCTGCTTCGCGGGTAGACGCGCTCGGAGATCCGCCCCCTGCGCCCTGCTCAGACCATGCTCATCGCCGCACGCAGCGCCAGCAGGTAGGTTTCGACACCAAACCCGCAGATCTGCCCGCGCACCACCTCGGCAAATACCGAGTGATGGCGGAATGGCTCCCTGGCATGAATGTTGGACATGTGCACTTCAACCACCGGCACTTCGATAATGGCCAACGCATCACGAATGCCGTAGCTGTAATGGGTCCAGGCACCGGCATTGATCAACACGGCATCCACCCGGTCCTCATAGGCCTGATGGATGCGCTCGCACATGGCGCCCTCGAAGTTGCTCTGGAAGCTCTCGACCTGCGCCCCCAGCTCCTCGCCCAGGGCCTGCAACGCCTGGTCGATGTCGGCCAGGGTCGCTGTGCCGTACTGGCGCGGGTCACGCTTGCCGAACATGTTGTGGTTGATGCCATGCAGCATCAGTACATTGGCGACCATCGACCTACTCCAGGGGAATCGTCAGCTGATCGATCACCGCACGTGTGTCGGGCCGCACCCCGCGCCACCAGGCGAACGCCTCGGCGGCCTGCTCCACCAGCATGCCGACGCCATCGGCCAGGCGCGCCTGGCCCTGCTCGCGGGCCAGGCGCAGGAAAGGCGTGAGGCCTTTGCCATAGGCCAGCTCGTAGGCCAAGGCCGCCTCGCCCAGCACATCAGCCGGCAGTGGCGGCAAGTCCGCGGTCAGGCTCGCCGAGGTGGCGTTGACCACGATGTCGAACGATTGCCCTTCCAGCGCTTCGTAGCGGCTGATGCGCAGACGCGGGTGATCGAGCTCGTTACGCAGCGCCAGCGCCTTGGCCATGTCCCGGTTGGCGATCACCAGCTCGCGAGGCCCCGCCTGCAGGAACGGCAGCAACGCCCCGCGCACCGCGCCACCAGCGCCCAGCAGCAGCACACGGCGGTTGCGCAGCGGCTCGCCAAGGTTCTCCTCGATGTCCCGCAGCAAACCGATGCCATCGAAGTTCTCGGCGACGATGCGGCCATCCTCGAACTTCAGCGCATTTGCCGCCCGTGCCAATTGCGCCCGCTCGCTGCGCCGGTCGGCCAGCTCGAAGGCACGCAGCTTGAACGGGGCGGTGATGTTCATGCCCTTCCCGCCTTCGCTACGAAACTGCAGTACCTGGGCTTCGAAGTCGTCCAGCGAGCCTTCGATAGCCCCGTATTCCAGCTGTTGGTTGCTGGCCTGGGCGAACAGGCCATGAATCAGCGGGGACTTGGTGTGGTTGATCGGTCGGCCGATCACTGCGTAGCGGTCGCTCATCGTGCATCTCCGTGGGTAAACAACACGCCATCCGCCTGCAAGGCAGTGATTTCTTCAGGGCTGAAGCCAAGCCCGGCGGCCACTTCGGCGTTGTGCTGGCCAAGGTCCGGGGCTACTTGGTGAATCGTGGTATCGCAGTCGGAAAAGCGGAACGGCAGGTTGGCCAGGCGCAGCGTGCCGTAGCGTGGGTGCTGCTGCTCGATGACCATGTTGCGTGCCTGGATCTGCGGGTCGGCCAGCACTTCGTCGATGCGTTGGACCTTGGCACTGGGGATGTCGATGGCATCGAGCAACGCCAGGATCTCGGCCACCCGACGCGCGCCGACCCAGTCGCGGACCACCGCCAGGATCGCCTCGCGGTGGGCGTTGCGGCCGTTGAGGCTGTGGTAGCGGCGGTCGCTGCCGAACCCGGGCGGGCCGCCGTTGGCTTCGAGCATGGCCGCGAAGCGCTGCCAGGCATCGTCGACCTGGGCGGCGATCACCAGGTCGCCGTCGGTGGCGCGGAACACGCCGTACAGGGTCGAGGTGGGCATGTCGTGGCCGGTCTGCTGGGGCAACACAGTGCCACCGGACAGCGTGTAACACTGCACCGCGTATTCGTGCATCGACACCAGGGTGTCGTACAGCGCCATGTCGATGTGCTGGCCGCGGCCACTGCTCACCCGGCCGAGCAACGCGGCATTGATCGCCGCCACCGCGTGGATGCCGGTGTACATGTCGCCCAGGGAAATACGCAGCAGCGGCGGTGCCTCGCCCGGCACGCCAACCATCTGCATGATCCCGCTCTTGGCCTCGGCGATCAGGCCGAAACCGGCGCGGTGGGCGTCCGGCCCGGTATGGCCGTAGGCGGAAATCGAGCAGTACACCAGGCGCGGGTTGCGCGCCGACAGCTCGGCGTAGCCCAAGCCCAGCTTGTCCAGGGCGCCGGGGCGGTAGTTCTCGATGAACACGTCGGCCGAATCGGTCAGGCGCTGCATGAACGCCTTGCCGCGCGGGTCCTTCATGTTGACGCTGACGCCCTGCTTGCCCATGTTCAGCTGCAGGAAATAGCCGCTCTGCTGGTCGTCCAGGGTGAACGCATGCTGGCGGCCAGCGTCGCCGCTACCCGGCCGCTCGACCTTGATCACCTCTGCGCCGAGCGCCGCCAGGCAACGGCCGACATAGGGGCCGGCGAGGAAGTGGCTGTAGTCAATGACGCGGATACCCGCCAATGGCAATGCCTGGCTCATGCTACTGCCCTCCGCGGCACCATCAACCGGTGCTCGCCACGTTGCACGACTTCGCCGTGCTGGTTGATCAGTTCCGAAGGCAGCACCACGATGCCCCAGCCAGGTCGGCTGTTGCTCGGGCGCATCGCCCCCACCCGCATGCGCACGTGGAGCACGTCGTTGACCTTGATCGGCAGCACGAAGTCCCAGGTCCAGCCCAGCGACATGCCCGGTAGGAAGCGGTACTCGCACTGGGTCTTCAGGCCGTCGGCGATCGACAGCCCGAACAGGCCGTGGGCGACCAGGCAGCCAAAGTGGCTGGCGTTGGCGTAGGCCTCATCGACATGTACCGGGGTGTGGTCGCCGGTGAGGTCGGCGTAGGCCAGGATGCGTTCGCGGGTCACGGTGTAGGTCGGGCTGATGCACTCATCGCCTTCGCGGGCATCGTCCCAGTACTTTTCAATCACGCTCATGCCTGCACCTCCGCGCGCGGGTCGATGGCCAGTGCCTGGGCTACGCATTTGGGCGGCAGCGCCTGGATGAACTCCACCGCCAGGCCATCAGGCAGGCGCAGCCAGTTTCGGCCCTGGGGCATCTCACTGACGCCAAAGCGTTGGGCGGCGGCCAGCGCCGCTTCCAGGTCTTCGCACATGATGCCCAGGTGCGCCAGGCGCCCTTCCGGGCCTGCGAAGTCCGGCTGGTGAA
The DNA here is from genome assembly GCF_045164175.1 of Pseudomonas sp. 10(2024). Taxonomy (NCBI): domain Bacteria; kingdom Pseudomonadati; phylum Pseudomonadota; class Gammaproteobacteria; order Pseudomonadales; family Pseudomonadaceae; genus Pseudomonas; species Pseudomonas sp. 10(2024). The sequence goes on from NZ_CP174006.1 coordinate 3,089,234, forward strand.
TGAACTGCAGGCCGCCGAGTGTCCAGTACTGCGCCGGTTGCTCGACGTCACCCTGTACTTCACGCATGGTCATGCCACACACCTCGCTGAAAAAGCGGATATGCCACTGAATGTCCTGCACCCAGAACGCCACGTGTTCGAGGTAGGCTTTTGGCTGGCTCATGGGGTTTCTCCCTTCTGGTGATCGGCCATGGCGCGCTCGATACCCTTGATGCAGGCCACCAGGGTCGCGTTGACCGGCGTGGCCACGCCATGGCGCTGGCCCCAGCGCACGACGGAGCCGTTGATGAAGTCGATTTCGGTGATCGAGTTTTTTTCCAGGCTCTGCAGCATCGAGGTGCGAAAGCTCGCCGGCAGGCCCTCGGCGGCCAGTGACCAGGCAGCCTCGGGGCTGGTCAGGCTCAAGCGAATGCCCGCGCGCTCGGCCACGGCAATGGCCTCGGCCACGGCGGCCTTGGCGGTGCTTTCCAGCAGCGGCTCGCTGTACAGCTGGCCGTAGCTGAGCATGGTGATGCCGCTCAATGCACCGGTGGCGACGTTGACCAGCAGCTTGTCCCACATGGTGCCGAGGATGTTGTCGCTGACCGTGGTGGCCAGCCCGGCATTGTTGAACGCTTCGGCGATGGCCTGCACGCGGGGCGTCAGCTGGCCGTCGAGCTCACCGATGAAAGTCTGTTTGCCGGCCACACCGGCGCGGATAGAGCCCGGCGCGAGTAGCACGCCGCCGACATAGGTCTTGCCAGCCAGCACCCGCTGGCGACCCACCACTTCGGCCAGGATGTCCTCGTGGCCGAGGCCGTTCTGCAGCGACAGCACCAGCGTCTGTGGGCCTATCAGCGCGAGGGCACCGGCGATGGCCTCGGCAGTGTGAAACGACTTCACCAGCACTACCACCAAATCGGTCACGCCAACGTCTTCGGCTTCGATGGCCGCCTTGACCGGTACATGGCGCTCGCCCCGTTCGTCCTGCACCCGCAGCCCATGCTGGTTGATCGCCTCGACATGCGCGCGGCCGCGGTTCAGCAGCCAGGTTTCATGCCCTGCCTCGCTCAGGGCCGCGCCGATGGCGCAACCCAGTGCACCGGCGCCCAGAATGCAGATTTTCACGTCGCAGACCTCCTGTGATTTGCGATCACCTTATGCAGCGGGGTTTATTTGCGCTATACAATGGCCTCAATACAGCTATTGAGAATTTCAATAATGACTACCCTGGAGGCCCTGCCCGAACCCAAGCTGCTGCAGCTGTTCGACGTGCTGTACCAATGCCGCAACGTGACCCGTGCCGCCGAACAGCTGGGGCAGAGCCAGCCGACCATCAGCATCTGGCTGGTGCGCCTGCGCGAGCAATTGAACGACCCGCTGTTCGTGCGCACGCCGGGCGGCATGGCCCCTACCCCACGCGCCGATCAGCTGATAGGGCCGTGCCGCGAGGTGCTGGAATCGCTGCGCCGGCTGACCGCCTGGGAGCCGCAGTTCATCGCCGCCACAGCGCAGCGGCGTTTTCGCCTGTGTGTCAGCGATGCCAGCCACATCACCTTGCTGCCCAGCATCCTCAACCATCTGCGCAGCCATGCGCCGGGCATCCGCCTGGAGGCGGCGCGGATCGACGGCAATACCGAGAGCGCGCTGGAATCGGGCGAAGCGGACCTGGCCATCGGCTTCGTGCCCTGGCTGGGCGGGGGGATGTATCAGCAGGTGCTGTTCGAGCAGGACTGGGTGTGCCTGAGCAACCCGCAGCATCCGCGCCTGGGCAATGGCATGAGCCTTGAGCGGTATCGGGCCGAGGGGCATGTGCAGATCAGTTTCGGCACCGGGCAGAAGCTGCTGGAAGCAGGATTGGCGCGGGCCGGGATCGAACGGCGGATCATGCTCGAGCTGCCAGCGTTTCTCGGGTTGGGGAAGATAATCGGGACTACCGACCTACTGGGCACCTTGCCGCGGCATATCGGGCAGACACTGGCCGATATGCATGGGCTACAGGTGCATGACTGCCCGTTCGAAGTGGAGGGATTCACGGTCAAACAGCATTGGCACGCCCGCTATCATCAGGACAATGGAAATCGATGGTTGAGGGAAGTCGTTCGCGGATTGTTTCAGTGAGCCAGCCAAGCATGACCCCGTTTCGACTTGGATAGCAGGTCTGATTCAAGCCATCCGCTCTGGCCGCACGCCTATCTTCGCGAAGGATGGGCTTGGGTCGTAAATTGGCATTCACGACCGGCCGCTTTCGACCCAGGCTGTGTGAAAACGCCTGCGATTGTCTAACCTTCTGATCGTCGAGATCGTGGCGCCAAGGCTGAGCATCTTCGGCATCATAGGGCTACTTGAGGCGATCAGGGCGTGAATCCCGCCGCTTACTGGCCCGTAAACAAGCATATGGGCCAGCAAGCGGCCATATGGCCTTCTTCTCTTCTGCTCCACCAAAACACGCTAAACCTAAGTCAGATTCAACCCACCGTCTGAAAGGAGTATCTCGCCGGTCAAGTAGTCCGACTCGACCAGCATGACAACAGCTTTTGCGATGTCGTCTGGGCTAGCGGCCCTGCGCATAGGTGCGCGAGTTCGCCACAATTCTTGGGCCTCTGTCCACTCTGCGGTCAGAGGCGTGTCGACCAAGCCAGGCGCCACAGCGTTTACGCGAATGTCTGGCCCCAGCGATAGCGCGAGCAAGCGGGTCATGTGATTTAGCGCAGCTTTGCTTACCGCATAGGGAATCGATGCGCCCTTAGGACGGGTACCGGCATGCGAACTGATGTTTACGACGCAACCTGCTCGACGGTAACGGGCGGCATCGCGCAGTGCCGACTCGGCCAAAGCAACCAGATGGAACGGCGCCACGACATTAACCTCGTTAAGTTCGTGCCACACCGTCGAACTGGCAGAGGCAAGGTCGCCGTGCGCAATGACTCTGCTAATACCGGCGTTATTGACCAGTACGTCAAGCTGCCCCCACGCGGCGATAGCCTCGTTAACAAGCCTGACCCTGTCCGCTTCGACAGCAAGATCAGCTTGCAAGTAAATAGCCTGCTTCATTTCGGCAACCATAGCGTGTCCCGTATCCGCAGAATTTCGCGAATGGAGCACCACCGCATAGCCTGCCCGGCTAAGGACACGTGCAATGGCTGCGCCGATACCGGAAGTTGATCCTGTCACCAACGCAACGCGTAATGCGTTATCAGTTGTCGGATTGGGTGTCATATGGGTATCTCGAATGGAGTGCTAAAGAGTAAGCGGCCAGCGTACACACCTTGCACAGATCAGTCAGCCATCCACAGATGCGGAAGCAATTGCTCGGTCTCACTGGCTCACTGCGTCGGCAGCCGCGTCAGCACATCGTTTAGATACGCGCATGGGTCATGACCCTTCAGCCGCTCAGAAGCTGATATCGTGGGACACGCGAATGTATCCGCTACCGGGAATCTGCTTGGCCATCTACCAACGCCTGGATCTCTGCGAAGACATCTGAAGCCAGGCTAGCCGGGACGACCCAATAATCAAACATCCCGCCCTCCTCTCGACTCTGGCCACAAGTCACAAAAACGCCGGTCCCAAACTTCTGCTTCAGGCGCATTGCCAAACAGCCAACGAGCCCTCTACAGCGATCGTCATCTTGCGTCTCCCAGGCCCTTGTCATGCGCAGACGTGTCAATCCATTTTCGATACTGGCGAGTGCGATAAGCCATGAAGAGCTGTTGCTGGATCAGCGCGCGCAACGGCGAAACGCTCGGGTCGGGCTTTTTAGCCCGGCTGAGTTTGCGCAATTGAAACTTCACTACTGCCATGTTCGCCAAGGATGCGATGGCTTTGTTTTTCCAGGTGATCGGCGGCAATTGAGGGGCGTTGTCCTTGCCCTGCAACCAGTCACGAGGCAAGTGCGGATCGATGGCTAACGCCGTTCCGATACCCACCATGTCCACACCGCTCTGCACGACGCTTTCGGCTATCGGGCGCCGACGTATACCGCCAGTGACCATCACCGGCATTTTGGCAACGGTTTGGAGATCACGGGCGAACTCGACGAAATACGCTTCGCGAGCCAGGGTGCGACCATCGCGCGCGTCACCCTGCATGGCGGGTACTTCGTAGCTGCCTCCCGATAACTCCACCATGTCTACGCCCAGGTCGTTGAGCCACTCAACGACCTTTTTCGCGTCTTCGGTGGTGAACCCTCCGCGCTGGAAATCGGCGGAGTTGAGTTTGACCGCCACTGCAAAATCCACAGAAACCACGGCCCTGACCGCCTTGACGATTTCGAGCAACAGGCGCGCCCGGTTTTCCAGAGAGCCACCCCACTCGTCCGTCCTTTGGTTGGTCAGCGGCGAAAGGAACTGGCTCAACAAATAGCCGTGGGCAGCGTGGATCTCCACACCTGTGAATCCGGCTTGTTCGCCCAGGCGTGCGGTGTTCGCAAAGCGCTGAATAACCTCTTCGATCACGCCGGGAGTCATCGCGTGAGGCGTGGCAAAGCGCTTGGACATTGTGCCCAGTTCCAGCGGCACGGCTGACGGTGCCCAGGTTTTTTGCCCAAGATTGGACTGCATCTGCCGCCCTGGGTGGTTTATCTGCAACCAGAACTGCGCGCCGCCGGATCGACCAATACGTGCCCAGCGCTTGAACTTGTCCAGTTGCTGATCGTCCTGTAACACCACGCCACCCGGCCCGGTCATGGCGCGGCCGTCGACCATCACATTGCCAGTGATAATCAGGCCGGCACCACCGTCGGCCCACGCTTGATAGAGACGCATGAGTGCTTCGGAAGGCGCCTGGTCGGCATCCGCCATGTTCTCTTCCATGGCGGCTTTGGCGATTCGGTTCTTGACGGTCGAACCGTTGGGAAGCATCAGGGTGTCGAACACATTCATGGAGCAGTCCTCAACTGGATATGAGGCCACCTTAAGTTTGAAGTCAACTTTAAGGTCAATACCTTTTTCAAGATCAGTCGATTTCCAATACGCCGGCACCTGGCAAGTGCGTCACCCGATGGGCGTCCAACAACCGAGTAGGGAGTGTTCAATCGAAGTCTTGGCCGTACCGGGTGAAAAGCTCGAGCGCGAATCAAACCCAGCGCCAGATGCATCGGACATTATTTGCAGCACGGGGATTGACCTTAAAGCGAGGTTTAAGGTGAGCATGCACTGGCCTGCTTGAGTGATGGAGCTCGGATGATGCTCAAGACCTTTGTTTCTTATGCGTTGGTACTGATAGGTAGCGCTTTCATGACATTTGCAAATGCTGGCACCGCCGCTTCCACAACGACTGCCAAGAATCGCCAGATTCTGGTGATTATGACCAATCACGCCAGATATCCCTCACGCACCGATTCCACGGGGTTGTGGCTTACTGAGCTGACGCATTTCACCGATGTGGTGGAGGCTGCTGGCTACAGCACAGTTTTTGCCAGTCCCAAAGGCGGTGCGGTGCCACTGGACGAGCGCAGTCTCGGTTGGCTGTACATGGACAAGGCCGCGCGTGAGCATTTGCAGTCCCCGGCCTTTCGCGCCCGCTTGCAGAACACGCTGCCGATCGCAGATATCGATCCGTCCCAGTTCGGCGTCATCTACTTCACCGGGGGCCATGGCGTGATGTGGGACTTCCCCAATAATCCCGACCTGCGACGTGTCGCCGAAACCATCTACAACCAGGGTGGCATCGTCTCGGCCGTCTGCCATGGCGTAGCGGGCCTGCTGGATCTGAAGGATGAAAAGGGCCAGTTGATCATCAAGGGCAAGAACATCACCGGCTTCTCTGATCGCGAAGAACTGTTCTCCGGCATGAAAAGCCAGGTGCCCTTCTTCCTTGAGGACAAGTTGGTGAGTCAGGGTGCTCGGTACCGCAAAGGCTGGCTGCCATTCACGTCATTTGCCATCACGGATGGAAGGCTTGTCACCGGCCAAAACCCTCAATCACCCAAAGCCGTAGCTGAAGCGGTGATGGCGGTGCTCTCTGGCGACAACGTAGCTCGCTGAACCCTCAAGTTGTTCCCACCCGCGGAGAAAGACCGATTGAAACTTGCAAGCACCGCATTAACAGGATTGCTGTTCAGCTCAATTGCCAACCAAGGGTTGGCGGGGACGCCTGAAATGCTCACGTCGACTGAAACCAACACAATCGAAATCGCAGGCCACCCGGTGCCGGTCGTCAAAGGCGGCCTGTACGACCGTTATCGCTCGAACCCGCCCTTGTCGGTGATTGCAGCAGAGCTGCCAGGTGTTGATTTGAGCTGGTTCAAAGGACTGGAAAAGCACAAGGTCGACATCGGCTTCGAGTCATACTCCCCGAACTTTTACTACCAGAACAGTCGGGTAACGGCTGTCTACACGGCCGACTTGGACGCACTTCGGGCATTGATGCCGCCGGAAGTACTAGCAACCGCATCCCCATTGCAAGTCTGGCCAGGCCGTGGCTTGGTTGCGTTTACTGCATACACCTATGAGCATTGTGATAACGACGCCTATAACGAAGTGGCGGTGTCGATCATTACCAACACGCCAGGCAAAGCCAATCTGGGTCCGTTCACACTGATTGGCCAGTCGATGTCCGGCGACTTCTGGGGCTATGTGCTCAAGCTGCCGGTCAATACCGAGCTTGCACGGGTGCGTGGTGTCGTCGGTTACAACCTGCCTAAATGGCTGACTGGTATCGACCGCAAAGAAGATGCCCAGTCTGTGGTCTATGACATCAACGACAGCCAGACCGGAAAAGTCGATGTGTCCTTCAAAGCGAAGAAACTCGACAAGCTCTCACGCGAAGTCGATATCGTCACCAGCAGCTTCACCAATCTCGATCATCAGGGCCACTTGGCATACGGTTATGCGGTTTCCCGCCAACTCCGTCACGGCTCGAGCCGCGACGCAGATTCAGCCACCCTCACACTAGGCGACGGCACTCTGTCGAATTACCTCCGCACCCTGAAGCTTGGGAAAATGATGAAGTACGAATACGTGCCAGAGTTTCAGAGTGCGCTCTATGCACCCAAACCACTCGCCGGCCTGATTGGCGAGCGCTGAGACCTTTTGCGCCTGTCAGGCCCCGGAAGCCTGGCGGGCGTTTTTTCTCGTGGAAGACGTTACCGCACGCTTGCCGGACGCTTGGCCAACCCCTTCTTCACGCAAACGATTTATCAGCATTTGCGCATTGTCCGCGCACGCCATGCCTTCGGGCTTACCCTCGATGCCTTCGATGACGAGCAGAAGTTGCGCTTTGTTTTGTGCTAGCCGTTCCTCCAGCGCACTGATTTCCTCAACCTTTTGCTTGAGCCCAGTGAGCAACTCGTCGTGCCGCCAGCCACTGGCGTTCATCGGCATCAGTTGCCGGATCTCCTCAAGAGAAAAACCCGCCGCCTGTGCGCTGGTTATGAGGTGCAGAACCCATTCGGTATCAGGCGCATAGTCCCGGTATCCATTGGCCTTGCGCTCGACGGAGCTGATCAGGCCACTGGCCTCATAGAATCGAATGCGTGACGGTGCCAGTCCACTGATTTTTGCCAGTTCACCTATTCTCATACCTCACCCTGAAAAACCTATTGACCTTAAAGTTGACTTTAAACCTGAAGTCATCGGGCGGCCAAGCACAACGTGTGACTTGGTCGCCTTGGTTTCATAGGGAAGCGGAGGCCGCGGATTCGATCATTCGTACACAATCACGCGCTCAGTGGGCGCTGATATCGTTCAGCCGCGTGGGTTTGTCGAATGTCAGACATCAGCCCTTGACGCGCACCTTCCAGCGCATCCCAGCGCTCGGCAACATGAAGTGGCGGGATGGTTACCAACTCGCGACGGTCGAAACCGACAAGTGCAGCATCGACCAGCTCACCGACCTCCATCACCTCCGGGAGTGTGTTGACGTCAATGCCGGCACGCGCCCAGATCTCGGTACGGGTCGCTGCCGGCAGCACCGCTTGCACGTACACGCCCTTGGGTGACAGCTCCTGACTCAGCCCCTGTGACAGAAACAGCACGAAGGCTTTGGTAGCGCCGTAGATGGACATGCCGAACTCGGGCGCAAAACCCACCACTGAACCCACGTTGACGATCGCAGCAGCGAGCCGCGTCAGCGCGGTGGTGTTGAGCGTGACAAGGCGCTCAATAGCTTCAGCGGACTGGTCCAGGAAACCACCCGATTGGGCCATACCCGCGTTGTTGATCAACACGCCGATATTGGCGTCGTCGCGCAGCCGACTTTCAAGCACGGACAGGTCTGCCGAGCTGGTCAGGTCGGCTGGCAGCACCTCAACGGCCACATGGCTTTCCTTGCGCAAGCGTAATGCAAGCGCCTCCATGCGCGATGTGTCGCGCGCCACAAGGATGAGATCGTGGCCACGACGGGCGAAACGCTCGGCGTAGGTGGCGCCAATGCCGCTGGAGGCGCCGGTAATGAGTACGGTCGGACGTGTGGTCATGGACGTTACCTTTATGTCGATGGTTGTGTGAGAAATATGGCGGCAGTCACATCTTGATTACGACCTTGCCCTTGGAACGCCCTTGAGCAAGGTACTCAAGCGCACCCTTTGCGTCCTCGAACGGAAATACCCGGTCGATCACCGGCCGAATTCGCTGGGCGTCCAGAAGCTTGCCGATTTCGGCGAGTTGGGCACCGTCTGGCTGCACGAAAAGAAACGAGTATTGGACATTCCGCCTCTTTGCCAGGCGCATGATCTTGCGGCTCATCAGGCCGAACACGAAGGTCAGGAGGAGGTTCAGGCGTTTGGCCCGGGCGAACGCAGCATCCAGTGGGCCAATGAGCGAGACAATCTGGCTTCCGGGTCTGAGGATGGACAAGGATTTTTCAATCGCATCTCCCCTTATGGTTCCGAGCACCGCGTCGTAGTCGCGCAGCACGGTCTCGAAATCCTGCGTCTTGTAGTCCACAACCTCGTCCGCCCCCAGAGCGCTCACCAGGTCAACGTTGCCTGTACTGGTGGTGGTGCCCACCTTTGCCCCGAGGTGTTTGGCCAACTGGATTGCGAACGTACCGATGCCCCCCGACCCGGCGGGAATGAACACCTTCTGCCCGGCCTGAAGCTTGAGGCGCTCTTTCAGCGCTTGCCATGAGGTGAGGCCGACCATCGGGATCGACGCCGCCTGCTCGAAGCTCAGATTGGCCGGTTTCAGCGCGGCGGCGCTTTCCGGCACAACCGCGAATTCCGCAATCGCCCCTGTGCCAAGATCGAAGAGGCTGGCGAAGACAGCATCGCCTGGCTTGAAGCGGGTCACATTGCTACCCACCTCGGTCACGATGCCGGCCAGATCGCTGCCCAGGGTGGCTGGCAGCTGGAAATGCAATACAGGCTTGAACATCCCCGTTGGAATCATGTTGTCGATCGGGTTCAGGCCGGCAGCGTGGACTTGCACCAGTAATTCGTCAGCCTTTGGCGTGGGGCGGGGAACGTCGGCCAACCCGATGTCGGGTGACTTGCCGTAGCGCTTGAAGGTCAGTGCTTGCATGGTTCGGCTATTCATCATTGGTTTTTGCGGGTGGATGGCTCGTCATCGAGGTGTTACTATCGATTTGATACAGACAATACTACCCTTTCGCAGACAGGTCACTATCAAAATAGTATGGACATGAAAAATAGTTGCGATAACCCGTGCCCGATCGCCCGCAGCCTGGCAGTTGCCGGTGATGCCTGGAGCATATTGATCCTGCGTGATGCCCATGCCGGCCTTTCTCGCTTTGACCAATTCAGGAAAAGCCTGGGTATTGCACCGACAATGCTGACCCGCCGGCTGGCGACACTGACGGAGGAAGGATTACTGGAGAAGCGGCGCTACTCCGAGCACCCGCCTCGGGAGGAGTACCTGCTGACCGCTGCGGGTCGCGATTTTCTGCCTGTTCTGTTCATGATTGGTGCATGGGGCCGGCAATACCGAGGCGGTGGTAAGCTGACGCGCTTCTTCGATGCGCAAACAGGCACAGAAATCAAAGCTGTCGCCGTGGACGAGATTACGGGGGCAAAGATCGGCACGCGCCCCCTGCGCATTGTCACACCTGAGGAAAGTTGACACGACCTCTGCAGCCTTGGTCAGCGGCCGGTGAGGTGCTGCGCAGTGATCAGGGTGCTGCTGGATCAAGCGTCAACATGTGCCGAGGACAGGGCTTCGAGCAGAACCCGCTCCAAGGTGTCAAAAAAGCATTTGATGTGAGCTTGCTTCAAGGCCTGAGGCCGGGTCACCAAATAGATCTCCATATCTGGAAGCTGGAGATGCGGGAACAGCTGGACCAAATCGGTAGCCGCGATACGGGGCAGCACAGCCACCCCCATCCCTCGCCTCACCGACTGGAGCTGCACGGCGAACGAGTTCACGCTGATCTGCGCGCGGTCCAGACCCGCGGCCTTTGCCGCTCGCATTTGCGGCAAGATATCCAGCGGGGGAAGCAAGGAAATACTGACCGCCGTGGAAAGCGTCACGCCTGGAAATTGCTTCAGATAACCCGGGGCAGCAAAGATGCCGTAGGCGAGCCGGCCAATCGGTCGATAAATCAGTGACGGTTCCCCCAGATGGGCGGTGCGCACAGCAACATCTGCCACGCCGCGGGCGATCTTGTGAAACTCGGCTGCCACCGTTAGCTCCACGGAGCAACGCGGGTGCAGGGATGTAAAGCGCCTTATCGCCTCCAGAACGTAATCCGAGAACCCCTCCCCTGCACTGACCAACACACTGCCGGACAGCTCGGTAGGCTGCTGCGATGTGTCAGAAAGGGTTTGCCGCCTCAGGCCTGATTCTGCAGCGATAGCAACTTCCACCAGGGATTGCCCCCGGGACGTCAGCCGGCACCCTTCAACGCCGCGCTCGACAAGTGGCTCGCCCACCGCAATCTCAAGTTGGGTCAGGCGGCGTGACAAGGTAGAAGCTGCGATACCGAGCAATTGTCCCGCCTGAAGAAAGCTGCCACGTCGCGAAACGGCCAGCAGAAGGCGAAGATCATCCCAATTTGCGTGCAACGTCATACTGTCAGTCATTCCTGGCTTTGCGAATATGCAAAGCCATTATGCAGTGATTGCTGTTTTTCGAAAGCATCCTCAAAGGTATATCTATAGCCCTTCGATACGAATGGACCGGACTTTATGACTATCACCCCCAACGCCTGTGCGCAGCACGCCTCTGGCGCTTTCAATCGACCAGATCCAGAGGCGTTGCTTGCAGTGGTTGGCAACGATTGCATCCACCTCGATACCATGGGTCTTGTCGTCATGGACAAGGCCTTTTTCGACAGCGCCGTGTTGCTGCCGTTAACCGAACAGCGAGCTTGTTGAGCCATGCGCAGCGTATTTGTGACCGGAGCAACCGGCTTGCTGGGCAACAACCTGGTGCGTGAATTGGTCGCTTGCGGCTACACGGTCAAAGGCCTGGTCCGCTCAAAAGCCAAAGGTGAACAGCAGTTCAACAATCTGCCGGAGGTGGAACTGGTCGTTGGGGACATGGCCAAGGTCGACACATTCGCAGCGTCGCTGCAAGGCTGCGATACGGTATTTCACACAGCCGCGTTCTTCCGCGATAACTACAAGGGCGGCAGCCACTGGAACGAACTCGAACAGATAAACGTGTCGGGTACGCGGCGCCTGCTTGAGCAGGCCTACCGGGCCGGCATACGACGGTTCATCCATACGTCTTCCATTGCTGTGCTCAACGGCGCACCTGGCACGCCCATCGAGGAGAACTGCCTGAGGGCCGACGCCGACGCAGATGACTACTACCGCAGCAAGATCCTCGCTGACCGTGTCGTGTTGTCGTTCCTTGAGAGCCACCCCCAGATGCATGCCTGTATGGTCCTGCCTGGCTGGATGTGGGGGCCTGGCGACGTTGGCCCAACCTCGTCGGGGCAATTGGTCAACGATGTGGTACAGGGCAAGTTGCCCGGGTTGATCCCTGGCAGTTTTTCCATTGTCGATGCCCGCGATGTGGCATTGGCACAAATTGCCGCAGCCAGACATGGGCGCCGAGGTGAGCGCTATCTCGCGGCGGGTCGACATATGACAATGCGCGAACTGATGCCTGTTTTAGGACGCATGGCGGGCGTCAAGACACCAGCCCGACAAATACCGCTGCCCTTTCTATACACCTTGGCGGCTGTGCAGGAGATCTACGCGCGCCTGACCGGCAGACCCATTCTGCTGAGCATGGCCACGTTGCGTCTACTGGTACGAGAGCAGGACCGCACCCGTTTCGACCACCGCAAGAGTGAACAGGAGCTTGGGCTGAGTTTCCGGGCACTCGAGCTGACAATCGCCGACACCGTGGCGTGGTCCCGTGATCACGGCTGGTTTGAAAAAGGCAGCCGACTGTGAGCGGGGAAATAATCCTGATGCGCCACGGCCAGCCAGAACTGGTCGCAGCCGAGAAAATGTCAGCGCTCCAAATGAAAGACTGGATCGAACAATACAACCAGTCCGAAATTACCCACCAGCCCGTTCCGGAAGCCAGCATGCAGCTCGCCGCAACCGCCACGGTAATTGTCTCAAGTAGTGCGCCACGTGCGCTGACCTCCCTGCAGGCGCTCGGCCTCAAGCCCACCCTGGTCGACGCGCTCTTCTGTGAAGCGCAACTGCCTTATGCTCACTGGAGGCTGCCACGGTTATCGCCGTTTACCTGGGCATTTATCCTTCGCATCTTATGGCTGTGCGGTTACTCACGCCGCGTCGAATCTGCAAGCACTGCGAGGATCCGCGCCAACGTGGCAGCGCAACGGCTGCAATCGCTTGCCAGCGAAGGTCCCGTTCTATTGCTCGGTCACGGTTTCATGAACCGGATGATCTCCAAACAACTGATGGCAGACGGATGGAAACGCCAAACGCGTAACGGCAGCCAGTATTGGAGTGCGACGGTCTATCGATATGCGGGTGTTGAAGCGTGAATCGCCCGGATTCCGAAGACACATCCCGGCGACAGTGATTGCCCTGTAAGTCGGTGGCAAATGCACACGCCTTGATGGACAATCCGGCGCCTCAAGTAGTTATCGCCAAGGAACGGACATGGCACTGACCAGCAAGATTACCCCCTACGATCCCACATGGCCCGCCCGCTTCCTGACAGACAAGCCACTCATTGCCTCGGCATTCGACGCTGAACTGATTGCTATCCACCACGTTGGAAGCACGTCTGTCCCAGGGCTGGCGGCGAAGCCCGAACTCGATGTGCTCATTGAGGTTCACGCGCATCGCAATACCTCGACGCGGGACGAGGTGTTGATGGCTTTGGGGTATGTACGGGGAAGTGATCTGTCAGAGGGCCATCATTTCTACCGGCGCAATGTGGATGGGATTCGCACGCACAAGCTCCATGTTTGTACCCGCGACCACCTGACGATCACTCAGATGCTGGGGTTCAGAGATTTGCTTAGGCGCGATGCCTCGATCCGCCAACAGTATGAAACGCTGAAGCTTCAGTTGGAGTCGAGCAATACGGGTGGGATGGCTGAGTATCTAGAGAAAAAGGCTCCTTTCATTATCGCGGCGCTGCTTCATGCCGGTATAACCACGCGTGAATGATCGATTTGTCTGGCCCCGTCTGGGTGGCCAGCATCACGGATCCTTCTTGCCGGCTGAAGGGGCCAATAACGTCGCGTATTACCTTTTTAGCTTCGCAAACCTTACCGACTACGCGCGATACCGTCAGGAAGCCGCACGCGATCCTGAGTGCATGCGCCTGGTGGAGGAAGCGTCCGAATTGAAGTTCATCGTAAGCTACGAAAGGAGCTTCCTTCGCCCTTTGCTTGATTAACACGCACGAAGGCCTGCCCTTCCTGCGCCTCGGCTATCGCGCCAGTCGGGTCCAACACTGGCAACAGTAGCGTGCGTATTCTGCTGATGACTTGGCGTGTCTCGACTGCAAGGGCCAGCTCGAGGCATTGCTTCACGCTTGAAGCGCAAAGTGCTCCGGCATGCGATCCCATCCGGAGCACCATTCATGTTCACTCCATGCCCATGCCATACGTACCCACCTGCACAGCCGTTCTATCGCCCGCGCAACAGCACAGCGGCCCTTACCCGCTGCCTGCCGAAACTGCTCATGCGCTGAAATTCGGCATGGCTTACGGGCAGATGCTGGCAGTCCAGGATGCGTTTTTGGCGGCTGTGATCCACATCAGGATCATGCAGGTACACGAATTCGTCATCGCAACCCGTGACCAAGATCCAGTGTGGGGCTTTCAGACGAGTGAAACGGTAGCTGCTAATCAGCACCACCGGCCTGAACCCGTCTTGCAACGCTGACCGCACATCAAGGCCGGGCGCCAGCACCTGATGCACGTCGGTTTCGGCCAACGCCCCGGCAAAGCCGTCCTCGACCAATTGCATTACGTCTTTTTTCTGAGCACTGCGTACTCCATCGAGGAACAGCGATCCAGGCTGGCTGACCACCATGCACACTTCGAACCCGCGTCGCCAAGCCGCCAGTGCAAGCCCCTGCGGACTGCAACCGCCGTGCCCTGCCGTCATGAAGATGGTGGTCGCTTCCCGCCACAGTTGAATTTCCTCGCTGCGGTGCATGGCCCGCCCCCGTTCGACCGCAGCCATGGCCATCAAAAGGCAGGCCGCTCCGCAGGTGAACTCGGTCGTTTGCGCGTAGTACGGCACTTGCCGTGCAGGGGGCGGAGCACTGCGCAGGATACGCTTCTCGAAACGCAGCGCCTGGCTGTGGTCTTCGTAGTAGTTCTCAACCACAGCGAAGCGTTGATAGCCATTGCTTTCGTACAAGCTGATGGCCGCAGGGTTGTCCGCGCGCACCTCCAGGCGCAGCCAGGCGCAATTACGCTCTAGCGCACTTGCCTGGGCCTGCTCCAGCAACTGCTGGCCCAACCCATGGCCGCGCCAGGCCGGGCTTACGGCAATTGAATACAGACGGGCAAGTGACGTGCCGCGATGGAACAGCAGCAGCGCGTAGCCCGCCAGATGCCCCTGTTGTTCAGCGACAATAAGGCAGGCATTGGCGCGTCGCACCATCCAGTTGAAATTACGCGGGCTCAGGCGGTCGAGGGTGAAACAGTCCTGCTCCAGGGCAACCAGCGCATCGATATCGGCCACCGATGCAAAGCGAAAATCAAAAGCCATGGCAACACCGTAATGTTTGAGTAACGAACCGGGACAGGTCGGGAAACCCGTGATTTATTGAAGGGGCGTCTTCTTCAACAGGGATCGAATACTCATGTCAGCGGTGCAAGCCAACGTGGCCGAAGTATTGGCCAAAACCGAAGTTTCCACAATAACCCTCTCCGAGGAGCCACCCAGTAAGCGGAGCGCCGGTAACCGCTTGCTGATCGTGGTGGAGCGCAAGGAAGACTGGGCCAGCTACTTTCCCAGCGAGAGCCTGATGCTGGCCCAGGACTACTTTGAACACAGCGACGATGTTGCGAGGCGTACGCAGGTAATCAACCTGTGCCGCAGCTACAAGTATCTGGGGCAAGGCTACTACTGCTCGCTGCTCGCCGAGGCACGGGGCCACAAGGTGTTCCCGTCGGTGCGAACCATCAGCGAGCTCACCCGCAAGGCGCTCTATGGCGTGGGGCTGGATGACCTGGAACGCACGCTGGAGCGAGCCCTGGCCGATCACCCCTATGGCAGCACCGAGGCTTTCACCCTCACCTTGTATTTCGGACGGACCGCCATTGAACCCCTTCAGGATATCGGCCGACAGCTGTTCGAGTCGTTCCCCTGCCCTGTCTTGCTGGTGGAGTTTCGCAGGCGTGATACCTGGCAGATCGACGGGATCAAGGCAGGCGCGCTGCACAAACTGCGGGATGAGCAACAGTACTTGTTTGCCAACGCGCTGGATGCCTTCAACCGCCGGACGTGGCGTCAGCCCGCCTCCAAACGCCTGGCCCGGTTCGACCTGGCGATTCTGCATGACCCGGCCGAGGCGCTGCCACCGTCCAATCCCGAGGCGCTGGAGCAATTCATCGAAAACGGTAAACAGCTGGGCATCGATGTAGAGCTGATCGAAAAGAAGGACTATGCACGCCTGGCCGAATTTGACGCCTTGTTCATTCGGGAGACCACGCGGGTGGACGACCATACCTACCGTTTTGCCAAAAAGGCCGAAAGCGAAGGCCTGGTGGTGATCGACGACCCCTCCTCCATCCTGCGCTGCACCAACAAGGTGTACCTCGCCGATCTGCTCAAACGCCACAACCTCGGCGCACCGGCCACGGAGATCCTGTACAAGGACCGCCCGCAGGAACTCGAACTTGTGGGCCGGCGCCTCGGTTTTCCGCTGGTGTTGAAGATTCCCGACGGCTGCTTCTCGAAAGGCGTGATCAAGGTCGCCGACGCCCAGGCACTGGCCTCGGCGGCACAGGAACTGTTCGAACACTCGGTACTGCTGCTGGCCCAGGAGTACTGCTACACCGAATACGACTGGCGTATCGGCGTACTCAACGGTGAAGCGCTTTATGCCTGCCAGTACTTCATGTCCAAGGGCCACTGGCAAATCTACAACCACAAGGCCCAGGCCGGCGAAGTCAACGGCCTGTGCCGCGCGGTCCCGGTGGAACAGGCACCGCCCGAAGTCGTAAAGCTGGCCGTCGACACTGCCAGGCTGATCGGGCAAGGGCTGTACGGTGTGGACTTGAAGCAGACCGGCGACCGTGTACTGGTGATCGAAGTCAACGACAACCCCAACCTCGATGCCGGCACCGAAGACGCCGTGCTGGGTAACGCGCTTTACCAGCGAGTGCTGCAGGCTTTCGTGCAGCGGCTTGAACGTAAGCACCTCGGCCAGGCCTGGTAAACGATGATCGAATACTACCTCGCCGTAGACGGTGCCCTCCTTGAAGCCCCCGAGGAACGAGCCAGCGTCTGGTTGTGTGTCGCGCCGGACGCAACGGAGCAATCCCGGTTGTGCGAGTGCCTGGGGGTCAGTGCCCAGTCGCTGGAGTCCTCCCTGGACCCGGATGAAGTGGCGCGTATCGAGATCAAGCCAGATCACCTGTTCCTGATCTGGAAGCGCCCGGAAAGCTTCGATGGCCGGGTATTCAATGTCTCGTCATTCGGCGTTGTACTCAGCGAAAAGCGCCTGGTGGTGATCTGCGCCGCCAACTCGCTACTCGCCGGGGTAGACCGGCAGGCCGGCATGAGTACCCCACTGGATGTGCTGATGGCGATGCTGGCTGAAAGCGTGCATCACTACCTGGGCCACCTGCGGGTGGTAAAGCAGGTGGCCCGCGAAATCCAGCTGCAGTTCGATCGGTCCATGGACAACCAGCACCTGGTGCAGATGTACAGCCTTAGCGAAAGCCTGGTGTATTACGTCAACGCCATTCAAAGCAATGGCGCCGTGCTAGCCCTGCTGCGCAGCCATGGCCAGAAACACGGCTTCGGGCCCGAGCAACTGGAAGTGCTGAATGACCTGATCATCGAAAACGAGCAAAGCTACCAGCAGGCGAAGATCCATGCCCAGGTCTTTACCAACCTGATCGAGGCCCGCGGCAACCTGGCCAACAACGGCATGAACCACGCGCTGCGCAACCTGACCATGATCAATGTGGTGTTCCTGCCCTTGAACCTGCTCGCCAGCATCGGCGGCATGTCAGAGTTCAGCATGATGACCGCCGGCATGCCCTGGTGGTTGACGTTCCCCACGCTGCTGCTGGCCATGGCGGTACTTGGCGGGGCCATGGCCGTGGCTTTACGGCGTATGGCATGACCCGCCGTGCCAAGAAATAGTGTCAACCTGTACCCATCAACCCGCAGGACGAGACCATGGAAAATTCGGAAATCGGATTATTTATGCTGGCGCTGATTGCAATCACAGGCACCCTGATAAGCCTGTTTGAACACCGCGCCGTACGCTCAGAGGAACCCAGCATCAAGCAGCCGGCAACCAAAGTTCAGCGGCGTCCTTGAAAGTGAAATGGCGACCCACTCGCAAACTGGCGCCAACGTCCTCGAGAACAGCCATCCACATCGGTCGAGGTAACAGTGCCCCAGGGCGGGTCACATTGCCTGGCCTGCCTCAGGGACAGGGCGCAACGGCAGATGACACCGGGTCAAGGAAGATCAGTTGCAAGGGCTCCGCCAACAGCTGTTCGGCCTGCTCGGCAAACCGCTGGAAGTGAGCGGTGGTCAGGTGCGCGTCCAGGGCCTGCTGATGGTCGAACGCCTCGCGCATGTAGAACGTCCCAGGCTCGTCGCTGCGTTCGAACAACATGTAGTCGCGGTTGCCGGGCTCCGCCCGAGTCGGTTCGATCAATGCCAGCAAGGCCGCTTTCAGCTTTGGGGCCTGGCCTGGCTTGGCCTTGAGGATGGCGAGGGAAACGAGGGGGTAATCTTGTCGGTTCACATCAAGCTCCTGGTCAGTGGCAAAGAGCAGGCGCGGTACTGCCTGCTTCAATGTGTGCATGAGTTTCACCGGGCGTAGCGCCGGGAATGTGCGCGGCGCGGAGAAACACGGTTCGTTCAAGCATGCTCATGGCAGACCGGATCGACCGGTCCGCCGTTGTCTGTCAAACAGGTTTCAGAAGCCTTCCAGGACGATCTTGCCGCACGCCTTGCCACTCTCGACCAGCGCATGGGCACGGCGCATGTTGGCGGCATTGATGGCGCCGAAATGCTCGCCCAGGGTGGTACGCAGGATGCCTTGGTCGATCAGCCCGGCCACGCGCTCGAGCAGCTCGTGCTGGCGCACCATGTCGTCGGTTTCATAAAGCGAGCGGGTGAACATCAGCTCCCAGTGCAGCGACAGCGACTTGCGCTTGAGCGGCATGACGTCCAGGGTCTGCGGGTCGTCAATCACGCCCAGGCGACCTTGGGGGCGCAGCACTTCAACCAGTTGCGCAAAGTGCTGATCAGTATGGGTGAGGCTGGCGACATGGCTGACTGACTCGATCCCCAGGGCCTGCAGCTGCCCTTGCAGCGGCGCACTGTGATCGATGACGTGATGGGCGCCCAGTTCGCGTACCCAGTTGCTGGTCTCGGCGCGGGAGGCCGTGCCGATAACCGTCAGGCGGGTCAGTTGCCGGGCCAACTGCACCAGCATCGAACCGACGCCGCCCGCCGCGCCCACGATCAGCAGGGCATCGCCCTCCCCGCCGCCCTCCGCGATCCCCAGGCGATCGAACAGCAGTTCCCAGGCGGTGATGGCCGTCAGCGGCAGCGCGGCTGCCTGCGCCGCACCCAGGCTGCGCGGTTGATGCCCGACGATACGTTCGTCAACCAGGTGATATTCACTGTAGCTGCCGGGCCTGGCGATGGAGCCGGCGTAGTACACCTGATCTCCGGGCTTGAACAGGGTCACTTGGCGCCCGACCTCGCGGACGATACCGGCCGCGTCCCAGCCGAGTATTTTCGGCTCTCCCGTGAAAGTTCCCGCGCGTACCTTAGTGTCTACGGGGTTGACCGACACGGCTTTGACCTCGACCAGAATGTCCCTGGGCCCAGGGCTGGGCTTGGGCATGAAGATGTCCTGGAGAGACGCAGGGTCTTCGATAGGCAAGCCTTTTTGGATGAAACTGATCGCTTTCATAGGCACTCACTGCTGAATGTGGTTTGATTTGGCATCGAGTCTGGCGTGCCAGGCGTCCGGGAAAAACGGGCCCTGCCCGTCAACACTTTCATTGCAGGAGTGATAATGATCCGTCTCGACGACCTGGGTATCTTCGTTCGCAGCGCTGCGCTGGGCAGCTTTACCGCGGCGGCCCACGAGGCCGACCTGCTACCTGGCCAGGCAGCCGAGGCAGTCAAGCGCCTGGAGCGTGAACTGGATGTGCGATTGTTTGCCCGCACCACGCGCAGCTTGCGCCTGACAGCCGAAGGCGAGCAGTACCTGCCCTCGGCCCTTGTCGCCCTGGAAGCCCTCAGGCACGGGCGCGACAACCTGCGTCAGGAAAGCGCCCAGCTCAGCGGAACCTTGCAGGTGGCTGCACCCTCCGATCTGGGCCGCAACGTGCTGTTGCCCTGGCTCACGGCGTTTCGCCGAGAGCATCCACAGTTGAACCTGCGCTTGTTTCTCTCCGACCAGATCGCCGATCTTTTTCGCGATCCGGTAGATATCGCCATCCGCTATGGCCTGAACGCCGACGCCAACTATATAGCCCTGCCACTGGCACCTTGGAACCGCAAGGTGCTGGTGGCCTCGCCCGAGTACCTGGCGCGGCAAGGCACCGTCCAAGCCCCCGAAGATCTGCTCGAACACCAGTGCCTGCTGTACATGCAGCAGGGGCGGGTCTACGACAAGTGGCAACTGGGAACGCAGACCGTCCAAGTGCGTGGCGCCCTGCTCTGCGACGACGCCGATATCGCCCGGCGCTGGGCCGTGGCCGGCGAAGGGATAACCTACAAGTCCTGGCTGGATGTGAGCGACGATGTGCTGGCGGGAAGACTTGTCGTGCTCATGCAGGATCACCCCGGGCCCGCCATGCCACTGAGCCTGGTGTGCCCGCACCGCAAGCAGTTGTCGCCTGCGGTAAGGCACCTGCACGCCTGGTTGTCCAGCCGCTTCGCCGAACTGGAGCGCGACTGATCAGCGCGAAGCCAGCCACTCTGATCGAACGCACGCCGGCGCCCCGCTTGCACGCAATCGAATAATTTCAAGAGCTGCTTGACCAGGGAGAACGATCGTTCTACTCTGGCTACATGGATAAGCCAATGACCGATACACGCGAAAAAATCCTGGCGACTGCCGAGAAGCTTATTTACGAAAACGGGATTCACGCCACGGGCATGGACCTCTTGGTAAAGACCTCGGGCGTCGCCCGTAAAAGTATTTATCGCTATTTTGCGAATAAAGAGGACGTAGCAGCGGCGGCACTCAATGCCCGCGATATACGCTGGATGACGTGGTTCAGAAGTGAATGCGAAAAAGCGCAAACGCCAGAGGCACGCATCCTTGGCATTTTTGATGCCCTCAAAAGTTGGTTTGAGTCAGACGGTTTTCGCGGATGTGCTTTTATCAACACCGCCGGAGAGGTGGGTAACGCAGACGATCCTGTTCGACAGATCGCAAAACTGCATAAACAAAAGCTGCTGGACTACACGCTAGAACTGACCAGCGAATTAGGTGTTAACGATCCGACTGGCTTGGCCAAGCAACTTCTTTTGATTATAGAGGGCACGATAACCGTGGCCCACGTCATGGGTGATCACACCGCGCTCGACAGTGCACGAGAAATCACAAAGGTCTTGCTCAAGGAAGTGCAGCGCGCAAGCGCTTGAAGTTAAAGAAATACCCACTCAACTGAACCATCCAAAAGATTGGAGGCACCACCATGTCCAACGAACACACTCGTCCGCCACTTCCTCCTTTCACTCGCGAATCGGCGATTGAAAAGGTCCGACTCGCTGAGGATGGTTGGAATACCCGCGAACCCGAAAAGATTGCCTTGGCCTATACGGTGGACACCCAATGGCGTAACCGTGCCGAGTTTGCAAACAACCGTGAAGAAGCTCGGGACTTCCTTACTCGCAAGTGGAAGAAAGAACTGGACTACCGCTTGATCAAAGAGCTCTGGGCCTTCACCGACAACCGCATCGCCGTCCGTTACGCCTACGAGTGGCACGACGATTCGGGCAACTGGTTCCGCTCCTATGGCAACGAAAACTGGGAGTTTGAAGCCGATGGCTTGATGCACCGCCGTTTCGCCTGCATCAACGACATGCCCATCAAGGAAAGCGAGCGCAAGTTCCACTGGCCACTGGGTCGCCGTCCGGATGATCACCCAGGGCTGACTGAACTGGGCCTGTAAGTCAGGTTTAACCTGATCCTTTACATAGGGGGTCAGGTTTTTTGTTTGAGGGGCACAGAGCATGGCCAAGCGCAGTTTTCAATTCTCACCCCCTACTGCGCGGTAACAACGAATGCGGCGCCACGCCAAACGCCTTGCGAAACGCATGGCTAAAATGTGAAAAGTCTGAAAAACCAAACTCCAACGCCGCCTGCGAAACACTCTTTACCTGCCCACACTCAATCGCCGCGCGGCTAGCATTCAGCCGCTCCTTCCAGATCTCGGCAACCGGTGACTTCTGATGCCGGGCAAACGCCCGTGTCACCGTCCGTGTCGACACGTGATGTGCCAGGGCAATCGACTCGATCGACAGCTCCGGCTCAGTCAAATGGCGTTGAATGTAATTCATGATTCGCCCATAAAGATCCAGCTCCCGATGGGTAGTCTTCAGGTCCTGCAACTCAAGGCTGAGCACCAGCAGGTCGATGATGGTGTTGGAGTACCGTCGGGAGACGCCTTCGTCCTGCAACAACGGCGCAGAACTGGCCGCCTGGCCAATCATCTGCCGCAACGGGATCACTCCGGGGCGCCCCTCTTCCAGCACCAGCGCGGTGATGTCAGCGATGTGCGGGACACGCTGTGCGAGCAGCGGCCGGGGGATGCGGATAAGGTGGTTTTCGGTACCACCCAGGCTGAATCGAAACGGTTGGGTTGCGTCGTAAAGAAACACATTGCCGGCCGTGAGCCTGGCCTTGCGGTTGTGTTGTTCAATTTCGCCGTAGCCGTCGAGGGTGACTCCCAACCATATGTCTTCGGCGGGGTCGCTGCGCAGGTGTTGCTCGGAGCGCACCCAGTGGTGCAGCGGCGACGACAGCGTCGTGACATCCAACGGGCCGATGCCGTTGACCTGCAGCGCACCCTCGAAGTTGCTCTGCGAGGAGGGTTTGCTGTCTGCCGACAAACAATGGCGGCAGACCACCTCCCGCCAGTAATCAAAGCGACGGGATGGCGAAACGGCAAGGGTTGAATAGTGGTTGGTCTCAGCCATGATGGCGCTCACCTTCATGTGGCAACTTGAAAAAGGGGCACTGTTACAAAGGTTCGCATAGGCAATATTCACGCCAGCGGTATCCGCTGGCACAGGCTGCAGCCCTCACAGCCTTCGTCCTCATAGTGCCAACTGGCGCTTTCCAAAAGCACCCATATTGCTCCCCATTTCAGGGCAAAAACGCAGCTTTTCTCTGGCCGCTGCACCATCGCGGTTCGTGCTCAAGCGGGTGTTACGGCGCTGTCGTTTCCAACCAAACGATTGTCCTTGCGAACAAAGCGACGTTGCCCAGTCCTCCCTAACTTTGACCTCACGTTGTTTCCAGCAACTGCGCTGATGAGGTAGCCCATGCAATTACAACAACAGCGAATCGCCGACGAGTTCAGGTGGCTGCATAGGCGCGACCTGGCGCCTGAAGAGTTTTTATCGTGGGTGCTCGAGTGGGCGGCGTGTGCACTGCGCGCCCGGCTGGCGAACGCACCAGGCAACGCTGAGCGTGTTCTGAACATAAAATAACAAGGAGCCTGTGATGGAATCTGCAATCGACAAACACCTCGTGTGCCCGCGCACGTTATCGCGCCGGGTGCCTGATGATTACCAGCCGCCCTTCCCGATGTGGGTCGGCCGCGCTGATGAGCAGCTGACGCAAGTGGTGATGGCCTATCTGGGGGTGCAGTACCAGGGTGATGGTCAGCGTGAGCGGGCCTTGCAGGCGATGCGCGAGATTCTCGACAGCTTTGGCTTGAACGACGGCCCGCTGACTCACGACCTGACGCACCACACCGACAGCAGCGGCTACGACAACCTGATGATCGTCGGCTACTGGAAAGATACCGGCGCTTACTGCCGCTGGTTACGCTCGCCTGAGGTGGATGGCTGGTGGAGTTCGCCGCAACGCCTGAATGATGGCCTTGGTTACTACCGCGAAATCACCGCGCCGCGGGCCGAGCAGTTCGAGACGCTGTATGCGTTCCAGAGCGATTTGCCCGGGGTCGGAGCGATCATGGACAACACCAGTGGCGAGATCGAGGAGCACGGTTACTGGGGCTCGATGCGCGACCGTTTCCCGGTGTCACAAACGGACTGGATGAACCCGAACGGCGAACTGCGAGTCGTGGCTGGCGACCCGGCCAAAGGCGGTCGGGTGGTGGTGATCGGCCATGACAATATTGCCTTGATTCGCTCGGGCCAGGACTGGGCAGCGGCAGAAGCGGCTGAGCGCTCGCTGTACCTGGATGAAATCTTGCCGACCTTGCAGGATGGTATGGATTTTCTGCGCGATAACGGCCAGCCGCTGGGCTGTTACAGCAATCGCTTTGTACGCAATATCGACGCGAACGGCAATTTGCTCGACATGAGTTACAACATCGGCCACTGGCGTTCATTGGAGAAACTCGAACGCTGGGCGGAATCGCACCCCACTCATCTGCGTATTTTCGTCACCTTCTTTCGGGTAGCAGCAGGGCTCGAGAAGTTGCGGCTCTATCACGAAGTGTCCGTGTCGGATGCAAGCAGCCAGGTGTTCGAATACATCAACTGCCACCCACACACCGGCATGTTGCGCGACGCAAAAGTCAGTTCCAACTAGCCCCCAACTCCACGTTTAGCCCCGCACCTGCCGTCCCTGCGGCAGTGGGGCTCTTTTTGCCCAGAATAAAGGACCTCTGTCCATGAAACAGCTCCGTTACCTGATGCTCGCGGCAGCCGTGCCAAGCGTGTGTGCGCAAGCGTTCGAAGTTGATCCGGGTGATTATGAAGCGCTGCCGGTGGGTGCAACGATCGGTGTGGTCTATTACCAGCATTCCACCACCGACAGCGCTTACGCCAACGGGCACAAAGTCAGCTCCGATTTCAACCTGACCTCCAACGTCGGCATCCTGCGGCTGCTGCACGTCTATCAATTGACTGATCGACTGACCCTGGAGCCGCAATTTCTGCTGCCGTTCGGCCGCGTATCGAGCAGCGGCGATGCCTCGGCCCTGGGCGACACCAGCGGCGTTGGCGACCTCACCCTGACGGCACCGCTCAAGTACCGCTTGAACGAGGCCAACGACATCCTTGGCGCCACCGTCTACCTCACCGCCCCCACTGGCACTTACGACCGCGACGACGCGCTCAACCTTGGCGAGAACCGCTGGAAGGTCGATCTGCAGGCCGCCTACGTCAAACATTTGGGCGAAAAATGGGCTGTCGACCTGGTCGGTGATGCCATCTGGTACAGCGACAACGACGACTTCGGCTCCAGCTCTGCGCGCCGTGAACAGGAGGTTTCCTACGGGGCACAACTGATGGGGCGCTACATCGTCGACCCAGGCACTTCACTGGCAGTTGGCCTCGGTCACACCTGGGGCGGAGAAAACCAGATTGACGGAACAGCGCAGGACGACCGCGCCGAAACCACCAACTTGCGCGTCACCGCGAACAAGTTCTTCACCGCCAAGGACCAGTTGCAGGTGCAGCTGGGGCGTGACCTCGCGGTAGAAAACGGCCCCAAGGAAAACTTCCGCCTGAACCTCAGGTACGTCCGGGTCTTTTAACCCAAGGCCCGTTGGCACCAGCAAGCCTCCCCAGCAGATACGGAGCACCAGTACATGACTGATCAACAGGCAACCCCTGAACCGCAACCTTCGTTGTATACCCGCCTCGGCGGCTATGACGCTATCTACCAGTTCGCCGGCGCGGTACTGCGCAAGACCATGGCCCACCCGGCGATCGGTCATATCTGGGCACACATGTCCGAGTCGACCTTCCAGAAGGAACACATCAACTTCGTCGACTTCCTCTCGCAACACTGGGGTGGCAGCGCCAAGTACCGCGGCCGGGACATGGTTACCGCACACCGCGGCATGGGGCTTACCGAGGTTCATTGGCAAGCCACGCTGGATTGCCTGGAGGAGTGCTACAACGACTACAACCTGTCACCGGAACTGCGCAAGGAGGTCAACGACTTCCTGGTCAAGTTCAAACCCGCCGTGATCGGCAGCCCCTCCTACCGCGATGTGGTGTTGGCCAACCCCACGATGGACCCGGCCAAAGGCATGAAAAGCGTCGGCGTAGTGTGGCCCGCACGCACCGATTCGGCTGAGCAGGCAGCCGTGCCCAAGCTGGAGCCGTAAGCCCACCCGGCCACATTCAGGACGCACTCCACTTGGCGCAACGCAGTCCTGCTCAACAAAGCGACTGTCCTGCTCAACCAAGTACCGCTCGCGCGCTGGCGCTAGCTTGTTACCAGGCCCAGCCGCGGCGAGCCTCTCGAACAGTCATTTACCGGCCCCTGCGGCCTGCCACCGGAAACAGGACACCCCATGGCCATCATCCGCCCGACGCTCGAACAGTTGCAGGCCCTCGCCAACCGCCTGCACATGCAGCTGACCCCCGAACAAGCCAGCGAATACCTGGCGCTCATGCAGGCAAGCCTCGACGGCTATGACCTGGTCGACGAACTGCCGGACTTCATCCCCTTGGTGCGCTACGAGCGCACTGCGGGTTACCGCCCCTCCAGCCGGGAGAACCCGTTGAACGCCTGGTACTACCGTACCGAGGTGATGGGCGCCAGCACCGGCAAACTGCTCGGCAAAACAGTCGCACTCAAGGACAACATCTCGCTGGCGGGCGTGCCGATGATGAACGGTGCCGCGCCACTGGCCGGTTTTGTGCCGTCATTCGATGCCACTGTAGTTACGCGTTTGCTCGACGCCGGGGTGACCATCCTCGGCAAGGCCACTTGCGAACACTACTGCCTGTCCGGCGCCAGCCACACCTCGGACCCGGCCCCCGTGCACAACCCATTGCGCCCTGGTTTCAGCACCGGCGGTTCGTCGTCGGGCAGCGCCGCGCTGGTTGCGGCGGGCGAAGTTGACCTGGCGGTGGGCGGCGATCAGGGCGGTTCGGCGCGTATTCCCGCAGCGTGGTGCGGCATCTATGGCATGAAGCCGACTTTCGGGCTGGTGCCGTATACCGGAGTGATGGCGATCGAGGCCACCTTCGACCATGTCGGCCCGATGACCAGCAACGTGCGCGACAACGCGCTCATGCTCGAAGTCATGGCCGGTGCCGACGGGCTTGACCCACGCCAGGGCGTGCCCGAAGTCGATACCTATGGCAACTACCTCGAGCGCGGTGTACGCGGGCTGCGTATCGGCATCCTCCAGCAAGGTTTCCAGCTCGCTAACCTTGATCAGCGCGTTGGCGACAAGGTGCGCAGCGCCATCGCCCGCTTCGAGGCGTTGGGCGCAGTGGTCGAGGAAGTATCGGTTCCCGAGCATACGCTGGCCGGCTCGCTATGGAGCCCGATCGGCTGCGAAGGCCTGACCATGCAGATGATGCACGGCAACGGCGCGGGCTTTAACTGGAAGGGCCTGTACGACGTCGCCTTGCTCGACAAGCAGGCTGGCTGGCGGACCCAGGCCGACGCCCTGTCGCCCTCGCTCAAGCTGTGCATGCTGGTTGGCCAGTTTGGCCTGGAACACTACCACGGCCGTTACTACGCGAAGGCGCAGAACATCGCCCGTTTCGCGCGCGCCGGCTACGACAAGGCGCTGGAGCGCTACGACCTGCTGGTAATGCCAACCGTGCCCATCATCGCCCAGCCGCTGCCAGCGCCAGGTTGCTCGATCACCGAGAGTGTCTCGCGCGCGCTGGAGATGCTCGGCAATACCGCCGCGCAAGACATCACCGGCCACCCGGCCATGTCCATCCCTTGCGGCCTGGTCGACGGCCTGCCGGTGGGGCTGATGCTGGTCGGCAAGCACTATGCCGAAGGCACGATCTATCAGGCCGCGGCAGCGTTCGAGGCCGCGGTGGACTGGCGTACGCTGTGACCCAGGCAGCAGGCGCTGCGCCCCTGAAAAAATACCGCTGGCACAACAACAGATTTCAACAACCGTGTTGGACGAGAGGAGTAATCCCATGACGGCAACTTCAACCCCTGGTGAGCGCGCGCGCGCATTGTTTGCAGTGCTCAAGCGCAAAGACCTCATCCCCGAGGGCTACATCGAACAGCTCACCCAGCTGATGGAACACGGCTGGAGCCCGGAAAACGGCGCGCGCATCGTCGCCAAGGCCTGGGTCGATCCGCAGTTTCGCGAGCTGCTGCTCAAGGACGGTACGGCCGCCTGCGCCCAGTTCGGCTTCACCGGCCCACAGGGCGAATACATCGTCGCCCTGGAAGACACTCCGCAGCTGAAAAACGTGATCGTCTGCAGCCTGTGCTCCTGCACGAACTGGCCGGTGCTGGGCCTGCCGCCTGAGTGGTACAAGGGCTTCGAGTTCCGTGCGCGGTTGGTCCGGGAGGGGCGCACGGTATTGCGCGAGCTGGGCACCGAGTTGCCCGGCGACATGGTGGTCAAGGTCTGGGACACCAGCGCTGAAAGCCGCTACCTGGTGCTGCCGCAACGGCCAGCGGGCTCAGAGCATATGAGCGAAGAGCAGTTGCGGCAATTGGTCACCAAGGACGTGCTGATCGGCGTCGCCCTGCCCCGCGTTGGCTGAGCAAGACCGCCCAACCCCATTCACCTTCCGGAGTGTTCAATATGGATGGCTTTCACGATCTCGGCGGTTTCCAGGGCTTTGGCAAAGTGCCCCACCGCATCAACAGCCTGAGCTACAAGCAGGTATTCAAGCAGGACTGGGAACACCTGGCCTACAGCCTGATGTTCATCGGCGTCGACCACCTGAACAAGTTCAGCGTCGACGAAATACGTCATGCCGTCGAACGCATTGACGTGCGCCAGCACGTCGGCACCGAATACTACGAGCGTTATGTGATCGCCACTGCCACGCTGCTGGTCGAAACAGGCGTCATCACCCAGGCCGAACTGGATGAAGCGCTCGGCTCGCACTTCAAGCTGGCCAACCCCGCCCATGCGCAAGGGCGTGCTGCAATTACCGGGCGAGCGCCTTTTGAAGTGGGCGACCGGGTCATCGTACGCGATGAATACGTGGCCGGGCATGTGCGCATGCCTGCATATGTGCGCGGCAAGCAAGGCGTAGTGCTGCACCGGACCACTGAACAGTGGCCGTTTCCGGACGCGATTGGCCATGGCGACCAGAGCGCTGCGCATCAACCGACCTACCATGTCGAGTTCCGCGTGCGGGACCTGTGGGGCGATGCCGCAGACGACGGCCTGGTGGTGGTAGATCTGTTCGAAAGCTATCTGGACAGGGTCGAAAGCCCGCGAGTGGTGCGCGCATGAGTGCCGGCGCCCAGGCAGGCCGGCTGCCGGTGACGGTCCTTTCAGGCTTCCTCGGCGCAGGCAAGACCACCCTGCTCAACCACATCCTGCGCAACCGCCAGGGCCTGAAGGTGGCGGTTATCGTCAATGACATGAGCGAGGTCAACATCGATGCCGCCCAGGTCCAGCGCGACGTTGCGCTGTATCGTGGCCAGGATGAATTGATAGAGATGAGCAACGGCTGTATCTGCTGCACCCTGCGCGCCGACCTGCTTGAGCAGATCAGCGCGCTGGCGCGCCAGCAGCGTTTCGATTACCTGTTGATCGAGTCCACCGGGATTTCCGAGCCGATGCCAGTCGCCGAGACCTTTGCCTTTCTCGACGCCAACGGTTTCAGCCTCAGCGAACTGGCGCGGCTGGATACGCTGGTGACGGTGGTCGATGCCAGCCAGTTCATGGCCATGCTCGACTCACCCGAAACCGTCGCGCGGGCCGACGTCGCCACGGATGACAGCAGGCGCCCGCTGGCCGATCTGCTGATCGAGCAGGTCGAGTATGCCAACGTGATTCTGGTCAACAAACGCGACCTGGTCGATGAGGCGCAGTACCAGGCCCTGCAGGCAGTTCTCGCCGGGCTCAATCCAGGCGCACAGATCCTGCCGATGGTGGCCGGCAACGTCGCGCTGTCGAGCATCCTCGGCACCCAGCTGTTCGATTTGCCCAGCCTTGCCGCAGCGCCCGGCTGGATGAAACAGATGGACGCGCACGACGCCCCGGCCGGCGAGTCGCAGACCTATGGCGTGACGTCATGGGTGTACCGAGCGCGCGCCCCGTTCCATCCGCAACGCTTGCTTGATTTTCTCGCCAGGCCCTGGCGCAACGGCCGTCTTCTGCGCAGCAAAGGTTATTTCTGGCTTGCCAGCCGCCACCGCGAAATCGGCTTGCTGGTACACAGCGGCCAGCAGTTTCAATGGGACTACGTTGGCCATTGGTGGAACTTCATCGACCCGTCACAGTGGCCGCAGGACAAGTATCGCTTGCAGGGCATCATGGCCAAGTGGGACAGCATCGTCGGCGATTGCCGTCAGGAGCTGGTGTTCATTGGCCAGGACCTGGATACCCAGACACTGCAACGCGAACTCGACCATTGCCTGTTGAGTGCAGAAGAAATCGCCATCGGTCCGTTGGCCTGGGCAAGGTTGCCGGGGGCCAGCGCGTTCGACAACCGGGCCTTGTCGGCCAGCAAGACGCAGTCATTACCGGCTGATGCCATTTTCTAGTTGGAGGTGCGGAGTACGTCTCGCCGAAAGTCGGCAACCGTTTTGCAGTGGCGAGACAACCGGCCCCGTTAACCCCATCAGCTCGACATTGCGCTCTGCCTGGCTGTTCATCTATTGGGCATACTTCCTGGCCCCATAAACACAGATGACAGCCCCCAGCGTCACGAGCAGCATCGTCCAGCTGACATGCTCGTGCAGAAGCAACGCTGCCAGCCCAAGCCCCATGAACGGCTGAAAGAGTTGCAATTGGCCCACTGCCGCAATCCCCCCCTGGACGAGCCCTCGGTACCAGAACACAAACCCGATCAGCATGCTGAACAGTGAAACGTAGCCAAAGCTGAACCACGCAGGGGCACTTACCCTGGCAAAGTCATCAGGGGCTGGAAGATTGACTACCGTCAGCAGCAGCATGAACGGCAACGCTACCAGCAACGCCCAGCTGATCACCTGCCAACCACCCAATGTCCGCGAGAGGCGCGCTCCTTCGGCATAGCCCAACCCACAGACCACAACCGCAGCCAACATCAGCAGATCGCCCACCGCCGACGCCTCGCCTCCGTTCATCAACGCATAGCCAGCGACCAACCCGGCACCTGTCAACGAGAACAGCCAGAACAATGGCCGAGGTCGTTCACCGCCCCGCAAAACCGCAAATCCTGCGGTACACAATGGCAGGAGCCCGACAAAAACAATGGAGTGAGCAGAGCTTATGTGCTGAAGGGCAAATGCTGTCAGTAGCGGGAAACCGATAACGACGCCGAGCGCTGTTACGGCCAAAGGCGACAAATCCCGCCGTTTAGGTCGAGGCTGGCGTAGCACGATCAGAAAAAGCGCGCCCAGCATGGCGGCAATTGTCGCCCGGGCACAGGTGAGGAACGTCGGTTCGAAGTCGGCCACTGCCACTCGGGTTGCCGGCAACGAACCCGCAAAAATGGCGACGCCTATGAAACCGTTGATCCACCCGGTTGCTGATTTTTCCATCGGTAAGTCCTCGATAAGCCAAGGCTCAGTACATCACCGACAGGCTCACCCAGGCCATGTACAATCCAATACACTTAAACCAAACTGTTATGCATATGACTCCGGCACAGTTGAGGGTGCGATGAAACGGGACGGAACGCGAATTCGAACTGTCATGGGTGAAATCCAGTCGCGGATAGCCTCTCGAACCTACACACCAGGCGCGAGAATTCCCTCGGTGCGTGCGATGGCTCAGACCATGCAGGTGTCGGTTTCTACGGTGCTTGAGGCCTATGAAAGGCTGATGGCAGAGGGTGTACTCAATTCTCGTCCTGGCTCCGGCTTTTACGTAGCCGGGCCAGTGGCGCCCTTGGTACTCACCGAACTCGGCCCAAGGCTTGATCGTGAAGTGGACCCGCTGTGGATCTCGCGTCAGTCTCTTGACACCGCTAGCGATGCGTTGAAACCGGGGTGCGGGTGGCTACCTGCCTCCTGGATGTTCGAAGCCGGCTTGCGCAAAGCGCTTCGAACCGTTGCCCGTTCCGACACATTGAAACTGACTGAGTACGCCTCGCCACTTGGGCATCTGCCTCTCAGGCAATTCTTGTCACGGAAGCTGACAGGCATCGGGATCGAAGCCCCTCTTGAACAGATCATGCTCACTGAGTCCGGCACCCACGCCATCGACCTGATCTGCCGTTTTCTGCTGGAGCCGGGGGACACTGTGCTGGTCGACGACCCCTGCTATTTCAATTTTCACGCATTGCTGAAAGCGCACAGGGTGAACATCGTAGGCGTTCCCTACACCGCGACGGGCCCGGACATCGATGCTTTTGGCGCTGCCCTGCTCGCGCATTCTCCCCGGTTGTACATAACCAATTCAGGCATCCACAACCCGACCGGCGCTACCCTGTCTCCGGTCACGGCACACAGGTTGCTAAAGCTGGCCGACACCTCCAGCCTGGTGATCGTAGAGGACGACATCTTCGGGGATTTCGAGAATGCACCAGCGCCACGGCTGTCTGCCTTCGATGGCCTCTCTCGTGTCATCCAGATCGGTAGCTTTTCCAAGACCATCTCCGCTTCGATTCGATGCGGCTACATCGCGGCTCGCAGTGACTGGATCGAGAGCCTGGTCGATCTCAAGATTGCGACCACATTCGGGGGTGGCCGCCTGGCCGCGGACATCATCCATCTGGCGATTACCGATAGCGGGTACCGGAAACACATGGAAAGTGTTCGCCTCAGGCTGGCCGAGGCTATGGACAGAACGGTAGCGAGGCTTCAAGCCATTGGTATCAAGCCCTGGATAACGCCCCAGTCAGGCATGTACGTCTGGTGCCAACTTCCTCAAGGCAAGGATGCAGCAACACTGGCTCGGGCTTGCTTGAATGAAGGTGTAGTGCTGGCGCCCGGAAATGCGTTCAGCCAGTCGATGGCTGCGGGTGATTTCCTCCGTTTCAATGTCGCCCAATCGGCTGATGCCAAAATTTACGAAGTATTGAAACGGGCGCTGAGCGCTTAGTGGCGAAACTTCCTGTTTAACCACGTCAGCTCATTCCGCCCAACGCCGTATTTCGAGGAGGCGACGCTGTCGCTTCCTCGAAAAAGAACAAGGCGTTTCAGATAGCGCAATGAGGGCGACATCAGCACAAATCAGGACACCCAGGATTCCACTTCTTCTGCCCCGTACTGGGCTTTCCATTCCTTGAGCAGCTTGTGGTTGCCACCCTTGGTCTCGATGACCTCTCCATTATGCGGGTTCTTGTACTGCTTCACTTGCCGAGCACGGCGTGGGGCTTTCTCTGTAGCCGCAGGAGCTGCGGACCGGCGACTGGCCTGAGGATCCAGGATGTTGATGATATCGCGCAGGCTGTAACCGTATTTGCTTAGCAGGTCACGCAGCTTGGTCTCGAACTCGATCTCTTTCTGAAGCTCACCGCTGCTTTTCATGGCTTCCAGTTCGGCCAACTGGGCCGCCAACTTCTGTTCAAGCTGTCTAAACTCTGCCAAACGCGACATGTGCATACTCCTGAATACGTGGATGCTGTTTAGAGAATCCTAACGCAGTTCAAGTTCAAACCAAAATTAAAAATCAGCGGCAAAGATCTACCGTCAGCTCGACGACATTGGGTATATCTCCTTCTAGGCGCTGTATGAAATACCTTGATACTCGGTGAGGCCGCCCTCGAAATGCTCAATTACAACCCGTAAACTCCGCTTCCTCGGCTGTTTTCGCCTTGCCTGAACTTCGTCTCAACGCTGTTCATACAGACACTAGAACTCCACCTTCCCCCGCCCCGCCTTGACAGTGCTCCGCCTGGCTTTTCCTTCGAGGCGACGGGTCTTCGAGCCGAGGGTCGGCTTGGTGGGGCGGCGTTTCTTTTCGGTCTTGCCTGCGGTGATGATCAACTCGGCAAGACGCGCCAATGCGTCAACACGGTTCTGCTCCTGGGTGCGGTACTGCTGGCCCTTGATGATCAACACGCCGTCGCCGGTGATGCGACTGTCACGCAGCGCCAGCAGCCGCGCCTTGTAAAACTCGGGCAACGATGAGGCCGGGATGTCGAAGCGCAGGTGTACCGCGCTGGACACTTTGTTGACATTCTGCCCACCCGCGCCTTGCGCGCGGATGTATGTGAGTTCGATTTCGGCATCTGGCAGATGCACGTTATTGGAGATAGTCAGCATGATAGGGCCCTTGTCATTGCCCATTATCACAGACTGCGCCGCTCTCCCATAGCACAATGCAGGGTTCTTTGAATCAGTGCGCAAGCCGACCCAAGCGAGCCCTCCACTCGTCAGGGCCGTGCACTTCATGCCAGCCAGCGGTAGAACGCGTGCGCCATCACAGCGTTGCGCTCTGCTTTACCGGTAGTTGTACACGAAACGTTGTTCCCACTCCGACCTGGCTTGATACAGTTATCTCCCCACCGTGTTTCTTTACAATGCCATAGGAAAGGGACAGGCCTAGCCCTGTACCTTGGCCGACGGGCTTGGTGGTGAAAAAAGGATCGAAGATTTTCTTGATGTTCTCCGGTGCTATCCCCGCGCCTGTATCCGCAACTTCGATGCACACCCAGGCGCCTTGATGAGCAGTGCCCAATGTGATGGTGCCCCGCTCGGGGCCCATGGCTTGGGCGGCGTTAAGGACCAGGTTCATTATCACTTGGTTGATCTGCGACGGCAGGCATTCGACAGGGGGTAACGGCTGGTACCGTTTTACCAGGTCGGCTTTATGTTTCAGCTCGCTCGCGACGATGTTAAGCGTGGAGTCAATGCCCTGCTGCAAATCGGCTAGTTGCCACTGCTGAGCGCTGTCAACGCGCGAGAAGTCTTTGAGGTCCTTGACGATATGCGCCACTCGACCGATTCCGTCCTTGGACTCCTTGATGAGGATCGGGATGTCTTCCATGAGGAACTCCAGTTCCGTCTGCTCACGAAGCCTTTGCAAGCGCCCAGTGGTTTCGTTTGCGCCGAGCATCAGTTCGGCCTCGCGATAGGCGTCGAGCATCGCTGCCAGTTGCTGGAAGTACCCTCCCAGAGTGCCCAGGTTGGAGGACACGAAACCGATCGGATTGTTGATCTCGTGCGCCACGCCGGCAGCCATCTGCCCCAACGAGGCGAGTTTCTCCGATTGCACCAGTTGGCTTTCCAGCTGCTTGCGCTCCTCGATCTCCTGCTGCAGCGCCTCGCTGGCCTGGGTCAGTTGCTGGGTACGCCGCTCTACCCGCTGTTCGAGCTGGTGCATTTTCAGCGAGGCCCGTTGGGTCATTTCCCACTTGGTCAGCAAGGTGCTGGCCATTTGCTGGACCTCGATGTTGTCGAACGGTTTTTTCAGGATCAGCAAGCGATCGTGGGCCTGCAGCCGGTCGAGCAACTCATCCCAGGAATAGTCCGAGTAGGCAGTGCAGACGACTACCTGCAACAGCGGGTCCTCTTCCCACAGGTGCTCAATGGTCTGAGCGCCATCCCATCCACCTGGCATTCGCATGTCGACGAAGGCTAACGCGTAGGGCTTGCTGGCCTGCAGCGCACGCTTCAGCAGGCCGAGACCTTCCTCACCGCCATAGGCTGAATCGAGTTCGAATACCGGTCGTTCGTTCTTGACCTGCTCGCCGAACAACAACCCTTCCATCTCGTCCAGCTCAGAGTTCTGCGATCTGGCCGGGGCAAGGATCTTGCGAAAGTCCTCGTGGATAGTCGGCATGTCATCGATCAGCAGGATCCGGCGATTGATCATGTCACTCATGCAGGCTCCGTCACCGCGATCAGCGGGATCCTCAGGGTAAAGACAGCACCCAAGCCAGGGCCGTCGCTGTGTGCGGTCAGGTGACCATTCATCTCGAGGGCGGCCAGGGCGCAACTGTGCAAGCCGAAGCCATGCCCGTCCTTGCGCGTGGTGAAGCTATGGGCAAAGATCTTCTGCAGGTTTTCAGGGGCAATGCCTTCGCCTTCGTCCAGCACGCTCATTTCCAGGAAGCCCCCCTCAACGATGCGCGTCCTGAGGATCATCGTCCGCGGGTCGCTGCCGGGGCCGGACATGGCGTACTTGGCGTTGCTGATCAGGTTGATCAGAATCAGCAACAGCCGATGCCGGTCGCCCATCACCAGAGGCAGATCTGCGAAGTCGCGCACTACCCTCACTTGATGCCGGGTCAACGCGCCTGCGTTCATGCGCAGCGCGTCCTCGACCAGGTCGTTGACCGACAGCGGCTCTGGCACATTTTTAGCGCCGGCATAGGATTGCTGGGTGGCCACCACTTCCTTGATGTGGTCGATGCTCTTGTTCATTCTTTCCAGCTCGATCGCCATCTCCTTCTGTTCATCGGCGATCGCCTCGGTCAGCTGGTTGAGGTAGCCGGGAAGCAACCGGCCTCGGGGATCCTCGTCGAGAAACCGACCGATGTCAGTGGCATGCTCGCGGAACAGTTGCATGGCCTTGCCCAAACCCTGGGTTTTGCTGCTGCGCAACGTTCGAGCGATGAGATCAGAGGATGTGTTCACGCTGTTGAGCACGTTGCCCACGTTGTGCAACACATTGGTGGCGATCTCCGCCATACCTGCCTGGCGCGCGGCGTTGAACAGCTCGCTCTGAGCGTTCCGGAGCGCCAGGGTGCGTTCCTCGACCCGCTGTTCCAGGACGTCATTGGCGCTTTGCAATGCGTTGTTGACCCGTCTCACCTCGGCGAAGCTGCGCACCAGCAGCGCAGCCAGGCAAATGACCGAGAACATCAGCAAGCCTGATAGCCATAACGTGTAGAGATGGTTTTTACGGTTGACCTTTTCAACCTGCTGTTGATCCCTGTCCAAAAGGCTGGTGATCGTATCCAGGCGCTCGGCAACCGGGATCGCCTCGATCTGCTCGAGCAGGCGGTTGACGACAGGTTGCTCGCGCAGGATCAACGCCACGTGATTGCTCAACAGATTGAGGGGCGTCTGGAATTCTTTGGGCAGGTTCTCCGTGTTAACAGCCAAGTTGCCTAACCCCACCTCTATCTCGGCAGCCCTTTCCACAGAGGTAACCTGCGCGAACTCCAGGGCACTTAGCAAGAGGTCATAAGTGTCAGTGACGAATACGTGCACCTCCTGCCGATTCGGGGCCAGCATGGTGTTGATCTGGGCCTGAATACCGTCCTCGGCGGTGGGTAGAAATGCCAACGAATTTCGCAGCAAGGCATTATGCGACTTGAATTGCTCCACGAGCCGAGCCTTTTCCCCGAACGCAGAAAGAAAACCATCATGGGCATCGCGCCACTGGTCTGAGTCATCGCGCCCTTGCTCGGCTTCCCGGCGGTCGAATCGTGCCCACAGCCGCTTCATCTCCTTGAGAGGAATCACAAGTGGATCGTAGTTATGGGAGACGGCTACCCGGGCCTTGAGCACCTCGTTTTCCCATACAGCATCCTGTTGCTTGAGCTGACGAATGAGATCTCGGGATTCGTTGTAGGTCTGGGTCTGCTCTGACCCGGAATTCAGGTACAAGTACAGCAGCATCGACGCCAGTACAAAGACCAACCCACTGAATAGAATCAGGCTTGTACGCCGGGAAATCACCCTCATGGCTGACCCGCCTTTTCAGCAGTAAGGGTTCTGAGGAACAGCGTGATGAGCCTGCGGTCCTCATCGCTTGGGATTCGTCCAAGCTGATACTGGAACATCACGTCAATCGCACGCTCCAGCGTAGACGCCGAGCCATCGTGAAAATAGGGCGCGGTCATCGCCACATTGCGCAGGCTCGGCACTTTGAACACACCCCGGTCGGCCTCCTCTGCGGTCACGTTGAAGCGGCCCTGATCCGCCTCGGTGGGGTTGCCGCGGTCAGCGATGTAGTCGCCGAACACGCCAAATTTCTGGAACATGTTGCCCCCAATATTCACCCCTTGGTGGCAGGCGATGCAGCCATAGTCCTTGAAGCGCTGATAGCCGTATTTTTCCTCCAGGGTAAGCGCCTCGGTATCGCCCTGCAGGTAACGATCGAAGCGTGCGCCAGGGGTAAGAAGCGTCCTTTGGTAATCGGCCAACGCGCTGAGGATGTTGTCCTTTGTCACCGCGTCCGGGTAGGCATCCTTGAACGCCTGGCGGTAACGCACGTCTGCGGCGATGCGCTGCTCGATCACGCGCCAGTCTCCGCCCATCTCGTGAGCGCTGGTGATCACCGCATCCCCCTGCTCCTCGAGTGACTCGACCCGGCCATTCCAGAACTGTCGGAAATTAAGGCTGGCATTGAGTACCGTTGGCGTATTGAGCGTAAGCGGCAGGCCATCTACCCCCATGGAAAACGCCCGGTCATCGGCCCCGTACTTGTCCAGACGGTGACAACTGGCGCAGGACAGTGTGCCGTTGCGCGACAACCGTGGATCGTTGAACAACTGGCGGCCCAGCTCGACACGCCCAGGTGCCAGAGCGGGAATCGGAGGCAGTGGCTTGAGCGGCTCGTCCAGCAGCTCGGCCCCGCTGTCCACACTCAGAACGAGTAGCACCCACAGGCTCAGGCAACGTCGCAAGCGCTGCGGGTGAAGAACGGAACGAAAACGACAGGTTGTCTGCGCGAACATCCGGGAGAATCCTTTTCCCTGGGCTTACGGATATACAGAAGGGTGGTGCCATGCCGTCAGGTTAGATGCCTTCCAGACAATTTGCCTGCCACCCGCCACGTCTTGCTCCGACACCTGTCGCGGAAAAATGATCTAGCCTTTGACCTAAGCACTCGTTGAGCTCGAGTGCTCCATAGATCGACCGCGTGAGGCCTGCCATGGAAGTGCAACCGAACCCGAACCCACCCTATCGGCCGACCGTGTTGCTAGTGGACGACGAGGAGT
Organism: Pseudomonas sp. 10(2024); assembly: GCF_045164175.1. Classification (NCBI taxonomy): domain Bacteria; kingdom Pseudomonadati; phylum Pseudomonadota; class Gammaproteobacteria; order Pseudomonadales; family Pseudomonadaceae; genus Pseudomonas; species Pseudomonas sp. 10(2024). The sequence continues at coordinate 3,127,668 of NZ_CP174006.1, forward strand.
CGATCCTTAGCAGTCTGCGTCGGCTATTGCGTGGCCAACCCTATGACGTGAAGCTGGCGACCAGCGGCGAACAGGCACTGGCGCAGATGGACGAGGGCCCGGTAGACCTGGTGATGAGCGATGCGCGCATGCCTGGTATGGACGGCGCCACCTTGTTGGCGCAGATCAATCAGCATCACCCATCGACCGTCAGGATCTTGCTGACCGGCTATGCCGACCCGAGCGCAATCATCAAGGCCGTCAATGACGGTCAGATCCACCGTTACATCAGCAAGCCCTGGAACGACGACGAATTGCTACTGACCTTGCGCCAGGCCCTGGAGCACCAGCATTCCGAACGCGAGCGCCAACGCCTGGAGCTGCTGGCACGTCGGCAGAACGCCCAGTTGAGACTGCTCAATAACGACCTGGAGAAACGCGTTGCAGCCCGTACCGCGGAGCTGCAGCAGACCGCTGACATGCTCGATCTGGCCTACGAAGAACTGAAACACAGCTATGTGACCGGGACTGAAGTGTTCTCGATGTTGGCTAATCTGCGTCTGCCTCCAGCCAAGCAGACCAATCGGCAGATCATCGAACTGGTGCGTTGCTACTGTCGGGCCCACGCCTTGGACGAGGCGATCAGCCGCGATCTGGCCATGGCTGCGGCGCTGTACAACATAGGCAAATTGAGTTGGCCGGATAGCATGATCGTTGCCCCTTCGGACCAGTTGATGCACAGCGACCGCGACCGCTATCGCGACTACCCACGCCAAAGTGAAGCGCTGCTGATGACCCTTGAGCCCATGAAAGATGCCGCGCGCCTGATCCTGCATCACCAGGAGCACTGGGACGGCAGCGGTTTCCCCGACCGGCTCAAGGGTGAAGCTATCCCGTTCGGCGCTCGCTTGCTCAAGCTGGCCGTGGACTTCGTTGAGCTGCAACGGGGTTTGATTCTTGAACGGCAGATGAACAGTGACGAGGCCTTGCTCTACCTGCGCAAGTACGCCGGCCGGTTGTATGACCCAGCACTCCTTGAGGACTTCGTCCAGGTTTGCGCCTCGTTCCACAGCGATCTCACCCTGGTGGACCCTGAAGTCCAGGTGTGTACCACCCGTGACCTGGCGCCGGGAATGGTGCTTGCGCGCAACCTGAACGCCGACAACGGCATGTTGCTGCTTAACGCCGGCAAGGTTTTGAGCGCCGCGCTGGTGGAAAAGCTGGTGGCCTTTGAATCGATGGAGGGTGGTAAGTACTGCATTTTCGTTCGGGTTCCCTCGAACGACCCTATAACGCCTGGAAGATCAGACTTGGCGCCGTGCTGAATGGCGGTGGGGCGTTCATTCAGCCCTGCACCGCCAGGACTGCGCGTACGGCACGCCGTCGCCCCTCCACACCGGCGATACGCCCAAGCGCTATGCTTGCTCTGGCAGGAGGGCCGCGCATGTGTGGAAGGTTGAGTCAGTACCGAGGCATACACGACTTTGTCGAAACCCTGAGCCTGCCAGAGGCCTGGCGGAACAACGTCGGCGACCAGCCACTTGGCCGGTACAACGTCGCGCCGACCACGCCGGTGGCACTCTTGCGAGTGGATGAAGCAGGCCCGCGGGCGGACCTGGTGAGATGGGGCTGGCGACCGCATTGGGCGACCGACCGTGCCGCGCCGATCAACGCCAGGGTCGAAAAGGTGGCACACGGCCCCTTCTTCCGGGCGATCTGGCCGCACCGAGGCATAACGCCGATCGACGGCTGGTATGAATGGGTCGATGAAGGCGGACCGAAGAAACAGCCGTACTACATCCGACGCCGGGACGGGCGCCCTTCCCTTTGCGCCAGCATCGGCCAGTTCGCTGGCAGCGAGCATGACGGGTTCGTCATCATTACGGCCGATGCCCAGGGCGGAATGGTAGATGTGCACGACCGCAGGCCAGTGGTTTTGGCCCCAGACCTTGCGTGTGAGTGGATGCAACCCGCGACGCCGGGCGAACAAGCCGAGCAGATGGCGCTCAACCTGGGCGAGCCAGCCGAGGCCTTCGAGTGGTATCGAGTGAGCACAGCCATTGGCAATGTGCGCAACCAAGGCGCTGAGCTGATAGAGCCGCTTCAGTGAAGCGGTAGTAGGCCATACCGGCCCAAGTACCGGTAGCGCAACATCATCGACCACTGATGTGCAGGGTTTCGACTCGGGGACCGGGTCGACTTGGAACCCGCGCAGCACGACAATTGGTAACACCACCGTCCACAACGGCACTTGCGCAAGCGGTTACTGTTGAAATGGCTCGACTCGATGAACAGGGAATACCGTTATCAACAGTTGCACAGATTCGCAGGCGGTCGACCTGCCCGTGGTTGCGGTGGGTCCGATCAGACCTCGGCGAACTCACCTGGCAGCACAGGCTCCGCTTTTCTGACTTTCCACGTACTGTTCAGCCATAACCTTCCCTTCGAGAATGGCTTCTGTCGAAGAGGAAAATGGTCGTCTCACACGCAGGGTTCGCGCCGTTGCGCCCGGCTTCCCTACCTCGACCAACATCCCCGTGGGAAATTCGACGCTCGACTCCCACAGCACGTAAATCGATGCCTGGTAACCAAGGTAGGAATGCACGTAAAGGTCATGACTGGTGGACTAAAGGCTCATCACTTTCTCCAACTGGGCGCCTCAATGCGCTTTTGATGGAGATACGACTCAAGCGATCTGACGAGCGTTCCGTTTTCCCTGCATCGTTATCCGTGAAGACGCGAGCCTCTGCGCGGGAGTGGTTCAGGCCCTGGTGCTTTGGGCGCAGGAAACGCCTTGGCGACCCAGTCGTGAGCACGCTCGAGCGCCCAGGCCATCGCCGCGGACAGTTTCTGTCCACGGCAGTCAGGGTGTACCTCTTCGAGCAAGAGCACGCCTTTTTTCCCGTAGATACCCAGGAAAAGTTGAGTGACGTTTTCAAGTGAGAGTCGGGCTTGGATGTTGATTAAAGTGCCGCAGGGAAGGCGCTCATCGTAGTTGCGGGAATGCAACGCAGAATTGGCCCATTCCCAATAGATTTTGCCGCGATTACGCATGGAACGGACCTAGAACTCATATTCTTGACTGGAGAGACAGAATACACAGCTGTTCCAATGAATCCACTGCTGAAGGTGTATGTTACATTTTTTTACATCTGTTTTTTTCATCTAACAGCCGTGATCGCACCACCAGCCCCCCTTCAATCGCCGCGCGGTCAACGCACGGTTGCTCAAGGAAAGTGGCTACGGTGTTCCGCCAGGCGAGCGCCATGAACTACCGGCGGATGGACAACCTGGCCTAGCGGATGGCCACGCTCCGGCGTATGGCGTCCAAAACCGCATACCCGGTCGGACCCTTTGTGCTTCAACCGAGCAAAGGTGGGCTGTGGCCCAAATTTGGCCCAAACCTGACGCGCGCACCGTCCTGATGCTTACGCTGAGGGCGATGGAGTCCATCTATTGAGATGCCCTGTCCCGTCGGGCAAACTCCGGTTGTTTCATTGGCCGATAACAGGAGTTTACGGATGCCATTTCCACTGACGGAACATAATGCCTTGTTGGCCCTAAAGGGCGTAGGGCCGGCCGTTATCGCTCGCCTTGAGCAGATGGGCATTGACTCGCTGGCTGTGCTCAGCAAAGCGAATGCTTGTGACATCCTGGCTCAGGCATCGGCAGCAGTGGGATCGAGTTGCTGGAAGAATAGCCCCCAAGCTCGGGCCGCCATTAACGCGGCCATCGAGCTTGCAAAGGACTCTCAGTTGGGCACACCTAGTGCGTAAAGCTGATCGCTTATTTCAATTGGTAAATCTGATTCGTGTCCATCAGCCAATCTCTGCTGAACGACTGGCTAGCCGAATTGGCGTTTCCGTTCGCTCAATCTATCGATACATCGACGATCTTTCCTTCAGTGGAATCCCAATCTATGGTACCGCCGGCGTGGGGTATGCCTTGGATGCCGACTTCGAGATGCCGCCATTAACGTTGAACAGGCTCGAACTGGATGCATTGATGCTCGGGATGGAAATGCTTTCAGCTTCCGCCGATAACGATCTAAGTGCTGCTGCAAGGATGTTGTTGAGCAAAATCTCAGCGTCCATAGCCCATCACCAGATTGACCCCAGCACGGCAAAAATCAGGGCACTTGGAACCACTCCTTCCTCGACGCGTGGCCATCTCGCAACCCTTCGAAATGCTATCGAAAATGCACAGGCGCTGACGATAACTTATACCAGCTTGGATGGTGCAGTTTCGCAACGCCTCATTTCCCCCCTTGGCCTTTTCTACTGGGGAGGAAAGTGGACGGTTGGAAGCTGGTGTAGTACCAGGGCGGCTTACCGCGATTTTCGGGTCGATCGCATAGCCTCCATCGCTATTGCTCAACAACCATCACCCAACAATCCTGCCCTTGATCTCCAAGCGTATATGAAGCACCAGGCAAGCCAGTGGAAAGCGATCACTGCTACTGACACTACGCTGTCAGTATGAGCTATTGATAATTGGGACTTCCTAACACACAGCAGGTCATCCCTATGCAGCGTTCATCTCATGTACTCGAACTAGCCATTTTCAAGGTCAAACAGGAATGCGTTGCGCAAGTGCCTGTGCTCCGCGCAGGGCTTCGTGAAACGTTAAAGACCTTTCCCGGTTTGATTGAGTACCGTGCCTACTGCCCGATGAGCGACGACCGAATCTTCGCGGACTTAGCAATGTGGGACAGTCTTGAGAACGCACAGAAAGTGGCAAAGGCGTTCAACGATGGAGATCCGAGATTCTCTGAGTATATGTACGCTATTGAAAGCCTGACGTTCATGAGTCACCTCGCTCCAGAGATGAGTTGACCCCGACGCCCAGCCAGAGCTGGCAAGAGACACCGATGCCTTTGCTGTCAGGCATCGGTGTCGTCACCTCCAGTGTAAGTGTTCTCAGATCACCTATTGCTAGGTTCCGGGCTGCAAACTGACGTTATCTGGCAAAGCCGTTTCGCTCCAAGCTGACGCTCAACAAATTGCGCCCCTAACGGAAGGGTCGGTGAAACAATGACCAGATGATCCAAGGTTGAACGCCTCATGGTCTCTTATCTCCCTGATCAGAGAACCTCGTTTGTTGCCTGCTCTTCATCCGGCACTCTCGATCTTAGTTACACTTACCTACGCTTGATCAGTCCACGCGATAACGGCGAATACAGAGGTGCCGCGTATTCAACCGATCTGTGCCAGACACTCCGGATCCAACCAGTACCTCCCAATTTTGCACACCGGGCCCTTCATGAGTACGTGGTTGTCCTCATCAAGTTCGATGGTGATCTCACCGCCAGGCATGTGCACTGTCACATGATCGTCAACGAACCCAAGTCGTCGTGAGACTGCCGCAGCGGCACAGCTGCTGGTGCCTGAAGATAGGGTGTAGCCCACGCCACGCTCCCAGATCTGCACCATCAGGTTTCGGCGATCGACAACGTTCACGAATTGCACGTTGGTTCTGTTTGGGAAGAGCGACAATTGCTCAATGGTTGGCCCAAGCTTGCGTGCAAGTGCCTCAGTCGCCTGATCGACAAACACCACGCAATGGGGGTTGCCCATCGACACAAGGTTCAGGTGCAGGCGCATGCCATCGACTTCCATTGAGTGTCGTTCGTTTTCGGGGAATGTCGCCATACCCATGGCAATGGAAATGCGTCGGCCGTCGTCAAGTACCTGGCAACGAACCTTACCGCCTTTGGTTAACAACTCGAAGGGCTCGTGCGAAACGATGCCCTGATCCCAAAGGTAGCGACATAGGATTCGCAATCCATTGCCACTCTTTTCCGCCTCGGAGCCATCGGTATTGAAAATCTGCACTGAGAGCATCTTGCCTGGCTCGATGACAGGAACCAGGATGCCGTCACTGCCTAACCCTCTATGCCGGTCGCATATCACCGAGATGGCCAGCATAGAGCAATCGAATGGCGTTTTGTCGTGGTAGACGAGATAGTCGTTGCCAGCCGCGTGATATTTTACGAACTGCATGAGTTATGAGACCAAGGCGCTCGGGGCGGGGAATAATGAATGGAGTTAGAAACATAGCACACGACCGCTGAGGCGCTAGCGGGGCCCGGTTGAGGATTCCAGACCAGGTTAGAGCGATGGTGAAATAAGAGATGTCAGTGACTTGCTAGCAATGACCGCAATCGGCCAACAGCAGTCATTAGCCGCCGAAAAGCTAGCCCACCCTCCACGTCAGTCAGCGCAGAGCTAGACTGAGCCCAGTATTCTGAATCGCTAATGGTGGTTCCCATGAAGCACTGGCTTCCCCTGCTGCTCACCCTGCCTCTGTCGCACACCCAAGCTGCGGGACCCGCCTTCAACTGCACTCAGGTCGAGGCCGGCAGCATCGAACAACAGATCTGCCAGAGCGAGCGGCTCTCGGCAATGGACCGGAAAATGGCCGAGGTCTACACAGCCGCGCAGCAGAAGGCCGCCAATGAACATCCGCCGGTGCTCAAGACCGAGCAACGGGGCTGGATCAAAGGCCGCAACGATTGCTGGAAAAGCGCGGACCAGCCCGCCTGCATCGCCGACAGCTACCGCCTGCGCATCGCCGAACTGCAGGCGCGCTACCGGCTGGTCGAGGCCACCGGCCCGGTGTTCTACCAGTGTGACGGCAACCCGGCCAAGGAAGTGGTTGCCCGCTTCTTCCGCACCGAGCCGCCCACGGCTATCGTCGAGTTCGGTGACCGCAGTTCGCTGATGTACCTAGAACAGACCGCAAGCGGCGCGCGCTACCAGGGACAAAATGAGAGTTTATGGGAGCACGATGGCGAGGCCATCGTGGTGTGGGGCTATCAGGGGCCGGAAATGCACTGCACAGCGCGTTGAAAGCCGCCGCTATGACCCATTGCAGAAATTCTCCAGGGGTAGCTATCGGCATCAAGGCCTCGATCAATCTGACTCAAGTCTTAAAAGATAGACCGTGACCGACCGCTTTGAGTCGATTGCAGCCATTCTGGGACTGGCTGCATTCGACCCCGATATAGATAGCCCGATCCAAGGTACCCTGTAGCGGTCAATTCCAGATCATAATCGAATGACCTGGCCGCTGGGTGCACATTGACCCGGAGGGAGCCCTTGTCCAAGCTGCCACTGGCAGAGTGCCGACCTCACCATCCTTGGCAACCTCAACCGCCTAATTGACGTGTGTCTACGCACCCCCTGCATCACCCATGAGCACCGTCTGGTCTACTTCTTCGAGATACAGGTGGGCGCACGTCCTGGCAAAAGCCGGACGACGGCACCGCAGCGCAGGTCCTTCTGATCTGAGGGCAAATCCGTACTCTTTCTGATGTAGCCCTTGTCCCCCTTCCCCCTCTATTCACTGCCGCGATATGGCGGCCAAGGGGTCAGCTGCGTGCTCGTTTCACGACGCAGGCAGCCATGAGCGCGGCGCCCGGTATCCAGAGCCCAGGATTTGAAGTGCCTAATCCAACGGCAAGAAGCGCAATTCCGACAGCAAACATAAGCGTTATCCCTCGCTAGAAAAATCCATTTCAACAATCGCCCATTAAAGCACAGGCCGGTCGCAAGAACGGCCAAGGAATCGTCATGCCCGAAACAATTGAGTTGGACCTCGACGCGATCGAGGCGGCGGCGAAGGCTCCGTTGAGCTGAAGCACCACTGTGCGTGTTGAGGCCCCAAGCCTGAGATAGGGTTTCGATACCCTCAAGCCAAGGACACGACAGAGAGCACGAGGAAATCAGCAATCAGGACTATTAGCAGTTCGGATCATTGCATGTGCTCGGATTGCTCATGCGTCGCTGCAAACAATAGATGCTGGTGGAAAGCCCTCAATCGAGAGCAAGATAACCGCACCCAAGCGATGGGCAAGATTTTCCGGCCGTCTTTCGACACAGGAGTGACCATGAAAGAACACCATTACGCTGTCACCGTAAATTGGATAGGTAACACGGGTGAAGGCACTGCCAGTTACACGGCATACCAAAGAGACTTCAACGTGGAGGCTCCACGCAAGGCACCTATCCTTGGCTCTGCCGACCCCGCCTTTCGCGGGAACCCTGAACGCTGGAACCCTGAAGACATGTTGCTGGCCTCGATCTCGGCCTGCCACAAGCTTTGGTATCTTCATCTGTGCGCAGTCAACAACGTGAACGTCTTGGAATATGTCGACTACCCGGTGGGCCGGATGCTTGAAGGGGATGGCCAGCGCAAGGGCCATTTCAAAGACGCTGAGTTAAGGCCTCAGGTCATTATCAGCAGCCAGTCAAATCTGGATCTTGCAAGACGCCTGCACGACGATGCTCACCACGAATGTTTTATTGCCAACTCAGTCAACTTCCCTATCAGATGCAGTGCTGTTATCAAGCATCAAGACTAGTTGTTTTGAATACAACTGCTTCCGTTGTTTAACAATGGCTTCTAATCGACGCTATCAATAGAAGGGGCGAGGCACTCTTTCACGAGAGGCCGATAAGGGTCGAAAGCTGATAATCACGACCGACCGCGATCAATCCAAAGCGAAAACCTGACCAGACGAAAACCAAGCATCATCGGGTGGTCCTGTTAAACGAGCGCGCATTGAACGCCATCAACCAGGCCCAGCGAATGGCTACCCTTCGTCGCATGGCGTCCAAGTCGGCCCACCCGACTAGCCCCTTCGTGTTCCAACCTAGCAAAGGTGGGCTGTGGATCAACGAGCCAAGTGTTACAATCCGCCCCTTCAAATCGGCGCTGAAGGCGCTGAACATCCGTGAACGCCGTCAGTACGACACCCGCCACACCTACGCCACCCTATGCCTGATGCCTGGGATGAACCCCGCGTTCATCGCGAGCCAGCTTGGCCACAGCGTCGAGATGTTGCTCTCTACCTACGCGAAATGGATCAGCTCCTCCTCGGACTGGAGGGAGCTGGAGAAGCTGCCGCCCCGAGTCGAATTGGCCCAAAATTGGCCCAAGACTGACGACAGGGCCTAAATACACCTCTGGAACCCCCGCAGGACAAGCACTTGATTTCTACCGCTAACATCACCATGCGCTATGCGATGGGGTTTAGCGGGTGGAGATGAGTAGGTTTTACTGGCTGAAACTCCCCTCTATCCCCCACCAAAACGCACCGGTTGGTTCGCGAATTGGTCCGGCGCTGATCTAGGACCTTCCATACCGATCACGCATAACGCTCACCGACAGCGAGCGAAATCAACGGATTTGCAATCCGATCTAAGAATTGCCGTTTCATGGGGCGTGTGTCGAAAAATCAGTTCCAAAACGAAACTGGATTTGCTTGTCTACAACCGGAATTCTACAAGGTTCGCTTTTTCAGTTTTAGAACCGTTTTCCACCCGCCCCGGCGTTTTGCCGGCCTTGATTGCTAACCTGAACTGGGCGTTGCTCTCAGCTTCGCCCTCAGAGCTCCTCCATAACCTGACTGAATATTCCACCTCCAGCCTGTCTGCCAACTCCCGCCGTGGACTTCAACATCCCGACGGCAACCCGAATAATCCATCTCTCTCAGCACAGCGGTACGGCCAAGGCGAATGGTTGGTTTGATCGACTAGGCCGCCAGACGAACGGCAGACCTGCCATCCTCGGCGACTGCTCACAATGCACTCAAATGTCTGCCTTCCATGGGCACCTTGCCATCAACGATCATCCAGACTAATCTTCATGATTATTTGCAACTCAGACGTGAAGCAGCATACCACAATTTATGACCGCTTTATTTCTGCAATTAGTTAAAGCCAGTAAGGACGACGATGCTGAACGATCTGGACGAGTTAATCCTAAGCTGCGAAGATCCTAGATCTCGCCAATATATAGAGGAAGCAGTTAAATGCTATAAGGCGGGCGCTTATCGATCATCAGTCGTAGCTTGTTGGATTGCAGTAGCTTTTGACTTGGTTGACAAAATAAGAGAGCTCTCAGCAACTGGCGACAAGCAAGCCCAGAATGAAATTGCGCGATTCGAAGCCATACAAAAAGCTCATAATCTACCAGGTGCTCTAGCCTTTGAAAAAGAGCTACCCTTAATGGCGAAAGACAAATTCGAGCTCATTTCACATATCGAATACTTAGACATTTCCAGATTGGTAGAGGACCGCAACAGATGTGCACACCCCTCTCACGTTACTGACAACGAGGTATTCTTCGCATCGGCCGAGCTAGCGAGACTACACATAGTAAACTCCGTTAAATCGATACTTTCTAAGCCTGCCTCCCAAGGTAAAGCCGCACTAGATCGTGTTCTCAGCGATATAGACTCAAAATTCTTCCCCAGCAACCTTGAGGATGTAGTAACTTTGTTCGGATCGGGCCCTTTAAAGCGACCCAGAGGCGCTCTTTACAACAACCTATTGGTAGTCCTTCTAAAAACCACTTTCGGTTGGACAGACCATGCAAAATTCAGCAAATGTGTACTCGCACTGACAGCTATCAAAGTCATGCACCCTAATCTTTGGGACCAATTTTTCCCTACAACCGCTAATAAAATTATCGAGAACGTGCGCGCAGAAGACGAACTTTGCCAAGGTGTAATTAGCATTGCTCGACTTGCCAAGCTTGGACTATGGAATGCCATGCCAAACCCGGAGAAAATGAGAATCTTAACTTTTATAAAGAATGCGCCATCAAAGCTATTCTCCGACCTGGATTGGTTCTATATAGTAGACAAGCTCCCCATAGAATTAATCGAAGCAGCCAACACCCGGATCAAAGCTGCTCCGTTTGATGAATTAAGCAAGGCAGATTGGTTTGCCATTCCCCCAGTGCTAATCGACCGACTTATCACTATATATGCAAGCGCAAGTAACTTCAATCAAGCAAACACTTACGGTCGCTACCTCAGACATGTCATGCAAGAATGCTCCCCCTCCTACAAACAAGCCAATGAGATTATTAGAATTGCCTCGAGCAATGACCAGCTAAGGAACAGCAATGAGCTTCCTAGCGTCCTGCGACAGTTGGAATCAATTGACGGCGGAAGGGAGGCAGTAGCTCAGCTACTCCTTGACCACGATTTAAATATTGAAATTTGAGCACTTGTCGCGAGCTCGGTGACAGCACGCACGACCGTGGACAAGACCTGGGCCTTCAGTGCAGCATCCTTCGAGCAATTATCCTGCTCCGCACCCTGAAGCCGGATACACGACACGGCTTTAGTATTGAGGTCAGCAATCGTATTGTAGAAACCGAATGCTGCCGCGGAGACGAAGGCAAGGGTATCCAAACGTGAAAGGGTTCAAGCGGCACTCCTTGTATTGGCAATTGGCCGCGCATCATACAGCTTCCAGTACTGCAGCAGTAGCGTAAGAATCGAGCATCTGGCTGCGCCGTCAGCGGCCTGTGCTTCAGCCCTGCCTAAAACAGCTCTGCCAGTTTCAGCGATTTTGGCGCAGTAAAACCCAGAAGCTTTCGAGCAGTTTTAGACAGCTTCAGCCCCCGTCAAAGCGTTATGCCAACCATGATCCGTCCTGGGTCGTTACTTACCCCCAACTCGCACAGCCGCTATCGACTCACAGCGGCCCTTCACGGAGGACAGTAATCGGCCAAAAGCAGCCACTCACGAGTGACCGCTATTGATTGTCAAACGCGCCCATGCAAACGTAGATAAGTCAGTAACTGCTCGTGGCGTGGATCCTCCTCCAACGCTGGCGCAGTGGTTCGGATAGCTTCCAGACACTCGGAAAGCTCTGCGGGTGGCCACTGGGTTTGCTCGCCAATCACCAGGCTCAGAAAATCCAAGGCATGTTCAGGGAAAGTCCTGCAAAGATCCGCTTTATGAAGCATCCGCACTGCGGTGCCTGGATGCCCCAGTGGTTGTAGCCACGCACGAAGCATCACTATAGCCTCAGAGAATGCTCCGCCAGCTGCTACACACAAGCGGGACAGGGCCTCGGCAATCACCGGCGTCATAACGTCGTGGCCTTTTGGCCAGAGGTTATTGATAAAGGGGGTCACCCGGTTCCTCCAGTAATCCGCACGTTGATCGCCCGCTCCTTCCAGAGCATTAACCAAGGCATTTGCGGCGTACCGCAATCCTTCAGGAGGGAGTGCGCGGACGGCCCTTGCAAGCTCGGAGGACGTAAATGTATCGCCCGGATCCAGCGCAGCAAAGGTCAAAAGCGAGGCGTATTGCACACGATGCTTGTCCAATGTTTCATAGTGACGAGCGGACTCCAGAAATGGGCCTTTCAGCGCTTCCATCAGTGGGCGATATAGGCGGGGCGACCACAAAAAACCCTCCCAAGCCGCGCGAGCTTCATGCTCAGAGAGCTGCCAATCAAAGTGAGGCAGCAAGTGCTCCGTGGCCCAGTCGCGGTCAACCCGAAACAATGCAATTACATGGGCCGCGAGCAAGACACGCCCGTGCCGATATCTATCAATACTGCCATCGCAGAGTTCCGTAAAGGTTGGTTTAAGCTCGACAGGCAACCCTTGCCCATCCTCCAATGAATGCCGGTACCACCACTGGAGCAGCGCCTCAGTGATTTGCCCCACAGGGTGATTGATGGCTCGCCCTACGGGGTCGTCCGTGTCATCGCTGTCGCGGATGTGCAGTTCCAGGACGCGACGCGCAAGGGTGAAAAATTCCCCCTCATGACCAACAAAGGTTTTTGCGATGGTTTGCAGCCAGGAGCTAACACCGTGAGTCAGAGGCTCAAATTCAGCTTTGGGTGCATCAACCAATACCGGCGCCATGCGACGCCAGGCACGTGAGAGCAGCTTGCCCTCTGACCATGCCTGCAGCGCCTCGCGCCAGCGACTGGCCGGCCAAAAATTCTCTTGCGCCAGAGCCCACAGTGCGCAGGCCGTGGTTGCAAAGTTGTCGCGGCAGCGCTCCCTCCAGTCATCTTGCTGAAAGTAATCGGCGTCTGGATGCTGCTTTAACCATTGGATCAGTTCACCGCGTCGACGTGGTGTGGCATTAAATTTTCGCCAGTCATCGTCACTTCCACTCCAGTAAGGGAACTCATCGCTTTGATCTTGCGGCAAAGTCCACTGCGGGTATTGCCGGCTTAACGCATCCAGGCGCGTCTGCGCAACCGGGCTCAACTTGGCGCCGGCGCCAACCACCTTAGCCAGCCGTTGCCAGACCTCCCTATCCAGGACACGAGCCAGCCGCTCAGGATCGTCCTCGCCTTCAAACATCGTGCGAGGCGGGCCGGCAAGAATGGCTCGTTCAAGCTCCTGGACGATCTCAGGATCGCCCTTCTCCGCCAGAGCAACGAGCAAGCGTGTGGATTCGCGCTCAGTCTCCAGCGACCAAAGCCACCAATGGTCCTCCGAACATAGCCAGTCAAGAGCACGACGACTGCCTATGACATCACCTTTCGTTGCAGCAAAAAAAGCCAGGCGTTTGAAAAGAGGATATTGGATGGTCCACCAGAGCTCCGCCTCGAGGGCTGCGCGCTCAGGGGAAACCGCAGCCGTGGCCAACCAGGCATCTCTCGCCAGGTCAATTAGCGCTGTCCAGTCGGTGTAGTCGTTGTTCTGTGGGTGCACATCGATTGATGGCTGTTGCAGGTAGGAGTTGTCACGCCTCTCATCAGCGCCCCCCAGTTCCCTCATCAGGTCGAGTGCGTCTCGCAACAAGCCAGTGAAGTCGGTTAGCAGGCCAGGAAGTGCTCCTTGCCAGAGATCGTCACCAGCGAAATCCTTCAACTTGGAATGGACGTCATCCGCCATCAGGACGACCTCCCATTCTACCAAATCCCTCAGTCGTTGTGGCTCCTGACCCTCACTAACCTCGGCGGAGGAACCGTACGGCGCACGCAACGAAACAAGCGGCGACATTAGCTCCCTGAACTCCAGACGCAGGGACGATGTAAGGCCATCGCGATGGACTCGGTTTCGCCAACGGTATAAATCGAGTGCCCGCGGACCGACTTTGACTCGGCCCCCCAGCAGCAGCCGCCATAGCGTACACATCAATGGCCCAGGTACGGCATTAGGAGCACCAGCTCGTATCTGAGCCAGCTCATCGGCTTTCCCTTCGCGCTCAAGTGTGGCCAGCCGTTCTAAGCTGTGCTCGATCCACGAGGCGAAACTAGCGTGTAACCGGCCGCCTCCATTGATGAGCCAGAGTATCAATGCGGGGTCATTCAGGTGGCGACTCAGCCATCGCGCCAAATGCCTCATTACCCCATCCCAACGCCCGGTAACACCGTCGCTTTCTACTACGCACATGAAAGGGGCCAGCTGGTAAGGCAAGGGCCTGCGCATCAAGCTGAAGGCAAGCTTTTCATCCAAGCGAGTATTCGGAGGGACACCATACCTGGCCAGATCGATATGACCGAAGCGAGCTTCACTCAATGGCGTTAGCCAATCCAGCGACGGCACCGGATCCAGATCAGCAAAGCGCTGGGCAGGCAGCCCGTGACGGTCACTCAACGCCCAAAGCATTCGACCAACAAAATCGTCTTCCTTGGTGCTTGCCAGAGGACGAGCAATCGCGCTTTCAACGACGATGCGTTCCTTCCCGCGCACCCCATCGCGGTAGGTCTCGGCCCAGGCCTGTAGGGTCTTGTGCAGGTAAGAATGTCGGTGGTGTTCCTTGTAGAGAATCGGTGTGACGTTCTTGGCCTTCCAGTCGTTGGCGCGATCCTTCTCCTCGCCTCGAGAGTAACTGCCGAACGCAAACATCTCAGGAGAAGATTCGCCGAGCAGGCGATCGGCAGCGAGTGCATCCATCATGTAGCGGAGAACTGGATCGGTGATGCTGTATCCGACGAAACAGACGGTGTAATTGCGGAACAGTTCGCTGACGAATCGTGCGGCCCATCGCTCAGTGAGGTACGCCAGGCCAAAGTCGCCGCTGGAAATTACCAGGCGATCCAGCTCACTCACGGTGGGGGCTTCGCTCAGTAGGCCGTGCAAATAGACCAATCCATCCCAACGATTTTTCGGCACCGGAAGCAGCGGTGCTTTAAAGGGATGGACCGGAAAGGTTGCCGTAGGGATCACCTCTTCGAACAGACGGTCGAAGTTGGTAGTGATCAACCGCGTGCGTCCATCGCGAGTCCTTGCCAGGTTCAGCAGAGCCTTGTGGGTTGCTGTTGCCTTGGGCGCACGCAGGTCTGGAGTGAGAATGCTCGCCATAGTCCGCCGAACTCTCTCGCGTCCGACTTCAGCCTCAAGCAGCCCCACCGCGGTGTCGTATTGCTTAGACTTGATTGCTAGTTTCTGTACCCCACTCGCATTCGGCTCTAGGCGCCGATACAACTCATCCACCAAGCCACTAAATCCTGGCAATCTCGCGGGGTAGGAGATACCTGCCCCACAGAAAAACACTACTCGCCCTTCCTCGTGCGCCTGCAGCAAGCGTTCGGGAATGTAAGGACCATTTTGAACGAATTGCGGCATTCAACTGACCTCGGAAATCTTCTGCACCCTGGCAACTGGTATCAGCGGGGGGCTAGCTTCAGTGATGCCGGAGAGCGGGACCTTAAGGGGACGACATCGCCAGAAAGGTCGATGGCATTTGGTGCTGAGGTCAATGCTACAGGAACTGCGCCTTCATCTAAATGTGCATGAAGTCCACTTTGCATTGGCGCTCACTGACCACTTCCCAATCAGCATAAAAACTAACCTAGTAGGTTAACAAAAAATGACCTAGACGGTGTCAGTCCGCGCACTATTGCCAGCTGTTTACTGCCTCCCCCGAAAAACTTTCGGAAACCCTATCAACCGCCGACGTCTGTAAATGACCGGTAGCAGCCATCAGAAAGGACTGCCTGGAATCCAAGCAGTGTGAAACTGCCGGACCGATTCGACTGGTTAAAAGATAACCTAGATACGCGTGTTACCACACATTCTGAGTGGGCTGATAGTCAATTCTTTTCAGATTTCACATAGGAATACGCACTATCAGGAGCCTTTTGCGTTTTCACATAGACCGGAAACACATCTGACGGTCGCAAACGCCAGATTTCGGCCAGAACCAGCCATTGAGTACGCATGCAGAAGCAACATAGATTCACAACGTGTACACCACGCTAGTAACGGGACCGTGGCGTACGCTTAGTAAAAAGGCTTTGAACCTTATTTCAAATGAAATGCCCGCCGAGTGCGGCGAGCATTTTGGGTTCTGAATTTCTCTCTCAGATGGGTACGGCGCGATACTTAAGCGGTAGATTAAACTTCTGCTGTAAGCATTTCAGATACGTTTCATCCTCCAGCGACAGATCTTTGCGCCCAACAGCAATCAAGGTTACCCGTTTGAAGTCCGTATCATGCGATGAATAGTAAAAACCGTACTCTAGCAGTTGCCCCAGCGCCAACCGAAGTACGGTACGCGGCACAAGATCGGACTTGATTTCAAAAAGAATTCGCTCGCCCGGTGTTTCGACAGTGATGTCTACAAAGTCTTTTTCGCAATCGATATCCGCATCTGGATATTCGGTCCTCAACTCGTCTAGCAATTTTGCTTGAATGAGACCGTGCTCCGGTGTACAAATTTTTCCAGCAGAGCCGCTGCGATAAAATGGTTTTTGATTCGGAGCATCAGGACGACCATTCCGGCCCAGAAGGGCTCGATCAACATAAGGAGCCTGGGCATGGCTTTTGATCTCATTGAACTGGTAGCGTCGAAGGGTCCTTACGTACTCATCCTCTTCGGCATAGGTGCCCGCCGGATACCACCGCACATTCTCCTGGCGGAAACGTATGTTAATCATTCCGTTGACCCAACTCGAGTCGCCTAATGTGGAGACATCCCCCCCCACAGCCAGAATATCGGCCTGCATCTCGGCTAGCCAGCCATTAGCAACAAACTGAGCATGGATTGCTTCGGATTGTGCATAACTGAGGCATTCAACATCCAGAATCTTTGCGACATACCTTCTTTGAGATCCGGGCTCACATGTATAAAGTGTGACGTCAACCGCTTCTTCCATGCCCGCAACCGTCGAGCGACTGTTATTGACACCCTGCAAGAAACCATACTGCCAGCCATCAATTTGCCAGTCAAACCGGAACAACCACTCTTCGTGACCGTAACCGAACATGCGTGAGAAAGAGGGCGGGCTAGCAAGCTCAAGCGACCGCGCCTCACCAGTGGGACGTCGCCATCCTTGAGAGTTAAAGCAGATCCTTGACAGATATTCCATGAATTACGCCTTACGTTGTTCAAAGTGGCTAGAATTAAGCCTCGTTTTTTACCATCCTGCATAGCTGTATGCTTAAAGTAATGCCCCTTAGTAGAATTTAGGCCAGCGACAGCTTCTGGTCGTAACTACCCCACTGCGAAGCGCAGCGACGAGAGCTGTCACGGCTACCATGTGCTTTCACTCAATAGCCGTTGTTTGCACAAGGCGGCTCAACCGACCTCCTCATGCTCGATCAGCGCCCACAGCCTAGCTGCCTCGGTGAACTCCAGCATGTCTGCCAGCTGGTCTTCGTCAACGTCGCTGCGTCGGTGCGCGGAAAACGCTAGCTCAACGAGCACCGCGGCCCTGCCATCGGGATCGGTCAACAAGGCAGGCTGGTCATTCAGCTCGGCCAGCCAGGCGGACGGCAGGCTTAACATTTGACCGTCCACAATTGGTCGATCCGCGTCGTATAGGATTGGCTCATCATCTCCCTCCTCATACCCCAGTCCGGTGTCGCCGGCACGCTGGCGGCCCGCACTGTCCCCCTCCCCCAGCGCTCGTTGATGCCATCCATCATCTGCATCAGCCGGTCACACGCCACCGATTGTTTGAGCGCGAACAAATCTTCTGAGAATTCACCTGGTTGCCGCAGATCCATCAACAGCACCTCTGCCTTACTGTATCGAAACCCTGGCCTGAAGATCCGGCCAACCGCGTCGGTCGCCAGCCTGGTCATCAGCAGCGTGTCGCAGGTGGGGTATGGCAGTTCTACCAATGTCCCTTGGGCGTGGTGCGCCTCGTCAGGGTTGAACATCCCGGTGCGGATGCTGACGCGCATGCGCTTGCAAACCGATCCCTGGGCCCGAAGCTTTTCCGCTGCGCGACCAACGTAGGTAGCCACTGCCTGCTTGATCGGCGCGAGCTCAGTCAGCCGCTTGCCGAACATCCGGCTGCAGCAGATCTCCTGTTTCGGCGGCTCGGCCTCATCCAGGTCTAGGCACGGCGTACCCGCCAGTTCCCGAGCGGTCTTCTCCACCACGACACTAAATTTCTGACGCAACGTCCAGGCATCCGCCTTGGCCAGATCCATCGCCGTGTGAATGCCCATCGCTTCAAGGTGGGCAGTCATCCGCCGGCCAACTCCCCACACCTCTTTCACCTCGGTATTGCGCAGCACCCAATCTCGCTTGAACGGATCTGTGATGTCGACCACGCCGCCGGTCTGGGCCTGCAGGCGCTTGGCCGTGTGATTGGCCAGCTTGGCCAGGGTCTTCGTGCCGGCGATCCCAACCCCTACTGGTATGCCAGTGCACTGGAAGATCCTGGACCTCAGCTTTCGCCCGAACTGGGTCAAGTTTTCCTGTATACCGGACAGATCAGCGAAGCACTCGTCGATGCTGTAGATCTCGGTGGCAGGCACCATCGACTCGATCAACGACATGACACGCTCGCTCATGTCGCCGTAAAGCGCGTAATTACTGCTAAAGGCCATGATGCCGTGCCGACGTAGCTTGTCCTTCGCCTGGAAGTACGGCTCGCCCATCTTCACGAATGGCTTGGCGTCGTATGACCTGGCAATCACGCACCCATCGTTGTTACTCAGCACAACGATCGGCGTCTTGGCCAGGTCGGGCCGGAATACGCGCTCGCAGCTCGCGTAAAACGAGTTGCAATCAATGAGTGCGAAAACGTGATCACTGCGCATGGTCGCGAACGCTGTAACGCACAACGCCCCATACGACGAGATCATCGCCCTCCATGATGTACCGCGGCGGATACGCCGGATTCTCCGACTTGAGGATCACCACGCCATCGCGTCGGTGCAAACGCTTGCACACAGGCTCGCTGTTAACGGCAGCAATCACGATGTCGCCGTGCTCAGCCTCGCGGCCTCGGTCTACGATAACGAGGTCACCCGAGTAGATGCCTGCGCCTTGCATGCTGTCGCCTTCAACTTTCACTAGATACACATGCGGCGCGCGGAGGTCGAATAGCTCATCCAGGGAAATATGGCCCTCCAAGTGGTCCGCTGCAGGCGAAGGGAACCCGGCCGGGACGTGGAATGAGTACAGCGGTAGCGGTTCGGTACCACCGGTAGGCGTACCCAAGAATGTGATGGTCATGACGGAAGGTCCAATGCAAACTGTATGCATATACAGTAAATCTGGCATCGGGTGCCCGGTCAATCCTGGGCGGTGAAATTTCTGACGGGCAAGAGGTGGAAGATGTGCGGACGGTACTCGATCTACGAGTCGATGGATCACTATCTGCGCCAGCTATCGTTGGACCTAGTGGTCATCAACGGCTACGACCATGCGCCGATCAACCGATACAACGTAGCGCCGTCCACTCGCGTAGAAATCATTCGCCAAGTGGGGGATGGATTGAGCGTGGATCGGGTCAAGTGGGGATGGTCGCCGTTTTGGGCGAAGGGGAAACGTCCTGATCCGATCAATGCTCGGGCAGAGACTGTGGTGACGGGAAAATTCTTTAAGGGGCTGTGGCCAGGTGGCAGGGCTTTAGCTCCTGCTAACGGCTGGTTCGAATGGATACCCGACCCAGTAGACCCGAAACGGAAACAGCCGTACTACATCACAAGCGCCGATGGAGGGCCGCTCTACTTCGCTGCGCTTGCTGAGGTGCACCATAGCTTCGAGCTGGATGAGCGCGATGGATTCGTGATCATCACTGCAGCTGCGGACCAGGGGCTTATCGACATCCACGATCGAAAACCTTTAGTACTGACACCCGAACTCGCACGGGAATGGCTGGCCCCCGCCACCTCACCCGAACGAGCAGCGGCGATCGTCAAAGATGAATGCCGCCCTTCTCAGGATTTCCGATGGTTCCCGATAAGTAAGGCAGTGGGCAATGTCCGCAACCAGGGGCCAGCACTCATAAAACCTGTTAGTGAGGGGAGTCGCCAGGGCGACCTAGGACTTTAAGCTGGTAATCGGTAACCGCTTGGAATTGGGCTTCTGCGATCAGTCGTAGTCGCTCAATTTCAAGGGGTGACGCGCCATCGGCTTGGGCTTGGTGATAACGCTTCATAGCTTCGACTGCATCGGTGTACATCGGATGATCTGGGAACAGTAACAAAGGAGCTTTTGACATTACGGAGCCCTCATTCAGCAGTCGCTTTTCAATGAATAGTATCGGGCGGCTGTTTGGCTTCGATCAGCTGAAAATCGATGACTGCATGATAGAGGGAGTCCGCGAGAACGCGTAGCCGCTCCACTTCTTCAGCAGGCGCGTTGGCGGCCTCAGCTGCCCGGAACTCCCTCATGGCGTCGATCGCCTGCTGAATCAGAGCCTCGCCGGCCTCAACAATCCCGATGAAAGAACGCTTGACCACAAGTCACTCCTAGCGGCTGATGGAGAAAGCATAGGGTAAAACGAACCAAGCAGCTGCAGAGGACAAAGATCTCGGTGTTTCAGAACAGTTGCCCCAACTCCGCAGGCGTCCAGTTCATGATAATCAACTCACCGGTAATCTCTGCTTTGCCCTGACGCTGGTTGGTCGTCGTGTAGCGAATATCAACGCTCTCAAAGTGGAAGCCATCGAAAGCACGGCGAATATCTGGGTGATCGTTGATGCTCACCATCACCTTACCTTTGCAAGTGCGCATGAATTCCGCCATACGCTCATATTGGTGGAACGGAAAGTCGACTCCGTAGCCAGCGGTTTGCCAGTAAGGCGGATCCATGTAGAAAAAAGTGTGATCTCGATCGTAACGCTGGGCGCAATCGAGCCACGACAGGTTCTCGACGTACGTACCGGCCAACCGTTGCCAGGCTGAGGAAAGATTCTCCTCAATGCGCAGTAGGTTGA
The DNA here is from genome assembly GCF_045164175.1 of Pseudomonas sp. 10(2024). Lineage (NCBI taxonomy): Bacteria > Pseudomonadati > Pseudomonadota > Gammaproteobacteria > Pseudomonadales > Pseudomonadaceae > Pseudomonas > Pseudomonas sp. 10(2024). Next base: position 3,148,551 of record NZ_CP174006.1, read on the forward strand.
TGGCAGGCCCGGTGGTGGCAGTTCCGAACGTTTGCCCCGTAACCTTCCCCCCAAAAGCGTGCTGCTGCAGGTAAAAGAATCGGGCCGCTCGCTGGATATCGGTCAACGTCTCCGGTCTCGCCATTTTCTGCCACTCGAAAATCTGCCGGGATGAAAGCGCCCATTTGAACTGCCGGACAAATTCCTCCAGGTGGTTCTGCACCACCCGGTACAGGTTGACCAAATCGCCGTTGAGATCATTCAAGACCTCAACCTGGGCGGGTTGAGGCCGCATGAAGTAGAGAGCAGCGCCACCGGCGAAGACCTCAACATAGCATTCATGAGCGGGGAAAAGCGGGATCAAGCGGTCGGCCAGGCGGCGCTTGCCGCCCATCCAAGGAATGATTGGGGTAGTCACTTTGCAAACCTTTACTGTATGGATGAACAGGTGCTAGGCTCGCCGTGCTTTGTGCACAGAGCGGGAGCCTTGGCTGGGCTTGCAGGTATGGTCTGCGGGTTCGGCGGTCAGCAGGGATGTTGACGCATCCCCGGTGGCCGCTCTCTTTGCATGAGGCCTTCGAATTACTAGCGAGCGCTTACTGACGCTCGCTTGCGACTAGTGCGTCATGCTCGCGGGCGCATTGTTCACCGGCGATCCTGGCTCGGTCATAAGCCTGCGCCAGCTCTCGATTCGTTTCGACAGACCGGCTGAGCAGGTCGGAGAGCACCATGGCGGCGCGGGTGGCTGTCTCGCCTCTGGCGATAGCGGCGGTATCCGTGCCGGGGCAACTGACGGCGGCAGCGAGATGGGAGGCTTCACTGCGCAGCCGCTGGCCAGCAGCATCGGCGTCAGCAGCGCCAGCATCAGCAATCGTTCGTTCTTCCAAGGCATCTGCTCTCACCTCCTCGCGCACGTCGGCGCGGCGTTGTTCTTCCTGTCGAGCGCTCCGCTCTCCGATTACTTCCGCGAGACGCTCGCCACTGTCGCGCGTCGCAGACGCCTGGCCCGCTTGGGCAAGCTCGACTGAGCGACCGTGCTCGTAGGCCGCCAAATGCGAGACCAGCAGCACCAGCCCTCCCGCAACGCCGGCCCACGGGCTCATGAAGCCAGGGCCCGCCGCACGCCCTCGTCGATCACCTCGGCCTTGTAGGGGTTGCTGCCGTTCTCGTGGACGATGATGCCCACCACAGCCTCACGCAGCACCTGCGGCTTGGAGATGTCGATCGAATCGCGAACGCCTACGCCGAGGCGCTTCGCGATGGCCTGGGCATAGGCCAAGGTGTTGTTCTCACTGGCCGGCGCCCAGCGACTGATGAACTCGAGTGGGGTATCGATGCCAGGGCGGCCCACGCCGGGCATGCCGTCCTTGCCTCGATAGTTGAGCAGCAGCTTGCCCAAGGCTCGGATGCCGTTCTCGGCCTGGTCAAAGCGGGCGAAGCGCGGGCTGGCCACGCCCACCTCCAAGCCAAGCTGGCCCTGCCAAGCGTTGCGGGGGTTGAAATCGATGTTGCCCGGGTTGTTATTGCGAACGCCGCGCGGTGTGGACATGGTTTCTCCAGACGAAAGAAAGCCCGCGCATGGCGGGCTGCATGAATTCAGGCGCAAAAAAACCGCTCAAGGCGGTCGTGTGAAATGATCAGGCTTAGACGGTAATCCCGCGTCTCGCGGCATAGGCCCGCAGGTCAGCTACGGTGGTCTGAATTTCCGTCTCGGTGAGGGCAACGCTATGCCCTTGGAACGCAGCAACGTCACATGCGCCGAGAAGGTTGGTCTGACCGCTACCGATCCTGATCTTGCCAGTCGCCAGCCGTCGCGGCAGCGATGCCGAGGTGGTTTGGGTCAGCCCGTTGGTGAAGTCGCGCATGACAACAGCCGTAGGGGTAACCTGGATCATGTACAGGCCCCACAGGTTCGCCACCGCCGGTTTGGTCACGCCAGCCAGGATGTTGGTGTTGGTTCCGGCGTCCGAGCCATAACCTGCAGTTGCGGTGATGCGGTTCAAGGCCGAGAGGTAAATGCTCACACCGTAAGCGGCGCCGCCATCACCGGCCTGGCCTTGATAGTTACCTAGGAACATGGGGCGATCGGCCACCACCGAACCGTCTGCGGCGGTCCTGGCGATGACGAACATCGTCATGGACTCGGTCTCGGACATGGCAGTTTCGATGAGATTCACCGTGCCCTTGCAGCTCAAGTAAGCCGCTTGAGGGACTGGGGCCCCCACCACTTTGCTCTGCCCCTTGCCCGGGGCGAAATTCCGCGCAGCCTTGGTCAGGCTGGAGTTCAAGAAATGCACGGCCTCAAGCCCTCGCCGTACAGGCGCGGCGTACTCAGTTGCCACACTCTCGGCATCAACGCCCTTTGCAACCAATCGGACACCCATTGTTAACTCCTTAAAACCCAGTACTACGATTGAACTCGAACATCACACAGGCGTTGTGCAATGCGAACGTGTTGCCAAGCGGGGACTGAACCTGGTCGTACAGGCCGTGCGTGTCCCGCAGGTTGCCCCGGGCACCGGTGGCTGGGCCGGATGCCTTTGGATCGGTAGGTCGGCCTCGCCCGTAGCTCAATGTGCTGTCCGGGGCGGCGGCGCGCGAAAGCGAGATGCGAACAGTATCGAAAGCCGTAACGCTGACCGAGCTGATGAGATCGGTGACCAGGCTACCGTTCTCGCGAATGTCGAAGCCGAAGTTCGCCGTCAACGCGGCCAGAGCGTTATCCAGGACCAGCTCCCCACGAGGAACATGGAACTTGATGTCGATAGCCTGGAATTTCCAATCGACACTAACAGGCTCCAACGGCCGCCACTTTCCAGAGCGGCGAACCATCGTTTCGTACATGGCGCGCGATCGATACTCGCCAAGTAGCCAGGAGGCCTCGTTGGTGAGGTGCAGCACGTCCTCGACAGTCGGGAAGATGTAAGCCGGCGCTGCAAGCACCACGTCAGGCCGTTTCCTGCTCAAGCGCCACTGGGCCAGTGCGATGCTCATGTTGTCCAGGTCGTACTTTCTGTGAGCCGCTACCTGATAAGTGAAGAGGTACGGTCGGAACTTCTTTCCGGTTATGCCGACGATTTCCCTGGTCATCCCATCGAAGATCGCCATCATGTACTCAGCGTACTGGTACGCCGACTTGGTGGAGACTGTGGTGGTGTAGTTGCTTTCACCTTGGTCCCAGGTGTACGCCCACACCGAGTAGGTCTTACCCAGCTTCGTTGCAGCGGCCAGGCCATCACGAACCGTTTGGATGGTTTTCTCGTAATAGCCTTCACCAAGGGGGGCGGCTGACAACTGCTCAACCGACCGGCCGCCGCGGCCGGTGGCGGCCCCAACCATGATCCAGTCAGCCTCCGATTCACCATCAGCTACAGCACGGCGGACCAGGCCGTTACACAGGGCTGACACAGGCGTTTCGCCCTCATCACCAAAGTCCGATTCAACCAAGGGAGCAAAGGTGTCAGGGGTATAGCCAGGATCACCAGGTCTCGATTTCACACCGCTGGCCATCATGACGTTCTGATATTCCTGAACGGTCGAGATGGCAGGCTTTGCAAAATACCCGCGAGCGAGCGACTGCCCATAGCCCAGCACCTGCTTGAAGTCGGTCCGGATCTGTTGATCCAGCAGTGCCTCAGCAATCGGTGTCAGCGTGGCTTGAGGCGCCGGCAACCCAAAGTAGGCGGTACCGGGCGCAATCCGACCGACAATGAAGCGGTTCTCGTCAGAGAACTCGATGCCTTCCTCTTCCGTGGGCTGGAAAGTCAGGCCGTTCACGAAGCTGCTCAGGGAGCCGAAACGAGCGACGATAAAGCCGTTAGGGTCGCTCACTTCCAGGCCGTCGCCATTGTTCCTCAACTGGCCGCCGAGCAGATCAAGTGTGCCGTCACGAAGCAAGCGCATCAGGATGTAACGGAACTCATCCTCGAAGCTGAAGGCATCGGATTCTTCCGCCTCGATCTGCCGGATCACGTCCTGTACCTCGGACAGCGCCTGCGATGATGGGTAGCGTTTTTTCTCTACAGCGACCCCGGCCTCGTTTCGGTAGAGGATCAGGTAGTCCGAGGCGTCAGCAGCCAACACGCTAAAGTACCCTCCGGACACAGTGCCAGCGAGACCAAGCGCAGTGCTGGTGTAGATGAGCGCTCCACTCATCTGCGTCGAAAGATCGGCCAACACCTTGGCGTGGGTCGGCCGCAGGGTTCCGCCGCCAACGTCCACCATCTTAATCTCTTCCGACAAGAGCAACTCATTTGTCGTGTCGATCGTTTGTGTCAAGCGCGCGAGATCTTCTGCTCCGCTCATGTTTACTCCAGGCGAAAAAAAGCCCACCGAAGTGGGCAGAGAATTAGGTAGCCGTGGCGCCGGGCCATGATCGGGTGTACCAGCGTTCCAGCAGGTCTCGCAGCTGGGCCGTCATTACCGCGATTGGCATGCCGGCAAGCAGCGAGGTGAACTCGGCTTCGTCAATGATTGGCAGTTCGAAGAGCTCAAGCGTGGCCGTGTAGCGCCACACGTCATCGCTCACAAACTCGGGGCCGGCGTAGATGTCGGTGAACCTGGCGCGATGCGGTTTCAGCCCCAGCGGCGTTCGAAGCGGGCAGAGAAACCAGTCGGCCCACCCGATCCCCCACTTGCACCATCCCTCAAACAGCTTGGCCTCAGCAGTTGAGAGCAACCAGCTGACAGGCAGCAGCGTAGGAACGCTGCCGAACCGCCGCCGCTGCATGGCCCGACCACTCGACATCGTCGTCCTGACTATCGGGCTTACGGGCTTGAAGCCGTACCCATCCCCCACTGGCAGCGGGAGATCATCCGGAAAGGTCAGCATCCTCAAGCATCCTCAGGTGCAAAATTGTCGTCATCCGCGTAGACACGCGCGTCGTAGTTGACCGCCTCCATATCCGCCGAGTAGTCACCCGGCTCGATGGATGTGATGAGGACCGGGTAGCACCACCTGTTCGAGACGCCGAACAGCAAGTGCGGCGGCTCAATCTCCAGGGAAAGATCCGGTTCGAAATCAATCGTCGGGATGATTACTCTGTAGTCGTCCAGGCGCGCTGCAGCCCATGGCCCGCTGACAGAACCATCAGGCCTGCGAACTGCAAGCACATGGGTCTTCCCGGCCTCCCAAGTGAACGGCTCGCTGCTTTCTACGATAACCGGGCCCTCTCCATGGGAACAATCAACCATTACCGCGGACTGGGCGTACCCCGGAATGTCATCTGCCACAGCGTCATAGCTGAGGTAACCGCTATTGAGCGCCGAGAGCTCGGTGCTCCAGCTGTAGCTTTTGGTCTGGTAGACCTGCGCCCGGCGCTGCCGCATGCCATACCGCCAGGCTCGGTCGCGGTCAGTGACGCCATCGAGCGTGATTTCCTCGACTCTGATGAATGCGTCACCGTCCAGCTTGCACTTCACCGTTTCTTCCGCCCAGGTGTTCCCGTCCCGGTACTTGATAAGCACCCCGTCGTAGTCATCCGGTGCCGGCAGTGTGAACGCGCGCTTCAGGGAACTGGTCATGTTCTGCGGCGTGTACATCTTGCCGATCTGGGTGCGCAGCTCATCGCGCACGGGCGTGATCCGTCCGCGCTCAAGCGTGAACTTCGCAAACCCGGCCTTCAACGCATCGTTCAGGGCGTCCTTGACCGTGCCTGCCTCCTCTACTGCGAAGTCGAAGTAGTCCCCCCGACTTTGCCAAGTAGCGGCGTGGCGCACGAACTCTTCGATATCCAGATCGTCGTCAGTGGCGCCGGCATCCTCCGCGACGTAGTGAACCCAGGGTGCGATGCCCCTGGTAGCTGTCGGCGCCGACCAGGTGCCATCGACCAGCACCGGCAGCTTCCGCGTGCCAATCACTGATACCTGACTCTCGGACTGTGCTGACAGCTTGGTACCGCCCCGGGCATAGACCGCGATCACCGTCACGCCGGGATAGCGCAGCGGCGCCTTGTCTATTCTGGCGCGCATGCCATACCACTGCACACGGTCCTGCTTAGTATTGGCAGTGGACTCTTCACCGATTCTGCGGACCCGCATTTCCCCGCGCATGTAGGTCGGGAAGGTTACCGCTCGGGTGAAAGCGATCTGATCTCGACGGGTTGCAGTGAAGGTCCAGAAAACGGAGGTCCAGTCACCTGCCGTGTTGGTATCGCGGTATTGCGCCTCGACCTTCACGCTGACCTGACGCTGGTTGCCGTTCTTCTCGGTGTAGCGGATCAGGCCGCTCGGGAAGAAGAAGTCCAGCTCCACCCGGCGTACAGTCTCGCCCTCCGGGCAGACCACGAACGACCCCGCCCAGTCGCCTTCAGTGGTTGACCCGTCCAGCACGGCGCTCACGCCATTGCTCTGGATAGCGTCGAACCCATCCCACTCATCGTCAACCGAACCGGTGTCGGTCAGGCGGACGACTGTGATCGCTGAAGGCCCATGGCTCTCGTCTTCCGGGGTCTCGCTGTCATCTTCGACGGAATCATCAGAAACTTCCGTGATCCGGTAACGCATGTCGCGATAGCCGATCGATGAAAGCAGTTCACCGGTCTGCAGGCCTACAGCTGGAGCGCCGCCGTCATACGCCATGGTCATCGAGGCATCTTGACCATCCGTTGCGGCCTCAGACTTCACGCCCGTCGCAAACACGGGGCTCGCACCCAGGATGTCGACGACTACACCGGTGATGGTCAGGCCGGTACCAGTGAACGGCGCGGCCTGCTCAGCAATCCGCAAACACCCGCTCGATGCACTGGCCACTAACGGCGTGCCTGCCAAAGCGGCGTTCACTGCAGACACCAGGCCGGCGAGGTCGGTGGTGGCAGTGGTGAGAGCAACGGGGAAATCGCTGGCTCCCCGAGAAACCGTAAAGCTCAGCGGCGTCACATTGAAGTCGAAGCGCGTAGGCGCTGCGCTGCCGGTTACCATCGAGGCGCTACCAGGCACTTCCGGCGTGCCTGGCACCTCTGGCGTATAGCTGGCCACCACGTACTCGCCAGCATTGGCGCCCGATATCTCGATACGCATTCCAACAAACGGCTTTAGCATGGGCAGATGCGGGCCGCTGACCACGGTTGCGCGCCCATCAACCGGACCGGTATATGTGTACGGGTACGGCACCTCGATGCGAGCGATCATTCCGCTGTCCCAACCGAGGGGGAACCAGCCAGCGCCCTCTGGAACGGTCAGCACATGGTCTGCAACCAGCACCGATTCGCCCGTAAACTGCTGTGACACGGTGGTGGTGGTCGTGAGCGTGAGCCCTGCCCCGCCGGTGCTGGTTGACCCAACCTCGGTGGAGTTGTGCCACCACAGCCGAGCCGGCTCATCAGCCAACGACTCGCCCGGGCCGTAGATCCGGTATCGCGCGGTGCTACCGAGCGATGCGATCGGGGTGTCGCCGATCTTCACGTCAGTCGGGTTGATCTCAAACTCACCCACGCCTACGCACAGCAGCATCTCCACCCACTGCTCCGTTTCGTTAACGAAGTAGTGCCGAGGGGGCACTAGGTAGTCAGGGAAGATTCGCGTGCGGCCGGCGACCTCCCGGATTATGTCCCCCACCTTCACCTGGTTGCCGGTGGTCTTCGCCAGGTTGAGGCTTTGCCCCTTTTGCGACTTGTTCGTCGGGGTGGCCAGCGGCTTCTGGGTGAGCATTATGACGCCGACTGCCACCACGGCCGCCACCACCGCCCACACAGCCACCTCAAGGCCTGTGCCCTTGGGCTCTGGGTAGATGCGGACCGTGTCCATCGGAGAAAACTCGACCTTGCCCCAATGGTCAGGTGAAATGAAAACCCCGTTCACCTCGATGCTGATGGGCGGTGCCGAGCGCGGCGCGTACCCTGGCACGTTGCGCTGCAGCCACCCCTCGATCGTCATCACCTTGTCGGTTCTGTGGCGCTCCAGGGGGGAGCCCTCAAGCTTGCTCGGGTAGAACTCGATCACGGTGATAACTCACTTTCAGGTACTGGTCTTGAAATCGCCGAAGCGGCTTGATGGTCGCCCCGCTGGGCTTCATCTCCAGGCCATGCAGCCGGCCTTCGGCCTCAACGATCAGCGCAACGTGGATGCAGATATCGCCCCGCCAGACGCAGGCGATAGCGCCGACCTCCGGCTCGCAGCGCTCCATGCCAGCGGCTTCATGGTTGACCGCTCGGGTGAACTCCATCGGCATGGTGTTCCGGACATAACCCCAGCTCGGTAGCAGCCTCAGGCCGTACACCTCATGACGCACTGCTCTGGCCATCCCCCAGCAATCGAAGCGCGCAGGGCCGCGCCCGCCATCCTCGTAGGTGGCGGCCAAGTAGCTGTCAAACATCACACGTACCTAAGGCAGGGGGCGAAACTCAAGGTGTACTTGCGCCTTGGCCAGGCCAAATTGATGTAGTCGGAGTAGCCAGCCTGCAGTTGCACGCTGGCCCCTTCCATGAACCCGCTGAGCACCGTCATCCGGTACGGCTTCTCTGCAGGTGCGGACAGGTCGGATGACAGGAAGATCCGGAACACCAGAGTGATCTTCTGCCGGGCCTCCAGCGCCTGATCGATCAGCTGCTGCGCTACGCCGGTGACGTTGTCGATGGCAAAGGTCAGCGTCTGGCTACCACTGTCGTCGCGCTTGGGCAGCGCTGCATCGAACGCTGCGGCGGTGAACTTCACCTTGGCCCCTGTCTCGAGGGTGGCCAACACATCGTCGAAGCCAGCACAGAGGTAGATCGGCGCCGGCCAGGCTGGACAGCGAAGCTCAAGGGTCGGAATGATCCACGCCTTGCCGCCAGAGGCATACAGCGTTGCAATCGCGGTCATCGCCCTACCCTTTTTGCCCCATAGGTTTGCTCATAGGCCTTGGCCAGCACGCCGCCTTGCCGGATGTTTGCCACGCAGATATCAAGGATCTGACGACCATCCGGACCCGTTGACATCTGAACTTGCCCTGCGCGACTGGCATCCTCATACAGGTTGACCTGAGGCGCAGGCTGAACCGGCGCCGGGCTGGTCGAGGGCACTGAATCGGCAGTGGCCGCCGAAGAACTGCCCGGCCCACCAACGAAGGCGGCACGACCGTCGCTGATGGCTTCCAGCGTGCCTACTCCAATGCGCGCGGTAGCCTCGGCATCGAACACGTACTCGCCGCGGTGCACCGGGCCGGCGACCTCATCCTTGCGTCCGTGTCCCGTGTAGCCGCCATCCATGAAGCCCACACCCGACATCGCGGTCATGCCCACGGCCGAAGCCAGCGGGTTGGCGATAGTGAGCGCTGTGGCCATTGCACCTGGTGCCAGAGCCGGGCCAACGATTGGAATTGCCGCAGTCGAGGCAAATGCAGCCAGGCCGGCCTGCAGCGCTGTCGCCTGGGCATTCGCCGCCATCATTCCCGCAGCGCTGGCCTGGGTGGTCTTGCCAACGAGCAGCTGAACCCCTTGGTAAATGAGCCACTGCGCGGCCATGTCCGCCAGCGCATTGAGCACCGATTCAGCAAAGCCGCTGAGCATGTTGCCCAGAGCATCACCAGCACTTTCAGTCTCTGTAGCAACATCAGTCATGAAGGTGCTCAGTTCGCTTCGAGCACTTCCCAAGATGTTCGTGGTGGCATCTGCTGCCTGGGCGGAGTAGTTCTGCGCATCGTCAGCGAAGTTTGCCCAGGCCTCATGCACCCCGTTCATCCAGTTGGATTGCTGCTCATCTACCGCCGCGTAGAAGTCCTGCTGCGCTTGGAGCCGTTTGCCGAGCTCATCCTGAAGCACCTGTGTTTCGCTGGCATACAGCTCAGGGGCAAGCTGCCCGGTGTTTCGCTGCTCATTCAGGGTCTGGAGGTCTTCCACGTACTTCTGGCGCAGCGCCAGGTCAGCGCGCATGCGGTCGCGGGCCTTGTCGCCCATGCCGATGCCGGCCAACTCCTGGGCATATCCGTTCGCAGCCGTCTGAGTCCCGGCCTTCTGGGCCGCCCTGAAGGCGCTGAGTTTCAAGTCGTCCTCGTTGGCCTTCTTGATTTTGTTCAGCGCATCCAGTTCAGCAGCCAGCTCAAGCAGCCGTTTCTGCTGGACCTTCGACAGGTTGCCGAGCTTGCCCTCCTGCAGCTCAAAGGACAGCTTGGCGACCTCGGTTGCGTCCTTCTGCTTGTCGCCCGTGGTGTTGATCAGCTCGATCTGACGCTTGTAGCCTTCCTCAGCTGTCTCGAAGTCTTTCAGCTGCTTTTTGGCAGCCTGTTCTGACTTGGACTCGCCTTCTCGCTTGGCCTTGTTGGCCTTGTCGTTGGCCTTCTTCTGCGCCTCGATGGCGTTGGCTGCCGACAGGATCGCCTGCCTATCTGTCTCGGTGAGGTCCGCATTCTCTGCGATGTAGCGGTTTGCGATCTTGATCGCGTCGTTGTTGTCTTGCAGGCCGCCGAGCTGTTTCTGCAGGGTTTCCAGGTAGGTCTGACCAGCGCTGCTCATGCCGGCCTTCGCGGCATTGTTCGCTTCGGTCGCTACCGTGTTTTCCTTGGTAACCCCGGTGAGGACGCGCAAGGTCTCGGCAATCAGCCCTGAACGCTGGTCAGCATCGCTGACGGCGCCGGCCTGCGTGATCCAGCCCTGAACGGTAGCAGCCGGCAGCTGCAGGCGGGCTCCTACTTCCTTGAGGATGGGCGCAAGGTCGGCACCAGAGGATCGAGCCTCATTAAGTCGGTCGATGACGCCCTGATATTCAGCCAGCTGCCTGTTGTACTGACCACCCGAGTCGCGTGCAGGAGCTGTCACTGTCGCAGAGCGGATGGCCTGGGCAAGTTCGCCATAGGCGTCCTTGATTTCATCCGTGGCCTTGATCTGCTCCTGCTGCCACTTGACCAAGGCTGCTTCGCGCTGGTCCTGGTTCAGCTTCTGGAATTCCTCTCGAAGCTGCGAGACAGGTTTGTGCAAATCCTCAAGACTGGCACCGGCCTGGTCAGCATTGTCGCGAAGCAGGAGGAAACTTGCCGCCGCAGTGCCCGCCAGCATGGCTAGACCCATTGGCCCGCCAAGGACCGCCATCAGCCCGCCCCTTATGGTCGTGCTCGCCAAATTCGCCTGCGCGATTGCAAGGGCTTCAGTTGACGACTTGAGCGCGGCCTGCTTGGGGATTAGCTGGGTCTGAACCAGAGAAAGTCTTTGCAAGCCAGTAGCTGCAGCAACTGAGGCTTCAGCTTGTAACACTTGTGCTTGCGCGTAGATCCGCTGAGCTTCTGCAGCTCTGATAGCGGATTCAGCGCTTTGTATTTGGGCGGCGCGCTGGGCAAGTGTTGCTTTCACTGCCAAGTAGGTTTTGGCGGCGTAGTTAGTGAGAGCGGCTACACCGGCACCGCCAATTGCGACAGCTATCAGATCAACGTTCTCACCGAGAGTAATGAGTACTTTGGATAGGCCGCCAACAGCGCCGGTCTGCTCCTCCATCTTCCCTAAGAAGCTACCAATCGCGTTGCTGATGTTCATCAGGGCGTCTTGAACGCTGGTGGACATTTCGGCCGCAGCTTTGCGGTTGACCTCCACATTGCGCAGCAGACCGGTATTGATGTAATCGAGCGACAGTTTGCCTTCGACACCGAGCCTTCGGATCTCCTCGGCGCTCTTTCCGGTGGCGCTGGCAATCGCAGTGACGATGGTCGGCATGGCGTCCTGAATGGACACCCAGCCATCCGCCTCGACTTTGCCGGTCTGCAGCGCCTTCGAATACGCATCCAGCGCCGAACCGGCTTTATCAGCAGCTGCTGCATTGGTCACCAGCAGAAAGCTGAAGCTGTCGGTGATATCCAAAGTTTCCTGGGTGTTGAAGCCCAAGCTACGCATAACTTCCGCAGTGCGGATATAAAGCTCTTGGGCTTCTGCCAGAGGCCGGTAAGTTTCCTGCGCAGTTTGCAGCAAGTGATCTTGAACCAGCTGATACTCGCTTGCGCTACCAGCTGCAGCCTTCATCCTGTCAGACATCTGCCCATAGGCGTCGACTTGCTGGATGATTCCGCCGATCAGACCGGCTCCGGCCACCGCCGCAAATGCGCCACGAATGAGAGTGCCGGCCTGCTGCGCCGCTGCGCCGGCCCGATCAAAAGCTGAGTCGACCTTCGCCAGACTCTGGTCAATCGCCTGGGATGACCGCGCGACCAGCTGATCCGCATTGGCCAACTCCCGACGCAGCTGAGCAGTGGTCGCCTCAATCTGGACCAGCATCCCCTGGACTTGTTGGTCGGCCATATGCGATCCCAAAAAAAGGCCCGCACAAGGCGAGCCTAAACTGTAAAAAAGAGAGTTAGATATTTTTGCTAGAACATACTTGACCAGCGGCTTCGTCAATACTCAGTACAAAAAACTTTCCGGTAGAAAGTTTCATTGCAATGAAAGGTTCGAAACCCGAGTACGCTCCGTATGAGTTTTTAGCATTAACAAGACCGCAAGTAGTTCCATCCTTGGCAATGCGAACATCTTTGAACTTCGAACTTTCTGCATCTTTCAGTTTATCTTCCATTGCGCTTTTCAGTGCAGTCAGATCTGCCTTGGAAGCTGCTGTTCCAGCAGCAAATGCCCCTGAACAGACAAGCAGTGAAAGGGCAGCAGCAAGCGTAATCTTCCTAATCATGAAGGGCTCCGTTTGTTGAGCCGGAAACCATACCAAGATTCTGGCCTCGCTGGCCCCTATGCTTTCCTTCCTGTGAAGGCTTGACGAAGCTTCTCTGCCACTGTTGACGCGCTGGGCTTCTGTTTGCGGCCTTGGGCTTTCCCTTTGCCGAAGGGGTTGGTCATCTGCGACCACTCGAGCCTGGCATCCAGTGCCATGAACAGTTCAGGCAGCGGCGTTCGCCAAGCCACATCAGGCTGCCAACCAAGCCAGCCAGTCGCGATTGAGTACAGCCGGTCGACGTAACTCCCATCCTCAATGACGCTTACGCCGTCCCGGCTTGTTCGTTTCCCGCGTCTTTGCCGCACGGGTTGTACAACGCGACCAGGTAGGCGTTCAGCTGCGTCGACACATCGAGAACGCCGTGCTGCCAGACTTGCTCTGGCACTGCCTTGGCAGCCTTCTCGTCGAGGCCGGCACCGGCCACAAGGATGGCGGCGCAACCGTCGACGCTGAGCGAGTTGATCGCCTGGGAAGCACCGCGCAGGCCGCCAAAGCGGCTCTCGATCGCCCGCACAGCCTTCAGGGTTGGGGTAAGGGTGAAAACTTCGTCACCCAGGTTGACGGTAACGGTACCGTGCAGCGTGTTGTTCATGGATCAGGTCCTGTGAAGCCGGGGCCGAAGCCCCGGATGTTTATGGGATGACAGGGGCCGGCAGCAGCTCGAGGATTTCCGAGTTGATGCCAAAGGTGATGTTGCGGCGCACCACGTTGTCAGCGGCGCCGGCGGCTACGGTGTTGTTCATGACCTTCGCACGGTAATAGAACGTGGTCGGGCTGATTGCCGGGGAAGCATCAGGGTCGCCGTCGTTGAGGGTGACCTTGATGTTGTAATCACCTTTGCTGCGATCCTTGTGGGCGGTTTTGACGGCGTTCTGGCCAGCATCACCGTTATCCAGGCCCACGGTCATGGTCATGTCGCCGGCGTCAGCCGTGCCCTTGTACTTGCGCACACGGCCGTCCTCGAGCGACGTGAAGGTCACGCTGCTGAAGGTGTCGCCGAACTCGCCGAGGTCTTCGATTTCACCAACACGCACATAGGTGTCGGCCTCGAACTCGGTTTTGGTGGTTGCCCCGGTCTTGCCGCCGATGAACAGGCGGCAGCCAGCGGCTGTATTGAGGTTGTCTTCTGCGGGCATGGGTGATCCTCCAAAGCCACGTTGGATAGAAGCCGCAGCGCGGCCAGTGGGTGAGTCAGTGGGTGGTGATTACACGGACGGTAATCGAGCCCTGGTAGGTGATGCCGTCGGCATCGCGCTGGGCGTCGGCCTGCTCAACTCGAACGGAGACGGCACGACCGACTTCCAGAGGCAGGCGGCGCTCGTCCAAGGCGGCGATAACCTCGCCGTTGATGCGCTTGACCTCAGCCTGGCCAAAGGCATCGGACCAGACCGACAGGTACAGCAGGCGCGTTTCGCGCTTTCGGCCCGAGATTGGGCTGCTGTTGACCGAGACCTCTCGGTCAATGGAGACGTACGGCATGTCCGCGTTCAGAGGGGCGCCGTCATAGATCGGACAACTAACCTCGGCCTGAAGCCTGGCAAAGATAGCCTCCTGCAGGGCTAGTGATGGGTCAGCCATTGCCTACCCCCTGGCTTGCCTTGCGCAACGTGCGGCGAACGGCCGCTTCGATGTCTGCCATCACGTACTCACGGTTGACCTGCATCGACGGTCGAAGCCACGGATGCGCGGGCCTGGCTGGGATGTCAGGGTACTTGCCGAAAAAGTGCGTGCCGTCGCTTTTGTTGGTGGCCTTGCGGTTACGATTCCCGGCGCGCTTCCCGCCGAGGTAGCCCTTGGTGCCGTACTCGATGAAGCGCAGGTAGTAGAACTTCCTGTTGGTGCGCTTGCCACGGATGCCGATCTGGGCGTCCAGGCCACTCGGCGAAACGTACACCGTCAACGCTGCTGCTGCTGCCCCGGTGTCCTTGGGCATGAGCTGCCGCTGCGTCTCGAGGATCCGGTTTGCCGCCTCCAGCATCGCTGGCTGAAGTTCGTTGTCCATCGTCTTATGAATATTGCGCAGCGTTCGGCGCAGCCGGATATCGCCGCGAATGCTGGACCGGCGCGCCATAGCCTACTCCTTGGCCTGGGCGGCCTTCGCGGGTTTTTCGGTTGCGGCCCGCTGATCATTGATTTCCACCGCGTAGCCACGGGCGATCAGGCCTTCGCCATATTCCTTCTTCACGTCAAAGATTTCGCCCTTCTCGCGCTCGCCAGACGCACCGGTCAGCGGGCCCAATGCTTGGATTTTCATGATTGACCTCATGGGTTGGGTACCGATGAGCACAGTAGCCGCATCAGTGTGTTCTCATTGTCAGGCAATACAGCCTCGACCCTGTAAGTGACCCCGCGCCGGGTGACTCGCCAGCCGGCAGCAATGTCGGCGCGCGGCCTGGCGATGATCTCGGCAGATACGACGGCCTCAAGCTTTTCAGCAATAGGCGCTACCCGACCACTGGGCGTCCGTATTTCTCCCCACATTTCGGGGCGAGCAGCGGGCAGCCACGTCACCGTGGCGCCGCCGGACTTGTTGCGCTCCTCGTGCGGGAACGTCACCTGAAAACGGTGACGTAGCGGACCGGCTCTCATACGCCCCACCCAATGCGGTGAGGGGTCAGGAGCGCCACCGAGCCTTTCGGCAACTCGGTGGCAATGGTCCCGATCACAACGTCCTCACGGTTCGCGTAAAGGTGGCCGAGGATCAGTAAACAGGCAGCGTTGATCTGCTTGTTGCTAACCATGGGAGAGTCGCCAGCCTCGCCGGAAGCGATTGCCTCATCCAGCGCCTGCTGATCGGCATAAAAGCGGCGGTTCAGATAGTCCTTCGCCTGCCCTTCCGCCGCCTCGATCAGGAGCTCCAGGTATTCGTCAGCATCGTCGGGGTCGCGGAGATGATGCCGAGCGATGGACATGCTGATGACCGACATCATCTACTCCTTCAGCGGCTCAAGTGATGCCAGTTTCCGCTGCACCAGATCCTGAGCGTGGCGGCGGGCTACCGTGTACGCTGGACCGCCGCGACGGCGAAGCTCGCCTTCATCCATGTACGACCGCAGCGGATAAATCTGAAGAGTCGCTGGATTGAGGTTTGCCGCAACCTGATCGCCTTCGGCCAACGGATCAGTATCGAGGCCGCTATCAGTTAAGTCTGAAGCTACTTGGCTCGCGCCTTCGGATGCCGCGGCGCCATTAACGGAAACATCAGCACCGGCACCCTGGTCGGGCTCAATTACATCCACTCCAGAGCCCACGGTTGCTTGTCCTTCTCGTGTCACTTGGCCTGAGCCTTCCGCTGAACCTAAAGCAGCTGCAGGAGCCCCCGCCTCAGCTTGTTCTGGCGTGAGTGCAGCGTTAGGTGATGGAGAAGAGCCGGAGCCTTCAGTCTGGCCGGTGCTGGATTCAGTTGCCTCGGCAGGGTCTTTCGCCTCAACCGGGGTAGCGGGTGTTTCCTGTTTACGTGCCATCGGAGTACTCCAATAGGGCGCCATTGCTGACGCCACATTACGAAGAGTTAAGGCGTGCCGGTCAGCTGGCCGGTCACGAAGGCCTCTTCGCGGTAAATGGCGAAGGCCAGACGCTCTTCAGCACGGATCGTCGCCATGTTCTTCTCGAAGTCGTCGCTGTTCTCGGTCGAGATCAGCACTTCGATTTCCATCCGGTCGAAGATCTGCGCGCCGAGCTTGAACGCGCCGACGAGGAAGTCGTCTTGGGTCATGGCCTGGGTAGAAACCACAGGGCGATTCCAGAGTTTCGGGTTGGTGCCTTCCTGAGGCTGGCCGATGATGTAGCGGCCTTCCCCGTCCTTGGTCAGCTCAATGGCCGCCCAGTCGATCGGGTTGAGCACGATGCCGTCGGATGGGAACTCGGCCAGTTCGGCCTGCAGCAGCGCCAGGCGCAGGCGATCAATGCGCTGCTCGCCCACCACAGCTACGCCAGCCGGGGCGGCGTACAGTTGCGCAACGGTCATGAGGCCCTGCAGGTTCACGCCGGTGCCGTTGCCGTAAAGCAACTGAGCTTCTTCCGCCATGTTGAGGCCGTACCGTGCCCGACCGTCGATATAGCTCTGCAGGGCTTTGGCATCGTCCAGCATCTGCCGGCTGGCTTTGAACAAATGCGCGATGGTCCGCACATTCGCAGTGGCCAAGCCAAAGGTCAGGTCGGAATACGGCTTGGCCGTTGTCTCCGCTACGGTACGGGCGTTGTTGGTGAAGCCGGTTTCACGGACGTACTCGATGGAGTTCGATTCGGTGGTGCCCGGCGCGACCAGGTCGCGGACGGTCAGTCGGCGTTGCGGCGGAGCAATGATCCCCGGCAAGCGCTGAGTCTCTACCAGGTCGCCGCCAGTTGCGGTTGTGATAGCTGCCCGCGGTACAGAGACACGACGAGAGCCGCGGAAAGACGAATTCATGTCCTTCATTTCTTCGCTTTCGATCACGAGCGCGCCAACTGACTTCTGCGGTTCTTCTTGATGATTGCGATCGCGACTGGCGTTCACGAGCTTCTGCTCGGCCTCGCCCAGGCGTGCCTGAAGCTCGCCCTGCTTGGTAAGAAGTTCATCGACCTTGGCGCGGGTTTCGGTATTCATTTCACCGGAGGCCTTGATTTGCTTCTCGGTGGCCTCGGCCTGGCTTTTGATCTGATCGCCAATGCCCTTGAGGCTGGCGTTGAGTTCCTTGACTTGGGCTTCAAAGTCCATGGTCACTTTCCTTTCAGAGAATTGAGGATGTTGGTTGCCGCGCTCAGAGAGGCGGAGAGGTCTGGCGCGACAGCGCGAGGCTTATCGGGCGGGGCAGCGTTATGCGTACCCCCGCCGGCAGCGCGAGGCATGCCGGACTTGAAATTGGCGAACAGTTCGCGACGCTCTGAGCGAGTCATGCCACCTTTGGCCAGGGCTACATCCATGGCCTTGAGTGCATTGGCCTGGGCGGCATCTTCGGTTTCTCGCTCGGTTACCTCGGTGGGCGACAACAGCCCGGTGGCCAAGCCAAGCTCCACGGCACGTTTGCCACGGATATAGGTTTCGTCGTCCATCAGTTCGGCCATGTCCTCCGCCGATTGCCCGCTGGTCTCGGCATAGAGGTCGGCCATCGCGGCGTCGAACTCCTCCATGTCGTTGGCGATGTCGCGCAAGTAGTTGCGATTTCCGGCAAGCCAGGTCCAGCAGTTGTGGATCATGAGGAAGGCACTGCTGGCCACCTCTCGCTTCTTGCCAGCCAGGAAAACGATCGAGGCAGCGCTGGCCGCCATGCCGAGCACCTTGGTGGTGACCTCATGACTGTGCTCTTGGAGGCGGTTGTATATGGCGATGCCTTCGAACATGTCGCCGCCCGGCGAGTTGATGTAAACGGTCACGTCGCGCTCACCGATGGCCCTCAAGGCGGCATCGATTCGTTTCAGCGTGACGCCCTCGCCATACCAGTCTTCACCAATCACGCCGTACACCGTGATGGTGTCCGAAGTGTTTTCAACGGCCGCCTGGATCGCGGGATTCCATTTGTCGAGCGCGCGCGGGCTCATCTCGCTGCGCAGGCCGCGAGACTGGATCTTGTGTTTCATGGATTACTCCCGTGATTTGCTTTCCGGCTCTTGCAACCAGTTCATCAGTGCGGCCCGGGCGGCCTGACCATCGTTTTGCTTACCCAGCTGGTCCAGCGGCACCAGGTTCGACTGCACGGTCAGTACATCGCCACCAGGCATGCTTGGAAGGTTCTCTTTCCGCCGCCCCTCGTTTCGAGTCAGGTAGCCGTTCTGCCCCATCGTGCTGAGATAGGCCGCACGGCCTGCGCTATCCGCACGCAGGAATGCTTCAAGCGAGTACTCGGCATAGAACTTGATCCGGTCAACGGCCGTCATGCACCACTTGTTCACACACTGCTCAATTGGCGCCGTGAAGGACATGATGCAGTAGGTGAGAAACGCGATCTGCTGCTGCTCCAGTCCTGTGCCCCAGTTGCTTCCCTTGTCGGTCTTCATCACCATCCAAGGAGGGACACCGAACCATCGACAGATCTCCTCGATGCTGTGCCCTCTCGATTCCAGCAACTGTGCGTCGGCGGGGTTGATACCAATCATCTCCGGCTTCACACCCTGCTCAAGCACAGGGCTCTTGCCGGCATTCAATGCCCCGGAGATCGTCTTCACGTACTCGCGGAACTCGACGCGCTGAGCCGGGTTCAGCGTCTTGTCGACCGAAAATGCGACCGTGGGCATCATGCCGTTGCGGAAAGTGCTGTTGGCGGCATCGTCTGCCGACATTGCCGAACCGAACACATCCGCACCGTACCGAATAGCAGAAAGGCCAACTCGCCCATCCAGGGTAAAGGCCGGGATGTGCAGCATGTCCTGCCGCTGGATCTCTCGCCTCGCCCCCTTTCGGGGCCTGAAGAAATACCTCAGCCGGCCATCGTCGTCGAACTCAAGATCGACCCTCGATGGCATCAGGAAATCCAGGGCAATCACACGCCCGGCTGATCGGTGGATCTCGCAATAAGCGTTGCCCCATAAAAGCATCGAGGCGACGACAGCCTGCCAGAAATGGAACGCAGCCATGTCTTCATTGGGACTAGTGTGCACCACATCGTAGAGCGGGAAGTCTCGCGCACTCTCGCGACTGCCATCTGGCATGCGCCGGTATATGCTCAACGGCAAGCCTGCTACCGAGGTCGAGATGATCCGAACGCATGCCCACACGGTAGAAAGGCGCATGGCCTTATCGACGCTGACTGACTTACCACTACTGGACTGGGCGCCGTTGAAGGCACTCCAGAAACCTCCATCCGACAGCTTGATGGTCTTGCCCAGCCATTCACTCATATTGGCTGAAGGCTTGGTGGCAGCAGCCCCCAATGCCTGGGATAGGGTTTTAATCACTGACAAGCCCTCTGCGGATGAAGCCGGCGATGCAGAAGAAACTCAGCGATCCCGCCAGCAAAGCCCAGCCGGTACCAGCCAGCATCCAGACCCCGCCGCATGCTAAGCAGAAAGCGATCACTGCGCAGGCGATGAAAATATGAAATGCGTTCATGCGATCAGTGGATCCCGAATGCCTGCCATAAAGTTATCCATTCCGCCCCTGCCCTCTGGATTCAGGCTCAGCAGCGAAACAGCGTTGAAAGTTGCCATCAACGGGTCAATCTTTGCGGTTCCCGATGCTTGCTTGGTGATCAAGAAGGCGTTGGCTGAAGGCACGCCCTTGGCATTTCCGCAGGACCAGGCCATGAGCGGCTGACCACAATGGAGCAGCGTGCCCTCGGCAAGCTTGCGTTCCGTGGTTTTGATTGCACCGGTGAGCTTCCAACCTTGCGAGATGCCCACGATCTTGTCTTCCTCAACGCCAGCATCCGCAAGCGCGTCGAGTACTGCCCCGATGCCAGCCGGGTCGAGGCCAACTTTGTCGAGTAGGCCGGTGTCATTGACGCGGGCAACGATGGCCGCAAACTGCTCAACGTCATCACCGATGCGCTCCACAATGGTGATGTCGCCTGCCTTTTCTAGGTCCCTCAACCGTGGCGCTTCTGACTTGCGGCGCTCCAGAACCGAAGGGTGCGCCCAGGCGTGAGCCCAGTGGAACCACCTGCGGGTTCCAGCCTCCCGGCCCATCACAGCAAGACCTAGCAGGTCATCAAGCCCACCGCCGTCCCCGCCCACATCAATGACCTCGCACCGCGTGAGAATTTCATCGAGGTTTAGCCACGTTGCTCCTTGCGGCTCCCAAAACTCTGCCCCGACCCAAGCATCGGACATCAGCGCAAGGCCGATCTCGATGTTGAGGTGCTTGGCCAGGAAGCCGCGCAATTCAGCCTCGCCGTCCAGCTCAGCCTGCATAAACAGGCGCTCAAGCGTAGGTCGGTCGACGGAGTAGTCGATGTTCGGATTGACCAGGTGGAAGTTCTCAGGCTTCCGCGCCTCGCCGCTCTTGATCATCTCTTGAGAGAACTCATAGATGATCGGCAGGAAGCGGTTGTCGTCGATCCGGCCATCACGCACGCCGCGTGCGTAATTGAGCTTGGAGCGGAACACGCCAGCCGGCGGCTCGTTCGACTGGGTCGTCAACCAGATAATGAAGCCCTCAGGTCGCGACAGCAGACCACCAGTGGCCTCGCGGATCATGTCAGCGGCTTTGGGGTTCTTGCCGAACAGCCAGGCTTCATCGATTAGGACGCCGACCGCCTTCTTGCCGCCAACGACGTCGCTATCCGCAGCCACCACCTTCAAGGTCGCGCCGGTCTCGCGATGAGTGATCAGCCGCAGGTGCGGCTGGACATGCAACAGCGCTTTCAGCTCGTCGTCGTTGTTGACCATGTCCTTGGCCGGGATGAACGAGTTGTCGGCGATCTCCTTGGTCGGCGCCAAGATGATGAACTCAGCCGAAAGACGCCAGTTGCGAATCAGTGCCGTCAGCATGATCCCTGCAGCGATCGTAGATTTACTGTTTTTCTTCGGGATGCACAGCATCACTTCCCGAATCAGACGCTCGCCGGTCTCGCTGTTGTAGCTACCGAAGATGGCCCCGGCGAACGCCAGGACCCACGGTGCACAGGCGGCCTCAATGGTGGGACTGCCCGGGGCATCAACGATCTTCAGCCCCTTGAACACCTCAAGTCCGGCTTCTGCTTCGTCTGGAAACAGCGGATCAGGAATGATTGATTCGCCCGCAGCTAGGCACCTCCACCAGTCCGGGCAGGCTGTTGTCCATTGCATAGATCAATTCTTCACTACGGAGAGGGGCGGCTTGCCTTGGGAGTACTTGCCTTTGCCGACCTGTTTCGCGGCCTCGGCCTTCTGCTCTTTCTTGCCCTGGTCCGCGACCTTGCCGTGCGAATACGGCATAAGGGTTTTGGCCGCCTCCAAGCGCAGGCGCATGTCGGCGCCTTCCGCATTCATGAGCTCAGTAAGGAAGGCTCGCGGGTCGTCGGTCTCGGTTAACGACAGCTCGCCGGTCTGTAGGTCTTGGGGCTGTTCATCTTTAACTTTTCGGGAGGGTTTAACCTCGGTGCTGGAAGCCTGCTTTTGTTTCAACCGGCGCCCGACTTCTGCGAGGACATCGGGGTCCTTCGCAAGCTTGGAGCCCGCTTGCGACGCGGTCTTCTCGGAATATCCGGCGGCGATCGCCGATTCGCGATTTGACGCCCCCGACAACAAAGCGTCAACAAACCGCCGCTTCTTGTCGGTTAAAGCCATGGTTAACTTTTCCTGAAACGGGAAAAAATGTGTACGTGGGGTCGGTGGCGGTCTAGCTAGATGAGAATCCCTAGCTTTTAACCCCCCTACTCCTTTCGCGGCACGTCACTGGCGTGCCTCTAGCCCGCCGCGCTGGGTTTCGCCGATCCGCTGACGTGTCAGCCACCCAGACCCGCCCCCTCCTCAGCCTGCTTGACGGAGTCGTGACAAGGCTTGCAGAGGCTCTGCCAGTTGGTCTGATCCCAGAAGAGAACCATGTCTCCACGGTGAGCAACGATGTGGTCGACAACTATGGCCGCAGTTGTGCGGCCGTTCCGCTCGCAGTAGACGCACAGCGGGTTGTCGCGCAGGTACCGCTCTCGGGCTTGCTGCCACTTGTAGCCATAGCCGCGCTGGGAGCTGGTCATGCCGCTTCGCCAGCTGCCAGGGCTCACCACCTTGACCCGAGAGCCTGCGCTCTCCTTGATGCGAGAGCCGAGCGTCTTGAGCCTGGCCATCAGCCTTTCGACTCGGAGATCAGACGCACGATGTCGTCAGCCCGCTGCTTAATCTCCAGCACCTGACCGTCGAACAGGCGAACGATGGCGCAGATGCCGTGCCACTGACTGCTGGTGCAGGCTTCGTCCACACGAGCGATGGCTGCGGGAGCTAGGTAACGCTTGAGGCCGTTGCTGTCGGTCAATGTGATCATCTACTTACCCCTGAGCCTTGCGAGATAGGAACAGATCGGAATAGCTGCGAAGCTTCTCCACACCCATGAAGCCGACCATGCCGCCGGCGAAGGTGGCCATACCCTGTGGCAGGCCCATCCATTCGAGCAGCGGCACCAGGGCCAGTGTGATTAGGCCGCAAAGGGCGCCCTCCAAGAACATCTGACGGCGGGTGCCGCCGCCATACACCACCCGGAGGACGGCGATCGCAATGGACAGGCCGGCGGCGCCAAGCTGGGGCTGATGGGCAATCACCCAGGTGAGCACAGCGGCCCACAGGCCAGGATCCTTCTCGGGCATGTTTTGCAT
The DNA here is from genome assembly GCF_045164175.1 of Pseudomonas sp. 10(2024). Classification (NCBI taxonomy): domain Bacteria; kingdom Pseudomonadati; phylum Pseudomonadota; class Gammaproteobacteria; order Pseudomonadales; family Pseudomonadaceae; genus Pseudomonas; species Pseudomonas sp. 10(2024). The sequence continues at coordinate 3,171,344 of NZ_CP174006.1, forward strand.
CTCGGTTCCTCCCGTTGCGGGGAGCACAAATGAAAAAGCCCCGGAAGTCCGGGGCTCGAAGTTCTTCGATGGCGACGCTTTAAAGCTGCTGAGCAGCCCTGAGCTTCTCTATAAGATCATGACCAGCCCATGTCAGGCCTGTAGCACCGAAGGCGGGAAAATCTGATCCATTGACGAATCCGTTTTGAATAAGCAAGCGAAGATGGAACACAGTCTCGGCAGCTTCTGGGGTAGTCGCCACTCGACCGGAATCTATATGTTCAGGGTAGAGCTGATGAAATGCTGCTCTGTCGTTGAGCTCTTCGATTTTGGTCAGCACAGACAGCACGGTGTCCCAATTACGACGCATACAGCCACCTCCATTTGAAGTAATGCGCATAGTCGCGCAGCGCAAATACTATCAACTGGCCATCCAATTGAGGAATGGAAATAAAAACCCCGACGCAATGGCCGGGGTTTCTCTGTGTCGCGCTGTTGCAAGCTGGACACGCTGCTATGAAAACAGGTGTTTATCCGCGCGGAAAGCTTTTTATGCAGCCTCGCGCAATTGCTCCAAGGCGCAATCGATCCAAGCCACTCCAGTGTTGATCAGCTCGCGCGCCTTCGCTTCGCTCATCTTGTGCTCGCGGGCGATCCGCAGTGCCGGCCACTTAGCACCGAAGTACAGCCAGACGAAGCCGCCCATCTGCGGGTTGCGCTTGTTCAGTCTGGCTACGGCTCCGTCCACCGCAAGTGCCAGATCGTCCGTGATCACGTACTGCTTGAGCCCGCCTTCCGCTGGGGCGTGTTCCTTCATAAGCGCATACAGCGGGCAGACATACTGAGGCACGCCCATGCCATCCATGCGCCACCAGCCCCATTGCTCCAGCATGTATGCGGTGTCACCAAGGGCCTTGTCTACATAGGTTCGTTTTTTCATGTCCTTCCCCCTCAATCCCCGGTGTAGTTGGTGCCGCCGGCGCCGCGCCGGTTGCTTCCCTGATATGTAGCCTCAGGCCCGGATGCCTGAGGGTTCTTCAATTGCTCGATCTGCCGTGTCGCGGCCTGCAGCTTCAGGCTGAGCTGGGTCACCAGCTCATCCAGAGGCAAGGCCTCGCCAGTTGCAGCCTCTACCCAGCCCGAGGCATTGCAGTGGATGCATGGCTTATCGAAGAACAAATCCCTAGTGACCGCTCTCCCACGGCATAAAGGGCACTTGTCCAGCTCAATCACCGCCTTCTTGAAAGCCGGGCCGTGGCTATTTCTCATTGGCGGGAACGCCCCTTCTTGGCTCGAAGCCAAGGCTTGGTCGCACGGCTGCGTGGCACGACAACACTGCCAGCCACAATCGGCTTGTCGAACTGCTCCAGGCCAAACAAGCCTGCTTCCCGCGGCGACACGGCCACTTCCTCGCCCAGATCCACGCCGAACCACTCATCAATGATGACCTGCCCAATGGCGCGACCTCCCAAGCCGTAGAGGAAGGCGACGGCACCGTGCTCGGAAATATTCATTTCGAATCCTCGCTAATTACAAATGCGGTAAGGTCGTTCGGCGCCCCGGCTGCTGTGGCCTCTGGCGAATTCTGCGAAATTTCAAATAAGGCCTTGGTAAGGCCGTGAATGGCTGCAAAACCGATCCGATCAAGCCAGGCGTGCCACTTCTCCAACGCGGCGCAGCGCTGCTGCATGGCCTGGGTGTGGATGTAGGTGCTGGCGATCTTGCCCAGCTTGTGGTTCAGCAGCATCTCGCCGATGTGACTGTCGATGCCGAGGTCGGTCCAGGTACTGCGGGATACCTTGCGCAGGTCGTGACTGGTCCACTCGCCCTGCCCCAGACGCTTGAACACGTTGCTGGCTTGCGTCTCGCTCAGGCACAGGCCCCGACGATTCGGGAACAGGTACACACCCTCGTAGCCCTCGGCCTGCTGGATAGCCCGGTACCGAGTCAGCAGCGCCTGCACCTGGGCGGTCAGCGGCAGGCGGTGCTCGGTACGGGTCTTGGCGTTGGCGGCGGGAATGAACCACTCGGCCGCCGCCAGGGAGATCTCGTTCCAGCGCGCCATGCGGGTCTCACCGATCCGGGTGCCGTGGGCCAGCATCATCAGGGCTAGCATGGCGTCACCCGGCTCCCGCTCGAATGCCTGGGCCAGCTGCCACATCAGCTCCGGCAACTGCACGTCACGCAGGCGGGCTGCCTTGGGCAGGATCTTGGCCTTGGTGAAATCGTTGAAACGCATCCCGGCCATGGGGTTACTGTCGATCAGGCCCAGTAGCAGGGCTTGGCGGAAGGCGGTCAGCAGCAGCGCGAACATCTGCCGCAGGTAGGACAGCGACACCTCGGCCTGGCACGGCCACATCAGGTGCTTGTCCAGCGCATCGGCAGACACGTCAGCCAGGGCCAGGTCAGCAAGGCGCGGCTTGAGGTGCTGGGCAATCGCGGACTTGGCGCCGGCCTTGCGCTTAGCCGACAGCGAGCGGTCACGGGCCATGCGGTCACCGTACCAGTCCAGCAGCTGACCCACGGTAGCCATGCCAGAGACCACCGGGGCAGTGGCCGGGTCGCGCAGCAGGCGCTGACGCAGCGCAGGCAGCTCGGCAATCACCGCCGCCACGTTCAGGTCAGGCCAACGGGCGACCGGCACCCACTTCTTGCCGCGCACCAGGTGCCAGGTGCCGCGCTTACGGTTGCTCCAGAAACGCAGGTACAGGCCAGGGTGACGCGGGTCGCGCAGGTCGCGCACCGACTTGTCGGCGGCCTGCCGGCGCACTTCGGCCTCGCTCAGTTTCACTTCCCGGGTCGCGCTCATGCAGCCACCGTGGCAGGCAGCAGCAGATAGGCGCGGATGGCCTCGACGGCGTCGATATTGCCCCGACATACGATGGCCAGGTAGCCCTGATCGGCAAGCGCCTGCAGGTAGGCGTCCTGGCTCGGGGATACCGGCGCGTCATAGGGCGGCATGGCCTTGAACTCGATGTACAGGCCGAAATACCCACCGCGCGCCATGGGCAGCACCAAGTCAGGCACACCGGCCTTCACGCCCTGCCCCTTCAGCTTGGCGGCCACAGCCTTGACCCGGTGCCCGCCGTTCGGGACGTGGTAGATCAGCTTGTAGGCCTGCGGGTAGCGCAGTTGGAGCTCCTGCATCAGCGCGGCCTGCTCCTGCCCCTCCCGGTCAACGGGCTTGGCGCGGGCCGGCTTGGCCCTGAACAGACGGATGTCGGGGGAATTCATGCGACAAAGCCTCCCTCGTTGAGCAGCAGCGCTTGGGTGCGCATGACGCCCTCGGCGTGGTACTGCCGTGCGGTGTCGCGGTCCACTGCCCGACTGCGCCCGTCGCACGCGTCGTGACAAGAGCTGCAGCACCAGGCGCCTTGCAGGTCGTGTGGCTTCTTGCCGACGCCGCAGGTACCCGCCAGGCGATAGTGCGCAAGGACAGTGGTCTCGGGGTTGCCGTTGCATACGCCCGGAATGCGCACCTGGCACTCACGCCCGCGCGCGGCTTTGGTCAGTTTGGTTTGGCGCATGTGACGCCTCCTTGCAGGTTGATTGATCAGCGCCCCGCCAAGCGGGCGCGCATGGCTGCCAGGGCAGAGTTTCCGACTTGCGGAGTGCGGCGCGCGGCAACCTCTGCAGGAAGTGCCAGCGGCATCTTCTGCAGCGGCTCACCGGCCATAAGCCGACGAACAGCGATGGTGTAATTGCGCTCGAAGAGCTTCGAGCTCGCGTCAGATGGCAGCTTGTTGAGGTTCTCGAAGCCGCACTCCTTGGCCGCGTGCCACACCGCGTCGTGACTCCACTTGCCCCGGCCAGCCATCGCAGGATGGGCATTCCGGGTTGCTTCGCGGAAAGCGGCCGCCAAGGCTGGAAGACCAAGCATCTCTGGTGACGGCTGGCACCACTGAATGAACTCACCGGGAGGCGGGATGAAAGGCGCCCCCGACTGGCGGCAGCGCATCAGCCCAAACTGCAACTGCTCGGGCTTGCAGATTCCAGCCTCCAGAAACGCGGTCAGCCATTGCTGCTTCGACGCGTTGTAGGTGGCCCGGTCTGGCCAAGCCTGCTTCCAGGCGGTGCAGATCGAGCGCAGGTCACGGAACAGATCGTTGATAACCTCTGCCGTCTTCCGATTGAGTTCGGCCTTCACGTCATCGGGCAGCTCGTATCCAGCAGGGACGTGCTGACCGGACTGGACCTTGGCCCACAGGCCGTGCGTGGCAACTGCGACTGGGTTCATTGGGCACTTCCTTGCTCGATCCACGATGTATCACTGTCATCGAACTGCTGGCCACCAGGCCCTGCCCGCAGAGGAACGACCTTCGCTGCATTCGCAAGGTCGCGCTTTCTCCAGCCGACTAGGTCGGCGATCCACTGGCTCTCGGTCTTGGCCAGCCCCTTTGCATCGTGATGGACGACAAAGCCCGAAATGGCCTTTTCCGAGAATTCCTCGATGGCCACCCCAGAACGCTTGGCATAGGCCTCAAGCTGAGCCTGGTCAGGAATCCAATCGAGGAACATCGCGAACGGCTCGCGCGGAGAGTGTGTATTACTTCCCTTCCCTTCCATTCCGGGGGTGAGGCCTCGTTCACCGCTAGACGAGCCTTCGCCGACTTCTCGGCGAGCAGTCGGCGAAGGCTCAACGAATTCAGGGTGTTTTACCGTTGGTCTGTCGATTTTCTGGTGGTGCCATCCGTTGACGTGCAGGTACTGCTTCGATGACGCCTCGTAGAGGGTAATCAGTCGGTTCGTTACCAGCTCAGTAAGCAGCCCTTCCACTGCAAGCGCAGTGATGTCGTCGCCAGGGAAAACGAGAGCTTTGATGGTCTTGGGGGACATCGGGTGATTACCTGCGTCGTCGCAGAAGTTCCAAATCCCGATGAAGAGGAGTCGAGCCATCGCCGAGCACTCCATGACCTGTTCGCTGGTCCAGAACTCCGGCTTGATGGTGCGGATACGAGCCATTACGAACGCCCTCCATGACTAACTGCCTGACGCGTCAGATTTGGCGAGACACCGAAACCTGACGTGGAATGCGTGGTATTGCCTGCATCGTCCATGCGGTGCATAATCGACCTCGATGTTGTTTCAAGAAGACCGCCCTGCCAGGCGGTTTTTTTTCGCCTGCGATTCCGGTACTGGATGGATTCGCAGGTGTTTCGGTCATCTACGGGCGCAACCCTAGGTCACGCATAATCCTTCTCGTCAGGGTTCAGCGCGCAGAGAGTCTGGCGGCTCGGAAACGGACGTAGCTCCTCCCCGCTCATCGTTCCGTCTTCGTTCTCGATGACGAAAATCACCCGGCCGGCCTTCATCGCCTTGGCGATGGCAGGGGCGCTCACATCAAGCCCCTTGGCGACAGCGGTCTGGCCGATTCGCTCAACAAGCTCAGGCAGCAGTGTTCGGTTCATGGCATTGCCTCAGTGGTGAATGCACATGATATTAACCGCCGGTTATCACTTCTTCAATACCGGCGGTTGAGGCAGATAAATTAACCTCCGGTTAAATTCCGCGCATGACGAAAAAGAAAGATCTCTCCCCCGAACTGAAGGCCGAGTGCGACGCAGCCAAAAGGCTGTTCACTCAGAAGAAAAATGCGCTTGGCCTGACGCAGGCAAAGATCGCTGAGGCTGCGGATATCTCGCCGGCCGGCGTTGCCATGTACCTGAACGGCACCAACCCCCTTAATGCGAAGTTTGCAGTGGTGCTGTCCAGGCTCCTGCAAGAGCCGGTGGACCGGTTTAGCCCACGGCTGGCCGCTGAGCTCGCACAAATGCAACGCGCACAGGTAAAAACCGGAGACAGCTCCAGCAGTAGTGCAGCGGAAAAGGTATTGGAAATGCTGCGCAAGCATGGGGGCAAGTCATTAGACGCCACTGCCCAGGACAAAATCGCCAAGGCAGTTGCTGATAGTCTAGCGGAAGCGCCACCTTTAGCGGCTCAGCCCGTCCATGCCCCTACCATGGTCACCCCAGACCATGGCGATATTTCCATACCTCAGTACGACGTCCGCGCCGCGATGGGTCATGGCCAAGTTCCAGCCGAATACAGCGAAGTCATCCGGAATGTGGTCATCCGTGAAGAGGTGCTGCGCGAGAAAGGTGTGACGTACACCTCAGCTCAGGCTCTGTCGATGATCACAGGATGGGGGCAGAGCATGGAGGGAACGATCAACGACAAAGATCCAGTTATCGTCGACCGCGGCATTAACGATTACCAGGGTGAAGGCGTATATGTACTCACGTGGCACGGCGACTTATTAATCAAACGAATTCAGCGAAAGGATGAAGATTACGTTTGGCTGATTTCAGACAACAAAAACTATGAAAAACAGTCTGCACGTATTGATGATATAACAATCCATGCAAAAGTGCTTCTTGTGTGGAATTCCAAAAAATTATAAAACACTAATCAGCCAACATTATCGCTCCAAAGGGTCTACAAAGTGCATCGGAACGCAACCTTTTATGATCTCAAAATCAGCGCATTCGGAGTATCGCGTGCAGAAGGAAATGAAGCTCATTTTGTAACAACTCCAAAATCATTGCTTGCTATTGCCTTACAAGCAAAGCAACTTTTTGACACCGGCGACAGATTATTACAAAAAGGCCGCATCGCAACGTCTCCTAAATATTTTCTCTCAGACATTAAAATCACCGAGACGCGCTTAATTCTATTAGTAAACATTAGTGACCCTTCAGCCCCTGATGCTGTCTCATCTGATCCAGAAAGCAAAAGCCGAGTAGTGCACTCCAAACCTCCTGGGCATGGCGGAGAACACTCAGCCCATGTTGTAATCAATCTGACCCCGGAAAAAGGCGACAACTACTACCTTTGCGTAGTAGAGGCGGTCTTTGGGTCCGGCCTGCATTTAACCAGCATCTTGAAGTTTTTGAAGCATCTTGTCCGAAAGTGTAAAGCTGAGTTCCCTTCGGAGTACCTTATCCCGAACAACAATGGCGCCCGGGACAAAAAAGGCAATCCGCTGATGGTCCACCTGCTTCACGAACTGGAACTGCAGGGACATCCTTCTGAAGATTTTCAGAAAGACTTGGAGGGCGGAACGCTATCAGCTATCCAGCTTTTAAACTTTTCAAAGGAGGGCGCCGTCTGGGACGAGCAAGGAGGGATCATTGAAAGGCAACGCACTGTCGACCTCCGACCTAAACCAGACATGATCGGATCATTGGGCTCAGCAATTCGTAAATTGCGGGCGAACGTAACTCGAGCCGATCAAGAGTATAAGCATATTAGAATCAAGTTCAAGACCGAGGCAGGCATTGACAAGGATGCGACGATCTCGACAAGTACGGGAAACCTTGTCGCTAGCGAAAAATATGTAAAGCGCCACCCAATTGAAGCACCGCTGGTCAATACAAGTAGCTTTGACACAATAAACTCATTTATAATCAAGGAAGTCTTCAAGCTTATGGAGTAAGCAATGTTGCTAGGACAACTGCTAAGACCATTTGGCTACCTTGCCATTCAACACCCCTACAAATGGGTTGTGGACTGGCTGTATCCTGCAATTTTGGCATTCGCTCTGACTACCACCCTATGCCTTGTGGACCATAAGGCTACCTATTACGAATCCGGCAATCTCATATCGCTGGTGCTCTCATTCGTCCAGTCTCTCCCTGGCTTTTATATTGCAGCCTTAGCTGCTATAGCCACCTTTGGGCGCTCAGATATTGACAACATCATTCCTGAACCGACTCCCAAAGTAGTTGTAAAATTCAGAGGATCGACAAACATTGTCGACCTAACCCGACGTAAATTTTTGGCGATGCTTTTTGCCTTCCTCACTGCACAAAGCATTTTGGTGGTTATTTTTTCACTAAGCTTATTGTCTTTTGGGAAGCTTATTTTCCTAACCACAATTGCTGGCCCGGATTCAGGATTCGTATTCAGCTATGTAACACTTACGATTTACTTCCTCCTGTTCTTTCAGATGATTATCGCTACCTTCTGGGGTCTTTACTATCTTGGCTACAAACTGATGGAGTAAACCGTAGAGGGCCTTCTTCAGGCCCTTCTTTAAAACGGTGCCTCCGCTTCTCCGTGCCACACTAACTCAACATCCTTTCCCGAATCGATTACCCGATCATAATCCGTCGGCGCATCCCATTGCAGGATCACCGATCCGTCATCACAGAACGTCATGTCCAGGCCGTCTGTCTCTGACAGCAGCTCCATGATCGCCCCCCAATCCTGATCGCTGTCCGTGTCCAACTGATGGATCAGAACCTTCCTGCCGAACTGGGCAAGCGGGGAATTGATCATCGCAGAAACCCTCAACCCCAGTTTCTCCAAGCCTGTCAGCTCCTCGCGAGGCGCCGACATAGCGAATCCTTGTGCAGCTCTCATTCCCTACGCCTCCAATACTGTATGTACGTACAGCACGTGACGATCTTAGCGCGCATCTTCAAAAAAATAATTAACCGGCGGTATTGACGTAATATTTACCGCCGGTTAACTTTATTTTCATCGCCGGATTCACACCGGCCTGGCAGCTTCGGCAGCCATCGCTCTTTACACAACGAGACGTGACCACCTCGACGCACCCAGGCCATCACCTGGGTCGGGACAAGCTAAGTCGTCGACCACGCAGCCTCTGGATAGCTGCCGGACTCCCTCATGGGAGGACGCCAATCCATGCGAGCCACCTGATGCGTAGCCAGTAGCTGCAGCAGGCAGTGGTGGGGAAACCCGGCGACGAGCATGGCGCGGACCAAACAACCATAGGAGGAACGCCATCATGAAGTAGTAAGCGAAACGCCTAACCCAGCCATGGGAAATGGCAGCCTAACCGGACGCTAAAGAGCCGGTCGCTGGCAGGCCGAGAGAATAGCCGCCCGGAGCGCGCTGGTTGCCACCAGCCCCGATAGCCAGCCATGAGTGCTGCACAGCGACGGTCGATGGCAACGACGCCGGACACGTAACCGGCCCGATCTACCTGGTTCCCCATCACCAGGCTGCTTCGGTGTGTGATCTGAATGCGCAGGCTGATGCGCAGGGAAAGACCCAACGGGCTTTGCACGACTTTCCTTACCCGACTCTCGTGCACCGACGCTCCGTAGGGCTACTCATCTAACCACCGCCCTTTGATGCGGCAAGCCGGAAAGAACGCAGCCCCGGCCAGATCACACACCAATGCAGCCCACCGAGGACACTTCATGGAAACGATCACTTGCGGCTCATGGATTGGCCAGCTCGGCAAGGCGCTGGCTCCCCGTGAGCTCGAAGCTCTGCTGTGGGTGGCTCAAGGCCTCACCACCAAAGAAATCGCCCGCCAGATGGCGGTCAGCCCGGGCACCGTTGCCAACCGCATCGAAGCCGCTCTGTTCAAGCTCGAAGCCGGTCGCCGCATTGAGGCGGTCACCAAGGCCATGCGCCAACAGATCATCAGCCCGCTCTGCATCATGCTCGCCAGCCTCATCGCCATGCATGCGGTGATTGACGACAGCGACCCGATGCGCCGTGACCGCCGCGCCCCTGAGCGCCGCACCGCCCAAGTTCGAATCGTTCGCAAGGCCGAGGCCTTCGAGCTCCACGCCTGACCCATCCGAGGATCACCCATGCAGACAGCAATGCACCCTGCTTTCGAGCAGAAGCTTGCCGTACTCGCGGCCCTGCTCGAGCGCAGCAAGTCAGTCAGGGCTGAGGCCCATGCCAAGGTCAGCCAGACCGCACCTCGCTACCAAGCGTGCGGTAAAGGCGCGACGTGGGATGTCGTTGAAATCGCCACCGGCGCTGTGCAGGGCTTCGCCTTCAGCTACCGCACAGCAATGCGATTTGTAGATGTGATGGAAGCAGGCGCAGCGAGCAAAAGAGGTGGCCTGCAATGATCGGGCACTCGAACAGCCGGGACCAGATTCTGGCCCAGCTCAACGCCAGCATCGACAACTTCTTTAGTAGCGGTGGCTCCGTCGAAACCCTGCCTGGGTTCGAGTACGTGCCACACCGGCCTCATCGCGACCTCGAGCCAAAGCGTTCATCCATAGCCACCCCACCCAACAAACGGTTGGCTGCGCGCCTAAAACAACTAGATGAGATCCGCGAGCTGGCAAAGACCATGACCTACAAGGAGGCCATGGCTCACACCGGGCTCGCCCAGGCAACTCTCGTTCGCGCAGCCTCGCAAGGCAACTTCAAGTTCCAGCGCGACCCGAACTACGGGAAAAGCAACCTGGGCAAGAAGCTCAGCGATCCCGTTGAAGACAGGTCGAAAGCAGAAAAGATCATCGCCTATCGAAACGTCGGGATGTCCAGAGCCGATGTGGTTCGCGAGCTGCAAATTTCCTTCAAGCAGCTTGGCCGGCTGTGCCGGGAGTTCGACATCGAGTTCCCGACCATCGTCGAGAAGCGAGCAAAGAGAAAAGCATGAAACGCATCACCGCGCGCGTCCGGCATGGCCGGCGCCAGCAGCACATAACTCTGCCGCCCAGCGGCATCGCCCATCAGGAGACGCAGCAATGTCCAAGCCCACTGACACCACAGAGTTCCTGCAGGAGCTCAACGGCGGCGCCTTCGCTAGCCAAATCGGTCATGCCCTTTCGGAAGTAGCCGCAGGCGTTGTCGATCACGGTAAGGCAGGAAAGATCACCATCACCCTGGACTTCAGCCAGATCGGCGACTCCCATCAGGTAAAGATCAAGCACAAGCTTGACTACAAGGTGCCGACCAAGCGCGGAACGCGCAGCGAGAACACAAGCCTCGATACGCCTATGTACGTCGGCACCGGCGGCAACATATCCCTCTTCCCCGAAAAGCATGACCAGCTCTTCACCCGTGACGAAGCACCAGTACACCCACGCTCCTAACTCACAGAATCTACAAGGAATAGCGCATGTCCCTCAGTAAAGAAGCTCTCGAACTGATCCAGGAAAACACCATTGCCGCAGTTGGCCGCGATCTGCCGGCCTTGGGCCCGGTGGTCGTAGTTCCGCAAAACTTCAACGTTGTTGATCTGGAGCGTTACCAGGAAGGCCGCAACCGCTTCCGTGGCACCTACTCCACCCACTCGCTGGCTGACTACAGCGCCTACGTTGTCGAGCGCGCCGCACCAGCAGCCCGCGGCTTCATCGACCAGGACAACATGAGCTGCATCGTGCTGTTCAACATCGGTACCGCCGAAGAGCCGGGCCACGCTGATGATCGCGCCGTGCTGCGCCTGAAGGCGTCCGCCGCATTTGCAGCCGTCCAGGCGGTGTGCGGCCAGAGTCTGGTTCAGAAGGCCATGAGCGACTGGATCGAAGACTGGAACCAGCACTTGTCGGCCACCGATGAGAATGGCCAGACCATGACCATCGCCAAAGCAATCGCCGCGGTTCGCACCATCACCGTAAAGGCCTCGTCGGAGAGCGATCACGCCGTCGGTGAAACCCGCGCCAGCCGCAGCACCATGGACCAGATCGAAGCCAGCAGCAAAGAAACCCTGCCGGCCTGGCTGGACTTCAAGGTCATTCCGTTCGAGGGCTTGGCCGAGCAAGTGATTCGCCTGCGCGTGTCCGTCATCACCGGCGGCGCGCAACCGGTGCTGAAGCTGCGCTGGATCGGCGAAGAAGCCCAGCGCGAGGCCATCGCTCAGGAATTCAAGGCCGTTCTCGACGACAAGGTCGGTACCGCCGCGAAGCTGTCCCTGGGAACCTTCGACGCCAAGTAACTCACCAAGCGGCCCCGACTCAGGGGCCGTACCTCTGGCATGGAGAAAGCCATGATCGAAGCCACCCAGAAGCAACTCGAACTGCTCTGGCACACGCTGGGCCTAAATCCAGGCTGCCGAACTGGCGGCAGAAACCACTTCCTCACCAGCCCAGGCTATGACGACGCCAACAACCTTGATGTTCTGGTAGAGGCAGGCCTGATGACGCGAGGCAAGGCGCCAGCGTTCTGTGATGCTAATGACGTGGTGTACCGGGCAACGCCTGAAGGGAAGCAGTTTGCGCTGGCCAAGCTTCCCCCGCCGCCGCCTCCGCGAAAGTACACCAAGTTCGATGCCTATCTCGACGAGTGCGAATGCTATGACGGCTTCGCCCACTTCCTCGGGATCAACCAGCCGCAGATACAGCAGCGCGGCTCCTGGGGCAACTACGAATACCGGATGGTCCGCTACCCACGCGGAAGTGCCTACTGCGAGCATCGCCGGCCTACCCGCTTCGCGCACTGGTCGCCCTACGAGACTGTTGAGGTCGCAGGCGATTGGGCTCGTACCATGAAAGCGGCCAAGGCCAGCTACAAGGAAGCGCTTCGACTCAAGCTGGCTGAGCGCCGCGCCGAAAAGATTCGACGCGCGGCCTGACCCTCCGGCGCTGCCCGTCAGCGACTAATCTGCTCCGGCATTGGCCTATCTGATCTCAGTTCCGTTTATCGTCATCCGTTGGAGGGCTGTACATCCCTCTATCCTGGCTGAGTCGGTGAAAAGGCGACCGCTTCAGCCGAGGGATTGCGAAATGGTAAACAATCAACAGCGTTGCCCATCCAGCAAGGCAGAAAATCGAACGCTCGCTTGTGCTCAATGACAGGGCGAAAGAGATTGCCACTATCGCAAACATGATGCTGACAAAGAAGAATCCAGTCGCCAGGGCATTGACGAGGAAATTAAGCCTGTGCCAACGATCTGGGATCAGTTCGAGGGGGCCTGTGGCGATCAGAGCAATTCCAAACGGCACAGAATAGCTGATCAACGACGCAGATGGCTTTCCCAGCCAAAGAAACGCTATCCAAATCGCGAGCCCTATGAATGATGCCGTTCGGGTCTTCATCGCGGCAGCTCCTGATCTTGGCGATCTTCCTCGATCTCGCAACCCCATTACCACCATCCTTGTTTGGTGAGCGGCGAAGCATATCACTCGGCGCTGCCCGCCAGCGCCTTCCCCTACTCAAAGATAACGCTTCCCCGGAGGTGGCACGCTAGCAGATCAATCGCGACATCCTGAGCCTGCACGCTCACCTCAGCATTCCAGCCTTTGGTCGCGTTCCAGTAGGTACATGATCCCTCCAAACCATCAGACCAGCACATCACGTCGCCCTGTTCAATGTGCGCAGGTGACCGCAGTCTGATGATCTTGTAGCTGCCCTGCTCCTCCACCCAGATTGCAACGCGATCGACATTGATCTTTTCCACTACCCCGACGATCAGCACCTTGGTTCTCCCTTAGAACGCCGGTGCAGATCAAACACGATATGACATCAAATTGCCACCTCTTGTAACGATTACAGAAGGCGGCGCACGCATGGAGAAAGCCATGAGCCACTTCTTCTACAAAACCGAATCACCCAAGGTCCTGGCCGCGGTTCGCGCCTGGGACGAAAAGCGGGCGGCATGGAATGCGCAGCGCGACGAACTCGGCAAAGTGTTCGGCGGCCACGCATCACCGATGTACAGCGGCACACGCAACTTCGTTGGCGGTATCAAGCTCAGCGCCAGCGCCGACCTGGATGTGCATTGGCGGAGACCTGATGAACATGGCTACCGCGCGCTGCGTAGCTCGGCCAAGCATGCCAAGGGCATCACCAAAGAAGCGCGTGCACTCGAAAAGGCCAATCACGAGCGGCTGCTGGAGCAGTGGAAGGAACACTGCCCGGCCGATATCGACAGCGACGAAATGTGGGCAGGCGTAGGTGTCGAGCGAGGGAACGTGTGGTTCTTCGGCGGGGTGTGCTTCGAGCACGACGGCGCCGTGTACCTGCAACTCGGCTCAGCTTCTTCCGCAGATCATGTCGAAGGCCTGGTCGAGGTGCTTGGTAGCGAATACCAGGCTGCTCGCCAAGGCGTCATGAGCGCGCGCAAAGCCGCCTGATCCTCCAGCGCTGCCCGCCAGCGCCTTCCCCTATTCAACGATAACGATCACGCCCCACCGGCGAGGACCGCCCATGTCTGCATTCCAGAAAAAGAACCCGCTCGACTTCAAAACCCAGTACGGCCTTGGCTTCGACCCGCAGGACGATGAGATCGTGGTGGACTTCTTCTGCGGCGGCGGCGGTGCCGGTACCGGGCTTGAGATGGGCCTGGGCCGGCCAGTCACCGTGGCCAAGAACCACAGCCCTGCAGCCATCAGCATGCACACCGCCAACCATCCGGCGGCGCGGCACTTCACCACCGACGTCTTCGACGGTGACCCGGATGAGGAATGCCAGGGCCGGCCAGTTGGCTGGTTCCACATGAGCCCGGACTGCACCCACCACAGCCAGGCCGCCGGCGGGCAGCCGCGCAAGCGCGAGATCCGCAACCTGTCTTGGATTGGACTGAAGTGGGCCGGCAAGAAGCGACCGCGGGTCATAAGCCTGGAGAACGTGAAGCAGATCCTGCAGTGGGGCCCGCTGATCGCCAAACGAGACAAGGCCACCGGCAGGGTGATGAAGCTTGATGGCACCGTGGCCGCCGTTGGCGAGCGCGTACCGGTGCAACAGCAATTCCTAGTGCCCGACCCGAAACGTCGCGGCATCACCTGGCGCCGGTTCGTGCACTTGCTCGAAGGCATGGAGTACAAGGTGGAATGGCGCGTTATCAAGGCCTGCGACTTCGGCGCGCCGACCAGCCGCGAGCGCCTGTTCATGATCGCCCGCTGCGATGGCCAGCCAATCGTGTGGCCGGAGCCTACACACGCCAAGAACCCAGCCAAGGGCCAGAAGAAATGGCGCACCGCCGCCGACTGCATTGACTGGACCGTGCAGAGCAAGAGCATCTTCGGCCGGAAGAAGCCGCTGGCCGACGCAACGTTGCGCCGGGTCGCCAAGGGCATGAAGAAGTTCGTGCTGGACAACCCGCAGCCTTTCATCGTGCCGATTGCGAACTGGTCGGGTGAATTGGCCCAGTCGGCGCATGAGCCACTTCGCACGGTGACCTCTTGGCCGCGCGGTGGATCCTTCGCCATGGCAAGCCCGGTGATTCTTCCAGCAACACACCAGGGCGCCGACCGAGTGAACAACCCGGGCGATCCACTACCAACAGTTACTGCGGCCAACCGTGGCGAGCTGATGATGGCCAGCCCCGTGATGGTCGGGGCCGGCGGCCCGATGTATGCCGGTAAGCCAGTAGCAGCTGACCAGCCCATGGGAACGCTGATGACCCAAAGCCACCGGGCGCTGGCATCGGCGCATCTGGTCAAATTCAGGTTCAACAGTGAAGGAGCAGCCATCACCGACCCGGTGCCGACCATCACGAGCGGCGGCAACTACAAGAGGCCTGCGGGTGCTGCCCATGCCATGGGCGTGTGCACAGCCTTCATCGAGCAGGCCAACGGCGGATTCAACAACACGCCAGCGAAAGGTGCGGACGAGCCGCTGACCACGGTCACCAACACCGGCAGCCAGCAGCGCCTGGTAACGGCCAGCCTGGCCACGCTCCGGCGCAACTGCGTAGGCCGTCCCGTAGATGACCTGGTGCCGACAATGACCGCCGGCGCCGAGCATCATGCCTTGGTCGAGTACAAGCTATCGCCGGAGCACGAAGAAGGCGCCCTACGCGTCGCCGCATTCCTCATCAGCTACTACGGCACAGAGAACATAAGCGCCTGCGACGCTCCAGCGCCAACGGTGACCACCAAGGACCGCCTGGGCTTGGTCACCGTCTTCGTTAAGGGCACGCCCTATGTGATCGTCGACATCTGCCTGCGCATGCTGCAGCCCCACGAGCTGTACCGCGCTCAGGGCTTCCCGGCCAGCTACATAATCGACAAGGGTGCCGACGGCAAGCCGTTCACCAAAACGGAGCAGGTGCACATGTGCGGCAATAGCGTCAGCCCGCCGCCTATGGCTGCCCTCGCAAGAGCAAACGACCCATGGAAATCCAGCCAGCACCAGGCAGCCGCTGCGTGAGTTAGAAAAAGCTCAATCGCCTCGATGAGCCTGACCGCAAGTTCAACTCTTTCAATAAATCTCAGCATGAGGCCTCCAGTTAAGGTTTCGCCTCATGCTATCCACACTGACCAGCTTGTCTTGCAGCTTCGGCAGGATCACTGGCCTACGAGGTATCCCCATGCCCACAGAAAACCGATCCAGCAACACAGAGATGGTCAGCGTGCCCGAAGGGTTCATGCTGGTAGAACGCAGCATCTGGACAGAGCAGCAGGTCGAGGCCGCCACAGCGTGCATCACTCGACTGAAGGGTGTGCCAGGCATGCGCGACTGCGACCTGGCGATGGCTGCCATAGATGCCGCCCAATGCAAAGCGCCCGATATCACTCTGGCCGATCTGCTTCCTGCCCCGTACCCCCACCCCGACCCTATCGCCTGGATGGTTGGTACTGCCATCTGGTGGACCAAAGAAGAGGCAGAGCGGGATGCGGCGGAGACGGGGCTGCCGATTGTTGGCCTGGGCCCGATGATCGATGCCGCAGAGGTCGAGCGGCTGCGAGAGGCCCTGAAGTTCTACGCTGACCGGGACCACTTCGCGGAGGACATTGGCAGCGACTGGGACAGCGTGAGCGGAGAACCCGCCAATGTCCTGTGGCACGAGAATGAGGCCTGGTTCGTCGAAGACGGCTCTATCGCTCGCGCCGCCCTGGAGCGCAGGCCTGAAACAAAGTCGTTTTAACCCGCCTCCTCTGGCTCTCGCTCCAGCAGCCAGAGAGCACTTTCGATCTCCGCAATTGCGCCAGGCACCCGCTCGGCATTTACCCATTGCCAGGACGTGTTGCCTATGAGCCCGCCAATGGCCTGGCGGCGCAGTTCACCGATGTCGATGCCCTGCTGCTCCGCTGCTGCAAAGACCGCCGCCAGCGCGTGCTCCAAATGCATAACCCTTTCTGTGGTCATGGCTGCTCTCCAGTTGGGGAGCTGAGTTTAGCCCTCTACCGATGACCCGTATGTGAAAAACGCACAAGAGCACACTTGTACTCTATTGATGTAGCCCATCACTCCTCTACTTCGAGCAGGCGGAGAGCTTTTCCGTTACAGCTCCCCCCTCAGTGGCGATCTGACGAGCACGCCCAACGCCCCAGGCCAAAGCTCTGGTCATCGACTCACCTGGTCTTGAGTCAAACGCCTCTTCATGAAGAGCACTTCCAGCCGGCGCGTAGACGCCGATGAACATCTGGGTAGTGCCTGTGCGGGACAATCTGACCTGAACATCAACCATGGTGCCGTCGTCGAGAATTTCGTCATGGGTACGATGGTGAAGCGTTGGGTCGGCCCAGTCCCAATATGCCGGTCCTCGAATTCTCATAATTCCTCCGTTCCAGCTGTTCTGCTTTAGGTCGTGAAAAACAACATAGCGAACCTAACCATAGAGACAACTAAAACGACCGAAACTGAGAACTCGTTCCGACAATTGGCCAAAAACTATACATATTTACGATTTTGTATAATTTTTCGCCGAAGTTCTTACACGTCATCCCGGATAGTCACGGCAAAAACGATCCACTCTTGAAACGCCTTACGCTGAGCTTCGAGATCCTCCTCCCAGCAAATTTTACCCCCGTGGCTGTAGGCCACTCGATTCATCAATGCAGCAGTCGATTTATCGAGCTCCTTCAGCAATTGATAAGCACGATATCTCTGGTCGGCGTTCAGCATCTTGTTTTCTCTCGCGGCGCTCGCAGCCCACTCTCTGTTGAGCAGGGCTTGCTGGCCGTCTGCTATCTAGACCCCTCAGTAACCAATTTTATTCCCAGCACACGCTGAAATCAGCAGCGTAAGGAGAAGTCATGCCTGAAGAAATCAAGCTAATCCAACGTGTGGCCGTCGACCGAGGCAAAGACAGCCAGGCGGCGCAGCCATGACCCGCCTCGCCCTCTGCCTCCTGCTGCTGGCCACCGGCGCCAGCGCAGCGCCTTTACCGTATGGGGTTCGCGTCTTCCATGACGATGAGCGCGGTGCCACCTGCTGGATCTATCAGGCCGGAAGTGGCGCAGGCATAAGCTGCATCCCCGACAGCCAGCTGCAGGCCGGCAACCAGCGCCAGCTCTCCCCGCACGAAACACAACCCGAACCTACACCCGCACTGGCGCCTGGGCGCTGGATTGATGAGAGGTATCAGCTGTGAGTCAGCTATCGAAAACAGTCGAGCTCCAGATCAGTTGTGAGGTTGGCGGCCGTACCTGGAAGCTATTCACCTTCGACTATGAAACCCCTGACGGTACGTTCAGCGGCTATTTGCACGCCATCTCGGCAGAACATGCCGCCGCGATGCTGCTGGACATGAAGGCCACAGCAACCCTGAAAGGGGAAATGATTGGGGTGATGCCATGAGCCTGTTCCAGTGTTACGCCTGTGGCTGCCGAGAGAACACGGCCACCAGCAATTTCTGGGTCCGCATGGAAGGGCAGTGGCGCGGTCTGCCAAGCCAGCCTTGGATGCTGTGCTCCGCATGCGATCCAAGCATCCAGGAATGGCACGGCGAGTTCGATCGCCTGTACCTGCCGAAAGGCGAGTTCTGCACCAACGGCCAGGGAAACCTTGAGCACATCGCAACCGGCAAACTTTGCCATGAATATCTGGCTGAGGTGAAGCCATGACCGATCTGATCGCGGTGAGGGTATCCAACCTGGTCGGCGCTCCGCTGGACTGGGCCGTGGCAAGGGCCGAGGGTTTCGAGGCAGATCCTGTGTGCCGAACGACGGTATGGCGCACCCGAACTGACCCCATCAGCATCAGCATCCGCGGCGCAACCGAAGGTTTCGGCTATCGCCCTTCTTCTCACTGGGACCACGGAGGCCGGCTGATCGACAAGCACAAAGGCACCGCTCAACACATACCCGGCCTTCCCGAAGACACCTGCTATGCAGGCGGCCCCGCCGGCGCAGGAGTTTGGTGCTACGGCCCCACTGCGCTGGTTGCGTTCTGCCGGGGCCTGGTCCACTACAAGCTCGGCGATACCATTCAAGTGCCGAAGGAGCTGATACCGTGAATCGAGAAGCATTGAAAGCGCTGGCTGAGCGGGTGATGAACGACCGACGGTTCTGCTGCGACGAACAACACAGGTACTTGGCCGAAGGTGCCCTTGAGCTTTTCGCCGAGAACGAAGCGCTGCGCAAGGACGCCGAGCGCAGCAAGCGCATGCTGTTGGATGCCTGTGTCTCCATCGGCAGCATTGGTGAAGCCCTCGGCCTGAATATGGACGCCGACGCCGACATGATGATCGGCACGGCCCGCGACCTGGTCGATGGACTAAACCGCATCATCAAGGAATGCCCGCTCGGTAGCCCCGGCTTTGCCATTGCCACCGAGGTACTTGGAGAGCTTGGCGTGCAACAGGAGGGCCAGCCATGATCCTGCCCCTGATTTACATGGCCTACCTGATCTACAGGGGGCCGCGATGAGCAAGCCGCACGCACGAACCAGCACCGGCGCAAAAGTCACTATCACCAGCGAGATGACGAATCTCGGCTCATGGGGCCCGGACTGCACCCTGGACCAGGTCTACCGCCAAGCACGCGAAGCGGCAATTGGGCGATTGAATAACGTCTTCAAGGATCACGTCGCTACAACCCGCATCCTGGGCCCGGTGATCGTCGAAGCCGTCACCACCGACCTCGAGAAGCGTTAACCCCTTCCCCTACCACTCAAGCCCGCCGACGGGTCGTCCAGAAGTGCGTCGCGGCTAGCAACACCCCAGGTATAGCCATGCCCAGGCCGCTGTAGAGGAATGCCGGCTGGTCAGACAGCAGCCCGCCCATAACGAACCCGATGCCCGTGGGTATGAGCGTGACCGCTACATAGCCAAACGGCTTCCTGACTTCCTTTGCCATTTCAATGCTCCTTGTTTTGGGGGCACTATTTAAACATGCGTGCCCGCCGCTGTGCGCGGGCGAGGAACCTCTATGTCTGAACGCAAAACGATGTGCATCTACCATGGCAACTGCGCTGACGGCTTCGGCGGCGCCTGGGTCGTCCGCAAGGCCTTAGGCGAGCAGGTTGAGTTCGTTGCCGGCGTGCATGGTCAGGAGCCTCCTGATGTAACCGACAAAGACGTGATCATCGTCGACTTCAGTTACAAGTACGAAGTCATGGCCAGGCTGAGCTGGAAGGCCAACAGCATCATCATCCTGGACCACCACAAATCGGCGGCCGAGGACCTTGGCAAGTTCCCGCCCTTCCACGCCGGCGTTCGGGTGGATGGTCGGCACCCCGACGGGTCGGTCGCACTGGGCTGGGAAAGCGCCCACATCTCCATGAATTCGCAGAACTCCCCCGCTATCGCCTGCTGCTTCGACATGAACCGCAGCGGCGCCATGCTCGCCTGGGACCACTTCTTCCCCGGGCAGGAGCCGCCAATGCTACTGCGCCATATCGAGGACCGGGACCTGTGGCTGTTCCAGCTGGATGGCACCCGCGAGATTCAGGCCAACCTCTTCAGCTACCCCTACGACTTCGAAGTCTGGGACATGCTCATGGCGACTGATGTGCAGTCCCTCCGCTCGGACGGCGCCGCGATTGAGCGAAAGCACCAGAAGGACGTTGCCGAGCTGGTGGCCGTGACCAAGCGCCGCCTGGTCATCGGCGGTCACAATGTGCCGGTGGCCAGCCTGCCATACACGCTCACCAGCGATGCGGGTCACCTCATGGCCCAGGGTGAACCTTTCGCCGCCTGCTACTGGGATACCCCTGATGGCCGCGTATTCAGCCTGCGCAGCACAGACGATGGCATGGATGTGTCGGAGATCGCCAAGCAATACGGCGGTGGTGGCCACCGCAACGCTTCCGGCTTCCGCGTGCCGTTCGGCCACGAACTGACCAAGTAACTCCCCTCTTCCACTCAAGGCCGGCGGCAATGGCTGTCGGTCGAGGATCACCTATGTCCGCAATAAACCGTTTCCACGAAGTAGCCAACGATGCCCTGGTGCAGATCAGCGACCATCTGGTGCCAGGAGCCAAGCTCACCTTAGTGATCTACGTACCAGGCGAACCTGAGCAAGACATCGTCCTGATGGGCCGCGGTGTCGCTACTGATGAGGTCGTGAATACCCTACGCCGGCGTGCTGCGCTGAGCCTTGATGGCGACAACGCCTACAAGTCCGGGGTATGCGATGTAGCCGTAGGGGCAATGGCGGCCGGGAAACAGAACAATAACCAGCCGCCCGAGGGGCACTGGGGCCAGCGGTTTTGGGATATCGGCCGGGCCGAGGGAGAGCTGCAGGAAGAACTGGTTCAAGCACTCCGCCTGGCTCGCAAAGAGCTGGACGCCTGCCAGCGGGTGATCCACTACGCCGGAGGCTTCGATCCAGCTTACGTCGATGATGCCCAGGCCGCGATCAAGATCACCGACGCAGTGTTGGCCAAGACCCCAGCCTGACCACCAACCTGCCGCCACCGGCGGCGTGGAGACCATCCCATGGAAACCGAAAGTACCGGTGACGTCGACAAGGTCACAGAACAGAAAATGGCTGACCTGCTCGGCTGCACCAAGCGCGCCCTGGAAGGCCGGCGCCTCCGCGGAGCGATACCTGAAGGCGTCTGGATGAAGCACGGCGGACGCATCATCTACAGCAAAAAGAGGTATGACGAATGGCTGGAAAGCCAATGGATTTACCCCCTGGAATCGACGTCCACTATGGCTCGCTCCGGCTCAGGTTCATGTGGGAAGGTACTCGCCGAAGTGAGACCCTTCCCTACCCCCCGACACAAAAAGGCATCAAGGCTGCATCCCAGCTTCGCGATAAAGTAAACAGCCTGATCAAGCTTAACCTCCTCGACCACGACAAGTACGCGGAGTTGTTCCCCAGTTCCGCCGCGGTTGTGGGCGGCGTTCCAACATTCGGTGAGTACGCCCAGTTGTGGCTGGACAGTCGTGAGATCGCCGCTGGCACCAGACTGAACTACAAAGGCACCCTGAATCTGTACTGGGTGCCACACCTTGCTCTGGTGCGCATTGACCTGATCACTTCGACCTTACTGAGGCGGATTGTCGCCGCAATCACCTGGACATCACCGTCGGTCAAGCGCAACGCAATGGTGAAGCTCTCGACCATCCTGCGCTCAGCTGTGATGGACGGGCTGATCACGAGAAATCCCGCAGAAGCAATTCAGTTGCCTGCACGCTCCAGAAAGGAGGTCGATCCCTTTACGCTAGACGAGGCAAATACGATCATCGCTGAGCTGTACAAGCACCCTCATTGGCCTAGCCAGATCTATGCGGCTTTCTTCGAATTCATGTTTTTCACTGGCCTACGTTTGTCCGAAGGCCTGGCATTGAGATGGGATGCGGTCGATACGACCAAGAAGACAGTCCACGTGCGGCGAACGATCGCGCTCGGGGTAGTTGAGGAAAGGACGAAGACAGGGAAGGATAGGTTTGTGCTGCTCAACGACAGGGCCTTGCACGCCCTGGAGTTCGCCAAGCAGTACGCAGAACGCCGCAGGCTGGGCAAAGGCCAATTCACCGAATCGCCGTTCGTCTTCCCGCCTGGGAAGAATGGGGAGCACGTCAAGCAGACGTCGGACCTGCACCACCAGTGGCGCCCGATCCTCAAGGGTTTGGGGATCAGATACCGCCCCCCGTATAACTGCCGCCACACCTATGCGACAATATGCTTAATGTCTGGTCTTAACCCCGCATTTATCGCCCAACAGCTCGGGCATAGCGTGCAGATGCTCTTATCGACTTATGCGCGCTGGATTAACTCGTCCAACGACTGGCAGGAGCTGGAAAAGCTCCAAATTGGTCCGAAATTGGTCCGTAGCTGCGAAGAAGCCACGTAAGTTATTGATAGGTAAGCTCCTTGATCTCCACCGCTAACATCACCATGCAGTTCGGCTCCAAGCCGCTGTTCGAAAACGTTTCCGTCAAATTCAACAACGGCAACCGCTACGGCCTGATCGGCGCCAACGGTTGCGGCAAGTCGACCTTCATGAAAATCCTCGGCGGTGACCTGGAGCCGTCCGCAGGCCAGGTCATGCTCGAGCCGAATACCCGCCTGGGCAAGCTGCGCCAGGACCAGTTCGCCTACGAGGAATTCACCGTGATCGACACGGTGATCATGGGCCACGGCCAGCTGTGGAAAGTCAAAGCCGAGCGTGACCGTATCTACTCGCTGCCGGAAATGACCGAAGAAGACGGCATGGCCGTCGCCGAGCTGGAAACCGAATTCGCCGAAATGGACGGCTACACCGCCGAGTCCCGCGCCGGTGAACTGCTGCTGGGCCTGGGTATTCCGCTGGACCAGCACTTCGGTCCGATGAGCGAAGTGGCTCCGGGCTGGAAGCTGCGTGTCCTGCTGGCCCAGGCGCTGTTCTCGGACCCGGACGTGCTGCTGCTCGACGAACCGACCAACCACCTGGACATCAACACCATCCGCTGGCTGGAAACGATCCTCACGGCGCGTAACAGCACCATGATCATCATTTCCCACGACCGGCACTTCCTCAACAGCGTCTGCACCCACATGGCTGACCTGGATTACGGTGAGCTGCGCCTGTTCCCGGGCAACTATGACGAGTACATGACCGCGGCCACCCAGTCGCGTGAGCAGCTGCTGTCGGACAACGCCAAGAAGAAAGCCCAGATCGCCGAGCTGCAGACCTTCGTCAGCCGCTTCTCGGCCAACGCCTCCAAAGCCAAGCAGGCCACTTCTCGTGCCAAGCAGATCGACAAGATCCAGCTGGCCGAGGTCAAGCCGTCCAGCCGCGTCAGCCCGTTCATTCGTTTCGAACAGGCGAAGAAACTGCACCGCCAGGCGGTGGTCGTCGAGAAAATGGCCAAAGCCTTCGACGACAAGGTGCTGTTCAAGAACTTCGACATCACCGTCGAAGCGGGCGAGCGCGTTGCGATCATCGGCCCCAACGGTATTGGCAAGACCACCCTGCTGCGCACCCTGGTCGGCGAGATGACCCCGGATGCGGGCTCGGTGAAGTGGACCGACAGCGCCGAAGTGGGCTACTACGCCCAGGACCACGCCCACGACTTCGAAGACGACATGAGCCTGTTCGACTGGATGGGCCAGTGGACCTCTGGTGAGCAGGTTATCCGCGGCACCCTGGGGCGCATGCTGTTCTCCAACGACGAAATCCTCAAGTCGGTGAAGGTGATTTCCGGTGGTGAACAAGGTCGCATGCTGTTCGGCAAGCTGATTTTGCAGAAACCGAACGTGCTGGTGATGGACGAGCCGACCAACCACCTGGACATGGAATCGATCGAAGCGCTGAACCTGGCGCTGGAAAACTACCCGGGCACCCTGCTGTTCGTCAGCCACGACCGCGAGTTCGTGTCGTCGCTGGCCACGCGCATCATCGAGCTGTCGGCCGATGGTGTGGTGGACTTCAGCGGTACCTACGACGACTACCTGCGTAGCCAGGGTGTGCTGGTCTGATTGATGGTACGGCCTGGCCATCTCGGATGGCCGGGCCTCTTCGCGGGCTTGCCCGCTCTCCCAAGGCCCCACAAGCGTCCAATACCTGTGCGGTCCCTGTGGGAGCGGGCTAGCCCGCGAAGAGGCCACCATCCATCCCACCGACCGGCACGGCCCGACGAATAATTCGTTAGCCTGCTGTCTTTTCCTTCGCGCAACGGCCATGATGGGACCACGCCCAACCGCCCGCCCGCGAAAGAGCCCATGACCGCGCAACAACCTGCCCCCGCCAGTAACACGCTGCACATCACCCTGCAGATCCTGTCGATCGTTTTCTATACCTTCATTGCGTTCCTCTGCATCGGCCTGCCGATCGCGGTGCTGCCCAGCTATGTGCACGACCAACTCGGCTTTGGCGCAGTGATCGCCGGTGTAACGATTGGCCTGCAGTACCTGGCCACGCTGCTGAGCCGCCCGTTTGCAGGGAGGGTGGCGGACACCTTGGGAGGGAAACAGGCCATCCGCTTTGGCCTGCTGGGGATTGCCGGTTGCGGGGTGTTGACGTTGCTGTCAGCCTGGACCCTCACCTTACCGCTGCTGAGCCTGACACTGCTACTCGGTGGCCGTTTGCTGCTGGGCATCGCCCAAGGGCTGATCGGCGTGGCCACCTTGAGCTGGGGTATCAGCCAGGTCGGCCCCGAACACACTGCCAGGGTGATCTCGTGGAACGGTATCGCCTCCTATGGCGCGATCGCCATCGGTGCGCCAATGGGCGTGCTGGCCGTGGACGGGCTGGACTTCAGCGTGCTGGGGCCGGCTTTGCTGGTGCTGGCAACCCTTGCCCTGCTGGTGCTTCGCAAGCGCCCCGACGTGGTCGTGGTACGCGGCGAGCGCCTGCCCTTCTGGTCGGCGTTCGGCCGGGTTGCCCCGTGCGGCCTGGGTTTGACCCTGGCCTCGATCGGTTACGGCACCCTGACCACCTTCGTCACCTTGTATTACCTCGAGCGCGGCTGGGCCGGCGCGGCCTGGTGCCTGAGTGCATTTGGCGTGTGCTTCATCATCTCGCGGCTGCTGTTCGTCAACGCGGTCAACCGCTTTGGCGGCTACAACGTGGCGGTCGCCTGCATGGCCACCGAAGTGCTGGGCCTGAGCCTTCTGTGGCTGGCGCCCTCGCCGCCCTGGGCGCTGGTTGGCGCCGGGCTGACCGGTTTCGGGCTGTCGCTGGTTTACCCGGCATTGGGCGTGGAAGCGATCAAGCAAGTCCCCAGCAGCAGCCGCGGCGCAGGGCTGGGCGCCTATGCTGTGTTCTTCGACATGGCCTTGGCCATTGCCGGCCCGGTGATGGGCGCCGTGGCGGTACACCTGGGGTATGCCTCGATCTTCTGCGTGGCTGCCCTGCTCGCCCTAGCCGGGGTCGGCCTAACGTTGTGGCTGGCGCGGCGCGCCCGTCGCAGCTGAACGCTGAGCCGGCGCTGGCGCCCCCAGCGCCTGGCTGAAGAACGCTGCCGTTTCTCGCTGCAGCGAATGATGGATATGCCGGCGGTCGACGCCGTCGGCGTCCTTGCACAGCGCCGGCATTCGCGCGTACTGCTCGGCATCGCAGTGGGCCATGAACACGAAATGCCCGGCACCCGCCAACAGGCGGTAGTCCGGTGTGACCGGCAGTTTGCGGGCCAGGGCCTCGGCATTACGGTCTACCGCGACAAGCTGATCGCTGTCGCCACTGTAGATCAGTGCGGGAACCTGTACCCCGGCCAGCGCATGGCGCCCGAACAACAGGCTCAGCGGCGCCATCAACATGACCGCCCCCACTCGCGGGTCGGTCTCGGGCGCCAGTTCGCTGCGGTCGGCAATCAGTATGCCGTGGGTCTTGCAGGCGTCTGCGTCATGCGGGCGCTCCAGGCAGTACTGACGCAGACGCTCCAGGTCGGGGCGTGCGCCAGACAGGATCAACGCGGTTTCTCCGCCGGCCGAGTAGCCGATCACACCCACCTTGCCGTCATTCAGATAAGGCCCGACCACTGCATCACCGCGCGCTGCGGTGATCGCCGCGCTGACTTGCAGCGGCCGCCCATAAAGATTGCTCAGGGTGCCAAGGCGACTGTGGTCGCGCACGTTGTCCCCCGGGTGCACCACCGCCACCACCACGAACCCTTGGCGCGCCAACGACGTTGCCAGGTAATGCAAGGCCAGTGGGCTGCCCGTATTGCCGTGAGACAGCACCAGCAACGGGAATCGGCCCATGGCCACGGGCGCCTCTTCGGCCACGTCGACGGGATACCCGTCTATACGGCTGATACGGGTTTTGCCAAAGGCCGGGTAGAACACCAGTGCTTGCATCGGGCGGCTATCGACCGGGTCGGTCAAGGTCATAAGGTGCAGGCCGGCAACCCACGGCGCGGCCTCGGCGCGGGCCAACAGGCCGCCGAGCAGGACCAGCGCCAACACGCAGCGTGCAAGGGTCATCGGCCAGCGGTTCCTTGCAAGACGAAGTGATAACCCAGCATAAAACCGGCCGGCGTTGTGCCGGATGAAAACTGGATGAAACCGCCGTCATGCAAGCTGCGCCTGCACCCTGCGCATTTGCGCATTGTGTCGAACCCATGGCATAGATGCAGGTCAACGTTTTCACGTGACCGTTTTCGCGCCTTTGAAGGAGATTCATGCATGAGCAAGCCTGCCTACGTGCCACCCAAAGTCTGGCGCAACGACGCAGCCTCCGGCGGCCAGTTCGCCAGCATCAACCGCCCGGTAGCCGGCCCGACTCACGACAAGGACCTGCCGCTGGGCAAGCACCCGCTGCAGCTGTATTCCCTGGCCACGCCCAATGGCGTCAAGGTCACCATTGCCCTTGAAGAGCTGCTTGCCCTGGGCCACGCCGGTGCCGAATACGATGCCTGGCTGATCCGCATCGGCGAGGGTGATCAGTTTTCCAGTGGCTTCGTCCAGGTCAACCCCAACTCGAAGATCCCTGCCCTGCTCGACCGCAGCGTGGAGCCGCCGGTGCGGGTGTTCGAATCAGGCTCGATCCTGCTGTACCTGGCAGAGAAGTTCGGTGCTTTGCTGCCAAAATCGCCGGCTGCGCGCACCGAATGCCTGAACTGGTTGTTCTGGCAGATGGGTGCGGCGCCTTACCTGGGCGGTGGTTTTGGCCACTTCTACGTGTATGCACCGGAAAAGTTCGAGTACGCCATCAACCGCTTCACCATGGAGGCCAAGCGTCAACTGGACGTACTTGATCGCCGCTTGGCCGAAAGCCGTTATCTGGGCGGCGAGGCATACAGTATCGCTGATATTGCCGTGTGGCCGTGGTATGGCCAGCTGGTGCGCGGCAACCTGTATGACGCCGCGCAGTTCTTGGCGGTTGACGAGTACCCGAACGTACAGCGCTGGGCCGAGGACATCGCCCTGCGCCCTGCTGTGCAGCGCGGTACACGCGTGAACCGTACCTGGGGAGATGAACACAGCCAGGTGCCGGAGCGCCATAGCGCCGCAGACCTGGAAGGTTGACGCAAACCGTGTGGGAGCGGCCCTTTGGTGACTGAAAGGCCGCCCCCACAATGGGCCGGGCAATACCTGTGAATGCCCCCGACAATGCCCCCTTGCATAAAACCATTTGCCCCTGCGCAAACCTGCGTCGGCCAAGCCCTTCTTGTACACTCCTCGCATTAGCCCCCACCTGCACATTTTTTGGTGAACGCATGATCGAGGTAACCGAGGTTTCCATTGCCGAGCTGCGCGACGCGCTCGAGTCGGGCCGCACGACAGCGGTCGAGCTGGTCAAGGCCTACCTGGCGCGCATCGACGCCTACGATGGCGCCGACACAGCCACAGCCCTTAACGCCGTAGTGGTGCGCAACCCGGAGGCGCTGAAAGAAGCCGAGGCCTCCGACGCCCGCCGCGCCAAGGGCCAGGTGCTTAGCCCGCTGGACGGCATCCCCTACACCGCCAAGGACAGCTACCTGGTCAAAGGCTTGACTGCCGCCTCCGGCAGCCCTGCCTTCAAGGACCTGGTCGCCCAGCGCGACGCCTTCACCATCGAGCGCCTGCGCGCCGCCGGTGCCGTGTGCCTGGGCAAGACCAACATGCCGCCCATGGCTAACGGTGGCATGCAGCGTGGCGTCTATGGCCGCGCCGAAAGCCCGTACAACGCCGACTACCTGACCGCGCCCTTCGCCTCGGGCTCGTCCAACGGTGCCGGTACCGCCACCGCCGCCAGCTTCAGCGCCTTTGGCCTGGCCGAAGAAACCTGGTCCAGCGGCCGTGGCCCGGCGTCCAACAACGGCCTGTGCGCCTACACCCCGTCGCGCGGGGTGATTTCGGTGCGTGGCAACTGGCCGCTGACGCCGACCATGGACGTGGTGGTGCCCTATGCCCGCACCATGGCCGACCTGCTGGAAATCCTCGACGTGGTGGTAGCCGATGACGCCGACAAGCGCGGCGACCTCTGGCGCCTGCAGCCATGGGTGCCGATCCCCGCTGCCTCGACGGTACGTCCGGCGTCGTACCTTGAACTGGCGGTAGATGCCAGCGCGCTCAAGGGCAAGCGCTTTGGCGTACCACGCATGTATATAAATGCCGATCCCGAAGCAGGCACCTCCGAGAAGCCAGGCATCGGCGGGCCGACCGGCCAACGCATCAACACCCGCGCCACTGTGATCGACCTGTGGCAACAAGCACGCCAGGCCCTGGAAGCGGCAGGTGCCGAAGTACTGGAAGTGGACTTCCCGCTGGTGTCCAACTGCGAAGGCGACCGCCCAGGTGCGCCGACCGTGTACAACCGCGGCATCGTCAGCAAGGCATTCCTGCATGACGAACTGTGGGAACTGTCGGGCTGGGCCTTTGACGACTTCCTGCGCGCCAACGATGACCCCAAGCTTAACCGCCTGGCCGATGTCGACGGGCTGAAGATCTTCCCCCACGACCCGGGCACCTTGCCCAACCGTGAAGATGACCTGGCTGCCGGCATGGACGAGTACGTCAACATGGCCAAACGTGGCCTGAAGACCTGGGACCAGATCGAGACCCTGCCCGACGGCCTGCGCGGCCTGGAGCAGACCCGCAAGCTGGACCTGGAAGACTGGATGGACAAGCTGGGCCTGGACGCGGTGCTGTTCCCCACCGTAGCCGACGTTGGCCCGGCCGATGCCGATATCAACCCGGTATCGGCGGACATCGCCTGGAGCAACGGTATCTGGGTAGCCAACGGCAACCTGGCAATCCGTCATCTGGGCGTGCCGACCGTCACCGTGCCGATGGGCGTGATGGCCGATATCGGTATGCCGGTGGGGCTGACCTTTGCCGGGAAGGCCTATAGCGACAACGCGCTGCTGAGTTTTGCTGCCGCGTTCGAAGCCACCGGCTCGCGCCGGATGATTCCGCCGCGCACGCCGGCGCTCGGCTGAGTCTTACAGGGCCCCTAAAAGCAGATCGCGAATTTCAACCATATGTGTAAAAATACACAAACAGTTGATTTTGCGATCTGCCATGCCTATCACCCCCAGCGAAGAACGCCAACTCACCCTCACCGTGCTCAAGGCCGCCATCCAGGCCCTGGGCAGCGTTGCCGCGCGCAACATGGAAATACTCCTGCACGACCTTGACCACCCCGAACACTCGGTGGTGGCGATCGTCAACGGTCATCTGTCCGGCCGCAGCGTAGGCAGCCCGATCCTCGCCGCACCGGAGCAGGACCAGGGCTTCAAGGCACTGATGCAGGCCTCGGCCGACCAGCACGGCCGTGAGCCGGTGGTGCTGCCCGATTACCCCACTACGCTCAAAGGCCGCACGCTACGAAGTGCCACGGCTATCTTCCGTGACAGCAGCGGCCACCCGTTCGCCAGCCTGTGCGTCAACACCGACGTCACCGGCCTGGATGCAGCCATGAGCTTTCTCCAGCAGTTGCAGCCGCTGGGGGCCATACCTGCGGTCAACGAACCTGCCGACATGGAGCTGCTGATGAGCGAGATCATCCAGGCCGCCCTGCAGCGCAGCGGCCAGGGGCGGATGAACAAACAGGCCAAGGTCGAGGCCGTGCGCGTCATGCAGGAGCGCGGCCTGTTCATCGTCAAGGGCGGCGTCGAGAAGGCTGCCAGCGCCCTCGGCGTGACGCGCTACACCATTTACAACTACCTCGAGCAACTACGCGGAGCCAGCCAATGACCTTGCACATTCATACCCCCCTGATCGAGTCGCGCCCGCTGTCGTTGGCGGCCGGTCGTAATATCTGGCTCAAGCTCGACGCCCTGCAACCCTGCGGTTCGTTCAAACTGCGCGGTGTAGGCTACGCCTGCGAGGTTCACCACGCGCGTGGCGCCCGGCACTTTGTGTCCTCGTCAGGTGGCAATGCCGGTTTGGCAGTTGCCTATGCCGGACGCAAGCTGGGGGTACCGGTGACCGTGGTGGTACCCGAAACCACCACCGAACGGGCCAAGCAGCTGCTGCACCTGGAAGACGCCAAGGTGGTGGTGCACGGCAGTTCCTGGCAAGAGGCCAACGCCCTGGCACAGACACTGGTAGGCCCGAACGATGCCTTCATCCACCCGTTCGACGACCCACTGCTGTGGGCCGGGCATGCCAGCCTGGTGGATGAAGTGGCCGAGGCCGGCCTGAAGCCGGACGCGGTGGTGTTGTCAGTCGGCGGGGGCGGCTTGCTCAGTGGCGTGGTGGAGGGGCTCAAGCGCAATGGCTGGGGCGATGTGCCGGTGCTGGCAGTAGAAACCGAGGGCGCGGCGTCGCTGCATGCGGCCATGCAGGCCGGGCATTCGGTGGAGCTGGAGCGCATCGCCTCGGTGGCGACGTCGCTGGGGGCCAAGCGTGTGGCTGATCAGGCGCTGATGTGCGTGCAGCAGCATCCGGTGCACAGCCATCTGGTCAGCGATCGCGCAGCGCTGGAGGCCTGTGAGCGGTTCTTGCTGGACCACCGTGTGCTGGTCGAGCCCGCGTGCGGGGCGGCGTTGGCAGTGGCCTATGATGCCAAGGCACTGGGCGCCTTGCGCAATGTCCTGGTGGTGGTCTGTGGCGGCGCTACCGCAACACTGGAGCAGATTCAGGCCTGGCTGCAGCAGGCAGACTGAAGCTGCCATCTGTCGGGGGTGATTACGACAGTCACATCCACCTGATCTACTAGGCTCGCCGCAACCGAAAAGCCCACGCAATGGCGTCAACCCTGACGAAATGCGTATCCCGCCCTTTCGGTCTGCGGCAAGTGAAGGCACAATGCGTGTCCTTTTTTTGGCCGGCCTGGCCGGGGGCCTTTAAATGATCAAGACGCCGTATTACCTCATCGATAAAACCAAGCTGCTCAGCAACATGGAGAAGATCGCCTACGTGCGCGAACACTCCGGTGCCAAGGCGCTGCTCGCCCTCAAGTGCTTCGCCACCTGGTCGGTGTTCGACCTGATGCAGCAGTACATGGACGGTACCACCTCGTCCTCCCTGTTCGAGCTCAAGCTCGGCCGCCAGAAGTTCGCCGGCGAAACCCATGCCTATAGCGTGGCCTGGGCCGACGACGAGGTCGAGGAGATGCTTGAGAACTGCGACAAGATCATCTTCAACTCGATCGGCCAGCTGCAACGCTTTGCCGAACAATCCGAAGGCAAGGTGCGTGGTCTGCGCGTCAACCCGCAGGTCAGCAGCTCCGACTACCTGCTGGCCGACCCGGCCCGCCCGTTCAGCCGGCTGGGCGAATGGGACCCGGCGAAGATCGAGCAGGTGATCGAACAGATCTCCGGCTTCATGTTCCACAACAACTGCGAGAACGGTGACTTCGGCCTGTTCGACAAGATGCTCACGCACATCGAAGAGCGTTTCGGCCACCTGCTGCACAAGGTCGAGTGGGTCAGCCTTGGTGGCGGCATTCACTTCACCGGTGAAGACTATGCAGTAGACGCCTTCTGCGCGCGCCTGAAGGCGTTCTCGGAAAAATACGGCGTGCAGGTTTACCTGGAGCCCGGCGAAGCCGCCATCACCAACAGCGCCTCGCTGGAAGTGACCGTGCTCGATACCCTGTACAACGGCAAGCACCTGGCCGTGGTCGACAGCTCGATCGAAGCGCACCTGCTCGACCTGCTGATCTACCGCCTCAACGCCAAGATGGCCCCCAATGACGGCGAGCATACCTACATGGTCTGCGGCAAGTCATGCCTGGCCGGTGACATCTTCGGCGAGTACCAATTCGACCGTCCGCTGGCCATTGGCGATCGCCTGTCGTTCATCGACACGGCGGGTTACACCATGGTCAAGAAAAACTGGTTCAACGGGCTGAAGATGCCTTCCATCGTGGTCAAGCAGCTCGACGGCAGCGTCGAAGTCGTCCGCGAGTTCGGTTTCGAAGACTACGTTTCCAGCCTGTCGTAAGACCGGCTTTCAAGTAAGGAGCAAAGGGTAAATTGAAGAAGAACGTTCTTATCATTGGTGCAGGAGGTGTCGCCAAGGTGGTGGCCCACAAGTGCGCGCAGCATAACGACGAACTGGGTCGTATCGCCATCGCGTCACGGAACATCTCCAAATGCCAGGCCATCATCGACAGCGTCAAGGCCAAGGGTAGCCTCAAGGTACCCGCCGACATCCAGGCCTTCTCGCTCAATGCCCTCGATGTCGAGGCAACCAAGGCGCTGATCCGCGAAACCGAATCGCAGATCGTGATCAATGTGGGTTCCGCCTTCCTCAACATGTCGGTGCTGCGTGCTTGCATCGATACGGGTGTCGCCTATCTGGACACCGCCATCCACGAAGAGCCGGGCAAGATCTGCGAGACCCCACCGTGGTACGGCAACTACGAGTGGAAACACCTCGAAGAGTGCCAGGCAAAGAACATTACCGCCATTCTCGGCGTCGGTTTCGACCCGGGTGTGGTGAACAGCTACGCCAAGCTGGCGCAGCAGCAGTATTTCGACAGCATTGATTCGATCGATATTCTCGACGTCAATGCCGGTTCGCATGGCAAGTACTTTGCCACCAACTTCGACCCGGAAATCAACTTCCGCGAGTTCACCGGACAAGTGTGGAGCTGGCAGAACAGCCAGTGGACCAGCAACACCATGTTCGAGGTCAAGCGTACCGACGACCTGCCAGTGGTAGGCTCGCAAAACCTGTACCTGACCGGCCACGATGAAGTTCACTCGATTTCGAAGAACCTCAACGTCCCGAACGTGCGCTTCTGGATGAGCTTCGGCGAGCACTACATCAACGTGTTCACTGTTCTGAAAAACCTGGGCCTGCTCAGCGAGCAACCGGTGAAAACCGCCGAAGGCCTGGAAGTGGTACCGCTGAAAGTGGTCAAGGCCGTACTGCCAGACCCGGCCTCGCTGGCCCCTGGCTACACCGGCAAGACCTGCATCGGCGACCTGGTCAAAGGCACCAAGGATGGCCAGCCGCGCGAAGTGTTCATCTACAACGTGGCCGACCACGAAGAAGCCTATGCCGAGACCGACAGCCAGGGCATTTCCTACACCGCCGGTGTACCGCCAGTGGCCGCTGCCCTGCTGGTCGCTCGTGGCGAGTGGGATGCCAAGCGCATGGTCAACGTCGAGGAGCTGCCAGCCGAGCCGTTCCTCAAGGCGCTGGACGTGATGGGCCTGCCGACCCGCGTCAAAGATGAAAAAGGCGATCGTCCTTGGGACGCTGAAGCCTAAGCAACAAACAGAAGGGGCGCCACATGGCGCCCCTTCTGCTTTCCAGGTCCAGTCTCTTCGCGGGCAGTCCAGGATAGCCACAGGCCTGAAATAAGCACGTAACCTGTGGGAGCGGGCAAGCCCGCGAAGAGGCCGGTGCAGGATCACGCTCTACTTGCGGGCCTCCGGAATCAGGTTGAACGGCGTCTGCGTCGCCCGCCGGAACCTGCTGAACCCTGCCTCCTCGAAGACCGCCCGCAATCGCGCCTCCCCGGCCTGCGCCCCCAACCCCAGCCCCACTTCCTGCGACAACGAATTGGGCGTGCAGATAAACGTCGACGCCGCATAGAACAAGCGCCCGACCGGTGTCAGGTTACCCTCCAGCGAGTCCTCGGCATACGGCTCAACCAGCATGACCGTGCCATCAGCCTTCAAAGCACGGTAGGCATGCCGGGCTGCCCCGACCGGGTCACCCATGTCGTGCAGGCAATCGAAGAAGCACACCAGGTCATGGTCATGCCCCGGGTACTCCTTGGCGCTGGCCTGCTGGAAGCTCACCCGCCCCTCCAACCCCGCTTCCCGCGCACGCGCGGTGGCGGTGACGATCGAAGGCTGATGATAGTCGTACCCCACGAAGGTCGACGCCGGAAACGCCTGCGCCATCACCAGCGTCGAGGCACCATGACCGCAGCCCACGTCCGCCACCTTGGCGCCCGCCTGCAGCTTGGCCACCACACCCTCCAGTGCCGGCAGCCAATCCGCTACCAGGAAGGTGCGATACCCCGGCCGGAAAAACCGCTCGGTACCGCTGAACATGCACGGGTGGTGATCGCCCCAGGCCAACCCGCCATCGCCGCGCATGGCGGCTACCAGCTTGTCCTTGTCATGGAACAGCGCCGCCACCACCGCCGCGCCGCCGGCCATGTAGGCCGGGGAGTCCTCCAGCGCCAGGGCCATGGCCTGTTCTTCAGGCAGCACAAAACTACCCTTGTCATGGACCATGTAGCCCGATGCCGCCTGGGCATTCAACCATTCGCGCACCAGCCGCGGGTGGCAGCCGGTCTTTTCCGCCAGTTGCTCAGGGGTGACCGCCTGGCTGTCGGCCATGGCCCGGTACAGCCCCAGTTCATCGCCGAGAATGACATTGGCCAGCGTCGCCGCTGCGCCCATGTCGCCCACCAGCTTGCCCATGAAATCGTGAAGCCTTGCCTCGTCCATGACCTGCCCTCCTCTGCAAGAAGGCCATCGCCAACGAGGGACGTCCGCTCCGGGAAGGCGGTGGTCGGTTCAAGGGTTTTCGTTCGCGGTACAACACGCTACCGCGAGCTGTCAGTAAGTTTAGATGCTCTGCCTGGGCGACGTGGAATAACGGCCATATGGCCCACGAGCATTTCCCTCAGGTCACAATTCCTAAACAACGATGTGACATTTTTTTTCAGCTTTCCTATCAAGGAGCTGTCAAATGAAGGTCACGGTTTTCGGAACCGGCTATGTCGGCCTGACCCAGGCGGTGTGCCTGGCCCAGGTAGGCCATTCGGTGTTGTGCATGGATGTCGATGCCGATCGGGTGGCCAGCCTGAGTGAAGGCCATTGCCCGATCTTCGAGCCCGGCCTTGCGCCGCTGCTGGAGAAGAACCTCGCCTGCGGTCGGCTACGCTTCACCACGGATGCCGCAGCCGCTGCCAACTATGCCCGGTTGCAGTTCATTGCCGTCGGTACCCCACCGCAAGCCGACGGCAGCGCCGACCTGAAGCACGTTTTCGCCGTGGTCGACAGCATCCTCGAACACGCTGACGGGCCCAAAGTAATCGTCAACAAGTCCACCGTGCCGGTGGGTACGGTACACCGCATCAAGGCACGCATCGCCCAGGCCGTGGCCGATACCAGCCGCTTCCAGGTGATCAGCAACCCGGAGTTTCTCAAGGAAGGGTCTGCGGTGGACGACTGCATGCGCCCCCAGCGCATCATCATCGGTGGCGCAGAAGCGGCCGAAGTGGAGTTGCTACGCGAGCTTTACCTGCCGTTCAACCGCAACCGCGAAAAGTTCATGGTCATGGACGCGCGCAGTGCCGAGCTGACCAAGTACGCAGCCAATTGCATGCTGGCCACCAAGATTTCCTTCATCAACGAAATCGCCAACCTGGCCGAGCACCTGGGGGCCGACATCGAAATGGTGCGCCGTGGCATCGGCTCGGACCCGCGCATCGGTTACGACTTCATCTACGCCGGCTGCGGTTTTGGCGGCTCGTGCTTCCCCAAAGACCTGCAAGCCCTGCGCCACAGTGCCGAGGCGGAAGGCTTCGAGACACAGTTGCTGCGCGCAGTAGAGTCGGTCAACGAGCAGCAGAAGGGCCGGCTGTTCAGCAAGATCCAGCGCCACTACCCCGGCGGCCTGCGGGGCAAGGTGTTTGCCCTGTGGGGGTTGTCGTTCAAGCCCAATACCAATGATATCCGCGAAGCCTCCAGCCGGGTCCTGCTGGAAGCGTTGTGGGCCGCGGGCGCGCGGGTGCAGGCTCACGACCCTCAGGCCATGGAAGAAATCCGGCGCCACTACGGCCCGCGTGCCGACCTGCAGCTGGTGCCCTGCAAGGACGATGCGTTGCGGGGCGCCGATGCCCTGGTGATCGTCACCGAATGGCAGGACTACCGTGTGCTCAACCTGGACGAGGTGCCGCAGCAGCTGGCCGACCGGGTGGTGTTCGATGGCCGCAACCTGTACGAACCCGAGCACATGGCCTCGGCAGGGCTGACTTACTACGGCATCGGACGTGGCAAGATTGCGCCAGCTTGACTGCAATGATTACCGGCTGGCCACTCCCTGGCTGTCAGCCGGTCTTATCGACTCAGGGCGCTGCGGACTGACAGGCGGCTCAAGCTGCAGCACCTCGTTGGTATATGCCCACTCCTTCTCTAGCTGATCCGGGTGGTCGTTCAGGCGGATGCCATAGGACGGGATGATCTGTTTGATCTTGGCCTGCCACTCGGGCGACGCCACCTTGTTCTTGAACACCTTGTTCAACACATCGAGCATGATAGGCGCAGCGGTCGACGCACCGGGAGAGGCCCCCAGCAAGCCGGCGATACTGCCGTCCCTGGACGTCACCACCTCGGTACCGAGCTTGAGCACGCCGCCCAACGCTTCGTCTTTCTTGATGATTTGCACCCGCTGGCCCGCCTGCCACAGCCGCCAGTCTTCTTTCTTCGCCTCGGGGAAATAGGTGCGCAGCGCTTCGAAGCGGTCATCGTCCGATTGCAGCACCTGCCCGATCAGGTACTGCACCAGGTCGAACTCGCGTACCCCTACCCGCACCATCGGCCAGGCATTGTGCACGCTGGTACTGGCGAGCAGGTCAAGCAATGAGCCCTGCTTGAGGAACTTGGTCGAGAAGGTGGCGAACGGCCCAAACAGGATCAGGCGCTTGCCATCAAGTACCCGGGTGTCCAGGTGCGGCACCGACATGGGCGGCGCACCGGTTGCGGCAATGCCATAGGCCTTGGCCATGTGGCGCTGGGCGATAGCCGGGTTGTCAGTGACCAGGAACGAGCCACCGACCGGGAAGCCGCCATAGTCCTTGGCCTCGTCGATACCCGACTTCTGCAGCAGCGGCAGTGCCGCCCCGCCAGCGCCGATGAACAGGAACCGGGCATCGGTGGCTGCCTTGCTGCCATTCTTCAGATTCTTGTACTCGACGTGCCAGGAGCCGTCGTCGTTACGGGTGATGTCCTGCACTTCGCTCGACAGCTTGAGATCGAAGTTCGGCCGCGTCTGCAGGTAACCCACATACTGCCGGGTGATCTCGCCAAAGTTGACGTCGGTGCCGATCGGCGTCCAGGTCACGGCCAGCTTCTGGTTGGGATCGCGGCCTTCCATCATCAGCGGGACCCATTTGCGGATCTGCTCGTGGTCTTCGGAGTACTGCATGGGTTTGAACAACGGGCTGGCTTGCAGGGCCTCGTAGCGTTTTTTAAGGAAACGAATGTTGTCATCGCCCCAGACAAAGCTCATGTGCGGGGTGGTGTTGATGAACGAATGCGGGTTTTTCAGCACGCCCTGTTTCACTTGCCAGGCAAGAAACTGCCGGGTCACCTGGAAGGATTCGTTGATTTCCACCGCTTTGCTGATGTCGATCTTGCCGTCTTTTTCCGGCGTGTAGTTCAGCTCAGCCAGGGCTGAGTGGCCGGTACCTGCATTGTTCCAGCCGTTGGAGCTTTCTTCGGCCACCTTGTCCAGGCGCTCGACCATTTCCATCGACCAGCCGGGTTCCAGTTCGTTGAGCCACACAGCCAAGGTGGAACTCATGATGCCGCCGCCTACCAGCAGCACATCGACCTTTCGGGTTTCTGCAGCCTGGGCATTGAGCATAGCGATTGCCCACGCCAGACCGGCCAGCGCCAATGTTGGCTTGATGGTGATCTTCATAACCTCTCCCATGCCTCGTTGCCCTGCAAGACTCAGCCAAAGCTTAGCTGACGGTTAGGGTCGGGCATGGCTGGCGCAAACTGCTTGCAATCCATCAAATCTCAAAATACTGTATGAATATTCAGTATAGCCAGACAGCGCCATGCAACTCATCGCCAAACTCGGCATCCTGGCCGACGCCGCCAAGTACGACGCGTCCTGCGCCAGCAGCGGCGCGCCCAAGCGTAACTCGCGGGGCGCTGACGGCCTGGGTGCCACCAACGGCATGGGTATCTGTCACAGCTACACCCCCGACGGCCGCTGCGTATCACTGCTCAAGGTACTGCTGACCAACTTCTGCCTGTACGACTGCCAGTACTGCGTCAACCGCCGCTCCAGCAACGTGCCGCGCGCACGCTTCAGCCCCGAGGAAGTGGTGCGCCTGACCCTGGACTTCTACCGGCGCAACTGCATCAGCGGCCTGTTCCTCAGCTCTGGCATCATCCGCTCGGCGGACTACACCATGGAGCAGCTGATCCGTGTGGCCCGGCTGTTGCGCGAAGAACACAGCTTCCGCGGCTACATCCACCTCAAGGCCATCCCCGATGCCGACCCGCTGCTGATCGAAGAAGCCGGGCGCCTGGCCGACCGCCTCAGCGTCAACATCGAACTGCCCACCGACGCCAGCCTCAAGCGCCTGGCGCCGGAAAAGCAAGGGCGCACCATTCGCCAGGCCATGGGCGTGATTCATCAGGGCCAGCAGGCCGTGGCCAACGAGCCCAGGGCGCCGCGCTTTACCCCGGCCGGGCAGAGCACCCAAGTCATCGTCGGCGCCGACAGCACCGACGACAGTACCTTGCTGCGCAATGCCGAGTCGCTGTACCAGGGCTACGGCCTCAAGCGCGTGTACTACTCTGCCTTCAGCCCGATCCCCGACAGCCCCGGCAGCGTGCCCCTCGCCGCACCACCGCTGCTGCGCGAACACCGCCTGTATCAAGCCGACTTCCTGCTGCGTGGCTATGGCTACAAGGCTGGCGAGCTGCTGGGCCACAGCGGTAACCTGGCACTGGACATCGACCCCAAGCTGGCCTGGGCGCTGGCCAACCGCGACGTGTTCCCGCTGGACGTGAACCGCGCGGAACCTGCGCTACTGGCGCGTATCCCCGGCATCGGCCTGCGCAGCGTACAGCGCCTGGTCGCCCTGCGCCGGGAGCGGCGCATCCGTTATGACGACCTGATCCAGCTGCGCTGCGTGCTGGACAAGGCACGGCCGTTCATCGTTACCAGCGACTACCGACCCGCCCAGGCCGAGCTGCGCAGCGGCTTGCTGCGAGCGCGCTTGAGTGAGCCGCCAGCGCCCGTGCAGATGGGGTTATGGGGGTGATCGCACTCGACTGCGACGACCTGTTCGCCACCTGGCGCGAGCAGGCCCGCGTATTGTTGAGCCATGGCATCGACCCGTCAGAAGTCACCTGGTCGCAAGGCCCGATGGCTGACCTGCTGGCCGTGCCGGCTGCGCCGCCTGAAGGGCCTGGCCCTTTCCGGGCCAAAGTCCCGGCCGCACTGCTGAGCCAGTTGGAGCAGGCCTCTCGCTACCGTGGCGAGCAGCGCTGGAACCTGCTGTATGAAGTGCTGTGGCGCGTCGCCCATGGCGACCGCACGGCAATGCTGGCCGGTGACCGGCTGGGCAGTGAGCTGCAACGGCGCATCAAGCAGGTAACCCGCGAGGCGCATCACTTGCACGCGTTTGTACGCTTCGTGCCGTTGCCTGAGGAACTGGCTGAGCACTTGCAGCTGGATCTGGTGGCCTATCACGAGCCGGCACACGACATTCTGCACAGTGCCAGCGCGCATTTTGCCGACCGCCTGGGGCGTTTGCGCTGGTTGATTGCCACGCCACAGGATGGCATTCGCTTCGACGGCCAGTCGTTCGACTACCAGCGACAGTGCCCCGAGCCCTGGCGCCAGTGGGCCCGCAACGCCGAAGACCCCGGCGCCGAACTCTGGCGTACCTACTACCGCCACACCTTCAACCCGGCCCGCCTCAACCCGGACGCCTTGCGCCTGCACATGCCAGGGCGGTTCTGGCGGCATTTGCCGGAAGGCATGCTGATACCGCAGCTTGAAGGCCTGGCGCGCCAAGGCAAACAGCGAGACGGCCAAGCCCTTGAGGTGGCCTCGCAAACCGGCAAGACCATCAGCAAGCCTGCTCGCTCGGTGTAGCCGCGGAGCCTGTTGCGGCCCCGTCGAGACACAAGGCCGCAGCTACAGCGAAAACATCATGCTCAGCTGAAGAGCCTGGCCAGGCAGGCCAGTTTCTTCTTGTACGAACGGCGCGCCTCCAGTGCCTGCTCCAGGCTCACCGGCAGAAACCGCGCCTGCTGGTTGGGCTGCATCTGCCCGATCAGATCAAGGTCGGCGCTAATCACCGTGCCGATCATGGCGTAGCCGCCCCCCGACACTGCATCGCGATGCAGGATGATCGGTTCCAACCCTGCCGGCACCTGGATCGATCCGATTGGGTAGCAGCTGTCGACGATATTGGAGGGGTCCGACCCCGCACCGAACGGCTGCTCGCGCGGTTGGAAACTCAAGGCGCTGCCGCCTTTGTAGCGATAGCCGATACGGTCCGCTTCGGAGCCAACCGTCCAGGCGTCGGTGAAGAAACGTTGCGCTGCAGCTTCGGTCAGGCGGTGGAAGTACAGCCCAGGCACCACCCGCAGCACCACCTCGCCCCCCAGGGCCTGACGCAGGGCCATGGGCAAGCTTGCACCGGCACGGGTCTTGCCGCTGGGCACGCCGACCGGCAGCAGGTCGCCCGCCATCAGTTTGCGCCCATGAAAGCCACCCAACGCGCCCAGCGCGTAGGTGGACCGGCTACCCAGTACCTCGGGCACATCGATGCCTCCGGCCACTGCCAGGTAGGCCCGGGCGCCCGCTGTTGGAAAGCCGAAACGCAACACTTGCCCCGCCCGCACGGCAAACGCAGTGTCCGGGCGCTGCTCGCGGCCATCGAGCAACGCTGGCATCTGCGCACCGCACACAGCGACCAGTGCGTCCTGCTGGAACTCCAGCTCCGGCCCCACCAGCGCACACTCCAGGCCCGCAGCGCCGGCCGGGTTGCCCACCAGGTGATTGGCTGCGCTCAAGGAGTACTGGTCGAGTGCGCCGGACGGTGGGATACCCAGGTGGTAGTAACCTTCGCGGCCCAGGTCCTGTACAGAAGTGGCCAGCCCCGGTTTGAGTACCTTGATCATGCCAGCACCTCCTGCAACGATTTGGGGTAGCCGACCGGGTCGGCGAGGAAGGCGTCCAGGGAAAACGCCACCGGGCGAATGCGCAGGTCGAAGCAGCCATCCTCCACTTCCGCCACCGCCTGGTCGTAGGTGCGGCGGTCGATAGGCTTGAACTGCACGATGTCACCTGGGCGGAAGAACACCATGTGCTCTTTCAGGTAATTCAAGGTCTGCTGCGGGTCGTAGATCGGTGCCGGGGTGACGCCGAACATCTGGTAGCCCCCGGCCCCGCGCACCGAGTAGATGCAACCAAAGCAGCCGCCATGGCCCAGGGTGAGCTTGGGCGTGTCGGTACGGGGTCGCAGGTACTTGGGCACCTGCAGCTGCCGCTCGCGCTCGACCATCTGGAACATGAACGGCAGGCCGGCGACAAAGCCGACCATCGACACGAACCATGGCGCGCCACTGTGGGCGGCGATGAATGCCTCGACATCGGCCAGGCCGTTGATGCGCGCGGCGTACTCCAGGTCAGTGCTGGTCGGGTCCTGGTGGCGATCCCGAAAACGCATCAGGGTTTCATGGGTCCAGGGGTCGTTGTACAGCACCGGGATCTCGATGATCCGCGTCTGCAACGAACGCTCGGCCACCGCCTGCGCTTCGGCGCCGCGCACGGCTTCGAGCAGTGCCTCGGGGGCGATACGGTCCGGGTCGAAGCGGACCTGGAACGACGCATTGGCCAGGCACACATCAAGTACGCCATCCAGGGCCATGCGCTCCACTGCACGGGTGACGGCCATACCCTTGAAAAAGGCCTCCAGCGACATGCTTTCGCTGACTTCGGCAAACAGGTGCTCGTCGGCGCCGAAGCTGTAACGGATCGGGGTTGTAGCAAGCGGTTCGGCCATGACAGTTCCTTTTCTTGAAATCTTTATAGAAAGGCAGGCGAAAACAAGATGCACGGGCTCCGGCGTGTCGGTTTGCCGGATGCCTGACGGGTTCAGCGCGGTGCACGCACCACGATGCCGGCCGCATCCAGTGCCTTGCGCGTGGCCTCGACCAGGTCCAGCGCGCCCGGGGTGTCACTGTGCAGGCAAATGGAATCGAATTCGATCGCCAGGTCCTGGCCTTCGACCGTGCGCACCACGCCTTGGCGGCAAGCACGCAGCACCCGCTCGGCGACGGCTTGGGGCTCGTAGCCACGCACATTGCGGGTAAACACGATCGACCCGCTCAGGTCGTACTCGCGGTCGGCATAGAACTCGCGAATCACCGGCTGCCCCAGTTCCTGGGCAATGCGACAGATCACCGAACCTGGCATGCAGAACAGCAGCAGTTCCGGCTCGATCACCCGCAGGTTTTCCACCAGCAAACGCGCGGCTTTTTCGTCACGCGCCAGGTGCATGTACAACGCCCCGTGCGGTTTGATGTGCTGCAGACGCACGCCCTGGGCACGGGCGATTTCACGCAGCGCGCCCAATTGATAGAGCATGTCGTCCACCAGTTCCTGCGCCGAGGCATTGATATGCCGGCGGCCAAAGCCGACCAGGTCACGGAACCCCGGGTGTGCCCCCACAGCAACGCCCAGTGCCTTGGCGCGCTCGACGGTGCGGCGCATGGTGCCGGGGTCACCGGCATGGAAACCGGTGGCGATGTTGGCGCTGCTGATGTAGCCCATCAGTTCGTGATCGACGCCGTCGCCAATAGTCCACGGGCCAAAGCCCTCACCCATGTCCGAGTTGAAATCCACTGCTTGCATGACCGCGTCTCCTGGCACTTGTGACTGCATGCAAGCCACGTTAGATTCTCCGCACCCCCTTGGGAAGATCTATAAACAGATGGGGTACCTTCTGAAAAACAGATACCCCGGGAGCCTACCGTGTCACTCACCCTGCGCCAGGTCCGCTACTTCGTTGCCACCGCTGAAATCGGCCAGATCTCGCAAGCGGCGATCCACCTGAACATCTCCCAGTCGGCAGTCACCACGGCCATCAAGGAGCTGGAAGCGATGCTCGGCGTGCTGTTGTTCCAGCGCTCGGCCCAAGGCATGAGCCTGACCGAAGCCGGCCGCCACTTCTTGAACCGTGCCTACGTCATCCTGCGCAGTGTCGACGATGCGTTGAACAGCCCACTACCGGACGTGCGTGCCAGTGGCCTGTTGCGCCTGGCGGCGAGTTACACGGTGATCGGCTACTTCCTGCCGCACCACTTGCAGCGCCTGGAGCACTGGCATCCGGGCGTGACCCTGGAGCTTTACGAGCAGGAGCGCAGCGCCATCGAGCAAGGCCTGCTGGAGGGGCGTTTCGACATGGCGGTGGTGCTCACCGCCAACCTCACTCATCCCGACATCGTCTCGGAAACCCTGTTCAACTCCGAGCGCCGGCTGTGGTTGACCGGGCATCATCCGCTGTGCGAGCGCTCGGCCGTGAGCCTGGCCGAGGTGGCCTGTGAGCCGTTCATTCTGTTGACCGTCGACGAGGCCGAGCAAAGTGCCATGCGCTACTGGGAGCAGGCCGGGCAACGGCCAAGCGTAAGGGTGCGGACCAGCTCGGTGGAGGCGGTGCGCAGCATGGTCGCCAATGGCAGCGGAGTGGCGATCCTGTCGGACCTGGTGCACCGGCCGTGGTCGCTGGAGGGCAAGCGCATCGAGACGGTGACCATCAGCGACCCGGTCACGCCGATGAGCGTGGGGTTGGCCTGGCACCGGGAACGGGCATTCAGCCCGGCGATGCAGGCGGTGCGCAATTACTTCCATGATGCGTTTCTGGCGCCGCAGCAGTTGTCGGCAAGGCGCTGATCCTGCCTTTGCAGGCCCGGCCTCTTCGCGGGCGCGCCCGCTCCCACAGGTGCAGCGCAAATCTTCAGCGGTATGGCAGCCTGTGGGAGCGGGCAAGCCCGCGAAGAAACCAACACCCATCTCGAGCCGAACGTTCACGCCGCAATGCCGTCATAATCTGAGCCGGTGCCGACACGCAAAGAGGACGCGAAATGACCCAGCCCGACCCGTCATACGTCAAATGGCTCGAAGACCGCGCCATGCTCAAGGCCTCCCAGGCGCGTGCCAGCCTGTACTCAGGCCAGTCGCGACTGTGGCAACACCCCTATGCCGAGGCCCAGCCCCGCCGCGCCACCGAAATCGCCTCGGTGTGGCTGACCGTCTACCCCGACGCCATCATCGCGCCCGAGGGTTGCTCGGTGCTCGGTGCCCTGGCCCACGAAGCGTTGTGGAAGCGCCTGTCGGAGATCGGCGTACAGGGCCTGCACACCGGCCCGATCAAACTGTCCGGTGGCATCCGCGGCCGCGAACTCACCCCCAGCGTGGACGGCAACTTCGACCGCATCAGCTTCGACATCGACCCACTGTACGGCAGCGAGCAGGAACTGATCCAGATGAGCCGCATGGCCG
The DNA here is from genome assembly GCF_045164175.1 of Pseudomonas sp. 10(2024). Lineage (NCBI taxonomy): Bacteria > Pseudomonadati > Pseudomonadota > Gammaproteobacteria > Pseudomonadales > Pseudomonadaceae > Pseudomonas > Pseudomonas sp. 10(2024). Next base: position 3,216,199 of record NZ_CP174006.1, read on the forward strand.
CTGCGCACAATGCCGTGACCATCGACGACCTGATCCCCTCGCACACCGGCAAGGGCGCCGACTTCCGCCTGGCCGAGATCGCCCATGGCCCCTACCCGGGGCTGTACCACATGGTCGAGATCCGTGAAGAAGACTGGACGCTGCTGCCCGAGGTGCCCGCCGGGCGCGATGCGGTCAATCTGCTGCCAGCTCAGTGTGACGAGCTGAAGGCGCGCCATTACATCGTTGGCCAGCTGCAACGGGTAATCTTCTTCGAGCCGGGCGTGAAGGAAACCGACTGGAGCGCCACGCCGCCGATCACAGGCGTCGACGGCAAGACCCGCCGCTGGGTGTACCTGCATTACTTCAAGGAAGGCCAGCCCTCATTGAACTGGCTGGACCCTACCTTCGCCGCCCAACAAATGATCATTGGTGACGCGCTGCACGCGCTGGACTGCCTGGGTGCACGCGGCCTGCGCCTGGACGCCAACGGCTTTCTCGGCGTGGAAACCCGCGCCAGCGGCACCGCCTGGTCAGAAAGCCACCCGCTGTCGCTCGTCGGCAACCAGCTGATCGGTGGCATGATCCGCAAGGCCGGCGGTTTCAGCTTCCAGGAGCTGAACCTGACCCTCGATGACATTGCGCAGATGTCCAAGGGTGGTGCCGACCTGTCCTACGATTTCATTACCCGGCCGGCCTACCAGCATGCGCTGCTGACGGGCGACACCGAGTTCCTGCGCCTGATGCTCAAGGAGATGCACGCCTTCGGCATCGACCCGGCCTCGCTGATCCATGCCCTGCAAAACCATGACGAGCTGACCGTGGAGCTGGTGCACTTCTGGACACTGCACGCGCACGACATGTACCTGTACAAGGGCCAGACCCTGCCTGGCAGCATCCTGCGTGAGCATATCCGCGAAGAGATCTACGAACGGCTGTCGGGGGAACATGCGCCGTACAACCTGCGCTTCGTGACCAACGGCATTGCCTGCACCACCGCCAGCCTGATCGCTGCTGCACTGGGTATTCGCGACCTCGAACAGATTGGCGTAGCGGATATCGAACTGATCAAGAAGGTGCACCTGCTGCTGGTCATGTACAACGCCATGCAGCCGGGGGTGGTCGCCTTGTCCGGCTGGGACCTGGTCGGTGCCCTGCCCTTGCCCGCCGAAGCGGTTGCCGAACGCATGCTCGATGGCGATACCCGCTGGATTCACCGGGGCGGCTATGACCTGGCCGGGCTTGACCCACAGGCAGAGGCTTCTGTGCGGGGCATGCCGCGTGCCCGGGCGCTGTACGGCAGCCTGGACAGGCAGCTGGACGAGAGTGATTCATTTGCCTGCAAGGTGAAGAAACTGCTGGCTGTGCGCCAGGCCTACGGCATCGCCACCAGCCGTCAGGTGCTGGTACCTGAGGTGAGCAGCCCGGGGCTGCTGGTGATGGTGCACGAGCTGCCAGCCGGGCGCGGTATCCAGATCACTGCGCTGAACTTCGGCCAGGACGCGATTGCCGAGGAACTGCTGTTGACCGGGTTCACACCTGGGCCGGTGGTCGACATGATCAACGAGACGGTCGAAGGCGATTTGACCGAGGACGGGCGCCTGATGGTGAACCTGGATCCGTACGAGGCGCTGTGCCTGCGGATCGTCAACAGCAGCGGGCATGTTTGAATCTGCAGTGGCCCTGCCGTCGGCAAACCGGTTTCGCCCACAAGCACGCCGCCTGCCCCGCGCAGGCGCCAGACTCGCAAGCCGGCTTGCCAGCCAGGAAGCCGGTCTTGCATTTACTGCGCTACGGGCATAGCGTTCGGAAGTTTTCTTTTCCGTGCCCAGGAGCAACTCCATGTACACCGGCATCGTCCAGGCCGTCCGCCCTCTGCTTGATGTGACCACCTACCCGGGCCACAACCAGTTCACCATCGACCTCACCCCGGAACTGCTCGACGAGCTGAAAATCGGTGCCAGCGTCAGTGTCGAAGGTACCTGCCTGTCCGTGACCGAAATCAACGGCAGCCAAGTCAGGTTCGACGCCATGACCGCTACCCTCGAACGCACCAATCTGAGCAGCTTCAAGCCTGGCCGGAGCGTGAACATCGAACGTTCGGCGAAGATGAACGCCGAAGTCGGCGGCCACCTGATGGCTGGCCACATCGCCACCACCGCCGAGATCGTCGAGCTGTCGATCAAGGAAACCGGCGCCTTCATCAAGTTCCGCATGCCGCCGCAATGGGGCAAGTACGTGTTCCCGCGTGGTTTCATCGGGGTCAATGGCTGCAGCCTGACGGTCGCTGACGTGGAGGACAACGTGATCACCATCAACCTGATCCCGGAAACCCTGCGGCAGACCACCTTCGCCAGCTACCACCCAGGTGAGCTGCTCAACATCGAGGTCGACCATCAGACCATGGTGCTGGTCGATGTGGTAGAGCGCACCATCAAAGGTACCCTGGCCCGCGAAAACCTGCTGCCCTGAGGCCTGCACATGCTCCCTAACGCCCTCCCCGCGCGCACAGCCAGGCGTTTGCGCCTGCAGGTAATGCGTGGTCGCGTCGGCCTCGGCCTGGTCGCCGCCCTGTCGGTGCTGGCCGGCATGACCGATGCCATCGGCTTGCTGGCACTGGGCGATTTCGTGTCGTTCATGAGTGGCAACACCACACGCCTGGCGGTGGCCATCAGTGAAGCTGACCTGGCCCTTGTGCTACGCCTCAGTGGCGCCGTACTGGGTTTCGTCGCGGGCAATGCGCTGGGTGTGCTCCTGGCTCACGGATTGCGCCGTCGAGCCTGGCCGGTGTTGTTGGTGGTTGCCGCACTGCTGGCTTTCGCGGCAGCGTGGCCGCTGCCGGCCACCTTCCCTGCGCTGTTGGCGGCCACGCTGGCCATGGGCATGATCAATGCGGTAGTCGAGCAGGTGAATGGCCTGCCCATCGGCCTGACTTACGTAACGGGCGCCCTGTCGCGTTTCGGCCGCGGCCTGGGGCGTTGGCTGCTGGGCGAGCGGCGCAACGGCTGGCGGGTGCAATTGGTACCTTGGGCCGGCATGTTGCTGGGCGCCGCGCTCGGCGCCTGGTTGCAGCAACACCTGGGCCTGCAGGCGCTGGCCGGCAGCTGTGCGCTGGCCTGCGTGCTGGCGCTGATATCGCGGTTCATTCCGCGGTCCTGGCAGCGTGGCTACATGCCGCGCTGATCATTCGATGCGCGGGTGCTGCAGTGCCAGTTTCTCGCGCTTGGCTTCCAGCTCGGCGATCTGCGCATCGATGTCCTCGATCTTCTGCTCGATGTTGTCGTGGTGCTCCTGCAGCAGTTCACGCGCCTCTTCGATGTCCGATGCCGCGGGTGCTGCGCCGCGCAGGGGCTTGTTGGCGGTTTCCTTCATGGTCAGGCCGGTGACCAGGCCGACAGCGGCGATCACCATCAGGTAATAGGCCGGCATGTACAGGTCGTTTGTGGTCTCCACCAGCCACGCAGCGAGGGTTGGGGTAAGGCCGGCGATCAGCACCGAGATGTTGAAGGCGCTGGCCAGGGCGCTGTAACGGATGTGCGTGGGGAACATGGCCGGCAGCGTCGAGGCCATCACGCCGATGAAGAAGTTCAGCAGCACGGCAATGATCAGCAGGCCGGCGAAAATAAGCCCAAGCACCCCACTGTTGATCAGCATGAATGCCGGAATGGCCAAGGCCAGCAGGCCGACACTGCCGACAATGATGAACGGCCGTCGGCCAAACTTGTCGCTGAGCAGGCCGATGATCGGCTGCACGAACAGCATGCCGACCATGATCGCGATGATGATCAGCACGCCATGGTCTTCGCTGTAGTGCAGGTTGTGCGACAGGTAGCTGGGCATGTAGGTAAGCAGCATGTAGTAGGTGACGTTGGTGGCAATTACCACGCCGATGCAGGTCACCAGGCTGCGCCAGTGCTGGGTGGCCACCTCCTTGAACGACACCTTGGGCCCGGACGCCAGGCCTTCACGATCGCCCTGCTCCAGCTTGTCGACGTGCTGCTGGAACGCAGGTGTTTCTTCCAGCGCATGGCGCAGGTAAAGGCCGATGATGCCCAGCGGCAGGGCCAGGAAGAACGGCAGGCGCCAGCCCCAGTCGAGGAATTTTTCTTCACCCAGCACCGTGGAAATGAGCACCACCACCCCTGCGCCCAGGACAAAGCCGGCAATCGAACCGAAATCCAGCCAGCTGCCGAGAAAGCCGCGCTTGCGGTCAGGCGCGTACTCGGCAACGAAGATCGAGGCACCGGTGTATTCGCCACCCACCGAAAAGCCCTGGGCCATCTTGGCCAGCAGCAACAGGATCGGCGCCCAGATACCAATGCTTGCATAGGACGGTATCAGGCCGATGGCGAAGGTGCTCAGGGACATGATCACGATGGTTGCGGCAAGGATCTTCTGCCGCCCGAACCTGTCGCCCAAGGCGCCGAAGAACAACCCGCCAAGAGGCCGGATCAGGAACGGTACCGAGAAGGTGGCCAAGGCCGCGATCATTTGCACGCTGGGGTCGGCGTTGGGGAAAAACACCTTGCCCAAGGCATAAGCGACGAAGCCATATACCCCAAAGTCGAACCACTCCATGGCGTTGCCCAGCGCGGCGGCTGTGATCGCCTTCTTCATCTTGGCGTCGTCGACGATGGTGATGTCCTTCAGGCCGATTGGCTGGACGCTTTTCTTGCGAGGTTTCATACCCGTATCCCTGTCGATGAATGCTCTAAGGGATCAGATACAACAGGACACTAAATAATTCAGCGCTTACTGTTTTTTTGTGCGTTTGCGGCACCACCCAACGGCGCACAAAGAAAAGCCGCTGCAATGGCAGCGGCTTTCATGACCAAGGCCTGGCTTCAGATACCTTCGCGCGCCAGGTCCATGGCGAAGTAGGTCAGGATCAGGTCGGCACCGGCACGCTTGATTGCGCCAATGCTTTCGCGCACCACCCGGCCTTCGTCGATGGCACCGGCCAGCCCGCCGAACTTGATCATCGCATACTCGCCACTCACCTGGTACGCCGCCAGTGGCAGGCGCGAAGCGGCGCGGATGTCGGCGATCACATCAAGGTAGGCACCGGCCGGCTTGACCATCAGCACGTCCGCCCCTTCCTGCTCGTCGAGCAGCGACTCGCGCACCGCTTCGCGGCGGTTCATCGGGTTCATCTGGTAGCTTTTGCGGTCGCCCTTCAGTGCGGTGCCGCCGGCCTCACGGAACGGGCCATACAACGACGAGGCGAACTTGGTCGAGTAGGCCATGATCGCGGTGTCGTGGAAGCCGGCACCGTCCAAGGCACTGCGGATAGCCTGCACCTGGCCGTCCATCGCCGCCGAGGGGGCAATGAAGTCGGCACCGGCAGCAGCGGCGATGACTGCCTGCCTGCCCAGGTTGGCCAGGGTGGCATCGTTGTCCACGCCATGGTCATGCAGCACGCCGCAGTGGCCGTGGCTGGTGTATTCGCAGAAGCAGGTGTCGGACATCACCACCATTTCCGGCACGGTGTCCTTGCAGATACGCGACATGCGCGCAACCAGGCCGTTTTCGTTCCAGGTGTCGCTGCCATCGGCATCCAGGTGGTGCGATACGCCAAAGGTCATCACCGACTTGATGCCGGCGCGGGCATAGCGCTCGATTTCCTGGGCCAACAGCTTCTCGGGGATACGGTTGACACCGGGCATGCTGGTGATCGGCACGAAATCATCGATGCCCTCTTCGACGAAGATCGGCAGGATCAGGTCTTCAAGGCGGAACTCGGTTTCCTGGAAGATCGTGCGCAGGGACTCGTTCTGCCGCAGGCGGCGGGGACGAACGGACGGGAATTGGTTGGACATGACAGCTCCAGGGAATTTGAACGGCGTATACCTTATGCCTGTCGCGCGCCAGTGAAAAGGCTAAATGACGAGATTGTGTCTTGCGTCAATGGCAACGGCCGGGGTTTGCCTGTGTTGGCCTCTTCGCGGGTAAACCCGCGAAGAGGCGGTACAGGAATAAACTACTGCAGCCAGGGCGGCGTTACCTCCTCTGCCTTGGCCGGCCCATGCTCGGCCTCGGCGCGTGCTGCACGGCGGCGAGCGTCGTCCATCCGGGCGGCGTCGATCTCACGCATCACCCCGGTTACATCAGCTTCATGTTCGTCATCCTCGAACACCCCGGTCAACGGGCTGTCGGGCAGCAACTCGCCGGCCTCGTACAACGCCCACATCTCCTGCGCATAGCGGGTGCTTTTCAGCTCCGGGGCAAAGCGCCCGAAATAATGGGCCATGTTGTCCACATCGCGCTGCAGCATGCTGAAGGCGTGGTTGTTGGCGGCTGCATCCACTGCCTGCGGCAGGTCGATGATCACCGGCCCGTCCGGGCCGAGCAGCACGTTGAACTCGGACAGGTCGCCATGCACCATTCCGGCGCACAGCATCAGCACGACCTGGCGAATGACGAAGGCGTGGAACGCGCGGGCATCCTCCGCTTCGAGGTGTACGTCGTTCAGCCGTGGGGCCGCATCGCCATCGGCATCGGTGACCAGCTCCATCAGGAGCACGCCGTCCTGGAAGTCGTAAGGCTTGGGCACCCTCACACCTGCGGCGGCCAAACGGAACAGCGCTGCCACTTCGGCGTTCTGCCAGGCATCTTCGGCTTCTTTGCGGCCGTACTTGCTGCCCTTGGCCATGGCCCGGGCCTGACGGCTGTTGCGTACCTTGCGGCCCTCCTGGTATTCGGCGGCCTGGCGGAAACTGCGCTTGTTGGCTTCTTTATAGACCTTGGCGCAGCGTACCTCGCTGCCACAGCGCACCACGTACACAGCGGCTTCCTTGCCACTCATCAACGGCCGTAGTACTTCGTCGACAAGGCCGTCTTCGATCAACGGTTCGATTCTTTTAGGTGTCTTCATCAGGCTGCGTTCAGGGTCCTGGCTTTGTTGGCGGACATCCTCTCACAGCCTGATGCGACTTGCTCGTCTGTCTTCAGGCCGGACGAATCAGGCGCCCTGCCCTACGCCAGCCACGGCCCCGCCGCGCGCCCGGCGCCGGGTCACCAGCACCCCCGAGCACACCACCAACACCGCCAGCACCATCGTCGAGACCACTTCCAGGCGATGATCCGGGCGGAACAGCATCAATACCAGTACGCCGCTGATGAACAGGATCACGCCCCAGGTCAGCCACGGGAACAGCCACATGCGGTAACCCAGTGTCTTGCCCTGTGCCGTCAGGCGCTGGCGCAGGCGCAGCTGGGAAATGGCAATGACCAGATACACCAGCAAGGCAATGGCGCCGGAGCTTGCCATGAGGAAGCCAAACACCTTGGCCGGCACCAGGTAGTTGGCGATCACCGCCAGGAATGCAGCCCCCGTCGACAACAAGACTGCCACCACGGGTGTACCACTGCGGCTGGTTATCTGGGCACAGGCCGGGGCATCACCCCGGCGGCTAAGCGAATAGACCATGCGCGAGGCGGTGTACAGCGACGAGTTGAGGCAGCTGGTCACCGACGTCAGCACCACGAAGTCGATGATGGCCTTGGCATTTGGCACGCCGAGGGTGTCCAGCACCGTGACATAAGAGCCTTCGGTCGCCAGGCGTGGGTCGGTCCACGGTACCAGTGCGATGACGATGAAGATCGACAGGATGTAGAACAGCGTTATCCGCCAGATCACCGAATTGGTGGCCTTGGAAATATGCTTGCCCGCCTCGTCGGATTCAGCCGCAGCAATGGTCACCACCTCGGCCCCGAGGAACGAGAACATGGTGATCAGCATCGCGCTCAGCACCGCACCAAAGCCGTTGGGCATGAAGCCCCCCGTATCCCACAAACGCGAGACGCCGCTGACGCCGGACCCCGGCAACAGGCCGAAAATGGCGCAAACACCCAGGGCGATGAAGCTGACGATGGCCACCACCTTGACCAGTGCCAGCCAAAACTCGAACTCACCGTAATTCTTCACGCTGAACAGGTTGGTGGCCGTCAGCAGCAACGTGATCACCAACGACAACACCCAGATCTCCAGCTGCGGGACCCAGGAGTTGATGATGGTAGCGGCGATATTGGCCTCGATCGGAATGATCAGCACCCAGAACCACCAGTACAGCCAACCGATGGTGTAACCGGCCCATTTGCCGATGGCGAGGTCAGCGTAGGTTGAGAACGAGCCGGTGTCCGGGGAGGCAACCGCCATTTCGGCCAGCATGCGCATCACCAGCACCACCAGGCCGCCCGCCAGGATATAGGCCAGGATGGTGGCAGGCCCCGCTTCGGCGATGGCGCGGCCAGAGCCGACAAACAGCCCGGCGCCGATCACGCCGGCAATGGACAGCATGGTGACATGCCGTGATTTCAATCCATGACTCAAATTGTTCTTGTGGGTTTGCATGGCGCTACCTTGTTGTTTTTGTCATGCCCACGCAGGGGCCGCCGGCTGCACGTCACCGACGCAGGCGCGAAAAAGCCCGCCCTGCCCTGAATGGTGAGCAGGGCAGTACGGGTTGAGTAAAACGAAACCGCAGAAGGTGTTACCGGGCTGTCAGCTGGCAGCCCTCTGGCTGGCCGACAGGTCGGCCTTGGGGAAGTTGCCGCCCTGCAGGCCGACCTGCTCGCACACTTTCTCGACGATGTAGGCACCGATCGGTATGGCCGAGGTCGCGGCTGGCGACGGTGCGTTGCACACGTTGACGCTGCGCGCGGTGTTGACGAACAGGAAATCGTCGATCAGCTTGCCGTCGCGCGACACCGCCTGGGCACGCACGCCGGCCGGGTAAGGCGTGAGGTCGGCTTTGGTTATGCTCGGGCAGTACTTCTGCACCTGCTTGAGGTACCCACCCTTGAACAGCGAGTTCTTCATCTCGATCAGGCCCGGGCGGAAGTTCTTCGCCAGCACCTTGAGGATGCCGGGCGTGGTCAGGGTCTGGAACAGGTCGCTGGGGCTGACATCGGTCTTGCGGTAGCCCTCGCGCTTCATCGCCAGCACAGCGTTGGGGCCTACGGTGACGGTGCCATCGATCATGCGGGTCAGGTGCACCCCCAGGAAGGGCATCGACGGGTCGGGAATCGGGTAGATCAGGTGGTTGACGATCTGATTGTGCTGCTTGGGCAGCAAGTAGTATTCGCCACGGAACGGGCAGATCACGAACTCGGTACGCAGCCCGAGCATGCCCACCACGCGGTCAGCCATCAGCCCCGAGCAGGTCACCAGGAAACGGCTGTGCAGTTCATCACGCTGGGTGCGCACGATCACTTCATTTGCCTGCTCCTGCAGGCCGACCACTTCTGCGCCATAGCGGATTTCGCCACCGGCACGCTGGAACTCTGCGGCCATCGCAGCCGTCACCTGCGCGTAATTGACGATACCGCTGGACGGCACGAAGATGCCCCCCATACCGACGATGTTGGGCTCACGCTCGCGCAACTCATCAGCCGACAGCCAGTAGCGTTCCAGGCCATTGGCCGCCGTCCGCTCCCACAGCGCCTTCATGCGCTGCATTTCCAGATCGTTGGTGGCTACCAGCAGCTTGCCGCACTCATCGAAGCGAATGCCGTGCTGGGTGCAGAAGGCTTTGGTCGCCTTGTTGCCTTCCAGGCAGAAGCGCGCCTTGAGGCTGCCGGGGGTGTAATACACACCGGCGTGGATCACGCCGCTGTTATGGCCGGTCTGATGGCGGGCCGGGCCAGACTCTTTCTCCAGCAGGAGCATCTTCGCGTCCGGATAGACCTTGATCAGGTGCATGGCCGTGGACATGCCCACAATCCCGCCGCCAATAATGATGAAATCGTACACAGCCTTACCTCACACGCAGGCATTGCCTGGCAGGCTCACCAAAGCCCGCACGGGGCCTGGTGGCATAGTTTTGTGCAAAAACGCGCGGGCGGGCGCCCGCCCCGCGCCCTGTCATTATTGCCCGCGCTGGTACAGCGGCTTGGGGAAGGCGACGTAACCACGCTGGCGCATCAGTTCGCGGCGCAGGCCCTCGTGCGGGGTGAAGCGATCGCGGCCATGCAGCCAGAACAGGTTGTTGATCAGCAGGAAACTGCCTACGCCTACCGGTACCGAGACCTTCTTGCCGCTGCCTTCCAGCGACTCGGACAAGGCGTTCAGCCAGATACCTTCCTCGTAGTTTTCCGGCTGCACGAACTGGTCAATGTAGCGCATGGTCGGCCGGCCTTCGGCATCAGTGTCGAATACCGAATGGAACACATCTTCGGCAACCTTTTTGCTCGGCGGCGCGGTCCAGCGCATTTCGCGGCGGGCCAGAGGGTGACGGAAGAACGCCTCGCACTGCTCCCAGTCGTCCAGGTGCAGCAGCAGCGAGTTGCCGCCTTCCATGTTCTTTTCGTCGATCTTCAACATCAGCACGTAGTCAGTGATCTGGTTCACGAACGTGCCGTCGTTGTGCAGCTCCATGACCCGGTGCGGCTGGCGCAGGTAGCTGTCGGAGTTGTCGCTGTTGACCACCACGAAGCGCGCATAGAACTGGCCACTCATGGCGTCATAGTTGGAACGGCCGATCAGGTGAGCACAGGCGGTGGTGAACTTGACCATGTCTTCGGCCTGGCTCACGTCATCCAGGCCGATCGGGGTGATCAGCATGCCGCCTGTGGCGCGGTCGAGGATGGTGTTGAGCAGCACCGGGCGCAGCGTGCCCTGGCACAGCTCGTCAAGGATTTCGCCTACACGAAAACGCAGGAACGACTTGTACTCCAATGCCTGCACCGGCCATTGGGCAACGGCCTGCACGAACGCTTCGACGGTTTCCCGGGCAAAGGTCAGTTCCAGCAGGCGCGGCGACTGTTTCGAGGGGGCGATGGTATAGCCCTGCGGTTCGAGTGGCAGCGGCATGACAAGTTCGTCGATCTGCGTAAAGGCGTTCATGGCAATGTCCTGGCTAAAAAAGTAGGTGGCGCCGTCCGGTCATGACCTGGATCAGTGCGGGCGAGGTAAAAATATCGCCACTAGATCAAAATGTCTACATTTTTATGTTTCAGCGACACTGCTTGAGTTTGTCCATTGTTTTTCGTCGACAGTGGGTTTCGGTATGATCGGCAAAACGTTTTGAGGAACAGGATCTTGGAAGCGCTCGCCCCCCGACAAAACTCAGCATTCAGCGGGTATGAGAGGCTCAAGAAGGACATCATCCGCGGGGTGTTCAAGCCCGGTGAAAAGCTGTTGATGAGCACCCTCAAGGAACGCTACGACCTGGGTGTGGGCCCGCTGCGCGAAGCACTGTCGCAACTGGTGGCCGAGCACCTGGTCAACGCGATCAGCCAGAAAGGCTACCGGGTAGCGCCCATGTCGCTGGATGAGATGAACGACATCTACGACGCCCGCGCCAACCTGGAAGCGATGATCATTGCCTTGGCCATCGAGCGCGGCGATGACGCCTGGGAGGCATCGGTGCTAGCCCACTCGCATACCTTGGCCAAGGTGGTGGAAGTAAAAACCCGCGAGCAGCGGCTGGATGTGTGGGACGAGCGGCACAAGGCGTTCCATACTGCCATTGCCTCGGGCTGCGGCTCCAAGCACCTGCTGCAGGCACGCACCTACCTGTTCGACCAGGCCGAGCGCTACCGCCACCTGTGGCTGACGCAGACGGTGTTTTCCGAAGAGGCGCTGGCGCTCAAGCGCCAGGAGCATGCGGCACTGGTCGAGGTGATCCTCGCCCGGGATGCCAAAACCGCCAGCGCCATGATGCGCTCGCACCTGATGACACCGGTACCGATCATTGCGCAGATCATGCACGCCGAAGGCATCGGTGCCCGCTAGATGAATTTTTCTTAAATCGCCGGTTGTCTATTCTTTGGCACAATCAGATCTCCATTAGATGCCCAGGAACCAGCATGCCTCGCGTACTGACCATCGAAGACGACGCCGTCACCGGCCAGGAAATCGTCGCCGAACTGACCAGCCACGGTCTGGAAGTGGATTGGGCCGACAATGGCCGGGAAGGCCTGGCCAAAGCCATTGCGGGCGGCTACGACCTGATCACCCTGGACCGCATGCTGCCCGAGGTCGACGGCCTGACCATCGTCACCACCCTGCGCAACCTCAAGATCGCTACGCCGATCCTGATGATCAGCGCCCTCTCCGACGTCGATGAGCGGGTGCGCGGCCTGCGTGCCGGCGGAGACGACTACCTGACCAAGCCGTTCGCCTCCGACGAAATGGCCGCGCGAGTCGAGGTATTGCTGCGCCGTAACAGCGTACCCACGACCCAGACCCGCTTGCAGGTTGCCGATCTGCAGCTGGACCTGATCAGCCACGAGGCGCGCCGCGGTGACAACACCCTCAACCTGTTGCCCACCGAGTACAAGCTGCTGGAGTACCTGATGCGCCACAGCGGCCAGGTGATCACGCGGATGATGATTTTCGAGGAAGTCTGGGGCTATCACTTCGACCCGGGCACCAACCTGATCGACGTGCACATCGGCCGCCTGCGCAAGAAGATCGACTCACCCGGCCAGTCGCCGCTGATCCGTACGGTACGGGGCTCCGGCTATGCCATTGCTGAACCCGTCTAAAGGCTGGAGTTCTTCTACCAGCCGCCTGCTGGCGCTGTACAGCTTTCTGTTTGTGGCCTGGAGCAGCATCCTCATGGGGGTGCTGTACTTCGAGGTCTCCAGCTACCTGAACAAACTCACCCGTCATTCCATGCTGCAGCGCCAGCACCTGTTCGCCCACATGAGCGGCAAGCAACTGGACGACGCCCTGATCGCCAGCCAGGCCTTCGAGGAGCGCAGCTTTGACGCCTACGGCCTGTTCGATAACCAGCTCAACCCGATTGGCGGCACCGTGCGAGCCCTGCCCCCAGAGCTCAAACTGGATGGCAAGATCCATGAGCTGGAACGCTGCCTGGATGCCGACGACCCACGTATGCCCCGCGACAGCTGCGACGCGGTGGCAATCAAGGTACAGGATGGCCGGTGGCTGGTGCTGGTGCGTGACAATGGCTCGCTGTTCGTGGTTACCCGTATCATCCTGCACGCCCTGCTCTGGGGCATCTCGCTGACCCTGATCCCGGGTTTTGCCGGTTGGTACCTGCTACGGCGCAGGCCGCTCAAGCGGATACGGGCGATCCAGGCCCAGGCCGAACTGATTGTCGCCGGCGACCTGACCCACCGCCTGCCACTGTCGGCCCGCCGCGACGAGCTGGACATGCTTGCGGCGATCGTCAATGCCATGCTCGACCGTATCGAACGGCTGATGCACGAGGTCAAGGGTGTGTGCGACAACATTGCCCATGACCTGCGCACACCGCTGACCCGCCTGCGCGCCCAGCTGTACCGTATTCGCCAGCAAAGCGACGTGGACTCTGCGCAAGCCGAAGCGCTGGACCAGGCCATTGGCGAAACCGACACCCTGATGGCGCGCTTTCGCGGGTTGTTGCGCATCAGTGAGCTGGAAGACCGCCAGCGCCGCGCCGGCTTCATCCAGCTTGACCCGCATGAGCTGCTGGTAGAACTGCATGATTTTTACCTGCCATTGGCCGAGGATGGCGGCATTCAACTGCAATTGCACCAACCTGCGCAGCTACCGGCGTTGCACGGCGACCGCGAACTGCTGTTCGAGGCCTTGGCGAATCTGGTGGGCAACGCGATCAAGTTCACGCCCGAGGGTGGTCGGGTGCGCATCACCGCCACGCAGGATGACAGCGGCGTGCACATGGCGATCGAGGATAGCGGGCCTGGTATTCCCGAAGCCGAGCGCACGGCTGTACTGAAACGGTTCTATCGCAGCGATGAGGGCCACCGCCATGCCGGCTTCGGGCTGGGGTTGTCGATCGTGGCAGCGATCGTCGACCTGCATGGCTTCGGGCTGGAGATCGGCGAAAGCGAATTGGGTGGGGCCAGGCTGGTATTGCACTGCCCGCTTGCGGGTCTAGGCAAATAAAAGCTGGGGCCGCGTTGCGGCCCTTCGCGGGCACGCCCGCTCCCACAGGTTGGCGCGACATTTCAAGTGTGCGCTATCCCTGTGGGCCAGGCTGGTATTGCACTGCCCGCTTGCGGGTCTAGGCAAATAAAAGCTGGGGCCGCTTTGCGGCCCTTCGCGGGCACGCCCGCTCCCACAGGATTGGCGCGACATTTCAAGTGTGCGCTATCCCTGTGGGCCAGGCTGGTATTGCACTGCCCGCTTGCGGGTCTAGGTAAACAAAAGCTGGGGCCGCTTTGCGGCCCCAGTTACTTCAGTCAGCCAGACGCCAGGTAGTCGTGCCCTTGCTGTCTTCCAGCACTACACCCATGGCGGTCAGCTGATCGCGAATGCGGTCAGACTCAGCCCAGTTCTTGTCCGCACGCGCCTTCAGGCGCGCCTGGATCAAGCCCTCGACTTCAGCCGCATCGACCTTGCCTTCGGCACCAGCACGCAGGAAGTCATCGGCCTCCAGTTGCAGCACACCCAGCACATCACCCAGCTCGCGCAGTCGACCGGCCAGGCCAGCAGCAGCCTCCACGTCGCTGTCGCGCAGGCGGTTGATCTCGCGCACCAGGTCGAACAGGACCGCACAGGCTTCGGGGGTGCCGAAGTCGTCGTTCATCGCCACGCTGAAGCGCTCGACAAACGCTTCGCCACCCTTGGCCGCCACCCGTGGCAGGCCGCGCAGGGCGTGGTAGAAGCGCTCCAGCGCGCCCTTGGCGTCACGCAGGCTGTCTTCCGAGTAGTTGATCGCGCTGCGGTAGTGGCTGGCCACCAGCAGGTAGCGCACCACCTCCGGGTGGTACTTCTCGAGCACGTCGCGGATAGTAAAGAAGTTGTTCAACGACTTGGACATCTTCTCGCCGTTGATACGGATCATGCCGCAATGCATCCAGGCGTTGGCGTACTGCTTGCCAGTAGCCGCCTCGCTCTGGGCAATCTCGTTCTCGTGGTGCGGGAACTCCAGGTCGCTGCCGCCACCGTGAATGTCGAAGCTCTCGCCCAGGCAGCAGGTGGACATGACCGAGCACTCGATGTGCCAGCCCGGGCGACCCGGGCCCCATGGCGATTCCCAGCTTGGCTCGCCCGGCTTGACGCCCTTCCACAGGACGAAGTCGAGCGGGTCCTGCTTGGCTTCGTCGACCTCGATGCGTGCACCGATACGCAGGTCTTCGATCTTCTTGCGCGACAGCTTGCCGTAGCCGACAAACTTGCCGACCCGGTAGTACACGTCGCCATTGCCTGGCGCGTAGGCGTACCCCTTGTCGATCAACGTCTGGATCATCGCGTGCATGCCGGCGATATGGTCGGTGGCACGCGGCTCCTGGTCTGGCGGCAGAATGTTCAGGCGGCGCTCGTCTTCGTGCATCGCGTCGATCATGCGGGCAGTCAGGGCGTCGAAACTTTCGCCGTTCTCGTTGGCCCGGTTGATGATCTTGTCATCGATGTCGGTAATGTTGCGCACGTAGGTCAGCTCATAGCCACTCTTGCGCAGCCAGCGGGTGACCAGGTCGAAGGCCACCATGCTGCGGCCATGGCCCAGGTGGCAGTAGTCGTACACGGTCATGCCGCACACGTACATGCGCACCTTGTTGCCATCCAGCGGCTTGAAGGTTTCCTTCGCTTTGCTCAGGGTGTTGTAGATGGTAAGCACGGCGGTTCCTCAGCTGCCCCAGGAGTCACGCAGGGTGACAGTGCGGTTGAACACCGGGCGGCCCGGCTGGCTGTCTTTCAGGTCGGCGCAGAAGTAGCCTTCGCGCTCGAACTGGAAGCGGTCCTCGGGCTGCGCCTGGGCCAGCGACGGCTCGGCACGGCAACCGCTGAGCACTTGCAGCGAAGCAGGGTTGATGTTGTCCAGGAAGCTGCCGCCCTCCTCGGTCTTTTCCGGGTTCGGCGAGCGGAACAGGCGGTCGTACAGGCGCACTTCGCACTCGACGCTGCCCTCGGCCGGCACCCAGTGGATCACGCCCTTGACCTTGCGGCCTTCAGGGTTCTTGCCCAGGGTGTCGGGGTCGTACGAGCAACGCAGTTCGACGATGTTGCCGTCGGCGTCCTTGATCGCTTCGTCAGCACGAATCACGTAGCTGCCGCGCAGGCGCACTTCACCGGCCGGTTCCAGGCGCTTGTAGCCCTTCGGCGGTTCTTCCATGAAGTCGTCGCGGTCGATGTACAGCTCGCGGGAGAACGGCAGCACACGCACGCCCATGTCTTCCTTCGGGTGACGTGGCAGCTCAAGCTGCTCGACCTGGCCTTCCGGGTAGTTGGTGATGACCACTTTCAGCGGGCGCAGCACGCACATCGCGCGTGGCGCGGTGCGGTCCAGGTCGTCACGGATGCTGAACTCGAGCATCGACATGTCGACCACACCGTCGGAACGGTTGGTGCCGATCATTTCGCAGAAGTTGCGGATCGAAGCCGGCGTGTAGCCACGGCGACGGAAGCCGGACAGGGTCGACATGCGTGGGTCGTCCCAGGCGTCGACGTGCTTCTCGTCCACAAGCTGCTTGAGCTTGCGCTTGGAGGTAATGGTGTAGTTCAGGTTCAGGCGGCTGAACTCGTACTGGCGCGGGTGTGCCGGCACCGGCAGGTTGTCGAGGAACCAGTCGTACAGCGGACGATGCCCTTCGAACTCAAGGGTGCAGATCGAGTGGGTAATGCCCTCGATGGCGTCCGACTGGCCGTGGGTGAAGTCGTAGTTGGGGTAGATGCACCACTTGTCGCCGGTCTGGTGGTGGTGAGCATGGCGAATGCGGTACAGGATAGGGTCGCGCAGGTTCATGTTTGGCGAGGCCATGTCGATCTTGGCCCGCAGCACACGCTCGCCGTCCTTGAACTCGCCGGCCTTCATGCGGGCGAACAGGTCGAGGTTTTCTTCCACGCTGCGCTCGCGGAACGGGCTGTTCTTGCCCGGCTCCTTGAGGTTGCCGCGGTATTCCTTGGCTTGCTCGGGAGTAAGGTCGCAGACGTAGGCCTTGCCGCGCTTGATCAGCTCGACCGCCCAGTCGTGCAGCTGGTCGAAGTAGTCGGAGGCGTAACGCACGTCGCCGCCCCACTCGAAGCCCAGCCATTTGACATCGCTCTGGATGGCGTCGATGTACTCCTGGTCTTCCTTGGCCGGGTTGGTATCGTCGAAACGCAGGTGGCAGACGCCGCCGAATTCCTTGGCCAGGCCGAAGTTGACGCAGATCGACTTGGCGTGGCCGATGTGCAGGTAACCATTGGGCTCCGGCGGGAAACGGGTGACGATGCTGCTGTGCTTGCCCGAGTCCAGGTCGGCCTGGATGATCGGCCGCAGGAAGTTCGCAGGGACAGCGGGGGCGCCTTTGGCAGCGGCGTTGGGCGCGTTGTCGGCAGTGGGCTTGCTCATAGGATCCTTGAATGCGTGTGTCCAGCCTGGGTAGGCCGATTGAATCAAAGGGCCTATCATAGCCGAAGCAGTCAAGCTGCTGACAGCCGCGCCCGGACAAACTGATGTGATTTATCACGGCTTTTTGCCGCAGCCTGGCAAAATGGCCAGTGCGCGCCATGTGTCGCGATCGCCTGATCCTGCGTCTGGTGATAACCCGCGCCCTGCGCACCCTAATTTCTGATTGCCTTGAAAGAGCGAGTTTCAGCATGTCCAAAGTCAAACTGAGCACCAACCACGGCGACATCGTCCTGCAACTGGACGCCGAGAAAGCGCCGCTGACTACCGAAAACTTCGTTCAGTACGTCAAGGACGGCCACTACAATGGCACCGTATTCCACCGTGTGATCAAAGGCTTCATGATCCAGGGCGGCGGCTTCGAGGCCGGCATGAGCCAGAAGAAAACCCGCGCCAGCATCCAGAACGAAGCCGACAACGGCCTGAAGAACAAGAAGTACAGCATTGCCATGGCCCGTACCATGGAGCCGCACTCCGCCTCGGCGCAGTTCTTCATCAACGCCTCCGACAACGACTTCCTCAACCACAGCGGCAAGAACGTGCAAGGCTGGGGTTATGCCGTATTCGGTGAAGTGATCGAAGGCCGTGAAGTGGTCGACGCCATCGAAAAAGTGGCCACCGGTTCCAAAGCTGGCCACCAGGACGTACCAAAGGACGACGTGATCATCGAGAAAGCCGAGATCATTGAGTGATTCTGCTGATCTCTGATCTGCACCTGCAAGAAGAACGCCCGGATATTTCCCGGGCGTTTCTTGATCTGCTAGACGGCCGCGCCCGCCATGCCAAGGCCCTGTACATCCTTGGTGACTTCTTCGAAGCGTGGATTGGCGACGATGCCATGACGCCCTTCCAGCAGTCGATCTGCCAGGCCATGCGCCGGCTGAGCGACAGTGGCACGGCCATCTACCTGATGCATGGCAACCGTGACTTCCTGATTGGCCAGGCCTTCTGCGATGCTGCAGGCTGCACCTTGCTGAGCGACCCCAGCGTGATCGAGCTGGGCGGTGAACAGGTGCTGCTGATGCACGGCGACACCCTGTGCACCCGCGACCTGGGCTACATGAAGATGCGCCGCCTGCTGCGCAATCCGCTGAGCTTGTGGATCCTGCGCCACCTGCCGCTGTCGGCCCGCTACAGGCTGGCGCGCAAGCTGCGCAATGAAAGCCGTACACAAACGCGGATGAAGTCCACCGAGATTGTCGACGTCACGCCGGAAGAAGTACCCAAGGTGATGGCGGCGCATGGCGTGCGCACTCTGGTGCATGGCCATACCCATCGGCCGGCGATTCACAAGCTGGTGGTCGACGGCCAACCGGCACGGCGTATCGTGCTGGGCGACTGGGATCGCCGCGGTTGGGCCTTGCAGGTTGACGAGCAGGGCTTTCAGCTGGCGCCGTTCGAGTTTTCCTGACATTACAGGGTCTCGCGGGCAAGCCCGCAGCCCCCTGTAGGAGCGGGTTTACCCGCGAATGGGCCGGCGCAGGCTGACGCCTCAGGGCTGGCTGACTACCGCCCCCTTGTCCCGCTCACTGATCACCACTTCCCGGTACTCAGGGTCTGCCTTGATCTGCGCCTCGGTAAACGGGATCAGCGCCAGCTGTTTGGCCGCAAAGGCCTTGGTCTGGTCACTGGCATGCGCCGAAGCCTTCTCACTCGACTGGGAAAACGCAAGCAGGCCACGGGCTTCTGGCCCCTTGTCGGTGAAGCTGACCAGTTGCAGGTAGCTGGTCCCGCTCACCACCAGCCGCTTGCCCTGCCCGTGCGGCACGCTGTAGATCGCGTTGTACACCCCTAGCGCCTGCGGGCCGCCCGGTACCGGCGTGCCATCAAGGGCCTGTTGCACCTGCCCCCAGCGCGCCGCCCCGGCAACGCCGCTTTCACTGACCTGCTTGAGCGACGCCAGTGCTGCCTGATGTACCAGCCTGCTCACCGCCGCCTGCTCGACAGCCAGGCCGCGCGGGGTGTGCTGCGGGTCGGCCGGGTTGAATGCCACTCGCCAGCTTTCCGGGTGCTCGGCCAGCGCATTGAACAGGTTCTGGAAGTGCACCAGGCCCATACCACTGTCGAGGTCGGCCTTGCCGTTCCAGGCGGCCAGGCTGCTGCACACGGCCTGCACATCTGCGCTGGCGCCCTTGCACCATTGCAGCAGGTCTGGCAACACCAGGCTGGCCAGGTACACCTCGTCATCGGTGACCATGCGCTGCAATTCATCTACACCTAACCGGGCTTTGCCCTGTAGGCGTTGCAAGGCAAAGCGGCCACGCATGCCCAGTGGTTGGTCATTGCGGCTGACCAGTGGAGAGTATCCGGTCAGCGGCTGCGCCGGGTTGGCCATCCAGGCCGGGTCGTTGGAGTTCTGTACGAAGTCTTCGCGCTCCAGGCTTGGCAGCAGCCGCGCCGGGAAGATGCCCGGTTGCGCCGCCTGCGCGTCAACCTTCCACTGGCATGCGCTACGCGAGCCATCCAGCACCACCAGGCGCCCTTGCGCCTGCGGGTTGCTGCAGGTATCCAACAGTTGCTGGTCGACATAGGGCACTACCGACTGATTCAGGTACAAGGCCCGCCCTCCCTGATCCACGGCCAGCGTGTTGACCCAAGGGATACCTTGCAACTGCTCGACCGATCCCTTCAATGCCGCCAGGCTGTCCGCTCGGTTGATCTGGTACCACTGCTGCAATACCCGCGAGTTCTCGAGGTTGGCGTCTCGCACGCTGTAGGCTGCCTGCGCGTCCCAGTCCAAGCGGCCTGGCCATTGCACCACCGGGCCGAACTGCGAACTGTAAACCTGCCGCTCAATCTGGCTCAGGCTGCCATCCGTGCCTTTGACCGCGACACGGATGGTTTGCCGGGCCATCGGCAGCGACTTGCCATCGAGCACATAGCGGGTCGGGTCTTTGGGGTCGAGTTGCAGGCGGTAGAGCGTGAAGTGCTTGGAGGTGTCGACGGTGTGCGTCCAGGCCAGGTGCTGGTTGAAACCAATGTTGACCACCGGCAGGCCTGGTAACGCCGCGCCCATCACATCGAGCTGACCGGGAATGGTCAGTTGCATCTGGTAGAAGCGCATGCCGCCCATCCACGGGAAGTGCGGGTTGGCCAGCAACAGGCCGCGGCCATTGGCTGAGCGCTGCGCGCCTACTGCCACTGCATTGCTGCCACGCTCCGCGGCGAACCGCTCCTGCCGGACCAGCGCGGTGGCAAAGCCCGCTGACGATTGCTGACGGGCCAGCGTTGGCGGTTGCGCCCCTGCCAACGCCTCGACGAACTGCCCGACACCGCCCTCGGCCAGTAAACGGCGGGTCAGTTTGACCAGATCCTGGCTGCTGATGGGGCGCACCCACTCACCATCGCCACACTCGGCGGGCAGCCCTTGACGACGGCGTTCGACCAACGCCCGGTTGTAGCCGCTGGCGTAACCCGCCAGCAATGCCTGCACCGGCGCGGGTTGCGCCTGCAGGAAGGCATCGACCGCCGCTGGGCTATTGAGCCAGGTGAAGAACAGGTCGCTGGTCAGGTTGTCACGCTGCTCCAGGGTCTGGCCCTTGGCGCCGAAATAACGTGAGCGCTCACCGCTCACGGTCAGCACTTCATTGGCGAGCAGGCATAGGTTGTCCTGGGCGTAGGCATAGCCGACGCCATAGCCCAGGCCACGCTCATCCTTGGCCACGATATGCGGTACGCCGTAACGGGTGTAACGGATCTGGGCACTGGCATCGGCTGGCGCGGGCTGCGCCTGCACACCGACGCTGAAGGCCACCAGGGCAGCGGCCAGGCCGGCGCAGGTCATGGGACGGCAAAGTGGAAACACGGGCACTCCTCGGGTTCGGGGGTCATCCCGATCAGACGAATGGCCAGATGAATATTTTACGTATTACAAGGCGATGGAACGTCTTGATGAGAAACAGGCATTTTTTTCACGAATGGGTTGCAGTTTTTGCGTGCTCATTCGTCCTAGTAAGTGAGCCACCCACATTTCGGGTTCGTCCACGAAAAGGAGCATTCGCATGTACAACCCGCAAACCTCGGTCCAGGCCGGGCGCGTCCCAGGCAAAACGTCCAAGGGACAGGACGTGTTTGCTGAAGAACGAATCGGCAACGAACAGATCCGCGAGCTGTTGCGCACCTTCGGCCTGCGCACCAGCCTGATCCGCCTCAAGGTTATCGACGCCTTGCACGCCGCCGACCGCAATGGCCGCAGTATTGGCGTGCGCGGGGTGCACGCACAACTGGAACAACTGGATATCCCGCTGTCGTTCCTCAGTGTGCGTGAAGTGCTCAAGCGCCTGTGCACCGAAGGCGTCATACAACTGGGTAGTGACAAGTGCTACAGGCTCAACCCCCAGGCGCGCGCCGTACTGGAGCAAACACCCTCGCGTTGAGCGCATGGCCGGCCATACCTGGCCGGCCCGCGCAGATCAGGGCTTGACCTTGCGCCGCAGAATGCCGTTGATCACCACGACCACCACGGCAATGGCGATGGCCAGCATCTGGAAGGTCTGCTCACTGATCGTGCCCTGCTTCTGCAGGTGGGACAGGCCCAGCATCAGGCCCAGTACCACCAGGATGATCAGAAGTGAATATTTGAGGCGCTGCACGTGTGTCATCGAATGTTCCTTGCAACATCAGGGGCAAATGGCTCGCAACGAGCCGCGGCAATGATACAACGGTCACCGCCCCCGGCGCTGGATTTCCTGCTGGGTGGGGTGACGTCAGCCTGAAAGCATGGGGCTTCCTAGCACCCACGCCGGAGGCACCATGTACAAACCCCTGCTGTTCGCATCGCTGTTACTGACCCCGCTCTCCCTTCATGCACTGGACACCCAGCAGACGCCGACCGAACACCTGCTCGAACTGGGCCGCGAGTTGGCCACCCATGCCGGTGCCAGCCAATGGCAACAACTGTGGCAACGCGTACGCCAGGCCGGCTACCTGCAGACCGACGCCGCACCGGTACATTTCAGCGTGCCCACAGCCCGCTTGCCCGACCTGGCCCGACAAACGCTGGCGCAGGCCGACCAGGCACAGCCACTGAATCAGACCCAGGTACTGTACCGCCGCCATTTTGCCGACCAGGTCATCGGCCAGCGCAACGGCCAGCCGTTGCACGCGCTGTGCCTGCTGGTCGATTGGCGCACGTTGCCGCCGGGCATGCGCGCCACCCCTCAAGCCTATCTGGGTAGCGCCAGCTTGCTGAGCAGTTACCCGTGCGATTGAGGGGTGCTGTACCCACTGCGCATCATCGCCAGCGCCCCGACAGGAAACCAAGAGGCGCAGCCAGATGTCCACGCCATTTCCTACAGCGCCAGATATCGCTGCCTGCAAATCCTGTTCACCGAAGCTACAACCCCCAACCCATATGCCGCCTAGCGACGCGCCTCGGCTGTCGCACAGAATTTGCTCACACCTTCGACACAACGCCGCGGGTGATCGGGTCGCACATCCCATCCACCCCGAAGGAGCGCCATATGCAAATGCCAGATTTGAGCCAGATCGATATCAGCCAACTGCCCCACTCGCTGCAGGCCCTGATCGACTGTATCGGCATCGAAAACGCCTACCAGCTGACCTGCGCCTACGGCGGCAGGCCCTGATCGACTGTATCGGCATCGAAAACGCCTACCAGCTGACCTGCGCCTACGGCGGCAGGCCCAAGTACATCCCCAAGCACCGCGAGCGCACCAAGCTCGCTGACGTGCTGCCGGCCGAAGCGCTTGACGCACTGATCAAGCGCTTTGCCGGGGTCGCCCTGGAGATCCCCAAGGCTGACCACTTTCTGCGTCAGCTGCGCAACCAGCAGATCCAGAAGGAAAGCGCCAACGGTTTGTCCCGCAGCCTGCTGGCCAACAAGTACGGCCTGAGCCTGCGGCAGATCGGCAACATCCGGCGCCAGGAGCTTTGCGAGCGCTGACGCCCGAACACCTTGGCAGCTATTCGCGGCTGCCTTAACTCACTACACAGAGCGAGCTTCCCGATATGTCGATAGATAACAGCCTTATAGGCTCCGTGATCAATGCCCTGCCGATGGACCGCATGATCGCCGGTCCCTTGCAGGCCATGGTCCAGGCGCAGGTCACCGCCAGCAAATCGTACGCCGACTTCCTGATGCAGGTATGCGTCCAGGATGGCAAGGCAGTGGCCATCCAGTTCGACTACGACGAAACCATCGTCGACGAACAGGGCGAATACAAAGGCGTGGTCAGCAAGACCATGAAAGTGCCGCTGATGGCGGCCATTACCCACCCGAACATTTCCATCGAAGAGGGCACTGTAGAGTTCGAGCTGGTTATCAACCAGATGTCGGAAGATGTTTCCAGTAAGGACATGAATGCAGAAGTTACCGGCTCACTCGGATGGGGGCCGTTCAGGCTGAACGTGAAAGGCAGCGTGAGCCACAAATCCACGCAAACCCGCAAAACAGATACCCGCGCCCGCTATGCCTTCAACACGACCCTGAAGCGTCAGGAACCGCCCGAAGCGATGATGAGGGTAATCGAGTTCCTCACTGATGCCGCGACCAAGCCAACCGTTGTCCGAACCGCCGAACTGGAAAGCCCGGACGAAATATCCCAGGCGGATACCTTGAAACGGCCCGCGCCTGCGAACCTGGCGACCCCGTAAGACACTGGCACTTGACCCGACAGCCCCTCCTGCCGGTAGTGGGAGGGGCACACCCTGGCCTGAGGAGTCGAATCATTGCAAAAGCCCCCCGCCCCCATGACCTCCATTGACCTGCGTGAAATTACCCGTGGCCTGCAAGAAGCCGCCAGTGCCACCAACAGCCTGATTGCCCAGCAGTACATCAACCTGTTCGACCAGTTTTTCGAGTGCGACACCGAGGCGCTGGGCGCCCCCATGAAAGCCAAGATGGTCGAGGTGGCCATGGATGGGCAGCACATCATGCGCGTCCCCCTGTTTGCGCTGGTGTCACCGAAAGGCCTGGCCCTTGAGCGCATGCAGGTCGACCTGTCGGTAAGGGTCAAAGGCACCGAGGCGCAGCAGGCACTGCTGACCGCAAGCGAGAGCAAGGCCGCGAGCTTCAAGGTCACCATTGGTGGCCAAGGCCGCCAGGGCGAAAACCGCGACCCCGACGAAGTGCAGATCCGCATGCAGTTCCAGGCGAGCGAACCGCCAGAGGCCCTGAACCGGTTGATCGAGGAATACACCAACCTGATCGTCCCGGTACGCGCCACCCCCCCACCGCCCTCACCCGACACCAACGAGTTCATCGAGGCGGCCACCGTCCGTTGATGGCCGCCACGCTGCGGGCCTAGAAGTCGCGCTTGTAGAAGATGTCCAGTGAGCTTGCCAGCCCACTGGCGGCCTCGAGGTAGACCTTCTTGCTCAGCTTGTAACGCAACGCGATCGTGTTGGCCGGTTCGAACACGCCCACCCCGTAACGAAGGCTGAGCTTCTCGGTGATGTTACCGCTGGCGACCACGCTGGTGCTGTTGCCAGAACCTTCGGTATCCAGTTGAAAGTCATCGATCCCCAGGCTCGACGCCAGGCTGCCGGTAATGCCGGCGCTCCCGGCAAGGCCCAGGCCCAGCGCCGCCTCGGCGAGCATGTTGTTATCTTCGCCGGTATTGCCCAATGGCCGGCCCAAGACCAGGTACGAAAGCGCCTGCTCCTGGCTCATGGCCGGCTCCGAGAACACTTTGGTCGTCGGCTGCTCGGCGCTGCCGCTCAGGCGGATACCGGCTATTACATCGTCAACCTTGCGGATCGCTTCGATGTCCAGATACGGCTGGTCGATCGGGCCGGCGAACAGCAGACGCGCCCGGCGGATGGTGAGGCGCTGGCCGTAGGCACGGTAGCGGCCGTCTGCCAGGCTCAGTTCGCCACGGGTATCGAGGTTATCACCGATGTGCACATGACCCAGCAGGTTGGCAGTCAGCCCGAAGCCGCTGAACGACAGCTTGTCGCGGCCGACTTCAACATCGATGTCCATGGCCATGGCCATGGGGGGTTTGCCTTCCTCGGTCTGATGACCGACGATTACCGTGTCATCCGACACCTTGACCGTGGACGGCGGCAGCTCACGTACAGTGATCTTGCCCTTGGGTACCTGCACCTTGCCGGTCACCGCCAGCTTGTCATCGATCAGGCGCAAGGTCAGGTCCGGGGCAACTTCCAGTGTGGCGTAGGGCTCGATCGCGACCGGCAGTTGCTGGCCTTGCAGACGCACGTCCATGCCCAGTGCCTGCCCCCAGGTGAGGTTACCGCTCAACTGGCCACGTCCCGCCTCGCCACTGCGCCAATTGCCGTTGAGCTGCACCTGCTCGCCGGCAATCAGCGCCTGCAATGACAGGTCCTGAAGGCTGGCCGGCAGCTCGGCGCCACTGACTTCGCCACCGCTGAGCATCAGGTTGCCGTTGACCTGAGGTGCCAGCAAGGTGCCTGAAAGCCGACCACTGCCATTGAGCTGCCCGGCCAGGCGTTCGACCATGGGCACGAATGGGCGGGCCACCGACAGGTCCAACCCGGCCAGCCGGAAGTCACCCGACAACGGTTTGTTCTTGCCCAGCGGATCGAGCCGGGCGTTGACGTTCAGCTCACCCAGGCGCTCACCGCGAAACGCCAGGCGCGTATCGATACGCCGCGGTGCCAGCGTGCTGTCCAGCCGCAGGGTCTGATAAGGGAAATCGATCCAGCGGCCTTTGTCGCGCACGCGCAGGGTGCCGCCACTGGCATCGACAACGACAGTGCCCTTGGGGCCGCTGGCCGGGATGTCCAGGTTGATGTCGGCATTGAGCAGGCCTTGCCAGGCAAAGTCCTTCGGCAGCCACTGGGCCAGGCTGCCCAGCGGGAACTGCTTGAGGTGGTAGCGCAGGCGCGGTTCGGGGACCAGTCGCTGGTCGTCGCCACACAGGCTTGCCTGGCCGGAGCGCCAGCAGTGGGCCCCGAAGTCGAGCTGGCCGCTGGCCAGCCGCTGCAGGCGTGCAGGCGCCTGCAACTGCCAGTCCTGGCCACCGGCCTGGATTCGGCCCGTGGCCAGGCGCCCGCGCCAGTCACCTTTGTTCAACTGGCCATCCAGGCCAAGGTCGAGCTTGAGCTGCGGGCCGCCCAGCGCCAGGGTCAAGGCCTGTTGGCGAATGTCGCCCTTGCCGTTGGCCTGCAACGTGCCCAAGGCTGTGTCACCCAGGTGGATACCGGTTGCCTTGAGCTCGACTACACCGCGTTGGGTGTTGTCCAGGCGGGCATCCAGGTCCAACTGCTGCAGGCGGTTTTCGGCCTGGGCCAAGCGCTGGCCCTGCAGGGTGAGCGTACCTTGCGGGGCCTGCAAGGTGCCGGCGACATCCAGCCGGCCCTTGACCCGGCCTTGTAGCCTCGGCCACAGCTGGCCCAGGCGCGGCAAGTCAAGGTCGATTCGCCCAGCCAGGCGCTGTTGCAAGCTGCCACTGCCGTTGATGCGGTTGTCACCCAGCTGGATGGCCAGTGTGCCCAGGGTCCAGTTTTGCCCCGCCCCCTGGGCCTCGGCCTTGAGCATGGCTGGCTGGCCACGCAGGCGGCCCTTGAGGTCAAGCTGGGCATCCAGGGTAAGCGTATCGCCTTTCAGTTCGCCTTTGCTGCGCAGTGGCCCCGCCAGGGTACCCGGCAGTTCGGCCAGCCAATAGGCCGGGTCGAGCGCGGAGAGCTGCAGGTCGACATCCCAGGCCAGGGTGTCGGCAAAACGTACGGCGACACTGCCGGCTGCCTTGCCTTGGCCGGCGGTCAGCGCCAACTGCGGCAGTTTCACCTGGGTGAGGTCACCTTCGAACGGGCTGGCGATGCTGAACGCTCCCGCCGGGCCGTCCAGGTCCCCCGTGAAAGTCCCCTGGTAATTGCCATCGCGATAATGCACCTGGGTATTGAAGCGCTTGAGGGTGACTTCGGGCGGGGTCTCCAGTGGGTACAGGCGCAACCACGGGAAGTCCTGCCAGTCCAGCTGCGCATCGGCGCTCAGGCCTTGCTGCCAGTCAGCCGTGGCTTGCAGCTTGACCCGTTGGCTGTCGCTGGCGGTCAGGTCCAGGGCATCGAGCCTGGCGCCTTTGCTGTCGACCAGACCGGACAGGAGCAAGGCGATCGGTGACTGCTCGGCCGGCAGGCTGGCCTTGCCGAACAGTTTATAGCCATCGAGCAGATCGCCCTTGGCATCGAGCTCGAGCGCGTTCAATTGCAGGGTGTCAGGCAACGCACCAGCCGGCTTGAATGCCTCGGAGCGGATGTGCAAGGTCGCCGGCAGGTGCTCGGACAGTGCCTGCAACTGCCCGCTCAATGTGGCATCGAGGTAACCACTGCTGGTGCCGGCGAGTTCCAACGTCTTCTGCAATTGGCCATTGGCCGTCAGTGCCAGTTGCCAGGGTTTTTCGTCTACCGCAGGCAACTGCAATTGCGCCTGTAGTGTTACCGGCCAGTCGCCTTCGGGTTGCAGGTCGCCCTGTAGGCTCAGTTGCAGGTCGTCGCGCAGCAGCCGCAGGCTGTCGATGCGTATCCCGCTGTTGGTCCAGTGCGCAGCCAGTTGCAAATCGCCAAGCAGATCGCTGCCATCCAGGCGCAGCTGCCCGACCTTGACCTCGCCCAGTTCGATGGCCAGCGGCAAGCGCAGGGTCGGCAATTGCAGCGGGGCGCTCTCAGTGGGTTCGGTGCTTGGCGCAAAGGCCATGTCAATGCGGTCTGCCTGCAACCGGTCAATGCACAAGGTCGCGCGCAGCAAGCAAGCAGGTGACCAGGCCAGCAACGGCGCCTGCATCTCTACCGTGCTGCCGCCGTCGGCCCAAGTCAGCCGGCTGGCCTGCCAACTGCCCGCCAGGCGACCCTGGAAGTCGGCCACTTCAAGCCCGGGCACCTTGCCCAGTACCCAGCGGCTGCCGGCCTGGGTACCCAGCAGCAAGCCGAGCACCAGGCCCACGCTCGCGACGCCCCCCAACAGGCCCAGTGAAGTAAATTTGATTACGCGTTTCACAGCTCGGGCCCCATGGAAAAGTGCAGGCGAATGCCCCCTTCGTCATCCAGCGCCTTGGCCAGGTCCAGGCGCAGCGGCCCGACCGGCGATACCCAGCGCACACCAAAGCCGACACCGGTCTTGAGGCTGGGCAGCTCCAGGTCGTTGAACGAGTTGCCTTGGTCGACGAACGTCGCGACCCGCCATTTTTCGGTCAGCGAATACTGGTACTCGACACTGCCTGCCACCAGGTAGCGCCCGCCAATACGGTCACCGTCGCTGTTCTTCGGCGACAGGGTCTGGTAGTCGTAACCGCGCACACTCTGGTCGCCACCCGCGAAGAAACGCAGCGACGGCGGAATGTTGTTCTTGAAGCCATTGGTCGCACTGCCACCAAACTGTACGCGCCCGAGAAAGCGGTGGTTGTGGCCGAGCGTGGTAAGGCCTTTGAGCAATACGTTGCCGTGCAGCAGGTTGGTGTCGGACACCAGCCCTTCCTTGGCACCTTGAACATCGAACTGCAGGCGATAGCCGTTGTGCGGATCGATACGGTTGTCACTGCGCAGGAAGGAATAGCTGACGCCTGGCATCAGCAGGTTGCTCAAACCGGAGTCGTCACCCAGGCGATATTCTTCGCGTTGGTACTTGAGCGAAATCACCCGCTGCCAGCCACTGGGCAGCTTGCTGTGCCACTCGGGGCCGACCGTCAACAGCTTGCTGAGCGTGTCGGTGCCGGCAAGCTCCTCGTTCTGGTAGCCACCGGCAAAGCGCAGCTTGTCGGTCAGCGGCGGATCAAGCGGAATGTCATACCACAGGCCGACGTTCTGGCGCGGGGCCGACAGTTCGGTTTCCCAGCCATAGCTGTGGCCTTGTGGGTTGACCCAGTGGCGGGTCCAGTTGGCCTTGCCGCGCGGCCCGACGTCGGTCGAGAAGCCCAGGCCAAGGCCCATGGTGCGTGGTTTACGGGTTTCCAGGTGAACATCCACCGGGACTTCTTCGCCCACAGCAGCAGTGGGCGCCGCATCCACGCGCACGCCTTCGAAATAGCCGCTCGATTGCAGGTCGTTGTTCAGCTCTGCGACCAGTTCCGAGTCGTAAGGGGTACCCGGCTTGAACGACACCATGCGCTGCAGCAGGTCCTCGTCCAGCGGTGTGTCGCCCCCGAAGGTGACGGCGCCCAGGCGATAACGCGGGCCACTCTGGTAGACCAGTTCGATATCCGCCACACCGGCTTGCGGGTCGACGGCCAGGCGCTGGCTACTGAAGCGCCCACTGAAGAAGCCATAGCGCGACGCCTGGTTCTGGATCAACCGCTTGGCATCCTCGTAATGGCCGTGATTGAGTTGTTCACCCGCCCGCAGCGCCTTGCTGTCAGGCACGCGGAAGGCCTTCATCTCGCTGGCTGGGCCCTCGATGCGCACGGTCACGTTGCGCAGGCGAATCGGTTCGCCCGGGTTGATGCTGATGATCAGTTGTGGGGGATGGTCTGCGTCGCTGGCGGGCTTGACCTCAGTATCGATCTGCGCCTGATAGTAGCCAAGTGCCTGCGCCGCTTTGCGCGCCTGCTCCTCTGCCCCGCGACTGAAGCGCAAAAGTGCTTCTTCGTCGCGGTCACCCAATGTGCCTATATAGCCTTCGACATTGGCCTTGAGCGCCTTGTTGGCCGGCTTCACCTTCACCAACAACTCGCTCTGGCCCCATGCTGCGAAACTGGCGACCCAGAAAACCAGGCCCCAGGTCAATCTTCCTGAATACGTCATGCGGCGCATGCTACCAGAGCCGGGCGCTCAAGGGAGCCGCCTGGCGGCCTGTTCAGGCAAAAGCGGGTTTTGAAGAGACTGGATTAGGATGAAAGAACACCCTCTCTCGGATCGGTCCTACAGCTACTTCGCCAATTTCCTCATAACCCTGACGCTGGTAAAAAGCCAGGTAGTGCTCGTTACCGGTGTCCAGCACCACCCCTTGGGTGCCTGGGTCTTCCGCGCACCAGTCGTGCACGGCTTGTAACAATTGCTCGCCGTAGTGCTTGCCCTGAAATTGCGGATGCACCCCCAGCAAAGGCAGCACATGCACCTGGTCAGTGGGCAGACAGCTGGCCAACGCAGCCTGGTAGTCCATGTAGCGCCGCGTACAGCGCAGGCCGGTACCCAGCATCATGCGCAGGCGCCAGGCCCAGCTGTCGGCCACGCCCAGCCGGCGCTGCGGCGGCACGATCAGGGCCAGGGCAATCAGGCGGTCCTCGACCAGCAGGCCAATGGCGGGCAGTTGCAGGTAGAAGTGCTGGCGCACCCATTCGCGCACCATCACCCGCAGGCGCCGCTCATACCCCGGGCGCTGAGCTTCGAAGATATAGGCGAAGGTGGGCTCGTGGCGGTAGGCGTTGTACAGCAGCGAACGTGCCTCGCGGCTGTAACCATCGTCGAGCAGGCAGACACGGGCCGGGGCGGCTGTGGTTTCGGGCATTGCGGAAAGACCTCCTGGAATGGGCGTTCAGTGCCTTGGAGGTGCCCCAGCGCGCTTCGTTCACCCCCAACAGCACGTTAGCAGCAGGCTCGCCTGGCCGCCATGCTGGTGATGCAGGTCGATGTCGGCTAGCATCGCGCCTTTTACCGGGATTGTCTTTCCATGAAGATCGTCTGTTTCAACATCAACGGCCTGCGGGCCCGCCCGCATCAGCTGGCGGCGCTGATCGAAAAGCACCAGCCGGACGTGATCGGCCTGCAGGAAACCAAGGTCAGCGACGATCAGTTCCCGCTGGCCGACGTGCAGGCACTGGGTTACCACGTGCACTACCATGGCCAGAAAGGCCACTACGGCGTGGCCCTGCTGTCGCGCCAGGCGCCGCTGAGCCTGCACAAGGGCTTTGCCACCGACGAAGAAGATGCCCAGCGCCGCTTCATCTGGGGTACCTTCGCCGATGCTGACGGCAGCCCGATCACCATCATGAACGGCTATTTCCCCCAGGGTGAAAGCCGCGACCACCCCACCAAGTTCCCAGCCAAGCAGCGCTTCTACAGTGACCTGCAGGCACTGCTGGAAAGCCAGTTCCGCAACGACCAGCCAGTGCTGGTGATGGGCGACATGAACATCTCGCCGCAAGACTGTGATATCGGCATTGGCCCGGACAACGCCAAACGCTGGCTGAAGACCGGCAAGTGCAGCTTCCTGCCGGAAGAGCATGAGTGGATGGAACGTTTGAAAGGCTGGGGGTTGGTAGACAGCTTCCGCCACCTGTACCCGGACGTGACAGACCGTTTCAGCTGGTTCGACTACCGAAGCCGCGGCTTCGAGGACGAGCCCAAGCGCGGCCTGCGCATCGACCTGATCATGGCCTCACAGCCGCTGGTGCCGCGCATCAAGGCAGCGGGCGTGGACTATGAGCTGCGCGGGATGGAAAAACCGTCGGACCATGCGCCGATCTGGCTGGAGTTGAGCTGACTCTGGTGACGGGCCCAAGGTGCACGCCTTGGGCCCACACTCACAACCCCAGCCTCAACGCCTCCCCCACCCCTGCCCCACGCACATCGTCCGCCGCGCTGACCAGGGCAAAGTTATAAGCCCCATGCGACCAGTACCGCGCCTCCAGCTGGCCATCGACCCGCTGCCCGTCCGGCATGCGCCGATAAAGGTTGCCCGGCGAGCGCAGGAACAGGCTGATGCGCTGGCCCTTGCCATCTTCGAACACCAGTAATGCAGCCGGCCCCTGCTCGTTGCTGAGCAAGCGCGCGCCCACCGGTTTGAAGCCATATCCTGCCAGGTCCGGTAACTGGCCCACCCGGCTGAAATGGCGGCCCAGCCAGTCACGTAACTGCCCAGGATCACTGGCCTGGATATCCAGTGCTTCACTGCCGGCGAACAGACGGTGCGCCTGAACAGCATCAGCCATGGGCAGGTCGACCCGCGCCAGGGTTGCATCGCGCACTTGCCAGCCGCCCAAGCCCCCCACACCCAACGCCAGCATCACTACCGCCGCCGCAGCCCAGCGCCGCTGCCGACGCTGGCGCAATTGCCGACGCAACTGGCCAAGGTCCAGCTGCGCCGCACCGGGCAGCTCGCCCAACCCGGCCAGCGCTGTGCGCAGCCTTCGGGCATCGGCGCGCCAGCCTTCCACACGTGCCGCAGCTTGCGGGTTGGCCGCCAGCCAGGCCTGCACCTCGGCCCGGCGCACAGGTTCCAGGCGCTCATCGACGTAAGCGTGCAATTCATCATCGCTGGGGATCAGGCGCGTCATTTCAGTCTCCGCAAGGCCGGGGGTTGGGGGTTGCCCTCGGTCAGTTCGCGCAAGGCATTGCGCGCGCGCGACAGGCGCGACATCACAGTGCCGATGGGGATGCCCAAGGCCTGGGCGGCCTCCTTGTAACTCAAGCCTTCGATGCTGACCAGCAACAACAAGGCACGCTGCTCCGCCGTCAGCCGGGCAAACGCCTGCAGGTCGGCCTGTGCCAGGACGATGGTTTCGAGGTTGTCACCAGCCGGCTCATCGTCGTGCTCGTTACGGCCGAACCAGGACAACCAGCGCGCATGCAGTCGCTCGCGGCGCTTACCGTCGAGGAATTGTCGATAAAGTATGGTGAACAGCCAGGCACGCAGGGCATCGGCGTCCCGTTGCTGGTCGCGACGGCTCAGGGCCCGCTCGACCGTAGCCTGCACCAGGTCGTCGGCGCTGCCCGGCTCGCGGGTCAGCCACACGGCAAAGCGGCGCAGGCGGGCCAGCAGCTCGCGCCACTGGTGGTCGTCCAAATCATGCATGGCTAGGTCCCGGCCTCTGGGGTTGTCAGTGTAAAGGGCAGACGCCTGTGAACAAATTCTATTCCCGATGAGGGAATAACTTTTTCTCTGACACGTCGTACTGGCACCTTCACTGAACCGGACGATGACCATGAACACACCCTTGCACGGCCCGGCCAAAGCCTTGCGCCTGGCCGCCATTGGCGGCGTGCTGCTGGCCGCAGGTGCCGGCTTTGCCTATGCCGCTGGCTGGCTCGGCGCCCCCCGACTTACGCCACAGCGCATCATCGACACCTTCGAAGCCCAGGCCGGGCATTACCCAGGCTACCGCAAGAACCACGCCAAGGGCTTGTGCGTGAGCGGCTACTTCCAGGCCAGCGGGCAGGCCGCCAACCTGTCCACGGCGCGCGCCTTCAGCCAGCAACGGGTGCCGGTGGTTGGCCGCTTTGCCATTGGCGGTGCCAACCCGTTCGCCCCGGATACGGGTATACCGGTACGCAGCCTGGCGATTGAGCTGAGCACCGACGACGGCCAGATCTGGCGGACGGGCATGAACAACCCTCCGGTGCTGGCAGTCAGCACGCCGCAAGCGTTCTACCAGCAAGTACTGGCGAGTGCACCAGACCCGGCGACCGGCAAACCGGACCCTGGCAAGCTGCAGGCGTTCTTCGCCGCCCACCCGGAAAGCGCGGCGTTTCGCCAATGGGCGGCAGGTTACAAACCCAGCGACAGCTTCGCCAACACGCAATACCACAGTATCAATGCCTTCCGCCTGATCGACGCAGCTGGCGCGGCCCACCCGGTGCGTTGGCAGCTCGAGCCACAAACTGCATTTGCAGCATTACCCGCGCAAGTTGATGACAAGCAATTCCTGCAACACGACTTGCAGCAGCGCCTTGCCCAAGGCCCGTTGCGCTGGACGCTGCGCCTGGTACTGGCCGAACCAGGCGATGCCGTGGACGACCCTGCCCGGCCGTGGCCCGCCGAGCGGCGCAGCGTGGACGCCGGCACCCTGGTGCTGGAACAGGTCGACGCCCCCGAGCAAGGGGCCTGCCGCGACCTCAACTTCGACCCGCTGATCCTGCCGCGCGGTATAGAGGCGTCGGCCGACCCGATCCTCGCCGCCCGCTCGGCCGCCTATTCGGAATCGTTCAACCGCCGTAGCCGCGAATCGCTCAGCACCGGAGCCAAGCCATGAAACCTCAAGCCTTCCACCCTTTCGCCCGCTTGTTGCACTGGCTGATGGCCGTGCTGATTCTGGCCATGCTGTTCATCGGCGTGAGCATGGTCGCCGACCTGTCGCTACGCCACCCGGTGCTGATCAGCCTGCACAAGGCCACCGGGCTGGCCCTGCTGGTGCTGGTGGTACTGCGTATCGCTGTGCGCCTGACCCTACCTCACCCGCCCCTGCCGAACGACCTGCCAAAACTGCAGCGCTGGGCCGCCGGAGCCTCGCATCTGCTGCTCTATGGCCTGATGCTGGCCATGCCGCTGCTGGGCTGGGCCATGCTGTCGGCAGGCGATTACCCGCGCCCGCTCGGCTTGCCCGCCATCGCCCCCCACAACCTGCAGCTATATGCCGTGCTGCGCCAGGCCCATGGCTGGGCCGGCTACCTGCTGTTCGCCACGGTGCTGGTGCATGTGGGGGCCGCCTTGATGCATGCGTGGGTGCGCCGTGACGGTGTGTTGCGTAGCATGTGGCCTGGCCCCTTGCGCCGCAGCGAATGAACGGCAGCGGCCCAGGGGTTCGACAATCGATAATGATTCCTAATAATATCGGTTTGTTTACCACTCTGCCTTGGACTGCCCATGAACGTCGCAAAGGATCCTGCAACCCTGCTGCCTGCCAGCACCCTGAACTTGCGCCCGCTGTTGCTGGCCAACATGGCCTGCACCATGTCGATGATGGCCTTCGTCGCCCTGATCGGCCCGATAGCCCGCCAGCTTGGCATGGCCACCTGGCAAGCCGGCGCCGCCGTGACCGTGGCTGGCGTGGTCTGGGTGCTGCTGGCCCGGCCCTGGGGCCGCGCGGCAGACCGCCTGGGCCGCCGGCGCATCCTGCTGCTGGGCAGCGCCGGCTTCACCCTGGCCTACTGGCTGCTGTGCCTGTTCGTCGAAGGCGCACTGCGCTGGATGCCGGGGGCAACCTTGGCGTTCATCGGCCTGATGATCGCGCGTGGTTGCATCGGCGCCTTTTATGCCGCCATCCCGGTAGGCTGCAATGCGCTGATCGCCGACCATGTGGAGCCGCAACGCCGGGCGCGGGCCATGGCCTCACTGGGGGCAGCCAACGCCGTCGGTCTGGTGGTCGGGCCGGCGCTGGCCGCACTGCTGGCGCGGCACAGCCTGAGCCTGCCGTTCCATATCATGTCGCTGCTGCCGGCCACTGCCTTCCTCGTGCTGTTTTTCACCCTCAAACCACAGGCGCTGCCGCACAGCCACGCCCCCAGCCCGGTGCGGCTGAACGACCCGCGCCTGCGCCGGCCGCTGCTGGTGGCATTCAGCGCCATGCTCAGCGTGACCGTGTCGCAGATCATCGTCGGTTTCTTTGCCCTTGACCGCTTGCATCTGGGCCCTGCCGAAGCGGCCCAGGCGGCTGGCATCGCCCTGACCACCGTGGGTGTGGCACTGATGCTGGCCCAGGTGATACTGCGCCAACTGGAGTGGCCACCGCTGAAGATGATCCGGGTGGGTGCCACGGTATCGGCACTGGGCTTTGCCTGTGGCTCGCTGGCCACCACGGCGCCGTGGCTGTGGGCTTGCTATTTTGTTGCGGCGGCCGGCATGGGCTTCGTCTTCCCGGCGTTTTCGGCACTGGCGGCCAATGCCATGCAGGCCTCCGAACAAGGCGCCACGGCCGGTTCCATTGGCGCCGCCCAAGGCATGGGCGCGGTGATCGGGCCGCTCGCCGGTACCTTGGTGTATGCCCTTGATCCGCGCTTGCCATTCCTGGCCGTGGCCGTGCTGTTGCTGCTGGTCGGGCTGTGGCCAATGCCGCGTGAGCAGCGGGTTTGAGAAGCACAGCGCGCAAGGGCGCAGAGTGTGTTTTAATGCGCATCGCTCATTATTATTGACACCTCTGATTACAAGGCGGCTATGGACACGGGGACGCGACTCAAACTGGTGCGTGAACGCAACAACCTCTCCCAACGGGAACTGGCCCGTCGCAGCGGGCTGACCAACTCGACGATCTCGCAGATCGAGCAGAATCGCGTCAGCCCTTCGGTCAGCTCCCTGAAAAAACTGCTCGAAGGCATTCCCATGAGCCTGGCGGAGTTTTTCAGCTTCGACGAGCCGGTGCGTGAGGAACGCTACGTATTCCGTGGTGGCGAACAACCCGACCTGGGCCGCAATGGCCTGCGCATGCTGCTGGTCGGCGCCAGCGTCGAAGGCCGCCAAATGCGCATGCTGCGTGAGCTGTACGCACCCGGCGCCGACTCTGGCGAGCCGATCGTGCACGCTGAAGGCGAAGAATGCGGGTTGGTCACCCGTGGCACCGTCGAGCTGTGGGTCGACGGCCAGGTCAGCGTGCTCAATTCGGGCGACGGCTACTACATCCCCACGACCCTGCCGCACAGTTTCAAGAACATCGGCCCGGATGAGGCCGAGATCATCAGCGCCAACACGCCGGCGAATTTCTGATCTTGACCCACAGACGTTCACCGAGCGCCCGGGATGTCTACCAGTGCCTGCGCAATGTGGCCCTTGGCGTGCATCACCTTGAGGTGGCTGCACGCCGCGATGGCGGCCTGGTCGATGTCGGCATCCAGGGCTGGCAACTGACGTTGGCCCTGGATACCGAAGGCCTGGCGCATTGCGTTCATTGCCAAGCCCCCGACGGCGAACAGGCCGGCCTCGAACACTGGCAGCGCTATGGCACCAACCCCACCGACCTGCTCAGCCTGTGGGAGCGCACTCAGCTGGAGAGGCTGCTGGCCCACTGACGTAGCGCCTCCTCGACAAAGTCCAGGCGGTCCTGGCCGAAGAACATCCCATCACCGACAAAACAGGTGGGCGCGCCAAACACCCCGCGCGCCACAGCGGCCTCGGTCGCGTGCTTTAGCGCTGCTTTTACTTCGCTGTCAGCGGCCAGGGCATGAAAAACCTGTGGGTCGAAGCCTGCCTGCGCGAGTGTTTCATTCAGCACAGCGCTGTCGCTCAGGTTGCGCCGCTGTACCCACAGCCCAGTGAACAGCACCGATAGCAATGCCTCGAACCGATCCGGTGAACGCAACTGGGTCCCTGTCACGCCGCGCATCAACGTCAGGGTATTGACCGGGAAGCCCGGCGGCATCCCGAACGGCACACCGTAGCGTTCGGCAAAGCGGGCCAGGTCGGTGAACATGTAGCGCCCTTTGGCCGGGATCATGGCCGGCGAAGCATTGCCGGTAGCCTGGAAAACCCCGCCAAGAAGCATTGGCCGGTAGCGCAGCGTAGCGCCGTGGCGGGCACACAGGTTCGGCAGTTGGGTCCAGGCCAGGTAGCTGGCCGGGCTACCCAGGTCAAAAAAGAAATCGACAGACGTTTGCATGGTGACGGTCCTTGCATGTTAACGGGGGTTACCAGCGTTCCATCCAGGGGCGCAGGTCCAGCTCGAAGGTCCAGGCGTCGCGGGGCTGGGCGTGCAGGAACCAGTAACTGTCGGCAATGTGCGCCGGGTCAAGGATGCCATCCTGGTCCTTGAGGGCATAGCGCTCGGGGAAGCTGTCGCGGATGAAGGCCGTGTCGATGGCACCGTCCACCACCACATGGGCGACATGGATGTTGCGTGGCCCCAACTCGCGCGCCATGCTCTGTGCCAAGGCACGCAAGCCATGCTTGGCCCCGGCGAAGGCGGCAAAACCGGCTGCGCCGCGGGTACCGGCTGTAGCGCCGGTAAACAGGAGGGTGCCGCGCTCACGCTGAACCATGCGCCGGGCCACCGCCTGCGCGGTGAGGAAACCGGCAAAGCAG
Organism: Pseudomonas sp. 10(2024); assembly: GCF_045164175.1. Classification (NCBI taxonomy): domain Bacteria; kingdom Pseudomonadati; phylum Pseudomonadota; class Gammaproteobacteria; order Pseudomonadales; family Pseudomonadaceae; genus Pseudomonas; species Pseudomonas sp. 10(2024). The sequence goes on from NZ_CP174006.1 coordinate 3,254,083, forward strand.
GCCATTTCCCAGATCTTGAAGTACTTGCGTGGGGTTTCCTCGAGAATGCTGCACGGCACATTCGCACCGATATTGAAGACAAATGCCTCAATCGGACCTATATCACGCTCGATAGTCTCCACCAGCTCGGCCACCTCCTCTTCCTTGCGCGCATCAGAGCCAAAACCGTAGGCCTGGCCGCCAGCGGCGTGTATTTCCTCCAGCAGCGGCTGCAGTTTGTCGGCCTGGCGACGGGTTACGCAGGCAATATAGCCCTCACGCGCAAAACGCTTGGCGATCTCGCCGCCAGTGGCGTCGCCCGCCCCGATCACCAGCACGACTTTTTGTTGTTCTGACATGCCTGCCTCCATTGGTAAATGATCGTTTAGTAAACGAACGCTATGTTATGATCGCGGTCATCGTCAAGCCTGTTTGCCGAGGCATGTGAATGCGCTATTCCAACGAACACAAACAGCAAACCCGCGAACGGTTGCTGGCCAGCAGCGGCGCGCTGGCCAAGCGCGGGGGGTTTGCCAGCACCGGCGTGGCCGGGTTGATGAAAGCGATCGGCCTGACCGGCGGTGCCTTCTACAACCACTTCCCGTCCAAGGACGACCTGTTTACCGAGGTGGTACGCCAGGAGCTGAGCAACAGCCCCCTGGCACGCCTGGCCAGCAAGGGAGCCAACCGTGAACGCCTGGGCCGCTGCCTGCAGCAGTACCTGAGCCTGGTCCACCTGCGCAATGCCGAAGGTGGATGCCCGTTGCCGCCGCTGGGAGTGGAAATCGCCCGGGCCGACACGCCAGTGCGTGAAGTGGCTGAGCACTGGCTGGTAGAACTGCACCGGGCCTGGAGCACAACCCTGGAGGATGAGCAGCTGGCCTGGGTGCTGATCAGCCAGTGCGTAGGGGCATTGCTGGTCGGGCGCATGCTGGCCAGTGAAAGCGTGCAAGTGCAGGTACTGGACGCCAGCCGCCAGTTTGTCGAACAGGCCCTGCATGAGGCGGATTAGTGCCCTGCTGGGTTTGCTATTGGCCCTCCCTGCGCTTGCCGAACAGGCCTGCCCGCCTGGGCAGTATCAAGTGTGCCTGATGGGCTGCTTTTGCGCCCCGATCGACCCAGGCCAGGCCGGGCAGATCCTCAAGGATGTGGAGGTCATGGCCTCGTCCAGCCTGGCATACGCCTTGCGCCAGGCCCGCGACGAGGCCACGGCCAGCGGTGTGCAGCCGATTCCGTTGCATATTCGGGCGCAGCTGGAACCCTGGTATGACTTTGCCGTGCTCGACGCGGCGCGCTTCCGGGTGGGGGATGAGCAACAGATCAGCGCAGCCAATGCGCTATTGCAGAACCCCGATGTGAACGCCGTTACACTGATCGACACGATCATCTTCCGCCGGGCCGCCGATGCCGAGGACAACGTGGCCTTGTGGGCGCACGAGCTCAAGCATGTGCAGCAGTATCAGGAGCTGGGCGTGGAGGAGTTTGCCCGACGCTATACGCGCAACTTCGACGACCTGGAGGGGCCGGCCTACAAGATCGAGGCCGAAGTCGACAAGGCGCTGCGCGAGCGTCGTTCAGGCCTGGCCCGCTGATCGCTGCCATTGCGCTCCACATCGACAGTGCAGGTCTTGCCCAGCGCAAAATTCAGCCGTTCGCGCGAACCGTGGTAGGAGCGGGTTTACCCGCGAATACGGTAGCGGCGGCAACAGAGTACGACTGGTGGAGATTGGCCAGCAGGCCCGGCCCTTTCGCGGGTAAACCCGCTCCTACACGACGGCATGCGCCCAACCCCCGATGTGTGTCCACCCCGATCTGTGTAGGAGCGGGTTTACCCGCGAATACGGTGGCGGCGGCAACGATGAACGACGGGTGGAGATTGGCCAGAAGGCCCGGCCTCTTCGCGGCTATCAACCCTTTGATACGACCAAGCTTTTCAGCTCTCAGCACCGCAGAAAAGCTTGACCGCCAACAAAGCATCTACATGGGAACGTAAAGGCGCTCAAGACACCGCCGAAGCCTCCACCGCCTGCTCACGGCTGGCATAACGCTGCGCCAGCACAGCACACACCATCAGCTGTATCTGGTGGAACAGCATCAGCGGCAGGATCATCGCGCCAATGCCACTGCCCACGAACAACACCTGGGCCATGGGCACACCCGTAGCCAGGCTTTTCTTGGAGCCGGCAAACAGGATGGTGATGCGATCCTCAAGGTCAAAGCCCAGCGCCTTGCCAAGCAAGCGGGTGCCAAACAGCACCACTGCCAGCAGAATTGCGCACACCACGAACAACCCCGCCAAGTGCTGCGGCGATACGGTGTGCCACAAACCGGTAACCACGGCCTCACTGAAGGCGGTGTACACCACCAGCAGGATCGACCCCTGGTCCACCACCTTGAGCCAGCGCGCATTGCGCTTGACCCAGGCGCCGATCCAGCGCCGCGCGACCTGCCCGGCAACGAACGGCACCAGCAGCTGCAAAGTGATCTTCAACACCGCATCCAGGCCGGAACCTGTATCACCACCGGCGCCCAGCAGCAGCATCACCAGCAACGGGGTGAGGAAGATACCCAGCAGGCTGGAGGCCGCCGCGCTGCAGATAGCCGCTGGCACGTTACCGCGGGCCAGCGAGGTAAAGGCAATGGCCGACTGCACGGTTGCAGGCAAGGCACACAGGTACAGGATGCCAAGGTAAAGCTCGTTACCCACCAGCGGTACGAACAGAGGTTTGAACGCCAGGCCCAGCAGCGGGAACAATACGAAAGTACAGGAGAACACCAGTAGGTGCAGGCGCCAGTGCCCGGCACCGGCAATGATGGCTTCACGGGACAGTTTGGCGCCATGCAAGAAGAACAACAGGCCAATGGCCAGGTTGGTCAGCCAGCCGAAATACACCGCGCCATCGCCCGAGCAAGGCAGCACGGTGGCGATGAGTACCACACCGAGCAAGGCCAGGGTGAAATTGTCAAATAACATGCGCAAATACTTCATCACTGTATCCATCTTGTCATGGTGGGTGGGCAGACGATAAGGTCTTTGGCTACCCGTCGCTAACGCCGGAACCCCGAGTGGTATCGCTCAACGGACACGCTCCACAAAAGGACTCACCATGCTCCGCCCACGCCTGGCTGCACTTGCAGCCGCCATTACCCTTGCCTTAGGCCCTGCCAGCGCCCAGGCCGACGACCAGTTACAGGCCAAGGTCGACCAGATCATCCGCCCGCTCATGCAGGAACAAGGCATCACCGGCATGGCTGTGGCCATCTATGCACGCGACCACGCGCATTACTTCAGCTACGGTGTGGCCAGCAAGGCCGACAACGTACCGGTCAGCCGCGATACGCTGTTCGAGATCGGTTCGCTGAGCAAGACCTACACGGCCACCCTGGCCGCGCTTGCCAGCGCCGAGGGCAAGCTTGACCTCGAGGCCCCGGCCAAGCGCTATCACCCGGCATTGGCCGGCGTCCCCATCGGCGACGCGACGGTGCTGGAACTGGGCGCCTATAGCGCCGACTGCCTGCCACTGCAGTTCCCCGACACCGTACAAACACCGCAACAGGTAGTCGATTTCTTCCGCCACTGGCAACCTCGTGCCAAACCTGGCACCCAGCGCTGCTACTCCAACCCCAGCCTGGGTTTGTTCGGTGACCTGGCCGCCCGTGCGCAGCACCAACCGTTCTCCACGCTGATGAGTGAGGGCCTGCTGGCGAAGATGGGCCTGAAAAACACCTACCTTCAGGTTCCGGCCAGCGCCCAGGGGCTTTATGCCCAAGGGTATGACGCCGACGACAAGCCGGTGCGTGTAGGGCCCGGCCCTTACGCCGATGAGGCCTACGGCATCAAAACCAGCGCCAGCGACCTGCTGCGCTATGTGCGGTTGCACATGCAACCGCAGGGCCTGCCACCGGCCCTGGCGAAAGCCACCGCCCTTACCCAGCAGGGCTACTTCCAGGTTGGCGCCATGACGCAAGGCCTGGGCTGGGAACGCTACCCCTACCCGGTCACGCTGAGCACACTGATCGATGGCAACAGCCCACGGCTGATCCGCGAACCGCAGGCCACCACTCGCTTGCAGCCGGCCCTGCCCGCGCTACCGGCAGCCTGGTACAACAAGACCGGCGCCACCAACGGCTTCGGCGCGTACGCCGCGTTCGTGCCGGCAGAACAGCTGGCAGTCGTGCTGCTGGCCAATCGGAATTACCCCAACCAGGCGCGGGTGCAAGCCGCCTTCGACATCCTTTCCGGCTTATAACGCTCGCGTTGATTGTCGGACAAAACGACAGAATGTAGTGAGCAAAAATATTCACTACAAAATGGTTGACGCCGTTCATCGCGCTTGGGCATGATGAAGCCGTCTCCCCGATCGGGAGCGGTGGCAAGGGTGTTCCAGACGGCCTGCGCGGTAACGCAGGCCGTCCGTGGAGAGGGAAACTGTCCAAAAGGCAGCGTGAGAAAGCCCCTGTTGCGATGCTGCTGTAGCAGCCTTGGTAGTGCGCTACACCGTGATAGCGCCAACTGTGAAAATCACCTATGAATGGGTAATGGGGGCTTTATGATGAACTTGAACAACAATCCGACTATCGACCAATTGGCCCAGCTGTTCGCCGTGCGCAAGGACAGCCTTGACGACCATTTGCTGTGGGTTAGCCAAACCGGTGAAGTGCGCCTCGACCGCCTGCCACCGAACACCGTCGAAGATGAATTTGAAGAGCACCTGCCCAGCATGCGTGCCCGCTTCAAGGTCTACCGCCGTGGCCAAGGCTACGTCGGCAAGAAAGCCGCCGCCGACACTGAATTCGTTGGCCGCGTGCTGCAGACCCTGCAACAAGAATGGCCCGCTGCCCGTGAGCAGCAGGCAGTCAAGGTGATCGAACCGCTGAATTGAGGGTTCGCACCCTTACCAGAGCCCGGCCTGGATAGGCCGGGCTTTTTCATGCCTGGCGCCGCTGCAGACGGGTTTCCGGCAGAGGCAAGGCGCCTGTTGCCATCGCCCGGGCGCGGTCGACACCCCACACCAGCGCACGGGTCATGGTCTCGCCCGGCAGCGCGGGGTAATACTCTTCCAGCAACGCCCGCCCATCCCCGGCGTACAACCCCAGAAACAGCTGCGTCGCCCCCAGGCGCGACAAGCGCACCTGCACGTCCAGTGTGGTGCCGTCGCTGAGTGCTTCGTCGTGGCAGCGGCTGTGGAGCTGTGCGTCGGCCCACTGCCAATAGGTTTCTTCCCTGACTCGCATGAGCATTCAATCCTCCGTTGCTGGAATGCCGCGTCAGAAAACCACAGGCCGGGCCATCCGGCGAGCGCTACCGGGCAATACCATGAGGCGGATCAACGAATGGCAATAAAAACCCCGCCGTTGGGCGGGGGGCGTGTGCAGGCGCGGGATCACTTCTTGAGCGGTACCCGCGGCATGAAGCGGCCTTTTTTGCTGCGCTGCAAATGTGCAGGCTGGAGCTGTTCGGAATCATCCAGCGTCATGTGGGCGAAACCCAGGCGAAATGCCGCCTGGCCGCAACGCACCTGGCTGTTGATCGGGAACGCATCGTTCAGGTCTTCGAAAAAGGATTCGCTCATGCCCAGTCTCCCTCCAGTGGCGGTCGCGTCGGCAACCAGACAAGTTGCCCAGGAAACGCGGCCTGTGAAAGTGAGACTAGCTGGTCATTTGCGGACCGACCGGACAAGAACCTTGCAGCCGACCAATGGCAAAAGGCTTTACTTCAGTCGTACTGCCGTACCGGTGGCAAATACCACGACCATGCCGCCCTGTACCGACGGCATGCTGATCTCAAAATCCACCCCCACTACCGCATCGGCTTGCAACTGTCGTGCCCGGGCCTTGAGTTCTTCAGTGGCCTGCTCCCGGGCCTCGCGCAGCGCGCTTTCCAAGGTTTGCGAACGGCCACCGAAGAAGTCGCGAAACCGTGCAAAGAAATCGCGCACGAAGTTGATACCTTGCACCGATTCGGAACTGACCACGCCCAGGTATTCGGCAATCGGGCGGCCTTCGAGCTGGCTGGTGGTGGAAATGATCATGGATGCGCTCCGTTGGCCTGGCAGAAAGAGGCCGATTCTAACAGAGCGAAGGTCAGCAGATTTAAGCGCTTTACGCGTTGGCAGCCCGCAAACGCTGACCGATGCGTGCACCGAATACATTCACCAGCAGGCCGGCCATCACCAGCAATGCGCCCCAGCCCTGCGTAGCGGTCAGGCGCTCTCCCAGCAGCAACGCCGACGAACTCAGGCCAATCACCGGTACCAGCAGCGAGAATGGCGCCACTTTGCCTGCCGGGTGACGCGACAGCAACTTGCTCCACAGGCTGTAGCCGAGCATGGTGGCCACAAAGGCCAAATACGCCAGGGCCAGCACCGAACTCCAACTGATATTGGCCAAGGCATGGCCAATGCGCTCGGGGCCTTCCAGCCACCAGGACAGTGCCAGGAATGGAAGTGGTGGTATCAGCCCCCCCCAGATCACCAACGCGACCAGGTCGACCGAGCCGAACCGCCGGGTAATGATGTTGCCCAGGCCCCACATCGCACCACCACACAGGGTCAGCACCAACGCCAGCATGGGCACATGGCCGCCGTCTTCGCTGCCGATCAGTGCCAGGCCGCTGGCCGCCACCAGCAGCCCCAGCACGCTGGCCAGGCGCAGCCGCTCACCGAGAAACAACGCAGCAAAACCGAGGGTGAAGAAGGCTTGCGACTGCAGGATCAACGAAGCCAACCCTGGCGGCATGCCGCTGTACATGGCCTGAAACAGGAACGCGAACTGGCCCAGTGAAATGGTCGCACCGTAAGCGATCAGCCAGCGCCACGGCAGTTTGGGCCGCCTGACCAGCAAGATCGCCGGGAACGCCACCAGCAAGAAACGCAATGCCCCCAGCAACATCGGTGGCAGCCCGTCGAGACCAACCTTGATGACCACAAAGTTGACGCCCCAGGCGACAATCACCACCAGGGCGATAAGCAGATCCTTGAGTGGCATTGCGACTTCCTTCTGCAGGCTTTTTAGACATATTTCGTTACAGCATAACGGTATTCCTTGAGAAGGGACCAGCACAGTTGAAACCAATGGTTGCACTACAGTGACTGTTCCGTCTGCCCGCTATCGGCTGGACGACTAACTGCCAAATCAGCAAGCACAGGTTCAATCCTGATAACCAGGCGCCACCTTTTCCAACATTCGCAACAACGCCGCCCACGCCAATTGCAGCGCATCCGGGTCGGTCAGTTCCCCCTGCTTCAACCCTCTCCCCGGCGCGTTGAACTGCCGTTCGGTACGCACGCACACGTCGGTCGACGGCAATATCAGTTGCCCAGCACTTTGCGCCGCCAACTGGATCTCGCAAGCCTTCTCCAGGTAGTACATGCGCAAGAAGGCTTCAGCCACACTGCGCCCCGTGGTCAACAGCCCATGGTTGCGCAGCATCATCACCGGCTTGTTGCCCAGGTCGGCCACCAGCCGTTGCTGTTCATCCATGTCCAGCGCGACGCCCTCGTAGGCGTGGTAAGCCACATTGCCGTAAAACTCCATGGACATCTGGTTGACCGGCAGCAGGCCACATTCCAGTGCGGCCACCGCGCAGCCTGCGCGGGTGTGGGTGTGTAGCACGCACCGGGCATCCTCGCGGGCAGCGTGAATGGCACTGTGAATGACGAACCCCGCCGGGTTGACCGGGTGACGGGCAGCCCCCACCGGCCGCCCCTGCAGGTCGATCTTCACCAGGCTGGACGCTGTGATCTCCTCGAAGAGCAGGCCATACGGGTTGATCAGGAAATGGTGCTCCGGCCCAGGCAGGCGCAGGGAGATATGCGTGAAGATGAGATCGCTCATGCGAAAGTGCGCGATCAGCCGGTAGCAGGCAGCCAGCTCCCGACGCAGGCTTAGTTCCGTTTCAGTCATCTTGTTGCCCCTTTACTGAACGCTATTTGCTGGCCCAGGCGTTGAAGCGTTGCTCCAGCTCTTCACCATGATCGACCCAGAATTCCACGTTCATGGCCAGCGCCCCTTGCAGGTTCTGTGGCGAGGTGGGTACCCAGTTGGCCAGCGCCGGGTCAAGCCTGGCCGCGGCTTGGGTATTGGTGGGCCCATAGGGGATCTGTTGTACATACCGCACCTGGGTATCCGGCTGATTGGCATAGGCAATCAGCCGCTTGGCCTGGTCGACATGCCGCGAGCCTTTGATGATCGCCCAATAGTCCATACCGTACAGGCTGCCAGGCCATACCACGGCCAACGGGCTGCCCTGCTGCGCCGCCACCGCAATTCGTCCGCTGTAGGTGGAGGTCATGACCACGTCACCGGCTGCCAGCCATTGCGCGGGTTGAGCGCCGGCGTCCCACCACTGGATATGGGGTTTGAGTTCGCTGAGTTTGGCGAAGGCCCGTTCGACACCTGCCGGGGTGGACAATACCCGGTAAACGTCCTCGACCTTGACCCCGTCAGCCAACAGCGCGAATTCCAGGTTGTACACCGCACGCTTGCGCAGGCCGCGCTTGCCAGGGTACTTGCCGATGTCCCAGAAGTCGGCCCACGACGCCGGCGCCTGGGCCAGTTTGCTGCGGTCGTAGGCAATAGCCACGCTCCAGACCAGCGCGGCCGACCCACAATCCTGTGCGGCTGCCGGGATCAGTTCGGCTGCATGGCCCAGGCGCTGCCAATCCAGGCGCTCGTAAATCCCCTCGTCGCAGCCGCGCATCAAGTCAGGGCCTTCGATCTGCACCACATCCCAATCGACATTGCCGGTGTCGGCCATGACCTGGATCCGTGCCATTTCGCCGTTGTATTCACTCTGGATCAGCTGGCTGCCGTCCTGGGCAATGAAGGGCTTGAAGATCGCCTCATCCTGGGCCTTCTGGCCTGCACCGCCATAACCGACCACGACCATCTGCTGCGCAGCTTGCGCATTGCTCAGGCCAAGGGCCAACAAGGCTACACAAAGGCCGGTCACACGTGGATATAGCTGCATCGTAGTTTCCTCCTGGCGGTGCCCGACGGGCCCGTTTTCTTGTTGTTCTGAGGTCACACCCTCGCCATGCGAGTGAGGAAAACCTAGACAGACGCAAGTAAAAAAACAAGTTGATTTTTTACTATCGCTACACTTTTATAAGTAAAAATAACAACACCGCACCGGAGCCGCCTGATGCAGACCGCCTTCCCACACCTGTTCGAGCCCTTGCAGATCCGCGGCAAACGCTTGAAAAACCGCATCATGTCCACCGGTCACGACACCTGCCTGCCCACCGACAACCTGGTCAACGACAAGCTGATCGCCTACCAGCGCGACCGCGCTGCCGGCGGCGTCGGCCTGATCGTGCTGCAGGTCGCCGGGGTGCACGACAGTGCCCGCTACACCTCGCATGTGCTAATGGCCACTGACGATGCCTGCATCGATGGCTACCGACAGCTTGCCGAGGCCTGCCATGCGCACGGCACCGTGGTGCTGTCGCAACTGTTTCACCCCGGGCGGGAGATCATGGAGTCGGCAGACGGCCTGTTGGCGGTAGCCTACTCGGCGTCTGCGGTGCCCAATGAGCGCTTCCGGGTGATGCCACGGGCGCTGGACCAGGCAATGATCGACGAAATCGTCCAGGGCTACGCCAGCGCCGCCCGCCGCCTGCACCAGGCCGGCCTGGATGGCGTCGAGGTGGTGGCCAGCCATGGCTACCTGCCCGCGCAGTTTCTCAACCCGCGGGTGAACGTACGCAGTGATGGCTACAACGGTGACCTGGATCAGCGCCTGAGGTTCTTGCGCGAAGTACTGGCCGCAGTGCGCGCTGCCACCGATGAGCAGTTCATCATCGGCCTGCGCATCAGCGCTGACGAGCGCGACAGCCAGGGCCTGAGTGAGGACGAGTCACTGGCTGCTGCCGTGGCCTTGCAGGGCCAGCTCGACTACCTGCATATCGTCGCCGGTACCTCGGCCTCGCTGGGTGGTGCGGTCCATATCGTGCCACCGATGGCCATCGAACCGGCGTACCTGGCCCGCGAGGCTGGCACCTTCAAGCAACAGCTGGCTATACCCCTGTTCGTCACCGGGCGCATCAACCAGCCCCAGGAAGCCGAACTGATCCTGGCCCGCGGCCAGGCTGATGTGTGCGGCATGACCCGGGCGCTGATCTGCGATCCGTCGATGCCAGACAAGACCGAACGCGGCCAGGTCGAAGACGTGCGCGCCTGCATCGCCTGCAACCAGGCATGCATCGGCCATTTCCATCGTGGCTTGCCCATTTCCTGCATCCAGCGCCCGGAAACCGGGCGTGAGTTGCAGTACGGGCACCTCACGCCCACTTCCTCGCCCAAACGCATAATGATCGCCGGCGGCGGGCCGGCTGGCATGAAGGCCGCCGCCGTGGCCGCCGCGCGCGGGCACCAGGTCACGCTGTACGAGGCGGGCCCGCAACTCGGTGGGCAGGTGCTGCTGGCCCAGCTGCTGCCACGGCGTAGCGAGTTCGGAGGTGCCAGCACCAATCTGCAACGGGAAATGGCCCTGGCAGGTGTAGAAGTGGTGCGCAACACCCGGGTCGACCGCGCACTGGTCGAACGTGAGCGCCCTGATCTGGTCATTGCTGCTACCGGCGCCATCCCCTACTGGCCGGCGTTCGAGCGTACCGGCGAGCTTCAGGTAGTGGACGCCTGGCAAGTGCTGCGCAATGAGGTGAAACCGGGGCGTTCGGTGCTGGTGATCGACTGGCGCTGTGACTGGATCGGCCCCGGTATCGCCGAACGCCTGGTGCGCGAAGGCCATCAGGTCCAGTTGGCGGTCAACGGTACTCATTGCGGCGAGAGCCTGCCGCTTTACGTACGTGACCAACTGGCCGGCGAGCTGCATCGCCTGGGTATCCCTGTCACCCCATACGCACGCCTGTATGGCAGCGACGACAACACGGTGTACCTGCAGCACACCGCCAGCGGCGATCCGATGATCTTCGAGGGCATCGACACCTTGGTGCTGTGCATGGGGCATCAACCGCAAGACCGCCTGGCCACTGAACTGGCAGGTGTGGTGGACGTACGGCGGATTGGCGACTGCCTGGCGCCGCGCACGGCCGAAGAAGCAATTCACGATGGCCTGACGGTTGCCTGGGCACTCTGAGGCTGTACATACTGCGGCTTTTGCGATGGACCGACGCGCATGAGCCAACCCCCCCAGCCCCCTGCCAGCGAACCCGGGGGTGCCGCGCCGCAGTTCCTCGGCACCCGCATCCGCGGCCTGCGCAAGCGCCGCGGCATGACCCTGGCGGAGCTGGCCGCACACAGTGAACTGACTGCAGGCTACATCAGCCAGCTGGAGCGCAACCTCTCCTACCCGTCGATCCCGGCGCTGTTCAACATCGCCCGCAGCCTGGGCGTGACCATCCAGTGGTTCTTCGCCAGCGAGGCCACCACCGCGCCCGAAGACCAAGGCTATGTGGTGCGGCGCAACAGCCGCCTGAGCGTGCATTACGAAGATGGCATCGTCGATCAACTGCTCACCCCCCAGCCCAACCGCCAGCTGGAGATGCTGCACTCACGTTTCCCGCCAGGTACCTACAGCCAGCAAAGCTACAGCCACGACGGCGAAGAAGCCGGTTACCTGCTCAGCGGCACGTTTGAGCTGTGGGTAGGCGAGCGGCATTTCCAGCTGAGTGAAGGCGACAGCTTCAGCTTCTCGAGCCAGGAACCTCACCGCTACGGCAACCCCGGTGAAGTGGATGCCGTGGTGATCTGGGTGATCACGCCGCCAACATTCTGAAGCACTCCAGCAAGCACTGGTAACACCGTTGACCGGCAATACGGTCTACCTTGTCCACCGAACTTCAAAGGAGCACAACCATGAAGCAGATCCTGATCATTGGTGCGGGCTTTGCCGGCCTGTGGAGCGCACTCAGCGCCATCCGCCAGCTTGACCTGAACGGCAGCAAAGGCGTCGAGGTCACCTTGCTCGCGCCCCAGGCTGAACTGCATGTGCGTCCGCGCTTCTACGAGCCAGACGTGCATACCATGGCCGCACCACTGCAGGCGCTGTTCGACGCTGTCAATGTCCGTTTCGTGCAGGGTACGGCCTACCACATCGATGAAGCGGCCCGCCGCGTTGGTTATCGCACTCGCAGCGGCACTCGCTGCACCCTGCCCTACGACCGTCTGATCATGGCCTGCGGCAGTGAGCTCGAGCGCCCTGACATGGTCGGCATCGAGCATGCCTTCGACGTCGACAAGCTCGACAGCGCCGCACGCCTGGAAACCCACCTGAAGTCACTGGCCAGCCTGCCGAACACGCCGGCACGCAATACCGTAGTGGTAGCCGGGGGCGGCTTTACCGGCATCGAGACGGCCACCGAATTGCCGGCCCGCTTGCGCGCGATACTGGGTGAAGACGCCGCGTTGCGCGTAGTGGTAATCGACCGCGGCGCCAGGATTGGCGCAGCCCTGGGTGACGGCATTCGCCCAGCCATCGAGCAGGCATGCGAGGCCCTGGGCGTGGAGTGGGTTTGCGGTGCCACAGTAGTTTCGGTAGACCCTGCCGGTGTGCAGCTGGACAACGGCCAGCGTATCGACGCCAGCACGGTGGTCTGGACGGTTGGCTTCAAGGCCAACCCGCTCACCGAACAGATCAGCGGCGAGCGCGACAACCGCGGCCGCTTGCATGTCGATGGCAACCTGAAGGTCAAGGGCAATGATGCCGTGTATGCAGCTGGAGACGTGGCCTACGCCACCTGTGACGAGCTTGGCAATCATGCCGTGATGTCGTGCCAACATGCGATTGCGCTGGGGCGCCATGCGGGCAACAATGCCGCTGCCGAGTTGCTTGGCGTAGCACCAATGGCTTACAGCCAGCCCAAGTACGTGACGTGCCTGGACCTGGGGGCCTGGGGCGCGGTGTACACCGAAGGATGGGACCGTGAGGTTTCCCCACCGGAGGACAAGGCCGAAGCCAAGGCGCTGAAGCGCCAGATCAATTCAGTGTGGATTTATCCGCCAGCGGCTGACCGGGCATCGGCCCTGGCGGCAGCTGATCCGCTTATCCCCGTGGCCTGAGAGCTTCTACAGGTTGGAGTGGCCTTGTGCTTCGACAGGGCCACGCTTGCAACCAACCGCTCCCTTGATCAGGCAGCAGCAAACAGCTCGTTGGCAATCTGCGCCTGTGCAGCATCGATCGCCTGGCTGCGCTGCTCCGGGCCATAGGCCAAGCCGTGGGCCCGGACGATTTCCAGGTCGGTAATCCCGATGAAGCCCAGGAACACTTTCAAGAAGTCTTCATGCCCGGCGCCAGTCGGCTGGCCAGCGTGCAGGCCACCCGCGGTGGAAACCAGCACCACTTTCTTGTTGCCGCACAGGCCTTGCGGGCCGGCTTCGGTGTAGCGGAAGGTCTTGCCGGCGACGGCCACACGGTCAATCCAGGCTTTTAGCTGGGTCGGCACGGTGAAGTTGTACATTGGCGCGCCAATCACCACGGCATCGGCAGCCAGGAACTCTTCGAGCGTCTCGGCGCTCAGCTTGGCTTCGAAAGCCTGGGCCGCGTCGCGTACGTCTTCAGGGGTGCCTGCAGCGACCAGGGTGGCAGCGGAGAAGTGGGCGATGGCATCGGCAGCCAGGTCGCGATAAACCACTTCAACGCTTGGGTCTGCAGCCTTCCAGGCTTCGACCACTTCACGGCTCAGCTGACGCGAGGCGGAATTGTCGCCCAGGATGCTCGAATCGATGTGCAACAGTTTCATGGGACTCTCCTGTGAGTGAAGACCGCAGCTGTGGGCGATCACGATGGGGAGAATCCTATCGAAGTGATCAATAGCTGAAAAGTAAGCAAAAATGCGTTAGTTTGTCCCACAGATGGAACAGTGAGACTGGGCCTGCCCCGTGACAACGGACGCCAAGAAGCGATACTTACATCGCTATCTTGGAGGTTGTCATGTACCCAACCACTCGCCGCAATTACACCGATGAGTTCAAGATTCAGGCCGTTGCGCTGGCTGAAACGCTTGGCAGGACGGAAGCTGCTCGCCAGCTGGAGATGTCTGTGAAGACGTTGGACAACTGGGTCAACGCTTCCCGCAACGGCCAGCCGTTGAGCTCTCCTGACCGTCGCGCATTCACCAGAGAGGACAGCGAGTTAGCACGATTGCGAGCCGAGAACGCCGAGCTGAAACTGGAGCGTGAAATCCTAAAAAAGGCGGCGGTATTCTTTGCCAAAGAGTCCAGGTGAGATACGCCTTCGTCGCTGAAGAACGGGCTCAGTTCCCGGTGCGTCTGTTGTGCCGGGTAATGGGTGTCTCGGTTTCAGGGTTTTACGACTATCAGCATCGCCAAGGCCGTCCAGATCCGGATGCACAGATTCGCATCGATCTCCACAAGGTTTACGCGGCTAGCCGCAAGACCTATGGCCGACCACGGCTAGTCGAGGCACTACGGCAGCAAGCCTATGCGGTAAGTCACAAGCGCATTGACCGGCTAATGCATGAAGAACACATACAGGGCCGATCCAAGGGCGGTTTCAGACCGTGCACCACCGACAGTCACCATGCGCTGCCAGTGGCGAGCAATTTATTGGGTCGTCAGTTCTCCGTTCAAAGCTCCACCCCAGCCTGGGTCAGTGATATCACTTACATCGCTACGAAAGAGGGCTGGCTTTATCTGGCAGTGGTACTGAGCATCCAAACCCGCCAGGTGCTGGGGTATAGTCTGGCGGACAGGATGCCTGACGACTTGGTTGAGCGCGCTTTCATGAACGCCTGGAACGCATGTTTGGGCGTCTACGGAGTGATTTTCCATTCCGACCAAGGGCGCCAGTACGCGAGCAGCAGGTTTCGTCTCGCTTTGGCCAAGAAGGGCTTCGCGCAAAGCATGAGTCGGAGAGGAAACTGCTGGGATAACGCCGTAGCTGAAAGTTTCTTCGCTACATTGAAGAGAGAGGAAGCTTGCGCGGTCTACCCCACAAAGAAACAGGCTCACCTGGCAATTGCCAGCTACATCCATGGGTTTTACAACAGCTGTCGACTGCATTCAGCGCTGGGTTACCGTTCACCGAACGAGTACGCAAAAGGCTTAAGGCAGTTGGCTCAGTAACCAGCTTCTTGGCGTCCGCTGCCACAGGACAGGCCCAGTTTCATCCGTGAGCCACCTTCTCAGCGATACATTCACCTTGTCGGGACAAATCTGTACTCTCTTGCCCTCTCCCATTCGAACTTCATTCGACGGGATAAGGTGCAACGGACGGTAACGTGGACACGCAACGATCGGAGTACTTACAGGGAAATGGATCGTGAAGCAAAAATCCCCTGCTCAAAACTGACAGGGCTCCCCCCTTTTTCTGAAGGTTTCGACGGGACGTTTTCTTTCGGATCCCGGTTTGGCTGTGGCCTTATCTTAGGCTGAAGCGCCGGCTCTCGCTGCGGGGTAATTTCGGGCTGAGAGGCAGGGGCTGGCTGAGACTTGATTTGAGGCTTAGTCGCCGGGTCGCTGGTTGACGGCTGCGGAGCTGCTGGAGCTGCTGGAGCTTGGGACGGGGGAACTAAAGACGTCGACGATAAGGGTGCAAGGGCGCTGTAGTTAAAGGCATAAATGGATATACCCATGGCAGCGACCCCAAGCATCGCAATACCCCGGCAACTCACCTTGTAGAAGAGCCCTTCGGCTTGCTCAATCGGATCCCCTACCATCTTCTTGAATTCGGCTTCAGACAGAAAGCGATACAGCTTTGGCTGCCAGTCCTTACGAAGCTTTCGCTGGATATTGATGAACTTACGGCCCGACATCACGTTCAGTACCGTGTAGCCAACTGCGACCGCCATGACGATCGAGATCAGGTACGGGTTGATCTGCAACGTGAGCCTCGCGGCGATGAGGCCCAAGCCAACGGTCAGCGCCGTGGAGATCGCTGCGATTGCTTGCCGGGTCGCGTCTGTGGCCTTCGACGTTTCCTCCGTCACAGCCTTACGAAGATCTGTCAGGGATTTCAGGGTGTCCTTGGTGATTTCCGAGACCGCCATCTGATAAGCGATTCTCGCGCAATCCAAGGCAGCGGCCAGGTTCTCCCTGAAGTACTCCTGTACCTCCCCGTCCGCCCGACCGGAACGCGCGATTTCGGCGGACAACAGGATGTGCTTCACCTCTGCTTCCCGCGCGTTATCGAACACCCATGCCGCTGCTTCCTGGACAACCTCGAAGTCTTTAAGCGAGATGAGAGCATGACCCTCTACCGCCTCTGGGATCGCAAGGTTGAGCTTGGGCGGCCCCTTGAAGGTGAGCTTGCTACCACTGGTGTCGATTTCATTCGCAAAACAACGGCTCAGGGCACCGAATGCCTGACCTGCCCAGAGCATGTGTAAAGGATCAGCCTCATCGAGATGATGTCCTTCTGCGAGCAACCAAAGGCGCACATCCTCCGGTACTTTGCGGAGAGTCGCTGATTCTTTCACCAGGAGGCGGGGTGACTTGGTCGCCTGTGATTCGGTGTAGTCGCCCTCTTCACCCCAACCACAATATGCCCTCGCTCTGGTAACGAAAGGCTGAGTGAGGCCAAGCAGGTGCCAACGTGCAGCAGCGTGTCCATTGACCAGGAACGCCTTGAAGCCTACTTCCGTCGCCACATAGAGGGCCTGTTCCTGGACATGGTCTTCCGGAAGTGGCTTCTCCAGCTCAACGCGAAACGGCCCAAAATCTTCATCCTCATCATCGACGTCAGTTTCGCTGCTCGCGCAGTCGTAGATCGTGAATGACCAGGCAGCAGTGACAGCGGCTTTCTTTATCGACCGAGCAGTTTCCGCAGATAGGTCGGAAACGATGAGCGTCAGGTTGCCCTCTGTGATTAGCGCCTGACGCTTGCGCGATAGCTCGTTAAGCAGGCTGGCCAGGCTTTGGTGTGACAACGCTGTCCTCCTTGACTCGGTCTGTGTCGACGATGATTTGTTTCTTATCTCCGTCGAGCTGTATCACCTGGACGTTGGGGTTTTCCTTCCGATCGGGGAAGAGAATCGTGACGCCCTCAGCCGTGACGATCTTGCGCATGTAGGGCTGTCGGAGGATCCGGCGATCAGGCTTGAAGCTCAGCTCGTGCAGCTTGCTTTTCCTGACACGACTACGCGTCTCACGCTCCAGGCGGTTGGCGATTTTCTCATCCTCAGGATGCCCCGCTGCCAGCATCACTGCCTCAACGATCGCCTCTTCATCAATGCGCCGGCGAGTGCCCAGGTTGGCTTGGGCCCGCTGCAGCGCCTTGGCTATATCCTGACCGGGCAGGTGCTCAATGCAGGTCTGCAGTGCCGCCTTGAGGACTTTGCGGGTGATCTCGCTCAGCTCGGTGTCCGAAACTGCCCTGCTCACAGCCAAGAAATCGGCGAAGTAGTCGGCAAGATCAACCCCTTGCTTGGTGCGGTCGGTGGCCGAAATGTTCTGGTCGGCAACCCCGCTGATCACCCGAATCAGCGCCGTTTTTTGAATGGCCTTCTTCTCGTCCACCAAGGCATTCACGATACGCCGCAGCTTCTTTCCTGGAGCACCATCATTCTGCTCCAACGCAAGCTTGTAGTCGTACTTGATCAGGCTATAGATCTTCACATCCGGGTCTGCGACCGACAGCTCGAACATCAACAGAACGCCATCAGCACTGCCACCCACGTGCGCACGGTTGAAACTGGCGGCTAGGGCCTGAGCGCCGGCCACGAAGGACGTGTCCTCACTTGCGATCGCCTCGACCTCGTTACGGGTCACCGATACCGCTTTGAACATGAACACCGGCGCGGTGGCCATGTCCACGATCTTGCCGATGAAGAACGCTTCCTCCTCCAGAGCCCGCTCTGGCATGGCCGCGAAGTCTTTGGTACCCACGACATGCAAGATCATACGTGTGATCTTGAGTGAATCAATCTCTTCGTCCGAAAAAAAGCTCATGCCATCTCCATGGAATCTGCCCCCTCCTGACCAGGAAGAGGAACCACCCGCCTCGACATGCGCCCAGGCGACAATTACGCATCAATTGCAGCCTGCAGGGCCGATGGCCACCTCCGCGTAGGGCTGGATGTGATGCTGTGGCCGGAGCATATCCGGAAAGGATGGCCAGCAGCCAGCACGCCACGCTGCATGACGCATTTGCCGGATTAGGAGTACCTGAGCATCCCGTAGAAGCGACGCCGGCCTGCATTTCAGTTTGACACCCTCTCTAGGCGTCAGACCTTACACAGAAGAGTACATTTGTACTCTAGCTGGTTTTCAGCGGCTGAATCTGAGTCCGTGCCCTTCATCCGGCATTTCACAAAATGCTTAGCCCTTTAGGTGGAACCAGTTCCACCCGTGATACTGGCACGGTAGAATCACTCGCGGAGGGGTGGGCTCTTCCTCTCGCGCAAGCGAGGGCGGTTCTGATAATAAACAGTTTCGGCTGTTGGGCTTCGGCCCGCTGATCCCATTAGGGATGTTCAACGGTACTCAAATCCTCCCACCCCTTCTCCCCTTTTCTATGGAGAGATGTGCGTGAAAAAGGACAACGTCTGGTTCACTTACAAGGCGCGAATTCAGGCTCATAAACGCCTAGAGTGGCTGGACTTTCACTCACAGCTCTTGCTGGTTTGGTATGCGATTCTAAGCACGGCCCTGGGGGTGCTAACCATACGACACAGCACAGTGCTGGGCCCCGACACTGATGTCATGGCGACCATTCTATCCGTCGCGCTGCTGGGCATCTCACTCGCGGTAGCGAATCGGGATTTCCGAGGTCGTGCGATGCTGATGCGTACGAATTATCTGGAGCTGCAGAAGCTTCATCGTGATTTGCCCAACGACTCATCTGAACCTGACGCCCCGAAGCCCACACCTGCGCAGGTAAACCGCTACGACGAATTGCTCGCTGAGTCCGAAAATCATCGAGAGATCGACGATCGCATAGCGCGGGTGTTCGCAACTGGGCTTACCAGTCGAGTTCCAACGGGTTTCGAGTACTTCAATGCAGTGTTCTGGCTGACGATGCGCTTTTTGATCACGACGATGCTTTATGCACTGCCTGTGGTAGTCGGGCTTTACTCGTTTTGGAACAAGCCATGAGCGCGGCCCTGAGTTTCAAAAAGCGCTTCAGCCGTGAGCACCTTTTGGAAATCTACACCGAGAAAATCAAGCAATCTGGTGCAATCGGGCTCGACCGTATGCGCCCGGCTAACCTCAACAAGATTCTGAGTGCGGAAATCGACCACATTCACGAAAAGGTTCACCAGGGTGAGTACCGCTTCACCGCCTACAAGGAAAAACTGATACTCAAAGGGGCATCATCTCTTCCCAGGCAGATATCCATCCCCACAGCCCGAGACCGTATCGTCCTGCGCGCGCTCTGCAATTGCCTCTCTGACGTGTTCCCCCTTGCGAAACTCACACTCCCTCAGACCGTCATCGACTCGCTGAAAAAAGCCCTCGACTCAGGCGCTTACGCTGAATACGCCAAAATCGATCTGAAAACGTTCTATCCATCCATTCCCCATGACCTTGTAGCCTCGGCAACAAAGAAAAAGATCAGAAAACCAGAGCTTCGCAAGCTGATCAGCAGCGCCCTCACCACGCCCACTGTGCCTGAATCCAGGGGAGGTAAAGGTGCTGATCGACCTACTATTGGCGTACCGCAGGGCCTGGCAATCTCCAACGTACTTGCAGAGATTGCCTTGCAAAGCATTGATGCCACCTTTGGATCAAGGCCGGGCATTTGGTACAAGCGCTACGTGGATGACATCCTGATCCTCGCGCCCGCAGGCTTGGCACGCTCAACAGCGAATGAGCTGATTACCCAGCTAAAGGGGTTGAAGCTCAACCCTCATGACTTTGGGCCTGAGTCGAAATCCAAAGTCGCGCCACTGACTGAGCCCTTCAGTTTCTTGGGTTATCAGATTGAGAGCGGCAACGTACTGATACGTCACGAGAGCATCCTGAGATTCGAAGCATCGGTGGCCAAGATCTTCACTGCTTACCGTCACAAGTTGCTGACCGCCCGTAGCATGGCAGATAAAGAGCGTGCGCTTGCCTATTGCCAATGGAAGCTCAACCTCAGGATCACCGGTTGCATTTTCAAGGGCAAGCGGCTCGGCTGGGCAGCCTACTTCTCGCAGATCACCACGACTGCACAACTACGCTCCGTGAATCACACCATCAGGAAGCTTACCGATCGATTCTGTCCTGGCGGCGAGATTCACCCAAAGTCGCTGATCAAGACCTATTACGAGCTTCAACGAGGCATGAAGGCAGGCGATGGGTACATTCCAAACCTTGACGCTCTCACGGTGCCCCAGAAGCGCGAGAAGCTCGCTATGTGGCTTGGCGCAGAAGCGGCAAAATTGAGCGATTCAGAGGTCGAACGCCGCTTTGAGATCAAAGCCAGTAAAGCGGTGCGGGAGCTGGAGGAAGATATCGCACAAACCTCCTGAAGCTGGCGTTTGGGCCCAGATCAATTCCTACTCTGAATTTGCCGTGGCTAGCAGTCACCCGCGCAGTGGCTTGATGCTCCACGGCAAATAATTCAGGTTACGGGCTTAGTGAACAAACTGGTGCAAGGCGGTCAAACTATCGACTGCATAATTTGATATATGGATATCATCGATGACAGTATTTAAAGCAGCGAACGTAGAAGACGCAGTTGCGCTTGCTGAGAGTTTCAAAGCCGAAGGACGCTACGATTGGTTTCGAGGACAGCTCCGCGAGTGGATGCCAAGTTCGTCGCTGGAGCGCAAAGTACTTCACGACCCGGTCGCTAAATCTCAGCTTGATGAGAAGCTGCTGAGGTTCACGAACTGGGTGATCGAGCAGCCAGCTCTCGCTTATCTTGCAGAGGAAGAGCACGTCGATTCTCTATTCGCTGTGCTTCAGCATTATGGATTCCCTACGAACTATATTGACTTTAGCACCGAACCTACAATTGCAGGCTTCTTTGCATCTGACACTCAATCTCCACCCGAGGAGCCTGGCAATTGCGTTATCTACTGCCTAGATACTTCAGACCTTAAAGAATTTTATAGTCATCTGCCCCCTTCGGTTGAAGGAATAGCATTTATTGCAGAGCCAGTGACGGTTAACGTCCCTAATCTTTGGAGGCTGGAATCACAGCACGGTCACTTCTTGTTCGCGAATCATCCATGGTATCAGATTTACGACATGGATAGAATCGTATTCCCTTGGAGTGGTGCTCCAGCCTTCCCATCGCGCGAACAGATATACCCTTCACACAAGAGCGCCTTGGAGCAAACACTCGACACGTATTTCTTCAATGAGCGACGCATAGAGAACCATGCCATGCTCCGTGCCATAGCAGAAGAGCAAGGAAAGCAAAGCCTGTTCCGCAATATCTATGTCGAGACGCCCGAAACCTACGACTCAGATTCATTCGTCGCTCCGCTGAGCCCCACCGCGCAATGGAGCGACGAGGCACTCGAACCATGGCGAGTAAATCCAAACGAACAATTTTATTCGACCGTTGGCCGCCATATGCCTTTGCCCCTTCGTAACGGGGCCACAGCCCCCAGTCTTGCCGATCAGGTGAAACATTCGATAAGAGGGGCACTGAACACTCAACGAGGGCTTCGAGCCCAAGCAGTAGAGTGGATCTTTACCGGGCTTCCCGAGGAAGTCGACGAGGCGTTGCTGAGATCTACGGCTCGTCAAGCATGGAACGGTATGCGAAATCTCCCCTATACGAATGAAGACATCGCCTGTGCCATTTCTGCTTTGATTAACTTTTGCTCAATTCCAGATTGTTATTCGCCTGAAGGCTATAAGGTTGACAGGGCATTCCAGGAGTGGATCCCGGACGCCATATACATCGAATTTGGTTACCAGGGCGATTCGTACTCCAAAGCATACTGCTCAGCTAGCCAAATGTTTAACGCATTAGATCCGGCATGGATTTCAAGTCTTAAAGACCCGGGATCGGTGCTCTCGATAGTAGGAGCGTTTCGTAAAACTCACGACCCTCGCCTAATGTTCGACTTCAGTCAGCTATCGAGCATTTTTGCTCGCGAGATCATTCCATCGCAGTTAGCCATGAAACGGTCTTTGGTGCCGTATAACCCAGCTGACCTAGTTGTCCTTAATATTTCATAGCACATTCACTAACGACAGTCGACAGTCGACAGTCATCGGCTTCGGCTTCGGCAGTTGGTGAGATGCTGGCTCTCGATTAAGCAACAGTCAGAGAGACGGCGTTTTGAGCGTTCAAAATGGGAGGCGAGGATGGCGCTTGCAATGAGTCAGCAAGCGCCTTCCGAGCGGCAAGTTGGCACAAAATATTTTCACCGCCGCAACTCCTGCCAACATAATCTCTCCTTTGGAATTCGACCCGCCTGCTGGAAAACTTGAGTTACGCCCCAAAGCTGTTAACGGCAATTTTATAGCCTACTAAGCTCGCCAAACTTACTGGCACCTTGCCATTCTCCACGCAGGCATCTACCCCCACAAATAACCTTGCTTATACAGCTATATCTTTGCTCAACACCACACAGAAATATCCAACGAGCAAAAGTTACGATCGACGATTTACTGATATATTGAAAACCGCACCTCCCACCTTAACTTTCGCGCAGGAAGCACAATCAAAAACCCATGCTACCCTGAGTTCATCCACGGACATCTAGCCCGCCTCACCGTGAACACGAGGTATCAGTCAGAATGATCACTCTCACGCAAATCAAGCTTCATGACAGGAGCACTCTTCGTCGCTTAGGCGTGCTGAATGAAGAGACCGTCAAGCATAAGGTCGATGCCACCTGTGCCCAGGTGGGTATATGGGGAAGCCTGTATGCCTTCAATGCCTTCCTCTCGATCACCAAAGAGCCCATCACAGCCTTCACGAGCTGGAAAGATCTGAAGGCTTTCCGGGGGTTCTTGAGCGTCGAGATGAATGTGGATGACAACGAGGCCTGGCATATCATGCGACCGATCACTGCGGCTCTTTTCCCATCCGTTGACGAGGCGAGTAAGGGCGCCGATCAGCTCTGTGATGAGCCGGTAGCACATTGCAAAGAATCATACGTTGCGCTGTCACCCTGCAAGCGGACGATTGAAGAATACCAGTCAATGTTTGAGTGCCAAGATCCAAACATTGGCATCCACGTTGATTTTGGTCAGCTTCGCGCCTTGCTTGGTGAGGATGACATTAGCTACTTTAGCGAACTGCTAGCGAAGCATCTGAGAACCACATCCCACGTTTACGCCCAAGGATTTGGCAGTTGCATTTGCGGCATTATGCAAGGACTCGTGTACGAGAATCCTGGGAAACCACTACCGGAGCTGCGTCTTGACAAGGAAAGAACTAAGGCCTTCGTAAGGCAGGTGGAAAATCAGGCAGTAAATCAGGTACTGAAGGCGGGGTACTCGATCGAGCAGGCGTTTGAGAATCGCGAGGTCATCAGGGATTTGATTTCAAAATTCTTTATAACTAATGGATTTCTTTCCGCCTCGAAGTGAGGGAGGCTGGTTGGGCCTCATATTGATGAGCTCCAACCAGTGGATTGCAATGCACATGCAAGACTGGACAATGATTCACTTCCACTACATGTAACACCAAGAAGGAGCCTCCAGATACTATGGCGCTATGGCTTTTCGATGAGCTTGAGCATGTCGTCATACGCCTCGTCTTGTGCATCTTCCTCACTGTCCATGTTATAAATTTCACTTAGAGAAGGTCGAGGGTCTTCTTGACCCTCTTCATCGGCCTCTGCATCGCAATTTTCAAAATCGTAATCGTCGGTGTCCATCTCTTCGCTGGAAATCTGAGACTGATTACCCGCTGACGCATCTACAGCCGCCAGCTCAGAACTGAAAAGGCCTTGCACCACGGCATCAGCCTTAGCGCTACCCTGAGCAACCTCCTGGGCGAGGTCTACCGGCTTAGTAACGATCGCATTGTTGATGGCCGCCCACGCTTTAACCCCCTCCCCGCTCTGCTGCAGCCCCTGACGCTCCAAAGCCTTCTTCATCAGGCCTGCTGCGACATCAGGGTCATACTCTTTCTCAAGATCGCTGTACTGGGTGTAATGGGTCACCAGATTAGCCGTACCGCTAGGTTTGTTTGAGCTGGAATCATCTGCCATGGCTTATCCTCTCGTATGGAGTGTTGGGGGGAGGTGGGTTGCTGCTTGCTGATTGCTGGTAATGCCCTCTGGCCTACAAGCAGAAGCGGGTGACTCCACGTGGGCTAAACATCCTGAAAGATGGCCTCGGACGTATCCCTAAGCTAAGGGTAGTTGACACCCGGCTGGGTGATGCCATATCACGTCGAACGGTACGAGAATCTCCGGGCTTGCGGGAAATCCCTGCGCAGGCCAGCAGCCCGACAGCGGCGATAACTGATACTTGAAGCTCTTGAATCGGGATTGGCGACATCAGCCCCCTAGACCGGCGCTAATCTGCACCGGGGGACGTATTAGCTTAGAAAGGCTCAGCCGCAGGGGGTATGGCGCCTTACTTCTCACAACTGCTCATAGGCTCTTTCGAGGCTTCATGGGCCTCTACTGGCACTCCTCGGAAACAGGGCGCTCCGGGCATTAGCGTCACGCAAATGCCCTGTGGACGTTATTAGTGCTACACGTTGATGTGTTGGTACTCTCGAGAGATTTTCTTTCCACTCCCCGTCAGAATCGCACCTTTAGGTTTTTCTTATGGGAACAGCCCAAAGGCCATAGGGTCAGCTCTTCAGATCAAGGGACGGAGGAAGTCAAAGGTCATCTGATCTAGACATCAGAGGTGGACTGTCCGGAAAACTTTGCCGCAGCCTTGCAATTGCTTCGTACCCGCCGCGAGTAATCGCAGCAGGATTTGGCAGAGGCCATCGACCCTAGCTACATTAGTCGTCTCGAAGCGGGTGCTCGATCTGTGACGCTAGACGTTAGCCAAGAGCTGGCGAAAGCACTGGGAGTGGATCCTTTGACCTTGCTGACGGTCGCTTACGCTGCAGAGCGCGGACAGACGCCGCAACAGGTTTTGGATCACCTTGTAAAAGACCCTGAGTCCACGGGTTTGCTCTGCAGCGAGATACCGGCGCTGCCGTCGAAGACGCCACACCCAAATGTCGCGGCATCCCGGGAGTTGAGAGAGCAAATCAAAGAGCTCGTCGATCAAGGCTATAGCCAGGCCGAGGTGGCTAGGAGGCTGGGGATTTCACGGCAAACCGTCAGCAATCGCCTGAAGAAGTCGTGAAGCTCAGCGTACAAGTGTCATGACTCAGAGCCCAGCGGCGTGGCTGACCTTCATACCCCGATTGTGAACGGATACAGGCCTAGGACGACTCAGGCATAATGCATGCCCTGCATGCCTAGCTCCCTATGTCCTAAGGTCGTCCGAAAGTGGCTATTGGTGAACCCCGAAATTTGAATGACCTCTTCTATTTCGCGAAGGTCGTGGAGGCTGGTGGTTTCGCTGCGGCAGGCCGCCTGCTTGGCATCCCAAAGTCAAGGTTATCCCGCCGTATCGCGGAATTGGAGGAGCGGCTCAACGCTCGCCTCCTTCAACGCACAACACGCAAGTTGCAGCTCACTGCTTTAGGTGAACGGTACCTGCGCCACTGCCAGGCAATGCTCTTGGAAGCTGAGCAAGCCGATGAAGTGGTTGCCAGCGCAACCAGTGAGCCACGGGGTCCACTACGGGTGAGTAGCCCGGTCGGTTTGGCGAATCAATTCTTAAATCCACTGGTTCGTGATTTCCTCACCCGGTACCCACAAGTCCAGCTCGATCTGCTATTGGTCAATCGCCGAGTCGACTTGATCAATGAAGGTATCGATGTCGCGCTGCGCGTTCGCGAAGCCGAAGATGAAGAGCCAAATCTCGTCACCAAGCGCTTGCGTGAGGCTCGTACGGAGGTTGTGGCTTCTCCAGATTTCCTTGCCGCCCACCCTGTTTGTCACCCCAAAGAACTCATGGCTCTGCCCTTCCTGGGGGCTTTAGACTCTGACCGGCTGGCCAGAATGCGCTTGTTCAACCAGGCCGGCGAGCGGTACGAGATCGCTATGCCTGCCCGTTTGGGTGTCGAAGACTTCATCATGCGTAAGGAAGCGGCGCTGGGTGGTCTGGGCTTCACGGTTTTGCCGTTAATGCACTGTGAGAGCGAACTGGCCAGCGGAGAGCTTGTTCGCATGCTTCCTGATTGGCATTGCGCCCCTGCGTGGCTCCAGGCGGTCTACCCGCACAGGCGTGGAGTGTTGCCGGCTGTCAGGGCTTGGTTGGATCACCTGGCACATGCGTTCGATCGCTGTGGTGACCGGCCTCTGTAAAAGGTGATGTTGCGTCCTTAGCCAATGCGTTGCTTTCAGCATTTGGAGAGCTCCACCAGCCTCTCCTCCTCGGCTATCCTAATCTCAATCAATGAGCCTGCTCAAAGTCCTGATTTTGATCATTCGTCAAAAGCAAAATCCTTCTATCCCGTTGATCTATAAAGGAAATATCAGTTTTGATCAATGGTTTCTCTAGGAAAACAGGTCACCTCTTCTACTTCGCGCGCGTCGTCGAAGCCAGCGGATTCGCCGCCGCCGGGCGCCAGCTGGGCATCCCCAAGTCGCGCCTGTCGCGGCGTATCGCCGAGCTTGAAGAGCGCCTGGGCACACGCCTGTTGCAGCGCACCACCCGGCAACTCAAGCTCACCGCAGTAGGTGAACGTTATTTGCATCATTGCCAGGCCATGTTGCTGGAGGCCGAAGCCGCCGACGAAACCGTGGCCAGCATGAGCAGTGAGCCGCGCGGGCGTTTACGGGTATCGTGCCCAGTGGCACTGGCACACGCCTTCCTGCCGGATGTGATCAGCCGCTTTCTCGAGCAGTACCCGCTGGTGCAACTGGACATGGTATTGCTCAACCGCCGGGTCGACCTGATTTCCGAAGGCATTGATGTGGCGTTGCGCGTACGCGACCTGGGCGACGAAGACCCGGCCCTGGTGACCCGCCGCCTGCGCCAGGCGCAAATGCAACTGGTGGCCGCACCCGGTTTTGCCGACCACATTCGCGAACCAGGCGAGTTGGCATCATTGCCCGTACTGGGCGCAGCCGAAGCAGACCGGTTGGTACACTTCCGCCTGTTCGGCCCCCATGGCAAACAGCAGGAAATAGCGCTGGAGCCACGCTTGGCGATCGATGATTTCGTAGTACGTAACGCTGCTGTACGTGCCGGCCTGGGGTTCACTGCGCTGCCCAGCATGTTCTGTGAAGAGGAACTGGAACGCGGCGAACTGGTGCGCCTGCTGCCAGACTGGTCGCTGCCGGGTGGCTACCTGCAGGCGGTTTACCCACACCGGCGTGGCCTGCTGCCTGCGGTCCGGGTGTGGATCGATCACCTGGCGGCGTCATTCGAGGCTTGTGGAGAGCGGTATGTCTGAACGGAAGATGAGCGAAGCCCAGGTAGCGGCATTTTGCCTAAGCCTGCCGGGTGCGCGGGAAGACTACAAATGGGGCGGCATCCGAGTGTTTTCGGTGGCAGAAAACAAGATGTTCGCGGTGCTCGACCTGGCGGGTGCCGGGTTGTCGTTCAAGGTAGCCGACGAGCTGTTTCTGGGTTATTGCGATCGACCCGGGATACGGCCGGCGCCGTACCTGGCGCGGGCGCGGTGGGTCAGCATGGCGCCGCCCTACCCCATGGGGCGTGATGAACTGTGTGAGGTGTTGCAGCGGTCGCACCAGTTGGTAGTGCGTCGGTTGCCAAAGCGGTTGCAGGTGGGGTTGGTCATGTGATCCAGCTGAGCCGGCCCTTTCACGGCACTAGCCGTGAAGAGGCCGGTACAACTGCACATCAGCCAAGGGGCAGATAACGCCCGTCAAGAAACAGCCAGTCTGCCCAGAACACCTGGTGCAGCAGCACAATCCCCCAGCACACCACCTGGAACGACACCTTGCGGGTCTTGTGCCGAAACAGCTGCTGCGCCAACAGCGCCCCCGGCCAACCACCGAGCAGCTCACTGGCATGCAGCACTTTCTCGGGGGTACGCCAGGCCTGGTTACGTGCCTGCTGCTTGTCCTGCCAATACAGCAACAGGCTGATCAGGCTCATGGCCGGGTACAACGCCAACGGCCACCAGGCCTGATCGTTCCAGGCCATGCGCGCCGCCCCCAGGCCGGGCAACAGGCAAAGCACGCCCAACAGCAGCAGCTTCAGGCGCACGTTGCGCACGCCTTCAGCCCGTTGCCCACGCAGCGCCTCAGCCATGTGCCGTGGACCAGTCGACCCAACCGAACTGCCAGGTCGCCAGAATGAACAGGCCGAACACAATGCGATACCAGGCAAATGCCGCGTAGCTATGGTTGGCAATGAACTTGAGCAACGCCCGTACGGCAATCATGGCGAAGATGAACGAGGTCACGAAGCCGAGCGCGAACACCGGCAGATCGCCGGGCTGGAACAAGTCACGGTATTTGTAGCCCGAATATACCGCCGCACCGACCATGGTCGGCATTGCCAGGAAGAACGAGAACTCGGTCGCTGCCTTGCGCGACAGGCCGAACAGCAGGCCACCGATAATGGTCGAACCGGAGCGCGACGTGCCCGGGATCATCGCCAGGCACTGGATGAAGCCTATTTTCAGCGCATGGCTCCAGCGCATGTCGTCCACATGGTCCACCTCCACGCGGTGCTCACGGCGCTCGGCCCAGAGCATGATGACGCCACCCACCACCAAAGCCGCCGCCACGGTGACGGGGTTGAACAGGTATTCGTGAATAAGGTCGGCGAACAGCACACCCAGGACCACCGCCGGCATGAACGCCAGCAGCAGGTTGCCCGTGAAGCGGCGCGCCTTGGGCTGGTGGGTCAGGCCGAAGACCACTTCGAAAATCTTGCTGCGAAACTCCCACACCACCGCCAGGATCGCCGCCAGCTGAATGATGATGTTGAAAGCCATGGCCCGTTCGCCGCCAAAACCGATCAGGTCGGCGACGATAATCTGGTGACCGGTACTGGAGATCGGCAAAAACTCCGTCAGCCCTTCGACCACGCCTAAGATGATTGCCTGGAAGGCAGTCCAAAAATCCATCATTCCCCCGGATGGAGCGCTGCTTGTCGCAGGCCCCTTGTTCTTGATTTGCTTGAAATTGCCTTACACGGCCCGGCTGTTTTACAGCGACTGTTGGGCGCAACGCCAGTAGAAAAGTTCACGCCTGTTAAAGGTTTCATCTTGCGCGGCCGAAATCCTGACAGAGCCCCTTGGCAATCGCTTTACCTGACCCGTTGCAGACTATCACCAACATAGCACTTAGCCATTAGTCGAGTGGGGGCTCGCTGCAAAGCATGCTTCGATGCACCTCAATAAAAAGAACAATGCGGGAGCTGATGGATGAACACTCTTAGATCGATGTCAATCAGTCGGCGCCTGTGGCTGATCCTTGTGGTGGCGGTGGCCATGCTGGTGGTACTGGGCCTGCTGATGCTGCGGCAGATCCATGGTGACCTGTACCAGGCCAAGGCGGAGAAAACCCGCCACGTGGTGCAGACCGCCGCGGGTGTGTTGGCCTATTACCAAGGCCTGGAAGCTGCCGGCACGCTCAGCCGCGAAGCCGCCCAGCAACAGGCGCTGAAGGTAGTGCGCGCGCTGCGCTACGACCATGACGACTATTTCTGGATCAACGACCTGGGGCCAAAGATGATCATGCATCCGGCCAACCCCAAGCTCGACGGCCAGGACCTTTCCGCCATCCGCGACCCCGATGGTTTCGCCGTGTTCAACGAAATGGTCGCCCTCGCCCGCCAGCAGGACGCCGGCCCGGTCAACTATCGCTGGCCCAAGCCCGGCGCCAGTGAGCCGGTAGCCAAGACCTCGTATATTCAGCTGTTCAAGCCGTGGGGCTGGATCATCGGTTCGGGCGTGTACGTCGATGACGTGCAGGCCGAATTCGCTCGCCAGTTACGCGACGCTTCGCTGGTTGGCGTGGGCATTGCCCTGCTGATGGCGCTGGTGGTCATGCTGATTGCCCGCAGCATCGCCCGCCCGCTGCAGGAAGCGGTGCAGGCAATGGGTAACATCGCCAGCGGCGAAAGCGACCTGACCCGGCGCCTGGACACCCATGGCCGCGACGAGATCACCCACCTTGGCGAGCACTTCAACCGTTTCAACGGCAAACTGCAAGGTGTCGTCGGCCAACTGCAAGGCGCGGCCCACGCATTGGCCCAGTCCGCCGGGCACGTCGGTGACAATGCAGGTGCCGCACAACAGCGTAGTGCCCAGCAATCGTTACAGATGGACCAGGTGGCCACTGCAGTCAATGAGGTGACCTACGCCGTGCAGGACGTGGCCAAGACCGCTGAACAGGCCGCGGGAGAAATGCGTACGGCACAACAACAGGTGACGCACGGCCAGCAGGCCATCCACGGCAGCCTGGCGCAGATCGATCGCCTGTCGCTGACCATCGATGAGGCCGTACAGGTAATCCGCGACCTGGCCGGCCACAGCACGCGCATCGGCGGCGTGCTGGACGTGATTCGTTCCATTGCCGAACAGACCAACCTGCTGGCGCTGAATGCCGCCATCGAGGCGGCACGGGCTGGCGAGCAAGGCCGGGGCTTTGCCGTGGTCGCCGACGAGGTGCGACTGTTGGCCCAGCGTACAGCACAATCGACGGCCGAGATTCATACCATGATCGAGCACCTGCAGAGTCAGTCGGACGCTGCGGTCAAGGCCATAGACACCAGCAGCGAGGCATCGCGCCAGACTGTCGAACAAGCCCGCGAGGCCGGCGCCAGCCTGGACGCCATCAACCAGGTGCTGAACAACCTCACCGCATTGAACGCCTCCATTGCCAGCGCCACCTTGCAGCAGTCGCATGTGGTCGAAGAGATCAACCGCAATGTGCTGGATACTGCCGGGTTGTCGCAGCAGACCGCCGATGCGGCGCGTCAGTCCAGCGATGCCGGGGTGGCATTGGGGCGGTTGAGCGAAGAGTTGGAGCAGTTGTTGCGGCAGTTCCGGGTCTGAGAACAAGCCCTTGGTGGGAGCGGGCAGGCCTGCTCCAGCAGGTATCGAGTGACCTTGAAGCTTGCGCTGCACCTGTGGGAGCGGGCATGCCCGCGAAGGAAGCAACGCGGTGGATGGCACCGGCGCTGCCGGTGTTCGCGGGTAAACCCGCTCCTACAACCGGGTATCCCACCGCTGCGCCCTACACCTTCACCGGCCGACCCGCTACAATCTCGCCCCTTCCCCGTAGCCTCCAAGGATCGCCGATGTCCGGCCTTGAACTCATTGCCGCCCTCCTCGGCGTTACCGCTGTCTGGCTCACGGTCAAGCAGAACGCCTGGTGCTGGCCGATCGGCCTGGTCATGGTGCTGATCTATGGCTGGCTGTTCTACGAAGTAAAGCTGTACTCGGGCATGTTGCTGCAAGTGGCCTACGCCATCCTGCAACTGTACGGCTGGTGGCAATGGAAGCGCCCCGACCACGCTGAAGACGCCCGTCAGGTCTCCCGTCTGCCACGCCCGGCACTGCTCACCGGCCTGGCCGCCGGCGTGCTGCTGAGCGCCGCCCTGGGCGCGGCCATGGCCAACTGGACCGATGCCGCCCTGCCCTGGCTGGACGCCACCCTGACCGGATTCAGCCTGGTCGCGCAACTGTGGATGGCGCAGAAACGCCTGCAGTGCTGGCCACTGTGGGTCGTGGTCGACATCATCTATGTGGGCCAATACCTGCATCAGCAGTTGTATTTCACCGCCGGCTTCTTCGCCGTGCTCACCCTGATTGCTGTACGCGGCTGGCTGGAATGGCGGCGCGACCCGGCGTTGGTACAGCCATGAGTGCGCCGCAAGCAATGAAAGTACTGGTACTGTGCGGCCCAGAATCCAGTGGCAAAAGCTGGCTCAGCGGGGTGATCCAGGCACATTTTGGTGGCGTGGTGGTGGGCGAATACGTGCGCCATTTCATCGACCAGCAATGCCGTGACACCTGCTACGCCGATATTCCCGCCATCGCCCGCGGACAACTGGCATGGGAGGACCGTGCACGTGAGCAGGCGCCCCCGCTGCTAATTCTGGACACCCACCTGCTAAGCAACATGCTCTGGAGCCACGCACTGTTCGACGACTGCCCAACCTGGCTGGAAGAGGCACTGCTGGCACGGCGTTACGACCTGCACCTGTTGCTCAGCCCGCAAGGGGTGGACTGGATTGCCGATGGGCAGCGTTGCCAACCCGACCTCAGTGATCGTCAGCGCTTTTTCGACGACAGCCAGGCGTGGCTGAGGCGACACAACCAACCGCACCAAATACTTGATGGCAATTGGCCGCAACGCCAATTGCTGGCCCTGCAATCGGTTGCTATGCTGCTTGGTAGCGATGCGCCATCATGCCCAACCGAGTGTTAAACCACTGACACACCCCGGTGGGGCAAAGCCCCCGAAATTGCGGGGCTTCCCCCTGTCCTGGGGGCAGTGTCAAGCCCGTGAAACACACTTGCAAAAACCCTTCCCATCAAGGCCACAGCTGACTTTGCCGGCAACGCGCAGGGCAAGCTGTTTCAAGCCTGAGACAGCATGCGCCGCATTTTGTCAGCCTCTTGCCCTAACTATCTGATCTGAAACGTATTCTAAAAAGCGGCACACCTTCTGCTCTGTCGTTCGCATCGCTGAACAGGCCCAGCGCTCAAAGAAGGAGTTGCCGTCGTGAGGAAACGTGACAAACGCCTCTATCACCTATTACTGGTGGGTTGTGTACTGGGGTCACTCAGCCTGACGGCTCAGGCGGACAAGGGGATCATCATCATCAAGCGCGATGTGCAGGTGCGCAACGCGACCATCCCGCCGCTGATTCCAGACCCGAGCCCTACCACCGTCAATGCCAACCCTTCTGCCCACGTGCTCAAGCAAACCAACGAGCTGAGCGATGGCGATTTCGCCAGCATCAGCAGTGGCGCAGGCATCAGCAACCTGGTCACCCAGCAGACCAACAACCTGGGTGGCAACCTCGGCAACCAGAACCAACTTCCCAACTTGGCGGGCGGACGCGGCACGGGGTCGGGTAACGGTATCTCGAACATGGTCAACTCAAGCGTGCAGCGAGGCCTCGCGCCACTGCAGATTCTGACCGGCGGGGGCAAGTGAGATGAAGCGCACACTGCTGATGCTGGCCGCCCTTTGCACTGCACCGGCCTTTGCGCAATCCCTGGTTCCGGTCATCAACAACGCCGATATCGACAGCTCCGGCAGCCGCTATCAGGGCAACCTCTCTGTCAACCAGGCCGCTGGTGACAAACAGCAGCAGGTCAATGCGCGCGCCATCGCCGTCGGCCCCGAAGCCAATGCAAGCACCCAGATCCGACAACGGCTCGACACGCCCGCCGACCCCGCGATGGACGCCCGCTCGACCATCCAGGGCAACGCTTTCAGCAACGGCAGCGGCGCCCTGGGCGTCAACCAGAGCGCAGGTGCCAACACCCAGCAAGCCAACGCACTGAGCATCAGCATTGGTGCACAACCGCAAAGCATCGACGACAGCGTCCTCATGCAACAGAACGTGGCGCTGATCAACAACTCAGGAGCAACTGACATTCCAGCAGGCTATCGCCAGGTCACTACCAGTGACCAGGCCTTCACCGGTAGCCGAGGGGTGATCCAGTTGAACCAGAGTGCCGGGGTGGGAAACCGAATGGCCAACACCTTGAGCATCCGGGTCGCGGATTGACCCTGCAGTTAAGAACGACACTTAACCTAATAGCGTACGGAGAATCACCATGAAACCCTCGATGGCAATCAAGCCTCTGGTTTTCGCAATTGCTGCGGTCATGGCTGTTGCTGTACAAGCTGGGCAAAATGATCGGCGTAATGACCACCATAACGGCCACCATAACAATGGTCATCACAAGCCTCCACCCACCAAGATCCCTGTGTATGCAACGGCCAATGCCTGGGATACCCAAACCAGCACTCGCAATCGCATCTCCAATCAAGGCACCATCAACGAAGCCGAGATGAGTGACTCTGGCACCGGCTCCAGCGGCAACGTTGGGATAAACGTGGCGGCCGGTAACGGCAACCAGCAAGACAACGCCGCTGCCATTGCCAACGCAGGCTCCGACTCGAGCCTGGACAACAGCTTCGTGTTCGGCATGGCGAGTGCCACGGCTGACGTCGTGCAAACCAGCAGAAACAACCGGGTCGACAACTATTCGACCCAGTCTTCGGCGGTGATGAGCGGCTCAGCCAGCGGGGCTGAGGGCAACATCGGCATCAACGTTGCCGGTGGCGACCTCAACCAGCAGAAAAACACCATGGCCATCGCCAACACCGGTGCGCCGCTGGGCAACGCCACTGCCACGGCTTCGGCCAATCAGGACGGCCCAGGCCTGGTTGTAAACAACAGCGCCGACCGCACCTACCGGGTGGATACGATTACCATCACCAAGTCGGCCAGCGGTTCAAGCTCGAAGGAAGGCAGCTTCAACTCGACCGACGACCGCAGCTCGTCTTCGAGCTTCAGCCTCGCCGGTGCGCATAGCGCCAGCTCCAGCGGCTCCAGTGGCTGGGACTCCAGCGGCTCGCAATCCAGCAGTGCCAGCGGCTCCCACAACTCGAGCGCAAGTGGCTCGTTCGGCTGGGGTGCCAGTGGCTCTGCCAGCGGCAGCCACAGCGCGTCGAGCAGCGCCAGCCTGGCAGCTTCGCTGGACGCTGACGTTAGCGCCTCGCGTACCCGTACCACCGACTATGGCCGTTACGAGCGTACCGACTCCAGCTCCTTCGATGGCTCGCTGAGTGCGTCGCTGGATGCGTCGATCGACAAGTCGCACGAAAGTGCATACGACTCGTCGTTCGAGAAAGCATTCGACTCCAACTACGACAAGTCGCATCAGTCGTCGTACGACAAGTCCAAAGAGTCTTCGTACAACAAGTCTCACGACTCTTCGTACGAGAATGCTTCGGCGTCTGAGTTCTCGAAGTCTGGCGAGCATTCGAAAGAATCCTCGAACGACATTTCGAAGAGCTACAGCGAAAGCAGCGCTTACGACTTGAGCAATACTGTGTCCTTCCAAGTGCTGACCCCGACCGGCTGGGCCAACCCAGTCACCAACACTGCAACCCTTAGCGGTTCGGTGAACGGTGGCAGCGGCAACCTGGGCGTGAACGTAGCAGCCGGTGTGGGCAACCAGCAAAGCAACTCGCTGGCCATCTCCAACACCTCGTTCTGACCGCTGTGCTTGAGGCCCCCTTCGGGGGGCCTTTCTTCAACACACCGTAAGGCACCCGATCATGCGTATTTTCGCCTTGGCGTTTTTGCTGTGCCTGGCCAGCGTGAGCGAAGCTGCACAAATGCCGCTGTCCGTCCTGCCGGGCGGCGCCGTGGTGTTCAAACCGATCCAGAGCTTGCGCGAACGCAAGTTCGCCGACCTGGTGCAACAAAAGACCGACTTCAGCTGCGGCGCCGCCGCGCTGGCGACCATCCTGCGCCAGGCCTACTGGCTGGATGTGGACGAACATCAGATCATCGAAGGCATGCTGGCCCACGCCGACCAGGACCTTGTGCGCACGCAAGGCTTCTCGATGCTCGACATGAAGCGCTACGTCGAAAGCCTCGGGATGCGTGCCCGCGGTTACCGGGTGGCGCCCGAAACCCTGAACAGCGTACGCATTCCTGTCGTGGTGCTGATGGATGTGCGCGGCTACAAGCACTTCGTGGTCATGCAGAAAGTCGACAAAGGTTGGGTGTACATCGGTGATCCGGTGCTGGGCCACAAACGATACAAGGTCGACGATTTCCTCAAGGGCTGGAACGGCATCATCTTCGCGGTGATCGGCCAGGGTTACGACAAGAACAACATCCTGCTCGACCCGCCCCTGCCACTGACCGCCAAGGGCCGGGTGAACAACTTCACCCCCGTGCAGGACGCAGAGCTGCTGGACTTCGGCTTCATCAGAAGCGACTTCTTCTAACGACTGTTCTAATGACAAGGAGCATGAGGCTCCAGGGAGCATTTCATGAAGACTTCATTGTGGTTGGCCATGGCCTGTCTGGCAGCCAGCTTGCCCAGTCACGCAGAGGCATTCAAACCCATCGAACTGAAGGATCAGGAGCTGGCCAACCTGCGGGGCCGCTATGTGATGCCCGGACGAATCGTGAGCTTCGGCATTGTCATGTCCAGCACCTGGCAAAATGCAAAAGGGGATGTGATCGGGGCAACGTCCACGCTGCAAGTTCAGCAATCGACCATCAAACCCCAGTTCTATGTCTCGATGATTGACAAAAAAGGCGCAGGTACGGCACCGAGCAGCGCGTCTGCTGCCGGGACTGGCGTGGTAACGGGCGGCAACGGCCTGACCACCACCGAAGGTGTGACCCAGGTGGTCCGTGCAGCCGGTGATAACAACGCCGCTTACAACAACGTCGATATCAACGTGACCAAAGCCAACCAGGCCCCCGCTGCACAACAGCAAGGCCAGGTACTGGCCGCCGGCCAGACCCTGGTCGGGGAAAATGGCGCCGGCGCGCTCAGTGTGTCCTCAAGCGGTGTGGGCGTGCAGCTCAACATCAATGCCAGCAACAACCAGGGCAGCAGTGTGCAACGCCTGGCCCAGGGTGGCCTGCTGCAGAACTCGACGCTGCTCGGCAACGGTAACCTGGTCAACAACGTCACCACCTTGAACGTTGTCATGCGCGAGAGCGTGCCGACAGCGGCTTCCCTCAACGGTAGCCTCGACCAGCTCAAAGGTCTTCGCACCTTCGGATACTGATCTACGCTCAGTCTCATCAAAAGTAGTTGGAAGGGACGGCAACTCCATGTACCGATCTTTTACGCTCAGAGCTTTTGTGTGCTTGACTGCCTTGGCCCCAGCCACAGCACTTTACGCAGCCGCCGACCCACAGGTCGAAGCGCTGAAACAGGAACTGATTGAACTCAAACGCCGCTATGAGGCACAGCAACAGGCACTGATGGTGCTGGAGCAACGTGTGCGCCAGGTCGAGGAGGCCCCTGCTGCCGCGCAACCCAGACGCTTGGTCAAGTCTCCGGCCGAGGGGGTGAAAGGTGCTCAGACCGTCGCCTCTGGCGCACCGGGCACTACAGGGAGCTCCTACGGCCAGGCGCTGACAGCCGATTCCGAGCCGGCGCAAAGCGTTTCCAACCTGTATGACGAAGCCAGCGGATTCTTTGGCGGGGGCAAGTTCAGCTTCGAAACCGGCCTCACCTATACCCATTACGATACCCGTGCGCTGACCCTCAATGGCTTTCTGGCACTGGACTCGATCTTCCTCGGCAGCATCAACCTCGACCGGATCAAGGCTGACAACTGGACCTTGGACATGACTGCCCGCTATAACCTGGCGCAGCGCTGGCAGTTCGATATCAACGTCCCCGTGGTTTACCGCGAGTCCACCTACTCGTCCGGTGGTGCGGGGGGGGCCGGGGCAACCACTTCCGATGCCAGCGTGACCCGCGACCCGGAAATCGGCGATATCAACGTCGGGGTGGCCTACAAATTCCTCGACGAGGACGAAACCTGGCCTGACGCAGTGGCCACCCTGCGCATCAAGGCACCGACCGGCAAAGACCCCTACGGCATCAAGCTGCGCGAGGTGGACGGCAACAACAACCTCGCGGTACCGGAAAGCCTACCGACCGGCAACGGTGTATGGTCGATCACACCGGGCATCTCGCTGGTCAAGACCTTCGACCCGGCCGTGCTGTTCGGCAGCCTGTCCTACACCTACAACATGCAAGACTCGTTCAGCGACATCAGTCCGCAGGTGAACAGCAAGGTGCCGGGTGACGTCAAGCTTGGCGACTCGTGGCAGATCGGCGGGGGCATCGCCTTTGCCCTTAACGAAAAGATGAGTATGTCGTTCTCGGTATCCGACCAGTTCGCCCGCAAGAGCAAGATCAAACCTGATGGCGGCGACTGGCAATCGATCTCCAACAGTGACTACAACGCCGCCAACTTCAATATTGGCCTGACCTTCGCCGCCACCGACAACCTGACCATCGTGCCCAACCTGTCCATTGGTCTGACCGATGACGCACCTGACTTTTCTTTCAGCCTGAAATTCCCTTATTACTTCTGATAGTTGCCATCGGCCGGGCCTGTGCGAACGGGCCCGGCTTTGGTTACAAGCCTTGTAACCGGCCGCCTTCCCTGCCCTGGCCTGATATCATCAAGCACAGATGCATGACGATTTAATGGCAAAAGGGAAGTTTTTGTGAAGAACCTGTCCGACCACCCAAGCACCCGGCTTGCCACTTTGGCTGCCCTGGTACTGGTGATCCCACTGGGTACACGCGCCATGCTGGGTTGGTCCAACCCGTTCGGCTACCTGTCCGACCTCGCCCTTGGCAGCCTGTTGATCGTGCTGCTACACCGCAGGCCGTGGTGGCTGGCGCTGCCGGTGCTGCTAGCCTGGGCGGCGCTTTGGGTGGCCTCGGCCGAACTGGTGAGCGCGGTGGGTCGACTGCCCACCAGCGCCGACCTTAACTACCTGACCGACCCGCAATTCATGGAGAATTCAACCGGTGGCGGCCTGGCCCATGCCTGGCTGCCCTGGGCCCTGGGTGGCGGCCTGCTGGCCTGGCTGGCCTGTGCGTGGCGCAGCCGTGCACGGTGTAGCCAGCCACTGCCGCGCAAAGCCTGGGCCATACCCGTACTGCTGTTCGGCGCGCATTGGGGCAGCCAGCAGTTGCTACCATCCGATGCCGACCAGTGGCGGCAATACAACCTCCCCCACCAGTTGATGTCTGCCGGGGTCGGTAACCTGCAACGCCAGGTCGAAGGCTGGATGGGCCGCACACAAACCTTCACACCGCTCGCCAGCAGCGGCCTGACTCAATCCGACCTGCATGGGCAAAGGCTGCTTGCCGGCCCGGGAAGCGCCCGCAACTTGCTGGTGATCACAATGGAAGGCATCCCGGGCGCCTACCTGCGACCTAACCGCCAGGCGCTAAACAGCCGCTTCAATGAGGACTTGATGCCCAAGCTCAGCAAGTGGGCCGAGCGCGGCATGAACACCCCAGACTACGTGCTGCACACCCACCAGACCATCCGTGGCCTGTATGCGATGCTGTGCGGCGATTACGACAAACTGGCCAACGGCACGCCCAAGGGCGTGGAACTGCTGACCCAGAACCAACGCAACCAGGCCT
The DNA here is from genome assembly GCF_045164175.1 of Pseudomonas sp. 10(2024). Lineage (NCBI taxonomy): Bacteria > Pseudomonadati > Pseudomonadota > Gammaproteobacteria > Pseudomonadales > Pseudomonadaceae > Pseudomonas > Pseudomonas sp. 10(2024). The sequence goes on from NZ_CP174006.1 coordinate 3,293,078, forward strand.
GTCTGCCGGCACAATTGCGCCAGGCCGGTTTCACCACCCACTACCTGCAAGGCGCAGGCCTGCGCTTCATGGCCAAGGACCGCATCATGCCGCACATCGGTTTCGATGCGGTGCATGGCCAGGAGTGGTTCAGCAACAAGAACTACCTGCACTTCCCATGGGGCAAGGATGACCGCGCTTTCTTCGAAGGCGCCCTGGGCTATGTGGGCCAGTTGCAGAAGCAGGACAAGCCATGGATGCTGACGCTGCTCACCGTGGGTACCCACCAGCCCTATTCGGCGCCAGCCGAGTACCTCGAGCGCTACGCCACACCGAAACAGGCAGCGGTCGCCTACCTGGATGACGCAGTCGGGGCATTTCTTGACAATCTTGAGCGCCAGGGCGTCCTCAAGGACACACTGGTGGTGCTGACTTCCGACGAGTCCCACGGCATCGATGGCGTGCGCCTGGCCTCCTCCTGGGGCTTCAACCTTACCCTGGCGCCGGAGCAGGCCCAGCTGCCAACCATCAAGCGCGGCACTTACGGCCATATCGACCTGGCCACCTCGCTGCTCGACTACTTCGCACTGCCCATTCCCGTCGCGCTTGGCGGTCGCTCGCTGTACCGCGACTACGACAGCGGCCGCGAGATGATCTCCTACACCAACGGCATGCTGCGCTACCACAACGGCCAGGGCCTGTTCACCGAATGTGACTTCCAGCAGCGCTGCCGGCGTTATGCCAGTGAAGGCTTCATCGCCGACCAGGCCCGCTACCTCGGTCCGGCCGACAGCCTGCTGGGCCAACAGATCGGCGCCTTGGCCGTAGTGCTCGACCAGTCCTTGCTGCAAACCCCGCTCAACCTGCGTTACCAGTTCGGCGGCCCTTCGCCGATCAAGTTGCGCAAGCGCATTGACGATGACTGGGCCGACAACCTCATTGGCGCCCAGTATCTGGAAATGCCCGGAGGCTCGCACACCCGCGTGCGGGTCAAGGTCCGCTCGCTGGACCCCAAACGCGCGGCCTACATCCGGCTCAAGGCCAAGCAGTTGGAACAGGACGTGCCGCTGGGCCTGCCCGAAGAGGTAAAGGTCACCGCCGACGCGCCACTGGAGATGGAGTTCAGCTTCGACAACCCGACCGAGCGCAAGGCGTTTTCCTTCCACTTGCTGGGCTATGGCGGCGGCAAGGTAGAAGTCAGCGACTTCAGCGTGATCACCGCCCTGCCTGGTGAGGATGACGGCGCCGATGAACGGGCCGAGGGGCATATTGCCCAATCGGGCTGAGCAGATACCGCTCATCGCCCGGCCACCGGTGCTTGTCGAATCGACCTGGTCGTACTCGACCAAGGTGTGAATCCCCCAGCGAGGAGACAGCACCATGAGCACACGCGAAAGCAGGCACCCGGTGGTTTCCCGCAGCCAGTGGCTGGCGGCTCGCCAGCAACTGTGGCTGCACGAAAAAGCATTTACCCACCACCGCGACGCGCTAGCTGCAGCCCGTCGCGCCCTGCCTTGGGTAAAGGTCGAGCAGGATTACCGCTTCTTCGGGCCAAACGGCGCGTTGAACCTGGCCGACCTGTTCGCAGGCCGCAGCCAGTTGTTGCTTTACCACTTCATGTTCGCCGAAGGCTGGAGCGAGGGCTGCCCCGGCTGCTCTTTTCTGGCCGACCACTTTGACGGCGCCAATCTGCACCTGGCCCACCACGATGTGTCGCTGGTGGCGGTGTCACGGGCGCCGTATGCCGAATTCCAGGCATTTCGCCGGCGCATGGGCTGGCAGTTCCCGTGGTATTCGTCGCATGGCAGCGACTTCAACGAGGACTTTGGCGTCAGTGTCGGCAGCGAAGGCCAGCGGCAGTACAACTATGAGCCGTATGAGGGCAATGAAAGCGAGCTGCCCGGCTTGAGTGCGTTTTTCCGCGAAGGCGACGGCAGCGTGTACCACACCTACTCAACCTACGCCCGCGGGCTGGACATTCTGGTCAACACCTACAACTTCCTCGACATTGCGCCACTGGGGCGCAACGAAGGTGGGACCATGGACTGGGTGCGGCACCATGACCGCTATGAAGGTCAACCGGACAAGCCTCACTGCTGTCACAGATGATGCTGGCAACACGCACACCTGTGGGGGGGGCAACTGTCCTGCTCAACATTGACGGCCTGCGCGGTCGCCCCGTAGGAGCGGGTTTACCCGCGAAGAGGCCGGCCCTGCTGGCCAATTTCCACCCGCCGTTCACTGTTGCGGCCGCTACCGTATTCGCGGGTAAACCCGCTCCTACACCGGTGTGGACCCACACGGGGGGGTGGACACAGCCCGTCGTAGGAGCGGGTTCACCCGCGAAAGGGCCGGCCCTGCTGGCCAATTTCCACCCGCCGTTCACTGTTGCGGCCGCTACCGTATTCGCGGGTAAACCCGCTCCTACACCGATCGGTGGTGGACACAAACGGGGGGGTGGACACAGCCCGTCGTAGGAGCGGGTTCACCCGCGAACACCGGCAGAGCCGGTGCCATCCACCGCGTTGGTTTCTTCACGGACATGCCCGCACAGAGACCTCGATCCGTCAGCCTCGCACCCCCAGCATCCCGCGCTCGACGATAAAGTCGATCACCGCCTGCAACCCCTCGCCCTTCTTCAGGTTGCTGAAGGTCCAGGGCCGCTGCGGCCGCATGCGCTGGGTGTCGCGCTCCATCACCTCCAGTGACGCCCCTACATAAGGCGCCAGGTCGGTCTTGTTGATCACCAGGAAGTCGGACTTGGTAATGCCTGGGCCGCCCTTGCGCGGGATCTTCTCGCCCTCAGCCACGTCGATCACGTAAATGGTCAAGTCAGCCAGCTCCGGGCTGAAGGTGGCGCTGAGGTTGTCACCGCCGCTTTCCACGAAAATGACTTCAAGATTACCGAACTTGCGCGCCAGCGCTTCGACCGCCGCCAGGTTCATCGAGGCGTCTTCACGAATGGCCGTGTGCGGGCAGCCGCCGGTCTCCACGCCAACGATGCGCTCCGGCTCGAGGGCGCCGGCCTCGGTGAGGATGCGCTGGTCTTCCTTGGTGTAGATGTCGTTGGTAACCACGGCGATCTGGTAGTGATCGCGCATGGCCTTGCACAGCGCTTCCAGCAGTGCGGTCTTGCCAGAGCCGACCGGGCCGCCGACACCGACGCGCAGGGGTTGTTGATAGCTTTGCATGCAGGCAGTCCTCAGGAACGGAACAAACGGGTGTATTGGGTTTCGTGACGCGATGAAGCGATGGCCAGCAGCGGCAGGCCGCCGCCGAGCTGGTCATCGCCCAGGACCAGCGCCTGGTCCAATGCAGCGGGCAAGTCGGCGCCAAGGTCGCGCAGCAAGGTCTGGGCAGCCTGCTGGCCGAACGGCACCAGTTTGACCCCGGCCATGACCGCGCCCTCCAGCCAGGCAAAGCCATGGCCCAATGCCAGCTGGCGCAGCGGGATGGCCCAGTGTGCAGCCAGCCAGGCCATACCGCCCAACTGGGTCAGCTCAAGGCTGGAGCGCCAGGCCGGTGCCTGGCCCAGTTGCCAGCCGTCGAGCAACCGCGCCAGCGCTGCGCCGCGCTGCTGTTCTTCCAGGCGCAGCTCGGCGGTTTCGCGGTTGGCCAGCAAGAACCGGCTCCAGTGACCGAACGCTTCGGCGTCCTCAGCCTGGCAGGCGTGGTACAGACGCGCCAGCACCGGCCAGTCGAGGCAGGCCAGGGTGTCGTGAACCTGCTCACGCTGCCAGCCGGCAAAACTGTCCACGCCCCGAACCCAGCCGGCCTCGACCGCCCACTCCAGGCCTTGCGAATAGGTAAAACCACCCACCGGCAAGCCGGGGCTGGCCAACTGCAGCAGGCGCAGCAGCGCCAGGTCGCTGTTCATCAACCGGCCAGTACCAGCGCGGCGCCGGCCAACAGGCCACCGCCAAAGGCCTTCTGCAGGCCGCTGTGACGGCGCAGCAGGCAACCGACTGCAAAGCCCGCCGCCAGCAGCAAGCCGCTGACCGCGACAAACCCTGCGCTGAATTGCCAGAAAGCGCTCGGGGTGGCTTCTACGCCATGGGCCCAGCCATGGAACAGGGCGAACACCGGCATGGCCATGGCCAGCAGCAACTGGCGGCTCGGCAGCAGCACCGCCCCGGCAGCCACCAGCAGCGACACGGCAATCAGGGTCTCCATGCCCAGCACATCGCCGAACAGGTGACCGCACACGGCCCCTCCGAACATGGCCGCCAGGGTCGCCAGAGGCAACGTCAGGTTGCGCCGGGTCAACGCGGCGAGCACGCCGGTGCCCAGCAGCATCAGCAGGTGATCGAGCCCGGTCAGCGGGTGCAGCAGGCCGTCCTGCAGCGGGTTGCTGTCATGGCCTGGATGGGCGAAGGCTGGCAGTGCCAGCATCAACAGAAACAGGGCGAAAGTCTTTTTCATCGGTTGCTCCAGGGCAGTTCAGGAATGGGCAGGCAGGCGTACGAACGGGTGATCGTGGCCATGGGCATGACTGTGGCTGTGGCCATGCGGTGCACTTTGGTAAGCGCCCGCTTCAGGCTCGAACGGGGCCTGTTCGGCCTCTACCGTCAGGCCCAGCCCCCGCAGCATGTCGTCCAGCACATGGTCGTGCTGGAAGCGCAACAGCCCGGGTTCGATCTGCAGCGGCACATGGCGGTTACCCAGGTGGTAGGCGGCGCGGGCCAACAGGTGTGGATCGGCACAGCGCACCGTCGACACCGCCTCGGGCGCCGCCAGCACGCGGATCAGCTGGGTGCCCTCGGCATCGGCCAGCAGTTCACCTCCGCGCAGCAGGTGGCCGCGCTCCAGCATCAGCCCGGCTTCGCGGCCATCATCCAGGGTTACTCGCAGGCGGCTCTTGATACGGCTGTCCACGTCAAGGGTGACAGTGCCACTGACAACCCGCGTACCGGGTTCGGAGATACGGCGGCTCAAGACAATCATTTGTGCTCCTCAGAACAGGAAATAGCGCTGGGCCAGCGGCAATTCGCTGGCCGGTTCGCAGACCAGCAGTTCGCCATCGGCACGCACCTGATAGGTCTGCGCATCGACTTCGATCAGCGGCTGCAGGGTGTTGTGGACCATGTCCGGCTTGCGTACCCGCCGGCAACCGTTGACCACGCCAATCAGGCTGCGCAGGTTCAGCTCCTCGGCCAGCCCGCGGTCCATTGCCGCCTGGGGCAGGAATGTCATGCGTGTGGCATGCCGCGCCGCGCCCAGCGCGCCAAACATCGGCCGATAGTGCACCGGCTGGGGGGTGGGTATGGAGCCGTTGATGTCGCCCATGGGCGCGGTGACGATCATCCCGCCCTTGAGCACCAGGGCCGGCTTGACCGCAAAGAACGCTGGCGACCACAGCACCAGGTCGGCCAGCTTGCCGACCTCCACCGAGCCCACTTCGTGACCGATGCCATGGGTGAGTGCCGGGTTGATGGTGTACTTGGCGATGTAGCGCTTGACCCGAAAGTTATCGCTGTACGGGGTGTCCGGTGCCAGCGGCCCGCGACGCAGCTTCATCTGGTGCGCCACCTGCCAGGTGCGCAACACCACCTCGCCAACCCGGCCCATGGCCTGGGAGTCGGACGAGGTCATGGCAAAGGCGCCCATGTCGTGGAGGATGTCCTCGGCAGCGATGGTTTCGCGGCGAATGCGCGACTCGGCGAAGGCCACGTCCTCGGCGATGCTCGGGTCCAGGTGGTGGCAGACCATGAGCATGTCCAGGTGCTCGTCCACGGTGTTGATCGTGTAAGGCAGGGTCGGGTTGGTCGAGGATGGCAGCACGTTGGCCTGCCCCGCCGCACGGATGATGTCCGGGGCATGGCCGCCACCGGCACCTTCGGTATGGAAGGTGTGGATGGTGCGGTCGCCGATGGCCGCCAACGTGTCTTCGATACAGCCCGACTCGTTGAGGGTGTCGGTGTGAATCGCCACCTGGATATCCATTTCCTCGGCCACGTCCAGGCAACAATCGATGGCTGCTGGCGTAGAGCCCCAGTCTTCATGCAGCTTGAGCCCGACAGCACCTGCGGCAATCTGCTCGCGCAGCGCGTCCGGCCGCGAGGCATTGCCCTTGCCCAGCAGCCCGATGTTGATCGGCAAGCTGTCGGCAGCCTGCAACATGCGCGCAAGGTACCAGGGGCCGGGCGTGCAGGTGGTGGCATTGGTGCCAGTGGCCGGCCCGGTTCCACCGCCGATGAACGTGGTGACACCGCTGTTCAATGCCTCGTCCACCTGCTGTGGGCAAATGAAGTGGATATGCGAATCGACACCACCGGCGGTGACGATCTTGCCCTCGGCCGCGATCACCTCGGTCCCTGGCCCGACCGGCACGTTCACGCCCGGCTGCACATCGGGGTTGCCGGCCTTGCCGATCACCGCGATGCGTCCATGCTTGATGCCGATGTCGGCCTTGACGATGCCCCAGTGGTCGATGATCAGCGCATTGGTCAACACCAGGTCCATGGCCTCGGCCGCCAGCATCTGGCCCTGCCCCATGCCATCGCGAATGACCTTGCCGCCGCCGAACTTCACCTCTTCGCCGTAGATCGTGAAGTCTTTCTCGACCTCCACCCACAGCGCAGTGTCGGCCAGGCGCACGCGGTCGCCAACAGTGGGCCCGAACATGTCGGCATAGGCCTGACGGGAAATACGGCTCATGCCCTGCCCTCCAGCGCGCCCATCACCTTGCCCTGAAAACCATAGACCTCACGCTTGCCGGCGTAAGCCACCAGTTGCACGGTACGCGCCTGACCCGGCTCGAAGCGCACGGCAGTGCCGGCCGGGATGTCCAGGCGAAAGCCCAGGGTGGGCGCCCGGTCGAACACCAGCGCGTCGTTGACTTCATAGAAGTGGTAGTGCGAGCCGACCTGCACCGGCCGGTCGCCATGGTTGGCCACACTGACGCTGACCGTTTCTCGGCCACTGTTCAACTCGATGTCGCCCGCGGCGACCTGGATTTCACCTGGGATCATGCGACGCTCCTTGGCGGTTTCAGACGATGGGGTCATGCACGGTCACCAACTTGGTGCCATCCGGGAAGGTCGCCTCGACCTGCACGTCGTGAAGCATTTCAGCGATACCGGGCATCACCTGCTCACGGGTCAGCACTTCACGCCCCAGGCTCATCAGTTCGGCGACTGTGCGGCCATCGCGGGCGCCTTCGAGCACCGCGGCACTGATCAGCGCCACGGCCTCCGGGTAGTTGAGCTTCAGGCCACGGGCCAGCCGCCGCTCCGCCAGCAGCGCGGCAGTGAACAGCAGCAGTTTGTCTTTCTCTCTCGGGGTAAGCTCCATGGTGCTCTCTCAGGTAGCCCAGATACGCGGTGGGCAGGCTGGCAGGCCGAGGATGGCCGGGCGCAGCACATGCCATAGGCGTTGCAGGGTGCGTTGCAGGTGTTGGTTGTCATGGTCGAGCACCCGGATCACCAGCAACGACCCGAGCAGGGTCGCACCGGCCGGGTTGCCCAATTCATCGAGTAGCGGGCGAACCTGCTCCAGCACGGCCTGATCGGCAGGTGCGGCGCAGAAGGTGGCGAGTAGCGGGTGCCCACCCAGCTTGTCCAGATGCCCGCCTTCGAGACGCAGGCGCTCATGCAGGCCAACCTCGTCAGACACTTCGATGTGCAAAAGGCTGTCGAGGGCGCCGTGGTCGAAACGCTCGTGCATGACCGGACGGCCCAGGCACAGGGTTTCCCAGGCCAGCAGGCGGGCGCCCGGTTCAAGGGTAAAACGGCTGGCGAGGCTGGCCCGGGCGCCGGAGAAGAAGATGCTGTCCTGCGGCAGCCACTCCAGGGTGCTGCCCGCGGCCAGATGGAAGCGTTGGGCCAACCGCGCGGTCGGGCCGATGCTGCGGTAGAACTTGCTGGCGCCGGGCATGGTCAGCAGCGCGTGGCTACCCGGTTCCAGGTGTATGTCCAGTTCCAGGCGGTCGCCGGCGACGATGCCGCCTGGCGGGTGCAGGACATAGACATGGCACGGCGCACCTTCAGGATAGAAAGGCCGCTGCACCAAAAGAGGTCCGAAATGCTTCCACGCACCAAGGCGGGTCACGCCGTCACGCTGGACAAAGCGCAACTGCAGGTGAGCACTCCAGCCCGCATCGTCTTGCTGTTGTTCGATCTGCTCCGCGAGCGACATCCTGCGGCCCCTGAAATCCGTGGCCTGCTGGCCGTTTAGAGGGTCCGGCGCGGGCGCCTGCTAGCGCGCACGGCCTGACCACTCGATCAAATTCGCAGGCTGGATATAGCAGGTTGCGGGCCAACTTCGCAGGTGAACGATGATGAAACCTGTGCAGTGCCCGCTCTGGCATCGGGCATGCGGGGCAATGGCGCACAAAGCAGGGGCGTGTGTCGGCCCTGTTTCGGTGCCGGCATACGTGAAAATGGGGCTGCGTTGAGCCCTACAATATCAAGCCTCAGTAATCGAAGCGGTCCACGGCACGCCGACGCTCGTTGTCATCACGCCGGTCATAGATGGCCGTGGTCTGGATATTGGCATGGTGCGCCAGCTTCTGCGCAATCGACAGGTCGTGCTCTTCGATCACCCGGGTAATGAATGCCCGGCGAAAATCGTGCGGCATGATCTTCACCCCCACCTGCGCGCCGCGCTGGCGGGCAATGTAGTAGATCGCATGCTTGGTAATGCGTGCCCGGGTAATGTGGTTGCCGCGACGGATGCGGTTGAACAGGAACGGATCATCTTCCGCCCCGGCAGGCAGGTCCTGGCGGCGCAGCTCAAGCCAGGCCTGCAGCTTCTCGAACGCCCACGGCGGTGCGTACTTGACCAGCTGATGATTGCCCTTGCCCACCACCTGCAGGCTGCGCGCCTCGAAGTCGACCTGGTCGAGGTCGATGTCGACCGACTCCGACTTGCGCATGCCGGTGCCGTACAGCAAGGCAATGATCGCCGCATCACGTACCCCCTGTGGCCGCGGGTCGGCAGCGCACACATCCATCAGTTCGCGGATCAGGCTGCGGCGCAGGTTGCGCCCTGGCGGCAGGCGGGAGCCTGTGGCTGGCTTGACCTCGCGAATACGCAACAGCTGCTCGTGGTCGATCAGGCCCTGACGCCAGGCCTCGTTCATCACCCCGCGAATCGCGTTGACGTACAGCGACGAGCTGTTGGGCGCGTAGCCATCGGCACGCAGGGCAGCCACCAGTGCAATCACATGGCCCGGCTCGAGCCGATGCCAAGGCACATCGACAATGTTGCAGTCGACAAAACCTAGCCGGTCGGCGGCGTCCTGAAGAATGTAGCGCATGGTTTGCTGGCTGGATGGGGCCAGACGGGCCATGTACTGCAGCAGCGGATTTTTCGAGAGGTCGGACAAAACGTGAATCCTGTAGCGAAGCGTCAGCCGGCACTGAACCAGGCAAACCCTGAAGCAAGTCAAAACGACATACAAGCCAGTCTGAATGACCGCAATACGCGCGTGTCATTCGGACCCTGAGAAGTGCCATCACCTTGATATTCAAGGGCTTTGCAACTGGCACGGATCGTGATCTTACCCCAATTGAAGCCTACTGAACGAACCAAGGACTGCCCATGCTCTTGCAACCCACTGCTTCACGCCCACGCCAAGCCGTCTGGGGCCTGGGTTTTCGCCCGTTCTTCCTGGGTGGCAGTTTGTTTGCGCTGATCGCCCTGCTGTTGTGGGCCGGCGTACTGGCTGGGGCACTGGCCCCTGCACCGCCCGGGGGTATGCTCGCCTGGCACCGCCACGAGATGCTTTACGGCTTCGCCGCCGCCATTATCGCGGGTTTTCTGCTGACCGCCGTGCAGAACTGGAGCGGCATCCCAGGCTTGAGCGGGCGGGCGCTGCAGGGTGTGTTCCTGCTTTGGTTGCTGGGGCGGGTAAGCTGGTTTATGCCACTACCGGGTAGCTTGCTGGTACTGGTCGAGGGCAGCTTCCTGCCATTGGTGGCATTGAACCTGGCACGACCGGTCCTGCAACGGCGCCTGCGCAACAACTACCCGATCGTCGTACTGGTGCTGTTGATTGCCGCCTGCCAGTGGCTGACCTTGGCCGGCTGGTTGCACCAGGACGAACTGTGGCAGCGTCGTGGAATATTTGCCGGGCTGTGGCTGGTGACGGCGATGATGACCGTACTCGGCGGCCGGGTCATACCATTCTTTACCCGCCGTGGCCTGGGTTACCTTGACGCGGCCCCTGCCCGCCCATGGCTGGACCGAGCCTGCCTGTTGCTCGGCGTCGCAGTACCGCTGGCGTTTGCCACCGGCCTGGCCGATACGCCGCAAGCAAGCCTGGCGGTGCTGTTTTTTGCCTTGTTCGCGCTGCATGCGACCCGACTGGTGCTGTGGCACGACCGTGGCCTGTGGCGCGTACCGTTGCTGTGGTCGCTACACCTGGCCTACGCCTGGCTCGCCCTGGCCTGCCTGGGCATGGCGCTGTGGCATAGCGGGGTGGCCCTGAGCCCGAGCCTGGTGACCCACGCGCTGACCGTTGGCGCCATGACCGGGCTGATCCTGGCCATGATGGCGCGGGTCAGCCTGGGCCACACCGGCAGGCCATTGCAGGTGCCGACCAGCATTGCCTGGGCCTTTGCCCTGATGCAACTGGCGACCTTGGCCCGGGTGATTCTGCCGCTGTTCACATCGCTGGGGGTAAGCGTTTCGGCACTGTGCTGGAGCCTGGCGCTGTTGCTGTTCCTGCGCCATTACCTGCCCATCCTGCTCCGGCCCCGGGCAGACGGAATGCCCGGTTGACGTGCTTGGGCCGCCTTGCGGCGGTGTGCCATGAGGGGAACTTGGTGGATGGTTTGATCCCCCCTGATTGCGACTGATCGTCAAAGGCGAAAGACCGCTAGACAATAGCCGCCGCCCACCACCCTGGAAACATCTGCTGCACCCGGGGCTCGGCGAAGCGTTCGTCAATCAGCACCAGTACGCCACGGTCCTGGTCACCCCGAATAACCCGGCCCGCCGCCTGGATCACCTTGCGCACGCCCGGGTAGAGGTACGCGTAATCGAAACCCGCTCCAAATTGCCGCCCCAGGCGCTGTTTGAACTGCTCGTTGACCGGGTTGACCTGAGGCAGCCCCAGGGTGGCGACAAACGCGCCAATCAGCCGCGTGCCGGGCAAATCCACCCCTTCGCCGAAAGCACCGCCCAATACAGCAAAGCCCACACCTCGGCCATCGGCGACAAAGCGATCGAGAAATGCCTGGCGAGCCGCCTCGTCCATGCCCGGCTCCTGTGACCACAGCGGAATCTGCCCATGCTGCTCAGCCAACAGCCCTGCCACCTGTTGCAGGTATTCGAAGCTGCTGAAGAACGCCAGGTAGTTACCCGGCATGCGCTCATACTGCCGGGCAATCAGGTCAACGATCGGCGCCAGGGAGGCTTGGCGCTGCTGGTAACGGGTGGACACCTGGCTGGCAATGCGCACTTCCAGCTGTTCGGCACGGAACGGCGCGGCCACGTCCAGCCAGGCGGTATCGGCTGGCATGCCCAGCAGGTCGCTGTAGAAATGCCGTGGGCTCAACGTGGCGGAAAACAGCGTCACACTGCGCGCCGCCTGCATGCGCGGTGCCAGCAGCCGTGCCGGGGTGACATTGCGCAGGCACAGCGTGGCCAGCCGCCGCTTGCGCGGGCCCTGGCGCTGGCTGATGTCGAACAGAAAGTGCTCGTCAAACAGCTCGGCAACCCGGCAGAACTGCAAGGCCTGATAGTAGAACTGCAACACCTGGGGGTCGATGTGCGTGGGCACCTGGTTCATCTGCTCCTGAATCAGCCCGACGCACTGCTGCAGGGCGCGCAGTAGCCCTTCAGGCAGCGCCTCGCTGGCCTGGTACGGCGCACGCTGCTCTTTATACAGCGCGTTCCACTGCCTGTTCAGGCGGTCCAGCGCACTGACCAGCCCAGGCGGTTTGCTCTGGCGCAACGCCAGCAGCTGGCCCTGGTCAAGGCTGGCGCTGTACATGCCGCGCCCACGCTCGACCAGGTTATGCGCTTCGTCCACCAGTACTGCCACTCGCCACTGGTTGAGCTGGGTCAGGCCGAACAGCAAAGCATGCGCATCGAAGTAGTAGTTGTAGTCGGCGACCAGCACGTCGGCCCAGCGCGCCATCTCCTGGCCCAGGTAGTACGGGCACACCTGGTGCGCCAAAGCCACTTCACGCAGGTTGGCGCGGTCGAGCAACGGCAGTGCTGCCGCAGCCTCGCGCGCAGCCGGCAAACGGTCGTAGAAGCCTGCGGCCAATGGGCAGGACTCACCATGACAGGCCTTGTCCGGGTATTCACAGGCTTTGTCGCGAGCGATCAGCTCCAGTGTGCGCAGGGCAGGTTGCGGCGTGGCATCGGTGATCTGGCGCATGGCATCCAGGGCGAGTGCCCGGCCTGGTGTCTTGGCGGTGAGAAAAAACAGCTTGTCCAGCTGCTGCGGCACCATGGCCTTGAGCAGCGGGAACAAGGTACCAAGGGTTTTGCCAATGCCGGTGCTGGCCTGGGCCATCAGGCAACGGCCGGTGCTCACCGCCTTGTACAAGGTTTCAGCCAACTGCCGCTGGCCTTTTCGGAACTGTGGGTAGGGGAAACTCAGCGCCAGCAGGCCTTGGTCACGTTCGGCCAAGCGTCGTTGCTGCCATCGAGCCCAGCCCAGAAAGCGCTGGCACTGGGTTTCGAAGAAGGCCTGCAACTCGGCAGCCGAACAGTGCTCAGTGAACAGCGTCTGGCCGTCGCTGTCCACGTCGAGGTACACCAGCGCCACCTCGATGGCCGGCAGTTGTCGTGCCTGGCACATCAACCAGCCATAGACCTTGGCCTGTGCCCAGTGCAGCTGACGGTGATTGGCCGGTTGACGCGCCAGATCGCCACGGTGCGTCTTGATCTCTTCCAGACGATTGCTGGCAGGGTCATATCCGTCGGCACGGCCCCGCACCCTGAGGGTTTCGAACTGGCCTTCAAGGGCGATTTCCGACTCGTAGCCAGCAGCCCGCCGTGCCACCACCCGCTGATGCCCTTCGATACCCTCCTGGGCGGTGGGCGATGGCGTGAAGCGCAGGTCCAGGTCGCCGACCTTGGCGCTGAACTCACACAAGGCGCGCACCGCTACGCTGTAGCTCAAGGTGTTTCGCTCCAGCGCACGTGGCACACCGCGACCGGCAGGCCGTGTTGCCTGCAGAACTCCAGCCAGCGCAGCTGATTGTCCTGCAGGCGGTCACCGGGCCCCTTGACCTCGACCATGCGATAACGGCCCTGCTCGGGCCAGAACTGAATCAGGTCGGGCATGCCGGCACGATTGCTGCGAATGTCCTGCAACAGGCGCAGGAAACATTGCTTGAGCGCTGCGGCCGGCAGGCACGCCAAGGCCTGCTCCAGCAGTTCCTCGCTGAGCATGGACCAGGACACGAACGGCGACTGCAATCCCTGTTTGGCCACGTAGCAGTCGAGAATCGCCTGGCGATGGCTACCCTCGTCGAGCCGCCCGAGGCAGCGTTCGAACAGCGCACTGCGCCGCTGCTGGAAGTCGCTGTCGTGCAGGTCCTGTGGCGCGGCCTGGAACGGGTTGAAGAATGCGCCGGGCACTGGAGCGAAGATGGCCTCCCAGCACAACAGGCCAAACAGGCTGTTGAACAGCGTGTTCTCCACGTAATGCGCCTGCCCCCCCTCTTGCATCAGGTGCTGACGCACGGCTTCTTCAACACCCAGCGCAGCGTGCCCACGGGGCAGTTTGAGCTCGATCAGTTCCAGCGGCGTGGTGCGCTGGCGCCGCTGTGGCGGGCCGCCGAGTTTGCGCGCCAGGCGTGGCAGCATGCGTTGCAGCGCCTGCTCCTCCAGCGCATTGGCAGGTGCCGCTGCCAGTTGCAACGCCCGTGCATGGGCCTGGTGCCACTGTTCGCTGCGCTCCAGCACCCTCACCTGGCGAATGCGCGCCTGGGGATGGTTGCACTGCGCATACACAGCCGTGGCCAGGTCCCATTCACCCAGGCGTTCGCATTGTTGGCCCACGGCGAATTGCAGCCGCGCATGGCGCCGGGCCAGCCAGGGGTTGTCGCTGTGCAGGCCCTGCAAGGTGGCAAGGATCGGCAGGGGGTCGCCGCCCTGCTCCAGGCGCTCGGCGCACTGGTGCAGCGCCATGGCCAGGTCGACATCGACACGTTGCTGCAAGGCACGAGAATCCGGGCTGAACGGCACCTGCTCGTAACGCAGCACGCCCAGGTCGGCGAGGACGAAGTCTGACCAGTCCTGGTACAGGTTGCCGAAGAACAGCAGGCGCATGCGGTCGCACAGAGGTTGCAGGCACCACTGCAGGATGCGCACCTCGCTTTCGGGAAACCATTCGACCAGTGACCGGGCCGCCAGCGCCAGGGGTTGCAGCTGTGCCAACAACTCATGCTTGGCCGCGCGCGGGCGGCTCAGTTGCCGGGCGAAGCAGCGGGCCAGTTCTTCCTTGCGCAGCAAGGCGAACAGCTGTTCAAGGTCCAGTTGCTCGGGCTCCCGTACCCAGCCGAGGGCCAGCAACGGCTGCAGCGCCAGCGCAGTATCGCCAATTTCGGCGTAGTCGAGCCGATCACTGCGAAACAACTCGCCTTTGCGCATCACCATGCGCACCATCAAGGCCTGGGCTGGCGCTTGCAGTTGACTGAAGGTACGGATGAAGGCCAGTTCCTGGTCATCGAGCAGGTCCTGGTAGCGCTGTTCGACCCACAGCACGACCTGCCGGAAGTTATGCAGATAGTAGAACGGGTCGTCGACGGAATGGGCGATCACGGGCGGAAGTCAGATGGCGGCAACAGGCACTGTTTATACATACAGATACCCCTCCATGACAAGCGCCGCGGGTCGCCTCACGATCAACCAAGGGTTCAGGGGCTGCACTGCAGCCCCCGTAGCGTTCACGCCTGTTCAGTTGCGCCAGCCATCCCGCCCGCCTCGACCCTGGCACTGCCAATGGGTGCCTGTAGCAGCAGGAAGTACGCCACCGCCGAGCACAGCGCCACCACCGCGCTGATCATGAACGCTGTGGTGAACGAGCCCGAGTACTGGATGCTGAAGCCCGTCACGATCGGTGCCACCGAGCCTGCGATGTAACCGCCGAAGTTCTGGATCGAGCCAAACGAGGCCACGCGCTGGCTGTCGACAATGGTGTTGACGATCATCCAGGCGGTGGCACTGGCCATATTGATGCTGAACAGCGCCAGGCAAAGCAGCATGATGCACCCCGTCAGGCCGGTGACGAACGACAGTGGCAAGGTGAACAGCGCTGCCAGCACCAGGCCAGTGATGACACTGAACTTGCGGCTGCCCAGCACGCTCATGCCACGCCTTACCAGCCAGTCACAGAAGCGCCCGGCAACGATGGTCCCCGCCGCACCGAAGCCATACGCCAGCGACACCACCCAGGCGGTCTTGTACAGGTCCAGGCCATGCTCGCGCTCGAAGTAGCCCGGCAGCCAGGTCAGGTGCAGCCAGAGCATGTAGATCACCCCCATGAAACCCAACACCGCGCCCCAGGTACTGCGGTGCTTGAACAGATCAAGCCAGCCGGCAAAGTACGAAGCCTTCGGCGCGGTTGCAGCGGCGGCCGCAGCCGGGCGCTCACTCGGCAGCGGTTTGCCCTCGGCGGCAAGCTCTGCCAGAAAACGGGCCTTGCTCTTGTAGAAGGTCAGCCAGCACAGCGCCAGTACCACGCCGATCACGCCGGTAATGATGAACATGCCGCGCCAGCCAAAGTTGACCATGAACAGCGTCAGCAACGGCGGCGCCAGGCAGGGGCCAAGACAGGTCGACGACCAGACCACACCGGTCGGGGTGCCGCGCTCGTTGGCGTCGAACCACTCCGACAATGCCTTGGCCGCCGATGGGAACATCGGCGCCTCGCCAATCCCCAGCAACACCCGCAGGCCCATGAAACCGGCAAAACTGTTGACCATGCCAAACGCCGCCTGGGCAACCGACCAGCCCAGCAACGAGGCGCCGAGGGCGATCTTGCTGCCCAGGCGGTCAATGATCATGCCCATTGGCAACTGGGCAAAGGCATAGGCAATGGAAAACGCCGACAACAGGATGCCCATCTGCGACGGGCTGATCATCATGTCTTTCTGGATGGAGGTGTTGGCGATCGACAGCGCACTACGGTCCAGGTAGTTGACGATGCCGATCAGCAGCAGGAACACGACGGTAATGCGCTGGTACTTCTTCATTGGGTTCATGTGATGACCTTTATTATTATTGTTGCCGCGCTGTCAGCGCCTTGACGATCCCTCGATGATGCTGCGCCCCTCCCTGACGCAGCGAGCCGTTCAAAGCGGGCGGGCGGTGGCCGCGACCTCCAGCAGGCCACGCCGGCCGAGGTTGTCGATCAACGCGCGCAGGCCGAAGTCCCACTGCGGTGCCAGATCGCTGGTGGTCACGCGGTTGCACAGGGTACCCAGTTGCGGGTTGCTGATGCTCACCACGTCACCCGGTTTGTGGGTAAAGCCGTTACCCGGCTGATCGCGGTCCTGCTTGGGGGCGAACAGGGTACCGAGGAACAGCACCAGGCCGTCAGGGTACTGGTGGTTTTCGTTGAGGGTTTGCTGCACCAGGTCTTGCGGGTCACGGCTGATCTGGCGCATGGAACTGCGCCCGGAGAGGATAAAGCCGTCCTCGCCTTCCACCCGCAGGTCCACCTCGGCAGCACGCACATCGTCCAGGCCGAAGCTTTCGTCGAACAACCGCAGCAGCGGGCCCAGTGCAGTGGAAGCGTTGTTGTCCTTGGCCTTGGACAGCAGCAACGCACTACGCCCTTCGAAGTCGCGCAGGTTGACGTCGTTGCCGAGCATGGCGCCCTTGATGCTGCCATTGCTCGACACGGCCAGCACCACTTCCGGCTCTGGGTTGTTCCAGCTGGACTTGGGGTGGATGCCGATGTCGGCACCGTGGCCAACCGCAGACAGCGGTTGGGCCTTGGTGAACACTTCGGCATCCGGGCCAATACCCACCTCCAGGTACTGCGACCACAGGCCCTGCTCTACCAGCACCTTGCGCAGCGCTTCGGCCTGAGCCGAGCCGGGCACAATCTGCGACAGGTCGGCGCCAATGCGGCTGGCCAGGGTGTCACGGATGGCGTCGGCCTTGGCCGGGTCGCCCTTGGCTTGTTCTTCTACCACACGCTCCAGCAGGCTGGTGGCGAAGGTCACACCTGCGGCCTTCACCGCTTGCAGGTCGATCGGCGCCAGCAGCCACGGCTGGTGCGGGGTGCGCCGTGCAGGATCGCTGTTGTCCAGCAATGCCGGCAGCGCAATCAAGGGTTCGGCCAGCGGCAAGGCACGCAGGTAGGCCACCGGATCGTCCACTTCCAGCAGCGCCGAGACGGTCGCCACGTGGGTGCTGATGTCGTAGACGGCGCCGGCTTTCACCAGCACCACCGCCGGCCCCTGCTCCGGCAACCAGACGCGCCCTACCCAGCTGCCGCTGTCGAAAACGCTGGCATCATGGTTCACTGGCAGCGGTTGATTGGCGTTCGTTCGATCAGTCATCTGTGTTCCCTTGCTGTGCATCATTGGAAAAGTCCCGGCAGTTGCAACTGCCCAGCCACGCGCTCAAGGTCGGCTATCAGCTGCGGCGAAAGGTTCACGCCCTGCTCCAAGGCCTGTCGACGCAGGGCAAGGCCTGCTTGCCCCGGCAGGCGTACCGGGCGTTCGGGGTCGAGCGGGCGGCTTGCCAGAACCAATCCCCCCAGGAAGCTGGTTTCGTCGAGGAACGCCTCCAGGCCGCCGAACATGCGCGGGTCAATCACCAGCGCAGTGGCCGAGGCGCCCCACTGATCCGGTGCATCCTTGCGCCCATGGCCGGCCAGCCCCGAGGTGAGGGCTTCGACCAACAGCGCAAGGGCAAACCCTTTGTGGCCAAAGGCCTGGCCGCCGAGCGGCAGGATGCTGCCTTGCGGGCGGGTAAAGAAATCGCCCGGGTCATCGCTGAGCTGCCCGTCATTGCTCACCAGCACAGGGTGCGGCAGACGCCGGCCGGCATCGCGGCATTGGCCGACCAGGCCGAGGGTGACGGTGGACATGCTGACATCCAGCAGGATCGGCTCACCCTGGGTCGGGATACCGGCAGCAATCGGGTTGGGGGTGTACACCGGGTCGATGCCACCATGAGCACAGACCAACCCCACCGACGGATCCGACGAGTAGACCATGGCCAGCAACCCTTGGTCGGTGTATGGCTTGAGGTAGGCGGCCAGGCAGCCGATATGGGCAGCGCGGCGTACTACCGCAATACCGATGCCCTGCTTGGTCGCGCCCGCGGCCGCGCAATCCAGTGCCCGGCTGACGCAATAGGGCCCCAACACGTAGTGGCCGTCGAACAGGCTGGAAACACCACTGTCGGCGACCTGTTCCAGCGCTTGCGCGCGGGCCTTTACCTGCCCGCTGAGCATGCCGTCGATGTAGCGGCTGACCAGGTTGAGGCCATGGGTACGGTGGCCGAGCAGTTCGCCTTCGAGCAGCACCCGGGTCACCACCTGGGCGACGTCCACGTCGGCTCCGGCTTTCATGAACAGTTGCTCGACAAACGTGGTAAGCGCTTGCACGTTGTACAGCGTGGTTTGAATCATTGCAGTTGCCTCGCAAATGGGACGGGAGCGGTCGATCAGGTCACGGCGCCGATCTGCCACGGGACGAACTCGTTTTGCCCGTAGCCGTGCTGTTCGCTCTTGCTGCGTTCCCCGGAGGCAATGCGCAGCATCTGCTCGAAGATGAATGCGCCGCGCTCCTCGATGCTGGTGGAGCCATCGGCGATGCCGCCGCAATTGACGTCCATGTCCTCTTGCTGGTGCTCGAACACCCGGTTGTTGGTTGCCAGCTTGATCGATGGCGCCGGGGCACAGCCGTAGGCCGAGCCGCGGCCGGTGGTGAAGGCGATCAGGTTGGCCCCGCCGGCCACCTGACCGGTGGCCGAGACCGGGTCGTAGCCGGGGGTGTCCATGAACACCAGGCCCTGGGCTCGCACGGCTTGCGCGTACTGATACACATCGACCAGGTTGCTGGAGCCTGCCTTGGCCACTGCGCCCAGGGATTTCTCGAGGATAGTGGTCAGCCCCCCTGCCTTGTTGCCGGCCGAGGGGTTGTTGTTCAATTCGGCGTTCATACGCTGGCAGTAGTCTTCCCACCAGCGAATGCGCGCCACCAGCTTCTCCCCCACCTCACGGCTTACCGCGCGCCGCGTGAGCAAGTGCTCGGCACCATAGATTTCCGGGGTTTCGGAGAGAATGGCGGTACCACCGGCGGCCACCAGGCGGTCAACGGCATTGCCCAGTGCCGGGTTGGCGGTGATCCCCGAATAGCCATCTGAGCCGCCGCACTGCAGGCCGACCACCAGGTGGCGGGCACTGACCGGCTGGCGCCGTACCTGATTGGCCTCGGCCAACAGCGCCTTGACCTGGGCGATACCGGCAGCGATGGTTTTCGAAGTGCCCCCGATCCCTTGGATGGTAAAGGCGCGCAGTTGCGCACTCGCCTGCAGGCCCTGGGTTTCCAGCAGGGTTTCGATCTGGTTGGTTTCGCAGCCCAGGCCGATGATCAGCACGGCAGCGAAGTTGGGGTGGACGGCGTAACCGGCCAGGGTGCGGCGCAACAGGCCCAGGGCTTCACCGCTCGGGTCCACTGCGCAGCCGGCACCGTGGGTCAGGGCGACCACTCCGTCGACATTCGGGTAGTCGGCCAGCACCTCGGGGTGAATGTCACGGCGGAAATGGTCGGCCACGGCCCGGGCCACGGTCGCCGAACAATTCACTGAGGTGAGAATGCCGATGTAGTTGCGGGTGGCGACACGGCCATCGGCGCGCACGATGCCCTGGAACTGCGCGGCGCTGCCTGGCAGGCTGCGGGTATCGACACCAAACGCATAGTCGCGGGCAAAATCGCCCATCTGCACGTTGTGCACATGCACATGGTCGCCAGCGTCGATCGCCTGGGACGCAAACCCGATGATCTGCCCGTAACGGCGCAACGGCTGGCCCTGCGCCACAGGCTCGGTGGCGAGCTTGTGGCCTGAAGGGATGGGTTGGCGCACGGTAATCGCCTCGGCATCCAGGCGCACGCCTGGCAGCAGGGCCTGGCGGGCGATGACGACGTTGTCCAAAGGGTTGAGGCGGATGACGGCGGGGTCACCGGATTTGGCAATCAGTTGCATGGGACCTCTCAGGGCGGAGCGGCTGACTTCTTGTTATGGCTGTAGCCACTGTAAGAAGCCTGGTGCCGCATTCCCAATGAGATGATCCGATCGAGCGATAACCTGAAGTTATCGCAAGGGTATTCCGGTGCGTTATCTTCAATCGGCTAGGGGCAGAACGCAGTATCTTCCGGAGATTGCCGCCGGCGTTGCGCGCCCTCCAGCAGAATCTCGACAAACGCCCTGGCGGAGGCGCTCAGCGGTTCATCCTTGCGGGTGACCACTCCATACTCCAGCGCGGGCACCTGCAAAGGGCTGCGCAGCTCCTTGAACTGCCCGCTGGCCAACTGCGCGGCCACCATCGAGCGCGGTAGCATGGCAATCATCGGTGCCGATTGCAGCAACTGCAGGAACATGGGCATGGAGATGGTCTCCACGCAGTCGGCAGGCGTGGCGATTCCGGCCACCCGGAACGCCTGCTCCAGGCGGTTGCGGATCGGCGTACCCACCGGGTACAGCACCCACGGCCAATCGCCTAGCGCCTCAAGCGGTGTGTTGTCGAGCTGATTGAGCGGGTGCTCGCTGTTCACCACCAGGCTGAAGGGTTCAGGCTCCAGCGGCTGGAAGTCGAACAGCTGACCGAAGCGTTCCTCGGTGAAGCGGCCAATCATGATGTCCAGCTTGTTCTGCTCGAGCATGGTCAGCAGGTGATCGCTGGAATGCTCCACCACTTCAATCGACAGTAACGGGCTTCGCGCCTTGATGGCGGCGATGGCCTGCGGCAATACCAATGCGGTCGCGGCAAAGATCCCGCCAACGCGGATGAAACCGTGCCCGCCGTTGCGCAGGCGGTTGACCTGGTCGACGAACTGTTGCGACTCGGCCAGGGCACCCTGGGCGTACCGCACCACGTATTCACCCAGTTCGGTGGGCGGCATGCTGCGAGGCAGGCGCTCGAACAGGGCAAAGCCGAACTGCTCCTCAAGGTCACGCAGCATTTTGCTGAGCGCCGGCTGGCTGAGGTTCATGCGCGTGGCCGTGGCGTGCATGTTGCGCGTGCGCGCCAGGGTGTCGATCAACACCAGGTGCTTGTAGCGGATCCAGTTGCAAAAACTGGAATGGGTCATGTCCGGCGGCATAGACGCAGGGCCTCATGCAGGTGAAAGTTATTGTGCCCGCAGGTAGCGCAGCAAGGTATCAAGGGCAACCGAGTTGGGCCGCGAACGCAGGGTGAGCACACCAAGGTTTGCCATCGCCAGTGGCAACTCCACCGGCAGGATGGCGACCATGCCATAGCGGGCATAATGCTGGGCCACGTCATTGGGCACCACCGCAATCATTTCGGACGCTTCGAGCATGGCAGTGGTCGCCAGAATCGAGGCGGTTTCGACGATATCCAGCGACTGCACCATGCCGCCGGCCTGCAATGCGCTTTCGACGCGACGGCGCATCGGGCTGCCGATGGGGTGCAAGATCCACGTCAAGCTCACCAGGTCGGCCAGTTGCAGCCCTGTGGCTGTCGCCAAGGGATGACCTGCGCGAGCAATCACGCGCATCTGCTCACCGCCGTCGAACAGCTCGATATTCAGTTCCTGGCTGTCACTCTGGTCCGGCAGGCGCCCCACCACCATATCGAAATCACCGCGTAGCAAGGCCGGCAGCAAGGTATCGCTGGTGCCCACCTCCAGCGAGATACGCACCTTGGGCTGGTCGCGCTTGTAGGCCAGCACCGCCCTGGTCAGCACGCCCGGTACCGGGCCCATGACGCTGCCCACCCGCACCAGGCCCAACGCTCCGCGCGCCAGTTCGGCGATTTGCGCCTGGGCATGATCGAACTCATGCAATGCGTTTTGCGCATAGCGAATCATCACCTCGCCATACAGCGTCGCTTGCATCCCCCGGGGCAGGCGCTCGAACAGACGTACCCCCAGGCGCTCCTCGAGCTGCTGTAGCAACAGGCTGGCGGCCGGTTGCGTGGTGTGCATCGCGGCGGCGGCGCGGCGCAGGCTGCCGAATTCACCCAGGGCATTGAGCAACGTGATCTGACGGCTGGAAATCTTCAAGGCACCGAGGCTGGCAGGCGCCTGAGCCTTGTCAGGTGGCAAGCGAGACATATCGAATCCGGTATCACTGATTAAGATTTGGCGATTATGCCTGTATCGCTCGACAACCTACAGTCAGGTCTCCCTGTGCCTGAACAGAACAAGAGTCGACCATGAGCATACGCATTACCCACCTGAGCGTTCGCGATATCCGTTTCCCCACTTCGCTGTCGCTGGATGGCTCCGACGCAATGAACAGTGCCCCCGACTATTCGGCGGCCTACGTGGTGCTGCACACCGACGCTGCCGCCCTCGAGGGCCACGGCCTGACCTTCACCATCGGCCGTGGCAACGAAATATGCGCAGCAGCGGTGCAGTCGCTGGCCCCCTTGATCGTCGGCCTTACGCTCGAAGAAATAAGCGCCGACATGGGCGCTTTCTGGCATCGCTTTACCGTCAGCGACAGCCAGTTGCGCTGGCTGGGCCCGGAAAAGGGCGTGATCCACCTGGCCACCGCCGCCATCATCAACGCGGTGTGGGACCTGTGGGCCAAGCACGAGGGCAAGCCCGTGTGGAAACTGCTGGCCGACATGACGCCAGAGCAGCTGGTGCGCTGCCTGGACTTCAGCTACGTCACTGACGTGCTCACCCCCGAAGAGGCCATCGCCCTGCTGCGCCGCCAGGCGCCGGGCAAAGCCGAGCGCGAGGCACACATGCTGCGTGAAGGCTACCCCGGGTACACCACTGCCCCGGGCTGGCTGGGCTACAGCGAAGAGAAAATGCGCAAACTGGCCCGCGAGGCCGTGGCAGACGGCTGGACCCACATCAAACAGAAGATCGGGGCCGACCTGGAAGAAGACATCCGCCGCGCCAGCATCCTGCGCGACGAAATCGGCTGGGAACGCACCCTGATGATGGATGCCAACCAAGTGTGGGGCGTCGAAGAGTCGGTGGCCAACATGCGCCGCCTGGCCGCATTCGAACCGCTTTGGATCGAAGAACCGACCAGCCCCGATGACATTCTCGGCCACGCCACCATTCGCCAGCGCATTGCGCCAATCGGTGTCGCCACCGGTGAGCATTGCCACAACCGGGTGATGTTCAAGCAGATGTTCCAGGCCGGTGCACTGGACTTCTGCCAGCTGGACGCAGCCCGCCTGGGTGGCCTTAACGAGGTCCTGATCGTGCTGCTGATGGCCGCCAAGTACGACGTGCCGGTCTGCCCGCACGGCGGTGGCGTCGGGCTGTGCGAATATGTGCAGAACATCGCGCTTTTCGACTACATCGCGGTTTCTGCCTCGCTGCACAACCGGGTGCTGGAGTACGTCGACCACCTGCACGAGCACTTCATCGACCCGGTGGTGATCCATCGCGGGCGCTACATGCCGCCACAACGCCCTGGCTACAGCATCGAGATGCACGCTGAGACCCTGGAACGTTACCAGTACCCCAACGGCGCCGTGTGGCTCGACATCAACCGTTCCTGACCCACAGACCTGAGTGTGCCGCTGCTGCGCGGCACACCACCAGCACTTTTCACGGGGAAAAAAACAATGACAACCCTCACCCGCGCAGCGGCTTGCGCCCCTGCCACCCCCCATGAGCAGCGCTTGAACGGCCTGCTGCTACGCAAATTGATGCCACTGCTCATCGTCGTCTATGTGATGAGCTTTCTTGACCGCACCAACATCGCCCTGGCGAAAGCCAGCATGGGCATCGACCTGGGCCTTTCGGCAGCAGCCTATGGCCTGGGCGCGGGCTTGTTCTTCCTCACCTACGCCTTGGCCGAAGTGCCCAGCAACCTGATCATGCACCGGGTGGGCGCGCGCTTCTGGATCACCCGTATCATGATTACCTGGGGTTTGCTCTCGGCGGGCATGGCCTTCGTTCAGGGTGAAACCTCGTTCTACATCATGCGCCTGTTGCTGGGGGTAGCCGAAGCTGGCCTGTTCCCCGGGGTAATGCTGTACCTGACCTACTGGTTCGACCGCGAACAACGCGCCCGTGCCACGGGGTACTTCCTGCTGGGTGTGTGCCTGGCCAACATCCTTAGCGGCCCGCTGGGCGGTGCCCTGCTGGAGCTGGACGGTGTACTGGGCTGGCATGGCTGGCAATGGTTGTTCGTGCTCGAAGGCCTGCCCGCCGTAGCCTTGGCCTATGTCGTGTGGAAGAAGCTGCCGGACGGTCCGGCCTCGGCGCCTTGGCTGACGGCTGCCGACGCCCAGGACATCGAGCGCCGCCTGGCCGCAGAGCAGGCGGCCGCACCGCAGCAGAGCAAGCTGGGGCAGATGTTCCGCGACCGGCAGATCTGGCTGGCAATCGCGGTCTACTTCGTGCACCAGATCACCATCTACACGGTGATTTTCTTCCTGCCGGGCATTATCGGCACCTACGCTGCGCTTTCGCCCTTCCAGGTCGGCCTGCTGACAGCGGTGCCGTGGATTGCAGCAGCCATTGGCGCAGCTACCTTCCCACGCCTGGCCACCTCGCCGCGCCGCTGCCGCACGCTGCTGTTCTTTGGCCTGCTGACCATGGCGGCCGGATTGCTGCTGGCATCGCTGGCCAACTCGTTCATCGGCCTGATCGGGTTTTCCCTGACCGCGCTGATGCTGTTCGTGGTGCAGTCGATCATCTTCGTCTTCCCCTCCAGCCGACTGAGCGGCAGTGCGTTGGCGGCGGGCCTGGCCTTCGTCACCACTTGCGGTCTGTTTGGCGGTTTCGTCGGGCCGTCGGTGATGGGCTTGATCGAGCAGACCACCGGCAGCACCCGCAACGGGTTGTGGATCATTGCCGCGTTGCTGGTATGTGCGGCGCTGATCAGTACCCGTTTGCGTCAGGGGCAAGAGCAACCCTGAGGAGAACTCAATTTACGCCCCCTGCAGGTGGCTCTTTGTGCTGCGAATGAACCTTGAGGTTTTCAGGCCGTCATTTCACTTGTCGGCCCTCTCGCAGTACTTGGCAGCACCTGCAAGCGTCTTGATTTCAACTTGTGAAGCGGGTGTTTCGCCCGCAGCGCACCTCAAGCGCCTGCGCCAGTCGCCTTACCGCCAGTTGCAGTTCATCCGGGCGCCCACCCAGCCAGATCAGCGCAAGGTGTTGAGGGTAATGCCCCGGCAGGCCGAACTGCTCACCCGGTAGTGCGTGCAGTGCAGAACCTGCCAACGCTGCGGCAATACCGTCCCACGCCAGCGGCTGGCAAAAGCTCACCCACAGCATTTGCCCACCTTGCGGCATGTCGAAGACCACCCGTTGGCCGAATTGCGATTGCAGTACATGCGCCAGGTATTGCGTACGCCTTTGCAAGTCTGTGCGTTGCTGTACCAGCTGTGTTTCGATTTCCCCCTTGCCGAGCATGTGAGCAAGCGCCTGCAAACGTAGCGGCGCAAGCCGAAACGCCCGTTCGGCGAATGCCTTGGCCAGCACGGTGTCACGGCTCAGTAAATAGGCATACGGCGCCTCTGCCCCCACTGCGGCCTCGAACGTGCCCATCACCAGAAGCCAGCGCGGGTCGATCCAGTCACGCAGGCGTGTGCTCGGCGGCCCGTCGTAACAGAGCTCGCTGTCCAGGTCGTTTTCCAGCAGCCATACAGGGTGCTGGCCAAGCAAAAGACCAAGCTGCTGCTGGTAATACGGGGAAACCAGCCGCCCTTGTGGCATGCCCAGGCAAGACGGCATGACCAGCAGGCTTACCGGCTCGCTACCCAGCAGCTTGGCCAACGCGTGCAGCTCGGGGTTGCCACGGGCATCCAGTGGTGCCTCCAGCACGCGCATGCCGGCACGCGCCAGGGCGCGCAACACTTGCCAGCAACAGGGCGAATGCACCAATGCGGTACCACCTTGAAGGGCCAGCGCCGCAAGCAGCGTCTCCAGCAACGCGAGCACATCGGGGGCCAGATGGACGTCATCGGCATGCCAGTACTGGTTGGAGCAGCGGGTGTATCGCTCAGCCACGGCACTGCGCAAACGGGCGCTACCCAGCGCTTCCCAGGACGCAACGCTGCGATCACGCTGACGGGCCAAACGCCGTTCGTGACCAAGCAGCATGCGCTCCAACAGTGGCTGCGTCGGCAAGGGAGGCTGCCGGGCCACGGCCACAGCCTGATCTTTGCCATCGTTCTGTACGTAATAGCCCGACCTCGGCAGGCAGTGTACACGGCCCTCCTCTTCCAGCAGGCTGTAGGCACTTTGTACCGTCGCCAACGACACCCGCAGCCGCCGGGACAACTCACGCAATGACGGCAACCGGCATGTGCCAACGCCTGCAGCTTGTTCGATCAACGCTTCCAGGTAGCGATACACCTTGCGATACGCGAACTCGCCTGGGGCCGCTCGCCCCATCAAGGCAGCCCCGCAACACCACGCCGCCGCCCCAACGCCAGCTGTGGCAGCAGCCTCAGGTGTACATCGCGGCGGGCCAGGTTGTTAAGCAGGCGCCATCCCGCCAACGGCAACTGCCCATCATAAATTTGCCGCAGTTGCCCCAACGGCAAGCCACTGGTATTCACCAGCCAGGCTTTGACTGCATCGGGGCAGGGTTTGCCTTGCAAGGCCCTGTGCAGGTACGGCAACGCCACCACCATGTCGGCGTGCCGACACTGCAAGAACCGCTCGAGGTTTTTCCCCTGCCTGGCAAACGGGCTGAACAGCAGGCACACCAGTTGGGCCTGGTTGATGCCGTAGGCTTTGCCAAATAGCAACGGCACGGCGTCACGCTGCTTGCTGCCACCCGCCTGCCCTGCCAGCCTCAGCGCTGGGCGCCCGGCCAGCGGCTCCAGACTGCGGGCGCGCAGTTCATGCAGCTGTGCCGTGGCTAGCGAGTCGACGAACTCGGACAGCGGCAAAGCATCCGCAGCCGTCTCGAAGTGACAACCCAGCATCGCGTCAAGCTGCTGCTCTTCAAGCAAGTGCGGCAACAGGTCATCAATAGCGATCAGCCGCACCGGCGCACGCTCCGGTACGGCGCCTGGAACCGGCTCGTGCTGACCACCCGGTGCGCCCCCAACAGCACCGTGCAATCGGCTCAGCCCTTGGGCCAGCGCCGCCAGGCACTGGTGCACTGCATGCGGGGCATGCACGCCGGCCAGGCGCAGGCTACGCCGGGCCCACGCCAGGTATCGGCGCCGCTGGAGCCCGGGCATGGCGGTGACCAACGCATCGGGAGGCACCGCTGCCTGCAGCGCCTGAACCACGGCGCCCGCCAGCTCCAGGTACAGGCGGCAACCCAGCAGGGCTTCCGGCCTGGCATCGATCATGTGGCCGAACATCAACATCGCGTCCCTCGCCAGCAGCCAGCGCTCAGGCATTACCGAGAGCCGACAACTGAACGGCACCACTGCTCGCCCCTCGATCATCTGCAATTGCACGCGCGGGTCATCCTGCATGAACAACGCGCTAAAACTGCGCTCGTGAGCTTCCAGCGTGGCGCTATCGGCAACCGGCAGGCTGACCACCAATACCCGCAGCTGGAAGGTTACCGGCGAACGCAGGGCAATGCTCAGCTGCGCGGCACGCAACATGGCCAGCAGCCGGCTGCTGCGGCGGTCGCTCCCTTGCAATACCTGCAAGCTGAAAGTACCGATGTACTCCGGCCCGCCTGCAGCGACCAACAGGCGTTGTATCAGCAACTGCAAGGAAGCGCGCTGCGCCTGGGACATGTGATTCAACAAGCGCTCGAGTACTTGCTGGTAGATATAATGCATCGCCTGGTCGTGAATAGCAGTCACGCAATCACCTCATCAACTTCATGCAGCCAGCGCATGCACCCAACATTTGAGCGTGAACATGCACCAAACTTACCTAGAAGAAATTTCCTACAACAAAATGAAAGTAATGACGTAACCCTTCACTGTCGCCAAGCCATCGAGAAAAAACCGCCCCTGCGATGGCCTGTCGCTGTCACATACTGCTCCATATCAGGCATAGCCATGCTCATCCCACGTTCCTTGCACAAACTATCATTGGGCCATTATCGAGAGGGAGGCAGCGCGAATTGAAGATACAGTTCAGGGTAAAAAAACCATTCAGCATCCGTGTCAGTTCACAGTGACTCGCAAGGCAAAAGCGTTCAAGGCTGATTATTTGCCGGGATATTTCTGACATCCCGAAAGCTACTGACTTATATGTAGTCCATATCGTGATTTATTGTAGGAACAGTCCTACTTTAAGTGTTGAATCACTTTATCCCGCGCACAAAAAACCCGGGACCTTGCCCGGGTTCGTCGCTTGCGCCATCCACCGTCAGTGATGCGCCATGTCCAGCACGACGCGCCCGCCGCACGGGCATTGGTCCATGTAGCGATGCGCCTCGACCACCTGCTCGAACGGGTACACCTTGATGATCTGCGGTGTCAGCAGCTGGTCGGCCGTGAACTGGTTGATATCGCGCAAGGCACGCTGCAGCGCCACCTGGTCCTGGCTGATGCCAAGCTCTGGCTTGCCGGTGAAATTACCGATGCAGTGCACATAGAACTGAATGTTCTTCTGGAATGCCGCGCAGGCCGGGAACGGCGTCTGGTTGCCGCCTTGCAGACCGTACAGCACCAGGCTGCCACGCGGCGCCAGCACATCACCCAACAGCGACATCTGCGGGCCGCCCATGCCGTCGAGCACCATGTCCACACCACGGCCATCGGTGTACTTGCCAATCTGCAGCAGCAGGTCTTGCTCTTCGGTGACGATCACTTTGTCTGCGCCCAAGCCCAGCAGGTAGTCACGCTGCGCCGCTTCCTTGGTGGCGGCGAACACTTTCAGCCCCAGGGCCCTGCCCAGTTGCACGAAGGCAGGCCCGGCGCAATGGCTGGCATCGGTGACCAGTGCTGTCTGCCCGGCCTTGGCCCGTGCCAGGTCGACGTAGGCGAAATAGGCGATCAGCAGCGGGGTGTAGTGCACGCTGGCCTCGATCGGAGTGAGCACATTCGGGTAGCGCGTGATGGCTGTACGGGGCAGTACGATGACATCGCCGTACACCGGGTGGTCGTTGGCACTGGTGGCCGGGAAGCTGGCGACCCGGTCACCGACGGCAATGTCATCGACCCCTTCACCAACCGCAGTCACCACCCCGGCCATTTCGTGACCGATCCCCGCTGGCAGACGCGCCTGGGACGGTGCCAGATTCTGGCGCCAAAGCACGTCATACCAGCTGACGCCAACCGCCTCGACGCGGATCTGCACCTCGTCGGCAGCGGGTGACGGTTCGGCCTGCTCTTCGCAACGGAGCACGTCGGCAGCACCGAACTTGTGGAAACGGATCATGCGGGACATCGCATACCTCGCCTTTGTGAACCTCTAATTACCACTGACTCTATCCGGGCTTTGCCCGTTAGACCATCAGTGGCCATTAATAGTCGACATGCTTGTCATCGATTGGGCACCTGACTTTCCCTGCGATTGGTCCCCCTAAACCCGTGCAGGGTAACAGCCTTTGGCCTTAAGATTCACCTCTGCCCCACATTAGGCGAAGCGCACCGATGAATCGAAACGACCTGCGTCGTGTAGACCTCAACCTGCTGATCGTGTTCGAAACGCTGATGCACGAGCGCAGCGTGACCCGTGCCGCAGAAAAACTGTTTCTCGGCCAACCGGCCATCAGCGCGGCGCTGTCGCGCCTGCGCAACCTGTTCGATGACCCGCTGTTCGTGCGCACAGGGCGCAGCATGGAGCCGTCGGCACGGGCCCACGAGATCTTCGCCCTGCTGTCACCGGCACTGGATTCGATTTCCACGGCAGTCAGCCGCGCCGCCGAATTCGACCCGGCCACCAGCAATGCGGTGTTCCGCATCGGCCTGTCGGACGACGCCGAGTTCGCCTTGCTGCCGCAACTGCTCAAGCGCATTCGCGCCGAGGCGCCCGGTATCGTGCTGGTGGTGCGACGGGTCAACTACTTGCTGATGCCAACCCTGCTGGCCTCGGGCGAGATTTCGGTGGGGGTCAGCTACACCAGCGAACTGCCGGCCAACGCCAAGCGCAAGGTGTTGCGCCGCAGCATGCCGAAACTGCTGCGCGCCGACAGCGTACCCGGCAGCATCACCCTGGATGACTTCTGCGCCCGGCCCCATGCGCTGGTGTCGTTTGCCGGGGACTTGTCCGGGTTCATCGACGAAGCCCTGGAAGAAATCGGCCGCAAGCGCCACGTGGTGCTGGCGGTACCGCAGTTCAACGGGCTGGGGAGCTTGCTGGCAGGCACCGATATCGTGGCTACGGTACCGGACTACACGGCGGATGCACTGACGGCCGCCGGCGGCTTGCGGGCCGAGGACCTGCCGATACCCGTGCGCAGTTTCGAACTGCACATGGCCTGGCGCGGGGCACAGGACAATGACCCGGCGGAGCGGTGGCTGCGGTCGCGGATACAGATGTTCTTCGGGGATCCGGATAGCCTTTGAATTCCCGCCCTTTAGGCGAATATCTGGATCGGGCCCGATTGCTACCCTCAACCAAGGGCAGCGACCGTCCATACGCCGGCGCTACAGCATGAGTCGCATCAGCTTGACCCACTCCTGCACGGTCGGGCGTTGCCATTGTCGCTGAGCATAATCCTCCAGTTGGGCTGGAAGCCTGTCACCATTATGTATCAATCGATTGAGCATCAATGCCAGATCAACATCGACGATTGACCATCGACCAAACAGGTAATCGGGATTATCAGCAAGCAACAGTTGCGCGGCATTCACCAACTTTTGTTTTGCAGACTCCGCCAGTGCTGACAAGGGGCCGGACTTGAGGCCATAGAATACAACGAGCGTAGAGCGCTCTTGACGAATGGGGAGCAAGTCGCTGCGTAGCCACGCCTGAACTTGCCGCGCCCTGGCACGTTGCAGTGAGTGTTCTGGGTAAATCGGCGTGTGCGGGTACAGCTTCTCCAGATACTCAGTGATTGCCGATGACTCGGACAGCGCGAAATCGCCATGCACCAGAGTGGGCACTCGCTGCGTCAGCGAGAGATGGGAATAACCATCCGCCTGATGCTACAGACTGTCCAGGTCAAGAGGGCTCCATTCGAACTCGATTCCCTTTTCGCGAAGAGCCGTAAA
This sequence comes from Pseudomonas sp. 10(2024), assembly GCF_045164175.1. Classification (NCBI taxonomy): domain Bacteria; kingdom Pseudomonadati; phylum Pseudomonadota; class Gammaproteobacteria; order Pseudomonadales; family Pseudomonadaceae; genus Pseudomonas; species Pseudomonas sp. 10(2024). Next base: position 3,324,243 of record NZ_CP174006.1, read on the forward strand.
GCACGACATTGCATAAGGACTTGTGAATTGAGCGTCAACATGCAAGCACAGCCCTGAATTGTTCATAGCGTCATCTCCATATGCGGGAGCAATTACGCTAAGAGATCCGGCTCTAGAAATAAGCTGTGGAGCACCTATCGTCTGCCAGGCGAGCTGAATCGCCTGACCCTCGGGGGCGGTATGAACTGGCAGAGCGGCCAGGGACACTGGCCAGCAGGCCCGGCCCTTTCGCGGGTAAACCCGCTCCTACGACGGTCTGCGCATCGGTGTAGGAGCGGGTTTACCCGCGAATACGGTGGCGGCGACAACGGTGAACGGCCAGGGATATCGGCCAGCAGGCCCGCCCCTTTCGCGGGTGAACCCGTTCCACGACGGCCTGCGCCTCGGTGTAATCGATGGACTCGCCCCCGCCGAGGCATCACAGTGCCACGGTGGTGTTCGAAGAAGCCAACGGCAGCGAGGGCGAGACCATGAAAAAGCATAGTTCGAAACACGATTCCCTGTCTTCCACTGATGTGGAGCTTTGCACAACCATCTGCGTAGACCTGGCCAAACAGGTCTTCCAATTAGCAGGCGAGGACGCTACTGGGCGGGTGATCTACGAAGATCGCATCAAATCCCGCCAAGCGTTCCATGATTTCCTGCTCAGGCTGCCAACGACCGTGGCCGTCTTGATGGAGTGCGGTCCAGGTGCGCAAGCCTGGGCCAGGCTGCTGCAGGCCAAAGGTAATCCGGTTCGCATCCTGCCGGCGCAACGTGTCGCCGAACATCGCAGCGGTGCAAAGAACGATCGTAACGACTGCTATGCCATTTTGCGTGCCGGTCGCGATACGAGCATCGCTTCGATACCGATCAAGAGCACCACAGCACTGGCTATTCAAGCGCTGCACCGTATCCGGCGCGGTAACATCAAGCGACATACCGCGCTGGGCAATCAGATCCGTGGTTTGCTACTTGAGCATGGCGTATCCATGCCCCAGGGCGATGCCGCGATCAATAAGCATGTGCCTCAGGCGCTTGAGGATGCTTCCTTGCCTCTACCCGACCTGTTGCGCGAGTTGCTCGATGAGTTGCTGATGGACTGGTTGTCTCTAGGTGAACGCATAGCGGCGCTGAGCCGCCGGCTCGAAGCGACTGCCCAAGAGGATAAAGTCGCTCAGCGACTGATCACCATTCGCGGCGTCGGCCCTATCATTGCCACGGCGATCGTGGCGAAACAGACCGACCCCAGCCGCTTCGCCAGTGGCCGAATGTATTCCGCCTTCTTCGGTATCGTGCCCGATCAGCACAGCAGCGGAAACAAAATCAGATTGGGCAAGATGAGCAAGCGCGGTGACGGCTACATACGCAGCCTGATGATCCAGGGCGCGCATTCCGTCTTGAGCCAGCTAAGGCCTGATTCCGATCAGCCAGATGATCGCCGCCTCTTGCGTTGGCTATCCCGCCTTGGGCGCAAGGAGGCGGCGATCAGGCTGGCTAATCGAAATCTGCGGATTATCTGGGCCCTGTTACAGAGCGATCAGGTTTACCAACGCAAACCGAACGAAAAACCGGAGGCGGCTATGAGCCTCTGACCCACCGGGTAATGCCACCGGGGCGCTAGGCGCTCCAACCCCTGCTAGTGAACATTGACCCTAGGTAAGACCGTCGCAGACCGATGCCTCCGCTCCTACAGGCCTGATAGTGGCCTCAATGTAAACGGCACACTGCGAGCTCACCACGATGTTGGCCAGAAGCAAAAAGCTTCCTCGAACAGGCCTGATACATAGATGCAACCGGGTTCCTATGTTCAAAAAAGCAGCTAGACAGTGTGGGCGAGTCCATACATAGGAGCGGGTTTACCCGCGAATACGGTGGCGACGACAACGGTGAGCGGCCAGGGATATCGGCCAGCAGGCCCGCCCCTTTCGCGGGTGAACCCGTTCCACGACGGTTTGCGCCTCGGTGTAGGAGCGGGTTTACCCGCGAATACGGTGGCGACGGCAACGGTGAGCGGCCAGGGACATTGGCCAGCAGGCCCAGCCCTTTCGCGGGTGAACCCGTTCCACGACGGCCTGCGCATCGGTGTAGGAGCGGCCTTCCGCCCACCGCATGAGTCTAGCGGCATTTGAAACAGCGACAGTTTCTTGCAGCCGCAAAAGTGCAGCGACTTCCAACCTTCCTTGATACTCCAACCGGATCGGGTGAGATGGCGTTTGACAAGTAACGACGGGATGCCTAGACACACTTAATGGTCACCCACTTCTTTGGCCAACGACCTCAAGATTCTTGGGTGGTTGGGTGAAGCCGCTGATGTCTTTACCAGGTTCAATCCCTTCAACAAATAGGAACAGCCGTGAACGACCTAGCGCTTTCTCCCCCCTTCGGTGCATCACACTTGCTCGTGCAAACCGAGGTTTCATCACGAGACGATTGGGCGGACACCAAGGTCATCCTGGAGCAGGGCACGCGATATTTCTTCAGGGCAACTGGTAAGTGGTGGGATGCCTACATCCGTTGTGATGCTAATGGCTACAGTCGCTGGTACACGAATTTTGCCAAGGACCACCTGCGTTGCCGGAAGGACGGAGCCACCTGGTTCACCCTGATCGGGGCCATCGAAGAGTCGAACGACTCATTGTTTGTCATTGGCGATGGCTCGCGTTGGCGCGATGGATGGGTTGCCACCATGAAAGGAAGGCTCACTGTCTTCGCCAACGACATGCCTGGCATGTACTGGAACAACATCTCATCCATCTCGTTGGAGGTGTGGCGATGACCGAGCCCCTGACCCAAACGGGTTGTGCCTGCACCAATAGAACCTTCCCGCAGATGAACAGGCAAAAGCTCCTTGGGTTTGCTGGGTTGATGCTTGTCAGTATCTTCGCCCACGGCTCGGACACTGAGAACCTTGATATCTCCCGTGGCCACGATTTACTCGAGCCAAAAATTCAGTATCTGGGCGTAGGCGGTTGGCTGGTGCACTGGCGTGGAGAAGGCCTGCTATTAGCGCCATCCTTCAGCAACCCTGAAAGTTTCATGGGCCTTCCACCGTTGCGGGTTGTAGCCAACAAGGGGCGGATCGACAAGTACATGCCTGAAGCTAAGGACGTCACGATGCTTCTTGTTGGACACGGCCACTATGACCACCTGTTAGACGTGCCCTGGGTGATGAAAATGCACACCCCGAAAGCTACGCTCTACGGCTCAGACACGGTTGTAAACATTTTGCGTTCGATGCGCTTCGAAAACAAAACGGTGGATGACACTTGGACACACGTGGACCCCAATCGACTCCGGACAGTTAACACGAAAATTGTGGTGAACGGAGAAACCTGGACATCCGGGTATATGGCAACCGTTCAGAGCTGCGAAGGCAGACAGGATGCGTCAACACCTGGACATTGGATTCGCTCAACCGGTGGCCACATCCGAGCAATGCCCATCCAAAGCATGCACGCAAGCCACTTTCTGGGTATTACCATCGCTGACGGATCCTACCCGACGGAACTGAACGAGGTGCCGACAAGCGTGTTCAAATGGAAGCAAGGCCAGTCGATGGCCTGGTTGATTGATTTGCTGGATGACACTCAACCAGATGACAGCAAGGCAAAGGTCAAACACCGCATCCACTTCCAGGACAGTGCTGCCAACCCTCCTTGCGGATTCCCCTCACCGTTGCCCGAGAATCATCCCGTTGACGTGGAGATCCTCGGCGTAGGGTCATGGGATAACGTGAAAAACTATCCGGATGAGATACTGAAGCTGACAAGGCCCAAGCTTGTGCTGCTCGGCCACTGGGAAAATTTCTTCGGGAATGACCCCGGTGACGAAAATCCAAAACCACTACCTCACCAAGACGTCATTGGTATGCGCAAGGCAGTGGATAGGGTCGTCAAGGAAGCCGGAATCAATGCAACCGTAAGCATGCCAGCCCCCCTAAAGGAAGTTAAGCTGCCATAACCTAAGTGCCGGCGAGCACTCCTGACCGATGGGCTGAAAATCTGGCGCCAAATTGCTTCATCTCGAAGGAAGGTGGTCTGAGCCACCCCTTGTCACATAAAGCTGACCGGCCTGAAATGACACCCTCAGAAGAATCTTCTAGTCAGCCCGTCGACCTCTATGAGTAGGGTTAGCTTTATAGTGGCCGAGTACCACGGCATGCTGGGAAGTTGAGGCAGCTCAGGAAAACATTCTGGGCGATCCCGTTATTCATGGCCCGAGCATACCGAGCGGTCATTGCACCACCACACCGCGGACATTCCTGCCCATCATTAGTACTGGGTGACAGAACGCGCTCGTTGAACTCGAGGTCCCCCTCTGGCGCTTCTACGATCCTAACCGAATCAGCAGCCGGTACTGAACTCATCACTGGCTGATGCAGCATTCTCCTGTTGGGGGCCTTGAACCACTCAATGAGACGGCTCCAGTCGACCAGCTGCACGCTGGGCAACTCGTCGTGGTGAGCCTCAAAGCCATCAGTCTCTTCAAGATCCCAGCACGGATCTGCAAACCATCCGCGCTTGATCTAGGCTCTTTGGTGCCGTTTGGACAGTGGCGATGCCTTCATCCTGGACCCGGGTGGTAGTAAGCCGAGGCCGGCTTTGCAGTCAGATGGACATGCCATGACCAATGGACCCCACGTCAGGCATTTCCATGGAGCAACAGACATGCCCAAGGCACCCAGCGCGTCCGCCAAAGCGCCACGAAAAACTGCAGCACCCCAAAGCAATGCTATCGCCACCCAGGCACTGAAGCCGCCGGTCCATCGCACCCCCATCGCCGGCCGGGTGTTTGACGCCCGCCCCGACCGCCTTGATTTTCGCGACCTGCCCTACACGCCCCCGCTACGTTCCCTGTCACCCTGCTGGCCATTGCAAACGGACCTGGCACGATACCTCAAGAGCTATGTGGCCGCAGGCCTGGTCCTCGATCAGGGCAGTGATGGCGCGTGTACCGGCTTCGGGCTGGCCTGCGTGGTCAATTACCTGTTGTGGTTGCAGCATCTGTCCCTCGGTGACGGGCACGTCTTCACCGCGGTCAGCCCACGCATGCTCTACGAACTGGCCCGGCGCTACGATGAGTGGCCGGGGGATGACTACGAGGGCTCAAGCTGCCGGGGTGCGCTCAAAGGCTGGCACAAGCACGGAGTCTGCAGCGAAACACTCTGGCCCTTTTCGCAGAAGGGCTTTGTCCGGCCGCTACCCGGATGGGACAGCGACGCTCCGTCGCGGCCACTGGGTGTCTACTACCGCATCGATCGCACCTCGGTGGTCGACCTGCAGGCGGCGATTCTCAACATTGGTGCCATCTATGTTTCGGCAAAGGTCCATGACGGTTGGGACACACTGATGCGCAGCCGCGCAACCGCCGTACCGAAGAACCATGCCAGCCTTTCGGTGATCCCCGCGGCGAAAGACCCAGGCACCCTGGGCGGTCATGCCTTTGCACTGGTTGGCTACAACCAGCGCGGCTTTATCGTGCAGAACTCCTGGGGCACCCGCTGGGGCAACGCAGGGTTTGCCATTCTGCCTTACGAGGAATGGGTACTGTACGGCACCGACGCCTGGGCCTGTGCCTTGGGCGTTCCACAGCTGCTGCCGGCGGCGCAGCAGAAAGCCGGGGCTGTGGCCATGCGTACGCAGATAGCCTCGGCCTTTCGCCTGGGCTCGGGCCGTTCACTGACCAGCCTCGGCCGTAGCGCACGGCAGCCGGCCAACCCGGTGGATGATCCCTGGCCCTTCGATCACCCCTTCCTACAACCTCTGTATCATCCCTTGACCACTCCCCGTGCCTACGAGCTGACCCTGGTTACCGGCAACGACGGCGAAATCGTCCCCACTGATTTTACCCACGATCCGCTGAACCGAGTCGGCCTGGTCCAGGAAACCGTGCACGAGCGGCCACTCGCCTGGCTTGCTACCCAGAACCCGAAGACGACACTACGCTTGGCGATCTATGCCCACGGAGGGCTGAACGCCGAGGATGAGTCGATCCAGCGCAACCGCGTGCTGGCGCCCTACTTCCTGGCCAACGGCATCTACCCGCTGTTCCTGACCTGGAAAACCGGCCCCGGCGAAACCTTGGCGAATATGGCCGCTGACTGGTTCCATTCGTTATTCGGTGACCGCGATGCCCTGGCCACCGGAGTCTTCGAGGATCTCAAGGATGCCAAGGACCGCATGGTCGAGGCATTGGGCAATGTGCTGGGCACCGGCATCTGGTCGCAAATGCGCAACAATGCCCGTGATAGCAGCAAGCCGGGGCACGGCATTGACCTGCTGGCCGAGGCGCTGCGCGACCTGTCCAACACCCTGCAGCAACAAGGGGCGACACTTGAACTGCACCTGATCGGGCACTCCGCCGGTTCCATTCTCCTAGGCCACCTGCTTGACCGCCTCGGCCCTGCGGGTGGCAGTGTGGTGAAGGTGCGCAGCTGCGAGCTGTTCGCAGCAGCCTGCTCGTCGCGCTTTGCCCTGGATCACTACCTCAAGGCCCACGCCAACGGCGTATTGCCGCTGGATCAACTGTGGCTGGATGTGCTGCGCGATGAAGATGAGAAAGCCGATGGTCTGCCCACGCCGGGCTTCGCTGCCTATGGCAAATCTCTGCTGTACCTGGTATCCCGGGCCCTAGAGGATGTGCGCAAGCAACCCCTGCTGGGCATGGCCCGCGCCCTGGACGAGAAGTTTGCCACCAACCAGGATCAATGGGATGCCGGTTCCCTGGCCGATGTGCAGCAATGGCTGGCGAACTGGCCGAGCAAACCGGATCGCTTGCGAGTCTGGCCATCACCCTGGGTCCAGCACACCCGTGATGGCCAGCAAATCCAGGCGACCCATGGTTCTTTTGATAACAATATCGAGGTTATGACCTTCGTGCTCCGGCGCATCCTCGCCGGCAAGAAACTTGTAGGCGATCTGGAGTGGCTTGACTACTGAACCACTCTACACCCGGTGAAAGATGCAAGCCCGCCGTGAGCTGGCGGGCTTGTCCCTATAGGTCTGGATGACCTTTGCCTGCCTTGAGCAGTCCGCGCTCGACGATAAAGTCGATCAGCGCCTGCAATCCTTGCCCGGTCTTTAGATTGGTAAAGCCCCACGGCCGCTGTGGTCGCATGTGCTGGGTATCTTTTTCCATGACCTCCAGCGAAGCACCGACATAAGGTGCCAGGTTGATCTTGCTGATCACCAGGAAGTCCGACTTGGTAATGCCCGGCCCGCCCTTGCGCGGAATCTTCTCGCCCTCGGCGACATCGATCACATTGACCGTCAGGTCGGCCAGTTCCGGGCTGAAGGTGGCGCTGAGGTTGTCAATGGTGAAGCGAGCGTAGGTCTCATGAGCGTGCGCATACTCATCCATCAGCTTCAGGACGTAATCGCTGACCAGAGCATTGCTGCCTAGGCCGACCTTTCTGTCGGCTTTTTCCAGCTATTGGCGCGCGCCTTCAACTTGGACCATCACCATTCTGAGCGGTGCAGCCTCAATCATCAGCGACATAGCGACGGGCTCAATCATCAGTAGATGGGCCTTCAGTTTAGCGCGCCCGTGCTGCCTGGAAACTGGATGCGCGAACGTCACGGAACATCAGATGCGCCCACAGGCCCGCGTGTGCGGTTTTTTTGTCGTCTTTGTAGTCGCAGCTATTTCCAAAATTTCGCATTTATTTCGGAATCCGACACACGCGGCCCCGTATGCGGCCAGCAGGCGGCGATTTTGGGGAGTATCCGGCCACTGCTGATCCCGCTCGAAGTCTGATCTGTTGACTGCATGGGTGCATCGTGCCAAGGATAAGGTCGACATCGCTTTACTCCTTCCATCATGGAGTGTGTATTGGGACGGCTCTCAATGCCGCCCCGCATAGCCAAGTACACTATCCCAGGATGTCTAGCGTCAGCCGTCTCTGATTTAGTCGGTTGGGTAGTCATTTGCCTGCCTGGCTACGAGGAGTACTGAGGGAGCCGCGCAAAGAGAAAGCCGGCAGGGCCTATGTAAAAAACCATTGGGGCAAACAGAAGCTTTCTACGGAGGCGCCTAGAAAACGCTACGTGGAGGCTGCCGGAGAGGCAATCCGCTAGGGCGAGGAACAAGAGGTTGAATGTTTGAATCCAAAACCGCTGGGGTGGAGAGGCTGCTTACGACCCAAAGCGGCCTCTCGCGAATGCCCAGGCTGTGTGAAAACCCCAATAGCTCTTTAGAGAGCGCGGTCCTACGTGAAATCTGAAAAGGCTTGGCTACTCAGCTGACCCAGAATTCACGTAGAAGCGCGAATTCTGAGTTGTTTTGACCAATAAAATCGCGCCGAAGGTTTTTCACACAGCCTGGGCCAGAAGCAGCCGCTCGGATGTGTCTACGAAACTAGGGCCGATTCAAGCTAACCGGTCGCGGAGAGTAGCGCGGCTGTTGGGCTGTCCTTGTTGAGCATGGGGTTAGGCACCTTTCGGCTTCTTCACGAACTCAGGCGGATTCCCATTTTTCATGCGTTCAAGCCTTCTTCTAGGCGCTTGGTCGTACTCCCCACCTACATGTGCGATAGAAAAGGCTTCAATCGACTGCTCATAATAGCTCTTGGCTTCATTCTCTTTCCCTTGAACCCACATGATGTCACCAAGGTTGAAGTACGCTGCGCCGAGACCGAGATGATTTTGCACTATCAAGAAGATTGATACTGCCTCGACCAAGTAGGGTTTTGCTTCTTCATATCTTTTCTCTTTGAGCAGGAGATCGGCCATATTTACCAGTGTGTCCGCCAGACTTCGGTTTGCGTTGACTCTCCGCTTAATAGAAATTGCATCTTCCATGGCGCGTTTTGCATCAGCGAAGCGGTTTGTATCTTTGTAGCAGTTAGCGAGATTTGCCAAAGTAGATGCGACCAAATTTTGGTTCTTGATGGCACCGCGATATTCAAGTGCAGGGAGAAAATATTCATTGATGGCTTTCTCACACTGCTTCGACCTATCGCCGGGGATATTTGTCTTTCTTCCGATTTCATAAAGTACGTTACCTGCATTTGCCGTCGCCATAAACCAAGTATCGTCCCCAGGGGTTGACAAGCTGCGTGCCTTTTCTAAATGAGTGAGCGCAAGCTCATATCGGCCGGCGTCTTTGTAAAGATACCCAAGTGCGTTGTGGATATCGCTGACTGACGGATTCATCTCGTTAGCTTTTTTGTAAGCGACTATCGCTGCATCTGTATTTGATAGCTCATCGTAGATATATCCGAGGCTAATATAGCCAACAGCTGTGGGATATGCTTGCAATGCCGCCTCTAAGTTCCCTGCTGCTACAGCGTACTGATTATTGTCAGCAGATATTTTGCCAAGCTTCGTTACCTCCAGTGCAATAGACATTGAGCGAAGTGCAGATGATAGTTTTTCCCCTTCTATAGCTCTATAGGTAGCCAGGCAGGAGATGAGTACAGCTGCAAGCACAAATGCGAGAACGATGGCAAGTTTGTACTGTTGTGCTCTCATGGCTAAGAACGACTTTGAGTCTAATCCTTCCTTGGGAATCAGCTTGTATTCGAGCTGAAGCGCCTTTAGACGGTCTTTTTCTGGTAAATCCTTAAGACGCTCACCAATTATTTGTAGCTTTCGTGTGTTCCATAGCGATATACCCCAGACAATCACGACAAGGGCGTAACCAACCAAAGCATAAGGACTCGACGCAATTACAGAAAGTGCATCTAAGAATGTTTTTATGTCCATATGCACTCCGCGTGGTGAAGAAATACCTAACGTCCGCTCGATGGAGGGGTTAAGGGCAAATGCCTTTTATTTCTTTCTAGGCTTTCCTGCATCGTCACGCTTCTCGCGGATCTGGCCATTTTTATTTCTGGAACGAGGCAGCTCGCCATCGCCAAGCTTGGGAACGTTAACGTTTGGATTTATGGGGCTACGGCCAGTCATTTTTTCTTCCTTAAGAATTTGACAATATTCAAATTCCAGCCGCCACCATGTCTAGAAAGTGAGGTAGCAGCTGGCGGACGCCAGTCTTGAGCATAGCCCCTGGTCACCACCTTAACCATCGACTGCATCTAGCCGATAGCTACCCTTCGCAAAGGACAGCTATGGGTCGGACAGCGTGATGCTGGTGGATGACCAGCAGGACGCAGAGCGGGCCTACCTGGACGAACTGGCCAGCGCACTGCAAAACGATCCGACGTTGCAGGTGCACCTGGAGCAGCAAGCCAAGGGCGGTGCCTCACCGGGCTCAGATGCCTGCGCTCTTCGTCAAGCTGAAGCCAGCGCAGGCAAGGCACGACAAGTCGTCGGGGGTGTACCGCCTTTAGGTGGTAGATACATTAGGTGGCTACCCACAATATTAAGATTGTATTTCTGAAATCAAGCTTTTCGCCGGCGGAATCAAAATTGTGATATTTCCAGTGGATGCCGCCAGATAAATCGCTCCGCCAAATGCAATCGCTTTTGTTGCTACGGCAATGGCTTTCTTGATGCTCTGGATATTTTGAGTGACTGTCTGCATTTCTTGCGTGCAGGTTTTAATTGTTTGTAGCTCTTCATCAAGCATCTGTATTTTAAGTAAAGCGGATTTTGCATTCAGGTCGCTGGAGGTATTGAATAATGTCCATTCCATTGCTTCTAGGTCATTTCGTTGTGCTGAGGTTAGTGAGTTCCAGTTGGAGAATCTATAATTGCCAATTTCATTTGAGAGGCTGTGAAATGCTTTTGCAAGCTCAAACAGATCTTGCTCCGGTAGTTTGGTTGTCATTTACTCACCTCCTCATTGTTTGGAGAAAGCGGATTGAACATCTTTTATTGCGGGCCTTGCTTCATTGATGAAGGATCTCACGGCCGCATGGACCTCTGCTCCAGTTAAATTTTCCGCATCTGTTTTCAGCTTGTGATGAGTTGCGCCAATCGATCTTATGCTATTGGATAGAACTTTGGATGAAGAGAGCTTGGATTGTAAGTTTGATCTATATTGCCACTGTGACTCAGAGTAGGTTTCCCAGGTCAAAGGGTTCTTGTCTCTTTCGCTTTTTTCGATGCGTTTGAAAGATTTTTCCCAAGCATCAAGTTCAAGGGTTATCGCTTCTTGGTAGTTTTGCTCTATAAGGTCGGCCAGTGCATCGGCTACCTCACCAACAGAGCTGTCACTCATCTTTATTAACTCTGCGGTGTTTTTTTGACGGTAGGCGTCCGTCGCTGCTTTCGCAATGACTGCTGATAATTTTCCAGTGCTGTCAATTTTATTTGGGTCGACTTTGTTTAAAGATTTCAATTCGCGCGTAAGCTTTTGAGTATCGGCATTGTAGTCGACAAGCTCATCAGATGATATTGCGCCCAAGGCTGTGCTGTACGCATCTAAAACGGCAGAGACTTTTATTATTGACTCGGAGGCTTTTCTTTCTTCATCACAATGGCTTCGACTCATAAAAGGTTTGTAGCTGTTCGAGCGAGTGCAAGAGTTGTAAAAGTCTTTTGCTAGTAAATTTGTGCTTGCGAGGGTGTCTTTTGAGTTGGTTGTGTATTCATGCACTGCATCCATGGAAACGCAGCCAGTAGCCATGCAAGTCATGCTGAAGAGAATGTAAGGAAGCTTCATGATTGCTACCTGTTTAAAAAATAGATGCACTCGTTATTCTATTTTTCCGGGATGTCGAGCATATGGGTGTGTAACCATTAGCGCGCCAGGTTCAGCTCCCCGGTTTGGATGGCTGTACGGGTGAAGAGCCAAATGCGGGCCATTCGGACTCCAACTTCTCACTTTCTTCGCTGAAGCGCATACTTAACTCACTAACGCCTTGGCCAGTGTCTCGCACCTGCCTGTAGTAACGTTCGGCGAGGCGTACCTTTCTCCACTGCCACTTTGCTCGTTCTTCGAAGCGAAGTGTGTTGTTTAAGAGGAGCATTAGGCCGGGCAGCGCAGCGAGGAACGCGGTTGTCACCTGGTTCCACTGTTCCCCGAGAAACTCTTTTCCCAGTTCACCGGACGCCAAAATAGATGCGGTGAAACTGCCAAACACGGAGATGATAAAAATTGAGTGGGCCAGGAAGTAGTTTCTGCGCGCCCACCTCTGGCCGTCCTTGATGATGCGCTTGAGATCCTTTTCAAATGAGCCAATCATGGTGTCCTCCTCGCTGTCCGATGAACGCAGTTAGCAGCCGTTGCGCATGAAGTTTTGCTAGCTCATTTTTCTTGCTTGCTTGACTGAGCCAAGGCGCCTTTGCGGTAACCTTCGATCGGGGACCCGCTTTACTACCCGCTTAGCGCCGAACTCAACTAACTATAGTGCACCTTGCTGGCACTTCCAGTGTGCGCTATTAAACGTGATCGTATTAGGACGCTGTTTTTGTAATAAGGTAGGCGCCCACCCCACTCATCACTAAGGCGCCTTACGCACCCGAGTAACCGTCACACGCAAGCTCCCGGAATTGTTGCCATACAAGCCCCACACATCGTTCGGAAAGCAGTAGAGATAGCCCGGATGCTTCAACACTAGCGGTTTCCTTCGATGCTGGTACAACTCGACATACTGGTGCGGAAGGGGACTCCCATCGTTGTTGACAGCTGCAACGCTTCCGTTGTCGTTGGTGATCGCTCCGATCAAGGTGAACCAGTTCTTGTCTTCGATGCGTTTGGTGAACATAAAGTCCGCACCATTGTTGCCGGTAACTTTGCTGTAGATCGGCTCCGCGGCGCCCATGAATCCGGAGAAGCTGCGGATTATGTCGCCCATGGTCAATTTAGTGTCTTCAGTGCCTTTCCAGTCGCAAGCGTCCTCGCTGTCTCGCCATTCACCGGTTGCGTTGAAGGTATATTCGATCCCTGCCTCCAGATACAGGCCGGAGCGATTCCAGTGCTGATTCGCATAGACGTTGAACGAGGCGCTGTCACCGTCATCGCCGAGGATGGTTGTCGGGTGGTACGCAGAATACTCAAGGGGCGAGTTCTTCTGCCGCGCCAGTGCGCTCTCATGAAATTCCTGGGATGTAGGGTGCATCGCCGGCAGGTTTCTCGGTCTTGAACGGAGCTTGGCGAAAGCACCTTTGTATGAATTATGCAAAACACCCAAAGGGTTGGGAGAAATGGCCGTTTGAACGAAGGAATGGAAGGGCAGTTCGGCCCGCTCGCTTTCCTTGATCATCCACAACAAGGCGCCATCGGAAAGGCCACTGCTGGCATAACCGCCGCCTACATCCGAGTGCACACCTGGGAACCACAGTTCCGACACGTCGTTATGGGTATGGCGATTGGTCCAACGGGTGACACAGAAGCTTGAACGCATTTCATCGATCGCCATGGCGTGTCGGCCGGTCTGTACATGATCGCCCAGGTCGGTATTGTGAAAACGCCAGGCAGCGGGGTTATCGAAAAAATTGAGCAATTCGAAGTCATCCGGCACGCCAAGCGCACCCACGGTGTCCCACACCCCGATAAAGCGCACTGGCGTAGAGCCGCCGGCATGGAACGCCTTCCAGTTTTTATTGACCTGTTTCACCGAGCGCTCGGTTCGATAACCTTCCTCGTAGGCCCTGTAAACGCGCAGCCAGGCTTCAGCTGGTTTGACACCCGCCAGGTTCAACAAACCACGACCGAGAAAGGCGCCAAGGCTGCGAGCGGTGAATGCGCCGCGACTGAAACCGTAAAGGTAAATGTCGGCCCCCTCTTCATAGTTGTTCGCCAGCCAATAGTAAGCACTGCAAATATGCCTGGAGATGCCGGCGCCGACGGCGCCACCGGCGATAGACCGGATGATACCTCCCTCGCCGCCGACACCAGGGTGGTAGTATTTGTCGTTATCGGGGAGGGCAATTGCGTTGTGAATCTTGAAGACGTTTGAAGGGGCGGGCAGCCCGTTGTCTTCTTGTTGTGGATTGTTCCAGGTCCCATCGCAGCAAACGACAAGGCGTTTGGTCATGGCTAACTCCATGTTGCTGGTGGTGTCAGTTGGCCGGAATGGGTCAGTTCATGGGCCGGGTAACAACCAACCTGGAACCGAGAACATTCCAAGTCGATGGCGAAGTCTCATCTACTCAAGTTGTAGACGATAATGGTGATTTCCGCAGCCGATTTCTGCCTGCCACGTCGACCCGTGGATACCTGCTTGATGTCGCAATCTTGGATAATCCAAAGTTGACCCGGTTGCCGATATCACGTATCGGGTCAATCCTACGCTGGCGACAACAGGCGGATTTCAGCCAGAAGCCGATCGGCAGCTTCGGGTCGATAGCTGCCGGTCGCGAATGACCGTTTTCGACCCATTGCGGCCGGTCGAGGCGTTTAAGAAACTAGGGGCGATTCAGGTCGCAAGCTGCCAGTTAAGGGGCGCTCAATTAGTCTAAGAAAAATAAAAATGCAACATGGAGCCAGAATATTTAATTCGGCACCATGTTGCATATTTTGCTACTCGCGCTCTTGATGGCCAAGAACTTTCGCCACGATCCAGGCAGTATATGCCAATACAAAAATAGCAATGGTCGAAAACGCGAAAATTACAACAGGCTGTGCATCAGTGATCTGAGACATGAAGTAGAACATACTCAGAGGCATCAGCACCGCCGCCAGAACAATCAAATAGCGCGGGTTGTGTTTGAAAGCACTCAATACGTATTCCACAATGGAAGCGATCGCTTTCATTGAGATACCTTTCGACCTACTCAGCGCTCATAATTCACCGCATGACGTGTACGGTTACGAGCTAACTGACCCGTCATCTATTGACTTTCGTCATAAGCTTTTCCTCAGCTGGAATGATTAACGGAGACTAGCGTAGCAATTCATCTCCCGCCAATCCGTTTGTCGGGAAGAACGTCCGCTTTGCCGCCAGTGATTATGCGGATCCACGCTGCGGGCCTCCGCTCGTTCTTCCAACTAGACATCAGTAGTACGAATAAGCCTACGGTTCCGAGTTCGGAGGGGCCGGGTGTAAGAGCTGCTTTTGCGATCATCGCCTGAATTGTAGTAGGGGCGCTCAGACCAAGAGAAAATGCCAACAATGGCTGTAGTGAATTGCCCTTGGTTTCGTAGACGCCTCGAACGGCTGCAATGGGTCGAAAGCTGCCATTCGTGACATACGACCCATGTAGATACAGCCCCGCCCTGCTTACGTCGATCCGGCCATGGAGATACAGTCCAGAGTGCGCCACCCCGACAGCTATCAGAAATCGCCATTCGCGATCGCGCATCCTGCTGGGGGTATCAGAGGGTATTTCTGGGAGGTGGAAGAAGCACAGCTTTGATTAATTCCCCATCTTGAAGCCGTTTTCAGTATCGATGCCTCGGCTGAAACCGAAGAGGATCTGATCGATTGGCGTGACGAATTTCCTCACCTCGATGTAGAAGGCCATGCCGTCAATGCGATCCTGCTGATCAACTCCGTCCAGCTCACTCTCCCTGCCAAGCTGGTGTGATAGCGGGAGCGTGGAGGTGTGGCATGAAGCGGACCCTAGCCCAGCCACTCAACTGAAATACTGCACATCCAAACGCTCAATCAAAAAATCGATGAACACCCTCACCCGCTGCGGCAACTGTCGACCAGGCCCAATGAATACCGCATGCAAGATGTCTTGCTCACCACTGTCAAAATCCTCCAGCAGTGGCACCAGCCGCTGTGCGCTAGCAGCTCGGCAATCTGACTTGCCCGCTGTATCGGCAAGCGTGTCAGTGCATCCTTGAGATACGCATTCGGACCATGCCCATTCATGCGCGCCGACTGGATCAGGCTCACGATCGCCGAAGCTCATGTGCCATTGCTCTTAGCCCCAGCGAAGAGCCAGTTCGAAAATTTCGCCGGAGCAATCCGCAGCTGCGCTTACACACTGCTGTGCACGTCTACACAGGCTGGCATCCAGAGGTTCAGTACATTGGCGTTTACGGTGGACCGCACAAGATCTGGCGGCCTGTCGTAGCACATTTCGCTCAACACGCCAGCCATCCCCTGCTCGAGAGCTGTCAGGAAGCGCTATTCGCGATCGCGCATCCTGCTGGGGGTATCGAGGGTATTTTTGGGGGACATTTCTGCTTTTGCACGCCAGAAATGCCGCGCTAGAGGCCCTTCCAAATGTTCTTCGGCGACCTGACAGTCTTGACTGAGTTCCACTAAGCGCCACAAAACCTTTAAATACATAGCGTTATAAAGACTTTCCGTCCATTGCGTCCGTAGGAATCCACTAAATTCCAGCTTGACTGGGGGTATCTTGGGGGTACATCGAGCCCAGATCAAAAAAGCTACCCCCACACCATGTCCCCCGAAAAACCACCTCCATTCCGCTCAAAGCTCAGCGATGCCTTCATACGTTCGCTGACCCCATCAGGTAAGTACGCCGATAGCGACGTGCCGGGTCTGTATCTACAGGTACGTGCCTCGCTCAAGCCTGGCAAATCACCCTCCCGGCACTGGCGACTGAAGTACCGTCTTCGCGGCAAGGAAAACGTGTTCGTGATTGGCAGGTATCCGGATGTAGACTTGAAAGAAGCCCGTGAGCTCGCTCGGACAGCGCGCAATAGCGTGACCAATCACATCGACCCACTCAAAGCCAAAAAAGCCAAGATCAAAGCACAATGGCGCAACGAAGCTGGCGAAGTCATCACCCTGCATGGTGTGCACGATCCGGCGCAGAAACCCACTGACGCACCGCTGGGCGCCCCCCTACCTGAGATAGTTCGCAGCTAGCCGAAATGCCCCCGTTTGGCCAGAGTTTGCGGGCGAACGGCGTGAGTCTGCCCTGTATGAGATGGGCTGAGTATGCACCGTTCGTTTACTTCCATCAGCGAACGACTCCCGGGAACACACATGAAAGTACACATCGTCCATGCCCACCCTGAAGCCAAGAGCTTCAACGCTGCACTCACAGCCCAAGCCCGCAGTCACCTCACTCAGCAAGGTCATGAAGTCACGGTTTCAGACCTCTACGCGATGAACTGGCAGGCACTGTCCGGGCGTGGCAACTTCACAACCTGTGCCGACCCTGACTATTTCAAGCAACAGGTCGAGGAGGCGCACGCTACCGAAAACTCAGGCTTTGCCCCGGACATTCAAGCAGAGATCGACAAGCTCTTTGCTTGCGACGCGCTGATTCTGCAGTTCCCACTTTGGTGGTTCTCGATGCCTGCGATTCTGAAGGGCTGGGTAGATCGAGTGCTGGCTTACGGTGCGGTCTATGGCGCCGGGGCCTGGTATGACAACGGCAAGTTCGCCGGCAAGAAAGCCATGGTTTCGCTTACCACCGGGGGTGGCGCCTCGATGTACGGCCATGACGGCATCAACGGCAACATCAATACGCTGCTGTTTCCCATTCAGCACGGTGTACTGCGTCTGACCGGCTTCGATGTGCTCGAACCCTTCATCTGCTGGCAACCAGCAAGTGTCTCCGCCGAGGTTCGTGCGGACTACCTACAAGCCTACCGTGATCGCCTGGACCATTTGTTCACAGCCGAAGCGCTGCCTTTCGCCAGCCTCCACGACTATGACCCCAGCACGTTCCGCCTTCGCCAAGCCGCGACGCAAAACACCTAATCCCCCGCGTTGAGAAGCAGCCCGCGCTGCTTCTCGTCGGCTATGCGCCCATTTGAGATGGAATCCAGAATGAACAAGCTCGAAAAAATTCGCCATTTCGCGATAGACACCAATGGTGTATTGCTGAGCGATGTCTATAGCACTCCAATTCGTACCTTCGTCGAACGCCATGGCGGCCACTACACGGCCGATCTAGAACGCCAGATACTAGGCTCGCCGCATATGGCCGGGGGGCACATCATGGCGCTGGCCTGCAACCTGCCCTGGACAGCCATGGAAACCATAGATGCCTTCCTCGCAGAGCAAGCCCAGTACGCCGCACGCCACCCTGTACAGCTGGCACCGGGAGCCGTTGCCTTGCTCGCCCGGCTCAAAGAAACAGGCGCTCGTATCACCGCATATGGGGGAAGCCCCAAGGCAGCGATCTTCGACCGCTACCTGGCGCCGGTAAGTGAGTACTTCGATGCCGACCTGCCTTACATCGACATGGGCCACGCACGCCCGGGCATGGCTGAAATCCACCGTCAAACAGCTACCGGTGCCGGCGAGCTGGTGTTCATCGATGACCTGAACCGGGTCGCCCAAGTGAGCAAAACGCTCGGTTGTGGCTTTATCGGCAAACCCGCAACCCTGTACCAGAAACAGCAGATGCAGGCATCGGGTGTGCGGTTCATCTGCAAGGATCTGGACGAGATCGACCAGACACTCTTGCAAGCGCTGGACCAATCCATGCGACTAGAGCACCACTAGCCCGCATCGCACTCACGCTCAATTCACTGCCAAGCCAAGCACCGCCTGCATGGAATATACCCCGGCAGGCTGATGCCAAGCCCAGCGTGCCGCCCGCAGCGCCCCTCGGGTGAATACCTGCCGATCTAGTGCCTGGTGGCTAAGGGTAAATACTTCTCCTTCGCCCGCAAAGATGAGTGAGTGATCCCCCACCACTGAGCCCCCCCGAAGGGTGGCGAAACCAATGGTGCCCACTTCACGCGGGCCGGTCAGCCCATCCCGCACGCGCACCGCCTGGCTGCCTAGGTCCACCTGCCGGCCCTTGGCGACCGCTTCCCCCATCATCAACGCCGTGCCGGACGGTGCGTCTACCTTATGGCGGTGATGCATTTCCAGCACCTCAGCATCCCAATCCTCCGCAGGTAGCACTCGACCGGCAATTTCAGCGAGGACACTGAGCAACTGCACCCCTACGCTCATGTTGCCAGACTTGACAATGCGCGCCCCTTGGCTGCCAGCAATCGCCGCTTCCTGCTCGGGGTTGAAACCAGTCGTACCAATAATGTGAACCAACCCTCGGGCCGTGGTGTACTCCAAGCATTGCAACGTGACTTCGGGCTGGGTGAAATCAAGCACGCCATCAGCCCCGTCGAGCGATCGCAACATATCGTCAGTGAAATGCACCCCAGTCGGGCCACTCCCCACCACTTCAGCGCAGTCCTTGCCAACCAAGCTGGAACCAGGCCGTACCACCGCAGCATGCAGGCACGCACCCTGGGCATGAACCAAGCTTCGCACCAGTCTCTGACCCATGCGCCCCGACGCGCCCAATACCACCAGTCTTATTGGTCTATCCATAGGTATCAAAACGTCTCCTTTAAAAAAAGCGGCCGCCGTCATGCTTATGGCAACCGCGATAACTCGCTCAACGACTGCAAACGTATCAAGCCTGGAACGGAGCGCCTTTGAACAGAGGGTTGAATGCGCTCACCTTGTATTCAACGATACCTTCGCTGACATAGGAGTCCTCCTTCAAGATGGCCTGCAAGCGCTCGTCGTTCACGGCATGGGCAACGATGACGCCACCGCCAGCTTCCAGCTTGGGGCCGGCCAGGATGAATAACCCCTCAGCGATATACTTGCGGACCCACTCGACATGTGACTGCTTGTGGGGTTCGGCTAGTGCAGGATCAACGATATAACGCGTTTCGATTATGAGCATCTGTAATTCCCTTTTTGGATGTTCAACAGCAAGAAATATGACCCGTTCAGGCAGCCACATACCCACGCTTGATCAGCTTGCCCATGGCTGTTTCCTGATCCTCGGACAACGCTTCAAAATACCAGCGGACCTGGCCGTCCAGTGCAATGAACGAACGAACATGGGCCTCGAAGCGCAAACCCTCGGCATTGGCAATGCTGATGCCTGTCACCCGTTTGGGATCGGCTAGAGCCAGCGCGGTGACGCAGTGGCCGCGTTCGAGGAACGCCAGTTGCGTTGTCTCTTGACTGCCCTCGTCCAGTGTCAGCCAACATTCATGGCGCACGCCCGCAAGCGGGCGGAAGCGATCATTACTTAAGGCAAATACGTTGCGCAAGCGTTCGAAACGTCCTAACTCGATCACGCTCGCCACTGTATCAATGGTGCCCAGCAGATAGCCACGCTGATAGAACGCCACTCGGTAGTGGATCTTGCGCGGCTTTGGTGACGGCTCTGCCTGCAGGTCGTCGACCACCAGCTCGATGGGATACATCAGCTCGGCATGAGAGAAAAAGCTCGCATTGACTTGATTCCAGCTGACGGTCACTTCCCCACGTACGTGCGCGGTCGTGTGATAAAGGTGGTGATAAACCGCCTGGCGCTGCGCCTCTATCAGCATGACACCGGGTACATGCTCGTGGGATTTTCGATAGAAGTAGTAGTGATCGGCGTAATTGATAAGCTCGTAACTGCTGGAGGGTTGCCTTGGACTGGTTGCTGGCATCTCCGAGGCCTCCAGCAACGGTGCGGCCAGTTGATAGGGAACGCCCCGCCGAGCTTGCCAGGCATCGTCACGAGCAATGGGCTGCGGCAGGCTGCCATTGGCCAGGTACTCATCCAGCGAAGTCGTTGGGAGGGAGAAGCGCCTGCGGCCATCCGCCTCCTGCCGATACGGCAGGTGCGCCTCATCAGCGGTGGTTGCCGGCTGGTACAACGGCCATGCCGGCCTGTAGTGGCGGATCAAGACATCTTCGCCGTTATCCTTATGCAGCCATCTTGGCTGAATTGACGCCTGTTCCATTGCATCGGTCCTTTTGCTGATATCCCTGAGCCAGGCCAGCCCCTTTGCAGGCCTGCCACCCTTTGGGTCGACTCAGGTTATCAAGCGTGGCCTCACAGACAACCTGCGAACTTTCACAGAATGCCAACCCTCGCAGCCTTAACCACAGCATGCAGTTTGTTGGACGCGGACAACTTCAAGACGCAGTTGTCGACATGAAAATTAACCGTCCGAACCTTGATATCCATGATCTGGGCGATTTCGGCAGAGGTCTTGCCTTCGGCGCTCCATTTCAACACTTCAAGCTCCCGGGATGTCAATGACGCCACATCCGGGCATTGGCTCTGGCGCACCAACTGGGCGTGGGTCAACTGGCCGAACATCGCCAGCATACCTTGCAGCTCCAGCAGCTCCATGGCCCTGCACGGCTCCTCCTGGCGTGCAAACGTGACCAGGCTTTGGTAACCCCGACCGTCCCTGATACACAGCGACACCCCATACCGGATGCCATGCGCCTGAGCCTGCTCGGCGAACGGACGCTCAGCGAACTCGCTGCAATTCCAGATCTGCGGTGAAACAGCATCGGTGCAGCGGCGTACCACGGGGTCGATGCCCACATAGTCATTGTTCTGATAGGCCATTTGCCACTCAATCGGATAATTGCTGAAAATACCGATGGACGGATTGAAAATGGGCAAGGGGTTGCGGGTGCCGCACGCAAAAAAGTCGAATCCCAGTTGTGTTACCCAACGCTGACAGACCGAGAACACCTCTGCATCGCCCGCCATTTTGATGATGTCTTCCATGAACATGCGTCCGGATAGCATGCCTAAATACTCCCAAATGAATACGGGGTGCCGAGGCTACCGAGCCATGAGCGCCTGACGGGTGATTTCATTGAGCTCAATTTTCAGGGCCACAGCCTTTTCGACACCGATCTGCTGAGCTGGCCCCAAACGCGACAGGTCGACGCCAAGGCGCCGCAGCAAACGCTCGACACCCGTGGTCGTCACGGTCACATAGCGGCTGAGGTTGCGTGCGAGGCCAAAAGCCACGACTGCTCGGATAGCATGGGTCGTACCGTGGGAAAAGCGGCCTGCTGATCGCGCCGGGCTATCGATGGCGAACCGGCTCAGTTCCCAAACGTCAGTGCAACACGGTGCAGGTTGACCATCCAGCAATTGCGGAAAACTGTGGGCAAGCATGTTAGGGCCTGTGGTTGGCATCAGGCGCCAGCAACCGATCGGCACCTGCGGATCGGTCGGATCGCGAACCACCATGTAGTACGGGTTCAACGCATCGTAACCATCGATTTCCATGTCATCGATAATGCTCACATCCCATTGCTTTCGGTCCTTGAAAACCCTCGCGCGCAAGGCATGCATTGCCTTCAGGTGCGCGCTGTCCATTTCACTGCGTTGCTTTATCGAGATGAGCATTGCCACATTCCATTGCATCAAATATCGCGTTGAAATTTATAGTTACAAACACGATTGTGTCACCTCTCAGATATGAGAGGTGACACAAACGTATTTGTGCTTATGGGTTGATCAATTTGGTCTGCAGGGCCTTGACGACAGCTAGCTGGCGAGAGCTGACGTTGAACTTGCGACGGATGTTCTTGAAGTGGAACTCGATGGTCGAGGACGAGCAGGAGAGGATCATGGATATTTCCCACGTGGTCTTGCCTGCCGCGCTCCAAAGCAGCACCTCGAGCTCCCGCTTGGTTAGAGGGTCATGCGACCATTGACTGCGCGACAGCAGAGAGATTGCGCTTTCCAAGGCAAAATCACGTAGCAGGGTAGCGCGGCCCAGTGTGTTATCCAGATGTCGCTGGTACGCCTTGGCGCAACCCCCCTGCCACACTAGGCTGAGCATGCCACTGTGCCCCATTCCTCCGTGCAGGGGCAACGCTACACCGTGCTGCAGGCCATAGGCGGCGGCTTCTTCGAAGAATGTTTGGGCCGACGCGGAATGGCAGCTGTAACCGCTCCACGAAAACGGCAATGGCGAGCGCAGGCAATGTGATACCACCGGGTCCACCAGGGCGAACTGCTCCTCGTCATAGCGCTGCCGCCAGGCCTGGGGATAATTGCTTCTGATGAAAGCGCTTCGGTGATCCACCTGTGACCTGGACTTCAGGCCCAGCAGAATCTGACCATACCCCATGTTGCCTGCGAGCCCTCTCAAGGTGTCGAACCATTCGTCCAGAGTTGCTGTTACAGTCAATGCTCTAAATCGTTCGATGTCAGTCAAGATTTCCCCTCATTCCATGCATCTGATCATGCGTCAGACCTGTAGGGACTCCTCCGCAGGCCTGTAAAGTGCCAATGCAGGCAAGACGTTGCTCAGGTACGCCAAGAACACGTTCGGGTCATCAACCATCGCTTGGAGTGCAACCACGCCATCAGGCCTGACCAGCAAGGCTTCCCCTTTACGCAGCGCCATGGCTTGGTTACGTCCAGCCGACACCTCAATGACAGACACGACATCAACCTGCCCACTGGCCTGCAGTTGCTGACTCAACTGGGTAGGGCACGCCCCGCGAACCAGCAACACGAATCGCCCTGCTCGCATCAGTGCATGGCTGCTCTGCACACCCACGTCGGTGTGCATCTGGACAGAGGGCAACAAGCGGCCCACCCACCGCCCACCGCCGGCGACAAGGGCCTGCTCCCCGTACCGTTGACCCAGGCCCGAAAATGTCATTGGGAAGCCAACAGCGATGTGATGGCGGTTGTCCATTGTCGGCAGCCACCGGCGCAATGCGCCTGCCGGATCGCAATCCTGGCGCAGGATCAAACGGGTGTTGGCGTCGGTGGTCGCAATCATCTGAGCCGCCACCGGCTGGCGCTCATGCTCATAGCTCTCCAACACCGACGGGTACAGGTTACCGTTCAGTACACCTGCCAGTTTCCAGGCGAGGTTGAAAGCATCCTGAAACCCCGTGTTCATGCCCAAGCCTCCTACCGGACTGAACAGGTGGCAGGCGTCTCCGCACAGGAACACCCGGCCTTGCGAGTAGCGACGCGCCAGCCGGTTGTAGAAGCGAGAATTGGACTCCCAGATGATGCGCTCCAGCTTGACCCCACAACGACCGTAGCGGTCGGTGAGTTCCTGGTAGAACGCCAGAGGATCGCCCTGCACCTGGGCAACCTTGCCGTCGCTGGCCTTGATGATGACCCGGTGGGTACCGCCGGCCTGGGGGATGATCAGGAAAAAACTGTCCTCACGGACGTAGTAGTGGACCTTGCCAACCTCCCCTGCCCAACTGACCTGCGCATCGAACATGAAGAACTCAACACCGAAATCGCTACCTTCGAATTCGATGCCCATTAATGTTCTGACGGTACTTAGACTACCATCGCACCCCACGACGTAATCAGAGCTAAGAATACGGCCATCGTCCAGCTCCACCTCGACCCCCTGCTCGGTGGGCGTCAATGCCGTCACACTGCTGCCTCGTTGCAGGCTCCCCCCCAGGTCTCGATAGGCATGCTCAAGCACAGCTTCGGTCTCGGGCTGGGAAATGCCGAGAATGTAGTCATGAACCGATGGCAAGTGGCGATAGTTCACATGCATCGTGCGCCGATTGTTCCAGTAGACCAACAGGTCGTGAATCGGCATTCCCTGTTCGATGAAGGCGTCCGCCAACCCGACCATGTCCATGATTGCCAGCGAGTAAGCGTTCATCGAGGACGCCTTGGACTGTGTGGAGCGCGAGTGACGCCGTTCTAACAGCGTCACATCGACCTGCATACGCCGTAACAAGTAGGCGGTCAGTAACCCGACTGGCCCGGCGCCGACCACTACCACGTGATGCTTGCCTTGTTCAGTTTTCATATGAAGCTCCTTTGCCCGTTAAGCCATGGGCGGGAAATTTCGGCGCCCACGACAAGCCCTGCCGTAGGTTCAGCGCGACGCCCCTGACAACGCCATCCCGTCCTTGCCAGCCTTACCCGAGGTACACAGCAGACACCCGCCCTGAGCCTGGAAGACCCCAGCCAGCGCCAGCGCACCACGACCACTCAGGTGATTGGTGTCGGCATAGGCAGGCAGGCCGTCATGCAGGAAACTGCTGTCCTGAAGCACTTGGTAAGCCGCAGCCAAGTCGACCCAGTGAGCGTTCGCTATCCGAGCCACCATCGCCTTTACCTGGAGGTTGCCTTGCGCGCCATGCTCCACAGGGGCAGCGCCCAAGCGCAGACCGAGACGACTGAGCAGAGGCGAATGTTGCATCGAGCGGTCGAGCACTGGCGCATCGTGGAAGAAGTACAACGGTGTCTTCGCCGCAAACCTATGCAGGCGCTCCTCATTCAAGTCCACCGGTACGCCATCGACCTTTTTAAGTACATCGTATGCACCGGCAAACAGGTTGAAAGCGTTAACCACGAAAATGGCTTTGTAGCGGGCATGATTCT
This sequence comes from Pseudomonas sp. 10(2024), assembly GCF_045164175.1. Taxonomy (NCBI): domain Bacteria; kingdom Pseudomonadati; phylum Pseudomonadota; class Gammaproteobacteria; order Pseudomonadales; family Pseudomonadaceae; genus Pseudomonas; species Pseudomonas sp. 10(2024). Next base: position 3,349,115 of record NZ_CP174006.1, read on the forward strand.
GCTCAATGAAATCAAGCATCGCTGCACATTTGGCGCGGCGTTCATCCGTCAACACGATAGCCGGTACGCGCTTGGCCATACCCCACTCGGCCACTTGGCAGCCACCCACTTCATATGCCGTAACGGAAAAGCCTTCCGCTTTCGCGAGAGTGTCGATGAAACCGCCCAATGCCGCACCGTGGGAGTCACCTACCATCAAGACCTGCTCGGAGGAATGCGCGCCGATGTGGCAGCGTTCATCCACGGCGGCCTTGCTGGGATTCAGGTCATTCACTTCCCAGCAGGGCGCTACCCAGCCTTCAGTCATATGGATGTTCTGGCCATTGACCGTCAGGTTGGCATACCGCTCACCCATTATCGGGGGCAAGTTCAATGCCTCCAGGCCGGTCATAGCCACGATCAGTGCAAAAGACCCCATGGAAAGCCCGGCAAAACCCGTGAAGGCGGCCTTGAACCCAAGCCTGGAACGAATCAAAGGGCGCTCTACACCCAAGTAGGTCAGTACTGAAAGCGCCACGATCAGCACCAGCAAGCAGGCCATCATGCCCATCGACAAGTCGTTGTCGCCCTCAACAAAGCGTGCGATTGCCAGCACAGGCCAATGCCACAGGTACAATGAGTATGAGATCAGGCCGATGCCCACCAGCGGGCGCCAGGCCAAGACCTGGGCAATCGTCGAAAGCTCGCCGTCGGTGGTTCGCCCATATCGGATCAGCAGCAGCGTACCTAAGCACGGAGCCAGTGCGTGCAAGCCGGGGTATGGCTGCTCTGCCAACCACAGGAAACTGCAAGCCAGCAACAGCCCGCCGAGCAAGGACAAAACCTCAAGGCGTGAACGCGCCTGGACCTTAGATGTCGGCGCCAAGGCGATGAATGCGCCCAACGCCATTTCACCGAAGCGTGGGATCGAGAAAAAGTACACGCCCGCTTGCTGCCCAGCGTCACGCACCCAGTATTCACCCAGGGCAAAACACAGTACGCCGATCATCATGCACCCGACCATCAACGCCCGCTTGCGCTGAGCCGGCGCCAGCCAGCGGCCGGCCACCCAGCTGCCAGCCACCAGCAAAGCTGGCCAAATGAAGTAGAACTGCTCCTCAATCGACAGCGACCAATAGTGCAAGAAGAAATTCTGCTGAGTATCCTGGGTGAAATAATCACTCGTGAAATGGTTGAACAGCGACAAGAGCACGAACTTCGCCGCAGGCAGCAACATGCTGTTCAATTGGCTGGCAGCCAGTACGCTGACCAGAAATACCAGAAAAGCCGCCGGGAAAATCCGCTTGACGCGGCGGGCATAGAAACCTGTGAATGTGAAGGTGCCGTCGTTGATCGCCGATGTGATGATGCGGGTGATCAGATAGGCAGATATGACGAAAAACACATCCACTCCAGCAAAACCGCCCGGCAACCAGGCCGCGTTGAAGTGAAATGCCATGACCGAGAGAATTGCCAGCGCGCGCAGCCCATCGATGTCTGCGCGCCGTTGAAATCCATTCATTACCCTGATTCCCAGCCCCCTCTCCGGGGGCATAAGGTCTGTGAAATACCGCTGTCAGATGCGACTCAGGCAGCGACCTGAGGCACCTCGACCGGTTCGTAGAAGTGTGTACTGCTGAGGTCGACCCGAGCGGCGCCCAGCGACAAGCCGACGCCAAAGCCACATAACACTACGTGCTCGCGCTGCGGCCAGTCAGCCGCTGGTAAGGATGCGAGCAACAGCGGGATCGACGACGGGCCGGTGTTACCTACCTCGCGCATATTGATCGGCACTTTGGCGCGTTCGACGCCCAGCAACTTGCGCAGATAATTGAGCATGAAGCCGTTGGCCTGATGCAGCGCCAGTATGGGCACGTCTTCCAACGTCAGGCCGCAGTGAAGCAAGAGCTCCTCGATTGCCGGCGGGACACCGTTCAATGCAAAGTTCATGATTGCCGTGCCGTTCATGTGCAGGTAACCAGCTTGTCGACTGCCCCCTTCTGGCGGTGGAGAGCGCCAAGGCGTATAGAGATGCTCCCTGCCCCCTTGGGAACGTATCAGCAGGTCGATCCCGCCCTCACCCGCCTCCAGTAAGGTCGCACTTGCCGCATCACCGAACACCATCCTGACTTGCCGATCCGCCGGGTCAAGTAATGTACTGGTGACATCACCGGTACAGAGCAAGACCTGTCGACACCCCCCTGCACGAATCAGCATGGCTGCCTGATAGAGACCATAGATGTAGCCCGAGCAGCCATAGTTGATATCGAACGCCACACAGTGCTCACTCAACCCCAAGCGCTGCTGCAACTGCACAGCCACGCCTGGCATGAGGTCATCCGGTGTTTGCGTCACGACCACGACGGCATCGATATCAGCTGCAGCCTTGCCGCTGCACGCCAGCAAGTGCCGTGCTGCCGCCTCGCAAAGCGCGCCGGTAGTCAGGCTGCCTGCAATCCTGACTGTTTCGATACCCGTGCTATGGATGATGCGTTTGACTTCCTGGGCGCCGAACTCACCCGCCAGCTCCGTCAACGCCAATCGTTGCTCCGGTAGAGCCGCGGTCAACGCGGCGATGCGCACCCCCGCCAATCCCACCTTCATTTTCGCTTACCCTCACTGCCAGCCTCATTGATGGAGGCCAGCAACTCACCGTACGTGGCAATTTTGTCGAAGACATCATTGCTCAGCGTGCGCTGATACTGATCACGCACGAGTGCCAACACGGAAATCTGCGTCAGTGAGTCCCAGTTATCGAAGTGTCCAAGCGCTGCGTCGACGTGAAGTTGATCGACAGTGACCTCCAGCAGCTTGGCCAGCTCATTGGCGAAAGCTTGTTCGTTCATCTCATATCCTTGAGTGGGTTGCGATTCTTCTTGAAACGCGCGGTATGCAAGCTGTCCTGGGTGAGGATCACTTTGCGGGGTAGTTGGAAAGCCGGGAGTCGATCTTTGCAAAATGCGTAGAGCCGGGCCTTGAAGTCGGCAAGAGACTCATCTTCAGGAAGCGAAAAGGTCGCCGTGATCAAGCTGCCTGCAATGGCATGCCGCTCATGGCTAACCATCACATCCAAGATCCTGGGCAAGCCCTTGAGCACGTTCTCAATTTCACTGGGGAACACCTTCTCACCGCCCACGTTGATCATCTCTGTGGCACGGCCCAGCACTTTCATCCAGTCGCCCCGCTGCACCACCGCGTCGCCAGTACGGTAGAAGCCATCTTCGGTAAAGGGACTTGGCGCATTCAGGTAGCCCAGCATCGTGCTGTTGTTGCGAATTTCCAGCAGCCCGTCGACGACCCGTACTTGGCATGCCTCATCGCCCAGTTTCATCCAACCTGAACGGGATGATTCAGAGCGCGCCGGTACCACACCGGTCTCGGTCAACCCATAGCTTTGCGACAGGCGCGCATGCGGCAGAAGCTTGTGCAATCGGTGCAAGACCTGCTCAGGCATCGGCTCGGCACTGTAATTGATGACTTCCAGCGAACCGAGATCGTGATCTTCGAAAGCACCACTGAGCAGCAATAGGTTGAGGAAGGTTGGCGATGTGGTCAGTGCCTGTACCCGATGCTGCTCGATGGCCTTTGCCACCGGCGCAGGCTGGCGAGACGCCGGGATAACCAAGCAGCCACCGTTGAACAGCGTATAGAAAAGCGCATTAAGCCCACCGATGTGATCGAACAACAAGAACGCAATACTGGTGAGCCGCCGCTTGCGCTGCTGATGCCGCTCAAGCAACGCCAGTGCCTTGTGTACGCTGGCCTTGGGCGTACCTGAGGAGCCCGAGGTAAAAATGATCACACCTGGGGAATCTTGATCGCGCAGTTGCCTGATCAAGGCCGGCTCGATGCTGCGGGTATGTGGCGTCACGCACAACTGCCCCCGCTCATCGAAGTTAGCGACCCACTGCGCCTGGCAGATGTCATGCAGGACCTGCAGCTGCGCGCTGGGACGAGGCGTGATCAGGGCGACGGTACAACGGTTGAGCCAAAGCGCAATGAGAACGGCGATGGCATCGGGACAAAAATCTGTCACCAGGGATACCGTACTCCCCGGTTCAACCCGATCAAGCAACACTGACTTGGCGTGGTGCACGCTCTCAAGCAACTGGTCATAGCAGGTTGGACGGTTATGATAGATTACCGCTGGGGCATGTGGATGCTCGGCAAACCGCTTCAACAGCGTCTGGAGTGCGTTCATACGCCACCCAGGTAAATGTTCTGCCCCGTGACGAACCCACTGTGCTCGCTGATGAAGAAGTCGACCACATTGGCCACATCAGCCATTTCACCGAAACGGGCAATGGCCTGGCGCGCCAGCAGACGCTGCATCTTGTCCTGCGGAACTGATCGAATCAAATCAGTCTCGATCGGTGTCGGGCCAACAGCATTGACGGTGATACCAAAAGCAGCCAACTCCCGGGCCATCACTTCGGTCAGTGACTTCACGGCAGCCTTTGACGCGGCATAGATCGCTTCACCCTCCAGCTTTAGTGGCGTGGCCACCGTGGTGAAATTGACGATGCGACCATATTTGCGGGTAGACATCAGCTTGGCCGCTTCACGCGCGAATAGAAAGCTGCCGACCACGTTGGTATCGAGAATCTGTTCCACGGTTGCCAGCGGTGTCAGCATCGTGTGGTTCATACTGGCGATACCGGCATTGTTGATCAGGTTATCTAGCCGTCCATAGTCCCGACGTATATGCGAAAAGATCGTTTTGGCCGTCGCCTCGTCAATGACGTCAGCGACGAAGTGCCGGTAGCCAGGCAGTTCCCAGTCGATGTCACTTCGACTGCAGCCAACTACCTGATGGCCGCGGGCGACATAATGCTCGACCAAAAACTTGCCGATGCCTTTGCGTGTACCCGTGATCAAGGTCACTGGAGCTTCATGCATGAGCGTGCTCTCCAATCAGAGTCACGACATGTTCAGTCAGTGATGCCACGCTGGCAAACGGGCTGCGCCGGGCTGACATCGCTTTCTCGCTGGCAAGCACGATCGCCACTCCAAACGCCTCTTCGACCGCTTCCTCCACCGAAACGATCAGTGACACCAACGACATGGAGTCCAATTGCCCTTCTGCGCCGAACAGCGCAGTTTCAGACCCTGCAGTACAGTCGACCGGTTGCGCCAGTACATGGCTCAGCCCATCTACCGCAGCAAAAATGATGCCCTCGACTTTATCCTTCACACGCAAATCCCTCTTGGTTATATCCAGGTCCGTTGAGCCAGAGATCAAGACTGCTGGCTGCACGTGGCCTGGGTATACTCTCCAAGCGGTACTGACTTTCCTAGCTGGGAAGATTCACACTGCGAGTTTTGACAGGTGCCGGCTATAACTTTGAAAACACTGTTCACGCGGCAAGATCGAGCGGTGACAACGTAGAGGGTTGTGCGCAAACACCTGGCAAATGCCAGAGTTTTGCGCCCTGGGCAGTGACGTGCAGAGTCAGCCCTTCATTGTCGGCGGGCGGGTAGTCCTGACCGGTGATTCGAGTATGCCCATCGCCATTTCCGAAAGAGCCATGGTGACCTCCTGAACCTGCCAGAAGCCAAATGCTCATCTCGTCCACGATCCCGCTCCATCGAAAAAACCGAACTGGGGTCTATCCCATTCTGGCCTCAAATCTGGCCTTGAATGACTTTCCCGGCAATCCGTGAAGAACCAATAAAAACGGTCTGCACGACCGGTATGAGGTACGAGACCTCTAAAAGCACACCCTCACCGAAACCTGTGCGGCCGGCTCATCTCGCGCCGGTAAGGCTTCATAGACGCTTTGGCTGTAGGTCGGCATGCCCCCTGGGCGATCGCGACCCGTTAATGTTGGTGATGCCGGTCGATAATGCCTTGACAGGGCTCGCCCCCCCTGACGTTCAACGACACCCTCAGCCACGCCTATGTCGCCCTCAACGCCAACAGTGCCCTCGCCGTCTATCTGGAGGCGCAAGCCCTTAAAGCCAGTTGGCGCTTGCAGGTGCGAGTGCGGGCTCAACGCACATTGCGTTTCTGCGCCCGCTCATTAGACGGTTTACCGGGCTCCACCCGAGCGCTGCTGGACTGTTTGTCTCTACCGCTAACCGGCAAGGCTTGACTCTACCGTAAGGGGCAGACTTTACCCTTGGCACTTCATTACCTGGAGTTTGTCATGAAGCGCAAACGCATGCTCGTAATCCTCGGCCACCCTTCGAACGACAGCTTTTGCGGCGCTGTGTCCGAACGTTATGTCGAGGCTGCCACGCAAGCAGGCCATGAGGTGCGCCTGCTGCGCCTGGATACCCTGGATTTCGATCCGGTCTTGCACGATGGCTATAACCAGATCCAGTTGCTTGAGCCCGATTTGATCAACGCACAGAACGACATTACCTGGGCCGAACACCTGACATTGGTGTACCCGATCTGGTGGGGCGGCATTCCGGCGTTGCTCAAGGGGTTCTTCGACCGCGTGTTTCTGCCCGGTTTTGCCTTCAAGTACCGCAAGGGCTCGCCTTTCCCGGATAAGCTGCTCAAGGGCCGCACGGCTCACCTTCTGGTGACCATGGACACGCCGCCGTGGTACTACCGATGGGTGTATCGCATGCCGGGCCTGCACCAAATGCGCAAGACCACCCTGGAGTTCTGCGGCATAAAACCTCTGAAAACCCTGACCTTCGGTCCGGTATTGGGCTCCAAGCCGGAACAGCGTGAAGCCTGGCTCAAACAAGTCCAGGCCGTCGCCAGCCGCTGATCGGCCCCGGTCGGGCCGTGCCCCTGCGCTGCCCAGCCGAGCCACCCTGCTGTGACGCCTTGTTCAGCTTGGCTTCCCACCCCCTGACGCTTGTGCAAAAATGTCGCGCGCCTGTACGAGGACGCGACATCTTTTCGCTTCTGATGCGTCAAAAAGGGATTTTCATGTACATCGGCAAAGCCGCCCAGCTGTCGGGCACCACCGTCAAAAGCATCCGCCATTACGAAGAAATCGGCCTGTTGCCACCCCCGCAACGCGAAGGCAAGTACCGCATCTACAGCCAGCAAAGCGTAGAGCTGCTGACCTTCATCAAATGCGCTCAGCAACTCGGTTTCAAGCTCAAGGAAATGCAGGCCATTCTGCAGGATCATCGCGGCCAGGAGCTGCCCTGGGATCTGGCCATGCAGGCCATCGATAACAAAAAGCAGGAATTGATGGGGCAGATCCAGGCCTTGCAGCAAGTGCATGACGGCTTGGTTGAGTTTGAGCTGAGCCTCAAGGATGCTCAGATGCAATGCCAGTTCGAACACCTGGAAAAAGCCCGCTGAATCCGCTCCGCCGCCCCTGAACGGCCATGGCGCCCGGTGCCGTTTTCAGCACGCAGGCGCCCCGGCGATTTAGCCTGGCACAGCCCCACCCCCCGGCTGCTCGCCCTCTTGCACTGCTGGCTGCGGCACAATCGAGGCAAAGAACCACGGCGAAATCAGCGTGACCAACAAAATGGTCATGAAGCCGCTGGATGACAGCGCCAGTATCACCAATACCCCCAGGTCAATGACGGGTTTGTAGGCGGAGAACAGCAGCGCGACAAAGCCCATCGAGAAGATCACGACGTTGACCACCGTCGAGCGCCCGACGCCCTGCATGGCCATCAGGATGGCCTCGTCGATCTCGATGCCCTTCTGCACCAGCATCTTGATCCGTGACAGCAGGTGAACGGCGTAATCCACCACGCCCACCACCAGGAACGTCACCAGTGTGGTACCGATGTTCAACTCGATATCCAACAGGTACATGCTGCCGTACACCGTCACCGACGTGGTCAGCAACGTCAGCATGCCGAGGATGCCCAGGCGTACTGACTTGAGCCAGAACATCATCATCAAGGTCACGGCCAGCAACGCCAGCGAGAAGCTCAGCACCTGACCCTGGGTGATTTCCTGCAACACCCCGGTCCATATGTACGGCGTACCGGCATGGGTGACTTGCAGGTTGGCCGGTTTGTTGATGGCCAGCCAGGCGTCCAGTTTATCGAGCATCGCCTGGTAATCGCCCGCCACAGAGGAGGTCATGGTGAACAGCGTCACCGCCTTCGAGTAATCGGCATTGAGCACGTTCTGCAAGTCAGTGCCGCCACCGTTCTCGAACATCATGATGTGTTGTTCGATGAGCGAGTTGCCATCGACATCGAAGGTCTCCGGTTTGCCGTCATCATCGACCACCGTCACCTGCTCCACCGCCTGCGGTACCCGCAGGAAAGCAGGGTTCATGTCGTTGAGCACGAGGTTCATGCGCTTGATGTAGGTCGCCACCGAATAGGTGTAACTCACGTTCGGCTGGGCCTTGATGAACTGGTCCAGACGGTCGAGGAACTGCACGGTTTCAGTGGTCAGCGCGCCACGCGGAGTCTTGGTGTCGAAAGCGATCCAGCCCGGCGATGTACCCGCGACTCCGGCCCGGTTGATGAATTCGTCGGACATCCGCACCGGGCTGTCCTTCTTGAAGTAGGCAATGCCCGAGTCTTCGATATCCACCTTGAACGTGAACACCGTCATCATCGCCAACAACGGCAGGGTCACCAGCAATACCGGCTTGCGCCAGCGAATCAGCCAGGCACAGAACACCACCAGATAGTGGGAGATCAGCGACGCTTTGAGTTGCACTTTGCGCGGGACGGCATCTTTGCCCCAGATCGAAATCCACGCCGGAATCAGTAGCAACGAGATGATCAGCGCCGCCGTCAGGCCGATGGACATGAACACGCCAAAGTTGCGGATGCTGACAATGTTGTTGGTGGTGGAAATCAGGAACGTCGCAATCGTCGTGACCGTTGTCAACACTACCGGCGTGACCATCAGGCGCTGGGTTTCACGGTTGGCTTCGCGGAAAGACTTACCCGAATTGAGCTGTTCGTAATACTCGGCCATGACGTGAATCGCGTCGGCACAACAGATGGTGAACAGGAACACCGGCAAGACACTGGTGAGCAAGTCCATCGGCACCCGCAGCAGCGCCATCAGGCCAAGGGTCCAGATGGTGCAGAACAGGATATTGAACAGCGGCAGCACCACGCCAAGTGGTTTGCGAAAGAAGAAAACCAGCAGAGAGGTCACCAACAGGAACACGATCGGGAACAGCATCGCCAGGTCGTGATCGATGATTTCCTGCTGGGCCGCAATGAAGATCGGCATGCCGGCGATGAACACCTCATCGGTGAACTCCGGGTGGGCGGCCTGGTACTTCGCGATGATCTCGCGGACCTGGTGATAAGCACGCAACTGGGCCTGAGCGTCGTCCTGTTTGGTGCCCAGTTCGGCGACGACCATGGCGACTTTCTTGTCCGCCGAGACGACGCCACCGACCATCTGCTCGTTGCCCATGATCTGCGCTTCGACCTTGATCGGGTCCATATCCAGGGCGTGCAGGGTCTTGTGGATCCACAACTCGCCATCGGCACTCAGGCTGATGTTTTCCAGGTCAGCCATCGAGGCCATTTCCTGGATCGGGTTGAGCCGCTCGGCAAGAAAGCTCAAAAACTGCAGGTCATGGCTGTCCCAGTGCCGGGCAATCCCATGGTCACGCAGCGCTTTGGCGGCAGCGTAATCGTTCTGCGAAAAACCCTCGGCGAGGATCTGCACCAGCAAAGCCTGAGCATCAGGGTCGCCACTGTGGAGGCCGACGATGCGCTGCAGTTCGACACGGTCCTCATCGTTCGCCAGCATCAACCGGCGTATGGCCTGGGACAGCTCGAACTGGGCGTTCAACGACGTAGTGTTGAAGACACTCTCGGGGTTGTTCAGCGCCACCATGACCGAGTCATAGGTGCCGGTGAACTCGCGCTGCAAATCAATGATCGTCTTGCGCGCCGGGTGAGTGTCCTTGAGCAGATACGGATTGGTGTCCGACATCAGCGAGCCGAGGGTGTAGGTGAAGTAGGCGGTGATCGCCACCAGCACGAACACAATTGCCCGCGCATAGCGCTCGACGAAGTTCAGGTATCTTTCCATGAATGAGGGTTCCAGATGAATCGGGAGCGGCGCTTAGCGGGCAGACACGGCGTATTCCGGCAAGTCGCCGGCTTTCAGCCCGCGCTTGATCGCGGTCTGCGTGAACAGGCGGTCGTCCAGCGCGACGTTGTACTGCAACTGGTTGAAGCGCAGCTGAGAGCGCGTACCGGCGATGAAGTCCTCGGTTTCGCTGAGGGTAATGCTGTCGATCTGGTCGATGGTTTCAGTCTTCAGGGTGCGCATCTGCTTGAACATCACACCTTTTACATCGAAGAAGTCCTGGCGCAGTACCAGTGAGTTCTTCTTGTCAACCCAGACCTTGAGCTTGTTGTAGCCGGTCTTGGCCAGCACGGCAGGCGTGGCCGGCTCACGCTCGATCACGTAGCAATCGCGGCCCTGCAACTGCTCTTCGCCAACCAGCGTTTGGCGATAGTCTTCGGCGCGAATCTTGTCGAGGTCGGCATAGGAGTAGTCGCTCCCCATGAACGCCCCGCGTTTGTCGGTGGTGGAAATCCTTCGGGTCTGTCGGCTGACCGGCAAATACATCCATTGGCTGTCTTCGAGGCCCAGGACCTCGCGCGGGTTTTCGATGTGGAAGGCGACGTCACGCACATCACTCGGCGCGGAGAAATACATGGTGAACTTGTCGCTGTCCGGGTAATCCTTTTGCAGGTAGCTGAACTCGCGGATGCGGCTGTTACCTTGCTTGTCGATCAGGATCAGGGACACCTGGGACATGAAGCTCTTGCCGTCATCGCGGTCCCGGGCCTGGCGAATGATGTCGTCGGCCGTGCGTGTTTCAGCTGCCATGGCGGCAGCGGCGCTCAGCAGCAGTGCGCTTACAGTCAGGGTCTTGAAGATGGGCAACATGGCGATTTCCTTTTCATTGTTTGAGTGGTTCGCACACCGCACCGGTGTGGTCAGAACAGATAACCGGCGGACAAGCGCACCTGGTCGCGGTTGTCGTACGCACCGAACTGGCGGTCGGGCTTGCCGAAGAACACATCGACTTCGAGCCCCAACTTGAGCCAGTCCACCGGTTTGTAGGTGAAGATCCCCTGAACGAAACTGTCGTCCTGCGCTGGCGGCGACATGCCGAAAACCAGACGGGTCTTGAGGCGATCCTGGAACTGCGAGCCTTCGGCAGACACGGTGAACAGGTCGTCGCGCTTGTCCTGAACCATGCCGGGCTGCCAGTCGAGCAGCCGCTGATGTTGCCACTGCGTCGAGATCAGCCAGTCCCGCAATAGGTAATCGACGCCCAGCAGCGACTTGGTCATCGCCGTCTGGTCGCTGCCGTAAGCGCGGTAAGGATTGGTGACGCGCCAATTGTCGAAGTAGGCGACTTCACTGCGCACCACGATGCTGTGGCCGGCATCGATGGCCACACTGGCGCCGCCCATGGAATAGCGCGGGAATTGCCGTTCGAGGCGAATCAGGCCCTCTTCGGTCTGGCCTTCGACGGCGTAAACCGGGTCCTGTTGGCGGGCGTTGAGGGCAACGAAGCTGACATCCACCGTGCCGACCCGGCCGTTGGCACTGGCGCCGTAACCGAAGCCACTGTGACCGTCATAACCGGGCCGCGAATCGACCACGAACATCTGCGGATCGGGGGTGGCAAAGATCGGTGCATCGAACTCGCTGCCGACGGCCGGCGCCTGGTTTTTCACAAAATCAGTGATCACCAGCGCTTCCAGCTCCCACTCGGCGACCGGCTGCACCAGGCGAATCATCGGCACGGCGATGCGGCTGTCTTCCAACAGACCGATCACACCCTCGCGATAATCCAGCGGGTTGATCTGATCGAGCACCCGTAATTCATCTGCACGCCCCCACACCACCTGCTGCCAGCCCACCGTCAGCTCGCCGTCACCGACGTAGAGCCCCCAGTAAAGGTGCCGCCAATCGGCAGTGGCCCGGTAATCATCCCGGGCTTGCGCGCTGTATGGGTTGTTGCCGTCATAACGGAAGTCGTAACGGGCTCGGCCCTTGGCCTTGTAGTAGCCGCTGTCCCAGGCATCCTCCAGGCTGAACTTGAGGTACACGGCCTTTTGCGTGACCCGGTCGTCACCGTGCAGACGCACGGCCGTGGCAACGCCGATCTCCGCTTCATGATGCTCCGGCAACCACTCGGCGATCGCCACTGGCGGGCCGAGGCTGACCAGCGCGGCCAAAAGGCCGCGGTTCAATCCCAGTCGAGCCATGGCTACATTCCCAACCCGGCACCGCCGTCGATCATCAGGCTTTGCGCCGTGACACCACCAGCCTGCGGGCTCGCCAGATAACGAACCATGGCCGCCACTTCGTCGCCCTGAATGAAGCGCCGCAGGGGCAACTTCTTCTTTGCATTGCGCAGGATCTGCTCGTGGGTGATCCCGGCGATGCGCGCTTGAGCCGCCAATTCGCCTTGCAGCATCGGTGTGTCGATCCAGGCGGGCAGGATGGCATTGACGGTGATTCGCCGTGGCGCCAGGTCCAGCGCCAAGGCTTTGGTCATGCCGATGATGCCGTGCTTGGAGGCGCAGTAAGCGGTGTTGCGGACCTTGCCCGCTCGGCCGAGGATCGACGACATGTTGACGATCCGCCCACCATCGGCCATCAGTGGCAGGCACAACGAGGTGACGTAAAAGGTGCCGTTGAGGTTGATCGAAATGACCTTGTGCCAGTTGTCGAGGTCTTCGGGTTCGTTCTCGTCGCAGACCCCGGCGCTGTTGACCAGCACATCGACAAAGCCGACCCGGTTGGCCAGGCCCTTGAACAGAAGTTGCAGGCTGGCGAGATCGGCGATGTCCGCTTGATGGGTTTCGATGCGAGCGGCAAATTCGCCCTCGGTGACCCAGCTCTGCAAGGTTGCCAGATCCCGATCAAGCAAGATCAAAAGGTGCTCGGCCTGGGCTGCAAAATTTTCCGCGACGGCGCGGCCAATACCATTGGCCGCGCCGGTAATCACAATCGTGCGTACCTGGCTCATGGCATTTTCAATCCGCCGTTGACGGACAAGACTTCGCCCGTGACGTACAGGCCGCGCTCGGCCAGATACAGCACCGCGTCGGCAATTTCTTCAGGCCGGGCGAAGCGTTTGATCAACAGCCGCGACTGGATTTCCTGCTCATGGGCGCCGACCAGGGCTTGGCTCATGTCGGTGCTGACGATGCCGGGCGCCACCGCGTTGACCCGGATGTTGCGGGGCGCCAACTCCACCGCCAGTGCGCGTGTCAATGCTTCTACACCGCCTTTGGCGGCGGCGTAGTTGCTCTGGCCCTTGCCGGGCTTTTGCGCGGCCACCGAACTGAGGTTGACGATGCACCCGCTGCGTTGGCGCATCATGCAGGGCAGCACCTGCTGACAGCACAACAACGTGCCGACCAGGTTGGTCTGGATGACCTCGGTGATGTCGCTCAACGATTGCGTGGCGAGCAAACCGTCACGGGTAATACCGGCGTTGTTGACCAACAAGTCGATACGCTCGAAACGTTGCTCGACCCGTTCAAAAAACGCCTGAATGCTCGGCGCTTCCTTGACATCACACTGCACGGCCAGGCACTCCCGGCCGAGCCCTTCGACCTGCGCCTGCAAGGCAGCGGCTGACGCCTCGTCACGGACATAACTGAAGGCAACCTGATAACCCGCGCCGGCCAGGGCCAGCACGATGGACTTGCCAATGCCGCGACTGCCGCCGGTCACAACAGCTATTTTCTGAGTCATGACCGCTCCTTAAAGTGAGTTTTGAGTTTTGAATTGCGCGAGGGTGAAGCCGTGGGTCGCGGCCAGTGCGCGGACCTGCTGAACTTGCTCACGGCTGATATCGCCGTAGGAGCCGTGCTGGCTCATGCCAGACAAGCCCATCAACACCGACTCGGCCATGCACGCATACAGCTGACCTTTTTTCAGATAGGCCCGCACGTTGGGCGCCAGGCCGTCGTCGAACGGCGTCTGGACGATGCCGCCGTGCATGTAGAGCACGTCTTCGCGTTGGCTCGGCAGGTCTTGATGGACGTTCAGCGGCACGGCGATATCGCAAATCACGCTGCGCTCGGCAAAATGTTCGGCACCGAGGAACGGCTGAGGCGCATTGGCAGCGCACAGGACAATCCGTGCGCCCTTGATGGCGTCGAGATCGTTGGTGACCGTGATGAAGGCGTTCGCGCCAAGGCGCTCATCCACCAGGCGGGCGATGTGCAGACCGAGGTCGGCTTTTTGGCCATGTGAGTGCAACAAGCCACGAAAACCATCAAGGGTCAGCAGTCGCTGGGCCAACCGGTCGTGTTCGGCCGTGCCTTTGAGGATCGAACGGGCCGCGTCGGCGTAAATCTGTTGCGCGGTTTTCTCCAGGCGCCGAACCGAGCCGTCACGACCGCTGCCAATCAGAATCAGGTGATCGACGGTGGCGGACAGCACCGAGGCATAGGTCGACGCAACGTTACCGGCGGCACCGACAACGGCAGCGGTTTGCTCGCAAAGTGCCAAACCTTGCTGTACACAGCCTTGCTCGATGGCTTCGAGCCCCATGCCGATGGTCAGGGCGTTGCCGGACGTCAGCGCCATGTCGGCAATCTTCAGCGCCTGACAATTGTTGGTGACGATCGAGGTGTACATCCCGAGGCCGGCGATGCTGCAGCCATCGGCGCGGGCATCGGTGACACGCCTGCCGACTTCTTCGCGAATGCTGTCCAGGTCACCGCTGCGGATGTACTCGGCCATGGCATCCGAGTCCATGCACAGCGGGTATAACGTGAACTCCACCGCCATGCCGAGGCGCGACCGAATGATCACCGGGCCGACTGGCACAGCGCGGCGTTCAGGCTTGGTGCGATTGATGAACGTGCGTTTTTGTTCCGGGCTCAGGGCTGCCAGCGAGGGATCGACGTCACCGAGGATATCGGCATCGATCAGGTGGTTGATGAACGCTACCCGAGCGACGACTTCGACCTTGGCATCCCTGTTCTCAACGGGCTCGGTCACCCGAAAATCGTCCTGACGGGCTGGCACGGCGGGCATCGAGTCCGCGCAGATACCCGCCGCCAACGGCAAGGCATCGCCACGGCGCAGCATGTCGCAGACCCGTTGCAGGGCAGCGATCAGCTTGTCGATTTCGCCCAGGGTGATACAGGCTGGCGGCTCCAGGCGAATCACGTTGGAGTTGCTGCCCGACGGTGCCACCCGCAACGCTTCGAATTGCAACAGGTAACCGGCGATCAAGTAACCCAAGGCATCGTTGTACTGGGCCGACGCCTGTACCAGCGAGCTGCTGACACTCAAATCGTGCAATTCCAGCCCCACCAGCAAGCCACGCCCGCGCACATCGGCGATCACATCCGGATAGGCCATCTTCAGTTCATTGAGCGAGGCTTTGAGGTAGGCGCCCTTGGTGCGTATGTCTTTGAGCATCGCGTCGTCATCGGCGAACAACCGGCGCAATGCCGACAGCGCGATATGGCAGGACGGATCGTCCTCGGCGAAGGTCGAGCTGTGGATGTAGCTGAACTCGCCTTCGTAGTGGCTGCTGCGGATCACCGTCGCGGCGATTTTCATCAAGCCGCCGCCGAGGGCCTTGGACAGGCAGTAGTAGTCGCCTTGCAGGTTGAACTGGCTGCTGGCAAGAAACGTCCCGGCGCGACCAAAACCCGACTGCACTTCATCGACCACCAGCGGGCATTGTTGCTCGTTACACAGCTTGCGCAGCCCCAGATAGAACTCGGCCGCGAACTCGTTGATACCGCCTTCGCCCTGAATCGGTTCCATCAACACGGCGGTAATCGCACTGAACGGCAGTTGCAGGACGTGCAGGTGTTCGCCGTCCCATTGCAGGCTCAACCAATGGTGCGTGTGCCGGGCCGGCAATTCCTGCAACTGATGGGGCTGCTGTGGGTCGATGAACTCGACGTTCAGCCCAAAACGGGCAAACGGCGCGCGGTACTGACGGCCATAGGTCAGTTGCACGGTATTGACCAATTTGCCGTGGAAGCTGCCGCGCAGGGCGACGAATACTGGTTCGATGTGCAACTGCGCCAGGTTGTGTTGGCGAACGGCTTCAACCACCTGACGCAAGGTCACGCTGTTCAGGTTGGCCGGCAGGACACCTGCAGGCAGGTCGAGGTCGGCCACATCCAGTTCGCGGTAAGCGTGTTCGCTGGCGGTCAGGCTGGCCAGGGTGAAATCGATGTCGTCGAACTGCTTTTGCAGGCTCTTCTGGCGACGGAACTCCGCGTGCTTGACGGCGATCTCCACCGCCTCCGCGCCGCTGTTGGAGAAAGTCGAAATATAACGTTCGGTGTTCTTCAGTTCGCGATTGAAGGCGTCGCTGAGCGCTCGCCCCAATTGCCCGGCCGCACCGCGGATCGACATTTGTGCGTTGAACGGCACGTCGCTGCGCAGCAGCGCACATAGCTGATCGACAAACTGTGGGTCGTTGTGGCCGAACAGTGCCGCACCGTAACCGCCGAGAAAGTCGGTGACCGTGACCATATCGCCCTTGGGGTTGCGGTAGAACAACTGGCTACCGAGGGCGCGCTCAAATTCACACTCCAGGCCCAGTGCCTGGAGCAGGCCGACGAATTTGGGCCGAACGAAATCGCGATAATCCATGACAGTCATATCCCTTGAAAGTAAAAAAGAGGCGGTAGTCAGCGGCAGTCCTGAGTGACCTTTGCGCTGTAGAGCACTTGATAGGCGGCGCTGAATCCGTTGTCGTCGCGGTTCAGCACCAGGCAATGCGCAAGGCTCGCGGCGTGGGGCGCGCCCTGAATGAACGGCAGGTTCGCCACTGGCTGCTGCAAACCGGCAATCGGCGGCACGCTTTGGGCCTGCAATGCGCAACGGGCAAGTATCAGATCCACCAGGCTCGGCGCCGCGCTGAGAATGCCGTTGATCGCCAACCCGCTGGTGATGTGCGAGGCGCGCGCAAGGGCCAGTGTCTGGCACAACACGCGGTCTTTGTGCGCATCGCCGGTGCCGCTGCACACCAACACATCGGTTGGGCTGTCGGGCAGGCTCAAGCGACCGAGGGAGGCATGGGCCGTCATGTCGGCGAGGCACGCCTGAGGACCGGCCGGCAGGTCTTCGCGCCGGCGCAGCACCAGCGCTGCCGCGCCCTCCCCGGCAATGCCGCCAGTGCCCCGAAGGTCAAACGGCAGCAGCGTGTTCGAGCCGTTGGCGCTGATGACACCCGCCTGGACCAACCCGGACAGCGCCAGGGCATCCAGCTCGCTGCCCGCGCCGACAACGATTGCCGCGTCAATTCGGCCATCCTGCAAAGCGGCCGTAGCCTCTCGCAAGGCTGCCAGGTTGCCGGCGACACCTTGCATATAGGCGTTGCACTCGCCCACCAGTTTCAGCGCCAGGCTGGTGACACCCAGCAAGCAGTTGCTCAAGCCTTTGAGCACCAGAAAAGGGTCCTGGGCACGGTCTTGCAGGATGCGTTTGGCGAACGCCGCCATGTCGGCGACGCCGTCCTGCCGACAGCCGTGCAACAACTCGGCATAGGATTCCAGAGACGGATGGGTGTAGCCGCCCTGACAGCAATACAAACCGAAACGGACATCCGGCTGCTCACCAGCCAGGCCGGCTTCATCCAACGCCTGACGTACCGCGCTGACACCCCAGATCACTGCCGGCGTGCAGTAACGCTGAAGGTTTTGCGCAAGGTCTTGTCGGCTGCGTTGGTGGTCCTGATCCTGAATTTGCCCGAACGCCACCACGCGTTCGCTGCTGAACCGTCGGGCGTTCAGCGCCGTAATTGCACTGCGCCCTTCGGTTGCGGCCGCCCAGAAAGACTCGACACCCCAGCCGCTGGGCAACACGCAACCCGCACCGGCAATCGCGACCGCCTGTTTCATCGCGGCGCCTCCCGGTACTTGCCCAGCGCCAGCGAAGTGTTGAGGCCGCCGAAACCGAAGGAGTTGCTCAGGGCAACGTCGACCTTGCGCTTGACCGCTTGGTGGGCGCAGTAGTCGAGGTCGCATTGTTCGTCGGCATCCTGCAGGTTCAGGGTCGGCGTGACCCGATCATCCCGGCAGGCCAGGGCCGTGAGCATGAACTCCGGTGCTCCGGCGGCCGCAATCAGGTGGCCGAACTGGGATTTGTTGGCCGTCACCAGCAACCGCCGATAATGTTCGCGCTCGGCGAACAGGGTTTTGATCGCCAGGGTTTCGGCGGCATCGTTGAGGGGTGTCGACGTACCGTGGGCATTGATCAGATCGACCTGTTGCGGCGCCAGCCCGGCATCCGTCAGGGCCGCCTGCATCGCCAGCACCGCGCCCCGGCCCTGCGGGTCGGGTGCGGTGATTTTGTAGGCATCCAGGCTGCTGCCGAAACCCAGCACTTCGGCGTACGGCGTTGCCCCTCGGGCGAGCGCCCGTTCAAGGGTTTCGAGCACTACAAAACCGCCGCCTTCACCCGCAATCAAGCCACTGCGATGGCGGTCGAACGGCCGACACAGTTCGGTGCCCCAACGCTGTTCGCTGCTGGCGGCACCGAGCAGATACAGCGCGGTCATGGTGTCCAGGCTCAGCACCGAATCGGCGCCCCCGGCAATGGCCAGCTCGACCTCGCCGCGACGGATCATCTGGAATGCATTGCCGATGGCCTGGGACGCTCCCGCGCAGGCGCTGCTGACATTGATCACCGGGCCTTCACTGCCGATGCCATCGGCAATCACCCGCGCAAGGCGGTCGTTGCTCTGACACAGTGAACTGTCAGGATCGACCTGCGCCTGTCGCGCCATCAATTGAGCCCAGGACGGCGCCTGCGCCGGGTTATCCGCCAGGCTGAGCAGCATGTCCTGCAAACGATGAGCAGGTGCGCCGGACGCTGACAATACCGCCGCGCCACGCAACTGTTCGGGGCTCAGACCACTATCGGCAATGGCTTGGGTGGCCGCGACCCAGCCAAAGCGGGTGCGTTTTTCCAGCGACAATCCCCAGGCCGGATGGTCTTTCAAGTGCGCCGGCATCAAGCCCATATCCACGGGCGCTGCGTAACGCACGGGGAACGCACCCGCCTCGACGCCTTCCGGTTGCCATGGCCGAATGCAATGCTCGCCGGCCAACATTCTTTGCCACATGGACTGCCACTCGAAACCGAAGCCGGTGACGGCGCCCATGCCCGTGATCACGATCCGTGTGGGGCTCATGGGTAACTCTCCATTGTCTCTGTGTCCGACGACGTTCTGGCCAGCAGTACCGCGCCCCAATGCCCGCCTCGGCTATGTTCGAGCAACAGCGTGTAACGGCTGCAATCCAGTGCCCAGGTCACAGCGATTTCGCTGAGCAAGGCGCTGGCGCCCAAGTCACCTAGCAACGCCTTGGAGTGTTCGAGGGTGTGCCCCGATAGGCTAAACAACGCGGCAATCTGCGGATCCTGTGCATCGGCGACGACTTGCCCGACATCGCTGAGGCACAGTTTTTCGTTGCTCAAAGCACGCTCAATGACGTCGCGACCAACCGCCAGTCCACGCTCGGGTTGCGCGCTGTAACCACGGGCAAACCCGGCAATACGCAACGCAGATTGAGCACCGCTGCCTGGGTTGGTCGTCAGCAACAGTGCCGCAGCACCTTCGCCGAAAACCCACGGGCCGGGGTTTACAGGTGGGTGAGTAGCGTCACGCAGGTACAACGCCGGGGTGATGTTCGGACTGCTGCTGACGACCACGGCAGCATCGGCACGGCCTTCGCTCAGATGGGCAGCGGCCTCCATCAAAGCATCCAGCCCCGCATTGCCCTGGGAGCAAAAACCGCCCATGGGCCCCTTGCAACGCAAGGCCTCAGCCGCGTGGGCCATGACGCTGCTGTTGAGCATCATCAGCGCATGCAGCGGCGGTGTGTGGGCAAAGAATTGCGCCAACAGATCTGCCGGTTGTGCGCCAATGGCCTGCACTGCATCCCAGCACGAACTGGGGCCATCCACTTCCGGAATGGCAGCGATCAATGCGATCCGCTCGTCGGGCAGTTCCAGCCCACGCAAGGTCTCGGCGAGACGGCCGGCGCAATACAGCAGGCGCGCGCCCTGAGGCTCGAGGCTGCGGGACAGTCTGCGGTCGTACACACCCGCCGGCAAGGCGGGTGCTGCGACACAATGGGCCAGACGTGCCGGGTCGAAATCCAGGGGTTGCGCGGCCTGAGGTTGACTGTCACGAGGCGCACATTCAGTACCGGCGGCGTTGAGTACCGACGCCGCAGTGATATAAACAGCGGTTGAATTGGATCTGGTCATGTCATGCCCTGCCCAGCACTAACGAACTGTTCACGCCACCAAACCCAAAGGAGTTGGAGAGCACGACATTGATCGGTTGCTGCAACGGTTCGCAAAGGAATTTCAACGCCGGAAACTCGGATTTTTCCGGCTGAAAATTGAGGGTCGGCAAGGCCACGCCCGACTGAATGCTCATCAACGACAGCACCGCCTCAATGGCACCACTGCCGGCCAACGAATGCCCTACGGCAGATTTGTTGGCGGTGAACGTCATCTGCTCCAGGGTTTCGCCGAAGACCTGCACCAGGCCCAGGGCCTCGCAACGGTCATTGGCCTGTGTCGACGTACCGTGAACATTCACATGGTCCACAGCCGCACTGGTCAGTTCGGCATCGGCCAGGGCCGCCGTCATGCAGGCGGCATACTTGCTGCCGTCGCGGCTGCTGGAGGTGATTTTCTCTGCCTCGCACAGATTCGCGTACCCCAGCACCCGGCCCAGCGAACAGGCCTGACGACGCTCGGCATGCTCGCGGGATTCCAGCACCAACAGCGCCGCCCCTTCACTCAGCACAAAACCGCAGCGGTCCGGCATGAACGGCCGGCTCTGTTCTTGTGGGGAAAAGTCCACGCGCTGGCAGAGTGCGCCCAGCCCATCAAAGCTGTAGTAGGACAATTCATGGGCCATCAACTCCACAGCGCCACACAACGCCAGGTCGATCTCGCCACGGGCGATCGCTCGATAGGCGCTGCCGATGGCCATGGTGCCGGCGGCACAGGCATCGGAATGCGTGGAGATATGGTCACGGACACCCAGCCATTCGGCGAGATGGCGGGTTTGCTGATCAACCCGCCGGGCGAACGCCCCACCGCTGAGGGTGTGGTTATCCAGGAACTGGTCGAGATCGACCCGCCCCTGATCGTCCATGTAACGGCTGGCGTCCCGCAAATCACCGCTCACGCAATATTTGTTGGCCCCGACGAAAATACCGCTGGCGACTCGGGCAAATGCGCCGTCGGCCAACCCGGCATGGGCCAGCGCCTGACGGGCCACGTAATGCGCCAGCCATTCCTGGCGGGAGGTGGTCTGCAAATCGCCCGGAAAGGCCGCCGCGATGACCTGCCATTGTTGATCATCGATAAATCCGGCCGCCGGGTTCGCAAACCCCAGTTCGACAAACGCCGGGTGCTGGCCAATGCAGGAACGGTTTTCGCTGATCGTCGTGAACAGCGAGGCCGCATCCAGTGCCGTGGGAGCCACCAGTCCATAGCCGGTGACCAGAACCTCTCGGGCCTGCATCAAGGCACCCCCTACGCCGAAGCCTTCAACTGGGCGGCCGCGTACTGCTCAACCAACAGACGCGAGATCGAGTCACCGTCCAGAGGGGTCAGGCGAGCACTGCAACCGCCACACACCACTTGTTGGCGTTCATTGAGTTGGGCATGAACCGCGCCACACTCAGGGCAGGTCTCGGGGAGGTAGTTGAAAACGTTATGGCATTGCTGCGCCCAGTTACGCACGGTGGTGGCCGAGA
Source organism: Pseudomonas sp. 10(2024) (assembly GCF_045164175.1). NCBI lineage: Bacteria > Pseudomonadati > Pseudomonadota > Gammaproteobacteria > Pseudomonadales > Pseudomonadaceae > Pseudomonas > Pseudomonas sp. 10(2024). Next base: position 3,370,769 of record NZ_CP174006.1, read on the forward strand.
AGACATCGCCCGGCTGCATGCCCACGTGCAACTGGCCCGGCGCATAAGCACTGAGGCTCTGCTCCAGCAAGGCCACGCCGTCCTGCGTGATTCGGCCATTTTCGACAAACCGGGTGGCGTCGCCGAACACCGCTACCGCGTGATCCAGCACGCTGGTTTTCGGCAAGGTGCAACCGTACTGACGGCCCAGCTGGAAGCTTAGGTCGACGATGTCCAGCGAGTCGGCGCTGAGGTCGTCAACAATACTGCTGTGCTCTGTCACGTCGCCCCTATCCAGCACCAGCAACTGCGCAAGAATATCCTGTGTACTGCTGATAACGCTGTCCAATTCCAACGGATTATTCATTGAGTGTTTCCCTACAAAAGCCGCATTGAATGAATAAAGTCATCGGGCCAAAAAAAGCTGTTTTGAGGCCAGATCTATCGGGGGCCGGGAGTCTAAAGTCTCCCCCTAAGGGGAGAGTCAACGTGCCATCAGTGCTTTTTGCGAGAAATCCCGACGCGCCCTGAAACCTTTGATTTATGCAGCTCAATGGGGCTTGGAGAGGGGTCGTAAAATGACAAAATCGATTGCTTGAAACAGCACGATAGTTCCAGAAGTGGGTTATCACCGTACCCGCAAGCGGCGCCCTGAGTGCTTCAAACCATGAAGGACAAGGCGCCGGTCAGCAGTGCCAGCGCAGTGATCACCAGAGAGGTGAGCACGGCCCATTTCACGGTGGCTTTCTGGAAGTCACCGATATCGCGGTCGACCATGCCCACCAGCAGCAGGGTCGAGGCCACCAGCGGGCTCATGAGGTGAACCGGCTGGCCAAGCACCGAGGCGCGGGCGATTTCCACCGGGTCGATGCCGTACGCGGCCGCGGCATTGGCCAGGATCGGCACAACGCCGAAGTAGTACGCGTCGTTGGACAGCACGAAGGTCAGCGGCATGCTGGTCAGCGCCACCACCAGCGGGAACCAGTGGCTCCACGCTTCCGGAATCCAGTCCACCAGCGTCTGGGCCAATGCATCGACCATCTTGGTACCCGAGAAAATACCGGCAAAGATGCCCGCGGCGAACACCAGCAGCACCACGGTCATGGCGTTGCCCGAATGGGCGAGAATGCGCTCTTTCTGCAGGTCCAGCTGCGGGTAGTTGATCATCAGTGCGGCGACGAAACCGATCATGAACAGGATGGCCGCATGCATCAGCCCCAGCACCAGCGCGGTCATCACCGCGATCACCAGCACCAGGTTCACATAGGCAAGGCGCGGGCGCTTGTGCGGGTTGTCGCCGAGGATTTCCTTGATGTAGCAGTTGCCGCCACCGGACTCCAGGGCAATATTGCCGATACGCCGGCGCTCGGCACGGCCCAGCAGGTAGGCGGTGAACACGACCCAGGCCGCCCCACCGATGACGGTGGGCAACATCGGAATGAAGTATTCGGTCGCATCCAGGCCGAGCGCGGCAATGGCACGGGTGGCGGGACCACCCCACGGGCTCATGCCGCTCATGATGCTCAATGACAGCATCGATACGGTCGCCAGGATCATCGGGTTCATGCCGATGCGCTTGTACAGCGGCAGCATGGCGGCGCAGGTAATCATGTAGGTCGTGGTGCCGTCACCGTCCAGCGCCACCAGCAGCGACAGCAAGGCCGTGCCGATGGCGATCTTGATCGGGTCGCCATTCACCCGCTTGAGAATCTTGCGGATCAGCGGGTCGAACAGGCCGGCGTCGATCATCAGGCCGAAGAACAGGATGGCGAACAGCAGCAGCGCGGCAGACGGTGCGACCATCTTCAGCCCATCGAGCATCATCTTGCCCAGGTCTGGCGCGAAACCGCCAACAAGGGCGAAAACAATCGGCACGATGGTCAGCGCGACGATCGGGGACAGGCGTTTACTCATGATCAGGTAGGTGAAGGTCACCACCATGATCAGGCCCAGAAGTGCGAGCATGGTTTGTTCTCTTGTTCTTATTGTCTATGCGGCCGCCCGACGGGTAGACGGCCCCCTTCCCCACCCGGCATCGCTTGATGCCAGGTAGGCGTTTGTGTCAATGCGGGGTGTACGGTTCGGTCGGCCGTGGCGATGAGGTTAGGCGGACCCTTCAGGCGGCGCAGCCGGGTTTCGCGTTCTCAGGCACCCTCGGACAGCGAGATCAGCACGGTGGCCACTGCGTTGCTCGCCAGGCCGAACACACGGTGTCGCATCGCATCCCCGGCAGGGTTCAGTCCCCGCCCAAGCTGTGAGGGTCGGGCCGGCGCTTTTCGATCGCAAACTTCAGCAGCGCGGCACTGCGGAACAGGCCATGGGCGAACTTGCCATAGGGCAAGGTCACGAACAGTGCCATGACGGTGCCCAGGTGCACGGCCAGCAGGATCGCCATCACCTCGGTGTCACGCAGGGCCAGCAACGCCATACCGGTCGTGCTGACCAACAGCAGAAGCAGGATGAACGCACGGTCCATGGGGCGCTGCGCGGCGTCGCCATGCTCTGGCGCGCGGCGCAGGTTCAACGCCAGCAGGCCCGCTGGCCCGACGATCAGGCCGATACCGCCGAGGGTGCCGAGGACTACCGGCAGGCTCAGCAGCGGGTATGGCGCATGCAGGCCCAGCAGGTAGTGATATCCGGTGGCGACCACGGTGGCGGCAAAGCACAGCATGAAGCCGTAGAAGGTCAAGTGATGGTAGCGTCGACGCCACAGCGTGTAGCGATCGTCGGCGTTGTTGCAGCCTTGGCCATGGCCGCCATCCAGATACTTGAGCGTCAGCACTGCGCTCGCCGCCTCCGGCAGCGCACCGTTGGCCGGTTGCCGCGCTTGGGCGGGCGACACCGTGCGCCAGAAGCGCCTCAACGCCACGGCCAGCGCCACCCCGGCAGCGCTGAACACGCCACCGAACAAGAGCGCCAAGGTGTTGTGCGGGAACACAGCGTAGAAATCTCCGGCGAGCCGCCCAGGCAGCAAAGTGCCGTTGACCTGCAAGGCCAGCAGCAAGAACAGCGACAGCGCCAGTGCCAACGCCACGGCGACGAAGGTGCCATTGCGCCGGTAGAGCTGCCCGAAACGGGCCGGCCAGGCGTACTCAGCGTAGGTCTGCCCGCGCACCTTGGCCATGGCCTGCGGCACGTTCACCGCGAACGCATGCGGTGCAGCGTACTGACAAGCGTGCAAGCAGGCGCCACAGTTGTGGCAGAGGTTGGCCAGGTAGTGGATGTCGGCCTTGCCGAAGTCGAGTCGACGGGTCATCGCCGGGAACACGGCACAGAACCCCTCGCAATAACGGCAGGCGTTGCAGATGCGCATCTGCCGGTCCACCTCCTGCTCGTCCAGGTTCAGCAGCGGGATCAGCTCGGCCTGTGGCGGGGCGGGTTCGAACACGTGGGGATCAGGCATTTGCACAGTCATGCTGGGCCTCCAGGGGGGAAATACAATGGCCGGCGGCAGCCGCCGCCTGCGTGCCGGCGATGCGGCCAAACGCGGTACCGATGGACATGCCGACACCGGCGGTGTAGCCCTTGCCCAGCACGTTGCCGGCCATCATCTCGCCGGCGACGAACAGGTTGGGACTGGGCCGCCCAGCGAAATGCACGGCGGCCGTGGCATCGGTGCGCAGGCCGAGGTAGGTGAACGTCACCCCCGGACGTAGCGGGTAACCGAAGAACGGCGGCTTATCGATCGGCAAGGCCCAATGGCTCTTGACCGGTTGCACGCCGTCGGTACGGCAATCGTCCAGCCGGGTGTGGTCGAACGTGCCGGGGCGGCATGCCTGGTTGTAGGCGCGCAGGGTCTCGAGAAACGCAGGCACCGGCAGTCCGAGGGCTACAGCCAAGGCCTCGAGGCTGTCGGCGCGGCTGCCAGGGAAGACCGGTGGCATGAAGCGGCCCAGGGCCTTCTGGTCGATGATCGAGAACCCCACCTGGCCAGGCTGCTGGGCCACCAGGCGCCCCCAGATGGCATAGCGCTTGGGCCAGAAATCCTCGCCTTCGTCGTAGAATCGCTGGCCGTCGCGGTTCACCACCACGCCAAGCGACACGCAGTCGATGCGCGTGCAGATACCGCCGTCGTACAGCGGTGCGCGGGCATCGATGGCGACCATGTGGGCCTGGGTCGGGTCGCCAATGGTGTCGGCACCTAGGTCGATCATGCGCCGCAGCAGCGCGCCGTCGTTGAAGCGCGTGCCCCGCACAAGGAAGTTGTCCGCCGGCCACTCGCCGCGATCATTCTGCCCCCAGGCCTCGCGCAGCCATTGGCGATTGGACTCGAAGCCGCCGGCCGCCAGCACGCAACTGCGCGCCTCGATGCGCTCGGCGGGCAGGCGCCGCCCGTCGACGTCGCGGGCCGCCAGGTGGGCAGCGATGAAGCGTCCATCGCGCAACTCCAGATCGCACACCGGGCTGTCGTAGCGCACCTGCACACCAAGCCGCTGGGCGCTGCGGTAATAAGCATTGACCAGGGCCTTGCCCCCGCCCATGAAGAACGCGTTGGTCCGCGCAGTGTGCAGCGCACCCGACAACGAGGGCTGGAAGTGCACGCCGTGGCGGCGCATCCAGCCGCGGCAGTCGGACGAGGCACGAATCACCAGACGCGCCAGGGCCTCGTTGGTCTGGCCATCAGTAACCTTCAGCAGATCCTGCCAGAACTCTTCTTCGGGGTAAGCCTCCACCAGCACGTCCTGCGGGGCATCGTGCATGCATCGAAGGTTACGGGCGTGTTGGGAATTGCCGCCTCGCCAGGCGCGGGGCGCGGCTTCCACCAGCATCACGCTGGCGCCGGCCTCGCGCGCCATCAGCGCGGCGCAGAGGGCAGCATTGCCGCCGCCAATGACAAGTACATCGATCATGTCGCCTCCAGGGAGCGAGAAGCCAGGGTTGGGCAGCTCCTCGCGGACCCCGGACTCTAGAGGGTCGCGTACCTTGGGCGAAACACGATTGCAGGGGGGAGGTCTTCAGTTTTTCTAAAGGGACGGTCGTTCGCAGGCGCTCACAGCAAACGCGCCCCTGGCCAGCGATCCTGCTGCACCAATTCGCGGGACACTTCATGCAGCACGATTCGCGTGGCAAGTGCAGCAGGCGAGAGTTCATCATCGACCAGGCTCACCACCAAGTTGCGACGCTGAGCTTGCGGATCGTCGATTGAAAACACCCGCAGGCCTGCCTGCATGGCCCGGGCCACAGTGGCGCCGGGTTGAATCGTCGCGGCGTGACCTGCGCGGACGCAATCCATGAGAAGCGACAGGCCATCAACCTCCATGACGATATTCGCGTCCAATCCGACGCGCTCAAGGATGACGCGTAACGTGGCGCGAAGACCATGCTGGGCGCTGGGCATCACCAAGGGCAGCGAGGCGATCTGCTGCAACGTCAGCGACGTCCCCCAGTCAGCCTTGACCAAGGCTACCGGAACCAATGCGAACAGCCGCTCCTCCAGCAGCGGCCGCGCATCCAGCCGCATGCCAGCCTCCAGCTGGAACAACACCGCCAAGTCCAGGTGCCGAGTATTGAGCTGGTTCACCAGGTAGCCCGACAGCATTTCCACCAAATGAAGACGTATATCAGGGTAGCGCTCGCGCATCCTGGCGATCAGCGCCAGCCCCAACACCGAAGCCGTGGTGGGTGCCATACCGACGCTGGCGTACCCACTCATACGCCCACTGCGTGCAGCCAGCATGGCGTAATCGGCCTGGCGCAGCGTCAGGCGCGCATGGTATTCAAATGCCAAACCTGCCGCGGTAGGCGTGACGCCAACGCTAGAGCGTGTCAGCAGGCGGGTACTCAACTCACTTTCGAGCTTCGTGAGTTGCTGGCTCAACGCAGATACCCCAACGCCCGTTTCGAGCGCGGCTCTGCCGAGGCTGCCACACTCCAGCACACTCAGAAAGTAACGAAGCTGGCGTAACTCCATCAAAGGCATCTCCCATTCAGCAAGGTCGGCGGCTCATTGAGTATCAAGCTTTGGCGCAGATAAATGTTAGCGACCGGTGAACACACCTTTAGAATTTCAGAATCAAGGGCGATGGTGTCTGCCTGATTTGTCACCTGCGCGGAACGCGGCGATAAACGCCGCACCGCAACCATTATTGAAGCTGACATTCAGCCAATCTTGATAAATATCAAGGTCATCGAGCCCCACTGCGTCACGCTTGGCCTGAACCGGTGGGCCTTCATCGAGGCTGCCACCGCGGTGGAGGCCATCATGAATACTTACTCAAGACTGCTGCTGATCTGCCATCCAGACCTGCACCCTTCGCCTGCCCTGACGCGTGCTCAAGCGCTGAGCAGTGCGACAGGTGCTACCTTGCACCTGGTGGCGCTTAGTCAATTGCCCTCGCGCCTGGCAACCCTGGACCAGGTGCTACGCAAAAACGCCCGCAAGCAGGACGCCGAGCATCGTAAGGCTTGGCTCGCTGACCAGGTGAAGGCGATGGGCGAACTGGGCATTACCGCCTACGCCGAGACACTGGACGATCAAGACCCGCTCAAGGACTTGATCCGGCTGGCCCAACTGCACCGGATAGGGATGGTGATCAAGGACATCCAGCACGAAACCGCCTTGAGCCGTGCCCTGCTCACGCCATTGGACTGGCAATTGCTACGCCGCTGCCCGATCCCGCTGCACCTGGTAGCCCAGGCTGAAACGACGCTGCCAGCGCGCGTACTTGTCGCCGTGGACCTGGTCGAGCACGACCCGCTGATCGAGAAGCTCAACGACCACATCCTGCAATCGGCACAGGCACTGGCACAACGCTGCAAGGCGCAACTGCATCTGCTGCAGGCCTACGAACCCAGCGCCAGCTTCGTTGCCTATGCCGCCGCACCCGTGGCCTGGACAGACAAACTGGCCGAGGAAATGTCCGGTCGTGCGCGCGAGCGCATGGCGACGTTCGGCGGCCGTTATGGCATCAAGCCAGATCACCTGCACCTGGTGCGGGGTGCTGCCCGTAACGTGGTCAGCGAATACGCGAACCAGCAAGGCTTCGATGTGGTGGTGATGGGCACGCTCTACCACGAGGGGGTGAGCAAGGTCGTCGGCAGTACTACCGAGCAAACCCTGTACAAGATTCACTCCAGTATTCTGGCGATTCACGGTTGAACGATCGCCCGCTGGCTATGCTCGACTAGATACTCATCAAACCGCACAGTGCCATGCAGCTCATGTTGCTGTGAACGACCTCTGGAGCGCAGGGCATGAATGACACACCGCCGTTACTGTTCGCCTTGCAAGGCAGCCAGGACTATGGGAATGCCGTGGCGCAACGCTTGGGCAGGGAACTGTCTGCACATGAAGAGCGCGACTACGAGGACGGTGAGCACAAGTGCTGGCCTGGCGAATCGGTGGACGGTCGATCGGTCATCGTCTTCCACTCGCTGTATGGTGACGCGCACCACAGCGCGCATGACAAGCTATGCCGGTTGTTGTTCTTCTGTGGTGCGCTCAAGGACGCTGCTGCCCGCCAGGTGACGGCAGTCACGCCTTACCTCTGTTATGGTCGCAAGGACCGCAAGGTGGAGTTTCAGGACGCTATCATCACCCGCCATGTGGCTCGGCTGATGGAAAGCTGCGGCGTGGACCGCATTGTGGCGCTGGACGTGCACAACCCCAGCGCCTTCGACAACGCCTACCGAATCCCGAGCTGGAACCTGCAATGCACCCAGTTATTCGCCCAACGCCTGGCCCCACTACTCGGTGAGCAGGCGGTCACGGTGGTGTCACCGGATATCGGTGGCATCAAACGCGCGGAGCAGTTTCGCCAGGTCCTGGCGCACCTGCTGGCGCGCCCGGTCTCGGTGGCGATGATGGAAAAACACCGCCAGCAGGCAGGCCTGAGCGGCGAACACCTGGTCGGTAACGTGGCAGGCAGCACCGTCATCGTATTCGACGACCTGATCAGCACGGGGCAGACGCTGCTACGCGCTGCCCAGGCCTGCCGGCAGGCCGGAGCCAGCCGCATGCTGGCCGCGGCCACCCACGGCCTGTTCACCACCGGTGGCGAGCTGTTCGACAGCGGCGCGTTCGAACGGGTATTGGTGGCCGACAGCATTGCCCCCTTTCGCCTGCCTGTGCGATGCCTGGAGCAACTGGATATCGTCGATACCAGCGCCCTGGTCGCCGAGTTGCTTGCCAACCGCCCGGGCCCTGGCGCATGACTCCGGCGCAGGCGGCGCCGACGGAGTATCCCTGCTCCTGAAATCGGTCGGGCCATGTGGCCATGAGGAGTGTCGCACGCCATGCCGATGGTGTTCGCGCAGAGCATCATGGGAACCGCTACAACCGTCTACCCTGCCCCCAGCCAAAGGCGTAACCCTTGAAAACTGACCCCGGCACCATGGGAGCACTGTACATGCCTATCGACTTCAGACCCGCTCGAGTCTCGGACGCGCATGATATTGCGCGCTTCTTTCAACTGACATCGGAGGGCATGGCCGATTACATATGGAGCAAGCTCGCCGCACCTGGAGAAGCATTGCTGAGTGTCGGTGCGTCTCGCTATGCCAGAGAACAGGGCGACTTTTCATACAAGAACTGCCTGATGGCCACTTTCGAAGAGCGCGTCATCGGCATGATGCATAGCTATGCCTTGCGCGCGACCCCTGACAGGCCAGTCGAGACCGACCCCGTCCTCGCGCCTTATTCCGACATGGAAATACCCGATACCTTGTACATATCCAGCCTGGCACTGGATGAGGCCTGGCGGAGCCAGGGGCTGGGTGCCGAGTTTCTTCGCCACGCCCAGCAGCGCGCTGACGACGCAGGCCTCGATGGACTGTGCCTGATCGATTACGCAGAAAACCACGGTGCACGCCGCTTCTACGAACGTCATGGTTTTCAAATTGTTAAAACCTGCCAGATCGTTCCGCACCCGATGCTGGGCGTCACCGGTGAAGCCTATTTAATGTATCGCCCTACTCACAACGTGCTCGAGAAACAGCCATGAACCAGAAACTGACCGTGTTCCGCGAACTGGATATCCAACCGCTGCGCGACCTGCCCTTCTTTGAAGAAGTATTGGAAGGCACCCCTCACACGCTGACGTCCAAGTACTATCACGATGAACAGCAAGGTCGCATTTCCGGAGAATGGGAAGCCAGCACCGGGGCGTGGCGCATTGACTACAAAGTCTGGGAGTTCTGCCATGTCCTGAGTGGGTGCTGCGTCATCGAGCTTGAGGGTTGCGCCCCGGTCACACTGGCCGCTGGCGACACGTTCATTATCGAACCGGGCGCCAAGGGCAAATGGACCGTAGTGGAAGACATGAAGAAGAATTTCGTGATCCTCGTGCCCGCGAACTAAGCCACTGAATGCTTGCTGAAGCCGACTATGCTGGTAGCAATCCACTCGTCGGCACAGGGGCTGTTAAATGGGCATGAAGCGCAGGTTGGGACGGGCTGCTTGGCTGATGCTACTGATCCACCTGCTGTTCTCGCCCCTGCTACACGCAGACACCCCTCAGGCCGGGCCAGAGATAGAGGGTGTGATTGCCGAACCCGCCCCGCTGACCGTCATCAACCGCACGGTGCTGGTCTTTCGTGCGACGCTGCTGGGCGAAACACCCAAGGTGCGCGCCCAGCGCGCCAAGAAGGTCATCGAGGAAACGCTCCAGGAAACGAACGACCTGGAGGTTCGCGTCGACCCTATCCTGCGCAGCTACCTGGTGCTGCTGGGCGGGCGCCGTGCATTCATCGTGACGCCACTGGATGCTGCGGCCGACAACATTACAACAGGCGAAGCCGCCGAGCAGGCCGCCGAGAACCTGCGCCTTGTCGTCGAGGAAACCCGTCAGGCGCGTAGCCTGCGGTTCTTGCTCACCGCGATAGGCTACAGCGCTGCGGCAACCGTGGTTTTTTTCATGCTGGTAAAGGCCGCAGGCTACTGTCGACGCAAGCTCCTGGGGCTGCTGCCCAAACTGATGGGCAAACACTCCGAGCGCCTCAAGGTCGGCCACACGCAACTGTTCGACCTGCAAAACCTGTACTACCTGATCGACCGCTCACTCTGGCTGCTGTACTGGTTGGTCGTGCTGTTGTTCTGCTACCAGTGGCTGGGCTTCGTGCTGTCTCAGTTCCCCTACACGAGGTCTTGGGGGGAAAGCCTCAATATCCACCTGATGGAGCTGCTCAACTACCTGATCAGCGGTATTTTGCGTGCCATGCCCGGCCTGGCCGTTGCACTGTCGATCTTCTTCATCGCCCGTGGCATCAGCGCCTTCTCCAAGCGTGTGCTAAGGCGCATGGCACGCCCGGGCACGTTGAAATGGCTGACCGCCGAAACCTTGCAACCGACCATGCGCCTGACGTCGCTGGCGATCTGGCTCTTCGCCCTGGTGATGGCCTACCCCTATCTACCCGGCTCGGGTACCGATGCCTTCAAGGGGTTGTCAGTGTTGCTCGGTCTGATGATTTCACTGGGGGCGACCAGTGTCATCGGCCAAGGCGCCGCCGGACTGATCCTCACCTACACGCGCACGCTGCGCGCCGGTGAATTTGTACGTGTGGGTGATTACGAGGGCACGGTGACCGAGGTGGGCATGTTCACCACGACCATTCGCACCGGGCTTGGCGAAGTGCTGACACTCCCCAACTCAATGATTACCGGCTCGGTGACCAAGAACTACTCACGTATCGTGCAAGGGCCAGGCTATGTGGTCGATACCGTGGTGACCATCGGCTATGACACCCCGTGGCGTCAGGTCGAGGCGATGTTGCTGGAAGCGGCTCGGCGCACCGACGGCGTGCTGCAAACGCCCACGCCCCAGGTATTCCAGACGGCGCTGTCGGACTTCTACCCCGAGTACCGATTAGTGGCCCAGGCCATCCCGTCAGAGCCCAGGCCACGCGCGCAGCTATTGAGCCTGTTGCACGCCAATATCCAGGACGTGTTCAACGAGTATGGGGTGCAAATCATGTCGCCTCACTACCTGGGCGACCCCGAGCAACCCAAATGGGTGCCCAAGGAGCAGTGGCACGCGGCCCCGTCCAAACCTGAAAACACCGCGTGAGCGATGAGGCCTCCGGTGCTGGTCAGGCTCTAGCCAAGGCCCCGTGCAGGCGCAACATGTAGTAATAGCCGGGCCTGACGCAGTTTCTAACCGTGGGTTCAGTTCAGCGCTTGCCGCCGGTAAACCAGCGCATGTAAGGATTCTCTGCGCTGATCGGCGCCAAGGCCCGTGCCTCACGCATCCAGGCCTCGCGATTGCCGTTGTAAGCCAGTAGCGACAGCCCATAAAAACGACGCAGCAACGCCCACTCATCATTCACCGCGGCGAGCACCGAGGGGTTGGCGTTTTCCAATGGTGGCGCTACACGCAGCGCCAGCAAGGCCGGCAGCACTCGGGTGATTTCGCGCGGCCGTACCCACGGCGCGTACTCGATACGGGGCCGATCGTCGGTAACCGGCTGTGCATCGCCGGCATAACGCTCAAGCCCTTGCCGGTCGGTCACCCAGGTGGCCAGTAATGCCTCGACTGAACTCACGCCGACCTGGTCCAGGGCAGCCGAAACCTGGGGTTGCTCGAAGCGTTGGCGAATGCGCGGTACATCCAGCACCATCGGCGTTGCCGAGCCGATCAATAGCATCTCGTGAAACTCGGTGGTCCACAGCGAGGCATGCGGGAACACGTCAAGAAAGCTGCGTACCAGCGAGCGGCTGTCCTCGTCGTTCTGGGTGGGGAGCGGTAGCCATTGAGCGACCAGTCCATGCTCCTGCAGGCGAGAGGCTGCCAACTGATAGAAGTCGCGCGAGTAAAGGTTGACCACACCTGCTGCCGAGGGCGGTGGCGGCTCCAGGGTGATCACGTCGTATCGTTGCTCATTACGCAAAAGCTCCCGGCGCCCATCACGCAGGCGGATGTCAAGGCGCGGATCGTTCACAGCGTCGTAGTTACCGGAGAACAGCGGTGCCGCTGCCAGTACCTGCGGCAGCAGCTCGGCAACCACCGGATGCTCCAGCCCTGAATAGCGCAGCATTGCCCCGGCGGTGATCCCGGTGCCGAAGCCGATCACCAAGGCCGAGCGCGGCTCGCCGCGATGTATCAGCAAAGGCAGCAACGCCTGTAGGCGCATGTAGCGCAGTGACGGCATGGCATCCCCAGTGTTGGACACACCCTGGATGTACAGGCGGTTGAACGCTTGTCCCTGACGCTGCTGGTTGACCACCGCTACCGTGCCGCCGCGGCCTTCCTGGTAGAACACCAGTTCGCCGCTTCGCGCGCCTGGTAACAACTGTGCCAAGCGTTCTGGTGGGGTTAGCGCGCCGGTAACCAGGGTCGCGCCGCCAACCAGCAGGACCGCTGCCCGCATGCCCTTGTGCACGGCCTGGCCGCGCCATGTCGCTACTGCCCCAATGGCCGCTGCCACGCAAGCGAGCACCACCAAGGTTCGCACCAGCCCTATTCCAGGCACCAGGACAAACCCCGTGAGCATGACACCGACGATGCCACCCAAGGTATTGAGGGCAATCACCGCCCCCACGTCCCGCCCCACCTGGCCACTGTCCACGGCCAGGCGCAGGGCCAGCGGAAATGCCGCCCCAAGCAACGTGGTCGGGATGAATACCACGCACACTGCAGCAGCCGCAAAGCGCGCGCACATCCCTGCCAACTGGCTGCCGGTCAGTTGCAGGACATGGCTTTCCAGCAGGGTCTGCCAGGTCACCAGCCACCGCCCGAGCCCGGCAATCTGCAACAACGCCAGCAGCCCGGCCGACGCGATCAACAGGCCGAACAGCCCCCAAGGGTCGCGGATGCGGTCTGCGCGCCTCGCGTACAGTGCACTGCCCAGGACCAGCCCCATCAGATAGGTGGCCAACACCACGGAAAAGGCAAACGCGCGCGTACTCATGAACTGCACGATCGATTGCGTCCACACCACTTCATAACCGAGCGCCACGCCACCTGCCAGGCAATACAGGGCGATGGCCAAGCGAGCCTGCGGCGTGCGCGGCAGCGAGGCAGTGGCAGAGGTAGGCAAGGCCCGCTCATGCCTACCGCGCCCGCACCAGGCACCCAGCGCGGCCAGCAGATTCAACGCCCCCGCTACGCAGGCGGCCCCGGTGACGCCAAGCAGGGGCAGCAAGACAAATGCCGCCAGCAAGGTGCCGCAGATTGCTCCAGCGGTATTGGCGGCGTATAGCCGACCACCCGCCTCCCCCGTCTGCGCGTCACTGGGGGTCAGCGCTCGAACCAGTACAGGCAAGGTTCCGCCCATCAAAAAGGCGGGTAGCCCGACCAGGCTCAATGGCAGCAGCCAGGCCAGCAAGCCGACACTCGCCTCCAGGCGGGCAAACAGTGCCGCACTCTGCGCCAGCCCCAAGGTCGCCGCCACCGCCAGTAAAGCGACCGCCAACTCCAGCCCCGCATAGAGCTTGATCGGGTGGCGCAACCGGTCAGCCCAGCGACCGAACAGCAGGCCCCCCATGGCCAGCCCTGCAAAAAACGCGCTGATGCCAGCGGTGATGGCATACACCTCCACCCCGACCACCAGAGACAGCTGCTTGACCCAAAGCACCTGATAGATCAGCGCTGCACCGCCGGAGATGAACAGCAGCGCCGCAGGCATCAGCCATTGCAACGGTGCTTGCGTTTCGGTGGAGGCGGAACTGTCGGCGCGGGGAAGGTTCACGACTGCTGGCATCATCAAGCCTTAGCGGACCCACACGTCTGTCCGCACTGGGTATGAAAGAATGCGCCCGCCGAGGGCGGGCGCGGGGCATTGCCGTTATTGCTTCATCTTCTCTTCGATTTTCTTGTCCACGTCAGCACGGATCTGGTCGATGCTGAAACTTGCCGGACGCTGGCTCGGCGGATATTCCACGAACGTCTGCAGGAATGCGGCAGCCTTGCGGGTTCCCTGGAAGATCAGATAGTCGTTCTTGGTCACCCAATCGTAGTACTGGTTGGAGACGACATCGGCGCGTTCATACGGGTCCATACGCAAATTGAAGACCTTGGGTACCCGCAGGCAAGTGAACGGCTCGCTCCAAACCGCGAACCCCCCAGGGGCGCGCTGTTCGCAGAACACCAGCTTCCAGTTGCCGAAGCGCATCGACACCAGTTCACCGTCGTCGTTGAAGTAATAGAACTCGTCACGTGCGCTCTTGTCCGTTTTGCCGGTCAGGTAATCCAGTTGGTTGTAACCGTCCAGATGCACCTTGAAGTTCTTGCCACCCACATCGGCGCCCTTGAGCAAGCGGTCCTTGATGCCAGTGTCACCGGCTGCGGCCAACAGTGTCGGGAACCAGTCCAGCCCCGAGAACATCTGGGTGGACACCGTGCCCGGCTTGACCTTGCCCGGCCAACGGATCATCGCCGGCACGCGGTAGGCGCCTTCCCAGTTGGAGTTCTTCTCGTTGCGGAACGGCGTCGTCGCGGCATCAGGCCAGGAGAACTGGTTAGGGCCGTTGTCCGTGGTGTAGACCACGATGGTGTTGTCGGCAATCTTCAGGTCATCGAGTGTCTTGAGCAGCTTGCCCACATCACCGTCGTGTTCGACCATGCCATCTGCATACTCATTGCCTGGCATGCCGCTCTGCCCACGCATCGACTCACGCACATGGGTATAAAGGTGCATACGGGTGGTGTTCATCCAGACGAAGAACGGCTTGTCAGCCTTGACTTGCTTGTCGATGAAGTTGATTGCCGCCTGGGTGGTCTCGTCGTCGATGGTCTCCATGCGCGACTTGGTCAACGCACCGGTATCCTCGATCTTGCCATCGGCGCTCGACTTGATCACACCGCGCGGCGAGGTAGCCTTGACGAATGCCTCGTCATCCTTGGGCCACAGTTCACGCTCCGGCTCTTCTTCGGCGTTGAGGTGATACAGGTTGCCGAAGAATTCGTCGAACCCATGATTGGTCGGCAGGTATTCATCCCGGTCGCCCAAATGGTTCTTGCCGAACTGGCCAGTGGCATAGCCCTGCGCCTTGAGGGCCTGGGCAATGGTGACATCGCGCGCCTGCAAGCCCACGGGCACGCCAGGCATGCCGACCTTGGACAAGCCGGTTCGCAGCGGTGTCTGCCCGGTGATGAAGGAGGAACGACCGGCGGTACAGCTGTTCTCGGCGTAATAATCGGTGAACAGCATCCCTTCCTGGCCGATGCGGTCGATGTTCGGCGTCTGATAGCCGACCACGCCCTTGCCGTAGGCGCTGATATTGGTCTGGCCAATGTCATCGCCGAATATCACCAGGATATTGGGTTTTTCCGCGGCACTTGCCGTGCACACACTCACCGCCGCAGTAGCGGCTAGCGCGAATGTGGTTATCCATCTTCTACTGGACTTCATAAGGCGGTTTCTCCGTATCACGTTTACTGGCATTTGCCACGACTACGTGCACGATCGACCTACTGCTTGGCTGGTTCCCTGTGCCCTGCGGTTCTCTTTCATTGAGCCTGGTTGCTTTCGAATGGGTAGATGCGCTGCCACTCACGGGCCATATCGACCACGGTCCAGTTCGCACCCATGGCGGCATCCAGCGCCTTGTCCAGGCGCCCGACCTTGCTGTTGCGGTCATAGGCCCATTCGCGTGTCGCGTCGGTGTGGTGGACCAGCCCGGCGAAGCGCTTGCCGTCGCCAGCCATGGTCCACTGAAGCATTTGCAGGTCGCCGTCGGAGTTGCCGAAGGCGAAGATAGGGCGACGGCCAATATGGGCATCGATGCTCACCGGCTTGCCTGGGCCATCATCGTTGTGCAGCAATTTGGGCAGCCGTTCGATCGACAGTTTGCCGTTGTCATCGATGAAGCGCGCATCCAGTGTGGTGCCGATCACCTGCTCTGGCGGCACGCCGTAGACTTCCTCTGCGAATGCACGCATGAAGGCCACCTCGCCGCCTGAAACGATGTAAGTCCTGAAACCGTTGGCCCGCAGGTACTGCAAGAGCTCGAGCATGGGCTGGAAGACCATCTCGGTGTACGGTTTGTGGCTGCGAGGGTGCACGGCCTTCGCCAGCCAGCGCTGGGTATTGGCGATAAAAGCCTCGGTGCTGACCCCGGCATGGGTGGCGGCCACGATCTTCAGCATGCCGTCCATGCCGCTGTCACTGAGTGCTTGCTGGTCGCCCTCAAGGACGGCCTTGAACGGCTGTTGGGTGACCCATTCCGGGTGTTGGGGTGCGAGCCTTTTGACCTCATCGAGGGCAAACAGCACTTCGAAATACAACGGCTGTTCGCTCCATAGTGTGCCGTCATTGTCGAAGACGGCAATGCGCTCGGCCTCGGGCACATAATCTTTGCTGCCCTCGGTGGTCACGGCGCCCACGAAAGCTTCGATGGCTTGCCGTGAGGGGCCATCGCGCCAGGACGGCAGCGGGTTCGCGGCCTGCACCGCCAAGGGCAATACAATCAACAAGGTCAACCACCAGCGCGTGCGGTGCAGGTCGAGCATGAAGTATCCCTCCTCTGTGCTGCCCATCCACTTCAGGCAAAAGGCTCACGGGTTGAGCGGTTTCAAGCCTTCAGGGTGGCTGACCTGCCGCCCAGTCACTGCCGCTCGCCGCAGCGCGGGTAGCATCGGTCTCAATGACGGCGGGGCGTGGTGCATTTTGTTGACGTTGCCGTAGCGACTCTGGAGCCAGTCTAGTAGACGTATTCGCAATGGGGACGGTAAAGCTGAGGAAAATTCCGACACCGTGCGCTTTCCGGTAGCCCGCCGGATCCACAGGTACAACCCATCGAGCCGAGGTGGGTCTTGCGCAAGTTGTGCACGCGCCTGCCGCCAGGCATGCTCGGCAGACTGCAAGCGTACCCTACGCCGCGCTGCATGCCAGCCTTTCAAATGCCGCCACACCGCGTGCATCCACGGCCGTGCAAAGTAAATCAGCCCTCCGCCAAGCACCAGCAAGCCCGCTGCCCACAGCCAATGACCGGGCAGGCGCAACTGTGCCTGACGGCCGAGCGCGCGCAGGTCCTGGTCGATGGCAAAGGGTGCCTTGTAACCACCCTCGATGGCGTTGACGTCGATGGGGGGCAACGTTGCTTGCCTGGCCTCACCGGTAGCCGCGTCCCACCACTGCAGTTCAATCGCGGGTAATTGGTAACGTCCGGCAGCCGATACCACATAGCTCACACTGTCCTCGCGCTGGCCGCCGATCGAGCCACCGCGGCCATCACTAAGCGGCGCAATACGAGGGGTTTGTACATAGCGTTTAAGGCCTTTGATGTCGACCAGCGGTGGCGGCGGTATCAGCATCGCCTGCGCACCTTCGGCTTGCGTCATCACACGGCGGGTAATGCTGTCCCCTGCACGCAACGGCGAATGCGACAGTTGTGTTTGTTGCTCAAGGCTGACGTTTCGCGCCACCAGGCGGTGCACAGTCGCGTCGCCGGCCAGGGCCTTGGCTGTGAACGACAGCGGTTCGCTGGTGAGCGTGACCGGCGCATCCGCCTGGCCGGGGAACACCTGAAAGGTTTGCGCAGGGAGCGTGAAAGCCTGGGCCGTCTGCGGGGTGATCTGATAGGTGTAACGCAGGCCGAAGAAGGGTTTGCCGTCGAGTCGTTCGTTCAGATGCTGCGCTTCACCGCTCGGCGCGCTCACCGTAGCACCCGGAAGTTCGATCACCGGCAGCACGGCCGGCTGGGTGAACCAGGTGTCCACCAGCAAGTCGACCTGCAGCTCGAGCGTCGCGCCTACCACCGTGTCACCGGCCGGCAGCAGGCGCGCCTGCACGCGTGCCTCGGGTGCCGCGACCGCGAGCAATGGCAGGTAGAGCCCTAGCAGCAACAGCAAGCGTTTCATCGGGTGCCCTCCGGGGTTTTCCGTGAGGCGTCCTGAAGCAGGAACTTGCGCCTGAGGAACTGCGCCGGCGACGTCGTCAGGTTATTCAGCCAGACCTGGTCCGAAGCGGCCTGCGGAGTTTGCTGCTTCTGCCGGGCGCCTTTGGAGGGCGTCTGGTCTTCGACCACCTTGTCGGCCTTCTCGTCTGGTGTGCCGGCCTGTTGCTGGTCTTCGTAGTCTTTGAGCAGCGCCTGTGCCAGTGCCAGGTTGGCGCTGGCCTCGGGAAACACCGGCTGCCGCTTCAAAGCCTGTTGGTAGGCCTGGACCGCCTGGGGAAACTTGAACTGGCGCACGTAGATATTGCCCCGGTAGAAAAAAGCCTGGGCGGTATCGAGCTTGCCCAGGCTGGCCAAGGCAACGTCATAGTCGGCGGCGGTGTAGGCAGCCAGGCCTTTCCAGTAAGGGTCGTTGAAATGCGCTGCGGCCTGCGGGTAATGGCCATGCTCAAAGGCCCAGCGGCCCTGCTGGTCAGGCGTGAAGAAGGCATCTGCGACGGGCCCGGCCCGCGCCGTTTGCGGCTGCGTGCCCAACAATACCGCCACCAGCACACTGGCCATCCAGTGCACCTTCCAGCCACGGCGCAGACACAACAGGGCAATCAGCGCCAGCGGCCAGCACAGCCAGTAGCCGGCGTCCTTCCAGTGCACCTGCTGCGGGTCGCCTTGGGCTGCCTGAAAATGCTGTTGCGCATGCAGTTCGATCCAGTCCAGGTCGTCGTCACTCAGGGTCAGGCTGCCCAGCGGGCCGTTGACGGCTTTGGCCAACTGCCTCAAGCCCTGCTGATCGAAGTCCGCCTGCAGCGGGCGCCCTTCGGCATCGATACGGGTACGGCCCTGGGCGTCATGCAAAACACCGCTGTCGTGGCTGCCAACGGCCAGTACCATCACCTGCAGGTCGCTGCCTTTTAGCGCGCCCGCGAGTGCCGACAGTTGCCCGGCATCGGCGCCATCGGTCAGCAGCACCAACGTGCCGGGTACCTGTTCGGCAGCAAGCAAGCGTTTAGCCACTTCGATCACGCCCACCACGTCCTTGCCGGGTTTGGCGATCAAATCGGTGGTCAGCGCTTGCAAAAACGTATCAAGCAACTGCGGGTCTTCCGTGGCGGGCAGCACCAGGTGCGCGCTGCCGGCATACACGATGAGCGCCGTGCGCGCCCCCGCGCGGTGCATCACCAAGTCGTGCAGGGTATGTTTGGCGGCTTGCAGGCGGGACGGGGGGACGTCGTCGGCATCCATCGAGGGCGACAGGTCCAGTGCCAGGATCAACGGCGCACGGTTGTCGACGAACGCCGGGATGTCGCGCTGCCAGGTCGGCCCGGCGGCGGCCAGGGCACCCAGGCCGAGCAGTACTGCCAGCAGGTGAACGGGCCGTACCCGCTGTTGCTCCTCGGGAGTGATGAGCAAATGCTCGACCAAGTGTGGAGCGATCACGCCTTGTAACTGCCGCTTCAGATCATGGCGCCGCTGCCAGGCCCACGGCAGCAGTGCAGCGGGTAGCCACAGCCACAACCAGTAAGGGCGTAGCAGGTGCAAGGCGCTGAGGTCGATGTCCATTCACGGCCTCCCCTGCGCAGGCCGTGCCCGCAATGGGCCAGCCATGGCTGCCAGGCTATGCCCCAAGGCGAGCAACAGCAGAGCCGCCCCCAGTGGCCACCAGAACAGGTCACGCTTGGGCTGGTGGCTGAAGGTCTTGACGCGGTGCGGGGTAATCCGGTCGAGCGTGGCATACACCTGCGCCAGCGCGCCCCGGTCATCGGCGCGGAAGAACCGGCCACCGGTGGTACGCGCGATGCCCTCCAGCGCCTGCAAGTCCACCTTGTCTTCACCGCTGGCCTGGGGGTCGCCGATACCAATGGTATGTACCACGATATTCCGATCGCTGGCCAAGGCTGCCGCGTGTTCAGGCGTTATGGCGCTGCCGGTGTCGTTGCCGTCGCTCAGCAGCACCATCACCTTTTCCTGCTCATTGGCCTGGTCCAGCAGCTTGATGGCAAGGCCAATGGCATCGCCTATGGCGGTATTCGGCCCGGCCATCCCCACACCGACTTCATCGAGCAGCAGCGAGAGGCTGGCATGATCGAGGGTCAGGGGCGCCTGTGGATAGGCACCCGTGCCGAATACGATCAAGCCAATACGGTCTTGCTTGCGCTGCGCGATGAAGTCGCGGACCACCCCTTTCACCGCGCTCAACCGATCCACTTGCCGGCCATTGGCGTCAGTAAAGTCCTTGGCCTGCATGGACTGCGAAATATCGATCGCCAGCAGCATGTCGCGGATCGGTTGCTCACGCTCGATGGCCTTTTCCACCAGCACGGGCCGCGCGCAGGCCGCCACCAGAAGGCCCCATACCAGCAGGTTCACGAGCACTTGCCAGCGCCCGCCCGAGGGTGGCGAGGTGCCCGGCAACTGGTTCACTGCACGGCTCATGGCAAAGAAAAACGGCACCCGCAATGCGCTGCGCGCCTCGTGATAAGGGCGCATGAAACGGTAGACGACCCAGGGCAAGGGCAGCAACAAGAACACCCACAGGTAATCAAACTGCCACATGATGAGCCTCGATCCAGCGCCTGCAGGTGTTCACCAGGCTCCGCAGCTCAGGTTCGCCGATCGCCTGCACCTGCAGGTCTGGCGCATAAGCCAGCGTGTGCAGTTGCGCGGCGAACTGCCCAGGCAAGGCAAAGCGTGCCCGCTGCTGCAGAAAAACCTGCCATTGCGCGCCCGACAAGCTATGCACCGCGGGTGCATCGGGCATGGAAAGCGCTACCCGCTTGAGCAGCTCCGGCACTTCACGCAGGGCCGCCAGACGCTGCTCGGGCTTGGCCAGCGCCCCCGCCAGCGCGTCGAGCCGCAACAGCGCCTCACGCCGATAGCGATTGCGCTGCCAGCGCCGCCAGGCAAACACGGCATAAGCGAGCCCTGCCAGCACCACTAAGGCCAGCAATACCGCCCAGCCCCAGGTGTGCGGGGCGTAACTGAACGGCGGTACCGGCAACGGCAGCTCCTTGAGCTGGTCGATGGCGGCAGGCGACGGCCGGGCACTCATCGGGCACTCCCCCCAAGCCGCCCCAGTTCACGCTGGACCTGGCCCAGCACCTCGTCGCCGGTGCTGATCATCATCAGGGGTATCTGGCTGCGGCGCAGCAACTGGGCCACTTCCTGCAGGCGCCCGGAGAGAAAATCGCCCAACGGCCGGTGCACCTGGCGCCGCCCGACCTCAAGGTCGACCTGCACCTCACCCTGCGTCACGCTCAAACGCCCCTTGTCAGGCACCTCCAGCGCGATAGGGTCATACACCTGCATGGCGATCACATCATTGTGCGCACTCAGTTGGCGCAACAGCTTCAAGGTCTGCTCCGACACACCGGCAAAGTCACTGATGATGCAAACCAGCGCATCATGCCCGGCCAGGCCGATGACAGTACGCAGCGCACTGTCGAGTTGCCCCGCTTGTTCGCTGTCCGGCCCTGACGCACTGAGGCGGTTGTTGCTGCGCACCACTGCCGCGCAAAGTGCCTGTACCCGTGCGCGGCTGCGCAGCGGCTTGATGTGCACCACCTGCTGATCGTCGAACACCAACCCGCCCACCCGATCACCGGCCTGCAGGGCGATCCATGCCGACAACGCGGCAAGCTCGGCAGCGGTGACCGACTTGAAACTGCGCCTGGAGCCGAAGTACATGTTCATGCGCTGATCGACCAGCAGTAGCGTCGGCCGGTCGCGCTCTTCGGTGAAGGTGCGCACGAACGGCTTGCCATAGCGTAACGAGGCGCGCCAGTCGAGGTGTCGCAGGTCATCGCCTGGTATGTAACGGCGTAGCTCGTCGAAGCTCAACCCCCGGCCACGCAGGCGTGAGGCATGGTTGCCCGCCAGAATGCTCGCCAAGGGCTGACGCGCCAGAAAGCTCAAACCGCGCACGCGGTATTCGAACGCCATCAGCTGGCTCAGCGAAGCGTAGACGAAACCATCCTGGGTCGGTTGCATGGGCTCGCTCCGTTCAGGCCGGGATGGCGACCTTGTCCAGCAGCCGGTCGATCACCTGGTCGGCCCCAATGCCATCGGCGACGGCGTCGTAAGAGAGCTGCAAGCGGTGGCGCAACACCGGATGGATGACCGCACGCACATCGTCCGGGGTGACGTACTCCTGCCCGGCCAGCCACGCGTGGGCGCGCGCCACCCTATCCAGGCTGATACCGCCACGCGGGCTGGCGCCGATCTTGACCCAGCGCCCAAGGTCCGGGTCATGCTCTGCCGGGTGGCGGGTGGCGTTGATCAGATCGATCAGGTAGCGGTCGATCGCAGGCGATACTTCGATGCCGGCGATCGCGCTGCGGGCGGCGAACACCACCTCCTGGGGCAGACGCCCAGGCGCCTGGTGCGGGTGGCCTGCCTGCTGTTCCTCGTTGCGCACCAGGCGCAGCACCAGGGTTTCATCCTCCACCTTGGGATAGTCCAGTTGCAGCTTCATCAGGAACCGGTCCATCTGCGCCTCGGGCAATGGGTAGGTACCTTCTTGCTCGATGGGGTTCTGGGTCGCCAGCACCATGAACAGGCCCGACATCGGGTAGCTCTGACCGGCCACGGTAATCTGGCGTTCTTCCATGGCTTCAAGCAGCGCCGCCTGAACCTTGGCCGGGGCGCGGTTGATCTCATCGGCGAGAATCACGTTGCCGAACAGCGGCCCGGGTTGAAACTTGATCTCGTTGCCCTGCGCGGTCTGCTGGAGGATTTCGCCACCGGTGATGTCCGACGGTAACAAGTCGGGGGTGAACTGGATGCGCCGCATGCTGGCTTCCAGATGCGTGGCCAACGCCTTGACCGTACGCGTTTTTGCCAGCCCCGGCAGGCTTTCCAGCAAGACGTGACCATTGGCCAGCAAGCCAAGGATCACATGACGAATGGTGTCGGCCTGGCCCAGCACGCTCTGCGCCACATGGGCTTCGAGTTCAGCAATCTGCTCGCGTATATCCACTGTCCGGTCCTAGTCAGTCGGGGCATCGACAGGATGCCCCACGGATGTTCGCAACGGCTTGAAGGCGACGAGGTAAATCTAGCCGCTCACAGCACCCTCGCCAGCTCAATTTGTGCTTTCGTACTTTTGCCAATAAGGCTCGATGCCTTGCAGGCGTGAATCGTCAGGGGCCGCTTTGCGCATCCTTTGTACATAGGCATAGGCTTCACGGCGTTCACCGGCCAAGGCATGCAGGTAGATCAACGAGTAAAGCAGGTCGGCGTTGTCAGGCGCCTGCTCAAGGCCGCGCCGCAGCGCCACCAAGGCCTCATCCCGACGGTTCATGCGCGACAACAGCAAGCCCTGGTTGTAACGAATGCGCGCATTGCCTGGCAGCGCGACCGCTGCCGTTTCCATCAAGCCCACGGCCTCTTCGGGCTGGCGTCGTTCCACCAGCAGCAGGGCCAGCATGTACGCCAGGTTGCCGTGGTCGGGGGCCGACATCTTGTCCAGCGCCAGGCCTGCGCGCAGTACCTTTTCCGCTTCATCGAGCTGGTGTTCGGCCGTTGCAAGATTGGCCAGGTTGACCCGCGCCGGCACAAAGTAAGGGTCAAGGTGCAATGCCTGACGGTACTGTTCCATGGCTTCTTGCTGACGCCCCTGGCGGCTCAACAGGACGGCCAGGTTCAAACGCCCGCCAGGCAGGTCGGCATTGCCACGCAGCCGCGCCTCATAGTCCGCCAGCGCGGTGCTGAACGCCTCCATCGACTGGGCTGGCAATTGCGCCGTGGGCACATCCGCGAGCGCCCGCACTGCCTCATCGCGCACCGCCAGGGACGGGTCTTCGAGCAGGGGCAACAGCGGCTTGAGACGCTGCTCTGGTGGCACGCTCGAGAAACCAGAGGTGGCGTAGGCTCGCACCAAGGGGCTCGGATCTTTCAACGCCCAGCCCAGACTGATGAGGGCCTGGGGGCCCAGGTCGGCCATCTGTTCGGCAGCCGTGGCACGGACGATGGTCGGCTTGGTCTTGTCTGCCAGCACCGTATTCAAAAGGCTCAACGGGATACCTTGGCCATCGCGCACCGCCTGGAACGCCTCGCCAAACAACACCGGCCGCTGCGGTTTGCCAAACCACTGCTCGATTGCCTTGGCCGCCCAGGCCGGTTGCTGATCCTTGTGACAGGCGGTGCAGGCATCGGGGCTGTCGACCTTGCTGGCGAGGTCCGGACGTGGGATCCGCAAGCTGTGGTCACGACGAGGGTCGACGACCATGTAGGTCTTGGTCGGCATGTGGCAACTGACACACTGGGCGCCAGGGCTGCCAGCGACATGGTGATGGTGGGCGGGCGTATCGTAGTCCTTGGCCTGCAGGGTAGCGAAGCGGGCTACCGGTGGATTGCCGTTGTGGCATTGCAGGCACAGCCCGTTGCCTTCGATCTTGACCTTGGTGGTGTGGGGGTTGTGGCAGTCGGTGCAGCCTACCCCTGCGTTGTACATTTTGCTTTGCGTGAACGAGCCATACTCGTACACCTCACCGTCGATCTGGCCATCGGCGTGGTAAAGGCCGCGGCGCAACGTTGCCGGGAGGCTCTGGTCAAGCTGCGGATGACCAGGTAACTGACCCACGCCAAGGGTCTGCCGCCGGCTGTGGCAGAACGCACACTGTTCGACCATGCCCTGGCTGCCCAACGCCTTGTAATCGACTGCCAACCCTATGTCCTTGACCGACGCATAGGTTTGCTCGGCGGGTTTGGCTTTGTTCGCCCAATCGACATGCGCCTTGCCAGGCCCGTGACAGCTCTGGCAGCCAACGTTCTGCTCTTTCCAGGTGGAGGCAAAGCTGTCCTGGCGATCGTCGTAATGCTTCATCAAGCGAGTGGAATGGCAATCGGCGCACATGCCGTTCCAGTTCTGGTAGCGACCGGTCCAGTGCAAGGGGTCATCGGGCGCGAAGCGTTGGCCTGGGTAGAGCGAGAACCAGCGTTGCCCGCCCTCATCCTTGGCTCTGCTGTCCCAGGCGATGGTCAAAGCCTGCAGGCGTCCCCTGGGCAGGGCAACCAGGTACTGCTGCAGCGGATAGTGGCCAAAGGTGTAGAGAATTTGAAAGTCTGCCGGCTGGCCATCCTCACCTTCGGTATTGATGAAGAAGCCACCCTGCCTACGGAAGAAACGCGCCGTTACCCCGGCCTCATCGAAGCGAGCATTCTTGAAGTTGCCGAGCACGTTGGCCTCGGTAGCATCACGCATGGCCCAACCGTGATCAGAGTCCTTCCAGGCTTTGGCCTGGGTAACGTGACAGCCAAGGCAAGTAGCGGTTGCCACATAGCCCTCGGACGCGATCGAGGGGGTGGGTACAGCTCCCGCCTCCTCAGCGGAGAACGCGATGCCCATTGGACCAAACAGCCAAATGATCAAAACAGCCAAACAGCACAAGGCCTTCAACGACAAACCCAGCATATTGCCTTCGTTGCGACGCGCCATCCTTTAGCTCCGTGGTCAAACGAATCAGCGCCCCTTGGAAGAGGCTTCTGGCATGCCGAGTAGCGACGCCTGCGTAATTAGGCTGTTGCCTAAGGTCTGGATGAAAAGCCTTGAGAAGAGGGTCAGGCTGTTTTCACCGCAGCATCACCGAGTATCAAGGCTCTTCATACAGAGCCTAAACCCACTGCTCGCAAATGACCGCTCGGACAGACCTGCAGGCCACTGGTTACTGATCATAGCCGCAAACTGAAAATCCGCTTTGTTATTATTGGCTTAACTTCCCGGCTCAGCGTGGGAACAACAGCGTCACAGCAAAGCGAAAGCCCCAGCCGTCCGGGCCATTATCCGGTGAGTCGAGCCAGTAACGCGGGCCGGCCTGGACGGTAATGGGGTGGCCGCCAACCTTCAGTAATTGGGTAATGGTCAGGTTGAGTGGAATCGTCCACTCTTGGGATTGCCAGTCGTATGTGGACTCACTGTTGATACCAAAGGTGGTCAACGTACTGTTGGTGTAAGAAAGAAACGGCTGCAAGAAGGTCTGGTTGACCTTCTCCTTTCCATCCGCAGGGCTGCCCTCCAGCCCCCAGATATGATTGGCCAATATGCCGTGCGTCCAACCGTTGGATTGCTTCAAAGCTACCGCGGTCGGCCCGAGCCCCCATTGTTCACTGCTCAGTACGTCGTTGCTGCCTGTTGGTATCAGCAGCGCCGGCCCTGCGCCAAGTATCCAGCCACTGGCAGTGGGTTGTTTCGGTGAGAAGAAAAAGCTCTGGGTCACATCGCCCACACCGGAGGTGTCCGCTGCACCACCCAGGCCGTGTTGGTCGATGACCGGGAGAATTGTGCGGGAAATCAGGTTCCACTCTTCATTCAGGCTGAAAGGCAGAACGGGCTGGATGTTTGTCAGGCTGCGCTTGCCATTGCCGCCCGGGCCTATTTTCTGGTCCCAGTTATATTGCACCGGCAAGCTGTACATGGCCGCAACCGGGTTAAGCGCTTTCTTGGCAAGCTCTGCGGAGTCTTCCGCTTGCCCTTGTCCGGTATGTGCCAGCAAGGCAAGTAGATAAAGCGGGTAGTCATTTCTTTTCGACATAGTAATACCCGTCAACTGTAAAGCCACTGCGTTGCGATCGGCCGAGCTATTCGGCTATCCGGTGTGATTCGACATCTCGGACTGCTTTGACGGTAGCGGGCCGATGAACATGCGTTTAAGGCGTTCGCGGCCAATGACGCGCGCCAACTCTGCGATGACGCAATACATGAATATCAATGTCATCAGCAAGATCTGAACAGCCCAGAAGCGAGGCCAGTTTATGGATGCCCACAACATCGCGTTTGCATCGAGCAAGCCCTCAGCCTCTTTCCAGTACTCATACAGACGTTCCAGGTAATGAACGATCAGCGCGACCATTGCATACATGAGTGTTTTCCAGACAACGTTCCAGATTAGCGGCTTGTCGGGAAACCGGTTGATGAAAGGCAGCATATCGGCAACCAGCACAGACTTGCCCAATATCAGAGCGGCGATCAGCACCGAGGCAGAGACAGGCAGCTCCACCCCCGAGCCCTTGATCATAAGTGCGCGAATCAGCGCAACGATGTGCAGAATCACGAAAAAAAACACGGTGGGCGGAAGCACTTTCAGGAATTCATGTTTGATTTTGAGCATGACCGTTTTCATCGGGGCATCCTTGAAACAGTACATTCATGCATCACATTTCGCTCCCCTGGCACACATGCGCGACAGGGGAACATGCGGACTATTTTTTCAGGGCCTGGAATGAACTGACCATGTCCTTTGCCCAGCCATCGAGCACGGCACGAGCGTCCTTGGCCTGCATGATCTGCGACGAGTTGTCCAGTTCAGCGCCTGCACCTTTACGTACCACTTCGGCCACCAACTCATTGGTACTTCCATCAATGAATGCGGCCTCCGTGGCCACGCTGGTGTCCTGGTCGCGAATACCTGTAGCCGTACTGATGCCGGCGGCCACCAACGCGATCGGAATAACCTCATAGGGGCGCAGCCCTTTGGTTTTTGCGCTCACCCCAGTGATCGCCGGGCGCACCACCAATACACCAGGCCCAGGGCTCGTCGCCAGCGGCAGGACTGTGGAAAATCGGTTCTTCAACGCCTGATCGTAATATTGGGTTATGCCTTGCAAGGTTTGCTGCGGAATTTTCGCAGTGGGTTGCGGTTTAGGGTAAAACTGGCTGGGTTCGACATAGACGCTGGAAAATTGATTGGCATTGATGCCAGGCTTGATCCAGCGCATAACCTCGGCACCCGAAGGTGATTTGTCTTCCTTGAGCTTGCTGTAGTCCTTCAGAAATCCGGAATATTCATCAGGCTCCACGTATTTGCTCGCACAACCATGCAGTAACAGCGATGCGAGACAAACGGTTGCAATAAGCGACTTACTTTTCATGCAACTTCTCCTTCCGCGTTGGAGCGGTTATCCAAGGATGAGCGTCTTCAGAATCGCCACGTTGCGCCGCCGCCGATGATGTGCAAGGCGGCGTTATCGAAACGGCCTGACAGCGTGTCACCGGAGCGCGCCTTGGTCTGCTGCACGTCCATGTCGCCCAGCCAGACCAGCGTGTACGCCAGATGCAGGTCCAATCCTTCTTCAATCTGATAGTTCACCCCGGTTGCTAAGCGCCATACCTCGCCCATAGGGTTGTCCACGGTCCGGTCCTTGTCATCCACGGCCGAACTGTCATAGCCCACCCCAAAGCTCCAGCGCAATTGGCGGGTCGACTGGTACTGGGCGCCCACCGAGGCGTGCCAGGTGTCCTTGTACTTGCGATCGACCGTGCGGCTGACCCCGGCAGCATTGGCGTCCACCTCGACTCCGATGTCACCGAACTCGCTCCAGTCCTGCCAACCCAGGCTGCCCAGCAATGTCCACTGCTCGTCCAACTGGTGCACCACGCTGAGCGTCGCGGTCTGCGGCACGTTCATCTCCAGTTCCAGCGTGTCTACCGCCAGGCGGCTCAGGGCGGCATTGATGAGCGGATTGTTGATGTTGCTGACGTGCGGATTGTCTTCAAACTCCAGTTTCACCTTGCTGGTGTAGGCCAGGCCAATTCGCGTGCGAGGGGCGAGTTGGTAGAGCAGGCCCAGGTTCACCCCAATGCCGAAATCGGTGTCCTTGTATTCGAGTTGGCCATCGGGGCGCTCGACCAATCCCAGCAGGCTGTTATTGATGGCCACCTCGGTGCGGTAATAGCCGAGCATCATGCGCGGGCCGACGCCGACGGTGAGGTCATCGGTGAACTTGTAAGCAAAGGTGGGTTGGAAAGACACACCAATCACTGCTGCTTCCTGGGTGAAGTATCGCCCTGCCCAGTCATCGTCGTAGTTCAGTGCCAGGCCGAAATTACCGTACATGCCGAACCCGATGGCCGAGCGGTCATCGAGCTGGTGGCTGATGAACAGGCTGGCGCCCGGCAGGTATTGCAGGGCATTGCCGCCCTCGTTGCCGTCGAACTGGTTGTTGCTGTCGCGTGAGTAACGCAGGTCGCCAAGGATTACCTGCGCGTTGGCGCTGATCTGCGTGCCAGGCAGCAGGGCGATACCTGCGGGGTTGCTCATCAGCACGCTGGGGTCGGTGGCCAGCGCCGCCGAGCCAGCATTGGCCAAGCCGTTGCTTTCCTGGCCGGCCTCATAGATGAAGATGCCTCCGGCTAACAGGTCGCTACTATGGAGAGCCAACAGGATAACCGGTGCAAGCATCCACCCTTTCGCATGTTCCGCACGATGCGTACTGAAGCTTTTTACGAACACAGTCATTGCCAGCTCCTTTGAACAATGCGCCGTATCGATTCAGCATAGGTTTAATGACGCTCAGAGAGCGTAGACGCCGTTACGGAACTGTGCACCTCACTACCTGGACAGGGGGAAGGGCCAGGTTCAGAGGTCCAGCGCCCCCCTGAGCAAGGCGTCAAGCACGTGCGCGACGTCAGCACCCTGCTCGTCCAGCAGGCATACCGGCAGCCCGTGCAAGGCCGCTTGCACACCGGCCAGCCCCTCGCCCGTCAAGGCCAGCGGACAATCAATTTCCATCTGCAGCGAGCGCAGGCGCTTGGCCAAGGCAGGGCTAACCGGTGGCTGCAGCGCGATCACCAGTGCCGCAGGCTGCACCGCTGCACACAGCAGCGGGAGCTCTTCCAGCGGCTGCCCGCAGCCGAGCACTTCGATGCGTTGTCGCTCGCTGCTCAACAGCAGCCCGGCGCACAACACCTGGCATTCGGCTTGGCTCTCGGTACCCGCCAGCAGCACCCGCGGCGCATCGACCTGGTTCATCTGCAAGCGCAGCAGCAGCCGGGCGCGCAAGAACGTATCGAGAAACAGCCATTGGCTACGCTGGCCTGGCGCAGTGCCTGAAGCCAGCTCATGCCAAACCGGCATCAGCACGTCTCGCAGCACCGTGGCCTTTGGCAAAAGTGTGAACAGCTGTCCATGGATCGCTTCCAGCGCCTGCGCATCGAATGCCCTGGAAGCGCGCGCAACGGCGGCGCGCCAGTCGTCAAAGGCCGAGGGCTGCTGCACAGGCGCCTCAGGCTGGCCGGCGAGCCTGTCGCCAACCTTGCTGATGGGCAGGCCATTGGCGGTCCAGCGCAAGATGTCACGTATGCGCTGCACATCCTGGGCTGTGTACAAGCGATGGCCGCCCTCGGTGCGCTGCGGGCGAATCAACCCATGACGCCGCTCCCAGGCACGCAAGGTCACCGGATTTATGCCGGTCAGGCTGACCACATCGCGCATGGGTAGCAATTCGGGTGGGGTGGCGTCGGTCATAACGAGGTGTCATCCAGGGGGTGATACATTCTAAACCCAGATGCACCTTCTGCGGCGAGCCTCCTTGGTTCATCATGCAACAAACGGCGCCAAAAGCTTCTGCACCGGAAGCCTTTGGCGCATATCGCATACGAAATATCTGTAGGTGAGCCCCATGATCAACGCAAAACTCCTGCAACTGATGGTCGAACATTCCAACGATGGCATCGTTGTCGCCGAGCAGGAAGGCAATGAGAGCATCCTTATCTACGTCAACCCGGCCTTCGAGCGCCTGACCGGCTACTGCGCCGACGATATTCTCTATCAGGACTGCCGTTTTCTTCAGGGCGAGGATCACGACCAGCCGGGCATCGCAATTATCCGCGAGGCGATCCGCGAAGGCCGCCCCTGCTGCCAGGTGCTGCGCAACTACCGCAAAGACGGCAGCCTGTTCTGGAACGAGTTGTCCATCACACCGGTGCACAACGAGGCGGACCAGCTGACCTACTACATCGGCATCCAGCGCGATGTCACAGCGCAAGTATTCGCCGAGGAAAGGGTTCGCGAGCTGGAGGCTGAAGTGGCGGAACTGCGCCGGCAGCAGGGCCAGGCCAAGCACTGACAAAAAACCTATACAAGACCGTTGACTTGTATAGATAAAGGCTTAGGCTTCAGTTATACCTGTACAACAATTCAATTTTGTACAGGATTGCCTGGAGCCCAGTATGTCAGCGTACCTACAGCAATTCGCCGAGCGCTTCGCCCGCCTTGATGGGGCTAGCCTCGACACGCTGGATAAACTGTACAGCGACGATGTCACCTTTCGTGATCCCCTGCACCAGATACAGGGGCTGCAGGCCCTGCATGCCTACTTCGAGCAGTTGTACGCCAACGCCACCGATATCCGCTACGCCTTCACCAGCGCCGACGAGGTAAAGCCCGGGCAGGGCTACCTGCGTTGGACACTGCAGTTTTGCCACCCGCGCCTGGCCGGCGGCCAGCCGATCACGTTGCAAGGCTGCAGCTGCCTGCATTGGCGCGACCGTGTGCATTTTCACCAGGACTATTTCGACGCCGGCGCCCTGCTTTATGAGCACCTTCCCGTCATGGGCACAGCAATCCGCTGGCTCAAAGGCAGGCTGGCATGAGCCGCTGTTGGCTGACCGGCGCCAGCAGCGGTATCGGTGCCGCGCTCGCGCAAGTCCTCCTGGAGCAAGGCCACCAAGTCGCCTTGGGCGGGCGCAACGCCGACCGTCTTGCCCCGCTGGCCGAACGGTTTCCCGGGCAAGCACTGCTGGCCATTGGCGATCTTGACAACCCGGAGCAGGTCGCCGGCATCGCTGCGCAAATCGAGCAGGCCTGGGGAGGCCTGGACATGGCCATTCTCAATGCCGGCACCTGCGAATACCTGGAGCCTGGGCATTTCGATCCGGCGTTGGTCGAGCGCGTCATGCGCACCAACCTGCTGGGCGTCAGCTACTGCCTGGCGGCAGCATTGCCCTTGCTTCGCGCCGGCCAGCGCCCCCACCTGGTGGTGATGGGCAGTTCGGTAACCTGGCTGGCCTTGCCCCGCGCCGGCGCCTATGGCGCGTCCAAGGCCGCGGTGCGCTATCTGGTGGAGTCACAGCGAATCGACCTGGCCCGCGAAGGCATCGCGGTCACCCTGGTGAGCCCAGGCTTCGTGGACACGCCACTGACCCGTCGCAACGATTTCCCCATGCCACAGCTGTGGTCTGCGCAGCGTGCCGCCCGGCATATCGCCAGACGCCTGCCCGGCCGCCCCCTGGAAATCAACTTCCCCGGTCTTTTCACCTTGGTGTTGCGCCTGCTCGGGGCGCTGCCCGCGCGCCTGCGCCTGGCGCTGGGCCAACGCCTCGCCCGTCATGAACAGGAATGATGATCCATGCGTATAGCAATCATCGGCAGTGGCATCGCGGGGCTGACCTGCGCCCATTTGCTGTCACGCAAACACGAAGTCACGGTTTTCGAGGCCGAGCAATGGGTCGGGGGCCACACGCACACCCTTGATGTGGTCTGGAAAGGCCAGCGCCATGCAATAGATACCGGTTTCATCGTCTTCAACGACTGGACGTACCCGAACTTCATCCGCTTGCTCGACCAGCTTCAGGTGCCATCGCAGCCGACCGAGATGAGCTTTTCCGTGCATGACCCGATGACGGGCCTGGAATATAACGGCCACGACCTGAACACCCTGTTCGCCCAACGCAGCAACCTGGTGTCCCCAGGGTTCTGGGGGATGATCCGGGACATTCTGCGTTTCAACCGTCAGGCACTGGCCGACCTGGACAACCGGCGTATCGATGCCAGCACCACGCTGGGCGACTACCTTCAAGCGAACCGCTATGGGCAACGCTTCATCGATCATTACATCGTGCCGATGGGGTCGGCGATCTGGTCGATGTCTCGCGCAGACATGCTCCACTTCCCGCTTGAGTTCTTTGTGCGCTTCTGCCGCAACCACGGCTTGCTGTCGGTCAACCAACGTCCACAGTGGCGGGTGATCAAAGGCGGCTCGCGCAGCTATGTCGCACCGCTGTGCCGACCGTTCGCTGAGCGCATCCGCCTCAACTGCAAGGTTTACCGCGTCAGCCGCGACGAAGGTGGCGTGACCCTCGTGAGCGCGGCCGGCACCGAACGCTTCGACAATGTGGTGTTCGCTTGTCACAGTGATCAGGCCCTGGCACTGCTGGAAAGCCCCAGCAATCAGGAGCGCGCCGTACTCAGCGCCATCGATTACGCCAGCAACGACGTGGTGCTGCACACCGATACCCGTCTGCTGCCACGCCGCCAGCGCGCCTGGGCCAGCTGGAACTACCGCCTGGGCGGCCCCGAGCAGGCTCCCGCCGCGCTGACCTACAACATGAACATTCTGCAAGGTATCCAGGCACCGACAACCTTCTGCGTGAGCCTCAACCAGACCGCACTGATAGACCCGGCGCAGGTGATCGCCCGCTTCCAGTACGCCCATCCCCAGTACAGCGTTGCAGCGTCCGCCGCGCAAGCGTGCCAGGAGCAACTGCAAGGGCAACAGCACAGTTACTTCTGCGGCGCCTACTGGGGCAATGGCTTTCATGAAGACGGGGTGGTCAGCGCACTTAAGGTGGCCGCGCACTTCGGAGAGCAACTGTGAACAGCAGCCTCTGCGTGGGCTGGATCAGCCACCGTCGGCTGACGCCGCGGGTCCACGCGTTCCGCTACCGGATCGGCATGTTCTACCTGGACCTGGACGAACAATCCTGGCTGATGGGCCTGTCACGCTGGCTGGGACGCTGGCGCCTGGCGCCGTTGTGCTGGCGCGAGACCGACTACCTGCCCGCCCTGACCCGCCAAGGCGAATCGCTGGCCCAGGCTGCACGCTTGCTGGTCGGGCAGGCGACGGGGCACCTGCCCGAAGGCCGGGTACAGCTGCTCACGCAACTGCGGTGCTGGGGGCTGTCGTTCAACCCGGTGAGTTTCTATTTCTGCCATGACCGCGACGGGTGCCTGACCGCGATCCTGATGGAAGTGCGCAACACGCCCTGGCGTGAACGCTTTCATTACGTGCTCCCGGTGCAAGGCAACCTTGCCAGGCCCTTCAGCGTCGGCAAGGCCTTCCATGTGTCGCCGTTCATGCCGTTGGACATGGACTATCGCCTGCGCTTTTTCCTGGACACGGACCATGTACGCATTCAGATGCAGAACTGGCAAGGCGGCACAAAGGTGTTCGAGGCCGACCTCGCCCTGCGCCGCAAGCCACTGGATGGAGCAGCGCTACGTCGGTATGTCCTGAACTTCCCATGGATGAGCCTGCGCACTGTCTCGGCCATCTACTGGCAAGCGCTGCGCCTGTTACTCAAACGCACCCCCGTGCATGACCACACCACCTGCCAGGGTGACCTGGCACTCGGCCAACCTTGCGAGGACCTTGATGATGTCAAATCCCACCCTGAGCGTTAGCAAGTTCGCAGGCCTTGCGCCCCTGCTCGGCGGGCTGGCACGAAGCACCGTGCTCGCCCAGTTGGGCAAGCTGCGTCACGGCCACCTGCGCCTGCTCAGCCACGGGCAGCAGTGGAGTTTCGGTGATGCCGACAGCCCGTTGCAGGCCGAGGTGGAGATCCTCGATGACGCCACCTGGAGCCTGATCGCCGGCAATGGCTCGATCGGTGCTGGCGAAGCCTACATTCACGGCTATTGGCGCAGCCCCGACCTGGCGCTGGTGACCCGCCTGTTCGTCGCCAACCTTGAAGTGCTCGACGCGCTCGAGGGTGGCCTGGCCCGCTTGGGCCGCCCTGCCCTGCGCCTGCTGCACCGGCTCAACCGCAACGACAAGCGCGGTGCCCGGCGCAACATTCTGGCCCACTACGACCTGGGCAATGCCCTGTTCGAGCGGCTGCTGGACCCCACCATGATGTATTCGGCTGCGCAATTCGAATACCCTGGGCAAACATTGGAGCAGGCCCAGCTGCACAAGCTGGAGCGCATCTGCCAGAAGCTCGAGCTGAGCCCTGACGATCACCTGCTGGAAATTGGCAGCGGCTGGGGCAGCCTCGCTATCCACGCAGCCACCCGCTATGGCTGCAGGGTCACCACCACAACGCTCTCCGAGGCCCAGTACAGCCATACCCTGCAGCGCGTCAAGGCCTTGGGGCTGGGGCAGCGCGTGCAAGTGCTCCGCGAAGACTACCGCGACCTTCAAGGCACGTTCGATAAACTGGTATCGATCGAGATGATCGAAGCGGTCGGCCATCGCTACCTGCCGGTGTATTTCCGCCAATGTGCTTCGCTGCTCAAGCCTGAAGGCCTGATGCTATTGCAGGCGATCACCATCCGCGACCAGCGCTATGCCCAGGCGCAGCGCTCGGTCGACTTTATCCAGCGCTACATCTTCCCCGGTGGCGCCCTGCCTTCGCTGAGCGTGTTGCTCGACACCGCCAGCCGGCACACTGGCCTGAACCTTGTGCACATGGAAGATTTTGGCCTGGATTACGCCCACACCCTGCGACACTGGCGCGAAAACCTGCGTCAGGCACGCACTGCGCTGACGGACCTTGGCTACGACGACATGTTCCAGCGCCTGTGGGAGTTTTACCTCTGCTACTGCCAGGGCGGTTTCGAGGAACGCGCGATCGGTGTTGCGCACCTGCTCTGGGCAGCCCCCCAGGCACGCCGCGCGCCCTTGCCTGGCGGTGCCTGATGCACAACCGCTGGCTGATCGGCAATGCCCTCTGGCTGCAAGCCGGCTGGTGGGTCTGCGTGCTGGGCGCCGAGCGGCCCTTGCTGTTGCTGCTGGTGATTCCGGGCGTGGCAGTGCACCTGCGCCTGTGCCCGGACATCAATGCCGAGCTCAAGGCGCTTTTGCGCGTCACCTTTGTCGGCTGCGTGCTCGACAGCGTGCTGGGAGCACTGGGGGTGTTCGGTTTTGACGCCTGGCCCCTGCCGCTGTGGCTAGCGCTGCTGTGGTTGGTGCTGGCCAGCGGGATGCGTCACAGCCTGGCATGGGCCGGCAGGCACTGGCGAATCGGCGCACTGCTGGGGGCGATTGGCGGCCCTCTGGCCTATGTAGGCGGCGCCAGGCTGGCAGGTGTCGCCTTGCCATTGGGCGCGCTGGAAACCGGCCTGCTACTGATGCCGATATGGGCTTTGGCCCTGCCCCTGCTGGCGCGCATCGCGGCGCGGCGCTGACCGGCGACATCGCTCGGAGCAGTAGCGCACCTGCTCCCAACAGCGTGCCCAGCGCTTGCGCCAGGTGAACGGCCGGCCACACACCACGCAAACCTTGCTGGGCAGAAGGCTCTTTTTCATAACGCCTGCCCCGCATCGAGCCGCGCCAGCAATGACTGGCCACGTTGCCACACCGCATCGCGACGGCCAGCGGGCATGCCATCAAGGCTGCGATAGACCAGGGCCAGGCGCGGGTTAGCCGAGAGCTGGGGGCGATGGCGAATAAGAAAATGCCAATACAAGGCATTGAACGGGCAGGCATCGTCTTCGGTCACCTGGTCGACCCTGTAACTGCAAGCCTTGCAATGGTCTGACATGCGCTGGATATAACGACCACTGGCGCAGTACGGCTTGGACCCCAGGTAGCCGCCGTCGGCGTGCATCACCATGCCAAGCGTGTTGGGCAGTTCGACCCACTCGAAGGCATCCATGTAGACCGCCAGGTACCACTCACAAATCTCGGTTGGCACGATACCGGCCAACAAGGCGAAGTTGCCGGTAACCATCAACCGCTGAATATGGTGAGCGTAGCCCAACCGCAGGGTCTGCCCGATGGCTTGCGCCATGCAGCGCATGCGGGTGCGCCCGGTCCAGTAGAATTCTGGCAGCGCCCGGTGGTTGTTCAGGTGATTGAGCCCGGCATACGCCGGCATGCGCTGCCAATAGATGCCACGCACATACTCACGCCAGCCGATCAGCTGGCGAATGAAACCTTCGGCTGCATTGAGCGGCACCCGCCCCTCACGCCAGGCTGTGTCGACGTCGTCGCACAGACGACGCACATCCAGAAGGCCGATGTTGAGCGCCGCACTGATGCGCGCATGAAACAGGTACGGCTCGCCTTCGGCCATCGCATCCTGGTAGTCACCGAAAGCCGCCAGGCCGAAATCCAGGAAATGCTGCCACAGCTGTTGTGCCTCGGCATGGGTCACGGGGTAGTCGAAACCGTCGACGCCCCCGTAGTGATCGCTGAAGCGCTGACGCACCAAGGCCACCACCGCTGCCGTGATGTCGTCTTGCGCAAAATGCGCAGCGAATGGGCCACGCAGCTGCCGTGGCAATGGCTTGCGATTGTCGCCATCGAAATTCCAGGCTCCCCCTGCCGGGCTGCCGTCAGGCTCCATGAGCAGGCCGGTTCGCTTGCGCATGCCACGGTAGAAGTGCTCCATACGCAGCTGGCGACGTTCCGTGGCCCAGCGCCCGAAGGCTTCACGGGAGCACAGAAAACGCGTGTCGCGAAACCACACAAGCGGCAGTGCGGCATCACGCAAGGCCTGCTCCAGGCGCCACTCACCGCACTCGGTCAAGTGAATGTGGGTGGCGCCCAAGGCTTGTTGCCATCGACGCAACTCACCCACGATGCTGCCGCTGTTACCCTCGACGTCCAGCTCGACATAGTGCACCTGCCAACCCCGTTCACGCAGGGCCTGGGCAAAATGCCGCATGGCGCTGAAGATGAGAACGATCTTCAGCGGATGATGAGGTACGTATCGGGCCTCCCCCTCCACTTCCGCCATCAGGACCGCATCGCGAGCAGGGTCAAGGGACGTCAGACTTGCCAGGTCGAACGACAGTTGGTCACCCAGCACCAGGCCCAGGCGCATCGTCCGGGCTACCACTGGCTGGTGAGCGTTACCGGTACGCGCAACGGCGCGATGGGGCCGTCACGTTGCCCGCACATCTCATCATGCACCACCTGCTGCACCAGCATGCACGGCACCGGCGGCAGGTCGGCCAGCAACTGCCGCAGTTCGGTCGTGGAGCGCACGCGCACGGGCTGCCCCTGGGCATCGCTCAATGTCACAGGGCCGGCGTCGGTCAGGGCGCGCAGGAGGTAGAAGCCACCCTCCAGCGACAGCAGTTCAAGTTCCTTGGCTTCGCCGGTCGAAACCAGCTGGGTCAGCGCGATCAGGTTCATGGTGTGCCCTCTGGCAGGCGGCGGAAGAACAAGGTGATCTGGCCAATCTCCACGCCCAGCTTGCTCATGCTCGAGCGGTTGATCAGGGTGTCGTCATCCATGAGGTACATCCAGTCGTCCAGGTCTACCTGCCAGTGCCGCCCGTCGACCGGCAGATCCAGTTGGTAACGCCATCGCAGCGCGTTGCCCGCCACTTCGCCACGCGCCTCGCCGATCACGTCCCCCGCTGTTCCCCGCCAGCGCCCGGGGCCGTCCGGCACCAGCGTCCAGGTACGCTGCTGGCGTGTGCCATCGCTATAGAGAAAATGCTCGTCGAGGATCAGCCGTTCACCTTCGCGGCGGCTGTCGATGCGCACATGGAAGCGCTTGACCACCTCCCCGGAACGCTTCTGGAACATCCCCCACGCCTGAACCGGGCGCGAGAAGAACGCCGCCAGGTCCAGCTTCGGCTGCTCCTGGGCATAGTGCTCGATACCGACATTGCCACAACTGCCCAGAAGCAGGCAGGCAGCCAGCAACAGCGCTTTGTACATGTTCAGGCTCCTCGGTCATCGCCAGCCAGCCCAAGCAGCCGCTGACGCAATTGGGGGTCTCTGGCCCGCGGGTCAAGCCAGATGGCGAAGAAGGCCCGGGCGAACACCGGATCGTCGATCGCGTGGCTCAATTTGCCGTCGACGTAAAAGCGGCAACCCTGCCCCGGCAGGTACAAGCCCGTGATGCGCATGCCAGGGCTCACGTCCACGAATGCCTGCTCAATCGCCCTGGTCCATGCCGCGCGTTGCTGTGCCGTCATGCTGCCGCCACCCAGGCGTTGCATTTCCTCGAGGCTGGCCTTGACCAGCGTGTCCCGGGACAATGAACGGTGATACAGCAGCTCAAGGGCGAACGGCTGGTTCCAGTCCTGAACCGGGCCAACTGCCCATAACCGGGCGGTATACAGCCGCAGGCCAAACCAGGTGAAATCACCGGCGCCCAGCCGTTGCGCCGCAGGCAGCTCCGCTCGCCAGTCTGCCGCCGACGACATGGCGGCTAGCAGCAGGCACAGACAGGTCCAACGTGCAGGGTGCGCCATTCTGACCTCGAGCACTTCGGAAAATATTATACAATAGTAGACGCTTGTACACATATTCGCCGGGACATGTACAGATTTCAATGCCAAGCATGCACATTTCTGCAAGCCTCGCGCCCCCGTTATCGAACACCCATGAAAGTCGAGATAGAAGGAATTGCTCATGCTGTACGTCGTCATGCTCGGTGGACGCCACCCACGGGCCAATATCGAGGTCCACGACGTGTTGTTCGCGCAGGCGGACTCACTTGAACAGGCCTACCCCCATCTGCGCCAAGCCTGGTTCGGGAGCCGAACGGGCCTGCACATCGACGCATGGATGGAAGTCGACGGTATTGACCGCTACCGCGTCGCGTTCAGTCAGGTAGCGCCTGGCCCACACGATCCCAGGTTGTTCTTCATCAACCTTGGCGGCTACGAGCCCGGGGTGTTTGGCGAGGCACACCGCTACCTGCTGGTGGTGGCCAGGGACAAGGCCGAGGCCAGGCAACTGGGCAAACAGCGCCTGCAGGCAGACTGGCTCAAGCCGCATACCGACGCGGTACTGGACGTCGACGATTGCCTGCCGATCGACTGGGTGAACGACCGTTACGTGCACTTGATCGAAGGGCCACATGACGGCTTACGGCAGTACAGCGACTATATCCTGCTGTGAGCTCACCCCTGCCAACTGCACGAACGTTGGCAGGCATCACAGGACGAGGCGCCAGCGCCCAGCCAAGAGGACACTCCGATGAGCCTGATCAACGACCTTCAGACACCCGCCAACGTGCTGGTCTGCGGGGCCAGCCAAGGGATTGGCCTGGCATTGTGCACGCAGTTGCTGGCGCGCGATGACATCGGGCTGGTGTTCGCCGTTTCGCGACGAGCCACCACCAGCCCTGCGCTGGATACCTTGTTCACAGAGCACGGGCGACGGTTGGTTCGCCTCGACTGCGACGCCCGGTCCGAGCAGGCACTGCACACTCTGGCAGCACAGGTGGGCGCCTGCTGCGACCAGCTGAACCTGGTCTTCAGCACGCTTGGCGTCCTGCAAGAAGGCCCGGCACGGGCTGAAAAGGCGCTGACCCAGCTTGATATGGCCGGGTTGCTGAGCAGTTTCACAACCAACTGTTTCGCCCCTGTTCTGCTGCTCAAGCATTTGCTGCCGCTGCTGCGTCGGCAACCGATGGCCTTCGTCGCCTTGTCGGCGCGGGTCGGGTCGATCGGCGACAATCACCTGGGGGGCTGGTACAGCTACCGTGCCAGCAAAGCCGCGCTCAACCAGCTTCTGCGCACTGCAAGCATCGAGCTGAAGCGACTGAACCCCGCGTCAACGGTACTTGCATTGCATCCCGGCACCACCGACACCCAGCTTTCCCGCCCCTTTCAGGGCAATGTGCCGCCGGGCAAACTGTTCTCGCCCGCGTTTGCCGCCACCTGCATCCTGGCACTTGTGAGCCGTCACGGCCCGGCGCAGAGCGGAACGTTCTGGGCGTGGGA
Organism: Pseudomonas sp. 10(2024); assembly: GCF_045164175.1. Taxonomy (NCBI): domain Bacteria; kingdom Pseudomonadati; phylum Pseudomonadota; class Gammaproteobacteria; order Pseudomonadales; family Pseudomonadaceae; genus Pseudomonas; species Pseudomonas sp. 10(2024). The sequence goes on from NZ_CP174006.1 coordinate 3,410,923, forward strand.
TGGCACGCCGATTCCCTGGTGACGCGCGCGGAGAGTTGCAGGCCAAGTCGATGAACCAGCCTTGAGCGAGAACGGTCAACCCTTTATCTGACAACGGCAGAAGGAAGGGTGGAACGAATGGTTTCGTTTGATCTGCAACGGATGCTGATAGGCGACTTCCCTTTTACCTTTCTGCTGGAAGTTGCTGTGCGTGTTTCAGCGGCCTTCCTGGCCGTGTTCTTCTTTCTGAAGTTCAGTGGCCGGCGCGGGATCAGACAGCTGTCCCGGTTCGAACTCGTGGTCATTCTTACCCTGGGCTCAGCTGCCGGCGATGTGACCTTTTACGAGGACGTACCGCTGCTTCCGGTGGCCTTGGTTTTCCTCACGCTGTTCATGCTTTACCGAGGAACGGTCTACCTCATGAGGCGAAACAGAACCTGCGAGGCCTGGATCGACGGGCTGCCGGTCACGGTAGTGAAAGATGGCATGTACGAAATCCATTCGCTGCGGCACATGAACATTTCACCGAATGAGCTGTTCATGGAGCTACGCCAGCAAGGTGTCGAGCACCTGGGCCAGGTTCGACTGGGCCTTCTGGAAACCGATGGCGATCTCAGTTTGTACTTCTACGATCAGCAAGACACACGCCCAGGCCTGTCAGTGCTGCCGGTCGAGCATCGCCCGGAGTACACATCGCCGCCCGGCGCCGGGTTGCATTGCTGCGTGAGCTGTGGCTTCCCGGCCTACCATGAGCCTCATGACACCCTGGCGTGTTCACGTTGCGGTCATACGGTGTGGTCGCCTGCATTGGAGACTGTACGCAACCGTTAGCCTGTTCTCCCTCTACCGCCAAGCATCGAGCAGGAACTCTGCTTGCTGTTTGCAGGCCCTTATGAGAGGCCTGTCAGTACGAGGAGCACAATGATGAGTGCACAATTGAACGGCAATCGCGTGCCTTTCTGGTCACCAATGGCTTTGAACAGGTGGAACTGACCGGCCCGCGTGATGCCTTGGAAAACAGCGGCGCGGTGGTCGATATCCTGAGCGAGGCACTGGCAGGCTGAGCCTGCTTCTTTTCAACGCGTGCTGGTCGCCCTTGGTGCCGACCGGCACGCGCTGATCACGCCAGCTGGATGAAAACCGAATAGCTGCCCAGCAACACCCAGAAGCACAGGAAAATCCAGGGTGTGCGCAAGGAAAACAGCAGCGATTTGCGGTGCCCCGCCTGAGAGGTTTCGGCCTCGCAGAACAGCGGCGACTCGTCATAGGCCAGCCCCATCAGCGGCTCGCTGCGCAGCAAGTGGCTCTGCTTCATCTGCCAGTGCTCGATAATCCGGAAGGCCGCGCGGATGCCAGGCCAGGCATTCAGTGTACTGAGCACGCCGAGCAGTGCGAGAAAAGCCGGGACCATCAGGGTGAACATTTCGCCCCAGCTTTGGTTCAGGTTACCCATCGATGACACGTAGGCGATCACCAGGAACGACTGGGCCGCAAGATAAGCGTCGGTACGGTTGGCCAGGATGGTGGTCTCATACTGAATTTCGCGTCGATAGAAATCCAGCCGCTCCTTGGGCGTACCGAACATCCTCTCGTTCGTCTGATCGATCTCATGTTCCGGCGTGGAAGGCGTGATGATTCGAGGCACTGCAGACTCCTTGATGACGTGGGCCTCACCCATGCCAGCAAGCCCCGTCAGCGGTAGAGCTAGGCGGAGGGTAAAAATTCACTGGAAATGGGTGCATCAACCGCTCGTCGCTCAGCACGAAGATCCACTTCAACACTGGCCTGGCGCGCCTTTCGAACGGGAATGAGCGTTCCAACCCTGCAGGAGCTTCCAGCATGAGCAACTACCCTACCCCTCCATTCCCATCCCAACCGCAAAGCGTTCCCGGTTCCCAGCGCAAGATGGATCCGTATCCGGACTGCGGTGAGCAGAGCTACACCGGCAACAATCGCCTCGCAGGCAAGATCGCCTTGATAACCGGTGCTGACAGCGGCATCGGGCGTGCGGTGGCGATTGCCTATGCCCGAGAAGGCGCTGACGTTGCCATTGCCTATCTGAATGAACACGACGATGCGCAGGAAACCGCGCGCTGGGTCAAAGCGGCTGGCCGTCAGTGCCTGCTGCTGCCGGGCGACCTGGCACAGAAACAGCACTGCCATGACATCGTCGACAAGACCGTGGCGCAGTTTGGTCGCATCGATATCCTGGTCAACAACGCCGCGTTCCAGATGGCCCATGAAAGCCTGAACGACATTGACGACGATGAATGGGTAAAGACCTTCGATACCAACATCACCGCCATTTTCCGCATTTGCCAGCGCGCTTTGCCCTCGATGCCAAAGGGCGGTTCGATCATCAACACCAGTTCGGTCAACTCTGACGACCCGTCACCCAGCCTGTTGGCCTATGCCGCGACCAAAGGGGCTATTGCCAATTTCACTGCAGGCCTCGCGCAACTGCTGGGCAAGCAGGGCATTCGCGTCAACAGCGTCGCACCCGGCCCGATCTGGACCCCGCTGATCCCGGCCACCATGCCTGATGAGGCGGTGAGAAACTTCGGTTCCGGTTACCCGATGGGACGGCCGGGTCAACCTGTGGAGGTGGCGCCAATCTATGTCTTGCTGGGGTCCGATGAAGCCAGCTACATCTCGGGTTCGCGTTACGCCGTGACAGGGGGCAAACCTATTCTGTGATCGTGCTGCCGGCGCCTGCTGACGCGGGCCTCGGCGCCTCTGGCAGAGCGGTATCGAGCCTGAGCTTGACGCGTGCCCTACCAGACGTCATCAGCGTTGAACCCTGCCGCCCACTGCCACTCAACTTCATGCAAGCCATTTTTCATTCGCCCGCAACGAGGTGACACCATGAATGCTATCGACCTGCTGGTTCAAGACCATAAATTAGTCAAGAAGCTGCTGGAAGAGCTCTGTGCGACCACAGAGCGTGCCGTGAAGAAACGCGCCGAACTGCTGCAACGCATTGAGCAGGAACTGCAAATCCACACCGCTCTGGAGGAGGACATCCTCTACCCGGCGATCAAGCAAGCCGGTGGTAAAGAGGAAGCCAAGATGTATTACGAAGCCAAGGAAGAACACCGGACGGTCGACGCCCTGGTGCTGCCTGATCTGCTTCATACGCAACCAGGCACCCTTGAGTTCGCCGGTCGGGTGAAGGTGATGAAGGAGCTGCTTGAGCATCACATCGAGGAAGAGGAGGAAGAACTCTTCCCCACCGCGAAAAAGCTCCTCGGCAAAGACCAACTGGACGAGCTGGGGCTCGCCATGCAAGCCCAGAAAAAACTGCTCAAGGGTGAGCAACGGGCCGCTTGAATCAAAGGCGCCAGGCCGGGTCGGGCACGACCGGCCCGGCCTGACGCCAGGGATTAATGTTTGGGACACGCTTCGATGGAGAGCTGGATCGAATTGCTGGAGTGGCCGGCCATGGTGGTCACAGTTGTGGCAGCCTGGTGCATCGGGTCGCACCGCCCAGGACGGCGCATGGTCGGCTTCTGCTGTTTCATCGCCAGCAACATACTGTGGTCAGTCTGGGGGTGGCATGCCCAGGCCTGGGCTTTGATTGTGCTGCAGCTTGTGTTGTGCCTGATGAACCTGAGGGGGTGGCGCAAGAATAAACGCGCTTCAAGGAAAGCGCCTTCAGAGAAGGTTCAGGGTGGCGCTGATGCTACGCCTTATCACCTGCTGACGAGCACTTCCCGAGGTCAACCCGAGAACCCCTCCTGAGCGTTATCCATGATGGAACCACCGAATACACGGGTGAACTGCCGCGGGCTCAGGTGCGCCACCTTGGCCAGCTCTTCGATGATGGGGTGCTCAAGACCACCCCGGCCTCCGCTTCGCGAATGCACAAGCCATGAACCACCACCTGAAAGGAACGTTTCCCGGCGGCGGCTGGCCTCCTCAAGGCTTTGCAGTGCGCCCTTTTTTCCACTGCGCCCTGGAGACACCTTCAGCGTAGCCGGTGACACCGATCGCTACCTGCTGAATGCGGCCGCCATGCTGAAGGAAGGCCTCGACCTGCTCGCAGATGCGCACATGGGCTTTTTGGGCCGCGCTGGGGTACGTCTGGGACATGTTGGCATCTCGGTTATGAGCCACTGAACGACAGTCACCCGAGCAAGCACTATACACCCTGCATTGCCATCAGCGTCTGAAGCCTGCCAAAACCCTGCTTTTGTCGACCGAAGGGCGTGGCGATGGTGAGCTGCCAAGCGCACAAGCCCAGGAAGGCTTGCTAGCACATATGGAAATACGTATATTCGGTTTTCCGCATGTACAGGCCCCCCCCATGATCACACCGCCCGATGTCTTCAAGAGCCTCTCTGACGAAACCCGCGCTCGCGCCACTCTGCTTATCGCCAGCCTGGGCGAACTGTGCGTCTGCGAGCTGATGTGCGCGCTCAACGACAGCCAGCCCAAGATCAGTCGCCATCTGGCACAACTGCGCAGCAATGGCATGCTGCTGGACCGCCGTCAGGGCCAGTGGGTGTATTACCGCCTGAATCCGGAGCTGCCTTCCTGGGTTCACGAAATGCTTCAGGTCACCTTGCAAGCCAATTCGCAATGGCTGGCTGACAATGCCCTTCGGCTGAAGAACATGGACGGTCGCCCCGTGCGTGATTCCGTCTGCTGCTGATCATCACCAAGCGAGATTTTCATGCTGCCCGCCATTGCTGTCTTCGTGTTCACCCTCATACTGGTCATCTGGCAGCCCAAGGGGCTCGGTGTTGGCTGGAGCGCCGCGCTAGGCGCCATCATCGCCCTGGCTACAGGCGTAGTTTCCCTGCATGACATCCCTGCCGTATGGGCCATTGTCTGGAACGCCACCGCCACGTTCATCGCGGTCATCATCATCAGCTTGCTGCTGGATGAGGCGGGTTTCTTCGAATGGGCCGCTTTGCATGTGGCGCGCTGGGCTAACGGCGGCGGCTACCGCCTGTTCGCCTTCTGCGTACTGCTCGGCGCCGCTGTATCGGCGCTGTTCGCCAACGACGGTGCGGCGCTGATCCTCACCCCCATCGTCATGTCGATGCTGCTCGCGCTGCGCTTTTCGCCCGCTGCGACACTGGCCTTTGTCATGGCCGCGGGCTTCATTGCCGACACGGCAAGCCTGCCGCTGGTGGTCTCCAACCTGGTCAACATCGTCTCGGCCGACTACTTCGGCCTTGGCTTCGCCGAATACGCATCGGTGATGGTGCCAGTGAATATCGCCAGCGTGGCGGCCACCCTGCTGGTGTTATTCCTGTACTTCCGTCGTGATATCCCCAAGCAGTACGCGCTCGATGCGCTGAAGGTGCCGAGCGAGGCAATTCATGACCACGCCACCTTCAAAGTCGGTGGGTGGGTGCTGCTGGTGCTGCTTGCAGGCCTGTTCGCACTGGAACCTCTGGGCATCCCGATCAGTGCGGTGGCCGCCGTCTGTGCCGCAATCCTCTTTGCCGTGGCCGCTCGCGGTCACCGCATCTCAACCCGTCGCGTGCTGCGGGAAGCGCCGTGGCAGGTGGTGATATTTTCGCTGGGCATGTATCTGGTGGTGTACGGCCTGAAGAACGCCGGCCTTACCGACATGCTCACCCACCTGCTGGACACGCTTGCCGAGCAGGGCCTGTGGAGCGCGGCCATTGGCACCGGGTTGATTTCCGCCCTGCTGTCCTCAGTCATGAACAACATGCCCAGCGTGCTGATCGGCGCATTGTCGATCCAGGCCAGCGGTGCAGAGGGCCTGGTACGTGAGGCGATGATCTACGCCAACGTCATCGGTTGCGACCTCGGCCCGAAGATCACCCCGATCGGCAGCCTCGCCACGCTGCTTTGGCTGCATGTGCTGGCGCGTAAAGGCGTGCGCATCACCTGGGGTTACTACTTCAAGGTCGGCCTGCTGCTCACGGTACCGGTTTTGCTGATCACCCTTTCTGCTCTGGCACTGCGCCTGAGCCTCTGACGTTCGCCCCCAGCGGAGGAGCCCTCCATGCGAGTCCTGTTCATGTGCACGGCCAACAGTTGCCGCAGCATCCTTTCCGAAGCAATGTTCAACCACCTGGCACCGCCCGGTTTCGAGGCAGTCAGCGCTGGCAGTTTCCCCAAGGGCCAGGTGTTGCCACGCAGCCTGAGCACGTTGCAGCAGGCCAATATCTCGACCGAGGGCTTGAGCAGCAAAGGCAACGATGCGTTCGAGGGCAACCCACCCGACATCGTCATCACCGTCTGCGACAAGGCAGCGGGCGAAGCCTGCCCGGTGTATTTCGGCCCTGCGCTGAAGTCGCATTGGGGGCTGGAAGACCCCTCCGATGTCGTGGGTGACGAAGCATCGGTCGATGCGGCTTTCCGGGCCACACTGGCCCGCATCGAGTCTCGCTGCCAGGCCTTCTTCGCGCTGCCGTTCGATCACCTCGACCGCGAGCAGCTCAAGCACGCGCTGGATCGCATCGGCTCGCTTTGAACAGGAAGAAAACATGTCCGAGCAACTGCCTAACCTCGACCTCACGCTGTTCGACCTGCCGCCTTCGGCAACCCCGACCTGCGAACACAAACCTCGCATCCTGCTGCTGTACGGGTCTACCCGAGAACGCTCCTTCAGTCGCTTGCTGGTAGAAGAAGCCGCGCGTCTGCTGGAGCACTTCGGTGCCGAAACCCGCACCTTCGACCCGTCGGGCCTGCCGCTGCCTGACGATGTACCCGTAGAGCATCCCAAGGTGCAGGAGCTGCGTGAACTGGTGCAATGGTCAGAAGGCCAGGTGTGGTGCTCGCCAGAGCGCCATGGGGCGATGTCGGCGGTGTTCAAGGCACAGATCGACTGGATTCCCTTGGCGCTGGGGGCATTGCGCCCCACCCAAGGCAAGACCCTGGCCGTGATGCAGGTGTGCGGCGGCTCGCAGTCGTTCAACGTGGTCAACCAGTTGCGCGTGCTGGGCCGCTGGATGCGGATGTTCACCATCCCGAACCAGTCTTCGGTACCCAAGGCTTATCTGGAGTTCGACGACGCCGGGCGGATGAAGCCATCGCCGTACTACGATCGCGTGGTTGATGTCATGGAGGAGCTGGTGAAGTTTACCGTGCTGCTGCGCGACCGCCAGGCATTCCTGGTCGATCGCTATTCGGAGCGCAAGGAAAGCGCCGAGCAGCTATCTGAGCGGGTCAATCAGCGATCCATCTGAAGCAAAGGTGATTCAAGACAGTGGAAACGACAAGGTAGCGGCCAGCCCGCTACCCGCTCTGTTTTCAAGGCGTACCTGCCCCCCCATACGGTCGATGATGGTCGCGACGATGGACAGCCCAAGGCCAGCACCATTTGGGCTATTTCGGCTGTAAAAGCGCTCGAATACACGGGACAGGCTCTCCTCATCGATACCCGTCCCTTCATCCTCGACGACCAGTTCGACGCTGCTGTCCAGGCGCCGCAGTAACACGGCGATGCGCCCACCAGGCGGTGAGTGTTCTACCGCGTTGGACACCAGGTTCTGTAGCGCAATGCCCAGCGCGCCGGCGTCGATCTGCAGGTGGTGGTCCCCTTCGTCGATGTCCAGCGAGGGTTCCAGGCCTCGGTCCAGTATCCATGGGGTCAGTTCAGCCAGGGTTTCGGTGACGACCTCGGCCAGGTCGATCCGGGTGCTGGCTCGCTGCCCCAGTCTTGGCTCGACGCGGGCCAAGGTCAGCAACTGGTTGACCACCCGTGTCAGCCGATCGACCCCGCCCACAAGAAAGCCCAGGGCTTTCTGGCGCTCGGCATCATTGCTGGCGGCCAGCGCGTTCTGCGCGTGCAGGCGCAATACGGCCAGAGGCGTACGCATTTCGTGGGCAGCATCGGCAATGAAGCGATGTTCACGCCGCAGCAGATCGTCGATCTGCGCCAGCAAGCGATTGATCGCGGCCTGCATGGGCTCCAGTTCAGTGGGAAGCGGTACCAGTTGCAGCGGCTCCAGCGAATCGGCATGGCGTCTTCGGATGACATTGGCCATGTTCTGCAGTGGCCGCAGCCCCCAGCCGATCGCAGCCCAGACCAGCAGTGCCAACGCCAGGCTGCCAAGCAGGAACGGGAACAGCGTGTGGCGAACGATGCGGTCAATCAGGTCGTAGCGCACATCATCACGCTCACCCACCCAGATAAGCCAGTGTTTTTCCGGCACCGGCAAAACGAAACCGCGCCATTGTTCACCGCCACTGGAAAAGTCGTAGAACCCTGGAGCAGTGGGTGGTGGGTCGATGGGTGGCGCACTGGGTGTATGCACCAGCAACGCCATGCCTTCACCCCAGACCTGGAATGCCAGCTTGCTTTCGTAAGGGTGCCCCACCTGATGTCGCCCCGCTTTGCCCAAGGCATCGTTGAAGGCCTGATACAGCGCCTCACGCGAGCCCTCTTGTACCGGCATGCTCATGACGCCTTGCAGCAAACGCGCGTTCTGGGCCAGGTGCGCGTCATACACCTCGTTAATTTCGTGGCTGCTGTCGTGGTAGTTATAGAGCGCGAGCAAGCCGGTACCGAGTAGCAGCAAGAGCATCACGCGCCACAGCGTGCGCTGGCGAAGCGAGGTCATGCCTTGACCTCGACCAGATAGCCAATGCCGCGCACCGTGCGAATCAGGCCGTTGAACAGCTTCTTGCGCAAATGGTAGATGTTCACCTCCAGCGTGTTGCTCTCCGGCTCTTCATCCCAGCCATACAGCAGTTGAGTCAGGCGCTCACGTGTGAATACCTTGCCGGGCTGTGCCAGCAACTCATGCAACAGCACATACTCTTTGGGGGTGAGCACAACCTCGACGCCGTTGTATTGCACTTGCTGGGTGGTCGGGTCCAGGCTGACCCCGGCATGCTCGATCAGCACCTTGGCGCGCCCGACGCTGCGCCGCAGCAAGGCGCGCAGGCGTGCCTTGAGCTCATTGAGGTCGAAAGGCTTGACCAGGTAATCATCGGCGCCGGCATCCAGGCCGGCAATGCGATCATCGAGGGCATCCCGGGCGGTGAGGATCAGCACCGGCAAGCTGTCGCCGCCGGCGCGTAATCGCCTGAGTAGCTCGAGGCCATCCATGCGGGGCAATCCAAGATCCAGGATCACCAGGTCGAAGGTCTCGTGCTGCAACGCATGCAAGCCACTGACACCGTCGCGCAACCAGTCGAGGGTGTAACCCTCCTGGCGCAAGCCGTCGCAGATCCCTTCCCCCAGTGCGATGTCATCCTCAACCAGCAACAGCCGCATGTTCAGTCCTGTTTGTCCTTGATGGCCTTGAGTAAAGCATCGATATCGGCACGCCGGCCCTGGTCAGCCAACTCACGCCCCGGCCGGGGCGGTGCCTGCAAGGCTTTCTGCAGGGCGGCGGTAGCTTCAGGGTAGCGCTTCTGCCGATACAGATGATCGGCCCAGAAATAGTTGCTGTCGATACCGTTGGGGTTGATCTGCAAGGCTTTGCGCAGCATCTTGTCGGCCATCTCGGCATCACCGAAACCGATAGGCCAGCCGGGCACCTGGTCATACAGCGTGCCCAGGCTGGTGTAGGCCGAACCTTGCAGGGCGTTTGGGTCCAGCGTCATGGCCTGCTCCAGGCTGGCTTTCGCCGCCTTGACCTTGCCCAGTGCACCGAGGCCGCCCGTCGCCCCCGCCCAACTGCTGTTGATGATGCCCTCCCAGATCAACGGTTCAGGTGTGCCCGGATACTGATGAACAAACGTTGCTGCATCGCCTGCCAGCTTTTCGAAGGCGTCGGCACGCTTATCCTTGGGCATTTGGTACTGAATCTGCGCCCAGCGCTGCTGCAGATCACTCAGGCGCTGGCTACCTGCCTGGTCCAATGCCCAGGTGAAGGGTGCAAATGCCAGCAAGCTGGCAATGAACAGACGCTTCATTTGTTCGACTCCTTGGAGTGGCTGCCGATATAGCGGCGAATGACTGGCAGTTGCTTGCGCAGAGCGCGATCGACCATGCCCGGCAACATGCCGTTGATACGCACGAAGAGCTTTTCCGGCCACCCCAGGTAAAGCTCGGTGCGCTCGGATTGCACCGCCTGGAGCACAGCACGGGCGACGTCCGCCGGGTCGTCCATACCAACTTTCAGCGCTTGATTGAGCGCAGTCGCAGCGCTGCTGTTCATCGTTGTGCGGGTCGCCCGGGGGGCGGCATACAGCACGTTCACCGTGGTGTCGGCCAACTCGCGGCGCAGCGCTTCCGAAAAACCACGCAACGCAAACTTGCTGGCGCAGTAGGTGGCGTAGCCGGGGTAGCCGATCGAGCCATAGGTCGACCCGACATTGACCACCAACGCCTTGGGCTGAGCGCGCAGCAACGGCAGGCAGGCCCGGGTCAGTTGCAGGGGAGCCTTCAGGTTGATGTCCAATAGCTCGTCCAGCGCATACTCATCCAGCTGGTCGAGCAGAGCGAAGCGATTCACGCCAGCAGCGTTGATCAGCACATTCACAGCCCCCATCTCGCGTGCCCGCTCGATGACATGTTCGCGCCCTGACGGGCTGCGCAGGTCGGCTTCCTGCCAGCGCAGACGATCAGGGTACCGATTCATCAGGCCAGCCAGCTTGCCCATATGCCGACTGACGGCCAACACCTGGGCACCGGCAGCGCAGAGCTGTTCAGCCAATTCCAGGCCTATGCCCCCACTGGCGCCGGTGAGGATCACCACGGACTCAGCCAAACGCATGGTGCACCTCTTGCTGCCCGGCACGCGGGAGGCCCTGGAACATCTCGGTGTACAAGCGGTAGACGACCTTGGCCGCGTGGAGAACGGCCTGCTGGTCACCGGCATCGTCGAGGCGATCCATCAACTGTTTGTAGGTCACCATGTGCTCCTGGTCGAGCGCACCGTGCGAGCTGAGGTAGCTGAACGCCTGATCAGGCAGTGCCAATGTGTTCTGGATAACGCCTGCCGCCTGGGTGGCCAGGGCGATGCTGGTGCCTTCGAGCACGTTGACCATGCCGAACAACCCGACCGGGTTGCCACGGGCGATCAGGTCGTACAGGTAGGCGACCATCAGCTCGATGGATTGCACCGGCTGGCCATCGCGCACGGCCTCCCAGTCACCGCCGCACGCTCTGATGTCGTTGAGGATCCACTGCTCGTGGCCATATTCCTCTTCAATGTATTCGCAGACCGCGCCGCGCAGCCACTCCAGCCGCAGCGGCAATCGAGCCCCACAGGCCATCATCAGCGGCACGGTATGGCGCACGTGGTAATAGGCCTGGGTCAGGAAGGCGACGTAGCTGTCCAGGCTGACCTGGCCGGCCAGCGCTTCGCGGATCACCGGTACGGCGAACAGCGCCTGACGCTCTTGGGCGGTTTGTACTTGCAGGGTGTCGAAAAAGGACATTGTGAACCTCACAACGAGATGTCGGACAACAGGGTGTGGTAACGCTGCAAGATCGCCTCACGTCGCGGGCGGCCATTGGCAGTCAGGGTTTCGTCAAGCGTGCTAAGAGGCACTGGTAAGCGGCGCCAGGTGTGCACCCTGGCGTAATCGGGCAATCGCGCGTTGCATTGCTGTACGGCCTGTTCGATGGCCTCGTCGCTGATGCCGGGATCCAGCGGCCAGAGCAAGGCAAGGTTGCGTGGCAAGGCTTCGCCATGCACGAAAGCCTGGGCGATCACACCACTTTGGCTCAGCTCGGCCTCCACCCACTCCGGGTTGACGTTGCGCCCGAAACTGGTGATGAACTGATGCTTCTTGCGGCCATCCAGGTAGAGGTAGCCGTCCTCATCGAGGTGGCCTACATCGCCTGTTGCCCACCACTGCCCGGTTACAGGCGGCTCTCCCAGATAGCCCAGCAATGTCGAGCCGGCCACCAGGACTTCGCCATCCTCGGCGATGCGCACCTGCACATGCGGCAATGGCTTGCCGACGCTCCCAGGGCGCACAGCCCCTGTGCGGTTGAGCGCCACTACCGAGGCGCACTCGGACAAGCCGTAACCCTCGAACACCGGCAAACCGACCGCCTCGGCCCGCGCAAGCAGGCTTGGCGATACCCGAGCCCCGCCTACCGCCACCAAACGCAGAGGGCCGACCCGCATCAGCCCGCGTTCGATCGCTGTCACCAGCCCCATCAGCAGTTGCGGCACAAGGATCAGGCTCTGCGCCCCACTGAGGGCGATTGCGCCCAGCAGGCGCTTGAAATCGACCTGGCTTGCCCCTCCCATCCCCAACTGCTGCTGCGGATAGAGCTGCACACAAGCGCCAGCCATGAGCGCGGCGTAGACGCCCAGGTTTTCCAGCAAAACGCCCAGTGGCAGTACCGCCAGGTATCGCTGCGGCGCGGTTGGGCGGCTGGCGGCCTCCAGCTCATGCGCCACACGCAGCAGGGTTTCAGCGCTCAGGCACACGCCTTTGGGCGTGCCGGTGCTACCGGAGGTGTAAGTGATCTTGGCAGTGCCCTCAGGCAGCGCCGGGGCGACAAAACTGTCACGCAGCCAGACGCCAGCTGGCGCCTGCCGGGCAAAGCCAAGCGCAACAAGCTGATCAGCCCACTGCGCCTCGCACACGACCGCCGTCACTCCGCTTTGCTGCAAGCAGTGCTGGAACTGGGTCGCGCTGAAAAACGGCGGCACTGTCACACTGGCGCGTTCGGCGAACAGCGCCGCCAAATCCCAGAATAGCGCTTCGGGCCCGTTATCCAGCACCACGGCGAAGGTTCCCGGTGGTTGGCTGCGCAGGCAGCCCGCACGGGATTCGACTTCGTCGAGCAGTTGCCGGTAGGTGTAACGCTGCGCATCGCCCTGAACGGCCACGGCGTCAGGATGCTCCACGGCGTGCTGGCGCAACAGTGCCTGAAAGGCTGTCAGTTCATGCCGCATGGCCGGTCTCCAGGGCTAACATGGGAAACCCAAGCCGCTCGAACATCCCCGCCTGCTTCAGGGCATCGAAGCCAACGCCTATGTTGCCGGCAAATACCTGGGGTCGCTGGTCGTAATAGGTCCCCCACTGGTCCACTTGGCCCTGCAAGCGCGCAGGATCCGCTGAGGCCAGAACAGTGGGCACCAGCCCCAGTCGCCGGAAACTGTTGAACAGTGTCGCGGCGCCCGTGAATGCGACCCACTCCAGACCGCGCATGGCCAGCAACCACGTCACGGCGATGATCATTATTCGAGCGCTACCGGCGCTGAGCGAGGCCAGGTTGCCTACTTCTACCATGCAGTTGCGATCCGGTGAGGCACCGGTTACCCGTGAAACAGCGGATTCCAGAGGCTCGTCCAGGTACCGCTCAAGAAAGAGCGGCCCTTCGCTGGCCGGTCGCATGCCCGCCGCCGCAATCAGCCGACCGTGGCTACCCTGCAAGGCAAGTAGCTCCGGCAGGTAATGCTGCACATCCGCCTGGTGCACACTGGCAAAGCGCTCGTGTATGAAGTGCTCCAGCTCGCCTCGCCCATGATCGTCGCTGAGGTGAAGAGAAAGATGCGCCTGATGATCGGCATGGCTACCGATGGGTAACGGAAGCAAACTGTGCCATTGATGAGACTGAGTCATGAAGTTTCCCCCGCCTAGGTGCGACTGAGGGAATTATCGGGGCCGAATCTGAATGCAATCTGAAGTCGGTTACTGTCGCAACGCCTCAGCCCGGCGCTCATTCATGTGCTGAACTGACTATGACCGAGCACGACGCGCACCCAGCTCGATCCAGACGGGCGCATGGTCGCTGGCCTTGGCCTCGTTGCGCACCCATGCATCGACACCCGCCCGTTTCAGATAAGGCGCAAGCTCGCGATTGAGCAACAGGTGATCGATTCGCAACCCGGCATTGCGGGCCCAGTGGTTACGGAAATAGTCCCAGAAGGTGTAGACACGCTCGTCCGGGTACAGATGGCGTATGGCATCGAGCCAGCCCTGGTCAAGCAGTCGTTGGTAACACGCTCGCGACTCAGGCTGCAGCAGTGCGTCCTTCAGCCAGGAACGCGGGTTATAGATGTCCATGTCGGTGGGCACGACATTGAAATCCCCTGCCAGCAGCGTGGGGTGGCCACTTTCATAGAGGCTGCGCGCATGCTGGATCAGGCATTCGAACCAGTGCAGCTTGTAATCGAACTTTGGCCCGGGCTGCGGGTTGCCGTTCGGCAGGTAGAGACAAGCGACCAACACCCCGTGTGCCGCAGCTTCCAGATAGCGGCTCTGGCTGTCCTCTTCCAGGCCGGGCAAGCCGCGGCGAACTTCGAGCGGATCGCTGCCCCGCACCAGAATGGCCACGCCGTTCCATGACGGTTGCCCATGATGAAGGCTGCCATAGCCTGCTGCCTCCAGCTCCGCGCGAGGGAATTGCTGATCGGCCGCCTTCAGCTCCTGCAGGCAGGCAATGTCGGGCTGCTCCCGCTCCAGCCAGGCCAGCAGCGCCGGCAAACGGCTGCGGATGCCATTGATGTTGAAGGTGGCAATCTTCAGCGCTTTCATGCGTCCGGGTCGCTCACATGGGCCTGCACGGCATCTTCCAGCGCGCGGATATGCGCCTCATCGGCCAGCGCCTTGAGCGCCAACCAGTCGTCCCAGTCGATGGCACCGTCGTCGCGCAGGGCCTCGGCTGTGCGAAGCAGTTCATGGTGGTAGGCATCCGGTGACGCGCGCCGGTAACTGATGTCGTCGTACTGGGCGTACCAGGCTTCAAGCTCGGCAATGGTGCGTTCGATGCTCATGAAAGCGTCCTCGCTGTCCCCTTTGCTTGTCAGAACCCGGGCACAGCGCGACGTTCAATCAGGCGTCACTGAAAGTAATGGGGATACCGTGCCATGTCGCTCTCCAGCTTGTCCGCATCCGCTGCCCTCTTGCGCACTTCGGCATAAAACAGCTGGCACTGGTTCTGAAACCTGGTGAAATCGCGGTTGGCGGTTTCAATGGCACTGCTCCGGTCGCTGCCCGCGAGGCCTTCGACAAGCCGCTGTGACGAGGTATACGCCTGCCAGCAGGCTTCAACCTGCTGCAGCCCCTTTGCAAGGTTCTCGGTGTCGATAGTCGCCATTGCAGCACCCTCTTTGGACCGAGCCTGGTCCGTCGGTGTGAATCGCCAGAGCGACGATAACGGGATGAAGCCTGTCACGACGCGCTTCGGCTGAGAGCGTAGACTATTTCGGCGCAGATGACGCAGGGTCAACGCAGATAGTCCTGAACCCACTTCACCCAACAATCAGCGCCAATTTTCACCAACGCATCATTGAAATCGTAGTGGGGGTTATGCACCGAGCACCCATGGAACTCGCCCGTGCCATTGCCCAGCATGAAGTAACAGCCAGGCCGCGCCTGCAACATGTAGGCAAAGTCTTCGGTGCCCATGACCTTCTTCGGCATCTTGTCCAGCAGCGCGCCGTCGGCGAACAACGGCCTCAGGCTGTCACGCAGCAACGTGCTTTCGTGATCGCTGTTGCACAAGGCGGGCGCCAGTTGGGTGAATTGCACATCAATCTCCACGCCATAGCTTTCTGCGTGCCCCTTGGCCAGGGCGTCAATGCGGCTGTTGATCTTCTGCTGGGTCTGGGCCGTGTCAGTGCGCACGCTCAGCAACATGCAGGCCTCGTCAGGGATGATGTTGTATACGGTGCCGGCCTGGATCATGCCGATGCTGATCACGGCGTAGTCCTCGACGCTCAGGTTGCGCGACTTGATGGTCTGGATGCCACTGATCAGGCTGTTCAACGCCATCACCGGGTCTACCGACAGTTCCGGCATCGCACCATGCCCGCCTTTACCGGTAATCCGAATGCTGACACGTTCGGAAGACGCCATGGTGGGCCCCGCCTGCACCACGCACGTGCCCACCGGCAGGCCGGGCATGTTATGCAGCGCATACACCGAGTCGCACGGAAAGCGCTCGAACAGGCCGTCGTCGATCATCGCCTTGGCCCCCGCCAGGCCTTCCTCGTCGGGCTGGAATATCACGTTCAACGTCCCGTTGAACTGGCGTGTAGCCGCCAGTTGCGCAGCGGCTGCCAGCAGGATCGCGGTATGCCCGTCATGGCCACAGGCATGCATGCGGCCAGGGATCTTGCTGGCATGCGCAAACGCATTCTTTTCGCCCATGGGCAGTGCGTCCATGTCTGCACGCAACCCGATGCTGCGCGAGCTGTCCCCCACTTTCAGCACGCCGACCACACCATGCCCGCCCACATTGCGATGCACTTCATAGCCCAAAGCTTGCAGCTTGTCGGCTACCAGGGCCGCCGTATCAGGGGTGTCGCCGCCAATTTCCGGCGCAGCGTGGATCTGCCGGCGCAGCATGACGAACTCATCCAGCTCGGCGGCTGAGCCCGGTGTTTGATTGCTCTGCAAAATACCCATATCACTCGCATCCTTTGTTTTCAGGGAAGTATCTGAGGCAGGCCAGGCTGACGACGCCGCCGGCCAGCAGGAAGTAGGCTGGCGCCAACGGCGTGCCCAGCGCTGCAATCAGCCAGGTGGCCACCAATGGCGAGAAACCACCGAACAGGGTCACCCCCAGGCTGTAGCTGACCGAGGTGCCGAACGAGCGCCTGGCCTTCGGGAAGCCCTCCATGATCAGCGCGAAGAACGCACCGGCACCGATACAGGTCGGCAAGATCAGGATCGCCACGCCCATCATGGCCAGGCCCATGTGCTGCACTTGCCCGAGCAGATAGAACACGGGCAGGGTCAACACCACCGGCGCGGCGACGGTCCACACCAGCAGGCGTTTTCTGAGCTGATACTTGTCGGCGAATTTGCCGGCCAACGGGCAGATGACGGCCATGCAACCGCTACTGATGCAGGCAATCGCCATCGCGCTGCCGGGTGGATAATGCAAGGCGGTGGTCAGGTAGGTCGGCATGTAGAACACGAACAGGTACATGCCAATGGTCGAGCTGGCCATCAGGCCGATGCCTTGGGCGATGCGTTTGAGCAGTTCGGCATCCAGCCCCCGCTCTGCCTTCTGCGCCGGTGCGGCCTCATGGGTTTCCGGCAACCGCGTGCGTATGTACCAACCGACTGGCCCGATCAGCAGGCCGAAGATGAACGGTATGCGCCATCCCCAGCTTTCCAGCGCGGAAGGGTCGAGCAACTGGCTGAGGGCCAGGCCAAAGCCGGCCCCCACCAAGGCGGCATAGCCCTGGCTGGCGGCCTGCCAGCTGACGCTCTGGCAGCGATTGCCGACCGCACTGGATTCCATCAGGAATACCGACGCGGTACCGACCTCCCCGCCTGCCGACATGCCCTGGATGAGCCGGCCGGTCACCAGCAGCAACGTGGCGAAAATCCCGATCTGTGAATACGTGGGCGCAAAGGCAATCATTGCGGTGCCCAGGGTCATCAGCCCGATGGTCAGGCTCAAAGCGGCCTTGCGTCCATGCCGGTCAGCATAGCGACCGATGACCATCGCCCCGACCGGGCGCATCAGGAAACCGACGCCAAAGGTGGCCAGCGACATCAACAACGACGCCATGGCCGAGTCGGAGGGGAAGAAGTGCTTGCCGATCAGTACAGCGAAGAAGCTGTAGATCGTGAAGTCGTACATTTCCAGCGCATTGCCCAACGAGCAGGCGACCAAGGTTTTACGGGAGGACGATACCTGCGCGGCTGAATGCCCACCTTTTTGCAGGCTCGGCGATGTGGGTAGCGGTCTGATCATTGTTGTCTCCGTTGGCAAATCGCGGCGTGCAGCGAATATCAGCCAATCGGGCACCCAATACACTTGCAGTTTCGGCATAGGGATAACCAATGAGCAATTTGCCGGCGCGATCGTTGGCCAAATTGCCCTGAGCTGGCGCACAGTCCGCCCTCGCTTCGCGCGCGGCCCCAATAACGCCCACAGATCAGCATCCGTAGCGCAGCGTTGGCGCGGGTACGAAGCCTGTCTAACGCGGATGCGCTCGCCAATCCACACGCCGCGCCAGCCCCTGATTAACCAAACGGCATGACCTGACCGAATAAGCAATCACGCTGCAACGTTCTGTTCACCGACGCTAAAGCCACCACATCACCGTGCTGGCCTGGAGTCGTGAATGAACACTCGCATTACGTCGTTGCTGTTGATGATCCAAGGGGCTTGCCTTGCTGCGCAGGCAGAGGCAGAGGGTTTTCCGACGCTCGCGCGGATTGCGCCGGGTTTTGGTTATTACGGGCTGGATTACGGCTTCGATGACACGCTCAAGGTGTACGGCACCGTGGATGCATTCGCCAGCTATCACGACTCACAGCACCACTCGGGTTTCAGGCTGGCCGGTGGCGGCGCCTGGACCAACAAGCTCGGGCTGTACGCACGCAAGGCGCTTGACCCCGATACCGTCGTGGAGCTTGACGTCGAGGAGGGTTTCAACCTCAATGGCGAGGCCCTGGAGGGCACCTGGGACACTGTCGGTACCCTGCGCCTGGCGACAGTCGCCCTGCGCTCGCGCACCCTGGGCAAGCTCGAGTTCGGCAAGACCTACGGCATGGCCACGCCCACCTACGCCGACCCGTTCCTGGCCACCTATGGCTCGCCCTACACCTACCTGGCCCTGCCTGCCGCCGGCAAGGGCGCCTTTTACCTTGACCTGCGCCCCAAGCACACCCTGGCTTACACCAGCCCGACCTTCAGCGGCTTCAGCCTCGGTACCGCGCTGAGCTTCGGCTTCGACGATGCCGCCAGCGCTGGGCGCACCGTGCGTGGCGGTGGCGCCCGGCTGCAATACCGCAACAGCCGGGTGATGTTGCTGGCCTCCTACAACCGTTACTACAGCGACCCATGGGACGACGGCGGCGTTTCACGCCAGACCGCCAACGATTTCAAGAGCCTGTCGGCGTTCTACGATTTCGGCCCGCTGGCCACCAGCCTCACCTGGCAACGTCAGGACGTGGACCAGGCCGGCACGCCCAGCACCACGCTCTACACCTTCGGCATGATGGCGCCGGTGGGCGAGCTGGACGTGCTGCGCCTGGCAGTGATGCAACGCCAGGTCAGCGCCCGCGACAAGGACGCGTGGGGAGTGATGATCGGCTATGACCACTTCATCAACCCCCGCTGGGCCCTTTATGGACGCCTTGGCATGATCGCCAACCAGCGCGCCTCGTCGGTCACCTACGCCGGCACCCCGGTGGATCAGGCGGGCGATAACCCAAGCAACGTCTCGCTAGGCATGTACTACCACTTCTGACCCCACGGGGCGGGTCTGCTTGAGCACCTGCCCGCGCAAGCTGTGGAACAGCTCCTGGGCAGGCGCCGTGAGGCTGTGGCGGTCAATGCAGACCAGGTTGATGGGGTAATCCGGAATCAACTCCTGCACCGCCATGGCGACGAACTCGCAATCGATACCGTAGGTAAATCCTTGGTCCACTGCCAGTTCGCTGATGGTCATCAACGATTCCGTGTTCTTCAACAGCTTCAGCGCCATCATCACTGAAGTGCATTCAACGGTGTTCTGTGGCACCCGAAGGCCGTTGGCCTCGAACAGTTGGTGAAACTGCGAAGCCTGGTCGGACAACTCGTCCAGGCTGATCCAGGGGGCGTATTGCAAGGTGCGCAGTGACTGGCTGAACTTCTGCCGATTCGAGGCGTGGCAAATCACCCTGCCCTTGATACTGCCCAGTGCCTCCCAGTCCAGGCTCAGCCGACTCAGCGGTTGCTGCGAAGTAATGGCAAAGTCCAGGCTGCCATCGCGCAAGCGCTGCAGGATCTGGCTGGGGCGCAAGTCGGTGATGGTGATCTTCACCCGCGGGTACTTGCGCCGAAAGGCCAGGATACTTTCATCGACGCCATCGAGCATCGCCGTCAACGACGTCACCCCGATCGACACGGCGCCCAGCGCCGCATCCTGAATGCTCGCCGCTTCGATCTGCAGGCGGCGTATGCTCTCTACCACGAGGTTGGCATGGCGGATGACACGCTTGCCTTCCTCGGTAAGGGCCATGCCTTTGTGCGACCGCTGCAACAGGGTAAACCCCACCTCCCGCTCCAGCTCCTTGATCGAACGGCTCAGCGCGGGCTGAGTAATGTGCATGAGCTTGGAGGCTTCGAGGATGCTGCCTGCGTTATGAATGGCGACCAGCGCCCTGAGTTGGTGAAGTTTCAACCGTCTGTACCTTGTTGTTAGCGGCCGGTTCGAAAGGTGTTCTGGCAGCCCTGACAGCCGTTGTCGGCAAGGCCTGAAAGGTATGGCTAGCGCAACACAGCCAGCAGGCTGGCCGCATCGCTGACCTCGAACTTGCCGGGGCTTTCAACCGCAATGTACTGGACTACCTGGTCGTCGACCAACATCGCATACCGCTGCGAGCGCCGCCCCAAACCGCGTGCCGAAAGGTCCTGGGTCAGGCCCAGCGCCTCGCTGAATTCGCCATTGCCATCGCCGATCATCTTGACCGCATCCCCGACCTGCAAGCTGTTGCCCCAGGCGTTCATGACAAAGGCATCGTTCACCGAGACGCACAGGATCTCGTCAATGCCAGCTGCGAACAACGCAGGGGCCGCCGCGACATAACCGGGAACATGACGTTCAGAGCAAGTCGGGGTGAACGCGCCCGGCAACGCGAAGATCAGCACCTTCTTGTGCTTGCAACGCTCGCGAATGGAAAAGGCCTTGGGGCCGATCGCGCAGGCGCCTGCGTCGTTGTTGTATTGATAAAGGGTAACGTCGGGCAATTGATCGCCGGTTTTGATCATCGCTGTCTCCTGGGTGAAGTGAAGGCCAGGCAGCCATGATGCCGCAGTCAACCAGGCAACGCATCATGAGCAGAGCTAAAAAACCTGTGAAATAACTTCAATATCATTCATGCAGCGCCCCACCTAGGATACGCCTCAATCAAGCACATCAAGATTACGCTGTGAACGACTCAGCTACGCAACTGACCAGCACTGGATCGCTCACACTCAGGCACCTGGAAGCCGTTACCATGGATAAAGCGCCAACATTCACCGTCAAGCGCATTGCGTTCGACGAACATTATCACCCTGCCGAAAACACCCGCATCACGACCAACTTCGCCAATTTGGCACGGGGTGCAAACCGCCAGCAAAACCTGCGCAATACCTTGGCGATGATCAACAACCGTTTCAATGCGCTGGCGCACTGGGACAACCCCGAACATGATCGCTACCGCGTAGAGCTGGACATCATATCGGTGGAAATGAACATTGAAAACGCGCAGCACGGCAATGCCCTGCCGCTGATCGAAATATTGAAAACCTATATTGTCGACCGCAAGAACAATACTCGCCTCGAAGGCATGGTAGGCAACAACTTCTCCTCGTACGTGCGCGATTACGACTTCAGCGTACTGTTACTGGAGCATAACAAGCATCGGTCGACCTTCAGCATTCCCGATCATTTCGGCGAGCTGCACGGCAACCTGTTCAAGTGTTTCGTCAACTCGCCAACCTACCAGGAGCACTTCAGCAAACCCCCGGTTATCTGCCTGAGCGTATCGAGCAGCAGGACTTACCTGCGCACCGAAAATCAGCACCCTGTGCTAGGTGTTGAGTACCTGCAGGATGCGTACTCGCTGACGGATGAATACTTCAAGAAGATGGGCTTGAAGGTGCGCTATTTCATGCCGCCGAACAGCGTCGCCCCGTTGGCATTTTATTTTGCCGGCGACTTGCTGGCTGACTACACCGACCTTGAACTGATCAGCACCATCAGCACCATGGACACCTTTCAGAAAATCTACCGACCCGAGATCTACAACGCCAATTCTCCCGCAGGCAAGGCCTACCAGCCCAGCCTGAACAACCAGGATTACTCGCTCACGCGCATTGTCTATGACCGGGAAGAGCGCAGCCGCCTGGCGATCGAGCAGGGCAAATTTGCCGAGGAGCAATTTGTCAAACCCTACCAGGCCACGCTGGCGCAATGGTCCGCTCAATACGCACGTTGAACATTCAAAGCACAAGGTCACTGTTCATGAACAAATTGCTACCCACCTCCACTGCCGGCAGCCTGCCGAAACCCGCCTGGCTTGCTCAACCCGAAACACTCTGGTCACCGTGGAAGTTGCAAGACGAGCAACTGGTCGAAGGCAAACAGGATGCCTTGCGCCTGGCCTTGCAAGAACAACAACACGCCGGTATCGACATCGTCAGTGACGGCGAACAAACCCGCCAGCACTTTGTCACCACGTTTATCGAGCACCTCAGCGGCGTTGATTTCGAACAACGGAAAACCGTCAGAATCCGTGATCGCTACGATGCGAGCGTACCGACGGTTGTGGGTGCTGTCGCTCGACAAAAACCGGTGTTTGTCGAAGATGCCAAATTCTTGCGCCAGCACACCACACAGCCGATAAAGTGGGCGCTGCCCGGTCCCATGACCATGATCGACACACTGTATGACAACCACTACAAAAGCCGCGAAAAACTGGCCTGGGAATTCGCCAAGATTCTCAACCAGGAAGCCAGAGAACTGGAAGCCGCGGGCGTGGACATCATTCAGTTCGACGAACCGGCATTCAATGTTTTCTTTGACGACGTGAATGACTGGGGCGTGGCTACCCTGGAAAGGGCCATCGAGGGCCTCAAGTGCGAAACGGCCGTCCATATTTGCTATGGCTATGGCATCAAGGCCAATACCGACTGGAAAAAGACCCTCGGTTCAGAATGGCGGCAATATGAACAGGCCTTCCCCAAACTGCAGCAGTCCAGCATCGATATCATTTCGCTGGAATGCCATAACTCCCATGTTCCGATGGACCTGCTCGAGCTGATTCGCGGCAAGAAAGTCATGGTCGGCGCCATCGATGTGGCCACCCATGTCATTGAAACACCCGAACAGGTCGCCGCCACCCTGCGCAAGGCTCTGCAATTCGTCGATGCCGACAAGCTCTACCCTTGCACCAACTGCGGCATGGCGCCCCTGCCCCGCCAGGTAGCCAGCGGCAAGCTCAAGGCCTTGAGTGCAGGCGCAGCCATCGTCCGTCAGGAACTCGCTAACGCACGCTGAAATGAATGCAGCCACAGGATCTACCATGTTGCTTTCCGGTACGGCGATCGAGCCGTCGACTTTTCGCCAGGCACTCGGGCACTACGCATCCGGCATCACGGTGATTACATCGCACCATGAAGGTGAGCCGATCGGCTTCACCTGCCAGTCGTTCTACAGCGTATCGATGAACCCGCCGCTGGTGTCATTCAGTGTGATGTCCAGTTCGGCCAGCTACCCGAAAATCCGCCAGGCTGGCCGCTTCACGGTCAACATCCTGTCAGGTGAGCAGGTCGGCATTTCCAACCAGTTTGCCCGGCGCGGCGCCAACAAGTGGCACGGCGTCGAATGGCAAGCGTCGCCGTTGGGCAACCCGATCATTGCCGGCAGCCTGCACTGGCTTGATTGCGAAATTCACGCCGAACATGCCGCCGGGGACCACCTGATCGTGATTGGCGAAGTCAAAGCGTTGAACCTGCAGGCAACTGCTGCCACGCAGCCACTGCTGTATTTCAAGGGGCAGTACTGCAACCTCGCCGCGCCTCACGCGGCTTGAGCCTCACCCTACTCACGGAAAACCCATCAAAGGAATTGTCAGGATCACGCAGCAGTGAAGAAAACCCGCCATTACTGCGTTGATCCGCCATTTTACTCATGATCGATTTACGCCACCTGCGAACCCTCCACGCGCTGCGTGAAACCGACAGCCTGCACGAGGCCGCCGAGCGCCTGCACCTGACACAATCAGCCCTGTCGCACCAGTTCCGCGATATGGAAGAGCGCATCGGCATGCCACTGTTCGTGCGCAAATCCAGGCCGGTGCGCTTCACCAGCGCCGGGCTGAAGCTGCTGCAGCTGGCCGATCAGGTGCTGCCTCAGATCCGCAATACCGAACGGGACCTGGGCAAACTGGCCGGCGGCTGCGCCGGACGGTTGCACATCGCCATCGAGTGCCACAGCTGCTACCAGTGGCTGATGCCTTCAGTGGATGAGTTCCGCGGCGCCTGGCCTGAGGTGGAACTGGACCTCGCCTCCGGTTTTTCCTTCGCGCCACTGCCAGCCCTGGAGCGCGGCGACCTGGACCTGGTGGTGACCTCCGACCCGGTGACACTGCCGGGTATCAGCTACGTGCCGTTGTTCAGTTACGAGGCGCTGCTGGCCATCGACAACCACCACGCCATGCGCCACAAGCCGTACCTGGAGCCCGCCGATATCGCCAGCCAGACACTGATCACCTACCCGATCGAACGCACCCGTCTGGACATCTTCACCCGCTTCCTCGACCCCGCCAACGTCGAGCCCGCACAGATACGTACTTCGGAACTTACCGTGATGATGATGCAACTGGTTGCGTCCGGGCGCGGCGTCTGCTGCCTGCCCAACTGGGCCGTGCACGAATACAGTTCGCGCGGCTATGTAACCGCCAAGCGCCTTGGCGAGCACGGCCTGCAGGCAAACCTCTATGCTGCGCTGCGCAGTGACATGCTGGAGGTGCCGTACGTGCGTGATTTTCTGCTCACGGCCAAGGACATCTCGTTCACCACGCTGGCAGGTGTCAGCGTGGCGTCAGGCCCGGTTCTCTGAAAGCCGGGCGTGCGTTTGCGAACCTCAGTGCCGGCGATGGCGCGCCATGCCCCTACCGCCAACGAATCAGCCAGCCTTCGCCAACTGCACTTGCAGAAACGCCATCAGTGCCCCCGCCACAGGTGACAAGCTGCGCCCTTTGCGGGTGAGCATGCCGATATGCCGTTCTACCCTGGGCTCCTCAAGAGGTACGAACGCCAGTTTGTCGTTCTCCTGCGGAAAAGCGAGGTACGGCAAGGTACTGATCCCTACCCCCTCCTCCAGCATGGCGATCAACGAAATCATGTTGGAAATGAACAGCCGGCTATCGGCCAGCAAACCCTCGGCCTCGGTACCCGCCAGCAATTGCGAGGTACCGTTGCGGATCATCGGCACGCCCAGCAACTGCGCCCAATGCAGCCGCCCCCCCGCCTGCGCCAGCGGGTGGTCGCTGCGGCACACCACGCCAACCTGATCATTCACGATGGGGGCGAATTCGAGCTGGTCATCGTCCACCCACAGGCTGCTGATGCCGAAATCCACCTGCCCTTGAGCGAGCAACTGCTGCACACGTTCGGCCGTGCCGTCCTGAATGCTGACCTGCACGTTGGGGTGCGCAGCCACAAAGCGGGCCAGCGGCCCTGGCAGCATTCGGCTGGCCACAGAAGGCACGGTGGCGATGCTGACCTGGCCGATTTCATGCCGGGCAAACAGCATGGCTTCACGCGCAATACGGTCATGGTGCTCGATCAAGCCACGAAACAACGGGAGGCAATGCTCGCCATATGGCGTCAGCTCTACCCGGCCACCGCCCTTTTCGACCAGTGCCTGCCCCAGCTTCTGCTCCAGTTCACGCAGGGCCAGGGATATCGCAGGCTGGGTGCGAAAGGCCTGGCGGGCGGCCGCGTGGAAACTCTTGTGTTCGGCGACCAGTACGAAGTAACGCAACTGGGCGATTTTCAGCTCGGGCAACATGGTTAGCATTCCTTATCAAAGCATTTTTTTTATTAATTTTTATTTGCTGCATATTGCTCGCATGATGAATGCCATGCAAACGGAGGCGTTCATCCATGTCACACAAGACCTACAACAACTACATCGATGGCCAGTGGTGTGAAGGCCACGCCACTTTGGGCAACTACAGCCCCTCGGACACTGGCGACCTGATCGGCCAGTACCATCAGGCCAGCGCCGAACAGGCCCGCCAGGCCATCCAGGCCGCCCGCGCCGCTCAACCCCTGTGGGCCGCCAGTGGTCTGGAAAGCCGCCAGCAAGTGCTGATGGCCATCGGCGACGAGCTGATCGCCCGCAAGGAAGAGCTCGGCGAACTGCTGTCGCGAGAAGAAGGCAAACCCTTGGCCGAAGGCATCGGCGAGGTCAATCGCAGCGGCCAGTTCTTCCATTACTACGCCGCCGAAGTGCTGCGCCAGATGGGCGAGACTGCCGCCTCGGTGCGCCCTGGGGTCGACATCGAAGTGCATCGCGAACCGGTGGGTGTAGTGGGCATCATTACCCCATGGAACTTCCCCATGGCCACCGCCGCCTGGAAAATCGCCCCGGCCCTGGCCTTCGGCAACGCCGTGGTGTTCAAGCCGGCCAACCTGGTGCCGGCCAGTGCCTGGGCGCTCACCGAGATCATCAGCCGTCAGGGCCTGCCCAGCGGCACCTTCAACCTGGTGATGGGCAGCGGTGCCGACGTCGGCGAGGCCCTGATCCAGTCCGCCGAGATCGATGCCCTGACGTTCACCGGTTCTCTGCAGACGGGCCGACGCGTAGCGGTGGCCACCGCCGGTAACCTGGTGCGCTGCCAGCTGGAAATGGGTAGCAAGAATGCCCTGGTGGTCATGGACGACGCCGACCTCGAACTGGCCGTGGAATGCGCGCTCAACGGGGCCTTCTTCGGCACCGGGCAGAAATGCACCGCTTCGTCACGGCTGATCGTCTGCGACGGCATCCACGACCGCTTCGTCGAGGCGCTGCGCCTGCGCATGCGCCAGCTCAAGGTCGGCCATGCACTGGAGGCTGGCGTCCAGATCGGCCCGGTCGCTGACGCGCGCCAGCTGGAACAGAACCTGGCCTACCTGCAATTGGCCCAGGCCGAAGGCGCCACCCTGATCGAAGGTGGCGAGCGCCTGCAACTGGCCTGCGATGGCTACTACATGCGCCCTGCCTTGTTCATCAACAGCCGCAACGACATGCGCATCAACCGCGAGGAAGTGTTCGGCCCCATCGCCTGCGTGATCCGCGTGCGCGATTTTGAAGAGGCGCTGGCCACGCTCAATGATACCGAGTACGGCCTCACCGCCGGGATCATCACCCAGTCGCTACGCCACGCCAGCCACTTCAAACGCCGCGCCCAGACCGGCTGCGTGATGGTCAACCTGCCCACCGCCGGCACCGACTACCACGTGCCATTCGGGGGCCGTAAAGCCTCGAGTTTCGGCCCTCGGGAACAGGGGCAATACGCTCGCGACTTCTACACCGTGGTCAAGACCACCTACCTGCGGCCCTGAAGGAATACATGCCATGCACGACCTCTTGATGATCGACGGCCTGCAGTACTCCAACTGGAGCCAGGAAATATTCCAGCAGATGCAGGCCGGTGGCCTGAGCGCGGTGCACGCCACCATCGCCTACCACGAAAACGCCCGCGAAACCCTGTCGCGCCTGGGCGAGTGGAACCGCCGCTTCGAGACATGGCCCGAGCTGATCCGCCCGGTACGCACGGCCAGCGACATCCGCCTGGCCCACGAGGAGGGCCGGGTGGGCATCTTCTTCGGCTTCCAGAACTGCTCGCCGATCGAGGACGACATTGCCCTGGTGGAGGTTTTCCGCCAGCTCGGGGTGTTCGTCATGCAGCTGACCTACAACAACCAAAGCCTGCTGGCCAGCGGCTGCTATGAGCGCGAGGACAACGGCATCAGCCGCTTCGGCCGCCAGGTGATCGCCGAAATGAACCGCGTCGGCATGCTCATCGACATGTCTCACAGCGCCGAGCGAAGCACGCTTGAGGCCATCGAACTGTCGAGCCGACCGGTGATCATCTCCCACGCCAACCCTGCCAGCTTCCACGCCGCCAAGCGCAACAAGTCCGATGCGGTGCTACGCGGGATCGCAGAGTCCGGCGGGCTGCTGGGGTTCAGCACCTACCCGTTCCATCTCAAGGGTGCCTCGGACTGTAGCCTGGAAAGTTTCTGCGACATGGTCGCGCGCACCGCCGACCTGATGGGTGTGGAGCACATCGGCATCGGCACCGACCTGTGCCAGGCGCAACCCTTGTCTGTGCTGGAATGGATGCGCAACGGCCGCTGGAGCAAGGACAAGGACTACGGCGAAGGCTCCAGGGACAACGCCAACTGGCCGGCGCCCTTGCAGTGGTTCCGCGACAGCCGCGACTTCCGCAACATTGCCCAGGGCCTGCGCGCCCGCGGCTTTGCCGAGCACGACGTGGGCAACATCATGGGGCTGAACTGGTTGCGCTTGCTGGAGACCGCCACCACGGCACAGGCCTGAACCCCTTGCACGGACAGCATCAACAATAAAAAAAATCGCAGGTTCCGGAGGTTTCATGAAAAACCCAACCACCTTGCAGGCCGACGGCCAGGCCATGGGCCTGCCTATGGCACGCGATATCGACTGGCCGTTGTTCCTGATCAGCGGCGGATTCCTCGGCGCCTTCCTGCTGGCGGCGCTGATCGACATCGACACCGTGTCGGCGCTGGTCAATACCCTGTTCGCCTGGTCGACAAAGGCCTTTGGCCTCTATTGGCAAGTGCTGATGCTGGTAACCTTCGCCGTCAGCCTGTTCATCGGGTTTTCCAGATGCGGGCGTGTACGCCTGGGCGGGGTCACCCAGCGCCCGGACGTCAGCACCTTCAACTGGATCGCAGTGATCATGTGCGCCTTGCTGGCAGGTGGTGGCGCCTTCTGGGCCGCTGCCGAACCCTTGATGCACTTTGCCAGCCCACCGCCCTTCTTCGCCGGCATGCAACCGCACAGCGAAGCAGCGGCCACCGCGGCACTGGCGCAATCGTTCGTGCACTGGGGCTTCCTGGCCTGGGCCGTTCTGGGTAGCCTGCTGGCGATCGTGCTGATGCACCTGCATTACGATAAAGGCCTTCCGCTGGCGCCGCGTACCCTGCTCTACCCCCTGTTCGGCAAGCGAGCGCTCAAGGGCCCGATCGGCACCTTGGCCGACGCTGCCTCGATCATCGCGGTAGTGGCCGGCACCATCGGTCCGATCGGTTTCCTTGGCCTGCAGATCAGCAGCGCCATGCACGCCGTGTGGGGGTTGCCCAACACTATCGTCACCCAGTCGCTGACCATTGTCCTGGTCACCGCGATGTACACTGTCTCGTGCCTGGTGGGCCTCAAAGGCATCCGCTTTGTCAGCGAGATCAACGTCTGGTTGATGATCGGCCTGGCACTGTTCATGGTGGTATTCGGACCGACGCTGTTCATCCTCGGCGGTTTCCCGGCGGCCTTTGCCCTGCACGTGGAGCACTTCATCCCCCTGACGATGTTCCGCGCCGACCCCAAATGGCTGGACTGGTGGACGGTGTTCTACTGGGGTTGGTTCATCGGCTACGCGCCCATGGTGGCACTGTACGTCGCGCGGATCTCGCGGGGCCGCACCATCCGCGAGATCATCATGACGCTGTCGATCATCGCACCGCTGGTGACCATGTTCTGGTTCACCGTGGTAGGCGGTACCGGGATCGGCCTGGAGCTGCAAACGCCAGGCAGCGTCACCGCCCATGGCGCCAAGCCTGAAGACCTGTTGCTGGGAGTGACGCAGAACCTGCCACTGGGTGGCCTTGTCAGCGCGCTGTTCCTGTTCCTGAGTTTCATCTCGGTGGCCACCAATGGCGACGCCATGGCCTTCACCGTGGCGCTGGCGATGTCCAGCGACGATAAACCGAAGAAGTGGTTGCGCGGTTTCTGGGCAATCGG
This sequence comes from Pseudomonas sp. 10(2024), assembly GCF_045164175.1. Taxonomy (NCBI): domain Bacteria; kingdom Pseudomonadati; phylum Pseudomonadota; class Gammaproteobacteria; order Pseudomonadales; family Pseudomonadaceae; genus Pseudomonas; species Pseudomonas sp. 10(2024). Next base: position 3,440,241 of record NZ_CP174006.1, read on the forward strand.
CATGGGCCTGGCGGCGGTGGTGCTGATCACCATTGGCGCAGGCGGTGTGACGGCCCTGCAATCCTTCATTGTCATCACCGCGGTGCCGGTGTCGCTGGTGATCCTGCCAGCCCTGTGGGATGCCGTGCGCATCGCTCGACACATGGCCCGTGAACAAGGCGTCTGAACATGATCCATCCAGGTACAACAACAATGCCCAACAGCGTGCCTGCAATACCCGCGTTGCGCCCTGCCAGCCAAGTCATGGACCTGGCCCGGCTGGGTAGCCACTTCCAGAGCCCGCTAAGCTTCGTGCGCAGCAGCATGCGGCGGATGATGCAACAGCGCTGGCAAATCCGGCGCAGCTGTTTCGACCTCGATGGCCAAGGCTTCGGCACTGCGATCTACCGCATCGAAACGCCGAACGGCCATTACCACTGCGTGATCTTCTCGGCCTACCTGCCGCCGGAAAAGCGCAGCGATCGGGTCATCGCCGACCAGTGGGACGTCAGCTTCGTGCTGGTGGCCGGCGATGTCGACTCGGCACAGCTGGCCGACCTGCAACGCAACGTGCCGCTGCAGGAAGCAGGCCGCTTCGATGCACGCGTGCTGGTGTTGTCGCGGGCCAACCGTAGCTTGCGCAATTTCGACCGGTTTCTGGCGGCGCTGGCAGAAGGTCGCCAGCCCGATCCACAGCAACTGGCTGAAGTCGGCTACCTGTATCGCACTACAGCTGTTTACGGTAACGGCAAGTTCGGCATCGCCGATTTTGGTTGCCTGCAAGATAACCCGGACTTCAACCAGCCGTTCAGCGCGCAGATGTTCACCGTCTACCTGCTGCGTCACTTCAGCATCGAGCAGATCAACCACATGGCCCAGGCACTCGCCCCGCAGCGGGCAGTGCAACTGGCCCCGGCCCTTCAACGCTACCTGGGGGTCGGCAACGCGACCGGGCTGGGAATGGCCCCTTTTCTGATCAACCACCCTCAACTGGTGGAGCACTGGATCAGTACGCGGGAAGCGGCCCTGGCCCTGGTGCTGGCGCAGTCGGCGGAGCCCGCCCCGTTGGCGCGCCTGCAGCAATTGCTGGCGCGCGCCCAGTTGCACCTGAGCCAGTCCCGGACCGAAGACCAGCGCCAGCATGAGCAGAACCTGCAAACCTTGGCCGAGCTTGCTTTACTGGCCACCTGGCTTGGCACGCAAGCCGACGGCGCGGGCCTTTGGCCGCGCCTGCTGGCCTGGGCGCAATTACACACGGGGGTGGGCTGCCAGGAGCTTCTGGTCAGCCTGCTGCTGGAGCTGTACCCCGAGCAGGTCACGCCCCTGGCCGAGCACATGGGGGTCAACGAAAGCTGGCAGCTGGACGCCCAGATGCCCCTTGGGCAACTGCGCCAGCTCATCGAGCAGCAGTATGGCTGGGCGTTGCGCTACGACTTCAGTGCTGCCGATGCGGAGCACTTCTTCTGGTACCGCTCAGCTGAAAAAGAAGAGCCGCGCCTGGGCATTCGCGCAGAGGAGCCAGGGGCCGAAAAAGAAATGCAGCTGGGTATCGCCCGCAATATCCAGCAGTGCCATAGCGCGCTGCTGGAGCACCTGCAACTGCAGCCTCAGGCGCTGACCGCTCACTTCCTGATCGCCCAACCGATGTTCAAGGGCGCGGTACGCCGCCTGCAAGGCATGGCAAAAACGAACTACGGTGAAATCCGTGCCAATCTGCTGGCCCGGGACATGCTGCCGATTCACCTGCTGCGCTGCAAACTGGCATTTTTCGGCGCGGGGAAATTCGACCCCAAGTCAAGCCGCTGGGTGCGTATCACGCTGTTCCAGGGCGCGCCGCTGGTCAGCGACATCGGTCAGCCGTTCGCAGACGACTGGAATTTCGCAGTCATGCCGCAAAGGGAGTTTTGACCATGCGCGTATCGCTTAACGAAATACAGGTGATGTGCCGCAAGGCATTCGAAGGCATGGGCTTCGCCCCGGGCGACTGCGAGGATGCCGCCGAACTCGTGGGCTGGTTGCAACTGCAGGGGCTCGATGGCGTCGGTGCACTGGAAAAGGCGTTGCGTTATCTGCAAGCCGAAGCTGCACGGCCATACGCCTTGTGCCATGAGGATAACGCCCTGCTGGTGATCGACGCCAAGGGCCAGAGCGTGTTGCGCTGCGCCGCCACGGTGGTGGAACTGGCGGCAGCCAAGGCCATGCGCTGTGGTCAGGCCGAACTGCGCATACGCCACTGCCACAACCGTTTGCTGTTGCTGGGCTACCTGAGCCGGGCAGCGGTGCAGGGGCTGCACGTGCAAGCCCGCTGGGAGGACGCCCGCCAATGCCACTGGGCCGACTTCACCGCTGGCATGCCGCGCCCGGAACTGAGCAGTGAAGCCCGGCCCCGGGGCATTGAAGCGGCCGCGCAAGACGTAACGGTGCTGTTCACCCGAGCAGGCCAGACCGCCCAGGCAATAAGCGACCCGCAGCGCACACTGCAGCAAGGTTTTACAGTCAACGAACATACCTGGCAAAGGCTCAGGCAGCTGGCCGAACACATCCTTGTCGAGAGCACCGATGCCTCACGCCGCCACGGTGCAGGCGGCGGCAGCGACGCCGACTGAACACCCTTGCCACTGAGGAAACAACCCATGAAGCATGCGATAAAGACCGAGCTGTTCGCCTCCAGGGCGCCACTGGAATGGGCGGTCGTCGGCAACGGTACGTTGTACACGGCTCAGATCCCAATCGATACGCAGGGCCAGGTGGTTGCCGGCGGCATCGAGGCCCAGGCCCGCCAGACACTGGACAACCTGCGCCACACCCTGGAAGCCGCTGGCAGCTCGCTGGATGCCGTGACCCAGGTGCTGATCTACGTGACCGACCGCCGTTATCTGGCGACTGTGAATGCCGTGTACGCCGAGTATTTCCAGGCACCCTACCCCAACCGCGCGGCCGTAGTGGTGGCGGGCCTCGCCCGGGAAGAAATGCTGGTGGAGCTGGTGGTCTACGCCTGCCTCTGACGCCCTGAAGGCGCCCGTCTCACGATATTCAGCGTTCGCGCAATCGAGTGCCGCCCGCGCGGCGCTCGATACATGCCCCCTCCGCCCCACGTCATGCACCCGGAATATTCCCTTTTTCGCCCGCCAGGCACCGGCCTGCGCCCCATTTCGGTTCAAAAGCCGCGCCCGGATCAATAGCGCCCTTTTTTGATGCGCCGGCCCTTGCGGCCAGACAGCTCACATCGGTTGTGCCCCTCACATTTCCCGCCCCCCAGAGCCGCCAGGCGTGTTCGGCACTTTTATTGCACAGACTGATTGTGCTCAACGCACAGGCAATCTACCGAGACCGAGGTTAACGCGAGACACAGCTCCCACTTACCCCAGCAAGGCAGCACCCTGAAAGACGCAGATGAACCGCAATGAAGCTGCCGGCAACGGCGGCAAGGAGTGGGTATGTCCCGGGCTTTTTTCAATGAAATGTACGAAGCGGACGGCAACTGCCGCCCGCATTACCAGGAGTTCGCCCGCTGGCTGGCCAACACCCCGCTGGAGTTGCTGGAACAGCGCCGGCGCGAGGCCGACCTGCTGTTTCACCGCGCAGGCATCACCTTCACCTTGTATGGCGACAAGCAGGATACCGAGCGCCTGATCCCCTTCGATATCATCCCGCGCAGCATCCGCGCCAGCGAGTGGCGCACGGTCGAGCGTGGCTGCATTCAACGGGTACAGGCGCTGAACCTGTTCCTGCAGGACATCTACCACGACCAGCGCATTCTCAAGGCCGGCATCATCCCGCCAGAGCAAGTGCTGGCCAACGAGGGCTACCAGATCGCCATGCAGGGCCTGGACCTTCACCGTGGGCTGTATGCGCATATTGCCGGTGTCGACCTGGTACGTGACGGCGATGGCAGCTATTTCGTGCTGGAAGACAACCTGCGCACCCCCAGCGGCGTCAGCTACATGCTCGAAGACCGCAAGATGATGATGCGCCTGTTCCCCGAACTGTTTGCCGCCCAGCGTATCGCGCCCATCGACCACTACCCCAACCTGCTGCTGGACACGCTCAAGAGCGCCAGCCCATTGGACAACCCCACCGCGGTGCTGCTCACGCCCGGCCGTTTCAACAGCGCCTATTTCGAGCATGCCTTCCTGGCCCGGGAAATGGGCATCGAGCTGGTCGAAGGCGCCGACCTGTTCGTGCGTGATGAGCATGTGTACATGCGCACCACGGCCGGCCCCCAGCAGGTGGACGTGATCTATCGCCGCCTGGACGACGACTACCTCGACCCGCTGTCCTTCAACCCTGATTCGATGCTGGGCGTGCCGGGGCTGATCTCCGTTTACCGCGCCGGCAATGTGGTACTGGCCAACGCCGTCGGCACTGGCGTGGCCGATGACAAATCCATCTACCCCTTCGTCGACGACATGATCCGCTTTTACCTGAGCGAAGAACCGATCCTGAACAACGTGCCGACCTGGCAGTGCCGCAAGCCGGCGGACCTGTCCCATGTACTGGCCCACCTGCCCGAACTGGTGGTCAAGGAAACCCAGGGCTCCGGCGGCTATGGCATGTTGGTCGGGCCCGCCTCGACCAAAGCCCAGATCGAGGACTTCCGCGCGCGCATCAAAGCCCGCCCGCACGCCTATATCGCTCAACCGACGCTGTGCCTGTCAACCTGCCCGACCTTCGTCGACAGCGGCATCGCACCGCGTCACATCGACCTGCGCCCGTTCGTGTTGTCGGGCAGTGAAACCCGCCTGGTGCCCGGTGGCCTGACGCGCGTGGCGCTCAAGGAAGGCTCGCTGGTGGTCAACTCGTCGCAAGGCGGCGGTACCAAGGACACCTGGGTGGTGGAGGACTGAGCCATGCTTTCGCGAACTGCTTCCGACCTGTACTGGATGTCCCGCTACCTGGAGCGTGCAGAAAACCTCGCACGCATGCTCGAGGTCAGCTACTCGCTATCGCTGATGCCCCAGGCCGGGCGCAGCGACGGCCATGCCGAACTGGCAATGTCGCTGATGGCCTCGGGCATGCTGGATGACTACCTGCGTCGGCACAAGGAACTCGACACCGAGCGCATGCTGCACTTCTTCGCCCTCGACGCCACCACCCCCAGCAGCATCTACTGCTGCCTGCAGGCCGCCAGGACCAATGCCCATGCAGTGCGCGGCCGTATCACCGCCGACATGTGGGAGAACATCAACGCCACCTGGATCGAAATGCGCAACATTGCCAGCAACGGCCTGGGTCGCTATGGCATCAGCCAGTTCTGCGACTGGGTCAAGGAACGATCGCACCTGTTCCGCGGTGCGACCTCCGGCACCATCATGCGCAACGATGCCTACAGCTTCATTCGCCTTGGGACCTTCCTGGAGCGGGCGGACAATACCCTGCGCCTGCTCGATTCGCGCTATGAAATGTTCGGCGAGGCCTCCGAAGAGGTCAGCGACGACTCCGCCCGAGGTTATTACCAATGGAGCGCCCTGCTGCGCGCGCTGACCTCGTACGAGGCCTTCAACGAGCTCTATCGCGCCGCGCCCAGCGCCCGGCCGGTGTCCGAGCTGTTGCTGTTGCGGGTGGACGTGCCGCGCTCGCTGCATGCCTGCATCGAGGAACTCGACCTGATCCTGGCGGGCCTGCCCGGCAGTACCGGGCGTGCCGCCCAGCGCATGGCCGCCGAACTGAACGCGCGCCTGCGCTACACCGCAATCGACGAAATCCTCGATGCCGGGTTGCACCCCTGGCTGAGCGACTTCATCGGCCGCATCAACCAACTGGGCCAGGCCGTCCATCACTCCTACCTGGAGGTTGTATGAAACTGTCCATTCGCCACGACACGACCTATAGCTATGCCAGCGACGTGTGCAACAGTATCCAGTTCCTGCGCCTGACGCCGCGCAGCAGCGAACGCCAGCGTATCAATCAATGGCAACTGGACCTGCCCTGCAAGGTAAAGGGCCAGATCGACCCTTATGGCAACATCCTGCACGTGCTGACACTGGACAAACCCCATGGCCACCTGGCGCTTACCGCACACGGCCAGGTCGAGATCGACCCGGATTGCGAACACGAAACCGAGAGCCAGTCGCCCCTGCCGTTCCTGCGCGGCAGCCACCTGACGCAGGCCGACGACACCCTGATTGCTTTCGCCGCCCGGCAATGTGGCAGTCACCGCGACCGGGCAGCACTGATCGGGCTGATGCAAGGCCTGGCCGAGCACATGCCCTACAGCCCTGGCGCCACGTCGGTGGGTACCACGGCCATCGAAGCCTTCAGCGGTGGCGCGGGCGTGTGTCAGGACCACACCCACGCCTTCCTGGCCTGCGCACGCAGCCTGGGGGTGCCGGCACGCTATGTGTCCGGCTACCTGTGCACCGAGGATGAACAACACCTGGCCAGCCACGCCTGGGCCGAAGCCTGGGTCGACGATGCCTGGTACAGCTTCGACATTACCAACCGCCTGACCCGGCCAGAGCGTCACCTGAAGCTGGCGGTGGGCCTGGACTACCTTGATGCCTGCCCGGTCAGGGGCGTACGCCGCGGCGGCGGCGCCGAATCGATGCAGGCCAGCGTTCACGTGCATCGCCAGTGACAGACTGGCTTCAGACCGGTCTTGCCGCGCGAGTGCGGCAAGACCCTTCCACACGCAACACAAGGGAAACCGCATGACTTACTGTGTCGCCATGCACCTGGAGGACGGGCTTGTCTTCATCAGCGACTCACGCACCAATGCCGGCATCGACCAGATCTCCACGTTCACCAAGTTGTTCGTCTTCAGCGTCCCGGGCGAGCGGCTGATCGTGCTGCAGACCGCCGGCAATCTGGCGACCTCGCAGTCGGTGGTAAACCTGCTGCAGCAACGCACCCAGGGCAACGGCCCCCACCTGCTGAACGTTGCCACGCTCTACGATGCAACGGTGCTGGTCGCCGACACCCTGCGCGAGGTGGTCAAAAGAGACCGCAGCAAGCTCACGGCCGATATCGACCTTAGCAGTTCATTCATCGTCGGCGGCCAGATAGCCGGCGGCCCCATGGCCATCTACAACGTGTATGCACAAGGCAATTTCTTCCAGGCCACACCGGACACCCCGTTTCTGCAGCTGGGTGAAAGCAAGTACGGCAGGCCAATACTCGACCGCAACCTGGATTACCGCACGCCGCTCGATGAAGCGCTGCGCTGCGGCCTGATTTCGTTCGACTCCACCATCCGCAGCAACCTGTCGGTGGGCATGCCGCTGGACTTGCTGGTGTACCGCAATAACAGCCTGGAAAGCATGACGCGCAAGCGCATTACCAGCGACGATGCCTATTACCAGCAGATTCGCAGGCAGTGGAGCGACGGTTTGAAAACCCTGCTGGCCGAACTGCCAGCGCCGCCTTATGGCTGAGTAAGCAAACGGATCAGATCCTTTGCCTGTACCGGCCCCTTCTCGGGCTTGCCCGCTCCCACAGGTACTGTGCAAGCCTTGAAGGCTGTGATGTCCTGTGGGAACGGGCGAGCCCGCGAAGGGGCCGGTACAGGCAACACCTCAGTAAAGCCAATGTGTAATGTTCGAGACTCCGTGGGTTATCCTGCCCCTTCCCCCTGTCACGAGACTGCTGCTGGCGGCCCACAGACTGCACTGCAGGTGAAATCATGATTCACGGAAAAACCCTGGAAGCCTGGCAACAAAGCCACCCGATCATCGCCGAGCTGGTTGCCCTGAAGCAGACCAGCTGGTTCAACCCTGGTATCGCCAAGGCTGCAGAAGCCCTGCACGATGTGGGCCTGACGGCTGCCGACGTGCAAGCGGCCAGCGCGCGGCTGCAGCGGTTCGCGCCTTACCTGGCCACCGTGTTCCCCGAAACAGCCGCTGCCGGCGGGGTCATCGAGTCGCCTGTCATCCCGCTGCCACTGCTGCGCCGGGTGCTTGTCGAAGAAGGATCACTGCAGAACGCAGGCAGCCTGTGGCTCAAGGCGGACAGTGACCTGCCCATCTCCGGTTCGATCAAGGCCCGGGGCGGTATCCATGAAGTGCTCAAGCACGCCGAAGACCTGGCCCTGGCGGCCGGATTGATCACGCCAACGGATGACTACACCAAACTGGCGAGCGACCAGGCCCGCGCATTCTTCAGCCAGTACACGATCGCCGTGGGTTCGACCGGCAACCTGGGGCTGTCGATTGGCATCATGAGCGCCAAGCTGGGTTTTAAGGTGAGCGTGCACATGTCGTCAGACGCCCGGCAATGGAAGAAGGACAAGCTGCGGGCCAACGGCGTGACCGTGGTAGAACACGCGTGCGACTACAGCGTAGCGGTCGAGCAGGGTCGCCAGCAGGCAGCCTCAGACCCCAGTTGTTATTTTGTCGACGACGAAAACTCCCCACAGCTGTTTCTCGGCTATGCCGTCGCCGCCGAACGGTTGGCACGGCAATTCGACCAGGCTGGCATCCAGGTGAACGCAGATCACCCGTTGTTCGTGTACCTGCCGTGCGGCGTAGGGGGCGGCCCGGGCGGTGTCGCATTCGGGCTGAAGCTGGTGTTCGGCGATGCGGTGCACTGCATCTTTGCCGAGCCCACCCACTCCCCCTGCATGCTGCTGGGTGTCTACACCGGCCTGCATGATGAAACCTGCGTGCAGGACTTCGGCATCGACAACGTCACCGCCGCAGACGGCCTGGCGGTCGGGCGCCCATCAGGGTTTGTCGGCAAAGCCATGCAGCGGCTGATCGATGGTTACTACACCGTGACCGACGAAGAACTGTACCGTTTGATGGTCATCGCCCATGAGCAGGACAAGGTCAAACTGGAACCTTCTGCCCTGGCCGGCGTACCCGGTATGCTACGGGTGCTGCAAGCCGGCGAGTACCTGGCTCGCCAAGGCTTCACCCCAGCCCGGCTGCAGCAGGCCACCCATCTTGTCTGGGGAACGGGGGGCAGCATGGTGCCGGAAGATGAGTTCAATGCCTATCTGGCGAAAGGGCGCAGCGTGCAGGCAAACGCGTGACCGCGAGCGCCGCTTTGCGGCGCCGTTGCAGTGCCTCAGGCCATCAGCAAGGAATGCCCGCCCGCGGCCACACAGGTGCTGGCGTCGCTTTGGCCATATTGCGTTTTCGCGCCCACTGGGTCAGTGCGGCCATCAGGGCAAAGCCAAGCAGGATCAGCACCGGATAGGCCAACAGCAACTCGGTCAGCGAATACTTCCAGGCCAGTGGCCGACCGACGCCCAGCATCGCTGCATATAACCAGGAAACACCTGACAGTGCGCCAGAAAACAGGGCAAACATCCGCACGCCTATATTCAGGTCAAGCAAAGAACCGGCCTTGAGCAAGGCAGGTAATACATAACGATGCAACAACATGCCATTGAAGGTCAGGAGCAAGACAATAATGACCTTGGCGTGAAGTTTGGGATTGGCAAAATAACTCATGCCTTTTTCAAGGTAATCGATACCAATGACCGCGGCACCGGTAAGCCACAAGAATATCAAGGCATTGGCAACGGACGCTTGCAATCGCGCCATGTGCTTACCGTCATGGCTGGCCTGTTGATACCCCTTCAACAAGTCCCTGACCATCTCGGCATCACTGGTAAATACCAGGCCGATGGCGATACAACAGGCCAGTAAATGAACATAAATGACCGACAACCGCACCAGCTCCATGGATTCTTTCTGCCCGAACAGGCTAATAATTGTATTAAACTCCACGTCGAATTCTCCACGTAATGCATCAGCGCTAGATGGCCTTGCAACAAGCATGCGTACGACTTGATCGCACCGGGAAGACCAAATTCATATCGTTAATTGAAACAGCGAATGGTTACTCAATTGCACACAGTGGCTCAACCGTTGAGCCTCGGTTGGGCATGGCGTTACTCCATCGTCAGAGGTAAAAAAGCCCCGTGTGCATCCCTGCGATTCAGATCAAGTTGAACGTCCATTACGTTCTGGGGAGAGGTGCGAAGTGCGCTGCTTTAAGAACACACTTGCTGGCAAATATGAGCGACCCACTGGCAAATCGTTCATTTCTTGAGCAAAAGCACCGACCAGCGGTATTTAAAGCCGTATTAGTTAGTTTACTAACTTCTTGCAAGCTGACCGAATGGTAAGTTTTAAAGACCCGTGGATCCAAACTCCACGACAGGCCATTTAAGTGCTCTATTTCGCTGAATGGTGAACGACTACCCAGTCAATGCACCAGGAGCAACTGGCTCAATACCGCCCGCAGTTTTCCGGGTTTCACAGGTTTGTTCAGTAGCGGCGCCCCTAGCTTCTGCAATCCACGCCGGCACTGATCGCTGCGGTCTGCGGTAATGATCACTGCCGGTATGGCAGTCGCAAAATGCTCACGCAGGTACCTCACCACCTCGCACCCCACTACGCCATGGTCCAGGTGGTAGTCGGCCAGGATCAGTTCCGGGGCCTGCCCCTGCAAGGCCAGCAAGGCACCTGCCTGGTCGGTCGCGGTCACCACCTCGCAGCCCCACTGCCCAAGCAGCGCGCCCATGCTCTCGAGGATGCTCACTTCGTTGTCCAGTACCAGCAGGCGGCGGCCCGGCAGCGGATCACCGACGCTGGGCAGCGGCACAGCCTGGTGAACAGCCAGCGGCATTTCTTTGCCAAGAGGTACCTCGATGCTGAACATCGAGCCACGCCCCAGCCACGACCGCACTTCGATCCGGTAACCGAGTATCTTGGCGATCCGCTCGACGATGGCCAGCCCGAGGCCAACGCCCTTGCGATCCGCTGCACGCCCCACATCCAGCTGATTGAACTCGAGGAATATGTCCTGCAGCCGGTCCTGCGCAATGCCCCGTCCGGTATCCCACACCTCCAGCCGCAAATGGCCGCCGCGGCGCCTTGCCCCGAGCAGGATCCGCCCCTCCTCGGTATACCGGCACGCGTTGCTGAGGAAGTTACGCAGGATGCGTGTGAGCAACCGCAGGTCAGTGCTGATGGCGTAGTCGGCTATGCGTGCGTGCAGCTTCAGGCCCGCCGCCTCGGCCACCGGGCTGAACTCCGAGACCAGCGGCGCGAACAGCTCGTCCAGGCGGTACACGGCCACATCCGGCTTTACCGCCGCCTGGTCGAGCCGGGAAATGTCCAGCAGGTCGGTCAGCAGGTCTTCCGCGCCCTCCAGGGCCTGGTGGGTACGCTCCACCAGCACATGCTCGGCCTCTGGCAACGGCCGCTCGCGCAAGGTCGAAATCAGCAAGCGGGCAGCGTTCAACGGTTGCAGCAGGTCATGGCTTGCGGCGGCGAGGTATTTGTCCTTGCTGCGGTTGGCGGCTTCGGCGGCATCACGCGCCTCCAGCAATTCATCGGTACGCGCAGCAACCCGTTGCTCCAGTTCGTCATTGAGTTGTTGCAGGCGCTGCTGGGCCAGCTTGCGTTCGGTAATGTCGGCGACGAACCCCTCCACCAGCCCTTCATGGCCGGGTTTGAGCAGCAGGTTCATCAGTACATCGAGATGGCTGCCGTCCTTGCGCCGCAGACGGGTTTCGTAGCCGTGCAGGCTGTGCTCACGGGCGAGCACCGCGGTAATGGCCTGCAACTCCTCGGCACCGCCATCAAACAGGTTGGCGGCCAGGTCAGTCAGGGAAAAAAGCACCGCTTGCGGGTCGTCATAGCCGAGCATGCGCGCCAGCGCCGGGTTTGCGGCGCGCATGCCGTCCTGAAGGCTGGCCTGGAAAATACCGTGCACGGCGTTTTCGAACAGCCATTTGTAACGGTTGCGTTCGGCTTCCAGCTCGTCCAGGCGGGCGGACAGCTCCGGGTAATGGCTTTTGCGCGCCGAGTGGTCACCCAGCCCCAGCAGCCCGGCCAACGCCCGCTGCTGCTCGTCAGAGGGCCTCGCCATAGACCACCTCGACATCACGCTGGCTGGACGCACGGGGGTTGGTGAGGATGCACGGGTCGTCCATCGCGTGTTGCGACAGGAACGGGATATCGGACGTGCGCACCCCGTGCAGGCCCAGGGTTTCATGGAAGCCGATGGCACGCTTCAGGGCAATCAGGTGCTCCACCAGCCGCCCGCAGATCTGCCGGTGATTGAGACCGCGGCAGTCGATACCGAACACCTCGGCGATCACCTTGAAACGCTCCGGCGCCGAGCTGTAGTTGAACGCCACCACGTGCTCCACCAGCACCGCATTGCACAAGCCATGGGGCAAGTCGAGGAAGCCGCCCAGGCTGTGCGACATGGCGTGCACTGCGCCCAGGATCGCATTGGAGAACGCCAGGCCCGCCTGCATGCTGCCGAGCATGATCTTCTCGCGCAGCGCAATATCAGTAGGGTTGGCGATCATCTCCACCAGGTTGCCATTGATCAGGCGCATGGCTTCCAGCGCATGGGGATCGGTCAGCGGTCCGTGGCCGGTAGACACGAAGGCCTCGATGGCATGCACCAACGCATCGATGCCGGTGCAGGCCGACAGGAACGGGTCCATGCTCAGGGTGGTCTGCGGGTCGATCAGCGACACGTCCGGCACCACCGCCTTGCTGACGATGGAGAACTTCATGCGTTCCTGCTGGTTGGAGATGATCACGAACTGCGACACGTCCGCCGAGGTGCCGGCGGTGGTCGGGATCAGGATCAGCGGCGGGCTGGGCACGCGGATCATGTCCACGCCTTCGAATTCGAGGATGCTGCGCCCATGGGCCACCACGATACCGATGGCCTTGCCGCAATCCATCGGGCTGCCGCCACCGACGGCGACGATCACGTCACAGTGGTTCTGCCGATAGATCTCGGCGCCGAGCATCACCTCCTCGACCCGCGGGTTGGGTGACACCGCTGTGTACAGGCAGTAGTCGATACCCTGGGCCTGCAGGCTGGCCTCCACATCCGCCACCCAGCCGGCGGCGATCACGCCAGGGTCGCTGACCACCAGTACCTTGCGCGCACCGAAGGTTTTGGCGTAATTGGCCACATTGTGCCGGCAGCCGGCACCAAAGATGATTTCAGGCGATACGAACTTGCGAAGGGGGCTGAAACTCTGGCTCATCGGTAAGCCTGTTCTTATTGTTCTGGAAGATAACCGCCAGCGTAAAGCATCCCACCACGAAAGCAACCAGACCAAAGCGGGGCTACCGGTCATTCTATCCAGGATTTGGCGCGGGCCACCTCCAGAAACGCCAGTACGTCCTCTTCGAGCCCTGGTACATCGGGGAAGCGTTGTGCCAGGCGGTCGATGACCGTTGCCACGGTACTGTGGCCGTCCAGCAGCTCCAGGACCCAGCCGGCACTGGCATTGAGCTCGATGATGCCCCCGGCGTACAACAGCACGTGGCAAGCCTTCTGCGGCTCCCAGCCCAGGCGCAAGCCTCGCCCCAAGGCAAGGGCCTGCTGGCGATCAATCAGGTTCACAGGCACATGCTCCAGGAGGATCCGGCCACCGTGGCGATGGCCGGGCCGTCATCAACGGTTGGCGAAATACATCGTCACTTCGAAGCCAATGCGCAGGTCGGTATAGGCGGGTTTAGTCCACATAGGGCAAGTCCTCTTCTTGTGCCGGAGGATTCCGGTAGAAGCATTAATGCACGGGGGCGGACTGGACCGAATGCTACTTTGGAACGAGCTTGCGGGGTGCGTTGGTACGGGTAGGCCATGCATGTGCCGGCCCTTTTGCGGGCTCGCCCGCACCCACAGGTTCTTCACCGGTTCTGGAACCAACGGTGAACCTGTGGGAGATTCTATGGTTTTCAGCAAGCCAATTTTCGGCTTTTGGTGACGTATTCGCCCTGATCTCGCATCAGGGCGAATGCGACGCGAGCGAGCTTGCGAGCCAAGATCACTAATGCCTGAGTCGTTGCTTTACCGTTGCTCCGATACTGCTCATACACGTCTTTCCAGGTAGCTGACCTACTGGCCGACATCGCTGCGTTATGCAACAAACGACGGATCTCCGAACAGCCTCGCTTTGTAAGGCGGCGGCGTCCATTCTTTTGCCCGGAGTCATTCACTCGCAGATCCATCCCCAAGAAGGCGATGTAAGCGTCACTGCTTTTGAATTCGCCTCTGATAAATGCCATTACCAGTGCTGACGCTGTGAGAAAACCAATACCTTCCACGGCTTGGCAGCGAATAACCTGTTCAAGCAGCCCTGCCTCTCGCAATACTTCTTTGATCTTCTTTTGTATCAGCAAGTCCAGCCGTTCTATCGACTTGACGAAGGTTTCGAAGGCCGCTTTCAACAGGCCCTCGTTAGCCCAGCTCTGCGTCATTGCAGTACGTGCCGATACCAGCGCAGCCCTGCGCCGCAGAAGGCTCTGCAGCTTGCCGTAGACGGCGGGAGGCGGGGTCCAAGGGCGAAGATCCTCACCCTCGTTTTTCAGAAAACGGGACAGTAACCGCGCATCGGACGGGTCAGTTTTGACTCGGCCGCCAACACTCTTGCGATAGTTACTCAGTTGAAATCCATCAATGACATAAACATCGAAGCCCATGCCATGGGCTAGCTCGACCAGATCCAAGTGATAGATGTTGGTCGCTTCAACGGCGATAGCCGTGTTCAGTGGCTGCTGCCTGAGCCACTTATTGATTTCAGATTTAGAGTTTTTCAGCTTGATGATCTCATCACGCTCCTCGTGATGGATCACCAATTCAGCTTTTGCAACGTCCGCTCCGATGATCGACTTCACTACCTGCATTGCCATCGGCGGCTCTCCACGTTATGGTTTTTCGGCTTGAGGGGCTTTCACCAAGAGGCGCTGGCTTGCTTCTATCGTCGCTTGCAAACGATGCATTCTTTATCGGCGCTTTGGTGGAAGGGGTGGGGCGATGTCTCCCACGGTCTGTACTGCTCGTAACAGTCAGAATCGGGCATTTAGTCCCACCACCCCTTCAAGTCTAACCATACAAGCGGGCGAGCCCGCGAAGGCCGCGACGCGGTCTAGAAGAAACCCAGCGGATTGATGTCGTAGCTCACCAGCAGGTTCTTGGTCTGCTGATAATGGTCAAGCATCATCTTGTGGGTCTCACGGCCAACACCGGACTTCTTGTACCCCCCGAACGCCGCATGCGCCGGGTACAGGTGGTAGCAGTTGGTCCACACTCGCCCGGCCTTGATCCCGCGGCCCATGCGGTAGGCACGGTTGATGTCGCGGGTCCACAGGCCGGCGCCCAGGCCGAATTCACTGTCGTTGGCGATCGCCAGCGCTTCGGCTTCGTCCTTGAAGGTGGTCACGCCCACCACCGGCCCGAAGATTTCTTCCTGGAACACGCGCATCTTGTTGTTGCCCTTGAGCAGGGTTGGCTGAATGTAGTAACCGCTGGCCAGGTCACCCTGCAGCCGCTCGGCACCACCGCCGGTGAGCAGCTGCGCGCCCTCCTCTCGGGCAATTTCCAGGTACGAAAGGATCTTGTCGTACTGTTGCTCGGACGCCTGGGCACCCACCATGGTTTCGGTATCCAGCGGGTTGCCGCGGGTGATCTTGGCGATCTTCTTCATCACCTCGGCCATGAACGGTTCGTAGATCGACTCCTGGATCAGCGCCCGTGACGGGCAGGTGCACACCTCGCCCTGGTTGAAGAACGCCAGCACCAGGCCTTCGGCAGCCTTCTCGATGAACGCCGGCTCGGCCTGCATGATGTCTTCGAAGAAAATGTTCGGCGACTTGCCACCCAGTTCGACGGTGGACGGGATGATGTTCTCGGCCGCGCACTTCATGATGTGCGAGCCCACCGGGGTGGACCCGGTGAAAGCGATCTTGGCAATGCGCTTGCTGGTGGCCAGCGCCTCGCCGGCCTCACGGCCAAAGCCCTGGACGATGTTCAGTACGCCTGCCGGCAACAGGTCGGCGATCAGTTCGGCAAAGACGGTAATCGACAGCGGCGTCTGTTCCGCGGGCTTGAGCACCACGCAGTTGCCAGCGGCCAAGGCCGGGGCGAGCTTCCAGGCGGCCATCAGCAGCGGGAAGTTCCATGGGATGATCTGCCCCACCACACCCAGCGGCTCGTGGATGTGATAAGCCACGGTGCCTTCGTTGATCTCGCCTACGCCACCCTCCTGGGCGCGGATGCAACCGGCAAAATAGCGGAAGTGGTCCGCTGCCAGCGGCACGTCGGCATTCAAGGTTTCGCGTATGGCCTTGCCGTTGTCCCAGCTTTCGGTAACCGCCAGCACTTCCAGGTTCTGTTCGATGCGGTCGGCAATTTTCAGCAGTACCCGCGCACGGTCTTGCACCGAGGTCTTGCCCCAGGCTTCGGCGGCGGCATGCGCGGCGTCCAGGGCGCGCTCGACGTCCTGGGCCGTGGAGCGCGGGAATTCGGCAATCGGCTGGCCATTGACCGGCGAGCTGTTGGTGAAGTACTGGCCAGCCAACGGCTGCACGAACTCGCCACCGATGAAGTTGCCATAACGGGGTTTGAAGGATACGACGGCGCCTGGAGTTCCGGGTTGTGCGTAGATCATGCTGAGCCTCTGCGGGTCGGTGCCTGTCCCACGACAGGCGATGCACCGATGGTAAGAAGCCCCGCGTGCCGGGCGAATGCATCGTTGGCAGCGGGGCTCTCGTCATTTGGTAGTAGGGCCGCTTGCCAGCAGATCAGCGGCAGCAAGCGGCAGTAGGCAGGCGTTATGGCTTGGCGCTTGCCGTTTGCTGCAACTGCTTGGGCAACTTGAAGGTCCAGAGCATGCCGCCCTGGTTGAAGTCCTTGACCCGTTTGGCCACTTCGCCGCCCCACAGCGGCACCGCGCCGCCCCAGCCGGAGACCACCGAAACGTATTGCTCGCCGTCCATTTCCCAGGTGACGGGCGAGCCAAGCACGCCTGAGCCGGTCTGGAATTCCCAGACCTTGTCGCCGGTCTTGGCGTTGAATGCCTGCAGGAAGCCCTCTGGCGTGCCCGTGAACACCAGGTTGCCCTTGGTGGTCAGCACACCGCCCCACAGCGGCGCGTAGTTCTTGTGGCGCCACACTTCCTTGCCGCTGACCGGGTCGATGGCGCGCAGCACGCCGATGTAGTCTTCATTGAGCGGCTTGATGGTGAAGCCGGCACCGAGGAACGCCGCACCTTTCTTGTAGGCGATGCCTTCGTTCCAGATGTCCATGCCCCACTCGTTGGACGGCACGTAGAACAGCCCTGTGTCCTTGTTGTAGGCCATCGGCATCCAGTTCTTGGCGCCGAGGAAGGCCGGCGCGACGAACACCGAGCTGCCCTTGGCCTCGCTGCCGGGTGCGCCCGGGCGGCTGGCGTCGTTGTAGATCGGCCGGCCGTCCTTGTCCAGGCCAGTGGCCCAGGTGATCTTGTCCACGAAGGGGAAGCCGCGGATGAACTTGCCGTTGGTGCGGTCGAGCACGTAGAAGAAACCGTTGCGGTCGGCCGTAGCGGCAGCCTTGACCTCCTTGCCGCCGTCCTTGTAGTTGAACGAGATCAGCTCGTTGACGCCGTCGAAGTCCCAGCCGTCATGCGGCGTGCTCTGGAAGTGCCACTTGATGGTGCCGTCGTCCGGGTTCAGTGCCAGGCGTGAGGAGGAGTACAGGTTGTCACCGGGGCGCAGGTGCGAGTTCCACGGCGCCGGGTTACCGGTACCAAACAGGATCAGGTTGGTTTCCGGGTCGTAGTAACCGCCCAGCCACGGCGCGGCGCCGCCGGTCTTCCACAGGTCGCCAGGCCAGGTCTTGCCCGCCTCACCGCCGGAAATACCGTTCTCGATCGCCTTGCCATCCTTGTACACATAGCCCATGTGCCCTTCCACGGTGGGGCGCATCCACAGCAGCTCGCCGTTTTCCGGGTTGTAGGCCTGGATCTTGCCCACCACACCGAACTCGCCGCCGGCAACGCCTGTGATCAGCTTGCCATTGACGATCATCGGCGCGGCGCTGATGGAGTAGCCTTCTTTGTGGTCGGCGACCTTCTTGCTCCAGACCACCTTGCCGGTGTCCTTGTTCAGGGCCACCAGCTTGGCGTCCAGCGTGCCGAAGAACACCAGGTTGCCGTACAGCGCGACGCCGCGGTTGATCACGTCGCAGCAGGGGCGGATGTCATCCGGCAGACGTGCATCGTATTGCCACAGTTTCTTGCCGGTGCGGGCATCCACGGCGAACACCCGCGAGTAGGAGCCGGTCAGGTACATCACCCCGTCCTTGATCAGCGGCTGGGCCTGCTGGCCGCGCTGCTTCTCTCCGCCAAAGGAGAATGCCCAGACCGGGCGCAGTTCCTTGACGTTATTGACGTTGAGCAGGTCCAGCGGGCTGTAGCGCTGGCCCTGCACGCCCAGGCCATTGGTCACGATCTGCTGCGGGTTCTTCGGGTCCTGGAGGATTTCTTCATTGCTGACAGCGGCGTGAGCCGCGCCGGCAAGCAGCATGGCGCTGAGCACCAGGCTCACGGCGAACAAGGGGCGACGTGGGGATCGGGTCATGACGGCTACCTTTGGTTTTTTTGTTGTGCCCGGGAAAATTTCCCGGTGTGTCGGGAATTCTTGGTCCCGACCCGATTGCCAACAATTGCTCGCAGTGCGGAGTTTTCTAGTTCCTTGGTAGGGGCCTGAGCGATGGGTGGGTGCAGACATAGAGCGCTGCGTGGGCGGCGCGGGGGCTCACAGGCACCGTAAATGTCAGGGCAAGCGCTGTAACTGCTGGCGCTCGTAACGCGGGTACAGGTGGCTGACACTGCGGATCAGCTCATAGCGCGTCAGGCTGATCCCGGCAAACCGTTCGGGAATGGGGCTGCGGATCATCTCGGCCATGTCGTCACCGCGCGCCGCGCCATCACGCATCAGGCCATCGAGCCAGCCCAGGTAGTCACGCATTTGCACGAACGGCTGCGCATCACTGGCCAAGGGGCCATGCCCGGGTACAAGCTGTTTCCAGGGCAGTGCCTGCAGGGTATCCAGGTCCTTGAGCCACACGTCCAGCCCCGGGCTGTTGGGCGTGGTCAGGGCGCGGTCGTAGAACACCAGGTCGCCGGCAAACAGCACGCCGGTCTTTTCATCGAAAATCGCCAGGTCGGCCCCCGTATGCCCGCCCAGCCCCAGCAACCTCAGGCGGTGCCCGCCCACCTCATGCACCCCCGGCTGCAGCACCCGGGTCGGCAGCACCACCTCGGTACCGCGCATCCAGTCGCCGACCAGGCGATACATGTTCTCGGCCATGGCATCGCCTTGCTGGCGCAGCAGGTCGCGGGTGCCGGCCAGGGCACCGATCGGCACATCGGCAAAGGCCTGGTTGCCCAGCACATGGTCCGGATGATGATGGGTCAGCAGCACCTCCACTACCGGCTTGTCGGTGAGGGTGGCAATTGCCTTGCGCAATGCCTCGCCATAGCCTTTCGACGGCCCGCTGTCGATCACCACCACACCGCTGTCGGTGACGATGAACGCGGTGTTGACCACATTGCCGCCATTGGCCTTGGCGAAATTGTCGGTGCTGCCTTCCAGCAACCAGGTGCCCTCGGCGATCTGCCGGGGTGTGAGCCAGTACGCCAGATCAGCCTGGGCCGGCAGCCCCAGGCACAGCAGCAACAACAGGATCCAACGCATGATGGTGCCTCGGGTCAGGGTGAAATCAGACAACGCGCTCAGGGCAGCGCCGCCTCGAACTGGTTGCCGCTGTTGTCCCGCAACAGCAGCCGTGTTGGCCCGGGGCCCTGAATGTCAAAGCCCAGGTTGGGGTTTTCGCTGACCGCCGGGTACAGCTCCAGGCTGGCCAGGCGCTGGCCATCTGCACCTTGCAACTCGGCATGGTTGAGAAAGAACTCAGGAATGCCGCTGACCAGGCCGTTATCCATGGGGTGGGCCACCTGCAGGCGCAGGCGGCTGCTGTCGCCACGCGGGTAGCGCCCGCCCAGCACCTCCCCGAGGTGCTCCTCCCAGCCGGGCTGGGTGCGCACCACGCTGGGTGCAGTACAACCGCCGCCGGCAGCATCGATCAGGGTCGAACCAACGTGCCACAGGCCATCGCGTGTCAGTACGGCGGCGCGCAACGGTGTGGCCTGTTCGATGCGGATGCGGATCGACAACCAGGGCAACACGCGCTCGCCGGGCTGAAAGTCGACGATGCGCGGCAGAGGGTTCAGTTCTGCCCAGGCGATAATCCGCACCACATCGCCCGTGAACGCCCGGGCGTCGATCTCCAGCGGTACCTGCCGTGCATCCTCGGCAAAGGGCGGCGCCAGAAGCTTCACACGGTCATCGAACACGAACGCCGCCTGCCCCAGCAACTGCTTGTGGTAGAAGTCCCACATCACGGAAGGCACCGGGTCTGTGTGGGTGCCTTGTGTCGCAGCCTGGGCGGCCCAGGGCATCCAGCAGGCCAGCAGGAAAGTTGCTCGCCAGTTCATGGCCACTCCTATTGATACATCTCCGGGACCTCGTAACGCAGGCCGTATGCGGCATACATCGCCTTGAGCCGGCCATCGCGAATCATCGCTTCCATGGCCTCCTCCACGGCATAGGCCAGCTGCCGGTTGCTTTCATGTACGGCCATGCCGATTTCCCAGGCCTGTTTGCCAAGGTTCGGGTAGGCGTTTTCTGCCAAGGCCAGTTGCGGGTCGGCGGCCTGGTGCAGCTGCCAGTCAACTTCGCCGCGCATCGCCATCACTGCGTCTACCTGGCCGGCCTGCATCGCAGCAAAAGCCTGCTGCACGCTGGGGTAATGATGGGTCCTGGCGCTGAGCATGCCGTTGAACACCGACGTCAGGTAAAACGACGGCACGCTGTCCACCTCGACCCCGATAGGATGCTGCTGGAATACCGCGACACTGGCCACTGAGGCCAGGCGACGGCGATCGTAGGCCACCTGCCAACGCTCCTGCTGATAGGGGCCGAACATCACCACCTGGGCGTTTTCCAGCTCCCCCAGCTCGTTGCGCCGCTGCGCGTAGGCGCGATCGTAAGGCACCCGCATCATCAGGTCGGCCAATTGCTGATGACGCAGCGGGCTGCCACGCCAGATGTAGTCGCGCAGGTCATCGTCGAGCTTTTCTCCGGGTGGCGCCCAGATCAGTTGCAGGCGTACCCCCAAGGCCGTGGCCAGGGCCTGCGCCAGCTCCACATCGACACCACGCGGCTGGCCGTGGTCCTGAAAACTGTAGGGGGCGAAATCCTTGTACACCGCCACCTTGAGCTCGCCGGCGGCGATGATCGCGTCATAGTTGCGCACCTGCGCCTGGGCCGCCGCGCAACACAGCAGCAGGCCACTCAACAGCACCGCCCACAGACGCATGGCCGTCACTCCTCGACGTGCACGCTGTCCAGGTAGGTGCGCACCGCCCACAGGGCTTCCTGGCTGAGGTAATCGGCCATCTTCGGCATGTACACGCGGCCGTCGCGAACCGCGCCGTGGCGTACCCGCTCGACGAACCATTCATCGCCGGCATCACCCGCGTCGAGCATGCGCAAGTCAGGCGCGATACCACCAGACTTGGCCTCCAGGCCATGACAGGCAGCGCAGTTCTGGTTGTAGGCCGAGGCGCCGATTTCCACGGCCTTGTCGTGCTCGGGCGAGCTGCGGTACGGGTTGACCGCGGCCCAGCCGTCGCCGTCCAGGCTCACGCCAGTGTCCTTGATCGGGGTCAGGCCCTTGGTCTCCACTGCCTGGGGCACCACGTTGCCATGGGCCCAGGCTGTACCGGTCAGCACGGCTGCGGCCAGCAACCCAGCAGCAAGCAACACATTGCATTTTGTTGTCATTGTTATGCCCTCACCATTGCACACAAAGCCTCAACCACAGAGGCCGTGCCGCCATCTTAGAAACAGCCCGCGGGCGGCCGAATGCTGCTTTGGTGGCCGGGCCTTAATCCCTTGGTAGTAGGGCTTGTGGCGAAGGGCCAATTGAGGTGCCGCGCGGGAACTATTCCCGGCAAGGGCGGGACTTTTTCCGTATCCCGCGATAGCCGCTGCGCCCCACCCTGTGCAGGCCAAAACCTCCACTGGGAACTGCAACCATGACAATAAGATCGCTACCCGCCCTTTCCCCGCTGGCCCTGAGCGTGCGCGTCCTGCTAATGGCCGGTAGCCTGGCCCTGGGCAATGTGGCAACAGCGGCCAGCACACCCGCTGCACCTGCCGGCAAGAACGTCACCTGGGAAGACATCGCCAATGACCACCTGACCACCCAGGACGTGCTGCAGTACGGCATGGGCACCAATGCCCAGCGCTGGAGCCCGCTGGCCCAGGTCAATGACAAGAACGTGTTCAAGCTGACCCCGGCCTGGTCCTACTCCTTCGGCGACGAGAAGCAGCGCGGCCAGGAATCCCAGGCCATCGTCAGCGATGGCGTGGTCTACGTCACCGGCTCGTACTCACGGGTATTCGCCCTCGATGCCAAGACCGGCAAACGCCTGTGGACCTACAACCACCGCCTGCCCGACAACATTCGTCCCTGCTGTGACGTGGTCAACCGCGGGGCGGCGATCTACGGCGACAAGATCTACTTTGGCACCCTCGATGCGCGTGTCATCGCCCTCGACAAGCGCACCGGCAAAGTGGTGTGGAACAAGAAGTTCGGCGACCACGGCGCCGGCTACACCATGACCGGTGCGCCAGTGCTGATCAAGGACAAGACCAGCGGCAAGGTGCTGCTGATCCACGGCAGCTCCGGCGATGAATTCGGCGTGGTCGGCCAGCTGTTCGCACGCGACCCGGACACCGGCGAAGAAGTGTGGATGCGGCCCTTCGTCGAGGGCCACATGGGCCGCCTGAACGGCAAGGACAGCACCCCGACCGGTGACGTCAAGGCGCCGTCCTGGCCAGACGACCCTACCACCGAAACCGGCAAGGTCGAAGCCTGGAGCCACGGCGGCGGAGCCCCTTGGCAAAGCGCGAGCTTCGACCCCGAAACCAACACCATCATTGTCGGCGCTGGCAACCCCGGCCCTTGGAATACCTGGGCGCGCACGTCGAAAGACGGCAACCCGCATGACTTCGACAGCCTGTACACCTCCGGCCAGGTCGGCGTCGACCCGAGTACCGGCGAGGTCAAGTGGTTCTACCAGCACACCCCCAACGATGCCTGGGACTTCTCCGGCAACAACGAGCTGGTGCTGTTCGACTACAAGGACAAGAACGGCAACGTGGTCAAGGCCACCGCCCACGCCGACCGCAACGGCTTCTTCTATGTGGTCGACCGCAACAACGGCAAGCTGCAGAACGCCTTCCCCTTCGTCGACAACATCACCTGGGCCAGCCATATCGACCTGAAGACCGGGCGCCCGGTGGAAAACCCTGGCCAACGCCCGGCCAAGCCGCTGCCGGGTGAAACCAAGGGCAAGCCGGTGGAAGTCTCGCCACCGTTCCTGGGCGGCAAGAACTGGAACCCCATGGCCTACAGCCAGGACACCGGGCTGTTCTACATCCCCGGCAACCAGTGGAAAGAGGAATACTGGACCGAGGAAGTGAACTACAAGAAGGGCTCGGCTTATCTGGGCATGGGCTTCCGTATCAAGCGCATGTACGACGACCATGTCGGCACGTTGCGCGCCATGGACCCGACCACCGGCAAGCTGGTGTGGGAACACAAGGAACACCTGCCGCTGTGGGCCGGGGTGTTGGCGACCAAGGGCAACCTGGTGTTCACCGGCACGGGCGACGGCTTCTTCAAGGCCTTCGACGCCAAGACGGGCAAAGAGCTGTGGAAGTTCCAGACCGGCAGCGGCATCGTCTCGCCGCCCATCACCTGGGAACAGGACGGCGAGCAGTACATCGGCGTAACCGTGGGCTACGGCGGTGCGGTACCGCTGTGGGGTGGCGACATGGCCGAGCTGACCAAACCGGTGGCTCAGGGTGGCTCGTTCTGGGTGTTCAAGATCCCGAGCTGGGACAACAAGACTGCACAGCGTTGACCTGCAGCGGGGAGCGGCCTGCGCCCCTCCCCGTTTCTGCCCTTCTCCTGACCGGAGGCTTTTGCCATGAATTACCTGCCCTTGACCTTGCTGCTGGCGCTATCCCCTGCCCTGGCAGTGAACGCCGACGACGCCGGCAACGATACCCCCTTGACCATCAACGGCTGCGTGATTGCCGAAGCCAGCCAGTGCCCGGGCGCCAACCTGCGCGGCGCCAACCTGGCCAACCAGGACCTGCGCAAGATGAACCTGGCCGGTGCCGACCTGCGCGATGCCGACCTGCGTCACGCCCAGCTGGACCTGGCAAATCTGGAAAAAGCCCGCCTGCAAGGTGCCAACCTGACCCGCGCCAGCCTGCAACAAAGCAATCTGCGCCTGGCCGACCTGAGCAACAGCAAGCTGGTGGCCATTCAAGGCTGGGGCTTGTTCGCCCAGGGCGCACAGTTTGAAAAGGCGGACCTGCGCGCAGCCTACCTGCAATTCGCCAGGCTGTCCGGGGCAAAGCTGCAGCAGGCCAACTTGCAGGCGGCGGACCTGGAGATGGCCTGGTTGAGCAAGGCCGACCTGCAAGAGGCCAACCTGGGCGATGCCAACCTACAGGAAGCCAAGTTTGGCCAGAGCAACCTGGCACGCGCCGATTTGCGCGGGGCGCGGCAGCATTACGGGAATTTTCAGGAGGCCAACATGGAGGGGTGCAAGGGGTGCCCTGAAACCTGGGACAAATGAGGCCTGTAGGAGCGGGTTTACCCGCGAAAGGGCCGGGCCTGCTGGCCAATTTCCACCAGCCATTCACCGTTGCCGCCGCTACCGTATTCGCGGGTAAACCCGCTCCTACACACACAGATCGGTGGTAGACACATGTCGGGGGGGACACATTCCGTGGTGCGCGGTGGGCTGTGACGCTGCCCCAACAGGTGCAGTGAAATACCTCACCCCGCCACCCGCACCACCCCCAGGTCAATCCCCAGATGCACCAGTTCGGCATGCGAGCTGACCTGCAACTTGCTCTTGAGCAAGGTCAGGTGGTTGGACACAGTCTTGGCACTGATACACAACTGCTCGGCAATCACCCGCGCCGGGGTACCCTTTGCCAGCATCGTGAATATCTCCAGTTCGCGCTGGGTCATGCGCTGCAACCGGGGGTCACTGGTGCTTTGCTGTGACAGGCAAGCCAGCTGGGTGGCCAGGGGCTGCTCGATGTAGGCATGCCCGGCCAATACCCGCTGCACCGCCTCGATCAGCACCTCGGGCGCAGAGTTCTTGGTCAGGTAGCCCGAAGCCCCCGCATCCAGCGCCTGGCGCACCAGCGGCAGCTCGTCGTGCATGCTGAAAAACAGCACCCGCAACTGCGGCAGGCGCTGGCGCAGACGGCGGGTGGTTTCCAGGCCACTGATACCGGGCAGGCCAAAGTCCATGATCACCAGGTTGGGCACCTGCTCCTGTACCCTGGCCAGCGCCTCTTCACCACTGGCGGCCTCACGCACCTGCACCAATGGCAGCACCGCCCGCAGCAAGCTGGCGTAGCCCTGGCGGACCACGGCGTGGTCATCGACCAACACGATATTCATCACACCTCCTGGGGAATGTTAAGGGCCAGCGCCCAGCCACCGCCCGGGCGGCTGAAAATGCGTAACTCCCCCCCAAGGCTGCGGGCGCGCTCGGCCATCGAGTGCAGGCCTACCCCTGGGCGCTGGGGCTGGTGGGCGCCGCAGCCGTTGTCGCGAATGAACAGGCGCAAGCCCTTGCGACTGCGCTGCAGGCGTACCCGCACCTGGCTGGCACCGGCATGCCGGGCGACGTTGGTCAACGCCTCCTGCAGCAAGCGGTACAAATGCGTTCTGCTCGGCCCAGTCAGCGTCGGCAAGTGCTCGCCAACCCGCAGCCGGCATTCGATACCCTGGCTGGCCTGCCACTGGCCCACCAACAGCCCGAAGGCCTCGGCCAGCGGCATGTAGTGCAGCGCCACCGGATACAAGTTGTGCACCAGCGCGCGAAAACCTTGCTGCAGGCGCTCGCAATTGAATTCAAGGGCCTGCGCCGTCTGCGTCACCACTTCAGGCTGTTCGGCCACCATACGCAGCAGGCATAGCTGGGCACGCATGCCTGCCAGGTATTGCCCCAGATCATCGTGCAGGGTCTGCGCCAGCTGGGTACGCTCCTGCTCCTGCACCGCCAGCAGGGCCTGGGTCAGCTGGGCATTGTCGGCCTGGGCCTGCTCCAAGGCTGCGGCCATGCGGTTGAAATGTTTGGCCAACTGGCGCGCTTCCGGCAGGCCGGCTTCGCGCAGGCGTGCCGTCAATTGCCCGCCCGAGACCTGGTGCAAGGCACCCAGCAGTTCATCCAGCAGGCCCATGGCCCGCCGCACCGCCCAGCGGATGGTCAACAAGCTCAGCAACAACGCCAGGCCACAAACGCCAAGCAGTTGTTGCAGGGAGTCCCAGACTTCATCGATTTCATCCCGCGCATCCACGGCAATCAACACGCGGCGGCCATCACTCAAGTCCAGCAGCCGGCTGCTGTGGTAGCGCTCGCCGAACAACTGGCGGCCGAGCCAGGCATCCATACCGGCCTCTTGCGGCAGCCTTGGCACCTCACCCGCTGCCAGCCAGTGCACCCGCACATGGCGCAGGCTCTTGGTCAAGCCGGGCTGCAGGTTTGCCGGGTCGCGTTCGGCGGTGTCGCCCAGGTACGCCACCACGGCTTCGGCTGACTGCAACTCACGCTCGACGTCGGCCACCGCCTGGTGCAACAGCACCCCGGCACAAGCCAGCGTCACCAAGGCGAAGCACAACGTGACCCAGAGGTTGACTCGCCACAGGGCCGACAAGTTGACAAGGCGCACAAGCGGTTCTCCTCAGGCTGTTGTGGACCATCGTAAAACTGCAGCCTGCGCACTGAATTACTACCTTGGTACCGGCCGAGCGCTACTTTCTGCATATTCCCCCCTCCCGGCGGGCTTCCTATGCTGGCGCCATCTGCCGTGGAGTGTGTTATGCGCCAGCCTGCCCACCTTGCCTTGACCTGCCTGCTGGCCTTGGCCGCAACGCTGGCTACGCCCCTGGCGCCCGCTGCTCAGGGCCAGGCCGCAGCCCCGTTGCAGATACGCATCGGCTACCTGGGCTATCGCCCCGCCGCTGGCCCGCTGCTGTCCAACGTCATCCCCGAACCCGGCGATGCCGGGCTCCAAGGTGCCGAACTGGCCATTGTCGACAGCAACAGCACCGGGCGCTTCCTGAAGCAGCAATTTCAGCTGACCAGCGCCAATGTCGACAGCCCCGAGGCCCTGCTGCAAGCCGCCAGGGCCCAGCATGAACAAGGCCTGCGCCTGTTCGTGGTGAATGCCCCGGCCGCCAGCCTGCGCGCGCTGTCTGCCGCCCTGCCCGACAGCCTGTTGTTCAACGCCGGCAGCCCCGACGACAGCCTGCGCAGCAGCCAGTGCCTGGGCAATGTCCTGCACAGCCTGCCGAGCCGGGCCATGCTGGCCGATGCCTTGGCGCAGTTTCTGGTGCTGCGCAAATGGCAACGGGCATTGCTGGTGGTCGGCCAGACCCCGGACGACCAGGCTTACGCCGCTGCCCTGCGGCGGTCGGTGAAGCGCTTTGGCGTGCAACTGGTCGCGGAGAAAACCTGGACCTTCGACAACGACCAGCGCCGCAGCGCCCAGGCCGACATGCCGCTGTTCACCCAGACTGCCGAATACGACGTGGTACTGGTGGCAGACGAGCGCGGTGACTTCGGCGAGTACCTGCCCTACCAGACGTGGTATCCACGCCCGGTGGCCGGTACCCAGGGCCTGACCCCCACGGGCTGGCACAAGACGGTGGAAACCTTCGGGGCGGCACAGTTGCAAAAACGCTTCGAGGCCCAAGCCGGGCGCTGGATGAATGACCGTGACTTCGCCGCCTGGATGGCTGTACGCAGTGTCGCCAGTGCGGCCAGCAAGCTGCGCCTGGCCGAACCTCGCGCGGTTCAGCAACTGCTGCTCAGCGAGCAGTTGCCGCTGGACGGCTTCAAGGGGCGCAAGCTCAGTTACCGCCCGTGGAACGGCGAACTGCGCCAGCCGATCCCGTTGGTTCAGCCCCGCGCCCTGGTCAGCACCTCGCCGCAGGAGGGCTTCCTGCATCCCTTCAACGAAATGGACAGCCTGGGCTATGACAAGCCCGAAGTGACGTGTAGCTACCCCTGACCCGACAACCACAACAATAAGGAATCCGCCATGCGCCGCCCCCTCTTCCACCGGGCCCTGATTTACCCCAGCCTGCTGTCGGGCGCCCTGGCGCTGGCCAGCAGTCACGCCATGGCTGCCACCGCCTGGGTCTCCAACGAGAAGGACAACAGCCTCAGCCTGATCGACCTGCAAACGCTGGAAGTCACCGAAACCCTGCCGGTGGGCCAGCGCCCGCGTGGCTTGCTGCTGTCACACGACAGCAAGCTGCTGTACATCTGCGCCAGCGACTCGGACCGGGTGCAGGTGATGGACGTGGCCACCCGCAAGATCATCAAGGAGCTGCCTTCCGGCAAGGACCCCGAGCAGTTCGCCCTGCACCCCAACGACCGCTGGCTGTATGTATCAAACGAGGACGATGCGCTGGTGACGGTGATCGACACCGTCACCGACAAGGTGCTCGGGCAGATCGAAGTCGGCATCGAACCCGAAGGCATGGCGGTCAGCCCCGACGGCAAGTGGGCGGTCAACACCAGCGAAACCACCAACATGCTGCACTGGATCGACACCAGCACCCAGACCCTGGCCGACAGCACGCTGGTCGACCAGCGCCCGCGCTTCGTCGAGTTCAGCAAAGACGGTTCGCGCCTGTGGGCCTCGGCAGAAATCGGCGGCACGGTGACCATACTCGACGTGGCCACGCGCCAGGTGCTGAAAACCCTGAACTTCCAGATCAAGGGCGTGCACCCGGACAAAGTCCAGCCAGTGGGCATCAAGCTCAGCGCCGATGGCAAGTACGCCTTCGTCGCCTTGGGCCCGGCCAATCACGTGGCGGTGATCGATGCCAAGACCTTTGATGTGCTCGACTACCTGCTGGTCGGGCGGCGGGTCTGGCAGCTGGCATTCACCCCGGATCAGCGCCAGTTGCTGGCCACCAACGGTGTCAGCGGTGACGTTTCGGTCATCGATGCGAAGCAGCTCAAAGTGCTCAAGTCGGTGAAGGTCGGGCGCTACCCCTGGGGCGTGGTGGTGACACCATGAACGCCCTCGACGTCAGTGACGTGAGCTTTGCCTATGGCCAGCGCGAGGCACTCCGGCAGGTCGGTTTCAGCCTGGCACCCGGGCGCTTCGCCGCATTGCTGGGCCCCAATGGTGCCGGCAAGTCGACCTTGATCGCCCTGCTCACGCGCCTGTACGACCTGCAGCATGGCGACATCCGCGTGTGCGGCTGCTCGCTACGCAACGCTGCACGCCCGGCCTTGCGCCAGCTGGGTGTGGTGTTTCAGCAAAGCACCCTGGACCTGGACCTGAGCGTTGAGCAGAACCTGCGCTACCACGCCGCCTTGCATGGCCTGTCGCGGCGCCAGAGCAACCTGCGGGTCGAGGCCGAACTGGCCCGCCAAGGCCTTGGTGAACGCCGGCGCGATCGTGTGCGTGAGCTGAACATCGGCCATCGGCGGCGGGTGGAAATTGCCCGCGCGCTGCTGCATGAACCGCGCCTGCTGCTACTGGACGAAGCCAGCGTCGGCCTCGACCCGGCCAGCCGCCTGGCGCTTAACCAGCACCTGCGCCGGTTGTGCCGCGAGCAGCAGCTCAGTGTGTTGTGGGCCACTCACCTGCTGGACGAAGTGCAGCCCAGCGATGACCTGTTGATTCTGCATCAGGGGCGCCTGGTGGCCAGTGGCACCGCCGATGCGCTGAGCCTTGAGCACGGCGGTGACCTCGATCACGCCTTTGCCCGCCTGACCAACGCCCCCTCAGGAGCCAACGCCCGATGAACGCTTACTGGCAATGTTTCAACGGCATCATGCTGCGCGAATGGCTGCGCTTCGTGCTGCAGCGTACACGCCTGCTCAGCGCGCTGGTGCGCCCGCTGCTGTGGTTGCTGGTATTCGCTGCCGGGTTTCGCGCAGCGCTGGGCATTGCCATCATCGAACCCTACGACACCTACATCCCCTACGAGGTGTACATCATCCCCGGCCTGGCCTGCATGATTCTGCTGTTCAACGGCATGCAGGGCTCATTGTCGATGGTCTACGACCGCGAGATGGGCAGTATGCGCGTGTTGCTGACCAGCCCGCTGCCGCGCCCGTTCCTGCTGGGCAGCAAACTGCTGGCAACTTCATTGATTTCCCTGCTGCAAGTCTATGCCTTCCTCGCCATCGCCTGGTTATACGGGGTACAGCCACCGGATGCGGGCTTGCTGATGGCCCTGCCGGCATTGCTACTGGTGGCCTTCATGCTCAGCGCCTTGGGCTTGTTGCTGTCGAACGCAATCCGCCAGCTGGAGAACTTTGCCGGGGTGATGAACTTCGTGATCTTCCCGCTGTTCTTCCTGTCGTCGGCGCTGTACCCGTTGTGGAAAATGCGCGAGGCCAGCCAGTGGTTGTACTGGCTGTGTGCTGTGAACCCGTTCACCCATGCCGTAGAGCTGGTGCGGTTTGCACTTTATGAGCGGTTGAACCTGCTGGCGCTGGCAGTGTGCCTGGGCTTGACCGGGCTGTTCACCCTGCTGGCGATCCTCACCTTCAACCCCCAGCATGCAGCGCTGCGCAAGCCGCGCTGAAACCTGGCGTGTAACGCGGATAGTGTGTGGGAGCGGCCTTGTGTCGCGATTGGGCTGCGCAGCAGCCCCGGCCATGTGTGCGGTGCAGCTGAAATCGGGGGCCGCTTTGCGGCCCTTTCGCGACGCAAGGCCGCTCCCACACGGATCGCGCCAGCTTTCAGAAATTGAGCAAGACAGTTGCCCCCGCACCTTGGGCGTCTCCATGCCTTCAGGCGCCCGGCCATCTACTACTTTAGTACTGCATTTACTGTCTATCGTCGCATTCACAAAGCACCGCCACTGGCATGTAATGAGTCCATAACAAAAAGGAAAAACCGCCATGCCACGTGCCCTGCCCCGGCTGCCACGCCCTTTGCTGGCGGTACTTTCGCTGAGCCTGACGCTAGGTATCGCCCAGGCTGACACGGCGCCGCTGTTCTCCGCCGACGGCTATCGCACCACGCACTATCGCAGCCCGACCCCGCAACAGGTCGAAGGCGGCCAGGTCGTCGACACCGCCACATTGCAAGGCCTGCTGGGCCAGACGCCCCGGCCGGTGCTGATCGACGTCTATCGCCGTCAATGGCTGCAAGGTCGCTTCATCGAAGACGAACCGCACAGCAACCTCCCCGGCAGCCTGTGGCTGGCCAACACCGGCGACGGCGAACTGAACCCGGCCTGGCAGGACTACTTCGTGCGCAACCTGCAAAAAGCCACGGCCGGGCACCCGGACCAACCTTTGGTCTTTTACTGCCGCTCCGATTGCTGGTTAAGCTGGAACGCGGTAAAACGCGCGAAAGCCTTGGGCTATAACAACCTGTATTGGTACCGCGACGGCCTGGATGCCTGGCAGCAAGCCAACCTGCCATTGCAGCCGGCACAACCGGTGCCGTTCCCCTGAAATGCCTGCGTATGCGTGCCCCGCTCCATCCAATAAAAACAAGGTGAAAAGGCCATGTACAAAATTCTGATTGCCGACGATCACCCCCTGTTTCGCGAAGCCATCCACAATGTCATCAGCGATGGTTTCCAGGGCAGCGAGGTCATGGAGACCGCCGACCTTGAAAGCGCCCTGGCCCTGACCCAGGCGCATGACGACCTCGACCTGATCCTGCTCGACCTGAACATGCCCGGCATGCACGGCCTCAACGGCCTGATCACCCTGCGCAACGAGGCGCCGACCACGCCGGTGGTCATCGTTTCGGCCGAGCAGGAAAAGCAGATCGTGCTGCAGGCCATTACCTACGGTGCCGTGGGCTTCATCACCAAGTCGTCGCCACGCTCACAGATGATCGAAGCGATCGAGCAGATCCTCAATGGCAACGTCTACCTGCCGCCAGACATCATCCGCGCGCAAAAAAGCAGTACCAGCCGGCGCCATAACGATGCCCCGAGCTTCCCGCCGGAAATGCTCCAGGCCCTGACCCGCAAGCAACTGCTGGTGCTCGAGCGCATGACCAAAGGCGAATCGAACAAGCAGATCGCCTACACGCTGGACATCGCCGAAACCACAGTCAAGGCCCACGTTTCGGCGATCTTGCGCAAGCTCAATGTGCACAATCGGGTACAAGCTATCCTCAGTGCTGGCGATATCGATTTTGCTGATTATCTGCGCCGTTGACCTGTTCCGGGCGCTTCGCGGGTAAACCCGCGAAGCGGCCAACCGCTATGCCACGCCACTCGCCAGTAGATGGCTCATCGCCGTCTTGAGCTTCATCGGCCGTACGGGCTTGTGCATCAGTGTGTGACCCAGCTCGCGGATCTGCTGCTTGAGATCGTTGCTGTAGTTGGCAGTGATCATCAGCGCCGGTAGCGGCTGGGCGCGGCGGGCATTGATCCGGGCTACGGCGTCGACACCATTGCAGTCATTGTCCAGGTGGTAGTCGGCAATCAGCAGGTCGGCCTCGGCGTGGTAGTTGTCCACCTGGCGCGCCAGGTCTTCCTCCGACAGCGCAGTGACCACCCGGCAGCCCCAACCTTCCAGCAAGGTGCGCATGCCCGCGCAAATCGCCGCATCGTTATCCAGCACCCACACCCGCGCCCCGCGCAGGCGTTCGAGCATCGGCTCGCAGATCGCCTGGCTCGGCTGGGCCTTGGGTGCAGTGGCGCTCAGCGGCACCTCGACAGCGAACACCGAGCCCTTGCCCAGCCATGAACGCACACGGATCCGGTGGCCGAGGATGCCGGCGATCTTCTCCACGATTGCCAGGCCCAGGCCCAGGCCACGGTCCTGGTCCGGGCGCTGCACATCACCCCGCTTGAACTCCAGGAACATGTCTTCCAGGTGTTCTTCGGCAATGCCGATGCCGCTGTCCCAAACTTCAATCCGCACGCCACCGCGCAGGCGCCGACACCCCAGCACCACGCGCCCGCTGCGGGTGTAGCGGATGGCATTGCTGAGCAGGTTGCGCAAGATGCGCGCCAGCAGCTGGATGTCACTGCGCACGACGGCAGAACACCCCACAAAATGCAGCTCTAACCCTTCGCTACGCGCCACCTGGGCGTATTCGGCAGCCAGGTTGTCCATCAGTTCGTGGAGGGCGAACGGGGCGACATCGGCCTTGATCACGCCAGCATCGAGCTTGGAAATATCCACCAGCGTGCCTAACAGGTTTTCTACATCCTCCAGCGAATTGCTGACATTACGCACCAGGTGGGCAGCGTTTTGCGGCTCGTCGCGCTCGAGCAACGCACTGGTGAACAGCCGCGCCGCGTTCAGCGGTTGCAGCAGGTCATGGCTGACCGCAGCAAGGAACTTGGTTTTCGACAGGTTGGCCTGCTCGGCCTCGCGCTTGGCCTCGCGCAGACGCGACTCGGCCTGGCTGCGCTCTTCGATTTCGCGCAACAACTGGTCGTTGAGGCTGGTCAGTTCGGCAGTGCGCTCGCGCACCCGTTGCTCCAGGTGCTGATACGCCTGGTGCAACGCCTGTGCGGTATTGCGGCGCTCGGTGATGTCGCGGATCAGCACGAAGATGCCCACCACTTCGCCACTGGCCAGGCGGTTCGGTACGTAAGAACGCAGCATGTAGCGTTCCTGCCCGTTGATATTGGTCTCGGCGAACTCGAACGTCACGCTCTCCCCCGCCAGCGCCCGCGCCACATAGCCTTCCAGGCGCTGGTAGTGCTGCTCGCTGTGGGCCTCGCGCAGGCTCTGGCCCAGCATCACGCCATGCGGCCAGCAATACCACTCTTCGTAAACCTTGTTGGTGAATTCGTAGACCAGATCGGCGTTCAGGTAGGCGATCAGTGCCGGTACGTTGTCGGTAATCAGGCGAATCTGGTGCTGGTGGGCCGTCTCGGCCCGCTGCCGGGCCTCGCTGAGCAGGCGGTTGACGGCCTTGAGCTCGGCCATGGCCTGGTTCAACGCATCGGTGCGTTCGCGCACCTGCTCGGCCAGCACCACCGAATGCTGGAACGCGGCGTATGGGTCGTTGCCCCGGGTCACGCCCGACTCGATGCGCTCGATCAGTGCGTCATTGATGCGCTGCAGCTTGTGGTTCTGATGCTGCAGCCGGGTCAGCTCGGCCTGCAGTTCAGCGACCGACAGGAGGCCGGTTGCGGGCAATGGCGACCCCGGTGAAGGTCTGGTTGATGTGCATGCCATTGAACTGTTCTCCGTAGGTGTTGAAGCCAATCACCCGTTGCTCGCGCAGGAACGCGCCGACCGGCTCCAGGCCGTGGTGGGCCTCCAGTTCCAGCCGCCGCAGGAAACAATCACAACCGATGGTCAGCAACAATGGTCCGAGACGCTGGTGCAGGCCATCGAACAGCTGGTGCAGGTTCGGCAACAGCGGGCCCGGGGTCATGGCCGTGAGCACGATGCCGTTCTCCACCGCGCAGTAGAAGCTCAAGCTGAGGTCAGGGTGCATTTGCTGAATCGCCCGCACGTAGTACTGATCATGAATGCGCACGGCCAGCGGGTGGGCGGCGAACACCCGGTGATCGAGCGCAGCCACGGGCACACCGATGTGGCGGGCATATTCCTCGGCCGCCGGCTCGGCATTCAGTTCGAAAACCCGGCGCTGGGCGCTGTCGGCACCGGTTACCACCAGCTTTTCCTGGCGCGGCAGGATGTGATGCGTGGTGAACACTTCGAAGTCGAGCCAGGTGTTGACCAGCACCACCACGGCTGCGCCGTTGTGGAATGCACCGCCGTAATACACATGGGTGCGGTTCAGGTAGTTGTCGTCACCGGCCGAGCCGCCGAAGTGCGGGATATCCCCCAGTGCTGCGCTGAGTGCGGCAAGCACCATCTCCTCGCGGCTGGACAAGCCATCGAGCAGCGTGAGTGCAAAGCTGTGGCCCTTGATTGGCGCCAGGGTATTGCTGCGGCAGGTGCCGACCAGCCGCTCGACCATCTGCTGCGCGTCGATCAAGCTGAAGCGCTCCATTTCATCGATCAACGCGGTGGCGATCGAAAAGTGCCGGTGATCGAAGCCCACCGCCGTCACGCAATTGCGGCCGTAGCCCAGCGGGGTGATTTCACCGGCGCTGGTGCAGCCGACCAGGCGTATGCCGCCAAAGTCCTGTTCCAATGCTTCGCCCAAAGCCTGCAAGTCGTATTCGGCGGAGCAGAAGAACAACACGAAACCCAGGTGCGGGTGCAGCAACTGCCGCGCCAGGTCCTGAGCGGCCAGCCGTGCGTCGGTAGCCTGAGACATGGCACTGACCACACCGTCGTTATGAGCCTGCTGCATCGTGGTCTCCGGCACGGGGTGGCTGAGTGATCAGTTTAAGGAGCGGGTGGTGGGTGACGAATGCTACTTGGGTAGCGGGTGGGCGGTTCCATGGGCGTAAAAGACCGTGTCATTCGGGGCCGCCTTGCGGCCCCGGCCGCTTACCAGGTCAACACCGCGCCCACCGCAAAGGTATCGGTGTCTTCGTTCTGCGCACTGGTGTCATGCCCGTCGATGGAAAACTGGTTGTACTCGGCAACCAGTTTCAGGTTGTCGTTGATGTCATGGAACAGCGCCACACCCCGTGTCTCGTAGTCCGCGCCGCTGCCAACCGCACCGTTGCCATCGTCCTTGGTCTTGCCATAGGACAGCGCCACGCGGTTCTTGCCGAACTTGTACGAGCCCTGCAGCAGGTAGCCATCACTGTCGACGTTGCGCAAAACCGGTTCGCCGGCATTGTTGGTGAAGAACGGGTTGATGCCTTTGGCCTGGAACCCCGAGCCGGTCAGCGACCAGCCGCCCATCTTTGCCTGCACCCCGTAACCCACCCCCTTGGAAGTGATCGTTTCTACCGTGGAGTCAGTATTGTCCGAGGTCTGGTAACTGCCGTTGACCCAGCTGTAGATCTGCGCCCCACCCAGGTCGAACTGGTAGGTGATCTCGCTCTCGGTGCGTGGGTTTTCCTGGTAGGCCTTTCCGGTCGGGCTGCTGTCGTTGGTGTCCACCGGGTCCATGATGCCCACCGCCACCCGCAAGCCCTCCATCACTGGCGTACGGTAGGTGATCTGCGAGGTAGGGAACGGGTATGGGTAACCACTGCCAATGTTGCCGAACGACACCCCGCCGCCGTCCACCAGCCCCAGGGTGTCGCTGACCTGGCCATAGCCGGCCAGCAGTTCGTCGAGCAGGATGTTGGAACGGGCGAACAGCCCGAAGTCCTTGCCGATCAGCACCTCGCCCCACTCGGGGTTGGCCACCGTGCCATAGAACTGGCGCACGTCGATGGCGGTGTCGGTGCCGTTGGTTTCACTGTCGTTGATGGTTACCCAGAACGAGGCACGGGCGCCGAGCTTCAGGTCATCCACCTGCTTGCCCATGTTGAAGCCGAGGTAGTTGGGCAAGAAGCCCATCTTCACCCGCGACTGGCGGCGGTCAAACTGCTCGCCCTCACGGTCGACCTCGCTGTTGACGTAGAAGGCGTTGATATAGCCATCGGTGGAAAACGTCGTCTGGTCCTTGTCGTACAGCATGATCTCGGCTTCGGCGACGCTGCTCAGGCCAAGCGCAGAAAAGCTGGCGATGGCGGCTGCGAGAAAACGAGGCGGCAGGTGCTTATTGTTGTTGTGCATGGCGCGCTCCAAACGGGGACGGGATGTCGGAGGCGATTATCAGAAGGCGGCAAATTGCCAGGAACGCTGCTTTGGCGTGGGGTGGCGAGTGCTTTGGGGCGGGAGGGTGCGGCCCGGTGATTTGGTCCCGGTACCTGCTTGGGTCCTGGTTCGAGACTTATGGCTCAGGTAGGGGTGGTAGGCGGGTATCAATACGATTGAATGAACCGGGGCCGCCTTGCGGCCCTTCGCGGGCTCGCCCGCTCCCAATTTCAGGATATCCACGACCCCTGTGGGAGCGGGCGAGCCCGCGAAGGGCTGCAAAGCAGCCCCCATTACATTGTCTGAGCGGAATCTCCTGGCTTCAGGAAGCCAGTGCCTGCGGACGCTGGCAAGCGGGCATCTCATAGCGGTGCGGTTGCTGCCAGGCCAGCCGTGCCTGCACATCCACCACCGCATCCTTCACCTTCTGCGCCCAGTGCTCATCCTTCGGGCACACCACCACCACGCGGAAACCGTGGTCGACACCTTCCAGGCGCACACCTTCGGAATCATCCACGTGCAGGTCGATATCAAAAGCCGAAGGCAGCTTGGAGGGTGAGTTTTCCAGCCCGCGCTGGGCCAGGATGTGCTGGTGCCGACCGCTGTTGACCACGCCATCGACATGAATGCCGTAAAGCATCAGCCACCGGCGGATGTAAGCCGGGGTACGCCCCGAGGAGGTGTAGATCCAGATGCTGCAGCCCTGGCGGCGCAGGTCGCGGATCAGTTCGCGGGTGCCGCTGCGCAGGGGCTCACCCAGCCAGCGATGGACGAAACCCGGCAGCTTGCTGTCCTCGACGGCGGCGTGTTCGGGCAGGCAGGCCAGCGTGTCGTCGATATCGAACGAAATGCGTACCTGGCCACGCTTGAGCTTGCGTTCGATGGCTTGCCGCCCTCGTGCGAACAGGGATGAACCTTGCATCAGCGGCTCCCCTCGCAGGCAGGCACGGGCGCGCCGTTCAGGAAGAACTTGCCGGGCTCAGGTGCTTTCGCTTCCAGGAAAGCGGCGTACTTTTTCTTGATCTTGGGGAGTTCGTACAAAGCCTTGACACCGTGTTTGGCGGAGTTGCGTATGACCGAGGACGGGTTGAAGTAACCCTCGGCGTTGTCCAGCGACAGCACGAATGGCGGCAGCCCGGCACGCATCAGCAAATAGCTGACAATAAGCGAACCCGTGCGGTTGTTGCCTTCGATGAACAGCTGCGGCTTGCTGAGGATCCGTACATACACACCCGCTGCCCGCTTCCAGATGGAATCGCTGCGGTACGCGCAGTACCAGTTGTACAAATCCTTGATGCCACCTTCCACGTTGTTGAAAAAGTGCGCTTCGGTTGCCGCAAGGTGCGGGGCGAATTCCAGGCGACGGGCCGGATCGCTGCCGCATAGCACGGTGGCATTGATTTCCAGCATCAGGTTCAGCTGTTGCAGGTCGAACAGGTCGATACCGCGAGCGACATAGTCGTCAATCAGCGCATAGCCTTCAACCACATTCAGCAGCACCTCGTCGGTAAACGGGTCCCGCGGTTCGGTGAAATGCTGGCTGAGTTCGGCAAAACGGCCCTGCACCTCGCGCAGTGCGCGCTCTACCGCTGACAGATCAAGACGACGCGTCGCTCGCATTGGTAATCCCGGGTAACACTTTAACGGAAGGTAACGCGGCCGGGTGTTGCAACCTTCCTGGCTGCAACACCCGCCCACCTTGAGCTTGCAGGGTTTAGCTGAACTTGCCGCTGATGTAGTCGCTGGTCAGCTGCTCGCGCGGGTTCTGGAAAATCTGCGCGGTCGGGCCCATCTCGACCAGGTAGCCGGTGCGGGTGCCCTGGGAAATATCCACCGAGAAGAAAGCGGTGGTGTCGGCCACACGAATCGCCTGCTGCATGTTATGGGTCACCAGGGCGATGGTGTAGTCCTTTTTCAGCTCGACCATCAGCTCCTCCACGCGGCGGGTGGCAATCGGGTCGAGTGCCGAGCAGGGCTCGTCCAGCAACAGCACTTCCGGCTCGGTGGCGATGGCACGGGCGATACACAGGCGCTGCTGCTGGCCACCGGACAGCGACAGCCCGCTGACCTTGAGCTTGTCCTTCACTTCGTCCCACAGCGCGGCGCCTTGCAAGGCGTGCTTCACGCGATCGCCCAAGTCGCCTTTGTAGCGGTTCAGGCGCAGGCCGAAGGCCACATTGTCGAAGATGCTCATCGAGAACGGGTTGGGCTGCTGGAACACCATGCCGATATAGCGGCGCACTACAACAGGGTCGACGCCCTTGCCGTAGACATCCTGCCCAAGAAAGTGCACATGGCCTTCGAAACGGAAGCCCTTCACCAGGTCATTCATACGGTTCAAGCTACGCAGCACGGTACTCTTGCCGCAGCCCGAAGGGCCGATGAAACCGGTGATCTCGTTTTTCCTGATCGGTACATGGCTGTCACGCACGGCCATGAAGTTACCGTAGAAAATCTTGTCGAGCTTGCAGTCCATGACGATGGGGGCTTCGCTGACCATGGGAGCGGCTCTTTGCGCAGTGGATACGTTCAAGTTGGATGCTCCCTTTCTCAATACTTGGGCTTGCCGAAGACTCGGCTCAAAATGTTGATGACCAGCACGATCATTACCAGCACCAGCGAGGCCGCCCAGGCGAGCTCCAGCTGGTTGTCGAACGGCATGCCGGAGAAGTTGTAGATCAGTACCGCAAGCGAGGCTGTGGGGTTCATCACCGCCAGGTCGCCGTCGTGGTAGATCCAGTAGTTGCTGAACAATGCGGTGAACAGCAGTGGCGCGGTTTCGCCAGCGGCGCGGGCCACGGCCAGCATGACGCCGGTGAGGATGGCCGGCAGGCCGGTAGGCAGCACGATCTTCCAGACGACCTGGGCGCGGGTGCAACCCATGCCGTAGGCGGCGTCCTTCATGATCTTGGGCACCATCTTCATCGACTCTTCGGCGGTCAGCACCACGATCGGCAGCATCAGCACCGCCAGCGCCACGCCGCCTGCCGGTGCCGAGTAGGTACCGGTGGTCATCACCACCAGGGCGTAGGCAAACACCCCGGCCAGGATCGATGGCAGGCCAGTGAGCATCTTGGCGGCAAAGCGCGCGGCATTGGCCAGCTTGCTGTCCGGGCCGAGCTCGGCGAGGAACACGGCGGCCAAAATACCGACCGGAACGGCGATGGCGGCGGCAATGCCGACCATGACGAAGGTACCGGCCATGGCGTTGCCGAAGCCGCCGCCCATTTCGAAACCGGTAGGTGGCAGTTCGGTGAACACTTCCAGGTTGAGCCGTGCGCCACCGCGGGTGATCAGCATGTACAGCACGGAAATCAGCGGCACGCTGGCCACCAGTGCCGCGAACCATGCCAGGGTGGTCAATACCAGGCTGCGCAGGGCGCGGCCTTCCAGCTTGCGCTGCAGGCTGGGCAACGCGGCTACAGGGGTCGTCAGGTCAGTCATTGTTTGTTACCACGCTGGGCGTAGAGCATGATCATCGAGCCGAGGACGTTCACCAGCAGGGTGATGAACATCAGTACCAGTGCCGCGTACATCAGCACTTCGACCTCGTTCGGCCCGGCTTCCGGGAAGTTCAGCGCCAGCAGCGCCGCCAGGGTGTTGGCCGGTGCGAACAAGGACAGGGAAATGGTGTTGGCGTTGCCGACCAGCATGGCCAGCGCCATGGTTTCACCGAGTGCACGGCCCAGGCCCAGTACCAGCGAGCCGAAGATGCCGGTAGCCGCCGAGGGCACCATCACCTTGAGGATGGCTTCCCAGTGGGTGGTACCCATGCCGTAGGCAGCCTGCTTGGTTTTCATCGGTACGCTGGTCAGCGCATCCTGGGAAACCGCCGCGATGGTCGGCAGGATCATGATCGCCAGTACCAGCGCCGCAGGCAGCAGGCCTGGGCCACTGAGGGAGGTGCCGAAAAACGGGATCCAGCCCAGCTCGCTGTTCAGCCAGGCGGTCAGCGGGCGAATCGCCGGGATGACCACATAGATGCCCCACAGGCCGTACACCACGCTGGGGATGGCGGCGAGCAACTCGACGATGGTGCGAAACACCGCGGCAAGCTTGGCCGGAAGGAAATCCTGGGTCAGGAAAATGGCCATGCTGACGCCGAAGAAACCGGCGATCAACAGGGCGATCAAGGCGCTGTAAAGCGTACCCCAGATCGCTGGCAGAATACCGTACTTGCCTTGGTTAACGTCCCAGACGCTGCCGAACAACACGTCAAAACCGTGCTTTTCAATCCCAGGCAGTGCCTTGCGGCCGACTTCGTAGACCAGCGCGAAGACCAGCGCCAGCACCAGCACCACGCCAATGCGCGCAAGCGCA
The DNA here is from genome assembly GCF_045164175.1 of Pseudomonas sp. 10(2024). NCBI lineage: Bacteria > Pseudomonadati > Pseudomonadota > Gammaproteobacteria > Pseudomonadales > Pseudomonadaceae > Pseudomonas > Pseudomonas sp. 10(2024). Next base: position 3,481,048 of record NZ_CP174006.1, read on the forward strand.
CGGAAGGTGCGATCGACCAGAAAGTCTTTCGCAGACGGTGGCTGGCACGCGGAGTCGGGGTTATCCGGTATGGCAAAAGGAGTGTTCATTGGCGAGTTCCGGGACAAGGGACAAACACCCCCGGCATGGCTTCATGCCAATACCGGGAGCGCCTGGGTATTACTGGATGTTGGCGGACGCTTTACGCACCTGGTCGACTACCGACGGCGGCAGCGGGATGTAACCCATCGAGTCGGCGATGGTCTGGCCTTTGGTCAGGCTGTACTCGACCATTTCACGCATGGCCTTGGCTTTTTCCGGGTTGCCGTTGTCCTTGCGGAAAATCATCCAGGTATAGGAAGTGATCGGGTAGGACTTGGCACCGTCCGGGTCAGGCAGCCAGGCCACCAGGTTTTCCGGCATGTTCACCGCAGCCAGTGCTTCGGCACCGCTCTCGGCATTCGGCACGACGTATTGGCCAGCCTTGTTCTGCAACATGGCGAAGTCGACCTTGGCCAGCTTGGCGAAGCCGTATTCGATGTAGCCGATGGCGCCCGGGGTCTGGCGGACGGTGGCGGTTACGCCGTCGTTCTTCGGCGACTTGATGAACTTGTCGGTGGCCGGCCAGTTGACGGTGTTGCCTTCGCCCAGCCCTTGCTTGAAGTCAGCGTTGATGGCCGACAGGTGCTTGGTGAAGACGGCAGTGGTGCCGCTGGAGTCGGCACGCACGACCACGGTGATCGGGGTGGCAGGCAGCTTCAGGTCAGGGTTGGCCGCCGCGATTTGCGGGTCGTTCCACTGGGTGATCTTGCCGAGGAAGATATTGGAGTAGACGTCGCGCGGCAGCTTCAGACCTTTAGGGTTGCCCGGCAGGTTGTAAGCCAGGACGATTTCACCGGCGGTCATTGGCAGCAACTGCACGCCTTCGCCAACCTTGGCAATGTCTGCTTCGCTCATGGCCGAGTCGCTGGCGGCGAAGTCGACGGTCTTGTTCAGGAAGTCCTGAACGCCCGCGCCGCTGCCCTTGGACTGGTAATCGACGGTGACGCCAGCCGTGTTCTTGCTGAAGTCCTTGAACCAGGTCAGGTAGATCGGTGCAGGGAAGCTGGCGCCCGAACCGGTCAACCGAACGTTTTCTGCAGCAAAGGCTGCCGAGGTGGCGCAAAGGGAAACGGCAACGGCGAGTGCAGCAGACTTCATCAGGCGTTTCATCAAAATGTGCTCCATGTGATGGCCGGCACACTTTGCATCAGCTGCGTTACAACTTTGTGACTATTGAATGGCAGGCCGCGCGGTAGAGCTTATTGACTGTGCCATCACGCGCCCAGCCGGAACCCTGAAACGGCTCCAGCCTCGACGCAAACGCTTGAAGGTGTCGATAGACCATGCAACGCAGCATCAGGAACCTGGCCACTGCAGGCGATCAACCGATACCGGCGAGACCTGTATCACCGCCATCCCCACAGCGGTTGCGGCATGCACATTCGAACTCAGCCTGGGCACGGGTGGAAAAGTTCAGGCTCAGACGCATCTTGTCCTGGGTGTCGTAGAGGTCGTAACCCTCCCCCAGTGCGGCAGGAAAGCCAAGCCGCCGAGGATAAGCCTCTTTCTTGAGTGGCACTGCGGGAACCACAACGAAGCGTGTCTGCATGATCATCCCCTTCGGCAGTGCTTAAGTATTAGTACTGCTATGTGAAAGCATCAAGATGACTCATGCAATATTTTGGTTCAGCCGCCTATTCTCGCGGTGATGAGTAAGCAGAATCCCATCAGGCAAATGACCCCGATGCCATAGAACAACGTTCTCCAGGGCTGCAAACCCCGCAGGTAGGCCAGCGTGTGCAGGACCCTGGCAACCGTGAACACCACACTCAGCCACAGCACCGGTAGCGTGGCGGCTTCCAGCGCAACAGCCAGCCCGCCGAGGGCAAAGAACATGGGAATGTTCTCCAGGTCGTTGGCCCAAACCTTGGCAGCACGTATCACCTGCGGGCGTTCTGCGGCCAGGGCGATGCGCCTGAACACGGCAGCGTCCTCCGGGTTGGTGAACGCGACGAAGCGCAAGCGGTGATAGCCCTGATAGCAGGAAACCAGGAACATCTTGAGGAACAGCACCACCACACACAGCGCATAAACCTGCAAGGCACTGCTCATGGCTGGCGCCCCTCGGCAACGCCTCTGATCACCAGGTACAGCAACGGCCCCAGCGAAACGAACACGACGGTCAGCAGCAGGTAAGGCAGCACCGCGATGCCGGCTCTGCCGCGCATGCGGTTGTCTCTCACCATCCAGCAACCGGCCAGCCCGGCCATCAGGTACAGGTCGATGACCACCTGGGCCGTGTCCGCCTGCGCCAGCAGTGCCAGCCCGAATGCCAGCAGCGATTGCTCGGCAATCAGCATCGTCCAGCCGGTATACAGCGAAAACAGCACCAGTATTGCCAGCGCGCAGATACGCAAGCCCATATAGCTCTCCTTGATAGGGTTTGCCGGCACAGTAGTGATAGGGTTGCTTGCACTCAATGACCCGTGAGGTCATGGACATTGCACTCAAGGACGATCAGGGCAACGCATGAATCAGCATCTGTTCCATCGCAGCACCCCTGCCCCGCATATCTCAGCGGGCCAGCATCTTCGCGAACTGCGCCGTCAGGCCAACCTCAGCCAGCTGGAACTGGCGCTGCTGACGGGGCTGTCGCAGCGTCATCTGAGCTGCGTGGAAACAGGACGCGCCAAAGCCAGCCCAGGCACGTTGCATGCCCTCCTCTCGGCCCTGGATGCGCCGCTGGAGCGGTGCAACGAAGTGTTCGTTGCTGCAGGATACGCACCCCGCTACGCCGCCACGCCGCTCGATGCGCCTGAACTGGCCTTGGTGAATACTGCCATCGAGCATATTCTGCAGGTGAACAACCCCGCTCCGGCGATCGTCATCGACAGCCACTGGGACGTCATCGCCGCCAACGCCAGTACCGGGCTGCTGCTGGCGATGGCCGGTGTCAGCGCACAGCCGGCAACCGGCCTCAACCTGCTGCAGACACTGCTGTGCCCCGGTGGTCTGGGTGATCACCTGGCCAACGCGCCGGAAATCCGCGCTGCTGCCTGGCAACGTGCCTCCAGGGAGGCCGCAGGCAATCCGGCACTGGCAGCGCGCTTGCGCGACTTGCCGGCCCCGGCAAGCCCGTGCCAGATGACGACAGCCACCCCTCTGCTGCTGACCCGCGTGAACACCCCGTATGGTGAGCTGCGGTTCCTGTCCACGTTCACCACCTTTGGCATGCCGCAGGATGTCACCGTGCAGTCACTGCGCATCGAACACCTGATCCCCGCCGACCCACAGACCCGGCAAAGAATGCAGGCAGCGTTCGAGCAATGGTCGGCCGTTACAGCGTGAACGTCAGGGCCTGGCCAAGGAACCTGGCGCTGACCTGGTGGCCTGTTTCATGCAAGTCGAACGGCTGGCACATGGCCCCGGTGGTCACGACATCCCCGGCCTTCAGGGTCTGGCCACGCTCGGCAGCGTGCGCGTACAGGTGAGCCAGCGACACCAGCGGGTCGGTGGCCGCATCGCCAGACAAGCCACCGGCGCGCCATTGACCATCCACATGCACCTCGGTGGTTTCGGCCAGGTCGGCGAGCAACGGCACATTGATACCGGCGCCCAGGCTATTGCCGACCACCAATGCTTCAAACCCCACGTTGTCAGCCACAAAACTTGGCCAGCCGACAGCCTTGCGGTCGACAAAGCGCGAACGCACCACTTCAAAGGTGATGCACGTGGCGCGAATATCCTCACTCACCGGTACGCGCCCGGCTTGCGGAGGAATATCCCGGTCCAGCACGAAGGCAATTTCGCATTCGATGGTCACCGGCGTAACCGCTGGCAGCTGGATATGTGCGCCATCGGCATGGCAACGCCCCGCTTCCAGTTGGCCAATCAAGGGCCGCGACAACTTACCGGCACGCATGCCTGCCGGGCTGCCGACGCCCAGCTTCCACCCGGCGCGCTGGCCTGCGGCAGCGGCAAACAACTGGTCCTGGCTGTCATAGCCTTGTTTCAATGTCTCGGGCTTGAGGCTGGCGGGCAGTTCCGTCAGCAGGTCACCGCTGCGCCAGTGTTGCAGTAGCAAGGCTGCAGTGCGTTGGTGTACGAAAAGCGAACGGTTCATCAAGACCTCATTGAGATAGGCGATGGCAGGCAACAGATGCTATGACCTGAAATTGATAATGATAAATATATTGTCATGATGCCAATCATCACAAATTGTTATTGAACTGCCTGATGAAACCCGCCTGCAGGTGCATGCTCAGCGATCAGTGGAAACCGGCTGCTTCAACAACAACACATAAGCCATCGCAGCAACCGCGGCCACGGCGGCACTGATCAGGAATGCCGAAGCAAAGGACCCGGTCTGCTGAATGCTGAACCCGGTCACGATGGGCGCCACAGAGCCTGCCAGGTAGCCGCCGAAGTTCTGGATCGAGCCAAACGAGGCCACGCGCTGGCTATCGACCACGGTGTTGGCGATCATCCATGCGGTAGAGCTGGCCATGTTCACGCTGAACAGTGCGCAACACAGCAGCGCCACGCTGAGCAGGAAGCCGCTACCGAACGACAGGGGAACGGTGAATGCAGCTGCCGCGAGCAACGCAGTCACGACAACCCGCTTGCGGCTACCCAGCACACTGGCACCGTTCTTCACCAGGCGGTCACAGATGCGGCCCGCGACAATGGTGCCCAACGCGCCGAACACATAGGCCAGCGAAACCACCCAGGCTGTCTGGTACAGGCTCAAGCCATGCTCGCGCTCGAAGTAGCCCGGCAGCCAGGTCAGGTGCAGCCACAGCATGTAGATCACCCCCATGAAGCCCAACACTGCGCCCCAGGTGCTCTTGTGGCGGAACAGCTCGGCCCACGCCGCCAGTTGTGCCTGCACACTGGGCCTGGCGTTTGGCACCGCCTGTTTATGCGCCTGGGCCGCCAGCAGTTGCTCACGCTCCTCGGCAGGCAGTTCGGCCAGGTACCGCGCCTTGCTTTTGTAGAAGGCGAACCAGCAGGCGGCAAGCAGACTGCCGAACACTCCGGTGACGATGAACATGCCGCGCCAGCCCCAGGTGACCATCAGCAGCGTCAGCAACGGCGGCGCCAGACACGGCCCGATGCAGGTCGATGACAGCACGATGCCGGTCGGCGTCCCCCGCTTCTCGGCCTCGAACCACTCTGCCAGCGCCTTGGCCGCCGACGGGAACATCGGCGCCTCGCCAATTCCCAGCACCACCCTGAGCCCGATGAATGCAGAAAAACTGTTGATCAGGCCAGAAGCCGTCTGTGCCACCGACCAGCCCAACAGGGCCGCCCCCAGCGAAATCTTGCTGCCCAGGCGGTCGATGATCATGCCCAAGGGCAGTTGCGAAAAGGCATACGCCAGGGAAAACGCCGACAGCAGAATGCCCATCTGTGACGGCGTGATGCCCATGTCGCGCTGGATGGAGGTATTGGCAATCGACAGCGCACTGCGGTCGACGTAGTTGATGATGCCGATCACCAGCAACAGGCTGACGGTGATGACCTGGTACTTTCTGAACGGGTTCGAGCTGGCGACCGCTTCAGGTTCGCGGGCAAGCCCGGGTTGCGCATATTTGGTATTCATGGGCGTTCACTTTTGTTGTTATTGGTTGAACAGCAGGTAACGGCTTACATGGACGCTTCAAGCAGCCACTGGTAGTCCTCGGCAGATGCCTCACGTGGGTTGGTGCGGTGGCTGTGATCGGCCAACGCGCCCTGGACGATGCGCGGGAACAGGTCCGGGTTGACATCCAGTTCGCCAAGGCCGGTCGGCAGGCCCAGCGTACGGGTCATGTGGCGAATGGCATCTTCGATCTGGCTGTCATCGGCCAGCCCCATCGCCTGAGCGATGCGTTGCATCTTGTGTTCATTCACCACCGTTTCGGCCGTGCGGTTGAAGCGGATGACGGCAGGCAGGAAGATCGCATTGAGGGTGCCGTGGTGCAGGCGCGGGTTGATCCCGCCCAACGCATGGCTAAGGCTGTGCACGCAGCCCAGGCCTTTCTGGAAGGCCAGCGCACCTTGCAGCGATGCGCTCATCATGTTGATGCGCCCGTCCAGGTTGCCCGGCTCGCGGGTGGCTCGTTCGATGAAGCGCCAGGCCCGCCACAGGCCGTCCAGGGCAATGCCGTCGGCAGGCGGGTTGAACGCAGGTGCCATGAAGGTTTCCAGGCAGTGGGCAATCGCATCCATGCCGGTGGCAGCCGTGAGTTGTGCTGGCAGCCCGAGCGTCAGTGCCGGGTCACAGATGGCCACCTTGGGCACCACATGGGGCGAGATCACCCCCACCTTGCGCCCGTCCTCGAGTATCAGGATGGCTCCGCGCCCGACCTCGCTTCCCGTGCCGGCCGTGGTCGGCACCGCAATCACCGGCGCGGTTGCCGGGGTGATCCGGGCCAGGCCGCCCTCGATCACCGCAAAGCCCTTCAACGGGCCGTCGTGCCGGGCACACACGGCCACCCCCTTGGCCAGGTCGATCGCCGAGCCACCGCCAATGGCGATGATGCCATCACAGCCATATGCCTTGAACATAGCCACGGCCTCACGCACGGCATGCTCGTTGGGGTTGGGTGGCGTACCGTCGTAGATCGGCAGTTGTGCGGTGTCGCTGGCGAAGGTGTTCAACGCCGTATCGACGATACCGGCGGCACGCACGCCACGGTCGGTCACGATCAAAGGCCTGGTTATACCAATGCGCTCACATTCGGCAGGCAGGCAGGCAATGGCACCGATATCGAATTGGATCTGGGTGATGTAGTTGATCAGGGACATAAGGCTTGGCAGGCTCCTGGCTTTATTGTTCTGGGCGTTTCAGCCGCACTGGATGCGACACTGTGCAGCGCCAGTATAGGAATGCGCGGCTGGCCATGGTATTGAGAACAATCCATATCGGTATAACCAGGACGAATACCAGATGACCCCATCGCTCAATTCGATCATGTCCCGCCTGCACGCCCGCCACCTGCGCTTGTTGATCGAGCTGGACGAGCACCGCTCGCTGCTCGGTGCAGCAAGCAGCGTCGGGCTTACCCAGCCTGGTGCCAGCAAGGCCTTGCAGGAAATCGAAACCACCTTCGGCACTGTGCTGTTCAACCGCACCAACCGAGGCCTGGAGCCCACGGCCGCCGGGCACTGCGCCATCCGCTACGCACGCCTGTTGCAGACCGATATCGCCAACCTGCGGCACGATCTGGATGCAATCCTGCGTGGTGTCGGCGGCCGGCTGGCTGTGGGGGCGATCATGGGGGCGGTGCCGTTGCTGATGAAGGCGGTGTCACAGCTGGCCAGCATCCAGCCGCAGATGTCGTTCGAAATCATCGAAGACACCAGCCAGTCGCTGCTGACGCAGATCGAGAGCGGCCGCCTGGACATCGCCCTGTGCCGCACCAGTGTCAGCAATACGCCGCAGCTGTTCGCCAGCACCTTTGTCCAGGATGAGACACTGGCGGTCATCGCCAACATCGACCACCCGCTGAAGCATGCGCCAAGCCTGAGCCTTGCCGACCTGGCCGAGAGCCGCTGGATCGTCTACCGGGCCAACATGCCCATGCGCGTGCAACTGGAGCGCGAATTTCACGATGCCGGGCTGCGCTTCCCGCTGCACCTGGTTGAAACCACTTCGATCCTGGCGACCTTGTCGCTGTTGCAAAACCGTCCTGACTTCGTTGCGCTGGTGTCGATCGACGTGGCCCGGCAATGTGCGATGAATCAGCAGGTCAGCATACTGCCCTTGAGCATGGGCTCGGTCAGCGACCCCTACGAGCTGGTGACCCGAAAAGGCAGCCAGGCAACACCGGCCATGGACACGCTCACCGAACTGCTGCTGTTGCAGGGCCGACAGCGCTGCGACAGTTGATGCGGTTTCATGGCAGGCCACTGGGAAATCCGGGCTGAAAGGCTGAGGGTCAAGACGGTAATGAGGCAGCCCGCCAGCCCTGGGTAAGCAGCGTTGCAGCTGCACCGGCAGTGCTGTTGGCAGCATGAACCGCCGCTACACCTGCACGCCATTGACCCAAATCAAGCCCTCGCGCCGGGTTCGCGCGACGATGGCTGCACGCAAGGAATGACTCAAGTACCGCCAGGTGCACAGTGCGCAAGGTTTACCGCTTGATCGCTGTGCGCGCCTTGACCAAGGAGCCCCACATGAACCCGCTGAAACACATACTGGTTGCCACCGACCTTTCCCCACATGCTCGCAACGCCGCTGAGCGCGCGGCCTACCTGAGCGATGCGCAACAGGCCTCGCTGGACCTGCTCTACGTTGCCAACCCGGCACCCTTCGAGCGCCTCAAACAGTTGGTGACGCCTGATGACGATCTGTTGAAACGCGTACTGGATAGCGCAGGCGAGAAAACCCACGCACTGGCAGCACTGCTGTTCCAGCGTTACGGTATCTCCGCTGGCGTGCAGGTCGCCAGCGGCTCGGTGATCACGGAGATCAACCGGGTGGTGCAGGACAAGCACAGCGACCTGCTGGTGTGTGGGGCCAGGGGCCAGAACGTAGCGCGGCGCCTGCTGCTGGGTTCAACTGTGCAGAAACTGCTCAACCGCATGCCCTGCCCTTTGCTGGTGGTCAAGCCGGCACCTCGTGATGCCTACCGCACCGTGCTGGTGCCAGTCGATTTTTCGTCCGTTTCACTGCGCACGATCGAATTGGCCAAGGCCATTGCCCCGCAAGCAGAGATCATTCTGCTGCATGCGTACGAAGCCCCGTTCGAAGCCAGCGTGCGCTTCGCCCATCTCGACCACGACACCCTCACCCACTACCGCAATGTCATCCGCAAGGATGCACAAGTACAGCTCGCGGCGCTGAGTGAGGCTGCCGGCCTGGCCGATGCACGGCAGATCCTGGTGCACGGTGACCCTGGCTGGCGCATTGCCGAGCAGGAACAGGAGCTGGAGTGCGACCTGATCGTGGTCGGCAAGCAGGGGGCAAGCGCGCTGGAGGAACTGCTGGTGGGCAGCGTCACCAAGCATGTACTGAACGAATCGCAGTGTGATGTGCTGGTCTCGCCATAGCGTACCGTGCCTGCCGAGCACGCTGATAAGCGCCCTCGGCAGGCGCCGCTGTGCAAGCGTCAGCCCTGCCCTTGCACGTTCTGCGCTTGCCTGCGGTAGCTGGAAAGCGAAAAACCGGTCTGACGCTTGAAATAGCGGCACAGGTAAGACGCGTCGGCAAAATTGAGCGCATCGGCAATTTGCCCGACAGCGTGATTACTGTAAGAAAGCAGTGCCTTGATTTCCAGGGTCACCTGCCGATCGATCAAACCTTTCGGGCTGGAATTGAAATACACCTTTGTCAGTTGCGACAGATAGAACGGGGTGATGTTAAGCGCGTCGGCATAGAACTTAACCTCGCGCTGCCGGGTGCTGTGTTTGCCTACCAGCTCCCAGAATCGCCAACTCAGCGCTTCCTTGCGGCTGAACGCCCTGCCTGCTGTCGGTAACACGGGAAGCTGCTCGGCAATCTTCAGGAAAAGGTTCTGTAACTGGTTGCGCAGCATGATGTGCTGATAAGTGGCACAGCACCGCACAATATCGCGCATCTGCATCAGCCACCCTTCCAGCAGCGGCCTCTCGCTTTCGGCAAGTACACAGTGCGGATGGTCGTGCAGAAAGACGAATAATGAATTGGGCAGTGGGTAGGCGACCTCGGCAGCAAGTGCTTGTGGTATCAGGCAGAAAAACACCTTGAAGCATCGTGAGCGACATTTGAGCAAGGCTATGGTGTCTTCGGCCAGCACCAGCACATCTGCGCGCCTGACAGCATGTTCTTTGAAGTTCAGCGTGAAACGGGCAGCCCCGGACAGGCACACAAGCAGTGTCAGATAGGCATGACCGAACGACAGTGGCGCCCCCTGCCCATCGGCAAGCGTGCTTTCACCTGTCTGGATCGGATCACCAGCCGCGTAAAGTTTCGGAATGTGATGCATCGCACTCGGTACCACCGCCAGATAGAGCCAACAGCCTAGCATCAAGCACCCGCCCAGTTTCGAAAAGTACCGATAATGCCAAGGTAGTGACGTTTACCGCGTGGCCAGTCGGCCATACGCTGGCCCAACGGACCAGACACGAGTACAGGACATGAAATTGGAAACCGAACGTTTGCTGCTTCGCCCTTGGCTGGAGAGCGACGCTGCTGATTTGTACGAATATGCCAAGGACGAGCGCGTCGGCCCCGTTGCGGGCTGGCCTGTGCACACCAGTGTGGAGCACAGCCGCGAGGTCATTCGCGAAGTGTTCAACCACCCCGAAGTGTACGCCCTTGAGCTCAAGCAGAATCAACGTGCCGTAGGCTGTGTCGGCCTGCTGACTGGCAGTAACAGCAACTTCGAGATCAGTGAACAGGAAGGTGAAATTTCCTACTGGATCGGGGTTCCCTACTGGGGCAAAGGCCTGGTTCCGGAGGCTGTGCGGGAAGTCATGCGCCACGCCTTCGAAACCCTGAAACTGCAGGCACTGTGGTGTGGCTACTACACTGACAACAGCCAGTCACAGGCTGCCCAGGCGAAGTGTGGCTTCCGTCATCATCACACCGAAGAAAACAAGCACAACCGCTTCCTCGACGACTATCGTACTGAGCACATCAGCCGCATCACCTACCAGCAGTGGGTGGAGGGTGAGCAACAGCATACCTAGCCGACGGCGAAGCCCGTACGGTGCGTTCGATCACTCGCTGGCCCCCCGGTATACGACGCAGGAAAGAGAAGCTGACGCTGCAGGCTGCAAATCGCCATGGCCTGCACCGGTGCGGCACCGGTAGGGCGTAATCGCTGCCAGGGCGCTCTACACAAGGCGTTTCATCGATTGCGCTGATGATTACTATCGAGCGGCCTGCCTGTCGGTCGGGCACGGCCGCCCCTACAATCCCCTGCAAATCCCCCCGCTCCTGCGCCTGCTACAGGCGAGATCCCTCATGGAACCTAACCCATGCCAAGCAACAGCCAGGCCCCTCGCGGCCTTCCCGAACACAGCCAACAAAGCGTGACCCAGCAATGGCTGGCAATCCTCTCGGTAGCCGTGGGCGCTTTCGCCCTGGTCACCAGTGAATTCCTCCCGGTGGGGGTGCTCAACGATGTGGCCAGCGACCTGGGCATCAGTGCAGGCCTTGCCGGCCTGATGGTGACCCTGCCCGGCATCATGGCTGCGTTAGCCGCCCCGTTGATTTCCGTAGGCGTCGGCGCGCTGGACCGGCGCTACCTGCTGATCGGCCTGACGCTGATCATGATCATCGCCAACGCCATCGTGGCCTATGCCGGTGACTTCAACCTGCTGTTGGTCGGCCGTGTGCTACTGGGTATCAGTATTGGCGGCTTCTGGGCGACAGCCATCGCACTCAGCGGCCGCCTGGCACCTGACGGAATGGGCGTAGCCAAAGCCAACTCCATCATCATGGCTGGCGTAACCCTGGCGACGGTAGTGGGCGTGCCTGTCGGCACCTGGCTGAGTGGCCTGATGGGCTGGCGCATGACGTTCCTGGTCACTGCACTGGTAGGCGTACCGGTGCTGCTGGCACAGGTGTTCCTGCTGCCGCGGCTGATGCCGGAAAAGGCCATCCGCATCCGCGACCTGCCGGCGTTGTTCATCAACCCGCAAGCACGGGTCGGTTTGATCGCCGTGTTGCTGATCGGCCTGGCGCACTTTGCTGCGTACACCTATGTCGCACCGTTCTTCAAACAGAATGCCGGCTTTGACGGGCCTACGATCGGTTCATTGTTGCTGCTGTATGGCGTGGCCGGCTTCATGGGCAACATCTTCGCCGGCTTTGCTGCCAACCGCAGCGTGCGGCATACCCTGATGCTGGTCGCGCTCATGATCGCAGTCAGCACCGCCCTGTTCCCGCACTTCGCCACCGGCATGACGGGTGCCGCGATTCTGACCGCACTGTGGGGCTTTGCCTTCGGTGCGTTCCCGGCCTGTGCCAATATCTGGATGTTTGTCGTGGCGCCCAAGGATGTCGAACGTGGCATGCCGCTGTTCGTGGCCATGTTCCAGGTGATCATTGCCGTGGGCTCGTTCTTCGGCGGGCAAGTCGTGGACCATATGGGCACGGCGGTACTGCTGAGCCTGGCCACGGCGCTGGTGGGCTGTGGCTTTGTCACCGTGCTGGTGCTGGGGCGCAACGTCAGCAACGATCTGGCGGCGCAGCCAGGCTGAGCAGCCGCCCAGGACGGCTGCACAAAGCTTGAGGCCTTGAAACCGAGGCGCCTACTTCGCGGGCAAGCCCGCTCCTACAGGTACCGTACGGCTCCAGGCGCTTGTATTAGCTGCAATCGTCCCGCTCGGGCTGGCGTGGTTGCCTGGCGTACACCACCTGAAGTTCGGCGCCACGGGCCCTGGCCAGCAGCTCCTCGGTGTCATCGCCACCGGGCAAGGCAAGCAACAGGTCAGGGCGGCTGTCATTGAGCATGAACAGGTTGCGCAAGCGTTCGGCCTGCTTGCCGTGCAGCTGCCAGTTTGGCGGGTAACGCACCAGATCGGCGCCATGCTCGCGCGCCCAGCTTTCGATTTCCCCACCAAGAAACTGGCTGCCACCGTGGATCAATACCCGGATCGGCCGCTGGCGCTGGACGTCGTCCAGGGCCTGGCGGCAGCGTCGGGTGTCGGCGTAGTTGCGCCCTGCACAAATCAGTACTCGCATGGTCTGCTCTCCTTGCATCGCTCAGAACCACTGGCCGAAACGGCGGATATAGAGGGTCTTCATAGCCTGGGCGACCACGCAGTAGCCCAGCAGGGTGGCGGCCAGCCAAGGGAAGTACTCCCACGGCAGCGGCACCAGGCCGACCATCGCGCCCACCGGGGAGAACGGGATGTAGATACCCAATGCCATGACCAGCCCCGTTGCCAATACCACCGGCAATGCAGCGGTGCTCTGGAAGAACGGTACCTTGCGAGTGCGCAGCATGTGCACTACCAGCGTCTGTGACAGCAAGCCCTCGATGAACCAGCCAGACTGGAACAGCGCCTGCATTTCGACGCTGTTGGCGGCGAACACGTACCACATCAGGGCGAACGTGGTGATGTCGAAGATCGACGACGTAGGACCTATCCACAACATGAAGCGGCCGATGTTGCGGGCATCCCATTTGCGTGGCTTGCTGAGGAACGCCTTGTCCATGCGGTCCCAGGGCAGCGACAGCTGGGAAAAGTCATACATCAGGTTTTGCAGCAACAAGTGGATCGCCAGCATCGGCAGGAACGGGATAAACGCACTGGCCACCAGGACCGAGAACACGTTGCCGAAATTGGAACTGGCAGTCATGCACAGGTACTTCATGATGTTGCCGAAGGTTTCGCGGCCTTTGAGCACGCCCTCCTCGAGCACCATCAGGCTCTTTTCCAGCAAAATGATGTCGGCCGATTCCTTGGCGATGTCGGTGCCGCTGTCCACCGAGATACCGACGTCAGCATCGCGCAGGGCGGCGGCATCGTTGATGCCGTCGCCAAGAAAGCCCACGGTGTGACCATTGGCTTGCAGGGCCTTGAGCACGCGCGATTTCTGCAACGGGGTGAGCTTGGCGAAGACGGTGCGCTTTTCCACCTGAAGCTTCAGGGTGGTGTCGTCCATGCCCTCGATGTCCTGGCCGAGCAACGGCTGGCCTGGCGCCAGGCCTACTTCCCGGCACACCTTGGACGTGACCACCGGGTTGTCGCCGGTCAGTACCTTTACCTGCACGCCCATGTCGCGCAAGGCGGCGATGGCCGGGCCGGCCGTTTCCTTGGGCGGGTCGAGGAAGGTCAGCAAGCCCTGGATGACCAGATCGCGCTCATCTTCGGTGTGATACTGCGCCTTGCCTTCGGCCGCCGGGATCTGCCGGGTGGCAACCACCAGCACGCGGAAGCCGTCCTGGTTGAAGGCATCGACCCTGGCCATCAGCTGCTGGCGACGGCACGGATCAAGGGCAACGACCTTGTCGCCTTCCTGCACATGGGTGGCGATGGCGAGCATCTCCTCGACCGCCCCTTTGCTTACCAGCAGGTGATCGCCCAAGGCATTCTTCACCACCACTGACAGGCGGCGGCGGATGAAGTCGAACGGCAGTTCGTCGACCTTTGCGTAGGCGTAAGGCGCCTGGAACTGGTGGTCCTGGCCGGCGAAATGCAGCACGGCCTGGTCCATCAGGTTGCGGATGCCGCTTTGGTGATGGCTGTTGAGCCAGGCCAGCTCAAGGATGTGCTTGTCGGTTTGGCCGTCGAAGCGCACATGGTGCTCGAGGATGATCCGATCCTGGGTGAGCGTACCGGTCTTGTCGGTGCACAGCACGTCCATGGAGCCCAGGTTCTGGATAGCGTTCAGGCGTTTGACCACCACCTTGCGCCGGGCCATGGCCACCGCGCCCTTGGCCAGGTTGGCGCTGACGATCATCGGCAGCATTTCCGGGGTCAGGCCCACTGCCACGGCAAGCGCGAAGAGGAAGGCATCACCCCAGTCGCCTTTCACCACACCGTTGATCATGAACACCACCGGCACCATCACCAGCATGAAGCGGATCAGCAGGCTGCTGACGCTGTTCACGCCGCGGTCAAAAGCGGTCTGGCTGCGCGAACCGGCAATGGCCTTGGCCAGCGAGCCAAAATAGGTGCGTCGGCCGGTGGCGACCACCACGGCGCGGGCGCGGCCACTGACCACATTGGTCCCCATGAAGCAGATGTTCGGCAACTCGAGCAGGTTGTCCTGATGTGCGCCATGCTCGGCGGCGGACTTCTGCGCGACATTACCCAAGGTGTCGTACTTTTCGACCGGCAACGCTTCGCCGGTGAGCACGGCCTGGCTGATGAACAGGTCTCGCGCTTCGAGCAGGCGGATATCGGCGGGAATCATGTCACCTGCAGAAAGCTGCACGATGTCGCCGGCCACCAGTTCGTCCATGGGCACTTCGCGCAGGCGCGGGGCTTGCCCGGTCTGCTCACGGCGCAACACGGTGGCCGTAGTGCGCACCATTGCCTTGAGCGCGTCGGCAGCCTTGTTCGAGCGGTACTCCTGCCAGAAGCGCAGCAGGCTGCTGAGGCTGACCATGGTCATGATGATGATGACCTTGGTCAGGTCGGCGTCGTCTGCTTCGCCTGCACTGACCGGCAGCCAGTAGTCGGTGACGAAGCTGATCCCGGCCAGGGTCAGCAGTACATAGATGAACGGGTTGTGCAGGGCCTTGAACAGCTGCACCAGGGCGTGGGGTTGCGGGTCGTGGGCAACCTGGTTGGCCCCATCGCGCACCAGGCGCTTGGCGGCTTCGTGCTCGGTCAAGCCCTGTTCGCTGGCATCGAGGTTGGCGAGGGTGACCGCCAGGCCATTGCGCGCTTCACGGGCGGCGCGGGTGGACAGGCGGGTTTCGCGCTCGGCCTTGGCCGATGAGGTGTTACGGTGTTTGACAGTCATGTTGCTGTGCTCCTGCCGCTGCGGCGGCACGACACACAGACGTTTCACTCACGCGGTGAACGAAGGCATGTCGGGTCGCTGAATAATGCTGGTTCTTTCCGACAGTTGTCTGTCCGCTGCCGAGAGTCGGAAGTTGTTTCGGCAGCGAACTTTCTACTCGCGCAATCCATGGTTTGATTCCTTTTAATAAACACAGGGCAATAGTTACCCCGCGAACTTTTAACGTGAAAAGTTCGAGCACAAAGATACCGTTCAATATCTTTTATTCAGTGAGAAGTGCGGGGCTCAAGCGTGCATGAAGACGCGCCAGCACCCCGCATCTACTTGGGGGTTCCTGGTGGTGGTCAAGGTAGCCGTGCAGACGCCGCGGCCAGGCGCCGGCCTGCTGCGGCGCAGGGCACGCAGGCTGGCGAGGTGAAACGAATGAAGTGAGGTTCATGAGCTTGCCTCCAACCGGCCAACACCGGCGGCGGCAAGTCACGGCGGAGCATCAGGCTCTGGCGCGGCTTGCCCGACCAGGGTGTCGGGACCGGTGTTCCGGTTCAAGTGCCTGACCCGGCCATTCGGCAAGGGTCAGACAGCGACGAGATACTGTGTCCATTGAATTCTTCAGTGAAGGGAAAAAAGGCCCCGCGCTCGGGGCGGTCGAACTTTATTCAAGCGTAGTTTCGAAGTCAACCCGCAAGGGGAACTTTAAATAAGTTTAACCTTATCTTAATGTTCCACGCAGGCGCAGCGCCTCAAACCTTGAACCGCCCCACCAACGCCGTCATCTCCCCCACCAGCCCCGACAACGCCTTGCTCGCCTCGCTGGTCTGCTGCGCACCCGCCGCGGAATGGTTGGACAGTTCGCGGATGTTCAGCAAGTTGCGGTCTACTTCCCGCGCCACCTGAGCCTGCTCTTCGGCCGCACTGGCAATGACCAGATTGCGCTCGTTGATTTCGCCGATCGCACTGTAGATGCCCTCCAGCACTTGCCCCGAGGCCAGGGTCACGTCCAGTGTCGACTGGGCGCGGTTGGTGCTGGCCTGCATGGAAGCCACCGCAGCTTCGGTCCCCGCCTGCACGCTGCCGATCATCTGCTCGATTTCCTGGGTCGATTGTTGCGTGCGGTAAGCCAGTGTGCGCACCTCATCCGCCACCACCGCAAAGCCGCGCCCGGCCTCACCGGCACGGGCCGCCTCGATGGCAGCATTGAGCGCCAGCAGGTTGGTCTGCTCGGACACCGAGCGGATCACCTCCAGCACCTTGCCGATGTCCCGCACCTGCCCCACCAACTGCTGCAGGTGCGCACTGCTGGTCTGGATTTCGCGGGTCATGGCTTCGGTGCCGTCGATATTTTCGCTGACTTGCCGGCGGCTTTGCGCGGCCAGCTGGTTGGATTCACTGGTGGTTTGCGAGGTGGTGATCGCGTTGCGCGCAACCTCCTCCACTGCCGTGGTCATTTCGGTCACGGCAGTCGCGGCCTGCTCCAGCTCCTGCCCCTGCTGACGCAGGTTATTGGCGCTTTCCTCGGTGACCGCGTTCAACGCCGTGGCGGCGGCGTCCAGCTGCCGGGCACAGTTGTTGATCTGCCCAAGGGTGTCGCGCTGGCTCTGCTGCATGCGCTGCAGCTCATGGAACAGTTGGCCGATCTCGTTGTTGCCCTGCCCTTGCACCGGCACACTCAGGTCGCCACTGGCAATGCGCTGGAAATGCCCACCGGCTTCACGCAGGGGGTGCAACACACGCTGGGCAATGAACGCCCAGCACAGCACCGCCAGCACCACGGTCACGCCCAGCAGGCACAGGCTCAGCAATTGTGCCCGGGCCAGACGCCGGTCGGACTCGAGCATGATTTGCTGGCCACGTTCGCTCAGTGTGGTCACCAGCTGCTGGCGCAGGGTTTGCAACCGCCCCATGGCATTACCGGCATCGCTGTTGACCTTGAAATACTGCTCCAGCGAACGCTGGCGGGTCGCTTCACGCTGCCCAGCCACCGCCTTGGCGTATTCGGCAAAGGTAGCCTGCAGCTCGGATGCCAGCACGCGAAGGGCGGGTTCGCGGGCGTTTTCGACAAATTCTTCGACCAGCGCCTGGCTCTTGTTGTTCAGCTCCACCGACAGCGCCATGCGCTTGCCTGCACTCTCGTCATGGCCACCCAACTGCTCGATAAAGCCCGAAGACACGTTGGCGCTGGAGCGAATCGCCATCAGCAACGCATTGTTCAACCGGTCCGACTGGTGCGCAGTCTGGTCCAGTTCAGTGATCTGCTGGTCGCTACCCACGGCAGCCCACCAGGCACTGGCAGTCGAAAACAGCAGGGTCAGGCTGAACAGCGACAACACCCAGAACATTCCGGTGCGAATTTTCAGGTTGGCAAGCATGCGGGCAGTACTCCTTGTTGGCACCACTTCTGATGGATGATTCGAGGGTGGGTGTGCTGCTATCGGAGGTACTGGCGCAGGCTTGAGGCGCCGCGATGCGATTATGTGCGGTAACCGAACGGAATGCGTTGAGACCCAGAGGCCTCGAAACCCTTGAGGGCATAACCCTTTTGCATAAATCCTGAGGCCAGCGCGATCACTGTGGGAGCGGGCTTGCCCGCGAACACGGGCGAAGCCCGTGCCATCCGCTACCGCGCCTTGCCAATCGCTTTCGCTGCGTCTGCCAGGCGTTGGGTCGCCTGCCGGATCTCATCCGCATCCAGCGAAGCAAACCCCAGGCGCAAGGCGTTCTCGGCATGGCCAAACGGTGAAAACTGTCGCCCACTGCGCACCACCAGGCCCAGCTCCAGTGCTTTGTCGACCAACTGATCCACGTTGATCCCATCGGCAAACCTCACCCACAGCGCCAGACCACCTTCTGGCGCCTGCACGCTGATCTGCTCACCGAACGCATCGCGCAAACACCCCAACAAGGTCTCACGCCGGCGCCGGTACTCGCGGTTGACCCGGCGCAGGTGCTTCTTCAGTTCGCCATCATTGATCAGGTCCGCCAACATCTGCTGCATGACTGCATCGCCCTGCCCCAGGGTCAGCATCGCCCTGCGTTCCAGCACGGTTGTCACTTCCACCGGTGCCACGATATAGCTGCAACGGAACGTGCTGCCCAAAGGCTTGGACAGTGAGCCAATGTAAATCACGTGCCGCTGCTGGCGGTCGCTGGCCAACGGCAGATAGGGCCGCCCGGCAAAGTGGTATTCGTAGTCGTAATCTTCTTCGACCACGCAAAAGGCATGCTGGCGCGCCAGCTCCAGCAGCTGTTGCCTGCGCCCGGCTGGCAGGCTGACCGTGGTCGGGAACTGGTGATGGGGCGTTATGTACATCATCCGCACCTTGTGCTGCCGGCACAGGGCATCGAGCTGGTCGACCCGGCAACCCTCATGGTCCAGCTCCACGGTCACCAAGCGGGCACCCAGCTGACGGAAGATCTCCCAGGCAGGGGGGTAACTCAGGCGCTCGACCAGCACAACGTCACCCGGCTTGAGCAACACACTGGCCACCAGGGATAGTGACATCTGCACCCCCTGGGTCAGGCAGATATGCTCGGCACCAACGTTCAGGCTGCGGTTGTGTCGCACCATGTCGGCCAGGGCGCTGCGCAGATTGCGGCTGCTGCACTCACTGCCGTGGCGCACGCTGTTGCTGGTGAAGCTGCTGCGCAAGGCATTGCGGTAATAGCGATGCAGTACAGCCTGTGGCAGCAGGCGGTGGTCACAGGCGCCGTTGTCGAAGAACAAGGCCCCCGGCCGCCCTTGCTGCGCTACAGCCTGTTCGTTCGCCTTGAAGTAGGCAACGGCAGGTTCCTCTGGCAGCGCCAGGGCAAAAGGCCGCACGGCACCGGAAACGGCCGCGGTGCCAGGCGCCAGCTGCTGGCTGACAAAGGTGCCCCGGCGTTGCACGCTTTGCAGCCAGCCTTTGGTTTCGGCTTCCTCATAAGCAAGGATCACGGTCTTGCGATTGACGTTCAGCAATTGCGCCATCTCCCGCGTGCCCGGCAACGGCGTGCCAGGGCGCAGGCGACCCTCGCTGATTGCGGCCACCAGCCCTTCGACGATCTGCCGGTACGAAGCCTGTGCCCCATCGAGTTTGAGCAGTGGCTGCCATTTACGAAGCTGGACCATATGAAATATCCAAAACTGGAGGTTCTGCTGGTCCTGGACTATAGCAACAATCGAACCTCCATTTGCCCCGAGGTGCTCATGCAAAGCCGCCACATCATTGAATTGTCGCCCTCGGGCAAAACGTTCGAAGCCAGCCAGGAGCTGCTGCTCGATGCCATGCTCGCCAGCGGCCTGCCGGTACCCTTCTCCTGCCGCCGCGGCGCCTGCGGCTCGTGCAAGGTCAAGGTGGTGTCGGGGCAGCATCAGGACAAGCAGCGGGATGTGGACACACCGCCGCCTTCCTACCCCTTGGCCGCCGACGAGATGTTGCTGTGCCAGAGCCACGCCTGCAGCGACATGCGCCTGGAAATACCCGGCTGGTCACTGGACGCCCCGGCACTGGAAACCCAGGCACAGGTGGTTGGCAAGCGCGCGCTGAGCGCAGATATCGTCGAGCTGGTGTTGCAGCCTGCTCAGCCGCTGGAGGTGCGGGCGGGCCAGTACATGCGGTTCCAGCTGGACAACGGCGACAGCCGCTGTTTCTCCATTGCCAACCTGCCTGCCCAGGCACAAGGGCAACTGGTGTTTCACATCCGCAAGGTCAGCGGTGGGCTGTTCACCGAAGGTTTGCTGCCCACCCTGCAAGCAGGTGCAACGGTAAAGCTCGAAGGACCGCTGGGCGCCTGTACCTGGCAGCACGATGACCAACGCCCGCTGATCCTTTTCGCCACCGGCACAGGTTACGCCGGCATCAAGCCGCTGCTGCTGACGGCCTTGGCCGGCGATGCCGACGTCACGCTGTACTGGGGCGGCTCTTCGCCGGCGGATTTTTATGATCGCGAATTTCTCGATGTGTCCAGCAGCGTGCACCCGCACTTCCGCTGGCAACCGGTACTCTCGGCCCAGGCCCGTATACAGCAGGTGGCGCTCAGCCAGACGCATCGCTGGGGCGAAGCCCAGGTCTACGCCTGTGGCAATGCCAATATGATCAGCCAGACTCGCGAGCAATGCCTTGCGGCAGGGGTACAGCCCCATCGTTTTGTGGCCGAGGCCTTTGTCGCCAGTGGTGCACTGACAACGCAGGCTTCAGCAGCCAGCACACTGCACCCTGAGCTGGAAAAGGTCGGCCCACGTTATTCGCTGGACGGCATGCTCGCGGCCCGCGAACAGTCGGTGCGGGCCGTGGCTGCCATTGCCAGCCAACTGCAGGTCGGCATGACCACTGCCCAGGCCCTGGAGATGGCCGCGCATACCCTGCAGGCGATGGGCGCCTCACACACTTGGCACCCCACCTACATCCGATTTGGCGACGATACCGTGCGTACGCCACGGCAAGGCATTGACCTTCAACGTGCGCTACGCGCCACGGACATCGTCGTGGTCGACGTTGGCCCGGTATGGGATGGCTATGAAGGTGACTATGGCGATACGTTCGTGTTTGGCCAGCACGCCCTGCACCACGCCTGCGTGAAGGCACTGCATGAAGTGTTCGACGAGACCCGTCAGGCCTGGGGCCGCGGGTTGACCGGGCGTGAACTGTACGACTTCGCCGAGCGCAGTGCCCAGGCCAAAGGTTGGCAGCTGGAGCGCAACCTGGCCGGGCATCGCATCGCCGACTTCCCGCATGTGTTGTATGGCCAGGACAAGCTGGCCGAGGTGGAGATTGTCCCGAGCGAGGTGGTGTGGGTGCTGGAGATACAGCTGTGCCACCCTACCGAACCTGTCGGGGCATTCTTCGAAGACATCCTGATTGGCGAGCGCAAGCCGGGCGCTGCCAGGGCTGCTTGATACCGCATCGGCCCTTGAACCCGTAACAGGTTAAAGTGGGCAACAGAAGGACACCCGACAAGGACGATTACCATGCAAGTACGCACGCTCACCCCTGACGACCTCCCCCAAGCCTGCGCCTTGTGCATGGATGCCTTCATGCAGGCAGTCGCGCCCACGCTATCGGCGCAAGGTATCGAGACCTTTACCCAGGTGTCAGCACCCCAGGCGTTTGCCGAGCGCATGCAGGGTGACAACCTCATGCTGGCCTGTTTTTTCGAAGGCGCTATCGCGGGGCTGATCGAGCTCAAGGAAGGCCGTCACGTTGCGATGTTGTTCATTGCACCAAGCCTGCAACGCCGGGGTATAGGCAAGCGCCTGATGAACGCAGCACTGGAGCATGCCAGAACTGAGGTGGTGACGGTAAAGGCATCATTGTCTTCTGTACCCGCCTACCAACGCTACGGCTTCACCCCGGCAGGCGACGTGGGTGAGTTTGCCGGGCTGGTGTATCAGCCGATGGAAAAGCGCCTGCCGACCCAGCCAGCGTAGGAGCAACCTGGGGTCGCGACAGGGCCGCAAAGCGGCCCTGGCAATACTCTGTCTCAGCGCGTTGCTGGCAGAAATCCGCTCGCGAGGCACCCGCCGACCCCGAACCGACCAAGGGTGTGGCGGCTTGTCAACCCGCCATCAACCATTGCCGCTTCAGGCGCCGAGTGAACACAGCACGCTTTGCAGCTTGTCTCGGGTGGTATTCGTGCACGCCTGCATGGGCTCGCGCAGCTCGTCTGCAATCAGGCTTTGCAGCTGCAATGCCGCCTTGACCACGGCCGGGTTGGGCTCGGCAAAGGCCACCTTGATCCAGGGCAGCAACTGGTAGAACGTACCACGCGCGGCGGCCCAGTCGCCGCTGTCGACCTGCTGCACCATGCGTACGTACAGGTCGGCGCGCACATGCGCGGAGGCCGAAATGGCGCCAGCCCCACCCAGGCACAGGTTATTGAAGATCTGCAGGTCTTCACCGGCCAGCACCTGAGCGTGGCCGTCCTCGATCAGGGCCATGGTCGTCTCGTTGTCACCGCCACAGTCTTTCACCGCCGCAATACGTGGATGGCGCACGATACGGCGCAGGGTTTCACGTTCGATGCGTACGCCAGTGCGGTAGGGAATATCGTAGACGATCACTGGCACGCGGGCCGCATCGGCCACGGTAGCGAAGAAGGCTTCGATGCCAGCCTGCGAAGGGCGGATATAGCAAGGTGCGGGAACCAGCAGCCCGCCAATGTCACGCTGCTGGATTTCAGCCTGGAAGGCCAGCAACTCACGCAGGTTGTAACCTGACAGGCCCATCACCACCCTGCCCGGCTCCACCCAGGCCAGCACGGCATCCAGCAGCGCCAGTTGCTCGGCCTTGGACAACGCCGCCGCCTCACCCGTGGTACCGCACACCACAAAACCGGCCACACCGTCTTCGAGCAGCTTGTTCACCAGCTTTTCCAGGCCTGGGAAGTCGATTTCATTGGCGCGCATTGGCGTGACGAGGGCGATCCAGATACCACGGAAATTTGACATGCAAAAACTCCTGATGTTGACCGAAAGTCAGCGTCAGCAGGGCGAAGAGTGGAAGTGGTGGCAGGGATACCTGGCGCCTTCTGTCTCGTCAGCCCACCTGACGAGACAGCGCGCCTCGGTCAGATGAGCGGCTGTTTCTTGGATTTCTTGGCAACGGCAACGCACGCGCCTGCCTGGGCAATGAAGCCCGAAGCGGAAATGGCGTGGTTGGATGTGGACATGCTGGCAAGCCCGTTGCGTAGGTATGGCTGGATAATGGTGGGGCGCCGTGCCTGGTGTCAACCCTTGGCCCGCATCGCCCCGTGCAGGCGCGCCCCTTGCAACGCAGCAATTGCCGTCACCGCCACTCGCTGTAAGGCTCCAGCGGTGTCACCGGCAGGGCCAGGTTGCCTCGCCACGGTTCGAACAGGTAGCGCAGGTAGAGCATGCCATGGCTAGGTGCATAGTCATCGCTGTGCTGCCAGTCGAAGCCGCCGCCCAGTACCCACTGGTCACTCAGGCGCCGTTCGAACAGACCGCGCAGGCGGTAGCCCAACCCACTGCTGTCGCTGGCTTCAGTCATCGCATCGATGTTGGAATCGACGCCATAGTGCGCCAGTACCTTGCGGTTGATGTGTGCGTCCGGGTACAAGCGGCTACTGCCACTATGAGCCTGAGACCAACTGACGGAACCTTCCAGCAGCAGCGACCAGTCGTAGTTGCGCCAGGCATAACTGACCGGCACGCCCACCGAACTGTAGCGCTGCGGGCTGTAGTAACCGCCCTGCCCCAGGCTGTAGCCGCCCAGGTCCTTGTCATGGCGCCAGTGCATCAGCGTCACGCCAACACGTACACGCTCGTCGGCCTTTTCCACCACGCGGTGGTAAAAGCCGGCCATGGCCCGGGTCCGCTGGTTGTCGGCCACGTTTTCGCCGTACAGCCAATGGTGCCCCAGGCTGGCCCACACCCCGTTGTCGCCACCTTGGTCCCAACTCAGGCCGAGCGTGGCGCCATTGGCAGTGACCCCGCCCCAGCGCACGCCCGTCGGGCGGTCGCGTGCGCCGGCGAACGACAGCAATGAATTGCTCATCGGCCGGCGCGAGGCGGTCAGCGACCAGCCAACTTGCCCGAGGTCACCGTTGACCGTTGCGCCGCCCAGCCAGTTGTTGATTGCATAGCCCTGGGTGGTGCCCAGGTCGAACGCCCAGCGGCTGCCCTGCCAACCCAACGCCAACAGGCTGCCGTTTGCAGACTGCGATCCCCCCGTGCACGCGGGCAGTGTTTTGCCATCAGCGGTCTGGCCAACAAACTGGCAGCTGCCGAAGTCGGGGGTGTAGCGTCCCTGATCGTTCGGCTCGAACGACCCTGCATCCATGCCAATGCGCTCTACTCGCGCAAACGCGGTGCCCTCCTGCCAAGGGGTGTCGACATGCAACAAGGTCGACTGGGTACTCAGTTCCGAAGTACCGGGCGTACCGTCATCCTCGCGCCAGCCGTAGTCATGCATCAGCGTCACATGGGTATTGCGCTGGCGATACAGGGCATCCACATCACTGCGCAGGCTGCGGGCCAGCCAGTCGTCGCCATCCTGCTCGCGGCTGGCCAGGGTCAATGCACGGTCATCCCGTGGCGCTACGGCAGCACGGTCCAGCAACTGCGCATCGGCCATCGCTGCCGCGTAAAGGTCCAGTGCTCGTTGAGGATCATCCTGCGCTACCAGGCGGGCTGCGTCGCGCCGCAACAACGGATCGGGTCGCGTCTGCTGCGCGGCAATCCGGTCAAGCAGCCTGGCCGCCTGATCGTGTTCACCCAGCGCGGTCCACACCGCCGCCAGGCGCCGCTGGGCGTTGCCGTCATCAGCGGCAAATTGTGGCACCTTCACGCCCAGCATGTGCCGGGCCTGCTGCAGGTTGCCTTCGGCCACGGCGCTTTCCATCACCCCAAGGCGTGCATCAGGGCGCCCAGGCTGCACGACCAGTACACGCTGGTAATAGCTGCGCGCCTTGCCATGTTCACCACGCGCTGCTGCCCAGTCAGCCAACAGCATCAAGTCGTCCGGGCTACCTTCACCACGCGCCAGGCCGGCTTCAAGCAAGGCTGTCGCCTCGGCACTGCGGCCTTGTGCCTGCAACTGCTGCGCAGAGGCCAGGGTCATACGCCGTTGAACACGTTGCTCCAGCGCGTGCATATCCGCGCTCCAGGTCGCCTGAGGTACCGCCCTCAGACTGTCCAGAGCCAAGGCATCACGGTCGCTGGACTCCAGGAACAGGCCGTGGGCATAGCGCGTTGCCGGATCACGTGGCTGGTGCTGCACCAGCCTGGCAAATGCCGCGTCGGCCTCGCCAGTGCGCCCTTGGTGACGCAGACTGTTGGCCAGCTGATACACCAGCCAAGGCTCATCCGGGGCCAGGGCCGAAGCCTGGCCCAGCATGTGGCTGGCCGTCGACCAGTCCTCGCGCTGCAGGGCTTCGTCCCCTTGCTGGCGCAGCCGCGCAAGTTCCAGGCTGCGTCGCAGGCTGGCGAACTGCGCCTGCTGCCGTGGTGGCAGGCTGTCCAGGTATGCCTGCGCCTTGTCTGGCGATTGCGCCTGGTAAACGCGCATCAAGCCACGCACGGCACTTTCGTTATCCGGCGCCATACGCCGTACCTGCAGGTACTGCCGCTCGGCAGCCGCCACATCGCCCTCGGCCAGCGAGACATCTGCCAGGCCCAGCAACGCGTATTCATCCTTTGGCCGTTGCTGGCGAGCCTGCTGGTAAAGTGCGCGCGCACCGCGCACGTCTTTCACCTCCAGGGCCCGCTCGGCTTTTTTCAGCAGGGCCCAATACTGGCTGGACGACTCCAGGTCCTTCCATTGGCTGATCCAGTAGGTGTCCTGCTCCTTGGCGCTCGCCGCGCGGAACGCCGCATGGGCGTCTTCATGGCGGCCCTGGCGCATCAAGGCATAACCCAGGGCCCCATGCAGGCTGGCATCGCCCGGGTACTGGCGCAGGGCGCGGCGCAGCTGCGTTTCGGCCTCGACATTACGGCCCTTGTCGAGCAATGCCTTACCCCGTTGACCGGCCTGCCATGCCGGGTCGGCCAGCAGCTTGCGCTGCTGTTGCAAGGTCTCGCTGGCCTGTGCCAACAACGGTGAAGCCGGGTAACGCTGAAGAAAGGCTTGCCAGGCTGCCGCGGTGGTGGCACTCACGGCTTGCCCGGACAGGTAGTCGAACTCGCGCTGGGCAGCGGCATCCCGTGCACCGGGATCTCGCGCCAGCTGATCGAGCAGGGCCAAGGCCTCACGGTCACGCTTTTCGGCGAACAACCAACCAGCCAGGGTCTGGCGCAGCCCGGCGCTGCCTGGGTACTGCTGATCCAACCGCTGCAACTGGCGGATCGCCTCAGGGCGTTGGCCTGGCAGATTGCCGCGCACGCGCCAGTAGTCCAGGGCCAATTCAAGGCTGGGTGGTTCGCCGGCAAACAACTGTTCGTACACCGCCAGCGCCTCTTCGTTACGGCCGGTAACTGCCAGCAGACGCGCCTGCTGCAAGCGCCGTGCAGGCGCCGGTTGTTGAAGCTCAAGCAGGCGTGCGGCCTGACGTGCTTGCAGGCTGCCAGGCGCAACAGCACTGATCCGCGCACTCAACTGCTCGGCTTCACTGCTGTTCTTCTCGCGCAATGCCAGGCTCAAGGCCGCCAGCAACACGTCCGGGTTGCGCGGTTCAAGCAACTGCAAACGGCCCAGCGCATCGCGCACCAGGTCGTCACGGTGCAGCGCTTCGCCGCGGCGTACCTGGTCCAGCAGCCATTGGCGCTGTTCATCGATATCCTTGGGTTGCGCATCTGCCTGGCAGGTTATTGCCGCCAGCATCAACACGCCGATCATTCGCTGCATGGCGCGCTCCAGGCCGGCAACAGCCGGCCGTGCGGGTCAAAACGGTAACGGGCCTCGTCGAAGCCCTGGCCGAACAGCGCCAGCACCTGGCTGTAATACGCCTTGGCCTCGACCGGCTGTTCGCGCAAGCGCTGGCGCTGGGTCGCCAAGCCGGCCACGTGCTCTGGCGAGGCAGCAAGCAATGGCAGCAAGGCCGCAGAGAAACCCGCCGGGCCATGGCCGCGGGCTTCACCGCTGCGTGCATCCAGGTGCTCAGGAGGTAGCCCCTGGCGCTGGGTCAATGCCGCCATCGGCGCATAATGGGCCACCAGTTCGCGGCGTTGCGCCGCCCCCTCGGCCAACATGCCGACCCACAGGTACACACGAATGGCGTCATAATCACCGGCATTGCCATGTTTCGTGTCTGCCGCTGGCTTTCCGGCCGGCGTCCACAGCAACCAGTCCGGGGCAAAACCCTTTGGCGACGATGCCAACCACAAACGCCGCGTGTTGGCCGCCAGCTCACCCCACAAGGGGTCCACATCGCTGAAGCGGTCGAGCAGCTGCAGCGGCAGGTAGCTGGGGTTCAGGCGGGTACCCTGGGCGTCTTCGAAGCCGTAGTCACCTGGCAGCAACATCACGCCAAGGCCTGGAAGCTTGCGCACGGTCTGCGCGGCGATACGCCACAGCAGGTGCTGGCCCAGTTGCGTGTAGGCCGGCTGGTCCCACAACCGCCCTGCTTCCAGCAGGCTGTAGGCGATCCACAGATCGGCATCGCTGGCGTTGTTGGCGTCCAGCACCTGCCACTGCTGATGCCCGTCACGGCCCCACAGCCAGGCAGGCAGATGCCGGGCCAGGTCACCCTCGGCGAGATTGTTGCTGGTCCAACGCAGCAACTGCGCGAAGGTTTGCCGGTCGTTGCCTACCAGGGCGAAGAACAGCGCGTAACTCTGCCCTTCCGAGGTGGTGATCAGGCGCTCGTCACCCGGGTCGATGACCCGGCCATCCACACTCACCAGCTCGGCCTTGAACCGCTCCCAGGCAGGCCATGGGCAAACCGACCCGGCATTGGCGAAAACGGGCAGGCCTAAGGCGACCAGCCCTACCAGCATCTGGCGCATCATCACCCCGCCTCACCCAAGCGGCGCTTGCCTGCCCAGCGCAGTGCCCGCCACAACAAGAAGGCGAACAGCACCACACAAACAGCCGCAATCACCGCCAGCAACACAGGGTGCTCGGACAAGTGGAACCACAGCAGCAGCCACCACGGCAGCGCGCCCACGAAGTAGTGCTCGCCGACGAACTGGCTGCTCACGCCACTGCTGCGTACCAGCGTTACCGAACCCGCCACCGCATCGAGCTTGCCCACATCGCCAAGCACGTCGCGCAGCAATGCGTAATCGCTGTCGCTGTTGGCCAGCAAGGCCACAACACTGCGCTGCTCGTGGAACGGCGACTTCAGCCCGGTGATGGCCGCAATCGGCGCCTGGGCGCTGACCTCCACGCGGCTGCTTGCAGCCACCGGCTCAGTATCGAAACGCTGGCCACCGGGCAACGATGCGCTGCGGCCCTGCAGTAACCAGTCACGCTGGGCGCTGAGCAACAGACCAAGGTTGGGCGCATCGCGCAGGGCCTCGGGCAGGCTGCCGATCAGCAGCAAGTCGGCGTCTGCCGCTGCGACCTGTTGCCAGTCGTCGATCAATTGCAGGCCAAGCGCCGGGTAACCGATCTGTCCGGCCAACCCGCCAACTGTGTCGAGCAAAGTGCCGACCTGCATCGCCGTAGGTTTGGCCGGCATGATGACCAGCGTCTCGGACAGGTCGGCCATGCGGCTGAACGGGAAGCCACTGCGGGCGAATGCACGCAGGTCGGGCATGGCGATGTAATGGTGGTAACCGGAAAGGTCGATGGTGGAGTTGTCGTCGATCGCTGCACGCACGTCCACCGGCAGCGAGGTCTGGCAGCGATCGCGCTGGGCGCTGCCCAAGGTGCTGGCAAAGCTGAAGTCGAAGCGCAGGCGGTTGCGGTCGCCAATCTTCAGCGCCGGCACCAGCGAGTTCTCGCTCAATGCAGTGTTGTCACCGGACAGCACTGCCAGGCGCATTTCCTCAAGGGTACCGCCGCGCCGGTCATTGCCCACCAGCGGCATGCTGGTGATGTACTGATCGTTGACGCTGATGCTCAGGCGCGATTCGTCGGTCACCGCTGGCGCCGTATAACGGTACAGGGTGCGCAGCGGAATACCCTGGTTGCGCCAGACGAACAAGTCGGGCGGCAGGTTCAGTTCCAGTGTCACCGGCCGCGGTTGCAGGCCGCTGACTTGCAGTTGCTCGGGGTAATCCAGCAGTTCGGCAAATCGTACCGGCCGGTCGGTGCGCGTCCAGTTCGGCGCATCGTAGGGCTGACGCGGTTGCAGCGCAGTCATCTGCTCCACTTTGACGCGCGCGCCACGGAACAGATTGTTGCCGACCGCCAGCGCCGAGGCGGCCTTGATCAGGTCGTCGTCGTTACGGCCCAGCACCAGCAGCACTTTGCTGAAGCGGTCGTGCGGATGATCGATCACCTGCAGCACGGGCCCGTCGACTGGCGGGAACTGCTGCAGATCGGCGAGGAACTGCGGGCGACGGTCGTTGCTGGCAAACACGATGCTCGGTGCAGGTTTTTCGCCACGGGCCGGCAGGTTGTTGTACAACACAGGGAAGCTGGCCTTGCGCCAACCGGCCTGGCTGCCGAAGTAGGATGCCAGGATTGCCGCCGCACGCTGCTCGCCCAGGCTCGGCACGCCGCTGAACACCACCGGCAGCACTACCTTGCCGGTGTCGCGGGTATCGAAGAACGGCAACGGGAAATACGCCAGGTCGTTTTCCAGCACCAGCGCCTGCTCGTGCAACTGTACCTGGCTCTTGCGGTTGAGGTTAAGCCACAGGCCGCTGTGGGCCGGGTCTTCGCAGACATCGGTATAGTGCCCGACAAACTCCAGACGTACCCGGTTGAAGTCGCCAAGCAGTTTCGGGTCCAACGGCAGCTGGCGACGTACACGCTGGCCCAACTGCTCCTTTTCCACCGGAACTACGCCCATCAGCTCGTCGTTGAGGTAGACGCGCAAGTGCGACAGGTTCGGCAGCAAGGCTGGCGAAGGCGTGTAGTCCAGTTGCAAGCTGGCATCGGTGGCCAGGCGATCGCGACGCAGGCCAAACTCGATATGCTCACTGTTGCGTACCCCCAGCAGCAGGCTGTCGGACGCATGCCCAAGCTGCTCGAAGGTTTTCGCAACCTGCCAGTTTGGTACCGAGGGTGTGGGTACCGCAGGCTCGGCAAGCGGAGCTACGGAAGCAGCAGCGGCGCTCTGCGACAAGGCGGTAAACAGCGCCATCGCCAGGCCCCAGGTACGCGCGGGATAACCAGTCATCATGCGTCTCGATCAACAGGGTTCATGGAAGGGATTGCCCGCGGTGTGCGGGGCCAGTAGCTGGCCAGCCACAGCGCCAGCGAACGCAACGGGCGCAACCACGCCCGCAGCCATGGCGGCATGTGCTCGACCAGGCGCACGTAACCGACGCCACCCAGCTTCAACACATCGATCAGGCTGCGCAGCGGGCGCTCGACCTCGTGCTGCTCGTTCCAGCCAAGCCAGGCATCGGCGCGGGCAAAGGTGCAGTGGACCAGGTCGATACGCTGCTGCAGGGCGAGGTCGCGGAAAACCAGGCCGACGTGTTGCCCGACGGTACGGGTGACGCACGCCTGGAAGGCGAACTCGCGCTGGCCGCGGTTGAGCAGCAGGCGTACCTGCTCCCCCGGTTTCAGCTCCAGACCGGGCTGTACCTGCAGGCCGATACCGCCGTCGGAGTAGTCGACCAGGGTGCAGGGGTAGGCATGACCGCTGGCCAGCATCAGCCCCGCCGGCAAGCGCATCTGCACCCGATGGGCGCGGCGCACCTGGCGCACTTCGGCGGCCACCGCAACTGCGGCACCGATAATCAGCAGGTTGTAGATCACCCACAGCGAGCTGACGATCACCGTGCCGATTTCTGCCGTCGGGCCGGTGACCAGGCGCCACACCGCAAAGCCCAGACCCACCACGTTGAGCGCCGCCAGCCACAGGTAAGGTTGGGCGATGCGCCAGTCGAACTGTTCCTGCTCCATCAAGCCGCCCTTGGCGGTGACATTGAACGTGCCTTTTTTTGGCGCGAACAGCGCCACCGTGGTCGGGCGGGCGATGTACCAGGCCAGTACGGTCTCGTAGACCTCACCCCAGAAGGTTTGTCGGTACTTGCCCTGCATCCGCGAGTTGGTCAGGCTGGCGTGGATCATGTGTGGCAGCACGTACAGCAGAATCATCAATGCCGGTGCGTAAATGATGTAGGCATGCAGCAACAGGAACGCCAGTGGCGCCGTCAGGAACACCAGCCGCGGCAGGCCGGCCAGGAAGTGCAGCATCGCGTTGGCGTAGCACACCCGCTGGAACAGGCTAAGGCCACGCCCGAACAGCGGGTTGTCGGTGCGGAAGATCTGCACCATGCCACGGGCCCAGCGAATGCGCTGGCCGATGTGCGCCGACAGGCTTTCGGTGGCGAGGCCCGCGGCCTGCGGAATGCTCAGGTAGGCTGATGTCCACCCTTGGCGATGCAGGCGCAGGGCGGTGTGGGCATCCTCGGTCACGGTCTCGACGGCAAAACCACCGATGCTCTCCAGCGCGGTGCGGCGCAGCACGGCACACGAGCCGCAGAAAAACGCCGCGTTCCACATATCGTTGCCGTCCTGGATCAGGCCGTAGAACAGCTCCCCTTCGTTGGGGCGGCGGCGGAACGAACCGAGGTTGCGCTCGAACGGGTCAGGCGAGAAGAAATGGTGCGGTGTCTGCACCAGCGCCAGTTTAGCGTCCTTGAGGAACCAGCCCACGGTCAGTTGCAGGAAGGAGCGCACCGGCACATGGTCGCAGTCGAAGATGGCGATCAACTCGCTGTCGGTGACGCCCAGCGCATGATTGAGGTTGCCGGCCTTGGCATGCTTGCTGTCGGGCCGCACGATATACCCTACCCCGACTTCGTCGGCAAAGGCACGAAACGCGTCGCGGCGGCCATCATCGAGAATGTAGATGCGCAGGCACTCGCGTGGCCAGTCCAGGCCCAGCGCGGCCATTAACGTGGTGCGCACCACTGAAAGGTCTTCGTTGTAGGTGGGGATCAGCAAATCGACGGTTGGCCAGTGCCTGGTGTTGGCCGGGAGGTTTGCCGGCTTGCGCTGCAATGGCCAGCTGGTCTGGATGTAACCCAGGATCAGCACGAACCACGAATAGGTTTCTGCCGCCAACAGGATCACCCCGAATACCAAGTCGGTGGTGTCGTTCCAGTTCAGGGTCGAGGTGTAGCGCCACCACAGATAGCGGCACGAGATGATGGTCGACAGCACGATCAGCATCAAAGTCGGGAAACGCCCCGGCATGTGTCGCACCAGCAAGGCGATGACCAGCAGCAGGCAGATGAACATCAGCTGCGCCAGGTAGCCGAACGGTTCGGTCACGCACAGCAGGGCGAGGCTGAGGGCGAACACCGTCAGCACGCTGTAGAACGCCCGCCGGGCAAACACGCTCAGGCCGCGCAGGCGTGCCGAGGCCTGGTGCCTGAAAGCACTGGCGCGGTAGCGCGCGGGTAGCTGTTGCAGTGCATCGATCAGCAGGCCGCGGTAGTGGCGCGCCACCCTGCCTGCCCCCCGCAGGTGCATGCGCACCGCGCCCAACGCGCGGCGGCCAGGCCCTGCTGTACGCACCTGCGGTTGGCGCCGCAGCAACAACCACAGGCTCTGGATCAACAGACGCAGCGGGTCACCCAGGGTCGGGGGCTTGCCCGCCAGCTGCGGGTACAGGCGTTGGCGCTCGGCCAGCAGCGCCTGCCAGGCGGGTGATTCCAGGCGCAGGAACAGGAAGGCCAGCCACACGCCGAGGGTGAACAGCCACGCGACCGGCAGACGCGCACCACGGACAGTGAACCAGGTATAGGCCGACAGAGGGTTCAGGGTCACGGCTGGCGCCTCGTCAGACAGCGCACCGCCAGGCTTTGCACATCCCGGCAGGCCAGGCTCTGCGGTGCGTAAAGACCCAGGGGAGCCTTGTACGCCAGCGCTTCGAGGAAGGCTTCGTCGCGATGGACCACCTGGATCGGCAAGCGATCACGAAACAGGTCACGCCACACCATCAACAGGTCGCTCTGCAAGCGGCTGGCCGGGTCATAGCGGTTGACCAGCAGCATGTCGAAGTGCTCGAGCGGACGTCGCCCGAGCAGCAGGTGGCTGGCCATTTCCGCTTCTGCCACCAGTACCCGTACATCAGTCTCGATGCCATTGCCGGTGGTTTCGCCCGGCAATTGCGGCAGGTCGTACAACAGCCAGTCGAAATGCTCGGCCAGCTCGACCTGGCGAGCGCGCCATGACTGCGCATCGGGCACACGGTGCTGCGCACCGCCAGGCAGGTTGCCGTACGGCAGCAGGCACAGGCCATCGAGCACCTCGTACACGGCATCGCTGAACGGCCGCCCTTCCCGCTCGGCCAGCGCCCAGCCCTCGGACGTATCCAGCGGCAGGTTGAAGTGCAGCCCGAGCAAGTTGCTGGGGCACAGGTCAATCAGCAGCACCCGTTCGCCCACGCCCTGCAGCGCGTAGCCCAATGCAGCCAGCAAGGCGCTGCGCCCCAGGCCTCCGCGTACCCCATGCAATGCCAGGCTGGTCATGGCGCGACCCTCTCGCGCCGGGTGACAGCCGCGTACAGCGCATCGTCGCTGCTGGCCCTGCAGCTTTCACCCAGCAATGGCCAGCGCTGCAGGGCCTGCTGAACGCCCACCAGCATCGAGATGTCCTGATAGTTCAGCTCTGGCATGTCCAGGTGCTGGCGCAACTGGGCAATATCGTCGCTACGGTCGGACGGGTCTGACTTGCCAGTGATCATGGGCGCTCCTTGGGGATCGGCTGCCAGTCAGGCTGGCCTTGCAGGCGCATGTAGGCACGCCCCTGGTAATTCAGCACCTGTGCGCCAGAGGTTTCGGCAACCTGCTCGGTGGTTGGCAGGTCGGTCAGCAGGCCGGGCACATCCAGCACCTGCTGCTGGCCGAGGCCCGCATACACACGCGAGATCAGCTCGGACAGCGCCAGGTAGCTGGTGGCAGCTGTGACCCGCAGCGGCTCGTTGCGGGCAGGCTGGCCCATGCCGATGAACTTCAGGCCGACCGGCACATGGGTAATCGACGGCGTGGGAATTTCGCGCATGCCAGACAACTGCATGCGGTCACCATGCAACGCGGCCCCATGCTCAGGGACAATGGCCACCACTACCCGGCGGCCACTGCCCTCCAGTTCGTCAAGGAAGGTGCCAAGTTCGCCAAACAGGCGATTGGCGCGGGTGGCATAGTCGGCCACGCGGGTACCGCCGTCGGCAGTGACGATACGGTTGCCGTCATGCAGGCTGATGCTGTTGTAGAACAGTGACACATGTTCGTCCGGGGTGCCTTTGCGTTGCCCCCACCAACGGCGCAAGACATCCAGGTCACTGGCAATCGGCGAGCCGTCGAAGCCCACCAGTGCCCGTGGGAAGTCGGTATTGCGCATGCCCGGTTGCGGCATGCGCTGCTGGGTAATGTCGCCGATGAAGTTGTCGAACCGGCCGCTGTGGTTGAGCAAGGTGTTGCTCTGGAAACCCAGCCGGGCCAGGTTCTGGAACAACAGGCACTGCTCCGGGGCCGGTTGGTACAGCCCAGCGTGCGACGACTGCCCACAGCTGGCACGCAGCACACGGATGGCGGCCGGGCCGCTGTAGGAGGTCGCCGAGTTGAACTGGTCGAAGATCACGTCCATGCGCGACAACAGTGGGTTGTCCCGCAGCCCCACGGCGGACAGGTCATCCCAGGCCAGCGAGCAGATGTTGATTACCAGCAGGTCGAACGGTTGCTCATCGGCATTCACGGCAGGGAACGCCGTCACCCGCTCGCGCTCACTGGCGAAGAAGCGCTCAAGCCAGCTGTCGAGCGTGGCATTGTCGGCTGCTGCAGTGGCAGGCGCGGGTTCGGCTGCGGTACGCGCCGCCACGCCGGGCGCCTGGCCTGCAACCAGCGACGGCAAGCCGCCGACCGACAGCCATGCCAACCCCAGCAGGCTCAGGGTGCTCAGGCGCAGCCAATGGCGTAGGTACAGGTAACCCACCAGCAACATTGCCAGCGCCCCCAGCAGGTTCCAGTTGATGAAGCGGCCCAGCAGCTCGAGCAGATAGTCCCACGAGAAGTCCAGCACCCCCGGTTGCGCCAGCAGGCGGCTGAAGGGTGGCAGCCAGGTGTCCTGGTAGAAAAGCGCGATACCGATTGGCACCGCCAGCAGTTGCCGGGCAATACGCAGCCACTTGCCCGGCAAAGGGACAAGCAGAAACGCAGCGAACAACAGGTTCGGCAGCGCCTGGAAGTCGAGCATGCCCAGCGCGACCAGCAGAAACTTTGCAAAAAAATAGAGGTTCCACCCTCCCAGTCCAGGCCAGCGGGCCAGTACCGGGAGGGTGATGGTGGTATTAGTCATTCTGGGGTTCCTGGCGTGCAGCGCGGCGGCGTACGCCCAGCGGTTTCAGGTAACGGGGGGGAAGGCGACGGCGCAACACGCCACGTAATGCCGAACACAGGCGCACTAGCAACAAGGCCAGGCCCAGCGTGACGAGTGCGGTAATGCCGACCACCTGCAGCAGTTGCACGAAGTTCATGCGCCACCCCGCTTGGCCAGGCCGACCTTGCGCGGTGCCAGCGCCGACCATGCCTGTGCAGGCAGTTGCGTCGCCGTGTCGCTTCGGGGTGGCTGCGGTAGGTTGCTGTCGAGGAAGGCCGGAGTGGCCAGGCTGTCGACGCCGGCAAGTACCTCCTGGCTGATGAACAGCTCTTTCCATGACAGCTGGAAGATGTGGTCAAGCGCTTGCTCGACCCCTTCGGAGCGGCAGGCGAACAGGAACAGGAACAGCACCTCGCCAACCACGCAGGCGATGTCGCCATCACGGCGGAATACCGTACGCGAGCAAGCCTGCAGCGGGGTCAGGCCAGGCGCCGGACGCAACACCAGCAACTGGTGGACGATTTCGCCGTTGCGCACCCCGTGCCACATGCTTTGCACGGCATCGGCGAACGCCCGTGGTGCTACCAACCCGCAGATGGCCAGCGGCCGCAGGCGTGCCAGCAAGGCATCGAAGTCGGTTGGCAGGTGTCGACGCCAGACGTAACCCTGGATGCTCTCTACCATGGTCAGGAAGCGTGACAAGCTGGCACCGAACGGCACGATCTGGCTGGCACCACAAGCCAGCAGCAACTGTTCGTCTTGATAACGCAGGGTCGGCGCCATTTCGCGCACGACCAGCTTCAAGGCGTTGCCACGCGACTGCCGCAGGTGGTGCAGCTGGCGCGCCAGGCTATCCAGACGCTGCCCACCGTCCATGGCAAAGATCACCGTGGCAGACACCGCCCGGCTGGCTTTGCCCCCCAGTTCCTCAAAGCTTTCGCAGACCTGCCAGTGTTCGGAGAAGGCTGGCGCGCCTTCCAGTACCGGGCGCTGGGCCAGACACAGCAACTCGTCACCACCGGTGTCGCTGGGTGCCTGAGGCGCGGCAGCAACGACAAAGCCCGCGCTCAGCCGAGTCAGCTCCATGTCCCGGGTGGCGGCTTTGCCAAGCGGGTTGCTCCAGAAATGCTGCAGGTAGCGTACCCCACCTTTGCCGCGGTACACCTGTCCCAGGCCGTCGAGGCACTGGTTGAAAACGCGCAGGCGCTCGACCAAGGCAGTGCTCTGCCCTCCACTGACGACCAGCAGCAACGCCGCTTCAGCCAACAATGCCTGGCGCAGCGCATTGCACCAGTGCTCGACTTCGGTATCCACCCAGGCGTGTGCCGGTGCCAGCAGCACCAGCACACGCCCACGGGCATCAAGACGAGGCAGGTCTTCAACCAGATAACGGGTGGCTTGCGAGTTGGCCTCATACAGTGCCAGCTCGGCCGGACCGCGCGTCGCGTCGAGCGCACCCAGCACGTCATCCATGGCTTGCGCATCGGCGATCAGGGCTGCCCTGGCATTATCGGGCATGCCTTCGACTACCTGGCGGCATAGCAAGGAGGCGTCTTCGGCGGCGTCACAGGCTAACCAGTACAGTCCTTGTTGATGAAGCTGGCTGCTCTCGACGCTCAGGCCGGAAATCGCCAACAACTGCATTCCATTAGTCAAAACACTGGCTCTGCAAAAGGTAAATTGAAACGGTTTGAAGGCGGAATGTGTCACATCCTCTGCTGACGCTTTATGACTCATGTCAAAAAAACGACAAAAATGATGCTGAACACGAAGTTGCGTCAATTATACAGCATCAAGGCAGAATGAAATCAATCTGAAATGTAATGAGTTGCAAAGGTTTGTTAACAAACACCCCAAGGCCGACCTTTTCCGGGTTAAAAACAACAGTCGCCAAAGGCAAGCCGGCAGGGCATTGGCCAAGCAAGAACCGTTTTCCGGAGACAAGCATGCTGCGTATTTTTGAACGTCGGCTCGACCCCTTCCCACCCGACGAGGTACCACCGCCGCCCGTTGGCCTGTTGCGCTTCATGTGGGCTTGTACCCGCGGCGCCCGTGGCTACATCCTGGCGCTGGCGCTGCTCAGTGCCGGGGTGTCGATATACGAAGCCTGGCTATTCGCGTTCCTGGGCCAGGTGGTCGACCTGCTCGCGTCCTGGCAGGCAGGCGGTACTGTTGGCCCCGAGGAAAGCCGTGTGCTGTGGGGGATCGGCATCGTCCTGGTGGTCAGCATCGGGCTGGTGGCGCTGCGCACCATGGTTCAGCACCAGGTGCTGGCGATCAACCTGCCGCTGCGGCTGCGTTGGGATTTTCACCGCCTGATGTTGCGCCAGAGCTTATCGTTCTTTTCTGACGAGTTTTCTGGCCGGGTCACTACCAAGGTGATGCAGACGGCGCTGGCAGTACGCGATGTGCTGTTTACACTCATTGAAATCCTGCCTGGGATTGGCGTGTATTTCATCGCGATCATTGCCCTGGCCGGCGGCTTTGCCCTGAAACTGATGCTGCCCTTCATTGCTTGGGTCGTGCTGTTCGGCTTGGCCATGCTGTATTTCGTCCCCCGGCTGGGCAAGGTCGGGCAGGAGCAGGCCAATGCCCGGTCGTCGATGACCGGGCGGGTTTCTGACGCTTACACCAACATCACCACGGTAAAACTGTTTTCGCACTCCAACCGCGAAGCGCACTTTGCGCGCGCAGCCATGGAAGATTTCAAGCAGACCGGTTTTCGCCAGATGCGCCTGGTGAGCCAGTTCGAAATCGTCAACCAGGCGTTGGTGGTGGGCTTGATCTTTGGTGCCGGTGGCTACGCACTGTGGCTGTGGCACCAGGGCCAGGTTGGCACCGGGGCCGTGGCGGCAATCACCGCCATGGCCTTGCGCGTCAACGGTATGTCGCACTGGATCATGTGGGAAATTACCTCGCTGTTCGAAAACATCGGCACCGTGCAGGACGGTATGGCCACCCTCACCCGCGGCCCCAAGGTGCAGGATGTGCCGGGTGCTGCAGAGCTGGTAACCACGGGTGGCGCGGTGAGTTTCGACAAGGTCAGCTTCAACTACAACGGCGAGCGCCAGGTGCTCAATGAGCTGACGCTGCACATCCGTCCGGGCGAAAAAGTCGGCCTGGTCGGCCGCTCCGGCGCCGGCAAGTCCACCTTGATCAACCTGCTGCTGCGCTTCTACGACGTGGACAAGGGGGAAATACGCATCGACGGCCAGAACGTCGCCAAGGTCACGCAGGATAGCCTGCGCAGCGCCATCGGCATGGTCACTCAGGACACCTCGCTGTTGCACCGTTCGATTCGCGACAACATTGCCTATGGCCGCCCCGATGCTACCGAAGCACAGATCCGTGCCGCTGCGGCCAGTGCCCAGGCCGATGGTTTCATCAGCCAGCTCAGCGACCGCCAGGGCAACAGCGGTTACGACACCCTGGTGGGTGAACGCGGCATCAAGCTGTCTGGCGGCCAACGCCAGCGCATTGCAATTGCCCGGGTGATGCTGAAGAACGCACCGATCCTCCTGCTTGACGAAGCCACCAGCGCGCTGGACTCGGAGGTGGAGGTGGCCATTCAGGAGAGCCTGGATGAAATGATGCAAGGCAAGACCGTTATTGCCATCGCCCACCGGTTGTCGACGATCGCCGCCATGGACCGGCTGATCGTGATGGATGAAGGGCGCATCATCGAGCAAGGCACCCATGCCGAACTGTTGGCGAAAAAGGGTACCTATGCACGGTTGTGGCAGCATCAGAGTGGCGGGTTCCTGGGTGAGGATCAGGGCGTGGCCGAAGCTGTGGAGTAAGCAGAGGCCGGGGCAGCCAGCGCATACCCAGGCTTCGAAAGCCTGCCCAGTCAATGAACTGCGCCCCTGACGATGCTCATGGTCGCTGCCCATCCGGTAGCACCGCCTGCACCACACTGGCTGGCTGTTGCAACAAGCCTCGGGGCAAGCGGAAACCTTTGAAAGGTTGCTGGGTAATGGGATTGAAGGCTTTTTCAGCGTTAAGCCGATAGCGCATCACGCCATCTCCGGTCCTGAAGCTCAGGTCCACGCTGGTCGCCGTCCGGCCATTGAGCGCGCCGCGGCTGAGCAAGCGAAACATCGACCACGGGCCACGGTACTCCAGGCTGCTGCTGTTGCCATTTTGCCTTAGCAAGGTGAGATTGCTGCGGACCTGCTGCCCCAAGGTATTGGGCCAGACAATACCCGTGATATGGCTTGGCCCATGGGTGTAGGCAATCAACTGGCCATCCAGGTCCAGCAGGCTGGTACGCTGGTTCGCACTGAGCCCCAAGGGCTCGATGCTGAACTG
This sequence comes from Pseudomonas sp. 10(2024), assembly GCF_045164175.1. Lineage (NCBI taxonomy): Bacteria > Pseudomonadati > Pseudomonadota > Gammaproteobacteria > Pseudomonadales > Pseudomonadaceae > Pseudomonas > Pseudomonas sp. 10(2024). The sequence continues at coordinate 3,520,603 of NZ_CP174006.1, forward strand.
CACACTCAGCTTGCCACGCTGATCGAAGAAGGTTTCGCGGATGCGCTCCGCCAGCTCGAGCTGCTCGATCACGTCGGCACGAATCAGGGATTGCCCGTGCTGAGCGGACTGCAAGGCCTCAAGGTTGTCCTTCAGGAAAACCTTGAGATACCGATCATTAAACTGCTGCAGGCGCCCTTTCGGCCCGAAGAACGCCTCGAAGTCATCCAAAGAAGCATCGGGTGCCTTCACCACAAAGGGGTAGCGGCCTGCCAGGCGTTGCTGGAAAAAACTGTACACGTCAGCATCCCAACGTCGCTCCAGTTCGCGCAGTGCTTCAACGTTCAGCACCTGGGCAGTCTGGTCGGCGAGCTTTCTGACCTGGTGGCTGATAGGCTCCGGTAAACCTGTGGCAATACGTTGCAGGGTGCCGATCGGGTCCTGCCCTGTCATCGCAAAGCGCTGATGCACGGCTTGCAACGCGGCCTTGCCGCGGTCCGGGCTGTCTTGTACGGCCTTGGCATAGTCCAGCACGGCCGCAACAGCGCCAAGGGTTTCATCGTAGTAGCTCGGCTTTTCTCCTGTCGCCTGCAGCATGGCGCCCAAGCCTGCAAACGCCCGCTGGATGGCCAACGCTTGCTGTTGCTCGGGTTTTCCGGTTGCTACGCGCAGCGTACTCAGCTCACCCGATGCTTCAACAGCTGCTGGAGGCGCAAGCGAGGTGTTATCTCTGACCGTATCCAGCAGCCGTTGCAACGGTGCTGCGGGGCCGGTCAACTGCTCCAGGATCGCGACACCATGGTCCAGATCACGGAAGTCAGCCACCGTAAAAGCGTTCAGGGCGCGCCGCCAGCTGTCAATGTAATCGGCGCTGTAGAGGTTATACAGCCGCTCGGTCAGCGCATCGCGGTCGACGTCCGAATAGTCGAGTTGACTGCGCTCCCCCAATGCCCATTGATCAACCATCGCCATTTCAGCGAAGCGTTGGCTGTGCGGCTCGAAGTATTCCCTGAAGCCTTTGGCGGTGAGCATGGCGGCCAGCCGTACATCCTCATCCCCTTGCCTGGCCCCGGAAGACGGCTGGTACACCACATCGAACGCAGGCCCTACCTGGTGGCGCAGGTCCAGCCCGGCGTGCAACTGCTGGTACGATTGTTGTTTCAGCCCTGCATAGACCCGCTGTGGCAACGGCAATTTGCGCAGCGCCTGCTGCACTTCGCTGACCCGCTGGCGGTACTGCGGCAAATCGGTATCGGCATAGGCCAAGGCGTATTTCAGGTGCTGCATGAGGTCACGCTGCAACTGCCCCTGGCCAGGAAAGGCCCGCTGCCACTGACGGGCCATCCAGTCCTCGACCCATTCGGGCCGGCGGCTGTTACGGTCCTCGATCATCCGGTAAACCCTGAGCGCGGCCATTTGTTGCTCGCTGCCAGGTGGTGCTGCGTTCATGGCATCGATCACACCACTGGCCAAGGCCGGCAAGAAACGTTTAGACAACAAGCTGAGGTACGCCTCATCAACCAAGGGACCAATGTTGCGCCCTTGATACAAGCCAAAATCGGCAACCACCGGCCAGGCCGCACGATAGTCGCCAAACACCGCCACCGCATCGCGAATCTGGTCCAGTGGCGCCAGCAGGTTGCGCCCGGTCGGATCAAGACGCATATCGACTTCGTGACCGCTGTACTCCTGGCTTTTGGCGAGCACACTGGCAGCCTTGGCGCCATTGATGTCGGCGTAACGCTGCCAGCTGGCAACGGCGATACTGAACGCCAGGATGCCTACACCAGAGCCCACCCACAGCAAGTGGCGCTTGCTGCGCGCAACCCGAACATTGTCACCCGCCAGCCCGGCTTCCTGATAGATAACCCGCCTGAATGCTTGCTGGATGAAATAGACCAACGCCTTCCCCTGTGCCTTACCTTCACGCAGGGGCAGCTTCGTCGTGTAGGGCTGAGCCGCTTCTCGGACAAAGGCATTGCGCATGTCGCCTTGCTGTACCACTGACGACCAGTACACACCACGTACCAAGGGTGGCGTGGTGAACCGGTCACTCGCCAAGGTTTCGCGCAGGAATGCCTGCAGTATGGGGCGCAACCCGATCAACTGTGCATGCAGTGAGAACAGGCGCCCGCACGGCGCTGTCTTGCCCAGTACATCCAGCCGGTCGATGACCTGCTCCTGCAATTGGGTGAGAAGCCGCCCGTAGTGCTCGTCATACTCATCCAGCCAGGCGTCGAACGCGTCAACCGCATCCAGCTTGAAGGTGAACCCCAACAGGCTTTCACGCTTGGCGGCCGGAAGCTGGCTGTAGAACTGGTCGAAGCCGTCCAGCAGATCGAATTTGGTCAGTACCACGTACAGCGGCAGGCGCGCCCCCAACTGACTGCTCACTTCGTAAAGGCGTGTGCGCAACCCATGGGCCAGCGCGACGCGCTGCTCGGGCTTGCCATGCAGCAGCGCCGGCAGGTCGACCACCAGCAACACACCATTGAGCGCCCGCTGGCTTCGCTTACGCTGCAGCCAGCCCAACAGGTGCTCCCACAACCGGGCCTGGATGCCGGGCGGCGCGAAGGCTTCGGAGGGGGCGTTGGCCGCCGAGCCCGCCGGCGGTTTTTGACTGATGAAAACACCGGGCGGGTCGATGATCACGGCATCGTCGCTGACCCACCAGCCTACCGGGTAGGCCAGTGCTTCAGCCTGTCGGCCCCGTGCCTGGGCCTGGTCGATACGCGTCAGGGTAAAGCGCTGATCGGTGCGGTCGATGAAGCTGCTTTTACCGGACTGTTCGTCGCCCAACACCAGGTACCAGGGCAGCCGGTACAACGCGCGTCGCCCACCGGCATTGTCGAGGTACCGCTCAAGCCCCTGGCTCAAGGCCCGCTCTTGCGCCTGCACGAACGGTAGCGCGACATCCTGTTCGGCGGCCAGTGCCTGGCGGCGCTCCGCTTGCAGGCGGCGAAAGCGCGTGCGCAGCACCCCAAGCCAGCACAGAAGCGGCACCAGCACCAGCACCAGGCTTGCCACGCTGCGATGAGCCACATTTGCCAGCGGCTGCTGCTCCCGCCACGTCCATTGCGGGCCAAGCCACCAGATAGCGACCAACATCAGCATGGCGCCAAGCCCGAGCAGCAGCGGCAGTGCCAGGCCAATGCGCGTTACCCACGGCAAGCCCCAACGTTTGAGTTGCGTCCATATTTGATTCATCGAGGCTCCTGATCCTTGTCTTGAACTGCCAGCGCTGGGGATGCGGCGTACTGCTGAAGCCGCTGAAATACCTCGGGCTCCCACGCACTGGCGGTGGTTTGCTGCATGGTTCGGGCAACGCTGGCGCACAGGTCCTGGGCCAGCCAGGACACGCCCCGCGCGGCCAGCAGATCGGCTGCAATCACCGTGGTGTGGCAACGCTCACGGGGAGCACGAAAGCCCGCTTGCAGCCCTTGCAGCCGAAGGAGCAGCGGTTCTACGCCACCCGTTTCCAGCTGGCTGACCAGCTCCTCGCGCAGGCCGCTGAACTCCTGGGGGGTTGCACCTTGGCCTGACGGCCCTTGCGTGCCCTTGAGCCAGGCCAGACACTGGTCGTCGACAAAAACCAGTCCGTCGCTGAAGCACAACTGCTGCAGCGAAGGCATACGCTGTACAAACCGGGCGGTGGCACAACGGATGGCCTCGGCCACCTCGCACATCGCCAGCTGTGTGGCGACGGTCGCAGCCAGAAAGCTGCCGCGAATCCAGAAGGGGCAAGCCGTCAGGCTCTTTTCAATGCGCTGCAGCAAGGCGGGGTCAACCACCTGACTGGCTATGGCCTCTTCATAGACCCGCGTGATATCCAGCGGAACCGCCATCAATTCCGTACGGTTGCCCTGCCTGACTTGGGGAGCAACCTGAATGTGCGCCCACAAACCGAAACGCCGTAACTGGTAGCCGGTAGCGTCGTAAGGGTCCTGCTGGTTGATGAGCTCGGCCATGAACAGCACGGCCCGGCGTGTCTCACGCTCATTGCCCATCGACATGCGTGACACGGGTGTGGCGATGACATCGGCCAACGGTGCAGGCTTCTCGGTTGCAGCCGGCGCTTTGGGCACAGCAGCCTCGCCGCCACCGCTGGCAAGTTCCGAGTATTTGCCTAGCAGGCGCTCAAGTTCGCCCAGTGCTGCCGTGTCCAGCTGCACCGTTTCCTGTTGTTGCAAGCGTTTCAAGGCAGCCTGCGCTGCCGCTGCGTGGGTCGGGGTGTAGGTAAAACGATCAAGACGCGGGAGCGCCTCGGCCAAGCGATCGATCACCAGGGCAACCAGCTTGCGCTTGCCCAGGAAGCCTTTCGGTCCCGGCTTGGGATGAGCGGCCTCCCAATAGCACTCGAGCATGCCGGCCAGCAACGCCAAGGTGCATCCCCACTGCTCCCAGCAGCCGCTACGCAACCATGCGGCACTCAGGTGCGCAACGATTCGCAAGTGCTTGCATTGCTGGCTCAGGTACTGACGGGACGCGTCTTCGATGTAGACCCAGTCGATCGAGGCTTCCTGCAGCCCACCCAGCTTGACCATCTCCTGATCAATGGCCTGATAGGTTTCGTCCTCGACATCGAACAGGCCAGCCGGAACTGCCGGATCAATCGGCGCAAGCAACCGAGCGACCTCTTCCCCGGATACCTGCGCTACCACCGACATGTGCTTCGCGCCCGGCTGATCAAGGGGTCCAGGCCTTGCGCATCGAAGGTCAGCCCGTCGACCTCGCCGTGATCACTCACAACCTCGATACGCTGGGCACCGATCAGCTTCCTGATCTGCTCGATGGCGGGCAGGCCCCGCCCGGCATCGAGCACTTGGCCGTTCTCCATCACTTGCCAGGACGTCTCACGGGTAGACCAGCCCTCCCCGCTCAGCCGTACCTTGACCCAGCTTGCTTCGATCGGGCGCCTGGCAATCAGCTGTAGCCGGGAGATGGCCTGGATGCAACTGATTGCCATGTAAGCACGTTCATCACCCGATGCGATGGCGGGCGCCGAAATCACAAGCGCTGGTGCGCCTGCCCCGTCCTGGGGCTGGCTCCCGATGCGAAACGTCAGGTCATCCAGTGCCCGTTCAACTTCATTTGCCATCACCCGTAACACAGTGGGGGCCTGCTGCTCCGGTGCAGACCACTGCCGTTTTGGCGTGTACGCCGGGGTACCAGCAGCCTGATCGAAACAGGCCAGTCGCTCGACGTTGGACACGATCCGGGGACAGTCCCGCGTGGAGCCTGCCAGCACCGGCTGCAGACAAAACAGCAACGAGAGACCGGCGCCATATGCACAGCGGTTAATCATCCTGAATTTACTCTCCGAAAAGTACAAATGGCCTATATGGAGCAAAGAACTTTCCTACAAATAGAAAGCAATGCCCACGCACCCGCGCGACCAATTAAAACAACTCCAGCAGAAGCCTATTACACAGTACCGAACGCACACAAACAAATATTTCCTTACATCTTAATGCTCGACCGAAGATCATTCTTGCGTGCATGGTTTTTATAGAAATTGGACAAACAACCCAACCCACTAAACATATGTGGGAATCTTCCTACAAGACCGAGACAACAATAAACACAACTAGCACCTGAACATCCCACAACCCAACAGGGAGTTGCGTACCGATGTCTAAAAATACGGGATCCGTTGCGCCGAAAGAGCGCGTCAATATCAAGTATGTCCCCGCTACCAGCGATGAGCAGGCTGAGGTGGAGCTGCCGCACAAGATGCTGGTGCTGGGCGACTTCGGCCTGGATGACAGCCGTGCGCTTGAGGACCGTCAGGTCATGCGCATCGATAAACATACATTCAACAGCGTGCTGAACGACGCCAACGTGAGCCTGGACGTGACGGTACCGTCCAGGCTCGGCACCGCCCCGGATACCGAGCTGGCCGTCCACCTGCAGTTCAGGTCCATCAACGATTTCGGGCCGGACCGGATCGCGCGCCAGGTGCCTGAGCTGAACAAGCTGCTGGCGCTGCGCGAAGCACTGGTCGCCCTGAAAGGCCCGCTGGGCAACGTCCCGGCCTTCCGCAAGCAATTGCAGCACCTGCTTAACAACGAGCAGGCGCGTAAGCAGCTCGCCCAAGAACTGGACCTGGTGCTCGAGGCGCCAGAAAAAAAATGAGACAACGGAGCGTCCCCATGCCCAAGCCAAGCAGCACCGCCATCACCACAGACGCAACGGCCGACACATTGAGCAATGCCACCTTGCTCGACCAGATCATGGCAGAAACCAAGCTGGTGCCTGCTCAGGAGGGCTACCAGATTGCCAGGCAGGGCGTATCTGCCTTCATCGCCGAAATCCTCAAGAGCAATGACCCGGATCAACTGATCAACAAACACCGAGCCGACCAGATGATTGCCGAGATCGACCGAATGCTCGGCAAACAGATGGATGCCATTCTGCATCAGCCTGAGTTCCAGCAGCTTGAATCATCATGGCGCAGCCTGAAACTTCTGGTCGACCGCACGGACTTCAGGGAGAACATCAAGCTTGAAGTCTTGCATGTCACTAAAGAGGACCTGCTCGACGACTTCGAAAATGCTGCTGACATTACCTGCAGCGGCATCTACAAGCATGTTTACACCGCGGGTTATGGCCAATTCGGGGGAGAGCCGGTTGCGGCCATGGTAGGCAACTACAACTTCGGCCCCTCTTCCCCTGACATCAAGTTGCTAAGTTACATGGCCTCCGTTGGCGCCATGTCCCATGCCCCTTTTCTTGCTGCACCTGCCCCCGAATTCTTCAATTTGAACAGCTTCGAGGAGCTGCCTAACCTCAAGGAAATAAAAGACCTCTTCGCCGGCCCTCGGCATGCCAAGTGGCGCGCTTTTCGTGAAAGCGAAGACGCCCGCCACGTCGCCCTGACCGGGCCGCGCTTCATGCTTCGCTCCGCTTACCACCCGCAGGAACAACCGATCGAGAGCTTCAACTACAACGAAGACATCGCCGGGCAGCACGACAACTACCTGTGGGGCAATTCTGCTTTTCTGTTAGCCAGTTGCATCAACGACAGCTTCGCCCGCTACCGCTGGTGCCCGAACATCATCGGCCCCCAATCGGGTGGTGCCGTCGAAGACTTGCCGGTCCACCTGTACGAATCCCTGGGCCAGTTGCAGGCCAAGATTCCTACCGAGGTGCTGATATCCGACCGCAAGGAATTCGAACTGGCCGAAGAGGGCTTCATCGCCCTGACCATGCGCAAAGACAGCGACAACGCCGCGTTCTTCTCCGCCAACTCGGTACAAAAGCCCAAGCACTTCCCGAAAACCCCTGAGGGGCTTCAGGCACAGACCAACTACAAGCTGGGTACACAGTTGCCCTACCTGTTCATCGTCAACCGGCTCGCCCACTACATCAAGGTGCTGCAGCGCGAGCAGATCGGCAGTTGGAAAGAGCGCCGTGACCTTGAGTCCGAGCTGAACAAATGGATCAAGCAGTACGTCGCCGACCAGGAGAACCCGTCTGCCGACGTTCGCAGCCGCCGGCCGCTGCGTGCCGCCCGTATTGAGGTCTCGGATGTTGCGGGTGACCCGGGCTGGTACCAGGTTTCGCTCGCCGTACGCCCGCACTTCAAGTACATGGGCGCGAACTTCGAGATTTCCCTTGTCGGGCGGCTCGATACGCAATGAGTGGTCTTTTTGATCGCCTGATGGTGGACCAGTGCACCCGCCGGGAGGCCTCCCGACGCGAGAGCGCTTCCCACAAGTTCGCCGCCATCAAGCGCCACCTCGAAACGCTGCTGAATGCCCGCCAGGGGTGCTCCCAGAGCAGCCCTGAGCTGGGCCTGCGCGACTTCAATGGGCATGACGTGAGCAACGGCGACTTGCTTGTGCAGGTGAGCGCGGATATCCGCCGCACCCTCCAGCGCTTCGAGCCGCGCATACAGGTACGCACGCTCAACGCAGTGCCCGATACCCATGCCCCGCTGGAGCTGCATTTCAGGCTGGATTGCCTGGTACAGGTCAACAACCACGCAGAGCAGCTGCAACTCGAGCTGCTGGTCGATGGCCACAACCGCTACACGCGCGTGAGGTGACCGATGTCACTGAGAGACAGTTTCAGCGAAGAACTGCGTTACCTGCACGAACTGGGGAACGACTTTGCCAAGGACAACCCACAACTCGCGCGGTTGCTTGGCAAAGGTGCCAGCGACCCCGATGTCGAACGCCTGATGGAAGCCTTTGCGTTCCTGACCGCCAAGCTACGGCTGAAGCTGGAAGACGACTTGCCAGAGTTGACCCATCCCATGCTGCAGTTGCTGTGGCCGAACTACCTGCGGCCGCTGCCCAGCGCGACGATCATCAAGTTCAGCCCGGTGAGGCAATCCCTCAGCCAGTCACAGCGCATCCCAAAGGGGTCGCGGCTGTTCTCGAAACCGGTAGACGGCGTGGCCTGCGAGTTCCGCACCTGTACAGCGGTCAACATTCATCCGTTCGAGATCGACACGGTGGCAGCCACCCTGATATCCGACAGTTCTGTGATCTGCATCGGCCTGCAATCACTGGTCGAGCGGCCGTTGAACAGCCTGGGCTGTACCAGCCTCGACTTTTACCTCAGCGGCGATGCCCGAACCGCTCGCACGCTTTACCTGTGGGTTTCTCAATACCTCAAGCATGTCAGCGTGACCATCAACGGTGAGGTTCGTCGGCTGCCGGCAAACAGCATCGCATTCCCAGGGTTCAGCCCCAACGACGCCTTGCTGCCTTACCCACAGAACGTCTTTGATGGCTATCGCATCCTGCAGGAGTACTTCGCGTTCCCTCAACGCTTCCACTTTTTCAGCGTTACCGGCCTGGAAAAGATCTGGCCAGCTCATGACAGCCAGCAGGTAAACCTCGAATTTCACTTCACGCGCCAGCTACCCGACTCGCTGCGTGTCGGCAAAGCAGATTTCAACCTGTTCTGCGCACCTGCGGTCAACCTGTTCCAGCACAGCGCCGAGCCCATCGACCTGTCCGGCAAGGACGCCATGGTTCCACTGAAGCCCAAGGGCACAGCGCCGCACGGCTACGAAATCTTCAGTGTCGACCAGGTGATCAGCACCCGAACGACGACTGACGGTAACACCGGTGAGCACCTTCGGACCTTCCGTCCCTTCGAGTCCTTCGCCCATGAAATCGAGCACGTCCAGGGGCGCACGGCGCTGTATTACCGCTGCCAGCTGGAAGAGTGCCTGCACGGCAATGGCGTCATGCATCGAATCGCCTTCGTCCGCGCCGACGCCAACAGCTACATAGGCGAGCTGGAAACTGCGTCCATCGACCTCACCTGCACCAATCGGGACCTACCGCTGGCGCTAGGCGTGGATGACATCAACGTCCTGAGCGAACTTACGCCGCCGCTGGCCACCTACACCAATCTCTGTACCCCCACCCGCCCCTGTCGCCCGGTGCTGGACGGCCAGTTGCAGTGGGCGTTGATCTCCAACATGTCGCTCAACTACCTGTCCATGCTCTCGGTAGAGCCGCTGAAAGCGGTGATCCGCGCCTATGACTTCATGGCCCTGCACGACATCCAGCAGGCCCGCACCACCCGTAAACGCCTGGAGGGTATGCGCGACATTCATACCCAGCCCATGGATTGGCTGATCAAGGGGCAACCCATTCGCGGCCTGCACACCCTGCTGAAACTGGACCAGACCGCCTTCCTCTGCGAAGGCGACTTGTACCTGTTCAGCTGTGTGCTCGCTCATTTCTTCGCCCTGTACGCCAGCATCAATTCCTTCCACCAGCTGGAAGTGATCAACACCACCAATAACGAGCACTACACATGGCCAATACAGACCGGCAAGCAACCGCTGATCTAGCCGACAAGCTGCTCTGCGAAGCGCACCAGTACAACTTCTTCCAGTTGCTGGAGTGGTTGCACGGGCTGCATGGCGATGACCTGGAACCGCGTTGGCCGGACAAGGCCACCCGGCTGCGCGTGCGCCTGGCCTGCGACACACGGCTGACCTTCCCTGTATCGGACGTGTACAAAGCCCAGCGAATGCCCGCTGAGGAAGAGCGCTACCGCATCGTTGCCACGTTCCTGGGGTTGCACGGCACCGATTCGCCATTGCCCACCTATTACCTGGAACAGGTGGCGTACGAACATGCGCATGGCATCGGTGTACGACCGGCCTTCTTCGACTTCTTCAACCACTACCTGCTCAGCCTGTTGCACCGTATCTGGCGCAAGTACCGCTATTACATCCGCTTCCAGCCAGGTGCCAGGGACGGGTTCTCGCAGTACGTGTTTGCCCTGCTGGGGCTTAACGACAAGCAGTTGCGAGGGGACACGGCGCTGCCCTGGAGCCGCCTGCTCAGTTTTGCCGGCGTAATCGCCAGCCGCAGCCGTGCGCCGGGCACTGTGGCCGGCATCATTGCGCACTGCTTCGACCTCAAGCAGGTGCACATCCGCGAGTTCGAGACGCGATCAGTCGTCACGCCGTCCAGGCAGCTTGCAAGCCTGGGGCGGACCAACGGCCAGCTGGGCAGCACGTTCATGATTGGCAGCCGCACGCGCACCCGCAGCAGCAAGTTCACCATCGTGATCAGCGAACTCGACCAGACGCAGCTGCGGGACTTGCTGCCCAGCGGCATAAACTTCGGCCGTTTGCGTGCACTGATCGACTTTCTGCTGCGTGACGGGCTGGCCTATGACCTGGAGCTGCGCCTCAAGCAGAGCGCGTTGTCACCCTTCTGCTTGTACCGCAGCCAGGGCGCATACCTGGGCTGGACCAGCTTCGTCGACGACCGGCATGGCCAGATCAGCCCGGTTGTACGCTTCCGGGGGCGCTCATGAGCACAGTCACCTTGAGCATCACCAACCTCGACCAACTGCAGCACGGCGTTACTGCTCGGCACCTGTTCGATTGCAAGGGCGGCACCATCGGCAGCGGGCGAGCAAACTGGCGGATCAATGACCGCGATCAGGCCGTTGCGCCCATCCACTGCGAAATCCGCTGGATCGAAGGCAGCTTCTGTGTGATCGACCACTGCCACCGCACCTACGTCAATGGCAGTGCCAACAGCCTGGGGCCGCTTCCACCCAGGCGCCTGGTTGAGGGTGACCAGCTTCTCATTGGTGCCTATCGCCTACAGGTTCAGTACTCCCAGGATCAGGCCTGCACACGCTCGCTGGAGGACCTGTTCAACCCGGACCCGAGGGTGCTCGACCGCCTGATAGCCGAAGCGCCTGCACCCGCTTGGCCGGCACAGCCTTCTGCCCCCCAACCAGCCGTCGAGATCTGCTCGGTCTTCAAAGCAGCCATGGGGAACGACCCTCTGGCAGCGCTGGACGCAGCAGACGGTGAAGGGGCACTCCGAGAAAGCCCGCTGCAGCGCCTGATTGCCGGAGCATACCCATGAAGCCTCATCCACTTCTCCTCGCCCCCCTGCTGCTTGCGCTGGTCGGCCCCGCCGGCTGCACCTCTTTGAGCAGAATGAGCCAGGTGGCCATGGACCACTCGTTGCCCATCGGGCCGCCCAAGGATCACCCGACCGAGGTCGCATTCAGCATCAATGCCAGCCCTACCCTCAACGGCAATCCGGACAGCCTTGACGTCGCAGCCGATCAGGATCGCGCCCTGGAGCCCAGCCCCTACGCTGTGACCCTGAGTGCTGGCGACCCCTATGCGTTGACCGAAAAAATCGGGGTTCTGTTCGAATACCTGCAAGCGCAATTCCCGGCCATGTCCCCCGTCGAGCTGGACGAAGGAGACGAAAGCGACCCGGCTCGCTCGCCCCTGGAAGAAAGCGGCCCCGGCAGCTACGACGACCCTCAGGTGGCGTTGACCTTGCCGCGCACCACAAGCGTTGCCTCAGCGCTGGTCGCCACGCCCATTGCCATCACGATCCTGCAACTGCGCGACGACTCACTGCTGCGCAACACCGTGTACCAGCTACTGGAGCAGGACCCGGCCAAGGCGCTGCGCAGTACCTATATCCGTAGTGACGACTACCTGCTGCGCCCTGGCCAGTTCAAGTACATCCCGTTCGAACCCATCCACGCCGAAACCCGCTTCGTCGCGGTGATTGCCGACTACCGAGGCCATGAAAACGCCAGTTGGCGGCAAGTACTGCGCATTCCGCCGCGTGGCCGCCAGATCATGCTGTCGGTGTTGGTCAACGACACGCACATCGTGCTCAAGGAAGAAGACTGATGGCGCCTCAACACCCTTTGCCCTTCCTGCTTACTCACGCTGACACGGAGCGCCCATGAGTTCACGCAATCCCGTTCTCTGGCCCGAAGGCCTGTTCGTCAAACCACAGCATTTCCAGCAGGCGACAAGGGCCAGCGAAGCAGCCCTGCACCAGCGCCTCGCCAGCCTCAATGCAGCCTTCTACGGCTTCAGCGAACTTCAGTTGAACGACGAATACCTGAGCCTGGGCAAAGTCGCCATCACCCGGGCGCGAGGTGTGATGCCGGACGGCACGGTGTTCGACATTCCCGCCGACCTGCCGCCACCGCCGCCGCTGGAAATCGGCGACGACGCGTGCCAAGACAGTGAGGTGTATCTGTGCCTGCCGCTGCGTACCGATGGCGGCCGCGAAGTGAGCTGGCCCGACAATGCAGCCAATTTCCGCTATACCGCCCAGGCACAGGAAATCAAGGATACCCACACCGCTGACGGTGACCTGGTGCAGGTAGACCTTGCGGTGCCCAACCTGCAGCTCAAACGCAAGACCGAAGACAGCAGCGCCTACACCCGCCTGGCCCTGGCACGTATTCTGGAACGGCGCCCCGACGGCAGCCTGCAACTGGACGAAGCGTTCTACCCCACCAGCGTTTCGGTGCGTGCGGTGCCAGCGCTGCAGCGGTTTCTTGAAGAAATCACCCATACCTTGCGCGAGCGGGCGCGCGGCCTTGCCACGCGGATTGGTGCCTCGGGCCAGTCCGGGATCGCCGACATTCGCGACTTCAACCTGCTGCAGGCCATGAACCGTTGGTGGCCATGCTTCCAGCATCTGGCCAGGCAAGCGCAAACGCACCCCGAGCAGCTGTACCTGTGCATGAGCCAGGCCTGCGGCGAATTCGTCACCTTCACCGACCAGAACCGGCTGCCGCAGGAGTACCCCGCCTATCACCACACCGCACTGCGCACCTCCTTCAAACCGCTGGAAGACACCTTGCGCCGGTCTCTGAGCACCGTCTTGCGGCCGCGCGCTGTTTCACTGGCGCTGGAGAGCGAACAATTCGGCGTGATGACGACCACGCTGGAAGACCGCCGGCTGATCGACGAAGCCGACTTCATCCTCGCCGTGCGCGCCAGCATGCCACCACAGGCGTTGCGCCAGATGTTCATCCAGAAAGCCAAGATCACCTCACTTGAGTCACTGAATGACCTGGTGCCGCTGCAATTGCCGGGCATCCCTTTGTTGCCATTACCCGTGGCGCCCCGCGACCTGCCCTTCCATGCGGGCTTCAGCTACTTCGAGCTGGACCGACGTGACCCGGCCTGGGCGTGCATGAGCAAGGCGAATGGCTTCGGCATCCACATTGCGGGCGACTTCCCAGGGCTTGAACTGCAGTTCTGGGCGATCAGGAGTGAGTGACATGGGAAAAGACAACAATACGCCCACCGATGAAAACAACGCTGCAGTCAACGCGCTTGATTCAACCCTTGAACAGCCAGTACCCGCCCCCCGGGCTGCGGCAACCAATGCGCAAATATCCACGGACAAACCTGAGCCAGAGCCCGTTTCCGAAGGCTACCCCGCTGACCCGGAATTTCAGCTGCGGGGCGGCTTCGCCAACCTGATGCTGGATGCCGCATCACCGTTGTTCGGCTTGGTTATACGCCTGCGTACGCTGGACGAGCTGCCGAACATCCAGGACGTGCACCAGCAAGTACGCAGCCAGATCGACAACATTCAGGAAGAAATGCGCCAGCACGGTTACGAGCCGGCTCAGTTGCTGGCGTACTCCTACGGTCTGTGCCTGTTCATAGACGAGGCCGTTATGGAGCGGCCCTGGGGCAAGAGCAGTTGCTGGAGCCAGGAGCCGCTGCTCAGCATCTTCCACGACGAGACCTGGGGTGGGGAAAAAATCTTCACGGTGATCACCCGCCTGATGCAGGAGCCCAAGCGTTATCAGGACGTACTTGAGTTCATGTACTACGCCCTGTGCCTTGGGCTGAAGGGCAAGTACGCGCTCGCGCCGAAAGGCGAAGAAACACTCAACGCACTGATTCACCAACTGCACGGGATCATCCGCGAACTGCGCGGCCCCACCCCCGAAGAAGTCTGCGACCCCTACACCAATGTGGCCCCACGCAACTTCCGCATGAGCCGGCAATGGCCCTGGTGGAGCCCCTTGGTGATTTCCGCCATCGCCATGGCGGTGGCTTACAGCATTTACAGCTATCGCCTGCACCTGATTACCACCGAGGTGCTGGAGTCGCTCAACGGCATTTTGCAGCAGTAGCGCGTCGATCCACGGCGCAGCTGATTCATTGAATTGACGAGGTACCTGCCTCGTTGACAAGCCCATCGTTCCTGATGGCCACGCCGCCCGTGGTGGCGTGATTTATCCATATGGATGTAGGAGAAACTGCCATGCCAACACCTGCTTATATCAAGATCATAGGCCAGACCCAAGGCAACATCACCGCTGGCGCCTTCACCGCTGACTCCGTCGGCAACGTGTTCCAACAAGGCCATGAAGATCAGATTCTGGTTCAGGAAATCAAGCATGAGGTGACTACGCCCACTGACCCCCAGAGCGGTCAGCCGAGTGGCCAGCGCGTGCATAAGCCTTTCATATTCACCAGTTCACTGAACAAAGCTACCCCCCTGATGTATCAGGCACTTGCCACCGGCGAAATGCTGCCAACGGTCGAGGTCAGCTGGTATCGCACCTCGTCGGAAGGCAAACAAGAGCATTTTTTCACCACCACGCTCGAAGACGCCACCATCGTCAGCATCAATACCGTGCTTCCCCACGCACTCGACAAAGACAATGAAAACTACACCCAACTGGTTGAAGTATCGCTGGCTTATCGAAAGATCACGTGGGCTCACGATGTAGCCAATACCGAAGGCTCTGACGACTGGCGCGCACCTGCCGCCTGACCTGTGCAAATGCCCCGGGCAGGCCATGCCCGCCCGGGCTTTGTGTTGATTCAGACGGCGGACAAGGATCTTTTATGCCTAGCCAATCTGATTTGCGCTACAGCTTTGAGGCACTCGTTGGCAAAGCTGAATTCGAGGTGGTGTCGTTCGAACTCCGAGAGGGCATCAGCGCCCCCTTTGAACTGGAGCTGAAACTGATCAGCTTCGAAAACGACATCGACTTCGGCCATTTGCTCGACAAGCCCGTGCTCTTCACCATCCTGGAGGGCGAACGCCCGGTACGGTACGTGCACGGCCTTGTCAGCCGTTTCAGCCAGGCTGAAAGCGGCTTCTACCGCACCTACTACCACGCGCTGGTCGAGCCCCAACTGGCACGGGCCAACCTGCGCTCGAACTGGCGCATCTTCCAGCACAAGACCGTTCCGCAAATTCTCGAGCTGATGCTCAAGCGCCAGGGCATTGACCAGTACGAACTACGCGCCAGCCTGGACCACCAGGTGCGCGAATTCTGCGTACAAGCCGGCGAAACCGACCTCGACTTCATCGCCCGCCTCGCGGCCGAAGAAGGCTTTGTCTACCGCTTCGAGCACAACGAAAAACGCCATAAGCTGATCATCACCGACAGACTGCAGTCACTCGGTCTGATAAGTCACGGTGTCATCAAACACGAGGACGACGCCGAAGGCTTCTACCGTGAGCGTGAACCGTCAGCCCCGGACACCGTGCTGTACCATTCCAACCACGGCGGCGACCAGCCTCAAGCGTGCCTACGGCGCTTGCGCTACAGCGAACAAGTGCGTACTGCACGGCAGGTTCAACGCGACTACACCTTCACCCACCCGGCCTATCGTCAGGAACACAGGGCCTCGGGCCCCTATCTTGAGCACCAGTCCACGGACTATGAGTGCTTCGACTACCCCGGCCGTTACAAACGCGATGCCGTTGGCAAGCCGTTCACCGAAAACCGCATCACCGGCTTGCGCCATGACGTGCGTATTGCCCAAGTGCAAGGCGACGATGTGCGCCTGCAACCAGGCCTGAGCTTCACCCTGACCGGCCACCCGCGCAACGACCTGAATGTGCATTGGCGGGTCAGCACGGTTCGCCACGAAGGCAGCCAGTTCACCAGCCTGCAGGAAGAAGCTGCCGGGGCCGACCAGGGCACACGTTACGAGCAAAAGGCGGTACTGGTGCCAGGCAGAACCGAATGGCGCCCAGCTCCGTTGCCCAAACCACGCGTTGACGGCCCGCATATGGCCACCGTGGTGGGGCCGCCCGGTGAAGAGATCTACTGCGACGAATGGGGCCGGGTCAAGGTCAGCTTCCCCTGGGACAGAGAAAGCCAGGACAACGCGTTCAGCTCCTGCTGGGTACGCGTATCCCAAGGCTGGGCCGGCGGCAGCTGGGGCTCGATGGCCATCCCACGGATTGGCCAGGACGTGATCATCCACTACGTCAACGGCGACCCCGATCAGCCGATGATCACCGGCCGTACTTACTGCGGTAACCAGTTGCCACCCTACGACCTTCCCCGCCACAAGACCCGCATGACCATCAAGAGCCAGACCCACAAGGGCGATGGCTTCAACGAGCTGCGCTTCGAGGACGAACTGGGCCAGGAGGAAGTGTTCATTCATGCCCAGAGGGACCAGAACAATGTGGTCAAGCACGATGAGACTACGCAGGTCGGCAATGACCGCAAAGAGCAGGTCGATCACGACGAATCGATCCTGATCGGCCACGACCGTACTGAAACGGTTGGCAATGACGAGCGCATCACCATTGGGCAGGACGCCGCGCTCGACATCGGTAGAAACCACACGATCAGGATCGCCAAGGACCGTGTCGAAAACATCGGCAATCACCGTCACGACCAGATCGCCGCCAATCACCACACCCGTATCGGTGGCAACTTCGAGCAACGGGTCGAAGGGCATGCCGAGCTGGAAGCCCGTGGGGATATCCGCAGACGTACTCGCCGTTATGAACTTCGAGCATCGGAAGCCGTGGTCATCCAAGGCCCTGGGGGCTCCATTCGAATCGACGAAACAGGCATCACCCTGGACAGCCCGACGATTCGCATCACCGGCCAGATGCTCAAGTCGGCAAATGGGACGACAAGCCCCTTTTCCATCAGCAGTGCCCCGAACACCGGCAAGCCTCTGGAGCGCTTGTGTGGGCGCCGCCCTGATGGTACCTGCCCCCTGCCCGATTGCCGCTGTATCCGAGGGCCAGTCCAATGACTACACCGTCATCAGCTGCTCCGCGCAGCGAAGACTTCGCTCACAGCTGCCGCTTTCTGCTGCTCATGACCAGGGCAATCGAGTACTGGGCCTATCGGCCCATCCCGCAGGAAGGTGAACTGGTTCCTGCTTATGCCCCATCGGTACTCGACCTTATAAACGCTGTCAGCCGAAATACTCAAAAGGCATGGTTATGGAAGAACAGCGCCCTGGATGACCGTCATGAGTTTGGGCCTTTGCTGGTGGACGTTGCAGACGCTCACGAGCTGCTTGCCCATGCAATCACGACCTGGATGCCTATCGGTGGAGCCATCGCGCTGGATGCCGAGGTTGGCCTGGCAGCGCTGGCAGACCACTTCACCAGCCTGGTGCAGGTCGTGCTCCCTGACCACAGCGTTGCCACTCACCATGTCACACCGGACCATCTTGCAGCCTGGCTGAATGCGCTGGACGACGATCATCGCAAGGCCTGGCTTGGCCCGGTGTCTCGGTTGGCATGGCGAGTCAACTGGGGGCCGGCTCATGAGTGGAAAACACACGAAAACAAGCCGATTGCTGCCCGCTCAAAATCAGAACTGCCTTTGACCCTCCAGCAGCTTGAACTTGATCGGCTGCAAGCAGGCATGCACGAGCACTTTGTCCTCTCATTGGCGCATGAGGTCTTGGCCATGCCGCCCCATGCCAACCATACCTTGGCGGACATACGCCTATGGATAGAAACACTCCTGCCGCAACTGACAGCCCTCAATTTCCGGAGCGAGGAAGTTGCGGGCCAATTCATTCGGCTGATAGCCGGGCACATGTGGCTGATGAGCAATGACAAGGCGGGAAAAATCTACACCAACCTCGAAGAGTCGCCCCAGGCCCGCCTTCGCGAGCTCCAGGCACTGGTCGAAAGCAAGGAGCCTGCCCATGACTAACGCCTCCGTCAGTAGCGCCACCTCCGGCCCTGCCTGCAGCGCACGCGTACCCATCCTGCCAGTGCGCTACGCCATCGTGCCCCGCACCGCCGACGCCCCCGCCTGCCGCTATGCCGATGCAGGCTTCAACCTGGAACAAGGCTTCCCCACGCTGCAGCACTCGGCCTACACCCTCCGCGCTTTGCGCCCGGGCTATGTCTACGTGTTCATGAAAGGCCTTCAGGGCGAAAAGCTGGTCATTCACGAGTACGTCGGCGCGGGCCTCTACAAGGAGCTGCGCTACCAAGGGCTGGAGGACTACCACCGCCGTGAGCGCTACCTGTCCGGCCAGAGCACCGGCTGGGTGTGGGCCGATACCTGCCAGGACACCGCCAAGGAAGTGTGGATCGGCTACAGCCCGCACCTGTGGACCAACGCCATCACCGCCCGTATCACCGGTTCGGCAGCCCTGCGCAAACGGCACATGCGCCAGCTGGACATGGCCGAGCTGGTGAGCGGCAACCCGGCGCCGTCCACCCAGCCCCATGTGTTGCCAGTCAGTGCCCTGCAAACCTGGGTCGAAGACTTCAAGCCAACCGAGCGGCGCATGCCGCTGACCTGGAGCAGCGACCCGATCACCGAAACCTTGCCCATCGGCAACCTCACTGCCATCGCCCGGCACTACCCCTGGACCCAACCGAAAGTGCCGGTGGTGGTGGCGCTCGCCGATGCCGAAGGCATGGCCCTGGACCTGAGCCTGTCGGTCTCGGCCTACCAGCATCAACTGCGTGACCTGATGCCGGCCGAGCAACTGGAGCACACGAAACCCGCCCAACCTCCCGAGCAGGAGCGCGTGCCGGCATGCTACCGGCTGGATGCCGAACAGCTCAGCCCGCAGAGCCGCGACTTTCACCATCGCAACCTGGTCGCCATGCTGCTGAACAAGACGCTGGAAAGCCTGTACCCGGCGGATGCCCCTTCACCGGAACTGGCCGCGTTCAGGCTGGGCACGTCACGCCGGGGGCCTGCCCTGTCGCCGGCCGAGTCCCATTTCCAGGCCCTCACCCATGAAGACTACTCCCCCAATGGCGCACGCCTGGCACAGCGCCTCGATGTCGACAAATACCGGCGCTTCCTCGCCGAACGCGACGCGCTGGAACGGCGCATTGCCGCCCTGCGCAACCTGGCCTTGCAAGCCAGCAACGATCATGACGCGTGGCTGGCGACGGCCGAATCCCAACACATCGATAACCCCTACAGCCTGGCAGCCGCCTTGGCCTGTTACGACCGCAACGAACGCACCTCCGCCCGCGGTCTGGAAATCTCACTGGCGTTGCTGATTCACCCAATGGGCCAACCGACACCCGGCACCGAAGATCATGACCGGCGTTTCAAACGCCTGGAGCAATGGCTGGACCAGCACGACAGCCCGCTTTACACCGCCTTGGCGCCGTTCAACCCGTTCAAGGACAAAGCCGATTCGATCGGCACCTTGTTCGGCGCCAGCGACAACGTGATCGAGGGGCTGGCCGGTCGCTTCCCGGCCATGGCGGACATCACCGACCTCACCGCCCAGTCGGTCAATACCGTGGTGCTCAAGCGCCTGCGTGGCCAGACCCGTTGGGATGCCAGCCATGGCCTGCGCCAGCAAGTGTTGCTGGCAGCGCGTGAGGCCAATGCCGAGAAAGCACTGGGGTTGTTGGCGGCGCGCTATCGAATCACCGAGCAGGCCATTACGGAAAATCCATTTAGCCAGGAGGTGCAGCGGTATTTGAAGAGCGGCATGGCGCAGGTTGAAGAGATGAAAGCGTTGCGCATCTCGGGTAGCCGCACGGTGTCGATCGAGCTGACCACCACTGCACGGGTGAAACCTAACTTTCTCGGGCTGCTCACCTCCGGCGGTGGTGGTGGTTTAAACGCGGGGATGCTGTGGTTCAACATCTTATCGCTCAAGACGGCTTACAACAGCCTGCAAAAGAGCGACGCACCGGAATACACCCTGGGGTTCGCTTCATCTGTTTTCGGGGTGATCGGTGCAGCGGCAGCGACATTGGTCAGCGTGCGGGCAACGCAAAAGGCCGTCATGCTGAGATTAAGTGCCACAGCGCCGGGTATGGCCTTTGGCAATGGGGTTATCAAGTTTGTGAGTAGCAATCTGTTTGCGCGTTTAGCCGGATATCCGGCAATTGCATTTTCTCTGATCTCAGATTGGTCAAAGGGATTACGCCAATTCGATAACGGTAACTCTACGGCTGGCAGATACACAATTGCTGGTGGATTAACCATGGCCATTGGCTCTGCTGTCACTCTTGAAGCAGGACTTGCCATTGCGGGAGCTACAACGCTAGTACCTTTTGCCGGATGGGCCGCCGCTGCCCTTGTCCTAGTAGGCGTAGCCATCATCGCAGGAGGCCTCTACCTACACGCCAAGGCACATGAACGCCTTCACAGCCCAATAGAACTGTGGGCAGCACGTAGCATATTCGGCAATCGCATCAATGATGGAGAGTCGCACGCCGACATCAACTTGGACTTTGACAAGAAACTTCCTGCTTTCACCTCACTGCAAACAGAAATTAAGGCTTGGCACAATGAACATTACGGGCCCAAGTTACTATCAGCCGAGCAGGCCCTATCCCTCGGCATAACTAAAGCCGACACCCGATGGCATCAGAATAACCACTGGTCGCCGCCAAATTGGACAGCTATCACACATAACGAAGTAGCCACGCCCCAACCAACCGTAGAGTTCACAGTGCTGCTGCCTGCATTCAGGCTAGGCGTAAGTAAATGGTCAGGAAGTTTGAGTTCCCTCCGTGACGACCAAGGAATTGACGTATTCCCAATCACTCCAACCGGACACATCGTAGACGCTGGCTTAATCCTGCATTTCGAGAACACGGTTGCCAACCAAAATCATGTCTCACTGCATCTAGCTTACAGCGCTAATCAAGGCCTGGACGAAGACAATGAGATCCTGTCAATTTTTCGTCTGGAGCGCTGATCATGGCAACCATCTGGATATTCAACTCAATGTCAGACTCTGGACACAAGCCCTCTATCACAGGGCAACTATTAAGCTTATCTGACACCATTTTATGCTTAAGGAATCCATGGGTCACAGACTCTGTCTTCATGGGAAAGCTGTATTGCGCGATAACTGTTCTGTCAATTGCCAGCTTTTACCCATATTTACTATCCAGGGATATATGGCGCATGTACGAAACCGCTCCATTATTAGCGACTGGATTCTTGCTTATGCCTTTCACTTTCCTACCTTTCCTCATTTATCGAATATATTTCATAAAACGCTTATCAAGCTTCTGCTTCAATCGGGCGACCCAAAAAATCTACTATCAACGTTTAAGCAAGGTACTGGTCTTTGAGTGGAGCAATACCGGCGGTGGTATTTTTAAGCGTACGGAATACGGCGGCTCATCATTCAGCACCAGCTATGCCCTCGCCTTCGCCCCCCGCCGGGAAGACGGCAGCCTGCATCAAAAAGACTGCCTCTGGGTCGACAGTAACGAACCCACCGAACCCGGCGTCAAGCATGTCGCCGAGGTATGGGAATACCTCCGCCACTTCATGGACCACGGCCCGGACAAACTCCCCCCGCCCGGTGAACCCAACTGGTGGCACAAGCCACTGCACGCCATCTGCCTGACCCCGGCAGAAGCCTGGCGCCACTATGCCCCCTGGCGAACCGGCGAGCCCGGTGAAATGCAGGGCAAAAAGAACTGGCAATTGCCGTTCTGGGCCGTGCTGTTTCCCTACAACCTCTCCGTCGCCCTCTGCTGGTATGGCATCTGCCGCCTGTTCAACGTCCGAGCAGCGCCACCGCCACCCGAAGCATTTGAGGAGGCCCCAGCGCATTCAACCAAAAAAGGGAAGCGTACATGAGCGACACCTCCGTCAGCAGCGCTACCTCCAGGCCCTGTCTGCAGTTCACGCGTCCCCATCCTGACGGTGCACTACACCAACGTGCCAGGCACCCGCGACTTCCCGGCCATGGCTGAGACCCTGTCATTTTTTCGTCTGGAGCACTGATCATGGCAACCATCTGGATATTCAATTCAACGTCATACTCCGGACACGCCCCTGCAATTGGAGGGCAGTTGGCAAACGTATCCAAGAATACCTTGTGCCTGAGAAACCCATGGATAACAGATTCCGTGTTTATGGGGAAACTATACTGCGCAATGACGATCACACTGCTGATAGGCACTTACCCTTATCTACCCCCTAACATCTCGAAACTTTACAACGAAGACATTTTATTGATGCTTTTATTATTAATAACCCCCTTCGTTTTCACACCTTTCCTAGCTTATCGAATTTTCTTTATAAAGGGCTTATCAACCATTTGCCTCAACCGATCAACCCAGAAAATCTACTACCAACGTTTGAGCAAGGTATTTGTGTTTGAATGGGCTAACACCGGAGGTGGCATCTTCAAACGCACCGAATACGGCGGCTCATCATTCAGCACCAGCTATGCCCTCGCCTTCGCCCCCCGCCGGGAAGACGGCAGCCTGCATCAAAAAGACTGCCTCTGGGTCGACAGCAACGAACCCACCGAGCCCGGCGTCAAGCATGTGGCCGAAGTGTGGGAATACCTGCGCCACTTCATGGACCACGGCCCGGACAAACTCCCCCCGCCCGGTGAACCCAACTGGTGGCACAAGCCACTGCACGCCATCTGCCTGACCCCGGCCGAAGCCTGGCGCCACTATGCCCCCTGGCGAACCGGCGAGCCCGGTGAAATGCAGGGCAAAAAGAACTGGCAATTGCCGTTCTGGGCCGTGCTGTTTCCCTACAACCTCTCCGTCGCCCTCTGCTGGTATGGCATCTGCCGCCTGTTCAACGTCCGAGCAGCGCCACCGCCTCCCGAAGCTTTTGAGGAAGCCCCCATTCAACCCGGCAAAAGGAAGCGCAAATGAAACCTATCGTACTGGTAGGCCATCGTCACAGCTGCCCGCTCCATGGCGAAGGCACTGTGGAAACCGGCGCAAATGCAACATTCGTGGATGGCAAGGCCGTCGCTCGTGTGGGCGATCGCATTAGTTGTGGCGCCGTTATCGAAACCGGCGCTGCCTGCACGATCATCGAGGGCCACCCCGCAGCAAGGGAGGGTGACACTACCAGTCATGGAGGGACGTTGATCGAGGGGGACCAGGGTTGGCTCATTGATTGAAAGCCACTACCGGCCACCAAGCCGGATGCTGAGGTTTGGGCCGTCCAGCGGCCCAAAAGGCGAGCGAAGCCACCTTTCCGGGTGACCCGTTCTCACATCCATGGCGCCAGCCCGCAAACTGCGCCATGTCTGCGTCAATCCAGCACTGGCCGAAGCAACGCCTGTGCCTCATACAGGGTCGGTAAATACCGCAACCGTATCTCATCAATACTCAACCGCGATGCATGAGTAGTGATGGTCAGCGTGGCTTTCAACTGACCGGCCCGCCCCAGCAATGGCACCCCCAGCACCCGCATACCGATTTCATATTCCTGATCAACGATACAGAACCCCTGCCCCTTCACGCGCTGTAGCTCAGCGTCCAGCTGCGTCCGGTCTGTCAGTGTGTAGGGCGTCAACGCCCGCAGCGGGTGACGGGCAAAGTATTCGTCCCGCTCCCCCTCATCCAGCCAGGCCAGCCAGACCCGCCCGCTGGCCGTGCAATACATGGGTACCCGCGAGCCCGGCCTGATCGACAAAGACGCCACATGGCTATACCGGCTACGCACCAGATGGATGATCTCATCGCCATCGCGGGTACCCACCGATACGTGCTCCTGGGTCTGGCGCGCCACCTGTTCAACAATCGGCCGCAGCATGCGCGGCAGTTGCGCCGAGTCCACGTATGCCTGGCCGATACGCAAGGCCTTGGGGGTCAGCCAGTACTCACGGCTGTCAGTTTCGGCAAAGCCCTCATGCACCAAGGTCAGTAGAAACCGGCGCGCGGCACTGGGCGTAAGGCCAGATAACCTGGCCGCCTGCGGCACACTCAGACGCGGCTGCTCGGCGCTGAACAGTTGCATCAGCGCCAGGCCTTTCTGCAAGCCCGCGATCAGGTCACGGGGATGGATGACGGGTGTGTTCATGCATTCGACTCGCTACCAGAGGCACAAAAACAGCCGATTACTGCGATAACCGGATCATGACTGCGATTATCGCATTAAGTGGCCGCTTGGCGCATTGTTGCCCACGCCCCTCTGCCTCACCCTTGCCTCCATAACAACGCCAATAAGGAGGTCAGCATGATTCGAGGTTCCACTGAACTGGTCGCCATCGTCGGTTCGCCCATCGCCCAGGTGAAGTCCCCGCAAAACTTCAATACCTGGTTCAACCACAACAACTGCAACCTCGCCATGCTGCCCATCGACCTGCACGAGGCGGCGCTGGACAGCTTTGCGGATACCCTGCGTGGCTGGCAGAACCTGCGCGGTTGCGTGGTCACCGTGCCTTACAAGCAGGCGCTGGCCAACCGCGTGGACGGCCTGAGCGTGCGCGCAGCTGCCCTGGGTTCGGTCAATGTGATACGCCGCGAGCGCGACGGACGCCTGCTGGGCGACAATGTGGACGGCGCCGGCTTCCTCGGCGCTGCGCACAAGCATGGCTTCAAGCCGGCGGGCAAACGGGCACTGGTGATCGGTTGCGGCGGTGTTGGCAGTGCCATTGCCTATGCACTGGCTGAGGCAGGGACCGCCAGCATTACCCTCAGCGACCCCAGCACAGCACGCATGGGTGCTGTATGCGAACTGCTCGGCAACGCCTTCCCCGGGCTTACGGTCAGCACACAGTTCAGTGGGCTGGAAGACTTCGACCTGGTGGCCAACGCGTCCCCAGTCGGCATGGGCACCCGCGCAGAGCTGCCGTTGTCCGCCGCCCTGCTGGCTACCCTGCTGCCAGACACCCTGGTCGCCGACGTGGTCACCTCACCCGAGATAACCCCGCTGCTGAACCGCGCGCGGCAAGTAGGTTGCAGGATCCAGACTGGCCCGGAAATGGCCTTCGCCCAACTGGGCCACCTTGGCGCCTTCATGGGCGTCACACCGTTGGAGATCTGAAGCCATGACGACTCTGGAGCACACACACAACAGCTTCGACCTGGTTGTGCTGGGCAGCGGTGCCGGTGGTTTTGCCGCTGCCGCCACCGCGGCCCGCCGTGGGCTGAAGGTGCTGGTGGTGGAAAAGGCCGAACGCTTTGGCGGCACCTCGGCGATTTCTGGCGGCGCGGTGTGGCTGTACGGCACCGACCAAGCCCGTGACGCCGGGGCCAAGGACTCCCCCGAGGCAATGCGCACCTACCTCAAGCAGGTCATCGGCGACGGCTACGACCCCGCCTTGGGCGACGCCTTCATCGAGCATGGCCACCAGGCGCTGCGCTGGCTGGAGCAGAACACCGAACTGCGTTATGCCCTGCGCCCACTCTCGCCCGACTATTACCCGGATGCACCCGGCGCCACTCAGTTCGGCCGGGCGCTGGAAATGGTCGAGTACGACGGCAAGCGCCTGGGCACACGCTTCAAGGACCTGCAGATGCCACCGCCCGGCATGCTGCTGTTCGGCGGCATGATGGTCAACCGGGTGGATATCCAGCATTTCCTCAGCATTCGCCGCTCACCCAGGTCGCTGTGGCATTGCCTGAAGCTGATGGCGCGTTACGCGCGCGACCGCCTGCAGCACCCACGCGGCACCCGGCTTACCACCGGCAACGCATTGATCGCCCGCTTGGCCACCAGCGCCTTCGCCCACGGCACGCAGTTGTGGTTGCGCAGCGAAGCCGTGGAGCTGATCGCCGAGCGCGGCGTGATCACGGGCGTGGTCATACAGCGCGAAGGCCGACGTGAGCGGGTAATGGCCCGTGGTGGCGTGGTGTGCGCCATGGGCGGATTCGCAGCAGGCGCAATGGCCGCCGACTACCGCCCGGCTCAAAAGGCGCCGCACCTGACCCTGTCACCACCGGCCAACGACGGAGCCGCCCTGCGCCTTGCCCAGGCCGTGGCAGCAGCCGAGGGCGAGGGCCTGGCGGCCAACTTCTTCTGGGCACCGGTTTCCGAACTACGTCATGCCGATGGTGAACGTGAGCGCTTCCCGCACCTGGTCACCGACCGCGCCAAGCCGGGCGTGATTGCGGTAGACCAAGCCGGGCGGCGCTTCGTCAACGAGTCCGACTCCTACCACCACTTCGTGCACACCATGTTCGCCAAAGGCATTGCCAGCTGCTGGCTGGTCTGCGATGCCGAGGCAATGAACCGCTACGGGCTTGGCCTGGCGCGGCCCAAGCCCGTCAACAACCAGGCGTTGATCGACGCAGGCTACCTGTATCGGGGCACCACATCGCAGGCACTGGCCCTGGCCATCGGCGTCGATCCACAGGTGTTTGCGCGAACACTTGCACAGTTCAACAGCGATGCCAGCAATGGCATCGACCGCGCATTTGGCAAAGGCGGCAACAGTTACAACCGCTACATGGGTGACCCGCAACATTCGCCCAACCCATGCTTGGCACCCCTGACCAAGGGGCCGTTCTACGCCATCCGCATTCACACCGGCGACCTCGGTTCAGCCCGTGGCCTGGTGACCAACGCCGATGCCAACGTGCTGAACCTCAGCGGTTTGCCGATTCCCGGGCTGTATGCGGTCGGCAACGACATGAACTCACTGATGAAGGGCACCTACCCCGGCCCTGGCATCACCCTGGGCCCTGCCCTCACCTTCGGCTGGCTTGCTGCCAACCACGTCACCGCGCGCCTGCAGGCGCCGGCTACCCCTACGGAGAACCCGGCATGTACTACGAACTGAGAACCTACACCCTCGACCCATTGAAAATGGCCGACTGGCTGGCCCTGTACCAAAGCCAAGCACTCGAGGTGCAGAGCGAACACCTGGGCAACCTGGTGGGCTTTTTCACCAGCGAGTTCGGCGACGTCAACCAAGTGGTGCACATCTGGGGCTATGCCAGCCTCGACGACCGCATGGCACGCCGCGCAGCCATGGCGGCAGACTCGCGCTGGGCGGAATTCTCGCGACGCAACCGCGAGCTGGGCGCGGTACTGCGCCTGCAATCGCGGCTGCTGCGCCCGACCGGTTTCTCGCCGCTGCAGTAAGCCACACGCCACTTCTTCCAACATCCGAGCGGACCCCTTCCATGCCCCCCCTTGAATGTGACGTACTCGTCATCGGCTCCGGCGCCTCTGGCCTGGCTGCCGCCGTAACCGCCGCGCATCATGGCCTGACAGTGGTCGTCGCGGAAAAAGCCAGCCAGCTGGGCGGCACCAGCGCCTGGTCGGGGGGGTGGTTGTGGATACCGCGCAACCCTCTGGCCATCGCCGAAGGCATCGTCGAAGCCGACGATGCCCCGGAGCGCTATCTGCGTGCGCAAACCCACACCCGCGAGCTGGACCCGCGTCAACGCGCCTTCCTGCGCCATGGTCCGGAAATGGTGGCGTTCTTCGAGCAGCACACAGCCGTGCAGTTCCAGTGCGGTAGCCGTATGCCCGACATGCGTGAAGGCGATGGCAGTGCACGCGGCGGTCGCTCGCTGTGTGCATTACCTTACGACGGGCGACGGCTAGGACCTTGGCTGCACAAGTTACGCCCACCGCTGGACATCGTCAGCCTGGCCGGCATGGGCATTGCCGGGGGCGCCGACATGGCTGCCTTCTTCAACGCCACACGCTCGCCCAAGGCAGCGCTGCATGTTGGCAAGCGCCTGTTGCGCCATGGCCGAGACTTGCTGCTGCACCGTCGCGGCTTGCATCTGGTCAATGGCAACGCGCTGGTGGCGCGCCTGCTGCGCAGCGCCCTTGATCGTGGCGTGACATTGCTGACCGAGAAAGCGGCCAGCCGTCTGTTGTTGTGCGAAGAACGGGTCAACGGCGCGCTGTTTGCCGATGGCCAAGCGATCTACGCACGGCGTGGTGTGGTGCTGGCCTGCGGTGGCTTCCCACATGATCGCCAGCGTATCTCGCAGCTGATGCCGCACGCGCCGGACGGTGACCAGCATTACTCCGCTGCGCCCAGGGAGAATAGCGGTGATGGTTTGCGCCTGGGCGAACAGGCGGGTGGCCGGGTGTCTGCGGCAGGCGCCCACGGGGGCGCCTGGGCGCCGGTATCGCAGGTACCGCGCCGCAATGGCCATTTCGGCCATTTCCCACACCTGCTCGACCGCGCCAAGCCCGGTTTCATCGCCGTGCGCCGCGATGGTCGGCGCTTCGTCAACGAAGCCGATTGCTACCACGACTTCATGAACGCGCTGTTCGCCGCCACGCCGCAGGCTGAGCAGCCGGAGGCCTGGCTGATCTGCGACCATGCTGCGCAACGGCGCTATGGCATCGGTTGGGCCAAGCCCTTTCCCTTCCCTACCCGCTTCTATCAGCGCAGTGGCTATTTGCACAGCGGCGCTACCCTGGCGCAACTGGCGCAGCGCTGCGGGATCGACGCCGAGCAGTTGCAGCGCACGGTGGAGGGCTTCAACCATCATGCGGCACAAGGTGAAGACCCTACCTTTCTGCGTGGTGCGTCGGCCTACAACCGGGCCCAAGGCGACCCGCAGCAGGCACCTAACCCGTCGCTTCGGCCGTTGCTGAAGGGGCCGTTCCATGCGGTGAAACTGCTGCCAGGCAGCCTTGGCACCTTCGCCGGCCTGGACACAGACGCCTCGGCCCGCGTACTGGACCACGCAGGGCAGCCGATACCCGGGTTGTTTGCAGTGGGTAACGATATGCACAGCGTGATGGGTGGGTACTACCCGAGCGGCGGCATTACCCTTGGCCCAGGGATGACCTTCGGGTATCTGGCCGGTAGAGCGTTGAGCGGGGGCTGTGCAGATCATTGATGTCGGTTTTGCGCCCATCAGGCAACCAGGGCCAAAGCCTTCTACCCTTCAGTGAGGTGAATACCTGCCGCGCCCGCCGGCCAACGCAACCGTTCGATAACCGAACAGTAGCCCGTCTCTTGAATTGACGCTGCCGTCTTCACTGCTCACCATGCACCGGCCTTGCGTGCCCCCCTGCCTGGGAAACGGTCACGCACCCGTAGCACCGCAGCTGAATACAATTTCAAGAAACGAGCAGTCTATGAACCACTCCAAGATCCCCCCCGCCGCGCCCCGGATGTCCCAGGGCTCGATCGGCGACAAGCTCCGCGGCGCCTTCGGCGTCGGCAAGACCCGTTGGGGCATGCTGGCCCTGGTGTTCTTCGCCACCACCCTGAACTACATCGACCGCGCCGCCCTTGGCATCATGCAGCCCGTGCTGGCCAAGGAAATGAGCTGGACGGCGATGGACTACGCCAACATCAATTTCTGGTTCCAGGTCGGCTACGCCATCGGTTTTCTGCTGCAAGGCCGGCTGATCGACAAGGTCGGGGTCAAACGGGCGTTCTTCTTCGCGGTACTGCTGTGGAGCCTGGCCACGGGTGCCCACGGCCTGGCCACCTCGGCGGCAGGTTTCATGGTCTGCCGCTTCATCCTCGGCCTGACCGAGGCCGCCAACTACCCGGCCTGCGTCAAGACCGTGCGCCTGTGGTTCCCGGCGGGTGAGCGGGCGATTGCAACGGGGCTGTTCAACGCCGGCACCAACGTTGGCGCCATGGTCACCCCCGCGCTGTTGCCGCTGATCCTGGCTGTGTGGGGCTGGCAGGCTGCGTTCATCGCCATGGGCAGCCTGGGCCTGGTGTGGGTCGTGTTTTGGATGCTGAAATACTACAACCCTGAAGACCACCCCCGCGTGCGTCAGAGCGAGGTGCAGTACATCCAGCAGGATGATGAGCCAGAGCCGACCCGCGTTCCGTTCAGCCGTATCCTGCGCCTGCGTGGCACCTGGGCTTTTGCAGTGGCCTATGCGATTACCGCGCCGGTGTTCTGGTTCTACCTGTACTGGCTGCCGCCGTTCCTGAACCAGCAATACAGCCTGGGCATCAACGTGACCCAGATGGGCATCCCGCTGATCATCATCTGGCTGACGGCAGACTTCGGCAGTATCGGGGGAGGCATCCTGTCGTCGTGGCTGATCGGCCGTGGCGTGCGTGCCACGACAGCGCGCTTGGTGTCCATGCTGATCTTTGCCTGCACCATGCTCAGCGTCATCTTTGCCGCCAACGCCAGTGGACTGTGGGTCGCGGTGGCGGCCATCTCGATCGCGGTAGGCGCGCACCAGGCGTGGACGGCGAATATCTGGAGCCTGGTGATGGACTACACACCCAAGCATCTGGTGAGCACCGTATTCGGCTTCGGCAGCATGTGTGCGGCAATTGGCGGGATGTTTATGACGCAGATTGTCGGCAGCGTGCTGACCGCTACCAACAACAACTATGCCGTGCTGTTTACCATGATCCCCGCCATGTACTTCCTGGCGCTGGTGTGGATGTATTTCATGGCACCGCGCAAGGTCGAGAGCGCCTGAGAGCGCTAGCCACTTACCTCTACGGGGCCCTTGCGGGCCCTTTTTTTGGCTTGGAGTTTCTTGAGAAGCGGACAACGACAATGCAGCGTTCGGTGTGGGTTCACTCGCGAACGTGGCGTAGCCGGTGCCATGCGCCACGTTCGCTCGATCAGACCGCGGCCAACACCGCCTGGGCTTTCTCCAGCGCCATGCGCGCGCGCTGTTCGCCGCTGATGCCCTGCTCCAGCAATTGCCGCGTGGGGATTTCCAGGCTCAGCGGCACGCTCGGCGGCAAGGCGCGTAACAGGCCAACCAGGTCGGCATCGCCATCACCCGGGAAGCGTCGCTCGTTACGCGCCTGGCGCAGGATCTCGTCCATGTCGGCCGGTACCGGGCCAGCAACGTCACACAGTTGGGCATAGCGCATGCGCTGCGGCTTCAGTTGCGCCAGGTCGTCCAGCGAAGAGCCAGAGCGGTTGAAGTGGAAGGCATCCACCAGTACGCAGCCATTGGCGCGGTCGGCGTTGGCCACCACCCGCATGGCCTGGCGCAGGTCACGTACGTCGGTCCAGGGCATGAACTCCAGGTGAGGGTGAATGCCGTATTGCGCCGCCAGCTCGCACAATGCGGCAAAGCGTTCGGTCAGGCGCGCTTCGTCGGGGTCGTTGCCCGCTACCAGCAATTCAGTGCCACCCAACTCGGCGCCCACCGCCAGGATCGCTTCGAAATCGGCCACACAGGTTGCCGGCTCAAGACGCAGGATCTCCAAGTCGAGCACCTTGATGCCCGTGTCGCGCAAGCGCACCTGGGTTTGCCGGCGCAGTTCGGCATCGGCAACCAACGGGAAATGCCGCTCCTGTTCGGTGGCTGGCACCAGCCGTAGGCCGACATGGCTGTAACCCGCTCGGGCGGCGGCCTCGACCATGTCCGGTGGAGACAGCTCGAGCACCGTCAGGGCCGCGAGGGAAAAAATTCGATCAGTCATTAATCATCACCAGCAATAGTAAGGTTGCATCAGCCAATGTGCGCGGGCGCGCAAGCCCGACCGCTCTGGGCTGCCTGCCTTATCGCTTCGATCAGCGCCAGTGTGCGCCCCCCGTCGGCAGCGTCGATCAGCGGCGCCTGTTCACCCCGGGCAACCCGCACAAAATGCTGCAATTGCAGGGTCAATGCCTCGCCGGCAGGGATGCTTTCCGAACTTTGCAACAGGGGCGTATGCCAGCCCGAGCCTGCCTCGGCGTAATGCCAGCGCTTGAGCTGGGGAATGCTCAGTGCACCTTGGGTACCGGCCAGCAGATAGCACGGCTGGCCATCCTGGCGCGGGTACACGGGGCTTTCGCCAGCGTCCAGCTCCCAGCTCCACGGTGCAGCCACCGCGTCGGACCCGGTCAGGCTGCCCAGGGCACCGTTGGCAAACTGCAGCAGCACCGCGGCGCTGTCTTCGTTGGCAAAACCGCGGACATCGTTGCGGGTGAAGGCCTGCACCTGCACCACCTCGCCGCACAGGTAACGCAACAGGTCAAGGTCGTGGATCAGGTTGGTCAGCAAGAAACCGGCCCCTGGCTCGCGGCGCCAGGGCGTTTCGAAATAGCTGTCGGGCTTTTGCAGTTGCCACAGCGCGGTGACGTTGATCAGACGGCCAAGCTTGCCTTCGTTGATCACCTGGTGCGCCTTGGCGATCAGCGGATTGTGTCGGCGATGGTGCCCTACAAGCACCGGCACACATCGGCGGCGTGAGGCTTCCACCAGTGCACGCACTTCATCCAGGTTCACGCCCACCGGTTTTTCCAGCAGCACCGGCACCCCGGCCTCGACACAATCCAGGGCGGTGGCGACATGCAGGTTGTTGGGGTTGGCGACGATCACTGCCTCGGGGCGCACCTGCCCCAGCATTTGCCGGTGGTCGGCAAAGCAGGGCACACCGCACTCGGCAGCGAAGGCCTCGGCCTGCGGGCCGGGGTCGGCCACGGCACACAGTTGGGCTTGCGGTACATTGCGCAAGTGCTGGTAATGCTGCCGGCCCATGATGCCGGCGCCAATCAAGGCAATACGAAGGGGTGCGTTCAACAGCCTGTCCTCTTGTCATTGTTGTCATGAAATTCTGAAACCTGGTTCCACAATTCACACTCGACAATTTAGAACCAAGTTCAGCTTTTCAGAAGAACAGGCGCAACAGATTGTGCGGTAATCGACCGGAATATCCCCTCAGGCAAACAGCTCGCTGGCGGGACTGGCCGCCGACAGCTCTTCTGCCGCCGCCAGCAATAGCGGTGCCAGCGCTGTAAGGCGGCTCTGTGCCAGCCGCGCGCTGGGACCGGCGATGCTCAGCACGCCGATCACCTCGTCACTTTGAGGGCGGCGCACCACTGCGGCCAGGGCTGAGGTGCCGATGGCGGAGGTTTCCTCGACCCAGGCATAACCGCGCTCGCGCGCGCGGTGCAGGTAGGCGAGCAGCTCGTCGGTGGAGCGTGGCGCGTTCGGGCCGAACTGGTCGGGGTCGGCAATACCTTGGCGCAACACCATCTGCAGCGCCTGCTCATCGTCCAGGCTGGCCAGCCAGGCATGCCCGGAGGCGGTATAGAACAGCGGCGCGTCGCGCCCCATATCCGGGTCATAGCGCAGCCCGGAGCGGGCCCCCTGGGACTTGGCGATCCAGGTTTGCCGGGCACCGTCGATCACCCCAAGGCGCACCAGTTCGCCGCTGTCCTGGGCCAGGCGGTCCAGAATCGGCTGGATGATGTCGGCACCGCTGCTGGCGAGATAACGAAAGCCCAGCGCTACCAGCTTGGCCGACAGCTGATAGCGGCTGCTTTCCCGGTTCTGGCGCACGTAGCCCAGCCGCACCAGCTCAGTGAGCATGCGGTGGGCAGCGCTTTTGGGAATGTCCAGGCGCTCGGCCAGGGTTTGTAACGGCAGCCCTTGGGGTTCACCGGTAAGGCTTTCTACAAGACTGAAGGCGCGTTCGATCTGACTACCAGCCATGTCACAGGTCCCTGATTTTTTTGCGGATTCTAGAAGATGATTCCACATCGTCGCTACCCAGCGCAGCTCGGGCCAACTCGAATGTCCGATGATCGCCCAGTTCTTGCCGGACTTGGCCATTCCGCCCTTGCAGCCCCCTACCTGCTGATAAGAATATGGAACTTAGTTCCAATAAAAACACAGGAAACCCGCAATGCCTTCCGCTCCTCTCGAAACCGAATGCGATGTACTGGTCATAGGTTCTGGCGCCGCCGGGCTGGCGGCGGCCGTCACGGCTGCCTGGCATGGGCAGAAGGTGATCGTGGCGGAGAAAGAACCGGTGTTTGGTGGTGCCACCGCCTGGTCCGGCGGCTGGGCCTGGGTGCCACGCAACCCGCTGGCGCGCAGGGCCGGCATCGAGGAAGACATCGAACAGCCGCGGACTTATCTGCGCCATGAGCTGGGGGCAAACTACAATGCCGAGCGCGTCGATGCCTTCCTTGAGGCGTGCCCGCACATGGTGGCGTTTTTCGAGAAGTACACGGCGTTGCAGTTTGCCGACGGCAACGGCATCCCGGACATGCATGGCGATACGCCAGGGGCAGCCCTTGGCGGCCACCAGGTGATCGCCGCGCCCTACGATGCCCGCGAGGTTGGCGCCCTGCTGCCACGCTTGCGCAAGACCATGCGCGAAACCTCGTTCATGGGCATGCCGATCATGGCCGGTGCCGACCTTGCCGCCTTCCTCAACATGACCCGCTCGCCCAAAGCCCTGCTGCACGTGTGCAAGCGCTTTGGCCGCCACCTGTACCACCTGGCCCGCCATGGTCGGGCCATGCACCTGGTCAACGGTGTGGCACTGGTGGCGCGCCTGGCTAAATCGGCACAGGACCTGGGTGTGCACCTGCAAGCGTCGGCGCCGGCCAAACGCCTGCTGATCGAGGATGGCCAGGTGCGCGGGGCGTGGGTCGCGACGCCACAAGGCGAGCAACTGATCCGCGCCAAGGCCGTGGTGCTGGCGGCAGGTGGTTTCCCCAATGACAACGCCCGGCGCCAGCAACTGTTCCCGCGCGATGCCAGCGGCCACGACAACCTGGCGCTGCCGCCCAAGGGGTGTTCTGGCGATGGCCTGCGGCTGGGCGAATCCGCCGGCGGTGTGGTTGCTACCGACCTGAGGTCGCCAGTGGCTTGGGCACCGGTTTCACAGGTGCCGTATCGCGACGGCAGCATCGGCCACTTCCCGCACATTATCGAGCGTGGCAAACCGGGCGTTATCGGCGTGCTGGCCAACGGCAAGCGTTTCGTCAACGAAGCGCATGGCTATTACGACTATGTGTCGGCCATGGTCGCTGCAGTGCCGCAGGGTCAGGAGGTGTGCTCGTGGCTGGTTTGCGATCATAGCTTCTTGCGCCGCTATGGCCTGGGGCATGCCCGCCCGGCACCGCTGCCGGTAGGGCCGCATGTGCGCAACGGCTACCTGAAGCGCGGCGCCACGCTCGAGCAACTCGCCCAGGCCTGCGGCATTGACCCGTCCGGGCTGCGGGCCACGGTCACTGACTTCAATAGCCATGCCCGTAACGGCCAGGACCCGGCGTTTGGCCGTGGTTCCACGCCGTTCAACCGCAAGCAGGGTGACCCTCAGCACAAGGGCCCTAACCCTTGCGTGGCGCCCATCGAGCACGGGCCGTTCTATGCGGTGAAAGTAAAGCCCGGCTGTTTTGGCACCTTTGCCGGGTTGCGCACCGACGGCAATGCCCGCGTACTGGATGAGGCCGGGCAACCGATTGCAGGCCTGTACGCAGCAGGTACCGACATGGCCAGCGTGTTTGGTGGCTGGTACCCGTCGGGCGGTATCAACCTGGGGCCGGCGCTGACCTTTGGCTATGTCGCCGGGCGGCACATTGCCGGGGTGCAGGGGTACGAGTGAGCTGACCCACAATACCCGGGTGGTCGGCGCTCTGCTGGGGGACACCGGGAAAGGCCGTGGCGCTTGAATCGGGCGCCACGCGGTCTGATTGTTCAGCGCTGTCGCCTCTCAGCTCACAGGTCTCGCTGCGCTGCGCTCCTGAATTTGCGCCAGCCAGTAGGCCACATCCACCTCGTCGATCTGCTCGGTGCGCAGGAAGCGCTCGGCATATTGGCGGTATACCCCGCTGCTGAGGAACAGCTGTAGCAGTTGCCCGTCGACGTGCCCCTCGCGGGCCATGGACACCAGGATCTTCACCGATTCGGACAGCGTTTTCGGGGGTTTGTATGGCCGGTCTGCTGCCGTCAGTGCTTCGAAGATGTCGGCAATCGCCATCACTCGCTCGGCAATGCCCAGGTCCTGCCCGTCCAACCGGCGCGGATAGCCGCTGCCGTTCATCTTTTCGTGGTGGTTGCCGGCGATGTCGGGCACCCGCTTGAGGTGGCGCGGGAGCGGCAGTGAACTGAGCATGATGATGGTCTGCACGATGTGTTCGTTGATCTTGAAGCGTTCTTCGTCAGTCAGCGTGCCACGGCGGATCGACAGGTTGTACAGCTCGCCGTAGTTGCTGGCGTGGCCTGGCAGGTGCATGTCGAACCCCCAGATATTACGCGGGTCGCCCTTCACCACCGGCGGCGTGCGGGTACCCCAGGGCACGCAGTGCTCGGGGCGGTCGGCCAGCAATGGCTCCTCTGTCGGTAGTTCAGGCTGCGGCACGCCAACAAGGCGTTCCGCCTCATCACGGGAGATGCCCAGGCGGTTATCGAAATGGCGCAGCCAGCGTCGCTTGCCGATCACCTGCAAGCGCTGGATATCGGTGTCCTGCATGAACTCGCCGCCGATGTTGGCCTGGGCGACGAAAGCGAAGTCGTCCTGCAGCTCGGCCTGGCTTCGGCTCAGTGCGGCTTTCAGTACCTGCTGGTCGACGCCGCTGGCCAGGCCTTGCCAATAAGCCAGCTCCGCATCGCGCCACAGCACTTCGAAACGCATGCGTACTTCGTGGATACGGTTGTACAGGGTCTCCAGCTTGGTCGCCTTGTCCACCACGTACTCGGGGCTGGTGACCTTGCCACAATCGTGCAGCCACGCTGCCACACGGAACTCGTACCGCTCTGCCTCGGTCATGCTGAAGCTGGCGAACGGACCGCTGTCGGCTGCCACTGCCTGATCCAGCAGCATCTGCGCCAGCTGAGGCACCCGCTCGCAGTGGCCACCGGTGTAGGGGCTCTTGGCATCGATGGCGTCTGCCAGCAGCTTGATCATGGCGTCCAGCAGGCGTTGCTGGGCTTCCACCAACTGGCGGGTTTCGATAGCCACCGCAGCTACTCCGGACAATTCCTCGACAAAGCGCCGGAATGCCTCGCCCACCCGCTCCTGCGCCTGCTCTTCGCCCATTTGCAGGACCAGGATGCCCAACAGTGCCCGGCTACGGTCATTAAGCACCACGGCCAGGCTGCGCTCGTGCAGGCCGAGGGCCTGGGTCACTGTTGCAGCCAAGTGCTGCCGGGCGCCTTCATCCACTGCCAGCTCGCTTGGGTAGTGTTCACCGCGGCACGAGGCGGCCAGGCGCAGCAAAGCCTGTTCAGCGTCGTACAGGTAAACCCCGCCGGCGTCGCCCCCGGCAGCTTCTACCAGATGGCTCAGCACGCCATCGAGCATGCGCTCCAGGTCTCGCTCGCGGCTGAGCGCAAGGGTAATCGCCTGAAAGTGGCGAATAGTACCGGACATGCGGCTCAGCACGCGGCTCAACTCGCGCACCTCGGAAACCCGCGAGTGCACGCCCACTTCACGGCTGAAATCAAAACTGGCCAAACCTTGAACCTGCTCGCGCAACAGCCGCAGCGGGCGACCAATGCGCCGGCCGAGCACACCGCCGAGCACCAGCAACACGGCCATCAGTGCCACGGTCCAGAGCAACTGCTCGAACAAGACTTTGCGTGCCCCCACCAGCAGCTCGTGGCCTGGTACGGCAATCAGCACGTGCAAGTCGTGCCCGGCCAGGGTGGTCAGCTGCACACGAATGCCATACCAGGTCTGGCCGTCCACCTGATAAGGCTGAGGCTGGTTGCCCTTCGGCAGGTCAGCGTATAGCTGCGCCAGGCTGGGAGCGCCCAGCTCAGCGACCCGCGACAGGCGCACGCCTTGCCCTTCGTGCACGATTGCCCGCTGCGGGTCCGGATAGGCCACAACGTTGCCCTGGTCATCGACCACCACGATCTCGGTACCCGGGGTCATGCGCAGGTCCTGAGTCTCGCTGGCCAGGTCGTTGACCGAAACGTCCAGGCCAATCACGGCCCCACCGTCGACGCTACGTTGGGCCATGGTCAAGCCGACCTCGCGGGTGGTGAAGAACACATAGGGGCGCGTCAGCACAGTAGAGGGTTGTACCGTGGCTTCAGCGAACCAGGGGCGCAGGCGTGGATCGTAGCGATAGTCAGGTTTGGCCTGGGCCTGCAACAAGTTCAGCGCCCGATCATAAAAGCGCCACTCGCCCTGCACCTTGGCGCCGTCGCCATGGCTGACGCTCTGCACCAGAAAAGCCGTGCCCGGTGGAGCGGCGAAACGCTGCATCAGCTGTGGGTCACGCAGGCGCCGCACCAACAGGAACTCGCCGCTGGGGTAACCCAGATAGGCGGCGCTGAGCATGCGGTTGGCGTCCAGCATTTCCACCAGCTGTGGCAGCCGATCCAGACGCTGTGCCTGGGTGTGCACCGTCGTGTTGTGAGCCAGCAGGCGAATGCTGCTTTGCGCCGGCTCGATCAGGCGCCTGGCGCGCTCGTCGATCGTCTTGGCAACTTGCTGGGCGGCATCGCCAGCGGCGGCCACGAGGGTTTGGCGAATTCCGCGGTAACCCTGCCAGGCCAGGGCGGCGCCGAGCAGCAGCATGCCCAGCACGACGGCCAGCGCCACCAGCCATTGCAGCGAGATGCCACGCCCGGCTTTACCGGCAACACGGCCATTCGACACGCAGCCCATTCCAGGTACTCCATGTGTGGCAGTTTGAAGGAGCAGCCAGAACGATCATGCAGGCCAGGGCCATTCGCAGGCAGCGTGACGGGCCAAATGTTGGCAAGCTGCCCTGGTCCATCTTGGCAGCAGTGTAGAGCGTACGTGGGCTTTCTGCCGGGATGGCAAAAAAGTTAACCTGGGCAGTAAAAGGCGCACAGCCGTTACATGAGGCTCAACCCCGCTGCTCCAGCATGACCAACGCCCCGACAATCAGCGCCTGCATGCCCTCAAGCAACTCCACTTCCATCTCCGATTCTTCGCCAGCCCGGTCGGCCTCCAGCAGCGGCTCGCGCCCCGACACCGTGTACACCGTATCGGCCACGGCAAAGCCATGGAACGCCACCGTCGACAACAACCAGCGCGCCTGTTCCAGGCTCAGGCCGTAGGCCTGGGCGATGTGCGCCTGGTGGTCATTGATCTTGTCGATCATCGCTTCTGTCGCTGCCAGCCTGCGGATCACATAGGGCGTCAGACCCGGGTGGGCCTTGACGAATGCCTGTACCGACGTGGCAAAGCGCGTCAGGTAGGACTGCAACCCTTCTACACAATTCCCGTCTGCCCTAGGGATCTGCCAGCGCTGAAAGATCTCCTCGGCCACCAGGCACTTGAGTGCTTCGATGTTCGGCACATGCTTGTACAGCGCCATGTGGCTTACGCCCAACGCAGCGGCCACGCCAACGAACGTGAGGTTGGGCAAGCCGATGGCGATGCTCACGTCGGCAATCCGTTCACGGGTGATGGTGCGAGGGCGACCGCGTCCGGGGGTGCGTTGTGGTGGTTGCATCGGTTCCTCCAGGCTTTGTGAAGACAGTCTTGTAGCTGCCTTGTCGGGTTTTCGCAAATTAGTTTATAGTCATGCAACTAATTAATTTGCAGCTTTCCAGGCCCGCTTCATGTCCGATTCATCAACGCCCCTTGACGATGCCGCCCCTTCAACAAACAAAGCCCGCAGCCCGCTCAGCCGTGTGCTTTCCCCCATTCGCGGGCGGCTGGCGCTGTCGGCGGTGCTGGCTGCTGCGGGCTCGATGCTGGCTTTGGTACCGCTGGCAGGCATTGCGCACATCGCACACCTGGCGTTGAGCGAAACCGCCACATCGGGCGCCATTGGCCGGGCCATCGCAGCCAGCATCGCCAGCCTGTTCACTGGCATGACCCTGATCACCGCAGCCGAAATGCTGGCGCACCAGGCCGACAACCACATCACCCATCACCTGCGCGTGGCGATCGGCCAGCGCCTGATGCAAGTGCCGCTCGGCTGGTTCAGCGAGCGGGCATCAAGCGAAGTGAAACGGGCCATGCAGGACGACATCGGCACACTGCACAGCCTGACCGCGCACTTTTTCACCACACTGGGCCGCACCGTGGGCGCCGTGCTGATTTCCGTGGCCTACCTGTTCGCCATGGACTGGCGCCTTGCCGTGGTCGTGCTGCTGCCCTTCCCGGCGTTCTTCCTGTTTCTGCACCGTGCCATCAAGGCCAGCGCAGCGCATATGGGTGATGTGGTTGCCGGCATGGCGCGCATCGATAACGCGGTGGTCGAGTTCGTCAATGGCATGCCGCTGGTCAAAGCATTCGGCGGGCGCGGCAACGCGCAGGACCGCTACCGTGCCGCGGTCGATGCCTTTGCCAACACCTTCATCGGTTTCACCCGCCCACTGGTTGCGGCGATGGCACGGGCCAATGCCTTGATCGCGCCGGTGACCGTAGTGGGTGTGGTGCTTCTGGCAGGCATGGCGTTCGTGGCCCTGGGCTGGATAGAGCCGCTACAGATACTGCCCTTTGCCTTGGTCACACCTGGGTTGTGCGCGCCGCTACAGTTGTTGCACTACATCACCCACGACCTCAACAACGCGGTAGGGGCGGCCCAGCGGGTGCAGGCCCTGCTGGACACCCCGGTGCTGCCGGCCCCTGCGGTTGGCAGCCTGCCCAACGGCAGCGAACTGCGCGTGGAGCAACTGAGCCATGCCTACGCCCCCGGCAACAACGTGCTCGATGACGTCAGCTTCACCTTGGCCCCCGGCACCACGACCGCCATCGTCGGCCCCTCTGGTGCCGGCAAGTCGACCCTGGCGCGCCTGCTGCTACGGTTTTTCGACCCAGACGCCGGGCGCATCACCCTGGGTGGCGTCGACCTGCGGCAGATCGAGAGCCGCGAACTGTACCGACGCATAGGTTTCGTGCTGCAGGAGGTGCGGCTGATCCATGCAAGCGTGGCCGACAACATCGCCCTGGGCAAACCGGCTGCAACCCGCGAACAAGTCGAAGCGGCTGCGCGCCTGGCCAACATTCACACACGCATCCTGCAACTGCCGCGTGGCTATGACTCAGTGGTGGGCGAAGACGCGCAATTGTCCGGGGGCGAACAGCAGCGCCTGAGCATTGCTCGCGCCGTGCTGCTCGACCCGCCCGTGCTGGTACTGGACGAGGCCACCGCAGCCGCCGACGCCGAGAGCGAGGCGGCGATCCAGGATGCCTTGTCGCGTTTCGCCCGGGGTCGCACCCTACTGGTCATCGCCCACCGGCTGGACACGGTGATGCATGCCGACCAGATCCTGGTGCTGGACCAAGGCGCCCTGTGTGAACAAGGGCGCCACAGCGAATTGCTCACCCGCCAAGGCCTTTATGCACGGCTGTGGGCGCAGGGTGGTTATCAGGACACCGTGAAAAAGGCGCTGCCAGCATGCTGAAAACCTTCGTTCGACTGCTGGGCGAATGCGCCCCGGCCTGGCGCCGTTACCTGCTGATGACCGTGCTGTACGGGGTATTCAGTGGCCTGACCATCAGTACCCTGGCGCCGCTCATGCTGCACCTGCTGAACAGCGAAATACACGCTGCCAGTGCCTGGTTGGTCGTGCTGGCCGCCGGCATGACGCTGTGCTGGGCCTGGCGACGCCAGGTGGAAAAGGCCGGCATAAGCTTGGCGGTAGCGGTGCTGCAAGGCGGCCGCCAGCACATTGGCGCCCAGGTAGCACAGCTGCCACTGGGTTGGTTCACCCCTGACAACACCGCGCGGCTCGGGCATGTGATCACCCAGGGCACGATGGCTGTGGCCCAACTGCCGGCCCATGTGCTCACGCCCTTGATCAGTGGCAGCGTCACGCCGCTGGTGCTGTTGGTAGCGCTGTTCATCCTGCACCCGCCGCTGGGGCTTGTCGCCCTGCTAGCGCTGCCGGCGCTGGCTGCAGTGCTGCTGTTCAGCGCACGCCTGGGGCGCAGGGCCGATCACGCCTTTCACCAGCACTTCGCCGCCGCCAGCCAGCGTATGGTGGAGTTCGCCCAGGCACAGTCGGTGCTGCGGGCCTTCAATGGGGAGGGTGGGGGCACACGGTTGCTGGCGCAAAGCCTGGAGCGCCAGCGCAGCAGCGGCATGGGCCTGATCATTCGTGCTTCGCTGTCAGCACTGCTCAACAGTTGGGCCGTGCAGGCAACATTTGCCGCGCTGTTGGTGGCCGCCGGCCTGTGGTTCGGCGATCAGGCGGGTGGCCAAGCGCAGGACGCAGTTGCGGTGATCGTGGCACTGGTGCTGGTGTGCCGCTTCATCGACCCGCTGCAGGACGTGGCCAGCCATGTCGAGATCCTGCGCGGGGCCCATGGCCAGCTGCAGGAAATCGAACGGATCCTGGCAGCCAAGCCGTTGCCAGAACCCGCCTCGCCCCACCGGCCGGTGGGCGGCGCAATCAACCTGCAAGGGGTGAGCTTGCGCTACAACCCCACCGGGCCCGACGTGCTGCAAAACGTGAACCTGCACATCCCGGCAGGCAGCATGACCGCCGTCATCGGCGCCTCGGGCTCAGGCAAGACATCACTGATGCGCCTGATTGCACGGTTCTTCGATACCACCGAAGGCAGTGTGCGCATTGGCGGCGTCGACGTGCGGCAAATGGCCCGCGCCAGCCTGACCGACACAGTCAGCCAAGTACTGCAGGACACCTGGCTGTTCCAGGGCAGCATCGCCGACAACATCCGTATCGGCAAACCCGATGCCAGCGACGCCGAGGTACTGCAAGCGGCGCACATGGCCGGCTTGGGACACACCCTCGAACGGCTGCGCGGGGGCCTCGATACGTCCGTGGGCGAAGGTGGTGCGCAGCTTTCCGGTGGCGAACGCCAGCGTGTGACCATTGCCCGTGCGCTGATCAGGCAAG
Organism: Pseudomonas sp. 10(2024); assembly: GCF_045164175.1. NCBI lineage: Bacteria > Pseudomonadati > Pseudomonadota > Gammaproteobacteria > Pseudomonadales > Pseudomonadaceae > Pseudomonas > Pseudomonas sp. 10(2024). The sequence goes on from NZ_CP174006.1 coordinate 3,563,263, forward strand.
CACCAGTACTGCTGGTGGACGAAGCCACCGCCGCCCTTGATGCCGAGAACCAGGCCGTGATTGCCCAGACGCTGCACAGCCTGCATGGGCGTTGCACCTTGGTGGTCATCGCACACCAGCTCAGCACCGTGGCCATGGCCGACCATATCGTGGTGCTGGACGCCGGGCAGGTTGTCGAGCAAGGCACACCGGCCACACTGCGCGCCAATGGCGGGCACTATGCACGCATGCTCGAACAGCGCCACGCCGCCAACGGCTGGCGCATCGGGGCACCGAGGGTGGAACACGACTGATGCGTGTTGCATGCCTCATCCTGTTCCTGGTGTTGTGCGCGGCCTCACTGGCTGTCGGCGTTCGTGAGCTGGCCTGGTCTCAGCTGCTTACCCTGCAAGGCGACGCCTGGCTGACCCTGACCGCAAGCCGCCTGCCACGGCTGGCCGCATTGATACTGGTGGGTGTCGGGCTGGCGGTATGCGGTGTGATCCTGCAGCAGATCGTGCGCAACCGTTTCGTTGAACCCGGCACCACCGGCGGGCTCGATGCCGCGCGCCTGGGCATCCTGCTGTCGCTGGGCCTGGCGCCCGCGGCCGGGGCACTGCTGCGCATGCTGTTCGCACTGGCCGTGTGCTTTGCCGCCAGCCTGCTGTTTGTCGCCCTCATCCGCCGCATACGCGCCCGCAACGCGGTGCTTGTGCCGGTCATCGGCCTGATGTACGGCGGCGTGCTGAGTGCGCTGGCCGAGTTCTACGCCTACCGCTTCAACCTGCTGCAAAGCATGCAGGGCTGGTTACTGGGTGATTTTTCCAAGGTGGTGCAGGGCCGCTACGAAATTCTCTACCTGATTGTACCGATCGTGTTGCTCACCTACCTGTACGCACAGCGCTTCACCGTGCTGGGCATGGGCGAAGGCATGGCCACCAGCCTGGGCCTGAACTACACCACCAACGTGACGGTGGGCCTGCTGCTGGTAGCAGTGACGGTGTCGGCTAGCGTGATCATCATCGGCGCCATCCCCTTCGTCGGCCTGGTGGTGCCCAACCTGGTCGCCCTGCGCCATGGCGACAACCTGCGCCGCACCCTGCCACTGGTGGCGCTGGGCGGTGCGGCCTTGCTGCTGGTCTGCGACCTGCTCGGGCGGTTGCTGATCTACCCGTTCGAAGTGCCCATCGGCCTGACTGCAGGCGGCCTGGGCGGGCTGATCTTCCTCGGGCTGATCATCTGGAGGCAGCGATGAAAGGCCGACACTGCTTGTGACTGGCCGTGGTCGCTCTGGCCACGCTGTTCGTGTTCGTCAACGCTGGGGCGGATTTCGCCTACCTCATCCCCAAGCGCCTTGTGCGCCTGGCGGCCATGGTGATCGGTGGCGTGTGCGTGGCTTGCTCCGCCATCGCCTTCCAGACCCTTTCCGGCAATCGCATCCTCACCCCGGCGATCATGGGCTACGAAGCCGTGTACCTGCTGCTGCAGGCGCTGCTGGTGCTGGGCATGGGCGTGCAGGGGCTGATCGTGCTCGGCAGTGACGGCAATTTCCTGCTCTCGATGCTACTGATGCTCGGCTACTCCTGGGCCCTGCACCGCTGGCTGTTTCGTGACGGCAAAAACAACGTGTACTTCCTGCTGCTGGTCGGCCTGGTGCTGACCATGGTCATGGCCACGTTCACCCAGTTCGTCCAGCTGAAAGTCAGCCCCGGCGAGTTCTCGATGCTGCTGGGCTACACCCAGGCTTCGTTCAACCGGGCATCGCCGCAGTTGCTGCTGTATTCGGCCGTGCTGGTGGCGGGCGTGTGTGTGCTGCTGGCCCGGGCCGTACCGGTGCTGGACGTGCTGGCACTCGGACGCGACCAGGCCATTTCACTGGGCGTGGACTACCGGCGCAACGTGCGCCTGCTGCTGGCGCTGATCGCAGCGTTGGTCGCGGTGTCGACCAGCCTGTTGGGGCCCACGGCATTCATGGGCGTGTTCGTCGCCAACATCACCTATGCGATGGCCGGTACCTTCCGCCACCGGGTCACCCTGGCCCTCGGCAGCGCCGTGGCCATTGCCGTGTTCATTGCCGCCCAGTTGCTGGTCGAGCATGTCTTCAACTACAGGACCACCGTCGGCATCCTCGTGAACCTGGTGTGTGGCACCTACTTCCTCGCCCTGATGGTGCGCAACCGGGGAGCCGCATGATTACTGTCCACGACCTGCACAAAACCTATGGCAGCAAAGAGGTGTTGAGCGGGGTAAGCGCCAGCTTCCCGCGCGGGCAGCTGACCTCGCTGATCGGCCCCAATGGCGCCGGCAAGTCCACCTTGCTGATGATGCTGGCCCGGCTGCTGGCGCCTGCCAGCGGTGACATACGCCTGGACGGGCAAAGCATCGACAGCATCGCCATCGGCGACTATGCCCGGCGCGTGGCCACCCTGCGCCAGTCGGTCGACTTCAACCTGCGCCTGACCGTCGACGAACTGGTCGCGTTCGGCCGCTTCCCCTACAGCCGTGGTGCGCTCACCGCTGCAGACCGTCGGGCCATCGACCAGGCCATTGCCTTTCTGTCCCTGGAGCCGCTGCGCCAGGCCTACCTCGATGAACTCAGCGGCGGCCAGCGGCAAATGGCCTTTCTGGCCATGACCATCGCCCAACAGACCGACTATCTGCTGCTGGACGAGCCGTTGAACAACCTCGACATGCGCCACGCCGTGCAGATCATGCGCGCCCTGCGTCGGCTGTGCGACGAGTTCGGCCGCACGGTGATTTTGGTGGTGCACGACATCAACTTTGCAGCCGCCTACTCCGACTGCATCGTCGCCATGCAGGGTGGCCGTGTGCATTGCAGCGGCAGCGTCGAGCAGGTTGTGACCGAGCGACAGCTGCACGCGCTGTACGGGCTGGATTTCGACATCACCCACAGCGCGCGCGGCCGCCTGTGCAACTACTTCAACCCACCCGGAGAACAGCAATGAACCGCAACCACCCCGCCAACGGCTGGCCATTGGCGCTACTGCTAGCCGCCACCCTCGCCCTGCACGGCTGCAACGAGCCCACGGCAACCACAGCGGCACCGGCGAACACCACGCGCCATGGCGACTACACGCCGTTAACCGTACAGCACAAACTGGGCACCACAGTGATCAGTCAACTGCCACAGCGCACGGTGGCTCTGGACATGAACGAAGTGGACTTCCTCGACCAGTTGGGCGTACCCGTGGCGGGCATGCCCAAGGACTTCGTGCCGGACTTTCTTGCACGCTATAAGGATGCCGGGCAAACGGCAGATGTCGGCTCGATCGTGCAGCCCAACCTGGAGCGGGTGCATGCGGCGCGGCCTGACCTGATCCTGATCACCTCGCTGCAGGCCAACCACTATGACGAACTGAGCGAAATGGCGCCGACCCTGCACTTCGATGTGGACTATCGCGACAGCGAAACCGGGCATGTCGCCATGGTCAGGCAGCACCTGCTCAGCCTTGGGCAGGTGTTCGGCAAGCAAGGCTTGGCCCAGCGCAAGGCTGACGCACTGGAGGCCAAGCTGGCCCAGGCGCGCAGCGTCACCCGCGACCGCCCGGAGCGGGCCCTGGTGGTGCTGCACAACAACGGCGCCTTCAGCGCCTTCGGCGTGCAGTCGCGCTACGGCTTCATCTTCAATGACCTGGGCGTCAAGCCGGCCACCACTACCCTGGATACCGGCCTGCATGGCCAGCCGATTTCCAGTGAGTTCATCCAGCAGGCCAACCCCGACATCCTCTATGTGGTGGATCGCACCGCCGTCATGGAGCACCGCCCAATGATGACGGCAGACACCTTGGACAACCCCCTGCTGCGCCAGACCAACGCCTGGAAGCACGGCCGCGTGGTGTTCGTCGACCCGCAGGCCTGGTACGTCACAGCCGCCAGCCCGACCTCACTGGCTTTGATCGCGGATGACGTGATCAGGGGCTATCAGGACTAGGCACTGCCTTTTTGCAAATGCCTGCCACTGCGTTAGCACGTGATTCTCATTTGCCTTACGTCTTCGCTTTTTAAATGCAAAAACACAACCCGCCATCTGTCCCTCTGGAGCCATCGCGTGTCCATCCGTACCTTGCACACACTCTCGTCCCCTGCCCTGGCATTGCCTGCGCTGCCGCGCACCCCGCTGGCACATGCCGTATTCATTGGCCTGGCCCTTGGTAGCTGCACACTGGCGCCAATCGCCGCACACGCCGACGCAGCCAACCCCCACGAGGCCGCTGAAGAAAAAACCGCCGCCCCGGAATTGCCCGCCACCCTGATCGACGCCCAAGCCAGCGCTGCCGATCCACTGCCACCGGTGTATGCCGGCGGCCAGGTGGCCACCGGCGGGCGGGTGGGCCTGCTGGGCAACAAAGACTTCATGGAAACGCCGTTCAGCACCGTCAGCTACACCGACACCTACATTCAGGATCTGCAGGCCCGGGACATCACCGACGTTATCGCCGCCACCGACCCGTCAGTGTTCAGCAACGGCCTGACCGGCACCTACAGCGAGAACTACTCGATCCGCGGCTTCCAGACCAGCGTCAGTGACATGACTATCGATGGCCTGTTCGGCATGGCCCCCTACTACCGCGCCTCACCCGAAATGTACGAACGCATCGAAGTACTCAAAGGCCCGTCGGCGCTGCTTAACGGCATGCCGCCCGGCGGTTCGGTGGGCGGTATTGTCAACCTGATTCCCAAGCGCGCTGGCGACACGCCGCTGACCCGGCTGACCGCCACCTACGCTTCCGATGCCCAGCTTGGCGGCCATGTCGACGTTGGCCGGCGCTTCGGTGAGGGCAACCAGTTTGGCGTGCGCTTCAACGGCATGTACCGCGACGGCGACACTGCCATCGACGATCAACGCCAGCGCAATGTGCTGTCTTCTCTGGCCCTGGACTGGCGTGGCGAACGTGGCAAGCTGTCGCTCGACTTGTTCGATACCGACGACCACATCAGCGGCCAGAACCGCGGCATGGGCCTGGCCGCTGGGGTACCAGTCCCCAAACCGCCAAAAAACGACACACTGCTCAACCCCGACTGGGCTTATGTGGAAACCAAGGACAAGGGCGTCATCCTGCGCGGTGAGTACGAGCTGAACGACCAGTTGCTGGCCTATGGCGCGGTCGGCACCAGCAAGACGGACTATCGCTACAGCGGCGCACTCACAGCAACGGTGAACAACAGCGCCGGTGATTTCACCACCGCGATGGGCCAGTTGCAGATGGAGATCCACAAGACTTCTGCCGAGGTGGGGCTGCGTGGCCATTTCGACACCTTCGGCATCAACCACCAATGGTCGGTCAACGCCACCCAGTACAGCGACACGCAAAAGGACTTCGGCCGCCGCGCCGCCGGCTCGAACTGGACGACCAATATCTACAACCCTGTCTGGGGCCCGAAGGTATCGGAGGCCTGGCCACTGATTGCCCACACGGAAAACGACCTGAAAAGTTATGGCATCGCCGACACCCTGTCGGTGCTGGATGACCGGGTGCAACTGACCCTCGGCGTACGTCGCCAGGAAGTGGTCACCGACACTTACAACACCAATACCGGTGCCCGCAACAAACCAGGCTATGACACCCACGCCACCACCCCTGCCGGGGCCATCCTGTTCAAGCTGACCGATGAGCTGTCGCTGTACGCCAACTACATCGAAGGCCTGAGCAAAGGCGCGGCCGCACCGATCACCGCTGCCAACTATGGCGACGTGTTCGCGCCGTACAAATCAAAACAGAAGGAAATCGGCCTCAAGCTCGACCTGGGCACCTTCAGCCACACCTTGGCGCTGTATGAAATCAAGCGCCCGGGCAGCTACACCGACCCGGTCACCAACATCTTTTCGTTCGGTGGCGAGCAGCGTAACCGGGGCGTGGAATGGAGCTTCTTCGGTGCCCCTCTGCCCGACGTGCGCCTGATGGGGGGCGTGGCTTATGTCGACCCCAAGCTGACCAAGACCGCAGGTGGTGCCAACGATGGCAAGACCGCCACGGCCTACCCCAAGGTGCAGGGTAAGCTGGGCATGGAGTGGGACATCCCCGGCCTGGATGGGCTGACCCTGACCGGCAACGTGACCTCACAGTCCAAGCAATACATCAATGCCGAGAACAGCCTGTCGATTCCGGGTTACACGATCTTCGACGTTGGCGCCCGCTTTGTGACCCAGGTCGCCAACAAGCCGGTCACCTTGCGAGCGAACATCGCCAACCTGGGGGACAAGGACTACTGGGGTGTGCCACTGACCCAGACCCTGGGGTTGGGGGCGCCGCGGACCTATCAGCTTTCGGCTAGCGTGGACTTCTAACCGGGTCCCGCTGCTGCGCCAGATACGGCCTCTTCGCGGGCGCGCCCGCTCCCACAGGTCCAGCACAACCCTCAGACTTGTGCTGAACCTGTGGGAGCGGGCATGCCCGCGAAGCAGACGACGCGGTCAATGATCAATACATCAGCCGCGCAACTGGTACCAGGTGGTCTTGAGTTGCGAGTACTTGTCGAACGAATGCAGTGACAGATCGCGGCCAAACCCCGACTGCTTGCCCCCACCGAACGGCACCGTCACATCCAGCGCATCGACTGTGTTCACCGATACGGTACCGGCTTTCAACGCCCGCGCTACCCGGTGCACCTGGTTGAAGTCGTCGCTCCACACCGAGGCTGCCAGGCCATAGATGCTGTCGTTGGCCAGGCGCACGGCTTCTTCTTCCGTGTCGAAGGCGCTGACCGCCAGTACCGGGCCGAACACCTCCTCGCGCGCCAGGCTCATGCGGCCCTCGACACCGGCAAAAATGGTCGGCTCGATGTAGTTGTCCGAACCTTCGATGGTCAGGCGTCGGCCGCCACACACCAATCGCGCGCCCTCTTGCCCGGCACGCACGATGGCGGCCTCGATGCGGCCGGTCTGCTCGGCATCGACAATGGCCCCGGCGCGGCTCGCCGGATCCAGCGGGTTACCGGGCAGCCACTGGCGAGCCTTGGCCTGCAGGCGCTCGATGAACTCATCGTGGATGGCACGCTGCACGTACAGCCGCGAGTTGGCCGAACACACCTCGCCCTGGTTGAAGAAAATGCCGAAGGCGGCCTTTTCCGCAGCCAGGTCCAGGTCCTGGCAGTTGTCGAACACCAGGTTTGGGCTCTTGCCGCCGCACTCCAGCCACACCTGCTTGAGGTTGGACTGCGCCGAGTACTGCATGAAGTACTTGCCCACCTGGGTGGAGCCGGTGAATACCAGGCAGTCCACATCCGGGTGCAGGCCCAGCGCCTGCCCGGCCTGCTCGCCCAGGCCCGGCACCACGTTCAGTACGCCTTCCGGCAACCCCGCTTCCAGCGCCAGTTGGGCCAGGCGCAGGGCCGAAAACGGTGATTGCTCGGCGGGCTTGAGTACCACGCTGTTACCGGCAGCCAGCGCCGGGGCCAGCTTCCACGCGGCCATGTCGAGGGGGAAGTTCCACGGCACCACGGCCGCGACCACACCGAGTGCTTCGCGGGTGATGGTGGCCAGCGCATTGGCAGCAGTGGGCGCCACCTGGTCATACAGCTTGTCCAGCGCCTCGCCGTACCAGGCGAACACATGGGCAGAGCCCGGCACGTCGATGGTGTAGGCATCCATCACCGGCTTGCCCATGTTCAGCGAGTCCAGCAGGGCCAGCTCCTCGCGATGGGCCATGATCAGCTCGGCCAGGCGCAGCAGCACTTTCTTGCGCTCGCCAGGCGCCATGCGCGGCCAGGGGCCTTGCTCGAAGGCTCGACGGGCGCTGGCGACGGCCAGGTCGACCTCGGCATGGCCGCAGGCGGTAACCTGTGCCATTACGTTGTTGGTGGCGGGGTTGATGGCAGCGAAGGTGGCGCCATCCTGTGCGTTGACGGGTTTGCCGTCGATCAGTGCATGGGCCGGAAGGTAGAGGTCCGAGGCGCGTTGTTGCCAGAATTCGAGAGTGTACATTTGTACTCCAGACGACCGTCGTGGCGGTCCTTCTTGCGCAAGTAACAGGTACCACACAGTCCGCAAGCACGCCGCACTCCCTCTGTGGGAGCGGGCATGCCCGCGAATCAGGCGACACGGTGGATGGCACCGGCTTCGCCGGTGTTCGCGGGCGTGCCCGCTCCCACAGGGAAGTGCGTTGCCCTTGTCAGCGGCTTAGAGCTTGCCGACCAGCCGCGCCGTGCGGTCTACGGCTATCCGGGTCTTCTCCACCAGCTCATCCAGCTCGCTGTGGTTGGCAATCAAGGCCGGGGCCATGATCATCCGGCCCAGGGTCGAGCGAATGATCACCCCTTCCTCGAAACCAAAGGTGCGGCACTGCCAGGCCAGGTCGTTCTCGTTGGCAAAGCGCTTGCGCGTCGGCTTGTGCTCGGCGAACTGCAGCGCCGCCACCAGTCCGGCCCCTTGCACCTGGCCGATCAATGGGTGGTCGGCAAACACTTCCCGCAGGATGCGCTGCAGGTACGGCCCCGTGTCGTCCTTCACCTGGCGCACGATGCCTTCGTCACGCAGCGCCTTCAGGTTGGCGATGGCCACTGCCGCCGCCACCGGGTGGCCGGAATAGGTCAGGCCGTGGGCAAACACCCCGCCGCGTTCCACCAACGCCTCGGCAATGCGCTTGCTCAGCACCAGGCCGCCCATGGGCACATAGCCGCTGGTCAGGCCCTTGGCAATCGACAGGGTGTCGGGCTCGAAGCCGAAGTATTCATGGGCGAACCATTCGCCGGTGCGGCCAAAGCCACCGATCACCTCGTCGGCGCACAGCAGCACGTCGTACTGGCGGCAGATACGCTGGATTTCCGGCCAGTAGCTTTCCGGCGGGAAGATCATGCCGCCGGCCCCCTGGAAGGGTTCGGCAATGAAGCCGGCAACGTTTTCGGCACCCAGTTCGAGGATCTTTTCCTCCAGCTGCAGGGCGCAGCGGCGGCCGAACTCGGCCGGGGTCAGTTCACCGCCCTCGGCGTACCAGTAGGGTTCGTCGATGTGTGCCACATCCGGAATCAACCCGCCCATGTCGTGCATGAACTTCATCCCGCCCAGCGCCGTGGCCGCCAGGGTCGAGCCGTGGTAGCCGTTCCAGCGGCCGATCATGATTTTCTTGCCTGGCTGGCCAACCACCTGCCAGTAGCGGCGCACGGTGCGGATCAGTACCTCGTTGGCCTCGGAGCCGGAGTTGGTGTAGATCGCGTGGCTGTAGTGCCCCGGCAGCAGGCTGAACAGCAGTTCGGACAGTTCGATCACCGCCGGGTGGGTGGTGTGGAAGAACATGTTGTAATAGGCCAACTGATCCATTTGCGTGGCCGCGGCGGCCGTCAGGTCACGACGGCCATAACCGAGCTGGGTGCACCACAGGCCGGACATGCCATCCAGGTAACGCTTGCCCTCGCTGTCCCACAGGTGCAGCCGTTCGCCCCCGACGATCACCCGCGGCCCTTCGGCGTTCAGCGCCTTCTGGTCGAGGAAGGCATGAATGTGGTGGGCGGCATCGGCTGCCTGGTAGTCACGGGTCTGGCGTTGCGGGGCGAAAGGCGCGTTCATTGTTGGTTTTCCTTTGCGGTGGGGTTGCAGGGCAGCTGGCGTTCAGCGCAGCTTGCCCATGTAGCTTTCCAGCGGGTCCTTGCCCAGCACGCCCTGGGCATTGGCCAGTGCATCGATGAACAGGGAGAACAGTTCGGACTGGGTGCCGATGTCGAGCTTGGCGTAGACGTTCTTGCGGTGCGACTTGATGGTGTCTTCCGACACCCCCAGCCGCTCGGCCAGTGACTTGGTCGAGTGGCCACGCAGGATCAGCTGGGCGATACGGCATTCACGCTCGGTCAGCAGCGAGCTGCCGAAATTGTTCAGCGCGGCATGAATACGTTGCTCGAGGATGTTCTCGAAGCGCCCTGCGCGGCTGTCCAGCCCGGCAAAATGCTTGCCGAGTACCGCCAGTACCCAAGGCGTGATGAGCCCGAACCGCGTGCGGCTTTGCCCATCCAGCTTGTCGGTGAAGGCCAGCGACACCGCCAGGCTTTGCCCGGGCGCCACCTGCAGGATGTAGTTGAGTTCATCCTCCAGGTGCGAGTGGCGGTAGAACGATTGGTAGTATTCGCTGACCTCGAAGTGGTCGGGTGCCACTTCGAACAGCCCGTAACAGCCGGATTCGACCTGTTCCACACAAGCACCGTAGAACGGGTCAAGCAGGTAGAAGCCCGACAGGTAGCGGCTGACATTGCCCTCGGGCTGCCAGGGCGCCTTGTCATCCTGCTCGAACAGCGCACAGGGCATGCCGTCGTGCGGGTACAGGTACACCGTGGTCGCCTGGATCGGCCGGATCACACCCAGTGCAGCAAACAGGCTGGCGGCAAAGCCCGGCCGGCCGATCGCCTCGGTGACCTTGGCCTGGTGCTCGAACCATTGTTCTGAAAGCAATTGATTGGTCACTGTAAGCCTGCCGTTTCTTCTCAGTGGCACCGCCGCCAGTGCGGTGCGTCGTTGAGCAGATACTCCCACGGCGCTGCAGGCACCGGAATCACCCTTTGGGGTGAGCCGGGCAAGGGCTGTGTCCGCTCACCCCAAAGGGTGATTCCGGGTGCCTGCAGGGTGTGGGAGCATCAACCCGCCCCAGCGCTGCGAGCTTTCCGCTCGACCTCCTTGCACAACACCTGACGGTCGCGAGCCTGCTCGCCTGCCGCGGTGTCCTGCATCCCTTTTCAGGAGTTAGCAATGCATACAACAACAAGTACAGCCCATAGCCCCGCCCCGCATGCACCCTCGCAACCCGGCACCAGCACCGGCCGCTTCCGCAAGTCCATGAGCATGACCGCCCTGGTGCTGTTTGGCCTGGCCTACATGGTGCCCCTGGCCGTATTCACCACCTACGGGCTGGTCACCCAGATGACCAAAGGGCACCTGCCCACCGCCTACCTGCTAACGCTCGCCGCCATGCTGCTGACCGCCTACAGTTACGGCCGCATGGTCCAGGCCCACCCCTACTCCGGCTCGGTCTACACCTACACGCGCAAGGCCTTCGGCAGCCATATCGGCTTCATCACCGGTTGGACACTGCTGCTCGACTACATCTTTCTGCCGCTGCTCAGCTACCTGCTGATCGGCATCTACATGTCGGAATACTTCCCGACCATCCATGCCTGGGTGTGGGTAGCGGGTTCCATTGCCCTGGTCACCTTCCTCAACCTGATCGGCATCGAGTCGATCACCCGGGTCAACTGGATCCTGGTGGTGGTGCAACTGGTGTTCATCATCGTCTTCGTCGCCCTGTCCATTCTCAAGCTCAGCGGACAGGCGGAGCCGGTGTCGCTGCTGGCCCCCTTGCACCACGATGGCTTCAGCGTGCCGTTGATCATGACCGGCGCCGCCGTGCTGTGCCTGTCGTTCCTCGGCTTCGATGCGGTGTCGACCATGGCTGAGGAAACCAGTAACCCGACCTACCGCATTCCCGTGGCGATTCTGGCGGTGTCGTTGATCGGCGGCCTGCTGTTTCTGGTGGTGTCTTATTGCGCGCAGATGGTGTTCCCCGACTGGGGCAGCTTCGCCGACCCGGATTCGGCGTCGGTGGACGTGATGCGCCGGGTGGGCGGCGAGCTGCTGGTAACCGCCTTCACCGCTACCTACGTGGCGGGCTGCTTCGCCTCGGCCATGGTGTCCCAGGCCAGCGTGTCGCGCGTACTGTTCGCCATGGGTCGCGACGGCGCATTGCCGCGGGCATTCGGCCAGCTGGTGACGAAAAAGCGCGTGCCGGCCACTGCCATCCTGGTGGTCAGCCTGCTGTCGCTGATCGCCCTGGTAATCACCCTGGATACCGTGGCGAACATGATCAGCTTTGGCGCACTGTTCGCCTTTTCGGCGGTGAACCTGGCGGTGGTCAAGCACTACCTGGTTGACCAGAAACTGCGCGGTTGCCGCAACTACCTGCTGTACGGCGCCATTCCCGGCCTGGGCTTTCTCAGCACGTTGTGGCTATGGAGCAGCCTGACCAGCCTGTCGTTCACCATCGGCCTGTGCTGGATGGGCCTGGGCCTGTTGGTGCTACTGGGGCTGACCCGGGCGTTGCGCGTGAAGCTGCCAGAGTTGCAGATGGCCGAGTGAGCCCTGACGCCTTGCATGACCGCTCCTGCAGGGCATCGCGAGAACCCGGGTGATAACTGCTCGTTATCGCCCGATCCGTATTAATCATTATTCAGCCCCCCGTTCGCCCCCTACAGTCCTGACCAACGATTGTCATTGCCAACGGGAAACGAAATGTCCATCGAACACCGCCTGAACCACATCGCCGGCCAGCTCAGTGGCCACGGTGACGTGCTGCTGCACAGCCTCGACGCCCACACCGGTGAAGCACTGCCCTACGCCTTCCACCAGGCGACCGGCGACGAGGTGGAGGCCGCCGCCCAGGCCGCCGAGGTGGCCTACCCGAGCTACCGCAGCACCCGCCCGGACCAGCGCGCCGCTTTTCTCGACGCTATCGCCAGCGAACTGGACGCGTTGGGTGATGACTTCATCCAGGACGTGATGCGCGAAACCGCACTGCCTGAAGCACGCATCCGCGGCGAACGCAGCCGCACCAGCAACCAGCTGCGCCTGTTTGCCGAAGTGGTACGGCGTGGCGACTTTTACGCTGCACGCATCGACCGCGCCCTGCCCCAGCGCACCCCGCTGCCGCGCCCGGACCTGCGCCAGTACCGCATCGGCGTGGGCCCGGTGGCCGTGTTCGGCGCCAGCAACTTCCCTCTGGCCTTCTCCACCGCTGGCGGTGACACCGCTTCGGCGCTGGCCGCCGGCTGCCCGGTGGTGTTCAAGGCACACAGCGGGCACATGCTCACTGCGGCCCATGTGGCCGCGGCCATCGACCGTGCAGTGACCGGCAGCGGCATGCCGGCAGGCGTTTTCAACATGATCTACGGTGCCGGTGTGGGCGAAGCACTGGTCAAGCACCCAGCCATTCAGGCGGTCGGCTTTACCGGCTCGCTGCGCGGTGGCCGCGCCCTGTGCGACATGGCCGCAGCGCGCCCGCAGCCGATCCCTGTGTTCGCCGAAATGAGCAGTATCAACCCGGTGATCGTGCTGCCGCAGGCTCTGCAGGCTCGCGGTGAACAGGTGGCGACCGAGCTGGCCGCCTCGGTGGTGCTGGGCTGCGGGCAGTTCTGCACCAACCCGGGCCTGGTGGTGGGTATCCGGTCGCCACACTTCGAGCATTTCCTGCAAACGCTGGTGGCACGCATGGCCGACCAGAGCCCGCAGACCATGCTCAACGCTGGCACCCTGCGCAGCTACCAGAACGCTGTGCAGCACCTGCTGGCGCACCCGGGTATCCAGCATCTGGCCGGCCAACCGCAAACCGGTAACCAGGCTCAGCCGCAGTTGTTCAAGGCCGACGTGAGCCTGCTGCTCAATGGCGACCCGCTGTTGCAGGAAGAAGTGTTCGGCCCTAGCACCGTGGTGGTTGAAGTGGCCGATGCCCAGCAATTGGCCGAAGCATTGCGTCACCTGCAAGGTCAGCTGACTGCCACCCTGATTGCCGAACCTGACGACCTGCGCACCTTTGCCTCACTGGTGCCGTTGCTGGAACGCAAGGCCGGGCGCTTGCTGCTCAATGGCTACCCGACCGGTGTGGAGGTTTCCGATGCCATGGTGCATGGCGGCCCCTACCCGGCCACCTCCGACGCCCGCGGCACTTCGGTCGGCACCTTGGCCATCGACCGCTTCCTGCGCCCGGTGTGCTTCCAGAACTACCCGGACGCACTGCTGCCGGATGCGTTGAAAAACGCTAACCCGCTGGGGATTGCCCGGTTGCTGGAGGGTGTGAGCAGCCGCGAGGCGGTGTGATCTTTCATGGCTGCAACCCGTTCCGGCCTCTTCGCGGCTCTAGCCGCCAAGAGGCCGGCACTGGCGCTTCGAGCTGTATACAATCAGTAAAAAGCTTGCTTACAATACCGAGCGCCTATGACATCGGTAATCGCCGATGCGTATTGCGCAGGCTTGCACCATGTCATCTACAAACCCTGCAAAAACGCTCCTCGTCAAAAACGCCGCACTGCTGGTCACCATGGACGGCGAACGCCGCGAAATCAAGAACGGCGGCCTGTTCATCGAAGACAACCTGATCAAGCAAGTCGGCCCCAGCGAAACCCTCCCGCAGCACGCCGACGTGATTCTGGACATGGCCGGCAAGGTGGTCATCCCAGGCCTGGTCAACACCCACCATCACATGTACCAGAGCCTCACCCGCGTGGTACCGGCAGCTCAGGACGGCGAGCTGTTCAACTGGTTGACCAACCTGTACCCGATCTGGGCGCGCCTGACCCCCGAGATGATCGCGGTGTCGACCCAGACCGCCATGGCCGAGCTGATCCTGTCCGGCTGCACCACCTCCAGCGACCACCTGTACATCTACCCCAACGGCTGCAAGCTCGACGACAGCATCCACGCGGCGGCCGAGATCGGCATGCGCTTCCATGCCGCGCGCGGCAGCATGAGCGTGGGCCAGAGCCAAGGCGGCCTGCCACCTGACTCGGTGGTGGAAAAGGAAGCCGACATCCTCAAGGAATCGCAACGCCTGATCGAGGACTACCACGATGCCAGCCACGGCTCGATGCGCCGCATCGTGGTCGCGCCATGCTCGCCGTTCTCGGTCAGCCGCGACCTGATGCGCGAGGCTGCCGTGCTGGCGCGCCAGTATGGGGTGTCGCTGCACACCCACCTGGCCGAGAACGTCAACGACATCGCCTACAGCCGCGAGAAGTTCGGCATGACCCCTGCCGAGTACGCCGAAGACCTTGGCTGGGTCGGCCATGATGTATGGCATGCCCACTGCGTGCAGCTCGACCAGCACGGCATCGAGCTGTTCGCCCGCACCGGCACCGGCGTCGCCCACTGCCCATGCTCGAACATGCGGCTGGCCTCAGGCATCGCCCCGGTACGCAAGATGCGCGACCACGGCGTACCGGTGGGGCTGGGGGTCGATGGCTCTGCCTCCAACGACGGCGCCAGCATGATCGGTGAAGTGCGTCAGGCCCTGCTGCTGCAACGGGTGGGCTTTGGCCCTGACGCGATGACTGCACGCGAAGCACTGGAGATTGCCACCCTGGGTGGCGCGAAAGTGCTCAACCGCAATGATATCGGTGCCCTGGCCCCGGGCATGGTCGCCGATTTCGTCGCCTTCGACCTGGGCCATGTGGCGTATGCCGGCGGCCACCATGACCCATTGGCGGCACTGGTGTTCTGCACCCCGACCCAGGTGCATACCAGCGTGATCAACGGCCGCGTCGTGGTGAAAGACGGCCAGCTGGCCACCGTCGACCTGCCGCGCGTACTGGAACGCCACAACCAGCTGGCCCATCAGCTGGTCAGTGGCACTTGAGGCCAGGCATCAGCTCGGCATCGCCGGGTTGAATGAAGGGCATGCGCAGCCCTTTGGGCTGCGCTGTCACCTAGGCAAGCTGCGGGTAGCGCACACTACGATGTCATGTCCACTCAAAGGTCCATGACCATCTCATGCCAGGCCATGCCGCCGTGGTCCGACGGCGACGGTTTCACGTATCGGTAGCCAAGCTTCTGGTACAGGGCCACATGCTGCTCCTTGCACATCAGGTGAATGGTCTGCTTGCCCGCCGCGTGCATGCGCCCGATGAATTCGTTCATCAACAGTTTGGCGTAGCCTTTGCCCTGGTGGGCCGGGTCTACAACCACCGACATGATCACCACGTTCGCGGCCGCCGGGTCATGGCCAACCAGCTCTTTGAAGGCCTCGTCGGACATCACGACCTCGTGGGCGCAGCCACTGTTGATGAAACCAACAATCTCGCCGTCGCTTTCCAGCACCAGGAAGCCTTGTGGGTACTGCGTGATACGCGTGCGGATTTTCTCCAGCGTGGCCGCCTCATCCCCTTCATAGGCGCCAATTTCGATGGCGTAGCAACGCTCGGCATCGGCGGGAACGGGGGTGCGGAACTGAAGGGCGCTCATGGCAGGTATCCTTGGCAATGGTAAAAGCAGCCGCCATGATAAATGAGCATCGACCTTGCACTCCATCATTGCGAACTCGGTCAGGTCGAGTGAGTGACGCTTGCTGCCTGCCAAGGAGGGCAAGCATCATGGGGACCTTGCTCTATTGCCACGGATACGCCGATGACCGCTGTAACTTTCCCCTTCACCGAACCCAGCCGCTGCAAACGCCTGAAAGCGGCCAGCAGCAGGGATCATGACAGCGTCGATCAACTGGTAATGGCAGCGCGGCCTTTCGAGAACCGCGAGCGTTATGGGCGCTTCCTGCAGGTGCAGCACCGCTTTCATGGCAGCCTGTTGGCGTTGTATCAGGATGAACAGCTCAACCAGCAACTGCCGGGGCTGGAGGCGCTGTCACGGTTCGCGGCAGTCGAGGCAGACCTGCGCGACCTCGGCCTGCCGCTGCCAACGCCCACCCAACCGGTCCGTGTCAGCTCGGCCCAGGCCCTGGGATGGCTGTATTGCAGTGAAGGTTCGAACCTGGGGGCGGCGTTTCTCTACAAGCACACGCAACGTCTTGGGCTGGAGGGTGACAAGGGGGCCCGCCACCTGGCCCCTCACCCGGATGGCCGAGCGCTGCATTGGCGCGCATTTGTTGCCAGGCTGGACAGCCTGGTGCTGGGGGAGCAAGAGGAAGCAGAGGTGGTAGCGGGGGCGATTGCAGCGTTCGACAGTTATCGGGTGCATCTGCGTGAGGTATTTGCAGGCAGTTGACCGAGCGCAATGGCACCTTTAGCGGGTGCTGCACAGCACCCACCGCCACGGCGATTTTCTACAAGTTGTTGCTGTAGCGAACTTTTTCTTGATTCCCTGTCTATGTGTGAGGCACAGAAAGGTAGCGGAACGCGAGACAAGGTTCGCCCCACACCTGCTGGCCAGATGGCTCATTCGTTATCAGAGGTTGGCTACGCTCATGAAAATACATGTCGCAAGGTTGGTGCTGCTCGGCCTGTTCTCGCTCGCGGCGATGGGCACGGCATCGGCAACGCAGATGAAAGCCGCCGAACCCGTTTTACCGGCTGTCCAGTCACCGTTGAAGCCAGCCGGCAACCCTTGGTCGAGCGTGGCCAGCGTGGCCGTTGAACAGCCGGCCACGCTCCTGGCGCATGATGACGATCGCTGGCACGACCACCGAAGCGACTGGCGCCGCGAACAGTGGCGGCGTGAACAAGCCCGCCGGGACTGGGAGCGGCGGCGCGACTGGGAACGGCGCCGTGATTGGGAGCGCCGCCATGAGCGCGCCATGCGCCAGCGTCATCATGACGCGCATTATTACTACCGCCGTTGAAGCCCATGCGATCGGTGTAGGGGGCGGTGTCAGTCAGCCAGCTGGGAACTCTCGCTCACCGCCTCTGCCTCCATCTTCAAGCGGTCCGCCTTGCAAATGTACTTGGGCTTGCGTGGCGCCAGTTTGGCACTGGCCTTTTTGGCATGCGCCTGCAATAGCTGCTTGATCTTCTTACGACGGTTCATGGTCTAGGGGCCTGTCAGTACGTTTTCGCTGCCGCCATCATACCCCGGCGGCGAGGGGAAAACGCGGTGAACGGCCCAGCGTATGCCTGCTACGGCCATGCAGGTCGCAGGATTAAACGCGTTTACGTTATTTTCACAGTCCGCAGATTAGCGTCACGCCCTTTCCGGCCACGCGCACAACCGCTGGCCGCCAAGGTACGACGAGGCATACGTGTCACACACTACATCCCCCGCCGCGCACAAGCGCGTGGACTGGGCCGGCCTCGGCTGGCTCTTGCTGTTCTTCTGGTATTTCTCCGGTGTAACCCAAGCGTTGCTGCTGTTCAGCGGGACGACCGGCTTCGCCGGTTTTCGCGATGCGTTGTTCCTCAGCAGCCTGTGGCTGGCGCCCGTCCTGTTGCTGCCGCGCTTCACTCGCGCCACCGCGGCAATCATCGGTCTGGTGCTGTGGGCGGCTTCGCTGGTGGGCCTGAGCTACTTCGGCATCTATCGCCAGGAATTTTCACAAAGCGTCATCTTTGTGATGTTCGAGTCCAACACCGCCGAGGCTGGTGAGTACTTCAGCCAATACTTCAGCGTGGGGCTGGGCCTGGCACTGGTGCTGTACACGCTGGTTGCGGTCCTGCTGTGGCGGCGCGTGCGCCCGGTCAGCCTGCCACTGCGCAGTCGCCTGCCGGTGGTCGTGCTATTGCTGGTGGCCAACCTGGTCGTGCCGTTCTACAAGCAGATGGTCACCCAGGAGCGCAACTTCGCCGATGCGCTCGAAAAAGTGCAGCAGCGAATGGAACCGGCCGTCCCTTGGCAGTTGCTGGTCGGTTACCGACAGTACCGCCAGCAACTGGACAACATGCAGAAACTGCTGGCCCAGAATGCCGCACTGCCACCGCTGCAAAACCTGCGCGACAGCAGTGGTACAGCGCCACGCA
This sequence comes from Pseudomonas sp. 10(2024), assembly GCF_045164175.1. Classification (NCBI taxonomy): domain Bacteria; kingdom Pseudomonadati; phylum Pseudomonadota; class Gammaproteobacteria; order Pseudomonadales; family Pseudomonadaceae; genus Pseudomonas; species Pseudomonas sp. 10(2024). Next base: position 3,581,623 of record NZ_CP174006.1, read on the forward strand.
CCCTGGTATTGGTGCTCGGCGAGTCGACCACCCGCGAGCACATGCACCTGTATGGCTATGACCGCGACACCACGCCCAACCTCGACGCGCTGACCGCCAGCGATACGGGCCTGACCGTGTTCCGCGACGTGGTATCGCCGCGCCCGTACACCATCGAAGTGATGCAGCAGATCCTCACGTTCGGCGACGAGCAGAACCCGGACCGTTTCCTCAGCGCCCCGTCGCTGATCAACCTGCTGAAACAGGCAGGTTACAAGACCTTCTGGATCACCAACCAGCAGACCTTGACCAAGCGCAACACCATGCTCACCACCTTCTCGCAGCAAACAGACGCGCCGGTGTACCTGAACAACCAGCGCAACCAGAATGCCCGCCAGTACGATGACGTGGTGCTGGCGCCGTTCGAGAAAGCCCTGCAAGACCCTGCGCCCAACAAGTTCATCATCGTGCACCTGCTGGGCACGCACATGGACTACCGCTACCGCTACCCGGATGACTATGCGCACTTCAACGACAAGCAAGGTGTGCCAGCCAAGCTGACGGCGGACCAGGTAGAAACCTACAACTTCTATGACAACGCGGTGCGCTACAACGACTATGTGGTGTCGACCCTGATCAAGCGTTATGCGGCAGGCAACCCCAACGGGTTCCTGATGTACCTGTCCGATCATGGTGAAGACGTGTACAGCTCCGGTGACCACGACCGCCTGGGGCGCAATGAAGGCGCACCGACCCGGCCGATGTACACCATCCCGTTCCTGCTGTGGACCTCGCCTAGCTGGCAGGCCGAACACCCGCGTGACTTGCAGGCAATGGCCAACCGCCCCTACAGCAGTTCGCATCTGATCCATACCCTGTCAGACCTGGCCGGATTGAGCTACGACCGCTATGAACCGGCCAAGAGCCTGGTGAGTCCACAGTTCGTGGCAGCACCACGCTGGATCGGCGATCCGTACCGCAAGGATGGCTTGCGCGAGTTCGATCAGCTGCCGCAGGACAAGGCCGACGGGGCACAGGAAACAGCCAGCACCCGGCAGTAATAAGGCCGGTTCATGCCCGGCAGCTACCCTGCCGGGCACTCCCCCGCACCGCCTCGGCCAACTTGCGCAGGTTGGCCTGGTGCGCATTCACCAGGCTGGTGATGCTGTTGTCCGCAGCAGTCTGCACGGACGTACGGCAGGTCAGCTCGGCCTGCCCTTGCTGCTTCAGGCGCCACACGGCCTCCAGCGACGCGTAGCGCCCTGGTACCGTGTCGAAGCGTTGCACATCCACCCGCAGCGACGCCTTGCCACCGCCCGCCGGGCCGCCCAACAGGTCCTGCAGGGCGCTGCGGAATTCATCCACCAGGTTGGCGCCCCACCACTCCGTCTCCAGAATGGCCAGGCCGCTCTGCCCTTGCCGCACCACCAACTGTGGGCGATCGACCTGGGGCGGCACAGCCACCCTGACCACCTGGATGCGTTGGCCGCTGTCACGTACCGGGTCGCTCGGTACCAACGTGTGGTAGTTGTTCGGCGTACTGCTGCAGCCCCCGAGCCACACCAGCAGGCTGGCCACACATGCATTGCGCAGTCGTTGCATCGGCTGTCTCCTCAGGGTTCAAGGTCTGCGGACCCGGCCGCTTTCGGTCGGCCACGAATCAGCGACTCGGGGTGGCGGCCCAGGTAATCGGCAAGATCACGTAGCGAACGCGACATGCGCTCCAGCTCGTCCAGCGTTTCACCCATTCGCTCGCGCTGCGGCGAATCTTCGGAAATGGCCGAGTTGGCCGTGCGCAGGGTCTTGTGCACCTCGTCCAGCGCCACTTTCACCTCCGGCAGCGTCTGGCCATTGAACTGCTTGAGGCTGGCGCGCAGTTCACGCAGGCTGCCGTCCAGGTTACCGGCGATGCTTTCCAGCGGCAGCTTGGCAATGCGCTCCACCACCCGCTGCAGCTGTTCCTGCAACTGCTCGAGGCTGCCGGGCAGCGTCGGGATCATGATGGGGTCGGCAGCCATGTCGAAGGCCACCTTGGGGGCATCGGGGTAAAAGTCCAGCGAAATGAACATCTGCCCGGTGATCAGGTTGCCGCTACGCGCCTGGGCCCGCAGCCCATGTTCGACAAAGGTGCCAATCAGTTTCCGCGCCCCTTGCATATCGCCCTCGGTGTGCTTGAACACCGCCAGCATCTTGCGGTGCACCGGCCCTAGCCGCTGCGGGTAGATCACCGCATCGACCACTACCGGGAAGCTCTGCCGCGTAGCATCGTAATCGAGCTGGATCGAGGTGACCCGGCCAAACTCCACACCCTTGAACTCCACTGGCGCGCCCACCGACAGGCCGCGCATGGCCTGGTCGAAGCGCAACTGCAGGTACTGCGCCTGGCCATGCGGAGGCGACAGCGCCATGTCGCGGTCGGCGAATAGCTGGAAGCGGGCCTGGTCGGCAGCAGGCTCGGCTTGCGCCGCAAAATCGGGCGAGCCGAAGGCCAGCCCGCCCACCAGAATCGACGACAGCGATTCGGTATCGACCTTCAGGCCATTGGCACCGATCTGCATGTCGATGCCACTGGCATTCCAGAAGCGCGTGTCAGCAGTGACGAACGTGTCGTAGGGCGCCTGCACGAACACGCCAATCTCTACCCCCTTGCCATCGTCCTGGAGGGCAAAGGACACCACCTCACCCACCGGGATCTTGCGGTAGTAGATCGAAGAGCCGATATCCAGCGAGCCGAGGTCGCTGGCGACAAGAACAAAGCGCTTGCCCTTTTCGTCATAGGTGATCGGCGGTGGCAGCTCCAGCCCGACAAAAGACTTTTCCGGCACCTTCGACTCGCCGGAATCAGCCCCGATGAAACTGCCCGAAAGCAGCGTGTCCACCCCGGAAACCCCGCCCACGCCGATGCGCGGTCGCACCACCCAGAAGCGCGCCCCCCGGGTAGCGAATGAACGGGCATCGTTGGAGAGCTGAACCTTGGCCACCACGCTCTTCTTGTCGTCGGCCAAGTCCACCGTGGTCACTTCGCCAATCACCACACTGCGGTATTTTACCTGGGTCTTGTGCGCCACCAATCCCTCCCCGCTGTGGAAAGAAATGGTAATCACCGGCCCTTGCTGCATCCAGTTGCGCACCACCAGCGAAGCGCCGATGAGGATCGCCAGGATCGGCACGATCCATACCAGCGACACACTCCAACGTCGGGTGCGCACTTCAACCTGCCCAGGGCCCTCGCGCTTGTCAGTCTGTTGCCCCATCAATGCGGCCTCCCCTCGTTGGCATGGCTATCCCAGATCAGGCGTGGATCAAAGCTCATCGCAGAGAACATGGTCAGCACTACCACCATGCCAAAGAACAGAATGCCCACACGCGGTTCGATGGTGCCCAGCCCGCGCAGTTGCACCAGCGCAGCCACCAGCGCCACTACCATCACATCGAGCATGGACCAGTAGCCGATCAGCTCGACGAAGCGGTACAACTGCGAACGCTGCCGGCAGGCCCAGGAAGAACCACGCTGGGCAGTGAACAGCAGCAGGCCAAGGGAGAAGAACTTGATGGCGGGCACACCCACGCTGGCAATGAAGATGATCAGCGCGATGTCCCAGGCCCCGGCTTCCCAGAACTCCAGCACGCCACCGCCAATGGTGCTTTCTGTACCACTGCCGAGCATTTCGGTGTGCATCACCGGCAGCAGGTTGGCGGGGATGTAGAAAACCAGGGCTGCCAGCAGAAACGCCCAGCCACGGCTGATGGCATTGGACTTGCGTCGGTGAATGACGGCGCCGCAACGGTTGCAGGTGTGCGCGCCACTGCGCGTGTCGCATGCCTGGCCACAGCCATGGCACAGACACAAGCCAAGGTCGTGCGCCTTGACCGGGGCAGTCATACCTGTTCCCACAAGTCGCGGATGTCCTTGCCGGCAATGTGGATGATCAACATGCTCAATGCGGCCAGGGCCAGCAGGCCGATACCGGGGATCACATCGAGCAGCCCCGCCAGTTTGATCACTGCCACCATTGCCCCCAGCAGACACACCTCCAGCATGCTCCAGGGCCGCAGGCTTTCCAGGCCACGCATGCACAGGGCAAAGCCGGGGGCACGCTGGCCGGCAAGGGCAAAACCCAACACCCAGCACAACAGGGCAATTTGCAGCAGCGGCGCAAAAATGATCGACAGCGCCATGACCAGAGCGATGAAGGTGATACTGCCGTGACTGAGAATCTGCACGGCGTCCCACAATGTGGCCGAGTGGGTCAGCCCCTGCATGCCGATGGTCATCACCGGGTAATAGTTGGCGAACACCAGCAGGACACCGCCAGTCACACTCAGTGCCAGCCGCTGCTCGATAGTCAGTGACCTGTGCCGGTACAGCACGCCGCCACAGCACGGGCAAAGGGCACGTTGATGTTTGAGCAGCGGTGCACGGTGGTACACCGTGTCGCAATACTCGCAGATGATCACATCTTGCGTCTGGCTCATGGTTTGCCCACAGGTAGCCTTGGATCAGGCCAAGAGGCTAATCGGAACGGCGTCTGATATCCGGTGTAGACCATCTGGGCAAAACTTCCATCACGACATCAAAGGCGAACTATCCTGTGAGGCGGGCTTTCCGCCCGGTGGAGGTGTGCCATGCGTACGTTCACGTGGAGTTACCTGTTGATGCTGCTGTGCGCAGCATCGGCCGCCCAGGCGCAGTCGGTGGTGCCGCTCAAGGGCCAGAGCAGCCAGCAGATGCAACTGGATATCAACGATTGCAATACCGTAGCCACCAATGCCGCAAACGGCACAGCGACGTCCAGCGACCCACATGTCGGTGGCCGGGTTCGCGGTGCAGCTGCGGGTGCCGCCGCCGGTGCTGTAGGCGCGCAGGTGCGCGGCAACCAGCATGACGAGTTGTATGACCGGGTGGGTGACGATGCCAAGCAGCAATACCGGCAGAACCGTGCCGGCGAAGTGGCCGCCGCCGGGGCCGCGGTCGGTGGCATGCGCCAGCGTCAGGACCGGCGCCAGGACCGGCGCGGCCAGGACGAGGCCAAAACCCAGGCCCATGCCAGTGCCTACAGCGGTTGCCTGCAAGGGCGCGGCTATCAGGTCAACCCCTGAGCAATCGCCACGCCATGCTCCTCCTGCCGGGGTGGCATGGCGTGCTCAGTTCAGGAACTTCGCCAGCTCTTCCCGACAAAACTCCACGAACAACTGCGCCGGCTTGGTCAGCTGGACTCGCTTCAACCACGCCGCAGCCAGCCCCGACAGCGCCACCGGCTCGGCAATGTCGAGCATCACCAGGCGCTGGCCGTCATAGGTGTATTCCGAGTGCGGACGGGTTACCAGCAACGAAAAACCGAAACCCTGACCGACCATGCCGCGCACCATCTCTATCGACGGCGAACTGAAGACGATGTTCGGTGCCAAGCCCATCTCATTGAACAAGCTGACGAAGTAGGTGCGGCTAGGGGCCACGTCCAGCAGGATCATCGGCTCGGGGCACAGGTCGCGCAGCGAGACCTGGGCCTGGCCGGCAAAGCGGTGGTTCTCGGGTAGCAGCACATAGGGCTTCTGCGGCGGCATCAGCGGCTCGGCCTCGATGGTGCCATCCAGGTCGTGGTCATAGAGAAATGCCAGGTCGAATGTTCCGGCGGTCAGGCCCTGGATCAGGTCCTGCTGCTCACCGTCGCGCAGGCGAATGTCCACACCCGGGTAGCGCTGGCGAAAGCCGGCGATCAGGCGCGGCAGGTACAGTGGCGCCACGGTTTCGAAACAGCCAATGTCGATTTGCCCGGCGACGGTATCGTTGTCGGCCAGGGCGTTCTGTTCGAACTCATGGGCCATCTGCAGCAGCGACTTGGTCTTGGCGTAGAAGCGTTTGCCGCTGGGCGTCAATGACACACCCTGGGCGTGGTGGCGGATGAACAGCTGCACACCGAAACTTTCCTCCAGGCTCTTGATGGCCGTGGAGATGGACGGCTGGGCGATGTACAGCTGGCGTGACGCTTCGGCCACACTGCCCGCTTCCACGGTGGTGACGAAGTACTTCAGTTGTCGCAAGGTATAGGCAGCCACAGGGTACCTCTCTGACGCGAGTCTGGGCAGGCTGGGATCATGCCTCACACTTTACCCTTGGCTGCCGCTCTGCGGGCGCTGAGCGCTGAAGGATTTACCTATGCCTTGAGCAGGTTTTTTGTAGGGTCTGCCAGTACATCGGCTCACAGGCCTGCGCAAACCGGCGCCGCACCACGCTTGCGCCTGTAACGGGCCCCCGTGGCACTGCAGCCACTGGTCAAAAACGCCCGAACGTCTTTACTGATAGTCATCGGCCCCAGGTAAACGGTGTGTGCTTATGAAGATCGTGGTCACCAGCATCCTCGTCGACGACCAGGCCAAGGCCCTGGCTTTCTACCACTACGTACTCGGTTTCGAGCCCAGGCACGACATCCCCATGGGCAGGCACCGCTGGTTGACCCTGACTTCGCCCAACGACCCCAATGGCGTCGAACTGCTGCTGGAACCCGACGCGCACCCGGCGGCCAAGGTGTACAAGGCCGCGCTCAAGCAGGATGGCATCCCCGCCACCTCGTTCGGCGTGCGTGACATCCAGGCCGAATACACCCGGCTATGTGCGGCCGGTGTGCAGTTCATCCGGCCACCAACCCCAATGGGGCCGGTTACCGTGGCGGTGTTCGATGACACGTGCGGCAACCTGATCCAGATTGCCCAGAAGCACTAGCCGCTTGCCCTTAACCCAATGCGCACCCACAAGGAAAACAGATGCGCCACGAATTCAGCGAAGTGCTCAACGACCTGGTCGACTACTTTCTGCTTGGCGATATCCAGTTGCTCGAACGCTTCAAGCAAGACCAGCAACTGCCCGACGACCTGGCCCATGCGTTCACCCACGGTGACAGCGGCGACCAGGCTGTGCGCGAAGGCATCGTACTGCCGCTGGCCGGTGTCGACAACCTGCCCTACCGCATCCTCTTCACCCTCGATAACCACACACCGGCCCTGCGCGAGGCCGGCAGCCGCCTGAAGCACCGGCGCAATGGCTATGTACTGCGGGTCGAGCACGGTGCGCTGATGCTGTACACCTGGCGCATCCTGCAGCACTTCACGCCCAAGACCCTGGGTGACCTGATGGCGCGTTACCGGCTGCCTGGGCGGCCGATCATCGAGCTGGACAATGGCTGGTACGACGTGGAGGTGCTGGCGGGGGCACTGGTGCGCGACGGGTTGTACGAGCCAGCGTTCGAGTTCGTGCTGAAGAAGCGCTGGAGCCGGGGTGAGGCGACAGCTGTGGATACCGGGTATGCATTCGGGCTTCGTGGCTACTTCGACTGATTGATCGCCTGTGCCGGCCTCTTCGCGGGTGAACCCGCTCCTACGGGGGCCGCAGGGGGGCAGAGATTGTTGGGGCTGCTTTGCAGCCCTTCGCGGGTGAACCCGCTCCTACACGGTACCTGTAGGAGCGGGTTCACCCGCGAAGAGGCCGGCACAGGCAAACTCGACCTTCAGGTGTGAGTGATATCCCGATCCTTGGTCTCCGGCAGGAAGAAGATCCCCAGCACCGCCGTCATCACGGCAATCACGATCGGGTACCACAAGCCGTAATAGATATCCCCGGTCGCTGCCACCATGGCAAACGCCACGGTCGGCAGGAAGCCGCCGAACCAGCCATTCCCGATGTGGTAAGGCAGCGACATCGAGGTGTAGCGGATGCGCGCCGGGAACAGCTCCACCAGCCAGGCGGCAATCGGCCCGTAGACCATGGTCACGTAGATCACCAGAATGGTCAGCAGCAACAGCACCATCGGGTAGTGGATTTTCGCCGGGTCGGCCTTTTCCGGGTAGCCCGCCTCTTTCAATGCACCACTCAGGGTTGCGGTAAACGCTTCGCTTTGCACCTTGAAGTCCGCCGCCGCCAGGCTGCTGCCATCAAAGCTCGGCAATACCCGTTCGCCAATGCGGATCTGTGCCACGCTGCCGGGCTCCGCCGCTTCGTTGGTATACGGGATGGCGCGCTTGGCCAGCAGGCTCTTGGCAATGTCGCAGGAGCTGGTGAATTTGGCCTTGCCCACCGGGTCGAACTGGAATGCACATTGGCCCGGGTCGGCCACCACCACCACCGGGTTCTGCTCCTGGGCAACGAATACATCCGGGTTGCCATACTCGGTCAGTGCCTTGAAGATCGGGAAGTAGGTCAGCGCAGCGATGATGCAGCCGGCCATGATGATCTTCTTGCGGCCAATCCGGTCGGACAGGCTGCCGAAGAAAATGAAGAATGGTGTGCCGATCAACAATGAACCGGCAATCAGCAGGTTGGCGGTCTGCGGCTCGACCTTGAGCGTCTGCAACAGGAAGAACAACGCGTAGAACTGCCCGGTGTACCACACCACGGCCTGGCCGGCGGTGCCGCCGAGCAGCGACATGATCACCACCTTGAGGTTGTCCCAGCGGGCGAACGATTCGGTCAGGGGCGCCTTGGATGCCTTGCCCTCGGCCTTCATCTTCATGAACACTGGCGACTCGTTCAGCTGCAGGCGGATGTACACCGAAATCGCCAGCAGCAGAATCGACAGCAGGAACGGTATCCGCCAGCCCCAGGCCTCGAACGCCTCCGTCCCCATGGCGGTGCGACAGGCCATGATCACCAGCAGCGACAGGAACAGCCCCAGGGTGGCAGTCGTCTGGATCCAGGCAGTGAAAAAGCCGCGGCGGCCCTTGGGCGCATGCTCGGCCACGTAGGTGGCCGCGCCGCCGTACTCACCGCCCAGCGCCAGCCCCTGCAGCAAGCGCAGGGTGATCAGGATGATCGGCGCGGCCACGCCGATCGTGGCGTAGCCCGGTAGCAGGCCCACCACTGCGGTGGACAGGCCCATGATGACAATGGTGATGAGGAAGGTGTACTTGCGCCCGATCATGTCGCCCAGGCGACCGAACACGATGGCGCCGAACGGTCGGACGGCAAATCCGGCGGCAAAGGCCAGCAAGGCAAAGATGAACGAGGTGGTTTCATTGACGCCAGCGAAGAAGTGCCTGGCGATAATAGCGGCGAGTGAGCCGTACAGGTAGAAGTCGTACCACTCGAATACCGTGCCCAGGGACGAGGCGAAGATGACCTTGCGCTCCTCCTTGGTGATACCGCGTTGGGGCGCGCTGCCCGTGGATGTGCTGTCGAGAACCGCCATGGGTTGCCTCCGTCATGTTGTCATGCAGGCCGGAGCACCTCACAACCACTTCACCGTCGCACCCAGGCCCTGGCGCTTGCTTTGGTTGCGCGAAGCACGACGAGGCTGGCCGCCTCGGATCGCAGCAAGGTTCATGAAGCATAATCGGGATTGGCTGGATATCCACCCGCCGGGCCCTGCACGAGAGGGCGGCCTGGACGACACGCAGCACCGGGGTGCCGGGCGATAGCGGGTTGGCTGACGATTTTGGCGGGGGCGGTTTCACCCGCCAGGCACTACCGGCCCCTTCAACTCGACCTGATTACCATCCGGGTCGTAGCAGTACAGCGAAAGCCCCTCGCCTTCGGCACCATACCGCTTCTCGGCAGGCTCCACCTTTACCCCGGCGGCTTCCAGATAGGCCGTCAACGCGGCCTCGTCGAACGGCTCGATGCGCAGGCAGAAATGGTGCAGGTTACGCCCTTCCACGCCCGGTGCCGCTCCGCCTGGCTGCCCCAGTGGGCCATCCAGGGTCACCAGGTCGATCATCGCCGTGCCCGTGGCCAAGTGCACCATGCCCAGGTCCTCGCGCACGCGGCTGACGGTGCAGCCAAGCAGTTCGGTGTAAAAGGCAACACTGCGCGGCAGGTCGCTGACCCGCAACACCAGGTGGTCGATGTGCTTGATGGTGAAAGGCCGCATGCCGGGCTCCCTGTGGCGTGTTTGCGAATAGGTTCGCCACCATAGCGCAGGTTCACGCGGCGTGACCAGAATCAGCTACTCGTTCACCAAGCGTTGCAGTACGCCCCCTTCATGGCGCGTCAGGATACGCAGCAATTGGTCGACCAGCGCCCGGTCCGGCGCATCCAGGTGGAAGTGGTGCCCGCCTGGGTGCCAGGAGACTTTCGCCTGGCTGGGCAAGGCGGCCTGACGCCGGGTAAAGGCCTCGCCGGTGAAGGCCCCCTGGCGGCCGAACAGCAGGTACAACGGGCAGCGGATCTGGCTGAGCAGGTCGCAGGCTTCGCGCTCGGTCAGTGGCATGGGTTCGGGCAATACCAGCCGCGGGTCGTGGCGCCAGCAATAGCCATCGTCCAGCTGTAGCAGGTCGCGCAGCGCCAGCAGCCGAGCGGCACCTTCCGACAGTTCGGTGTCCAGCCGCTCGCGGCGTTGCGCCAGGGCGTTGTCCAGGTCGTCGAAGCGACCAACATCCGGCTCGGCAAAACCCGGCAACTGGCTGCGCTGTACCATGCGCTTGAGCCGGTAGGCCCGCGCCAGGTGCTGCACGCGATCATCTTCGGCCACCGTGAACGGTGCGCCCATGCCGTCGAGGAAGGTCATGCTGGCAATGCCACTGGTCATCGCCGCCAGCAGCGACGCTATACCGGTGCCCATCCCATGGGCCAGCACATGAAATTGCGCCAGGCCCAGGCTGTCGGTCACCGCCAGCATGTCTTCGGCATGCTCCCACAGGTAATAGCCGCTGTCGTGGCGACGATGGCCAGAACGGCCATGGCCGATCAGGTCGGGGGCCACCACGAAGCAGCCGTCCAGCATCGGTGCCAGGCGCTCGAACGAGGCAGCGTTATCCAGCCAGCCATGCAAGGCCAATATGGGGATACCGTCTTCTGCCCCCCAGGTGCGAACCGCTATTTCAACGCCATCGAGGTCTAGCAGGTGGTCTTTCGGACTGCACAGCGAACGCATTGCAATTCTCCTTGGCTGAAGCCTGCACCATGACCTGCCTCACCCTCTCGCAGATCCTCCCTCGCTGCCAGCCCGCCACCGACCCGCGCATGCGCAGGACCGACCGCAGCCAACAACTATCTACCGCACCCCGGCGCCTTGATCAGCGTGGACTATCTCCCCCCACAAAAGAGATGGTGACCATGACAACCCCGACACCGTTGCATCAAAGCCAGATAACCCGATCGTTACCGAAATGGAGCAAGGCGCTCCAACCCACGCATACACGCAAAGTGGTGCAGAGCCTGTACAAGGAATATCTCGATGAAGATGGCAGCCCTTACGCGTGGTATGCCACTGCCGATGAGCCAACGCGTGAGCAGTTGCACAACGCATTGCAAACCCGTAACAAACGGCTGGCGCAAGTCAAACAGGCGCTGGGCGAGTTCAAGGACATCATCGCGTTCTGCGGCCCGCTGTTGACCGAGCGGTTGAAGCTGAATGTGCCTGTAGACAGGGCGCAGTATGTCTTCCAGCCCTTTGAGTCAGAGGCCAACATCTGGGTCGGCGTTCCCGATGTGGAAACGCCTTTGGTCCCGGACGTGGAAGCGGATGTGCTGGCTACTCGCCCGGTCGGCCAGCCGCAAACACGCAGCTTGCTGGAGGCTGCCCTGCACAACTTCGAGGGGCTGGACGAAGTCGGCCCCTACAGCAGGCTCACCAACGCCCTAGGCAGCGACACGCCCCCGGCAGGCCTGACGATGGCGGACTTCGTCAGGCATTGTCGGGCGCTGGACCTTGGCAAACGTTATCAAGACCATCTGCTTGCAACCCATGAAGGCGCCAATCGCGCTGAAATCCAGCGCCTGTCGATTGCAGCGAACCGTGAGGCCTTGAGGGTGCAGGCATTGATCGCCAAGCTCAAAGGCCTGCTGAGCGAGGCCGGGCTCGATGCGCTTGGGCAACTGTGCGACGGCAAGTCTCACCCCACCTATGAAAACGAGGCGTTGCATTGCTGGCACTTCAACTTGTTCGATATCCCCGTCCACGAAATACTGTTCATCGGGCCAGACAACCCTTACCGCACGAACCCCTGCATTGTGTATGTCCCTGGCGACAGCGAGCACCCGGTAAGGGAGTTCGCTTCTCGTCAGGAGGCGGGCAAGCACCTGCGCAGCCGGCTATTGCAAAGCGAGTTTCGCCGCGCCTTGGTGCATTTCGCCTACAAGGACAGGCAAAAAGAACTTGCCGTAAAGCTGGAAATTGCGCTGTTCGAAGAGGATGAAGCGGGCGTACGCAAACCCCGAATCATGCCAGTGATCCCTTTCACGCTCTCGCCAATCCGAACCGACCCTTGGACGAACCTATACAACGCACACCTTGCGCGCATGAAGGCCGACGCAAAAACCATTGCTGTGCCTACCGCCGAAGTCGACGCCAACGCCCGCAATGAGCGTCTGAAGTACTGGTTCGACCTGGGGATGAACGTGCTGAATGTCGCCGCGTTCTTCGTGCCGGGGTTGAACACGGTCATGCTAGGCGTTTTTGCTTACGACCTGATGAGCTCTGTTTTCACCGGGTTCGAGGCCTGGGAAGAAGGTGATACCCGGCAGGCACTGGCGCAGCTGGAATCATTGGCCATCAACGCGGGCGTGATTGCCGGCTTTGCAGTGGGCACAAGGATCGTCCAGGCGTCTGGCTTTGTCGATGCACTGAAAAGTGTATGGCATGAAGACAAGGAAGTGCTTTGGCATCCCGACATGAAACCCTATGCGAGCACGGCGGCTATTCCTGAGGGGGCTCAACCCGATTTGCTCGGCCATGTGCACGTCGACGGGAAGACCTACCTGAAGTTGGATGGGACCCTGTACGAGGTGTTTCAGGGCGCTGATCAGCAATGGCGCGTGCGCCACCCCGAGGATGCGCAGGCCTATGCCCCACGCTTGCTGCATCATGGTAACGCCCGCTGGCAACTGGCCCATGAACAGCCTCTGGAATGGGACCGTGAACAGCTTGCGCGCCGCCTCGGCAGCCATAGCGCAGGCCTGGACGACAGCGAACTGGACCATGCCATGCGCACTACCGGTACCGATCCAGACGTGCTGCGCCGTGCCCAGGCAGCGGGCCTGCGTCCACCCGCTTTGTTGATCGACACGCTGCAGCGGTTGCAACTGGACAATCAGACACAACAGATCATCAACTGCGTACGCCATGGGTTGCCGCTGGCTGCGTACAAGAACTTTGCCTTGCCTGAGTTGCTGCGCCTGCCGGGGTGGCCCGAGGGACGCGTGCTGAAGGTTTACCAAGGGCCAGAACCCTGGGGCGAATCGGTGCGCTACGGCCCCCCTCACACGCTGGGCCAGACAGAAATCGAAATTACCCGTACCGACCTGGACAATGGCCAGTTGAGCCAGACCGTGCTGGATCAGATGGATGAAGAAGCCATTGAGCAGTTGCTCGGTGACACACCCACTGAGCACCGATCGTCCGCACTGAACAACAAGCTCGCGCAACACCTGGAACAGCATCGCGAGGCGCTGTTCGAGAGCCTGCAACAACGACGCCGTCCCACACACCCACCCACTGCACAAACCCTCGCCCGGCAGTTTCCCGGGCTGCCGGACAGTGCGCTTGAAGAATTGCTTGCCAACCTTAGCAACGCCGAACGGGAACGCCTGGCAAACGGACGGGTGCCGCTTCGCGTTGCCGAGGAAGCACGTCTTCTGCAAGCTCGAGCGCGGCTTGACCGCGCCCTCCTCGGCCTGTTCAGGCCCAGCCTGGCCAACGACGACAGTCTACGCATCAAGCAGGCGCTGCAAGCCGCGCACCCGCAGGCTGAACCGGCCCGGTTGCTGCAACTTGCCCTTGGTGATCGCCAGCACTGCGCCTCACTGCTTGGCCAACAGCCCATCAACCCCAGGTTCCGCTCCCCTTTGCGATTGGCCAACGGCCAGCTGGGCTATCCCCTGAGCGGCCGAGGCCTGCAGGGACGCGCCTTGCCGGCTGCGCGTCGACTCCGGGCGCTCTACCCCGAACTCAGCAGCGAGCAAATCACCGGGCTACAAGCCGAACTGGCTCGAGGAGGCGACCTGGGTAGCGCGATCAACCAGCTGGAGGTCGAGCAGCGTACTCTCAACCGAGATCTCAACCGTTGGGTAAGCACCGCCCGCACCCTTGAAGAGCGCTTTGATCGCCAGCAATGCACCGAGCGACTGATGAGCGCTTCCCGCCGTGAAGGTGGCGCGCAAGCCGAAACACTGGTACTGGACCGTATGCAGCTCGAAGCGCTACCCGCTTTCACTGCACGCATGCCGCATATCCGCAATCTCAGGCTCGAGGGGCTGCAGATGCGGCGCCTGGAAGGCAGCTTCCTGGCAAACTTTCCTAACCTGGAAACCCTGGAAATCGTCGGCAACCCGGACATCGATGCCGAGACATTGTTCGAGGCGCTCAGGTCGGCACCGCGGCTACGCGAGCTGGGCCTGACCGACAATGGCCTGACCACCCTTTCACCCACCGCCCAACAGGCCATCGGAGCAATGCCCGGCTTGCGACTCCTGTGGCTCAGCCGCAACCGGCTGCAACTCGACACCACCAGTTTGGGCTTCCTGACGCGCTTGCCCCTGGATGCCCTCGGCCTGGCTCACAATCAAATCACCCTCAACGAAAGCCTTGCCGCCCAGTTTCAGGACATGATCCACCCCGCACTACTGCATTTGTCAGGCAACCCACTGCAACTGGCACCCGACCTGCGCTTCATGGCCCGTCTTGTCCACCTGGAGCTTGAGCGTTGCGAACTGCAGCAGTGGCCCGACAGCCTGACCATTCTGATGAGCCAGCCCCAGTACCAACTGCGCTATCTGAACCTTTCGTCCAACCGCATTCGTACCCTGCCAGACTTGCCTGGTGTGCTGCGTACCCCGTTTGCCCGCGATGTCGCCGCGCACTTGCCGGAGCGCCGTTGGCTGTTCAACTACAACACCCTGGAAGCCCAGACACGTGCACGCCTGGGCAGCAGCGGCGTCAACGTCTTCGAGCACGCAGAAGACGTGCCACTGTGGCAAGGCGTTTTCCGTGGCGAGGCGAGCAATGCCGAGGAGCAGCTGTGGAGCGACCTGTTCGACCAAGGTGAGAACGCAGCGCTGCTGGGCGTACTCGAACGTCTTGCCCAGTCGGCAGAAGCGCAGCGTGATGGCGAGGCCCTGAGGGCGCGCGTCTGGAAGCTGCTGGATGACGCTGCCCACGACACCGTGCTGCGTGAGCGCCTTGCCACCGTGGCCGGCGACTTCCCGCCAACCTGTGGCGACGCGGGTGCCGACGCGTTCAGTGCCTTGGAGATAGAAGTGCTGGCCCACGAAGCCGCAGCCGTCGCCGGCAGTCGACCAGCTGATCTACTGAGCCTGTATGGCAAGTTGTATCGACGCAGTCAGGTCAATCAACTGGCCGATCGCATCAGCTGGAGAAGGTCCTTGCGCAAACAGGCGCTGCTCGACGGGGCCTTCGATGAAAACCTCCCCCCCTACGATGAGCTGGACGACCCCTCAGCCTTTCCGGACAGCGAACTTCAAACGGGGCTGGTGGACGATGTGGAGGTACGTTTGGCCTTGCGCCAGTCGTTGGCCAGCGCGCTGGACTACCCCGAGCCGAGCCGAGGCATGCTGTACCGCAATACGGCCAGAATCAACGACACAATCATCGAAATGGTGAAAGCTGCGGTCCTTTCCCTGGACAGGGATGCCATCGCTCGGGAGCAATGGTTGACCCAGCAGCCGGGCTGGGTCGAGTACTTGAAACGAGAGCATGCGGCCCAGTTCAGCCTGATCACCGACTTTTGGCGGCCAGGCCTTGATTACCTCTATTACTGCCTGGATGAAACCGCCGAGCCGGTGACATCCCTGGACAGCTCGGTGCGACGAGCCTTGGCCAGGGTCATGCCTGAAAGCCCGGTGGATGCTGACGGCAGGCTACGTCGCGTGGTGCTCAACGAGCAGCAGTATCGCCAGGGCGTTGACGCGCTGACTGCCGAGCAGCAGCAGGTTGAAACCGGTCTGCTGACCAGCCTCACCCGCCAGACGCAAACAATCGGCCGCTGACCCCACTCACTGCCCGCGCAGGTCTTCGAAGAAGGCCTGCTTGCCGTCCACCTGGCTGGACGCCCGTGGGGCCGCTGCGGCGTCACCATTGGCGGCCTCCACGTGCCAATAGCAGTGCTGTACTGCACGGGTCACCGCCACGTAGGCCAAGCGCTGCACTTCTTCCTTCTGTGCCGTATCGAATGGTTGGGCATCACCTGCCTTGCCCAGCCCGGCCTGGCGGTATACCTGGTTCTTGTAGGGTGAGCTGGTCAGGTACTGGCAGTCACCCAGCATGAATACCGCATCGGCCTGCAAACCCTTGGCACTGTGATAGGTCAGCTGGCGCAGCCGGCGCTGTTCGGCCGGTAGCGCCGCCTCGACGTGCAGCACGCTTTGCAGGTGCTCGTTCATCAACGCCCGGTCACTGCCCTTGCGGTACAGCATCATGACCGTCTCACCCCGCTGGTAGTGCTCGACAAGCGTTTCGCCCAACGCAGCCTCGTCACGGTCGAACACCTTGACCGGCGAGCCGGGCAACTCGGCCGCCGGGCCACTGGCGCGGGCTTTCTTGCCGGAAATCGCCGGGGTGCCCTTGACCAGGTGCTCGGCCGCATCGATCACCTGTTGCTGGCAGCGGTAGTTGTCGACCAGCATCACCCGCGTGTTGGCCGGCGACGGGAACGCCTTGGTGAACTCCATGAAATACTTGGGCGAACTGCCACGCCAGCCGTAGATCGATTGCCAGTCGTCACCCACGCACAGCAACGACGAATGCTGGGCATGGCGCCCGGTGTGCATGGCCGGGCCGCGGCGCCGTATTTCAGCGAGGCTGGCACGCAACCAGCTGACGATCTGCGGCGACACGTCCTGGAACTCGTCGATCATCAGGTGCGCCAGCGGCCGCAGCAACGGATCGGGCAGCAGGCGCAGGTTTTCCGGGTTGTTCTCGCCAAACAGGGCGAACATGCGGTTGTAGCTCATCACCGGCGGCGACTGGTCCAGCAGGTGCGCTTCCAGGGCCTTCCAGTACAGCGCCAGGGCCTCGAAGAACAGTGCATCGCTATCGCCGGACGGGAAGCTCATCGCCGCCACCGCATTGTTCACCTCCAACCCAAGGTTTTCGATGAAATTGGCGGCACTGACGAACGCATCCAGCAGCGGCGCCGGGGCCAGTTCGCCCTTGACCTTGTACTCGAAGCCAGGACCGGCCACGGCATCGCCCGCCAACGATGCCGCCAGGCGCCTGGCCATGGCGTAGTTGTCGAGCCAGATCAGCGGCCTGTCGCAGAACGCCTGCAACAGTGTGCGCTTGACCGCCCACTCGGCACGCACGGTCAGCTTGGCGCCGGGGCGCTGGTATTGCGCGCTTTGTGCGGGGTCGAAGCCCAGCACCACCAAAGGCCCCTGGCCTTCCAGGCGGCCGTGCACATGGAAGCGGCTGCCACGGATGTCGACCGTTTCGCGGCAGGGCTCGATACCCTTGATCGGCCAGACGCCGGCGGCAAACCACAGGTCCTCGATCACGTCGCACAGTTCTTCGTCGCGCTGGGCGGCCAATTGGGTCACCTGTGCGCGCTTCTGCACATCGGGGTTGTTCGGGTCCAGCGGTTTCAGTTGCAAGGCTTCGCTGCGCAACTGGCCGACCAGCTCGGCAAAACGCGGGCTCTCGCCCAGCAAGCTGCTGTAGCACTGGTTCAGCTGCTGGCGCTGGGCATCGTTCAGGCGCAGGTCGAACGGGTTGCTGTCGGCCTCGGCCTCACGCCCCGCAGGCATCTCGTGGCCCAGTGTTTCAAATGCACGCACCTGGCCGAAGCCCGGCAGGCTGCGCACCAGCGGCAGGATGCGCGAATGGAACGTGCGCACCAGCTCGCGGGCCTGCACAGGCTGCAGGTTGATCTGCCACAGGGCGAACACCTGCAGCAGGCGCTTGATGAAGTCCTTGCGCGATTCGCGGGTGAAGGTGACCACGGTCATCGCATCCAGCTCGTAACCCAGGTAATGACGCAGCAGCAGGATGCGCAGCACCAGCGACGTGGACTTGCCTGCCCCGGCGCCTGCCACCACGCAGGTAGACGGGGTGTCACTGAAGATCAGCTTCCATTGCGCGGCGCTGGGCTGGGCTTCGGCGGGCAGACGCTGGGCGACATCGGCCTTGAAGCGCTTCTTCAACTCGGCCGTCAACGGCAGGCGCCAGTCGTCGAACAAGTTGTCATCCTGGCCTGGCACGGCGGCGCTGTCGGGGCGCGTATCGCGTATCACCAGCACCTGGCGCCCCGCTTCATAGCCCTCCACCCGACCACGCTCGAACCCTTCACGCACGCCATCGGCATGGCCAGTGCGCTGGCCTGTGGCGTGGCCGAGGAACCACGAGTCGCGGTGCTGGGCTTGCAGGCGGGTCAGGCCACGCCCCAGCAGGCGGGCGGCCAGGCGGCGAAACCAGGGCAACTGGGCAGGAGGGGTAAGGTCGGCGGGGGCCAGGGGTTGCTCGTGGGCCACGGTCACTCCGTTGAAATTCAAAACAGCAGGCATGTTCGCCGCATCGACGAAAAATCGCCAGCGAATGCTTGCAGATCAGTGGATTAGGCGATGAAGCGAATAAAACGCCGCAGAAAAAGCATCTATAAATCAGATTGTTTTAAGCCGATATTTACGCTTATTTTCGATGTTTCGATAGCGCATCATGGCGTCATTCCACTGATTCAAGGAGCACGACCATGCTGCAACTGCGACCCTTCGAAAGCCTCGGCCACGCCAACCATGGCTGGCTCGATGCCCACCACCATTTCTCGTTTGCCGAGTACTACGACCCGGCACGCATGCACTGGGGTAACCTGCGGGTTTGGAACGACGACCTGATCGCAGCCGGCAGCGGCTTCCCGCCGCACCCGCACCGCGACATGGAAATCATCACTTATGTGCGTGAAGGCGCGATCAGCCACCAGGACAGCCTGGGCAACAAGGGCCGTACCGAAGCCGGTGATGTTCAGGTCATGAGCGCCGGTACCGGCATCGTGCACAGCGAGTACAACCTGGAAGATATCGATACACGTATTTTCCAGATCTGGATCGTGCCGGAGCGCACCGGTGAAGCACCGCAGTGGGGTAGCCGGCCGTTCCCCAAAGGCGAGCGCGGTGAGGGCTTCGTGACCTTGGCCAGCGGCCGCGCGGGTGACGAGGACAGCCTGCAGATCCGTACCGATGCCCGCCTGGTGGCTGCCACCCTGCGAGCCGGTGAAACCGCCGAGTACCGCTTCGATGCCGAACGCCGGGGTTACCTGGTGCCGGCCAAGGGGCTGGTGGAGATCAACGGATTGCGGGCCAAGGCGCGCGATGGCGTGGCGATCGAGCAGGAAGCGGTGCTGCGGGTGACCGCCATCGAGGACAGCGAGATCGTGCTCGTGGATGTGGCCTGAAAACCAGGCCTGTGACAACCCATGTCGCAGCGCAAGGCGGCTCCCCTGGAACAACCGCTAACCCGTCGGTTTAGCAGTGTTTTGTGGGGGCTGGCTTGCTGCGCTGGAGCTCCCGGCTATCGCAAGCAGCGATCATGCATTGGCGCCATCAGCCAGCCTGCACTAGCGTTGTGCTACCAGCCAGCCCAACGTTCCTGCGGAGCACTCGATCATCATGCCGGACCTGCGCCCGAACCCGACGCTGTGCCTGGCGTACCGTGCCGAACAGCCCATCCACCACGCGTTCATCAAGCAGGCCAGCCGCTGCCCGGCGGCCATTGCCATCATTGGCCAGCACACAACCTGCAGCTACTCCCAACTGGAGCAGATCAGCGCGGGCATTGCCGCGTTTCTGGTTAAAAACGCCGCCAGCGGCACCGATCGTGTGGTCATCGTCACCCATCGCAGCGCCGCCCTGGTATACGCCATGCTCGGCTGCCTGCGTGCCGGCCTGGCCTTCACCGTGGCTGACGCCGCTTACCCGGCCGCGCGTATCGAGCAAATCGTCAGCACCCTGAAGCCTGCGGTGATACTGCGCTGCGCCGAGGCTACCGTCGACGTCGGCCAGCCCATGGTCGTCACGGTGCCTGAAGCCCCCGCTGAAGCGCTGCAGGCCTTCCCTCGCCAACCTGTCGCGCTGCCCACTGTCAGCCCTGAGCAGCCGGCCTACATCACCTTCACCTCGGGCAGCACCGGTGAGCCCAAGGGCATCGTTACCCACCACGCACCGCTGGTGCACTTCATCGACTGGCATGTGCGCCAGCACGGTTTTACCCAGGCCGACACCTTCTCGCTGCTTTCTGGCCTGGGCCACGACCCGGTATACCGCGACGTGTTCACACCACTGTCGCTGGGCGCGACCATTGCCTGCCCGGCCCAGTCGACCCTGACCGACCCCTCACGGCTGGCCGGCTGGCTTCACCAGCACGGTGTGAACGTGATCCACCTCACCCCGCCGCTGGGCAAGCTGATCGAAACTGGCGTACACCTGAACGGCCAGGTTCTCGACCACCTGCGCTACCTGTTCTGGGGTGGCGATGCACTCAGCCCGACGCAGTACCAGCAGGTCCGCGCCATCGCACCGAATGCCGTCAATGTGAACTTCTACGGCACCACCGAAACCCCACAGGCCATGGCTTTCCACACCCTCGACCCGGAAATGGACAATGCCCGGGTGCCCTTGGGAAAAGGCATTGCCGATGCACAGTTGCTGGTGGTCAACCCGGCCAACCAGCTGGTCAGCGAGGGCGAGACAGGCGAGATCCTGATCCGCAGCCCCTACCTGTCGCGGGGATACTGGGACGACCCGGGGCTGACCGAAGCCAAATTCATCGCCAACCCGTTCACCGCTGACACGGCCGACCGCTGTTACCGCACGGGTGACCTGGGCACCTATCTGGCCGATGGCAGCGCCCGTTTTCTGGGGCGCGCTGACAGCCAGGTGAAAATCCGGGGGCATCGCATCGAGCTGGCGGAAATCGAGAACGCCATCTGCCGTCTCCCGCAAATAGGGCAATGCGTGGTCCTGGCCAACCACGAGGGTGCATCGACCCGGCTGGTGGCTTATTGCGTCGCGCAGCAGGCCATCCGTGCTGACGAACTGCGCCAGGCCCTTAGCGGCCAGCTGCCTGACTACATGGTTCCGGCGCTGTTCGTGTTCCTTGATGCCCTGCCGCTCACCCCCAACGGCAAGGTCGACAAACGCGCGCTGCCTGCGGCATTTGACGACAGTATCAACCCACCGTTGTCACCCTTGGCCGAAAAGCTGAGTACAGCCTGGGCCCGCATCCTCCAGGTACCGCGCCTGGACGCCAGATTGAGCTTTGTCGAACTGGGCGGCGACTCGCTGTCGTTCGTGCAGGCCTCGCGTGTGCTGGAGGCGCTTATCGGTCACCTGCCTGAACGTTGGGAAACCCTGCCGGTGTGCCAGCTGGCCGAGCTGAGTGCGCCGCCCAAAGGCGCGTGGCGGGTAATGGAAATGCCGGTGTTCATCCGCATGCTCGCCATCATCCTGATTGTGGTCGGCCACCTGGGTGATTTCGACCACTGGCCGATACTCGGCGAAACCTCGGTGCTGTTCCTGGTCTCCGGCATCGCCCTGGCGCGCTTTCAGCTCAAGGCCATCGAAGCGCGTGGCGATGCACGCACGCTGCTCAGGCCACTGGCAGCCATCGTGGTACCAACACTGTTGTACAGCGCATTGATCCAGCTGGTATTCGCCCGGCTGCACTGGCAATCGCTGCTGCTGGTTTCCAACTGGTTCCCCGCCAGCGAGGTCAGCCTGTTCAACTATTGGTACATCGAAGTGTTGGTGCAGATGATCGTGATCATTGGCCTGGTGCTGTCGATCAGGCGCGTGCGCCAGGTGCTGATTGCCGACCCGTTTCGCTGGCTGATCATCGCTGCCTGTGCACTGGTGGCGCTGGATGTGCTCCTCAACCAGTTCGTATTCGACGCCAGCGCCCTGCTCAACCGGGTGCCCCAGCACTTCCTGGCGGTGATGGTACTGGGCATGGCCGTGCACCATGCCGACACGACCTCACGCAAATGGGTGGCCAGTGCAGTAGCCGTGCTGGTGGTTGGCGAGTTGGACCTGATGGCGCTTGCCGGTGTTGGCTGGCAAGCGTTTACACACTATGTCGACATCGCCCTGCCAGCGATGCTGGCACTTGTCTGGTTCCGCTCGGTGCCAGTACCCGCCCTGGTTGCACGGGCAGGTGCGGTGATCGCTTCGTCAACCTTGTATATCTACCTGACGCATTTCCAGTTCGAGTCGGTAGCGGAGCATGTTTTCAGGCACCCGCTGTTCGAGATAGCCCTGGCACTCGCTGGAGGGGTACTGGTGAGCTATTGCTGGAACACCCTGTTGCGTCTGCTGTTTACCCGCAGGCGCAAGCAGCATCAGGCGCGTGGGGCCGATCCAGCTGAACGCGCCACCTCTGCCTGAACGAAGATGACCCGCCAGCGCATGCACTACTCGCGTCCGGCCAGTTCAGCCAGCACCTCGGCCGAGGTGGTGACCTGGCGGAAGTGGTGCTTCCACAGGTCGGTACCCAGCTTGCCCGAGCGGTCCAGCGACGACCCTATTGTCATGTCTGTCACCAGCGTGGGCATCAGCCCTGCATCGAACAGGGCAAAGCCGGCGGCCAGCACGCAGGTTTCGGTCTGCAGCCCACACACCAGCACCCGCTCTACACCCAGTTGCCGGATGTACTCGATAGCTTCGGCACTTTGCCCATAGCCATGCTTGACGAACACCTGGTCGGCCTCGACCAGGCTCTCGTCCTCGGCCGCCGGGTGCCAGCCGAGCTGGCGTTCGAACGGCGTGACCTGTTCATCGTGCAACTCGACCGAGGCTATGGTGGGAATGTTCGCTGACAACCGCCGCAAACCATCGACCAGCCACTCGGGCGGGCTGAAGGTGGACTGAACATCGACGATGAGCAAAACCTGGCGCATGGGCGGATTCCGGCACGGGCAAAAGGCGCGGAGTATAACGCGAAGCAACTGCCGTGGTCGCTGGACAAGCCCGGGGCAACATTCGGCGACCCCTTGCGCGGGAAAAGGGGGCTGCTGATGGCGCCGGCGCTGATGCCCCAACCGATATGCAAAATGGCGCGGAGTGTGACGCGTGGCGCCAGGGCTTGATCATCGGTCGTAGGGCATTTTCCATCGACGCTACCCGCACCAGCCCGTAATGGCAGCCAAACCGGTAGCAATGCCACACCAGGGCCTGGTCAACGCTCATGGCGCAGTGGTGGTTGATATCATCTACCCATGGTTCAATCTGCCTGAACGGTTGTGATGTTTCGGTGTTCGGCAAGTGGCAGGACTAGCAGGACATACCCTTCGAAAACACCGTAATCACCGCTATCGAAGGTTGCGCTTATCAATGCGAAGCGGGCTGTCTCGTCTATACCCGGTGTATAAACTCCTGCCGAAACACTACCCGGTCCGTAGCGCACCTCCCAGTTGAAGCCCTCCGGCGGGAACGGGGTTTGACTGACATCCAACACCGCTTTCGTACCCGCAGGGTCAACAGTGGCGCTCAGCGTCATGGGCGTCAAATGCCCCATCTCGGTGATCAGTACACAGGTACTGGTTTGTTGGCTTTCAGGGTCTGTCACCTGGATTTCTTCAACGACATAAGCAACTGTGCCCGTGTCGGCTGGGCTGGTGACCGTCACTGCCTGCCCCGTGCCCACAGGTTCGTCCTGATAACGCCATTGCAAGGTCGCAGGATTGCCGAGCGTCCAGGCATTGAAATCGACGTTTCTGCCTGCCTGGGCAATCACAACCGCAGGGTTGGCTTGCAGCGTTTCGCGAACCACGGTGATCAAGGCCTTGCTTTGAATTGCCGGAATCAAAATATTGGTGGTTGTTACCAGCAGGTGTGCGCATGACTTTGTCATGTCGCTGGCACTGGGTGCGGTAAAGAAGCCTCCGTTGATAGAAAGAGGAACACCTTCTGCAATGCCGGAAACGGCCTCAACGGACCAACGTACCCGCGCCCAGGCAGGCTCGGCCTCGAATTTCGTGGTTTTACCTGCGAGCAGGGTAGTTTCCATCGGACTGACGTTGAAATAACCAGCAGCGGGATTTACCTTGCCGAAAAAAGCTATATCGTGCGGGGCCAAGAGTTTTGTCCCCGTAAAAATGCTCTGAAAATTTAACCTCAGCACATCGCTCGCTATTTTACTTGTGCGAGACTCGAAAATCAGATTGGTTTTCAGGTTTTCCACCAAACCATCCTGAAGCGAGACAAACCCCGAAGTACCAAAGCTGGTAAGACGTTTCCTGAGCGACAAACTTAACCAGAACATCGCCGGCCCTACCAAATACGCGAGAAACTCGCTCGCAGAGCCGGAAGAATCACGTGCAGGCGGAGGCTTTATGTTGCCAAAAACCGGTTGAAAGCCAACCTGTTCGGCAAATTCATAGGATTCGCACACCAGTTGTGTCACGCCTTCGGGATCAAAGCTGTATGCCAGCTCTGCGTCATAGTGAAAATCTGCTTGCACAGGCGCCAGGAAATCATCCAGGTCAAAGTCTTCAAAGATCAGTCTGTTGCGTAGTTCGCCCGTGGCATCATCGATATTATTATACTGGACCTTCAGGTTGCCACGCATAGACAAATTCATCTTCCACTGGTCACCTTCATTGCTGATGGTCAACGCATCGGCCATGTCTATGTTGGCTTCGAAAAACTGAAAAGTCCCCGTCACTTCCCACAGAGTGTCAAACGCAATAGTCAGTATCGTCTCGTCAACCCACTGGTGCGGCAGTGTAATATATCCCGCCTTGCAGGTAACTGTCGGTAAATCGCCATCATGCCGGAGCAACTCAAACTCAGCATCCTTGATCACACGGCTCGCGGCGGCCACTAACTGCGCAAGCAACAAACGCTCCTTATTGAACAGCACAGTTGCCGAATAGTCACCATCATTGGGTATTGCGTACTTGTAATCCGCGCCAGGAAAATTCCCCCCCGCTCCATCCTTCATATCGACAAACAGCACGACTGCACCCTCCACATCGGTGGGCCCCCTTCCCCTGGCCTGGGTACGCAGGCTAAACGAGACGGGGCGATGCAAATCGACATTGAGCTTTGACAAATGGCCAATCGGAAACTGACGCTGTTCACCAGGCAGCGCCGAAAATTTCTGCCTGAAAAACTCGGTCAACAAGCGCGTCTCGCCGGTGTAGCACGGCATGGAAAAATTTTCCGTTTCACTGAGATCCAGACTGATCGTGTCAGTTTCATCCACGTGGCCACCAGACGCCTCCAGATCAATGTCCAGACTCAGATCAGCGTGTTGCACACCCCCTAGCACATCCAACTGGCGCACTTGCCACTGTTGACTCTTGTACATCAGCGAGTACACATTGGCTTCAGCAATTGTCATCAGCAGGTGCGCCTTGTTACCGGCAAGGTTCACATCGAAAATCAACCTAGGCAAAGTGAGATTACAATTGGACAAGGCAAAACGATAGTCAGGCCCGTTGCTGATGAATCCGGAAATGGGCGGTAAACGATCCGCTGTATTGAAGCGCCGGATGGATGTTTGCTTCAATAGCGCATTAATCTTTCCTCCATCAAAGAAGAAGACCATGTCCCAGCCCAACAGACGTGATTCTTCACCTAACCACTTGACCAGTTCTTCGGTTGAATAGTCCATGGCACTCTCCATTTGTACATTGCGGGAGCCAAACACTCGAACGACTGTTCAGAACACTCGCGCTTCATTTGATGTGCAGACGGATTTCGCTACAACTGGCAGTTTTGTCAGGTGCCATGCCTTTTACGTGGCTCATTTTTCCCCTGCCTAGGCCCGAACCACCGCTGTAGAGGCCGCCCCTTTCGATGCGGTCGCTGCCAGTTTCAAGGAAGGGGGCACCAGCCCTGCAGGCTGCCGTAGCTGCGACGTATTCCTTCAGGCTATGATCGGTCACCCTGCCGCGGACACCCTGAGCCATGCCCGTAGACCTGCAAGCGTTGTACCCCAGGCTGATCCACCTGATGCTGGATACGGTATTCGTGGTCGACAGGGACAACCAGATCGTGTTCGTCAGTGATGCCTGCAAGACACTGCTGGGCTACGAGGCCTGCGAACTGATCGGCACGCCGATCACCCGCTACATGCACCCTGACGACCTCGCGGCCACGCGCGCCTCGATCATGCGGGTGATGAACGGCCAGCCGCACTACGACTTTTGCAACCGTTACCTTCGCAAGGACGGCAGCGTGGTGCACATTCTGTGGTCGGCCTGCTGGTCTGATGAGGCCCAGGCGCGTATCGGCGTGGCACGGGACGTTACCGCCCAGCGCAAGGCCGAAGACGAACTGCGCTTCCTCGCCCATCATGACCCGCTGACCCGGCTGGCCAACCGCGCCATGTTCAATGAACGGCTGGACACCGCCCTGGCCGCGGCCCGGCGTCACAACCGCAGGCTGGCCTTGCTGTTCCTCGATATCAATGACTTCAAGCAGATCAACGACAACCACGGCCACAGCGTGGGTGACCGGGTACTGTGCACGCTGGCCCGCCGCCTGGAACGCTGCGTAGGGGCGGCTGGCACGGTAGCGCGGATGGGCGGCGACGAATTCACCGTGCTGTTGCCCGACTGCCCGTCGCCAGAGGCCATTGCCACGCACGTACAGCACATTCTCGCGGTCATGGCCGAACCGCTCGACGCCGAGTTTGCCGGCATCGATGCACCGTCCTGCAGTATTGGCGTGGCCCGCTTTCCCGAAGACGGCAACGATGCCGACATGTTACTGCGCCATGCTGACGGGCACATGTACCGAATCAAGCGCCAACGCGCTGCGACTGGCTGAAAGCAAGGGCACACCGCATGGCTGAACACCTGCAAGAAACTGCCGGGCAAACACCCGCCTCTGTCGGCCTGGGCCAGGCATTGCTGTTCTGGCTGAAGCTGGGTTTCGTCAGTTTCGGCGGCCCGGCCGGGCAGATTGCGATCATGCACCAGGAGCTGGTGGAGCGGCGCCGCTGGATCAGTGAACGGCGTTTCCTGCATGCCCTCAACTACTGCATGTTGCTGCCCGGGCCCGAAGCCCAGCAACTGGCCACCTACATCGGCTGGCTGATGCACCGCACCTGGGGCGGGGTGATTGCCGGCGCTCTGTTCGTGCTCCCGTCGCTGTTCATCCTGATCGGCCTGTCGTGGGTGTACCTGACCTGGCGCGAAGTTCCGGTGGTCGCCGGGCTTTTCGAAGGGATCAAGCCGGCCGTGACCGCCATCGTCGTGCATGCCGCCCACCGCATTGGCACGCGGGCGTTGAAGAACGGCTGGCTATGGGCGATTGCCGCGGCCTCGTTCGTGGCCATTTTCGCGCTTGACGTCCCCTTCCCGCTGATCGTGCTGGCGGCCGCACTGCTGGGTTATGTCGGCGGCCGGCTGCGGCCAGCACAGTTCGCGCCCGGTGGGGGCCACAGCGCAGTCAGGGCCCGCCAGTGCCCGGCGCTGATAGACGACGATACCCCGATACCCGCGCACGCCTGCTTCAGCTGGGGCCGCCTGGTGACCTTGCTGCTGACGGTTGCGGCGCTTTGGCTTCTGCCCATGGGCCTGCTGATGGCGACCTTTGGCTGGCACGGCACACTGACGCAAATGGGCTGGTTCTTCACCAAGGCGGCGCTGCTGACTTTCGGCGGTGCCTATGCGGTGCTGCCCTATGTCTATCAAGGGGCTGTCGGCCACTATGGCTGGCTGTCGCCCACGCAGATGATCGATGGCCTGGCGCTGGGCGAGACCACGCCCGGGCCGCTGATCATGGTGGTGGCCTTCGTCGGTTTCGTCGGTGGCTACCTGCAGCCAATGTTCGGCGCCCAGCAGGCGTTCCTCGCGGGCGCAGTGGCAGCGAGCCTGGTGACCTGGTTCACCTTCCTGCCCTCGTTCCTGTTCATCCTCGCCGGAGGCCCGCTGGTGGAGTCGACCCATAACGAACTGAAGTTCACCGCCCCACTGACCGGGATCACTGCGGCGGTGGTGGGGGTAATCCTCAACCTTGCGCTGTTCTTCGGCTACCACGTGCTGTGGCCGGACGGGTTCGATGGCGCGTTCCACTGGTCCTCGGCGGTGATAGCGCTCGCCGCGGCTGTGGCGCTGTTCCGCTACAAGCGCGGGGTGATACACGTGTTGATCGGCTGCGCCGTTGCCGGGCTCGCCCTTCACCTTTTCCGCTGATGGAGCCGATCATGCGCAACCCTGAAGACGCCTTGCTCGACAGTTGGCACCAGAACGCCCAGGCCTGGATCGACGCCGTACGCCATGGCGCCATCGAAAGCCGTCGCCAGGTCACTGACCAGGCCATCCTGCTGGCCATCCTTGGCCGCCAGCCCGAACGGGTGCTCGACCTGGGCTGCGGTGAGGGCTGGCTGCTGCGCGCGCTGGCCGACCGGGGTATCGAGGCCGTGGGCGTCGACGGCGACAGAACGCTGGTGGATGCAGCGCGAGCTGCGGGCGCGGGTGAGGTGCACCTGGCCAGCTATGCGCAGTTGGCTGAGGCGAAGGTGCATGTTGGCAAGGACTATGACCTGATCTGCGCCAACTTCGCGCTGTTGCACCAGGACATCATTGAACTGTTGTCGGCCATGCGTACTTTGCTGGTACCAGGCGGTGCGCTGGTGATCCAGACCCTGCACCCGTGGAGCGTGGCTGGCGGGGATTACCAGGATGGCTGGCGAGAGGAGTCTTTTGCCGGGTTCGCCGGGGATTGGCAACCGATGCCTTGGTATTTCCGCACCCTGGCCAGCTGGCTGAATGCGCTGGACATGGCGGGGTTGAGGCTGGTCAGCCTGCAGGAACCGCAGCATCCGCAGAGCGCGGTGCCGCAGTCGTTGTTGATGGTGGCTGAGCATCACTGAATCGGGCCGTAATAATCCTGTGGAAGCAGGGTTCACCCCGCTCCCACAAGACAGGCCGGTGCAGGCGACTACAGCACCGGCTTGCGCGCCGCCCCGCTACGGGCCTTGGCCATGGCTGCCAGGCGCACCGCAACGTTGGCAGCGCCGTAACCGGCGTACCCCGCCTTGCGCTGGATGATCTCGAAGAAGAAACGCTCCTCGAACGGCTCGGTATAGACGTGGAACAGCTCGCCACCTTGAGCATCGCGGTCATACAGCACGTTGTAGTACGCCAACTCACTGAGGAACTCGTCGTCGAAATCGAAACGCGCCGCCAGGTCGTCGTAGTAGTTCAGCGGGATTTCCAGCAGCGGTACCCCTGCCAGCTTGGCCCGCGCCACTTCGCGGAAGATGTCGTCACAATCGAAAGCGATGTGATGCACGCCCGAACCACGGTAGCTTGACAGCGCATGGGCGATGGCGGTGTTGCGGTTTTCCGAGATGTTCAGCGGCAGGCGCAAGGTGCCGCACTGGCTGCGCAGGGCGCGGCTCTTGACCAGGCCATACGGGTCGGGCAGCACCACTTCGTCGTCGGCGGCGAAGTCGAACAAGCTCTTGTAGAACAGCACCCAGCTGTCCAGCGACTCGGCCGGCAGGGCCAGGGCCATGTGGTCGATGCGGCGCAGGCCGCCGGTAGCGGTTGCGTTGTTGTCCAGGCTGAAGTCGGTGTCGTACAGGGTGTGGCCGGCAGTGCCCTGCTCCACCAGGTACAGCAGGCTGCCATCGGGCGCACGCACCGCCGGCACTTCGCATTCGTTGGGGCCGACCAGGCCGCGGAACGGCTGGCCACGGAAGGCGGTGGCCCGCTTCAGGGCCGCTTGCTGGTCCTTGACCCGCAGCGCAGTGGCGCACAGCGACGGGCCATGGGCCTCGAAGAAGTTGTGGCCGAAGGAATACGGTTCAGCGTTCAGCACAATGTTGATATCACCCTGGCGCAGCAGCTGCACTTCTTTGCTGCGGTGCTTGCCGGCTTCGGCAAAGCCCAGGCGCTTCAGCCAGTTGCCCAGGCGCGCGCCGACGGCTTCGTCGACCGCGAACTCCAGGAACTCCACGCCGTCATAAGCGCTGGCCGGCGGCGGGGAGAACAGCACGCCAGGTTCGATCGGCGTGTTTTCCTGCTCCAGGCGCAAGCGGGTCTGCTCTTCGAGGTACAGCAGCGAACGCAAGCCGTCGGCGGCATTCTGCCGGGTCGGTGCGGCGCGGAAGCCGTCGTTGAAGATTTCCAGCGACAGCGGGCCACGGTAACCCGTGGCGAGGATCGGCGCCAGGAAACCGGCCATGTCCATTTCGCCCTGCCCCGGGAAGCAGCGAAAGTGGCGGCTCCACTCCAGCACATCCATGGCCAGGATCGGCGCATCGGCCATTTGCACGAAGAAGATCTTGTCGCCGGGGATGTCGCGGATCGCGCTGGGGTCACCTTTGAGCGACAAGGTGTGGAAGCTGTCGAGGATCACCCCGAGTGCCGGGTGGTCGGCCTGGCGCACCAGGTTCCACACTTGCTGGTAAGTGTTGACGTGGCGGCCCCAGGCCAGCGCTTCGTAACCAATGCGCAGGCCACGCTTGCCGGCATGTTCGCCCAGCAGGCGCAGGTCGTCGACCAACAGTTGCTCGTCACCCAGGGCATCGGCCTGGACGTTGCTGCACACCAGCACCAGGTCGGTACCCAGCTCCTGCATCAGGTCGAACTTGCGTTCGGCGCGGTCGAGGTTTTTCTGCAGGCGGTCACGGCGGCAACCTTCAAAGTCGCGGAAAGGCTGGAACAAGGTGATGGCAATGCCCAGGTCGGCGCACATCTGGCGCACCTGGCGCGGGCTGCCAGCGTAATAGAGCAGATCGTTCTCGAAGATCTCGACGCCGTCAAAACCGGCGGCGGCGATGGCTTCGAGCTTTTCCGGCAGAGTGCCGCTCAAGGACACGGTAGCGATCGAACGCTGCATGGCGGGAGTTCCTTGTTGTTGGAGGAATACGGTGCCATTCGGGCAAACAACCCCTGTAACAGTTTATGGCACGATCGATTATTCGCAGGTAAAGTCGTCGCTTCAATCTCTTTGTACGGAATGGTTAGTTTTGCGTTCGATTATCGCACAAAACCCGTTCTAGCGAATTGCTAGACCGCGGGCCCGTGGTCAACATGGACCACAGACGCAGGCACACCGACCGTTGCCTCCTGCCTTGGCATAACCTCTGGCGGAACCTGCGCAAACAACAATAACAACGGAGACAACGATGGCTCACTCCAGCTCGCAAGCAAAGAAAGCGACCGCCAGTGGATGGATAGGCTCGGCACTCGAGTACTACGACTTCTTCATCTACGCCCAGGCCGCTGCGCTGATTTTCCCGCAGATTTTCTTCCCTAACACCGACCCGAAAATGGCCATCATTGCCTCGTTGGCCACCTATGGCGTGGGCTACCTGGCACGCCCGATCGGCGCCTTCGTACTGGGCCACTGGGGTGACACCCGCGGTCGCAAGAACGTCCTGCTGCTGTGCATGTTCCTGATGGGCCTGTCGACCATGGCTGTCGGCCTGCTACCCACCTACCACGACATCGGCTACCTCGCACCGGCTTTGCTGGTGGTGCTGCGCCTGATCCAGGGCTTTGCCGTGGCCGGGGAAATTTCCGGTGCCAGCTCGATGATCATGGAGCACGCGCCGTTTGGCCGAAGAGGCTACTACGCCAGTTTCACCCTGCAAGGTGTGCAAGCGGGCCAGGTCCTGGCGGCGGCGGTATTCCTGCCACTGGCTTACTTCATGCCCAGCGAAGCCTTTACCGAATGGGGCTGGCGCATTCCGTTCCTGATGAGCGCCATCGTGCTGATTGCCGGCTTCATCATCCGTAAGGAAGTGCACGAAACCCCGGCGTTCGTTCAAGAAGAGAAACAGGACAAGGTTGCCAAGTCGCCCATCAGCGAGGCCTTCCGCCACAGCTGGAAGCACATGGTGCTGGTGATGTTCATGGCCCTGATGAACGTGATCCCGGTCGTGGCCACCATCTTCGGTGCGGCCTACGCGGTGCAGCCGGCGTATGGCATCGGCTTCGACAAGAGCGTGTACCTGTGGATTCCGGTGGTCGGCAACATCGTCGCGGTGCTGGTGATCCCGTTCGTGGGCAACCTGTCGGACAAGATCGGCCGTCGCCCGACCATGATCGCCGGCTGCCTGGGCTCTGGCCTGCTGGCCTTCGTCTACCTGTATGCGATCAGCATCCAGAACGTGCCAATGGCGTTCGCCGCCTCGATCGTCATGTGGGGCATGGTCTACCAGGGTTACAACGCGGTGTTCCCAAGCTTCTACCCAGAGCTGTTCCACACCCGCTACCGCGTTACGGCCATGGCCATCGCGCAGAACATCGGCACCATGCTGACCGCCATGCTGCCCGCGCTGTTCGCAATGGTTGCCCCACCCGGCTCGGACAACATTCCGCTGGTAGTCGGTGGGCTGGCCTTCTTCATCACCGGCGTGTGCGCCCTGGCGGCCTACATTGCCCCGGAAACCCACCGCCTGGCGATGGACGACCTGGGCAACCCAGACGCCAAGCCGATGGAAAAGGCTGCCTATGAAGCCAGCCGTAAAGGTAGCTTTCAGGCGGTGAGTCACTGATAGATTGCAGGGGCTGCCTTGCAGCCCCTTCGCGGGCAAGCCCGCTCACACAGGTACCGTACAGGCTTCAGCCCTGATGCGATGCTGTGAGAGCGGGCTTGCCCGCGAAGGCTTCAGCCTTTGATCACGTCCTGCAGACGTGCCCACAGCCGCTGCACATCCTCCCGCTCGGTCGGCAGCGCACCGATCGAAACCCGCACCATCCACCGCCCGTCCAGTGTAGCCGGCGTCACATAAGCATCGCCGGATGCATTCAGCCGCTCGGCCCAGCCCTTGGTATGCGCATCCAGCGCCTCCCCTTCAAGCCCCGCCGGTCGATGGCGAATGCACAAGGTCTGCAGCGGTACTGGCGCCAGCACTTCCCACTCCGCCGCCGCCTCGACCTGCCCCGCCAGCCACTGGGCATTATCCAGGTCACGCCGCAGCCGCGCCTGCAATGCGTCGACACCCTCGCTGCGCAACATGAACCACAGCTTCAACGCACGGAACCGACGGCCCAGCGGAATGCCCCAGTCGCGCAGGTTCTTCACCTCGCCATCCACCGCCGACTGCAGGTAGCTGGGATTGGTGCTCATCACCCGGATCAGGTGCTGCGGATCGCGCACGTAGTAGATCGAGCAATCGAAGGCCACACCCAGCCATTTGTGCGCGTTGACCACCACCGAATCGGCCAGCTCGATGCCGTCCCACATCCAGCGGCACTCGGGCAGGATCATCGCCGAACCGGCCATGGCCGAGTCAACGTGCAACCAAAGCCCATTGGCCTGGGTGATTTCGCCCACCGCGCGCAGCGGGTCGAGGGCAGTGGTCGTCGTGGTGCCGGTGGTGGCAACCACGGCGCACGGCTGGTTGCCGGCAGCCAGGTCCTGTTCGATCGCCGCCTGCAGTGCCTCTGGGCGCAGGGCATAGCGTTCGTCGGTGGGAATCAGGCGGATATTGTCGCGGCCAAAACCTGCCAGCAGTGCAGCCTTGTCCACCGAGCTGTGGGCGTGGGCGCTGACATACACGATCAAAGGCTTGGGCTCGGCCTGCAGGCCACCACGTACCAGGGCGTAGTCAGTGGCGCGTTCACGGGCACTGATCAGCGCCACCAGGGTGCTGGTCGAGGCGGTGTCCTGGATCACCCCACTCCACCGGCCAGACAGGCCAAGCAACTGGCGCAGCCAGTCGAGGGTAGTTTCTTCCAGTTCGCTCAGGGCCGGGCTGGATTGCCATGACAGGCCCAGCACGCCCAGACCGGTACTGAGGAAGTCCCCCAGCACCGAGGACAGGGTGCCATTGGAAGGGAAATAGCCATAGAAGTCCGGGTGCTGCCAATGGGACAGGCCGGGCATGACCAGGTTATTGACGTCGTCGAGAATGGCCGCGAAAGGTTCGCCTTGTTGAGGGGCAGTTGCGGGCAAGGCAGCCTTGAGGTAGCCAGGTTCGACCTGGGCCATGACCGGGCGTTCGCCCACGGTCTGGCGGTAGTCGGCAATCAGGTCGATCAGTTGGTGGCCGTACTGGCGAAATTGTTCGGGGGTCACGCTAGCTCTCCTGGGGGTTATCCATTGCCTGTGCTGGCCCTTTCGCGGGTAAACCCGCTCCTACAGCCGCGAAGAAGCAGCACAATCAACACAATGCCCCAGTCTAGGCACCTATCCCCAGCCGAATAACCCCGCTTCCCGCATAGCTGCTATGGCGAACCCGCATGCCCGCCCTGCACCCCGAACTGCGACTGGCGCCACAACTCGAATACCCGGTTACGCAACCAGCGGTGCTCGGCCGAGGCCTGCAGGCGCTGGTGCCACACGACCCAGTACCGCTGGCTGTGGTCGATGAAGCCCAGTGGTCGCCAGGCCAGGTCATGCAAACGGCTCAGCTGTCGGGCAATGTGCTCGGGGACCGTGGCCACGGCCTGACTGTTGGCAATCACTTGTACCGTGGCGCAGAAGAACGGCACTTCCAGGCTGACCCGCCGCTGCAGGCCTTGTGCACGCAAGTGCCGATCGATGAAGCTGTCCTTGTCGCCACCGCCCGAAATGCGCACATGCTTGTACGCCAGGTAGTCGGCCTGGCTGAGCGCGGCCTGCGCGGCCAGCGGGTGATCCTGGCGCATCAGGCATACCGCGCGGTCCTCACCCAACAGCCGTCCATGCAGGTTGGGCGGCGACTCGTCGAACAAGGTGGTCGCCAGGTCGATTTCTCCGCTGGCCAGCAAGGCGTACTGGCCGGCCTGCCAGGTGCGGTACTCCAGCGACACACCTGGCGCTTCGCGCTCCAGCGCCGCCACCAGCAGCGGCAGCATGTGCTCGGCCACATAGTCCGAAGCGGCCAGGCAGAACCGCCGCTCGCAGCGCGCCGGGTCGAAGATGGCGGGCTGGCGCAGCGCGTGCAGTTCTTCGAGCACCTGGCGCAAAGGCTCGACCAGGGCTTCGGCGTGTTCGCTAAGCACGTAACCACGCCCTTGGCGCACCAGCAACGGATCATCGAAGGCTTCACGCAGGTGGGCCAGCTGGCGGCTCAGGGCCGATTGGCTGACACCCAGGCGCTCGGCCGCGTGGCTGAGGTTTTTAAGCTGCAACAGGTGGTCGAGGGTGCGCAGGTGGGCGAGGCTTAGGGAGGCGAAGGTGGGGTTCATGCAGGCTCCCTGCGGTGGAATTCAAGGGCCCTCTCGCGGGCAAGCCCGCTCCCACAGGGTTCTCACACGGTTCAGCATCGTGAAAAACCTGCGGGAGCGGGCTTGCCCGCGAACAGGCCGCAACGCGGCCCCGACGATTACTCGGTCAGGCCAACATAGACGTTCTGCACGTCATCGTGCTCGTCGATCGCCTCGAGGAACGCTTCGACCTCGGCCAACGCTTCAGCACTCAGGCTGGCCGCGCTTACCGGGTTTTTAGGGGTGTAACCGATTTTCGCCGCGGTCACGGTGAAACCATGCTCCGGCAGGGCCTTCTGCACCGCGTCCAGGTCGGTGGTGTCGGTAATGAACAGGGTCGAGCCCTCTTCTTCACCTTCCTCGAAGTCCTGGGCACCGGCTTCGATCGCAGCCATTTCCGGATCAGCGTCAGCGCTCGCAGGCGTGGCTTCGATCAGGCCTACATGGTTGAAGTCCCACGCTACCGAACCGCTGGCACCCAGCTGGCCCTTGCGGAACAGCACGCGGATCTGCGCGACGGTGCGGTTGATGTTGTCGGTCAGGCACTCGACGATCAACGGCACCTGGTGCGGAGCGAAACCTTCATAGCTCACCGCATGGTATTGCACGGCATCACCGTCCAGGCCTGCACCCTTGCGGATTGCCCGATCCAGGGTCTCGCGGGTCATCGAAGCCTTCTTGGCTTGCACGATGGCCAGGCGCAGGCGCGGGTTCATATCGGGATCGGCACCCGACTTGGCCGCGATCTGGATTTCCTTGGACAGCTTGCCCATGATCTTGCCTTTGGCATTGGCCGCTGTTTCTCTATGTTTGGCTTTCCACTGTGCGCCCATGTCGACTCTCTTGTTTCAGCGGCCGGTTCAGGAAGCGACCGGCCAAAAGTGGGTGCATTTTATACGCCCTCGAGCATGGGATCGACAAGAAATCTCATCAGCCTTTATCGGCCTTGCCCGCCGCTGCGGCAAACCGCGCCAACCGCACGTCCAGCCTTCGCGGGCGCACACCACGATCTTCGGCCTGCTCCTTGCGGCGGATGGCATTGCGCACCATCAGCGAGCCCAGGTAGCGGATCGGCTCGGGCGGGAACAGCCCCAGCGGCCCTTTGACCAGCGGCGACCGGGTCCACGGGTTGTCCAGCCCCAGCGCCAGCGAGGAAAGAATCTGCCCGCCCATGTGGCACGGGCCAACACCGCTGCCGGAGTAACCAAAGCCATAGAACACGTTGCCCTGCCCATCCAACCGACCAAAGAACGGCAGGCCGGTTACTGATCGATCAGACGGCCCGTTCCAGCTGGCCGCCAGTGGCACCTCGGCCAAGGCCGGGAAAAAGCCGCCAAGGCTTTCGCGCAGCAACCGCCGATACGGCGACGGCTGGTCGAACACCGGCAACATGCGCCCGCCATAGGCAAACGTGTTGCCGCCCTTGCCGAGCATCAGCCGGCCATCGGAGGTGTTGTGGTAGTAGTGCACGAAAATACGCGAGTCGAGCACGCTGATCCCGCTGTCCAGGCCGATCTGGCGCAGCAGTTCGGGGCACGGTTCGGTAATGACCATGTCGCTGGAAACGATCGCCACACTGCGCTCGAACTGCGGGAAGACGCGCGCCATCCAGGCATTGAGGCCCAGCACTACACGGTCGGCGCGCAGCGTGCCGTGGGCCGTGCGTACCTGCACCGGGGCGCCGTGTTCCAGGCCGGTCATGGCGGTGCCTTCGTAGAGGCGCACGCCGCGCTGCAAGGCCACGCGGCGCAGGCCGCGCACCAGTTTGCCCGGCTGCACGGTGGCGGCGGCCGGCGAGAACCAGCCCTCCAGGTGCCGTGCCGAACCGGCCAGGCGCTGCACCTGCTCCAGCGGCAAGCGGCGGAACGAGTTGATGCCCTTGTGCTCCAGCGCGGCGATCACCGCGTCGGTGGCACCGACCTGGGCTGCGTTGGTGGCCGTGTACAGCGTGCCATCCAGGCGGAAGTCGCAGTCGATGCCATTGGCCGCGCAGAACACCCCGATGTCTGTGATGCTGCGCTCCGACTCGCGCACCAGCCGCACCGCCTCCGCCCCCCCAAACAGGCGTTCGAGGGTGAAGTACTTGGCCGACCAGGACAACGCACAGCCCCCATTGCGGCCGCTGGCACCGGCACCACAGATGTCGGCCTCGATCAGCACCACATCCAGGGCCGGTACCGCTTCCTTGAGCATCAGCGCCGTCCACAGGCCGGTGTACCCACCGCCGACAATGCACACATCGCAACGGGTATCGCCTTGCAGCGGCGGGCATACCGCCTCCTGCGCCGAATCCAGGGCCTGTTGCAGCCAGAAGGGTCTCATTCGCTCGCTTTCCTTTAAGTACGCAGTGGCTTGATTGCCATGCTGGTGTTCGGTGCCACGTCGGTGCCTTGCGCACTGCTGGCCGGGCGGCTGTTCCAGTGCGGCAGCAACACCAGCGCCGAGAACAGCGCGCAGCCCGCGAACACGATGAACACCGTGACGCCGTCGAAGTAACCCGGCAGCAGCCCACCCAGCACCGCGCCCACCGAGCCACAGCCGTTGACGAAACCTGCTGCGGTGGCGCCGGCCTTGGCGGTGCCGAAGTCGATGGCTGCAGCGCCGCTGATCATCGAGTCCGGCCCGTACAGGGTCAGGCCCATGACGAACAGCAAGGCCACCACCAGCAGCACGCTGCCGGTGTTCATGGCCGCCATGAACAACGCCAGTGTCACGGTCAGCAGCACCAGGCTGATCAC
The DNA here is from genome assembly GCF_045164175.1 of Pseudomonas sp. 10(2024). Taxonomy (NCBI): domain Bacteria; kingdom Pseudomonadati; phylum Pseudomonadota; class Gammaproteobacteria; order Pseudomonadales; family Pseudomonadaceae; genus Pseudomonas; species Pseudomonas sp. 10(2024). Next base: position 3,619,374 of record NZ_CP174006.1, read on the forward strand.
GCAGGCCGGCATGCGCCGGGCGCCAAACAGTTTGTCCGAGGCCAGGCCGATCATGATCGGGCCAAGCAGCCCGGCCAGTTCGAAAGCAGTCGGGATGATTGCCGCGCCCACTTTGCCCACCGAGGGCATCTGCTCGAAGACGATCACAGGGCCCCACAGCAAGATGGCGTAGCGCGCCGGCTTCAGCAGGAAGTACGCCAGGCCCAGGGTCAACACCGTGCGGTTGCGCAGGATCTCCCTCAGGGGTGCCCACACGCTGCACAGGTTGCCGGCCGGGGCCATGCTTTGCGGCTCGGGCTCAACCGCCGGCAAGCCGACGTCCTCGGGTTTGTTGCGCTGCAGGAAGAAGAACAGCACCGCCACCAGCGCCACCACTGCCGCGCTGGAGAAGAACGCCGCGTGCCAGGTGCCCACCAGGGTGTAGGCCCACCAGCCCGCGAACGGCGAGGCCACCAGGCCGCCGAAGGCATAGCAGGAACTCCACAGGCCCAGCACCCGCCCGCGCTGCGAAGCCGGGAAGAAGCTGCCGATGTTCTTGCACAAGCCGGCCCAGCCGGTGGATTGCGCCAGGCCCTGTACCAGCATGCAGGTAGCGAAGATCGGGAAAGTTGCGTAACTGCCCATCACCACTGCCGCCGCCGCAGAAATCAGCAACCCGCCCAACACGACCACGCGCGGGCCAAAGCGGTCGGCAAGCATGCCCCAGGTGAATTGGCCCACGGCATAGGCGGCCAGGTAGATGGCATCCAGGTTGGCCATGGCGGCCTTGTCGAGCATGAAGCCTGGGTCTTCGGCGATGCCCAGCTTGGCCACCGAGAAGGCTTTGCGGGTGAAGTAGAAGGCGGCGTAAGCCAGCCAGGTGATGGCGAAAATCTGGATGCGCCAGCGTTTGAACGCGGCTAGGGATTGATTCATGTAAGTCTGACCTCTTGCTCAAGTGTGCCGGCAGAATGTGAAGAAACGCCTGTCTTGTTCTTGTGTTACGCACAGCGATGACGAGGCTGTCATCGGGTCAGGTGGCGCCGTGTGAGCGCCATGGCCCTGGCGGCATTCGTGGTGCCAGCGTCGGGCTGAAATCCATGGAAACAGTTGCTGTAAGATAAATAAAATCGATTTATCGTATTACACACATAAGCCCAGCTTGTTACTGAGGTCGTCATGTCGGTGTCCCACGCTCAACTCAAGGCTTTCCACGCGGTGGCCGTGCACGGCAGCTTTACCCGCGCCGCCGAAAAGCTGTTTCTTACCCAGCCTGCGGTGTCCGACCAGGTGCGCAAACTGGAGGAGCGCTTCGGCGTATTGCTGTTCCACCGCAACAAACGCTCGGTGCAGCTCACCGACCTTGGCGAGCGGCTGCTGGGCATCAGCCAGCGCCTGTTCGCCTGCGAGGCCGAAGCCCAGGAACTGCTGCACGACTCGCGTGCGCTGCAGACCGGCAGCCTGGTGCTGGCAGTGGATGCGCCGGTGCACGTGCTGCCGCAGATCGCCCGCTTCTGCCAGCGTTATCCGGGTATCCAGGTGAAGATCGAAACGGGCAATACCGACGAATCGCTGGCGCGGCTGTTCAGCTATCAGGCCGACCTGGCCCTGCTGGGGCGGGATGTCGACGATGAGCGCCTGCATTGCCTGCCGCTGCGTCGTGACCCGATGGTGGCGTTCGTTTCCCACCACCACCCATGGGCCAGCCGTGGCTCGATCAGCCTGGCCGACCTGGACGACACGCCACTGGTGCTGCGCGAGCCCGGCTCGGTGACGCGGCAAACGCTGGAAGAAGAGATGCAACGTGCCGGCCTGCGGATACGCGCAGCGATCCAGGTGGAAGGCCGGGAAGCAGCGCGTGAAGCGGTGGTGGTAGGCATTGGCGTGGGCGTGGTGTCGGCGGCGGAGTTCGGTGCCGATGCGCGGGTGTGTGCATTGCCGATCGTCGATTGTCAGCGGCATTTGACCGAGACCCTGGTGTGCCTGAGCGAGCAGCGTACGCGCCGGGTGGTGGCGACTTTCCTGCAGATGGTCGAGGAAGGAGTCTAGGCCTGTGCTGGCCTTTTCGCGGGCTCGCCCGCTCCCACAGGTCCTGCGCGGCATCCGGAATCTGTGGGGATGCCGTGGGAGCGGACGACCCTGCGAAGGAGCCAGATCAGGCAACCCGACTATGCTGGGATAACCCCAATCCCTGGGCACCCAACCCATGCTCTACCGCCTTGCCGCCGACACCCTGGTGCTGCTGCACCTGGCCTTCATCCTGCTGGTGCTGTTCGGCGGGCTGCTGGTGCTGCGCTGGCGCCCTGCCCTGTTGCTGCACTTGCCGGCCCTGGCCTGGGGCCTGGCGGTGGAGTGCCTGCACCTGGGTTGCCCGCTCACCACCTGGGAAAACCGCATGCGCAATGCCGCCGGTGACGCAGGTTACCAGGGCAGCTTCGTCGAGCACTACGTCTGGCCACTGATCTACCCCGCCGGCCTGACCCCGCAGATCCAGCTGCTGCTGGGCACCCTCGTGCTGGCGCTGAACCTCGGCATCTACAGCTACGTGGCCTGGCGCTGGCGTCGCCCTAGCGGGTAGCGATCACGAACAACCGCGGGAAGGGCAACAGGACCTTGCCATCAGAGGCCGGCGGATAGTAGCGCTGCATGGCCTGCAGGTACATCTGCAGGAAGTCGGCCTGCTCCTGCTCATCAAGCCTGGCCAGATAAGGCCGCAACGCCGAGCCCTTGAACCATTCCACTACCGCTTCGGCGCCCCCCACCAACGGGTGATGATAGGTGGTGCGCCACACGTCCACCCGCGCGCACAGCGGGCTGAGCAAGTCGTAGTAGAACGCCGCGTTGTGCCGTGGCGGCAGCTGCAAGTCGGCGAACTTCGCCGCCCAGGGGCCTTGGCTTGCGATCTCGCGCAACTGCCGGTGGGCCGGCTCGTCGAGGTTGTCCGGGGTCTGCACAGCCAGGCTGGCGCCTTCGCTGAGCTGGCGCACCAGGTGCGGATACAGCAAGGCGTGGTCAGGTACCCATTGCAGCGAGGCATTGGCCAGGATCAGGTCCTGCGGCTCGGGGGCAGTCCAGCCGGCAATGTCGGCAATGACCGTGCGCACACGCGGGATGCACAGCCGCTTGCGCTCACGGGCTTTGTCGATCATGTCCGGGTCGCTGTCCAGCGCCGTCACCTGGGCATCGGGGTAACGTTGCAGCAGCACTTCGGTCGAGTTACCGGGGCCGCACCCCAGGTCGGTGGCGTGGCGCACCGGCCGTGGCGGGATGGCGGCAATCAGGTCGCGTACGGCGCGTGTGCGTTCGTCTTCGAACAGGGAATACTGGTTGGCGGACCAGGCCATGTGCGGCTCCTTTGGGCGGACTATGTGCCTAGCATATGCCATCTGTCGCCCGGCGGGACGGTTGCGAACGGATTACGCCGGAACTGATCACCTGTGCTTGAAGTCAGTCCTTGCATGCGCACGCCCGTGAAGACCTACATCGCCCTCGCCATCCTGGCCCTGATCGCTGCGGCCGCCCTGCTCGGTTCACCGTGGATGAACCAGCGTTTCCACATGCCCGCAGAAAAAGCCCAGGCCCAACAACGCGAAACGGCCGGGTCCCCAAGGGAGCCGGCCGTTTCCAGACGCGAGTGACGCTTAGTGCTGCTTGCTACCAGAGCGGATCTGGTGCACCACACCCATCGCCACCACGACCGCCGCAGCGATACCGGTGGAAATGACCAGAATCTGGTAGTCAGGCATGAAGGCCATGGTGACCAGGGCAGCCACGATGAACGCGATCACCAGGTAGGTCAGCCACGGGAACAGCCACATCTTCAGGCGTACTTCCTTGCCCTCGGCAATCAGCTTGCGGCGCATGCGCAGCTGCGAGAAGGCGATGACCAAGTACACCAGCAGGGCGATCATGCCGGTGGTGTTCATCAGGGTGTCCAGCACGTCTTTCGGGCGCAGGGTCTCGCTGAAGTTGATCAATGCACACACCACGGCCACGGCGCACGAACCCATGATCGCGTACACCGGTACACCGGTACCGGCGCGGGTGATCTTGAAGAACGACGGCGCGTCGCCACGCTGGGCCAGGGAGAACAGCATGCGCGATGCGGTGTAGTGGCCCGAGATCAGGCAGCTGCTCACCGAAGTCAGCACCACGAAGTTCATCAGCAGCTCGGCATACGGCACGCCCAGCAGTTCCAGGGTACGGCGGTAAGCGCCATAGCCAGAAACACCCAGGTGCGGGTCGTTCCACGGTACCAGGCAGACGATCAGGAAGATCGAGCCGACGTAGAACAGGCACACACGCCAGACCACCGAGTTGGTGGCCTTGACGATCTGCGCAGCCGGGTCTTTGGCTTCGGAAGCGGCGATGGTGACGATTTCGGCGCCGAGGAAGGCGAACATCACCCCGAGCAAGGCACCGATCACAGTGGTGATGCCATTGGGCATGAAGCCTTCGGCGGTGAGGTGGCTGATGCCACGCACTTCACCGAACTGCCAGATGTTCATCACGGCAGCCGTACACACGATCAGGAAGCAGACGATCGCAATCACCTTGATCAAGGCGAACCAGAACTCGAACTCACCGTAGTGCTTGACGTTGAAGAAGTTGACGGTGATCAGCAACAAGGTCGTGGCCAGCACGAACACGTTGACGCTGACGTCGGGGAAGAAGCCATGCAGGATCTTGCCCGCCACATAGGCTTCCCAGGCCATGAGGATGACCCAGTACCACCAGTACAGCCAGCCAATGGTGAAACCGGCCCAACGGCCAATGGCGCGGTCGGCGTAGGTTGAGAACGAGCCGGTGTCAGGCGAGGAAGTCGCCATTTCACCCAGCATGCGCATGATCAGCACCACCAGGATGCCGCCTGCCAGGTAGGCCAGGACAGCGGCTGGGCCGGCACTGTGGATCACGCTGCCGGAACCGACGAACAAGGCGCCGCCGATAACCCCGGCGATCGACATCATCGTCAGGTGGCGCGACTTCAGCGAGGCACTGAGCTTGCTCTCGTGCCCGCTTTTCGCGGTGGTGGTTGTGGATGTTGCGTCCATCAGTTGTGTACCCCGTGCTTCTTCTTATCCAAGGAAAACTGTGAAATCCCGATGGCTGGCGATTTCACCTGTACATCAGTGCTAATGCGGGCAGGATGGTGTGAATTACACACGCAGGCCTTCCATGGCGGCCTGCTGACGCGCCCCAGGGCGACTGCCTGAGGCGAACTGAACATGCTTTATGTGGCGATATCCGACACCTAATGTAAAAATGTCCGACGCAGAGAGCCATGCACAGTGGCATGAATCTCGCACTGCACTGTATAGGTCGCCCATGCAGTACACCCTGCAGACGCCAGGCGATACGCACCCTGAAGGCCCCGAATGTTCGAATTACATCCAGACTCCTCAACCCCGCTGGTCAACCAGATCATCGATGGGCTGCGCGAGCTGATCGACAACCAAACCCTCAAGCCAGGCGCCAAGGTCCCGTCGATTCGCGCCTTTGCCGCAAGCTATTCGGTGAGTACCTTCACCGTGGTCGAGGCCTACGACCGCCTGGTCGCCCAAGGGCTGCTGGTGAGCCGTGGCAATGCGGGGTTCTTCGTCAACCGTGCGGCGGGCGAACTGCTGGAGCAGCACAACACCGAGGCCGACACCAGTCGACCAACGTTCAACTCCGAGTGGTACCTGCAGCAGATTTTTGAAATCCGCCAGTTGCCGTACAAACCGGGGTGCGGCTGGCTGCCCAACGACTGGATGTACGAAGACGGCCTGCGCCGCGGCCTGCGCCAGGTGGCCGGCAGCCCGCTGGAGTTGTCGGGGTACGGCGACCCCATGGGCCTGATGGAGCTGCGTGCGCTGACCGCACAGAACCTGCAACAAGAGCTGTCGATCGTCGCCAACCCGGCACAGCTGATGCTCACCCACGGCGCCAGCCAGGCGCTGGACCTGGCCGCACGCACACTGGTGCGCCCAGGCGATGTGGTGCTGGTGGACGACCCCGGCTACCCGAACCTCATGAGCATCCTGCGCACCCAAGGCGCAACCCTGGTGGGCGTGCCACGTACACCGGCCGGCTACGACCTGAACCAGCTGGAGCAACTGCTCACCCACCACCGCCCGACGGCGTTCTTCACCCAGCCGCACCTGCACAGCCCGACGTGCTCGCGCACCCCGCTGCCGCAGTTGCACCGCCTGCTGCAGCTTGCCAGCCAGCATGGCTTCCGCCTGGTGGAAAACAACCTGTACGCCGACATGGTCGCCGAGCCGCAGCCATGCCTGGCCAGCCTCGACCATCTGCAGCAGGTGGTGTACGTGGGCAGCTACTCCAAGAGCATTTCGCCCAACGTGCGGGTCGGCTACATGCTGGCCAACCCCGAGCTGATGCAAAAACTGCTGCACCTGAAGATGCGCTCAGGCCTGACCACCTCACAGGTGATGGAGCGCGTGGTGTATGCGGCGATCATCGACGGGCGCTGGCGCAAGCACCTCAAGCGCCTGCGCCAGCGCCTGGCCGAGGCGCATCAGGAAGTTGGCCGGCATCTGCATCGATTGGGCTTCGAACTGTTCACCGAATCGGATGAAGGTATGTACATCTGGACCCGCCACCCGGCGATTCCCGACAGTGCCGCGTTGCTGGACGATGCGCTGGAGAAAGGCATCATGCTAGGCCCTGGGCAGTTGTTCATGGTCGACGCCAAGGCGACCGGGTGGATGCGGTTCAACGTGGCGTTCAGTACGGACCCGGCGATGTGGGAGTTGTTGGAGAAGGTGTTGGTGAAGCACGTGCGGCGGGGTGGGATGTAGGGGGGGTCGACCCCGATCGATGGCGGGCAAAAACTCGAAAGCTGCAAAGCGCCCATGGGAACGGGTTCAGACGCGAAAAGGCCGGCAGCCAAACCACCGATGCCGGCCTCTGGCACTTATCGCCAGTTCGCCTGTTCAGCAAAGAACGCCTGCGCATTCACCTCCAGGCTCTCCAGGTGATAGCCCCCCTCCTGGACAATCAGGCAAGGCAAGCGCAACGCCCGAATTCGCTCACCCAACGCAGCGAACCCTGCAGTGGTCACAGCCACCTTGCTCTGCGGGTCCAGTTCGTAGATATCGAACCCCAGCGACAGCACCAGTACCTCGGCACCAAAGTCCGTCACTGCAGCCAGCGCAACCTCCAGCTGCCCCATGAAGTCCGCCTCGCTCGCCCCATGCGCCATCGGCAGGTTGAGGTTGTACCCCTCCCCCTCACCCCTGCCACGCTCGTCCGCGAACCCGGCCACGCCCGGGTAGAAGTTGGTCGGGTCGCCATGGGTCGACACATACAGCACATCACGGCGATCGTAGAAGATCTCCTGAATCCCTTGTCCATGGTGCATGTCGGTATCGAGGATCGCTACACGGTTGTAGCGGCTGCGCAGGGCCTGGGCGGCCACGGCGGCGTTGTTGATGTAGCAGAAGCCGCCAGCGGCATCGAACCGCGCATGGTGCCCCGGTGGTCGGCACAAGGCATAGGCGGCGGGCTGCCCGTCGAGGATGGCCTTGGCCGCTGCAACCGCGCTTTGCGCCGACCAATAGGCCGAGTGCCAGGTGTGTTCGCCCACCGGGCAGCTACCGTCTGCCAGGTAGCGGCCGGCCTGGGCGAGGATGCCGCGCAGAGCGTTGGGCTCACGCACGAAAATGTTGGACATGACCTCGTCACCCCAGTCTTCGGGCACTTCTTTCCAACGTGCATGGGCCTCATCGAGAAAGGCCAGGTAGGCCTCACCATGCACGGCCTTTAGCGGTTCAAGGCCGGCATCGTCGGGCTGGCGGATGTCGAAACCCAGGTCTTTGGCCGCCTTCAGCAGGCGCTGGGCGCGCTCGGGGACTTCCTGCGGGGTGCGCATGGCGCCGCGCGAGTAGTAACTGCGTGGGTGGTGCAGCAGTTGTTCGGGGTGGAAGTAGCAACGCATCAGCCTTCTCCTTGTTCGACACGGCCCGCACGGGCCAACACGGCGTTCAGCAGCACATCGGCCCCCTGTCGGGCATCGTCGGGTAATACGTCTTCGGCTTCGTTGTGGCTCAGGCCGCCGACGCAGGGGATGAACACCATGGCCGTCGGGCAGTATCGGGCCAGCAGGATGGCATCGTGACCGGCACCGCTGACGATTGATTGCTGGGCGTAGCCCAGTTCGTCCACCGCCTGCTGCACGGCAGCCACACATGCAGGGTCGAACGGCGTGGCCGGGCTGACCCAGTGGCGTTCGATGCGTACCTGCAGGCCGCGCTGGCTGGCAATGGTTTGCAGCTTCAGGCTCAGGTCGCGCTCCATGGCTTCGATGGCTTCATCGCAGTGGTGGCGCAAGTCGACCGTAAAGCGCAGCAGGCCAGGAATGGTGTTGCGCGAGGACTTGGCAATCGACAACTCGCCCACAGTGGTCAGCCCTTCGGGTGCGAAGTCCGCTGCCAACTGCTCGACCGCCTGGATCATCCGCGCCGCGCCATACAGGGCATCCTTGCGCAGGGGCATCGGTGTCGTACCCGCGTGGGCCGCCATGCCTTCGACCGTGACGTCCAACCAGCGAATCGCTTGCCCGCCGCTGACGACACCAATGGCCTTGGCGTTGTCTTCAAGGATCGGACCTTGCTCAATATGCGCTTCGAAATAGGCATCCACCGGGCCACCTAAAGGGCGCTGGCCGGCGAAGCCCGTTCGCTGCAGTTCGTCGGCGACGCTGAGGCCATCGGCATCGCGGATAGCCAGCGCTTCGGCCAGCGCGAGGCTGCCGGTGAACACTGCCGAGCCAAACATGGCCGGCGTGAAGCGCGCGCCCTCCTCGTTCGTCCACACGGCAATTTCCAGCGGCTTGCGAGTGTGGATGTTCAGCTCGTTGAGGCGGCGCACCACTTCAAGCCCGGCCAGCACGCCATAGACACCGTCGAAACGACCGCCTTCGGGCTGAGTGTCGAGATGGCTGCCCATCATTACCGGTGCGGCATTCGGGTCACTACCTGGACGACGGGCGAACAGGTTGCCTATGGCATCCACCGTCAGCGTCAGGCCGGCTTCGCGGCACCAGTGGCTGAACAGTTCACGGCCCGCCTTGTCCTCGTCGCTGAGCGCCAGGCGGCAGCTACCGCCGCGGGCGGTGGCGCCGATTTCGGCCATGGCTATCAGGCTCGCCCACAGGCGTTCGCCATTGCTTTTCAACATGTGCGGGTACTCCAGAGTCAATCGGATCAGGCCAGTTCCAGGTGCTGGCTACGGGCGTACTGGCGCGCCAGGGCAAGCACGCAGACCAGCGAAAGGGAGGCGATGAAGGTGTAGAACACTGCCATCGGCCACCACTGGCCACTAAAGGTGTGGGCCAACCAGGTGCCGATCAGCGGGGTCAGGCCGCCGGCAAGGGCGCCGCAGATCTGGTAAGCCAGGGAAATGGCGGTGTAGCGCACGCGGGTTTCGAACATGCCGCTGACGTAGCCGGCGATCACCGCGTAGAAAGAGGCCATGCAGGCAGCGGCCAGGGCGATCCCTAGCACAATCAGGGGCCCGTGGCCCGAGCTCACCAGCACAAACATCGGGTAGGGCGAGGCCATCGCCAGCAGGGCGACCAGGGCCAGGAAGCGAGTTGCACCGATCTTCTCCGACAGCCAGGCCGCCAGGGGCTGCACACAGAACTGGATGATCGCCACAAAGAACAGGCATTCCAGAATCAACGAGCGCTCCAGGTGCAATTGCTGGGTGGTGTAACTGATCATGAAGGTATTGGTGAAGTAGACCCCGGCAATGCCCAGGGTATTGGCGCCGATACACAGCAACAGCGGGCGCCAGGCGGTGCGCAGCACCTCGAGGGCCGGAGCCTGCTCCTTGCACCTGGCCTTTTCTGCCTGCTCGCGGCTGGCCACGAATTCGGGCGACTCATTCACGCCCAGGCGAATAGCCAGCCCCACCAGTAGCAGCAGTGCGCTGGCCAGGAACGGCACGCGCCAGCCCCAGCTCATCAGCGCCTCTTCAGGCAGACGAGTGACCGCACCAAACGCCAGCAGCGACAGGATAAGGCCCGCCGGGCTACCCAACTGGGCGAACGACGCGAAGAAGTTGCGCCGGCCCCTGGGCGCATGCTCGCCGGCCATCAGTACCGCCCCGCCCCACTCGCCGCCCACGGCAATCCCCTGGACGATGCGCAGCAGGATCAACAGCACCGGCGCGGCCGCGCCGATTTGTGCGTAAGTCGGCAGCAGGCCGATGCAGACAGTGACGATGCCCATCATCAGCAGGGTGATGACCAACGACTTCTTGCGACCGATACGGTCGCCCACGTGACCGAAGATGATGCCGCCAAGCGGCCGGGCGAAGAAGCCCACGGCGAAGGTACCGAACGCGGCCATGGTGCTGAACAGGCTGTCGTCGGAGGGGAAGAACAAGGCACCGAAGACGAGCGCGGCGGCGGTGGCGTAGATGTAGAAATCGTACCACTCGATCATGGTGCCGATGAATGCGGCGGCGGCGGCACGACGCGGTTGAGCGGAAGCGGTCGGCTTCATGGGGGCTCCTTTGCTTGTTGTTCTGGCAGGAGTTGCAAGGGTCACGGGGCGCTCTGCTGGCGCTTGGCCTGTTGACTCGATGGTGCCTTTTCAGCGGGACAATCCGCTTCCACAGGGTCTGCGCGATCACTGCAGGCGGGGATTCACCCGCGAAGAGGGGCAACGTCGATCCAACAGGTTTCGATGACTGCGATTTATCGGCCGGAGGCTATGATTAGTCAATTTTCTATTTATTATGCGCACTATTAGCCATGCTTATCATCGAGCCCTGCCATGCCTGACCGCTTGCTCAACGACCGCCTCGACTGGAACCTGCTGCGCACCTTCCGGGTCATCGGCCAGGAGCTGTCCATCAGCCGTGCCGCCGCCCGCCTGCACCTCACCCAGCCGGCAGTGAGTCAGGCGCTCAAACGCCTTGAAGAGCAGCTTGGCCGCCAGCTCATTGCCCGTCGCGGACCGCGCTTCGTATTGACAGAAATGGGCGAGCAGCTGTTCCAGCTGGCTGGCGAGGTGTACGGGCAGATGTCGCAGATCGGCGGCTTGCTGGAGCAACCGGCGGACGAGCTGGTGGGCAAAGTGCGCCTGCTGATGATCAGTCGCATCGTCAGCGAACGTTTCGATGACTTCCTGGCCAACTTCCATCGCCAGCACCCAAGGGTCGAGCTGGAAATCGACGTGATGCGCAGCTCCGATATCGTCGCCGCCCTGCAGGAGAAAACCGCTACAGCGGGCCTCAGCCTCAACCGGCGTGCACAGCCACGGCTGGAGCAGCGGCTGTTTCTGCGCCAACGATATGCATTCTTCTGTGGCAAGCACCATGCCTTGTTCGGTCAGGCCGAAGGCGATTTACAGCGGGAGAACTTTGTCAGTTTCACCAGCGACCAAATTGGCGGCATGTTGTCGCCGCTGACCATTTTCCGCGACCAACAAGGGTTTGCCGGGCGTATCGTGGCGTCATCGCCAAGCCTTGAGGAAGTGCGCCGACTGGTGATTGCCGGGTTTGGCATCGGCTGCCTGCCCGAACATGTGGTGGCACCGGATGTTGACGCGGGCTTGCTTTGGAAGCTGTCGCCGCACGAAGGGATTGCCGATGTGGACATTCACCTGCTGTGGAACAGAGAGCAGCGATTCAGCCGGGCGGAGGAGATGTTTATCGAGGCGTTGCAGCGGGTCATCACCTGACGCGCTGGGCCGCTCGATAGACCGCTCAGCATTCGCGCTTGCCAACTGATTACCACTACCACAACGACACGCTCGTCGTTGACTTGGCGGCGCACCACTTGACCGAGGCCTTACGCCACAACTTGGATCCCATCTTGTGACGGGGTATGCTAGGCAATAGCTAAACGCCACTACCCAGGCAGGCTCGGTGCCTGCCTTCAAGGACGAGCCTTTGCCCAGCCACCCGACCCGCCACACCATCGCCCGCCAGTGGCAACTGCTCAAGTTGCTGCCCGGCCGCCACCCGGGAATGAGCTCCACCCAGTTGCAGGCTGCCCTGACAACCGTGGGCCATACCACCAGCAAACGCACCGTCGAGCGCGACCTGGTCGAGCTCGCCGCACTGTTCCCCCTACAGTGCAACAGTAAAGGCATGCCTTATGGCTGGTACTGGCAACCGGGCTTGAGCCTGGGCGAAGCGCAGCAGCTGCAACCCGACGCACTTGCCCCACCGACACACGTCGTACTGTATGCCTGGGTCGATGACGCGCTGGCCCGCCGCCTGGAGCAATCCCCCCTGTCCGTCGATATGCAACTGACGCCGCAGGCTGGCGGCGGCGCCGCGCTGGTGGCCACCGTCGACGACAACCGCGCGCTGATGGGCTGGCTGCTGTCCCAGGCGGGGTCGATCCGCATCCAGGCGCCGCAGGCGCTACGTGCGGCCATGATTGAACAATTGCGCCAGAGCCTGGCGCTGCATGAGGGCGAAGGCGGCTGCAAGCAATAGCGCCAACGGCGTCAGTAGGTTCCCGGATACGCCCCGCCATCGATCAGCAGGTTCTGCCCGGTGATGTACCCGGCATGCGCGCTGCACAGAAATGCGCAATACGCGCCAAACTCCGCGGCATCGCCAAAACGCGACGCCGGAATGGCCTTGCGCCGCGCCTGGGCAGTGACTTCCACATCACCACCCGCAGCCTTCAAGGTCTTTTGCAGGCGCGCCGTGTCGAACGCCCCAGGCAACAGGTTGTTGAGTGTCACATTGCGGCCCGCCAGGCGCTGCTGCCGGGCCAGGCCGGCAATGAATCCGGTCAGGCCACTGCGGGCACCGTTGGATAAACCCAGCATGTCGATCGGTGCCTTCACCGCGCCGGAGGTGATATTCACCACCCGGCCAAAACCACGCTCGGCCATGCCATCTACCACCGCCTTGATCAGCTCGATGGGCGTGAGCATGTTGGCGTCCAGCGCCTTCAGCCAGTCATCACGCCCCCAATCACGGAAGTCCCCCGGTGGCGGGCCACCGGCGTTGTTGACCAGAATGTCGACCTGCGGGCAGGCCGCCAACAGCGCCTGGCGCACCTTGGGATCGGCAACATCGCCTGCCACGGTATGGACCTCGATGCCCGGGCAGGCCCTGCGCAACTCGCTGGCGGTCTGCTCCAGAGTGGCTTGGGTACGGGCATTGATGACCAGGTTGACGCCTTCTTTGCCCAACGCTTCGGCGCAGCCTTTGCCAAGGCCTTGGCTGGCCGCGCAGACGATGGCCCAGCGGCCGGTGATGCCTAGATCCATTGGTTTGCTCCTTGATGCAATCAGGGTGACAGGGTGACTGACAGGCGCTGCCGGGGCAATTTAGAGGACGGGACAGGGCCACCGATAATGAAAAGAACTGATCCACCGATAACCGCCGCTTATCCCTGCCAGCGCTTCGGCAACGGACTGGAAATCAATGGGGACCGTCACACTTCACCCGCCGTCAGTTCCTCCACCAGCAATCGTGCCGCAGGCGATAACGGCGCCGCGACCCGGTGCACGATGCCGAACGGCTCGCTCAGCGCCCGTAGCGGCACCGCCAGCGACACCAGCAACCCGCGCTGCTCGGCAAAGGCCGCCACCGCACGGGGAATGACTGCCACCAACGTCGGGTCATCTTCAAGCAGCATGAAGGTGGCGAAGGTGGAAAAGGTCTCCAGTGGATACCGTGACACCTCCACCCCCGCCTCGCTCAACTCGCGTTCCAGCGCTTGGCGCATGGGCATGTTGGCCGGATAAACCACCCAGCGATAATGGCTAAGGTCGCTGATCTTGAGTGCCGCCGCCCCGGCCAGCGGATGCTGCGGATGCGCGACCACCGCCAACGGCTCCTGGGCCAGTTCGACAAAGCCATATTCCGCCGCGTTACGGCCCAGCCCTGGCCGGCAGATGGCCAGGTCCAGGCGCCCTTCGTCCAGCTGGGCGAGCAGGTTGGCGCTGGTATTCTCGGCGATTTCCACTGCCAGCTGCGGCTGTTTGCGGCGCAAGCGCCCGAGGGCGCTGACCAGTGTGGGCATAGCCCCCATGATACTGCCCACCGCCAGCCGCCCGCCCTGGCCTTGGACGATGCCCAACACCTCTTCGCGCAGATGCCCCAGGTCGCTGTGGATCAGCCGCGCGTAGCGCACCACGCAGCGGCCCACGTCGTTGGCAACCAGGCCGCTGGGCATTCGCTGGAACAACGGTACGCCCAGCACCTCCTCGACCTCGCGCAGGGCCTTGGTGGCACCGGGCTGGGAAATGGCCATGGCTTCAGCTGCCTTGTGCAGCGAGCCACAGCGGTCCAGCTCGATCAGCAAGCGCAACTGGCGAAGGCGCAGGCGAGAAAAAATGGCGTCCAGAGAAGGGATCATCAGGCAGGCTCGGTAGGGGTTTCGTCATGCCGAGCACTATAGAGCGTCGTCTGCGGGGGCGTGTTGAGTTTTGCGCAAATGACCCTTGATTGCAGAACGAATGCACGCACCTTTCTGCAGGCTGTTTTACCGCGGCGCACGACGTGCCAGGCAGGCATAGGCCAAGGCCAGTACACTGGCCGCCAGTATGCCAAGCAGTATCATCAGCTCACGGCTGTAACGGGCTACCATGGCCGGAAAACCGATGACCTCGCGGTACACCTGCACATGGGCCTCACCGTCGGCGTGGCTGATACTGACCCCGCCATGGCGGATCTGCGAGTAGTCGGCATCGAAATACACCCACACCTTGCAGGTGCCACCTGGCTCGATGGCCGGGATATCAACCTGGGCGATGGCGGTTTCCAGCAGCGTGTCGTTGCCGGCAGCATCGCGCACCTGCACCAGGCCCTTGGCTGGCAGGCGGATTTTCACCTGCCGGACCTGCGCATCACCACTGTTGTGCAGTTCGATCAGCAGGCCGGTACGGTGGTCCACCAGCCCGGCCTCGAAAGGCTTGGCGAACAGCTGGGCATAAGGGGCCTGCGCCATTTCGATGAGCCGCTCGACCTGATCATGGGCCAGCTGGCCTTGAACGATACCGTTGATTCGCCCCTGCAACTGCTCGTACTTGAGCTGCTCGCTGGCCTTGCTGATCCGCTCGCTGAACTGGCTGGGGTAAGTGAGGTAGGCATAGGTCAGTGACGCCTCAAGGCGCGGATTGCCCCTGAGCAACGCGTAGGCGGCCAACAGGACCATCAGGCCGATCAGCACGGCGACGAGAAGCTTCCCCACCTTGTCCCAGCTCAATGCATGCTTCCTTCTGTCGTGTTACAGACGATAAAAACCGCCCAAGGGTGCCAAGTTCGCGCCCCCCAGGCAAGCCTGGCTAGGCTTCGCCCCCGCCTTCGCGCGCCTGACGTAACTGCAGCAGCTGGCCGTCGATCAGTGACTTGGCCATCCCGGCCAGGTAGTACGTGGCCTTCATCATCACCTGGCGGTCTTCAGGCCTGTCGATGGCCTTGCGGGTGATCTCGGTGATGCAGCCCATGATGCCCGAAGCTTCCATCAGTGCGGTGCGTATTGGCAGTTGCGGTTTCATTTGCACCAGTTCGGCATCGCTGTTGCCAAAGCGGCTCGCGGCTTGCACGACATAGGGCTTGCTGCTGTTTTTCGGCGTTTCGCTGTCCATGTCCATTCCTCAAGGTTAGGCGCTTGCCGAGGCTAGGCCGCTGCCTACCCCATTACAATGACAAAGGGGTGGAAAGGGTGACTTTAGGAAATGGACTACAAGAACCCTGTACAGGGAGCGCCAAGCCACCGCTCAGCCCCCTTGACCCGCCCCCCGCAGTGGCGGACGATCAACCTCCCCCACACAAGGACGAACACCATGCTGCGGATACTGGGAAGAGCCTCTTCCATCAATGTGCGAAAAGTCCTGTGGGCCTGCGCCGAATTCGAGATCGCGTTCGAGCGCGAAGACTGGGGTTCTGGCTTCAAGGCCACTGACAGCACCGAGTTCCTCGCGCTGAACCCCAACGCCATGATTCCGGTGATCCAGGACGGCGACTTCACCCTGTGGGAATCCAATAGCATCATCCGTTACCTGGCCAGCCGCTACGGCGCCACCGCGTTCTATCCCGGCGAGGCCCAGGCGCGGGCGCGGATCGACCAGTGGATCGACTGGCAGGCCTCGGACCTGAACCGCTCATGGAGCTACGCGTTCATGTCGCTGGTCAGGCATTCGCCCGCTCACCAGGACCCGCAAGCACTGGCTGCCGGTTGTGCCGAGTGGTCACGCTACATGCGCATCCTCGACCGCCAGTTGGCCAGCACCGGTGCCTATGTGGCCGGCAGCCAGTTCACCCTGGCCGACATCCCGATCGGCCTGTCGGTCAACCGCTGGTTTGAAACGCCGTTCGAGCACCCACACCTGCCCGCGGTGCGCGATTACTACGAGCGCCTGAGCGAGCGCCCTGCCTATCACTTGCATGGCCGAAACGGTACCCCGTAGTACCCGCAAGGAAGTGTATCGAGGGGCGCAAGGCGCCCCAAGGTTCCGACCTGTTACACCGCAACCTGCCGCCCGGCTAGCCCCCCTCGCCCACGCCAGGCAAACAGCAGCACCAGTACCAGCCCCAGCGCCGCCATCGCAGCCCCCGCCAGGGAAATCGCCGGGTAGCCCAGCCCCGCATTGATCACTGCGCCGCCCAGCGCCGCACCGATCGCATTGCCCAGGTTGAACGCGCCAATGTTCACCGCCGAGGCCAGGTTGGGTGCATCCTTGGCCGCCTCCATGACCCGCATTTGCAGCGGCGGCACCAGGGCAAAGCTGGCCGCACCCCAGACCAGGATCGCCAGGGCGGTCGGCAGCGGCCAGTCCAGTACCAGCGGAAACACCAGCAGCACGGCAATCAGCCCAGCCAGTGACAGGATCAGGGTGCGATCGATCGAGCGGTCCGCCGCCTTGCCGCCCCATACGTTGCCCAAGGTCAGGCCGACACCGAACAGCACCAGCATCGCCGTCACGAAGGGGGTGGACGCCGCCGCTTCATGCTGCAGGATCGGCGCAATGTAGGTGAACACGGTGAACATTGCGCTGGAGCCCACCACGGTCAGCAACAAGGCCGCCAGTACCGGCCTGCGGCCCAGCACACGGATCTCGGCCATGGCACCCTCGCCCTTGGGCGACGCAACATTGGGCAGTGCGTACCAGAGTGTGGTCATCGCCACCAGGCCAAGCCCGGCAATACCCCAGAACGCCGTGCGCCAACCCAGCATTTCACCCAACCAGGTCGCCAACGGCACGCCGCCGATGGTGGCCAGGGTCAAACCCATGAACATTGCAGCCACGGCCCCGGCGCGCTTCGCCGGCGGCACCACACTGGCCGCGACGATCGAGCCGATGCCAAAAAAGGCGCCGTGGTTGAGTGAAGTGACCACGCGGGCGACCAGCAGGCTGGCGTAGTCGCTGGCCAGGGCCGACATCAGGTTGCCCAAGGTGAAAATGGCCATCAGCCCGATCAACAGGTAACGGCGCGGGATCTTCACCGTGGCCAGGGTCATCAGCGGCGCGCCGATCAGCACGCCGAGGGCATAGGCACTGACCAGCAGCCCGGCAGCAGGAATGGAAACGCCAAGGTCGGTAGCGATACTGGGCAACATGCCCATGGGGGCGAACTCTGTAACGCCGATGCCGAAGGCACCGATGGCGAGTGCGACAAGCGGTGGATTGATACGCATGGCAAGCTCCTTATCTATGCCGAAAATGCTACGATCCGTTTAAAACCTGCACTAGACTGCATTTTTGCGAACCACCTTTGCTTGAGAGGCACAAATGGACTTCAGCGGCAGATCCGGCGAGATGGAGATTTTTGTCAAGGTGGCGCAAGCGGGCAGCCTGTCTGCTGCCGCCCGAGCGCTAGGCCTGACGCCCTCGGCGGTCAGCCGCATTCTCGCCCGCACCGAACAGCGCCTGGGTACCCGCCTGCTGCTGCGCACGACCCGGGCGCTCACTCTCACCCCCGAGGGAGAGGCCTACCTGCGCGGCGCACGGCGGGTGCTGGCGGACATGCTCGAAGTGGAAGAAGCCATCACTGACCAAGGCGTGCCACGCGGGCGCTTGCGGGTCAGCGCTGCGCTGGGCCATGCCCGGTTGACCGTAGTGCCGCTGCTGGCGGCCTTCAGCGCACGCTACCCGCAAGTGCTGGTTGACCTGACCCTCAGCGACGAGGTGGCCGACATACTCGGCGGCCAGGCCGACGTGGCGCTGCGCTTCGGTCACCTGCCGGACAGCTCGTTGAGCGCTCGCGCCATTGGCGAGACCGGCCAGGTAGTGGTGGCCTCGCCAGAATACCTGCAACGCTACGGTACCCCGCTTGAACCTGAAGACCTTGCCAGGCACAACTGCCTGCGCTTCAACTTCCGCCGCGCGATGCCTGACTGGCCGTTTCACCGCGACGGGCATACGTTCTCACTGAAGGTGAAAGGGAATATCGAATGCAGCAGCGGCGAGGCGCTGGCGCAGCTGGCCAGGCTGGGCGCCGGCGTGGCGCGTATCGGCACCTTTACCGTGGCCGATGACCTGGCCAACGGGCAACTGGTGCCGTTGCTGGAGGCTTACAACCCGGGTGATCGGGAACCGATTCATGCGGTGTTCGTCGGCGGCCCGGCGATGCCGGCACGGGTGCGGGTGTTTGTGGATTTTCTGGTGGAGCAGCTATCTGGTGGCCAGTAGAGCCGGCCTCGTGTCGCGACAGGGCCGCCAACGCATGGCGGTTGCATCACTGGGCGGCAGAGGCCGGTGCTGATGTGCAGCGACTGCAGCCTGATCTGACACCGATTCCCCCCGTTAGGTTATCTTCGACGCTTCCCTGTACCGCCCGGGCCAGACCACCATGCGCATTGTCATTCCCGACGACTACCAAGATGTAATCCGTACGCTCGATTGCTTCGGCAAGCTGAGCGGGCATCATGTCAGCGTCCTTCATGAGCACCCGCCTGCCACGCTGGAACAACTTGCGGCACGTTTTGCCGATGCCGACGCCCTGGTACTCACCCGCGAACGCACACGCATCGACGCCGCCTTGCTCGACCGCCTGCCCAACCTCAAGCTGATCAGCCAGACCGGCAAGGTGTCCAGCCACCTCGACCTGGCTGCCTGCACCGCGCGCGGCATTGCCGTGACCGAGGGGCGCGGATCGCCGGTAGCGCCTGCCGAACTGGCCTGGGCGCTGATCCTCAATGCCCGCCGACAACTGCTGCCGGCCATTGATGCCTTCCGCCAAGGCCAATGGCAGGTCAACCTGGGCCAGGCGCTGGCCGGGCAGACGCTGGGCATCTGGGGCTATGGCAAGATCGGCCAGCGCCTGGCGCGTTATGCGCAGGCCTTCGACATGCCCGTGCTGGTGTGGGGCAGCGACAACAGCCGCGCCGCAGCCAAAGCCGATGGCCACGCTGCTGCCGCCTCGCGTGAGGCGTTTTTTGCCGAGGTGGATATTGTCAGCCTGAACCTGCGCCTTTCGGATCAGACACGCCATGGGGTGACCTTCGACGACCTGTCCCACATGAAGCCCGACGCCTTGCTGGTGAACGTCAGCCGCGCGGAACTGATTGCACCAGGCGCATTACTGCAGGCATTGGATGCCGGGCGGCCGGGCTACGCGGCGGTGGATGTTTATGAGGACGAGCCGTTACTCGACCCGGCCCATCCACTGCTGCGCCACCCACGGGTACTCAGCACGCCCCACCTGGGGTATGTGGAGAAGAACGGCTACGAGCTGTACTTCGGTGACGCCTTCGACAATGTGCTGGCGTTTTTCGACGGGGTGCCGAAGAACGTCGCCAACCCTCAAGCTTTGGCAATTCAACGCTTGAACCCGGCGCAGCCTTGAAGTTGCACTACCCGAGCAAATGCAGCCCCAGCGTAAACACAGCCACGGCCAAGGCAACCAACGACACGGCATGACGCTCCAGATACGCGGGCCAACCGGCTGCTGACTGCGACGTGCATTCACATTGGCGCTCAGCCAGGCGGGTCAAGCGCGCCTCCACACTGTCCACGCGGTCTGCCTGGGTGCTCGCTGCCAGCGCGAGCTTCTTCAGCGCCGTGGTCACCGTGATGGACAGCCCTTCCCGAGCCTGATTGCTGGCGGCCAGTTGCTGCTGGCACTGCTCAAGACGCTTGTGGATCGCACCTTCCTTCTGCACACGGGCCAGGGTAGTTGCCACGAGCTTTTTGTTCAGCGCCTCGATACTGGCCAGCAGTGCTTCGTGCTCGGTGGCCTGCTGGGCCGACGCGTCTGCCTCAAGGTGGCTTTCGTGCATCGTGTTCCCATTCGCCTCGGCAAGCGGAGTCAGGGTGCCGTGTTCATGTAGCTGGTTCATCAATCACTGTCCGGATACTGCGGTAAGGGGCGAGAAGCTATCAAAATGACACTACCGGATCCACTGATCAGTCGCGCAATTGACGGCTTTCGTCACAACGTGCGCGTACACTTGCCTTCATGCCACTCGCAGGAGCCGCTGCATGCCTTACCCCATTGAAGAAAAACTGGTCATCGGCGTTGCCTCGAGTGCGCTGTTCGACCTCTCCGTTTCCGATGACATCTACCAGACACAAGGTGTCGAGGCTTACCGCCAGCACCAGGAACAGAACCTGGACGAGCCGTTCCCCAGGGGGGTGGCGCTCCCGTTCATTCGCCGCTTCCTGAGCATCAACAAGGCGTTCCCCGACCAGTTGCCGGTGGAAGTGGTGCTGCTCTCGCGCAACTCGCCGGAAACCGGCCTGCGGGTGTTCCGCTCCATCAGCCACTATCAGCTGGACATCACCCGCGCGGCATTCATGTCGGGCCGCTCGCCCTACGAATACATCCCGGCGTTCAATGCCTCGCTGTTTCTCAGCGCCAACGAGGAAGATGTGCAAAAGGCCATCGACGCCAACTACCCTGCCGGGCGTGTACTGCCTACGCGCATCTACGATGATGAAATCGACACCGAGCTGCGGGTGGCCTTCGACTTCGATGGCGTGATTGCCGACGACGAGGCAGAGAGTGTTTACAAGCGCAACGACAACCTGGACGACTTCCAGGAACACGAGCGCATGCACAAGGGCACCCCGCATTCGCCGGGGCCACTGGCAGACCTTTACCGCAAGCTTTCGCGGATACGCATGCTGGAGGACCGCAAGCTGGCCGAGGACCCGACGTACCAGCGGATTCTACGCATTGCCATCGTCACGGCGCGCAACGCGCCTTCGCATGAGCGGGTGGTGACGACCTTGAAGGATTGGGGCGTGTCCCCGGATGAGTGCTTTTTCCTAGGCGGCATGGATAAGCCCAGGGTGTTGTCGATATTGAAGCCGCATGTGTTTTTCGACGACCAGCGCACGCACCTGCAGTCGCCAGCGGGAAACCTGCCGATGGTGCATGTACCGTTTGGGGTGGCGAACAGAGTGCGCTCGCCTCAGGCACCCGACGTGAAGCAGGATCAACTGCCGATCAGCGAATTGTCACGCGAACCATAAACCGCCAGAGCGACACCCTTGACCCATGCTCGCTCGCCGCCGCATGCTCGAACGCTTCCACCCACGTTCAAGGAATGATTGCATGAAGCTGGAAACGCTTGCCATCCATGCGGGCTTCAGCCCCGACCCGACCACCAAGGCGGTGGCCGTACCGATCTACCAGACCACCTCCTTCGCCTTCGACGACACCCAGCACGGCGCCGATCTGTTTGACCTGAAGGTTGCCGGCAACATCTATTCGCGCATCATGAACCCCACCAACGACGTGCTCGAGCAGCGCATGGCCGCCCTGGAAGGCGGGGTTGGCGCGCTGGCCGTAGCCTCGGGCATGGCGGCTATCACCTACGCCATCCAGACCGTCGCCGAAGCCGGCGACAATATCGTCTCGGTGGCCAAGCTGTACGGCGGCACCTACAACCTGCTGGCGCACACGCTGCCACGCATGGGTATCCACACCCGCTTCGCGGCCCATGACGATATCGCCGCCCTCGAAGCGCTGATCGATGCGCGTACCAAAGCGGTATTCTGCGAGTCCATCGGCAACCCCGCCGGCAATATCGTCGATATCGCTGCGCTGGCCGAGGCCGCCCACCGCCACGGGGTGCCGCTGATCGTCGACAATACCGTGGCCACCCCGGTGCTGTGCCGGCCGTTCGAGCACGGCGCCGATATCGTCGTGCACTCGCTGACCAAGTACATCGGCGGTCATGGCACCAGCATCGGCGGCATCGTCATCGACTCCGGCAAATTCCCCTGGGCCGAAAACAAGGAACGCTTCGCCCTGCTCAACACCCCCGACCCGTCCTACCACGGCGTCACCTACACCGAAGCCTTCGGGCCTGCCGCCTTCATCGGCCGCTGCCGTGTGGTGCCCTTGCGCAACACCGGCGCTGCGCTGTCGCCGTTCAACGCCTTCCTGATCCTGCAGGGCTTGGAAACCCTGGCCCTGCGCATGGAGCGCCATACGGAGAACGCGCTAAAGGTCGCCCATTACCTGCAAGCCCACGAGCAAGTGGCCTGGGTGAAGTTCGCCGGGCTGCCCGATCACCCCGAACATGAACTGGCCAAGCGCTACACCGGCGGCAAGCCGGCGTCGATCCTGTCGTTCGGTATCAAGGGTGGCCAGGCGGCTGGCGCGCGTTTCATCGACGCGTTGCAGTTGGTGGTACGCCTGGTGAACATCGGCGACGCCAAGTCACTGGCCTGCCACCCCGCTTCCACTACCCACCGTCAGCTCAACGACGAGGAACTGGAGAAGGCCGGCGTGCCACGGGACATGGTGCGCCTGTCGATCGGCATCGAACACAGTGACGACATCATCGCCGACCTGGCCCAGGCCTTGGAGGCCAGCCGCGGCTGATTCACCCGCGCCCTACCCAATGTCGAAGGCGGGCGCACCTTCATCAAGCCTGGATGCACCCGCAATGACCCTGTTTTACCTGAAACTCACCATCACACCCCTGCTGATGTGGGCCATCTCCCTCGCCTCCCGGCGCTGGGGCGGCCTGTTAGGCGGATTGCTGTCCGGCCTGCCGATCACCTCGGCGCTGGTGATGACCTTCCTGTGCCTGGAACAGGGCACGGCCTTTGCCCTGGGCGCATTGCCCGGCGCACTGGGCGGCCTGGCGGCGGTGCAGGCCACCTACACCGTCTACCTGCTGGCCACGCGCACACTCGGCATCGCCGTGGCCGTACTGCTGGCGTTGCTGTTCTATGGCCTGGCCGCCTATGCCTTTACCCACTGGGGCAGCCTGTACCTGTCGATTGCAGTGGCGTTGGTGCTGATCGGCGTGCTGATCCGCGCCAGCGGCCGCGAGCCCAAACCTGATACCCTGGCCCGCCCCCGGCACCGGCACTGGGAAATCCCGTTGCGCATGGTATCTGCCACTTCCCTGCTGATGATCACCACCAGCCTGGCCAGTTGGCTGGGCCCGGCGACCAGCGGGATGCTGGCGCCGATTCCGGTGATTGCCTGGCCGCTGGTAGTGTTCGCCCATGTGCAGGGCGGGCGAGCCGGGATGGCGGCGATGGTGCGGGGGAATGCGATCGGCGCGGTGGGGGTGATTGCGTTCTATCTGGTATTGGCGGGGCTGCTGGAAACGTGGGGCGTTGGCGTGACCATCGGGCTGGCCATGCTGTGCGCTGTGGTGCTGACCCTTGGGCTGGCCGCGGTGTTGCGGCGGCGTTGATAGGCGGTTGGGGCTGCTGCGCAGCCCATCGCAGGCACGCCAGCGCCTGCAGGGACCGAGCGGACTGCTCGCACCTGCGGCCTTAGTCGAACGCCCCGTTCAACACCTCATAGATGATCCCGGTCGCCACGGCGACCAGAATCAGGTCTGCGCCCGCTTGCATCCACTCATACCCATCGTAGTGAGGCAGCTGCCCCAACAGACGGCCATCCAGTTTCTTGGCGATACCAGGTGGCAGGGGCTTGCCGCGGGCCAGGTTCTTCTGAATACCTGGAGGCAATGCCGGGCCCGGGCTCCAATAGTTGCGGTGGCCACCGAGGATGCCCAGTACATCGCCACGGTCGATGGACGGGCCGCCGTGCCAGTCATTGCCGCCGGCGCTCTGCTTGTGGCCGCCCGAATTACCCTGGCCCTGACCCTGACCCTGGGCGTGCGGCGCCTGACCCTTGCCGTGCCCCTGACCTTGGCCCTGGCCTTTGCCATTACCCGGGTCGGCGAGCACCGGGCCAGAGGCCAAGGCCACCGCCAATGAGGTGACAATGGCTGTCATGATTGTTGATCTGGCCATGTGAGCATCCTTTGCGCGAGAGGTTGCCCCACACTATAGACGGTGCGCACGCCTGCTTCACTTGCAACAGCCTCAGCAGGGGTGGCTGACAAGGCAGGCACGCTTCGGCCACAATCGGTCGCCTGGTCCACGCTGGGAAGCACTGCATGCTCACTACCCTCGCCATCGGCAACTACCGCTCGATCAACCACCTGGTGCTGCCGCTGGGCCAACTCAACCTGGTGACCGGTGCCAACGGCAGCGGCAAATCCAACCTGTACAAGGCGCTGCGCCTGCTTGCCGAAACCGCACAGGGCGGTGTGGTCGAAGCCCTCGCCCGTGAAGGCGGGCTAGACTCGACCTGGTGGGCCGGCCCAGAAACCAGCGCACGAATGCGGCGCGGCGAAGTGCCCATCCAAGGCCAGCATCCGAGCGAAGCCAGGCGCCTGCGCCTGGGCTTTGCCACCGAGGACCTCGGGTTTGCCATCACCCTCGGCCTGCCAATTCCCCTGCCGTATCCGAGCGCGTTCATGCTCGACCCTGAAATAAAGTGCGAGGCCATCTGGGGCGCTGGCGCCTATCGGCCCTCTTCCTTGCTGGTCGAGCGCAAGAATGCCCTGGTGCGGGCCCGCGAGGGCAACCGCTGGGCAGTGCTCGATCAGCATGCTGACAGCGGCGAGAGCTTTTTCAACATCGTCGGCCGGCCACGCCAGGCACCGGAAATCGGTGACCTGCGCGCGTTCATCAACAGCTGGCGGTTTTACGATCACTTCCGGATTGACCGTGACGCGCCTTGCCGTCAACCCCAACTGGGCACTCGCTCGCCGGTGCTGCATCACGACGGGCGCAACCTGGCCTCGGCGTTGCAGACCATTATCGAAATTGGCGATGTGGAGGATCTGGTGGAAGCGCTGAATGACGCGTTTCCCGGCAGCCGTCTGGAGATCAATGCGCCACCTGGCGGGCTGTTCAGTGTACGGCTGCACCAGCACGGGCTTTTGCGCCCGCTCGACGGTGCTGAATTGTCGGACGGTACCCTGCGTTATCTGCTGCTGATGGCTGCCTTGCTCACACCACGGCCGCCATCGCTGATGGTCTTGAACGAACCGGAAACCAGTCTGCACGCGGACCTGCTCCCGGCCTTGGCGCGGCTGATCATTCGTGCATCACGCCGTAGCCAGGTTTGGGTGGTATCGCACAGTGCCCCATTAATCAACGCGCTGGCAGCCTGTGACGGGTGCAATGTGCTGGAGCTGGAAAAAATACAAGGGCAAACCCAGCTGCGGGGGGTTGGGTTGCTGGATGAGCCGCTGTGGCGATGGGCTGACTGAATTCAAGGACGGCACAAGCCCGGCATGACTAACCTGCCCCGGTAATCTCGTCCATGAACTGGGTAAGAAAGGTTTCAAGCCGGGTATGACGCTCGGCAGCAAGGCGAGCCCCTTCTTGGGTTTTAAAGCCCGAGGCGAGCTTGAGCAGTTTGGTCTGGAAGTGCTCGATGGCATACGCCCCGTCTTGGTACGCCCTCTGCTGCGCGAAAGGATTCTCGAAGTCATAGAGCGCCGACCCCATTCGCCCGGAGACGTAAAAACACCGGGCAATACCCACCGCGCCTATGGCGTCAAGCCGGTCACTGTCCTGAAGGATGCAGGCCTCACGTGTCAGCGGTTCCAACCCCGCCGAGTAACTGTGCGTTTTGATCGCATGCACTACCTGCTCAACACGCCCACTCGGCCAGCCCATCTCAGCAAGGACTGATGCAGCCTTGTTCGCCGACAACGTCGAGGCCTGCCCACGTAACGGCGAATGCTTTTCCACCGCCACACAGTCGTGCAGCACCGTCGCCGCAAGCAAGATTTCAAGGTCGCCACCCTCCACCCGCTGGATCCGGTGCGCATTGACCCACACGCGATGAATATGGGCCAAGTCGTGGGAGCCATCATTCTGGTCAGACGGCAGATACTTCAGCAAGTCAGTGGCAAGGCACTGATAAGGAGCAAACGCTTCGCGGGTCATCTTCGGTAGGTTCCATTTCCGGTGTGCCCCGCCAAGGCGACGCCTGATTGCCCCCTGAGTTCGCAGATCAGAACACCGACCATCCGATCCGCGAACTGAGCAGCTCAAGCGCCGCCATCCCGGCCAGGGAGTTGCCCGCCGCATTCAGCTCTGGCGACCACACGCATACGGTAAATTGCCCCGGTACGATCGCCACGATCCCGCCACCCACGCCACTCTTGCCAGGCAAACCCACCCTGAAGGCGAAATTCCCCGCCTCATCATACAGCCCGCTGGTGGCCATGATCGAGTTCACTTGTTGGGTCTGGCGCCGCGTCAGGATCTGCTCACCGCTGTGCTTGCAGAACCCATCATTGGCCAGGAAGCAGAATGCCCGCGCCAGGTCCAGGCAGTTCATTTGCAGTGCACAGTAACTGAAGTAACTGCGCAGCACCGTCTCGACCTCGTTATGGAAGTTGCCAAAGGACTGCATCAGGTACGCCATGGCAGCGTTGCGCGCGCGAAACTGATATTCCGAATCAGCCACCCGGGTATTGATCGAGATGTGAGGGTTGCCTGAAAGCCGTCGGACAAAATCGCGCATCGACAACGTGGGGGCCGCGAAGCGCGACTGATTGATATCGCAGATCACCAATGCCCCGGCATTGATGAACGGGTTACGCGGCCGCCCGCGCTCGAACTCCAGCTGCACCAACGAGTTGAACGGCTGCCCCGAAGGCTCATGCCCCAGCCGCTCCCAAATGGCTTCCCCCGAATGGCCAATGGCCTGAACCAGGCTGAACACCTTGGAAATGCTCTGCACCGAGAATGGCACCTGCGCGTCGCCTGCGCAGTGGTAGCTGCCATCGTTGCCATAGACAGCGATGCCCAGCTGGTTCGCCGGCACGTCAGCCAGCGCGGGAATGTAGTCAGCGACTTTGCCCTTGCCGATCAAGGGACGTACTTCTTCGAGAATCTCGTTCAACAGCGTTTGCATGGAAGGCCCTGTATCAATCCCCAGACGACGGCGAGGGGCATTCCTCTTGACGAAGACTGAGCGGGAGAGATCACACATTCAGAAACAAATCACCGTCAGCGCCATCATCTTCAGGAAGATCGCCGCGCGTTACGGCCTTAAAAAAGCACAGCGCTCACGCCCAAACTGAAGGAAAGATACATGCGGGCAGCGGGATAAAGGCCTGCTATCTCCGGGAACGGATGCATAGTGTTGAGTGGGAGAGCGTCTGTTCATGGAACGAAAAGCAAACCGCGCAGCGCCCCGACTGGGTTATCCGTAGCGCTCACCCTGGCAGGGTAGAACGGATCGAAGCGTGGATTGGGGTTTCAAAAATCAATGAATACGGCGAGTGCACTGAGCAGCAAACAGAGGCTCGCGACAGCCGTTAAATGCACGCGCATCGGCAGATACCACCCAGGCACCGCTTGCGCCAGTTTGCGATCCTGCCAAAGATGGCCGATAAAACCAAAGGTCAACACCAGACACCCCACCGGCACAGGCAGCAACGCGCCAACCCAACCGATCAGGGCGGGTATAACGCTCCACACCAGTCGCTCTTGACGCTGCTTCACGGGCAAACCCTGCAACGTCATGGCAAACCCCCAGTGCAGGGCACCGACGAAGCTCAATATCACCGCGCCATAGCCGACCAGCATCATCGAGAAAAACGCTCGATATTCAGCCCAAAAAAGGATGAGCAGCGTCAAACCAATAAACGGCAGCAGGCCGCCGTAACCCAGGACAGTGAAGCGGCTTGGAGATAAAGCAGTAGCAACGGAACTCATCTGGGCGCCCCTTCGCAACGGTTCAGGATCGGATGTCAATTGTGTCGCCCAATGAGGTTCAGGAATTCGTGCCGCGTCGAGGGGGCGTCGCGAAATGCACCTAACATCACGGATGAAATCATCACCGAGTTCTGCTTCTCTACACCGCGCATCATCATGCACATATGCTTGGCTTCGATCACGACCGCTACCCCTGCGGCATCCGTGACTTCCTGCACGGCATACGCAATTTGCCGCGTGAGGTTTTCCTGTATCTGTAAACGACGGGCGAACATGTCCACCACGCGTGCAACCTTGGAAAGGCCTAACACGCGCCCTGTTGGCAGGTACGCGACATGAGCCTTGCCAATAAACGGCAGCATGTGGTGTTCGCACAATGAGTAGAGCTCAATGTCACGCACCACAATCATTTCATCGTTTTCACTCTCGAACAGAGCCCCGTTTACCACCTCGTGAAGATCCAGGGCATACCCGTTGCACAAGTACTGCATCGCTTTGGCCGCACGCTGGGGTGTGTCCAGGAGCCCTTCGCGCTGCGGGTTTTCACCAATACCGACGAGGATTTCATGAAAGTGCTCGACTAACGAATGTGACATTTGGACTCCTCACCGCTACAACGGTGCCCGCCATCGGGATGTGGTAGCCAGGCCAAGTGTGGCCTCAATCGACAGAACAGCCTGTAAAGAACCGAATAAAGGGGACGTAGCGGACGCCAAGCCAGTGGCGCGACCCACAGGCCCACATCCGCAGCACGCCAACTCCACAAGGTGGCGTCCAAGCCTGTAACCCAGTGCCCGCTCGCGAACCTTCCATGCAGGCACGACCTCAGTTGCGCAACCGTGAAGCCCAACGCCCCTGCATCGAAATCATCAGCACTGATGTCAATCAGGATGAGCTTTCCCCCAGTCGATTTCCTGCGCAGGAAGGCTATCTCCCGAGCGCACAATGGGCAGGCGCCGTCGAAGTACAGCGTGAAGGGCCAGTCGCAATACATGTACAACGCCTCACTCTTGTACAGGTTTTTTGTACAAGTTAGCTGAAACCCGGAAATTCGCAATGGGCGCGACAGCTTTCAGCGACGGCAGCCAGGCGGACCGGCATTTTGATACAAACAGTTCCTGCCGCGAGTACTGCTCGCCGGGGGGCTGCACATGCAGTGCCTTACCACAAAGCCGGAACCGGATTTGCTAAGATCGCGGCATTTCCGCTGGGTGAACTGCGTATTCACTCAAGCCCCTTGCAGCCTGCTGGAAGACCTGATGAACAAACTGATTCTGCCTTTCGCCATCTTCGTTAGCGTCATCATCACGGGGAAGATCGCCGAGCATTACGGCCTGGAGGGCAGCTGGAAAGTCGGCCTGCTGTGCCTCGTGGCAGCTGCCGTCCAGATCGCGGTTACCCGCTTTCAGCGCCACCAGCGGCACAAAGCCGAGCTTTAAAGGGCGCGGGGCCCTCTGGATGATCACGTTATGGGGACCTTTCTTTCACCCAATTTTCACAGTGGCTTGGGCAGGATGAAGCTATCCCTACGTGATAGTACTTAGCCCGCCTCGGCGGGCTTTCTTTTGCCCGCATGTTTCCTATCGACGTTTTGGAGAACGGGAGCGGGTCGAAAAATCAGAAATAACCCCTTCCTTGTAGGCCATTTCCCAAAGATACTCCTCGCGCCTGATTTTCGTTGCACATGGAAATAGTCAGCCCTAGTCTCGGCCTGTCGCCACCCATTGGCGGCACGGTTTTGACAGACCGTGGTTCACTGAGAGCATGTGCAATGCCAGTTATGGCAGCTGTGCGTGGGGCACCTTCGTGTGCGCCGGGATTCTCAGTGCCCCCGGTCTGTCAACCCACAAACAGCTGCCACCCTTCCGTTTGACAGCGGTACTGCGGCAGCCCTGTAAGGCACTGAGAGGGTTTATGCTGAAAATAGTACCTGATCCACCCCACAACGTTCTTTCCCTGGAAGACACCCTGATTCAGGCTACGGACTACGCGTTATGCGCGGCGACCGTCGTGCATCAGGCAATGCTGCTGCAGCCCAAGTCACCCGCGTCGATTCTGATGATGACCACGATGCATGAACTGGAGACCTTGAGAGCTTTGCTCGAGTCCGCAATAGCCCAAGTGCAGATGCCCAGTGAACCTCGGACTATGCATTGACGTGTCGCTGATGTACTGCCTGGGCCGGCCTCTTCGCGGATACCCTCCCAGGCACTCCCTCAGCCTTGAAGACTGCCGTGCTCCCGTAGGAGCGGGTTCACCCGCGAATAGGCCCGTACAGGCTGAAGCAATCTTGGGGAAACTGAACAATGTCCACAGAAGAAACCAAATTCACCGTCGGCAAAACCACCTTCTACCAAGGTGAAAACCAGACCCATCCGCTGTTCCGCATCGAAGCCGGCATCCCTTGCCAAAGCGCCCGTGAACAGGCGTCCGAGCTGATGGGCTATGCACGGGACATGACTCTGGATGGATTGATGGAAGATAAACCTCAGTTGATCTGGGCTTCGCACTACCTGTGCGCGTTGGCCAAGGCGCTGATGGATGATGCTGAACTGGGCATGATGCGCTGAATGACTCATCATTGACTGGGTGCCTTCAAGACCTTCTGCGACTCCAGGTTTTGAAGGCGACTCAGCGACCTACCCCCTGCTCCCTTCTTGCTAGACGCGGTCCAAGATTCAGTTCCATCGACTGAGACATCAAAGCCGAACCCTCACGCAAAGGCTCCGGTGCTTTGGCCTCAGAAGCGCTCATCACCGATAGCCGGCAAGATCAGCTCCCGTACGAACGAAGCCCCGGACAAGCGCAACAGCGCGTCGACCATGGTGACCACATCATGCACCGGTACCTGGCGCCGCTCGCCACGTGCTGCGGCTTGTGCCAATGGCGTGTTCAGGGAGTCGTCGGTATTCAGATACCCCAGGTGAAGCACGGTCACCGCCAGGTTGTCATCCCTGAAACCTTCGCGCAGCGCATCAGCCATGCCGTTGAGGGCGAACTTTGAGGCGCCGAACGCTACCTCCGGGCGCCCACTCTGGCGAAGAGCTGAGGTCGAACCGGTGAGGATCAACTGCGGCCGTGGCGCACCAAGCAACTTGGGCACCAGGCGCTTGAGCAGAAGCAGCGTGGCCGTGATGTTCACCTCGACCAGCCTGGTGATCGATTCGTCGCTGTCGTCAAGGAATGCATAGTGCTCGCTGAAGGCGTGTTTTTCCCAGATGCCAACGTTGTAGATCAGGACATCCAGATCGGCAGGTGCCCGATCCGCGATCTGTGCTACAGCCGCCGCTGGCTTGGCAAGGTCGGCATCGACCCACTGCAGGTCGATGCCCGGGGCAAGGGCCAAGTCTGACGGCTGTTTGCGTGATACGCCGATCAGCGTGTCCCCTGGCTTGCCGAGCCCTTCGAGCAAAGCCCGGCCCAACCCTCTTCCGGCGCCTACGATCATCATCTTCATCTGTTGCTCCTTTTAACTGAAATGCTCCAAGCTTCCCTGGGCCGTTCAACTCCAGCGGACATTCAGTACGACGAAGTGCAGCAGGATCCAGACCATCAACAGCAGATGGGTCAGTTGCAACCCTTCCTGGCGGATCCAGTAGCCGAACCATATCCCGCCCAGCAGCATCGCAAGCAGGAACCCGAGCGCTGCGCTCAAGGCCAGGTTCAACCAGGGCCGCGCCACCTCCAAGCCGGCGCCAAGCAGCAGTTCATAGCACCCGACCCAGGCCGCGAGAGCGGCGGCTGCCTGTGTCAGCACTATGATCGACAAGGCCCAGCGATGGATGGCGTGAGAGGCCATCGCTCTCACCAGCAGAGGGAGGCTGATTGCGGGAGGTTGGGCCAGCGGCGCCATCGACATGGTCTCCCCGATCGCCCCGGCTGAGCTGGCAAAGGCATGCAGGTTGTTGATCAGGCTGATACTCAGCCACAGGCTCAAGCCAATGCAGCAGGTGATCTGGAAAATCAGCAGTGAAGTCGGAGTGTCCATTCCGGGTCCTTTGTGAGTTCGTTTCCGAAAGCAGCGAGAGCGTCCGGACGCCACTCTAAAACCTTGACTTAACTCGAGGTCAATACCGGTTTTCCAATAAGGCTGCCTGGTGCGACAGCCTCAACCGTTCGTTCAGCCGTCTGTAGGTCTGAGAAGCTTGTCGAGGTCTTGGGCGACCGACCGAGCCGCGCCGATCAACGCCGCAGGTATACCCACTGGAGGATCCGGGATAGAGCCAACCGGTTTGCTATGCTCTCTATTCCGGCTGGTCTGGCCTGAAGGCGCCGAGCGTGTGCGGCATTGGTCAAGGTGCTTGAGAGTTTTCTATCCGCATTTGTGAAAAAACGAACCAAGGAGTGGAGTAACAGATATGCCAGCTTGTCCCCTACCCTCTGATGAAGCACTTCGTCAGCGCACACTTGATGACATGGACTTGGTCGATACGCCGGCCGAGCATTATCTTGATACCTTGGTACGACTCACCCAAGAACTAGCCCAGGTGGAGACCGTTCTGATCAGCCTAATCGATCAGGATCGGCAGTGGTTCAAGGCTCGGATCGGCATCGAGGTAAGCGAGACGAAGCGCAATGTGTCCTTTTGCGGCTACGCGATTCTCGGTGAAGATACCTTGATGGTTTCCGACGCCAGGTGCGATTCACGCTTCGAGGACAATCCCCTCGTGCTGAACCCACCCTATATCCGGTTCTATGCGGGCCACCCGTTACGTGCCTCAAATGGCAAAGCCATTGGCACCCTGTGCATGTTCGATCCTCGGCCGCGGAAGCTCAGCGAGGCGCAACAGGCTAATTTTCGGGACTTAGCCACGCTCACCGAGGGTTATTTGCAACTGCGGAGCCTAGCTCAGGTCAATCGCGCCTTGCGTGTTGAAATGGATCGCGGGCAGCGCAGGGCTTTGCTTGATCCTTTGACACAACTATGGAACCGCGGGGCGTTGGCAGCATTTCAGAACCGAGAGCTTCGTTTGGCTGAAGAGCGAGGTTTACAGCTAGGTGCCGTATACGCAGACCTCGACCGTTTCAAATCCGTCAATGACGAGCATGGCCACGATGCCGGCGATAAAGTGCTCTGCGAGTGCGCCCGCCGACTGCGGGCTACGCTTCGGCCAGATGACCTGCTGGTACGCCAAGGAGGAGAGGAATTCGTGGCCTTGCTACGGGTTAAAGATAGCCAAGAATTAACGCAGATTGCGGAGCGCTTGCGTCAGTCAATCGGCAGCGCGCCGTTTCTGTTACCCGACGGCCCTCGGAAGATGACCATGAGCATCGGATGCGCCCTGCTCACCCAGGGTGAGCAGATTGATGATGCAATAAAGCGCGCTGACGGCGGTCTCTATGCGGCCAAACACGGGGGGCGTGACCAAGTTGTCTATGTACCAGCGTTATCCTGAGGAAGTTGAGACTCGGTAACATGGGGCGAGACTCCCTATACGAGAGCGCCTCATCTGGACAGGCGCTCGCTAAGCGAACGTTCGATGGTCGGCCTGACTTTCTTCGAGCGGATTGTGGCGATTACAGTAGACTAATCACCCAAACTTATGGAAAAGGTCGGATTTGAATGGAAGCGCTAGCAATCTTTTCGCCAAAAAATTTTAAACCTACAGGCATTAACCCTCCTGTCGAGATCACAACGGCCTTGCCAGTGACTGTCAGCACCATGGAAAAAACCTACGTCGGGGATATACAGGGTGAATCCTTAACGTTCTTCACCGCAGCATTTGACCACGCCACCAAGATAGGCACCTACATCGCGATGGAGAGCTTCAAAGGTACGGTGAATGGGCGAACGGGCACTTTCAATTTTGTCCACTCCGCATCAACAATGGGCTCGGAGCGTAACGACGAGTTTTTTTGCATCGTCGCAGGTAGTGGTACAAATGAATTGAAAGGAATCTCTGGATCCGGGGAGATCTCAATTGATAGTGAGGGTACGCATCGCATTCGGCTGAATTACCAGTTGACCTGATGAGCTCGCTTTCTACTGATCACCGCCCCTTGTTGCACTCAGGGGCGGGAATGGCGTCCACATCGCTGGACCAGCAAACCGCGACCGCCACCAGTGGCGAGCGCCCGCCTCGCGCAGGGTTTACTGTCGCAGATAGGCGAACATGTGCTGCACGTAATCGGCCTTCCCGAGCGGAACGCCGTTGTGACGCAGAATGTTATAGGCCGTGACTAGATGAAAGTAGAACTGTGGTATAACCCAATTGACTGCGTACTCACTGCCAGTCATATCAAACGTGATGTTATTGGGTAGTTCGATTGCGATCTTGAGGTCTGCTGCGGCATCTATCGCTGCGGCATCAGCAGTTTCCAGTAGTCGTAACGTCCGCTCAATCAGAGCCTTCGCCGATGCAATGTCCTCTGGCGGCGAGAGCGTCTCAAGCGGCTGATGTGTAAGCCGCTGAACCGCCTCCTGTGCTTGGACGCACGCGTATTGGACCTGCCGAGAAAGATTGTGCATGTCAGGTGCTAGCCGAGACTCAAGCAAGATTATCGGATCGTAGCCCCCTTCAAGCGCGCAGGACTCTCCCTTGGACAACAGTGCCGATAGGGTCCGTAACATTTGGGCGAAACAGGGGATGGTGATTGCATGGATGGACATATCTCTTCCCTAAGCAGTTATTCGACATGGATACAAGCGATCAACATTCATTACTCTGGCCAGTGTGCTAAATCCTAGCAGACAACTGCATCTCCCCCGCCAACAGCATATTTTCTGGACCCAGTTCTTTGACATAGCGATCTGAGCCAGCGACCGACGCCAGTAGCCTTGTGCTTGGGTAATATCTTCCAGTCCGTCGGGCTGCAACACACCAGCATCACCAATACCGCCTTCGTCACGGGCCTGGATGTATTGCTCACCCCGGTTTCCAAGTGGGTTCTCCTTCACAAGCGTGTCGAGCCAAGGCCGCCCTGGAGGCGCTGATTCGCGCCGCCGGGGCAGTTCGGAACTCATCCCTGAGTTTCTTTGCTGCGGTACTCGGTGGTGGTCATGCCGGCGTAGCCCCAGTTATCGGTGTCGACCTCCTCGATCACGATATGGGTGAGCTCAGGTTTCTTTCCGAGCACTCGCTGCAAGGTCTCGGTGATTTCCTTGATGACCTGGGCTTTCTGATCACGAGTGACGCCGTCGCGAGTGATGCGGACGCTGACGAAGGGCATGGTATTACTCCTATGGGGTGGGGAAATCAGGGCAAGGAGGCGGGATGCCTCCCCGTTACGTTCAGCCTATTACCATTTGCCGACACTCATACCGCCGTCGACCGGCAACACCACGCCCGTGGTGAACCCGGCGTTGGCCAGGTAAAGCACGGCGTCGGCAATGTCGCTGACGCGGCCGATGTGTCCGGCCGGTTGCAGGCCGTTTAGGAAGTCGAAGCTGGCCGGATCGTGCATCGGCGTCTCGATGATGCCGGGAGCCACCGCGTTAACCTGGATGTTGTGCGACGACAGCTCCAGCGCCAGGGCGCGGGTGACCTGGTTGAGGCCCCCCTTGATCAGCACCGGCAGGGCGGCGGGCACGGCGATGTTGGGTTGCAGCGCCACGGCAGCGGTGATGTTGATGATGTGACCCTGGCGCCGCTCGATCATGTGCGCGGCGGCGGCCTGGGAGGCGTAGACCACGCCCTTGAGGTTGGTCTCCAGCATGCCTTGGATGTCTTCCGGGCTGTATTCGATGAAGGGTTTGGGCAGGAAGAAGCCAGCGTTGTTGACCAACACGTCGACCTGGCCGAAGGCGTCGATGCTGGCCTGAATCAGGCGGCGGGCGGTCTCAGGCTTGGCGATGTCGCCGGCCACGCCGATGAAGGCGGGGCTGTCCAGTTGTGCCCTAGCCTCGGCGAGGCGTCCGGCGGAGCGGGCATTGCCGACCACATTGAAGCCACTGGCGAGGAAAGCCTTGGCCAGGCCGAAGCCGATGCCGCTGGAGGCGCCGGTGATCACTACCGTTTTGCTGTTGCTCATGTCATTTCTCCCAATCAGGTGGCGCCGAAGTGCGCCGTTGGGAGGACTATATTTTTGCTTCAGATAAGGATAAATATGGCAGCGAGAACTTCAGTTGATACATGGTGTAATCAATGCAGCGGCATTTCGACGACGTCCTACTCGGCAGCATCGAGCTGTTCTGTCTGGCGGCGGAGCTGGGCAGCTTCACCGCGGCCGGTCTCGCGGCGGGCGTGACGCCGGCAGCGGTCAGTCGCTCGATCAGCCGCCTGGAAGAGCGCTTGGGCTCCAGACTGTTCGTCCGTACCACCCGCAGCATCCGCCTGACCGAGGGCGGGCGAGGCTACTACGAACAGTGTCGTCAGGCGCTGACCCAGCTGGTGGAGGCCGAACGGGTGGTGACCGGGCAGCAGCAGGAGCCTTCGGGCACACTGCGCATCAGCCTGCCCACGACCTACGGGCACCACCGCATCCTGCCGCTGCTGCCCGAGTTTCGACGGCGCTACCCGAAGGTGCAGGTCGACATCCACCTGGGCAACCGCAACATCGACTTTGTCGGCGAGGGCTACGACCTGGCCATCCGCGTGCGTGCACAGCCGGATTCGACCCTGATCGCCCGGCCGCTGGAAGACGCCCGGCTGGTGGTGGTGGCCACTCCAGATTACTTGGAACACGCAGGCGAGCCGAAGAGCCTTGAAGAACTGGCGCGGCATGACTGCATCCAGTTCGAACTGCCCAGCAGCGGTCGGCGCATCGCCTGGCTGTTCGACGAGGAGGGCCGCGAGCGGGAAGTCCTCACCGAAGGCGGCTACGTCTGCTCGGACGACGTGCTCGGTGGCGTGACCTTGGCCAAGCACGGCGCGGGACTGTTCCAGACCTACCGCTTCATCGTCGAGCGCGAGCTTGCCGAGGGCTCGCTGGTCGAGGTGCTGCGGCCCTTCGCGGGCCGCTCGCGGCCGTTCACCCTGCTGTATCCCCAAGGCCGACACATGCCGTTGCGCCTGCGAGCCTTCGTCGACTTCATCATGGACAAGCGGCGCCACTGGGCCGCTGGCAGCTGAGGGGACGTATCACTCTGTATCAGTGCCATGGTGGATGCGGCGCCGATGGGCCAGCCTGTAGTTGGCCTTGGACCGATGTGCGGTTTAGCACATGTCGGCCCAGCACCGGGCCGAGCTGGTGGCATGGATGGACTCACGCTGCTACGCGTAAGGGCTAGGTCGCCCAGGTACGGGGCGAGCTGTTGCAAGCACAGTGCCGGCAGGGGTAAAACCCTGAGAAGTGACGCAAAAGTCACGCACATGAAAAAGGCCACTCCTTTCGGAAATGGCCTAAGTCATTGAAATATATGGTCGGGACGGAGTGATTCGAACACTCGACCCCTTGCACCCCATGCAAGTGCGCTACCGGGCTGCGCTACGCCCCGACTGGGCTTTGAAGCATGTTCTCAATCTTGCCAAGAACGTTGAAGAATGTACCCTAACCCTCTGATAAATGAAAGCTTTTTCTCAAAAAATTTTCCACTCATCAGAAACCCAGCTTACTTCTTCAAAACCACCAACACATCCTCCAACTCAACAATCATCTGCCGAATCAGCTGCTTGTACTGGCTGGATTCATCTTTAGCCTCATCACTGGAGAGCCGCAACCGCGCCCCGCCAATGGTGAACCCCTGGTCATACAGCAGCGCACGAATCTGGCGGATCATCAGCACATCCTGGCGCTGGTAATACCGCCGGTTCCCCCGCCGCTTCACAGGGTTCAGCTGGTCGAACTCCTGCTCCCAATACCGCAGCACGTGTGGCTT
This sequence comes from Pseudomonas sp. 10(2024), assembly GCF_045164175.1. Classification (NCBI taxonomy): domain Bacteria; kingdom Pseudomonadati; phylum Pseudomonadota; class Gammaproteobacteria; order Pseudomonadales; family Pseudomonadaceae; genus Pseudomonas; species Pseudomonas sp. 10(2024). The sequence continues at coordinate 3,657,051 of NZ_CP174006.1, forward strand.
TACGGCACACAACTCGCTCACTTCACCAATGGTGAAGTAGCGTTTGCCCGGTATGGGGGGCAGTTCGTCGTTATGGCTTGGTTCCAGCATAGGCCTCAACCCGGGCCTTCAACTTCTGCCCTGGACGAAAGGTGACGACGCGCCGCGCGGTGATCGGGATCTCTTCCCCTGTCTTGGGGTTACGGCCCGGCCGCTGGCGTTTGTCGCGAAGGTCGAAGTTGCCGAAACCGGACAGCTTGACCTGCTCGTTCTCTTCAAGTGCGTGCCGAATTTCTTCGAAAAACAGCTCGACCAGCTCCTTGGCCTCACGCTTGTTAAGCCCCAGCTCCTCGTACAGCCTTTCGGCCATCTCAGCTTTCGTCAGAGCACCCATGCCGTTATTTCCTTAACGTGGTGTTCAACCTTTGTTCGAGCGAGGTGAGGATGTTTTGCAGGGTAGTGTTCACCTCATCGTCGTTAAGAGTGCGCGATGGATGCTGCCAGGTCAAGCCGACGGCAAGGCTTTTTCTATCAGGATCAATGCCTTTACCTTGGTACACATCAAACAGCCTGAGGTCTGTGAGCCATTCGCCTGCATTGTCACGAATTAATTCAAGCACCGCGCTAGAAGCTACATCACGTCCTGCGATCAAAGCCAGGTCACGACGGGTTTCCGGGAACTTGGACAGTTCGCTGAATTTCGGCAGGCGGCCTTCGACCACGTCGCCCAGCACCAGCTCGAACAGGAACACCGGGCGGTCCAGGCCCAGGGCTTTGGCCAGCTCCGGGTGGATGGCGCCGAGGTAGCCGACCAGCTTGCCGTCGCGCTCAATGACGGCGGTCTGGCCCGGGTGCAGGGCTGGGTGTTTGCCGGCGCTGAAGGTGAAGTCGCTCAGGGCGCCGGAGTAACCCAGCAGGGCTTCCACGTCGGCTTTCACGTCGAAGAAGTCGACGCCGTCGCGGCCGTTGGCCCAGCCTTCTGGCAGGCGGCTGCCGGTGATGACGCCGGCAATCATTGGCTGCTGCTGCAGGTCACCCAGCTGGCCGACAAAGCGCAGGCCGCTTTCGAACAGGCGCACGCGGTCTTGCTGGCGGTTCAGGTTGTGCTGCAGTGCCTTGACCAGGCCCGGCCACAGCGAGGCGCGCATGGCGGCCATGTCGCTGGAGATGGGGTTGGCCAGCAGCAGCGGCTCTACGCCCGGGCTGAACAGTTCGAACAGTTTCGGGTCGATGAAGCTGTAGGTGATGGCTTCCTGATAGCCGCGGGCAACCAGCAGGCGGCGCAGGGTTGGCAGGTCACCGCGGGTTTCCGGCTTGCCCTGTGGGGCCAGGCGGGCTTGCGGGTAACGAACCGGCAGGTTGTTGTAGCCGTACAGGCGGGCCAGCTCTTCGATCAGGTCCACTTCCAGGCTGATGTCGAAGCGGTGGCTTGGTACGCTGACGGTCCACTGCCCTTCCCCGCTCTTGGTCGTGGTCAGCTCGAGGGCGTTGAGCAACTGCTCGACCTGGGCTGGGTCCATTTCCATGCCAAGCATCTGGGTGATGCGTTCGGCGCGCAGGGTGACCGGGGCTACTTGTGGCAGGTGCTGTTCGCTGACCGCTTCGACCACAGGGCCGGCTTCGCCGCCAACGATGTCCAGCAGCAACTGGGTGGCGCGCTCCATGGCTTCGCGGGCCAGTTGCGAGTCGACGCCGCGCTCGTAGCGGTGCGATGCATCGGTGTGCAGGCCGTAGGAACGGGCTTTACCGGCGACGGAAATCGGCTCGAAGAAGGCGCTTTCCAGGAACAGGTCGCGGGTTTTTTCGGTGTTCACACCGCTGTGCTCGCCACCCATGACGCCGGCGATGGCCAAGGCGCGGGTGTGGTCGGCGATGACCAGGGTGTCGGCGCGCAGGGCCACTTCCTGGCCGTCGAGCAGGACGAGCTTTTCGCCCTCTTCGGCCATGCGCACGCGGATGCCGCCGTTGATTTCTGCCAGGTCGAAGGCGTGCATCGGCTGGCCGAGTTCGAGCATCACGTAGTTGGTGATGTCGACGGCGGCATCGATGCTGCGAACGTCGCTGCGGCGCAGGCGTTCGACCATCCACAGTGGGGTTGGCTTGCTCAGGTCGACGTTACGGATAACGCGGCCCAGGTAGCGCGGGCAGGCAGCCGGGGCGCTGACTTCGACCGGGCGCACTTCGTCATGGGCGGCCGCTACGGCTGGCACCACCGGGCGGGTGACCGGGGTGTCGTACAGGGCGCTGACGTCGCGGGCCAGGCCGGCGATGGACAGGCAGTCGCCGCGGTTCGGGGTCAGGCCGATTTCGATGCTGGCATCATCCAGGCTCAGGTACTTGCGAATGTCTTCGCCCACCGGAGCGTCGGCAGCCAGCTCCAGCAGGCCGTCGTTTTCTTCACTGATCTGCAGTTCGGCAGCCGAGCACAGCATGCCGAAGGACTCGACGCCGCGCAGCTTGGCCTTCTTGATCTTGAAGTCGCCTGGCAGTTCGGCACCGATCATGGCGAACGGGATCTTGATGCCTGGGCGGGCGTTAGGGGCGCCGCACACAACCTGGAAGGTTTCCTGGCCGCTGCTTACCTGGCACACGCGCAGCTTGTCGGCGTCCGGGTGTTGTTCGGTGGCGAGAATTTCGCCCACGACGATGCCGCTGAACTGGCCGGCAGCGGGGGTAACGCTGTCAACTTCGAGGCCGGCCATGGACAGGCGGGCGACCAGTTCGTCACGGGAGACTTGCGGGTTGACCCAACCGCGCAGCCACTGTTCACTGAATTTCATGCTGTTCTCCTGAAAGTTGCGTCGATTGGGCCTAGCGGAATTGGGCTAGGAACCGCAGGTCGTTGTCGAAGAACAGACGCAAATCGTTGACGCCATAGCGCAGCATGGCCAGGCGCTCGGCACCCATGCCGAAGGCGAAGCCCTGGAACTCTTCTGGGTCGATGCCGGACATGCGCAACACATTCGGGTGCACCATGCCGCAGCCCATCACTTCCAGCCAGCCGGTTTGCTTGCACACGCGGCAGCCGTTGCCGGAACACATCACGCACTGGATGTCGACTTCTGCAGACGGCTCGGTGAAGGGGAAGAACGATGGGCGGAAACGGACCGCCAGTTCTTTCTCGAAGAATACGCGCAGGAATTCTTCGATGGTGCCCTTGAGGTCGGCGAAGTTGATATCGCGATCGATCAGCAGGCCTTCGACCTGGTGGAACATCGGCGAGTGGGTGATATCCGAGTCGCAGCGGTATACGCGGCCCGGGCACACAATGCGGATGGGCGGCTGGGTGGACTCCATGGTCCGCACCTGCACCGGCGAGGTGTGGGTACGCAGCAGCATGTTGGCATTGAAGTAGAAGGTATCGTGCATCGCCCGCGCCGGGTGGTGGCCGGGGATGTTGAGCGCTTCGAAGTTGTGGTAGTCGTCTTCCACTTCTGGGCCTTCGGCAATGCCGTAGCCAATGTGGGTGAAGAACTGCTCGATGCGCTCGAGTGTACGGGTGATCGGGTGCAGGCCACCGGTGGCCTGGCCGCGGCCTGGCAGGGTGACGTCAATGCATTCGGCAGCCAGGCGAGCGCTGAGCTCGGCTTCTTCAAAGGCAGCCTTGCGGGCATTGAGCACAACGGTGACGCGCTCTTTGGCGTCGTTGATCAGCGCGCCGACTTTCGGCCGCTCTTCGGCTGGCAGGTTGCCCAGGGTCTTCATCACCTGGGTCAGCTCGCCCTTCTTGCCGAGATAATTAACCCGGATCTGTTCCAGGGCGTTGATGTCTTCAGCGCGTTCCACGGCCTCTAGGGCTTGGGAGACCAGCGCATCCAGGTTTTCCATGTACAGACTCCAGATACGAAAATAGGGGAAGAGCTTTGAAGGCTCTTCCCCTATCGATGACGTTCAATGCCCGGCAGCGCTAGCACCGCCGGGTGATTGTCGCGGGTACTTAAGCCAGAACGGCTTTAGCTTTCTCGACAATCGCAGCAAACGCCGCTTTTTCGTTCACTGCCAGATCAGCCAGAACCTTACGGTCGATTTCGATCGAAGCCTTTTTCAGGCCAGCAATCAGACGGCTGTAGGACAGACCGTTGGTGCGGGCACCGGCGTTGATACGAGCGATCCACAGTGCGCGGAACTGACGCTTCTTCTGGCGACGGTCGCGGTAGGCGTATTGGCCTGCCTTGATGACCGCTTGCTTGGCTACACGGAATACGCGCGAACGTGCACCGTAGTAACCTTTAGCCAGTTTCAGAATTTTTTTGTGACGCTTACGAGCGATAACGCCGCGCTTAACACGAGCCATGAGTAACTTCCTCTATCTTAACCAGAATTAACGAACGCGCAGCATGCGCTCGACTTTTGCGACGTCGGACGGGTGCAGCAAGCTGGCACCGCGCAGTTGACGCTTACGCTTGGTCGACATTTTGGTCAGGATGTGGCTCTTGAAAGCGTGCTTGTGCTTGAAGCCCGAAGCTGTCTTCAGGAAGCGCTTCGCAGCACCGCTCTTGGTTTTCATTTTTGGCATGTTGGAACTCCGCATTCGATAAAATTACACATAATCATCAGGCCTGCCGTGCCCGGGAGATTACTTCTTTTTCTTGGGGGCGATGACCATCATAAGCTGGCGTCCTTCCATCTTCGGATGCTGCTCAACGGTGCCGTATTCGGCGAGGTCGGCTTCGACCCGCTTCAACAGCTCCATGCCCAGCTCCTGGTGGGCCATCTCACGACCACGGAATCTCAGAGAGATCTTGGCCTTGTCCCCATCGGTAAGGAAACGTACCAGGTTGCGTAGTTTTACCTGGTAATCCCCATCCTCCGTCCCTGGACGAAACTTGATTTCTTTGATCTGGATCTGCTTCTGGTTTTTCTTGGCTTCGTTAGCCTGCTTCTTCTTCTCGAAGAGGTGCTTGCCGTAGTCCATGACCTTGCAGACGGGTGGTACCGCGTCTGCAGAGATTTCTACCAGGTCCAGCTTCGCTTCATCAGCGATACGCAGCGCTTCATCAATCGAGACGATGCCAACCTGCTCGCCGTCTGCGCCAATTAACCGAACCTCGCGGGCCGAGATATTCTCGTTGATCGGGGCCTTCGGTACAGCACGCTTATCGTTTCTCATTTCACGCTTAATAGTCATTACTCCGATTCTTGGCGACCACGCCGGGAAACCGCTTGTGTCAGCAGCTCAACGAATTGGGCGACGGGCATGGAGCCCAGGTCTGCGCCTTCGCGAGTACGCACAGCGACGGTTTGCGTTTCGACTTCGCGGTCCCCTATAACCAAAAGGTACGGGACCTTGAGCAAAGTATGCTCGCGGATTTTAAAGCCGATCTTCTCATTTCTCAAGTCCGACTTGGCACGGAAACCGCTTCCGTTCAGAGATTTCTCAACCTCGAGGGCGAAATCGGCCTGCTTGTCGGTGATATTCATGATCACCGCCTGGGTTGGGGCCAGCCACGCCGGGAACACGCCCGCGTAGTGCTCGATCAGCATGCCGATGAAGCGCTCGAACGAACCGAGGATGGCGCGGTGCAGCATGACCGGGCGAACTCGGCTGTTATCTTCGGCGATATAGCTGGCATCCAGACGCTCTGGCAGATTCGGGTCGTACTGCAGGGTACCGCACTGCCAGTTACGGCCGAGGCAGTCGCGCAGGGTAAACTCGATTTTCGGGCCGTAGAAGGCACCCTCGCCCGGCTGGTATTCCCACTCAAGGCCGGATTCGTTCAGGGCGTCGGCCAGTGCTGTTTCAGCACGGTCCCACAACTCTTCGGAACCGACACGCTTGGCCGGACGAGTGGACAGTTTCATGGCGATGTCGCTGAAACCGAAGTCCTTGTACACGTCCAGGGTCAGCTTGATGAAGTCGGCGGCCTCTTTCTTCACCTGATCTTCGGTGCAGAAAATGTGCGCATCGTCCTGTACGAAGCCACGCACGCGCATGATGCCGTGCAGGGCGCCGGACGGCTCGTTACGGTGGCAGGCACCGAACTCGGCCAGACGCAGCGGTAGGTCGCGGTAGCTTTTCAGGCCCTGGTTGAACACCTGCACGTGGCACGGGCAGTTCATCGGTTTTACCGCGTAGTCACGGCTTTCCGACGAAGTGGTGAACATGTTTTCGGCATAGTTGGACCAGTGACCGGAACGCTCCCACAGGATGCGGTCGACAACCTGCGGGGTCTTGATTTCCTGGTAGCCGTTTTCGCGCTGCACGCCACGCATGTACTGCTCGAGTACCTGGTAGACGGTCCAGCCGTTGGCGTGCCAGAACACCATGCCCGGGGCTTCTTCCTGCAGGTGGAACAGGTCGAGCTGCTTGCCGATCTTGCGGTGGTCGCGTTTTTCGGCTTCTTCGATGCGCTGGATGTACGCAGCCAGCTGCTTCTTGTCAGCCCAGGCCGTGCCGTACACGCGCTGCAGCTGCTCGTTCTTGGCATCGCCACGCCAGTAGGCGCCGGACAGCTTGGTCAGCTTGAATGCCTTGAGGAAGCGGGTGTTCGGCACGTGCGGGCCACGGCACATGTCGACGTATTCTTCGTGGTAGTACAGGCCCATGGCCTGTTCATCCGGCATGTCTTCGACCAGACGCAGCTTGTAGTCTTCGCCACGGGCCGTGAACACATCGATGACTTCGGCGCGCGGGGTCATTTTCTTGACCACGTCGTAGTCTTTTTCGATCAGCTCCATCATGCGCTTTTCGATGGCGGCCATGTCTTCTGGGGTGAAGGGGCGCTCGTAGGCGATGTCGTAATAGAAGCCTTCGTCAATGACGGGGCCGATCACCATCTTGGCGGTCGGGTACAGCTGCTTCACGGCGTGGCCAACCAAGTGGGCGCACGAGTGACGAATGATCTCCAGTCCCTCTTCATCTTTAGGGGTGATGATCTGCAGGGTGGCGTCGTTGCTGATCAGGTCACACGCATCGACCAGCTTGCCGTCGACCTTGCCGGCCACAGTGGCCTTGGCCAGGCCAGCGCCGATGGAAGCGGCTACTTCGGCTACGGATACGGCGTGATCGAACGAACGTTGACTGCCATCGGGAAGAGTAATAACGGGCATGGCGCCTCCTCTCCTAGTGGTGACCCCTACCAAAGGTCACGTGGGTTGGGATGAGCCAGTACAAGATCCGACCTGCCTTCCGGTAAAAGGAAGCCTGCCCCACAGTGGCAGAAGCCTTTCGGCTTGTCAGGGACGAACCAGAGTGACTGGAAAGAAAAAAGATAGCTGCAGCCGGCAACAGCGCGACTGCAAGCCGAGCATGCTAGCACGCGGGTTGCACCCCAGGCAGAAATATTTGGAAATTGCACCGCAGCGGTGAACTAACGCGGAAAAATACCGCTCAGACTTTGGGAAGCAACCTACTCTTGATGAGACCTTAACCCAAGGAGTAACTGGTGATGCGAGTTCCGTCTCTTCTGGCCCTGGCGGCCGCTGGCGCCCTGCTGCTGCCCGTGGCTGCGAACGCCGGCAACTTCCCAGCCGGGAAGGAGGCCGCCTACATGACCCAGTGCACGCAAGTGGCCAGCGGCCAGGGCGTTGACGCTGCCACCGCGAAAAAACACTGCGACTGTGGCGCGCAAGCCATCAAAAAGAATTTCACCGACGCCGAGATTGCCGACCTCGACAGCAAGGACGGCGTTGACGCCAAGCTGATGCAGAAGGCGCAGTCGGTGGTGAAACAGGCCTGCGCACCGAAGAGCTGAAACCTTAAAGCCGGTGATGGCCAGCCATTCTTTGAGCTGGATCAATATCCTGCGAAGGTAAAAGGCGCTAGATGCGCAGAATTAGACTATGATGTATCCCGTGCTCCGTAGCCTCGGCCGCATTGCACCACTGAAAAAACTAAATGTTCTGGAGATTCACCCATGTCCAATCGCCAACAAGGCACCGTCAAATGGTTCAATGATGAGAAAGGCTACGGCTTCATCACCCCAGCAGGCGGCGGCGACGACCTGTTCGTACACTTCAAAGCCATCGAATCTGACGGCTTCAAGAGCCTGAAAGAAGGCCAGACTGTTTCCTTCGTCGCCGAGCGCGGCCAGAAGGGCATGCAGGCTGCACAGGTTCGTCCGGAGTAATTCGGATAGCTGTAAAAAAACCCGCCCTTGTGGCGGGTTTTTTTATGGGTGATGCATCATCTGAAGGGGCGGGATTGCCTGCGAAACAGACTTTAGGGTGAATGGCACGGGCTTCGCCCGTGTTCGCGGGTGAACCCGCTCCTACAGGCGACCGCGCAGGCTTTTCACATTTTGCGCAAGGCAGTTGCCCCCGCGTGCATCAACCGCAGTTGACGCGGGTTACCCTGCCCTGCTCGTCCACGTTCAGGTTCAGGCGCTCGGAGCGGTACTCCAGGGTGACCACGTCGTGCGGCTTGAGAATGCGCGCCATCTGCGAGCCGCTGGCCTTGCGTGCCTGCTCCAGCAATTCGGCGCTGGCCTGCTTGCCCATGGCAAAGTCGGCACCACTGGCTTCGCAGCGGCCATCGTTGCCCGCTGACGCGGCCGGCGCACCACCGCCATCAGCATTGCCACCAGTGCTGCAACCCGCCAGGACAGCAGCCACAGCCAGAGTTGCCAGGTAAGCACGGGTACGAAACATGAAGCCTCCTAAATCGGTCCGGGAACTGCCTGATCCGACAGCTCCGCTCATCATTTGTTGCAAAACCGGTCAAGTCTGCCTGAACTGCAGCAGCGAGGCGAAAAGCAATCGTGACCGGATTTTGCACAACGTGCTGTGTTTGCCATATGCTTAGCCCGCACGGTCACCGGCGCAAAGCCATGATTTGCTGCAAGAAGTGGAGCGCATCCCGCCTCCATCGAACACCAGGGTCAGGTGTTCCTCCTTCGTTCCGGGCCCCTAGCGAGAGCTTTTCATGAGCACCCACAGCATCGATGCCGATATCAAGGTCAAATGGGCCGAGGGCCAGAGCGCGTACAGCCCTGGCACACCGGAAGAGTTGCTGCTGATCGCCATCGACCTGTTGGTGCGCGACAACGGTGCCGAGGCGGCACGCAGCTTCATCGACCAGGTGTTCGAGCGCTACGCGCCGCACGCGGCTATTCCAATCGCGCCAGACGGGCACTGAGCAGGTCGAACAGCCCCTGGGCATCACCCTGCTCCACCCACAGCACATTCGCCGGCCGCTTGAGCACACCGTACCAGTCTGCAATTGTCTGGCCGAAAGTGGGCCCTTCGCGGCTGTCGATGCTCATGTGGATACGCCGGCCGCTGAACAGCTCGGGCTTTAACAGGTAAGCGATGACGCTGGCGTCGTGCACAGGGCCGCCAGGTATGCCATACACGTCCATGTCGTGGGTGATGTAGGCATTGAGGATATCCACCACGCGCTTGCTGGCCTGGTTGTTCACGGCTGCCAGTTGCTTGAGGCGGGCGTTACTGGTCAGCAGCTTGTGCGTGACATCCAACGGCAGGTAGGTCAGCTGCACGCCGCTGGCCAGCACCACTTCGGCGGCGTGCGGGTCGGCGTAGAGGTTGAACTCCGCCACCGGGGTGATGTTGCCGCCGTTGAAATGCGCTCCCCCCATGACCACCACCTCCTTGATGCCTTTGACGATGCTCGGGCGCTGGATCAGCGCCAGGGCCAGGTTGGTCTGCGGGCCGAGCATGGCGACAGTGATGCTGTGCGGTTTGGCTGCGCCGAGGGTATCGACCAGGTATTGCACGGCATTGCCCTGGGCCAGGGGCGCTTTCGGCTCGTGCACCTGTACGCCGGTGAGGCCTTCTTCGCCATGAACGTCGGCGGCGTAGATCGGCGTGCGCACCAATGGGCGGCCGGCACCAGCGTACACCGGGATGTCTTCACGCCCCGCCCATTCGCGGGCCAGGCGGGCATTGCGCGAGGTCTTGTCCAGGCGAACGTTGCCGGCCACGGTGGTGATGGCGCGGATACTGAGTTCGTTGGGCGAAGCCATGGCCAGAAACAGCGCGACCACGTCGTCCGCGCCGGGATCGGTGTCGATGATCAGGTCGATGGGCGCGGCCTGGAGGGTGGAGGCTGTGGCCATGAAGACGACTCCTTGTAGCAGGGACTTGAGCATGGATGGCACTCCTGTTGCCTATGAATCATGCGTTTACACAGCCCGGCGTCCTCTGTGGAAGCGGCTAGAAGGTGACGCCGGAGATGAGGGCAATGTTGCTGTAGGGCTGGCACTCGCCTGTACGCACCACCGCACGGGCACTGCGCGACAGCACTTTGAAATCCTCATGGGTCAACCATTCGCGCTTGCCCAGCTTGCCCTTCAGTCGCTCGATTTCGACCAGCGCAGGTGGCACCACTTTCTGCATTTCTTCAGCCAGCACGTGCCGCTCAACCTGCAATTCGCTCAGCACCACCCGCAGCACGCTGGCGAAGTCCGGCAGGCCAGGCGTAATGGCCAGGTCGATCAGCTCGACACCCGGCGGCACCGGCAGCCCGGCATCGCCGATCACCAGGATATCGCCATGCCCCATGCCGGCAATGACTCGCGACAGGGCAACGTTCAACAGCGGGGTTTTCTTCATGGCGTCAGCTCCGCCAGGTAGGGAATCGACGGTTGGGCACCGGCACGGGTAACCGACAATGCTGCAGCACGCTGGCCAAAGGCGATCGCCTTTCCCTCCTCCAGCCCACGCACCAGGCCGGCAGCAAAGCCACCGATGAAGGTATCGCCGGCAGCGGTGGTGTCCAGCGGTTGCACGTGCGGCGCCGGATAGTGCTGATGGCCTTGGGCAGTAACCAGCAAGGCACCTTGCGCACCCAAGGTGATGATCACTTTGCCTGCCCCCAGCTGCAGCAAGCGCTCGCCTGCGCGCCGGGCACTGTCCTGGTCGGTCACCGCCACACCGGTCAAGGCTTCGGCCTCACTTTCGTTAGGGGTAAGGTAATCGATATGCGCAAACCAGTCCGCTGGCAAGGGGCCGGTAGCGGGTGCTGGGTTCAGGATCACCTGCTTGCCCAGCTCGTGCCCTCTGGCCAGTGTCCAGGCCACGGTGCTGGCTGGCACTTCCAACTGGCAGATGATTACCTCGGCAGCCTGCAGCAACGCATCGAAGCGCCGCACCGACTGCGGCGTCAGCAGGCCGTTGGCGCCGGGAATGATGACAATACAGTTCTGGCTGGCAGCATCCACCGTGATCAGCGCCACACCGCTGGACGTGCCCGGGCAGGTGCTGACGCCCTGACAGTCGATCCCCTCGACATACAAGGCCCGGTGCAGCTGCCGACCGTAGTCGTCATCCCCTACATTGCCGATCATCGCCACGCTGCCGCCCAGCCGCGCCACTGCGACCGCCTGGTTGGCACCCTTGCCGCCCGGCACCGTGAAAAAGCTATCGCCGGGGAGTGTCTCGCCGGCCCGTGGCAGGCGCTGGGCGCGGACCACCAGGTCCATGTTGAGGCTGCCAACCACCACAACCTTGGCATTCATGACGTTTCCTTAGCGTTAGCGGTAATCATTGAACAGGTCCGGACGCGGCCCGGTGGACTCACGCAAGACGATACGCGGGGCGACAATGCGCTGCTCCGCCGCGCCTTGCCGGGGCGTAGCGATACGCGTCAGCAGCAACGAGGCAGCGCTCTCGCCCAGCTCGCGGATCGACTGGCCCACGGTGGTCAGTGGTGGGTACACGTAGCGGCTGAGCTCGATGTCATCGAAGCCGATCACCGACAGCTCGCCGGGTACGCTGATATTGCGTTCGGCTGCAGCGCGCAGCACACCAAAGCCGATCATGTCGTTGCCGGCAAAAATCGCCGAGGGCCGCTTGCCTTCCAGCACCTGCGCCGCCGCTGCATGGCCACCCGGGCTGGTGAAGTCGCAGTGCAGTACACGGCTGCCCGGCACGGGCGCACCGGCTTCGGCCATGGCACGGCGGAAGCCGCTCAGGCGCAGCTGGGTAACCCCGGTTTCGGCGGGGCCGCCGATATAGGCGACGTCGCGATGGCCAAGCTCCAGCAGATGCCGGGTGGCCAGATACGCCCCCTGCTCGTGGTCAATGCGCACCAGGTCGGCATCGACGCCTTCCAGCTCACGGTCGACGATGACCATTGGCGTGCGCACACTGGCCAGGCTTTGCAGCAGGTCGTCGTCCTGGCCCACCGAGGCCACTACCAGGCCGTCGATGCGCTTTTCCAGCAGCACGCGCAGGTAGCTGCGCTGCTTCTGCGGGTTGTCGTCGGAGTTGCACAGGATCACGCAATAGCCGTTGCGCTCGCAGGCGTCTTCGATACCCCGCGCCAGCTCGGCGAAGTACGGGTTGACGCTGTTGGGCACCAACAGGCCGATGGTGGCCGTGCTGCGCGCTTTCAGCGAGCGCGCCACCGCACTGGGCACGTAATCCAGTTCGATGATGGCGGCTTCCACTTTCAGCCGCACCTGCTCGCTGACCGGACGGGTCTTGTTGAGTACATGGGACACGGTGGTGTAGGAAATACCCGCCAGTGCCGCGACGTCTTTGATGGTTGCCATGTTGTCAGTTCCGCCGGCCTGCGCGCCGGCTACGGTAAGTGTCGAGCACCACGGCGATGACGATCACCGCCCCGGTGATGATGCGTTTGGTCGGCTCGCTGGCACCGATCTGCGCCAGCCCGGCGGCCAATACGGAAATGATCAGTACGCCAAAGAAGGTGCTGATGACCGAGCCACGCCCACCCATCAGGCTGGTGCCGCCGATCACGACGGCGGCAATGACCTGCAGCTCCAGGCCAGAGCCGGCATTGGGGTCGGCCGCTTCCAGCCGCGAGATCTGGAACAGCGCGGCCAGGCCGGCGAGCAGGCCCATCAGGGCGAACACCAGCACTTTGTAGGGGCGCGGATCGATACCGGCCAGGCGCACGGCCTCTTCGTTGGTGCCGATACCGATCAGGTAACGACCGAACACCGTGCGCGTCAGGACCAACTGGGCGAGCACGATCACCAGCAAGGCGATGATGAACGCTGGCGAAACACCAAAGTCGACCGGGTTGGAGAACCAGGCATAGGCGTCGCCGATATAGGCGGTGCGCGAGTCGGTGAACTGGTAGGCCAGGCCACGGGCCATCTCCAGCACACCAAGCGAAACGATGAACGACGGGATACGCCAGGCCACGGTGACGCCACCGGTAATGCTGCCGGCCAATGCGGCCACAGCCATGCCCAGCAGCGCCGAGGGCAGCACGCCCCAGCCCCAGCCGAGTATCGCCACGCTCACCGTCGAGGCGGCCAGCGCCAGCACCGAGCCCACCGACAGATCGATGCCGCCGATGATCAGCACGAAGGTCATGCCCACCGCCAGCACCATCAGGTCCGGGATCTGGTTGGCCAGCGTGCTGAAGGTGCCATACGACCAGAAGTGGCTGCTGAGGAACGAGAACAGCACGATCATCGCCAGCAAGGCGCCAGCCAGGCCCAGGTAGGTGCCCAGGCCAAAGTACGTACCGCTGCGGCGCACAGGGGCGGCGTCCTGGTTGTTGAGCGGGGTGGTTTTCATGCATCCATCCTGGGGGCTGCATCATGCAGCAGTGCGTCACGTTTCTGGTAACCGGCGAAGGCGGCGGCAAGCAACTGGTCCTGGCTCCAATGATCACGCGCGAAGGTGTCGATCAGGCGGCCGGCGGACAGCACGGCGATGCGGTCGCAAATCAGCATCAGTTCGCGCAGGTCACTGGATACCACCACCAAGGCCTTGCCTTGGCGCGCCAGCTCGGCCAGCAGGCCATAAATGTCGAACTTGGCGCCCACATCGATGCCACGCGTGGGTTCGTCGAACAGCAGCACCTGGCAATCGCGCTCCAGCCAGCGGCCGATCACCACCTTCTGCTGGTTACCGCCAGACAGCTCGCCCACCACTTGCTGCGCGCCAGCACTGCGAATGCGCATGGCCTGGATCTGGCGTTCGGCCAAGGCCTTTTCCGCTTCGCCATCGAGCACACCGGCGCGCGATACCGCGCCCAGGTTGCCCAACGCAATGTTGGCGCTGATCGATTGCGTCAACAGCAGGCCCTCGCCTTTGCGGTCTTCGGTTATCAGCGCGATACCGGCACGCACTGCAGCCTTGGGCGAGTCGATGTTTACCGCCTGCGGCGGCTGGCCCAGCGCGATACCGCCGCTGTCGGCGCGATCGGCACCGTAGATCAGGCGCAGCAGCTCGGTACGGCCGGCGCCGATCAGGCCGGAGATGCCAAAAATCTCCCCTGCCCTGACTTCGAACGACACCTCGCGCACCTTGTCGCCGCGGCACAGCTTGTCGACCTTGAGCAGCGGTGCCCCCATCTGCCGTCGGCCCAGGTCAATATGCTCGCCCAGCTCGCGGCCGACCATCAGGTTGACCAGCTCGGCGCTGCTGTAGCGCTGGATCGGCTCGTCGCACACCAGCTTGCCATCGCGCAGTACAACGATGCGCTGGGCCACACGCTGCAACTCTTCCAGGCGATGCGAGATATAGACGATGGCCACGCCGCGGGCGCGCAGGCGCTCGATCTGGGTGAACAGCAAGGCCACCTCGCGCGCAGTGAGCATGGCAGTGGGCTCGTCCAGGATCAGCACATGGCAGTCACCGATCAGGTTGCGGGCAATCTCGACCATTTGCTGATGGCCGATGCCCAGTTCGCCGACAGGGGTGTCCGGGTCGATGGCGTCGAGCCCGACCCGAGCCATCGCAGCCGTTGCCAGCTGGCGCAAGCGCTTGTGGCTGATCCAGCCGAAGCGGCTGGGCAGGTTGTCGAGAAACAGGTTTTCCGCCACGGTCAGCGTCGGCAGCAGGTTCAGCTCCTGCATGACCATGCGCACCCCAAGGCGTTCGGCCTCGCCGCGACTGCCGGGCGCGTAGGCCTGGCCGCGGTAGGTCATGTGCCCGGTGGTGGGCACCTCCAGGCCGCTGATGAGCTTGGACAACGTACTCTTGCCCGCGCCGTTCTCGCCGGTCAGGGCCAGCACTTCGCCGGCGCGCAGGCTCAAGCTGACCTCGCCAAGTACGGGCTGGGCGTAGGTCTTGCCCAGGCCGCTGGCGGCAAGCACCACTTCATTGGCCGATGCAGGCATGGCCGATTCTCCTGGCAGCATCAGGGCTTCTTGGTGATGAGTTCGACCGGGGTCTGGATGACGTTGTCGGCATCCACATCAGGCTTTTCGCCCTTGACCATTTTCAGCGCCGCCTGAATGCCATACACCGCCTGCTGGCTGGCCGCCTGGTCGAGGGTGGCAAGCACCCGACCGTCTTCAAGCATTGGCTTGATGGCATTGATGTTGTCATAGCCCACCACTTGCACCTGGCCGGTCTTGCCAGCGGCACGCACGGCGGACACAGCGCCCAGGGCCATGCTGTCGTTGCCGGCCAGCAAGGCCTTCAGGTCGGGGTACTCGTTGAGCATGGAGGCGGCGACGGCGTTGCCTTTGTCGATCTCCCAATTGCCGCTTTGCACCGAGACGATTTTCATCTGCGCGGCGTCCATGGCGTCCTTGAAGCCGGCGGTGCGCTGCTGGGCATTGGTGGTGGTCGACACGCCTTCGATAATGCCCACCTGGTCGCCGGCCTTGAGCTTCTGGCTGGCCAGGTAATCGCCAACCAGGCGCGCGCCCTTGCGGTTGTCGGGGCCGACGAAGGGAACGCTGATGCCTTTGCTCTTTAGCAGATCAGGGTCCAGACGGTTGTCGATGTTGATCACCACCACGCCCTGGTCCATGGCCTTCTTCACCGCCGACACAAGCGCCTTGGAATCAGCCGGGGCAATCACCAGCGCTTTGGCGCCGGCATTGACCATCTGCTCGACGATGCGGATCTGCTCGCCAGTGTCGGTCTCGTTCTTGATGCCGTTGGCGATCAGCTCGAACTCGTCGGCGTGGGTTTTCTGGTAGTCCTTGGCGCCGTCTTCCATGGTGCGGAAGAACTCGTTGGCCAGCGACTTCATGACAAGGGCGACCTTAGGCTTGTCTTCAGCGTGGGCGGCAGACAATGGCAAGGTGAGGCTAAGCGAGGAAATGACAGCGAGGGCCAGCAGACGGCCGGGGAACGGCAGCTTCATGAACGATGACTCCGAATCTTGTGTTTTTTGTCGGATCGCAAACGTTTGCGTTGACCAACTATGGTAACAGGACCGTTGTTTGTCAAATCCGTTTGGCTTTCGGAGGTCAAAGTGCTGCTGGGGCCGATTATGCAGTCTTTTCCGAAAAACCGAACACCTTTTCCTTTATTTGTTCGGAATTACGAATGCAATGCCGCCTTTGGCAGGCGCGGCTCGGTGCAACATCACACATTGTCGGGGCTGCTACACAGCCCATTGCAACGCAAGGCCGCTCCAACCCGGGCAACGCGTGGTGCCTTGGTACGAAAAATGCCTATAGCCCTGCGCGACTCAATAACTAACTCACTAGGAAGAGAGAACAATAACGATGAATGCCGCACTGAAAACCTTCGCCCCCAGCGCACTCGCCCTGCTGCTGATCCTGCCATCCAGCGCCTCGGCCAAAGAAGCCGAAACCCAACAGAAGCTGGCCAATGTGGTCATCCTCGCCACCGGCGGCACCATTGCCGGCGCCGGTGCCAGCGCTGCCAACAGCGCCACTTACCAGGCTGCCAAGTTGGGCGTCGACAAGCTCATCGCCGGCGTACCGGAACTGGCCGACATCGCCAACGTACGCGGCGAGCAAGTGATGCAGATCGCCTCCGAGAGCATCAGCAATGACGACCTGCTGAAGCTGGGCAAGCGCGTCGCCGAGCTGGCCGAAAGCAAGGACGTGGACGGCATCGTCATCACCCACGGCACCGATACCCTCGAAGAAACCGCCTTCTTCCTCAACCTGGTAGAGAAGACCGACAAGCCAATCGTGGTGGTCGGCTCGATGCGTCCGGGTACCGCCATGTCCGCCGACGGCATGCTCAACCTGTACAACGCCGTGGCCGTAGCCAGCGACAAGCAGTCGCGTGGCAAGGGCGTGCTGGTGACCATGAACGACGAGATCCAGTCCGGCCGCGATGTAAGCAAGGCGGTCAACATCAAGACCGAAGCCTTCAAGAGCGCCTGGGGCCCGATGGGCATGGTGGTGGAAGGCAAATCGTACTGGTTCCGCCTGCCGGCCAAGCGCCATACGGTCAATTCCGAGTTCGATATCAAGCAGATCAGCAGCCTGCCGCAGGTGGACATTGCCTATGGCTATGGCAACGTCACCGACACCGCCTACAAGGCGCTGGCACAGAACGGCGCCAAGGCGCTGATCCATGCCGGTACCGGCAACGGTTCGGTATCGTCGCGGGTAGTCCCGGCGCTGCAAGAACTGCGCAAGAACGGCGTGCAGATCATCCGCTCGTCGCATGTCAACCAGGGTGGTTTCGTACTGCGTAATGCCGAACAGCCGGATGACAAGAACGACTGGGTCGTGGCTCACGACCTGAACCCGCAAAAAGCGCGGATCCTGGCGATGGTGGCAATGACCAAGACCCAGGACAGCAAAGAGCTGCAGCGGATCTTCTGGGAGTACTGAGTGCTTCCCCCTCAGGGCCGGTGCGCCGGCTCTGAGGGCCTCGTTGCCAATTCCTCAACCGCATAGACACAGAGGTTACAAACCGGCGACATCGTTTACCTTTCTGACCGGCCTCATGGTTTACAGGCCAACGCTGGATTTCTCCTGACAAGCTGTTGCGAATTTACTTACAGTGAAATACTGTATGTGCATACAGCAAAAACAAGGGAATTCCTGTGTCCAGCACCGCCTCCGCCACCCCGAGCAGCTATGAACAGCTGGGTGTACGCATCCAGAAGATCATCAACAGCCCCACCGCCCAGCACAGCCGTGCGGCGCTGATCTTCCGCCTGGAACAGGAAAGCCCGGATGACTGGGAAACCCTGCTTCAGGAGATCGCAGAAAACGATAACGTCACCCTCGCCCATCGCGACGATGGCGGTGTGCAGATTTTCTGGACGGTACCGAAGGAAGATTGACTGCGCATGAGAGTTTCGCTTTTCGCAGCAGCCTGCCTGTTACTGACCACTCCGCTTGCTCAAGCCGACGCCCCGCGCACCTTCCAGGAGGCCAAGAAGGTCGCCTGGAAGCTCTACGCACCACAATCGACCGAGTTTTATTGCGGCTGTAAATACAAGGGCAACAAGGTCAACCTGGCGTCTTGCGGCTATACCCCACGCAAGAATGCCCAGCGCGCGTCACGCATCGAGTGGGAGCACATCGTACCCGCCTGGCAGATCGGCCATCAGCGCCAGTGCTGGCAGAGTGGCGGGCGCAAGCAGTGCTCGCAGCATGACGAAGTGTACCAACGTGCCGAAGCCGACCTGCACAACCTGGTGCCCAGCATCGGTGAGGTCAACGGCGACCGCAGCAACTTCAGTTTCGGCTGGCTACCAGAACAACGCGGCCAGTATGGCCGCTGCCTGACCCAGGTCGACTTCAAGGCCAGGAAGGTGATGCCGCGCCCGTCGATCCGCGGCATGATCGCCCGCACCTACTTCTACATGAGCAAGCAGTACAACCTGCGCCTGTCCAAACAGGACCGCCAGCTTTTCGAGGCCTGGAACAAGACCTACCCGCCGCAAGCCTGGGAGCGGCAACGCAACCAACAGGTCGCCTGCGTGATGGGGCGGGGAAACGCGTTCGTGGGGCCGGTCAACCTCAAGGCGTGCGGTTGATCCTCAGGCCAGCGTTTGTAAGTAGGCGCTGGCTTCCCGGTAACGGGCCAGCCGCGCCAGGTCAGCGGGGCCCGGACAGGGGATGCGCGAGAGATCACTGTTGTCGGCCAGATCGGCCAGCTTGACGGTGCGCGCCAGCGGGTCGTCGCCCAGGCGCATCACGAAATCCTGGTAAGGCTCACCCTCGCGGCGACTAAGCGCCAGCAACGCAGCCAGGATTTTCAGCGCGAAACCCTCACGCGCCAGGTCGGACAGGGTCAGCGGGGTGTCTTCGATCACATCGTGAAGCACCGCCACAATCCGCTGTTCAGGTGTGGAAACCCGCATCATCACGCGTAACGGGTGGAGGATATAAGCCGCCCCACCCTTATCGTATTGCCCTTCATGCGCCCTGGCGGCCACGGCAATGGCCCGCTCCAGTGTAGACATGAGGCCCTCCCCGTTTGGCAGCTACCACCCCAAGCATAGCCAAACTTGTGTGAACAGCGCCTGACACAAGCCTTGACTGCGGCGCCACTTTTACTGGCTTAGCGTGCTGCGCCGTGCTGGATGACCACCGAATCGGTACCCAGCTTGGCCATCACTTCGTCCCTGCGCGCCTGCGCTTCTTCACGGGTGGGGAACGGCCCCAGCAGCACCACCGGCTTGCCGTCACGGTACTCCACCGAAGACGGGATGCCCTTTTCGATCAGGCGCGCCGTCATGTCGCTGAGCGCGCCCATGTTGGCGCCCTGCACCACTTCCACGTCCCAACCCTGTGGCGCCGGCTGGTCTGCCAGCGCCTCGGCACGGCGCTGCAGGTCGGCTCCGCCGCAGAGCTCACGGATACGCAGGTTGTTGCCGGTATCGTCGACGATGATGTCGTATTGGCCATCGCGCTTGATCGCCACGTAGCTGCGGTAGGCTTCGTACTGCCCTGCATCGTCCTTGCCGCGGACCTGACCGCAGATGGTGCCCTGGGTGTCGATCCGCACGTTGCCGAACTTGGCGGTCTTGGGGTTGTGCAGGTGTTCGGCCACCTGCTTGTGCACGCCTTCGACCTCGTTCTCACAGCCCGCCAGGGCGAGCACTGCCATTACCACAGCCAGTTTGCGCACGCGTGTACCTCCAGATTCGAAGGGGCGGATTCTAGCACGCCGGGGTATGCCCGGACCGCGACCAAACGTTACACGCTGCTTCGGGCGCAAATGCAAAAAGGGCGATCATTTCTGATCGCCCTTTTTCGATTTGGTAGGCACAATTGGACTCGAACCAACGACCCCCACCATGTCAAGGTGGTGCTCTAACCAACTGAGCTATGTGCCTGTCGTGTGGTGCGCATATTAGTGGCCCGATGCGTACCTGTAAAGCTTTTTTTTGAGAAAAATCAAAAACTTTCGAATGCAGGCGCTTCGCGTCCAGACCGCGGTTTTCCGGCACACGCGCAATGGACAATGAAAAAAGGGGTGAGCCTTTCGGATCACCCCTTTTTCGATTTGGTAGGCACAATTGGACTCGAACCAACGACCCCCACCATGTCAAGGTGGTGCTCTAACCAACTGAGCTATGTGCCTGTCGTGTGGTGCGCATTCTACGCATTACAAAAACCCTGTCAACACTTTTTTTCGCGCTAACCTACTGAATCTTAAACTCTTTATAGAGAGGCTGGCTAAGGGGGGACCCGTAAAGGATTTTCACCAGACGACTAGCGGGTGTTTATTATTATTGATAGCATCGGTACATTCGTTAAAAATATAAAACACGAGGTTCCTGCAGCATGGCTAACACCCCCTACCCCCAGTCCTACTACGCCGCCTCGGCCAACCCGGTGCCGCCACGTCCGGCGCTGCAGGGTGAGGTGGAAACCGATGTGTGCATCATCGGTGCCGGCTACACCGGCCTGTCCAGCGCCCTGTTCCTTCTGGAGAACGGCTTCAAGGTGAGCATCGTCGAAGCGGCCAAGGTCGGCTTCGGCGCATCGGGCCGCAACGGCGGACAGATCGTCAACAGCTACAGCCGCGACATTGATGTCATCGAACGCACCGTCGGCCCCAAGCAGGCGCAACTGCTGGGCCACATGGCCTTCGAGGGCGGGCGCATCATTCGTGAACGCGTGGCCAAGTACAACATTCAGTGCGACCTGAAAGATGGTGGCGTATTCGCCGCCCTTACCAGCAAGCAGATGGGCCACCTGGAATCGCAAAAGCGCCTGTGGGAACGCTTTGGCCATAATCAGCTGGAGCTGATGGACCAGAAGCGCATCCGCGAAGTGGTTGCCTGTGACAGCTACATCGGCGGCATGCTCGACATGAGCGGCGGCCACATCCACCCGCTGAACCTGGCCTTGGGCGAAGCTGCCGCGGTCGAGTCGCTGGGTGGCATCATCTATGAGCAAACCCCGGCCGTGCGCATCGAACGCGGTGCCAACCCGGTCGTGCATACCCCGCAGGGCAAGGTCCGCGCCAAGTTCATCATCGTCGCCGGCAACGCCTACCTGGGCAACCTGGTACCCGAGCTGGCCGCCAAGTCCATGCCATGCGGCACGCAGGTGATCACCACCGAGCCACTGGGCGAAGAACTGGCACGCACTCTGCTGCCGCAGGACTACTGCGTCGAGGACTGCAACTACCTGCTCGACTACTACCGCCTGACCAGCGACAAGCGCCTGATTTTCGGTGGCGGCGTGGTGTACGGCGCACGTGACCCGGCCAACATCGAGGCGATCATCCGCCCGAAAATGCTCAAGGCCTTCCCGCAGCTGAAGAACGTGAAGATCGACTACGCCTGGACCGGTAACTTCCTGCTGACCCTGTCGCGACTGCCACAGGTTGGCCGGATCGGCGACAACATCTACTACTCGCAGGGTTGCTCGGGCCACGGCGTGACCTATACCCACCTGGCGGGCAAGGTGCTGGCCGAGGCCCTGCGTGGCCAGGCAGAGCGTTTCGACGCCTTTGCCGGCCTGCCGCACTACCCGTTCCCGGGTGGCCAGATGCTGCGCGTACCCTTCAGCGCCATCGGTGCCTGGTACTACAGCCTGCGCGATCGCCTGGGCTTCTGATTCAGGCGGCCCGCGCCCACAGGATTTGTGCTGCTTGCACAGTCCGTGTGGGCGCGGGCTTACCTGCGAAGGGCCGGCACTGGCAACGCTATTTGTTCAGGCTATTGACCGCCTGCTTCGCCGCACTCTCTTGCCCCGCCTTGGCCAGTTCATCCGCAGCGTGCAACCACCGCTGGCGATCAACCTGGGCCGGCAGTTGCCGAGGTGGCTGCACCAGCACCGCCCAACTCCCCTGCTTCTCCCACGCCGATGCAAAGTCATCGAATGCCATCACCTGCCGCCGGTGCATGCCCGAACGCAGCAGCACCCGCTGCTTGTACCGGTCATACCCCATCAACACCGCATAGCGCGGCTCGCTCCACCAGGCCGAACCTTCCTCGTAACGCAGCAGCACCGGGTTGCCCGCCGCCACCTGGGCCAGCAGCGCGTCCAGTTGCTTGTCCAGCGGGTACACCACCCTGCCGTAGTCCCGCGCCACACGGGGAATAGCGGTATCCAGCGTTTCGGCACCCTGAGGCAGGTTCAGCGGCTTATCCAGCAAGCCTGGCGTAATAGGTGCCCCCTGCTGCGACAGCACTGCCGCCAGCGCCATGGCCCCGCTGTGGTTGGCGTTGCCACGGTAGAACGGCACGCTGCTGATCTCGACCCGCTGCGGCAGGCCCTTGAGGTTGCCGGGCGGTGCGCTGGCGCAGCCGGCCAGGGTGGCAGCCAGCAGGCAGGCCGCCAGTAGCCGCCGGGGGGCAGCCTTGAAGGAATGTTGCTCCATGGACACTCGCTTGTTCCAACGCCAGGCAGGCAGCGCCCGGCTCTGGCCACCGATCATAGGTCCGACAGCGGCGCGGGTATAGTCCGACAGCGCCTTGGAGCGAATCGGCCCTAGAGATAGACCATTGTTCGATGGAACGTCACGGACGAAGGGCTAGACTAAAGCAGTGTCTGGAAGGTAAACGCGGGCCAATCAAGCGCTTGCCGCAGAGATGGAGGCACAGATGAGCCTGACCATGGCAATTCTCATGCTGGTAGGCATGTGGCTGAGCGTCGCAGCCGCCATGCTGTGGGGTGTACTGCGTATCGTGCGGCGTCACGCACACCATCACCACCTGCCCCCGCAGGCAACACCCAAGCCACAGCCAGCAAGGCGGGCGCGGCGGCATGTCGGGGTGAGCTAACCTCAGGATTTCCCGAAGCTTGATCACTGGCAAGCCCGCTCCACAGGTATTTCGCGATGCCAGTATGGCTCGTGGTACCTGTGAAAGCGGGCTTGTTCACGAGGGGGGCGCAGAACGCCCCTTTTTTACATCAGCCTTCAGCCGCCTCACGCTTCAAACGCGCTCGACGGGCAAGGATGTTGAGGACCTCGATAGCCGTCGAGAACGCCATGGCCGCATACACATAGCCCTTGGGTACATGGGCGCCAAAACCTTCGGCGATCAGCGTCATGCCGATCATGATGAGGAAGCCCAGCGCCAGCATGACCACGGTCGGGTTGTCGTTGATGAAGTTGGCCAGCGGATCGGCGGCCACCATCATCACGATCACAGCCGTGATAACGGCGATAATCATGATCGGCAGGTGCTCGGTCATGCCCACGGCGGTGATGATGCTGTCGACCGAGAAGACGATGTCCAGCAGCAGGATCTGGAAAATCGCCGCAGCAAAGCCCAGGGTAACCGTGGAGGAGACCTTGGCTTCCTCCTTGGCGCCATGCGGGTCGACGTTTTCGTGAATTTCCTTGGTCGCCTTCCACAGCAGGAACAGACCACCGGCAATCAGGATCACATCTTTCCACGAGAAGGCGTTGCCGAACACTTCGAACACCGGGTCGGTCAACTGGACGATCCAGGCCACGGTGCTGAGCAAGGCCAGTCGCATGACCAAGGCCATGCTGATACCGATACGCCGCGCCTTGGAGCGGTACTCCACCGGCAATTTGTTGGTCAGGATCGAGATGAAGATCAGGTTGTCGATGCCCAGTACAACTTCCATGGCCACCAGCGTAGCCAGGGCAACCCAGGCGGTAGGGCTAGCGGCGAGTTCCAGCAAATATTCCATTGTTCAAATCCTGCAGCAGCGGTTGGGGTCAGATTTCCTGGGTTTCTTCTTTCTTCTCGGCATCCTTGGGCTTCTGCCCTTCGCTGCCGATGGCTTCGCTTAGCGCCTGCTGGGCAGCCTTGTTGGTGTCGTCGATGGCCTGCTTGGCCGACTGCGCGGCCTGGTCGAGCATCTGCTGGGCGGATTTCTCGGCCTGGTCGCAGCCTGCCAGGGTGAACAGGGCCAAAGCCAGCACCAACGGGGTGCCAATGGATTTGAGTTGCAGCATGGTGTCCTCGCTTGAAATAACCCGGCGGCGCATGGCGCCTGATAGCCGTGCATTCTAGAGACGGCAATAGTTCAGGAAAATTCGTATTTTCATGGCATATACTTCGGTTTTTACGAATCGGAACGACCGACGGTGCTTAACTATCGCCAGTTGCATTACTTCTGGGCCGTGGCCAAGACGGGCAGCATTACCCGCGCCAGCCAACAGCTGAACCTCACACCACAAACCATTAGCGGGCAGATCACCCTGTTCGAGCAAACCTACGGCCTGGAACTGTTCCAGCGCGCCGGCCGGCAGCTGGAACTGACAGAAACCGGCCGTCAGGCCCTGGTGTATGCAGAGCAGATGTTTCAGATCGGCAGCGAGCTTGAAGCCATGCTGCGTGCCGGCCCTCAAGAGCAGATCCTGTTTCGTGTGGGGGTGGCTGACGTAGTGCCCAAATCCATTGTCTACCGCCTGCTGGCACCGACCATGGACCTGGAAGAGGTGCTGCGCATCAACTGCCGCGAGGACAAACTTGAGCGGTTACTGGCAGACCTGGCTATCCAGCGCCTGGACCTGGTGATTTCCGACAGCCCCATGCCTAACCACCTGGACATCAAGTGCTACAGCCAAAAGCTGGGCGAGTGCGGGCTGAGCTTCTTCGCCACCCCGGCGCTGGCACAACGGCTTGAAGGTCCTTTTCCAGCTTGCCTGCAGGATGCTCCGCTGCTGGTTCCCGGCCAGGAGACCGTGGTAAGCAGCCGCTTGCTGCGGTGGCTGGGCGAGCAGCAGGTGCAGCCACGGATCGTGGGGGAGTTCGATGACAGCGCCTTGATGCAAGCGTTCGGGCAGTCGGGCAGCGGCATTTTCGTTGCGCCCAGCGTAATCGCCGAGGAGGTGTGCCGTCAGTATGGCGTGCAACTGATCGGGCAAACCGAGGCCGTGCACGAATCGTTCTATGCCATTTCGGTGGAGCGCAAGGTCAAGCACCCAGGGATCGTGGCGATTACCGAGGGGGCGCGGCGGGAGTTGTTTCACTGGTAGCCGCAAAAGCCTGATTGACAAAGAACACGGCCCGACATGCGCTATAGGTGCTCTATGGTAAAGTCCGCCCTTTCCAGATTCCGAGATACCGCTGCACATGACCCCTTTCCTCCGCATCCTCAACCGCACCAGCCTGGTGACTCAGATCGTCATTGGCCTGCTCGCCGGCATCGCCCTCGCCCTACTGGCACCTGCCATCGCCCGCGACCTGGCCTTTCTTGGCAAAGTGTTTGTCAGCGCCCTGAAGGCGGTTGCGCCCGTGCTGGTGTTCATCCTGGTCATGGCTTCGGTCGCCAACCATCGTCACGGCCAGGAAACCCACATTCGCCCGATCCTCTGGCTGTACCTGCTGGGCACCTTTGCCGCTGCAGTGGTGGCCGTGGTTGCCAGCATGCTGTTCCCCTCGCACCTGGCGCTAAGCACCAGCGAGGCCACGCTGAGCGCGCCAGGCGGCATCGCCGAAGTGCTGCAGAACCTATTGCTGAACGCGGTAGACAACCCGGTCAATGCCCTGCTCAACGCCAACTTCATCGGCGTGCTGACATGGGCCATCGGCTTGGGCGTGGCCCTGCGCCATGCCGGCGAAACGACCCGTACCGTGGTCGAAGACCTGTCCAATGGTGTAACCCTGATCGTGCGCGTGGTCATCCGCTTCGCCCCGCTGGGCATTTTTGGCCTGGTCAGCTCCACCCTGGCACAGTCTGGCCTGGACGCCCTGCTCGGCTACCTGCACCTGCTGGCGGTACTGATCGGCTGCATGCTGTTCGTGGCGCTGGTGATGAACCCGCTGATCGTGTTCTGGAAGATCCGCCGCAACCCCTACCCGCTGACGCTGCTGTGCCTGCGTGAAAGCGGCATTACCGCGTTCTTCACCCGCAGCTCGGCCGCCAACATCCCGGTGAACCTGGCGTTGTCGGAACGCCTTGGCCTGCATGAAGACACTTACTCGGTGTCGATCCCGTTGGGCGCAACCATCAACATGGCCGGTGCTGCAACCACCATTACCGTGCTGACCCTGGCCGCAGTGCATACCCTGGGTATCCAGGTGGACCTGCCAACTGCCGTGCTGCTCAGCGTAGTAGCGGCAGTGTGCGCCTGCGGCGCCTCGGGCGTGGCCGGGGGTTCGCTGCTGCTGATTCCGCTGGCGTGCAGCCTGTTTGGCATCCCAAGCGAAATTGCCATGCAGGTGGTTGCGGTGGGCTTCATCATCGGCGTGTTGCAGGACTCGGCCGAAACGGCGCTGAATTCTTCGACCGATGTGCTGTTCACTGCCGCGGCATGCCAGGCTCAAGAGCAGCGCAACGGCTAAGCGGGCCGGGGCCGCTTTGCGGCCCCAATTGCCTTACGCGATGGCATTACCTACCCTAGTGGCCTTTCCCCAGCCACGAGACAGGGCCATGTCAGAACACGAAACCGCAGGTGAAGGCCGCTTCAACAGCATCGAGATCCGCGTTCTCGGCTCGCTGATCGAAAAGCAGGCCACCAGCCCGGAAAGCTACCCGCTGACCCTCAATGCCCTGGTCCTGGCCTGCAACCAGAAGACCAGCCGCGAGCCGGTGATGAACCTCACCCAAGGCCAGGTCGGCCAGGCGCTGCGCGCCCTCGAAGGTCAGGGCATGACCCGCCTGCAGATGGGCAGCCGTGCCGACCGCTGGGAACATCGGGTAGACAAGGCACTGGAGCTGGTGCCCGCGCAGTTGGTGCTGATGGGCCTGATGTTCCTGCGGGGCCCGCAAACCCTCAACGAACTGCTGACCCGTAGCAACCGCCTGCACGACTTTGACGACACCGAGCAGATCCAGCATCAGCTGGAGCGCCTGATCTCGCGGGACCTGGCCTTGCACCTGCCACGCCAGGCCGGCCAGCGTGAAGACCGCTACACCCATGCCTTGGGCGACCCGGCGGAAATCGAGGCGATTCTCGCTGCACGGCAGCAGGAAGGCGGCGCGCGCACCACTGGCGGCAGTGTGTCAGAAGACCGCATCGAAGCCCTCGAAGCCCGCATTGCGGCGCTGGAAGCGCGCTTGGCTGAGCTGGAAGGCTGAGCCGTCACGGCTCGGGGTCGGGGAAATTGCGGCAGCTCTTGCGCTCGGCCAGCTCCCGGTCAGTGGGGCGCTGGTCGACGAACACAGCGCGACCGTCGGCGTAGATTTCCAGGTAGCCCCAGTGCAGGTCCTGCTCTTGCTGCCCGGGCTTTGGGGGCACTAGCCACCAGGGTTCGCGGCTGATCAGGGTCATGCGGGTGATTCCTGAGGGGTTTACGTGTAAGCATAGACACCCTCGGGTTGATGCTTTGCTTGTACCGGCCCTTTCGCGGCTAAAGCCGCTCCTACACGACGGCCTGTGTCCAACCCCCGAGGTATGTCCACCACCAATCTGCGTAGGAGCGGGTTTACCCGCGAATACGGTAGCGGCGGCAACGGTGAACGACGGGTGGAGACTGGCCAGCAGGGCCGGCCTCTTCGCGGGTAAACCCGCTCCTACGGGGATCTTCACAGTTTCAACAACTGCGCAGTCCTGTGAGAGCGGCTTCAACCGCGAAAGGGCCGTACAGGCTTACGCCGGTGCCGAAGTCCGAATCAGGTGGTCAAAGGCCGCCAGCGATGCCTTGGCCCCCTCACCCACCGCAATGACGATCTGCTTGTACGGCACGGTAGTCACGTCACCTGCGGCAAACACACCCGGGATGCTGGTCTGGCCCTTGGCGTCGACAATGATTTCGCCACGCGGCGACAGCTCGACGGTGCCCTTCAGCCAGTCAGTGTTGGGCAGCAGGCCAATCTGCACGAAGATGCCTTCCAGTGCCACTTCGTGCTGTTCATCCGTGGTGCGGTCCTTGTAGCGCAGGCCAGTCACCTTCTCGCCATTGCCCAGCACCTCGGTGGTCAGCGCGCTGGTGATCACGTTGACATTCGTCAGGCTATGCAGCTTGCGTTGCAACACCGCATCGGCACGCAACTGGCTGTCGAACTCGATCAGCGTCACCTGGGCGACGATACCAGCCAGGTCGATGGCCGCTTCCACACCCGAGTTGCCGCCGCCAATCACTGCCACACGTTTGCCCTTGAACAGCGGGCCGTCACAGTGCGGGCAGTAGGCCACGCCGCGGCCGCGGTACTCCTGCTCACCCGGCACGTTCATTTCGCGCCAGCGGGCGCCGGTGGCCAGGATCACGGTCTTGGCCTTCAGCGAAGCGCCCCCCGCCAGGCGCACTTCGTGCAGACCGCCCTCGGCGGCCGGAATCAGCGCTTCACCGCGCTGCAGGTTCATGATGTCGACGTCGTACTGTTTGACGTGCTCTTCCAGCGCCGTGGCCAGCTTCGGCCCTTCGGTTTCCTGCACCGAGATGAAGTTCTCGATGGCCAGAGTGTCCAGCACCTGGCCGCCGAAGCGCTCGGCGGCAACACCGGTGCGGATGCCCTTGCGGGCAGCGTAGATGGCAGCAGCGGCGCCAGCGGGGCCACCGCCGACGACCAGCACGTCAAAGGCTTCCTTGGCGTTGATCTTCTCGGCCTGGCGGGCGCCGGCGTTGGTGTCGATATTGCCAAGGATTTCTTCCAGGCCCATACGGCCCTGACCAAACACTTCACCGTTGAGGTAGATACTCGGTACCGCCATGATCTTGCGCGATTCCACTTCGTCCTGGAACAGCGCACCGTCGATGGCAACATGGCGCACGTTGGGGTTGAGTACCGCCATCAGGTTCAGTGCCTGGACGACGTCCGGGCAGTTCTGGCACGACAGCGAGAAGTAGGTTTCGAAGTTGAATTCACCTTCCAGGGCCTGGATCTGCTCGATCACTTCGGCACTGGCCTTTGACGGGTGGCCACCAACTTGCAGCAGTGCCAGCACCAGCGAGGTGAATTCGTGTCCCATGGGTATGCCGGCGAAGCGCAGGCTGATATCGGCACCCGGGCGGTTCAGCGAGAACGAAGGGCGACGGGCATCGGTACCGTCCGCGCTGAAGGTAATGAGGTTCGACAGGCCGGCAATCTCCACCAGCAGGTCGTGCAATTCGCGGGACTTCGCGCCGTCGTCGAGGGAGGCAACGATCTCGATCGGCTGGGTGACCCGCTCCAGGTAGGTTTTCAGTTGCGATTTAAGCGTGGCGTCCAACATACGGGCGATTCCTTTTTCAAAACTCGGATACAAAAACGCCCAGGCGAGGTCGCCCGGGCGCTTGACGGGGCGGTAGGTATTTCAGCTTTGGCGGCTGCTTACCGCCCGCGTTCTGGGCATGACCTTAGATCTTGCCTACGAGGTCCAGCGACGGCGCCAGAGTGGCTTCGCCTTCTTTCCACTTGGCCGGGCACACTTCGCCCGGGTGAGCGGCAACGTACTGGGCAGCCTTGACCTTACGCAGCAGTTCAGCAGCATCACGGCCTACGCCACCGTCGTTCAGCTCGACAATCTTGATCTGGCCTTCCGGGTTGATCACGAAGGTACCGCGGTCGGCCAGGCCGGCTTCTTCGATCAGCACGTCGAAGTTGCGCGAAATGACGTGAGTCGGGTCACCGATCAGCGGGTATTCGATCTTGCCGATGGTGTCCGAAGTGTCGTGCCAGGCTTTGTGAGTGAAGTGGGTGTCGGTGGAAACACCGTAGATTTCCACGCCCAGCTTCTGGAACTCGGCGTAGTTGTCAGCAAGGTCACCCAGCTCGGTCGGGCAAACGAAGGTGAAGTCGGCCGGGTAGAAGAACACGACAGACCACTTGCCTTTCAGATCGGCTTCGCTGACCTGAACGAACTCGCCTTTGTGGTAGGCGGTGGCGTTGAAGGGTTTGACCTGGCTGTTGATGATTGGCATGAGAGACGCTCCTTCATGGGGTTGGAATCAGTTGATGGATAGAATCCTAACTAATCATCCCGCTGAAGGCTCATTGGCAAAGCTCATGCTTTCGATTGGTTTTGGCTATAACCGGGGCTATTTAATAGAAGGGAAAGGGCTGAGCAAAGGATTGCGGACCTGAGCTCTGCACTGGCAAAGAAATGTAACAGCTCCCCATTCGGCATCACGGGTAAACGGGTCTAGGCTCAAGCCCATGTGATACCGGGCCCCTCTGACGGCTGCCAAGCCGCCATGTCGGATCACTGTTGCCTTGCAACGTCGACACTCAAGGAGGGGCTCATGACAGCTCTGCAAGCATTCCTCACAACACCTGTCCTCGGTACCAGCGCCTGGTTGTGGCTGGTGTTCATGGCCATCGTCATCGGTTTGCTGGTGCTCGACCTGGGCGTGCTGCACCGCCACGACCGGGAAATTGAAATGCGCGAGAGCCTGCTGCTTTATTCAGGCTATTTCAGTGTCGGTGTGCTGTTCGGCGCGGGGGTCTGGTACCAGTTGGGCGCGCAGTCGGCACTGGAGTTCTACACCGGTTTTTTGGTCGAGCAATCGCTGTCCATGGACAACGTGTTCGTCATGGCGATGATCTTCAGCTACTTCGCCATCCCCCGCCGCTACCAGCACCGCGTACTGTTCTGGGGCATCCTGGGCGTGGTGTTCCTGCGGGCCATCATGATCGGCGTGGGCGCGGCGCTGGTACAGAACTTTGCCTGGGTGCTTTACATCTTCGGTGCCTTCCTGCTGTTTACCGGGGTGAAAATGGCGCTGTCGAAGGAAGACAGTCGCCCCGACCTGGCCAACAACCCGATCCTCAAGTTCGTGCGGCGCCACATGCGGGTTACCGACCAGATCCATGGCTCGCACTTCTTCGTACGCCACACCCCGGCCGGGCACAGCAAGGCGCTGCGTTATGCCACACCGCTGTTTCTGGCACTGGTACTGATCGAACTGGCCGACCTGGTATTTGCCGTCGACAGCGTGCCGGCGATCTTCGCCATCACCCAGGACCCGTTCATCGTCTACACCTCCAACATCTTCGCCATCCTCGGCTTACGCTCGCTGTATTTCGCGCTGGCGGCGCTGATGCACCGGTTCGTTTACCTCAAGTACGCACTGGCGCTGGTGTTGATCTTCATTGGCTGCAAGATTTTCTACCACGGCATGGTGGGCAAGGTGCCGGCGCTGCTGTCGTTGGGCGTGACATTCGGGTTGTTGCTGGGTGGGGTGGTGATTTCGTTGATCAAGACGCGGGGGCAGACGTTGAATAAAGACGACAAGACGATAGAAAAAGCAGCTAACGATAAGAAAACAACGGGACAAAAAAAGAATGACCCACAGTTACGGGTCTGAGTTGCAATCATTGCTTGATGATGAAGTAACCAACCGCTCCCCAAAGTGAGGCAATCAAGATCAACCAAAGGGCTGCTCCCATATCTCGCCTCAACTTTGGGGGAAAATTGTCAAGCTCCGCTTCGTTCAACCATCCGAGGCGTGAATGTAACCTTGGGAATGTGACCAAAGCGCTTACTGTACTCATCAGTAGGCATCGATGCCTTAGGTTTCGTCCGCCCCATACGGGTTTCATCTGCTCAAGATAGGGGTTGCTCGTGATCGCTGAAAGGGCGACATCAAAATCACTCGACAAAGCAATTTTCACATTGATAGCGATCCCCGCAAGGCCTAGGACGAAAGGCGCAATCAGGAATCCTATCTGCAACAATGGGGACCAATTGTCAAAGTCAATCATCAGTCACCTCATGAAGGAGTTCACCGGTCCGCTCTCCGAGGGCGCCAATACCAATAGCGCCTGCAGAAGAGGCTGCGCCAACGATCGCAATCCCGCACACTGCACCAAACCCACCGGTACCCACCGCAAAAATACCGCATAACGCAGCTGCTGCAGCACCTCCACCAGAGGCACCTACCAACCCTCCCGTTAGACCCCCTACAAAATTTCCCGCTTCAGTAAACCGAACCTTTCGACAAGCACGAGTCTCCCCGGCCCGACAGACTTCTTTTACTTTCAGATAAGACGAGGTCCCGCCCAGCCCAATCGCTGCATACCCTCCGTATTGCAGGTACTTACTTAACCGCGCCACCTCCTCAAGATGTGTCGCATACCCCGGAATCTGCCCCGGTCCGCCCGCTTTCGACCAATGGTGCACCAGGCTCTTGGTAGAGATATTCAAGCTCTTCTTCAGCCGCTCATAGCTCCCCAGATTCAGTTGCTTATTAAGCAACGCCGCTTTCAACTGGCCATCCAGTTGCTGCAACAACCGCCTGCGCTCGGCGAAGAAACCCGGACTATTCAAATGGCCATGGTGCATGAACTCACGCTGGTGCAATTGCTCGATGCTGGTCAAGGTATTGCTTACTTGTTTCAAGCCTTGATCCAGCATGTCCTTGCCCACGCCCATGGACAGACTGGCGTTGCTGAGCAAGCCGGCGATTTCGGCCTGGTGCTGCATCATGAAATCCGCTTCGACGTAGTCGAGTGCCTCCAGCGCACGCCGCGCATGCTGCGCAGCCGCCATAAGCTCTCCCTCTTCGCGCGTGCAGGCATTTCCATTGTCAGGATCACCGATAACGAAGATTTCCCCAGCTTTGAACCCTTGCGCATACGTGGGATTGAGCCGCTGTAACCGTGAGACCGGCAACGTGGAATCGTGACCGGCCAGTTGAAGCAGTATCTGGGGAAACGACATGCGTCGTGGAACCACGTAGAAGCCAGGCTCCAGCGAACCAGGCAGTGCACCTATTACCGGTTGGGAGAAGCGCTCGGGGTTGAAGGTGGGTGACAGCTCGGCAGCGTGGGTATTGGCACGCCCTGCAATGGAGTGCATGGAGGGCGGAGCCTCATACAAGGGCGCGACTACCCGGTTGGTGCCCGGCGAACAGCCACAGACAACCAACGCACCATCCATAGCCACCCGCTGGCCATCTGAAATAAAGTGATCCACACCTTCGGCGACAGTTCCCGCCTGCCCACAAAGAGGGCATGGCGTGGTGTGGTCGCCTTCACGGAGCACCATTCGGCCTTCGTCTAGATAGCCGGCCCCCGTCGCAATACAGACAGCACCCGTTGTGGTGACATCGCCATCTACCGCCTGACCTTTCCCCTCTAGATTGACGCGCATATATGAACTCCCTGTACTTGATTCAGGTTGGAAACCTATCACCAGCAAGGGAGATTCAAGTGGCCTCAGCCAAAATTCAGATACGTCCTACAAGTTGCAGGACTTTGCGCAATCACTGCAGGCGCGGGTTTGATCGCGAATGGGCCGGCGCAGGCTGACGCGTTCACCGCCCGCTACGCAACATCTCCACCGGCACATACTTGCCAATTTCGTACTTGCCAATCGCGGCCCGGTGCACTTCATCCGGCCCGTCAGCCAGACGAAGGGTGCGCTGCATGGCATACATGTAGGCCAGCGGGAAATCGCCGCTTACCCCTGCCCCACCATGTATCTGGATAGCCCGGTCGATCACTTTCAAGGCCACGTTCGGCGCCACCACCTTGATCTGGGCGATCTCGCTACGGGCCACCTTGTTGCCGACGGTGTCCATCATGTAGGCCGCTTTGAGCGTCAGCAGCCGGGCCATGTCGATTTCCATGCGCGAGTCGGCGATCTTGTCGACGTTGCCGCCCAAGCGTGCCAGTGGCCGACCAAAAGCAGTACGCTCCACCGAACGCTTGCACATCAACTCCAGTGCGCGCTCGGCCATGCCGATCGAGCGCATGCAGTGGTGAATACGGCCTGGGCCCAGGCGGCCCTGGGCAATTTCGAAGCCGCGTCCTTCGCCAAGGATCACGTTTTCGTACGGCACCCGCACATTCTCGAAAAGGACTTCGGCATGACCATGGGGCGCATCGTCATATCCGAACACCGGCAGCGGGCGGACGATCTTCACGCCTGGCGTGTCGGTCGGCACCAGCACCATGGAATGCTGCTGGTGGCGTGGCCCTTCAGGGTCAGACAGGCCCATGAAGATCATGACCTTGCAGCGCGGGTCGCAGGCGCCGGACGTCCACCACTTGCGGCCGTTGATCACCCACTGGTCACCGTCCCGTATGGCGGTAGCAGCCATGTTGGTGGCGTCCGAGGAGGCCACGTCCGGTTCGGTCATGGCAAACGCCGAGCGGATCTCGCCACGCAGCAGCGGCTCCAGCCACTGGCGTTTCTGCACCTCGCTGCCATAGCGCACCAGTACTTCCATGTTGCCGGTGTCCGGCGCGGAGCAGTTGAACGGTTCCGGCCCGAGCAACGAGCGGCCCATGATTTCTGCCAGCGGTGCGTACTCTAGGTTGCTCAGGCCAGCGCCGTATTCCGACTCTGGCAGGAACAGGTTCCACAACCCTTCGGCCCGGGCCTTGGCCTTGAGCTCCTCCATGATTGCAGTGGGCTGCCAGCGGTCACCCTCGGCGACCTGGCGCTCGAACACGGCCTCGGCAGGGTAGACATGAGCGTCCATGAACGCAGTGACACGCTCGCGCAGTGCCTGGACCTTGGGCGAATAGGCGAAATCCATCTGGGCTACCTTCACAGTTCGGAGTACGTGGGGCAGAGCCTAGAGCAGCATTGCTCCATCCACCTAGTCTATTTTCCGCGTGTATAAACATTCATAACCGATATATGATCGGCCGATAATTCCAACAAAGAGCGGCGCCCATGAACCTTAGCAAGGTCGACCTCAACCTGTTCATCGTGTTCGATGCGATCTACACCGAAGCCAACCTGACCCGCGCCGGACAGATCGTCGGCATTACCCAGCCGGCAGTGTCCAATGCCCTGTCGCGCCTG
Organism: Pseudomonas sp. 10(2024); assembly: GCF_045164175.1. NCBI lineage: Bacteria > Pseudomonadati > Pseudomonadota > Gammaproteobacteria > Pseudomonadales > Pseudomonadaceae > Pseudomonas > Pseudomonas sp. 10(2024). The sequence continues at coordinate 3,691,659 of NZ_CP174006.1, forward strand.
CGCGAAACCTTCAATGACCCGCTGTTCGTGCGCACCGCGCAAGGCATGGTGCCCACACCCATGGCGCAGAACATCATCGGCCCGGTGCGCAACGCGCTGGCGCTGCTGCGGACCTCGGTGCAGGAAAGCCGCACGTTCAATCCGCAGCAGGCCAACAAGACCTTCCGCATCAGCATGACCGACCTGACCGAAGCGGTCATCTTGCCGCCGCTGTTCCAGCGCCTGCGCCGTCTGGCGCCGGCCGTAATGATCGAGAGTTTCCTGTGCAAGCGCCGCGAGACCACCAAGGAACTCGCGGCCGGCCGCCTGGACTTTGCCATCGACGCGCCACTGAACACCGACCCGCAGGTGCGCCACATCAAACTGATGCAGGACCGCTATGTCTGCGCCCTGCGCCAGGGCCACCCGCTGGCCGACAGCAAGCTGACCCTCGACAGCTACCTGGGCATGACCCATATCCATATTTCCAGCCGACGCAACGGCCTGGGTTACGTCGACCTGGCGCTGGGCAAGATGGGTGTGCAACGCAAGGTCGCCCTGCGTTCGCAACACTACCTGATGGCGTCGCAGGTGTTGCAGCAGACCGACATGGCGATGACGGTTCCCGAGCGCTTCGCCCGTCGCCATCAGCTGCGTTATCAGGCGCTGCCGGTGGAGGTCCCTGCACTGGAAACGCACCTGTACTGGCATGAAAGCACCGACCAGGACCCGGCCAACCGCTGGATGCGCGAACAGATCACCGAATTGTGCGAGCGCGTGGTGGCCGAGGAAGAGAAGGCGCTGGAGCCCGCCTGAAAAAGCTGGCGAGGGGCCATTCATGGCACCTCACCCAAAAAAGTAGAAAATCCCATGCAATGTCTTAGAAAGAGAATTTTTTTCTATAAGCATCGAGAACCGAACCAAAAGAAGTGAAAAATATCGCGCTGCTGGCGGGTACGCTTACGTCAATGATTGCCGATTTCACGGCCACTGACACGGACCCGCCTCAATGCCTAGCGCCCCACTCTACTTCGATTACGCCGCCACAACCCCGGTTGACGACCGGGTTATCGAAACCATGCTCGCCTGCCTGGGTAACCAGGCCAACTTCGGCAACCCGGCGTCCAGCGGCCACGCCTTCGGCCAGGCTGCACGGCACGCCGTGGAGCAGGCGCGCCAGCAAGTCGCCGAGTGCGTCGGCGCGCACGCCGAGCAGCTGGTATGGACCTCGGGCGCGACCGAGTCCAACAACCTGGCGCTCAAGGGTATTGCCCAAGGCATCGGCCAGCCCGGGCACCTGATCACCAGCCAGCTGGAACACAAGGCCGTGCTCGACACCGTGGCCGAGCTGGAACGCCAGGGCTGGGCCGTTACGCGCCTGGCAGCGGATGCCGAAGGCCTGATCCAGCCTGCAAGCGTGCAGGCAGCGTTGCGCGCTGACACCCGCCTGGTATCGCTGATGGCGGTCAACAACGAACTGGGCACGGTCACCGATTTTGCCGCGATCGGCGAGCAGGTGCGTGCCCACGGTGCGCTGCTGCACGTGGATGCCGCGCAGGCCGTGGGCAAGCTGGCTATCGACCTGCATACGATGGCCGTGGACCTGATGTCTTTTTCGGCGCACAAGGTCTACGGGCCAAAAGGCATCGGCGCGCTGTATGTCGGGCCGCGCGCCCGCGTGCTGATGCGTGCGCAGATGCACGGCGGCGGCCATGAGCAGGGCCTGCGTTCCGGCACCCTGGCGACCCACCAGATAGCGGGCATGGGCAGTGCCTTTGCCTTGGCCGGCCAACCTGGCGACAGCGAGCACCAGCGCCTTGAGCAACTGGCAAGACGCCTGCGCACAGGCCTGCTGGCCATGCCCGGCGTTACCCTGAACGGCTGCGCCAAGCAACGCATTCCCCATACCTTGAACCTGTGCATCGACAGCAAGGGCTTCAACAGCACGGCGCTGGCCGGCGAGCTGGCCTTGTCGACCACCTCGGCCTGCAACTCGGCGAGCAACGCTGCCTCGCATGTGCTGCTGGCACTGGGGCTGGATGAGCGTCAGGCTCGCAACAGTGTGCGTTTGAGCATCGGCCGTTTCAGCACCGAGGCTGACGTGGACAAGGCGCTCGAAGTGTTTGGCCGGGTGCTGGCGTCAGCATCGGCAGCACTGTGGTGACCACCTCGGCTGTTTTCGCCTTGCCTGACCTGCGTCTCAAGACTATTCGTACAGAGCCTAGAACAGGCGGCTGTCCGGCGTGAAATCCTCAACCTGGATTTTCGCGCTCTGCGCCTGCGGGTGCCGTGGGTTGAACAGGTAATTGGTGGTGCTGGGCATGATCGCGCTTGGCACCGGCAGCAGCAATGCCGAACAGTCATCCAGAAAGCGATTGCCCAGCGTACGGGTCAACTCAGGCTGAGCAGACCAGCCGGGCTGCAAAGCGGGCAACTGCGCCTGGGAAACCGTGTCGGGCAGTTCGATGCGCAGCAAGCGCATGGTGGTAGGGAAATCCTCGGGGTCGATCTCCAGGTGCACCAACACTTCCAGCATCGCCCCGGGAGGGCTGGTGGCGGCATACACCACCGGTCGACCCGCCTGATGCCAGCGGCCACTTACACGCAAGCCCCCCGTACCGCTCAAGTCTGCATAGGCGCTGATTCGCCACAAAATCACAGGCCATAGCCCTCGGCAATCTGCAGCAGCATTTCTTCGACCTGAGTGGTGCCTTGCTGGGTGGTGAGCATCTGCATCGGCGTCAGCCCCGAGAAGCGTTCCTTGGGCTTGGAAAGCCAGCGTTTGGCCTTGCCCGCTTCACCGAACACGGCCTCGGCCATGGCGGTGATGTGGGCCGAGCGGAACAGCCGATCGCTCTCATCCACGGTCAGCGGTTGGTCACGCTCGATACGGGATTTGAGGGTGCGCAGCGGAATGATCTGGTCGCGCTCCACCGGGGTGAGCACACCGCGTTCAGTCAGCTTTACCAACCAGATGGCGGCAAAACCATCGGTGATGCGGGTGTGAATTTCGAAGTCGCTGGCAAGCTCGGGAATGTCCAGCAGCGCCTGCAGGCGCGCCCGGTACTCGTGGTAACCGTTGTCGCGAAGCACTTCGGCAAGCATGGCATGCTCCTTTTCGGCATTTGCCGACAAGTATGCGGTATATGCCGGGTCATTGCCAGTTTGCCTGGTCGGGCGGTCGACGTCAGGGCTTTGCCAGATTGACCGCCAGCATTGCCAGGGCCGCACAGCGGCCCCGGAAACCTCACAGAAAGGTGAACACCTGCGATGCCGGCAACCGCGACTTGTTCAGCCCGGCGTTGAAATCCGCCTCGCTGCGGTAACCCAGGCTCAGGATCACCACACTGGTGAACCCACGCTCACGCAAACCCAGTTCGGCATCGAGGACCTTACTGTCGAAGCCCTCGATCGGCGTGGCATCCAGCCCATGCGCCGCCGCACCCAGCAAGGCAGTACCCAGCGCCAGGTAGGTCTGCTTTTCCATCCAGTGCTGCACATCCTTCTGGTCGAAGCGGTGCAGGTTGACGTAGTGGCGGCGGCTCTGGTTTTGCCCGGCGCGCGCTTGCTCATCACGGAAACGGCCATCGGCGGCCTCTTGATCGAGCACGGCGTTCAGGTGTTCTTCAGTCATCTCGGTACGGGTGCAGAACACAATCACGTGCGAGGCATCGAGAAGCTTCTGCGTGTTGTAGGCATAACCCTCAGCAGTGCTCTTGGCCAGGCGGGCCTTGCCTTCGGCCGTGTCGGCGACGATGAAATGCCAGGGCTGGGAATTGACCGACGACGGGCTGTGGCGCAGTTGTTCGAGCAGGGCATCGACAGTGGCCTGGGGAATGCGGCGTGAGGCATCGTAAGCTTTGGTGGTGTAACGGCGCTTGGCCAGCGATACGGTATCCATGCGACAACTCCGGAGTGAACAGTGGGTTTGCCGGGCATCTTATCTTTCCAGCAAAAAAGAAAAAGCGGCACAATGTAACAACACTTTCATCCCTGGAATGAAAATGCTGCGCATCACCGACCTCGAACTGTTTGCCCGCAGCAGCGTGCTGGGTAGCTTCACTGCCGCTGCCCACGAAGCAGGCCTGCTGCCAGGCCAGGTGGCGGCCGCGATCAAACGCCTGGAGCGCGACCTGGATGTACGCCTGTTCGCCCGCACTACCCGCAGCCTGCGCCTGACCGCCGAGGGCGAGCGCTACCTGCCAACCGCGCTGAATGTGCTGGAAAGCCTGCGCCAGGGCCATGAAGATCTGCATGGCAACCCCAACAGCTTGCGCGGCACCCTGCAGGTATCGGCCCCTTCCGACATGGGCCGCAACATGCTGCTGCCCTGGCTCAGCGCCTTCCGCCGCGACCACCCGGCATTGCAACTGCGCTTCTTCCTCTCCGACCAGATGGCCGACCTCAACCGCGACCCTGTGGATGTGGCCATCCGCTATGGCCTCAACCAGGATGCCAACTACATCGCCCTGCCACTGGCCGAATGGAACCGCCGCGTGCTGGTGGCCTCGCCCGACTACCTGGCCCGCCACGGCCGCCCGCTTACCCCCGACGCGCTGCAGCAGCATGCCTGTCTGCTGTACATGCAGCACAGCCGGGTGTACGACAAGTGGCAGCTGGGTAACCGCACCGTGCAGGTGCGTGGGCCGCTGGTCAGTGACGATGCCGACGTCATCCGCCGCCTGGCCATCCAGGGGGAAGGTATCGTCTACAAGTCGTGGCTGGATGTCAGCGCCAACATCGCGGCAGGTGAACTGGAAATCGTCCTGCCCGAATTGATCGGCGAGCCTACCCCGCTGGCCTTGGTCTGCCCTCATCGCAAGCAGCTCACGCCTGCCGTGACGCAATTGCACCTGTGGCTACGCGAACGCTTCGAGGCCCTGCGCGCCCGGGCACTGACCAACGGCTGCACAATCGTTCCAGACTGAGCCGGGGGCGTTGCGCTAAGGTAGCCATTTACCCCACGGTACACGTCCATGAGCAACTGGATCGACTTCAAACAAGACGCCGACACCGGCATCGAGTCGGTCCGTGCGCATTTTGTCGGCCATGCCTATGACCCCCACTGGCACGACAGCTTCCTGGTCGGCGTGACCGAGCAGGGCGTGCAGCAGTTCAACTGCCGCCGGGTGCGCCACCGCAGCACTCCGGGCCAGGTATTTTTACTTGAGCCTGGCGACATCCACGATGGCCTGGCGCCCACAGAAGAAGGCTTCACCTATTCGACGCTGTACCTGGAGCCCGCCTGGCTCGACCAACAGTTGCGCGCGCTGTACGAGCACGCGCCGGGCGACAGCCTGCCCAGCTTTGCCGACACCCTGTGCCACGACGAACGCCTGGCGCGGGCCACCGCCCTGGCCTTCCGGGCCGTGCATGACCAGGACTTGCGCATCGTCAGGCAAACGGCCATGGACGATCTGCTGGCCTGCCTGACCCGCCACCTGCACTGGCGCCGCCGCATCAACCCCGACCCGCGCCTGCCGCTGACCGCACAGCGCGCCCGGGACTTCCTGCATGCCAATCTGGAGCGCGACATCGGCCTGGAGGACCTGGCCCAGGCCTGCGGCATCGACCGCTTTCGCCTGACGCGTGCGTTCAAGGCGGCGTTCGGCATTGCACCCCATGCCTACCTGATCCAGCTGCGCCTGGCCCGCGCGCGGCGCCTGCTTGCCCAAGGCCAGACACCTGCCGAAGTGGCCGTGGCGTTGGGCTTTGCCGACCAGAGTCACCTGGGGCGCTGGTTCCGCCGCGCCTACCAGTTGACCCCGGCCGACTACCGCAGGCGCTGCTCAAACCTTCCAGACTGAGTGCCGGCGGGCAGCGAGCATGGTGCTTCGATGTTACGGAGCCCATGAACCATGTCTGAGTCGTTGTTGCCCTTCATTCTGTTTGCCCTGGTATCCAGTATCAGCCCGGGGCCGACCAACCTGTTGATCCTGGCCCATGGCGCCCACCGGGGCCTGCGCGCAAGCCTGGCGCCGATCGTGGCGGCGTGTGGCGCGGCTGCAGCCATTGTGCTGCTCGTCGGGCTGGGGCTGGGCGAACTGCTGCTGCGCTACCCCCTGGCGCAACAGCTGATGAGCTGGGCCGGGGTGCTGTGGCTGAGCAGCCTGGCGTGGAAGATGCTGCGCAGTGCCGCCGCCCCGCTCCACGCGGCCACGGCACAAGGCTTCAGTGCGCTCAGTGCGGCCTCGTTGCAGGTGGTGAACCCCAAGGTGTGGTTGATGGCCGTGGCGGTGGTCGGGGTATTTGCCGCGCCGTCGTTGCCAGTGTGGCAGTTGGCGCTGGTGTTTTGGCTGATCGCTCTGCCGAGCATGGCCGCGTGGGCGGTGTTGGGGGTGGGGAGCGCCCGGTGGCTGCAGGCACCGGGGCGGTTGCGGGTGTTCAACCAGGTATTGGCGGGGGTTTTGTTGATATCGGCATGGGCTGCCGTATTGGCCTGAGCCTCTACTTGACCGACAAGGGGCCTGAGCGGCCTCGGCTCAACGTGTCAACGCCTCGCGAAAACGCCGGGTACTGGCAACGGCCAGTACCAGCCCGACCACTGCCACGCTGCCGCCCACCAGGCCGATATCCGCCACGTTCATCTGGCTGCTGACGATACTGCCCAGCAGCGCACCACCGCCAATGCCGATGTTGTAGATACCCGAGAACAGCGCCATGGCCACATCGGTGGCGTCGGACGCCAGCTTCAGGGTCTTGGACTGCAACGCCAGGCTGAAACTGAGAATGGCCACGCCCCAGAACATGCTCAGCACTGCGAACACATAGAAGTTGCCCGACAGCGGCAACATCAGCAACAGGCACGCGGCGAGTACCCCGATCGAACCCACCAGGAAGCCATGCGGGAAGCGGTCGCTGTAACGGCTGAACAACAACGAACCAAAAACCCCGGCACCGCCGAACAACAGCAGCAACAGTGTGGTGCGGTCGCCGCCGATCTGCGCTACGTGCAGGGCGAACGGCTCGATATAGCTGTAGGCCGTGAACTGCGCGGTAATGACCAGTGTCACCAACAAGTAGGTAATGACCAGTGCCGGGCGCTTGAACAGGACCGGCAGGCTGCGCAACGAACCGGAGTTCTGGCTGGGCAGCAGCGGCAGCGATTTCATCAGGCACAGCATGGTGGCTAGCGCTACCCCGCCAATGCTCAGGAACGTGATGCGCCAGCCCAGTGCCTCGCCCACCACACGGCCCAGCGGGATGCCCAGGACCATGGCCAGGGTAGTACCGGTGGCCAGCAGGCCCAGCGCCTTGGCCTGCTGGCCCGGCGGCGCCACACGCACCGCCAGCGAAGCGGTGATGGACCAGAACACCGCATGCGCCAGGGCAATGCCGATGCGGCTGACCAGCAGCATGGCGAAGCTTTGCGAAAGCCAGGACAGCAAGTGGCTGACAATGAACACCAGGAACACGAACAGCAGCAGACGCCGCCGTTCGATGTTGCGGGTCAGCAACATCATGGGCAACGAGGCCAGTGCCACGATCCAGGCATAGATGGTCAGCATCAGGCCGACCTGGGCAGTGCTCATGTCGAAGCTGCGGCCAATGTCACTGAGCAGCGCCACCGGGACGAACTCGGTGGTGTTGAAAATGAAGGCCGCCAAGGCCAGGGCGATGACGCTCAGCCAGCTGCCGCTGCCCGTTGTGGGCGGCAGGTGCGTGGGTATGGGTCCGTTCATGGGTGGAAACCGCTTCTCCGCAGACAAGGCAACAGGTCGCACGCCAGCCACCCGCTTGCAGGGCTGCCAACGTACGTTTTTGTTATGGATAGGAATGCCCGGCATGGTACGCGCCAAGCTGGGGCCTCACAACCGCAGGGCAGGAAGAAGGAGTACCATGCGCGCTTTGTGTGAAACGCGTGTGCAACAAGGAGCCCGATCCGCTCATGGACAAGCAACACCCCCAGCAGCAGTGGCAGCAGGCAGTCATCGCCTATGCCCAGGCCGTCAACGACTACGTCGCGCAGGGCCGTGTGCACGGCTGGGACAACCTCGAAGAGCCGCAGGCACCTGCCACCGAACACCTGCTCGACGCCTGGCTGGCAGCCCTGCGGGCAGCCAACCGCCCTGGCGTCGACGAACCGCAGCGCCAGGCATTCCGCAAGGCCTGGCCACCCGCACACCACCCCTTGATACCGTTGCTCGAAGACCACGGCCAAGGCATCAGCCATGTCCTGCTGCTGGAAGATGGCAGCCTGCTGGCCCGCATCGGCATGCCTTACGACAAGGGCCAGGTGTTGCGTATCGACCACCATGGGGTAACCCCGGTCATCGGCATCGAACACTTTGGCCGCTGCCCCGCGCGGCGCTACTTCGCCCTGGCCAATGCCGAGGGAGTGCGTGTGACCGATGGCTGGGGCGGCCCGCAAGTGCAACGCCTGGCCTGGCCCACCGGGCTGGAGGGGTTGCCGCCAGGTTACCCGTTCGAGCCGTTCGACCTGCCGCCCACACCGACCGCGTTGATCCCCTTCCCCGATGGCCAGCGAGTGCTGCTGGTGAGCGCCGAAGGTATCTTCGTGCTGGCCACTCAAGGTGCGACTCGCCTGCTGCCACAGCAGGCACGCGTGCTCGAAGAGCTGGCCGAGGGCACCGACCCGGACGACATCAGCCTGGGGCTGAGCATGGAGCATGGTGCGGTGTCGGCGGATGGCCGGCTGATCGTCGTGGGTGAGCAATGCAGCCGACACCTTGTTCTGGACGAACGACTCAAGCCGCTGGCGCACATCGGCCCGGGCAGTGAATACCCGCACTTTGCCTTGTTCAACCGCGCGGGGGACCAGTTGATCGTCAATGCCTGCCATTTCTACAGCGGTGCCACGCTGGCCGTGAGGGTGGCAGACCTGCACGGGCTGGATACCGATTACTACAGCCAGGACCCGCGTACCCCGCTGGTGCAGGATGGCGCAAGGGTGTATGCGGGGGTTGCGCGCGATGGCGAGTACATTGTGGGTGATGCCTATGGCTACCTGCGGGCGTTTGGCGAAGAGGGTACGGAGCATTGGCAGCATTACCTGGGCTCGACCATCAGTGCGATGGATATCAGCGCCGACGGGCAAACGCTGGTGGCGGCGAGCCATGCGGGGGTTATTTCGGTGATTGCGCTGGATAGCGGGCGGCCCGAGTGGCAGATCGGTACCGGGGCGCACGGCGAGGTGCGGCGATGGTTGTTCTGGAGGGGCTGGGACAAGCCAATGGCCTGGTAAAACGGCTGCATCGTTGCTGCCTGTACGGGCCCCACCGTGCGCAAGCCCTACATCACCCCTGTGTAGGAGCGGGCTTGCCCGCGAAGAGGCCCGTACAGGCAACCGATCAATCAGCCCTGTAGCGTGGCCATGTCGATCACGAACCGGTACTTCACATCACCGGCAATCATCCGCTCATAGGCCTGGTTGATGTTGCGGATATCCAGCATCTCGATATCGCAACGGATGTCGTGCTCGGCGCAGAAGTTCAGTACTTCCTGAGTCTCGGCAATCCCCCCGATCAACGACCCCGCCAGCACTCGGCGCTTCATCACCAGATTGGCCGCATGCAATGCCGGGTCGATCGGTTCGATCAGGCCGACCAGGATGTGCACACCGTCGAACTTCAGCGTTTCCAGGTACGGGTTGAGGTCGTGCTGCACCGGAATGGTGTCGAGCAGGAAATCGAAACGACCGGCAGCGGCGCGCATCTGCTCGGCATCGGTGGAGACGATCACATGGTCGGCCCCCTGGCGGCGCGCTTCCTCGGCCTTGGCTTGGGAGCGCGTAAACAGGGTCACTTCCGCACCCAGGGCCTTGGCCAGTTTGATGCCCATGTGGCCCAGGCCGCCCATGCCGAGGATGCCGATCTTGTGGCCCGGGCCAACGCCGTGGTGCTTGAGCGGCGAATAGGTGGTGATGCCGGCACACAGGATAGGTGCAGCGCTGGGCAGGTCCATGCCGGCCGGTATGCGCACCACGAAGTGCTCGCTGACCACGATGCTGCTGGAGTACCCGCCCATGGTGTTGCTGCCGTCGACCCGGTCCGGGGTGGCGTAGGTCATGGTCGGGCCTTCGAGGCAATATTGCTCCAGGTCCTTGGCGCAGGCTTCACAGGTACGGCACGAGTCGACCATGCAGCCGACGCCCACCAGGTCACCGACCTTGTGCGCGGTGACCTTGTCGCCCACCGCCGTGACCCGGCCGATGATCTCGTGGCCCGGCATCAGCGGGTACACGGCAATGCCCCATTCGTTGCGCGCCTGGTGGATGTCGGAGTGGCACACGCCGCAGTACAGGATGTCGATGGCGACATCATCCGGGCGCGGGCTGCGGCGTTGGAACGTCATGGGGGCCAGGGGGCTGGTGGGGGTTTGAGCGGCATAACCGATGGCGGTATACATGCAGGGCCTCGCAGTGAAGTGAAACGATTCAGGCGACGCATTTTGCGCGTCGTTCGCCGCCTCGCCCACGGCTGATTCTCCGGCATGCATGCCTGATTCTACGAAGATGCCAAGCTATAGCTGGCGCCACGCCCTCAATCTGCGATGATCAAGCTGTCTGATTCTCTGCCCTTGGTCCACCATGCAACTGACCCGTCACGTCGATGCCAATGCGCCGCTCTGCTCACTGATCCGCAGCCTCACCACGCGCCCGGGCTTCGTGCCCACCCTCCTGCCCCAGGTGCAGGTGCTGAGCTGGGACCACTATGTGGCCAGCAGCCCACAGATCTACGAACCCAGCCTCATGATCCTGGCCCAGGGCAGCAAACTGGCGCGCCTGGGGCCGCGTACCCTGGAGTACGGTGCAGGGCATTACCTGGTGCAGGCGTTGTCGGTGCCGTTCATGTGTGAAACCTTTGCCACCCACGAGGCGCCGCTGTTGGGCGTGGCGGTGGGCATCGACCGTGGCGTGCTGGGCGAGTTGGTGCAGAGCATGGGCCTGGCACCGGACGCTGAAGTGCAGGCGCAAACCCCGCAATCGATGACGTCGGCGGCACTGGATGCGCCCATGCGCGAAAGCGTGGAGCGGCTGCTGCGCTGCCTGCACGACCCGCTGGACGCCAAGGTGCTGGGCCCGGCGCGTGTGCGCGAAGTGCTGTACACCGCCCTGCGTGGCCCGCAGGCTGGTGTGCTGCGGGCACTGGTGGAGCAACAGGGGCACTTCGCCCGCATCGGTGCCGCCCTCGCCCACCTGCGCGAGCACTACGCCGAGCCGCTGAGCGTGGAGGCACTGGCCGCGCGGGCCAACATGAGCGTTTCGACCTTCCATGAACACTTCAAGCGCTGCACCGACATGGCACCGATGCAGTACCTCAAGCGCTTGCGGCTACTCAAGGCGCAGCAGATGCTGATTGGCGAAGGCCTGGGCGTGGCACAGGCTGCGCACCGGGTGGGCTATCAGAGCACCTCGCAGTTCAGCCGCGAGTACAAGCGCCAGTTCGAACGCAGCCCGGGGGATGAACAGCCCTATCAGAGCTTGCCTGTGTAGCGAAGCCAGTTTATCAAGCCTGCCCACACACAGTGGTCGGCGCTTCATGTTTGCCGTTCGACCATGGCGATAATTGCGGCCTTGAGCTCAGCCTTGGCCTGCCCGGCCTCCAGTTCCCCTGCTGCAGCCGCCTGGGACAGTGCATCCGCTGCCCCCACCAGCAGGCGCATGCCGGCAACCCCTACATTGCCGCTGGGCGAAAACCCGGCCAAGGCTTCGCGGCACTTGTCCAGGAACGGCTGCTCGTACGCCCGCTTCAGCGCCTCCATTTCCGGCGACCCGGCCAGCGCTGCCGACACCCCAGGTATCTCCCGGCCCTGGCTCATTACGCAGTCCACGTAGGCCTCGGCGATCACCCGGGCGCGGCTGGCCAGGCTGGCTTCACAGCTGGCCAAGGCTCGCGCCAGCATCTGCGACTGACGCGCATCGTATTCCTGGTACAGCGCCACCAGCAGCCCGTTGCGGGTCTCGAAATGGTCGTAGACCACCGGCTTGGTCACCCCCGCCTGTTCGGCCAGGCGGCCCAGGCTCAAGGCATCGGTACCCTCCTCCCGCACCAATTGCCAGGCCATATCCAGCAACTGTCTGCGTCGGTCGTCGCGGCTCAGGCGCTTGCGGGAACGTGCTTGATCATCGCTTGACATCGATTACCTACCAAAAGTAACTTACTAAGCGTAACTTACCTGGAGTATATAACGCTTCAGGCTACCCTGCATCCTTGAATGGAGAGCCACCATGCACGCTCTGATCGTCGTCGGTCACCATGACCCGCAATCCCTCACCCACGCGCTGGCCCGGCAGGTTGCCGACGGCCTGGCCAGCGTCGGCCACAGCAGCGAAATCGCCGACCTGGCCAGCGAAGGCTTCGACCCCCGCTTCAGCCTGGCAGACCATGCCGTGCACCGCCGGCTGGCAGCACCGCCGGCCGATGTACTCAACGAGCAGGCACGCATCGAGCGCGCCGATGCCCTGGTGCTGGTCTATCCGATCTACTGGTGGTCGCTGCCGGCCTTGCTCAAGGGCTGGGTCGAGCGGGTATTCAGCAACGGCTGGGCGTTCGACTATGAAGGGGGCACCACGGTCAAGAAATTGCGCGGCATGAAGGTTCATCTGGTCGGCATTGCAGGTGCCGATACAGGCACCTTCGAGCGGCATGGCTATGGCGAGGCAATGCGCGTGCAGATCGAGCACGGCATCTTCGACTATTGCGGCGCAAAGGTACTCAGTTCCACATTGCTGGATGACAGCGAAGGGGCTGACCAACTTCCCCACTTGCACCACGCACACGCTTTGGGCAAAAAACTGTTTGCAGATTGCCAGGCCGCAGCCTGAACCGGCACAGTACCCCTGGTACGCTAGCTACACCGACGTGTTCGTACCGCAAACCGAACGCGCCGTGGGCAATGCGCCGCTCAAACCGGTGATCGGCAGCAACTACGAAACGGGCCTGAAGGGCGAACTGCTCGACGGCCGGGTCAACGCCTCGATCGCATTGTTCCGATACGACCAGGAAAACCGCGCCGTCACCGACGTAGCCTCGGGCTTCGCCTGCGATGGCTGGTACTGCTCCACCGCAGCGGGCAAGGTGCGCAGCCCAGGCGTTGAAGCCGAAATCAGCGGCGAAGTGCTGAGTGGCCTGCAGCTGTTCGCAGGCTACACCTACAACACCACCAAGTACCTCGATGACCCTGACGAGAAAGGCCGCACCTTCAGCCAGTGGACACCCAAGCACATGCTGCGTGCATGGGCCGATTACACCCTGCCACTGGACGGCCAGCGCTGGAGCACCGGCCTGGGCTTCACCACCCAGAGCCACACCCTCGGCTACGAGCGTACCTACACCGTGCCTGGCTATACCGTGTGGAGCGCACGCCTGGCGTACCAGCTAACCCCCGAAGTGAACCTTGCCGTCAACGCCAACAACCTGTTCGACAAGAAGTACTGGGTTGCAGGCTTCAACCAGCTCAATGGCAGCAACAACTATGGCGAGCCACGCAACTTCATGCTGACAGTGAAATACACCCCGCAGCTCTGACCCCGGGTCAGCCTGCCAGCGGCCACTGCGCCAAGGGCCAGTAAGCGCCCTTGCGTGACTCGTAAAGCGTGAAGTGGCGCGCGCTGAGGTAGAACTCCGGCGCGCTGCTGGCCTCGGGTGGTTGCCCGCGGTAATCCCTAGACAGGGTCAAGTGTGGCCGATACTCACGGTTGGCCGCCTCCACCCCCAACGGCAGCAGGGCCTGCTGCAAGCCGTACACCAGTTGCAACAGGGCTGGCGGTGTCTGCTGTGGCTCCAGCACCAGCGCGCCGGCCCGCTGCCACACCTGCAAGCGGTCAAGCAGAAGCCGCGGTGCCCTGGCCGGCAGCGCCAGTTGATCGACTGCCGCACAGATCGCAGGCACCTGGGCGGTATCTACATCACCGAGGAACAGCAGCGTGACGTGGAAGTTGGCCGCCGGCACCGGCTTGCCGCTGCGCAGGTTCAGCCCGCGCCGCCACTGGGCCAGGTCACGGCGCTGGGCGTCGCTGACCGGCAAGGCGAAGAACAGCCGCTTGAACGGGCTACCGCTGGGACGTATATCCTGAACCATACAAACTCCCTGACATGAAACGTTTGCGCAAGACGGTAGGGTATTACACCAATGTCGCCCCGCAGTTTCATAACAATAAGTACAAACTGCCCCCATGATTGTTTATGCTGGCGGGCTCATGCCATGGCGCATGACCATTTTTCGACAAGTAAACGTCCATGAAAATTGCACTCGTACTTATCTTCGCCCTCTCGATCGCCTATGTTCACCTGCGCGGTCGGGTTCGCCACAAGCTGACTCGCCAGCTGGGCGACCACTCCAGCTTCCTGGCCCCGATCAACAGCTTCCTGTACCTGTTCTCCAAACACCCGGCCAAGCCCTACCTGCCGGTCGAGGCCTTTCCAGAACTGAAACCGCTGCAGGACCACTGGCAGGAGATCCGTGAGGAAGGCCGCCAGTTGCTGCACGTAGGCGAAATCAAGAAATCCGACAATTACGATGACGTCGGTTTCAACTCGTTCTTCAAGACCGGCTGGAAGCGCTTTTACCTGAAGTGGTATGGCGAAAGCCACCCGTCGGCAATGGCTCTTTGCCCACGCACGACCGAGCTGCTGCAAGGCATCGGCACGGTCAAGGCCGCCATGTTCGCCACCCTGCCCCCGGGAGCCAAGCTGGTGCGCCACCGTGACCCGTATGCCGGTTCGTACCGCTACCACCTAGGCCTGGACACGCCGAATGACGACGGCTGCTACATCGACGTGGACGGCGAGAAATACGCCTGGCGCGATGGCGAGGGGGTGATCTTCGACGAAACCTACATCCACTATGCAGCCAACACCACCGAGCACAACCGCATCATCCTGTTCTGCGACGTCGAACGCCCGCTCAAGTACCGCTGGGCAACCGCGTTCAACCGCTGGTTCAGCCGCAACGTGATGGCCGCTGCCGCTGCGCCCAACGACGCCAGCGACAAGACCGGTGGCATCAACCGCCTGTTCACCCGCATCTACAAGATCCGCGAGCGTGGCAAGGCGCTGAAGAAGCGCAACCGCATGCGCTACTACCTGGAAAAATGGGCAGTGGTCGCGGCGTTGGTGCTGGTGTTCATCTACATCTGAAGGCTGAAAGCAGGCCCCTGTACGAGTGGCCTGCGTTTACCCACCAAAGTACCGCCTCGCACGTGCCGCGCTTCGACTAGCCTGAAAGCTCCACTCGCAACCACCCCAAGGTGAAGACGATGAGCATGATGGACTGGGACGCCTACCGTAAGCAGTTGATGGCCGGCATCGGCGATCTCAAGCAACTCTCCCCCGACACCGTAGCCGGCTACATGACCGCCAGCGGTGCAGGTGCCAAGACCAACCACCTGGATGCCAAGACCCGCGAGCTGATTTCCTTGGCCGTGGCTGTGACCACCCGCTGCGACGGCTGTATCGCCGTGCATTCGCAGCAGGCCGTCAAAGCGGGTGCCAGCCGCGAGGAAATTGCCGAGGCCCTCGGCGTGGCCGTGGCCATGAACGCCGGTGCCGCGCTGGTGTACTCCGCCCGTGCAATGGACGCGGTGGGCAAGGCCAACGGTTGAGCACAAACGGCGTCGTCGCCCTTGCGCGACGGCGCCGCGCCACCCAGACTGAGCGGCTAACCCCGCGCAGGAACCCGCATGATCCACATTCGCCCCATGACGCCGGACGATTTCGATCGTTTCTGGCCCACCTTCCAGGCCATTGTCCAAGCCCGTGAAACCTACGCTTTCGATCCGGCCCTGAGCTTCGAACAGGCGCGCCAGCTGTGGCTGGAGCTGCCCTTGCACACGCTGCTGGCCGAAGAAGATGGCGAGCTACTGGGTTCGTATTACCTCAAGCCCAATGCTGCCGGGCCTGGTGCGCATGTGGGCAATTGCGGCTACATGGTCTGCGAACAGGCGCGCGGCCGGGGCGTAGCGCGCTTGATGTGCGAACACTCGCAAAAGCTGGCGCGCCAGGAAGGCTTTCTGGCATTGCAGTTCAACTCGGTGGTAGCCAGCAACGAAGTGGCCGTGGCGCTATGGCACAAGCTGGGCTTTGAAACAGTCGGACGTTTGCCCAAGGCCTACCGTCATGCCCGCCTGGGGCTGGTGGACTGCCTGGTGATGTACAAGTGGCTGGCGGATGAGCCGGTGGTGGAAAAGCCACCCCTGCTGATCGGGCGCAAGAACATCGAGGCACGGGTATCGCGGCGCCGCGGGCGCTAGCCATTTCAGGCAAGCCTGCCTTCCCGGCAAGCTCATCACGCTGGGGCCTGATGTTCTTGCCAAAGGGGTATCGGCACCGCAAGAACGCACAACCTGTTGTTTTTTCTCAGCATTCACAGCACGCCAACATTTGACGCCCCAGCATTTCAGTGGTCAGATGCGCGCCAGTTTCAGGTGCCCTGCGCCGCCGCGCGCAGGGTGAAACGGGAAACCGGTGCGTCGTGTTGCCCACGACAAGTCCGGTGCTGCCCCCGCAACGGTAAGCGAGCGAACCCTTCGAGATACCACTGTGCTCAAGCATGGGAAGGTGAAGGTTTCATGCCCCTCGCAAGCCCGGAGACCGGCCTGGAGCTTCACTTGGCAACCCGCGGTGGGCGGGCGCAGGCCGGAATCCGTGCGCGCGCCTGCCTGCATGGTTCGCCTTTGCGTGTTTTCCACCGGGATCCATTCATTCCTGCAGCAGTGGAACGACATGTCCCGTATGTTCAAGCTTCACCCCCTGGCGGCCTGCCTGGCCGTCGCCCTGCCGGCGCTGGCTGATGACCACGACCCGCAGCCTCTGGCCCTGCCTTCCACGGCCATCACCGACACCCAGGACAACCGCGCCATCGACCTGGCCACGCCGACCCAGGCCGGCTCGCGCCTTGGCCTCAGCGCCCTGGAAACACCGGCCAGCACCAGCAGCATCAGCGAACGGCAGATTCAGCAGCGCAACAACATCACGGTGCAGGATTCAGTGACCCGCTCGCCGGGCATCACCTTCGTCGGCTCCCCGGGGGACGGCGGTACTGGCCTGTCTGCCCGCGGCTTTGCCGGCCACAGCTCGGTGATGACCCTGTTCGACGGCGCGCGCCTGTACACCGGTGCCGGCACCCAGACCTTCCCGGTCGACCCGTGGATGGTCGAACGCATCGAGGTGATTCGCGGCCCGGCCTCGGTCCTCCATGGCGAAGGCGCCACCGGCGCAGTGATCAACGTGATCCCGAAAAAACCTTTTGCCGGCGAGGTGCGCAACCACCTGCGCCTGGGTTACGGCTCGTGGGACCGACAGCAGCTCGGCCTGGACAGCGGCGGCAGCCTCAGCGAGCGCCTGAGCTACCGCCTGACGCTGAACCAGCAGGACGGCAATGGCTGGGTCGACCGCACCGCTTCACGTAGCCTGGCCCTGAGCGCCGCGCTGCGTTTCGACGCCAGTGATGACCTCAGCTTCACGCTGGCCCATGACCGCGGCGATGCACAACCTGCCAACTACTACGGTACCCCGCTGATCGACGGCCACTACCGCAGCAGCCTGCGCAAGAAGAACTACAACGTGCAGAACGACGTGCAGCAGTACGTTGATGAATGGACCCGGCTCACGACCGACTGGGCGCTGAACGACCAGCTCAGCGCCAGCAACCAGCTGTACTACATCAAAAGCCGCCGCCACTGGCGCAACGCCGAGGACTACAGCTGGGACACCGGGCGTGAGCAGCTGCTGCGCGGCAGCTACCTGGAGATCAAGCACAACCAGGAACAGTTCGGTGACCGCCAGACCTTCACCTTCGACCACAGCCTGTTCGGCCTGGCCAGCAGGACCGTACTCGGTGCCGAGTACAACAAGGTGCGATTCAACGTCGACAGCAATTCACCCTACAACGATGTCGGCGGCGACTACATCGACCCGTGGCAGCCACAGCCAGGCTGGTTTCACAGCGCCTCGCCGTTGCGGCCGCAAACGCTCTCGACCACCCATACCTTTGCCCTGTTTGCCGAAAACCGCCTGCAATTGAGCGACCGCCTGTCTTTGGTTACCGGTGTACGTCGCGACCAGAACCACATCGACCGCAACAACCTGACCAACGACAGCCGCAGCGATCGCAGCCTGCAAGGGGGCAACTGGCGCGTCGGGCTGGTGTACGCACTCAACGACGACCTGTCGTTGTACGGCCAATACTCGACCAGCGAGGACGGGGTCAACAACCTCATCAGCCTCAGCCCCGCGCAGATGAACTATGACCTGACCGAGGCGAAGCAGACCGAGGTCGGCCTCAAGCAGCGCTTTTGGCAGGGACGTGGCGAATGGACGCTTGCCGCCTACCACATCGTCAAGAAAAAGCTGCTGGTGGACGACCCGATCACGCACGAGAAGCAACAAGCCGGGCAGCAGACCTCCGATGGCCTGGAAGCGACGCTGGAGCTGGCCCTGGCCCATCAGTGGCAGGTGTCGGCCAACGCATCGCTGGTACGTGCCAAGTACGACGACTTCGACGAAATGGTCGGCGGCATGCCGCAGGACCGGGCAGGCAACCGGCCGGCCAACGTGCCACGGCGTACCGCCAACCTTTGGTTGAGCAAAGGCTTCGGCCAGCAGGTGGAGGCCGGCATTGGGGCGCGCTATGTGGATGAGCGTTATGCCGATACCGCCAATACCCAGAGCGCCCCCGGGTACACCGTGGTCGATGCCAACATCGCCTGGCAGGTGTTGCCGGATGTGAAGTTGGGGTTGCAGTTGAACAACCTGTTCGATCGCGAGTATGTGCAGTCGGCGTTCAGCGGGCAGCAGTGGTTGATGGGGATGCCGCGGTCGTACTTCGCGACGGTGGATTACAGCTTCTGACCTGAATACCCCTTCACAGCACGGATGCACAAAAACCGCTACCAACCCTTCACCTGCTGGTTATAAGATAACGTTTTATATGACATTCATTACTATTAGCGTCTACCCATGACAAGCGCCATCGCCACGCCCACTCTGATCACCCAGCGCCTGCAGAGCATCGATGCCCTGCGCGGCCTGGTGATCCTGTTCATGCTCCTGGACCATGTCCGCGAGACTTTCCTCCTGCACCGCCAGGTCAGCGACCCCATGGCCATCGACACCACGGAACCGGCGCTTTTCTTCAGCCGCACCCTCGCCCACCTGTGTGCGCCTGTGTTCGTCCTGCTGACCGGCCTGTCGGCCTGGCTGTATGGCGAGAAGCATCAGGGCCGTGGCGACGTCTCGGCGTTCCTGTTCAAACGCGGGCTGTTCCTGGTGATGCTGGAGTTCACCCTGGTCAACTTCGCCTGGACCTTCCAGTTGCCCCCCAGCGTGATCTACCTGCAAGTGATCTGGGCCATCGGCGTCAGCATGATCGCCCTGTCGCTGCTGGTGTGGCTGCCGCGCGCCGCGCTGCTCGCCCTGGGCGCCAGCATCGTCGCCGGCCACAACCTGCTCGACGGCCTGCACTTTGGCGTGGATTCAGCCCTGCATGTGCCGTGGGCAATCCTGCATGATCGCGGCTGGCTGGCGTTTTCCGAAAACCTGCACCTGCGCACGTCTTACCCGGTGCTGCCGTGGATCGGCGTCATCGCCTTGGGCTACGGCCTGGGCCCCTGGTTCGCCCGCGGCAGCGATGCCGGCCAACGCCAGCAACACCTGCTGGTGGCGGGTTTGCTCGCGCTGCTTGGCTTTGTCCTGCTGCGCATGTTCAACGGTTACGGTGAGGCACCGTGGAGCGGTTACCCAACCTTCACGCAAACCCTGATGAGCTTCTTCAACATCACCAAATACCCACCGTCGCTGCTGTTCCTGACCCTGACCCTGGGCTGCGGCCTGTTGTTGTTGCGCGCGTTCGAACGGGCCGGCCAGGCGCGCTGGATCACTGCCCTGGCGGTGTTCGGTGCGGCACCGATGTTCTTCTATCTGCTGCACCTGTATGTGCTGAAGCTGCTGTACCTGGCCTGCGTGGCGCTGTTCGGGCTCAACCATGGCGACTACTTCGGTTTCGACGGTATTGCAGCGGTGTGGCTGGGCGCGGTGCTGCTGGCGGTTGCGCTGTACCTGCCGGTGCGCGGGTTCGCCCGCCTGAAGCAGCGTCGCCGCGACATCCGTTGGCTGAAGTACTTCTGAAAAGCGTTTTCACCTGGCGGCGCGATGGTCTACCATGCGGGCCGCCGGTTTCCACCACGGAACTAACAGGGAATCCCAGGCCTGCCAATACAGGCCAATCGGAACTGCCCCCGCAACTGTAGGTGCCGAGCCTGCTCCATCGATGCCACTGGGCCTGCCGCCCGGGAAGGCCGGAGCCGGGCCGTGACGCACCAGTCAGGAGACCTGCCGGCCTACATTCACCAACCGGCGGGGTGTCCGGGATTGGCCATCCGTGTTGCCCCAGCCACCCGCTGGGGCTCGGCGATGCCTGTCCGTGCGTTCCTCACCAGAACTGTCCGATAGGAGATCGCCCAGCATGCTGCCCCGTTTCGCCACCCTGCTCGCGGGCCTAAGCCTCACTGGCCTGGCCCAGGCCGCTGCCACCCACTACCCGCTGACGGTCGACAACTGCGGCAAGCCGCAGGTTTTTGCCCAGGCGCCGCAGCGCGCCGTCACCATCGGCCAGGCCGGTACCGAGCTGCTCTATGCCTTGGGGCTGGGTGACAAGCTGGCGGGCACCTCGCTGTGGTTCAACAACGTATTGCCGGAATACCAGGCGGTGAACGCCAAGGTGCCGCGCCTGGCCGACAACGACCCCAGCTTCGAGGCGGTGGTCGGCAAGCGCCCGCAGCTGGTCGCGGCGCAGTTCGAATGGATGGTCGGTGCCCAGGGCGTGGTCGCCACCCGCGAGCAGTTCGATGAGCTGAAGATCCCCACCTACGTGCTGCCATCGGACTGCGAGGGCAAGGACAACCTGGTCGGTGCAGACGGCACCCGCCTGCAAGCGTTCCAGGTAGACAGCATCTACAAGAGCGTCAGCGAACTGGCCGAGATCTTCGACGTTCAGGACCGCGGCGCGGCACTGAACGCCGAATTGCAAGGGCGCCTCGACAGCGCCAGGGCACAACTGGCCGGCAAGGACCTGTCGGCAACTTCGGCGCTGTTCTGGTTCTCAAGCGCTGATCTTGACATCGACCCCTATGTGGCCGGCCGCCAGGGTGTCGCCGACTTCATGCTGCGCACCCTCGGTGTGCGCAACGTGGTCGAGTCCAGCGAAGAATGGCCAAGCGTAGGCTGGGAAACCTTGGCCAAGGCCAATCCGACCTGGCTGATCATCGCGCGCATGGACCGCCGCCGTTTCCCCGCCGACGACTACCAGAAAAAGCTCGAATTCCTGCGCAGTGACCCGGTAACCCGCAACATGGACGCGGTGAAGCACGACCGCATCATTATCCTCGACGCCGACGCCATGCAGGCCGGCATCCGCCTGTTCCGCGGCGTGCAGACGCTGTCCACGGCCTTCGCCAGCGGTAAAGCAGCCCCGTGATGATCCGCCTGTTACCCTGCATCGCGGTTGCCCTGGCCGCCCTGTTGGCCGCCCTGCTGGCCGGGACCGCCATCGGCGAAACCAACCTGTCCCCCAGCGTGGTCGGCCAGGTGCTGGCCAACCACCTGTGGCAAGCCGCCTACCCGGTGGACCCGATCGACGCCGGCATCGTCTGGAACTACCGCCTGACCCGCACCCTGGTCGCGGCCGCTTGCGGCGCCGGGCTGGCCACCTGTGGTGTCATCCTGCAGGCGATGTTGCGCAACCCACTGGCAGAGCCCTACCTGCTGGGGCTGTCTGCCGGCGCCTCGACCGGCGCGGTACTGGTCGGCCTGTTGGGCCTGGGTAGCCTGGCATTAAGCATGTCCGCAGGGGCTTTCATCGGTGCCGGGGCCGCATTCGCCCTGGTGCTGGTGCTGGCCCGCGCGGCCGGCCCGAGCAGCAACAATGCACAAGTCATCCTTGCCGGTATCGCCGGCTCGCAGCTGTTCAATGCACTGACCGCCTTCCTGATCACCAAGTCGGCCACCGCCGAACAGGCGCGCGGCATCCTGTTCTGGCTGCTGGGCAACCTGAGCGGCGTGCGCTGGCCTTCGGTGTGGCTGGCCGTACCGGTGGCGGTTTTCGGCTTGCTGGTGTGCCTGTGGCATCGCCGTGCGCTGGATGCCTTCACCTTCGGTGCCGATTCGGCCGCCTCGCTGGGCATCCCGGTGCGGCGCACCCAGTTGCTGCTGATCAGTTGTGCAGCGTTGGTGACGGCGGTGATGGTGTCCATTGTCGGCGCCATCGGTTTTGTCGGGCTGGTTATCCCCCATGCCCTGCGCCTTCTGCTCGGCCCCGGGCACAGCCGTCTGTTGCCCGCCAGCGCACTGGGCGGTGCGCTGTTCCTGATTGCGGCAGACATTCTTTCGCGCACGCTGATCACCGACCAGGTGATCCCGGTGGGCGTGGTTACGGCGCTGATCGGTGCCCCCGTATTCGCGCTGATTCTGGTCAGCCGTCGGGGGCGCCCATGACCGCCATGGCAGCTGTTCGCATCCCTCCGCTGGCCTGCCATGGGCTGGGGCTGCAACTGGCCGGCAATACCGTGCTCAGCGATATCGACCTTCGCGTTGTCGCCGGTGAAACCCTGGGCATCGTCGGCCCCAACGGCTCGGGTAAATCCTCGCTGTTGAAGTTGCTGGCAGGGCTGCGCAAACCCGCCTGCGGCAGTGTGCAGCTCCTGGGTGAGCCACTGGCACAGATGCCCCGCCGCCGTGTTGCCCAGGCGCTGGCGCTGGTCGAGCAGCAGGCCGACACCCTCGATGCGATCAGTGTGTTCGACGCGGTTGCCTTGGGCCGCACGCCGTGGCTCTCGGCCCTGGCACCGTTCTCCCGGCAAGACTGCGCCATCGTCGAGCAAGCCCTGGCCGACCTCGACGCCCTGCACCTGCGCACGCGCCTGTGGGGGTCGCTGTCCGGTGGCGAGCGCCAGCGTGTGCACATCGCCCGCGCGCTGGCCCAACGGCCACAGGTGCTGCTGCTGGACGAACCGACCAACCACCTGGACATTCAGCATCAGCTGAGCCTGCTGCAACAAGTGCAGGCGCTGCCGGTTACCACCCTGGTGGCGCTGCATGACCTCAACCAGGCGCTGACCTGCGACCGTGTCGCGGTTCTCGACAAGGGCCGTCTCGTCGCCCTCGGCAAACCCTTCGAAGTGCTTACCCCAGAGCGCCTGCTAAGCACCTTCGGCGTCCACGCCCACTACCTCACCGACCCTTTCGACGGCGTGCGCATCCTGCGCTTTCGCGCCCCCTGAACCTGGTAGGCCTGCCCATGCTGTTGCGCCCTGTCGCCCTGCTGCTCGCCAGCACCCTGCTTGCCCCGACTGCACTGGCCGAAGTGCATGAAGTGAAAATGCTCAACCGTGGCAGCGACGGCGCCATGGTCTACGAGCCTGACCACTTGCGCATTGCCCCCGGCGACAGCGTGCGCTTCCTGCCGAGCCACAGCGGGCATAATGCCGCCAGCGTGGCGGGCCTGCTACCCACCGGTGCCGAACCGTTCAAGAGCAAGCTGAACCAGCCGTTCGAGCACACCTTCAGCGTGCCGGGCGTTTACGGTATCCAGTGCATTCCACACATGGCCATGGGCATGGTCATGGTGATCCAGGTCGGTGACGCGCCTGCAGCCGAATTGCCGGCCAGCTTGCCGGCGCGGGCCAAAGCCCGCTTTGCCGCACAGTTGCAAAAGCTCGAGGCCGGGCAGTGAGGCGGCTATTCGGGCCGCTCACACCCTGGCCGACTCCGCCCAGTTGCGAAGCATTGGCTATGCCGAGGATGGCAACTGGAACCTCCTCAACCGCAGTGCGTTCGACCCAGTGACTCAGGGCGCGATCTTCATAGCCAATAGGAACGTTCCCACAGGTCAGCGTAATCGCAACTGCATGTGCGTGGTCTGCCACACCGGGTCTTGCTCCACATCCACCACCGTGAAGCCTTGCCGCTCCCAGAACGCAATGGCACCCGGCAGAAACGGATGAGTATGCAAGTAAAGGCAGTCCAAGCCCGCTTGCATCGCCCGTTCGCGCAAGGCACCAAACAAGGCAGCAGCCAGGCCATGCCTGCGGTAGGCCGGCAACACGAACAGCCGCACCACCTCGACTACCCGCTCTGCGCGGTAATCAAGCTGGGCAAAGCGATGGTCATAGGGCAAGTAACCGATCACCGCAACCAGCCGCCCACCCTCACGGGCTTCCAGAAAGCAGCCGGCGCCGTCCAGGTAAGTGTCGGCGAAATGCGCCAGGTCACGCGGCAAGGGTGCGTTGGCGAGCATCGGAAAAAGCGCGCGGCGAGCGCTGTCGACAAACGCCAGCACTTCGGCAATGGCGTCACGCGCCACGGGTCGCAGGGTCCAGTTCGGCATCGGGCTGTTGCCAGTGTGGTTGGGAGCGTAGGGTTCTACCGCAGCGTGCCGCTCAAGGCAAATCACGGGGCTCGTCGCGGCAAGGCGGACATCGGTATAATCAGCAGTCTTCACTGCCCGACCAGGCCACACCATGCCTCGCCTCCCGAAGTTGCTGTTACCCCTGTTGCTGGCTGCTGCACTCACCGCCTGCGACCAGAAACCCTCCCGTGAAGAACAGATCCTCAGCCAGCTGCCGCTGCAGGACGCCTACACGCACAACATCGAGCGCATGTCCGCGCTGCTGGGCCGCAGTCATCCGCAGTTGTCGCAAGCGACCATCCAGGACGTACTGCGCAAGCACCTCACCGTCGAGGACCAGCGCCGGGACCTGTTCCGCCTGTACAGCGAAAAGAACTTCAGCGACGCCGAATTCGCCACCATCGTCGCCGCCACCCAGGACCCAGCCAAAGCTCGCGCCCTGGAAGACACCGAAGCCGGCAAACGCTTGAGCGAAAAACTCACCGCCCTGATGCGCGAAACCGCCCGCGATGTGAACGTGCAGGCCTTGGTCGAGCAGCGCATGCAACGGGTGGAAGACGAACTTGAGGCGCTGGACAATGCAGGCTCTTGAGCGCTGCTGGCCAAGGTAACTTCCGTTCAGCCGCCCTTTACGATCACCCGAGGTCAGGATTGACACACACCAAGCATGGATTGCGCCTGGATCTACGTACACTCATTCTGGTGCTCTGCGCCCTCACCGCGGTGGTCATGCTGTGCGCCAGCTATTTCGCCAGCTACCGGGTGCAGCGCCAGCTATTGATCGACAATGCCCTGGAAGCCAACCGGGTGTATGCGACAAAGCTGGCCAGCATCACCGAAACCTTCATAGGCAATGCCTTGCAGCAACTGATGTTCAGCGCCAGCGTACAAAGCCGGCAGTTGAGCGATGCCGCTGCGCTGCAGGTGGAAAGCGACCGCCTACTGGGCCAAAGCATGGCCTTCAACTCCACCTTCGTGATCGATGCCAACGGTGTACTGCTGGCAGTATCCCCCGCCCCGCTACGCCACCTGGTCGGCACCCACGTGCAGTCACCCGGCGCTCTGGAAGCCCTGCACGAACGCCGTCCACTGGTTTCCACGCCCTACCTGTCGGCGGCCGACAACCTGGTTGTGGCGCTGTCGCAACCCATTTTCGATCGCAACGGCCGCTACCTGGGGTATGTGGGTGGCAGCCTGTACCTGCGTGAACGCAACATCCTCAACAGCCTGCTGGGCGAGCATTTCTACAAGGACGGTTCGTACCTGTATGTGGTCGACCGCAACCGACGCCTGCTGTACCACCCCCGTAGCGAGCGGGTAGGCACGGTGGTGGAGGGCAATGCGCTGGTCGACCAGATGGAGACACTGGACAGTGGTACCCGGCAACTGACCAATAGCCTGGGCGTGGAAATGCTCGCTGGCTTCGCCACTGTGCCCAGCGCCGGCTGGGGCGTGGTAGCGCAGCAGCCCTTGGCGCAGACGGTGGCGCCGTTGCACCATCTGGTGCTGAACGTGATCGCCAGTTCGGCGCCCTTGGCGCTGGTTGGCAGCCTGCTGCTGTGGTGGCTGGCCCGTACCATCGCCCGCCCGCTGTGGAAACTCGCCGCCGGTGCCCGCACGATGGACCGCGCCGGTACCGCCGAGCATTTGCATCAGGTGCGGGCCTGGTACTTCGAGGCGGCCGAGCTCAAGCGCGCGTTGCTGTTCAGCCTGAACTTGCTGCAAGAGCGTATCGGCCGGCTCAATCGGGACGCCCAGACCGATCCGCTGACCGGCCTGGGCAACCGCCGCAGCCTGGAAATCAGCCTGTCGTTGCTGGAGGCTGAAAACCGGGAGTTTGCAGCCATTGCGCTGGATATCGACCACTTCAAGCGGATAAATGATAGCCATGGACACGACGTGGGCGACCAGGTACTGCGCCAACTGGCGGAGATCATGCGCCGTTGTTGCCGCGAGGGCGATCTGTTGTGTCGCACCGGCGGCGAGGAGTTCCTGATATTGCTGCCTGGGGCCACCCTGAACGTGGCGGCCGCGGTGGCCGAACGGTTGCGGGTGACCGTACAGGAGATGCCGGTGGAATCGGTGGGCGCCGTGACGATTTCGCTGGGGGTGACGCACTGGGATGGCGAGACTCATGGCGAGCCCATGAACGCACTGGGCGAGGCTGACCGGGCGCTTTACCGGGCCAAGCAAGAGGGGCGCAACCGGGTCGCTTTTGCCTGAACGTCTTATGTTGTACCCATCGGGCGGGCTTGCCCGTGAAAATGCCGGGACAGGCAACGATGATTCGGTGGTTTGTAACAATTCCTGTCATAAAACTGCAGCGTTTCAGTCATAGGATTGACCCCGACCTGACATTTTTACTTCATGGATGAGCGTCTCATGCGTCGTGTGGTTTTCAATCAGAAAGGTGGCGTCGGCAAATCCAGCATCGCCTGCAACCTCGCCGCTGCCAGCGCCGCCGAGGGCTACCGTACCTTGCTGGTCGACCTCGACCCGCAGGCCAATGCCACCTTCTACCTCACCGGGCTGGTCAACGACACCATTCCACCCGGCATCGCCGACTTCTTCCGCCAGACCTTGTCGCCGGTTACCGCCGCCGGCAAGAAGCACCGCGTGGCAATCACCGAAACCCGCTACGACAACCTGCACCTGGTCACCGCCAGCCCAGACCTCAGCGACCTGCAAAGCAAGCTGGAGAGCAAGTTCAAGATCAACAAGCTGCGCAAGTTGCTTGTGGCACTGGAAGAGGACTATGAGCGGATCTACATCGACACCCCACCCGCACTGAATTTCTACACCTTCAGCGCGCTGGTGGCGGCCGAGCGCCTGTTGATTCCGTTCGACTGCGACAGTTTCTCGCGCCAGGCCCTGCACAGTGTCATGGCCGAGGTCGAAGAACTGCGCCAGGACCACAACCCCGCGCTGCAGGTGGAAGGTGTGGTGGTCAATCAGTTCGCCGGCCGCACCGCGCTGCACCAGACCCTGGTCGAGCAGCTGCGCAACGAAGGCATGCCGGTGCTGCCGGTGTACCTGAGCAGTTCGATCAAGATGCGTGAATCGCACCATGCCTCGGTGCCATTAGTGCATTTGGCGCCGCGGCATAAACTTGCCCTGGAGTTCATCGACTTGCTGGATGTGCTTGAGCGTGCGGCCTGACAGGCCGTTGGGGGCACTCCGGCTATAACCTGCTGCACCGGTCGAATCAGGTATACCGAGGTCGCCCTCGACAAAGCGCCTTGCAGCGCTCGGCTATCTACTGGCAAGCACAATAACGATGGCGCGGCCCTACTGCGCCACTTTCAACATGGCTGCCAAAGGAAACCGGAGAGCACCCGCATGTCCGCACATCATGAGGTATCCCCCGCCACCCTGCGCAGGGTGATTGCCGCTTCGGCCATCGGCAATTTCGTCGAATGGTTCGACTTCGCCGTGTACGGCTTTCTCGCCACGCTGATCGCCAGCCAGTTCTTCGCCAGCGAAGACGCCAGCGTGGCCTTGCTCAAAACCTTCGCGGTGTTCGCCGTGGCCTTTGCGCTGCGCCCTTTGGGCGGCATCGTCTTTGGCGCCTTGGGCGACCGCCTGGGACGCAAGCGCATCCTGTCGCTGACCATCTTGCTGATGGCCGGCTCCACCACGTTGATCGGCCTGCTGCCGACCTACGCCAGTATCGGCCTGGCAGCCCCGGCGCTGCTGACCCTGGCCCGCTGCCTGCAGGGTTTTTCTGCCGGCGGCGAATATGCCGGGGCCTGCGCCTACCTGATGGAGCACGCGCCTGACGACAAGCGTGCCTTTTATGGCAGCTTCGTGCCTGTGTCGACCTTTTCCGCCTTTGCCTGTGCGGCAGTGATCGCTTATGGCCTGGAAGCCAGCCTGTCGACCGAGGCGATGAATGCCTGGGGTTGGCGCATTCCGTTCCTGATTGCCGCACCGCTGGGGCTGGTCGGCCTGTACCTGCGCTGGCGCATGGAAGAAACCCCGGCGTTCCGCGAAGCCGTCGCCCAGGGCAAGGAGCACGAGCATTCACCGCTGAAAGAAACCCTGCGCCACCATGGCCGGGTCATTCGCAACCTGGGGGCGTTCATTTCGCTGACCGCGTTGTCGTTCTACATGTTCACCACCTACTTCGCCACCTACCTGCAACTGGTCGGCAACCTGACCCGTGCGCAGTCACTGCTGGTGACCACGGTGGCCCTGCTGTTCGCCGCCGTGGGCTGCCCGCTGGCCGGGGCATTCTCGGACCGGGTGGGGCGACGCAAGACCATCGGCTTTACCTGCCTGTGGGTGATGCTTTGCGTGTTCCCGGCGTACTGGCTGGCCAGCTCTGGCTCGATGTCGGGTGCGCTGCTGGGGGTGATCCTGCTCGCGGTGGGGGCGTTGTGCAGCGGCGTGGTTACCGCAGCATTGCTGTCGGAAAGCTTCCCTACCCGTACCCGCTACACCGCTTCGGCGATTACCTACAACGTGGCCTACACGCTGTTTGGCGGCACAGCACCGCTGGTGGCAACCTGGCTCATCGGACAGACCGGCAGTAGCCTGGCACCGGCGTTCTACCTGGTGGTGATTGCGCTGGTGGCGTTGGTGGGCGGGTTGGCGTTGCCGGAAACGTCGCGGATTTCTTTGCATGAGGACGTAGGCGTGGACGGTGTGCGGGCTGGAGCCCGAAGGACCGTTTAAGCGTTCTGGGGCTGCCTTGCAGCCCCACATTCACAAATGTCTTCCTGCTGCCTTTCACGCCAATCCCCCTGAAGAAGTTCGATAATCGCCCACTTTCCCGGTGCGACGACCTTGTCCAATTGACGGAACTAACCAGTCAGTACAAAACTATGGGCATTCAACAACAACAAAGCGATGCCCGTCATGAAGCCCCTTATTCTCGTGCTCAACGGCCCCAACCTGAACATGCTGGGCACCCGCGAGCCTGCCCAGTACGGCCACGAAACCCTCGCTGATCTGGCTCAGGGATGCGCCGATACTGCCCAGGCCCACGGCCTGGAAATCGAATTCCGCCAGACCAACCACGAAGGCGAACTGATCGACTGGATCCACGCCGCCCGTGGCCGCTGCGCCGGCATCGTGATCAACCCTGGCGCCTGGACGCACACCTCGGTCGCCATCCGCGATGCCCTGGTGGCCAGCGAACTGCCGGTGATCGAGGTGCACCTGTCCAACGTGCACAAACGCGAGCCGTTCCGTCACTTGTCGTTCGTATCGTCCATCGCCGTCGGTGTCATCTGCGGCCTGGGCAGCCACGGCTACCGCATGGCGCTGAGCCACTTCGCCGAGCTGTTGCAGGAGCGTGCGGCATGAGCCAGCAAGCCATCCTCGCCGGCCTGATCGGCCGCGGCATCCAACTGTCACGTACCCCGGCCCTGCACGAACACGAAGGCGACGCCCAGGCCCTGCGCTACCTGTACCGGCTGATCGACGCCGACCAGCTGCAACTGGACGACAGCGCCCTGCCCGGCCTGCTCGAAGCCGCGCAACATACCGGTTTCACCGGGCTGAACATTACCTACCCGTTCAAGCAGGCAATCCTGCCGTTGCTCGACGAGCTGTCTGACGAGGCCCGTGGTATCGGCGCGGTAAACACCGTGGTGCTCAAGGACGGCAAGCGCGTCGGCCACAACACCGATTGCCTGGGCTTTGCCGAAGGCTTGCGCCGTGGCCTGCCCGACGTTGCACGGCGCCAGGTGGTGCAGATGGGTGCCGGTGGCGCTGGCTCGGCCGTGGCCCATGCCCTGCTGGGTGAAGGGGTAGAACGGCTGGTGCTGTTCGAAGTGGATGCGACCCGTGCGCAGGCGTTGGTGGACAACCTGAACGCCCATTTCGGCGCGGAGCGCGCCGTGCTTGGCACCGACCTGGCCACAGCCTTGGCCGAAGCGGACGGGCTGGTCAACACCACGCCGGTGGGCATGGCCAAGCTACCGGGCACGCCACTGCCGGTGGAGTTGCTGCATCCCCGCCTGTGGGTGGCAGAGATCATCTACTTCCCGCTGGAGACCGAACTGCTGCGCGCGGCCCGGGCACTGGGCTGCCGCACGCTGGATGGCAGCAACATGGCGGTGTTCCAGGCGGTGAAGGCATTCGAGCTGTTCAGCGGGCGGCAGGCGGATGCGGCGCGAATGCAGGCGCACTTTGCCAGTTTCACCTGATAGAAAAGTGTTGGCTTCTTCGCGGGCACGCCCGCTCCTACAGGTACTGCGCAAACGTTACTGATTGCACTCTCCCTGTGGGGCATGCCCGCGAAGAGGCCGGTAGAGGAGAATCACCCTTTTTCATCCAGCAAAGCCTGTATCACCTGTTCCTGCCCACCATAATCCCCCTCGCCAAAGTGCACATGGCGCACCTGCCCCTTGCGGTCGACAAAGTAATGCGCCGGCCAGAACTGGTTGCCCCAGGCATTCCACACCTTGTAGTCATTGTCTACCGCCACCGGATACCCGATACCCAACCGGGCTACCTTGTCCCGCAAAGTCGCCACATCATGCTCGTAGTCGAACTCGGGCGTGTGCACCCCCACCACCACCAGCCCTTGATCGGCATAGCGCCGCGCCCAATCATTCACATGCGGCAGGCTGCGCCGGCAGTTGATGCAGTCCCAGGTCCAGAAGTCCACCAGCACCACCTTGCCCTTGAGCCCCGGGGCATCCAGGGGCGGCGAATTCAACCACTGGCTGGCGCCCGCCAGCGATGGCATGGCGCCGTAGCTGTCGCGTGCCTTCAGGTGCCCCGCCAATCCAAGCCCCGTCAGCGCCAGCGCAAAACCACCTGCCTTGAGCATCCGGCGCCGATCAGTTTTCATGGCAACCGTCCGTGGCATAGGTGAGGTACTGCACGCTTTGTCGCTGGCCATGGGAGTCAAGGTAGTCCATTCGGGTATTCACCAGGCCGCAGGCATTGTGCTGATCATCCTGCACCGACAGCACTTTCTTCACATCCAGAGGCTGACCGTAGCGGTACTGCATGACCCCGCCATCCTGCATCGGGGCAGTGGCGGCCTGGGCGACGATGGCACCGAAGCTGAGCACGGCGAACAGGCTGGCGCTGGCGATAGTCTTGAGGTTCATGGCTTCTCTCCTGGGTAACACTTGGGCGTGAGGAGTGTTGCTCCCCGGTCGAGAGCCATTTCACGTCAGCCAGGTATCCCGCATGTGTCGCCCAACGTTGTGATGTGCCTCCTGCTGTATCCCTACCCGTGCCAGATACACTGCAATACAAACTCCCGCAGGCAAGGGCGAACGCGCTCGGTACACTGCGCCCAACCCACTTTGCACAGGAACCCAGCGCATGGAACACGTCGATCACATCCTGATCGTCGACGACGACCGCGAGATCCGCGAACTGGTCGGCAATTACCTGAAGAAGAACGGCCTGCGCACCAGCATCGTTGCCGACGGCCGGCAGATGCGCGCCTTTCTCGAAGCCAACAGCGTCGACCTGATCGTGCTCGACATCATGATGCCTGGCGACGACGGCCTGCTGTTGTGCCGCGAGCTGCGCGCCGGCAAGCACCGCAATACGCCGGTGCTGATGCTGACCGCCCGCAATGACGAAACCGACCGCATCATCGGCCTGGAAATGGGCGCCGACGATTACCTGACCAAACCGTTCTCGGCCCGCGAACTGCTCGCCCGCATCAACGCCGTGCTGCGCCGCACACGCATGCTGCCCCCCAACCTGACCATCAGTGAAAGCAGCCGCCTGCTGGGTTTCGGTCAATGGCGCCTGGACACCACCGCGCGCCACCTGCTCGACAGCGAAGGAACCCTGGTGGCCCTGAGCGGCGCCGAGTACCGCCTGCTGCGGGTGTTCCTCGACCACCCGCAGCGGGTGCTCAGCCGCGAACAACTGCTTAACCTGACCCAGGGCCGCGAAGCCGACATCTTCGACCGCTCCATCGACTTGCTGGTCAGCCGCCTGCGCCAGCGCCTGGGTGACGATGCCCGCGAGCCCAGCTGCATCAAGACCGTGCGCAGCGAGGGCTACGTGTTTTCGCTGCCGGTGCAATTGCTCGAGACCCCCTCATGAAATGGCCGCGCACCCTGGCCTCGCGTCTGGCGCTGATCTTCTTCACCGGCCTGGTGTTGGCTTATGGTCTGTCGTTCGGCCTGCAGGCCTACGAGCGCTATATCAGCAGCCGCTCGATGATGCTCAGTAACCTCGAACAGGACGTGGCGACCTCGGTTGCCATCCTTGACCGCCTGCCCGCAGCCGAGCGTGCCGCCTGGCTGCCACGCCTGGAACGGCGCACCTACCGCTATCGCCTCGACCAGGGCCTGGCAGGCGAAGCGATGCCCAGCAGTGACCCACCGATGGCCGCCGCGTCGATCGTCAAGGCCATTGGCAGCGACTACCGCCTGACCTTCCTGGAAATCCCGGGGCCCAATGCGCACTTCCAGGCGCACCTTAAGCTGGCCGACGGCGCGCCACTGACCATCGACGTGACGCCAGCACCGGTCCCGGTAGCCCGTTGGTTGCCCGTGGTACTGCTGATTCAGCTGGCTGTGCTGTTGCTGTGTACCTGGCTGGCGGTACGCCTGGCCATCGGCCCGCTAACCCGTCTGGCCCAGGCAGTGGACAACCTCGACCCGGACCAGCCCGGCGTGCAACTGGATGAAAGCGGGCCACGCGAGGTGCGTTACGCTGCCGTGGCCTTCAACGCCCTGCAGGCGCGCATTGCTGCCCACCTCAAGGAACGCATGCAGTTGCTGGCGGCCATTTCCCACGACCTGCAAACCCCGATCACTCGCATGAAGTTGCGGGTCGAAGTGATGGATGAGGGGGTCGAAAGGGACAAGTTCTGGAGCGACCTGGATGAAATGGAACACCTGGTGCGCGAAGGCGTGGCGTATGCCCGCAGCATGGACAGCAGCACCGAAGCGACCTGCCGGGTCAACCTTGATGCCTTTCTCGACAGCCTGGTATTCGACTACCAGGACAGCGGCGCCCAGGTCGAACGCCACGGCAGCAGCGATACCCTGCTGGAAACCCGCCCGCATGCGCTGCGCCGGGTACTGGTGAACCTGGTCGACAACGCCCTGAAGTTTGCAGGTGCTGCCGAGCTGCAAGTGTCTCGCGAGGGCAGTACCACCATCATCCGCGTGCTCGACAACGGGCCAGGGATACCCGTTGACGAGCTGGATGAAGTGCTCAAGCCGTTCTACCGGGTGGAAGGTTCACGCAATCGCAGCACGGGTGGCACCGGCTTGGGCCTGGCCATTGCCCACCAGCTGATCCGGGCCATGGGGGGCCGGCTGACCCTGAGCAACCGCGAACAGGGCGGATTGTGCGCGCAGATCGAACTCACCTGAACGGCTTCTGCGATCGTTGGCAGGAACGGCCTTGTGTCTCGATCGGGCCGTTCCTGTAAAAAGCGAGGTCGCCTCTACAAACAGATACACAACTGCATCCCCCTGACACACTGCAGATACCCCGCCTCGAGACACTCCCGGTCACACAAACACACCCCGGGAGTCCCTGATGAAAGCCTTCACCTTGCCCACCGGCTGGACGCTGTTCGCCGCCCTCGCCGGCCTGACCTTGGCGATGACCGCCGTAGTCCTGGCCAGCCAACCTGACCCGGACGGCTTGCGCAGTGCCATCCGTGCCACCGCACGCAGCTCGTTCGCACTGTTCCTGCTGGCGTTCCTGGCCTCGTCGCTGGTGACCTTGCTGCCTGGCACAGCAAGCCGTCGCATCCTCCAGGAGCGACGCTACCTGGGGTTGGCATTCGCGTTCTCCCACACCGTGCATGGCGTGCTGATCTATCGCTACGCCCTGCAATTCCCCGAGCTGTTCTGGGCCGGCCGCACGCTCACTTCCAGCCTGCCCGGCACGGTCGGCTACCTGTTCTTGCTGCTGCTCACCGCCACCTCGTTCAAAGCCCCCATGCGGCTGTTGGGCGGCCGTGCCTGGCAAGCGCTGCACAGCAGCGGCATGTGGGTGCTGGCTGCCGTGTTCTGCCTGTCGTTCTACAAGCGCATACCCATGGGGGGCTGGTACCCGCTGGCGTTCGCCCTGATGTTCAGCGCCATCGCCGTCAAGCTCACCGCCAAAGTGGCCCGTAAACAACGCCGCAGCACCCGCGCCCTTGCCTGAAGAGAGAACCGCAAATGACGACCTTGACCCGTACCCTGACCACCGTTGATCGCCTCGGCAGCTGGAGCGCCGACGTGCCATTACGGGTATTTTTGGCCTGGGAGTTTTTCGAATCCGGCCTGGAGAAATTCAACGGCAGCAACTGGTTCGCCGACCTGCAGTCCAGCTTCCCGTTCCCCTTCAACCTGCTGCCCGCGGAGCTGAACTGGCAGCTGTCGATGTGGGCCGAGTTGGTACTGCCGTTGCTGCTGCTGTTGGGCCTGGGTACCCGGCTGGCATCGTTGGGTTTGATGGTGGTGACCGTTGTAGCGATAGCGGCAGTGCACTGGCCGGCGCACTGGTCGGGCCTGGCGGAGCTGGCCCAAGGCTATGCCATTACCGACCAGGGCTTCGGCAATTACAAATTGCCATTGATCTACCTGGTGGCGTTACTACCCCTGCTGTTCAAGGGCGCCGGGCGCCTTAGCCTCGATCATTGGCTTGGCATGCGGTTCGGCAGATGAGGATCGGGGCTGCTGCGCAGCCCCCAGTGCCTTCAAACTGTTCCGACAATGACGCCCTGCTCACGCAATGCCTCCAACAATGCCAACCCTTGCTGCACATCGCCGCCCAATGCCTGCAGCCGCTCTCTTCCAGTCCCCTGCTCCACCAGCAACCGATACGCCATAGGTGCCAACCGGGCAAAGCGCACCTGCAACCGGGCATCGCGATAAACCAGCAGCAAGCTCGGCGATGCTGGGGCAGCCGTTGGCTGGTAGTCCACGCCAATGCGTTCCACCGGCCAACGATAGGCCAGGACCCGCGCTACACAAGACAACAACGGCTCTCCAGCCAACAGGTCACCACCCGGGTCATGCGCCGGGTCCTCGGCATCGCTCAGGTACAGTTGCGCCTCGACCCACTCATAGTGCGCCAGCTCCAGCTGCCAAGGGGTGTCCAGCGCCACATGTTGCAAGTAGTCGACGAACGTCTCGGCAATTTCGGTAAACAACGGCGTCTGGCAACGGTAACTGGCGTAGAAATCACGTACTCGGGCATGCCAGCGCTGCTCGCCCAACGCCTGGCGCATCACCGGGAAGCTGCCAGCCAGCAAGCCTTCGATGGCGCCATAGAACAACTCACGGTAAACCGTCAGGCGCCGGGCCTCGACGCCGGGCGGCGGGGCATGGCGCTGTGGGTCGCGCAGGTGACGGGCCAAGGCATACTGCTGCGCACGCAGGGTCTCATTCATCTGCTTGCCCTCCGGCAGCGCATTGCACAGCACGCATACGCGCCGTCTCGGCCAACAGTTCGGCCAAGGGCGGGTAGTTGAAATCACGTTCAAGCACTGTCGGCTGTACGCCAAAGCGCGCACAAGCGCTGGCGTACAGCGCCCAGACATCCTCCTTCACGGCTGCCCCGTGGGTATCCACTTTGAGGTCCGGCGCTTCATCGTAATGCCCGGCAACGTGCATCCCGGTCACCCGCGCCTGGGGCAAGCCTGCAAGGAATTGCTGGGCGTCGTAACCATGGTTGCAGGCGTTGACATAGACGTTGTTGACGTCCAGCAGCAGGTCACAATCAGCTTCATCAAGCACCGCCCGAATGAAGTCGAGCTCGCTCATCGCCTGATACGGCGCGGCATAGTAGCTGATGTTCTCCACGGCAATTCGCCGCTCCAGCTGCTCCTGAGCCTGGCGTATGCGCGCGGCCACATGGCGTACGGCTTCATCGGTGAACGGGATGGGCATCAGGTCGTACAGGTGCCCGTCATCACTGCAGTAGCTCAGGTGCTCGCTGTACAGTCGCACCTGGTATCGGTCGAGAAACTGCCGGGTCTGCTCGAGGAAATGGCGGTCCAGCGGCGCACTGCCACCCAGCGATAAAGACAACCCATGACAGGTGACAGCAAAGCGCTCCGCCAACTGGGCCAAGCCCTTGCCGTAGGCGCCGCCCACGGCAATCCAGTTTTCCGGCGCACACTCCAGAAAGTCCACTGCACCGGCCTCCATGGCCAGCAGTTCCGGCAACAGGCCGCGACGCAAGCCTAGCCCGACGTTCAACATCGCAGGAAACATAAAATTCTCCAACAGGCACAACGCCCCACCTGGCCAGCAGGAGGAGCGTTGTGGCGTTTCATGGGGTAGAACGTCAGGGTTTGCCGGTCAGGTGGCTGAACAAGCCATCCGGCATGGCTTTGCCATTGGCCTGGTAAATCGCCTTGAGGTGATCGGCCGCTTCCTGCTCGGAGATGAAACCGTCATGGTTGCGGTCGATCGTGTCGAAATCACCGGCACGGTCCTTGGCCACCGCCAGAAACTCATCGCGCGAGACCTTGCCATCGTGATTGGTGTCGGTTTTGGCGAACGAGGCGTCACCACACTTGCCTTCACCACACTTGCCCTCAGCCCCGGCCTTGGCGCCGGCGCCGCATTTACCCTCACCGCACTTGCCTTCGCTTTGGGAAGCCTTGCCGCTCCCCCCGCACTTGCCCTCACCACACTTGCCCTCGCCGGCCACTTTGGCCGAGGCCAGTTGGTAACCTTGAGCCAGCGGCTCGACGGCGAACGCACTGTTGCTCAATGCCATGCTGCCGATCAGGGCGGCGCCGAGCAGGCCGAGGGTGTTTTTTGCTTGAGTCATGATGCAGCTCCACTGGGGTTGGAAAGTGGAGCCATTAGGCCGTTGCGGTTTGTCGGGGATGTATCGTGCCGGGCGCGCTTTTGTATGGCAGTAGGTCTGCAGCACAGGCAGATACAGTGCGATACACACCACCCGGCAACGGGCCCCAAGGTGCCTTGGGGCCATGAGGCGTGATCAGTCTTCCAGCGGTTTGGGCGGGGCCGCTGGCTTGGCGGGCTTGGCCGGCTTGCTGTCCTTGTCCTTGGCTTGCGGGGCAGCCGCTACGGGCTCGGGTGCCGCCATCGCCTTTTCGCTGGCAGGCAGATCATCGACCGCCTTGAGGATCACCTGCGGGTCGATGGCCTCGCCGGTGTCGTCGTCCTTGAGCATGTGCCGCTCACCGTCCTTGCCCACCAGAATCACCTTGGTACCCTTGCTCGCCCCCAGCTTCAGTTCCCGAATCAGGGCCATTGTGGTCTGCTGCTCCAGGTTCTTGTCCTCTCGCTTGCCCATCATGTTGGCGACGCTGTACAGGACAAGGTTGCGCTCCTTGAACGCGGCCTGGGTGGCCGGGTCCTCAAGCGCCTTGTTCAGCCCTCGCAACGTCGGGTCGGCACTGCTGGGAGCGATAACCACCAATGGTCTGGCCTTGCCCAGTTCCTTGGCTAGAGGCGCATCACTGTCTGCGGCAAACAGGGGGCCGGCAACAGCAAGCAAGGTTGCGAGGGTCAGTGACCGGACAAGCATGCGTATCTCCTTATTGTCTCGATAAACCAATGACTACAGATCATGGAGAAAAATCCGACAGGGAGCCTAAACCACTTCATTCCAGAACGGGGTGTGCAAAAGTAACTGTCGATTTCCGAGCCACCTGAAGCCAAGACTACGGCGCTGGTACAAACCACTGTCAGCTTGATTGAGCATAGCCCAAAGCCGCTTTGGCAGGGCCAGGCGAGCCCTTGCCCTGAGCGTATGTCAACGCACATCGATCGATGGCCCTTTGGGTCCCACTTCCATCGCTTGAATCGTCATATCCAGCATCAGCCCTCTGCGTGCAGCGCGCTGAGCATCACGAATGGCATCCGCCTGGTCGATCATGGCCCCTTCGCTCAGCGCTTCGTCGTCAAGCACCCTTTCAAGCTGCCTTCTGAACGGCAGGTCGACCGCAGCGAATCGCTCAGGATGGGAACGCTCCAGGTGCGCCTGCCAAAATTCACGGTCAACCATGGAGCGGGCAACCTCTTCCGGGGTTTCTGCATCCCGCACCGCAGCCTCTGCTTGTGCAAGGTCCGCATCCAGGACGCCTGAGATCGCAAGAAAGCTCATTTCTCCCACCTGCAATGGCAGGTCGAGACGCTCCCTCAGCCCGATCCTGAAAGCCAACCCCACCTCGCTTCCTTCCAGCGCCCTGCCATGCTGTAACGCCCATCGGGTAGCGAACAGGTCGACTGCATCCTGGCGCCATAAACGTCTGCCCAGGTCTAGCAAAGCGCGTTCGCTTTCTCCCTGAGCCGCGTGCTCAACCTGCCAAACCAGCAAGTTCAGTTCAAGGTTACTCAAGCACCAGGTTGCACCGTCCTGGCACCCCCACTCATCATTGGCCACCGACAGCAAGTTCTGCCGCAGCTCTGGCGTAATGGCCATCGCTTGCAGTACCGCCATGACCCGATTGCCCAGTGCACGCGCATTGACACGAAAGTCTTCGGACAGCAACAACTGGCGAAGCACCCGGAAAAAACGCTCGGCATCCTGCCCTGAATCCAGCGAGTCCCAGGCAGCAAGCATCAAGCCGCGATGCTCTGGGGCCACGGCATCCCCCCATACTTCACGCGCGTGCTGCAGCCGCAGAAGCACTTGCTCCTCGTCGAGGGCAGGATCGTCGCTGCTCAACGAAGCCTGCAAGCGTGACGTCTGGGCCTCGCCCAAGGGGTTCGCATTCAAGCGGAACCGCCGCCGCTGCCACACGGGCAACTGATAGAAACCCTCTGGAATGTGCCTGATCCGGTTATCCCGCAAGTCAATGGATACCAACTGAGCGTTGTCGAACACGCCCAGTGGAAACTGCGAGATCTGTGTGTCGCGCAAGTTCAGCCAACGCAATTCAGCCAAACCCGCCAACGTGAACCTGCTCCCCAGGGGGTTGTGGGACAGGTCGAGAGACTGCAGGCTCGTGCAACTGGCCAGTGTGGCGGTTTGTGCAATGTTCAGGACGATCCGGTTGTTGGTCAGGCTCAGATGCCGCAACTGCGCTATCTGCAGCAACGGCTGCGGAAGGCGCGTCAACAGGTTCCCTCCCAGATCGAGGGTTTGCAGGTTAGGGAAAGCCAGCAATAGGCTGCTGGGCACCTCCAGAAGGTCAAGGTGCAGCAGCGACAGGCTGGTCACACCTCTGAAGCTGACCTGTGGGGGTATGTTGGGCAAGCCGCTCGATCTGAAATTGCAGAACATGACGTGGAGGTTTTCCTGTGCATGGATTTGCAGTTCCCCCACGCCCACCGACCGCCGCCAGCAATTGAACAACGTCTGGCGTAGAGCCTCTCGATCTTCCCTGACATCGCCCTGCCCTCGTGCCACCCAGGTATTCAGTGTCATGCGCAAGATGGCGAACTCATTGCGAAGGTCAGCCAGTACGTGTTCAATCTGATGCCCTGAACGCCTGGCGTCATCGGCGAAGGTCTCGACCTGCTCATCACTCAACCACGGAAAGAGATCGCGCAGCGTTGCCCTCAGGGCACTCCCCCTTGATGCGAAACCACCTACTCCGCCACCCCCCAGCGGGTAGCCGATACGTCCATCGGCCAAGCGCATGGGCCCTCGGACAGCACCTGGCCGTACCGCGCCAAGCAAACGACTGATCTCATCACGATGGCGTGCCGCTTCGCGCGCCAGCATCACCCTGAGGTTGTGCGCGAATGGATCACCGATCCCCATCGCCTGCCGTTGCGCTTCGGTATAGGCTGGGGCCATGACGTCGAACAACTCCCCTGCCTCACCCAGCGCCGTGCCCTGGCTGCCATGCAGTTGAAACCTACCGTTGACGTGCACCAGATCGAACGCCCGCGGCCCTTGCTCGGTCTTCGCCAGTATCGGCCCGCCCAGGGAGCCTTCGTACAGGCGCCAGCGCACACCTTGTTCGCTTCCGGGTAGATACCGCAACAAGCCCAAGGCCACCCGTGCCAGGTCTGCATGCTGCGGCGTATCAAGGTACAACGCTTCAAATACCCGAGCCTGACGGGTAGCCAGCACACTGCCCCTTGCCGCCTCGGCCAGCCCCAGAGCAACCCTTCCGCTGGACAGCAGCCGCATGCGATCCACGCTGCTGGCGGCCTGTACCAGTGCTTGCGCAGTGCGCGCGCTCAGGCCCGGGAACACCCGGCGCAGCGCCGCGCTGCCAGGGGTATCGCTGGGCTGCAAGGCTTCGAAAAGGTGCTGCAGCAGTGTTCGCCGTTGCGTCCAGGCCAACGCGGCCAGTGCCTGATCTGCCAGGCCACTCGCGCCTGGCAAGTGCCGAGCGTGATCGAGCACTGTTGTATCGTCTACCGGCTCGCCGCTGCGCAAACGGCCAATCACGCTGCGGATGCGTTGATCAAGCCTGACCCGCGCCACGCTGTCGATCATCCCGGGGCTCGGTGCCTGGGCGTGTACATGCAGGCCACGCAGGTCGTCGCCATCAAGGCCGTGGAACAGCAGAACCTGATCGATCTGTTCGTCATTCAGCCCACTGAAGGGTTCGCCCAAACGCCGGAACATGCGGTATTTGTCGGTCCACCGAGCCGGTTGCTCGCACCACAACCGCCAGGCACCTGAGCCGTTGT
Organism: Pseudomonas sp. 10(2024); assembly: GCF_045164175.1. NCBI lineage: Bacteria > Pseudomonadati > Pseudomonadota > Gammaproteobacteria > Pseudomonadales > Pseudomonadaceae > Pseudomonas > Pseudomonas sp. 10(2024). Next base: position 3,732,518 of record NZ_CP174006.1, read on the forward strand.
GACGCAGCAACGGCCCGTGGCCGTCGACCGGATACAACTGCCATTGATCATCACCCGCCTCTGTCACGCGATAGTGATGCCCGTCCATTTCGATCCAGGCCAGCCCGTCCTGACGCCGAATACCCAAGGCGTCCGGGCTTGAGGCTGCAACGGGTGCCTGGCTTTGAAACGGGGTCACGTCTTGTTGCCAGAGTTTCTCAGTGCCGTCCTCCAGCCGAGCCGGCACCAGGGCATCGACCTTCGCAGAGCGTGCCCAAACTCGTCGAGCCACACCCACCCCGGCTACCGTGGTCGCCAGCACAGCAAGGTCTGTCGCCACATGAGTCAAATGGTCGAGCGCCTCCTGGCGATCGCCTTCCTGCCAGGCCTCGACGCCATGGTAGACCTCACCCAGCAGTTCGCAGGCCGTCACGGCCAGCAGCGCCAGGCCAAGCCCTGGCAGAAAGAAACTGGCCAGGTTGAGCAGCGCCCATCCTTCGGCTTCAAGGCGCAGGTCATGCTGGCGCTGAACCTCACGATCCAGCCTGGCCACGGGGACCGCGATCATCGCCGCATCGTCCTTGATCTGGTGGATATGTGCCTGTGCCAGGCTGATGAACAACGGCTGCGGGTAAGCCTGCAAGCGCGGTTCGAGATCGCGAAAAGCCCAGCTCGGCAGGTCATCGAAGCGCTCCGCGACCTGGGCGAAAAAAGCCTGGCTGTCTCGCCGCAGAACGAAGCGGCTGAAAAAACGCTGGTAGGCCTTGTTTCGCAAGCAACGGCCCAGTTCGCGGTTCAGTTTGTCGATGCTCTCGAACGCGCGCCAAGGCGAAAAAGGGTCCCCAGGCACGTAAAGCAAAACCCGCCGCGTCGTGTTGAACAGGACGCCCTGCTCAATGACAACGAACACGGTGACCTGCTCGATCTGGCAACCCAGCAATTTCAGTTGCCGGGCCTGCACAAGGTCGCCCGCCAGGCGCGGCAGCTCCCCCTTCTCGCACACAGCCACCATCACATTGAGTTCGCTGGCATCCAGCGTTCCCTCCTGCCTGGCTTTGTAGGCGTCCACAAGCATGGTGTAGCGCCTGGCATCTACAAGCTGAGACACCAGGCGCTCGGCATTGCCAGCGGGTGTGAGGATGGCATCCAGATGACGTTGATAGCGCTCACCCAGGTCCAGCTCACGACACAGTCCGGCAAATTCGATGCTCGTAGGGGGTTTGACCGTGCCGTGGCGTGGAAGCAGCAGGCGGTTACCGCGCGGCTGGCCGCCTTCCTGCGCCTGGGCGGCCGTGAAGTTGCGCAATGCCACTTCGAGCAGCGGCTTTTCTTCATAGACCACGGCCGTCAGGTGCGCGCCCACCGGCTGACTGTTGATCACAGCTTCCCGGCGGCCCTCCAGAAACCTGAGTGAGTAAGGGTTACGGCCAAGCCCGTAACGCTCTTTGAGAGCCTTCCCCAGGGCTGATGCGACGAAACTGTCGATGCCCTCGATACCTCGCAGCACCGTGTTCACTTGCTCACAGCAGCGAAGGCTGTTTGACAATGCCCTGCCGATCTCAGGCAGTTGCTCAGCAGGTGCATGACGCAACCAGGGTGGCAGGCGCCTGCCGATGATGCCGTCCTGGAAAGCATCGATGGCGGCCTGCGCATCTGACGGCAAAGTGGTGTCCATAGCGGGGGCCTCTTCATGAAAAGAGGCCAGACTAAGTTGCCTGCTCCCCGCCAGGCGCTATATAGCTAATGCCTGCGTTCAGACAACCGCCAACCCGCTAGCTGAGCGGAGGCTGCACCGTATTCCGGTCCAGCGCCTCCAGCGTCAACTGCAGCAACACCGCATGCTCGCGTTGCTGGTTGCTGGTCTGCAGCCGTGCGATATCCTCTTCCCGATTTCCCAACGCCATCAGCCGTTCCAGTTCAGCGTGCATGGAGGGTGGTACTTGCAAGCGAACCGGGAAAGTCTTGTGCAGGTAATCCTGCCAGAACCACTGCCGTGACAGATAATGAGCGATATCTTCCCGGGTTTGTTTCATCAGGACCCGTTCACGGACCAGGAGAAGGTCCTGATGACTCAGCGCCGGGATGCCTGCATAAAGCATTTCACCGGGTTGGGCAGGCAAGTCCAGGACATTGCGCAAGGCGATTCGATAGGCCAAGGCAAATTCGATCGACTCAGCGCCCGCCCCCACCCGATAGGCATGTTCAGCGGCAAGCTGATCGAGCAACGCCAACCGCCACATCCCGGCACCGAGCCTTAGCAAGGCCAGCTCAGGCCGCCGGGCAGATTCACCGTGCCGCGTGCGCCATATCATCAGTCGCAGTTCAAGGTCAGCGAAACGAGCGGTGGCGTTATCCTGGCAACCGGTCGCCGCTGCGTGCTCGAACAGCTCATGCCTGAGGGCATCATGCTCAGACATCGCCTGGAGCATGTCGAACACACGGGCCGCGAGCGCGGACGCGGTCGATGAGCGATTGAAGGCACCCGACTCTGTCAGCATCGACAGGGTATTGAAGAATTCCTCCGACTGCTCCTCGGACTCCACATGGGCCCACAGTGCGGCCATTTCATCTCGACGTTCGCCAGGTAACGCATCCAGAAAGCGCAACCGGTAAGGCACGCGACTGGCCTCAAGCAAATGCCAGGTTGAAACCCCGTCATATGCTGCCTCCAGCGGATTGCCGGAAAGCTCGACCCTGCCCGAACGCCACAACTGCGACTGATGAAAACCCTCGGGCAGTTCAGAAATATGGTTGTCGCTGAGGTTCAGGGTGTGCAGTTCTGGCGCGTCCATCAGCCCGTAGGGAAACCCGGGCATCTGGGTGTTTGACAGGTAGAGGGCATTCAGCTCGGTCATTGCCTGGACGGAAAATGCCCTGCGCAACGGGTTGTCCGAAAGGTTCAGGTACACCAGGGACCGGCAATCTGCCAAGACCAACGCCTGGCCTTGGTCGAGCGTGATCTGGTTACCGGACAAGTCGAGTACCTCCAGCTTCTGGGCAAGCATCAGAGGCAGTGGCAAACGCGTGAGTCGGCAATGGGTGATTTCCAGGTTACGCAAGTTGGGAAACGCCCGCAGAAACTCATCCGGAACGTGCTCCACGCGCATGGCGCGCAAGGCCAGGATCGAGACGTGGGGAAAGCCCACTTGCGCGGGCAGGGCCGGCAGATGGCGCAAGCGGCTGATGGTCTGGGTCAGCATGAAGCGCCCGTCATCCAGTGCCGCTTGCCCTTGCAGTTCCGGCACAAGACAGCGCCAGCAGTTGATCAGCCCCTTTCTGAACTCACGCCGGGCGGCCAGCTCTGGTGACAGCAAGGCACTGCGTGCCCACTGGGTCAAGTGCCTCTTGAGCACCCCATATTGCTGCTCCAGCACAGATAACCGGGCCTGCGCGTCACTTGAGGCCAACCAGCGCCCGATCTGTTCGTCGGTAAAGGCCGGGTACAGGTCTCGCAACCGGGCCTGAAGCGCCCTTGGCCTGTTTCGCCCTAACGCCCCCCAGAGCCTGCCGCCCGCCATGGGGTAACCAATCCGGCCATCAGCAAGACGTTGCGGCGCGAGAAACGAACCGCTCGGCTGTTCCAGCCTGAGCAGGTTCACCACGGTCTGGCGTTGGTCGAAAGCAACGTTGGTCAGCGCCTGGCGCAACGCAGGCACGAAGGGCTGGCCTTGGCCGATGGCCGCTTGCGATGCGTCGTCATAGGCTGCGGCCAAGGTCTCGAACAACTCGCCCCTCTCACCGGCAACCGTGTGCGTTGGGGCACGCAGGCGGAACAGCCCATGACGATGAAGCAGGTCAAACGTCTGCGCCGATCCCTCGACCGTCAGTAACGGCTCGCTGGCATCACCGTCGTACAATCGCCACCCCGGCCCGCCAGCCCCCGGCACATGCACCAGCAGGTTCAGGACCACACGCGCCAGGTCGAGGTTTTGCGGCGTATCGATGCACAGCGCCTCGTACACCCGCGCCATTCGAATCCGCGCAACCTGCAACCTTGCTGCCTCGGCCATCAGCAACGGCACACGCCCCGTCTCACGCAAAAGCTTCAGGTCATCCTCGCTGGCATCGCGCAGCACCTCATCCGCGGCCAAGCGGTGCAGGCTGGCAAAGTTCTGTCGTAAGAGGCGGCCAGTTTCAGTGTCGGGATTCTGCTCTTCGTACAACGCCTGAAGCAGTTCTCGTCGCCCGGCCCAAGCCACATCGGCCAACGCTGCTCCGTCCTTGCCAGCGGCCTGTGGAAGGCGCATGACCTGCTCCAGCAGTAGCGGGTCTGCGGTTACCCCTCCCTCGCGCAACTGGTTGACCAACGTACCAATCCTGCCAGCGAGCCGCACGCGCGCGACGGTGTCGAGCAGCGCGGCCTCCGGCGGTCGGCCATATACATGCCATGCCCGCAGATGCTGATCATCCAGGCCATGAATCGCCAGCGACCGGTCGATCTGCGCGTCGTCGAGGTCGCTGAATGGCCCGCCCAGGCGGCGGAACAACTGGCGTGAGTCGCCCCACTCGGCGGGCTGCTCGTACCACAGCCGCCATGCACCGGCCCCATTGTGACGCAGCGGCGGCGCATAGCCCTGGTAAGGGAGCAGTTGCCACTGTTCATCGTCGTTGTGCCAGGTCATCTCATACCAGTGCCCGTCCATGCTGATCCAGCGGCGCTCGCCAACACGGTGCACACCCTCCATGTCCGGCACCGCCGTGTCTGGCGGGCTTTCGCAGCGATAGGGGCCGAGGTCTGCGTTCCACAGTTTTTCCTCACCGTTTTCCAGCTGCGCCGGTACCAGGTTGTCCACCACACTCCAGGCGCGTCGGGCCGTGGCGACTACGGCAACGGTTGCCCCGACAGCCAGCAGCCCTTTGCCTACATTCAGCAGGTGCGCCAGCGCTGCATTGCGTTCGTTTTCCTGCCAGTCCCCTACAGCCTGGAACGTCTGCTCAAGCAGTTCCCAGGCCATCACCCCCAACAACACTGCACCGATGCCCGGAACGAAGAACCCTGCAACACCCAACAGGGTCCAGCCTTCAGCACGCAAACGGCGGGCGTGTTCGGCCTGGATCTCGCGATCAAGCAAGGCCACGGGCGGGGCGATGATCGCAGCATCGTCCTTGATCCGCGCGACCCAGTCGTCAGCAAGGTGCTCGAACAATGGCAGGCGATAGGCAAAGGTCTGCTCATCGAGGTCCCGGGTTGCCCAGCCGGGCACGTCATCGAGCCGCTCACTGACGGCCGAGAAGAATCGCTGGCTATCGCGTCGGCGCACGAAGCGGTTGAAGAAACGCCGGTAGTCATCTTTGCGCAGGCGTTTGCCAAGCACCCGGCGGGCATAATCTTCCAGGTCGCTGCGCACGCTCCAGGGGCCGTGCGGGTCACCCGGTACATAGACCAGCACGCGCTTACTGGTGTTGAACAGCAAGCCTGCGTCGATCACGTCCAGCACGACGATTTGCTGCAAGCGGCAACCGAACACCGCCAACTGGCGCACGCGAACCGATGCGCCTTCGAGCTTGCCGAGCGTGTCCTTCATGCACAGCGCCACCACCCACTGCAGTTCGTCTGCGCTCAATATGCCCTGCGCCCTGGCCTGCAGGGCATCCACCAGCATGCTGTAGCGTTGCCGTCGCGTCAGCAATCCCCTGACTTCGGGCTGAAGTACCGAATCCAGATGCTCCTGGTATTTCTGCCCAAGATCCAGCGCTCGACACAGCCTGGCGAAGCCCGGTGCAGACAGCTCACTGCGCCTTGCGCCGCGCACATCGACCAGGCAATTGCCCTGTGCCTGGTCGCGCTGCTGGTCTGCAGTGAAATTGCACAAAGCGGCCTCGAGCAGAGGAATGTCGTAGTAGTCGCTGCCGACAACCGGAAACCGACTGGTTACATAATGGATCGTGTGTGAGGGAAAGGTGTACCACTGGCGAAAGTACAGGCGATCGACATCAAGGTCGCCGTGGGCACCGAGCGCTTGCTGCAGCAAGGGCCGGGCAAATGCATTCAGGTTGCTTAGCCGCGCCAGCGCTGACGCCAAGCCTGCACGGCAGGCCAGCAGTTCAGGCAGCGCCTCGCTCAGCAGGGTGAATTCGGCCATGCTCAGCCGCTTCATCCAGGCCGGCAACCGCTGTGCGATGTAGTGGTCCTGGCATGCTTGTGCCATGGCAAGGGTATCGACCGCAGCCGATGGTTGACTGCTATTGTTCTGCATCTCTGCCTCCGCGACGACATGGAAGGCCGAGTCTGAAGACTGTTGCGTCATGCTGACGCCTAGCTATCTACCACCCGCTCAGAACAGCAGTAACTGATGGTCGGTAAGGCGCGCGAAATCATCGCCGACAAAGGGCAGGATGGCGTCGGCCACCGGCAGTAGCTGACGGCTGATGTAGTGATCGTAGTCGATCGGTGCCTGCAGGTTTTCCAGCGGCTCAGGCCCGGCGGTGGTGATCACGTAGCTGATCCAGCCACCACGCTGATACTGCAGAGGGCGCTGCAGGCGCTTGTTGTAGTCGTCGGCAAGGCGTGCGGCACGCACATGCGGCGGCACGTTGCGCTGGTAATCGGCCAGCGGGCGACGCAGGCGCTTGCGATAAACCAGCAGTTCGTCCTGCTCCCCCGCCAACGTTCGCCGTACATACTCGCGTACATAATCACGGTAGGGCTCGCTGCGGAACACACGGCCGTAGAGTTCCTGCTGGAACTGCCGGGCCAGCGGTGACCAGTCGGTGCGCACCGACTCCAGGCCCTTGTAAACCATTTCTTCAGCACCGTCGGCCCGCTGCACCAGGCCGGCATAGCGCTTCTTGCTGCCCTCGTCGGTGCCGCGGATGGTGGGCATCAGGAAGCGCCGGTAGTGCACCTCGAACTGCAGTTCGAGGGCGCTGTGCAGGTTCACGGTCTCGTGCAGATGGGCTTGCCACCATTGGTTGACCTTTGCCACCAGCTCGCGGCCGATGCGCGCCGCGTCTTCCTCGGCGTGGGCACCCTTGAGCCAGACAAAGGTGGAGTCGGTGTCACCGTAGATCACATCGTAGCCACACGCCTCGATCAGGGACCTGGTCTGGCGCATGATCTGGTGGCCGCGCATGGTGATCGACGACGCCAGGCGCGGGTCGAAGAAACGGCAACCGCTGGAGCCAAGCACGCCATAAAAGGCATTCATGATGATTTTCAAGGCCTGCGACAGCGGCGCATTGCCCTCGCGCTTGGCCGCTTCCCTGCCCTGCCACACCCGTTCGACGATGGCTGGCAGGCAGTGCTGTGTGCGTGAAAACCGCCCACCGCGAAAGCCCTCGACCGAATGTGCGTCGTCAGGCTGACGCAGGCCTTCGATCAGCCCGACCGGGTCGATGAGAAAGGTCCGGATGATCGACGGGTACAGGCTCTTGTAGTCCAGCACCAGCACCGAGTCGTAAAGCCCTGGCCGCGAATCCATGACAAACCCGCCGGGGCTGGCTTCGTCCGGCCGGCTGCCAAGGCTGGGCGCGACAAAGCCAAGGCGGTGCATCTGTGGAATGTACAGGTGACAGAAAGCGGCTACCGACCCACCGCTGCGGTCCACGGCCAATCCCGTCACCGAGGCACGTTCGAGCAGGAAGTCGAGCAGCCGGGTATGGGCGAAAATGCGCGTGACCAGTTCGCAGTCCTTCAGGTTGTAGCGTGCCAGGGCCGGTTTGTCTTCGGCGAAGCGGCGATTGATTTCGTCCATGCGTTGGTACGGCGTGTCGATGGCCTTGCCTTCACCCAGCAGGGTCTGTGCAACGTTCTCCAGGCTGAACGAGGCAAAGCTCCAGGTGGCCGAACGCAACGCCTCGATGCCATCGATCAGCAGCCGCCCCGGCGCATCGGCGAAGACGTGGCCACCACCGGCATGGCTGCGCAGGGTCATGACCGCACCGTTGCGCCCCAGGGCCAGTGGCACCTGCAACGACTTGGCGTGCTCATGCAGCAGGCGCAGGTCGAACTGCACCAGGTTCCAGCCAATGATCGCGTCCGGGTCATGCCTGGCCATCCACTGGTTGAGCCGGGTGATCAAGGCGGCGCGATCGGCGCAATACTCCAGGTCGAAGTCAAGCCCGCTGGCATCGCCGTTGGCCGGGCCGAGCATGTACACCTGGCGCTGGCCACAGCCCTCCAGCGCGATGCTGTACAGCTCGCCACGCTCGCTGGTCTCGATATCCAGCGACACCAGGCGCAGCGCCGGGCGATAGCCTGGCAGAGGCCTGAGCTGGGCTTCCCGGTAAACGCCCTGCGCATCCGGCTGGCCAGTGAACTGCACCGGCGCCGTGATGAAGCGCTCCATGAGGTAACGCTCCGGCGGCCGGATATCGGCCTCGAACACGTCGATACCGGCCGTGCGCAGACGCTGCTCCAGTTGCATCAACTGGCGATGCTGGCGGGTATAGAGGCCGAGCATCGGGCGATGCTCGAAGTCCTTCAGGCGCAGTGGCTTGAGCTTCGTCCCGGTTTCGTTGGCCAGCAGCACACGGGCGTGCTCGGCCTGCGCCTGAGGAATGAAAGCCACCGACTCCTGCGCCGCCAGCCGCAACAGCCGCGGCCCGGCATCGGTGGCCAGCCAGAACTCCACGCAGGTGCCTTCCGGCGTATCGTGCCAGTGCCGGGTCAGGACAAAACCCTGCTGCAACTCCACTGCGTCGACCTCTGGATTGTCTGTAGATGGCGTTATTCTACCTGTGTCGTGCCTGGCATGAGTGTTTTAGCGCTTCCCCGCCACAAAACCGCTCCTCCGCCCGGCCACGGCCAGCAGCCAGGCCAAGGCGATCAACACCAGCACCACCCCGCCAAACCACTCCACACCGGCCCCAGCCAGCAGCAATCCGCCAATGATCCCACCCAGGGCAATGGCGCAGTTCCACACCGTCACCAGCATCGACTGCGCCACGTCACCACCCGGGCCTGCGGCGTCGGCGCACGCTGTCTGCAGCAGGGTCGGGGCGCCGCCATAGGTCATTCCCCACAAGGCGATGCTCAGGTACACAAGCCACGACGATGCCTGCCCCAATGCCAGCGTGGCCAAGGCAAAACCGGCCAGGCTCAGCAACACCAGCTTGCGCAGGTGCCGGTCGACCAGCAGCCCTACCAGGCCGATCCCGGCCAGCGCCGACAGACCAAACACCATCAGCACAGGGCCAATGTCCGCAGCCATGCCAGCCGCCGCCAGCAACGGCACGATATAGGTGTAGAGGATGTTATGGCCAAGGATCCAGGTGAGGATCACCAGCAATACGATCAACACCCCCGGCGTGCGCAATACCTGCATGGCCGCTGGGCGCTTGCCGGCAGCCTGCCCCGGGTAGTCCGGCACGGATCGCAACACCCACACCACCAGCAGCGACGCCACCAGCGTGACGACCACGAACGTCGCGCGCCAGCCCAGCCCCGCTCCCAGCCAGGTCGCAATCGGCAAGCCGAGCGACAAGGCAATCGGCTGCCCGAGCATGGCCAGGGCCATGGCCCGGCCCTGCAACGGCACCGGCACCATGCGCCGGGCATGGCCAGCGATCAGGCCCCATGCCAGGCCAGCCGCAGCCCCCGTGAAAAAGCGCAGCACCAGGGTCAGCGTGTTGGAGTTCGACAAGGCCGTCAGCCCGTTGAACAGCACGAAGCCGATGATCGCCAGCAACAGCGCCCGGCGCCGATACCAGCCTTGGGTCAACGTCACCAACGGGATGGCGGTCAGTAACGAGCCCAAGGCATACGCCGTGACCCATTGCCCAGCCATGGCCTGGCTAATGTGCATGCCATCGGCGATCTGGTCGAGCAGACCCGCCGGCAGGGTTTCGCTGAGAATGGCGATGAAACCGGTCATGGCCAGCGCCAGCAGACCGCCAACGGGCAGACGTTCGTTGCTGGCGGCCAGCAACGGTGCGGAAGATGTCTGGGACATTGCAAATGCCTTGAGTGAGAAACGAGGCGAACAGTCTGCTAGACAAGGCCATTACGGAAAAAGACGGTTACAATGCCGCTCACCCAGGACATCAGCGTCCGCAATCAGGAGTGCGACATGGACAGCCTCAGCGGCTTCGTGGTCTTCAACCGGGTGGCCGAAACCCGCAGCTTCGTTGCCGCCAGCCAGTCACTGGGGATCAGTGCCTCGGCAGTGGGCAAGCGCGTGGCGCGCCTGGAAAGCCGCTTGGGCGTGCGCCTGTTCCACCGCAGCACACGCAGCATCACCCTCACCGCCGAGGGCACGATGTTCCTCGAACGCAGCCGGCGCATCCTTGCCGAAATCGAAGCCACCGAGCAGGAGCTGTCGCAGGCCAGCGAAACGCCGCGCGGGCGGCTACGGGTGAGCATGCCGCAGGTGACCAGACTGGTAATGCCGGCACTGGCCGAGTTCATGGCACTGTACCCACAGGTTGAACTGGACCTGGACTTCTCCGACCGCATGGTGGATATCGTCGGCGAAGGCTTCGATGTGGTGATGCGCGGCGGGCAGCCGGTGGATTCCCGGCTCAGCGCCAAATTCCTCGGGCACTTTCAGCACCGCCTGGTAGCCTCGCCCGAGTACCTGCGCGAACGCGGCACACCCTTGCACCCACGCGACCTGGCGGTGCATACCTGCCTGCATTATCGCTTCCCCAGCAACGGCAAGCTGGAAACCTGGCCGCTGCGCCAGGAGCATCCCGAGCAAGCCTATGACATCCCCATCTCGATGGTCTGCAACCACGTCGAAACGCGCGTTTGCTTTGCCTTGAACCACCGCGGCATTACCTGTCTGCCGGACTTCAACGTGGGTCGCGAACTGGCCAATGGCTCACTGGTCAGTGTCCTCGACGACTTCATGGAACGGCGCGGCAGCTTCTATCTGCTGTGGCCGTCCGGGCGGCAGATGCCGCCAAAGTTGCGGGTATTCATCGACTTCATGCTCGCTCGGGTATTCAACCGTACAGGTAGTTGATGTCCTTGTAGGCCAGCGGCGGTACCTGGCCGAGCAGGAAGTCACGCAGCTTGTGCATCTGCCGCGCTTTTGGGCTGGCCTTGAGCCAGGTCATGTAGTAACCGTCGCCGGTGGCCACGGCATGCTTGAAAGGCGTGACCAGGCGCCCGGCGGCCAGGTCGGTGCTGGCCAGTACCAGATCGACCACTGAAATGCCCAGGCCTTGCTGGGCGGCCGATATGCCCTGGTCGAGGGTATCGAACACCTGCCCCTGGTCGATGCTGATGTCCAGCGCATCCATTCGCGCCAGCCAACGCCGCCAGTCACGCCGGTCGGGTGACGGGTGCAGGAACTCGCATCGGGGCAGGTCGGACAGTTGCGGTTGTGCCTGCGTCATGTAATCCGGATGACATACCGGGATCAGCCATTCATCGAACAGCTTGAAACTCTCGATATCGGCGGGAAATCGCCCGCTGGCCAGGAGAATGGCGCAGTCGTAGGGCTCGGAATAGAAATCCACGCTGTCGATATCCATCCACACACTGGACAGCTGCACGCTGCAGTTGTCCTCGACCTTCTTGAACGCATCCAGCGCCCGCAGCAGCCAGCGCACCGTAAGCGTGGACGGCGCCTTCAGGCGCAGGCCATAGCGATCCTGACGCAGCAGTGCGCAGGCATTCTCGATGATCTTGAAACCGACCTTCAGCTCTTGCGCCAGCAGGCGGCCGTGCTCGGTCAGGCTCAGTTTCGGGCCCCGACGTTCGAACAGGTCGCAGCCGAACAGGGCTTCGAGGGTCTTGATGTGGTGGCTGACGGCGCCCTGGGTCAGGGCCAGCTCTTCAGCCGCACGGGTGAAAGAGCCATAGCGAGAGGCCACCTCGAAGGCACGTAACGCGTGCAAGGCCTGAATCCGTTCCGACATGGCGGCGTCCCGAGCATGAGTAGGACTAATAGTAGGTCATAACTCCACGCGTTTTACAACGACAAGAGCGTCTCGGAAAATGCAGGTAAATAACAAACATAACCAAGATCCTGCCTGCATGTGACTGGAACGTTCACTTAAATCAACGCCTGGGGAAATCATGTTTACGGGATATGGAAATTGCTATCGCCTGGATGCGCTGGAGCTCGCCGCTGAACATGGTCACACCATGCAACACTGGACGTTCAAAACCATAGAACACTTTCGCAGTATTCTCGCCAACCCCGAATTCCCCTGCCTGTTCGGCCGCAAGGCGGTAAACGGCGAAACCTGCCACATTCTCTTCGCCCGCGCCGAGCAACTGGCCGATGATATCGCACAGGGCCTGGCCAATTATGTGCGCACCGTCGCACCGATCGCACCCAAGCAGCGCATCGGCAGCCCATTGGTGGTGTTTCTCGAAACCGCCGCCGGCAGCAGCCTGGCCGAGCAGCAGGCCTTGGCCTGGAAGGTACTGCGCGGCGTGCATGCGCGCGACCCGCACCCTTGGCCTCAGGGCATCCCGACCGATCCCGACGATACCGGCTGGTCGTTCTGCTATGCCGGCATGCCGCTGTTCATCAACATGAACTTCCCCGGCCATCAGCAGATGAAAAGCCGCAACCTGGGCCAGCACATCACCTTCGTCATCAACCCGCGGGAGAACTTCGACGAAGTGGCCAACGCCAACACCGAGAGTGGCAAGCGCATCCGCGAGCGCATTCGCGAGCGCGTGCACCACTACAACGACGGCGTTGTGCCCGACACCCTTGGCTTTTTCGGCGATACCGACAACTACGAGTGGAAGCAGTATCAACTGCAGGAGGCAGGCTCGCTCAACCCGTCACGCTGCCCGTTCCACGCCCATGCCGCACACCAGCCGACACCCGACATACTGATCGAGAACTGACCGTGAATACCGCACTCACCGCCACCTACGCCCTCACCGTGCTGCTACTGATCGCCACTCCCGGCCCGGTGGTTGCACTGATCGTCAACACTGCGGCCGCCTCCGGCTCGCGCAAGGCCATGTTCACCGCCGTCGGCACCAACTGGGCCTCACTGGTGCTGATTGGCGCGGCAGCGTGGATCATCCTCACCAGTGCCGCCATTGACAAAACATGGCTCAGCACCATGAGCCTGCTGGGCTGCCTGTTCATCGGCTACATTGCCGTGGGCACGCTGAGGGACGCCCTGCAGGCACCCGCGTCAGACGCGGCGAGCGAGGCCCCCAAGGCTGGGCGCGGCGGGCTGATGCAAGGCTTCATGGTGGGCATTTCCAACCCGAAAGACATCATTTTCTTCATCGCCTTCTTCCCGCAGTTCATTCAGATCACCGAATCGTTCGGCAAGAGCATGGTGGTGCTGTCGCTACTGTGGGTGGCCATCGATTTCGCCGTGCTCAGCCTGTACATCTTCGCCATCGGCAAGATCGCCTCGCAGCGCAGCAACCGCATCATCAGCCTGGCGTCGGGCGTCGCCCTGCTGCTGATCGCCGCCGGCGGACTGATGTACAACCTCAAGGAACTGGCGGCCTGAACCTGCTGCAAAGCACCCGGCATCAGCGAAGGAGAGACCATGACCACGACTGACACGCACCCGTCTCCTTCGCCGCTGCAGCAGGACTACCAGCGCTTTCTCCTGTTGGGCAGTCGCCGTGCCCCCTATACCCTGCATGTGCACGAAACCGGCTACCGGTCCGGCACCATCAACACCGATGCCCTTGGCCTGCGCTACAGCCATTGCGCCGGCAAGCGCTTTTCGGCGGCCGAGCACGGTGGTGCGTCGCGCATCAACCTGCTGGTCGGCGGCTCCACAGCTTTGGGCATCGGCGCCAGCTCCGACGAACATACGGTGGCCTCGCACCTGTCGATGCTCACGGGCGAAGTCTGGCTGAGCCTGGCCGGCTGCGGGCTGAACGCCACCCAGGAATTGATGATGTTCCTGACCCACCAGCACCGCCTTGGCCAGCTCGGCCATGTGGTGGTGCTCAGTGGCCTCAACAGCTTGGCCCACGAAGCCCTGCACGAAGTCCTCGCGGGTACCAACGACCCGCAGCACGCCAAGGCCTACCAGGCCTTTCTCAACAGTTTCAGCGAAGGCCTGCAGCCCTGCGCACCACCTCGTCGGCAGTCGCTGTGGCGGCGCATCGGACAAGCGCTGGCCCCTCCTGTGGCCGCGCCCCCGGTCAGCTGGCCACTGTCGCCCCCGGAAAAACGGCTGGCCCGTGCCGCCGACAACATTGGCCGCACCTTGCGCCAATGGGATCGCCTGCTGGCAGACAGCCACGCCACGCTCACCTTCATCCTGCAACCCTTGCTGCCTTGGTGCCGGGATACTCTGCCCGCCGGTGAGCAAGCCATGCTGACCGCGCTGCAGCAACAACCGGCGAACTTCGACCGGCTGCTGGAGGGCGCATTCGACAGACAGTTGCATTCGGCATTTTTCCGCCGCATCAAAAGCCAGGCCGACCCGGTGCCCTGCTACGACATGAACTGCATGCTCGACAGCTCGCCCGTGTTCGGCGCCGACCTGTTCATCGACCGCCTGCACCTGAACGATCTGGGCAACAATGCCTTGGCCAAGGTGATCACCGCCAAGCTTGGGCTGGCCCAGGAAAAACATGCCCAGCGCAAGGTCACGCCGATCAAGCTCGTCTGACAGTTGTCGGGTGGTCTTTCGGCCACCCCCTTTGGGTGGCTAGAATACGTCGTCGTTACGATTTGCCCGAGGCGCACGCTTGACCGCCATGAACACCGAAGCCGTCCTTCCGTACCTGGCCATCCATGGGGTTTGCCTGTGAACCTTGTGCGGCGCCTGCCCCCGCTATTGGCTGCGCTGATGCCATTGGTCGCGCAAGCGCTGGAGGTACGCATCGACCCTCATGCCGACCTGCTCTACCGTCAGGCCTTGCCGCTGCTGGAGCAGGCCGATGACCAGGGCGACGCTAACAGCACGCTGCGCACCGCAGTAGGCGGTGACCCTGAGCTTAGCCGCCAGGGCCAGGCCATGGCTCACACCTTGCCGACAGCGGTTGCCCTGCTGAAAAAATCGGTAGAGCTTGGCCACCCGGTCGCACAGTACCGCCTGGCCCTGTACTACATGACGTACCTGCCCGCCGCGCAAATCCCGGAGGCCGCCTGCCCGTTGCTCGAAGCCAGCCTCCAGCAGGGGTTTGCCGCACCGGCGCCAGCCATTGCCACCTGGTGCCAGCCGTACAACGTCAGCAGCGAGTACCGTACAGCGCTGGAGGCCATCCCCAGCATGGCCACCGTGTACGCCCCCTACTACCCGCAACCGGCCACACGCCTGGCTTGCAACCGCAGCCGGCCACAAGGCCTGGAGATGCTGTGGGGGCGTCAGCGCGATTACCAGGCCGAGGTGTACCGCCTGCTTGGCGACCTCGACCCACAGCAGCGCACGAGCCTGCTGCAGAAAGCCGTAGACATCAATGGCTGCGCAACGGCGCAACAGCTGCTGACCAGCCGCCCATAACCCAAGGTCATTCGGGGCCGCCTTGCGGCCCTGTTGTCAATTGGCCACTGAGGTTGAGGCGCGCGCCTCGACCAGCAAGATCGTTCAAGCCATCCCCTGCCCCGTCTGTCATGCTGGCCTGCCACGTAGCCGCCATGCAGCCATCATGCCCCACATCGCCCGCCAAGCCTTTCTTCACGGCGCCATTGCCATTCTCCCGTTGTCCCTGGCCGTTGCCCCTTGGGGCCTGCTGGCCGGTTCCATGGCCATCGAGGCCAACCTCAGCGCCTGGCAGGGGCAAGGGCTGTCGGCCATCGTCTTCGCCGGCGCCGCGCAGCTGGTGGCCATTGGCATGCTCAAGGGGGGTGCCAACCTGGCGTCGATCCTGCTCACCACCCTGCTGTTGACCTCGCAGCACCTGCTGTATGGCCTGTCGATGCGCCCGCTACTGTCCAGCCAGCCGCTGCGCTGGCGCCTGGGCCTGGGCTTTCTGCTGACCGACGAATTCTTCGCCCTGACCAGCCAGTACGACCAGCAGCAATTCAACCGCTGGTATGCCTTGGGGGTGGGCCTGACTTTCTACATTGCCTGGAACCTGTTCACCCTGGCCGGCATACTGCTGGGCCAGAATATTCCACACCTGGACCAGTTCGGCCTGGATTTCTCCATTGTCGCCACTTTTGTCGCCCTGATCGCCCCGCTGGTGCGCAACCTGGCCACCGTGGTGTGCGTAGCCGTGTCGCTGTTCTGTTCAGTGCTGTTCAGTTACTGGCACTGGGAAACCGCCCTGGTGGTCGCAGGCCTGCTGGGCATGAGCGCCGGGTTCATTTGCCAGAAATTCGCCGGAGCCCGCGCATGACCTGGATCCTGATTTTCGCCATGGGCGCCATCGTGTTCCTCAACCGCTACGCATTCCTGGAGCCGCGCCTGCCCTTGCGCCTGAGCTCGAATGCCCGGCAGTTTCTCGGCTTTGCCGTGCCGGGCATGCTCACCGCCATCTGCGGCCCGATCATCTTCATGGCTGACCACCAGCTCAACCTGAGCCTGCTCAACCCCTACCTGCTGGGCTCCCTTGTGGCCATCGCCCTGGTGCTGTTGACCCGCAGCGTATTGCTGAGCATGCTGGTGAGCATGTTGATCTTCTTCCTTCTGCGCAGCTGGCTGGCATGAGCCCCCCCTTGCGCGAGCAGACACACCTCTGGCAGGCGCCAGCCCTGGGCGACGTCGAGATGCTGCACGCTCGCTACTATCAGCAGCGCTTTGCCCCGCATGTGCACGAAGGCTATGTATTCACCGTGATCGAGTCGGGCGCCCAGCGCTTCTGGCACCGCGGCAGCGAGCACCTGGCACCGGTCGGCAGCATGGTGCTCATCAACCCCGACGAACTGCATACCGGCGCTACGGCCCATGAAGCCGGCTGGCGTTATCGCGGCTTCTATCCCGAGCACGAGCGGGTGACCGGTGTGCTCGACGAACTGGAACTGGGCCGCCACGGCATGCCCAGCTTCAAGGACAGCGTGATCCATGACCCGGCCCTGGCCATCGCTTTCAGCCAGCTGCATCAGTTGTCCGAAGCCAGCGCCAGCGCCTTGCAGCAGCAGACGGCCTGGCGCCAGGCGGTGCTGGCCCTGGTGCAGCGGCACGGGCAGTGCGCCGAGCCTTCGGCCCCTGGCCACGAACCCCTGGCCGTAGCCCGCGCCCGCGAACTGCTGGAAAGCCAACTGGCCGACCCGCCCTCACTGGAAGCGCTGGCGGCAGCAGTCAACCTGTCGCCGTTCCACTTCGCCCGGGTGTTCCGCCAGGCCACCGGACTGCCCCCCCATGCCTGGCTGAAGCAACGCCGCCTGGCCCGCGCCCGCGAAATGCTGAAGCACGGCCTGGCCGCTTCGCAAGTGGCGTTCGACCTCGGCTTTGCCGACCAGAGCCATTTGAGCCGGCAGTTCAAGCAAGCCTATGGGGTGACCCCGGGGGCGTATCGACAAGCCTGCGTTCACTCTGCTCTACGCGCGTGAGAGGGCGGCAGCGCCCTCTCGAGAATGCAGACCCGCCAGCAGCTACCAGACTGTGCAGTTGAGCACTTCAACAGGTCACTTTCAGATCCCGAGCCTTGGATCCCACGCACGAGACGAGCATCAACTTTAAACATGCAGACGCGGCAGTAGCCCTTTGCAGCTGCCGCAGCGCGCCTTGCAAAGGCCACAAGAGCCTGGCCAACCCTCTGCTACACTGACAAGGCTGAATGGAGGATCCTGTCATGTCCGAAAGAGAGCTCACCACCCTTCTGTCGTTGATGAACCAGCGCCAGGCCTGTCTGAGCAGTGCCTGCAAGGAGATTGCCGACTGGATCGACCGGCAGGGCGATGTGCCCGCCGCCGGCAAGATCCGCGCTAGCCTGAAGGCACTGGAGGCCGATGAGGCCCAGGTTCGCAAGACCCTGACGTCGCTGACCCTCGACAGACCGCTGCCGCGCTTTCGTAGCTGAAAGGCGCAGTTGAAAAGAAAAGGGCCGCTGAACGCGGCCCTTTGATCTGTCAGTGGTTCATGTGCATGTGATCATGCCCACCACCCGCGTCGGCGTTGAGTGCACGCACTTGTGCCTGAACTTCCAGGGTTTCCTTGGCGCCCTTGGCATCCTCGATGGTCAGGGTCAGAGGCACTTTGTCACCCTCCTTCACCTGATTGTGCAGGCCCATCAGCATGACATGCAGGCCATTCGGGTCCAGGGTCACTGCCTTGCCGGCTGGCAATTCGATAGCCTTGACCTCACGCATGCCCATCACGTCACCGTTCATGGTCATCTCGTGCACCTGCACGGTCTTGGCCACGGGCGAAGCCACACCCACCAGCTTGCTGTCGCTGCTGGCAGTCAGGACCATGAAAGCACCGGTAGACTGCTGGTGCGGCACGCTGGCACGCACCCAGACATCACTCACGGTGGTCTGGGCCAGGGCCGGCAGGGCCAGCCCCATCAGTACCAGGGCAGCCAGACCGCGTTTGATCGGTTGCATCGACATTCAGCAGATCTCCATCAGGGTGACCAGATCTTCGGCGCATTCCTTGGCGTTCAGGGAATGGCCCAGGCTCAGGCGCAGGGTGCCACGTGTATCGTAGACGTAGCTGGTGGACGAGTGAGAAATGGTGTAGGTGTCTCCGGCCGGAACCTTCTCGTAGAACACCTTGAATTCCTTGGCCACGGCGGCAATTTCCTCGGGGGTGCCGGTCAGCGCGGTGAACGTCGGGTCGAAGGCCTTGACGTAGGCATCGAGCACCTCGGGCGTGTCGCGCTCCGGGTCAAGGGTGATGAACACCACCTGGAACAGGTCGCGGTCGCGGCCCCTCAGCAGCTTGCGAATCTGCGCCGCACGCGCCAGCGTGGTCGGGCAGACGGCTGGGCACTGGGTGAAGCCGAAGAAGACCATCGGCATGCTGCCGTAGAAGCTCGACAGGGTGCGCACGTTACCTTGCGGGTCTTTGAGGCTGAACTTGCGCCCGAGGATTTCGTTGCTCATGTTCTTGCCGTACTTGAACTCGAGCCCCCGGGCCGGGCTACAGCCTGCCAGCAGGCCAAGCCCGAGAACGCCCATGCCGGCGACAACCGCACGCCGGGTCAAAAGATCATTCATGAAACCATCCTTTAAAGGGAAGGTGCCGGCCCTCGGGACGGGCCGGTCGAAAAACCGGGGCATTCTGGCATGACGCCCAGAGGGGTTCTACCCGACAAAGGCGAGGATGGCCTGCAGCCCTTTGAATATGGGCTGCGGCCTATTGTCGCGGGGGTTGAAACCGTAACACTTTGTTGCTAAGGGAACCGCCTTCAACTCAGTAGTAGGCGTTTTCTTTCTGGCTGTGGTCAGTCACGTCACGCACGCCCTTCAGCTCCGGAATACGCTCGAGCAGGGTGCGCTCGATGCCTTCCTTCAGGGTGACATCGGCCTGGCCGCAACCCTGGCAGCCACCACCGAACTGCAGCACGGCAATGCCGTCGTCGACCACGTCCACCAGGCTCACCTGGCCGCCATGGCTGGCCAGGCCGGGGTTGATCTCGGTCTGCAGGTAGTAGTTGATACGTTCGTTGATCGGGCTGTCTTCGTTGACCATCGGCACCTTGGCGTTTGGCGCCTTGATGGTCAGCTGGCCGCCCATGCGGTCGGTGGCGTAGTCGACCAGTGCGTCTTCCAGGAACGGTACGCTGACGGCGTCCAGGTAAGCAGTGAAGCTTTTCAGACCCACGGCGGTGTCGTCAGGCTTCTCTTCGCCCGGCTTGCAGTAGGCGATGCACGTCTCGGCGTACTGGGTGCCCGGCTGGGTGATGAAAATGCGAATGCCGATGCCGGGCGTATTCTGCTTGGAGAGCAGATCGGCCAGGTAGTCATGGGCGGCGTCGGTAATGGTTATAGCGCTCATGTAGGTTCCTCACAGACTTGCGGCCAAGTGTACGCCAACCCAGCCTTCGAACAAAGTCCTAGCAATTGACTCGGGAAAGCGCATATTCAGGGGCCGGCCCCCGTTGCGCCGCCAGCCAGGCCTGCATTCGCCGGTACAGGCCGCGCTCCAGCCACTGGTAGCTGAACCACGACATTAGTCCAATGGACGGCACGCACAGGGCGAACGTCAGGAACGGGTTCAGCTGCAGCCGCTGGCTGGCGAACCAACCGGCATACAGCACCAGCACATGAATCAGGTACACCGAGTAGGAACAGTCGCCAAGGGCCTTGAGCAGTCGATTGCCCTGGAACAGCGGCTCCATGGCCACGAAGGCCAGGACGACCATCGCACTCGGTAACCCCCAGTGCAGCAAGCGCTGGGAAGCGTCCAGATAGTAGATCGCCATGCCCGCCACACCCAGCAACGCCAGCGGCAACCACCGCCCCTGGCGGATCAGCCCGCGGCGGTACAGTACGCCGACACCAATGCCCAACAGAAACTCGTAGATGATGTCGTTGTTGTAGAAGCGGCTGACCACGCCCATGCGCCCCAGTACCTCACTGACCAGCAACAGAGCGGCAGTCACCAGCAGCAGGTGATGCCGTTGGCGTACCAGGAACGCCAGGCCGAACAGCAGGTAGAAGAACATCTCGAAGTTCAGCGTCCAGCCCACGTTCAGAGTCGGGTAAAGGCCATAACCACCTGGGTTTTCCGCCGGGATGAACAGCAGCGACAGGAACAGGTGCCGCCAGTCAAACGCCTGATGTGGCATCCATTGGCTGAATGCCAGTAGCAATATGGCCATCAGGGCTGTGTAGAACCAGTAGGCAGGGACGATGCGCAGCGCCCGATTGAGCAGGAACTGGCGCGGCTCGATGGTTTTGTCGCGGGTCGACAGGTAGATGACCAGCCCACTGATGACGAAGAAGATGTCGACGCCTACGGCGCCACGGTCGGTGAGCAGTTGGCCGATGGGGCCGGTGGCGTGGAAGTCGAAGAAGATCTGCATGAAATGGTGGCAGACCACCACCCAGGCGGCGAACGCCCGCAATGCCTGAAGCGAATACAGCATGGAATACCCTGCGCTTGGCGGTGCATTGAGGCCCGTATCGAGTGCAGAGGCCAGCGCCAGCCTTGAGCGCAGCGCCGTACCTGTCGTAGGAGCGGGTTCACCCGCGAAGGGCTGCAAAGCAGCCCCCAGCAATCGATCCAGACCACCTACTCTGTCCGACCGCAAGCAAATCGGAAAGGTCAGCCAACCCGATCAGAGGTTCTCGTAGCGGTTCATGTCCAGCACGCCCGCCTCGACCGGTTCGGTCTCCTTGATATAGCTGTTCAGGTCATGGAAATAGCGCCAGAAGGCCGGGTGACTGCGGCGCACACCCCAGCGCATGACAATGCGCTCGAACTTCGCCGCGTCATCTTTGGCATACTCCATGTCCTCGACGAACTCCGGCACATCCGTGGTCGGGATGTTGAAGATGAAGTTCGGGTAGCTGCTGAGCACCCCCGGGTACAGGGTCAGGGTATCCAGCCCCGGCTGGTAGCGGTACGCCTCACCCAGCAGGAACGCCACGTTGCTGTGCGCGCGGTTGCGCAGCAGGCTGTACACCTGACGCTGGCCGTCCTGTCCTTCGATACGCAGCATGGTCGCCTCGGGCAACTGGTTGATCACCTTCAGCCCGGCCGCCGGGCGCGACACCAGACGGCTGAGCGACTGCTCGGCATTGCGGAACTCTTCGCTGATCTGCGGCCGTGAGCAGAACGCGCCCTGGCAGCGATTGATCGGGTCCGGCGCGGCATTCAGGCTGCCGGTGCGCTGCAGCAGCTTCAGGCCAAAGTCGCGTTTGGGGTTGCGCGAGTCGAGCTTGATGCCACTCGGGGTGTCGGTGTCGATGTCTTCATAATCCATCCACATCTTCACCTTGCCGCTGTTCTGGTACCAGTCGCCAAGGATCGCCTTACGCTGGTCGGCCGGCATCAGGCGCAGGAAGTTGACCTCGGCGCCGTTGCGGATCAGGTCGAAGTACAGGCGCGTCTGCAACTGGTGTGAAACGTTGCCATACACATCGAAGTTGACCGCCAACTGGTAATACGTGCGCTCGAACAACGGGTAGTCGAACAGCCACACGGTCAGCGGCACATCACCCACCAGGCCCTTGGTCACCGATGCGCTGTCGAAGTGGCGGAAGATGCTCAGCAGCGCATTGTCGTTACCGGCCCACAGTGTCGACCATCTCGGTGCCGGCATTTCGGCATAGGCTTCACGGCGCAGTTTTTCGTAGTCGTTGCGCTTGTCACGATAGGCGTGCCACAGGCTCAGCACACTGCCCACGTCATCGATCTGACCAGGCATGGCCAGCAGCGGGGTAGCCTCGCCCCGGTACTCGGCATCGGTGACATAGCGATCGAAGGCCGGCTCCTGGAACAGCGCCCAGAAGTTGTCGCGGATCACGTCAGTGGCAATCTGCCCGCGGCACACCGGGCCACGGATGAAGGTGCGCACGAAGTACTCGGCGTTATCCAGCATGAACTGGTAGCGCGCCACTGCCGGGATCGCCTCGAAGGTTTCAAACGGGTTGGCCCGGTGGCGCGGGCCGTAGCCCGGAAGCGCGGCGGCATGCCAGTCGCCGGCATAGAACAGCTGCTTCACGCGCTTGAGCTTCTGCGGCCCCATCGGGTAGGTGATGTGCGTCTTGTGCACGATCACGCCCTGCACCGGGATCAACCGGTAGTAGAAGTCCGTGCCCGGCGGGTCGTTGGGGCGGCGGGTGGCAATGATATCGACCGGCTTGCCACTTGGCGTGCGCGAGCGCACCCACTGGAAGAAGTGGCCCTGCTCGCCGCCAGCGAAATAGATGTGCGCCAAAAACAGGTGCTCGTACAGCCAGCGTCCCACCAGCGCCTCGGTAGAACCCGGGCGGTTGAGGAGTTCTTCCCACTCTGCGATCTGCCTGGCTTCGGCCGCGCTCGGCTGGATCGGCTGGTACTCCACCGGCGCACCAGCGGCCAGCCAGCGGCGCATGGTGGCATATTCCTTGTCGGTCAGCCCGGTCACCGCCAGCGGCATGCCCTCCTTGGGGTGTGCGCCGGCATAGGCGTCGAATTCATGGGGCAACGGGCACATGTTGTTGCGGCTCAGGCCCAGGACGATCTCTTCGGGCAGCTTGGCGTTGGGCGTAAGCGGGGTCTTGTGGCCCAACTCCAGCATGCGCGCCATCAACGCGGCCTGACCGCCCTGGTTGTCGAGCACCGAGTAGAAGCCCTTCTTGCGCCATTGCTCTTCGCTGTGGGCGTCGTAGAACAGCCGCGTGGTGGGCACCGCCTTGCTCCGCTCGCCCTGGTACACCGGGACCTTGCTGGCCCCGCGTACCGCGCCTTCAGGGCTTTCCAGCTTGAGCTGGCAGGCGGCGTCGTTGCAGGCGTGGCAGGCCACGCACTTCTCGGTGAAGATCGGTTGAATGTCCCGGGTGTAGGAAATAGCCGGGCTCGACTGGGGGGCCTGCCCGAATACCGCGCCGCTGATGAGCAGGGCGAAGGCGCCGGCAAGGATACGATGCACCATGTGCGGAAAGTCCTGGTTCTTGAAAGCCATCACGATTTGTTGCCTGGTCGTCCTGGGTGCTTCGCGCTGCCTCCACCCGCCCAACATGAGCAGTTTTCATGCAAATGGGCGACATGCCTAAAAACCGCGCAGCTTTGTTATGATTCGGCACCTTCTGATATTCGCCCGACCAGGTAGTTCCTATGTCCGACCGCAGCGCTCGTCTCCAAGCACTCCAGAACGCACTCAAAGAGCGCATCCTGATCCTCGACGGCGGCATGGGTACTATGATCCAAAGCTACCGCCTGGAGGAACACGACTATCGTGGCACGCGTTTTGCCGATTGGCCAAGCGATGTGAAGGGTAACAACGACCTTTTGCTGCTCAGCCGCCCGGACGTGATCGCCGCCATCGAGAAGGCCTACCTGGATGCCGGTGCCGATATTCTCGAAACCAACACCTTCAACGCCACGCAGATTTCCCAGGCCGACTACGGCATGGAGTCGCTGGTTTACGAGTTGAACGTCGAAGGCGCGCGCATCGCTCGCCAGGTTGCCGATGCCAAGACCCTGGAGACGCCGGACAAGCCGCGCTTCGTTGCCGGCGTGCTCGGCCCTACCAGCCGAACCTGCTCGATTTCCCCGGACGTCAACGACCCAGGGTTTCGCAACGTCACCTTCGACGAGTTGGTAGAAAACTACATCGAGGCCACCCGTGGCCTGATCGAAGGCGGCGCCGACCTGATCCTGATCGAAACCATCTTCGACACCCTCAACGCGAAGGCGGCGATCTTCGCCGTGCAGCAAGTGTTCGAGGACGACAACGTCGAACTGCCGATCATGATCTCCGGCACTATCACCGACGCCTCCGGCCGTACCCTGTCGGGCCAGACCACCGAAGCGTTCTGGAACTCGGTGCGTCACGCCAAGCCGATTTCCGTGGGCCTGAACTGCGCCCTCGGCGCCAAGGACCTGCGCCCGTACCTGGAAGAACTGGCGACCAAGGCCGATACCCACGTGTCCGCCCACCCCAACGCCGGCCTGCCGAACGCCTTCGGCGAGTACGACGAAACCCCGGCCGAGATGGCCGCGGTGGTCGAAGAATTCGCGGCCAGCGGCTTCCTCAACATCATTGGCGGCTGCTGCGGCACCACGCCGGGGCACATCCAGGCCATTGCCGAAGCCGTGGCCAAGTACAAGCCGCGCGAGATCCCGGAAATCGCCAAGGCCTGCCGCCTGTCGGGCCTGGAGCCGTTCACCATCGACCGCCAGTCGCTGTTCGTCAACGTCGGTGAGCGCACCAACATCACCGGTTCCGCCAAGTTCGCCCGGCTGATCCGCGAAGAGAATTATACCGAAGCCCTGGAAGTCGCCCTGCAGCAGGTCGAGGCCGGCGCCCAGGTAATCGACATCAACATGGACGAAGGGATGCTCGACTCCCAGGCGGCCATGGTCCGGTTCCTCAACCTGATCGCGGGTGAGCCGGACATTTCGCGCGTACCGATCATGATCGACTCGTCCAAGTGGGAAGTGATCGAAGCCGGCCTCAAGTGCATCCAGGGCAAGGGCATCGTCAACTCCATTTCCATGAAGGAAGGCGTCGAGCAGTTCAAGCACCACGCCCGCCTGTGCAAGCGCTATGGCGCTGCCGTGGTGGTCATGGCCTTCGACGAAGTCGGCCAGGCCGACACAGCCGCGCGCAAGAAGGAAATCTGCCAGCGCAGCTATGACATCCTGGTCAACGAAGTGGGCTTCCCGCCAGAAGACATCATCTTCGACCCGAACATCTTTGCCGTCGCCACCGGTATCGAAGAACACAACAACTACGCCGTCGACTTCATCGAAGCCTGTGCTTATATCCGCGACCACCTGCCCCACGCCCTGAGCTCGGGTGGCGTGTCCAACGTGTCGTTCTCGTTCCGTGGCAACAACCCGGTGCGTGAAGCGATCCACTCGGTGTTCCTGTACCACGCGATCCAGAACGGCCTGACCATGGGTATCGTCAACGCCGGCCAGCTGGAGATCTACGACGAGATCCCGGCCCAGCTGCGTGAAAAGGTCGAGGATGTGGTGCTCAACCGCACCCCGCATGGCACCGATGCACTGCTGGCCATCGCCGACGACTACAAGGGTGGCGGCGCAACCAAGGAAGTGGAAAACGAAGAGTGGCGCTCGCTGCCGGTGGAAAAACGCCTGGAGCACGCGCTGGTCAAGGGCATCACCGCGTTCATCGTCGAAGACACCGAAGAATGCCGCCAGCAGTGCGCGCGCCCCATCGAAGTGATCGAAGGCCCGCTGATGAACGGCATGAACGTGGTCGGCGACCTGTTCGGCGCGGGCAAGATGTTCCTGCCGCAGGTGGTCAAGTCGGCCCGCGTCATGAAACAGGCCGTTGCTCACCTGATCCCCTTCATCGAAGCCGAAAAAGGCGACAAGCCAGAAGCCAAGGGCAAGATCCTGATGGCCACGGTGAAAGGCGACGTGCACGACATCGGCAAGAACATTGTCGGCGTGGTGCTGGGCTGTAACGGTTACGACATCGTCGACCTTGGCGTGATGGTGCCGGCGGAGAAGATCCTGCAAACTGCCCGCGAGCAGAAGTGCGACATCATCGGCCTGTCCGGCCTGATTACCCCGTCGCTGGACGAAATGGTCCACGTTGCCCGCGAAATGCAGCGCCAGGGCTTCGAACTGCCGCTGATGATCGGTGGCGCCACCACCTCCAAGGCGCACACTGCAGTCAAGATCGAGCCCAAGTACAGCAACGACGCGGTCATCTACGTCACCGACGCTTCGCGCGCGGTCGGCGTGGCCACCCAGTTGCTGTCCAAAGAACTCAAGCCGGGCTTCGTCGAGAAGACCCGCCTGGAATACGTGGATGTGCGCGAGCGCACCGCCAACCGCAGCGCCCGCACCGAGCGCCTCAGCTACGCCCAGGCGATCGCCGCCAAGCCGCAGTACGACTGGGCCGGCTACCAGCCAACGGCGCCCTCCTTCACCGGCGTCAAGGTGCTGGAGGACATCGATTTGCGCACCCTGGCCGAGTACATCGACTGGACGCCGTTCTTCATCTCCTGGGACCTGGCCGGCAAGTTCCCGCGCATCCTCACCGACGAGGTGGTTGGCGAGGCCGCTACGGCGCTGTACAAGGATGCCCGCGAGATGCTCGACAAGCTGATCGACGAGAAGCTGATCAGCGCCCGCGCGGTATTCGGCTTCTGGCCGGCCAACCAGGTGGACGATGACGACATCGAAGTCTACGGCGAAGACGGCCAGGCACTGGCCACCCTGCACCACCTGCGCCAGCAGACCATCAAGCCGGACGGCAAGCCCAACTGGTCGCTGGCCGACTTCGTCGCACCGAAAGACAGTGGCGTTACCGACTACGTAGGTGGTTTCATCACCACCGCCGGCATCGGTGCCGAGGAAGTGGCCAAGGCTTACCAGGACAAGGGCGACGACTACAGCTCGATCATGGTCAAGGCCCTGGCCGACCGCCTGGCCGAAGCCTGTGCCGAATGGCTGCACGAGCAGGTGCGTAAAGAGCACTGGGGCTATGCCCGCGACGAGCACCTGGACAACGAGGCGCTGATCAAGGAACAGTACAGCGGCATCCGCCCTGCGCCGGGTTATCCGGCCTGCCCCGACCACACTGAAAAGGAAACCCTGTTCCGCCTGCTCGATGGCACCGCCATCGGTGAAACCGGGCCAAGCGGAGTGTACCTCACCGAGCACTTCGCGATGTTCCCGGCGGCGGCGGTCAGCGGCTGGTACTTCGCCCACCCGCAGGCGAAGTATTTTGCCGTAGGCAAGGTCGACAAGGACCAGATCGAGCGTTACAGCGCACGCAAAGGCCAGGATATCAGCGTGAGCGAGCGCTGGCTGGCGCCTAACCTGGGGTATGACAGCTAAACGACTGCGCTGGCTTCTTCGCGGGCTTGCCCACACAGGTATGAAACAGCCCTCAAGGGCAGTCATTTACCTGTTGGAACGGGTTTCCTCGCGAAGAGGCCGGCACGGGCAACCTCACAACCATTGCCTACACTGTCCCTGATTGCCTCTGATTTCCCCAGGAGCCACCATGGACGATTCCAGCCAGGGCAAACCCCCGACCTTCTGGCAGATGCTGCACAGCATCCTCGCCGCCGCCTTCGGCGTGCAAAGCGGCAAAAACCGCGCACGCGACTTCACCCACGGCAAGGCCAGCCATTTCATTGCGCTGGGGGCGCTGTTCACCCTGGTGTTCATTGCGGTATTGATCGGCCTGGTGCAGTTGGCGCTGCACCTGACCCGCTAACCTGTGCCGGCCTCTTCGCGGGTGAACCCGCTCCTACAGGGCCTATGCCCAACCCCCGACCTGTGTCCACCCTCGTTCAGGCGTAGGAGCGGGTTTACCCGCGAATACGGTCGCGACGGCAACGGTGAACGGCGGGTGGAAATTGGCCAGCAGGCCCGGCCCTTTCGCGGGTGAACCCGCTCCTACGACGGCCTGTGTCCAACCACCGACCTGTGTCCACCACCGATCCGGTGTAGGAGCGGGTTTACCCGCGAATACGGTAGCGGCGGCAACGGTGAACGGCGGGTGGAAATTGGCCAGCAGTCCCGGCCCTTTCGCGGGTGAACCCGCTCCTACGAGGGCCTGTGTCCAACCACCGACCTGTGTCCACCCTCGATCTGTGTAGGAGCGGGTTTACCCGCGAATACGGTCGCGGCCGCAACGGTGAACGGCGGGTGGAGATTGGCCAGCAGGGCCGGCCCTTTCGCGGGTAAACCCGCCCCTACGACGGTCCTGCGCCATTCTCAAGGGATATGTTTTCACCGCGAAGAGGCGGCCACAGGCAATAAGAAAGCGCCTGCGAGATTCCCTCCCGCAGACGCCCCTGCTACATCACGGTCTTGAGTTGCAAGTCACTGGTGGCTGACCCAATACACGGCAGTGACCACCACCAGAACGATCAGGCAGAGGATCGCCCAGGCATCGACGCTGCTGTCAGCTTTGCGGACCTTGGTTGAGTTTCCCATTGCATTGCCTCTTGTAGTGGTTATGGGAATGCACTTCACCACCAGCAGTTAAGACGAGCAATGCCCTTCCCTCAAGCAGGGTCATTCAATATTCGACCGGTGACGCCAGAAACGGGTAACGGTACCCGGGCGGCCGCCCTTCGGCACTGTAACGCCGAAAATCGACGCCGTAGTCGTCCCTTTCCAACAGCTTCAGCCAGCGCCTGGCCTTGGCCTGATCGATTTCCTGCAATACCGGAACACGGCGCTCGCGCACGCCGTCGCGGTTCAACGCCAGCCCGTGGGCATCATCGTGCAGCATCACCATGGCCCAACCGCCAAGGGTGAAATGCCCACCCATCAGTACGCTCAGGCGCCCATCGATACGCGCGCGCAAGGCTTCGGGCGAGCTGTTGACGGCAGCGAACAGCACGTCACGCCCCGGCGTGTGCCCGGCCTCCTCGAACGCCTGCATGGCACCAAAGGCCATCTGGTCATTGGCCGACCACACCAGCCGGGTGGCCGGGTAACGTTCCAGCAACTGCTTCGCTTGCTCATAGGCGCGCTGGCGGTTCCAGCCGCCGTATACCACTTGCCGCAAGCGCACCTGAGGGAAATCGGCCAGGGCGCGGCGCATGCCCTCAACGCGCAACTGCGAGGCCGGGGTGGTCTTGACCCCGGCAAAAGCCACCAGGTCCACCGGCCCTGCGTCGCGAGGCAGCTGTGCGAGCAACAGGTGCAACATTTGAAAGCCTGCCTGCTCGTCGTTGCTCACCAAGGTACCCAGTGGCTCGGCGTACTTGTCAGGCTGGCCCTCGATGCTGAGGCGCTGGCTGGCGGTCAGGCCATTGTTGACCAGCAGCAGCTTCACCCCGGTGCCACGCGACAGGCGCAGGATTTCCGGCGCCACGTACTGCTCGTTGACCAGCACCAGGTAATCCGGCCGCTGCGGCGCGCTCAGGATCGCCCGGGCCTGGGTCAGTGCCAGGTCGGCGCGGCGCTCGCTGTATTGCACCTGCAGGGTCATGCCCAGCTCGTCCGCGGCGGCCTGCATGAAGCGGGTATAGCTGGTCCAGAATGTCTCGTTGGACAGCCCCGGGTTGAGGAACACCACCGAAGCCGATTGCGCATTTGCCACCAATGGCAAGACAAGGCACAAGCTTTGGCACAGGGCCTTGAGCATGGGGTCACATCTCTGCGAAGCAAACGCCGGATTATAAACGCCTGGCGATGCTCCGCGCACAAATGGCAGTCAATCTCACATAGTCCATTTGGTTCTTTTCATATGCAAAAACATCACTTTAGCGCATAACCGCAACCTGATATCGTTTCCCGGCTCCGTACCGGAGTGCGCGGCCGTGCGCGCGAATAGCTGCATGCCTGAGACAGGACTTTTATGTACGTATACGACGAGTACGATCAGCGGATCATCGAGGACCGCGTCAAGCAGTTCCGTGATCAGACCCGCCGCTACCTGGCCGGTGAGCTGAGCGAAGAAGAATTCCGCCCTCTGCGCCTGCAGAACGGCCTTTACATCCAACGTTTCGCGCCGATGCTGCGTGTCGCGGTGCCGTACGGCCAGCTGAACGCCAAACAGGTCCGCACCCTGGCCAAGATCGCTCGCGACTATGACAAGGGCTACGCCCACATTTCCACCCGCCAGAACGTGCAGTTCAACTGGCCGGCGCTGGAAGACATCCCCGACATCCTCGCCGAACTGGCCACCGTGCAGATGCACGCGATCCAGACCAGCGGCAACTGCCTGCGCAACACCACCACCGACCAGTTCGCCGGTGTGGCCGCAGACGAAATCGTCGACCCGCGCCCGTGGTGTGAAATCGTCCGTCAGTGGACCACCTTCCACCCGGAATTCGCCTACCTGCCACGCAAGTTCAAGATCGCCATCAACGGCTCGCAGGAAGACCGCGCCGCCATCGAAGTGCACGACATTGGCCTTGAGCCGGTGCGCAACGCTGCCGGCGAACTGGGCTTCCGTGTGCTGGTCGGTGGCGGCCTGGGCCGTACCCCGGTGGTGGGCTCGTTCATCAACGAGTTCCTGCCATGGCAGGACCTGATCAGCTACCTCGACGCCATCCTGCGCGTGTACAACCGTTACGGTCGCCGTGACAACAAGTACAAGGCGCGGATCAAGATCCTGGTCAAGGCGCTGACCCCGGAAGTGTTCGCCGAAAAGGTTGAGGCCGAAATGGTCCACCTGCGTGGCGGCACCACCACCCTGACCGAAGCCGAAGTGCAGCGCGTATCGCGCCACTTCGTCGACCCCGAGTACCTCGCACTCGACAACGTCGACTACACCGCACTGGATGCCGAGCACCCAGGGTTCGCCCGCTGGCGCTCGCGCAACACCCGCGCCCACAAGCGCCCGGGCTACGTGGCTGTGACCCTGTCACTCAAGCCTACCGGTGTTGCCCCGGGCGACGTGACCGACAAGCAGCTGGACGCCGTGGCCGACCTGGCCGAACGCTACAGCTTCGGTTTCCTGCGCACCTCGCACGAGCAGAACATCATCCTCGCCGACGTCGAGCAGCGCCAGTTGCACGCGCTGTGGCTTGAACTGCGCGAGGGCGGCTTCGCCACCCCGAACATCGGCCTGCTGACCGACATCATCTGCTGCCCGGGTGGCGACTACTGCTCGCTGGCCAACGCCAAGTCGATCCCGATTGCCGAGTCCATCCAGCGCCGCTTCGACGACCTGGACTACCTGTTCGACATCGGCGAAATCGACCTGAACATCTCCGGCTGCATGAACGCCTGCGGCCACCACCACGTGGGCCACATCGGCATCCTCGGCGTGGACA
Source organism: Pseudomonas sp. 10(2024) (assembly GCF_045164175.1). Taxonomy (NCBI): domain Bacteria; kingdom Pseudomonadati; phylum Pseudomonadota; class Gammaproteobacteria; order Pseudomonadales; family Pseudomonadaceae; genus Pseudomonas; species Pseudomonas sp. 10(2024). The sequence goes on from NZ_CP174006.1 coordinate 3,763,606, forward strand.
AGAAGGGTGAGGAGTTCTACCAGGTGTCGCTGGGCGGCAACGCCGCACGCGGCGCAAGCCTGGGCAAGATCCTTGGCCCGTCCTTCGCGCAGGATGACATGGCCGATGTGATCGAGAAGCTGATCGCCGTGTACGTCGAGCAACGTACCGAGGAAGAGCGTTTCATCGACACCTACCAGCGTATCGGCATCGACCCCTTCAAGGAACGCGTCTATGCAGCGAATCATTAAGAACAACCAGATCGTCGACGAAACCTGGCACCTGCTGCCCAAGGAAACCTCGTTCGACGAGCTGACCAACTGCGACGACTACATCGTGCCGCTGCAAATGTGGCGCGACCATGCCCACGTGCTCAAGGCCCGCGATGGCGGCCTGGGCGTATGGCTGGACAGCGACCAGGAAGCGGAGGAAATCGGTGAAGACGTGCACCACTTCCAGGTCATCGCCCTGAACTTCCCGGCATTCACCGACGGCCGCAGCTACTCCAATGCGCGTCTGCTGCGTGACCGCTACAAGTTCAAGGGCGAACTGCGCGCCATCGGCGATGTGCTGCGCGACCAGCTGTTCTTCATGGCCCGCTGCGGCTTCGACGCATTCGCCATCCGTGCCGACAAGGACCCGGAAGACGCGCTGCAAAGCCTGAAGGACTTCTCGGTGACCTACCAGGCCGCTACCGACGAACCGCTGCCGCTGTTCCGCCGCCGCTGATCGTCCCGCCCCAGCGAACAGCCCGCCTCTCGGCGGGCTGTTTCGTTCACAGGCCGTGGCGCTGGATTGCCTCACGGCTCAATTCAAGCAGAAGCTGCCGTTTCGCGACCTCACGCGCTGCGCAGATATGCTCGACCTGGGCAAAATAGTCGCCATCACTCAGCGTTTTCGATTGTTCGAGCAACGTATCCAGGCGCTGCTGAAAAGGCTCGTCCAGGCGGCTGAAGCGCGCCGCCTGCTGCTCCTGCAGGTAGTCCTGCCAGAAGGTTCGATCTGCCAGCGCCTGCGCCAAGGCTTGTGGCGTTTCCTGCCGCAGCACCTCGCTGCGCGCGGCGTCCAGGTCTTCACGGCCAACTCCACTGAAACTCTCGTACGAAAGATGGCTGGGCTGCACGGGAAGGTCGAGACTATCTGCCAGCCTGACGCGATAGGTCAGGTAAACCTCAACGGGATCGTTCGAAAAATAATCCGCAATATGCCGCGCGGCAATTGCGTTGACTTTGTCCAGGCGGAACAACGAACGCCCCAGCCTGACCAGCGCCCGCTCCTTCTGTAAACCGGTACCGGCTGTACCGGCCTTGGCGACCAGCGCGCCAACCTCCAGCTCGCTGAGCGTCAGCAGCAACTCGTCACTGCAACTGCGCGGCCGGGCAACTTGCTCGAACAGGCTCGCGCGTACTTCAGCGTGCTGCTCGCAGGCCTCGAGGATATGCCACACCCGGGCCTGCAGGTCGCGCGGTTGTGCGTCGTATTCACGCAGGGCGCGTAAATCAGAGAAAAAGCGGAACAGATCCTGCGCCCCGGCTTCCTGGCTCAAGCGGTTCCAGCTCGCCAATCGCACCTCGCGCTGGGCTGGCGTGAATCCTGAAAACCAAGGGGCTGCAGCGTTCGGGATCGAAGTGGCATGAGCTGCACGTCGACGCTCAACGGCCCCGGCCGACGCCCTGGCCAACTGCAAGCGCTGCAAGGTTTCGTCCGAGAGTGGATTGTCGTGCAGCTCCAGGCCCCGCAACAAGCGAAGCGGCACTAAAGACAGCGCTTCAGGCAGTGTCTGAATCTGGTTGTCACGCATGTCCAGCAACTCCAGATTACCGTGCCTGGCCAGATCAGCGGGCAGATCGCCCAGCCCGGTGTTGCGCAAGGACAGCCGGCGCAGCAGGGGGAAAGACGCCAAGGGTGGCAGCAAGCCGACCGGGTTACCGTTGAGCTCCAAACGGCGCAGCTCCACAAGCTGGCTCAAACGCAGGTTATCCTCGCTGGAAAGCACGATCTGGTTGCCGCCAAGGCGCAGGGTCCTCAGTTCGGTCAGTTGCTCGATACCTGCGGGAAGGCGCGTCAGCTGGTTGTTCCGCAAGTCCAGGTTGCGCACCTTGCTGAAGCGACCAAGAAAGCCCGCATCAAGGCTCGTCACCTGCATATCGCGCAGGGTCAGGTGCGTGATGTGGTCGAAACTCACATTATCAGGCAACGCTGGCAGGTCACCCACCCGCTCACCCACGAGGGTCAGGTGGTAGTCACCCGCCACCTCCCCAGGGGTAAAGCGCTGCCAGCTTGCCGTAATACGCCTGGCAACCTTGATACGACGCAGGCGGCGAACAATGTTCAGTCCTGCGTCATTTCGCCAGGCTTGCAATGCCTGCTTGAGGCTGACCTTGGCCTGTAACAGTTGGCTCACATGGTTCCAGGGGTCCACTCCCCGCCAAGCCAGGTCTTGCAGGTAGACCTCCAGCTGCTCACTGCTCATCACCGGATACACGTGGTTCAACGTGCGCCGCAGTGCCTGGCGAGTCCCTGTCAGGTGGCCACTGAGCGGGTAGCCCAACCGCCCATCGAACAACCGTACAGGAGGGCGAATCCCCTGCCCCACACGGGCCAGCCCAATCATTCGGGCCGCCGCTTCACGGTCAGCGAGCGCCTCACGCCCAAGCCGCTCACCCAGTGCGTCATCCGTCATCTGGCTAATACCAAGCAACTGTCGCTGGCGGCTGTCCAGCTGCCGTCTCAACGTCTGCAGCAACCCACCCCTGCCCGCGGCAGGCAGCTCAACGTTGACCCCAGCCGACCAAGGGGCGATGGCATCGATCAGGCCCAGCGCGAGCTTACCGGTATCGTCATTTTCTGCGGCGGCCTGGCGCAACCCTGCGCAGGCACGGTCTATCCGGCTGTCGCGTATTGCCCAGCGGGCACGCTCCGCCAAGGCCAGGGGTACCCGGCCTGCACCCGTCAGGCTCTCCATCTCGACGCTGCTGGCCCCCTCGACGATTTCCCGTGCGCAGCGGTGGGAAAGGCCTGGGAAGTCCCGCATCAATACGCGGTCCGCTGCTTGCGGATTGATCTGTCGCTCGTTGAAGACCTCCTCGAAAGCGTCACCCCGCAACATCGGGAAATCACGGTGCAATTGCTGGCGTTCGATGGCATCGAGCAAGCGTGCCGGCGCGGGCGCATTTTCCAACAGCAAACGGCGCAGGCAGTCAGCCTCGAAACCGGTGGTCTGCAGCGCTACAGATACCGCCTCATCGGGCACCTGCGCCGTGCGGCTGGCAAGGCGGCGCACCATGTAGGCGGGGTCATGCCAGCGCTGCGGTTGCTCGAACTCATGCACCCATCCCCCGGCACCATTGTGCTCAAGTGCCGGTGAATACGCCCCTGGCCTTGATGGGTGATGAATACGCCATGCGCCATCGTCCCCCTCGCTCACCTCATAGACAGCATCGTGCAGGCGCCTCAGCGAACGGCCAGTTTCATTCACGGCCTGGCCTACCATCAGATCGACGCCCTCACGCTGATAGCCCGACAAGGATGGATCACACAGCCGCAACTGGCCATCGCCCAGGCTTACCGGCACCAAGGCATCCACCTGCGCCACTCGCTGGGCCAGCTTGCCAAGTGCCGTCGCCCCGGCCATCGTCACCGCCGTCATCACAACCGTGTCGGCCACGTTGAACAAGTGACCCAATGCGGCGTCGCGATCACCCAACTGCCAATCCTGGTAGCCTTCGTACACCTCACCCGCCAGTTGCACCACCGTAAGCCCCAGCAGGGCCTGCCCCAACACAGGCACAAACAGCGCTGCCAGGCCTGCCACGCTCAACCCCAAATCCAGATAGCCCTGCAAACGTGCGCGGCGGTCGGCGACATCCTCATCCTCTGTCGATACCGCCAATACCCGCGCGTCATCCAGCATTTTTTTGATCCGGGCTTGGCGCAGCGCGACGAACACGTCGCCCTCGATCGCAAAACAGCGGCCATCCAGCTCAAGCGGAAGAACAGTATTACCGTGGCTGAGCAGTGCGTTCAGGGCCGCGCAGAAGGTGACGCGATCACGCTCTGCGACGAAGCGCTGGAAGTACCGCCGATAGGCCTCATTACGCAAGCGTATGCCAAGCGTCATGTACAGCAGCTCCCAGCTGGTGTGCCAACTCACCGGGGCATACGGGTCCTCAGGCAACCACGCGATAACACCAAGCAGGCGGGCGTTCTGACGCACTTCGATCACCAGTGCACCAATGACCTCCTTGCCCAACAGCCGCAGGGTGTGACACTTCAACACGGTGTTGTCGGCTGGCAGGAAAGACGCGGTGCCCACAACCTGGTTGATCCACTGACAGGTCTGCTCATCGATTTCACCCTTGATCCTTGCGGCGATTGCAGCAAGCGCCAGGTTGGCGCTCAACGCCTCCTCCAGGGTGCTCTCGACGGCCACCCCCTCGCCTTCAAGCTTCGATTGCAAATGGCTTTGATAACGCCTGCCGATATCAAGGTCTCTGCAAAGGCGGACAAAGGCTTGCGCACTTAGCGGCAGCAGGTGCCCGCTGGCAGTGACCAACTGCGACCCGGTCGCGAACCAGCCAGGCTGCATTTCCTTTTGGTGGAAGTTGTGCAGTGCCGCCGAGAGCAGCGTCTGGGTGCTGACGATGCGTGTCGAAGTACTTGGCAAGGCAGGTGATATCGACGGTTTTGGCTGCAGGGTCACCAGCCTGAGCTGAGCCTGGCGCAGGTCTACCTGCCTGATCGAATGGGCCTCAAGTGCTCTTTTGAGCAACGACTCGGCGAACTCATCCAAGGGGGTTATGGCCCCTAACCAGGCGTCTACTTGGTCCTGCGCCCGCTGTTGGCGCAAAGCAGCGGCGCGCAGCTCTGTCAGCTCTTGGGCAGACGCGCGCTTGAGCCAGCCTGGCAACTGACGGGCAATCAGCGCATCGATGGAATCGGCAGGTATTACGGAAGGGGTCATGGGCAGCCTCGACGCTTGATAAAAAAGCGCTAGCTGAACAAGGTTCCAATCCCCTCTGGCCCTATTTATGTAGTGAATGCACAGCTTGAAAATGTATTTGTGCCTACAGGTCAAATGACTTTGGCGCCGTAGCGGCTTATTCGCTGCCGTTCAAACCTGCACACTGGGCACCACATGATCCTCCCCCATTCAGGAGCAACCCCATGAGCGTTCCTTCCTTCGGCCTTGGCACCTTCCGCCTCACCGGCCAAACTGTCATCGACTCGGTCAAGTCTGCCCTGGCAGTCGGCTACCGTGTCATCGATACCGCACAGATCTACAAGAACGAAGCCGAAGTCGGCCAGGCCATCGCCGAAAGCGGCGTGCCGCGCAGCGAGCTGTTCATCACCACCAAGATCTGGGTCGACAACTACGCCGCCGACAAGCTGATCCCCAGCCTGCGTGACAGCTTGCAGAAACTGCGCACCGACTACGTCGACCTGCTGCTGATCCACTGGCCAGCGCCGGGCAACGGCGTAGAACTGCCCGAGTACATGAAGGCCCTGGCCGACGCCAAGCAGCAAGGCCTGGCTCGCCAGATCGGCGTTTCCAACTTCAACATCGAGCTGACCAGGCAAGCCATTGCCGTGGTCGGCAAAGGGGAAATCGCCACCAACCAGATCGAGCTCAGCCCCTACCTGCAGAACAGCAAGCTGACCGCGTTCCTCAAGGAACAAGGGATCACCGTGACCTCGTACATGACCCTGGCCTACGGCAAAGTGCTGAAAGACCCGGTACTGGCCCAGATCGCCGCCAAGCACAAGGCTACCGTCGCCCAGGTTGCCCTGGCCTGGGCCCTGCAACTGGGCTATGCCGTGATCCCGTCGTCGACCAAGCGTGAAAACCTGGCCAGCAACCTGCTTGCCCGTGGCCTGAAGCTGGACAGCGACGACATGGCACGCATCGCCAAGCTGGAGCGCAACGGCCGCGAGGTCAGCCCTGACGGCCTGGCGCCAACCTGGGACTGACACCGATGACTGCTCAAACAATGAGACCCGGCCGCGTGCTTTTCGCGTTGGCCATTGGCGCCTTTGGCATCGGTACTACCGAGTTCACCCCGATGGGGCTGCTGCCGGTCATCGCCCAGGGCGTGGAGGTGAGCATCCCCAGCGCCGGCATGCTGATCACCGCCTATGCCATTGGCGTGATGGTCGGCGCGCCGATCATGACCCTGCTGTTCAGCCGCTTTGGGAAGCGCGCTGCGCTGATGGCGCTGATGGCCATCTTCACCCTTGGCAACCTGCTGTCGTCACTGTCGCCGGACTACTACACCCTGCTCGCCTCGCGACTGGTCACCAGCCTCAACCATGGTGCGTTCTTCGGCCTGGGAGCCGTGGTGGCAGCCAGCGTGGTGCCCAAGGAGAAACAGGCCAGCGCCGTGGCCACCATGTTCATGGGCCTGACCATCGCCAACATCGGCGGCGTGCCGGCCGCCACCTGGATCGGCCAGCAGATTGGCTGGCGCATGGCATTTGCCGGTACCGCCGTACTCGGCCTGCTGGCCATGGCCGCGCTGTGGTACGCCCTGCCCAAGGGTGAACGCGGCAGCGTGCCGCACGTGCGCAAGGAACTGGCGGTCATTGCCCGCCCCAGCGTGCTGCTGGCAATGGCCACCACCGTGCTCGGTGCCGGCGCCATGTTCACCTTGTACACCTACGTGGCGCCGGTGCTGGCCGAACTGACCGGTGCCTCGGACGGCTTCGTAACCTTGGGACTGGTACTGATCGGGGTTGGCTTCACCCTTGGCAACAGCCTGGGTGGCCGCCTGGCCGACTGGTCGCTGGATGGCGCGGCGATAATCTTCCTCGCCGTGCTGGCGCTGATCATGCTGGCGATGCCCCTGGTACTGAGTAGCCACATAGGCGCTGCCATCGCCCTGCTGGTCTGGGGCATGTTCACCTTCGCCGTGGTACCGCCGCTGCAAATGCGCGTAATGACTGCCGCCATCGAGGCGCCAGGCCTGGCATCGTCGATCAACGTGGGTGCGTTCAACCTGGGTAACGCCGTGGGCGCGGCGCTGGGTGGTGCGGTTATCAGCCTGAACCTGGGCTACGCCGCCGTGCCAATGGCCGGAGGTGTGCTGGCGGCTGCGGGGCTGTTGCTGGTATGGCTGGGCGGGCGCAACAAGGTCGCCGGCAAGACCGCAGCCGATATGGCCTGAAGGCAATCACCTGCAGGAGCGCCTCCGCTCTCCTGCCAGGCTGTGGGCACGGATGCCCGAAACGCGACATTGGCTGCCTGTTCGGCGTGAGACAGGCAACCTCGGCACTGGATAACCTGCTGCGGCAACGCCTTGCTCCCTTGCCATAGAAGAACCTTGCCCATGACAACCTCCGCCGCCTCCGTAGCCGCCGCCACGCCTGCCGACCAGCCTCAGGGCTTTGTCGTGCGCATCGTCGGTGCTGCTGCATTCGCCCACCTGCTCAATGACCTGATTCAAGCCGTACTGCCGTCGATCTACCCCATGCTGAAAAGCGATTTCGCGCTGAGCTTCGCCCAGATCGGCTGGATCGCCTTGGTGTATCAGGTGACCGCTTCCCTGCTGCAACCCTGGGTCGGCATGTTCACCGACAAGCACCCACAACCCTACCTGCTGCCTGCCGGCATGTTGGTGACGCTGGTGGGCATCGCCCTGCTCGCCTTTGCCGGCAGCTATGAAATGCTGCTGGTGGCCGCCGCCGTGGTCGGCGTGGGTTCGGCCACCTTTCACCCAGAGGCCTCGCGGGTCGCCAGGATGGCTTCCGGCGGGCGCTTCGGGACCGCGCAATCAACCTTCCAGGTCGGCGGCAATACCGGCTCGGCCCTCGGCCCACTACTCACCGCTGCCATCATCATTCCGCACGGCCAACCGGCCATTGCCTGGTTCATGCTGGCCGCTGCGCTGGCTGTTCTGGTGCTGCTGCGGGTGACGGGCTGGAGCGTGCGCCACGGCCAGGCCCGGCTCAAGAGCTTCGCGGGCCAACAGGCCCCCGGCCTGTCGCGGGGTGCCATGTGGCGCGCTGTGGCGGTGATCGCCGTGCTGATGTTCGCCAAGTTCGTCTACATCGCTTCGTTCACCAACTTCTTCACCTTCTACCTGATCGAGCATTTCGGCCTGAGTGTGCAGCACAGCCAGCTGTACCTGTTCGTGTTCCTCGCAGCCGTTGCGCTGGGCACCTTTGCCGGTGGCCCGGTGGGTGATCGCATCGGGCGCAAGGCCGTGATCTGGGTCTCGTTCCTCGGCGTGGCACCGTTCGCCCTGGCCCTGCCCCATGCCAACCTCGCCTGGACAGCCGTACTGGCGGTGGCCATCGGCCTGGTGATGTCCTCGGCATTCGCTGCCCTGGTGGTGTATGCCCAAGAGGCGGTGCCAGGCCGGGTCGGCATGGTTTCGGGGGTGATGTTCGGGCTGATGTTCGGCATCAGCGGTGTGGGTGCAGCCGGCCTGGGCACACTGGCCGACCGGCATGGCATCGAATGGGTGTACCAGGCCATCGCGTTCCTGCCGCTGCTCGGGTTGGCCACCGCCTTGCTGCCGGCCACCCGCTCGCGGGCCCGCCCAGGTCGTTGCTGCTAAAGTGGCGCTGCCAGGCTGCTCCGATATGAGGTCACGATGGTAAAGCCGCAGCGTGAATTGTTGGTGGAGGTCGATGAGTGGACCTGGGAAGTGGGTAGCCGTGCGACAGACTACCCAAGCGACTGGTTCATCGAGCCCCATAGCCATACCAAGCATCAACTGATCTATGCCATCAAAGGCCTGATGATCGTCGAGTCCGGAAACGAATGCTGGACGGTGCCACCCAGCCGAGGTGTGTGGATGCCTTGCGGCCAGGTGCACGCCATTCGCTGTGTCGGCGACGTGAAGATGCGCAGTGTGTTCGTGCGCAGCGACGCGGCAACCGGCCTGCCCCTGCAGAGCAAGGCCATCAGCATCTCGCCCTTGCTCAGCGAACTGATCAAGGCCTCGGTGGGGTTCACCGCACCGTTTGCCGAGGACTCGCGCGAAGCCCGGGTCATGCGCCTGATCCTCGACGAAATCTGCGTACTGCCGACCTTGCCGCTGAAGCTGTCGCAACCCAGCGACCAGCGCCTGCGGGTGATCTGCACGGCGTTGCATGAACGGCCCGACGATAATGCCACCGTTGCCGACTGGGGCCTGCGACTGGGGGTGGACGAAAAGACCATCCAGCGGTTGTTCCGCAAGGAAACCGGCATGACCTTCGGCCAGTGGCGCCAACAGGCGCGGCTGATGCAGGCACTGGAGCGGATTGCCCTGGGCGAGCGAATCATCGATGTGGCGGGGGCCTTGGGCTATGACAGCCCAAGTGCCTTCGCCAGCATGTTCAAGCGCCAGTTCGGTACCACGCCCAGTCAGTTCTTCAGATAACCTGAAGTCCACGCATTTGCCGGCACTGGCCCGCCGCATACGGGCTGTCCGCTGACGGCTCGCCCTGCCTGTTCTTGCACAGCATCCCCGCCAAGCCGTATACAGTACCCCTACAACAATGCCCGCAAAGGAGCCCGGCACATGACCGTGACGCTGTCCCCCCTGCAGATCGACTGCGATTTCGACTCCGGCAACATACAGGTACTGGATGCCAGCAACCCGGCCCAGGTACACCTGGCCATTCGCCCGGACACCCACAGCGGCCACTACCAGTGGTTCCACTTCAAGGTCAGCGGGCTCACACCGGGGCAGGTCCATCGCTTCAGCCTGGACAACGCTTCTGGCTCCTCGTACAAGAATGCGTGGAGCGGCTACAACGCTGTGGCCAGCTACGACCAGCAGCGCTGGTTCCGTGTGCCAAGCCAGTTCGACGGTACGGCGCTATCGTTCGAGGTGAAGGCTGAACAGGACCAGATCTGGTTCGCCTACTTCGAGCCCTACCCGCGTGCCCGCCACAACCAGCTGATCGAACGTGCCTGCCAACTCCCGGGGGTCGAGTTGCTGGCCAGCGGCCGCAGTGTCCAGGGCCGCGATATCCCCCTGCTGCGGGCAGGCGACGGTGCCGAAGGCAAGCGCAAGCTGTGGCTGATTGCCCAGCAGCATCCGGGCGAGCACATGGCCGAATGGTTCATGGAAGGCGTGATCGACCGCCTGCAGGCCAACGATACGGTGGTCCAGCAATTGCTGGCCAAGGCCGACCTTTACCTGATCCCCAACATGAACCCCGACGGCGCCTTCCTCGGCCACCTGCGCACCAACTTCAAGGGCAAGGACCTCAACCGCGCCTGGCAGGACGCCAGCGTCGAATTCAGCCCGGAAGTGTTCTTTGCACAAGCGCAGATGAAGCAGTACGGTGTGGATGCCTTCATCGACGTGCACGGTGACGAAGAGATCCCCCACGTGTTCACGGCCGCATGCGAGGGCAACCCGGGTTACACCCCTCGGCTGGCCAAACTCGAAGAGCAGTTCCGTAGCACCTTGTGCAGCCTGACCCGCGACTTCCAGACAGTGCATGGCTATACCCGTGACGAACCCGGACAGGCGAATACGACGCTGGCCTGCAATGCGGTGGGCATGGCCCATGACTGCCTGTCACTGACGCTGGAAATGCCGTTCAAGGACCATGACGACGCGCCCGATGCCGTCACCGGGTGGTCGGGGGCGCGCTCCAAGGCACTGGCCGGGGCGGTGCTGGAGACCCTGGCAAGCATGGTTGGCGATTTGCGCTGAACCTCGTCTTGCGCAGCCCCTGCAGGAGCAGCCCGTCGCGACACGCGGCGGCTGCTTCGGGGGTATTGACCGCCGTTCAGAACTGCACATCCAGTATCACACTGTCGGTATAGGTCGCAGCCGGCGGTGTCGCCTGATCGGTATAGACCTTGGCGTTGTAGTTGAACACCTGGCTACCCGTGCCGGTACCCACGCCGGGGTTGATGTCGGCATCCGTACTGGAACGCCTGGCAGCCCCTGACGCCCCCCAGCGCACGGTGCCGGCACTTTTGAAAATGTCATAGGCCAGGTAGTTGTTGGCCGATGACTTCATCCGCCGCCGCCCACCGGACACGTTCTGCCCGTCACCCAGCCCTACCGTGTAGCTGCTGCCCTTGGTGCATGACACGTTTATGCCCTGGCTCACCGTGCCGAACCCCGCCACCACCGGCGCACTGGCGAAGCTGATGTCAGGCGTGGTGATCTGGCAATCGTTGGTCACCGTCAGGCTCACGTTCAAGAGCTGGCTACCCGAGCCGATGTCGCGCCCAAGGCATATCCCCAACGCGCCAATCCCCGAGCAATAATCCCAGCTCCAGGCCACGGTCAGGGCCTCTTGATACAACCCGGCCGCGACATTGCTGCCAATTTGGGTGCGCATGTAGATCGGCACCGCCTTGGGCGTGGTACCGCCGAGCAGCCCCAGCAAGTCGAGGATACCGTTGCGGGCGAAGTCGTAGGCCACACCCCGGGTAATCGGGTAGCGGGTGGTGTTGTCGGCATACAGCGTGTAGGGAATGACATCGCCTGTCGGGCCGACCAGCCCACCCGAGGCGGGCGTGATCGTGGCGTAGAAATGATCACCGCTGCTGAGCAAGGTCAGTAGCGAACCGGTGCACTGCAACCCCGAGTTGAGGCTGGAAGCCGTCTGTACCGTGTTGCGAACCTGCGTTGAATTAAGGCTGCCAAACGCTGCCGGCAACGTGGCCACCGATGAGCAAAGCGCCAAGGCCGTGCCGCTCGGCAACAGCAGCACGCTCGCCACCAGGCCCCGCCGCCAGGCATTCATCGGCACACCAACGGACCAATCAAAGGGACCGAGCCTTGCGCTTCGGGCAGGTCGAACGCCACTTCGCAATGCCCACCCCCTTCAAGCGCCACCTGAAGGCGGTTATGCGACGACAGGTTCTCCAGATACACCAACCCGTCCCACCCCACCACCGCCTGGGTGCCACTCTCTGCGTGGGTAACACGGCTACCCAGTTTGAGCACCTGCTGATTGCCATCCACCAATTCGACACTGGCCGCCATGACGCGCTTGAGGGGGAACTCCAGCAAGTAGCCACTGCCCCGTCGTACCGCCACACGCTGCTCAACGTCCGGCGCGAGGACATCCGGTGGCAGGTTCATCGGATCGATCTCGTACTTGCCCCGGTAGTAACCGCTGCTGTAAGGCACCAGCAAGTGCCCCTTGGCATCGGTACGGCCGATTTCCTGGTTTTCATAACGCACCGGCACATCGGCGTAACCTGCGGTGCTGACCACCACGAAGGCATCATCGATACGGTTGGCGGCGAACACGCCGGCATCCATCCACACCAGCGAACCACTGGCGTCGGCCCAGCGGGTCATCTCGCCGCTGCTGCCATACACACCGGCCTGCAATTGCACCGATTGCAGGCGCCAGGTGACGTCGGCCTGGCGATAGGCATCACGGTCGCTGCCTGCGGCATAGCCCAGGTTGTAACCGACGCCGACACCGGCTGGCACCGCACGGCTGTAGTTGACCCGTTGCAGGGTCTCGCCTTCATTGCTGCGTTCCATGCTCAGCGCCAGGGTGCCGTGCAGGTCGAACGGGATCACCAGCTGCGCCTGCACCGCCCACTGGCTGTCACCCACTTCACGGTTGGCCGACAGGTACACACTGCTGCTGCCCCACAGCGGCTTGCTGTAGCTCAGGTTGATCAACCGGGTACGCGTACCGTCACCGGCGCGCACGTCGAAGTAGCCAGCGCCAATGCTGCCGTACGCGTTCAGGTTGACACTGAGGGTGACCTGTTCGCTGCTTTTGCTCAGTTGCATGTCCGGGGAGCCCACCCGGCTCAGGTCGGCATAATCGCCATGGCGTTGCAGGCGCTGGTAACCGAAGCCGATGCGCTGGCTGTTGTATTGGTAGCCAAGGGCGACCTGGTGGCCCTTGTCGCCCTCGAACCGGCTTTGCGCCAAGGCAGCGTTGAGTACGCCGAAGTTGCCCACGCGCATGTTGCCGCCCAGCCCACCCAGCATCAGCGACTCCGCCGTTTCGGCGTGGGTTTCCAGGGTGAAGATGTCACTGAGCCCATAGCGCAGGCTGCCCGAGGCAATACCCGGCCCATAGCTGAAATCGCGTACACCGTAATCACGGCGCAGGCTGCCGGCGGCCACCGAGTAGTCCGACAGGCCCTTCTGCAGCAGGCTGCTGGTGACGTAGAACGGCAAGGTGGTCGACACCTGCCGGCCAAGAGCATCAGTGGTGACCACCACCGCCTCCCCGGCACCGTTGATGAACGGCACGTTGGTCAGGGTGTACGGGCCTGGCTGCAGTTCGGTGGTACTGGACTTGAAACCGTTGATGAACAGGTCGAGCGACGTCGGCACCGCCGCTTCGCCGGCGAACGCAGGCAACGGGTAAGTGACAAGATCCGGACGCGCCGCGAAGTCGCGTGACAGCTGCACTCCGCCCACCCGCACCGAACTGCTCCAGGGCAAGGCGCCCGTCACGAAGTCACCGGCTTCGTAGGTCAGCAGGCGCTGCTCGTCGGTGAAGCGCCAGGTGGTGTCGTAACGCATGAAGCCACGGCGGGTATCGTCCGCCTGTGCGCCATTGAAAGACTGACGCCACTGCCCGGTACTGGAAAAGGTACCCCAGCTGTCGAACAGGCGCAGCTCGTTCCAGGCGGCCAGGTAGGTACCGCCTTCATCGGTGTCGTTGAGGTACAGGTCGTAGTTGAACAAGGCGCCAAAACTGCTGCGCGCATCGCTGGCCGGGTAAAGGTTGCGATCACCCACTTGCTGTTCTGGCAACCAGGCTGGCGGCACCTGCAGCAGCAGGCGCTGGTTCTGACTGTCGTAGTCGGTGTGCAGCCCCGCGATGCTGTCCAGGGCCACCTCCCCCTGGGGGTTGCCCGGCAGCGAGACGCCGGCTGCACGCAATACGTCGCTGTCCAGGTACAACCGCCCGGCCCGCTGCTGCACCGGTATCAGGTCAACCCTGGGCATCTGGTTCACCACCAGGTCGAGGTAAAGGGTGGCCTCGGCGATGGCGGACATCTCCGTGGGCGGTGGGGGCAAGTCGTCGGCCAGTACCAGCGCGGGGCTGACCATGGCCAGCCCCAGGCACCAGCGGCACGTCGTCGCCGAGAGCCATTTCACACACGGTTTCCAACCATTGCCGGGTCCTCCCTGGCCCCTGCACTTCATTCAGCCGTTGGCTCATTGGCCTTGGCGGATGGCGTCCGCCGAGCGCTGACCGTTGACCCTGCCCATGAGCACGCTGCCGTTGCCGGATGCCACGGGAGCCGGCCAGCGCATGCTTGCCCCCGGCAGCACATAACCCAGCAGGCCTTCAGCCAGTGGCTTGCTCTGGCTGCCTTGCTGCACGACCACATCGGTCAACCGCGCATGTACCGGGCCCGTGTTACGCAGTTCAATATAGGGCTTGCCCTGCACCGTCACCGGGCGCCAACTGAGCTGCGGCTTGCCCACGCCCTCGGCATTGCGTTTGCCTTCAGGGTCGGCCTTGCCCCACAGCCCTTCGCCATAGACGAACAGCGGCACCGAATAGCGCATCTGCAATCGAATGGCCGCCGTCGCGCCGGGCTCGGCCTTGTCGACCGGGATGGCGGGCGGAATCTCGTCGATGATGATGCGGTAGGCCTGCTCCTGGCCGGCGGGTGAAGGGCCGGTACGGGTGAGGCGGATCAGCTGCTTCTGCCCGGGTGCAATGTTGGCGACCGGTGGGCTGCCGATAATTTCGCGCTGCGCCTGGAACTGCTCCTGGTAATCACCCTGGCGCCAGGCGAATACCCGCACCTGCAGGTTTGCCGGCGCAGTGCCACGGTTTTCCAGCCACAACGCACCTGCCTTCTGGTCGGCCTCCAGCACCGGGTCGATCGGCCAGATCAGCACCGAAGTGGCCGCCCAGGCCGGCAGGCTTGCCAGCGACAATAATCCAGTCAATCCACGCGTCCACTTCGCGCCTGCCCGCATGCAGCTCTCCTTAGACACTTGTCATGGGTGGCGCTGGCCGTTACCAGGTCACCGTCACTTGCACCACATCGGTGTAGGTCCCTGCCGGCTGCGTGCCGGTCAGCTGAACCCGCCCGTACACCGGTAGCTTGATCGCCGTCGGGTCGGAATAGCTCACCGCCACGCTCTGACCGATCCCCAAGGCCTGGCTATAGGCGGCGTCCCGGTACAACTGGTAGGCCAGCACTTGCGTGCCACTGGTGCGCTTCAGGTTGCGTGTGCCACTGGCACTGTTCTGCCCGCCGTCCAGGCTCATGCTCATGGCCACGCCAGGCGTGCACTGGAACGTCACGGTAGAACCACCCAGCGATGTGCTGAGCAGCCCCGTGGACAGCGCCGACTGCGAGCCATAATCGAGCGTGCCGTAGCTGGTGACACCCCCCACCACCAGGCACCCGGCGACAACCTGCGCCGTCACCGTGAAGGTACTGGTGGTTACTGCCCCCAACGGAGCGGCCAACAACATGCTGACGCCAGTCAGGCCTCCTGCCAGCCAGCCGCGCATGGGTCAGAACGACAGCTCGACCGAGATCGTGTCGCTGTAGACCCCTGCGGGCAGGCCTGCCTTGCCGACGGCCTTGCCGTAAAGGTTGACCGTCTGAGCGGCGCCGGTACTGGTCGGCAGGGTGATGGTGTCGTCGACCGCCAGCAACGCCGTACGCCCAGCGTCGGTATAGAGGTCATACGGCACAAAGTTGCCAGAACCATCGGCGAGCGCACGGGTGCCACCGCTCGACTGGCCGTCATGCAGGCCTGCACTCACTTTGATCACAGGCACCGTACCTGCAGAGCACAGGATGCTCATGGCGCCTCCCCCGCCTCCCAGCACCTGGGCATCGGCGGTGACGAACAAGGCATCCTCGGTACCGAAGTCCAGGGCACCGAAGTCAAGCCCCGACGTGCCCGACGTGCCATTGACCTGGCAGGCCGCAGTCAGCGTCAGGGTCGAGCTGATACTTCCCGTTACCGTGGCCGCCTGGGCCTGGGAAGCCAACGCCAGGCCCAGGCCTGCGAGGACGCAAAATGAAAGGTTCGTTCGCATCGGAGTCTCCTTGCGTGGTTACCAGTCCAGGGTCACTCTGAGGGTGTCGCGGTAAAGCCCGGCCGGCAGCGCACGCGGTTGCGCCACGACCACACCGTAGATGGGAATCGGTACTTGCTGGCTGCTGCTGATAGTAAAGGCCCGTGCCTGGCCGACGCCGTAGCGGCTGTTGCCGCCTGGGTCGACCGCCAGCTGATAAGGAATCAGCTCACGGCCGTTGCTCAGGCGGCGAATGCCATCGTCGCCATTGAGGCCACCATTGATACGCACGTTGAAGGCCCGAACCTCAGGCGTGCAACTGATCTGCAGGCTACCCTGACCGCCCACTTCGTCCACCTGGCTGCGCAACGGCTGGTCCCAGTTCGGACCGCGCTCGCCAAAGTCCAGTACGCCTGGGTCACCCAGCACGGCCGGTTGCGTCTCGTTGCTGCTGATCTGGCAAGACGCGCTGATCACCAGCCGCGCCTGGATGAAACCGGTGGTGCTGCCATGCACCGCACCGCCGGGGACCAGCAGCGGGCCGAGGGTGAGCAACAGGATCGAAGTGCGGCTCATGGCATGGCGTCCTTGTGCATGACGGCGTCCTTACCAGGTGACGGTGACTTTCAGCAGATCGGCATAAACCCCTGCATCCGGCACCCAGGCCAGTTTGTCGATACGTGCATACAGCGGCAATTCAACCGAACCGCTGCCCGGTACACGCGCCGATTGGGCTACCCCCACTGCCAGCGGCTCACGCCAGGCAGCGTCACGGTACAAGCGGTAAGGAATGGGCCGCGCCAGGCGATCGTCGCTGGCCAGGTAGCGCAGTTCGCCGATGCCACCATGCAGGCCACCATCGACGCGTACCTGATAGGGCGTATCCGGGTTGCACTTCAGGCGCGGCGGACGCTGGCTCAGCAGCACACCACTCAAGGGCGCGCCAGGGCCATCCAGGCGCGCCGTAGCACCCAGGTCAATCCGCCCCAGGGCCTGGGCTCCCGCATCGCGGGTCTGGTTGACCAGCATGCAGCCACGCTGCACCAGTACCCGCACCTCCACGAGAAAATCCGCAGCCACGGTAGTGCCGCTGAACAACAGGCCGAACAGCGCGGCCAGCATGCGCTCCGTCACCTTGTTATCCTTATCGAAACGTCTTGAACTGAGCGTAGCAGTGAGGCGGCACAGCCGATGTGGCATAAAGCCATTTTTTTTGTATTAGCGACAAAGCGATACCGTGGCATCAAAAAAAGCCTGTACCGCACAGAACCCGTGGCCACCCCGTGCCTCCAATGGCCAGGAGCCGGTAAATTCGCCGGGATTCTGTTAGGGTGAATCGTATTCGTCCCGCGCCAGACACCTGTGCCGTACACGGACGGACATGACAGGAGCTTTTTCAATCATGACTGCAGACAACTCACTGGCAGACGCCATGGAGCGCTGTGCCCAAGAACCGATCCAGGTTCCGGGCAGCATCCAGCCTCACGGCTTTCTGCTGGTGCTGGATGCCACCGACCTGTGCGTGCTGCAGGCCAGTGAAAATGTCGAGCACTGGTTGGGCTTGCCAGCCCGCGAACTGATCGGTTGCCACTTCGCCGACCTGGTTCACGAGGGCTTTGACCTGCACGCGCACCTCACACGGCTTCCCGAAGACGAAGTCTTCCCCTTCCACATTGGCGACGTGCGCTTGCGCCAGGGCGCACCCATCAGTGCCCTGCTGCACATGCTGGTCCATTGCCACGATCAGGTACTGATTGCCGAGTTCGAACCGCCCCGCCTGCCAGCAGACCTGGTCGGGCAAGGCGACTACTACCCGTTGGTGCGCAGCTTTGTCGCCAGTCTGCAACTGGCCGGCAGTATCGAAGACCTGCTGCAACAAGCGGTGCTGCAGCTCAAGCGCATCACCGGCTTTGGGCGGGTCAAGGCCTACCGGTTCGATGCCGAAGGCAATGGCCAGGTGCTGGCCGAGGTGGCCGACCCGGGCTACCCCAGCTACGCAGGCCTGTGCTTCCCGGCTGCAGACATCCCGCGCCAGGCGCGCGAGCTGTACCGGGTCAACCGTATCCGCGTGATCGAGGATGCCAACTATCAGCCCTCGCCACTGCTGCCCGCCACCAACCCGCGCACCGGCAAGGCGCTGGACATGAGTTTCGCTGTACTGCGCAGCGTGTCACCTGTGCACCTGCAGTACATGCGCAACATGGGCACGCTGGCCTCGATGTCGCTGTCGATCGTGGTCGACGGCGAGCTGTGGGGGCTGATTTCCTGCCACCATCAGCAGCCACGCCCGGTGGACCTGCGCACCCGCACGGCCTGCGAGCTGTTGGCCAGCGTGCTGTCGTTGCAGATAGAGTCCCGCGAGTCCCATGCCAGCACGCGCAAGCTGTTGGCGCTGCGCCAGCACATCGTACGCATGATCTCGTCCATGGCCGACCACGACAGCGTCAGTGACGGCTTGCGCGACCTGCCCCACGTGCTGCTGGCCTTCGCCGACGCCCAGGGCGCGGCAGTGATCTCGGCCGAGCGCTGTGACCTGATCGGCCACACCCCGCCTGAGGCCCAGGTTACGGCGCTGGTGCACTGGCTAGGCCAACGTGACGAAGACAGCGTGTTCCATAGCGACAACCTGCGCCGCGACATCACTGAGCTGCCCGAGCTGGCAAACCATGCTGGCGGGGTGCTGGCAGTGGCCATCTCGCAGATCCACTCGCACTACCTGCTGTGGTTCCGCCCCGAGCAGATACGCACGGTCAACTGGGCCGGGCAGCCGACCAAGCAGGTCGGGCCACAGGGCAACCTCGACCCACGGCACAGTTTTGAACGCTGGCAGGAAGAACTGCGCGGCTATTGTCAGGCGTGGGACCCACTGGTGATCGAGGGCGTGATGGAGCTGCGCAGCGCTGTGCTGGGCATTGTCCTGCGCAAGGCGGAAGAGCTGGCACAACTGGCTGGCGAATTGCGCCGTTCCAACAAGGAGCTCGAAGCGTTTTCCTACAGTGTTTCCCACGACCTGCGCGCACCGCTGCGGCACATCGCCGGCTATACCGAACTGCTTGGCGAAATCGAAGGCCAGGGCCTGAGCGAACGCGGCAAGCGCTTCCTCCAGCATATCGGTGAAGCGGCGCACTTTGCCGGCAGCCTGGTCGACAACCTGCTCAACTTCTCGCAGATGGGCCGCTCGGCCTTGCGCCTGTCCGACGTCGACCTCAACGCCCTGGTCGAGGCCATTCGCAGCGAGCTGGCCCCCGATTACGAAGGCCGCGCAATCGTTTGGGACATCGCCCCACTGCCCAAGGTGATCGGCGACCCGGCATTCATCAACATGGCCTTGCACAACCTGATAGCCAATGCCATCAAGTACACTCGCGGCCGCAATCCTGCTCGCATCGGCATCAGTGCCGTACAGCACCCTGAAGAAACCGAGGTCTGCATCCGCGACAATGGCGTGGGCTTCGACATGGCCTACGCCAACAAGCTGTTCGGCGTCTTCCAGCGCCTGCACCGCATGGAAGATTTCGAAGGCACCGGCATTGGCCTGGCGAGCGTACGCCGCATCATCGAGCGCCATGACGGTCGAGTCTGGGCCACTGGCCAGGTCGACCAAGGCGCCAGCTTCCACTTCACCCTACCCCGAAACACTGCTACCTGAGGCATCGCTACCATCATGCTCAAGCCCATTCTGCTGGTCGAAGACAACCCCCGAGACCTGGAGCTGACCCTGCTGGCCCTGGAGCGCAGCCAGTTGGCCAACGAGGTCATCGTGCTGCGTGACGGCGCCGATGCCCTCGACTACTTGCTGCGCCGCAACGCCTACGCCGAGCGCGATGACGGCAACCCTGCCGTGCTGTTACTCGACCTGAAACTGCCTAAGGTCGACGGCCTGGAAGTGCTCAAGGAAGTGCGCGCCACTGCCGAACTGCGCAGCATCCCCACCGTGATGCTGACCTCTTCGCGCGAAGAGCCCGACCTGCTGCGCGCCTACGAGCTGGGGGTAAACGCTTATGTGGTCAAACCCGTGGAGTTCAAGGAATTCGTCACCGCCATCTCCGACCTCGGGGTATTCTGGGCAGTGCTAAACGAACCGCCACCCGGCTCACTGCGACTGAACCGTCGCGGTAGCAACTGAGGCCGCCGCGACGATGCAGCAAACGCCGTTGAAAATACTGATGGTCGAAGACAGCTCGATGGACGCCGAGCTGACCCTGATGCGCCTGGAGCGCAGCGGGCTGCATGTTCAGTCACAGCTGGTGTTCGACCATGCGGGTGTCGAACATGCCCTGCGCCAGGCCCGCTACGACCTGATCTTGTGTGACTGCGTGCTACCAGGCTCGTCCGGCACAGAAGTGCTGGCCATCGCCCAACGCCTGGCACCCGACATCCCGTTCATATTCCTGTCCGGCATTTATGGCGAAGAGCACGCGGTGGAAATGATCCGTCTGGGCGCGACCGACTATGTGCTGAAGAAGAACCTGCCACTGCTGCCCAAAGCCGTGCGCCGAGCCCTGAGCGAAGTACAGGAACGCCAGCGCCGTCGCCGCGCCGAAGAGGCCCTGGCGGACGTCGAAGCACGTGCTCGCATCGCCATCGACGCCGCCGGCATGGGCACCTGGGACCTGCGCCCGCAAGAGGGCCTGTTGCTGTGGGATGACCGCTGCAAGACCTTGTTCGGGCTGCCCACCAGCACCGAAATGAGCCTTGAAGTGTTCTACGCCGGCATCTACCCCGACGACCTGCCACTGGTGCGCGAGGCGGTGGAACATGCCATGCGCCCGGAAAGTGACGGTCATTACCGCGTGGAGTTTCGGATCGCGCAACCCAATGGCCTGGAGCCTCGCTGGTTGCTGAGCAGCGGCCAAAGCCAGTTCGTCGATGATCAGTGCGTTCGCTTCTCCGGCGTACTGCAGGACATCCACGCACAACGCCAGGCCACCCAGGCGCTGCGTCAGCTGAACGAGATGCTTGGCGAGCGGGTCGAACGCCGTACCCGCGAACGCGATCGTGCCTGGGAGCTGTCGCAAGACTTGCTGGCCGTGCTGAACAAAGACCTGACCCCGGTCGCACTGAACCCCGCCTGGGAAGCCAGCCTGGGCTTCTCACGCGAACGCCTGAGCCAGTCCTCCTTGCTGCACCTGCTGCCTGAGCACGACCAGGAACAGTTACTCACCGAACTGGCCGCCCTCGCCCACGGCCGCACCAGCGCACGCTTTGTCGGCCGCATCCTGCATGCCGGCGGCCAACAGCGCTGGCTGTCGTGGGTGGTGGTGCCGGAGGACACCCTGCTGTACGTGGTGGCACGCGACATCACCAGTGAGCGCGAAGCCGCCCTGGGCCTGGCAGACGCCAACGCCCGGCTGCGCGAGCAGATAAACGAGCGCGAGCGCATCGAGGCCGCTCTTCAGCAGATGCAGCGGCTGGAAGCGGTCGGGCAACTGACGGCTGGCGTGGCGCATGACTTCAATAACCTGCTCACGGTGATACTCACCGGTGCCAGCTTTCTGGAGCGCGATCTGGCCAAGGCCGACCTGGACAAGGCCCGCACTCGCCTAACCCATATCCGCGAAGCGGGCGAGCGGGGTGCCAAGCTGACCTCGCAGTTGCTGGCCTTCTCCCGCCGCCAGCGTCTGGAGCCGGTGCCGCTGAACCTCAACCGTACCCTGGCCGGCCTGGAGGAGCTGCTGCGCCGCACGCTGGGTGGCAACGTCTCGGTGCGTCTGGACCTTGACCCGGCCCTGTGGCAGGCACTGACCGACCCCACCCAGACCGAGATGATCATCCTCAACCTGGCGATCAATGCCCGCGATGCCATGCCCGACGGCGGCCAGCTGACCCTGACCACGCGCAACACCCATATCGACCAGCGCCCGCAACGCCCGGAAGACCCGGACCCGGGCGAGTACGTGATGCTAAGCATCCGCGATACGGGTTGCGGCATGAGCGAAGAGGTGCTGGCCAAGGTATTCGAGCCTTTCTTTACCACCAAGGACATCGGCAAAGGTTCGGGCCTGGGCCTGGCCCAGGTGTTCGGCTTCGCCAAGCAGTCCGGTGGCGGCGTGCGCATCGACACCACTCTCGGTCGCGGTACCGAAGTGGCGGTATACCTGCCGGCGGTAAAAGAGGAGATGGTGAACGAACCCGTGCCAGCAGTGCTCAGTCAGTCGATCAGCGAAAGCGGCCATAACCGCACGGTGCTACTGGTGGACGACGACCACCTGGTGCGCGACATGCTAGGCGATGTGTTACGCCAATACGGCTACCAGGTGCGCCAGGCGCACAGCGGCGAGCAGGCATTGGCCTTGCTGGATGACGACATTGACCTGCTGCTGACTGATTTCGCCATGCCCGAGTTCAATGGTGCACAACTGGCGCTGGCTGCCCGCGAACGGTACCCCCGCCTGCCGGTGGTGTTTCTTACCGGTTATGCGGAGTTGCAGGGGCTGGAACTGCCGGGCAGCCTGGTGATCCAGAAGCCGGTGCAGGCTGATGAACTGGCCAGGGCGCTGAACGAAATGCTGGGGATTTCCGGGTAACCCGGTACGGCACGACCCGCGCTCAGGAGGCGCGGATGCGCGCAAAATCACAAAAACGCGAAAACCCAGTGCTCATCTTTCCTGGCACCGGGTTGAATACGTTTGAATCTTGAAAAATGGCAGGGGCGGCTGGATTCGAACCAACGCATGGCAGGATCAAAACCTGCTGCCTTACCGCTTGGCGACGCCCCTGTATCGGATGCAGCATTTGCTGCTCTGACAATTCCAACTGAGTGACAACTGGGTTGTTGTCTTGGAATGCGCGGCACTTTAACAACAAACTTTCGGTCTGTGAACCCCCCTGATAAAAAAAATTGCCAAAAAACAGCGAGTTAGTCATTTCGCTGCTGGTGCAGCGACCGTCCGTCGGTTTCCGCCCGCCTCGCTTCAACACAATCGCATTCCGCACTTCCAATCAGATAAGCCCATTGCATTGACCAAGGAGGACCCCATGCCTGTCTCTCACGACCTCTACCAGGACCTGCACTACCCGCGCGAAATCGTCCAGCAGCGCCGCCAGCAGGACAAGGCGCTGGATCGCCTGCTGGACGAGTACGTGGACATCGACAACCAGGTGCTGGCTGCCGAATCGATATCGGCCGGTAACTTCGTCGATGAAGACCTGCGCCACCTCAAGGAGCGTCGCCTGGCGGTGAAGTACATGATCGAGCGCCAGCTGGAGCGAAAGGCATAGTCCGTACAGGCACAAGAGACGGCCAGACCTATCGCAAGAAGTGATGATTGCCCGGCACTTTCTCTATTAGTCAAAATGGCCGCTCTCGGGCAAGCTGCAGGCTGCCCCGCCATCGCCCAAGGAGCGTTGCTTTTGTCTGCCTGGATCCCTACCCCGCTGCGCCAGCTTGGCCAACGCTTGCGCGGCACCGCCAATCAACAGAGCGAGCTGCTCGGCTGGTTCGAGGACAAGGCGCACAGCCGCGGATATCAGCTGAGTGACGGTCAGCGGCGGGTAATCCACTGCATGGCCGAACAACTGACGCAGCTTGAACAAGGTCAACCGCGCAGTCTGTACCTGTACGGCTCGGTCGGCCGGGGTAAAAGCTGGCTGCTCGATGGCTTTTTCCAGGCCGTGCCGATAGCCGCCAAGCTGCGCCTGCATTTTCATGATTTCTTTGCACGCCTGCACCAGGGCATGCACCGCCACCGGGCGCTGGACGACGCGCTGGGCGCAACGCTGGACGAGCTGGTGGGTGGTTGCCGGGTGCTGTGCTTCGACGAATTCCACGTGCATGACATAGGCGATGCCATGCTGCTCACCCGGCTGTTCAACGCCTTGTTCGCCCGTGGCGTGTACCTGCTGGTGACCTCTAACTACGCGCCCGAAGGGCTGCTGCCCAACCCGCTGTATCACGAACGTTTTCTGCCGGTCATTCGCCTGATCAACAGCTCGATGCACGTGCTCGAAGTCGGTGGCGACACGGATTTTCGCAGTTTGCCGGCCAACCGCGAGCATCAGCGTTTTACCCAGGGCCATTATGTCTGGCCGGGTGATGCGGCGCAGCGCCAGGCGCTGAATGTGCCGAGCGAACAACCGGTGATACTGGACGTGAACAAGCGCCCGCTGCGAGCGCTGGCCATCGATGGCCGGCGGGTGGTGCTTGGCTTTGACGATCTGTGCGAGAAGGCCACCGCGGTCATCGACTACCTGGTGCTGGCCAGGGAGTATGACGAGTGGGTGATCGATGGGCTGGATGACCTCTCGGCGTGTTCGCTGGCGGCTCAGCAGCGCTTCGTCAACCTGGTGGATGTGCTGTATGACCAGGATCGGCGGGTGATTGTCATAGGTAAACGTCCGCTGGAAGAGAGCCTGGGCGGCCCGCTGGCCGACCTGATGCGTACCCGCAGCCGGTTGGGGCAACTGCACCAGATTGCCCCCTGAGCCTGCAGTGCCTGAGACGGCCCTTTCGCGGGTGAACCCGCTCCTACACGGCGGCCTGTGCCCAACCACCGACCTGTGTCCACCCTCGATCAGCTGTAGGAGCGGGTTTACCCGCGAATACGGTGGCAGCAGCAACGGTGAACGGCGGGTGAAATTGGCCAGCAGGCCCGGCCCTTTCGCGGGTGAACCCGCTCCTACGCGACGGCCTCTGCCGAACCACCGACGCGCGTCCCGCCCGCGAAAGGGCCATCGAGGTCAAACCATCAACCCGCCCTGGGCAAATCCGCCAGCACCGTTTCGATCTCCCCCAGCACTGCCGGGTCATCCAGGGTCGAAGGCGGCACATAATCCTGCCCATCGGCAATCTTGCGCAGCACCGCCCGCAGAATCTTGCCGGAACGGGTCTTGGGCAGGCGCTTCACCAGCCGTACCCGGTTGAAACAGGCCAGGGGGCCAATTTCCTCGCGCACGCTGCCCACCAGCTCCACCAGCAACTGCGCCTCGGCAATGCCCTCGCCATCCTTGAGTACCACCAGCGCCAACGGTACCTGGCCCTTGATCTCGTCATGCACACCGATCACAGCACACTCCGCTACCGCCGGGTGGCGGGCGACCAGGTCTTCCATTTCACCGGTGGACAAACGATGACCGGAAACGTTGATCACATCATCGGTGCGCCCCATGATGTAGACGAAACCATCATCGTCCAGATAGCCGCCGTCACCCGTGTGGTAGTACCCCGGATACGTGCGCAGATAGGCCTGCAGGTAGCGCTCGTGATCCCCCCACAGCGTCTGACTGCAACCGGGTGGCAATGGCAGGGCAATCACGATCGAACCCTGATGGTTGGCCCCGAGCAAGTGGCCTTCGTCATCCAGTACGCGAACGTTGTAACCCGGCACCGCCCGGTTGCTCGACCCTGGCTTCGCCGCGCTGCCCTCCAGCCCGACGCAAGGCGCGGTGACCGGCCAGCCGGTCTCGGTCTGCCACCAGTGGTCGTGCACCGGCTTGCCACTCACCCGTTCCAGCCATTCATGGGTGCTGGAATCCAGCTTTTCCCCCGCCAGGAACAGTTGCCGCAGCGAGCTGAGGTCATGTTTGCGAATCAGGTCGCCCTCCGGGTCTTCCTTGCGGATGGCGCGCATGGCCGTAGGTGCACAGAACAGCGCATTGACCCGGTACTGCTCCACCACCCGCCAATAGGCCGAAGCATCCGGGGTGCGGATTGGCTTGCCTTCGTAGAACACGGTGGTACAGCCGCTCATCAACGGCCCGTAGACGATCAGTGAGTGGCCGACCACCCAACCGACGTCGGAAATGCCCCACCACACATCACCGGCCTGCATGCCATAGATATGGCGCATGGCGTAACACAGCGCCACGGCATTGCCGCCGTTTTCCCGGACGATACCCTTGGGCTTACCGGTGGTGCCTGAGGTATACATGATGTACAGCGGGTCGCCGGCATCCAGCTCGACGGGCGCCACCGGCTCGGCGTCGGCCAAGGCCGCCTGCCAGTCCAGGTCGCGGCCTGGCAGCAGTTCAGCGTGCGCCTGTGGCCGCTGCAGCACCAGCACATTGCGCGGCTGGTGCCGGGCCAGTTGCAGGGCACGGTCAACCAGCGGTTTGTATGCAATGACCCGGTCGAACTCCAGCCCGCACGATGCCGTCAGCAACAAGGTGGGCCGGGCGTCATCGATGCGCAGGGCCAACTCGTTGGCGGCAAAGCCACCGAACACGACCGAATGCACCGCGCCGATCCGCGCGCAGGCCAGCATCGCCATGGCCGCTTGCGGCACCATGGGCATGTAGATGATCACGCCATCGCCCTTGCTCACCCCCAGCTGGCGCAACAAACCAGCCAGGCGTGCCACCTCGTCGCGCAACTGGTTGTAGGTGTAGGTCTGCTGCACGCCGGTCACGGGCGAATCGTAGATCAGCGCCAACTGCTCACCCCGGCCCTGCTCGATCTGGTAATCGAGGGCCAGGTAACAGCTGTTGAGGCGGCCATCCGCGAACCAGCGGTGAGTACCGTCGGCGTTATCTTGCAGGGTCAGGGCAGGCTTGCGGTGCCAGGCCAGGAGTGCGGCCTGTTCCGCCCAGAAAGCGGCAGGGTCGGAAATGGAATGGGCGTAGCTGTGCTGATAGCTCATGTCGTTAGAAACCCGGTACTTGTTGTTATTGAAGGGCGAAACTTGAGTATGGACCGCTATACCCACGCCGCCATGGGACTAAAGTCACAACCGACCTGCAAATTTGCAGACAATGCAATTACGCCCCATAACGGTGCAAAGCCTCTAGAATAGGCCTCCCCTTCAACCACCGAGCAGCCCATGGACATCGAGCAGGCCCGTACCTTCCTGGAAATTGTGCGTTGCGGCAGCCTGGTCGCCGCGGCCGAACGCCTGTTCGTGTCACAAACCGCGATCACCGCGCGCGTGCAGCGCCTGGAACAGCAACTGGGTTGCCAGCTGTTCGTGCGTAGCCGCAGCGGCGCCAGCCTGACCAGCGATGGCGAAGCGTTCGTCAGTTATGCCAACCAGTTGGTGCAAACCTGGGAAGCCGCGCGCCGCGACCTGCCGTTGCCTGAAGGTTGCCAGCAGGTGCTGCATGTGGGCGGCGAGGTGAGCCTGGGCAACCCGATGATGCTCGACTGGGTAAGTGCCCTGCACCGTGAACTGCCCAGCCATGCCATCCGCAGCGAAGTCAGCGATGGAGAGTCGCTGCTGCGCAAGGTCGAGATGGGCTTGCTGGACGCCGCGCTGGTCTACCAGCCGACCTACGGTCCAGGCCTGCAGGTGGAGCAGTTGATGGAAGAGAAGCTGATTCGCGTGCGCCGGGTCGAGCGGCCCGAGCCGTACATCTACATCGACTGGGGCGAGGCCTTCCGCCGCCAGCATGATGCGGCCCTGCCCGACTGCGCGCGCCCGGCGCTAAGCTTCAACCTTGGCCCGTTGGCCCTGCAGTTCATACTCGACCAAGGTGGCAGTGGCTACTTCCGCACGCGGGTGGTGCAGGCCTATCTGGACAGCGGCGTGTTCGAGCGGGTACCGCAGGCACCGGAGTTCACCTACCCGACCTTCCTGGTGTACCCACGCAAACGCGACAGCGAAGCCCTGCAACAGGCCTTCGCGATCCTGCGCCGGCTGATAGCTGCCGGCGCCAGCGACTGGTCACAACGCTGGGACCCGGTTATCTGAAGCCTCGATCTTGCTGAGCAACTGACGTTTGAGGCCGGCGATCAGGTCGGTCTGGGTGATCACCCCCACCAGCTTGTCGCCATCAAGCACCGGCAAGCAGTGCAGGCCTTGTTCGCACAACAAGGGCAGCAGGCGTTCCAACGGGTGCTGGCTGCTGACACTGACAACCCGCCTGCTCATCACTTGTGCCATGCGCACCGCCTGGCGGCCGAACAAACCGCGCCAGCTGAAACGCCCACGCTGCATCGCCGGGCCAACCAGGTCGCTGAGGCTGACGATGCCCACAAGCTTGCCGTGCTGCAGGACAGGCAGGGTTTTCAGGTGATGGCTGGCGAGCATTTTCCAGGCCTGCTCCAGCGTGGTATCAGGCGTGACGAACTGCACATCGCGGGACATCACCGAGGCCGCGGTGATACCGCCAAGGCTGCGCTGCAGGGCGTGCTGCTCGGTGGCGCGGATGATGCGCTCCAGTTCGTCACGGGTGACATCGACAAACTCGCCCAGCTCTTCCAGGGCCTGGTCCAGGTCTTCACTGCGGATGCCGACCCGCTCGCCGGGCAGCGGGTCATGGGTGTGGTGCAGGTCTTTGCGTGGCACCGCGCCTTTCGGGTAGCGCACCCCCGTCAAACGGTTGTAGGCGATTGCCACTGTCACCAGGATCAACGCATTGAGCAGCACCGGCTCCAGCAGGTGATCGCCCAGGGCGGTCAACCCCGGGTCGGCCAGCACCGCGCTCACTGCCACACCGCCACCCGGCGGGTGCAGGCAGCGCAACAGGCACATGACCAGGATCGAGATGCCGAGCGCCGCAGCAGCCACCCACAGCTCGGGGCCGAAGCCTTCGCGCATGGCCAGCCCCACTGCACCCGCCAGGGCGTAGCTGCCCAACACCGGCCAAGGTTGGGCCAAGGGGCCGGAATGCACAGCAAACACCAGTACCGCCGAGGCAGCCAGCGGGCCGAGCAAGTGCAGGGCGATGCTGGGGCCATAGGCCATGCTGGTCAGCCAGCCCGCGAGGAACAGGCCAAGCAGCGCACCGATACCGGCACGCAACCATTCTTTTGGGGGGATGTTGAGAGGGGCCGGCAACAGCCGCTGCAGACGACTTTCGGAACGCGAGGCAGACATTTGGGCAATCGGGATCTTTGGTTTTTCTGTTTAAAAAGAAAGCCCAGCCGAGTTGGCCTGGGCCTCGTATTGCGCATGCAATACCACAAGGGGCTCCGTCCGTGGAGAGATGGAAACCGCAGAGTTTCGTGGGGGGATTTTGCCGGGAGGGGGGAATTTGGGCTAATTCAAAAAACTGCGGCTGTACTGCAATTTTTTTGCAGTACTGATAGGGCCAAAGGGTATTGCGTACACCTGTGGGAGCGGCCTTGTGTCGCGATGGGCCGCACAGCGGCCCCGGCATCAACGAGCCTTGCGCGGCAGGTCGATACTCACCCGCAACCCGCCCAGCGGGCTCTCCAGCAAGGCCAGTCGCCCACCCCATGCGTCGACGATATCGCGCACGATGCCCAACCCCAGCCCATGCCCAGCCACCTGCTCGTCCAGCCGTGAACCTCGCTCCAGCACCTGCTGCCGCTGGTCTTGCGCAATACCCGGGCCATCGTCATCGACCCACAGCCGGTAGCCCTCGGCGTTCGACGCGATACCCACGCGCACCTCGCTGTCAGCCCATTTGCAGGCGTTATCCAGCAGATTACCCAACAGTTCCAGCACGTCCTCGCGGTCCCATGGCAACAACAGCCCGGGTGACACGTCACTTGCCAGCAGCAGGCCCTCGCCATGAATCATGCCCAAGGTCCCGAGCAACCCCGGCAGTTCGGCATCACAATCGAACTGCGCGCCCGGCAGCGCATCCCCTGCCAGGCGCGCACGGTTCAGCTCGCGCGCCAGGCGTTCCTGAATCTGCTGCAACTGCTCGCGCATTTGCGCGCGCACCTCCGGCAGACCCTGCAGGCGTTCACTGGAAGCCAGGCTCAGCAGCACCGCCAGCGGCGTCTTCAGCGCATGGCCGAGGTTACCGAGGGCATTGCGTGAACGGCGCAGGCTGTCTTCGGTATGGCTAAGCAAGTGGTTGATCTGCCCCACCAGCGGTACCAACTCGCTGGGCACCTCGGCATCCAGCTGCGAGCGCTGCCCCTGCTGCAGCTGGGCGATCTGCTGGCGCGCCCGCTCCAGCGGCCGCAGCGAGCGGGTAACCGTGATGCGCTGCAGCACCAGAATCAGGATCAGCGCCACCAGGCCCATGCCCAGGCCGATCTGCTGCAAGCGTCGGAAACCTTCGCGCACCGGCGAATAGTCCTGAGCCACACTGATCGAAATGTCCTGGCCCAGGCGCCGGTAGTCGGCACGCAGGGCCAGCAGCTGCTGGCCTTCGGGGCCGAGTTCATGGCTATCGGAAAGCCCGGGCGCTGCGGGCTTGGGCATGTCCAGGTCCCACAGCGAACGAGACCTCCAGGTACCCTGGTCGAAATCGATGCGGAAGTAGTAACCGGAAAACGGCCGCTGATAGGCAGCCGAGATGCGCCGCTCATCCAGCTGTAGGCCCGAAGGCCCGCGCACCAATGCCACCAGAAGGTTCTCGCTTTCGTTGCGCAGGCCGTTTTCCAGATAACGTTGCAGGCCGGCCTCGAACAGCCACAAGGTCAGTTGCGCCAGCACCACGCCGACCACCACCAGTACCGCCACCAGGCCCAGGCTCAGGCGCGCCTGGATCGACTTCACTCGCCGCTCCCGGCATAGATGTAGCCTTGCCCGCGACGGGTTTCGATCACACTGCGGCCCAGCTTGCGGCGCAAATGGTTGACGTGGACCTCCAGCACGTTCGAGTCGCGCTCGGTTTCACCGTCGTAGAGGTGCTCGGCCAGGTGGCTTTTGGAAAGGATCTGCTGCGGGTGCAGCATGAAGTAGCGCAGCAGGCGGAACTCGGCGGCGGTCAGTTGCACATCCACCCCGTCGCGGCTCACGCACTGACGGCTTTCGTCAAGGTGCAGGCCGGCCGCTTCCAGCTTCGGCTGATTGGCCAGGCCCCGGGCGCGGCGCAGCAACGCCTGGATGCGCAGTTGCAGCTCTTCGGGGTGGAAGGGTTTGCTCAGGTAATCGTCAGCCCCGGCCTTCAGCCCTTCGATGCGCTCGGCCCAGGAGCCGCGGGCGGTGAGGATCAATACCGGTGTGGCCAGGCCAGCGGCACGCCACTGGGCCAGCACGTCCAGGCCGGGCAA
This sequence comes from Pseudomonas sp. 10(2024), assembly GCF_045164175.1. Classification (NCBI taxonomy): domain Bacteria; kingdom Pseudomonadati; phylum Pseudomonadota; class Gammaproteobacteria; order Pseudomonadales; family Pseudomonadaceae; genus Pseudomonas; species Pseudomonas sp. 10(2024). Next base: position 3,794,381 of record NZ_CP174006.1, read on the forward strand.
GCCAGGCAGGCCGAGGTCCAGGATGATCAGGTCGTAAGGCTCGCTTTGCCCCTGGTAAACCGCGTCACGGCCATCAGCCAGCCAGTCCACGGCATAGCCCTGGCGCTGCAGGCCGGCGGTCAGTTCATCGGCCAACGGTACGTTGTCCTCGACAAGCAACAGGCGCATTCAGTCATCTTCCTCGTCTTTGAGCAGGGCGCCGGTGCTGGCATCGAGCTTGATCTCGCGCACCACACCTTCAGTCGTCAGCAACTCGACTTCATATTCGTAGCGATCATCGTCTTCTTCCAGCTCGGCTTCCAGCAGACGCGCCCCGGGGTGACGCCCCAGGGCGGTCTCGAGCAGCTGTTCGAGCGGCAGTATGATGCCCTTCTGACGGAGCTTCAGGGCTTCATCCTGGTCCAGGTCGCGGGCAACAGCCAGGGAGCAGACGGCAAGCAGCGAGAGCGCCAGGTAACGTGCCGTCCGGGATACATGGATCATCAGCTGTCTCGTTCGTCCTTGAGCACCTCACCGGTCTTGGCATCCATGTCGACGTCCCATTCGACGTTCTGCGTATCACGCAGCTCGACCTTGTAGATGTAGCGGCCGTACTCGTCTTCAAGTTCCGAGTCAGTGACGGTGGCGCCTGGGTGCTTGGCCACGGCAGCGGCCTTGAGCTCGTCCAGCGACTTGATGGTCTTGGCGTTGACCAGTTTGACCACTTCGTCAGGCTGAACGTCCTTGGCGAAGGCGGCATTGGCACCCAGGGCGAGGGCAGCGGCGGTGATCAGGGCAGTCATGGTTTTCATCGTTCTTCTCTCCTGAGAACTGTGCAAGTTGTCTACGGGGTTAAGATTAACCAGCGGTCCTTAATTCAACCTGAAAACAGCTGGCGGCATGATAGCGCAGTTACGCCGCCAACCCGACTCGGCCCAGTGCAAGGTGCGGCCTTGTGCTGCGAAAGGGCCAATACAGGCACCTACAGGTGTGTTATCTGTAATGGCCCCCTCGCAGCACAAGGCTGCTCCTATGCCCAAGAGACCCGCCATGAGCGCCATCCACATCAAATACCCCGCCCTCACCTTCAAGGCCGGCCAGCGTGCCTTGCGACACATCCGCGAGCGCGGCCTGCAGGCGGCCGATGTCGGGGTATTGCCGGGCGCGGCGGGTGGGCCGAAGCCGCTGGGCATCCAGGGCCTGGACCTGGCGCTGTTCGGCGAGTGGCTACCCTCGGCACCCCGTCAGCGTGCCCTGATCGGCGCATCGATCGGTGCCTGGCGCTTCGCCAGCGCCTGCCTCGACGACCCGGTCGCCGGCATCCGTCGCCTGGGCGAGCTATACACCGAGCAGGATTTCGCCAAGGGCGTCACCCCGGCCGAAATCAGCCGCAGCTGCCAACGCATACTCGATGACCTGCTGGAGGGCCGCGATGGCCAGCTGCTGGCCAACCCGCACTACCGCCTGAACATTCTGGTGGTGAAAAGCCATGGCCAGCTCGCTCACGACCATCGCGGCCGCCTGGGGCTGGGCCTGGGCTCGGTGGTTGCCAGTAACCTCCTGGGCCGTTCGCGCCTGGCCCGCCACTTCGAGCGCATCATTCTGCACGATGGGCGCGCCGCGCCTCCGCTCGACACGCTGACCGACTTCCCCTCACGCTACCTGCCGCTGGACTTGACCAACCTGCGCCACGCCCTGCTCGCTTCCGGGTCGATACCGATGGTCATGCAGGGCGTGAAAGACATCCCCGGTGCCGGCGCCGGCACCTACCGCGACGGCGGCCTGCTCGACTATCACCTCGACCTGCCCTATCGCGGCGACGACCTGGTGCTGTACCCGCACTTCACCGACAAGGTGGTACCCGGCTGGTTCGACAAGGCCCTGCCTTGGCGCAAGGGCGATGCCACCCGCCTGCAAAACGTGCTGCTGATGACGCCTTCGCCGCAATACCTGGCCGCCCTGCCCTACGGCAAGCTGCCCGACCGCAACGACTTCAAGCGCTTCATGGGCGATGCACCAGGGCGCAAGCGCTATTGGTACAAGGCCATTGCCGAAAGCCAGCGCCTGGGCGATGAACTTCTGGAACTGACCGCCACCGGGCGGCTGCATGAACGCCTGCAAGCCTTGTAGCGGCCATGCTGGTAGACTGCGCGCATTATTGATTCACACAGAGTTATGACAGCGTGGAAATTTTCAAAGAATTCACATTCGAATCGGCCCACCGCCTGCCCCACGTCCCTGAAGGGCACAAATGCGGCCGTTTGCATGGCCACTCGTTCAAGGTCGGCCTGCACCTGACCGGCCCGCTCGACCCGCACACAGGCTGGATCCGCGACTTCGCCGAGGTCAAGGCGATCTTCAAGCCGATCTATGATCAGCTGGACCACAACTACCTGAACGACATCCCCGGTCTGGAAAACCCCACCAGCGAAGTGATCGCCAAGTGGATCTGGGACCAGGTCAAGCCGCTTATGCCGGAGCTGTCCAAGGTTCGCATCCACGAAACCTGCACCAGCGGTTGCGAATACACCGGCGACTGATTCGCCCGGCTCACTGGCCCTGCGCGCTGCCCATGGCATCGCGCAGGAAGCTGGGGGCGATGTAGCGCTGGTAGTGCGCCTCTGAAAGCAGGAAGAACTCGCGATCGATCGCATCGCGCAATTGGGGCAGTTCCCAGTCACGGAACTCCGGCAGCAACACCATGCCATAGGCCTCCAGGTCACGGATCATCCGCGCCCCGCGGGCAATCAGCTGGTAAGCCCAGCAATACACCGACTGCTGCTCGACAAAGCGGATGGAGCGCTGCTCCAGTTGCTGGCGCAGCAGGCCTTTGTCGAACACCTCAAGCTTGGCCATCATCACCTGCACCAGCAGCTGCTCAAGGCGCAACCACACGGCGCGCTTCTGCGTGTCGTCGTAGCCGTTCCAGTTGATCACTTCGTGGTGAAAACGCTTGCAGCCACGGCACACCGTGTCTCCGTACACCGTGGAGCACAGGCCGACGCAAGGGGTTTTGATGGACTTGTTGGACATGAAAAACAACAGCTTGGCGATGGAACACAGGCCCATGTTAGCCCTTTGTCTAACCAGGGTCACTCGTTAAAGTCATGAACACCGCCTTACCTTCAGGCTTTTTTTACCGTAGAATCACCCGGCCTTTTCAAAGGCAACAATGTCCGTTGGAAGCTGTTTTCAAAGCGTCACGAGCACAGTTGATCCGGTAGAACGGCGTTGGCCCGGGCCATGCATCCCTCGCATGCCCGCGCCAGCCCTCATCAGTCCCCGTTCTGCAGGCGTAAAACTTTGAAAGCAGCTTCTGTAAGGATTCCTTGCGACCCTGGTTGGGCGGCCCACAAAGCCGCGGCAGCGCATGGGTGCATTGAATGCTGGATAAGCGTCCCGGACCCCCTTTAGGGACCACTGATGAGGGAAATAACTGTGCTTGAAGCCTACCGCAAACACATCGAAGAGCGCGCCGCCCTGGGTATCGTTCCCCAGCCGCTGAACGCCGAACAAACTGCAGGCCTGGTCGAGCTGCTGAAAAACCCGCCGGCCGGCGAAGAAGCCTTCCTCGTAGACCTGATCACCAACCGCGTACCGCCAGGGGTCGACGAAGCTGCCTACGTCAAGGCCGCTTTCCTCTCCGCCGTCGCCAAGGGCGAAGCCAAGTCGCCACTGATCGACCGCAAGCACGCCACCGAACTGCTGGGCACCATGCAGGGCGGCTACAACATCGAAACGCTGGTCGCACTGCTGGATGACGCCGAACTGGGCGCCGTCGCGGCCGAACAGCTCAAGCACACCCTGCTGATGTTCGATGCCTTCCACGACGTGGCCGAAAAAGCCAAGGCCGGCAACACGCACGCCAAGGCCGTCCTGGAATCCTGGGCTGCCGGCGAGTGGTTCACCTCGCGCCCGGCCATCGCCGACAAGTACACCCTGACCGTGTTCAAGGTGCCTGGCGAAACCAACACCGACGACCTGTCGCCTGCCCCGGACGCCTGGTCGCGCCCTGACATTCCGCTGCACGCCCTGGCCATGCTGAAAATGGCCCGCGACGGCATCGAGCCGCAGCAGCCTGGTTCGGTCGGCCCGCTGGCCCAGATCGAAGCCGTCAAGGCCAAGGGCTTCCCGGTTGCCTATGTCGGCGACGTGGTCGGTACCGGTTCCTCGCGTAAATCCGCTACCAACTCGGTACTGTGGTTCTTCGGCGACGACATCCCTTACGTGCCGAACAAGCGCGCCGGTGGTTTCTGCTTCGGCACCAAGATCGCCCCGATCTTCTACAACACCATGGAAGACGCCGGCGCCCTGCCGATCGAATTCGACTGCACCAACCTGGGCATGGGCGACGTCATCGACGTTTACCCATACAAAGGTGAAGTACGCCGTCACGACAGCGACGAGCTGGTCACCAACTTCGAGCTGAAAACCGAAGTGCTGCTGGATGAAGTCCGCGCTGGCGGCCGTATCCCGCTGATCGTCGGCCGTGGCCTGACCGAAAAAGCCCGTGCCGAGCTGGGCCTGGGTGCTTCCGACCTGTTCAAGAAACCAGAGCAGCCTGCCGATTCCGGCAAGGGCTTCACCCTGGCGCAGAAAATGGTCGGCCGTGCCTGTGGCCTGCCAGAAGGCCAGGGCGTGCGCCCAGGCGCCTACTGCGAGCCAAAAATGACCACCGTCGGCTCCCAGGACACCACAGGCCCGATGACGCGCGACGAGCTGAAAGACCTGGCATGCCTGGGCTTCTCTGCTGACCTGGTCATGCAGTCGTTCTGCCACACCGCGGCCTATCCGAAGCCGATCGACGTCACCACCCACCACACCCTGCCAGACTTCATCCGCACCCGTGGCGGCGTGTCGCTGCGCCCGGGTGACGGCATCATCCACAGCTGGCTGAACCGCATGCTGATGCCTGACACCGTAGGTACCGGTGGCGACTCGCACACCCGCTTCCCGATCGGCATCTCGTTCCCGGCCGGTTCCGGCCTGGTGGCCTTCGCTGCCGCCACCGGCGTCATGCCGCTGGACATGCCAGAATCGATCCTGGTGCGCTTCAAGGGCAAACTGCAACCAGGCATCACCCTGCGTGACCTGGTTCATGCCATCCCTTACTACGCCATCCAGAAGGGCCTGCTGACCGTCGAGAAGAAAGGCAAGAAAAACGCCTTCTCCGGCCGCATCCTGGAAATCGAAGGCCTGGACGAACTGACCGTCGAGCAAGCCTTCGAGCTGTCCGACGCCTCGGCAGAGCGTTCCGCTGCCGGTTGCACCATCAAGCTGCCGGAAAAGGCCATCGCCGAGTACCTGCAGTCCAACATCACCCTGCTGCGCTGGATGATCGGCGAAGGCTACGGCGATGCCCGCACCCTGGAGCGCCGTGCCCAGGCCATGGAAGCCTGGCTGGCCAAGCCTGAGCTGCTGTCGGCCGACGCCGATGCCGAATACGCCGAAATCATCGAAATCGACCTGGCCGACGTCAAGGAGCCTGTGCTCTGCGCGCCGAACGACCCGGACGATGCCCGCCTGCTGTCCTCGGTACAAGGCGAGAAGATCGACGAAGTGTTCATCGGTTCGTGCATGACCAACATCGGTCACTTCCGCGCTGCCGGCAAGCTGCTGGAGAAGGTCAAGGGTGGCATTCCGACCCGTCTGTGGCTGGCTCCGCCAACCAAGATGGACGCTCACCAGCTGACCGAAGAAGGCTACTACGGCATCTACGGCAAGGCTGGTGCACGCATGGAAATGCCAGGCTGCTCGCTGTGCATGGGCAACCAGGCACGTGTGCAGACCGGTTCGACCGTGGTCTCCACCTCGACCCGTAACTTCCCGAACCGTCTGGGCGACGCGACCAACGTGTACCTGGCATCGGCCGAGCTGGCCGCTGTCGCTTCGATCATCGGCAAACTGCCGACCGTCGAAGAGTACATGCAGTACGCGAAAGACATCGACAGCATGGCTGCCGACGTTTACCGCTACCTGAGCTTCGACCAGATCGCCGAGTTCCGCGAAGCGGCAGCCAACGCCAAGATCCCGGTGGTTCAGGCGTAAGCTGAGTTACACGTTGTAAACAAAGCCCCGGCAGCGATGCCGGGGCTTTGTTGTTTGGGCCTGTGCCGGCCATTTCGCGGCTAAAGCCGCTCCTACAGGGCTCCCACGGTGTTCGAGACCTGCGCATGCCCCTGTAGGAGCGGCTTTAGCCGCGAAGCAACCGGCACAGGCCATCTCATATCACAAACAAGTCCACGAACCTGTGCACAGCCGTGCCTTCCAGCTTCTGCTGGTCCTTGCACAGTTCGAAAACCTGCTGACACCGCTGCCGGGCAAAGCGGGTCGCCAGGTTGGCCTTGAACTTGGCCTCCAGCAACGGTATCCCCTCCCCGCGCCGCCGACGATGCCCGATCGGGTACTCCACCACCACTTGCTCGGTGCTGCTGCCATCCTTGAAGAACACCTGCAGCGCGTTGGCGATCGAACGCTTGTCCGGCTCCAGGTACTCGCGACTGAAGCGCGGGTCTTCCACCACCTCCATCTTCTCGCGCAGGCGGTCGATACTGGGGTGGTTGGCATGGAAAGCGTCCTCATAATGCTCCGCCACCAGATGACCAAAGATCAGTGGCACAGCCACCATGTACTGCAGGCAGTGGTCACGGTCGGCGGCATTGGCCAGTGGGCCGCTCTTGGAGATGATGCGGATCGCTGATTCCTGGGTGGTGATGACGATGCGGTCGACTTCATGCAGACGATTACGCACAAGTGGATGCAGGGTGACTGCTGCCTCACACGCGGTCTGCGCATGGAACTCAGCAGGGAAACTGACCTTGAACAGCACGTTCTCCATCACATAGCTGCCCAACGCCTGGGGCAGGCGCAGCTCGTACTGCCCGGCGGGCTTGAGCGCCAGGTCTTTGTTGGTATGGCTGAACGAAACATCGTAGAACCCCCACTGCGACGCCGTGAGCACGCCCGGCACGCCCATTTCCCCACGCAAGGCGATGTCGGCCAGGCGCACACCTCGGCTGGAGGCGTCACCCGCAGCCCAGGACTTGCGCGAACCGGCGTTGGGCGCATGGCGATAGGTACGAAGGGCCTGGCCGTCGACGAAGGCGTGGGACAAGGCCGAGAGCATCTGCTCACGATTGGCCCCCATCAGCCTGGCGCACACGGCGGTCGAGGCGACCTTCACCAGGATCACGTGATCGAGGCCGACACGGTTGAAGGCGTTTTCCAGCGCCAGCACGCCCTGGATCTCATGCGCCATGACCATGGCCTCCAGCACATCACGCATCAGCAGTGGCTTTTCACCCGCGGCAACCCGTTTCTGTGACAGGTGGTCAGCCACTGCCAGGATGCCGCCAAGGTTGTCCGAGGGATGAGCCCATTCGGCGGCCAGCCAGGTGTCGTTGTAGTCCAGCCAGCGCACCGTGCAGCCAATGTCCCAGGCGGCCTTGACCGGGTCGAGGCGATAGGAGGTGCCGGGGACGCGAGCACCATTCGGGACCAGCGTGCCTTCCACCTGGGGGCCAAGGAGCTTGGTGCACTCAGGGAAACGCAAGGCGAGAAGGCCGCAACCGAGGGTGTCCATCAGGCAGTTGCGCGCGGTGTCCAGGGCCTCGCGGGATTCGACCCGGTAGCCGAGGGCGTAATCGGCCAGGGTTTGTAGCACCCGGTCGTAATCCGGGCGGTCGTTGAGGTCTACGTTGGCGCTCATATCCAGCTCCCTTCAGAATTGCCGGGGCTGCTGCGCAGCCCTTCGCGGGCTTGCCCGCTCCCACAGGTTGACCACGGCATTCAGAACCTGTGGTTACCCTGTGGGAGCGGGCAAGCCCGCGAAGGGCCGCTTGGCAGCCCCAACGAACTAAAGCCGAGCGCCAGTGGTGCGTTAGAAGCTGTCGCCAGGCACGCGAACCCAGCCCTCCATCAGCACGCGAGCACTACGGCTCATGATTGCCTTGGTTACCGTCCACTCACCATTCACCTGGCGTGCCTCGGCCCCGACCCGCAGGGTGCCCGAAGGATGACCGAAACGCACAGCGCTGCGCTCGCCTCCGCCAGCGGCGAGGTTGACCAGCGTGCCCGGAATGGCCGCCGCAGTGCCAATTGCCACCGCAGCCGTACCCATCATGGCATGGTGCAGCTTGCCCATCGACAAGGCCCGCACCAGCAGGTCGATCTCACCGGCCTGCACCGCCTTGCCACTGGAGGCAGTGTAGGTGCTCGGCGGCGCGACGAACGCCACTTTCGGCGTGTGCTGACGCCCGGCAGCCTGGTCGACGTTGTCGATAAGCCCCATGCGCACGGCGCCATAGGCGCGAATGGTCTCGAAGCGCAGCAGCGCCTGCGGATCGCCGTTGATGGCGTCCTGCAGTTCGGTACCGGTGTAGCCGATATCGGCAGCATTGACAAAAATGGTCGGGATGCCGGCATTGATCAAGGTCGCCTTGAACGTACCGACCCCCGGCACTTCCAGGTCATCAACCAGATTGCCGGTGGGGAACATGGCACCGCCACCGCCGTCTTCATCGGCTGCAGGGTCAAGAAACTCCAGCTGCACCTCGGCCGCCGGGAAGGTGACCCCGTCCAGCTCGAAGTCGCCGGTTTCCTGCACTTCACCTCCAGTGATCGGGACGTGGGCGATGATGGTCTTGCCGATATTCGCCTGCCAGATACGCACGGTGGCGATACCGTTGCGCGGAATACGCGCCGGGTCGACCAGGCCACTGCTGATGGCAAACGAACCGACCGCAGCGGACAGGTTGCCGCAGTTGCCGCTCCAGTCGACGAAGGCCTTGTCGATGCTGACCTGGCCGAACAGGTAGTCGACATCGTGTTCGGGCTTGATGCTTTGCGACAGGATGACGGTCTTGCTGGTGCTCGACGTGGCGCCGCCCATGCCGTCGATCTGCTTGCCGTAAGGGTCGGGGCTGCCGATTACCCGCAGCAGCAGCGCATCGCGAGCGGGACCTGGAATTTGCGCCTGCTCGGGCAGGTCCTGCAGGCGGAAGAACACACCTTTGCTGGTGCCGCCGCGGATGTAGGTGGCGGGGATTTTGATCTGGGGTACATGTGCCATTTTATTGGGCATCCTGATAGTCCGGTGAAATACCCTGGGGCTGCCTTGCAGCCCTGTCGCGACACAAGGTCGCTCCCACAGGTACTGCGCCGCCCTTTGTGGGAGCGGCCTTGTGTCGCGAAAGGGCCGCAAAGCGGCCCCCGATTCATGCTCAGGCGGTCGCTTCGAGGAAGTCCTGGGCAAAGCGCTGCAGCACCCCGCCCGCTTCGTAGATCGACACTTCCTCGGCGGTGTCCAGACGGCAGGTCACCGGTACTTCCAGGCACTCGCCATTGGCACGGGTAACCACCAGGGTCAGGGTCGCCCGTGGCGTACGCGCACCCAGCACGTCATAGGTTTCGCTGCCATCCAGGCCCAGGGTCTTGCGGTCGGTGCCCGGCTTGAACTCCAGCGGCAGCACGCCCATGCCTACCAGGTTGGTGCGGTGAATACGCTCGAAGCCTTCGGCCACGATCGCCTCGACACCGGCCAGACGCACGCCCTTGGCCGCCCAGTCACGGGACGAACCCTGGCCGTAGTCGGCACCGGCGACAATGATCAGCGGCTGCTTGCGCTGCATGTAGGTCTCGATCGCCTCCCACATGCGGGTAACCTTGCCTTCCGGCTCGATACGCGCCAGCGAGCCCTGTTTCACACTGCCATCGTCATTGCGCACCATTTCGTTGAACAGCTTGGGGTTGGCGAAGGTGGCGCGCTGGGCGGTCAGGTGGTCGCCACGGTGGGTAGCGTAGGAGTTGAAGTCTTCTTCCGGCAGGCCCATTTTCGCCAGGTATTCACCGGCGGCGCTGTCGAGCATGATGGCGTTGGACGGCGACAGGTGGTCGGTGGTGATGTTGTCCGGCAGCACCGCCAGCGGGCGCATGCCACGCAACGTGCGCTCGCCGGCCAGGGCACCTTCCCAGTAGGGAGGGCGGCGGATGTAGGTGCTCATCGGGCGCCAATCATACAGCGGCGCAACTTTCGGCCCGCGGTCTTCCTCGATGGCGAACATCGGGATGTAGACCTTGCGGAACTGCTCCGGCTTGACCGCTGCACGCACCACCGCATCGATTTCTTCGTCGCTGGGCCAGATGTCCTTGAGGCGGATTTCCTTGCCATCGACCACGCCCAGCACATCCTTCTCGATGTCGAAACGAATGGTACCGGCAATGGCATACGCCACCACCAGCGGTGGCGAGGCCAGGAAGGCCTGCTTGGCGTACGGGTGGATACGCCCGTCGAAGTTGCGGTTACCCGACAACACGGCAGTGGCGTACAGGTCGCGGTCGATGATTTCTTGCTGGATCACCGGGTCCAGGGCGCCGGACATACCGTTGCAGGTGGTGCAGGCGAAAGCGACGATGCCAAAGCCAAGTTGCTCCAGCTCCTTCTCCAGCCCTGCTTCCTCCAGGTACAGCTGCACGGCCTTGGAGCCGGGAGCCAGCGACGACTTGACCCACGGCTTGCGGGTCAGGCCCAGCTTGTTGGCATTGCGCGCAATCAGGCCTGCGGCAATCACGTTGCGCGGGTTGCTGGTGTTGGTGCAACTGGTGATGGCAGCGATGATCACCGCGCCGTCCGGCATCTGCCCCGGCACTTCTTCCCAGCTGCCGGCGATGCCTTTGGCCGCCAGGTCGCTGGTGGCGACGCGGGCATGCGGGTTGGACGGGCCGGCCATGTTGCGTACCACGCTCGACAGGTCGAAGCTCAGGGTACGCTCGTAGACCGCGCCGCCCAGGCTGTCAGCCCACAGGCCGGTGGCCTTGGCGTAGGTTTCCACCAGTTTGACCTGCTGCTCTTCACGGCCGGTCAGGCGCAGGTAGTCGATGGTCTGCTGGTCGATGGCGAACATCGCCGCCGTGGCGCCGTATTCCGGGGCCATGTTGGAAATGGTGGCGCGGTCGCCCAAGGTCAGGGCACGGGCACCCTCACCATGGAACTCCAGGTAAGCGCCGACCACTTTCTGCTTGCGCAGGAATTCGGTCAAGGCCAGTACCAGGTCGGTGGCAGTGATGTTCGGGGCCAGTTTGCCAGTCAGCTCGACGCCGACGATCTCCGGCAGACGCATCCAGGAGGCGCGGCCGAGCATCACGTTTTCGGCTTCCAGGCCGCCTACGCCGATGGCGATCACACCCAGTGCATCGACATGCGGCGTGTGGCTGTCGGTGCCGACGCAGGTGTCCGGGTAGGCTACGCCGCGGTCGCTGTGGACCACCGGTGACATCTTCTCCAGGTTGATCTGGTGCATGATGCCGTTGCCCGGCTGGATCACGTCGACGTTCTTGAACGCCTTCTTGGTCCAGTTGATGAAGTGGAAGCGGTCTTCGTTGCGGCGATCTTCGATGGCGCGGTTCTTTTCGAAGGCCTGCGGGTCGAAACCACCACACTCGACGGCCAGCGAGTGGTCGACGATCAATTGCACCGGCACCACCGGGTTGACCTGGGCCGGGTCGCCGCCTTTATCGGCAATGGCGTCACGCAGGCCGGCAAGGTCGACCAGCGCAGTCTGGCCGAGGATGTCATGGCACACCACGCGGGCCGGGAACCACGGGAAGTCGAGGTCGCGCTTGCGTTCGATCAGCTGGCTCAGCGAGGCATCGAGCGTAGCAGGGTCGCAGCGGCGCACCAGGTTCTCGGCGAGCACGCGGGACGTGTATGGCAAGCCGTCGTAGGCGCCGGGCTTGATCGCCTCGACCGCCGCGCGGGCATCGAAGTAGTCCAGGTCGGTGCCTGGCAGGTGCTTGCGGTATGCAGTGTTCATCATGGAATCAGGCTCGGTCACAGGATTCGGAAGGTTTCACCGTACCTGTGGGAGCGGGCGTGCCCGCGAATGCGTCAGCAGGTGCACAGTGGTTGCAAGGCCGGGTGCATTCGCGGGCACGCCCGCTCCCTCAAGGGAAACGGGTTGCCTCTCTATAGCTATTCAGCGCTGCTCGATCGGCACGAACTGGCGCTGTTCGACGCCGACATACTCGGCGCTCGGGCGGATGATGCGGTTGTTGGCGCGCTGCTCGAAGACGTGCGCCGCCCAGCCGGTCAGCCGCGAGCAGACGAAGATCGGGGTGAACAGCTTGGTCGGAATGCCCATGAAGTGGTACGCCGAGGCATGGTAGAAGTCGGCGTTGGGGAACAGGCGCTTCTGCTCCCACATGGTCTTGTCGATGGCTTCGGAAACCGGGTACAGCACCTTGTCACCCACTTCGTCAGCCAGCTGCTTCGACCAGCCTTTGATCACCTCGTTGCGCGGGTCGGACTCTTTGTAGATGGCATGGCCAAAGCCCATGATCTTGTCTTTGCGCTCGAGCATGCGCAGCAGCTCGGCGGTGGCTTCCTGCGGGCTCTGGAAGCGTTCGATCAGCTCCATCGCAGCCTCGTTGGCACCGCCGTGCAGCGGGCCACGCAGCGAGCCGATGGCTGCGGTAACGCAGGAGTACAAGTCAGACAGGGTCGAGGCACAGACGCGGGCAGTGAAGGTCGAGGCGTTGAATTCGTGCTCAGCGTAGAGAATCAGCGACACGTTCATGACCTTGACGTGCAGCTCGCTCGGCTTCTTGCCGTGCAGCAGGTGCAGGAAGTGGCCACCCAAGGTGTCTTCATCAGTGGTGCAGTCGATGCGTACGCCATGGTGGGTGAAGCGGTACCAGTAGCACATCACGGCCGGGAACAGCGCCAGCAGGCGGTCGGTCTTGTCGCGCTGGGCTTCAAAGGTCAGTTCTGGTTCGAGGGTGCCCAGTACCGAGCAACCGGTGCGCATGACGTCCATCGGGTGGGCATCGCGCGGGATGCGCTCAAGCACTTCCTTCAAGGCTTGCGGCAGGTCACGCAGGCCCTTGAGCTTGCGCTTGTAGTCGGCCAGTTCGGCCTGGGTTGGCAGCTCGCCATACAGCAGCAGGTAGGCGACTTCTTCGAACTCGGCACCGGCGGCCAGGTCACGCACATCATAACCACGGTAGGTCAGCCCGGCACCGGCCTGGCCCACGGTCGACAGTGCAGTCTGGCCGGCCACCTGGCCACGCAGGCCTGCGCCACTGAGTACTTTTGCTTCGGCCATGGTGTTTCTCCTTTCTTGAATTTGTTATGGATGCTTTCTGGCTAATTCGGGCGCTAGCGCTTAGCCCTTCTTCTGGGCAAACAGTGCATCGAGGCTCTGCTCGAAGGCGTGATAACCAATGGCATCGTAAAGCTCCATGCGAGTCTGCATGGTGTCGATCACATTCTTTTGCGTGCCGTCACGGCGCAGCGCGGTATACACGTTCTCGGCCGCCTTGTTCATGGCGCGGAACGCCGACAGCGGGTACAGCACCAACGACACGTCGACCGAGGCCAGCTCTTCGGTTGTGTACAGCGGCGTGGCACCGAACTCGGTGATGTTGGCCAGGATCGGTGCCTTCACCCGATCAGCGAAAGTCTTGTACATCTGCAGTTCGGTGATGGCTTCCGGGAAAATCATGTCGGCGCCAGCTTCGACACACGCTTCGGCACGGTCCAGGGCGGCGTTCAGGCCTTCGACGGCCAGCGCATCGGTACGCGCCATGATCACGAAGCTGTCATCGCTGCGGGCGTCGACGGCAGCTTTGATACGGTCGACCATTTCCTGCTGGCTGACAATTTCCTTGTTGGGACGGTGGCCACAACGCTTGGCGCCAACCTGGTCCTCGATATGGATGGCGGCAGCGCCGAACTTGCTCATCGAGCGCACGGTACGGGCAACGTTGAAAGCCGAAGCGCCGAAGCCGGTGTCGACATCCACCAGCAGCGGCAGGTCGCACACGTCGGTGATGCGACGCACGTCTGTGAGCACGTCGTCCAGGCCAGTGATGCCCAGGTCTGGCAGGCCCAGGGAGCCGGCAGCCACGCCGCCACCTGACAGGTAGATGGCCTTGAAGCCGGCGCGCTTGGCCAGCAGGGCATGGTTGGCGTTGATGGCGCCAACCACCTGCAGCGGATGCTCAGCGGCAACGGCGTCACGGAAACGCTGACCGGGGGTGCTCTTGACTGTCATTTCTCACCTCGTGTGCTGTTGTTGTGGGCGTCCAGGTAGTGACGCTCGATATTGCGCTTGGACGCGCCGATGTGGCGGCGCATCAGGAGTTCGGCCAGTTCGCCGTCACGGTCGGCGATGGCATCAAGAATGCGATGGTGTTCGGCAAAGGCCTGGCGTGGCCGGTTAGGCGTGGCAGAGAACTGGATACGGTACATGCGCACCAGCTGGTACAGCTCGCCGCAGAGCATCTTGACCAGGGTCTGGTTGCCGCTACCCTGAATAATCCGGTAATGGAAGTCGTAGTCGCCTTCCTGCTGGTAGTAGCCCAGGCCGGCCTGGAACGCGGCATCGCGCTCATGGGTGTCGAGCACCCGGCGCAGTTCGTCGATGTCGGCCTGGCTCATGCGCTCGGCGGCCAGGCGACAGGCCATGCCTTCCAGCGACTCGCGGATTTCGTACAGCTCGATCAGCTCGGCGTGGTTGAGCGATACCACTCGCGCGCCCACATGCGGCACGCGCACCAGCAGGCGCTGGCCTTCAAGGCGGTGGATAGCCTCGCGTAGCGGCCCGCGGCTGATGCCATAGGTGCGCGCCAACTCCGGCTCGGAAATCTTGCTGCCGGGGGCGATATCACCCTTGACAATGGCCGCCTGGATGCGTCGGAAGACGTTTTCGGAGAGGGTTTCCGTTTCGTCTGTCAGCACCGGGCCGGGGGTGGAAAGGTCCTGCATATTGTCGACACCTTTTAAAACTCTTGGTCAGAAACTAGCGAAACAAGACCTGCAAGTCAAAGACAAAATGAACATTGTCGACAATCGTCTAATCGCGAACTATCACCACTTCAACGCTGTCAGATCGCGCACCGCTGGCGTCAAGACGTCGGCGTGATAGAATGCCGCGCCTCCGATGGGGTATGGATAGCCTGTCTGTCATGCATTCGTGCCTGTTGACAGATAAACGAGGAAGCTTGCGCAGTAATTGCCAGTCACCTTGACCTGAACCTTGCCTAGAACCTTGCAATGCACCGCGCCAGGAATATGAGACTTACACCCGTTTTATTGCTGCTATGCCTCACCCTGCTGCCGGCCCTTGGCCAGGCTGCGGGCAAGACCGTGTATGGTCTCAACGAATACGCACATCTGGGCGACCTGGACCTGGAAGTGGCCGCCAAGCTCGACACCGGTGCCAAGACCGCGTCGCTCAGTGCCCGCGACATCAAGCGGTTCAAGCGCAATGGCGAAAGCTGGGTACGCTTCTACCTCGCCATCGATGCGGCCCATTCGCACCCGATCGAACGCCCACTGGCACGTGTCAGCAAGATCAAGCGCCGGGCTGGCGACTATGATGCCGAATCGGGCAAGGCCTACACGGCCCGCCCGGTCATCGAACTCGAAATCTGCATGGGCCAGACCAGGCGCACCATCGAAGTCAACCTCACCGACCGCAGCGCGTTCCAGTTCCCGCTGCTGATCGGTTCCGAGGCACTCAAGCACTTCGACGCACTGGTTGACCCAAGCCTTAAATATGCGGCCGGCAAACCTGCCTGTGCCACCGACGCTCCCAAAGCAGAGTAATCCCGATGCGCTCTCTTACCCTCCATCTGAAAGTCCTGATCACCGTGCTGGTGCTATTGGGCGTGGCGGTCACGGCTTATCAGATCTTCGTGCTCGGCATCCCGGTGACCGAGGATGAAACCGACGACCTGTGGAACATCGACGCCAAGGTCGAGTTCGTGGCCAGCAGCAAGGACCCGGTCAAGGTGCAGATGTTCGTGCCACCGCTGAACCGCGACTACGTCAGCCTCAACGAGAGCTTCATCTCCAACAACTACGGGGTCAGCATCAACCGTGCCGACGGCAACCGCAAGGTTACCTGGTCGGCACGTCGCGCCAGTGGCAACCAGACCCTCTACTACCGCCTGGTACTGACCAAGCGCTACAGCAACGAGAAGACCAAGGTCAAAGGCCCGACCTTCCGTGACAGCCTGGCCGTCGAAGGCCCCGAGAAGATCGCCGCTGAAGCGCTGATGGCGCCTATACGCCAGCACTCGGCCGACGTCGAGACCTTCGTCAGCGAGACCATCAAGCGGGTCAACAACCTCAACGACGACAACGTCAAGCTGCTGCTGGCCGGCGACACTTCGGCAATGAAGAAGGCCCAGGTCATCGACCTGCTGCTGTCCATCGCCCACGTGCCGATGGAAAAGGTGCACACCATCCGCCTGCTGGCCGACACCCCGCAAACCCCGGAGCTGTGGCTGCGCAGCTTCAACGGCGACGACTGGCTGTACTTCAACCCGGACACCGGTGAGCAAGGCCTGCCGAGCGACCGCCTGCTGTGGTGGACCGGTGACGACAACCTGATCACCGTCGATGGCGGCAAGAAGGCCACCGTCACCTTCAGCATGAACAACAGCGAGATGAACGCCATCCGCCTGGCCAAGCTGACCGACGAGAACACCGACGCCGACTTCCTCGAATACTCGCTGTACGGCCTGCCGCTGCAAACCCAGCAAACCTTCATGATCATGGTCATGATCCCGATCGGCGTGCTGGTGATCCTGGTGCTGCGCAACCTGATCGGCATCCAGACCCTGGGCACATTCACCCCGGTGCTGATCGCCCTGGCGTTCCGCGAAACCCAGCTGGGCTTCGGTATCATGCTGTTCACGGTGATCACAGCACTGGGCCTGTCGCTGCGCTCGTACCTGGAACACCTCAAGCTGCAGATGCTGCCACGCCTGTCGGTGGTATTGACCTTCGTCGTGGTACTGATTGCCGCCATCAGCCTGTTCAGCCACAAGCTGGGCCTTGAACGCGGGCTGTCGGTAGCGCTGTTCCCGATGGTGATCCTGACCATGACCATCGAACGCCTGTCGATCACCTGGGAGGAGCGTGGTGGCGGCCATGCCATGAAAGTGGCCATCGGCACCCTGTTCGCCGCCTCCCTGGCACACCTGCTGATGATGGTGCCGGAGCTGGTGTACTTCGTGTTCACCTTCCCGGCGGTGCTGCTGATCCTGGTGGGCTTCATGCTGGCGATGGGCCGTTATCGCGGCTACCGCCTGACCGAGCTCGTGCGCTTCAAGGCCTTTCTGAACAAGGCAGACACCTGATGTTTGGCCTCATCAAGACGTGGAAAGCCCTGGAGGCCCGGGGCATCATGGGTATCAACCGGCGTAACGCGGACTATGTGCTGAAGTACAACAAGCGCAACCTGTACCCGATCGTCGACGACAAGATCATCACCAAGGAGCGCGCACTGGCGGCCGGCATCCATGTGCCGGAAATGTACGGCATCATCGAGACCGAAAAAGAGATCGAGAAGCTCGACCAGATCATCGGCGGTCGCAGCGATTTCGTCATCAAGCCGGCGCAAGGCGCCGGCGGTGACGGCATCCTGGTAATCGCCGACCGCTTCGAGGACCGCTACCGCACAGTGTCGGGCAAGATCATCAGCCATGAGGAAATCGAGCACCAGATTTCCAGCATCCTCACTGGGCTGTACTCCCTCGGCGGGCACCGTGACCGCGCGCTGATCGAGTACCGCGTGACCCCGGACCAGATATTCAAGAGCATCAGCTACGAAGGTGTACCGGACATCCGCATCATCGTGCTGATGGGCTACCCGGTGATGGCCATGCTGCGCCTGCCGACCCGCCAGTCTGGCGGCAAGGCCAACCTGCACCAGGGCGCCATCGGTGTGGGTGTCGACCTGGCCACCGGCGTGACCCTGCGCGGCACCTGGCTGAACAACATCATCAGCAAGCACCCGGACACCACCAACGCGGTGGACGGCGTGCAACTGCCGAACTGGGACGGTTTCATGAAGCTGGCCGCTGGCTGCTACGAACTGTGCGGCCTGGGCTATATCGGCGTGGACATGGTGCTTGACCAGGAAAAGGGCCCGCTGATTCTGGAGCTCAACGCCCGCCCGGGGCTGAACATCCAGATTGCCAACGACTGCGGCCTGACTCAGCGCACCCATGCCATCGAGGCGCACATCGAAGCACTGGCCAAGGAGGGTGTGACCGAAGACGCCGAGCAGCGGGTACGGGTAGCACAGGGCCTGTTCGGGCATGTGCCCAACCGCTGAAATACAGGGGCTGCCTTGCAGCCCATTCGCAGCACAAGGTTGCTCTTGCAAGCACTGCAGTTGATTCAAGCGCTTCGCTCGACCTGCAGGAACTGCCTTGTGCTGCGTATGGGCCAAACACAATGTTGAATGTCGTACCCAGCGCTAGGCGCTTTTCCTGCACAGGTCTACAATCGCCCTCCTCGCTTTTACATCGCCGTCCATACTGATGCCGACCTGCACGCTACACCCCCTGCCCTACCAGCCCGACCCTGCCGCCTATTTCGCCCACCTGCGCCAGGCCCCCGGTGCGATCCTGCTCGACAGCGCGCGCCCCGGTGCCGAACGCGGGCGTTTCGACCTGCTCAGCGCCTGGCCGCTGCAACAACTGCAGGCGCAGCCCGATGAAGATGGCCGCGTCTTCCTCCAGCGCCTGCGCGCTGGCCTGGCACAACTGGGCCACGCCGACTTGCCCAACGGTGTAGAGCTGCCCTTCGCCGGGGGCCTGATCGGCTACCTGAGCTACGACTTCGGCCGCCGCCTGGAACACCTGCCAAGTCTGGCCGTGGACGACCTGGGCTTGCCAGACGCACAACTGGGCCTGTATGCCTGGGCACTGGTCAGCGATCATCTGCTCGGCACCAGCCAGCTGGTGTTCCACCCGAGCCTGGCCGGCGACGAGCGCGAACGCCTGATCAGCCTGTTCCAGGACACCAGCGCCACCACCGGCGACTTCCGGCTGCTCGCGCCGATGGCCGGTGACCTGGAGCCGGAGCAATACAAAACCGCTTTCGACCAGGTACAACGCTACATCCAGGCCGGTGACTGCTACCAGATCAACCTCACCCAACGCTTTCGCGCACCCTGCCAAGGCGATCCATGGCGGGCCTACCAGGCCCTGCGCCAGGCCTGCCCGACCCCCTTCTCCGGCTACCAGCAACTGGAAGACGGCAGTACCCTGCTGAGCTTTTCGCCCGAGCGCTTCATCCGCGTCAGCCAGGGCCAGGTGGAAACCCGGCCGATCAAGGGCACCCGCCCACGCGCCAGCGACCCGGCGGAAGACCAGCGTAATGCACAGGAGCTGCTGCACAGCCCGAAGGACCGCTCGGAAAACCTGATGATCGTCGACCTGCTGCGCAACGACCTGGGGCGCACGTGCGAGATTGGCTCAGTGAAGGTACCGGAACTGTTCAGCCTGGAGAGTTACCCCAACGTGCACCATCTGGTCAGCAGCATCACCGGCCAGCTGGCCAGCGACAAGGATGCGCTGGACCTGATCGGCGACAGCTTCCCTGGCGGCTCGATCACCGGCGCACCGAAGATCCGCGCCATGCAGATCATCGACGAACTGGAACCCGCGCGCCGCGCGCTGTACTGCGGCTCGCTGCTGTATGTGGATGTGCGCGGCGAAATGGACAGTTCGATCGCCATTCGCAGCTTGCTGATCAAAGATGGCCAGGTCAGTTGCTGGGGCGGCGGCGCGGTGGTAGCCGACTCGCAGTGGCAGGCCGAGTATGAAGAGTCGATCGCCAAAGTGCGGGTGCTGATGCAGACCCTGCAGGGCTTGTGAGCCCATCTAGACCACGATTTTTTTGTTACCATCCCCCTACTACGAGCGCACAGCGCCACAGCCAAGATGGAAACCGCCTGATGAGCCAACCCTTCGACGTCGCCGCCCTGGCCGCGACCTATGCCAACAAGTCCCCGCAGGACATCCTCAAGCTTGCCTTCGAGCACTTCGGTGATGACCTGTGGATCTCCTTCAGCGGCGCCGAGGATGTGGTGCTGGTCGACATGGCCTGGAAGCTGAACAAGCAGGTAAAGGTATTCAGCCTCGACACTGGGCGCCTGCACCCGGAGACCTACCGGTTCATCGACCAGGTACGCGAACAGTACAACCTGCCCATCGAGATCCTCAGCCCCGACCGCGCCAAGCTCGACCCGTTCGTCAAGGAAAAGGGCCTGTTCAGCTTCTACAAGGACGGCCATGGCGAGTGCTGCGGCATTCGCAAGATCGAGCCGCTGCGACGCAAGCTGGCCACCGTCAGCGCCTGGGCCACCGGCCAGCGCCGCGACCAAAGCCCGGGCACCCGCAGCCAGGTGGCGGCACTGGAAATCGACAGCGCCTTTTCCACGCCTGAGCGCACGCTGTACAAGTTCAACCCACTGGCGCAGATGAGCAGTGAAGAGGTATGGGGTTATATCCGCATGCTCGAGCTGCCGTACAACAGCCTGCACGAGCGTGGCTTCATCAGCATTGGCTGCGAGCCATGCACCCGCCCGGTGCTGCCAAACCAGCATGAGCGTGAAGGGCGCTGGTGGTGGGAAGAGTCGACGCAGAAGGAATGTGGGTTGCATGCGGGCAACCTGATCAGCAAGGCTTGAGATAGCTAGGGCGGCCTGTAGGAGCGGGTTTACCCGCGAAGAAGACACCGCGGTGGCTGGCACGGGCTTCGCCCGTGTTCGCGGGCAAGCCTGCTCCCACAGGGATCGCGCCAGCTTTCAGACATTGAGCAAGGGCCGTTACTCCCACAGCGACCCCATCACCCCCCCGAATCAGTGCACCGGCAGTTCGACGCCTTCGAACAATTCTTCCAGCTCTTGCTTGTTATGGCACTGAATGGCCTTGGCCATCACTTCACGGGTCAGGTGCGGGGCAAACTTCTCGATGAAGTCGCACATGAAGCCGCGCAGGAAGGTGCCACGACGGAAGCCGATCTTGGTGATGCTGGCTTCGAACAGCTCACTGGCATCCAGCGCCACCAAGTCACTGTCGAGCTTGGCGTCCACAGCCATGCCGGCAACGATACCCACGCCCAGCCCCAGGCGCACATACGTCTTGATCACGTCGGCGTCAGCCGCGGTGAAGACCACTTTTGGCGTGAGGCCGCGGTGATTGAAAGCCTCATCCAACTTCGAGCGCCCGGTGAAACCGAACACGTAGGTGACGATCGGGTATTCGGCGACGGCTTCCAGGGTCAGTTTCGGCAGCTTGGCCAGTGGGTGCCCCTGTGGCACCACAACGCAACGGTTCCACTTGTAGCACGGCATCATGATCAGGTCGCCGAACAGCTCCAGCGCCTCGGTGGCGATGGCGAAATCGACCGTACCGTCCGCAGCCATCTCGGCAATCTGCATGGGCGACCCCTGATGCATGTGCAGGGACACCTCCGGATACTGCTTGATGAAGCTGCTGATAACCGGCGGCAACGCATAGCGCGCCTGGGTGTGGGTGGTGGCGATGGACAGCGTGCCCTTCTTCTCGTTGGAGAACTCCTGGGCAATCTGCTTGATGCTCTCGACCTTGCGCAGGATTTCGCCTGCGGTATTGATGATGCGCTCACCGGCCGGGGTAACGCGGGTCAGATGCTTGCCGCTGCGGGCAAAGACTTCAACACCCAATTCGTCTTCGAGCAGGCGGATCTGCTTGCTGATACCTGGCTGGGAGGTATACAGGCTCTGCGCCGTCGCGGAGACGTTGAGGTCATGGTGCGCCACTTCCCAGATGTAGCGCAGTTGTTGAAGCTTCATAGGTTTCCCTCGGTTCAGCGGTGAGTCCGCGGCAGCAGGCAGCGACGATATATAACTATATTAGTGGTTCTGGAAATAAATCTAGAACTATTTTGTTACATGCCCGCGGAAATGGACTGCACCTATCTTCACGTTTTCCTACGCCCCAGATGCTGCGCCAAGGGCACCATGTACACCGGCACCGGCGACAGCTGCAGCAGCCGCACCGCCGTGCGCCCCAGCGGTACATCCACCCCGGCACCGGCACTGTGGCTACCGAATATCAACAGGTCGACGCTTAGCCGCTGGGCCTGGTCGAGAATCACCTGCGCCGGGTCGCCCTGTCGCACACGCACGGCCTTGATCACCGCCAGGTCAGCCTCTTCGCCCAGCTCGTCGCGAAAGTTTTCCAGTACACGCTGCTCTATGTTCGCCATCACCGTGTTCACCCCCTGGCTGTGCAATTGATCGAGCGTCTGCTCATCGAGGTAGCTTTGCAGGAGGGATTCGGCGAACTGGCCCATCGGCTCGACCGCGTGGATCACATACAACTCGGCACCGAACGTGCGCGCCAGGGCCAGCGCATGTTGCATCACGAAAGGGGCGTAGACACCGAGGTCGGTGGCGTACAGCATGGAGCGGATCATTCGACCTCCTCGACTGCCGCAGCGGCAGAGCAAGCTTCAGCTTAGCAGCGCGCCGGACGCTCGCTTTGCCGTCCGGCGCGCTGCTGCCGTGGGCTGGAGGGCCCCGCCGAAGCCTCGGCCACCCTCAGGCCGGCCGGTCGCTGCTGTCGATGAAACTCAGCGCTTGGTACAGCATTTCAGTGCGCGGCATGCTGCAGCCTGCCGCCCGTGCGCGTGCCAGCGGCTCGGCGTAAATGGCCTCCAGCTCCAGCGGGCGTTTGTGGACATGGTCGTGATACATGCTCGGCCAGTAGTCGGGCATGCGCTCGGTCACCTGGAACAAGTGCTCGGCATAGCCCGCGGGCAGTACATGGCCACAGGCTGCCGCCCCCTGCACCACCTCGGCCATCAAGGCCTGTATCAGCTCGCGGCTATTGCTGTCGACCATCAGTGGCGAAGTGCTGGCCCCCAGCAGCACCGACAGGCCGTTGTAAGGTACATTCCATACCAGCTTCTGCCAGCGCGCCAAGGCCAGGTTCGGCATGGCCTGCGAGTCGATCCCCGCAGCCTGGAACAACCCGGCGCCTTCATTCACCAGCGCGACACCGCAATCGGTGGCCGGCCCACTGTGATACCCCAGGTTGACCGCCCCCAGCGCCTGGTGGCGGATTACACCTGGAGCCTGGCGGTTGACACAGATGAAGCACAGGCCGCCGAGCAGGTGCATGTCGCTGCGCAAGGCAGGACGCAACTGCTCCTCGACACCCAGGCCGTTCTGCAACAGCACCACCTTGGCGCCGGGCGCAGCAGCCTGGACGATCAACGGTGCCAACTGCTCGTTGCTGGTGGCCTTGGCCCCGATCAGGAGCCAGTCACAGGGCGGCATGTCAGCGGCACTGACGTAAGCCTGCACATTCATGTGCAGTGCGCCATGCACGGCACTGTCCAGGCTCAGCCCGCGCTCACAAACGGCCTGGTACTCGCTGCGCAACAGAAAATGCACATCGAAACCGGCCCGGGCCAGCATCAACCCATAAAAGCCGCCGATGGCGCCACTGCCGATGATGCCGATGCGAGGGGGGTGCGAATGCATGCCAATCTCCAGGTAAAGGGTCAGCACTCTTTTTACACAGGTTACGTAGCGCTGGGCAGTCCATTCGCGCGCAACACCCTCGCTCAGGTAAAAACCCCACAATGACTGGGTTCAGCCCATTGTCGTGCCATCTGTAACGCGCTAAGGTTCGGCTCCCCGCTGCGATTATTCTTGCTGCTGGGCCGCACGGGGATAGTTGGCGGCCGGCACCCGTGACCTGACGAGTAACACGATGGCTGATTTACCGATCGATGACTTGAACGTTGCCTCCAACGAGACCCTGATCACCCCTGATCAGCTCAAGAAGGAAATCCCCCTCAGCGCCAAGGCCCTGCAGACCGTGACTGCCGGCCGTGAAGTGGTGCGCAATATTCTCGACGGCAAGGACCATCGCCTGTTCGTCGTGGTCGGCCCTTGCTCCATCCACGACATCAAGGCAGCCCACGAATACGCCGAGCGCCTGAAAGTGCTGGCCGAAGAAGTGTCCGATACGCTGTACCTGGTCATGCGCGTGTACTTCGAAAAGCCGCGCACCACCGTCGGCTGGAAAGGCCTGATCAACGATCCGTACCTGGATGACTCGTTCAAGATCCAGGACGGCCTGCACATCGGCCGCAAGCTGCTGCTGGACCTGGCCGAAATGGGCCTGCCGACCGCCACCGAAGCGCTCGACCCGATTTCGCCGCAGTACCTGCAAGACCTGATCAGCTGGTCGGCCATCGGTGCCCGCACCACCGAATCGCAAACACACCGCGAGATGGCCTCGGGCCTGTCCTCGGCGGTGGGTTTCAAGAACGGCACCGACGGCGGCCTGACCGTTGCCATCAATGCCCTGCAGTCGGTGTCCAAGCCGCACCGCTTCCTGGGCATCAACCAGGAGGGCGGCGTGTCGATCGTCACCACCAAGGGCAACCCATACGGCCACGTGGTACTGCGCGGCGGCAATGGCAAGCCGAACTACGACTCGGTCAGCGTCGCCCTGTGCGAACAGGACCTGGCCAAGGCCAAGATCAAGGCCAACATCATGGTCGACTGCAGCCATGCCAACTCCAACAAGGACCCGGCCCTGCAACCGCTGGTGATGGAGAACGTCGCCAACCAGATTCTCGAGGGCAACCAGTCGATCATCGGCCTGATGGTCGAAAGCCACCTGAACTGGGGCTGTCAGTCCATTCCGAAAAACCTGGACGATTTGCAGTATGGCGTGTCGATCACGGACGCCTGCATCGACTGGTCGGCTACCGAGAAAACCCTGCGCAGCATGCATGCCAAGCTCAAGGATGTGCTGCCGCAGCGTAAGCGCGGCTGAACATTGCGGGAATGAAAAACGCCGGGCACTGCCCGGCGTTTTTTGTTGTGTCTGGCGCCTGTCGTCAGCTCAGGCCTTGCTCGAATGCCGCTGCTGGCGCTCCATGTAACGCTCCACATACGAGCAAGACGGGATCACCGTGTAGCCCATCTGCTCGGCGTACTCCAGAGCCCGCTCGGTCAGGGCGGCAGCGATCCCACGGCCGCGCAGGGCGTTGGGCACGAAGGTGCGATAGATGTCCAGCGTCTGCTTGCCCAGATCCATGTACGTCAAGTAGGCACGATGACCGTCCACGTTGGTCTCGAACTGATGACCGGCCTGGTCATGGTGGATGGTCAGCGCTTCGCTCATCACTACTCCTCGCAGGTCTTCTCGGCAGACCCTTACCTTAACCGATGGTGGTTTATCCGGCACAGAATCCTCTACGCCACCTGTTGCCGCTTCGACCATTGGACGATTGTAATCGTTCGGATCGTCTGGCACTGACAAGATAGTAGGCACCGCAAGCGGGATTGCTCAAGGTGCTGGCGGTTAAAAAAGGCTAAACCGCCGCCTAGGCGACTTTCCCAAGCCCGCCCAACAGCCACCGGATGTACTAGGGCTTAAGACGCTGATCGACAGTTAAAGTCACCCTTAGTTCAACAAAAAAGTTCCTGTACCACAACCGCTTGCGAACCCTGCAGTTTTTTTTCACAGACACGTCGCAAATCTTGTCGGCGCGGAGTCAAGCAACATTTTTTTTGCAGTTCTTGCGCTCTGTCAGTTTACTTACTACAAGTAATGGGTACTATGTACGCCGGCCAGTTTCTCTTTCCTGAGAGATGGCTATTTAATAGAAAGTCCTTGAAGGGGAACACGATGAACAACGTTCTGAAATTCTCTGCTCTGGCTCTGGCCGCAGTTCTGGCTACCGGTTGCAGCAGCGTATCCAAAGAAACCGAAGCTCGTCTGACTGCGACTGAAGACGCAGCAGCTCGCGCTCAAGCTCGTGCTGACGAAGCCTACCGTAAGGCTGACGACGCAATGGCAGCCGCTCAGAAGGCTCAGCAGACCGCTGACGAAGCCAACGAGCGCGCCCTGCGTATGCTGGACAAAGCCAGCCGCAAGTAATAATCCTCACGGATTGTTAAGAAGCCGACCCACTTGTGGGTCGGCTTTTTTATTGCCTTTGAAACCGACAAACGCGGTCAGCAGGTACGAAAAGGCCTGCACTAAGGGCAGGCCTGGGTACGCCGAAATTACCTTACTGCAGTTCGGGCGGAATGCTCGTCACCATCGGTGCGGCCCCTTGGTTTTCCACCGGCACGGCAATTTCTACCGGCATACCATCTTCTGCAGCCACCACGTCACGCACCATGTCCCAGTTCATGCGTAGGTTATTGGCCAGGTCTTCGCGCTTGAGCAAGGCATTGATAACTGCGGTGTGTTTGTCGACAACCGACGGGTTACCCTGATCATCCAGCGGCGTGTGTGCCTCAAGATAGACCTTGCCGGCGCTGATACCGAACTTGTAAGGCTCGTTGATGATGCGCACTGGCGTCCCCACCGGCACCATCTTCGACAGTTCAAGCACGTTGTTGTTGAACATGCGGAAGCAACCGTGACTGGTGCGCATGCCAATGCCGAACTTCTTGTTCGAACCATGGATCAGGTAGCCCGGTACGCCCAAGGTGAACTTGAACGGCCCCAGCGGGTTGTCCGGGCCAGCCGGCACCACAGTCGGCAGGATGTCACCGTCCTCGGCGTGCTCTTTGCGAATCGAAGCGGGCGGCGTCCAGGTCGGGTTGGGTGTCTTGGCGGTGATCCTGGTGTTGGCGATCGGCGACCCCCACCCCTCGCGACCAATGCCCAGCGGGAAGGTGTACACCACGCTCTCCCCCTTGGGGAAGTAGTACATGCGGTACTCAGCCAGGTTGATGACGATGCCTTCGCGCGGGCCCGGCGGCAGGACGAAACGGGTCGGCAGGATGATCTCGGTGCCAGCGCCCGGCAGCCAAGGGTCCACGCCGGGGTTGGCGGCAATCATTTCCAGGTAGCCGAGGTCGTTTGCGGTGCCGATATCGGCGAACGTGTCCTCGTACTTTGCCTTGATCACATGCACTTGGCCGACGATGTCTTCACCGGGCGGTGGCAGTGGCAGCTCCAGCGCAGCAGCGGGGCCCGCTACCAACAGGGCGGCCAGGGACAGGCTACGGGTGACGGCAGGAAAGCGCGGCAACATCCGGTAAATCCTTCGAAAGGTGGGTCAAGAGGATCGATTGTACACCCGCGTCGATGCAAGCGGGAGGCATTGGCACGTTGCAAGCGTTTCAGATGATGAAAGGTGCTTTTCGTTCAGCTGCCGTGCAGCTCTGGCCACACCGGACGCATGCCACGTCGCTGGGCATCGAGGATGGCACGGCACAGCTCACACAGGCGACCATCGCGGTAGATCGATCGCGGCACCCCCGACCAACGCGGCTGGGCTGGCAGCAGGCCGCCACACAAGGTACGGTCGACCGGCACGCCCAGCTCGAGCTGGCGGGCCACGAGGTGGACGCGGCTTTCCTGGCAGGCGAACAGGTCGAGCTGCTCGTCGGGCTCGATCAGTTGATAGGCATACAGGGACCAGGCAGGGCGCGGCATTTGGAGCACTCGAAACGGGGGGCGCAACATTAGCCCAAAGGCGGCCCCGTTTAAAGCTTCACAGCAAGGGTTTTATCGCTGGCCAGGCATTTTCCAGCAGGCGCTGCTGAGCCCCCTGGGCCGGATGGATGCCATCAGCCTGCATCAGTTCAGGTACGCCCCCTACCCCTTCGAGGAAAAACGGCACCAAAGGAACCTGTTTGTCCGCTGCCAGCTGTTCATACACCTTGGCAAAGGCGGTAGTGTAACGCACACCATAATTGGGCGGCAGGCGCATGCCCAATAGCAGCACCTTGGCCCCTGCCTGACGCGAATGCTCGATCATCGAGGCAAGATTTTGTTGCAATTGTGCAGGCGACTGCCCGCGCAGGCCATCGTTGCCGCCCAGCTCCAGCACCACCAGGCTCGGTTTATGTGCTGCAAGCAGCGCCGGCAGCCGCGCCTGGCCACCTGCGCTGGTGTCGCCACTGATCGAAGCATTGACCACTTTGTCGTCAAAACCTTCGTCCCTGAGGCGGGCCTGCAAGAGAGACACCCAGCCCTGACGGCTATCCAGGCCAAAACCGGCGCTGATACTATCGCCAACAACCAGCAGTGTTCCTGCCGCTGCGCTCTGGGCCAGGCAATACAGGGCCAGACCGGCACTCAACCACCACACTCGCATCGGATTCTCCATGAGCCCCAGCATTCTCGTTGCGCAGAACCTTAGCAAAGTGGTCCCCAGCGCGGAAGGTGACCTTACCATCCTCCACGCACTGTCTCTCGACCTGGCCCAAGGCGACAGCCTGGCCATCGTCGGCGCCTCGGGCTCCGGCAAGTCGACCCTGCTCGGTTTGCTCGCCGGCCTCGACCGGCCCAGCGCTGGCAGCGTCATGCTCGCCGGCCACGACCTGGGGCCACTGGATGAAGACCAGCGCGCCCGTGTGCGCGCCGAGCATGTGGGATTCGTGTTCCAGTCGTTCCAGTTGCTCGACAGCCTCAATGCACTGGAAAACGTCATGCTGCCACTGGAACTGGACGGCCGCCGCGATGCCCGCGAACAGGCTCGCACTTTGCTGGAGCGGGTCGGCCTGGGCAAGCGCCTGAGCCACACACCTCGGCAGCTCTCGGGCGGCGAGCAGCAGCGCGTCGCCATCGCCCGCGCCTTCGCCGCGCAGCCTGCGGTGCTGTTCGCCGATGAGCCCACCGGTAACCTCGACAGCCACACCGGCGAGCGCATCAGCGATCTGTTGTTCGAGCTGAACAAGGAGCGCGGCACTACCCTGGTGCTGGTCACCCATGACGAACGCCTGGCACGCCGCTGCCGGCGCCAGATCCGCCTGGACGCGGGCCGCCTTGTGGCGCCGATGGAGGTCTGGTGAGCCATATGCCGCTGTCCCGCCTGTGTGGCCTGGCACTGCGCCAGTTGCTGCGCGATGTTCGCGCCAGCGAAGTGCGCGTGCTGTTCTTTGCCCTGTTGGTGGCGGTAGCCACCAGCACCGCCATCGGCTATTTCGGCGCCCGCCTCAACGGCGCCATGCAGCTGCGCGCCAGCGAGTTCCTGGGCGCCGATCTGGTACTGCAGGGCAGCGCCCCGGCCCGCGAGCAACAACTCGATGCCGGCAAGGCACTGGGCTTGCGCCACGCACACGTGGTCGAGTTCACCAGCGTGGTCGGCGGCGACAAGGGCATCCAGCTGTCCAGCGTCAAGGCCGCCGACGGCGCCTACCCGTTGCGCGGGCAAGTACGCAGCGCTCCGGCACCCTATGCCGAAGAAACACCCGGCGGCGGCCCTGCCCCTGGCGAAGTGTGGGTCGAACCGCGCCTGTTGGCGGCACTGGGGCTGGCGATCGGCGACAGCATCGACGTGGGCATGAAAACCCTGCGCATGAGCCGCGTGCTTACCTACGAACCGGACCGCGCCAACAACTTCTACAGCCTTACCCCACGCGTGATGATGAACCTGGCCGACCTGGAAGCCACCGGCGTGATCCAGCCGGGCAGCCGGGTCACCTACCGTGACCTGTGGCGCGGCGATGCCGAGGCGGTGGCGCAGTACCGTCAGGCCGTGGAAAAAGACCTGGCCGCCAACCAGCGCCTGCGTGACACCCGCGATGGCAACCAACAGATCGGCGGCGCGCTGGGCAAAGCCGAACGCTACCTGAACATGGCCAGCCTGGTGGCTGTGCTGCTGGCAGGCGTGGCCGTGGCACTGTCGGCCAGTCGCTATGCTGCACGCCGACTGGACGCCAGCGCCCTGCTGCGCTGCCTGGGCCTGTCGCGCCACCAGGCATTGGGCTTGTATTGCTTGCAACTGGCCATGCTCGGCCTGGTCGCTGCCCTGGCCGGCGCCTTGCTTGGCTGGCTGGCTCAGCTGGGCCTGTTCCGCCTGCTGCACGGCTTGCTGCCGAGCGTAGTGCCCGCTGGCGGCATCGTTCCTGCGCTGGCAGGTATCGGTACCGGGCTGGTGGCACTGGCTGGCTTTGCCCTGCCGCCGATTGCGGCGCTGGGCCAGGTGCCGCCACTGCGCGTGCTGCGCCGTGACCTGTTGCCGATACCTGCGAGCAGTTGGCTGGTGTACGGCGCCGCCCTGCTCGCCCTGGGCCTGATCATGTGGCGCCTGAGCCTCGACCTGCTGCTCACCTTCGCCCTGCTCGGTGGCGGCCTGGTCGCCGCACTTCTGCTCGGCGGCCTGCTGTTGCTCGGTTTACGCAGCCTGCGCCAGCTGCTGGCCGGTGCGCCACTCACCTGGCGTCTGGGGCTGGGCCAGCTATTGCGCCACCCCATGGCGGCAGCAGGCCAAGCCCTGGCATTCGGCCTGATACTGCTGGCCATGGCCTTGGTCGCCCTGCTGCGCGCAGAGCTGCTCGATACCTGGCAAGCACAGCTACCCAAGGATGCGCCTAACCACTTCGCCCTGAACATCCTGCCAGATGACCGTGAGCCGTTCATTCAACACCTGCACCAGGTCAATGCCGCTTCAGCGCCGCTGTACCCGGTAACGCCCGGGCGCCTGGTGCAAATCAATGAAAAACCGGTACAGCAGGTGGTCAGCAAGGACTCGGCAGGCGAGCGCGCCGTGCAGCGCGACCTCAGCCTGACCTGGGCCGCCGAGTTGCCCGAAGGCAACGTGCTGACCGCCGGCAACTGGTGGCAAGCCTTGCCAGCCGACAACGACATCCCCGGGGTTTCAGTGGAGGCGGAGCTGGCCAGCAGCCTGAAACTGCAGATGGGCGACCTGCTGACGTTCGATATTGGCGGCCAGCAGCGCCAGGCCCGCGTGAGCAGCCTGCGCAACGTGCATTGGGACAGCTTCCAGCCGAACTTCTACATGATCTTCCAGCCTGGCACGCTGCAGGGGCTGCCGACCACTTACCTGACCAGCTTCTACCTGGCACCGGGGCATGACCTGGATGTCGTCGCGCTGTCACGGGCGTTTCCGGCGGTGACCATCCTGCAGGTGGATGCCTTGCTCGACCAGCTGCGCAGCATTCTCGCCCAGGTAACCCTGGCGGTGGAGTATGTGTTGCTGTTCGTGCTGGCCGCCGGGCTGGCAGTGCTGTTCGCCGGCTTGCAGGCCACGCTGGACGAGCGTATTCGCCAAGGCGCACTGTTGCGCGCACTGGGCGCGGCGCGGCCGTTGCTGGTCAAGGCCCGGCGAATCGAGTTCGGCCTGCTGGGTGCGGCCAGCGGGCTATTGGCGGCCGTGGGCTGCGAACTGATTACCTGGGTGCTGTACCGCTATGCCTTCGATTTGCAGTGGAGCCCGCACCCGTGGCTGCTGGTGTTGCCGCTGACGGGGGCACTGCTGGTGGGTGGTGCTGGGGTGCTGGGAACACGGCGGGCGTTGAATGCCAGCCCGCTGGCGGTGTTGCGCGAGGCTTGAGGCCTGGCTGTCAGCGCTTCTGCCGGGACAGCACATGCCTCAGGCTGACGCAAGACGGGCCAGTCAGTCCATCGAGACTGACTGGCCGTAACGGATGCTGCTCACATACCAGGTCGCTTCACCGGTAGGTGTATGCACCACCACCTCATCACCCTCCTCCTTCTTCAGCAAGGCACGGGCCATGGGCGAATCGATCGAGATGTAATCGTTGCGCCCGTAGATCTCGTCGTAGCCGACAATGCGAAACTTCATGGTCTCGCCCTCGTCGTTCTCGATCTCAACCCAGGCACCGAAAAACACTTTGCCTTCCTGCTCGGGCGAGTACGCCACCACTTTCACATCTTCAAGCCGCTTGCGCAGGTATCGCACCCTGCGGTCGATTTCGCGCAGCAGCTTCTTGTTGTACTGGTAGTCCGCGTTCTCGCTGCGGTCACCCAACGAAGCCGCCCAGGCAACCTTTTGGGTGATTTCCGGACGATACACCCGCCACAGGTGGTCCAGCTCTTTCTTCAGCGCCTCATGGCCTTCTGTGGTGATGATGTTGGTGCTCAATAGCGCATTCCTCAGCGGCGGGTAATCAGGCCTTGACGCGCGATGCGGGTGAGATGGCCGATGACTTCGGCGGCTTCGTCCGGTGCCGGCGCCTGGATCACAGCCAGGTCGAAGCGGTCATTGCCATACTGCGCGAGGTGGCAGCCACTATCAGCGAACTGGATCAGAAAGGCACGCGCCTGTCCCTTGCGCCGTGACAGGCCTTCAAGATGACGCAAAAGGGTGGGCTGATGCCGGCCGCCGAGCAGGATGCGCGGTGTGCGGGACGCCTGGTTGGCAGGCAAAGGGCTCAAACAGACACTGGTACGTGGGCAACTCATGGAGCTTCTCTCCGCCTCGCGAATCCCGCTGGGCAGCGGTGGGAGGCGTCACCGAACCAGCGCTTTAGCGGTATTTCGGACGGCCCGGAGGTGGGGCTTTCCTGCGCCCCGCAAGTAGCTGTTTAAATCGGCGCAGGCGGTATGCTAGAGCGATGAGCCCCAAGTTGCAAGCGACAAGCCCCAAGCAAGAACAAGCCGAGTACTGGCCCGCGCTTGCCTGCGGCTCGTAGCTCACAGCGTGCAGCTGATTACCGGGCGATCAGGCGGTCGAGCGAGAAGCGGCCAGCGCCTTCGATCATGACTGCAACGGTGCCGGCCAACAGCGCCAGGGCGAACTCATAGCCGTTGTTGGACATGAACAGGCCGTTGCCGATGTGCACCGAAACGATCGCCACTATCAAGGTCACCGTCAGCGCCAGGGCCGCCGGGCGAGCCAGCAGGCCGACCACCAAGGCCAGGCCGCCGAAGAATTCGGCACTACCGGACAATAGGGCCATCAGGTAACCCGGCGCCAGGCCGATGCTTTCCATCCATTGGCCGGTGCCTTCCAGGCCGTAGCCACCGAACAGGCCGAAGAGTTTTTGCGCACCATGAGCCATGAAGATGATGCCGACCAGGATGCGGATAACGCTCAAGCCAGCGCCAGCACGTGTAGAGAACAGAGCGTTGAGGGTAGTGTTGTTCATGTCGAAGCGTCCTTGAAGTGAAGCAGTTGTGTGGGTATGGGCGCCATCATAATCAATTCTCTTGATATGAAAATCGCAAAAAACCCAACATTACAATCGATAAAATCGATGCTTAACGCTTCGCTACACGCTCCAGTGCCGCGCGTTCGCGGTTGAACGCCAGGTAGTACTTGTTGATGCTGTTGACGAAATTGACCGGTCCCATCCCCACTTGCTCCATGGCGATGCGTTCGGTCTGGAAAAACCACTGGTTGCCGTTGAGCCCCCGCCGTCGAGCCTCTGCACGCATGGCCTGAACCCGCTCGGGGCCGAGGTTGTAGGCTGCCAGCACAAAGGCCATGCGCTCACGCTCGTTGATCTTGGCACTGGCAAAAAACTTGCGCCGGATAAGCGCCAGGTAACGGGCACTGGCCAGGACATTGCCATCTACCGTCGCAGTATTGCTCACCCCCACCCGCTGGGCCGCCGAAGGGGTAATCTGCATCAGGCCATGGGCACCGCCAGTACCGCGTGCAGCCGGGTTGAGCGTCGACTCCTTGAAGGCCAATGCAGCCAGGTTGAGCCAGTCGATCTGTTGCGCCTGGCCATGCTTCTGCAACACCGCCCGCACCGATGCCAGACGCTGGCGGTCCTTGCTGGCCAACGGGTTGTGTACCCGGTACTGGCGGCGGTAGATGCGCTCGAATGCGGCATCCTGGTTATCTGGCGCGCGGTAACCTTGCAGAAAGTGATCGACTGCGGCCAGCAATTGCGGCGCTTCACCCCCTACATACCAGCGCATGGCTTGCGGCGCCCCCAGGCGCACCCGGCTATCCAGGCGCAGGCGCGGCATAACCCGGGCCCAACGCCGGGCAATGGGCTGCTCGACCACGGTCAGGTGGTAGATGCCTGCCTGTACCATCTCCAGCACATCCTCCACCGCCAGCGTTGAATCGACCCACTCCACTTTGATCGGCGGCCGCTTGCGCAGTGCCAGTTGCTGGTTGACCTGCTGGATCAGCGGCCCGGCGGCGCTGGCACTGGTCAAGGCCACGGTACGCCCTGACAGCTGTTCGACCTTGCTGAAACTCCGCTCGCCTTTGCGCCCGACCAGCATCAGCGGCACTTGGTCGAGTATCGGCGCACTGCCGCGGACACCGCTCACCGTAGTGGGGTCAAGCAGCTCGCCTGGCGCGGCCAGGTCACCCTCACCGCGGGCCAGGGCGCCCAGCAACTGTTCCTTGGCCCGCGGGATGAGCTTTAGCTGGATCTGCTGGTCGTCGGCGATACGAGCATTGAGGAAATGCTCCAGGGCACGCAGACGATAATACTCGATGCCGACTGGCTCGCCCTTGACCTCACCAGAGCTGTTGCGGCTCTGGTTGACCAGCACTCGCAGTACTTTGCTGGTGCGAATCTGCGCCAGGTCACGCACCTTGGCAGGCGGTATGTTTTGCTGCGGCCCCGGCGAGCGCGCCTGGGCGGGACCGGCAAAGGCCAACCCCAGCGTCAGCAGAAAAATGAGCCAGCATCGCTGCATGCGAAAACGTGTCCGTGGTCGGTGAGCGGCATCCATGGGTTGCACCGCCAAGTGATAAACGACGGTAAAAGACCACGGCAACAGCATGAAGTTCTTGGTTTTTTCAGAAAAACGCGGTTTTTGCTATGCTGGCCGCCCCGCGGCACGAGATAGCACCATGCAACTGATCGATATCGGCGTCAACCTGACCAACAGCAGTTTCCACGACCAACAGGCCGCAATCGTCGAGCGCGCACTGGAGGCCGGCGTTACGCAAATGCTGCTGACAGGCACCAGCCTGGCGGTCAGCGAACAAGCGCTGGAGCTGTGCCAACAACTGGATGCCAGCGGCGCGCACCTGTTCGCCACGGCCGGCGTGCACCCTCATGATGCCAAGGCCTGGGATGCCGACAGCGAGCGCCAGCTGCGACTGTTGCTGAGCGAACCGCGCGTACGCGCAGTAGGCGAATGCGGCCTGGATTTCAACCGCGACTTTTCCCCTCGCCCGCTGCAGGAAAAAGCCCTGGAAGCCCAGCTGACACTGGCTGCGCAGCTGCGCCTGCCGGTGTTCCTGCACGAGCGCGATGCCAGCGAGCGCTTGCTGGCGATTCTCAAGGACTACCGCGACCACCTGACCGGCGCGGTGGTGCACTGCTTCACCGGTGAGCGCGAGGCGCTGTTCGCCTACCTGGACCTGGACCTGCACATCGGCATTACCGGCTGGATCTGCGACGAACGCCGCGGCACTCACCTGCACCCGCTGGTGGGCAACATCCCTGAAGGCCGGCTGATGCTGGAAAGCGACGCGCCCTACCTGCTGCCGCGCAGCTTGCGGCCCAAGCCCAAGAGCGGGCGCAACGAGCCGGCGTTCTTGCCGGAGGTACTGCGCGAGGTGGCCTTGCATCGCGGTGAATCAGCCGAGCACACGGCAGCGCATACCACGGCAACGGCGCGCGATTTTTTCCAGCTCCCCTGAATCTCGCGTGTTTCCGCGGGGCGGGTGAACACAGTTGATATGCATCAACACATGTCCAGGTGGATGTGGGCACAATGATGGCACCTTGCCAATATTGTTTCCGCTCAACTCAGAGAAGACCTGCCCATGGGTGCCTGGCTTAGCAATGTTTCCCTGAAGTACAAATTCTGGGCCGTCAACGCAGTGGCCTTTGTCACCACCTTGCTGCTGGTGCTGTACGCAGTGCACCTGGAGCAACGCGCACGTGCCGAGGCGGCTCAGGGCCTGGCGGTCGCACAAGCCCAGTTGCTGGCCGCCTGGCCAGCCGGGCAAGCACTGCCACGCCCGGCCAACGTCATCAGTTGGTCAACCGGGCAAACGCCAACCTACGCCGGAGAGGCGCTCGATGCCCTGCGCAACGCCCAAGGCTGGGTAGCATTGCCGAGCGCCTGGATCCTCGGTGAAAACCCGCTGCGTGGCGCACAGGTATTGCGCAATGGCGACCAGCAGTTGGCTGTGCTGGCCCAGTCACCCAGCCTGCGCCAGGTTTTCTTCGATCGCTTCAGCAATTACGCGGTGTGTGTGCTGATCCTGATGCTGGCCATGCTCGGCGCCTCGCAACTGCTGATCCGCTTCCTGCTCAGCCAACTCAACACCCTCAAGGACGTGATGCTGCACGTGGAAAAAACCGGCGACCTGTCGGCCCGCGTACCGCTAGCCAGTGGCGACGAGGTCGGCCAGATGGCCGGGGCCTTCAACGCCATGCAGTCCACCTATCACCGCGTGGTCAGCACCGTCGCCCACAGCGCAGCACAGCTTGACTCGGGCGCTGCACGCCTGGCCGCCAGCATGAGCGACGTACGCCATGGCATGCTCGGCCAGCAGAGTGAAACCGACCAGGCCGCCACTGCCATCAACGAAATGTCGGCGACCGTGCACCACATTGCCCAGCACGCCGGTGCCACCCGCGATTTGTCACAAACCGCCGACACCTTGGCCGGCAGCGGCCAAGCGGTGGTCAGCCGAGTGCAGGATTCGATTTCCGGGCTTTCCAGCGGCGTGCAACAAACTGCCGAGATGATTCGACAGCTAGCCGAGGACAGCCAGAAGATCAACGGTGTAGTCAGTGTGATCCACAGTATTGCCGAACAGACCAACTTGCTGGCGCTTAATGCTGCCATCGAAGCCGCGCGCGCCGGCGACCTGGGCCGCGGCTTTGCCGTGGTGGCCGATGAAGTGCGCAACCTGGCCAAACGCGTGCAAACCTCCACGGATGAAATCACCACCATGGTTTCGGCCCTGCAGTCGGGCACCCGCGATGCGGTGGAGTTCATGCAGGAAAGTTCGTACAAGGCCGACGACTGTGTACGTCAGGCACAGGAAGCCGGTGAGGCGCTGGCGGAAATTACCGGTGCCGTGGCGCAGATGCGCGAAAGCAATACCCAGATCGCTGTAGCGGCCGAGCAGCAAAGCCAGGTAGCCGAGGAAATGAACCGCGCGGTGGTCAGCATCCGCGATGTCACCGAGCGGACCGTGCAGCAGACGGTCGGTTCGGCGACCACCAGCAGCGAACTGGCGACCCTGGCCGGCGAACTGAACAAGGCCATTGGCCAGCTCAAGCTATAGTCACCATAGCCAGGTTCGATTGGCCCCCGCTTGGGGGCCGCACTAAGCTTTGGGCATGACCGAGAGGAAATCCCCATGAGCAAACGCCTGCCCAATCTTCCCGCCTGGCAATGGCGCGGCTACCACCACAATCACCGCCACCCGGCCAACCTGGTGTTGCACCTGATCGCTGTGCCGTTGTTCATTCTGGGGACACTGCTGGTGCTGTCCGGTCTGTTTGGTTTCGACCTCGGCCAGATCGCGGTGGGTGTGATTGCCTTGATCGCAGCGTTGGGCCTGCAGCGCCAAGGCCACCGCCTTGAAGCCCAGCAGCCCGAACCGTTCGCCAACCGCCAGGATGCCGTGCAGCGCTTACTGACCGAGCAGTTCATCACCTTTCCGCGCTTTGTGGTGAGCGGGGCCTGGTGGAGGGCCTGGCGGGAGCGGCACAAGCACCGGCACTGAGCCAGCTGCCGGAGCGCTGCTTGTGAGCAGCCTTGCAAGGGTCAGGCGAAAACGGTGACGGTCTGCCGGCTCAACGCCAACAACTCGCCCTGCGCCGTCCACAACGCCGCAGCAGCATGCCCATAGCCATCCCGCGCATGCTCGGTCTCCACACAGTACCGGCACCAATCCAGGGTCGACAGCTTCGCCGTTGGCTGGATGAACTCGATGGTCCAGGTCAACGTACTACCCGCAGCGGGCTGCTTGAGAAACGGCATGAGGCTGGGCGGCCAGGCATCGACCAACGCCAACAGGTGCGCCTCGTTCACCTGTTCTTCCACCACATCCCGCAAGCGCACCCAGCCGCCCATCTTGCGCGACTGATTGCCACTGAACGGCAGCCCACCTACTGCCCAGCGCAGGGCCACGTGCCGCATGAACTCAGGGGTAACGCCTTTGATATAGGGCAACTCCGGGGCCGCCTCATCGAGCGCAGGCATTTCGATAGCCGGTAACGCCGGCACTTCGACCACCGAAGGGCGGCCCGCACCGAAATTGCCCTGCACCAAAGTCACCACCTGGCTATCCTGAACAGCGCGGCCCAGCAACGTGCTAACCGCCTTGCCTTCGCGCAAAACCTCCACCTCGAAGCGGATGGGCACATCCGCCGCCGCGGGTGCCACGAAGCTGATGGCCAATGAGCGTACCGGGCGGTTGTCGCTGATCTTGAGGCGCATGGTTTCATAGACCATGGCCGCCATCAGCCCGCCAAAGGCAGCGCGCCCCTGGGCCCAGCTGGGCGGAATGCTGACGGAATCCGGGTTGGCCCGCACGGCGTCGAGCAGTTGGTTGAAAGTCATTGGCCGGCTCCTGCCTGCAAAGAAAAAGGTCCGCTCATCCTAGCCAGCAAACGCCAAGCATTCAGCCCGCATATCGGTCATTTTCCGTGATAACGCCGCGCCAGCGCCTCTTGCAGGGCATCCAGCGTCACATCCGACTGGCGCTCCGCCTCATGCAGCTCCTGCTCCCAATCGGCTTTGCAGGGGAGCAAGTCGGCATGGTCGCGCGCTTGCAGCAGCCATTGCAGGCGGTCGTGCCAATCACCCAGGTTGCCCTGTGCCTTTTTCAGCAGACGTTGCAGTTTCTTCCCTGCGTGATCGAGTTGCGGGTAGGCCTCATCGCCATAGCGTGCACGCTTGATCAGCAAACGCAGGCGGTGTCGATCGTGAGCAGGGTCCTGCAACGCTTTGTGCAACTTGCGCCACTGCTTGACCAAGCGCTTGTCGATACGTTTGCTTAGCGACTTGACCAGCCCCTCCCGGCCCGCCGCCCGCAGGAACAATGGAAAGGCGTCGAGAATCGCCAATACCCTGGCCAGCTGTGGGCTGGCAGCGACACTGGCGAAAGTCCTGTCACGCCCCTCCAGACGCCGCTGCCCGGCTGCTGTGTGACCGCGCCCGATCAGCTCGGCCGCCAGCACCTCGCGATCACGCAGCGGCGTGGTAAGGGTCCCCAGCGAACGTGCAGCATCCTCCAACTGCTCCACGCCAGGCAGCCCACGCAGCGGCCTCAGCAGACTGCGCAGGCGCCGCAAGGTGGTACGCAAGTCGTGCA
The DNA here is from genome assembly GCF_045164175.1 of Pseudomonas sp. 10(2024). Taxonomy (NCBI): domain Bacteria; kingdom Pseudomonadati; phylum Pseudomonadota; class Gammaproteobacteria; order Pseudomonadales; family Pseudomonadaceae; genus Pseudomonas; species Pseudomonas sp. 10(2024). Next base: position 3,833,169 of record NZ_CP174006.1, read on the forward strand.
AGGCCTCGCTGTCGGTATTGGCAGCCAGGCGTTCACGACAGGCCAGCAAGCGCACCTGCAAGGTCAGTATCTGGGCAACGACATGGTCGAGCATGGCAGACATACGATGCTCCCTGTTCAGCGCCCGGCGCGAGATTCACGAATGTAGAACCGCGCCTTTTCGGCTTTGCGGGTACAGCTTTCGTAGCCTTCGAACTGCTGCTGGGTCTTGGCCCCGGTCAGCAATGACAAGGCCTTGGAATAACTTACGGCACCGGCGAAGCCTTCGGCCTTGGCCAGGTCCAGCTCCTTCCAGGCGGCATCCAGCTGGGTCGCGCAGCTGTCACGGTAGGCCGTCTTGCCCGCGCAGCCAGCAAGGGCCAGGGCAATCAGTGGAAGGCAAATCCAGGCTTTCATCAGTAATACCTCTATGGAAAAACGGTGGCTGTTCGACGCTCCGACAGCTGGAAAGTGCCATGCCCAGCCGGCTTTGCCTGGCCAGTTTTATTACAGTAGCTCAGCACGATCTACATTGAAGCACAGGCAGCGATGGGTGCATTGTAGGACCATGATGGCACTGGCCGGGGAATGTTCATGAGTAAACGTGTGGCACTGGTACTGGGATCGGGCGGCGCCCGAGGGTATGCGCACATCGGCGTGATCGAGGAAATCGAGCGCCGCGGCTACGACATAGCCTGCGTCGCGGGGTGTTCCATGGGCGCGGTGATTGGCGGTATCTATGCCGCCGGCAAGCTCGACGACTATCGCAACTGGATCGAAAGCCTCGACTACCTCGATGTGCTGCGCCTGGTCGACGTCAGCTTTCGCCTCGGTGCGATTCGCGGCGACAAGGTGTTCGGGCAGATCCGCAAGATCGTCGGCGAGATAAACATCGAGCAACTGCGCATACCCTACACCGCAGTGGCCGCCGACCTTACCAACCAGCAGGAAATCTGGTTCCAGGAAGGTTGCCTGCATCAGGCCATGCGCGCCTCGGCGGCCATTCCCAGCCTGTTCACGCCGGTGATGCAAGGCAACCGCATGCTTGTCGACGGTGGCATCCTCAACCCGCTGCCAATCGTGCCGGTGGTGTCCAGCCATTGCGACCTGATCATCGCGGTAAACCTAAACGCCACCAACCAGAAGCAGTACCAGTTGCCGGTGATCGAGCGCCCGGCGGCGTTCAAGATGCGCTTTGACGCCTTGTTGAGCTCGCTGGGTTCACGCTTGCCATTCCGGCGCAAACCGGCGGAAGAGCTGATCCGCATCGAAAAGGAGATCGTCGCCGAGGGGTTGGCACCGCCAAGCCCGTGGCTTGCCGACAGCGCCGACCCGGAAAGCCAGCAACCGGCAGCGGCCCCGGAGCGCGAGGGCGCGCCGAAGTCTGCCACCGGTTCTTTCATCATCGACAACGTGGGGCCGGCCTCACTCCTGGACTTGATCAACCAGAGCTTCGAGGTCATGCAGACTTCGCTGGCACAGTACAAGATTGCCGGCTATCCACCGGATGTGCTGATCAACGTACCCAAGCGGGTGTGCCGGTTTTTCGAGTTCTACAAGGCGCCGGAGCTCATCGCCCTGGGGCGAGAGATTGCACGCGATACGCTGGACAGTTATGAAGGGGTGAAGCGGTAGCACCTGGTTGGCGCCACCCCTGAAGGCGCTGTGACCTTCGACAATGACCGTGCTCGCGGCTGGCGAAAACGAAACAGGCCGCACGAGGCGGCCTGTTTCTTCATGCAACGAACACCTTAGTAACGGGTAATGTCTGCATTGGCTTCCAGCTGCTTGCGGTAAGCGGCAAAGTCCTGCTGGCCAGCACGTGACGCGAGGTAGCGGCGAATTTGCTGCTTCTCTTCGTCGGTGGCGGCAGCGCCTTCGTTCACGCCCTTGAGCTGCAACACCACCAGGCTACCGTCACGCAGCACGACGCTGCCATACACTGGCTTGTCCTTGGCTTGCGGCTTGCCCAGACGGAACAGTGCCTGCAGTTCGGCCGGGTCAATACCGTCCTCACCACGGGTGACGGCTTCATAGGCTTTCCAGCCTTGGCCTTCGTGCACGCTGCCTGCTGCGATGGAACCGTCACGCAGGCCGGCAATCAGCTTGTCTGCCTTGGCCTTGAGTTCGGCAGTCGCCTTCTCTTTGGCCAGGTGCTCCCTGATATTCTTGGCCACAGCGTCCAGCGGCAGTTGCTCTGGCTTGCGGTGTTCCTTGACGCGCAGCACCACGGTGGTCTCAGGGTCGAGCTCGATGGCGGTGCTGTTGGCACCCTCATCCAGCACTTCTTCAGAGAACGCAGCCTGCACCACCGCACGGTTGGCGGTAATGCCTTCACCGCCCTCGCGGCCGAAGGCGGCGGAGGTGTGCACCTTGAGGTTCAGGTCCTGGGCCGGCTGGGTCAGGTCGGAAGCCTCGTAGGCAGCATCCTGCAGTTGCTTGCTGGCGTCGACATAACGCTGCTCGACCAGCGGCATCTTCAGATCGCGGGTCAGTTTGTCCTTCAGGCTGGCGAAGCTCGGTACCTCTGGCGCCTGGACGCCCAGCAGCTTGATCAGATGGTAGCCAAACTCGGTGCGCACCGGTGCAGATACCTGCCCATCCTGCAGCTTGTACAGCGCCTCTTCGAAGGCCGGGTCGTATACGCCCGGGCCGGCAAAGCCAAGGTCACCACCGGTGTTGGCGGAGCCTGGGTCCTGAGAGAACTCCTTGGCCAAAGCGGCAAAGTCCTCACCCTTGGCCAGACGCTGCTCGATCTCTTCGGCGCGGGCCTTGGCCTGGGCGTCGGTGACCTTGTCGTTGACCTCGATGAGGATGTGCGCGGCATGGCGCTGCTCGGCCAGGTTGGCGATTTCCTTCTCGTACTGGGCCTTGAGCTCTTCGTCAGTCACTTTGACCTGATCGAAGAAAGCCGACTTCTTCAGCTCGATGTAGTCGATCACGACCTGGTCAGGCGACATGAACTCCTTGGCGTGCTGGTCGTAGTGCGCCTTGACCTCTTCGTCGCTGACCTTGACTGCGGCCGGGTCGGCCTTGAAGGTCAGGGAGGCGAAGTCGCGGGTCTGCTTCTCCAGGCGAGCGAAGGCATCGACCTGTTGATCGGTGACGAAGCTGCTGCCGGCCAGGCCGGTGCGCAGTTGGCCGATGAGCATTTCCTCGCCGAGCATCTCGCGGAACTGCATGCGACCGTAGCCCATCTGGCGGATCACCTGGTCGAAACGCTCAGCGCTGAACTTGCCGTCCACCTGGAACTCAGGGGTCTGCAGGATCACCTGATCCAGCGCGGCCTCGGAGAATGCGAACTTGGCATCCTCAGCACCTTGCAGCAGCAGCTTGCGGCTGATCAGCCCCTTGAGTGCCTCCTCACGCAGCAACTTGTCATCCAGCAGCGCCGGGTCGAAATCCTTGCCCAACTGTTGCATCAGTTGACGGCGCTGCATGTCGGCCGCCTGGCTCAGTTCGTTCTGGCTGATGGTCTGGCCGTTCACCTTGGCGGCGTCCTGGCTATGAGTGGCGGCCTGGAAAATGGCTTCGAAACCGGTCAATGCCATCAACACGACGATAAGGCCGATGATGGTCTTGGCAATCCAACCTTGTGAATTGTCCCTGATATTTTGCAGCATGCGTCCCCCAGAAACGGCTGTACCACTGCGTCGACAACCGCGGAGCGTGGGTAGAATCCTGATAAAAGAAAGGCGCATCCGAGGATGCGCCTTTTCTTAGCAAACGTGTCAGGCGGGAACGTTTGCGCCCCGCCATCACCGTGCTCGGACCAGGCCAGGCCGGGTCCGGCTGAAAGACGACTTAGTTGACGGCGTCTTTCAGGCCTTTGCCGGCCTTGAAACCTGGAACCTTGGCGGCTTCGATCTTGATTGCCTTGCCGGTTTGCGGGTTGCGGCCAGTACGCTCGGCGCGCTCCTTGACCGAGAAGGTACCAAAGCCAACCAGTACCACATCGTCACCTTGCTTCAGGGCGCCGGTGACGGATTCGATGACTGCGTCCAGCGCACGGCCGGCTACAGCTTTCGGGATGTCTGCAGATGCGGCGATAGCGTCAATCAGTTCCGACTTGTTCACTCTAAGTCCCCTTATTTCTCTATTGAGTTTGTTTCTAAGTATGTAATGAAAAGCTTATGAAACGTGTGCTGGGAGGCATGGCGACAATAACGTGCCGCTTTATAGCAAGGCGCCGAAAATACTGTCAAGGAAAGCCCCCCAGCCAAAAACTACTAATGCGTGCTGATTCTTTCCTTAGCATCGCCGTCGCGCTTCTCGTCTTTCGCGACAATCTCCGGAGCCACATCTGGCAAGGGCTCCGGGGCGTATTGCAGCGCAATTTGCAGGACTTCGTCAATCCATTTGACCGGTTTGATCTGAAGATCCTGTTTGATATTTTCAGGAATCTCCTTGAGATCGCGAACATTTTCCTCGGGAATGATCACCGTCTTGATCCCGCCACGGTGTGCCGCAAGCAGTTTTTCCTTCAGCCCGCCAATGGCCAATACCTGGCCACGCAAGGTGATTTCGCCGGTCATGGCCACATCGGCACGTACCGGAATCTGCGTCAGCGCCGACACCAGTGCGGTGCACATTCCGATACCGGCACTTGGGCCGTCCTTCGGCGTGGCACCTTCAGGCATGTGGATGTGCACGTCATGCTTCTCGTGGAAGTCGGCGGCAATCCCCAGGCTGCGGGCGCGGCTGCGCACCACGGTCTGCGCGGCGGTAATCGACTCGACCATGACATCGCCCAGCGAGCCGGTCTTGATCAACTGACCCTTGCCGGGGATGACCACGGCCTCGATGGTCAGCAACTCGCCGCCCACCTGGGTCCAGGCCAGGCCGGTTACCTGGCCGATCTGGTCCTGCTGCTCGGCCAGGCCATAGCGGAACTTGCGCACGCCCAGCAGGTGCTCCAGCTGCTCGCTGGCCACCTTGACCTTGACCTGCTTCTGCCCGGTATGTTCCTTGACCACCTTGCGGCAGACCTTGGCAATTTGCCGTTCCAGACCCCGCACACCGGCTTCACGGGTGTAGTAGCGGATGATGTCGCGAATCGCCGAGACGTCGACTTCCAGCTCTTCTTTCTTCAAGCCGTTGGCCTTGACCTGCTTGGGCACCAGGTACTTGACCGCGATGTTGATCTTTTCGTCCTCGGTGTAGCCAGGCAGACGGATGACTTCCATCCGGTCCAGCAGCGCCGGCGGGATGTTCATCGAGTTCGAGGTGCACAGGAACATCACGTCCGAGAGGTCGTAGTCGACCTCCAGGTAGTGGTCGTTGAAGTTGTGGTTCTGCTCAGGGTCGAGCACTTCCAGCAGTGCCGAGGCTGGGTCGCCGCGCATGTCGCTGCCCATCTTGTCGATCTCGTCGAGCAGGAACAACGGGTTGCGCACACCCACCTTGGTCATCTTCTGGATCAGGCGACCCGGCATGGAGCCAATGTAGGTACGGCGGTGGCCACGGATCTCGGCCTCGTCACGCACGCCACCCAGGGCCATGCGCACGAACTTGCGGTTGGTGGCGGCAGCGATCGACTCGGCCAGCGAAGTCTTGCCGACGCCGGGTGGCCCGACCAGGCACAGCACCGGACCGCGGATCTTCTTGACGCGCTTCTGCACGGCAAGGTACTCGAGGATGCGTTCCTTGACCTCTTCCAGGCCATAGTGGTCGGCATCGAGGATTTCCTCGGCCTTGGCCAGGTCCAGACGCACCTTGCTCTGAGCCTTCCACGGCACCTGCACCAACCAGTCGAGGTACGAGCGCACCACGGTAGCTTCGGCCGACATCGGAGACATTTGCTTGAGCTTGTTCAGCTCCGCCTGAGCCTTGGCCAAGGCATCCTTAGGGAGACCTGCGGCTTCGATGCGCTTTTTCAGCTCTTCGACTTCATTGTGGCCTTCGTCACCATCGCCAAGTTCTTTCTGAATGGCCTTCATCTGCTCATTCAGGTAGTACTCGCGCTGGCTGCGCTCCATCTGCTTCTTGACCCGGCCGCGAATGCGCTTTTCGACCTGCAGGAGGTCGATTTCGGCATCCAGCAGTGCCAGCACGTGCTCGACACGGGTAGTCAAGTCGACGATTTCAAGAATTTCCTGCTTCTGCTCGATCTTCAGGGCCATGTGCGCGGCCATGGTGTCGACCAGGCGCCCTGGCTCGTCGATGCTGTTCAGCGAAGACAGCACTTCGGCAGGCACCTTCTTGCCCAGCTGAACGTACTGTTCGAACTGCGACAGCAGCGTGCGCACGAACACTTCCGACTCGCGCTCGGCAGTGTCGGTTTCGTCGATCAGGGAGACTTCAGCACGGATGTGCCCTTCAACTTCGGAGAAGCGCTCGACCGCACCACGCTGCTCGCCCTCGACCAGCACCTTGACGGTGCCATCAGGCAGCTTCAGCAGTTGCAGCACGGTGGCAACGGTACCGACACGGTACAGGGCGTCCTCGCCCGGATCGTCGTCGGCTGGATTCTTCTGGGCCAGCAGAAGGATCTGCTTTTCGCCCGTCATCGCCGCCTCGAGGGCTTCGATGGACTTTTCGCGCCCCACGAACAGCGGGATAACCATGTGCGGGTAAACAACGACATCGCGCAATGGCAAAAGAGGCAAGTCGAGGGTGGTCTTCATGATTTCGCCTCTACAGCGGCCTTATGGCCGGAAACCGGTGGAAATGATGCTTGGACCTAATGTGGGGGCACGCTTGGGAAATTACAAGCGCTTGCACAGGAAAAGCAGAAAGGGGCCCGTAGGCCCCCTCTTGCTTGCAACCGAGAACCGGCCATTGCCTGAATCAGGCGTCTGGCGCGGCCTTGGCTTGCGGTTCGCTGTTTTCGTAGATCATCAGCGGCTGCGAGGTGCCCTCGATGACGCTCTCGTCGATAACCACCTTGCTGACATCCTTTTTCGAAGGGATCTCATACATGGTATCGAGCAACACGCCTTCGAGGATCGAACGCAGGCCACGAGCGCCAGTCTTGCGCTCCAGGGCCTTGCGTGCAACGGCCTTGAGCGCATCGCTGCGGAACTCGAGGTCGACGCTTTCCATCTCGAACAGCTTGGCATACTGCTTGGTCAGGGCATTCTTCGGCTCGGTGAGGATCTGCATCAACGCAGCCTCATCCAGCTCGTCAAGGGTAGCCAGTACCGGCAGACGGCCGACGAATTCCGGAATCAGGCCAAACTTGACCAGATCGTCCGGCTCGACCTCACGCAGGGACTCGCCAACCTTCTTGCCCTCTTCCTTGCTGCGCACTTCGGCACCAAAACCGATGCCACCTTTGGTGGAACGGTTCTGGATGACCTTTTCCAGGCCCGAGAACGCACCACCGCAGATGAACAGGATGTTGCGGGTATCAACCTGCAGGAATTCCTGTTGCGGGTGCTTGCGGCCGCCCTGCGGCGGAACCGAGGCCACGGTGCCCTCGATCAGTTTCAGCAGCGCCTGCTGCACGCCCTCACCGGACACATCGCGGGTAATGGACGGGTTGTCCGACTTGCGCGAGATCTTGTCGATTTCGTCGATGTAGACAATGCCCATCTGGGCCTTTTCCACGTCGTAGTCGCACTTCTGCAACAGCTTCTGGATGATGTTCTCGACGTCCTCACCCACATAACCGGCTTCGGTCAGGGTGGTGGCGTCAGCAATGGTGAACGGTACGTTCAACAGGCGTGCCAGGGTTTCGGCGAGCAGGGTCTTGCCCGAGCCAGTTGGCCCGATGAGCAGGATGTTGCTCTTGCCCAGTTCGACTTCGTCACCCTTCTTGTCACGCTGGTTCAGGCGCTTGTAGTGGTTGTACACCGCTACGGCCAGCACCTTCTTTGCGCGTTCCTGACCAATGACGTACTGGTCAAGGATGCCGCTGATTTCTTTCGGCGAAGGCAATTTGTGCGCGCTGCTCTCGGCCTGGGCTTCCTGCACCTCCTCTCGGATGATGTCGTTGCACAGGTCGACGCACTCGTCGCAGATAAATACCGAGGGCCCGGCAATCAGTTTGCGCACTTCGTGCTGGCTTTTGCCGCAGAAGGAGCAATAAAGCAATTTGCCGCTGTCCTCGCCGTTACGGGTGTCAGTCATTCGATCGATCCAATCCGGTAGGCTTGCAACACAAGATGAAGGCAATTGCGGGCTTTTTCAAGTCCGCAGGTAGGCGCTTTCGACGCCCACCTGCTCTGACCCCCCGGTTCAGGAGGCCAGTTGCCGCTTGTCGTAGACCGAGTCGATCAGGCCGTACTCGGCTGCGCGCGAGGCGCTCATGAAGTTGTCACGCTCGGTGTCACGTTTGATGGTCTCGAGGTCCTGGCCGGTGTGATAGGCCAGCAGCTCGTTCAGACGGGCCTTGATATTGAGGATTTCCTGGGCGTGGATCTCGATATCGGTGGCCTGACCCTGGAAGCCGCCCAGCGGCTGGTGGATCATCACGCGCGAGTTAGGCAGGCAATGACGCTTGCCCTTGGCACCTGCCGCCAGCAGGAAGGCGCCCATGCTGCAGGCCTGGCCGATGCAGATGGTCGAAACGTCCGGCTTGATGAACTGCATGGTGTCGTAGATCGACATGCCGGCGGTGACGGAACCGCCCGGCGAGTTGATGTACAGATGGATATCCTTGTCCGGGTTTTCCGCCTCAAGGAACAGCAGTTGCGCAACGACGAGGTTGGCCATGTAGTCCTCTACCGGGCCAACCAGGAAGATCACACGCTCCTTCAACAGGCGCGAGTAGATGTCGTAAGCGCGTTCGCCACGGGCGGACTGCTCGATAACCATCGGGACCAGGCCGCCTGCGGCCTGGATGTCAGAGCTCTGCTGAATATAAGAATTGCGGGACATGTCCTGCGCTCACTCCCAAATAGTCATGGCTTGAATACGCACAAGCCAGCTCGAAGGCTGGCTTGTGGAGGTTTCCTACGAGAGAAGCCCGTTACTCAGCAGCGGCAGGAGCCTCGGCTGGTTTAACGGCTTCTTCGTACGAGACCGACTTGTCGGTCACAGTCGCTTTCTGCAGAACAGTATCTACAACTTGTTCTTCCAGCACAACCGAACGCACTTCGTTCAGTTGCTGGTCGTTCTTGTAGTACCAGGCGATGACCTGCTCAGGCTCCTGGTAAGCCGACGCCATTTCTTCGATCATCTCGCGAACCTTGGCGTCGTCCGGCTTCAGCTCGAACTGCTTGACCACTTCGGCCACGATCAGGCCCAGCACGACGCGGCGCTTGGCTTGCTCTTCGAACAGCTCGACTGGCAGCTGCTCAGGCTTGATGTTGCCACCAAACTGCTGAACAGCCTGCACGCGCAGACGGTTGACTTCGTTTTCCAGCAGGGCTTTTGGCACTTCGATCGGGTTGGCGGCCAGCAGACCGTCCATGACCTGGTTCTTGACCTTGGTCTTGATCGCCTGACGCAGCTCACGCTCCATGTTCTTGCGAACTTCGGCGCGGAAGCCTTCCAGCGTCGATTCCTTGATGCCGAACTGGGCGAAGAACTCTTCGTTCAGTTCTGGCAGTACAGGTGCCGAAACGCTGTTGACGGTGATGGTGAACTCAGCGGCTTTGCCAGCCAGGTCCAGGTTCTGGTAGTCCTCTGGGAAGGTCACGTTGACAACGCGCTCTTCGCCAGCCTTGGCGCCCACCAGACCTTCTTCGAAGCCTGGGATCATGCGGCCGGAACCCAGCACCAGCAGGGTGCCCTTGGCCGAACCACCGGCAAACGCTTCACCGTCGACCTTGCCGACGAAGTCGATGTTGACCTGGTCGTCGTTCTGCGCAGCGCGCTCGACGGCCTCAAAGCGGGTGTTCTGCTTGCGCAGCACTTCCAGCATGTTGTCCAGGTCACTGTCAGCCACTTCGGCGCTCAGGCGCTCGACCTTGATCGACTCGAGGCCCGCAACAGTGAACTCAGGGAACACTTCGAAGATGGCGACGAACTCCAGATCCTTGCCCTTTTCGAAGGACTTGGGCTCTACAGCCGGGGCGCCAGCCGGGTTCAGCTTCTGCTCGACGATGGCTTCGTAGAAGGAGGCCTGGACCAGGTCACCGAAAGCCTCTTGACGGGCGTCCGCCTCGAAACGCTGACGGATCACGGTCATCGGTACTTTACCAGGACGGAAGCCCGCAATCTTGGCGCGCTTGGCAGTCTGCTGCAGACGCTTGTTGACTTCGTTCTCGACGCGCTCGGCCGGAACGGCGATGGTCATGCGGCGCTCGAGAGCGGAAGTGTTTTCAACAGAAACTTGCATGGATATTCCTCGTTGCACAGACGTTAGCCGGCGTTAGCCCGACTCCAGAATCAAGGGCAAACATTCTAGTGAGTCACGCAGCAGAAGTCACCCCGCACGGGACGACTGAAAACAACGCCGGTCGATTAACTTTCAAGGCCCGCACGGCACAGCGCCAGGCCTGCTTCCAACAGGGGCTGCGCGGCGCCGGGGGCGGCCTGCAGCCGAAATACTTTGTCAAACAACTACCCGCAACGCATTCGCTTCCTTTATTCAGGATCAATGTCGTTGAACTGGCAGTACTCCTCCCATTCCAGCCCCAGCGCCTCGGCCACTTCACGGTGCGTTTCCAGGCGCATGGCCTGCAGCTGCTCCGGGGACTCGGCAATCAATTGCAGCGCCAGCTCCCAAGGCTCAATACCCTGCTCCTCGGCGGCATCCTCGAACGCCCACTCGATTTGCTGGGCCTGCTCACGCGCATCCAGCTCGCGGATCTCCTCGATCAACTGCGGATTGGCTTCGGCAAAGCGCTGCAGCGCCAAGGCCTGACGGGCTTCTTTTGCAATCATCGTGGTGTCCTTTGCCGGCCAAACGGGCCGGTGTTTCAACCGGCTGAAATCTAACAGCTTTTATTGGGGTGCCACCAGTGGATTACAAGGGGCAGGAAGTGTTTTGGCTGGGGCGCGGCTCATCACCGCTACGCAGACCCAAAACAAAAAGGCGCCCGATCTCACGATCAAGGCGCCTTTCAGGAATATGGGGTGGACGATGGGAATCGAACCCACGACAACTGGAATCACAATCCAGCGCTCTACCAACTGAGCTACGCCCACCATATTGCGGTCTTGCTGTACAACCTTACAGAAGCATGGTGCGGACGAAGAGACTCGAACTCTTACAGCTTGCGCCGCTGGAACCTAAATCCAGTGTGTCTACCAATTTCACCACGTCCGCGTAACGCTTAAAACAAAGGCGCCAGATGCTATCGAGGCGCCCTTGAAAAATATGGGGTGGACGATGGGAATCGAACCCACGACAACTGGAATCACAATCCAGCGCTCTACCAACTGAGCTACGCCCACCATATTGCATTACAGCCTACTTGCTTGCCAAAGCTGCCTAATGGCGCACCCGGCAGGACTCGAACCTGCGACCATCCGCTTAGAAGGCGGATGCTCTATCCAGCTGAGCTACGGGCGCTTAAGCTTGAAGCCTAACCGAACGAGACGCTAACAAGGAACTGTTAAACCACTCATTCTGCCCGACTTAGCCAACCAGTGCTAGGCTGTGCCCGACAAGTGCGGCGAATCTTATAGTCGACCCCGAAAGTCGTCAACACCTTTTTCGAAAAAATTTAAATTATTTAAGGGGTTAGAGGATTTGCCCGACCACCCGCCTTTGCCCTTGGCCCATGTCGTGCGAGAATGCACGTTCTTTATTGTTCCTTCTCGATGGTTAATCACGCGTCTATGACTGCACACCTAATCGATGGCAAGGCTATCGCCGCCAGCCTGCGCCAGCAGATCGCTCAACGTGTCGTGGAGCGTCGCCAGCAAGGCCTGCGTACGCCGGGCCTGGCAGTGATCCTGGTCGGCACCGACCCCGCCTCCCAAGTCTATGTCTCGCACAAGCGCAAGGACTGCGAAGAGGTCGGCTTCATTTCGCAGGCTTTCGACCTGCCCAGCGAGACCACGCAACAAGCCCTGACCGAGCTGATCGACCGTCTCAATGACGACCCGGCCGTCGACGGCATCCTGTTGCAACTGCCGCTGCCGGCACACCTGGACGCCTCGTTGCTGCTCGAGCGCATTCGCCCGGACAAGGATGTGGACGGCTTCCATCCGTACAACATCGGCCGCCTGGCCCAGCGTATTCCACTGCTGCGCCCGTGCACACCGAAAGGCATCATGACCCTGCTGGAAAGCACCGGCCAGGACCTGTACGGCATGAACGCGGTGATCGTCGGCGCGTCCAACATCGTTGGCCGCCCGATGGCCATGGAACTGCTGCTGGCCGGCTGCACCGTGACCGTCTGCCACCGCTTCACCAAGGACCTGGCCGGCCATGTCGGGCGTGCCGACCTGGTGGTCGTGGCTGCCGGCAAGCCGGGCCTGGTCAAGGGTGAGTGGGTCAAGGAAGGCGCCATCGTCATCGACGTGGGCATCAACCGCCAGGAAGACGGCAAGCTGGTCGGCGACGTGGTCTACGAGACTGCCCTGCCCCGCGCCGGCTGGATCACACCGGTGCCGGGCGGCGTCGGGCCGATGACCCGGGCGTGCCTGCTGGAGAACACGCTGTATGCGGCAGAAGAGCTGCACAAGTAATACCGCGTGATGCGAAAACGGCACCTTTGCAGGTGCCGTTTTTTTTGCCCGTGACTAATGGCCTCTTCGCGAGCGAGCGGTTGCACGGCCCCCGCGGTCGGTGAAACCACCACGGTGTTCAGCCGATCACTTCCTGGCCGCCTCCCAGGACTTCAGCAGTTCGTTGTAGCTGACGGTCTCGCCCATGGGCTTTTCGTTGGCCAGCTTGGCTTTCGGCGCACCCGGCTGGTCGAACCAGTACTGGGCATCCTTCTCCGGATTCAGCTTGGGTGCACACGTCGCCTGGGCGTTGGAGCGTTGCAGACGCTCCATCATGCGGTCCTGGTCGCGGGCCAGCCCATCCAGGGCTTCCTGCGGGGTCTTTTCGCCACTGGCGACTTCGGCGATATGGCTCCACCACAGCTGTGCCAGCCGCGGGTAGTCCGGCACGTTGGTGCCGGTCGGCGTCCACTGCACCCGCGCGGGGCTGCGATAGAACTCCACCAGCCCACCGAGCTTGGGCGCCAACTCGGTCATGGCCTGGGAGTTGATGTCCGACTCACGAATAGGCGTCAGGCCGACGATGGTCTTTTTCAGCGATACGGTCTTTGAGGTGACGAACTGGGCGTACAGCCACGCCGCCAAGCGTTGCTTCTCGGGGGTGGACTTGAAGAAGGTCCACGAGCCAGTGTCCTGGTAGCCGAGTTTCATACCCTCTTCCCAGTAAGGCCCCTTCGGTGAAGGCGCCATGCGCCACTTCGGCGTGCCGTCGGCATTCACGACCGGCAAGCCGGGCTTTGTCATGTCGGCGGTGAATGCGGTGTACCAGAATATCTGCTGGGCAATGTTGCCTTGCGCCGGCACAGGGCCGGCTTCGGAGAATGTCATGCCCTGCGCTTCCTTGGGCGCGTAAGCACGCATCCAGTCCACGTACTTCTGCGTGGCATAGACGGCGGCCGGCCCATTGGTATCGCCGCCGCGGGTCACGCTGGAACCCACCGGATGGCAGTCCTCCACGCGAATGCCCCATTCATCGACCGGCAAACCATTGGGCAGGCCCTTGTCGCCGCCGCCGGCCATCGAGAACCAGGCATCGGTGAAGCGCCAGCCCAGTGACGGGTCTTTCTTTCCGTAGTCCATGTGCCCGTAGACGCGCTTGCCGTCGATCTCCTTGACGTCTTCGGTGAAGAACTTGGCAATGTCCTCGTACGCCGACCAGTTCACTGGCACCCCCAGTTCATAGCCGTACTTCTCTTTGAACCTGGCCTTCAACTCCGGCCGTTCGAACCAGTCGGCGCGGAACCAGTACAGGTTGGCGAACTGCTGGTCGGGCAGTTGGTAGACCTTGCCATCGGGCGCGGTGGTGAAGGAAATACCGATGAAGTCCTTCAGGTCGAGGGTCGGCGAAGTATAGGCTTTGCCCTCGTTGGCCATCAGGTCGGTGATCGATTCCACTTTGCCGTAGCGAAAGTGCGTACCGATCAGGTCGGAGTCGTTGACCCAGCCGTCATAGATGTTCTTGTCCGACTGCATCTGCGTCTGCAGTTTTTCCACCACGTCGCCTTCCTGCAGCAGGTCGTGGGTCAGCTGGATGCCGGTGATTTCACTGAAAGCCTTGGCCAGCACCTTGGATTCGTATTCATGGGTGGTGATGGTTTCCGACACAACGTTGATCTTCATCCCGCGAAACGGCTCGGCTGCCTTGATGAACCACTGCAATTCGGCCAACTGCTGTTCGGGGGTAAGGGTCGAAGGCTTGAACTCACTGCCGATCCATTTCTTTGCCGCCTCTTCGTACTGGTCGGCCCAGGCTGTGCCTTGCACGCTGGCCAGTACCAGCAACGCGGCCAGGGTCAAATGTCGCCTGTTGTGTTTGTTGTCGAACATTGTGATCTCCCGTTTCAGTTATCCCACAGGGCCGCTCGCTCAGCCCCAGCGCAACACCACCGCCAGCCACGCCAGCGACAGCAGCGAGGCCACCCACAATGGCCAGTCGCTGACACCGACCACCAGCAGGTGCAGGTAGGCGCTGGCCAGCAGGCCGATGAACAAACGGTCACCTCGGCTGGTGACCAGCGGCAAAAAGCCCCGTCGCTCTACGCAGGGGCGACGCAGTTCAAGCAGGGTCATGCCCAGCAGCAACAGGCCCACAGCGACGAAGAACAGCGCTGTCGGCAGGGTCCAGGCCATCCACTCCATGCGTTGCCCTCCTCACACCCGGCCCAGGGCGAAGCCCTTGGCCACATGATTGCGCACGAACCAGATCACCAGCATGCCCGGCAAGATGGTCAGCACCCCCGCCGCCGCCAGCACACCCCAGTCGATGCCCGATGCCGACACCGTGCGGGTCATCACCGCGGCAATCGGCTTGGCATTCACCGAGGTCAGGGTGCGCGCCAGCAGCAGTTCGACCCAGGAGAACATGAAACAGAAAAACGCCGTGACGCCGATGCCGGAGCCAATCAGCGGAATGAAGATCTTCACGAAGAAGCGCGGAAAACTGTAGCCGTCGATGTAGGCGGTTTCGTCGATTTCCCTTGGCACACCCGACATGAAGCCCTCCAGGATCCACACCGCCAGCGGTACGTTGAACAGGCAATGGGCCAGCGCCACGGCAATGTGGGTATCGAACAGCCCGATCGACGAGTACAACTGGAAGAACGGCAGCAGGAACACCGCCGGTGGCGCCATGCGGTTGGTCAGCAGCCAGAAGAACAGGTGGCGGTCGCCGAGAAAGCGGTAGCGCGAGAAGGCATAGGCCGCGGGCAACGCCACGAGCAGTGAAATCAGCGTGTTCAGGCACACGTAGTACAGCGAGTTGATGTAGCCGCTGTACCAGCTGGCGTCGGTGAAGATCACTCGGTAGTTGTCGAGCGTGAACGCCTGCGGCCACAGGGTCAGGCCGCCAAGGATCTCGGCGTTGCTCTTGAACGACATGTTCAGCAACCAGTAGATCGGCACCAGCAGGAAGAAGAAGTACAGCAGCAGGGCCATTGATTTGCGTGTGCTCATGGCCTAGTCCTTGTCGGCATGGGTCATGGCTGTGTAGAACAGCCACGACACCAGCAGGATGATCAGGAAGTACACCAGTGAAAACGCTGCCGCCGGCCCCAGGTCGAACTGCCCTACAGCCATACGCGTGAGGGTTTGGCTGAGGAACGTGGTCGCGTTGCCTGGCCCGCCGCCAGTCAGCACGAACGGCTCGGTGTAGATCATGAAACTGTCCATGAAGCGCAGCATCAACGCGATCACCAGCACGTTCTTGAGCTTGGGCAGCTGGATATGGCGAAACACCGCCCAACCCGAGGCCCGATCGATGCGCGCGGCCTGGTAGTACACGTCGGGGATCGCACGCAGCCCCGAATAGCACAGCAAAGCCACCAACGAAGTCCAGTGCCACACATCCATCACCAGCACGGTGAGCCAGGCGTCGAACGGGTCACCGGCGTAGTTGTAGCTGACCCCGAGCTTGGCCAGGGAAGCGCCGAGCAGGCCAATGTCGGCCCGGCCGAAAATCTGCCAGATAGTGCCGACCACGTTCCACGGGATCAGCAACGGGATAGCCATGACGATCAGGCACACCGAGGCCATACGGCCTTTGGTTGGCATGGCCAGGGCGATGCCTATACCCAACGGAATTTCGATCAGCAGTACACAGGCCGAGTAAATGAACTGGCGCAGCAATGCGTCGTGCAGCGCCGGGTCGCGCAGTACCTGGCGGTACCAGTCGGCACCGACGAAGTAGCGGCTGGACTGGTCGAAGATGTCTTGCACCGAGTAGTTGACCACCGTCATCATCGGCACCACCGCGCTGAACGCGACCAGCAGGAACACCGGCAGCACCAGCCACCAGGCCTTGTTGTTCGGCACCTTGTTGTTCATGGCCCGGCCTCCAGCAGCACATCGTCGACATACAGCATCAGCCACTGCGCCGGCAGGCTGACCCAAGCCTTGTCCACAGGCAACGGGCGGTCCTCGCCCAGCCTCGCCTTGAGCGCGACACCGCCCAGTTCGAGGGTGACGATGCGATAGGTACCCAGGTCTTCGACGTCCAGCACCCGTGCCGGGTAGGCACCCTCGAACGGGCTGTCCCACAGCTGCACGAACTCCGGGCGAATGCCCACCTGCAGCCGCCCGCCCGCCAATGCAGCCAGGCGCTCGCACAAGCCATCGGGCAGTACCAACTGGACATCGCCGAACACCACCGCGCCCGCCTCGGCACGCACGTCGATCAAGTTCATGCCCGGGCTACCGATGAAATAACCAACGAATGTATGCCGCGGTCGCTCGAACAGCTCGCGCGGGGTGCCGAACTGGACGATGCGTCCGCCGTGCATCACCGCGATCTTGTCGGCGAAGGTGGAGGCCTCCAACTGGTCGTGGGTGACGTAGATCATGGTGATGTTGAACTGCTCATGAATCTGCTTCAGCTTGCGCCGCAGCTTCCACTTCAGATGCGGGTCGATCACCGTCAGCGGCTCGTCGAACAGGATCGCCGACACGTCATCGCGCACCAGGCCACGCCCCATGGAGACTTTCTGCTTTTCATCGGCGGTGAGGTTGCGTGCTTTCTTGCGCAACACGGCAGTCAGCTCGAGCACTTCGGCAATTTCTTCCACCCGGGCACGCACCCGGGCTTCATCGAGCCCCTGGTTGCGCAAGGGGAAGGCCAGGTTGTCGAACACTGTCATGGTGTCGTACACCACCGGGAACTGGAACACCTGGGCGATATTGCGCGCCTGCGGGGACAGCTGGTTGACCGGCTTGCCGTCGAACAGCACCTCGCCATGAGACGGCGTCAGCAGCCCGGAAATGATATTGAGCAAGGTCGACTTGCCGCAGCCCGACGGCCCGAGCAACGCATAGGCACCGCCCTGCTCCCACACATGTTCGAGTGCGTGCAGGGCATAGTCTGCCTCGCTGGCGGGCTGGCGGCTGTAACTGTGCGCCAGCTGGCGCAGGCGGATTTCGGCCATCACCCTCTCCTTGTCTGGCGCAGCCCCGGAGCCTGCACCAACACCCCGGCGCTGTCGAAAACGAACAGCTTGTGCGTGGGGATGAACACGCGTATCGGCGTGTCCACCTGGTACTCGTGCACCCCGGGAAGGTGCAGCACCATGCGCCAGTATTCGTTGCGCACATGCAGAAATGTTTCTGACCCACTGATCTCGGCCAACTCCACCAGTACCGCCAGCTCCAGGTCATCGTCGTGGGCCGGCACCAGCGCGATATGACTGGGGCGCACGCCGAAGCGGTAGTCACCCTCGGCCAGCGGCTCCAGGTCGGCATTGCGGGCAAAGTGCACGGTCTGGGCCAGGCTCACCTCGTTACCCGTGATACGGCCAGACACCAGGTTGATCGGCGGCTCGGAAAACAGCTCGGCAGCCAGCACGCTGCTGGGGCGCTGATAGACCTCGGCGGTGGGCCCGCTCTGCACGATACGGCCTTCGTGCACAAGGGTGGTGGTGCCGCCCAGCGCCAGCGCCTCGTTGGGCTCGGTGGTGGCGTACACAGCAATGCAATGGCGCGCCGCGAACAGCTCGCGCAGCTCCTGGCGCAGGCCTTCGCGCAACTTGTAGTCGAGGTTGACCAATGGCTCGTCGAAGAGGATCAACGAGGCATCCTTGACCAATGCCCTGGCCATCGCCGTGCGTTGCTGCTGGCCGCCGGAGAGCTCCAGTGGCAGGCGTTGCAGGTAGGTTTCGATGCGCAGCATCTCGGCAGTTTCCTGCACCCGCCGCCGGATCTGGTCCTCGGCCATGCGCGCCTGGCGCAGCGGCGAGGCGATGTTTTCGTACACGCTCAAGGTCGGGTAATTGATGAATTGCTGATACACCATCGACACATTGCGCTGACGCACCGGCACACCGGTGACGTCCTGGCCATCCATCAGCACCCGCCCCCGGTCAGGACGGTCCAGCCCGGCCATCAGGCGCATCAGGCTGGTCTTGCCGGCCAGGGTGCGACCCAGCAGCACATTGAACGAGCCGGGCTCGAAACGCAGTGACGCATCGACGATCCACGGCTGGTTGTCGACGCTACGGCTGACCTGCTCCAGCACCAGGGACATGGCGTGGCCTTTTTGTGATTGTTGTCTGCCGGGTACAGCCAGTTCCGTGCCAGTCCTTGCCCGATGCTCTGGTTCGGGGCCTGGGTGGCAGCGCTGGCAAATCGCGGGTTCGCACGTGAACACAATCACTGCACAACTGGACACTGGCCAGTTTGACAATGAACAGCCGTGAACAACACTGAACGGCGGTCGACCCATGACAACAATCACACAGGACAGGCCCGTGGCCGCATCCACTTCGACCCACACCCAACTGATCCAGGCGTCCTGGGACCGCTGCCGCGCCCACGGCCTGCAGCCGCAGCATGCGCCAGACTTTGACTGCCTGTCCCGCGCCGAGCTCAGTGCCCTGCTGGAGCGGCGCCAAAACCTGCTGCGCCTGACCCGCGAGGAAGTGCTACCGCACTATGCGCACCTCTTGGGTAACGCCAGCTACCTGGTGATGCTGGCCGATGCCAGTGGCTGCCTGCTCGACAGCTGGGGCTCGCGGCGTTTCATCGAACCGCGCCAGCACCATGGTTTCAGCGCCGGCGCCCATTGGCACGAACGTGGCGTCGGTACCAACGCCCTGGGCACCACACTGATTTGCGCCGAAGCGGTTCACGTCGGCCAGGACGAACACTTCCTGCGCCAGAACCGCTACATGTCCAGCGCCGCCGCCCCCCTGTTCGACGCCGCACGGCAGCTGGTCGGGGCGCTCGACGTAGCCAGCGACGGCTACCTGCCGGCCAGCCAGACGCTTGGGCTGGTGCGCATGATGGGCCAGAGCCTGGAGAACCGCCTGATCCTCGCCGAACATGCTGACCAGCATGCACAACTGATCTTCAACAGCGCCTCCGACAACCTCGACAGCCCTTGGGCCGGCTTGCTGGTGTTCGATGAACGCGGGCAGGTTTTGGCCGCCAATCACCGGGCCGATAGCCTGCTCGGTGTAAACCCGCTGGAGCAAAACATCGAGCAACTGTTCCAGTTACCCCTGCAACAGCTGCTCAGCCATCCCCGACAACAGCCCTTCGCTCTGCAGGCCACCGGGCGCAACCGCTTTCACTGCCAGTGGCACCCCCCACGCGAAACCACTCGCCGCCCCGAAGCCGGCAGTGCCGAGCCGCGCCTGGAAAAAGCCTTGATACAAGCCGGCCTGCTATTGGAAAAGGACATCCCGGTGTTGGTCGAGGGCGAAACAGGCGTAGGCAAAGAAGTGTTCGTCGACACCCTGCACCGGGCCAGCAGCCGCGCCAGGCAGCCGCTGGTCGCCGTAAACTGTGCGGCGATCCCGGCCGAACTGGTGGAGTCGGAACTGTTCGGCTATGACAAAGGCGCGTTCACCGGCGCCCACCACAAGGGCAACCCGGGGCTGATCCGCAAGGCCGACCACGGCATCCTGTTTCTGGATGAGATTGGCGACATGCCACTGCCCACCCAGGCCCGTCTGCTGCGCGTACTGCAGTCACGCAGCATCCAGCCGCTGGGCAGTGGCGAACCGGTGCCGGTGGATATCCGCGTGGTGTCGGCGAGCAATCGCAACCTGGCCGAAGAAGTGCGCGCCGGGCGCTTTCGCCAGGACCTGTACTACCGCATCGCCGGCCTGACGCTGGTGCTGCCCCCCCTGCGCGAACGCGCTGACCGGCGCCAGCTGATTGAGCAGGTGCATGCCCGCTACCGCGAGCCCGGGCAACCTGCGCGGCTGCCGCCGGCCATTATCGACCTGTTCGATCAACACCCCTGGCCGGGCAACCTGCGCGAACTGGTGAGCGTGCTACAGGTCGCGTTGGCCCTGGCGGCCAACGGGCCGGTAGGCGTCGAACACCTTCCTGCGGGTTTTCTGGCCGAGTCGAAAACACCGGTGCCGATAGCGACTGAAGAGACGGACCTGCAGAGCCTGGTCGAGCAAGCCAATGGCAACCTGTCGGCGGTGGCCCGCCGACTTGGTATCAGCCGCACCACACTGTACAAGCGGTTGCGTGGGCGATGAATCGATTGGCCCGGAAGCGCGCCGCACAGCAGGTTTTCGAAGCCACCCCTGATCGACAAGCAGGTGGCGCCCCCCGTGCAGGTCAAGACCACGGCCCGCTGATGACCTTCAAGGGTCACGCCACTGCACTGGCTGCCGGTAGGCCTGTGCCCAGGCTTGCACGTCACTGGCGGGCATCGGCCGGGCAATGCAGTAACCCTGCGCCAGCTCGCAGCCCAGGCCCATCAGTACCCGGCCGTGCTCGACACTCTCCAGCCCCTCGGCAATCACCTCGCGGCCAAACGCCCGGGCCAGGCCGATCACTGCCTCCGTCAGCGCCAGGTCGTCCTGGTCATGAAGGATGTCACGCACGAACGACTGGTCGATCTTGATCGTCTGGGTCGGCAAGCGTTTCAGGTAACTCAAGGACGAATAACCGGTGCCGAAATCGTCCAGCGAGAAACGCACACCCAGCGCACGGCAGGCATCCAGGCAACGGCTGACATGCTGCAGGTTGTCGATGGCCACCGACTCGACGATTTCCAGGTCCAGCAGCGCCGGGTCCACCGCCGGGTACGCTGCCAGCAGTTGCTGCAGGCGCTCGGCAAAGTCACTGCGCTGCAAATGCCGCGCGGCGATATTCACGCTCAGCGACCAGGGTTGCCCTTGGCGCTGCCAGGCCTGCAACTGGCTCAACGCCTGCCCGATCACCCACTCGCCGATTTCGACGATCAGGTCGGTCTGCTCTACCCAGGGCAGGAAATCACCAGGCGGCACCACGCCACGGCCTGGCCGCTGCCAGCGCAATAAACCCTCGAAGCCCAGTACCTTGCCACTGCGCAGGTTGACCTTGGGCTGGTAGTAAAGGCACAGCTCACCGTTGCGCAGCGCCCGGCGCACGCGCGCCACGGTCTGGTGGGTGGCCTTGAGTTCCTGTTCCTGCGACACGTCGAACAGGTGGTAACGGTTGCGCCCGCGCTGCTTGGCCACATACATGGCCTGGTCGGCATGGCGCACCAACGTGTCGGCATCTTCGTCATCCTGCGGGTACAGGGTCACGCCGATACTGGCGCTGAGCGACAGCGTATGCTCACGCACCACACAAGGCGCCGCCAATGCACGCAATACCCGCTGCAGGGCTGCATGCAGCTGGTGCTCATCGTCGACGTCGCGCAGGATCAGCACGAATTCGTCGCCCGACAGCCGGGCCACGGCATCACCACCGCGCAGGATGCTCTTCAAGCGCTGCGCCACTTCCACCAGCAGCAGGTCACCCACGGCATGCCCGTAGCCGTCGTTGACCGCCTTGAAACCATCCAGGTCGAGCATGCACACCGCCAGCGAGATGCCTTCGCGGCGCGAGTAGGCCAGGGCCTGGTTCAGCAGGTCGGACAGGTAGGCACGGTTGGGCAGGCCGGTGAGCACATCGTGCCCCACCCGCCACTGCAAGGTATGCAGCAACTGGCGCTTCTCGGTGACGTCAAAGCGGATCGACACATACTTGCGCACCTGGCCTGTCAGCGGATCGACCAGTGGCACCATGGTGCTGTCGACCCAATACAACGAACCGTCCTTGGACCGGTTGCAGATTTCGCCCTTCCACACCCGCCCGGCGACCAACGCCCGCCACATGCCGACAAAGAACGTCGGTTCATGCAGCCCGGAATTGAGGATGCGGTGGTTGGCCCCCAACAGTTCCTCACGGCTGTAGCCCGAGATGCTGCAGAATTGCTGATTGACGTAGGTGATGTTCCCACGCAGGTCGGTTTCCGAAAAGATCGCGGCCGCGTCCACGGCCGCGCGATAGTTATCATCCATAAAGCATCCTGCCTTAGCGGTTGAAGCGCTCCACCAGGGCGCGCAATCCGGCGCACACGTGTTCCAGTTCGGTACCGCGCGAGGCGGCGGCGTTGGCGCTATGGGCGCTGTGCTGGGCAATACCGGCTACGCCGTTGATCTGCCGCGAAACGTCTTCTGCCACCGCCGACTGCTGCTGCGAGGCGGTGGCCATCTGCTGGCTCATATCGCTGATGCGCTGTACCGCGTCACGAATGCCATGCAGCGCCTGCCGGGCTTCCTGCACCTGGGCAACGCCCTGCTCGGCACCGTCGATGCCTCGGCTGGCGATCGCCACGGCTTCCTCGGCGCCACTGCGCAGGGCATCGATGATGGCCTGGATGTGCAGGGTGGACTGGCGGGTCTTGTCGGCCAGTGCCCGCACCTCGTCGGCGACCACGGCAAAGCCCCGGCCCTGCTCGCCCGCACGGGCAGCCTCGATGGCGGCGTTAAGGGCCAGCAGGTTGGTTTGCTCGGCAATGCCGCGGATCATCCCGGCGGCCTCGGCGATGGCGCCGGTCTGACCCGCCAGGTGGCTGACCGCCTGGTTGATCTGCGTCACGGTGCTGGCCAGGTTACGAATGGCCGCACCGCTGGCATCGGCCACCTGGCTACCTTGCTCGGCCAGCAGGTGCGCCGTGTGTGCCTCGGCGGCGGTCAACTGCACGTGGTTGGCCACTTCGCCAATGGAGGCGGCCATCTGGTTCATTGCAGTGGCGCTCAGGTCGGTTTCGGCACGCTGCTCCAGCAATGCCGCCTCGGTGCTGCGCGACAACTGCCCGGCATCGCGAGCGGCCACGGCCATTTGCCCGGCCAGATCGCTTAGCCGGGTCAAGGCGGTTTTCAGGCGTGCCTCTTCGCTGATCAGCATCAGTTGCAACTGCCCGGCAGCACCCGACAGGTCGCTGTAGGTCAAGGCTGCAATCGGGTCGGCGAAGGCACCGTCGGCACCCTGCACAATCTGCTGCAGCTGCCGCCCGAGGGCATTGCGCGCCCACAGGCCGCAGGCCACGAACAGCCCCAGGGTCAGCCCCTGCCCCACCAGGCCAGGCCACAGCTGGTTGGCCCCCACTGCCAGCAGCCCACCGGCCAGTGGCAAGGCCAAGGCCTGCGTCAGCAAGCTCAGCCGGCGCGGCGCCGACAATGCCGCCTGGCCGTTGCGCAGCCGCGCATACAGGGCTTCGGCACGGGCTACTTGCTCGCGCGTAGGGCATACGCGCACCGACTCGTAACCCACTACCCGCCCACCTTCGAGGATGGGCGTGACGTAGGCATTGACCCAGTAGTAGTCGCCGTTACGGCAGCGGTTCTTGACGATACCCATCCAGCTCTTGCCGGCTTTCAGGTAGCGCCACATCAACTCGTACACCGCCGGCGGCATATCCGGGTGGCGCACCAGGTTGTGCGGGCTGCCGATCAGTTCGGCCTCGCTGTAGCCACTGATGGCGGCAAACTCTGGGTTGCAGTAGGTGATCAGGCTGGCGGTATCGGTAGCAGAAATCAGCCGCTGATGGGGGGGGAAACGTTGCTCGACCGGGGTTACCGGCAAGTTGAGGCGCACGATGAGACTCCATTCAATGACAAGCCGGCACCCAGTTCATCGACGGCCATCGGAACCGAATCATGAGGATCCGTTCCAATGGGCAAAAGCGCTTCCTGCCGTTACGGCACGAGGCCGAACGGTACAAGGAAGGTGACGATGACTGACCGGTCAAGCCATGAATTCTACGAAATTCATCACATAAATAAAACAAAGGTGATCGATCATGGCGTTGCGCCACATTGATAGATATCGTTAAGTTCTTGATTCTAAATGGGAATTAAGCGATGACGAGATCAGCTTTGGGTATCGCCCTGCGCCGCTACCGCAAGCTGGCGGGCCTGACCCAGGCACAACTGGCCGAACGGACCGGCTTCGACCCCAAGACCATCAGCCGTTTCGAAACCAGCACCTACACCCCCAGCATCGATGCAATCATGGCGTTTGCCCAGGTGCTGGGCGTCAAGACCAAGGACTTCTTCGCTGAACCGGACGACGAAGAGGAGCAGCGCGCCTACCTGTTCGGCGTCATCCACAACGCCCCACCCAAAGATCTTGGCAAGCTGATTGCAGCAGTGGACCAGGCACTGGCCAAGCCCTGAGCTATTTCACGCGCCCGCTTTCACGGCACGCACCGAACTAGAGCATGGCAGGCCGGATTGCCCCACAACTGGTCAGACCGGTAAGGCCAAAAATCCTTGCAATCAGGGATTTTTCGCGCTTTTATGGCCTCGCGCTGAACAAACCGGTAAGACCACAATAATTAAGTCCTGCGCTCTTTCGCCCCGTGCGGCTACCGAAGCAAGGACACCGATCAGAGACTCCTCCCATGCTCAAATGGTGCTCGCGTTCGATTTTCCTGCAAGTCGTACTCGGCCTTGCCCTCGGCATCGCCTGCGGTCTGAGCTTCCCCGACCTCTCCCTGCAACTCAAACCCCTCGGCGACGGCTTCATCAAGCTGATCAAGATGCTCATCGGCCTGATCGTGTTCTGCGTGGTGGTCAGCGGCATTTCGGGTGCGGGTGACCTGAAAAAGGTCGGGCGCATCGGCCTGAAGTCGGTGATCTACTTCGAAGTGCTGACTACCCTGGCGCTGGTGATCGGCCTGGTGTTCGCCTTCACCAGTGGCATTGGCAGCGGTGCCAACATTCACCTGGATCAACTGTCGGCCGCCGATGCCAACGGCTTGGCCGAGCGCGGCCAGCACATCCATGGCGCCACGGCATTCTTCATGGACCTGATCCCCACCTCGGTGATCGGTGCCTTCGCCGACAACAACATTCTTCAGGTGCTGCTGTTCTCGGTGCTGTTCGGCAGCGCCCTGAACCTGGTGGGTGACTCGGCCGCCGGCATTTCGCGACTGATCAACGAACTGAGCCATGTGATCTTCCGCATCATGGGCATGATCGTGCGCCTGGCGCCGATCGGCGTGTTCGGTGCCATCGCCTTCACCACCAGCAAGTACGGCCTGGCGTCGCTGCAGCACCTGGGCGGGCTGGTGGCGCTGTTCTACCTCACCTGTGCCGGCTTCGTGCTGATCGTGCTGGGCACCGTCATGCGCCTGTCGGGCCTGAAACTGCTGCCGTTGATCAAGTACCTGCGCGAAGAGCTGACCATCGTCCTGGGCACCGCCTCTTCCGACGCCGTGCTGCCACAGATCATGCGCAAGCTTGAGCACCTGGGCATCGGCAGTTCCACGGTCGGCCTGGTGATCCCTACCGGCTACTCGTTCAACCTCGATGGTTTTTCCATCTACCTCACCCTGGCAATCGTGTTCATCGCCAACGCCACCGGCACGCCACTGGAAATGACCGACCTGCTGACCATCCTGCTGGTGTCGTTGGTGACTTCCAAGGGGGCTCACGGCATCCCAGGCTCGGCACTGGTGATTCTTGCCGCCACCCTGACTGCGGTACCGGCGATTCCCGTGGTAGGCCTGGTACTGGTGCTGGCGGTGGACTGGTTCATGGGTATCGGCCGGGCGTTGACCAACCTGATCGGCAACTGCGTGGCCACCGTGGCCATCGCCCGTTGGGAGAAGGACATTGACCTGGAACGTGCGCAGAACGTGCTCGACGGCAAGCCTGGCTTTGCCCCCACGCCACGCAAGCAACCCAGCGCCCATCAACAGGAATTCTGAGCGAACGTGGCCGGCATGACGCCGGCCCTTCCAGGAGCGAACCGTGATCAGCTCATCAACCGTCGTCAACTCAGTGGTGGAAAAACTCCGCCAGGCCCTGGCCCGCGGCCAATGGCGCACCGGCGACATGCTGCCAGGCCAGCGCGAACTGGCCGAACAACTGGGCATCAGCCGCCCCAGCCTGCGCGAAGCGGTAACCGTGCTGGAAACACTGGGCCTGGTGCGCTCGTTACCCGGCAAGGGCGTGTTGGTGCTCGATGCCGATGCCCAGCCGTCGGGCGTGGAAACCAGTGCTGCGGCCAGCCTGGCCGACGTGCTGGAACTGCGCTACACACTCGAACCGTTCATCGTCGGCCTGGTGGCGCAGTCGGCCAACAGCCAGGACATCGGCCAGTTGCGCCTGACCCTGATGGACATGCGCGAAGCGCTGGAGGCCGATGACAGCGAGGCCGGGGTCAAAGCCTACATTGCCTTCCATGAGGCGCTGTTCGCCCTGACCACCAACCCGATTTTCCAGAGCGTGGTGCAGCAGACCGGCAATGCCCTGAAGCAAAGCGCCGACATGCTGCGCAACTCGCCCGAGCACCTGGCCGCGCGGCTGAAGGAAAACGAAGCGGTGGTGCGCGCCATTCGCGAACGCAGCAGCGCCCAGGCCAGTGCCCAGATGCGTCAGCACATCGTGGCCGAAGGGCTGCGCATGGGCATCGCGCTGAATATCCCGGACGAACATCCGCATCCATGACCTCAGGAGAGTGCCCATGAACGCCGTCCCCCACTTGCCTACCCTGCTCGCGGCCGGCGAAACCCGCCTGTCGGCCGAGCAGATTTATCCGCGGCTGTTCGACGCCATTCTCGAACAGCGCCTGCCACCGGGCAGTCTGTTGCCCGAACAGGCGCTGGGCCATGCCTTTGGTGTCAGCCGCACGGTGATCCGCCGTGTGCTCGGGCGCCTGTCCGACCAGCAGGTGGTAGTCCAGCGCCCCAGCCACACCGCGCATCTGGCTGCGCCTGACCCGGACCAGGCACGTCAGGTGCTCAGTGCCCGGCGTCTGGCCGAAACCACGCTGATCACCCTGGCCGCGCAACGCGCCCGGCCGGCGCAGGTACGCCAGTTACGGCAACTGGTAGAGCGCGAGCGCCAGCACCATGAGCGTGGCGAACGCTGCGCGGCGATCCGCCTGGGCGGCGAGTTCCATCTGAAACTGGCGCAGGTGGCGGCCAATGCGCCACTGGCGCGATTTCTCAATGGACTGGTGCCGATGACCTCGCTGATCATCGCTCGCTACGAATCGCCTTGCTGCGATCACTGCGCGTGGGAAGAGCATGCGGCAATCATCGATGCCGTGGAGCAAGGTGATGCCGAAGCGGCCCTGGAGTTGATGCACAGGCACCTTGACCGCCTGGAAGAAAAGCTGGACCTGGAATAACCCGACCAGGCTGACGCGATCGCTCTGACGCAGGCCGCGCTCACGCAACCATTTGCAGCGCTGCTGAGCGGGCGATGGGCTGCACAGCAGCCCCAACAGCCCCACCCTATACTTCGAGAACCCCCCCAGCCTCTACCAGGGAGGCGGTCGCGTGAGTTCTCGAGTCCTCCTGTTGCTCTGCCTTCTGCTGGCCCTCGGCGGTTGTGCGAGCAAGCGCCCCCCTGCCCCGCCGCCGCCCACAATACTCACCCCCGCGGCCTGGCAACGCATCGACCAGGAACTGATCGATGCCTCGGTCGGTGCCGCCGGCTCCGCCAACGACTATGCCCGGCGCTCCATGCGGGTGTGGAAGGAGCAGGTGCAACAACGCACCGAGCGCGACTTCATCCCCTGGTTCACGGGTTACTGGACCCAGCAGTGGCTGACCCTCAAGGTGGCCTGGTACAAGCTCGACAGCGGCGAGGGTCGGGAACCGGCAGAAAAACGCCTGGCCCTGTACCTGCAGGAGCAGTATCGCGCGCGGGTGATCGAGCCGGTAGCCGAGCAGATCAACCCCGAGGACATCCGCGACCGCGCCTGCGAACTGTACCTGCAACTGCTCGGCCAGCAACTGCCGGCGATCATTAGCCGGTACAACGCGCCGCCCGAGCAGTTCAGCCAGCGCCTCAACCGTATCCCCGCCATCGCCCTGGGGCCACCGGATGCGCGCAATGCCAGCCTGTATCAGCTGCTGCGGGCCAAGTCACTGGACCAGCAGCCGGCCTGGCAAGCCATGCGCCAGCACTTGCATCAGCAGGCCAGCAAAGGCCCTGGCCGGACCGATGTCGGGCTCAACTCGGTGGCCACCCAGGCCAGCGAAAAGCTTGGCGCCACCCTGGCCCCACGCGGTATCGCCAGTGCCGTGGCATCGGCAGTGGGCAAGGTGGCAGGGGCGATGATTTCGATTGCTGCAGCCGGTTACGGGGTGATGACCCATGACCGTGACCACCCGCAGATGGTCGAACAACTGCGGGTGATCCTGAACGTGGCGTTGAACCAGGAATGGCAGGAGTTGATGGAGAACCGCCAGAGCGGGGCCATGGCGGGGGTCTATTACCTGTCGGGGCAGGTTGAGGACAGCTTGCTGGCCAGTGCGCCGCGGCCGGTGGAGCAGCAGGTCGAGCAGCAGCAGGCGCCTTTGATCATTCGCCTGCCACCTTAGAGGCGGCCTGTGCCGGCGTTTTCGCCGCGCAAGGCCGTATCAAGCTGTGGCCAGGGCAGAACGTGGCAGGCCAAACACACGATCAAACGCCCAGTTGTAGGCAAAGGTGTAGCACGGCACCAGGATGATGAAGGCCATATCCACCAGCAGCGCCTCCAGCAATGTCATGTCCAGCCACCAGGCAATCAGCGGAATCAGGTACACCACCAGGGTCAACTGGAAGCCGATGGCATGCACCACCCGCCGCGCCACGCTGCGTCCCCGCTTTGCCTGGCGGCTCTCCCAGTACTCGAACAGGGTGTTGTAGATCAGGTTCCAGAGCATGGCGATGGTGGTGATCATCACCGCCAGCGGCCCGGTATGCGACGCCTGCGTATCTGACAGGTAGGCCAGCCCGAGGGTCGACATGCATAGCCCGATCAGTTCATAGAAAGTCACGTAGACCAACTTGCGTTTCAATCCCTGCACCCGGGGTTACCTCCAAAGACAAAAAGCGATGGGGGCGATCATGCTTCAACGCACTTGACAGCAAAAGTCAGCAGCTGTCAGATCAACTGACAGGAGGCTGCCATGAACTTTTCCAGCGACAACATCCAGCTGTTTCTGGCCGTGCTCGACCACGGCTCGTTTTCTGCCGCAGCGCGCGCCCTCAAGCGGGTGCCTTCAGCCGTGAGCATGGCCATTGGCAACCTTGAAGCAGAACTTGGCTACAGCCTGTTCGAACGTGGCCCGCGTGAAGTTCGCCCAACCGCACAGGCCTTGGCCCTGGAGCCACACGCCAGGCTGATTGCCGAACAACTGGGGCTGCTGCAGGTTCATGCCCTGGAGCTGTCCCAAGGGCTGGAGAGCAGCCTGACCCTGGCAGTGGTACCCGACATCGATCACCGCCCGCTGCTGGCGGCCATCGCCAACCTAGGTAAGCGCCACCCGTTGCTGGACATTGCCCTGCTCAGCGCTCCACAGGAAGAAGCCCTGCACTTGCTGGACAGCGGCCGTGCCGACCTCTGCGTAGCCTTTGCCGGCCTGCAGGTCGATGCCCGCCGCGGCTTCCAGCACATCGGCATGGAGACTCTGGTAGCCACCCTGTCGCCGGCCCACCCGGCCTTGCGTGAGGGGCGTATCCACGACCTTGAGGACCTGACCCAGGTGCGTCAGATTCTGGTGCGCAGCCGCGACCTGCCACTGGCGGACCCTCGCCCACTGATCGGTGCAACACACTGGTCCACCGACAGTTTCGATCTGGCTTTGCAAATGGTTGAAGCTGGCTTGGGCTGGGGCGATCTGCCGTTGTCGCGGGTCGCCCCGCTGCTGGCCAGCGGGCGTCTGGTGCGCCTGGCATTCCGCAATACACGCAACGAATTGCAACTGCCC
This sequence comes from Pseudomonas sp. 10(2024), assembly GCF_045164175.1. Classification (NCBI taxonomy): domain Bacteria; kingdom Pseudomonadati; phylum Pseudomonadota; class Gammaproteobacteria; order Pseudomonadales; family Pseudomonadaceae; genus Pseudomonas; species Pseudomonas sp. 10(2024). Next base: position 3,863,194 of record NZ_CP174006.1, read on the forward strand.
GTGCATATCCTGTGGCGCAAACAACACCCGCTGCAGCAGGCTGCACGCCTGCTGATCGAGCAGCTGGCTGACCCGTGACTGCCGTCCGTCGAAACGTCTGTAAGAATTTTCCCTAAGCACTTCAATCTTTTACCACTCAAGCCGATATCTCGGTCGATAGGCCCCGCATCGCGTCATGAGCGCGCTGCGCCCTCCCCTCATTGGCTCAAGGTCTCGAAACATGAACCTGAAATTTCGCCACAAGATCCTGCTCAGCGCCTGCGGCGTCGTGGTTTTGGCATTTGCCCTGTTCACGCTCTACAACGACTACCTGCAACGCAATACCATCCGCCAGAATATCGAAGCCTCGGTGCAGCAGTCCGGTGCACTGACCGCCAGCAGTGTGCAGAACTGGATGAGCGGGCGCATTCTGGTTCTGGAGAACCTGGCCCAGGACATCGGCCAGCAAGGCGCCGGCGACACCCTGGCAGGGCTGATCGAGCAGCCGTCCTACACGCGTAATTTCCTGTTCACCTACTTGGGCCAGGCCAACGGCGAATTCACCCAGCGCCCGGATGCCCAGATGCCCGCCGGTTACGACCCGCGCCAGCGCCCTTGGTATGGCGCCGCCGCCAACGCCGGGCAGACCGTGCTGACCGCCCCGTACCAGGGTGCAGTCGGTGGCCTGATGGTGACCATCGCCACGCCGGTGAAGAGCAAGCGCAATGGCGAACTGATCGGTGTGGTCGGCGGTGACGTGACCCTCGACACCCTCGTCGAGATCATCAACTCGGTCGACTTCGGCGGCATCGGTCACGCCTTCCTGGCCGACGCCAATGGCCAGGTGATCGTCAGTCCCAATAAAGACCAGGTGATGAAGAACCTCAAGGACATCTACCCAGGCAGCAACCTGCGGGTTGCCGCCGGCATGCAGGATGTCACCCTCGACGGCCAGGACCGCATCATCTCGTTCGCCCCGGTGGCCGGCCTGCCTTCGGCGCAGTGGTACATCGGGCTGTCGATCGACAGGGACAAGGCCTATGCCGCGCTCAGCCAGTTCCGCACCTCGGCGATCATTGCCATGCTGATTGCCGTGGCAGCCATCGCCGGCCTGCTCGGCCTGCTGATTCCGGTGCTGATGAGCCCGCTGACCACCATGGGCCGCGCCATGCGCGACATCGCCGAGGGTGAAGGTGACCTTACCCGCCGCCTGGCCGTGCAGAACAAGGACGAGTTCGGCGAACTGGCTACCTCGTTCAACCGCTTTGTCGAACGTATCCATGCCTCGATCAGCGAAGTGTCCTCGGCCACCCGCCTGGTGCATGACCTTTCGGAGAAAGTGGTCAGCGCGTCCAATGCGTCGATCATCGGGTCTGAAGAACAGAGCATGCGCACCAACAGCGTCGCTGCGGCCATCAACGAACTGGGCGCCGCCACCCAGGAAATCGCCCGCAACGCCGCAGATGCTTCGCAACATGCCAGCGGTGCCAGCGAACAGGCGCACGGTGGCCGTGAAGTGGTTGAAGAAGCCATCAGCGCCATGACTGCCCTGTCGCAACGGATCAGCGAGTCGTGCGCGCAGATCGAAACGCTCAACGCCAGCACCGACGAAATCGGCAAGATCCTCGACGTGATCAAGGGCATTTCTCAGCAGACCAACCTGCTGGCACTGAACGCCGCCATCGAAGCGGCCCGTGCCGGTGAAGCCGGCCGTGGCTTTGCCGTGGTGGCCGACGAGGTGCGCAACCTGGCGCACCGTACCCAGGAGTCGGCGGAAGAAATCCACCGCATGATCACCAGCCTGCAGGTGGGCTCGCGCGAAGCGGTGCACACCATGAACACCAGCCAGGTTTCCAGCGAGCAGACCGTGCAGGTGGCCAACCAGGCCGGCGAACGCCTGGCCAGCGTGACCCAGCGCATTGGCGAAATCGATGGCATGAACCAGTCGGTGGCGACAGCGACCGAAGAACAGACCGCCGTGGTCGAGAGCCTCAACCTGGACATCACCCAGATCAACGCCCTGAACCAGCAGGGGGTGGAGAACCTCAACGAGACACTGCGTCATTGCGACCAGCTGGCCCAGCAGGCTGGGCGTTTGAAGCAGTTGGTGGGCAGCTTCCGGATTTAAACGCCGGGTACAGGCGGCAACAGCCTATGCCTGTTGTCGCCTGTACCAGCCCCTTATGCAGCCACCGCCTTCGCAGCCCTGCCCCGCCGTACCCAGGCCAGCAATACCGCCGTCATCAGCACAAAGCCCAGGTAACCGAAGAACGGGTACACCTCACCCACCAGGCTGATGAACCCCACCAGGCTACAGCCGAGCGCCACCACCCCGGTCACCACCGAGCCCCAGCGGAACTTCGTCGTGCCCGCCGGCAACAGCCGCGAGAGGAAGGAAAACAGCGTGCCCACCGCGGTGTTGACGATCATGCCGAAGATGATCAGGCACATCACCAGCCCCAGCAGTGGTGACACTTCGTTGGCAATCGACAGCATCGGCATCGGCTGGTCGGCCACACTGTCCAGGCGCGACAGCAGCCCGGCACTCATCACCAGCATCAGGCCGCCTAGCGCCGCGCCACCGAGCAGGCCTCCCCACACCGCGGCTTTCTCACCCTTGGCCGAACCGCCCAGAATAGCCAGGATCGGCGCACCCGCGACGATGTTATACGACACATACAAGAACGCCCCCAGCAGCCAATGGCGGGGGCCGGCCTGTTGCTGGCTGGCCACCTGATCGAGCGCAGCAAAGCTCTGCTCGCGGGTGATCACGGCATACAGCGCTATCGCCGAAGCCACCAGGATCAGCAAGGGTGTGATGGCGCCAATTGCAAGCATCATCTTGCGCACGTCCAGGCACACGATACCGACCACCACCAGCGTCACCAGCACGCTGCCGGTCAGGGCCGGGATGCCGAACTGCTGCTCCAGCAAGGCACCACCGCCGGCCAGCATGACCACGGTGACGGCGAACATGAAAAAGGTGATCAACCAGTCGACGAACATGCCCAGGTGACGGCCGCAGATGGCCAAAATCACATCCTTGTGCGAGGTGGCCTGCTGACGATTGCCCAGCCCCGCCAGCGCCATGCCGAGGAAGGTGAACAAGGCGGCGCTGACCAACGCGCCAGCCATGCCCCACACGCCGAAATCGACAAAGAACAACAACAGTTCCCGCCCTGAAGCGAACCCCGCCCCCACGATCACGCCGACAAATGCGCCGGCGATCTTCAGCTGCTCTTGCATGTGAACCTCTGGATTTATTGTTGTTTTGTCATCGCCGTCGCATACCGGTCGTAGGGGCGGCCTTGCAGCCCATCGCGACACAAGGTCGCCACTACACGGGCTCTTTGCCCGGTCAGGCGTCGCCGACGAACGCCTGCACTTCGATCTCCACATCCACGCCCAGGGCCAACGCCGAAGCCACGGTGGAACGCACCGGTAGCGCCGCGCCGAAGAACGCCTTGTACACCTCGTTGAAGCCGGCGAAATGGCGCATGTCCGACAGCCAGACCGTGACCTTCACCACCTGGTCGAAACGCGCGCCACAGGCCGCCAGGCTTTCGGCAATACGCTCGCAGGCAGCACGGGTCTGGGTCTGGATATCACCGCGCACCACTTCGCCGCCGGCGCTCATCGGCACCTGCCCGGAGAGGAACAGAAAGCCACCGGCCTTTACCGCGCGGGAAAACGGGAACGGCAGGCTGCTGGGGAAACGCTGAATGTCATTGCTCATGGGATGCTCCTTTCAGGGTTGCTGGAAACGGGCCGGGGACAGGCGCTCGGGCGCCACGCCCTGGCTGACAAGGCTGGCACACAACGGCTGGCCCAGCAGCAGGTCGGCGGCCAGGCGCGAAGCGCCCGCTGCCGACTGGATGCCATAGCCCCCCTGGGCCGCCAGCCAGAAAAACGCGGGGGCATGCGCATCGAAACCGATCACCAGGTCGCCGTCGGAAACGAACGAACGCAACCCGGCCCAGGTGTGGCTCGGGCGGCGGATCGCCAGGGTGGTCATGGCTTCAATGTTGTAAATACCCAAGGCCACGTCGAACTCCTCGGGCGCGGCATCCTGTGGCTCAACCGGGTCGGCATTGGCTGGCGACCCCAACAGTTGGCCGGCATCAGGCTTGAAGTAGAAGCTTTCATCGACGCCAATCACCGCAGGCCAGCGGGTAAAGTCCTGCTCTGCCGGACCAGGGAAGGTGAAGGCGCTACGACGGCACGGTTGCAAACCGATGCGCGCCACCCCGCACTGCTCGGCCACACGGTCCGCCCAGGCACCTGCAGCATTGACCAGACATCGGGCCTGCAGGCGGCTGCCATCAGCCAACTCCACCTGCCACACGTCGTCCAGGTACCAGGCCTGGATCAGCTCGGCGTTGCAGCGCAGTTCACCGCCGGCAGTGCGATAACCACGCAAGAAGCCTTGATGCAAGGCATGTACGTCAAGGTCCATCGCACCTGGCTCAAGCACCGCGCCGGCCAGGGTTTCGCCACGCAGGCTGGGTATCAGTGCCAAGGCCGCGTCCCGGTCCAGCAGGGTGACTTCTGTGCCATTGGCCAGGTTCTGCGCGTAAGTTTGCTCAAGCAGTTCCCGCTGCTCCAGGCTGGCCACATACAGACAGCCTCGCGGCTCCAGCAGCGGGTGCTCGCAGAAGCCCTGCGGTGGCGCTTCGTAGAAGGCCCGGCTGGCGCGGGTCAGTGCCTGGATCTGTGGGGTGCCGTAAGCCTCCATGAACATGGCCGCCGAACGCCCGGTGGAATGGTAGCCAGGCTGCGATTCACGCTCGACCAGCAGCACACGCTGCTGGCCGGCCAGGCGGTAGCCCAGCGAGGCGCCGGCAATGCCAGCACCGATGATCAGGGTGTCGTAGGTCGGGGTCATGCACGCTCCTGCCAGGCTAATTATCATTTATGAGAATTCTAATATATGAGAATTTAGAAATGCGCAAGGGTCCAAGGTAAGATGCCCGACCACCGCCGCATGCCGAGATCCCTGAATGCCCGCAGCTCTACCCCAGCTTGACCGTGCCGTCGTCGGCCAGCGCCTGCGCCAGGTGCGCAAGGCGCGCCAGATGACCCTCAAGCAACTGTCCGAAGCCAGTGGCGTGCCGCTGTCCACGTTGTCGAAGATGGAACTGGCGCAGGTGTCGGTCAGCTATGAAAAACTGGCCGCTGCCGCGCGGGCGCTGAATGTCGATATTGCCCAGTTGTTCCGCGCCAGCGGCACGGTCAGCGCCCCGGTGCCGGTGACCGTGGTGGTCGACTCACTGCCCGCAGCGGCGGGTTATTCGACCGGCACCTACGACTATTATCCGATTGCCGGGGATTTCCCCGCACGACGCATGACACCGGCCTATGCCCGCATCATTGCCCGGGAACGCGGCCAGTTCGACGATTTTATCCGCCACCCCGGGCAAGAGTTCGCGCTGGTGCTGAGCGGGCGCGTGCGCATCGAGTTCGAGACCGGAGAAGCGGTCAGCATCGGGCCGCAGGAGACTGCGTATTTCGACAGCCAGGTGGGGCACATCTATCTGTCGGAAAGCGATGACGGTGGTGATGCCCATGTCATGGTAGTGATGACCGATCGTTGATCCGCTGCGCCTGCCAAGGCAAGCCTGGTTATAACCTAATAACGAACAAGTCTATTTGGCTATAAAAAAATCTATATGCTGACTGGCATCCGATAACGGGCAAAGTTGGGCAGTCGAGTAGCGTATGGATGTAGGTTCTTTCGGTTTCACCATTGCTGGCCTGGTCGTGGGCTTCATCGTCGGTATGACCGGCGTCGGTGGCGGCTCGCTGATGACCCCGATCCTGTTGTGGTTTGGCATCCACCCGGCGACCGCTGTCGGCACCGACCTGCTGTATGCAGCGATCACCAAGGCCAGTGGCGTCTGGGTGCATGCGCGCAACAAGAACATCGACTGGAAGATCACCGGCCTGCTCAGCCTGGGCAGCGTGCCCGCAGCGGCGCTGACCCTGTGGTTCCTCAGCACCCTGCACACCGATACCTCGGCGCTCAACGCCATCATCAAGCAAGGCCTGGCGGTGGTGCTGATCCTGACCGCCCTGGCCATCCTGTTCAAATCGCGCCTGCAGGCCTTCGCCAGCCGCCATGCCGGTGATCACTACCACCTCAGCGACCGCAGCCTGAACATCCTCACGGTGCTGACCGGCGTGGTGCTTGGAATAATGGTCACCCTCACCTCCATCGGTGCTGGCGCCCTGGGTACGGTGGCGCTGTTCCTGCTGTACCCGTTCCTGGTCACCCGTCGCCTGGTCGGTACCGAAATTGCCCACGCCGTGCCACTGACCTTGGTAGCGGGCCTGGGCCACGCGGGCATGGGCAACATGGATTGGTCGCTGCTGGGCTACCTGCTGCTGGGCTCGCTGCCAGGCATCTACCTGGGTAGCCACCTCACCGGGCGGATCTCCGACCGCGTGCTGCGCCCTTGCCTGGCAACGATGCTGCTGCTGATCGGTTACAAGCTGGCGTTCTGAGCCTTAGCCCAGGCGCAACCGCCACTGCCCGGTAAAGCTCAATTGCAGACGTGACAGCGGCAGCACGTCGATTCTCTGCCCGGCACTCATCGGGCACCCAAGCACCTGTACCAGCATGGCGCGTATGACCATCGGGTGGGTCACCGCCAGCCAGTCACCCGGCCTGTCGAAGGCCGCCAGCCAGGCGGCCAGGCGCTGGCATAGCGCAGCGAACGACTCGCCACCATGCACGGCACTGGCCGGATCCTGCAGCCATTCGGCCAACGCCTGCGGTTGCTCGGCTTGTAGCTGCTTCAACGACACACCTTGCCAGCGCCCAAGGTCGCAGTCGGCCAAACCTGGCTCGATCTGTACTGCCCCCGTTAACCACGCTGCCGTCTCGCAAGCCCGCCGCTCTGGCGCACTCAGCAGTTGCACGCCTGAACGGTCGGCGTCTGACTGACGGGCTAGCGGCAGGATGCCGTCATCCGTATGGTGCAGGCGCCCGTTCTTCTGGGCCTGGGTCAGGGCATGGCAGATCAGGGTCAGGCGGATGGCTTTCACCAGGCATTTCTCGCAGCGGGCTGGGGTGCATGGTTTAGCACGCTGCGAGACGTTTGGCTGCAACAATGTCGTCGGCCATGCGCGACCCGATTGAACCGCGATTGGGCCGCAGGGCGGCCCTTGGGATCAGAAGTTGATATTCAGCGCAGCAAACACCGCCCTGCCCGGCTGGTTATACGTGTTTGCCCCCGAGCTGCTGGCGTTACCGCCGCGCAGGATCTGCTTGTCGAAGACGTTGTTCACGCCTACCCGCACGTCGTAGTTGGCATTGAACTTGTACCCGGCACTCACGTCCACCAGGCCATAGGCCTCGACGTCCTGCTGGGCGGTCTTGTCGTAGTCCTGCTGGGTGCGGTAATCGTAGGTCGGCGATTTCTGCTTGCCGAAGTATGTACCCGCCAGCTGGAATGACAGTTGCTCGGTGGCGCGCCAGTCGAGGCTGGTGTTGACGGTGTATTCCGGGATCACCGACAGCGGCTCGCCCGTTTCGCGATTATCGTTATCGAGCATCCAGGTCAGGTTGGTGTTCCAGTCCAGGGTCGGGGCCAACTCGATGAAGAAGTTGCCTTCGACACCTTCCACCCGCGCCTTGCCAGCGTTGTCCCACTGCGTCACGCGGCTGCCGGTACCTATGGTGTAAAGCACATCGGTATCACCGATGATCTTGTTCTTGTAGTCGTTGCGGAAGTAGGTGGCACTGGTGCGCCAGGTACCACGGTCGTACAGCAGGCCGATTTCCTTGTTGACGCTGATCTCGGGCTTGAGGTCGGCGTTGCCCTGCAGGTAACAGCCACCATTGTTGGTCTGTTGCACGCTGCAGCCATTACCGCGGCTGTACAGCAGGTAGTTGGGGTTGGACTGGTACAGGTTCGGAACCTTGTAGGCACGGGCGATGCCGCCTTTTACCGACAGCGCTTCGGTGAGCTTGTGCGACAGGTTCAGGCTGGGGCTGAAGTTGTCACCGAAGGTTTCGTGGTGGTCGAAACGCAGGCCCGGCGTAAGGGTGGTGTCGCCAACGATGATGTTGTCTTCGACAAACAGCGCATAGCTGCGTGCGGTCATCTTCGAGCTGCTGCGATCGAAGCCGACAAGGCCGTCATTGTTGGTGGGGTCGGAGCTTTGCGGGCGCAACGAACCTTGGTCGTTTAGGGTTTCGTACAGGTACTCGCCGCCCAAGGTAAGCACATGTTCTGTGCTGCCCATGGCGAACGGCAGGTTCACCTCACTGCTCAGGCGTGTGTTGCGCAAACGTGACATGGCCCCACCTTCGTTGCTTGGGGCACCTTCGGTGCGGCCAGCCAAGCCCTCGTTAAGCCGCCAGTTGCGTACGTATTCGTAGGCCAGCGTGGTCTTGCTGGTACCCCAGGTGAAATCACCGAGGTGGGTCAGGTCATAAGTACTGCGCTGCATCACGTTGGTTTCGTGGCCGTAGAGGCTGGAGACGAAGTCGACATCTCCGCCGCCGTTGCTGTTCATGGTGTCGCCGGCAAAAATGTTGCCTTGACGGCTGTAGCCGGCACTGGCTTCGAGGCGGTGCTCGTCGTTCAGTTTCCAGCTCAGCAGGCCGTTGATGTCCTTGTTGCGAACGCCTTCCCGCCCCGCTACCAGGGCGCTGGTGGCATGCCCGGCGTTGATGTCCAGATCGTCGGCGTCAGTCTTGGCCAGGCCGCCGTACAGGCGGAAACCCAGGTTATCGGTCAGGCCGCCACCGAGGTTGAAGTTGGCTCGGCGGCTGGCGCCCTCTGCGCTGTCTTCCGGCAGCTGCGTGTACAGGCTGACGCTGCCTTTCAGCTCTTCGGAAGGGCGCTTGGTGATGATGTTGACCACCCCGCCCATGGCGCCGGAGCCATAGCGTGCGGCGGCCGGGCCACGCAAGATCTCGATGCGCTCGACCGCTTCGGCCGGCACCCAGTTGGTTTCACCCCGAGTATCACGGTCACCGTTCCAGCCATAGCGTACGGCGTTGCGCGCGCTGGATGGCTTGCCGTCGATGAGGATCAAGGTGTTTTCCGGGCCCATGCCGCGCAGGTCGATCTGCCGGTTGTTTCCGCGTGCCCCACTGGCACTGTTGCCGGTCAGGTTAACCCCGGGCTCGCGGCGGATGATGTCGGACAGGTCATTGGCCGGCGGGTGGCGCTTGATGTCTTCGGCCGTGATGATCGACGTGCCCAGGGCCTGTCGCGCCTCGCGCTCGGCAGTGATCAGGGTGTCCTGGATCACCAGAGCGTTGTCGGCGACGGGCACTTCCAGTACCTCACCCGCACGCCGCTCCTCGGACTCTGCTGCGGTCGCCAGCATGGACGGCGATGCCAGCGCAACGAACGCCAGGGCCAGGCTGTTGGGTGAAGTTCTGCACTGCATGGGTACATCTCCTGCGATTCATGAGCGAAAAGGCACATCCCTGTCGGAAACCGGGAGCCCTCGCCCACCGGCCCCACACTCAGTTTGGCGGCCAACAGGGGTGGTAAATATAGAGAATCGCAAATGCGAGTAAATCTTATTTACGAAGTTTACATGTTTGTTACTGAACTTTGCTGAAGCCTGACTTTTGCATCGCGAGGCTTACCCGCCCCACTGTGAGAGCAACTGTCTTGCTCAAAATTTGAAAGGCGTGCGCGGTCGCCTGCAGGAGCAGGTTTACCCGCAAATAGGGTGGCGGCGGTAATAGTGAACGGCTGGTGGAAATTGCCGGCAGACCTGGCCCTTTCGCGGGTGAACCCGCTCCTACAAAGGCCTGTGCCGAATCACCGTAGTGTCAGACGTACCACTCTATGGCGAAGACGTCGTTCCTCTCGTTAAGCGAGGGATCTCACGCAGTCTTCTCCTGTAACAGTGCAGCTACCTGCTCGGCAGTTGCTTTGGCAGATTGTGGGTTCTCGCGCGAGAAAAATCGGAGCGCCAGCGCTGCGTGCCTTGTCCATCAAGGTATTCACTGTTTCCAACAACGCTTCGCAGCGCCATGGTTTTTCCGGGCCGTGAACAAGCCCGACTTGGATATCGAGTATCAACAGGGCGTACATGGGTGCATCTCCTTGCGTTTGAACCAGCGACACAAGGGAGCCATAAAAAGGGTTCTTCACGGAATCCCGGGAAAGACAGAAACAAGAACGCCGGTTTGATGGATGATGTTCGTGCGAGCAAACACATCAACAAACCGGCGTTCTTGTGCACGATATTAATACGTTTCTGCCCTTTTGGGAGGGCTTTTCTGTCATTGCCATCAGGCCTGACGGCGACGATCTGCTGATCGACCTGATTCCGCAGCCCACTAGGTTCCCCACCTGCAGCGGCTGCCATCAGCCCAGCACCGCCATCCACGAATACTGCCAGCGTTCGATCCGTGATCTCCCCATTCTTGGCCATGCGGTACGGTTGAATGTGGAACTGCGGCGCGTTGGGTGTCGCGCATGCGGCAAGCGGATGGAGTCAGTCAGCTGGCTTGATCGCTATTCGCGTATGACCCAGCGCTTGGCCGAGGCCGTGATCCAGGCTTGCCAGCGGCTGCCTACCCTGCACGTCGCTGAGCTGTTTGACTTGCATTGGGACAGTGTGCGCTTGCTGGAGCGACGAGCTCTACAAGCCGCTCTAGAGAAGCTACCAAAGGCCCAGCCCAGGCGCCTGGTGATGGACGAGTTCGCCCTGTTCAAAGGCCATCGCTACGCCAGCGTGGTGCTGGACGCCGATACCCGCCGGGTTCTGTGGATTGGCGAAGGACGTAGCAGAGCGGCTGTCAGGCCCTTCTTTGAGGAGTTGGGGCCAGAAGGCTGTGCGCGGATCGAAGCAGTGGCGATGGACATGAACACCGCATTTGACCTGGAGGTACGCCAACACTGCCCTCAGGCACGCGTGGTCTACGACCTGTTTCATGTAGTCGCCAAGTATGGGCGCGAGGTGATTGACCGGGTACGGGTCGACGAAGCCAACCGTCTGCGCCATGACAAACCCGCGCGCAGGGTGATCAAGCAAGCACGCTGGCTACTGCTGCGTAATCCGGAAAATCTCAAGCGAAAAGATCAACAGGTGCACCTGAGGGATCTGCTGTCGGCTAACCAATCGCTGATGACGGTTTATCTGATGAAAGCAGAGTTAAAAGCGCTGTGGTCGCCCACCACCGCCTGGGGTTGGCGATCAGCCTGGAAGCAGTGGCTGCGTCTGGCTGATGAAAGCGCGATACCGGCACTGAAGCAGTTTGCTAAACGCCTGAAGGGATACTGGCGCGGCATCTTGAGCAGGGTGCGATGGCCGATGCATACGGGCCAGCTGGAAGGCATCAACAACCGGATCAAGGTGATCAAGCGGATGGCTTACGGTTACCGGGACAGCGAATTCTTTTTCATGAAGATCAAGAATGACTTTCCCGGCAATCCGTGAAGAACCATAAAAAGGCCCTGTCCATCGCTGGCGGGCCTTTGAAGTTCGTTTGCTATTGGCTCACGACACCTCGCACGCTCCGCTTTCAGCGGTCGTGGTGGTGGTAGTCGAGGTGAGGCAATAGTCAGTCATAGATCGACACTAGCAATAGCGCAGCGAGCCGACAAGCCAGGATCCTGGAGTGAGCAATGGCCGGCTCGGTCAACTGAACGCGCACCACGATCTCTTATTTGACCAAGGTGATGGGTAAATCCGAGAGCTGAATCACCTTTGCCGCGACAGACCCCAGAAAAATCCCTGCCAAAAAACCATTGCCATGCGAACCCAGGATGATGCTGTCACATCCAAGGAAATGCGCACACGCCACAATTTGACTGGCTGCATCGCCTTGCAAGCTATGGAGTGTGAATGCAATCCCTTCTTGCTTCAGAAGCACCTCAGCCTTTCGTAAATCCTCGGCACTTCTATCCCCATAGTAGCGATCACGCTCATCCTCGCTCATGCCATTTGCGATTCGAGTGGGTAAAAGTGGCTGTACATTCAACAGATGTACCTCAACATTACCGCCCAGCAACCCACCCTCTTGGATAAGCCCAATAAGGTAACGCACGGCGCGTTCCGAATGCTCGGAACCATCAACCGCAACCAGTATTTTGTGCATGTTCCAAATCCTCTTTCAGGTCATGAAGGTACTTGTCGTTCCGGGTGCCGCCAGCATTCAACCCGTTCTACTCGGACAAGCGGATTCGAATCTGTTTTTCTATCTCGATAACCGCAAATAGCGCAACGCCAACCCCGATGATCAGCAGGCCATCAAGGAAGGGGATTGCCTCCGTTGCAAATACCTTTTGCAGCGGTGGCGCATACGTGATGGCGAACTGAGCGAAGGTAATCACCATGACGGTGATCCACACGACCTTGGTGCCGCGAATACCCTTCCAGGTAAGCGATGTGCTGTAGAGGTTACGAATGAAGAACAGGTGGAATATTTCCATCACGACTAACGAGTTCACCGCGAGGGTTCGGGCCAACTCAACGGAGTAGCCACGGTCGAGTGCATAAGAAAAAATGCCATAAACACCGCAGAGGAAAAGAATGGAAACAAGCACCATATGCCAGACCAGAGCTCCGCTTATGAGTGGTTCCTTACGTGAACGGGGCGGTCTGCACATGGTGTTTTCTTCGGTGGGCTCGAACGCGAGCGCGATGCCGAGGGTCACTGCGGTTATCAGGTTGATCCACAGAATCTGTATCGGCGTCACCGGCAGCGTAATGCCGAGGAGCAGCGCGACAATGATGGTCATGGTCTCGCCTGCGTTGGTAGGCAGCGTCCAGCTCAACACTTTCTTGATGTTGTCATAGACTGTTCGGCCTTCGCGTACTGCAGCGACGATGGAGGCGAAGTTGTCATCGGCCAACACCAGGTCTGCGGCCTCCTTGGCGGCCTCACTGCCTTTTCCACCCATGGCTATACCGGCGTCTGCACGCTTTAGCGCCGGTGCGTCGTTAACGCCATCGCCGGTCATGGCCACTGTCATACCATTCGATTGCAGCAACATTACCAACCTGAGCTTATGTTCGGGACTGGTGCGAGCAAAAATGTTGATGCCCTTTACCGCCTCCTTGAGGGCTGCATCGTTCATGGCGTCCAGGTCCACGCCAGTCAACACCTTGTCGGCATTTTGCAGGCCTATCTGGCGACCGATAGCCGCGGCGGTACCGTCATGATCGCCAGTGATCATTTTTACGGAAATGCCTGCTTCTTGGCATTGCTGAACCGCCTTTAACGTCTCGGGTCTAGGTGGATCAATCAGACCGACCATGCCCAGCAACGTCAACTTTCCTTGCACGTCCCCGAACGCCAACACGGTGTGCTCGGGCCGAACCGGCCTTACTGCAAACGCCAATACACGCTGCCCCTTGGCAGCAATGGCGTTCGCCTTTGCGTGCCAGTAGTCCACATTGAGCGGTTCAGTCTCGCGAGTGCTTGCAAGCTGATGCGTGCACATGGCCAGTAGCTGCTCTGGCGCGCCTTTCACGTAGATGGAGGCATGTCCATCATGATTGTGATGCAGTGTCGCCATGAAGCGGTGTTTAGCGTCAAACGGTATGGCATCAGTGCGGGGCCAAGCCCGACGATCTTCATCTCGATCAATTCCGGTTTTCCCGGAGAATGCCAGCAAGGCCCCCTCCATCGGATCACCTTCTACCGTCCATACATCGTCATGCAGGCGCAGTACGGCATCGTTGCAAAGACCTGCTGCTCGTCCCAGTTCCGACAGCGCGGGGTGAGACGATAGGTCAATTAACTGTTCGGCAAGACTGATGCTTCCTGCGGGCTGATAACCCGCGCCATCGACCGTGAAGACCAGATCGTTCGTGACGACCGTTGCCACCATCATTTCGTTGCGGGTCAATGTGCCGGTTTTGTCAGTGCAGATGACGGACACCGAGCCTAGTGTTTCGATGGTAGGCAGACGGCGCACGATAGCGTTGCGTCGAGCCATTGCCCGAACTCCGACGGCCAGCGTAATGGTAAGGACGGCAGGCAGCCCTTCAGGTATAGCCGCTACCGACATCCCCACCACGACCATGAAGATCTCGGTGAAGGCGTAGTGCCCGACATAATGGCCGAATACGAGCAATAAGCCGCCGACTAACAAAATCAGGATCGTCAGCCAGCGGGCAAACACGTTCATTTGCTGCACCAGCGGAGTGGTCAGCGTTTCTACATCTGCTAGTAGAGTGCTGATGCGTCCGATCTCGGCTGCTGCTGCGGTAGCCACTACAACGCCTGTTGCTTGTCCGCAAGTCACGAGCGTACCGCTGAACGCCATGCAAGTACGGTTACCCAAGGCTGCGTCAAGGGGCACTGATTGGGTATGTTTTTCTACGGGTACGGATTCACCGGTAAGAATGGCTTCCTGAATGTGAAGCCTGTTGGCGTGCAGCAAGCGTAAATCAGCAGGGACTTTGTCTCCCGCCTCCAGCAATACGATATCGCCCGGTACCAACTCCTCACCCGCAATACTCAAGCGTTCGCCTGCGCGAATCACGGCGGCGCGCGGTGCCAGCATCTGCCGGATAGCATCCATCGCCTTTTCTGCTTTGCCTTCCTGAACGTAGCCAATGATTGCGTTTGCAATTACCACCGCCAGGATCACTACCGTATCCCACAGATGTTGCAGCATCGCGGTAATCGCAGCGGATCCTAAAAGCACGTAAATCAGGATGTTGTGAAATTGCAGCAAGAATCGAAACCAGGCCGGGCGCCGTGCTGCCTCTGGCAGGCGATTGAAACCAGCGCGGTCAAGACGGGCTTGAACCTCGGCAACCTCCAGTCCGACATGCGCATTGACCTCAAGCAGGTTTGTCACCTGCTCGGCTGGCAGGGTGTGCCAGGCCACGGTATGCGTAGGGATTGGTGTTTGCTCAACGACTGCGTCGACCACCGGCGTTTTCAATGAGACTCCCCTGTGCGCACAGCTCGACTGTAACGGGCTTAGGTGGACATGAGCGGTCGTCGCTGTATCAGCATGCTGATAAATCGCTCGTCACGCTTAGGTTCTCTTTGCCATCTAGCTGATACGAACTAAAAGAAACATGCAACCGACAGCTTGATGACTATTGACCTGAATCAACCAGAAGCGCTGGCAAGGTGAACTGCACTTGGGCGCCAGGACTTTGCTTGGGGCTGGCCCAGAAGCGGCCGCCGTGGCTATCGATGATCGAGCGGCAGATCGACAGCCCCATGCCCAGGCCGGTCGCCTTGGTGGTGTAAAAAGGCTCGAAAACCTGTTCTACGTTTTCCACTGCAAATCCGGGCCCGCTGTCCGCCACCGTTACCCGCACCCCCTCCTGGTCGAGGGCCGTGCTTATTTGCAGCTTACGAACGCCTTCAACCTCCAGCATCGCTTCCAGCGCGTTGAGGATCAGGTTCAGCAGCACCTGCTGCAACTCCACACGGTCGGCCAGCACCTGCGGCAAGCCCTCGGCGAGCGCGGCATGCACCTGTGCCCTTGCCCTCACGGCCTCGCCACGAGTGAAGTCGACCATCTCCAGCACCACGGCGTTGACGCCCACCGCCTGCTTCTGCGGCGGGGCTTTGCGGATCAGCTCACGAATACGGCCCAGCACCTGCGCCGCTCGGTTGGCAAGGGTTCCGCTGGGTCGCGGGATTCTGGAATTATTGAAAAACATCGTGGTGCTCGACAGCCCCCACACATAGCAGTGCGTTGCACGAGATGCGCTGCGCTGGTGAGGGGCTCCGGGAACTCAAGCCGAACTAGGCCAGCGCAGCCTCCTGCTCCAGCAACGACCAACCGCCATGTCCATCCACCTCAAGCCGGTGAGTATGGAACGCTGCCAGTGTGCTGCGGTGGCCGACACTGACCAGCAATGCACTCGGCATCTCCGAACGCAACAACGCATACAGGGCATGCTCGAGCCCTTCATCCATCGCCGAGGTGGACTCGTCGAGGAACACCACCTGTGGCCTGTTGAACAGTACCCGGGCGAACGCCAGGCGCTGCTGCTCGCCCACCGAGAGGATGTGTGACCAGTCACAGCTGACGTCCAGACGCTCGGCGAGATGGGCCAGGTTGACCTGGCGCAATGCCTGCTGCATGAGCAGTTCATCCTTGGGGTTGCTGGCTGCCGGGTAGGCAATGACGGTACGCAAGTCACCCAGCGGCAGGTACGGGCGTTGCGACAGGAACAGTGCCTGATGGCCCGTTGGCCGCCTGACCTTGCCTTCGGCATACGGCCAAAGGCCCGCCAGGGCACGCAGCAGCGTGGTTTTACCACTGCCCGATGGCCCTTTGATCAACAACGCCTGACCGGCGTGCAGGCTCAGGTCCAGGTCGGCGATAAGGGCATGTCCGTCCGGGCGTAGCACCTGCAACCCCGCGATCTGCAGCGCATGCGCCTGGTCTTCGGTCGTGACGCGCGGCAACGCACTTGCCTGCTGGTTGGCATCGAGAAAGCCGGTGAGACGATCAAGGGTCGCGCGGTACTGCGCGAACGCATCGTACGACTCACGGAAGAACGACAGAGAATCCTGCACCTGCCCAAAGGCCTGGGAAGTTTGCATGACGTCGCCCAGCTTGATCGCCCCACTGAAGAAGCGCGGCGCCTGAAGAATGAACGGAAACACAACAGCAACCTGACTGACACCCAAGTTGAAGCCACTGAACTTCAGGTTCCGATACACCAATGCCCAGACATTCACGATCAAGGCAGCAAAACGGCCGAGCAACGTGCCCCGCTCGACTTGCGCACCTTGGTAGAAGGCAATGTTCTCGGCGTTCTCACGCAGGCGCATCAACGCGTAACGGAAGTTGGCGGTGAGTTTCTCGTTGAGGAAGTTAAGCCGGATCAGTGGGCGCCCGAGGCGGAAGGCGACCCAGGTGGCGATGATGACATACAGGTAAACGGCAAATACCATCGCCCGAGGGATCTCCACGCCGGCCACCGTCAACGGTGCTGACAGCCCCCAGAGGATGCCGGTGAACGCCACCAGTGAAACCAGTGCACTGACTGCGCCCAAGGCAAGGCTGACTGAGTTGGTGACGAAAGCGTTAACGTCCAGTTCGATACGCTGGTCAGGGTTGTCCACTGGCTCGGCAAGGAACTGGCCACGGTAATAGGCATCGCCCTGCATCCAGTCGTGGGTCAGGCGCTCGGTCAGCCAGACCCGCCACTTGATACTGAATGCCTGGCTGACATAGAAGGTGAACAGCGAGCGCAGCACATGGATGGTGGCCAGCACCGCGAAGACGCCGAGCAGGTACCAGAACGCCGCCTGGTCAAGGCCCTGCAAGGCGCTGTAGAAGCCGTTGTACCAAAACGAAAACAGCACGTTCAGGCGAACCGAAAACAGCGTCAGGACCAGCAGCAGGGCAAACACCAGCAACGGCCGCCAACTGCGCCTGAAACTGAAATAGGGCCCGGCAAGCTGCCAGAACTGGCTGCCCCAGCGTGTAAAACGCACGGCCAGAGTTGCGGCTGCAGTGAAGCTGACAAGGGTGATGAACGAGGCGATTGCCAGCCAGCTTAGGCTCTCTTGCAGGGCCTGATGCCAGTTCATTTCCATGGTAAGTATCCGTGGTGAGTATTTCCGCGAGCGTAGCATTACGCTGTCATTCGTCAGGTATAAATGACGCACATTTCATGATTTGTAGGAGCGGGTTTACCCGCGAATGGGCCGCGCCTGCGGGCCAATTTCCACCCGCCGTTCAGCGTTGCCGCCGCCACCGTATTCGCGGGTAAACCCGCTCCTACACAGATCGGTGGTAAACACACATCGGGGGGTGGACACAGGCCGCTGTAGGAGCGGGTTTACCCGCGAACACCGGCAACGCCGGTGCCATCTCCGCTCCCACAGGGACTCAAGCAAGCCCAGGCTTTTTTGCCCACAAAGACAAAACCCCTACCTGCATGCGCAGATAGGGGTTTTGCGAAGTGAATCTTGACGATGACCTACTCTCACATGGGGAAACCCCACACTACCATCGGCGATGCATCGTTTCACTACTGAGTTCGGGATGGGATCAGGTGGTTCCAATGCTCTATGGTCGTCAAGAAATTCTGTTGCCAGAATGTCCAGATGGACAGCCCAGCGAATCCGGATATGCGATATTTGTGGTCTTACGAATTTTCGGGTCTTTCGTCTTCACCACCGCAATCTGCGTCAGCAAATTGCTTGGGTGTTATATGGTCAAGCCTCACGGGCAATTAGTATTGGTTAGCTCAACGCCTCACAGCGCTTACACACCCAACCTATCAACGTCGTAGTCTTCGACGGCCCTTTAGGGGATTCAAGATCCCAGTGAGATCTCATCTTGAGGCAAGTTTCCCGCTTAGATGCTTTCAGCGGTTATCTCTTCCGAACATAGCTACCCGGCAATGCCACTGGCGTGACAACCGGAACACCAGAGGTTCGTCCACTCCGGTCCTCTCGTACTAGGAGCAGCCCCTCTCAAATCTCAAACGTCCACGGCAGATAGGGACCGAACTGTCTCACGACGTTCTAAACCCAGCTCGCGTACCACTTTAAATGGCGAACAGCCATACCCTTGGGACCGGCTTCAGCCCCAGGATGTGATGAGCCGACATCGAGGTGCCAAACACCGCCGTCGATATGAACTCTTGGGCGGTATCAGCCTGTTATCCCCGGAGTACCTTTTATCCGTTGAGCGATGGCCCTTCCATACAGAACCACCGGATCACTAAGACCTACTTTCGTACCTGCTCGACGTGTTTGTCTCGCAGTCAAGCGCGCTTTTGCCTTTATACTCTACGACCGATTTCCGACCGGTCTGAGCGCACCTTCGTACTCCTCCGTTACTCTTTGGGAGGAGACCGCCCCAGTCAAACTACCCACCATACACTGTCCTCGATCCGGATAACGGACCTGAGTTAGAACCTCAAAGTTGCCAGGGTGGTATTTCAAGGATGGCTCCATGAGAACTGGCGTCCCCACTTCAAAGCCTCCCACCTATCCTACACAAGCAAATTCAAAGTCCAGTGCAAAGCTATAGTAAAGGTTCACGGGGTCTTTCCGTCTAGCCGCGGATACACTGCATCTTCACAGCGATTTCAATTTCACTGAGTCTCGGGTGGAGACAGCGCCGCCATCGTTACGCCATTCGTGCAGGTCGGAACTTACCCGACAAGGAATTTCGCTACCTTAGGACCGTTATAGTTACGGCCGCCGTTTACCGGGGCTTCGATCAAGAGCTTCGCTTGCGCTAACCCCATCAATTAACCTTCCGGCACCGGGCAGGCGTCACACCCTATACGTCCACTTTCGTGTTTGCAGAGTGCTGTGTTTTTAATAAACAGTCGCAGCGGCCTGGTATCTTCGACCGGCATGGGCTTACGGAGCAAGTCCTTCACCCTCGCCGGCGCACCTTCTCCCGAAGTTACGGTGCCATTTTGCCTAGTTCCTTCACCCGAGTTCTCTCAAGCGCCTTGGTATTCTCTACCTAACCACCTGTGTCGGTTTGGGGTACGGTTCCCAGTTATCTGAAGCTTAGGAGCTTTTCTTGGAAGCATGGTATCAACCACTTCGTCGCCTAAAGGCAACTCGTCATCAGCTCTCGGCCTTGAAATCCCGGATTTGCCTAAGATTTCAGCCTACCACCTTAAACCTGGACAACCAACGCCAGGCTGGCCTAACCTTCTCCGTCCCTCCATCGCAATAACTGGAAGTACAGGAATATTAACCTGTTTTCCATCGACTACGCTTTTCAGCCTCGCCTTAGGGACCGACTAACCCTGCGTCGATTAACGTTGCGCAGGAAACCTTGGTCTTTCGGCGTGCGAGTTTTTCACTCGCATTGTCGTTACTCATGTCAGCATTCGCACTTCTGATACCTCCAGCAAGCTTCTCAACTCACCTTCACAGGCTTACAGAACGCTCCTCTACCGCATCATCATAAGATGATACCCGTAGCTTCGGTGCATGGTTTGAGCCCCGTTACATCTTCCGCGCAGGCCGACTCGACTAGTGAGCTATTACGCTTTCTTTAAAGGGTGGCTGCTTCTAAGCCAACCTCCTAGCTGTCTAAGCCTTCCCACATCGTTTCCCACTTAACCATGACTTTGGGACCTTAGCTGACGGTCTGGGTTGTTTCCCTTTTCACGACGGACGTTAGCACCCGCCGTGTGTCTCCCATGCTCGGCACTTGTAGGTATTCGGAGTTTGCATCGGTTTGGTAAGTCGGGATGACCCCCTAGCCGAAACAGTGCTCTACCCCCTACAGTGATACATGAGGCGCTACCTAAATAGCTTTCGAGGAGAACCAGCTATCTCCGAGCTTGATTAGCCTTTCACTCCGATCCACAGGTCATCCGCTAACTTTTCAACGGTAGTCGGTTCGGTCCTCCAGTCAGTGTTACCTAACCTTCAACCTGCCCATGGATAGATCGCCCGGTTTCGGGTCTATACCCAGCGACTAAACGCCCTATTAAGACTCGCTTTCGCTACGCCTCCCCTATTCGGTTAAGCTCGCCACTGAATATAAGTCGCTGACCCATTATACAAAAGGTACGCAGTCACCTAACAAAGTAGGCTCCCACTGCTTGTACGCATACGGTTTCAGGTTCTATTTCACTCCCCTCTCCGGGGTTCTTTTCGCCTTTCCCTCACGGTACTGGTTCACTATCGGTCAGTCAGTAGTATTTAGCCTTGGAGGATGGTCCCCCCATATTCAGACAAAGTTTCTCGTGCTCCGTCCTACTCGATTTCATTGACAAGAGATTTTCGTGTACGGGGCTATCACCCACTATGGCCGCACTTTCCAGAGCGTTCCACTAATCTCAAATCAACTTAAGGGCTGGTCCCCGTTCGCTCGCCACTACTAAGGGAATCTCGGTTGATTTCTTTTCCTCAGGGTACTTAGATGTTTCAGTTCCCCTGGTTCGCCTCTTGCACCTATGTATTCAGTACAAGATAACCAGCTTGTGCTGGCTGGGTTCCCCCATTCAGAGATCTCTGGATCACAGTCTGTTTGCCGACTCCCCAAAGCTTATCGCAGGCTACCACGTCTTTCATCGCCTCTGACTGCCAAGGCATCCACCGTATGCGCTTCTTCACTTGACCATATAACCCCAAGCAATCTGGTTATACTGTGAAGACGACATTCGCCGAAAATTCGTACGTTGCTCTTTCGAGCAGAACTCACAAATTTTACCTTAGCCTGATCCACCAGCAGTGAAACTGGTGTTCAGTCTATATCTATCACATATCCGAATTTTTAAAGAACGATCTGACAAAAGTCAGAAATCAACATTCGATCTGAATGTTCATTTCTAAGTTCTGACAAGTGACTGCGTACGGCGAAAGTGGTGGAGCCAAGCGGGATCGAACCGCTGACCTCCTGCGTGCAAGGCAGGCGCTCTCCCAGCTGAGCTATGGCCCCGTATTCTACGGCTGAACCATGTAATGGTAGGTCTGGGCAGATTTGAACTGCCGACCTCACCCTTATCAGGGGTGCGCTCTAACCAACTGAGCTACAGACCTATAACAGGGTCGCGTTACAGCATCGTCTTTTACAATGAATCAAGCAATTCGTGTGGGAGCTCATCAGCAGGCTGATGTCGTCGATTAAGGAGGTGATCCAGCCGCAGGTTCCCCTACGGCTACCTTGTTACGACTTCACCCCAGTCATGAATCACACCGTGGTAACCGTCCCCCCGAAGGTTAGACTAGCTACTTCTGGTGCAACCCACTCCCATGGTGTGACGGGCGGTGTGTACAAGGCCCGGGAACGTATTCACCGCGACATTCTGATTCGCGATTACTAGCGATTCCGACTTCACGCAGTCGAGTTGCAGACTGCGATCCGGACTACGATCGGTTTTGTGAGATTAGCTCCACCTCGCGGCTTGGCAACCCTCTGTACCGACCATTGTAGCACGTGTGTAGCCCAGGCCGTAAGGGCCATGATGACTTGACGTCATCCCCACCTTCCTCCGGTTTGTCACCGGCAGTCTCCTTAGAGTGCCCACCATAACGTGCTGGTAACTAAGGACAAGGGTTGCGCTCGTTACGGGACTTAACCCAACATCTCACGACACGAGCTGACGACAGCCATGCAGCACCTGTGTCAGAGTTCCCGAAGGCACCAATCCATCTCTGGAAAGTTCTCTGCATGTCAAGGCCTGGTAAGGTTCTTCGCGTTGCTTCGAATTAAACCACATGCTCCACCGCTTGTGCGGGCCCCCGTCAATTCATTTGAGTTTTAACCTTGCGGCCGTACTCCCCAGGCGGTCAACTTAATGCGTTAGCTGCGCCACTAAAATCTCAAGGATTCCAACGGCTAGTTGACATCGTTTACGGCGTGGACTACCAGGGTATCTAATCCTGTTTGCTCCCCACGCTTTCGCACCTCAGTGTCAGTATCAGTCCAGGTGGTCGCCTTCGCCACTGGTGTTCCTTCCTATATCTACGCATTTCACCGCTACACAGGAAATTCCACCACCCTCTACCGTACTCTAGCTTGCCAGTTTTGGATGCAGTTCCCAGGTTGAGCCCGGGGCTTTCACATCCAACTTAACAAACCACCTACGCGCGCTTTACGCCCAGTAATTCCGATTAACGCTTGCACCCTCTGTATTACCGCGGCTGCTGGCACAGAGTTAGCCGGTGCTTATTCTGTCGGTAACGTCAAAACAGCAAGGTATTAGCTTACTGCCCTTCCTCCCAACTTAAAGTGCTTTACAATCCGAAGACCTTCTTCACACACGCGGCATGGCTGGATCAGGCTTTCGCCCATTGTCCAATATTCCCCACTGCTGCCTCCCGTAGGAGTCTGGACCGTGTCTCAGTTCCAGTGTGACTGATCATCCTCTCAGACCAGTTACGGATCGTCGCCTTGGTGAGCCATTACCCCACCAACTAGCTAATCCGACCTAGGCTCATCTGATAGCGCAAGGCCCGAAGGTCCCCTGCTTTCTCCCGTAGGACGTATGCGGTATTAGCGTTCCTTTCGAAACGTTGTCCCCCACTACCAGGCAGATTCCTAGGCATTACTCACCCGTCCGCCGCTGAATCAAGGAGCAAGCTCCCGTCATCCGCTCGACTTGCATGTGTTAGGCCTGCCGCCAGCGTTCAATCTGAGCCATGATCAAACTCTTCAGTTCAATACTGCTTGGGTTTTTAAGAAACCCTAAACTTGGCTCAGCAATCTCAAATGACTATGTGATTTCTCGCATGGCCACTTGTGATGCTGATAATCTTTTTGACTATCAGTCCGTACTCACAAGCACCCACACGAATTGCTTGATTCGATTTGTTAAAGAGCGTTTGGTTAAGAGCTTTTCGTCTCAACCGAGGCGCGCATTCTACGCTTTCCTCAGGGCCTGTCAAGCGTTTATTTTGAAGTTTTTTGCGAGAAACTCGTTTAGCTTCAAACACTTGACTCAACACAGTGGCTAGCTTTGCTTCGCTACCGCGCTGGAGTGGTGCGCATTATAGGGAGGCCATCGAGAAGGTCAACCTTTAATTTCAATGATTTGAAATATTTCTGGCAAAGCCGCTTGAGGGCTACCACCTCCCCCACCAATTGCGCACTATATTGCTCACCATCTCCCCCGCCCAAGGATTGCCGCACTTAAATGAACACCCAACCCCGCAGCCTGGCCGCCACTCTCTTCCCGATCGGCCTACTGCTTATCGCCATGGCATCGATTCAGTCCGGCGCCTCCCTGGCCAAAAGCATGTTCCCGATCGTCGGCGCACAAGGCACTACCACCCTGCGCCTGATCTTCGCCAGCATCATCATGCTCCTTATATTGCGCCCGTGGCGGGTACGCATGACCGCCAACACGTTGCGCAATGTGGTCATCTACGGCATGGCACTGGGCGGCATGAACTTCCTCTTCTATATGGCCCTGCAAACGGTACCAATCGGTATCGCCGTCGCCCTGGAATTCACCGGCCCGTTGGCCGTGGCGATCTTCTCCTCGCGCCGAGCGATCGATTTCCTGTGGATTGCCCTGGCCATCGCAGGCCTGCTGCTGTTGCTGCCGGCAGGTCACAGCGGCCAGGCACTCGACCCAGTGGGCGCCGCCTATGCGCTGGGGGCGGGTGTGTGCTGGGCGCTGTACATCCTGTTCGGGCAACGTGCAGGGGCCGAGCACGGCATCCAGAGCGCGGCCCTGGGGGTGGTGGTCGCGGCCCTGTTCGTCGCCCCCATCGGTATCGCCCACGCCGGTAGCGCTCTGCTCACACCTGCCGTGATCCCCATGGCGTTTGCCGTTGCAATACTGTCCACCGCCCTGCCATACAGCCTGGAAATGGTTGCCCTTACGCGGATTCCGGCGCGCACGTTCGGCACCCTGATGAGCATCGAACCGGCATTTGGCGCATTGTCCGGCCTGCTTTTCCTCGGCGAGGTGCTGACGCTCACTCAATGGCTGGCGATTCTGGCAATCATTACCGCTTCGGTCGGCACCACCCTGTCCATGCGCAAGGCGCCCAGCCCGGCCATCGCAGCAGACTGATATGAGAAATATTTTCATTTGAGAAAGGATTAATGATTGTAGCAGCCTGTCTCGCTGATTAAGCTGTCACAGAATCATCATCTTTACGCTATCTACTGGGCCGAACACGGACGCTGGGGGAAGGTTCAGGAAGAACCGAAGCGACAACGACAGGGTCGTGACAACTGATTTGCCCTGCATTTAAGGACAGGAATGAAACGAATTTTTCTCATCCTGGCCATCTTGGCCATTGCTGGATGTGCCGCCACAGCCAAGACCGAGGTGAAAAGGGGCAAGAAGGGCCTGCATATCAATTGCTCCGGTCTTTCTTCCTCGTGGGACAATTGCTACAGCAAGGCCGCAAGCGCCTGCAGCACGCGCGGCTACCGGGTCATTGCGCGCTCGGGCGATAGCGATGAAGAGGCCGGTGACTATTTGTTCGGCATCAACCCGGCGGGTTACACCAGCCGGAGCATGATCATCATCTGTAAATAGAGAAAAGGGCAGTTCGCAAACTGCCCTTTTTCCGCTGCGTTACAGCGGTGCAGTACGCATCTCCAGCCAGGCTAGCGCATCCCCTTGGAGCAAGGGCGCCAGGCGCTCATGTACGCAGGCGTGGTAGCCGTTCAGCCACTCCACCTCCTCCTTGGTCAGCAACTCGGGCAACAGACAGCGGGTGTCGATAGGGCACAGCGTCAAGGTTTCGAACTGCAGGAAGTCACCAAAGGCACTCTTCCCCGCTTCTCGGTTGACCACCAGGTTCTCGATGCGAACGCCCCACAGCCCCGGGCGGTACGTACCCGGCTCGATCGAGCTGATCATGCCCACTTGCATCGCCGTCTGCGGTGCAGGTGCCGCCTGGTAGGCGATCACTTGAGGTCCCTCATGCACGTTCATGAAGTAGCCCACGCCGTGGCCGGTACCATGGCCATAGTCGACCTGGTCAGCCCAGATCGGCGCCCGGGCAATGGCGTCGAGCAACGGCGACAGTACCCCTCGCGGGAACGTGGCACGCGACAAGGCAATCATGCCCTTGAGTACACGGGTGCAGTCCTGCTTCTGAGCCTGGCTGGGGTTACCGACCGGCACCATGCGGGTGATGTCGGTAGTGCCGCCCAGGTACTGACCGCCCGAGTCGATCAGCAGCAAGCCATTACCCTCGATGAGCGCATGCGACTGCTCGGTGGCCCGGTAGTGTGGCATCGCGCCATTGCCATTGAAGGCGGCAATGGTAGAAAAACTCAGTGACACGAAATTCGGCCGTCGAGCTCGCGCGGCACTCAATTGCTCGTCAACCGTCAGCTCGGTAATGACCTCCCGGCCGAGGTTCGCCTCGAACCAGGCGAAAAACTCGCACAAGGCTGCGCCGTCCTGCTCCATGACCTGGCGAATATGCACCAGGTCGTCGTCACCCTTGCAGGACTTGCTCAGCGTGGTGGGGTTTAGCCCCTCGACAAGAATCACCTCTGCCGCCAGGTTGTCCAGCAGGCCGCAGGTGACCCGGGCCGGGTCCACCAGCAACCGCGCCCCCGCAGGAACGGTGCCTAGCGCCTTGCCTGCTTCGCTGTAGTCGCGCACCTCGATGCCGTCGACCTCCAGCACATGACGCAGGTGCTCGTCCACCTTGTCCTGGCCCACGAACAGGATGGCCTGCTGCTGATTGATCAGGGCAAAGGCCAGGAAAACCGGATTGTAGGAGACATCGCTGCCGCGCAGGTTGAACAGCCAGGCAATGTCATCCAGGGTAGCGATGAAATGCCAGTCGGCACCCTTGGCCTGGATGCCCTGGCGCAATTGCGCGAGCTTTTCCGCCCGGCTCACCGTGGCGTGGGGCGGCAGGTGCTGGTACACCGGGTTACCGGGCAGCGCCGGGCGCCCGTCCCAGACCTGACCCAGCAGGTCCATGTCTGTCACCAGCTGCGCTCCACGCGCCTTCAGCCGCTCAGCCAGCTGGCGCGCCGAAGCCAGGGCCATGACCGCACCATCCACTGCCACGCGACCGTTGGGCTCGACATTTTCGCCCAACCATTCCAACGCCCCGGGTTTGCCCGGCAACAGTTTCATCAGTTCGATGCCGCTGCCCTTAAGCTCCTGAGCTGCCTGCTCCCAGTAGCGGCTGTCGACCCACAGCCCGGCAAAGCCGGGGGTGACCACCAGCGTACCAACCGAGCCATGGAACCCCGAAAGCCACTGGCGCCCCTGCCAGTAACCGGGCAGGTATTCGGAAAGGTGGGGGTCGGCCGAGGGGACCAGCAAGGCATCGATGCCCCCTGCCGCCATGGCTTGGCGCACGTGCACCAGTCGCTGCGGCACGCTTTGCTCAAGGGTGGTCTGGACGTTCATGCGCTCTCCTGCGGCTTCATAACGGTTGATCCAATAGGCCGATAATGGAACAGCCGCCAGGGCGCTGCAATCGCGACGACCAAGATACGGCATGCCTTGCCCACGACGCCCTGTGCCAATAGGACACTTCCTACAACAGGACCAGGACCACCGATCAAGTTTCCCTGAACTTCCCCAGGACACCGGCTTCACACACAGTACATTCATTGCACACAGGCAAATGACCATGCCCAGTGCCATCGAACCGAAAGCCGGCGTGGTGTTGCTTGACACCCGCGACCACACGCCCGAACACGAGCACGGCGTTCATCTCAAGCTTGCCGAAGGCCTGGCACGTTTGCTGGGCTGCCCACTTATACAGCCCATGCGGCCGCCAGATGCAGCCGATGCCTACTATTATCTGCCAACCGAGACCCTGATCGACCCCAGACGATATGCCGCCTTGGGTATTTGCAGCGAACAGGACCTGTTTGGCGGCATGGTGCCGTACCCCTACATGGCGACCAAGGCGATCTCTCACCCGTTACCCGCCGGAGCCAGCTTCCCGCCAGGCTGGACCGACGACTTCGCCCGACAGGCCAGCGATGCCCTGCTGCGCGGCTACACCGTGTTCAGCAAAGGCGACGCTCGCACTGCCGCACAGTTGCTGCTGCTCGACGGCCCGCTGAGGGTCAAACCGGTACTGGCTTGTGCGGGACGCGGGCAACAGGTCATCACCACTGCAGATGCCCTGGAGCCTCTGCTGGCCGATATGGATGACCACACGTTGGCGCAGTGGGGCCTGGTGCTCGAAGAAGACCTGAGCGAGGTGCAAACCTTCAGCGTCGGCCAGGTGCGCGTCGCCGGCTTGACCTGCAGCTACCACGGCACCCAGCAACTGACACGTGACCATCAGGGTACCGAGGTCTACGGCGGTTCTGACCTGGTGGTGGTACGCGGCGACTATCAGGCGTTGCTACAGCTCCCACTGGACGACCACCTGCGCCTTGCCATCAACCAGGCCATGGTTTACGAACAAGCCGCCGAGCAGCACTTCCCGGGCTTTGTCGCCTCACGTCGCAACTATGACATCGCCCGCGGCATCAGCCCTTCGGGCCATCTGTGCAGCGGGGTGCTCGAACAATCCTGGCGCCTGGGTGGTGCCAGCAGTGCCGAACTGTTGGCCCTGCAGGCGTTTGCCGATGACCCCGCATTGCAACGGGTGCGTGCTTCCACCCACGAAGTATTCGGCAACCCCGACCTGCCCGCTGACGCCACCTTCTTTTACCAAGGAAACGACAGTGAACTCGGACAACTCAGCAAATTTGCGCGGATTCGCGACCATGGCCATTCAGAGTGAAACCGTTGAACTGCAGGTCGAGAATGACCGCATCGCCGGCACTTTGGTCAGCCCGGGCACCAAAATGCCGGGCATTCTCTTCGTACACGGCTGGGGCGGCAGCCAGCAACGTGACCTGGCCCGCGCCCGGCATATCACCGGACTGGGATGCGTGTGCATGACCTTTGACCTGCGCGGTCACGAAAAAACTGAAAGCCAGCGCCTCACGGTCACCCGTGAACAAAACCTGCAGGACTTGCTGGTGGCTTACGATCGACTGGTCAGCCACCCGGCGGTCGACAGCAGCGCCATCGCCGTTATCGGCAGCAGCTATGGCGGTTACCTGGCGACTCTGCTGACCCGCGAACGGCCGGTCAGATGGCTGGCCCTGCGGGTACCTGCCATGTACTGGGATGACGAATGGGGCAGCCCGAAGCAAACCCTTGACCGTCAACGCCTGAATGCCTATCGCCAGCGTCCCTTGGGCCCGGCCGACAACCGCGCGCTGGCCGCGTGCGCCGAATTCGGCGGGGATGTGTTGCTGGTGGAGTCCGAGCAGGATGACTACGTGCCGCACAGTACCTTGATGAATTACCGCTCGGCGTTCGTCAACGCCCACTCGCTCACCCATCGCATCGTCGACGGCGCCGACCACGCGCTGTCCAGCGAACAGAGCCAGAAAGCGTATAGCTCGCTCCTGGCGGCATGGATCAGCGAAATGGTCATCGGTGCCCGCCTGGATCGCTACCCGCACTACGCACCTTGGTATGCCTGAGGACCGCCCATCTGGCAATGCAGGACGCCATCGTCCCCGCGCACCAGGCTGCGCAGGGCCTGGTAGGCGGCGAAGTTGACACCGCGTGCCTGATGCTGGCCCAGCAGGTCAAGAAACGATTCCTCGACGAAGTGCACGGCCGCCGCAGCCCAGGCCTGGCGTGACTGCCATTGCAGGTACTGCAACACCCGGCAGCCATCGTCGCTGGCCTGGATGCTCACACCCTGCAGCCCTTCGCAACGCGCAGCCAATGCTTCACTACGCTCCACCAGGGCCTGAGCCAATGCTTGCTGGTACATACTGGGTACTTCGTATTCGATCATCTGGGTGAACCACAAGGCATGAGGTGTTGCCAACATCGACAGTCTCCTGGCTACGTACGCATGCAGCGCGATGCCGAGCAGGGTAAGACCTCAAGTAAAGTCAAGGTCAAGTGGTTTCTACAGACCCTGGCCGGATACCGCAAACCGCCGCCGATAGTCACTCGGGGTAAGGCCGATGACACGCTGGAACACCTTGCGAAACGCGCCCGGATCCTGGTAACCGACACCCCACGCGATCTGTTCGACGGTGCGCCGGGTAAACTCCAGCAAGCGGCACGCCCGCCCCACCCTCACCTGCTGGCAATACTCGGTCGGGCGCAGCCCGGTAGCGGCACGAAAGCGCCGCAAGAAAGTGCGCGCCTCCAGCCCCGCGCAGGCCGCCATCGTGGCCAGGTCGGCATCCTGCCCGCCATTGCCCTGCAACCAGTGCTGCACCTTCAACACGGCCTCGTCGCCGTGGTCCAGGCGCGGGTTGAACACAGCGCCGGGCAGCGGCGCCGCGACCGGATCGACGGCCAGATAGCGGGCAGTCTCCTGAGCCACCGTCGCCCCCAAAAAGCGCTCCAGCAAGCGCAAGCCGAGGTCCGTCCAGGCCATCAACCCTGCCGAGGTCACGATGTCGCCGTCATCCAGCAACGGCTGCTGGGCCTCTACCCGCACCCTGGGGAAGCGCTGGGCAAGCGCCTGCACATAGTTCCAGTGCGTGCAGGCCGGGCGCCCGTCGAGCAAACCGCTGGCGGCAATGAAAAATACACCGATGCATACCGACGCCAGCACCGTACCACGCCCGTGCAGCAGGCAAAGCGGCGCGCGGTGGCGTTCGAGCAATTCGGTTTGCGGGGCCGACTCCAGGCTTGGCGGAATGATCAGGACGCGCAGGTCCAGTACGGTGACAGCAGAGTTATCCGACGCAGGCAACAACTGCCCCGTCTCATCTGCCTGCCAGCAACTGACGCGAATGTGTGGCAACTCGACGGCCCCCAGTTCGGCCGCAACCCGGTTGGCCACCAGGAACAGGTCGGCCAGGCCATGCACAGCGGCGCGCTGCACGCCGGGGTACAACAGCAAGCCGATATCCAGGTTAGCGCTGGTGTCAGTTTTTGCCCGCATAGTGTCGTTCGCGCCAATCCTCAGGTGGGTGAACACAGCCTATAACTAACGTCTCTCGACGACTACTGCCACAGGAGGCAGCATGAGCAAGCAGGCACTGATCATCATCGACATCCAGAACGACTACTTCCCAGGCGGCAAGTGGCCCCTCGATGGCGTCGACCAGGCAGCCGACAACGCCGCCCGCCTGCTGGCAGCAGCACGCCAGCGCGGCGACCTGGTGGTGCATGTGCGGCATGAGTTCGACACTGCCGATGCCCCCTTCTTTGCCCCCGGTTCGCAGGGTGCGGCCATCCACGCCAAGGTCGAGCCATTGCCGGGCGAGCCGGTGGTGCTCAAGCACAAGGTCAACGCCTTTCTCGGTACCGATCTTGAGCACACGCTGGACCGGCATGGCGTCGAGGCGCTGACCATCGTCGGCAGCATGAGCCACATGTGCATTGATGCTGCCACCCGGGCTGCGGCCGATATGGGCTATCAAGTGACCGTGGCGCACGATGCCTGCGCAACCCTGCCACTGACCTTCGACGGCAAGCAGGTGCCGGCGGCTCATGTGCACGATTCGGCGATGGCGGCGCTGGCGTTTGCCTATGCCGATGTGGTGAAGACCGAGGAGCTTCTGAAAAACTGATCGGCTTGAGACCTTTGGGGCCGCACAGCAGCCTCAAAGCCTGCAGCCTCAAATCACCACATTGCGCACAAACCGAACAGCCACCACGCCATCGTTACGGTAGGCATACCGGCAATTGCTGGGGAACACATGGAACTGCCCCACCCGCAAGCGATGCTCGACCTCTTCGATGATCAGCGTCAGTTGCCCATCGACCACGTAGATCTGCTCGCTCCAGCCTTCGGCATCGGCCTCACTGCAATAGCACTCCCCCGGTGCCAGGGTCCATTCCCAAAGTTCCACCTCGCGCCTTGCCGGGCTGGTGCCCAGCAACACCGCTCGGCTGTGCGGGTGTTCGCCAGCCCACGCCAGCTCTTCAATGCGCCCGGGGTCGCGCAGCTCAGGCGCCTGGATCAGGGTACTGAAAGCCACGCCCAAGGCTTCGGCAATCAGGTCCAATGTGGTCAGGCTGACATTCTTCTCGCCCGCCTCGATCGCGACCAGCATGCGCCGGCTGACCCCTGAACGCTCGGCCAGTGCCGCCTGACTCATGCCGGCGGCGTTGCGCAGGCGGCGCACATTGAGGCTGACATGTTGCAGCACCGATGCCCGGTGCGAAGAATCCTTGTGCACTATATTGCTCACTGGTCAAGATTGCGCAGTATACTGCCCACTTTTGCGGCGATTGTGCGCCGCCCTTTCCGAGTGTGCAAGACCATGAACCAGCCCAGCAACAAGCCCACCCCTGCCGTCACCTTCCGCCTGAGCAAGGCCGAACTGGTGCTGGTATTCATCACCATGTTGTGGGGCGGCACGTTCCTGTTGGTGCATAACGTGATGGCCGTCAGCGGCCCGATGTTCTTCGTCGGCCTGCGCTTTGCGGCAGCCGCGCTGTTCGTTGGTGTGGTCTCGGCGCGAGCGCTGCCCGGTCTGACCTTCACCGAACTGAAGGCCGGCATGCTGATCGGCGTGTCGATCATGCTCGGCTATGGCCTGCAGACCATGGGCCTGCAGACCATCAGCAGCAGCCAGTCAGCGTTCATCACTGCGCTGTACGTCCCGTTCGTGCCGCTGCTGCAGTGGCTGGTGCTGGGGCGTCGCCCTGGCCTGATGCCCAGCATGGGTATCTGCCTGGCATTCATCGGCCTGATGCTGCTGGCCGGGCCGGAAGGCGGCAGCCTGCGTTTCAGCGAGGGCGAACTGGTCACCCTGATCAGCGCCGTGGCCATCGCCGGTGAAATCATTCTGATCAGCCGCTACGCCGGTCAGGTCGATGTGCGCCGGGTTACTGTGGTGCAACTGGCGACTGCATCGCTGCTGGCGTTCCTGATGATCGTGCCGACCCAGGAGCGCATCCCCGACTTCTCCTGGCTGTTGCTGGCCAGTGCAGTGGGCCTGGGCGCAATGAGTGCAGTGATCCAAGTGGCGATGAACTGGGCACAGAAGTCGGTCTCGCCCACCCGCGCCACACTCATTTATGCCGGTGAACCGGTGTGGGCCGGCATCGTCGGGCGTCTGGCGGGCGAGCGCCTGCCTGGCGTGGCGCTGCTCGGCGGCCTGCTGATCGTGGTCGCCGTGGTGGTCAGTGAACTCAAGGTGCGGCGCCCTCGCGAAACCGTCGAAACACGCGATGTGCAGAACCCGGGCGAACGCCAGGCGGGGCTGTAGAACGGTCACCAGCGGCTATTCTTTGTAAAAAACTGTTATAAAAAAACCGCTTGTCACAGCCGGTTTGTAGGATCCTGCGACAGCTTGCGTGTTGGTGATAAACACCTCGGCACGTATGATTCTTTGCAAACTTCTCCAGAATAGGCCGCTATGTCCTTGATAGTGCTATTGCTTCTGCCGTTCGTGGGCAGTTGCCTGGCAGCTGTGCTGCCGCACAACGCACGTAACGCCGAGTCCATTCTTGCCGGGCTCGTAGCCCTGGTCGGCACCGTCCAGGTAGCACTTCTATACCCTCAGGTTGCCCATGGTGGCGTCATTCGCGAAGAGTTCCTGTGGCTGCCCAGCCTGGGAATGAACCTGGTGTTGCGCATGGACGGCTTTGCCTGGCTGTTCTCGTTGCTGGTACTGGGCATTGGCGCACTGGTATCGCTGTATGCCCGCTACTACATGTCACCGCAAGATCCGGTACCACGCTTCTTCGCGTTCTTCCTGGCCTTCATGGGCGCCATGCTCGGCCTGGTCATCTCCGGCAACCTGATCCAACTGGTGTTCTTCTGGGAACTGACCAGCCTGTTCTCCTTCCTGCTGATCGGCTACTGGCACCACCGCGCCGACGCCCGTCGCGGCGCCTACATGGCGCTGATGGTAACCGGTGCAGGCGGCTTGTGCCTGCTGGTAGGGGCCCTGCTGCTCGGCCATGTGGTCGGCAGCTATGACCTGGACAAGGTCCTGGCTGCCGGGCATGTCATCCGCCAGCATGCGCTTTACCCGGTGCTGCTGCCCCTGATACTCATCGGCGCCCTGACCAAGAGCGCACAGTTTCCCTTCCAGTTCTGGCTGCCCCACGCCATGGCAGCGCCCACACCGGTGTCGGCCTATTTGCACTCTGCAACCATGGTCAAGGCCGGGGTGTTCCTGCTGGCACGCCTGTGGCCGGTACTTTCCGGTAGCGAGGAGTGGTTCTGGATCGTTGGCGGTGCCGGCGCCCTCACCCTGCTGCTCGGCGCTTTCGCCGCCATGTTCCAGAACGACCTCAAGGGCCTGCTGGCCTATTCGACCATCAGCCACCTGGGCCTGATTACCCTGCTGCTGGGCCTTAACAGCCCGCTGGCTGCCGTCGCCGCGGTATTCCACATTCTCAACCATGCCACCTTCAAGGCCTCGCTGTTCATGGCCGCCGGCATCATCGACCACGAGAGCGGCACCCGTGACATTCGCCGCCTCAGCGGCCTGATCCGCCTGGTGCCCTACACCGCGACACTGGCCATGGTCGCCAGCGCGTCGATGGCCGGCGTGCCGCTGATGAACGGCTTCCTGTCGAAGGAAATGTTCTTCGCCGAAACGGTATTCATCAGTTCCACCGCCTGGGTCGAGGCCACGCTGCCGGTAATCGCCACCCTGGCCGGCACCTTCAGCGTGGCGTATGCCCTGCGTTTTACCGTCGATGTGTTCTTCGGGCCGACAGCCCAGGACCTGCCCCATACCCCGCACGAGCCGCCACGCTGGATGCGTGCTCCGGTGGAGCTGCTGGTGCTCACGTGCCTGGTAGTGGGCATCTTCCCCACCCAGTCGGTCGGCCCCCTGTTGGCCGCTGCGGCCCTGCCGGTGGTTGGCGGTACCCTGCCGGAATACAGCCTGGCCATCTGGCATGGCTGGAACGCGCCGATGATCATGAGCCTGGTCGCCATGAGCGGCGGCATCGTCCTGTACCTGTTGCTGCGCAAGCAATTGCGCCTGGGCCGCTTCCCCTACCCGCCCGTGATCGAGCGCTTCAATGGCAAGCGACTGTTCGAGCACGGCCAGGTTCACCTGATGCTGCTGGCGCGTCGCATCGAGCGCGTGCTCACCACCCGCCGACTGCAGTCGCAGCTGTTCATGCTGGTATTCGCCGCGTTCCTCGCGGGCCTCACGCCTATGCTGTATAGCGGCCTGAGCTGGGGTGATCGCCCGAAGATTCCCGGTTCGGGCGTGTTCGTCGCCCTGTGGCTGATCGCCATTGCCTGCGCCATCGGCGCCGCCTATCAGGCCAAGTACCACCGCCTGGCGGCACTGATCATGGTCAGCGTCTGCGGCCTGATGACCTGCATCACTTTCGTCTGGTTCTCTGCGCCCGACCTGGCACTGACCCAGTTGGTGGTGGAAGTGGTCACCACCGTCCTGATCCTGCTCGGCCTGCGCTGGCTGCCACGGCGTATCGAAGGCGTGTCGCCGCTGCCTGGTAGCCTGGAGCGCGCGCGCCTGCGCCGCCTGCGCGACTTGCTGCTGGCCGTGCTGGTGGGTGGCGGCATGGCGGTGCTGTCGTACGCCATGCTGACCCGGCCGACGCCCAACGACATTTCCTCGTTCTATTTGAGCCGTGCATTGCCTCAGGGCGGCGGCACCAATGTGGTCAATGTCATGCTGGTCGACTTCCGCGGCTTCGATACCCTCGGTGAAATCACCGTATTGGTGGCTGTGGCATTGACCGTGTTCGCCCTGCTACGGCGCTTCCGTCCTCCGAAAGAGAGCATGCAGCTGCCGGCGCAACAACGCCAGTTGGCGCCGGACGTGGTCACCGACCTGATCAACCCGCGGCATGCCACCGATACCGCGCTGGGCTTCATGATGGTGCCTGCAGCGCTGGTGCGCCTGCTGCTGCCGATCGCCTTGCTGGTGTCGATGTACCTGTTCATGCGCGGGCACAACCAGCCCGGTGGCGGGTTTGTCGCTGGCTTGGTCATGTCGGTGGCGTTCATCCTCCAGTACATGGTGGCCGGCACCCAGTGGGTCGAGGCGCAGATGAGCCTGCGGCCGCTGCGCTGGATGGGTACCGGGCTGCTGTGCGCGACCCTGACCGGGGTCGGTGCCATGCTGCTGGGTTACCCGTTCCTCACCACCCATACCGCCCACTTGCACCTGCCGTTGCTGGGTGATGTGCACGTGGCCAGCGCGCTGTTCTTCGATATCGGCGTATACACCGTCGTGGTCGGCTCGACGTTGCTGATCCTCACGGCCTTGGCGCACCAGTCGGTGCGCGCCTATCGCCCGGGCAACCCGGCAAAAACCAGCCAAGCAGGAGCCGCCTGATGGAAGAAGTGATTGCAGTCGCCATCGGCGTGCTGGCTGCCTCTGGGGTGTGGCTGATCCTGCGCCCGCGTACCTACCAGGTGATCATGGGCCTGTGTCTGCTTTCTTACGGGGTCAACCTGTTCATCTTCAGCATGGGCAGCCTGTTCATCGGCAAGGAGCCAATCATCAAGGATGGCGTTACCCAGGACCTGTTGCATTACACCGACCCGCTGCCACAGGCACTGGTGCTCACCGCCATCGTCATCAGTTTCGCCATGACCGCGCTGTTCCTGGTGGTGCTGCTGGCCTCGCGCGGCCTGACCGGTACCGACCACGTGGATGGCCGGGAGCGTGACGAATGAGTGATCTGAGTCAACTGATTGTCGCCCCCATCCTGCTGCCGCTGATTACGGCGGCGATAATGTTGCTGCTGGGTGAAAAGCACAGGCACATCAAGGCCAGGCTGAACCTGCTGTCTACCTTCTCCGGCCTGGCAATCGCGGTCTGTCTGCTGCTGTGGGTGCGCACCCAGGGCCAGGCAGCGTCGATTGGCGTGTACCTGCCGGGCAACTGGCCGGCGCCATTCGGCATCGTGCTGGTGGTGGACCACCTGTCCGCGCTCTTGCTGACCCTGACCGGGGTCATCGGTTTCAGCGCGCTGCTATTTGCCCGTGCCCGCTGGGACGGTGCAGGGGCCAGCTTCCATGCGCTGTTCCAGATCCAGCTAATGGGGCTGTACGGCGCCTTCCTCACCGCCGACCTGTTCAACCTGTTCGTCTTCTTCGAAGTGCTGCTGGCCGCCTCCTATGGCCTGCTGCTGCATGGTTCGGGGCGTGCGCGGGTGCGCGCAGGCCTGCACTACATCGCTATCAACCTGTTTGCCTCGTCGCTGTTCCTGATCGGCGCAGCGATGCTGTATGGCGTGACCGGCACCCTGAACATGGCCGACCTGGCGCTGAAGGTTCCACTGGTACCGGAGGCCGACCGTGGCCTGCTGCATGCCGGCGCAGCAATCCTGGCCGTGGCCTTCCTGGTCAAGGCCGGTATCTGGCCGCTGAACTTCTGGCTGGTGCCAGCTTACGCGTCAGCCAGCGCGCCGGTGGCTGCACTGTTCGCCATCATGACCAAAGTCGGCCTGTACGCCGTGCTGCGCCTGTGGACGCTGCTGTTCTCCGGGCAGGCCGGGGCCTCGGCTTACTTCGGCGGCGAATGGCTGGTTTACGGCGGCCTGGTCACCCTTGCGGTGGCAGCGGTATCGATCCTGGCAGCACAGCGCCTGGAGCGTATGGCGGCACTCAGCATCCTGGTTTCGGCCGGCACGCTGCTGGGTGCGGTGGGTTTTGCCCAGGCGGCCCTGACCGGCGCTGCGCTGTTCTACCTGGTCAACTCGACCCTTGCGCTGTGCGCACTGTTCCTGCTCGCCGAACTGGTCGAACGCTCACGCTCGGCCAATGAAGCGCCGCTGGACGAAGAAGAAGACGCCATGCCACCGCCACTGGAATCGCTGCACCCGCCCAAGGGCATCAACCTCGACGATGAACAGCAGGTGGTAATCGGCCAGATCATCCCGTGGACCATGGCCTTCCTCGGCCTCAGCTTCATTGCCTGCGCACTACTGATCATCGGCATGCCGCCGCTGTCGGGCTTTGTCGGCAAGCTCAACCTGATCAGCGCGCTGTTCAATCCACTGGGCCTCGGCGTACCGGCCGAGCAGCCGCTGAGTGCCGCCGGCTGGGGCCTGGTAGCGTTGCTGATCCTGTCCGGCATGGCCTCGCTGATCGCCTTCGGCCGCGTCGGCATCCAGCGTTTCTGGAAGCCCGAAGAGCGCCCGTCACCGGTGCTGCGGCGCTATGAATGCCTGCCCATCGTCATCCTGCTCGGCTTGTGCCTCATCCTCAGCTTCAAGGCCGAGCCGTTGCTGCGCTACACCCAGGACACTGCCGCCAGCCTGCAGGCCCCCGATGCCTATATCAAAGCCGTGATGGCCGCCCAGCCGATTCCTGGCCCCACCTCGCGCGACGTACAGGTGCAGCCATGAACCGACTGTTCCCCGCTCCACTGTTATCGGTCTCGCTGTTTGGCCTGTGGCTGCTGCTGAACCTCTCGGTCAGCCCCGGCAACCTGCTGCTGGGAGCCGCACTTGGCATACTGGCGCCACTGTTGATGGCGCCCCTGCGCCCGCAGCATGCACACGTACGGCGCCCCCTTGCCATCGCCCGCCTCATCTGCCGGGTCGGCATCGATGTGATCACCTCCAACCTGCTGGTGGCCCGTGGTGTGCTGCGGGCCGGCAAGCAGCCGCCACGCTCTGCGTTTGTTCACATACCATTGGCATTGCGTGACCCCCACGGCCTGGCAGCGCTGTCGATGATCACCACCGTGGTGCCTGGTACAGTCTGGTCCGAACTGGCACTGGACCGCAGTGTGCTGTTGCTGCATGTGTTTGAGCTGGACGATGAGGCGGCCTTCATACAGCACTTCAAGGACACTTACGAACGCCCGCTTATGGAGATTTTCCAATGACAGGCCTGCTCGCCAATGCCGTCCTCGCCAGCCTGTTCATCTTCGCCCTGGCCATGGGCCTGGCGCTGATCCGGCTGTTCCGTGGCCCGTCCGCCCAAGACCGCGTGCTGGCCCTGGACTACCTGTACATCCTGGCCATGCTCACCATGCTGGTGCTGGGTATCCGTTATGCCAGTGACACCTACTTCGAAGGTGCCCTGCTGATTGCACTGTTTGGTTTCGTCGGCTCGTTTGCCTTGGCCAAGTTTCTGCTACGCGGTGAGGTGATCGAATGACTGAAGCCCTGGTACTGCCGTTCTGGCTGGAGCTGGTCACTGCCGCGCTACTGCTCACCGGCAGCCTGTTCGCCCTGGTCGGTGCTATAGGCCTGGTACGCCTGAAAGACTACTTCCAGCGCATGCACCCGCCAGCGCTGGCCTCGACCCTTGGTGCCTGGTGCGTGGCACTGGCCTCGATCATCTACTTTTCGTGGCTCAAGGGCACCCCGGTGCTCCACGCGTGGCTGATTCCGATCCTGCTGTCGATCACCGTGCCGATAACCACGCTGTTGCTGGCGCGGGCGGCGCTATTCCGCAAGCGCATGTCGAAAGAGCCGGTGCCTGAAGAGGTCAGCAGCGGCCGGGACCGTGGCAATTGAAGGTTTGCCGTCTCAACCTTGGCTGAGACGCTGCAACTCGCGCCGGACCATGGCAGCATACGGTGGCGGGCTGAGGCGATAGAGCTCAGCCGCCACCCAAGTCAACCAGGCGCCTTGCAGCTTCTCACGCCCGGCCAGCAAACGTTCTGCCTCAGCTACGGCATCTGCCTGGTGCTGCCGATGAAACTCGGCCCGCGAGGCTGGTGAGTCGTGACTGTCGGTCATTCACTGGCCTTGAAGGTGGTCAGTTCACCCTTGCGCCATTTGGCGACTTTGCCAGTCACTGCTTTAAGCAACTTGCCCAGGCCTTCCTGCACTTGCTGCTGCGCGGCGAATACCAGCATCACGCCATGACCTTCACGAAATACGATGCCCTCGCCTTCCGGCACAGAAACGAAGGCGTAATCACCCACGCCATACACATTCAACTTGATGTCGCGAAAGCGCATTTCCAGCTTGCCACCTTCGCGGCTGGGCAAAACGGCAGCACGAAAGTGGTCACCGACTTTCAGTTCAAGGCGCTGCTTGTCATCGACCACCAGTGCACTCTCGGTGTCGATTTCGGCCATGTACAGGCCTTCGGGACTCTGTTCGGTGACATAGATGAAGCGGCCCTGAAACAGTTGGGCCAATTTACCGCGCAAGTCGCCCAGGGCGAACAACGCATGTGTATCAAGTGTGCTGACTGCCAATGAAGTAATCCTCAACCGGTTACAACCCGCCCTCACCCAAGCTCGGGGAGGCACGGCCATTTCTTATCGATAGGCAAAAAGAGTAATAAAGCGATATGCGAAATGTCTGTGCTCGCTGACGATGCAGCGCGCAGGAATCTTTACTCTGGTTTGCCAGAATCGCCTTCAACCGAAGGCGTTTGGCTCATTCCCGGCTTGGGAAGCGTGATGCCTGAAATCACTCGCCAGAAAACGCAACCAATGGCGTGAGCCTGCTAGAAGACAAGCCCTGGCATCCATGTGCGCATTACTGTAGGACAAATATGCCCGAAAACACCGAAACCCGTCGAGAGGCAATAAACATTTTCAGGCAGCCAGCCCTTTCTTCAGCTGCTGCTGCCAGGCAGCCTGGCACTCAAGCGCTTCTTCGCGCGTGGCGAAGGCGGTGCCGCGACGCTCGCCATTGACCAGCACTACCCAGCAAATACGCTTGCCCAGCGCCTGCAAGGTGGCCGGCACACCCGACCCTATCATCACAGCCACATCGACTCGGCTATTCATCATCCCCTCCGGAATTTAATTAGCACCCTAACGATAAAGCCATGATACGCCTGACAGCGACGCGGAAACAGCGCATCGCGGTACAGCAGTGTTTCGTAAGGCGCAACAAAAACGGTCTCGTCGAGAAACGCAAAAAGCCCCAGGGATAGCTCCGAGGGGCTTGGCACCACGCGCGGTTTTATACCTGGCGCTGGTGGCGGTCGAGCTGCTCGTGGCGCTCCTGGGCTTCGATGCAGTACTTGGTGGTCGGGCTGATCAGCAAGCGCTTCAGGCCGATGGGCTCACCACTGTCATCGCACCAGCCGAAGCTTTCGTCGGCAATACGGTCCAGGGCCATTTCAAGCTGTGGCAGCAGGCGCTGGTCGCGGTCGATGGCATTTACCAGCCAGCTACGTTCTTCTTCGACCGAAGCCACGTCGGCAGGGTCTGACGGAGTGTCCAGGCCTTCGATGGTGGTGCGGCTGAGTTCGATGCGTTCATGGGTTTCGACTTTCATCGCCTGCAGCAGCTCAGTAAAGAAGGCAAGCTGGTCGGCGTTCATGTAGTCATCGGCCGACATGGCCAGCAACTGTTCCTTGGTCATCGATTTCTCTATGAAAAAATGTGCATTTGGGCGATTCATGTGCCGTCGATGCCTATGCATCGCCAGCGGAATTCTTCAAGCGCCAACCGGCACTCTTTTACAGGGGGCGGCAGTCTAAGGCGCCACGCCGCGTGGAGCAACTGCAAATGGGTGCGAATTTGCTTCCACTGCTCACAATCCGCCGGTCGGCACCCCAGCTCAGCTGAAGGGCCAGTAGTAAACTGTGATTCTGGCAGTGCCCATCCGCCTGCTGTTGCTGTTGCCGTTGCCGTTGATCTTGATCTTGATCTTGATCTTGATCTTGATCTTGATCTTCGCGACTTCAGGAGGCCGAACGCAGGCCTTGCGGAGGCAGGTGACGGGCATGGATGCCCGTCAAGCGCTGAGGCCCCAGGATGGGGCCTTCGGCGCGGTCCTGCCGGGAGCAAGGCCGGAGTGAGGGGACCCCGGAGCGCAGCGCAGGGGCCGGATGATGGGAGCGCAGTGTACGGGTCACCCACATGGGTTACACAAAAGTTCACTCACATAGGTGACAACACCTTAAGTGTTACATAACCATCAGTGGCATCCCGCACATCGACTCTACCAAGGATGATGGGACCGAAAATAACATCCCAAATGCCATCTCCGACTTGCTCCAGCCCAATGGTCTGGTGCTTGAGCACGTAACCTACGTAGATCCTCAGGCCACGGCGGTTAATGATGCCGCAGCTATCCGCCGGTAAACTCTCGACATGGCTGGGGTAGGTCATCTCAGGAAGTTTTTCAGGGAATGGGCGTGGTGAGGGCTGGTAGCAAGACGCCGGTGTTTTCTGTTTCAGTGCTTCATGCAAGCGCTCGTAATTGTAGTGTTGTCGAAAGCGATCAAAATGCCGCTGTTGAGCTTCCCAGGCCACTGCCGGCGGTGATGGCAGCGTGCTTTTGAGTGTCCGATGCATGCGTTCGTGGCGGCCATTTTGCTCAGGCCTTCCAGGTGCAATGCGCTCAGGAATGATGCCTAGACGCAGCCACCAGATGGACAGCTGAGAAAGTCCTGCACGTCCTTTACTGGCAAACGGCACACCGTTATCGGTACGAATACGCTCAGGCAGGCCATTTTCCCGAAACACCTGGGTGAAAACGGCCTGCGTTTCCAGAAGGTTGGTATTAGGCATGCTGTGGCAGGCGAGCAGGAAGCGGCTGGCGTGATCCATGATCGTTAGTGGATAGCACCAGACGCCTGCGCCTGTCAGAAATTGGCCCTTGTAGTCAGCACTGAACAGCTGGTTAGGCGACTCTGCCTTCTCCAGTGGCTTGGGGTAGACCGCTACACGCTGACGTAAACGGCGTGGGTTGACCAACTCGGCCTTCTTGAGGATGTTGTAAATCGCTGTCTTAGAAGGTGGCGCCTGATCAGGGAAGCGCTCCTGCAGCGCAGCCTGGATCTTTTTCGGACCAGGTTCCGTTTCGCCTCGACTGCGCAGTTCGATGATGGCTTCGCGAACTGCAGCGGGGACGACCCAGTTCTGCGTCAACCGGCGGCGGCTGCGTTCTTCCAGCCCCGAAGGCCCCTCTTTCTCATATCGCTCGACCCATTTGTAGCCGGTCTTACGGCTGATCTCGTAGGCCTGGCACAGGGCGCTGAAGCTGGGCGGCCCTTGCAGGTAATCCGCGATGAAAAGCATTTTCAGGTCCATAGGTTTCAGCTCTCGCCAAGGCATGGTCAGATCCTCGAAAACCGACCTTGCCAGTTAAAGACTGTTACCTATGTGCGTGAACTGATTTGTAACCTATGTGGGTGAGTCATACCCGCAGCGTTTTTTGGTTACTTTTTGTCGCGTTTGACAAAAAGTGACTCGCCGTAAGGGCCATCCCTTTCAAGGTCTTTTGGTTTTGGCGGCCTTGATGACCCGATCCGTCGAAACATGAGCATGTACAGCCGTCCCTTGCACCCAGGCCTTCGCTTTGAGCACCTTGGGGCCTCGTGGGCTTTTCGCAACCTGTCTGGGCTGGATGTTTCTGGCCAGCTCCAGCAGGCGCTGAGCCAGGTTTTCCATCGGAACAACGGGCATGTACTCGGATGGCAGGGCAATCTGCATGCCTTCGTAACCCCCTCTGATCTGCACCGCCAAGTGATAGATCGAGGCTTCCCAATTCTCGGGCAAGGCATCGCGGTGAGCCTGTTCAACACTTCGCTTGAGCAAGGCCAGAACGTTGTATGCCAGCACGGCAGTGGTGAATCCAAGCAAGGCGGCTCGCGGACTGCCGAGGGTTTCAATTTCACTTTCCAGAATTGCTTCCAACCGCTGGAACATCCCTTCAATACTCCAGCGGCGCCGATAGAAGTCTGCGATCTGTTGCGCACTGATGCTCTCGGGCAGGTTGCTCCAGAACATCAAGCTGTTATCACCTGAGTCGTTTGGTGAATGAAGCGTTAACTCGACACGTCGCCAACGGTGCCCGCCTTTTACTTCGATGGATTGCTCGCGCACAGTGCCTGTGGCGACGGGCATCGGTGCTTGCCACTCACCTTCCTGGATCAAGCGTGGATGCTTGGCCTGCTGGCGAATGACAAATGATGTCTTCACCTGTTCGCACGCCTCCATTACAGGCAGCGTGCAGTAGAGACGGTCAGCGATCCAAACCTGATTGGTCTTTGCTTCAGCCAGCAACGGCAAAACACAAACTCGTTCGCTTGCGTAGGCGTCCTCGCACGGCTGGAGGTCAATTACCTGATCCAGGTCGGGGTCGTAAACCACCACCGAAAACCCGGGGCGAGCCGCTCCGCGCTCTTGGCGCAGCGCGCCAAGACGCTTTTCGGTAGAGGCCAAGTGGCTGCCATCGACCACCCGAACTTGCCAATCAGGAAGCATGGCTGAGCAGCCCAACTCATGGATTGTCGGCGCCAAGCGCTGCGCGCAGCCTGTCACCAGAGCACGCAACAGGGCAGGTTCGGTTCGACTGATCTTGTCGTACAGAGCTGCCAGGCTGACGGGAAGGTCGTCCAGTTGTCTTGCCGCAGCATGCAGCGATGGCTTCAAGCCCAATGAAACAAGCGACATCAACTTGATAATGGTCGAGAACAGCAGCTCGCGAGAATACTGCCGTTGGCGGTGCTCCTCGAAAACCTGATCGACCCACTCCGGCGCAATGGCCTGCTCCAAGGCAAGTTTGGCCATTACGCTGGCGGGTGCTTTTTTCTCGAATCGCGCTAGTACATCAGCCCACATCGCTCGGGTCTTCCTGACTGGATTTCAGCGAATTCTACCGAAGACCTTGAAAGGGATGGCCCTTACGGCGAGTCACTTTTTGTCAAACGCGACAAAAAGTAACCAAAAAACGCTGCGGGTATGACTCACCCACATAGGTTACAAATCAGTTCACGCACATAGGTAACAGTCTTTAACTGGCAAGGTCGGTTTTCGAGGATCTGACCATGCCTTGGCGAGAGCTGAAACCTATGGACCTGAAAATGCTTTTCATCGCGGATTACCTGCAAGGGCCGCCCAGCTTCAGCGCCCTGTGCCAGGCCTACGAGATCAGCCGTAAGACCGGCTACAAATGGGTCGAGCGATATGAGAAAGAGGGGCCTTCGGGGCTGGAAGAACGCAGCCGCCGCCGGTTGACGCAGAACTGGGTCGTCCCCGCTGCAGTTCGCGAAGCCATCATCGAACTGCGCAGTCGAGGCGAAACGGAACCTGGTCCGAAAAAGATCCAGGCTGCGCTGCAGGAGCGCTTCCCTGATCAGGCGCCACCTTCTAAGACAGCGATTTACAACATCCTCAAGAAGGCCGAGTTGGTCAACCCACGCCGTTTACGTCAGCGTGTAGCGGTCTACCCCAAGCCACTGGAGAAGGCAGAGTCGCC
Source organism: Pseudomonas sp. 10(2024) (assembly GCF_045164175.1). Lineage (NCBI taxonomy): Bacteria > Pseudomonadati > Pseudomonadota > Gammaproteobacteria > Pseudomonadales > Pseudomonadaceae > Pseudomonas > Pseudomonas sp. 10(2024). The sequence goes on from NZ_CP174006.1 coordinate 3,907,597, forward strand.
TAACCAGCTGTTCAGTGCTGACTACAAGGGCCAATTTCTGACAGGCGCAGGCGTCTGGTGCTATCCACTAACGATCATGGATCACGCCAGCCGCTTCCTGCTCGCCTGCCACAGCATGCCTAATACCAACCTTCTGGAAACGCAGGCCGTTTTCACCCAGGTGTTTCGGGAAAATGGCCTGCCTGAGCGTATTCGTACCGATAACGGTGTGCCGTTTGCCAGTAAAGGACGTGCAGGACTTTCTCAGCTGTCCATCTGGTGGCTGCGTCTAGGCATCATTCCTGAGCGCATTGCACCTGGAAGGCCTGAGCAAAATGGCCGCCACGAACGCATGCATCGGACACTCAAAAGCACGCTGCCATCACCGCCGGCAGTGGCCTGGGAAGCTCAACAGCGGCATTTTGATCGCTTTCGACAACACTACAATTACGAGCGCTTGCATGAAGCACTGAAACAGAAAACACCGGCGTCTTGCTACCAGCCCTCACCACGCCCATTCCCTGAAAAACTTCCTGAGATGACCTACCCCAGCCATGTCGAGAGTTTACCGGCGGATAGCTGCGGCATCATTAACCGCCGTGGCCTGAGGATCTACGTAGGTTACGTGCTCAAGCACCAGACCATTGGGCTGGAGCAAGTCGGAGATGGCATTTGGGATGTTATTTTCGGTCCCATCATCCTTGGTAGAGTCGATGTGCGGGATGCCACTGATGGTTATGTAACACTTAAGGTGTTGTCACCTATGTGAGTGAACTTTTGTGTAACCCATGTGGGTGACCCGTACACTGCGCTCCCATCATCCGGCCCCTGCGCTACGCTCCGGGGTTCCCTCGCTACGGTCTTGCTCCCGGGAGTACGCGCTGCAGGCCCCATCCATGGGGCCTCAGCGCTTGACGGGCATCCATGCCCGTCACCTCCCTCCGCAAGCCCTACGCTCGGCCTCCTGAAGTCGCAATCTGCGTCGCCTGAACTATCGCGCACTTAGAAGCAAAAGCCACAGCAACGGCAACGGCAACGGCAACGGCAACGGCAACGGCAACGAACCGAGTCTGATCAACGGTCCTTGAACTGTGCCTCGCGCTTGGCGATGAATGCGGCCATGCCTTCTTTCTGGTCTTCGGTGGAGAAAGCCGCATGGAAGACCCGACGCTCAAAGCGAACCCCCTCGCTGAGGGTGACTTCAAATGCCCGGTTGACGCTCTCCTTGACCATCATGCTCACCGGAATCGACTTGCTGGCAATGGTCGCCGCCACCTTCAGCGCCTCTTCCACCAGCTCTGCCTGCGGCACGATCCGCGCCACCAGGCCTGCACGCTCGGCTTCCTCCGCGCCCATCAGGCGGCCGGTCAGGCAAAGCTCCATGGCCTTCGCCTTGCCCACCGCACGCGTCAGGCGCTGGGTACCGCCCATGCCCGGCAGCACGCCCAGGTTGATTTCCGGTTGACCAAATTTGGCATTGTCCGCAGCGAGGATAAAGTCGCACATCATCGCCAGCTCACAGCCGCCGCCCAAGGCAAATCCAGACACAGCAGCAATGATCGGCTTACGGCGATTGGCAATGCGGTCGGCGTCGCTGAACAGGTCGTCGACGTAGATCTGCGGGTATTGCAGCTCGGCCATTTCCTTGATGTCCGCGCCAGCGGCAAAGGCTTTAGCCGAGCCTGTCAGCACCACGCAGCCGATGTTCGGGTCGCGCTCGAGCTGGTCCAGAGCCTGGTTGATCTCGCCGACAATCTGCGCGTTCAGCGCATTGAGCGCCTGCGGCCGGTTGAGGGTGATCAGGCCAACCTTGCCGTGGATGTCCAACAGGATGGTTTCGAATGCCATGCAGTCTGCTCCTTCAAAGATTGCGCGCAATGACCATGCGCTGAATGTCGCTGGTGCCTTCGTAGATCTGGCAAACCCGAACGTCGCGGTAGATCCGCTCCAGCGGGAAGTCACTCAGATAGCCATAACCGCCCAGGGTCTGCAAGGCGTCCGAACAGACCTTTTCGGCCATTTCCGAGGCAAACAGCTTGGCCATCGACGCTTCCACCAGCGCCGGGCGCCCCGCATCACGAAGGGCAGCGGCGTGCAATACCATCTGCCGGGCAACGGAAATTTTCGTTGCCATGTCGGCCAGGCGAAACGCCACGGCCTGGTGCTCGATCAGCGGTTTGCCAAAGCTCTGGCGCTCGTTGGCGTAGTCGCGCGCCACTTCGAACGCCGCGCGGGCCATACCCACCGCTTGCGAGGCGATGCCGATACGGCCGCCTTCAAGGTTGGCCAGGGCGATCTTGTAGCCTTCACCCTCCGCGCCCAGCCGGTTGGCCACTGGCACGCGCACATTGTCGAAAACGATCTGGCAGGTGTCGGAGGCGTGCTGGCCGAGTTTGTCCTCCACCCGCGCTACCTGGTAGCCCGGCGAATCGGTCGGCACGATGAAGGCGCTGATGCCACGCTTGCCGGCCTCCGGGTCGGTGACTGCAAACACGATCACGACGCCGGCGTTCTGCCCCGAGGTAATGAACTGCTTGCTGCCATTGAGCACGTAATGGTCGCCTTCCAGGCGGGCGCGGGTCTTCAGGCTGCTGGCATCGGAGCCAGCCTGCGGCTCGGTCAGGGCGAAAGCACCGAGCATCGCACCTGTCGCCAGCGGGGTGAGGAACTGTTCTTTCTGCTGCTCGTTGCCGAAGCGCAGGATCGGCACGCAACCCACCGAGTTGTGCACGCTCATGATGGTCGAGCAGGCGCCATCGCCCGCAGCGATTTCCTCCAAGGCCATGGCATAGGCCACATAACCGGTGTCGCTACCGCCCCACTGCTCCGGCACCAGCATGCCGAACAGGCCCAGTTCGGCCATCTCGTCGATGGCCTCTTTCGGGAAGCGATGTTCCTTGTCCCATTGCTCGGCAAACGGTCTCAGGCGCTCCTGGGCGAAGGCGCGTACCGCGTCGGCGATCTGTTGTTGCTCGTCATTTACCAGCATGGTTCACCTCAGTACAGGCATTCAACAGCCATGGCCGTGGCCTCGCCACCGCCGATGCAGATGGCCGCCACACCCCGACGCAGATTGTTCTGGCGCAAGGCCGACAACAGGGTGACCAGAATACGTGCGCCAGAAGCGCCGATCGGGTGGCCGAGGGCGCAGGCGCCGCCGTGGATATTGACCTTGTCGTGTGGCAGATCGAGGTGTTTCATGGCCGCCAGGGTGACCACGGCGAAGGCCTCGTTGATCTCGAACAGGTCGACTTCGGCCAGGTTCCAGCCGGTGCGTTTCATCAGTTTGTCGATAGCGCCGATCGGGGCGGTCGGGAACAGCGCCGGGGTGTCGGCAAAGGCGGCGTGGCCGTGGATGACGGCCAATGGCTTGAGGCCACGTTTGTCGGCCTCGGAGCGGCGCATCAGTACCAGCGCCGCAGCGCCGTCGGAAATCGAACTGGCGTTGGCCGCCGTCACGGTGCCGCCTTCACGAAACGCCGGTTTGAGCTGCGCAATCTTGTCCAGACGCGCCTTGGGCGGCTGCTCGTCATCCTTGATGACGCGCTTTTCCTTGCCCTCGGTGACTTCCACCGGCACGATCTCGGCGGCAAAACGGCCGCTGCTGATCGCTTCCTGCGCTCGGGTCAGCGAGGCGATGGCGAACTGGTCCTGGGCCTCGCGGCTGAAGGCATTGGCCTGGGCACAGTCCTCGGCAAAGGTACCCATCAGGCGGCCTTTGTCGTAGGCGTCTTCGAGGCCGTCCATGAACATGTGGTCGATGATCTTGCCGTGGCCCATGCGGTAGCCGCCACGGGCTTTGTCCAGCAGGTACGGCGCGTTGGTCATGCTTTCCATGCCACCCGCCACTACCACGTCTGCGGTGCCGGCCAGCAGCAGGTCATGGGCCATGATCGCGGCTTGCATACCCGAGCCACACATCTTGTTCAGGGTGGTGCAGGTGGTGTGCTTGTCCAGCCCGGCGCCCAGCGCGGCCTGGCGTGCCGGTGCCTGGCCCTGGCCGGCCGGCAGCACGCAGCCAAACAGTACCTGCTCGACACCGGCGGCATCGATGCCGGCACGTTCCACGGCAGCACGAATGGCGGCGCTGCCCAGTTGCGGCGCAGTCAGGCTCTTGAGGTCGCCCTGCAACCCGCCCATGGGCGTGCGTACGGCGCTGACGATAACGATGGGGTCATTGGCGAGGGTCATGTTCGCTCTCCTTACTTGGCAGCCATGCGCAGCGCACCGTCGAGGCGGATGACCTCACCGTTGAGCATGCTGTTCTCGATGATGTGACGGGCCAGCGCGGCGTATTCCTGCGGGCGGCCCAAGCGGGGCGGGAACGGTACGCCGGCAGCCAGTGAAGCACGTACCTCATCGCTCATGCCGGCCATCATAGGGGTTTCAAAGATGCCCGGAGCGATGGTCATCACACGGATGCCGAAGCGTGCCAGTTCGCGCGCGGCCGGCAAGGTCAGGCTGGCAATGGCCCCCTTGGAGGCAGCGTAGGCGGCCTGGCCAATCTGGCCGTCATAGGCGGCAATGGAGGCCGTGTTGATGATGACCCCACGCTCGCCGCTCTCATCGGCAGCCCCTTCGGCCATGGCCGCCGCAGCCAGACGCAACAGGTTGAAGCTGCCGATCAGGTTGACGTTGATGACCTTGGCGAAGCTGGCCAGGCCATGCGGGCCCTGCTTGCCCAGTACCTTCTCGGCACCGACGATGCCGGCACAATTGACCAACCCATGCAAGCTGCCAAAGGCGCTGACAGCTGCATCGACAGCCGACTGGGCCGCCTGCTCGTCACTGATATCAGCCACGGCGAAACGGGCGTTGTCGCCCAGCTCGCGGGCCTTGGCTTCGACAGCCTGGGCATTGAGGTCGACCAGCATGACCTTGGCGCCAGCCTCGACCAGCATCTGTGCAGTCGCAGCACCCAGCCCGGAAGCGGCGCCGCTGACGATGAAATGTTTATTGGCTATGTGCATGAGTACTTTCCTTTCAGACGCTGGCAGGGGTGGCCTGTTGCGCTTGTTGTTTGGCGACTTCCTGGTTGCGCAGGATGAAGCGTTGCAGCTTGCCGCTCGGGGTCTTGGGCAGCTCGCTGACGAATTCGATTTCCCTGGGGTAGGCATGCGCGTAGAGGCGCTGGCGCACGTGCTGGCGCAAGGTTTCTTCCAGCTCGACGCTGCCGGCGTAGCCGCTGGCCAATACCACGAACGCCTTGATCAGCTCGGTGCGCTCCGGGTCGGGCTTGCCGATCACCGCTGCCTCGATCACCGCCGGGTGCTCGATCAACGCGCTTTCCACATCGAACGGCCCCACCCGGTAACCGGAGGTGGTGATCACGTCGTCGCTACGGCCAACGAAGCTGATGCTGCCATCCGGGTTCAGCTCGACAGTGTCGCCGCTGAGGTAGTACTTGCCGACGAAGGCTTTGGTCGGCAGGCCGTGGTAACCGCCGAACCAGCACAGCGGCGACAGCTCACGGTCAACGGCGAGGATGCCTGGCTGGCCGGCTGGCAGTTCGTTGCCCTGCTCGTCCACCACCACGATGCGGTGGCCGGGGATGGCATAGCCGGCAGAACCCAGGTGCACCGGATGCTGCAGGCCATGGTGGTTGCACAGCACCATGCCCAGTTCGGTCTGGCCGTAGTGATCGTGAATGGTCACGCCCAGCTCGTCGGCGAACCAGCGGATCACCTCGGGGTTAAGCGGTTCGCCGGCACTGCTGACCACCCGCAGGCGGCCCTTGATCGGTGCCGAGAAATCTTTGCCCGCCGCAATCAGCAAGCGATACGCGGTCGGCGAGCCGGCCAGGTTGGTGATACCCAGCTTGTCGATCACCCGGGCGCAGCTCTCGACGCTGAACGGGCCATCGTAGAACGTGGTGGCGTGCCCCAGCGACAACGGACCGGTAACGGCGTAATACAAGCCGTAAGCCCAACCCGGGTCGGCCAGGTTCCAGAAGTTGTCCTCGGGCAGCAGCTCGATGGCATCACGCATGTAGCCCTGAAACGCGACGATCGCACGCAACGGCACTTCCAGGGGTTTTGCCGGGCCTGTGGTTCCGGAAGTGAACATCAGCAGGAATGGATCGTTGCCTGAGCGCATCACCGGCTCACATACGTCCGCTGCGCGTTCCAGGCATTGCTGGAAGTCCAGCTCACCACTGCGGGCCCTGACAGTGATGATGGTCGGGCAGGCGTGCACATCGTCCAGCTTGGCGCGGTTGTGGCTATCGGTGACCACCACTCGGGCATGGGATTGCTCAAGCCGGTGCTCGATGGCCTTGGGGCCGAACGCGGTGAACAAGGGCTGGTAAACCGCCCCGAGGCGCCAGGTAGCGAGGATGGTCACCAGCAGTTCAGGGGTACGCGGCATCAAGCCGGCAACCCGGTCTCCGGCGCCTACCCCCTGCGCCTTTAACACATTGGCGAACCGAGCAGCCTGCACCTGAAGCTGATCGAAGCTATAGCGCGCGCTGTTACCATCGCGGTCCTCATGAATCAGTGCCAGCTTGCCGTCACCGGCATGCCGGTCACAGCATTCGACACAGGCATTAAGGGCTTCAAGGTTGCCGTGCAATGCCGTCACAACGGCCTGGTCATGGTCGAACGTACGAGCGGCCTCGGCGTAATCGCGCATCATCGGACTCCTGGTTTCTTGTTTTTGGAGTTGAAGCATCGGTCCGACGATGTTCGCGCCGCTCATGCGCGGCGGCAATGGCCAAAGCTGTCAATCTGGATGACTGGTTTGGCCGCCGCTGATCACCCCTCTGCGCGCTCGGCTGCACGCAGGTAGGACTGGGTGAGCCCTGCGACCAGGCGCTCGATATCGAGGACCTGCTGTTCCTGCAGCCGGCGTAGTTGCTGCTCGAAGGCCGCCGGCGCCAAGACAGGACGTTGAGCCTGCAGCTCAAGCGTGCGCCGAGTGTAATCCGCACTGAGGGCATCGAACATTTGGTCATGTTGCTGGCGCAGGTAACGGCGCCAGAACGCGCGCTGGCTCAGGCTATCGGTCAGGCCCTCGATGGTCTGCGCGCGCGTAACCCGCAGGAACGCATCCTCTACCTGGGCCTGTGTCAGCGCGACAGCATCGGGATAGCGCATGGCATATGGCTGGTTGGGCAGCCGCAACCGGCTACGAAGTTGCACCCTGTAAGCCAGCCCCAATGCCAACTGGTCAATATGTTCACTGGCAGCCAGACGCTGCCGGCCATCCTGGTAGGCAATCCCTTCCAGTTGCTCCAGCCGGAACAGTTGCCTGCCCAGTTCAAGCAACTCGCCCCTGCGTTCAGGGTTGACTGCGGCGGCTTCGGCCTGCGCCTGCCTCACCAATACCTGCAATGCACTGAAATGGCTGGCAACGGCGTCCGAACATGACAGCGGCAGGCCGGCCCGCTCAAAAATCCGCCGGCACAGCACCGGGTCGCCGTCCAGCGTAGCCAGCAGTGTCCATACCCCGTCAACCAGCGCATCCCGCCCTTCACCCGCTTGGCTGTAGTCCGCAGTCATCTCCAGGCGAGCCAACAACCTGAACAACCCGCTGCTACCCGGTTGCTCCAGCAACCGCAGCCACACGGCCTCACGCTCGGCCTGAACCGTCACATCCGTATGGCCTACCCAACGCATACGGGCCCTGGCCAGGTCAACTGACCCCAACTGCTCAGGTGAGTGCCGGTGTTCTTCGATCACATCGAGGGCATACAACCTTCGTTGCTGCATGACCGACAAGGGGTTGTCCTCCATCAGAATGGCCTGTCGAAATGCATAAGGCATCAGCTGGATCTCGGTGGGCACTTCGCGGAGTTGGTTGTTGCGCAAGTCAGCACGTTCAAGTAGACCACAGAGCTCCAGGCGACGCGGCCAGCTGCCCAGCCGACAATGACGCAGGTTCAGGCTTGTCAGCCGAGAAAGTTGGTGGAAACTCATGTCCAGCGCTTCCAGCCGGTTATGACTGAGATCAAGATGCACAAGGTTGGACAAACCATGCAGAACGCTGATCGCCTGGGCGTCGAGGCGTATCTCGTTATGCGCCAACCGAAGCGATTGAAGAGTCGGCAAATGGGCAATGCCTGTTGGTAGACGCATCAACGCGTTGTTGTTGAGGTTCAGGTGCGTCAAGGCAGTGAACGGGCGAAGGAAGTCGGCCGGAATGTCAGTAATCAGGGTGTCGTTCACGCTCAGCAGGGTAATGCGATGGAAATCGATGTGCGGCGGTAGTGCCGGCAGTGTGCGCAAACTCAAACCGCTCATCGACAAGCGCTGCCCCTGTGTTTGCCCCTCGCCGGCCGAAACAGGCTCGCCCTGCAGTCGCCAGGCTCGCAGGATGCTGTCGGCCGTCAACCTGCGGGCGGCGCGTCGACCCTCCTGCAACTCGGCACCCACCCAGCGATTCAGGTACAGCACCAGCTGGTCATGTGCTTCCTGCAGTTCTACCAGGCGCTCGAAGACTGGCTGCGGGCCTTGTTGCACGCGCGCCAGCTCCACATCGAGCGCGGCCTCGTCCAGGCCAGGATAAAGCGATCGTAGCTGATCGCGAATGATCGCTCGCTCATCCCTGGGAGCAGCGCCAGGGCGGCCACTGAGCGGGTATCCCACGCGCCCATCGTCCATGCGACGCCCTGGATTGAGCCAGGCCTGCTCCTCTGGCCAGCCGAGCATGCGCGCGATATCCCAATGGGTAGCGGGTAACCGCGCCAGAAGCTTCTCACGCAGTTGGCTCGCCGCCGCACTGCCCACCAGTTGCATCGCTGCCCGCTGCTCTGATGTCAGTGCGGCAAAAAGCGCCTCGAAGATACATCCCGGCTCGTCAGCGATAAGCACGTGTGGCACACCTGACCCGTTGTAGATCAGAAACCTGCCTTCATGCCGGACCACTATCCTTCTTGCCTCGGTTCGCCCGCCGCTACCGAGGCGCCTGATAGACCGCCCATCCAGCCCGCGATCGCGCAAGTCGAGGTCAAGTTGCTCAAGTTCGAAGCTATCCAGCAACGCAAGGGCCAACTCGCCGGTGACATCACTGTACGCCGTGCTCAGATACAATCCCGCCAGCCCCCGGCTCAGGCGAGCCAGACGCAAGAGCGAACGGGCGTTCTTCGCGCACGGCAATGGCAGCCGCCGCTCGACCCGCGCCATTTGGTGCTCAAGCTCATGCGCCTGGCCGGTTACTTCATTTATGTAGGCCGAAGGCAAACCCGGGAAGTCCCGTTTTACCAACATGCTCAGCGGGTCTGCTGCCAGTGACTGTTCTGTCAGGTGAGCAAACAATTGCGGCCGCAACCCGGCCTCATGCACCTGCATCTGCTCCAGTCCGGCGCCCACGCCTGGCCTTGCTTCACACCAGGCCAGCAGCTCACTGTCCGATGGCATCAACGCCTTCAGCCGAACACGCTGGAAAAACCTTTGAATGCGTGCATGCGCCTGGAAGGCGCGCAAGGTTTGGCCAAGGCTCACCGGCGCCGGGCGATTCTCCACGAGAACGCCGCGCAACAAGTCTGCATCGATACCTGCCACCCGCATTATCTGCTCGGCCTGATGCGCGTCGACTGGGGAAAGCTGTGGCCATAATGCATCCAGCATGCGGGCAGGCGCCTGCCAGCTTAAGGGTTGTTCACGCATCAGCTGCCAGCCACGCTCACCGTTGTGCAACACGACCGGCCCGTAGCCACCCTCACTCGCTGCATGGCGCAGGCGATAGGGGCCATCGGCGACGGGCTGATGCACTTCCAGGTAACGTCCATCGATACGGACCCAGCGGCGGCCCGCCTCGCCACCGCGCTCCTCCTCGAGCAGATCGACAGGGCCCGGCAATGATCGATAATTCCTGGCGTTGAACTGCCACAGCCGACCGCGCCCATTCCCAAGGCTTACCGGCTCCAGGCCCGCGACAAACGCACTGCGCACAAAACTGACACCCGCCACCGTCGCCGCGGTAGCCGCCAAGGTTTCGGCGACCCCCAGCAGATGCTGCAGCGCTTCGTGTTGGTGCCCCTTCGACCAATCCCTCATCCCTTCGAACACTTCAGCGCACGTCTGGGCAACCACCTGCCCCAGCAGCACGCCCCCCACAGCCGGGATGAAAAGGCCGGCGAGGTTTACCAGGTCCAGACCTGCCGCCTTCCACTCAGCGTGTCTGGCGCTAATCGCCCGGCTATCAGCGTCAGCGGTCGGTACCAGCAACAACCGGGCATCTTCCTTGACCCGTTGCACTTGCCGAGTCGCCAGTTGCGTGAAAACCCCTCCTTCAGGTGTTTCACCCTCAAGCTCCAGGTCCGGCAGCTTGTCTTTCAGGCGCTTGCCGAGGGTACTGACAAAAGCTGCACGGTGCTCAAGGCTGATGAGCTGCGTGAAGAACTGCCAGTAACCCGGATCTTGCAACAACATCGCCACGGTACTGTTCATGGAGGCGGCATTGTCGAAGAACCGCAATGCCTGCCGGGGATCACCAGGCAGGTAAAGTACGATGCCCCGTTCATTTCCCGCCTTGTCATGCAGGTGGATCAGCAAGCCATCGACCACAGGTTTCCCTATTGCCCTCAACAGCATGGGTTTGCCTTCGAGCCCTTGTTGTCGCCCCTCCTGAGCGGGGTCCACCACCTCACGCAAGGCAAGCTGCACATCGACGCTTATGTTTCCCTGCAATGCCGCAAGCTCGGTCGCCAGCTTCAACCCCGAACGTTTGTCTTCAGCCAGCACCGCCTGGGTAGCTGGCGGGAAGATCCTTTGCAACGCGTCCTGATAACGCTGACCAACGTCCAGATTGCGACAGGCCGTAATCAATGCTTCCAGCGATGCATTCAATGGTTTATCGCTGCCTGGCAAAACCAGCCCCGTGCCCTCGTAGTAGCGGGTATTCGCAGCAAAGTTGCGCATCAGCCGCAGTAACCCGTTCTCACGCGTCTGGCTGTACCCGTATGTCTGTTGCAAGGTACCTGGCAGTGTGCCGAAGCGTGGCGCCACCCGCAGCCACTCGAGCTGGGTAAATACCTGCCCGTCCGGCAACGGTGCATCCAGCAACGCCGCCAGGTGCTTCTCGGCAAACTGCTGGAGCGGCAGTAACTCAAGCATCAGGCCACTCAAGCGTGCCTGGCTGGCCTGGTGCGCGTTCAGGCTGGTGCGCAGGGTGTTGATCTGGCCCCTTGACGCGCGTTTGAGCCACTCAGGTAATCGGGCACCGATGAATCGGTCATGGTCAGTCGCATTGATAATCATGGTGGGTTCCACAGCTATTTGACGAAGCCAACCATGTTGTTCAAATGCCGGACCAGGATGCAGAGGGAACGGGTTCGATCGGCGCCTGCTCGGTAAGCCTTCTGGGCCCGCGCGGTAATGCACTACGGCGGGAAGTGTTCGCCCTTCAGTGCCCTGCCCCTCGCGCCTGGATCAATGCCCGATAATGCCCCGGGTTGCAGCCGAACCACTTGCGAAATGCCTTATAGAACGAGCTGCTGTCGGCGAACCCCAAACGCTCGGCAAGCTCGCCCATGGCCACGTCTTCCTGGCTTAGCCAGGCGATCGCCAGCTCCCGTCGTACGCTGTCCTTCAAGCCCTGGTAGTTCTGCCCCTCTTCTGCCAGACGCCGCCGCAGGGTCGATGGCGACAGGCACAGCTGCCGGGCCAGGCGGTCAGCATCGGGCCATTGCTCAGGGGCCAGGCGCAACAGGTCGGTGCGGATACGCCGCCCGAGGCTGGCCGGGTCACGGTACTTGACCAGGATATTGCCCGGCGCTTCGGCCAGAAAACGCTGCAGCTCCTCCTCGCTGCGCCGCAGGGGCAAGTCGAGGTATTGCGAAGCAATGATCATGCGTGTGCGTGGACGCTCAAAATGCAGGTTCTCCGAAAACATGACCCGGTAGTCGTCGCAAAAGGGTGGTTCGGCACAACGCAGATCAATGCTCAGAATCGGGATGCGCCGCCCGGCCAGCCAGCAGGCCACCCCATGCACGATCATCCAGAAGGTGAAATAGGTGAACGCGCGGCGCGGTTCGTCACGCGGCTCATTGATGACAATTTCGGCCAGGCCTTGCTGGCGCACCAGGCTGGGCTGCATGTCTTGAAGCATCAGCGACAGAAATGCCAGCGAGGTTTCCAGGCCTGCGCCCAGGGTCGGCTGGCCCATGCTGGCACGGCACATGAACGCCAGGCTGCCACTGCACAGACCGCGCGGGTCCATCGCGAAAAACTCGTCGTTGCAGCGCCGGGCCAGCAAGCGCCACAGGCGGGCATAGGACTCGGCACTGACCCTTGCCTCTGGCAGGTGCAGTTGTTCAACGGCGATGCCCGCCCTGGCCAGCAAGCCACTGTCAGGCTCACCGGCAGGGCAGGTCTGCAACAGCGCTTCGCGCACCAGCTGCATGGAAATGGTGTCTTTGTCGCTCATCGACGGTCCTGTCGGCTGATTGCCGGCCATATTAGGGTCTGTATGAAAAGCCTTGAGACGAAGGTCAGGCAAGGCGAAAACAGCCGAGGAAGCGGAGTTTACGGGTTGTGAATGAGCATTCCGAGGCTGTTTTCAACGCAGCATCACCGAGTATCAAGGCTTTTCATACAGAGCCTAGGGTGCCCCGCAGCAAACAGCCATCATAGCCCCGCTGCCAGGCTCAGGAATGCCTGAATCAGGCGCAGTTCGCGACGACGCTCCAGGCAGCCGATCACGTGTTGGTTGACAAGGCCCTCGCCGGCCAACGGTCGTGCCACCACACGGGGATCATTGGCCACTTCAGTGGAAGAAACAACGCCAATCCCCAGCTGCGAGGCCACTGCCTCGGTTACCGCCTCCCGGCTGTCCAGCTCCAGCAATACACGCGGTTGCACGCCCGCCTTGATGCAGGCCTTGTCGAAGGTGCGCCGGGTGGTGGAGCTGGGTTCGCGCAGCACCATGATCTGCTGGTGCAGCGCGGCCAACGGCAAGTCCTCCCGCGCGCTGGCCCAGGCGTGCCCCACCGGTAACAGCGCACACAGGCGCGACTCACAGAGATTTTGCAGATGCAGCCCCTTGCGCGGCTCTATTTCGGTCAGCACCGCCACGTCGGCATGCTCGCCGAGCAGCGCAGCCAAGGTCTCCTGAGCATTGCCCAGGCGCAAGTTGACGGTGACGCCTGGGTACCGTTCACGCAGCAGCGCCAGCATCGGCATGACCCGGTGCGGGCCGTCGGCAGCTACCTCCAGGCGCCCGGTCAGCAACTGGCGGTTGGCCTCGAGCATGGCCTGCGCTTCTTCGGCCAGGCCGAACATGGCGCGGGTGATGGCCGCCAGGCGCGTGCCCTCTTCGGTCAGTTCCACGCGCCGTGCAGTACGCCGCAACAAGGTGATCTGGTAGTGCTCCTCCAGGGCCTTGACGTGCCCGGTCACCGCCGGCTGGCTGATGAACAGGCGCTCGGCAGCACGGGTAAAGCTGCCCTCACGGGCCACGGCGTCGAAGGCGCGTAGCTGGAACAGGTTCATATTCATCGGCCTGACTTATAGCTGGGATAACAACAAACAATTTGATTGATGGCAGCGCGAATTGCAACCTAGGCCCCGTAGTTTCAGCCCACCGCTTGTGAGGAATAACGGAATGAGCAACGCCCCGATTCTGCTGACCCCAGGTCCCCTGACCACATCAATCCGCACCCGCCAAGCCATGCTGGTGGACTGGGGCTCCTGGGACCGTGACTTCAACCAATTGACTGCCAGCGTCTGCGAACAACTGCTGGCCATCATCGACGGCGCCAGCAGCCACCACTGCGTGCCCCTGCAAGGCAGCGGTACCTTCGCCGTGGAAGCGGCCATCGGCACTTTGGTGCCACGCGATGGCAAGGTTCTGGTACTGATCAACGGCGCGTACGGCCAGCGCCTGGCGAAGATCTGCAAAGTGCTGGGTCGCACCTACAGCACCTTCGAAACGGCCGAAGACCAGCCGACCACCGCCGCCGACGTCGACCGGCTGCTGGCCGAAGACCCGGCCATCACCCATGTGGCGCTGATCCACTGCGAAACCAGCACCGGCATCCTCAACCCGCTGCCCGAGATCGCCCAGGTGATCAAACGCCATGGCAAGCGCCTGATCATCGATGCCATGAGCTCGTTCGGTGCACTGCCGATCGATGCCCGCGAAATCCCCTTCGAAGCACTGATCGCGGCCTCCGGAAAGTGCCTGGAAGGCGTACCCGGCATGGGCTTCGTCTTCGCCGAAAAAAACGCCCTGGCGGCCGCCGAAGGCAATGCCCACTCGCTGGCCATGGACCTGCACGACCAGCACGCATACTTGGCCAAGACCGGGCAATGGCGCTTCACCCCGCCTACCCACGTGGTCGCTGCACTGCACGAAGCACTGCAGCAATACAACGAGGAAGGTGGCCTTCCGGCCCGCCACCAGCGCTACGCAGACAACTGCAAGACGCTGCTCGATGGCATGGCAGCCATCGGCCTGCGCAGTTTCCTGCCTGCCGAGATCCAGGCGCCGATCATCGTCACCTTCCACGCCCCCACCGATGCCCGCTACCAGTTCAAGGACTTCTACGAGCGGGTCAAGGCCAAGGGTTTCATTCTCTACCCGGGCAAGTTGACCCAGGTCGAAACCTTCCGCGTCGGCTGTATCGGTGTGGTCGGGGCGGACGGCATGCAGGCCGCCGTGAATGCTGTGGCCGACGTGCTGCGGGAAATGGAAGTGCTGGACATCTGACGCTTTGCCCACCCGAACTCAGGAATTTGCGCACATGAACTACAACAACCCCACCCAATTGCAAGCCGCCATCCTCGACTGGGCTGGCACCGTGGTCGATTTCGGCTCATTCGCTCCCACCCAGATCTTTGTCGAGGCCTTTGCCGAGTTCGACGTGCAGGTGTCGATCGAGGAAGCCCGAGGCCCGATGGGCATGGGCAAATGGGACCATATCCGCACCCTGTGCGACGTACCGGAAATTGCCGAGCGCTACCGCAAGGTGTTCGGCCGTACCCCGACCGATGATGACGTCACCGCCATCTACAACCGCTTCATGCCGCTGCAGATCGAGAAGATCGCCGTGCACTCGGCACTGATCCCCGGTGCGCTGGACACCCTCACCGGTCTACGCCAGGACGGCCTGAAGATCGGCTCGTGCTCGGGCTACCCGAAAGTGGTGATGGACAAGGTGGTGGAACTGGCTGCGCAGAACGGCTACGTAGCCGACCATGTAGTGGCCACCGATGAAACCCCGAACGGCCGCCCATGGCCGGCCCAGGCCTTGGCCAACGTGATTGCGCTGGGGATTGACGATGTAGCGGCCTGCGTGAAGGTGGACGACACCGTGCCTGGCATTCTTGAAGGCCGCCGTGCCGGCATGTGGACCGTGGCGCTGGTCTGCTCGGGTAATGCTCTGGGCCTGACCTGGGAAGGCTTCCGGGCGTTGAGTGCCGAGAAACTGGAAAGCGAGCGCCAGCGCATCCATGCACTGTTTGCCGGCTCCCGCCCGCACTACCTGATCGACACCATCAACGACCTGCCCGAAGTGATTGCCGACATCAACCGGCGCCTGGCCAAGGGCGAGATGCCGCAAGCCTTCTGACCCCTGCGGTTTCGCTGTATGTGTGTCCGCCACCAATCTGTGTAGGAGCGGGTTTACCCGCGAATACGGTGGCGGCAGCAACGGTGAACGGCGGGTGGAAATTGGCCAGCAGGGCCGGCCCCTTCGCGGGTAAACCCGCTCCTACACGACGGTGCCTGCGCCCAACCATCGATGCGTGTCCACCCTCGATCCGGCGTAGGAGCGGGTTTACCCGCGAATACGGTAGCGGCGTCAACGGTGAACGCCTGGTGGAAATTGGCCAACAGGGCCGGCCTCTTCGCGGGTAAACCCGCTCCTACACGACGGTGCCTGTGCCCAGCCACCGATGCGTGTCCACCCCCGATCCGGCGTAGGAGCGGGTTTACCCGCGAATACGGTAGCGGCGGCAACGGTGAATGGCGGGTGGTAATTGGCCAGCAGGCCCGGCCCTTTCGCGGGTAAACCCGCTCCTACGGCCGACAAACCTGAGCTAGAACGCTATTGTGGCAATTGCACCCGCGGTTTGGTCGCGGCAAAGATCGCCCAGCTGGAAACGAACAGCGCCGCGATCAATGGGCCGATCACGAAGCCGTTGAGGCCGAACACCGCCAGCCCGCCAAGGGTCGACACCAGGATCAGGTAGTCCGGCATGCGCGTATCCTTGCCCACCAGGATTGGCCGCAACACATTATCCACCAGGCCGATCACCAGCACCCCGAACGCGGTAAGCACCACCCCTTGCAGTATCGCCCCGGTCAGCAGGAAATAC
Source organism: Pseudomonas sp. 10(2024) (assembly GCF_045164175.1). Classification (NCBI taxonomy): domain Bacteria; kingdom Pseudomonadati; phylum Pseudomonadota; class Gammaproteobacteria; order Pseudomonadales; family Pseudomonadaceae; genus Pseudomonas; species Pseudomonas sp. 10(2024). The sequence continues at coordinate 3,923,835 of NZ_CP174006.1, forward strand.
GCCGCCACCGGCGCCCAGATGATGCCCGCGCCCACCGCCGGCAGCAGCGACAGAAACGCCATCAGCACCGCCCACACCAACGCACTCGGGATATCCAGCACCCAGAAAATAAAGCCTCCCAACGCACCTTGGGTCATAGCCACCAGCACGTTGCCCTTCACCGTCGCCCTCACCACACGATTGAACTTCAACTGCAAACGACGCTTCTGGTGCTCGGGCAGCGGGACCGCCATCCGCACCCGGCGCGCAACTTCCGGGCCATCACGCAGGAAAAAGAACAGCAGGTACATCATGATGCCGAAACTGATCAGAAACTCGAATGTGCCCTGGCCAAAGCTGAACGCCTGGCTGGCCAATACCTGGCTACCCTGGGTTGCCCACTTGGTGATCTTGTCACGCAACCCGTCAAGGTTACCCATGCCCATGTTGTCCAGCCCACGCTGGGCGAATGCCGGGAGCATGTCCTTGCCGCGCTCGACGTAACCGGCAATGTCCAGCTGCCCGCTTTCGATGCGCTGGTACAGCGTGGCGCCCTCTTGCACCAGCAGGGCGCTGATGATGATCACCGGCAGGATCGCCACAAGCAGGCACACCAGCGTGGACGTGGCCGCGGCAAGGTTACGCCGCCGCCCGCAGCGGATCAGCAAGTGACGCTGCAGCGGGGCGAACAGGATGCCGAGGATCACCGCCCAGAAGATTGCGCCGTAGTACGGCAGAAGAATCCAGAAGAAGGCAATGGTCACCAACGCCAAGAGTACTGCCAGGGCCTTGTTCTGTAGCGCTGTTTCGTTCATCGCAGTTCCTCAAATGGCTTATGAGTGATTAGTGCACCGCGCCTGGACAAAAGTGCCGTGCTCACTTGACGCAAATCAATACGCACCTTGTCCATCGACCCTAGCATCCCCGCCTTTTGCCCCGGTGCGCACATGAACCCTACTGCCAAGCCCGAACTGCTGGCCCCCGCCGGCACCCTCAAGACCATGCGCTACGCGTTTACCTACGGCGCCGATGCGGTCTACGCCGGCCAGCCGCGTTACAGCTTGCGGGTGCGCAACAACGAGTTCGATCACGCCAACCTGGCACTGGGGATCGAGGAGGCGCACGCCTTGGGCAAGCGCTTCTACGTGGTGGTCAACATCGCCCCGCACAATGCCAAGCTCAAGACCTTCCTCAAGGACCTGGCACCCGTGATCGAGATGGCGCCGGACGCGCTGATCATGTCCGACCCCGGCCTGATCATGCTGGTGCGCCAGCACTTCCCACAGATGCCGGTGCACCTGTCGGTGCAGGCCAACACCGTCAACTGGGCCAGCGTGCAGTTCTGGCAGCAACTTGGCCTGAGCCGGGTGATCCTGTCGCGGGAGCTGTCGCTGGACGAAATCGAGGAAATCCGCCAGCAGGTGCCGGGCATGGAACTGGAAGTGTTCGTGCACGGCGCCCTGTGCATGGCCTATTCCGGCCGTTGCCTGCTGTCGGGCTACCTCAACAAGCGTGACGCCAACCAGGGCACCTGCACCAATGCCTGCCGCTGGAAGTACGACGCCACGCCGGCCACCGAGAACGCCACCGGTGACATCGTGCGCCAAGTGCAGCCCACCCTGGGCCTGGGTGCACCCACCGACCAAGTGTTCCTGCTGCAGGAAAGCAACCGCCCCGGCACTGAAATGCCGGCGTTCGAGGACGAACACGGCACCTACATCATGAACGCCAAGGACCTGCGCGCCATCCAGCACGTCGAGCGCCTGGCCTTGATGGGCGTGCATTCGCTGAAGATCGAGGGCCGCACCAAATCGCACTTCTACTGTGCCCGCGCGGTACAGTCGTATCGCCAGGCGATCGACGACGCTGTGGCCGGGCGACCATTCGACCGCGCCCTGATGGGCAACCTCGAATCCCTGGCGCAACGCGGTTACACCGAAGGTTTCCTGCGCCGCCACGTGCACGACGAGTACCAGAACTACCAGCGCGGCAACTCGGTGTCCGAGCGCCAGCAATTCGTAGGCGAACTGACTGGCGTGCGCGTCGACGGCCTGGCCGAGGTCAAGGTGAAGAACCGCTTCGCCGTGGGCGACCATCTGGAGCTGATGACCCCGCGCGGTAACTACCACTTCGACCTGCACCGCCTGTGCAACCGCCAGCAGCACGCCATCGAGGTCGCACCGGGCGATGGCCATGTGGTGTATCTGCCGATCCCGGAACAGGTTGCCCTCGACTACGGCCTGCTGATGCGCGACCTGCGCATCGACGAAGCAGCAAGCTGACAACACTGTAATGTGCACCTCAGCTACCTGACAGCAGGCGGCAGCGAACATCGTGGCTCTTCCGCATGAGGCCACGCCATGTTGCGCAACCCCTCCCGCCGTATGTTTGTCAAAGGCCTGGGCGCCGCCAGCACGCTGGCGGGCCTGGGTCTGTGGCGCCCGCTGGCCCAGGCCGCCGAAGGCCGAGATCTGGCCGGCCAGCATTTCGAGCTGTTCATTGGCCAGACCCCGGTCAACATCACAGGCCGGCCGCGTACCGCACTGACCGTCAACAACAGCCTGCCCGGCCCACTGCTGCGCTGGCGCGAAGGTGACACTGTGACGTTGCGCGTGCGCAACCGACTGGCGCAGGACACCTCGATCCACTGGCACGGCATCATCCTGCCGGCCAACATGGACGGCGTGCCTGGCCTGAGCTTCGCTGGCATCGAGCCCGGCGGCGACTACCTGTACCAGTTCACACTGCGCCAGAGCGGCACCTACTGGTACCACAGCCATTCGGGGCTGCAGGAGCAAGCCGGGGTATACGGGGCAATCGTGATCGAGCCACGCGAGCCCGAAACGCACCGCTACCAGCGTGATCATGTGCTGCTATTGAGCGACTGGTCAGACCAGGCGCCGGAACAACTGATGGCGACGCTGAAGACGCAGTCCGACGCGTACAACTTCCACAAGCGCACGGTTGGCGACTTCATCGATGACGTGGCCGAAAACGGCTGGAGCCCCACCGTCGCCGAACGCACGGCCTGGGCGCGCATGCGCATGAGCCCAACCGACCTCGCCGATGTCAGCGCCGCCACCTACACTTACCTGCTCAACGGCCAACCACCACAAGGCAACTTCACCTGCCTGTTCCAGCCAGGCGAAACCGTGCGCCTGCGGCTGATCAATGCCTCAGCCATGACTTACTTCGACTTCCGCATCCCCGGGCTGAAGCTGACGGTGATCGCCGCCGACGGCTTGCCGGTGACCCCTGTGAGCGTGGATGAACTGCGCATTGCCGTAGCAGAGACCTACGACGTGCTGGTGACCGTGGGTGACCAACCCGCCTACACCCTGTACGCCCAGAGCATGGACCGCACCGGCTTCGCCCGCGGCACCCTGGCCCGTGCGGCCGGGCTGCAGGCACCGGTGCCTGCCCCCGACCCGCGCCCGGTGCTGAGCATGGAGGACATGGGCCACGGCGGTATGGATGCCATGCCGGGCATGAACCACGGCAGCATGGCCGGCATGGGCCACGCCGCGATGTCGGCCATGCAGCAACACCCGGTCAGTGAAACCGACAACCCGCTGGTGGACATGCAGACCATGGCACCGCGCCCCAACCTGGCCGATCCTGGCATAGGCCTGCGTGACAATGGTCGCCGCGTGCTGACCTACGCCGACCTGCGCAGCCCCTACCCCGACCCGGATGGCCGCCCGCCATCGCGTGACATTGAGCTGCACCTGACCGGCCATATGGAGCGCTTCGCCTGGTCGTTCGACGGCATCAAGTTCAGCGACGCCGAACCGCTGCGGCTGACCTACGGTGAGCGCGTGCGCATCACCCTGGTCAACGACACCATGATGACCCACCCCATCCACCTGCATGGCATGTGGAGCGACCTGGAAGACGAGCATGGCCAGTTCCTGGTGCGCAAGCACACCGTCGATATCCCGCCCGGCAGCCGACGTTCCTACCGGGTGACTGCCGACGCGCTGGGCCGCTGGGCCTACCACTGCCACTTGCTCTACCACATGGAGACCGGCATGCTCCGCGAGGTACGCGTCGATGAATGACACCCGCAACCGCAGCATCGTGACAGGCGTGGCGCTGCTGACCTTGCTGGCCAGTGAACGGGCGATGGCCGCGGGTTCCGAACACACGAACCACGGCCAGATGAGCCATCAGGCCATGCCCATGGACCATGAAAGCATGGGCCATGACCAGCCTTCCCTCAGCCAGCCTCGCACGCCCCTGCCTGTCATCACCGACGCCGACCGCCGCGCCGCCTTCCCGCCATTGCCAGGGCACCAGGCGCATGACCGGGCGCTGAACTGGGCAGTGATCGTGGACAAGCTCGAATACCAGAACTTCGAGAGCAGCAGTGCCCTGAACTGGAACGCCACCGCTTGGGTCGGTGGCGATATCGACCGCTTGTGGCTGCGCACCGAAGGCGAACGCGAACAGGGCAAGACCCACAAGGCCGAGCTACAGGCGCTGTGGGGCCATGCCGTGAGCCCGTGGTGGGAACTGGTGGCCGGTGCACGCCAGGACTTCAAGCCTGCCAGTGGCCAAACCTGGGCCGCCTTCGGCATCCAGGGCACACCGTTGTACGGCCTGGAGCTGCAAGCCACCGCCTATGCAGGCGAGCGGCAACAGACGGCGCTGCGCCTGGAAGCCGCTTACGCTATGCTGCTGACCAACCGCTGGATACTGGAGCCGACCCTGGAGGCCAACCTCTACGGGCGCAACGACGCCGGGCGCGAACAAGGTGCGGGGCTGGCCGACAGCGAGGTGGGCCTGCGCCTGCGCTACGAAATCACGCGCGGCTTCGCCCCCTACGTCGGGCTCAGTTTCAACCGCCTGCACGGCTCGCGTGCCAACCAGGCCCGAGAAGACGGCGAAGATCTGGGCCAGACCCGCCTGGTCGCCGGTATCCGCCTGCGTTTTTAAAGGAGTGCTTCACCATGCTGCGCAAACACCTGCTGACCCTGAGCCTGCTGGCCGTCACCGGCCTGGCCCAGGCCGCCGAGACCATCGACGTCTACCGCGACCCCAACTGCGGCTGCTGCAAGGCCTGGATCAGCCACCTGCGTGACAACGGTTTTACCGTCAACGACCACGTCGAGCCAAACATGAGCGCCGTCAAGCAACGCCTCGGCGTGGCGCCACGCCTTGCGTCGTGCCACACCGGGGTGATCGGCGGCAAGTTCGTCGAAGGCCACGTGCCGGCCGAGCAGGTGCGCCTGCTGGCCAAGCGCAACGACCTCAAGGGCCTGGCGGTGCCGGGCATGCCCATGGGCTCGCCCGGCATGGAGATGGGTGACCACAAGGATGCCTACCAGGTCATCGGGGTGACCCAGGATGGCCAGGACACTGTGGTCGCCAACTACTGATGCTCAGCCTGGGGGCGCTGTTTCTCAGCGCCTTTGGTGCCGCCACCCTGCTACCGCTGCAATCAGAGGCCGTGCTGGTCGGTCTGTTGCTGCGCCAGCCCGAGGCATGGGCCACCCTGCTGCTGGTAGCTACCCTGGGCAACGTGCTCGGCTCGGTGGTCAACTGGCTGCTGGGCCGGGCCATCGAGCACCTGCGCGAGAAACGCTGGTTCCCTTTCAGCGCAGCCCAACTGGCGCGTGCGCAGCAGCGCTACCAACGCTGGGGGCAATGGTCGCTGCTGCTCAGCTGGATGCCGGTGATCGGCGACCCGCTTACGCTGATCGCCGGGATAATGCGTGAGCCATTCTGGCGCTTCCTGTTGCTGGTGACCCTGGCCAAGGCTGGCCGCTATGCGGTGCTTGCGATGATTACCCTGGGCTGGTTTCACGCCTGGTAACACCTTTCAGGTTTCGCGTGGTCCACTGCCTGTTACAGTCGCCCCATTCAACCTGGCCCTACACGGAGTGCCCCCATGCTGCGCGCAACCGCCCTTGCCCTGGCCTGCCTTGCCAGCAGTTCGGCCATCGCTGCCGAGTCGCCTACCTACGGCCCCCAGCTCGAAGGCTTCAGCTACCCGCACCCCCTAAAGCATTTCGACTTCAAGTCCCAGGGCCAGGCCCTGCAGATGGGCTACATGGACGTGCCCGCCCAGGGCCAGGCCAACGGCCACAACGTGGTGCTGATGCACGGCAAGAACTTCTGCGCCGCCACCTGGGAAACCACCATCGACGCCCTGAGCAAGGCCGGTTACCGGGTCATCGCGCCCGACCAGGTCGGCTTCTGTACGTCGAGCAAACCGGCGCATTACCAGTACAGCTTTCAACAACTGGCCGACAACACCCATGCCCTGCTCGAACAGCTGGGTGTGAAGCAGACCATTGTGCTAGGCCACTCCACCGGCGGCATGCTCGCCACCCGCTATGCGCTGATGTACCCCCAGCAGGTGGAACGCCTGGCAATGGTCAACCCGATCGGTCTGGAAGACTGGAAAGCCCTGGGGGTGCCCTACCGCACCGTGGACCAGTGGTATGCCCGCGAACTCAAACTGGATGCCGAAGGCGTACGTGCATATGAACGCAAAACCTATTACGCCGGGCGCTGGAAGCCTGAGTACGAACGCTGGGTGCAGATGCTGGTGGGCTTGAACAAAGGGCCGGGGCATGAAGCGGTGGCGTGGAACTCGGCGCTGATCTACGACATGATCTTCACCCAGCCGGTGTACCACGAATTCAAGCACCTGCAGATGCCGACCCTGCTGCTGATCGGCGACAAGGACACCACGGCCATCGGCAGCGATATCGCGCCGCCGGAGGTAAAGGCCAGGTTGGGCAACTATGCAGAGTTGGGGCCGCAGGTGGCCAGGCTGATACCCAAAGGTGAGCTGATCACATTCGAAGGCATGGGGCACGCGCCGCAAATCGAGGAACCGGTGCGGTTCAATCGCACCCTGGTCGAATGGCTGGGCAAGTGAGCCAATGATTGGCCCCTGTGGCAGCGTACGCTTTTGTACTTTGCACAAGACCGCTGCTGCCACAGGGTGCCATTACACTTTCCAGACCTGCTCTTCTGTCCAGCCCAGCTCGGCAAAGTCGCCCGCCCGCAACTCGGCCTCTTCCTCGCAGAAAAACTCATCCAGCTGTGGTGGCCTGACCGCTGTATCACTGAGCATCGCGTGCACCTGCCCACGGTGATGCACCTGATGTTCGAACAGATGCGCCAGCAAACGCAGCCGCTGCTCGCGCTGCACCCGATCAGGCCGCACGACGCTCACATAGCGGCCCAGGTCGCCATCACTCAGCCCACGGCAGTAGGCGATCAAACGGTGATCAGCCTGGGCCTGCTCGGCATGCAGGTCGGTGCAGGTGGCAAACGGCTGTTCCGGGTCGAAAAAGCGTTCGCCGTCGGCATCGGGCTGCTCGCCGCGCTGCTCGCACTCGAGCATATGCAGGTAGAACCAATCCACCGTGAGCAAATGGTTGAGGGTGGCCTTGATCGACGGGAAGAAGCTGCAACGCGGGGCGACGAACTCGTCCTGGGTCAGTTGCAGGCAGGCCTTGTACAGGCGGTGATTGGCCCAGCCATTGTTATAGGCCTGGGTCAGCAGATAATGCGATAACGGCTGCATGGTCGGCTCCTTTTCAGGCGAAGCGTTGCAGTTGCATCTCCCGTAGCCGGCTCAGGGTGCGCTGGTACGGGAACGCCAGATACCCTTGAGTGTAGAGGGCATCGAGCGGCACCTGTGCCTCCAGGTACAACGCCACCCGGCGGTCATAGCATTCGTCGACCAGGGCAATGAAGCGGCGAACCGCATCGTCCTTGGGCGACAGCGCAGGCAGTTCACGGTCGCCCGCCACTACCCTCGCCGCGCCATCTTCGGTGCCACGGGCAATACGCCCCGCCCGCTGCTCCCCGCCCAGCGCCGGAATGCCGGATACCAGAATCGAGGGAAAACGGTCGCACAAGGCCATGAACTCCATGGCCGCCAAGGGTTGATCGCACAGATCGGTGAAACGACACCAGATAGCCTGCTCACTGCGCCGCACGACGTGAATGTGCCTTGAGCCAATACCCAAGGGCTGATCAGTGCCGGCATCTTCCGGGCTGAGCTGGCGAAACACCTCGCCCAACTGGCTGGCCTGCCCCGCCTCGGCTACCCAATAGCGCTGCCGCGCTTCACCGGGGTGCAGACGGTGATCCTGCTCGCCCGCTACCGGCAGGACCTGCATGTGACGACCGATGGCGGCGATGGCAGGCAGGAACCGCTCGCGGTTGAAACCATCGCGGTAGAGCTGCTCGGGTGGCTGGTTGGAGGTGGCGACGATCACCACACCCTGATCGAACAATACCTGGAACAAGCGGCCGAGGATGATCGCATCACCGATGTCGCTGACGAACAATTCATCGAAGCACAGCACGCGGATCTGCCGCGCCAGCTCCGCCGCCAGGGCGAGCAGCGGGTCGGCGGTGCCGTTGAGCTGAAACAGGCGTTGATGCACCCAGGCCATGAAGTGATGAAAGTGCTGGCGCCGGCTCGGTATGCGCAGACACTGGTGGAACTGGTCCATCAGCCAGGTCTTGCCGCGCCCGACCGGGCCCCAGAGGTAGAGGCCCTGGGTGGGGCGACCCTGCTCGAGGGACTGGAAGCAGGCTTGCAAGGCCTCGACGACGCGGGCCTGGGCGGGGTCAGCGACGTAGCCCCGAGTGCTCAGGGCTTGCTGGTAGAGGGTTTGGGGGTCGAGGGCCATGCCGCATTCTACCCGACTGTCACCCTCGGTGCAGGCGCGCGTCAGTCGGCCAGGCCGACCTTGAGTAGCGCACCGTCCTTGTCATCGGTCAGTACATACAGGTAACCATCCGGCCCCACCCGCACATCACGGATACGCGCCTTCAGGTCACCGAGCAACCGTTCTTCGTGCACCACCTTGTCGCCCTCCAGTTGCAAGCGGATCAATTCCTGAGTGGCCAGCGCCCCCATGAACAGATTGTGGTCCCAGGCCTTGAACGTTGGGCTGTCGTAGAACGCCATACCGCTGATACCCGGTGACTTTTCCCAGACATGGTGCGGGTCGACCATGCCGTCCACATGCTCGCCCTTGGCCTCGGGGATTGGCAGCAGCGAGTAGTTGATGCCGTGGGTCGCAATCGGCCAACCATAGTTCTTGCCAGGCTTTGGGATGTTGATTTCATCACCACCGCGCGGGCCGTGTTCGTGGGTCCACAGTTGACCGGTCCAGGGGTTGAGCGCGGCGCCTTGCTGATTACGGTGGCCGTACGACCAGATCTCCAGACGCACGTTGTCCTTGCCGACGAAGGGGTTGTCTTTGGGCACTTCGCCGTCCGGCAGAATACGCACGACCTTGCCTTGCAACTTGTCCAGGTCCTGGGCAGTGGGACGTTGGTTGTTCTCGCCCAGGGCGATGAACAGGTAGCCGTCGCGGTCGAACACCAGCCGCGAGCCGAAGTGGTTACCCACCGACAGCTTGGGCTGCTGGCGGAAGATCACGGTGAAATTTTCCAGCCGGGCGCGGTCTTCGGACAGCTGCCCGCGGCCGACTGCAGTACCGGCCTTGCCGTCACTGCCCTCCTCGGCGTAGGACAGGTAGACGGTGCGGTCCTTGCCGAACTCCGGTGACAGCGCCACATCCAGCAAGCCGCCCTGGCCTTCGGCCCAGACCTTGGGTACACCGCTGATCGACGGGCCAACCTTGCCTTCGGCATTGACCAGCCGCAGGTTGCCGGCGCGCTCGGTCACCAGCATGTCCTTGCCACCGGGCAGGAAGGCCAGGGCCCAGGGGTTGCGCAGGCCATCGGCAAGCGTGTCGACGATCAAGGTACCTTCTTCGCTGGGGAACCGCTGTTCGGCCGCCGCATGCGCCCACAGTGGCAGTAGCGCGGCGGCGGTCAGGGTGGCTAGCCAGGGTGCTCGAAGCATGCCGGATTCCTTTCAAGTGGGCTTAAGGCGCACGTGGGTTGTCGCGCGGTGGCCGGGTGGGTTCCAGGTTCGGGGTTTGCTGCTGACGACGCAGGTTGTCGCCGTTACCGATGCCGCGGTTGTCCAGGGTGGGTGGGCGCTGGTACGGGTCGGTGGACGGGCCACGTACCGGTGGCGCAGCCAGCATGCTGCCTTGACGGCTGTTGGGGTTGGCCCGCTGGATCGGGCTGTTGTAAGGGTTGTTGTTGCCGGCAGCACGTTGCACGGGCTGCTGCGCAGCCGCGTGCGCGGGCAGGCACAAGGCCAGGCCGAGGGCCAGGATAGGCAATGTCGGGGTCATGCTTCACCTCCTGTACGAAAATGCCGCGCCTGGTGGGTTTGATAGCCTAAGGCGCGAGGGGTTCGCGGCAAAAGTGTGAATGCGGGTGGAGATGATTCCTGATGTTTCAGTATGGGCCGCGGAGGGCTGCTTTGCAGCCATTCGCGGGCGCGCCCGCTCCCACGGTCACCCACAGATTTCTGGCCCTGTGAGACACGTGTGGGAGCGGGCTTGCCCGCGAATGGCCACAAAAATCTACTGGCCGTTGTCCACCTTGTGCCGCGCCGCATACAGGCACAGCATCTCCATGGCCAGGGTTGCCCCGGCCAAGGCGGTGATATCGGCATGGTCATAGGCTGGCGCCACTTCCACCAAGTCCATGCCTACCAGGTTGATGCCACGCAGCCCACCCAGAATCTCCAGCGCCTGCACCGTGCTCAGCCCGCCACACACCGGCGTTCCGGTACCGGGCGCGTAGGCCGGGTCGAGGCAGTCGATGTCGAAGGTCAGGTACACCGGCCGCTCGCCCACCCGCTGGCGAATCGCTGCAATCACCGCCTCTGTGCCCTGGCGGTGCACTTGCCTGGCGTCGAGAATGGCAAAGCCCTGGCTGTCGTCATTGGTCGTGCGCAGGCCAATCTGCACCGAGTGGGCGGGGTCAACCAGGCCTTCGCGGGCGGCATGCCAGAACATGGTGCCGTGGTCGATGCGCTTGCCCGCCTCGTCCGGCCAGGTGTCACTGTGCGCATCGAAATGGATCAGCGCCAGCGGGCCATGGCGGCGGGCGTGAGCCTTGAGCAGCGGGTAGCTGATGAAGTGGTCGCCACCGAGGGTGAGCATGGCGCAACCCGCCTGCAGAATGTGCTCGGCATGGGCCTCGATGCTGTCCGGTACCGACTGCGGCGTGCCGCTGTCGAAGGGGCAGTCGCCATAGTCGATCACCGCCAGGTGGTCGAACGGGTCGAACGCCCACGGCCAATGGCGGGCCCAGGCCTGCTGGACCGAGGCCGCACGGATCGCCCGCGGGCCGAAGCGCGCGCCGGGGCGGTTACTGGTGGCCGTGTCGAACGGCACACCGCTGACCACCACATCCACACCGCGCAAGTCGCGGCTGTAGCGGCGGCGGGAGAAACTGACAACACCGGCGTAGGTGCTTTCTGCGGCGGTACCATACAGGCTATCGCGGGTCATGGCCTGGTCATTGCTTGCGGCTTGGTCCACGGTCGGGCTCCTTGATTGTCATGGGCTACTGCCGGCTGCGGAAGGCGGTCCACAGACGGTTGCGTTGGCGCAGGTCGGCCAAGGCCATGCTGCGGTCGGCATACAGGCGCTGACGCACCTCGGCCGACGGATAGATATCCGGGTCGTTGCGCACCGCTTCGTCCACCAGCGGCGTGGCAGCCTGATTGGCATTGGCGAAGAACAGCGTGTTGGTCAGCGCTGCCACCGACTCTGGCTTGAGCATGAAGGCGATGAACGCCCGTGCGGCCTCGGGGTGCGGGGCGTCCTTGGGGATGACCAGGTTGTCCTGCCATACCAGCGTGCCTTCACGGGGGATGCGGTAGATCACCTCGAACGGCTTGCCGGCACGACGGGCCTGGTCGGCGGCCATCGCGGCATCACCGTTGTAGGTCAACGCCAGGCACACGCTGCCATTGGCCAGGTCGTTGATCTGCCGGCCGTTGGCAACGTAGCTGATCGACGGCTGCAACTGGCTGAGCAGGTTCTGCGCGGCAGCCAGGTCATCCTTGTTCTGGCTGTAAGGGTCCTTGCCCAGGTAATTCAGGGCTACGCCGATCACCTCCTGGGGCGAGTCAGGCAAAGCGATGCCGCAACCCTTCAGGCGGGTGGCGTACTCGGGCTTGAACAACAGGTCGAGGCTGTCCAGCGGTACATCGCCAAGGCGCTGGCGTACTGCCTCCACATTTACCCCAAGGCCCAGCGTGCCCCAGGTGTACGGCACAGCATGGCGGTTGCCGGGGTCAACCTCGGCCAGTTTGCCCAGTAGGTCCTTGTCGAGGTTGCCATAACCAGGCATGGCCTGAGCGTCCAGCGGTTGCAGGGCATTGGCCTTGAGCGCCCGGGCCAGCACGGTGGATGACGGCACCACCACGTCGTAGCCGCTACCACCGGTCAACAGCTTGGTTTCCAGCACTTCGGGGGTGTCAAAGGTGTCGTACCGCACCTTGTAGCCCGTTTCCTGTTCGAAGCGCTGCAGGGTTTGCGGGGCGACGTAATCGGCCCAGCTGTAGAGGTTGACGACCTTCTCTTCGGCCTGCAGCGGCAGGGCCAGAACCAGAGACAAAAGGCACAACGATCGACGCATGGCGGACACCTCGGTAAATGGGTGGATGCCGCGAGCATGCCAGCCGGGTTACATTGCACCAATGACAAGTTTGCAAAGCTGACATTCATCAGGAGCAATGTAATGCTCGGACAAGTGCACGATCCCGACCTGCACCTGCTGCGGCTGTTCGTCACTGTAGTCGAGGCAGGTGGCTTCAGCGCCGCTCAAGGCGTGCTGGGCCTGAGCCAGCCCACCATCAGCCAGCGCATGGCGCAACTGGAGGCACGCGTGGGTTACCGCCTGTGCAGCCGCGGCAAGGGTGGTTTTCGCCTGACGGAAAAAGGTGAATTGCTATTGGAGGCGGCGCGTGGGCTGCTGCTGAACATCGAGCAGTTTCGCCAGCAGGCCAACGGCGTTGCCGGGCGATTGCTGGGGACTGTGCGCATAGGCATGGCGGAAAATCAGGACAAGGCGGTGAGCCTGAAACTGGCGGCGGCCATTGCGGCATTTCGCAGGCGAGAGGAATCGGTGCAACTGGAGCTTGTCAGTGCACCGCCGGCGGAGCTGGAACGGCTGTTGCTGGAGCAGCGGCTGGACTATGCCATCAGCTATTTTTCCGGCAACCAGGCGGCCTTTGATTACCAGCCCTTGTTCGCAGAACGACAGCGGCTGTATTGCGGCAGGGGGCATGTGCTGTATGGCAAAACGGATGTTGGGCTTGAGCGGTTGCTGGACATGGACCAGGTGCGCCATCCGTACCGTTTTCTCAAAGGGGGCGAACCGTTCCAGAGCAGACGCAGCACGGCAGTGGCGGAGCAGATCGAAAGCGTGCTGACGTTCATTCTGTCTGGTCGGCATATTGGCTACTTGCCATGCCATTGTGCACAGGCCTGGGAGGCCGAGGGGCTGTTATGGGCGCTGGACCCTGAGCTTGATTTTGGGGTGCCGTTCACCCTGGCCCGGCACCGGGCACAGGGGGTTGGCGAGGCAGCCCATGTATTTGCGCAGGATTTGCTGGCGGCGTTTGCCTGAACCGGCCCCTTCGCGGGTTTACCCGCGAAAGGGCCGGCCCTGCTGGCCAATCTCCACCAGGCGTTCACCGTTGACGCCGCTACCGCATTCGCGGGTAAACCCGCTCCTACGCCGGATCGAGGGTGGACACGCATCGGTGGTTGGGCGCAGGCACCGTCGTGTAGGAGCGGGTTTACCCGCGAAGAGGCCGGCCCTGCTGGCCAATTTCCACCCGCCGTTCACCGTTGCCGCCGCTACCGTATTCGCGGGTAAACCCGCTCCTACGCCTGATCGGTGGTGGACACGCATCGGTGGCTGGGCACAGGCACCGTCGTGTAGGAGCGGGTTTACCCGCGAAGGGGCCGGCCCTGCTGGCCAATTTCCACCAGGCGTTCACCGTTGCCGCCGCTACCGTATTCGCGGGTAAACCCGCTCCTACGCCTGATCGGTGGTGGACACGCATCGGTGGCTGGGCACAGGCACCGTCGTGTAGGAGCGGGTTTACCCGCGAAGAGGCCGGCCCTGCTGGCCAATTTCCACCAGGCGTTCACCGTTGACGCCGCTACAGTATTCGCGGGTAAACCCGCTCCTACGCCGGATCGGTGGTGGACACGCATCGGTGGCTGGGCACAGGCACCGTCGTGTAGGAGCGGGTTTACCCGCGAAGAGGCCGGCCCTGCTGGCCAACTTCCACCAGGCGTTCACCGTTGACGCCGCTACCGTATTCGCGGGTAAACCCGCTCCTACGCCGGATCGAGGGTGGACACGCATCGGTGGCTGGGCACAGGCACCGTCGTGTAGGAGCGGGTTTACCCGCGAAGGGGCCGGCCCTGCTGGCCAATTTCCACCAGGCGTTCACCGTTGCCTCCGCGAACAGGCCCGTTCAAGCCACCACAATCAGTAAGCCATGCTCCAGCTCAGCGTGTAGGTCCGCCCACGCCCCTGGTAGTCATACAGATACGCCGGCCCGTAGGTCGGCGAATAGAACAACGTCGCACGCTGTCCCCATACCGTGCTGTACTGCTTGTCCAGCAGGTTCTGGATACCGGCACTGAAGGTGCCGAAACCGGTGTCCTGGCTGCCCAGCAGGTCGAAGGTGGTGTAGCCGTCAATCTCGTGATCGGCATCGTCCTTCAGGCTGAAGGCATGGTTGGCCTGCAAGCGTGCACTGCGCCCATCGCCCTTCCAGCCGACAAACGCGGTGGCCTTGGACAACGAGGCATAACGGGCATCGCGCTTGATCCAGCCGCCGTCTTCGGCCTCTTCCTCGGAGCGTGTCATGTGCAATGTGCCGCCAGCTTCCCAGCCGGTCTGGAAGTGCCGGGTCAGTGCACCTTCAAAGCCGAAGTCGCGGCTTTTCTGCTCTTCCACGTCGATGGTCAGCGTTTGCGAATCGACGTTGATGATCTTGTCCGACCAGATGTAGTACAGCGCTGCCTGCGCATCCCAATCCAGGTCGGCATAGCGCCAGCCCAATTCCACCTGGCGGCTCTTGATACCGGCCAACGGGTTATCGGCCACGCTCAGGCCCGGCTTGCCGTAGTACTTGGCCGGGTCAGGCAGGTCGAAGCCTTCGCCATAGTTGCTCCACACCTGGTGGCCGTTCTTGAAGTCGTAGATGGCACCGACGTTGAACAGGTTGACCTGATAGTCGTTACTGCCACCTGGCACACCCTTGAAGTCGCTGACATCCACGTCCATCTGCTGCCGCCGGGCACCACCGGACAATGTCAGGTTGTCGGTGGCATGCCAGTCCAGCTGGGCATACACCGACACACCATCCACCCGGTAGCTGGGGTAGCGGTCGGCCTTGCTGTCTTTTTCCAGCTCCAGGCCACCCGACTCGGACGAGGTCTGGGCGTTGAAGGTGGTCTGCTCGGCGTTGAAGCGCTCGCGGTCCAGGTCAACGCCGTAGGTCAGCTTCAGCGTATCCCACTGCTTGGCAAACAGGCCCTTGAGGCTGGTGACTTCGAAGTTCTGCTGCGAGGCGGCAAAGTACACCCCGCGCGAGCCGGTGGGTGTGGCACGGTTGTAGTACGGGAACGGGTAGAAGTTGTCGTCTTCCTTCCGGTACGAAGCCTGCAGGTAGAAGTCCTGGCCCAACACGTCGGTGTGGTGGTAATTGGCGTTGAGCAGCAAGCGCCGCGTACGCGGCTCCAGGTCCGATGAATAACCGCTGCGCAGCTCGGCGTCTTCCAGGTCGGATGGCGCGTTGTAGTTCAGGTTGGGGAAGTAGATACCCGTGCTGCCGTGGTTGCCCGAGTCGTAGTACTGGGCCAACAGGTCGAGGCTCTGCTGGTCGTTCAGTTGCAGGCCCAAGGTACCGAGTACGTCGATGGTGCGATTGTACTGCAGGTCGGTCTGGGTGTTGTCGATGAAGATCTGGTCGCCAGCACCATCGTAGAAGGCTTCGTTCTGCTCACCGGAAATACCCAACCGGGCATTGACCCGCTCGTTACCACCGCTGACGGACTGGGCGAAGCGGGTGGCCAGGTCGTCGCTGTTGTTGAAACCACTGCTGGCCCCCAACTGGGTTTCGAAGCGCGCCGGGCCAGGTTCGCCCTTCTTGGTCACGATGTTGATGATGCCGCCGGTGGCGCCACCGCCGTAGATGGCGCTGGCGCCAGACAGCACTTCGACGCGCTCGACGTTGAACGGCGAAATGCTGTCGAACTGGCGCGACAGGCCGCGGGAGCTGTTCTGGCTGACCCCGTCGATCATCACCAGCACGTTGCGCCCACGCATGTTCTGGCCGTAATTGGTGCGCCCTTCCGGCGCCAGGTCAAGGCCCGGCACCAGCTTGCCGATGGCTTCCTTCAGGCTGACGCCGCTGTCGATCTGCTCGCGCAATTGCTGCTGGTCGACCACCCAGACGGTCCCGGGGATTTCGCTGATGGCGGTGCTGGTGCGCGAGGCTACGCTGACTTCGATCGGCTTGAGGTTGACCGCCTGCGGCGCGGCCTCGGCCTTGCGCAGGGTGACGGTGCGAGCCTCGCTGAACTGCCAGCTCATGCCGCTGCCGGCCAGCAACTGCTGCAAGGCCTGCTCGACACTGTAGTTGCCCTGCAACGCCGGGCTGACCTGGCCGGCGACATCGCCTGTGGTGTACAGCAGGAGCAGGCCGGCCTGGTCGGCGAAGGTGGTCAGCGCCTGGTCCAGCGGTTGGGCTGGCAGGTCGAGCTGGACCTGGCGAGCCTGCATCTGGGTCTGTTCGGCAGTCGTCGCGGCCCCTGCGTGCAGGGGGCCGAGCAACAGGGCCACGGCACTGCAAGACATCAAGGCATGGTGAAAAGAACCGCGACGGCGGTGCAAGGGCTTGAGCATCAGAGGCACGAATGAGCTTCCTGACAAGTCGTAAATGAGAATGGGTTGCTGATCAGTCTCACTACGACGATCTGGCTTGCAGGAACTTGCAGTGGCAAATGGAAAATATTTTTATTTCTGTCCGGCCTCTTCGCGGGCAAGCCCGCTCCTACAACGACTGCGCCCGCCTGAAGATTGTGCGATCTGTGCAGGAACGGGCTTGCCGCTAAGAGGCCGGCACAGGCTGATCAATGCACCACGGCCAACCACGGCAGGTAAGTCACCTTCAGGCCATACCGTTGCTCCAACGTCCGCAACAGGGCCTCAGGTTCATCCAGGTCAAACACCCCGCTCACTTCCATCGCAGCCAGCTTGCTGTCGGACAACACAATGCGCCCATGCCGGTATCGCTCAAGCTCGGTCAGCACCTGCCCCAGCGGCTTGCCGTTGAAGATCAGCTTGCCACGCTGCCAGGCCATCTGCGTGCCGGCATCGGCCGCCACTGCCAGTTCATGTTCACCCACCTTGGCTTCACCGCGAGCCAACACGACGTGGCCATCGCGCTGCACGCTGAAGGTGGCAGCATTGCCCTGCACCTGCGCACCGGCCGTTTCGACCACAAACGGACGTGAATCATCGGCGGTCTCGAACAACGCCTCACCCGCATCGAGTACCACCCGCCGCTCATGCTCGCTGAACGCCACGCTCAAGGCACTGGCGCTGTTCAGCGTCACCCGTGTGCCATCTGTCAGGGTAATGACCTGCCGCTCGCCCACGGCGGTGTGGTAATCGGCCAGCAGCATCGGGGCTTGCTGCCAACCCGCCACGGCGGCGACCAGCAACACCACCGAAGCCGCCACACCCGCCTGCTTCAGCCGGCCGCGGCAATGGCGCAAGGCCTGGCCGATATACTTTGCCACCATGCTCTCGGAAACCCCCAGGCGTTGAGCGACCTGCTTCTGGGTCAGGCCCTCGACACGGTTGAGCAACAGCGCCTGGCGGGCATTGTCGGGCAACTGCAACAGCGCCTGGTCAAGAATCTGCAAACGCTCGCGGGCCAGCAACGCCGCCTCAGGGGCGGGCGCCGGGCAGGCCACCTCACAGGCTCCGTCGCTGTCGTCGTGGCTGGCGGCGATGCGTTGCTCACGGCGCAAGGCGTCAATCGCCAGGTTGCCGGCGACGCGGAAGATGAAACTGCGTGCGTGCAACACCGGCACCGCCTGCTCGTCGATGTTCACCAGCTTCAGGTAGGTTTCCTGCGCCACATCGGCCGCGCGCTGGCGGTCGCTCATGCGCCGTGTCAGAAACTGCAGCAGGTCGTCGTAGTGCTCCTGGAAACTTGCCAGCAGGCCCGACATGGGTGAAGTCAGCATGATTGGGAACAGCCAGTAAGAGAGGTTATCGGGCGTTAATGAGAAACAGTATCTTTCATATGAACCGATACTTTCAACGCCGACGCGCATTTGCCACACTGCCAGCTCCATTCCGGCAAGGTCACAGCCCATGACTGCCCGTCTTTACCGCTACACCCGCCTGTTCCTGGTCCTGCTGCTGGCCTGTGGCCTGGGGGCCTGTGCGCTGTTCCAGCCACGCGACCCGGTAAACATCAGCGTAATCGGCATCGAACCACTGCCCGGTCAGGAGCTGGAACTGCGCATGGCGGTGAAAATGCGGGTGCAAAACCCCAATGAGGCGCCGATCGATTACAACGGCATCGCCTTGAACCTGGAAGTGAACGGCCAGCCGCTGGCCGCTGGGGTCAGTGACCAGCAGGGGCATATTGGCCGCTACGACGAAGCGGTGATCGTGGTGCCGGTAAGCATCACGGCGTTTTCCTTCCTGCGCCAGGCCTATGGGCTGGGCAAGCTGGATTCGCTGCAGGGTCTACCCTACAAGCTGCGCGGCAAACTGGCCGGCGGGCCGCTGGGGACCGTGCGCTTTACCGATGAAGGCAAGCTGGACCTGCCCAAGGGCACCTACTGACAAGCGCCGGGCGGGTGTGCTCAGCGGTTGGCGCTGGCTGCGGCCATCAGCTTGTTGACTTCGCTGCGCACCATGCTGGCGTATTCAGGCGGCGTCATGCCGTCCAGTTCGGCGCGCACCCACTCGGCCCATTTGCCCTTGCGCCGTGGCTTTTCGGCAATCAGCCGGGCGGCTTCGCCCTTGGCTTTGCCCAGGTTGTTCTGCCACATCTCGAACAGCCGGGCCTTCTCTGCCTCGATCTGCGCCCGTTCCTCGAAGCTCATGTTGGCCAGATTGAAACTCATGAAGTTACCTGCAGGTTTGAAAATGGCCGCTATCTTACACCCAGGCAACCCATCATCGGAAAGCCGCCGCAACTTTCCCGACGTGGCGGCATCCATTGTTCACACCCCCATTGACGAGGACGAGTTCATGGCCCGGAAAAACGCCACGCTGGCTGACAGCGATCAGATCAAGGACCAGGTATTCAGCGAACTGCAATCGCTGATAGAAGAATCGGAAAAACTGCTGAACGACAGTGCCGCCCTGGTGGGCGAAGAAGCCGAGACGCTGCGCGCCCAGGTAAGCCTGAAACTTCGTCAGGCTCGCCAGGCGGCCAGCAACGTGCGCAGCAAGGCGCAACCGGTGGTGGACGCCACCCAGGACTACATCGGCGGCCACCCCTGGCAGACCGTTGCCATTTCTGCCGGCCTCGGGCTGGCGGTAGGCCTGCTACTGGGCCGGCGCAATTAAGGCCTGCGCCGCCTGGTGACCATCAGGCGGCCAAAGCCTGCGGGATGCCGCTGTGGAAGCGCAGCTCCTGGTCTGGTGACTGGATCAGCTCCATTTCCGCCGCGCGTACCAGCTCGACGCGGCGGGCGATGTCCGCCTCATCACCGTAGTTGTGCGCCAGTTTCAGATAGCCCTGGTAGTGGCGCGCTTCGCTTTTCAGCAGCCCGTGGTAGAAGCGGCCCAGCTCTTCATCCAGATGCGGCACCAGCGCGGCAAAACGTTCGCAACTGCGCGCCTCGATGAACGCCCCCACCACCAGCGTATCCACCAGCTTGACCGGCTCGTGGGCGCGCACCAGCCGGCGCAACCCCGACGCATAACGCCCTGCCGACACCGGACGCAACGGCACACCGCGGCGTTTCATGAGGCGTAACACCTGTTCGTGGTGCACCAGCTCCTCGCGGGCCAGGCGCGACATCATGTTGATCAGATCCAGGTGAGTGTTGTACTTGGCGATCAGGCTCAAGGCCGTGCTGGCGGCCTTGAACTCGCAGTTCTTGTGGTCGATCAGCAGGGTTTCCTGGTCGGCGAGCGCCGCTTCGATCCAGGCGTCTGGCGTCGGGCAGCCAAGAAAGGCGTCGATTTCGGGGATCAGGGACATAAGCGTGCAACCACACAGAACAGGCAGGGTCGGCGATTATACCGGCGGCGGCTGGCGACGCCAGTGACTATGCTTGATGTACATCAAGCGCTGGAGGGGAAAGCGCCGACTATAGTCAGGCACTGGTCGCCATCATCGAAGGGAGTTTACGCCCATGCAAGCCGTCCGCAGCATCCTCGTCGTCCTCGACCCCGCGCACGCCCACAGCCGGGCGCTTACACGGGCCAAGCTGATTGCCGGCATCACCGGCGCGCGCCTGCACTTGCTGATGTGCGACAAACGGCATGATCACAGTGCGCTGCTGAGCCTGCTGAGCAGCCAGTTGCATGATGACGGCTTCGACAATGTCACCCATGAAGAGGGCTGGCGCGACAACCTGCACGACACCATCATCCATGTACAGCAGGCCGAAGGCTGCGAACTGGTGATCAAGGACCACCGCCCGGACAACCCGCTGAAAAAGGCCCTGCTCACCCCCAGCGACTGGAAGCTGCTGCGCCAATGCCCGTGTGCGGTGCTGATGGTCAAGAGCGAGCGGCCATGGACCGGGGGCAAGATCCTGGCGGCGGTGGACGTGGGCAACCAGGACGAAGACCACCGCCGCCTGCATGCCAGCATCATCGACCACGGCTTCGAGATTGCCAAACTGGCCAAGGGAGAACTGCACGTCATCAGTGCCCACCCGTCGCCGATGCTGTCAGCGTCGGACCCGGCGTTCCAGCTGAGCGATACGATCGAAAAGCGCTACCGTGAAGCGTGCAGCGCGTTCCAGGCTGAATACGGCATCAGGGAAGAATGCCTGCATGTTGCCGAAGGGCCAGCGGATGTGTTGATTCCACATACCGAACAGAAGCTCGATGCCGTGGTGACGGTGATGGGCACGGTGTGCCGCACGGGCATTTCCGGGGCGTTGATTGGTAATACCTCGGAAGTGGTGCTGGATGCGCTGCAGGGTGATGTGCTGGTGCTCAAGAGCGAGGAAGCCATCGCCCACCTGGCGGAGCTGGCCCGCGGCTGAGTAGGCAATATGCAGGCCCCTTGTAGGAGCGGGTTCACCCGCGAATGCGTCATTGATTTCAACGCCACATTCGCCGGCAAACCCGCCCCAAGGTTCCGTTGCCGCCCGGGAGTCTAGACCAACGCCTCCCGCACCTTCGGGTCAAGCCCCTCCCCCGCATGGGCCTCGCTCCATTCCGCCAGCTGCCGGCGCATCGCCGGCGTCCAGAAGCTCTGCAAATGCTGCCGCACCCCTTGCACTGCCAGCGCCCGGTCGGGCTCGCTGTCGAAGTAATGGGCAATCTGGTTGGCCATCTTGACCAGGTTTTCGCTGCTCATCGGCGAACCTCGGCTTTCTCCGCAGTGCGGCGCTCTTTCAGCAGCCGCTGCTGTTCATCACTGAAGTCCTGATAGCGCTTCTGCCATTGCGATGGCTGGAACACTTTCACCACTTCCACTGCCGTCACCTTGTACTCGGGGCAGTTGGTGGCCCAGTCGGAGTTGTCGGTGGTGATCACGTTGGCCCCCGACTCGGGGAAGTGGAAGGTGGTGTACACCACTCCCGGCGCCACCCGCGTACTGACCTTGGCATGCAGCACAGTCTGCCCGGCGCGGCTGCCGATGCCGACCCAGTCACCGTCTTGGATGCCACGGCTTTCAGCGTCGGTCGGGTGGATCTCCAGGCGGTCGGCGTCATGCCAGGCGACGTTACCGGTACGCCGGGTCTGGGCGCCTACGTTGTACTGGCTGAGAATGCGCCCGGTGGTCAGCAGCAACGGGTAGCGGTTGTTGACCTTTTCGTCGGTGGGCACGTAGCCGGTGAGCATGAAGCGCCCCTTGCCACGCACGAACTGGTCGATGTGCATGGTCGGCGTGCCGTCTGGGGCAGCGTCGTTGCACGGCCACTGCAGGCTGCCATGGCGGTCGAGTTCAGCGTAGCTGACACGACGGAAGGTCGGCGTCAGGCGGGCGATCTCGTCCATGATCTCGGAAGGATGGCGGTAGTTCATCGGGTAGCCCAGGGCGTTGGCCAGGGCCACGGTAGCTTCCCAGTCGGCCTTGCCGGCCAGCGGCTCCATGACCTTGCGCACCCGCGAAATTCGCCGCTCGGCGTTGGTGAAGGTGCCATCCTTTTCCAGGAAGGAACTGCCCGGCAGGAACACATGGGCGAACTTGGCAGTTTCGTTGAGGAAGATGTCCTGCACCACCACGCACTCCATGGCCAGCAAGGCCGCGGTGACGTGCTGGGTGTTGGGGTCGCTCTGGGCGATGTCCTCACCCTGGCAGTACAGCGCCTTGAAGCTGCCATCCAGCGCCGCCTCGAACATGTTGGGAATGCGCAGACCCGGGTCGGGCTGCAAGGTCACGCCCCACGCCTGTTCGAACTCGGCGCGCACGCCCTCGTTGGAGACATGCCGGTAGCCGGGCAGCTCGTGGGGGAACGAGCCCATGTCGCACGAGCCCTGCACGTTGTTCTGCCCGCGCAGCGGGTTCACCCCTACCCCTTCACGGCCGATGTTGCCAGTGGCCATGGCCAGGTTGGCGATGCCCATCACTGCGGTACTGCCTTGGCTGTGCTCGGTCACCCCCAGGCCGTAGTAGATGGCCGCGTTGCCGCCGGTGGCATACAGCCGGGCCGCAGCGCGGATCTGCTCGGCGGGCACGCCACAAACCGGGCCGAGCACCTCGGGGGCGTTGTCTGGCAGGCTGACGAAGTCGCGCCAACGGGCGAAGTCTTCGGTTTCGCAGCGGGCATCGATGAAGCTTTGGGCCAGCAGGCCCTCGGTAACGATCACGTGGGCCAGGGCGTTGAGCATGGCCACGTTGGTGCCCGGGCGCAGTTGCAGGTGCAGGTCGGCGCGGGCGTGCGGCGAGTCGACCAGGTCGATGCGCCGTGGGTCGATCACGATCAGCCGCGCCCCTTGGCGCAGGCGGCGCTTGAGTTGCGAGCCGAACACCGGGTGCGCATCGGTGGGGTTGGCGCCAATCACCAGCACAACGTCGGCCTGCATCACCGAGTCGAAGCTTTGCGTGCCGGCTGACTCACCCAGGGTCTGCTTCAGGCCATAACCGGTGGGCGAATGGCATACCCGTGCGCAGGTGTCGACGTTGTTGTTACCGAAGGCCGTGCGCACCAGCTTCTGCACCAGGTAGGCTTCTTCGTTGGTACAGCGGCTGGAGGTGATACCGCCGATGGAGTCGCGCCCGTATTTGAGCTGGATGCGGCGGAACTCGCTGGCAGCATAGGTCACGGCCTCGTCCCAGCTGACTTCCTGCCACGGGTCTTCCAGGCGCTTGCGGATCATCGGTTTGGTGATGCGGTCCGGGTGGGTGGCGTAGCCCCAGGCAAAGCGGCCCTTGACGCAGGCGTGGCCGTGGTTGGCGCCACCGTTCTTGTCCGGGACCATGCGCACCAGCTGGTCACCCTTGATTTCGGCGCGGAACGAGCAGCCAACGCCGCAGTAGGCGCAGGTGGTAATGACCGAACGCTCAGGCTGGCCAAGCTGCACCATGCTCTTTTCCGTCAGGGTCGCGGTCGGACAGGCCTGCACGCAGGCGCCGCACGACACGCATTCGGACGCAAGGAAGTTTTCGCCACCCGCTGCCGCCACCCGCGATTCGAAACCACGCCCGGTAATGGTCAGGGCGAACGTACCCTGGATGTCCTCGCAGGCGCGCACACAGCGGCTGCAGACGATGCACTTGCTCGGCTCGTAGTCGAAATACGGGTTGGAAACGTCTTTTTTCTCGTCCAGGTGGTTGGCGCCGTCATAGCCGTAGCGCACCTCACGCAGGCCCACCTGGCCGGCGACGGTCTGCAGCTCGCAATTACCGTTGGCCGAACAGGTCAGGCAGTCCAGCGGGTGGTCGGAAATGTACAGCTCCATCACGTTGCGGCGCAGGCCCGCCAGGCGCGGGGTTTCGGTGCGCACCACCATGCCTTCGCTGACTGGCGTGGTGCAGGATGCCGGGTAGCCGCGCATGCCTTCGATTTCCACCATGCACATGCGGCAGGAGCCGAAGGCTTCGAGGCTGTCGGTGGCGCACAGTTTGGGGATGCTGGTGCCCAGCATGGCGGCGGCGCGCATGACCGAGGTGCCAGCAGGCACGCTGATGGCGCGGCCGTCGATGCTCAGGCTGACCTGCACGTCGCTTTCGCGGGCCGGGGTGCCGAGGTCGCTGCTTTTATCAGAAGCGGGGTCGAAGAAATTGATCACTGTGCGGCCTCCGTGGTGGTCAGCCCAAAATCGGCGGGGAAGTACTTGAGCGCGCTGGCCACCGGATAGGCAGTCATACCGCCCATGGCGCACAGCGAACCGTACTGCAGGGTGTCGCACAGGTCGCGCAGCAACAGCGCCTGGTCATGGCGCTCGGTGATGTCGCTGCTGGCGATCAGCCGGTCGACCACTTCCATGCCCCGGGTGGAACCGATACGGCACGGGGTGCACTTGCCGCAGGACTCCTCGGCACAGAACTGCAGGGCGAAACGCGCCATGCTGGCCATGTTCAACGTATCGTCGGCCACCACCACACCGCCGTGGCCGAGCATCGCGCCCACGGCAGCAAACGCTTCATAGTCCAGTGGGGTGTCGAAATGGCTGGGGGGTACCCAGGCACCAAGCGGGCCACCGACCTGCGCGGCCTTCAGCGGCCGGCCACTGGCCGTGCCACCGCCATAGCCTTCCACCAGCTCGCGCAGGGTCAGGCCGAACGCGCGCTCGACCAGGCCACCCTGGCGAATGTTGCCGGCCAGTTGGAACGGCATGGTGCCCAGCGAGCGGCCCATGCCGAAATCGCGATAGAACGCTGCACCCTTGGCCAGAATGATGGGCACCGAAGCCAGGGTAAGCACGTTGTGCACCAGCGTCGGCAGGCCGAACAGCCCTTGCAGCGCAGGCAGCGGTGGCTTGGCGCGGACGATGCCACGCTTGCCTTCGATGGATTCGAGCAGCGCGGTTTCTTCGCCGCAAATATAGGCGCCGGCGCCCACCCGCACCTCCAGGTCGAACGCCTGGCCGCTGCCGGCTACGTCAGCACCCAGGTAGCCAGCGTCACGTGCGATGGCGAAGGCCTGGTCGAGTACCCGGATGGCATCGGGATACTCCGAGCGCACATAGATATAGCCCTTGTCGGCACCCACGGCGAGGCCGGCAATGATCATGCCCTCGATCAGCAGGAAGGGGTCGCCTTCCATCAGCATGCGATCAGCGAACGTGCCCGAGTCACCCTCGTCGGCGTTGCACACCACGTACTTCTGCCCGGCGCCAGCATCACGCACGGTGCGCCACTTGATGCCGGCCGGGAACGCCGCACCACCACGGCCACGCAGGCCGGAGTCGAGTACTGCGGCAACCACTTCGGCACCGTCCAGCGCCACGGCGGCCTCCAGGCCTGCGAAGCCGCCGTTGGCACGATAGTCGTCCAGCGACAATGGGCGGGTGATGCCAGCGCGAGCGAACAGCAAGCGTTGCTGGGTCTTGAGATAGGGTATTTCTTCGACCGGCCCCAATGCCAGCGAGTGGCCACCGGGTTCCCCCGCCAGGGCATCAAGCAGTGACGGCACATCCTGTGGCGTAATCGGGCCGAAACCCAGGCGCCCTTGCGCACTGTCGCACTCGATCAGCGGCTCCAGCCAGTAAAGCCCGCGCGAGCTGGTGCGCTGGATGTCCAGCGGTAACTGGCGGCGCTCGGCCTCGCGCAGCAGGGCCTCGGCAACCTGGTCGGCACCCACGGCTCGGGCTACCGAATCACAGGGAATATACAGTTTCAGCATGCTGAGTCCTCCCGGCAACCGTTGACCAAGTCCCGCAGGCGCTCAGGGGTGAGTCGCGCGTGCACCTGGCCGTCCAGCTCCAGCGCTGGCGAGCAGGCACAGGCCCCCAGGCAGTAAACAGGGCGCAGGCTGATGGACCCGTCGGCGCTGGTGCCGTGGTCGTCCAGTGCCAACTGTTCACGCAATTGCGCGGCCAGGGCTTCGGCGCCACGGCTCTGGCACGACTCGGCACGGCACAGGCGCAGGGTGTGGCGCGCGGGCGGCGTGGTGCGGAAGTCGTGATAAAAGCTGATTACCCCACGCACTTCAGCCAGGCTGAGGTTCAGGGCATGGGCGATTTCGGGGACCGAGGCATCGGGGATGTAACCTATCTCGTGCTGGACGGCATGCAGGATCGGCAACAGGGCACCGGGGGTGTCCTTGTCGCGGGCCAGAATGCGCTGGATTACAGGCAGGTGGAGCAATTCATCAGGCATACAGCGGACCTCGGCATCACGGACCCTGCCTGATTGTTTTAAGGGGCAGGTTTCCGGCGTGTTCTGCTGCGGCGCACCGTCCACGTCACAGTAGCGTGGTACGGGTGGCCTCCTCGCCCACGGCCGCACGTCTGCGCGCACTGACCCTTGGGCATCCTGCTAGCATGGCACTTGTAGCGCCGAGGGGTTGTATGCGAGCGACCAGGCGCATTCTGAAACCGACGCACGTGATTACGCCCCGGCATCATCTGCCACGGCTTGCCGATCAGGTGGGTCTTGAAACCATCGTTGCATGCACCAGGCCCTCGAAACCGAACCTGGTCCATTGCCAGACGGCAGCCCCGGCAATGGGCTGCCATCCAGCATGGCTACGGGGCAGAACGCGACTGAGTTCAGTCGGTAGACTGCACCGTTGCGGTGTCGGCGGCGGGGGCCGGAGCCTGGGCCTGGGCCTTTGACTTCGCACGATTGCGTCGGTCCTGGCTGCGTTGCCGCGCAGCTTGCTGCTTGGCATGCAGCGCCTGAGCGGCGGTCACAGTACCTGCGGCCTGACCATTCAGGTCAAGGCGCGGTGCATTCTCCACCATGCTCGCCCAGTATCGAGCGCCCCGGCACCACGTGGAAATGCCCAGCTTGAGCTGTTCGCGGGTCAATCCAAGCAGCTCCAGGTGTTGCTCGGCATCCTTGAAAATGCCCTCCTTGAGCGGCACCTTGGGGGCCGGGTTGACCGGGAAAGCCAAGGGAAAATGCTTCTGCAGTGGCCAGATCGCTGCCACCGCCGGGTCCATCTCACGCGGCTTCGCCTGCGGGGGCGACTTGCGCTTGGGCGGTTTCGCGCTATCGGCCTTTACCTGCCCTTTTTCCGCCCGCAGGCGGTCTCGTAGCTCAGCTAGTTGTTCAAAACCCATTGTTCATTCACTGCTTCGAAGTTGATTGCGTGGTGCAAGGATACCCCATGCAGCCTGCACATTGCTTGCAGGCCAACTTTCCCGGCTAGCCGAAGCACAACGCGCATGCCCGTGCGACGGCCCTCAGCTGAACACCCATAGCACACGTGTGGGCTTGTCGGTCAGGTTGGCGTAACGGAAACGGGCGTGGGGTTGCAACTGAAAACTGTCATTGGCGTGCAGCGTGACCGGCTCAGCATCGCCCAACCACACCGTCAGTTCGCCTTCGAGCACGAAGCAACCCTGCTCCGAGCTGTCGTCCAGGTACTCCTCGCCACTGCTGGCTCCCGGCTGCAAATGGCTGTCGAGCATGGAAAACGCGCCCGTTATCGAGGGCGATGCCAGCACATCGGTGATACCACCCGCCAGGTGCAGCGTGCGACGCTCGTGCGGGCGGGTCACCCAGTCGAGCTCACGGGGTTTTTCCAGCTTGTAGAAGTAGGCTGTGGATACACCGAGCTCTTCACTGATGGCTGTGAGATCGGCCACGGTCGGGCGTGATACGCCGCGTTCGACCTGGGACAGAAAACCCACCGAACGGCCAATGCGCTGTGCCAGCTCGCCCAGAGTCAGGCCCTTGAACTTGCGCAGGTCGCGAATCAGTACTGCCAGGCCTTCGATTTCTTCGTGCACTTTCATGGTTGAATCGCGACTTTCAGACGGGAAATGGATGCCCAGAAAAGTACAGGATTCATTTCACAAAGCAAAATGCTTTGCGGAAGGTGCCTGACGTGAAATGTACGATTGCGGCACCGATCGAGCACCGCGCAAGCGGTGCTCGATCTCACAGGTGCTGAGAACAGCTTCTGCCGCTACCGAACAGCCTCATAAGTCAGGTCCAGGCACTTGCGGGCTTTCTCCACCAGTTCGTCGATCTCTTCGATACTGATCACCAGCGGTGGCGCGATGATCATGGTGTCGCCTACAGCGCGCATGATCAGGCCGTTGTCGAAGCAGTACTGGCGACAGATCATGCCGACACCTTTGCCTTCATGACGGGCACGGGTGGCCTTGTCTTTCACCAACTCGATCGCACCGAGCATGCCCAGGCCGCGCACTTCGCCTACCAGCGGGTGGTCGGCCAGTTCGCGCAGGCGTTGTTGCAGATACGGCGCGGTTTTATCGTGCACCTGCTGGATGATCTGCTCGTCACGCAGGATCCGCAGGTTCTCCAGGCCCACCGCCGCCGCTACAGGGTGGCCGGAATAGGTGAAGCCGTGGTTGAAGTCGCCGCCTTCGCTGATGACCTTGGCCACCTCGTCACGCACAATCACCCCGCCCATGGGGATGTAACCGGAGGTCAGGCCCTTGGCAATGGTCATCAGGTCAGGCTTGAGGTCGTAGTAATCGGTGCCGAACCACTCACCGGTACGGCCGAACCCACAGATCACTTCGTCGGCGACGAAGAGGATGTCGTACCTGGCCAGGATTTCCTTGATCTTCGGCCAATAGGTCTGCGGTGGAATGATCACGCCACCGGCGCCCTGGATCGGCTCGGCGATGAAGGCAGCAACGTTGTCCACGCCAACTTCGAGGATCTTCTTCTCCAGTTGCTCGGCCGCCCACACGCCGAAGTCGGCCTCGGTCATGTCGCCGCCTTCGCCGAACCAGTATGGCTGCGGGATGTGCACGACATCCGGGATCACCCCGCCCTGCTGGTGCATGCCACTCATGCCGCCCAAGGCCGCGCCCGCCACGGTAGAGCCGTGGTAGCCGTTGATGCGGCCAATGATGACCTTCTTGTTCTTCTGGCCCTTCAGTGCCCAGTAATGGCGGACCATGCGCAGCACGGTGTCGTTGCCTTCGGAGCCGGAGCCGGTGAAGAACACGTGGTTCATGCCTTGCGGGGCCACCTCGGCGATCGCCTTGGCCAGCTCCAGCGCGGGCGGGTGCGCGGTCTGGAAGAACAGGTTGTAGTAAGGCAACTGCTTCATCTGCTGGCTGGCGACCTCGGCCAGCTCATCGCGACCATAGCCGACCGCCACGCACCACAGGCCGGCCATGCCATCGAGAATCTTGTTGCCCTCGCTGTCCCACAGGTGCACGCCCTTGGCCGAGGTGATGATGCGTGGGCCTTTCTCGGCCAGTTGCCTGACATCGCTGAACGGGGCCAGGTGATGGTCGCGGCTCATGGTTTGCCAGGCAAGGGTCTGCGAATTCTGTTCACTCATTGACTTCACTCCATCAAGTTGCGCAGCCGCGCTGCGAGGGTATTTTCTACAGGTGGTAAAGGTGGCTGCTCAGGCAGACAGCAACAGCCTCTGGCGCAATACCGAGCGGTGCCGGCAGGCCTTGCCAAAGGACTGGAAGATGGCCAGGTAATGGGGGTTATCCATGACCTGGAACTCGGGGTGCCATTGCACACCCAGGGCAAAACCCTTGCTGTTCTCGACCGAAATCGCTTCCACCAGGCCATCGGGCGCCAGCGCTTCCACCCTCAGCCCGGGGGCCAGTACGTCGATGCCTTGGCCGTGGATGGAATTGACGTCGAATATTGCCGGCAAGCCCATACGGTCGAGCATGCCGCCAGGCTCTACATGCAGGGTGTGGCGCGGCCCATATTGCTTGTCGAGGGGCTCATCCTTGCCTTCGCGGTGGTCCATGAACATGCCGGTCTCGTGGACCTTCTGGTGCAGGGTGCCACCCAGCGCCACGTTCATTTCCTGGAAGCCACGGCAAATGCCGAGTACCGGTACACCGGCGGCGATGGCGGCGCGCATCAGCGGCAACGTGGTGGCATCGCGCAGAGGGTCGTGATGGGTGCCCGCAGCACTGGCCGGGCCGTTGTAGTGGTACGGCTCGATGTTGGACGGCGAACCGGTGAAGATCAGCCCATCCACCACGTCAAGAATATCGGCGCTGTTCATCAACTCACCGAGGCTGGGAATGACGATGGGCAGCCCACACGCCGCCTTGGCTGCCGCGCGCGCGTATTTTTCGCTGATGGTCTGGGTTGCATGCAGCCCAATCATGCTGGTGCATGCGGTAATGCCGATCACGGGCACACGTGGCATATCTTCCTCCGGCAAATCCATATTGCGCGTTGTATTGAAACGGTAGAAAGGGAGGGTGCAGCGTCGCTGCACCTAGAGGAACCAGCGGTATTCGCGGGCATCGATGTGGTGCATGAAGTCCAGTTGCTCCTGGTATTTGTTTTCGCAATAGACCATCACGAACTCGCTGCCCAGGCCTTGGTTGACCACCGGGTGATGACGCATCGCGGCCAAGGCGCTGAGGGCATCCTTGGGGAAGTCGATGCCGCTCTGGCGGTTGTCGTTCAGCGGGGCGATGGGCTCCACACCGCGATCCAGACCATGCTCCATCCCGGTCAAAATGGCCGCCAGTACCAGATACGGGTTGGCGTCGGCGCCAGCGAGGCGGTGCTCGATGCGCAGGTTGCGCGGGTCGGACTCGGGGATGCGGATGCACGCGTCACGGTCTTCGAAACCCCAGCTGGCCTTGCTCGCCGCGTTGACCATGGCGCCATAACGTCGGTAGGCATTGTGGTTGGGGGCAAAGATCGGCATGCAGTGCGGCAGCAGCTCCAGGCAGCCTGCCACCGCATGGCGCAGCTTGCGCTGTTCACTTCCCGCCAGGATGTTATTGCCGGCGGCGTCGTACAGGCTGACGTGCACATGCATGCCGCTGCCTGGCGCGTCCAGGTAGGGCTTGCTCATGAAGCTGGCACGGTAGCCGTGCTTCATCGCGATACCGCGGGTACTGCGGCAGAACAGTGCCGACCAGTCCGCCGCACTGAGGGCATCGTCGCTGTGCGAGAAGTTGATCTCGAACTGGCCTGGGCCCAACTCTGCGGTGATGACGTTCGCCGGCACGCCCTGCTCGTTGGCGCCATCGACCATCTCGTGCAGGACCGACGAAAAGCGCGACAACCGCTCGATGTGCATGTTCGGCTGATCGTCTTCATCCTCGGTTGCCGTGTCACGTGGGTACTGTGGCAGGCCGTTATCAAGCTTGCGGTCGAACAGGTAGAACTCCAGTTCAAACGCCACCACCGGGCGGATGCCACGCTTGGCCAGACGCTGAAGCACACGCGCCAGCACTTCACGAGGCTCGAATTCGATCGGCTTTGCAGTGCCGTCGGACGTGATCAGCATCTGGGCGATCACTTCCTTTTCCCAGCGCACCGGCTTCAGCGTACCCGGCACCAGGCGCCGGGCAGCATCCGGGTCGCCGTCGGCGAAGCAATAGTCACCAATCGGGTAAAGGCCGCCCTGGGTACCCAGCAGCACGCAGTTCTGCGGCAGCTTCAGAGGCGCACCGGCTGCGACTTTTTCCAGCATGTCCATGGGGTAGCGCTTGCCGTAGAAGTGCCCGGGGATGTCCAGCGCAATCAGGTCGACATAGCGAACTGCCGGGTGTTCTGCTCGGAACGAGCGCACTTCAGCCAGCAGATCCGGAAAGATGACACTCATCTTCTTATCCTTGTGAGGTGAACGAATTCAATTGAAGACCCAGAGCACGCGGGTGGTTTTATCCGTCAGGTTGGCGTAACGGAACGGCGCATGGGGTTGCAGCTGGAAGCAGTCGTTGGCTTGCAGGGTCACGGCATCGCCCTGGTCCAGCCACACCGTGAGTTCGCCCTCGAGCACGAAACAGCCCTGCTCGGAACGGTCGCTCAAGTACGCCTCCCCACTGGTGGCGCCCGGCTCGAGGAGGCTGTCGAGCATGGCGAAGGCGCCTGCGATGGTCGGCGAAGCCAGTACATCGGTGATGCCCGACTCCAGGTACAACGTGCGCCGCTCGTGGGGGCGCGTGACCCAGCCAATGCTGCGGGGCTTGCTCAGGTTGTAGAAGTACGCGGTCGATACGCCGAGCGCTTCGCTGATAGCGGTGAGGTCTGCCACGGTCGGGCGCGAAACGCCGCGTTCGACCTGGGAGAGGAAACCCACCGAGCGGTTGATGCGCTCGGCCAGTTCACCCAAGGTCAGGTTCTTGAATTTGCGCAGGTCGTGAATAAGGATCGCGAGGGCTTCAACCTCTTCGTGCATCTTCATCGTTTCGGACTGCCGTGAAATTTTTAGACTTATTTTTCATGAAAATTTACATGAAAAATTTCACGCGTCAAGCCAAACGATGGAAATGTGCAGCCGCCAACAGAGG
This sequence comes from Pseudomonas sp. 10(2024), assembly GCF_045164175.1. Taxonomy (NCBI): domain Bacteria; kingdom Pseudomonadati; phylum Pseudomonadota; class Gammaproteobacteria; order Pseudomonadales; family Pseudomonadaceae; genus Pseudomonas; species Pseudomonas sp. 10(2024). The sequence goes on from NZ_CP174006.1 coordinate 3,956,256, forward strand.
GCTTGCTGCGCAGCGTGGCGGATTGGCTGCGGTGGCGCGGGTTTCTTTACTGGCGCTCGGCGAGTAGCCTCGTGGCTGAATCCTCCAGCCCGACCCTGTCCATCGCCATGCCAAACGGTTTCCCTGATTTGCCCTCGCTCAATGCGCTACGTGTGTTCGAAGTGGTTGCCCGCCACCTGAACTTCCGCCTGGCCGCCGAAGAGCTGGGGGTGACCCAGGCGGCAGTGGCACAACAGATACGCGGGCTGGAAGCGAGCCTGAACCTTCGTTTGTTCGAGCGCCTGCCCCGGGGCCTGGCACTGACCGATGCGGGGCTGGGCTACAGCGGCAGCATTCGCAACGCCTTGGCGATGATCGATGAGGCAACCCGCCTGCTGCGGCCACAGGCGTCTCACCTGACGGTCAGCGTGACACCAACCTTTGCCTCCAAATGGCTCATTCCCCGGCTGGGCAGCTTTGCGCACAGCCATCCGGACATCGATTTACGTGTACTGGCCACAGATCGGCTGTCCCACTTCAATACCGACGGCGTGGATCTCGCAGTCCGCTATGGCAAGCCCGACATCGGCGCGGGCTTGAACAGCGAACTGTTGATGGAACAGCGTATCGTCGCCGTGGCCAGCCCAACGTTGTTCGAAGCCAGCAAAACCCCCACCAGCTTCGAGCAGCTTCAAGCGTTCACCCTGCTCCACGATGCCCATGATTTCTGGCCTCGGTTCCTTGCACAACTGTTCCCGCAACACGGGCAAGCGACTGCCAGAAACCTGCGGTTCAACCAGACTTCATTGGCCATTGATGCCGCCATCAGTGGTCAGGGTATTGCGTTGGCAAGCCTGGCGTTCGTCAGTGATGACATCGTCGCGGGCAGGCTGACCCAGGTCTTCGCTCAGCAACTCAGGCTCGATAAGTCGTTCTACCTGGTGTGGCCACGAAAGTTGCAGCAGCCGGAGTCGCTAGGCATTGTCCAGCGCTGGTTCAAGCAACAGGCAGGAAATAGTTAATCTACTGCCTTGGTGAAGTTTAGCTGTCTCCCTCGCTGCCACAACTGCTGCTAATTTTAGTGCGCCTAAGCATTCAGCGATTAACGTTCCGGAGGCAGCATGTCAGTAGAAAAAGTTGCGATCATCACAGCAGGTGGCAGTGGAATGGGCGCAGCAGCGGCACGGCGCCTGGCCGCTGACGGGTTCAAGGTTGCCATCCTGTCCTCCTCGGGCAAGGGCGAAGCCCTGGCTGCCGAGCTTGGTGGTATTGGCGTAACGGGTAGCAACCAGTCGGTTGAGGACCTGAAACGCCTGGTCGATGCCGTGGTGGAAAAGTGGGGGCGCATCGACGTGCTGGTCAATAGCGCCGGCCATGGTCCGCGCGCGCCAATCCTGGAAATCAGCGACGAAGACTGGCACAAGGGCATGGACACCTATCTGCTCAATGTCATCCGCCCGACTCGCCTGGTGACGCCCTACATGCAGCGCCAGAAAGGGGGCGTGATCATCAACATTTCCACCGCCTGGGCGTTCGAGCCGAGCGAGTTGTTCCCGACGTCTGCAGTGTTCCGCTCGGGCCTGGCCGCATTCACCAAAATCTTCGCCGACCAATTCGCCGGGGACAACGTGAGGATCAACAACGTCCTCCCCGGCTGGATCGACAGCCTGCCAGCCACCGAACAGCGCCGCGACAGCGTGCCGCTCAAACGCTATGGCACCTGCGGGGAAATCGCCGCCACCATCGCGTTTCTTGCCAGCGAAGGCGCTGCCTACATCACCGGGCAGAACATCAAGGTCGATGGCGGCTTGACACGTAGCGTTTGATTGTCTGTCGGCCCGCAGGCCAGTCGACTGATCGGGCCAAGGCGTTTACGCTGGCGCTTTCCCACCTGCACGGAAGCGCCAATGACAGAGGCATACCAAGGAAGCTGCTTGTGCGCAGCCGTCTCTTACCTGCTACTCACCCCACCCAAGGCAGTGAGCCACTGCCACTGCAGCCAGTGCCGCAAAAGTCACGGCGCCGCATTCGCTTCGTACGGCAGCATTCCGCGCAGCATGCTGCGCATATTGCGCGGCGCGTCCAGCATCAAGGCCTTTTCTTCATCACCGACGGTTACGCGCGAGTTCTGCACGGAGTGCGGCTCGACCTTGTTCTGGTCACGCGCCCAAGGTGAGTTTGCCGACTGGATTTCGATAGCGCTGGGAACGCTTGATACTCCGTTCCTGCCCAGGAAGCAGAAACATGTCCACGTCGACGCTGCTGCCCCTTGGTACTCACCCTGTAACCCTGACTCATAACGCTTGGCAGCACATCAAGCCACCCGATAGAGCAATCACGGCTAGGCACCTCGGTGCCTGAACAACGGATGCTAGCGCTTACCGCACCTTCCAGAGATTCCGTTCGTTGACTGACTCACAGCACAACCCTAGCTACATGAAACGGTTCGAAACCGTGCTTGCCTACATCGACAGCCACCTCGAAGGTGACCTGTCGGTGAATGCCTTGAGCCGCATCGCCAACTTCTCGGCGTTTCATTTCCATCGGCAGTTCACGGCCTACATGGGCGTTCCGGTTTCACGGTATGTGCAACTGATGAGGCTTCGACGCGCAGCGCATCAACTGGTCGCCTCGCCCGCGACGCCCATACTGGAGGCCGCATTCGGCGCCGGTTTCGAAAGCCCCGAAGCCTTTGCCAGAGCGTTCAAGCGCGCCTTCGGCATGGCGCCGAGCGCGTTCGCCAAGGCACCGAACTGGCAGGCCTGGAGTGCGGTATTCAATGTTCCTCAGCGATCCAGGAGTATCACCATGCAGATCCGTATCGTGAATTTCGCCGAAACCCGCGTGGCCGCGCTCGAACACCAAGGGCCGCCCGGCCTGGTCAGCGAAAGCGTCGCGCGTTTTCGCCAATGGCGCATGCAAAGCGGTCAGTCGCCTGTGGCCAGCAGCCGTACCTTCGGTATCCCCTACGACAACCCCGACACCACCCCGGCCCACGCCTTTCGCTTTGCCGTGTGCGGCGAGATAGACGAGACAGTGCAGCCCAACGATTTCGGCGTGCATGAACGGGTTATACCGGCGGGTCGCTGTGCCGTGATTCGACATACCGGTTCGCCTGACTACATTGGCGAAACCATCTACCCGCTTTATCGTGACTGGCTGCCATCGAGCAACGAAGAACTGCGTGATCATCCGTTGTTCTTTCATTACCTGAGCGTGTACCCGGAAACGCCACTGGAGCAATGGCAGACGGACATCTACGTGCCGCTGAAATAGGCTGAGCCATGCACAGCGGGCGTAGCCAACTTGGCCGGCCCAGACGCATGGCCGGGCAACCGAGCCGGGGATCAGATACGTACCCTGGATGCCTCGCCATGCGTCTGGAGGCGTGTTTGCTTGCGATAAAAGGCGTGAATAGCCCACACCACCCCTACGAACAACAAGGCTGTACCAAGCGCTTCCATAGGAGACGGCCAGCGCTGGTTGATGAGCAGGCCCATCGTAGTTGCATAAATGGTCCCGCTGGCAATCAATTGCCCGCTCAGCGCCAGCGGAAGACGCCGCGTTGCGATTGACCATGCCCAGGCACCTGCAAGGGTGGCCCCTAACCCCTGAATCAGCCCACAGACGATCAGCGCCTGAGTACCTGCCAATCCGCTCGGATAGCTAGCGAAATGAGACAGTTTCAAGTACAGCCCAACCGGGATGAACGCCAGCATTTCGACGCTGCACATGAAGATCAACATGGCTGACCACAACATGGGAGACATGCTTGGGCGTCGAGCCAAAGCACTTTCATTCAACAGACCAAAACCGGTCCAGAATGCGACTGCCAACAACGATGCAAGCAACCCAAGCAGTAACGACGCGGTCGGGAGCACTACCGCCGCACGGCTAGCATCAAACACGCTCAGATTGACCAGGCTGATGCCCAGGGCCGCCACCATCAGTGGCCCGGCAATGGCGCGCCAAGGCACGCTGGCGCTGCGCATGTTGCCGGCAATCGCGAGCACGATCGGTACTGACCCCATCATCACAGGGGGGATCACCGGCCCGGCTGCTAAAACCGCAGTGGTGATCAGGAAGAAGTAGCCAATGTATCCCAAGAAGCCCAGCAGTGCGGCGCAGGCCCAGTCACTCAGTCGCAATTGCCGCACTTCGCTGCGGTAAACGAACAGCACCAGCAGGCTACCTAACCCGGCAAAGGCATAGCTCACCACCGCCAGGTCAAAAAGGCTGTAGTCACCGACCAGCCCCGGAAAAATGTAGAGCAGTGACCAGGAAAAGGTGGCGGCAATGGCCGCTAACAGGCCCAGGGTCATACGCTCTGCTCCTGCCTCTGAATCCAGCAATGAGCTATTTGCCGGGCAGTGTCGAATACCCGCATGTCCTGGCCCATCGCGCCGCTGACAAAACTGCCTTCCAACAAGATAAACAACCCTTGGGCAACTGCGTCGGGGTCGTTTATACCGGCGCTTATGGCCAAGGCAGCAAGGTTTTCGCGTATCCCTTGCTTATGCCTGCTCACTGCTAAATGCACGGGGTGGCTAAACTGGGGGAACTCAGCCGCACTGTTAACGAACAGGCACCCGCGCTCGCTATCTTTCAAAAGAAAGCGTTCATACAGATCGAAAAAAGCGAGCATGCCACTGACTGGCTCAGGATGCCTGGCCAGGGTGCGCGCTACCTCTTCACGCCAGCGTCGGTCACGCTCCTCAAGGCAAGCCACTATCAGCGCATCCTTGGAGGGGAAATGGCTGTAGAGCGTCATTTTGGTAACACCCGCCATCGCGGCAATGGCCGTTACCCCCGTCACGTACAAACCTTGCGACAGAAACAGCTTCAGCGCGGCATCAATCAAACGCTCACGGGTATTGTCCAATTCAAGGCACTCCGGCAAAGGGACGGAGCTGACTATACTGACCGGTAAGATTCAGGCCGCATCCAGATACGACCTGAAGCATGGCCGCTACGACACAGAGCGCAGCAGCAAAACGCAGGCCTGGCCAATCAGAAACTTGCTACGCCAGCTAAGCGCCCCCTGTACTTGGGATGCGAATCTGGGCTGTGTGGCTGATCGTGCCGTCTACCCTCTTGCGAAACACCGCTTGGCCCAACGTGTCTTGGCCATGCCGGTGGCAACAGTGTTTACCGAGATCGATCCCGACCCGTGCTGACTCGCTCGTGATGATGGCCTCCAAAACAAAACACCCTGCGAAAGCTTAGCCCTCGCAGGGTGTGGGGGTGACCCGTTCATTTAGCCCGGCCTACGCTGGGCTTTCGTGCACGCTAAAGCCGGTACTGCATGGATGCGGTCAAATCATCGATCATTTTTTGAAGAAGACCCGACAGCGTTGCTGAGGCCTTTCGAATTATGATCGCCTGGCGTCGTTCGAGAGATGGCCGTGGACTTGGCCAAACCGCGAGTGTCCTTGGAGTGAGCGACACCCGAGGTGGTGGTGCCATGACCGTTGTCGCTGTTGCGCGAGCTTCCGTAATGACTGCCGCTTACCCCATGATCGCGTGTCGCCTTTCCAGCGTGATCACTTCCAAGGCCCTTCCCGCTTCCACTATGCCCTCCCATGCCACCGCCATGTCCGCCGCCACCGCCATGACCACCGCCGCCACCACCGCCGCCCTTGGCATAAGCGGAACTGATAGGGGAGATATCGGCGGGCAAGAATGCCGTCATTCCGAGTGCCAATGCACAAGCAAAGACAGCAACCAAAGGTTTTCTCATTTTTGTTCGGCTCCGGAGACGCGAGTGGATAGCTAAAGTGCAGGTTGGACCTGACACAGACACCAAAGTTCTCGCATTCCGACAGGCTGCCAGGGAAACGCCGATCACGTTTCCCGAGCGCGTAGTAAGCAACATCTCGACCCCGCCAGCCCATTTTTCGGCCGATAGCGCAGCGTTCAATAAACTATCGGCGCCCAATCAAAAGGTTCGACAGCGCAAACATCGTGGTCAGTTGTGCAGTGTTCTTGGCCAAGGGGTTTGCCTTGATGGGCATTTTCGCCACGGGACTGTCTCGCTACCTGTACCGGCGGCCACGGCTGGTGAATGGGCTGAACGTGGGCGCAGGCCTCACCTTCGTCGCGTCTGGCGTCTCGATTGCGGCGTTGAGCCAGAGATAGCAAGCAGGAGAAAGCGGCGGGGCTGCGTATGAGCCCCGCGTTTCATCACGATGCTGAAGCCTCGACGGCCAGCTTCGCATGGGTGTTCAGTTCCTCAGCGATGAAGGCCGAAATCATCGCCCGATAGACCTGCTCCACCACCTCAGCCGAGGCACCGGTTTCGTCAGCCATCTCACGAACCTTCTTGATCACTTGCTCGACCCGGGCAGGCGCACGCACATCATCGGTGGTTTTCTTGAAGCCTGCTGCTTGCGTTACGAGCCTTCCACGTTTGGCGAGAAGCGAAACGAGGCTGCGGTCGATTTCATCGATCCGTTGACGGACTTCGTCCAGAGAGGTGCAAGGTACATCCATTTGCATGACTTCCTTTTCATGAGCCTGCGCTGGATTGAAGCAGGCTGTCGTGGGTGATCGAGTCGTGCAGTGTAGCTGCTATGCCAGGTCTGCTTAACGCGCCTCAGAGCGTGTAACGCCGCAGGGATATCCCAATCCATTTCGAATAACCAGCTCACGCCTGCGTGGCGCAGATCGCGAAAATGCAGATCCTCCACACGAACCATCTTTCGCCCAGGCTCAAGCAGCCTGCTGGCGGGCGAAGGTTTGGGGCTCTTGGTAGACCAGGACATCCTTTTTCTTGAGGTGGATCTGGACGGGATAGATAAACGTCCAATCGGCCTTTTTCCTTGCTCTGATCGTTGCCATGATTCCCGGTGGTACGAGCATGATTGGCGGAGGCCATTCCGGCTATTTGTCCGGTCTGGGCTATTTCAGGGAGACTCTTGTTGCATCATCCCGGGAGCGTCGCTGTTGACCTTGCCCCCTTGGCATAGGCGGTCAGCACTTCTTCACGGGCCGCCATTCGCTTCAGGTAGCCGGCCACATTGGGCAATGTCTGGATATCCACCTGCAATTGAGCGTGGATGCGCAGCCAGGGATAGATGGCCATGTCGGCAATCGAGTAAATCCGAGCAATGAAATCGCGTCCGGCCAAAGCCTTTTCCACTGTGTTGAACAAATGGACGGTTTGTTCCTGATAGCGCGATCTTGCGTACTGGTTGCCTTCGGCCTCTTGATGAATGAAGTGATAGCTCTGCCCGGCCATCGGCCCCAGGCTACTGATTTGCCAGGCCAGCCAGTGGAGCACCGCATAGCGCTCGGGCCCTACGCACGGTAGGAATCGCAAGTGCTTTTCCGCCAGATATTGAAGGATAGCTCCGGACTCGGGCAGGATCAGCGCCTGATCGTGATCGACCAACAACGGGATCTTTCGGTGGATTGTCAGGCGGGCGAAGTCCGGCTGGTGTTGTTCACCCTGCGCCAGGTTTATCCGACGGATCCGGTAAGGCACGCCAAGCGCCTCTAGCATGATCAGGATCTTGTGACCATTGGCCGTCGGCGCGAAATAAAGTGTGTACATGGATACGGCTCGCAAAAACCAATCAGTGGCGGGAGGGGCAATCGGCGCGGTTGAGCCCGGCCCGTTCCGCCAGGGCTCAGGCAATCGGATAACGCTTGAACAGATCGGTCTGTTCCAGGCGGGCCGCATGGGCATTGATGGCCGGGAAATCGCTGGCCTTGACTACGTCGGGCAGCATCAACTGCATGAACGACCAGGCCACCGCACAAGTGACCTCAACCTGGTCTGGGCGCACGCCGTGCGACGCTTGTGCCGCCAATTGTTTGTCCAACTCCGCGCACGCCGCCAGCAACTGCCGGGTGACGCGTTCCACCCAGGGCTGATGAAGCTTTTCCGCCGGGCGAAGATTGTGTTCATAGACGATCTGGACGGTCTTCTCGCATGCCGTCAGCGCCAGCCCCAATGTACTCAAAGCTCTGGCCAACGCCTGCGGTTGGCTTGGCAATAGCTTGCTCCCGGGTGGGCTGAGGGTCTCGAAATAATCGATGATCAGCGTCGAGTCCATCAGTACGGAGCCGTCATCGAGCAGCAGAGTGGGCGCTTTGACCACCGGATTGATCCTCGAAAACTCTTCGAATGTGCTGAACACCGACAGTGGGGCATGTTCGAACTCGATGCCTAGAAGGTCCAGGGATATAGCTACCCGGCGAACGTAAGGTGAATCCAGCATCCCAATGAGTTTCATCGATAGTTTCCTTGATTGATGTTGATCTCTAATGCCGTTGTCTGGCGTTTGAACAGCAGGGGCAGCGGCCATGGGAACGGATACGCCGGGTGCTGCTTCTGTGCCCTGACTGGCTCCAGCTGCAGAAGACCTTCCCCATCAATCAGCGCTAGCCCGGCAGACAATTTCACACGCTCGCCGGGGCCAATTGCGAAGTCGACACCGTCCGCGCTGATCCAATGCTTGCCGCTCACCGCACGCGTGTAGATGTCGTGAGTAAACCGCACCGAAACCAATTGCGCGCTGGTCAATGAAATCTGCAACCACTGGTGGTCTTCACAGTCAGGATTACCCGTTGTCATTTGCCGTGCTCCCCACGCACCGTCTATGGCTCCAGTCCTCTTGCCAGTCGAAGACTTTACCGTCACTTACATTAATGAGAGCCTTGCCACTTATAAATCAGTTTTTTTTCCACTATTTGTAAGAAATACTTACATGTCGAATATTCCTCCAATCACCTGCCTACGCTGCTTCGAATCGGTTGCAAGGCTGGGGAGCGTCACCGCAGCCGCCAAGGAGCTGCATGTCACCCATTCGGCCATCAGCCAGCAGATCAAGGTGCTGGAAGAGATGATCGGCGTCACCCTGTTCGTCCGTGAGGGACGGGGTCTGCGGGTCAGTGAGGACGGACGACTGTATGCCTTGCAGATCCGCGAATGCTTGGGCGGAATCGCCGAAGCCACGCGACTGATCAAGACGCAACCCAAGTCAACGGAGCTGGTGATCGCCGTTCTCCCTTCGTTCGGATTCAGTTGGTTGTTGCCCCGCTTGCCACGTTTCCAGCAATCACAGCCGCATATCAGCGTCCGGCTGCAGGCCAATCTGGCGCTATCGGACCTGACGCGGGAATCTGTCGACGTAGGGATCCGCATGGGCAAGGGCGACTGGGACGGGGTGGAGCAGCATCTGCTCTTTCATGACGAGACGCTGGTGGTTGCCGCTCCGCACTTCAACGGCGGGGCGCTACCACAGACCCCTGAAGAGATCATCGGCAGCAACATTATTTTCAACATGGAATCATGGCAACCGTGGTGTCAAGCGGCCGGGCTGGATAGGGAAGTCCCACGCATCGGCCTGTGCAGCAACGACTCCAACCTGGTACTTCAAGCCGTGCGCTTGGGCCAGGGGATCGCCCTGGAGCGCCGCAGCCTTGTGCACGACGCGATCCAACGAGGGGAGTTGGTGCAACTCTCCCCCGTGATCGCTCCCTATCCCTACCCGTATTGGCTGGTATTACCCAACCGCGAGCGTTCGGAAACAAAGCAGCAGGTGTTCTCAAGTTGGCTGACACATGAGGTCGCTGTATATCTGAACGAACTGGATCATGGCAGCAAGACGGTCCGATGATGGCCGATTGTTACCCTTGCCAAGGGGCTGCTAACCGACCCAGAGCGGACGGTCATGGCATTGGGTTCGGGTCCAGGCTGTTTGAAAACGTTCGGTGCGATCCGGCTAGTTAGAAAATGACCAGGGTCGCGATCCTACGCGATACCTCGGTTAGCTGAATAACCAAGCCATTACAGATTTCACTTACGCTCGCGCTCTTAAGAGATGCGTTTGGGTTTTCACACAGCCTAGACCCTTTGCAACCGTTCTAGGTGTCTATGAAACCAATGTCGATTGAGTGCGACACCAACCGCTCAGCAACTGGACGGTTAGTCAAACTATCCCAAGTGCGAGCCAGGTTTATCGCCTTCAATCACGAGGACTTGCGAGATTTCACATCTCCGGATAGATCCACTTGCCCCAGACAGCAAAACCAGGCGGGTCTGCCGCTTCGTCTTACCCAGCGGCCGGGCTTTCTCGGCTTCCACCAGGTAGCGATCAATCATGTCCTTGATTGCGTGCCCTCCACGGTTGGCCCTCTCGATGGCACCATGCTCTGCCAACTCTGTCTCTCGTCGCTTCGCCCAAGCCTGCGCTGCCTGCTTACGGGCGAACGTCTGGGCTTCTTGGTAGACTAGGACACCTTTTTCTTGAGGCGGATCTGGACGGTATAGCTGACCGTTCCATCGGCCTTTTTCCTTGCTCTGATTGTTACCATGATTTCCGGGGGTACAAGCGTGAATGGCGGTGCTACATCGCACCACTGTCTCACCAAAAAACCCGAAAAGTGGTACATAAATGCGTAGACCAGAATGCCCCTAGAATTAGCATCAAAGCCACAAACCACGCGCCCTGAGCCGTCACGCCGCTTCAGCGTTGCCCCCATGATGGACTGGACCGACAGGCATTGCCGGTTCTTCCTGCGCCTGCTCTCCCGGCAAACCCTGCTCTACACCGAAATGGTCACCACCGGTGCCCTGCTGCACAACGACGCCCACCGTTTCCTGCGCCACGATGCTTCTGAGCACCCGCTGGCCCTGCAACTGGGTGGCAGTGTGCCGGCCGACCTGGCCGCTTGTGCGCGCCTGGCTGAAGAAGCGGGCTACGATGAGGTCAACCTCAACGTTGGCTGCCCGAGTGATCGGGTGCAGAACAACATGATCGGAGCGTGCCTGATGGCTCACCCGGCGCTGGTGGCCGACTGCGTGAAGGCCATGCGAGATGCCGTATCGACGCCTGTCACGGTGAAGCACCGCATTGGTATCAACGGCCGTGACAGCTACGCCGAACTGAGCGACTTCGTCGGCCAGGTGCGTGAGGCCGGCTGCCGAAGTTTTACCGTGCATGCACGCATCGCGATTCTGGAAGGGCTGTCGCCGAAAGAGAACCGCGAGATTCCGCCGCTGCGCTATGACATCGCAGCGCAGTTGAAGAGGGACTTCCCGGACCTGGAGATCGTGCTCAACGGCGGGATCAAGACCCTGGACGAATGCCAGGCACACCTTGAAACCTTCGATGGCGTGATGCTGGGGCGCGAGGCGTATCACAACCCTTATCTCCTGGCCGAGGTGGACCAGCAACTGTTTGGCAGCGATGCGCCGGTGGTCAGCCGTAGCGAGGCATTGGCGCAACTGCGGCCTTACATCGTGACGCATATGGAAAGTGGCGGTGCGATGCACCACGTTACCCGGCATATTCTGGGGCTGGCCCAAGGATTCAAAGGGGCGCGGCGCTTCCGCCAGTTGCTGTCGGCAGACATTCACAAGGCGGCCCAACCCTTGGCGGTGTTTGACCAGGCCGTGGAGTTGTTGCAAGGGCGGTGACCTCAGAGGGAGGGAACCTCGGGCTTGCTTGCGACTCGAACCTTCACCTTTCGTACAGCCCCGTGCGGGCCAGCGGGTCCGCAGGGTTTCGGCGGCCCTTGAGCGGCTGCCGGGGCTCGGGTAATGTCGAGTAAATGCACAGGACAGAGCACGCCCATGACCTCCAAGCTGGAACAACTCAAGCAGTTCACCACCGTGGTCGCCGACACCGGGGACCTGGACGCCATCACCCGCCTGAAGCCGGTCGATGCCACCACCAACCCGTCGCTGCTGCTCAAGGCTGCTGCCATCCCGGGCTACGCCGACCTGCTCAAGCAGGTGAAGGCCGACGCCAAGGGTAATGTCGACCTGGCCTGCGACAAGTTTGCGGTGGCGGTAGGCTCGGGCATTCTCAAGGTCATCCCGGGGCGTATCTCCACCGAGGTGGATGCACGCCTGTCGTTCGATGAGCCAGCCCTGCTGAACAAGGCTCGCCAGCTGATCGCCCTGTACGAGGCGGCCGGAGTGGCAAAAGAGCGTGTACTGATCAAGCTGGCCTCCACCTGGGAAGGCATTCGTGCCGCCGAGCAGCTGGAGAAGGAAGGTATCCAGACCAACCTGACCCTGTTGTTCTCCTTCGCCCAGGCCCAGGCTTGCGCCGATGCCGGGGTGTTTTTGATTTCGCCGTTCGTGGGCCGTATCTACGACTGGTACAAGAAGAGCACCGGCCAGGAATACGTGGGCGCCGAGGACCCAGGCGTGCAGTCGGTCACGCGCATCTACAACTACTACAAGGCCAATGGTTACAACACTGTGGTCATGGGCGCCAGCTTCCGCAATATCGGCCAGATCGAACAACTGGCCGGCTGTGACCGCCTCACCATCAGCCCCGAGCTGCTGCAGCAGCTGAGTGATGACCAGGGTGAATTGCCGCAGGTGCTGAAACCGGGCAACGCCGGTGAAGCCAAGCAGCACCTGAACGAAAGCCAGTTCCGCTGGGCGATGAACGAAGACGCCATGGGCACCGAGAAACTGGCCGAAGGCATCCGCCAGTTTGCGCGGGACCAGGAAAAGCTGGAGAAGTTGATGGCTGAAAAGGCCTGATACAGTTCGTGTTTGCCCGACGGGCGGGAAGTGTTCAGTATTTTCCGCCCGTTTTGTTTGCCACGCCTTAGTTGTGTATTGAATTCTCGGGCCTGTTCGCGGGCCAGCCCGCTCCTACACCGATCGATGTAAGGGCGGGCTTGCCCGCGAACAGGCCGCCATAGCCACCCGAGCTGTCGATGACCTCCCCTAACCCGTTGCCCCTCGTTCTCGCCGGCCCGGTACTGCGCCGCCTGGAACCCCAGCGTCTGGCCGTCTGGCTGGTCACTACCCAACCACTGCAGCCCGAGTTCGTCTGCCTGGCAAGCAAGGCCCATGTCGATTGCCAAGTGGTGCCGATTGGCCGGCATGCCTACGTTCACCTGCTGGACATCCAATTCGCCAGCCCCCTGCCCTGCAACCAGCTGCTCGACTACGACCTACTGATCAACGGCCAGGGTATCGCCGACTGGGCCCCACACCTGCTCTACCCCGGCAACCCACGCCCGAGCCTGGTGCTGCGTGAGCGCCTCGACCATTTGCTGCACGGCTCCTGCCGCAAGCCGCACCACCCTGCTGCCGACGGCCTGTTGTGCGCCGACCGGCTGCTGCAGGGGTGCAAGAAGCCCGAAGACCGCCCCGCCGTGCTGGTGATGACGGGCGACCAGGTTTACGCCGACGATGTCGCGGGTCCCATGCTGCGCGCCATCCATAGCCTGATCTCGCGCCTGGGCTTGTTCGACGAGCAACTGGAAGGTGCGGTGGTAGCCGACAGCCAGGCGCTGTACCAGCACCCGGCCAGCTACTACCACCGCGCCGACCTGCTGCCGGCGCTGGAACGCAACGATACCCTGCGCGAGCGTTTTTTCGGCGGCAAGCGCAAGCCGATCTTCTCGTCCAGCAACGCCGACAACCACCTGGTGACCTTCGCCGAAGTCATGGCCATGTACCTGTTGGTGTGGTCGCCGGTGCCCTGGCAGCTGGTGGACCTGGGCATCCCCAGCGGGCTCAGCGACGAGCATCAAGCCCGATACCGGCAAGAGCTGCCGCTGATCCAGGGGTTTGCCGACAATCTCGGTCAGGTGGCGCGGGTGATGGCCCACCTGCCCTGCCTGATGATCTTCGACGACCACGACATCACCGACGACTGGAACCTCTCGGCGCAGTGGGAGGAAACGGCCTACGGCCACCCATTCTCGCGAAGGATCATCGGCAACGCCTTGCTCGGCTACCTGCTCTGCCAGGCCTGGGGCAACAGCCCGGACGATTGCAATCCGCTGATCAAGCAGTGCCAGGTGCTGACCCGCCAGAACCAGGATGAGTTGATAGGCGAGCTGCTGCGCTTCCAGGGCTGGCAGTTCAGCCTGCCTACAGAACCACCGCTGCTGGTATTGGACACCCGCACCCGCCGCTGGCGCAGCGAAAGCAACCTGGCCAAGCCGTCCGGCCTGCTGGACTGGGAAGCGCTGAGTGAATTGCAGCAAGCACTGCTCGATCATCCTTCGGCGGTCATCGTGTCACCTGCGCCGATTTTCGGGGTGAAGCTGATCGAGACGGTGCAGAAGGTGTTCAGCTGGCTGGGCTACCCCCTGCTGGTGGATGCCGAAAACTGGATGGCCCACCGCGGTGCAGCACAGGTCATCCTCAATATCTTCCGCCACTCGCGCACGCCGGGGCACTACGTGGTGCTGTCGGGGGATGTGCATTATTCGTTCGTGTATGAGGTGCTGATTCGCCACCGCCAGCGCAGCCCGCACTTGTGGCAGGTGACCAGCAGCGGAATCAAGAACGAGTTTCCCCGGCGCTTGCTGGATGTGCTCGACCGGCTCAACCGCTGGTTGTATGCGCCACGCTCGCCGCTCAACTGGTTTACCAAGCGCCGAGAAATGGAGGTGGTGCCGCGTACGCCCAGCCACAGCAAGGCCGGGGAACGGCTGTGGAATGGTGCCGGGCTGGGACAGGTGTTTTTTGATGAACAGGGGCGGCCGGCGCGGGTGTATCAGCTGGATGCGAGCGGGGGTGAGGCTACAGAGTTTAAAAACCGGGAGCAGTGAGATTCAGAATTTTTACAGCCTGTGCCGGCCTCTTCGCGGGTAAACCCGCTCCTACACCTGATTGGGGGTGGACACACATTGGTGTTTGGGCGCAGGCCGTCGTAGGAGCGGGTTTACCCGCGAAGAGGCCCGCACAGGCTATAGATCAGCCCCGCTCCAGCGCATTGACCAGATCATGGAAGGCTTCGCGGTTGGAGTCATTCAGGCCCATGAGGATCTTGTGCGCCTCCAGCACCTTGGAGCGCACCACATCTTCATTCTGGTCCTGCGACGGCAAGTCGGTCAGGCAATCGGTGCAGGGTATCGGCCGATCGACGATGTTGAACACCTGATCGAAGCCCATCGACTGCAATAACCGTGAAATGTCCGGATTGGTAGTCACCACCGTCGGAAGCAGGCCCACCTTCTGCCGCGACAGGATCGACAGCTTCGCCAGCAGGCCCAGCGTGGTGCTGTCGATACTCTCGGTTTCAGTCAGGTCGATGACAATCGCCGAGAAGTTCAGCGCAGTGAAAATCTTCTCGATCGTCGCATCCAGCGCCGAACACAGGGTCAGGCGCACTTCACCAACGAATTTCAGTACGAAGGTACCGCTCTGCTCGGCGAACTGAATTCTACCGGTACTCATTGAAGGTTCCTGCTCAACACCAATAGGGCGATATCATCCGGCATCTCCCCAAGCGTAGCCAATCCAAATCGTTGACGCAGCCCATCCAGACTGCCACCTGCTGCCTTGACGATCTCCGGCAAGGCGGCTTCTTTATCTTTGAGCGTATCACCCGGCAAAAGGTCCAGAATGCCATCGGACATCAGGCTGAGGCTGAACTGCGGGGGTAGCTCCACCACCAGGTCCTGGTAGGTGGCCTCATCGAACAACCCCACCGGCAGGCCGCGGCCTTCCAGGTAGCGGCAATGCTCGGGGGTGTACAGTACCGGCAACGGCAAATGGCCGCCGACAGCGTAGGTCAGCAGGCCGGACTCTTCGTCGATCACCCCGCCGACCATGGTGACGTGCTTGCCCAGCTTGCTGTTGATCAGGCCGCGGTTGATGTGGCTGAGCACTTCAGACGGCTTGAACTCACGCATTCTGCTGCGCTTCAGCTCGAACATGAGGCGCGTGGTCATGAATTTCAACAGCACGGTGACAAAGGCCGACGACGCCCCATGCCCAGATACATCGGCGAGGTAGAAAGCAATGCGCCGCTCGTCCACGCGGAAATAATCGACAAAATCACCCGAAAGGTACAACGACGGGATGATCTGGTGCTCGAAGGCGAACTCGCCGGCCACCCAGGGGCTTTCCGGCAACATGTTCATCTGCACCTGGCGACCGGCGGTCTGGTCCTCCTGCAACAGGTGCAGGCTAGCCTCCAGTTCGCGGTTGGCGGCTTCGAGCTTGTCGCGGTAGCGCTGGTTTTCCAGCACAAGGCGCGAGCGGTCGAGGGCGCGGCGCACCGAATGCTCGAGTACGGCCAGGTCTTCCAGCGGCTTGATGAGGTAGTCGGCGGCGCCCAGGCGCAACGCTTCCACCGCATCACTCATGACGCCGGCACCGGACACCACGATCACCGGCAACTGCGGCGCACGCTCGCTGACCTGACGGATCAGTTCGAGGCCGCCCATCTGCGGCATGCGCAGATCGCAGATCACGAGGTCGGGCTGGTGTTCTTCGAAGACCTGAAGCCCCTGCTGGCCATTACCGGCCTGGAGGACGCTGAAACCACTGTCTTCAAGGTAGGCGGCGAGGCTAGCACGGACCACGTCGTCGTCATCGATGATCAGCAGCGTTGCACTGGTTTTCTGCATGTGGGCGAACGGCGCCGATTTAGGTTGGTGCAGCGGTGTCGGCAAGGCAGACGGCCAGCTACGGGAATTCTTTATGGTCACACTCTACTTGAGTTGTAGGACAAGAACACCTGCCCGGCAACTGTTCAGAGGTACCTTGTAAGGCGCAGACGGTACTCCCATCCGGCAGGGGTTTCAAGCATGCTGGGGTCGACCTCGCCGCTCTTTACAGGGCAAATCACCGGGAGTTATAAGAAAGTCGACCAGCGCAACCCGACGGGAAGGATGCAGCATGCCCCACACGCACTCCAGCCATAGCGAGAAACGCGACTTCATTCGCATGCGCATCGACACCGAGGTCAGCCTTTTGCACGAAGGCCAGGTGATTGCGGCGGTGTGCCTGGACCTGTCCAGCGGCGGCATGCAGGTGCAGGCGCCACAGCGCTTTCTGGTGGGTGATCAGATCGAGGTACGGATCGACTCCGACCATCCGGCGCTGAAGGGGCTGCATGCCAGCACCGAAGTGGTATGGATTGCCGACCAGCCGGGCGGGCAGCAGAAGTTCGGGCTGCGGATTCTGGCCATGCATTGAACTAGGGGCCGCTTTGCGGCCCCAGGTTCACAGATCAGAAGTCGTCTTCGACCTCGCCATCCTTCACCTTGAACTCGCGGTTTTGCAGGTAGGCATTGCGAATGAAGATGTACTTGTCACCCTGAATCAGCTTTTCGGCCGAGAGCAGGCTGGCGCGGGTGTCGATCAGGTCCAGCGCGAAGATCGAATTGCGCGTAGGCACGTGGTCGATGTAGCGATAGGGTTTGGTGTAGGTGTCCGGGTACTTGGCCACACCGTCACGCACGGTGCTTGGGCCCAGCAGCGGGATGACCACATACGGCCCGCTCGGCACACCCCAGTAACCCAGGGTCTGGCCAAAGTCCTCGTCGTTGCGCTGCAGGCCCATCTTGGTACCCACATCGAAGAAGCCACCCAGGCCGAAGGTGGTGTTGACGATCAACCGCGCCGTATCCACGCCCGCCGCATGCGGCTTGAGCTGCAACACGTTGTTGGCCAGGTTGGTCACGTCCCCCAGGTTGCGAAAGATGTTGTGGATGCCATCTTCGAGGAACTGTGGAGTGACCGCCTGGTAGCCCTTGGCCAATGGTTTGAGGGCATAGGTGTCGAGGGTGTCGTTGAAGCGGAAGATCGGGCGGTTGACCGCTTCCCAGGGATCTTCCTCGGTGGCGGCCTGGGTGGCTGCCGCGGGCGCCAGCAGCATGCTGGCGCAGACACAGGCCTGGGTGACTCGTTCGATCACACTGGCACCGATCCTACGCATAGATGTTTCTCCATCGAATTTCTTGGCCGCAAGCGCAACACGTCGCGCTGCTATCAAGGCGGCAGTATAGAGACTTGCGGGCTGATAAACAGCCTTACACATTTTTGCTCAATATTTTGTGAACAACTGTTGCGCAGCGGGCGATGTCACAGGACGGTAACAATCAACGCATAGCCTTCGAACCATTTGGGGGAAGTTGCCATGGACACTGCGCCCGCCTTCACTGCTGTACTGTTCGGTTTGCGCGGCTGCCTGGTGCAGGCTACCCATGGCGCGCCATCACCCGCCCCCGGCGCCCTGGCCACCCTTGCCAGCCTGCGTCAGCGCCAAGTGCCGTGCATATGGCTGGATGACCTCAATACCGCGCAAAGCGAGCGCCTGGCCCATGTACTGCCCGACTGGCTGCCAGGGCATGCGGTCAATGACGTGCGCTGGCCGGCGCCGAACGCTTGCTGGCAGGCACTGATGGCGCTGGACAGCGAGCGCCTGGATGGCTGCGTATTGGTCAGCGGCGACCCGCGCCTGCTGCAGTCTGGCCTTAACGCCGGCTTGTGGACAGTAGGCCTGGCCGCCTGCAGCCCCTTATGCGACCGCACTTCTGCGCAATGGCAAGCCATGAGCCCGCAAGAGCAGGATCTGGCGCGCAGCAAGGCGACGCTGGCGCTGTTCAGCCTGGGCGTGCACTCGGTGATCGACCATCTGGAAGCGCTGGACACCTGCCTGGTGGACATCGCCCAGCGCCGGCGCAAGGGTGAAAAACCCTGATACAGCCGTCTTGACGCGGATCATGCAAATCGGCAGCAGGTAGATTACCCTGAAGACAGGCCAGAACCTTTGCCACGTCGCCGAGGTCCATGGCTTGCCAAGCCATTGATGGAGAATAGCCAATGCCTGCCCGCGAATTGCAAGAGCGCCTGAACAGCTTGCGCGAGCAACTGGACCGCAACGTACCGCTTTCGGAAGAAGAGCTGGCCGCTCTGCACGAAGAGGCGCGCCAGATCGAGGCGCAACTGAAACTTGAGGAAGCCACGCCAGACAACAACCTGGTGGACGGCGTGAATCTGGCGATCGAACGCTTCGAGGCCGACCACCCCGACCTCACAGCCACCCTGCGCAGCATTGCCAACTCGCTGCACAGCATGGGGATCTGAAATAGCGGGGGCCGCAAAGCGGCCCCCTGTATTACTGCCGTACCAGCCGTTTGTTATCCGGGCTGATCGCCCCGGTGCTGCGATACGGGTTGATATCCAGCCCACCGCGGCGCACATAGCGGGCATAGACCGTCAGGTGCTCCGGCTGCAGCAGATTCTTCAAGTCCAGGTAAATCCGTTCCACACACTGCTCATGGAAGTCGGCATGCTGGCGGAAGCTGATCAGATAGGTCAGCAGGCTGGCGTGGTCCAGCGCCCTGCCCTTGTACTCGACCACCACGCTGCCCCAATCCGGCTGGCCGGTGACTGGGCAGTTGGACTTCAGCAGATGGCTGTGCAGGGTTTCTTCCACCACCCGCTCCGGGTTGCAGCGCAACAGCTCTGGCTGCGGCTGCTCGTAGTTGCTGATGGCCACGTCCAGTGCATCGATGCACTGCCCCGGCAAAGCCACCACACCCTGGGCTTCAACCTCGGCCAGGGTGCGCACCGTCACCCCCACCGGCTTGCCGGCAGCGGCGGACAGGTCTTTTTCCAGGCAAGCCTGCAACTCGCCCAGCGAGGCGAACACCGTCTGGTTCAGCGAGTTGAGGTACAGCTTGAATGACTTGGACTCGATGATGTTTGGCGAATCAGCCGGGATGGCGAACTCGCCGATCGCTACCACCGGCTTGCCCGAAGGCAGCAGCCAGCTCAGCTCGAAGCAATTCCAGTAATCCACCCCCTGCCAAGGCAAGGTCTGTGCAGTGACGCCCAGCTCGGCCCACTTGGCAGTGCGCGGGATCGGAAACAGCTGCTCCGGGGAGTAGGTGGCGATGTATTCGCTGGACTTGCCCAGCGGGGAATGTTCGGCAGCGGGATGCATGGAAACTGACCTAGAGGTTCGAAATTGCCCCTAGTCTACCGGTTTTGCACCCCGCCTTGCAGGGCCAGTCACTCAATGGTCAATGCCCCGACCATACCCGCCTGGTAATGCCCCGGCACGTTGCAGGCAAACTCGATGGGCGCCGACTGGCGGAAGGTCCAGGTCAGCTCGGCGCGCTGGCCGGGCATGACCAACACGGTGTTGCCACCCACGTGGCCATGGCCGTCACCATGGCTCATCATCTTGCCGTGGTCCATGCCTTCGTGGTTCATGGCCTCGGTGAACATCTTGCCTTGCATGGCAATCATCTCCTTCTGGTGTTCGGCATGCATGGCCTTGTCGCCCAGGTTGAATTCGTGCGGCAGCTTGCCCTCGTTGACCAGCACGAAGCGCACCGTCTCGCCGGCTTTTACCTGCAGGCTTTTTGGCTCGAAGGCGATGTCCTTGAGCACCACGTTGACCGTACGGGTGGCCTTGGCCGCCGGGGCAGGCTCGCCAAAGGCGAAGGTCTGCGCCTGGCCAGCGAAAGCCGGCAGGCTGCCCAGGGCAAGGGTGGCGGCAATGAACAGGTGTTTCATGATGACTCCGGGAATACACAGCAGGATGAAGCCACATTAGCCGGGGGCGACTGGTAGCTACCTGACAGGCACATTACAACTTTGTCAGCTTGGGCGAGCGGGCACATCGTCACGTATCATTTCAGCCATCACATTGCCCCCTGTGCTAGCAGGGTGAAGCCCCCATAGGCTACGCGCAAACTTTCAGAATATGGACAGTGCATGAAACTGCTGATCGTCGAAGACCAGGCCCGCACCGGCCAGTACCTGAGCCAAGGCCTGAGCGAGGCCGGCTTTGCCACCGAGCTGGCCACCGATGGCGAGACCGGCCAGTTCCTCGCCCTGACCGGCGACCACGACCTGCTGATCCTCGACGTGATGCTGCCCGGCCGCGACGGCTGGCAGATTCTTCAGGCCGTGCGCCAGGCAGGCCTGGATACGCCAGTGCTGTTCCTGACCGCCCGCGACGCCGTCGAGGATCGCGTGCATGGCCTGGAACTGGGCGCCGACGACTACCTGGTCAAGCCGTTCGCCTTTTCCGAACTGCTGGCCCGGGTACGCAGCCTGCTGCGCCGTGGCACCAGCCCGAGCCAGGACACTATCCTGAGCCTGGCCGACCTGCGCCTGGACCTGATCCGCCGCCGCGCCGAGCGCGCCGGGCTGCGCATCGACCTGACCGCCAAGGAGTTCTCACTCCTTGAGCTGCTGCTGCGCCGCCAGGGTGAGGTACTGCCAAAATCGCTGATCGCCTCGCAGGTGTGGGACATGAACTTCGACAGCGACACCAATGTGATCGAAGTGGCCATCCGCCGCCTGCGCCTGAAGATCGACGACCCGCACCCCAACAAGCTGATCCACACTGTCCGCGGCATGGGTTACGTACTCGAAGAGCGCACCGAGTGATGCGCCGGGTTTCCCTCGGCAGCCGCCTGGCCCTGCTGTTCGCCGCCTGCACCGCCACCGTCTCGCTGGGCGCCGGTCTGCTGTTCAGCCGGGCCAGCGAGCAGCACTTCGTCGAACTCGACCAACAACTGCTGGACTCGCGCCTGTCATTGTTTCGTACGCAACTGGCTGGCGTCAGCACGGCTGATGAGCTCCAGGCCCGCCTGCCTGCCCTGCGCGATGAACTGAGTCACCAGGCCGACCTGGCCCTGCGTATCAGTGCCAGCAATGGCGCCACCTGGTTCGAAAGCCGCAGCGGGCTGCCGCATGCAGCGCAGGCCACCGGGCTGGCCACCCTGCATGCGCCAGGCATCGACTACCGCAGCCTGTCCGTGCCCCTGACACAGGGCGCCATGCAGTCGCCGCGACTGACCCTGTACCTCGACATCACCCACCACCAGCACTTCCTGCAGGGCATGCAACGGCTGATCTGGCTGACGGTCGGCCTGTCGGCGCTAATCACCGCACTATTGGGTGCCTGGGCCGCCCGCAGCGGCCTGCGCCCATTGCGGCAGATGGGCCAGGTGGCCGCCAGCGTGTCAGCGCGCTCCCTCACCACCCGTCTGCCGGTGGCGCAGATGCCCGAAGAGTTGGCCGAGCTGGCCAGCAGCATGAACGCGATGCTGCAGCGCCTGGACGATGCCTTCCAGCGCCTGTCAGCGTTTTCCGCCGATATTGCCCACGAGTTACGTACGCCGCTGTCCAACCTGCTGACGCACACCCAGGTCACCCTCACCCGCCCACGCAGCCTCGAAGAATACCGAGAGGCGCTGCATGGCAACCTGGAAGAACTGCAATGGATGGCGCAGATGATCAACGACATGCTGTTTCTGGCCAAGGCCGACCACGGCCTGCTGGTACCAGGGGACGCGCCTTTGGCGCTGCATGACGAGGTGGATGCGCTGCTGGAGTACTACGCGCCCCTGGCAGAAGACAGCGACGTGCAGATGCTGCGCGAGGGTGAAGCCGTACTGCACGGTGACCGGCATATGCTGCGTCGGGCACTGTCCAACTTGCTGGACAACGCCATGCGCTTTACCCCGGCTGGAGGACAGATCAAGGTGACCCTGGGGCCGGGGCCGACGATCAACGTGGCCAATACCGGGCTGGCTATCGACCCGGCCGCGCTACCGCGGCTTTTCGACCGCTTCTACCGGGTGGACCCGGCTCGACGGGAAGGCAGCAGCGAGCATGCGGGGCTGGGCCTGGCGATTACCCGGTCGATCGTGCAGGCCCATGGCGGATGCATACGGGCGGAGTGCGAGGGTGGGTGGACCCGATTCGTGATCGAGTTCACTCAAGACCGGTAACCCTGGGGCGCTTTACGCCCCCAGGATCTCAGGCAGACATCAAACCGCCAGGCCAATCGCCGGCTGCACCTGCGACGCCCGGTAGGCCGGGTAAATGGTCGCCAGGAAACTCATCACCAGGCCGGCGGTGCAGATGATCGCCACATCCCCCCACTGCAACTGCGACGGCAAGCTGCTGACGAAGTACACATCCGAGGTAAAGATGTGCTGCCCGCTCACCCGCTCCAGCCAGCCGACGATCTGGCTGACATTGAACGCCGCAATCACGCCCAGTACGCCACCAATCAGCGTGCCGACAATGCCGATCAGGCTGCCCTGGACCATGAACGTGCCCATGATCTGCGCCGGCGTGGCGCCCAAGGTACGCAGGATGGCAATGTCCGGCCCCTTGTCGTTCACCACCATCACCAGGGTGGCGATGATATTGAACGCCGCGACCGCGATGATCATCATCAGCAACAGGCCGATCATGGTCTTTTCCATCTTCATGGCGCTGAACAGGCTGCCCTGGGTATGCGACCAGTCATCGGCCCGGTAGGCGTCACCAAGCCCGGCAGCAATCGCCTTGGACACCTGCGGAGCGGCATACAGGCCGTGCAGCTTCAGGCGCACACCTTGCACCTGGCCTGGCGCCCAGCGTTGCATCTCGGCAGCATCAGCGACATGGATATAGGCCTGCGAGCCATCCAGCTCGGCGCCGACCTTGAAGATGCCGACCACGGTGAGGCGCTGCATGCGCGGGGTGATGCCACCCGGTTCCTTGCTGATTTCCGGCACGATCAAGGTCAGCTTGTCGCCGGTGTTCAGGCGAAAGCGCCGTGCGGTCAGCTCGCCGATGACCACGCCAAACTCACCTGGCTGCAAGTCCTGCAGGCGGCCCTGGACAATGTGCTGGCCAACGATGGAAACCTTGCCCTCCTCGGCCGGGTCGATACCCCCCACCTGGATCGGCTGCATGGCGCCCTTGTACGACAGCATGCCTTCCATCTCGGTAATCGGCGCCACCGCCATCACCGCCGGATTTTTCATGGCGGCGTCGGCCACCTTGTGCCAGTCGTCCAGCGGCTGCACGCCCAGGATGGCGGCATGCGGCACCAGGCCGAGAATGCGCGAGCTCATTTCGCGCTGGAAGCCGTTCATTACCGACAGCACCACGATCATCGCCAGCACGCCCAGCGACAGGCCGATCATCGAAGTCATCGAAATGAACGAGATGAAGTGGTTGCGACGCTTGGCTCGGGTGTAGCGCGCGCCGATAAAGATGGGCAAGGGTCTGAACATGTACGAAATCACCCAATGGAAACAGGAAAACGGGGCAGCACCTGCCACCCCGGCAGTCGATCAGATAGCCACAAGGTGGCCATCGTCGAGCTTCAGCACACGGTCCATCTGCCGCGCCAGGTTGAGGTCGTGGGTGACCACCAGGAATGCCGTTCGCGAAGCGCTGGACAGCTCCTGCATCAGCTCCTGGATGCCTTGGGCGGTATGGTGGTCGAGGTTACCGGTTGGCTCGTCGAGCATCACCAGGCCGGGGCGGTTGACCAGCGCCCGGGCAATCGCCACGCGCTGGCGTTCGCCGCCGGAAAGCTCGGCCGGCTTGTGGTTCAAGCGGTGGCCCAGGCCTACCCGCTTGAGCAGCGCCTCGGCACGCTCCCGTGCCTCGGGGATGGGCGTCCGGCCGATCAGCAGCGGCATGCACACGTTCTCGATGGCGGTGAATTCCGGCAGCAGGTGGTGGAACTGGTAGACAAAGCCCAACTCGCGGTTGCGTAGCAGGCCACGGGCACGCTCGCCCAGTGCCGACAGCTCTTCGCCCGCCAGCCACACGCTGCCCTGGGTCGGCCGGTCGAGGCCGCCCAGCAGGTTGAGCAAGGTACTCTTGCCCGAGCCGGAACTGCCAACGATGGCCACCCGCTCACCGGCCCGCAGTTCCAGGTTGAGCCCGGACAGCACCTGCACCGACTCCGGGCCCTCGTCGTAGGACTTGCCCAGGTTGCGGCAACTCAGAACGGCTTTATCACTCATGCGCGACTCACTCATAACGTAACGCCTCTGCAGGCTGGGTGCGGGCCGCACGCCAGGCCGGATACAGGGTGGCGAAGAAACTCAGGACCAGTGCCGCTCCACAGACCATGTACACGTCCTGGGCCAGGATCTGCGACGGCAGGTAATCGATGAAGTACACGTCGGCGTTGAGGAACTTGTGGCCGATCAGTGTCTCGATGCCGGCGATCGCCGCGCTCACGTTCAGTGCCGCGAAGATCCCGACCACGGCGCCGATCAGCGTACCAATCACCCCGATCACCGTGCCCTGGACCATGAAGATGAGCATGATCTGCCCGGGCGTGGCGCCCAGGGTGCGCAGGATGGCGATGTCGCCGCGCTTGTCGTTGACCACCATCACCAGGGTGGAAATGATGTTGAACGCCGCCACCGCCACGATCAGCAGCAACAGCAGGCCGATCATGGCCTTTTCCATACGGATCGCCTGGTACAGGTTGCCGTGGGTACGGGTCCAGTCACGGCTATAGAATTCCTGGTCGCCCAGCTGCTGGGCGATGCTCCAGGCTACGCGCGGCGCCTGGAACAGGTCGTCGAACTTCAGGCGCAGGCCCTGGACCTGGTCGGGCTTCCAGCGGTGCAGGCGGGACAGGTCGCTGATGTTGGTCAGGCCCAGGTAGCCGTCGATCTCGCCCGCACCAACGTGGAAGGTGCCAACCACGGTGAAGCGCTTCATGCGCGGGAACATGCCGGCGGGGGTCACGCTGACCTCGGGGGCGACGAAGGTGAGCTTGTCGCCGATGGCAACGCCCAGCTTGGCCGCCGCCTTGTCGCCGATCATGATGCCCCACTCGCCCGGCGCCAACTGGTCCAGGCGGCCTTGCAGGACGAAGTTGTCGATGATCGACACCTCGCGCTCGCGAGCGGGGTCGATGCCATTGAGCAGCACCTTCTGCACCTTGCCATCATGGGTCAGCAGGCCCTGCATCTGGGTGAACGGCGCAACCGCTACCACCTGCGGATTCTGCTTTACTTGTTGGGCAAGGGCCTGCCAGTCGGCAATGGGCTGGCCGCTCTCCAGCGTGGCATGGGGAATCATCCCCAACACGCGGGTGCGCATCTCATGGTCGAAACCGTTCATCACCGACAGCACCACGATCATTACCACCACGCCCAGGGCGAGGCCGATCATCGAGGTCAGGGAAATGAACGAGACGAAGTGATTGCGACGTTTGGCACGGGTATAACGCGTGCCGATGAATGCGAAAAGAGGTCTGAACATGTCGGGGCTTGTTCGGATGAAAGGGAACGTCCTTGTGGCGAGGCGCCTACGGCGGCTTTACACTCGGACCACCGCCGCTACCTTGGGTTCGCCATGACGACATTAGACGAAGAAGATCGCCGCGAATACTACCGCATCGAAGATCGGATCGCACTTCAAATAAGCCCCCTTAGCGCGGCCGAAGCCCTTGAACCAGATGTGTTGCAAGATGATTCGCCGCTGTTCAACCTGCTCAGCGAGCTGCACCTGGCCGACTTCGAGTCGCAACACCTGTTGCGCCAGTTAAGCGACAAGGACCGCACCCTCGCCGCGTTCCTGCGGGCACAGAACAAGCGCCTCGACTTGCTCAGCGCGGTGGTTGGGCAAACCCTGCTTGGCGAGGTCGGCGAACCACTGCCGGTGGTCATTTCCGAAGGCGGCGTCGAATCCGCCCAAGCCACACAGATTGCCCCCGGTACCCGGGTGAAAGTGAAAATGGTGCTGATGCCGCGCGCCCACGGCCTGCTGCTGCGCGGCAAGGTTACCCATTGCGACCCTCGCCCGGAGGGCGGCTTCGAGGTCGGTACCGAGTTCATCGACATGACCGACGCCCAACGACAACTGCTGGCCCGATACATCCTGCAGCGCCAGCAACAACAACGGCGCCAGCAGCTGGAACTGAACGACCCCGCCTCCTGAGCCAATTTTCCCTGATTTGAAGGAACGAACGTGACCCTGATCTACGGCCATCGCGGCGCCAAGGGCGAAGCACCCGAGAACACCCTGAAGAGCTTTCAGCAATGCCTGTCCCATGGCGTGACCCGCTGCGAGCTGGACCTGCACTTGTCATCCGACAACGAACTGATGGTCATCCACGACCCCACCCTCAAGCGCACCACGGGCCGGCGCGGCAAAGTGGTCGAGCACCCGGCCGCCGAACTGGTCAAGATCGATGCCCGCAAAGGCGGCCCGGGCCATGTGCAGCCCTGCCCGATCCCGAAACTGGAAGAGCTGTTCGAAAAATGCCCGTTCGAACACTGGCAACTGGAGGTGAAAAGCGCCTCGCGCACCCGCGCGGCCACCACCGTCCTGGCGATCCGTGAACTGGCCCAGCAATATGGCCTGCTGGACAAGGTGACCATCACCTCCAGTTCACGCGAAGTACTGGGCGCCGCCCTGGAACTGGTGCCAGACGTGAAGCGCGGGCTGGTGGCCGAATACGCCTGGCTCGACCCGCTGAAGGTGGCACAGAACTACGGCTGCGAACTGCTGGCATTGAACTGGACGCTATGCACCCCCGAGCGCCTGCTCAAAGCACAGGGCCAGGGTTTGCATGTGTCGGTGTGGACGGTCAACGAGCCGGCACTGATGCGCCGGCTGGCTGACTTTGGTGTGGACAGCCTGATTACAGACTTTCCCGGTTTGGCCAAGACCACCCTCGGGTAGGGTTGAAATCGGTCTCTCCGACCGGCTCAGGCCACCGGTCGGAGCCGCTCAAAAAAGCCGGTTCAGGCCGTCATAGGCAGCTACCCGATAGGCTTCGGCCATGGTCGGGTAGTTGAACGTGGTGTTGACGAAGTACTTCAGGTTGTTCTGCTCACCTGGCTGGTTCATGATCGCCTGGCCAATGTGGACGATTTCCGAAGCCTGGTAGCCGAAGCAATGCACGCCGAGGATTTCCAGGGTTTCGCGGTGGAACAGGATCTTCAGCATGCCCTGCGGCTCGCCGGCGATCTGCGCACGCGCCATGCTCTTGAAGAAGGCCTTGCCCACTTCGTACGGCACCTTGGCCTGGGTCAGCTCCTGCTCGTTCTTGCCGATCGAGCTGATCTCGGGAATGGTGTAGATACCGGTCGGCACGTCGTTGACGAAGCGCCAGCTGCCGTTATCGACAATGCTGCCAGCGGCCGACCGGCCCTGGTCATGGGCGGCACTGGCCAGGCTTGGCCAGCCGATCACGTCGCCGGCACCGTAGATGTTCGCCACGGTAGTGCGGTAGGCCTCGTCGACCTCGATCTGGCCACGGCTGTTCACCTTGATGCCGATGTTTTCCAGGCCCAGCTTGTCAGTGTTGCCGGTACGGCCGTTGCACCACAGCAAGGCGTCGGCCTTGATCTTCTTGCCCGACTTGAGGTGCAGGATCACCCCGTTGTCCAGGCCTTCGACGCGCTCGTACTCTTCGTTGTGGCGCACGGTGATGTTGTTGTTGCTGAAGTGGTAGCTCAGCGCCTGGGAAATTTCCGAATCGAGGAAGCTCAGCAGCTGGCCACGGTTGTCGACCAGCTCGACCAATACGCCCAGGCCACTGAAGATCGAAGCGTATTCGCAACCGATCACGCCGGCGCCGTACACGATCAGCTTGCGCGGGGTATGGCTGAGGCTGAGGATGGTGTCGCTGTCGTACACGCGCGGGTGGTGGAAGTCGATGTCGGCCGGGCGGTAGGGGCGCGAGCCGGTCGCGATGATGATGTGCTTGGCGTTGAGCTTCTCGACCACGCCATTCGGGCACACCACTTCCACGGTTTGCTCGTCGGCAAAGCTGCCGGTGCCGACGAACACGTCGACGCGGTTACGGGCATAGTAGCCGGTGCGCGATGCGACCTGCTTGGCGATGACCTTCTCGGCGCTTTTCAGTACGTCCGGGAACGAGAACCAGCGCGGCTCGCCGATGGCACGAAACATCGGGTTGGTGTTGAACTGCATGATCTGCCGCACCGAGTGACGCAGTGCCTTGGACGGAATGGTACCCAAGTGGGTGCAGTTGCCACCGACCTGGCGACGGTCATCGACCATCGCTACCTTGCGCCCTGCTTTGGCGGCGTTCATTGCCGCGCCTTCACCGGCCGGGCCGGAACCCAGCACCACTACGTCGTAGTTGTAGACAGCCATGCGTACTCCTTCAGAACTGGCCCGCAAGCCACGGTCGCTCGCGGGGCACGATCATGCCGCCGGGGCGCCATGAGAAAATTCGGGTGCAGTCTAATCAACCCTGAACGCCGCGCACATTAACCCTTGGTCGCGTCGTAGGCCAATTTTGCCCGCACTACATATGCTTCACCCATTCCCTGGCGGCAATCATCCCTGCTTGTGCTTTCACTGGCCTTTCACTGCCCGTTCGAACGCGGGCGTAGCTCGGGAGACGAAGCCTCCCTCTGCTCGAGTCACCAAAACCGCAGCCAGATCATGCGCCACGGCAAAATCCCAGCCTCGCTGTGGGCCCAGGATGAGCAGCAGCGTCGAATAGCCATCGGCCAGCAGTGCTGAGGCGTCCAGCACCGTAACGGCAGCCAGGTCATGTTCGACCGGGCGCCCGAGGCGGGCATCGAAGGTGTGCGAATAGCGCCGGCCATTCTGCTCGAAATAGTGCCGATAGTCACCCGAGGTTGATACTGAAAGGCTATTGACCGGGATGATCTGGCGGGCGATCTGACGGTCTTCGCGGGGCAGTTCCAGGGCAATACGCCAAGGGCTGCCGTCAGGCTTGCGGCCAACCGCCTTCAGCTCGCCAGTGGCCTCGGCGACAAAACTACTGATACCCATGGCCTGCAGGCGCGCAGCGATCAAGTCGACAGCATGGCCGGCGACGATGCTGTTGAAGTCGAGCTGCACCGGGGCATCCTTGCACAGGGCTCGACCTTTGACGCGCAAGTGCTGGTAACCCACGCGCTGGCGCACCTGGGCCAGTGCCTGTGGTTCGGGTACATGCTCGTGACGGGCCTGAGGGCCGAAGCCCCATAAATCGAGCAAAGGCTCTACCGTGAGATCGAAAGCGCCATCGCTCTGCTCGGCAAGGTGCTGACCCAGGCTGACCAACGCGAGCATGTCAGGCGGCAGGGCCAGGCACTGGCCCGCAGGCAAGCGGTTGAACTGGCTTACGATGGAATCGCCGCGGTAGGTCGAGTAGTGGTGGTCGATGTCATGCAGGATGGTTTCCACCGCCATCTGCACCTGGGCAGGCAGCGGGCCACCAGGCTCGCGGACGTACTGAATGCTGTAGCTGCTGCCCATGGTCGGGCCACCCAGGCGCTCCAGGGTGGGGCCTTGGTTGCAGGCGGTGAGTAGCAGCAGAATGAACAGTAGGGCTGTGCGCACAGTAGGGTTTCTCGGTTGCCGGTGCTGGCCTCTTCGCGGGCAAACCAGCCCCTACAGGGGCAGCGATAATCCTGTAGGAGCGGGTTTACCCGCGAAAGGGCCGGCACTGACAACACACATTCAGAATAAAAAAAACGGGAACCCGAAGGTTCCCGTTTTTTCATTGCCTTACAAGCGAATCAGCGTGGAAACGCTGGCGGGTTCACACCAGCCATGTCTTCCATCACACGAACCACCTGGCAGCTATAACCGAATTCGTTGTCGTACCAGACGTACAGAACAACGCGGTTGTCGTTGGCGATGGTCGCCTCTGCGTCAACCACACCGGCGTGGCGCGAGCCGACGAAGTCGGTCGAAACCACTTCCTGGGAAGCCACGTAGTCGATCTGCTTGTGCAGCTCCGAGTGCATGGCGGTCTGGCGCAGGTACTCGTTGATCTCGTCGCGGGTGGTGGCCTTTTCCAGGTTCAGGTTCAGGATGGCCATCGAAACGTTCGGCGTCGGGACACGAATGGCGTTGCCGGTCAGCTTGCCCTTCAGCACTGGCAGCGCCTTGGCAGCAGCGGTGGCGGCGCCGGTTTCGGTGATTACCATGTTCAGCGGCGCGGCACGGCCACGGCGGCTGCCCTTGTGGAAGTTGTCGATCAGGTTCTGGTCGTTGGTGAACGAGTGAACGGTTTCGACGTGGCCGTTGACGATGCCGTACTGGTCGTTGATGGCCTTGAGCACCGGCACGATGGCGTTGGTGGTGCAGGAGGCCGCCGAGATGATCTTGTCATCGGCAGTGATATCACCGTGGTTGATACCGTGCACGATGTTCTTCAGCGCGCCCTTGCCAGGTGCGGTGAGGATCACGCGGGCAGCACCCGGGCAGGCCAGGTGCTGGCCCAGGCCGTCGGCGTCACGCCATACGCCGGTGTTGTCGACGATGAGCGCATTGTCGATGCCGTACTGGGTGTAGTCGACTTCGCTCGGGCTCTTGGCGTAGATAACCTGGATCAGGTTGCCGTTGGCAGTGATGGTGTTGTTGGCTTCGTCGATGGTGATGGTGCCATCGAACGGACCATGCACCGAGTCACGGCGCAGCAGGCTGGCACGCTTGACCAGGTCGTTTTCGGCGCCTTTGCGCACGACGATGGCACGCAGACGCAGGCCGTCACCACCACCGGTCTTCTCGATCAGGATGCGCGCCAGCAGGCGGCCGATGCGACCGAAGCCGTACAGGACAACGTCGGTGCCTTTGCGCGCCGAAGCGTTCTGCTGACCGACCACGTCGGCCAGCTCTTCACGGACGAACTGCTCGGCAGTGCGGCCATTGCCTTCCTGCTTGAACTTGTTGGCCAGCTTGCCCAGGTCGACCGATGCGGCGCCCAGTTTCAGCTCGCTCATGGCCTTGAGCAGGGGGAATGTCTCGTGGACGGACAGTTCGGTTTCGTCGGTTTGGCGGTGGCGCGCAAAGCGGTGCGCCTTGAGAATCGAGATAACCGAACGGTTGATCAGGCTGCGGCCATAAATCGAGCTCACCACATTGTTATTGCGGTAGAGCTGACCGATAAGCGGGATCATCGCTTCAGCCAGGGCTTCACGATCAATCCACTCACCAAGACACTGGTCGGGCTTCTGAGTCACGGGAACCTTCCACATGTAGGGACAGAAAAAAGGGGCTACATTATGACGCCCCAACGCGGAACCGGCAATGAGTGCCTGTCGCAGTGACGCAAGCCAGTGTTCATGCCCTTTCGAGCCTGACAGCCGGCACTGTCACCGGTACAATCGGTCTCTTTGCCGCAACGCTTGGAGTGCAATCTCCCGTGTCAGTTCTGCGCCTACCGCAAATGTCGGCCACGGCCGGCAAACAAACCTGGGGCAACCTGCCCGGTGCCGCCCTCAGCCTTGCCATCGCCGAAGCCGCCAGCAGCGCCGGCCGCTTCACCCTGCTGCTGACGGCCGACAGCCAGGCCGCCGACCGTCTGGAGCAGGAGCTGCGCTTCTTTGCCCCGGACCTGCCCGTGCTGCCGTTCCCCGATTGGGAAACCCTGCCCTACGACCTGTTCTCGCCGCACCAGGACATCATCTCCCAGCGCATCGCCAGCCTGTACCGCCTGCCGGAGCTGAGCCACGGCATCCTCGTGGTGCCGATCACCACCGCCCTGCACCGCCTGGCGCCCACGCGTTTTCTGCTGGGCAGCAGCCTGGTGCTGGATGTGGGCCAGACCATCGACGTGGAACAGATGCGCCTGCGCCTGGAGGCCAGCGGTTACCGTTGTGTCGACACCGTCTACGAGCATGGCGAGTTCGCCGTGCGCGGCGCGCTGATCGACCTGTTCCCGATGGGCAGCAAACTGCCCTACCGCATCGACCTGTTCGATAACGAGATCGAGACGCTGCGCACCTTCGACCCCGAGACCCAGCGCTCGATCGACAAGGTGGATTCGGTGCGCCTGCTGCCTGCACGCGAATTCCCGATGCAGAAGGAAGAAGTGACCCGCTTCAAGGCACGCTTTCGCGAGCGCTTCGACGTCGACTTCCGCCGCAGTGCAATCTTCCAGGACCTGGCCAGCGGCATCATCCCCGCCGGTATCGAGTACTACCTGCCACTGTTCTTCGAAGAAACCTCGACCCTGTTCGACTACCTGCCGACCGACACCCAGGTGTTCTCGCTACCCGGTGTGGAACAGGCCGCCGAGCACTTCTGGAACGACGTGCGCGGGCGTTATGAAGACCGCCGCGGCGACCTCAGCCGGCCGCTGTTGCCGCCGGCCGAGCTGTTCCTGCCGGTGGAAGATTGCTTCGCCCGGCTCAAGCAGTGGCCCCGGGTGGTGGTCAGCAGCGAAGAGCTGGAGCCTGGCGTGGGCCGCGAGCGCTTCCCGGCGCGCGCCCTGCCCAACCTGGCCATCGAGGCCAAGGCCAACCAGCCGCTGGCCGAGCTGGCCAACTTCCTCGACCAGTTCCCCGGCCGCGTACTGTTCACTGCCGAATCAGCGGGCCGCCGTGAAGTGCTGCTGGAGCTGCTCGAACGGCTGAAGCTGCGCCCGCATACCGTCGAAGGCTGGGACGACTTCATTACCGGTGCCGAACGCCTGGCGATCACCATCGCCCCGCTGGACGACGGCCTGCTGCTGGACGATCCAGGGCTGGCGCTGATTGCCGAAAGCCCACTGTTCGGCCAGCGGGTGATGCAGCGCCGGCGCCGTGACAAGCGCGGCGAAACCGCCAACGACGCGGTCATCAAGAACCTCACCGAGCTGCGCGAAGGTGCGCCGGTGGTGCACATCGACCATGGCGTCGGCCGCTACCTGGGCCTGGCCACCCTGGAAATCGACGGCCAGGCTGCCGAATTCCTGACGCTGGAATACGCCGAGAACGCCAAGCTGTATGTGCCGGTGGCCAACCTGCACCTGATCGCCCGCTACACCGGCAGCGATGACGCCCTGGCACCGCTGCACCGGCTGGGTTCGGAGGCCTGGCAGAAGGCCAAGCGCAAGGCCGCCGAACAGGTCCGCGACGTGGCCGCCGAACTGCTCGACATCTATGCTCGCCGCGCCGCGCGCAAGGGCTACGCGTTTGCCGACCCGTCGGCTGACTATGCCACCTTCAGCGCCGGCTTCCCGTTCGAGGAAACCCCGGACCAGCAGGCCGCCATCGAGGCCGTGCGCGCCGACATGCTGGCCCCCAAGCCAATGGACCGCCTGGTCTGTGGCGACGTGGGCTTCGGCAAGACCGAAGTGGCCATGCGCGCGGCGTTCATCGCCGTGCACAGTGGCCGCCAGGTGGCCGTGCTGGTGCCCACCACCCTGCTTGCCCAGCAGCATTACAACAGCTTCCGCGACCGCTTTGCCGACTGGCCCGTGACCGTGGAAGTGATGAGCCGCTTCAAGTCGGCCAAGGAAGTGGCCGCCGCCGCCGCGGACCTTGCCGAAGGCAAGATCGACATCCTCATCGGCACCCACAAGCTGCTGCAGGACGACGTGCGCTTCAAGGACCTGGGCCTGGCCATCATCGATGAAGAGCACCGCTTTGGCGTGCGCCAGAAAGAACAGCTGAAGGCGCTGCGCAGCGAGGTCGATATCCTCACCCTGACCGCCACGCCGATTCCGCGCACGCTGAACATGGCGGTGGCGGGCATGCGCGACCTGTCGATCATCGCCACGCCGCCAGCACGCCGCCTGTCTGTGCGCACCTTCGTCATGGAACAGAACAAGAGCACGGTCAAGGAGGCGCTGCTGCGCGAACTGTTGCGCGGTGGCCAGGTGTACTACCTGCACAACGATGTGAAAACCATCGAAAAATGCGCCGCCGACCTTGCCGAGCTGGTGCCCGAGGCACGCATCGGCATCGGCCACGGGCAAATGCGCGAACGCGAGCTGGAACAGGTGATGAGCGATTTCTACCACAAGCGCTTCAACGTGCTGGTGGCCTCGACCATTATCGAAACCGGTATCGACGTGCCCAGCGCCAACACCATTGTCATCGAGCGCGCCGACAAGTTCGGCCTGGCCCAGCTGCATCAACTGCGTGGCCGGGTTGGCCGTAGCCACCACCAGGCCTACGCCTACCTGCTCACACCTACCCGTCAGAAGGTGAGCGCCGATGCCGAAAAACGCCTGGAGGCGATCGCCAACACGCAAGACCTTGGCGCAGGCTTTGTGCTGGCCACCAACGACCTGGAAATCCGCGGTGCCGGCGAGCTGCTGGGCGAAGGCCAGAGCGGGCAGATCCAGGCGGTGGGCTTCACCCTGTACATGGAAATGCTCGAACGTGCGGTCAAGGCAATCCGTAAAGGTACCCAGCCGAACCTTGAGCAACCACTGGGCGGCGGCCCGGAGATCAACCTGCGCCTGCCGGCACTGATCCCCGAGGACTACCTGCCTGACGTGCATGCGCGCCTGATCCTGTACAAACGCATCGCCTCGGCTGCCGACGAAGAAGGCCTCAAGGACTTGCAGGTAGAGATGATCGACCGCTTCGGCTTGTTGCCAGAGCCGACCAAGAACCTGATGCGCCTGACGTCACTCAAGCTGCACGCGGAAAAGCTCGGCATCAAGAAAGTCGATGCAGGGCCCAACGGTGGCAAGCTCGAGTTCGAAGCCGAAACACCGGTCGACCCACTGACCCTGATCAAGCTGATCCAGGGTCAGCCCAAACGTTACAAGTTCGAAGGGGCCACCCAGTTCCGCTTCCTGGTACCGATGGAACGCCCCGACGAACGTTTCAATACCCTGGAGGCGCTGTTCGAGCGCCTGACCCCACAGCCTGCCTAAGGAAGACTCATGCGTGCCATCCGTTGCCTGACCCTGCTGCTGGCGCTGTTCGCCCCAGCTGCCTTCGCCGAAGGCCTGTATCAGGTAGAAATGATTCTGGTGCGGCAGAACAGCGTGCCCGCCTTCACCAGCCCGTTCGCCCCCGAAGACTGGAGCGCTGGCGCCCCACGCCTGGCGAAAGATGCCGAGCGCCCCCCAGCACTGGAAGATGAAGCCACCCGCCTGGAAGCCACCGCCGACTACACGGTGCTGATGCACAAGGCCTGGCAACAGCAGGTGGGCAGCGAACCCAGCCGCATCGCCCTGGGCGAAGGCACCGAACAGTTCGGGCACTTCCCTATCGAAGGCAACCTGAGCATCGCTGAAGGCCGCTTCATCACCGTCGAGGCCAACTTCTGGGTCAACCAGCTGGATGGCAACGGCAACGTGCTGCAAAGCGAGCAGTTCAGGCAAAGCAACAGCAACGTCAAGGGCGGCCAGCTGACCTTTCTCGACGGCGGGCACCTGGCGGTGCTGCTGAAGGTGACCCCACCAGGCACGCCGAAAATGCCGGTGATGGACCCGGAGATGATGGAGCAGTAAGCCCATGAAGGACGATGCCGCCGAAATGGTGAACGCCTATCCGAACTGGATTCAATCGTTCAGCAAAGCTGCCCTGCAGCGCGGTGAGCGCTATGCCGAGGAAGGCAGGGCCGAACTGGAAGGCATTCATGGGCCAACCATAACGGCCAGTTGCCAAGGGAGCGGCAGCAACCACTACCGGCAACACATCAAATTGCACGTAGCGGGCGGCCGCTGCCATGTGCGCGGTGACTGCGATTGCCCTGTACGGCAAAACTGCAAGCATTGCGCCGCTGTCCTTTTCTGCGTCAGCGAGCGATTTTCCAGCAGTAAGGACACGCAAGCCAACCCGGGCGCCTTGTCTGCCGAATTGCAGCACTGGTTGAGCGGCCTGGAGCAGGCCCCGCCCAAAGCCGACGCTACCGAGGACAAGCGTGGGCGCATGGTGTGCTATCAGCTGCAGCTTACCGACGATGCCGGCTGCGCCCTGCTCGTGCGCAAGGGCACGCGGACGGAGGACGGCATCCGCTTCAGCCGCGTCCAGTCCCTTTACGATTTTCTCTACGAGCCACCGCGCTTCGTAACAGACGAAGACATCCGCATTCTGCGCCTGCTCTCGGCCTTGAATCAGGGCGGCGGCCAGGATCGCGGCTACCGACTGAAGGGCCATGAAGGTGGCGAGCTATTCCAGCGCGCCCTCGAAACCGGGCGGATGTTCTTCGGTACCGACCTCCCCCTGCTTCATGAAGGCCCGGTGCGCCACGCCGAGTTTCGCTGGGTACGCCTGGACAACGGCAATTACCGGGGACGGTGGTACAGCGGCGAAGCGATGCTGCGCTGCGTTATCCCGCTGCTGCCGCTTTACTACCTGGACCTGCCGACCCGTGAAGTGGGCAAGGTCGAGCACAGCCTGGATCCGCACGTCGCCGTGCAGCTGACTATTGCACCCGATGTACCGGAACACCTGGTCGTACCCCTGAGCCACAAGCTTAATGCCCTCAGCCACAAGGTGCCGACCCCGACGCAAGTGCAGGAGCAGTTGCTCGATAACATCCAGCCCAAGCCCCTTCTTGCTCTCGGCAGCCTTGAATACACCGCCTACATGCCAAAAACCGGTCGCATGCAACGGCAGATGCAACATCGCGCCGCATTGGCGTTCGATTATGACGGCTTGCAGGCCAGCGGTACCGACGAAAAGCCGCTGACCCGCCTGGCAGGCAGCACCAGCCAGCGCATTCGCCGCCAGCCTCAAGCCGAGCAGACGCTGCGCCAGATGCTGCGCGATTTCGGCTTCAAACCCGCTACACGGCAGAGCAAGGCCCTACCCGACAGCGCCGGCGAAATGTACCAGTTGCCTGACGACGAAGCCTGGCTGCGCTTTGCCCGCGAGGGCCTGCCGCGCCTGCGCGAAGCCGGCTGGGACATCGACATTCACCGCGACTTCGCCTTCAACCTGCAGGAGGTGGACGACTGGTATGCAACCATCGACGAAGCGCCCGGCCATGAATGGTTCGACCTGGAATTAGGCATCGTGGTCGATGGCCAGCGCCACAGCCTGCTGCCGATCGTGTTGCACCTGCTGCGCAGCAGCCCGGAGCTGCTACGCCCCAGCGAACTGGCCCGGCGCAGTGACGATGAACACCTGTTGATCGACCTCAACCGCGGCCGTCTCGATGCCCCGGCTTTGCGCGTCGCCCTGCCCTACGGGCGCATCAAGGCAGTCATGGGCACCCTGGGCGAGCTGTACCTGCACGAGGACACGGCAGGCCCGTCCCTGCGCATGGAGCGTGCCGACGCCGCGCGCCTGAACGAAATCGAAGGCCTGCCACTGCACTGGGAAGGTGGCGAGCACGTACGCGACCTGGGCCGCCGCCTGCGCGATGCCCGCGACCTGCAGGTAGAACCGCCCACTGGGCTGCAGGCCAGCTTGCGTCCCTATCAGCAGCAAGGCCTGAACTGGCTGCAGGCCCTGCGCGAGATGGGTACCGGCGGCATCCTCGGCGACGACATGGGCCTGGGAAAGACCCTGCAGGCCTTGGCCCATCTGCTGCTGGAGAAACAGTCCGGGCGCCTGAGCGCACCGGCCCTGGCAGTCATGCCGACCAGCCTTATACCCAACTGGCTGGACGAAGCCCAGCGCTTCGCCCCCGACCTGCGCGTCCTGGCACTGCATGGACCGGGGCGCAGCAAGCACTTCACCAAGCTGCATGAGTACGATCTGGTCCTGACCACTTACGCCCTGATGCCGCGCGACCTAGAACAGCTGCGCCCCCATGCCTGGCACGTGCTGATACTGGACGAGGCGCAAAACATCAAGAGCAGCAGCAGCAAGGCTGCCCTCGCCGTCTGCGAGCTACAGGCCGGGCAGCGTTTGTGCCTGACCGGCACGCCGATGGAAAACAACCTGGGCGAACTGTGGTCGATCTTCCACTTCCTGATGCCCGGCTGGCTGGGCGACCTGAAGCGCTTCAACCAGGATTACCGCAACCCGATCGAACGCCACGGTGACAGCGAGCGCATGGCCCACCTGGCCAGCCGCATCCGGCCGTTCCTGCTGCGCCGCACCAAGGAGCAGGTGGCCACAGAACTGCCGGCCAAGACCGAAATGGTGCACTGGGTCGAGCTCAGTGATGCCCAGCGCGATACGTATGAAGCCGTGCGAGTGGCCATGGACCAGAAGGTCCGCGACGAAATCGCCCGCAATGGCGCCGCACGCAGCCAGATCGTGATCCTCGATGCGTTGCTCAAGCTGCGCCAGGTGTGCTGTGACCTGCGCCTGGTCAAGGGGGTAGAAAGCAAAGGCAACCAGGCCGACAAGGGCAAGCTGGGTGCGCTGCTGGAAATGCTCGAAGAACTGCTCAGCGAAGGGCGCCGGGTGTTGTTGTTCTCACAGTTCACCTCGATGCTGGCACTGATCGAGCAGGAGCTTGAGAAGCGCAAAATCCGCTACAGCCTGCTGACCGGCGACACTCGCGACCGTCGCACACCAGTGCAGCAGTTCCAGCAAGGTGAAAGCGAAGTGTTCCTGATCAGCCTCAAGGCTGGGGGCGTAGGCTTGAACCTGACGGCGGCGGACACCGTGATCCACTTCGACCCCTGGTGGAACCCGGCCAGCGAAAACCAGGCTACCGACCGTGCCTACCGCATCGGCCAGGACAAGCCGGTGTTCGTGTTCAAGCTGATTACCCGGGGTACGGTGGAAGAGAAGATCCAGTTGTTGCAGCAGGAAAAGGCAGCATTGGCCGCCAGCCTGCTGGACGGCGGGCAGGCTGGGCAATGGCGGCTTGGCGATGAAGAAATCGAGGCCCTGTTTGCGCCATTGCCTGGAAAACGCGGGCGGTAGGCCAAAGGGGGATAGAGCGTAGGAGCGGGTTCACCCGCGAATGGGCCGGCCCTGCTGGCCAATCTCCACCTGCCGCTCACCGTTGCCGCCGCTACCGTATTCGCGGGTAAACCC
Source organism: Pseudomonas sp. 10(2024) (assembly GCF_045164175.1). Classification (NCBI taxonomy): domain Bacteria; kingdom Pseudomonadati; phylum Pseudomonadota; class Gammaproteobacteria; order Pseudomonadales; family Pseudomonadaceae; genus Pseudomonas; species Pseudomonas sp. 10(2024). Next base: position 3,995,352 of record NZ_CP174006.1, read on the forward strand.
GCTCCTACAACGGATCAGGGGTGGACACAGGTCGGTGGTTGGGCACAGGCCGCGTGTAGGAGCGGGTTTACCCGCGAATGGGCCGGGCCTGCTGGCCAATTTCCACCTGCCGCTCACCGTTGCCGCCGCTATCGTATTCGCGGGTAAACCCGCTCCTACAACGGATCAGGGGTGGACACAGGTCGGGGGTTGGGCACAGGCCGCGTGTAGGAGCGGGTTTACCCGCGAAAGGGCCGGTCCTGCTGGCCAATCTCCACCCGCCGTTCACCGTTGCCGCCGCTACCGTATTCGCAGGTAAACCCGACTTGTGGGAACGAACAGGCCCGCGCAGTCAATCGACCAGCTGAGCTTCCTTCAACGCCCCCAACGCCTCCAGCCAGCGCGGCTGCTGGCGATAATCGGTTCGCGCAAACCCTTGCCCACGCATCCGCGCAATCCGCGGCGACGGCTTGACCTTCATGCGCTGCGCTGCACTCAGCGCCAGCTCCGCCGCCGCCCGGTCATTGCACACTAGGCCCATATCACAACCGGCGCTCAGCGCCGCTTCGATACGGCTGGCTGCATCGCCCACCACATGCGCACCGGCCATCGACAGGTCATCACTGAAGATCACCCCGTCAAAGCCCAGCTCGCCACGCAGGATGTCCTGCAACCAACGCCGCGAGAAGCCAGCGGGCTGGTTGTCAACCTGCGGGTAGATGACATGCGCTGGCATCACTGCCGCCAGCTGCCCACTCAGGCGGGTAAACGGCACCAGGTCGGCCTGGCGCAGTTGTTCCAGGCTGCGTTCATCAGTGGGGATGGCCACGTGCGAATCGGCTTCGGCCCAGCCATGCCCCGGGAAATGCTTGCCACAGGCAGCCATACCCGCCGCATTCATGCCACGGATGAACGCGCCGGCCAGGCGCGTTGCAAGCAGCGGGTCACCCTCGAACGCGCGGCTGCCCACCACGGCGCTACGCTGGTGGTCCAGGTCGAGCACCGGAGCGAAGCTGAGGTCCAGGCCAACCGCCAGCACCTCGGTCGCCATCAGCCAGCCGCACTGCTCAGCCAGGTACTCGGCATTGTCGTTATCGGCCAGCGCACGCATGGCTGGCAGGCGCACAAAGCCCTGGCGCAGACGCTGTACGCGCCCGCCTTCCTGGTCCACTGCCAGGATCAGATCAGGGCGAATGGCGCGGATGGACGCGCACAGTTCGCGCACCTGGCGCGGGTTGTCGATATTGCGGGCGAAGATGATCAGGCCAGCCACTTCCGGCTGGCGAAGCAGTTGACGGTCTTCGGCGGTCAGCCATTTACCGGCGATATCCACCATCAGGGAGCCTTGCAGGCTGACAGTCATGGGTAATCCTTCATTGAAGACAGAGAGAGGCCCACCGGGGGGCAGCAGACACCGGCAGACACGCGCCGTTGGCCACAGGCGAAGCCATACAGGCACTGGTCAGCAAGGGAGATGCGAAGTAGATCGAAATCGGGCATGGGCGCTAGCTTAGCGGAAGCGCCCCGCCGCGCCCAGCCTTCAGGCCTTGGCGGTAGCCGAACCGGTCTTTGTGCGCGGGCGCAGCTGCGCAGTGGCCATCGCCTCGTCGGTCACACCGCTGTCAGCGCGCATGCCTGCCGCCAGGAACGGCACCATCAGGCGCATCACTTGCTCGATCGAGGTGTTGATGCCGAAGTCGGTCTCGGCAATCGCCCGCAGGGCCTTGATACCGGACATGCTGAAGGCCGCGGCACCCAGCATGAAGTGCACACGCCAGAACAGTTCCAGTGGCGGAATGCGTGGCGCAGCCTCGTTCACCAGCAGCATGTAGCGGCGGAACACCTTGCCGTACATGTCTTCCAGATAGCGCCGCAGGTGACCCTGGCTCTGGCTGAACGCCAGGCCCAGCAGGCGCATGAAGATCGACAGGTCGTTGTTGCTGCGCGGCTGCACGGCCAGCGCCTGCTCTACGAGCATTTCCAGCAGTTCTTCGAGGCTGGGCTTGTGCTCCGGCTTGGCCTGGCGGCGCTCCAGCTCACGCTCCAGACTGGCGCAGAATGGGCCGAGGAAACGCGAGAAAACGGCCTGGATCAGCGCCTTCTTGGAGCCGAAATGATAGTTGACTGCCGCCAGGTTGACCCCGGCCTTGCTGGTAATCAGCCGCAACGAGGTTTCGGCGAACCCCCTTTCCGCGAACAGCTGCTCGGCAGCGTCGAGAATGCGTTCAACGGTTTCCGATTGGGCCATGACTACTCCGACTACTCCGCCAGACAAACAGGTGTTTGAAACATACGTTTCAGCCCTGCTTCTGTCAAGGCTCGGTGACTGGGCGGTCGCCATTTAAAAGCGCCAGCCGGCCCACTGCAAGCGCCACCTCTTCTGTTTATTGCGCCTTTTGGCTTGCAGCGCACCCAGTACTGTATATAATTCCAGTCACTGTACAAAAAGACAGAGCGCTTACCATGTTGAAACTGACGCCACGCCAAGCCGAAATTCTCGCGTTCATCAAGCGCTGCCTGGAAGACAACGGCTTCCCGCCTACACGCGCCGAGATTGCTCAGGAGCTGGGCTTCAAGTCGCCCAATGCCGCCGAGGAGCACCTCAAGGCCCTTGCCCGCAAGGGCGCGATCGAAATGACGCCGGGCGCATCCCGCGGCATCCGCATCCCTGGCCTGGAAGCCAAGGCCGAAGAAGCCGGCCTACCCATCATCGGCCGGGTCGCTGCCGGTGCGCCGATTCTTGCCGAACAGCACATCGAGCAATCCTGCAACATCAACCCTGCCTTCTTCCACCCCCAAGCCGACTATTTGCTGCGCGTACACGGCATGAGCATGAAGGACGTCGGCATCTTCGACGGTGACCTGCTGGCTGTGCACACCTGCCGTGAAGCCCGCAACGGCCAGATCGTTGTGGCGCGCATCGGTGACGAAGTCACCGTCAAGCGCTTCAAGCGCGAAGGCAGCAAAGTCTGGCTGCTTGCCGAAAACCCCGAATTCGCCCCCATCGAAGTCGACCTGAAAGAACAGGAACTGGTGATCGAGGGCTTGAGCGTCGGCGTCATTCGCCGCTGATCCAGGAGGCGTCATGCAGCAGTTCATTCACGCACCCGAGCAAGCCCAGTTGCCCCTGTTCGAAGCATTCCTCGCCCAGCCCGTGCTGCCAGGCCTGAAAGCCAGGGAACCGGCGCGCAAGAGCAGCCAGCCCGAGCTGTTCAGCGAACTGTCGCTGCGCGGCGCCCCTGGCCACTGCCAAAGCCTGCTGGCACCCGTGCTGCGCGAACTGAGCGAAGAGGACGAGGCCCGCTGGCTGACCCTGATCGCCCCACCGCCAAGCCTGACCCAGGCCTGGCTGCGCGATGCCGGGCTCAACCGTGAACGTATTCTGCTGCTGCAACCCCGCAGCAATCAAAGCGCGCTGCAACTGGCCTGTGAGGCTTTGCGCCTGGGCCTCAGCCACACCGTGGTGAGCTGGCTGGGCAACGTCAATGCCACTGCACGCCAGCAACTGCTACGTGCAGCCAGTGCCGGAAACGCACAAAGCCTGAACATCCGCCTCGGCTGATGTTCAGGCTTTGCCTGTCACTTCAAATAGCCTGATACGCTGCTGCACACTCAGTGCAGCACACGCGGCCCTTCATCACGCTCGAGCTCGCCATCCATCAGGCGACCGGCCATCTGCACGCCCACACTGAGCATGGCCTTGGCCACTTCCACATGCTGACCCTGCAGGAACACCTTGGCGTCTTCCGAGAAATCCAGGGTTACCAGAGAGCCCTCATCCTCGGCGCGACGAAGTTCGATGCGGCCGTCAGGCAACTCGACAATTTCCAGAAAAGACGTAGACATAAATGGCAGTTCTCCGCGAAAGGCGATTAGTGTACCAGCCGTTGCGGCTATCAGCACTCACTCAACGCGTCACGGAAACGTCTCACCAAACTTTTAAGGTCATTGCGCCAGCTTTCCAGCTCGGCACGCGACAGCGCTGGATGCTCAGGCTCATCAAGATTGACAGCTTGAATCAGGGGCTGGGTAACGTCGGTTTTCGGCGCTTTTCTGGCGACCGGTGGTCGGAACAAATCGGCATAAGCACCGAGCATTTGCGCCAGCCAGGTTTCCCGCTGGCGGGCCAGCTCCAGCAACTCGGCCACTTCCGGGATGGCGATACCGTTCAGGGCATCGTCGGCCAGGGCTTGCTCCACCGTTGCGACGACCGGCAGGCGGTAAAAGCCCCCGATCTCATGGCACAGGCCCAACAGAGCGCCATACAGGTGGAACAGCGCCGACTCGCGCTCAGCCTGGACCAGACCTTGGGCATTCATGGCCTGGCTTTGTTCAGCCTTGGCCATGGACTCGAGGGCGAGGCCGGCGAAGAACAGTTTCTGGTTGGTACGGGTGTAGAGTTCCTGGGCCATTTCAGTGCCCTCCCATAAGGCTACAAGGCGGATATCTGCATCATAAATGATTGGGGCCGCTTTGCGCCCCTTCGCGGGCTTGCCCGCCCCCACCAGTACAGCGCCACATTCAAGGGCGGCGCGATACCTGTGGGAGCGGGCAAACCTGCGAAGGGGCGCAAAGCGGCCCCAGATCACAGCACCGATGGATCAGCGCTTGTCTTCAACCTTCCAGGCATTGCCGTCGTAGAACGCCTTCCAGCCGGTCGGCTTGCCATCGACCTCGGACTGCACATACTGCTCCTTGGTCTTGCGGCTGTAGCGGATCACCGCCGGGCGGCCATCCGGGTCTTTCTGCGGCGCATCGCACAGGAAGTGGTACTTCGGGTCGATCTCATGCTTGTGCGGCACAATCTCCAGCACCAGCGGCGCACGGGTTTCGCGGTTCTTGGGGAACTGGCTGGCAGCCAGGAACAACCCGGAAGCACCGTCGCGCAGCACGTAGGTATCGTCGACCTTCTCGCACTTGAGCTCCGGCATGTCCACCTTGTCCATCTTCGGTGGCGCCGCCTCGCCGCTCTTGAGCAGCTTGCGGGTGTTCTTGCACGCCGGGTTGGTGCAGCCGAAGAACTTGCCGAAACGGCCGGTCTTCAATTGCATCTCGCTACCGCACTTGTCGCACTCCAGGCTCGGCCCTTCGTAACCCTTGATGCGGTAGTTGCCTTCTTCGATCTCGTAACCGGCGCAATCCGGGTTGTTACCGCAGATGTGCAGCTTGTGTTTCTCGTCCAGCAGGTAGGCGTCCATCGCCGTGGCGCAGATCGGGCAACGGTGCTTGCCCAGCAACACGCGCGATTCCGACTCGCCCTCGTCGTCAGCGGCAATCTCGTCGCCCGGCACCAGGTTGACGGTAGCCTTGCAGCGCTCTTTCGGCGGCAGGCTGTAGCCAGAGCAACCCAGGAACACACCCGTAGAAGCGGTGCGAATCATCATCGGCCGACCACATTCCTTGCACGGAATGTTGGTCATGGTCGGCTGGTTGGCGCGCATGCCGTCTTCGCTGGACTCGGCAGTCTGCAGCTTTTTGCTGAAATCGCCGTAGAACTCGTCGAGCACGTTCTTCCAGTCACGCTCGCCCTGGGCCACGTCGTCGAGGTTCTCTTCCATGTCGGCGGTAAAGCCGTAGTCCATCAGGTTGGAGAAGCTCTCCGACAAACGCTCGGTGACGATGTCGCCCATCTTCTCGGAGTAGAAGCGGCGGTTGTGCAGCGTCACATAGCCACGGTCCTGGATGGTGGAAATGATCGCCGCGTAGGTCGATGGGCGGCCAATGCCGCGCTTTTCCATTTCCTTGACCAGGCTGGCTTCGGTAAAGCGTGCAGGTGGCTTGGTGAAGTGCTGGCTCGGGTCGATCTGGATCAGCTTGAGTGCTTCACCCTGCACCATCTCTGGCAGCACGTCGTCTTCGCCGGGCTTGCTCTGCTGTGGCAGCACACGGGTGTAACCGTCGAACTTGAGGATGCGGCCCTTGGCACGCAGCTCGAAATCGCCGGCCGCGACGGTAACGCTGGTGGACAGGTACTGCGCTGGCGGCATCTGGCACGCCAGGAACTGGCGCCAGATCAGCTCGTACAGGCGCTCGGCGTCACGCTCCATGCCGCTGAGCTTGGTCGGGTGGGTATTCACGTCAGAAGGCCGAATCGCTTCGTGCGCCTCCTGGGCGCCCTCCTTGCTGCCGTAAACCAGTGGCGCCTCCGGCAGGTACTGCTTGCCGAACTCCCGCTCGATGTAGCTGCGTGCCATATCCAGGGCGTCAGCCGACAGGTTGGTCGAGTCGGTACGCATGTAGGTGATGTAACCAGCTTCGTACAAGCGCTGGGCCATCATCATGGTTTTCTTCACACCGAAGCCCAGGCGGTTACTGGCCGCTTGCTGCAAGGTGGACGTAATGAACGGTGCCGATGGCTTGCTGCTGGTCGGGCGGTCTTCGCGCTTGACCACGCTGTAGCTGGAAGCCTTGAGCTTTTCCAGCGCAGCCATGGCCTGAGCTTCGTTCAGCGGCTTGAAGGCCTCGCCCTTCTCGCGCGCCACCTCGAAACGCACCTTGGCGTTCTTGGCAGTGCCGAGGTCGGCGTGGATCTCCCAGTACTCTTCCGGGATGAACGCGCGGATCTCACGCTCGCGCTCTACCACAAGCTTTACCGCTACCGACTGCACACGGCCAGCGGACAGACCGCGGGCAATCTTGGCCCACAGCAGCGGCGAAACCATGTAACCGACCACGCGGTCGAGGAAACGCCGCGCCTGCTGGGCGTTGACCCGGTCGATGTCCAGCTCGCCTGGCTGCGAGAACGCTTCCTGAATGGCCTTCTTGGTAATTTCGTTGAACACCACGCGCTTGTAGCGGGTGTCGTCACCCCCGATGGCCTCGCGCAGGTGCCAGGCAATGGCTTCCCCTTCGCGGTCCAAGTCGGTTGCGAGATAGATGGTGTCGGCATCCTTGGCCAGGCGGCGCAGCTCTTCGATCACCTTTTCCTTGCCAGGCAGGATCTCGTACTTGGCCTTCCAGCCATGGTCGGGGTCGACGCCCATGCGCGCCACCAGCTGGCGGCGGGCCTTCTCTTTCGGCGAAAGCGCCGGCGCCTCACCCGCAGCCTTGCCACGCTTGGCGGCCGGCTCTTTGCTCGCGCTGGCCGAACCGCTGGTGGGGAGGTCTCGGATATGGCCGATACTCGACTTCACCACGTACTGGTTGCCCAGGTACTTGTTGATGGTCTTGGCCTTGGCCGGGGATTCCACAATGACCAGCGATTTGCCCATGGATCGGAGTATTCCTGAATCTGAAGATAAAAAACGCGCCAAGTGCCAGACGCGGCACCGCTATATATAGTGGCAAAAGTGTGAGGTCAAGCTCGGACGATCACGCGTGCGACTTGCCCAGCAACCCGGGCAGCCCCTCTTCGGCCTTGACCAAAGCAAAGCGTGGCACCTGCTCGCCGTCAAATTCGACGGACTCCTGGAACATCGACAGGGGACGTACCCAGAAGCTGTAATCACCATACAGGCATTGGTAGAACACCATCCACTCTTCGGTTTCGGTGTGCCGCGCAACACTGAAGACACGGTACTCAGGCCCTTTGTAATGCCGGTATACGCCTGGTTGTATCTGCATGTTGCACACCTCCTGAATAAAACCTGAAAAAAACAAAACCGGGGCACAAGGCCCCGGCTGCTGTCCCGCTACGCGATCAGACGCGTTCGAAGACAGTGGTGATACCTTGGCCCAGGCCGACGCACATGGTCGCAACACCCAGCGTACCGCCATTTTGCTTCATGACGTTGAGCAGGGTGCCGGAAATCCGCGCCCCGGAGCAACCGAACGGGTGGCCCAAAGCAATGGCGCCGCCGTGCAGGTTAACCTTCTCATCCATCTTGTCGAGCACTTTCAAGTCTTTCAGCACGGGCAGGGCCTGTGCAGCGAAGGCTTCATTGAGCTCGATGAAGTCGATATCGGCCATGGTCAAGCCCGCACGCTTGAGGGCTTTCTGGGTCGATGGCACCGGGCCGTAGCCCATGATTGCCGGGTCGACACCGGCCACTGCCATCGAACGGATCACCGCCAATGGCTGGATACCCAGGTCCATGGCACGCTGACCGGACATGACGATCATGCACGAGGCGCCGTCGGTGATCTGCGACGAGGTACCGGCCGTGACTGTGCCGCCTTTCGGGTTGAACGCAGGCTTGAGCGACGCCAGGCCTTCGAGGGTGGTTTCCGGGCGAATGGTTTCGTCGAAATCGAACACCTTCAGGAAGCCGTTCTCGTCGTAGCCCTGCATCGGGATGATCTCATCCTTGAACTTGCCTTCGACCGTGGCCTTGTGGGCCAGCTGGTGCGAGCGCAAGCCGAACAGGTCCTGCTGCTCACGGGTGATGCCGTGCATCTTGCCGAGCATTTCTGCAGTCAGGCCCATCATCCCGGAAGCCTTGGCGGCATGCAAGGACAGGTGCGGGTTGGGGTCGACGCCGTGCATCATGCTGACGTGGCCCATGTGCTCCACGCCACCCACCACGAACACATCACCGTTACCGGTCATGATCGCCTGGGCAGCCGTGTGCAGGGCGCTCATGGACGAGCCGCACAGGCGGCTGACGGTCTGCGCCGCCGAGGTGTGCGGGATCGGGGTCATCAGCGAAGCCATGCGGGCGATGTTCCAGCCCTGCTCCAGGGTCTGGTTGACGCAGCCCCAGATCACGTCCTCGACTTCTTTCGGGTCGACCTTGCCGTTGCGCTCCAGCAGTTTGCTGATCAGGTGCGCCGACATGTCTTCAGCGCGGGTATTGCGGTGCATGCCACCCTTGGAGCGGCCCATTGGCGTGCGACCGAAGTCGACAATCACCACGTCTCTTGGATTCAGGCTCATATCAAATCTCTCGCTCTAGCTCGTTGACCGCTCAGTTGAAGAAGCGCTGGCCGTTCTTGGCCATTTCACGCAGCTTGGCGGTCGGGTGGTACAGCGGCCCCAGGTCGGCGTACTGATCGGCCAGGGCAACGAATTCGGCCACACCGATCGAGTCGATGTAACGCAGCGCACCACCGCGGAAGGGAGGGAAACCAATGCCGTAGACCAAGCCCATGTCAGCTTCGGCGGCGGTTTCGACGATGCCGTCTTCCAGGCAACGCACGGTCTCAAGGCACAGCGGGACCATCATCCAGTTGATGATGTCTTCGTCGGTCACTTCACGCTGCTCGAACACGATAGGCTTGAGCACGTCAAGCACGGTGGCATCGAAGACCTTCTTCGGCTTGCCACGCTTGTCGGTTTCGTAGGCGTAGAAGCCCTTGCCGTTCTTCTGGCCCAGGCGGTTGGCCTCGTACAGCGCATCAACGGCCGAGCGACGCTCGTCCTTCATGCGGTCCGGGAAACCTTCGGCCATCACATCGCGGCCATGGTGACCGGTGTCGATGCCGACCACGTCCATCAGGTAGGCCGGGCCCATCGGCCAGCCGAACTTTTCCATGACCTTGTCGATGCGCACAAAATCGACACCGGCGCTGACCAGCCTGGCGAAACCGCCGAAGTAAGGGAACAGCACGCGGTTGACCAAAAAGCCCGGGCAGTCGTTGACCACGATCGGGTTCTTGCCCATTTTCTTGGCGTAGGCCACGGTGGTGGCGACCGCCACTTCACTGGACTTCTCGCCACGGATCACTTCAACCAGCGGCATCATGTGCACCGGGTTGAAGAAGTGCATGCCGACGAAGTTTTCCGGGCGCTTGAGCGCCTTGGCCAGCAGGTTGATGGAGATGGTCGAGGTGTTGGAAGCGAGGATCGCATCGTCCTTCACCTGACCTTCCACTTCCGCCAGTACCGCTTGCTTGACCTTCGGGTTCTCGACCACAGCCTCGACGACGATGTCGACATTGGCGAAATCGCCATAGGACAGGGTCGGGCGAATGGCGTTGAGGGCCTCGGCCATCTTGGCCGGGGTCAGGCGGCCCTTCTCGACGCGGTTGCCAAGCAGCTTGGAGGCCTCGTTCAGACCCAGCTGAATGGCTTCCTCGCGGATGTCCTTCATCAGGATCGGCGTACCTTTGACCGCCGACTGGTAGGCGATACCGCCGCCCATGATGCCGGCGCCGAGCACGGCGGCCTGCTTCACGTCGTGGGCGATCTCGTCATGCGCCTTGGCCTTGCGCTTGAGTTCCTGATCGTTGAGGAACAAGCCGATCAGGCTCTCGGCGACCGAGGTCTTGGCCAGCTTGGCAAAGCCTGCTGCTTCGACTTCCAGGGCCTTGTCGCGACCGAAGTTGGCGGCTTTCTGGATGCTCTTGATCGCTTCGACCGGGGCCGGGTAGTTCGGGCCGGCCTGGCCAGCGACGAAGCCCTTGGCAGTCTCGAAGGCCATCATCTGCTCGATGGCATTGAGCTTGAGCTTTTCCAGCTTCGGCTGGCGCTTGGCCTTGTAGTCCAGCTCGCCACTGATGGCACGCTTGATCAGGTCGAGGGCACCGGCCAGCAGCAGCTCAGGGGCGACCACGGCGTCGACGGCCCCCACTTTCAGGGCATCTTCGGCACGGTTTTCCTTGCCGGCGGCGATCCACTCGATGGCGTTGTCCGAGCCGATCAGGCGCGGCAGGCGCACGGTACCGCCGAAGCCCGGGTAGATACCCAGCTTGACTTCCGGCAGGCCGATCCTGGCGCTGGTAGACATGACCCGGTAGTCGGCCGCCAGGCACATTTCCAGGCCGCCGCCCAGCGCGATGCCGTTGATGGCGGCAACGGTCGGCACTTCGAGGTCTTCGAAGGCGTTGAAGATGCGATTGGCTTCCAGGTTGCCAGCGACCAGTTCGGCCTCAGGCAGCTTGAAGTTGTCGACGAACTCGGTGATGTCGGCGCCGACGATGAACACGTCCTTGCCACTGCTGACGATCACGCCCTTGACCGAAGCATCGGCCCGGATGGCATCGACGGCCTGGCGCAGCTCGTTCAGGGTAAGGCGGTTGAACTTGTTGACGGACTCACCCTTGAGGTCGAACTTGAGCTCGACGATGCCACTTTCAAGAGCCTTAACCGTGATGGCTTTACCTTCGTAAATCATCAACTGATCTCCACGATATGGAAGCTGAACTGTACACGCCGATCGCTGCAGCAGAAGCAGGCCTAAGCTGCCTTGCCCCAGGCACACCCGTCAGCGCGCTAGTCGGAAGTATGGCTTGGCGTCATGACATACAAACGCTCAATTCATACGCCCGTTTGATTTGGGTGTGCACACATTCTCCGAAAAGATGGGCGTTGTCAAATGCTCACGAGCACGGCGAAAACGCGACTTTCCAGTCATTTTCTATCGTCCGGGTACAAAACATGATGACAGTGATCGCCGGTCATTCATGTCAGCGATTGACCACAAGCATCGGCTGATTGCTTTGCGCTTGCGCGAAGAGCCAAGGCGACTACACTGGCACTTGCTTGAATGAATAACCCGGCCTGCCTGGCCTTTTCTGCGCAGCAGAACGCAAAGCGGCGACTTGGCACCCCACCCCTTCAGGGTTATGCCGAGCCGCCGCTTTGTCGTTACAGCACAGATTGACCAGCCTGGATGCCCCGGTAGGAGCGGGTTTACCCGCGAAGCAGGCACCGCGCAGTTTGGCACCGACTCTGCCGGTGTTCGCAAGTGTCTCCTCGCCTACAGAGGCCGCGTATGGGCGGCGCTCAAGCCAAGGTTTCGAGTGCGTAGGCAACATCCTGCAACACAGCAGTATCGCCGCGCTCGGTCCAGTACAGGGCAATCATCCGCGCATCGGCCTCGACCTTGTACACACTCGCCGGCAAACGCGACAAGGCGCCCATGAAGCGTGGGTCTTCGCAGGGTTCGCGCCACTGGTTCCACCACACCCCGGGGCTGACCTGCCAGAAGCTGAAGCTGTCCTCATGCCCACGGCGCCGGGCTCGGTGATACTGCGGGCAAGGGCTTGGCGGCTCCTTTTCCAGCCAGTGCGGCCACTGCTGCGGCGCCAGCTGCATGGCCAAACCCATGCGCCGCGCCTCCAGGCGCAACTTCATCTGCTCGCTCTGCTTGCGCGAGCTGCGCAGCCAGGAAAGCGGACTGAGAATCAGCGCAAGGATTGACACCACCAGCAATACCGTCATATCAGTAGTTCCCATAAAGCGTTGCAAATGAGCTGGTTAGCCATTTTTCACGGTAGACCCGCCCTAAAGCGACCATACTTCTTCTATCGCGATTGTCAGGAGTACCGCTCATGCAATACGAACATTTGTTGGTCGCCGTCGACCTGACCGAAGAATGCGACCCGGTGATCAAGCGCGCCATGGCGCTGGCAGAGCCTTCGAAAGCCAAGGTATCCCTGGTGCACATCGTCGAGCCGATGGCCATGGCCTTCGGCGGTGACGTACCGATGGACCTGTCGCAGCTGCAACAGCAGCAGTTCGACCAGGCCAAGGAGCGCATGGACCGGCTGTTCAACAAATACCCGGAAATCAACCGCGGCGACTCGCACCTGACCTACGGCCAGCCTCGCCAGGAAATCCACCAGTTGGCCAAGGACCAGAAGTGCGACTTGATCGTGGTCGGCAGCCATGGCCGTCACGGCCTGGCATTGCTGCTGGGCTCCACGGCCAACGATGTGCTGCACGGTGCGCCGTGTGACGTGCTGGCGGTACGCTTGCTGAAGAAGGATTGACTGGACCTGAACCGGCCTCTTCGCGGGCAAGCCCGCACATACAAGGGTATGGCACCCCCTGTAGGTGCGGCTTTACCCGCGAAGAGGCCGGAACAGGCTAACGCCCATCAGCCTTCCAGCTCAGCCCAGCGCTCTACCAAGACATCCAGCTCGCCCTGCAGCTTCTCGATCCGCGCCAGCACCGCCGAAGTTTCTGCAATCGGCCGCTGATAGAAGCCCGCCGCATTCACTTCTTCCTGGGCTTCAGCCATACGCTGCTCCAGCTCATCGATCTGCCCCGGCAGCATCTCCAGCTCACGCTGCAGCTTGTAGCTGAGCTTCTTCTTCGAAGCTTCTTCCACCACCGGCGCCGCAACAGGCTCAGGCTTGGCCTCGACCTTCTCCACCACCGCGCTGTTGAGCGCAGACTTACCGCCCTTGCTCTCGGTCACGCCCAGCAGCTTCGGCGAGCCGCCCTGGCGAATCCAGTCCTCGTAGCCGCCCACATACTCACGCACCTTGCCCTCGCCTTCGAACACCAGGGTGCTGGTCACGACGTTGTCGAGGAAGGCCCGGTCGTGGCTGACCATCAGCACGGTGCCCTTGTAGTTGGACAGCACCTCTTCCAGAAGCTCGAGGGTTTCCACGTCCAGGTCGTTGGTCGGTTCGTCGAGCACCAGCAGGTTGGCCGGCTTGCTGAACAGCTTGGCCAGCAGCAGCCGCGCACGCTCACCACCTGACAGCGCCTTGACCGGCGTGCGCGCACGCTGGGGACTGAACAGGAAATCGCCCAGGTAGCTCAGCACGTGGCGGTTCTGGCCATCGATCTCGATGAAATCACGGCCTTCGGCCAGGTTGTCGATCACGGTCTTTTCCAGGTCGAGCTGGTGGCGCATCTGGTCGAAATAGGCCACCTCAAGCTTGGTGCCGCGCTCCACTTTGCCCGCAGTGGGCTCAAGGTCGCCCAGCATCATCTTGAGCAACGTGGTCTTGCCAGTGCCGTTTGCGCCCAGCAGACCGATGCGATCCTGCCGCTGCAGGACCATGGAAAAGTCCTTGACCAGCAGGGGGCCGTCCGCGTGATGGAAGCTGACATTCTCCAACACCATCACCTGCTTGCCGGATTTGTCCGCGGCTTCGATCTGGATGTTGGCCTTGCCCTGTCGTTCACGGCGCTCGCCACGCTCCACACGCAGGGCCTTCAGTGCACGCACGCGGCCTTCGTTGCGGGTACGGCGGGCCTTGATGCCCTGGCGGATCCACACTTCTTCCTGGGCCAGGCGCTTGTCGAACAGCGCGTTGGCGGTTTCTTCGGCGGCCAGTGCGGCCTCCTTGTGCACCAGGAAGCTGGCATAGTCACCGTTCCAGTCGATCAGGCCGCCGCGGTCCAGTTCGAGGATACGGGTGGCCAGGTTCTGCAGGAACGAACGGTCGTGGGTAATGAACAATACCGCGCCGTTGAAGCCACGCAGGGCCTCTTCAAGCCAGGCGATGGCACCGATGTCCAGGTGGTTGGTCGGTTCGTCGAGCAGCAGCAGGTCAGGCTCGGACACCAGCGCCTGGGCCAGCAGTACGCGGCGGCGCCAGCCACCGGACAGCTCGGCCAGGGTCTTGTCGGCCGGCAGCTGCAGGCGGCTGAGTGTGCTTTCCACCACCTGCTGCAGGCGCCAGCCGTCGCGGGCTTCCAGCTCGTGCTGGACGTGCATGAGTTTTTCCAGGTCTTCATCGCCCTGGATGTTCATGCTCAGGTGGTGGAACTGCGCCAGCAACTCGCCCACGCCGTCCAGACCAGCGGCTACCACGTCGAACACCGTGCGCTCGTCGGCCACCGGCAGCTCCTGTGGCAACTCACCGATCTTCAGGCCAGGGGCACGCCAGATTTCGCCGTCGTCGCCCTTCTGCTCGCCCTTGACCAGGCGCAGCATGCTCGACTTGCCGGTGCCGTTGCGGCCGATGATGCACACCCGCTCGCCACGAGCGATCTGCCAGGACACTTTGTCCAGCAGCGGCATGGCGCCGAATGCGAGGGACACATCGCTGAATTTGAGCAGGGTCATGTTCGTCTCCATAAATCGGGCGCGCATTCTACCTGACTTGGCCCCCGACGGCATCCGCCAGGCCAACCGGTGGGCACCTGGCGACATCTGGTCGAACTTAATATCCCGATACAAGCACAGTGCTTTCACCCACTGCCGGCAAACAGCTAAGCTAAGGCAATAGCTTTCAACAGTGCTGGCTCCGCCGACACTTCCCATGGTTCAACTGCCCGGACGTATCATGCGCAGCCGCCTGTTACATATCGCATCCTGCCTGCTGCTTACCGCTGCCACCAGCGCGGCGCAGGCCACCGACCTGACCCTGCAACGCCAGTACTATGACGAGGCCAAGCGAGCGCTGGCCAAAGGCGACAAAGGCCCGTACCTGCGCTATGCCCAGGCCTTGAGCGACTACCCGTTGACGCCCTACCTGGCCTACGACGAACTCACCGCCCGCCTGAAAAGCGCCAGCAACCAGGAAATCGAAGGTTTCCTGGCCAAGCATGGCGACCTGCCCCAGGCCAACTGGATGAAACTGCGCTGGTTGCGCTGGCTGGCCGAACGCGGCGAGTGGGATACCTTCGTCAAGTACTACGACCCCAAGCTCAACTTCACCGAACTGGACTGCCTCAACGGCCAATACCAGCTCAGCCACGGCCTGCGCGCCGAAGGTTACGCCACCGCCGACAAACTGTGGAACGTCGGCAAATCGCAACCTGCCGCCTGCGACACGCTGTTCGCCATGTGGGCAGCCGAAGGCCAGCTGACCGAGGCCAAGCGCTGGGAACGCACCAAGCTGGCAGCCCAGGCGCGCAACTACGGCTTGGCCAACACCCTGGTCAAGACCCTGACCACCCTCGGCCCGCAGGGGCGCCTGCTGATCGACGTCGCGCAGAAGCCCGAGCTGCTCAACCAGCCGTCGCGCTTTACCCCGGTCAACGAGGCCATGTCCGACGTGGTCAGCCTCGGCCTTCGTCGCCTGGCCCGGCAGAACCCCGAGCGGGCCATGGCACTGCTCGACGATTACGCCCAGCGCATGCACTTCTCGGGTGACGAAAAGGTGGCCATCGCCCGCGAAATCGGCCTGACCCTCGCACGCCGCTACGACCCACGCGCGCTCGACCTGATGACCCGCTATGACCCCCAGCTGCGTGACAACACCGTCAGCGAATGGCGCCTTCGCCTGCTGCTGCGCCTGGGCCGTTGGGAGGACGCCTACGAGCTGACCAAGCGCCTTCCCCAGGACCTGGCCAGCACCAGCCGCTGGAAGTACTGGCAGGCTCGCAGCCTGGAGCTGGCACAGCCAAACAATCCGCAGGTCCCGCTGCTTTACAAGGCCGCAGCGCGTGAGCGTGACTTCTATGGCTTCCTCGCCGCCGACCGGGCACAGACACCGTACCAGCTGAACAACAAGCCGCTGCTGCTGAGCCCACAACTGGTCAAGAAGGTCCGCAACACGCCCGGCATCCAGCGCGCACTGGAATTTCACGCCCGCGGTCAGATCGTCGACGGCCGCCGTGAGTGGTACCACGTCAGCCGCCACTTCACCCGTGACGAGATGGTTGCGCAGGCACGCCTGGGCTATGAGCTGCGCTGGTACTTCCCGGCCATCCGCACCATCAGCCAGGCCCGGTACTGGGACGACCTGGACATCCGCTTCCCCATGGCCCACCGCGACACGCTGGTGCGTGAAGCCAAGGTTCGCGGCCTGCATTCGAGCTGGGTATTCGCCATCACTCGCCAGGAAAGCGCCTTCATGGAGGACGCACGCTCACCCGTGGGCGCCAGCGGCCTGATGCAGCTGATGCCGGCCACCGCCAAGGAAACCGCACGCAAGTTCAGCATCCCGCTGGCCTCACCGGCGCAAGTGCTGAACCCGGACAAGAACATCCAGCTGGGTGCGGCCTACCTGAGCCAGGTACACAGCCAGTTCAACGGCAACCGGGTGCTGGCTTCGGCAGCCTACAACGCCGGGCCCGGGCGCGTGCGACAGTGGCTCAAAGGGGCCAAGCACCTGAGCTTCGATGTATGGGTGGAGTCGATCCCGTTCGACGAAACGCGCCAGTATGTACAGAACGTGCTGTCGTATTCGGTGATCTACGGGCAGAAGCTGAATTCACCGCAGCCATTGGTGGATTGGCATGAACGGTATTTCGATGACATGTGATTGCTGTTGAGCCTGTACCGGCCTCTTCGCGGGTGAACCCGCTCCTACAAGGGTTACGCGGTCGTTGTAGGAGCGGGTTCACCCGCGAAGAGGCCGGCACAGGCAACACACCTATTCCAGGATTTCTACTTCCATCCCAACCTCCAGCCACCCACTGCCATCCACAGCCAGGTTCTGGCCGAACAGCACGTCGCCTTCTTTTTCGCGGAAAGTCTTCAGCGTAGCCATCGGCTCACGGTCAGCGCTACGCTCCCCGGTGGCTGGATCGATGGTCGTGAAGATGCACCGCACACTGGGCTTGAGCACGCGAAACGCCAAGCTGCCGATGCGAATCCGCTTCCAGCCATCCTCGGCAAACGGCTCCGCGCCCTGCACCACCAGGTTGGGCCGAAAGCGCCGCATCGACATGGGCCGGCCAATACGCCGGTTAAGCTCGTCCAGCGAACCCTGCCCAATCAGCAGCAAGGGGAAACCATCCGGAAACGCCGCACGGTCACTGTTGAAGCCGTAACCATTGGGCAGGTAACGCGCACGCTGCTCCGGGCAATGCACCAGGCGTACGGCTTTGCCCAGCAACTCACTCAACCAGGCCGCCGCGGCATCGCCAGCGTCCGGCACACGCAGGGTATCGCGCCAGATCGTCACACCGCGCAGGGCGTCATCGGCAGGCGGTACAGGCACCCGCAACGGCGCCTGTCCAGGGGCTTGCAGCAGCAACTGGCCGCTGTCGTCATCGCTCGCGTCGATCTGGCCAAGTTGTGGCCAGGCACGCTGGGTCAGGAAGCGTCCGTTTTCTTCCTCGACCACCATCCAGCGCCGGTCGCCTTGCAACCCCAGCAACCCCACCGGTGATGCCTTCAGGCTTTGCGCCTGCGCAGATTTCACCGGGTATCGATACAACTCACTGAGAAACATCCCTGCTGCCTCGCTTCATGCCAAAAGCCAAGCTTATACCTGGCCGGCACAACGTTCACGCAGCGGTGGTATCCAGCAGCAGGCGCTGCTTGACCACATCGACCAGGCGATCAGGCTGGAACTTGGAAAGGAAGTTGTCACAGCCCACCTTCTTCACCATGGATTCGTTGAAACTGCCCGACAGCGAGGTGTGCAGCACCACATAGAGCTGGCGCAGACGGGCATCGCTGCGGATCTCGGTGGTCAGCCGATAGCCGTCCATTTCCGGCATTTCTGCATCGGTGAACACCATCAGCAGCTTTTCGCACACGTCTTCACCGGCGTCGGCCCAGCCCTTGAGCATGCGCAGCGCCTTCAGGCCATCACTGGCCACATGCAGCTTCATGCCCAGCTGGGACAAGGTATCGCGCAATTGCGCCAAGGCCACACTGGAGTCGTCCACCAGCAGCACTTCGCGGCCGCGGGCCCGGGCCAGCACTGGGTCGGCGAGCTTGTCGCCAGAAACCCGGGCGTTGTAGGGCACGATTTCGGCCAGCACCTTTTCCACGTCGATCACCTCCACCAGCTTCTCATCGACCTTGGTGATGGCAGTCAGGTAGTGCTGGCGACCGGCACTGGAAGGCGGCGGCATGATCGACTCCCAATTCATGTTGACGATGCGGTCGACACCGCCTACCAGGAAGGCCTGCACCGAGCGGTTGTATTCGGTGACGATGATGGTGCTGTCCGGCCCCGGCTGTAGCGGGCGCATACCGATCGCCTGGGACAGGTCGATCACCGGCAGGGTCTGCCCGCGCAGGTTGACCACACCGCAGACATAGGCGTGGCGCTGGGGCATCAGGGTCAGCTTGGGCAGTTGCAGTACTTCCTGCACCTTGAACACGTTGATCGCGAACAGCTGGCGACCGGCCAGGCGAAACATCAGAATTTCCAGGCGGTTCTCACCCACCAGTTGCGTGCGTTGGTCTACCGTGTCGAGAATGCCAGCCATTGGAAAGCCCCCAGGCTTGAGTCGTAAAAGGTGAAATCATCTACCCTGTATCGGCGGCTTCACGCACACCTTGACCCTTGCGGGAAAATGCCGCGCGGATAATTGATATCACTTTACCATCATGCTTTACTGCCGACACGCCGAGGCAAATCAGGGCACGGCAAAAGTTCCCTACCCTAGCCTTTGATCAGGGAAACCCTTAGCGGCAATCGGGTGCAACCTGATGTTCGCGATATCCTTTAGCCATTAATGTGACGCCATTCTCATTGCATGAATGGAGTCAGGCTTTTGCTAGCTATCGTTTCGGCGTGCCCGCCCCCTGCGCCTACCCCACGCGCGGGGACTTGATGATGGACACTGCCTTATCGTTCGATGACGCCCTGCAGGGCTTTCTGCTGGATGCCCAGGTACTGCTGACCCAGGCCCAGGAATGCCTGCAGCATCTGGAGCTTATAGACAATGACCCGGATGCCTGCAGTTGCCTGAACAACACCCTCGACACTATCGCCCGTCAAGCTACGCGCCTGGGCCTGCGTGAAGTTGCCCACTACACCACCTCCCTGCAACAGTTGCTCGCCCCGGCCTGTCACGGTGGTTGCCTGCAGCGTGAAGCCCTGCCCGCGATAGGGGCGTGCCTGACCTTGCTGGCCTGGCAGTTGGAGCTGGTCGATAGCCGTACAGGGCGACTGAACCTGGACATCGGTGAGCAACTGGTGCTGCTGGGTGAACTGGCCAAGGTCGTACAACCCCCCTTTGCGCCAGCCTGTGCGTCCTGCGATGAAGAAGGCAACGCGTGCATTCACCCGCACAGTGACGCGGCAACCAGCCCCCTCCCCAACCGCTCTAACCGCATGCATTAACCTGACGCAAAGTGCAACTAAGCAACTTTATTGAAACCCGACCATGGTCGAACTTTGAAAGTTCACCAGGCTTTCGGTGCATGCCGTTGAATCATTGTCGCGCTAGTTACAGCACAAGTGGGTACAGCGCGATTAAAGGGTGGCACTTTGCTACCCGAAAGCGCCCGACCAGTAGGCGTTTCAACGCGTTACCCGGCCGCGACCGATGCAATGCAAAGTGGTAATATGCGCCCCCACAAACGCTTGCGACCGGAACAACGGTGGCAGGAATACGTGTTCAAAAAAACAACGAAAGTACTGCGCCAAAGCCTCTGAGCAGCATTGTGCAAGGCCTCCATCAGCAATACTTCAGTGGCCTCCCTACCTATGTTTCCACGCTTGAAGACTTCTTTGCATTGCTGCTCCCGCGCCGCCGTGCTGCGCTGGGCAACGGTCGGGCTGTGCGTGGCCTCACTGATTGCCAACATGGCGCTGTACCTGGCCAACCAGGCAATCCCGGCCAGCCTGCTAGTGCTGCAGTTGGTCGCCACGCTGGGTGCTGTTGTACAACTGGGCCTGGGCGCCAGGTCGATCCACCTGCGCCCGGCCGAGCTGGCCGAGCGCATGCTCAAGGTACAAGAAGACGAGCGCCAGCATCTGGGCCGGGAACTGCACGACGACATCGGTCAACTGCTCACCGCTGCCAAGCTGCAACTGCAGTGGCTGCAACGGCGCATGCCCGACGAGTTGCAGGGGCACTGCGACGCCCTGCGCAGCACGCTGGATGACACCCTCGGTAACGTGCGCGATGTTTCCGCGCTGCTCAACCCCCGGCAGTTGGCCAGCCTTGGCCTGGAAGCCAGCCTGCGCGCGCACCTGGTACGCACCCTGGCCACCAGCGGCGTGCACTGGAGCCTGGCGTGCAACCAGCGCCTGGGCGGCATCGACGAAGCCGTGGCCATGGCAGTGTTCCGTATTACCCAGGAGGCAGTGACCAACATGCTGCGCCACGCCCAGGCACACAACCTGGTCATCCGCCTGCAACGCACCCCTGAAGGGCTGTCGTTGTCGATCCAGGACGATGGTCGTGGTTTCGCCCCTGCCCGGCACCCGGCCGAGGCCGGTCAGCGCGGCCTGGCCGGCATGCAGGAGCGGGTAATCGCGCTGCAGGGCAGCCTCGACATCACCAGTCAGCCTGGCCGAGGCACGCAGATCGAAGCGATGTTCCCGTGGTCCCCGCGCACCCAGCAACGCGCCAGGAGTATTACCAACCATGACCTGTAGACTACTGCTGGTAGATGACCACTCGCTGATCCGCGCCGGGGTGCGTGCACTGGTCTGCGATATCCCCGACTATGACGTGGTCGGCGAAGCCGACGACGGCAACCAGCTACTCG
Source organism: Pseudomonas sp. 10(2024) (assembly GCF_045164175.1). Classification (NCBI taxonomy): domain Bacteria; kingdom Pseudomonadati; phylum Pseudomonadota; class Gammaproteobacteria; order Pseudomonadales; family Pseudomonadaceae; genus Pseudomonas; species Pseudomonas sp. 10(2024). The sequence goes on from NZ_CP174006.1 coordinate 4,016,249, forward strand.
ACCAGGTACGCACACTGGCGCCCGACATCATCTTGCTGGACATTTCCATGCGTTCGACCAGCGGCCTGGACGCCCTCACCCAACTGCGGGCCAGCGGCAGTACCTGCAAGGTGCTGATCCTGTCCATGCACACCGACCCGGACCTGATCATGCGGGCCCTGGAAAGCGGCGCCCACGGCTACCTGCTCAAGGACACCAGCGCCACCGAGCTGGAACAGGCGCTGGGTGCCGTACGCCACGGTGAGCGCTACCTCAGCCCGGCCATCGCCCACACCGTCATCAACCAGGCGCTGCGGCACACCAAACAAGGCAAGCCGAGCGCTGGCGAACGGCATAATCTGACGTCACGGCAACTTGAGATCCTGCGCCTGATCGTGCGCGGCAAGTCCACCCGGGAAATCGCTGCGGGCCTGGGCCTGTCGATCAAGACCGTGGAAACTCACCGCTCGCAAATCATGAAGCGCCTGCAGATTCACGACGTGGCCGGCCTGGTGCTGTTCGCCGTACGCGAAAAAATCATCAGCCTGGATGACTGAGCAACGGCGACCCGGCCGGCAGGTGCAGGTGCAACGCCGCCGGCCTTGCCTGAAAGCGCAGGTTGGCAGCCTGCAACGGCTCGCCATCGAGGTTGATGTCCAACCCTTGCGAACTCTTGATCTCGACCCATGGCAGCCTGGCCCGAACGAACAGGCCGTCACCGCCCAAAAGGTCCCGCAGAGCCCCCACCACTTCCTGTGGTGCAGGCAGAATAGCGACGTCAAGCAAACCGTCGTTGACCATGGCTTCGGGGCACAGCACCTGCCCGCCCCCAGCCTGTCGGCCATTGCCGATACCCAGCGCCAGCAAATCCCCTTGCCAATGGAAGCCTGGCCCCTGTAGCTCCACCGAAGCCGCCTGTAGCTCACTGAAGCGGGACAACCCGGTGAACAGGTAAGCCGCAGCGCCCAGCACTTTCTTGAGGTCTTCGGAGGTATTGGCGGTGACCTGGCTGCCAAAGCCACCCGTGGCCATGTTGAGGAACAGCTGATCGCCAGCCTGCCCCAGGTCTATCGGTTGTGGCGCGACATTCAGCAAGGCCAGCGCCGATGCCGGCTCCAAGGGGATGCCAGCGGCTTTGGCAAAATCGTTGGCCGTACCCAAGGGCAACAAGGCCAGGCTGGCCTGGGTAGCGGCCAGGCCCATGGCCTCGGCCACATCACGCAACGTGCCGTCCCCGCCACCGGCGACGATATGGCTGTAGCCCGCTGCCAGTGCCTCGGCGACCAGCCGTTGGGCGTCGCCCGCCTCCCAGGTAACCCGTACATCCAGCACCCAGCCGCTATCGCGCAGGTCGCCCACGGCGCTGCGCACGTCTTCGTTCATCGCCTGCTTGCCGTGCAGCACCAGCATTGCCTTGCGCCCTTGCATGTGCGCGTCTCCGTAAAATGGACCACCCCCTATCTCGACCACTGGCCTGCGCGGATCGTTGCATGGCCTGGAAAAAACATTGGGCCGGCGCCACGCCTGCAACTGATCGCGTCGCCGGTCATTTTTTCCACACTTGGCAATCCCGGCTATGCTCAGCAAATACCCCTATTGCCATGGACGCGCCCGGCAGTGGCTCCCCCACTGCTGTCAACGGGCGCGTTTTGCTATCTGCAGCCTTTTGCGAGGACTTTGGGTCATGCGCATTCTCTGGACACTGCCCTACCTGCCTTGGCCGACCACCAGCGGCCACAAGACCCGGCAATACCATCTGCTGCGTGCACTGGCCCAGCGCGGTCACCGGATCACCCTGCTGGTGCAGTCGAAAATCCCTCTCAGCGACGCAGCACGCGAGGCCCTCGAGCCACTCCTCGAACGCCTGATCGTGCTACCCCGCAGGCCGCTGCACAGCCCACTCAACCTGCTGGCTTCCCCCATCATCGACTACCCCATGCGGGCAATCATCAATGGCCTGGCACCTTGCTTGCGGCACCGGTTCGAGCAACTGCTGGACGAACCCTGGGACGTGATCCAGATCGAGCACAGCTACAGCTTCCAGCCGTTCGAAAAAGCCCTGCAGGCTCGCAGGCTGCCCTTCATGCTTAGCGAGCACACCCTGGAGTCGGTAATGGGCGGTGCCTGCCACGATCGCCTGCCGCTGTGGCTGCGCCCGCTCAACGCCTTCGACCGCTGGCGCTACCGGCGCTGGGAGCACCGTGTGCTGCGCCAGCCCACCGAACTGGTGGCTGTCAGCGCCCACGATGCCGAGCTAATCGCGCAGATCAGCGGGCGCCCGGTGAATGTGGTGGTCAACGGCGTGGACTGTGATTTCTACCAGCAGGTGCAACCTGCGCTGCACAGCCAGCGTCTGTTGTTCGTCGGCAATTTTGAATATGGCGCCAATCTGGAGGCCATCGAATGGGCACTGGACGACATCATGCCGAAGGTTTGGATGAGCAACCCGGCAGTGCGTCTGGCGATCGCCGGGCATGCCATGCCGGCCAACTGGAAGCTTCACTGGAACGACCCACGCATTGAATGGTTCGGCTACCGCCCCGACCTGCGTGAACTGCAACGACGTTCCGCGCTGTTCTTTGCCCCCCTGCGTTATGCCGGTGGCTCGAAGGTGAAAATCCTCGAAGCGATGGCCGCCGGCTTACCCGTGATCACCACCGACAAGGGCGTTTCAGGCCTGACCGTGAATAACGGCGAGCACTACGTGGGCAGTGACGACGGTGACCAACTGGCATTGCTGATCACCCAGTTGCTCAATCAACCCTGGCGCATGAGCCAGTTGAGCGATGCCGGGCGCCAGTTTGCCCGCCAGCGCCACGACTGGAGCGTGGCTGCCCAACAACTGGAGAATGTGCACATACGCCTGACCCAGGCGGCACCGGCCGAGGCCGCGCCGCTGGCCAGTGCCTGGCTGGGCCGCTCAGCCAAGTAGCTCGCTGAAGGGGATGAATGGCACGTTGTCGCCCTGCTTCGGCGTGCTGCCTTCACGCACTTCCACCAGCCCCTGCGCCCAAGCGGCGCTGCGCAGCACACCCGAGCTCTGGTTCTTGTAGATGCGCACGCGGCCCTGTTCGATGCGCGCGCGCAGGTATTCGCGGCGCGTACCCGGCTTGGGCCAGTCAAACCCGGCCGGCATGTCGAACCGCAACGGCGTGACGTCAATCACCCCCTGACGACGCAGCAGGTAGGGCCTGGTCAGCAGACCGAAGGTGACCAAGGTCGAGGCCGGGTTACCCGGCAAGCCAATCACCGGCACGCCCTGGAAGTGGCCGAAGGTCAGCGGCTTGCCCGGTTTGATCGCCAGCTTCCACAACGCCAGTTCGCCAGCCTCGCGCAGGGCAGCACCGAGGTAGTCGGCCTCGCCCACCGAGACACCTCCGGTGGACAGAATCAGGTCTACGCCACCCAGTTCAGCCAGGCAGGTGCGAGTGCGCGCCAGGTCATCCGGCAGGATGCCGGCATCGACCACTTCGCAACCCAGCCGCTGCAACCAGCTGACCAGCAGCCTGCGGTTGCTGTTGTAGATCTGCCCGGGCCCGAGCGGCAGGCCTGGCTCGACCAGTTCGTCGCCGGTCGACAGCACTGCCACTTTCACCTTGCGCACCACGTCCAGACGGCCATGCCCCAAGGTCGCCGCCAGGCCGAGTTCGATCGGCCCAAGGCGGGTGCCGGCGCTCATCACCTGCTCGCCTTTACGGGTTTCCTGGCCTTGAGGGCGTATGTTCTGCTCGGTGCGCAACACTTCGAGAAAGCGCACCCGGCCATCTTCGAGCACTTCGGTGTTTTCCTGCATTTCGACGCAGTCGGCCCCCTCCGGCACAGGCGCACCGGTGAAGATCCGCGCGCAGGTACCCGGTTGCAGCGGCTGGGGCGCATGACCGGCGAAAATACGCTGGCTGACCGGCAGCGGCTGGCCCTGCCAGTCAGCCAGGTGCAAGGCATAACCGTCCATGGCGCTGTTCGGCCAGGGCGGCAGATCGAGCGAGGCCACCAGGTCGGTGGCCAGCACGCGGCCCTCGGCTTCGGCCAGCGGCAGGTTTTCGGTCTCGCGGATCGGTGCAGCTTCGGCCAGCGCCAGCAGTTGCTCCAGCGCCTGTTCCACCGGCATCAGCGGCCGGGCCTGGCTGACCTCAGCCACGGCTGTCACAGGCCGCTGCCTGCTTCAGGTGCGCCACGAAGTTGCACGGGCGATGACGGGCATCGAGCTGCTCGGCCAGGATGCCATCCCAACCGGTGCGCACAGCGTTGGTCGAGCCCGGCAGGCAGCACACCAGCGTACCGTTGGCCAGCCCGGCCAAGGCTCGCGATTGCACGGTGGAGGTGCCAATGTCGGCCACGGAAATCTGCCGGAACAACTCACCAAAGCCGTCTACTTGCTTGTCCAGCAGGCAGGCCACCGCCTCGGGGGTGCTGTCGCGGCCAGTAAACCCGGTACCGCCCGTAATCAGCACCACTTGCACGTTGTCATCGGCGATCCATGTGGCGACCTGGGCCCGGATCTTGTACAGGTCATCCTTGAGCAGCACGCGCTCGGCAAGGCGGTGACCGGCGGCGCTCAGGCGGTCGACGAACATCTGGCCAGAGGTGTCGGTGTCGAAGGTACGGGTGTCGCTGACCGTGAGCACGGCGATGTTCAGCGCCACGAAGGGGGTATCTGCCTTGGCTTTCATGGGTGTCCGTCACAACAGGATGAGATGGACGCAGTTATATCACAGCGCACCTTTTCCAGCGTTGCCCCCCTCAGCCTTGCCTTGGGTCAAGAGAACGAATTAATCGCTATGCTGCACTTGGAGTGAACTTGCACTAACGTCCTGCGTCATAAATGTCATCTAGCACCATCGCACTTGGAGAAACACGATGATCAAACGGACCCTACCCGCCTTCCTGCTTGCCTTGGGTTTGGGCGCCCTTGCTGGCTGCTCGACCCCAACCGTCATTACCCTGAACGATGGCCGGGAGATCCAGGCGACCGACAAACCGTCCTACGATGAAGACTCTGGCTTCTATGAATTCGAGCAACTCGACGGCAAGCGCACACGCCTGAACAAGGACCAGATCCGCAGCGTCAAAGAGCTCTGATCAAGGCCCCGTTCAGGCTATGGCCCTTTAAACAACAAGGGCTTGCGAGCAAAAACGGGATGCAGTAGGATTTTGTTCATCGGAGTGTAGCGCAGCCAGGTAGCGCGTCTCGTTCGGGACGAGAAGGCCGCAGGTTCGAATCCTGTCTCTCCGACCAAATCCTTGTCAGAAAGCCCGCCATGTGCGGGCTTTTTGTTGTGTGCGAAAAATACGTCAGTGCGCGGCTTCAGCCTCGATGGGCACCTGCAACTCCTGCAAACCGAGTCAGGCGCTCAGGCGGGAGGTGACTTCGCCCAACTGCCCTGACAAACCATGCAGGCGCTGCCCCGCCTGCTCGGTATGCTGCACCGCTTCCTGGTTGGCCGTGGCAATCCGGGTAATTTCGATCAGGTTGCGCGAGATATCTTCGGCCACGCTGGTCTGCTCCTCGGCCGCTGTGGCGATCTGCCGGTTCATGTCGCGGATCGCCTCCACCGCCTGGGTGATACGTTGCAGCATCTGCCCGGCCTGCTCGACCTGCTCAGCCCCTTCCTGGCTACGTTGCTGGCCACTTTCGATGGCCTTGACCGCCTCCACAGCCCCCGACTGTACCGCCTCGATGATCTGGTGAATTTCTGCAATCGACGCTGCCGTGCGCTGGGCCAGGCTGCGCACTTCATCGGCGACCACCGCAAAACCACGCCCGGCTTCGCCAGCACGGGCCGCTTCGATGGCCGCGTTAAGCGCCAGCAGGTTGGTCTGTTCAGCAATGCCGCGGATCACTTCCAGCACTTTGCCTATCCGTGTGCTGTCATGCTCGAGATCGCGAATTACCGTTGCCGTGCCGGCGATTTCGCGGTTGACCAGCCCGATGATGTCGATGGTCTGCTGCATCACCTGCTCGCCGGCCTGGGCGCTGTGGTCGGCGTCATCGGCCGCGCGGGCCGCCTCGGCGGCGTGGCGAGCGACCTCTTGGGCAGTGGCGGACATTTCGTGCATGGCCGTGGCTACCTGGTCGGTACGCTGGAACTGGTCATGAGTACCGCGGGCCATGTCACCGGCAATACTGCGCAACTGGCCGCTGGCACCTTCCAGCTCCTGAGCGTTGTCCTGCAGCCGGCCGACGGTATCGGCAAGGAAGTCACGCAGGGTGTTGGCCGCCCGCGCCAGACGCCCCAGCTCATCCTCCCGACGGCTGTCGACCCGGGCAGCAAAGCTGCCTTGGCTGAGCTGCGCGACGTACTCGATCAACTGGCGGATCGGCTCGATCAGGCTACGGTTGACCAGCCACAGGCTGAGCAGCCCCACCAGCACCGCAGAAGCCAGCATCACCAGCAGGCCCAACCATACCGTGCGCTCGGCACTGGCATTGATGCTGGCTGCACGCTGGCGAGCATCGGCGCGCAGTTGCTCGACCAGTTCGCTCATTTGCTCACTGGCGGCACGGTCCACGCCTTTGACCGCCCGGTCGCCCGCTACCGGGTCGCCGCCTGCCGCCAGGAACGCCTGGCGGCCTTGTGCATAGGCCTGGCCCAACTGGCGGTGGCTGTCGCGCAATTGCTGCAGCGACGCCTTGAGCCTGGCATCACTGTTGTCGATCAATTGCCCGAGCAGTTGTTGTACTTGCTCTTCGCGGGCCTGGAACTGCTGCCAGTACTTGTCCATTTCCGCAGGCTGGCGCCCTCGCAACAGCACGTTCTTCCATTCCTGCACCTGGATCTTGAACTGCAGGTTGGCTTCGTCAATCAATTGCGAGGCCCGCAGCGGCCCGTCGACCAGCTCGGCGTAGCCACGCACGCTGGACGACAGGAACTGGAAACACACCAGGGCGATCAGCAGCATCGCCAGCACACTGCCGCCGAGCAGCGAGAGAATTTGCACTCTGAGGGATTTACGCAACATCGAGGGTCTCGGAACCAGAGGGAGTAGGCAGAGGCCGCTGTACAGCCTCATTACTGGCAGGCCAAAAAAAAGCTGCCATCACGCAATGGCAGCCAGGTCGAGCACTTACGCAACAGTTGAGGCAAATCTTCTCAGGCAATTACTACAGAAATGTTACAAAGCCACGACACGCTAGCCCGTGGTGAACTGCAGCGCTGCCAGCCGCGCATACAACGGGCTGTCCTCGATCAACTGACGGTGGGTGCCCACCGCCACCAGCCGGCCTTGGTCGATGACCGCGATGCGCTCGGCATGCTGTACCGTGGCCAGGCGATGGGCGATTACCAGCGTGGTACGGCCGGCCATCAGGCTGGGCAGCGCTTGCTGGATCAAGTATTCGCTTTGTGCATCAAGGGCACTGGTGGCTTCGTCCAGCAACAGGATCGGCGCATCGACCAGCAAGGCCCGGGCAATCGCCAGGCGCTGGCGTTGCCCGCCGGAAAGGCCGATGCCGCCCTCCCCCAGCTGGGTCTGGTAGCCTTGGGGCAGTTGCCGGATGAATTCGTCGGCATGGGCGCCACGGGCCGCTGCTTCGACTTCAGCCAAGGTCGCCTCGGGCCGGCCATAACGAATGTTGGCCTCCACCGTGCCACGGAACAGCGAGGGGTTTTGTGCCACCAAAGCGAACTGCCGGCGTAGCTGGTCGGGATCAAATTCGATAACCGGCTGGCCATCGAGCAGGATGCGCCCTTGCTGTGGGTCGTAAAAGCGCAGCAACAAATCGAACAGGGTCGACTTGCCTGCCCCGGAAGGGCCAACCAGGGCGACGGTCTGCCCGGGTTCGATGGTCAGGCTCAGGCCGTCGACAGCTGCCACCGTGGGCCGTGAAGGGTAAGCGAACACGACCTGCTGCAGCTCGATACGCCCACTGGCCCGCGGCTGTGGCAGCACCTGCGCCTCGGCGGGCGGCAGGATGGCACTTCGCGCGGCCAACAGTTCGGCAATGCGCTCGGCGGCACCCGCGGCCCGTTGCAACTCGCCGATCACTTCACTGAGGGTACCGAAGGCGCTGCCGACGATCAGGCTGTAGAACACGAATGCAGCCAGTTCGCCTGCGGATATACGCCCGGCGATCACATCCATGCCGCCGACCCACAGCATCACCCCCACCGCCCCCAACACCAGCACGATCACCAGGGTTATCAGCCAGGCACGCTGTGTAATCCGCTTGCGGGCAACAGTAAACGCTGCCTCGACCGTATCGGCGAACAGTTCACGGTCGTGCGCCTGGTGGTTGTAGGCCTGCACGGTCTTGATCTGCCCGAGCGTTTCAGCCACGTAGCTGCCCACATCGGCGACCCTGTCCTGGCTCTGCCGCGACAGGCTGCGCACACGACGGCCGAACAACAGGATCGGTGCCAACACCAGCGGCAGCGTTACCACCACGATGCTGGTGAGCTTGGGGTTGGTGATGAACAGCAATACCACACCGCCAATGACCATCAGCGCGTTGCGCAGGAACATCGACAGCGATGAACCGATCACTGATTGCAGCAAGGTGGTGTCCGCAGTCAGCCGAGACTGGATCTCGGAGCTGCGGTTGTCCTCGAAAAAACCTGGGTGCAGGCCGATCAGGTGATCAAAGACGGCACGACGGATATCGGCCACACAACGCTCGCCAATCCACGACACCAGATAGAAACGGCTGAAGGTACCCACCGCCAGCGCCAGCACCAGCAGCAGGAACAGCCCGATGGTCTGATTGAGCTGGTGCGCGGAGCGGGTCATGAAGCCTTGATCCACCAGCAGGCGGATGCCTTGGCCCATCGACAGGGTGATGGCAGCGGTGACCACCAGCGCCAGCAATGCCAGCAGCACTTGGCGGCGATAAGGGCGAACGAACTGCCAAGCCAGGCGCAAGGCGCGGCGTTGGCGCGGGGAAACCGATTCGGGCATGGCGACGACCACAAAGGGTGGGGAAGCGGCAGCCTACCATTCATCCCGGTCGGGAGACTGCATGAAGGTTGCTATAACGCATCGATCTAAACAGCTTATGGAGCTTTCACAGGGTTTCTGCTGGACTGTTGCTGCCGTGACCCGGAAGCTGTCACAGGCCAGTCACGGCGCAGGGCTACCCTGAGCTTGAACCTGAAGAGGAGACAGTGCATGAGCTTGCAGCATGGCAGTGATAACCAGAAGCCCCAGACCTCCCCGCAACCGCAAGTATGCGGTTCGATCATCGACGCCAAGGGGCGCGAAGTGCCGATCACCGAGCAGATGATCCAGCAGGCCTGCAAGGCCCTGGAAGAAAGCCGTGTCGAGCGCGTACGCAAAGGTTGATCGGCGAATTCTTTGCAACCCGGCGCTTGCGCCGGGTTTTTATCTGCCCAGTCAGTGGGCTTGGCCGCCCCAACAGGCAACCGCACCTACCTGCAAGATCAACACAAGGCTTGCTTAGACCAACACCCCACCCAAGGCACTGACCAACTGCGCCAACTGCGGCGCCTCCCCGTGCAAGCGCACGGCCAGCCCCTCGATCTCGCGCCTTGGCGGGTATTGCTTGCGCAACTGGTCGAACGCCGCCCGCTGTTGCTGCGGATCATCGCTCAGGCTACGGCGGAAATCGGCATCATCACGGCGCGGGTCATACACGGCGCGACACAGGGTGGCCATGGCCCATGACAGGTCGGTGCTGGCATCCAGCTCGATCTGCGCCAGCGGTGGCTTGGGCAGCAGCTCGGCCAGTCGCACCTGCTCGTTCACACCCTGGTAGCGGCAAAGCGCCTGGTAGATCTGCGCCGTGCCACGCTGGCGGCCATCGAGGCTATAGCCGGCAATGTGCGGCGTAGCGAGGGTGCACAGGTCGGCCAACGTCAGGTCGACCTGCGGCTCCCCTTCCCACACATCCAGCACCGCGTGCACGTCTTCACGGTCCAGCAGCAGCTCGCGCAGGGCCACGTTGTCCACCACCGGGCCACGGCTGGCGTTCAACAGCCAGGTGCCCGGGCGCAACTGTGCCAGCTGCGCCTGCCCCAGCAGGTGCCAGGTCGGGTGCTGGCCGCCGCGTTGCAACGGGGTATGCAAGCTGATCACATCGCACTGCTGCAGGATGGTTTCGAGGCTGACGTAGTCGCCGCCCTCGGCGGCCTGACGCAACGGGTCGCACACCAGCACCTTCCAGCCCAGGCCATGCAGCACCCGCACGAGGCGGCCACCCACTTCACCCGCGCCCACTACGCCATACACGCGCTCAGGCAATGCCACGCCATCCAGTTCGGCCAGGGTCAGCAGGCTGCCCAGCACGTAATCGACCACGCCGCGGGCATTGCAGCCAGGTGCGCTGCTCCAGCGGATGCCAGCTTCTGCAAAGTATTCCAGGTCCAGGTGATCGGTGCCGATGGTGCAGGTGCCGACAAAGCGTACACGGCTGCCTTCGAGCAGCTTACGGTCGACCTTGGTCACCGAGCGCACCAGCAGGATATCGGCGTCCTTGACGCTGGCAGCATCGAGGCTTCGGCCGGGGTAGCGGCGAATTTCACCGAAACCCTGGAAGAAGGCATCGAGCAGCGGGATGTTCTCGTCGGCAACTATCAGCATGGCGCTCTCCTGTCTGGGGAGCGCAGTGTAGGCGCAACGCCGGGCGTGTTCCAGAGCGACTCAGTCGGCTTTCTTGCGGATCCAGTACAGGAAAGTGCCAGCGTCCTCTTGCTGCTGCAGCAGCTCATGGCCGAGGAAGTTGCAGAACTTGGGGATGTCGCGGCGGGTCGACGGGTCGGTGGCGATGACCTTGAGCAGGCCGCCGGCGGCCAGGTTGCGTACGTGCTGGTGCAGCATCATCACGGGTTCCGGGCAGTTCAGGCCGGTGGCATCGAGGATGGCGTCGGGGGTGAAATCGGTCATGGGGGGCTCCGAAAATGATCGCTATTGTCGCGCATAGCGCGACGCGGTCCAAGCACGGCTTTCAAACCCAGCGCTCTTGATCTTGATCTTGATCTTGATCTTGATCTTGATCTTCGCGACTTCAGGAGGCTGAACGCAGGCCTTGCGGAGGGAGGTGACGGGCATGGATGCCCGTCAAGCGCTGAGGCCCCAGGATGGGGCCTTCGGCGCGGTCCTGCCGGGAGCAAGGCCGGAGTGAGGGGACCCCGGAGCGCAGCGCAGGGGCAGGCCCATGGTTACTTTTTGTCGCGTTTGACAAAAAGTGACTCGCCGTAAGGGCCATCCCTTTCAAGGTCTTTTGGTTTTGGCGGCCTTGATGACCCGATCCGTCGAAACATGAGCATGTACAGCCGTCCCTTGCACCCAGGCCTTCGCTTTGAGCACCTTGGGGCCTCGTGGGCTTTTCGCAACCTGTCTGGGCTGGATGTTTCTGGCCAGCTCCAGCAGGCGCTGAGCCAGGTTTTCCATCGGAACAACGGGCATGTACTCGGATGGCAGGGCAATCTGCATGCCTTCGTAACCCCCTCTGATCTGCACCGCCAAGTGATAGATCGAGGCTTCCCAATTCTCGGGCAAGGCATCGCGGTGAGCCTGTTCAACACTTCGCTTGAGCAAGGCCAGAACGTTGTATGCCAGCACGGCAGTGGTGAATCCAAGCAAGGCGGCTCGCGGACTGCCGAGGGTTTCAATTTCACTTTCCAGAATTGCTTCCAACCGCTGGAACATCCCTTCAATACTCCAGCGGCGCCGATAGAAGTCTGCGATCTGTTGCGCACTGATGCTCTCGGGCAGGTTGCTCCAGAACATCAAGCTGTTATCACCTGAGTCGTTTGGTGAATGAAGCGTTAACTCGACACGTCGCCAACGGTGCCCGCCTTTTACTTCGATGGATTGCTCGCGCACAGTGCCTGTGGCGACGGGCATCGGTGCTTGCCACTCACCTTCCTGGATCAAGCGTGGATGCTTGGCCTGCTGGCGAATGACAAATGATGTCTTCACCTGTTCGCACGCCTCCATTACAGGCAGCGTGCAGTAGAGACGGTCAGCGATCCAAACCTGATTGGTCTTTGCTTCAGCCAGCAACGGCAAAACACAAACTCGTTCGCTTGCGTAGGCGTCCTCGCACGGCTGGAGGTCAATTACCTGATCCAGGTCGGGGTCGTAAACCACCACCGAAAACCCGGGGCGAGCCGCTCCGCGCTCTTGGCGCAGCGCGCCAAGACGCTTTTCGGTAGAGGCCAAGTGGCTGCCATCGACCACCCGAACTTGCCAATCAGGAAGCATGGCTGAGCAGCCCAACTCATGGATTGTCGGCGCCAAGCGCTGCGCGCAGCCTGTCACCAGAGCACGCAACAGGGCAGGTTCGGTTCGACTGATCTTGTCGTACAGAGCTGCCAGGCTGACGGGAAGGTCGTCCAGTTGTCTTGCCGCAGCATGCAGCGATGGCTTCAAGCCCAATGAAACAAGCGACATCAACTTGATAATGGTCGAGAACAGCAGCTCGCGAGAATACTGCCGTTGGCGGTGCTCCTCGAAAACCTGATCGACCCACTCCGGCGCAATGGCCTGCTCCAAGGCAAGTTTGGCCATTACGCTGGCGGGTGCTTTTTTCTCGAATCGCGCTAGTACATCAGCCCACATCGCTCGGGTCTTCCTGACTGGATTTCAGCGAATTCTACCGAAGACCTTGAAAGGGATGGCCGTAAGGGCGAAAAGGTGAGCCAGCGTCGCCATCGCAAACGGACGGTTCGCTGAGTCAAAACAGACGAATTTGCTTCTTGCTTCTTGCTTCTTGGATGTGAGCATCCACATCGAGTAGGTATTCATTTGCGAAGGTGGCGCATAGTCACCTTTCCGCCCTTACGGCGGGTCCCTTTTTGTCGTGGCAAAAAGGAACCAAAAACCGTCGGCTCCCATCATCCGGCCCCTGCGCTGCGCTCCGGGGTCCCCTCGCTCCGGGCTTGCTCCCGGGAGGACCGCGCTGCAGGCCCCATCCTGGGGCCCAGCGCTTGACGGGCATCCATGCCCGTCACCTCCCTTCGCAAGCCCTACACTCGGCCTCCTGAAGTCGCAATCTGCGTCGCCTGAACTATCGCGCGCTTAGAAGCAACAGCAAAAGCAGACGCAGACGCAGACGCAGACGCAGAACGACGCGCTGGCCTCAGCGTGGCTTCAAATCGAGCCGCCGCAGGTGGCACGTCACTTCCTCGCGGTCGTGGTACAGCTGCTTGCAGGCAATCGACACCCTGATCTTGCGTGCCTTGAATGTTGCATCCATACGGTCGAGCAGGCGCCGTACTTCGGCATAACGCTGCTTCATCGGCAACTTCAGGTTGACCACCGCCTCGCGGCACAGCCCCTCACCCAGCCAGGTTTCAATCAGCGAGGTGGTACGCGCCGGCTTCTCGACGATATCGCACACCATCCAGTCTACCGGCTGCTTCGGCTGCCAGGTAAAACCATCGGCCATCAAGTGCTGGACCAGGCCTGTGTCCATCAGGCTTTCGGCCATCGGCCCGTTGTCGATGGCTGTCACCAGCATACCGCGGCGCACCAGCTGGTAGGTCCAGCCACCCGGCGAGGCTCCCAGGTCGACGCCGGTCATGTCATCACCCAGGCGCTGCTCCCACTGCTCACGAGGGATGAACTGGTGCCAGGCCTCTTCCAGCTTGAGTGTCGAGCGGCTAGGCGCCTCGCGAGGGAACTTCAGGCGCGGGATGCCCATGGGCCACAAGGCGCTGTTGCTGGCCGATGCAACGCCGACAAATACCCGCCGGCCGCTGATGAAGGTCAGCAGCAAGCGTGGGCGGCCAGGGTCGTCGACCAGGCGGCCGGCCTTCTCCAGGGCCTTGCGCAACGGCACTTCGAACTTTCGGCAGAAGGTAGACAATTCCTTGCCTTCGTTGCTGTCCAGCACCTCCAGCCAAAGGCTACCGAACACCGGGAAGTCAGCCAACTGCGCCAGCAGTACGCTGATGCGGTCACTTTCCGGCAGTTCGACGTAACCGCCACGTGCCCACTGCCGCGGGAAAATCAGCTGGTTGAAACGCAGCTCCCCCATCAAGCGCTCGGCACCGCCCTCCTCGCTACAGACAAACTCGGCACTGGCACTTTGCGGCTTGCCTTTGGCATAGCCAGCAACACCCAGGCGGGCGGCATGTTCGCTGATTTCGGCGCAAACCTCGCCCTCGAAACCGGGCCGGCAATGCATGAACAGGGTATTCATCTCTCACTCCACTACGGCTGGCGCACCACAGGCGCCGGCAGGGCGGCGATGATAAAGGAAGTTCGGAACCTGCGACACGCCCCGCCGGTCCAGAAAAAGGTCAGGTAGCGTAAACCGGTCTAACCTGACCATTCAGCCAGGTCCGTGCCGTGCGGACCGATACAGAGCGGTGCTGCCGGCAAACCGTGAATATTTGCCGGGCACCGGTGCAGAAGGAGTTGGCAATGCCCTCGCTCGATAGCCTGAACACCCTCAAGCCCCTCAAGGTCGGCGACAAGACCTACCACTACTTCAGCCTCACCGAGGCCGCCCGCCAGCTGGGTGACCTGCAGCGCCTGCCCATGTCGCTGAAAGTGCTGCTGGAAAATCTGCTGCGCTGGGAGGATGGCGCGACCGTCACCGGCGACGACTTGCGCGCCATTGCCCAATGGCTTGGCGAACGGCGCTCCGACCGCGAGATCCAGTACCGCCCGGCGCGGGTGTTGATGCAGGACTTCACCGGCGTGCCCGCCGTGGTCGACCTGGCGGCCATGCGCGCCGCCATGGCCAAGGCTGGCGGCGACCCGCAACGGATCAACCCGCTGTCACCGGTCGACCTGGTGATCGACCACTCGGTAATGGTCGACCGCTACGGCACGCCACAGGCTTTCGCCGAAAACGTCGACATCGAAATGCAACGCAATGGCGAGCGCTATGCCTTTCTGCGATGGGGCCAGAGCGCCTTCGACAATTTCCGCGTGGTCCCCCCGGGCACCGGCATTTGCCACCAGGTCAACCTGGAATACCTGGGCCGCACGGTGTGGACCCGTGAGGCCGACGGCCGCACCTATGCCTTCCCCGATACCTTGGTGGGCACAGACTCGCACACCACCATGATCAACGGCCTGGGCGTACTCGGCTGGGGTGTCGGCGGCATCGAAGCGGAAGCGGCCATGCTAGGCCAGCCGGTATCGATGCTGATCCCCGAAGTGATCGGCTTCAAGCTGACCGGCAAGCTGCGGGAGGGCATCACTGCCACTGACCTGGTGCTGACCGTGACGCAGATGCTGCGCAAGAAAGGCGTGGTGGGCAAGTTCGTCGAATTCTACGGCGACGGCCTGGCCGAGTTGCCCCTGGCCGACCGCGCAACCATCGCCAACATGGCACCGGAATACGGCGCCACCTGTGGTTTCTTCCCGGTCGACCAAGTCACCCTGGACTATCTGCGCCTCTCGGGCCGCCCCGAAGCGACCGTGCAACTGGTCGAGCAGTACTGCAAGGCACAGGGCATGTGGCGCCTGCCCGGCCAGGAGCCGTCATTCAGCGACACGCTGGCCCTGGACATGGACGACGTCGAAGCCAGCCTGGCCGGGCCCAAACGGCCGCAGGACCGCGTAGCGCTGGGCCAGGTCAGCCAAGCCTTCGACCACTTCATCGAGCTGCAGCCCAAACCGCTGGCCAAAGAAGTTGGCCGCCTGGAAAGCGAAGGTGGCGGCGGTGTGGCAGTGGGCAACGCCGACCAGACCGGCGCAGTCGACTACAGCCATCAGGGCCAGACCCACACCCTGCGCGATGGGGCCGTGGTGATTGCCGCGATCACCTCCTGCACCAACACGTCCAACCCCAGTGTGATGATGGCTGCCGGGCTGGTGGCGAAAAAAGCACTGGAAAAGGGCCTGCAACGCAAACCTTGGGTCAAGAGTTCGCTGGCGCCGGGCTCCAAAGTCGTCACCGACTACTTCAAGGCAGCCGGGCTCACGCCTTACCTCGACCAACTGGGTTTTGATCTGGTCGGCTATGGCTGCACCACCTGCATCGGCAACTCCGGCCCGCTGGACGAGGCGATCGAAAAAGCCATTGGCAGCGCCGACCTCACCGTGGCCTCGGTGCTATCGGGCAACCGCAACTTCGAGGGCCGCGTGCACCCACTGGTCAAGACCAACTGGCTGGCCTCGCCCCCGCTGGTGGTGGCCTACGCCCTGGCCGGCAGCGTGCGCCTGGACCTGACGCGCGACCCGCTGGGGTCAGGCAAGGACGGCCAACCGGTCTACCTGCGGGATATCTGGCCGAGCCAGCAGGAAATTGCCGAGGCCGTGGCCAAGGTCGATACGGCGATGTTCCACAAGGAGTACGCCGAAGTGTTTGCCGGTGATGCGCAATGGCAGGCCATCGAGGTGCCACAGGCCGCCACTTACGTGTGGCAGGCTGACTCCACCTACATCCAGCACCCACCGTTCTTCGACGGCATCGGCGGGCCGCCGCCACAAATTGCCAATATTCACGGCGCACGGGTGCTGGCGCTGCTGGGCGATTCAGTGACCACCGACCACATTTCCCCCGCCGGCAACATCAAGACCGACAGCCCGGCCGGGCGCTACCTGCGGGAACAGGGTGTGGAGCCACGCGACTTCAACTCCTACGGTTCGCGGCGTGGCAACCACGAAGTGATGATGCGCGGCACCTTCGCCAACATCCGTATCCGCAACGAAATGCTGGCAGGCGAAGAAGGCGGCAACACGTTGCATGTGCCCACTGGCGAGAAGCTGTCGATCTACGACGCGGCCATGCGTTACCAGCAGGAAGGCACCCCGCTGCTGGTGATTGCCGGCCAGGAGTACGGCACCGGTTCGAGCCGCGACTGGGCAGCCAAGGGTACCAACCTGCTGGGGGTCAAGGCCGTGCTGGCAGAAAGCTTCGAGCGTATTCACCGCTCCAACCTGGTGGGCATGGGCGTGTTGCCGCTGCAGTTCAAGGCCGGGCACAACCGCAAACAGCTGGGGCTGACCGGCAAGGAGCAGATCGATGTACTGGGGCTGGACGGCGCACATATCCACCCCGGCATGAGCCTGCCCTTGCGCATTACCCGCGAGGATGGCCAACAGGAACAGATCGAGGTGCTATGCCGGATTGATACCCTGAACGAGGTGGAATACTTCAAGGCGGGGGGGATTCTGCATTATGTGTTGCGCCAGATGATCGCCAGTTGAGTCTGGCCGAAGATTCGTTCCGTTCTTGAAACCGAGCGCCGCGGGGGCGGCGCTCGATCTCTCTAATCAATGAATCAAATATCCATTCAATAAAACCAGCCGCTTGCCGATACCTGTCGAAAGCCCTGCGGACTATCACCCATGCGTAACAACCAGCCGATTACCCAGAGAGAACGGACTTTCCCAGCCCAGCAGCGGTTGATCTCCACTACCAACGCCAAGGGTGTGATCACCTACTGCAACGATGCCTTTATCGAAATCAGTGGTTTCACCCGCGAGGAGCTGACGGGCGCACCGCACAACCTGGTGCGCCACCCCGACGTACCGCCTGCCGTGTTTGCCCATATGTGGCAAACCCTCAAGCAGGGCCAGCCGTGGATGGGTATCGTCAAGAACCGCTGCAAGTCCGGCGACCATTACTGGGTCAACGCCTATGTCACCCCCATTTTCGATAACAACCAGGTTGTCGGCTTCGAGTCGGTGCGGGTCAAGCCCACCGCCGAGCAGATCCGCCGCGCCGAGGCCCTGTACCAGCGCATCAACCAGGGCAAGCCGCCGGTACCGCGTCGCGACAAGTGGCTGCCAGTGCTGCAGGACTGGCTACCGTTCATCCTGATCAGCCAGGTGGGCTTCCTGATCGGCAACTGGCTGGGTCATTCCTGGGGCTTTGCCTTGGCCGCAGGGCTTTCGGTACCGCTGGGCCTGCTTGGCCTGAGCTGGCAGCAACGCGGTCTCAAGCGCCTGCTGCGCCTGGCCGAGCAAACCACTTCCGACCCACTGATCGCGCAGATGTTCACCGACAGCCGTGGCGTGCAGGCGCGCCTGGAAATGGCCATGCTCAGCCAGGACGCACGCATGAAAACCTGCCTGACGCGCCTACAAGACAGTGCCGAACACCTGAGCGACCAGGCACGCCAGTCCGATGCCTTGGCGCACAAGAGCTCTTCGGGGCTGGAGCGCCAGCGGGTGGAGACCGAGCAAGTCGCCGCCGCGGTAAACCAGATGGCCGCCACCACTCAGGAAGTGGCCAACCATGTACAGCGCACCGCCGATGCCACCCAGGAAGCCAACCGCCTGACCAGCCAGGGCCGGCAGATTGCCGGAGAAACCCGCGAGGCCATCGAGCGCCTGTCGGCGGCAGTGGGCGAGACCGGCCAGACGGTTACACAACTGGCCAAAGACAGCGACGAGATTGGGGGCGTGGTCGACGTGATCAAGGGCATCGCCGACCAGACCAACCTGCTGGCGCTTAACGCAGCCATTGAAGCGGCGCGCGCCGGTGAAATGGGCCGTGGCTTTGCCGTGGTGGCTGATGAAGTGCGTCAGTTGGCCCAGCGCACCGCCGAATCCACCGGGCAGATCCACGGCCTGATCGCCAAGCTGCAACAGACCGCCAGCAACGCAGTGCTGACCATGGAAACCGGCCACCGCCAGGCACAGGAAGGCGTCGATCGGGTTATGCAGGCCGACGAGGCGCTGGTAGGCATCAGCGAAGCGGTGGCCAATATCACCGACATGGCCACCCAGATTGCTGCTGCAACCGAGGAGCAGACCGCAGTGGCTGACGAGATCAGCCGCAACATCAGCACCATTGCCGAACTGGCCGACCAGACCGCCGAACAGGCGCAGCACTCGGCACTGCTGAGCGAGGAACTGACCAGCACGGCGGGTAGCCAGTATTCGCTGGTGGAGCGCTTCAACCGCTGAAGCTCGAGACTTCCGCTGGGGATGGCACCGGCTCTGCCGGTGTTCGCGGGTAAACCCGCTCCTACAACGGCAGTGCCGAACCACCGATGCTGTGCCGGGCCGTCGATGCCTGTGTCGAACCACTGATGCGCGTCCACCCCGGTCCATGTAGGAGCGGGTTTACCCGCGAATACGGTAGCAGCAGCAACGGTGAACGGCGGGTGAAAATTGGCCAGCAGGCCCGGCCCATTCGCGGGTGAACCCGCTCCTACAACGGCTGTGCCGAACCACCGATGCTGTGCCGGGCCGTCGATGCCTGTGTCGAACCACTGATGCGCGTCCACCCCCGGTCCATGTAGGAGCGGGTTTACCCGCGAATACGGTAGCAGCAGCAACGGTGAACGGCGGGTGAAAATTGGCCAGCAGGCCCGCCCCTTTAGCAGGCAAGTCCGCTTGCTGTGTTACCAGTCCAACCGCAAGCGGCTCTCGAAGTAGCGCTCTTCGCCACTCAGCGGGTCCTCGAAACGCAGGCTCTGCGCCAGCAATTTCAGCGGCCGCTGGTAGTCATCCTCTTCGTTGAGCAATTGCGGATAGAACGGGTCATTGCTGATCCCTGCCCCCAAAGCCGCCATGTGCACACGCAACTGATGGGTCTTGCCGGTCACGGGCGACAGCCCATAGCGCCATCGCTCACCGTTCTTCTCCAGCACCTCGGCCAGGGTTTCACTGTTGGCCTCACCCTCCACCTCATGCATGCGGAAAAATGGCTCGCCATGCACCAGGCGGCTTTTGTGCACCAGCGGAAAGGCATGCTGTGGCATGGCAGCGGCAATGGCTTGGTAACGCTTGTCGATACGCCGCTCGGGGAACAGCCGCTGGTAGGCGCTGCGGCTGTGCGGGTTGGCGGAAAACAGCACAAGCCCGGCGGTGTGCCGGTCAATGCGGTGCAACGGCACCAGGTGCGGGTTGTCCAGGCGCCGGATCAGGCGGCGCAACAAGGTCTGCTCGACGTATTCACCGGTCGGCGTCACCGGCAGGAAATGCGGTTTATCGGCCACCACCAGGTGCTCGTCCACATGCAGCACCACCTCCTGCACCGGGATCGGCCGTTCGTTCGGCACTTCGCGGAAATAATGCAAACGCATGCCACGCTTGTAAGGCAGGTCGGCGGCAACTGCCTGCCCCTCGGCATCCAGCACCCGGCCACGGGCAAAGCGGTCAAGCCACTGGGCGCGGTCGATGGCCTTGAAATGATCACACAAGCAATCGAGCACCGTGACCCAGTTACCAGGTGGCAGGCACACCGTACTGGCTTGCTGGCGGGCGGGGTCGAAAGGCGTGGTCATGGCTGGGCTCGAGACGTTCATGGCCGCGCATTATCGCCCAAGCCCGCCCCCTCAACCAGCCTGGGCCATCGCCTCGCAGCGATCCTTCAGCCAGCGCAGTACCTGCACCGGCTCCCAGCGGCCAGGGTCGTAGAGTGCATAGAGCAACCCCTCATAACCCACCACATCCAGCCCTCGGTGGTAACCGGCCCGCTGGAACAAGGCCTCGATCTCGGCGAAGCAGGTATTGAAGTGGACTTTGCCGAACGGCGTGCAGTCGCCCGTCACCAGGCCTTCGAGGCGCAGTTCCAGAACGGCGTCAGCCACCCGATCCACGGGCATGCGGTTGACGCTGTACTTGAGTTGCTCGACATTGAGCATGGCTTCACCTCGACACTGTATTTATATACAGCATACGAACATCCCCTTGCTGCCGTCAATGCGCTTCATTGCAGCCCCGCCAGGTAGCCGCTGCCTTTGCGCAGGGTCAGCACCTGCCTGCGTGGCGTGCCGCGCGTCACCGACAGATGCACCCATCTGTCGAATTCCAGGATCAGCTGATCGAAGGGCACCGCACTTTCGCTGATTCGCCGGACGGTCTCGCGCGGGCTGACCTCGATCACCGTGAAGTCCGCCGCCAGCCCTTGCACGTGCTGGCTATCGGAGGCGCCACCGATCAACCGATTGACCCTTTCACTGCGATACCCGCTGCTGATG
Source organism: Pseudomonas sp. 10(2024) (assembly GCF_045164175.1). Taxonomy (NCBI): domain Bacteria; kingdom Pseudomonadati; phylum Pseudomonadota; class Gammaproteobacteria; order Pseudomonadales; family Pseudomonadaceae; genus Pseudomonas; species Pseudomonas sp. 10(2024). The sequence goes on from NZ_CP174006.1 coordinate 4,037,026, forward strand.
ATGATGGGCGCGTCGAACAACGCACGTACCTGTTCCAGCGCACCACACAGTAATTGCAGGTTGGCCCTGGCTTCGAGGGGCGGTGCATTATCGAACCCGTCGCGGGCGGCGAGCTGGGAAACGGTCATTTCATCGAGGGTGAAATGTGGAGTGATCAACATGGCGAGCTATTCCGATGATGGAGAAGGTTACCGGCGACGGTGCGCCTCCACCGGATCATCAGCTCGCTTCACAGATCATGGAGCAGGGTTGCAACTCCTCTGCAGCCATCATTGCCCAAGAAAGGCCACCACTTGTTCGGTATCGAACGGCCAGTGCAACTCGGCGCCGTTGTCACAGCGCCGCAGCACCGGAATGATCAGGCCATAACGCTCGAACAAAGGCTCGCTCTCAGCGATGTCGACCAGCTCTACCAGCAGGCCATGATCGACGAGAGGCATCAACACAGCCTCGGCCACTTCGCAGAGGTGGCAGCCGAGGGTGCCGAACAGTTGACATTCAGGCAGCATGTGGCAGGTCCCGGGTTGGCATACACAGAAGCCTATTCTAGGCGCGCCACGCCCACCCTGCACCTGACCTGGCTCAATCCTGGCTGGTAGCACCGATCCGGTGCAGCGACAGGTCCGCGCCCTGGAACTCCTGCTCATGGCTCAAGCGCAGGCCATGCAGCGCACGAATGGCTCCGTACACGGCAAATCCACCGGCCAAGGCCACCAGCACGCCCATCAGGCTGCCCAGCAACTGGCTGACCAGGCTGACACCGCCCATGCCACCCAACGCCACCTGGCCGAACACGCCACAGGCGATGCCACCCCACACGCCACACAGACCATGCAACGGCCATACGCCCAGGACGTCGTCGATTTTCCAGCGATTTTGCGCGGCGGTGAAGGTCCAGACAAACAGCGCCCCCGCCACCAGGCCGGTGGCGAGCGCACCCACCGGGTGCATCAGATCGGAACCTGCGCAAATCGCCACCAACCCGGCCAGCGGGCCGTTATGCAGAAAGCCCGGGTCGTTGCGCCCGGCCAGCAACGCTGACAGGGTGCCACCCACCATGGCCATCAACGAGTTGATCGCCACCAGGCCGCTGACGCCCTGCAAGGTCTGGGCACTCATGACGTTGAAGCCGAACCAGCCGATGATGAGGATCCACGAGCCCAGCGCCAGAAAGGGAATGCTCGATGGCGCAAAAGCCACCAAACGCCCATCGCGGTAACGCCCACGGCGCGCGCCCAGCAGCAGCACCGCCGCCAGCGCCAGCCAGCCCCCCATGGCGTGTACCACCACAGACCCGGCAAAGTCGTGGAACGGTGCGCCGAAGCGTTCCTGCAGCCAAGCCTGTAGGCCCAGATTACCGTTCCACACCACACCCTCGAAGAACGGATAGACGAACGCCACGATCAACGCCGTAGCGCACAACTGCGGCACGAACCGCGCCCGCTCGGCAATGCCCCCGGAGATGATCGCCGGAATCGCCGCCGCGAAGGTCAGCAGGAAGAAACACTTGACCAGCGCATAGCCATGGTCGACAGCCAGCGTTGCCGCCGGCTGGAAGAAGTTGACCCCATAGGCGATCCAGTAGCCTATAAAGAAGTAGACCAGCGCCGAGATGGCGAAGTCGCTGAGGATCTTCGACAAGGCGTTGACCTGGTTCTTGTGGCGCACCGTGCCCACTTCAAGGAACGCGAAGCCGGCATGCATGGCCAGCACCAGAATGGCGCCCATGAGAATGAACAGGGTGTTGGAACCGTGGACCAGAGAGTCCATAGCGCTGTGCATGTTTTCCATGAAATAGGCAGACCTGCTGAAAAAGGCACCAGGACAGTTCAAGAACCTGCATCCCTGCACCGAATCGGTGCCAGCCCCTACCCTGTTCAGGTGAGCGGGGTGAAGCCTGCGTGGTTTTTTCTTGGGTTTGTCGTGGATTGGGTTAAGGTTTATCGGTATCCGCTGCGCGGGCGCCCTGAATCGGCGCATAACCGGTCACAGGCGCTCCGCAACGTGGCAAAAACATAGCAAGGCCCATACCAGCAGCCGCACTTGAACCTTCCATGCGTGCTGTCACTCGAAGTACCAACACTCATCGACAGGGAGAGACCCATGGCCAGCAAATCGGCAAAGAATGCACAAGAGATATTGATGGCTGACTTTCAGGCCTTGGTGCGCGACACCGAGAAGCTGCTGGCCGACACCGCCAACCTGGCAGGCGACCAGGCCGACGAGTTGCGCGAGCAGATTCACGAGCGCCTGGCCCAAGCCCGCGAAACCCTGCAACTGACCCAGGACTCGGTACGTGAACGCGGTCAGGCAGCGCTTGGCAGCGCCGAGCAGTACGTGCAGGAAAATCCATGGCGGGCAATCGGCATCGCCGCCGGCGTCGGCCTGTTGATCGGTCTGCTGGCCAACCGGCGCTAAGGGGAACCCATGGAGAATGACGCCAACGGCGCCGGCGCTTCGGGCAAGCGCCTGGGCGCGGCCATGCTGGGGCTGCTGCACAGTCACATCGAGCTGTTCGGTATCGAGTTGCAGGAGCAGAAGGGCCGTACCTTGAGCCTGCTGCTGTTCGCCGGCCTGGCGCTGGTGTTCGCCTTGCTGCTGCTGACCGCGCTGTCCGGGCTGCTGCTGGTGCTGCTGTGGGACAGCTATCGACTGGCCGGTATCATTGGTCTGTGCGTGTTCTATGGCATTGCTGCACTGTACTGCGGCGTGCGCCTGAAGGCGGCGGTGTTCGACGAATCATCGCCCTTCGGCGCCACCCTCGACGAACTTGCCAAGGACAGGGAGCGCCTGTTGCCATGAGCCTGCCAGAACTGCCAAACACGCGTAACCCGCGCGAACTGCGCAAGGCGCTGCTGCGCCTGCGCATGGAAATGCACCGCCAGGAAATCCGTCATGAGTCCGGTCAGTTGCTTGAACCGCTGCGCCGCGTGCGCGGTATGGGCAGCTCGCTACATGAAGGCCTGGGTATCAAGCATGCGCCACTGTGGGGCATCGGTGCCGTGGTGGCGCTGGGCTTTCTCACCGGCAAGGGCGTACGCAGCGGCAACCTGACACGCCTGATACGGTTGGGCAGCACCCTGTTGCCACTGGTACGCCTCTACCTGCAAGGCAGCCGCCGCCCCTGACCAGGGTTCGCCCCGGCAGAAGCAGCCTTGTGCTGCGAAGAGGCCCGTTCCATCGATACGAATGCATCAACGGGCCGGCCTCTTCTTCGCAGCACAATGCGCTTCCTGCAGGGTATGCTGCTGCCTTCGAACGACAGGAGACCGCGCCTTGGACTGGCACACCTTGCTTACCCGCGAACGGCTGGGCAAAGCCCTGTACAGCGCCGATGAACTCGGGCGCAGCCCCTTCCACAAAGACCACGACCGCATCATTTTCTCCGGTGCCTTCCGCCGCCTCGGCCGCAAGACCCAGGTGCACCCGGTGTCGAGCAACGACCATATCCATACGCGCCTGACTCATTCGCTGGAAGTCAGCTGCGTCGGCCGCTCGCTGGGGATGCGCGTCGGCGAGACCCTGCGCGACAACCTGCCGGACTGGTGCGCCCCCAGTGACCTGGGAATGATCGTGCAGTCAGCCTGCCTGGCCCACGACATCGGCAACCCGCCATTCGGCCACTCCGGCGAAGACGCCATTCGCCACTGGTTCCAGCAGGCGGCCGGGCGTGGCTGGCTGGACGACATGAGCGATGACGAACGGGCCGACTTTCTCAACTTCGAAGGCAATGCCCAGGGCTTTCGCGTGCTCACCCAACTGGAATACCACCAGTTCGATGGGGGGACCCGGCTGACCTATGCCACCCTCGGCACCTACCTCAAGTACCCGTGGAGCGCCCGCCACGCCGACGCCCTGGGCTACAAGAAGCACAAGTTCGGCAGCTATCAGAGCGAACTGCCCCTGCTCGAACAGATTGCCCGCAAGCTCGGCCTGCCGCAGCTGGAACACCAGCGCTGGGCGCGCCACCCGCTGGTGTATCTGATGGAGGCTGCCGATGACATCTGCTACGCGCTGATCGACCTGGAAGACGGCCTGGAAATGGAGCTGCTGCAATACGCAGAAGTCGAGGCGCTGTTGCTCGACCTGGTCGGCGAAGACCTGCCAGAAACCTACCGCCAGCTCGGCCCACGCGATTCTCGTCGGCGCAAACTGGCCATCCTGCGCGGCAAGGCCATCGAACACCTGACCAACGCCGCCGCCCACGCATTCGTCGAGCAGCAGCAGGCGTTGCTGGCCGGGCAACTGCCGGGCGACCTGGTGGAACACATGCACGGCACAGCCAAACGCTGCGTACTGCAAGCCAAGGACATGGCGCGCAACAAGATCTTCCAGGACAAACGCAAGACCCTGCACGAAATCGGCGCCTACACCACCCTGGAGATTCTGCTGAACACGTTCTGCGGTGCGGCCCTCGAGCAGCACGGTGGACGTACGCCATCGTTCAAGAGTCGCAGGGTGCTGGACCTGATCGGCAACAATGCGCCAGACCCGCATGCCTCGTTGCACAGCGCCTTCCTGCGCATGATCGACTTCATCGCCGGCATGACCGACAGCTATGCCAGCGAAATGGCCCGGGAGATGACCGGGCGCTCCAGCCCGACCTGAAACGCGTCGGTGCAGCGCAGGCTCGGCCAGGCGCTGCACCACGCTTGCAGGAAACTTCCTACACCAACGGGGCCACACTAAACGGCACGAATAAAAACTAATGAAAAGTTACCAAAATCGCTTTGACAGCGAGTTAAGCACACCTAATCCGTAGCCCATTTTGTTTTATCTTGTAAGCCGTTTCCCATATAGGCCTAACAGCCATTCCTCGCACGCCTGAGGACTTCCAACTGCGATAAGGTGCCCACTGTCACCCTCAATCGACCGCAGGGAAGTTGAACATGCACTCCATATTTATCGTTGACGACCATCCGGTGATTCGCCTGGCCGTCCGTATGCTGCTGGAAAACCAGAATTACAAGATTGTCGGCGAGTCGGACAACGGCGTAGACGCCATGCAGATGATCCGCGAGAGCAACCCCGACCTGGTCATTCTCGACATCAGCATCCCCAAGCTAGACGGCCTGGAGGTGCTGGCCCGCTTTCAGAGCATGGCCCTGCCCTTGAAGGTTCTGGTATTGACCGCACAGTCCCCGGCATTGTTTGCCGTACGTTGCATGCACTCGGGCGCAGCAGGCTATGTCTGCAAGCAGGAAGACTTGAGTGAACTGCTCAGTGCAATCAAGGCCGTATTGGCCGGTTATAACTACTTCCCCAGCCAGGCAATAAAAAACAACCAGACGACCGACAGCGACCTGCAACTTTTCCGCCAGGTAAATGACCGCGAACTGATGGTGCTTCAACTTTTCGCCCAAGGCCGCAGCAACAAGGAAATTGCCAAGGGCATGTTCCTCAGCAGCAAGACTGTCAGTACCTACAAGAAGCGCCTCATGCACAAACTGCAAGTCAATACGCTGGTCGATCTTATTGAGATGGCCAAGCGCAACGCGCTGGTCTGAACGTGGTCATGGCCCGAGTTATCAATCGCCTGCTGCTCGTCTTGCTGCTGCTCAGCGGCGCGACACAGGCTGGCCATCGCGAAGCCGCGTCCTTTACGTTGCTGGCGCGCTCATCGGCCCGCCCCGTCCAGCCCGTGCTCACGCCCGAACAACGGCAATGGCGCGAAGGCCGGCAGGAACTGGTGCTGGGCACGTCGGCACCCGACTATCCACCGTTCGATATCACCGGTGGCGGCAACGACTACCAGGGCCTGACCGCCGAGTATGCAAACCTGATCGGCAAGGCCTTGCAGTTGCCAGTGAGGGTGCTGCGTTTCTCCAGCCGGCAGGCGGCGGTGGAGGCGCTCAGGCACGGTGATATCGACCTGCTGGGCAGCGCCAATGGCTACGAAGCGGCCAGTGACGGCCTGGCACTGTCGCGCCCCTATGCCGTCGACCAACCTGTACTGGTAACGCGTGAAGACGAAAACCGGGCACTGGACACGGACCTTGCCGGCATGCGCCTGGGCATGCTCTACCACTATTTGCCCAGACAGGAAGTACTCACCGCCTACCCCAAGGCCGAGCTGCTGGCCTTCGGTTCTTCCAGCCAGGCACTGAATGCTGTCGCGTTCGGGCAGGCCGACGTGTTCATCGGCGATACCATCTCCACGCACTACCAGCTCAACCGTGGTCATCTGCCCCGCCTGCGCATGGCCAACTTCGGCAAACACGAGGCCATCGGCTTCGGTTTTGCCTTGCGTCAGCAAGATACCGTGCTGCTGGACCTGGTGAACACCATCCTGGACAGGCAAAGCCCGGCCATTCGCTCCAGTATCTTCAAGCGCTGGAGCGCCGGCAGCGACCTGTTGCTGAGCGATCGCCAACTGCAATTGAGCGCGGCCGAGCAGCAGTGGCTGCAGGAGCACCCCGTGATGCGCGTGGCAGCCGATGACGCGGCTGCACCACTGTCCTACTTCGATGATTCGGGGCATTTCCGAGGCATCACCGCCGACCTGCTGGACCTCATTCGCCTGCGCACCGGGTTGCGTTTCGAAGTGCAGCGCGCCAGTGGCATTGCCGACATGGTCGCCCGCCTCAAGGATGGCCGGGCCGATGTCATCGCCGCACTGGCCAGCGCCGGCAAAGCAGGGGACGACCTGCAAATCAGCCGCCCCTATCTCGAAAGCGCCTATGTGCTGGTCAACCACAAGGACAACAATGCATTGAGTTCACTGGAGCAGTTGCAGGGGCATCGTATCGCCATTACCCGCTACAGCACCATGAACGCCATGCTGTCCCGGGACTACCCAAAGATAAGCTGGGTCGAGACCGAAAGCGCGTTCTACTCCATGGCGTTGCTCAACAGCGGGGCTGTCGATGCGGTGATCACCACCCTGATCGACGCCAATCACGCCCTGGCCAGCAACCCCGAACTGGTCATCCGCACCTCGGTCGGCAGCGAACCCGCCAATTTCGCCATGGCCACCATTGCCCCGTCACCGGCGCTGTTGTCGATCCTCGACAAGGCTTTGCTGAGCATCTCACCGGAGGAGCTGGGGGTAATCAACAACCGCTGGCGTGGCTTTGGCAGGCATGAGGATGACAACACCAAAGGCTACAGCCGCCTTGCCCTGCAGGTGGTGCTGGCCACGGCCGTGCTTTTGTTGCTTGCCCTGCTCTGGAATGCCCGCCTGCGCCTGCAGATTCGCCAGCGCCAGCGCGCCGAACGCGCGCTGAACGACCAGTTGGCATTCATGCGTGCCCTGCTCAACGGTACGCCCCACCCCATGTATGTGCGCGACCGCGAGGGTTGCCTGAAAAGTTGCAACTACAGCTACCTTGAAGCCGTGCAGGCCCGCTCCGATCAGGTGATCGGAAAAAAACTCAAGGACAGCCTGTTTGCCGATTCCGAGCAGGCTCGGCAGATCCAGGCGGATTACCAGAAAGTCATGGCGGCGGGTTCACCACTGATCAAGGACCGTCCATTACGGATCAAGGGCCGGGACCTGACCATCTACCACTGGATCCTGCCGTACCGCGACTCCCTGGGTGAGGTGCAGGGGATCATCGGCGGCTGGATCGACATCAGCGAACGCCGCCAACTGGTCCTGGAGCTGCGCCAGGCCAAGCAGCAGGCCGACGATGCCAATCGGGCCAAGAGCACGTTCCTGGCGACCATCAGCCACGAAATCCGCACCCCGATGAATGCCGTCATCGGCATGCTGGAACTGGCGGTCAAGCGCGCCGACCAGGGCCGGGTGGACCGCAGCGCGCTGGAACTGGCACACCATTCGGCCAAAGACCTGCTAGGCCTGATCGGTGACATTCTCGACATCGTGCGCATCGAGTCCGGGCACTTGTCCCTGGCCCCGGAGGTGGTCGACCTGGCGGCGCTGGTCGAATCGGTGGCGCGCATTTTCGATGGCCAGGCGCGGCAGAAAGGCCTGGCCCTGGAGGTGCAGATCGCCCCGGCCGCACGCTGCCATGTCCTGCTTGACCCGCTGCGCTTCAAGCAGGTGCTGTCCAACCTGGTGAGCAATGCCATCAAGTTCACCGAGCACGGTCAGGTGCGTATCTGCGTCAGGCTGCTGGATGACGGAACCAGCACACCAGCCGTACTGGAGCTGGAGGTGCGCGACAGTGGCATCGGCATCCACCCCGACGACCTGCAGCGCCTGTTCAACCCGTTCATCCAGGCCAACCCGCACAGCCAGGGCGCCCGCGCAGGTACCGGGCTGGGCCTGGCCATCTGCCGCAACCTGTGCGAAATGATGGGCGGCAGCCTGTCCATGAAGAGCCTGGAGGATGTCGGTACCCAGGTGCGCCTGAAGATGCCGCTGCAACGGGTGGATGGCGCAGAGCAGCCCAAACCGCTGCCCGAGCAGCTCGACGTGCCCGACCCACGGCTGAACGTGCTGGTCATCGATGATCACCCGGCCAACCTGCAGCTGATGGCGCAACAACTTGGCTACCTGGGCCTGGAGCACGCCAGCGCCCGCGATGGGCAGGAAGGCCTGGCGACCTGGCGGGAAGGCGACTTCGATGTGCTGGTACTCGACTGCAACATGCCGCACATGAACGGTTACCAGCTGGCGACTGCCGTGCGCGCCGAAGAACGCCATGGCAAGCGACCACCCTGCACCATCCTCGGCTATACCGCCAACGCGCAGCCGGAAGTACGCCGCAAGTGCCTGACCGCCGGCATGGACGACTGCCTGCTCAAGCCCATCAGCCTGAGCACCCTCAGCCAGCGCCTGGCTGGCATTCGCCCGCGCCGCCAGCAACGCCCCCGACGCAAGCTGTACCAGCTGGACGGCCTGGCCGCCGTGGTCGGGCCTGACCCGGTTGACCGTCAGCGCTTCCTGGAAACCTTGCATCAGAGCCTTCAGGCCGACCTGGCCAGCCTGATGGCGCTTCACCCGCAACACGACAGCGGCGCCATTGCCGAGCAGGCCCACAAGGTGCTCAGCGCCGCACGCATGCTGGAAGCCCCTGACCTGATGGCGGCGTGTGAAGCCCTCGAGGCCAGCGACTTGCCCACTGCCCAGGTGCGCCTGCGGCGCCAGGCACTGGCACGGCATATGTGCCGAGTGGAACGTGCCCTGGCCAAGGAATTGGCCACAAGCACGGATACTCAGGCAGGCAACCACACGTGTTAACTGGTAGACTGCGCGGCGTTATTACCTAAGAGGATTGTTTCATGGCCACAAACCGCTCCCGTCGTCTGCGCAAGAAGCTGTGTGTCGACGAGTTTCAGGAATTGGGCTTCGAGCTGAACCTGGAATTCAAGGAAGATCTGGATGACCAGGCAATCGATGCTTTCCTCGACGCGTTCCTGGAAGAAGCCATGGACGCCAACGGCCTGGATTATGTAGGCGGTGACGATTTCGGCCTGGTGTGCTCGGTCAAACGCGGCTCGGTCAGCGAAGAACAGCGCGCTGCCGTTGAAGCCTGGCTCAAAGGCCGCAGCGAACTGACCAAGATCGAAGTCAGCCCGCTGCTGGATGCCTGGTACCCGGAAAAGCCTATCAACAAGGCTGAGTGATACTTGTCAGCTTCGGGCTGAAAGGTTGATTGCTGAAAAGGCCACCCCATTCGGGTGGCCTTTTTATTGGCGATGCTTTTCCGTCGAACGTGACGCATCGCGGCTGCGCTTGGGGCATAATGCGTACTGTTTACGTCGTGGGGCCATCATCTCTTACAGCCCCAAAGCCCTTTTCCCTCGCCGCAGGGTATTCACTCGCTATGATCAAAACGCTTCGTCCCCTCATACTTGCCGGCCTGCTGTTGCCACTTGCCTTGCCCAGCCACGCCGCCGTCAATACCACCCTGCCTGCCAAAGTGCAGCAGGCGCTCAAGGCCAACAAGCTGCAGGACACCGCACTGTCGCTGGTGATGCTGCCGCTGGACGGCCCCGGCACCCCGACCGTGTTCAATGCCGATGTGTCGGTGAACCCGGCGTCGACCATGAAACTGGTCACCACCTACGCCGCCCTCGAACTGCTTGGCCCGACCTTCCAGTGGAAAACCGAGTTCTACACCGACGGCACCCTGAGCAACGGCGTGCTTAACGGTAACCTCTACCTTAAAGGTGGCGGTGACCCCAAACTGAACATGGAAAAGCTGTGGCTGCTGATGCGTGACCTGCGCGCCAATGGCGTGCGCACCGTCACCGGTGACCTGGTGCTGGACCGCAGCCACTTCGTGCAACCCAACCTGCCGCAGTTCAACGACGACGGCGGTGATGAAAACAAGCCGTTCCTGGTCAAGCCCGACTCGCTGCTGGTCAACCTCAAGGCCCTGCGCTTCGTGGCGCGCAATGATGGTGGCAAGGTCACCGTTGCAGTCGAGCCGCCGATTGCCCGCATCCGCATCGACAACCAGGTCAAGCCGGTAGCCTCGAAGAAATGCACGGGTGATGTGCGCTACAACCCAGTGCCCCAGGCCGACGGCATCAGTGTAACGGTCAGCGGCCAACTGGGTGACGGCTGCAACTCGCAAACCTACCTGTCACTGCTCGACCATTCCACCTACGCCGCCGGTGCCGTGCGCGCAATCTGGAACGAACTGGGTGGCAACATCCAGGGTGGCGACCGCATCGAGAATGTGCCCAAGAGTGCTCGCCTGCTGGCCCGCGCCTTCTCGCCAGACCTGGTGGAAGTGATCCGCGACATCAACAAGTACAGCAACAACACCATGGCCCAGCAGCTGTTCCTGAGCCTTGGCGCGCAGTTCCGCACCGATGCCGATGGCGACGACGCCCGTGCTGCACAGCGCGTGGTACGCCAATGGCTGGCGAAAAAGGGCATCACCGCGCCGCATCTGGTGATGGAAAACGGCTCTGGCCTGTCGCGTGCCGAACGGGTCAGTACCCGGGAAATGGCCGAGATGCTGAAAGCCGCCTGGAAGAGCCCTTACGCTGCCGAGTTCATGAGCTCGATGCCGCTGGTGGGCATGGACGGCACAATGCGCAAGCGTCTCAAGCGCACTGCGATGACCGGCGAAGGGCACATCAAGACCGGCACACTGAACACTGTGCGGGCGATTGCCGGCTTCAGCCGCGACAGCAACGGCCATACCTGGGCGGTAGCGGCGATTCTCAACGACCCGAAACCGTGGGGTGCCTCGCAGGTGCTGGATCAGGTGTTGCTTGACCTGTATCGCCAGCCGAAGCTGGCTGGCAGTACAGCAGCTAATTGATTGGTTAGCCTGTATTGGCCTTTTCGCGGGTGAACCCGCTCCTACAGGGGTGAGCACGGCTTACCAAACCTGTGCAACCTGTAGGAGCGGTTTTCGCCGCGAAAGGCTCGGTACCGGCAACCGACAGCGCTTAGGCCGACTCCCCCTCCACCCGGTCCCGCCCGGCCTGTTTGGCCGCATACACGCCGGCGTCGGCGCGCAACAGCAAGGCATCGGCGCCTTCGCCCGACCGCCAGCCCGCCACACCGAAGCTTGCAGTCACCTGGCCCACGCCTTCCACCGGCACATTGCGCACCCCTTGCCATAACTCCAGTGCCAGCAGCCTGGCCTGATCGGCATCGCTGCCCGGGCAAAGTACCATGAACTCTTCCCCGCCCAAGCGGCAGAACACATCGGTACGCCGCAAACGCTGAGCGATGCGCTGGCACAGGCTACGTAGCACCCGGTCGCCCACGGCATGGCCGAAGCGGTCGTTGATGCGCTTGAAGTGATCGATGTCGAGCATGATCACCGCCAGCGGCAAGCCATCGCGCTGGGCCCTTTCCAGTTCGATCTTGAGCCGCTCCTGGAAATAGCGACGGTTATGGATACCGGTCAGCGAGTCGGTGACCGACAGCGCCCGCAACTCTTCCTCCACACCCTTCAGGTCGGAGATGTCAGTCAGGTAGCCATGCCACAGGGTGCAGCCCTGCTCGCCCACTTCCGGGGTCGCCTCGCCACGCACCCAGCGCAGTCCGGCCCGTGGCAGGCACACCCGATACTCCTCGCGCCAGGGTGACAAGTGTTCGGCCGAATAGCGCACCGAGCGGCGCACGCGTTCCAGGTCATCGGGGTGGATACGCTCGAACACCGCCGAGGCATCCTCACGCAACTGCATCAGGTCGATCTCATAAATGTCATACAGGCCCATGCTGGCGTATGGAAAACACGAATGGCCGTTGGCATCCAGGCGATATTGGTAGATGCCGCCCGGCACCTCGGCACTGAGCTTTTCCAGCAACCGGTCACGCGCTGCCAACGCCTCATGCACCCGGCGCCGCTCGGTCACGTCAATGCAGATGGCCAGGTAGCCAACCCACAACCCCTGTTCGTCGAGCATGGCAGTCACCAGCATGTTGGCGACCAGCTGGCTGCCATCGGCCCGTAGCAAGGTCCACTCGCCAGGCTCGGCCCCGTGCTCCTGCACCGTTTCAGCGAACATCGCCTGGCCGCCAGCAATGGCGCGGCCAAAACGCAAGCTCAAGGCCTGGGCACGCAGGTTCAGCTCCTCCGGCAGTACCAGGTCTTCAAGGCGCAAGCGGCCGATCGCTTCGCTGGCCGCGTAACCGAGCATGCGTTCGGCACCGGCGTTGAACGTGCTGACCACCCCCTTGAGGTTGGTGGCGATGATCGCCACCTGGGTCGCGGCATCCAGCACACTGCGCAGTTGGTTGTGGGTGCCACGCAACGACTGCTCGCTGACCTGCAACTCGGCAGTACGCTGAGCGACCAGGGCCAGGGCGCGCTGACGCTGGCTGAACAGGCTGTAGAACAGCACGCTGAGCAACAGGCTCAACAGTCCGCCCAACAAACCGACCGCCATCACCGCCGAGGAGCGGTTCGCCTGCGCGAACGCCTGGCTTGGCTGAATGCTCAGCTGGAAATGGTGATCGGCCAGGCGCAACAACTGATTGCTGGCAAGGGCCAAGGGCGCGACCGGATTTTGCGAGTCGAACATCACGACGGGGCCTTGTAACCCGGACGGGTCCGTGATGCGCACGACCAGGTTGTCATCAACCGCTACCGGTCGACCGTCGCTGACCAGCTCGCGCATGCTCAGCAACGCCATCACATAGCCCACTGCCGCACCGCGGGGGTCGGCATCGGAAAATACCGGCGCCACCATCAGCAGGCCGCGCTCTGCCGACTGGGTATCGAACAGGGCCAATGGCTCGGACACCGCCATGCTGCCCGGCGCCAGCGCCCGCGCCAGGGCCGCCTGGGGCTCGCTTTGACCAGCGAGGTCCAGGCCGTAAGGCAACCCGGGCCGCTCGCTCGATTGGGTATAGAGCACCGGGAAGTAATGGTCGCGCTGCGAAGCCGGGCGCCATTGGCCTTGCGCGTCCTGGTCACGGATCACATAACCTGGGCCGGTATGGGCACTGGCCAGGCGCTCGAATTCGGCGCGTTGCGCAGCCTCGACGCGCGGCGCCCAGGCATAGGCCAAGGTGCGTTGCAGCAGTGGTTGGGCATAGCCGTCGAATTCGCGCGGGGTGATCTCGCTGGAAAAACTGAAGAACCGCCGCAGCCCGTCCAGGCGCTGCTGCTGTTCGTCAAAGCGCTCGGCAATACGGCTGGCACGCTCGCTCGCCAGCAGCTCGAAGCGCTGGCGCAGCTGCTGTTTGTAGAAGGTGTGCGCGGCAAATGCCAAGGCAGCGGTCAACAAGCCGCCCGCCACCAGTGCAATCAGCGCCATCGTCCACGCGGACGCCCTCTCTGTGCACAAGCCAAGCAACCACGCACGCACGCCACACTTTGACATACACCCATCTCGTCACGTCAGCGTCCTGCGGATTATCTTGCCCTGCCCTCAGTTATAGCTATTGGCCATTAGCCGTGCAATGTACCTCGTCGCCTCAACGAAGCTGCAAACGCCAGGCGCGATGGATACGGTTGTTACGGGCGAAGTCCGGGTCCAGGGTCTGGGCGCTGATTTCTTCCACCACGTAACGCGCCATCAGGTGCTCGTCCAGCTGGAACTTGCGGAAGTTGTTGGAGAAATACAGCACGCCCCCCGGCGCCAGACGGGCCATGGCCAGGTCCAACAGCTGCACATGGTCACGCTGCACGTCGAATACGCCTTCCATACGCTTGGAGTTGGAGAAGGTTGGCGGGTCGATGAAGATCAGGTCGTAGCTGTCACGGTTGCCTTCCAGCCAGGCCATTACATCGCTCTGCTCCAGACGGTTGCGCTCGGAATAGCCATTGAGCGCCAGGTTACGCCGTGCCCAATCCAGGTAGGTTTTCGACAGGTCGACGCTGGTAGTGCTGCGCGCACCACCCTTGGCCGCATGCACAGTGGCCGTGGCGGTGTAGCAGAACAGGTTGAGGAAGCGCTTGCCGGCAGCCTCACGCTGGATGCGCATACGCATCGGGCGGTGGTCGAGGAACAGCCCGGTATCCAGGTAGTCGGTGAGGTTGACCAGCAGCTTGACGCCACCTTCGTTCACCTCCTGGAAGCGGCCCTCGGTAGCCTGACGTTCGTACTGGCGCGTGCCGCTTTGCCGCTCGCGACGCTTGAGCACTACACGCTGCGGCGAAATGCCCAGCGCCTGCGGGATGGCAGCCAGTGCGTCGAGCAGACGCGCCTGAGCCTTGTCCGGGTCGACCGAACGTGGCGCGGCGTATTCCTGCACGTGTACCCAGTCCTGGTACAGGTCGACCGCCAGGGCATATTCGGGCATGTCGGCATCGTACAGGCGGTAGCAGTCGATCTGCTCGCGACGGGCCCACTTGCCCAGTTGCTTGAGGTTCTTCTGCAGGCGGTTGGCAAACATCTGCGCCCCTTCCGACAGCCGCGCGGGCTCGCTGGCCTGCGGCACCTGCTGTCGGGCTTCGGTGCCTTCAGGCTGCGCTTCGCGGCGTTCACCGGTGACGAACTGGTCCGGCTGCACCTTGAACAGCAGCAGCTTGCACGGCAATGCGCCGTTCCAGAACGCGTACTGCTTGTGGCTACGAATGCCCATGCGCTTGCCCAGTTGCGGCGCACCGGTGAATACCGCTGCTTCCCAGCCCATGCAGGCCTGGCGCAGGCGCTCACCCAGATTCTGATAGAGGTACAGCAGGCTGGCTTCGTCACCCAGACGCTCACCGTAGGGCGGGTTGCTGATGACCAGGCCTTTCTGGTTCTGGTCCGGGCGTGGCTCGAAGGTGCTCACTTCGCCCTGGTAGATCTTCACCCAGTCGCCCAGGCCGGCACGCTCGACGTTGTTGCGGCCCGGCTGGATCAGCCGCGGGTCAGCCTCATAGCCACGGATCCACAGCGGTGGCTTGGCCAGGCCGGCCTGCGCGCGCGCCTGCGCTTCGTCATGCACCTTGCGCCACAGCGCCGGCACATGGCCGAGCCAGGCACTGAAGCCCCAGCGTTCGCGCTTGAGGTTGGGGGCGATATCGGCGGCGATCATCGCGGCCTCGACCAGGAAGGTACCCACACCGCACATCGGGTCGGCCAGTGCACCACCTTCGGCAGCAATACGCGGCCAGCCAGCACGGATCAGCACCGCTGCCGCCAGGTTTTCCTTCAGCGGCGCGGCGCCTTGCTGCAGGCGGTAGCCACGCTGGTGCAGGCTGTGCCCGGACAGGTCGAGGGACAGAATGGCCTCGCCGCGGTCCAGGCGCAGATGCACACGCACGTCAGGGTCGATCTTTTCCACGGACGGGCGCAGGCCTTCGCGGTTACGCAGCTTGTCGACGATCGCATCCTTGACCTTCAGCGCACCGAAGTGGGTATTGTCGATGCCAGAGCCATGGCCGCTGAACTCCACAGCCAGGGTACCGTCGGCTGCCAGGTGGTCGGCCCAGTCGACCGCGTGCACACCGTCGTAAAGGTCGTCGGCGTTCTTCATCGAGAAGCGCTTGAGCACCAGCAATACGCGGTTGGCCAGACGTGACCAGACACACAGGCGGTAAGCAGTTTCCATGTCGGCGGCGCCGCGAATGGCCGAGGTGTGCTCGCGCACCTCGTCAAGGCCGAGGCCCTTGGCCTCTTCGGCGAGCAGGCTTTCAAGGCCTTTGGGACAGGTGAGGTAAAGTTCGAAACGGTCCGACATGAGTATTCCAGCGCCTTGGGCTATTTGACTGACGGGGCGACGCATCGCCCCGCGATGTTTGCCCGTACACCTTTCCAGCAGGCGTGCGGGTGGCCTTCTGCGACACACAACGTGCTGCAGAAAAGCCGGGCCGCCTGACCGATCCGTGCCTGGCCCAGTGGCAAGGACAGCTTAGATCATCAGGCAGTACGCGTAATTCTGGCGATCTGCGGGCCAATGTGACCCTTCGTCGCATTTCAAATTATTTCTGTCATCCGCAAACAACGCTGGCGAAATGACGTCAAAGATCGGCAAACCCCGATCATTGCAGGGCTAAACACCAAACAAGGTTGAGTCGCATTTATTTACTTATCCCCTCACCCTTGGAAAGGTTACGTGCTTATGACAAATCGGTCATTCACACCGTGACTCGCATTCGATAGAACTGGTCTTAGGCCGCTTCGCAACGAGGCGGCACTTTCAGCTCGCCACGCCGGCAGCGAGCGCAAACCGGCAGAACGACTCTGCCCGGCCTCGGAGAGGCCGACGGGACATTACAGTCAACAAGTGAGGGCAACACCCTATGAGAAGACTTAAGCGTGATCCGTTGGAAAGAGCATATTCACGTGGCTACCAATACGGGGTCACCGGCAAATCCCGCGAACTTTGCCCCTTCAATCTTCCTTCTGTTCGCCAAGCCTGGATCAACGGCTGGCGTGAAGGTCGCGGTGATAACTGGGACGGAATGACTGGCACCGCTGGCATCCATAGACTCAACGAAAATCACGCCGTTGGCTGAACGAGGACACTGAATTCGATTTACCATGCACGCCCCATCCGGGCGGCGGGCGAAGGCCCAGGGGCCCCTTGAAGGGGCCCTTTTTTATGCCTTGGCAAACCCCATCAGCTGCACCCACCCGCCCCCTGCAGGGGCGGGCTGGTCACCGCGGCATTGCCGCGATAGCATCCACCGCTTCGCGAATCAGCGCCGGCCCTTTGTAGATGAAGCCCGAGTAGATCTGCACCAGGCTCGCCCCGGCCGCGATCTTCTCGGCAGCATGGCGGCCTTCGGTAATGCCCCCGGCGGCAATGATCGGCAACTTGCCGCCCAGCTCACCTGCCAGCACCTTGACGATATGGGTGCTCTTCTCCAGCACCGGTGCGCCCGACAGGCCGCCCGCCTCGCCACCGTACGGCAATGCTTCGACACCTTCACGGCCCAGCGTGGTGTTGGTGGCGATCACCGCATCCATGCCCGACTCCATCAGTGCGGCGGCCACCAGCGCCGTTTCTTCGTCGCTCATGTCCGGCGCGATCTTGATTGCCAGGGGCACGCGCTTGCCATGTGCACCGGCCAGTTGTTCGCGGCGCTCGGCCAGGGCGTCGAGCAACTGCTTGAGCGAGTCGCCGAACTGCAGGCTGCGCAGGCCCGGGGTATTGGGCGAGCTGACGTTGACCGTGATGTAGCTGGCGGCGGTGTAGACCTTGTCCAGGCAGATCAGGTAGTCATCGACGGCACGTTCGACCGGGGTATCGAAGTTCTTGCCGATGTTGATGCCCAGCACCCCCTTGTAGCGCGAGGCGCGTACGCGCTCGAGCAGGTGATCAACGCCCAGGTTGTTGAAGCCCATGCGGTTGATGATGGCCGTGGCTTCCGGCAGGCGGAACAACCGTGGCTTGGGGTTGCCAGCCTGCGGACGCGGGGTGACAGTGCCGATTTCGACAAAACCGAAGCCCAGCTGGGCGAAGCCGTCGATGGCCGCGCCGTTCTTGTCCAGGCCAGCTGCCAGCCCCACCGGGTTGGCGAAGTTCAAGCCCATGACCGAAACCGGCAATGACGCCGGTTGCTTGCACAGCATGCCGTTGAGGCCCAAACGGCCACCGGCGCCGATCAGGTCCAGGGACAGGTCGTGGGAAGTTTCCGGGGAAAGCTTGAACAGCAGCTGGCGGGCCAGGGTATACATGGGCGGGCAAGGCTCAGGGTGAGTGAGGGGGCGATTATAGCCAGCGCGGGGCTGACAGGACAGCAAATCGTGGAGCGCTTGGCACATCGGTTGCACCCGTTCAGCCCACAGCCTTATCAGTAAGGGCGAGGACTCTTGTGAACACTGTACCCCGAGCAACGCCCCTGGCCTGGGTCAACGGCAGCGACGCGCCGGAAAAAACCAGCCTGAACATCGGCTACATGGCCCTGACCGACTGCGCCTCGGTCGTGGTCGCCGCCACCCAGGGCTTCGCCCAGCAGCACGGCCTTACCCTCAACCTCCAGCGCCAGGGCTCGTGGGCCGGGCTGCGCGACAAGCTGGTCAGCGGCGAACTGGACGCCGCCCATTGCCTGTATGGCCTGGTCTACGCCGTGCACCTGGGCATTGGCGGTGTACCTGCCAGCGACATGGCCGTGCTCATGGGGCTGAACCAGAACGCCCAGGCTATCAACCTGTCCCCTGCCTTGCAGCGCAAGGGCGTGACCAACCCTGAGGCACTGGCGCGTCTGGTGCACCAGCATGGCGCACGCCTGACGTTCGCCCAGACCTTCCCCACCGGCACCCACGCCATGTGGCTGTATTACTGGCTGGCCAGCCAGGGCATTCACCCGCTGCGCGACGTCGACAGCGTAGTGGTGCCACCGGCGCAGATGGCTGCACACCTCCAGGCCGGGCGCATTGACGGCTTCTGCGTCGGCGAGCCCTGGGCCGCCGACGCCGTGAACAAAGGCCAAGGCTTCACCCTGGCCACCAGCCAGTCGATCTGGCCGGATCACCCGGAAAAGGTCCTGGCCTGCGCCCGCGTCTTTGCCGAGCAATACCCCAACAGCGCCCGTGCGCTGATCAAGGCGATCCTCACCGCCAGCCGGTTCATCGAGCAAAGCCCGGAAAACCGCCGCAGCACCGCGCAACTGCTCAGCGCAAGCGCCTACCTGGACACCCCACTGGACAGCATAGCCCCCCGCCTGCTCGGCCATTATGAGGATGGCCTGGGCAACCAGTGGCAAGACCCACACGCCCTGCGCCTGTTCGACCAAGGCCGGGCCAACCTGCCCTATCTGTCCGACGGCATGTGGTTCATGACCCAGTTCCGCCGCTGGGGCCTGCTGCGCGAAGATCCCGACTACCTCGGCGTGGCCCGGCAGGTCCAGCAACTGCAGTTGTACAGCGAGGCCGCACACAGCCTGGGCATCGCTTGCCCAGGCCAACCGATGCGCAGCAGCCTGCTGATCGATGGCTCCCGCTGGGACGGCAGCGACCCCTTCGGCTATGCCCGCAGTTTCAGCTTGCATGCCTTGGGCGAGTTGCCCGATGCCCGTGTCGGCGCGTGAGGGGGACGAACATGTTGCGCATCCTGCTGATCGACGACACCCAGAGCAAGCTCGGTCGCCTGAGGGCTGCGTTGAGTGAGGCCGGCTTCGAGATCATCGAAGCCCCAGACCTGACCATCGACCTGCCCGCCTGCGTCGAAACGGTGCGCCCCGACGTGGTGCTGATCGATACCGACTCGCCAGACCGCGATGTGATGGAGCAGGTAGTGCTGGTCAGCCGTGACCAGCCGCGGCCCATCGTGTTGTTCACCGACGAGCACGACCCCGGGATGATGCGTCAGGCGATCCAGGCAGGGGTCAGTGCCTATATCGTTGAAGGTATCCATGCTGCGCGGCTGCAGCCGATCCTGGACGTGGCCATGGCCCGCTTCGAAAGCGACCAGGCACTAAAGGCGCAGCTGCTGGCGCGCGACCAGCAATTGGCCGAACGCAAGCGCATCGAGCAGGCCAAAGGCTTGCTGATGAAAATGAAGGACTGCAACGAGGAGCAGGCCTACACCCTGATGCGTCGCCAGGCCATGAGCCGGCAGCAGAAGCTGATCCAGGTGGCCGAACAGATCATTGCCATGCATGAGATGCTCGGCTGATGTGCTGAAAAATCCGAGCAAGCCGCCCCGGAAGTTGGCCCATCTCTTGCTGAACAAATCTCACCGGTAGCCAACGGCGGTTACCCCACTTGAATCCCGACAAAGACGTCGCTCTCCCCTCCACACCCATGGAGCGGGTAGCGGCGTCTTTTTCGTTCCGTTGTACTACCGAGTGAGGTGTTCGATGAGTGCCAGCTTCTGGAAATCCGGGCATGTGCCCACGCTGTTCGCCGCGTTTCTGTACTTCGACCTCAGCTTCATGGTCTGGTACCTGCTGGGCCCGTTGGCGGTGCAGATTGCTGCCGACCTGCAACTGAGCGCACAACAACGGGGCCTGATGGTGGCCACGCCGATCCTGGCCGGGGCGATCCTGCGCTTCGCCATGGGCGTTCTGGTCGACCGCCTGTCGCCCAAGACGGCTGGCCTGATCGGCCAGGTGGTGGTCATCGTCGCCCTGGCCGCAGCCTGGTACCTTGGCGTACACAGCTATGAACAGGCCCTGCTGCTAGGCGTGTTCCTGGGCTTTGCCGGTGCGTCCTTCGCCGTCTCGCTGCCGCTGGCCTCGCAGTGGTACCCGCCACAGCACCAAGGCAAGGCCATGGGCATCGCTGGCGCCGGCAACTCCGGCACGGTGTTCGCGGCCTTGCTGGCACCGGCACTGGCAGCGGGCTTTGGCTGGAACAATGTGTTCGGCTTTGCGCTGATCCCGCTGTCACTGGCGCTGGTGGTGTTCGCCCTGTTGGCGCGCAATGCCCCGCAACGGCCCAAGCCGAAAGCCATGGCTGACTACCTCAAGGCACTGGGCGACCGTGACAGCTGGTGGTTCATGTTTTTCTACAGCGTGACCTTCGGCGGCTTCATCGGCCTGGCCAGCGCCCTGCCCGGCTACTTCAGCGACCAATACGGCCTGAGCCCGGTCACCGCCGGCTACTACACCGCCGCTTGTGTGTTCGCCGGCAGCCTGATGCGCCCGCTCGGCGGCGCCCTGGCTGACCGTTTTGGCGGCATCCGCACCCTGCTGGGCATGTACGGCGTGGCCGCCATCTGCATTGCCGCAGTCGGTTTCAACCTGCCCTCTGCCGCGGCCGCACTGGCGCTGTTCGTCAGCGCCATGCTCGGCCTGGGGGCGGGCAATGGCGCGGTATTCCAACTGGTACCGCAACGCTTCCGCCAAGAGATCGGGGTAATGACCGGCCTGATCGGCATGGCCGGGGGCATCGGCGGCTTCCTGCTGGCGGCCGGGCTTGGCACCATCAAGCAGCACACTGGCGATTACCAACTGGGGCTGTGGCTGTTCGCCAGCCTGGGCCTGCTGGCCTGGTTCGGCCTGCACGGTGTGAAACAGCGCTGGCGCACCACCTGGGGCTCGGCTGCAGTCACCGCAGCACGGGTCTGAGGCACGCCGATGAGCCTGCAACTGAGCTTTGCCCAGGCCAGCGCCACCGGGCCGCGCGCGGAAAACCAGGACGCCCTGCGCCTGGTGACGCCGGCACCAGAACTGGCCGCCAGCAAAGGCTACCTGTTCGCCCTGGCCGACGGCGTCAGCCAATGTGCCGACGGCGGCCTGGCGGCGCGCGCCAGCCTGCAGGCACTGGCCCTGGATTACTACGCCACGCCAGCCACCTGGAGCGTGGCCCAGGCCCTCGACCGCCTGCTGCTGGCGCAGAACCGCTGGTTGCGCGCCCAGGGCAGCGGCCAGCCGTTGCTGACCACGCTTAGCGCGCTGGTGTTGCGCGGCAGGCGCTTTACCCTGGCCCATGTCGGCGACTGCCGGGTGTACCGCTGGCACGAGGGGCACCTGCAATGCCTGAGCGAAGACCATGTATGGGACCAACCGGGCATGCAGCATGTACTGAAACGGGCGCTGGGCCTGGACCAGCACCTGCTGGTGGATTACCTGGAAGGCGAGCTGCAACCGGGCGAATGTTTTCTGCTGCTCAGCGACGGGGTCTGGGCCAGCCTGGGCGAACAGCACATCCAGGCCGTGCTGCGCGAGCAAACTGACCTGCAACTGGCCGCCGACACTCTGGTGGCCAGTGCCCACCTCAACGGCAGCAAGGACAACGCCAGCGCCTTGCTGGTGCAAGTCGAGCAACTGGGCACGGCCAACCTGGGCGATACCCTGGCGCAACTGCAACAATGGCCCGTGCCCGGCGCGCTGCGCGAAGGCCAGGTGATCGACGGCTGGCAGGTCGAAACACTGCACGCGCACAGCCGCCAGTCCTTGCTGTACAAAGTACGCGATAGCCAGAACCAGCCTTGGCTGCTCAAGACCCTCCCCACTGCACGCGAACAGGAGCCGGGGGCGGCCCAAGGGCTGTTGCTGGAAGAGTGGTTTCTGCGCCGCATCGCCGGCCGGCACTTCCCCGAGCTACACGCCGCCAGTCAGCGCCAGCACCTGTACTACGTGATGCGCGAATATCCCGGCCAGAACCTGGCGGCGTTGCTGGCCGAACAGGGCCCGCTGCCCCTGCCGCAATGGCTGGAAGTCGCACGGCAACTGCTGCAGGCAGTCGGTGTGCTGCATCGGCGCAACTTGCTGCACCGCGATATCAAGCCAGACAACCTGCACCTGGGCCGTGATGGCCAGCTGCGCCTGCTGGACTTCGGCCTGGCTTATTGCCCGGGCCTGTCCGAAGACCCGCTGCACGAGCTGCCCGGCACGCCCTCGTATATCGCCCCGGAAGCATTCGATGGCCACCCGCCCAGCCCGCGTCAGGACTTGTATGCAGTGGGCGTGACCCTGTACCACCTGCTGACCGGACACTACCCGTACGGCGAGGTAGAGGCCTTCCAGCGCCCGCGCTTCGGCCAGCCGGTCAACGCCGCGCGCTACCGACCCGACCTGCCGGAATGGCTGCAGCACAACCTGCTGCAGGCCGTGGCGAGCGACCCGGCGCAGCGCTTCGAAACCGCCGAACACTGGTTGCTGCTACTCGAGCGCGGCGACCGCCAGGAACTGCCCAGCCGACCCCGGCCGCTGCTCGAGCGCGAGCCGCTGAAGGTGTGGCGCACCCTGGCCCTGTTGTCGTTGCTGATCAATCTGATACTGCTGTTCACCCTGCTCAAGGGCTGAACGCACCTTGCCGATGAGGAAACGTTGATGAATGCAAAAGTATGGCTGGTCGGTGCCGGCCCTGGTGACCCTGAACTGCTCACCCTCAAGGCAGTGCGTGCGTTGCAGCAAGCCGCCGTGGTAATGGTCGACGATCTCGTCAACCCGGCAGTGCTCGAGCATTGCCCGCAGGCCCGGGTAATGACCGTGGGCAAGCGCGGCGGCTGCCGCTCTACACCGCAAGCGTTCATTCAGCGCCTGATGCTGCGCCACGCGCGACAGGGCCGTTGCGTGGTGCGGCTCAAGGGCGGCGACCCTTGCATCTTCGGCCGTGGCGGTGAGGAGGCACTGTGGCTGCAGGGCCATGGCATCGAAGTGGAGGTGATCAATGGCATCACCGCCGGCCTGGCCGGGGCCACCCAATGCGGGATTCCCCTGACTTCACGGGGCGTGAGCCGAGGGGTGACGCTGGTGACGGCGCACACCCAGGACGATAGCGAGCTGAACTGGGCGGCCTTGGCTCAGGGCGGGACAACGCTGGTGGTCTACATGGGGGTGGCGCGGCTGGAACAGGTGCGCCAGGGATTGCTGGCGGGGGGTATGGCGCCGGGAATGCCGGTGGCGATGATCGAAAACGCCTCGCTGCCGCAGCAGCGGGAGTGCAGAAGCGATGTGCAGGGAATGGTGGAAGCTGCGCGGGCGTTTGGCTTGCGTAGCCCGGCAATCCTGGTGATTGGAGAGGTGGTGGGAGAGCAACAGGCTGTGGGGCGGATCGCAATCGCAGGCTAACAGCAGGAACAGCCTTCGAGGCCGGTTAAACCCCAGGCAAAGAAAAACCCGGCCGAGGCCGGGTTTTTCATGAAGCTTCAAACCAATTACTTGGCCTGGGCTTCTACCTGAGCTTCAACGCGACGGTTGACAGCACGGCCTTCTTCGGTGGCGTTGTCAGCAACCGGACGGGTTTCGCCGTAGCCAACCGAGTCAACACGGCTGGATTCTACGCCGTACTGCTGGGTCAGCACTTGCTTGACAGCGTTGGCACGACGCTCGGACAGCTTCTGGTTGTAAGCGTCTGGACCCACGGAGTCAGTGTGACCTTCAACCACGGTGGTGGTTTGTGGGTACTGCTTCATGAAGTCAGCCAGGTTTTTGATGTCGCCGTAGCTGTTAGGCTTGACGACCGACTTGTCGAAGTCGAACTTGACGTCCAGCTCAACGCGAACGACTTCGGCAACAGCCGGGCAGCCGTCGGCGTCAACGGTAACGTTGGCCGGGGTGTCTGGGCACTTGTCGACGTTGTCGCACACGCCGTCGTTGTCGGAGTCGGAGCAGACTTCAGCAACTGGAGCAGGAGCAGCTTCAGCTTGCTTCGGGCTACCGCCGAAGTTCAGGCCAACACCAACGCTCGGGGCCCACTCGGTGTCGCCCTGGTCGATGTTGTACTGAGCTTCTACGCCGGCACGGGCGTAGAACATGTCGGTGATGTACCACTTGGCGCCAGCGCCAACGTTGGCGAAGGTGGAGTGGTCACGACCGCCACGGCCGGTCTGGCCCAGCGACTGGTGCGAGAAACCAGCGGAAACGTATGGACGGATAGCGTCGTACGGGTTGTTGAAGTGGTAAACGGCGTCCAGGGCAGTGTTCGAGCCCTTGATGTTCTTGCCGTCTTCGCCACGAGCGTTGTGTACTTCGTCGTAGCCCAGACGCAGCTCAACGTCGTCGGTCAGGAAGTAACCGATCGAGCCGCCGAACAGGTTGCCGTCGTTCTTGAAGTCGCGCTGGCTGTCGAAGAATTCTTTCTTGTAGAAGATTTCAGTCTCGACGGCGCCTTGACCTTGTGCCATAGCGCCAATCGAAGTGGCGGCTACAAGCGAACCAATGGCCAAGCCCAAGGTGTTTTTCAATTTCATCCGTTAAATCCCCATCTGGTGATAGTTAAGCAGTCCCACCACAAACAAGAGGGACAACTCGACGGCGAGTCTAGCAGAACTCGCCGGTTCGTTAGAGATATTTGCACGCCACTAAGTTTCATCAAGGCCGGCAAATTTCTCCCGAAGCTTGTCTAGCGCGCGCTTGTAACGCATTTTCGTCGCGCTCAAGCCCATGTGCATGATGTCGGCAATTTCCTGGAACTCCAGCTCTGCGACAAAACGCAGCACCAGAATTTCCCGGTCAATCGGGTTCACATGCACCAGCCACTTGTCCAGCCCGCCTTTTTCTTCCGGCTTTGGAGCCTTGTCTTCGGACGCCTCTTCAACAGGGTCCAGACTCAAGGCATCCATCAACCGACGTTTGCGGCGCTCCTTGCGGTACTGGGTAATGCACTCGTTGTAGGTGATGCTGTAGAGCCAGGTCTTGAACTTCGACTTACCCTCGAAGTTTTTCAGCCCGTACAGCACTTTCAGCATCACTTCCTGACAGACATCGTCCGCGTCACGGTCGTTCCCCAGATAACGCGCACAGACGTTGAACAGGGTCCGTTGGTAGCGCCGCATGAGCTCTTCATAGGCGCGGGTAACGTGGTACAGCTCCTCATGCGAACGCGCCACCAACTCTTCGTCTGTGAGCTCGCGGGGGTCATAGCGCATGGGCGGCGAATGAACTTTATTCAAAACGGATCTGGCCGACAGTCAGGTCAATGTCGCCGCGCGACCCCGTGGGTCGAATTTCGCGGCGGCATACATTAACAGCTTTTGTGCGGTTAGCGGCTATTGACGCGCTGTTCAAGCAGCTCGCGGTTAGACAGCGACACCAGTTCGCCATCATCGGTCAGCAGCGTCGTCTTCACCGTACCGATCTCCTCGATATGCCCTTCGACCTCTCCAATCCGCACCTGCTGGCCGACTTGGTACAGCTCGCGCACGTAGATGCCGGCCAGGATCTGCCCGGCAATTTCGCGACTGCCAAGGCCCATGGCCAAGGCAACGGCCAGACCAACGGTAATCAGCCCGATAACGATGACGTGGTTCAGCAGGTCGGTTTTCACTTCAAGCTGGCTGATGGCCACCGAGATGCTGATGATGATCACAAGGCCTTGGGTGATACGCCCCAGACCCGCCGAGTATTCCAGGCCGATACCTTCGGCAGCGCCACGCACCAGGCCGTTGGCCACCTGCGCCAGCAGTACGCCGGCCAGCAGCACCAGGGCCGCGCCGAACACCTTGGGCAAGTACAGGGCGAGCATGTCGAGGGTTGCCGAAACCCGCTCAAGGCCCAGCGATTCGGCAGCCGAGACCAGGAAGATGAGCAGCACGAACCAATAGACGATCTTGCCGATCAGGGTCGAGATCGGCACCTGGATACCGCCGCGACCGAGCATTTTGGTGAGGCCGGTGCCGGCCATCAGGCGGTCCAGGCCAAATTTGGCCAACAGTTTGGACAGCAGCGTGTCGAGCAGCTTGGCCACCACGAAACCGAGCAGCACCACGACCAGCGCGCCGAACAGGTTGGGGATGAAGTTCGCTACCTTGGTCCAAAGGGCTGTCATCGCGGTGACCAGGCTCTGGGTCCAGAGATCGAGTTCCATATTCAATCGGCCTTATCTGCTTTGCTGCCGGGGGCAGCGTTGCGGGAAGAGTGTCGACGCACCGGCGCAACATGCGCCGAGCCATTGTTCACGGCAATCAGCAGCGCCTGGCTCCAGCGGCCAAGCAGGCTGAACAGATCACCCGCGCCAACCTGGCGGTTGGCGGTTTTCAGCACGCGACCCAGGCAAGCGGCGTCGTCCCGGTCGTCCCGGTCATTGCCGGAGGGTGACGCCTTGAGCAGGTCGCGCAGGGATTCTTCAAACGGATCGTGCATGGGCACCTCGCGCAGTGTCAGCAAGAGACGAGATGGCCGGGCGACGGGTCACACATCCTGTTGGCACGAAGGTTTCAAATTGCACAGCTATACCCACCGCAACCGCCGGAACAGCCACCACTGCCCCACGGCCAACCCCAGCACGACGATGCAGGCGAACAGGAAGCCCAAAGGGTTTTCCGCCCCGGGGATGCCGCCGACATTGATGCCCAGTAGCCCGGTGACAAAGCTCATGGGCAGGAAGATGCAGGTGATGATGCCAAAGCGGTACATGGTGCGGTTCATCCGCTCGCTACGCCGCCGGTCCTCGCTTTCCAGCACCAGCGCAGCGCGTTCGCGGGCCAGTTCCAGCTCTTCGAGGTAGCGGATCAGGCTGTTGTTGAGTTCATTCCAGTAATCGGCGTCGGCATTGGCGAACCAGCTCCATTTGCTGCGCGACAACTGCGCGTAGATTTCCCGTTGCGGGGCGAGAAAGCGGCGCAGGCCAGCGGCACGGCGGCGGATCTGCTGCAGGCTGCCCTGCTCCGGGGCATACCGCTCGTCGGATTCGACCTTTTCTTCCTCCAGGTCGACGAGCTCGGCCAGGTCGCTGACCAGGCCCTGGACCTTTTCGGTCAGCAACTCGCCCATCAACAGCAACAGTTCCGAGGCCGATTTCGGCCCCCTGCCCTGTTCCAGCAGCTGGAGAATTTCATCGCTGGCGCGCAACGGCCGCAGGCGCAGCGAAATAACCCGCTGCGCCTCGGCGAAGATGCGTACCGAAACCATGTCTTCGGGCTCGGCACCCGGGTTGAGGTTGACCCCCCGCAGGAACAGCAACAGCTGTTCGTCCGCCATGGGCAGCAGGCGCGGCCGGGTGTTTTCTTCCAGCAGCAGCTCGCAGGCGAACTCGCTCAGGCCGCTGTCGTGCAGCAGCCAGGAACGGGTTTGCGGATGGCTGCGATCCCAGTGCAGCCACAGGCTCTGCTCCGGTTGCAACTGCAGGTCGTCCAGTTCGGTACGGGCAATCGAGCGCGCGCCACCTTTGCCATCGAGCACCAGGGCATGCACCAGCCCCCACTGCGCGTTGTCTTCCTCGAACATCAAAGCTCCATCAGCGCGTGCGGCGCATTACTCCGGCATTTTCAGCGGGCTCGGCGAGACCAGCACGCCATTGTTGTCGGCATACACATACTCACCCGGGCGGAAGGTTACCCCGGCGAAGGTCACCACCACGTTGAGATCGCCAATACCCCGCTTGTCGGTCTTCATCGGGTGGCTGGCCAGGGCCTGCACGCCAACGTCGGTCTGGATCAGCACGTCGACATCACGCACACAGCCGTAGATCACCAAGCCTTCCCAACCGTTTTTTGCGGCTTTTTCGGCGAGCATGTCGCCCAGCAGCGCACGGCGCAGCGACCCCCCGCCATCGACCACCAGCACTTTGCCCTTGCCGTCGAGTTCGACCTGCTCCTTGACCAGCGAATTGTCCTCGAAACACTTGATGGTAACGATCTGGCCACCGAACGAATCGCGGCCACCGAAATTGCTGAACATCGGTTCCAGCACTTGTACCAGGTCCGGGTAGGCGTCACACAGGTCGGGCGTTACGTAATGCTGCATGGGAAGCTCCTGTCAGTCACAACGAAAGCGGGTATCGGCCAAGGCTACACCTTGGAGGCTGTCGTAGTCATCCGGGACCGGGCAGTCATTTGTATTCATCCTGTCTCGGCCCTTCCACGCGTGACCCGTTCCTGCACAGGAACGCGCCGTTATCCAGGTGTAGGAGCGGGTTTACCCGCGAATACGGTGGCGGCGTCAAACGGTGAACGGCCGGTGGAGATTGGCCAGCAGGGCCGGCCTCTTCGCGGGTAAACCCGCTCCTACACGACGGCCTGTGTCCAACCCCCGATGTGTGTCCACCACCAATCCGGTGTAGGAGCGGGTTTACCCGCGAATACGGTGGCGGCGTCAAAGGTGAACGGCCGGTGGAGATTGGCCAGCAGGCCCGGCCCTTTCGCGGGTAAACCCGCTCCTACACGACGGCCTGTGCCCCCCCCGATGTGCGTCCACCACCAATCCGGTGTAGGAGCGGGTTTACCCGCGAATACGGTGGTGGCGGCAACGGTGAACGGCCGGTGGAAATTGGCCAGCAGGCCCGGCCCTTTCGCGGGTAAACCCGCCCCTACGACGGCCTGTGTCCAACCCCCGATGTGCGTCCACCACCAATCCGGTGTAGGAGCGGGTTCACCCGCGAATACGGTGGTGGCGGCAACGGTGAGCGGCCGGTGGAAATTGGCCAGAAGGCCCGACCTTTTCGCGGGTAAACCCGCCCCTACGACGGCCTGTGTCCAACCCCCGATGTGGGTCCACCACCAATCCGGTGTAGGAGCGGGTTTACCCGCGAATACGGTGGTGGCGGCAACGGTGAGCGGCCGGTGGAAATTGGCCAGCAGGCCCGGCCCTTTCGCGGGTAAACCCGCCCCTACGACGGCCTGTGTCCAACCCCCGATGTGCGTCCACCACCAATCCGGTGTAGGAGCGGGTTTACCCGCGAAGCGGCCATGACAGGTACAGCAAACTCAGCTGGCAGGCACAGGTTCCGCAACGACAGTGGACGCATGCACCGGCAGCAGCGGGTTGCGCAGCCAGCGCTCCACCAGCGGCCACACCTGCACCTGCGCGGCCTTGCTCACCAGCATGTCGACATGCCCAAAGGCCTCGAAACCTTCTTCACGCCCCAGCCGCAGGAACTGTTTGCGCTCGCCGCCCAACTGCTCGAACAGCTTGCGACAGGCCCACACCGGGTCCTGGAAGTCCCCGGCACCGGCCACCGCCAGCAGCGGTACATCCACTTCAGCCAGCCCTGCCCACCAATCGTGCTTCTTGTCGCCAAAGCGCCCGAACAGGCCGTGCCAGCGCATGCTCTCCAGGGCGAGGCCTATCGGCTCGTCTTCAGGCCCACGCTTGAAACGTGGACCGGATATCTGCCCCCAACGCTTGAGCACCAGCTTCGCGCCCCAAGCCAGCGGCGGCACTTTCAACGGCCAATAGACACGGCTGATCTGGGTACCGAACAGCGCCACGCTGGCCAACTGCTCGGCAGCCAGAAAACCACCGCCCAGCGCAGCTACCAGGGTGGTGCCACCCAGGGAATGGCCAACCCAGTGCGGCGCCTGGCCCGATTGCTCGCGCACGAATGCGTTGATCAACGGCAGGTCATCACGGGCGTAGGCGGCAACGCTGTTGTGTTTCCAGTCATGGTTACGCGGCGACAGGCCGTGGCCTCGCATTTCCGGGATCCAGACATCGAAACCGGCGCGCGCAAGGTAGGCACCCAGGCCAACCCCTTTGGGCGAATACCAGAAGCGCCGATTGGAAAAACTGCCGTGCAGGAGAATGACCGGCACGCCTTGGGCCTGAACCTGGTCGGCCAGCCCCAGACGGGTGATGGCGAGCTCGACGCTGGGGTCCGGGCCATTACCGGCCTTGATCCGATACACGTCTTCGCTGAGATCGCCGCGGCGCTCGGCACTGAGCAGGGCCACGGGGAATAAAGTGCTGCTGCTTTGCATAAGGTTGCTTGGTGCACAAAAAAGGGCGGGGTCCATTGCTGGAGCTCGCCCTGGAAAAAACCAGGCAAGAGGGCGCCAGACGCCCCCCCGCGTTTACTGCATCAGGCCGCGCCTTGGCCTTCGGCCAGGAAGAACCAGGTCTCGAGTACCGAGTCCGGGTTCAGCGACACGCTTTCGATGCCCTGCTCCATCAGCCACTTGGCCAGGTCCGGGTGGTCCGATGGGCCTTGGCCGCAGATGCCAATGTACTTGCCAGCCTTGTTGCAGGCGGCAATGGCGTTAGCCAGCAGCTTCTTCACCGCAGGGTTACGCTCATCGAACAGGTGGGCAATGATGCCCGAGTCACGGTCCAGGCCCAGGGTCAACTGGGTCAGGTCGTTGGAGCCGATCGAGAAGCCGTCGAAGTATTCCAGGAACTCTTCGGCGAGGATGGCGTTGGACGGCAGTTCGCACATCATGATCACGCGCAGACCGTTGTCGCCGCGGGCCAGGCCGTTTTCGGCGAGCAGGTCGACGACCTGGCTGGCTTCGCCCAAGGTGCGCACGAACGGCACCATGATCTCGACGTTGGTCAGGCCCATCTCGTTGCGCACACGCTTCAGTGCACGGCACTCGAGCTCGAAGCAGTCACGGAACGATTCGCTGATGTAACGCGAAGCACCGCGGAAGCCCAGCATCGGGTTTTCTTCTTCCGGCTCGTACAGCTTGCCACCGATCAGGTTGGCGTACTCGTTGGACTTGAAGTCCGACAGGCGCACGATGACCTTTTTCGGATAGAAGGCCGCCGCCAGGGTGCTGATGCCTTCTACCAGCTTCTCGACGTAGAAGCCGACCGGGTCGTTGTAGCCGGCGATGCGCTTGTCGACGCTTTCTTTCAGGTCGGCAGGCAGGCCCGCATAGTTCAGCAGCGCCTTGGGGTGCACGCCGATCATGCGGTTGATGATGAACTCCAGGCGTGCCAGACCGACACCGGCGTTGGGCAGTTGAGCGAAGTCGAAGGCGCGATCCGGGTTGCCAACGTTCATCATGATCTTGAACGGCAGTTCCGGCATGGCATCGACCGAGTTCTGCTTGATGTCGAAGCCCAGTTCGCCTTCGAAGATGAAGCCAGTATCGCCTTCGGCACAGGAAACGGTCACGCCCTGGCCATCTTTCAGTACCTGAGTAGCGTTGCCGCAACCGACTACCGCCGGGATACCCAGCTCACGCGCGATGATCGCCGCGTGGCAGGTACGGCCACCGCGGTTGGTGACGATGGCGCTGGCGCGCTTCATCACCGGTTCCCAGTCAGGGTCGGTCATGTCGGAGACCAGCACGTCACCCGGCTGGACCTTGTCCATTTCCGATACGTCGTTGATGACGCGAACCTTGCCGGCGCCGATACGCTGGCCAATGGCACGGCCTTCGACCAGCACGGTGCCTTTCTCTTTGAGCAGGTAGCGTTCCATGACGTTGGCGCTGGAACGGCTCTTCACCGTTTCCGGGCGGGCCTGGACGATGTACAGCTTGCCGTCGTCACCGTCCTTGGCCCACTCGATGTCCATCGGGCGCTGGTAGTGCTGCTCGATGATCATGGCCTGCTTGGCCAGCTCGCTGACCTCGGCATCGGTCAGGCAGAAGCGTGCGCGCTCGGCGCGGTCGACTTCGACGGTCTTTACCGAACGGCCGGCCTTGGCTTCGTCGCCATAGACCATCTTGATCGCCTTGCTGCCCAGGTTGCGGCGCAGGATGGCCGGGCGGCCAGCCTGCAGGGTGTTCTTGTGCACGTAGAATTCGTCAGGGTTGACCGCACCCTGCACCACGGTTTCGCCCAGGCCATAGGCGCCAGTGATGAATACCACGTCGCGGAAGCCCGACTCGGTGTCGAGGGTGAACATGACGCCGGCGGTGCCGGTTTCGGAGCGGACCATGCGCTGCACACCGGCAGACAAGGCAACCAGCTTGTGATCGAAGCCCTGGTGCACGCGGTAGGCGATGGCGCGGTCGTTGAACAGCGAAGCGAACACTTCCTTGGCCGCGCGGATCACGTTATCGACGCCGCGGATGTTGAGGAAGGTTTCCTGCTGACCGGCGAACGAGGCGTCCGGCAGGTCTTCAGCGGTAGCCGAGGAACGCACGGCAACGGCCATGTTGTCGTTGCCGGCGGCCATTTCGGCGAAGGCCGTACGGATTTCCGAATCCAGACGTGGCGGGAATTCGGCTTCCATGACCCACTGGCGGATCTGCGCGCCGGTCTTGGTCAGGGCATTGATGTCGTCAACGTCCAGCGCGTCGAGCGCGGCGTGAATGCGGTCGTTCAGCCCACTCTGCTCGAGAAAGTCACGGTACGCCTGAGCCGTAGTGGCAAAGCCGCCCGGCACCGACACGCCGGCACCGGCGAGGTTACTGATCATCTCGCCCAGGGATGCGTTCTTGCCCCCCACATGCTCCACATCATGGACGCCGAGCTTATCGAGGGAAACTACGTACTCTACCAAGGTGATCTCTCCACTAACTGTGTTGGAAAAGCTCAAAAGGCGCCCGCCTGTCTTCTATGACTTGGCCGGGCGTTTGTGGCCTGTACCTGGAAAATAGGCGCTGCAAATGTGGCAGAATGTCGACAGCCGCATTCGGCAAACCGAACTTATCATATCCAAGAATCGCCATCAGCTTAAGGCCCAGATCGCAAATGAAACGAACCGCGTTCTTCATCTCCGACGGCACCGGTATCACTGCCGAAACCTTGGGCCAGAGTTTGCTCGCGCAATTCGAGAGCATTCCCTTCAACAAATTCACCCGTCCTTACATCGATTCGCCGGACAAAGCGCGGGCCATGGTCCAGCAAATCAACGCTGCGGCCGAGCGGGATGGGGTCCGCCCGATCATCTTCGACACCATTGTCAACCAGGACATCCGCGAGATCCTGGCGACGTCGAATGGCTTCATGATCGACATCTTTTCTTCGTTTTTATCCCCACTTGAGCAGGAATTGATCGCCCATTCGTCGTATTCCGTGGGCAAATCCCACTCGATCGGCGGCAATTCCAACTACATGGAACGCATCGAGGCGGTGAATTTCGCCCTGGATAACGACGATGGTGCACGCACCCACTACTACGACAAAGCCGACCTGATTCTGGTTGGCGTGTCGCGTTGCGGCAAAACCCCAACCTGCCTGTACATGGCCATGCAGTTCGGCATCCGTGCCGCCAATTACCCGCTGACCGAGGACGACATGGAGCGCCTGCAGCTGCCGGCGGTGCTGAAAAAGCACCACAGCAAGCTGTTCGGCCTGACCATCGACCCCGACCGCCTCACCGCCATCCGCCACGAACGCAAGCCCAACAGCCGCTATTCCAGCTTTGCCCAGTGCGAATTCGAAGTGCGTGAAGTGGAAAGCCTGTTCCGCAGGGAGAACATTCCCAATATCAATTCCACGCATTTTTCGGTGGAAGAGATTTCCGCCAAGATCCTGGTTGAAAAAGGCGTGGAGAGGCGGTTCAAGTAACGCCCCCCTGTAGGAGCGGGTTCACCCGCGAAAGGGCCACCCCAGGAATACAAAAAAGCCCCGGCATCACTACCGGGGCTTTGTTTTACCTCACCACAAGGCTCAGGACGGCACCACCGCCGCCTGCCCGCTCATGGCCAGGTCGACCAGCTCGCGGTTGGCCACCGCGTACATCGCATAGTCAGTGCCCGTGGCATTGCGCAGGTCGTCGAGCATGGCGCGCCAGCGCTCCACCATTCCCCGGTGCTGCTCTGACCACAGCGCCACGCGGGCATCCATGTCTTCCGGTGCATCGACCATCTGCAGGACCGAAATGGTGATCGCCCGCTGCTGCAAGTCGATATCGTCGCGGAATGCCTCGCGGGCCAGCGCCTGCCAGTTGTTTTCCACCGGCAGGTTGCTGATTTCCTGCAAGTACCAGGTCAGGTCCAGCGCGCTGCCCACGGCGAAGAATGCCTTGGCCACCTGCGCGGGCTCATGGCCGGTCACGTCGGCCGCTTCAATGATCGGCAGCAGGGTGTACAGGTGGCTGGTACCCGCCACCATACGCGCCAGCAACTCCGGCACACCGGCGTCGACAAAGCCCTGGTAGCGGACCATCCAGCGTTCGCGGGTAGGGCCTTCGAGCAGCTCATCCAGCTTCAGACCCAGCTGCGCGATCTTCGGCCCGAAGTGCGCGGTATCGCGACCGGCGTCCTGTTCGTTACGGCGGCTTCGCAGGAACCAGCGGGTGGCACGGCGGCCCAGGCGCATCAGCTCGTCCATCAGGGTGAGCTGGATTTCCGCCGGCACCTGATAGTCCAGTGCCTCGATCTGGCGGAACCAGTGCGGCAGGTGGAAGATGTCGCGCACGATCACATAAGCGCCGGCCACGTTGGCCGGGCTCATGCCGGTCGACTCCTTCAGGCGCTGGACGAAGGTGATACCCATGTTGTTGACCAGGTCGTTGGCGATCTGGGTGCTGACGATTTCGCGCTTCAGGCGGTGGCGGCGCATGGCCTCGGCGAACTTGCTGACCAGGGACGGCGGGAAAGCGGTGTCCATGTCACGGGTCAGGTAGTCGTCGTCCGGTACCAGCGACTTGAGCAGTTGCTCCTTGAGGTCGATCTTGCTGTACGAGATCAGCACGGACAGCTCGGCGCGGGTCAGGCCCTGGCCGGCAGCCAGGCGTTCGGCCAACTGCTCTTCGGACGGCAGGAATTCGATGGCACGGTCCAGCTTGCCCCGCGCCTCGAGATCGGCCATCAGGCGCTTGTATTCGGCAATCCGCTCGCGGGCGCGGCGGGCGGCCAGGGACAGCGCCTGGGTCTGCTTGTAGTTGTTGCCCAGCACCAGCCCGGCCACTTCGTCGGTCATGCTGCCCAGCAGCTGGTTGCGCTGCTTCTCGGTCATGTCGCCACCCTGCACCACTTCGTTGAGCAGGATCTTGATGTTGACCTCGTGGTCGGAGCAGTCCACGCCGCCGGCGTTGTCGATGAAGTCGGTGTTGGTGGCGCCGCCGTTCAGGCCGAACTCGACGCGGCCGAGCTGGGTCATGCCCAGGTTGCCGCCCTCGCCCACCACCTTGCAGCGCAGTTCGTTACCGTTGACCCGCAGCGCATCGTTGGCCTTGTCGCCGACATCGGCATGGCTTTCAGTGCTGGCCTTCACGTAGGTACCGATACCGCCGTTCCACAGCAAGTCCACCGGGGCCTTGAGCAGCGCGTTAAGCAGCTCGGTCGGGGTCAGGCGGTCGGCTTCGATGGCGAAGCGCTCTTTCATCTGCGGGCTGATTGCGATGCTCTTGGCACTGCGCGGGAAGATCCCGCCGCCTTCGGACATGATGCTGGTGTCGTAGTCGCTCCAGGCCGAACGCGGCAGGTCGAACAGGCGCTTGCGCTCGGCAAAGCTGGTGGCAGGGTCGGGATTGGGGTCGATGAAGATATGCAGGTGGTTGAACGCGGCCACCAGTTGCAGCTTGTCGGACATCAGCAGGCCATTGCCGAACACGTCACCGGCCATATCGCCCACACCAATGACGGTGATCGGGTCTTCCTGCACGTTGATGCCACGCTCGCGGAAGTGACGCTGCACGCCCACCCAGGCGCCGCGCGCGGTAATGCCCATCTTCTTGTGGTCGTAACCGGCCGAGCCGCCCGAGGCAAAGGCATCGCCAAGCCAGAAGCCGTAGTCGATGGCAATGCCGTTGGCAATGTCGGAGAAGGTCGCGGTGCCTTTGTCGGCCGCTACCACCAGGTACGGGTCGTCATCGTCATGACGCACCACGTTGGCCGGCGGCACCACGCCACCGTCCTTGAGGTTGTCGGTGATGTCGAGCAGGCCGGAAATGAAGATGCGGTAGCACGCCACGCCTTCGGCGGCGATCTCGTCACGGCTGCCGCCCAGCGGCAGGCGACGCGGCAGGAAACCACCCTTGGCGCCGACCGGCACGATGACCGAGTTCTTCACCTGCTGGGCTTTCACCAGCCCCAGCACTTCGGTACGGAAGTCCTCTTCGCGGTCGGACCAGCGCAGGCCACCACGGGCAACGTTGCCAAAGCGCAGGTGCACGCCCTCGACCCGAGGCGAATAGACGAATATCTCGAACTTTGGCACCGGCTTGGGCAATTCGGGGATCAGCTTGGGGTTGAACTTGAAGCTGAAGTACGACTTGTTCTGGCCGTTTGCGTCAGGCTGGTAGAAGTTGGTACGCAGGGTGGCCTTGATCAGGTCCAGGTAGCGCCGCAGGATGCGGTCTTCGTTGAGCACTTGCACGTCGTCCAGCGCAGTCAGAATGGCCTGTTCCAGGCGCTGCTGCTTGTCGTCAAGGTCGTCCTGGGTGAGCTTGCGCGCCAGGTAGAAGCGGGTCTTGAACAACCGGGTCAGCTCGCGAGCGATGTCGGTGTGGTTGTTCAGGGTGCTGGCGATGTAGCCCAGATCGAAGCCCAGACGGATCTGTTTCAGGTAACGGGCGTAGGCACGCAGCAAGGCCACGTCGCGCCACGGCAGGCCGGCGGTGAGCACCAGGCGGTTGAAGGCGTCGTTCTCGGCGTCACCCCGGACGATGTGGATGAAAGCGTCCTGCAGGGTATCGTTGAGCTGCTGGATATCCAGGCTCAGGCCTTCGCTGTAGGTGAAGGCGAAGTCGTGGATCCAGTATTCGCGGCCATTGGCATGGCGCAGGCGATACGGGAACTCGCCGAGCACGCGCAGGCCGAGGTTTTCCAGAATCGGCAGCACGTCGGACAGCGCCAGCGGGGTGTCGGCGTGGTACAGCTTGCAGTGCAGGATGCGCTCGCCCACCTGAGTCAACGGCTGGTAGAAGCTCATGGCCAGCGGCTTGCTTTCCGACAGGTTCAGCACATGCTGCAGGTCGACCACCGCCGAGTGCGCGGCGAAGCGCTCGCGGTAACCGGCCGGGAAGCCTTTGGGGAAATCGGCGAGGATGTTGGTGCCCTGGGCTTCGCCGAAGTTCTCCACCACCAGTGCCGAGTAGTCGTCATGCCACGAGCGGCAGGCCTGGATGACTTCGCGTTCCAGCTGCTGCGGGTCGATGTCGATACGGTTCTTGGGGTCGACCCGCAGGATCAGTTGCACACGGGCCAGTACCGATTCGGAGAAGAAGGTCCAGAACTCGCAGTCGCTGGCCTTCAGGCGCTCCATCAGCACCTGCTGGATCTTCTGCCGCACTTCGGTGGAATAGATTTCCCGCGGGACGTAGGCCAGGCAGTAGCAGAAGCGACCGTACGGGTCTTTACGCAGGAACACGCGGATCTTGTTGCGCTCCTGGATCTGCACGATTGCCATGACCGTGCTGAACAGCTCGTCGATCGGCGTCTGGAACAGGTCGTCGCGCGGCAGCACTTCCAGCACCTGGGCCAGTTCCTTGCCCAGGTGGGCCTTGGGATCAAAGCCCGAACGGCGCTCGACTTCGGCCACCTTCACGCGGATGTACGGAATGGCATGCACGCTTTCGCCATACACCGACGAGGTGTACAGCCCCATGAAGCGGTGCTCCTTGATGACCTTGCCGTCGGCGTCCAGCTGGCGGATCGACACGTAGTCCGGGTAGGCCGGGCGGTGCACGCGGCTGGGCAGCGCGGCCTTGGCGAACGACAGCAGCAGCGGCTCGTTGAGGTAGGCCACAGCGTAGTCTTCGATGCGCAGCTCTTCTGCCGTCAAGCCCACACGCAGGCGGCGCGGCAGGCCGAGGAACGACTGCTCGTCGTAGACCATCTGGCCGCCATCGGCGCCGCCCTTGACGGTGAATTCTTCATAGCCCAGGAAGGTGAAGTGGTTATCCAGCAGCCATTCGAGGAAGGCCTTGACTTCGTCCTTCTCGTTTTGGGCGGGGCCAAAGGCGGTTTGCTCCACCTGCGCTACCACTTCACGCAGCTTGGCCTTCATCGGGTCGAAGTCGGCCACCACCACCCGTACCTCGGCCAGCACCTGCTCGATCTCGCGGGTCAGCACCGTCAGCTCGGCGGCATTGGCGCAGCGATCAATCTCCAGGTACATCAATGACTCGTAGCGCACGCCCTCGCCCTGGGTTCCCTTGGGCAGCAGCTCCAACAGCTCGCCCTTGGCGCCACGGCGCACACTGAGCACGGTGGTTTGCAGGGTGTGGATGCTGTAGCCACGGCGGTTGAGCTCGGTGCGCACCGAGTCGACCAGGAACGGCAAGTCATGGTGCAACACTTCGACCACGGTATGGGTCGACTGCCAGCCATTGCGTTCGTAATCAGGGTTGTACACCCGCACTTGCGGGTATTCGGGGTCGAAACGCTCGATGATGCGCCAGGCTGACAGGGTGCAGCCGGCCAGGTCGGAAAGCCTGCGCTGGGTGAGTTCGTCCAGAGAGATGATGCCGAAGAACTGCTCGGCGAACAGCGCCACTTGTGGCAGGGACTGCTCGCTGATGTGCTGCGCCAGGGCCGCTTGCAGTTGGTGCTGGAAGTCGGCTTTGCTGGCTGCGGTGAAGAACGCCATCTGAGGTACTCCGCTTGGGCTTTGTAATAATTGAAGCGTCGCTGCGTGCGCCGTGTACGGATCAACGATAGCCAACCCGTGGCATGGCGGACGGTAAAAAACCAGACGTTGAACGTGCGCAGGCACGCCCAGGGCTCGCCGAAGCTTAACGACTGATCGGTCATCTACGCTTGCAGCGCTGCGACAATTTCGGTCAAGGGGCGGTAACTTTACGTTTATGCCTGTACGCAAGACTGTCAGAATTCCCTTCCGTTTCCTTTGACCCGAGCCTGCTCATGCAAATCAACACCGCCCTGCTGTTCGCCACCCCTTGCGATGACGAGGAAGACAACATGGCGACCCTGTGCTGCCACAGCGACAAGGGTCAGATGTTCCTGCTTACCCGTTACCCGGACGAGGACACCGTCGACCTGACGCTGGATGACGAGCCGTCGACGCTGGATGGCCTTAAAGTGACCCTGAGCGCCAAGCGCCTGCTGATCGAAGTGGCGGCCGGCGACCGGGACGCGCTGAAGGGGGATGAAGTACTGGAAATCAACCTGACCAGCGATTTGAGTGACATGGATGAAGTGAAGGAAACCCTGGAGAACATCCTGGCCGGTACTGGAACCTTGGTCTGCGAGCTTTGAACCCTGCCCCTGCCTAGTGGGAGCGCGGTCCCTGTGGGAGCAACTGTCTTGCTCAATTTCTAAAAGCTGGCGCGATCCCTGTGGGAGCGGCCTTGCGTCGCGATAGGGCCGCGCAGCGGCCCCAGGATCTCGACATCATGCATAGATTGCTGTGGCCGCTTCGCGCCCCTATCGCGACGCAAGGCCGCCCCACAATGATCAGGCCAGCGCCTGCTGCATCTCTTTGGCCTGCACCCGCAACGCCTCGCAAAACGGCTCCACCGCCGCCGATGCTGGCCGATGGTCCGGGCGTATCAGCATCACCTGATAGGGCACCGATACCCGTAACCTGCGGATCGGCAACCCGCCTTGCGCCGCCTCCAGCCCGCTCAGCGGGTTGATGATCGCCACCCCCAGGCCTTGCCTGACCATGGCGCACACCGAAGCGGCACTGGTGGTCTCGATGACCGTGCGGCGGTTAACCCCGGCCGCACGAAAGTGCTGATCCAGACGCTGGCGGTAGGTATCCAGGCTGGCCAGGTTGATGAAATCGACCTCATGGAAATCACTCAGCTCCAGTTCAGCCTTCACCTGCAGCGGGTGATGCTCGGGCAACACGCACACCATGTTGGCACTGAACAGCAATTCACCATACGCGCCGCGCGGTATCTGTTCGACTTCAGTCAGGCCAAGGTCATGCTGCTGGGCAACCAGTGACTCCTCCAGCAACGGCGACTCCTGCGCCAGAATGCTCACGCTCACGCCACTGTGCTGCTGGTGAAAGCGCTGGCAAGCCTTGGGCAACAAGGTTTGCGAGAACAGCGGCAGGCAGGTGATGGCCAGCCGGCCCTGCTCGAAGTTGCGGATGGCCTGCGCA
Organism: Pseudomonas sp. 10(2024); assembly: GCF_045164175.1. Classification (NCBI taxonomy): domain Bacteria; kingdom Pseudomonadati; phylum Pseudomonadota; class Gammaproteobacteria; order Pseudomonadales; family Pseudomonadaceae; genus Pseudomonas; species Pseudomonas sp. 10(2024). The sequence continues at coordinate 4,077,255 of NZ_CP174006.1, forward strand.
AAGCGATCGATCCGCTCCAGCCCGACGTAGGCGCGCTCGACCTCTTCGATCAACAGCAGCGCCTGGGCCGTCGCCACCAGGCGCCCGCCCTCGCGCTCGAAAAGGTTCAGGCCAGTCACCTGCTCCAGCCGCGCCAGTTCGCGGCTGACGGTCGGCTGCGAGGTGAACAGCAGGCGCGCCGCACCCGTGACACTACCAGCGGCCATGATGGCGCGGAACACTTCGATGTGGCGGACGGACAGTTTCACGGCAGCACCCAGTGAGTCGACAATGAGTATATCAGATATGAATGACTGGCAGAAAAATAGCTATTTTTCTGAATTCCCGCTTTGATTCATCCTCGTGGCCTTCCTTATACGAGTAACGCCACCATGACCGCACCCTTCACCCTTCTGGCCGAGGCGGTTCGCCAGCACGGCTCGCCGCTTTGGGCGTACGACGCCAGCACCATCGCCGAGCGTGTCGAGCAGTTGAACGTATTCGACACCGTGCGCTTCGCCCAGAAAGCCAACCCCAACCTGCATGTGCTACGCCTGATGCGCGCCCATGGCCTGGTGCTGGACGCCGTGTCGCTGGGTGAGATGGAACGGGCCTTCGCCGCCGGCGCGAGCGTTGACGGTGACCCTGCCGGCGTGGTGCTGACCTGCGACGCGCTGGACCGCCCCACCCTGGAACGCGTGGTGGCGTCGAAGATCGAAGTCAACGCCGGCTCCATCGACATGCTGCGCCAACTGGGCGAACGCTCGCCCGGCCACCGCGTGTGGATCCGCATCAACCCGGGCTTCGGCCATGGCCACAGCCGCAAGACCAATACCGGCGGCGAAAACAGCAAGCATGGCATCTGGCACGAAGAGCTGGACGAGGCGCTGGCGTGCATCAAGGCCCATGGCCTGCACTTGGTGGGCGTGCACATGCACATTGGTTCCGGGGTGGACTACCAGCACCTGGAACAGGTGGCCCGCTCGATGATCGAGCTGATCGGCCGTCTGGGCGTGGACATCGAGGCGTTCTCCATCGGCGGCGGGCTTTCCACCCCTTACCGCAGCACCGACAAACCGGTCGACCTGCAGCGTTATGCGCAGACCTGGGCGGTGGCGCGCAAGGAGATCGAAGCGATGCTCGGCCACCCGGTGCGCATGGAGATCGAACCCGGGCGCTTCCTGGTGGCGGAGTCGGGCTACCTGGTGGCCGAAGTCCGTGCCGTGAAACAGGTGGGGCGCAATACCTTCGTCATGATCGACGCTGGCTTCAACGACCTGATGCGCCCGGCGATGTACGGCGCCTACCACGGCATGACCCTGCTCGATGCCGATGGCCAAGCAGTAGATCGCCCGCGCCAGCCGACCGTGGTGGCCGGGCCATTGTGTGAATCGGGTGACGTGTTCACCCAGGATGACCAGGCACTGACCCCGCAGGACCTGCCTCAGGCACAGGTGGGCGACCTGCTGGTGATCCACGATGCCGGGGCCTATGGCGCGTCGATGTCGTCGAACTACAACAGCCGGCCGCTGCTGCCGGAGTTCCTGATCGAGAACGGTGCCCTGCGGATGATCCGCCGGCGGCAGACGGTGCAGGACCTGCTGAGCCTGGAGGCGGATTTCTAAAGATCCCCCCCGGGCGTGCACACTCTTTTGCGGGCACGCCCGCTTCCAACTGGCCTTCACCTCCAGCTTCATCCTCCGGCACGCTCAAGCCGGGTGCGATCGGGCCGCTTTGCGGCCCTGTCTCGATGCGGCACCGTATTAAAAAAAGCGACCAGGGTGGCTCTCCACCCGATAGCCCTGGCGCAACGAGAGGCAGGTGGGTTGACGTGAAAGGCGACGAAAAGCCTGCCAACGTCAACGATACCGCTTAATCAGAAATTTCCTACGCACCTATCGGAAGCGCAATGCTCCTTTGAGAAGTGATTCCTCGCTAGTGTCCAGCCTCGGGTCGAATGCAACGCTTGCATGCATTTGATGATCATCCCTGCTCGCTGGAGCTATACATGGATTCGTTGAAAGAAACCCTCGAACTGTGCAGGCGCATCACCTCCGGCTACCGCCCGGCCCTGCGCAACAGCCCCGTCGCCGACTGCACCCGCCGCTTCGAACTGCTGCCCCTGCGCTACGCCGCCGTCGGCGGCAACCCGGCACAACGTGCCCGCCTGCCCAAATTGCCGGGCTATCTCAGCCCGTTCCAGGAGGTCGGCGAGCTGACCCATTCCAGCTACGCCATCCGCCCTTTGCGCGAGGGCTTTCTCTACCTGCTGATCAAGCGCCATAGCGCGCCGGCCTACGAATGGCACAGCCAGTACCGCGTGGCACCCAATGGGTCGCTGCTGTACATCAGCAGCGACGCCCCCTGGGAGCCTGCCCCCAGCGCCGGCAATCTGGATGAGATCCTTCGCGGTTTCGGCTGGACCATCACCCTCTACGACCTGGATGACATCCAGGAGCTGCGCCCATTGTTCAGCCCTTCCCCGCTGACCCCGCGCATGCTCGACAACTACCGCCTGCTCGACGAGGAATACCGCAGCAGCCTGCCCTCGATCGATATCGCCCGCTTCATCCAGCCTTCCGACGCCCCGCCACAGCCCCACGTCCTCAAGCATGACCAACTGAACTGGGTAGCCGACTTCAAGGCCCAGGACGATGCAGACCTGCAGGCGCTACTGGACCTGCAGCCGTTCAACAACGACCAGATCGTCTCGCCGCACGCATCACGCCACGCGCTGGCACCGCTGGTGAACCACAGCAAACCCCGTGGCGCCGCCATCGTCATCGAAGACGCCATCGGCATCACCCAGGAGCTCAACGCCTGGCGCAACGCCGCTGTCGAGGATGTGAAGACCCAGTGGCTGGCGCGCACCGTGGAACCCGGGGTCGACAACGAACGCAAGCTGCTGGTCGCGCAGTCGTTCCTGGAAATCGAAAAACTCTACCCGCAGATGGTGGCCGAGCAGATCGTCAAGCGCGAAGTCATGGCCGAAAAAGTCCGCAACCAGCTCCACCTGCATCCCGAGATCTACTTGTTCTCCGAACGGGCCAGGCAACAGGCCGATGCACATGATGAACGCATGAAGCCCCACCTGGCACAGTTCGAGCGCGACGCCCGCAGCAAAGTCCAGGCCCGCCAGGATGCCGGCGAGTTCCGCAAGCGGTTCGACCAGAAATACGGCCACCTGGTCGACCGCCAGGCCATGCACGATCAGCTCGACGGTTTCGAGCAGGCCATGCAACACGCCCAGCAAGCCGCCGAAGACCGCGCCAAGGATCATGCCCGCTGGGTGGTCAGCGAACGCTTGTTGCAGGCACTGGACCGCTACGACAACGCCGACCTCATCAACGGCCTGGCCTTTGCCGAACAGACCGGCCAGTGCGTGATCGGCATGGAGTTGAGTGAAGGGGGTACAAAGGTGCTGGACCACTGGTGGCGCAGCGACGTAGCAGACCGGGGCAACCTGGCAATACGCGGCATCACCTACAATCAGGAGGACCTGCGGGAAGAACTGGCGGCGCTGCTGGAAGCCGCCAAGGCCGAACCGTCGTCAGCGTCATCCTTCGCCCTGCCGGAAGCGCTTGCCAGGCAAGCCCATGTCGCTGCCAATGCCTTTGGGCGCATCAACACCCTGTACGAACAGATGCAGGCACAGAGCAGCACGGCCAGCATCGGCCTGTATGCCTGGTACGTCGCGCTGGGGCGGCAAGTGCTGCGCACCGCGACCCCCAACAGCATGGACCGCGCACTGCACCAGGGTTTGCGGCTGACCTTGTTCGCTTCGGTGCATGAAACGGCTGTCGATATTCGCCTGAGTGAAGCTGCACGTAGCGGGCAGCCCATCAACCCACAACGCAGCGCAGGCCAGGTTTCAAGGTACCTCGACCAGGCCTGGGCTGAAGGGTTGATGCAGGCCCGGAACAGTGACTTCTACAAAGTGCGTGTTTCCGGGCTGGTGTGCCTGCTGGAGGGGATGCTGATGGCCTTCAAAGCGCGCGAACTGCCTGACAGTGATGCGCGCATCAAGACCGAACTCATGGCGGCCGCGATGACTACGGCTGCGGCGGGCTTCGAAGTTGGAGCCAGTTATGTGGACCAGGTGGTCGCGCGGTACGGCGCAAACAGTGTGACCGGAAAAGGGGCGGCCGTAACATTGGGGAGGTTGAAGCTGTGGGGCGCTAGCCTGGCGGGGATCGGGGGCGGAATGCTGGCATGGTGGGACTTTACTGACTGGCTTCAACATCTCCGAAGCGATCCAACCACGAAGCAGGGCAAGAGGAAATCGAGAATTTTGGCTACTGCTTACGCGCTCCGAGGAGTAGCTACCATAACGTTATCATTGGGTGAACTTGGAACCGCCATCGCCATCGCAAAGCCTTTATTCGATCACCTTGCAAACTCCAGCGCTAACAAAATAGTAAGACTTCTTAGTCAATCAATGTCAGGACTCGCAAAAAGACTGGGTACACAGGCAGCGAGGCTACTGCTCGTTCGTTTAGTTCTCGGCGCGTTCTGGATAGGGCTCGTTTTGACGGTGATCATTTACATCTTTGAAGATGACGCTTTGGAAAAGTGGTGCAAACGCAGCAGCTTCCGCGTGGGGAAAAATTCGGAGCCTTACAAAGAGCAAGAAGAATTGGTGGCACTACATGCCGCATTCAGCGAGGTTCTGTAATGTATTTGATTGAATGGGGATTCTGGCAAATGGCAACCGAGTCAGAGACCGAACGAAAAGCGTACGAAGCTGAGTTAACACCTGCTGAGAAGCGTGCCGCCCAGGAATTTTACGAAGGGGATTTGGAAGAGGACATACACTTCCAAACTGTTAGCGAAAAACCCCACACGCGCGGACCGATTTTCGCTTTCAACGAAACATTTATTGAAATGCGATGTGGTGGCTCAGAGGAAAAGCGCGGACTCATAACCATTGCAACGCTATGCGGAATCATGCCCATTATAGGTGTTACGACAATCTCCACATTGTATTTTCTCTGGGAAGACATAACAGACCGTGAGGCTCGATCACTTCTGATGGTGGCACTGACATTCATGATGGCACTCGTATCAGGTGCTACGATATTTTTTTACACAAAGTATGGAGTAAGCTTGACCCGACTGGAAATGCTGACCAGTCGGCATCTGCTCATTCGCTTCAATCGAATAACTCAACAGGTCCACCTCCACCGCCCCAGCTACTGTGGTGGCATCGTCACCTTCCCATGGAAAACGACCGGCAGCACGGGCATTCGCCCAGAAGATGATTCGCTAAGCGTTGGAGTACGACTTGGTCTAATCTGGCACCCCAGCCGCACCGGCCTGCCCCACATGGAAATGGCCCTGCTCGGCAAACAAGGCCAAGGCGGCAGCGAACTGCGTGATGAGTGGGAATTCATCCGCCGTTACATGGAAGAAGGCCCACACGCCGTCCCCCGCCCCCGCCTGAGCACCCAGCTACCCTCACCCATCCAGGCATTCAGCGCCCAGTTCGAAGGCCTTGGGCGTTTCTTCCGCAAAAGCAGCTGGCTGTTCAAAGTTGTCCTGCTGTTTGTCTGGCCCGCTTTCGTCATCATCGGCACCGGCCACTGGCTCAGCCTGCTGCTGTGCTGGCGACCGCGCTGGCCGAAGGTCATCCGCGAGGCCGGCCTGCCCGGCAAGCCAGTCCCACCCGTGACAACCCTGAGCGACTACCCACCCGCAATCCAGGCACGCCTGCTCGCCAACGCCGACCGCTGGCAGCTCAAGCCCGGCAAACGGCCGACGAAAAAACCACGCAAGCGCTCTACACCTCAACAGGCCAACGAAAGTGACTGATCAAACTGCACCCGGCGCGCTGGTACATCTGCGACACTTTCACTTCATCGGCAGCCAGTTGCAGCACGATGCAAAGCCATCATCCCATGACCGCTTCCCGTAGTCCGCCCATGTAGTGCTCCAGGCGACTACGCAGCCAACGCTCGGCCGGGTCGCTGTCGGTAGTGCTCAACCAGACCATGGCCAGCTCCAGTGCAGCAGTCTCGAACGGCAGCGTCTCGGCCTGCAGGTTGCCCCAGCGTTCCATACCCTGTGCGGCATAGTCCGGGCAACAGGCCAGCAGGTCGGTACCGGCCAGAATCGCCGGCAGCGAACTGAACTGCGGCACCGACAACACCACCTTGCGTTCACGGCCGATGTCTTTCAACCAGTCATCGACCACACCCTGGGTGTTGGCGGTTGGGGAAACCTGGACATGCGGACGTTGGCAAAACTCATCCAGTGAAAGCGGCGTGCTGGACTTGTCGGCCCGCACTACCCTGGCTTGCAGGGTGCGTAGCACCTTGCGTTTGGCATTGGCAGGCAGGCCCTTGGTCTGGCTGATACCCACCGTCACGTCGCCCGCCGCCAGCAGGTCCGGAATGCGCCAGTAGTCCACATGCTGCACGACCACCACCACGTTTGGCGCCTCCACCCGCAGCGCCCGCAACAGCGGCGGCAGCAGGCCCGACTCGACATCATCGGACAAGCCGATGCGGAAGGTCATCTTGCTGGTCAGCGGGTCGAAATCATGGGTCATGCTGAGGGCGACAGACATCGCATCCAAGGCTGGCGTGAGGTACTTGATCACCTCTTCGGCCCTGGCCGAGGGCTCCATGCGGTTGCCCACTCGAACCAGCAATGGGTCGTTGAACATCGCACGCAACCTGGCCAGCGCGGCGCTGACCGTGGGCTGGGCGACGAACAGCTTCTCCGCGGCACGGGTGAGGTTGCGTTCCTGCATCAGCGCTTCGAACACCACCATCAGGTTGATATCGGCTTTGCGCAGTTCGTTGCGGTTCATGGGCGCTCCCGGGCCGTGCTTGTTGTTAGGGTTCAATACCAGCATCGACATGCATCCTAGCCGAGTCGAAACCTGCACTGCACCCTATGCAATCGCCATTGCCCCCTACTGCGCGACCGGGGTAATCTTCCGCTCTCTTCCCTTCCGGCCTCCCCTGCCGTGCACCGCCCAGGCGTTGACTCGCGAAGCGGGCATTCATGATGCCGACACTTGCATGGCCGCCGCTCACTGGCGCGCCCATCCGCCATCAATACACTCAGGATGACACCATGATCATTCGCCAAGGCATCGCTGCAGACTACCCGCAGCTGCTCGACATCTGGCTGCGCGCTGTTCGCGCGACGCACCACTTCCTGCAACCCTCCGACATCGACGCACTATTGCCACAGCTGCGCGACGTGTACTTCCCGGCCGTCGAGCTGTGGGTTGCGGTAGACACCGATGACCAGCCACTGGGCTTTATCGGCTTCAATGAAAACCATGTGGAAATGCTCTTCGTCGACCCAGCGCGCCACCGCCAGGGCATTGGCCGTGCATTGCTGGATTTCGGCCGCCAGTCACGCAGTGCGATGAGTGTCGATGTCAACGAGCAGAACCCACAGGCAACAGCGTTCTACCAGCACTATGGCTTCGTCCAGACTGGCCGTTCACCACTGGATGGCGAAGGTCGCCCGTTCCCCTTGCTGCACATGAGCCTGCCCACCCGGGCGTGAGCAGGAGGCACTGACCGCGATGGCCCGCAAAGCGAAGCCCCTACCGCCGTCCGACTGGGTCATCCGTAGTGCCCAACCGGGCGGTATCGAGCGTATCGAAGCCTGGTTCGGTAGCCACGGCTACGACCCGCATCGCCACGATACCTATTCGATCGGCCGTACGCTGGCCGGCGTGCAAAGCTTCCACTACAAAGGTTCGCTGCGCCACGGCATACCGGGCAACACGCTGGTGCTGCACCCGGACGAACTGCATGACGGCATGGCCGGCACCGACGCAGGCTTTCGCTACCGCATGGCCTACGTCGACCCGGCACTGATCCAGAACGTGCTGGGTGGTCAGCCTTTGCCCTTCATCGCTGGCGGGCTGTCCAGCGACCCGCGTCTGTACCACGCCAGCGAAGCGTTCGTACAGGCAGTGGACCACGCGCTGGAACCATTGGAAGAACAGGACGCCCTGTATGACCTGGCGATCGCCTTGCGGGCCGTCGGCGGCAAGCCGCGCGGGCGCAAGCACCTGGATTACCAGGCAGCCGAACGCGCCCGAGCCTTCATCATGGAACACCTGCATGTGGGCATAACACTGGACATGCTGGAACAGGCCAGTGGCCGCGAACGCTGGAGCCTGTCGCGGGACTTTCGCACGCTGTACGGCACCAGCCCCTATCGCTTTGTCACCCTGCGCCGCCTCGACTGCTTGCGCCGAATGATCCTGGACGGCTTCACCTTGGTCGACGCCGCCCTTGCCGCAGGCTTTCATGACCAGAGCCACATGACCCGGCACTTCAGCCGCTGCTACGGCGTACCGCCCTTACGCTGGCTGGAGCGTTTGCGAGCGTCACGCTGAGTTACCGCAGGCGCCCGCGCACCCCGTGAGAACAGGCTTGCAGGATCGTACAAGAACCGGACTCGCCCGGAGCGATAGGCTGACCACTCCACTTTCCGAGGAACTGTCATGCCTGAATCCCGTCACCCACATCCCTCCCTGCCAGTGAACCTGGTCCACAAGGCAGCGCTTATCGAACAGCAATGGAGCCCCAGGGTCGTTGCCGAGATGAACGATTACCAGTTCAAGGTCGTGCGCATCGAAGGCGAATTCATCTGGCACGCGCACCCGGAGACCGACGAAGCATTCCTGGTGCTGGAAGGCACCCTGCGTATCGACCTGCCGGATGGCTGCGTGCATGTGAACCCCGGGGAACTCTATGTTGTGCCCCGCGGCGTCGAGCACCGGACCGCTGCGCAAGGCGAAGCGAAACTGATGATGATCGAACCGCGGGGCATTCTGAATACCGGTCATGAAGGGGGGAATCGCACAGCAGAGAGCGATGTCTGGATTTAACAACACTCACCACTTTCAAGCTGTAGTCGCTGACTTCACAGCAATAATTAACCATAAAAAATCGCCTTACAGCCATTTCTAATCATGGCAATTCGCTCGTAGCCCACACTTCGCAACCCGGCACAGGGTCGCCTCGATATAATTGGATCCAATAACGAGGATGGCCTGCATGCAAGCACTGGAAAGGGACTACGGACACGGCGATGAAGTGGCCAGCCACTGCCACGCCGAAGACCAGCTGATCTACGCCGCCAGCGGCGTGATGCGGGTCAGCAGCGAAGGCGGCAGCTGGGTGATCCCCGGCGGGCATGCCTTGTGGATGCCCGCCGGGGTCAGCCATGCCATCCGCATGGAAGGCGTGGTCTGCATGCGCACCTTGCTGCTCGACGCCCACATCGAACGCTGCCAGGTCATCGTCGTGTCCGGCCTGCTGCGCGAACTGATCCTGGCGGCGTCACGGGTGCTGAACCTGCGCGACGGTGCGCATGCTCGGGCGCTGATCCTGTACGAACTCGCCGCCGCCCGGCGCATCGATGCCTTCGTCCCTACGCCGCAGCACGCACGCCTGCGTGCCTGGTGCGAGCGCTTCCTGCAGGACCCGGCCCAGGACCTGACCCTGGAGCAATGCGGCGCACAACTGAACATGAGTGCCCGCAGTGTGGCCAGGCTGTTCCAGCGCGAGGTGGGCATGTCGTATGGCCAATGGCGCGCCCGTGCACGGGTGATGCTCAGCCAGCAGTGCCTGGCCGATGGCAAGCCGATCCTGAACGTTGCGCTGGAGCACGGCTACCAGAGCGCCAGCGCCTTTACTGCCATGTTCAAGCGCATCCTCGGCTATGCGCCGAGTGATTGGCAAGCCGGTACCGCGCGCGAGTACTGAGCCTCAGGTTGTCCCGCTTGCGCGCAGGGTTGTCCCGCTTGCGACAGCGACGCCCATGCAACCCTCGTTAACCTCGTGTCACGACCCTTGAGCGACAATCGTGATGCCCTTACTGCACTCATTTCCCGGCCCTGCCCGGCTTGCAACAGCCCTCGGCATGCTTGCTGCACTCGCAGCGTGCGGCCACCAACCCACACCTGCCGAACCCGCTGTAGCGCTGCAGGCAGACCCGCTGGTGAACATGCCGGCCGGCGTCAGCAAACAGCCCCTGCCCGAACGCTGGTGGGCACTGTATCAAGACCCCCAACTCAATCGCTGGGTACAGCAAGCCCTGGCGCATAACCAAGGCCTGGCGCAGGCCGAGGCCAACGTGCAGGCCATGCTGGCCGGCATCGGCGAGTTCGACGCCAGGCGCTGGCCGTCTACCGACATGGGCGTTGCCGCTACCTATGGCAGGCGCGCCGATGACCAGACGCTGGCCGAGGCGACCGACAGCAACGCGCCGTCGCAATGGCAATTCAACCCGGGCATCGAACTGGCCTATCAGGTGGATATCTGGGGCCAGGTACGCGCCGCCATCCAACGTGCCCGGGTGCAAGCCGAAGCCAGCGCTGCGGCGCTAGACCTGGTACGCCTGCAGGTGGTCGCCCAGACCACCCGCGCCTACATCGACCAGTGCACCTACGCGGCGCGCCTGGAGGCAGCGAAGCAGGCCTTGCAAACCCTCGACCACAGCGTGCAACTCAGCCAGCGTCAGCGCCAGGCCGGTGTGGCCACTGCCCTCGACAGCGAGCGCCTGCTGGGCTTGCGGGAACAGGTGCGTGCGCAACTGCCGATGCTCTCAGCCCGGCGGCAGATGGCGCTTTACGAACTGAGCATGCTCAGTGGCCAGGCCTCGGTGGCCGAGGCCACGACCTGCGTAGCCATCCCCACGCTGTCGGTGCCGCTGCCGGCTGGCGATGGCTGGCATTTGCTCGAACGCCGGCCAGATGTGCGCCAGGCCGAACGGGAACTGCAGGCGGCCACCCTGGAGACCGACATCGTGCGGGCCGACCTTTACCCAAAGGTCAGCTTCGGCGCTTCGTTGACGTCTTCGGACCATCACCTTGCCAACCTCGGCGACAGCCGCGCGGTGATGTTCGGCATTGGCCCGCTGATCCGCTGGGAGTTTCCCAACCTGAAAGCCAACCGCGCACGGGTGAGCAAGGCCGAGGCATTGCAGCGGGCGCAGGTCGCCCGTTACCGCGGCGTAGCGCTGAGCGCGCTGAAAGACGTGCGCCAGGCACTGGCCCGCTACGACGGCGAGCGACAACGGTTGCAGGCGCTGGACGCAGCCCTGGCGCACAGCCAGCACAGCTTTGCCCTGGCCCAGGGTAACTACCGTGCCGGCACCGTAGACGGGCTGGCCCTGCTCGACAGCGAGCGCGAAATGATCAGCCTGCGGGCCAACCACACAGAAGCCCGAGGGCGCCTGGCGCAAGCGCAGGTAAACCTGTTCCGCGCGCTGGGCGGGCGGTGGTAGCAAGAAGCAAGACCAACAGCGAGCACCGCCCACTGTAGGAGCGGGTTTACCCGCGAAGAATACACCGCGGTGGATGGCACGGGCTTCGCCCGTGTTCGCGGGCAAGCCCGCTCCCACACGCGCCAGCTTTTAGAAATTGAGCAAGACAGTGGCTCCCACAACCGACAGCCAGCAGGCCCAATTCGAGATTGGAAACCAACCATGAATGTTGCCGTAGACAAACCCTCACCCGCCGAAACTGAACAGCGGCCGAGCGCTAAAACCCGTCGCCGCCTGGCAGTCATCGCCAGCGGCAGCCTGGCCGCAATCACCCTGCTGGCCTTCACCAGCTACTGGTTCGGCACCGGCCGCTATCTGGAAACCACCGACGATGCCTACGTCCGCGCCGACTGGGTGGCGCTGAGCCCACGCGTGGCGGGCTACGTAGCCAAGGTCGAGGTGGCTGACGACCAGCCGGTGAAAGCCGGCGATGTGCTGGTGCGCCTGCAAAACCGCGACTACCGCGCCCGCCTCGACCAGGCCCGGGCTGGTGTGACCGAGGCACAGGCGGCACTGGCCGCCGCCCAGGCCAGCCAACAGGTAGCGACCGAGCGCATCGACCAGCAACAGCAAGCCATTCTGCAGGCCGAGGCCGTCGTGCGCAGCGCCACCGCCGAACAGCGTCGCAGTGAACTGGATGTCCAACGCTACCGTGGCCTGGTGCGTGACGACGCAGCGACCGTGCAGCGCCTGGAAACCGCCAGTGCCCATGCCAGCCAGGCACAAGCCGCGCTGCAAGGTGCCCAGGCCGCGCTGCGCCAGCAACGCTCACAACTGGCCATGGCCAAGGCCCGGTCAGCCCAGGCCGAGGCCGAACTGCAACAACGGGCAGCGGCCCTGGCACGCGCCCAGGCCCACCAGCAGCTCGCCGAGCAGGACGAACAGGACACCGTGATCCGCGCGCCGATCACTGGCGTGGTCGGCCAGCGCCGCGTGCGCACCGGCCAGTACGTGGTGCCGGGCCAGCCGCTGTTGGCTGTGGTGCCCCTGCAGCAAGCCTATGTGGTGGCCAACTACAAGGAAACCCAACTGGCCCGCATGCGCCCCGGGCAACCGGTAGAAATACGGGTCGACAGCTTCGCCAGCCAGCCACTGCATGGCCATGTGGCCAGTTTTTCGCCAGCCTCGGGCAATGTCTTCGCCTTGCTGCCGTCGGACAACGCCACCGGCAACTTCACCAAGATCGTCCAGCGTTTCCCGGTGCGCATTTTGCTCGACAAACCGCTGGATGGCCCGCAGGTACTGCCCGGCATGTCGGTGGTCAGTACAGTCGACACACGCCCCGCAGAGGTCGCCGATGCGCACTGAGCAAACGGTCTCGCTGCGTGCCTGGGTAGCGGTGCTTGGCGGCCTGTTCGGCTGCTTCATGGCGGGCATGAACGTGCATGTCACCAGCGCCGCACTGCCGGAAATCCGCGGCTCGCTGGGTGCCAGCTTCGAGGAAGGCTCATGGATCTCCACCGCCTACCTGGTGGCGGAAATCGTGATGATTCCGCTGACGGCCTGGTTGGTGGACGTGTTCTCGCTGCGCCGGGTCATGTGGACCGGCTCGCTCATCTTTCTGATCGCCTCGGTGGCCTGCTCATGGGCGCCCAACCTGGAGGCGATGATCGTAATCCGGGTGATCCAGGGGGCTGCGGGCGCGGTGCTGATTCCCCTGTCGTTCCAGCTGATCATCACCGAACTGCCGGCCAGCAAGATGGCCATGGGCATGGCGCTGTTCAGCCTGGCCAACAGCGTGGCGCAGGCCGCCGGGCCGTCGATTGGCGGCTGGCTGACCGATGCCTATTCGTGGCGCTGGATCTTCTATCTGCAACTTTTCCCCGGCATTGCGCTGCTGTTGGCCATCGCCTGGTCGATCGAGGCCAAGCCGATGAAGCTCGAACTGTTACGCAAAGGTGATTGGCTGGGTATCGCGGCCATGGTGATCGGCCTGGGCGGCTTGCAGATCGTGCTGGAAGAAGGCGGCCGGCTGGACTGGTTCGGCTCGCCGCTCATCGTCGGCATGAGCGTGGTCGCCGCCATTGCGTTGGTGGTGTTCGTGGTGACCCAGCTGTTCGGCCAGCGCGCGTTCATCAATCTGCGCTTGCTGGGGCACTACAACTTCGGCGTTGCCAGCGTGGCGATGTTCATCTTTGGCGCTGCCACGTTCGGCCTGGTGTTCCTGGTGCCCAACTACCTCTCGCAGTTGCAGGGGTTCAGCGCGCACGACGTGGGCGTGGCGCTGATCGCCTATGGCGTGGTGCAGTTGCTGCTGGCGCCGTTGATGCCCCGGCTGATGGGCTGGACCAGTGCCAAGTTCATGGTCGCCAGCGGCTTTTTGATCATGGCGCTGGGCTGCTGGCTGGGGGCCAGCCTGAGCGCCGACAGTGCCGACAACGTGATCATCCCGTCCACGGTGGTGCGTGGTATTGGCCAGCCTTTCATCATGGTTGCGTTATCGGTGCTGGCGGTGGCCGGGCTGGACAAGCGTGAAGCCGGCTCAGCCTCGGCGGTGTTTTCGATGTTGCGCAACCTGGGTGGCGCCATCGGCACGGCCGGGTTGACGCAACTGGTGGCGACCCGTGAACGCTTTCACAGTGAGCGCATTCACGAGCAGGTGACGCTGTTCGAGCCAAGCGTGCAGGCGCGCATCAACCAGACGGTGCAAAGCTGGCTGCCGCATCAGCAGCAAATGCTGGAAGCGTTGGCGGCGACCATTCGGCGAGAGGCTTACCTGATGGCCTACAGTGATGCGTTCTACCTGGCGTGCCTGGCATTGGTCGGGTGTGCCCTGGCAGCGCTGCTGCTGCGGGCCAGGCAGCAGCATTGACCTCTGTGGGCGGCCGGAGCGTTCGGCATTCGGCCGCTGTTACACTGTCAACCGATGAAACTGGCGAGCCCGAGCAAAGGTATGAACCCAACGCGCTACTCCACCGTGGCAAAGGACTTGATGCAAGCGATTGCCAGCGGCCGCTACCCGGTGGGCAGCCTGCTGCCGACCGAGTTCGAGCTGTGCGACCTTTACAATGTGAGCCGGCACACGGTGCGTGCCGCTATCGACCAGTTGCTCACCCAAGGGCTGGTGTCGCGGCGCAAGCGCGTGGGCACCCGGGTGGAGGCCAGCAGCCCACGCGGCGGCTATTCGCAGTCGTTGGCCAGCGTGGCTGAGCTGGCGCACCTGGCAGACACACAGCAGCGGGAAATTCAGGGCGTGCGCCACTTTGTCGCCGACCTGAGCGAGGCGGCGAGGCTGGGGCTGGTGCCGGGGGAGCATTACTTCTGCGTGTCGAGCATCCGCGTCGACCGGCAGCACGATGGCGCGCCGCTGTGCTGGACCGACGTGTATGCACAGCGCGACTACACCGCGGTCATCGAGCTGGCCCGCGAGCACCCTGACCAGCTGATTGCCGGCTTGATCGAACAGCACTATGGCCGGGCAATCGCAGTGGTCGACCAGCAGGTGCGCGCGGTGTTGCTGACAGCGGAAATGGCCCGGGTGCTGAAGGCCGAGGCGGGCTCGCCGGGGCTGAAGATCATCCGCCACTACCGCGAGGAAAATGGTGATTTGATGGCGGTTTCCGAGACCGTGCACCCGGATGACCGCTTTACCTTAGTCACCCAGATGCGCCGCGACCGCTCCCCCGCCTGAACCCGCTCGTGCAGGGATGGTGCAACTTTCAGCCAATGAACAGGCCGTTGCCCCTAAAGCGCCCCCAGTTGCCTTTCAGCTTCGACCAACTGCCTCGCCCGCGCCGTGCTCACCCGGTGATCGCGTGCCAGCCAGGCGTAGATCGTCGGTAGCACGAACAAGGTGAACAAGGTCCCCACCAGCATCCCGCACACAATCACCACTCCCAACCCGAAACGGCTGTTGGCGCCGGCGCCGCTGGCGAACAGCAGCGGCAGCACGCCAAACGTCATCGCCGCCGTGGTCATCAGCACTGGCCGCAAGCGTATTTGCGCCGCACGAACAATGGCGGCGGCACGATCGAGGTTGTCGCGCACCTGAATCTCGTTGGCGAACGCCACCATCAGGATGCCATGCTTGCTGATCAGGCCGATCAGCGTCACCAGGCCAATCTGCGTGTAGATGTTCAGCGTGGCCCAGCCCAGCGCCAGCGGCAGCAGCGCACCGCAGATCGACAGCGGCACGGTCACCAGAATGATCAGGGGGTCGACCAGGCTTTCGTACTGCGCCGCCAGCACCAGGTAGATCACCACCAGGGCGGCGAGAAATGCCCACATCAAGGCAAAGCCCTCCTGCACATACTGGCGCGATTCCGATTGCCAGTCGTGGCTGAAGCCCGGTGGCAGCTCGGCGGTGAGCTGTTCCAGAAATGCCACGGCGTTGCCCATCGATACACCCGGGGCCGGGATCGCCTGCAGGGTACTGGCGTTCTGCTGATCGAACTGCAACAGGCGGTTGGGTGCCACTTCGATATCCAGGCGCACCAACGTGGCCAGCGGCACCAGGCTGCCATCCTCGGCGCGCACATACTGGCGGCTCAGCGCCGCAGGCGTCAGGCGTTGGTCCTGGATACTCTGCGGGATCACGTCATAAGAACGCCCGAACAGGGCGAAGCGGTTGAGGTACTGCTCGCCCACCAGTACGCCCAGCGACTCACCAATGGCCTGCATGCTGATACCCAGGCTCGCCGCCTTGGCCCGGTCCACGCGTACCTTGACCACCGGGTTGTTGTAGTCGAGGTCGCTGTCCACCACGGCGAACAGGCCGCTGTCGCGGGCGCGTTGCTTGAGCACTTCCATGGTCTGGAACAGCTCGGGGTAATCCTGGGCGCTGCGCAGCACCATCTGCACCGGCAGGCCACCGCTGGAGCCCGGCAGCGACGCGACCTGGAAGGCGAAGATGCTGCTGCCCTCGATATCCGCAACGGCCTGCTGCAACTGCGCCTGCACCTGTGCGGCGGAACGCTCGCGCGCCTGCCAGGCGCTGAGGTTGATGCCACCGAAACTGGCGGCCGGGCCGTCGGTGCCGTTGATGATCCAGGTGTCGGTGGTTTCGGCAATGGACTTCATCACCTGGTCGAGCTTCAGCGCAAAGCGTTCTGCGTATTCGAGGCTGGCATGCTGCGGCGACTTGATGGCGGTCAGCACCGCCGCCTGGTCCTCGGGCGGCGCCAGCTCGCGCTGTGGCAGCAGGTACAGCCAGGGCAGGCTCAGGCACACCAGCAACGCCACGCCGCCACTGATCCAGCGGTGTGCCAGTGTGTAGGCCAGCACCCGTCCATAGGCCCCGCTCAGCGTACCAAACAACCGATCGGCGAGAGTGGCCATTGCCCCATGCTGCTGACCGGCTTGCAGCAACAGCGAGCTCATCACCGGCGACAAGGTCAGCGCCACAATGCCGGACACGATCACCGCCCCCGCCAGGGTCAAGGCAAACTCACGGAACAGCGTGCCGGTCAGTCCGCCCATCAAGCCAATGGGCGCATACACCGCCGCCAGGGTCAGGGTCATGGCGATCACCGGCCCGGCAATTTCCCGCGCCCCGGCCAATGCTGCCGCGACCGGCGACTTGCCCTCCTCGATATGCCGGTGCACGTTTTCCACCACCACAATGGCATCGTCCACCACCAGGCCGATGGCCAGCACCATCGCCAGCAAGGTCAGCAGGTTGAGGCTGAAACCGAACATCAACATCAGGCCCGCGGCCCCCAGCATCGACAGCGGAATGGCCACCACCGCGATCAGCACGCTGCGCAGCGAACCCAGGCACAGCCAGATCACCAACACCACGATCAGCATCGCCTCCACCAAGGTGCGCAGCACTTCATGGATCGACGCATCGATGAAGCGTGCGGTTTCATAGGCCAGCGCCACTTTCACGCCAGGCGGCAAGGTCTGCTGGATCTGTGGCAGCAGTTGGCGAATTCCCTCGACGATCACCAGAGGGTTGCCGCTGGGCGTGGGGAACAGCCCCAGGTGCACGGCAGGTTTGCCGTCCATGGTGGCGCTGGTCTGCGTGGCCGCCGCACTCAGCTCGACGGTGCCGATATCGCGCAGGCGCACCAGGTCGGTGCCATCGTTGCGGATGATCAGCTCACGGAAGTCTTCGACCCTGGTCAGGTCGGTGTCCACCTGGATATCGGCCAGCACGTACTGCCCGCGCACCTGGCCCGGCGTTGCCTGGTAGTTGTTGGCACGTACCGCCTGCGCCACGTCCGCCGCCGTCACCCCGCGCCCGGCCATCTGCTCACTGTCCAACCACAGGCGCATGGCCAGGCGCTGGCCGCCGAACGACTGCACCTTGGCCACGCCGTCGATACCGGAGAACTGCGGTTCCACCACCCGCGACAGGTAATCGCTCAGTTCCGGTATCGACAGGCTGTCGCTGGCAAACCCCACATAGGCCACGGCAGTGGAGTCGCCTGCCGACAGCTCCACCACCGGGTCGTAGGCTTTTTCCGGCAGGCGATAGCGCACCTGGTTGACCTTGGCCATGGTTTCGGCCAGCGCCTGGGTCGAATCGCGGTTGAGCACCATGCGCAAGGTGATCAGGCTGCGCCCCTGCTGCGACGACGAGGACAGGTAGTCGATGCCCTCGACCGACGACACCGCCTGGGTGATCGGCTGCGTCACGAAACCCTGCATCAACTCGGCGGAGGCACCGGGGTACTCGGTGCTGATGGTAATGGTCGAGCTTTCCAGCAACGGGTACTGGCGGATCGGCAACTTGCCCATGGCAAACAGCCCCATCAGGATGATCAGGCTGCTGACCACCAGCGCCAGCACCGGGCGGCGCACGAAGACGTCGGTAAACTTCACGACTGCCGCCCTCCCTGGCTGGCCTGCAGGCTGTCCTGCGCCACTGGCTCGACCGGCATGCCATCACTCAGTTTCAGCTGGCCGGAAACCACCACACGGTCACCGGGCGTCAGGCCGGAGGTGATTTCCACCCGCCCCTGCCAGCGCTCACCGGTGGTTACCTGCACCCGGCTCACCCGGGTGCCATGCTGCGGGTCCTGGGTCGCGACAAACACCGTCTGCCCATAGGCGGTGTAGGTGATCGCGGTTTCCGGCACGGCCAGCACGGTCGAAGGCTGCGCAGCATCCAGCCGCACGCCGGCGTACATACCCGGCTGCAACTGCCCTTGCGGGTTCGGCAAGGCCGCCTGTACCTGCACAAGGCGTGCTTTGCTGACCACCGGGTCGACCGCCACCACCCGGGCCTGGAAGTCTTGCCCACGCACCGCGTCCACCGTCAGTGCCAGCACCTGCCCGGCGTGCACTTCGGGGGCGGCCTGCTCGCCCAAGGCGAAGTTCACATGCAACTGGCTGATGTCGGCCAGGCTGACGATGGTCTCGCCAGCGCCCAGGTACTGGCCCTGATGCACACGGCGGATGCCGAGCTTGCCGGCGAACGGAGCACGAATGGCCTTCTGCGCGATCAGCGCCTCGACATGCTGCAGCTCACCACGGGCCACGTCCACGGCAGTGGCGGCGTTGTCCAGCAGCTCTTGCGACACGGCATTCATCGCGCGCAGTTTGCGGCTGCGCTGCAGCACCACGTCAGCGTTACGCAACCTGGCCTGCAACTGCACGCGCAGGGCCTGCTCGGGCGCGTCGTTGAGCTGCACCAGCAACTGCCCGGCTGCTACTGTCTGCCCCGATTCGAAGGCGATGCGGGTAATACGCCCTGCCATCTCGGCCGCCACCTGCACCTGGTTGACCGCCTCCAACTCCCCCGAAGCAAAGCGCTGCCGCGCCAGTTGCACCTGCTCGGCCGTGGCCAGCGCCACCTTGGTCGCCGGCCACACCGCCGCAGCGGGCGGCGCCGAGCCGCTTCCCACCAGCGCATAGGCAGCGGCCAGCGCACCGGCAACAGCGCCGGCCCAGGCCAGTAACGTCCGTTTGTTCATGCACAGCTCCGATCACAGGGAAAGCGGTTGCAGGGAAGATCGGGCAGGACTATAAGAGCTCAACTTTACTTGAGGTCAACAGGCATGGCAGCGGACAACACACGGATGCTCACAGTGGGTGAGGTGGCCAAGCGCAGCGGCGTGGCGGTATCTGCGCTGCACTTCTACGAAACCAAGGGGCTGATCGCCAGCGTCCGCACGGCAGGCAACCAGCGCCGCTATCCCTCGCTGGTGCTGCGTACCCTGGCGATCATCAAGGTAGCCCAGCGCACGGGAATTCCGCTTGAGGAAATCAAACAGGCCTTCAGCCGTTATGCCCCCAACAGCAAGCTCACGGCCGCACAATGGAGCGAGATGTCCACGGCCTGGCGCGAAGACCTGAATGCCCGCATTCGCACACTGGAAGCACTGCGCGACAGCCTCGACAACTGCATTGGCTGCGGTTGCCTGTCGCTGGAGGACTGCCCGCTGCGCAACCCCGAGGATGTGCTGGGCAAGGAAGGGACCGGGGCGCGGATCCTCGAAAAGAAGGCGCGCTAACCTCGCGCGCTCATGCCAGGTGCGACCCTTTGCCGGCGCGCATGACCTGCAGGTGACAAACAGTCGCTTTGAACCATTGCGACGATTCACCGCCCTAACCCTGTGCTGTTAACCCAAAGCCGCTCACAGGAAGGAACTAAGCCATCATGAAACGCGAACAGATCGAAGGTGTAGCAGAGGACCTGGCTGGCAAGGCGCAAAGCGCCGTAGGTCGCCTGGTCGAAGACCCGGCGCTGGAAGCCGAAGGCGATGCGCGTCAGGCCGCAGGCCAGGTGACCAAGACCTACGGCGACACCCTGGACACGGTGTCCTCGTTCGTCAAGGAAAAGCCCTTCGCCGCACTGGCCATCACCGCCGCCGTCACACTGGTGGTCTCTCGCCTGCTGCGCCGCTGAACCACGGCGCCTCAGGCGGTTCAGGGCCGGATATCTTGTCCGGCCTGCGCCATCACCAGATGGCGATATCGTAGGTCAGGTAAAGGCGATTGCTGTCTCGGCCGCGGGCGAAATCTGATCGATACACGTAGTTTCGCAGCTTTACGCCCAGCCCTTTCAGCGGTCCGCCCTGCACCACGTAGGCAATCTCGGCGTCACGCTCCCATTCTTTGATGCCCTCGCTACCTGAACGGCCATTGTCGCCACTCAGGTAGCGCGTCATGAAGGTCAGCCCCGGTACCCCGGCGGCAGCGAAGTTGTAGGCATAGCTGGCCATCCAGGTCTTCTCTTCTTCCTCGATGAACTTGCCGATGCCGACGTTGCTGAACGAATAGACCGTTGCCCCACTGATATACGGCAGCCCCGCTTCACCGTCGAGCACCTGGTAACCTGCGCCGACGGTATGCCCGGAGTGGGCGTACGACAGTTGGCCGCTGAACATGTCGTTGTCGATGCCACCGCCATACGCCGTACCGCTGTCGCGGCTTTTGAAGTAACGCAGGTCGGTGGTCAGCACACCGCCGCCCAGCGGCAGATCGTGCACCAGCCCGGCGAAGTCCTGGCGGTAGAAATGCTCGAGCTCGCCATGGAAATAACTCAGGCGCAGTTGCTTGCTGACGGCGTAGTCAGCACCGGCGAAGCTGAAGTCGCCAGACGCTGGGCCGCCATACCCGTCCAGGTACAACCCGGTGCTATCGGATGAGTCGCGCTGTTTGAAGCGATCCAGGTGGCCGGCGGTAAGGGTGAGGTTGTCGATGTCGGTGCTGGTCAGCTGGGTTCCCTGGTAAGTCTGCGGCAGCAGGCGTGCATCGTTGTACACCAGTACCGGCGTCTTGGGCAGCAAGGTGCCATGCTTGACCACGGTGCTGCCCAGGCGGGCCTTGGCCGTGATACCGGCGCTGGCGAATTCGTCGGCCGCGCGGCCATCGTCATGCACTGGCAGCAACCCGGTGCCGCTGCGCCCACGGCCGGAGTCGAGCTTGAAGCCGACCAGGCCCAAGGCGTCGAGACCCAGGCCGAGGGTGCCTTGGGTGAACCCGGACTGGTAATCGAGCAGAAAGCCTTGAGCCCATTCCACCCGCTCGCTTTTGGCAGTGGCGGCGGCGCGGGCGCTCATACCCTGCTCGTCACGGAAATTCTCGTTGAAGTACACGTTGCGCAACTGCAGCTTGAGCTTGCTGTCTTCGATGAAACCGGCGGCACCGGCCACAGGCAGCCAGCCGCACAGCAGGCCACAAGTGGCCCCACGGAAAAGAAATCGGGACATGATGGTTACTCTGTTGTTGTTCTTGGGTGAGTCAGCGGGGCGCCGAGCGGCGCCCTGGGTGCTTCAAACCATGAAGGACAAGGCGCCCGTCAGCAGTGCCAGCGCAGTGATCACCAGAGAGGTGAGCACGGCCCACTTGAAGGTGGCTTTCTGGAAATCACCGATATCGCGGTCGACCATGCCCACCAGCAGCAGGGTCGAGGCCACCAGCGGGCTCATGAGGTGAACCGGCTGGCCAAGCACCGAGGCGCGGGCGATTTCCACCGGGTCGATGCCGTACGCGGCCGCGGCATTGGCCAGGATCGGCACAACGCCGAAGTAGTACGCATCGTTGGACAGCACGAAGGTCAGCGGCATGCTGGTCAGCGCCACCACCAGCGGGAACCAGTGGCTCCACGCTTCCGGGATCCAGTCCACCAGCGTCTGGGCCAATGCATCGACCATCTTGGTACCCGAGAAAATACCGGCAAAGATGCCCGCGGCGAACACCAGCAGCACCACGGTCATGGCGTTGCCCGAATGGGCGAGAATGCGCTCTTTCTGCAGGTCCAGCTGCGGGTAGTTGATCATCAGTGCGGCGACGAAACCGATCATGAACAGGATGGCCGCGTGCATCAGCCCCAGCACCAGCGCGGTCATCACGGCGATCACCAGCACCAGGTTCACATAGGCAAGGCGCGGGCGCTTGTGCGGATTGTCGCCGAGGATTTCCTTGATGTAGCAGTTGCCGCCACCGGACTCCAGGGCAATATTGCCGATACGCCGGCGCTCGGCACGGCCCAGCAGGTAGGCGGTGAACACGACCCATGCCGCCCCACCGATGACGGTGGGCAACATCGGAATGAAGTATTCGGTCGCATCCAGGCCGAGCGCTGCAATGGCACGGGTGGCGGGACCACCCCACGGGCTCATGCCGCTCATGATGCTCAATGACAGCATCGATACGGTCGCCAGGATCATCGGGTTCATGCCGATGCGCTTGTACAGCGGCAGCATGGCGGCGCAGGTAATCATGTAGGTCGTGGTGCCGTCACCGTCCAGCGCCACCAGCAGCGATAGCAAGGCGGTGCCGATGGCGATCTTTATCGGGTCGCCATTCACCCGCTTGAGAATCTTGCGGATCAGCGGGTCGAACAGGCCGGCGTCGATCATCAGGCCGAAAAACAGGATGGCGAACAGCAGCAGCGCGGCAGACGGTGCGACCATTTTCAGCCCATCGAGCATCATCTTGCCCAGGTCTGGCGCGAAACCGCCAACAAGGGCGAAAACAATCGGCACGATGGTCAGCGCGACGATCGGGGACAGGCGTTTACTCATGATCAGGTAGGTGAAGGTCACCACCATGATCAGGCCCAGAAGTGCGAGCATGGTTTGTTCTCTTGTTTTTATTGTCTACGTGGCCACCTGCAGCGCAGACGGCCCCCTGACCCCCACCCGGCAACGCCTGGTGGGGGCCTGCAAAAAGCTTGAGGGTGTCGAGGCTCAGCCGTGGCGGCGCGGTTCGGCGACCCAGTCGGCTGTTTCAGCGACGGGGCTGACCACCGGCTCGCCATTCAGGCGGCTGTGCAGCGTCTGGCGGTCACAGGCGTTTTCCGACAGCGAAACCACCACCGTCGCCACTGCGTTGCTGGCAAGACTCGTCAGCGCACGGGCTTCCGACATGAAGCGGTCGACCCCGATCAACAGGGCCAGGCCGGCCAGGGGAATGTCGTGGATCACGGTAAGGGTCGAGGCCAAGGCCACGAAACCGCTGCCGGTGACGCCTGCCGCGCCCTTGGAGGACAGCAGCATGATCGCCAGCATGGTGACTACCTGGCCCAGGCTCAGGTCGATGTTGCAGGCCTGCGCGATGAACACGGCTGCCAACGACAGATAGATGGCAGTACCGTCCAGGTTGAACGAGTAGCCAGTGGGCAGCACCAGGCCAACTACGCCTTTCTTGCACCCAAGCTTCTCGAGTTTCTCGAGCATGCGCGGCAGCACCGGCTCGGTTGAGGAAGTACCCAGCACCACGAGGAACTCTTCGCGGAAATAGCGCAGCAACTTCCACAGGCTGAAGCCATGGGCGCGGCAGATGCCACCGAGCACCACCAGCACGAAGAAGGCGCAGGCGATGTACAACGTCCCCACCAGCTTGGCCAGCGCACCAAGGGACGTAATCCCGTACTGGCCCACGGTGAATGCCAGTGCGCCGAAAGCGCCGACCGGGGCAAAGCGCATCAGGTAGCCGAAGATGCGAAACACCATGGTCGAGGCCGACTCCAGCACGTCCAGTACCGGCTTGCCCTTTTCGCCCATCGACGAGAGGGCGAAACCGCTGAGTACGGCGATGAACAGGACCGGCAAGACCTCACCCTTGTTGAAGGCACCGATGAAGGTGTCCGGGATGATGTGCATGAAGAAGTCCACCACGCTCAGCTTGGCAGCCGACGCGGTGTACTGGCTCAGGCCCGCCGTGCTCAAGGTGGCAGGATCGATGTTCATGCCGGCACCTGGCTTGAACAGATAGACCGCCGCCAGTCCGATCACCAGGCTGACCACCGTCAGACCCAGGAACAGCAGCAGGGTCTTGCTCATCAAGCGGCCCAGGGAACGCTTGTCGGTCATGCCGGCGATGCCGGTGACGATGGTGCAGAACACCACCGGCGCGATCATCATCTTGATCAGCTTGATGAACGCATCACCCAGCGGCTTGAGGGCCACGGCCTGTTGCGCCCAGAAGTGTCCGACCACCACGCCCAGCAGGACGGCGCAGAGAATCTGGAAATACAGCGATTTGGCGAGTCTCATGGCATCACCCATTGTTGAAATTGTGCGGATGCGCTTGTTACGAATGTGCAGGTCTGGATCGGTGCCTGGAACTACCCGGCCAACCTGCGGAATGTAGGGGCGTAGACGAACCCTGAGAAGAGCCGCCGGGCGGTTCGCACCACCGAAGCCTGGATGGTCTGGCCATCGGCACCGCTGCGCGTCAGCGCAACATCGATGCCGCCACTTGGGTGCTCCAGGCGGACCTCGGCCAGTTGCTGCGCGCCTTCGCCCAACAGGTCGGCAATCACGGTGCCAGGGCTGACGCAGGCAGTCGCCAGCCCCACGGCTCCAGTGATCGCCAAGGCACGATGGCAGTTGTGTGGCATGAAATAGCGAACCTGCAGCGTGCCGTCGTAGCGCGGCTTGGACACCAGCACTGGCTTGGGGATGACCATGCCACTGACATCGCCCAGGCCCATGGCCTTTCCGGCCTTCAGCCGCAACGCTTCCAGGCGTTCGAGCAGCGCGCTGTTGGCGTCTAGCTGAGCAGGGGTTTCCGAGCCGCTGACCCCCAGCTGGCTGGCCTCTACCACCATCATCGGCATGGCCATGTCGATGCAGGTCACCGGCACGCCATCAATTACATCCTGGGCCTTGCCCGTGGGGAACAGCTTGCCGGTCTTGCTGCCAACCGCGTCGAGGAAGGTCAGGTGCACCGGGGCGGCAGTGCCCGGTACCCCATCGATCGCCGTGCGGCCTTCGTAGCGCACGATACCGCCGGGCGTTTCGACCAGCGAATTGACGAAGGTGCCGGTGTTGAGGTTGCGAATGCGCACCAAGGTCTTGCCTTCCTGGCCTTTTACCAACCCCTGTTCGATGGCGAACGGCCCAACCGCACACAGCATGTTGCCGCAGTTGGGGGCCGTATCGACCCGGCGCTGTGCGACCATCACCTGCACGAACAGGTAGTCGACGTCGGCGTCGGCATGCAATGACGGGCTGATGATCGCCACCTTGCTGGTCTGCGGGCTGCCGCCACCGATGCCGTCGATTTCCAGCTCATGGCCAGAGCCCATCAGGTTGATCAGCAATTCGTCGCGCTCGACCACATTGGCAGGCAGGTCCCAGGCGTGGAAGAACGGCCCTTTGGAGGTACCGCCGCGCATGAGTACGCAAGGAATTCGTTGCATGATTTCGCACTCTTGTTGATCAATGGACATCATTGATGCTGTGAGCAAAAGAGTGACAGGGATGGATAAATCAATCCAATGCAAATATCGTAGCTATTATTGCGATTCAAACATCAATATAGCGCCAGGCCAGTCGAAGGTTTCTTATGGAATATGAGCTGCAAGACATCAGATCTTTCGTGAAAATCGCCGAACTGGGCAGTTTTCATGAGGCCGCAGAAGCGCTTCACCTGTCCCAGCCGGCCCTGAGCCGGCGGATCAAGAAACTGGAGGAAGGCCTGGGCACCTCGCTACTGGAACGCACCACTCGCCGGGTCAGCCTGACCAGCGTGGGCCGCGACTTCCTGCCCAAGGCCAGGCGCCTGCTGGATGATTTTGAAGACTCGATCCTCAGCATCCGCGAGCTGGCCGAGCGCCAGACCGGTCAGGTTACCCTCGCCTGCATTCCTACTGCGGCGTTCTACTTCCTGCCGTCGGTGATCCGCGATTACAACGAGCAATACCCGAAAATCCGCATTCGCCTGCTGGACCTTAGCGCCAACGACGGGCTAGAAGCCGTACTGCGCGGCGAGGCCGACTTCGGCATCAACATGATGAGTGGCCAGCACCCGGACATCGAGTTTGTCTCGCTGGTGCAGGAGCACTTTGTACTGGCCTGCCGGCGTGACCACCCACTGGCGAATCGCGCCTCCGTTACCTGGACAGAGCTGGCTGATTACCGCCTGATCGGCGTCGGCCGCCTGAGTGGCAACCGCATGCTGCTGGACCATGCGTTGTCCGGGCTCAACCTGCGGCCCAAGTGGTTCTACGAAGTGCAACACCTGTCCACGTCACTGGGCATGGTCGAGGCCGGGCTGGGTGTGTCGGCCATGCCCAGCCTGGCCATGCCCAATGCCGACCACCCCACGCTGGTGAGCGTGCCGTTGATCGAGCCGCAAGTCACCCGCACGCTAGGGCTGGTGTACCGGCGCGGCGCATCACTGTCGCCGGCTGCGGAGAAATTCGTTTCGATCCTGCTGCAGAAATGGCCAAATCGCTGAGGGAAGCGGCGCACCTGGCTTAGTCGTTCTTGCCCAGCATGTACCGGTCAAAATGCTCGATATGCTCATCGAGGTTGTCCTCGAGCATCATCCGGTACTGATCACAGAAGTACTTCAAAATCTCTTCCCGTGCCGCTCCCAGCTCCGCGCCGCTCTTGAAGCTGCGGGCGCTCATCCAGGCGCTGAAGCGCGCGGCACCGAAGGTCAGCGAGGCGCTTACCTTGCCCAGGTCCTCGAACTTTTCGATCTGCTGGTTCGCCAGTTCGATGTGCGCATCGGCACGATCGTAAAAGGCCTGGTCGGTAGCTTGGGTCATTGGGGTTCACCTTGTTGCGCAATGCGAGCGGGAGGCCAAGCCTTGCATGTCGCGGCGCATACGTGCAAGGCTGAAAAAGGATCACCCATGACGAAAAGGAAGCAAAGCACCTCATGCCTGGAATCACACGTATCCATCGCTATTTGCGCCCACTGCCTGCGAAACCGACTGCAGCCAGTGGGCGTGACCTCAAGGCCAAACGCGCCACCCGCCTCGCCGCAACGGTTGCCAACCTCCTCTGCACACCCCGCTCCGCCCCGCCTTACCTCTGTGTCACCCCTGAGCGTCCCCCTGTCGAACGTGTGCCCCCGACCTGACTGCCCCCACTGCAGCTCACACACCGTACTCGCCTGTTACAGGCGGGATGCCTGACGCAACGACAAGGGGCAACAGCCAATGCTTTTCTTTCACGGTAAACAGATTTTCAGCGCCATCTTCGATATGGATGGCACCCTCTTCGACACCGAGCGCCTGCGCTTCAGGACACTCAAGCAAGCCTCTCTGGAAATCTTCGGCAAAGCGCTGAGCGAGCAGACCCTGATTGGCTCGCTGGGCCTGAGCGCAAAAAAGGCCGAAGCCCTCGCCAAGGCGCATAACGGCGAAGACTTCCCGTACGCACAAATCCGCCAACGCGCGGATGAACTTGAGCTGGAGTACGTGCGCAATCACGGCGTACCAATCAAGGCCGGCCTGCTGGAGGTGCTGGAGCGCTTGCGCAAATCAGGCCTGACCATGGCGGTGGCCACCTCCAGCCGCCGTGCCATCGCCGAGGAATACCTGATCAACGCCAACGTGCTGAAGTACTTCGACATCACCGTTTGTGGCGATGAAGTCAGCCAAGGCAAACCCCACCCCGAGATTTTCCTGAAAGCCGCCCGCGCGCTCAATTGCGAGCCAGGCCAGTGCTTCATGGTCGAGGACTCGGAAAACGGCATGCTGTCAGCGATGCGCGCCGAAGGGCAGGCGATCCTGATCGAGGACATCAAGCCGCCTGCGCCGGAAATCAAGGCAGGCGCGCTCAAAGCCTACCGCAGCATGCATGAATTTCTCGCCGACCTGAGCGAGTGCGTACCCGACCTGGGCATGCCTGCATTGAGCGAGCCGTTCCCGGCCTCGATGAACCAGTTCAGCGTGGGCATTCATGGTTTCGGCGCCATCGGCGGCGGTTACCTGACGCAGGTATTTTCCCATTGGGACGGCTACACCCGACCGCGTGAAATCATTGCCGCAACCCGCTCGCGCATGCTGCGCGAAAGCGTCAGCGCCTTCGGCCGCTACAGCGTGCGCTACGGTGCCACGTCGTTCGACCAGACCATCGACAACGTGCGCATGATCGACATGGATGACGACGACGCCGTCATCGGCATGTACACCACTGCCGAAATCATCGGCCTGAGCCTGCCCGAGCAGGCCATCAGAAGCCAGGCCAGGGTGATCGCCCAAGGCCTGCTGCAACGCTTCGAGCGCCGAGGCCGGGAGCTGACCCTGCTGATCGTGCTGAACAAGGTTGGCGGTGCGGCGTTCGTGCGGCGTCATGTGCAAGCCGAGTTGTCGCTACTGTGCCCGCCTGCGATCAGCGAGCAGGTTATGCAAAAGACCCATTTCGCCGAAACGGTGGTCAGCCGCATCGTGTCCAAACTGGGCAATGACGCGCTGGTGCGGCAACTGCGCATCAAGTCGCAGATGTTCCAGAACAGCCTGGAAGACGAGCCTGCAAACACCCGCAAACCTTCAGCGCCGCTACCGGAGTACGAACGGCTGATCGGCCACTTCAGGCCTTTTGCACAGCCCAGCAGCGCCATGAGCCAGCTGCATCTGGTGCTGTTCAACAGCGAAGCTGACATGCCGCTTTACGCCGAACGCGGCAGCGATCTGCTCGAACGCCTGCGCCAGGTGAAGACAGTGCCAGACATCGCCCAGATCCAGATCATCAAGAACCGCCTGTGGAACGGCCCGCACGCCATCGTTGCCTGGTACGCCAGCCTGCTGGGCCATGCCTGGGTCGGCCAGGGCATGGGCGATGCGCGGGTGAGTGAACTGGCCGAGCGCCTGATTCGCCAAGAGGTCGCGCCCGCACTGGTGGCCGAATACCCACAGATGGCCGAGGTGGTCAGCCGCTTTGCCGAGGCATTTCTAGAGCGCTGCAAAACCTCGTTCAAAGACCCCTGCGCCCGGGTAGGCCGCGACCCCTTGCGCAAGCTGCAACGCAACGAACGCATCCTCAGCAGCATCGACCTTGCTCGCAAGCACGGTATTGCAACCCCGGCCCTGGCGTTTGGCGCGGGCCTCGCCATTCACCACGCCCTGAACTGCAGCGACAGCAAAGACCTGGAAAGCCAGGCAATCAGGCAGGTTTACCTCGACAACCAGGAAAGCGTCGAAGCAGTGCTCACCCATGCCAAAAAACCGTTCCCCGGGTTGTGCCGCGTCAAGGACGCGGAACTGATCACTGCCATCCGTGAAGGCTTCCGCCAATTGCCACAGCCGGCTTCGCGCCACGCGGTTGCTGTAGGCTCATAACCAGCCCTGGCCGGGACACTGTGGGCGCGAGTTGCGCCTGCGTCCCGGTCAGCGCCATGGGCTGGCCTTGGGTACCGGCCTAGAGCACTTCGAACAGGCCCGCTGCGCCCATGCCGCCGCCCACGCACATCGTCACGACCACGTACTTCACCTTACGTCGCTTGCCCTCCAGCAAGGCATGGCCGACCATCCGCGCGCCGCTCATGCCGTAGGGGTGGCCGATAGCAATGGCGCCACCATTGACGTTCAGTTTCGCCGGGTCGATCTGCAATTGCTGGGCGCAATACAGCACCTGGCAGGCAAACGCCTCGTTCAGCTCCCATAGCCCGATATCGTCTACCGTCAGGCCCTGCTGGCGCAGTAGCCTGGGCACCGCCAATACCGGGCCGATGCCCATTTCCTCGGGGGCAAGGCCAGCCACGGCGATACCGCGGTAAAGCCCCAGGGCTGTGATGCCCGAGCGCGCCGCCAGCGCCCCCTCCATCAGCACGCAGGCACTGGCGCCATCGGACAGCTGACTGGCATTGCCGGCCGTGACACAACCGCCTTCGACCACGGGCTTGAGCCCCTGCAGATCGGCCAGGGTCGTCGCCGGCCGGTTCCCTTCGTCCTGGGTCAAGCGCACCTCTTCATGGCTGACGACACCTGTCAGCTTGTCCACCACCTTCTTGCGTGCGATCACCGGCACGATTTCAGCGGCGAACAGCCCTGCCGCCTGCGCCGCCGCCGTGCGCTGCTGAGACTGCAGGGCGTAGACATCCTGTGCTTCGCGGCTTATGCCATAACGCCGGGCCACCCGTTCGGCCGTTTGCAGCATCGGCATGTAGGCGTGCTCGCTCATGCGCAACACTGCGGGGTCATAAGCCTCACTGGCCAGCTGGTTGTGCACCTGCTGCACCAGGCTGATCTGCTCCTGACCTGCGCCAATGGTCACCTGCATGCCATCAACCATGATCTGCTTCGCCGCCGTGGCAATGGCCATCAGGCCTGAAGCGCACTGGCGGTCGACGGTTTGTCCGCTGACCGATTGGGGCAGGCCGGCGGCCAGCGCAGACAGCCGACCCGGGTTGATCGCGGCAGTGCCGCTCTGCATGGCAGTCCCCAGCACCAGGTCATCGACCTGCGCCGGTTCGATACCGGCCCGCTCTACCGCGGCGCGGATAGCGACAGCCGTCATGCTGGGGGTTTTCAGGTCGTTGAAGGCACCACGCATGGCTTTGCCGATAGGTGTGCGAGCAGTGGCGACGATCACGGCGTCTTTCATGATGGCTGTTCCTCAGGGGATAGGGGCTGCAGTTCGCTCAACACGCGCCGCAGGCAGTCAGGTACCGGCACCGGGCGCCGCCCTTCGCGGTCGACGAATACATGGACGAAGCGGCCGGTGGCGCAGGCCAATGGCTGACCGGCAAGGAACACGGCCAACTGATAGTGCACCGAGGTGTTGCCCAACCGGCCCACCGCAAGGCCCACTTCGATGTCATGCGGGAAGGCCACCGGCGCCTGGTAGTCGCAGGCGGAGCTGACCACCAGCGCGATCACCCTCCCCTGGTCGATATCCAACCCGCCCTCTCGCACCAGCAGGCGGTTCACGGCGCTGTCGAAAAAGCTGTAATAGACCACATTGTTCACGTGGCCATAGACATCGTTGTCGTGCCATCGGGTGGTTATAGGCGTGAAGTGCCGATAGTGTTCACGTTGCCGGAGGTAGCTCATCAGTAGGCTGCCTCATAGATGGCCAGCGCATCGGCCTGGGTGACTTCACGCGGGTTATTGACCAAAAGGCGTTGCTGTTGCATCGCGTCTTCGGCCAGCTGGCCAAGCCGATGACCCGGTACATCAGCGTCGCGCAGGCGGTCAGGTAACCCGCAGCGGCTACTCAGCGCAGCCAGCTCGGCCACGAATTGTTCTGCCTGCTGGCGCTGATCGCCCGGCTGCAAACGGGCCCCCAGCAGCGGCACGGCCAGCTCGGCGTAGTCCACTGCCGCCACCGGCAGGTTGAAGCGCAGCACATGCGGCAACACCAGCGCGTTGGCCAGGCCATGGGGAATATGAAAATGCCCACCCAGCGGATAGGCCAGGGCATGCACCGCCGCCACCGGTGCATTGGCAAAGGCCTGGCCGGCCAGGCATGCCCCCAGCAGCATGGCCTGGCGGGCCTGCAGGTTGCCGCCATTGTGCACAGCCTGGTCAAGGTTATCCGCCAGCAGCCGCAGCGCCTCACGGGCCAGCAGGCTGGATAGCGGGTTACGTTTGAGGCGGCTGGTGTAGGCTTCGATGGCATGCACCATGGCGTCGATACCGGTAGCAGCAGTCACCGCCGATGGCAAGCCGAGGGTGCAGACGGCGTCGAGCACTGCCAGGTCTGGCAACAGCAGCGGCGAAACAATGCCCATCTTGGTGGTGGCACCGGTGGTGACGATGGCGATCGGCGTCACTTCCGAACCGGTACCTGCCGTGGTGGGCACCTGGATCAACGGCAGCCGGCGGCCCTTGGCCCTGTCGATGCCGTACAGCTCGGCGATGGGCTGCGAACAATCGCGGTGGGCCAGCAGCGCAACCAGCTTGGCCACATCCATCGAGCTGCCGCCGCCGAACCCCACCACCAGATCGGCGCCGATATGCCGGGCGCGCTGGGCGGCCGCCAGCACGCATGCCTCGCTGGGGTCGGCCGTAACCTCACTGAAGATCGCCACACCGACCTTGGCTGCCGTGAACCCCGGCAGCAGGTCATCGAGCATGCCAAGGCGGGCGATACCCGGGTCACTGACGATCAAAACACGCTTGGCACCGCGTTCACGGCACAGACCTGCAAGGCGCTGCACCGCGCCGGGTTCGCAGAGGATCTGCGCAGTGGTGGCAAAGCTGAAAGGCTGCATCGCACTCTCCTTGTTCGTGTGGTTTGCCGTGCGCTAGAACGCGAAATCGCTCGCCGGTAGCGCCATCAGGCAATCCGCGCCACCCAGCAGGGCCTCGCGGTGAGCAGTGGCGCGGGGCAGGATCCGCCGCCAGTAGAACGTCGCGGCGTCAAGCTTGGCCCTGTAGAAGGCTGTTTCCGCGCTGCCGGCGGCAAGCGTCGCTTCAGCGCACACCGCCGCTTGCAACCACATCGCCGCCAACAGCACGTAGGCCGAGTAGGCAAGAAAATCAACCGACACTGCCCCTGACTCCTGGGGGTCGCGTTGACAGGCCTCGACCACATGGGCGGCCAAGACGCGCCATTCCTCCAAACGTTGCCCCACGGCCGTCGCCATGGCCTGCAGGCCGCCGAGCGCATTGGCAGCCCTGACGTGCAGCGCCATTTCGTCGATCAGCAGATTGAGCTCGGCCCCGCCGTCCCCCAGGACCTTGCGGCGTATCAGGTCAAGGGCCTGTATGCCGTTGGTGCCTTCATAAAGCTGGGTGATGCGGCTATCGCGCATCAACTGCTCCATGCCCCACTCGCGGATGTAGCCATGACCGCCATACACCTGCACCCCAAGACTGGCGACTTCCTGACCGACGTCGGTGAAAAACGCCTTGACGATAGGAATCAGCAACGCCGCCCGCCGAGCTGCCGCCTGGCGCGCCGGTGCACTTATCGCACCGTGCTCCAGATCCAGTTGCCGAGCGGTGTAGATGCCCAGCATGCGACAACCTTCGGTAAGGGTCTTCTGGGTCAGCAGCATGCGCCGCACGTCTGGATGGACGATAATCGGATCGGCAGGTTTTTCCGCAGCCACCGGCCCGGCAAGCGAGCGCGACTGCAGACGCTCCCGGGCGTAGGCCAGCCCTCCCTGAAAAGCGGCCTCGGCAATACCAAGCCCCTGCAGGCCGACCTGGAAGCGGGCATCGTTCATCATGGTGAACATGCAGGCCAGGCCCTGGTTGGCCTCCCCCACCAGCCAGCCCTGGGCACCGTCGAAGTTCATCACGCAGGTCGAGGCCCCCTTGATGCCCATCTTGTGCTCCAGCGCCCCGCAGCCCAGCGCATTGCGCTCGCCACCGGGCAGCAGCTTGGGCACCAGGAACAGGCTGATGCCCCTGACACCGGCCGGCGCATCAGGCAGGCGCGCGAGTACCAGATGAACAATGTTGTCGGTCAGGTCCTGCTCGCCACCACTGATGAATATCTTGCTGCCGGTAATGCGGTAGCTGCCGTCCGCTTCCGGCTGGGCGCGGGTGCGCAGCAAAGCCAGGTCGGTGCCGGCCTGCGGCTCGGTCAGGCACATGGTGCCGGCCCACTCGCCACTGACCATCCGGCCCAGGTAGGCCTGCTTGAGTGGCTCGCTGCCATGGCGATGCAACGCCAGGACCGCGCCCTCGGTCAGGCCGGAGTAGATGCGGAACGACAACGACGCCGCCATCAGCATTTCATGGAAGCTGGCCGATGCCATCTGCGGCAGCCCCTGCCCACCATAGGCCTGCGGCCCGGTCATGCTGGCCCAGCCATGTTCGACGTATTGCCGATAGGCGTCCCGCATGCCGTCTGGGGTGGTGACCTCACCGCCCACCCACTGACAGCCCTGTTCGTCACTGTTGCGATTGAGCGGTGCGATGATCTGGCCAGTGAAACGTGCGGCCTCCTCAAGGATGCCGTCGAGAGTGTCGCGGTCCAGTTCGATACCTAGTTGCTGGCAATGTCCGCTCAGGTCGAACAGTTCATGCAGCACGAAACGCATGTCGCGAAGGGGCGCCTGGTAGTTCATGCCTGAACCTCCCCACGCGGTTCGAAACGCTTGCCACCGGCCACGAGTGAGTAGAGCAGCCCTGCCGGGCGCCAATGCTCGCCAAGCACGCCCTGCAGATATTCCAGCCGGGCCAGGATGAACGGCGCCCCCTGTTCGTCAGCCCAGCGCATGGGCCCGCCAGTGGCAGCCGGGAAGCCATAGCCGTGGAGCCAGACCTGGTCGATGTCGCCGCTGCTGGCGGCGATACCTTCCTGGAGAACCTTCGCCCCTTCGTTGACCAGTGCCAGCAGGCAGCGCTCGAGGATTTCCTCGGCACTGATGCCCCGGCGTCGATAGCCAAGCTGCTGGGACACCTGCAGCACCAGGGCGTCGACCTGCGGGTCATGCTCGGCCTGTCGGCTGCCGGGCGCATAGCGGTAATAGCCTTGCCCGGTTTTCTGCCCGAGGCGGCCGAGTTCGCACAGCGCGTTATCGACCTGCACCAGCGGGTCGTGCATGCCTTGCCCGGCCAACTGCCGGGCGCGCCACTCCAGGTCGATGCCCACCACGTCGTACATGCGGAACGGCCCCATGGCGAAGCCGAACTGCTGCAGTACCGCATCCACCTGATGTGGCAAAGCCCCTTCAAGCAGCAACTTGCGCGCTTCGCCCACATAGTTGCGCAACATGCGATTGCCAATGAACCCTGGGCAGTTGCCTGCCACTATCGCCACCTTGCCCATGCGCTGGCCCAGCGCGCGGGCGGCGTCGAGCACCTTCTGATCGGTGTGCGTCCCACGCACGATTTCGAGCAGCTTCATGACATGCGCGGGGCTGAAGAAATGCAGCCCCAGGACCTGGGACGGCCGCTGGGTGACGGCGGCAATCGCGTCGATGTCCAGCGCCGAGGTGTTGCTGGCCAGGATCGCCCGTGGCTTGAGGTGTGCATCCAGTGCACGGAAGATTTCCTGCTTGAGCGCCAGGTTTTCATACACCGCTTCAATCACCAGGTCGGCCTCCGCCAACGCCGGATAGCCGTCCACTACCTGCACACGCGCCAGGCAGGCGTCGGCCTGGGCCTGGGTGATGCGCTGCTTGTCCACCTGCTGGGCCCAGGCTTGGCTGACCATGCCCAGCCCGGCTTCGAGCGCTGCCGCGTTGCAGTCCAGCCACAGCACCGACAGCCCGGCGTTGGCCAGGCTGATGACGATGCCGCGGCCCATGGTGCCTGCACCTATCACAGCCACCTGATTGATCGGGAAGGGAGTATTCACGCGCAACGCTCCTGCTTTCTTGTAGGTATGAGGACTGTGATCACCCTAAGCAGGCCGAAGGTATTTTTGAAATTTCCATTTCGTATGCCATATATTTCCGGCATGAATATTTCGAACTTCGACCTGAACCTGCTGCGCGTCTTCGATATGTTGCTGCGTGAACAGAACGTATCCCGGGCAGCCGAGCGTCTGGCCCTGACCCAGCCGACCGTGAGCAATGCCCTGGCGCGCCTGCGTGACCAGCTGGGCGACCCGCTGCTGGTCCGCGTGGGCCGGCGCATGCGTCCGACGCCACGGGCCTTGGCACTGGAGGGGCCGATACGTGCGGCGTTACAGCAGATCGAGCAGACGCTGGGCACCGGCGATGGTTTCGAGCCTCAGCGCAGCCATCGCCAGCTGCGCATCGCCCTCACCGATTTCGTCGAACAGCTGTGCATGCCGCCACTCCTGGCGCGGCTGGAACTACTGGCCCCCAACGTGCGCATCGACGTGGTGCACCTGGCCCCCAACCTGCCGGCCGAGGCGCTGGACCGGGGCGACCTCGACCTGGTACTGGGCCGTTTCGATGAGGTGCCGGCGCGCTTCACCCGCCACCCCTGGCGCCGTGAAACCCTGCAGATCGCGCTGCGCCAGCAGCACCCGCACCTGGCGCCAGGCCAGGCACTGGACCTCGACGCATTCCTGGGCTTGCGGCACATCTGGGTGCACGGCGGCCAGACCCGGGGCATGGTCGACCAGTGGCTGGCCGAGCAAGGCCTGACCCGGCAAATCGCCTATACCACGCCCAACTACCTGCAGGCCGCCCATCTGGCCGCAGCCACCGACATGTGTGTGGTGCTGCCGCGGCAACTGGCCCAGCAGTTTGCGCACCTGCTGCCTTTGGCAGTGCACGAACTGCCTTTTGCCCTGGAGCCTTTCGAACTGGAACTGGTTCACCTGAGCCACCGTCAGCACGACCCCGCCCTGGCCTGGCTGGTCGAACAGATCCTCACTCTCCCCCCCGCCTGAAGCCATCAGGAAACGCGATAGCGGCCATGCCGCTCTGGTATTGGCTGGTGTGCAAGCCCCTCCCCTAGAGTGTTCTGCCCCAAGAACAACAAGGACATCCCATGCGTTTTTCACTGTCGATGCTGGCGCTTGCCCTGCTGGCCCCCCTTCCGAGCCTGGCCGCAACAGCGGCCAAGGATGCCACCCCGGCCACCCTGGCCAGCAACCAGCAGTGGCTGCAACGGTTACCCTTCGAGGATCGCGTCGATTACGAAACAGCCCGGCGTGGGCTGGTCGAGCGGTTCGACGGGCCAGTCGCGACAGCCGATGGCAAGACCGTGTGGAACCTGGCCCAGTATGCTTTTCTGGAACCGGCGCAGTCCCCTGCCACGGTAAACCCGAGCTTGTGGCGCATCGCTCAGTTGAACAACATCGCCGGGCTGTTCAAGGTCACCGAGGGCATCTACCAGCTTCGCGGTCTGGACCTGGCCAACATGACCATCGTCGAAGGGAAGGACGGGCTGATTGTGCTTGACCCGCTGCTTGCCGTGGAGACTGCCAAGGCGGGCCTCGAACTGTACTTCAAGCACCGCCCGCGCAAGCCGGTGACCACGGTGATCTATACCCACCCGCACGTCGACCATTTCGGCGGCGTGCGCGGGGTGATCAACGAGGCGGACGTCAAGGCTGGCAAAGTACAGGTCATCGCGCCCGAGGGGTTCTTCGAACATGCCATCGGTGAAAACGTGCTGGCCGGACCGGCCATGAAACGCCGCGCCCAGTACATGTACGGCGCGCCCCTGCCCCGTGGGCCGCGAGGCCAGGTGGATGCCGGACTGGGCAAGGGCGTCCCGGCCAATGCCACCATCAGCCTCATCGCGCCGACGCTCGAAATCAGCCAACCGCTGCAACGCATGACCCTGAGCGGCGTGGAGGTGGAGTTCCAACTGACCCCGGGCACCGAGGCGCCGGCGGAAATGAACATCTATTTCCCGGCGTTCAAGGCACTGTGCATGGCCGAGAACGCCACCCACGTGCAGCACAACGTCCTGACGCTGCGCGGGGCACTGGTGCGCGATCCGAAAGTGTGGGCCCATTACCTGGACCAGTCGCTGGTGCGCTATGGCGACCAGGCCGAGGTGGTGTTCGCCCAGCATCACTGGCCCACTTGGGGCAAAGCGGCCATCCGCGACTACCTGGCTGACCAGCGTGATATGTACGCCTTCCTCGACAGCCAGACCTTGCGCCTGATCAATCAAGGCCAGACACCCATGGAAATTGCCCAGACCCTGGCCAATCTGCCGCCGCGCCTGGCAAGCAAATGGTACAGCCGCGACTACTACGGTTCGCTCAGCCATAACGTCAGGGCCGTCTATCAACGCTACATGGGCTTCTACGACGGCAACCCGGCCAACCTCGACCCATTGCCACCGCAAGCGGCCGGCAAGCGTTACGTGGCGGCCATGGGGGGTGCCGATCAGGTGCTGACCCAGGCCCGCCAGGCCTTCGCCGAGGGCGACTATCGCTGGGTGGCGCAATTGGTCAACCATCTGGTATTCGCCGAGCCGGACAACACCGAGGCCCGCGAATTGCAGGCCGACGCGCTCGAGCAGCTGGGTTACCAGAGTGAGAACACCACCTGGCGCAATGCCTACCTCAGTGGCGCGCAGGAATTGCGCTCAGGCGTGGCCGCCGGTGCGGGTAGTGGCGGCAATGCCGATGACATGGTGCGGGCCCTGACACCCAGCCTGTTTTTCGACTACCTGGGCGTGCGGGTGAATGCCTACAAGGCTGCCGATAGCGACCTGACCATCAACTGGCGGTTTTCCGACCTGGACGAAGACTACGCCCTCACCCTGCGCAACGGCGTCCTCACCCACCGCGACCTGGCGCGCCACGCCAAGGCCGATGTAGAGGTCATCATGCGCAAACAGACACTGGACAGCATTGCCTTGAAGCAGACAGGCTTTCTCAAGGAAGCCACAGCAGGGGCAATCGAAATCAAAGGCGAGCGGGTGAAGTTCCTGCAATTCATGGGGGGGCTGGAAGAGGCTGATTCGCGCTTCAATATCGTCACGCCCTGAGCGGCAGCGGGCGGCGCCGGCACTGTGCTCAGCCGCCCTTCGCCAACCGGCACAAGCCTGCCAGTGCCATCAGCCACACCACGCAGCCCAGTGCCAGCACTCCCCAGGGCGCAGGCTGACCGCGTTCGGCCTGCAACATCGCCAGGCCCCGCTCGTAACGCCGCCGCTGGCGGGTCAGCAGCGCCAGCGCGGCCACGCCCGCCAATGTCAGCACGTACACATCGCCCTGACGACAGGCCAACCCCGCCACCACCACCAGCGCCAGCACAGTGCGCCGCCAGGCCAACTCGGTGCGTTCTGCCTGCAGGCCCGGATCACCCATGCCAGCGTGGCCACAGGACCAGACCTGCCAGCAGTACGGCGACCAGGCAGCCCAGCGCCAACAAGGGCACCAGTGCCGGCAACGGCAACGGACGTCGCTGACGCAATGCCCGCTCTACCCGCAGCCAGCGCAGGCAGGCGCCAGCGCTCAGCAATGCACTCAGCAGCATCAGGCCAGCGACCAGCCACAGCCGCAGGGGTGTCTCGAGGACGTGGCCGGCGAAGGTTTCGATGGCGATTGCGCCACCCAGCAGCGCCAGCGCGGTCCGGACCCAGGCCAGGAAGGTACGTTCGTTGGCCAGCGTGAAGCGCGGATCAGGCGCTTCACCCTGCCCCAACAGCCGCCGCGACCAGTCAGGCCGTGGTTCAGGCACGCCCATCAGCGCACACCAAAGCTGCGCAGGGCGCCGGGCGAGAAGTACGAAAGGCTGGTACGCACATTGAAGGCAAAGGGCCGACGCTGCTCGTTGATCAAGCCCGATGCATGGTAGCGGCCGCTCTTGAGGTCGTAGGTGACCTCCATGGCGTTGACCGCCACCTGGCCGCCGGGGTGAAAGAAACCATGGGCCTGTGAGGTGCGC
Source organism: Pseudomonas sp. 10(2024) (assembly GCF_045164175.1). Taxonomy (NCBI): domain Bacteria; kingdom Pseudomonadati; phylum Pseudomonadota; class Gammaproteobacteria; order Pseudomonadales; family Pseudomonadaceae; genus Pseudomonas; species Pseudomonas sp. 10(2024). Next base: position 4,116,354 of record NZ_CP174006.1, read on the forward strand.
CACAGCTCGCCACGCGCGTCGTAGCTGTCTGTTTCGAGAATGGCCCAGGTGTCTTCATCCAGGTAGAACCGGCGCTTGGCGTAGATATGCTGCGCCCCGGGCTTCAACGTCGCCTCCACGACCCATACCCGGTGCAGTTCGTAGCGGGTCGGTGCCGGGTCGATGTGGCCTGGCTTGATCAGGTCGGCATAGCGCAGCTCGGGCGATGCCAAGCGGTAACTGTTGTAGGGCACGTGCAGTGTCTGCTTGCCCAGCAGCTTCCAGTCATACCGGTCCGGCGCGCCATTGAACATGTCGCGGCTGTCGGCGGTCCGCAGGCCGGCGGTGCCTGGGCCGGTGGTGTCATAGGCGATGTTCGGCGCCCGCCGTACCCGCCGCTGGCTGGCACTGTACACCCAGGACAAGCGCGGCTCGGCGACCTGGTCCAGTGTCTCGTGCACCACCATCGCATCACCGGCAAGCCGCGAGGGCGCCGTCATGCGGTAGGTGAAGTAATAAAGTACATTGCCCTCCCCCAGGCGGGCCAAACCTTCGGGCCGGGCCACTTCCTGACGCGCGCTCATCAGCACGAAGCGGCCATTCTTCAGCGGCGTGACGCTGTCGGAGCTCAGGCTGTAACTCACGTTGCGATGCCGGGTCAGGTGGTTCCAGATCACCTCCAGGCCGTTGGTTGGCTGCGGAAAGGCGATGACGCCAGTGAAACCGCGCACACCGTTGCCCTGGTCATCCAGCTGCGCCTGCTCGGCATTGCGGGCGGCCGATGCCGCGACCGCGTCGGGTACCGCAACACTGCGGTGGGTGGGATACACCGGCAAGCTCAGGCTGGCTGGGAAGCGTTTGAGCAAGGCCACCTGGCCGTCGGTAAGCTGACCTCGGTACTGCCGGTAGTTGGCGGCCGTGATTCGGTACAGAGGCTGCTCATCGGCAAACGGGTCCAGCGGCGTGCCGTTGTCGCCCAGGCGTTGCTGGGCCGCGCTCAACCCACCTTGCCAGGCCGGGATGCGCCCGTCGGAGCTGGCAGCACGCTCGGCCCCCACCGGGGTCAGGTTGTCGGGCAGGCCGGCTGCCGCCAGCGCGCCGCTGGCCCAGAACAGGCCGATCATCACCATGCGCATTTTCATTGTCATGCCCTCAGAAAGTGACGCCCAGGCTCAGCGAGATGAAGTCCCGGTCGCCGCGGGTGCCATAGTCGCCGTCGATAAAGTCGGTGTACGACACACTCAGGCTGTAGGTGCTGGCGAGCGTCGCATCCAACCCGACACTGATGGCCCTGGAGCCTTCGCTGAACGCCGACCCCTCCACCGGGCCGGTGCCATGCACGTCATGTGCCCAGGACAGGTTCGGCCGCAGGTCGAAGCCGGCAATCACGTTGGGGTAGGCCCAGGTGGCGCGCAGCCGGTAGCCCCAGGAAAACGGGGTCATGAAGCCTTCGTCGTTGCAATGCTCAGGGGTTTTGGAAATGGCCACGCACACGCTGTTGTCCGCCAGTTCGCCGCTGTTGAACGTGCCCGAGCGCCCGTAACGGGGGCCATAGGCGCCCTCCAGACCGCCGACGTAGGTGGCGCCCGCCTCGCCTATCAACAGCAGCTGGTTGGCCCCCATCACCTGGCTGAAAGCGTGAACAGCGGTTACCTGCAACTGGGTCATCTCTTTACGGCGGTAGCCGTCGAACAACGTACTGGCGCTGTCTGGCCGCAGGCCGTCACCCAGCAAGGGCGAGCGGCCATCGACGTTCAACAGCGACTGGATGATGTCGGTACCGTTGAGCTGCATGGGCATGTTCGGCCGGTAGCTCAGCTCCCCCTGCAGCGCCGTGCCGGTGCGCAGGGTGGTGGAGAACGAAAGGCCGTAGAGGCGAATGTCCTCGGGGTATTGCACCCGGTACTGCGAGGTACCCAGGCGTAGCGCGCCGACCAGCGACTGGCCTGCGCTGGAACCCAGAAAAGCGGCACAGTCTGCAAGCCCGATAGCGAGGTTGGCGCACAACTGCGGGGCGAAACGGCGGTTGTCGAAATACGGGCTGCTGACCGTACCCAGGTAAGGCGTGCGGCTGTGGTAGTTCGCCGCGTAAGCGCCAAACTCGGTGTCCAGCGCCGCCACGTACCAGCGCAGCGAAACGCCCCACTGCCCGCTGTTGCGGGCATCCTGGTCGCTGCCGCGAGGTATGCGCACGCCTTCGCTGGTGAGGTTCACACCGAACGGCGCAAGCCCCGCCACGGCTGTGGGGTTGCCGAGCAGTTTGGCGCCCACGTCGAGGCCATCGCACCCATCGGGCAAAAAGTCGTTGTTCGAAAAGAACGTGGCACAGTTGTCGAGCTGGGTCTGTTCCCAGTCCAGCTGATAGAAACCATCGACCGACAGCGCTTCGGTGAGGTTCTGGGTGAAGTAGAACAGGTTCACCGGCACCAGCGCGTCCTTCACTTCCGAGCCGGGGCGGCGCAAGGCCGCCAGGTTAAAGGGGTTGATGACGTTCAGTCCGCCCTGGATGAAGGTGCTCTCACCCCAGTTGACCACCTGCTTGCCCAGCCTGAGCGAACCCGGTTGGCCGTCGATGTCGTACAGGTAGTAACCGAAGGCATCCAGCAGCTGACTGCCTGCGGTCTTGGCCGAGCGCTTGCGGTTGTTGTCCTCGACCTGCTTGAAGCGCTGATCGTGATCACGCAGGGCCGTGTCGTACCAGTAGGTACCGCGAAGGAACACCCCCAGGTTGTCGTGCTTGAGCTCCAGGTCATGGGTGCCTTTGAACACCGCTGAAAACACATCGCCGGAGGCAAAGTTCAGGCGGCCGTCATCGCTGTTGGCGCTGTTGTGCAGGGCCGGGTCAGGGTTGGCAGTCGCAATGCTGGTACCAAAGGAAAGCGCCGAGTCGAATTGCCCCTCAAGTTCACCCCAGTGAAACTGAGCGGCACCGGCAGATGCAGAAAAAAGTACTGATGAGGCAAGTACCGACAACGGTCCCGAGCGACCGGAAATACGAGATGCCATCACTCTTAACCTCTTATTGTGTTTATTAGAGAGTGAATTGCGAGTTAATGCTTAAGTACGGCGCAAAGGCCTGCAGGCAAGGCCTTGGGTAATTATTCGAACGTTTCTGTTATCCTCGTTTTGCTGCTTACCGATACTAAGTAGGCCACCGGGGCTGAAACAAATAGCGTCTCCCGATGGTTGCCATATCACTTCGGCATAGCCTGAGAATCACGATGACTTTGAAACAGCTGCGTTATTTGATCGCCATTGTCGAAGCCGGCAGTTTTTCCAATGCCGCACGCCAGGCGTTCATCGCCCAACCGGCCTTGAGCCGACAGATAGGCCTGCTGGAGAGCGAACTGGAAATGCAACTGCTGGCGCGCCAGCATGACGGTATCGAACTGACCGATGCCGGGCGGCAGTTGTACGAAGTGGCACGATCGGTCGTGCAGCAGCTCGATTCGGTGAAAGACGAGCTGAAATCCAGCCGCGGCAACCCCAAAGGGCACGTGGCCATCTCGATTCCCGCCACTGCGTCGGCACTGTTGTTGCCGGCCATCATTACCCAGGCCCAGGCACGCTTCCCGGGGATCAAGCTCACCGTATGGGATGGCCTGAGCCGCGAAGGTGGCCAGGCGATCGAGCTGGGCAAGGTGGATTTCGGCGTGGTGCCCAACGCCGAAGAGCTTGTCCATGTGGTCGCCGAGCCCGTGTTTTCCGAAGACCTGTACTGGGTCGGCCTGCCTGGGCACGGTCCTGACGAGTCGCCCATCACCTTGGCTGAGGCCGCAGCGAGCCGCCTGGTAATGCCACCCCGTAGCCTGCACTTGCGCAGGCGCATCGAGCAGGCTGCCATGGAAACCGGTGTGACACTGGACTCAAGCTACGAACAGCAGTCGGCCCCCGGTATCACCAGCCTGGTCCGTGCTGGCCTGGCGGCCACCATCAGCAACTGGCCGCCGCTGCTGGATCTGGCCGCGCCTGCCAGCGCGCGGCTGATAGTGGAACCGCGCATCACCCGCACCATCGCCTTGGCCCACTCGCAGCACAAGCCGCTGTCGTTCGCCGCCGCCTGCATGCGCGACCTGGTGCGCGCACTGCTGGTGGATGCGGTGCGCAGCGAGCGCTGGAAAGGCACCTTGATCGAGCGCGAGGCCCTGGCGGAGCAGAGCCTCTGAGCGCTGTGAACATCACGCCTGGGCTGGCGCAGCCGTGCCCACCTGCACCAGACGTTGCCGGGTTTTCTGCGGGTCCATCCAGGCCAGCCCGATCAGCCCGGCAATCACCAGCACCGCGCCGCACACCAGAAAACCCTGGCCAAACCCTGCCGTGTGCCCGGCCCCGGCGCCCTGCACCAGCAAACCGGTGACCACCGGTGCCGACAGCCCGGCCAACGAGGCGATACCGTTGCCGATCGCCAGAATGCCGCCGCGCTGCCCGCTGGGCGTGAACTCCGCCAGCATGGCAGGCCCCACGGAGTACATCACCAGCGCCAGCCCGCCGCTGAAGGTGAGGCTGACGATCCGCTCGACGTTGCTCAGACCGGGCAGAAACAACGCCGCTGACAGCAGCCCGCTGGCGATCAGGCACACTGAAACGAACGCACCGCGCGACCAGCGTGTGGCAACCCCGGCACGCATCATTCGCTGTGACAGCCAGGCCATGAACAGGCTCAACGGCGTGGTAACCACCACGAACAGAACGAACACCTGGCCGGTCATGATCGGGTCGATACCCAGCCCGGTTTCCAGGTAGCTCGGTACCCAGGTCAGGGTCAATGCCAGGGACCAGTTGGCGGCGAAGTGGCACAAGTAGTTGCCCAATACCGTGCGGTCACCGAGCAGCCGACGATAGGGAACAGGGGCCTGCCCTTCTTCAAGCTGGCCCGGGCGAATGCGGTCGAGGTTGCCCTCGCTGCCCAGCCGCCACCACAGCACGCACCACACCGCGCCGATCACCGCCAGCACAATGAAGTTCATGCGCCAGCCGTAGTGCACACTGATCCATGGGATCATGGCACCGGCTACCAGCAGCCCCAGCGCACTGCCGGTATGCAACAGCGCCACGGGAAGGTTGCGACGGTCGTTGGGAAACCACTTGTACAAGGCATGTGTAGCCACCGGTGAGGCCGGCCCTTCGCCAATACCCAGCAGCACCCGGCAGGCGACGATCGCCCACAGCGAGCTGACGAACAACATGGGCAACTGGATAAGCGCCCAGAACGCGCCCATCCCCAGCAGCAGGGTGCGGGTTGGCCGGCGATTGGCCATGAAGCCGCCTATCACCGCCGAGATGGCGAAGAACCAGTGCAGTGCGCCCCCTACCAGGCCGAACTCGGCAGGGGACAAGCCCAGCTCCCTGGACATCGGCACCGCCACCAGGCCGATGACCACCTTGTCCAGGAAGTTCACCAGCATCAACAGCGCCAGCAGTACCGCAATCATCCAGGCCGTGCCTGCACGTGCGGGGGTGTCAGTATGAGTCATGATGATCTCTCGTTCTTGTTATTGTCTGGAGAGCCCGGCCGCCACGGGCCGGGCATACCGCGTCATTGCTCAGGCATGAGCACGCCCTTGGCGATGGTGTTGCGCTGGATCTCGCTGGTTCCGGTGAGAATGCGCATCATACGTGTCGCACGGAATATCCACTCCACCGGGTTGCCACGCAGCAGCCCGGCACCGCCGTGTATCTGCACGGCGCGATCGGCGATGCGGAAGGCCGTCTCCGAAACGAACAGCTTGCACATCGGGGCCTGGGTGCGGATATTGCCGCCGGCGTCATTCACCGCTGCCGTGGCGTAGACCATGCTGCGTGCAGCATGCAGCTCGGTGGCCATGTCGGCGATCATGTGGTTGATCGACTGGAACATGGCGATAGGCTGGCCGAACTGCTTGCGCGTGCGGGCATAGTCGATCGAGAGGCTCAGAGCCAGGCCGGCCAGCCCCAGCAAGGTGGGGCAATGCAGCAGGCGGTTGAGGGTGATGCGCCCCATCGCCAGCTTGAAACCCTGCCCTTGCTCACCGATGCGGTTGGCCGCCGGCACCCGTACGTCCTCAAGGATGATGTCGCCATGCGCACCACCGCCGGACATGACCGAATAATCGCTTTCAACCCTTACCCCCGGTGCGCTCAGGTCGACGAAGAACGCCGAAATCCCCTGGGCACCGCGCCCGGGATCCGTCACCGCGAGCAGCACGGCGATGTCGGCATAGGGCGCCCCTGAAATGTAGCGCTTGGCGCCATTGAGCACATAGTGTTCACCTTCCCGCCGTGCGGAGGTCTTGATCGCCGTTGCATCAGAGCCGGCTTCGCTTTCAGTCAGGGCGAAGCACACGGCCTTTTCGGCACGGCACACCGGCTGCAGGAACGCCTCGATCTGGGTCGGGCTCGCCACCTTGAACAGATGGCCGATACGGGGCGGCCCGGAAAGCTCGCCGAGAATATGCGGCGCCAGCATCGAGCCGGTGAGCACCGTGGCTTCCTTGACCGCACACAGGTCTGACACGCTCAACCCGGCGCCACCTATCGCCTCGGGCAGCATGATGTTGTAGAAGCCCTGCTCGCACGAGCGCTGCCATACCTGCTGCAGCACCGCCCGCGGGTGCGGCTCTGCCCAACTGAGACCGGCTTGCTGTTCCAGGGGCAGGATTTCGTTGCGAACGAAGCCACTGATGGCCTCGATGATCTGCTGGGCCTTTTCGCTTGGCTGATACATGGTCGTTCCTCGTGTCAGATACGGCGTTCGCTGTTTTGCCAGTAGGCGTCACGGATCAACCGGCGCACCACCTTGCCGTTGGGGTTTTTCGGCAGCTCGCTGACGAAGTCCACGGCACGTGGTTTCTTGAAACCGGCCAGGGCCTGGGCGCAATGTTCGATGACGTCCTGCTCCTGCAGGGCCATGCCCGGCTTGAGCACGATCACCGCCCGCACCGCTTCGCCCCACTGCTCGTCGGGCACCCCCACCACCGCCGCCTCGAACACCTGCGGCATGCTGTAGAGCACCTGCTCGACCTCGCTGGGGTAAATGTTGAAGCCACCGGAAATGATCATTTCTTTCTTGCGGTCGACGATGAACACATACCCCTGCTCATCCACCGTGGCCAGGTCGCCAGTCAGGTAGTAGCCGTCGCGCATCACCTCGGCGGTGAGGTGGGGGGCGCGCCAGTAGCCCTGCATGATGTCCGGGCCCTTGACTACGATTTCGCCCACCTCTCCCGGCTGGACGTCCTGGAAATGGTCGTTCACCACGCGCAGGTCGGTTTCGAAGTAGCAACGCCCGCACGAGGCCAGGCGCCGGTAGTCGCCGCCCTCGCACAGATGGTCCTGTTCGGTCAGGACGGTTACCAGCGAGCAGGTCTCGCCAGCACCGTAACCCTGGGCCAGGATCGGCCCGAATACCTCGATGGCCCGTTTCACCAGCGCTGGTGCCATCGGCGCGGCACCGTACATGACCAGGCGCAAGCTGCTCAGGTCGTAGCGCTCGACATCAGGGAAGTTGACCAGGCGATTGATCATGGCAGGCACCAGGAACAAGCGGGTCACGCCTTCGCGCTGAATGGTCTCGAGCAACAGCTGGTCATCGTAGCGCTCCAGCAGCAGGTTGCAGGCACCGACCGCCAGCAGCGGCATCAGCTGCATGCCGCTGGCATGGGTGATAGGGCCGACGTGAGCCATGACGTCGCCCGGGGCGGCGCGACGGGTCGGGCTGGCGAGGCTCTTGCGGATTAGCGCCTTGCGGTTGCCCACGCTGAGCATCGCAGCCTTGAGCACACCAGAGCTGCCAGAGGTGTAATGCAAAACGGCAAGGGCATCGTCAGGCAGGTCGCAGCTGATTGGCTGGCTACTGCCTTGGGCCAGCAGTGCGGCATAGGTGATGTCACCGCCCCGCTCACCCAAGGTCACGATCAAGCGTAACGCAGGTACCTCCTGCCTGCGGGCCAGCAACGCCTGGGCGAGTTGCGCATCGGCGATCAGCGCGACACTGCAGGCGTCGTTGAGCACCTGAATCACTTCATCCGGTGCCAGGCGCGCATTGACCGGTACCTTGACCAGGCCGGCCTTGTAGAAAGCCACCTCTGCTTCCACCAGTTCGGCGCGGTTGGGCGCCAGGATGGCGACATGCTCGCCCGTGGCGATGCCCTGTGCCAGCAAGGCCGAGGCCAGCTGGTTGGCCCGCTGTTCGAGCTGAGCGAAGGTCAGCCGGGTGTGGCGGTCGATCACCGCCAGACGTTCAGGCCAGTATCTGGCACTTCGACTGGATAGGGTTCCAAGGTTCACGTTGTTGTTCTCGTCGACGGTTAAGACCCGATCGATGCTAAACAGCGTGAAGCCGGGGCAAGTAATACCAGTTGCGTATGCACGCCATAACAGATTGCGCTGGCACTGATGGGTTGACGCCCTGAGGCAAGGATGACACATCGCTTGCATATGACACTTTGTGTCATTATGATCAACGCCGTGTCCTGGCGTCGCCTCCACGCCGATCAGCCATCCCTAGTCTCAACCCCCTGCAGGTACCGCCCATGACGACCACCATGCACACCCCCAAGGACCAGCTTGTCAAACTCGCCCAGCAACAGATGCTGACGGCGCTGACCGACAACACCTACACCGTGCGACAAAAGCTCGCCCTCACCTGCCGGATCCTGTTCGACGGCGGCCACGACTCTGGCCTGGCCGGGCAGATCACTGCGCGTGCGCAGGAACCTGGCACCTACTACACCCAACAACTGGGGCTTGGCTTCGACGAAATCGCCGCTTCCAACCTGCTGGTGGTGGACGAAGACCTGACGGTGCTGCAAGGCCATGGCATGGCCAACCCGGCCAACCGCTTCCACAGCTGGCTGTACCGCGCCCGCCCCGACGTCAACTGCATCATCCACACCCACCCGCTGCACAGCGCCGCCTTGTCGATGCTCGAAGTTCCGCTGGCCATCTCGCACATGGACCTGTGCCCCCTGTTCGACGACTGTGCATTCCTCCAGGAATGGCCCGGTGTACCGGTGGGCAACGAAGAAGGCGAAATCATCGCGAACGCGATTGGCGACAAGCGCGCAATCCTGCTTTCCCATCATGGCCTGCTGATCGCTGGGCGTTCGATCGAGGAAGCCTGCGTGCTCGCCCTGCTGTTCGAGCGCGCAGCAAAGATGCAACTGCTGGCCATGGGCGCCGGTGACATCCGCCCGATCCCCGAAGCACTGGGCAAAGAAGCCCACGACTGGATTTCCACCCCCAAACGTCACGGTGCTGCCTTCAGCTACTACGCGCGCCGTGCCTTGCGTGCCCATGGCGACTGCCTGGGCTGATCGAAGCTGTACTCTTTCCTCAACAACGGCAAAGGTGCCTGGTCATGTCTACACCTGTAATTCGCGGCGTTATCGGCTACACCATCACTCCCTTCACGGCAGACGGCACACTCGACCTGGATGCCTTGGGCACGTCCATCGATAGCCTGATCGCAGACGGCGTGCACGCCATCGCGCCGCTGGGCAGCACCGGCGAAGGGGCTTACCTGTCCGATAGCGAATGGGAAACCGTGGTGCGCTTCAGCCAGGCACGCATTGCCGGGCGCGTACCCAGCGTGGTCAGCGTCTCCGACCTGACCACCGCCCGCACCGTGCAGCGTGCCCGCCTGGCACAGGCCTGCGGTGCTACGGCAGTGATGGTGCTGCCCATCTCTTACTGGAAGCTCACCGAAGCCGAAGTGGTCGCCCACTACAAGGCGGTCGGCGCCGCCATCGACATTCCGATCATGCTCTACAACAACCCGGGCACCAGCGGCACCGACCTGTCGGTGGAGCTGATCCTGCGTATCCTCGGCGAAGTGCCCAATGTGACCATGGTCAAGGAAAGCACCGGTGACATCCAGCGCATGCACCGCCTGTTCACGGCTACAGATGGGCAGGTGGCGTTCTACAACGGTTGCAACCCGCTGACCCTGGAAGCCTTGGTGGCCGGCGCCACGGGCTGGTGTACCGCCGCGCCCAACCTGATCCCGGCACTCAACCTGGCGCTGTGGGACGCCATACAACAAGGCGCTCTGGCCGAAGCCCGTGCGTTGTTCTACCGCCAGTACGAGCTGCTGGAGTACATCACCCGCCGTGGCCTGCCGACCACCATCAAGGCCGGCCTGAAAATGCTCGGCCAGGATGTCGGCGCCCCACGCCTGCCCCTGCAGCCGCTGGATGCGCAAGGCAGCAACCACCTGAAAAGCCTGCTGGTGGCGCTGACCAACTGACGCCCAAACCTGCCCGGCAGCCTGTCGCTGTCGGGCAGTCTTTTTCTTCACGAGCAGCCTTGGGCTGCGAAAGGGCCAATGACGCTGCAGTCGGATTACCCCTTCGCCGCACAAAACTGCTCCTCATCTGACCATTACCAGAGGCAACCATGGACGCGCCTGCTCAAAGCTCTGCAACCCCGCTCAGGCTGACAGACATCCTTCACCCGGTGATTGCCGGACTCGTCTCGGTGATCGTCAACTACGGCGGCACGTTCATCCTGGTGTTCCAGGCGGCCAAAGTGGCCGGGCTGAGCCCGGAGCTGACGTCATCGTGGGTCTGGGCGGTGTCGATCGGCGTCGGCCTCAGCGGCCTGGCATTGTCCTGGTACAGCCGCGAGCCGGTCATCACAGCCTGGTCCACGCCAGCCGCCGCGTTCCTGGTCACCGCCCTGGCCAGCGTGCCCTACAGCGAGGCCATAGGTGCCTACCTGCTGTCGGCCGCCGGCTTCGTGGTGCTGGGGCTGAGCGGGTGCTTCGAGCGGCTGGTGCGCGTCGTGCCCGGCGGCATTGCCGCCGGCCTGCTGGCCGGCATCCTGCTGCAGTTCGGCATCGGTGCCTTTGCCAGCCTGTCGGTCGACCCCACCCTCGCCGGGCTGCTGATTGCAGCTTATGTGGCCTTCAAACGCTTCACCGCCCGTTACGCCGTGGTCGCCATACTGTTGCTGGGCCTGGGGTACCTGTTGCTGCAGGGGCAAGTGGGCCTGACGACGTTGCGGCTGGAATTCGCCTCACCGGTTTTCACCGCGCCCACCTTCTCCCTCAACGCGGCCCTTAGCGTGGCCCTGCCATTGTTCCTGATCACCCTCACCGGCCAGTACATGCCCGGCATGCTGGTGCTGCGCAACGATGGCTTCAAGACCAGCGCCAACCCTATTGTCGCCGTCACCGGCATCGGCTCGTTGCTGATGGCGCCCTTCGGTTCACACGCGTTCAACATCGCCGCCATCACCGCGGCCATCTGCACCGGCAAGGAAGCCCATGAAAACCCGGACAAGCGCTGGGTGGCGGGTATCGCTGCCGGTGTCTGCTACATCCTCGTCGGGGTGTTCGGGGTCACGCTGGCGAGTGTCTTCATGGCCCTGCCGGGCACCTTTATCACCACCCTGGCGGGCCTTGCCCTGCTGGGCACCATCGGCGCCAGCCTGGCCAGCGCCCTGGCCGATGCCCGTTCACGCGAGTCAGCACTGATCACCTTCCTGGCGGCGGCGGCCAACATCAGCCTGTTGGGTATTGGCGGGGCTTTCTGGGGCCTGGTCATTGGTCTGCTGGCCCACGTTGTCCTGAACGGTCGCCTGCCCGGTTTGCGCGGCGCCTCCCGCTAAGCGAGCTTTCCACCACCTTGCCGTGCGCCAGGGGCGCACGCTGTTCAACAGGTATCGACATGCCCCACGCTGGCCCCAAGCTGCTGACCCAAATTGCTGCCGTGCACTTCGTCAGCCATGTGCACATCATGCTGATCCCGGCGCTACTGCCCGTGCTGCCCGGCCTGCTCGGCGTAGGCTTCGTAGAGCTGGGCGTAGCCCTGGCGGTGTTCAACATCGTCTCCGCGCTGGTACAGGCCCCGCTGGGTTATGCCGTCGACCACTATGGTGCACGTAAAGTGCTCAAGGCCGGGCTGTTGCTGGGCAGCCTCAGCTTCGTGCTGCTGGCGGCCAGCCCCGGGTATGCGGTATTGCTGGTGGCGATGGCCATGGCTGGCCTGGCCAATGGTGTGTACCACCCGGCCGACTATGCGCTGCTGGCCAACGGCATCGAGCCCGCACGCCTGGGGCGGTCGTTCTCTATTCATACCTTTGCCGGTTTCCTCGGTTCGGCCGTTACCCCAGCCGTATTTCTCGGCATCGCCGCAGCGTTCGGCACGCGGGCAGCCCTGGCGGCGGGCGCGGTATTCGGGGTAGCCGCGCTGCTGCTGATTTCGATACCCGGCAGTGGCGTGTACCGGGTCGCCAGGCCTGCCAACCCACAAGGCGCAGGCCCGGCCGCAGCAACAGGCCGGGTACGCTTGTTCACCCCCATGATCGGCGTGCTGACGGTGCTGTTCATCCTGCTCAACCTGAGCACCAGTGCCATCGAGAAGTTCTCCGTAGCCGCCCTGGTCCAGGGCCAAGGCCTGACACTGGCCTGGGCCAACGCCGCGCTCACCGCTTTCCTGCTGAGCAGCGCAGCCGGCGTGCTATGCGGGGGCGCTTTGGCCGACCGTACCCGGCGCCATGGCCTGGTGGCGGCACTGGCCTTCGCGCTGGCGGCTGCGCTGACTGCACTGGTGGCGCTGGGGCTGCTGCAGGGCTGGGCATTGGTGGCCGTACTGGGTGCCATCGGTTTGCTCACCGGGGTCATCGCCCCATCACGGGACATGCTGGTCAAGGCGGCGGCGCCACCCGGGGCCGAGGGCAAAACCTTCGGCCTGGTGTCGACCGGGTTCAACGTCGGCGGTGCCATCGGGCCGGTGGCGTTCGGCTGGATGCTCGATCAGCGCCTGCCCAACGGGATTTTCGTCGCATCGGTGGTGTTCATGCTGCTGACGGTGCTGCTGACCCTGGCACAGGAGATGTATTCAGCCAGAAGGCGCGCGACTGAACAGCTGGCGCGCGCCCTGTAGGCCCGGTGCAGCATTGCCAGGCCAGGATCAGTCATTCATTGCGCCGGGTTGGCATGCACCACGCGCCCGCCTGCCCCCGGCCGATTGACGAACAGCACATCCAGCACACTGTTGCGCAAGCCCTTAAGTGCGTTCCAGTTCGCTGACGCATGCACGTATCTGTCGCGCAACAGCCGCTGTTCTTCCTCGCTCAACCCCACCTGGCCAGTTTCCCCCAAAGCAAAGGCATGCAGTTTTCGGCTGATGCCCGACAACTCATCCGGCAGCCGATGCTCTGCCTGCGCGCCCAACGGCGCAAACGGCACACCCGCGCGCACCGCCAACGTCCGCATCACGCTCAAGTACACCCGGGACAAGTGCCCCGCCACTTGCCGCTCCCGGTACACCGCCGCATAGACCTGCTTTTGCGCCTCGTCCCGATGCCCACCGGCAATCGGCTCCTCCCAGGTCATCACGCGCGGTCTGGGTTCGCCCATATCGTCAAACGCCGAAGCCAGCAAGGCACTCACCTTGGCATGTACGCGGCACTGCTCGACACGCGTGCCTAAAGGCACGCACTGGGACTGCGGCTTGCACAGCAACACCTGCTCCAGAAGGGTCTCCGGGTAACCACCCCCAATATTCGAGTGCACGCCCGGCAGCACGATGTCGTGGCCACTGCGCACCAGCGGGAAGTTATGCCGCCGCTCGTCCTCGGCCACCAGCTGCACCACGTGCCGGGCAATATCCGCACCCAGGCCCAGGCGCAGGCCACCGTGGCGGCCGTCTGCAGGGTCGAAGTCACCCTGTAAGGGCGCGATGATCGCCGCCACGGTGTCGAACAGGCCGATAAAGTTGATCGAGGTTTTGCACGCCAACGACAACAGCCCGCCCGCGCCCTCGTGCAGCAGGTTGGCCAGATGCCGCACCGCTGCCGCGCCGCGGCTGAAACCAAAGAGATCAAACTCGACCCCTTCCAGCGTCGCCTGCGGATGCGCCTGGCGCCATGCCCGCAGTTGCTCGGCCATGCCCTGCAACGCCTCGGCAACCCGCGCCTCGGCCCCTGTGCGCCCATGCCCGGTGGCCGAGGCGTAGACATGGTCGGCTTCACCCGCCAGCGTGCCCACGCCTTCCACATAGCGCTTCAAGAACGCCTGCGGCCCGTCGGCACAGGCCGCATCAGCCGGATACAACGCATGCAACAGGGCCACATTGCTCAAGGCGTTGCCATAGCTGCCGCCCTTGTCACCCTGCTCACCCTCCGCCGTGGCATTGTGCAGGTTGTTTCCGGTGCCATCGAAGAACACGCCAAAACGCAGGGTGACCGGCGTAAGGTTTGCCGTGCTGGCGCTGCTCATTTTCATCATCGTGCCTCCTGCTTGTCCGAAAAGCACAAGCAGGCGCCAGCACGCCGTCACGGACCATCAGGCAAAGGCCAGCCATGCGTGGGACATTTCTTTGCCCGCAGGCCCGTCTGCAACGATAAATTTACCCGCCGCCATTGGTGGTCGCCCCCCCGGATAGATTAAAGTATCCCCCCTTGCCAAGGCTGCTGCCTCACGCCGCCTCAGGCCCCCTACCAGGAACCGTCGCCGATGGAACACCGTGAAGCGCTGATCGCGCTGCGCACTTTTCTTTCTACCCAGATCCTAGGCCAGGAAAAACTGGTCGAACGGCTGTTGATCGTGCTGCTGGCCGACGGCCACATGCTGGTCGAAGGGGCACCGGGCCTAGCCAAGACCAAAGCCATCAAAGAACTCGCAGAAGGCATCGAAGCGCAGTTCCATCGCATCCAGTTCACCCCCGACCTGCTCCCGGCCGACATCACCGGCACGGAGATTTACCGCCCGGAAACCGGCAGCTTCGTGTTCCAGCAGGGGCCTATCTTCCATAACCTGGTGCTGGCCGACGAAATCAACCGCGCACCGGCCAAGGTGCAGTCGGCGCTGCTCGAAGCCATGGCCGAGCGCCAGGTCAGCGTGGGCCGCAGCACCTATGACCTGTCGCCGCTGTTTCTGGTCATGGCCACGCAGAACCCGATCGAGCAGGAAGGCACCTACCCGCTGCCCGAAGCCCAGCTCGACCGTTTCCTGATGCATGTAAAAATCGGCTTCCCCGACGCCGCCGTAGAGCGGCGTATCCTGGCGCAGGCCCGGGGTGAAGCCCTGGGCGGCGAGACCAAGCCTGAGCGCCGGGTCAGCCAGCAGGCCATCTTCGCCGCGCGCAAGGAAATCCTTGGCCTGTACATGGCCGACGCAGTGGAGGAATACCTGGTGCAGCTGGTCATGGCCACCCGCACCCCGGCCAAGTTCGACACCGAGCTGGCCGACTGGATCGCCTACGGCGCCAGCCCGCGTGGTTCCATCTCGCTGGACCGCTGCGCGCGTGCCCATGCCTGGCTGGCCGGGCGCGACTTCGTCAGCCCCGAAGACATCCAGGCCGTGCTGTTCGACGTTCTGCGCCACCGCATCATTCTCTCGTTCGAGGCCGAGGCGGCAGGGATCGACCAGGACCGCGTGGTCCAGCGCATCCTCGACGTCGTCGCCGTTGCCTGAACCCATGCCCACTGCGCAGCTGGCCGAACACGGCATCCGCATTGGCCTTGCCGAGCTGATCGACATGCGCCACCGCGTGCGCGAAATCCAGCTGTTTTCCAAGCCCGGCCAGCGCAGCCCACTCGTGGGCCTGCACCATTCCAAGCTGCGTGGGCGCGGCGTGGACTTCGACCAGGTGCGCGTTTACCAGGCCGGCGATGATGTGCGCAACATCGACTGGCGTGTCACTGCGCGTACCCAGGAGCCGCACACCAAGCTGTTCCACGAAGAACGCGAGCGGCCGATCTTCATCCTCGTCGAACAAAGCCAACGGCTTTTCTTCGGCTCAGGGCTGATGTTCAAGTCCGTGCTGGCGGCCCAGGCTGCGGCGCTGTTCGGCTGGGCAGCGCTGGGCCACAACGACCGCATCGGCGGCCTGGTGTTCGGCGACAACGAACACCACGAAATCAAGCCCCGACGCAGCAAACAGAGCCTGCTGCAACTGCTCAACCGCTTGGCAAAGGTCAACCAGTCACTGCACACCGAAGCCATACCCGGGGCCGACAGCCTCGGCCTGGCCCTGCGCCGCGCCCGCGAAGTGCTGCGCCCCGGCAGCCTGGCCATCGTGATCTGCGATGAACGCTCGCTCAGCGCCCAGGTGGAACAGCACCTGGCCATGCTCTCACGGCATTGCGACCTGCTGTTGCTGCCGGTATCCGACCCGCTCGACCACGCGTTGCCCGCCGCCGGCCTGCTGCGCTTCGCCCAGCGCAGTGCCCAGCTGGAGCTCGATACCCTCGACGCCAACCTGCGCCAGGCCTACCGCCAGCAGGCCGAAGCCCGCATCGAGCGCTGGGAGCTGATGGCGCAAAAGCTGAGGGTGGTGCTGATGCCTCTGAGCACGCAAAGTGAAATGGTCGAACAACTGCGCGAGTACCTGAACGCCCAGCGGCCACGGAGCGCGTCATGAACCCGCTCGACCAGTTGCACCCACTGATCGCCCCGGCACCGGTCAGCCTGTGGCCACCCGCACCGGGTTGGTGGCTGCTGCTGGCCGTCCTGCCACTCCTGGGCTGGGGCCTGTGGCGGCTGCGCCGCTGGCGCCCGGGCAAACGCCGCATCGTGCGCGCCGAACAACCCCTGGACCCGGTGCGCCTGGAGGCCTTGGCCGAGCTGGCCCGCCTGCCACGGCCGTATGACGGCGCCCCGGCCGGCGCCTGGCTGCAACAGATCAACGCCCTGCTCAAACGCCTGTGCCGCAACCACTACCCAGGCGCCAACAGCCACACCCTCAACGGCCGCGAGTGGCTGGCCTTTCTGGATAACCGCTGCCCGGCCGCCGGCCTGACCCGCTGGATGGTACTGGTAGAAGGCGCCTATAAACCCGAGTGCAAGCTCGACGACAAGGCCATCGCCGGGCTCAGCCAAGCCGTCGAAATCTGGATCCGCAAGCATGTTTGAACTGGCCTGGCCGTGGGTCTTCGCCCTGTTGCCGCTGCCATGGCTGGCGCGCCTGCTGCTGCCCGCTGCCGACAGTGGTGAACCGGTGCTCAAGGTGGGTTTCCTCAACGAGCTGGAAGGCCTGGCCGGGCGCCGCGCAAGGCTCAACCTGCCCACCTGGCGCCAGCAGGCACCGTTCGTCGTCATCTGGCTGTTGCTGCTGTGCGCCGCCGCTCGCCCGCAATGGCTGGGCGAACCCGTGCCGATTGCCGCCAGCGGCCGCGACCTGCTGGTGGCGGTGGACGTGTCCGGGTCGATGGACTTCCCCGACATGCAGTGGCAGAACGAGGACATCAGCCGCCTCGACCTGGTCAAGGCGCTGATGGGCGACTTCCTGCAAAACCGTGAAGGCGACCGCGTGGGCCTGATCCTGTTCGGCAGCCAGGCCTACCTGCAGGCGCCGCTCACCTTTGACCGGCGCACCGTGCGCACCTTCCTCATCGAGGCGCAGATCGGCATCGCAGGCAAGAACACCGCCATCGGCGACACCATTGGCCTGGCGGTCAAACGCCTGCGCGAACGCCCGGCACAAAGCCGGGTGCTGGTGCTGATCACGGACGGTGCCAACAACGGCGGGCAGATTCACCCGCTGACAGCCGCCCGCCTGGCGGCCCAGGAAGGCGTGCGCATCTACACCATCGGTATCGGCGCCAACCCCGAAGCCAGTGGCACCCCAGGCCTGCTCGGCCTCAACCCGAGCCTGGACCTGGACGAAGCCGCGCTCAAGGAAATTGCCGACATCACCCACGGCGCCTATTTCCGCGCCCATGACGGCGCCGAACTGGACGCTATCGGCGATACCCTCGACCAACTGGAACCAGTGGCCCAGCAACCGACCCAGGCACGCACAGCCCAGGCCCTGTACGCCTGGCCCCTGGCGCTGGCGCTGCTGCTCAGCGTACTGCTGGTGGTGGCCGTGCAGTGGCCCGACAACCTGTTGCAGCGCCTGCTGCGCAAGCCGCGCTTCCTGCAGCCGCACCCGGAATGGCGCCAGCGCTTGAAGCGCCTGCGTTTAAGGAGGCGGCGATGATCGACTTGTGGCCCCAATGGCTGCGCCCGCTCTGGCTGCTGGCGGTTCCCGTGCTCGGCTGGCTGCTGTACAAGCTGTGGCACCGGCGCAAGCGCGCCGGGCGCTGGCAGATGATTCTGCCGCCTGCCTTCCACGGTGTGCTGCTGGGTGGCGGCAGCGGCAGCACCAGCAAACTGCCGTGGGTGGCGCTGGGCCTTGCCTGGTTACTGGTGATCCTGGCGCTGCTCGGGCCCAGCTGGCAGCGGCTGGAAGAAAGCCGTCAGCGCCCGGCCGACCCCCTGGTGATCCTGCTCGAACTGACCCCGCAAATGCTCGCCGAGGACAGCCCGCCCAACCGCCTGGAACAGGCCCGGCGCAAGATCCTCGACCTGCTTGAACACCGCCGCGACAGCCAGACGGCGCTGGTGGTGTATGCCGGCTCCGCGCACACCCTGGTGCCGCTGTCCGACGACCTGGCCACCACCCGCAATTTGCTCGAGGCCATCGACCCGTCGATCATGCCAAAACCCGGCCAGCGTGCCGACCTGGCCGTGCAAAAAGGCCTGGCGCTCCTGGCCCAGAGCGGCCTCGGCCAAGGCCGACTGCTGCTGGTAGGCTCGGCACTCAGCGCCGCCGAGCGCCAGGGCATCACCCAGGCCCTCGGCCGCCAGGGCCCAAGCCTGCTGATGCTGGGCATCGGCAGCCGCGAAGGCGCCCCGGTGCGCCAGGCCAATGGCGAATACCTTAAAGACGACCAGGGCGGCATCCTCTTGCCTCGCCTGGACAGCGCCAGCCTGAAGGGTTTTATCAGCGGCACGGGCGGGCGCTACCGGCACGCCCGCATCGACGACCTCGACCTGCGTGGCCTGGGCCTGTTCGACAACCCGCGGAGCGGGCGCAATGACGGCCAGACCCTGCAACTGGACAGCTGGGCCGACCAAGGTTACTGGCTGCTGATTCCGTTGTTGCTGCTGGCCGCCTGCGCCGGCCGGCGCGGCTGGCTGTTCTGCCTGCCGCTGCTGCTGGCCTTGCCGCAGCCTGGCCAGGCTTTCGAGCTCAACGACCTGTGGCTGCGTCCCGACCAGCAAGGCCAGATGCTGCTGGAGCAAAACCGCCCGGCCAGCGCTGCGCGTCACTTCCAGAACCCGCAATGGCGCGGCATGGCCCTGTACCAGGCCGGCGACTATGCCGGTGCCGCCGAGGCATTTTCCCAAGGCGACACTGCAGCAGCCCACTACAATCGAGGCAATGCCCTGGCCCTCAGTGGCGAGCTGGAAGCCGCCCTGGATGCCTACGAGCAAGCCCTGGAGCGTCAGCCCGACCTGCAGGCCGCGCTGGACAACCAGGCGCTGGTGCAGCAACTGCTGCAGCAACGTGAAGCCAAGGCCGAGGAACAACCGCCCGGCAACGATGCCCAAGACACGCCCGGCAGCGAAACCGAAGGCAACAGCAGCTCGGCCAGCAGCCCAGCCCAAGGCACACCCGGCGACGACCAACAGGCCAGCCCCGAACAACCCGGCGAAAGCAGCAGCAACAGCCAGGCCGCCCCCGGCAACCAGGCCGGGGGCGACGACAGTGTCATCCAGCCGCCACAGCGCCCGGTGTCGACCAGCCTCGACGGCGAACAGCGCCAAGCCCTGGAGCAATGGCTGCGGGAAATCCCCGACAACCCGGCAGAGCTGCTGCGACGCAAATTCTGGTATGAACAGCAATTGCATCAGGAAAAATCACAATGAGTCGCTTCGGCGTCTTTCTCCTCACCCTGCTGTGGGCCCTGCTGGCCCAGGCCGAACCGCTGCTGCAGGCCAGCGTCGACCGCACCCGCCTGGAAGCTGGCGAAAGCCTGGAACTGACCCTGGAAAGCCAGGACGTCACCCAGTTCGGCAAGCCCGACCTGCGCGCCCTGGAAGATGACTTCGAAGTGCGCGGCACGCGACAGCTGAACAGCCTGCACACCCTGGACGGCGAAACCCGCGCCAGCACCCGCTGGATCATTACCCTACTGCCACGGCGCAGCGGTACCCTGCGCATCCCCGAGCTGCGGCTAGGCCAGTCGCACAGCCAGGCCATCGAACTGCAAGTGCTGCAGGCCGATGCCAACCGCCAGGACAACGCTCAGGTATTCATCGAAGCCACCCTCGACAGCCACGACGTCTATGTCCAGGCCCAAGCCGTGCTGACCCTGCGCATCTACCACTCGGTAGCGCTGTACGACGACAGCAGCCTCAGCCCCCTGCAACTGGAGAACGCCAAGGTCGAGCCGTTGGGCGAGTCGCGCACGTATGAAAAGGAAATCAACGGCGTGCGTCATGGCGTGATCGAAACCCGCTATGCGGTGTATGCCCAGCAAAGTGGCACCCTCGACATCCCGTCGCTGACGTTCACCGCCACGGCAGCTGCCAGCAGCGACGAAGCAGCGCAGGCCAATGGCACGGCCCGCGCCGGCCACCAGGTGCAGGTCAGCTCGCTGCCCTTGCGCATCACGGTACGGCCCATTCCGGCAGCCTGGCCGGCTGGCTTGCCGTGGTTGCCAGCCAGCAGCCTGACCCTGGAAGAGCACTGGAGCCCGGACCCCGGCAGCCAGCAGGTACAGATTGGCGACTCGCTGACGCGCAACATCACCTTGCGTGCCGAAGGCTTGTCCAGCACCCAACTGCCGCCGCTGCCGGCTACGGAGATCATCGGCCTGCGCCGCTACCCTGACCAGCCGCTGCTGCGCAACGAAATCAGCGAACGGGGCATGACCGCCAACCGCGAAGAGCGCGAGGCCCTGGTGCCGACCCACAGCGGAACGCTGGCCTTGCCGGCGCTGGAAGTGGCCTGGTGGAACACCCGCGAAGACCACCTGGAACACAGCAGCCTGCCGGCGCGCACGCTGAACGTGCTGGACAACCCGGCACTGAGCGCCGACACCCCGGTGGGCGACAACAGCAGCGCCAGCACCCTGCTGTGGCCCTGGCAGCTGTCCACACTGGTGTTTGCCCTGACCACCGTGCTGGGCTTTGCCCTGTGGTGGCGCGCCCGTTCGCGGCCAGCGGTGCTGCGCACGGCGCAGAACGGGCCAAGCCCACGCACCTTGCTGGACGACCTCAAGCGCGCATGCCAGGCCAACGACCCCCAGGCTACGCGCCAGGCACTGGATGCCTGGGCCCGGCAGCAACCGGAAACCCTGGCCGAGATGGCGGCGCGCTTCGTGCCGTTGTCGGATGCGCTGGATGGGTTGAACGGGGCGCTGTATAGCGAGAGCGGGCAGTATTGGCAGGGGGAGGATTTGTGGCGGGCGATTGGTACCATTCCGCCAGCTGAGCAGGTGTTGCTGCCGACGGGCGAGAGCGGCAGCTTGCCGCCGCTCTATCCCAAGTAGGCCAGCAGGTGTTCGCCATAAGGTTTTCAGCGCCTGTCCCAGGCGCTGAAATTCTTGTGACGAACACCTGCCCCCAATCCCTCGCCCTGCACCCCGAATCCCGCTTGGGTTACCATACCGCCCTTTCCCCGCTTGCCCGACTCGACACCAACAGGTCATCCATGCGTCTGTTTCATACCTCCGACTGGCACCTGGGCCAAAGCCTGCACGGCCAGGAACGCGACTTCGAACACGCCTGCTTCCTCGACTGGCTGCTCGGCCAGCTGCGCCTGCGCCAGCCGGATGCGCTGCTGATTGCGGGCGACATCTTCGACACCGTCAACCCGCCCGTCAAAGCCCAGGAACGCCTCTACGACTTCATCGTCCAGGCCCACGAGCAACAACCCAAGCTGGACATCGTGATGATCGCCGGCAACCACGACTCCGGTTCGCGCATCGAGCTGCCGGCCGCACTCATGCGCCGCCTGCGCACCCATGCGTTGGGCCGTGTGCACTGGCTGGACGAGGGCCAGCTGGATGCCGAACGCCTGTTGATTCCGCTGACCAACGGCCGTGGTAAGGTGGCCGCCTGGTGCCTGGCCCTGCCGTTCCTGCGCCCGGCCGAAGTGACCGGCCCGCAGCTGGGTGACGACTACCTGCAAGGCATCACCCAGGTGCACCAGCAACTGATCGCCGCCGCACTGAAGAAACGCAAGAAAGACCAGGCGCTGATCGCCATCAGCCACGCGCACATGGCCGGTGGCGCGGTGTCGGAAGACTCCGAACGCAGCCTGATCATCGGCAACGCCGAGGCGCTGCCGGCCAAGCTGTTCGACAAGGCTATCAGCTACGTCGCCCTGGGCCATCTGCACAAGCCGCAGAAGGTCAACCGCGAAGAGCGCATCCGCTACAGCGGCTCGCCAATCCCGCTGTCGTTCGCCGAAATCAACTACCCGCACCAGGTCCTGGAAGTGGAGTTGGACGGCAACGGCCTGGTCAGCGTCGAGCCACGCCCCGTACCACGCGCCGTGGCCCTGCAACGGGTGGGCCCGGCACCGCTGGGTGAGCTGTTGCAGCAACTGGCCGACCTGCCAGTGATCGACCTGCTTGAAGACCCCAACCGCCAGCCCTGGCTGGAGGTGCGGGTGATGCTCGACGAGCCGCAACCCGACCTGCGCCAGCAGATTGAAACCGCGCTTGAAGGCAAGGCGGTACGGCTGATCCGCATCAGCGCCGAGTACGCCGGTCGCAACAACGCCGAAGACGACGACCTGGCCTTTGTCGAACTGGCCCAGATGACCCCGCAAGACCTGTTCAGCCGCGCCTGGGAGCAAGCCTACGGCAACCCCGCCGACGAGCAGGCGCTGGCCGACTTCGCCCTGCTGTTGCAGGACGTGCAGCAGGAAGAGGAACAGCCATGAAGATTCTCGCCATCCGCCTGAAGAACCTGGCATCGCTGGCCGGCCCGATCGACATCGATTTCACCGCAGAACCCTTGGCCAGCGCTGGCCTGTTCGCCATCACCGGGCCTACCGGTGCCGGCAAGAGCACCCTGCTTGACGCCCTGTGCCTGGCGCTGTTCGGCACCGTGCCACGCCTCAATGCCATTGGCCGTGAGGCCAAGGTGCCGGATGCCGACGGCGACATCCCCACCTCCGACCCGCGCAACCTGCTGCGCCGTGGCACCGGCAGCGGTTTTGCCGAGGTCGATTTCGTCGGCATCGATGGCCGCCGCTACCGCGCCCGCTGGGAAGCCAACCGCGCCCGCGACAAGGCCAACGGCAAACTGCAACACAGCCGTCAGAGCTTCTACGACCTCGACAGCGAGCAAGTGCTCGGCAGTGGCAAGAACGAATACAAGCAACTGGTCGAAGCCCGCCTGGGCCTGAACTTCGAGCAGTTCACCCGTGCGGTGATGCTGGCCCAGAGCGAGTTCGGCGCGTTCCTCAAGGCCGACGACAAAGACCGCAGCGAGTTGCTGGAAAAGCTCACCAACACCGCGATCTACACCCGTCTGGGCCAGCGTGCCTTCAGCAAGGCGCGCGAAGCCGGCGAGGCACACAACGCCCTGAAAGAACGCGCCAGCCATCTGCTGCCGATGGCTGCCGAGGCACGTGCCGAGCTCGACCAGCGCCTGGAGCAGGCGCAACAGCACTTCAAGGCCGACCAGGCCGGCGAGCGCCAGCTGGAGCAGCAACGCAACTGGCTGAATGAACAACACCAGCTACAGGCCCAACACACCGAAGCCAGCACCGCGCTGCAGGCCGCCGAACTGGAATGGCAACAGCTGGCCGAACCACGCCTGGACCTGGCACGCCTGGAGCGCCTGGCCCCACAGCGTCACCAGTTCCACCGCCGACAGGCCCTGAGCGCACAGCTGGCGCCAGTGGCCGCGAAAATTACCGAACAGCAACAGCAGCAAGCAGAACTGCAGGTGCGCACCCGCGAACTCGAACAGGCGCTGGACACTGCGCGCCAAGCGCTTGCCGACCGCCAGGCCGAGCACGGCGAGAACGCGCCGCGCCTGCGCCAGGCCTTTGCCGCTCAGGATACGCTGGCACGCCTGGACCAGGAGCTGGCCGCCCAGCGCAGCATCAACCAGCAGGCGCAACAGCAGGTCGCTGACGGCCAGCAGCAACTGCAGCAGCTGGAAGACAACCAGCAGCGCAGCGTGCAACAACTGGCGCTGATCGACACCGCGCTTGCCGACAGCCAGCACCTGGCGGGCCTGGCCAATGCCTGGCACGCCTACCTGCCGCAACTGAAGCAGGTGATGCTGATCGGTGGCCGGCTGACCAAGGGCCGAGAAGAGCTACCCGGCTTGCAGGCCCAGGCCAGCCAGGCCAATGCGCGCTTGCAGGCCGAGCGCGACGCCTACGACCTGTTGTTCCGTGAAGCCAAGGCCGAACCCCAGGCCCTGGCCGAGCAGATCGACCTGCTCGGCGGCATGTTGCAGGACAACCGCAAACAGCAGCGCGCCGTAGAGGAAATGTCACGCCTGCACGGCCGTGAACAGGAGCTGCGCCAGCAGCTGGATGCCCTGCGCGAACGGCAGCAGCAGACCATGCTGCAACGCCAGCAACTGATTACCGAAGGCACCGCCGCCAAGGCCGAGCTGGAGGCCGCCGAACAGGCGTTGACGCTCACCCGTCAACTGCTGGAACGCCAACGCCTGGCACGCAACACCAGCGTCGAAGAACTGCGTAACCAACTGCGTGACGGCGAACCCTGCCCGGTCTGTGGCAGCGCCGAACACCCGTTCCATCAGCCAGAAGCGTTGCTGCAGAGCCTTGGCCGCCATGACCAGGCCGAAGAGCACGCCGCGCAGAAGCAGGTCGAAACGCTCAACAGCAAGCTGGTGGAGCTGCGTACCCAGCTGGGTGTGGTCAATGCCCAGCTCAAGGACTTCCAGCAACAGCAGCAGCAACTGGGCGAACAGTTGCAACCGCTGGTGGCTCAGGTACAGGCACACAGCCTGTGGCCAGCCCTCGCCCCGCAGGACGACAAGGCCCGTAGCGCCTGGCTCGACAGCCAGCTGCGTCGCCTGGATGAAGAAATCAGCCAGGACGAGAAACGCCAGAGCGCCCTGCTCGCCCTGCAACGGGACGCGGCCCGCCTCAACCAGCAATTGCAGGCTGCCCACGACGCCCAACAACAGGCCCAGCGCCACCTGGAGCAACAGCACCAGGCCCTGGCCAACGACGAGCAGCTGTTGCAGCAAGGCCTGAACGACCTGGCCGGCGTACTACCAGAGGAAGCGCTCAAGGCCCTCAACGACGACCCGGCCAATGCCTTCCTCGCCCTCGACCAACAGATTGCCCAGCGCCTGCAGCAACTGGAACAGCGCAAGGACGAACAGGAAGAACAGCAAGCCCGGCAAGCCCAGCTGGACAAACTGCGCGATCAGCAACAGGCGCGCGTGCAAGGCCTGCAGCAGTTGCAACACAAGCTCGCTGCCCTCGACGAACAGCGCCAGCAGGCCCAGGCGTCGCTCGGCGAGCTGCTTGGCGAACATGCCAGTGCCGAAGCCTGGCAGCAGCATATGGAAGCCACGCTGGAACAAGCCCGCGCCCTCGATGCCGACACCGCCCAGCGCCTGCAAGATCTGCGCACCCAAGGCGTGCAACTGGCCAGCGAGCTCAAGGCCAATACCCAGCAACAACAGGCACTGGATGCCGAATGCCAACAGTTGCAGGCCCAGATCGCCCAGTGGCGCAGCGAGCATCCTGAACTGGACGATGCCGGCCTCGATCGCCTGCTGGCCATGGATGACGCGCAAGTCAATGAATTGCGCCAGCGTTTGCAAGGCGCGGAAAAAGCCATTGAGCAGGGCCGCGTGCTGCTGCTGGAGCGCGAACAGCGCCTGCAGCACCACGCTGCACAGATGACCGTGGACACCACGGTCCAGGCCCTGGAGCAAGCCTTGGCCGAACTGCGCGAACGCCTGGCAAACCACGAGCAGCAATGCGCTGAATTGCGTGCACAACAGGCCGACGACCAGCGCCGCCAGCAGGCCCACCAGGCGCTGGCGGCAGAAATCGAACAGGCCCACCAGCAGTGGCAACGCTGGGCCCGCCTCAATGCCCTGATCGGTTCGGCCTCCGGTGATGTGTTCCGCAAGATCGCCCAAGGCTACAACCTTGACCTGCTGCTGCACCACGCCAACGCCCAGCTACGTCAGCTGGCCCGTCGCTACCGCCTCAAGCGCGGCGGCAGCGCCCTTGGCCTGCTGGTGCTGGACACCGAGATGGGCGACGAGCTGCGTTCGGTGCACTCGCTGTCGGGCGGGGAAACCTTCCTGGTGTCGCTGGCCCTGGCCCTGGGCCTGGCGTCGATGGCGTCCAGCACCTTGCGTATCGAGTCGCTGTTCATCGACGAAGGTTTCGGCAGCCTCGACCCCGAGTCGCTGCAACTGGCAATGGACGCCCTCGACGGCTTGCAAGCCCAGGGTCGCAAAGTGGCGGTGATCTCCCACGTACAGGAAATGCACGAGCGCATCCCGGTGCAGATCCAGGTGCGGCGCCAGGGTAATGGCCTCAGTGACGTGGAGGTGTGCGGGTGATCCTCTACTCGTTCCGCCGCTGCCCGTGGGCCATGCGTGCGCGCCTGGCCCTGCGCTATGCCGGCTGCGAGGTGGAGATCTGCGAAGTGGCGATGAAGAACAAGCCGGCAGAGCTGCTGGCCTTGTCGCCCAAGGGCACGGTACCGGTGCTGGACACCGGTGCCGAGGTACTGGAAGAGAGCCTGGACATCATGCGCTGGGCGCTGACGCAAAACGACCCGCAGGACTGGCGGCTACAGGCCAACCCTGCGGCTGCGCAGCAGGCTGAAACGCTGATTGCGCGCAATGACACCACGTTCAAGGCGCACGTGAACCTTTACAAGTATGCCGAACGTTACCCGGAGCATTCCCGCGAGCATTACCGCCAGCAGGCCGAGGCCTGGCTGGCGGAGCTCGAAGGCTTGCTGGCGGGGCGGGCTTACCTGCTGGCCGACCACCCGAGCATGGCCGATGCCGCGTTGCTGCCCCTGATGCGCCAGTTTGCCGGGGTGGAACCGCAGTGGTTCGCCGAGGCGGCTTATCCGCGTGTGCGGCGCTGGCTGGAGGGGTGGCTGGCTTCGGAGCTGTTCAAAGCGATCATGATTCGCTGAACAGACGCTTGGCTGCAAATGGGGTCCCGTAGGCGCGGGTTTGCCCGCGAACACCGGCGCAGCCGGTGCCATGCAACGCGTCGCCTGCTTCGCGGGTAAACCCGCTCCTACGACGGCCTGTGTTCAACCACCGAGCGCGTGTAGGAGCGGGTTTACCCGCGAATACGGTGGCGGTTGCGGCGGTGAACGGCTGGGTGGAGATTGGCCAGCAGGACCGGCCCTTTCGCGGGTAAACCCGCTCCTACGACGGCCTGTGTCCAACCACCGAGCGCGTGTAGGAGCGGGTTTACCCGCGAATACGGTGGCGGCGGCAACGGTGAACGGCGGGTGGAGATTGGCCAGCAGGACCGGCCCTTTCGCGGGTGAACCCGCTCCTACGACGGCCTGTGTCCATCACCGATCTGTGTGTAGGAGCGGGTTTACCCGCGAATACGGTGGCGGCAGCAACGGTGAACGGCTGGGGGAGATTGGCCAGCAGGACCGGCCCTTTCGCGGGTAAATCCACTTCTTGCAGGGTGTGTCTGGCCAGTTCGCCTATGGGCGAACCCTCCCAACCCCTTAATCGATAAACTTCAGGTCCGAAGGCGCGTCCTGCGCCATGGTCTGCACGGTCTCCCCCAACTTGCCAGTCAAGAGATCACGGCGCATGACCACGATCTGGTTGCTCTTCTGGTTGGCCACCAGCAGGAAATTGCCGCTAGGGTCCAGGGCAAACTCGCGGGGGTGGTCACCTTCCACGGAGCGGCGCTGCACGAACGTCAACTGGCCGTCATTCTTGCCAACCGCAAACACCAGGATTTCATTCGCCGTGCCACGGTTACTCACGTACAGGAAACGGCCGTCCGCCGACAGGTGCAGGCCTCCCGCTGCCTTGGCCGCTGCATCCTGCTGCTCGGTCAGCGGCAGGCGTTGGCGCTCAAGCAAAGCAGCGTCCTCGACGTCGAACATCACCACTTCGCCACTCATTTCCAACGTCAGGTAAGCGTGCTGGCCCTTGGCGTCGAACAGCAGGTGACGGGGCCCACTGCCTGGCGGCAAGGCCACCGAGGCCGGGATTGCCGGGCTCAACGGTTTGTCCACACTGGCGCCGTCGTAGCGGTAGATGAATACCTTGTCTGCGCCCAAGTCGCAGGCATAGACATGCTGGCCATCGGGCGACAGCACCAGTGCATGCACATGGGCACCGGCCTGGCGCTCGGGGTTGACGCCACTCGCCTTGTGCCGGGCCTGTTGCACCACGGCCTTGAGCTTGCCGTCCCTGGCCACCGGGATTACCACCAGGCTGCCGCCGGGGTCAGGCTTGACCGCGTAGTTGGCCACGAACAGATAACGCTGGTCACGACTGAGGCTGGCGTGAGTCGGTTCGTCACCTTGGGTGGCCACCTGGTTGAGCGGCTTGATTTCGCCCTTCGTGCTGACGCTGAAACTGCTGGCATGGCCACCCGGGGTTTCATTGACCACGAACAGCTGGCGCTGGTCGGCCGACAGCACAAGCCAGGAAGGATTGACGCTCTTGACCACTTGTTGCGGTGTGGGCTCAATGCGGCCGGCCTTGTCGTCGAACAGGTAGCGGTAGATACCCTGGCTGGCGCCATCGGTGTAGCTGCCCACCAGCAACGTCGAGGCGTGGGCGTGGATAGTCAGGCTCATCAGGCTAGCGGTCAGCAGGGTCGTCCAGGTCCGGTTCATCTTGGTCATCATCCGGGGCGCGAAAGGCACTCATACAGACTAGCCGATGCGCGCCGTTGGCATCGTCGAGTTGCCACTCGTCTCCGGTGGCGATGGCGGCAGCGATTTGCTCAGGGGTGAACGACCAGCGACGCAATTGGCGGCCGTCCATGCATTCCACAGTGAGGCCGGCTTCATCAACGGTGAAATCGAAGGCGTGCAGGCCGTCGATCAAAAGCATATCGCAGGACTGCAGGGCGGTAGCGAGGGGGGACATAGGGGTACCCATCTGAAATGAGCTGGCAGTATAACCGGGGGGCCGCAATGCGGCCCCCTCCAATCAATGGGCGAAGATCGACCCACCCTCCTTGCCCACCATCTTCTCAGGCTTGATCAGGAACCGCGCCAATGCCGGTAGCAGCCACAGCGCACCAAACATGTTCCAAAGCAGCATGAAGGTCAGCATCAGGCCCATGTCCGCCTGGAACTTGATCGCCGAGAAGATCCAGGTGCATACGCCAATGGCCAGGCACAGCCCGGTGAACAGCACCGCCTTGCCGGTCGAGCGCAGGGTCTGGTAATACGCCTCCTGCAACGGCAAACCGGCACGCAGGAAGCTTTCCAGGCGGCTGTAGATATAGATGCCATAGTCCACGCCAATGCCCACCCCCAACGCCACCACTGGCAAGGTCGCCACCTTCACCCCGATACCCATGTAGGCCATCAGCGCGTTGCCCAGCACCGAGGTCAGCACCAGGGGCAGCACGATGCACAGCGTGGCGGCGAACGAGCGGAAGGTGATCAGGCACATCACGGCCACGCAGATGTACACCAGGATCAGGATGGTCAGCTCGGCCGACTTGATCACTTCGTTGGTCGCAGCCTCGATACCAGCGTTGCCCGCCGCCAGCAGGAACTGCAGGCCTTCCTTGTCATGGCTGTCGGCAAATGCCTTGGCCACGGCGGTGACGCGCTCCAGCGTTTCAGCCTTGTGGTCATTGAGAAACACCAGCACGGGTGCCAATGAGCAGTCGCCGTTGTAAAGGCCGTCGGCCCGGGCGATGGAGTTGTTGAGGATGTCCGGGTTGCGCGACAGGGTTTCCCATTTCAGGCTGCCCTCGTTCATGCCCTTGATCACCTGCTTGGAAACGGTGACCAGGGAAATCGCCGACTGCACGCCTGGGGTGTTTTCCATGGTCCACATCAGCTCGTCGATCGGCGCCATGGTCGAATGGACCGAGCACTTCTCCGACGGCGTCTTGACCATGATCACCAGCACATCGGAACTGGTCGAGTAGTTGCTGATGATGAAGTTGTTGTCCTGGTTGTAGCGCGAGTCGGGGCGCAGCTCCGGTGCGCCCTGGTCGAGGTCGCCGATCTTCAGGTTCTGGCTGTACCACAGGCCACCGGCGAAGGCGAGCAGCGCCAGCACCACCGACACCGGCGCCACCTTGGCACTGGCGAAGTTCGACAACAGGCGCCAGAACGGGTGCTCGGAGGTCGCGTCTTTCTTGCTGCGCTCGATGGCCTTCTTGCTGATGCCGACATAGGAGATGGCCACCGGCAACAGGATCAGGTTGGTGAACACGATCACCGCCACGCCGATGGAGGCGCCGATGGCCAGTTCGCGAATCACCCCGATGTCGATGATCAGCAGGGTAATGAAGCCCACTGCGTCGGCAAGGATGGCGATCATTCCCGGCAGGAACAACTGACGGAATGTGCGCCGGGCAGCGGTGAGGGCGTTGTCGGCATCACTCGACTGCAGGGCGATGCCGTTGATCTTCTGCACCCCGTGGGAAATGCCGATGGCGAAGATCAGGAACGGCACCAGCATCGAGTACGGGTCCAGGCCAAAGCCCACCGCATGCATCAGCCCCAGTTGCCAGACCACCGCCACCAGCGTGGTGATGAGCACGGCGACAGTGCTGCGGATGCACCAGGTGAACCAGTACAACAACACCAAGGTGATCACCAGAGCGACGCCGAAGAACATCGCCACCATTACCAGGCCATCGATCAGGTCACCGACCTTCTTGGCAAAGCCGACGATGTGGATTTTTACATTGGGGTTCTGCGCCTGGAACTTGTCACGGATCTTCTCTTCCAGCAGGTGAGAGAACTGCTGATAGTCCAGCTTCACCTGTTTGCCCGGGTCCTGCGGGTCGGGGTAGCTCTCCAGCAGCGGCACGTCGACGATGCTGGACTTGAAGTTGTTGCCTACCAGGCGCCCCACCTGGCCTGACTTGAGCACGTTGTCGCGCAGGGTATCGAGGCTGTCCTGCGACCCGTTGTAGGTGTTAGGGATGACCTCGCCACCGGAAAAACCCTCTTCGGTGACCTCGCTCCAGCGCACGCTGGGGCTCCACAGTGACTTCAGCCCGGCCCGGTCGACACCGGGGATGTAGAACACCTCGTCATGGATCTGACGCAGGGTCTCCATGTAGTCCTTGTCGAAGATGTCACCGTTCAGCGCCTCCACCGAGATGCGCACGGTGTTGCCGAGGTTGGCCAGGTCGTTGCGGTGCTCCATCATCTGCTCGATGAACGGGTGCTGCAGCGGGATCATCTTCTCGAAGCTGGTGGACGGGCGAATCTGCGTGGCCTGCCAGAACAGGAAAATGCTGACCAGCACGCACAGGGCGATGACCACTGGGCGGTTGTTGAAGATCAGGCGTTCGAGCAGCGTGGCTTTATCCTGGTGATGCGGGTGCATGGTAATGCTCTCCCTGCTGGTCATGGGCGCACCTCCGGAGCAGGCTGATCAGCCCCTTCGGCGCTGGCCAGGTGCACACCACCCTGCCCCACCAGCAGCAGGCCGCCGTTGGCCAGGCCACTGACGCCGGCCAGGGCCAGGCGGTCGGCGCGGTTGTACACGCTGAAGGTCTGGCCGTCGTCCGTGCTGCGCAGCACGCTGCCACCATTGCCGACCAGCACCAGGGTGCCATCATCGACAAGCGTAGCGCCTGCCAGGCCGAACTCCAGGGTACCGCGTGCGGCCTTGAGTTCGATCGGCTGCCAGTTGTCACCGAAGTCGCTGGAGCGGAACAGGTTGCCGCGAAGGCCGTAGGCCAGCAGGGTCTGCGGCCTGGCGGTGCCGATCACGCCGAACAGCGAGCCCTCGTAGGGGCTCTGGACCTTGGCCCAGGTCTGGCCGTTGTCGGTGGAGCGGAACATGCCGCCCTGCTCACCCACGATGAACAGGCCGGCATCGCGCACTTGGGCGATACCGTTCAGGTGCAGCTGGTCCGGGTTGTCCAGCCGCTCGGCCACATCCTGCCAGTGCTGCCCACCATCGGTGGTTTCCAGCAAGGCACCATAGGCCCCCACGGCAAAGCCGTGCTGGGCGTCGAGGAAGGTGACATCGAGCAAGGGTGCTTCACGGGCGAGGTCTTCGAACTGCTTGCTCCAGGTGGCGCCGCCGTCGGTGCTGGCGAGGATCTGCGCGTCATGGCCGACGGCCCAGCCACGCTTGTCGTCGAGGAAAAACACGGCAGTGAGCAATTGCCGGGTGGGTACCCGAGCCTGGGTCCAGGTACTGCCCTGGTCGTCGGAGAACAGAATGTGGCCGCGATCACCCACCACCACCAGGCGCTTGCCGGCATGGGTGGCGTCGATCAACAGGCTTTGGCTGGCCTTGGCCGATTCGGTGGAGTATTGGTCGGCTGCTGCGGCCTGGGCGCTGTCGGCCCACACCCCCAATGCCAGTGCCAGCATCGCGCTGGCTGCCCATGGCCAGGCACCACGCCTGGCTGGCGTACGCAACTGTTCCCTCATGACTGCCCCCTTGTTGTGTTCTTGTTGGTGGGTCAATGCATTGCAGGCTTTGCAAAAAGCCTGATCTAGAGGCCTGCAATAGCTTGAGGGGATCGTAGCGGGGATGTTTGCGGGAGTACAACGGGCGGGGTGTTATGTTTTGTTGTCGGCCGGGGAAAGCCGGGGCCGCTGGGCGGCCCTTCGCGGGTAAACCCGCCCGACAAAGGTTACATCCCCCTGTAGGAGCGGGTTCACCCGCGAAGGGCTGCAAAGCAGCCCCAATTCACAAGAATTACGCCAGACTCTTGCTCACAACCTCATACACATCACTGGACAACTCACCCGAAGCCAGAATGCGCTCCAGCTCACCCTTCATCAGCGCCTGACGCGCATCGTCATACTTGCGCCAGCGTGTCAGCGGCGCCAGTTGCCGCGAGGCAATCTGCGGATTCAGCGCATTCAGCTCGATCACCAGGTCCGCCAGGAAGCGATACCCGGAGCCATCGGCAGCATGGAAATTGACCAGGTTCTGCCCGGCAAAGGCACCGATCAGTGCACGCACCTTGTTCGGGTTCTTCAGGGTGAAGGCCGGGTGCTGCATCAACGCCTTGACCCGCGCCAGCCCGCCCGGCAGCGTGCTGGCCGCCTGCACGCTGAACCATTGGTCCATGACCAGCGGGTTGTCCTTGAAGTGCTCGGCAAACGCCGCCAGCGCTTTGGCGCGCTCGGCCTCGAACGGCGAGTTGACCAGTACCGCCAGCGCGGTAAGGCGCTCGGTCATGTTGTCGCAGTGCTCGAACTGCTCCAGGGTCGCGTCCAGCACCTGTTGCTTGCCACTCTGCATCAGGTACGACAGGGCGATGTTCTGCAGGCTGCGGCGGGCAAAGTGCTCGGCCGAGGCCACATAGGCAGTGCTGCGCGACACTTCACGGTTGGCCTGGTAACGCGCCCACAGGGCGTCGAACAGGTGTTCGGCGATCTGCTGGCGTGCGAACTCGCGGGCGGCGTGGATGGCGTCCACGTCGGCCACCTGGCTGATCTCGGTAAGGTACGCCTCACCTGGCAGCGAGAGCATTTCGGCCACCATGGCAGGGTCCAGCGATACATTGCCCAGCACAGTGCCCAGGGCGGTGATCAGGCGCTGGTCGAGCTTCAGGGCTTCGCCGCGTTGATGCTGGCCGATCAGTTCCTGCAGTACCTGCACCGACAGCTGCTGGCCCGCTTCCCAGCGGTTGAAGCCGTCGCTGTCGTGCTGCATCAGGAACATCAGCTGGTCGCGGTCATACGGGAAGCTCAGCTTCACCGGGGCGCTGAAGCCACGCAGCAGCGACGGCAGCGGCTTGGCCTGGATGCCCTGGAAGGTGAAGGTTTGCTCGGCTTCGGTTACCGACAGCACGCGGCTGGTTCCTTGAGCAGCGTCTTCGCCAGCCAGTTGCAGCGGCAGGTCGTTGCCGGCGGCATCCAGCAGGCCCAGCTCCACCGGGATCACGAACGGCAGTTTCTCGGCCTTGTCCGGGGTCTGCGGGCAGCTCTGGCGGAACGTCAGGCTGTAGGTCTGCGCGGCGGCGTCATACGCCTCGCTGACCTCCAGGCGTGGGGTGCCCGCCTGGCTGTACCAGCGCTTGAACTGGGTAAAGTCGACGCCGTTGGCGTCTTCCATGGCCTTGATGAAGTCGTCGGTGGTTACCGCCTGGCCATCATGACGTTCAAAGTACAGGTCGCTGCCCTTACGGAAGCCTTCGCTACCCAACAGGGTACGGACCATGCGCACCACTTCGGCCCCCTTCTCGTAGACGGTCAGGGTGTAGAAGTTGGAGATTTCGATGAAGCTTTCCGGGCGCACCGGGTGGGCCATGGGGCCGGCGTCTTCGGCGAACTGGTGGGTGCGCAGGTAGGCGACGTCTTCGATGCGCTTGACCGTGCGCGAGTTCATGTCGGCACTGAACTCGGCATCGCGGAATACCGTGAAGCCTTCCTTCAGCGACAGCTGGAACCAGTCACGGCAGGTGACACGGTTGCCCGACCAGTTGTGGAAGTACTCGTGGGCGACCACCCCTTCGACGCGCTGGTGCGCAGCATCGGTGGCGGTTTCGGCACGGGCCAGCACACAGCTGGAGTTGAAGATGTTCAGGCCCTTGTTTTCCATGGCGCCCATGTTGAAGTCATTGACCGCAACAATCATGAAGATGTCCAGGTCGTACTCGCGGCCATAGACTTCTTCGTCCCAGCGCATGGACTTTTTCAGGCTGACCATGGCGTGGTCGCACTTGTCGATGTTCTCGGGCTCGACGTAGATGCGCAGGGTCACCTCACGGCCGGACTGGCGGGTGAAGCTGTCTTCAACGCACCACAGGTCACCAGCCACCAGGGCGAACAGGTAGGCCGGCTTCATGAACGGGTCTTCCCAGGTCGCCCAGTGGCGGCCATCTTCGGCCGGCCCGCTGCCGATCGGGTTACCGTTTGACAGCAAGACCGGGTAGCGATGCTGCTCGGCGATGACCGTGGTGGTGAAGGTGCTCATCACGTCCGGGCGGTCGAGGTAGTAAGTGATCTTGCGGAAGCCCTCGGCCTCGCACTGGGTGCAGAACATCCTGCCCGACTTGTACAGGCCTTCCAGGGCGGTGTTGCTTTCCGGGTGGATCTTCACGCTGGTATCGAGGGTGAAGCGCTCGGCCTTGGGCTGCACGGTCAGGCTGTCGGCGTCGAGCTGGTAGTCGCCTGGCTGCAGTTCCTGGTCATCCAGCGAGGCGCGCAGCAGTTCCAACTGCTGGCCATCGAGTTCCAGTGGCGGCAGGCCGGCACCGCGTGCCGGGTTGCGGCGCATGACCAGTTGCGCGTGAACCAGCGTGTGGTCCTCGAACAGCTCGAAGGTCAGGTGCGTCTCGTCGATCAGGTACTCCGGCGCCTGGTAATCCTTGAGGTAGATCACTTGCGGTTGTTCGGTACGCATGTGCAGGTCCTTTTTACTGGAGCACGGCCAACTGGTAGGCCGTGTACTTGCGAATATTGATCACACCGGTGTCGAAGATCAGGTACTGGCCCTTGATGCCCAGCAGCGTGCCCTCGGCCACCGGGTCCTTGTCGAGGTTGAAGCTGACAATCTTCTTCGGGTACGCCTCGACCGGGTAGTTCATCTGCACCACTTCGGCGTCCGGCAGCGGCTGGATCGCCTGCAGGCCAAAGCGCCCCTGCAGCTCGCGCAGGCCGTCGGCGCAGGCTTCGAAGACCTGCTCCCGGATGGCCGGCAGGTCGAGCACCTCGGCATCGCCCTTGAGCAGCGCGCGCCAGTTGGTCCGGTCCGGCACCTGGCTGCGCAGCACGTCTTCGACCAGGCCCGATTGCTGCCGGGTGGCCACGCGCATGATCGGCAACGCCTGGCTGGCGCCCTGGTCGAGCCAGCGGGTAGGCAGTTGGGAGGCACGGGTGATGCCGACCTTGATCCCCGACGAATTGGCCAGGTAGACGACGTGGTCGGTCATGCAGAACTGTTCGCCCCACGACGGTTCGCGGCAGGTGCCGGCGTCGTAGTGGCATTTTTCCGGGGCCATGATGCACACGTCGCACTGGGCCAGCTTGGTCATGCACGGGTAGCAGTAACCCTGGCTGAAGCTGGTCTTGGTGCGCTTGCCGCAATGGCTGCAATGAATGGCGCCGAGGTATTCCAGGCGCAGGCGCTGGCCGATCATGGGGTTGACCGGCACCTGGGTGTCATCCAGGCGGAAGCTGTACTGCACCACCGGTGCCTGCAGGCTTACGGCCATCTTGCTCAACGAGCCACGTGCGAGTTCGATCAATGTACCGAGTCCGACTTGAACAGAATGTTGGCGATGGGCGCGGACTTCGACGCACATTCCTGTGGGCCCATGTAGCCGGTGCGCTGGTCTTCGGGCAGGTTCTTCATCTCCCAGGCGATGACCGCCTGCAGCGACAGCTCTTTCTGCTCGGCGGTGAGCTTGCGGCCGTCGGACCATTTGCCGATTTCCACCGCCAGTTTCAGGCTCTGGTAGATTTCCGGGGTGATGTTTTCAATCATTTGCGCGAAAGTGGACATAGTGTCTCCTGATTCAAGCCGACAGTTTACGCCGGGCCAGCGCCCCACCCAAGAGCCCGGTCAGGCATCCGATGAGCAGCCCGCCGACGTGGGCGGCATTGGCGATCTGGCCAAGGCCGAGCGTGCCGACCACGCCGGTCAGGCATACCACCAGCCAGATCAGCATCATCACCAGCACGCCCTTGGGCAGGTTGAAGTAACGGTCGGGCGCCAGCCACTGGTACAGCCAGATATGCCCGAGCAGGCCGTACAGCACGCCGGACAGGCCGCCAAACAGGCTCGGCCCGCTGGTGTAGTGCTGGGCCAGGTTGGAGACCAGGCTGAACAGCAGGGTCAGGCCCAGCAACGCCCACGGGCCCTGGCGTAGTTCGATGCGTTTGCCCAGCTCCCAGTACCACAGGCTGTTCATGGCCAGGTGCAGCACACCGAAATGCAGCAGCATGGGCGATACCAGGCGCCACCACTGGCCTTCATCCAGGCTTTGCGCCAGCGAGGTGAAGTACAGGTAGTCGCCCTGGACACGGAAGTCGAGGAAGGTGAACCAGCTGATGGTGGTGAAGTTGTCACCAAGGCCCGTAAGGCCGGCGACGATGAAGCACAGCAGCAGGGTCAGGGTGGTGATCTTGCAGGTCTTGGCCTGGGCTACCAGGGAAGGTTGTGTGGGGGCATTCGCGGGTGACCCCGCCCCTACAGGGTCGGCAGTGGTCGGCAGGTCAGCGTTGCCGTCGGGGTAGCGCTGGTAAAGCTGCAGCACATCTTCGGCCAGGGTGTCGGGGGCCCAGAGGACCTGGGCATCACCCTCCTCGCTGACCCGGTGCGGCACCTGCAGGCGTTGCAACAGGTGGACGAAGCCGCTGAGGTCGACCGACAGCGGCAGGCGCATCACTTCGATAATGTTCATTGGTTGGCCTGTGGGCGGTCGACGTCGACCCAGACGAACTTGTGTGGGTCTATACGGGTTTCATCATCCAGCCGGTAGGCGACCAGCTTGCCGTAGAGCACGGCGCTGTAGTCCAGGCAGGCCAGGTTGGCGCGGATCGGTGCCGGTCGGCCGCTGCGCCAGTAATGCCCGACGAACAGCATCGGCTGGTCTTCGTCATAACGCAGCAAGGCGTTCTTCTGACTGTGGCTGAGCGGGGTGCTGGCCACTTCCTCGGGCAGGGCATCGGGCTGGAACACGATGTCACCGTAGGTTTTCGGGTCTTCTTCCCAGAACTTGGTGCGGAAAA
This sequence comes from Pseudomonas sp. 10(2024), assembly GCF_045164175.1. Lineage (NCBI taxonomy): Bacteria > Pseudomonadati > Pseudomonadota > Gammaproteobacteria > Pseudomonadales > Pseudomonadaceae > Pseudomonas > Pseudomonas sp. 10(2024). Next base: position 4,153,920 of record NZ_CP174006.1, read on the forward strand.
ACGCGCGGGTCAGGCCGTCGCCGCCGGTCAGCGTCAGCCCGTCCGGCAGGCGCATGTCGGTACCGCGCAACAGGCGGTTGCACACCGTGTCGGCAAAACTGCCACTGACCGCCGAGGCCTGGATGAAGTGCTCATCGATGCGGCCGTCGGGGTATTGCTGGCGCAGCGGCTCGATCAGCCGCGGGTCCCAGCAGGCGTGCACCAGACGGAAGCGTCCGGCGTCGATGAACAGCGGCAGCTGGTAGAACCAGTTGACGAAATCGTGCCAATCGCCGGGGTGCTGGGCAAACTGGGTCAGGGTTTCGTCGATCAGCCGGGCATGCCGCGGCGTGTGTTCGCGGACATAGGCCTTGCCGCTGCCAGGCAGCGCCGGGGTGACCCAGCCCAGGGCATTGTATTCGTGGTTGCCCATGATGCAGAACGCCTGGCCGGCTTCGACCATGTCGTGGACGATGTGCAGCGCCTCGCGAATGCGTGGCCCGCGGTCGACGATATCGCCAAGGAACAGCGCCTGACGTCGCGGGTGGCGCCACACGCCGGCCACGCGCTTGTATCCGAGGGCGTCGAGCAGGCGTTCAAGGGTCAGTGCACAGCCGTGCACGTCGCCGATGATGTCAAAACTTCGCGCCGGATCGAGCATCAGTCGTCACTGCTCCCCAGGCGGCTGCCCCAACCCAGTTTGGTGCGGCAGACCTCGTAGTAATTGTGGTCCAGCGGGTGGATCAGGCGCAGCTTCTGCGGCTTCTTGCTGACCGTGATGGTGTCGCCGGGGGCACAGGTGAAGTGGTTCTGGCCGTCACAGGACACCTGCGGGTAGATCTGCAGGTCCTTGGACACCACGATTTTCAGCTCGCTGTTGCCGTCGACTACGATCGGCCGGCCCGACAAGGTGTGCGGGTACATCGGCACGATGACGATGGCATCGAGCTTGGGGTGCATGATCGGGCCGCCGGCCGACAGCGCATAGGCGGTGGAGCCGGTGGGGGTGGCGACGATCAGGCCGTCGGCCTTCTGGCTGCAGACGAACTGGCCGTCGATGTAGATCTCGAACTCGATCATGCGCGTGGACTTGCCCGGGTGCAGTACCACGTCGTTCAGCGCATCGCCCTGGCCGATGGCCTCGTGGTGGCGACGCACCTCGGCCTGCAACAGGAAACGGTTTTCTACCAGGTAGTGGCCGTCGAGCACTTCGGCGACCTTCTGTTCCAGCTCGTCGGGACGAATGTCGGTGAGAAAACCCAGGTTGCCGCGGTTGATACCCAGCACCGGAATGTTGTGCCGGGCCAGCGCGCGGGCAGCACCCAGCAGGCTGCCGTCGCCGCCGACCACGATGACCAGGTCGCAGACCTCGCCCAGCAGCTTGCGGGTGGACGTCTGCAAGCCATGGCCGGGCAGCACTTCGGCAATGGTGTCCTCAAGGATCACGTGCAGGTGGCGATCGAGGAGGAATTTTTTCAGTCGGCGAATGGTGTCGAGCACCTGCGAGCTGCCAAGGCGACCGATGATACCGATATTGCGAAATTGCTCCATGGGGCTCCTGCAAGGCTCTGCGGCGGGTGACGATGCGCCGATTATGGGCGAAACCACCGGGCAGCGGCAAACCGGCTATGCTCGCAGGATGACGCCATTCGCCCAGCTTCACGACCTGCCCCGACAACTGCAGCACTCCACCGTGCGTGACCTGGCATGGGCCTTGTTGTCGCCGCCCCTGCTCAGCGCCCCACCCTGCCCCCAGCGACACCCGCTGGCGGGCAGCCTGTGGGCGCAGCAGCCGCAACGCCTTGAACAATGGTTGCGGGCCCTGGATGCCGATGACCGACCGTTGCGCGCGTGGCTGGCGCAATTGGGCAGCCGGCGCCTGGGGCATTACTACGAACGCCTGTGGCAATTTGCCCTGGGCCAGGCGCCAGGCATCGAGCTGCTGGCCGCCAACCTGGCGATTCGCGACGGCGGGCACACCCTGGGCGAGCTCGACGTGGTGCTGCGCGACCGCGACGGCGTGCACCACCTGGAACTGGCGATCAAGCTGTACCTGGGCCCGGAAGACGCCGGGCACGATCCCCATGCCTGGCTGGGGCCAGGTTGCCATGACCGGCTGGGGACCAAGCTTGCGCACCTGGCGGGGCACCAGTTGCCCATGTCCAAGGGAGCGCACAGCCGTCAGGCGCTGGCGCAGCTAGGGGTGGAGCAGGTGCAGGCGCAAATGTGGCTGGGTGGTTACCTGTTCTATCCACGGCCTGGGCATGCCGAGGCGCCGGAGGGCGCCAACCCGCAACATTTGCGCGGGCGCTGGCTTCGTCGGCGGGACTGGGTGATGGCCGAAGGCGAGCGTTGGCAGCCGCTGCAGCGGCATGCCTGGCTGGCGCCGGCAAGGGTGGAGTCAGGTGAGTGCTGGCAGGCGGAGCAGTTTGCGGCGTGGCTGCATGTGCTGGAGCAGCAGGCACCGGCGCACTTGCTGGTACGACTGGTGCCTGATGCCGATGGTGCTTGGCAGGAGGCAGAGCGGGTGTTTCTGGTGGGTGATGACTGGCCGTATCTGCCCGGTAACTGATGTCGCCTGTTCCGGCCCCTTCGCGGGCACGCCCGCTCCCACAGGTACTGCACAGGCTTCCAAGACTGTGCAGTACCTGTGGGAGCGGGCGTGCCCGCGAAGAGGCCGGTGGCTGGCAACACAATTTTCACAGACCTGGCGCAAAGATCTGTTTCCGGTAGCCATTAAAATGACTCCTGAGCGCCAGCAAGAGCGCCATTCAGACCTGATGACGAGGACCAATCATGGTTTCATCCCCCACCACCACCCATTACGCACGCCTGTCCATCGCCCTGCATTGGCTGATGCTGGTGCTGCTGGCCGCTGTCTATGCCCTCATCGAATTGCGTGGCCTGTTCCCCAAGGACAGCGCCGAACGCAACCTGATGAAGGACCTGCACTTCATGCTCGGGCTCAGCGTGTTCGTGCTGGTCTGGCTGCGCCTGGCCATGCGCCTGAGCCGCCCGACTCCGCCCATCGTGCCCAAACCACCGGCCTGGCAGACCGGCCTGGCGCACCTGATGCACCTGGCACTGTACCTGATGATGATCGGCCTGCCGCTGGCCGGCTGGCTGATCCTCAGTGCCGCCGACAAACCGGTGCCGTTCTTTGGCCTGGAACTGCCCCATCTGATCGGCCCGAACGCGGACCAGGCCAAGTTCATCAAAGGTTGGCATGAGCGTATTGGCAGCTGGGGCTACTGGCTGATCGGCCTGCATGCACTGGCCGGGCTTTACCACCACTATGTGCAGCGCGACAACACGCTGTTGCGCATGCTGCCCTACAAGTAACCGCGTCGCCCCTGCAGGCCCCCCGTGTGTACGAAGATCAGGCGGCTGCCGGGCTTGAACAGCCCGGCAGCGACCTGATCACGCAAGGCCAGCAGAGCCTTGCCGGTATAGAGGGCTTCGAGCGGCACGCCAGTGCGCTGCTCGCAGTCGGCGATGAACGTCAGTAGCTCATCGTCGAACTTCCCGAAACCGCCACGGCAGGCGTCGTGTAGCTGGTAGCCGTGCGTGCCGGCCAGTGCTGCCACCGTCTCCGGCACCCCATGATCCCTGGGCACTGCCAGCGCGCCATGTACGGCATGTGCACCCGCCTCGGCCAGTACAAGGCCGGCCAAGGTAGTCCCCGTTCCGGCAGCCAGCCACCAGGCGTCATGGTCCGACCAGCCCAATCCCGCGATCTGCGCGCGCGCCTGCTGCATGATCAGCGCGCAGCCCTGCGCACCGGCCAGCCCGCCGCCCCCTTCGGGGATGCAGTGCCAGCCTGGGTAGCGGGCCTGCCAGGGGGCCCAGAAGCCTGGTTGGTTACGCGCACGGTAGCCGCCGTAGCCTAGCCAATGCAGTTCCATGCCCAGCGCCTGCAGGTCACGCACGGTTGGCGTGTCCTGGGCATGGCCGCGTAACAGGCCGACGGTGGCGAAGCCGAAACGCTTGCCGGCAGCGGCCAAGGCGTGCAGATGGTTGGAATGGTTACCGCCGAGGCTGATCAGGCCTGGAGCATTGCTGGCGCCGGCCTGTTGCAGGTGGTGGCGTAGTTTGAACCACTTGTTGCCGCTGATCAGCGGGTCGATCAGGTCCAGGCGCAGAATGGCGGCCTGGACCTGGGCTTGTTCCAGCCAGGGCAAGTTCAGAAATTGCAGCGGTGCTTGGGGGAGGTCGAATACATGCATGGATCGCAGTTTACAGGGTAATCCCGCACGCGCTTGTAATCGATGACCTGCCCCCGCCGAGGCATCACAGTGCCAGGGTGGACGCGCATCAGTGGTTCGACACATGCATCGACGGCCCGGTATAGACCGTCGTAGGAGCGGGTTCACCCGCGAAAGGGCCGGGCCTGCTGGCCAAATTCCACCCGCCGTTCACCGTTGCCGCCACCACCGTATTCGCGGGCATGCCCCACACGTGCAGGTGTCGGGTTCACGCAGCCCCGACAACCTCAGAGCTCAGCCGCCAACCGCGAGCCTTGGTTGATCGCCCGCTTGGCATCCAGCTCGGCCGCCACATCCGCGCCACCAATCAGGTGCACCGACTGCCCCGCCGCCACCAGCCCTTCCTGCAGCTCGCGCAGCGGATCTTGCCCGGCACAGATCACCACGTTATCCACCGCCAGCACCTGCGGCTCGCCGCCGTCCACACGAATGTGCAGGCCGGCATCGTCGATACCCAGATACTCGACACTGTTGAGCATCTGCACCCCCTTGTTCTTCAACCCGGTGCGGTGAATCCAGCCGGTCGTCTTGCCGAGCCCGTCGCCCACCTTGGATTTCTTGCGCTGCAACAGGTACACCTGCCGCGCCGGAGCATGCGGCTCGGCCTTGATCCCGGCCACGCCACCTCGCGCCTGAAGATGGGTATCGATGCCCCACTCTTTCCAGAATGCCGCTCGGTCCTGACTGGTGGCCACGCCCTGATGCACCAGGTACTCGGACACATCGAAGCCGATACCTCCCGCGCCAATCACGGCCACCGACTTGCCCACCGGCTTGCGCTCGAGCAGCACGTCCAGGTAGCTGAGCACCTTGGCATGCTCCACGCCCGCGATGTCCGGGGTACGCGGGGCGATGCCGGTAGCCAGGATGATTTCATCAAAGCCGCCGCCCACCAGTGCCTGCACATCGACGCGGGTATTCAGGCGCAGGTCGACGCCCGTGCTTTTGACCTTGTTGCGGAAGTAACGCAGCGTTTCAAAGAATTCTTCCTTGCCCGGCACCCGCTTGGCCACGTTGAACTGGCCACCGATTTCGCTGGCGGCGTCAAACAGGGTCACCGCGTGGCCCCGCTCGGCCGCTACGGTGGCCGCCGCCAGGCCAGCCGGGCCGGCGCCAACCACGGCAATGCGCTTCACCGTACGTACAGGCAAGTAGTTGAGTTCGGTCTCGTGGCAGGCCCGCGGGTTGACCAGGCAACTGGTCAGCTTGCCGCCGAAGGTATGGTCCAGGCAGGCCTGGTTGCAGCCGATGCAGGTGTTGATTTCATCCGCGCGACCGGCAGCGGCCTTGTTGACGAAGTCCGGGTCGGCGAGAAACGGTCGGGCCATCGAGACCATGTCCGCATCGCCCTCGGCCAGCACCGCCTCGGCCACTTCCGGGGTGTTGATGCGGTTGGTGGTGATCAGCGGAATGCTCACCACGCCGCGCAACTTGGCGGTGACTTTGCTGAAGGCCGCACGCGGCACTTTGGTGGCGATGGTCGGAATGCGCGCCTCGTGCCAGCCGATTCCGGTGTTGATCAAGGTAGCGCCGGCCTGCTCGATGGCCTTGGCCAGCAGCTCGATCTCGTCCCAGGTGCTGCCCCCCTCGACCAGGTCGAGCATCGACAGGCGGAAGATGATGATGAAGTTAGGCCCTACCGCACCGCGTACCCGGCTGACGATTTCCACTGCCAGGCGCATGCGGTTTTCATAACTGCCGCCCCAGCGGTCGGTGCGGTGGTTGGTGTGCGCGGCGAGGAACTGGTTGATGAAGTAACCTTCCGAACCCATGATCTCGACACCGTCGTAACCGGCACGCTGAGCCAGTACCGCGCAGTTGACGAAGTCGGCGATCTGCTTCTCGATGCCCGCCTCATCCAGCTCTTTGGGCTTGAACGGGTTGATCGGCGCCTGGATCGCGCTAGGTGCCACCTGCCGTGGGCTGTAGGCGTAGCGCCCGGCATGCAGGATCTGCAGGCAGATCTTGCCACCGGCGGTGTGCACCGCCTCGGTGACGATACGATGCTTTTCGGCCTCTTCCTCGGTACTGAGCTTGGCCGCACCGGAATACACCCCACCTTCATCGTTGGGCGCAATGCCGCCAGTGACCATCAGGCCAACGCCACCGCGGGCGCGCTCGGCGAAGTAAGCTGCCATGCGCTCGAAGCCGCCGGGGCGCTCTTCGAGGCCGGTGTGCATCGAGCCCATCAGGGTGCGGTTGCGCAAGGTGGTAAAGCCCAGGTCCAGCGGAGCAAGCAGGTGCGGGTAGCGGTCGGCGGCCATGGAAAGGTCCCCTGATGGCGTGATCACGGAATGCGGGCACCTCACTGGGTGGCGGGCCCCGTCGTTTGTCTGCCTGCGACATTAAACAGCCGTTTGAATTGCCTCAATGATCAAAACTGACAAGTTAATGATCGTGATGAACAGCAGAGGCAGCGACTGTCGGGAAGGCTCCAGAACTTCAGCGCTATAAGGTTCGCCTGGCTTGATCGCCAAACAGTCTCCCCGCGCATTTGCCAGACAACGCGGCTCTGCCAGACTCTTCAAGCACGTTTGATCATCCACCCATGGAACGTGGCGCCTACTCAGTGCGCCCGGAGGGTTCGCTCATGCTGACAAAAGGATGGGACACCATCAGCATCGTTCGCCAGGACAACGTGAACAGTGACCTGGCAGCCAGCTGGAACCGCCTCGACCACGAATTTTCCTACACCTCGGATGAAGGCTACGCCTGCCACGGGGTGTTCGACTGCTGGTCGGTCATCAACGGTGGCGGCGGTCGCTTGCTGCGCCTGCGCATGCCTATACGCTCAGGTTTTTTCGAGGCCAGTGGTACCAGCCGCTCGCTGGCCGGCGCGGTTGCCATCATCGAGGTCACCCTGTCGCTGTTGCCACAAGGCAACGGCCAGGTGCAGTTGAAGTCGGCCTTCCTGCACAAGGCCGGAGCCACTCAACCCCTGCAGGGCGACGAAGGCGGCTGGCTGCGCGGCATCACCCTGCAAGACCCCGACGGTTCGCTAGGTCCTTTCGCCTCCGTGGTGCTGGACTGCATCTGCAACTACCTGGTCGAGCATCCCCTACAGTTCACCCATACCTTCGCGACCATCAACTTCAGCAAAGCCACTGCCCCGGAATGGGCCAGACCGCGAAAATGTACCTATGCGTACCTCGATTCAGGTTTCCTGGCGATCATGGCCGTATGTACCGAACGCGACATCAGTGGGCTGCCACTGGATATCGATGTGTCGGGCATCAGCCAGGGTGGACAGTCGAGCTACGTGCTGTCTCCACGCATGGTCCTGGAGCATCTGGTACTGCCCGGGCTGCTTCAGCTTTACCAGGGTGCCACGGCGCAGGACTACCGCTTCGACAATACGCAAATGGTCAACATACCGACCTTGCGCATGAAGGCCATCAAATCAGGAGCGATCTGGTACACCCCCGTTGTCTTCGCCGGTTGCAACCCTGCACGAATGCTCGGTGACTTCATCACCGTCGACTATAAGGGCGACTGTGACCTGCACGCAGGTATCGACATGAAGTGGAACGGCTGGCTGAGGATGAAGCTGGTGCTCGATGGCAACACCATCAACTTCGTCAAGCAATCGTCCGACTTCAGAAAGGAAGTGCATATTCCCTGGTACCTGGCCTGGCTCTCGCCCATCGTCAGCCTGATCACCCACATCGTCGCCGCTGTGATCTCCGATGACCTGATCAGCGCCATCGCCGCGCGTGGCGGCTCGGTCAAGGCCGACACCATCGATTGCGTGTCCTGGAGCAACGACACGCATACCGCTTCGTCGAGCTACCTCGCCGAGGCCCTTGTCATCAACTACGTGTGACCCCACCAACACAAGGAGCCGTATCATGAGCAATGAAAGCAAGGTCATGCTGTCCGGGTTTGCCCAGCCCATCTCGCTGCGCCTCGATCACCTCAATGAAACCGCGCGCCAGACCCTGCGCGAATCGCCCCTTTACCGCAACGCGGCGCTTGTACACAGTTCCGAAGACACCTTGCGCGCCGCGCAGCTACTGACCAATGCCGGAACACTGGCCAGTACGGTCACGACCAATGGCTGGGATACCGTGAGCATCTGCCGGGTCTCTGCGCTCAACCAGCGCATCGCCCTGGAAAAAACCTACCCCGCCAGCATAGACGCCGGGGTCGACAGCTTCTCGCTCAAGGCCGACTTCGACGCCTGGTCGATTACCACCGGCGGCGACGGACGCAACGTCAAGGTACGCATCCCCTTCGGCTCAGGGACATACAAGGGCCTGAACGGCAAAACCTACCAGGTCCAGGGAATGTCTGCGGATGTCTACGTCAAGCTCAGCTACTTCCCGGCACCCAATCCAGTATCGGCTGCAGACGGCACGTATGAACTGCAAGTCAACACCCAGGCAACGGACCCGGATGACCCGATCGCGGCGGTGATTGCCCTGAGGGACCCGAACAACGTCTTGAGCGGCATTGACCAGAGCGTGATGCGCGGCGTACTCGAAGACTGGCTGAACCAGCCCGAGAACCTGAAGAAGTTCGACACCCTGTTCAGTACCGTACTGATCAACAACATGGGCAAGGAAAGCGAGGAATTCAAATGGCTGCGGGCCACCTCCATGAGCTATGCCTATACCGACAAGAACAGTGAGGAAAGCAGCATCTTCGGGGTGCTGGCCATGACCAACGAGCGTGACTCCACGGGTTTGCCGAATCAGTTGCCTGCCGTGATGCTGGCTGCGGACAACAATGCCAACTTCCTCATCAGCCGGGAGATCTTCGTCAAGTACCAGTTGCTGGCGGCATTGCCGTTCATCTTCGAGGGTACCACCGAGGCCAACTTCACCCTGGATGCAGCGGGCACATCCATCACTGCCAACGACCTGAAGCTCGACAGCGTCAAGTTTGGAGCCATCACCTATCATCCCGTGGCCGAAAAGTTCGATATCAACTTCGACGAGTCCTATATCCGCACCGAATGCAAGGTACGCACCGATATTTCACCAGGTATCGTGGCCTATACCCGTATCGTCACCAAGCAGACGCTGCAACTGGGCGTCAACGACAAGGGCGAACAGGTGATGGTATATGCCATGGTCGGAGACCCGGATGTCCAGAACACGACAGACATCGCCACCTGGGTGATCGTCACCGAAGCCATTCTGGGCGCGATTGCCGCCGTAGCCACCGCGGTGGCTGGTGGCGTGGGCGGCAAGGTGATGGCGTTGATCGTCGGCATCATCGCAGCGTTGGTGGTGGCCATTGTCAGCATCGTCATCCACGTTATCATCGAGCGCGTGGTGGCGGGTGGGGTAACCAACAACATTCCGTCCATAGCGCCCATGGTCAAAGTGGCGGCGAACCAGGTCAAATGGCCATTCAGTGAACCGGATGCCTTTGTCCTGACCGACATCACCTACTCCGGTGCGCTGATATTCGGTGGCTCGCTGAAGTTGCTCGAGAAATTCTGCATCCAGGACAAACGTCTCGCCCTGGCGACGCTGGCCGCCTGACCCTGCCAACACAACCCCGGGCTCAACGCCCGGGGTTCGTTGCACGCCCATCGCCATTCCTTTGGTATGATCAAAAGTCGATTGTGCATGGATCCATGCAGTGCGCTGCTCAAACCGATCACAAGGCGCGAGATTGCGGCTGCATCGCTCCGTATGGCCACTCCACTTTTAGCGAATACCCACGCTTGATGCGAAAACTCCTGGCAAGCGCCCTGGCGCTGGTGATGATCGCCGCCCTCTGCGGCTATGGCTTCTGGACCCAACAGCGCCCGGAAGGCCACTACCTGTCCGACCTGCGCATCGAGCTGGCGCTTAACCATGGCGTGCCGGGCGAGCACGGCAACCTGCTCGGTGTCGAACCACTGCTGTACCCCGGCGACTATCAAAACCTGCAACGCCTGCACCGCAAGCTCGCAGCCTATCTGGAGCAAGCCCGCGCCCAAGGACTGGTGAACCCACGCACCGTGGTGGTGCTGCCGGAACACATCGGTACCTGGCTGTGGGCGCGCGGAGAGAAGAACGAGCTGTATCAAGTCACCCAGAGCCACGAAGCCCAACAATGGCTGGAACTGAGCAACCCGCTGCGTTATGGCCTCGCGGTTCTTGGCGCTGACGGCGACGACTGGCGCGCCGATGCGCACTTGCGCATGAAGGCCGAGCAGATGGCCGCAGACTACCAGCAGCTGTTCGGCGGCCTGGCCAAGGAATTTGGCGTGACCTTGGTGGCCGGTTCGATCGTGCTGCCCGAACCTTATGTGAAACAAGGCGTACTGCATACCGGCCGTGGCCCGCTGTTCAACAGCAGTGTGGTGTTTGCCGGAGACGGCTCGCTACTGGGGCAGCCCCAGCGCCAGCAATATCCCGACAGTGAAATGCGCCGCTACGTCCACCACGGCCGCCAGCACCCGCTGCAGGTCGTGCAGACCCCGGCCGGGCGCCTGGGGATACTGGTGGGCAGTGACAGCTGGTACCCGGAAAACCACCAGCAACTGACTGAACAAGCCGTACAACTGGTCGCCAACCCGGCGTTTCTCAGTGGCAAGGGCAGCTGGCAAGCACCCTGGCGGGGAAATCGCCATCAGGATGCCAGCGCCGGGCTGGCCTTGCAGCGCGGCGAAGTCAGTGAACAGACGGCTTGGCAACGCCTGACCGAAGTGGCCGGAACCGGCATCAGCAGCATGAGCGTGTTCATGCGCGGGCAGTTCTGGGAACAGGGCAGCGATGGCCAGGGCTTTGCTCGCCAGTCGGGAGCGTTGCTCGCCGGCACCCCCAGCCCAGGCGCCCGCCTGTTGAATGTGTGGTTGTAAGCCCATGGCCCGCCCCCGCGTGCGCCTGGGCGAACTGTCGGTTGGTTTTGTCCAGCCTTTGAGCGAAGCCCTGCGCGAGCTGGGCCACGACCCTGAACCATTGCTGCGCCGCTACGGCTTGGACGCGACCCGCCTGGGCGAAGCCGGCGCACGCCTGTCCATACCCCGCTACATGCACCTGGGCCACGCAGCCATCGAAATGAGTGGTGAGGCCGCTTTAGGTCTGCATATGGGGCGCCTCAGCCGGCTGGCGCATACGGGCCTGGCCGGGGTCACTGCGGCCCAGGCCCCCACCCTGGGTGAAGCCGCGCGTACCCTGCTGCGTTTCGAGCCGCTTTACGCGGCCAACTACCGCGGCCACTCCAGCTTTGAGGAAGATGCCCAGGGCGCCTGGCTGCGCTTCTATTCCATCAGCCCCTACAACGACTACAACCGCTTTGTGGTCGACTCACTGCTGGCCGGCTGGCTGGCCCAGTTGGCCGACCTTGCCGGCACCCCGGTGCAGGCCGAACGCCTGGAGATCGAGTTTGCCGCGCCCTCCTATGCCGCGCGCTATCAACCGCTTTGCAGCACGCCTGTGCATTTCGCCGCCGACGGCAATCAGCTGCGTCTGAGCCGCGCTACCTTGCAACTGGCCAACCCCGGGCATTGCCCGAGTACCTGGCAGCACCTGTTGCAGTTGTGCGAAGCAGAGCTGCTGCAGCGCACGCGGGTGCGCAGCCTGGGTGAGCGCATCACCCACCTGCTGGGCCCGCTGCTCAATGGCGGCCGTGAACCGGACCTGGAAGAAGTGGCGCTGCACTTGCAGCTACCAAGCTGGACCTTGCGCCGCAAGCTCGCGGAGGAAGGCACGCGCTTTCGCGACCTGCTCAACGAAACCCGGCGCGACCTGGCCGAGACCTACATCCGTGACACGGCGCTGGCCTTTGGCGAGATTGCCTATCTGTTGGGGTTTGCTTCGGCCGAGGCCTTCCAGCGCGCATTCAAGCGCTGGACGGGCCTCACGCCGGGGGAGTTCCGCCGCAGCCAGCGGCAGCCGGGCTAGAGTTCGGTGGCGTCGTCGGCCGGTTCCGGGGTGTCCAGTTCGTAAGCCTGGGTTTCGAGTAGTTCTTCCTGGTATTCATCCATTGCCCTGCGTCCTCTTTGCTCATTTTGCCTTTATAAGTATCGCCTTCAGCCTAAGCAGGTGGGATGAAGGGATGATGACAAGCTTATGAGTGGTAAACGTAGCAGGTGTTCAGAAAGTTATCGCGGGGCGTCTGTAACAGAGGATGTTTACAGCCTGAACCGGCCCTTTCGCGGGCTGCCGGCGAAAGGGCCGGTTCAGGCGACCCATCAAAGGGAGGGGGCGGCGGCCTCGGCCGGCTGGGCATCCTGCTGTACCTGAATGGGTGCAGCCTCCACCGGTGGGGCCACCGGCTGCGAACCCTGGCTGTCATCCACCACCGGCGCCGCTGCCGCCTCGCTGGCCGGGGCTACTCCCGCAGGTGCAGGCGTCGCTTCAACCAAAGGTGCAACTGCCGGGGCCGGCGCCACCGGGTTCGCCGCCGCCTGCTCCGGAAGCCCCAGGTCCACCGCCGGCTTTTCCACCTTGGGCGCCTCGACCTTGGCCTTTTCGACCTTCTTCGGCTTGGGCAGGTAGCTCTCCACCAAGGCGAAATAACGGTCATAGAACTGCGCCGCGGTCACCGTCTCACTGGCCACCTTGACCATCGAGTCGTCACTGGAGCCGATCGGCATCGACACCGAACCCAGCACCCCCACGCCCAGGCTGGCGGAGGTGTTGGACTTTTTCAGCGCATAGCGGTCCTGGAGGGCGTTGGCGAACATGGTCGAGCGCTGATCGTCGCTCACGTCCGGCGCACAGGTGACATTGAAGCTGATCTGCAGGTGGTTCTCGCTGTTTTGCTGAAAGCTCTTGTTACCCACCACCTGGTTGGCGCCGCTGCTGGTGATGATGTACCCCTGGCTGAGCAAAGCACGCCGGGCGGCCTCGCAAGAGCCAGCATCGCTCACCGGAAAACTGCGCGAGAAGGTACCCGAGTCATCGAAGTTCTCGTGCTCGTAGACGGCCGCTTTTTTCGAGGAACAACCGGTCACGCCCGCCAGCACCAGGGCCAGCCCGAGCGCACCAAAGACGGAAGATCTGGTCATTGCGGATTCCGGGTATGTCGGGAAAGTGCCTATTGTGCAACACAGCAGGCAGGCACAGGAACCGCTGGTCGGTGAAGAATCTGTCAGGTTGGTGTAAATCTGGGTAAAGGCAGGCACTTGCCAGGCGCACCAACGAAAAAAGCGACCCGAAGGTCGCTTTAACGTTGCGTCAAGGCGTTCATGGGGCCTTGAAGCGAAGATGGCGCAGCGGACGGGACTCGAACCCGCGACCCCCGGCGTGACAGGCCGGTATTCTAACCGACTGAACTACCGCTGCGTATCATTCAGGCTTGCGCCCGATTGAAACCTGGGTCTACCCTTCCGGCGCGATGGCCTCAGGGCAGGCACAAAAAAAGCGATAACGCGATCGCTTCTCTTGTGTTTGCTTCAAGGTGTTCTAGGGACCTTGAAACGAAGATGGCGCAGCGGACGGGACTCGAACCCGCGACCCCCGGCGTGACAGGCCGGTATTCTAACCGACTGAACTACCGCTGCGTATCGTTCAGGCTTGCGCCCGATTGAAACTGGGATCAGCCGAAGGCGTGTGCCTTGTGGCTTCAGACCGGTGCCAGGCACCCATCTGTTACTGAAAAATGGCGCAGCGGACGGGACTCGAACCCGCGACCCCCGGCGTGACAGGCCGGTATTCTAACCGACTGAACTACCGCTGCGCAGTGCGTTCCTCTCTGACTATCGGCTTCTTGCGAACCCGAAGCTCCAGGAACATCTCAGGAAGTGGTGGGTGATGACGGGATCGAACCGCCGACCCTCTGCTTGTAAGGCAGATGCTCTCCCGGCTGAGCTAATCACCCTCGCGATGTTGCTTGTTGCGTTTGCTTCGCTGAGGCCGCGAAATTTACGCAGGTGGCGAAGCTAAGTCAATAGCCCCATTGAATTTTTTTCAAAAAGGCAACGTGAGGTTATTGCCTGTGCCGGCCTCTTCGCGGGTAAACCCGCTCCTACAGTCGGACATTAACCGTTGTAGGAGCGGGTTTACCCGCGAAGAGGCCGGCGCAGTTTAAACAAGGTGCTCAGGTATAGATCATCTTGCGGGTCATGCCGCCATCGACCACAAACTCCTGGCCGGTGACAAATGCCGCCTGGCGTGACAGCAACCAGGCAACCATGGCCGCGACATCTTCCACGGTCCCTACCCTGCCCGTTGGGTGCTGGGCATGGTCAGCTTCGCTCAACGGCTCAGCACGGCGCTGCGACGGATCACGGGCATCGATCCAGCCCGGGCTCACCGCATTGACGCGAATCTCCGGGCCCAGGCTCATGGCCAGGGCATGGGTCAAAGCCACCAGGCCGCCCTTGCTTGCCGCGTAAGCCTCGGTGTCGGGTTCGGACTGCCGAGCACGGGTAGAGGTCAGGTTGACGATCGCGCCATTGTGCGCACGCAGGTACGGCGCACAATGCTTGGCCAGCAGCATGGGGCCGCTGAGGTTGACCCCTAGCACCCGGTTCCATTGTGCCAGGCTCAGGCTTTCCAGCGTCTGGTTGTGCGGGTTGGCAATGGCCGCATTGCACACCAGCGCGTCCAGCCGGCCGAACTGCCCGAGCACTTCGGACACTCCGGCACTGACCTGGGCCTCGTCGGCAACGTCCATGGTGATGAACCAGGCGTTGTCGCCCAACGCCTTGGCCACTTTGGTACCACGCTGGCGGTCCAGATCACTCAGCACCACTTGCCAGCCTTCGCAGATCAGCCATGCGGCAATGCCCAGACCGATGCCGCGGGCGGCGCCCGTGACCAAGGCTACCCGGCCATTGTGGCCCGGGGTGCTGCCGCTGATTTCGATCACAATGCCGCCAGCCCGCGCGCCAGGTCAGCCTGCAGGTCGGCCACGTCTTCCAGGCCCACGGCAACGCGGATCAGGCTGTCGCGGATGCCTGCCGCTTCACGCTCCTGCGGCGACAGACGACCGTGTGAGGTGGTCGCCGGATGCGCGATGGTGGTTTTGCTGTCACCCAGGTTGGTAGTGATGGAAATCACACGGGTAGCGTCGATGAAACGCCACGCGCCCTCTTTGCCACCCTTGACCTCGAAGCTAACCACTGCACCAAAACCGCTCATCTGGCGCTTGGCCAGTTCGTGCTGGGGGTGGCTGGGCAGGCCGGCGTAATGCACCTTCTCCACGCCATCCTGCTGCTCCAGCCATTCGGCCAGGGCCTGAGCGCTTTCGCAGTGGGCACGCATACGCAGGCGCAGCGTTTCCAGGCCCTTGGTGAAGATCCAGGCGTTGAACGGACTGAGGGTTGGACCTGCGGTTCGCAGGAAACCCACTACTTCTTTCATTTGCTCAGTACGGCCGGCAACCACACCGCCCATGCAGCGGCCTTGGCCATCGATGAACTTGGTGGCCGAGTGGAACACAATGTCGGCACCCAGCTTCAGCGGCTGCTGCAACGCCGGGGTACTGAAACAGTTGTCCACCACCAGCATGGCACCCTGAGCATGGGCGATTTCGCTGAGCGCGGTGATATCGACCAACTCGGCCAGCGGGTTGGAGGGCGATTCGACGATCAGCAGCTTGGTGTTGGCCTTGATGGCCTTTTCCCAACCGGTGAGGTCGACCAGTGGCACGTAGTCCACTTCTACACCAAAGCGCTTGAAGTACTTCTCGAACAGGCTGATGGTAGAGCCGAATACGCTCTGCGACACCAGCACATGGTCACCGGCGCTGCACAGCGACATGACCACGGCCAGGATCGCCGCCATGCCGGTGGACGTACCCACGGCCTGTTCGGCACCTTCCATGGCCGCCAGGCGCTCCTCGAAGGCACGCACCGACGGGTTGGTGTAGCGCGAGTAGACGTTGCCCGGCGTTTCGCCGGCAAAGCGCGCAGCAGCATCGGCTGCCGTGCGGAACACATAGCTGGAGGTCAGGAACAGCGCTTCGCTGTGCTCGCCTTCCGAGGTACGGTTTTGGCCAGCGCGTACCGCCAGGGTGTCGAAACCGACACCCTCGAGGTCACTGTCCAGTCGCCCGGCATCCCATTGATCCGTCATGCCGTCGCTCCCAAAATCAGTTGTTGTAAAGGTCGATGATCGCGCTGACGGCCTGGTTCTTGACCTTGGCCAAGTCGTTACGGGCCTGCTCGATGCGGTCGAGGTAGGCTTCGTCGATATCGCCAGTGACGTACTCGCCGTTGAACACCGCGCAATCGAACTGCTCGATCTTGATCTTGCCGCCGCCGACCGAGTCGATCAGGTCTGGCAGGTCCTGATAGACCAGCCAATCGGCGCCAATCAACTCACCCACCTGTTCGGTGGTGCGGTTGTGGGCGATCAGTTCGTGAACACTCGGCATGTCGATGCCGTAGACGTTGGGGTAGCGTACTGCAGGGGCCGCGGAGCAGAAGTAGACATTCTTGGCGCCGGCTTCGCGGGCCATCTGGATGATCTGCTTGCAGGTGGTACCGCGCACGATCGAATCGTCCACCAGCATCACATTCTTGCCGCGGAACTCCAGCTCGATGGCGTTGAGCTTCTGACGCACCGACTTCTTGCGCGCGGCCTGGCCGGGCATGATGAAGGTACGGCCGATGTAACGGTTCTTGACGAAACCTTCGCGGAACTTGACGCCCAACCGGTTGGCCAGTTCCAGCGCGGCAGTACGACTGGTATCCGGGATCGGGATGACCACGTCGATATCATGATCGGGGCGCTCGCGCATGATCTTGTCGGCCAGCTTTTCACCCATGCGCAGACGCGCCTTGTACACCGAGACCCCATCGATGATCGAGTCCGGGCGCGCCAGGTAGACGTGCTCGAAGATGCACGGCTGCAACTTTGGCGATTCGGCGCACTGCTTGGTGAACAACTGGCCTTCTTCGGTGATGTACACCGCTTCGCCCGGCGCCAGGTCGCGGATCAGGGTGAAGCCGAGCACGTCCAGGGCGACGCTTTCCGAGGCGATCATGTATTCCACACCTTCGTCGGTGTGACGCTGACCGAACACCACCGGGCGAATGCCATGGGGGTCGCGGAAACCGACGATGCCGTAGCCGGTGATCATCGCCACCACAGCGTAACCGCCAACGCAGCGGCTGTGCACATGGGAGACCGCAGCGAACACGTCTTCTTCGGTCGGCTGCAGCTTGCCGCGCACCGCCAGCTCATGGGCGAACACGTTCAGCAGCACTTCCGAGTCGGAGTTGGTGTTGACGTGGCGCAGGTCGGACTCGTAGATCTCCTTGGCCAACTGCTCGACGTTGGTCAGGTTGCCGTTGTGAGCCAGGGTGATGCCGTAAGGCGAGTTGACGTAAAACGGCTGGGCCTCGGCCGAGGTCGAGCTGCCCGCAGTCGGGTAGCGCACGTGGCCGATGCCGATGTTGCCTACCAGGCGCTGCATGTGGCGCTGCTGGAACACGTCGCGCACCAGGCCATTATCCTTGCGCAGGAACAACCGGCCGTCATGGCTGGTCACGATACCGGCAGCGTCCTGGCCGCGGTGCTGGAGGACCGTAAGCGCGTCATACAGCGCCTGATTGACGTTCGACTTACCGACGATACCGACGATGCCACACATGCGACGCAACCCCTACTTTGATGAAACTTGAGTGAATAGCGCTCAGGGCTTGGACGGCCCGAGCAACTGTTCCTTGAACGGAAGATCAGCCGGAGTGCTGATCAGCCCACTGGGCGTCCATTGGTCGGTGAACCCCAGAATCAGGTTTTTCGACCAGTCGGCGACCAAGAGAAATTGTGGTATCAGGCGTGATTCCTGCCACCAGGTGTCTTGTTGAACCGGCCCCAGGCTGATCAGGCCTATGGCCACCACTACCAGCAAGGCCCCGCGCGCAGCGCCAAAGGCCATGCCCAGGAAACGATCGGTGCCGGACAGCCCGGTCACGCGGATCAGCTCACCGACAAGGAAGTTGACCATGGCCCCCACCAGCAAGGTGGCGACGAAAAGAATGGCGCAGCCAGCGATGATGCGCATCGATGGCGTCTGGATATAGCTCTCAAGATACACCGAGAGCGAACCGCCGAACATCCAGGCAACCGCACCGGCAATGATCCAGATGAGCAAGGACAAGGCCTCCTTGACGAAGCCGCGCTTGAGACTGATCAGTGTGGAGACGGCGATGATCGCGATGATCGCCCAATCAACCAAGGTAAATGCCACGGTGTTGCCTGCAGACGTTTGAGGCGGCGCATTTTACCAGAGCAGAGGGCCGGGAGTAAGCGGAATGTCAGCTGGATTGGTGTTGGGCCTTGGCAGGCAAACCCGCCCCGACAGGTTCCGGGTAAGCCTTGCAGCGGCAAAGTACCTGCAGGCGCGGGCTCACCCGCGAATGGGCGGCCTAGCCGCCCCGGGGAATCAGCTGCGCTCAGGCTGGAAGCGCACCACAAAGCCCTTGAGGCTGTTCTGACGGTTGATGGCGTCACGCACGCGCTCGGCCTCGGCGCGCTCGATCAACGGCCCCACGTACACGCGGTTCATGCCACCCGCCGTACGGATATAGGCGTTGTAACCCTGGCTACGCAGGGTTTGCTGCAGCTTTTCGGCTCCAGCGCGGTTGGACAGACTGGCCAGCTGGATCGACCAACTGACGGGCAGGCCATTGGCGTCGATCTTCGATGGCGCGGCAGGCGCGGGTGTTGCAGCGGCTTTGGCCTCCACCTTGGGCGCGGGCGCCTGCGGCTTGGGTGGCTGAACCTGCGCCTGGGTCTGTGGCGACGGGGTGATTGGCTGGCTGGGTGTACTCGCCGGCGCAGTGGCCTCGTCGATCACCACCGGCGCCTGCTGCGCCTCCTGCGCAATAACCTGTGGCTCCGGCACGGCAACCGGCTCCACCTTCACTTCCGGCAGGCTGGGCATGGCCGGTGCCTGCGGGGCTTCGACGTGCACCTGGCGCATCTCGTCCTGGCGGGTAAACAGCATCGGCAGGAAGATAACCGCCAGCGCCACCAGCACCAGCGCACCCACCATGCGCTGTTTCATCCCTTTATCCAGCACAGCCATCTATTCCACCCTCCTGGGCGTGCCGCTCCAGCCATTCCAGCGCCTGGGCGACACAGAAAAACGAACCGAACAGCAGGATCTGATCATCCGCCGTCGCCTGCGCACATTGCCCTTCAAGGGCGGCGTCGACGCTGGCATAAGACTTCACCGTGGCACCGAGGTTCGCCAAGGACGAGGCCAGTTCTGCGGCCGGGCGACTGCGCGGGGTATCCAGCGGCGCCACCGCCCAGTCGTCGATGAGGCCCTGCAGCGGCGCGATAACGCCCTCCAGATCCTTGTCGGCGAGCAGACCAAATACCGCGAGGCGGCGCCCCTTCAGCGGCCGGGCCGCCAGGCGCCTGGCCAGGTACTGCGCCGCATGCGGGTTGTGCCCGACATCCAGCAGCAACGCTACCGGTTTGCCCTGCCAGTTCAAGTTACGGAGGTCGAGACGCCCAGTGATACGGGTATCCAGCAGCGCCTGGCGAACTTGCTCCGCGTCCCACGGCAGCCCCATCAGCAGGTAAGCCTGCAAGGCCAGCGTGGCGTTTTCCATGGGCAGGTCAAGCAAAGGCAGGTCACGCAGCTCGACCTGCGCGCCATCGGCGGCAGTACCACGCCAGCTCCAGCAGCCATCGGCGCTGGCCAGGTCGAATTCCCGACCGCGCAGGAACAGTGGCGCGGCCAGTTCGGCGGCCTTGTCCAGCAACGGCCCGGGCGGATCCAGATCACCGCACAGGGCCGGCTTGCCCGGGCGGAAGATGCCCGCCTTCTCGAAGGCCACCAGCTCGCGGGTATCACCCAGGTAATCAACATGGTCGACACCGATGCTGGTCACCAGGGCGAAGTCGGCATCCACTACGTTGACGGTATCCAGGCGGCCACCCAGGCCCACCTCCAGCACCACCGCATCCAGCTGCGACTGGTAGAACAACCAGAACGCGGCCAACGTCCCCATCTCGAAGTAGGTCAGGGAAATATCGCCCCGCACCGCCTCGACGGCGGCGAAGGCTTCGCACAGGCGCTCATCGCTGGCCTCTTGACCATCGATCACCACCCGCTCGTTGTAACGTAGCAGGTGCGGCGAACTGTACACGCCGACCTTGAGCCCCTGGGCACGCAGCAACGACGCCACGAAGGCGCAGGTCGAACCCTTGCCGTTGGTGCCGGTTACCGTCACCACGCGCGGCGCCAGCTTGCCCAGCGCCAAGCGGGCAAGCACCTTCTGCGACCGCTCCAGGCCCATGTCGATGGCCGAGGGGTGCAACTGCTCGAGGTAGGCGAGCCATTCGCCCAGGGATCGTTGTTTCATCACGCGACGGCAGCCGCCTCACGCGCTTCTTCCGGCGTTTGCTGACCGGTCATCTGCGCCAGCAGGCGGGCCAGACGCGGGCGCAATTCGCCCCGGGAGATGATCAGGTCGATGGCACCGTGCTCCAGCAGGAACTCGCTGCGCTGGAAGCCTTCAGGCAGCTTCTCGCGTACGGTCTGCTCGATCACGCGTGGGCCGGCGAAACCGATCAGGGCCTTCGGCTCACCGACGATGACGTCGCCGAGCATCGCCAGGCTGGCGGAAACACCGCCATACACCGGGTCGGTCAGGACCGAGATGAACGGGATGCCTTCTTCGCGCAGGCGCGCCAGCACGGCAGAGGTCTTGGCCATCTGCATAAGCGAGATCAGCGCTTCCTGCATGCGCGCACCGCCCGAAGCGGAGAAGCAAACCATTGGGCAGCGGTTTTCCAGGGCATAGTTGGCCGCGCGCACGAAGCGCTCGCCGACGATGGCACCCATGGAGCCGCCCATGAACGAGAACTCGAAGGCACTAACCACGATCGGCATGCCCATCAGGGTGCCGCTCATGGAGATCAGCGCGTCCTTTTCGCCGGTCTGCTTCTGCGCAGCGGTCAGGCGGTCCTTGTACTTCTTGCCATCACGGAACTTCAGGCGGTCGACCGGCTCCAGGTCAGCGCCCAGTTCGGCCCGGCCTTCGGCGTCAAGGAAGATGTCGATGCGCGCACGTGCGCCGATGCGCATGTGGTGGTTGCACTTGGGGCAGACATCCAGGGTCTTTTCCAGCTCCGGACGATACAGCACGGCCTCGCAGGACGGGCACTTGTGCCACAGGCCCTCAGGCACCGAGCTCTTTTTCACCTCGGAACGCATGATCGAAGGGATCAGTTTGTCGACTAACCAGTTGCTCATGCTTTCTTTCTCCAGTATTGGCAGGCGGGGGACGGCGTCACCGGCCCTGCCCTGCCCTTGAGCTCAAAATCTTTTATGAAACGATGGTGGACCGGCCGCCGGGGCTTCCAGCGCGCCACTCCACCGCTAATGTGTTTTTTGCCGCCACAGGTGCTGGCATGCGGCCCGCAGGGCTGCGAAAGCTATGGACGATGGCGCGCAGCCAGCCGTCACATCTGCCATCAAGCCTGTTTCACCGCACGCATGAAGGCCTCGATCTTCGCCGCATCCTTGATGCCCTTGGCCTGTTCGACGCCACCGCTGACATCCACCGCATAAGGCTTTACCTGGGCAATGGCCTGGCCAACGTTATCGGCCGACAGCCCGCCCGCGAGGATGATCGGCTTGCCAAGACGCGCCGGTACCAATGACCAGTCGAACGCCTCGCCGGTTCCCCCTGGCACGCCCGGTACATAGGTGTCGAGCAAAATGCCGCGGGCACCCGCGTAAAGCCGACAGGCCGCCTCCAGGTCATCGCCAGGGCGCACACGCAGGGCCTTGATCCAGGGGCGGTGGTAGCCTTCACAGTCCTGCGGGGTTTCATCGCCGTGAAACTGTAGCAGGTCCAGCGGGACCACTTCGAGGATCTCGTTCAGCTCGCAGCGCGAGGCATTGACGAACAACCCAACCGTGGTCACGAAGGGTGGCAACTCGGCAATGATCGCCCGCGCCTGGCGCACGTCCACCGCCCGCGGGCTCTTGGCATAGAAGACGAAGCCGATGGCATCGGCCCCCGCTTCGGCAGCGGCCAGTGCGTCTTCGATGCGGGTAATCCCGCAGATCTTGCTGCGAACATTGCTCATGGAACAAGAACCCTGATTGCTGCGGCGAAAGAGCGGATGTTAGCAAATGGCTTTTCGCTCGTCAGTCTGCCAACGCCTCGTAACCACTCAAAAAGTGTGGGCCGATGTAACGCTTGGGCAACGCAAACGCTTCGGGGTACTCCACCTGCACCAGGTAAAGCCCGTATGGGTGGGCCGTTACCCCACCTTCACGGCGGTTGCGCCCTTCCAGCACCTCGCGTGCCCAGGCAACCGGACGCTCGCCTGCACCGATGGCCATCAGCACACCGGCAATGTTACGCACCATGTGGTGCAGGAAGGCGGTGGCACGCACGTCCAGCACGATCATCTGGCCATGGCGGGTAACACGCAGGTGGTAGATGTGCTTGATCGGTGACTTGGCCTGACACTGGCTGGCACGGAAGGCGCTGAAGTCGTGGGTACCGAGCAGGTACCGCGCCGCCTCGGCCATGCGATCGACGTCCAGCGGACGGTGGTTCCAGGTCACTTCTTCGGCCAGGTGCGCCGGGCGAATCGGGTCGTTGTAGATGACGTAGCGGTAGCGCCGGGCGCAGGCCTTGAAGCGGGCATGAAAATCGGCCGGCATGGGCCGCGACCAGACCACACTGATGTCGTGCGGCAGGTTGAAGTTGGTACCCATGGTCCAGGCGCGCTCGTCACGCACGGCACGGGTATCGAAGTGAACGACCTGCCCGCAGCCGTGAACGCCGGCGTCGGTACGCCCGGCGCAGACCACCGAAATCGGCTCGTTGGCGACCTTGGACAGCGCTTGCTCCAGGGCTTGCTGGACACTCGGCACGCCGCTGGCCTGACGTTGCCAGCCGCGGTAGCGCGCGCCTTTGTATTCCACGCCCAGGGCGATGCGGGAGTAGCCTTCGGCCGCGGATTCGGCGGTAGCGGTGTCGATGATGTCCAAGAGCATGAAACCTGTGGGGTGTACGGAATGGCGGGGATTATAACGACAACGGCAGCCTCGTAGGGCTGCCGATGGATGCGCACTGTATTTGCGGGACTCTTCGCGGGCACGCCCGCCCCCACAGGTCACTCACAAGGTCGAACATTTGTGGAGATCCTGTGGGCGCGGCCAGCACGGCAAGAGGCCTGCCCTGCTTGCATCAGACCAGCCGGGAGAGCATGTCCTCGGCTTCCTGACGCTGGCTGTCGTCACCATCCTTGACCACTTCATCGAGGATGTCGCGCGCGCCCTGGCTGTCACCCATGTCGATATAGGCACGGGCCAGGTCGAGCTTGGTGGCGACTTCGTCACTGCCGGAGAAGAAGTCGAAGTCCAGGTCATCCAAAGGCTCGGGCTCTGGCTGCGCAACCGCGTCTTCACTGGTGAAATGCGGCTCGAGCGATGGCGTTTCGAGGCTCTGCGACAGCTTGTCCAGCTCGGCGTTGACGTCATTGAGCTCCGAGGCAAAGCTCTTGGCTGCCGGCGAATCATCTTCCAGCGACAGGGACAGGTCGAAGTCCGATGGCAAGTCGAACTCGGAGACCGGATCAAACTCCGGTTCGCTGTCGAAGGCAGCCAGTTCGGCGGTGACATCCAGCGGATCTTGCTCCAGCGCCTCAGGGGCAGCCGGGGCAACCGGCTCGCTGACGTCGAGGTCGAAATCAGACAGGTCCACGGCAGGCTGAGGCTCGGCCTGAGCCAGCATGGCCTCGAAATCGGCGTCGGCTTCGGCTTGCAGCTCGGCATCCACGGCAAAGGGCTGTTCTTCCGGCTGAGCTTCTTCCTGTACGGGCTCATCCAGCACAGGCTCAGCGATTACCAGCTCGTCGGGTACGCCCCCCTGCGCCATCGGCTCGTCCAGCACGGACGCGGCCAGCGGGTCTTGATCGGCCAGGTCTTCACCCAGGCTCAGGTCGAAGGCGCTGTCCAGATCCTGCTCGGCCAGGTCCGTTGCATCGAGCGTTGGCACATCATCGAAGGCGTCCAGCTCAGCGTCAGGCGCTGCCTGCGCGACAACCTCTGGCTCAGCCTCCTCTTGCGGCTCGAACCCGGACAACTCGTCAGGCACCACATCGGCAACTACCGGCGCTTCGGGCTCATCGTGCAGCAGCTCTTGCACGTACTGCTCATCCATTTCGGCAGCCAGCGCCGCCGCACCCAGGCCGGCAGCGGCCAGGCCGAGCATGGCGGGGTAACGCTCTTTCAGACCGGCGACTTCAGCAACGTTCTGCTCGCTGGCCGGCAGCTGACGCTCCTGTTCGGCGAACGCGCTCTGGTCACCCTGACGGGCGTACACGTCCATCAGTTTCAGGCGCAGGTCGTCACGCTCCGGCGCGGCGGCCACGGCGGGCTCCAGCAGCTCGGTGGCACGATTAAGGCGGCCTTCGGCCAGGCATTGGTCGACTTGCGCCAGCAGCGCGGCGTGCGGGTCTGCTTGTGGTTCAGGCTCGGGGGCTGCCTCGGTGACCGGTTCTGCCACTTTTTCCGCAGCAACGGCAGCTGCAGCCGAAGCGGCAACCACAGCCGGCGACAGGGTTACGCCAGGCTCCCGGGATTCGACGCCGTCGAAGCTCTCGGTATCGCTGTCGAAACCTATGCCCTGCTCTTCTTCCAGCGCCCGCGCCATGCGCAGGTGCTTCTCGGCTTCTTGCTGGGCCTTGCGTTTGCGCGCCAGCAGCCACAGCAGCAGTGCCAGCACCAGGATGCTGGAACCGGCAATCACCCCCAGAAGCCACGGGTTGCCCAGGACCGAGTCGAGCGCACCGTTCGGCTGGCTGGCGGGTGCTGGCTGGGTGTCCGGCACAGGCTTGGGTGCGGTATCGGCAGCAGCAGGTGCCGGATTGACCACGGGCTGCTCCGGGGTATCGGCAGCCGCTGCCGACGCGGCTGCGCCCTGGCCTTCCAGGCGTGCCAACTGGTTGTTCTTCAGCTCGATCAGGCGCTGCAGCTTGTCCAGCTGGCTCTGCAGGTCGGCCATGCGGCTTTTCAATTCTTCGTTATCGCGACGGCTGGTGTCCAGGCTTTCCTGGGCCATGGCCAGCTCATCACTCAACGCCTTGGCCTGGCCTGCACCGGCCTGGTTGCCCGGGCTGACCAGGCGCAGGTTGTCGCCCTGGGCGATACGCGACGGTGCAGCCTCGGCGGCGCCACGGCGGGTGGCATCCAGCTGGCGGGCACGCGGCCCCAGGCGACGGCCTTCACGCCAGGCCGCATACTGCTCGGCCACCTCGCGGTTCGCCTCGCCCTGGGCGATGCTCTGGATCTGCTGCTGGTCGGGCAGGCGCAGTACCTGGCCAACCTTCAGCTGGTTGATGTTGTTGCCGATGAAGGCGTCCGGGTTCAAAGCCTGGATCGCGATCATGGTCTGCTGGATCGATCCGCCCTGGGTGTTACGCGCGGCAATCTGCCACAAGGTGTCACGACGCTGGGTGGTGTAGCTGCTGGCACCGGTGATGGCCGGTGTGACATTGCCTGCCGCCGGCTGTTCGCCCTGTGCCTTGGCCTGGTCGAGCAGCACGCTATAGTCACGCAGCAGGCGGCCCTGCGGCCACATCACCTGCACCAGGAACTTGACCACCGGACCTGGCAGCGGCTGACTGGAGGTCACGCGCAGCACACTTTTGCCGTTGGGGTTGATCACCGGTGTGAAGGTCAGGTCTTCGAGGTAGGTTGGAAACGCCACCCCGGCCTTGCTGAACTCTTCCGGTGGCGCCAGGCTCGGCGCCACTTCGGCGGCTTTGAGGTCGCGCACGTCGAGCAATTCGATCTCGGCGTCCAGTGGCTGATTCTGTGCCGACTTCAGGGTCAGCTCCCCCAGGCCCAGCGCATTCGCCATGCCAGACGACAGCGCGGATGCTGCAGCCATGGCCAGAACCAGTTTGCGAATTCGAAGCATGACCTCTTCCCTTGTATGAATCGTCCCGGAACCTGCATGCGGAGCAGGACAAAAGTGCTCGCCAGTATCTTTTACGGCATGTGTTTAATCAACAATTGCGCCACTTGCACGGCATTGAGCGCGGCGCCTTTGCGCACGTTGTCGGTGGTTAGCCAGAGGTTGAGTTGCTGGTCTTCATCAACACCGTGACGTACACGTCCAACATAGACCACGTCTTGGCCCACTGCGTCACCTACCGGGGTCGGATAATCATCGTTTTCCACCCGTTCGATGCTGTCGGCTGCCTCCAGGGCCTGGTTGACCGCTGCCAGGTCTACCGGGCGACGGCTTTGCACGGCCACACTGAAGCTATCGCCGAAAAACACCGGGACTTGAACACAGCTCACGGAAATCTTCAGTTCAGGCAAGCCCAGCAGCACGCGCAGTTCGCTGACCAGGCGGCGCTCCAGCGCGGTATGGCCCTGCTCGTCGGCAGCACCGACCTGGGCCAGCAGGTTGAATGCCACCTGGCGGTCGAAGAAACGCGGCTCCAGCGGGCGGGCATTGAGCAGTTCGGCGGTTTGCCGGGCGAGCTCGCTGACCGCTTCACGGCCTTGCGCAGACACCGCCAATGCGGCCATCACTTGCACCCGCTCGATGTCCAGCAGGCCTTTGAGCGGCGCCAGCGCGACGGCCAGGGCTACTGCGGCCGAGCATGGGCTGACAATGCGCGCTGGCAACGACAGGCTGGCCAGGCGTTCGGCGTTGGCTTCCGGCACCAGGGCCAGGGCGTCGTCCAGGCCGCCGGACAGGTCGATGACCGTGCAGCCCGCCTGCAGCGCCTTGCCGGCAAAGCTGCGGCTGACGGCGGCGCCGGTGGCGAAGAAGGCCAGCTTGACCTGGGTGAAGTCGAAGCTGTCGACTTCGCGCACCTTCAGTTTCTTGCCAGCGAACATCACGCTGCTGCCCGCCGATTCCATGCTGGCCAGCAGGTGCAGGGTGGCAACCGGGAATGCCAGTTCCTCGAGGATCTGCACCAAGGCTTCACCGACGCTGCCGGTGGCGCCGACGACGGCGATATCCAAAGGGTGTGTCATGGAAGGGATCCTTTTGCTGTAAACGGCGGGGGCGGCACTTTACTCGGATTGCAAGGTTTTGTCTGTGCCCACCCGGCGCTGCTGTTGCTGTTGCTCGATTGCGTCTTGCTTCTTGGATGTGCGCACTCACACCGAGTGGGTATTCATTCGCGCAGGTGGCGCATCGTCACCTTTCCGCCCTTCCGGCGGGTTACTTTGGTCGTGGCCAAAGTAACCAAAGCCGTAAGGGCGGAAAGGTGAGTCGGCGTCGCCATCGCAAACGGACTGTACGCCCGATCAAAACCGGCGCTTAAGCTTTTGAGCTTTTGGGTTGTACGCTTACACATCAAGCAGACATTCATTCACGATGTTGGCGCCTATTCACCTTTCCGCCCTTCCGGCGGGTTACTTTGGTCGTGGCCAAAGTAACCAAAGCCGTCGGCTCCCATCATCCGGCCCCTGCGCTGCGCTCCGGGGTCCCCTCGCTCCGGGTTTGCTCCCGGGAGGACCGCGCTGCAGGCCCCATCCTGGGGCCCAGCGCTTGACGGGCATCCATGCCCGTCACCTCCCTTCGCAAGCCCTGCGCTCGGCCTCCTGAAGTCGCAATCTGCGTCGCCTGAACTACCGCGCACTTAGAAGCAAAAGCAACGGCAACGGCAACGGCAACGGCAACGGCAAGAGCAAGAGCAAGAGCAAGAGCAAGGGGGCTGTCAGAGCAGACATTTCGCCATTAAACAGCGGCATGACTTATCCAGCGATTAGGCCCGCGACCCAAATGCATACCTTCAGGCATAAAAAAATACCGCACTGTCACCAGTGCGGTATTTTTCAGGTGAAGCCTGAACGATCAACGCTCCAGCAGAATCCGCAACATGCGGCGCAGCGGTTCGGCGGCGCCCCACAGCAGCTGGTCACCCACGGTGAACGCGCCCAGGTACTGCGAACCCATGTTCAGCTTGCGCAGACGGCCAACCGGGATGTTCAGGGTGCCGGTGACCTTCGTCGGGGTCAGTTCCTGCATGCTGATTTCACGCTGGTTCGGCACCAGCTTCACCCAAGGGTTGTGCTGGCTGATCATGCCTTCGATGTCGGCGATCGGCACGTCCTTGTTCAGCTTGATGGTCAGCGCCTGGCTGTGGCAACGCATGGCGCCAATGCGCACGCAGATGCCGTCGACCGGGATCGGGCTCTTGAAGCGACCGAGGATCTTGTTGGTTTCGGCCTGGGCCTTCCACTCTTCACGGCTCTGACCGTTCGGCAGTTCCTTGTCGATCCATGGGATCAGGCTGCCCGCCAGCGGCACGCCGAAGTTCTCGGTCGGGAACGCTTCGCTGCGCATGGTCTCGGCAACCTTGCGGTCGATATCGAGAATGGCGCTGGCCGGGTTGGCCAGGTCATCGGCCACTGCCGCGTGGGTAGCACCCATCTGCTTGATCAGCTCGCGCATGTTCTGCGCGCCGGCACCCGAAGCCGCCTGGTAGGTCATGGCGCTCATCCACTCGACCAGACCGGCCTCGAACAGGCCACCCAGGCCCATCAGCATCAGGCTGACGGTGCAGTTGCCACCGATGTAGTTCTTGGTACCGGCGTCCAGCTGCTGGTCGATGACCTTGCGGTTGACCGGGTCGAGGATGATCACCGCGTCATCCTGCATGCGCAGGGACGAAGCGGCGTCGATCCAGTAACCCTGCCAGCCGGCTTCACGCAGCTTGGGGAAGACCTCGTTGGTGTAGTCGCCGCCCTGGCAGGTCAGGATCACGTCGAGGGTCTTGAGTTCTTCAATCGAATAAGCGTCCTTGAGGGGCGCTGTATCCTTGCCCACGTTCGGACCCTGGCCACCAACATTGGAGGTAGTGAAGAACACCGGCTCGATAAGGTCGAAATCCTGCTCCTCCAGCATCCGCTGCATGAGCACGGAACCGACCATACCGCGCCAACCGATCAGACCTACACGTTTCATCGCAACTACACCTTTGCTAAAAGTGGGCCGCCACCGGGAATTTTGGGGGGCGGGCCAGAGAGATTACAGATTCCGCAGCGCTGCGACTACTGCGTCGCCCATTTCCTGCGTACCAACTTTGCGGCAGCCTTCCGAGAAGATG
This sequence comes from Pseudomonas sp. 10(2024), assembly GCF_045164175.1. Lineage (NCBI taxonomy): Bacteria > Pseudomonadati > Pseudomonadota > Gammaproteobacteria > Pseudomonadales > Pseudomonadaceae > Pseudomonas > Pseudomonas sp. 10(2024). The sequence continues at coordinate 4,183,126 of NZ_CP174006.1, forward strand.
TCGCCGGTACGCAGCCCCTGGTCCAGAACCAGGCTCACGGCCTTCTCGATCGCCTCGGCGGCAGCCGACTGATTGAAGCTGTAACGCAACATCATCGACACCGACAGGATGGTCGCCAGTGGGTTGGCGATACCAAGGCCGGCGATGTCCGGTGCCGAGCCGTGGCACGGCTCGTACATGCCCTTGTTGTCGGCATCCAGGGACGCCGACGGCAGCATGCCGATGGAACCGGTCAACATGGAAGCTTCATCCGACAGAATGTCACCGAACATGTTATCGGTCACCATCACGTCGAACTGTTTGGGGGCACGCACCAGCTGCATGGCAGCGTTGTCGACGTACATGTGGCTCAGTTCCACGTCCGGGTAGTCCTTGGCCACGTCTTCGACCACTTCGCGCCACAGCTGGCTGGAGGCCAGAACGTTGGCCTTGTCCACCGAGCACAGCTTCTTGCCGCGCACGCGGGCCATGTCGAAGCCGACACGGGCAATGCGGCGCACTTCGCTTTCGCTGTACGGCAGGGTGTCGTAGGCCTGGCGTTCGCCACCTTCCAGCTCGCGCTGGCCACGCGGGGCACCGAAGTAGATGCCGCCGGTCAGCTCACGGACGATGAGGATGTCCAGGCCCGACACGATTTCCGGCTTCAGCGACGAGGCATCGGCCAGTTGCGGGTAAAGGATGGCTGGGCGCAGGTTGGCGAACAGGCCCAGTTGCGAGCGGATCTTCAGCAGGCCGCGCTCGGGGCGAATGTCTCGCTCGATCTTGTCCCACTTCGGCCCGCCCACAGCCCCCAGCAGCACCGCATCGGCCTTGCGCGCACGCTCCAGGGTTTCGTCGGCCAGCGGCACGCCGTGCTTGTCGATGGCGGCACCGCCAATCAAGTCGTGCGCCAGGCTGAAGCCGAGCTGGAACTTGTCGTTGGCCAGCTCCAGTACCTTGACTGCCTCGGCCATGATTTCCGGGCCGATACCGTCACCTGGGAGAATCAGAATCTGCTTGCTCATGCTTTCCTCTATCCATTCACGCGGCGTGGCCAAGCGGGCCCCACCGAAAAGTGCTTAACGCTCGGCCCACAACACCAGCACATCGGTGCTGAACGAGCCGTCGGCCTCGATCTGGTAATACTGCCGTACTTCTTCACCCATGGCTTGTTGCAATTGGCGGATGGCCACGCGCATCGGCTCGGGGGTGCGCATGCGCTCAACCCAGGTGCTCCACTCCAGGCGCAACGGTTGGCGGGTGTGGCTGCGCACGTGCAGGCCGGCTTCGCTGACCTGGCGTTGCCACTCGGCGGCGGAGTAGTCGCGCACGTGGCTGGTGTCGCGCAGCACTTCGACCGTTTGCAGGTAAGTGTCGAGCAGCGGGCTGCCCGGCGACATCACGTCGATGAACGCCGCCACACCACCTGGCTTGAGCACCCGGCGCACCTCGCGCAGGGCCAGGCCCAGGTCGCTCCAGTGGTGGGCCGAATAACGGCTGAAGACAAAGTCGAACGAAGCGTCGGCGAACGGCAGGCGTTCGGCAGCGCCGCGTTCGGTCGTGATATTGGCCAGGCCACGTTCGGCGGCGGCGCTGGCGACCACGTCGAGCATGGACTGCGAAAGGTCGTAGGCGACCACTTCGGCAACCAGCGGGGCGACGTGGAAGCTGACATGACCGGCACCGCAGCCCAGGTCCAGCACGCGGGCATGGGCCTGCCCTGCCAGCTCAGCCTGCAGCAGGGCGAATTCACTGCCTTGGGCGTGCACGGCGCTGCTGAGGTAGGCGCTGGCCTGTTCGCCGAACTGGCGTTGAACCACATCGATGTGCTGGGTGCTGGTCATGTCTCGTTCCTTTAGATATTTGTTGCCTGTGCGGGCCTCTTCGCGGGTAAACCCGCTCCTACAACGACCGCGTAAGCCTCTGTAGGAGCGAAGAGGCCGGCACTTTCACCTACGAACTTCAGGCATCACGGAACAGCCAGGGCTGGCTGGCGCGGTGCTTGGCTTCGAAGGCCTTGATCGCGTCGCTGTCCTGCAGGGTCAGGCCGATATCGTCCAGACCGTTGAGCAGGCAGTGCTTGCGGAACGCATCGATTTCGAAGTGCAGCACCTTGCCATCCGGGCGGGTCACCGCCTGCGCCTGCAGGTCGATGGTCAGCTGGTAGCCCGGGTTGGCTTCGACCTGCTTGAACAGCTCGTCGACTTCCTCATCGCTGAGAATGATCGGCAGCAAGCCGTTCTTGAAGCTGTTGTTGAAGAAAATGTCGGCAAAGCTCGGCGCAATGATGCTGCGGAAGCCGTACTCGTCCAACGCCCAGGGGGCATGCTCACGGCTGGAGCCGCAACCAAAGTTTTCCCGCGCCAGCAACACGCTGGCACCTTGGTAGCGCGCGTGGTTGAGCACGAACTCTTCATTGAGCGGGCGCTTACTGTTGTCCTGGTAGGGCTGACCCACGTCCAGGTAACGCCACTCGTCGAACAGGTTCGGGCCAAAGCCGGTGCGCTTGATCGACTTCAAGAACTGCTTGGGGATGATCTGGTCGGTGTCGACGTTGGCACGGTCCAACGGTGCGACGAGGCCAGTGTGCTGGGTAAAGGCTTTCATGCTGCGCTCCCTTGGATCAACTCGCGGACATCGATGAAGTGGCCCGCTACAGCAGCAGCGGCGGCCATGGCCGGACTGACCAGGTGGGTACGGCCACCGGCGCCCTGACGGCCTTCGAAGTTGCGGTTGGAGGTGGACGCACAGTGCTCGCCGCTTTCAAGGCGGTCCGGGTTCATCGCCAGGCACATCGAGCAGCCTGGTTCACGCCATTCGAAACCGGCTTCGAGGAAGATCTTGTCCAGGCCTTCACGCTCGGCCTGGGCCTTGACCAGACCGGAACCTGGCACGACGATGGCTTGCTTGACGCTGGCGGCCACCTTGCGGCCCTTGGCGATTTCCGCCGCAGCGCGCAGGTCCTCGATTCGCGAGTTGGTGCACGAGCCGATGAACACACGGTCCAGCTTGATGTCGGTGATCGCCTGGTTGGCGGTCAGCCCCATGTACTTCAAGGCACGCTCGATCGAACCACGCTTGACCAGGTCGGTCTCGGCAGCTGGGTCTGGTACACGCTGGTCGACGGCCAGGACCATCTCGGGCGAAGTACCCCAGCTGACCTGTGGCTTGATCTGGCTGGCATCCAGCTCGACTACGGTGTCGAATACGGCATCGTCATCCGACACCAGGTCCTTCCACGACTCGACCGCTTGTTTCCACTGCTCGCCCTTCGGCGCGTACGGGCGCCCTTCGACGTAGGCAACGGTGGTGGCATCGGTCGCCACCAGGCCCACGCGGGCACCGGCTTCGATGGACATGTTGCAGATGGTCATGCGGCCTTCCATCGACAATTCGCGAATGGCACTGCCAGCGAACTCCATGGCGTGACCATTGCCACCGGCGGTGCCGATCTTGCCGATCACGGCCAGCACGATATCCTTGGCGGTAACGCCGGCCGGCAATTGGCCTTCCACGCGCACCAGCATGTTCTTCATCTTCTTGGCGACCAGGCACTGGGTGGCGAGCACGTGCTCGACCTCGGAGGTGCCGATGCCGTGGGCCAAGGCACCGAAGGCGCCGTGGGTGGAGGTGTGCGAGTCACCGCAGACCACGGTCATGCCCGGCAAGGTGGCGCCCTGCTCCGGGCTGATGACGTGGACGATGCCCTGGCGCTCGTCGTTCATCTTGAATTCGACGATGCCGTATTCGTCACAGTTCTCGTCGAGGGTCTGCACCTGCAGGCGCGACACCTGGTCGACGATCGCCTCGATACCGCCCTTGCGCTCTGGCGTGGTCGGCACGTTGTGGTCGGGCGTGGCGATGTTGGCGTCGATACGCCATGGCTTGCGGTTGGCCAGGCGCAGGCCTTCGAAGGCCTGGGGCGACGTCACTTCGTGGATGATGTGGCGGTCGATGTAGATCAAGGACGAGCCGTCATCACGGCGCTTGACCTCATGGGCTTCCCAGAGTTTGTCGTAGAGCGTTTTGCCAGCCATCAGACTGTTCCTCATCAGCGTCTTTCTATGCCAAAGACCCCTTGGCTTGTACGGACGATGCTAGGGGGTTAGATTGAATAACTCAAATTCATAATTTTTATGCTTTGGATAACCCAAAGGAATACAACATCATGGACCTGGCCAACCTCAGTGCCTTCATCGCCATTGCCGAAACCGGCAGCTTTTCCGGCGCAGCCGAACGCCTGTTCCTGACCCAGCCGGCCATCAGCAAACGCATCGCCGGCCTGGAGCAGCAACTGGACGTGCGCCTGTTCGACCGCCTGGGCCGCGAGGTGACCCTGACTGAAGCCGGGCGCGCACTGCTGCCGCGGGCGTACCAGATCCTCAACGTCCTGGATGATACCCGACGGGCGCTGACCAATCTGACCGGGGCCGTGAGCGGTCGCCTGACCCTGGCCACCAGCCACCACATCGGCCTGCACCGCCTGCCCCCGTTGTTACGGGTTTTCACCCGCCAGTACCCGGCAGTGGCACTGGATATTCAGTTCATGGATTCGGAACAGGCCTACGACGAGATTCTGCATGGCCGCGCCGAAATCGCCGTTATCACCCTGGCGCCCGAGCCGCACCATTTGGTCAAGGCCGTGCCGGTGTGGGACGACGCCCTGGACTTCGTCGCCGCCCCCGAGCACCCGCTGGCCAACAACCAGTCGGTCAGCCTGGCTGACATCGCCCGCCACCCGGCGGTATTTCCCGGCGGCAACACCTTTACCCACCATATTGTCCAGCGCCTGTTCGAAAGCCAGGGCTTGACGCCGAACATCGCCATGAGCACCAACTACCTGGAAACCATCAAGATGATGGTGTCGATCGGCCTGGCCTGGAGCGTGCTGCCACGCACCATGCTCGACGAACAGGTTGCACCCATCGCTTTACCCGGCATACAGCTGTCGCGCCAGCTAGGCTACATTCTGCACACGGAGCGTACGCTATCGAATGCGGCCAGGGCATTCATGGCCCTGCTCGACAGCCACTCAGGGCCCACCTGACCGGCTGTCAGCCAGCTATTCGTATTCCAAGGACACGTCATACGCCACAGGTCTGGTACCAATGCCCAAATCAGCAAACCGCTTTTTGCGCCTGCCGCGAATACCCGCAGCTGATCCCCAGGAGTCCGAGCAGGCCTGGCAGAACGCCCCGCAACTGCTGGCAGCGCTCAACGGTGCGCACCTGGGTGCCTGGCTATGGGATATCGAAAGCGGCAGGGTCAGTTGGTCGCGGGGTACCCAGGCCCTGTTCGGTTTCGATCCACTGCGGCCACTGCCCGCCGATATCGATTACCTCGACCTGCTGCCCGAGGAGGATCGCGCCCGCACGCGCCAGATGTTCCAGGCAGTGTTCAACGGCGAGCCGGTGGAGCAGGCCATGCGCCACCGTATCCGCTGGCCGGACGGCAGCCTGCACTGGCTGGAGATCAACGGCAGCCTGACCCGCGACCCGCACGGCCGACCGCAGATGATCGGTGTGATCCGCGAGATCACCCGCCAGCGCGAGCGGGAAACGGCGCTGATCAATTCGGAAAAGCGCTTCGCCACGCTGTTTCACCTTAGCCCCAACGCCATTTTGCTGACCCGCCGCCACGATGGCATGATCTTCGAGGTCAACCAGCACTTCGAAGACATGTTCGGCTGGCCCGGCAGCCAGGTGATCGGCAAGACCAGCCTGGAACTGGGCCTGTGGGTCAACCCCGAACAGCGCCACCAGATAGTGGAGTCGACCCGCGCCAACGGCGGCCCGCTGATCATGGAGGTGCAATTCCGCGCAACCAGCGGCAAGGTGCATGATGGCATCCTGTGCACCCAGGGCATCGAGCTGGAAGGCGTGACCTTCCTGATCAGTACATTCGTCGACACCACCGAACGCAAGCGCGCCGAGCAGGCCCTGAAGGACAGCCAGGAGCGCCTGGACCTGGCCCTGGACTCGGCGCAACTTGGCACCTGGGACTGGCACATCCCAAGCGGCATGCTCTACGGCTCGGCCCGCGCCGCGCAGCTGCATGGCTTGCCGCCCATCCCCTTTCATGAATCGTTCGATGCGTTCTTCGAGGGCGTGCCGGAGCACGAGCGCAACTCGATGCGACAAGCCTACCGTAGCCTGCGCGAAGGGCCCGCCGGCAACTATCAGATCACCTACCGGGTGCAGCTGGAAAACGGCACTTCACGCTACATCGAAAGCCGCGCGCGGCTGTACCGCGACGACCAGGGCATCCCCCTGCGCATGGCGGGCACCTTGCTCGACATCACCGATCAGGTGGAGCGCGAACAGCGCCTGAGCGCCTCGGAAGAGAAGTTTGCCAGCCTGTTCCAGGTCAGCCCCGACCCGATCTGCGTCACCCGCCAGGACACTGGCCAGTTCATCGAGATCAATCCGGCGTTCACCCAGACCTTCGGCTGGAGCAGCGCGCAGGTGCTTGGCCGTACCGCCGAGGAAATCGGCCTGTGGGCCGAGTCCGTCGAGCGCGCGAAACGTATCGAGCAGGTGATCCGCGAACAGGCCTTGAGCAACGTCGCCGTGGTACTCAACCACCGCAATGGCGACCCGCTGACCTGTGTGATTTCCAGCCGCCTGATCACCGTCGACGACCAACCCTGCAGCGTGACCACCCTGCGCGACATCACCCAGCAACAACGCGCCGAAGCCGCGCTGAAGTCCAGCGAGGAGAAGTTCGCCAAGGCCTTCCACTCCAGCCCCGACGCCATCACCATCACCGAACGCCACAGCGGCCGCTACCTGGAGGTCAACGACGGCTTCTGCCGCCTGACCGGCTACAGCACTGATGAAGTGATCGGCCACACGGTGTATGAGATCGGCATCTGGGCCGACGACAAGCAGCGCAGCGCGCTGCTGGCCGAGTTGCGCGAGCGCGGCCGGGTACACCACCGCGAGATGCTCGGGCGCAACAAGCGTGGCGATATCCTCACGGTCGAGGTTTCGGTGGAACCGATCACCCTCAACGAAGTGGATTGCCTGCTGCTGACCGCCCGCGACGTCAGCCAGCTGAAGAACGCCCAGGCGCAGATACGCCACCTGGCCTATCACGACCCGCTGACCAACCTGCCCAACCGCGCCTTGCTGATGGACCGCCTGAGCCAGCAGATCGCCCTGCTCAAGCGCCATAACCTGCGTGGCGCCCTGCTGTTCCTCGACCTCGACCACTTCAAGCACATCAACGACTCGCTGGGCCACCCGGTGGGCGACACCGTGCTGAAGATCATCACCGCCCGCCTTGAGGCCAGCGTGCGCCTGGAGGACACCGTGGCGCGTCTGGGGGGCGACGAATTCGTGGTGCTGCTCAGCGGCCTGGAAGGGAGCCGCGAACACGTGGAAGAGAAAGTGCGCGAGCTGGCCGACACCCTGCGCGAACTGCTGGCCGAGCCGATGTCACTGGATGGCCAGCGCCTGCAGGTAACGCCCAGCATCGGCGTGGCGCTGATCCCCGACCACGGCACCACACCGGCCGACCTGCTCAAGCGTGCCGATATCGCCCTGTACCGGGCCAAGGACTCCGGTCGCAACACCACCCAGCTGTTCCACACCACCATGCAGAAGGCCGCCAGCGAGCGCCTGCGCATGGAAAACGACCTGCGCCTGGCCCTGGCCCGTGGCGAGCTGGCGCTGCACTTCCAGCCGCAGGTGGATGCCCGCGACAACCGCATCGTCGGTGCCGAAGTACTGTTGCGCTGGCACCACCCGCAACTGGGTCAGCAACCGCCCTCGCAGTTCATCCAGGTACTGGAAGAAAGTGGCCTGATCCTTGAAGTTGGCAGCTGGATTCTCGACGAAGCCTGCGACGCCTGCGCCCGCATGCTGACCGACGGGCTGATCGACGCTGATGATTTCAACCTGTGCGTGAACATAAGCCCGCGACAGTTCCGCCAGAACGACTTTGTCGGGCGGGTGCTGCGCAGCCTGGACGATTACCGCCTGCCGCGGCAGATGCTGACGCTGGAAATCACAGAAGGCATCGTCATACAGAACCTGGAAGACACCATCAGCAAGATGCGCGAGCTGAAGCGCTACGGGGTGAGTTTTGCCATGGATGACTTCGGCACCGGCTATTCCTCGCTGACTTACCTGAAGCGCCTGCCGGTCGATGCGCTGAAGATCGACCAGAGCTTCGTACGCGATGCACCGGTCGACCCCAACGACGCAGAAATTGTCCGCGCCATTGTCGCCATGGCACGCAGCCTGGACCTGGTGGTGATTGCCGAAGGGGTAGAACTGACCGAACAGCTGGCGTTTCTCGAGCGGCTGGGGTGCCATCTGTACCAGGGTTATCTGCACAGCCGGCCATTACCGTTACCGGAGTTTCGGCAGATGTTGCTGGAGGCGCCGGCAGATTACTGATCGCATGACGGCCGCGCACGCGTGAGAAGCACGAAAAAGGGCACCTCTGGAGGTGCCCTTTTTTCATTTCAGCTCGATCAGTTCAGCGCTGGTTTTTCACCATTGATCGGAATGCGCTTGGCCTTGGCTTCTTCAGGCACGATGCGCAGCAGGTCGATGCTGAGCAGGCCATTGGCCAGGCCGGCAGCCTTCACTTCGATGTGATCTGCCAGGCGGAACGACAGCTTGAAGGCGCGTTGTGCGATACCCTGGTGCAGGTAGGTCACTTCAGCGGCGTTATTGTCGCGCTTGCCACCGGTCACGGTCAGGACACCTTTTTCGACCTGCAGGTCGAGGTCCTCTTCCTGGAAACCGGCTGCAGCAACCACGATGCGGTAGTGGTCATCGCCATGCTTTTCCACGTTATAGGGCGGGTAGCTGCTACCGGCCTCGTTACGTGCCGCGGATTCGAACAGGTCGTTGAAACGGTCGAAACCAACGGAATGACGGAACAGTGGAGCAAGAGAGAAAGCAGTAGTCATGGTCATAAACTCCTGAGATTCAGCAAGTAAGTCATTACGCGACCCGGCTTCGGCATCGCGTACTCAAAAGATATGGCCGAGGGAAATGCTTTCAAGGGGTAAATAGAAAAAATTTGATTTTTTTGCACGGGGTTTGATGGCCTCTTCGCGGGTGAACCCGCTCCTACACGGCGGCCTGTGCCCAACCACCGACCTGTGTCCACCTTCGATCCGGCGTAGGAGCGGGTTTACCCGCGAATACAGTAGCGGCGGCAACGGTGAATGGCGGGTAGTAATTGGCCAGCAGGGCCGGCCTCTTCGCGGGTAAACCCGCTCCTACGGCGGCCTGTGTCCAACCCCCGAGGTGTGTCCACCACCAATCTGCGTAGGAGCGGATTTACCCGCGAATACGGTAGCGGCGGCAACGGTGAACGGCGGGTGGAAATTGGCCAGCAGGGCCGGCCTCTTCGCGGGTAAGCCCGGTCCTACGGCGGCCTGTGTCCAACCCCCGAGGTGTGTCCACCACCAATCTGCGTAGGAGCGGGTTTACCCGCGAATACGGTAGCGGCGGCAACGGTGAACGGCGGGTGGAAATTGGCCAGCAGGGCCGGCCCTTTCGCGGGTAAACCCGCTCCTACAGGTGCAGTACCAGCGGCCCGCTCAGGCGACGCAAGCCTCCAAGGCTTGAGCCTCTACCCCCAGCAACCGGCTGATCCGCGCGCAGTCATCTTCCCGGCGCAACTCGGCAAACAACACCACCGCTTCAGGGTAACTGCGAGTCAGCATCGCCAGCCACTGCTTCATCCGCCCCGGCGCATAACGCGGCGACAATTTGGCCTGGGCCTGGCGCCAGAACTCACGCAACAGGGGCAACAAGTCCTGCCAGCTCATCGGCTGATAGTCGCGCCCGTCCCGCGCCGCCGCAATCTGCAGGCCCAGGTCCGGGCGCGATACCAGCCCACGCCCGAGCATGATGTCTTCAGCGCCACTGACCTCGCGGCAACGCCGCCAGTCATCGACCGTCCAGATCTCACCATTGGCGAACACCGGCACCTTGACCACATCCTGTACCCGCGCCACCCACTCCCAGTGCGCTGGCGGCTTGTAGCCCTCAACCTTGGTCCGAGCGTGCACCACAAGGTGTGCCGAACCGCCTTCGGCCAAAGCCGTGGCGCACTCCAGTGCCCCGTCGGGGCTGTCGAAGCCCAGGCGCATCTTCGAGGTCACCGGGATATTCGCCGGCACCGCCCGCCGCACTTCACGCACAATGGCGTGCAGCAACTCCGGCTCTTTGAGCAGTACCGCACCACCACGCGACTTGTTCACCGTCTTTGCCGGGCAACCAAAGTTCAGGTCGATCACCGGCGCCCCAAGCTCACAAGCCAGTGCGGCGTTTTCCGCCAGGCATACCGGGTCAGAACCCAGCAATTGCACGCGCATGGGCACACCGGCAGCCGTGCGCGCGCCCTGGCGCAATTCAGGCGCCAGCTTGTCGAACGAGGACGCCGGCAGCAGGCGGTCGCACACGCGAATGAACTCGGTGACGCACCAGTCGATACCGCCCACACGGGTCAATACGTCGCGCAGGATGTTGTCGACCAGCCCCTCCATGGGGGCCAGGGCAATTTGCATGTCGGGGTCTCAGCGGAAAAAGCCGGCAGTTTAACAAAAAATGCCGGCGACTCAGGCGCCGATCAGCGCCGGACCGTAACCTTCGACGAATTCCGCCGGCATGCGCCTGGGCTTGCCGCTGGACAGCTCGATGCAGGCGAAGGTGGTTTGCGCGCGCAGCAGCGTCACACCATCGCGCGGGCGCTTGAGCTGAAACCGCCGCGTCATGCGCAGGCGCTGGTCCCAGTCAATGATCCAGGTGGCCAGTTGCAGCTCATCGTCTTCATACGCGGCGGCCAGGTAGTCGATTTCGTGGCGCACCACAGCCATCGCCCGGTCAAGGCGCCGGTACTCGGCCAGGTCCAGCCCCAGACGCTGGGAGTGGCGCCAGGCGCAGCGCTCAAGCCAGGTGACGTAGACGGCATTGTTGGCATGGCCAAGGCCGTCGATGTCCTCGCTGCCGACGCGCAGGTCGATGACGAAGGGTGTTGCCAGGTCCCAGCTCATTTTCGCTTCCTTGGCGCAAAAGGCGATTTAGCAGCGATCTGCGGGGCAATGTCCAGCCCCTGTGAGCCTGAGGCAGTCGTTATAGGGGCGGGCTTGCCCGCGAATCAGACACCGCGGCGGATGGCACCGGCGGCGATACCGATGTTCGCGGCTGAAGCCGCCCCGACAATAACCGCTTCAGCCCGAGCCAGCAATTCGAGCACGGCTTCACTCAGCCGCGGGTCGGCCAGCACTCGCTGGTGACCACCCTCTTCCAGCAGCATCAGCCGGCTGTCGAACCAGGACTTGTGGATGACATGTGCCTCATCTGCGGGCACGAGAGCATCATCGGCAGCATGCACCACCAGCCCCGGCAGCTCCAGCTGGTAACCCGTGACATCCAGCCGCGCAATCTGCATGCCCACATCGCGCTCGATCTGGCGAATGAACGCTGCCCGTGCCCGGGCTGGCAGCCCCAGGCGATGGGCAAAACCACGCAACACACCGAGCAACCGCGCCGGCGCTGCAATGCTGACAGCCGCCTCTGTACGCAGCCCCATCTGCAAAGCCAGCAGCACGCTCGCCCCACCCATGGAATGGCCAATGACTGCACGCAAGGGCGGCAACTCAGCCGCAGCCTCAAGCAGCGCCCGGGCAAACAGCACCACATTCGCTTGCTCGCCAGGCGAACGACCATGCCCTGGCCCTTCCAGCGACACCACCGTATGCCCCGCCTGAACCAAGGTCTCGATCAAGGCGGCAAACTGCGTCGGGCGCCCTTCCCAACCGTGCATCAGCAGCACGGTCGGCCCTTGACCCCAGCGCAAGGCAGACAGGCCGAAGCGCAGCGTAATGCGCTCGGCGCTGGCCAGCACAGGCAGCTCCCAATCCCGCGGCGGCAGGTTGCGCGGGGTCATGAAGGCTCGGCGCATCTTGCCCGCGACATGCTCGGGGGCCAGGCGGCCCAAGGTGCCATTGACACCGCGAATCCAGCTCAGGGTGGTCATCGCCATGCTCCAGGGTTAAAGCACCGCCGATTTGGCGGCGCGCAGAATACGGTCAGACAGGTCACTGGTCCCCAAGGCCCGGGCCAGCGCCAGCCCTCCCACCATCAAGGCCAGGTCGGCCAGCGCTTTGTCGGCATCCTCAGGGCGGTCGACCATCGCGGCAGTCATCAACTCGATGTGCTCGGCCAGCACCTCGCGGAAGACCTCCGGCAGGCGCTGCATTTCGCCCAACGCGTTAGGCAGCGGGCAAGCATGTACTTCGCAGTCCCGGTGCTTGCGCGAGAGGTAGAAGGCCCCGGCCAGCGCTCGCCGCCCGGCGCCATCGAGATTGGGGTCGATCTGGGCGAGCAAGGCTCGGCGCTCACCCAACAACTGGCGGAACGCTTCGAGCATCAGCTCGTCCTTGCTGTCGAAGTGCGCATAGAAGCCGCCGACGGTCAGGCCTGCCGCGCCCATCACCTGACTGACGCTGGGCTCGGCCGGGCCGTGCTGGATCAGCGCACTGCGCGCCGCCTCCAGAATGCGTTCGCGGGTTCTGCTCTTCTTGTCGCTCATCTGGCACGCACCAAACAAAATATGATGATCGAAATATTATTCTCATCATATTTTTTGGCAAGCAAAATCTGCGGCCGCTTGTCGGGGAAAAATGCTGGAGGGAAAAAACAAAAGGCCCATTCAATAAGCGAATGAGCCTTTAAAGTCCCGCAAAACGCGGGTAAACGTGGCGTCCCCTAGGGGACTCGAACCCCTGTTACCGCCGTGAAAGGGCGGTGTCCTAGGCCACTAGACGAAGGGGACGTAACCTTCGCGAAGATCCACTTGCGTGAACCCTGGCAGAAATGGTGGAGCTAAGCGGGATCGAACCGCTGACCTCCTGCATGCCATGCAGGCGCTCTCCCAGCTGAGCTATAGCCCCGAAACAAAAGGCTCATCAATAATCGACGAGCCTTTTTAAGCCCTGCAAAACGCAGGAAAAGTGGCGTCCCCTAGGGGACTCGAACCCCTGTTACCGCCGTGAAAGGGCGGTGTCCTAGGCCACTAGACGAAGGGGACGTAACCTTCGTGCCGATCCGCTAACGCGAACCGCGGCAAAATTGGTGGAGCTAAGCGGGATCGAACCGCTGACCTCCTGCATGCCATGCAGGCGCTCTCCCAGCTGAGCTATAGCCCCGGATTTCTAGCCTCGCGGCCCAGCGACATTAAAACATCGCTTGTGTAAAACTGGCGTCCCCTAGGGGACTCGAACCCCTGTTACCGCCGTGAAAGGGCGGTGTCCTAGGCCACTAGACGAAGGGGACGAACCTTCTTACCTTCAAGACCCGGTTGCTGGACCCGGTCTTGCTTACCAGCCTTGGCTGCTAAGCGGAATTTGGTGGAGCTAAGCGGGATCGAACCGCTGACCTCCTGCATGCCATGCAGGCGCTCTCCCAGCTGAGCTATAGCCCCACAATGTCGCTTTGAACTGAATCGCTGGCTGGGTGCCTGGCGTTTCGTTTTCGTTCATCGCTGTGGACGGGGCGCATATTAAGATCGGATTGCAGGGCTGTCAAACTAATTTTCAAAAATATTCAAAAATTTTTTCACAGATAACAATCACTTACCGCCCTACCCCGGTTTTTTGGGGCTTAGTTGGCCTGTGGGAGCGGGCGTGCCCGCGAATGCGGTATTGAATTTACCATTGCATTCGCGGGCACGCCCGCTCCCACAAGTTAGGTGCAAAGCTGAATCAGGCAATGGAAGCCAACAGCTTTTCCCACTCTTTGTTTTCTTTCTTCGACACCCCACCCAGCAGGTCCAGGGCCTGGCGCAGGCGGTAGCGCGTCAGGTCGGGACCGAGGATTTCCATGGCGTCCAGCACCGAAACCGAGCTGGCCTGGCCCGTGATGGCGGCGAACATCAGCGGCATGGCGTCGCGCAGCTTCAGCTCCAGCGCTTCGACCACGGCCTGGATGCAACCGGTGATGCGCTCTTTTTCCCACTGACGCAGGCTTTCAAGCTTCCACAGGATCAGCTGGATCACCTGGCGCACCTGGTCGGCCGACAGTTTCTTGCTTTCGAACAGCTTGGCGTCCAGCTTGAGCGCGCCTTCGAAGAAGAACCCGCCCAACGGGGCAACCTGGCTGAAGGTTTCGACCCTGCCTTGCACGTGCGGGGCAATCTTCATCATGTAGTCGCTGTTGAACGCCCACTTCTGCAGGCGTGCGGCAAACTCCTCTACCGGCAGCTCGCGCAGCCACTGGCCGTTGAGCCAGGACAGCTTCTCGATGTCGAAGATCGGGCCGCCCAGCGAGATACGTGACAGGTCGAAGTGCTCGACCATTTCGGCCAGCGAGAACTTCTCGCGCTCGTCAGGCATCGACCAGCCCATGCGGCCAAGGTAGTTGAGCATCGCTTCAGGCATGAAGCCCATGCGCTCGTAGAAGGTGACCGAGGTCGGGTTCTTGCGCTTGGACAGTTTGGATTTGTCCGGGTTGCGCAGCAGCGGCATGTAGCACAGCTTGGGCTGCTCCCAGCCGAAGTACTCGTACAGCTTGATCAGCTTGGGCGCCGATGGCAGCCACTCTTCCCCACGCAGCACGTGGGTGATGCCCATCAGGTGGTCGTCGACCACGTTGGCCAGGAAGTACGTCGGCAGGCCGTCGTTCTTCATCAGCACCTGCATGTCCATGCGGTCCCACGGGATCTCGACATCGCCGCGCAGCATGTCCGGCACCACGCAGACCCCTTCGCTCGGCACCTTCATGCGGATCACGTGCGGCTCGCCAGCGTCCAGGCGGCGCTGCACTTCTTCGGCGCTCATCAGCAACGCACGGCCATCGTAGCGCGGGGTTTCGCCGCGGGCCTGTTGTTCGGCACGCATCTGCTCCAGCTCTTCGGCGGTGCAGAAGCAGTAGAAGGCGTGGCCGGCGTCTACCAGTTCCTTGGCGTATTTGGCGTAGATTTCGCCACGCTCGCTCTGCCGGTAAGGGCCATGTGGGCCGCCGACATCCGGGCCTTCGTTCCATTCAATGCCAAGCCAGCGCAGAGCGTCGAAGATCTGTTGCTCCGACTCGCGCGTGGAGCGCAGCTGATCGGTGTCTTCGATGCGCAGGATGAACTCACCGCCGTGCTGCTTGGCAAAGCAGTAGTTGAACAGGGCGATGTAGGCAGTGCCGACATGGGGGTCGCCGGTAGGCGATGGCGCAATACGCGTGCGTACGGTGGTCATGGAGAGTCTCGAACGAAAGATGAAACAAAGGCGGGATGTTAGCAGGAGGCGGGCACCGGGCTCCAGCAATGGCGCGAACGTCACTTGTCGACGGGCCCTGTGCCGCTGTTAAATTTGTTTACATTTCTGGAACGATAGTCTTCATGCCTGCCCAACTCAAACGCCGCCTGACGCTCTTCTTCGCCCTGGTGGCCATCATCGCCCTCGCCTTCCTGGGCCACTGGTACTTCAAGGGCCGCTTCTACGAGAGCACCGACAACGCTTACGTGCAGGGCGAGATCACCCGTATCTCCAGCCAGCTCGGTGCACGTATCGAAACAGTCCCGGTCGAGGACAACCAGCACGTCAACAAGGGCGACCTGCTGGTGCGCCTGGAGCCCGCCGACTTCGAGCTGGCGGTCGAACGCGCCCGTGCCGCCCTGGCCACCCGCGAAGCCGAGTACGCACAAGCGCAAAGCCGCCTCACCCAGCAAGGCAGCCTGATTGCCGCCGGCCAGGCCCAGTTGGCGGCGACCCAAGCCACGTTCGACCGTTCGCGGCTGGACCTGAGCCGCGCCGAGAAGCTGCGCAAACCGGGTTTTGTCTCTGAAGAGCGGGTCACTACCCTGTCGGCGGACAGCCATGTCGCCGGTTCCCAGGTCGACAAGGCCCGCGCCGACCTGCAAAGCCAGCGCCAGCAGGTCACCGCCCTGAACGCCGAGCTCAAGCGCCTCGATGCGCAAATCGCCAATGCCCGCACCGACCTGGCCCAGGCCGAACTGAACCTGACCCGCTGCGAAATCCATGCACCGATCAGCGGCACCATCGGCCAACGCAATGCGCGCAATGGCCAGGTGGTGCAGGCCGGCGCCTACCTGCTGTCGATCGTGCCGGATGAAGACATCTGGGTGCAGGCCAACTTCAAGGAAACCCAGATCGGGCGCATGCACCCCGGCCAGCGCGCGGAGCTGTTGTTCGACAGCTACCCCGACACACCGATCGAAGGCCGGGTGGACAGCCTGTTCGCCGCGTCCGGTGCGCAGTTCAGCCTGCTGCCACCGGACAACGCCACCGGCAACTTCACCAAAGTTGTGCAGCGTATCCCGATAAAACTCACGTTCCACGCCGACAACCCATTGCATGGGCGTATTCGCCCCGGCATGTCGGTGACCGCCACCGTCGACCTGCGCAGCGAAGACGAAGGCCACAATGGCCGGTGACCAACTGCTGCGCCCCACGGCGGAGCCAACCCGACGCGACTGGATCGCGGTGATGAGCGTGATGCTCGGCGCCTTCATGGCAGTGCTGGATATCCAGATCACCAACTCCTCGCTGAAGGACATCCAGGGCGCTCTGTCGGCGACCCTGGAAGAAGGCTCATGGATTTCCACCTCGTACCTGGTGGCGGAAATCATCATGATCCCGCTGACAGCCTGGTTGGTGCAGCTGTTGTCGGCGCGGCGCCTGGCGGTGTGGGTATCCGGCGGTTTCCTGCTGTCGTCGCTGCTGTGCTCGATGGCCTGGAACCTGGAGAGCATGATCCTGTTCCGTGCCTTGCAGGGTTTCACCGGCGGCGCGCTGATCCCGCTGGCCTTCACCCTGACCCTGATCAAGCTGCCCGAGCACCACCGCGCCAAAGGCATGGCGATGTTCGCCATGACCGCCACTTTTGCCCCCTCCATCGGCCCCACCCTGGGCGGCTGGCTGACCGAGAACTGGGGCTGGGAATACATCTTCTACATCAATATCCCACCGGGCCTGCTAATGATCGCCGGCTTGTTATACGGGCTTGAGAAGAAGGAGGCGCACTGGGAGCTGCTGAAAAGTACCGATTACGCCGGCATCGTCACGCTCGGCCTTGGGTTGGGCTGCCTGCAGGTGTTTCTCGAGGAAGGCCATCGCAAGGACTGGCTGGAGTCGCACCTGATCGTCGGCCTGGGCAGCGTTGCCCTGGTCAGCCTGATCACCTTCGTCATCCTGCAGTTTTCCAAGCCACACCCGCTGATCAACCTGCGCATCCTCGGCAACCGCAACTTTGGCCTGTCGAGCATCGCCAGCCTGGGCATGGGTGTGGGCCTGTACGGCTCGATCTATCTGCTACCGCTGTACCTGGCGCAGGTACAGGGTTACAACGCCTTGCAGATTGGCGAGGTGATCATGTGGATGGGTATTCCGCAGTTGTTCCTGATCCCGCTGGTGCCGCAACTGATGAAGGTGATATCGCCCAAGGTACTATGCGCGCTGGGGTTTTGCCTGTTCGGCGCTGCCAGTTTCGGTTCGGGGGTGCTCAACCCGGACTTTGCCGGGCCGCAGTTCAACCATATCCAGATCATCCGCGCCCTGGGCCAGCCGATGATCATGGTGACCATCTCGCTGATTGCCACCGCGTATATCCAACAACAGGATGCCGGGTCCGCGTCGAGCCTGTTCAATATTCTGCGTAACCTCGGTGGCGCGATTGGTATTGCCTTGCTGGCCACCCTGCTGGATGCGCGCACCAAGGTGTACTTCGACTACCTGCGCGAATCGGTGGTGCCGAGCAACCCACAGGTGGCTGAGCGGCTGGCGCAATTGGCGGAGCGCTTGGGCAATGACAATGCAGCGCTGGGCAAACTTAGCGAGATTACCCACCAGCAGGCGCTGATCATGGCTTACAACGATGCCTTCCACTTTGTCGGGATCGGGTTGGCGGTGAGCATGGTGGCGGTGTTGCTGACCCGCAAGTTGCCGGAAGGGTTGAAGGCTGGGGAAGCCCATTGAGGCTATTACAGATTAGATACGGTCCCTGTGGGAGCGGGCATGCCCGCGAACACCGGCGCAGCCGGTGCCAGCCACCGCGTTGAATTCTTCGCGGGCACGCCCGCTCCCACAGGGCCCGCGCCCGGCTTCAGCTGCTAATCAACCGCTCCCTCAGCTGCGCAATCTCGTCACGCAACTGCGCCGCAGCTTCGAACTCCAGGTCGCGGGCGAACTGCATCATTTTCTCTTCCAGCTGCTTGATGCGCTTGGTGATCTCGCCCGGCGTACGCAGTTCGGCCTCGTAACGGGCGCTCTCCTCCGCCGCCTTGGCCATGCCCTTGCGCTTCTTACTGCGCGCACCGGGCACGGTGGCACCTTCCATGATGTCGGTGATGTCCTTGACCACACCCTTGGGCACGATGCCGTTGGCTTCGTTGAAGGCGATCTGCTTCTCGCGGCGGCGCTCGGTTTCGTCGATGGCCCGCTGCATCGAGCCTGTTACGTTATCGGCGTACAGAATGGCCCGGCCATTGAGGTTACGTGCCGCGCGGCCAATGGTCTGGATCAGGGAGCGCTCGGAACGCAGAAAACCTTCCTTGTCCGCATCGAGGATGGCCACCAGCGACACCTCGGGCATGTCCAGGCCCTCGCGCAGCAGGTTGATGCCCACCAGCACGTCGAAGGTGCCCAGGCGCAGGTCGCGGATAATCTCCACCCGCTCCACCGTATCGATGTCCGAGTGCAGGTAGCGTACCCGCACGTCGTGGTCGGCCAGGTAATCGCTGAGGTCCTCGGCCATGCGTTTGGTCAACGTGGTCGCCAGCACTCGCTCGCCTGCCGCGACACGCTTGCGGATCTCGGACAGCAGGTCGTCGACCTGGGTCAGCGCCGGGCGCACCTCTACCTGCGGGTCGACCAGCCCGGTCGGGCGCACCACCTGCTCCACCACGCGTCCGGCATGCTCAGCCTCGTAGGGGCCCGGAGTGGCCGAAACGAAAATGGTCTGCGGGCTGACATCCTCCCACTCGTCGAAACGCATCGGCCGGTTGTCCAGCGCGGAAGGCATGCGGAAGCCGTACTCGACGAGGGTCTCCTTGCGTGAACGGTCGCCCTTGTACATGGCGCCGACCTGCGGAACGCTGACGTGTGATTCATCGATCACCAGCAGCGCATCGGGCGGCAGGTAATCGTACAGGGTGGGCGGCGGCGCCCCGGCCGGGCGCCCGGACAGGTAACGCGAGTAGTTTTCGATGCCGTTGCAGTAGCCCAGCTCGAGGATCATCTCCAGATCGAAGCGGGTGCGTTGCTCCAGACGCTGCGCTTCGACCAGCTTGTTGGCCTTGTGCAGGTATTCCAGACGCTCCTTCAGTTCTTCCTTGATGCCCTCCACCGCTTCCAGCAGGGTTTCCCGCGGGGTCACGTAGTGGCTCTTGGGGTAGAACGTGAAACGTGGCAGCTTGCGGAAAACCTCGCCGGTCAACGGATCGAAGGCGGCGATGTTCTCCACTTCATCATCGAACAGCTCGATGCGGATGGCTTCCAGATCCGATTCGGCCGGGAAGATGTCGATCACATCGCCGCGTACCCGGAAGGTGGCGCGGGCAAAGTCCATTTCGTTGCGGGTGTACTGCAGGTCGGCCAGGCGGCGCAGCAGCGCGCGCTGGTCGAGCTTGTCGCCACGGTCCACGTGCAGGACCATTTTCAGGTAGGTCTCAGGGCTGCCCAGGCCGTAGATGCACGACACAGTGGTCACGATGATCGCGTCACGCCGCTCCAGCAGCGCCTTGGTCGCCGACAGGCGCATCTGCTCGATGTGGTCGTTGATCGAGGCGTCCTTCTCGATGAAGGTGTCCGACGACGGCACATAGGCTTCCGGCTGGTAGTAGTCGTAATAGGAAACGAAGTACTCCACCGCGTTGTTGGGGAAGAATGCCTTGAACTCCCCGTACAACTGGGCGGCCAGCGTCTTGTTGGGCGCCAGCACCAGCGTCGGGCGCTGCACCTGCTGGATGACGTTGGCAATGCTGAAGGTCTTGCCCGAACCGGTCACCCCGAGCAACGTCTGGTGCGACAGCCCCGCCTCGATGCCTTCGACCAACTGGCGGATAGCCTCGGGCTGGTCGCCAGCCGGCTGGAAACGTGTGACGAGCTGGAACTCGGACATGAAGGACCTCGCGGTGCAGCAGCTGTAAATTTAGCCAGTAGTCTATACCCAAATGCGCCCGTTCGGGGGCGCTTTCAAGGCACAGGTGTGGGCGCCTGCAACGGTGGACACGGCATTTAGACCAATGGTCGAAAAATATTTGCGCAAATAGCCCCAAAAGCTGCGCCAGAGTGTCGCGGTGACCGGTCGGTATCACTATACTGACTCCCCGTTTGTGCACCGCTTCAGTGCATTCGGCTGGAGCGTGTACGCCCTATCACACTCCAATCAGAGCCAAGGTAACAATGAGCCTGTTTTCCGCTGTCGAGCTGGCACCCCGCGACCCTATTCTGGGCCTCAACGAAGCATTCAACGCCGACCCACGTACCGACAAGGTCAACCTGGGCGTAGGCGTGTATTGCAATGAGGAAGGCCGCATTCCGCTGCTGCGCGCCGTGATCGAAGCCGAAACCCAGCGTGCCGCCCAGCACGCTTCGCGCGGCTACCTGCCGATCGACGGCATCGCCACCTACGACCAGGCTGTGCAGAAGCTGCTGTTCGGCGCCGAGTCGCCACTGCTGGCCGCCGGCCGCGTGGTCACCGTGCAGGCCGTCGGTGGTACCGGCGCGCTGAAGATCGGTGCCGACTTCCTCAAGCGCCTCTCGCCCAACGCCGTGGTTGCCATCAGCGACCCTAGCTGGGAAAACCACCGTGCGCTGTTCGAATCGGCCGGCTTCCCGGTGCAGACCTACCGCTACTACGATGCGCCGACCAACGACGTCAACCGCGCGGGCATGCTCGAAGACCTCAACGCCCTGCCATCCGGTTCGATCGTGGTGCTGCACGCCTGCTGCCACAACCCGACCGGTGTCGACCTGAACCTGGACGACTGGAAGAACGTCCTGGAAGTGGTCAAGGCCAAGGGCCACGTGCCGTTCCTCGACATGGCCTACCAGGGCTTTGGTGACGGTATCGCCGAAGACGCCTTCGCCGTGCGCCTGTTCGCCGAGTCGGGCCTGGAGTTCTTCGTTTCCAGCTCGTTCTCCAAATCGTTCTCGCTGTACGGCGAGCGCGTCGGCGCACTGTCGATCGTCACCGCCTCCAAGGACGAGAGCACCCGCGTGCTGTCGCAGGTCAAGCGCGTGATCCGCACCACCTACTCCAACCCGCCAACCCACGGCGCAACCATTGTTGCCACCGTGCTGAACAGCGCAGAACTGCGCCAGATGTGGGAAACCGAACTGGCCGAAATGCGCGAGCGCATCCACGGCATGCGCAAGCAGATGGTATCGCTGCTGGCCGAATACGGTGCCAACCGCGACTTCAGCTTCGTTGGCCGCCAGGTCGGCATGTTCTCCTACTCGGGCCTGACCGTTGAACAGGTCACCCGCCTGAAGAACGACTTCGGCATCTATGCCCTGGACACCGGCCGTATCGCGGTGGCCGCGCTGAACCAGAGCAACATCCACGTGGTGACCAAAGCGATCGTGGAAGTGCTGTAACTCATTGTTTTGCCTGGGGGTGGGTTGACTTCTCCCGGGCAATCAGTAAGATACGCGCAGATTCCGCGATAGCTCAGTCGGTAGAGCAAATGACTGTTAATCATTGGGTCCCTGGTTCGAGTCCAGGTCGCGGAGCCAGACATTGAAGAAGCCCCCGGATGCGCAAGCAACCGGGGGTTTTTTCGTTGCGCTGGAATTATTGGTCAGCAACGGTGAACGGCGGGCCGAGATTGGCCAGCAGGGCCGGCCCTTTCGCGGGTGAACCCGCTCCTACAACGGCCTGCGCCGAATCACCGATGCGTGTGTAGGAGCGGGTTTACCCGCGAAGAGGCCGGCATCGCCAACAGAGGCCTCAGCCACTGCGCCCAATCGGGTAAAACGCCCCCCGACTCCACACCCCAAGCCATTCCTCCCCGTCGATCACATGCGGCACCGCCAGCTCCACCAGTTGGTAAAACACATTGCGATTTATCAGCGCCTCCAGGTTGCTGCGCATCAGCACATACGGTGATGGCTCCTGCGTCAGCGGGTCGATCACCACCCGCAGGGGGTTATCTGGCCCCGCCTCGACCTGGTCCTCGACATTGCTGGTAAAACGCAGCACCTGCTGCTCGCCTTCGCCCTGCACTTCAAGCAACACGGCCACGAACGGCGCATCGTCGACACGAATGCCGACCTTCTCTACCGGGGTAATCAGGAAGTAGTCATCGCCGTCGCGGCGAATGATGGTAGAGAACAGCCGCACCATCGGCTTGCGCCCGATCGGCGTGCCCAGGTAGTACCAAGTGCCATCGCGGGCAATGCGCATGTCGATGTCACCACAGAAATCCGGGTTCCACAGGTGCACCGGCGGCAGCCCCTTGGCCTTGGGGATCTGCGCCAGAAGGTCATTGGCCTTGCCGGAGTCGCTCATCACGCTTGCCTCATTCACTCATGCCCAGAAGGCTACGAGCGTACTCGCGCATCGGCGCACCAAGCAAATCCTCCGGGGTGTTGTCGTGGAACGTCAACAAACCGCCACGGCTCTTGATGCGTGCGGTGTCGATCAGGTAACGGGTACTGGTTTCGATCAGCATCATCTGCACCACGCCAGTGTCCCAGCCCAAGCGGTCGACGGCCTGCTCGTCATACCACTCGTCACCATTGCCGATGCGATCGTCGGTACGTGCGAAGCGCGTATACAACACGTAGTCCGCACCCACCGCGCGCGCCTGGGCGATGGCCTCTTCGAGGCCCAGCGGGCCCTGGGCGCGACGTACCATCGGGAAGTATTCGACGAAGCTCTTGAAGGCCTGCTGGGCCACTGCATTCTGCCGAGGCACCGGCCCCTCCCCCGGCGGCACGAATGCACCCTGGCCAATGAAGATGAACGAATCAGGCTGCAGGCGGATCGACAAGGAGCGACGAGTTTCGCTGTGGTCCAGCAGACCGGCATCGCTCATGTGATAGCGGACGCCTTCGCCCATATCGCTGACATTCATGCAGCCGCCCAGCGCCATCAGCGCCAGCAGCAAGACCAGGCTACGCATCTTTCCTCCAGTGGCCGGCGACGAAAAACCGGCGAATAGCCGGCGGATGCAGCTTTTGCGCCAGCTTCAGCCACCGATCACTTTCATGACTGTCACGCCGCCGGAAAAGGCCACGTCCTGCTTGTCAGCCAAAGCCTTTACCAACAACCGCTGCAAGGCCGGCAGCGCCTGATGACGCGGTTTTTCCAGCAGGTCGCCGACGAAGTGCCGGTTACCTGACGACAGGCAGCCATGCAGCCACCCCGTAGAAGACAGGCGCAGCCGCGAGCAGGTACGGCAAAACGGCACGCTTTCGTTGGCAATGACGCCGAAGTGGCCCCTGCTGGGGATGTGGTAACGCATGGCAGTGGCGTCCAGCGGCGCATTCACCTGGGCGTAGGTATGCTGGCCGCCGATCAGCGCAAGCAGCTGGTCGAGGCCTACAAACTGCTGGAGGAAGGCGTTGCGATCGTGAGAGAGGTGGCCCATGCGCATCAGTTCGATGAAGCGCAGCTCGAAGCCGCGCGCAAGGCAGTAATCCAGCAAGGGCAGTACCTGATCAAGGTTTTTCCCGCGCATCGGCACCATGTTGACCTTGATTCGCATACCCAGGGCGCTGGCCTGCTCCATTGCGTCCAGCACAGTGCCCAGGTCGCCGCCACGGGCAATCTGGCGGAAAGCCAGCGGGTCGAGGGTGTCGAGGGAAACGTTCAGCCGACGAATCCCGGCCGCCTGCAGTTGCGGCAACTTGCGCGCCAGCAACTGGCCGTTGGTGGTCAGCGAGACGTCATCAAGGTCGAGTTTGGCCACGGCAGCCAGAAAGGCATCCAGGCGCGGGCTGACCAGTGGCTCACCGCCAGTAATCCGCAGGCGCTCAATGCCGGCGGCTTCGATCAGATAGGCCACGCCACGGGCCAAGGCATCCGCCGACAGCTCGTCCTGCGCCGCCACCAGCCGCTTTCCGTCAGGTACGCAGTAGGTACAGGCGTAGTTGCAGGCAGCCGTCAGGCTGACGCGCAGGTTGCGAAAGCGCCTGCCTTGACGATCGACAATCATGAATGACTCCGGCATGGATGAAGGGGCCGGCAAAACCTGACTCATAAATCAGGTTTTTGCAAGCCCCAATGCGCAATGCCGAATTTCCAAACGATAGCCAAACGCTTCGGGCTGCACTGCCGCGCAGCGGACGCACGAAGCAGTTTCGTTAAATGCTCAGTTCGAGGGTTCCGGGTCGCGCTTGCGCTTGTTGCCCATACGCACGCCAATGTCCATCAGGAACTGGAAGAAGCCTTCCTGGTCTTCCAGCACGTTGCTCCAGAACGGCGAGTGGTACAGCGCCACAGCGCCGTGCACCAGCGCCCAGGCAGCGCAGTAGTGGAAATACGGCGGCACGTCTTCGAGCTTGCCTTCGCTGATACGGCCCTTGATCAGCTGGGTCAGGCGGTCGAAATTGGAGGCACGGATGCTGTGCAGCTGCTCGACCATTTCCGGCACCTGATTGCCCTTGACCACCTTTTCTTCAAGGCGGTCGAACAGCCGGTAGCGTTGCGGGTCGCGCATGCGGAACTCGAAGTAGGCGCGCGACAGCGCTTCCTTGTCACGGTCGACGTCGGCCGAGTGCAACAGCTCGTTCAGGTCACGCTCGTAATCGAGCATCAGGCGCAGGTAGATCTCCGCCTTGGACTTGAAGTGCTTGTAGATCGTGCCTTTGCCGATGCCCACGGCGTCGGCGATCATCTCGACGGTGACGCTGTCTTCACCTTGCTCGAGAAACAGCTTGAGCGCGGTATCGAGGATTTCCTGTTCGCGACGGCGAAACTCACGGACCTTACGAGGTTCTTTCTGCATGGGAAGGACTGGATGACAATCGAAGCGGTTTATTATGCCTAACTTGCGGGAAATTGCACGGATCATCCACGCATGTCTGTGTTTCACGATGCATACGGCCATGCGCTGCGGGAGGAACGAAACGTTGGCGTATTCCAAATCTGTTTAAAAAACGTCCAATATGCACTGGCACTGCGCCAAACCTGACCAATACTTGAAGTGTTGGCGCGGCGCATCCCCCCCAGTGGCGCGCCGATAAAGGTGCTCAGGGACCGCGTACCTTTGTTTTACTCCTAATGGTCTTAACCCGGATTCCTCCCCCAGAACCCGGGTTTTTTTTGTGTTTTTGTGGGGAGGATGGTGTGACGGCTGTCAGGTGCGTGACGCAAGATTGTCAGCGCCTGTGAGATCGGGCGCCGCCCGCGCGGCGCTCTCGGGTAAATCCGCTCCTACGCTTGTTTCGGGCCAATTAGGCCTGGGGGATTTGCGTGCGAACGCCTTGGCACACGCCTCGATATCGCGTCGTACAAACAAGGCGGCCGCGCGCGCCTGGCACAGGACGGACTGGCCCGAAACAAACGTAGGAGCGGGTTTACCCGCGAAGCGCCGCGCGGGCGGCGCTCGATCTCATAGGCGCTGCAAGGGCTGTGTCAGGCACTTGTGACCCTCACACAATCTCTAACCCCGGTAAATCAAGCCACCCGCGCCAACGGGAACAGCCGCTTGAAGTTGGCGGTAGTCTGCTCGGCCAACTGCTCATAACTGGCCCCACGCAGCGAAGCCACATACTCCGCCACCTCCCGCACATACTGCGGCAGGTTCGGCTTGCCCCGATGCGGAATCGGCGCCAGGTACGGCGAATCGGTCTCCACCAGCAAGCGATCGACCGGCACCTGCCGCGCCACTTCCCGCAAGGCATCGGCATTGCGGAAGGTCACGATTCCCGACAGCGAGATGTAATAGCCAAGGTCCAGCGCGGCCTTGGCCATGTCCCAGTCCTCGGTAAAGCAGTGCAGTACGCCAGCCTGCGGCAGGTTGGCCTCACGCAGCAGCGCCAGGGTATCGGCACGCGCCGCCCGGGTATGCACGATCACCGGCTTGCCGGTCTGCCTGGAGGCCTCCAGGTGCAGGCGGAACGAGGCCTGCTGCAGCTCGGCAGCCTCCGGCTCGTAGTGGTAATCCAGCCCGGTTTCACCAATCGCCACCACATGCGGGTGGGCCAGTTCGCGCAACAACCATTCCAACGCCGGGGTTTCGCCAGGGGCAAGGTCCAGCGGATGCACGCCCACCGAGCAGTCGACGTCAGCGTACTGCTCGCTCAGCGCCTTCACTGCACCCGCATTCTCGGCACTGACGCCAATGCACAGGAAATGCCCGACCCCACGCTCACGCGCCGCCTGCAGGGCAGCATCGAGGGAGCCCTGGTGAGCAGTGAGGTCAAGACGGTCGAGGTGGCAATGGGAATCTACGAGCATGGGATAACGGCACACATGAAAAATGGAAAATCAGCGGGCACCCGGCAGTTGCAGCCAGTGAGCCAGCAGCGATTCAAGCAACAAGGCGCGGTTGAGGTTGGCCTTGCCCAGTACCTTCTGGCGCTGTTCGAGGATCCATGCCTGCACCTCCAGCACCTTGGCCTGGCGGCTCTTCTGCGCCAGGTATTGCACGACCTTGCGCATATCGGCCAAGCCTAACCCTTCTTCGTCCTGGGTCAACTGGTAGCGCAGGATCAGGTGCGTCCAATCGCAGAACCAGTCGAACAGCAGCAACAACGGTACACCGCTCCAGGCATCGGCCAGCTGGCTGGGCGATTGCTGCTGCTTGAGCAGCTTCTTCACCCCGTCGGTTACCAGCGCGCGTTGCTCGCGAACCCCCTGCGCCTGCAGGCTGACCGCCATCAATGGCGAACCTGCCGCCAGCGCCAGCAGCTCATCGCGCTCGACCTCGTCGCAGTCGGGTAACGCGCCAGTCAGCCATGCCTGGCTCTGGGCCAGACTGGGCTGCGGACAGGCCACCTGCTGGCAGCGGCTCTTGATCGTCGGCAACAGACGGCTGGGCTGGTGCGTCACCAGCAACAACACGGTATCACCGGAAGGTTCTTCAAGGCTTTTGAGCAGGGCGTTGGAGGCGTTGACATTCATCGCCTCCACCGGCTCGATCAACACCACCTTGCGCCCGCCCAACTGCGCGGTCTGCACCACAAAGGCCACCAGCTCGCGTACCTGGTCGACCTTGATCGGCTTGTCAGCCTCCTCCGGCTCGAGGACGAAGTTGTCCGGGTGGCTGCCGGCCTTGAGCAACAGGCACGACTTACACGCCCCACAAGCGTCCAGGCCCTGCGGCTGCTGGCACAACAGGCGCGCCATCAGACGCTCGGCCATGGCCCGCTTGCCAATACCCTGCGGCCCATGCAGCAGGTAAGCGTGGGCGTGGCGGCTGCGACCGGCCAGTTGCTGCCACAGCGCCTGCTGCCAAGGGTAGGCCTCAGCCACGGCAACGCTCCAGAATGCCTGGCAGCAGTACGTCGATGTCACGCTGCACCGCCTCCAGGGATTGTGCCGCATCAAGCAGGCTGTAGCGCTGTGGCGCGCCTTGGGCGCGCTGCAGGTACGCCTGGCGCACCGCTTCGAAGAACGCCTGCCCTTCCTGCTCGAATCGGTCCAGGCGGCCACGGGCGGCGGCGCGGGCAAGGCCCACTTCCACCGGCAGGTCGAAGACCAGGGTCAGGTCCGGGCGCAGGTCGCCCTGGACGAATTGTTCCAGAACCGCGATACGCTCGACCGACAGACCACGCCCGCCACCCTGATAGGCATAGGTGGCGTCCGTGAAACGATCACACAGTACAACAGCCCCGCGGGCCAGCGCCGGGCGGATGACCTGCGCCAGGTGCTGGGCGCGAGCGGCGAACACCAGCAGCAGCTCGGTGTCGGCCGCCATGCCTTCGTCGCTGGGCGTCAGCAACAGTTCACGCACCTTTTCCGCCAGCGGCGTACCGCCTGGCTCACGGGTCAGCACCACGTCCAGGCCGTGCTCGCGCAGGCGCGCGGCCAGGTAGTCGCGATTGGTGCTCTTGCCCGCGCCTTCGGGGCCTTCCAAAGTAATAAACAAGCCGCTCACAGGCAGTCCTTAATGTTGTTCGTCAGGCGTCGGCCGCTCGGCCGCTTGCGCACCGCCGGCAGGGGCATCCTGCGCGGGCGCTTCATCGGGGGCTGGCTGCGCAGTTGGCTCATCCGCTGCTGACGGGTCCGCTGCTGGGGGCTCAGGGCGCTGCGCATCGTCGGCGCCCGATGCCTGTTCGGCATCATCGGCACCTGGCTTGGCCTCTTGCTGCGGCGCGGGACTGGAGCGGTAGTCCGATCGGCGCTTGAGCTGGAACTCGCGCACTGCCGAATTGTGGTCGTCGAGGTCGTCGGAAAACACATGGCTGCCATCGCCGCGGGCGACGAAGTAAAGACTGGTGCCATTGGACGGGTTCAGCGCCGCGTGAATCGCCTCGCGGCCGACCATGGCGATCGGGGTCGGCGGCAGGCCGGTCATGGTGTAGGTGTTATAGGGCGTCGGCTCGCGCAGGTCGGCGCGGGTGATCTTGCCGTTGTAGCGTTCACCCATGCCATAGATAACCGTCGGGTCGGTCTGCAGCATCATACCCAGGCGCATGCGCCGCACGAACACGCCGGCGATCTGCCCGCGCTCCTGCGGAATGCCGGTTTCCTTTTCTACCAGGGAGGCCATGATCAGCGCCTGGTACGGGTCACGATACGGCAGGTCGGTGGAACGCTCGGCCCACTCCTTGGCCAGCACTTCGTCCAGACGCATGTAGGCCTGCTGCAGCAACTCGACATCGCTCATACCCCGCACGAAGCGGTAGGTGTCGGGGAAGAAACGGCCTTCGGGGAACACACCGGTATGGCCGAGCTTGTCCATGACCTCGGCATCCGACAAGCCCTCCAGGGTATGCTTGATCTTTTCATGCTTGGCCACGGCCGCACGCACCTGGCGGAAGGTCCAGCCTTCGACCAGGGTGAGGTTGTACTGCACCACGTCGGCACGGCGCCAGGCGTCGAACAATTGCTCGACGGTCATGCCAGGGGTAAGACGGTACTCACCGGTGTGCAGGGGGGTGCCGGCCATGTTGAAGCGCCAGTACAAACGCAACCAGACAGCGTCGTCGAGCAACCCTTCCCTTTGCATGCTGTAGAACATGCGGTTGGGGTTAGTGCCATTGGGCACATCCAGCAGGCGTTCCTGCGTGATGCGCAGGGGCTGCTCCAGGACCGAGTTGACCTTCCAGGCCGACCAGCCAAACACCAGGCCGGCAAGGATCAAGCCCATTTCCAGCAACAGCAGGAATTTACGTCTCACGAATTCAGGTTTCCAGTAACGTACGGGCAACGGCCTGCAGTTTACGAGTGAGCGGGCCCGGCGACCAGTTTAGCGCGGCTACGCCACACACGGGCCAAATGCCGTAAACGCTATTGCAAACAAATACTTCATCCGCTTGCTCAAGCGCCTCGAACGACAGGTCGCAGACGTGTGCCGCAATACCCAGCAGCGGGGCCTGTTCCAGCAGTGCGGCACGCATCACGCCCGCCACGCCACAACGGCTAAGGTCGGCGGTAAGCAGCGCGCCATCGCGCACCAGAAACAGATTGCTGTATACCCCTTCGATCACCCTGCCCTGCGCGTCACGCATCAGGCCTTCGGCATGGTCGCTGTCCTGCCATTCGGCACGGGCCAGCACCTGCTCCAGGCGGTTAAGGTGTTTGAGGCCGGCCAGCAGTGGTTGTTCCCCAAGCCGGGTCTGGCAAGGGAACAAACGCACGCCATGCTCAGCATGCTCGACAGGATAATGGGGTAATGGGCTGCCTTGCAGGATACGCCGCGGCGCTGCATCGACAGCTGGCGCATAGCCACGCTGGCTATCGCCACGGGTAAGGATAAGTTTGACGACACCCTCACCCAGCTGGCTGGCGTAACGCAGCAACTCGTCGCGCACCAGCGCCAGGTCGGTGTTGATCGCCAAGCGCTGGCAGCCCAGCGCCAGGCGTGCAAGGTGGCCGTCCAGCAAGCTGGGCCGGGCACCTCGCACGGCGATGGTTTCGAACAGGCCATCGCCGTAGGCCAGGCCGCGGTTCTGCAGGTTGAGTGCAGTCGCCGGCTGGCCGTCGATCCAGCTGTGCATCAGTCGGCAAACCGGCGGAATACCAGCGAGCCGTTGGTGCCGCCAAAGCCGAACGAGTTGGACAGCACCACGTCGATCGGCATGCTGCGCGCCTGGTGGGGAACGAAGTCGAGGTCACACCCTTCGTCCGGCTCGTCCAGGTTGATGGTCGGTGGGGCCATCTGGCTATTGATTGCCAGCACGCTGAAGATCGCTTCCACCGCGCCCGCGGCGCCCAGCAAGTGGCCCGTCATCGACTTGGTCGAGCTGACCGCCAGCTTGTAGGCATGCTCGCCGAACACGCGCTTGATCGCCGCCACTTCGGCCACATCGCCCGCCGGGGTAGAAGTGCCGTGGGCGTTGATGTAGCTGACGTCTTCCGGCTGGATACCGGCATCGCGCAAAGCGTTGGCCATGCAGCGGGCAGCGCCCTCGCCAGAGTCGGGTGGCGAGGTCATGTGGTAGGCGTCGCCGCTCATGCCAAAGCCAACCAGCTCGGCATAGATAGTCGCACCGCGGGCCTTGGCGTGCTCCAGCTCCTCGAGCACCAGGGCTCCGGCACCGTCGGACAATACAAAGCCGTCACGACCCTTGTCCCACGGGCGGCTGGCCCGGCTGGGTTCATCGTTGCGGGTAGACAGTGCGCGCGAAGCGCCAAAACCGCCCATGCCCAGACCACAAGCGGCCATCTCGGCGCCACCTGCGATCATCACGTCAGCTTCACCGTAGGCGATATTGCGCGCGGCCATGCCGATGCAATGGGTGCCAGTGGTGCACGCAGTGGCGATGGCATAGTTCGGCCCTTGCAGACCCAGGTGGATCGACAGGAAACCGGAGATCATGTTGATGATCGAACCCGGCACGAAGAACGGCGAAATGCGGCGCGGCCCTGAATCGTGCAGGGTGCGGCTGGTTTCTTCGATGTTGGTCAGACCACCGATACCCGAGCCCATGGCCACGCCAATACGCTCGCGGTTGGCATCGGTGACCTCCAGGCCGGCATTACGCACGGCCTGGAAACCAGCCGCCAGGCCGTACTGGATGAACAGGTCGAGCTTGCGGGCCTCTTTGGCCGACAAGTACTGCTCAACCTCGAAGCCTTTCACCGAGCCGCCAAAACGGGTGGAGTAGGCAGACAGGTCCGTGTGTTCGATCGGACCGATGCCACTGCGGCCAGCCAGAATGCCCTGCCAGGTGCTCGGTACATCGGTACCCAGTGGCGACAGCATACCCATACCGGTGACCACGACGCGTCTACGCGACACAGTACTCTCCTTTTCTAATAACAGAGTCTCTTGCCATTGCATTCAAGTGCTGGAATGAAATGGCAACAAGCTCTTGGTGCGCGGTGAACGAAGCCGCCTGATAAATGCGAGGCGCTCGCAAAGAAAAAACCGCACGCCGGCGAAGGCAGTGCGGTTTTCCCCGACAAGAAACGTCGACTGTAGCGTCTTAGGCCTGGTGGGCTTTGACGTAGTCGATGGCAGCTTGAACGGTAGTGATCTTCTCGGCTTCTTCGTCAGGGATTTCGGTCTCGAATTCCTCTTCCAGAGCCATCACCAGTTCAACGGTGTCAAGCGAATCGGCACCCAGGTCATCGACGAAGGACTTAGTCTCAGTCACTTCTTCTTCCTTGACGCCCAGTTGCTCGGCGACGATTTTCTTGACGCGTTCTTCGATGGTGCTCATACCTAGTTTTCACTCCTAATGGATATATGTCAGGCAGCTGGCCGGTGGCTAATTTTATAGAAAGACGTTCGCTTTTCAAGCTAAACGCACCTTCAGGCTAGTCACCACACCCGCTGCCTGGAATCTGGTTGCAGCTTTATAACGGATTTTAGGCTCGCAGTATGACTCTTTTTTTACGAAACCCGTCACATTGAGTTGCAGTATTACATGTACATCCCGCCGTTGACCGGCACGGTAGCGCCGGTCACGTAGGCGGCGCCGTCGGACGCCAGGAACGAAACCACCTTGGCAATTTCGTCAGCCTGGCCCAGGCGGCCCAGCGGAATCTGGGTCTGCAGGGCTTCGCGCTGAGCTTCCGGCAGCTCGCGGGTCATGTCGGTATCGATGAAGCCCGGGGTCACCGAGTTGACGGTGATGCCACGCGAACCCACCTCACGCGCCAGGGCGCGACTGAAGCCTTCCAGACCGGCCTTGGCCGCCGCGTAGTTGGCCTGACCTGCGTTACCCATGGCACCGACGACCGAGCCGATGCTGATGATACGACCCCAACGTGCCTTGGTCATGCCACGCAGCACGCCCTTGGACAGACGGTAGAGGCTGTTCAGGTTGGTGTCGATGACATCGAACCACTCGTCGTCTTTCATGCGCAGCATCAGGTTGTCACGGGTGATACCGGCGTTGTTGACCAGGATGGCCGGCGCACCGAACTGCTCGCCAATAGCGGCCAGTACGGCTTCAACCGATTCGGCGCTGGTCACGTTCAGCTCCATGCCGGTGCCGGTGATGCCGTGTTCTTTCAGGGTGGCAGCGATGCGCTCGGCGCCGGACGCCGAAGTGGCGGTACCGATCACGGTCGCGCCCTGGCGGCCCAGCTCGAGGGCGATGGCCTGGCCAATGCCACGGCTGGCGCCGGTAACCAGTGCAACTTTACCTTGCAGGCTCATGCAAGCTTCTCCAAATCAGGCCAGTGCCGCGCGGGTGGCAGCAACGGCGTCAGGGGTGTTGAGGTTGTAGGTGGTCACGCCGTCGGCGCAACGCTTGTTAAGGCCAGCCAGGACCTTGCCCGGGCCACACTCGACCAGGTTGACCGCACCGTTGGCGGCCAGGGTCTGCACGCACTCGACCCAGCGTACCGGCTGGTACAGCTGTGCCAGCAGGTCGTGCTTGAGGGCATCGAGGTCGGCGGCGACGGCAGCAGTGACGTTCTGCACCACCGGAATCTGCGGGGCCTTCCATTCGATGGCATTGACCGAATCGGCAAAGCGCTCGGCGGCGGGCTTCATCAGGGCGCAGTGCGACGGGACGCTCACCGCCAGTGGCAGGGCGCGCTTGGCACCTTTGGCCTTGCACAGCTCCATGGCGCGGTCTACCGCCGCCTTGTTACCGGCGATGACCACCTGACCAGGCGAGTTGAAGTTCACGGCGCTGACCACTTCATCTTCAGCGGCTTCGGCGCAGAGTTCCACGACCACAGCATCGTCCAGGCCGAGAATGGCAGCCATGGCGCCGTGACCGGCCGGTACGGCTTCCTGCATCAGCTGACCGCGGCGCTCGACCAGGCGAACGGCATCTTTCAGGCTGATGCTGCCAGCGGCGACCAGGGCGCTGTATTCGCCCAGGCTGTGCCCGGACACGAAGGCAGGCTTGGCACCGCCCTCTTCCAGCCACAGGCGCCACAGTGCGATGGACGCAGTAAGGATTGCCGGCTGGGTCTTGTCGGTCTGGTTGAGTTGCTCTTCCGGGCCGTCCTGGACCAGCTTCCACAGGTCGTAGCCGAGCGCTTCGGACGCTTCCTTGAAGGTTTCGATGATCACTGGCTTCTCGGCGCCGAGCTCGGCGAGCATGCCCAGCGACTGGGAACCTTGACCGGGAAAGACGAATGCGAGGGATGCAGACATTGAACAAGCCCTTATGATCTTGTCGTCGGATAGTGTGCGCCAGGCCCGAGGCCAGGCGCGGAATCTGAAAACTTGGATGGAAACATAGACCAAGCGGTCACATTTAAGCACTTCATCGGCGAAATGCCTAAGGCAACAGATCTTCAAGGCGGCCGTGCAGCCGCTGCGGCAGGTTTTCCTGAATTTCGATCAGCGCCCGCTGGATGGCACTCTGAAACCCCTGCACGCCCGCCGAGCCATGACTCTTGATGACGATACCCTGCAGCCCCAGGAAGCTCGCCCCATTGTGCCGCGCCGGCGCCAGGTCGGCCTGCAGACGCTTGAGCAGCGGCATGGCAACGGCCCCGGCAACGCGGGCAAAAGCACCGCCCTTGAACAGTTTTTCGATGCGCGCACCAATCATCGTCGCCAGGCCCTCGCTGGACTTGAGCAGTATGTTGCCGACAAAACCGTCGCACACCACCACGTCTGCCTCACCCCGGTACAGGCCATCCCCTTCGACGAAACCGACATAGTTGAGGCCGCGGGCGTTCTGCAACAGCGTGGCAGCCAGCTTGACCTGCTGGTTACCCTTGATGTCCTCGGTACCGATATTCAACAGCGCCACGCGTGGCCGATGCACACCCAGGGCCTGAGCGGCCACCGAGCCCATTACCGCGAACTGGTAGAGGTTTTCGGCACTGCAGTCGACATTCGCGCCCAGATCGAGCAGTTGGCAGTAACCCGCCTGGGTCGGGATCGCCGCCACCATGGCCGGCCGGTCGATACCCGGCAGGGTCTTGAGCACGAAGCGCGACAACGCCATCAGCGCCCCGGTATTGCCGGCACTGACACAGGCCTGGGCTTTTCCGTCGCGCACCAGTTCGAGGGCGATGCGCATCGACGAATCCGGCTTGCCACGCAACGCCTGGGATGGCCGCTCGTCCATGCCGACTACCTCACTGGCGGCGACAATCTGCAGGCGCGCGCGATCCGCAGCTGGCAGGCCGCTGACGAGATCTTCAAGGAGGGAGGGTTGACCGACGAGGGTCAGATGAAGCGAGGGGGTAGCCGAAAGGCAGGCAATGCTAGCCTGGACAATGCTGCGGGGACCGAAGTCCCCGCCCATTGCGTCGATCGCGATGACCTGAGCGGACAAGGATTACTCGTCAGCGCCCTTGTCGACCACTTTACGACCACGGTATACGCCTTCTGGCGAAACGTGGTGACGCAGGTGAACTTCACCGGTGGTTTTCTCTACCGACAGCGCGTTTTCCGACAGGGCGTCGTGCGAACGGCGCATGTCACGGGCAGAGCGGGATTTTTTGTTCTGCTGAACAGCCATAATTGATTAACTCCTAAACGTTTGGGTCACGCTTTAACTGCGCCAAAACACTGAACGGGTTGGACCGCGATACCTCGTCCTTGCTCGATTCGGGCTCGTCTGCGCCCGCCGGCTGCTGGCATTCTTCCGGATGATGAGCAGGCACGATTGGCAAGGCGAGCAAAAGCTCCTCCTCAACCAATGCCTGCAGATCCAAAGGATCTTCGCCCAGTTCCAGCACGTCATAGCCTTTCGGCAACGACTGGGTATTCGCACCCTCCTTCACCACGGCGTATGTACATTCGCTGTGGATCGGTAGGGTGACCAGCTCAAGACAACGCTGGCAAACCATCTTGACTTCGACGTCCAGCTCGCTGTGGATAACCACCACGTGCTGTTCATCTCGTTCAAAATCGAACTTCGCCTGCACCGTACCGACATTGTCGGAAAGCGGGTCGCAGAGTCTTTCCAAATCAGCGAGTTGCAGCGAACCGTTAAGGGTTACGCCACGATCGGCTAATTTGCGCGGGTCAACGTGAGGTGGAATCGGGTCATTCAACATAGGCGCAGCATTCTAGGGATGCCCCCCGCCCCTGTCAAAGGAAATTAGGCGGCATCGTGCGTGATAGAATTGGTTCAACCGAACCCGGAGTCTACCATGCTTCCTTTGTTACTGGCTTCCAGCTCTGCCTATCGCCGCGAACTGCTCGCACGCCTGCACCTGCCCTTCACCTGGGCAAGCCCCGATATAGACGAGCAACGCCTGGATGGCGAACCGCCCGTAGAGCTGGTGCGCCGGCTGGCCAGGCAAAAGGCCGAGGCATTGGCAGGCAGCCACCCCCGACACCTGATCATAGGCTCGGACCAGGTTGCGGTATTGGGCGAGCAGGTGCTGGGCAAGCCGCATACGTTCGAGCGCGCCTGCGAGCAACTGCTGGAGTGTAGCGGGCAGCAGGTGAGCTTTCTTACCGGGCTGGCACTGCTGAACAGCGCCACCGGGCAATGCCAGGTGGATTGCGTGCCTTTTACCGTGACACTGCGTGAACTAAGCAGGGAGCAGGTCGAGCGTTACGTGGCAGCAGAACAGCCGCTGGATTGCGCAGGGAGTTTCAAGGCGGAGGGGCTGGGGGTGAGCTTGTTCCAGAGCACGCACGGGTGCGACGCGACCAGCCTGATCGGGCTGCCGCTGATTCGGCTGGTGGATATGCTGACCAAGGAAGGGGTGATGGTTCCGTAACCTGGCTGGGGATTTGGGCGCCCGGCAGATCGAGCGCCGCCCGGGAGGGTGAACGATCGGGGATGCTGGACGGCGGGTCCGGCCTATTCGCGGGTAAACCCGCTCCTACAACGGGCGTGGCGACACCACCTCATGCCCGCGAATGCGATGGTGCTGCGACGGTGAATGGCCAGGGATATTGGCCGGCAGGCCTGGCCTATTCGCGGGTAAACCCGCTCCTACAACGGGCATGGCGACACCAGCTCATGCCCGCGAATGCGATGGTGCTGCGACGGTGAATGGCTAGGGATATTGGCCGGCAGGCCTGGCCTATTCGCGGGTAAACCCGCTCCTACAACGCACCGCTGGGCACCCCGATCGATGAGCGAGCCTGCGCGCGATGCGCCGCGCGGGCGGCGCTTGATCTGCCAGACACCACAAGAACTGCGACGAACTCAACGCAACTGCGGCCCCTGGAACCCCATCCACATCGCCAGGTGCTCAGCCACGCTGGCACCCACGCGCTTGGAGAAGCGATCGAAAGGCGACTCCTGAACGGTGAAGTCAACCAACTCCTTCTCGCCCACGATCTCACGCGCCACATAGCTGGCACTGCCCAAGCCATCCACCAGCCCCAGCGCCTTGGCCTGCTCACCCGACCAGATCAGGCCGCTGAACAACTCCGGGTGCTCCTTATCCTTCAGGCGCTCACCCCGCCCCTGCTTGACCATGGCGATGAACTGCCGGTGCGTGGTATCCAGCACACCCTGCCAGAACCGGGTCTCTTCTGGTTTTTCCGGCGAAAACGGATCAAGGAACGCCTTGTGCTCACCCGATGTATAGGCACGGCGCTCGACCCCTAGCTTCTCCATGGTGCCAACAAAGCCATAACCCGCCGCCGTCACCCCAATGGACCCCACCAGGCTGGCCTTGTCGGCATAGATCTCGTCCGCCGCACTGGCGATGTAATAGGCACCGGAAGCACCAAGGTCAGCGATCACCGCATACAGCTTGATGGCGGGATATTCGGCACGCAGGCGACGGATTTCGTCATACACGTAACCCGCCTGCACCGGGCTGCCACCCGGGCTATTGATGCGCATCACCACAGCCTTGGTCTTGTCGTCCTTGAACGCTTCGCGCAGGCTCTTGACGATGTTATCGGCGCTGGCAGCCTCCTGATCGGCAATCACCCCACGCACCTCGACCAGCGCGGTATGGCTGGCACTGCGCGAAGCGGCCTTGTCCATGTCCATCAGCGGCGAGAACAACGCCAGAATGCCGAACAGGTAGACGAAGGTCAGCAGCTTGAAGAAGATCCCCCAGCGCCGCGACCGTCGCTGCTCCTGCACGCTGGCCAGCAAGGTCTTTTCCAGCAGCTTCCAGCTGTTGCGCTCTTCGCGCTCCCCGGGCTCGGCCTCAGGGGCTTTCCATTCGTCTGCCATGCTTACCTACCTTGGAAGTGGAATTGCGGAACCACCCAGCCACTCGCGCAACTGGGAAAAGTGATCGATGCATACCTGCGGGCCAAACTCGGCCAGCGCCTGCAGCGACATGGCACCATAGCCAACCGCCACCGAATGCATGCCGGCATTGCTGGCCATCTGCAGGTCGAATGCCGAATCTCCGACCATCAGCGCACGCGACGGTTCGACGCCACAATGCCCGAGGATTTCCTCAAGCATCAGCGGGTGTGGCTTGCCACGGGTCTCGTCAGCGGCGCGGGTGATGTCGAAGAACCGCTCCCAGCCATTGGCCTTGAGCACCCGATCCAGCCCGCGACGGGCCTTGCCGGTGGCCACCGCCAGGCGGTAACCCTCGGCGCGAAAGGCATCCAGCGACTCGACCACGCCATCGAACAACGGCGAAGGTTGCTGATCCAGCGCAACGTAGACATCGGCATAGTGCTGGCGGAAGCTGGCAACCTCTGCAGGCGCCAGGTGCGGGTACAGGGTGTGGATCGCCTCGTCCAAGGCCAGACCGATGATACCCTTGACCGCATCGTCGCTGCTCTGCGCCTCACCGGCGCGCTCTGCGGCGACACTCATGGCCTCGACGATACGCCCAATGGAATCGGCCAGGGTGCCGTCCCAGTCGAAGATCAGTAGCTCATAGCCTTTTTTCATGGATCAGGACGCACTCAGACGTTCAACGGTTTTCGCCCAGACCTCATCCACAGGCGCCTCGAGCTTCAATTCACCACCGTCCGGCAGCGGTACAGTCAACGCATAGGCATGCAGAAACAGGCGCTTGCCGCCCAACTCGCGAATTTCCCGGCTGAAGTCTTCGTCGCCGTATTTGCTGTCGCCAGCGATCATGTGCCCGGCATGCAGGGTGTGCACGCGGATCTGATGGGTACGACCGGTTATCGGGCGCGCCTCGACGATGGTGGCAAAGTCACCAAAACGGCGCAGGACGCGAAACAGGGTCAGCGCCTCCTTGCCTTCATCGTTCACTTCGACCATGCGCTCGCCGGAACGCAGGTTGCTCTTGAGCAACGGCGCGTTGACCTGCTTTTTCGAGGTTGGCCAATGGCCGCGCACCAGCGCCATATAGCGCTTGTCGACACCATCACCGCGCAGGGCGGCATGCAGGTGACGCAGCATGCTGCGCTTCTTGGCGATCATCAACAGGCCAGACGTGTCGCGATCCAGGCGGTGCACCAGCTCCAGCTCCTTGGCGTCCGGGCGCAACTGGCGCAGCGCCTCGATCACCCCGAAGCTCAGGCCACTGCCGCCGTGCACGGCAATGCCGGCCGGCTTGTTCATCACGATAAGCGCTTTGTCCTCGTAGACAATGGCGGCTTCCAGACGCTGCAGTAGGCCTTGGGCCACCGGCGCCGGTTCGTCTCGTTCCGGCAAGCGGACGGGCGGGACCCGCACGATGTCGCCGGCCTGGATCTTGTACTCCGGCTTGACGCGGCCCTTGTTGACCCTCACCTCACCCTTGCGCAGGATGCGGTAGACCAGTGTCTTGGGCACGCCCTTGAGGGCCGTGATGAGGAAATTATCGATGCGTTGGCCGGCAAGCTCCGGCGCGACTTCGATCAGCTGAACGCCGGAAGTCGGAGGGGTATTGGTCGTCATTGCGAGATCATAACAATTTTTTATGGAATTGAAGCACTTAATCATTGCTGCTATAGTCGCGAACGCCGC
Organism: Pseudomonas sp. 10(2024); assembly: GCF_045164175.1. Classification (NCBI taxonomy): domain Bacteria; kingdom Pseudomonadati; phylum Pseudomonadota; class Gammaproteobacteria; order Pseudomonadales; family Pseudomonadaceae; genus Pseudomonas; species Pseudomonas sp. 10(2024). Next base: position 4,222,442 of record NZ_CP174006.1, read on the forward strand.
CAAAAGCGGCAGGCCAGCGGCACCAGGCTCTTTGCCGGTCCCTGACCTTCGCAATTCTCCAGGACGCGAGGCCGTCCTACGGGGTTTTCGCCAGTTTACCGAAATGCCTGGAATCGCCACCAGCGCCGTGTAGAGAAGACCGAAAAAAAACGACAAGTGCGGTGTTTCACCTGCTTACCCGATTCTTTTCGCTGCACCTCTGCCCGCGAGTCGCTTCCACGCATCGCCCGGCGAATGCTTCGGAAATACCTGCCTTGGACATGAATGGCGCCAGCGCAGAACCAGCGCTGGCGAAAAATGCAACCCGTTGCGGATTCAGCGCGCGGCAGCACCCGAATTATCAGGGATACGTGCAGGGTGGAGATGCACAGCCCTCGGACCGTGTAGCACCGCGTCCGGCCACCAGCCCACTGACGGCTGGTGAGCGGATAAGGTCCTGAACAGATGCCCTCCGGGCGTCCACGGCTGACGGTTGATTCCTCCTCCTGACTGAGTGCACAAGGCCCGCTTGGTTGATTCGGATACCTATTCGAAGCCACCGGGGCCTTGTTGGCACCGCAGCAAACAGGACGCGTCGTCGCGACAACGGCAGGCTGGGCAACCGGCTGGTGCCGAACGTCGCTCGACACGGGGGTGGCCCGGCCACCCTTTGCGCACCTTGGCACCGACCATGAGACGTCGTGTGTGCCGAACGCCGTTTCCGGCAGCCCGGAAACCGACGGTACAACATGAAAAGAATGCTGATTAACGCGACTCAACCCGAAGAGTTGCGTGTAGCCCTGGTGGACGGCCAACGTCTCTACGACCTGGACATCGAGTCCGGCGCGCGCGAGCAGAAAAAGGCCAACATCTACAAAGGCAAGATCACCCGCATCGAACCCAGCCTCGAAGCCGCCTTCGTCGACTTCGGTTCCGAACGTCACGGCTTCCTGCCGCTGAAAGAAATCTCCCGCGAGTACTTCAAGAAAGCCCCAGAAGGCCGGGTCAACATCAAGGAAGTGCTCAGCGAAGGCCAGGAAGTCATCGTTCAGGTCGAGAAGGAAGAGCGCGGCAACAAAGGCGCCGCCCTCACCACCTTCATCAGCCTGGCCGGCCGCTATTTGGTGCTGATGCCCAACAACCCGCGTGCCGGTGGCATCTCGCGCCGCATCGAAGGCGAAGAGCGCAACGAACTGCGCGAAGCCCTGAACGGCCTGACCGTACCGGGCGACATGGGCCTGATCGTGCGCACTGCCGGCCTTGGCCGCAGCAGCGAAGAAATGCAGTGGGACCTGGATTACCTGCTGCAGCTGTGGACCGCCATCAAGGAAGCGTCCCTGGACCGCGCCGCGCCATTCCTGATCTACCAGGAAAGCAACGTCATCATCCGCGCCATCCGCGACTACCTGCGTCAGGACATCGGCGAAGTACTGATCGACAGCATCGACGCCCAGGAAGAAGCGCTGACCTTCATCCGCCAGGTGATGCCGCAGTACGCCAGCAAGGTCAAGCTGTACGAAGACAGCGTACCGCTGTTCAACCGCTTCCAGATCGAAAGCCAGATCGAGACCGCCTTCCAGCGCGTGGTCGACCTGCCGTCCGGCGGTTCGATCGTGATCGACCCGACCGAAGCCCTGGTGTCCATCGACATCAACTCGGCGCGCGCCACCAAAGGCAGCGACATCGAAGAAACCGCCCTGCAGACCAACCTGGAAGCGGCCGAGGAAATCGCCCGCCAGCTGCGCCTGCGTGACATCGGCGGCCTGATCGTCATCGACTTCATCGACATGACCCCGGCGAAGAACCAGCGCGCCGTTGAAGAGCGCGTGCGTGAATGCCTGGAAGCCGACCGCGCCCGCGTCCAGGTAGGCCGCATCTCGCGCTTCGGTCTGCTGGAAATGTCCCGTCAGCGCCTGCGCCCATCGCTGGGCGAAAGCAGCGGCATCGTCTGCCCACGCTGCTCCGGCACCGGCATCATCCGTGACGTCGAATCGCTGTCGCTGGCCATCCTGCGCCTGATCGAAGAAGAAGCCCTGAAGGACCGCACCGCCGAAGTACGTGCTCAAGTGCCGATCCCGGTAGCCGCGTTCCTGCTGAACGAAAAGCGTAACTCGATCACCAAGATCGAGCTGCGCACCCGTGCGCGCATCATCATCCTGCCGAACGACCACCTGGAGACCCCGCACTTCGAAGTCCAGCGCCTGCGCGACGACAACCCTGAAGTGCTGAACAACCAGTCCAGCTACGAAATCGCCGCCGCCGAAGCCGAAGAAGCGCCGCAACCGACCGCCACCCGCACGCTGGTACGCCAGGAAGCTGCAGTGAAGACGGCCCCGGCCCGCGCCAACGCACCGGTACCGGCCGCCGCTGAAGAGCCCCAGGCTGCCGCGCCGGTGGCCCCTGCCCCGAGCGCTCCGGAGCCAAGCCTGTTCAAAGGCCTGGTGAAGTCGCTGGTGAGCCTGTTCGCCGGCAAGGACGAGCCTGCCGCCGCGCCAGTGGCTCCCGCCGCCGAAAAACCGGCTGCCGAGCGCAGCCCGCGCAACGAAGAACGCCGCAACGGCCGCCAGCAAAGCCGCAACCGCAACGGCCGCCGCGACGAAGAACGCAAGCCGCGTGAAGAGCGTGCCGAGCGCGCACCGCGTGAAGAGCGTGCACCGCGCGAGGAACGCGCCCCACGCGAAGAGCGTGCGCCGCGTGAGGAACGTGCCCCACGTGAAGAGCGTGCACCGCGCGAAGAACGTGCGCCGCGCCAACCACGCGAAGACCGCCGTGGCAACCGCGGCGAAGAGCGCGTTCGCGAACTGCGCGAGCCGCTGGACGCTACCCCGCCAGCCGAACGCGAAGAGCGCCAGCCGCGTGAAGAACGTGTAGCCCGCGAAGAGCGCGCTCCACGTGAAGAACGCGCACCGCGTGAAGAGCGTGCCCCACGTGAAGAACGCGCACCGCGTGAAGAACGCACCCCTCGCGAAGAGCGTGCTCCACGTGAAGAACGCGCCCCGCGTGAAGAACGTGCTCCACGTGAGGAACGCGCACCGCGCGAAGAGCGTGCTCCACGCGAAGAACGCGCCCCCCGCCCACCACGCGAAGAGCGCCAACCACGCGCTGCTGAAGAAGCAACCGAACAGGCAGCCGAGCTGGCCGAAGAGCAACTGCCAGGCGAAGAGCTGCTGCAAGACGAGCAGGAAGGCACCGATGGCGAGCGCCCGCGCCGCCGCTCCCGTGGCCAGCGTCGTCGCAGCAACCGTCGTGAGCGTCAGCGCAATGCCAATGGCGAGCTGATCGACGGCAGTGAAGAAGAAGGCAGTGAAGAGCAGCCACAACAGCACCAGGCCACCGAGCTGGGTGCCGAACTGGCTGCTGGCCTTGCCGTGACGGCTGCTGTCGCCAGCAGCAACATCAGCTCGGACGCAGAAGCCCAGGCTAACCAGCAGGCCGAGCGTGCTACCGCCGAAGTCGCTGCCGTTGCAGAAACCGACAACAGCGAAGCCGCCCAACCGGTCGAGCAAGTCGAAGCGGCCACCAAAGCTGAAGAAGCGTCCGTGGCCCCAGCGGTCGAGCAGCCGGTCACCGAGCCAGTGGTCGCAGCCGAGGCAACTGCCGAGCCTGTGGTCGAAGTGGCCCCGCAGCCTGTCGTTGAAGATGCACCTGCTGTTGAGCCAGTCGTGGCTGCAGAAACCGCGGTCACTGAAACCCCGGCAGAAGCCCCAGCGGTAGAAGCCGGTGAAATCGAACAGGCCCCGGCCGTGGTCGAAGTCGCTCCAGTTGCCGTGCAGCCTGCCCCGGTTGTCGAAGCCCAGCCAGAAGTGGTGGCCGAGCCTGCACCGGCACCTGCAGTGGTCGAACCTGCCACTGTCATGCTGGCCAACGGCCGCGCACCGAACGACCCACGTGAAGTGCGTCGCCGTAAGCGCGAGGCCGAGGCTGCTGCCAAAGCCGCACAGGAAGCTGCTGCAGCTTCCCAGGAACCAGCGTTGGAAACCGCCGATGAGCACAAACCTCATCACGGCTGATAGCCAAAGCTGAATGAAAAAGCCCCGCCAGTGCGACTGGCGGGGCTTTTTTTTGGTTTGCCTGACTGGCCTCTTCGCGGGTAAACCCGCTCCTACACGGCGGCCTGTGTCCAACCCCCGATGTGTGTCCACCACCGATCAGGTGTAGGAGCGGGTTTACCCGCGAATACGGTGGCGGCGTCAACAGTGAACGGCGGGTGGAGATTGGCCAGCAGGACCGGCCCTTTCGCGGGTAAACCCGCTCCTACACGACGGCCTGTGCCCAACCACCGATCTGTGTCCACCACCAATCCGGTGTAGGAGCGGGTTTACCCGCGAATACGGTGGTGGCGGCAACGGTGAACGGCGGGTGGAAATTGGCCACCAGGCCCGGCCTCTTCGCGGGTAAACCCGCTCCTACGGGGGTTCACAGCCGGCAAATCAGTAAAGATTAGGCTCCATCTCCAGCTCAACCCCAAACCGCTCGAAGATATCCGCCTGAATCTTGCGCGCCAGCGCATGCATCTGCGCCCCGCTCGCCTGGCCATAGTTGACCAGCACCAGCGACTGCAAGCGATGCACGCCAGCATCACCCTCACGATGGCCCTTCCAGCCCGCCTGCTCAATCAACCAGCCCGCCGCCAGTTTCACCTGACCATCAGCCTGTGGGTATGCCACGACACCGGGATACTGCGCACGAATACGCTCGACCAGATCAGCCGTTACCACCGGGTTCTTGAAGAAGCTCCCGGCATTGCCCAACTCTGCCGGATCTGGCAGCTTCTCGCGGCGAATGCTGCAGATTGCATCACTGATCGCTTGCGCGGTCAGCTCGGTCACACCCCGCTCAGACAGGCGTTGGCGCACCGGGCCGTAATCCAGATGAGCGTGCAGGGTGCGGGTCAGGGCAAAGCGCACCCGCAGGATCAACCAGCGGCCAGGGTTGCGCTTGAAAAGGCTGTCGCGATAGGCGAAAGCGCATTCTGCCAAACCGAAGTCACGCAGCTCGCCCGTCTCACGGTCCAGAGCTGTCAGCCCGGCGAATACGTCCTTGATCTCCACCCCGTATGCGCCCACGTTCTGCATCGGCGCAGCACCGACGGTGCCGGGGATCAGGCTGAGGTTCTCCAACCCGCAATAGCCCTGCGCCAGCGTCCACTGCACAAACGCGTGCCACGGCTCACCGGCCTCGGCCTCGACCACGATACGCTCGCCATCGTCACTGAGCACACGCCGACCACGGCTGGCCATGTGCAGCACCAGTGCATCGATATCGCGGGTCAGCAGCAGGTTGCTGCCACCCCCGATCACCAGTACCGGCAGGCCCCTTTGCTGTGCCTGGTCCAGTGCCTGGCGCACCTGCTGGTCGTCCTGCACCTGACTGAAATAGCGCGCCTTCACGTCGATGCCGAAGGTATTGTAAGGCTTGAGCGATACCTGCTCCTGCCACTGCACGGTCATAGACGCCCCTTGATTTCCAGTACCAGCGCCTGGCAAGCCGCTTCCACAAGATCCAACACCTGCTCGAAGCCGTCGGCGCCACCGTAGTACGGGTCTGGCACTTCATCCAGGGCTGCACCGTAGCGGCGCAGGAACAGGTCGAGTTCACCCACTGCCGTGGACGGGCGCAAGGCGCGCAGATCGCGCAGGTTGTGCTCATCCATGGCCAACACCAGGTCGTATTCGGCGAAGTGCGATGCCTTGACCTGTTGGGCGCGTTGCTGCGACAGATCGTAACCGCGCGCCAGCGCCGCCTTGCAGGTGCGGCTGTCTGGCGCCTTGCCGACATGCCAATCGCCGGTGCCGGCAGAAGCCACCTGCACCTTGTCGGCGAGCCCGGCGGCCTGCAATTGATGGCGCAGCACGCCTTCGGCGGTGGGCGAGCGGCAGATGTTGCCCAGGCACACGAACAGGACGCGCATCAGGCCTCCAGCAAGCGCCGTACGCGCTCCAGATCCTCAGGGGTGTCGACACCCACGGCAGGCGCCTCGATGGCGTCCTCGATGTGAATGCGTACGCCGTGCCACAGGGCACGCAGCTGCTCCAGCGCTTCAGCCTGCTCGAGCCAGCATGGGCCCCAGCTGACGAAGTCGTGCAGGAAGCCGACACGGTAAGCGTACATGCCAATATGGCGGCGATATGGCACCCCTTCCGGCAGCACGTCGCGGGCCTTGGCGAAGGTATCGCGGGCCCAGGGCAGCGGCGCTCGGCTGAACGTCAGGGCCAGGCCGTTCTTGTCACTCACCACCTTGACCGCGTTAGGGTTGAACACGGTTTCTGGCTCATGGATCGGCTCGGCCAGGGTGGCGATACCGGCTTCCGGATGCGCAGCCAGGTTGGCCGCCACCTGGTCGATGATCACCGGCGGGATCAGCGGCTCGTCGCCCTGCACGTTGACCACGATGGCGTCAGGCGGCAAGCCGAGGTACGCGGCCACTTCGGCCAGGCGGTCAGTGCCCGATTCATGATCGGCACGGGTCATCAGCACTTCGGCGCCGAAGGCCTGGCAGGCTTCAAGGATGCTGGTGTCGTCGGTGGCGATGACCACACGGCTGGCACCGCTCTTGCGGGCCTGCTCCCACACATGTTGCACCATCGGCTTGCCGGCAATCAGCAGCAGCGGTTTGCCTGGCAGGCGGGTGGAGCGCAGCCGGGCGGGGATTACTACCGTAAATTCCAGGCTCATTTGTCAAGACGCTCGTCGTCAGTCAGGGTGCGTGCCTCGCTTTCCAGCATGACCGGGATACCGTCGCGAATCGGGTAGGCCAGGCCGGCGCCCTTGCTGATCAGCTCGGTCTTGTCGGCGCTCAGCTTGAGTGGCCCCTTGGTAATCGGGCAGGCCAGGATATCGAGCAGTTTGGTGTCCATTGGAGGCTTCCTTTAGGCCAGGTGGCCGGAAATTGAAAACGGGCTCAGGGTTTGCGCAACAAGCGTTGCAGCTGGTTGTCGAACCAGGCGCTGAAAGCCGGCGTAGGTTGCGCTTCGACGGCCAGGTACCACCAGTCGTCAGCGGCAAAGGCCCGGCATTTCACCGCGTCCTTCTCGGTCATGACCAGCGGCAGTGGCGGGCTGAAAGCCAGGCTCCGGGCACTGAACTGCGCATGGTCGGCGAAGGGATGCGGCACCGGCTGCCAGTTTAGCCCCAGCAGGGTGTTGAAGAAACGTTGCGGGTTGCCGATACCGGCCACCGCATGCAGGCGCTGGCCGGCGGGGAAATGGTCGAGCGCACGGCGCTCGCCACTGCGCACGTTGACCAGGGCGGACGGCTGCAGGCAGAAACCGAAACCATCGGTGCGGTCTTCGCTGGCGCCGTTGAACAGCACCGCGTCAGCCTCACGCAAGCGGTCGGCCGGCTCACGCAAGGGCCCCGCCGGCAGGCAGCGGCCATTGCCCAGGCCGCGGGCAGCGTCGATCAGCACCAGTTCCAGGTCACGGGCCAGGCGGTAATGCTGCATACCGTCGTCGCACAGGATCAGGTCGAGGGGTTCGCTGGCCAGCAATGCCTGCACGGCACGTGAGCGATCTGGGTCGATCATCAGTGGCACGCCGGTGCGTTGCACGATCAGCAGCGGCTCGTCGCCCGCCTGATCGGCCGCCTGATCGGCCTGCACCCGCCAGGGCAGCTGTGGAGGCTTGGCACCATAACCGCGGCTGACCACACCCACCTTCAGCCCCTGCTGGCGACAGTGTTCGATCAGCCAGAGGATCATCGGCGTCTTGCCGGTGCCACCGACGGTGATGTTGCCCACCACAATAACCGGTACCGGTGCCCGGTAGCTGGCACTGTCACCCCTTAGAAAACGCGCGCGCTTGCGCGTGACCACGCGGCGATACAAGGCCTCCAGCGGTCGCAGCAGCGCCAGCGCCGGATGCCCGGCATACCAGGCAGCGAGCAAGCGATCGGCGAACGCCATCAAGGCGTGCCCTGGGCCGCCTCGACGGTGGTCATGCGCAACTGGCTGAAACCGAGCTTGCCGGCAGCATCCATTGCGGTGACCACAGCCTGATGCGGGGTCTTGCCGTCGGCGCTGATGGCCAGCGGCAACTTGTTGTCGCCGCCCGACTCGCGCTCTATGGCCTCGCTCAGGGTGGCCAGGTCGCTTTTGGGCAGCAGGTGGTTGTTCACCGAATACACGCCTTCGGCGCTGATGGTGATTTCCACCAGCTTGCCCGGGTCGGCCGGCGCCGGCTCGGCGCTGGTAGCTTCGGGCAGCTCGACGCGAAGTTGCGTTTCGCGGGTGAAGGTGGTGGTAACCACGAAGAACAGCAGCAGGACGAACACCACGTCAATCAGCGACGCCAGGTTGATGTCGACGTTCTCCCGCTGGCGATTGCGCCGGAACTTCACGCCTTGCCTCCGGCCACTTCCACTTCACGGTCACCCTGGATCACTTCCACCAGCTTGATCGCCTCCTGCTCCATGCCGATCACCAGTTCATCGATGCGGCGCAGCAGGAAACGGTGGAAGAACACTGCCGGGATACCGACCATCAGGCCAGCCGCAGTGGTGACCAGGGCCTTGGAGATACCACTGGCCAGCACGGCGGCGTTGGCGGTCATCTGCGAGCCCATGAAGGCGCTGAAAATGTCGATCATGCCCAGCACTGTGCCCAGCAGGCCCAGCAGAGGCGCCATGGCGGCGATGGTGCCGAGGGTGCTGATGTAGCGCTCCAGTTCATGGATGACGCGCGAGGCGGCCTCCTCGATGCACTCTTTCATGATCTCCCGACCGTGACGCGAATTGGCCAGGCCCGCCGCGAGGATTTCACCCAGTGGCGAATCGGCACGCAGGGCCTTGAGCTTGTCACTGGTCAGTTGCTTGTCCTTGATCCACATCCATACCTGGCCCAGCAGGTGCGGCGGGGTGACGCGACTGGCGCGCAAGGTCCACAGGCGTTCGACGACGATAGCCATGGCAGCGATGGAGCTCAGAATGATCGGCAGCATCATCCAACCACCGGACTTGACCAATTCCCACACAATAAACGCCCCTTCGGAAAAAGGCCGCCACTCTACCATAGGCGCGCCGAGGGCTCATCTGCCGGAGGTCAGGGAATTGGGGTCTGGGCTGGCAGATGCCTGCCTCTGCCTCACTCCCCTCGAACCCGCCAGAACCGCCGCTGCCCCCTAACCCCCTCGACTACCCCATGCCGCCCCAGCACCAACCGCAATGCCCCTCCACCGCCGTATCATGCATCACCACCCCATGCCGCCCATACCGTTCGACCACCTGCACGTGCGGGTGCCCGAAGCTGTTGTTGCGCCCCCGCGAAATCAATACCCCGCGCGGTGCGGTAGCCCGGACGAACGCCTCGGTGGACGAGCTGCGGCTACCATGATGCGGCGCCTGCAGCCAGTCGATACGCGGCATTTCAGTGTCCGCCAGCCAGGCCCTTTCGGCAGCAGCTTCCATATCCCCCGCCAGCAGCAAGCGCTCGCCCTGCGCTTCCACCAACAAGACACAGGAACGGTCATTACTGCTCTGCCCGTCCACCCAGCGCCACAGCGAAAAACGCACGCCATCCCAATCCCATTGCTCGCCACTGGCACAAGGCTGCAACGGAATATCAACCAGTGCTTCCCCACCGATTATCCGCTTGATCGGCAAACCACGCGCAATGGCTCCGGCCCCGCCCGCATGATCGGCGTGCGCATGGCTGATCACCATCACGTCAAGGCCGCCCACCCCCAGCTTGCGCAAGGTTGGCAGCACCACGCGTTCCCCCAAGTCGCTTTCCCCCCTGGCCGGCCCGGCATCGTAGAGCAGGCTGTGATGCCGCGTACGCAATAGCACCGCCAGCCCCTGGCCAACATCCAGCTGCCAGACCTCGACCTGGCCGAACGGCACCGGCTCCCGGGGCACCCACAGCGCCAGCAGCATCACCCCTCCCAACCCGCGCAGCGGCACACCACGGGGCAGCAAAACCAACAGCACACCCAGACATACCAGCAGCCAGGCCCACAACGGCAGGGCCGGCGGCACCCATGCCGGGCGCTGCTGCGCCACCAGCGCCAGCCCGCGGAACAGCACATCCAGCAGGCCACCTGCCAGCCAGAGCAACGCCTCGCCAACACCCCCCAGCGGCAACATCAGCGTGCCCAGCAACGCCAACGGCAAGACCGCCAGGCTGACCCACGGCACCGCCACAAGGTTGGCCAGCGGCGCACTGAGGCTCACCGGCAAGCCGGTGGCCAGCAACACCGGCAGCAAGCCGACGGCGATCACCCATTGCGCTCGTGTCCAGGCCTGCCAGGGCCGCCAACCACCCAACCGGGCACTGAAGCAGTAGATGAGCGTGGCCACGGCGGCGAACGACAGCCAGAACCCAGGCAGCAACGCCGCCAGTGGCTCGAAGACAAGCACGGCGACCAGTGCAAGCAGCAACGGAAAAAACGCGCCAAGGTGGCGAAAGCGCAGACGCCAGAGCAACACCACGGCCAGCATCAGGCAGGCCCGCTGCACTGGCACCCCACCACCCGCCAGCCACCCGTAGGCCAGCGCTGCGGCCATGGCCAGGCCGCAGGCCCAGGGTAACCACGGTAGCCTTGCCGGCCATAGCCCCCAACGCGCCAGCCCGGCGACCAGGCCATAGAGCAAACCGGCGACCAGGCCGATGTGCTGGCCGGAAATCACCAGCAGGTGCACCGTGCCGGTGGCCTGCAACGTCTGCCAGTCCTCCCGGGCCAGGCCCGCACCATCGCCAAGCACCAGGGCCACCAGCGCTGCCTGTCGGCCATTGGCTTCGACCATCAGCAAGCGCTGACGCAGTGCATCGCGCCAACCACCGGCGACTGGCGCCAGCAACTGCCCCGCCTTGACCGTACCCGTCGCGCCCACCCGTCGCGCCAGCAACTGCGCTTCACGGTCGGGCCCATGCGGGTTCAGCAGCCCGTCCGGGCGCTGCAAGGTCACGGCCAGCCGCCACTGCTCGCCCGCCCGCAGCGGCGGGCCGTCGAACCAGCTCAGTTGCAGGCGCTGAGGCAGTTCGGCCCGCCGCGAGCGTGGCGCTTCCAGCTCGAAACGCACACCGTGTGCAGTGCGGGCCGGCAAACCCGCCACCCGCCCCTCCAGCCACAAGGTGCGCCCCTCCAGGCCGGCAGCCAGACGATCATCAAGGGCCAGCTGAGCAGACCCGCACGCCCAACACAAACCCAGCAGAAACCAACCCAGCGGCCAGACGCGGGTAAACAGGCTGCCGACAGCGCAGGCTGCCAGGGTTATCAACCATCCGACCGATGGCAATGCGGGCAGAAAGCCCAGGCACAACAGCCCGAGCGCGAGCGCAAACATCCCTGTGCGCATGAGGTAGAGCTCCAGAAGGCGAATCACCTCCTGAGGCATAGCCCAATTGCCGGCAACGCTTGCTCAACAATTGTCACAAACTCTAAACGAGTCGGAGCAGGATTAAGGGCATACTGCCAGGGTCAACGCTCCGGGAGCCTACATGCCGCGCCGACTTTTCAAACGCTACATGCCGGACCCGACCAGCATTCGGGAACACAAATCCTTACGCTTTTTCGGCAAGTTGCTGCACGATCCCAACCTCTGGCACCTGAACCGCCATTCGGTGGCCAGAGCCATGGGTGTGGGCCTGTTCGCGGCGCTTATTCCCATCCCGATGCAGATGCTGCTGGCGGCGGCCCTGGCGATCCCGGTGCGCGGCAACCTGCCGGTCGCCGTCAGCCTGGTGTGGCTGACCAACCCGTTGACCATGCCGCCGGTGTTCTTCGTCACCTACATGACCGGTGCCTGGCTGATGCAGGTACCGCCGCGCACCCTGCCCGACGAGCTGACCTTCCAGTGGATCACCGACCAGCTGTCGACGCTGTGGCAACCCTTCCTGCTCGGCTCGGTGGTGTGCGGCGTAGTGCTGGGCATCCTTGCCTACTTCTCCACCATGTTCTACTGGCGCTGGTGGGTGGGCCGGCAGTGGCGTCGTCGCCAATGCCGGTGCAAGGCTTCAGGCCCGCATGCCGCGGCCGCTGACCAGCAAGCGAACGCAAACAACGTAGAGCACCGCAGTGGCCACCAGCATGAAGGTGATCGCCGTGCCAATGCTGATATCCGACACCCCTAGAATGCCGTAGCGGAACGAGTTGACCATGTGCAGCACCGGGTTGGCCAACGACACGGTCTGCCAGAACGGCGGCAGCAGGTTGATCGAGTAGAACACCCCGCCCAGGTAGGTCAGCGGCGTCAGCACGAAGGTCGGGATGATCGAGATGTCGTCGAAGTTGCGCGCGAACACTGCGTTGACGAAGCCAAGCAGCGAAAAGATGGTGGCCGTCAGCAGCACCACCACCACGGTCACGCCCAGGTGGTGCACCTGCAGGTCGGTGAAGAACATCGACAGGATGGTCACGATCACACCCACCGCCAAACCACGCAGCACCCCACCCAGCACATAGCCGACGAGAATGGTGTGCGGCGACACTGGCGACACCATCAGCTCTTCGATCGAGCGCTGGAACTTGCTGCCGAAAAAGCTCGACACCACGTTGCCGTAGGAGTTGGTGATCACCGACATCATGATCAGCCCCGGCACGATGTACTGCATGTAGGTGAAGCCACCCATGTCGCCGATCTGTCGGCCAATCAGGTTACCGAAGATGACGAAGTACAGGACCATGGTGATCGCTGGTGGCAGCAACGTCTGCGGCCAGATGCGCAGGAAGCGCCGCACTTCGCGGTAGACGATGGTGTTCAGGGCGACCCAGTTGGTGCGCAGTTCCACACTCATACGGCCACCTTCGACAGGTTTTTTTCCACCAGGGACACGAACAGCTCCTCGAGTCGGTTGGTCTTGTTGCGCAGGCTCTGCACTTCGATGTTCTGCAGCGCCAGCTGGCCGAACAGTGCGGTGATGCCGATGTCCTTCTCCACCTGCACTTCCAGGGTATGCGGGGTCAGCAGCCGGCACGGGTAGCCCTGCAGTACCGGCGCCGCGGCCAGGTCCTGCTTGAGGTCGAGCACGAAGGTTTCGACATGCAGCTTGCCCAGCAACTGGCGCATGCTGGTGTTCTCGACGATGGTGCCATGGTCGATGATGCCGATGTTACGGCACAGCTGCTCAGCCTCTTCCAGGTAGTGGGTGGTGAGGATGATGGTGATGCCCTTCTGGTTCAGCTCGGTGAGGAAGCTCCACATCGAGCGGCGCAGCTCGATATCCACCCCGGCGGTGGGTTCGTCCAGGATCAGCAGGCGCGGTTCGTGGATCAATGCGCGGGCAATCATCAGACGCCGCTTCATGCCGCCGGACAACGAACGCGACTGCACATCACGCTTGTCCCACAGGCCCAGCTGGGTCAGGTACTGCTCGGCGCGCTCCTTGGCCAGCTTGGGCGGGATGCCGTAGTACCCGGCCTGGGTCACGACGATGTCGAAGGTCTTTTCGAACTGGTTGAAGTTGAACTCTTGCGGCACCACGCCCAGGCAACGCTTGAGCGCGGAGGGCTCGCGGTCCAGGTCGTGACCGAACACGTTTACTGTGCCGCTGGTCTTGTTCACCAGGGTCGAGAGAATGCCGATGGTGGTGGATTTACCGGCGCCGTTGGGGCCGAGCAAGGCGAAGAAGTCGCCTTCGGCAACATCAAGGTCGATGCCTTTGAGGGCCTGAAAGCCATTGCCGTAGGTCTTGGTCAGCTGTCGGATGGACAGGGCGGAACTCATAGCGGGTCACTTACCGAAGAAAAAGGTGCAGGACACGCCAGGTAAAGTCACTGGCGCAGTGAGTGCAACCATGGTGCAAGGCCAGGCTGCACAAGTACAGTCACATCTATTGATAATGACTATCGAAGCGGGTTCAAGTGAGCGCGGTCATCACGGCGGCCTGGTAGGCCGGGCGTTGCTTCAGGCGTTCATACCAGGCTTGAAGGTGGTACATGTCCGGGCGCTCGATGGGAAGTTCGAACCAGGCATAGATGAAGCTACCCAGTGGGATGTCGCCCATGCCGATCTGGTCACCGGACAGGTATGGCTGACTGGCCAGGGTTTCGTCGGCAATGGCCAGCAATTGCGCGCACTGCTTGTGCGCGGCGTTGATCGCCACCCAGTCGCGCTGGTCTTCCGGCGTGCGCAGCAGGCCCCAGAACAGGGGCCGGAAAGGGGTAGCGAAGGACGATGTGGTCCAGTCCATCCATTTGTCGGCCAGGGCGCGCTGGCGAGGGTCTGCCAGATACCAGCCCTGCTCCGTGCCGTACTCCGCGCACAGGTAGCGGACGATGGTGTTGGATTCCCACAAGGTCAGGTCGCCGTCTTCGAGCATCGGCACCAGGCCGTTGGGGTTGCGGGCGCGGTAGTGCGGCTCGTTGACCACGCCGAAGGCGCCGCCGGCGTCGATGGATTCGAAGTCCAGGCCCAGCTCGTGGGCGATCCACAGCGCCTTGCGCACATTGCTCGAATTCTTGCGGCCCCAGATCTTCAGCATGGCAACATCCTTTTGAGTGCGGAGGTGGCACAGTCTACTCCAGACCTTCGCCGCCTGTACGGGCCTCTTCGCGGGCAAGCCGCCCCTACATCACTCTGTAATGTTGCCACATACCGTCGTAGGAGCGGGTTCACCCGCGAAAGGGCCGGACCTGCCAGCCAATATCCCAGATCATTCACCGTCGCAGCACCATCGCATTCGCGGGCAAGCCCGCTCCCACATCGATCGGGGGGCTCGCCACACCGTCGTAGGAGCGGGTTCACCCGCGAAGAGGCCGGTACAGGCGAACAAATGAACTGAAACTCCCACCGCCACACCCTGTCACTGTTCTGAACATGCCGTTCACAGCATTGCGTCTAAGCTATCTGGAATGGCTCAAGCCCTTGGTTCCAAGGAGGACCGATTATGTTGCTGTTGTGGTTGGTGGTGCTGGTGATCGGCGCGGCGTACCTCACGCACCGGCGCCTGGCGCCCTTGCAGATTCTCGGCATCCTGGCGGCCTATGTGCTGTTGATGGGCATTTTCAGCAGTGCCCCCGGCTGGCTGCTGGCGCTGATCTGGGTGGTGCTGGCCCTGAAGATCGCCCTGGTTGCGCTCCCGCAGTGGCGACGCAAAGTTTTTACCGCCCCGGTATTCCGCTGGTTCCAGCGCACCCTGCCACCCATGTCGCAGACCGAGCGCGAAGCCATCGACGCCGGCACCGTGTGGTGGGACGGCGAACTGTTCAGTGGCCGCCCCGACTGGCGGACTTTGCTGGCCTACCCGGCACCAAAGCTGACTGAAGAAGAGCAAGCCTTCATCGATGGCCCTACCGAAGCGCTGTGCGCCATGGTCAGCGACTGGCAGATCGGCCAGGACCTGGACCTGCCGCCCGAAGCCTGGGCACATATCAAGCAGCATGGCTTTTTCGCCTTGATCATCCCCAAGGAATACGGCGGCAAGGGCTTCTCCGCCTACGCCCACTCTCAGGTGGCGATGAAGCTGGCCACCCGCAGCGGCGACCTGGCCTCCACGGTGATGGTGCCCAACTCCCTGGGCCCTGCCGAACTGCTGCTGCATTACGGCACCGACGAACAACGCAACCACTACCTGCCCCGCCTGGCCCGAGGCGAGGAAATCCCCTGCTTCGCCCTCACCGGCCCACTGGCCGGCTCCGACGCTGGCGCCATGCCCGACACCGGCATCATCTGCAAAGGCCAGTGGCAAGGCGAAGAAGTGATCGGCCTGCGCCTGAACTGGGAAAAGCGCTACATCACCCTCGGTCCAGTCGCCACCCTGCTGGGCCTGGCATTCAAGGCCTACGACCCGGACCACCTGCTGGGCGATGAGGAAGCACTGGGCATCAGCCTGGCACTGATCCCCACCGATACCCCCGGGGTGGAAATCGGTAAACGCCATCTGCCACTGGGCGCCGCGTTCATGAATGGCCCCAACAGCGGCAAGGACGTGTTCGTCCCCCTGGACTTCCTCATTGGCGGCCAAGCCATGCTCGGCAAAGGCTGGATGATGCTGATGAACTGCCTGTCGGTAGGTCGCTCCATCTCACTGCCTGCCGTGGGTACAGGGGCCGCCAAGTACACCAGCCTGGTGACCGGCCAGTACGCCAATATCCGCGAGCAGTTCAACGTGCCACTGGCAGCCTTCGAAGGTATCCAGGAATCACTGGCACGCATCGGTGGCAACGCCTGGCTGATGGACAGTGCCCGCCTGCTGACTGCCAAGGCCGTGGACCTGGGCGAGAAACCCTCGGTGCTGTCGGCGATACTCAAGTACCACCTCACCGAGCGTGGCCGCGAATGCATCCAGCACGCCATGGACGTGCACGGTGGCAAGGGCATCATCATGGGCCCGAACAACTACCTGGGCCGCAACTGGCAAGGGGCGCCGATCTTCATCACGGTCGAAGGCGCCAACATCCTTTCGCGCAACCTGATGATCTTCGGCCAGGGCGCCATCCGCTGCCATCCGTTCGTGCTCAAGGAAATGGCGTTGGCCGGGCGTGAGGACCACGATCAGGCACTCCAGGAATTCGATGACCTGCTGATGAAACACATCCTGTTCGCCGCCGGCAATGCGGCCAGCACTTTGGTGTTCAACCTGGGGCTGGGGCTTTTCGAGAAAGTACCGGGGGACACGCTGAGCCAAGGCTACTTCCGGGCCCTCAACCGCCAGGCCGCCGCCTTTGCCCTGCTGGCGGACCTGTCGATGATGCTGCTGGGCGGGGCGCTCAAGCGCCGGGAGCGCCTGAGTGCGCGGCTGGGCGATGTACTCAGCTACCTGTACCTGTCCAGTGCCGCACTCAAGCGCTACCACGATCTCGGTTCGCCCGAGCACATGCAGCCCCTGCTGCGTTGGGCCATGGAAGAAAGCCTGGGCCAGGCGGAGCATGCCCTGGACCGGTTGCTCGACAATTTCCCCAACCGCTTCGTCGGCTGCGCGCTACGGGTGCTGGTGTTCCCCTTCGGCCGCCGTCACACCGGGCCGAGCGATGAACTGGACGCCGAGGTGGCAGCGCTGATCGGGCGCAGCAAAGGCGACCCTGCGCTGGAAGAGCTGCTTGCCGGTTGCTTCAGGCCGCAAGCCGACGGCGACCCGGTGGCAGCCTTGCAACGGGCCTGCGACCT
Source organism: Pseudomonas sp. 10(2024) (assembly GCF_045164175.1). Classification (NCBI taxonomy): domain Bacteria; kingdom Pseudomonadati; phylum Pseudomonadota; class Gammaproteobacteria; order Pseudomonadales; family Pseudomonadaceae; genus Pseudomonas; species Pseudomonas sp. 10(2024). The sequence goes on from NZ_CP174006.1 coordinate 4,239,461, forward strand.
GCTGGAGGAGGCGACGCCGCTGCACAGCGCGCTGCATCAGGCAACCAAGGAAGGCAAGGTACGGCCGGCGCCCGGGCAGTCGGTGCTCGATGCGGCAGTCGACAGTGGTGTACTTCAGCCTGATCAGGCGCAACGCCTGCATGCAGCCGAGCAAGCGCGCCGTGCGGTGATCGACGTGGATGCCTTCGACAAGGCACAGCTGCTGTCGGAGCAAGGCAAGGTACGCTGAGACAGGGGCCGTTTTGCGGCCCCTTCCCCAACCGGCGTATACTCCGCGCCCCGTTTCAACCACCTCGAGGACCACCCCAATGGCTAACCCCCACCTGGAATATCACCTGCAACTGCTGAACCACCTGCGCACCATATTGGTGGCCCTGGGTGAAGCCGAGCAGGTGCCGGAGGAAAGCCACGCCCTGTTCCTCGAACGCTTCGACGAACTGCTGACCCTGCTGCCGCAAAACCCACTGGAAAGCCAATACCTGGGCCAGGACCTGATATGCCAGGTGATTCAGCGCTACCCGCAAATCGCCCACCTGGTGCCACGGGACCTGCTGTGGTTCTTCGGCGGCGACTGCCTGCACTACATGCCCGATGAAGAACTGTCCGTTTACCAGCAACTGGAGGAGCGCCGCTACGAGGCAGAGCAGAATGACGAACCCTTCGACTGGCATGCTGAAAAACAGCTATTGAGCCCAACCGGCCCAGCCTCCCGTCACTGATCTTTCCATGCACCCGGCGCTCTAGCCGGGTGCTTGTCGACATTTCAACACGCTGGTCGCACTCCGCCCTACATCCGCTTCGCCCCCCCGCCCGTACGCTGTCGCTCGTTTCAAGGATGCCCTGGCAACCCTGAAACGCTGCGTGCCTTTCACGCAGCCAGCCAACCTATCAACGTACGGATTGAACCATGAACAAGATCTTCATGACGCTAGCCTTGGGCCTGGCAAGTACCACGGCTTTTGCCGATGAAAGGGGCCAAATCCTTTTCAAAGGGCATATCAACGGCGGCGGTACTTGCCCGATCGAGATTGTCATACCGGGCTCGGGCGCAATTGGCGCCGTTGAGCTTGGAAACTACGCGGTCAAATACTTCGACACCAACACCGTCACCCCCGACATCCCATTCGCGTTACGCGTTGATGCAGATGTAGGCAGCTGCAATATTCCAAATCCTTACACAAGCCAAGTCACATTCAACTCTCACCACGGCGATGCAGGCCCGGGAAATGCTCACTATGCCATTCGCAGCGGCGGTGGATTAGCGCAGGGCCTGGCGTTGACCATCAAGGATGATACGTTCACAAATATCGCTCCGCGAACGCCATCCAAGGACTACGACATTGCATCCACAGGCGTAACGGACCTCAAGTTCTACGCTTCGTACTTGAAGACCGGCACAGTGACCGATGGTGATGCCAACGCAGATGTGAACTTCAGTATCACGCTGCCTTGATGCCCTGCCAGGTGCCTTCGCGCACCTGGATCCCACTGTCACTCAAAATCGGTCATTTTCCATGCTCCCCGTCACCCGCACTTCGACGATGCTGGGCGGTTGCCTGCTGCTTCTAGCCAGCTTGCTGAACAGCGCCCAGGCCGCCCTTACCATCAGCAGCACGCGCATCATCTACGAAAGCAGTCAGCGCAGCGCTTCGGTGGTAGTTGCCAACCCCAGCCAACGCCCCTTCGCCGCCCAGACCTGGGTCAATACCCAGGCCGATGACACCACCACGGCCGTACCGTTCATGACCGCCCCGGCCTTGTTCAGGCTGGCTGCAGGCAAGGACCAATCGGTTCAGATCAGCGGCCTGCCAAACGACCTGCCCCAGGACCGCGAATCGTTGTTCTTTTTCAACCTGCAAGAAATTCCCCAGGCCATCGACGGTAAACAGAACACCCTGAACATTGCCCTGCGCACGCGGATTAAATTGTTCTACCGCCCGACGCAGGTTCAAGGTAATCCGGTGCACAGGCTCAAGGAGCTACGCCTGGTCAGAACCCTGCGCGACGGCCGCCCACACCTGACTTTGCACAACCCCACGCCCTATCACTACACCTTCAACCGGCTGGACCTGGTCAAGGGCAAGCAACAGGAAGCCCTGCCGGGTGTAGACATGGTGCCCCCCATGTCCGAGCTCGGCTACCTGCTGCCCCCCAGTCTGGAAGGCCCTGGCTTGCAGGCCATCGTAGCGGTGATCAATGACTACGGCGGCATCAGCAAACCGCTGACGCTTCCGGTGCACGACACCCCCTGACCTCCGGCTACTCCTGAAGGAACCACAATGATCCTGCAACCCCACGGGTGCAGGCGTATTCGCCTGCGCCACGTTTGCCCAATGGTTCTCTGCCTGGCGTCCGGCAAGGTGCTGGCAACACCCACACCACCGGTAGGCGCCGAGTTCGAGGCAAGCTTTCTGTACCTGTCCCCTGGGCAGCCCAGGACGAACGCCGCTCAGGCCCTGCACGCGCTGTCCGAACAGCAAGAGTTGCCGCCCGGGCGCTATCCCGTGCAAGTGCTGGTCAACCTGAGCCCCGCCGGCGTGCATGAACTTGTGTTCGAGCCGCCAGCTGGGGATGGGCAATTGCAGCCGTGCCTGCCCCCCGGCCTGATGGCCGAACTGGGGCTGCGACTGGATGCCATTTCTGACCCCACCACACTTGAAAACGCCTGCCTCGACCTGCCCAGGCTGGTGCCGGGCGCACGCGTCGACTTCGATGCCAGCCTATTGCAACTGGCTATTTCCATACCGCAAATCGCACTGCAGCGCGATATGGCAGGCCAGGTAGACCCGGCGCGCTGGGAAGATGGCATACCGGCCGCCTTCGTCAGTTACCAGGCGGCCACGCAGCAAAGCCAAAGCCGCGGACGCGGCAGCCAGAACAGCCAGGATTTGTTCCTGAACAGCGGCATCAACCTCGCCGGCTGGCGTTTGCGCAGCAACCAGTCCTGGCGCCGCGACGAGCAGGGCCGGCAAACCTGGGACCGTTCCTACACCTACGCCCAGCACGACCTGCCAGGCAGTTGGGGCAACATCACGCTGGGCGAAACCTTCACCAGCAGCGACATATTCCGCAGCGTGCCAGTCACCGGCGTGCGGCTTGCCTCCGATTTCGACATGCTGCCTGACGCGGTGCGCAGTTATGCCCCCACCCTGCGCGGCGTGGCGCAATCGCGCGCCAAACTCGAAGTGTGGCAGAACGGCTACCCGATCTACTCAACGTATGTCAGCCCTGGCCCGTACGCTATCGACGACCTGAACGTGGGCGCCACGGGCGAGCTGGAGGTGGTACTGACCGAAGCCGATGGCCAGGTGCGGCGGTTCATCCAGCCCTATGCCAGCATTACCAACCTGCTTCGTCCCGGGGTCTGGCGCTACAGCACCACGCTGGGCCGCTACAACCCGGCCCAAAGCCATGATGACCCGCTGCTGTGGCAAGGAACAATGGCATTGGGCATGGTCTGGAATGCCACCCTGTATGGCGGCTTGATGGCCAGCCAAGGCTACACCGCCGGCGCCATCGGCATCGCCCGGGACCTGGGGGCAATCGGGGCGCTTTCCTTCGATATCACCCATGCACGCAGCGATATCGCCCCCATGGAACATCGTTCCCTGCAAGGCATGAGCTATGGTGCCAGATACAGCAAAGCCTTCAACAACGGCACACACTTGCGCTTTGCCGGGTACCGCTATTCCACCCAAGGCTATCGAGACTTCGACGAGTGGGTCAGCCAGCGCAGCAGCGACCGATTGTTCCTGGGCAGCCGGCGTAGCCGAATAGAGGGCTCGATCAACCAGCGTGTGGGCGAGCGCAGCACACTCAGCCTTACGCTTTCGCAGCAGGATTACTGGCAACGCAGCGATAGCCAGCGTCAGTTCCAGCTCAATTTCAACACCTCGCACAACGGCGTCAGCTACAACCTCTACGGGTCGCAATCACTGACGCAAAACAGTTCGGGCAGTGACCGTCAGTTCGGCCTGAGCATATCGCTGCCGCTGGATTTCGGCCGCAGCAGCAGTTTAAGCCTCGACTTGCAAAACTCTGCCCACGGTACTTCGCAGCGGGCAGCGTTGAACGGCCAAGTGGACCGCGTAAGCTACAGTGCCACAGTCGCATCCAGCGAACAGCGGCAACAAAGCGCCGGCCTGTCCGTGGCCTACCAGGCACCTCAGGCCACCCTCGGCGCCGGCCTGTCGGTATCGGATGACTACAGCAGCCTGTCGCTGAACATGAGTGGCGCGGCATTGCTGCACGCTGATGGTTTGGAATTCGGGCCCTACCTGGGCGAAACCATTGGTCTGTTGCATGTCCCCGATACCGCTGACGTGGGGTTACAGAGCCACGGCGCCGTGCGCACCAACACCAAAGGCTATGCCCTGGTTCCCCATTTGCGTCCCTACCGGCTGAACCAGCTCGTGCTCGACACCGACCGGCTGAACCCGGAGGTCGAGATCAGCAATGGCATCGCCAATGCCATACCTCGCCGCGGCGCAGTCATCAAAACCCAGTTCCAGGCCCGTCGCGCCAACCGTGTGGTGCTGACCCTTGCCACCAAAGACCAGCAGCCTTTGCCCTTTGGCAGCCAGCTCCACGACGCCAATGAAAACGTGTTGGGCATGGTCGGCCCGGCAGGCCGCGTGATGGTGTCTGTTGCCGACGGCCTGCAGCGCCTCGAAGCCCGCTGGGGCGAAGCGTCCGAAAACCGCTGCAGCTTCGCGCTGGACCCGCAGACCATTGCTCAACAGCAAGGCTATCGCGTGCTATCGCTGACATGTGAATGACTTCACCCGCGCCCTTCTCGCCATGCAACTCGTGCCCAGAACGGCCGCTCAACACCAGGAACCGCGAATGAAACGCCTCATGCCTTGGGCGCTGCCCATAGCGCTGCTCAGCAGCTATCAAGCCCACGCCGCCGACCGCTGCAATTGGAACACTGGCAGCCAGCCAATGACCATAACCCGCATACTCAGCGGCGTGATGCATGTCCCTGCGAACGCCGAGCCAGGCAGCGCCATCGGCACACCCAACCTGTCCTCGTATACCCAGTCCATGCCACGATCGGAACTGCTCTGCTTTAACGATGGCGACGTACTCTGGCGTTTCGACATGAACGCCAGGGATGTATTTCCCGACCCGCTCCCCCCCGTTGAAGGTGAGCCCTCCGATGGCTATATCCTGAAAACCAACATCGACGGGGTCGGCGCGCGCATCCGGCTACGTGCACCTTTCAACGGCGCAGTCCCCACTTTCTTCATGCCAGAGGGTGGCCCACACAACCCTTTCATCCCGATGCGGTCGACCATGCAGGCCAACAACCAGCTTGGGGGCTTCAAGCTCAGCGGTATCACGAGCGAGGTCACCCTGGTCAAAACGGGGGATATTGCCCCCGGCCAGCATACGGTCGACACCGAATTGTTCACCGGGCATTTCGATGCCACAGGCTTGGGCCTGGTACTGCGCTATCGGTTACAGGCCCAGGTGTTGCAAACCCAATGCACCCTCATCGGCGACCCGATAAGCGACACCCCCGTAGAGCTGCAGACATGGGACAAGTCGCATTTCGTCGGCAAAGGCACCACAACAGCGACCGTGCCGTTTTCAATTACCCTGAGCAACTGCAAGACAGACCCGGGGGGACTGACCATGGCAACCATCGAACTCGACCCCACCAAGGGGTCGACCCCCGTACCGGGGCTGGACGGCGTATTCACGCTCACCACTGACTCCACGGCGGAAGGGGTTGGCATTCAGGTGCTGAAAGATGATGGCACCCCCCTACCCCTGCAACGGGAAGAGCACCTCCAGCCGATCCAGGAAAACACCACCGTGCTGAATTTTGGCGCACGCTTCTACCAGACTGACGAGGCCAGCGCAGTCGTTGCCGGCGACGCGTTCGGCGCTTTGAACTTCACCCTTCGCTACCGTTGAACCGAGCGGACAAAACGGCGCCCAAGTCCATTAAGGACTTGGGCGCCGGATTGATCCAGGTGCAGGTTGCAGTATCAGAACTCGCTCTCGGTCGAACTCAGAATATTCTGCGGGTCATAACCGTACAGGCACTCCCCTTTTTCAGGGTCTGTCACCTTGATCAGACGGTTGAGCGCATCATATTCCAGAATACGACCAGCTTCGTCGTGTGTCAGGTTGCCATTTTCATCGTATTTAAGCTCTGTATAAGTGGGCTCAAGATCGTCGACTCTGTTTTCAATGCCTGAAAGCTGAGCGGGATCCGCAGGTTCATTGAAATGGTAGATCGCCACAAGCTGCCCACCGCCGTCATAAAGCGTCACCACCTGACGAATGTTATCCACCGCGTCAAAGCCAAACACCTGGCGGGCTATCTTCTTGCCATGAGGGTCAATTGGGCACAGGTCGCCCTCGCAGGTATAATTGACCAGCCGGCCGCGCAAATCATACCTGTACGTTTCTTTCCGCAATACGGTGGGCGTTTTCGCAGGGCCTTCTGTAAGAACGCGCTCAATGATGCGGTCAAATTCGTCATATTCCTGGGTCAGTACTTGCTCGGGCCTTTGGCTGAAGGTGAACGTTCGCGAACGCTCGCGCTCCAGGTCATCATATTCCAATGTCGTTTTAAGCGTATTGACCGGTTCGCTTGATGCATCGGTGGTTGCATAGCTCGCTGTACGCCCTAGCTCGTCGTATGCGAATTGGCTCGACAGGTCTCCCAGCGTGGTGGTATCAAGTCGACCCACATTATCGTATTCATTGATCTGGGTCTGGTTCAGCACATCCCGGTACGATTCCATTCGCCCCCTGTAGCTGTAGCCATACTCCATGTCGTAATTACCACGCGTTTCAACGCGTACTTCACCCGTGCTGTAGTACGTGCGCGAAATCGATTGTCCTTGGGCCTCGACACAGCTTTCCAGGCGTGCGTTCTGCTTGTCGAATACATAATTGGCTTCTTTGCCCCCCAGTCTTCGTAGCACAGGTTCTTCTGTGAGGTAGGGACGATAATCGTATTCGATAACACCCAATGGCGTGCTTACCTTGTTGGGTTTGAGCTCACCCGTCTTGTATTCATATTCCTGTAAACGGCCACCGGTTTTCGACCAATCCATCAGGTCCAGGCCGTTGAAGTGTTGCTCCCCCAGCAGCTCAAGGTCATTCACCCGAATGGTGATGGGTAAATCCTTGTCGGTGTGTGCCGCAAAGGTTCTGTAAACAACCTCATCCTTACGTAGTTCATGAGCCAGCAGGCGATCGAAACCATCGTAGGTGAATTTTTCTCTCTGCTTTTGCTCCGCGTTACCCAGCCCTGACTCTTCCTGATGTTTGCGACCCAATCCATCGTATTGGGTCAGCGTTTCGCTCTTGAGTACGGTTTCCTGTTCATCAGTCGGCTTCTCCTTCACCCAGCGTCGAACCTGCACAGGCAATTCAAAACGGTTCAGCTGGGTTTCAGTGACCCCGGTCTTGGCGCCGTTTTCCAGTTCGTTCCCCTCATCGTCCAGCACCTTCTGCCGCCACTCGCGTTTGATCGGGCCGGTTTCTCCATCGCCGATCGGGTTGGTTTGCGCGAACTCGCCTACGCCATCAGGGCCGATGACACATAATTGCTCACCCCAGGCATCGTACTTGTAGCGGCTTTTCAAAGGCAGGTCACGGCCCTTGAGCCAGTCAATTTCAGTCTCTTCCAGCAACCTGCCCCATGCGTCGAACCGGGCCGTGTAGATGGGTTTGGTTTCCCCTTTGGGCAGACCATTGTCCGGGTCTTCCCGTTCTTCCCTGATCGTGCGATGAGCACCATCGAAATAGGCCACAGTCATCACACCCTTCACATCGTATTGTGTCTGGGTGGCCTGAACGCCCTCGTCGTTGCTCAGTTGATATTCGTAGCGTTTAAACGCCTCTTCTTCCTTGCCCGGGCTGACGATCTCCCGCTCGACGCGCAGCAGTGCGTCCCATACGGTCATGATTTCCGTATTGGTTTCATCACGGCTGAGCACCGTTTCTCCCGATGCCAGGGAGCGCTGCACTCTGATTTCCTTGCTGGTGCCGTCGTAGCCAGTCAGTAGCTGCTTGTCCTGCAGCACTTTCATGGTGCCCTTGACCAAGGGGCCCCGCCCCTTGGCAGCATCCCAGCTGAGTGTTTCGAAGGTGTAAGTGTGCGCCATCAGGGTGTCGAGCGTGTCCGGTTCGTTCGGTTCACCCTTTTTCGGGTTCGGGTAGCGCGTTTGCTGGCTCTTGAGGCGACCATGTTGCAATGGTTTGTCAGCCTCACTGCCCGTTTCATCCTCAGCTTGCTCAAAAGCATGGTGTGTAGCTTTTGTTTCATTGCCACTGGTATAGGTTTCCACCTGCACTTCCAGCCAGTCCTGCTGCTGGGTATGCGGTTGGGCACTGGTCAGCGTTGGCAACTGCTGATAGGTGTAATGCGTGGTGCGTACCGGAGCACTGCCGGGATAGCCGGCTGCCGGCTTCTGGATTTTTTCTTTCAGGTAGGTAACGAAGCCTTCTGCATGGCCTGGGAAGCCCGGCTCTTCTGCCTCATACCAAGTGTAAGTCTCTTCAATACCAGTGACGGCCCTATGCGTCTTCAGGTTGCCGTGATCGTCGTAGGTGCTGGCTTCCGCCAGCCTGAACCTGGCGGACGGGTCGTCCTTCAACCACCAGGACGTATCGATGCTGTGGACCAACTGACAATACTTCGGCTGGTCCTTGAACAGGGCGCCAGGCTTGAGGTTATACCCCGTCTGGACTTCCTTGATCTGGTTGCCGATAACTTCGGTTTCGTCGGCATTCAGCGCCTCGCCTACATAGGTCGTTTCCCTGGTAAGCAGGTGGAACTTGTTGAACTCGCGGACGGTGCTGCGTACGGGCTTTTCATCAACCCAGAGTGTCTCTGTGGTGGCATAGTCATAATCGATAACCTGGCGGAACAGATTGTCCAGGCCATCGTTTACCCAGGTCAGCGGTGCATTGCCACCCAGGAAGTTGTGACCGTTGCTGGAATAGGTGTAACGCGTGTCGATCGAGGGTTGCTTATTGCCTGGGTGCTCCACATGCCGTGTAACCCTTGGCAGCGGTGCCAGACCCGAACCGATCGGGAACAGGTGACCGCCATCATCATAGCGGAGTTCATCCTTACCGTCCGAAGGGGTGTAGACCGTGCTGATGCAATCGATATCTCTGATGCGGCTATACGTAAAGCGCCACCTCGGCGGTTTTTCGGTGTGCAGACCGGCGCGGTCCACCGGGTTGTCGATGGGCAGTTCGATGCGGTCCACCCGGTTGTCGGTCCCCAGCACCAAGGTATAGGTGGCGATACCCGTGTCTGTCGGCATCGTCAACTGCACGTTGTCATTGCGAACGACTTCCAACAAGGTGACATCGCGCATGTCGGTAATCTTGGTCAACATCGGGAAGCCGTTATGAGTGCCGTATTCCAGGTTCAGCCAATGGCCCTGGCGACTGAAGATGCGGGTCGGCACTGCCCTGACGTTCGGGCTCGAACCTTTTAGCTCGAGCACTTCCACCACGCCGGAGCGGTGCACCACCCGCCAGCGGTCTTCAGCATCCTCATAAAGGTGGAACGTGTCGATTTTTCTCTCCGACATCGTCAACTGGTTGGTAGTGCCGGCACGGCCATCGGCTTTGAACGTTTCGCCATTGGCCAGGGAAATGATCCGGCGGTTCTGGGCAGGGTCGAATTCGGTGGTGCGCAGGTTCCAGCCTGTACCAAAACCACTGTCGGCAATGCTGAGCGGGCTATAGCGCAACGTCACGTCAAACTCGGGCCCCGACTGGTCGTTGCCCGAAATGCTGCGAAGCTTGGCGGTGAAAGTGTACAACCCCGTGCGTGAATCGACGCCACCCGTCAAGTGGCTCATGAAGTTGAAGGCATTGGAATGGACCGAACGTTCATCGGACATCATCGTTCTCCTTGGAGTAGCTCGGGATTAGAGGTCGATTTTGACGCAAGAGAGTTTACCGCCCACTTGTTGATCACCTTCATACTTCTTTAAATCAAGAAGAATACCGGCCGTAATAATAGAATTTACTGGGGCCGGCGCCAAATCTGCAATCTTTCGCCATGTGGTCGTTGTCGGCTGTATATATGTTCTAATTTTGAACCACCACGACTTTTCATTGCGGCAATCAGCCTCGGAGTACAGTGTAATCAATGTACCCGACGGGGCGTTCTCGATTCGATACCAATACATATCGTCGTTTTTACAACCCTCATCCGGAAAATCATATTCATGAGGTCCATCCGGTTTGATTTCGATTGAGCAGGTATTTCCAGAATCAGGCTCATCCTTACCTCCCGCTAAATACAGTTGTGCCGTGCCTTTCGTCTCAGAAGGCTTGTCAAGTGCATAAACACCTGCGGCCACTGAAAGCAAAGCTGAGAGCATAACGACACGCCACGCAGACTGGCAGAATCTCATGATTTCACTCCTTTCTATATATTGAACAGGCCGCCCGCGCAACAGGCGGCCCATCCGCTTAAACTGGTGTGAACAAAGTATGTTCGATGTAGTTTCGATGACCGAGCGTAGTGGCGCCTCTGTAGGCGAAGCGCCGATAATGGGCATTACCCTGTCGATCCCGTAGCAAAACCACTATGGATCTCGAAAGCTGATCACGCGTAGCGTTCTCTCCCCCGACGTAGAGGAAATCCATCACCCGATGATTAGTGATTACCAAAGTGCCCTGTTCAAAAGCATCGTCAAATACCGTGCTTTTCAGTTCCTCTCGGCCGGACATGAGCTTTGACAAGTTCTCATCAAAGTCGATCGGGACGCTATTAGGCACCCCCGACTTCCATTTATCGGCGTCCTTGGCTTCGCTGTCCCGGAAGATAGAACCGGTAAAACTGAACATTACCTCGTTTTTGTTTTGGGACTCCCAACGAATCATGGAAGTGCTGATATGGGGGTCTGATTCGTTACGCGCCAGAAACTCAATGGTTTCGAAGCGGCTTTTAATCAACTTGAGTATCCAGTAATCCAGCGTCACCAAATTATAATCGAACGCCGGGTCACCGGGGTCGTTCGGCTGACCCGTACTGCCTTCAACGCGCACGTACCTCCAAGAATAGTCCTGTTCCCCGAAGTCAGGAGGTGATTTGGGCGTTATTTCAATCGTGGACCCCACGCTGCCGCTGTTATCATCGGATTTATAGGTCCCCCCCGTTTCGGCCATGAACATGCTGTAGAAGGTGGTCGCCTGCCCCGCCCTCTCCTTGGTATGAAGGTAGAGATCCTGCCGGACTGTCGCCTCTTCGCTTCTGACAGGAAGCGCCTCGGCCAATTGCGAATACACCAAATCAAAACGGTTAGCTACGCGACGGGTACCCCACTTTCTCTTGTCGGCTGCATCCAAGCCGCCACTAGGGTTTTCGTGATCATTCAGCGAATCCACTTCCTGTTTATCTTGCTTGATGGTCAAGCCGATGGTGGCGCGTTCGTCTTCAGTCAATTTATAGTATTTGCCATCCACAGGCTCGGTTTCGACAACTACCTGCAGCCGTAAAGACTGGAACCCGTTCCTCAGCAGTTCGCCCCTGGCACCTTGCTCGGTCCCTCCCGGTACGGTGATGGTATAGCTCGTCAACCTGACCCAGGAGCCTTCTTCCACCAATTGCGCTTCGCCAAATTCGAGCAAGCTGTAGCCTGACGCCAGCACCACGCCATTCTCCACCAACTCGCAGGTCACGACACTGGCGCCCTGTTCTTCACCTGAAGGGGCGATATAGTTACCTTCGCCATCCAGGGTACCCGGGCCGATCAGTTTCCAGCGCCGACGTGCGTCTGGCAGTAATTCCGGGTCTCGCTCTATCAGCGGCACGACCTCACCTGGCTTCAGGCCGGTTGCACGTACAGGGTCGATGACCATCGATTGCAAACCATTGAGCATGACCAGTGTCGACATACGCTGCTGGCTGCCTGTGGCTTGCACTTGCTGGACAGTCAGCTGGCGCCGGCTGGCGGCCTTTTCGGCGGTATAGGAATTTCGGTGGCCGTTGGTCTGCGCAAGCTGACCGCGCGGCTCTCCGAGCAGCGACCACTCGATATTGCCCCCCGGCATGGCCGCGCTCAGTGCAATCGGCGTGCGCGCTGCAAACACACCCACCCGCGGCGCGATCTGCACCTGCTCGAACTGCACGATCAGTTGGGTGGTCACGCGATGCGTTTCTTTACCATCGTCAGAATCAAGCTCGGCTGTAATCAAGATTGTCAGGCTGTGATGGCCAATATCCTCAAGCCCAACAGCCTGGTAAAAACCATCAGGGCCGATTTGGCCATCGCCCACCGCCAAATGGCTCTGGCGGCTGCGGGCATACCATTTGCTGGCTTGCACCTCCTCCCCAGCCTGATCGCGCAGGGTAAACTTGACTGAACCGCCCGCAGGCACGGTAGTGGTGGGCGAGTCGATGGTATATAACGGGGGTACAGCGACAATATTGCCAAATACTGCGAGGTCGTGCGGGGTATGCCGTTCGCGCTCCTCGAACTTGTGCAACGTCCCGAACAGTATCGATGCCAGAACATCCAGGTTGTCGTCACGCACATGGCCTAGCATGGCTTTGTCCACAACGATGGTCGCCGAATAAAGCTCGCGTCCGTCTTCGTCCAGGTCATCGGGAATCAGGTAGGGAAAAGACTCTGGTATCTGGCCTGGATCCGTATTTGCCCGCAACTGAATGAAGGTAAGTACCGCACCGTCGCCATAATTGTCCGCCCCCAAGACGTTGGCGCCTGGTGCCGGCTGGGTCAGGATAGTGAAGCTGACGGGCGACAACGCCGAGTAGCCTGAGAAGTCAATCATGCCCAGTTCGAACTGGCCTTGGTGCGCGGGTAACCGTTTGAACCAACCTTGCATGGCGGCAGTGATCAGGCCGTTTACGTGCTCGTCTTCCCCCCCCAGGTTGCAGCTGAAACTGGACGCCTCCGCCAGGTCTAGCGTGACCCTCCCGCGCCGGTCGATCTCGCCGGTCACCAGCTTGAGGTCGACGTTCACCACCAGCGAATAACCCATGGACGCATCGATGATGAAGCGCGTCTGCAGGTTTTCTGCCAATGGCGATTGACGCCTGTAGACCCCGGCCAGGATAGGGAAGGTCAGCTGTGCTGTGGAGTTCTTTAGCGACGCATTGGCGAATGACAGCAGCGGCGGGCCAAATTCGATCTTGCGCAACACGCTTCGTGTGCGGATATGGTCTTCATGGTCGACGTCTGCATTGAACAGCGGAACGAAACTCAACGCACTAAAACGCTGTTTGTATTGCTCGAGCAGCACATCGTTAAGGCGCGCGCGGCTGAACGCCGCAACGGCCCCCCAACTTTCGGTGATGGGATGCTTGTCCATCCGCTGCAACACATAGGAAATGGGGTTTGACATGTCATTCTCCTGTCAGTGAACGCGAGTGGGTCATACCGAGCGCGTCTTCGATGCCAGCATCTGTTGGCACAAGCCAGTAAAGCGGCTGGGCTGCGAGGGCATGACCAGGTGCCCTTCAAAGAGCCCGTACCCCTCTGATTCATGGGAGGCAATCACCACAATGCCGGGGGATTGCGGCCCACTCTGCGCGGGCACGTACAGGCCGGTATCAGGGTCGATTTGCCCCGTCCCCACTGCCAGGCGCCACTGTGCGGCCACCGGGTCTTTGTTCGAACCTACGTAAGCCTCAAATTGCATGCTGCCATCGCGCTGTGGTGCAGTGGCCAACTTCACCCTGAGCATGGGCTGCCGCAGGGTGACCAGCACATGTACGGCCTGCTTGCCGGCGGGCTCTTCGAGCTCCACCTCAAGCGATTCCACCCAATAGGTTTGTTCTTCGTTCGAATCGACTGCCTTGGCCGTGTAGCGGCAACGACGCCCCTGGTCTTCTTCCACCTTCTCGCCGCTGTACTTAGGGTCAGGATTGACCATCGTCCATTTCAGCGGTTTGGTGTCGAGGGACGCTTCGTCCAGCACCCCTGCATTCAAAAGGCGCTGTGTGCCGGCTTGCATCACGGTGATGAAGGGGTTGACCGTCAGTGGCTGGCGCAGCACCGTAACGACGGCAACGCTTCTCTGGCCCGCCGCGTTGGAGGCGATCACCAGCACTTGCCCCGAGCGCCTCTGCAAGGTGTGCGCAGGAGGTGCCCGGAATTTGCCATCGACGAAGCTGCCAGGGTCGGAAGGCCCGCCAGGGAGGGTTTCCAATGTCCAGGTCAGCGCCTCGTTTTGCGGGTTATCCACTATGAATTCATGAAAGCCGCCCGCGAGCACATTCACATCGTCATCGCGGATGCGAAACGCAGCATCGTGGCTCAGCGAACCCGAAGCCAACAGCGCACCGGGAAACGCCAGGTCGGCAGGGTTGAACTTTATGGTATGGCCACCCCCGATTGTCAGCGCTTCCATCCACTGCTCCGGGGCTGCAGGGTTGAGTTTTTTCGCAATCGCCAGCAGGATTGCCCGCTTCACCGCGTAGGCCGCAAAGTCCCCTGCCTGCAAGCGCAGTTCCTCGTATTCATCACCCTCGGGAAGGCCGCGCCGGGCATGGGCTTCCTGTGCCTCCGGCCAAGGGGAGAAAAACTGCCCCTCCAGCAAGCCCTGATCGTTTTCAACGTTGGGTAGCAAATAAAAACGGTGTCGCAGTGACAGGGCAAAATCCGCCTTGAACTCCGAAGGTACCTCTTCACCCTTGGCTAGGCAGCTGAAGTCAATCGTGGCCTCGCCATGCCACTGCAAGGTGATCAGGTCCAGCTCGAAAGTGGCTGCAACCCCACCTGCCGCCCCTATTTGGAAGGGCTTGGCGGCAAAGATATATCCTTGCGACTCATAATTCGTAGGCGGTATCTGCAAGGTGCCCGCTTCAGCAACCACCTCGACAAGCCGCCCGTCTTCACTGCGGTGGCTGAAACGCCCCCCGTCCAACAGCTGGGTGAAACCAGCGAGGAAGGCATTACGGTGTAGCACACGTGAACTGAGCAACTGCACCGCATCTTCTGGCTCAGGCGGGTCTGGCAGCAGACGTGGGAAATCGCCATTGATATTGGGCAAGTCCCCTGCACTGCCATATTGCGAAGACGCAAACACGACCAAGGTGTCACCCTTGTCCTGGGCATCCGCCTGTGTGGCAAGCTGGGCAACCCTCAATTCAAGCTCCGGTTGCCCCTGCAAACCCGTGACCAGCGGGTACTCAAGTTTTTCGGCCTCTACTGGCAATTGCTGACGCAACCAGTCACCCGCCAACAGTTGTTCGCTGTCGTACTCACTCACTGCAAGGCGCATGTCTTCGCCTTTGGACACATCCAGCACCAATGCGCCATTCTTGAAATCTGCGCTGGCTTGTTGTTTAAGCTCAAGACCTTGTAGCGCATCATGCTCGGATAGGCTGAGCACTTTATTACCGCCTTCGGTCATGACAAGGGTTCCACCATGCAAGTTGGCCACCATTTCCAACCGGGTGCTCTCGTAACTCGCGCGCTTAATGCCCACTTGTGGCCCTGACAACTGGTACCCTGCAAAGTGGTAAACGATATCGCTCATGTCAATTTCAAGCTGGCCAGATAAACCTGCAATTTCGTGTCCCTGGCTTAGATGGGTGGCATGGGTTTGCCGAAGCGCGGTATTGCCTGCGGTCAGGCACACGCCCGTAATGCTGTCCCATTTCATCAGGTCCGGGTTATCGACCAACCAATCACCCAGCAATAACGGTTTGTTCATGCTCATGACGAGTCTTCCTTTATACTTTGGGCAGTTGGAAAGCACCTACGCCGCGCACAGCCTCCTCCAGCCTCGCCGGGGGCAAAGTTTGCACCACATACTGGTGGGAAACTCCGTAATAAACCGTATCATGCGTTGCTGTTATCACGGCAAATGGATCACTGCTGGACGCATCATGGGTATAGATACCGGTAATGGGGTCGATGACACCCGAGCCGTACACTACTTTCCATTGGGCTTGATCCGGAGTTAATTCAACGTTACCCACCTTGGCTTTCAATTGCACAGTTCCAGCCGCAACATCCACTTCACGCGTAATTTTCATTGGCAGCCCCGCATTGCCTTCGGTGATTACCAATGCGACGCGCGCGGTCTCCCCATCAGTGGAATCACTCAGCGTAATTTTATCGAGCGCGAAAGAGGCAGACTCGTCAGGGTAGTCATCCAGGGGGGGCATCACTGCAGGGGGGGTATAAACTGCAGTCTTACCGTCGGCGGCCAACTGGCCATATTGAGGCGGCTCCCAGTTCAGGTTCGTTACATCACCCAGGTAGCCGGCTTGCAAGTTGACCGTGGGGGGCGTGCTGTTGACCTGTGTCACATAGAGGAGCGGACTGATGTGCAAACCCGACTTCAAGACAGTCATCAGTGCCGAACTGCTGAAGTCGGTGTCTATGTGTCGCGCATTGACACGCAGCCGTACAAAGTCGCCATCGAAGTCCGAGGCAGCCGGCGGTGTGTACAAGCCGGTATGTTCATCGATCGAACCGATCTGCCCGTTGGAAACAGAATCCAGTACAGGCTCGCACGTCCAGCGAATCAGGCCGGGGTGCGCCGGGACCGTGTTGAACTGCAAGGGCGCGCTTCCCGCCACCAGGGTATGTTGCATGGGATCGATGGCGAACGCGGTTACGGTCGGATTGACAGCGCCAAAGAAAGCGACATCACGTGGCGCGAATTGGTCTTGACCAATGAGGGCATTGCCAAAATTGAGCTTGATGGTTTGATCGATCAATTCCCGCAGGTTGCTGGTGAACTTAAAGTTTTTCTCGAAAGCCTCACGCAAGATGCCCTCAACACTTGGACTTTCGACATCTATTCCCTTGAAAAAATGGTAACTAAGGGCCGCCACTACGAGAATTATCGGAGCAAGCATCAGACTCAACAAGGCAATAAAATCCGCCTCATCCGAGCCAACTGGCGGCGGCTTTACTACTTTAATCTCTCCGAGCACTGGCGCTGCAGCCTTGTGCTCCAGCATCTCCAGAGAAACGAACTTCAAGTTCCCCCCATCCACATCCTCAAGCTCATAGGAGCTTGTAAATGTGTAGCTAAAATCATCCTCGGTATAACTAAAAAATTCCGAAGAATCAAAGAACCCAGAACCCAGCATCCGACGTATGAAATGCAGTTGATCATCTAAGTAAAATGGCGTCAAACCTAGTACACCCTCGACTTTCCACTTGATTTCTACCTTATTTCCATTTATCGAAACTCCAAATTCTTTCTCAAGTTTCAGAACAATCTTCGACACCTCAGCCGCGAAGAGCACCAGCCGGGGTATCCCCTGGATGGGCTCTGACTCGAACGTGTGCGTAATAAACTGCTCCTCAATGAACATTTCTCCATTTTTGGCAACAGCCCCTATCAGCCTGCCCTCTTCGTCGTGACGAAGATCAAACTCAACGTCACTCACGATCGTTTTCAGGGACCGCACCAACTCCGCCAACATGATTCGAGAGGGTCCAAACAACACCGTCGCGTCATAGGGCCTGTCATTGGGAAGGAGGTAGCGAAAATCATTGCCAGGGATGTGTCCTTCTTCATCCCCTTCAAAGCGCACCATGGCCAGTACCGCGCCTTCGTCATCGTCTGGGTCGCGCATGCGTGCCTGCGTGCGCAAGGCAAACGATTTGGCGCGCAGTAACGGATCACCACCTGCTTCTATCTGGCCAAGCGTAAACACACGTTCTGGGGCCTCCAGCCCGTCAAACTTTTGCTTGAACCACTCACCCACCAACCGTTGCTCAGTGGGGTCGTCTGACACGTTGATCCAGAAGTCGGAGCTTTCTTTCAAATCAAGTCGCACGCGCCCCTCTTCACCCACCACACCGGGCACATTGGCCAGTAGCAGTTTCAGGTTAAGTTCCGGCCCCAGCAGCGGGCTGGTTTCGCGTATTTCCCGAACCTCCCACTCCCCGGCTGCATTACGCAGACCCAACTGTGTTCCCGACATGACCTGTGTGGTCAAGCGCGCGGTGGAATCGTTGGCGTGCCCACCCAGGAAGCCCAATCGCGGCCAATCCAGGGTAAACTGGTTCAGTGCAAAACGCCGGTCCGCGCCATTCTCGATACTCCCGCTCAAGGGCTTGAGGTAAGAGTCTGTTTTGAACCGACGAATGTAAACTTGCAGCAGCAGACGATTCAGCTTCTCTCTGTCCATGAAGGACATCATCCCCCAGTTCAGGCTGCGCTCCTCCTCTTGCAGCCACGCATACAGTTGTTCAAAGTTATATTCAGCCATGGTTCTATCCTCATAAAACCTAAGATCGTTGATACTTATCAATCACGACTCATCGCAACCAAAACTTGCCGTATAACCGAACTCAAGGCACTACCTTAAACTCGGCAGTCTGGCCTTGAACAAAGCTTGTACCTTCATCGAAACTGACTTTTACGTACACATGAAAATGGGTATTCTCCTCGAGCTTCAACAGATACTCCTTGCTCAGGCTCATTCGCAACCAACCCTCATTCCATTCATCCGCAGAGACCGGCTTGTCATCGCGTATCACTTCATCTGGCAAGGAGGGCTCGCCCGGCTTTGACTTCCCCGTAACATAAACGCGTACAATCTGGCCCTGCGCGAAGAAATGCCAGCTATCACTGTTTAAAGTAAACGTTACACTATCGACGACCTTCGACACTGGAATGTCCGAGGTCGCAAAGTCCGGGCACTGAACCGCTTGAAAAGCATCGGATGTCAGTGGTTGAATTTTCAAGCCATAGGCAGGTGAGCGCTGCTCGCCATCATCAGCATCTTTAACGGTATAAAACACTTTGACCCGCTTGCCAAAATTGGCAGGTACCACAGCACGGGGAATCTGGAACTCCCAGGGATTACCTATGGTCGGTGTATCGGTTTGGTACTTACCTGTAGTACCAAACCCCTCCCAGTACATGGTTATCTTGCCATCATTGGTCTCCGACTCCTGCGGCACCCGGATTGTTGTCCCAAACTTCAAAAGACTCGGGCTGATATAAGCGAATGAAACCATCTCTGGATCAACTTCCTCGCCCGGATCAGGTTCTTGCTGTGTAGCATCCGGGTTGAACGGTGGTTTAAGAACCAACGGCTTCTTCAAGATAAGATCCAAGGGTGTGGAGTCGGCCGCCCCGCCCACCCTGGCCCATTGCCAAGTCAGCTTTACCGCTTCACCGATGTGTTCTTGCAACCATTGCGCCGGCACAAGAAAACGCAAGCGCTTGCTGTCCAGAATTGAACGGTCTATACGCAGCATGTGTCGGCTAACCTTCTTGCTCACAGCCGTAAGCAGCAGTTCATCACCGTGTCGAATGCCGTAATCATCCACTTCAACCGGTAAGCCGTCCCCATACTTGGCCGGGTCAAGCCAGTCGTCACTGTGCCCCGGTATTACCGGGGGGGGCAAACTTGGCGACTGCCCCGCGTTTTGCTTGATGGTGAAGCGCTGGACCGGAGACTGGCTTTTTCCACCGTCTTTATAGTTGACGGTATAGCTCAGCTCGCACCACCCTCCGGCTATTAAAAACTTGATTTCGTCAATTACCCAAAGCAATGGCTCATCAGAACCCTCACCCAACTCTTTGGTGTATTCTTCGGAATTACCTAATTCGTCGCGCCATGAAAGCACAACGTTATCACCCGCTGTCATGAAGGGATAATGGGTGGTAACAACACGGCCATCCCCCTTCAAGCGTGCGAGGTCAATTACAAGACCGTCACTGTCCATGAAGTGCGGGGGCGGCAACATCAGAGCAGGCTCAACTTGCTTGTTGATATAGAAAAACAGCCGGCTGGATGACTCTTCCAGGGCAGGGCCTGGCATGACGTTACCCCGAATATCGGTTCGCGCGTATGAATAGAACGCATAGCCCTTGTTCAGGCCTTGCAGCAGGCCATTATCTATTTCAATCAAGAAACTGCCATCAGGCTCCAGATCAGTCACAGGTAGCGGGTTTGGGTCACGGTCGTGAATTTCGCCCAGTGCGCCACACCCGAAAAAGCGCGGAGCGACGAAATGGCCCAGGTCTATTCCTGGGTACTTGATGTACGTTTTCAGCGCTTCAGTCCCTAAATCTTCAAGACTCAGCGAATCACCCTTCAATAACGGAATCTCGGGGCGCGGCAGCGCCGCAGTTGAAGCCAATAAGCCCTCGGATTGCTCGTCATGCCGCTTGCGAAGTTTCATTCGCTAATCCCCACCGTATTAATTGCTTTGATCAGCACTGGTTTTAACTGCTGATCTCGATGGGGATTTTTTACACCTTGGCCCGCCTTGCCGAAACTAGCACTTTTAACAGGTGGCAACGGTTATGCCGTTTGCTAGTGTCCGTGCTTATGCATCCCGTACCTCACCCCTGGAGCGCTCTTCATCATGGCCACCGAATCCAGTATCAATTCCAATGCTTTCAATTTTTTCAATCACATGCAGAGCGGTGTTGACTCGCGAACGGGCCTTTATTCCTTTCAAATCGCCCTGTCCGCGTTTTACGGCAGTGACCTGTTGGCGCCTGAAATCGAACTGAACCTACGCTACAGCCAACTGAACACGCAGGATCGCGGCTTTGGCAGGGGCTGGAGCCTGCCCACCACCGAGTTCGACCCTGCCCAGAAACGCAGGATCATTTCCCTGGCCAATGGCGAAACGTTCAAAGCCGACGGCCGTGTTGGCACTACCAACCAGTTGACGATGTCGGAGAAAAAGATCGACACGTTCCACCTTTATGAGGACGCTGAAGACCGCTGGCGGGTGGTGCACCGCTCCGGCATGGTGGAAGTGCTCGAGCGAAAAGGTTCAAGCGCGAATGGCAGGGCGGTGCCGACCCGCATCTTCAGCCGCCAGGGGCATTGGCTGAACCTGGAATACGGCACCCATGACGGCTTCCCGATGTTGACCAAGATCACCGACATGCGCGGCGTCACGCTGCTGGAGGCCGTTCGCAACAGAGATGTGCAGTTGAGGATGCCAACTGACACGGGAAACGCCACCTATACCATGGTGTTGGGCACCGACAACCGGGTAACCCGCATCGAATTGCCCACCGACAACCAGGCGAGCTGGCGTTTTTCCTATATCCGCGTCAGGAATGTCGATTGCATCAGCACGGTGTACACCCCTGCGGGCGGATTCGAAGAACTGAAATACGATGATTACGGCCACGAGTTCCCGATCGGTTCGGGCCTGGACCCGCTGCCTCGAGTAACCCGGCATGTGCAGCACCCAGGCAATAAGCAACCCCCGATCGACACGCGTTACACCTATTCCAGCAACGGTCACAACTTCCTGGGTGGCAATGCACCACTGGAGTGGATAGACGATGGCCTGGACAACCTGTTCCGCAAGGATATCGACTATGACTATGCCACCACAGAGACACTCTGGGTGGATGAAAGGCCCGTTCGCAGCACCGTCCGAGAGTTCAACAAGTTTCACCTGAACACCCGTGAAGCTGTGTATCGGGGCACCAAGCTGAACGCCGACAACACTGAAGTCATCGGCAATTTCATTGAAGAGAAAATCACGACGTATAACCTGAAGCCCGGGCGCTTCGAGGAGCAAGTGAACGCCTGTCAGTACCCGATCAAGATCGAAACCCGTTGGCGGCTGCGCGATAGCGGCCGTCAACACGTGGAAACCATCAGGGCCGAGTACGACGATCACGGAAATGTGTTGATGCAGCAAGCAGCGACCGGCGTCGTGGAGACAAACCGTTGGTACCGGAATGGGGATGCGGGTTACCCAGGCAATGCTGAAAACTTTGTGTGCGACCTACACACGAAAACCGTGACACCGGCGGCTGGGCACGGTGGAAACGCCCCAACACTGGTCACGACGCATACGTACAATCAAATCAAAGTACTGGCCAGCAGCAGCGAAGCGACCGGGCAGGAAAGCTGGTGTGCCCTTCATAGCGAAACACTGAGCCACAACGATCGCACACTGAAAGTCACGGCCTATGACTATCACGAGCAGGAAAATGAAGAAGTGCAACAGGCAGAGCCATTGCAACATGGTCGCCTGCAAAAACGCACCACGGGCTTCCCGAACCCCGCCTTTGGCGAGCCGGGCCAGCCTGAAATGCTGGAAAGCACTGTTGACTATGCCTACCAGTTCGAGACGCTCGATTGGGACAAGATGCGCGACGAGCGCTTGCATGATTTGGCTCCAATTACCGTGCTGAAAACGGTGCATGACACCGTGGGGCATGACCTGGCCAGCATGCAGACCAGCGAAGGGCACTCACTGTTCTCTGGCGAACTGGTGCTGAGCACCGACGAGGACAGGGTAGAGAGACGCATCGTCACCGACAAACTGCACCGCAAGATCTTTGAAGTCGTGGCAGGGGGTGGCGCCAGCGAAGCGGTGCGCAGTAATGAGTATGTGCTTTGTGCCGAAGAGGGTGAGCAGGCGAGCCAGCGCTTTACCTCACCTACATGCGTGATCACTGAAACGCGGTTCGATGGTTTGGGCCGCGTGCACCAGGTGTTGGCGAGCCATATAGACCCGACAAGGCCCAACGCTTTGTTCCAGGTCCAGGAACTGGTGCACGACGCCTGGGGACGCGAAATTGAAGACAGGCAGTACGACTGGCTGGAGGGCAAACCCTTCCCTGCCGACGTGCCGTTCCTGGCCCAGCGATACCTGTACGACAACTGGGAAGGACGCAGTGTGGTGATCCGCCACGACAACGTTCAGGAACACACGCTTTTCGACCCCACCGTGGAAGATGAAAACAGGAACGTGTGCAAGACCACATGGTTGCAGGTGGCGCAGCAAACGGAGAAAAGCGAGAAGGTCAGGACCTGGAGCAATGCGTTCGAGAAGGAGGTACGGATAGAACGCCTGAGCCCTGACGATATGATCGAGGCGGAACAGGTGATGCACTACGACGGCCTTGGCCGATGCGTGAGCAAAATTGATGAACGCCAGTATGAGACAACATTTGAATACGACCCGTTCGGCCGCTTGAGTGCCAGCACGCGGCCAACCGAAACGCGTATCGAGCATCGTTATGCCCACCACACGGACGCCGAATGGTCGACCAGTATCACCGCCTTTTCCAACCGCGAGTCCGACCCTCCCTTCGAGGTGGGCAGCCAGTGCTATAACGGGGTGGGCAAGGTGACTTCGCGCACCATTGGCAAGCGCACCGAGGAGTTGCGGTACAAACCCGGCCAATCGAAACCAGCGGCCATGATCACCGGCGCGCGCGATACCATCAGCTACGAGTACGACCTGGCGCTCTCCCCTCATCCTACCCATATGCGCGTGAATGCTGACGTAAAAGGCGACGAGTACATCTATGACCCGATCACAGCCAGGATGAAGGAGTCGCGCGGTGCCAACGGCAAACGGGTCTATCACTACAATGCGCATGATCAGTTAACCGGCGAGACCCTCGAAACGGCAGGCGATGTGCCGCGCACGGCCGAGTATGTCAGCACCTTCCACAACCGCCTGACATCGAGCAAAGATGCCGGGGGCATGACTGCCGTCCATGAATACGACGAGAAAGGGCTCATCACGGCAACACGCCAAGGCAACCTGCTGGCATCCTTCGGCTACAACGGCCTGGGCAGGCTGATATCACTAACCAGCACCGACACAGTTAGCAACAGCTCACTGACCACATCTCTTGAGTACGACGACCACGGGCGTGAAATCAAGCGCACCCAGCAGCTAGACACAAGGCCTTTGCCTACGTTGTCTCAGGTGTGGGGCAAGGACAATTTGCTCGAAAGCCGCGTATTGCGCGACGGGCCCGGGCCTGATGATGTTGTGCTCGGGGAAGCATTCCGCTACGACCGGCTGGGGCGACTGAGCACGGTCGAATACAGCGGCCGCGAGATCCCCAAAGATGAGGCAGGCCGCACGCCCCGCCAACAGGCATTCGATTACGACAGCATTGACAATATTCGTGTCTGCATCACCCGCTTTGATGACGACACCAGTGAGATTGCGACGTATGAATACAACAAAGACGACCGTTTCCTGCTGAAATCGTTGACGCTCTCCACGAGCGGCAGTACGCCAGAAACCTTCACATTCTCCCATGATGCCAATGGTAACCTGACGGTCGACCAGCATGGCCGCGTGCTGGAGTACGACGAAGAAAGCCAGTTGTTGCAAATCAGAGGCCAAAGCCAATATCAATACGACGGTGAAGGGCAACTACTGACCAGCCAGGCAGCCAGTGGCTCGCCAAGGCAACTGTGGTTCGACGAGAACCGGCTGAGTCTGGCCATCCAGGACGGCAACTACACACGATATAGCTTCCATGCCGATATACCGCTGGCCCAACAAAGCGATGCCCCCGCCAGAACGTTGTTGCTGCAAACCGATTCCAGCCACAGTGTCATCGCCGAATGCGAAGCTGGCGCGGTTCGCGACATACGCTACAGCGCCTACGGTCAGCGGCACGTCACGGTGCCTGTCCACAGCAACTTGGGCTTCAACGGTGAGGCACTGGATGAAGGCAGTGACTGGTACCTGCTGGGGCGGGGCATGCGCGCCTATAATCCGGGGCTTAGGCGCTTCAACAGCCCCGATCCGCGCAGCGTGTTCGACACCGGTGAACTGAACCCCTATACCTACTGCCTGAACAACCCGATTGCCTTGCGCGACCCCAGCGGCTTGACTGCAACGGGCGACGGTGGCAGACCGCGGCGCCCTGACGAAGATGACCCGAACTGGCTGGGGCGCAGGAAGCCTGGTGGCGGCACATTGAACTGGATCATGTTGGGCCTTGGGGTAGCGCTTACTGTTGCAGCAGTTTTTACCGCAGGTGCGTCACTGGCTGCGGTAGGGGCACTCGGCGCTGCCGCGAAAGCCGGGATGAGCGCTGCTACCCTGGCCGTCAGAGCAGGTACCGCCAGCTTCCTGCAAAAAGTATTGGTCAAGGTTGCAGCTACCTCCATTAAAGCAGCGCTCATGAACACCCTCTTTGCAGGGCTGTCCCTTGGCGGTACCGCAGCGCAGGCAGTTTCAGTCATCAAGAACGATGAGGCTGCGGGAACGGCGGCAATGATTCTGGGTATAGCTGCTATTTCCACGGGAATTGCAAGAGTGTCATACAGTGCGTTCAAGTTGGCTTTTTCTGGCAGCAAAGCGGCTAATGTAGCACCACTGGGTGTAGTGCAGGAGGTAGCTGAGAATGTAGACGACGCTGCTGGTGGTGCAGCTGGTCGTGTAATTGGTAGTGAAACTGGTGCTTATAATACTCAGTTTTTACATAAGAGCTTTATAGCCAGATACACAGATTTTAATCGTTTTTCTCTCATGCCTCACCGTTGACCGAGCGATACGATCCACTAGTGCTTGTTTAAAGCTAAAACAACTCAATCTCAAATCACAAATAGATACCACCTAAAACGCCGGCCCAACAAGTACCTGCAACCCTAATCCTGGGCTGCAGCCTAAACTGGGCTGGCTTTTTATTTTCTTATTCTTCTCATCGCCCCACCTAGCATTTTTACCAGTATCCACAACTTCCACTCCACGCTAGCCTTCTCTCACCAACAACCGGTAGCAGGCCAACCCGGCCCCTCCTTATCGTGATGTGTATGGGAGCACTTCGCATGAGTAATGACTCGGCACGTCTACTTGCAGCAAAGGCACGTCTTGACTATCAAAAGCAGCGTGTTGCCAGGTTGGCGGCGCAGCAGGTCGATGCCCTGGCGCCCCCTGAAGTTCAAGGGATAGTCGACCCAGCGGACGGGACCTTGAACAAGGACGTCCTCGATGCGGACCTTGATGTGGTCATACAGGAATGGCTAAACCTGCCCGACCCAATCCTGGGTGACAAGGACACATTGCAACTGGAAATGGCTATCGTTGACGGACAGGGTGTCGGTGACTTTCTGGAAGTTGGCGCCAGCGCCCAATACGATAAGGACAGTGTATTCCCTACGACGCTGCAGATACCCAAAGCTGATTACCCCCATGACGGCAAGCGCCAACTGCGCTATAGAATCGACAGGTACAATACGCCTACGCCAGAATACTCTCCCGCAATCGATCTGATATTCGATAAAACACCGCCGTGGGATGCTGTTGAACCTGAAGCAGCGGCACTCAATGGAAACGTGGTGACAGACGATTTTTTCGGCACCAATCCAACCGGCCTGACAGTAACATTACCGCCTTATAATGACCAGGACGAAAAGGATACTTACGCACTTTATTACTCTGACACCGTTCCGGTTGAGGGGCAAATACCACCCCCCATTGGTTATGGCCCACTACCTGCGAACCGGGAACTACTAATAACCAAGGCCGACATAGAAAGGCTGAGTGACGGTCACTTCTACATTGTTTATATCCTGTTGGATAAAGCCACCAACCGCAGCCGCATCTCCAAGATCGCGGAGGTTTATGTAAACCTTGGGTCATTACCCACCGCGCTACAAGCGCCAGTAGTACCCCTCGCCCAAGGTGATGGCCTGATCGACCTGGCCGATGCGCAGGCAGGCGTCATGGTTGAAGTCGACTATACCAACTACCGGAGAAGCGACATTGTCGAGGTCACCTGGGGCACGTCCAAGCCCTTCACCGAAGAAATTGGCTCGCGTGAGCTGCCGCTTTCCATCAGTGTCCCCCACGATCGCCTGCGTGAAGCCTATGGTGCCGCAGATACCGAACTAGAGACCGATGTCAGTTATCGTGTACTGCGCCATGGCGTTCCCTATGGCCCGGAAAGCACCACGCTGAAGGTTGATTTCTCTGTCGCAGGCCCCGACCGCCCCGACCCCGACCCCACTTGGCCAGACCCCATCAACAGCAAACTCGACGCCCCTGCGGTCTGGGGCAAGAACTCTCAACAGGAAAACGTGCTGGATCGGAGTGATTCCGGCGAGGAGGCCACATTCAAGGTCAAACGTCATGACGATGCCAAAGATACTGACATCATGGACTTCTATTGGGCCGGCACGCTGGTCACCGAGGCCACGTACTCTGTCGATTTAAGCGACCCTGCAGATATCGAGCGACCGCTTCCCTGGACCTACATACTTAATGCCAGCAATAACCCCACGCTACCGGTGCACTACACCATCCGCAAAGCGACCGGGGCAGGTAACGAGCAAAACTCGCCTACTGCTGTGGTCAATGCCAATGCCGTTGTCATCGAGCCGGACGCTCCCGAGTTTCAACGTCTGTACAATAATAGATTCCTCAACTGTGAATCCCTTTGGGAAGACCCCCTGAACCCAACTGGCGACCCTGCGTTCAAGGTGTTCGTGCCACCACTGAACCAGTACCTGCCCAATGGCGGTGAGGTAACCCTGACATGGACTGGATGGGGTGGCTACACCGGGGATAATGAGATTCCGGCAGCCAGACTGACCCATCCCCGTACAATCAGCGCAGCAGAAGCGGCCGCGGGCTTTTATTGGGAAGTCAAACCCTACAATCCCCACATCCTCAGTATCTATGACCCCACTGGACTTGGCGCGGATGGTCGCGGCCGCGTCCAGTACAGCTTCCAGCATGGGGGAGAAACCGTCACATCGAAAACAGCCGAAGCTGTGGTCAGCCTGGGCACAGGATCAGGCACCTGTGCGATTCCATGAACGGGGCGCCCATGGACGGGCTGGCAAGGTAGCCCGCGCTCATAGATAGGAAAAGCCGCGAGCTTAATCAGGCTTTTCCTACAGGAAATGTCCGCTAAATCCATAGACTTCGGCACCAATGGCCAGCCTGCAACAGGCGCTGGCCGGTTACGACTTGGACAAGACACAGGTATTCGCATGTCAGCATTCTCCCCCTTGCCCCTACGCCAGGTTCTGCGCGCAGCCACATTCGCCCCTGCGCTCCTGCTCAGCCCGGACAGCTGGGCCCAGACACCGATCAAGAATGACACAACGATCGATGGCAGCGCAGCACTTGACAACTACACGGTAATGGACGGCGCCACCCTCACGGCCAACGGCGCCATTACTCGTGACATCAGGGTGCTGGAGGGCTCAAGGCTGGTGCTCAATGGTAGCCAGGTAAACGCCACTGGCAACGCCGCAGGCCTGCGCATCAGCGCGGCCGGGGCCACTATCAGCAACAGCCGCGTGACATCTGCCTTCCAGGGCCTGTCCATAGGCAGCGGCGCACAGGTTGACGCGTTTGACAGCACCATCAGCGGCGGCGCGGTGGGCGCAGTCATCAACAATAGCCTGCTGACGCTGTCAGCCAGCCACGTCACTGGTACCAACACCAACAGTGCCGGGATCAACCTGTTCGATGGCAACCTGCAGGCCACTGCAGGCAGCCGCATCGTCGGCGACCAGGATGGCCTCCGCGTGCGTGGCGACAGCGGCCAGCCCGCCGGAACCAGCACAGTGGTACTGGATGCCAGCCACGTAGAGGGCCTGAACGGTTCTGCAATTGCCGTCGCTACGGCGGGGAACGCACCGGCGAGTGCCAGGATCGAGGTATTGAACGGCTCCACCCTCAAGGCCGGTAATGGCACACTGGTGGAAGTCGGCGCCGTCGGCACCGCCGATATCCTGGTCAGCGCCAGCGCCCTGGAGGGCGATATCGTCGTCGCCGAAGGCGGCAGCGGCAAGCTGACCTTGGCCAACCAGGCAACCCTCAAAGGCCGCCTGGAAAACCTTGACCTGCTGGCCTTGAACAGTGGTGGCCAATGGACCATGACTGGCGACGCACAGCTCAAGGACTTGGCGCTGGACGGCGGCGCAGTGGCGTTTGGTGATGATGGCGAGTTCTACACCTTGCAGGTGGCCAACCTGGAAGGTAGCGGCACCTTCATCATGAACGCCGACTTTGCCGACGGCAAAAGCGACCTGCTCGAGGTGACGGGTGCCGCCACCGGCAACCATGAGATCCGCGTGACCAGCACAGGCAAAGACCCGCTGGCCGACACCGAACTGCATCTGGTGCATACCGCCGCAGGCGATGCGAGCTTCTCGCTGGCGGGCGGCCCGGTTGACCTGGGCACCTTCGCCTATGGCCTGACCCAGCGCGGCAATGACTGGTACCTGGACGCCTCGATGCGCTCGCTCAGCAATGGCACCAAAACCATCCTGGCACTGGCCAATACCGCCCCTACCGTCTGGTATGGCGAACTTACCACCTTGCGCAGCCGCATGGGGGAGGTACGCCGTAACGACGGCGCAGCGGGTGGCTGGATGCGCAGCTATGGCAACCAGTTCAACGCTTCTACCTCCGGCTTCGGCTACAAGCAGCAGCAACAAGGGCTGTCGTTCGGTGCCGACGGTCGCCTGCCAATCGGCGATGGCAACTGGCTGGTCGGGGTCACAGCGGGCTACAGCAACTCAGACCTCAACTTGCAGGGCGGCAGCTCGGGCAAGGTCGACAGCTACCACATGGGGGCCTACACCACTTGGCTCGACTCGCAAAACGGCTACTACTTCGATGGCGTTGTAAAAGTCAACCGCTACCAGAACCGGGCCGATGTGCAGTTGAGTGATGGCAGCAAGACCAAAGGCGACTACAGCAATCACGGCATCGGGGTGTCACTGGAGGCCGGTCGGCATATCAAGCTGGAGGATGGTTACTTCATCGAGCCTTATGCCCAACTGGCAGCCATGACCATCGAAGGTCAGTCGTATCACCTGGCCAATGGCTTGCAGGCCAGCGGTGAAGACACCCGCTCGCTGCAGGGCAAGCTGGGTACAACTGCCGGGCGCACCTTCGACTACGGCCAGGGCCGCATGATTCAGCCTTATGTACGGGTTGCCGGGGCTCACGAGTTCGTCAACAACAACCGCGTGAAGGTGAACGGCAACAGCCTCGACAATGACCTGGCGGGCTCGCGCGCCGAACTGGGCGCCGGTGTAGTGGCAGCCTGGGACCAGCAATGGCAGGTACATGCGGAGTTCGACTATGCCAACGGCGAGCAGCTCGAACAGCCTTGGGGGGTGAGCGTGGGCGTCCGTTACAACTGGTGATTGCAGCACCCTGCGGCGCCGTCCGGCGCACGCAGGGCACAAATCAGCACTCAATGCTTGTCCTTGACAGGAGACCAAGCCATGTCATTGATTACCCTGATCCGTTCACTCTGGTCCTCGCTCAAGGGGCGGACCACTCAGGCAGACCCGCTCGATCCACCCGAGATCGCGGCGCTGCTGCCAGACCTTGAGGGTGGCGAAACCCACTTGCTGCGCTTCAGCGCAACCCATCAGCCGCTTGAGGTCAGGTTCAAGATGTGGAAGAACTCCAATCCCGCAATGGGTGAGGAAACGCTGACGCTGTACTGGGACGATACAGCAGTCGCTCAAAAGTCATGGACAGCGCCGGTGCCCGAGGACGACCTGTTCCTCCATGTACCGCAACACCTGTTGCTCAGTGAGGGGAGACATAACCTGTTTCATGATGTAAAGCTCTACAACGGCAACCATTCGTCTTCACTACCCTTTCACATCACCATCGACCGAACGCCCCCTCAACTTCCGACGGACAACATGCTGGTGTTCGACCCTGAGGTGGTCCAAAACGGTGTCACCGACGCCTATCTGGTGGAGCACAATGAAGAACTGGAGGCCACTGTGCCCCTTTATTCAGGTATCCGTGTGGGTGATGTGCTGACCTGGTATTGGTCCACCTCCCCCTCCGGCATGGACCAGGCAGGGAGCAGGTCCGTAACACAGGGAGACCTCAACAAACCGCTGAAGGTGATCATCCCAGGCAAGCACATCCGTGATATGGCTGACGGCCTACGCTATGCGCGGTACACGGTTCAGGATTATGTGGGCACGCCAGAGCTGCAGTCGCAAATTGTGCTGCTGGACGCCAAACCCACTCCGTTACCCGTGAACTTCTCCACACCCTACCTAGAGGAAACGGGCAGTACGGGCAGCAGCAGCACGCTGGACCCGCTTCGGGCCTCGAATGGCGCAACCGTCATCATCAAAGCAGGTAACCCCTTCGAGCCCACTGACAGCGTGAGGGTACACTGGGCAAACCCGGGGGAACACGGCGCCTATGACGCCCCCGTCGAGGTGGCTACCGGCAACATCGCCTGCCCCATCCCCAGAACCAACGTTGCGGCCCGTATGGGCAGTAGCCTTGCGCTGTATTACACGGTAACCCGTCGCGGCACAACTCATACATCCGGGCTTCACACGCTGACGGTACGAGCCCCCACCAATCTGCCCCCGCCTCAGTGTGAGGCGATCCAGAGTGGTAAGCTGAGCCTGAGTGGGATGGGAGACCAAGCCACCTTTACCCTCAACATCTGGCCACTCAGGGATACCAGTCAGTTCGTCAGGCTGCACATCACCGGCAAGCGTAACGATGGAGGCGACGCTCCTGTCGTGGTCACAGACGCGACCCCGGTAACGTCGGCAACAGGGATCATGACGGTAGGTTCGGTAACCCCGGCAGCGCTGGGCGTGTTCACGGTCTCTTACCAGATCGACATCCTGTGCTATTTCAGCGTGGACAACAAACTCTCCTGGATCCCGTTCCCTCACGTACCCGTGACACTGGTGGGTTGACAAAAACCACTCGCTCGGCTGTTCAAGGAAACCGGCTTCGACAAGGAACCACGCCCTCAAAGCCCCCGTAGGCTTTGCGCTGTTCGTCTGTGCGAAGGGCGCCTAGCAGTGGCACTTTGAATTTCAAGGCTGATGATGGATTCAGGCAAACTGCGCTGAAACGAAAAAAGACGCCGAAGCGTCTTTTTTCGAGGACTTACAGAATCTCATGCGACTCTGTAGATCTTGATTTGGAGCGGGAAACGAGACTCGAACTCGCGACCCCGACCTTGGCAAGGTCGTGCTCTACCAACTGAGCTATTCCCGCAATTTGAAGCTTTACCACGTTCGGCGTGAAGCGCCTTTACAGCCTTCACCACCACTGCACCGCATAGACGCCACAGTATTTAAACTGGAGCGGGAAACGAGACTCGAACTCGCGACCCCGACCTTGGCAAGGTCGTGCTCTACCAACTGAGCTATTCCCGCATTTGGCGTCCCCTAGGGGACTCGAACCCCTGTTACCGCCGTGAAAGGGCGGTGTCCTAGGCCACTAGACGAAGGGGACACACAACACTTTTCAGTGCACCAGAACATGAACCTCACGATTCAGCCTGGATTTTCTTTTCCTGCCCCGCCGTTAAGCAGTGCCGGAGAAACTGGAGCGGGAAACGAGACTCGAACTCGCGACCCCGACCTTGGCAAGGTCGTGCTCTACCAACTGAGCTATTCCCGCATTGGCGTCCCCTAGGGGACTCGAACCCCTGTTACCGCCGTGAAAGGGCGGTGTCCTAGGCCACTAGACGAAGGGGACACGCTGCTGGCATTACTGCCTGCTTTCACTCCCTGCTGCGTTTCGCTGTGTGCTTTACGCTGCAAGTGGCGCGCATTCTATGGATGGTTCGGGAAGGCGTCAACCCCTTTGTAGAAATTTATTTAAATCAATGACTTCCGGGTACACCCAGCGCTCTTTTGGCAAGCCTGCTGGGGTTTGGCGTTGATTTTCTGGCGTCAAGTCAGCATTAATGTGCCAGCATCCAGTCATGGCACAGTTTGCCGATAGAAAAAGAGAATGGCTGTCAGGGCCTCTCGCGAGCACGCTCGCTCCTACACTCAATCATGCAAACCTATTCATGAGGCATTAACGGTGACACCACTTCTGATCACCCTGCTCATCGTGGCGGGCATCGCGTTGCTGATCGTGATCGGCTACCTCAACAATGTGGTCGAGAATGGCAAGCTTGAGCGCGCCCGGATGAAGATCGAGCTCGCCGACCGCCTGCGCCGCTGTGGCGAGATCACCGAGACGTTCCCCGGCCAGTTCATGACCCCGGCCCTCAAGTTGCTGCTGACCCGCCTGGAGCTGAACCTCAACCAGCGCCTGCTGGCGGTGGACAAGCGCAATGCCGAATTCAAGGCGCGCATCGCCGAACTGGAAGGGCTGATTGCCCTGGGTGACAAGATCCCGGTCAACAACCCACCTAACCCGATCCACACCGAGATCAAGGCCAAGGACGTACGCTTCTTGCTGGAGGCGCTGCACAATCAGGTGACCCGCGCTGCCCATGAGGGCTTCTTGCCCGCCGTCGAGGCCAAGCATTGGGTCAAGGAAATCCGCCATATCCTGGTGCTGCTGCATATAGAGTTCTTCAACAACCTCGGCCAACAGGCCCTGCAAAAAGGCCAACCCGGCCAGGCGCGCCTGGCCTTCGAGCGCGGCGTGCAGTATTTGCGCAAGCAGCCGGAGCCGAAGGTGTATGAAGAGCAGCTGACGTATCTTGAGAAACTGTTGGCCCGGGCCAATGCCCAGGTGCTGGACCGCATGGCACCGGCGGAGGACGAGCACAACGAACTGACCGATGGGCTCAAGACCGATGAGGAAGAAACCTGGAAGAAGAAGGTGATCTACGACTGATTGGTTAACCTGTACCGGCCTCTTCGCGGGTAAACCCGCTCCTACGCGGCGGTGTACCCACATCGGGTGTTGGGCGCAGGCCGTTGTAGGAGCGGGTTTACCCGCGAAAGGGCCGGGGCTGCTGGCCAATATCCCTGGTCATTCATCGTTGCCGCCGCCACCGTATTCGCGGGTAAACCCGCTCCTACAAGCGAAGAGGCCGGCACAGGCAACATCGATCAGCAGTCAGTCAACGTCAGAAAGATCGCCGCCAACCGCTCCAGCCCCACCTGATCCGCCTCGCTGAACCGCCCGACCGTCGGGCTGTCCAGGTCCAGCACGCCAATCAACCTGCCGTCCTTCACCAACGGGATCACCAGCTCACTGTTGGAGGCACTGTCACAGGCAATGTGGCCAGGGAATGCATGTACATCCTCGACCCGCTGGGTCTGTCGCGTTGCCGCCGCAGCCCCGCACACACCTTTACCGAACGGAATACGCACGCACGCCACCTGACCCTGGAACGGGCCCAGTACCAGCTCTTCGTTGCGGTTGAGGTAGAACCCCGCCCAGTTCAGGTCGTCCACCTGGTTATACAGAAACGCGGAAAACTGCGCGGCGTTGGCGATGAAGTCACGCTCATCGGCGAACAGCGCCTGCACTTGCGCCGCCAGCAGGTTATAGCCGTCGAGGCCGGCGCCACTGGCATTGAGGTCGATCATTTACTTTTGCTCCAGCAATTGCAGCCCGACCCAGTAGCGGGCGAACTGATAGGCACAACGGCCATTACGGTTGCCGCGGCCGGTGGCCCAGCGCACGGCGAGGATGTCGAGTTCTTCGGTACGCTGCCACACAAGGCCCGCAGGTTGTGCCAACTGGCCAATCCAGTGCTCCACAACGTTCAGGAAATGGTCCTGGGTGAACGGGTAGAACGACAGCCACAGGCCAAAACGGTCAGACAGGGCAATCTTGTCCTCCACGGCTTCGCTGGGGTGCAGCTCGCCGTCCACACGCTTCCAGTTCTCGTTGTCGCTTTCCTTCTCGGGCACCAGGTGGCGGCGGTTGGAGGTGGCGTACAGCAGCACATTGTCCGGGGCCTGCTCCAGCGAGCCGTCGAGCACGCTCTTGAGCACCCGGTAGTCGCCCTCCCCGGCTTCGAACGACAGATCGTCGCAGAACAGGATGAAGCGTTGCGGCAGCTTCTGCAGCTGCTCGACCACCCGTGGCAGGTCGGCCAGGTGGTCACGTTCGATTTCGATCAGGCGCAGGCCGGCGCTGGCGTGCTCGGCCAGCAGGGCACGTACCAGCGACGACTTGCCGGTACCACGCGAGCCCCACAGCAACGCGTGGTTGGCTGGCAGGCCGTTGATGAACTGGTGGGTGTTGCGGCCCAGCTGGTCGCGTTGTTTGTCGACGCCGATCAGGTCGGTCAGGCGGATGTCCAGGCTGACGTCCAGCGGCAGCAGGTAGCCGCTGCGGCCATCACGCTGCCAGCGCGCGGCCAGTGTGGTGCCCCAGTCGATGCGCGGGCGTTGTGCCGGCAACAGGGGTTCAAGGCGCACCAGTACCGATTCGGCGCGGTCCAGAAAAGCGATCAAGCGAGCGTCCATGACGACTCCTAACAATTTCAGTTTTTTGGGGGCCGCTGCGCGCCCCTTCGCGGGCTTGCCCGCTCCCACAGGGCTTGCAGCCTGGGGCTAAGCTGTACCTGTGGGAGCGGGCAAGCCCGCGAAGGGGCGCCAAGCGACCCCCGCTTGGCGATCAACTGAAATGAACAGACAGACCCACCAGCAGCCGGGGCTATTCGGCTATGCTTGCGCAGCGCAAGGAACGGGAAACCGGCTCGGGACTCATGGATATCAAGTTCACCAATCGCCTGTCATACAAGCAAGCCCGGTTGACAGTCCTGGTCGGCTTCATCCTGGGAACATTGCTCAGTCTCATCCAGATCGGCATCGATTATGCCAGCGAAGACGCGTCCATCAACCGTGAAGTGAACGCGTTGCTGCAAATCAGCCACAACCCGGCCTCGCGTATCGCCTACAACATCGACTCGGAACTGGCGCTGGAGCTGACCCGCGGCCTGCTGCAGTCGCCAGCCGTCATCCGCGCACGGCTGATCGACAACAACGAAACGGTACTGGCCGATGTCGAGCGGCCCAGGCTGCAGGACCGCTACCGGCCACTCAGCGACTTCCTGTTCGGCGAGCAACGCCAGTTCAAGGAGCGCCTGTACCTGACCCACATGCCAGAGGAGTACCTGGGCACCCTGTACCTGGACATCGACACCTTCGCCTTCGGCAGCCGCTTTCTCGACCGTGCCGGCATCACCCTGCTCAATGGTTTTGCCCGCAGCCTGGTGCTCACCGGCCTCCTGCTGGCGCTGTTCTACATGATGCTGACCAAGCCGCTGGTGACGGTGATTGGCGCACTCAGCGGCAGCGATCCGCGCAAACCCCGGCAAACGCGCCTGGAATGCCCACACGGACACGAGCATGACGAAATCGGCGTGCTGGTGAAGGTCGCCAACCAGCAGTTCGTCAGCATGGCCACCGAGATCGAACAGCGGCGCACCGCGGAAAACCGCCTGACCCAGTACCTGAACGAGCTGGAAGACATCGTGTCGGCGCGCACCAACGAGCTCAAGGCCAGCAACAGCAGCCTGAGCCTGTCCAACCAGGAGCTGGAACAAGCCCGCAGCCGAGCGCTGGACATGGCCCAGGCGCGCGCCGCCTTCCTGGCCAACATGAGCCACGAAATCCGCACCCCGCTCAACGGCATGCTCGGCATGATCGCCCTGGCGCTGGACAACCCGCTGCCCAGCGAGCAACGCCAGCAACTGGCTATCGCCCATGACTCGGGCAAGGTGCTGGTAGAGCTGCTGAACGATATTCTCGACTTGTCCAAGTTCGATGCCGGCCAGCTTGAGCTGGAACGCATTGCGTTCGACATGGGCTCGATGGTGGAAGACACTGCCAACCTGCTGTCGCAGAACACCGCGCAAAGCGTGGAGCTGACCTGCCTGATCGCCAGCGACTTCCCCAGCAGCGTGCTCGGCGACCCCACGCGTGTGCGGCAGATCGTCAGCAACCTGCTGTCCAACGCACTGAAATTCACCCGCTTCGGCCGCGTCGACGTGCGCTTGGCGGCCATTGTCGGTGGTGTGCGTCTTGAGGTACGGGATACCGGCATCGGCATCCCCGAAGACGCCCAGGCGCGCATCTTCCAGCCTTTCACCCAGGCCGGCGCCGGCATCACCCGCCAGTACGGTGGCACCGGCCTGGGCCTGGCGCTGACGCGCAACCTGTGCAAGGCCATGCAAGGCCACCTGCACATTCGCTCCGAGCCGGGCTTTGGCAGCTGTTTTACCGCCGAGTTGCCGCTGACCGTGCACACCGAAGCCATCCCGCCAGTGCCCTTGCATGGCCGCGTGGCCGCACTGAGCGCAGCCGGCAGCGGGCTCAATGAACTGTTGCAGCACTTGTTGCCCGCCTGGGGCCTGACCTACCAGCGCCATGACAGTTGCACCACGCTGGATGCGGCAGTGATCGACCTGTTGATCACCGACGACGTCGAGCACCTGTTCGCACTGCGCCCAGCATTGAAAACCCCGATTCTGCTGGTGACTGCCTACGGCAACTTCCTGCCCAACGAGCAATCCCTGGCCTTGGCCCCGCTGCACCAGCTGGCCCGACCATTGGCACGCAACGCCCTGTACCAGACCCTGCGCCGCACCTTGCAAGGCCATGAACCCGAACACCCGCTGGCCATCCCGGCCATTACCCAGGAACAAGGCCGTGCGAGGATTCTGCTGGTAGAGGACAACCCGGTGAACCAGCTGGTGGCCAAGGGCATGCTGGCCAAGCTCGGCTGCCAGGTGCAACTGGCCACCCAGGGCGCGGAGGCCCTTGAGCTGCTGGCGCGTGAGGAATTCGACCTGGTGCTGATGGACTGCAACATGCCGGTGATGGACGGCTACGAGGCCAGCCGGCGTATCCGCCAAAGCGGCCGCTGGCCCGAGTTGCCCATCGTCGCCCTCACCGCCAACGCCATGCCCGAAGAGCGCGAACGCTGCCGGGCGGCGGGCATGAACGACTACCTGGCCAAGCCATTCCGCCGCGAAGAGCTACTGGCCCTGGTCGACCATTGGGTGCCCTTCAGCGGCTGAGCAAACGCTCGATGTCCGCCTCCAGGGCCTGTGGCTTGGTGGTGGGGGCATAGCGCTTGACCTGGCCACTGGCCGGGTCGACCAGAAACTTGGTGAAGTTCCACTTGATCTTCTGGCTACCCAAAATACCCGGCGCGCGCTGCTTGAGTTCGACGAACAGAGGGTGAGCGCCCGGGCCGTTGACCTCGACCTTGCGAAACAGCGGAAAACTCACGCCGAAATTACGCTCGCAGAACTGCGCAATTTCCCGCGCATCGCCAGGTTCCTGCTTGCCGAACTGGTTGCACGGAAAGCCCAGTACCACCAGGCCACGGTCGCGGTAGGCCTGCCACAGTTGCTCCAGGCCCTTGTACTGCGGGGTAAAACCGCACTGGCTGGCGGTATTGACCACCAACAGCACCTTGCCCGGGAAGTCGCCGAGCGTCTTGTGCTCGCCGCCCAGGGTCACGCAGGGAATGTTCAGCATCGTTGCAGCCATGGTCGGGCTCCGGTCAGTCGCGCGGACGAAGGTCGATGCACACCGAGTTGATGCAGTAGCGCAGGCCGGTCGGTGGCGGGCCGTCAGGGAACACATGCCCCAGGTGCGCGTCGCAACGGGCGCAGGTGACCTCGGTACGGATCATGCCGTGGGATGTGTCGCGGATCTCGATCATCGCGCTGTCCTCGATCGGCGCGTAGAAGCTCGGCCAGCCGCAGCCGGCGTCGAACTTGGTCTGCGCATCGAACAGCGCCAGGCCGCAGCAAATGCAATGGTAGATGCCATCGCGGCGCTCGCTGTTGTACTTGCCGCTGAATGGCCGTTCGGTGCCCTTGAGGCGGCAGACCTGGTACTGCTCGGGGTCGAGCATCGACCGCCATTCGTCCAGGTTTTTTTCGATCTTTTTCATGTAGGGACCTCGGCAGGCTGAATTTCACCCCGCACCGTCTTTTCCGGGGCGCGGGTGGCACGTATATTAGTTGGCTTCGTGTGCCAGGCGTTCAGTCTGGCACCCGCTTCCTGCCCTTTCAAACCTTTCGGCGGGGCGTAGCGCGTTTTCTCAATCGGGATCCCATCATGCAGTTCAGCAAATCGAACAAGCTCGCCAATGTCTGCTACGACATTCGCGGCCCAGTGCTCAAGCACGCCAAACGCCTGGAGGAGGAAGGCCACCGCATCCTCAAGCTGAACATCGGCAACCCGGCGCCGTTTGGCTTCGAGGCGCCTGATGAAATCCTTCAGGATGTGATCCGCAACCTGCCCACCGCACAGGGCTACAGCGACTCCAAAGGCCTGTTCAGTGCCCGCAAGGCGGTGATGCAGTACTGCCAGCAGAAAGAAATCGAAGGCGTCACCATCGAGGACATCTACCTGGGTAATGGTGTGTCCGAGCTGATCGTCATGTCGATGCAGGCGCTGCTCAACAACGGCGACGAAGTGCTGATCCCGGCCCCCGACTACCCGCTGTGGACTGCCGCCGTGAGCCTGGCCGGCGGCAAGCCGGTGCACTACCTGTGCGACGAGCAGGCCGACTGGTTCCCGGACCTTGAGGACATCAAGGCCAAGATCACCCCGAACACCAAGGCGCTGGTGATCATCAACCCGAACAACCCGACCGGCGCCGTCTACTCCAAAGAGCTGCTGCTGGGCATGCTGGAGCTGGCGCGCCAGCACAACCTGGTGGTGTTCTCCGACGAGATCTACGACAAGATCCTGTACGACGAAGCCGTGCACATCAGCACCGCCTCGCTGGCCCCGGACCTGCTGTGCCTGACCTTCAACGGCTTGTCCAAGTCGTACCGGGTGGCAGGTTTCCGCTCCGGCTGGCTGATCATCTCCGGGCCCAAGCACCACGCACAAAGCTACATCGAAGGCATCGACATGCTGGCCAACATGCGCCTGTGCGCCAACGTGCCGGCCCAGCATGCCATCCAGACCGCGCTGGGCGGCTACCAGAGCATCAACGACCTGGTGCTGCCGCCGGGCCGCCTGCTGGAGCAGCGCAACCGCACCTACGAACTGCTCAACGATATCCCTGGCGTCAGCTGCGTGAAGCCGATGGGGGCGCTGTATGCGTTCCCGCGGATCGACCCGAAGGTTTGCCCGATCCTCAACGACGAGAAGTTCGCCCTTGACCTGCTGCTGTCGGAGAAGCTGCTGATCGTACAAGGGACGGCGTTCAACTGGCCGTGGCCGGACCACTTCCGCGTGGTGACCTTGCCGCGGGTGGATGACCTGGAAGCGGCAATTGGCCGGATCGGCAATTTCCTGAAGGGTTATTCGCAGTAGGGTTCGACGGGGGGGCGCCGGGGGCCACGAGAGGTTCGACGCGGGGGTGGTGGTGGGGCGCAGATCGAGCGCCGCCCGCGCGGCGCTTCGCGGGTAAACCCGCTCCTACGTTTGTTTCGGGCCAATTATGCCTGTGGGATTTGCGCGCGAAGGCCCTGGCGCATGGCTCGATATCGCGTCGTACAAACAAGGCGATCGCGCGCGCCTGGCACAGGATGGACTGGCCCGAAACAAACGTAGGAGCGGGTTTACCCGCGAAGCGCCGCGCGGGCGGCGCTCGATCTCACAGGCGCCACACCACTTGCGGCAAACACCCAACGGCCTTGACGCAGCCCCCAAGCCGAATGTTTCTTACATCCTGCAACGCTCTATCCCACAGCCCCCACGCCATCCTCTGCCATACTCCGCCGTACACAGTTTGAAATAGTCCCCCGATTGAATCGGCGCGGCAGGCCCCTTATATACCCCGCAGTAAGCGACAACTCATCCGTCAGGAGAACGTAACAACCATGATGCGCATTCTGTTGTTTGTAGCCACCAACCTCGCGGTGGTGCTGGTTGCAAGCATTACCCTGAGCCTGTTCGGTTTCAACGGGTTCATGGCCGCCAACGGGGTCGACCTGAACCTCAGCAGCCTGCTGGTGTTCTGCGCCGTGTTCGGCTTTGCCGGCTCCCTCGTCTCGCTGTTCATCTCCAAGTGGATGGCGAAGATGACCACCGGCACCCAGATCATCAGCCAGCCGCGCACCCGCCACGAGCAGTGGCTGCTGCAAACGGTCGAAGAGCTGTCCCGCGAAGCGGGCATCAAAATGCCTGAGGTGGGTATCTTCCCGGCTTACGAGGCCAACGCCTTCGCCACCGGCTGGAACCGCAACGACGCGCTGGTAGCGGTGTCCCAGGGCCTGCTGGAGCGCTTCTCGCCCGATGAAGTGCGCGCGGTACTGGCCCACGAAATCGGCCACGTTGCCAACGGCGACATGGTCACCCTGGCGCTGGTGCAGGGCGTGGTGAACACCTTCGTGATGTTCTTTGCACGCATCATCGGCAACTTTGTCGACAAGGTCATCTTCAAGAACGAAGAGGGCCAAGGCATTGCCTACTATGTGGCGACCATCGTTGCCGAGCTGATCCTTGGCATCCTGGCCAGCATGATCGTGATGTGGTTCTCGCGCCGCCGCGAATTCCGCGCCGACGAAGCCGGTGCGCAGCTGGCCGGTACCGCAGCAATGATCGGCGCCCTGCAGCGCCTGCGCGTGGAACAAGGCCTGCCAGTGCACATGCCGGACACCATGAAGGCCTTCGGCATCAATGGCGGCCTCAAGCACGGCCTGGCCGGGTTGCTGATGAGCCACCCACCGCTGGAAGACCGCATCGAGGCCCTGCGTCAGCGCGGCTGATTCACAACCTGAGAATACAAAGGGCGACTTCGGTCGCCCTTTTTTATTCCCGGCCTTACGCAGCCTTCTGTGGGAGCGGGCGCGCCCGCGAACACCGGCAAAGCCGGTGCCATCTACCGCGTCGCCTGTTTCGCGGGCGCGCCCGCTCCCACATGGGCCGCGTCAGCCTGCCATACCTGCTTTTCGGCTGACCTGATACACCCGCTCCAACAAACTCGACGCCCCGGCCTGCATGAATTTCGGGCTGTCCTCAATCACCTCCACAGCCTCCAGCTGCTCCACATGCCACCCCGCAAACCCCTGTCTCAGCTCTTCATCCCTGACCGAAAACGGCGGCCCGGCCAACAACGACTGGTCATACTCCAGCGTCACCACCAACCCACGGCAATTCGCCGGCAGCAAACCCGACAACAGCTGCATATACCGCGCACGCATCTGCACCGGCAGCGCAATCACCGCCGCCCGGTCATACAGCCCCACGCAGTCAGCCACATCCTCTGCCCGCAAGGCAAAGAAGTCGCCACACCACAGCTGTACATCTCCACTGCGCCAAACCTCGAATGCGCCCTGCTGCCGCACTTCGGCCTCAAGCCCGTGCTCACGGAAAAAATCCTCCACCGCCCGCCGCGACAGCTCCACACCCAATACGCGATGGCCCTGCCCTGCCAGCCAGGCCAAGTCCAGGCTCTTGCCGCACAACGGCACCAGCACGCGGCTGCCGGGCGCCAACTGCAACTGTGGCCAATACGTCTGCAGATAGGGGTTCACCTGCGCCTGGTGAAAGCCGATCTGGTTGTCGGCCCACCGCTGCTGCCAGAACGCTGGTTCCATGATTACTCCCGATTTTTAGATGATTTGTCGGTAAAACTTGGTTTGGATTTCGATCTGTAGTTATTCGATGATGGTTGCATCTTAACCTTCAGGACCCCGCCATGCTGCCCAGCCTGTTCATTTCCCATGGTTCCCCCATGCTTGCCCTGCAACCCGGCGCCAGCGGGCCGGCACTGTCCGGGTTGGCCAACGCGCTGCCCCGGCCGAAAGCGATCGTGGTGGTGTCGGCACACTGGGAAAGCCGCGAGCTGCTGGTCACCGGCAGCGCGCAGCCCGAAACCTGGCATGACTTCTACGGCTTCCCACCGGCCCTGTATGCGGTGCAGTACCCGGCGCCGGGCGAGCCCGGGCTTGCTGGCCAGATCAGTGAGCGGTTGAAGGCTGCGGGGTTACCCGCGCGACTGGACATGCAACGCCCATTCGACCATGGCGCCTGGGTGCCGCTGTCGCTGATGTACCCGGATGCGCGCATTCCCGTGGTGCAGGTTTCACTGCCCAGCCACATGGGGCCGGCGCTGCAGCTGAAGGTGGGCCAGGCACTGGCGGGGTTGCGTGCCGAGGATGTACTGCTGATGGGTTCGGGCAGCATTACCCACAACCTGGGTGAGCTGGACTGGCATGCAGGGCCGGATGTGATCGAGCCGTGGGCGCTGGCGTTCAGGGATTGGGTGGTAGACCGGTTGCAGGAGGATGACCAGGCGGCGCTGCTGGATTACCGGCAGCAGGCGCCGTTTGCGGTGCGCAACCATCCCAGTGATGAGCATTTGCTGCCGCTGTTCTTTGCCCTTGGGGCCGGGAGCAAGTTCGGCGTGGTGCATCAGGGGTTCACCCTGGGCGCGCTGGGGATGGACATCTATCGGTTCGACTGAAGGGCCTCTTCGCGGGCTTGCCCGCTCCCACAGGTACCCCACAGATTTCAGTACCTGTGGGAGCGGGCAAGCCCGCGAAAGGGCTGGTACAGGCAAAAAAAATCCCCGACCTAAGCCGGGGATTTTTTCATTACGCCAGGATCAATCCTCGCGGTAGCGACGCAGCTTCAGCTGCTTGCCAGCCACGCGGGTGTCCTTGAGCTTGGACAGCAGCTTCTCGAGGCCGTCTTCCGGCAGCTCGACCAGGCTGAAGCTGTCGCGCACCTGGATGCGGCCGATAGCGTCACGCGCCAGGCCACCTTCGTTGAGGATCGCCCCCAGCAGGTTCTTGGCAGCGATACCATCACGGGCACCCAGGGCGGTACGGCAACGCACGCGGCCTTCGGCCAACGGCAGCGGTGCACGGCGCTCACGGTCACCACGGTCAGGACGCTCGCCACGCTCACCGCGCTCGGTACGCTCACCACGCGGGGCGAAGCTCGGCACCAGCGGCTGCTCACGCTCTACCGCCGCCAGGTCCAGCGCCTGGCCATTGGTGGCCTTGCGCAGCAGGGCCGAAGCCAGGGCACGCGCGCTGCAACCCAGGTCGGTGGTCAGGCGGTCGAACAGCTCGCCGTGGGTGGCTTCTGCTTCGGCTACCAGCGGCGCCAGGCTCGAGGTCAGCTTCTTGATGCGGGCATCCAGCACGGCCTGGGCATTCGGCAGGCGCGCTTCGGCAACCTTCTGCCCGGTAACACGCTCGATCACCTGCAGCATACGGCGCTCGCGCGGGGTAACCAGCAGCAGTGCACGGCCATCGCGACCGGCACGGCCAGTACGGCCGATACGGTGTACGTAGGACTCCGGGTCGTACGGCATGTCAACGTTGAACACGTGAGTGATGCGCGGTACGTCCAGGCCACGGGCAGCGACGTCGGTGGCGACGACGATGTCCAGGCGGCCATCCTTGAGCGAGTCGATCACGCGCTCACGCTGGTTCTGGGCGATATCGCCGTTCAGTGCAGCAGCCTTGTAGCCTTTGGCTTCCAGCGCGGCGGCCAGGTCCAGGGTGGCTTGCTTGGTACGCACGAAGGCGATCAGCGCGTCGAACTCTTCCACTTCCAGCAGACGCAGCACAGCCGGGATCTTCTGGTCCGCGTGGACCATCAGGTGGGCCTGCTCGATCGCGGTAACGGTCTGGGTCTTGGTCTGGATCTTGACGTGCTTGGGTTCACGCAGGTGACGCTCGGCGATCGAACGGATCGAA
Source organism: Pseudomonas sp. 10(2024) (assembly GCF_045164175.1). NCBI lineage: Bacteria > Pseudomonadati > Pseudomonadota > Gammaproteobacteria > Pseudomonadales > Pseudomonadaceae > Pseudomonas > Pseudomonas sp. 10(2024). Next base: position 4,283,528 of record NZ_CP174006.1, read on the forward strand.
GACGGCAGGGTTGCGGAGAACAGTACGGTCTGACGGGTAGCCGGGATTGCGTCGAAGATCACTTCGAGGTCGTCCATGAAGCCCAGCTTCAGCATCTCGTCGGCTTCGTCCAGTACCAGGTACTGTACAGTCGACAAGACTTTTTCGTCACGACGCAGGTGGTCGCACAGACGGCCCGGGGTGGCCACGACGATTTGCGCGCCGTTGCGGATCGCACGCAGCTGTGGGCCCATCGGGGCACCACCGTAGACGGCGACAACGTTCACGCCCGGCATCTGCTTGGCGTAGGTTTCGAAAGCGGTAGCAACTTGCAGCGCCAACTCACGGGTTGGCGCCAGGATCAGGGCTTGCGGTTCGCGCTTGCTCACATCGATCTTGTTCAGGATCGGCAGGGCGAAGGCAGCGGTTTTGCCGGTGCCAGTCTGCGCCTGGCCGATCATGTCGTGACCGGCGAGGATGATCGGGATCGATTGTTGCTGAATGGCGGACGGCTCTTCGTAGCCGGTAGCCACAACGGCAGCAACAATGTTCGGGTTAAGATCGAGAGCGGCGAAGCCGCCGGTTTCCTGGGTCATGGGTCTGCCTCTAGGTGCATCCGCAAAGACCCATGCTCCAAAGCTGCACATGCCTTGAAAGACCGTCAGGTCACCCAGGCAGCTTTGGCGGCGGGGATTTGCGAAAACGATTGAAAAAGAAAACTTGGGAAGGTCCGCCTAGCGGACGCGCAGCCGAAGCTGGACTCGGAGGATTTGCACCACCTGATTTTGAGGTCCGCTAAAAGACCGGCGCGTACTATACCTGAAATAGTCGCGTACGTGAGGAAAATTTTCATGGAGGCAGGGCCAGTATCGGGCTATCGCGCACGACAGGCTGAATCGATAATCCCCTGAAGCCTTACGCGCTCGGTGTCGGCGCGCGTCCGCCATTCAGGTAGCCGGCCGAATCTCGCGGATCAGTCCGTCGAGGCTGTACCCCAAACGCGGCGCCAGCGCCTCGGCCCGGGCTCTCAAACCGTCCAGGTCCAGCGACTGCTCCAGGTCTGCCGGCACCAGCAGAATCACATTGCCCTCCTTCACAGGCAGCTCCCAGTAATGCCGGTGGTACAACCCGCGCAGCAACGCCGCGCCCAGCGGCCTGCCATCATCGGTGGCCCACTGGTTGATCACCAGCCAGCCGCCCGGGTTCAGGTGCTGCTGGCAGTTCTCCAGAAAGTTCCACGCCAGGTGCCCGACCCCAGGACCATGGTCGGTGTACAAGTCAACGAACAGCAGGTCGGTCTTCTCTGCCGTGGGCAGCAGCTCCAGGGCATCGCCGATGCGCACATACAGCCGCGGGTCGTCGTCCAGGCCCAGGTAATCCATGGCCAGGCGCGGCACATCCGGGCGCAGTTCGATGGCCTCGATGTCTTCCAGCGGCAGGAACTTCATGCAGGCCTGGGTCAGCGTGCCGGCGCCCAGGCCCAGAAACAGTGCGCTCTCCGGCGATTCGTGGCACAGCGCCCCCACCAGCATGGCGCGGGTATAGTCGTACTCCAGCCAGCTGGGGTCGGCGGTGAACACGCAGCTTTGCTCGATCGCATCGCCGAATTCCAGAAAGCGGTAGTCGTCTACTTCGTACACGCTGATGACGCCAAACGCATCCTCCACCCGTGCCAGCAGCCGCTCTTGCCGTTCCGCCGTCATGTCCACCACCCACCTGCGCAAAAACGCGCATTGTCCGCCAACACCCTTGATGCAACAAGCGCAGCGCCAACTGTTACCATGGCTCATAGCCTACAACCGACAAGACCGAGCCCAAGATGAACCAACCGTGGAGCCCCGACAGCTGGCGCGCCCTGCCGATCCAGCAGCAACCGACCTACCCCGATGCCGCGCACCTGCTGAAGGTTGAACAGACCCTGGCCAGCTACCCGCCGCTGGTGTTCGCGGGTGAGGCGCGCGAGCTGCGCCGGCAGTTCGCCGAGGTCACCGAAGGCCGTGCCTTCCTGCTTCAGGGCGGCGATTGCGCCGAGAGCTTCGCCGAGTTCTCGGCTGCAAAAATCCGTGACACCTTCAAGGTGTTGCTGCAAATGGCCATTGTCATGACCTTTGCCGCCGGCTGCCCGGTGGTGAAAGTGGGGCGTATGGCCGGGCAGTTCGCCAAACCGCGCTCATCTGGCGATGAAACCATCGGCGACGTCACCCTCCCCGCCTACCGTGGCGACATCGTAAACGGCATCGGCTTCGACGCCAAAAGCCGCATTCCGGACCCGGAGCGGCTGCTGCAGGCCTACCACCAGGCCACCGCCAGCCTCAACTTGCTGCGTGCGTTCGCCCAGGGCGGGTTTGCCGACCTGCATCAGGTGCACAAGTGGAACCTGGACTTCATCGCCAACTCGGCGCTGGCCGACAAGTACCACCAGTTGGCCAATCGCATCGATGAAACCCTGGCGTTCATGCGTGCCTGTGGCCTGGACAGTGCGCCGCAACTGCGCGAAACCAGCTTCTTTACGGCTCACGAAGCGCTGCTGCTGAACTATGAAGAAGCCTTCGTGCGCCAGGACAGCCTGACCGGCGACTACTACGACTGCTCGGCGCACATGCTGTGGATCGGCGACCGCACCCGCCAGCTCGATGGGGCTCATGTGGAGTTCCTGCGTGGCGTGCACAACCCGATTGGGGTAAAGGTTGGCCCGAGCATGAACCCCGAAGAGCTGATCCGCCTGATCGACACGCTCAACCCGGCGAACGACCCGGGGCGTTTGAACCTGATCGTGCGCATGGGCGCGGGCAAGGTTGGCGACCACTTGCCGGGGCTGATCCGCACTGTCGAGCGCGAGGGGCGCAAGGTGCTGTGGAGTTCCGATCCGATGCACGGCAACACCATCAAGGCCAGCAGCGGTTACAAGACCCGCGATTTTGCGCAGATTCTGGATGAGGTGAAGCAGTTCTTCCAGGTACACCAGGCCGAGGGCAGCCATGCCGGCGGTATCCATATCGAGATGACTGGGCAGAACGTCACCGAATGCATCGGCGGTGCCCGGCCGATCACCGAGGATGCGTTGTCTGACCGGTATCACACCCATTGTGATCCGCGGATGAATGCCGATCAGTCGCTGGAGTTGGCGTTCCTAATTGCCGAAACCCTCAAGCAGGTGCGGCGCTGAGCGCTTTTCGCTTTTCGCTTTTCGCTTTTCGCTTTTGACCTTGCTTCTAAGCGCGCGGTAGCTCAGGCGACGCAGATTGCGACTTCAGGAGGCCGAGCGTAGGCATTGCGGAGGGAGATGACGGGCATGGATGCCCGTCAAGCGCTGAGGCCCCATGGATGGGGCCTGCAGCGCGTGCTCCCGGGAGCAAGGCCGGAGCGAGGGGACCCCGGAGCGTAGCGTAGGGGCCGGATGATGGGAGCCGACGGTTTTTGGTCCCTTTTTGCCACGACAAAAAGGGACCCGCCGTAAGGGCGGAAAGGTGAGTCGGCGTCGCCATCGCAAACGGACTGTACGCCCGATCAGAACCAGCGCTTAAGCTTTGAGCTTTTGAGCTTTTGAGCTTTTGAGCTTTTGAGCTTTTGAGCTTTTGAGCTTTTGAGCTTTTGAGCTTTTGAGCTTTTGAGCTTTTGAGCTTTTGAGCTTTTGAGCTTTTGAGCTTTTGGGCCTTTGGGTTGTGCGCTTTCACATCAAGTAGACATTCATTCACGATGTAGGCGCCTATTCACCTTTCCGCCCTTCCGGCGGGTTACTTTGGTCGTGGCCAAAGTAACCATGGGCCTGTCCCGTGACAACGGACGCCAAGAGGCTGGCTATTGAGCCGCCTTTCTCAAGCCTTTTGCATATTCGTTCGGTGAACGATAGCCCAGTGCTGAGTGCAGTCGACTGCTGTTGTAAAACCCGTGGATGTAGTTTGCGATCGCCAGGTGCGCCTGCTGCTTGCTGGGGTAAACCCGGCAGGCCTCTTCTCGCTTCAACGTGGCAAAGAAGCTCTCAGCCACGGCGTTATCCCAACAATTTCCCTTCCGGCTCATGCTCTGCGTGAAGCCTTTCTTGGCCAGAGCGAAGCGAAATTTGCTGCTTGCATACTGACGCCCCTGATCGGAGTGGAAAACAACACCGTAGAGGCCAAGGCACGCGTTCCAAGCGTTGATGAAGGCTCGCTCAACCAAGTCGTCCGGCATCCGATCCGCCAAGCTGTAACCCAGCACTTGGCGCGTCTGAATGCTCAATACCACTGCCAGATACAACCATCCCTCTTTGGTGGCGATGTAGGTGATATCGCTGACCCAGGTGGGCGTGGCGCTGCTCACGGAAAACTGTCGGGCCAGCACATTGTCCGCTACGGGTAGGTAGTGGTGGCTATCAGTCGTACAGGGTTTGAAACCGCCTTTGCATTTGCCTTGAATATGTTCCTCGTGCATCAGCCGACCTATCCGCTTATGGCCCACTGCATGTGCCTGCCGGCGCAAAGCTTCGACCAACCGTGGTCGGCCATATGTATTCCGGCTGGCCGCGTAGGCCTTGTGCAAATCAACGCGAATCTGAGCGTCTCGATCTGGACGGCCCTGGCGATGCTGATAGTCGTAAAATCCCGAAACTGAGACACCCATCACCCGGCACAGCAATCGCACCGGGAATTGAGCCCGTTCACTAGCGACGAAGGCGTATCTCACCTGGACTCTTTGGCAAAGAATACCGCCGCCTTTTTTAGGATTTCGCGCTCCAGCTTGAGTTCAGCATTCTCGGCCCTGAGCCGCGCCAGTTCGCTGTCGTCTTTACTGACAGGGCGTCGGTCGGGGGAGCTTAACGCGTGTCCTTTGCGAGACGCATCAACCCAGTTATCCAGCGTCTTTACGGGAATCTCGAGTTGCCGGGCGGCTTCGGTTCTTCCTACCGTTTGCGCCAAGGCAACGGCTTGGATTTTGAACTCATCGGTGTAGTTACGGTAGGTTCGAGTGGACATGACAACCTCCAAGAGAACGATTCAAGTATCGCCTCTTGGCGTCCGTTGTCACGGGGCAAGCCCACCAAAACCGTCGGCTCCCATCATCCGGCCCCTACGCTACGCTCCGGGGTCCCCTCGCTCCGGGCTTGCTCCCGGGAGGACCGCGCTGCAGGCCCCATCCTGGGGCCCAGCGCTTGACGGGCATCCATGCCCGTCACCTCCCTCCGCAAGCCCTGCGCTCGGCCTCCTGAAGTCGCAATCTGCGTCGCCTGAACTACCGCGCGCTTAGAAGCAAAAGCCAAAGCAAGAGCTGGAGCTGGAGCTGGAGCAGAAGCGACTGCCACGCCTGGCATCACTTCCTCAGTGGATCATCCCAGAAATGCCGCTCGGCCTCTTGCTGGATATCCGCCCGACTCAACCCCAAGTCGCGCAAAGTTGCATCACTGAGACTGGCCAGTTCCTGACGCTGACGGTACAACTCCAGCCAACGCGCCAGACGCTGCAAGGCCGCATGCCACAGGTAGCTCAGGGAAAAGGCAGGTTGCTGGATGCTGCTGACATGACCTTTCATCGTGAAGCCCTCCGTGTTGATGGCCTCAGTCTCACGCCAGGCTTAAGATCAATCCAACGAATGTTTCTGATGCGATGCATCTCGGAGATTGATGCAATGTCCCAGTACCAGAGCCTCGACGCGGACGTCCTGCGCACCTTCGTCGCCATTGCCGAGCAAGGCGGCTTTACCCGCGCTGGCGAAGTGGTCAACCGCACCCAGTCAGCGGTCAGCATGCAGATGAAACGCCTGGAAGAAGACATTCTGCAGCGCCAGCTATTCGAACGTGATGGCCGTCAGGTGCGGCTGACCGCCGAAGGCCAGGTACTGCTGGGGTATGCCCGGCGCATTCTCAAGTTGCATGGCGAAGTGTTCAACACCCTGCGCATGCCGCACATGGTTGGGCTGGTGCGCATCGGCACACCAGACGACTACGCCATGCGCTTCCTGCCGACCATCTTGTCGAGCTTTGCCCAAGCCTACCCGCTGGTGCAGGTGGAAGTGCATTGCGATTCGTCCAAGCAGCTGATGCTGCGCCAGGATCTGGACCTGACCATCGTCACCCGCGAGCCCGGCAACGAGATTGGCCAGTTGCTGCGCCAGGAACGCCTGGTGTGGGCCGCGGCAGAAGGCTTTTGCCCACACGAACAGCGGCCGATGCCGGTGGCGCTGTTCAACACCGACTGCTTCTGTCGCGCCTGGACCTGCAACGCGCTGGAGGCACAGGGCATCGATTACCGTATTGCCTATACCAGCCCAAGCCTGGCGGCGATCTTTGCCATCGTCACCGCCGGGCTGGCAGTGACCGCGCAGCTGCAGAGCCTGATCGGGGGCAACATCCGCATACTGGGTGAGAGCGAAGGGCTGCCGCAGTTGCCGATGGCCAATGTAATGCTGGTGCGCAGTACACAGCCCCCCTCGCCAATCACCGACTGCATGGCCGACTACATCGTTGAGGGTTTCAAGTGATCGGGGGCCGAAAAACGGCCCCAACCTCTCAAAGCTCAAACCCCAGCATCACCGCACAGACCACCAGAAACACACAGAACATTGCGCGCAATACCTTCTCCGGCAACGCGTGGGCCAGCTTCACGCCCCAGCTGATGCTGAGCAAGCCACCCACCGCCAAGGGAATCCCAACCCCCCAGTCAACGCTATGGTGCACGCCATAGGTCACCAGCGTGACCAAGGTACTCGGCGCCGCCAGCGCCAGTGACAGCCCCTGCGCCACCACCTGAGTAGCGCCAAACACACTGGTCAGGATCGGCGTGGCTACCACGGCCCCACCCACCCCGAACAAGCCGCCCATGGTGCCGGCAAAGCTGCCCAGCACACCCAGCCACGGCCAGGCATGACGCAGCTCGGCACTCGGCGGCGACACCTTCATGAACATCCGCACCACGTTCCACACCGCCAACGCTACCAGGAAGCCGACAAAACCCAGGCGCATGGAATGCGCATCAAGCCCCACCGCCCAGATCGACCCCAACCAGGCGAACAGGAAGCTGCACGCCGACAGCGGCAACGCATGGCGCAACGCGATGCGGTTGCGCTGGTGATACCGCCACAGCGCCAGCAGCACGTTCGGCACCACCATCACCAACGCGGTCCCCTGCGCCAACTGCTGGTCCAGGCCGAAGAGCACGCCCAGCGCCGGAATCGCAATCAGCCCGCCGCCTATGCCAAACAAGCCCCCCATGGTGCCCAGGGCTGCGCCCAGCACGATATACAACAACCACTCGATCATCAGGGCCTCGTCCGCCTGTTCCAATAATGCGAGCATGCTAACGATTGTGCGCTGGCGGGGAAACGCACAGCAGCGCACAATGGCTGTGCGTTTTTCGCAAAAGCAAGGCAGCCATGAGCCCCGATACCCTGACCGACCAATTGAGCCTGTTCCTCGATGTGCTGGAAACCGGCAGCTTTTCTGCCGCCGCCCGTCGCCACCCGCTGACCCCGTCTGCGGTAGCACGGCGCATCGACAACCTGGAAAGCGCCGTCGGCAGCCGCCTGTTCACTCGCAGCACCCACGCGGTGCGGGCCACGCCTGCAGGCAACGCCTTTGCCGAGCGGGCCAGGCGCATCATCGAGGAGTTGCGCCTGGCCCGGGCTGAAGCGGTGTCACTGAGCAATGCCCCGGAAGGCCTGATCCGCATCGACGCCCCTGCCGCGTTTGGCCGCCGCCACCTGGCCCCGGCCATTGCCGACTTCCTGGTGGCCTACCCGGGCCTGGACGTGCAACTGCGTTTGATCGACAGCTTTGTCGACCTGCAGGGCAGCCACCTGGGCGAGGTCGACCTGGTGCTGCGCGCCGGCCCCTTGGCCGACACCCGCCTGGTCGCCACACCGCTCGCCTACATGGTACGCATCGCCTGCGCCAGCCCCGCCTACCTGGCCAGCCGCGGCATCCCCACCTGCCCCAGCGAACTGCCCGGGCATGACGGGCTGGACTGGGATGGCCTGGCGCCGCCGTTCGCCTGGCGCTTCAGTGTGGCCGGGCAAACCCGCCTGTATCGCCCCGCGCGCATGCGCATGGCCGCCAACAACGCCGAAACCCTGTTGTTCGGCGCCCTCGCCGGCCTGGGGATAGCCCACCTTCCCACCTGGCTGATCAGTGAATACCTGCTGCGCGGCGAGCTGATCCCGTTGTTCTGCGACGGCGGCTTGCCTGAAGCGGAGACCAGCGGCATTTACGCGCTACGACTGGCACATGAAACGAACTCTCGCAGCCGTTTGCTGCTCGAATTCCTCAAGAGCCGCTTCAGCCCGATTCCACCCTGGGACCTGGCCTTGCGCAGTGAACTGCGCGATTAATTCGCGCACTGATGATCAGCGTGCCAGAATTTTCCATTGATGACTTTCAAGGACCTGCATGAACGCCGACACCCAAGCCTCCTGTGACGAGCTGCTGCTGGACAACCAGGTCTGTTTCGCCCTGCACTCCACCTCGTTGCTGATGACCAAGGTCTACAAACCGCTGCTGCAGGCGCTAGGCCTGACCTACCCGCAATACCTTGCCATGCTCGTACTCTGGGAGCGTGACGGCCTGACCGTGGGCGAAATCAGCCAGCACCTGCTGACCGACCCGGGCTCGCTGACCCCGCTGCTCAAGCGCCTGGAAAGCGAAGGCCTGTTGCAGCGTAACCGCAGCCGCGAAGATGAACGGGTAGTGATGGTGCAACTGACCGACAAGGGCCGCGCCCTGCAACAGCGGGCCAAAGAGGTGCCGCAATGCATTCTCAAGGCCAGCGGGCGCAGCCTGGAGCAGCTGCAGCAACTGCAAGCCGACCTGCTGATCCTGCGCGACAACCTGCAAAAAAACCTCTGAGCGCTATGCTGTGAGATGGCCGTTCAGATGAACGGTGATGATTTATCTTGCGCGCTAACTAATTGCGCGCTAATTTAAATCCCACACCAACCCCCGCCCTCCTGCAAACGGGAGTGCACAGCACATTAGCGAGGCTCAAGATGCAAAAGGTCACTCCGCTGTACATCGCAGAAGCAACCTCCACCGGTGGGCGCGACGGCAAATCCCGCTCCAGCGACGGCAAGCTGGAAGTCAAGCTCAGCACCCCCAAAGAACTGGGCGGCGCGGGCGGTGACGGCACCAACCCCGAGCAGATGTTCGCCGCTGGTTACTCGGCCTGCTTCATCGGCGCCTTGAAGTTCGTGGCCGGGCAAGAGAAGAAAGCCCTGCCGGCAGATTCCTCGATCACCGCCAAGGTGGGCATCGGCCAGATCCCGGGCGGTTTCGGCCTGGACATCGACCTGCACATCAACCTGCCGGGCCTGGCCCAGGCCGATGCCGAAGGGCTGGTGGAAAAGGCGCACCAGGTGTGCCCGTACTCCAATGCCACCCGCGGTAATGTGGATGTGCGCCTGCACGTAACCGTCTAAGGCGCAAAGGCTTGCGCGATCCCCTGTGGGTGGGTTTACCCGCGAAGAATACACCGCGGTGGATGGCACGGGCTTCGCCCGTGTTCGCGGGCAAGCCCGCTCCCACACGGATCTGCGCCAGCTTTTAGAAATTGAGCACGACAGTTGCACCCACAAAAGCACGAGCACACAGGTATAAAAAAACCCGGCTTGCGCCGGGTTTTTTGCGTCTCGCAAGAAGCATTACTTCTTGGAACGGCCTTTGAAGCTGTTGTCGCGAGTGTCGATGTCGATCCACTCGTCGATCTGGATGAAGTCGGCAACCGAGATCTCGGTACCGTTCGCCAGCTTGGCAGGCTTCATGACTTTGCCGGAGGTGTCACCGCGAGCAGCGTTCTCGGTGTAGACAACTTTACGGCTGATGGTGGTCGGCAGCTCAACCGACACCAGACGGCCTTCGAAGAACACGGCTTCGCAGACGTCTTCCATGCCTTCTTCGATGTACGGCAGAACGGCTTCGATGTCCTCGGCGTTCAGCTCGTACATGGTGTAGTCGGTGGTGTCCATGAAGGTGTACTCGTCACCATTGATGAACGACAGGGTCGCTTCTTTGCGATCCAGGATCACGTCGTCCAGCTTGTCGTCCGCACCGTATACGGTTTCGGTCTTGTAGCCGGTCAGCAGGTTCTTCAGCTTGGTCTTCATGATCGCGCTGTTACGGCCCGACTTGGTGAACTCAGCTTTTTGAACCAGCCACGGGTCGTTGTCGATCCGCAGGACGGTACCGGGTTTCAGTTCTTTACCAGTTTTCATTACGAAGTATCCGAATCTGGATGGATTTATAAAAATCGAGGCCGCGTATCATAGCGAATTTCGGTAAAAGTGTACTAGCGCTGTGGCAAGGTCCGGCTGAGCGGCCTGTCGCGCCCCCCAAAGGCGAGCATGCTGCTGCAGTTCCGGCCAATGCTGGCGGGCCGCCCGCCAGGCCTGGCCCATGTCGAAATCCATGTTCCAGGCACGCCACAGGCCCAACAGGGCTGCATCGGCATCGTCTGACAGGCCGCAGCGATAATGCGCGAGGAACGCTTCGAGCTTTTCCCAATGGGCATTCTCGTCCTGCACATAGATGTGCCACAGCATCGGCTGCCCCGCCCACTGCGCACGCACGAACGAATCTTCGCCACGCACGGCATTGAAATCACAGCTCCATAACAGCCGGTCGAAGTCGTCCTGGCTGACGAAAGGCAGCACCTGAACGGTCAGCGCCCCGCGGGTGCGCACATCACCCACGTGCAGCGGGCCCTCGCCCAACCACTGGCTGAGCCCCGCGACGACGCGCCCTTGCGGGACCAACAGGTGGCAAGGCTGGTCAGCCGTGGCCAGGGCATCAAGCCAGTTGCCCAGCTGCGGGTTTTCATAGGCAAATAGCGAGATCAGCAGCGCACCCGGCACAAGGTCTACACCAAGCCCCTGCAAAAAGGCACGGCGCGCCTCCGCCGACTGCTGGAACGCGTCACGCCGGGCCAGCAGCGAACCTTCGCGCAGCAAACCACCCGTTTTGTCGGTAAAGCCCGGGAAGAAAAATACCTTGCGCAAACCGTTGGGCTGCGGCGAAGGCAACCCGTGGCAACCCTCCACCCAGTCCTCGGCACTCAGGTACTCGAGGTTGAGCCAGAGCGGCGGCTGCGGGCGGGCACGCATGGCCTCGACATAGGCTGCGGGCAACTGGCAGGCGAATGCGCCGATCACCACATCGGCCGGCGCCACCGGCAACCACGCTGCCGGCCAGTGGCGTACATCCACACCGTGCTGCCACTGTTGCGCCGCCGTGGCATCGGCGCCAGGGCACATGGGCGTGAAAGCGTTGAGGTCATCCACCCACAGGCGCACCGCCAGGCCGTGCTCGGCCACCAACTGCCGGGCCAGGCGCCAGGTCACGCCGATATCGCCGTAGTTGTCGACGACGCTGCAGAAGATGTCCCAGGTGGCTTTCATGCGCCCCTCCCGTGCTGGTGCAAAAACCGCGAATTCTGCGCATAAATTGGCGCTGACAAAAGCACCTGCGCAGAAAAATGCCCAAGCGCATGCGACAATGCCCCCCTACCACGTTGCCAGGAGGCTGCCATGCCGCGCCACCGTGAATTGAAGATCACCCTCAAGCCGTTGCCGTTGATCATGTGCGTTGCCTTGGGCCTGTGGCTAGGCGCCATGGCCATTGCCGCGAGCCTGTGGCTGGCCCAGCAATTGTGGCCACAGCAGGTGCAACCTCTGGCCCAGGTTGTAGCCCCGCATGCAGACCGCCCCGTTGCAACGCCTGCACCGGCCACTGCCCAGGATGCCCAGGCCGAGATGTTCGAACGCTACAAGGACATCCTGCACAAACAGGAGCTGCAACAGGCCGCCGATGCCGCCCAAGGCAACCCGCGCAACCTCAACAGCCCCAAGTGCCAGTTCTGGCTGCAGCAAAACCGTACCGCGCCCACCGAAAAAAGCCAGGCCAACGTGCTGGAGTTCTGTTACTGACCATGGACAAGCCCCACCTGCTGGCGCTGATTGTCGCCACCCTCGAGCATGACCTGGACGTGCTGACCCGCGCGGCGCAAACCGCCTACGAGGCCGCCACCGCCGAAGAGAACATCGCCGAGAACAAGTACGACACGCTTGGCCTGGAGGCCTCGTACCTGGCCACCGGCCAGGCGCGCCGCAGTGCCGAGATCCGCCAGGCGCTGGTGATCTACCAGCAGTTGCTGCTGCGTGATTACGACCCGGCGCGCGGTGTGCAGGTAAGCAACCTGGTGACCCTGGAAAATGAAGATGGCGGGCAGCGCCGGCTGTTTCTCGGGCCTGAGGCAGCGGGGTTGAAGATTGGCGAGGGTGACGGGCTGGTGACGGTGATTACCCCGCGTTCGCCGCTGGGGCAGCTGTTGCTGGGCAAGCGGGTGGATGACGAGGTGAGCCTGGGGGCGCAGGTATCGTTCATTGTCGATGTTGTCTGAACCGGCCTCTTCGCGGGCACGCCCGCTCCCACAAGGACCCCACTGTCTTCAGGGCTGTGATATCCCTGTGGGTGCGGGCGGGCCCGCGAAAAGTCCGGCACAGGCAATAATTCTCTAAAGGGCCTGCAGGGCATCGAACCGCCCCGCCAGCCCCTGCTCGGCAAACTGCTCCACCACAAAATCGATGAACGCCCGGGTCTTGCCCGGCAACAGCTTGTGCTCGGCGAAATACAGGCTGATATGCCCATCGTCCACATACCAGTCCGGCAACACCCGCAGCAGCCGCCCGGCCAGCAAGTAGGGCACGGCAAACGGCAGGCTCACCAGGGCAATGCCCAGCCCCTGCTCGGCCACCGCGCACGCCGCGTCCGAATCGCTCATGGTCATCGCCTGGCGCAATTGCAGCGGCTGCTGCGCCTGCCAACGGCTGGTCAACGGCCACGAGCGCACCCGCCCGGTCTGCGGTGACCGCACCAGGATGCCGTCATGGCGTTGCAGCACCTGCGGGTCTTCTATCGGCGCGTGCCGCTGCAGATAGGCCGGCGCCGCCACCAACACCCGGTGCGCGGGGGTCAGCTTGCGCGCCACCACCCCTGGCGGCAGTTCGAAACCACCGCCAATCGCTGCATCGAAGCCCTGGCCGATCAGGTCGACCTGGCGGTTGTCGAAATGCCAATCCGGGGTAATCGCCGGGTAACGGCGCAAGAATTCCCCCAGCAACGGCAGCACGTACAAACGCCCGAACACGGTGCCCATGCTCACCCGTAACGACCCGGCCGGCTGGCCTTCTGCACTGGCCAGGTTGGCCACGGCGTACTGAATGGTGCGAAAGCTGTCACTGACCTCGCCGAGAAAACGCTGCCCCGCTTCGGTCAAGGTCAGCTTGCGGGTACTACGCTGGAACAACCGCACACCCAGGCGCGCTTCCAGCTGCGCAACGTGCTTGCCCACGGCAGCCGGGGTAAGGCTCAGGCGCCTGGCGGCTTCGGCAAAACTGCCGACCTCGGCACTGCGGATGAAGCATTCCAACGCGCTGAATGATTCCATGGCCATGATTAGCAACCAAAGGTTTACTCTGCTGATAGTGATTACCATCTTATCAGTAGGCAATCGAGCGCCGATACTGTGCCCATCCAAGGCATTTCGGCCTGGCTTCCAGCAGGAGAACAGCATGTCCAAGCAACTTACACTCGAAGGCAAAGTGGCCCTGGTTCAGGGCGGTTCCCGAGGCATTGGCGCAGCTATCGTAAGGCGCCTGGCCTGCGAAGGCGCGCAAGTGGCCTTCACCTATGTCAGCTCTGCCGGCCCGGCTGAAGAACTGGCTCGGGAAATTACCGAGAACGGCGGCAAAGCCTTGGCCCTGCGGGCTGACAGCGCTGATGCCGCGGCCGTGCAGCTGGCGGTTGATGACACCGTGAAGGCCTTGGGCCGGCTGGATATCCTGGTCAACAACGCCGGTGTGCTGGCAGTGGCGCCGGTGACAGAGTTCGACCTGGCCGACTTCGATCATATGCTGGCCGTGAACGTACGCAGCGTGTTCGTCGCCAGCCAGGCCGCGGCACGCTATATGGGCCAGGGCGGTCGTATCATCAACATTGGCAGCACCAACGCCGAGCGCATGCCGTTTGCCGGTGGTGCACCGTACGCCATGAGCAAGTCGGCACTGGTTGGCCTGACCCGCGGCATGGCACGCGACCTCGGGCCGCAGGGCATTACCGTGAACAACGTGCAGCCCGGCCCGGTGGACACCGACATGAACCCGGCCAGTGGCGAGTTTGCCGAGAGCCTGATTCCGCTGATGGCCATTGGGCGGTATGGCGAGCCGGAGGAAATTGCCAGCTTTGTGGCTTACCTGGCAGGGCCTGAAGCCGGGTATATCACCGGGGCCAGCCTGACTGTAGATGGTGGGTTTGCAGCCTGATTGAACGGTTGCCTGTGCCGCGACAACGCAGGCACAGGCTTAGCCTTTCTGTGCCCCCAGGCACTGTTCCATCACGTCCAGAAAAGCCCGGGCAGCCGGTGTGGGGCTGGACGACCACACCGCATACAAGTGCCGCACCGGCGCATCCACCAACCGCGCCACGGCCACCCCTTCGATGCCCTGAGCCACCCGCTCGGGCACCAGGCCGACGGCCATGCCCCGCTGCACGAATTTCTCTACCAGACGAACATGCCCGATCTCGAACTGCACCCTGCGCTGCAACCCCACCGCCTGAAACGCCTCGTCGGTCTGTCGTCGCGCCCCGGTGCCTTCGGGGAAATCCACCAACACTTCGCCTGCCAGGTCAGCCAGCGCCAGCTGTGCCCTGCCCGCCAGGCGATGCCCCAACGGCAACACCGCCACCAGTTCTTCCCGGGCCAGCAACCGATGCTGCACCCCCTGCACTACTTCGCCCTGCCACAGCCCGATAAAGCCGACGTCCAGGCGCCGCTCGAGTACGTCAGCGATCAGCAATTCGCTCTTGGCCGTGAGCCAGCGCACATCCACATCCGGATAACGACCGTGGAACACCGCCAACAGGTCGACCAGATCCAGCGCGGTGAGCGAGCTGATTTCACCAATCGCCAGCCGCCCGCGCACCTGGCCGCAGGCCGCTGCCACGTCATCGGCAATGCGCCGGGCCGCTTCCACCGCGGGCCGCGCGCTGAGCACAAAGGCTTCCCCCGCAGGGGTCAGGCGTACCCGCCGCGAACTACGCTCGAACAGGCTCACCCCCAGCTGCGCCTCCAGCCGCGCCACTTGATGGCTAAGGGCCGACTGCACCACATGGCAGCGCTCCGCCGCGCGGGTAAAACTGCCGGTGTCGGCCACGGCAAGGGCATATTCGAGCTGCTTGAGGTTCATCGATCTATCTGCTTTCAAGATGAATAAACTGAAAACTATACATTGGTGTCATGCCTGACACTTGCTGATAATCATCACTACACACCACTGCCCCCACGAGAATTGCATGCACACCCCCACTCTCAGCCGCGCCTTGATCCTGCTGATGGCTACCGCCACAGGCCTGGCCGTGGCCAGCAACTATTACGCCCAACCGCTGCTACACAGCATCGCCCAGCAGTTTGGCTTGAGCACCGCCAGCGCCGGCAGCATCGTGATTGCCGCGCAACTCAGCTATGGCGCCGGCCTGTTGCTGCTGGCACCGCTGGGCGACCTGTTCGAGCAGCGCCGGCTGATTACCGTGATGACCATTGTCTCCACCCTGGGCCTGGTCATCAGCGCCTGCGCACCCAGCCTGCCTTGGCTGCTGCTCGGCACGGCGCTGACCGGGCTGTTCTCGGTGGTGGCACAGATCCTCGTGCCGATGGCAGCGACCCTGAGCGAGCCCCATCAGCGTGGGCGCGCGGTCGGCACACTGATGAGCGGCCTGCTGCTGGGCATCCTGCTGGCGCGTACTGCTGCCGGCTTCATGGCCGAGCTGGGTGGCTGGCGCAGTATCTACGTGCTGGCCGCAGTGCTGATGGCAGTTACCGCCGTGGCGCTGTACCGCAGCCTGCCACAGCACCACAGCCACGCCGGGCTGAAATACCCGGCGCTGATCGGCTCCGTGTTCCGTCTGTTCATCGAAGAGCCCGTGCTGCGCCTGCGCTCGCTGCTCGGTCTGTTGGCATTCAGCCTGTTCGCCCTGTTCTGGACCCCACTGGCGTTTCTGCTGGCGAAAGGCCCCTACCACTATTCGGATGCAGTGATCGGCCTGTTCGGCCTGGCCGGTGCGGCGGGTGCATTGTCGGCCAACTGGGCCGGGCGCCTGGCAGACCGTGGCAAGGGCGCGCTGGGTACCACCGTGGGCCTGGTGGTGTTGCTGCTGTCGTGGGTGCCGCTGTGGTTTGCCGAACAGTCGCTGCTCGCCTTGCTGCTGGGCGTGCTGATGCTCGACCTGGCGGTACAACTGGTGCATGTGAGCAACCAGAACGCGGTGATCGCCCTGCGGCCCGAGGCACGCACGCGGCTGAATGCCGGTTATATCACCTGCTACTTCATTGGCGGGGCACTTGGGTCGTTGCTGGGCACGCAGCTGTTCCAGCGCCAGGGCTGGATGGGGATCGTGGTGGCGGGGCTGGTGATTGGCGGGCTGGCGTTGCTGGCCTGGGGATGGGCCGAACGCAAGCGCAAGAACACCTTGCAGGTGGCCTGAAAATGCTTGCTGGATTCTTCGCGGGCACGCCCGCTCCCACAGGTGCCTCACAAACCTCAGGGCAGTGATACGCCTGTGGGTACGAGCATGCCCGCGAAGAGGCCAGCCATGGCGACAAAGTACCGCACTACCCTCCGTCGCAATGCCGTTGACTTGCCTGCCGGGGCAGCGCTCAGTAAGCGCTGGAATGCCCTTTCCCTGACAGGATGAATTTATGACAAGACTCACGGTACAGTCCGGCGATTTCTTGCAAGGTGAAGGCGAGTATCGCAATGGATCGCTCACACTCAAGACCGCGCGCAGCCCCTCACCCGGTGAGCGGATTTCCCTGGCACGCATCAGCGACTTGCGGCTGGCCAGCCTGGAAACCAACCGCAGCCTTGGCAGCGCCTTGGGCTGGGGCGTGGCCGGCGCCCTGGTGGCAGGGCCAGTAGGGCTGCTGGCCGGGCTGTGGTTGGGTGGCAAGGAAGAAGAAGCGACCTTTCTGGCCACCTTCAAGGATGGACGCAAGCTGATGGCCATTACCGATGGCAAGACCTGGTCGAAGATCGATGACAACTGGCGGCAGCACAAGCGGCCGATCAGGACAGGCTGACTGAATACACCGGGCCTGGATCGTTTTATGTGGAAGGCGGCTGGTAAGATGCCGCCTTTTTCATGGCCTGTGCCGGCCTCTTCGCGGGTAAACTCGCTCCTACAGGGGTATCACCATCTGGTGTATCACCACGCGGTGCATCACCAACCGGTGGAACACCAACCGGTGCATCATCACCCGGTGTAGGAGCGGGTTTACCCGCGAAAGGGCCGGCACAGGTATCGCGCATCCAGGAGCCCCACCGCATGCCCCCGCATCACCCCCGCCTGCCCCTGAGCCTGCTCAGCCTGGGCCTGGCCCTGCAGTGCCCCTCTGTGTTTGCCGAAGACAGCGTGATGCTGGCCCCGTTGCAGGTCTCCGACACCTACGCCAATGATGGCTACCAGGTACGCCAGGCCGCTGTGGGCGGCTTCCAGCCCGCGCCCCTGCTCGACACCCCCGCCTCTGTCAGCGTGTTCAGCCAGCAGTTGCTGGAAGACCGCCAGGTACGCAAGCTTAGCGAAGTGTTGCAAAGCGATGCCTCGGTCGGCGAAAGCTATGCACCCATCGGCTACTACGAAAACTTCAATGTGCGCGGCTTCGAGCTGAACGCCGCCAGTAGCTACCGCATCAATGGCCAGACCATTGCCGGAGAGCAGAACGTAGCCCTGGAAAACAAGCAGCAGGTGGAATTGCTCAAGGGCCTGTCCGGGCTGCAAGCCGGCGTGTCGGAGCCGGGCGGCTTGATCAACTATGTGACCAAGCGCGCCGAAGACATACGCAGCGTCACGGTATCGACCAACGAACAGGGCGAACGCTATCTGGCCACCGACCTTGGCGGCTGGTTCGGCAGCGAAAAGCAGTTCGGCCTGCGCGCCAACCTGGCCCATGAAGACATCCGCACCTACGTCGACCACGCTGACGGCAAGCGCGACTTCGCCTCGCTGGCATTCGACTGGCAGATCAACCCGGATGCCACCCTGCAGCTGGATGCCGAGTACCAGCATCGCGAACAGGCGTCGGTGCCGGGTTACCAACTGCTCGGAGGCACTGACGTGCCCCACGGCATCGACCCGGAAGACCGCCTGGCCTACCAGCATTGGGCAAAGCCCGTGCAGAACGACTCGCTGAACCTGGGCGGGCGCTTCGAATACCGCTTCAACGATACCTGGACCGGCACCGTGAGCGCCTCCCGCAGCAAAGTGGTGATCGACGACTACAGCGCGTTTGCCTGGGGTTCGAGCGAGGGGGCGTTTTTCGGCAGCAATGGTGACTACGACATCTATGACTTCCGCAGCCCCGACGATACCCGCCGTACCGACGAGGCGCAGGCCATGCTCAACGGGCACTTCGATGCGCTGGGGGTGGGGCACGAGCTGACTGTGGGTACCAGTGCGCAGCGACGCACACTGGATCAGCGCCCGTACTACAACGAATGGCTTGGGACCGGCAACATCCATACCGGCGCCCCAGACCTCGATCCATCCGACAAACCCGTCGGCGCCAGCGAACGCCGGCTGGACAGCCGCCAATACGGCTTGTTCGTCAGCGACCGCATCAGCTTCAACGAGCAATGGCAGACCGTGCTGGGCGCCCGTGAAGTGCGCCTGGATGAAAAGACCTGGGACGAGAACGGCGTAGCCGGGCGCCATACCCGCCAATACGAGCTACTGCCCAACGCTGCGCTTATCTACAAACCGCAGCCGAACACCACGGTATACGCCAGCTACGCCAAGGGCCTGTCTGCCGGAGGCACGGCCCCTTGGTTCGCCAGCAATGCAGCTGAGATCCTGGCGCCCACCACCTCCCGCCAATTGGAACTGGGCGTCAAGCACGACTGGCAAGGCCTGAGCCTGAGTGCCGCCCTGTTCCAGATCCGCCAGGCTTACCAGTACGCGCGCCCGGACGGCACCGGCAACTTCACCTATGTGCAGCAAGGCCAGCAGAAGAATACCGGCCTGGAACTGGGCGCCAGCGGCCGGGTGACCCCGAACCTGCAGGTACAGGCCAGTGCGGCAGCCATTCGGGCGCGGGTGCAGAACAGCGGTACCGAAGCCTATGAAGGGCACCAGGCGATCAACGTGCCTAAATTCCGGGCGGCGCTGCATGCGGAATATACCCTGCCGGTTCCGGGGCTCGCGCTGCTGGGCGGTGCGCGGTATAGCGCCAGCAAGTATGCGAGCCAGGCGGGCAATGTTGAGGTTGGCGGGTATACCGTGTTCGACCTTGGCAGCCGCTACAGTACCCGTGTTGCCGGGTATGACACGGTGCTGCGGCTGACGGTGGATAACGTGCTGGACAAGCGTTACTGGCGCGATGTGGGGGATTACCTGGGGGATAACTACCTGTTCCAGGGGGCACCGCGTACCGCTCGGCTTTCGGCTTCGATCAGCTTCTAGATTGCCGGGGCCGCTCTGCGGCCCTTTCGCGACCTGTGGGAGCGGGCTTGCCCGCGAACACGGGCGAAGCCCGTGCCATCCACCACGGTGTTGGCTTCGCGGGCAAGCCCGCTTGTGTCGCGATGGGCTGCACAGCAGCCCCAATGGCCCTGAAAACAAAAAGCCCCCGTACTTTTCAGCGCGGGGGCTTTTCGTAGAATGTGGCGGTGAAGAAGGGATTTGAACCCTTGATACGATTTCTCGTATACACACTTTCCAGGCGTGCTCCTTCGACCACTCGGACACTTCACCGTTTCTCTTCAAGCCTTGCGGCCTGTCGAGGTGCGCTAATTTAGTGAAAGACTTTCCCTTTGGCAAGCATTTTTTTCAATTTTTTCATGTATTTGCACTTGGGCTGCCATGAGCACTGACCGACCAGTCAGCCTTGCTGCTTTACCTCGCCCTTGGCGCTGGGTAACGTCGTCGCCACGCCAACAAAAGGACTCTGCCATGAGCGAGCTGATTACCTACCACGCCGAAGACGGCATCGCCACCCTTACCCTGAACAACGGCAAGGTCAATGCCATATCGCCGGACGTCATCACTGCCTTCAATGCAGCGCTGGACCGCGCTACCGAGGAGCGTGCAGTAGTGATCATCACCGGGCAGCCGGGCATTCTGTCAGGCGGTTACGACCTCAAGGTGATGACCCGCGGCCCCCAAGAGGCCATCAGCCTGGTCACCGCCGGTTCCACCCTCGCCCGCCGGCTGCTGTCGCACCCGTTCCCGGTGGTGGTCGCCTGCCCCGGCAATGCCGTGGCCAAGGGCGCCTTCCTGCTGCTGTCGGCCGACTACCGCATTGGCGTCGAAGGGCCGTACAAGGTATGCCTGAACGAAGTGCAGATCGGCATGACCATGCACCACGCCGGCATTGAACTGGCCCGCGACCGCCTGCGCCGCTCGGCCTTCCACCGCTCGGTGATCAATGCCGAAGTGTTTGACCCGCAGGGTGCCGTGGATGCCGGCTTCCTCGACAAGGTGGTGCCGGCCGAGAAGTTGCAGGAAGCGGCAATGACCGCAGCGCGGGAGCTGAAGAAGCTCAACATGCTGGCGCACAAGAACACCAAGCTGAAAGTGCGCAAAGGGCTGCTGGAGGCGCTGGACAAGGCGATCGAACTGGATCAGCAGCATATGGGCTAGCCGCACGGGCCCTTTTCGCGGGCTTGCCCGCGAAAGGGCCGGAACAGGCCTGCACCAAGGTTTGCCCCAGCCAGTGCACACCCGTACACTGCACCGCGACCGTCTGGTGTGAGTCGTACCATGCTTTATTCATTGCGTATGTTCCTGCTGGGGCTGCATTTTCTTGCCGTTGGCACCGTGGGCCTGCTCATTGGCCTGTGCCGCCCCTTCAACCCTGACAACAGCCGCGTTTTCGCCCGGCTCTACAGCTTGCCGGCCACCTGGCTGATGCGCATCAAGGTCAAGGCCGAAGTCGGCCCATTGTGGGACCACCCGCCCGGCTGCGTGATCGTGGCCAACCACCAGTCCAACTTCGATCTGTTCGTGCTGGGCCAAGTGGTGCCGCAGCGCACCGTCGCCATCGGCAAGAAGAGCCTGGGCTGGATCCCGCTGTTCGGCCAACTGTTCTGGCTGGGCGGCAACGTGCTGGTCGACCGCAAGAATGCCTATCAGGCGCGCAGGGCCATACAGAAGACCACCCGGGTTCTGCAGGACGACACCTCGATCTGGATTTTCCCCGAAGGCACCCGCAATCCCGGCGAGCATCTGCTGGCCTTCAAGAAAGGCGCATTTCACATGGCCATCGAGGCCGGTGTGCCGATCGTGCCGGTCTGCGTCAGCCGCTATGCCAGGCGCCTGAGCCTGAACAGCTGGCGCCAGCGCACGGTAATCGTGCGCTCGCTGCCGCCCATTGCCACGACGGGCATGACGCTGCAGGACCTGCCAGCGCTGATCGAGCAATGCCGTGGGCAAATGCAGCAGTGCATTGACCGCATGGAAAAAGAACTGGCCTGATCCGGGGTTGCTCTGGAGCCGGGTACAGCCCAAGCTGTATCCGTGTTCAAACGAATAAGCGGACAACCATGGGTCGAGTCGTGGCATCGGCGGTGTACAGCGCCGGCAGAAAGGTCACCAACATCAGCATCGACGAAGGCAGCGAGTGGGCGCGCAAGCCGGGGCATTTCGTGTGGATCGGCCTGGAAGAGCCCAATGCCGAAGAGCTGGCCAACCTGCAGTCGCAGTTCAACCTGCACGAACTGGCCATCGAAGATGCCCTGGAAAAACACAGCCGGCCCAAGCTGGAAACCTTCGGTGACGCGTTGTTCATCGTCACCTATTCGCCAGTGCGCCACGAAGGCAAGCTGGAATTCATCGAAACCCATATCTTCGCGGGCAACGGCTACATCATCACCTGCCGCAACGGCCACTCCAAATCCTACGCCATGGTCCGCCAGCGCTGCGAGGCTCGGCCCCTGCTGCTGGAACATGGCGAAGACTTCGTGCTGTACGCCCTGCTCGACTTCGTCACCGAGAACTACCAACCGGTCAGCGAGGCCATTCATGGCGAGATCGAAGCGCTGGAGGAAAGCGTACTGGGCGGCTCGCTGCGGGAAGACGACATCCGCCGCCTGCACAGCCTGCGCCGAGACATCCTGCGCCTGCGCCGCTACGTGGCACCCCTGGTTGAAGTGAGCGAAGAACTGCAGCGCCTGAGCTTCCCGTTCATCGACAAGAACATGCGCCCGTACTTTCGTGATGTGCAGATTCACGTGACGCGGCAGATGGAGGACTTGGCCGGTATACGCGACATTGCCAGCCAGACGATCGAGATCGGCATGCTGCTGGAGTCGTCACGGCAAAGCATCGTGCAGCGCAAATTCGCGGCCTGGGCGGCGATTCTGGCATTCCCTACGGCGATTGCCGGGGTTTACGGGATGAACTTCCAGAACATGCCGGAGCTGAGTTGGCACTACGGTTACTTCGCGGTACTGGGGGTGATTGCGACGGGGTGTGCCGGGTTGTATGCCAGCTTCAAGAAATCGGGTTGGCTTTGATGGCCTCTTCGCGGGCGCGCCCGCTCCCACAGGTCGCACACAATGCTGGAAATTGTGCATCACCTGTGGGAGCGGGCGTGCCCGCGAAGGGTTGCCACCGATTACGCGGCGCTGTCGCCGGCCTTTGACGGCTGCTGGATAAAGCGCAACATCCACTCCCCTACCAAATCACCCTGGTGCTCGGTGGCCAGGCTGGCGACGGCCTTGTGGTACACCTCGTCACCCAGGTATTCCTGGCGCGCATCGAGCAGTGCGCGGGAGTAGTCATGCACGAATTCCGGGTGGCCCTGGAAGCACAGCACCTGGTCGCGAATGTGGTACGCCGCATTCGGGCAGAAATCGCTGGAGGCGATCACCGTAGCGCCTTCCGGCAGTTCGGTCACCTGGTCCTGGTGACTGATCAGCAAGGTCAGTTCCGACACCTCCGGGTCCATCCACGGCGCATGCGCCGCCAACGAGTAGCGATGAATACCCACGCCCCAGCCTTGCTCAGCCCGCTCGGCCTTGCCACCCAGGGTCAAGGCCAGCAACTGGTGGCCAAAACACACGCCCAGCAGCTTTTCACCGCGCTCGTAAAGCTTGAGCAGGTAGGCCTTTAGCGTCTGGATCCACGGGTCGGTACCGAACGAATCGGCCTTGCTGCCCGTCACAAGGTAGGCATCGAACTTTTCACTGTCGGCGGGATAGTCGCCGTGCATCACGTTGTACACACAAAATTCGGCGGCAATCGGCTGACGCGAGAAGAGCTGCTCGAACATCCTGCCGTAGCCCTGATATTGCGCCGTCAACTCCGGTCGCAGGACATCGGTTTCAAGGATGCAGATGCGTAACGACATAGGGGTAGTCCTGAACGACATGGGTGGGAATCTGCTGTAGAGACTGCCGCGAAAGGCACGTACAAGCAAGTAGGCTGCACTGACGAACGGTCACATTTCGTCGGCGCGTGCCGGGTACTTGCGCCACTGTCTAGATAGAGCGTGCCAGCTAGATAGCACTTGGCCTCATAGCCAGAGGAATGGTTTTAGTGCACGGTTAGAACAAAGGGTTCTCAAATATGGATAACGCACACCCTACTGTTGAAGGTATATCCACTTTCAAGAGGCAAGCAGTCCGGCGCCATGCAACGCCACTGCGATCGACCCGAAGCGCGACGACAAGGAAGCCAACGGGTATTCAGGAATAACAACAAGAAGGCGGTCCGCCATGTTCAGACAATCGAAAATTCGCCAAGCCGGGCTCATTTTATTTGCCACCACGTTGCTATTGATCTTGCCGAACCTGACACGTTTGTTTGGCTGACGGCAGCGGTGGCGCCAACGGGCAACGCACAGGTAACCTGCTGGCCTTGATGGTCGGAGATTGCCTATGCGCCACTGCCTTGCCCTGCTAGCGTTGCTCCTGAGCCTGCCCTTGTCGGCGGCGCAACTGCACCTTGAACTGGGCGCTACACCGCGCCAGTGGAGCAGCGCCGAACTGCTTGGCCACCCTGAGGCCCGGGACATCAGCATCGAACAGGACGTATCCTACAAACGCCCCATGCACTATCGGGCAGTGCCGCTGGCCACGCTGCTGGAAGGTGTGAGCGCCCGCGATCACCTGCAGGCCGTGGCGCTGGATGGCTTTGCCGCCGAAATGCCCGCTGCAGCATTGCTGCAGCCAGGGCCAGCACGGGCCTGGTTGGCCGTGGAAGACCCAGGCAAGCCGTGGCCGCCACTGGGTCAAGGCAAGCCAAGTGCCGGGCCGTTCTACCTGGTGTGGACTGCGCCGCAGGCCAGCGGCATCCGCCCTGAACAGTGGCCATTCCAGATCGCCACCCTTCGCAAGCTGGCCCCGGTGGACCAGCGGTTTCCTGCACTGCTACCCGACCCGAAGCTGCCGGCCGACAGCCCGGTGCGTCAGGGCTTTGCCCTGTTCCAGCAGAACTGCCTGGTGTGCCATCGGTTGAACGGTGCGGGGGATGGCCAGGTGGGGCCGGACTTGAATGTGCCGTATAACCCGACCGAGTATTTTCAGCCGGTTTATTTACGCAAGTTGATACGCGACCCGCAAAGCCTGCGGCAGTGGCCGCAGGCGAAGATGCCGGGGTTTGCCGAAAGTGTGTTGAGTGAACAGGAACTGGATGCGCTGTTGGCCTATTTGGGGCACATGGCAACGCGTAAGCCTTGAGGGCCTCTTCGCGGGTAAACCCGCTCCTACACGGTGATGGACAAACACCGGGGGTTGGACACACACCGGGGGTCGGACACAGGCCGTCGTAGGAGCGGGTTCACCCGCGAAATGGCCGGGCCTGCTGGCCAATATCCCTGGCCGTTCACCGTTGCCGCCGCCACCGTATTCGCGGGTGAACCCGCTCCTACAACGGCAGGTGGTGTCCATCCATCAATGTGTAGGCGCGGGTTAACCCGCGAACGGGCCAACACAAAACTGTCAGGCCGTGAGCCGCTCGTGCTTGACGCCCCACCCTTCCACCTCACCCCCATACGGTGTCACCAACTGCTCGAAGGCCTCTTCAAAGTCGCCAATCCCGCCATGGGTGGCGTACATGACCTTGCTCAGTTCCAGGTGCCAGGCACCGTCGCCCAGCTCCTTCACCTGGGCATTGAGCGATTCCCCGCGAAACTGCCCGGCTGCACGACGGGCCCCTGCTTCGTCCGGGAATACGGCATAGAACTCGATGGGGTGGATCTGGGTGAAGTCGAAACCGCCTGCCTTCATCTGGCGCAGGACGTTGCTGCTGATATCGTCGTTCTGGCTGCTCATGAATCGTCCTCCTGAATAAAGCAATGGATAGACTTTCCGTGCACTACGCACCTGCCGGCAACGGCCGGGCAGTTCGAGCTGATGCAAGACGCGAATTATTGAGGCGGCGCCAACCCACAGAACAGGTAGGCCCTCCACCAGCGTAGCGCCTGCCAGGGCACCACGCAAACGTGTGGTTCAGGGTACTTCGTGAATGCTGGTGATGGTCACACCACTATGCTCTTTGAGCCAGCGTGCGGTCGGGGAGATGATACGGTCCTGGAAGTCGTTGAGGTCCAGCTCATCCATCACCGGAAACAGGTGTGAGCGGATGGCCCGCGCAGCGTCTTCCTCGCTGGGGCAATGCTCGGCATGCAACAGCAATGCGGACGGTTCGCCCTTCTGGTCGGCAAAAATGACTTCCCACTCTTTCATTGAACGGACCCTCTCAGTCAACGAACACCAGGTGTGTGATGCCTGAATAACTGACCTTGGGGCGGGGATAATGTTCAGTCCGGGAAAATTGTGCGGGGCCCATTCGCGGACTTGCCCGCTCGCACAGGGCCAGCACAAGGTTCGAGCCCTGTGCAATGCCTGTGGGAGCGGGCAAGCCCGCGAATGGGCCGCAACGCGGCCCCGGTTTACTTCGGTGTGCCGTGCACCACGCCAGCGGTGTTATCCAGCAGGCTCTTGGTCGCCGTCTGGATATACGCTTCCAGCTTCTTGAGCATTTCCGGCTGGTCCGGGCTTTCGATCAGTTCGGCCTTGAACTCGCTGCCCAACTGGTAGCGGTACATCCGCGGGCTCATGTCCTTGGACTCGATCAGGATACGGTCACCCTGCACCAGCCCGACAATCTGCTCGCTGCCCGACGGCTTGATCATGCCCACGCCCTGGTCACCCTCGGGCAGGTTGAGCAGGTCACGCCCCCAGCACTGGTGGCGAGCCTTGCCACCCAGGCGGCCCATGATGGTCGGCACGATGTCGACCTGGGTACCCACGGTGTGGTTCACCGCACCGAATTTCTCCTGAATGCCCGGGGCAATCAGCAGCAATGGCACGTTGAAGCGGCCCAGGTCCAGCTCGGTAACCTGCTGGTGGTTGCCAAAGCCATGGTCACCGACGATGACGAACAGGGTGTCCTTGAAGTAAGGCTCCTTACGCGCCTTCTCGAAGAACTGGCCCAGCGCCCAGTCCGAATAACGCATGGCGGTCAGGTGCTCGTCCAGACGGCCCTGGCCGGTAACCTTCTCTACCGGCAAGTCCTTCGGCAGGGCATACGGCGTGTGGTTGGACAGCGTCTGCAGCAGCGCGTAGATCGGCTTCTTGCCATCGTGCTTGGCCAGCTCTTCGTTGCCGCGGTCGAACATGTCCTGGTCGGACACACCCCAGGTCGGGTCGGAGAACACCGGGTTGACGAAGTCATTACGGCCGATGAAGGTGGTCATCCCCTGGTTGCCGAAGAACCCGGACTGGTTGTCCCAGGCAAAGTCGCCGTTGTAGACATACACGTCGTCGTAGTCACGGGCGCCGAGCAGGGCCGGCAGGCCCGACAGCTTATGGCCGCCTTCCGGGGTCTGCATCAGGTATTCGAAACCTGGCAGGTTGGGGAAGCAGGCCATGGTGGCGAACATGCCCTGGTGGGTATGGGTGCCGTTGGAGAAGAAGCGGTCGAACAGCAGGCCTTCTTTGGCCAGCTTGTCGAAGTACGGGGTGATGTTGTTGGGGCTGCCCAGCGCGCCTACCGAGTGGCCGGCGAAGCTTTCCATCAGGATCACCACCACGTTCTTGATCGGCAGGGTACGGTCAGCTGGCGGCACAAAGTCGCGGCGGATGGCGGCTTCGTCGGCGTCGACCAGGGTGTCGTGGGCGGTCAGCAGTTGCTCGCGCACACTTTGCGTGGCCACGTCCTGCTGCAGGACTGGCTTCCAGATGTTGGCACGGTCCTCGCCAAAGCGGCTCTTGGCGGCGTCGATCAGGGTCAGGGTGCCGTTCAGGCCCAGCTGGTTGACGAAGTTGGAGTCAGTGGTAAAGGCATCACCCCAGCGCATCGGCGGGCCCTGGCGCAGGGTGCCACGGGCAGCGGCCACGGCCACCAGCAGGATCACCATGAATACCGCCAGGCGCTTGTACCACGGGGCAACGCGGTGCAGGCCTTCGGCGCGGGTGGCGCGATCGATACCTTTGAACAGCAGGCTCAGCAGCCAGGTACCGAAGGCCCAGGCCAGCAGGTAGCGGACCACCGGGAAACCGTACCAGAGCATGCTCATGACGGTTTTCGGGTCTTCCTTGATGTACTGGAACACCAGGCCGTTGAGGCGCTGGTGGAACTCGCGGTAGAAGTCCATTTCCATCAGGCCGAGGAACATCACCACGCTCGAAGCGAGGGTCAGCCAGAAACGGAACACGCCACGCCGGGCCATGGCCCAGGGGCTGAGCATGGCCAGCAGCAGGGGGATGCTGATGTACACCACCACCCGCAGGTCGAAGCGCAAGCCGTTGAAGAAGCCTTCGGCGACCGTCGAATAAGGGGTATCGCCGACCATGTCGTTGTTGTAGGCCAGCAGCGCCAGGCGCACCAGGCTGAGCATCAGCATGATCACCAGGCCACTGAGCAGCGTGTAGGCCAGGTGGGATTTCAGGGTCGGCGAAAATGACGTTCGCGCGCCCTGTTGCTTCAAGGCGTCGGAGGTAGCCATGAATGGGAAGGTCCTAGGATTGCGGTTTGCGAAGAGGCGATGGCGCCAGGCCAACGCAGCATTATGCGGGTGCGGATTCTGTTTAAACCAATGTGAAAATTTTGTCACGGCCCCATTACTGGCTATGTCAGTACCGCGCCTAGAGCCGCACATTCCCCCGCGGCCCGGCAATTGCCCAGATCACCAGCCCCACCACCGGCAGCAAGGCGATCAACAAGATCCACAACACCTTGATGCCCACCTCGCTGCCACTCTTGATCACGTTGAGAATGGCCCAGATATCCAGCGCCAGAATGATCAGCCCGACCAGGCTGTTGAAGGTTGATCCCATGTCTGAATTCCTGTCCAGAGGCTTTGCTGCACAGCATAGTCAGCTATCGCGCCAATAGAAGGGAATCCTTGGCGGATGTCGCAGGTCCCTCGATAGACTGACTGCATTCACTGATTCGAGGTTCGTATGCCACCTACCCACAGCCAAAGCGCCGCCCCACCTTCACTGCTGCAGGCCTGGCGCCAGCAAGCCATCGATACCCCCTGGCTCAGTGCCGGCCTGGGGCTGAGCCTGCTGGCGGTGGGCGTGCTGCTGGCCGCCAGCCTCTGGAACGCGGTGAACGGCGACCATGCCGACAACCTGCACCTGGCCATGCTGGGCGGGTTGTCGGGCTTTGGCGCCACCGCACTGGGCGCCGTGCTGGCGGTGGTGCTGCGCGATGTCAACGCGCGCACCCAGGATGTGATGCTGGGCTTTGCTGCCGGCATGATGCTGGCAGCCAGTTCGTTTTCGCTGATTCTGCCAGGCCTGGAGGCTGCCCGCGAGATCACGGGCAATGGCCCGGCCGCGGCGTTTACCGTGGTGCTCGGCATGGGCCTGGGTGTGCTGCTGATGCTGGGCCTGGACCGCTTCACCCCGCATGAACACGAAAGCACCGGTCCGTGCGGGCCCGAAGCCGAGCGCATCAGCCGGGTGTGGCTGTTTGTGCTGGCGATCACCCTGCACAACCTGCCTGAAGGCATGGCGATTGGCGTGAGCTTTGCCAATGGCGACATGAACATCGGCCTGCCGCTGACCAGTGCAATCGCCATCCAGGACATCCCCGAGGGGCTGGCCGTGGCACTGGCCTTGCGCGCCACCGGGCTTTCTAACCTGAAGGCCGCGTTGGTGGCGATAGGGTCGGGCCTGATGGAGCCGCTAGGGGCGGTGATCGGGCTGGGGATTTCTACCGGTTTTGCCCTCGCCTACCCGATCAGCATGGGGCTGGCGGCAGGGGCGATGATCTTTGTGGTCAGCCACGAGGTGATCCCCGAAACCCACCGCAACGGGCACCAGACAGCGGCGACCCTGGGGTTGATGGGCGGGTTTGCGGTGATGATGTTTCTCGACACTGCGCTGGGCTGAAGATTGATGTTTCGTGAGCCGGCCTCTTCGCGGGCTCGCCCGCTCCCACAGGGTTATCACAGGGCCTGATGCGGTGGAGTACCTGAGGGAGCGGGCATGCCCTCGAACAAGCAATCACTGGTATCAGATGTGCACGGCGACTTTCAAAGCCTCCAGCGCCGGCTCGACCTTGATGCCCAGCTCTGCTCCCAACTCCATTACCCGAGCCAGGTCCTGCTGCCCCACCATGACCATCTGCAGCTCGTCATCGAGCAACTGGCTGAAGTTGAGCAGCACATAACCACCCGCCTCCTTGTTCAGCGCGCCCATCTGCACCTGGATGCGGTTGAGCGCGGTCAGTGGCTCGGTACGGGCCAGTTGCTTGGGCTTGAGGGTAAACGGCACGCTGTTGTCGAACGAATCACTGATCTGCTGAAACAGCTCCTGATAGCTGTCGGCCTGGAACACCACGGTATCCGGCAGGCTGCCCAGCACCACCCATTCGCCCAAGGGAATCGGGAAAGTGTCGTCGTAGTTGATGTCGGGGTTGGCGGCCAGGAAGGCGACAGGGTCGGCGTAGGCCTGGGCGGCCTCGTCGGCGATACGCTCGATTTCTGCCTCACGCATGCAGCCGGCGCCAATGAGGCTGATGAATTCGAGCAACTGAGTTTTCATGAAAGGGGGCCTGCGACGGGTGAAAAGTCGCCAAGGATAGCCGCAAATGCCCCCTGGCGGTTAGCCGGCCAGCGCTTGCAGGCGCGCGGCAGTGTCTGCTGCGCCCATGGTTTGCGCCGCCATCAGGGCGGTGATGCCGCGGGCATCCTGGTGCGCCGGGTTGGCCCCTTGTGCCAGCAGGTAGTCGAGGATTTCGCTGCGGTTGAACATGGCCGCCAACATCAGCGCGGTGCGACCGTCCTGTGCGGCAGCATCCACCGGTACGCCATGCTCCACCAGCAGGCGAATCATCGCCAGGTCCCCTTTGAATGCGGCACCGGCAATCGGCAGCTGGCCGTTGTCGTTGGCAATCAGCGGGTCGGCACCTTGCGCCAGCAGCACGCGCACCGCCTCGTGGTGACCGTGGTAGCTGGCCAGCATCAGCAGGGTATCGCCCTTGTGGTTACGCAGGTTGGCCGGCAGGCCGCTGGCAAGCAGGCGCCCGAGCATGTCGGCGTCGCCCTGGCGGGCACGTTCGAACACCTGCTCGGCGAACGCAGCGGTTTCGTCATCGTTCATGGTGGCGGGTGCGGCTTGGCTGGACATAGGGAACCTCCTGGCATAATTGATGGCCCAAGTGTTCGTCAGGCATGCCATTGCGGTCAAAGGTTCAGATTCTATGAAGCCGATAGGCAAACCCTGACCCGTGCAAAATGCACTGTGCAAAATGCACGACCGTGCAGCCTGCACGATTCCGCCTCTGCAAATCCACCGTAACTCCCTGTATTTACTGGTTTTTCGCCAAACAGGATTCTGGCACGGTCACTGCAACCATCAACTCATGTCTGCCACACAACAGCCAGGAGTTGATATGGACCTCATCCAGCAAAAGTTCGCATCGGTATTTTCGGCCTATCAGGTGAATACCAAAGCCCGGCCCGATGGCGGTGTACTGCTTACCCTGCGCGCAGCGGATGGCAAGGTTACCCGCCGGGTGCTGACCTATGGGCAACTGCACAGTGCCGAACAGTTGTCCTGGGCGATCAGTGCCATCCGTCGTGACCTGGCTGAAGAGGCCAGTGAATTGCCGGTGATCTCGATGCTGCAGAGCCAGCAGCGGTTTGCCCTGCCGACTTACCGCTGAGGGGTGTATTGCCTGAACTGGCCTCTTCGCGGGTAAACCCGCTCCTACATTGACTGCGCGATGTCTAAGGGCGGCGCAACATTGACTGCGCGATGCCTAAGGGCGGCGCAACCGCTGTAGGAGCGGGTTCACCCGCGAAGAGGCCGGCAATGCCATTACAGCTCGTCGATCCCAAGAAATGCCCGCGCCGTCACATCCCCGGTAAACCGGGCCTCCACACCCTGCTCGCTGCCATACAAGCGCAACGCCAGGCAAAACGGTGTATCACCCAAATCAACCCAACGCCGCGTCCCGGCCGGCACCAGCAGCTGGTCACCCTTCTCGCACAGCACTGAATACACCCAGTCCCCCAGCCGCAGGCCAACCTGCGCCCGCCCGCTGACCACGGCAAACAGCTCGTCGGCATCATGCACATGTTCCTCACGCACATCGACCTGTGCCGGGTCTTCACCGTCGCGGTTGAGCAGCGCGAAGGCCTTGCTGCCATGCGCCGTCATCAACTCATCCAGATACGCGCGGCAAACCTCCAGCACCTCGTCCTGGGCCGTGCCCGGGCGCACCCGCAGGCCAGGTTCGGCATGCACAAAGCGCACGCCCTGCTCGGCCAACGTAGCGGCGATGTCGTCGTGGTGAGTCAGCACCTTGTTCGGCAGTGCCGGGCTGGCGGGGTGGAAAACGCTGAGAATGCTCATCAGGGGCGGGTCCTGGTCGGTTGCGAACAAAGGGCAATGATAACGGCTGCGGCCAAGGCTGCGGCACTGGCCATACCAAAGGTGAAGGTGGGGCCCAGCAGCTTCCAGCTGTAGCCTGAGTACAGCGCCCCCAGCGCACCGCCGGTCCCCGACAGCGCTGCGTAAAGCGCCTGGCCCTGGCCCTGCTGGCGGGCGCCGAAGCTGGCCTGGACGAAAGCGATGCTGGCGGCATGGAAGCAGCCGAAGGTGGCCGCGTGCAGCAGCTGGGCGAAGATCAGTACTGCCGGCTCCTGAGCCAGGTTACCCAGCAGCAGCCAGCGCAATGCCGCCAGCAGGAAGCTGACCAACAACACGCGCTGCACGCTGAAACGGGCGAACAGGCGGCTCATGACCATGAACATCAGCACCTCGGCCACCACCCCAAGCGCCCATAGAAGGCCGATGGCACCGCGCGTGTAGCCCAAGTGCTCCAGGTGCAGGGTAAGGAAGGTGTAGTAAGGCCCGTGGCTGAGCTGCATCAGGGCCACGCACACGTAGAACGCAATCACCCCCGGGGCACGCAACTGCTGCAGGAAGCCCCCGGTGCCGCTGCGCCCGCCCTGCTCCACCGGCTGGGCATTGGGCACCCACAGGCTGGCGGCAACGATGCCGGCCATGATCGTGACCAGCGCCACCGGGTAGATGTCCAGGCTCAACCATTCGAACAAGCGGCCCAGGCCAACCACGGTGAGGATGAAACCGATCGAACCCCACAGACGTACCTGGCTGTAGCGCGACGTCTGCCCGTGCAGGTGGGCCAGGGTGATGACCTCGAATTGCGGCAGCACCGCATGCCAGAAGAACGCGTGCAGGGCCATCACCAGCGCCAGCCAGGCGTAGCTTTTGCCGAAGAAGATCAGGGCGAAGGTGGCCAGGGTGCACAGCGCGCCAAGGCGGACGATCAACAGACGCTGGCCCGTGCGATCGCCCAGCCAGCCCCACAGGTTGGGGGCCACGCAGCGCATCAGCATGGGGATGGCCACCAGCTCGCCGATGCGCGCCGGGGAAAAGCCCAGGTGGTCGAAGTACAGCGCCAGGAACGGTGCGGTGGAGCCCAGCAGGGCGAAGTAGAACAGGTAGAAGCTGGACAGGCGCCAGTAGGGGATGGGTTGCATGGGGTGGCCTTGTGGGGACCTGGGCCGGCCTCTTCGCGGGTGAACCCGCGCCTACGCGGATTTCACCCTGTCACTGCACCTGAGGGCAGTGATATCCCAATGTAGGAGCGGGTTTACCCGCGAAGAGGCCGGTGCAGTTGGATCAGCGCTGGCCCAGCACCGGGGTATTCACTTGCACATCGGCATTCTGCGCACGGTGGCGCAGCAGGTGGTCCATCAACGCGATGGCCATCATCGCCTCGGCAATCGGCGTGGCACGGATGCCCACGCACGGGTCGTGGCGGCCCTTGGTGATGACGTCCACCGGGTTGCCATCGACATCGATCGAGCGGCCCGGGGTGGTGATGCTGGAAGTGGGCTTCAGTGCCAGGTGGGCAACGATCGGCTGGCCCGAGGAAATACCGCCCAGAATGCCGCCTGCATTGTTGCTGAGGAAGCCGTCCGGGGTCAGCTCGTCCCGGTGCTCGGTGCCGCGCTGGGCCACACTGGCGAAACCGGCGCCGATTTCCACGCCCTTGACCGCGTTGATGCTCATCAGCGCATGGGCCAGCTCTGCATCCAGGCGGTCGAAGATCGGCTCGCCCAGCCCGGGCATCACGCCTTCTGCGACCACGGTGATCTTGGCGCCCACCGAATCCTGGTCTCGGCGCAGCTGGTCCATGTAGGCCTCCAGCTCAGGTACTTTGTCCGGATCGGGGCTGAAGAAGGCGTTCTGCTCCACCGACTCCCAGGTCTTGAACGGGATTTCGATCGGGCCCAGCTGGCTCATGTAGCCACGCACGGTGATGCCCTGGGTGGCCAGGAATTTCTTGGCGATAGCGCCGGCGGCCACGCGCATGGCGGTTTCACGGGCCGAGCTGCGGCCGCCACCGCGGTAGTCGCGGATACCGTACTTGTGGTGGTAGGTGTAGTCGGCGTGGGCCGGGCGGAACAGGTCCTTGATGGCCGAGTAGTCCTTGGACTTCTGATCGGTGTTGCGGATCAGCAGGCCGATCGAGCAACCGGTGGTGCGGCCTTCGAACACGCCGGAAAGGATTTCCACCTCGTCGGCTTCCTGGCGCTGGGTGGTGTGCCGGCTGGTGCCGGGCTTGCGCCGGTCAAGGTCGTGCTGCAGGTCGGCGAGGGAAATTTCCAGGCCCGGTGGGCATCCATCGACAATGGCGACCAACGCCGGGCCATGGCTCTCGCCAGCGGTGGTGACAGTGAACAGCTTGCCGTAGGTATTGCCGGACATGGACGCTCCGCGAGTTCTGCCTGAAATGGACGAAAGCAGCAGTATACAGATGGTTTGATCGCCTGTGCGGGCCTCTTCGCGGGTAAACCCGCTCCTACACGGTCACCACCAGGTTCCAATGGTGTGCAGCCCCCCGTAGGAGCGGGTTCACCCGCGAAGAGGCCGAACCTGCCATGCACACCCGAGAACCTTCCCGCAAACATTGGGTCAAACCCACATCTCCCCATGTAGTACCGCATGATGTCGCGCCTCGTCGCCTTGCTCTTCCTGCTGTGCACTGGCCTGGCCCAGGCCGCCGCCCCCACTGTACTGCAACGCCCGATCGACCTGGACACCGGCCAGGGCGTGCTGCACGGCAGCCTGCTGCTGCCGCAACAGGACACCCCGCCGCCAGTGGTGCTGATCATCGCCGGCTCCGGTCCCACCGACCGCGACGGCAACAACCCGGCGTCGGGCCGGGTCGACAACCTGAAGCGCCTGGCCCTGCTGCTGGCCAACGAACACATTGCCAGCGTGCGTTACGACAAACGCGGGGTGGCCGCCAGCCAGCCGGCCACGCCTGACGAGCGTGACCTCAGCGTGGAGCGCTATGTGGCCGATGTGGTCGCCTGGAGCCACAAGCTCAAAGCCGACCCGCGCTTCGGCCCGCTGATCCTGATTGGCCACAGCGAAGGCGCACTGATTGCCAGCCTGGCCGCCGAGCAGGCGGGCGCCAGCGCAGTCATCACCCTGGCCGGCAGCGGCCGGCCGCTGGCCGAGGTACTGCACGAACAACTGGCCCAGCGCCTGCCGCCCGCGCAACTGGCCGGTGGCAGTGCCCTGCTCGACCGCCTGCAGGCCGGGCAGACCAGCCTGGATGTGCCTGCGCCGTTGCGCCAGGTGTTTCGCCCCAGCGTGCAGCCGTACCTGATTTCGCTGTTCCAGCAAAACCCGGCAGCCGCCTTTGCCCGCCTGCCCATGCCCGCGCTGATCGTGCAGGGGCGCAACGACGTGCAGGTGGACGTGGCCGACGCCCAACGGCTGAAAGCGGCCAAGCCAGATGCACAACTGGTCCTGATCGATGGCATGAACCACATGCTGCGCATCAGCCCCAAGGGCATGAGCCAGCAGCGCGACAGCTACCTCAACCCCGAGCTGCCGCTGGCGCGTGAGCTGGGCGAGCGAATTGTGACGTTCATCCAGCATTTGCCTTCGGCGTAAGTCAAACAGGCTCAGGTCTCAGCCATGCCTGCCGATACAGCAGGCATAGCTGAGGACAAGCCCTGATGACCACCTCCCCCACCGCCGTCGAGCCGGCCGAAGAACCCCAGGAAACCCCCGCCCTGCCCTGGGCCGAGCTGACCGCCGAACATTTCCAGCTGCTACGCCTGGCAGCACTGCCGACCGACCGCAGCACCGGCGCGCGGCCGCTGCGTTTTGTGCAGTTCGGCTATGCCGAGCGCCATGACAAGGCACACAGCCTGCTGCGCATGGAAATCCAGTTGCCTGGACAGAAAGTGCACAAAGAGCAGAACCGCCTGGACATCCGCGTCGACCATGCCGAGCGCCTGGTGCGCATTGGCAATGAACATGGCCTGCAACTGGAACCGGTGAACCGTGGCATCGGCCGTTTCATGCTGGCCCAGGCCGCTCAGTGGTTGCAGCGCAAGTGGTCGCACTACCGGGTGGAAGGCATGGCGCTGCCGAGCAAGGACGCCCTGAACGAGGACTCACGCCTGCGCCGAGACCAGTGCTTGCGCGGGGTGGGTATCGAGGTGCAGTACGAGGACAGCCAGCACCTCAAGGGCCGTATCGCGGATATGACGGTGGGCCAGCTGAAGGCCGCCTGGAGCAGCGAGCGCCTGCAGCGGGTGGAGATTCTGGATGCCGCCAACCTGCTGCAGCAGGCGGACCAGCAACTGCAGGAAAAGGAAGGGCAACTGCGCGAGCGGGATGAGCGCGTGGCCAAATACCAGCGCGAAGACGGCGGATTGCGTTTCACCATTACCTGCCTGGTGGCGTTTGCCGTGTTCCAGGCAGGGCTGTTGATCTGGATTGCAACCCGCTAAGACCGCATCAGCCGGTGGAGATTGGGGCCGCTTCGCGGCCCATCGCGACACAAGGCCGCTCCCACAGATTGATCGCGCACCTTGTGGGAGCGGCCTTGTGTCGCGATGGGCTGCAAAGCAGCCCCAAATAGCCT
This sequence comes from Pseudomonas sp. 10(2024), assembly GCF_045164175.1. NCBI lineage: Bacteria > Pseudomonadati > Pseudomonadota > Gammaproteobacteria > Pseudomonadales > Pseudomonadaceae > Pseudomonas > Pseudomonas sp. 10(2024). Next base: position 4,319,901 of record NZ_CP174006.1, read on the forward strand.
AAACGCGGGCCTTGAACAATTCCTGATGCTGGCGGCACTGCTCAGCGGTGAGCATGAACACCCCGTGCCCGCCACGCTCGAATTCCAGCCAGGCAAAGTCCACCTCGGGGTACAACGCCTCGACATGCACCTGGCTGTTGCCCACTTCGACAATCAACAAACCCTTCTCGGTCAGGTGGTCAGCCGCTTCGGCCAGCATCCGCCGTACCAGGTCCAGGCCGTCGCTGCCGCAGGCCAGGCCCAGTTCGGGCTCATGGTGGTACTCGGCCGGCATGTCGTCGAAGTCTTCGGCGTCGACATACGGCGGGTTGGACAGGATCAGGTCGAAACGCTGCCCCGGCAAACCGCCAAAGCCATCGCCCTGCACGGTGTACACGCGCCCGTCCAGGCCATGGCGCTCGATGTTCTGGTTGGCCACTTCAAGGGCCTGGAACGACAGGTCGGCCAACACCACCTCGGCCTCGGGGAACACGTCGGCGGCGACGATGCCGATGCAACCCGACCCCGTGCACAGGTCCAGAATGCGCGCCGGCTCGCTGGCCAGCCACGGCTCGAAACGTTTTTCGATCAGCTCACCAATGGGCGAACGCGGCACCAGCACCCGCTCGTCGACGATGAACGACATGCCGCAGAACCAGGCCTCGCCCAGCAGGTAGGCGGCCGGTACACGTTCTTCGATACGGCGTTTGAGCAGGTGCTGAAGGCGTACCCGCTCATCGTCCTCGAGCATGCAGTCCAGGTAGCTGTCGGCTACCTCCCATGGCAGGTGCACCGCACCCAGCACCAGCAGGCGGGCTTCGTCCCAGGCGTTGTCGGCACCGTGACCGAAGAACAGGTCATGCTCGTGGAAGCGGCTGACCGCCCAGCGGATGTAGTCGCGCAGCGTGCGCAGACGAGATGTGATCACGGGGTACTCCTATTTTCAGACCGGACAAAAGTCTAACAGCCCCACCCGCACATTTGTTCCTTTGCCTTGCCCAAAGGCTAGCCACAGGCCAGTAACCACGCCGCTTGCGTTGTCAACCATTCCCATTGGCGCCAAGGCAGGGGAGAATAGGTATACAAAAGCCCTATCCAAGGAGCCCTTGATGTCCGTTCCAACCACGATGTTTCGCCTCACTGGCCGCGACTATCCGCCGGCCAAGCTGAGCCACGCCAGCCTGATCATCATCGATGCACAAAAGGAGTACCTCAGTGGTCCCCTGAAGCTGTCGGGCATGGACGAGGCCGTGGCCAACATCGCCAGGTTGCTCGACGCCGCCCGTAAAAGCGGCCGTCCGATCATCCATGTTCGCCACCTGGGCACTGTTGGTGGCCGTTTCGACCCCCAGGGGCCGGCTGGCCAGTTCATTCCGGGGCTGGAGCCGCTGGAAGGTGAAATCGTCATCGAAAAACGCATGCCCAACGCGTTCAAGAACACCAAGCTGCACGAAACATTGCAGGAGCTGGGCCACCTGGACCTGATCGTCTGTGGTTTCATGAGCCATTCCAGCGTCAGCACCACCGTTCGCCGCGCCAAGGACTATGGTTATCGGTGCACCCTGGTAGAAGACGCGTCGGCCACCCGTGACCTGGCATTCAAGGACGGCGTCATTCCGGCCGCGCAGATTCACCAGTGCGAAATGGCCGTGATGGCTGACAACTTCGCTTGCGTGGCCCCCACCGCCAGCCTGATCTGAGCGGCTTGCAGGACCGCCCGGCAGCCGGGCGGAACCCGATGGGCAGCAGCAGGTCGAATTCCGGATATCCACCGAGGAGAGCGGAATGAAGCTTAAAGGCAGTTTCGACGCCAAGCGCCTGCGCCCGCGCGAACCGCGTAACTGGGGCGCCCGCCTGGCGGCCGGCCTGTCGGCCCTGCTGGCGACGCTGGGCGTATTGCTGGCCATGGCCGGCGTCGCCGGCCTGCTGGGCAACTACCCTGCCCTGCAGGAATTGAATGCCAACAAACCGTTGTCCGGCACCCTGACCGTGGCGGGCCTGGTATTGCTATGGCTGGGTGTGCGCTTCTGGCGGCGCAGCCGTATCCGCTTGCGCCGCGGGCGGGAGCTTAACCTGTCGCCGCACCTGATGAAGAAGCACGATTGATGGTTTTGCGTAACCTGTGCGGGCCTCTTCGCGGGTAAACCCGCTCCTACAGGTACCCCGCCGCCTTCAGGCTCTGTGACATCCCCGTAGGAGCGGGTTCACCCGCGAAGAGGCCCGCACAGGCTGCCCCGGCAACTCATGCAGTGAAGCTGAAATCCTCGGGGGTGCTGCGCACCCCTTTCGCGACACAAGGCCGCTCCCACCCCGATCGCATCGGCCTGAAGCCATGTGCAATCCCTGTAGGAGCGGGTTCACCCGCGAAGAGGCCCGCACAGGCTGCACACGGCCCCACAGTCGCGTAAACTACGCCGCCTACGTGGAGGCATCATGCAAGACGACGATTTTTCCCTGTTCAAGGCCGAAGTGCGCGGCGTAAAGCCGATCCGCCACGACCGCGCCGAAGTCGGCAAGCCCAAGGCCGACCGCCAGCAGCTGGCCGGCCTGCGCCAGGCGGCGACCGTGCGCAGTGACAAGGCTTTGGTCATCGATGGCATGTCCGACCAGTTCGTCATCGACGTAGGCGCCGAAGACGAGCTGATGTGGCGCCGCGATGGCGTGCAGGAAGGCCAGTTGCGCAAGCTGAAGCTGGGGCAGATTCCGTTCGAGGGCAGCCTCGACCTGCACGGCATGACGGTGGAAAAGGCCCGCGAAACCTTGTGGGACTTCATCGCCGAAGCCACCAAACTGGAGGTGCGCTGCGTGCGGGTGACCCACGGCAAGGCCGCGCGCCTGGACGGCAAGCGCCCGATGATCAAAAGCCACGTCAACACCTGGCTGCGCCAGCACCCGCAAGTGCTCGGTTTTGCCTCGTGCAGTGCCCGCCACGGCGGCACCGGCGCGGTGTATGTGATGCTGAAGCGAACCATGCTCGAAGGCCGCGACGAGTAACGCCGCGCTTGCAGCGCCGCCCTCACCGCCGTACCCTTCGTTTTTGCGATTTTTTCCCACAGGTAGATCCATGTCCCTGGAACAGAACTACACCGAGATCCTCAGCCAGATTGGCGAGGACGTCTCCCGTGAGGGCCTGCTCGACACGCCCAAGCGGGCTGCAAAGGCGATGAAGTACCTTTGCCGCGGTTATGAGCAAACACTGGAAGAAGTCACCAACAACGCTTTGTTCAGCTCTGACAACAGCGAAATGGTGCTGGTCCGGGACATCGAGCTGTATTCGATGTGCGAACACCACATGCTGCCGTTCATTGGCAAGGCACACGTTGCCTACCTGCCGAAGGGCAAGGTACTGGGCCTGTCGAAGGTGGCACGTATCGTCGACATGTACGCCCGCCGCCTGCAGATCCAGGAAAACCTCAGCCGCCAGATCGCCGAAGCCGTGCAGCAGGTAACCGGTGCCGCGGGTGTGGCCGTGGTGGTCGAAGCCAAGCACATGTGCATGATGATGCGCGGTGTCGAGAAGCAGAATTCGACCATGATCACCTCGGTGATGCTGGGTGAGTTCCGCGACAACGCCGCCACCCGTAGCGAGTTCCTCAGCCTGATCAAGTGATTGGTTGCTGACCCCGAGCCGACCCTTCAGGGTCGGCTTTTGCATTTCAGGAGTTGCCCATGATCGTCAAAGCCCTGCGGGTTGGCCTCGGCCAGCTCATCGTCTTCGGTGACTGGATCAGCCGCCCGGCCAAGCGCAAACGCGACGCCGCCGCCCAGGCCCGCATCGAGCAAGCGGCCAAGGGGCTGGCGCTGTACCAGTTCCACGCCTGCCCGTTCTGCGTCAAAACCCGCCGCACCCTGCACCGGTTGAACGTGCCGGTGGCGCTGCGCGACGCCAAGAACGACCCGGTGCACCGCCAGGCCCTGCAAGAAGGTGGCGGCCGGGTGAAAGTGCCATGCCTGCGCATTGAAGAAGCCGGCAAGGTGACCTGGATGTATGAGTCCAAGGCAATCATCGCTTACCTGGATGAGCGGTTTGCCGCCATCTGACTGACGCTGCAGATCCCTTGTGGGAGTGGGCGAGCCCGCGAAGCAGGCACCGCGGTGGTTGGCACGGGCTGCGCCCGTGTTCGCGGGCACGCCCGCTCCCACAAGGATTGCGCAAGCGCCTGGAAAAAAGGTCGGTTTTCAACCCACCATCGGCACATGCCGCGGGTGGCTGATGACCCGCTCAAGCCAGACCCTAACCACCGGAATAAGCGGTTTGCCGCCATCTGACTGACGCTGCAGATCCCTTGTGGGAGCGGGCGAGCCCGCGAAGCAGGCACTGCGGTGGTTGGCACGGGCTGCGCCCGTGTTCGCGGGCACGCCCGCTCCCACAAGGATTGCGCAAGCGCCTGGAAAACAGGTCGGTTTTCAGCCCACCATCGGCACATGCCGCGGGTGGCTGCTGACCCGCTCAAGCCAGGCCCTTACCGCCGGAATAAGCGGTTTGCTGCCATCTGACTGACGCTGCAGATAGATCCCCCTGTGGGAGCGGGCGAGCCCGCGAAGCAGGCACCGCGGTGGTTGGCACGGGCTGCGCCCGTGTTCGCGGGCACGCCCGCTCCCACAAGCCTGGAAAACAGGTCGATTTTCAACCCACCATCGGCACATGCCGCGGGTGGCTGCTGACCCGCTCAAGCCAAGCCCTTACCGCCGGAATAAGCGGTTTGCCGCCATCTGACTGACGCTGCAGATCCCTTGTGGGAGCGGGCGAGCCCGCGAAGCAGGCACCGCGGTGGTTGGCACGGGCTGCGCCCGTGTTCGCGGGCACGCCCGCTCCCACAAGCCTGGAAAACAGGTCGATTTTCAGCCCACCATCGGCACATGCCGCGGGTGGCTGCTGACCCGCTCCAGCCAGGCCCTTACCGCCGGGTACTCTGCCAGGTCGAACCCGCCCTGCTGCGCCACATGGGTGTAGGCATACAGCGCCACATCGGCAATCGAGTACTGCTCACCCACCAGGTAAGGCGTCATCTGCAACTGGCGCTCCATCACCTTCAGCGCCTTGTAGCCGCCCTTGTGCAACTTGCGGTACTCGTCCAGGCGCTCGTCCGGCAGCCCCAGGTAGAACTGGATGAACCGCGCCACGGCAATGTACGGCTCATGGCTGTACTGCTCGAAAAACTGCCACTGCAGCACCTGGGTACGCAGGCGCGGTTCGCTGGGCAGGAACTCGCTGCCATCGGCCAGGTAGTTGAGAATGGCGTTGGACTCCCACAGGTAGCTACCGTCTTCCAGTTCCAGCACCGGTACCTTGCCGTTAGGGTTCATCGCCAGAAACTCGGGCGTTTCGGTCTCGCCCTTGAGGATGTCCACCGGGTGCCATTCATACGGCCGGCCCAGCAGGCTCAACATGAGCTTGACCTTGTAACAATTACCCGACTGGTAGTCGCCATAAACCTTGTACATCGACCCTCCCTGCAAAGCAGTTTCGCAATTGCGCCCAATATTTGGCGACTGTACGGCTAAAAGCAATGGCCGCTGTATGGCAAGGATCAACCTTGCTCGCTGTAGTCTGAAAAAACTGCTTACACCTTTACAAGGATTTTGTTCATGACCGATGCCACTTCCGCACGCCTGCGGCCCCTGGCAGACACCTCCCCCTCGGCGGTGGTCGCCGGCTTCATTGCCATGCTCACCGGCTATACCAGTTCGCTGGTGCTGATGTTCCAGGCCGGCCAGGCGGCCGGGCTGACCACCGCGCAGATCTCGTCGTGGATCTGGGCGCTGTCGATCGGCATGGCGGTATGCAGCATCGGCCTGTCGCTACGCTACCGCACACCAATCACCGTCGCCTGGTCCACCCCCGGCGCGGCGCTGCTGATCACCAGCCTGGGTGGGGTCAGCTATGGCGAAGCCATTGGCGCCTACATCACCTGCGCCTTGCTGGTGCTGGTGTGCGGCCTGACCGGCAGCTTCGAGCGCCTGGTCAAACGCATCCCGGCCTCGCTGGCCTCGGCGCTGCTGGCGGGCATCCTGTTCAAGATCGGCAGCGAAATCTTCGTGGCCGCGCAGCACCGCACGCTGCTGGTGCTGGGCATGTTCTTCAGCTATCTGCTGGTCAAGCGCCTGTCGCCGCGCTATTGCGTGCTGGCCGCGCTGCTGGTGGGCACGGCATTGTCCGGCGCGTTGGGCCTGCTGGACTTCAGCGGCTTCCACCTGGAAGTGGCCAAGCCGGTGTGGACCACCCCAAGCTTCTCGCTGGCGGCAACCATCAGCATCGGCATTCCGCTGTTCGTGGTGGCCATGACCTCACAGAACATGCCCGGCGTGGCCGTCCTGCGTGCCGACGGCTACCAGGTACCGGCCTCGCCGCTGATTTCGGCCACCGGCTTTGCCTCGCTGGTGCTGGCGCCGTTCGGCTCGCACGGGGTCAACCTGGCGGCGATCAGCGCGGCGATCTGCACCGGGCCGCATGCCCATGAAGACCCGGGCAAACGCTACACCGCGGCAGTGTGGTGCGGGATTTTCTACGGCATTGCCGGGGTGTTCGGCGCCACCTTGGCGGCACTGTTCGCGGCATTGCCGAAAGAACTGGTGCTGTCGATTGCGGCACTGGCGCTGTTTGGTTCGATCATGAACGGTTTGACCGTGGCCATGAGCGAGGCGCGTGAGCGGGAGGCAGCGGTGATCACCTTTATGGTGACCGCTTCGGGGCTGACCTTGTTTTCGATTGGTTCGGCGTTCTGGGGGATTGTGGCGGGGGTGTTGGCTTTGGTGATTCTTAACCCGCGCAGGGGGTGAGGGTTGTTGTTGCCTGTGGTGGCCTCTTCGCGGGTAAACCCGCTCCTACGACGGGAAATCACACAACCCGCGAATGGGCCGGCACAGACAACGAGATTACAACCTGAAATGCCCCACCATGCCCTTCAAATCGGTGCCCAGCTGCGCCAGCTCGACACTGGACCGGGCATTGTCCTGCATCGCCAATGCCGCCTGGTCCGCACTGCCGCGAATCTGCGTGACACTGCGGCTGATCTCTTCCGCCACCGAACTCTGCTGCTCGGCGGCTGCGGCAATCTGCTGGTTCATCTGCTGAATCAATGACACCGCTGCGGCAATGCTGCCCAGCGCACTCTCGGTCTGCAGTGCATCGGCCACGGCCAGCCGCACCAGCTCGGTACTGCCGCGGATCTGCGCCACTGACTGTTGGGCATTGCCGCGCAGGCTGGCCACCAAGGTCTCGATCTGCTCGGTGGATTGCCGGGTACGCCGCGCCAGCGCGCGCACTTCATCGGCCACCACGGCAAAGCCGCGCCCCTGCTCGCCGGCGCGGGCAGCCTCGATGGCGGCATTCAGCGCCAGCAGGTTGGTTTGCTCGGCCACGCTCTTGATCACTTCCAGCACGTCACCAATGGTGTGGATTTCGGCACTGAGGCTGTCGATGCCGGCGCTGGCAGCTTCTGCCGCCGACGCCAGCTGCTCGATGCGCTGCATGCTCTGGCGCACCACCTGCTGGCCGGTGTCGACCTTCTCGTCCGCGGCCTGGGCCGCCTGCGCCGCCTCCTCGGCATTGCGCGCCACATCGTGCACGGTGGCAGTCATCTGCTGCATGGCGGTCGCCACCTGTTCGGTTTCCTCCTTCTGGCTGCCCACCTCACGGTTGGTCTGCTCGGTCACCGTCGACAACGCCTGGGCGCTGCCGGCCAATTGTTCGATACCCTGCTGCAAGCCGCTGACAATGCCCGAGAGCCCCGCCGCCATCTGCTGCATGGCCTGCATCAGTTGCCCCACCTCATCCCGGCGCGGCGCCTGGGCGTCGAAGCCCAGTTCACCCGCCGCAATGCGCTGGGCGCGGGCGATCACATGCTTCAACGGGCCGACCACAGCGCGGGTAATCAGCCAGGCCGCCAACACGCCGACAAGCAACGCCAGCGCCGTGGCCAGGCCGATGGCGATGGCATTGCGCTGCAGCTCGCCTTGCAGGGCCTGCTCCTGCCCAAGATAGGCTTGGTCGACACGCCCGGTAACCCGCTCGGCGCTGGCTTGCAACTGCGCCTTCAGCCCCTGCTCGCGGGCCAGCTGGTCGGTGTACTCGTTGAGTTTTTCCGAGAAACTGCCAATGTGCCCCGCCACTTCGCCCAACACACTCTGGTAACCGGCATCGCCAACCGCGCCTTGCAACTGGCTGACCAGGCCAGCGGCCTCCACCGTCTGGGCAATACGCTCCTGGCTCACACCCTCCTCGCCCTTGCGGCTTTTTTCCAGGCGTACCCGTGCTTCGTCCATGGCCTGCAGCATCAGCCGCGACACCTGGGCCACCTGCGCGGCTTGCTCAAGAAACTCGCCACCCTGCTGGCCCTGGGACTGCTTGAGGGTGTACACGCCGTCATCGGCCAGGCCGGCCTGCAGCACATCAAGGTTGTTGGACACGTTGGACACCGACCAGCTGGCCATGTCCAGCGCCAGCTCCTTGGCTTGCACGGCCTCGACAAAGGCTTCGAATGCCTGGCCATAGGCGGCGAGATCGGTTTGCGCCGCCGCCAGCGCCGGCAGGCCTCGGGCGCGTTCAACCAAACCCTGCAGGCCGCCACGCAAAGCGTCGGCCTGCTGCATGTCGGAGCGCAGGGCAAACGCCTGCTCATGCTCGCGCAAGCGCAGCAAGTCGGTATTGAACTGGGCCAGCTGACGCAAGCTGTCGAAGCGCTGGCCAACGCTTTGCAACGCCACGACGCCGATGGCCGCCACCGCCAGCGTCAGCAGCAGCACCAAGGCAAAGCCCAGGCCAAGTTTGCGGGCCATGCCCAGGTTGGCCAGCACACCGTGCTTGCTCGTGCCCATCACCGATCCCCTTTCAGCCAGTGAGGTTATCCCGAAGGCTAAGGGTGGCAACGTTATCTGCCAATGAACAAGGGCCTGGCGTCAGAATAGTGTCAAATAGCTATGTCTTGTCGTTTTTGGCTGCAAAAGGGTCGCTTTCAGTGCCAGCTGTAAAAGATATCACTAGGCCATCAATGATAGCCCGTCCCTCAACCTGCGACGGCACCTGCCCATATTAAATCGACGCAAGTAAAACATTCATTTATTCCAATCCACACTTTATCGAACACTATTGACGCCATTAAATTTGCGCCAAAAGTGGGGTATTGAAATTTTTTTAAACACCCCTGCACACAATAAAAACGTCGCTATCGTGATCGGTAACTGGCCCGTTCTCCGGACCTGCAGTGCACCCTGGAGTTTGCAATGAAAACAGCCATGTTTACTGCTGTGGTCACCCCGTTGCTGCTGTTTACTGTGCCAACCGTTGGCTATGCCGAAACTTCCACCGCCCCGTTGTTCACCCTTGGCCTACAAGGGAGCTACACCCAACTGGAACTCAACGGCCGTAATAATGAAACCGAAGATATGCCCGAAGGTGGCTTATTCATTAACTACGGCAACAAGATGACGGCCAGGCAAGGCCTTGTCTACCAGGCCGAAGCCAGCGGCATGTACTCGAAACAGCATGACCAGAAGCTCAAGGACGGCCAGGCCGACCTGGACCTGGGCTGGCGCTTGGCACTGGCCGAACGGCATTCAGTCGACCTGCTGCTGGGCGCCGGCTACAAGTGGAACCGGTTGGAACCCAATACCAGTCGCCATGATGTCGACCTTACCAACCGCACGCCGTTCGCCAAACTGGCGGCGGGGTACAATTACCGCTTCAATAATGCCACCTTGCGTTTCGAAGCGGGCATACGCCAGGTTATCAATGGCGATTCGCAATTGAAAATACATGGCGTCAGCAACGAAGAGGTTGATTTGAAAGATACCACCAACCCCTTTGCCGAACTTAGCGTGCTGTTCAACCAACACGGTACTGTGCCGGTATACGCTTCGCTTTACTTCAGCCGCTACAACTATGAACTGGACGGGCAGTTCCTGATGACCGACTCGGACGAACAAACCCGTGACGAGTACGGCCTGAAAATAGGCGTCAGCTTTTAGCCGGGTGGCCGGCTGGCTGCCCGGCTTGCTCAGAACGGCCTGGGCACGCCCCTCCTGTCCATACGCGACATCGTAGGCCTTGGCCTGGTGATCGCATTTGTCAGGGGCGGACTTGCCCACGAAGCAGCCCGCACGGCATCCACTCAGATCGCCGTAGCCCCACCATCCACCGTCAGGCAATGCCCGGTGGTAAACGCCGCGCCATCACTGCACAGGTACAGCACGGCGCTGGCGATTTCCTCAACCTTGCCAATGCGCCCTACCGGGTGCATGGCTGCGGCGAACTCGGCCTTGCGCGGGTCGGCCTGGTAGGCGCGGCGGAACATGTCGGTGTCGATCACGGCCGGGCACACGGCGTTCACGCGGATGCCCTTCTTGGCGTACTCGATGGCCGCCGACTTGGTCAGGCCGATGACCGCATGCTTGCTGGCGCTGTAGATGCTCATCTTTGGCGCCGCCCCTAGCCCCGCCACCGACGCGGTATTGACGATGGCCCCACCGCCTTGGGCCAGCAACAAGGGCAACTGATACTTCATGCACAACCACACGCCCTTCACGTTCACGCCCATGATGGCATCGAACTCCGCTTCGCTGCCTTCGGCCAGGCGGTGTTGCTCGATCTCGATCCCGGCGTTGTTGAAGGCGTAGTCCAGCCGGCCGTAGGCGGCCATCAGGCGCTCATGCAACTGGCGCACCTCGGCGTCGCGGGTCACGTCGCAGGCAATGAACAGCGCTTCGCCGCCCGCCGCGTGGATCTGCGCCACGGTGGCCTCGCCGCCGACCGGGTCGAGGTCGGCCACCACCACTTTCATGCCCTCGTGGGCGAACGCCAGGGCAGTTGCCCGGCCGATACCGGCAGCCGCGCCGGTCACCAGGGCTACCTGGCCAGAAAAGGTCATGCTCATCGCGTGCTCCTGTGAGGGTTTGGGGTGGGGTTCAGAGCATAGTCAGCCACCACTCGGCCGGGCAGCATCATCACAGCAACGGTTGGGCTACCATGCTTGTCAGTGATTTTAAGGAACCGTCTTCATCAACAAGGTAGATTGAACGCCTTACGCCCTCCACCGCCCACAAGGACCCGCCATGACCCAGACCAACCGCCGCTTCCTGCTTGCCAAACGCCCGGTCGGCGCCGTGCGCCGTGACGACTTCAGCTTCGAGACCGTACCCGCCGAACAACCCGGCGAAGGCCAGGTACTGGTGCGCAACCTGTACCTGTCGCTGGACCCGGCCATGCGTGGCTGGATGAACGAAGGCAAGTCCTACATCCCGCCCGTGGCCCTGGGCCAGGTAATGCGTGCGCTGGGTGTGGGTGAGGTGGTTGCCTCCAATCACCCCGGCTACCAGCCCGGCGACCACGTGAGCGGCGCCCTCGGTGTGCAAGACTACTTCACCGGCGAGCCCCAGGGCCTGCACAAGATCGACCCCAAGCTGGCCCCCCTGCCCCGTTACCTGTCAGCCTTGGGCATGACCGGCATGACCGCCTACTTTGCCCTGCTGGAGGTTGGCCAACCCAAAGCTGGCGACACCGTGGTCATTTCCGGCGCGGCCGGTGCGGTGGGCAGCATTGTCGGGCAAATTGCCAAAATCAAAGGCTGCCGCGTGGTCGGCATTGCCGGCGGTGCCGAGAAGTGCCAGTACCTGAAAGACGAACTGGGCTTTGACGGCGTGATCGACTACAAGGCCGAAGACGTGCTGGCCGGCCTGAAGCGCGAATGCCCCAAAGGCGTGGACGTGTACTTTGACAACGTGGGCGGCGACATCCTCGATGCCGTCCTGACGCGCATCAACTTCAAGGCACGCATCGTGATTTGCGGCGCGATCAGCCAGTACAACAACAAAGAAGCGGTGAAAGGCCCGGCCAACTACCTGTCGCTGCTGGTGAACCGCGCGCGCATGGAAGGTTTTGTGGTGATGGATTACACCAAGGACTACGGCAAGGCCGCGCAGGAAATTGCCGGCTGGTTGGCCAGTGGTCAGGTGAAGAGCAAAGAGGATGTGGTGGAAGGGCTGGAAACCTTCCCGGAGACCTTGTTGAAGCTGTTCAGCGGGGAGAATTTTGGCAAGTTGGTGTTGAAGGTTTAAACGCCCCTGCACGGCACCGATGGCCCGGCACATGCCCTTGTAATCGGGTTCACCCGCGAAAGGGCCGGGCCTGCCGGCCAATTTCCACCGGCCGCCCACCGTTGCCCCCGCCACCGTATTCGCGGGTAAACCCGCTCCTACACGGATCTGGACTGCGCCCCAAATGTTGGATACTCGGCGTTAGCCTATCTCAGCCTGAACCCTGTAGGCCACAGGGCTCAGGCCGTTCAGTTTCATTTTTATCCGGTCATGGTTGTAGTAGTGGATGTATTCATCCAGGCCCGCCTTAAGCTCTGCAACATTCTCGAAGCGTTCGCGGTAGAAGTATTCCGACTTGAGCGTCCCAAAAAAGCTCTCCATCGCAGCGTTGTCTAGGCAATTGCCCTTACGTGACATGCTTTGCTCAAGACCTGCCTCTTTCAACCGTTTGCAGTAGTCGGGATACCGGTAGTGCCAGCCTTGATCTGAGTGCAGAAGCGGATTGCTACCCGCTGGAAGTCGATTAATCGCCGCCTCCAGCATCTCACCTACCAGTGTGAAGCGTGGCCGGGTGGCGGTGTGGTACGCAACGATCTCACCGTTGTACAGGTCCATCACCGGCGAGAGGTAGAGCTTTTCCCCAGCCACTTTGAACTCGGTGACGTCCGTCACCCATTTCTGGTTGGGCTGTTCGGCTTTGAAATCGCGCTTGAGGATGTTCGGTGCTGCTTCACCCATTAGTCCCCGATAAGATTTGTACTTCTTGAGGCGTACGGTGCATTTGAGGTCCAGCTCAACCATTAGGCGGCGTACTTTTTTACTGTTAACCATTTGTCCTTCGCTGCGTAGCGTAGAGGTGATCCGACGATAACCATAACGGCCTCGGTGCCGGTGGCTGATCTCCTGGATTGCCGCCTTGAGCGAGGCACACTGATCCCCGGCCGCGAGCACGCCAAGCTGGTAGTAGTAAGTACTGCGGGGCAGGCCAGCCACCTTGAGCAGTCGGGTAAGCGAGTAGCGCTTACGCAGCGCCGCCACTAGCCGGGTTTTTTCCTGGCTATCTTCAGCCTCGCCTTCTCCTCGTCTAACTCCTCGAGCTTTTTTAGGTAAGCGTTCTCCACTTCAAGCATGGCCAACCTCTCGAGCAACTCCGCGCGGGTGAGTTCCTCAATGGGCTTGGAAGCAGTTTCTACAGGCTTGCGTGGAGCTTTGCGCATCGCGGTAACCAGCATCTCTTTACGGTTGGACAGGGACTGACTCCCGCCACTGTAATACTGTTCTTGCCACCTGCGAACCAGTGTCGAGTTGCCGAGATTAAAAAGTGCTGCCGTGGCCCGTAACGAGAGGTTGTCGCGCAGCTTGCGGTGGATAACGCCGAGTTTGAATTCGACGCTGTAGTGGCCGCCTGGTTTGTTAAGACTGGCCTCACCGTGCACGCGATAGGCCTCGACCCAGCGGCGAAGCAGGGTCGGATCGATCTGGAACTGCGCGGCGATATGGCGAAAGCCCCGCCCGCGATCAAGAAACGCTTGGATAGCAGACAGCTTGAACTGCTTTGAATATTTGCTCATAAAAACCCCAGAAGATGGACGGATGTCCAACATCTGGGGTGCAGTCCAATCGGGGGTGCAGCCACATCAGCGGTTCGACACAGGCATCGGTGGCCCGAAAGGGCCAGGCCTGCCGGCCAATTTCCACCGGCTATCCACCGTTGCCGCCGCCACCGTGTTCGCGGTGACACACATCGGTGGCTGGGCACAGCCCGTCGTAGGAGCGGGTTCACCCGCGAAAGGGCTAGCCCTGCCGACCAATCTCCACCCGCCGTCCACCGTTGCCCCCGCCCCCGTATTCGCGGGGGACACACATCGATGGCCCGGCACAGCCCGTCGTAGGAGCGGGTTCACCCGCGAAAGGGCCAGCCCTGCCGACCAATCTCCACCCGCCGTCCACCGTTGCCCCCGCCCCCGTATTCGCGGTGACACACATCGGTGGCTAGACACAGCCCGTCGTAGGAGCGGGTTCACCCGCGAAAGGGCCAGCCCTGCCGGCCAATTTCCACCAGCCGTCCACCGTTGCCACCGCCCCCGTATTCGCGGGGGACACACATCCATGGCCCGGCACAGCCCGTCGTAGGAGCGGGTTCACCCGCGAAAGGGCCGGGCCTGCCGGCCAATTTCCACCGGCCGTTCACCGTTGCCGCCGCTACCATATTCGCGGGTAAACCCGCTCCTACACACGGGTCGGGGGTGCAGCCACATCAGGGGTTCGACACAGGCATCGGTGGTTCGGCACAGGCCCTTGCTGGACAGCCGCAGGTTAATTACCCACGGATCTCCGCCACGACCGCTGCCAACGCTTGCGCAGGGTCTGCAGCCTGGCTGATCGGCCGGCCGATTACCAGGTAGTCCGAACCGGCATCCAGTGCCTGACGCGGGGTGAGGATGCGGCGCTGGTCATCCTGCGCGCTGCCCGCCGGGCGAATGCCCGGGGTCACCAATTGCAGCGAGGGGTGCGCCGCCTTCAGTGCCGGGGCCTCGAGCGCCGAGCACACCAAACCGTCCATACCCGCTTTTTCCGCCAGCGCCGCCAAACGCAGCACTTGCTCCTGGGGGTCGACATCCAGGCCAATGCCCGCCAGGTCTTCACGCTCCATGCTGGTCAGCACGGTCACGCCAATCAGCAACGGCTGCGGGCCGCTGCGCTTGGCCAGTTCTTCACGGCAGGCCGCCATCATGCGCAGGCCACCGGAGCAATGTACGTTGACCATCCACACGCCCATCTCGGCGGCAGCCTTTACCGCCATGGCGGTGGTGTTGGGAATGTCGTGGAACTTGAGGTCCAGGAACACTTCGAAGCCCTTGTCACACAGGGTTTCGACAATGCCCGAAGCGCTGCTGGTGAACAGCTCCTTGCCAACCTTCACCCGGCACAGCGCAGGGTCAAGCTGGTCAGCCAGCTTCAGGGCGGCCTCACGGGTAGGGAAATCCAGGGCGACGATCAGGGGCGTCTGGCAGGCGGACATGGGCAGGGTCTCTTGGCAAGTCGAAAACGGCGCGCATTGTAAACGAAGTGGCGCAGGCTTTGGGGCCCGCAGGTCACGGAATTGGCCCAACAAGGCCTGGCACCTATAATTGAACCAACGGAACGGGCAATTGCTCAAAATTCATGTAACCGTTGCCCACGGCCCGATCTAAGGAGAACGACAATGCCCTGGTATGCCTGGCTGATACTCATCATAGCCCTCGGCTCGATTGTCGGCGGGTTGATGCTGCTGCGCGACACGGCCAAGAAACTGCCGCTGACCGAAGAACAACTGCGCAAGGTACATGAGCGTAATGCCGAAGCGGATGCCAAGGACGCGCAGGACCGCTAAAGGCCGGGCCAGGGCATCACCCCGGCCCCTGCCCGCTTACTCCACCATCACCTTGTCCCGGTTGCGCTCCAGCAACGCATTGCCTATCCCCTTTATCTCCAGCAACTCATCCACTGAAGCAAACGGCCCATTGGCCTCGCGGTAGGCCACGATAGCCTCCGCCTTGGCCTTGCCAATGCCGTTCAGCTCCTTTTGCAGGGTGAGTGCATCCGCCGTGTTCAAGTCCAGCCTTGGCGCCTGCTGTGCCTGGGCCTGGGCCACCACCGGCACCGGTTCGGGCACAGCCATGGTGCTGGCCGGGGCGGCGCTCAGGGAGAACGACAGACTGGCGAACAGCGGCAGCAGCAGATACGACAGAACGTTATTGCGCATGGTCAACACTCCTTGGGTTGGTCATTTTCCAGCAACCGCTTTCCTTCGGCTGCGCAACCAACCGTAGCGGGTAACCCGGCCGCACAATACCCAACTACCCCGGCGAATGGTTACCGAATCGGTCAGCAAAACGGTCAACTTCGCCCACCCATCAACCGTGGCCGTTTACGCCCCGCTCGGCCCGGCCCTGAACGCACAAGGCCCTGGCCCTGTGCCTGTAGCCAAATCCCCGTTTGTCCGATACCCGCTGCCCACCACTGCCCGGCCATTCTCCTACAACGCCCGCCGAACAAGGCCCGCCCGGTAAACTGCCCTTCCCCAGTCGGTAAGCTTCCCCCCGGCAAACTGGCACGCCATTGCCCGCCTGCTAGATTCTTGAGCAATGGAAACCGGCCTGCTTCAAGGACCCGAGCAAGAGGATCACTGCCGTGCCCCTCAAGACCCTGACTGTTTTCGGTACCCGCCCAGAAGCCATCAAGATGGCCCCGCTAGCTCTGCAACTGGCGCAGGACAGCCGCTTCGAAGCCCGCATGTGCGTCACCGGCCAGCACCGGCAAATGCTCGACCAGGTGCTGGAGCTGTTCGGCATCAGCCCCGATTACGACTTGAACATCATGAAAGCCGGCCAGGACCTGACCGGTGTGACCACCGCCATCTTGCAAGGCATCCGACCGGTGCTGGCCGCGTTCAAGCCCGACGTGGTGCTGGTGCACGGCGACACCGCCACCACCTTTGCCACCACTCTGGCGGCTTACTACCAGCAAATCCCCATTGCCCATGTAGAGGCCGGCCTGCGCACCAACAACCTGTATTCACCCTGGCCCGAAGAAGGCAACCGGCGCCTGACCGGGGCCCTTGCCGCGCTGCACTTCGCGCCCACCGCCACCTCGCGCGACAACCTGTTGCGCGAAGGCACCGACCCGGCGCACATCTTCACCACCGGCAACACCGTGATCGACGCCTTGCTGGAGGTGGAGCAAAAGCTGCAAAGCCCCGCGCTGAAGGCCCGTTTCGCCAGCCACTTCAGCTACCTGGCAGCCGAGCGCCGGCTGTTGCTGGTCACCGGCCACCGGCGCGAGAACTTTGGTGGCGGCTTCGAGCGCATCTGCCAGGCCCTGGTGCAGATTGCGCGGCAATTCCCCGAGTTGGACGTGGTGTACCCGGTCCACCTCAACCCCAACGTGCGCGAGCCGGTCAACCGGCTGTTGGGGGATGTGAGCAACATCCACCTTGTCGAACCGCTGGATTACCTGCCGTTCGTTTACCTCATGACCCGGGCCTATGTGATTCTGACCGACTCGGGTGGCATTCAGGAGGAAGCGCCGGCCCTGGGCAAACCGGTGCTGGTGATGCGCGACACCACCGAGCGCCCGGAAGCCGTGGCGGCAGGTACGGTCAAGCTGGTGGGCACCGAAGTGGCATCGATTGTGCGGGCGTTGAGTACCTTGCTGACCGATGAGGCGGCGTACTGCGAAATGAGCTTTGCCCATAACCCCTATGGCGATGGCAAGGCCTGCGCGCGCATACGCGAAGCCCTGGCAACCTGGACCAGCCCCCACCGCTCAATGTAGGAGCGGGTTCACCCGCGAATACGATATCCGCAGCCCCGCTAAACCCCCAGTAAAAACTGGCCACCAGCCCCACCCCGACCTGAGCCTACCCCCGCTCGGCGTAGGAGCGGGTTCACCCGCGAATACGATATCCGCAGCCCCGCTAAACCCCCAGTAAAAACTGGCCAGCGTCCCCACCCCGACCTGAGCCCACCCCCGCTCGACGTAGGAGCGGGTTCACCCGCGAATACGGTAGCCGCAGCACCGTTGCACACCCAGTAAAAACTGGCCAGCAGCCCCCCTTCCGCGTGCCCCCCCAACAACAGTCAACAATCACCGCGTAGATATTTGCCTTGGAATGCACATTCCTAACGTCAGACTTTCCTGAAACCCCGCCCCACCTCTTCAACTCGGACAACCAAGCGAACTATCCTACGCGCCAGTCAGAAGCAGCTGAATTGTCGGGGAAATGCCTCAGGGATAACGTCACCGGGTCGCCATGTTGGTGACCGGGTGTGAGAACCCGTTGTGCACTGCTGCTCTACTGTTCAATGGCAGCCATTCGCGGGCAAGCTTCGGCTTGGCCGTTTTCAGTGCATCGGTTTCTCACCCCGCGCAATGGCTGCCACCTTTGTCCGTGAGAAAGATCGAGGTGGTAGGTTCTGTCAACGCACTGGAATCTCACCATGAAAAACAACAACCAATCCCCCCTCCTCACCGCAGGCATCGAAACCTTCCTCGAAGCCGGCAACCCCACCCTGGACCTGCTGCGCGTCCAACCCGGCATCCCCGTCGATGACGCCTATGAACACGTCTCCGTCCTGCTGGGCTACTGCAAGCACTTGGTACGCGAAGGTGACATGGAAGACGACCACAAGATGCTGGGCGCAGCGGATTACCTGCTGGCCACCGCAAAAGCCCTGATGAACGACATCGAGATTGCGAAAAACAGGCATCACTGAAGGGAATGACGCGAGACCAGGCGAGGCTATGCCTCGCTTGCAGTCAGAAGAAATGGGCTTCATCAGGCCAGTCGTGGCGAGGGCAAACCACTGCATTGGCCAAGCCCCCCACACTGTGGGAGCGGGCGCGCCCGCGAACACCGGCACCGCCGGTGCCAGCCACCCCATGCCTACAAGATCACAGCCCCCACCCGCTGCTCAAATCTCACTGCGCGGATAAACACTGATAAACGCCGAAATGGCAATTGCATCCCCATCATCCACCTTCACCCGCGGGCTCTGCCCCGAGCGTTTGATATCCGAGGCAAAATCAGCGGTCTTGAATGCCTGCTCAAGCTCGTCACCGCCCACCCCGGCATAAACGACCACCTGGGTACCGGTATTGTGCTTTTGCAGGGGCAGCTGCTTGATCTGAACCTGCACCCCCGCCTTGGTCAGCGCAACGGCAATTTCCTTGGCAAAGCGCACGGCCTCCTTGTCATCTTTGTGGATATTCAGCAACACCACCGGCGCCAGCGTCTTAGCCTTCAGCTCGCCCGCCAATGCCTTGAACGCATCATGCGCCTGCGGCGTCAGCGCTCTGGGCTTCAGGCTGGCCTCCAGCTTCAACCGCTCGGCCTTCTCGCGCTCCAGTTCGGCCCTGAGCGCATCGTTCTGCTCAATGAGTTGCTCGATCTCCAGCCTGGCCTGCACGTCCGACTCGTGGACGACAGTAACCGCCTGCGCCCCACGGGAAACGGGCACTTCGGCTTGCTGGTTTTTTACATCCGAGGTCATATGGGCAATGATCATCGCACTGGCGGCGATCAGCGCAGCGATTACCGCAGTGGCAGAGGCTATGGCATGGATAAGGCTGGCTGCGTCTGCTGAAATATCAGGCATAAACAACTTCTTGAAGTTAGGGATGTTCATCGTTTCACGGTCAGGCAGGCGTGCCGGGCGGATGCCACGGTACGGGTACAAGTCGAGCCAGAAGGCTAGCGAGGTCTGGCAGATTGCCATAATTTTGCAGATTTTGCTGTAAATACATGGGTTTCGCGGCCAATGTCGCAGCTCCGCTTGCGCTTGGACTTACGCTTTCTAAAGCTACCTCCGCCTTCGGAAGGCACCGCTACCCCTCAATTATCGCTGCAAAAATCTGCGGGTCCGGTGCATTTTTGGGGGGCAAACCTTACAGTCAGCGACAGACGATCGAAACCCTACGCCTTGACTGCATAGTGTGAACCCATTCACTTCCAAAACTGTCCGTCCAGCGTAAGCTGTGAAGCAATGTCGGAAACAAAAATCTGTAGGCTCAAGACTTCCCAAAACGATATCAATATGCCACCATCCATCTACGCCATTCGTCTCGAATGCGGCTAAAGGATTAGAACTTTCGATTGCATTTGCAGCGTCTTGCTTGACGCTTACGCCCTCTCGCGCTTACCCTTCCGCCCCTTAGAACAGGGAAGTGTCCGGAAGATCCGTCTGAAATCGCCTCAGGGCGAACCTTTCCTGAAGATGAATTCCGGCGTGCCTAGGCGCGCTGCATTGCTTTGCGGTCGCCATCTTGAAAGCTCGTTCGTCTCTGCAGATCCAGAAATCGGTCATCTTCGCCCTCGTGCTTCGCGAGGCACGGTCTCGTGTTGGCGATAGTCGCCTGGGAGCCTTGTGGCTGCTGCTCGAACCAGTATGCCACCTGCTTATCTTCTCCATCCTGTTTGCGATGCTCCGGGCCCGCACTGTCGCTGACGTCGAATACCCTGTATTCGTTTTAGTTGGTATGGCTCCGTTTTTGCTTTACCGAAATACGGCATTGCGCTTGATGGATAGTCTGCGCGAAAACCGTTCGCTATTCGGATACAAACAAATTAAACCGCTTGACACTTATGTCGCGCGAGTGATAGTTGAAACATGCATTAGTGCAACTGTCTACGCCATTTTGGTATTTGGCTTTGCCTGGTTCGGCTTTAACATGTCCGTACACAGCCCCCTAGAATGGATAACGACACTCGCCCTAGGGCTTTTCTTCGCGTTTGGCTTGGGCATGTTTTTCGCGATGATCACACATGCACTCCCAAGCATTAAAATAATTATCAGAATGGCATTCTTCCCGCTGTATTTTATCTCAGGCGTGTTAATTCCACCGGCCTACCTACCACCAGCGATGATGCCTGCACTTTTACTAAACCCATTTCTGCACCTGCTGGAGCTTATTCGAGCGGAAGTTCTGCCGAATTATATTCCGGTTGACGGCGTTTCCGAAGCTTATGTTGTCACAGTCACAGTAGTACTAATGTTCCTGTCGCTTGGCGCCTATCGCGCTCGCAGGATGCACCTCATTTCCACTAAGAACGGTTGAGTACGGGTCAAACGTGTTCGAGCTTAGAAACGTAACCAAGTCTTACCTGACACCCAATGGGCGCAGATACGTATTTCGTAATCTTTCGCTAGCCATTCCACCAGGTAAAAACATTGGTCTAATCGGCCGAAATGGGGCAGGCAAATCAACACTAATGCGCCTACTCGGCGGGGCTGATGTACCAGACTCTGGAAGCATTGTGACCGACCGAAGTATTTCTTGGCCTGTAGGCTTGACTGGCGGATTTCAAGGCAGCATGACCGGTCGTGATAATATAAAGTTTGTGTGTCGCATTTACGGCGCCGAGGGCGAGTCAATGCGTGAAAAAATTCGCTTTGTACAGGAGTTTGCAGAGATTGGCGACTGGATCGACGAGCCAATCAAAACGTACTCATCCGGCATGCGCTCCAGAGTCGCATTCGGGCTCAGCATGGCTTTCGATTTCGACTATTATTTGATCGATGAAGTCATGTCGGTCGGCGACGCACAGTTCAAACGAAAATGCGCTGAAGTATTCGAAGATAGATTAAAGAAATCCAACGTTGTCTTGGTCTCGCACTCGATGCCGGAAATCAAGAAATTATGCGATATCGTACTATTGGTTCGCGGCGGGGGAATCCACGTTTACGACGATGTCGATGAAGGCATCCAAGCCTATAACAGCTGACCAACCCTTTACTTAACTTTGCAACACCGCTACATATCAAGGATGCATCCAACTATGAGCAGTTCGGGCAACAAGAAAGGCTGGGGACTGGCGATCGCCATGGTAGTCCTGCCCATGGTCCTAGCGGCCGTTTATTACAGCGTTTTCGCCGTAGACCGCTATGTGAGCACCGCCCAAGTGGTAGTGCGCCAAGATGGCAACAACCAAGGTGCTCAGGTTCCTGGCTTAGCCACCCTGCTTACCGGCACTAATCCCGCCTCGCGAGAAGAAACCCTCTATTTGCGCGAGTACATCACTTCCATGGACATGATGCTACTCCTAGAGCAAGAAGTTCAATGGGTTGAAGCCTACGCAGCCCAGAGAAGCGATATATTCTTTTGGCTTGACAGCGATGCTCCTCGCGAGGACCTGCTAAAGTACTACCAACGCCTAGTATCTGCGCACTACGACGAAACAACTGGGTTGCTCCGGGTTGAAGTTCAGGCCTTCACTCCAGAGCTTTCGGAGAAGATGTTGCGCACTATTCTTCAAGCAAGCGAACACTTTGTAAACGAAGTGAGCCACAATATTGCGCGCGAGCAAATGAAGTTTGCGCAAGGCGAACTGGAAACTGCTCGAGTAAATTACACAAAACGAAAAACGCAACTACTTAATTTCCAGAACGATAACAAGGTTCTCGACGGAGGCAACACTGCCCAAAATCGTGCCACTATTATCGCTGAGCTGGAGAGCCAGTACACTAAAGAGCAAGCAGTGCTCACCGAAATGACCTTCAAGCTTCGCGGTGACGCTCCGCAGGTGCGACAGCAGAAGCAAAAAGTAGAAGCGATTACCCAGCAGCTCGTTAAAGAGAAGCGTCTACTTGTATCTTCTCCGCAAGGCTCGCAGTTGAACGTAGTAGCATCGCGCTTTCAACAACTGACGCTAGACGCCGGGATTGCAGAAGAGACATACAAAAGTGCTGTAGCTGCGCTGGACAACGCCCGGATCGAAGCGAGTAAAAAAATTCGGACACTCGTTACTGTAGTGAGCCCAAACACCCCTCAATTGGCACTGTATCCCGAACGCCTGTACAACCTGGCAACCATCTTGCTCGGTCTACTGATGCTATACGGTATTACCCGCTTCATCCTGGCTTCCATCGAGGATCATCGTGATTAAACTTCAGCCTGTGTCCAAGATATTTAACCTGAAACTGGCGGCACTGGCCTTGGCGACCGTTGGTCTTGCCGGTTGCGGCGGTGCCATATCGGGGGCCGGCCCATACAAAGGTGAAATCGAAAGCAAAAATGAGGCGTACAATCTCGTCGACATTAATGCAAATACGATTTCCCCTTATATGCGCGGTGTTGAGCCTCCTCCTCTGGCAACAGTTAGCAAGCCTGTTTCACCAGAGGTTCGCCTAATGCCTGGAGATACTCTGAACGTATTGATTGCCGATACGGCTCCGGAGGGATCCGCCCTGTTTGCTCCTCTCGCGAGCGGTGGAACCCAGTTGAAATCGCGAATTGACACTCAAGGTATGCTCTCCCTGCCATATGTAGGCCGGCAGTTCGTCGGAGGGATGACGCTCAACCAGGTTGAGGACATGATTCGACGCCAATTGAAAGGCATAACTACAGATGTCCAGACACATGTAGAGCTTGTTGGTGACCTATCTGGCTCTGTATTGGTGGCAGGCGCAGTAAAAAGCCCAGGACGTTTCAGCACCCTGCAGGGTCCGTTGACTTTGCTAGATGCAATCAACCAAGCTGGCGGCCCTGTTATCGAACCGCACTTGGTCAACGTCACTGTGCGTACCGGAAGCCAAGTTCAGCAGTTCAACTACGAGGACGTGCTTGCTGGCAACAATATGGTTTTGCGACCAAATTCTGAAGTAGTGCTCGACAGAGCTCGTCAGCGCTTCGTAGCCATGGGGGCTGTCACTGAACCTGGACTGAAGGATTTGCCCAGCCAACATACAACCCTGCTGGATGCACTGGGAAGTGTTGGCGGCCTGCGAGAAGCCAATGCAAACCCTGAGGGTGTTTTCGTCTTCCGCATGGCAAGCGGTGCAAGCAAGCCAACTGTCTTACGGTTGAACATGCGCGATCCGGCCGCCATTTTCTATGCCCGCCAAGTTATGATCAAACCAGACGATACGATCTACGTAACCAACGCTGCAGTTTATGAGTGGCAAAAAGTCATTTCGCCTATAGTTCAAACGATGATTCTTGGGCGCTCCGTTGGTGCGTACCAGTAAAAATTAAAATTATTTCCGGCAGCCCAGCTGCCGGATTGCGAATTTGCTGACCGCTCCAGGAAGGGATGCATGGACCCCGCGATGAATGGAATCTACATACTAGTTGACCCGTTCAACCGAAAAGACAGTGGTGTCACCACATATACCCGCTATGCATCCGAGCAGTTAGCAATCCTTGGATTGACAGTCAAGGTCATCGAAAAGGGATTGGAAGAGACACTCGAGGCTTTTCGCCTTCGTGTGCGCGATGAAGTTGAGCAAACTCCCAACATCTTGTGCGTCGAGGCACCGGAATCCCTTAGCAGCACGCGCTTCGTTGCTAATAATATTCCGTTACACATCAGACTTCATTGCTCCAGGAGTTTGGGGGCAGTTGTTCAAGGCTTACCATTTAGCAAAGAGGAAGTCCACTTCGAGAAAATCGAGATTGAACGCTCGAATTTCTTAAGCTCTCCGTCCTGGGCGTCATTTATTGCCAGCAAAGAGCTATTTGGATTCAGGAAAACTCCAAACGTTTTCCCAAATCCTGCCGCCTCGAATGCAATACCACAGTTAGCGCAAAAAAAATATGACGTTACGTTCGTTGGGCGATACCAGAAGCTCAAAGGCACTTCCACTCTGGAGCAACTTGCCAGCAATCTTCCCGACCTAAAATTCGCCATCGTATGCCCGCCAATCGATGCGGCTCCAGCAGCCAACAATATGGCTTTTTTAGATGGCACCTCTATGGACAAGGATGAAATTTACGCGCTCTCAAACGTAGTAATTATTCCAAGCCTGTTCGAAACATCGTCAATGGTCGCCATCGAAGCGCTAACACGCGGGTGTCACGTAGTACTTTGGCAACACCTTGGGGTGGTCGAGTACTTTTCCAACTTGGCAGAGCTTATCCCTGTCAAGCCAGGTGACATCCAGAAGTTTTCGGACAAAATCTCGAAAACCTACAAATTACCTAGGACAGTTGAGAACTTTGGTCTTACCGCTCAAATAAACCTAGCGTTCAGAAATGGTCTCACAGAGACACTCAAAGGGGGAAAGAAGGTTTCTCTGACCACCAGGCCCGAAAAGCGCATTGAAAAACATCTAAAAACCCTGGTCAAAAGCCAACTAAAAAATATCATGAAGAAAAAACAGTCCCCCTTTGTAAAAAAAACTAAAAAGCTATTTCTGCATCCTATCGATTTTTTTCGCGACTCCACAGAAGCGAAGTACATCAGGAGGAAACTTCAGGAGCGCCGATTGAAGCAATTGACGCACCTAAAGATTGAGTTCAAAGATCACCCAATAATCGCAGAAAAACCTGCGGCTCCCGTTACCGTCATAGTGAAATCCCCTACAGTGAAAGCCATAGTGGACAACGCCCAACCGAAGCAAAAAAAGGCAATTTTGGAAAATTACATCACTTCAATTAGCGATGAAGGTCGTATTGAGTTTAAAGTACGCCCCGCCAAACCCAAGGGATATGGGACAGCTTTTCTTCACCAAAGCGATGTCGACCCCGAGCTGGTTCTATCCATTCTCGATAAGCTGAACACGTATGATGATTTCATGTATGTGAATACGGAGAGAATGCAGCTGGGTGCCTTTGACATCTCAGAAGATCAGTCGCCACTTTCCATAATCAACAGGATTGACGCAAAAAACAAAGGCAACCTGGCAGAAATCAATTTTTTGATTATGCTAAACGCCCCTGCCAACCTGTGCTACGCCCTGAGATACTCAGGAACTGACCAGAGAATCATTCTGATCAAAACTGAGGAAGATTTGGTAGTTAATCCTGAGGCAGTGGATGTTGTTATCACTCTCTTCCCCGAGGAAGAAGCCACTAGCCTGAGTCGTTTAATCACTCTAGAATCGATTGACGACATCCCTGTAGCCATCCGACGAGCCCTGCAGGAAGGTTTCCCGCGTAAGAAAGACATGCTACTGCCAGTCCTTATGAACGAAGAGGCGAAATTCGATAGATCGGAGTTTTTCAATTTTGATCATCGCTACTACCAAGGCGTAATGAAAATACGCCCGGTTGATCATGCCGGATCAACCAATATGATCGAGATTTATGAAGACCTTGCTAAGTCGACAGTCGGCTTTGCACTACTGGAATCGGTTTATATGAGGTATCGCTCACAATGCGAGGCCGTCGAACAAGGTGGTTCGCCTCTCAACCTCATTAAAGCCTGCTTGAAAGATGGAGTGATGATTGATGTCCAGGAAGTATAAGATAGTCCATATCTCTCAGACTCCGCTGGTGGCTGCCCCCGCGAAAGTCGCGCTCGCCCAGCGTCTGATTGGTCATGACTCCATCGCCATTGCGCTGAACGATTACCCCAACAACGGCCCACTCTTTCAAAAATTTATTGAAGATTACATCGTTGAAACCGAGTTCACCAAGCCGCTGATTGATGCTGCTATTCGCGAAGCGGATATTATTCAAATTCACAACGATCTACCCCCCGCTTGGGCTGAGCGCCTGATTCACGCCAACCAAGCAGCAAAATACTTTTACCAAGTCCACTCTCCCCTGAGAGAAGGGCCGCTTTATGTGCCACGACAGAATGATATCAATCTACCATTCCTGGCCAATTTTGTAGTGGGACAATTCCAGCCCAGGATCCATAACAATCATATTTTTGTCCCAAACATCATTCACGACACGCCCATGGCGAGCATCAGGCAAAAAGGTGAGAAGCTTCGAGTTATCTTCAGCCCAACTCACTTAAGGCCTGGCCGCTGGAACAACAAGTATGTGGCAGAGCTTGAAACAGCGATGAACTCGCTTGTTAGCCTCGGCAAGATCGAAGCTGTGGTACCTGACAAACCTGTTTCTCCAAAAGTTTTGATGGCAGTACGAAAGACGTGCCACGTTACTATTGATGAGATTGCCACTGGCGGATTCCACCAGGTATCAATTGAAGGTCTGGCAGCTGGCAACGTCACAATTAACAGGGCGGACTACTTCAGTAAGGCAGTATTTTCGACATTCGCCGACGGCAACAAGCCTCCATTTTTCTATGCCACAGGTGAGTCGATCGCTGACACGCTTCATGAATTAGCGAATGACTGGAAGAAGACCGCTGAACTTCAAGAAGCAAGCCTGGACTACTTCAAGTCCTACTTGACCCCAGAAAAAATGGCTAGGGTGTTCGATAACGCTTATGAAAATTTTTAAATCTATTTCGTCTCTGAAAAATCGCGAGAAAGGCAAACGTGCCTTTATCTTGGCAAATGGCCCTTCTATTCTTTCAGAAGACCTTTCTCTTCTGAAAGGAGAAGTGACCATTGGCATGAATGCCTCCACCATGCTGGAAGAGCAGCATGGTTTCACCACTGACTATTATGTGCTCTCGGACAAGCGCTTCTT
This sequence comes from Pseudomonas sp. 10(2024), assembly GCF_045164175.1. Classification (NCBI taxonomy): domain Bacteria; kingdom Pseudomonadati; phylum Pseudomonadota; class Gammaproteobacteria; order Pseudomonadales; family Pseudomonadaceae; genus Pseudomonas; species Pseudomonas sp. 10(2024). The sequence continues at coordinate 4,346,778 of NZ_CP174006.1, forward strand.
GACGCACCCCGAGAAAAGCCATTTCGGCACTACCGACCTCGACCCCAAGACGATTCGAATCCTTCGCGAAGAGCTTCGTGAAGTTGATGATAGAACACTTCCGAACAAGAGCTACTACGTCCCAGCTCTCCAGCGGGACGGTTTTTCAAGAGATATTCGCGCCGGCTATTTCTTTGGCTGCACGACGACTATGCTTGCCATTCAGTTCGCCTACTATCTCGGCATCAAAGATATTTATCTACTCGGCTGCGACCTCAAGTACTCGGCTGAGTCGCCCCGTTTTTACAAAGAAAGCAACCCGCAACTGGAAGATAGCTTCACCAGTATTCAGATCTGGAATATTGCAAACGCTAATACCATCATGAACAAAGAGGGGAAACGCATAGTCAACTGCAGCAAAGCGTCTTTCTTGCGCCCCTATCTAGATTACGAGGAATTCTCTTCACTGTTCGGGAAACGGGTGGTAGCCGCATGAAGTTCATGGAGAATAAGAACGAAGCTGCGCTGGCCCTAAGAAGACTATACCAACTTAAAGCCAACACAAGAATCGACCAAGCTCAATTTGAATCTTTAATGGAGAAAACTTCATACTTTGGATTCGTCGACATTGAGATTGATGATATCTTATTCTCCATGTTCAGCAACAATGATGACTTCGTTGCTCGCACTTATTTCTGGCATGGAAAAAATGCGTACGAATCCACAAGCCTTAGGCTTTGGACTACGCTCGCCAAGTTGTCGTCACATGTCATCGACATTGGCTCCTACACCGGCGTCTACTCCCTAGCTGCAGCGAAAAGCAACCCTAAGTCTAAAGTCTTTGCTATAGAGGCTTTAGACCGGGTTTACTCCCGCCTGCTCGCCAATAAGCGTGCCAATGGGGCATCCAACCTCAAGTGCTTCAATATAGCCATTACGGATGGCAGTCCAGAAGTAGAGCTATTCATTTACTCTGGTGAAGACATTCTCGTTTCTGGCTCGACTACAGTTTCAGAAGTAACTGATCGCTCACCAGTAGAAAGCCGTATTGTCCGGGCCACCAGCCTTGATAAATTTGTGCAGGATCAAAACATCCCCAGAATCGAGCTTCTGAAAATTGATGCGGAGGGTGCTGAGCACCTCATCCTTAGCAGCGCGCAGAACATTATCGGAGCATCTAAGCCTGATATTATATGCGAGCTACTACCCACATCTCTAACTGAAACGATTCATGCCTCACTGAAGCCACATGGCTACAGATATTATAGAATATCGGAGTCATCTCTAATCCTGACTGAAACTCAGACTCCTCCAGCGTCGATTGAGCCACCAGACTTCAATATTCTGATGACCACCATGAGCGCATCGGAATTAGAGCAGGCACTTCCATTTTTGACTTTCGAACACCTAGATTAACGGGCGACCCTAAACATGATCCAAATTTCTCAACATATCAAATGCTCTAACGACAGCCCATTTGTCCTCTTCGGAGGCATCAACGTATTGGAGTCCGAAGACCTCGCCCTGACTGCTTGCGCTGAATATGTACGTGTCACAGAAAAGCTTGGCATTCCATATGTTTTCAAAGCCAGCTTTGACAAGGCTAATCGGTCCTCCATCCATTCCTATCGCGGGCCAGGCATGGAAAAAGGCCTGCGAATTTTCGAGAAGGTAAAATCTGAGTTCGGCGTACCTATCATTACTGACGTTCACGAGATTTATCAAGCTGCTCCTGTTGCAGAAGTTGTAGACATCCTTCAACTCCCAGCGTTCTTGGCTCGCCAGACCGACTTGGTCCTCGCTTTGGCCAAGACAGGGAAGCCGGTGAACATCAAGAAGCCTCAGTTCTTGAGCCCGTCACAAATGCAGAACATCGTGCATAAGTTCAAAGAAGCAGGCAACGATCAATTAATTCTTTGCGATCGTGGTTCGTGCATGGGCTACGACAACTTGGTAGTCGACATGCTTGGGTTCGGTGTGATGAAGCGCACCTGTGACAATCTGCCAATCATTTTTGACGTCACCCACGCACTCCAGAACCGCGACCCATCTGGTGCCGCATCGGGTGGTCGCCGCGACCAAGTAGTAGACCTTGCCCGCGCGGGCATGGGCGTCGGTCTTGCGGGACTTTTCCTTGAGGCCCATCCCAACCCAGACCAAGCCAAATGTGACGGACCAAGCGCCCTGCCGCTAGATAAGCTGGAACCATTCCTGATGCAGATTAAAGCACTTGATGATCTGGTTAAATCATTCCCACCCCTGCAAATCTCGTAAGCAGATCTTAGGTAGCAAGGATTGTGAACATGCCAAGCTCTGAACAACGGATCGCGATCGTTATCCCAGCCCGATTCGGCTCAACACGCTTGCCAGGTAAACCGCTGGCCGATATTGCAGGAAAGCCAATGGTACAGCACGTTTACGAGCGTGCTCTTCAGGTTGCTAACGCAAATGATGTAGTCATCGCTACCGACGATGAACGTGTCGCAGAAGCGGTACGCGCATTCGGCGGAAAATACGTTATGACTTCACCGGATCACCCTTCTGGTACTGATCGACTAGCAGAAGTGATGCGTGAGGTTGATGCAGATATCTACATTAATCTCCAGGGGGATGAACCGCTAGTACGTCCGGCTGATATTGAGTCCCTAGCCGCAGGCATGCTTGCCGACGCTGGAGTGAGCGTTGGAACGCTTTGTCACCCGATCGACGAACAGGAGGCTAGAAACCCCAACACCGTGAAGGTTGTGCTTGCCACTAACGGTAACGCATTGTATTTCAGTCGCTCGCCAATCCCTTACCCGCGAGACAAAGAAGCGACTTCTTATTTGAAGCACGTTGGTGTCTATGCGTATAGGCGTGATGTAGTTGCGCAGTATTCTACACTACCCCAACCAATGATGGAGCATGCTGAGAAGCTTGAGCAACTTCGTCTAATGGCTGCTGGATATTGCATTCGAGCCTATATAGTCGAACCGACAGGACCTGGCGTAGATACGCCAGAGTGCTTAGAACACGTCAGAGCTATCATCACCGGCCAACAACCTACACCCAAACCGACTCTCAAAGATATCCGTTTAGTCATCACCGACGTTGATGGTGTTCTAACTGATGGTGGCATCTACTATGATGCTACGGGAGAATGCATTAAACGCTTCCATGTGCGTGACGGACTGGGAATGCGCATGCTAGAAGAGAACGGTGTACGAGTTGCAGTGCTGTCGGGTCGTGACTCTGCTACCTTACGAAAACGCGTGTCTGACTTAGGTATCAGTCTGTGCCAATTTGGGGTTAAAGATAAGCACAGTGCCTGCATGCAATTGATGGATGAAGCAGGTGTAACATCTGCGCAAACAGCATGCATTGGTGATGACAGTATTGACCTACCAGCCTTCTCAGCTTGCGGCATTTCTTTCGCTGTAGCGGATGCCCCTATTTACGTGAAGGCAGCAGCGACTCAAACGCTACTGGCCAGCGGTGGAACAGGGGCTTTCCGTGAGGTGGCCGATGCCATTCTATGCGCCCAAGATAAAGAAAGTGTGCTCAGCACAGCATTAGGTTATGCCAAGGTAATGAGCGCTATGGCTCAGTAACAAGGCGCATGAGGGAGAGTAATTCTACTTTCCCCATGCTTTTCAAAGGAAGCCAATACCAGAGTGGGCCTAGCTTACAGCACGCCCTTTTGCCCAGAAATCAATAATGTCGAATAGCCGGTGTTTATTGATAGTGGTCTCGCTATGCCCACCGCCAGTGAACTCTCGACTGTAGCAAATCTTTAAATCTGTAAGCGATCCAATGAGCTTGTTAACAGCCGCCACATCTGCGGGATAATCGCCATGCTCAATATGTATCTTTGGCTTAACGTCAAAACGATAAACAAAGTCATTTAAATCAACCCAAGTATCTCCAATCGCCCGAATTTGCCTCTCCCAGTTTTGCAAGGAGTGACGACGGGTACTTGCATAATCGATTTGGGGATTTATGGAGACCACACCTGCAACACCAAGCGTAAACCCAAAATAAAGCGCAGCATATCCGCCCATAGAAGAGCCGACCATATATACATCGGACGCTTTAAGCCCGCGCGACTCTAGCTGCTCATTAATAAACTTAATATGCCTAATATACATAGAGGACGTACTATCCCCCAGGTAGTAATGCTGCGAGTCATCCTTGAAAATCATGTATAGATCTTCGCAGCCTCCCGCATGACGCTCAAAAAACCATGACCAACGCTCATACTTACCGGGATTCATGCTCGAAAACGAAATTACTGCTCGTTTGGGATTAGCCCCAGACATCACCAAAGCTTCAACACCATTCCGCTGAATTTCATATTTCAAAATATCAACTTTGGATAATTCCGCCTGCTTTATATTCGTATTATTTGGCGATTCAACGGCGTTCATCATGTCTCATCTCTATACAGATCAACTTAAAACAGCATTATTGAAAGCGGATCTCAGCATCCTTAATGCAACCACCACTTCACTCCACTCGAATATAGATCATTATTCGAGCGTGGAAAAGCAGGGAGTGAGAAATGAGCGTGGAGGAGTGCCGACAAAGCCAGCATTTCCGGAGGGAGGGGGGGGGGAAGGGGAAATGCCCAGGCAGCGCACCAGAGCGCACGCTGCCAAGACAAACAAGACCGCCTACAAGGTCTAAGACCGATCAGTCAAAAATCTCAACAACCCCCACAACAGCGCCTTCACCGTCAGTTACAGCCAACGCCCGAATTTTGTTGTCCAGCATGTAGGCCTCAGCCTCAGAAAGCTGAGAATCCTCGCGAATAGTGTGTGGGCTGGCGGTCATGAATTGCTCAACCGAGGCTTGAATAACGCTCTCGTCCTCCAGAAGCGCCCGACGCAGGTCGCCGTCCGTAACGATACCGACCAGCTTGTCGTTATCCATCACCACCGTCATGCCCAAGCGGCTACGAGTCATGACCAGCAAGCAATCATGGAAGCTGGTAGACGGTGAAACAACAGGTGCCGGGGAGTGCATGACGTCACAAACACGGGTCAGCAGCTTGCGACCCAGGCTGCCACCGGGGTGGTAGCGGGCGAAGTCCATTGGCTTGAACTGGATAGCCTCAATCAGCGCCACTGCCAGTGCATCACCCATGGCCATAGTCGCCAGCGTCGAAGTGGTGGGGGCCAGATTGTTCGGGCAGACTTCACGCTCGACCGAAATGTCGAGCCAGATGTCTGCATGCTTGGCCAGCGTAGATTTGCCGTTCCCAGTCATGGCGATGATCTTGTTACCGAAAGACTTCAGGCTAGGAATCAGCTTGATCAGCTCTTCGGTTTCGCCGCTGTAGCTGATCAGGATCAGCACATCGATTGGCTTGAGCATGCCCAGGTCGCCGTGGAAGGCTTCGGCCGGGTGCAGGAAAAAGCTGGGGGTGCCAGTGGATGCGAAGGTAGCGACCATCTTCTGGCCGATCAGGCCAGATTTACCCATGCCGCACACCACGGTACGCCCCTGGCAACCAAGGATCAGTTCAACGGCGCTCTGGAACTCGCCATCCAGGCGGTCGGCCAACTGAGTCACGGCTTGAGCTTGAGCGATAAGAGCTTCTTTGGCGATGCTGAGGTGATTCATTTTCGTCCCTGACGACAGCGAATGTATACGAAGGCGCGAATGTTAAGGTTTTTACAGCTGGAAGCATAGTGCGGAAGCCCCAGTCTCAGAGCAATCTGACTGACGGTGACGCCAACAGAACAGAGAACTAAGCACCGACTTTGCGCCAATGATGGCATTGAGATATCAAATTTAATCTGTTTCTTCACACCCCAGCCTCTGCAGGCTTTTACACCCGGCAACCAGTTAACTAACTTCGTAGGAGTGCCTTATACAAGGTGCCAACTCGGCCTGATTGCCCGTGAACGCCCTAGCCATTGGACTCGTTCTGACGCAAATCATTAAGTGATTAGACGTGGATACCACAACTCTCGGACGATCGATGAAGGCTTGTTGTCTATGCAGACCCTCGGCCTGTTCGGCGCGCCGCCAGATAAATACTGGTGGAGCTACTCCCGCGCAACGACACCAAAAAAGTGGGATGCATCGCTTGGCCTTGCACAAACCCCGCCCCCAGCGGCAACCCTTGAACCACAAGGCGTTCAGCCCTCTCCCCCCCTCCAAATCAATATCTTGTTGTAACTTTTCGTTGTACACAGGCCGCTCATACAGCAGCATACCCCCCTTTCTCAGCTTCAAATTGGACGTATGGCAGTGGCAACATGGATGTTATGAATCCTCCTACACGCCGGCACGTAGCCAGCAAAACACACTACCGCTGGCAAAGCGCCTCTCTCGAAAGTCATCTTCACGCTCTAGTCCCACAATGGGAAGGAAAGACGCTGGAGATTACGACCGAGGTGCTGGGCGGTAATGCTTCGTTCGTGAACTACGTACGCCACCATCGGCTACAGGACCCTTGTACCGGTCAACCTGTAGAGGTCGTGGAAAAATCGATTCGCAAAATAGCGTTTATCGGCAGCCAGGAAGCGCGCTTTCACCGCGCAGATGGCATGCTGACCGGCAGCATACATTTTCACTACCCCGCCTGCCTGGGGGTTATTGAAACACCATGGGAAAGCTTGATCTTCACCGAGTTCGTACGCGGCAAGCCCCCACGAATGCACAAGATCGGCAAACCGCTGGCGCTAGGTATTGCAGAACTGGAGACGTTAAGCCATGACTATCTAGAAGCGCAGCCACTTGTAAAGGCACCTCTGCTTTGGAGCATGGATTTCTTCAGGCCTTGGTTCCAACTTCGCCCACGCTTCAATTTCTCCCGGTGTTTGCCAGGATTGGTGAAGCTTGGGCTCGAAGACGAAAGGTTTGCTGGCCTTGCCGAGCGCTTCAAGGCATTTGTGCCGTTGACCCGAAAAATGGCAGCCAAAGCACGGCGCAGCGAGCGCTGCATCAGCCACATGGATTACCTGCAAAAAAATCTCTTCGTCGACAAGAGCCAATTGCACCTGATCGACTGGAGCGAGGTAAAGGTTGGGCGCATAGGCTTTGACGGCGGGGCCTACCTGGGCAGCCTGTTCCGGCGCAAAGACATGAAGGTATTCCTGGCAGCACAGGCAGAGTTCATAGAGGCGTACCGAGCTGCCCTGCCGGAGCGCTTCGATGTGGAACGGGCGCTAAGGAACTTGCGCTACGTGTTTCTCCTCACGGCGCTGTTCCATTGCTTGCGTCCAGAAACGGTCGCTGAGTACAAGGAGCGCGACCGGATGGCGTTGCTGCTGGAGAAATACAACTATTTGCTGGGGATGCTGGATCAGGAGTAAATGAGCTTTTGTACCCACCGGGGAAAAAGCTTCGCGGGTAAACCCGCTCCTACAGGCGTGCGTTACGTTCCCCAGCGGTGTGGTACGCCGCGGTTTCGGGGAGTTTGCCGGAATCAGATGTCATTTTGATGCCATAGGTCATCATCTGCACATATCGTCTAATTTCTTTTCGCGATTTTTGCTCAGCGGCACGCCTACAAATGTGAATTTGTATTAAGATTCGCCATCCTTTGTTTCCACCGGACCCGCAGGGCTCTAGGCCCATGCCGCCCCTTTGCTGAATGGATGCCGCTCCACGTATATGGACGACGCTTCGCCCCGCCCTCGCCTGCTGATCCTGTCAAAAGGAGCCCAGCGCATCAGTACGTTGCCTGCCTTGCTGCCCGAATTCGCGCTGCAAAGCGGTGCTGTGCGCGATGTCGAGCTCGCTGATTGGGTAATGGCCTGGGGCCGCAAACCAAGCGCCATCAAGGCAATGGCCGAGGCGCACAAGGCTGGCAAGCCCGTTCTCACGCTGGAAGACGGCTTCATCCGTTCCGTGGGCCTGGGCGCCGACGAGCCGCCCCTGTCGCTGATCGTCGATGACGTGGGCGTGTACTACGACGCTTCCCAGCCGTCCCGCCTCGAACAGTTGATCGCCACGCCCCTCGACGCCGAGCAAACCCAACGTGCCCTGGCGCTACGTGACCTGTGGCAGCAGCAACGGGTGTCGAAGTACAACGACGCACGCATCGAGCTGCCAGCGTTGCCGGCCGACTGCGTGCTGGTGGCCGACCAGACCTGTGGCGATGCCTCGTTGCAAGGTGCAGGGGCCAGCGATTTCCGGGCCATGCTGGAGGCGGCATTGGCCCGCTACCCGCATAGCACCATCGTGCTCAAGGTGCACCCCGACGTGGTGGCCGGGCGCAAGGCCGGGCACTTCGACCTGGCAGCGCTGGCCAGCAACCCGCGGGTGCAGGTACTGGCCCACAATGTTCACCCGGCCGATTTGCTGCCCCGCATGCGTGCAGTGTTCGTGATGACGTCGCAACTGGGCTTCGATGCCCTGCTTTGGGACGTCCCGGTGCACACCTGGGGCATGCCGTTCTATGCCGGCTGGGGGCTGACCGACGATCGCTTGCCGGCACCTTCGCGCCGCAAGCCTGTGCCGTTGGCGCAACTGATTCATGCCAGCCTGGTGGCCTACCCGCGCTATGTCTGCCCGGAACGTGGGCAGCCGTGTACGCCAGAGGTGCTGATCAACTGGCTGGGCCTGCAACGGCGGCACCGCAGCGTGTTGCCAGGCACCGTACAGATGCTGGGTTTCAGCCGCTGGAAAGAACCGCTGGCAAACCTGTTTTTCAATGGCGCGGCCATTCGCTTCGTCAAGCCCGAGCAACCGCTGGCGCAAGACTTGCCCGTGGTGTCCTGGGGCTGCAAGCACGACACCCACCTTAGCGCCCACCCCCTGCCCGTCAACCGAGTGGAAGACGGCTTCCTGCGCTCGGTCGGCCTGGGCGCCGGCAAGGCGCGACCGTTATCGTGGGTGGTCGATGACCTGGGTATTTACTACGACGCCACCCGGCCTTCGCGCCTGGAGCGCATCCTGGCTGAAGAGCCGTTCGACCCGCAGTTGTTAGCCCGCGCGCATGCTTTGCGCTTGGCCATCTGCGCGGCGGGGCTGACCAAGTACAACTTGCCCGGCGCCAGCTGGCAGCGCCCCGCGCATGCGCAACGGGTGATCCTGGTGCCTGGCCAGGTGGAGGGCGATGCCTCCATCCGCTTTGGCGGTAACCGTATCCGCAGCAACCTGCAACTGCTGCGCGCCGTGCGCGAGCAAAACCCTGATGCGTGGGTGTTGTACAAACCCCACCCAGAGGTATTGGCCGGCACGCGCGCCCGCGGTGACGACGAAGCGCAAACCGTGCACTGGTGCGATGAGGTGATCGGCGATACGCCACTGCAGCAATTGCTGGAAGTGGTCGATGAATTGCATGTACTGACCTCGCAGTCGGGCTTCGAGGCCCTGCTGCGCGGTGTGCCGGTGACGACCTACGGCCAGCCGTTCTACGCCGGCTGGGGGCTGACCCGCGACATGGACCTTCAAGCAGCGGTGCAGGCACGGCGCAGCCGACAACTGACGCTGGACCAGCTGGTAGCGGGCACGCTGCTGCTCTACCCCACTTACGTAAGCCTGGTGACCAACCGCTTCACCACCGCCGAACGAACCTTATACGAACTACAAAATTGGCACGCCTTACCGCAGCCTGGAGCTCCCTCCCGATGGCAGGACTTGAAACGACGCTTGAGCAGTTTGTTGGGCATGAAGCGCCCGACCAACTGAATGCAAGGGCGACGCGTGGTCCGCTGCTGCGTATCCCGTCACACAATTTTCTGCTGCTTCAGGGTGTAAGTTCGCCCTTCTTCAGCCGCCTTGCCAAGGGGCTGCGCGATATCGGCCAGCGGGTGCACAGTGTGCGCTTCAACGTCGGTGACGCCCTGTATGGCCCGGGCGGCGCGCAGCTGACCTGCCCGCATGCCCCGGAAGACATGGAGGCCTGGTATTCACAGGTGTTCCGCCAACTGGATATCACCGACCTGGTGCTGTTCGGCGACTGCCGCCCGGTACACCGCCCGGCCGTGACCTTGGCGCGGCTGTCGGGTATTCGCGTGCACGTGTTCGAGGAAGGCTACTTTCGGCCCTATTGGGTGACACTGGAGCGCGACGGGGTCAACAACAACTCGCGTTTGCCACGAGACCCGCAGTGGTACCGCGATGTGGGCAAGTACATTCCGCGCTACCAGAATGGCAACCCATTCAAGCTGTCGTTCGCCGCACGTGCCACGCACGATGTGCTGTACCACGCCGGCGGCGCGCTGAACCGGCTGTGCTTCCCGCGCTACCGCACCCATGCCCCGTTCAACGCGGCCAAGGAGTACGCCGGTTTCATCCGCCAGGGCATGCGCCTGCTGCGCGCCCGTGTGCATGACGACGCGCTGGTGGCCGAAGTGGCCCGCGAGCGGCACCCCACGTTTTTGCTGCCCTTGCAGCTGGACAGCGATGCGCAAATCCGCGACCACTCGCCGTTCCAGAACATGACCCAGGTGATCGAGCATGTGATCGACTCGTTCTCGCTCAACGCGCCCTTCGATGCGCGCCTGCTGGTGAAGAACCACCCGTTGACGCCCGGGCTGGTCAACTACCGCAAGGTCACCGAACAGTTGGCGCGCAAGTACGATGTGGCCGAGCGTGTCGACTTCATGGAAAGCGGGCACATGCCTACGCTGCTCTCGCACATCACCGGCATGATCACCGTCAACAGTACCGCGGGGGCTTCTGCATTGCTGCACCACCGCCCTACCTGCACGCTGGCCGAGCCGATCTACGCGATGCCGGGGCTAACCCACCAGGGCGGGCTGGATGATTTCTGGCAGCAGCCCGAAGCGCCCGACAACACGCTGTTTCAACGCTTCCGCAACACCGTCATCCACACCACCCAGGTCAACGGCGGCTTCTACACCGCCTGCGGCATGGACATGGCCGTGGCCAACTGCCTGGAAGTGCTGATGGCGAAAACCTCAAGAATCGAAAAATACCTATGAGTTCGCATGCCTCACCCCGCTGCATCCTCATCACCGGCGCCACAGGCGGTATCGGTGGCGCGCTGGCGCCTGCCTACGCCGCCCCGGGGGTGACGCTGATCCTGCAAGGCCGGCGCCAGGACCGCCTGGCCGAAATGGCCGAACAATGCCGCGCCCTGGGTGCCCAGGTGTTGCTGGAGGCCCTCGACGTGCGCGACCTGGACGCCCTGCGGGCCATGGTGCGCCGGGTGAGCGAGCAGCATCAGCCCGACCTGGTGCTGGTGGGCGCAGGGCTTAACACCGCCGTGGGCGCCAATGGCGAAGCGGAAGACTGGGACGACAGCCGCGCCCTGATGGAAGTGAACGTGATGGCCGCCCTGGCCACCGTCGAAGCCGCCCTGCCCGCCATGCGCAGCCGTGGCGACGGGCAGATCGCCCTGTTCAGCTCGCTGGCGGGCTGGCGTGGCTTGCCGGTCACTCCGACCTACAGCGCCAGCAAGGCCGCCATCCGGGTGTACGGCGAGGCCATCCGCGACTGGCTGGCGCCGGAAGGGGTAAAAGTGAATGTGATTGTGCCGGGGTATGTGGAGTCGAAGATGTGCTTCGAAATGCCCGGGCCTAAACCTTTTCTGTGGACCGCCGACAAAGCGGCCAGGCGTATCAAGCGCGGGCTGGCGGCGAACCAGGCGCGTATCAGCTTTCCGTTCCCGCTCAACCTGGGCACCTGGCTGCTGGGGCTTATCCCGCAGTGGCTTTCTTCGATGATCCTGCGTGGGTTGAAGTACAGTGATTGATGTTTCCATGTTGCCGGTCGCTTTGATCGGCCTGGGCTTGACCGTCGCGGTCGAGCGCCTGCTGGTTCCCCGCCCTGCCCTGCGTCGCCCGGCCGATTGCTGGCTGCTGCACGCGGGGCTGTGGTGTGTGGCCTTCGGGCTGTTGTATGCACTGACGGCGCGGCCGTTGTTCAGTGGCGTGAATGTGTTGCTGCTGTGGCTGCTGATCGTGCTGGTCAGCAACGCCAAGTATCACTCGCTGCGCGAGCCGTTTGTGTGTGCAGATTTCGAGTATTTCAGCGATGCAGTGAAGTTCCCGCGGTTGTACTTGCCGTTCTTTGGCTTTGGCAAGGCCGCGCTGCTGGCGGTGGGCTTTCTGGTTTACCTGTGGGCGGGGTTGAGCTTCGAGGTGGCGGGCGCGCGGCTTGAGGCGTTGCTGCCGTTGGCGCTGGGCCTGGGCTTGCTGCGCCTGGGGCATCGGCCTGTGAAGCCGAGCTTTGATGCCGAGCAGGATGTGCGTGGCTGGGGGTTGGCGGCCAGCTTGTGGCGGTACTTCTGGGCGGCGCGGGCGCCGGTGGATCGGGACGGGCTGGGCTCGCCGTTTGCGGGTGGGGCGGCGCCGGCCTCTTCGCAGCCGCCAGTGGCCCAGGCCGGGGCGCTGCCGGACTTGGTCTCGGTGCAGAGTGAGTCGTTCTTCGATGTGCGTGGGCTGTGGCCTGGCGTGCGTCCGCAAGTGCTCGAACAGTACGACCTGCTGGCCAGCCAGGCGCTGGCCCGGGGCAAACTGCAGGTGGCAGCCTGGGGCGCCAATACGGTGCGAACCGAGTTCGCCTACCTTACCGGCATCCCCGCCGACCGGCTGGGCGTGCACCGCTTCAACCCGTACCGGGTGCTGGCCCGCCAAGGCCTGCCCAGTATCGCCTCCAGGCTCAAGGCGCAGGGGTACCGGACCATTTGCATCCACCCGTACGACGGTGGTTTCTATGGCCGCAACAAGGTGTTGCCGGCATTGGGCTTTGATGAATTCATCGATGTGAAGGCGTTCAACGCTTCGCAAAAGGCCGGGCCGTTCATTGGTGATTGCGCCGTGGCAGACAAAATCCGCGCGCTGCTGCAGGCGCCAGGCCGCACCCAGCCACTGTTCATCCATGCAGTCACCATGGAAAACCATGGCCCGTTGCACCTGGAAAGTGTAGCCGCGCACGAGCTGCCCACCTGGTTCGACCGCCCGCTGCAACCGGGCATGAAAGACCTGGCGCCCTACCTGCGGCACATCGGCAATGCCGACCGCATGCTGGGCATGCTGCGCGAAACCTTGCTGGCCCAGCCGAACGAGGCGCTGCTGTGCTTCTTTGGCGACCATGTGCCGATCCTGCCCGAGGTGTACCAGGCTGTGGGTGCGCCCGCGGGTGATACCGACTACCTGGTGTGGTCCAACCGCCGCCAGCCTGGCTGTGGGGCCAGGCCAATGCCGGTGCAGCAGCTTTCCAGCACATTGCTGGGCCATGCCTTGGCGCCGGCAACCCGCCAGGACACGCCCATGGCCAGTGCCGGGGTAGCCTGACAACGTGGTGCGTATCGTTTTGGGATCGGACCTGTCGCCGGAGCGTGCCGCAGACCCTGCCTTGGCCCGCTTGCTGACCGAGGGGCGGGGGTCGCTGGCGTTTCTGATTGGCAATACGGCCTGCCGCTATCGCCTGCTGGGCGCGGCTATCCACTGGGACCGTGTGCTGCTGGCCTTCGACGGCGAGCAGGCACTGGGCTTTGCCGCGTTCAAGCATGGCCGGCGCGGGCCGTTTGCCTTGCACTGGCGGCCGTTCGTTGGTGAGTTCGGCGTGTTGAGTGGCTGGGTGCGGTTTATCGGGTTCTGCCTGAGCGAACTGCGCGAATGGCGCTACCCGTTCTTGCTGTACGGGCTGCGGGTCAGCAAGGCCGCACGCCAGCAAGGCGTGGGCTCGGCGCTGGTGCAGGCGTGCTGCGCGCACGCCGCCGGCCAGGGCTTTAACCAGGTAGAGCTGGAGGTGCCGCTGAGCAATCATCGGGCGCAGCATCTGTACCTGCATAATGGCTTTGCCTTGCGTCGCAAGCGCTGGGTGCCGTTCCCGCCGGTGCGTAACATGTGGCGGGCCGTGTAATGCACAACACACCGCCCTTTGCACCCCACTCGCCCGAAGGTTACTCGCCACCCGATGCCCTGGTAGACGGCAGCGGCTGGGTCGGCATCATGTCGCAATGGGTGGCCTGGAAGGTCCTGCACCTGCCGCAGTTCCTCGGCCCGGAAGGCCCGCCCTTCTGGCTGTGGCGCCGTGGCCGCAAGGCGCCCAAGGGGCTCAAGGCCATTGCCGGCATCGGCTACAAGCAGTCGTCGGCCCATGCCCGGGTGCTGTGCCAGCGCTGGGGGCTGCCCTACATTGCGCTGGAAGACGGCTTTTTGCGTTCTTCTTCGCTGGGCATCGAGGGCGATACGCCGATGTCCATGGTGGTCGACCCGGTGGGCATCCACTACCTGGCCGACCGCCCTTCGCTGCTGGAAAACATCCTGCAGCAGCCCGAGGCGCTCAGCGCATATGAACTGAACTGCGCCCGCGAACTGATTGCCTTGATGCGCAGCAGCGGCATCGGCAAGTACAACAACGCCCAGGACCTGCCCGACGACGACCCGCTGGGCCGCGAGCGGCCGCTGGTGCTGGTGGTGGACCAGACTGCCGGGGATTATTCGATCCCGGGCGGCGGGCTATGCGAAGCCGATTACGTGCGAATGCTGGATGAGGCCCTGGCAGAAAACCCGGATGCCGACGTGCGCGTGCGCATTCACCCGGACTGCCTGGGCGGGCAAAAGCCCAGTTGCCTGCTGGATGCCGCGCGGGCCCGTGGGGTAACGCTGGAGGCGCGGCCGGTAGCCTGGGCGTCACTGGCCCGGCGTGCCCGGCGAGTGTACGTGGGCACCAGCCAGGCCGGGCTGGAGGCGTTGATCCAGGGCGTGCCGGTCACCTGCTTCGGGCTGCCGTTCTATGCGGGCTGGGGGCTGACCGATGACCGCATGGCCATTGCTCGCCGGCAGGCACGGCCAGACCTTGTGCAACTGGTGGCGGCGGCCTATGTGCGCTACTGCCGTTATGTCGACCCATTGAGCGGCCAATTGACCGATGCCTTGACCGTTGCCCGCCAGTTGGCCAGCAAGAAAGCCCGCGATGCTGCGTTTGCCGGCCCCACCACGGTGCTGGGCGTGAAGCGGCACAAGCAGCACAACATCCGGCGTTTTTTCGCAAGCCGTTGGGGGCAGTTGCGCTTCAGCGTGGACAGCCCGCAACTGATAAGCCAGGTAGCGGCCGAACAGGGCCGGCTGCTGGTATGGGCTGCGCGCGAGCCGGCCGGCCTGGCCGAACGTGCGCGCCAGGCGGGGGTGCCACTGTGGCGGGTCGAGGATGGTTTCTTGCGCTCCACGGGGTTGGGGGCTACCAACAGCCCGGCGCTGTCACTGGTGCTGGACCGGGGTGGCATTCATTACGATGCGCAGTCTGCCAGCGACCTGGAGCAGCTGTTGCAGCATGGTGAATTCGACGCCCCATGCCTGGCCGAAGCGGCGCGCTTGCGAGCGCAGATCGTTGCCAGCGGCACCAGCAAGTTCAACCTGCGCAGCAATGTGCGCCCGGCGCTGCTAGGGCAGCCGGGGCAACTGCGGGTACTGGTGGTGGGCCAGGTCGAGGATGACGCCTCGGCGCTGTGCAGCGGTGGCGGTGCCGGGTGCAACCTGCGGCTGCTGCAACAGGTGCGCGCGCGGTTGCCGGATGCCTGGATTCTGTACAAGCCACACCCCGACGTGGAAGCCGGCAAGCGCCGCGGGCAAATTGCCCCGGCACAGCTGGTGGGGCTGGCCGATCAGGTACTGGCGGGTGTGGACATCGCCAGCCTGTATGGCCAGGTCGATGCACTGCATACGCTCAGTTCCACCGCCGGTTTCGAAGCCTTGCTGCGCGGGCTGCCGGTGGTCACCTATGGCACGCCGTTCTATGCCGGCTGGGGCCTGACCGAGGACCATCAGCCCTTGCCCCGCCGCACCCGGCGTTTAACCCTGGACCAGTTGGTAGCCGGCGCCTTGTTGCGCTATGCGCGCTATGCCGACGTCCAGCAAGACCTGCCCTGCGATGCCTGGCACGCCCTCGCCTGCCTCAGCGCGCCCCACCCGGCGCCGGTGGCCTATCGGCGAGTGGCGCCGTTGCTCAACTATACCCGGACCATGCTCGGCTGTGGCCGGCCATTGGCCCCATCAAAGGACTAGATCATGCCTGTTTCGATCAAGGACATCGGCCGTTACGCGGCACTCCCCTGGCATTGCCTGCAGTTGGCTACCCATGCCAAGTCGTTCGAGAACAACCCGGTGCTGGGCAGCGCCCGGCTCAATGCCCTGGGCCTGCATGTGCAGCGTCGTCAGTTGGCGATGGCCATGGCAGGTTACCGTCGCAATGCGCTGGCCTCGCGGCTGGATGCCGGTGAGCGTGCGCATTTTGAGCAGAACGGTTTTTTCATTCGTGAAAACGCCCTGCCTGCCGAGCAGTTTGCGGCCTTGCGCGCCGAGCTGGGTGCATTGCGCAGCACTGGCTGGGAAATGCGCCAGGGCCGCGCGGTTACCCGCCGGGTCAGCCTTGACCAGGACGTGCTGGCGCAAAACCCGGCCAGTGCGGCGTTTGTGGCGGACCGTGGGGTGCGCGACCTGATTGCCTATGCGTCGTCCAATACCGGTGGCATTACCTACCAGTTGCAGTCGATCGTGATCGACGCCGCCAATGCCGACCAGGACCCGCAGACCCGCCTGCATGCCGACACCTTCCACCCCACGGCGAAGGCGTGGTTGTTTCTGGACGATGTGGCGGATGACCAAGGGCCGTTCAGTTATGTGCCGGGGTCGCACCGCCTGACGCCGGAGCGTTTGGCCTGGGAGTATCGTCAAAGCCTGGGGGCGGCGCGCTCCGGCGAGCAGATGCACCGTGAGGGTTCATTCCGCATCGACGAGCCCGAGCTGGCTGCCCTCGGTCTGCCGCCGCCCCGTCGCTTCGCGGTGCCAGCCAACACCCTGGTGGTGGCCGACACGTCTGGTTTCCATGCCCGCTGTGCGAGCCATCAGGCCAGCCACCGCGTCGAGATATATGCCAGCCTGCGGCGTAACCCGTTCATCCCCTGGCGCGGGGCGCACCTGTTTGCATTGCCATGGATTGCCAACCACCACATGCGCTGGGATATCCGGTTGAAGCGGTTGATGGGGTTTGGCAAGAAGAGCCATTGGCGGTTTGTGGAGCAGTTGAATGCGTATGAGGCACCGCATATCTGACCCACGCCCGGCCCGGACCGGCCCGGTAGTTGAAGGCAGGCCGTCGTAGGAGCGGGTTTACCCGCGAAAGGGCCGGGCCTGCGGGCCAATATCCCTGGTCATTCACCGTTGCCGCCGCCACCGTATTCGCGGGTGAACCCGCTCCTACACCTGATCTGGGGTGGACACAGGTCGGTGGTTGGGCGCCGACCGTCGTAGGAGCGGGTTTACCCGCGAAAGGGCCGGGCCTGCGGGCCAATATCCCTGGCCGTTCATCGTTGCTGCCGCCACCGTATTCGCGGGTAAACCCGCTCCTACACCTGATCTGGGGTGGACACAGATCGGTGGTTGGGCGCACGCCGTCGTAGGAGCGGGTTCACCCGCGAAAGGGCCGGGCCTGCGGGCCAATATCCCTGGCCGTTCACCGTTGCTGCCGCCACCGTATTCGCGGGTAAACCCGCTCCTACACCTGATCTGGGGTGGGCACAGATCGGTGGTTGAGCGCCGACCGTCGTAGGAGCGGGTTCACCCGCGAAAGGGCCGGGCCTGCTGGCCAATATCCCTGGCCAATCACCGCCCCCCTGGTCAGTGGGCACATTCTGCAATGGTTGAATCGCTGCTGGCGTCATGTGGGCGTCTACGCTGGCTCGAACGATCGAAGCCTTCAAGGATGACCACATGCACTACGCCCACGCCCACCATCTGCGCCGCCACCGGGTTTCACACCCCGGCAGGCTGTACATGCTGACAACCGTCACCCACCAGCGTCGCCCGCTGTTTCACAACTTCAACCTGGCCAGGCTGGTGGTCAACCATCTGCGCCAGGCAGACCGGGAAAACAGCTGCGCCACGCTGGCCTGGGTGGTCATGCCCGACCATGTGCATTGGCTGATAGAACTGAAACAGGTGACACTGGCCACGTTGATGCGCCGCTTCAAATCAAGGTCCAGCCATGCGTTGCACAAGGCCGGCGTAACAGCCAACCCCATCTGGCAGGCGGGCTACTGCGATCGCGCCATGCGCAAGGATGATGACCTGCTCAACGCCGCTCGCTACATCATTGCCAACCCGGTCAGGGCCGGCCTGGCACCCAATGTCGGCGAATACCCACACTGGGATGCCATCTGGCTGTAGGCGTAGCCCTCACCCCAGCCGCGCCATCTCCTGCGCCACCACCGCAACGGTATGCCTGATCTGCTCTTCCGTATGCTCGCAAGACACAAAAAACCGCACCCGCGCCGAATGCTCCGGCACCGCGGGGTACAGGATCGGCTGGGCATTGATGCCACGCTCGAACAGGGCGCTGGACAAGCGGCCGGCCTTGAACGAACTGCCGGTAATCACCGGGATCACCGCCAACCCGGTACTGGTCGCCGTGTCCAACCCAGCTTCACGCGCCAGGCGCAGGAACAGCTCCCCTCGCGCCTGCAGTTGCGCTACTCGCTCGCTGTCTGCAGCCAGCAGCTTCAACGCTGCCAACGCAGAGGCCGTGACCGCCGGCGGCATGCCAACACTGTACAAGAAGCCCGGCGCCAGAAACTTCAGGTGCTCGATCAGTGCCGTGCGGCCCGCAATGTACCCGCCGCAACTGGCCAGGGTCTTGCTCAAGGTCCCCATCCAGATGTCGACGTCATCGCCAGCCAACCCATAGTGCTCGCGAATACCTTTGCCCGTCGCACCCATCACCCCCAGCGAATGAGCTTCATCCACCATGAGGAAAACCTTGTGCTTATGCTTGAGCTCGACGAACCGGGGTAGCTCGGGGTAGTCGCCGTCCATGCTGTAGATGCCTTCCACCACCACCAGCACCCGCTCGAAGTGCTGGCGTTGCTCGCCCAGCAGGCGGTCCAGCGCCTGCCAGTCGTTGTGGGCAAAACTCAGACGGCGGGCACCGGACAGCTGGATACCCTGCAGCACGCTGTTGTGAATCAGCTCGTCATGCACCACCAGGTCGCGTGGCCCGAACAGGTAGCCGATGGTGGTGACGTTGGTGGCATGGCCGCTGACCATCACCACTGCATCGTCCACCTCGTACAGGCGCGCCAGTTCGCGCTCGAGCTCGCGGTGCAGCGGGCGGTCGCCAGACACCGGGCGGCTGGCCGACACCGAGGTGCCGTAGCGGTCGATCGCCGCCTTGGCCGCTTCGGCCACGGTTGGGTGGCCGGAGTAGCCCAGGTAGTTGTAACTGGCAAAGTTGAGAAACTCGCGCTCGCCAATCTGCGTCTGGGCACCGGCGGTGCCCTGGTGCATACGGAAGAACGGGTTGCTCACGCCCAACTGCATGGCGCTTTGCTGGAGTACCCGCAGTTGCTGGTACCCCGGGTGCAGATCAAAGCGATAGTGCGCTTCGGGCACCTTCAGGGCAGCCTGCTGTACCTGCTCCAGGGTGGCGCCCTGCTCGCCCTCGGCAGCCACATGGCGGCGCCGGGCGAGGGCTTGCTGGATCAGGCGTTGCTTGGCATCGCCACCAAGGCCGGTCGGGGTTCTGGCTGTCATCTGGCACTCTTAATCAATCAATCGGTTGGGTGCCGCGTTGCCGTCGGCCAAGGCTGCGTTCAACTGCGCCAACTCTTCGGCACTGTGCTCGCTGCCATGGCGGGCAAGCACATTCTGCGCCAGTTGCTCTTCGCCGCTGCCCGCTTCACCACGCAGCAGCTCCAGCAAGCGTGCGGCAAGCTTGTCGATGCTGGAGCTGTCACTCAGCTCCATCACCGGCAGGCGAATACCGAAACGCTCCTCCAGCGCCACCACCAACTCAACGCTCATCAACGAATCGAGCCCCATTTCCTGCAGCGGGCGCTGGGCATCCAGGCGTGCTGGCGGCAGGCGCAAAATCTCGCACACCTCGTGCTTGAGCATGTCTACGAAGCGTTCGAGCAGTTCGTCATCGTCAAGCTCCTCCAGCATGCGCTGGATGTCTTCACCGCCCCCTTCATCCTCATGGTCGCCGCCATAGGCACGGGCCAGTTCGCTGAAGCGCGGTGTAGTGGCGCTCGGCAGGAAGCGCGCCAGGGCCTTGAAGTCCAGCTCCAGCACGCCATGGCCGTTATCACCCTGCAACAGCATGGCCTCGAGCTGTGCCAAGGCTGCCTCGGCCCGCAGCGCCGAGCCCCCCATGCGGCTCTGCAGGGCGTCCTTGATCTGGCTGTTGCGCGCCAGGAAACCGACATCGTCGATGGCGCCCCACAGCACGGCAGTGGCTGCCTGGCCCTGAGCACGACGGTGCCGCGCAAGGGCTTCGAGCCAGTGGTTGGCCGCCACGTAGTTGGCCTGGCCGGGGTTGCCGAACAAGGTGGTGGCCGAGGAGAACATCACGAAGAAGTCCAGCGCCAGGCCCTGGGCCAGCTCGTGCAGGTACTGCGCACCCTTGGCCTTGGGTTCCAGCACGCGACGCAACTGGTCGCCGTCAAGGTTGCGGATCAGGCTGTCGTCAATCACCGTCGCGGCATGCACCAGGCCACGCAGTGGCCATGGGCTGGCGCCAATGCGATCGAACACCCCGCGCAGTTGCTCACGGTCGGTGATGTCGCACGCCACGGCCTGCACATCGATACCTTGGGCGTGCCACAAGGCCAGCTGCGGTTGGGCCTCTTCACTGGCCGGGCCACGACGGCCCAGCAACACCAGGTGACGGGCACCTTTGTCGATCAGCCACTGCGCAGTACGCAGGCCAAAGCCACCCAGGCCGCCGGTGACCAGGTAGCTGGCATCGGCGGCAAGCTGCAATGCCCGCACCGGCTGCACGCGGGTGTCGACGGTTTGCTGGATCGGGTTGGCGTACGTCACCACGACCTTGCCAATCTGCCGCGCCTGCTGCATGTAACGGTAGGCCTCGACCACCTGGTTGGCGTCGAACTCGCGGAACGGCAACGGATGCAGGATGCCCTGCTCGAACAGCTCCATCATCTCGGCGAACAGGCGGCGGGTGAGCGCGGGGCGCTCGCTCATCAGCTGGTCAGCGTCGATACCGAAATAGCTGATGTTGTTGCGGAACGGGCGCAAGCCGATACGGGTGTTCTGGTAGAAGTCGCGCTTGCCCAGCTCCAGGAAGCGACCAAACGGCTTCAGCACCTGCAGGTTGCGGTTGATGGCCTCACCGGCCAGCGAATTGAGCACCACGTCCACGCCACGCCCACCGGTGGCCGCCAGCACCTGGTCGGCATAAGCCAGCGAACGGGAGTCGTAGATGTGGCTGACGCCCAGCAGGCGCAGGAAGTCGCGCTTCTCGTCGCTGCCTGCGGTGGCGTGGATTTCTGCGCCCAGCCATTTGGCGATCTGGATGGCAGCGATGCCCACGCCACCGGCAGCGCCGTGGATCAGCACCTTCTCGCCCGGCTCCAGGCGCGCCAGGTGATGCAGCGCGTAGTACACGGTGAAGAAGGTACTCGGAATGGTCGCCGCCGCTTCGAACGACATCCCTTCGGGGATGCGTGCAACGGCGTTGGCGTTGGTGACCAGGCGGTTGGCGAAGCTGCACGGGCCAAAGCCCACCACACGGTCACCCGGGGCGAAGTCGCCCACTGCCTCGGCGCCTTTGCCTTGCACCACACCGGCAAATTCGAAGCCCAAGGTAGGGCCGGAGAAGCCGTTTTCGATGGCTTCATCCGACAGCAGGCCGAGGGCGAACATCACGTCACGGAAGTTAAGGCCCGTCGCACGCACCTGAATGTCCAGCTCATCCGCCGCCGGTTGACGCGGCTCACGCACTTCCCAGCGCAGGTTGCGCAGCTGGCCCGGCAGGTCGAAGCCCAGGCACACCCACTGCGCATCGCCCACTGCGCGGCGCGGCTGGTCGGCCAGCACGCGCAGGCGCGGCACGTAGCGACGGCCTTCGGCGTCCAGGGCCAGCTCGGTTTCGCTGTCGGCGTGCAGCAACGCAGGTACCGCCAGCTCGACCGCTGCCGCGTGGGCCAGATCGAGCAGGCGAATACGACAGTTCGGGGATTCGTTGGCCAGGGTACGGCCAAAGCCCCACAACGCAGCGTCGCCGATGGCCGCAACCTCAGCGGCGGTGTCGACGCTGTACAGGTGCTCGGCAGCGCCACGGCTGAACAGCCAGCACTGCGGGGCGATCGTCAGCGACTCACAGGCCTGCACCAGCGCGGCCGCTTGCATGCAGCGCTCGGCCTGGCCATCGAGGCCTGTGCCGCTGTCGAAACCAGCCAGGTGCAGCACATGCTCAGGGGGCTGGGCAAAGGCGCCAAGCTGGGCCGCCAGCGCCTGGGCGTCACCCGGCTGCAACAGGTCAACCTGCTGGCCTTGGGCGCGCAGTTGCTCTGCCAGGCGCAGGGCAGCGCCCTGCCCGGCTTCGGCGAGTACGGCCCAGCGCTGCACGGCCACGGGTGCAGCAGTGTCGGCACCGGCGGGCTTGTCCGCCAGCAACAGGTAGCTACCACAGGCGTTACCCGGCAACGCTTCCAGCGTGCGCAGCGCGATCAGGCCGTGCCGCTGCAGCTCATGGCTCCAGAACGCCGGGCCTTGCTGGCGCGACAACGCCTGCTGCGGGCCGGCCAGCCACCAGTCTGGCTGGGCACCGAAGACGAAATCGGCCCAGCGCGCCGGATACTGCCCAAGCAGCGCCAACTGGCCGTGCGGGTTGAGCCGGCCACTGGCCAGGCGCAGGGCGTCACCCACGGTACCAAGGGGGCCAAAGTCGGTAGGCACCAGTACCCAGTCGAACGTACCGGCGTCGGCCAGTTGCTCCAGGCCAAGCACCTCCAGCGCCGGGCAATCGTCACGCAGACGCTGCTCAAGCTCAGGCTCGGCGACGCAGTAGGCATAATCGAGGCGATCGAAATCCAGGCCGGCGTACAACAGCTCGGCAAACGAAGCGCCACCGAAGCCGAATTCCAGCACACGCAGGCGCTGGCCGCGCGGCAGTTGCGCCAGGCGCGCGGCCAAGGTCTGGCCAATGCCGCTGAGCAGGTGCTGCTGCCCTGCCGCACCCAGCACCAGGCGCGCCAGGCTGGCACCGCTGGTTTCGCGCGGTTGCAGGGTGTCGAAGGCCTGGCTGCCATCCAGCAACGCCGACAGATGTCGGCCGATGCGGCCAACGGAATGGATAATCTGGAAGTACTCGGGGTAGCTCTTGAACAGCTCTTGCCAGATAGCCTGCGAGGTCGGGCGCTCGCCCTGGTCGACCAGTTGCCAGCTGCCATCCGCGCTACGCTGCAGGCTGCCGTCGTGCTCGGCATGGCGCAACAGCATCCCCAGGAAGTCGCCCTGGCCCTGCGACCACTGCGCGACCTGCTCGGCACTGATGCGGCCGCCGGCCTGTTCCACCGCATCGAGGACAAAGCTGTTGCACAGCACATCCAGCAGTGGCTCCACTTCATTCAGGTAACGCACCTGTGCCGGCTCGTCGGCCAGGCACTGCAAGGCCTCGACCAGCGGCGAGCAGGCCACGGCGTTACGCTGCACAGGCACAACCGCGCCTGGCGCGGCCTGCCCCACATGGCCCATACGCTTGATGTCGCCACTGCGGTCGTACTGCAGGCGCACGGCACGCATGCGCGCATCCTTGATCGCCAGCACGGCAGCGCCGCTGGCATCGAACAGGGTGAAGTCGACCAGCAGCGAATGCGCGGTGCGCTTGCGCTGACGCACCTCGGCCAGCACCGGCACACCGCCGGCATTGGTAAAGGCAACGCGCCCAAGCTTGACGGGGATGAACGCCAGGCCATCGTCATGCCCCTGGCGGCTGGCCAGCAGCTCGGTAATCAGCTGGAAGGCACCATCCAGGAGCGCCGGGTGCAGGTGCAGGCTTGCCAGTTCGTGTTCGATGGCAGCAGGCACGACCAACTGAGCCAACACGCGCTCCCCTTCCACCCAGGCTGCGGCCACCGTCTGGTAAGCGGGGCCGTAGTTCAGGCCAACCGCGCAGGTCATTGCCAGGTGCTGCTCGCCGGTGAAGTCTGCCGGGCGGGCTGGCAACGCCGGTGCGCGGGTGTCCAGCAGCACACCGCGCGCTTCGCCCGGCAAGCGTGCGACCACGTGCTGTACCCAGTCTTCGCGTTGCATCAACGTGCGCGAGCTGATGCGCAACGTGCCGTCGGCCTCTTCGACCTGCACGCGCACTTTCTTGATGACCTCGCTGCTCAGCAGCAGAGGGTTGTGGATTTCCAGCTCTTCGACATCGACGAACTCGCCCGGCTGGTGCAGTTGCGCCACGGCCAGGGCCAGCTCGGTAAAGCCTGCACCCGGGAACAGTACCGACTCACCCACCTTGTGGTCGGCCAGGGTCGGGTACTGCTGGGTATCCAGGCGGTTTTCCCAGGTCAGCGCCTGGTCTGTTACCGGGTAACCCAGCAACGGGGGCACGCGCTCGTGGCTCAGCGGGCCATAGGCCTCGGCAGTGACCGGCAAGCTGAAATGGTCGTGCTGCCAGGCATAGTTAGGCAGGCGCAGCGGGCGCCCGGTCACCGGGAAGCGTGCCTGCCACTGTGGCTCGACGGCGGCAAGCTGCAGGCGGGCTACGGTACGTTCCAGCAGCAGCGGGCTGTGGTCGTTGCGCTTGAGGGTGCCAATCACCTGCCCCGGTTGTTCGCACTCAACCAGCACATCGTTGACGTAGCTGCGCAGGATCGCATGCGGGCCCACTTCGACGAACAGGTTAAGGCCATTGCGCACCAAGGCAGCCAGCGCGCCCTGGAACAGCACCGGGAAGCGAATGTTCTGCCACCAGTACTGGCTGTCCAGGCGTTCGCCGTTCAACTGGCCACCGACGACAGTGGAGTAGAACGGGATCTTCGTAGCCTGCGGGCGGATATGCGCGAGGTCGTCGATAACCGCTTGCTTGATCGGGTCCATGGCCGGCGAGTGGAAGGCGTAGTCCAGGTCCAGGCGACGGGCGAATACCTGGCGCTCTTCCAGGGCCGCTTCCAGCAGTGCCAAGGCGTCGACCTCACCGGCCACAGTGGCGCCGCGGGCGCTGTTCTCGCCCGCCACAACCAGGCGGCCATCCAGTTTCAGTTCGGCAATCAGTTGCGCCGTGGCCTCACCCGAGAGGCCGACCGCCGTCATCTTCCCGGTACCACGGGTCAGGCCCTGCAGGCGGCTGCGGTGGTAGATGACCTGGGTGGCGTCCTCCAGGCTCAACGCGCCGCTGGCCCAGGCCGCCGCCACTTCACCCACACTGTGGCCGATCACCGCCACCGGGTGGATGCCTTCGGCAGCCAGCACTTGGGTAACCGCCACTTGCAGGGCAAACAGCGCAGGCTGGGCGATTTCGGTACGTGCATAGCGGCCTTCGCCGTTGTCACCCAGCAGTTCGGCGCGCAGCGAGTAGCCCGCCAAGGGCTGGAACAACGCGTCCACTTCATCCACGGCGGCGGCGAACAGCGGCTGGTCGAGCATCGCCCGGCCCATGCCCTGCCATTGCGAGCCGTTGCCGGAATAGACAAACACCGGTGCCGAGGCGCCGTCCAGAGCCTGGCCGGCCTCCAGCACTGCACTCAGTTCGCTGAGGGTCGGGTCCTGGGCATAGTCGTCCAGCGCCTGGGCGGCTTCGGCCGCGTTGTCGCAGACCAGCAGCAGGCGGTGGCTGTGTGCATCGCGGCGGAACATCGCCTGGTAGGCCACATCGTAATAGTCGGCCTGGGGCTGCCCGGCCAGGTAGGCGGCAAAGCGCTCTGCGGTTGCGCGCAGGCCTTGTTCGCTCTTGGCACTGAGCAGTAACGGCACGCGCCGGGCGCTGGCCGCTTGCGCTGCCGGCGCCTGTGGCTCGGGGCTTTGCAGGATGACATGGGCGTTGGCGCCGCCAAAGCCGAACGAGTTCACCCCCACGGTCAACTGGCCATCGGCCTTGAGCGGAAGGGGCTCGGTGACCACCTGCAGGTTGAGGTCGGCGAACGCGATGTTCGGGTTGAGCGCCTGCACGCCAATGGTAGCGGGCACGGTGCGCTCGGCCAGGCAGTTCAGTGCCTTCATCAGGCCAGCCACGCCAGAGGCGGCTTCAAGGTGCCCGAGGTTGCTCTTCACCGAGCCGATTGGCAGCGGGTTGCCGGCGCCGCGCGCCTGGCCCAGTGCTTCGCCGATGGCGCGGGTTTCGATCGGGTCTCCCACGGCGGTACCGGTGCCGTGGGCTTCCAGGTAGTCCAATTGCTCGGGGGCGATGCCGGCCTGGGCGTAAGCGCGCTTGAGCAACGCCGCCTGGGCCTCGGCATTGGGCAGGGTCAGGCTGGACTTGCGCCCGTCGGTGTTCACCGCACTGGCCGCCACCACCGCCAAAATGGTATTTCCATCGGCCACTGCCTGGTCGTAGTCCTTGAGCAGGAACAACCCGCCGCCTTCGGAGCGGGCGTAACCGTCGCCGTTTTCGTCGAACGACTGACAGCGCCCGGTGCGCGACAGCATGGTCGCCTTGGCGAAGATCATGAAGCCGAACGGGTGCATGTGCAGGCTGATACCGCCCGTTACGGCTTGGTCGACATCACCGCTGAGGATGGCCTGGCACGCCTGGTGGAAGGCCACCAGCGACGACGAGCAGGCGGTGTCGATGGCCATGCTCGGGCCACGCAGGTCGTAGAAGAACGACAGGCGGTTGGCCGCGATACTCATGGTGTTGCCGGTCGCCGTGGCGCCATCGATGGCCGACAGGTCCTCGAGCAGGCGGTAGGACTGCTCGACACCGGCGATGCCCAGGTACACGCCGCAGTTGCTGCCACGCAGGCTGGACGGCTTGACCCCGGCGTTTTCGAAGGTTTCCCAGCACATTTCCAGCAGCATGCGCTGCTGCGGGTCCATCATCGCGGCTTCACGCGGCGAGATGCTGAAGAAGCCAGCGTCGAAAGCGCTGATATCACCCAGGGTGCCTGAGGCGAAGGTGTAGCTGGATGCAGGGCTGGCCTTGTCCGGGTGCAGGAACTCGCGTTTGTTCCAACGCGACGGGTCAACCTGGGTCACCAGGTCGCGGCCCTCCATCAGGTTTTGCCAGAAGCCTGCATTGGAAGAGCCAGGAAAACGGTACGCACAACCAACGATTGCAACCTTTCTACGCTTGATCAAAACCTATTCCTTCAAATCTCATCGGGCACCGTCCCATCCGTCGGACAGCCGGCATGCCTGGCCTGGCCACGAAACTGGCCATTCGTTATATGTCACTGATGATTGTCTGGGTACCTGAAACTGCCATGCACGCAGGGGGCGCAAGACTCATGGTCTGGAACTGGCGTGGGAATGTTCAGATTTGTGTGTGCAGATGATACGCGGGTTGTGGGGGTGGGAAAACCCTGGGGTGAGGGATGGTTCACAGCGTAGGAGCGGGTTTACCCGCGAATACGGTGGCGCCGGCAACGGTGAACGGCGGGTGGAAATTGGCCAGCAGGCCCGGCCCTTTCGCGGGTAAACCCGCTCCTACACGACGGCCTGTGCCCACCCACCGACCTGTGTCCACCACCAGCCTGTGTCCAACCCCGAGGTGTGTCCACCACCAATCTGCGTAGGAGCGGGTTTACCCGCGAATACGGTAGCGCCGGCAACGGTGAACGGCGGGTGGAAATTGGCCAGCAGGGGCGGCCCTTTCGCGGGTAAACCCGCTCCTACACGACGGCCTGTGTCCAACCCCTGAGGTGTGTCCACCACCAATCTGCGTAGGAGCGGGTTTACCCGCGAATACGGTGGTGGCTGCGACGGTGAATGGCGGGTGGGGATTGGCCAGCAGGGCCGGCCCTTTCGCGGGTAAACCCGCTCCTACACGACGGCCTGTGTCCAACCACCGATGGGTGTCCACCACCAATCTGCGTAGGAGCGGGTTTACCCGCGAATACGGTGGTGGCTGCGACGGTGAACGGCGGATGGAAATTGGCCAGCAGGCCCAGCCCCTTCGGGGCTTGAACCGCCCGTGGAATGGCGGCCCCGCCCCACCGAGGTTGTTACCTCAATAAACCGTGCCTTGAATCAAACGCAGCAGATACTGGCCATAACCGGTCTTGGCCAGCGGTGCTGCCAGCGTTTCCAACTGTTGGGCATCGATCCACCCCTGCCGGAATGCCACCTCTTCGGGGCAGGCCACCTTCAGCCCTTGCCGCCGCTCGATCGTCGCGATATACCCACTTGCCTCGAGCAACGAGTCATGCGTCCCGGTATCCAGCCAGGCATACCCGCGCCCCATGATCTCTACCGACAAACGGTGCTGCTCCAGGTACGCGCGGTTCACGTCGGTAATCTCCAGCTCACCACGCGCGGATGGCCGAATGCTTTTGGCAATCTCGATCACGTCGTTGTCGTAGAAGTACAACCCGGTCACGGCATAGTTGGACTTGGGTTTGGCCGGTTTCTCTTCCAGGCTGATGGCATTACCTTGCCCGTCGAATTCGACCACGCCATAACGCTCGGGGTCTTGCACGTGATAGGCGAACACACTGGCGCTGCCCTGGCGGTCCATCGCGTTGCGCAGCAACTGCTGGAAGTCGTGGCCGTAATAGATGTTGTCACCCAGCACCAGCGCGGTGGGGGCGTTGCCGAGGAAGTCTTCGCCAATTAGAAACGCCTGGGCCAGGCCGTCCGGAGATGGCTGCACGGCGTAGGTGATGTTGATGCCCCAGCGGTGGCCGTTGCCCAGCAGCTGCTCGAAGCGCGGGGTGTCTTGCGGGGTGGAGATGATCAGGATGTCATGAATGCCCGCCAGCATCAGTGTGGTCAGCGGGTAATAGATCATCGGCTTGTCGTACACCGGCAGCAGTTGCTTGGAAATTGCCAGGGTCGCCGGGTGCAGGCGGGTACCCGACCCACCCGCCAGAATGATGCCTTTACGCTTCATAGTGGTCCTTTCTCGTGGATTTCCGTCAGCATGCGAGCCACACCCAGGCGCCAGTCTGGCAGGGTCAGGGCAAAGGCCTTCTGCAGTTTATGGGTATCGAGACGCGAGTTGGCCGGCCGCATGGCCGCCGTCGGGTAAGCCTCTGTGGTCAAGGGGGTGACGTTCTCGGCATGAGCTTTCAGCGGCACGCCATGGACCGCCGCTTGCTCCAGTACGTAACGGGCATAGCCGCACCAGGTGGTTTCACCCTCAGCGGCCAGGTGGTACAGGCCAGCCAGGGATGGGTTGCGGCGCGTGGCGACAATGGCGTGGGCGGTGATGTCGGCGATCAGTTCTGCACCCGTCGGGGCACCGTGCTGGTCATCGATCACGCCCAGGCTGTCACGCTCCGCAGCCAGGCGCAGCATGGTTTTGGCGAAATTGTTGCCGCGTGCGGCATACACCCAGCAGGTGCGGAAGATCAGGTGCTGGCAACCGGCAGCCTGGATCGCTTGCTCGCCGGCCAGCTTGCTGGCGCCATAGGTATTCAATGGGTCAACGGCATCGTCTTCGCGCCAAGGCTGGGTGCCCTGCCCCGGGAACACATAGTCGGTGGAGTAATGTACCAGTAGCGCGCCACATTCGGCGGCAGCGCGGGCCAGCACGCCGACGGCGTCGGCGTTTACCTTGAAGGCTTGCTCACGGTCACTCTCGGCCTTGTCCACGGCAGTGTAGGCCGCCGCATTGACGATGACATCGGGGGCATAGACACGGACAGTTTCGGCCAGGCCCGGCAAGTTGGCCAGGTCGCCACAGTACGCCTGGCTGCGAGCGTTCAGCGCCAGCAACTGCCCCAGTGGGGCCAGGCTGCGTTGCAGTTCCCATCCTACCTGACCGTCCTTACCCAGCAGCAGCACCTTCATGCAGAACGCCCTGCGTAGTTTTTTTCTACCCAGTCGCGGTAACTGCCAGACTGCACGTTCTGCACCCAGTCCTGGTTGTCGAGGTACCAGGCCACGGTTTTGCGGATGCCGGTTTCGAACGTTTCCGCAGGCTTCCAGCCAAGCTCCTGCTCCAGCTTGCGGGCATCGATGGCATAACGGCGGTCGTGACCTGGACGGTCGCTTACATAGGTGATCTGTTCGGCGTAGGGCTTGCCGTCGGCGCGTGGGCGCAGTTCGTCCAGCAGCGCGCATACGCGGTTGACGATGTCCAGGTTGGGCTTTTCATTCCAACCGCCGACGTTGTACACCTCACCAGCTTTGCCGGCCTCCAGTACGCGGCGGATGGCGCTGCAGTGGTCCTTTACGTACAACCAGTCGCGAATCTGCTGACCGTCGCCATATACCGGCAGCGGCTTGCCGGCCAGGGCGTTGACGATCATCAGCGGGATGAGCTTTTCCGGGAAGTGATAAGGGCCGTAATTGTTCGAGCAATTGGTGGTCAGCACCGGCAGGCCGTAGGTGTGGTAGTACGAACGCACCAAGTGGTCGCTGGCAGCCTTGCTGGCCGAGTACGGGCTGTTAGGCTGGTACTGGTGGGTTTCAGTGAAAGCCGGTTCGTCGGCAGTCAGAGAGCCATACACTTCGTCGGTAGACACATGCAGGAAGCGGAATGCCTGCCGCGCCGGCTCATCAAGGCCGCCCCAGTATGCACGCGCGGCTTCCAGCAACTGGAACGTGCCGACGACGTTGGTTTCGATGAAGGCTTGCGGGCCATGGATCGAGCGGTCGACGTGAGACTCGGCGGCAAAGTTGATGATGGCGCGGGGCTGATGGGCATTGAGTAATTCCGCGACCAGCCGGCTATCGGCAATGTCGCCGTGCACGAAGATATGGCGCTTGTCGCCCTGCAGGCTGCTCAGGGTCTGCAGGTTGCCTGCATAGGTGAGTTTGTCCAGGTTGACCACGGGTTCGTCATCGCCGGCCAGCCAGTCCAAAACGAAGTTCGCCCCGATAAAGCCTGCACCGCCGGTTACCAGAATGGTCATGTTTGTCTGCTTCCGTTGTCAGGGTCTGCGCTTCCACTTTCAGGATTCTAGCCTGTCGGCGGTTGATTCGAGAGCGAAGACGATGGCAACGTGATATTCAGGCTGGAATGGCGGAGATACAGGGGCCGCGCTGCGGCCCTGTGGAAGCAGGTTTACCTGCAAAGCAAGGTCAAGGCTCCAGGCGCCGCTGCTGGTAAATCCAGTCGACAATCTCGCCTTCCGGCGAATAGCCGCTCACGGTTTCACGCAGCAACTGCCGTACCCGCACAAAGTCATCAACCGCCGCTGCCGCCATCAGCTGCCGCAGGAACTCCTTGAGCGTATCCCAGGGCAGGAAGTCTTCGTTGGCACTCATGATCATCGGGTGACGGGTCGCAATGACGTTATCGCCGATCAGCAACTCTTCATACAGCTTTTCACCCGGACGCAACCCGGTGAACTCAATGGCAATATCACCCATCGGGTTACGCTCGGAGCGCACACTGAAGCCAGACAGGTGAATCATCTTCTCGGCCAGTTCCACAATTTTCACCGGCTCGCCCATGTCCAGCACGAACACATCGCCCCCCTTGCCCATGGAGCCGGCCTGAATTACCAGCTGCGCGGCCTCGGGAATGGTCATGAAGTAGCGGGTGATCTTGGGGTGGGTGACGGTAAGCGGGCCGCCCGCCTTGATCTGCTTGTGGAACAGCGGAATCACCGACCCCGATGACCCCAGCACGTTACCGAAGCGCACCATGGTGAAGCGGGTCTTGTTCACCTGCGAAACGTTGCTGCTGTCGCCAAACAGCACCGGCGCCACTTCGCGGCTCAGCGCCTGCAGGGTCATCTCGGCCAAGCGCTTGGTGCTGCCCATCACATTGGTCGGGCGCACGGCCTTGTCGGTGGAAATCAGCACGAAGTTGGCAACCCCGGCCTGCAACGCGGCCTGGGCAGTGTGCAGTGTGCCGATGACATTATTCATCAGGCCTTCGGTGATGTTGTGCTCCACCATCGGCACGTGCTTATAGGCGGCTGCGTGATAGACAGTGTCGACGTGCCAGGTGCGCATGATGTCCAGAAGCTGGGACTGGTTGCGCACCGAGCCCAGGATGGGTACCAGGCTGACCGTAAGGGATTCACGGGCAACACGCTGCTCCAACTCGGAGAGGATGCTGTAGAGGTTGAATTCACTGTGATCGAAAAGCAGCAAGTACTTGGGCGTCTGCCCCAAAATCTGCCGGCAAAGCTCTGAACCAATGGAACCACCAGCCCCGGTCACCAACACCGTTTGCTCGGTAATGCAGCGCTCCAGGAGGTCAGCCTGGGCAGGCACTGTATCCCGCCCCAGCAAGTCGCCAATGTCGACCTCCTGAATATCATCGACTTTCACCCGGCCGCTGGCCAAGTCCATGATGCCCGGCACACTGCGAACATGGAGCGGATAGCCTTCCAGGAAGTTGAGAATCTCCCTGCGACGGGTGCGCGTCGATGAAGGGATGGCCAGCAGAATTTCCTGGGCGCCCGTCACGTTGATCATCTGGTCAAGTTGCTCTGGACGGTAGACCTGCAGCCCTGCAATCACGCGATCACTGATACTGGGATCGTCATCGATGAACGCCACAGGGCGCATGGCCCGGTCCATGCGCAAGGCAGCCACCAGCTGGTTACCGGCGGCACCTGCACCATAGATGGCGACTTTGGGCAGGCCATCGTCACGTTGGGCGAACGGTACATGTTGCGCGGCTGCGGCAAACCAGTCGCCCAGGAAGTACTGGCGCATGGCCAGACGCAGCCCGCCGATCATGATCAGGCTGAGCCACCAGTAGTTGAAGGTGATTGAGCGTGGCACGACGTTCTGGTGGTTACTGGCCCAATAAATGATGAACCCCAGAAGCAGCGCGGACAGCGTAACGGCCTTGATGATGGCAATCAGAGCGTCGTTGCCGAAGTAGCGCATGACGGCGCGATACAAACCAAAGCGGATAAACAGAGGGATGGAAACCACAGGCGCGCAAAGGAACAACCAGGTATGGTCAATCAAGGGGTTGGCCATGTCGTCGATGCCCAAACGCACCACAAATGCCATCCAAAGTGCAACCCATACCAGCACTACATCTGTCAGCACCTGCAACAGACGCTTCTGTCTACGCGGTAAACCGAGCAGTTTTTTGCGTACTTTGTTCATAGGCTCCCAGAGTTCTTTTTCTGATTGTATTAACCGATTCTTCGACACTTCCGCTGTACAACAGCTATTCCAGGCTACCCGCGCGGTAATAAACTGCAATCAGCGCCAGAGGTACGTAGGCAACGATCAGCCCTAGTACACCGTCTAGACCCAACAACAAAACGCACAGCGCGACCGGCAGCAGCCAGAACAGATTCAATGCGGTGACCGCCAAGGTTACCGGCAGGTGCCTGCCGTGACGACGAGATGCAAACTGATAAGCATGACTGCGATGAGCTTCATAAACCTTGTCTCCGCGCAACAAACGGCGAACCAACGTATAGCTGGCGTCGACAATGAAGACCCCCAACAAGATCAGCCAGCACCAGAACAGCTGGGAAGACAGCCACGCTGCTTGTAGGGACAGCCCCCCCAGGATAATTCCAAGGAAACCACTGCCTGCATCACCCATGAAGATTTTTGCGGGCGGGAAGTTCCAGAACAAAAAGCCCGCCACAGCCGCGGCCAGCAGGAGCGGCAGTGCCGTCATACTCCCCTGCCCACTCAACCAGTAAAGCAGACTGGCACCCAGGCAAACGGTGATTGCCTCGACACTCGCAATGCCATCAATACCATCCATGAAGTTGTACAGGTTGAGCAGCCAGACCAGGTATATCGCAGCCAATACTGCTCCGGCCCACCCAAGGTCGAGCGACCAACCGAACACCTGCAGTACGGGCAACCCACCCAGCCAGAACAGAATCCAGATGGCCGCAGCAAAGTGCCCCAGCAACCGCCAACGAGCGGCGATATGCCCATGGTCGTCCATAAAACCAAGCGCGGCGATCACCGCCCCCGCCCCGCCCAGCGCAACCAACGCGTCAGTCTGCCCTCCGGGTTGGAATGCCATCACTGCCAATGCGGCCAGAAACGCGACGACAATCGACACTCCACCGCCACGGGGCGTGGGGATTGAATGTGAGCTTCGGGCATTGGGGACATCGATAATGTTCTTGGCCAAAGCATAACGTCTCAATGTGCCGGTCATGGCTAACGAGCACAACAGCACTGCGGGTAGAAGCCACCAAAGCATCATTTGTTCGACGATTCCTGAAAATGTTGGGCAGTCGTCCTGAGCGCCGCATCGACACTCACCGGAGGTTGCCAACCGAGTACCTTACGCGTTTTTTCGATATCCACTTGCAATGACCCACATAGCCTTTTGGAAAGCGCCGTCCGACCCAACAGTTTGGCGCCACCACTGAGTATCCAGCTTGGTACGGGTAGCAACCGCGCCGGTGCGCCCAATGCTTGGGCCATACGGCGCAGAAGTGCAGTGGTGGAAAGGTCCTCTCCGTCACTTACCAGAAAAACCTGGTTTGCGGCCGCTGGGTGGTCAATGCAGATCGTGATAAGGTCAACCAGATTGTCGAGTGCTACCAGGCTACGTCGATTGTCAATGGCCCCAAACGGCAATGGCACCCCCTTACTCAACCAACGCATCATGGCCTGGAAGTTTGCTTTGACTCCAGGGCCATACACCAGCACCGGCCGTATGATTACGACCTCCAGCCCGGACGCTTTCGCCAATGCCCACAATTCGGCCTCCGCCTCCATCTTCGAGATACCATATGGGTCTTGAGGTTGTGGGCGGTCGTGCGCGGTATAGGGTTGCCCGAGTGCAGTCTCCTCGCCATTGACCTTGATCGAGCTGACAAAAACGAAGCGCTTTACTCCTGCTGCGACTGCTTGCCGGGCAAGGTTCATGGTGCCCTGCACGTTGACCTTGCGAAATGCAGCAAGCGGGTCGGCCTCGGTATCATTCATCACATGAACACGAGCTGCACAATGAATCACCGTATCGCAGCCGAGCAGCGCTTCGCCCCACTGACATGCTTCTTCAAACGAATCGAAGGGCACCGCCTCTACCGCGGGCGGTAGGGGAGAACTGCTGCCACGAATCGTAGCCACGATGGGCATGCCATCGGCCAACAGCCTTTGCAATACGGCACTGCCCACGAAGCCACTGGCTCCGGTGAGAAATACACGGTGGTTCATCAGGTTGTCCTTCGTAAGGTGGCACTGCTAAACAACTGCTCAAGACGTGTCAGCAGCACATGGCGAGCGAATTCCTGTTCATAAAAGCGCCGACCGCTATCCCCCATTGCCTGGCGCTGCTCAGGTGCAAGCTTGGCCATCTTTCGCGTAATGACTGCTAACGCTTCGCCATCGCCAGATGCACAGGCATAACCTGCACCAGACTCGTTGATGACCCGAGCAGCCTCACCATTAATCATGCCCAGTACCGGCCTACCAGAAGCCAGATAGGCCTGCACCTTGCCAGGTATGGTCTGTTCGAATACGTCGTTGGTGCGTAAGGAAACCAACAAGGCGTCAGCTTGGGCAAATAGGGGCGGCATGGCATCAAGAGGATGGCGCCCCAACAAATGCACGTTGTCCAGACCGCGATTGCGTACCTCATCGGCCAGCCAAGCGCTCATGCGACCGTCCCCGACGATGACCCAGCGAACAGGAACCTCACCGCGTAACGCCTGCGCGGCGTCAAGGACAGCCGGAAAATCTTGCGCTTCACCGATGTTGCCAGCAAAGACGACCGTAAATACCGAGTTGTCCTGAGCTATGAGCGTACAGGGCTTGTCCATCGAGGCCGAAAAGTCGTCTTCAGCCCAACTGGGGAAGTATACCAACCGGTCGTCCTCGATATTCCGTGTGCAATACCGACGCACGTTGTCGAAAAAGCCACGGGACTGCAAAAGCAGATAGTCAGTGCGGTTGTATATCCACGATACCGCCTTGCCCACCAAGCCCAGCAATCGTTGGTCGTGGATGACGTTAACCGCGCGCAATGTCTCCGGCCACAGGTCGAGAACCCAGACAAATACCGGAGCACGTTTCAACCGCCCGATTATAACAGCGGGTATGGCCGCGAGAATGGGAGAAACGGCATAGACGAAGACAGCATCGAACTTGCGCCCGCGCAACTTAAATGCCCCCATCAAAGATGCGAGCACGCAGAACGAGAGATAGTTGAGCACCAGTTGCACACTACGTGTGCCACGGGGTACCAGCGGCACACGAACAACCTGCGCCCCCTCGTAGAATGAGTAGGCTTCTGGGTTGGCTTTATAGTCTCGGAAAACACGCCCCTCTGGATAGTTGGGGAGCCCTGTCAGTACCGTCACTTCATGACCCCTGGCAGTGAAGTCGCGGACCATATCATTGATCCGCATGTTTTCCGGCCAGAAGTACTGCGTTACAACCAGTACACGCATTTTTTCAGCAGGCATCGATAGCTTCCGGTTCAGTAGCGCTTCCATACTACGCGATTCACGTAGTCGGTATAGCTGTGCAAAATTCGCACAACCTTGTCGGAAACATTTGGCATGCTGTAATCGTAAACCAGACGCAGGTCGCGTTTAGCGCCTCGCGCCTGCCGTTCGAGGATGCCCAAGCCTTGCAGTACACGCTCTACCTCAAGACCTACCATCATCGCCGCAGCCTCTTCCATCCCTTCAGGCCGCTCGTGCGCCTCGCGAATGTTCAATGCGGGGAAGTTTAGAATAGAAGCTTCTTCGTTGATTGTGCCGCTGTCAGAAAGCACGGCGCGGGCTTCAGACTGCAGCTTGTTGTAATCCTTGAACCCTAGCGGTTTCAGCAAACGCACGTTGGCGTGGAAATTGATACCCATGGCATCAACTCGTTTCTGCGTACGTGGGTGGGTAGAGACGATTACCGGCAGCTCGAACTCTGCCGCCACGGTATTTAGTACATCCACCAGCTTGAGAAAATTCTTGTCGGAATCGATGTTCTCTTCGCGGTGAGCACTCACGACAAAGAATTTACCCGACTCTAATCCAAGGCGTTGCAGAACGTCCGATGCCTCGATACCTATGCGATAGTGCTCAAGGACTTCGAACATAGGGCTGCCGGTTTTGACGATCTGATCGGCTGGCAGACCTTCGCGCAGCAAGTAATCTCGGGCG
The DNA here is from genome assembly GCF_045164175.1 of Pseudomonas sp. 10(2024). NCBI lineage: Bacteria > Pseudomonadati > Pseudomonadota > Gammaproteobacteria > Pseudomonadales > Pseudomonadaceae > Pseudomonas > Pseudomonas sp. 10(2024). The sequence goes on from NZ_CP174006.1 coordinate 4,383,577, forward strand.
ATGGTGCTGTAGGTGAGATTTATATCAGCGGTATGGTCTACGATGCGGCGGTTGATTTCTTCCGGAACACGCATGTCGAAGCAGCGATTGCCCGCCTCCATGTGAAAGGTCGGGATCTTCCGGCGCTTGGCGGGCAACACAGCCATGCAGCTGTTGGTGTCGCCAAGGACCAACAAGGCCTCCGGCTTGACCTCAGCCAGCACTTTGTCCACCGCGATGATCACATTACCGATGGTTTCAGCCCCACTCGCGCCTGCAGCGTTCAGGAAATGATCAGGTTTGCGGATACCCAAGTCCTGGAAGAAGATTTCATTAAGCTCGTAGTCATAATTCTGGCCGGTGTGAACCAGAATATGCTCGCAGTATTCATCCAGGCGCGCAATCACGCGCGATAGCCGGATGATCTCCGGGCGGGTGCCGACAACAGTGACAACTTTCAGTTTTTTCATCAGTTCATCCTCTCGGGCCCGTTCAGGCTTCGGTGCCTACTGGCCGAGCGTAGGTATCAGGATTCTCACGGTCGAAAATTTCGTTGGCCCAAAGCATGACGATCATCTCGTCATCACCGATGTTGGTGATGTCGTGGGTCCAACCTGGGACAGTCTCGACAATCTCCGGCTCTTCGCCAGAGGTGAACAGTTCGTGGAACGCCCCTGACACCACATGACGGAAGCGAAAACACGCCTTACCTTTGATCACCAAAAATTTTTCTGTCTTTGTGTGGTGGTAATGGCCGCCTCGGGTGATGCCCGGGTGCGCGGTGAAGTAGGAAAACTGGCCACTGTCCTTGGTTTTTAGCATTTCGACAAACACGCCTCGCGGGTCGCCATGCTTGGGCACCTTATAGGTGAAACTCTCGGGGGGGACGTAGCTCAGGTAGGTCGAATACAGGGCTCGTATCAAGCCGGTACCCACTGCCTCCGTGACCATGCTCGCACGGCTGTCGCGGAAGGTACGTAGCATGTCTGCCAGTTCCCCCACCGTGATGCTGTACTGCGGCTCTACCTGAGCAAACGGCGTGCCGGACTTCACTCCATCTAGCACCTGGACAAATGCTTTGATTACATCATCGATGTAAACGAGGTTGATAAGCGCATGAGGGTCATTGATGGTGATTTCCAAGCCATGCACGATGTTGTGGCAAAACGTTGCCACAGCCGAGTTATAGTTCGGCCGTGCCCACTTGCCAAACACGTTAGGCAGGCGGAACAGATGCACGGCCGAGCCATGCTGCGACTGTAACTCGGACAGAGCCTCTTCGGCGCCACGCTTGCTGGCACCATAGGCGTTATCCAGCTCAGCCTGGCTCGACGAAGTATAGAGGACAGGAATCTGCCGCCCAGTTGCCTTGATCGCCCGGCACAGTTCCAAGGTCAGGTCAGCGTTGCCCACCTTGAATTCCTCGGGGTCTTTTGGTCGGTTTATGCCCGCCAGATGGAATACAAAGTCCACATCACGAACCTTTTCGGGCAGCGACTCAAGGGCATGCTCCCGAGTGAAAAGCACTACCTCGATATCCTTGCGCTCGCCAAGGTGCACCAGCAGGTTGCGCCCTACGAATCCATTTGCCCCAGTGACCAGTACTTTCATCGCTTCACTCCTCCGGGGTGGCATGCTCGCCGCGTTCGATGGCGCGAATGAATTCGAGTTTACGCAGCAGTTGCTGCATCCCTGCAACATCAAGCCGCTGGGTGTTGTGGGAGTTATAGTCCTCGGTAATTGAGAGACGGGTCTCGCCCTCTTCCACAAACTTCGCATAGTTCAAGTCACGCAGATCTGGCGGCACACGGTAGTAATCCCCCATGTCCTCGGCACATACCAGTTCTTCCCGGCTCAGCAGGGCTTCGTAGAGTTTTTCGCCATGACGGGTACCGATGACATTGATCGGGTGCTGCGGCTTGCCAACCAGTTCGGTCAGCGCCTTGGCCAGCACTTCGATGGTGGCTGCAGGCGCTTTCTGCACAAACAAGTCGCCGTTGTTACCGTGCTCAAAGGCATACAGCACCAGGTCGACGGCGTCGGACAAGGTCATCATGAATCGCGTCATGTTAGGGTCAGTCAGTGTCAGGGCCTGACCGGCACGAATCTGCTCGATGAACAGAGGGATGACCGAACCGCGAGAAGCCATCACATTGCCGTAGCGAGTACCGCAAATCACAGTCTTTTTCTCATCGACGTTACGTGATTTTGCAACCATCACCTTTTCCATCATCGCCTTGGAAATACCCATGGCGTTGATCGGGTAGACAGCCTTGTCAGTACTCAGGCAAACAACCCGACGCACTTCGTTCTGAATAGCTGCCTCCAGAAGGTTCTCGGTACCAATCACATTGGTTTTGACCGCCTCCATAGGGTGGAATTCGCAGGATGGAACCTGCTTCAGCGCGGCCGCATGAAAGATATAATCAACACCTCTCGTCGCGTTCAAAAGGCTCTGGTAATCACGCACATCGCCGATATAAAACTTCAGCTTAGAGTTGGCATATCGCTTGCGCATGTCATCCTGTTTCTTTTCGTCCCGACTGAAAATGCGGATTTCTGCAATATCAGTATCCAGAAAACGCTTGAGAACAGCATTGCCAAACGATCCGGTTCCGCCGGTAATGAGTAATTTCTTGCCTTCAAACATAGGTTTTCCCTTTTATGGCATCCAGCACCTTAGCGATCTGAGCACTGGGCATTTTATGATCTGCAACAAATTTTTTTGCCAACAACCCCATCTCGCTGAGCTCATCGACATCGAACGAGGCCACCTTGGCTATCATCTCTTTCAGCCCCTCTGGACCGGGTGGAACCAGGTAGCAAAAACGATAATATTCTTTAGGTATACCGTCAAGCGCATACATCATGACCGGCACACCAGAAGACATGTACTCAATTATCTTTGATGGAAACGAGTACTTAGTGAACGCCGACTCATTATCACGCGGATTAATCAGCAGCGTCGCTTCACGTTGCAACTTCAGAACAGCATTTCTGTCCAGCTGCCCCAGGTATCTCACTCTACAATTGGCTGCAGAAACTCTTTCCACATTGGCACGATCATCGCCATCACCACAAATATAAAGCTCGTAATTCTCAACATTGGATGCAAGGAATGCATCCAGCAGCTTGCGAATACCATACCGTCTGTCCAAGGTACCGCTATACAAGAAATAGGGCTTGCGCACGGACGAAGTCGGGCGATTGACATAATCACTGTCTGCTATACCTTCAACAACAACCTTTTTGAGTTTTGGAGAAAATACGTCAAGCATCGCATCAGTGATTGCGACGACGCTGTCGGCTCCATTGACAATTCGGTATGAAATGCGTGCCAAACCCTGAAAGACAAGTTTAGTCAGGCCGGAGCGAACTGCCATATACTCTGGAAGGTCCGGCACAATCACGCAAAAATCCACATCCTTACGCGTTGCACGGATCAACCTGCACGCAAGAAGAAACGGAAGGTGCATCGAATAACAGACCAGTAACGTGCGCTCCCCTCCGCCTTTTGGCAGGCTGTCTTGTATGCCACGATAGGCAACCATCACCTTGTGCAGGTTCTTGATGATCGTCAGGTTGAAAAAGGACTTATTTTTGACGGTGGCCCCATTCATCTGTTCTAGCGCGACTGCGGGCGAATAGAACATTTCCTTATACCTTCGCGGGTACGCACCTATAAACGGAAGATTGACCACCGTTATCCCGCTGATCTCAGGACACTCGCTGAAACCACGGATATAGTTTTTCTGCAACGTGTCTGCCGCAAACTGAATGCTACCCTGCGAATAGCTGACAATTGACTCACGGTCAGTATCTGTGAATACGCCCCCCAGAAACACTACTCTCATAAATTCGCCTCAACCTGAACGTCTATCCTTGCACCCACCAGAGTCTGCTCCACTATATATGCCCCATCAACCCAGCCCTAACAGCGCATTATTCTTAAACAGCGGTATAACTGAATATTCAGCCACGGGGACCAAAAAGAACAAGACGAGGTAGAGCATCAAGAACGACAAATAACACAAGATAATGAAATAACTTCTCCTCCATATAAACAACGCGTTAACGCAATGCAATAAATTGAAGAAAAGTACAAAACGGAGTAACCGGATAAAAATCTCTGACTCAAAATACAGGGGAATAAAAAGCAGCGACAAACAATTGACATTACAAATAAAAACCAACTCTCTATCACGCTCATCAGCCGCTATACCACGCAACAGATACTTCCGCTCCCCCAGCGCCACGACCATCAAAGACAACACCGAAAACAAATGAACAGCCGAATTGAAAAGCGAACTTTTCAATGAAGTAGCGTAATAGCTAAAGTGCGCAGCTATTGAATCTGGAAGCGTTACAAAATAACGAACCATCACGTAAGCAGATATAAAAATGCAGTAGAAAGAAATAAGGCGTGCCAACGGTAGCACCCGCCCCAGAGGCACTACCACGAATACCATGTAAACAAGCGAAGACTGATGGATACTGGTCGCCAGCAAAATCAGCAACGCGTAGGCCAGGCGGCCCCGCCAGCCCCCTTCATACAAATACAACATCGCCTGTAAACATATGGCAAAAGCCAGAAAATTCCGCATCAAAACAAAATCTAACGCGAAGAAGCAAACAAAATAAGCCAGCATTGATGCCACGGGTGCAATAGCTTTTTTCAGGACGTAGCGATATACAAGCAGCAGCGTCACCAGTGAGAGGGCTACCTGGAACTGACCAAATGTTATTCCCGCCTGCTTCGCTAGTATATTGAGATAGCCATATCCAACTTCCTTACCCCAACTAGCCAGGGTAACACGCGTATTATAATACAACTCATAACCTTCACGATCGCCATTCCAAGTATTCCACCCGTACAGCGCCCACATCAGCAGGAACACTGGGACGGACAAAATAATCGAGAGATACCTGCTCTGTATCGTCGCCATGGCTTAGGCTAACTTGCTCTTTAAGTAACCAAGAATACTTTCTGTCTTACGAATACCAAGCAGTTTTCTAACAGCGCGCGAAAGTCTTGATTTTGCGGAGAAAAACTTCGGATGGAGAATAATTTTGGCAACGGCAACCTCAAAGGCATCATCAATCAACAATGCCTTCGGATGCCTTAACGGAAATTCCATTGGCCGTGTTGGTAAACCGCAGAATCGCTCGGTCATTACATCCTCCATTGATGTGCCACCGTGCGTCGAATGATTATCTACTCCAATATTGGTAATCTGATTGTATGCCGGAACAATGCCGTACAAATTGTGGGCACGAATGGAAAAACTCATTTGGTAGTCCCATGAATAGAACCGTCCAGTCTTGGCTTTAGCATCCAATTCATACTCAACATTGTACCGATCCTGATAGTAGAGCTTCTCGTATACATATTCCTTACGAATACGATCACGCACATAGGGGTCTTGCCACAGGGCAAGCTCACCGTCATAGAAGGGTATGAACTTACTCGCCCATGATGCCCAACCACATGGCATCATGTTCTTGGTAAATACATAACTGGAGCCATCTTGCGGCGCATACGTCTTTAGATAGTTCGTGCCGCAGATCCACAAGACTCGAGTATCGTTCTCGTATCTTTTTAATAGCTCTTTGCAGAACTGAAAAAAGGTAATCTCCGGAAAATTATCGTCTTCCAAAAAAATGGCAAACGGCTCTCGCTGCAGCACCCACTTTGCGCCGCCAGCAATATTTTCGTAAACACCTACGTTCTGAGCCTCATATTTTTTTACGACTTCGCACTCCCAGGTAATGGCGCGCTCAATCGCGTCACGACACTCAGCTACCTGACTCCGCTCGTCGTCGGTTCGCCCACCATCAGAGAGCAGGTAAAGACGCGCAGGAGCGATTTTGGCAAGCTGCTTGATGATTTCCAGGGGTTTGTCGATGCGCTTGAACAAGAACAAAGCCACCGGGACGTCGAATCTTTCCATAAAATCGCCTACCTTTCACTTCTTGACCGGGCGTCAAATCCAGACAACCTATTGATATTCAGGCACTTTTTTTACAAGACTGTAGCTGTATGCTATCTCAAGCATGGCTGAGCTCACCAAACCGAGCACAACAGAACTTATATCCCAATGGACGCTCAAGTAAAGCGCACAAAAGCAATAGAACGAGATGATCGAAACGATCTGATTTTTTAGCACTAGACTATAACACTGGTTTGGCACATAGATAAAATAAATATGACTACCGACAATGAGGTAGGTCAAGATACTGATGCTGAGCAGGATCGATAGGTAATATGCTTGCTCCATGCCTGGCGGCGCTATAAACGCCACCACCCAATACCCACCAACCACAACCGACAATATGCACAGCAGGCCTACGCCAAGCTCAATCTTTATGATCTTGCTAATCAATTCACGTCGCGCACTGCGAATCAGAGCTGGGAACAATGCCGCATTAATATTTGACGCCAACAGGCTCGGCACCGAAAAAATCTTGTTCGCAAGGTCATAGATCGCAACCTCTCGCATACCGAAGAGACTACCAATAATAATTTCAATACTTTTCTGCTTAAATGTGTTGGCCGCTGTAGACCAGAAAAACGGCTGCACTTCCAACAACAATGCCATTACCTCCTTACCAGCCGGAAACGCAGGGCGCTCGCACCCCCGACTTGCAACTAGAAATGCCAGTAGGCTGGCAAGCACGTTGACCCCGACAGTAATCGCAGTGTAAAACACCACGTCCCCTTCTTGGGTAACTAGCAGAAAGATTAACGGCAACGACAACAGCTTCAACATCAGCTGAATAGTCGTCAACACCTTCATCTTCTGCATGCCATGGAAGTACCACTGCGGCAGAAGCACACTGGACAATACATTGGCATAGGCCAGGACAAACACCTGCCAATGCTCACGCATAAACTCGAAAACCATCATCAACAGCAAGAATATTGCCGTAGCAACACAGACTAACCAACTTTTGGCCAACAACACGCGAGCCATCAGGCTGCCATGCCCGAGCTTATTATCTTGCTCAAGCGATACTAGCTTTGCTGCATGAATATCGAAGCCGAAATTCACTAGCACCATGAAATACATGGCAACACCGGATGCAAATACATACAACCCAAAATTTTCTACCCCAAGCCGGTGAATAACATAGGGATAGATGAGGAGGTAAAAGAAAGAGTTCATGACCTGCAATGCCGTCATATGCAGGTAATTACTAACCACTTTCAGGTTGTTTTTATAAAGTATTTTAACCTGACTCAAGTTCAATTTACGCCCCTTTTACCACATCAGCCAGCACCTGAGCCAAGCCATTCGTTAAGCGAATCGCTCTTTCTTTCCACGCACGAAAAACCGAATCAGCGCAATGAATATTCCCAGACCTAACCCCAGCAAGAGCCCACCCAATACAATCAACAACTTTCTTGGCTTAATGGGTTGATCGGGCAATGCAAGCACGCCATCTCGCCGATAAACACGAAAGGCATCCTCGCTCACATTAAAGTTTCGATAAAATGCCATACGCTCTTCAAGCTGACGCAAGTTATCAATATATGGGTCGTCCGAGTTACGCTTCTCCATGTTATCTATTTCGGCCTGAATAGCATCACTACCACGCATATATGCGAGATCTCCATCCATTCGCGCCGATAACTCCGAAGCACTCCCCGTAATGATAGGAGGCTTCTTTAAGCCCACAGCCAAGGCAATTGCCAGCGCCTCTCTCAACTTACTAAGCCGATCCTCCCGTTCCTTGCGCGCCACCTCACGTTTGCCAGAGATTTCTCTATCCAACATGACGGCACGCAAGGAAGCATCTGAAACGGCATTTTTCACCAACTCGTTCTTGGTCATTTCAGCGGCGGTATCCGCCAGTGCATCTGCCCACTTAACCGCTACCGCGGGCTCAGAATGAGAGACGCTGACCACATAGCGCGCAGCCGAATCATCACCTGCTTTGCTAATTACAAACGAGCGAGAAAATTGTCTGAACATCACATTCTGAGACATCGTTTTTTCGCTTCCAGGAAGCGAGGGAAGATAGATTTCTTCAAACACTTGACGTCGCGCATTTTCCGAATACAGCAATCGCGCATATAAATCATATACTTCCCTAACGGAAATTAACGGCAGGCCAACTGCGTCACCGCGCCCATAATTAATGGCAGAAATATCGTTATGAGAAGGCGCAACGATTGCAAGATCAGCCTGATAAATAGGCTGGCGCGTAAAAGCATAAATTACTGCCAACAACAATAATGCGATCGTTAATCCGAATATCAAAACCTTTTGTTCTAACAAGCTTTTGAATAGCTCGCTTAGATCAACTTCCTCGCCACCACGATATCGCTCGCTAGCCATTCGATTGTTTTCCTTGTTTTCACTTGCACTGCTGCATTCGCCCCTCCCCAACCACCTAGCCAGCAACCAAAAAAACGAGGGGTAAATAAACACAACGGATGTCGAACAGCATCCGCAGGGGGGGGGGAAATTTTACTACCCAAAAAGTGCTGCTCGAGGCACTCCTCATACCAGCAGGCTCTTCAGCGCTAGGATATCCCATACGAAAGCAATAGCAAGAGTGACGGCAATGCACCTCCATACAAATGCGAATAAATATCAATTGAAAGGCTTTGGATTTTGACTATACAATCAATATAAAATCTGGTAACCCGTTTTCCAGGACGTTCGTTTAGGGTTGAAGTAGAGATCGCTTGGCTCTAAAAGTTCCAGAGAAAATTGTCATTAGTCTGTCCTGCTATTTTGGTATACCAACTTCCAATGCGACGCTCGAAGCAGCAGCGCTGCCGCGCAATGACTGTAGTAGTTGCCGCTTGGCCCTTGCCTCACCATGAACAAGTAACACTCGTCTCGCAGGTGACTGCCCCTGCAAAGCGAAGCGCACGAGCCCAAGCTGATCTGCATGCCCTGCAAAGCCAGCGATAGTCATGATCTTAAGCCGTACGTCATACATCCGCCCATCCAGGTCAACCTGCACAAAGCCTTGCGCTCCTTCGCTAGCCTGTATCACCGCCCCCGGAGTCCCCTTAGCCTGGTACCCCACAAACATCACCTCATGCCGCGGATCCCCCAGCATGGCCTTGAGGTAATTGACGATGCGCCCACCCGAACACATGCCATTGCCGGCAATCACGATCGCCGGTCGCCCGGTGCTCTTGAGGTAATTGACCACCTGCTGGTGGCGGGCATGGGTGTCCACACAGATCAGTTGGCTGAAGCCGAGCGGATCGCGCCCGGCTGCTACACGCGCCCTGGCTTCAGCATTCCAGTATTCGTGCAGCTCCCGGTACACGCGGGTGATGCGCTGAGCCAAGGGCGAATCGAGGATGATGGGCAACTGTGACCAGTCGATTGGCTCACCGTCCGGAGCCGGACCGGTAGTGTTCAGCAGGGCTTTGCGGTGCAGAATGTCTTCCAGCTCGTACAACAGCTCCTGCGTGCGACCAAGACTGAATGCAGGAATCAGGAGGGTGCCCTTGTCGGCGAGGGCTCGGTCGATGGCGTCTTCCAGCCGCTGACGGCGGTCGTCTGCCTGCGGGTGCAGGCGGTCGCCGTAGGTGCTTTCCAGCACCAGCACGTCAGCACGCTCCGGGGGCTGCACCGGGCGCAGCAGCGGGTTGCCACAAGCGCCCAGATCGCCAGAAAACACGTACCGGCTGTTGGTTTGCTCATGCTGCATATCGCACTCGACATAAGCGGAACCCAGCAGATGCCCTGCACGCTGCAGGCGAATACGACAGGCAAGACCAGGGCACTCAACCACCGTGTGCCACTGCTCGAAGGGCAGCGGCACGATAAGGTCACGGATGAAATCGAGATAGCGCGCCACCTGCGCAGGCTCGCTGCTGATGCTCAGCTTGTAGGCGTCTTCCAGCACCAGCGGCAGCAGCCGGGCCGAAGGCTCGCTGCACAGGATAGGGCCACGGTAACCCGCTGCCAGCAGCGCAGGGATGCGCCCAACATGGTCGAGATGGACATGGGTGATGACCAGGGCCTGAATACCCTGGATATCAAAACCGAGGGGGGCGGATTCTGCACCGGGCGGCGCATCACTTCCCTGTTCCAGCCCGCAGTCGACTAGCAAACTGGTGGATGGGCCGAGGTGCAGCTGGTGACAGGACCCGGTGACACCCCGGGTACCACCGTGATGGGAAAGGCTGGGATATTCCATGCTGCGCACACTCGCCTGGACCGAAAATGAAGTGGACTATTACTCCATGACGACCGACGCATGCATAGGTGAACCTTTCTTTAGTAGGTGTAGGAAATTTCCTTAGTTGCCGTTCAATGCCGCCTGACGAGCAGAAGCCCTGATCTTGCGCTTGCTGCGCAGCACGCCGTAGGCCCCCAGCAACGGCCCGACTGCCAGGCCAATGACCAAGGCAGCCAATACCAGGACAGCAACCGGCATGGCGGGTGCAGCCCAACCGAACAGGACCAATGACACGGTTTGCTGGTTCTCCAGCACGAAGAACAACACCACAGCCGCCAATAGCAGCACGAACACCGCCGCCAGGGCGCGCTTGAGGTTACGCATCAGATTGCTCCTTGTGGAATCAGGTGTGGGCCTCTTCGTGCTCGTCTTCATTGACCCGGTCACGCAACTCTTTGCCGGGCTTGAAGTGCGGCACGAACTTGCCTTCGAGGCTGACCGACTGGCCGGTCTTCGGGTTACGGCCTACGCGAGGGGCGCGATAGTGCAGCGAGAAGCTGCCAAAACCGCGGATCTCGATGCGATCGCCGGTAGCCAGGCATTGTGACATCTGCTCAAGCATGGTCTTGATGGCCAGCTCCACATCCTTGGACGAGAGCAGCCCCTGATGGGTGACAATACGTTCGATCAGCTCCGACTTCGTCATATTTTTCCCTTCGTTATCAAGCAGCTAGATCATTGCTTAACCAGTTTGTAGCACGCTGGGAAGGATTTGAACAGGGTGGATCTTGACTTAATAAAAAAATTCAAGATTGAAGTAATTCAAGAATGGTCTACCACTCAGGCAGGCCAGCGCTGCCTGATTCGCGGGCAAGCCCGCTCCTACAACGGGGCGTGTCGGCCTGAGGCGAGTGTGATCCAGCGCCATCGGTGTAGGAGCGGGTTTACCCGCGAACACCGGCGAAGCCGGTGCCATCCACCGCGCCGCCTGATTCGCGGGCAAGCCCGCTCCTACAACGGGGCGTGTCGGCCTGAGGCGAGTGTGATCCAGCGCCATCGGCGTAGGAGCGGGTTTACCCGCGAACACCGGCGAAGCCGGTGCCATCCACCGCGCTGCCTGATTCGCGGGTGAACCCGCTCCTACAACGGGCTTCGCCAGCCTGAAGCTGGCGTGTTCCAGCAGTGCCATCCGCCGCGCCACCTGGTTGCGGAGCAAAAAAAAGGGCGACCCGAGGGTCGCCCTTTTTACCGATCAAACAGAACTCAGTTCTGCTTGGCCATTGCTTCGCGCAGCAGCGCAGCCATGGTGGTGTCGGCAGCAGCTTCCGGAGCGTTTTTCAGGCTCTGGATAGCTTCGCGCTCTTCAGCGTCGTCTTTCGATTTGATCGACAGGCTGATAACGCGGGACTTGCGGTCAACGCTGATGATCTTGGCTTCGATCTCTTCGCCTTCTTTCAGAACGTTACGCGCGTCTTCAACGCGGTCACGGCTGATTTCGGAAGCTTTCAGAGTGGCTTCGATGTCGTCGGCCAGGGTGACGATGGCGCCTTTGGCATCAACTTCTTTCACGATGCCCTTGACGATAGCGCCCTTGTCATTGACAGCAACGAAGTTGGAGAACGGATCGTCTTCCAGCTGCTTGATGCCCAGGGAGATGCGCTCGCGCTCTGGGTCAACCGACAGGATGACGGTTTCCAGCTCGTCGCCCTTCTTGAAACGACGTACGGCTTCTTCGCCGGTTTCGTTCCAGGAGATGTCGGACAGGTGAACCAGACCGTCGATGCCGCCGTCCAGACCAATGAAGATACCGAAGTCGGTGATCGACTTGATGGTACCGGTGATCTTGTCACCCTTGTTGAACTGGCCGGAGAAGTCTTCCCATGGGTTGGACTTGCACTGCTTGATGCCCAGGGAGATACGACGACGCTCTTCGTCGATGTCCAGAACCATGACTTCCACTTCGTCGCCAACCTGAACGACTTTCGACGGGTGGATGTTCTTGTTGGTCCAGTCCATTTCGGAAACGTGTACCAGACCTTCAACGCCTTCTTCCAGCTCAGCGAAGCAGCCGTAGTCGGTCAGGTTGGTAACGCGAGCCTGTACGCGAGTACCTTCTGGGTAACGGGCAGTGATAGCTACCCACGGATCTTCGCCCATCTGCTTCAGACCCAGCGAAACGCGGTTGCGCTCACGGTCGAACTTCAGAACGCGTACGTCGACTTCGTCGCCAACGTTAACGATTTCCGATGGGTGCTTGATGCGCTTCCAGGCCATGTCGGTGATGTGCAGCAGGCCGTCGATACCGCCCAGGTCCACGAATGCGCCGTAGTCGGTGAGGTTCTTGACGATACCTTTGACTTGCTGGCCTTCCTGCAGGGTTTCCAGCAGGGCTTCGCGCTCGGCGCTGTTCTCGGCTTCCAGCACGCTGCGACGGGAAACGACAACGTTGTTGCGCTTCTGGTCCAGCTTGATGACCTTGAATTCCAGCTCTTTGCCTTCCAGGTGGGTGGTGTCGCGCACTGGGCGGACATCAACCAGGGAGCCCGGCAGGAACGCACGGATGCCGTTAACGTCGACAGTGAAGCCGCCCTTAACCTTACCGTTGATAACGCCCTTGACCACTTCTTCGGCGGCGAAAGCTGCTTCCAGAACAATCCAGCACTCGGCGCGCTTGGCTTTTTCACGGGACAGCTTGGTTTCGCCAAAGCCGTCTTCGACCGCGTCCAGCGCAACGTGAACTTCGTCACCGACCTTGATGGTCAGCTCGCCAGCTTCGTTGTAGAACTGCTCGAGCGGGATGACGCCCTCGGACTTCAGGCCAGCGTGTACGGTAACCCAGTCGCCGTCGATGTCGACAACGATACCGGTGATGATCGCACCCGGCTGAAGATTGAGGGTTTTCAGGCTTTCTTCAAAGAGTTCTGCAAAGCTTTCGCTCATTTTAATTCCTGTAGATTCGGGCGAAACAGACGCCCATAACCACATTCCAGACAATGTGGGTTCGTTTTAAGTAAAGGAAAGCCGGCAGGACGTTGACTGGTGCCCCTGCCTGCTTTCCTGGCTATCAGATAAGGTCGCGCTGGGCGATCTCGCTTCTGATACGTTGCAACACCTGCTCGATGGACAACTCGGTAGAGTCCAACTGAATGGCATCGGCCGCTGGCTTCAGCGGGGCCACTGCACGTTGGGTGTCACGTTCATCACGCGCACGAATCTCATCCAGCAGACTCGACAGACTAACATCTTCACCCTTGCCCTTCAACTGCAGGTAGCGGCGACGTGCGCGCTCCTCCGCGCTGGCGGTGAGGAAGACCTTCAATGGCGCATCCGGGAACACCACGGTACCCATGTCGCGACCGTCAGCAATCAGCCCCGGCACTTCGCGGAACTCACGCTGACGGACCAGCAGCGCATCACGCACTGCCGGCAGCGAGGCCACCATCGATGCACCGGCACCGACGGTTTCGGTACGGATGACGTTGCTGACGTCCTCACCCTCAAGGATGATCTGTTGTAGCTTACCGGGCTCGGCAGCGATGAACTGCACATCCAGATGGGCGGCAAGCTTGGTCAGCAGCTCTTCGTTGGTCAGGTCGACGCCGTGGTTGCTGGCATTGAATGCCAGCAAGCGATACAGCGCGCCGGAGTCCAGCAGCTTCCAGCCCAGCTCGCGGGCAATCAGCCCGGCGACCGTGCCCTTGCCCGAGCCGCTTGGTCCGTCGATGGTGATAACCGGTGCCATTGAATTCACGACTTGCCCTCTTCTGCCACGCGAATCCCCACTTCGGCGCACAGCGCCAGGAAGTTGGGGAACGAGGTGGCGACGTTGGCGCAGTCGTGAATGCGAATCGGCGCACTGGCGCGCAGCGAAGCCACGCTGAAGGCCATGGCGATGCGGTGGTCACCATGCCCATGCACTTCGCCGCCGCCCATCTGGCCGCCGTCGATGATGATGCCGTCCGGGGTCGGCTCGCACTTGATGCCCAAGGTGGTGAGGCCATCGGCCATCACCTGGATACGATCGGACTCCTTCACCCGCAGCTCTTCGGCGCCACGCAGCACGGTACGCCCTTCAGCGCAGGCAGCGGCCACGAACAAGACCGGGAATTCGTCGATGGCCAGCGGCACCAACGCTTCAGGAATGTCGATACCCTTCAGCTTGGCACCGCGCACACGCAGGTCGGCCACGGGTTCGCCACCCACTTCACGCTGGTTTTCCAGGGTGATGTCGCCGCCCATCAGGCGCAGGATGTCGATCACGCCAGTACGGGTCGGGTTGATGCCGACATGCTCCAGCACCAGCTCGGAGCCTTCAGCGATAGAGGCTGCGACCAGGAAGAACGCTGCCGAGGAAATGTCAGCCGGCACTTCGATCCGCGTAGCGGTCAGTTTGCCACCGGACTGCAGCGAGGCCACCGGGCCATTGCTGTCGACCGAATAGCCAAAACCGCGCAGCATGCGCTCGGTGTGGTCACGGGTAGGCGCAGGCTCGGTGACAGTGGTCTTGCCTTCGGCGTACAGGCCGGCCAGCAGCAGGCAGGATTTGACCTGGGCGCTAGCCATCGGCAGCGTGTAGGTCAACCCTTTGAGCTTGTGGCCACCGCGGATGGTCAGCGGCGGGCGGCCGTCCGGGCCGGTCTCGACCACAGCACCCATTTCGCGCAGCGGGTTGGCCACACGGTTCATCGGGCGCTTGGACAGCGAGGCGTCGCCGGTCATGGTGACATCGAACGGCTGACCGGCCAACAGGCCCGACAGCAGGCGCATCGAAGTACCGGAGTTACCTACGTACAGCGGCCCTGGTGGCGGCTTCAGGCCATGCAGGCCCACGCCGTGAATGGTCACACGACCGTGGTTGGGGCCTTCGATGACCACACCCATGTCACGGAATGCCTGCAGGGTCGCCAGCGCATCTTCGCCTTCGAGGAAGCCTTCGACCTCGGTAGTACCTTCGGCCAGCGAGCCGAGCATGATCGAGCGATGGGAAATCGACTTGTCGCCCGGTACACGGATCCGCCCGTTCAGGCGGCCACCCGGTTGGGCCTGGAAAATCAGATCGTTGGCGTTCATAGCGTCCACATAGGCCCGGCGGGCCAGGATTTTACTGAAATGCTCGCGGGCAACCCGTGCGCGGGTGAATACACCCAGCAGCTGGTGCCCATCCCCTTCAGCGATCGCGTCGCGCAGGGCGTCGAGATCACTGCGAAATGTATCAAGCGTGCGCAGGACAGCGTCGCGGTTGGCGAGGAAGATGTCATGCCACATGGTCGGATCGCTGCCGGCGATTCTTGTGAAATCGCGGAACCCACCCGCAGCGTACCGGAAGATCTCGAGGTTTTCATTGCGTTTGGCCAGTGAGTCGACCAGGCCAAAGGCCAGCAGGTGTGGCAGATGGCTGGTGGCGGCCAGTACTTCGTCATGGCGCTCGACCGACATGTGCTCCACATCGGCGTCCAGCGCACGCCACAGGCGGTCAACCAGGGCCAGCGCGGCGGGGTCGGTTTCGGCCAGCGGCGTGAGGATGACCTTGTGCCGACGGAACAAGGTGGCATTGGACGCCTCTACCCCGCTCTGCTCGGAACCAGCGATGGGGTGGCCCGGGACGAAGCGCGGCAGGCGGGCACCGAAGACGGCACGCGCCTCACGCACGACGTTGCCCTTGGCGCTACCGACGTCGGTGATGATCGCATCACCCAGGTCGAGCAGGGCCAGGCGCGCGAGGACTTTTTCCATGGCCAGGATCGGTACGGCCAGCTGGATGACATCGGCGCCCACACAAGCGGCGGCAAGGTCTTCTTCGCAGCGGTCGACCACGCCCAGGGCCACGGCCTGCTTGCGCGAGGGGGCATCCAGGTCGACACCGACCACTTCGCGGCACAGGCCGCTTTCACGCAGGCCCTTGGCGAACGAGCCGCCGATCAGGCCTAGACCGACCACGACCAGGCGGTCGATGATGGGCGCGGGTTTGGTTTTTGCTGCATTTACCACTGGTGCGAACCCTGTTCAGAAATCTAGGTAGCCTGTGAGGGCCATTGGGGCCGCGGCGCGGCCCTTCGCGGGCTAGCCCGCTCCCACAGAGATCGGCATCACATGCTCACTGTGGGAGCGGGCATGCCCGCGAAGGGCTGCAAGTCAGCCCCAAGGCCCCTGAATCAAAGCACCGCCTTCGGATAAGAGCCCAGCACCTTCAGCGCCACAGCCTCCTGGCTGATCTGCTCGAGCACCGCCTTGATCAGCGGGTCGCGGTGGTGGCCGACGAAGTCGATGAAGAACACGTAGGTCCACTTGCCGCTGCGCGACGGGCGGGTCTCGATGCGGGTCAAGTCGATGCCGTTCTGATAGAACGGCACCAGCAACTCATGCAACGCACCTGGCTTGTTGCTCATCGAAACGATGATCGAGGTCTTGTCGTCGCCGGTGGGCGGTACTTCCTGGTTACCGATCATCAGGAAGCGCGTGGAGTTGTCCGGGCGGTCTTCGATCTTCTCGGCCAGACGGGTCAAGCCGTACAGGTTGGCCGCCATATCGCCGGCGATCGCCGCCGAGTTCCACTCGCCCTTAACCCGCTTGGCCGCTTCGGCATTGCTCGATACGGCCACGCGCTCCACGTTCGGGTAGTGAGCGTCCAGCCACTTTCGGCACTGGGCCAGCGACTGGGCGTGGGAGTAGATGCGGGTGATGCTGTCGGTCTTGGTGTTCTCGCCCACCAGCAGGTGGTGGTGGATACGCAGCTCGACCTCACCGCAAATCACCATGTCATGCTCGAGGAAGCTGTCCAGGGTGTGGCTGACCGCACCTTCAGTGGAGTTTTCCACCGGCACCACACCGAAGTTGACGGCACCGGCCGCCACTTCACGGAACACTTCGTCGATGGCCGCCATCGGCCGACTGATCACCGCGTGGCCAAAGTGCTTCATGGCCGCCGCCTGGGTGAAGGTGCCTTCAGGGCCGAGGTAGGCGATTTTCAGCGGCTCTTCCAGGGCCAGGCACGACGACATGATTTCGCGGAACAGCCGCGCCATCTCTTCGTTGCCCAGCGGGCCCTTGTTGCGTTCCATCACGCGCTTGAGCACCGCAGCTTCACGCTCAGGACGGTAGAACACCGGCTTCTCGCCCTCTTTCAGCGAGGCCGTCTTGACCCGGGCCACTTCTTCGGCGCAGCGGGCGCGGTCACTGATCAGCTCGAGGATTTTCTCGTCGAGGCTGTCGATGCGCACGCGCAGCGCCTTGAGCTCCTGTTCGGACATGTCAGCCATGCTCCTTCTCGAATTCAGCCATGTAGCCTACCAGCGCTTCTACCGCTTCCAGGCCCAGGGCGTTGTAGATGGAGGCGCGCATGCCGCCAACCGAACGGTGGCCCTTGAGGTTAAGCAGGCCACGCGCGTCGGCGCCAGCGAGGAAGGCCTTGTCCAGGCGCTCGTCAGCCAGGCGGAACGGCACGTTCATCCACGAACGGGCGTTGACGCTAATCGGGTTGGTGTAGAACTCGCTGCGGTCGATGAAGCCGTAAAGGCGGTCTTTCTTGGCACGGTTGCGCTGCTCCATGGCCTCGACACCACCCTGCTCTTTCAGCCACTCGAAGACCAGGCCCGAGAGGTACCAGGAGTAGGTGGCCGGGGTGTTGTACATCGAGCCGTTGTCAGCCGAAACCTTGTAGTCGAGCATGGTCGGGCAGCTGCTGCGGGCATGGCCCAACAGGTCTTCGCGCACGATCACCACCACCAGGCCGCTTGGGCCGATATTCTTCTGCGCGCCGGCGTAGATCAGGCCGAACTGCGACACATCGATCGGGCGCGAGAGGATGTCGGACGACATATCGACCACCAGCGGCACGTCACCGGTTTGCGGCACCCAGTCAAACTGCAGGCCACCGATGGTCTCGTTGGACGCATAGTGCACGTAGGCTGCGTTTTTGGTCAGGTTCCACTCGTTCTGGCCGGGGATGGCCAGGTAGTCGTAAGGCTTGGCAGTGGCGGCGACGTTGACGTTGCCGAAACGGCGCGCTTCCTCGATGGCCTTTTTCGACCAGATGCCGGTTTCGATGTAGTCGGCCGTGCCGTTTTCCGGCAGCAGGTTCAGCGGGATTTCAGCGAACTGCTGGCTGGCGCCCCCTTGCAGGAACAGCACCTTGTAGTTGGAGGGGACGGACAGCAGGTCACGCAGGTCCTGCTCGGCCTTTTCGGCGATGGCCACGTAATCGTCGCTGCGATGGCTCATTTCCATCACCGACAACCCCTTGCCACGCCAGTCCAGCATCTCGGCCTGTGCGCGCTGCAGGACAGCGTCAGGAAGCGCGGCAGGGCCTGCGCAGAAGTTAAAGGCTCGTTTGCTCACATCCACTCTCGCTCTGCCAAATAGAACAAAAACTATCACATGGGTTAGCAGCGACCCTGTGGGAGCGGGCGAGCCCGCGAACACCGGCAAAGCCGGTGCCATCTACCGCAGTGTCTGCTTCGCGGGCATGCCCGCTCCCACAAGGCCGGGCTTTGCCAGCTGTTATCAGTCAAACGGGGCGACCTTGGTCGCCCCGCTCGGGTTTACGCTTGCTTACTCTTGCGGGGCCTCGTCGGCACCTGCAGCTTCTTCATTTTCATTGTCTGGCGCTACAGCCTCGACACCCTCCTCGTCCGTCTCGATCACTTCATCGAGTTCGTCCTCGGACGGCTCCTGGATACGCTCCAGGCCCACCAGTGTCTCATCGGCCGCCAGCTTGATCAGCGTAACGCCCTGGGTGTTGCGGCTGAGGCTGGACACCTCGCCAACCCGGGTGCGAACCAGCGTGCCCTGGTCGGAAATCAGCATGATCTCCTCGCCTTCCTGCACCTGGATAGCCCCGATCAGCAGGCCGTTGCGCCCTTTGGTACCCATGGCGATCACACCCTGGCCACCGCGGCCGCGACGCGGGAACTTGGACAGCGGGGTGCGCTTGCCAAAGCCACGCTCGGAGGCGGTGAGGATCTGCGAGCCGGACTCCGGGATCAGCATCGAAATGATCCGTTGGCCTTTGCCCAGCTTCATGCCGCGCACACCACGGGCGTTGCGGCCCATTTCACGCACGACGCTCTCGGCAAAGCGGATGACCTTGCCAGCGTCGGAGAACATCATGACTTCCTTGGCGCCATCGGTGATGGCCGCGGCAATCAGGGTGTCCCCTTCCTTCAGCTTCAGGGCGATCAGGCCGTTGGAGCGCGGACGGGCGAACTGCACCAGCGGGGTCTTCTTGACGGTACCGGAAGCGGTCGCCATGAAGATGTACGCACCGGTCGGCTCTGCAACCCACTCCGGGGTGTCGCCGTCTTCTTCGTCGACTTCCTCGGCCTCTACCAGCTCACCCTCGAGCACGGTGTCTTCAGCCTCGTCCAGTTCTTCGTCGAGGTCGGCGTTCTGCTGCAGCGCTTCGAGGTCGATCTGCAGCATGGCGGTGATGCGCTCACCCTCCTCCAGCGGCAGCAGGTTGACCAGCGGACGACCGCGGGCAGCGCGGGACGCTTCGGGGATTTCGTAGGTCTTCTTCCAGTACACCTTGCCCTTACTGGAGAACAGCAACAGGGTGGCATGGCTGTTGGCGACCAGCAGGTGCTCGATGTAGTCCTCGTCCTTCACGCCGGTCGCCGACTTGCCTTTGCCGCCGCGGCGCTGGGCCTGGTAGGCGGACAATGGCTGGGTCTTGGCATAACCACCATGGGAGATGGTGACCACGCGCTCTTCTTCCGGGATCATGTCGCCGTAGTTGAGGTCGTGGCTGGCATTGAGGATTTCGGTGCGGCGCACATCGCCGTACTCGGCACGGATGGCCTCCAGCTCCTCGCGAATCACTTCCATCAGGCGCTCGGCGCTGCTGAGGATGCGGATCAACTCGCCAATCTGCTCGAGGATTTCCTGGTACTCGGCCAGCAGCTTCTCGTGCTCCAGGCCGGTCAGGCGGTGCAGGCGCAGGTCGAGAATGGCCTGGGCCTGTTCCGGCGACAGGAAGTACTTGCCGTCATGCAGGCCATACTGCTCCGGCAGGTCCTCAGGGCGGCAGGAATCGGCGCCGGCGCGCTCGACCATGACCTGCACAGCACTGGATTCCCACGGCGTGGAAACCAGGGCTTCCTTGGCTTCGGACGGCGTCGGCGAGGCCTTGATCAGGGCAATGACCGGGTCGATGTTGGACAGCGCAACCGCCTGGCCCTCAAGGATATGGCCACGTTCACGGGCCTTGCGCAGCTCGAATACGGTACGGCGGGTCACCACTTCACGGCGGTGGCGGACGAACGCTTCGAGCAGATCCTTGAGGTTGAGCAGGCGCGGACGGCCGTCGACCAGGGCCACCACGTTGATGCCGAATACGCTCTGCAGCTGGGTTTGCTGGTAGAGGTTGTTCAGCACCACCTCCGGCACCTCGCCGCGACGCAGCTCGATGACGATGCGCATGCCGTCCTTGTCGGACTCGTCGCGCAGCTCGGTGATGCCTTCGATCTTCTTCTCTTTGACCAGCTCGGCGATCTTTTCGATCAGGCGCGCCTTGTTCAGCTGGTACGGCAGCTCGGTGATCACGATCTGCTGGCGGCCGCCAACCTTGTCGATGTCCTCGATCTCGGAGCGGGCGCGCATGTAGATGCGGCCACGGCCGGTGCGATAGGCCTCGATGATGCCCTGACGACCGTTGATGATGCCGGCAGTCGGGAAGTCCGGGCCAGGGATGAACTGCATCAGCTCATCGATGGTGACTTCCGGGTTGTCGATGAGCGCCAGGCAGCCATCGATGACCTCGCCGAGGTTGTGCGGCGGAATGTTGGTCGCCATGCCCACGGCAATACCGCTGGAACCGTTGACCAGCAGGTTGGGAATACGCGTCGGCATGACCGCCGGGATCTGCTCGGTGCCGTCGTAGTTGGGCACCCAGTCGACGGTTTCCTTGTGCAGGTCCGCCAGCAGTTCGTGGGCCAGTTTGGTCATGCGCACTTCGGTGTATCGCATGGCAGCAGCGTTGTCGCCGTCCACCGAACCGAAGTTGCCCTGGCCGTCGACCAGCAGGTAGCGCAACGAGAACGGCTGGGCCATACGCACGATGGTGTCGTAGACCGCAGTGTCGCCGTGCGGGTGGTACTTACCGATCACGTCACCGACCACACGGGCGGATTTCTTGTACGGCTTGTTCCAGTCGTTGCCCAGTTCGCTCATCGCATAGAGAACGCGGCGATGCACGGGCTTCAAGCCGTCACGCGCATCGGGCAGCGCTCGCCCGACAATCACGCTCATCGCGTAGTCGAGGTAAGACTGTCTCAGTTCGTCTTCGATATTGACCGGGAGGATTTCTTTGGCCAGTTCGCCCATGAGAAGCCTGATTCCTTTTTCTGGTGAAACTTCGCAGCTCCATCAAGGGCCGAACGAAGCTCGCCGCCGCAGCGCATAAGGGTGCGACGACTTACGACAAATCAATGAGTTGTGCCATGGATCTGCGCAATGAAGGCCGCCGTGATGGGCGGTCTTGGAAACTGCCGGATGTTATCACAAACGCGGGGGCGGTGGGGAGAGGTGGCAGTTGGTCTCAGCCGCGTTTGAAACCTGGTTTCTGTATTGCCTGCACCGGCCTCTTCGCGGGCTCGCCCGCTCCCACAGGTTCACCACAGCCCCAAGGCCATGCGATATCCCTGTGGGAGCGGGCAAGCCCGCGAAAAGGCCGGTGAGGCGATACAAAATCAGTGCAGGCGCTTGCGGCAAACCAGCTGAGCCAGCTTGGCAGCATCCGGGCGCTCGACGATGCCGCGCTCGGTCACGATCACATCGATCAGGTCGGCCGGCGTCACATCGAACACCGGGTTGAACACCTCGACACCCGGCGACACCCGGGTACCGCCGAAGTCCAGCCACTCGTCGGCGTCACGCTCCTCCAGCGGGATATCCTCACCCGTGGCCAGGTTCAGGTCGATGCTGGTGCTCGGCGCCACGACCATGAAGCGCACGCCATGGTGCATGGCACTGACGGCCAGCTGATAGGTGCCGATCTTGCCGGCCATGTCGCCATTGGCAGCGATGCAGTCCGCCCCCACCACCACCCAGGTGATGCCCTTGGTCTTCATGAGGTGGGCCAGCGCCGAGTCGGCACAAAGGGTCACCGGGATGCCCTCGTTGGCCAGCTCCCAGCCGGTCAGGCGCGAGCCCTGCAGCCAAGGGCGAGTCTCACCGGCATAAACCCGCTCGACCATGCCTTCCAGGTAGCCGGCACGGATCACCCCCAGTGCGGTGCCAAAGCCACCACTGGCAAGGGCGCCGGCGTTGCCGAAGGTGAGCAGGGCCTGGGCATTGCCCTGATGGCGACGGATCAGCTCGATACCCTGCTGGGCCATGGTCAGGTTGGCCTCACGGTCGCTGTCGTGAATGGCCACCGCTTCGGCCTCCAGCGCTGCCAGAACGTCTTCTTCCGGCCGCAGGCGCTGCAGGCGCTCGCGCATGCGGTTCAGCGCCCAGAACAAGTTGGCGGCAGTAGGGCGCGCCTCGGCGAGGGTGAGAAAGTCGTCTTCAAGGTCCATTTCCCAATCGCCGCCTTCGGCCAGCCGCTCTTCAAGGGCCAGTACCAGGCCGTAAGCTGCGGCAATACCGATCGCCGAGGCGCCGCGCACCGCCATGTCACGGATGGCTGCGGCCACCTGCGCAACATTGTCGCAGGCCAGCCAACGCTCCTCCGACGGCAGCAGGCGCTGGTCGAGCAGGTGCAAGGCGCCGCCCTGCCAGCGGATCGCGGTCACCTTCTCCGCCGCCAAAAGTCGCTCGCGCATCGCCTCTCCCCGTCATTCGGATATCAAAAACCGGCGATTATAGCGACCCTCGCGGCCAAGCGCTCGGGTATACTCCGGCGCAATTTTGCGAAGTTTCAGAGGACTGTTCAATGAGCAACGTCGACCGCGCCGAAATCGCCAAGTTCGAAGCGCTGGCCCACCGCTGGTGGGACCGCGAAAGCGAGTTCAAGCCGCTGCACGAAATCAACCCGCTGCGCGTCAACTGGATCGACGAGCGCGTCAGCCTGGCCGGCAAGAAAGTGCTGGACGTGGGTTGCGGTGGCGGCATCCTCAGCGAAGCCATGGCCCTGCGCGGCGCCACGGTCACCGGTATCGACATGGGCGAGGCGCCACTGGCGGTGGCTCAGCTGCACCAGCTGGAGTCCGGCGTGCAGGTGGAATACCGGCAGATCACCGCCGAAGCCCTGGCCGAGGAAATGCCTGAACAGTTCGACGTGGTCACCTGCCTGGAAATGCTCGAGCACGTGCCCGACCCGTCTTCGGTGATTCGCGCCTGCTACCGCATGGTCAAGCCGGGCGGCCAAGTGTTCTTCTCCACCATCAACCGCAACCCCAAGGCCTACCTGCTGGCCATCGTCGGCGCCGAGTACATCCTGAAGATGCTGCCGCGCGGCACCCATGACTTCAAGAAGTTCATCCGCCCGTCCGAGCTGGGCGCCTGGAGCCGCGATGCCGGCCTGCAGGTGAAGGACATCATCGGCCTCACCTACAACCCGCTGACCAAGCACTACAAGCTCAACAGCGACGTCGACGTCAACTACATGATCCAGACCCTGCGCGAGGAATAAGCATGCGTTTGCGAGCAGTACTCTTCGACATGGACGGCACCTTGCTGGACACGGCGCCGGACTTCATCGCCATTTGCCAGGCCATGCTCGCCGAACGCGGGCTGCCGGCCGTTGACGACAACCTGATCCGTGGCGTGATCTCGGGTGGCGCCCGGGCCATGGTTGCCACTGCGTTCGCCATGGACCCGGAGGCAGACGGCTTCGAGGCCCTGCGCCTGGAGTTCCTCGAGCGTTACCAGCGCGACTGCGCGGTGCACAGCAAGCTGTTCGAGGGCATGGCCGAGCTGCTGGCCGACATCGAGAAAGGCAACCTGCTGTGGGGCGTAGTCACCAACAAGCCGGTGCGCTTCGCCGAACCGATCATGCAGCAACTGGGCCTGGCCGAGCGTTCGGCGTTGCTGATCTGCCCGGACCACGTGAAAAACAGCAAACCCGACCCCGAGCCGCTGATCCTGGCCTGCAAGACGCTGAACCTGGACCCGGCCAGTGTGCTGTTCGTTGGCGACGACCTGCGCGACATCGAGTCCGGCCGCGACGCGGGTACCCGCACGGCAGCAGTGCGCTACGGCTATATTCATCCAGAGGACAACCCCAACAACTGGGGTGCCGACGTGGTGGTGGACCACCCGCTGGAACTGCGCAAAGTGATCGACAGCGCGCTGTGCGGGTGCTGAACCCAGACCGATGACCGGGCACCGCCCTTTTGTAGGAGCGGGTTTACCCGCGAATGCGTCCGATCAGGCGCCAGTGTTGTCCGGGCTGGCGCATTCGCGGGTGAACCCGCTCCTACAATAGGCCCAGGCCGCCCACACGAACTCGAAGGACAGAACCATGTTCGACTACACCGCCCGCCCCGACCTGCTGCAAGGCCGGGTCATCCTGGTTACCGGTGCCGGCCGTGGCATTGGTGCCGCGGCTGCCAAGGCCTATGCCGCACTGGGTGCCACCGTGCTGCTGCTGGGCAAGACCGAGGCCAACCTGAACGAGGTCTACGACCAGATCGAAGCCGCCGGCCACCCGCAGCCGGTGGTCATCCCGTTCAACCTGGAAACCGCCCTGCCACACCAGTACGACGAGCTGGCGGCCATGATCGAAGGCCAGTTCGGCCGCCTCGATGGCCTGCTCAACAATGCGTCGATCATCGGCCCGCGCACGCCGCTGGAACAGCTGTCGGGCGACAACTTCATGCGCGTGATGCACATCAACGTCAATGCCACCTTCATGCTCACCAGCACCCTGCTGCCGCTGCTGAAGCTGTCGGAGGACGCTTCGGTGGTGTTCACCAGCAGCAGCGTGGGGCGCAAGGGCCGGGCTTACTGGGGCGCTTATGGCGTGTCGAAGTTCGCCACCGAAGGCCTGATGCAGACCCTGGCCGATGAACTGGAAGGCGTGGCGCCGGTGCGCGCCAATAGTATCAACCCAGGCGCCACGCGCACGGCGATGCGGGCCCAGGCCTACCCCGGCGAGAACCCGCAGAACAACCCGCTGCCCGAAGAGATCATGCCGGTGTACCTGTACCTGATGGGGCCGGACAGCACAGGGGTGAACGGGCAGGCGTTCAACGCCCAATAAACCTGCATCGGCCTCTTCGCGGGCTTGCCCGCTCCCACAGGTAGGGCGCAGTCCTTGAGGGTTGCGGTGATCCCGTGGGAGCGGGCAAGCCCGCGAAGAGGCCGGTACAGGAAAGCGATCAGCCCGCAGCCAACGCCGGCCGCATACGGCCTTGCTGGCGCCCTTCCAGCTGCATGCAGCGCTCCAGGAACAGGAACATGCAGTCGTAGCTCTTGCAAATGGCCCTGCGCAGCTCGGTCCGCAACCCCAGGGTGGGGTTCTCACCGGCCAGGGTACAGATGATTTCCAGCGCCTCCCACGGGTGCGCATCGTCATACTGGGCATGCATCTTCAGCCACTTCATCGCCCGCTTGCGCCCTTCTTCAGGGAACCCCTGCGCATAGGTGTCGGTCGAGCACACCACCGCTGACCATTCACCGGTCGCGCCTTCGATGGCGTAGTTGGTCGCTGCCATGGAAATAGCCAGGTTCTCGGTAGCGCACACTCGCCAGCACCAGTCGTTCAGGCCGTTCAGCTCGGGCGGCACTTCTTGCGCCTGCAACTCGTGCAGGTGCACACCGTGCGCCTGGCACCAGTTCACCCAGTAGTCGGCATGGTTGAGCTCGACGCGGATGTTGCGCATCAGCCAGCGCCGCGCCATGTCCTCGCCCTGATGCCGGCCATAGCGGGTCTTGGTCAGGTTATGCGCCATGTACAACGAAAACTGCTCCACCACCGGCCAGCCCCCGATCAGGTACTGACGGATGGTCGATTGCTTCAGCTGGCCATCGCGTAGTCGTGCATAAAACTCATGCTCAACCACCCGGCGCTTGCTCTCGCGGCAGTCTTCAATCAGTTGCTGGGCCCATTGGGGGTAACTGGCGGGGTCCATCAAAGGCCCGATACGAACGAATGCGTCAATCACTTTCAGCTCCTTGATCCTTGTGATTTCCAACTAGCGAAATGTGCCAGGTGCTCGCTGCAACAGAGGCCGGGCGGCGATCCGTTGGCGCTGCAGACTGTCACAGGTGAACACCTGGGGGCGTTCGATCAGGTAGCCCTGGGCGTAATCCACGCCTATTTCCTGCAAGGCCTGCTCGATCAAGGGTGTTTCGACGAACTCGGCAATTGTGCGCTTACCCATCACATGGCCGATATGGTTGATGACCTCGACCATGGCCCGGTTGACCGGGTCGTCGAGCATGTCCTTGACGAAACTGCCGTCAATCTTCAGGTAGTCCACGGGCAAATGCTTGAGATAAGCGAACGAGGACATGCCGGCGCAAAAATCATCGAGCGAGAAACGGCAACCCAGCCCTTTCAGCTCGTTGATGAAGCGAATGGCGCTGCCCAGGTTGGCAATGGCGCTGGTTTCGGTAATTTCAAAGCAGATCATTCGCGGCGGAATGGCGTATTCGACGAACAACCGCTGGAGGTATTCAAGGAACTTGTCGTCGCCAATGCTGGACCCCGACAGGTTGATGGCACAGGTCGACAACGGCCCTTCACGCCCTTCTTCCAGGCACTGGCGTATGACCATGAACACATTGCGCACCACCCAGCGGTCCAGCGCGGTCATCAGGCCGTAGCGCTCGGCCGCCGGGATGAAGCTGCTGGGCAGGATGGTGCGGCCGCTTTCATCGTGCAGGCGCAACAGAATTTCGATATGGCCCGGGCCCTCGAAGGTTTTGAGCGGGGCGATTTCCTGGGCGTAGAGGCAAAAGCGGTTTTCTTCCAGGGCCACATGTAAGCGCTGGATCCAGGCCATTTCGCCAAAACGCATGGACAGCTCGCTGTCGTCGGCGTGGTACACCTGCACACGGTTTCGGCCCTTTTCCTTGGCCATGTAGCAGGCCATGTCGGCGGCGCGCAGCGAGGCCTCCAAGGTACCGGGGGCCTGGGCCATATGCACCAGACCAATACTGACCGTGGTCACGAACGGCCGCCCTTTCCATACGAAGTGCAGGCTCTGCACCATCTGGCGCAATTGTTCGCCAATGCGCTCGGCCTGGTCGGGCGGGCAGTTTTCCAGCAGCACGCCAAATTCATCGCCGCCCAGCCGCGCCAGCGTATCGCCCTCACGCAGGCCGGATTGCAGCACCGCGCAGATGTGCCGCAGCAACTCATCGCCGGCAGCGTGGCCACAGGTGTCGTTGACCAGCTTGAACTGGTCGAGGTCGAGGAACATCAGCGAATGCCGCCCGGCCTGACGCGCCAGGTCGTTGAGCGCCTGCTCCAGGCGGTATTCAAACTCGCGGCGGTTGGCCAGCCCGGTCAGGGCGTCGTGGGTTGCCTGCCAGGACAGGTTGGCGATGTACTGGCGTTCCTGGGTCATGTCGTGCAGCACCAGTACGATGCCACTGACCTGGCCATCATTGAGGATCGGCGAGCCTACCAGGTTGATCGACACGGTACTGCCGTCCAGGCGCTGGATCAGCCGAGCATGCTCGGAGCCGCCCTTGAGGCTGCCGCTGAGCACCTGCTCGACCAAGCTGCGACCGTCCTCCTCGGCGTGTTCATCCACCAGGCTAAACAGTGCCGACAGCGGCAGGCCCTGGGCCTGGCCGGATTGCCAGTGGGTCAACTGCTCGGCGGCCGGGTTCATGTAGCCGATATTGCCCTCGACATCGGTGGTGATCACCGCATCCCCGATGGCCTGCAGGGTAATCTGCGCACGCTCTTTTTCTTCCTGCAGGGCGCTGGCAAAGGCCTGGCGCTGGGCCAACAGCTTGCTGGAGCGGCGCCAGGCAATGGCGATCAGGAACATTGCGGTCAGCAGGTTGGTGATCAGCAGCACCCGCAGCAACATGCGCGAGCCTTCACCCAAGGCATCACTGAAGGCCTTAGCCGCCGGGGTCACGCCTTCGTTGATGGCGACAATGCGGGCCTTCCAATCGCTGACAGTGTCTGGATCCGCCGGGCCATTGGCAAAACGCTGGCGCATTTCACCGGCCAGTACATCCAGCTTGGCCAGATAGTCGTCACCGATGTCCCAGTAATCGATGGCTGTCTGCATATAGCTGACATGGCGAAAGTTGCGGTAGAACCAGATGATCCGATCGACATCGTCAGGGTGGTTGCCACCTTGCAGAACCGCCTGTCGCGCGGCGTCCAGATCAGGGCTGGGGTGGTCGAGCACCTCGCGCAGACGATGGTCACCCTGGGGCACGGTAATGGCCTGGCGATAGCGCTGGTAGGTGCTGTCGTCCTGCGTCTCGCCGTACAGACTGAGGTAGTAGATGGCATCTTTCTGCGCCTTGGACCACAGGCTTTCGCCCGCGACATAGGCACGTACGGCCGAGAGCGTATAAAGGCTGAGGCTGCCCAACGCCACCTGAAGGACCACGACGGCGATGAAAGGCCATGTGATGCCGAGCAACTTTGGCGCTTCGAGTGTGCGATGTCCCTTCATGGAGTCCCTGTCACAGAGCAGATAAGGCGTAAATCGACCCAGACAAGCACAGCGTAGGCCATTTGCCATCGCTGTGGCGGGGATTTTTATGACAAGGAATCGGGGATTTTTACAGCGTACGCGCTGGCCATTGTAGGAGCGGGTTTACCCGCGAAGAAGACACCGCGGTGGATGGCACGGGCTTCGCCCGTGTTCGCGGGCAAGCCCGCTCCCACAGGGTCGCACCAGCTTTTAGAAATTGAGCAAGACTGTTGCTCCCAAAAGCCCGGTGAAGGCAGCCAGATAATCAGCTCTGCTGCAGATGCCCATACAGCTTGGCGTATAACCCACCCTCGGCAATCAGCTGCTGATGGTCGCCGTCTTCGGCCACGTGCCCGCCATCGAACACCAGCACCCGGTCGGCCTGTTTCACCGCCGACAAGCGGTGGGCGATGATCAGCGTGGTGCGGCCGCTGAGAAAGCACGCCAAGGCCTGATGCAGGTTGTACTCGGTGGCGGCATCCAGGGCTGAGGTGGCCTCGTCGAGGATCACCACCTTGGGCTCAGCCAGTACCATGCGGGCAATGGCCAGGCGCTGGCGCTGGCCACCGGACAAGCGCACGCCTGAACGCCCTACCACACTGTCCAGGCCCTGCGGCAAGGCGGCGATGGTGGCATCCAGCTGGGCGATGCGCAGCGCCTGCCAGCACGCATCATCGCTGCAGTCGCGGCCCATGGTCAGGTTGGCACGCACGCTGTCGTTGAACAGCGACGGGTGCTGCAACACCACCGCGACGTTCTCGCGCAGGGTTTCCAGGCCGATTTCCTGGAGGCTGGCCCCGCCAAAGCGGATGGTCCCGGCCTGGGCACTGTAAAGGCCCAGCAGTAGCTGCACCAGCGTGCTCTTGCCGCCGCCGCTGGCACCGACAATCGCCACCTTCTCACCCGCAGCGATGGACAGGTCGAGGTGCTCGAGCACCGGCTCGTCGGCATAGGCAAAGCGCAGGTCGCGCACTTCAATGCCCACCGTTTCGCGCCCGGCGAACGGGTCGCTGGCGGCCGGGTATTGCGGCTCGTCGGCACGCGCCAGCAGCTCGTTGAGGCGGCTCAGCGCACCGCCTGCGGCGTAGTACGCATATTGCAGATTAAGCAGTTGCTCCACCGGACCGATCATGAACCACAGGTAGCTGAACACCGCCAGCATCTGGCCGATCGACAGGTCGGAAAACAGCACGGTCAGCATCGCCGCCGCGCGGAAGATGTCGATGCCGAACTGGAACAGCAGGCCACTGGCACGGCCACTGGCATCGCTTTTCCATTGCGAGTCCACGGCGTAATCGCGCACCTCGCGGGCACGCAGGCCCAGGCGGCCAAGGAAGTAGCCCTGGCGGTTGCCGGCGCGGATTTCCTGGATGGCATCGAGGGTTTCCGCCAGCGCCTGGGTAAAGCGCGCGGTGCTGTCGTTTTCGAGCTTTTTCAGGTGCTTGACGCGCTTGCCCAACTGCACGGTGAAGTAGATCACCAGCGGATTGAACAGCAAGATCAGCAAGGCCAGCTGCCAGTGCATCCAGATCAGGATGGCCGCCGTGCCGGTCAGTGTCAGCATGGCCACCAGGAAGCGGCTGAGGGTTTCGCCAACGAACTTGTCGAGGGTGTCCAGGTCGGTGACCAGGTGGGTGGTCACCGTGCCGCTGCCCAGGCTTTCGTACTCTTTCAGCGAAATACGCTTGAGGCGCTCGATCAGGCGGATGCGCAGGCGGTAGACGATGTCCTTGGCCAGCCCGGCGAACAGCTTGGACTGGATCACGTTGAACGCCAGCGCAGCCAGGCGCAGGCACAGGGTGAGCGCCAGCATCAGGCCGATGTAGCCGGCTGCCACCTGCCAGCTGGACGGCAGCAGATGGTTCATCCACTTCAGCGCGGCATCGCCATGGCCGAGCAGTACTTCGTCCACCAACAGCGGCAGCAGCAGCGGAATGGGCACACTGCAACACGCCGCCAGTAACGCAATGAGGTTGGCTGACCAGAGGTTTTTCTTGTGATGCAGGGCCAGGCGGCGGATTTCCGCCCAGCTCAGTCGATCGCCCGCAGTGTATGGCTTGCCCGGTACCGGGTCGGGTGACCCTGGTACATCAAGCACAGGCGGCCTGCTGCAGCCAGCGGCCGAGCAAGGGTTGCAGGCGCTCCAGCGGCTGGTAGCCGTTGGTCAGCAAGGCCAGTTGGCCATTGCGCTCGGCCAGCAGGGTCGGGAACCCGGCAATACCCAGGTCCTGGGCCCAGGCGAAGTCGGCCGCGGTGGCTGCGCGGGTATCGGCACGGGCGAAGGCTTCGGCGAACGCGGCACGGTCGAAGCCACACTGCGAGGCCAGCTCGACCAGCTGCGGCGCGGTGGTCACATCGATGCCCTGTTCGTAGAACGAACGCTGGATCAACGCCAGCAGCGGCCAGACGCGCTCGGCATCCAGCTCGCGGGCCGTGACCAGCGCGCGGCAGGCCGGCTCGGTGTCGTAGACGAAGCCGTCCGGCATGGCCCCCTCGAAGCGGAAAGGCTGGCCGGTAGCATCAGCCACCGCCTGCCAGTGTTCCAGGATGTACTTGCGAGTGGAGCTGTCCAGGGCGCTGCCGCCGGTACGCAGCCCGCCCGTTACCAAGCGGGCAGGCACGCCTGCCTCACGCGCCTGGGCGATCAGGGCCGCAGCCACTGGCGCAAAACCCCAGCACCAGGAGCACATCGGGTCCATCACATAGATCAGGCGTGCAGACATGCTTCAAGCCTCGGCTTTGTAGTTGTAACCGATCGGGTGCGGCAGGTTGCGGGCCTTGGCCAGCTCGATCTGCTTCTGCCGGTCGATGGCACTGCGCCGGGTCTTCTCGCTCAGGCTGTCCCAGCAATGCGGGCAGCTGACACCTGGCGAATAGTGCTCGGACGCGCGCTCCTCTGCATTGATCGGATGGCGGCAGGCGTGGCACTGGTCGTACTCGCCTTCGCTCAGGTCATGGCGCACCGTGACCCGGTTGTCGAAGACGAAGCAGTCGCCGTCCCACAGGCTTTCTTCCTGAGGCACTTCCTCGAAGTATTTCAGGATGCCGCCCTTAAGATGATAGACCGACTCGAAGCCTTCACCGAGCATGTAGCTGGAGGCTTTTTCGCAACGGATGCCGCCGGTGCAGAACATGGCGACCTTCTTGTGCTTGCTCGGGTCGAAGTTGGCCTTGATGTACTCCGGGAACTCACGGAAGGTTTCGGTCTTCGGGTCGATGGCGCCCTTGAAGGTACCGATGGCCACTTCGTAGTCGTTGCGGGTGTCGATCAACAGCACTTCCGGGTCGCTGATCAGGGCGTTCCAGTCCTTGGGCTCGACATAGGTGCCAACGGCCTGGTTGGGGTCTACGCCCGGCACGCCGAGGGTGACGATCTCTTTCTTGAGCTTGACCTTGGTGCGGTAGAACGGCTGTTCGTCGCAGTACGATTCTTTGTGGTCGATATCGACCAGACGCGGGTCGCTGCGCAACCAGGCCAGCAGGCCATCAATGCCTTCCCGGGTGCCCGACACGGTGCCGTTGATGCCCTCCTGGGCCAGCAGCAGGGTGCCTTTGACGTTGTTGTCGAGCATGGTCTTGAGCAGCGGCTCGCGCAGCTCGACGTAGTCTTCCAGGGTGACGAACTTGTACAGCGCCGCGACGACGATGGCTTGAGACATGTAACGGAATCTCCAGGTGGTTGCCCTCGTAAGGGGCGGACCGGGTTTGACAGGTACAGAAAAAGCATGGGGGCGCTTTGTGCCCCTTTCGCGACACAAGGCCGCTCCCACAGGGACCGCGTAACCCGATGGCTAGTGCGGTTCCTGTGGGAGCGGCCTTGTGTCGCGAAAGGGCCGCAAAGCGGCCCCCGGATCTTGCAGGATTCTACCAGAACAACAGAAAGGTTTCAGTGCCCGCCGCCGGCACACACCGGCGAGGCCGGAGCAACGCCGACCTTGGCCCACTCTTCGGCGGTGTAGGTGTGGATGGCCAGGGCATGGATCTCGCCCATCAGTTCACCCATGGTGGCGTACACCTTCTGGTGGCGCTTGACGCTGTTCAACCCGGCGAACTGCTCGCTGACGATCACCGCCTTGTAGTGGGTCTCCTGACCACGACTGTGCATGTGACTTTCGTTGAGCACTTCCAGGTGTTGCGGCGCCAGCGCGGCCAGTTGCTGTTCGATACGTTGTTGCATGATCATTGCGGCGTACTCACTTCTTCGCTGGGGCGGCGGCCTTGCCTGCGTTCGGGTCCAGCTCTTTGGTCATGTCTTCCAGCAGCTTGTTCACCACCGGTACTGCTGGCTCCAGGCTCTGCTGGGTCAACTGTGCCGACTGCTGAGTGACCTTAGGCATTTCACGCAGCACTTTCTTGCCCAGCGGCGATTCGTAGAACTTGACCAGGTCCTTCAGCTCCTGCTCGGTGAAGGTCCGGGTGTACAGGTCGACCATCTTCGGCTTCAGCTTGTTCCAGCCGATGGCGTTGTCCAGCGCGGCATTGGCCTTGGCCTGGTAGCTTTCCAGCACGGGCTGCTTGGCGGCCGGGGCCTTGGTCTGGGCGAAACGCTGGGCGAACATCTGCTGCACTTGCATGTACACCGGGGTGCCCAGCTTGTCGGCGTTGGCCAGGGTCAGGAATTTCTCGGCAGCAGCGTTGTGGCTGGCGGTGGCAGCGAGTACCTGGCCGCTGGCGCAAACCAGGGCAACGGCGGCACAAAGGACACGGAGACGGGTCATTGCATTTCCTTCAAAGAGGGGGAGGCGGGCACCTCAGAGTAGAGCATTCTGCGCCGTGGTGGCGATGTGCTCAAGTGGCACGACGAGCGACGGAACCGCTCGGTCGAATCAGGGCCTAAACTGCGATTTCGAACTACACAGGAGTGAGTACAGAATGAGCCGTATCGAGACAGACAGCCTGGGCCCGGTCGAAGTTCCGGAGGACGCCTACTGGGGTGCGCAGACCCAGCGTTCGCTGATCAACTTCGCCATTGGCAAGGAACGCATGCCCCTCGCGGTATTGCACGCCCTGGCACTGATCAAGAAGGCCGCGGCGCGCGTCAACGACCGCAATGGCGACCTGCCGGCCGACATCGCCCGGTTGATCGAACAGGCCGCCGATGAAGTGCTGGATGGCCAGCACGACGATCAGTTCCCGCTCGTCGTCTGGCAGACGGGCAGTGGTACCCAGAGCAACATGAACGTCAACGAGGTGATCGCCGGACGCGCCAACGAACTGGCCGGCAAAGGCCGTGGCGGCAAGGCGCCAGTACACCCCAATGACCACGTCAACCGCTCGCAGAGCTCCAACGACTGCTTCCCCACCGCCATGCACATTGCGGCAGCTCAGGCGGTGCATGAAAAGCTGCTGCCTGCCGTCACCGAACTGTCTTCGGGGCTGGCCGAGCTGTCGATGCGTCACCACAAGCTGGTAAAAACCGGCCGCACGCACATGATGGACGCCACGCCGATTACCTTCGGCCAGGAAGTGTCGGCCTTCGTCGCCCAGCTCGATTACGCCCAGCGCGCCATCCGCGCCACCCTGCCGGCGGTGTGCGAACTGGCCCAGGGCGGCACTGCCGTGGGTACCGGGCTGAACGCTCCGCAGGGTTTTGCCGAGGCCATCGCGGCCGAGCTGGCGGCGCTGTCCGGCCTGCCGTTCATCACTGCACCCAACAAGTTCGCCGCCCTCGCCGGCCACGAACCGCTGACCAGCCTGGCGGGAGCCCTGAAGACCCTGGCCGTGGCCCTGATGAAAATCGCCAACGACCTGCGCCTGCTGGGGTCCGGCCCTCGCGCCGGGCTTGCCGAGGTGCGCCTGCCAGCCAACGAGCCGGGCAGCTCGATCATGCCGGGCAAGGTCAACCCCACCCAGTGCGAGGCGCTGTCGATGCTGGCCTGCCAGGTACTGGGCAACGACGCGGCCATCGGCTTTGCCGCCAGCCAGGGGCATTTGCAGTTGAACGTGTTCAAGCCGGTGATCATCCATAACCTGCTGCAATCCATCGAGTTGCTGGCCGATGGTTGCCGCAACTTCCAGCAGCATTGCGTGGCGGGTATCGAGCCGGATGCCGAGCAGATGGCCGCGCACCTGGAGCGCGGGTTGATGCTGGTGACGGCGCTGAACCCGCATATTGGCTATGACAAGGCGGCAGAAATTGCCAAGAAGGCTTACAGCGAGGGCACGACCTTGCGCGAGGCGGCCTTGGCGTTGAAGTACCTGACCAATGAGCAGTTCGACCAGTGGGTGCGGCCGGAGAACATGCTGGCGCCGGGCGGCAAGGGCTGACTGCCCTGTAGCCTGTACCGGCCCTTTCGCGGGTGAACCCGCTCCTACGCCGAGAGGCGATCCATCGTAGGAGCGGGTTCACCCGCGAAAGGGCCGTACAGGCAATCGACAGACCTAGGCCAACCGCGCCCTGCGGGCCCGCCAACCCGCCACCAGCGAGGGCCCCAGCGCCACCAGCGCCGAACCGAACACCACCGTGACCGCCCCCACATAGCCCAGGGCATTGATGTCCTCGGCATGCACATACTCAGGCCACACCCATGCTGCCAGCGCTACCGCAACAAAGGTAACCAGCGGGGTCAGCGCCAGCGTGGCACTTACCCGCGACGCCTCCCAGTGCGCCAGCGCTTCGGCGAACGCGCCGTAAGCCACCAGGGTGTTCAGGCAACAGGCCAGCAGCAGCCAGCCTTGCACCGGGGTCAGTTGCAAGGCCTCCAGCGGGTGCACCCAAGGTGTCAGCAACGCAG
This sequence comes from Pseudomonas sp. 10(2024), assembly GCF_045164175.1. Taxonomy (NCBI): domain Bacteria; kingdom Pseudomonadati; phylum Pseudomonadota; class Gammaproteobacteria; order Pseudomonadales; family Pseudomonadaceae; genus Pseudomonas; species Pseudomonas sp. 10(2024). The sequence continues at coordinate 4,418,999 of NZ_CP174006.1, forward strand.
CGCAGCTGAGGTAGATCACCATCATCACCTGCTGCGAGTGCCACACGGTCAGCAACTGCTTCTGGCTCAGGGCGTAGAACACCCAGATGCTGGTCGCCAGCAAGATGGTCAACACGCCGGTGGTGTAGGTACCCAGCGAAGTCAGCAGCTCTTCCAGGCGCTGGTTGAAGAACAGGCCAAAGCCTGCCAGCAGCACCAACAGGCCCATGCCCTGCCCCACACTGAAGCGCTCGCGGAACACGAACACGCTGGCAACCAGCAACAGCACCGGGCCGATCTGTACCACCAGTTGTGCAGTGCCCGGGCTAAGCAGTTTGAGACCGATCAGGTAGAGCACGTAGTTGCCCATCAGGCCGAGCACCGCAACCAGCACCAGGCCCCTGCCCCTGGGCGCAAGCTTGCGTATGGACGGCAAACGCCGCTGAGCCGCCAGCCAGGCGAACAGCAGGCCGCCGGAGACCAGCAGGCGGTACCAGGTGACAGTGATCGGATCGACCACTTGCAGTACCTGCTTGAGCTTGATCGGCAGGATGCCCCAGAGCAGCGCTGTCAGAAGTGCCAGGAACAGCCCATAGCCCCAGCGGCCAGAAGTGGTGTGCATAAAATCCTCGATCAAGCCCGTGGTGGGGGTTGTTGAATTCTACGGGGTTGGAGGACGGAGACGGTGGAGAGTGCCGAGAAAAGAATTCATCAGGTCATTCTTTTGGGGCATGGCTGGGGGGAGATGTTGCCTGTGCTGACCCTTTCGCAGCTCAGCGCGCGATCCCCCGTAGGAGCGGGTTTACCCGCGAAAAGGCCAGCACAGGCAACATCACCTTCGGCTATTTCTTGTGCTTGGCAAACGCCGCCTCAAGCGCCTGGTTGATGGTGCGCACCACTTTCACCCGCGCCCAGCGCTTGTCATTGGCCTCCACCAGCGTCCAAGGGGCAATCTCGCTGCTGGTGCGGTCGACCATGTCGCCCACCGCCTGGGAGTATTCGTCCCACTTGTCGCGGTTGCGCCAGTCATCCTCGGTGATCTTGTAGCGTTTAAACGGAATTTGCTCACGCTCTTCGAAGCGCTCCAGTTGGGTCTGCTGGTCGATCGCCAGCCAGAACTTGACCACCACCACGCCGGCATCCACCAACTGCTCTTCAAAGTCGTTGATCTCGCTATAGGCACGCATCCAGTCAGCGGGGCTGCAGAAGCCTTCCACCCGCTCCACCAGCACCCGGCCATACCAGGAACGGTCGAAGATGGTGAACTTGCCCCGTGCCGGGATGTGCCGCCAGAACCGCCACAGGTACGGCTGGGCGCGCTCTTCTTCGGTCGGCGCGGCAATCGGCACGATACGGTACTGACGCGGGTCCAGCGCCGCCGCCACGCGGCGGATGGCGCCCCCCTTGCCGGCGGCGTCGTTGCCTTCGAACACCGCCACCAGGGCGTGCCGGCGCATGCGCTTGTCACGCAGCAGGCCGGCCAGACGCGCCTGTTCGGTGATCAACTGTTCCTGATAGTCGGCCTTGTCCAGGCGCAAGGTCATGTCCAGGGCGCCAAGCAGGCTGCGGTCGTCGATGCTGCGGCCCAATGGAGCCACGTTGCCCTGGTGCTTGCCCTTGGGATTGTGGGCCAGCGCGGCTTGCAGGCTTTCCAGCAGAATGCGCCCCACCGCCAGGCTACGGTAATTCGGGTCTACCCCTTCGATGATGTGCCATGGCGCATAGTCGCGGCTGGTGCGGCGCAGCACGCGCTCGCCAAAGCGCACAAAGCGGTCATAGGTTTGCGACTGCTGCCAATCCAGCGGGCTGATCTTCCAGCTGTGCAGCGGATCGTCCTTGAGCGATTTCAGCCGTGCCTTCATCTGCTTCTTGGACAGGTGGAACCAGAACTTGATGATCAGCGCACCTTCATCGCACAGCATCTCCTCCAGGCGTTCGGCACCGGTAATGGCCTGATCGAGCACGGCATCCTTGAACACCCCGTGCACCCGCCCCTGCAGCATCTGGCTGTACCAGTTACCAAAGAACACACCCATCCGCCCCTTGGGTGGCAAGGCCCGCCAATAGCGCCAGGCGGGTGGGCGGGCCAGCTCTTCGTCGGTCTGCTGGTCGAAGGTGAGCACATCGATCATGCGCGGGTCCATCCACTCGTTGAGCAGTTTTACCGTCTCACCCTTGCCGGCGCCTTCAATGCCGTTGATCAGCACGATCACCGGAAAACGCGCCTGCTGCTTGAGTTCGTACTGGGCTTCGAGCAGGGCCTCGCGTAAAGCGGGTACCTCGGCGTCGTAAGCCTCCTTGTCGATGCTGTGGCCGATTTCGGCAGATTCGAACATGCACTGGCTCCTTCAATGGATAAGCAAGACTAGCGGATTTCATTTCGGCCTGTATTGACCTCTTCACCAGTGAACGCGCTCCCACAGCTCAGCCGGATGGCATAAAATCCCGCCATCCGCTGCAACCGAGCCCACCATGCCCACCCTCCTCCAGCACGCCCAGATCGACTGGGACGACCAGGGCCGCCCCCATTCGCGGCACTATGACGACGTCTATTTCGCAGTCAACGAAGGCATCGAAGAAACCAAGCACGTGTTCCTCGGCCAGACCCGCCTGGCCGAACGTTTTGCCAACCTGGCGCCATTTGCCTGCACGGTGATCGGCGAAACTGGTTTTGGCACCGGCATGAATTTTTTCTGCGCCTGGCAGCTGTTCGACCAGCACGCACACAGCGACGCGCGCCTGCACTTCGTCAGCGTCGAGAAGTACCCCCTCGACCAGGCCGACATGGCCCGCGCAGTGCGCCTGTGGCCTGAACTGGCCGCCTATACCGAGCCGCTGCTGGAGCAATACGTGGCGGTGCACCCGGGCTTTCAGCAGTTCACCTTCGCCGGTGGCAGGGTCACCCTGACCCTGTTGATAGGCGATGTGCTGGAACAGTTGCCGCAACTCGATGCGCAAATCGATGTGTGGTTCCTCGACGGCTTCGCCCCCGCCAAGAACCCCGACATGTGGACCCCGGAGCTTTTTGCGCAACTGGCGCGGCTATCGCATCCGGGCACGGTGCTGGGTACCTTCACCACCACCGGCTGGGTACGTCGCAGCCTGGTCGAAGCCGGCTTCGCCATGAAGAAGGTGCCAGGCATCGGCAAGAAGTGGGAGGTGATGAGCGGCGCCTACGTCGGCCCCCTGCCCGGCCCATGCGCGCCTTGGTACGCGCGCCCTGCGGTGACACAGGGGCCGCGCGAGGCGCTGGTGATCGGTGCCGGACTTGCCGGAAGCAGCAGCGCCGCCAGCCTGGCCCGGCGTGGCTGGCAGGTTACCGTGCTGGAGCGCCACGAAGCCCCCGCCCAGGAGGCTTCGGGCAACCCGCAAGGGGTGCTGTACCTCAAGCTGTCTGCCCATGGCACCGCGCTGTCGCAGATGATCCTGTCCGGGTTCGGCTACGCCCGGCGCCAGCTGCAGCGCTTGCAGCGTGGCCGTGACTGGGATGCCTGCGGGGTGCTGCAACTGGCTTTCGACAGCAAGGAGGCCGAACGCCAGGGCAAGCTGGCTGCCGCCTTCGACCCCGGCTTGTTGCACTGCCTGGCGCGCGCCGAGGCCGAAGCCATCGCCGGCGTGGCGTTGCCTGGCGGCGGGTTGTTCTACCCCGAAGGTGGCTGGGTGCACCCGCCAGCGCTGTGCCAGCAGCAGTTACAGCACCCTGGCATTCATTTGGTGACGCACCAGGAAGTGCTCGAACTGCGCAAAGTGGATGAACAGTGGCAAGCCTGGGCTGGCGACCAGCTGTTAGCCCGCGCTCCAGTGGTGGTCCTGGCCGGCGCGGCGGATGTGCTGCGCTTCGAACCTTGCGCGCAGTTACCACTCAAGCGCATCCGCGGGCAGATCACCCGCTTGCCGGCCACCGCCAGCAGCCAGGCACTGCGCACCGTGGTGTGCGCGGAAGGCTATGTGGCACCGCCGCGCGAGGGTGAACATACACTGGGCGCCAGTTTTGACTTCCATAGCGAAGACCTTGCGCCAACAGTGGCCGAGCACCAGGGCAACCTGGCGCTGCTGGACGAAATTTCCGTCGATCTGGCGCAACGGCTGGCTGTGGCTGAACTGGCCCCCGAGCAATTGCAGGGACGTGCTGCGTTCCGTTGCACCAGCCCGGATTACCTGCCGATCGTCGGCCCCATCGCCGACGCACAGGCGTTTGCCGAAGCCTATGCAGTACTGGGCCGGGATGCGCGGCAAGTACCGGATGTGCCCTGCCCTTGGCTGGGCGGGTTATATGTGAACAGCGGGCATGGCTCACGCGGGTTGATCACGGCGCCGTTGAGTGGCGAGCTGGTGGCGGCCTGGGTATGTGGGGAACCGCTGCCATTGCCGCGGGCGGTGGCGGAGGCTTGCCATCCGAACCGGTTTGGATTGCGCCGGTTGATCCGGGGGAAATGATTGCATCGGGTTGCCTGCCCGGCCACATATAACCAAACATTCTAAAACTCTCGAAAAGCACATAGGTCAGTTCCTTAAGGTGCCCTAATCCGGGGCATCACCTCCCCAACGGAAAAACCGGTAAGGACTTATGTGCGGATTAGCAGGAGAGTTACGTTTCACCCCCATCGACCAAGCCCCTCGCCCAGCCGACCTGGCTGCGGTAGAGCGCATTACCCATCACCTGGCCCCGCGAGGCCCGGATGCCTGGGGCTTCCATAGCCAGGGCCCGATCGCCCTGGGCCATCGGCGCCTGAAGATCATGGACCTGTCCGACGGCTCGGCGCAGCCGATGGTCGACAATACGCTGGGCCTGTCGCTGGCCTTCAACGGTGCCATCTACAACTTCCCCGAACTGCGCGAGGAACTGCAGGCGCTGGGCTACAGCTTCTGGTCCGACGGCGACACCGAGGTGCTGCTCAAGGGCTACCACGCCTGGGGCGCGGCGCTGCTGCCCAAGCTCAACGGCATGTTTGCCCTGGCCATCTGGGAGCGCGACAACCAGCGCCTGTTCCTGGCCCGCGACCGCCTGGGCGTCAAACCCCTGTACCTGTCGCGCAACGGCGAGCGCCTGCGCTTTGCCTCGACCCTGCCGGCACTGCTCAAGGGCGGCGACATCGACCCGATGCTCGACCCGGTGGCCCTCAACCACTACCTGAACTTCCACGCCGTGGTACCGGCACCACGCACCCTGCTGGCCAATGTGCAGAAGCTGGAGCCCGGCACCTGGATGCGCATCGACCGCCATGGCGAAGTGGAACGCCAGACCTGGTGGCAGCTGAAGTACGGCCCCAACCCGGACGAGCGTGAACTTGATCTGGAAGGCTGGACCACCCGCGTACTCGACGCCACCCGCGACGCCGTGGCAATCCGCCAACGGGCAGCCGTCGATGTGGGTGTGTTGCTGTCCGGCGGCGTCGACTCCAGCCTGCTGGTCGGCTTGCTGCGCGAAGTGGGCGTTGACGACCTGTCGACCTTCTCCATCGGCTTTGAAGATGCCGGCGGCGAGCGCGGCGACGAGTTCCAGTATTCGGACCTGATCGCCAAACACTACGGCACTCGTCACCACCAGTTGCGCATTGCCGAGCACGAAATCATCGACCAACTGCCGGCCGCGTTCCGCGCCATGAGCGAACCGATGGTCAGCCACGATTGCATCGCCTTCTACCTGCTGTCGCGGGAAGTGGCCAAGCACTGCAAGGGCGTACAGAGCGGCCAGGGTGCCGATGAGCTGTTCGCCGGTTACCACTGGTACCCGCAGGTGGACGGCGCCGACGATGCCTATGCGGCCTACCGTGAGGCGTTCTTCGACCGCAGCCACGCCGAATACCGCGACACCGTGCAGGCGCCCTGGCTGCTGGAAACCGACGCTGCCGGCGACTTCGTGCGCGAACACTTCGCGCGCCCCGGCGCACCGGCTGCCGTGGACAAGGCGCTGCGCCTGGACAGCACCGTGATGCTGGTCGACGACCCGGTCAAGCGGGTGGACAACATGACCATGGCCTGGGGCCTGGAGGCGCGTACGCCGTTCCTCGATTACCGCCTGGTGGAACTGTCGGCACGCATTCCCGCCCGCTTCAAGCTGCCCGACGGCGGCAAGCAGGTGCTCAAGCAGGCGGCGCGACGGGTGATCCCGCATGAGGTGATCGACCGCAAGAAGGGTTACTTCCCGGTACCGGGCCTGAAGCATCTGGAAGGTGCCACCCTGGGCTGGGTACGCGAACTGTTGACCGACTCCAGCCAGGACCGAGGGTTGTTCAACCCGACCATGCTCGACCGCCTGCTGAGCAACCCGCACGGCCAGCTGACGCCATTGCGCGGTTCCAAGCTGTGGCAACTGGCGGCGCTTAACCTGTGGCTGAGCGAACAAGGAATCTGACCGATGAAAGCCCATGAAATCGCTTATGGTCAGCGCCTGCTGCGCGGCCAGACGCCGTCCTACGAGCGTCTGCAAGCGCGCCTGGCCGGCGACGGCAGCCAGCCTCACGACCAACCGCGTGCCGTGCACTGCGGCTGGGGCCGGCTGCTGATAGGCCACACCTACCCCGACCCGGTTTCCCTGGCCGAGGACTTGCTCGACGAGCACCCGGGCGAACGCGACATCGCCCTGTACGTTGCCGCCCCGCAGCAGGTGTTGGCACAGGCCCCTCAGCAGCTGTTCCTCGACCCGTCCGACACCCTGCGCCTGTGGTTCACCGATTACCGCCCGGCGCAGCGGGTATTTCGCGGCTTCCGCGTGCGGCGGGCGCAGAACTCCGCCGACTGGCAGGCGATCAACACGCTGTACCAGGCGCGCGGGATGCTCCCCGTCGACGCCGAGCTGCTTACCCCTCGCCACTTGGGTGGCCCGGTGTACTGGTTGGCAGAGGACGAAGACAGCGGCGCGGTTATCGGCAGCGTCATGGGCCTGAACCACACCAAGGCGTTCGATGACCCCGAGCATGGCAGCAGCCTGTGGTGCCTGGCGGTGGACCCACACTGCACCCGCCCCGGCGTGGGTGAAGTGCTGGTGCGCCACCTGATCGAACATTTCATGAGCCGTGGCCTGGCCTACCTGGACCTGTCGGTGCTGCACGACAACCGCCAGGCCAAGCGCCTGTACCAGAAACTGGGTTTTCGCAACCTGCCCACCTTCGCAGTCAAGCGCAAGAACGGTATCAACGAGCAGCTGTTCCTCGGGCCTGGCCCGCAAGCCGACCTCAACCCCTACGCACGCATCATCGTCGACGAGGCCCTGCGCCGGGGCATCGAAGTGCAGGTGGACGACGCCGCTGGCGGCCTGTTCACCCTGAGCCTTGGCGGGCGGCGCATTCGCTGCCGGGAATCGCTCAGCGACCTGACCAGTGCCGTGACCATGACCCTGTGCCAGGACAAACGCCTGACCCAGCATGCCCTGCACAACGCCGGGCTGCAGGTGCCCGCGCAACAGCTGGCAGGCAATGCCGATGACAACCTGGCGTTTCTGGAAGAGCATGGCGCGGTGGTGGTCAAGCCGGTCGATGGCGAGCAAGGCCAGGGCGTGGCGGTGAACCTGACCTGCATCGACGACATCACCCGCGCCGTGGCACATGCCCGCCAGTTCGACAGCCGCGTGCTGCTGGAAAGCTTTCATGCCGGGTTCGACCTGCGCATCGTGGTGATCGGCTACGAGGTGGTGGCCGCCGCCATCCGCCACCCGGCGCAGGTGCTGGGCGACGGTAAGCACAGCGTGCGCCAGTTGATCGAAGCCCAGAGCCGTCGCCGCCAGGCCGCCACCGGTGGCGAAAGCCGCATTCCGCTGGACGACGAAACCGAGCGCACCTTGCGTGCAGCGGGCGTTGGTTATGACGACGTGTTGCCGGCCGGCCAGCGCCTGGCCGTGCGGCGCACGGCCAACCTGCACACCGGCGGCACCCTGGAGGACGTCACCGAAAGCTTGCACCCGGTGCTGGCCGATGCTGCCGTGCGCGCGGCACGGGCACTGGAAATTCCGGTGGTGGGGCTGGACTTCATGGTGCGTGATGCCGGGCAGCCGGAGTACGTGATCATCGAGGCCAACGAACGTGCTGGCCTGGCCAACCATGAACCGCAGCCCACGGCCGAGCGTTTTATAGACCTGCTGTTTCCCCATAGCCGGCCTTTGGCGTAAACCCGTGCCGGCCTCTTCGCGGGCAAGCCCGCTCCCACAGGGATATCACCGCCCTTGAAGGTGGCGCAGTACCTGTAGGAGCGGGTTTACCCGCGAAGGCAGCGCTGTACCTGTAGGAGCGGGTTTACCCGCGAAGACGGCGCTGTACCTGTAGGAGCGGGTTTACCCGCGAAGAGGCCGGCACAGGAGTAAAGGAGTCCCCAACCATGTCCGAGCAACACCCCGAACCCGATCTCGACTACCTCAAACGCGTGCTGCTGGAAATGCTCGCCATCCCCAGCCCCACTGGCTTCACCGACACCATCGTGCGCTACGTGGCCGAGCGCCTTGACGAACTGGGCATCCCCTTCGAGCTGACCCGCCGCGGCACCATTCGCGCCACCCTCAAAGGCCGGCAGGCCACCCCCGACCGCGCCGTTTCTGCCCACCTGGATACCATCGGCGCCAGCGTGCGTCAGTTGCAGGACAATGGCCGCCTGGCCCTGGCGCCCGTCGGCTGCTGGTCCAGCCGTTTTGCCGAGGGCAGCCGGGTTAGCGTGTTCACCGATACCGGGGTATTCCGTGGCAGCGTGCTGCCGCTGATGGCCAGCGGGCATGCCTTCAACACGGCGATCGACCAGATGCCGATCAGCTGGGACCACGTGGAAGTGCGCCTGGATGCCTACTGCGCCACCCGCGCCGACTGTGAGGCACTGGGCGTAAGCATTGGTGATTTCGTGGCCTTCGACCCCTTGCCCGAGTTCACCGAAAGCGGCCACATCAGCGCCCGTCACCTGGACGACAAGGCTGGCGTAGCGGCATTGCTGGCGGCACTGAAGGCTGTGGTGGAAAGCGGTCGCCAGCCGCTGATCGACTGCCACCCGCTGTTCACCATCACCGAGGAGACCGGCTCGGGTGCAGCCGGCGCCCTGCCTTGGGACGTCAGCGAGTTCGTCGGCATCGACATCGCCCCGGTGGCGCCTGGGCAGGCTTCCAGCGAGCATGCGGTCAGTGTGGCCATGCAGGACTCGTCGGGGCCTTACGACTACCACCTGTCCCGGCACCTGCTGAAACTGGCCGGCGACCATGACTTGCCGGTGCGGCGCGACCTGTTCCGCTATTACTTCAGCGACGCCCATTCGGCGGTGACTGCCGGGCACGATATTCGTACCGCGCTGGTGGCCTTTGGTTGCGATGCCACCCATGGTTACGAGCGCACCCATATCGACAGCCTGGCAGCGCTGAGCCGGTTGTTGTCAGCCTACCTGCTGAGCCCGCCCGTGTTTGCCAGCGACTCGCAGCCGGCCAATGCATCGCTCGAGCGCTTCAGCCACCAGCTGGAGCATGATGCGCAGATGGAGAGCGACACGCGGGTACCGGCCGTGGACAGCCTGGTCGGAAACAAAGGCTAAACGCCCTTGGGGCTGCAAAGCGGCCCCAACACCTCGAATGTTTCGCGTAGCATGCCCATACCTATTTCAGACACCGCCCGACCATGCTGATCCCCTACGACCAATTGCAAGCCGAAACCCTGACCCGCCTGATCGAGGACTTCGTCACCCGCGACGGCACTGACAACGGCGACGACACCCCGCTGGAAACCCGCGTGCTGCGGGTACGCCAGGCATTGGCCAAAGGCCAGGCTTTCATCCTGTTCGACCTGGAAAGCCAGCAATGCCAGTTGCTGGCCAAGCATGATGTGCCCCGCGAGCTGCTCGAATAGCAGGCCAGGCCTCTTCAGGCCTTGCTCTGCTTGGACGCCTTGATGCGCTTGTAAACTTCGGCTCGATGCACCGGCACCTCACGCGGAGCAGCCACACCAAAGCGCACCACGCCGTCCCGGGTCTCTACCACCATGATCCGGATGTCATCGCCAATCACGATGACCTCCCCTACTTCGCGCCCTATTACCAGCATGTTCCGATCCTCCTGCGAAAGGGAAAACCGGAGCCTGCCCCGTAGGTATTCAGCTACTCAATAGCTCCACTACGATTCAGAAGCCTCTTACACTTTTGAGTAACTTCTCCTACAGACCAATCATCGCGACGGGGCTTTTGCCCGCATTTTCACCGCCATTTCGGCCATCTCGTCATACAGCCGCTCAGGGGCCTGGCGTTTCAGTTGCCAGGCCTGGCGCCCTGCCTCATGGGGCAGGATGAGGAACTCGCCTGCAGCGACCTGCTGATGGATATAGTCGGCAATGTCCGCCGCACTGATCGGCGAACCTTCGAGCAGCTTGCCCACCTGCGCCTTCATCGCCGGGTTCGGCCCGCGGAACGAGTCCAGCAGGTTGGTCTGGAAGAACGACGGGCACACCACGTGCACCGCCACCTCCACCTGACGCAACTCCACCAGCAGGCTTTCCGACAAGGCCAGCACACCGGCCTTGGCCACGTTGTAGTTGCTCATGCCCGGGCCCTGCATCAGTGCCGCCATCGAGGCGACATTGATAATGCGCCCCTTGCTGCGCTCCAGCAGCGGCAGGAAGGCCTTGCAGCCCTTGACCACGCCCATCAGATTGACCGCGATCTGCCAGTCCCAGTCCTCTAGCGTCAGTTCGGCGAAGAACCCGCCCGAAGCGACGCCGGCGTTGTTGACGATCACATCGACCCCACCGAACTTCGCTTCGCAGGCCTGGGCCAGGGCCGTCAGCTGGCTATAGTCGCGCACATCGCAGCGCTGGACGAAGCCGTCGCCACCGGCCTGGCGAACCTGCTCCAGCGTTTCGCGCAGGCCGGCTTCGTTGACATCGGCCAATGCCAGGCGCCAGCCCTCACGGGCCCAGCGCAGGGCGATCTCGCGGCCGAGGCCAGACCCGGCGCCGGTGATCATGATGCGTTTTTGCATGGTCGCAGGCCTTGTTCTGACAGGTAGTCCGGTGAGTCTAATCAAGGCGTCGCCATCCGGGAGGATTCATCAGGGCAGTGAATGGGCGGGCATGATTGGGTAGACGGCTGCACGGGGATGGAATCTTTACCAACCCGCACCGGTCCGAATTATCGAGAGGCCAGCAATCTCAGGCTCTTGCCCCCTAATCACGCAAGGACTTTGACATGACCACGATCCTTATCATCATCCTGATTCTGCTGCTGATCGGTGGCTTACCGGTCTTCCCCCACTCGCGCAGCTGGGGCTATGGCCCTTCCGGCATAATCGGCGTGGTGTTGGTGATTCTGTTGGTATTACTGTTGCTTGGGATGATATGACGCGCTGCGGATAGCCACTTCAAACAGTCACTTGAGGTGAATGGCAAGCGGGTCACACCACCCGGTTGCCATTCTACAGGTTCGCATCGAACACCATTGTCACGACGGCCTGATACTCGATACCAGGCAACATGTCCTGTTTCTGGGTGTGGCCGCGAGGGTATACATGAAAATGCAACTGCCCTTGGCTGCCGGTCACACCCTCCGGCGGGACTTCCAGGCTCATGGCGCTCTCAGCTCCGCCAAAGGTCATTGCCTGCCGATAGAGCGAACGGCCATTGTAGGAAACCCCTGGCAAGGTCATGGCCAGGTACAGCGGTATGCCATGGCCCTTGGCCGACCGTAGATTGCACGTGCTATCCAACCCGGTGCTGCACAGCGCCCAGACGTTGAATGGCCCACTGGCAGTCAGGCTGAAGCCCACGTCTTTTTCCAGTTTCTCTGCCACACCCCGTCCTCGGCTCCCAGGCCCGTGCGCCTGCTGCGGCACCAGTTCCACCTGCTCGGAACCCGGCTCAAAACGCACCTCAAGGTCATGCACCACCTCCAGTTCGACGTTGATCGCCACTGAATCGGCCGTGAGCCCGGCGACCGTTCGGCTCGAACCCAGGCCAATATCCCTGTCGGGGCCTATCGAATAGACCACGCGCCCTCGGTACACGCCCGACTTCAAGCTCGCCGGCAAAGGCGTCTTCAGCCTGTAGCCCAGCGTAAGGTGACTCACATGGTAAGTGCTCGCATTCTCCGCGTTGAGGTTGGCCCAGCACCCGTTGCTGGCTGGCGACCACAGAAACAGGCGATGCGCCGCGCTCGCCAACGCAACCTGGCAACCGCTCGAGTCCAGGCCCGTGCGCGCCGCAAGCGTCGGTGCCCCATCGTCCGAAGTTACCGCACCGCCCAGGTGGGTAATGGCAAAGTCCATGCTGACTTGCTCGCCGGTCTTGTCACGGACCATCAGTAGCGCAGTTGGCTGGACAGGGGCCGAGAGGTAGAAGCCATCGGTGCCTTCGCCATCGACTGTTTTCGAGTATTCGACCCCCACATCCAACAGATCCTGCAGCGGATCGCCACAAAGCTGCGGCAACTGAGTACAGACAGGGGATGACCGGGGTGTCAGGTTTTCAAATTGCCGGGTCTCGCCGCGGTAACGCAGCTTGAGCGTAATGTCGGCCGCCTGCGCCCACGATGAGCCGAACACGCCAGACAGCAGTACCAGCATTGCACACTTGCGAAACATGCCCCTACCTCTCACTCTGCCTTGAAGTTCATGGCTTTGCGCGCATCGCCTTCCACCTGTTCGAAGCGGTATTCGACACCGGGCTTCTCGACGAACTCGCGCGTACGTCCAGGACGAAGATGGTGCTTGGCCGGAGGCTCACACTCGTCCTCGTTCAGCACACAGACCTGGACGTTGTCGAGCAGCACCGTGGCATTGCCCTCGTTGCGCACGGTCCATTTCCCACCGGCTCGCTCGATCGAGGTCTGATACCGCGTGGCAGCAGGCTTGGTAATCAAAATGGTGCCGTAGCCGGCCAGAAACTGCACACCGGCACTGAGTTCCTTGCGGTAAGCGTCAAGCTCCGTTTCATCCAGTGCGAAGCTGTCATCCTGTTCCGGCACCACCGGGACGAAGCGCAGCCGGTAGTAACGCTCCTGGTTTCGTTCACCGCGATACAGCAACCGCACGGCCTGCATGCCGCGTGCCGGGATGATCATCCGCGCAGGGCTCGCAACAACGCTGCGCTGGTCGAAGGGCAGCTCATCGACTTCCACCTCACGGGGTTCGGCCTGGCCGTCGTAGACCAGCTCCAGCACGCTGACCTTGACGAACGCTGTACTGTCCCCCCGGTTGTAGATGCGTTTGGCATAGGTGCCCTTGCCTGGCTCGAGGTAGTCATAGAGCGCGCCGACATCCAGCTGTGGCCCGGCCTGGGCAAACCACGGCAGCATCAGCGCAACGAACAACAAGGGTGACAAGTGAAATGTGAACCTGTGCATCTTCAACCTCTGTTTACTCAACATCCAATCCATCGACCCGGGAATCGGGCCCTCTACAGCGTCATGCCGAAAGCCGGCTCAGCCCACACTGGGCACACACCGCTGATCACCCACGATCAGCAGGTCATCCTCGCGATCAAAGTTGTCCGGCGGTAATGTCAGAAGGCAGCTACCTGCCGCGTCATGGCGAATTTCCAAGGTGGGCCGTGACTCACTCATTTCGACGTTGAAATAGCCATCCACCTCGACAACCGTGCGCCCGGCGTCATTGACCACATGCGCGCCGTGCAGTGGCTGGCCTTGCCCGTCGAGCAGCCGGCCAAACACGGTGACCGTTCGCATGACCTTCACTGTGTGGTACCCCACCCCACCGCGGTTGAGGTGATAGTCCACAGCGAGGGGTTGGATCTGTGCTGGCGGCACGTCCTTCGTGTCGAAGTCGAAGCGCACATGGCCAGACTTGAACGTCGTCACCGGCACGATATTGCGCCCGGGGTGCAGCACTGCACTCATGCCCTGGCCATCGTTGGCGCGCAGCTTTACACCGTGCAGATCGCTTTCGACATCGATGATCAAGCCGGCTTCGAGCGGCAGGTTGCTGCCACCCATGGCCAGCTTCCCGGCGCCCAGCGCCAGGGTGCTTTCCAGGTTGAGGCCACCGCTGAGGTTATTGTTGAAAGAGGAACTCTGGGCATAGGCATCGCCCTGCAGCGCCTGGCTGTGGAACCGCCCATTGGCCGCCAGGCTGGTGCCATAGCCGTCGAGCGTCGCGCTGCCCCCCAGGCTGTGCACGGGGCCCAGGTCGACGTTCTGCCGATACCACAGCGAAGCGTAGGGGTCATTGCCCCCCTCACGCGAGGCGCGGCTACCCACATCGACCCCAAGCTGCCTGCCATCGCGCTCAAGCTTCATGCTTACAGCAACGTTGACGCCGCGGCTGCGGACACCGGCGCTGCTGCGCGTTCCAGGCCTGTCGAAAAGTGACAGGCGAACACTGCTCTGATGCCCCCGCAGTTTTCCGAAGAACGCCCAGCTCAGGTCGGCCCCCAGGCCGCTTGCCGAGCCCGCACTGTGTTCCAGGCGCAGCGTCGCTGAACTGCGCGCGGTTACCCGCTGGTTGATCGAAAAGGCGGTGCGGCTGCGCACCTGGCGCTGGGAAGTATCGTCGCGACCGCTACTACCAGACTCCAGCCAGGTCTGGTTGTGGCTCAGCAACAACGAGCCCCAAGGGTGGGTGTAGGTCAACTGCAGATCGCCGCCGTTGCCCAGGCCCTGGGTCTGATTGAGGCTGGCGTAAAGCTTGAACCGTTCATGCACGTCCCAGTCCAGCGAGGTCCCCAACTGCAGGTCAGCATCGACCTGTTGCACTGACAACCCCAGCACCGCGGCAGGATGCATCAGGTAGTTGGAAAGGGCACCGAACACCGGGCTCTGTTCACGATTGCCATCCGAGTTGCTCAGCAGCTCGACCTGCTGGCCCAGATACAGGTTGTAGCGCCAGCGGTTATCCATGTTCTGCCACCGGCTGGGCTTGTAGATGGACACTTCGCTGCGCGAGGTCTCCAGGCCGTCTTCGAGCAAACGCAGCTCCACATCATAGATGCCGCCGGGCAATACCCGCGTGTCGATCGCCTGCAAACCCGGCTGTACCGGCTGACTGTTGATCAGCGAACCATTGCGATAGATTTCGACGATACCCGGGCGGTTCGGCGTGACGTAGACAGGGATGGCGCTGGCTTGGCCATTGTCGACCAGCAGGCTGTCACTGCTGCCCAGCATCAAGCCAAGCGTGCTATCAGGGCGGCGCCCGAGTAGCGATGGCTGGCGCACCAGGCCTTGTGCGCCAGTGGAGAAGTAACCCAGCCGAAAGAAATGCTCTTCCTGCAGGCGCTCCGCGTAAAGCTGGTTCATGCGGTAACGCATATCGCCTTGCTCAGATGGGCTACGATCCACGCGTGCATCGGCAAGCGTCGTCCAGTTATGCAGGTTGCCCTGACCGAGCAGGCCGATTCTGCCCGTGGTCTGATTGCCATCATTGACCAGGTTGAGCTGGTTACGCAGCAGCAACCCAGCGTCACTCTGCTCCGGGAGGCGGTGGAAGAGCGCGTCCTGCTCCCGCTTCTCGGCATTGGACGTCAGCAATGACAACTGGGAATTGGCCAGGCTGTAATGGATAGCCTGCAACCCGTCCGGGCAGTTTTGCAGGCAGTCGCCCAGCATGCGCCCGCCCTCCAGGCGCTGTTGCCATAACTGCCTGAGTGTGGCCGGCTCTGTGCTCTGCTCAGTGTCGGTAAACGCCAGCAACTGCACACGGTTATCACGGCTCAATACCACCATGGCATCACCGAGGTAGCGTTGATCAAGCTCCACTCGCACGGCAAGCGGCACATCGAAAAAGTGCGCCTCGAAGTCTTCTGGCAGACGCCCGAATGTATTCAGGTCAATGGCACTGGACGCGCGCTCGGCCAATACTTCGAGGGGCATAAGGCAGGCAGCACCCAGCAGCCAGACAGCGAGTGCGCGGCCGGGTGCAGCAAACTGGAACATGATTCAATCCACTTCAACACCTGCCCCTACACTGGTAAACATCCAGTAAGTTGAGGCAGGCGGCACTGCTTCAATCAAAGGCTGGTGGAGGAAGTTTCAAACAACACGCTCACTGTCCCGGTATAATCACCCTTCAGATAACCATTGTCGGGCTTTATGGCCTTAAACGTAATGGGAAGATCATTGCCAGCTTTAGCATCTTCCGCGCTCATGACCTCCGCGGGCATCAAATCCATCTTTTTATCCCCAACAGTGATGACAAGATCAATCTTCTCGTCGGTTTGTGGGTCTTGCAGCGATGCTGTGTGCAGCAGGTGGGCCTGAATAGCGCCGACATCACTCTGTGCCGAGAACTTTTCACTGACCTCCTTGAAGTCTTCGCGGCCCGGCTCATATTCAAGCGTCACGCCTTTCTCCAGCCAGTCCCCTACAGGGGCCACTGAAAAATCATTCCCGGGAATGATCGCCGTCACTGAAATATTCTGGGTGATCGGCGTAGGGTCGGACGCGACAGCGGCACCGGCAAACAATGCAAGGAACGGGACAGCCAATACATAGGATTTCACATCAAACTTCCTTTAACGGTTGCACATCAAATAGCGGGAACCCTGGGGCCCCCGAATGAAATTGCGAATCAGGGCGCCCCTGTTTCAAACATCAAGGTGGCTTGCGTGACATAGGTGCCGGGCACGCGAGTCGATGCCGATTCCCCCATCGGATAGAACCTGAACTGAATGGTTTTCCCCTGAGCGGCTTCAGCAGCACTGACGATTTCAACCGGCGCCGTGCCCATTCTTATGCGATTCAACATGATGTGGTACCGACGGGGCGCTTCTCCGCCATTTACCCGTGTGAACCGATACTCCGAACGGTCTGTTTTCGCGTAAATCGGGCCGTAGGAACTTTTTACAAACACTTCTTTTTCAATTTGCTTGAAGACACCCCTGTCCGGGTCATATTCAGCGTGAAGCACGTCTTCCCACCAATTGCCAACCGAGTTCACCTGAAATTCAGGTACCGACACGACAGCCTGGACACTGATGTCCTGCGGTATTTCCTTTGCCCCAGCAGCGCCCGCCACGCCAAGCAGAGCGAAGGTGATTAAACAGCGTAACTTCATTGAATATTCCCCAAATGTGCCGGCATCTATAGAGCACTTACGACATGAGGGAACTTTATGGGCAGAGCCTCACTATGTATGTAGGCTGTTTCTGACTGCATAAAATAAAAAACGCCCCGACAGGCGGGGCGTTTTTCAATGCAGGGGATTGACGTTAGTGCGAGACCGCCCCGCTGGCACCCAGGCCAGTCTGCGAACGCACGAACTGCGGGAAGAACAGCGCGCGCTCATCCTCAGCCGCCTTGGACTTGTCGGTGACCGAGAAGAACCAGATGCTGACGAAGGCAATGGCCATCGAGAACAGCGCCGGGTACTCGTACGGGTAGATTGCCTTCTCGTGGCCGAGAATCTGTACCCAGATGGTCGGGCCAAGGATCATCAGCGTCACCGCACTCACCAGGCCCAGCCAGCCGCCGATCATGGCACCGCGGGTGGTCAGCTTCTTCCAGTACATCGAAAGCAGCAGTACCGGGAAGTTGCAGCTGGCCGCAATGGAGAACGCCAGGCCGACCATGAAGGCGATGTTCTGCTTCTCGAACAGAATCCCCAGGCCGATCGCCAGCACACCCAAAGCGACAGTGGTGATCTTCGATACGCGGATCTCGTCCTTGTCGTTGGCTTTGCCCTTGCGCCAGACGCTGGCGTACAGGTCGTGGGACACTGCCGAGGCACCAGCCAGGGTCAGGCCAGCCACCACTGCCAGGATGGTGGCAAAGGCTACCGCCGAGATGAAGCCGAGGAACACACTGCCACCCACCGCATTGGCCAGGTGCACCGCGGCCATGTTGTTGCCGCCCAGCAGAGCGCCTGCGGCGTCCTTGAATTCCGGGTTGGTGCTGACCAGCAGGATCGCGCCAAAGCCAATGATGAAGGTGAGGATGTAGAAGTAGCCGATGAAGCCGGTGGCGTACAGCACGCTCTTGCGCGCTTCCTTGGCGTCACTGACGGTGAAGAAGCGCATCAGGATGTGCGGCAGGCCGGCAGTACCGAACATCAGTGCCAGGCCCAGGGAGAATGCCGAGATCGGGTCCTTGACCAGGCCACCGGGGCTCATGATCGCCTCGCCCTTGGCGTGTACCTTGATCGCTTCGGAGAACAGCGTGTTGAAGTCAAAGCCTACGTGCTTCATGACCATCAGCGCCATGAAACTGGCACCGGACAGCAGCAGCACAGCCTTGATGATCTGTACCCAGGTGGTGGCCAGCATGCCGCCGAACAGCACGTACAGGCACATCAGGATACCCACCAGGATCACCGCCACATGGTAGTCCAGGCCGAACAGCAGCTCGATCAGCTTGCCGGCGCCGACCATCTGCGCGATCAGGTAGAACGCCACCACGACCAGCGAACCGGAGGCCGACAGGGTGCGGATTTCCTTTTGCCCGAGGCGGTACGAGGCCACGTCGGCGAAGGTGTACTTGCCCAGGTTGCGCAAGCGTTCGGCAATCAGGAAAAGAATGATCGGCCAGCCAACCAGGAAGCCGATCGAGTAGATCAGGCCGTCGTAACCCGAGGTGAACACCAGCGCGGAAATACCCAGGAACGAGGCGGCCGACATGTAGTCGCCAGCAATCGCCAGGCCGTTCTGGAAGCCGGTGATCTTGCCCCCGGCAGCGTAGTAATCCGATGCCGACTTGTTGCGTTTGGAGGCCCAGTAGGTGATGCCGAGGGTGAAGGCGACGAAGGCCACGAACATGGCGATGGCGGAAACGTTCAGCGGTTGTTTCTGCACCTCGCCGGTCAGGGCATCGGCGGCCCACACGGCGGGTGCGAAGGCTCCGCAGGCCAGTACGGCCAGGGCTTTGGTTTGGCGAATCATTGTTGCGCCTCCTTCAGGATTTCCTTGTTCAGCTCATCGAATTCGCCGTTGGCGCGGCGTACGTAGATGGCGGTCAGGACGAATGCCGAAACGATCAGGCCGACGCCCAGGGGAATGCCCCAGGTAATCGATGACTCAGGACTGAGCTTGGCGCCCAGCACATGAGGACCGTAGGCGATCAAGAGGATGAAGGCGCAGTACAGGCCGAGCATGATCGCCGAGAGAATCCAGGCGAACCGTTCGCGTTTGGTGACCAGCTCCTTGAAACGGGGGCTGTTTTGTATCGAGAGGTAAATGCTGTCGTTCATTGTTTTTGTCCTAGCAGCACAGATACGGGATGGAACCCACACCCTTACTTTATGCTGCCGATGGACGCCAACCAGACGACCTTAGTCTTAGATGCAACGGTGTTTTACCGATTGCGTAACAAAGTAATGACCCGTTCGCGGGTAAACCCGCTCCTAGCAGGAGCGGGTTTACCCGCGAAGAAACCCTATTGGCCCTGGAAGGTTATTACTTGCCAGTCCACTCCTTCACACGATCAGGGTGCTTGGCGACCCAGTCCTTGGCGGCCGCTTCAGGCTTGGCCCCTTCCTGGATCGCCAGCATCACCTCGCCAATCTCGTCCTTGGACTGCCAGTTGAACTTCTTCAGGAACTCCGCCACTTCCGGTGCCTTGGTGGCCAGTTCCTTGCTGCCGATGCTGTTCACGGTTTCTGCCGCGCCATATACGCCTTTCGGGTCTTCGAGGAACTTCAGCTTCCACTTGGCGAACATCCAGTGCGGAACCCAGCCGGTCACCGCAATCGACTGCTGCTTGGCATAGGCACGGCCCAGTTCCGCAGTCATCGCCGCACCCGAGCTGGCCTGCAACTTGTAACTGGTCAGGCCATAGTCCTTGATCGCCTGGTCGGTCTTGAGCATCACACCGGAGCCTGCGTCGATGCCAACAATCCTGTCCTTGAAGCTGTTATCGGTCTTGAGGTCGGCAATGCTCACTGCCTTGACGTACTCGGGGACGATCAGGCCGATCTTGGCGTCCTTGAAGTTCGGGCCGTAGTCGACCACGTTGTCCTTGTTCTTGGCCCAGTACTCACCGTGGGTCACCGGCAACCAGGCCGACAACATGGCATCGAGCTTGCCAGTTGCCACACCCTGCCACATGATCCCCGTGGCCACGGCCTGCAACTTCACGTCATAGCCGAGTTTTTGCTTGATTACTTCGGCGGCCACGTTGGTGGTCGCAACGCTGTCGGCCCAACCATCCACGTAACCAATGCTTACTTCTTTGGCCATAGCCTGTGCAGTGCTCATGGCCATTACCAGGGCGGTGCCCACACCCAGGAAACGTCGCATTTTCTTCAAAGTTGCCATCAAAGCATCCCCTCGTCAGGTCTTGGAGATTGCATCATCTTCCTGCAACACAAGTCGACCTGATCCAGCTGCGACCTGCACCCGCCCCATATGCGACAGCACTATGCCATTAGCGCCATCGGCCTGCCTCGGCCTGCGCGATCCTTGCATGCCAAAGGTTTGGCGCCGGGCTACTATCTAACCTTTTGTGCCAGACGATGGACCGCCACATGCCCAGTTGTAGCCGCCTGTTATTGCCGTTGTACCTGCTTGCCTGCCTGCTGGCCCTGGTCGGGCTGGGGGGGCTCTGGTACGGGCTGGGCAAGCCTGTGCACCTGCCCGATGCGGCCAGCCCTGCACACAAGCTGCAATGCGCTTCGTACACGCCGTTTGACAAAGACCAGTCGCCTTACGACCAGCCGTTTCGCCTGCGCCCAGCGCGGATGGACGCCGACCTGGCGTTACTGGCCGAGCGGTTTCAGTGCATCCGTACCTATTCCATGAGCGGTCTTGAGGCAATCCCGGCGCTGGCACGCAAGCATGGGCTGAAGGTGATGCTGGGCGCCTGGGTGAACGCCCACCCGGCCGACACCGAGAAGGAAATCAACCTGCTGATCGCTGCTGCCAACGCCAACCCTGACGTGGTCAGCGCGGTGATCGTCGGCAATGAGACACTGTTGCGCAAGGAGGTGACCGGTGCCCACCTTGCCAAATTGATCGCGCGGGTGAAGCGCGAGGTCAAGGTGCCAGTGACCTACGCCGATGTGTGGGAATTCTGGCTGCAGCACCCGCAGGTGGCCCCGGCAGTGGACTTCCTGACCATCCATCTGCTGCCCTACTGGGAGGACGACCCGCGTGGCATCGACGATGCCTTGGCCCACGTTGCCGATGTGCGCCGGGTGTTCGGCACACGCTTCGCGCCCAAGGACATACTGATTGGCGAAACCGGCTGGCCCAGCGAAGGCCGCCAACGCGAAACGGCGGTGCCCAGCCGGGTCAATGAGGCGCGCTTCATCCGTGGCTTCGTGGCCATGGCCGAGCGCAATGGCTGGCACTACAACCTGATTGAAGCCTTCGATCAGCCCTGGAAACGCGCCAATGAGGGCGCAGTGGGTGGCTACTGGGGGCTGTACGACGCGGACCGGCAGGACAAGGGTGTGCTCGAAGGGCCCGTGAGCAACCTGCATGACTGGCCGCAGTGGTTGCTGGCCAGCACCGTGCTGATGGTGATCATGCTGGTGCTGGCCGGGCGCCCCGCTACACCGATGGCCGCCGTGCTGCTGCCACTGCTGGCAGCGTTTGGCGCCGCTTGCCTGGGCCTGTGGGGCGAGTTGATGCGCACCCATGCGCGCTTTGCCGGGGAATGGCTGTGGGCACTGATGCTGGCCGGGCTGAACCTGCTGGTACTGGCCCACGCGTTGTTGGCGCTGACGCGGCGGGCCGGCTGGCGTGAACGCTTGTTCGCCTGGCTGCAGGTGCGAGCCGGCTGGCTGTTGCTGGCGGCGGGCTTCGCTGCGGCGGTGAGCATGCTGGCAATGGTGTTCGACCCGCGCTACCGCAGCTTCCCCAGCGCAGCGCTGGCGTTGCCGGCGCTGGTGTATGTGCTGTGGCCAGTGCGCGCCCGGCGGGCGGAGGTGGCGTTGCTGGCGTTCATCGTCGGCGCCGGGGTGGCGCCGCAGTTGTTCGTCGAAGGGCTGGAGAACCAGCAGGCCTGGGGCTGGGCGGTGGTGAGTGTGCTGATGACAGCGGCGTTGTGGCGAAGCTTGCGGATGCGACAGGCTTGATACTGCATAGTCCTCGAGCCCGGCGCGGACCTTGTAGGAGCTCCCACAGGTACGCGCAGCTGCTTACAATGGGGGTTGCCTGACCAGGCGCAACCCCGCCAGCACCAGCGCAAACACCGCAATGCTGGCGGTGTACAGCACCAGCGCCGGCACCGCGAACACCAGTGCCAACACTGCCAGCCACCAGCCGGCACGCGCGGAAACGAACTGGGCCAGTAGCGCAAGGCCCAATCCGCCCCAGGCCATGACTTGATGGTGAATGCCCAACCCCAGCAGCGAACGCACCTCGCACTGCCAATAGGCGGTCGGCACTGCGCACAGCCCTACCCACTGGCCGTCCTCCATCAGGCCGTAACGCACGCCATAACTGGCCGCGAGCCAACCCCCCAGGAACAGCAGCAACAGCGCCGTCGGCAGCGAACGAGACATCCTGTTCTCCAATAGCGGTAATCGAAAGCATCCATGATCGCTTATGGCCGTTTCTAAGGCAAAATCACACCCCGGCAGCTATGTTGCAGATAGCAAGTACGCCAAATGCCACCGCAGCGGGCAACTTTGCCCACCTGGCTGTGGTCCTAGCCTGCACACTGCTCGACCTTGCGTTCTTTTGGGGGATTACATGCTTCGATCTTTGCGCCTCGCTGCCCTGCTCGGCAGCTTGCTCATGGCTGTGGCCGCTTCAGCGCGGGATATCGACGCTGCCAGCTATGGCTACCCTCTTACCAACCCGTTCGAGGCCACCATCGCCACCACGCCGCCGGACAAGCGCCCTGACCTGCCCAGCGACGATGAAATCACTCAGTCCGACTACAGCCTGAACTTGCGCCCGGAACGCGAGTTCACGTTGCCCGACAACTTCTGGGCAGTGAAGAAGCTCAAGTACCGCCTGGCCCGCCAGGATCGCGAAGCGCCGCTGATCTTCATCATCGCCGGCACCGGCGCGCCCTACAGCAGCAGCATCAATGAATACCTGAAGAAGCTGTTCTACCAGGCCGGCTTCCACGTGGTGCAACTGTCATCGCCCACCAGCTATGACTTCATGAGTGCGGCCTCGCGCTTTGCTACCCCCGGCATCAGCCAGGAAGACGCCGAAGACATGTACCGGGTGATGCAGGCCGTGCGCGCCCAGCATCCACGCCTGCCGGTCAGTGATTTCTACCTCACCGGTTACAGTCTGGGTGCGCTGGACGCCGCCTTCGTCAGCCACCTTGACGAAACCCGCCGCAGCTTCAACTTCAAGCGTGTGCTGCTGCTCAACCCACCGGTCAACCTCTACACCTCGATCAACAACCTCGACAAGCTGGTGCAGACCCAGGTCAAGGGCATCGACCGCAGCACCACGTTCTACGAGCTGATGCTGGAAAAACTCACCCGTTACTTCCAGGACAAGGGCTACATCGACCTGAACGACGCCCTGCTGTACGACTTCCAGCAGTCGCGCCAGCACCTGTCCAACGAACAGATGGCCATGCTGATCGGCACTTCGTTCCGTTTCTCGGCAGCCGACATCGCCTTCACTTCCGACCTGATCAACCGCCGTGGCCTGATCATTCCGCCGAAGTTCCCGATCACTGAAGGCAGCAGCCTCACGCCGTTCTTCAAGCGCGCCCTGCAGTGCGACTTCGACTGCTACATGACCGAACAGGTGATTCCGATGTGGCGCGCCCGCACCGACGGCAACAGCATCCTGCAGTTGGTCAACCAGGTCAGTCTGTATGCCCTGGAAGACTATCTGCGCAGCAGTGACAAGATCGCCGTGATGCACAACGCCGACGACGTCATTCTCGGCCCGGGCGACATTGGCTTCCTGCGCAAGGTGTTCGGCGAACGGCTGACCCTCTACCCCCATGGCGGCCATTGCGGCAACCTCAACTACCGCGTCAACAGTGACGCCATGCTGGAGTTCTTCCGTGGTTAACAAACTCCTCTTCGCCACTGCCCTGCTTGCCGCTGGCCACACCCTGGCCGCCGAAACCGCACCCCGAGCCAGTGTGGTCGAGGCCGACCCGCAGGTGATCGGCACCGCGCCACTGGTGCCCGAAGCCGATGGCTTCCTCGACCCGCTGCGTGAGCTGAAATTCAACCCGGGGCTGGACCAGCGCGAGTTCGAGCGCTCAACCCTGCAGGCGCTGAACGTGTACGACCCGCTGGAGTCGATCAACCGGCGCATCTACCACTTCAACTACCGATTGGACCAATGGGTGCTGCTGCCGCTGGTGAATGGCTATCAGTATGTCACCCCAAGCTTCGTGCGCACGGGGGTGAGCAACTTCTTCAACAACCTTGGCGATGTGCCGAACCTGTTCAACAGCGTGTTGCAGCTCAAAGCCAAGCGCTCGGCAGAAATCACCGCGCGACTGATGTTCAACACGATCATCGGCGTGGGTGGGCTGTGGGACCCGGCGACCAGCATGGGCCTGCCGCGCCAGAGCGAGGACTTTGGCCAGACCCTGGGCTTCTATGGCGTACCGGATGGGCCGTACCTGATGCTGCCGGTGCTAGGGCCATCGAACCTGCGCGATACCACCGGGCTGGTGGTGGACTATGCGGGAGAGCAGGCGGTCAACTACCTGAACGTGGCCGAAGCCAGCACCGATCATCCGGAAATCTTCGCACTGCGCGTGGTGGACAGGCGCTATACGACCAAATTCCGCTATGGCCAGCTGAATTCGCCGTTCGAGTATGAAAAGGTGCGGTATGTGTATACCCAGGCGCGCAAGTTGCAGATAGCCGAGTAAGCCTGCTGCGGCCCTTTCGCGGGTGAACCCGCTCCTACACAGGTATTGGCGCAACCCCTTGTCGCGAAAGGGCCCGCACAGGCGACATCAAATCCCCAGGAATTCGCAAAGCTCGCGCTTCTTGGCCAGGGCATCGCGCCGCCCCAGCTCGATCAGTTCACTGCAATAGCTGGCCTCGAACAGCAAATAGCTCAACACCCCCGCCCCGCTGGTGCGCGTTGCCCCCGGCCCTCGTAAGAACAGGCGCAGCGCCGCCGGCAACTCGCGGCGGTGCCGAGCGGCAATCTCATCCAGCGGCTGGCTGGGCGCCACCACCAGCACGTCGATCGGCGCCAGCCCCAGGCGCCGGGCATCCAGGTGCGCCGGCAACAGCCCGCTCAAGTGATTGAGGCGCTGCAGCAGTTCGATATCGCCTTCCAGGCTGTCAATGAACGTACTGTTGAGCATGTGCCCGCCGATCTGCGCCAGGCTCGGCTGCTGCCCGCTGAACACGCGCTGGGGCGGCACCGGTGGCGCTGGCCGCTGCGGGTTTCCGCTGACCCCGACCACCAGCACCCGGCTGGCGCCCAGGTGCAAGGCCGGGCTGATCGGCGCCGACTGGCGCACTGCACCGTCGCCGTAATACTCGCCGCCCAGTTGCACCGGGGCGAACAGCAGCGGGATCGCCGCACTGGCCAGCAGGTGGTCGATGGTCAACGGTGCGGGTACGCCGATACGCCGGTGGCGCAGCCAGGCCTCGATGGTGCCGCGGCCCTGGTAGAAGGTCACCGCCTGGCCAGACTCGTAGCCAAAGGCGGTCACCGCCACGGCGCGCAGTTGCTCGGCGGCCAAGGCATGGCCGATGCCATCCAGGTTCAGGTGCGTTTGCAGCAGGCTGCGCAACGGGCTGCTGTCGAGCAACGCCACGGGGGCCTGGCCACCCAGCCCCAGCAGGCTGTGGCCAACGAAACGGCTGGCCTGGCGCACGACCCCGGGCCAGTCGCTGCGGATGACCAGATGGCTGCGGAAATTCTGCCAGAAGGCAGTGAGCCGCTGCACGGCGTCGTTGAAGTGCACGGCACCACTGGCCAGGGTGACGGCGTTGATGGCCCCGGCGGAGGTGCCGACGATGACCGGAAAAGGGTTGTCCGCGCCGGCGGGCAGCAACTCGGCGATGCCCGCCAGCACACCGACCTGGTAGGCGGCGCGGGCGCCGCCGCCAGACAGGATGAGACCGGTTACCGGGGGTGGTGCCATGGCGTCCTTCCTGGGGTTGATGTGTTTTCAGCGCTTCTTCTTGTCATACAGCCGCGGCGCACCCTCGGGCCGCGACTTGAACCGGCGGTGCGCCCACAGGTACTGCTCGGGGCACTCGCGCAACACGCTCTCGACCCATTGGTTGATGCGCAGGCAATCGGCCTCTTCGCTTTCCCCGGGGAAATCCGTCAGCGGCGGGTGGATGACCAGCCGATAGCCGCTGCCATCCTCCAGGCGCTTCTGGGTGAACGGAATCACCTGCGCCTTCCCCAACCGGGCGAACTTGGTGGTAGCGGTCACCGTCGCCGCGGGGATGCCAAACAACGGTACGAAGATGCTCTGCTTGGCGCCGTAGTCCTGGTCCGGTGCGTACCAGATCGCCCGGCCCGAACGCAGCAGCTTGAGCATGCCACGTACGTCCTCGCGCTCCACCGCCAGCGAATCGAGGTTGTGACGCTCGCGGCCGCTGCGCTGGATGAAGTCGAACAGTGCATTGCCGTGTTCGCGGTACATGCCGTCGATGGTGTGCTGCTGGCCGAGCAGCGCGGCACCGATTTCCAGGGTAGTGAAGTGCACCGCCATGAGGATCGCGCCCTGCCCCGCCTGCTGGGCGGCCTGCAGGTGCTCAAGGCCCTCGATATGGGCCAGGCGCGCCAGCCTGGCCTTGGGCCACCACCAGCTCATGGCCATTTCGAAGAAGGCGATGCCGGTGGAGGCGAAGTTGGCCTTGAGCAAACGCTGCCGTTCGTCGACCGACAGCTCCGGGAAGCACAGCTCCAGGTTGCGCGCGGCGATGCGCCGACGTTCACCGGCAAAGCGATACATGACGGCGCCCAGCGCGGCACCGATCTTCAGCAGCACCCGGTACGGCAACTGAACCACCAGCCACAGCAGGCCCAGGCCCAGCCACAGGCCCCAGAACTTGGGGTGAAGGAAATAGGGACGAAAACGCGGGCGTTCCATTGAAGCATCCGGAAAGACAAAGGCCGCGCATTCTACAACGGATCAGCGCATGTTGCGGGCAACCGGTGTTCTCGTTATAAGTCAGGGCACTTTTTTCGCAACAAGCCGTCTATGCAGACCATGAGCCCAAACCACACATCCGACACCGCCTCCGTGTTCCAGCTCAAGGGCAGCATGCTCGCCATTACGGTACTGGAACTGGCACGCAATGACCTTGAAGCCCTCGACCGCCAGTTGGCGGCCAAAGTCGCCCAGGCCCCGAACTTCTTCAGCAATACACCGCTGGTGCTGGCGCTGGACAAGCTGCCGGCCGACGAAGGGGCGGTCGACCTGCCCGGCTTGATGCGAATCTGCCGCCACCACGGCCTGCGTACCCTGGCCATCCGCGCCAACCGCATCGAGGACATCGCCGCCGCCATCGCCATCGACCTGCCGGTGCTGCCGCCGTCAGGGGCCCGCGAACGGCCGCTGGAGCCCGAGCCCGAGGTGGTCAAAAAGCCCGAACCGGCCCCGGCGCCACCACCGCCCCCCGAACCCGAGGTGCGCCCGACCCGCATCATTACTTCGCCAGTACGCGGTGGCCAACAGATCTATGCTCAGGGAGGTGATCTGGTTGTGACGGCTTCGGTCAGCCCAGGTGCGGAACTTCTGGCCGATGGCAACATCCATGTGTACGGCGCCATGCGCGGCCGCGCCCTGGCTGGCATCAAAGGCAACACCAAGGCGCGTATCTTCTGCCAGCAGATGACCGCCGAAATGGTCTCGATCGCCGGCCAGTACAAAGTCTGCGAAGACCTGCGCCGGGATCCACTGTGGGGGACCAGCGTGCAAGTCAGCCTGTCTGGTGACGTGTTGAACATCACCCGTCTTTAACGGATACTTGCCAGCATTTTTAGAGCAACTTTTTTACCGTTGCCTTTATTTCGCTATTTCAGTTTTTTGCAGGGACAAGTGTCCCGACTATTTTTAGGGGTGAAACACCTTGGCCAAGATTCTCGTGGTTACTTCCGGCAAGGGGGGTGTGGGCAAGACCACTACCAGCGCCGCCATTGGTACCGGCCTCGCACTGCGCGGCCACAAGACCGTCATTGTCGACTTCGACGTGGGCCTGCGTAACCTCGACCTGATCATGGGCTGCGAACGCCGCGTGGTGTACGACTTCGTCAACGTGGTCAACGGCGAAGCCAACCTGCAACAGGCCCTGATCAAGGACAAGCGCCTCGAGAACCTGTACGTGCTGGCCGCCAGCCAGACCCGTGACAAGGACGCGCTGACTCAGGAAGGCGTGGAAAAGGTACTGATGGACCTGAAGAAGGACTTCGAGTACGTCATCTGCGACTCGCCGGCCGGTATCGAAAAAGGTGCTCACCTGGCCATGTACTTCGCTGACGAAGCCATCGTGGTGACCAACCCGGAAGTTTCGTCGGTACGTGACTCCGACCGCATGCTGGGCATTCTGTCGAGCAAGTCGCGCCGCTCCGAAAACGGCGAAGAGCCGATCAAGGAGCATCTGCTGATCACCCGCTACCACCCGGAGCGCGTCGTCAAAGGCGAGATGCTGAGCGTGGCCGACGTGGAAGAAATCCTGTCGATCAAGCTCAAGGGTGTGATCCCGGAATCGCAGGCCGTCCTCAAGGCGTCCAACCAAGGTATCCCGGTCATTCTCGATGACCAGAGCGATGCCGGCCAGGCCTACAGTGATGCGGTCGACCGCCTGCTGGGCAAAGAGAAGCCGATGCGCTTCATCGATGTACAGAAGAAGGGATTCTTCGAGCGCATTTTCGGGAGCAAATAAACCATGAACCTTTTTGACTTCTTTCGTGGCAGACAGAAACAGACCAGCGCGTCGGTAGCGAAAGAGCGTCTACAGATCATCGTGGCGCACGAGCGCGGCCAACGCAGCGAACCGGACTACCTGCCCGCGCTGCAGAAAGAACTGCTGGAAGTGATCCGTAAATATGTGAACATCGGCAACGATGATGTGCATATCGAGCTGGAAAACCAGGGCAGCTGCTCGATTCTGGAGCTGAACATCACCCTGCCGGATCGCTGATCCGCGTAGTCGACAATTTGGGGCTGCCTTGCAGCCCTTCGCGGGCAAGCCCGCTCCTACAGGGGAACGCATATCCTTTGTAGGAGCGGGCTTGCCCGCGAAGGGCCGCAAAGCGGCCCCAGCGTTTACTGCTATTTTCGTGAGACCTGCAATGCCGCTGTCGAATGTCCAGATCCTCTTCGAAGACGCCGCCATCCTGGTGATCAACAAACCGACCCTGCTGCTGTCGGTACCTGGCCGTGCCGAGGACAACAAGGACTGCCTGATCACCCGTCTGCAGGAAAACGGCTACCCCGATGCGCTGATCGTGCACCGTCTGGACTGGGAAACCTCCGGCATCATCCTGCTGGCCCGCGATGCCGACAGCCACCGCGAGCTGTCGCGCCAGTTCCACGACCGTGAAACCGAAAAAGCCTACACCGCACTGTGCTGGGGCCAGCCGGCGCTGGACAGCGGCAGCATCGACCTGCCGCTGCGCTACGACCCACCGACCAAACCACGGCATGTGGTGGACCACGAGCAGGGCAAGCACGCCCTGACCTTCTGGCGTATCGTCGAGCGCTGCGGCGATCACTGTCGGGTGGAGCTGACGCCGATTACCGGGCGTTCGCACCAGCTGCGCGTGCACATGCTGTCGATCGGGCACCCGCTGCTGGGTGATCGCCTGTACGCCAACCCGCAAGCCCTGGCGGCCCATGAGCGGCTGTGCCTGCATGCCTCGATGCTGAGCTTTACCCACCCGGTGTCCGGGCAGCGGTTGAAGTTCGAGTGCCCGGCACCGTTCTGATTTTGCAGGGCCTGTAACGGCCTCTTCGCGGCTAAAGCCGCTCCTACAAGGACCGCACTGCGCTCAGGGCTGTGCAATACCTGTGGGAGCGGCGTTAGCTGCGAAGATGCAGACACAAATTGTCGACATTCTGCGTTAAACTCGCGCCACTGCTGTCTGGAGTGAGCTATGCGCGACGCACTGAATACCGGCCTCATCGAATTTCTCAAGGCCTCCCCCACGCCCTTCCATGCCACCGCCAGCCTGGTCCAGCGCCTTGAGGCGGCCGGCTACAAGCGCCTGGACGAGCGCGACAGTTGGGACCCTGAGGCTGGCTGCCGCTACTACGTCACCCGCAACGATTCTTCAATCATCGCCATCAAACTGGGCAAGCAGTCGCCGCTGCTCAATGGCATCCGCATGGTCGGCGCCCACACTGACAGCCCGTGCTTGCGGGTCAAGCCTCAGCCCGAGCTGCAGCGCCAGGGCTTCCTGCAACTGGGCGTGGAAGTGTATGGCGGCGCGTTGCTGGCACCCTGGTTCGACCGCGACCTGTCGCTGGCCGGCCGCGTCACCTACCGCCGTGACGGCAAGGTCGAAAGCCAGCTGATCGACTTCAAGCTGCCAATCGCGATCATCCCCAACCTGGCGATCCACCTGAACCGCACCGCCAACGAAGGCTGGGCGATCAACCCGCAGAACGAACTGCCCCCCATCCTCGCCCAAGTGGCCGGTGACGAACGCATCGACTTCCGCGCCCTGCTCACCGAGCAACTGGCCCGCGAGCATGAGCTGATCGCCGACGTGGTGCTGGACTACGAGCTGAGCTTCTATGACACGCAGGACGCCGCGCTGATCGGTCTGAATGGCGACTTCATCGCCGGCGCCCGCCTGGACAACCTGCTGTCGTGCTACGCCGGTTTGCAGGCCCTGCTGGCCGCCGACAGCGACGAGACCTGTGTGCTGGTGTGCAACGACCACGAAGAAGTCGGCAGTTGCTCGGCCTGCGGTGCCGATGGCCCGATGCTGGAGCAGACCCTGCAGCGCCTGCTGCCCGATGGCGACACCTACGTGCGCACCGTCCAGCGCTCGCTGATGGTATCGGCCGACAATGCCCACGGCGTGCACCCCAACTACGCCGACAAGCATGACGGCAACCACGGGCCGAAGCTCAACGCCGGGCCCGTGATCAAAGTGAACAACAACCAGCGCTACGCCACCAACAGCGAGACGGCCGGGTTCTTCCGCCACTTGTGCATGGCCGAGGAAGTACCGGTGCAGAGCTTTGTGGTGCGCAGCGACATGGGCTGTGGCTCGACCATCGGGCCGATCACCGCCAGCCACCTGGGTGTGCGCACGGTGGATATCGGTTTGCCGACCTTTGCCATGCACTCCATTCGCGAGCTGTGTGGCAGCCATGACCTGGCGCACCTGGTGAAGGTACTGACCGCGTTCTACCGTAGCCGCGAGCTGCCTTGATGTAAGCAGGTGCGGCCTGTTCGCGGCGGTTCGACGCCGCGAACAGGCCGAGCCTGCTCAAACGTGCTCAAGGTCAATCACGCCTCGTTTGCCAAGCGCTATGCTTGTTACATGGCCCCACTGCAAAAGGATTGCTGTCCATGTCCCCGTTCCTGTCACTGTTCGTACCGGTGTTCCTGTTCCTGATGCTGCTGACCATCGGCTTCAGCATGCGCGAACGCAACATCGGTGTACTGATGATGTGGATCGGCACCTTGGGTATATTCGGCCTCACCTGCTGGAAGATCCTCGAGAAACTGCCGACATAAACCTCTACACTCGGTCAATCGTTTGACCTGAGGTAGATTTGCCAGTGCCTGCCCTCCTGCGTTACCTGTTCCTGTTGCTCTTGCTTTTCATTGCCCCGGTACAAGCGGCGGGCTTGCCTGGCCTGCTGGGCGGCAGTGCGCCCGCGCAACCAGAGGCCACCGAGCCGCTGGGCAAGTCGCTGGACGAGGTGATCAAGAACCTCGAAAACGACCAGCAACGGGCCAAGCTGCTGGCCGACCTGAAAAAACTGCGCGACGCCACCCGGCAATCGCAACCCAGCGTTGAACAGGGCGTACTCGGCCTGATCGGCGGTGCCCTGCATGACTTTGAAAAACAGTTCAGCGGCGATGCCAGCCCATTCCACCGCTGGGCCGCGGAAATCGAACAGGCCCAGGCCGAACTGGCGGAACTGGTGGTGCCCGTGCACCAGTGGCCGGCGATCCTGTTCGGTTTTGCTGCAGTGATTGCCGTGTGGAGCGTGCTGGCCTATGCCTTCAACTGGGTCGGCCATCGGGTCCGCCTGCGCTTTGGCCTGAGCGAGGAACTGCCACAGCACCCGCGGACCTGGGACCTGGTGCGCTTTGCCTTGCGCAAGCTCGGCCCCTGGTTGGTAGCACTGGTGTTCACGGTGTACCTGAGTTTCGTGCTGCCGCCATCACTGGGTAAATCCCTGGCCATGGTGCTGGCCTACGCACTGGTGGTCGGCACCTGCTTTTCGGCCATTTGCGTCATCGCCTTTTCCTTGCTGGACGGCCCACACCGCCACCGCGCCCTGCACATCCTGCGGCGCCAGGCGTTTCGCCCGTTGTGGCTGATTGGCAGCTTCGCCGCGTTTGGCGAGGCGATGAGCGATCCACGCATGCTGGTTGCCCTCGGTACCCACCTGGCCCACACCCTGGCTACCTTGGCCAATGTGATTGCGGCACTGTGTACCGGGCTGTTCATCCTGCGCTTCCGCCGGCCGATCGCCCACCTGATCCGCAATCAGCCACTGTCGCGACGCCTGACCCGACGTACCCTCAGCGATACCATCGAGATCCTCGGCAGCTTCTGGTTCATT
Source organism: Pseudomonas sp. 10(2024) (assembly GCF_045164175.1). Lineage (NCBI taxonomy): Bacteria > Pseudomonadati > Pseudomonadota > Gammaproteobacteria > Pseudomonadales > Pseudomonadaceae > Pseudomonas > Pseudomonas sp. 10(2024). The sequence continues at coordinate 4,451,492 of NZ_CP174006.1, forward strand.
CCGGCGCTGATCCTGGTGGCCATTTCGCTGTTCGCCACCTTCGTCTCCGCCGGCGACACCAGCACCGCCCTGCGCCAGTCGCTGATGTGCACCGTGCTGGTGGTGGTGTGCATGGTGCTCAACGGTCTGGTGCGCCGCCATGCCGCCAACCCCAAGCGGGCCAGCAAGCGCCAGGCGGTGTACACCGAACGCCTGCGCAACTTTGGCTACCTGCTGGTGCACCTGTTCATCTGGCTGGTGTTCATCGAGTTGGGCCTGCGCGTGTGGGGCGTGTCAATGATCAGCTTCGCCGAGGGCGACGGCCATGACATCAGCCTGCGCCTGCTGGGCCTGGCCGGCACGCTGATCGTGGCCTGGCTGGTGTGGATCCTTGCCGACACCGCCGTACACCATGCCCTGGTGCGCTCGCGCCGGGGGCTGGCCAACGCCCGTGCGCAAACCATGATGCCGTTGATTCGCAACGTGATGTTCGTGGTCATCTTCATCATCGCGGTCATCGTCGCCCTGGCCAACATGGGCATGAACGTCACCCCACTGCTGGCCGGTGCCGGTGTGATCGGCCTGGCCATCGGTTTTGGCGCGCAGTCGCTGGTGGCCGACCTGATCACCGGCCTGTTCATCATCATCGAAGATTCGCTGGCCATCGACGATTACGTGGATGTCGGCGGCCACCTGGGCACGGTGGAAGGGTTGACCATTCGTACCGTGCGCCTGCGCGACATCGACGGCATTGTGCATACCATCCCGTTCAGCGAAATCAAGAGCATCAAGAACTACTCGCGGGAGTTCGGCTACGCGATCTTCCGCGTGGCAATCCCGCACAGCATGAACATCGACCAGGCGATCTCGCTGGTTCGCGAAGTGGGGCAGAAGCTGCGCAACGACCCGCTGATGCGCCGCAATATCTGGTCGCCGCTGGAGCTACAGGGGGTGGAGAGCTTCGAGTCAGGGTCGGCGATCTTGCGGGCGCGGTTCAAGACCGCGCCGATCAAGCAGTGGGAGGTGTCGCGGGCGTTCAACCTGGCCTTGAAGCGGCAGCTGGATGAAGCCGGGCTGGACCTGGCGACGCCGCGGTTGTCGGTGCAGGTGGTGACAGCCGGTGGGGGTGGAATGACCGAGGCCGGCTCGTAGGAGCGGGTTTACCCGCGAAGAAGGCAACACATCATCCAGCCTGGGCACGAATGCGGATCGCATCATGCCGCCAATACTCGAGGTCACAGTCGATCAAGTGCCCATGCTGGTCGCTGTTGACCCGGGTAATGTGCAACCCCGGGCTGCCCGCCGACACTTTCAAAGCGCTTGCTGCCTCCACCGGCAACGCTGTCGGCAGGATCTCGAAGCACACCTGCCCGTACTCGATGCCATACACCCGCCCATAAATCTCGGTCAGTGACTGCGCCAGGTCGTGTTCGAGAATGCCTGGAAAGTACCGGGGGTTGAGGTAATGCTCGGCATACAGCACCGCCCGCCCGTCAATCCGCCGTAACCGGCAGACGCGCACCACACTGGACAACGCCGGCAGCTGCAAGCGTGCACAGATGGCCGCCGAAGCCGGCTGCAGCCTCGCCGACAGCAGTTCGGTACTGGCCACCCGCCCCTGATCGCGCACCATGGCATGGAAGTGGCTGCGCTCGATCAGGTCGTAGGTCAAGCGCTGCGGCGCAACGAACCAGCCTCGGCGCTCTTCGCGGTAGATCAAGCCTTGGGCCTCCAGCTGCACCAATGCCTCGCGCAGGGTAATGCGCGTGGTGTCGAACACCTCGCTGAGCCGCCGCTCGGCCGGCAGCTTGCCGCCCGGCGCCAGCAGGCCATGCTCGATCTGCTCCTGCAGGGCATGGCAGATGGCTGTTACCGCACGCGGGGGCATCGACTGCATCGAAAGGTTACCTATCTGGACTAGTCCAGCCCCATCACAGGGCAGGTTGAGAATAGTGCAAGCCTAGGCAGGGCTGATGAACATCCTGTGACAAAGCTTGAGCCAGCCACTGCCAGAAACGCGCCAAGCCAGCAGAACCGGGGCGATTACCTGGTCTACGCTGTAGCTTCAGGGCCCTTGCCGGCCCCCTCCCTACATCAAACTGTCACGCAAGCGGCCTACCTTGGCTCAAGGTTTGCTGACCTAGACCAAAGGTGCCAGTCAAAGGCTTGCAACGGCTTTACCCAGAACAACGATCGCAAAGGCACCCACCCAAAGGAGCTTCGGATGAAAAAGTTCTTCATGGCGTCACTGCTTGGTTCGGCCATCGCGTTGTGCACCACGGCCATGGCCGCCAGCACTGACCTCAAGGCCCTGGAAGACGCCGCCCGCAAGGAAGGCACTGTCAACAGCGTGGGCATGCCCGACGCCTGGGCCAACTGGAAAGGCACCTGGGAAGACCTGGCCAGCAAGTACGGCCTCAAGCACAGCGACACCGACATGAGCTCGGCCCAGGAACTGGCCAAGTTCGAAGCCGAGAAGGACAACGCCAGCGCCGACATCGGTGACGTGGGTGCCGCCTTCGGCCCGATCGCGGTGACCAAGGGCGTCAGCCAGCCTTACAAGCCAAGCACCTGGGACCAGGTGCCGGAATGGGCCAAGGACAAGGACGGCCACTGGGCGCTGGCCTATACCGGCACCATCGCTTTCATCATCAACAAGGACCTGGTCAAGGAAGAGGAACGGCCGAAAACCTGGCATGACCTGGAAAAAGGCAAGTACAAGGTCGCCATCGGTGACGTCGGCACCGCCGCCCAGGCCGCCAACGGTGTGCTGGCTGCGGCCATCGCCTACAAGGGTGACGAAACCAACGTGGCGCCGGGCCTGCAGCTGTTCACCAAGCTGGCGCAGCAGAAGCGCCTGTCACTGGCCAACCCGACCATCCAGACCCTGGAAAAGGGCGAAGTGGAAGTTGGCGTGGTGTGGGACTTCAACGGTCTGAGCTACCGTGAACAGATCGACCCCAAGCGTTTTGAAGTGCTGATCCCCTCGGACGGCTCGGTGATTTCCGGCTATACCACGGTCATCAACAAGTACGCCAAGCACCCCAACGCGGCCAAGCTGACCCGTGAATACATCTTCAGCGACGCCGGGCAGATCAACCTGGCCAAGGGCCATGCGCGGCCGATCCGGGCCGAGCACCTGAAGCTGCCGGCGGATGTGCAGGCCAAGCTGCTGCCCAACGACCAGTACGCTGCCGCCCAGCCGATCAAGAATGCCGAAGCCTGGGAAGCCACCTCGAAGAAACTGCCGCAGATGTGGCAGGAGCAGGTGATCATCGAGATGGAGTAAGGGGCTGGGCTTTGTAGTGCCTGATCCGGCCCTTTCGCGGGTAAACCCGCTCCTACACAGGGATACGCGATACATGTAGGAGCGGGTTTACCCGCGAAGATGCCAACGCGGTTCATGACTGGAGAAAACATGCAACACAACGTCATCCTGGTCCTGCTCGACGGCCTCAACTACCAGGTCGCTCACCATGCGATGGGCCACCTGCACGCCTACGTCGAAGCCGACCGCGCCGCGCTGTACCGCGTGGAATGCGAGCTGCCATCGCTGTCGCGGCCGCTGTACGAATGCATCCTCACCGGCGTGCCACCGATCGACAGCGGCATCGTGCACAACAACATCAACCGCCTGTCCAACCAACGCAGCGTGTTTCACTACGCCCGCGAGGCCAACCTGGGCACCGCGGCGGCGGCCTATCACTGGATGAGCGAGCTGTACAACCGCTCGCCCTTCGATCCGCAGCGCGATCGCCATACCCACGCGCCGAAACTGCCGATCCAGCACGGGCTGTTCTACTGGGACGACCGTTACCCCGATTCGCACCTTCTGGCCGATGGCGAGTACCTGCGCCGCCGCCACGCGCCCAACTTCCTGCTGGTGCATCCCATGAGCGTTGACGACGTGGGTCACCGCCACGGCCTGGACAGCAGCCAGTATCGCAACGCTGCGCGCAGCGTCGACATCCTGCTGGCCGACTACCTGCCCGGCTGGCTCGAAGAGGGCTACCAGGTGTTGGTCACCGCCGACCACGGCATGAACAACGACCGCTCGCACAACGGCCTGCTGGCGGAAGAACGTGAAGTGCCGCTGTTCGTCTTCGGCGATGCCTTCAGCCTGGACCCGGCCGCCAAACCGCTGCAGACCGAACTGTGCGGCACCATCTGCGAGCTGCTGGGCGCCGCGCACGACAAGACGGTTTGCCGGGAGTTGCTGAAGTGAATGGCGGCATACGTGGCCGCTACCTGGCCCTGCTCTGCCTGCTGCCGTTCGCCGTGTTCTTCGTCATTTTCCAGGTCGCCCCGCTGGCCTGGGTGGCGATCAACAGCCTGCAATCGGAGGCCGGCTGGGGCATCGACAACTTCAGCAAGGTGTTCGCCTCCAAGTTCTACCTGCAGGCGTTGCAACGCAGCCTGGAAATCAGCTTCTGGTCGAGCGTGTTCGGCATCGTCATCGCTACCCTCGGCGCCTATTCACTGCGCCAGGTGGACTCGAAGCTGCGCGACTTCGTCAGCGCCTTCGCCAACATGACCAGCAACTTTGCCGGCGTACCGCTGGCCTTTGCCTTCATCATCCTGCTTGGCTTCAACGGCGCACTGACCCTGCTGCTGAAGCAGGTCGGCCTGCTGGAAGACTTCAGTATCTATTCCAAAAGCGGGTTGATCCTGGTGTACACCTACTTCCAGATCCCGCTGGGCGTCTTGCTGCTGTACCCCGCCTTCGACGCCCTGCGCGAAGACTGGCGCGAGTCAGCCGCGCTGCTGGGCGCCAACCACTGGCAGTTCTGGCGACACATCGGCCTGCCGGTGCTGGCCCCGGCACTGCTGGGCACCTTCGTCATCCTGCTGGCCAACGCCCTGGGCGCCTACGCCACCGTGTACGCACTGACCACCGGCAACTTCAACGTACTGCCGATCCGCATCGCTGGCCTGGTGGCGGGCGATATCAGCCTCGATCCGAACCTGGCCAGCGCCCTGGCGATGGTGCTGGTGGGGCTGATGACGCTGGTCACGGTGGTGCATCAATGGCTGCTGAAAAGGAGCTACCATGCGCGCTGACATCCGCTCCGGCGGCTGGTACCACCGCCTCGTGGTCTACCTGCTGTTCCTGATCCTGCTGCTGCCCCTGGCCGGCACCCTGCTCTACTCGCTGGCCACCAGCTGGTCGGCGAGCCTGCTGCCCAGTGGCCTGACCCTGAAGTGGTATGCGGCGCTGTGGAGCGAGCCACGTTTCCTCGCCGCGTTCGGCCAGTCGCTGCTGGTGTGCGTAGGCGCACTGCTGCTGTCGGTGGTGCTGATCTTGCCACTGCTGTTCGTGGTGCATTACCACTTCCCGCGGCTCGACGCGCTGATGAACATCCTCATCCTGCTGCCTTTCGCGGTCCCGCCGGTAGTGTCGTCGGTGGGGCTGCTGCAGCTGTATGGCAGCGGGCCGATAGCCATGGTCGGCACACCGTGGATCCTGATCGGCTGCTACTTCACCATCGCCCTGCCGTTCATGTACCGGGCCATCACCAACAACCTGCAGGCCATCAACCTGCGCGACCTGATGGACGCCGCCCAGCTGCTCGGCGCCAGCACCTGGCAGGCCGCACTGCTGGTGGTGCTGCCGAACCTGCGCCAGGGCCTGATGGTGGCAGTGCTGCTGTCGTTCTCGTTCCTGTTCGGCGAATTCGTGTTTGCCAACCTGCTGGTCGGCACCCGCTACGAGACCCTGCAGGTGTACCTGAACAACATGCGCAACAGCAGCGGCCACTTCAACAGCGCGCTGGTCATCTCCTACTTCGCCTTCGTGCTGGTACTGACCTGGGTCGCCAACCGCCTGAACAAGGACAAGACCTGACATGAGCTTCGTCAGCGTACAGAAACTGCAGAAAAGCTACGCCGGCAGCCCGGTGTTCGAACGCATCGACTGCCACATCGAACGCGGCGAATTCGTCACCCTGCTCGGCCCGTCCGGCTGCGGCAAGTCCACCCTGCTGCGCTGCATTGCCGGACTGACCTCGGTGGACAGCGGGCAGATACTGCTCGACGGCCACGACATCGTGCCGCTAAGCCCGCAAAAGCGTGGCATCGGCATGGTGTTCCAGAGCTACGCGCTGTTCCCTAACATGACCGTGGAGCAGAATGTCGCCTTCGGCCTGCGCATGCAGAAGGTCAAGGCCGACGAAAGCCAGCTGCGGGTACGCGAGGTGCTGGAGCTGGTGGAGCTGGGCAAGTTCGCCGGGCGCTACCCGCACCAGCTTTCCGGCGGCCAGTGCCAGCGCGTGGCCCTGGCACGCTCACTGGTCACCCGCCCGCGCCTGCTGCTGCTCGACGAACCGTTGTCGGCGCTGGATGCGCGTATCCGCAAGCACCTGCGCGAGCAGATCCGCGCCATCCAGCGCGAACTGGGGCTGACCACCATCTTCGTCACTCACGATCAGGAGGAAGCGCTGACCATGTCCGACCGCATCTTCCTGATGAACCAGGGGCGCATCGTCCAGAGCGGCGATGCCGAAACCCTCTACACCGCCCCCGTAGACCTGTTTGCCGCCGGTTTCATCGGCAACTACAACCTGCTCGACGCCGACAGCGCCAGCCGCCTGCTGCAGCGCCCGGTGGCCAGCCGCCTGGCGATCCGCCCGGAGTCGATCACCCTTGGCGAGCACGGCGAGCTGGACGCCGAGGTGCGCAGCCACAGCCTGCTGGGCAACGTGATCCGCTACCGGGTGCGGGTGCGCGAAGTGGAGCTGGTGGTCGATGTGCTCAACCGCTCGCCGGCCGACTTGCATGCGGACGGAAAACGGGTAAGCGTGTCGATCGACCCCACTGCGCTGCGGGAAGTGGCTTAAGGAGACTCAACACAATGGCACTGGCAATTTTCGATCTGGACGAAACCCTGATCCACGGCGACTGCGCATCACTGTGGAGCGAGCAGATGGCCCGGCTGGGCTGGGTCGACGGCAAGGATTTCCTGCGCCGCGACCATGAACTGATGGAAGCCTATGGCAGGGGCCACCTGCAGATGGAGGACTACATGGCCTTCAGCCTGGAGCCGATTGCCGGGCGCACCCTGGAAGAAGTCGAGCACCTGGTGACACCGTGGGTCGAAGAAGTGATCGAACCGATCATCTACGGCGACGCCTGCCGCTGCATTGCCGAGCACCGCAAGCGTGGAGATCGCATTTTGATCATTTCCGCTTCGGGTACGCACCTGGTCGGGCCGATTGCCGCGAGACTGGGCGTGGATGAGTACCTGGCCATCGAGCTGGAGGCAGTGAACGGGGTGTACACCGGCAAGACCCACGGGGTGCTGACCTATCGTGAGGGCAAGATCACCCGGTTGCTGGAGTGGCTGGATCAGGAGCAGGAAAACCTGGAGGGCGCGAGTTTCTATTCCGATTCGAGGAATGACTTGCCGTTGTTGTTGAGAGTGGATCACCCGCATGTGGTGAACCCGGACGCGGTGTTGCGCGAGCATGCCGAGATCAATGGGTGGCCGATTCTGAGCTGGAGCTGAAGGTTTTTATGGGCTGTGCCGGCCCCTTCGCGGGTAAACCCGCTCCTACATCGCACAGTGTTCAAATTATGGCGATCCCGATGTAGGAGCGGGTTTACCCGCGAAGGGGCCAGGCCTGCTTACACCAGGCTAGGGTCGATCACCATCACCAGCTTGCCCGACACCTGGTTGGTCTCCAGCTCGGCATACGCCGCCTGGGCAAACTCCACCGGGTAGGTATCGACCAGCTGCGGCGACAACCGCCCCTCGGCGAACAGCGGCCATACTTGCTGCTGCAGTTCGCGCAGCAGCTCGGCCTTGAAGCCGTCATCACGGTTGCGCAGGGTGGAACCGGTAATTTCCAGACGCTTGCCCAGCACCTGGGCCAGGTCCAGCTCGAACTTGCGTCCGCCCATCAGGCCGATGATCACCCAGCGCCCGTCACGGGCCAACAGCTTGAGGTTCAGCTCACCGTAGCTGGCGCCCACCGGGTCGAGAATCACATCGAACGGGCCGAAACCTTCCAGCTCGTCCAGGTTCTCGTTACGTACCACCCCCCCCGCAGCGCCCAGCGCCTGGCAGTAGGCCAGGCGGTCCTGAGAACCGACGCTGACCCATACCGGGCTGCCGAACGCCTTGCACAGCTGGATGGCGGCCGAGCCAACGCCACTGGCGCCGGCGTGCACCAGCACCTTCTCGCCAGCCTTCACTGCCCCGAGCTGGAAGATGTTCAGCCAGGCGGTGGCATACACCTCCGGCAACGCTGCCGCCTCATGCAGGCCAAGGCCTTCGGGTACCGGCAATACGTGACGGGCATCGACCACCACTTCCTCGGCCATGGCGCCGCTGGCCAGCAGGGCGCAAACGCGGTCACCCACGCGCCAGGCGGCACCAGCCCCCACCTCTTCAACCACCCCGGAACACTCCAGCCCCATGTATGGGCTGGCACCTGGTGGTGGCGGGTACAAACCTTTCATCTGCAGCAGATCGGCGCGGTTCAGCCCCGCAGCGGCCACGCGAATGCGCACTTGGCCCGCGTCACAGGTCGGGCGTTCGGCCTCGACCCACTCCACATGTCCGTCAACGCCTTGCAATGCCTTCACAGTGCCTCCATAGTTGAATCATGACTGGGCCTGAGGTCGCTTACCTCAGGCCTTTTGCAGTATTTGCCCGGCTCCATGGAACCGGCAACGGAAAAGACGGCCTACTATGCGTGATCAATTGCCTCCACGTCGAATCAGCATGAAGCATTTCCTTCCAAGCACCGCACTGGCTGTGATGATCGGCCTGGGCAGCCTCACGCTCGGCGGCAATGCGGCGGCCGCCAACAAGTGGGACAGCCTGCAGCCGGACCGCGACGAGATCGTCGCCAGCCTCAACGTGGTGGAATTGCTCAAGCGCCACCACTACAGCAAGCCGCCCCTGGACGATGCCCGTTCGGTCATTATCTACGACAGCTACATCAAGCTGCTGGACCCGGCGCGCAGCTACTTTACCGCTGCCGACATTGCCGAATTCGATAAATGGAAAACGCAATTCGACGATTTCCTTAAGAGCGGCAACCTGGACCCGGGCTTCACCATCTACAAGCGCTACCTCGACCGCGTCAAGCAACGCCTGGACTTCGCCCTGGCCGAGCTGAACAAGGGTGTGGACAAGATTGACTTCACCACCAGGGAAACCTTGCTGATCGACCGCAAGGACGCGCCGTGGATGAAGAACCAGGCCGAGCTCGACGACTTGTGGCGCAAACGCGTCAAAGACGAAGTGCTGCGCCAGAAGATCGCCGGCAAGGAACCCAAGCAGATCCAGGAAACCCTGATCAAGCGCTACAAGAACCAGCTCACGCGCCTGGACCAGACCCGTGCCGAGGACATCTTCCAGGCCTACATCAACACCTTCGCCCAGTCCTACGACCCACACACCAACTACCTGTCGCCGGACAACGCCGAAAACTTCGACATCAACATGAGCCTGTCGCTCGAAGGCATTGGTGCAGTGCTGCAAAGCGACAACGACCAGGTCAAGATCGTGCGCCTGGTGCCAGCAGGCCCGGCAGCCAAGACCAAGCAGGTGGCCCCGGCTGACAAGATCATCGGCGTGGCCCAGGGCAACAAGGAAATGGTCGACGTGGTGGGCTGGCGCCTGGATGAAGTGGTCAAGCTGATCCGTGGCCCGAAAGGCTCGGTGGTGCGCCTGGAAATCATCCCGGCCAGCAATGCGCCTAGCGACCAGACCAGCAAGATTGTGTCGATCACCCGTGAAGCGGTGAAGCTTGAAGAACAGGCGGCGAAGAAGTCGGTGCTCAAGCTCAAGCAGGACGGGCGTGACTACAAGCTGGGCATCATCGAGATCCCGGCCTTCTACCTGGACTTCAAGGCCTACCGCGCTGGCGACCCCGAGTACAAGAGCACCACGCGTGACGTGAAGAAGTTGCTCACCGAACTGCAGAAAGAGAAAGTCGACGGCGTGGTCATCGACCTGCGCAACAACGGCGGCGGCTCGCTGCAGGAAGCCACCGAGCTGACCAGCCTGTTCATCGAGAAAGGCCCGACCGTGCTGGTGCGCAACAGCGATGGCCGCGTCGACGTGCTGGAAGACGAAAACCCGGGGGCCTTCTACAAGGGCCCGCTGGCACTGCTGGTCAACCGCCTGTCGGCCTCGGCATCGGAGATCTTCGCCGGTGCCATGCAGGACTACCACCGCGCGCTGATCATCGGTGGCCAGACCTTCGGCAAAGGCACCGTGCAGACCATCCAGCCGCTCAACCATGGCGAGCTGAAGCTGACCCTGGCCAAGTTCTACCGGGTTTCCGGGCAGAGTACCCAGCATCAGGGGGTGCTGCCGGACATCGACTACCCCTCGATCATCGACACCAAGGAAATCGGCGAGAGCGCCCTGCCAGAGGCCATGCCGTGGGACACCATCCGCCCGGTGGTCAAGCCTGCGGCCGATCCGTTCAGGCCGTTCCTGGCCCAGCTCAAGGCGCAACATGAGGCGCGCAGCGACAAGGATGCCGAGTTCACCTACATCCGCGACCGCCTGGCCCTCACCCAGAAGCTGATGAACGAGAAAACCGTCAGCCTCAACGAGCAGGAACGCCGCGCACGCCACGACAGCATCGAGAGCAAGCAACTGGCGCTGGAAAACACCCGCCGCAAGGCCAAGGGTGAAGAACCGCTGAAAGAGCTGAAGAAAGAGGACGAAGACGCTCTGCCGGTCGAGGATGAAAATACCAAGCCGGAAGACGATGCTTACCTCGCGGAAACCGGTCGCATCCTGATCGACTACCTCAGTGCCAGCACCAAGGTGGCCAAGAAGTAAGGCACCTCAGCAATGATGGCAGAATAATGTGACCTGTCATCAAACAGTCATCGTGCTGTCGTGAAATATGAGGGCCGGGCATGCAGATGCCCGGCCCTTACTTTTCAGGAATCCATCATGACCGTTGCCGAACAGCTCAGTGCCTTGAGTGCCATCCTGGCTCAGCGCAGTATTCACAGTCTGTTCCAGCCAATCATGTGCCTGAGTGAACATAGGGTATTCGGCCATGAGGCGCTGAGCCGTGGCCCGTCCAATAGCCCGCTGCATGCACCGCTCAACCTGTTTACCATCGCCCGCCAGGCCGGCCGCCTGACCGAGCTGGAGGCCGCTTGCCGAGAAAGCGCCTGCCGACGCTTCAGCGAGCAGCAACTGCAGGGCAAACTGTTTCTCAACATCTCACCTGAATCGCTGCTGGAGCCGCACTACCCCTCCGGCCTGACCCTGAAACTGCTCGAACAGGTTGGCCTGCCGCCCAGCCGGGTGGTGATCGAGTTGACCGAGCACACGCCCACCGACGACTTCCAGCTGCTGTCCAATGCCCTGCACCACTATCGCGACATGGGCTTCTCGATTGCCATCGACGACCTGGGCGCGGGCTATTCCAGCCTGCGCCTGTGGTCGGAGCTGCGCCCCGAGTACGTGAAGATCGACCGGCACTTCATTGATGGCATCCACCGTGACCCGCTCAAGCGCGAGTTTGTAGGCTCTATCTTGCAGATCGCCCGGGCATCGAAGGCACAGGTGATTGCCGAGGGCATCGAGCTGGCGGAAGAGCTGGCGGTGCTGGTGGAGATGGGCGTGGACCTGGTGCAGGGCTATTTGCTAGGGCGGCCACAGGAGATGGGGGTGCGCGACAGCGGGCTTTTACCAGCACTGACGCAGGTGCCACTGGCTGAACAACCGACAGTGCACTTGAATGCCACGATCGGGCAGCTGCTGGAGCTGTTTGGCCGATACCAGCACCTGGAGGCATTGGAAGTGGTGGATGCCGATGGCAGGGGGTGCGGGTTGATTCACAGGGATGCGCTGCCTGTGCCGGCCTATTCGCGGGTGAACCCGCTCCTACGGGGGCCTGTACCCAACCACCGATCCGGCGTAGGAGCGGGTTTACCCGCGAATACGGTAGCAGCGGCAACGGAGAACGACGGGTGGAAATTAGCCAGCAGGCCCTGCCCTTTCGCTCAGGGTCACCACCTGTAGCGAACAGGCTGGAACGGGCAACGCTTCAGGCCGTTTCGGGATAGCTGTACTCGAACACCCGAACCACCTCAGAGGCATGCCACGAGGCGGCCTCCATGCCATCGACCGGCCCGGTAAACCGCCCCAGGCGCTCGACGCACTCAAAGAAGCCTGTACGCGGCAAACGGCTGGCGCCTTGGCTGATCACCAGCGAACTGCGCAATGGCTGCTCGGCACGGGCATCCAGCACCGCCAGGTATTCCAGCGCGGCAGTCAGCGTCTGCATGGCCGGGCTGGGTAGCTGCAAGCGCTCGATCAGCGCTCGGTATGTCAGCAAGTGACGTTGACGACGGGCCAGGTCAAGCTCGCCCAACAGGTTATCCCAGTGCTGACGGCTGATCCTGACCTGGCTCATGATGGCTCGCTCCAGCCAGCCACCCCCAGATGCCAGGCCAGGGCGCGGCGGATGGCAGCATCTGGCTGGCGTTCACCCGATTCGATCATGGCCAGATACGCCGGGCTCACCCCGACATTGCGCGCCAGTTGCTCCGGGGCAATGCCCTTGGCCTGGCGAATCTGGGCGACTTCGCTGAAGGCTGGCAGGGGCGCGCTGGCAGTAACGCCCTGCGCCTCACTGGAAACCGCCTCGGCTGGTGCCTGCCCTGCAGCGCTGAGCAACGCCTGGTATTGCTCCCAGGGAACGACGGCGTACTCGGGTTGACCGTCCCGGCTGATGACCTGAATACCCATTACAAACCCCTTTAAAAAGGATTACAGCATGTAATCCGTAGGCATAACCCTTATGCCAATTATATTACCAACTCCGAGGTCTGTGCAGTTGAGGTGAGATTCAGGCCGGTTTCATTACTTGTTGCGCTCCAGCCGCAGCGCTTCCGGGGTAGCCGGCAGGCGCTCGACCACGCGCAGCCGTTCGGGTGCCTGGCTATCGCGCCAGGCCTTGAAGCGCGCCAACTCGTCGGCCACGGTTTTCAGCACCCAGCCGAGCACCGCGATGTCATCGAGGAAACCCACCCCCAGCAACCAGTCCGGGATGGCATCGATGGGGCTGACGAAATACAGCAGGCCAGCCACGACAGTGACCAGTGCCTTGGGGCTGATGGCGCGATACTCCCCCCTCCACCAGGCCAGGCACAGCGACTGCAGCAGCTTCACATCTTCACGCAGTTGGCCGAGGCGCGGGCCTTTGCGCGCCACCGCGAACAACAAGGCCGGCAAACGACCGCGGCTGAGCAGGCGCTCGGCCAATGGCAGGAAACGGGCAAAATTCCAGGGTGCGCTCATGGAGCCTCCGAGAGGAAAAGGTTATCCACATTTATTGTGGATAACCTTGTGAACAGGGCGACGTTTCCGACCCCAGGTGCCTGCCAGGCAAGGGGCCCGGTCAGATCGGGCGTTTTTTACACAGTCGTTTCACGCCATGACTACCTGCGCCGCAAACGATTTGCGTCAGAAACATCCTACTTCTTCACGCTGCATTTCCTCGGACAGTATCAGCTGTTGCAGGTTCGTCCAATCGGCACAAACGAAAACGCCCCAACCATGTGGGGCGTTTCCGACAACCAGCCAATGTTACTTGGCAGGTGCTTCTTCAGGGGCTTCGGCTTGCGGCTCGGCACCTTGCAACTGGGCCGGGTCCTTGATGGCAATCAGTTCCAGGTCGAACACCAGTACCGAGTTGGCCGGGATCAGAGGGCTTGGGCTTTGTGCGCCATAGGCCAGTTCAGCCGGGATGAACAACTTGTACTTCTCGCCGACGTGCATCAGCTGCAAACCTTCGACCCAACCTGGGATCACACCGCTGACCGGCAGGTCGATCGGGCTGCCACGCTCAACGGAGCTGTCGAATACCTTGCCATCGATCAGCTTGCCTTCGTAGTGGACAGTGACCACGTCAGTCGGTTTGGGCTGCGGGCCGTCGGCCTTCTTGACCACTTCGTACTGCAGGCCCGAGGCAGTGGTAACCACGCCTGGCTTCTTGGCGTTTTCTTCGAGGAATTTCTTGCCGGCGGAGGCGGCTTCTTCGCTGGCCTTGGCCAGGCGCTCCTCGGCGCGTTTCTGCAACGCGGTGAAAGCTTCTACCAGCTCTTCGTCCTTGATGCGTTGTTCTTTCTTGCTAACGGCGTCTTCGATGCCGAGGGCGACTGCTTTCGAATCAAGGTCTTCCATGCCTTCCTGAGCCAGGCTCTTGCCCATGTTCAGGCCGATACCGTAGGAGGCTTTCTGCGCCGGAGTCTTCAGCTCGGGGCTGCTGGCTTGTTGATCGCAGCCAGCCAGTACCAGGCCTACCAGGGCAACCGCAGCCGCCAAACGATGCTGTTTCATGCTATTTCCTTGTTCATGCGCCATGAGGGCAATCAGGGTAAAGCCGCGAGCTTATCAGGCGGCCATGACCAATGGCTACCGGCATAGGAGCGGGTTTTCGTAAGGAAGTTCAGTCATTAAAAGCTTCTTCATCGAAGCTTTACAGCCATTGGCCAGTATTGACCCTTTGTGCCTGGTTTGCCGATTTTTTGTGGCCTTTTATTTCTGCGGGTTCTGAGGAGGGAAACATCAGGCCAGGCAGCCCCCCCGGAACCTCAGGGATACCGACCCTCTCGATATTCCCCTGCCACCTCCCGCAGCACCTCACCCACCCACTGCCCCGGCAAACTCAACGGCAAGGCGGCATTGCGGCAAATCCCCACCGACCCTCCCGGCTCACGCACACCCAGGTCAAGCTCGACCAGTTCGCCACGGCGCAGGTCGAGCAGCACGGCATCACGCGGCGCCACCCACAGGCCATCGCTGCCCAGCAGGTAGCGCCGACTCAGGGCCAGCGACAGGGTTTCCAGGCGCTGCGCCGGCATCTGGATGCCGCATTGCACGAACAGGCTGTCGGCGTGCTGGCGGATGGTGGTGCCGGCCGGCGGCAGCACCAGCGGGTAACGCCCCACCTGCCCCCGCTCCACGGGCGTGCTGGCCAGCAGCGGGTGACCCGGGCGCACCACCAGGCTCATCGACTCGCTGTACAGGTGCTCGAACGACAGGCCCTGGATCTGTGGGCTGTCGGTCATGCGCCCGACCACCAGTTCCAGCTCCCCCAGGTGAAGTTGGCCAAGCAACTGCGCGCTGACCCCGGTGACCACGCTGATCACCAGCGCCTCATGGCGCTGATGCAGGCGGCACAGCACCTCGGGCATGAGCAGGCCTTCGACCGTGGACAGCACGCCAATGCGCACCTGCGACGGCGCCCGCGCTTCACCGCGCAGGCTGCTGACGCCATCACGCAGCGCCTGCACACTGGGCCCGGCGTAACGCATGAAGCGGGTGCCGGCCGGAGTCAGCTCGACACCCTGGCGGCTACGCTCGAACAGGCGCGCCTCGAGCAGGTCCTCAAGCTCCTTGAGGGTCTTGGAAATCGCCGGCTGGCTGATCGACAGGATATCGGCCGCCCTGGCCAGGCTGCCCTGCCGGGCAATCTCCAGGAAGCACAGCAAGTGGCGGTATTTGATACGGGTGTCCAGGTTCATGACAGCAAGCTTACCGCATCGCTACCTGCGGCGTATCCGGGTCGCGTTGCTGGCGGCGGAACTGGCCAGGTGGCAGGCCGTGGATCTGGCGGAAACGTCGGGAGAAGTAGGCTTCGTCGGCAAAGCCACAGAGCCGCGCCACCTCGCCCACCGGGCGGCTGCCGTTGAGCAGGTAGTTGCGTGCGGCGTGCATGCGCCGCTCCAGCACCAGCTCGCTGAAGGTCTTGCCGATTTCCTTGCGCAGCCAGTGGGTCAGGTAGGTCGGCGACAGGTAGGTGGCGGCGGCGACTTTCTGCAGGTTCAGATCGGGGTCGTCGATATGCCGGCGCAGGTAGTCGCTCATGCGGCCCAGCGCGGCGCGGCGGCTGAGCTGGGCCGCGTTGCTGTCGGCCAGTTCGCGCAGCGGCTCGGCATACAGGCCACAGACCTGGCCGATCAGCTGCAGCAACAGGCCTTTGAGGATTTCGCGGGTGCCGAAACGGCGGTTGGCATCCAGCGCACGCATGCGCTCGAGGGTTTGCCGTACCTCGGCAAAGTCCGGGTCACTCAGGTGGAAGTCGAGATGCTCCTGAAAGCGGAACGGCGACAGCTCCGGCGCCTGCAGGATCGACACTTCCTCCAGGTCCATCGGGTCGCAGGCCAGGTGCGGCAGCAGGAACGTCTGGGAGAAATTGATCACCACGAAGTCGCTGTCCTCCGGATGCGGGATCACATGCACCCGGTGCGGCAGGATGAAGGCCAGGGTGTTGCGTCTGAATGGGCGTTGCACGCTGCCGATGTGTTGCACCGTGTCGCCGCCGAGATTGACCTGGATCTGGAAGTACTCATGACGATGCGGCGCGGTCTCGGCGGGACGCCCGCGCTGATCGCGGATGTAGAAATCCATCAGCTCGCTGCGCTGCTGCATGACATAGGTCGGAACCTCGCGCTTGGGGGGCATAGGCAATCTCCGGGATACGGGCGCTTTAAGTTGTACGACGTCCAAACTCTGCAATTTAACCCCTTATGCAAAAACCTGCGCAACCGCAAATCCACGCAGCCCTCTGAGAATGCGCTATTCAGCCAATATTTCAGGCGAAACCCTGGCTGAGAAATTTCTTGGACAGCACAGCACTGCCCCGCCTCCAATGAAAAAAACGGTCTAAATACCCCGTTGCATTCACCGCGTTGTACGACCACCTTAGAAAAGGGACTGCAGCCCAACCTCTACCAACAACAACAAACGAGGTCGACTCATGTCGAGCACGCCTACCCCCCGCGCCGCGTCGTCGTACACGCTGGACGCGGCCCCCGCCCAGCGCCTGCCTACCCGCCGCCGCTGGTTCATGCTGTCGCTGCTGCTGGTGGCGACCATCATCAACTACGTCGACCGGGTGAACATTTCCATCGCAGCGCCGTTCATGGCCAAAGACCTGGGCCTGGACAAGGTCGAGATGGGCCTGATTTTCTCCGCTTTCGCCTGGACCTACGCGTTGGCCCTGGTACCGGCTGGCTTCATTGCCGACCGCTTCGGCTCACGCCTGACCTATGGCGTGTCGCTGATCAGCTGGTCGGCGGTCACCGTGGCCCAGGGCCTGGCCAGTGGCTTCGCCTCGCTGTTCGGCCTGCGCCTGGCGGTCGGCGCCATGGAGGCCCCGGCCTTCCCGGCCAACAGCCGTGCGGTTACGGTATGGTTCCCCGCTCGCGAGCGCGGCATGGCCAGCAGCATCTACGTATGTGGCCAGTACCTGGGCACCGCGCTGTTCACCGGCGCGCTCCTGTGGCTGGCGACCACCTATGACTGGCGCCACGTGTTCTACAGCACCGGTCTGGTCGGCATCCTGTTCGGTGCAGTGTGGCTGTTCCTGTATCGCGACCCGCTCAACTGCAAGAAGGTCAGCAAGGAAGAACTGGCCTATATCGAGCACGGCGGCGGCCTGGTGAAAAGCAGCCAGGAACGTACGCGCTTCGACTGGCGCCAGGTTGCCGAACTGTTCCGCTATCGCCAGATCTGGGCGATCTGCCTGGGCAAGTTCGCCAGCACTTCGGCGCTGTACTTCTTCCTCACCTGGTTCCCCACCTACCTGATCGAAGAGCGTCAGCTGACGTTGATCAAGGTCGGCATCTTCGCGGTCATGCCGTTCATTGGTGCCACGGTCGGCATCCTCCTGGCGGGCATCGTCTCTGACCTGCTGATCCGCAAGGGCTACTCGCTGTCGTTTGCCCGCAAGCTGCCGCTGGTGGTGGGCTCGATGCTGGGGATGTCGATCGTGCTGGTGAACTTCACCGACTCCAATGTGCTGTGCATCGCCGTGCTGACCCTGGCGTTCTTCGCCCAGGGCATAGCCTCGTCGTCGTGGGCGGCGGTATCGGAAGTGGCACCCAAGGAACTGATCGGTCTGACCGGCGGCGTCACCAGCCTGGCCGCGAACATTGGAGGCATTGTCACCCCGATCGTGATCGGCGCGATCGTGCACGCCAGTGGCTCGTTCGCCATGGCGTTCTGGTTCATCGGTGGTGTGGCGTTGATGGGCACGCTGTCTTACTCGCTGCTGCTTGGGAAGCTGTATCGCATCGAGCTGAAGACTGCGGGCTGAGCCAAGGCGTGTATTGACGGTACCGGCCTCTTCGCGGCTAAAGCCGCTCCTACGGGGGGACGGTATTGCCCCTGGGTTTGACGCTATCCCTGTAGGAGCGGCTTTAGCCGCGAAAGGGCCGGTACAGGTGCCTTGGATAGTCCAACCCAACCCCGCTTTCGTCCAACTTTGCCGGCCAGCCGCTGGATACGCTGTCCACTCCAGTACGGAGGATCTAACCATGACCTACCTGTTCAACCCGCCGGCCATCGTCAGCCTGCCGATCCGTGGCAGCGATGCGCGCTTCCCGGTCGGCCGGGTGTTCTGCCTCGGCCGCAACTACCCGTGGCCGGAATCCTACGGCGCGGCGCCGCAGGAGCCTGTGTTTTTCATGAAACCGGCAAGCAACGTGGTCGAGGCACTGGGCGAACTGCCCTTCCCGCCGCAGACCGACGAGTTCTGCCATGAAATCGAGCTGGTCGCGGCCATCGCCAAAGGCGGCGTCAACATCGCCCACGAGCATGCCCTGGAGCACGTGTTCGGCTTTGCCGCCGGTCTGGACATGACCCGTCGCGATCACCAGCGCAAGGCCAAGGCCGAGGGCCTGCCGTGGGAAGGCGCCAAGGTGTTCGAGGCTTCGGCACCGATGACCGCCATCGTTCCCGCCAGCGAATGCGACTGGCCGCTGGATACGTCGCTATGGCTGCAGGTCAATGGCCAGGAGCGCCAACGTGCACACCTCAGCCAGCAGACCTGGGCATTGGCCGAAGTGATCAGCAGGCTGTCTCGCCAACTGCCACTGCGCCCGGGCGACCTGATCATGACCGGCAGCCCGCCCGGCGTGGCACCGCTGAACCCGGGCGACACCCTTCACGCCGGCATCGATGGTATCGGCGAACTGCACCTGCACGTCGGTCCTCGCCCTGCCGGGCATGCCGCCAACGCCGCCTGAACCTGCTGGAGCCTATCGATGAGCCAAAACAAGAAAGTCGCGCTGGTCACCGGTGCTGGCAGTGGCATCGGCCGTGCCGTCGCCCTCGCCCTGCTCGAGGACAACTTCAGCCTGGTCCTCGCCGGGCGCCGCGCCGAACCGCTACAAGCCGTCGTCGAGCAAGCGCTAGCAGCGGGCGGTGAGGCCTTGGCCGTTCCCACTGACGTGCGCGATGAGCAAAGCGTTGCGCAATTGTTCGCCACCATCGAGGAGGTGCATGGCCGCCTCGACGTGATGTTCAACAATGCCGGCATCAACGCCCCCGCTGTCCCCGTCGACGAGCTGCCGTTGGAGAACTGGCGCAACGTCATCGCCACCAACGTCGATGGTGTATTCCTGTGCGCCCGCGCCGCCTTCGGCCTGATGCGCCGCCAGCAGCCGCAAGGCGGGCGGATCATCAACAACGGCTCGATCTCGGCGCACACCCCACGCCCGTTCACCGCACCTTACACCGCCAGCAAGCATGCGGTGCTGGGCCTGACCAAGGCGCTGGCGCTGGATGGTCGGCCTTACAACATCGTGTGCAGCCAGGTGGACATCGGCAACGCCCTGACCGAGTTGTCCGAGCGCATGACCCGGGGGGTGCGCCAGGCCAATGGCGAGATCGCCGCCGAGCCGATGCTCGACGTGCGCCATGTGGCCGATGCGGTGCGCTACATCGCAGCGCTGCCGCTCGACGCCAACGTACTGAACATGACCGTGATGGCCAGCAACATGCCGTTCGTTGGCCGTGGCTGATCCCAGTTTATGATGGAGTGACCGATGAAACCAGAAGTCCTGCAACTGAGCCCTATCCTGATCCCGCAGATCCGTGAGCGCCTGGAACAGCTGTTCACCGTACACCGCTACTACGAACAGGCCGACAAGGAGGCCTACGTCAGCCAGCATGCTGGCAATATTCGCGGCGTGATCACCGGCGGCCACACCGGCATCAGCCAGGCGCTGATGGCGCGCCTGCCCAACCTCGAAGTGATCGCCGTCAATGGCGTCGGCACCGACGCGGTAGACCTGGCCTATGCCCGCGATCGCGGCATCCAGGTGACGGCGACCATCGGTGCGCTCACCGAGGACGTCGCCGATCTTGCCATCGGCCTGCTGATCGGCTTGTGCCGGGGTATCTGCACCGGTGACCGCTTCGTTCGCGCCGGCCGTTGGGCCACCAGCACCACGCCCCTGGCACCGCTGCCACTGGCCCGGCAGGTGTCGGGCATGCGCGTGGGCATCGTCGGCATGGGCCGGGTCGGTCGGGCGGTAGCACAGCGGGCGGCAGCCTTCGGTTGCCCGATCCGCTACACCGATCTACAGGCGCTGGATGTGCCCTACGGGTTCGAGGCAGATCTGCTGCAGTTGGCCAAGGACAGCGATGCGCTGATCCTCGCGGCGGCGGCTGATAAGGGCGAGGCGCTGATCAATCGCGACGTGCTTCAGGCGTTGGGCAGCGAGGGGTACCTGATCAATATCGCACGCGGCAAGCTGGTAGATGAGCCTGCGTTGATCGCCGCGCTGCAGGCTGGCGAGATCGCTGGCGCGGCGCTGGATGTGTTTGTCGATGAACCGCGAGCGCCCGAGGCGTTGTTCGAGCGTGAAGATGTGGTGCTGCAACCGCATCGCGCCAGTGCCACGGTACAGACACGCACGCGCATGGGCGAGATGGTGGTGGCCAGCCTGGTGGATGTGTTTGCCGGGCGCACGCCGCAGGGGTTGGTTATCTAGTCGGCTTGTGCTGGCCTCTTCGCGGGCAAGCCCGCTCCCACAGGTGCAGCGCCGTATTTGAAGGCGGTGCAGATTCCGTAGGAGCGGGCTTGCCCGCGAAGAGGCCGGCACAGGCAGCAAAGGGGTATCAGGCCACCGCCAGCTCCACCGCCTCCCCCTTCAACCGCACCGGCCACACCCGCAACCTCTGCCCGGCATCCTCCAGGCACTCCCCACTCAGCAGGCTGAAATGCTGCTTGTACAACGGCGCCGCCACCACCAGCTCGCCCTGCACACTGCCCACCAGCCCACGGCCGATGATATTGGCGCCGGAGCGCGGGTCACGGTTGTCCACCGCGTATAACGGCTGCGCCTGCCCCGGCAGGTAGAACAACGCCACCTGGGCCCCATCGAGCCAAACCACGACCCCGGAATCGGCCACCAGGTCTTGCGCCTGGCACACCGTCTGCCAGTTTTCTTGCGTGTTCACAGCAACATTGGCTAGGTTCATCAGACAGCCTCCTCGACAGTTGGGATCAGGTGCAGCGGTGCAGCGGGCCGGCGTTGTTCGCGTTCGCGCACGAAGTGCACGTCCGGGTCGGCGCGTCGGTCGTTGACGAAGGTACGGAAGCGCTTGAGCTTCTCGGGGTCGTTGAGGGCATTGGCCCATTCGCATTCATACTGGTCGACCACATGCTGCATCTGCGCTTCCAGCTCGTTGGCCAGGCCCAGGCTGTCGTCGATGATCACCTGCTTCAGGTAGTCCAGCCCGCCTTCCAGGTTTTCACGCCACACTGAGGTGCGCTGCAGCTTGTCGGCCGTGCGGATGTAGAACATCAGCACGCGGTCGATCAGGCGTACCAGGGTTTCGTCGTCCAGGTCGGTGGCGAACAACTCGGCATGCCGCGGGCGCATGCCGCCGTTGCCGCACACGTACAGGTTCCAGCCCTTGTCGGTGGCGATAACGCCGATGTCCTTGCTCTGCGCCTCGGCGCATTCACGGGTGCAACCCGATACCGCGAACTTGAGCTTGTGGGGGCTGCGCAGGCCCTTGTAGCGATCTTCCAGGCGCAGGGCCATGGCGACACTGTCCTGCACGCCGTAACGGCACCAGGTGCTGCCCACGCACGACTTCACCGTGCGGGTCGACTTGCCGTAGGCGTGGCCGGTTTCGAAACCGGCCTCGATCAGTTCGCCCCAGATCAGCGGCAGCTCGTGCAACTGGGCGCCGAACAGGTCGATGCGCTGGCCACCGGTGATCTTGGTGTACAGGTCGTATTTCTTGGCCACCTGGCCGATGACGATGAGCTTGTCGGGGGTTATTTCACCACCGGGAATGCGCGGCACCACCGAATAGGTGCCGTTTTTCTGCATGTTGGCCATGAAGGTGTCGTTGGTGTCCTGCAGCGGCACCAACGCCGGGTCCATGATCGGCTGGTTCCAGCACGAGGCGAGAATGTTGCCCACCGCCGGCTTGCAGATGTCACACCCCAGATGGCCCTTGCCATGGCGCTCGAGCAGTTCGCTGAAGGTGCGAATACCCTCCACCCGCACCAACCCGTACAACTCCTGCCGGGTGTAGGCAAAGTGCTCGCACAGGCTCTTGTCCACCGCCACGCCGCGGGCCGTCAGCTCGTGCTCGAAGACGTGCTTGAGCAGAGCCGCGCAACCGCCGCAGCCGGTCGCGGCCTTGGTGCAGCCCTTGACCGCAGCGAGGTCACTGCAGCCACTGTCGATCGCGGCGCACACCGCCCCCTTGCTGACGTTGTGGCAGGAGCAGATGGTCGCACTGTCGGGCAGCGCATCGGCGCCCAGGGCCGGCGCACCACCGCCTTGTGGCAAGATCAGCGCTGCCGGGTCGGCCGGCAGGGCGATGCCGTTCTGGGCGTACTGCAACAGGGTGTCGTAATAGCTGTTGTCGCCGACCAGCACCGCGCCGAGCACGTGCTTGCCGCTGGCATCCACCACCAAACGGCGGTAAGCGCTGTTGGCTTCATCGATGAAGCGATAGCTGCGCGCGCCCGGCGTGGCACCGTGGGCATCGCCGATCGAACCGACATCCACACCCAGCAGCTTGAGCTTGGTCGACATGTCGGCGCCGGTGAACGCCACTGCCGCCTCGCCCATCAGCAGCCCGGCCAGGTTGCGCGCCATGCTGTAGCCCGGGGCGACCAGGCCGAACACGCTGCCGTTCCACGAGGCGCACTCGCCGATGGCGAAGATGCGTGGGTCGCTGCTGCGGCAGTGGTTGTCGATGACCACGCCTCCGCGCGCGGCGATGTCAAGGCCGCAACCCCGGCCCAGTGCATCCTGTGGGCGGATACCGGCGGAGAACACGATCAGGTCGGTTTCCAGGTGCTCACCGCCGTCGAAGTTCATGCGGTAGCGGTAGGTTTCACCGGCACTGACCGACTGGGTGGCGCGTGACAGGTGCACCCCCACACCCAGTGCTTCGATCTGCGCCTTCAACGCGGCACCGCCCTCGCCGTCCAGCTGTACCGGCATCAGCCGTGGGGCGAATTCCACCACGTGGGCTTCCAGCCCCAGCGACTTGAGGGCGTTGGCCGCTTCCAGACCAAGCAGGCCACCGCCGACCACCACCCCTCGGCGGGCACCGGCTGCGGCAGCACGAATGCCATCGAGGTCGTCCAGGGTCCGGTAGACCAGGCGGGCATTGCCGCTGGAGCCTTCGATCGGCGGCACGAAGGGATAGGAGCCGGTGGCCAGCACCAGTCGGTCGTAGCCATAGCGACCTTCGGCAGTGACGACTTCGCGGCGCTCGCGGTCGATCTCCAGCACGGCCTCACCCAGGTGCAGGTGTACGCCATTGGCCTCGTAGAAATCGTGCTCACACAGGGCCAGGGTTTCGGCACAGCTGCCGCCGAAGTATTCGGACAGGTGCACGCGGTCATACGCGCGTTGGCGCTCTTCGCCGAATACCCGCACCTCGAAGCGCTGCAGGCCGCCGCGACTGACCAGTTGTTCGACGCAATGGTGGCCGACCATGCCGTTGCCGACGATGACCAGTCGCTCTCGTTGCCCGCTGCTCGCTGTTGCCTTCATAAGCCGATCCTCGATCAAAAAAAAAAGCGCCTGGAGCCGAAGCTCCAGGCGCCTTTGCCTGTATTCATCACGGTAGGGGGCCCGGTTGATCGCCGTTGATCAGTGGGCTTTGTTGTATCCGAGGTTAAGCAGGGAGCGTGCCAATTGAGTTGCCTGGGATGCCTGGGTTGCCTGTGCCGGCCTCTTCGCGGGTAAACCCGCTCCTACACTTGCGCTGGGCCCGCCCAGCCAATGCACATTCAAGGTGCACAACACCCCATCTTGGAGCACTTCAGTACACATCGCGCCGATAACGCCTGGCCTTGCTCAAGCCTTCGACATAAGCCGCAGCCGCCGCCGCATCCATCCGGCCATGCTCGGCGACGATCACCCGCAACGCCGCATCCACATCCCTGGCCATGCGCTGCGCATCGCCACACACATAGAAATACGCCCCCGCCTCCAGCCACTGCCACAGCTGCGCACCCTGCTCGAGCATGCGCTGCTGCACATAGATCTTCTCGACCTGGTCCCGCGAGAACGCCGTGTCCAGCCGCAGGTGCCCCGCCGCCTGCCAGGCCTGCAACTGCTCCTGGTAATAGAAATCGGTCGCTGCGTACTGCTCGCCGAAGAACAGCCAGTTGTCGCCTTTTGCCCCCCGTGCCTCTCGCTCCTCGAGGAACGCCCGGAACGGTGCAATGCCAGTACCAGGGCCCACCATGATCACCGGCACGCTGTCGTCCTCGGGCAAGCGAAAGTGCTTCGACACCTGCGGGAAGATCGCCACTTTCTGCACCTGCGCACGGTCGGCAAGAAAGCTTGAGCACACGCCTTTACGTTCGCCATAACGCACCGTCGATACCGTCAGATGCACCTGGCCTGGGTGCGCCAGCGGGCTGGAGCTGATCGAATAGAGCCGCGGCTGCAATGGCTTGAGCAGTTCCAGCCAACTGGCCAGCGGCAACTGCTGGGGGAAGGCGCGCAGCACATCGACCAACTGCCGGCCCCACAGCCAATCTTGCAGCTCGGCCTTGCATTCAGGCTGCAGCAAGCGCTGCAGGTCAGGCGCGTTGCTGGCAAATGCCTGCAGTTGTTGCGCAGTGACCTTGGCAATTTCCAGGTGTGTTTGCAGGGCTTCGGCCAATGGCATGGCGCAATGACCTTTAAGCTCGACCATCGCCTGGCCATCGAGCTGCATCAGGGTCAGCAGCTCTTCTACCAGGGCCGGGCAGTTGCGCGGCCACACGCCCAGGGCATCGCCGGCAGCGTAAGTGAAGCCGCTGCCGCTCAGGTCGAAGACCAGCTGGCGGGTTTCCTTGCTGGCGCCGGGGCCATTGAGCAGGCGGTTTTCCAGTACGGTGGCCATCCAGGGTTGCTGCTTGCTGAAGGCTGATACGGGTGCAGGTTCACTCGCCGGAGGTGGCGCCGCGGCAGTGCCCAGTGCAGGCAATAACGCTTCGAGCCAGCCGGCAAAGGCTTCGTCGAAGTCTGGCTCGCAGTCCACCCGCGCCAGCAGGCGCTGCCCTCCCAGCTCGGCCAGGCGCTGGTCGAGCTTGCGGCCAAAACCGCAGAACTGGTCGTAACTGGAGTCGCCCAGGGCCAGTACGGCATAGGGCAGCCCGGCGCAGTGAGCGCCCTCCTCGCCCTGCAAAGCCTGCCAGAAGGCCGCGCCGCTGTCGGGCGCGTCGCCATCGCCAAAGGTGCTGGCGATCAACACCACACTGGCAGCACCCTGCAGCTGGCTTGGGCTGACCGCCTCCAGGCAGCTGAGTTGCACGTTCAGACCGGCACCGCGCAGGCGCGCGGCACAGCGTTCGGCCAATTGCTCACCATTGCCCGTCTGCGAGGCCCACAGCACCTGATGCCATGGCGCGGCCTGTGCCGCGATGGGTGCAGTTGCAGGCTGGGCGAACAGCCCGGCCAGCAAGCCGTCGACAAACAAACGACGGCTGGCAGCCAGCGGCGCACTGGCCGGCAGGCGGGGTACGCCCTCGGCGCGGGCCTGGTCCAGGCCCAGCAGGAAACCTTGCAGGTAATGACGCTCTTCTTCGGCCAGCACTGGAACCGGCAAGGTGTGCAGGCCAAGCAGACGGGACAGGGTGGCGGTCGGCATGCGGACAGGCTCTACAGTGGCAGTGTTCAGATCAAGGGCGTCGATGCGCTCGCCTGCGACCCGCTCCAGGGCTACGGCGCAGTGTTTGAAGGCAGGCTGCAGCGACAGCGGGTCGACCGCATCGCAGGTCGCGGCATTGATCGCCAATTGCTCGCCGATCAGGTCGTTCCAGTGAAACGGCGCAAAGCAGTTGCCCGGCATGACCCGGTCACTGATGCGCGCCGGCAACACGGCGTGCCCCCGGCGCGAGCGAACGGCCACCTGGTCCTTTTCAGCGACACCCAGCCGGGCGGCATCCTCAGGGTGAATCTCAAGGTAGGGGCCGGGCTCCAGCTTGTTCAGTGCCGTCACCTTGCCGGTCTTGGTCAATGTGTGCCATTGGTGCTGCACACGCCCAGTATTCAGCACCATGGGGTAGTCATCGTCCGGCACTTCCGCTGCCGGCAACCAGGGCCGGGCAAAGAAGCGCGCCTTGCCGCTGGCGGTAGGGAAGGCCAGTGCCGGCCGCCTACCCCGGGCATCAAGCAGTAGCGCCTGGCTGCTGCCGTCGTTGAGGTAGCGCAGCGGGCTGCGATGCTGTTCGCTGCCCGGTGCACAGGGCCACTGGCGCGGCTGCGTACGCAATTCGGCATAGCCGATACCGCGCAGGTCATAACCGGTAACAGGGTTGTGGAAGCGGCGTATTTCCTCATACACCGCTTCGGCATTGGGGTAGTCGAAGGCGTCGGCATAGCCCATGGCGCACGCTACGCGGGCAATGATCTGCCAGTCCGGCAGACTTTGCCCGGGGGGCTCGACAGCGCGCGGCATCAGGGTCAGGTTGCGCTCGCTGTTGATCATCACACCCTCGCCTTCGGCCCACAGCGCGGCCGGCAGCAGGATGTCGGCGTAGCGGTTGGTTTCGGTGTCGAGGAAGGCGTCCTGGGTAATGACCAGTTCGGCCTTGCGCAGGCCGTCGATCACTTGCTGGCGGTTGGCGACACTGGCCACCGGGTTGCTGCAGATGACCCAGCAGGCTTTCACTTCACCGGCTTTCATCTGCCCGAACAGCGCCACCGTACCCTCGCCGCCCTCGCTGCGCAGGCTGCCGGGTGGCAGTTGCCACTGCCGTTCGACGAACGCGCGGTCATCTTCCACCAACGCTGAGCGCTGGCCTGGCAAGCCGGGGCCCATGTAGCCCATGTCGCGGCCGCCCATGGCATTGGGTTGGCCGGTCAGCGAGAACGGGCCGCTACCGGGGCGGCAGATGGCACCCGTGGCCAAGTGCAGGTTACAGATGGCGTTGCTGTGCCAGGTGCCGTGAATGCTCTGGTTCAAGCCCATGGTCCAGCAGCTCATCCAGTTGTTGGCGCTGCCGATCCATTCGGCGGCCTTGATGATATCGGCCTCGGCCAGCCCGGTGATGGCGGCGACGCGCTCGGGGGTATAGTCGTCGAGGAAGGCCGGCATTTCGTCCCAGCCTTCGGTGTGGCGGGCGATGAAATCGGGGTTGGTGTGGCCGTTGCGATGCAGCAGGTGCAAAAGGCCGTTGAGCAAGGCCATGTCACTGCCGGGGCGCACCTGCAGAAACAGGTCGGCCTTGTCGGCGGTGGCGCTGCGCCGCGGGTCGACGACGATCAGCTTCGCACCGGCCTTGACCCGATCAAGCAGGCGCAGGAACAAGATCGGGTGGCAGTCGGCCATGTTGGCGCCGATCACCAGAAATACGTCGGCGTGCTCGAAGTCCTGGTAACTGCCAGGTGGGCCATCGGCGCCAAGCGACAGCTTGTAGCCACTGCTGGCGCTGGCCATGCACAGGCGCGAGTTGGACTCGATGTGGCGCGTACGGATAAAGCCCTTGGCCAACTTGTTGGCCAGGTACTGGGCCTCCAGCGACATTTGCCCGGACACGTACAGCGCCACGGCATCCGGGCCGTGCTGGTCGATAATGCCGCGCAGACGCTCGGCGGTGGCAGCGATGGCCTGGTCCATGCTGGTGCGCACTGGCGGCTGGCTGCGTTGCTGGCGCAGGTAGGCGTCGGCCATGCGCCCGCTGGCACTCAGTGGCTGGTGTGCGGTGAGGCCTTTGGTACATAGGCGGCCAAAGTTGCTCGGGTGCAGCTTGTCGCCGCTGATCTTGCCGACCTTGCCATCGGCAACGCTCATGACGATGCCGCAGCCCACGCCGCAGTAGGGGCAGACGCTGCGTACTTCGCTGTTGGCCATGGGCGGGCTCCTGTGGAGAACGCAAAAGGCGCCGGCTGCCCCGGCATGCTGATGCAAGCGGGGCAACACGGCGCCTTTGTCGTGAAGTGGTGAGGGCTGTCGACGTTGACAGCCCGGGATGAGGGTAGATCAGCAATTTATGGGCCAGCTATACCGGCCCTTTCGCGGGCATGCCCGCTCCCACAGGGATATCGCAAGGCCTGAGGGCGGCGCAGTACCTGTGGGAGCGGGCGTGCCCGCGAAGAGGCCTGAACAGGTTACGCACCATGCGGTGGCAACCTCACGCTCCCAGGCGCTTTGCTGGGGCAATTTCCAGCATGGGCAACTGCCCTCCCCCCATGTCCCAGGTGATCCTCAAGCCCCCCGCCCAACTCGACTGATGCGCCGCACCGGCCAGTTGCTGACCCAGGTGTTTGCCAAACTCGACAGCTTCATCCGCCCCGATGTGACCACGATGCAGATCAACGACCGCGCCGAGGCGTTCATCGTCGATACGCTCAAGGCACTGCCGGGGACCGAGGACGGGTTTGAGGTGCTGACGCTGAGGGAAGAAGAGTGGCGCAGCTAGCCCCTTGTTGCAGAGGGGCGGAGACGATCGCATGATGCAGAAACAAAAAAAGCGACCCTAAGGTCGCTTTCTTTGTTACTTCCGGGTGTTCAGTGGGCCCTGGAAGTGGAATATGGCGCAGCGGACGGGACTCGAACCCGCGACCCCCGGCGTGACAGGCCGGTATTCTAACCGACTGAACTACCGCTGCGCTATACATCGAGTGGTGGGTGATGACGGGATCGAACCGCCGACCCTCTGCTTGTAAGGCAGATGCTCTCCCGGCTGAGCTAATCACCCATGTCTCTCGGTGTGGCGCGCATTCTACGGGCGACTTGGCGCTCTGGCAAGCACTTATCGAAGTTTTTTCACACTTCGGTCAAACACCAAAAATCAGGCACAAAAAAAAAGCGACCCTAAGGTCGCTTTCTTTGTTACTTCCGGGTGTTCAGTGGGCCCTGGAAGTGGAATATGGCGCAGCGGACGGGACTCGAACCCGCGACCCCCGGCGTGACAGGCCGGTATTCTAACCGACTGAACTACCGCTGCGCTATACATCGAGTGGTGGGTGATGACGGGATCGAACCGCCGACCCTCTGCTTGTAAGGCAGATGCTCTCCCGGCTGAGCTAATCACCCTTCGTCTCGGTGTGGCGCGCATTCTACGGAGCACCCCGCACCCTGGCAAGCACTTTTTAAACTTTTTGCAAAAAAAACCTCAGGCCTTTCAAAGACCTAGCGTTGTCGGGCGATTCTTTCATGCATAAGCCACTGCTGGCCCTCTGACAGGGCTGGCCTGAATTCACCGCTCGGAGAATAATGCCCGCCTTATGCATTAAGGAGAGATTGCCCCTCATGTGGTTCAAGAACCTGCTGACCTACCGCCTGACCCAGGAAGTTCCGTTCGAGCCTGAAGCGCTGGAAGCCGCCCTGGCCAGCAAGCCGGCCCGCCCCTGCGCCAGCCAGGAGCTGACCACTTATGGTTTCGTCGCGCCGTTCGGCAAAGGCGAAGACGCTCCCCTGGTGCATGTCAGCGGCGAGTACCTGCTGATTGCCGCGCGCAAGGAAGAACGCATCCTGCCGAGCAGCGTGGTCAACGACGCGGTCAAGGAAAAGGTCGAAGAGATCGAGACCGAGCAAATGCGCAAGGTCTATAAAAAGGAACGCGACCAGATCAAGGACGAAATCATCCAGGCGTTCCTGCCGCGTGCGTTCATCCGCCGCTCGATGATCTTCGCTGCCATTGCCCCGCGCCTGGGCGTGATCCTGGTCAACTCGGCCAGCGCCAAGCGCGCCGAAGACCTGCTGTCGACCCTGCGTGAAGTGATGGGCTCGCTACCGGTGCGCCCGGCCACGGTGAAGATTGCGCCAGTGGCCACCATGACCGACTGGGTCAAGTCGCAGCAAGCCGCCGAAGGCTTCTATGTACTGGACGAGTGTGAGCTGCGCGACACCGCCGAAGATGGCGGTATCGTGCGCTGCAAGCGCCAGGACCTGACTGGCGAAGAGATCCAGCTGCACCTGAGCACCGGCAAAGTGGTGACCCAGCTGGCCCTGGCCTGGCAAGACAAGCTGTCGTTCATCCTCGACGACAAGATGGTCATCAAGCGCCTGAAGTTCGAAGAACTGCTGCAGGAGCAGGCCGAGCAGGACGGTGGCGATGAGGCTGCGCAACAGTTCGACGCCAGCTTCCAGCTGATGATGATGACCTTTGCCGAATTCCTGCCGGTGCTGTTCGAGGCGCTGGGTGGGGAAGAGATCCCGCAAGGGGTCTGACGGGTATGAGATGCGGTGCTGGCTTGAATCGTTTCCACCAGCACCGGCCTCTTCGCGGGTAACCCCGCGCCTACGACGGCCTGCGCCCAATCACCAATGTGTGTCCACCACCAATCTGTGTAGGAGCGGGTTTACCCGCGAATACGGTAGCGGCGGCAACGGTGAACGACGGGTGGAAATTGGCCAGCAGGCGTGGACTTGCCCGGAAGGCCGCAGATTGGCACCATGGCACCCACTGTGAGGACGACCTCACGACGCACCGCGTGACCACTCCGGGGACGGCCCCATCATTCAAACGATGGAGACACACTCATGTCCTGGATCATCCTGTTTTTCGCCGGCCTGTTCGAGGTCGGCTGGGCCGTCGGCCTCAAATACACCGACGGTTTCACTCGACCGCTACCCACTGTCCTTACCGTCGGCGCCATGGTCATCAGCCTGGGCCTGCTGGGCCTGGCCATGAAGGAGTTGCCGCTGGGCACCGCCTATGCCATCTGGACCGGCGTAGGCGCAGTCGGTACGGTCATCGCCGGGATCATTCTGTTCGGCGAGTCCATGGCCCTGGTGCGGCTGGTCAGTGTGGCGCTGATCGTCTGCGGCCTTGTCGGCCTGAAAGTCAGCGCCAGCTAACCCCTATCGCAGAGGGCCGCGCAGGCGGCTGACCTGTTCGCGCAACACCTCAGGCTGCGCCGCCTCCACCGGGACGGCGGCGCCTGCCACGATGGTCACCCGCGACCACAGGCGCTTGAAGAAGCCCTTGGCCGGGTCGCGGCTGAAGAAGCTACCCCACAACCCCTGCAAGGCCAGCGGAATCACCGGTACCGGCGTTTCTTCGAGGATGCGGCTGACCCCACCCTTGAAGACATCGATTTCGCCATCGCCCGTCAGCTTGCCTTCCGGGAAGATGCACACCAGTTCACCATCCGCCAGGTATTCGGCAATGCGCGCGAAGGCCCGCTCGTACGTCGCCTGGTCTTCGTTACGCCCGGCAATCGGGATGGCACCGGCAGTGCGAAACACGAAGTTGAGCACCGGCAGGTTGTAGATCTTGTAGTACATGACAAAGCGGATCGGCCGGCGTATGGCCCCGCCCAGCAGCAACGCATCGACGAACGATACGTGGTTGCACACCAGCAACGCTGCACCTTCGTCGGGGATGCGCTCAAGGTCTCGGTGCTGCACGCGGTACATCGAATGGCTGAGCAGCCAGATCAGGAAACGCATGGTGAACTCGGGCACGATCCTGAAGATATAGGTGTTGACCGCGATATTGAGCAGCGACACCACCAGGAAAAGCTGCGGGATGCTCAGCTTGGCCACGCCTAGCAGGATGATGGTGAGCACCGCCGACACCACCATGAACAAGGCATTGAGGATGTTGTTGGCCGCGATCACCCTGGCGCGCTCGTCCTCGGCCGTGCGGGCCTGGATCAACGCATACAGCGGCACGATGTAGAAGCCGCCGAACACACCCAGGCCAATGATCGACAGCAAGATCCACCAGGCCTGGCTCATGCCCAGCAGTGCCAGCCAGTCGTGCGGCGCTGCTGCAGCCGGTACATCACCGGAGTGCCACCACCACAGCAGGCCGAACAGGGTCAGGCCGAACGAGCCGAACGGCACCAGGCCGATTTCCACCTTGCGTCCACTGAGCCGCTCGCACAGCAGCGAGCCCAGGGCAATGCCCACCGAGAACAGGGTCAGCACCAGGGTCACCACCGTGCCATCACCGTGCAGCCAATCCTTGGCATAGGCCGGGATCTGCGTGAGGTAGATGGCGCCGACAAACCAGAACCACGAGTTGCCGACGATCGAACGCGACACCGCCGGCGGCTGGCCCAGGCCCATGCGCAAGATCACCCACGACTGCTTGAAGATGTTCCAGTCCAGCGGCATTTGCGGCGAGGCGGCAGCCGCCCGAGGGATCCAGCGGCTGGCGAGGTAGCCGAGTACCGCCGTGCCGACCACGCCACCGGCTACCACCGTTGCGTAGCTGTCGGCCGACATCATCATGCCCGCGCCGATGGTGCCGGCGAGGATGGCGAGGAAGGTGCCGGTTTCCACCAGCCCGTTACCGCCCACCAGCTCTTCCTCGCGCAGGGCCTGCGGCAGGATCGAATACTTCACCGGGCCGAACAGCGCCGAGTGGGTCCCCATACCGAACAGCGCCACCAGCATCAGCGCCAGATGGTTGGTGACAAAGCCCAGTGCTCCAATCGCCATGATCACGATTTCGGCCAGTTTGATTGCCCGGATGAGCGCATCCTTGGCGAACTTCTCGCCAAACTGCCCGCCCAGCGCCGAAAACAGGAAAAACGGCAGTATGAACAGCAAGGCACACAAGTTGACCCAGATCGATCGGTCACCATCGCCCAGGCTGAGCTTGAACAAAATCGCCAGGATCAGCGACTGCTTGAACAGGTTGTCGTTGAAGGCACCCAGCGACTGAGTGATGAAGAACGGCAGGAAACGCCGCTTGCCGAGCAAGGTGAATTGCGAAGAGTGACTCATCGTCCTTGGTCCTGAGGGCTTTTCAATTGGAGGCTCGCCAAGCGCGCCGGGCCACAAATCTGCATGGGAAATGCGCTGGCTGGCAAGCACCGGCTCAGCATGACCACGCAAGCTTGCGTTCAAGGACCTGCTGGCAGTTGCAGCACTGGCGCTAGGTCACTCGAAGCCAAACAACGCCCGCGCGGTATCCAGCAACAGTGCCTGGCGCAACTGCGCTGAACAACCCAAGGCCTCGAACTGTTCGACAGTGCTGCCGAAACTGACCTCCGACTCATGCTGGGTATGCGGCCAGTCACTGCCCCACATCAACCGCTCTGCGCCGTAATGGGCTTCCAGCGCGCACAGCGCCTGACGGGCGAATGCCAGGTTCTCCTCCGGCGAGCCCTGCAGCCTGTAGATGCCGGACACCTTCACCCACACCTTGCCCCGACCGCTCAGGGTCAGCAGTTCGGCAAACCCCGGCTGGCCCAGGCCACGGCGGGCATCTGGCCGGCCGAAATGGTCAATCACGATGTCCAGCCCATAGGGCTGCAATGCCCGCACCAGCACTGGAATGTCCGCCACCTGACGGTGCAGTTCCACGTGCCAACCCTGCTCGCCGATGCGCTCCAGCAGGGGCCGCCACTGCGCGCCGGTCAGGTCAGGCATGTCTTGCCCCATGAGGTTGAGGCGTACCCCCCTGACTCCCAACCGGGCCATTTCCGTCAAGGTCGCCCGCTCGACATCCCGCTCCAGCATCACCACCCCGCGCAGTTGCCCTGGCACGGTCTGCAAGGCGCTGAGCAGGTAGCGGTTGTCGGTACCCAGGAAGCTGGGCTGGACCAGTACGCCATGGCTGAAACCATGGGCCCGCAGTTGGCCCAGGTAGTCGCCCAGCGGCGCATCGTAGTTGGGCGCATAACGCCGCTGGCTGGCCAGGTTCAGCCCACGGCTGAACACGTGGGCGTGGCTGTCGATGGCAGTCAGGTGCAAAGCGGGTGCGTCGGGCATGGTTCTCATACAAACAGGTTCAGGTTACTTGGCGACGACACCGGCCGTTTCCGGCGCAGGTGCAGATTCAAGGTTGCGGCCACGGGTTTCGGGCAGGCACAGGGCTGCGATCACCGCAACGCCATAGGCGATGCCGGCATCGATGCCGATGGCACTGCCCAGCGACATCGACTCGCTCATGTGCCCGACCAGGAACGGGAACACGGCCGACAGCACGCGACCGAAGTTGTAGCAAAAGCCCACCCCGGCGCCGCGCACGTCAGCCGGGTACAGTTCATTGAAAAACGCACCCAGGCTGGCCGGGATGCCGGCGGCGAAAAAGCCCAGCGGGAAGCCGAGGAACAGCATCTGCGTATTGGTCAGCGGGAAGAACACGTAGGCCTGCACGGTCAGTACACAGCACAGGGCGAACAGCAGGATGTTCTTGCGCCTGCCAATACGGTCGATCAGCAGGCCGCTGACCACGCAGCCGCACCAGAAGGCCAGGATGATCACCGCCAGGTAACCGCCCGAGTTCAGCACCGAAAGGTTGCGCTCTGTCTTGAGGAAGGTCGGCAACCAGGTCATCACCGCGTGGTAGCCACCGTGGGCACCCAGGCCGAGCAAGCCGCCCAGCAGGGTCACACGCAGCAGTTCAGGGCGGAAGATGCCAGCCATCGACTGCAAGAAGCTGGAAGGGATGGCCTTTTCTTTCTGCAGGCGCTGGAAGCTGTCCGGCTCGGGCACGTTGCGGCGTACCCAGATGATCAGCAGCGATGGCAGCAGACCGACGAAGAACATCACCCGCCAGGCAAACTCCTGCGGCACCAGCGAGTAGATCAGCGTAAACAATGCCACCGCCAGGCCCCACCCCACAGCCCAGGCACTCTGCACCGTGCCCATGACCTTGCCGCGATACTTCGGGTTGATGGTTTCGGCCATCAGCACAGCGCCGGCTGCCCATTCGCCACCGATGCCAAAGCCTTGCATGGCCTTGACGAACAGCAACGGGTAGAAACCAGTGACGAACGCCGAAAGGAAGGTGAAGAACGAGAACCAGAGAATCATCCATTGCAGGGTACGCACGCGACCATAGCGGTCGGACAGTGTGCCACCCAGCCAGCCGCCGATTGCCGAGGTCACCAGGGTCAGGCCACTGATCAGGCCGGCATCGCCCTTGGTCAGGGAGAACGCGGCGATCAGCGCGGGGATGGCCAGGCCGAACATCTGCACTTCCAGCGCATCGAGCGACCAGCCGCCGAAACAGGCCCAGAATGTCTTGCGTTCCCGTGAGGTGATCTCGCGATACCAGCTGAACATGATTGTTATCCTTCTAGTCGTGGGTGTGACGGGCAGGCGAAGCCACTGCGCCGTGGCAGCACGGCGCAGACAGGTAAAAGGGTGAAGCGACCGGTTTAACGAATGTCGATGCGGTAGCGGAAGTGCTGCGCATGGCCGCGCGAGCGGCGCCATTCCAGAGGTTTGCCGGCGTAATCGCGGGCCAGGCGCTCGATCACGACCACCGGGCTGTCGGCCGGCAGTTGCAGCAAGCGGCCATGCACCGCGTCGACCGCTTCGGCGGTCAGGGTTTCTTCGGCGTAGGCGACCACCTGACCGCACAGCGCTTCGTAGATCGGGTACAGCAGCGGGCCCTCGCTGTTCAGATCCACGTCCAGCAGCGGCTGGAAGGTTTGGCGCGGCAGCCAGATTTCTTCGGCCAGCACCGGCTGGGCGCCGAGCAGACGTGTACGAATGATGCGGATCACTTCTGCCTCCCCTGCCAGGCCCAATGCCTCGGCCACCGCGGAAGGCGCCGGCAGCGACTCGATGGAGAGAATGCGGCTTTCCGGCACTATGCGCTCGCCATTGGCGGCCTCGAAACGGAAGAAGCGGAACAGCGACGACTGGAACTGTGGGCGGCGAATGAAGGTGCCGCGGCCCTGCTGGCGCTCCAGCACGCCTTCGGCCACCAGGACATCGACGGCCTTGCGCACGGTACCGATCGACAGGTCGAACTCGGTGGCCAAGGCTGCTTCGGTCGGGATCGCTTCCCCCGGGCGCCAGCGGTTGTTGGCAATTTGCGCGACCATGTGGTCGCGCAGTTGTTGGTAGCGGGGCAGTCGAGCATCACCGGTCAATGGGTGCATGGGTCTCGCTCTCGTCTTGTTATATAAACATATATATGAATTTTTCGAGAGTATTCCCTGAGCCTGACGGGCTGTCAATCCTCCGCCTGTCGCCCTTTGGTAGGCGAAACGTCCTTGTGTCGGGAGGACCGCATGTGGCTTATGCTTGTGCTCGGCAAACCCGCACAACAAGGACGTGGCAATGCTCGCCGCCATAAAACGCTACCCGCACACCGTTCGCCTGCTGCTCACCACCACCTTCACGCTTACCGTCGCCCGTGCCCTCACCCTGCCCTACCTGGTGGTTTACCTGGCCGACAATTTCCAGCTGCCGATCAGCCAGATCGGCCTGCTGATCGGTGGCGCGCTGATCGTCGCCTCGCTGTTGAGTCTGTACGGTGGTCATCTGGTCGACACCTTGAGCAACCACACGCTGGTCAGCGCCAGTACCCTGCTGTTCGCCCTGGCCTTCGTCGGCGCGGTCGCCAGCCGTTCGGCACTGCCGTTCTTCTTTTGTCTGGTGTTGATCAACCTGGCCCTGGCAGTGGTCGATATCGCCGCCAAGGCAGGCTTCTGCGCGTTACTGCCGGTGGATGAGCGGGCCGAGGTGTTCGCCATCAAGTACACCCTCAGCAACGTTGGCTACGCCGCCGGCCCGTTGCTGGGCGTGGCCATGCTTGAACTGAACGACCATGTGCCGTTCCTCGCCTCTGCCCTGCTTGGCCTGGCCATGTGCCTGGCTTATTGGCGCCTGGGTGATCGCAGCCTGCAGGCCAGCGCGCCGGACAAACCTGCGGCCGGCTTCGGCCAAGTGGCGCTGGGGCTGGCGCGGGATCGTCGGCTGGTGTGCTTTACCGTGGGTGGGGTGCTGAGCGCGGTGGTGTTCGGCCAGTTCACCGCCTACCTGTCCCAGTACCTGGTGGTCACCAGCAACCCGGCCGAAGCGGCACGGCTGATCGGCTATCTGGTCACCACCAACGCCGTGACGGTCATTGCCTTGCAGTACCTCATTGGCCGGCGTATCAGCCGCCAGCGCCTGATGCCGTGGCTGTTGGCCGGCATGGGCCTGTTCATCGCCGGCTTGCTGGGTTTTGCGCTGGCAGGCTCGGTACTGGCCTGGTGCCTGGCGATGCTGGTGTTCACGCTGGGCGAAATCATCGTGATCCCGGCCGAGTACATGTTTATCGACCTGATCGCACCGGAGCACTTGCGCGGGGTGTATTACGGCGCGCAGAACCTGTCCAACCTGGGGGCGGCGCTGGGGCCGGTGATGGTGGGGTTTGCACTGGTACACCTGTGGCCGGGGGCAGTCTTCTACCTGCTGGTGTTGTCGGTGATACTGGCAGGGGTGTTCTATTGGTTGGGTACCCGAAGGGGTTGATGTTGCCTGTTCCGGCCTATTCGCGGGTGAACCCGCTCCTACAACCATCGTCTGCGCTGACGAAGCGGCACTTGCGTGCCAGACTGATTGATCGGGACCGCGTTACCTTTTTGCTTCGGAGTCTTCATGTCGTTGTCCAGCGGGCTGATCGCCGTGGTCGCCCTGGCCTATATGGCCATCATGTTCGCCATCGCCTTCTATGGCGACCGCCGCAGCACGCCATTGCCGCCAAAGCTGCGTGCCTGGGTGTACAGCCTGTCGCTGGCCGTGTACTGCACCAGCTGGACCTTCTTCGGCGCGGTCGGCCAGGCCGCCGAACAGCTTTGGGCGTTCCTGCCCATCTACCTGGGCCCGGTACTGCTGCTGATCTTCGCCCCTTGGGTGCTGCAGAAGATGGTGCTGATCAGCAAGCAGCAGAACATCACCTCGATCGCCGACTTCATTGCCGCGCGCTACGGCAAGTCGCAGACCCTGGCAGTGGTGGTGGCACTGATCTGCCTGGTCGGCGTGCTGCCGTACATCGCCTTGCAGCTCAAGGGCATCGTACTGGGCGTGAACCTGCTGATCGGCGCCAACGCCGACGCCACCGGCACCCGCGTGCAGGACACCGCGCTGGTGATATCGCTGGTACTGGCGCTGTTCGCCATCGTCTTCGGTACCCGCAGCCTGGATGTGACCGAGCACCACCGCGGCATGGTCCTGGCGATCGCCTTCGAATCGCTGATCAAGTTGCTGGCGTTCCTTGCCGTGGGCATCTTCATCGTTTTCAACCTGTATGACGGTTTCGACGACCTGTTCAGCCAGGCCCGCCAGTCGATCCACTTGCAGGACTATTGGAAAGAAACCATCAATTGGCCGTCCATGGTGGTGCAAACCGCCGTGGCAATGATGGCAATCATCTGCCTGCCCCGGCAGTTCCACGTTACCGTGGTGGAGAACATCGAACCGCAGGACTTGCGCCTGGCGCGCTGGGTATTCCCGATGTACCTGGCACTGGCCGCGCTGTTCGTGGTGCCGATTGCCCTGGCCGGGCAGATGCTGCTGCCCGGCACGGTGATCTCCGACTCGTTCGTCATCAGCCTGCCCCTGGCCGAGGCGCACCCGAGCCTTGCCCTGCTGGCGTTCATCGGCGGTGCCTCGGCGGCCACCGGCATGGTGATCGTCGAGGCCGTGGCGTTGTCGACCATGGTGTCCAACGACATGCTGCTGCCCTGGCTGCTGCGCCGCAATAACGCCGAGCGGCCTTTCGAAGCGTTCCGCCACTGGATGCTTTCGGTACGCCGGGTAACCATCGTGGTGATCCTGCTGCTGGCCTATGTCAGCTACCGCCTGCTGGGTTCCACCGCCAGCCTGGCGACCATCGGCCAGATCGCCTTTGCCGCTGTGACCCAGCTCACCCCGGCCATGCTTGGCGCGCTGTACTGGAAGCAGGCCAACCGTCGCGGTGTGTTCGCCGGCCTGGCCGCTGGCATTTTCCTGTGGTTCTACACCTTGGTGCTGCCGATTGCCGCGCACAGCCTGGGCTGGTCGTTGCAGTTGTTCCCTGGCCTGGCGTGGCTGCACGGCAACCCGCTGAACCTGCCGATCAGTCCACTGACCCAAGGTGTAGTGCTGTCACTGGCGGGCAACTTCACCCTGTTCGCCTGGGTTTCGGTGCTGTCGCGCACGCGGGTTTCCGAGCACTGGCAGGCCGGCCGGTTCATTGGCCAGCAGACCAGCGCGCGGCCCAGCAGCAAGCCGCTGCTGGCGGTGCAGATCGACGACCTGTTGACCCTGGCCTCGCGCTTTGTCGGGGAAGAGCGCGCACGGCAGAGCTTCATCCGCTTTGCCTACCGCCAGGGCAAGGGCTTCAACCCTAACCAGAACGCCGATGGCGACTGGATCGAGCACACCGAGCGCCTGCTGGCCGGGGTGCTCGGTACCTCGTCGACCCGCGCGGTGGTCAAGGCGGCCATCGAAGGCCGCGACATGCAACTGGAAGACGTGGTGCGCATCGCTGACGAAGCCAGTGAGGTGCTGCAGTTCAACCGCGCCCTGCTGCAAGGCGCCATCGAGAACATCAACCAAGGCATCAGCGTGGTCGACCAGAACCTGCACCTGGTGGCCTGGAACCGCCGCTACCTTGAACTGTTCAACTACCCGGACGGGCTGATCAGCGTAGGGCGACCGATTGCCGACATCATCCGCTACAACGCCGAGCGCGGCCTGTGCGGCCCCGGCGAGGCACAGGTGCATGTGGCGCGGCGGCTGCACTGGATGCGCCAGGGCCGCGCGCACTCCTCCGAGCGGCTGTTCCCCAATGGCCGGGTGATCGAGCTGATCGGCAACCCGATGCCGGGCGGCGGCTTTGTCATGAGCTTCACCGACATCACCCCGTTCCGCGAGGCCGAGCAGGCCCTGCGCGATGCCAACGAACGCCTTGAGCAACGCGTGGCGGAGCGCACCCACGAACTGTCGCAGTTGAACCAGGCGCTGTCCGAAGCCAAGAGCCAGGCCGAAGCGGTGAGCAAGTCCAAGACCCGCTTCCTGGCCGCCGTCAGCCATGACCTGATGCAACCGTTGAACGCCGCACGGCTTTTCTCTGCCGCCTTGTCGCAACAGGCCGAGGGCATGAACGAAGAGGCCCGGCAGTTGGTACAGCACATGGACAGCTCGCTGCGCTCGGCTGAAGAGCTGATCAGCGACCTGCTGGACATCTCGCGCCTGGAAAACGGCAAGATCACCCCGGATGCCAAACCCTTCGCCCTCAACGAGCTGTTCGACACCCTGGGCGCCGAGTTCAAGCTGCTGGCGGCCGAGAAAGGCCTGGAGTTCCGCCTGCGCGGCAGCCGCCTGCGGGTGGACAGCGACATGAAACTGCTACGCCGGGTGCTGCAGAACTTCCTCACCAATGCCCTGCGCTACGGCAAG
Organism: Pseudomonas sp. 10(2024); assembly: GCF_045164175.1. Classification (NCBI taxonomy): domain Bacteria; kingdom Pseudomonadati; phylum Pseudomonadota; class Gammaproteobacteria; order Pseudomonadales; family Pseudomonadaceae; genus Pseudomonas; species Pseudomonas sp. 10(2024). The sequence goes on from NZ_CP174006.1 coordinate 4,491,804, forward strand.
AGCCCGATTCTGCTGGGCGCGCGCCGACAGGGCGAGCGCCTGTGGCTGGAGGTCTGGGACCGTGGCCCAGGCATTGCTGACGACAAGCTGCAAGTGATCTTTCAGGAGTTCAAGCGCCTGGACAGCCACCAGACCCGTGCCGAGAAGGGGCTAGGGTTGGGCCTGGCCATTGCAGACGGTCTGTGTCGGGTGCTGGGGCATCCGCTGGAAGTGCGCTCATGGCCAGGCAAGGGCACGGTGTTCCGCGTCAGCGTACCGATTGCACGCCAGGCCGCCGCGGCGCCAAGCACGCCCGTGGAACAACAGGGCGGCCAGCCACTGGCGGGGCTGCAAGTGCTTTGCGTGGACAACGAAGACAGCATCCTGATCGGCATGAACAGCCTGCTGAGCCGCTGGGGTTGCCAGGTATGGACCGCGCGCAACCAGGCCGAATGCGAAGCCCTGCTGGCCAAAGGCATGCGCCCGCACCTGGCATTGGTGGACTACCACCTGGACGACGGCGAGACCGGCACCGGGCTGATGGGCTGGCTTCGAGCACGGCTGGGTGAGCCGGTACCCGGTGTAGTGATCAGCGCCGACGGCAGCAAGGAAACCATCGCCCTGGTACATGCATCAGGGCTGGACTACCTGGCTAAACCGGTCAAGCCTGCGGCCTTGCGCGCCCTGCTCAATCGCCATCTGAGCCTGGCTCAGTAACCGCTACCTCGGGCAGCGCCTCATCGGACAGCGCCCGCTCCAGCAGGTCTGCCGGCAAGCTCTTGCTGGCACGGGCGCCCAGCAGCTTAAGCTGCTCGCTGCGGCTGACCAGGTTGCCACGCCCTTCGCACAGCTTGTTGCGCGCGGCGGCATAAGCCTTGTCTACCTGCTGCAAGCGGCTGCCCAGCTCGTCCAGGTCCTGGATGAACAGCACGAACTTGTCGTAGAGCCAGCCGGCCCGCTCGGCAATTTCGCGGGCGTTCTGCCCTTGACGCTCCTGCTTCCACAGGCTGTCGATAACCCGCAAGGTGGCCAGCAACGTGGTAGGGCTGACAATCACGATCTGCCGGTCGAAGGCCTCCTGGAACAGGTTCGGCTCGGCCTGCAGGGCCGCCGAAAAGGCCGCCTCGATGGGCACGAACAACAACACGAAATCCAGGCTGTGCAGGCCTTCGAGGCGGCTGTAGTCCTTGCTCGACAGGCCTTTGACGTGGCTGCGCAGCGACTGCACATGCTGCTTGAGCGCAGCTTCGTCGTTGCCGGCAACGAACTGCTGGTACGCCGTGAGGCTGACCTTGGCGTCCACCACCACCTGCTTGTCGCCGGGCAGCATGATCAGCACATCCGGCTGGAAACGCTCGCCGTCGGCGCTTTTCAGGCTGACCTGGGTCTGGTATTCGCGGCCCTTTTCCAGGCCGGCATGTTCCAGCACACGTTCGAGGATAAGCTCACCCCAGTTACCCTGGGTCTTCTGGCCCTTCAAGGCCTGGGTAAGGTTGGTGGCTTCGTCGGACAGGCGCAGGTTGAGCTGTTGCAGGCGCTCCAGCTCCTTGCCCAGCGAGAAGCGCTCGCGGGCCTCTTGCTGGTAGCTTTCCTCCACGCGTTTTTCGAAGGCCTGGATGCGCTCCTTGAGCGGGTCGAGCAACTGGCCAAGGTGCTGCTGGCTGGTCTGGGCGAAGCGCTGCTCGCGTTCGTCGAAGATCTTGGTGGCCATGTCGGCGAACTGGGCGCGCAAGGTGTCACGGGCCTCCTGCAGGTCTTCCAGGCGTTGCTGGTGGCTTTCCTGCTGTTCGCGCAGTTCTGCGTCCAGGCGTGCGGTTTGCGCCTCCAGGCGACGCAATTCGGCTTCGCGATTGGCGCGCTCAAGGCTCCAGGCGTGGGCGGCGTCACGGGCGTTGTCGCGATCGATCTGCAGCAGCTCCAGCTCACGGCTTTGGGCGGCCAACTGGGCCTGCTTGACGGCGTTGGCCTCACTGAGGTCGCTGACCTCGTCGCGACTGGCGTCCAGTTGCGCCTGCAGGCCGGCCTGGGCCAGCTGGGCTGCATTGAGGCGTTCTTCGAGCAAGGCCTGCTCAGCTTGCCGGGCGCCTTGGCGGCGCTGCACCTGCATGACCCACACCAGGCAGGGTATTGCGCCTGCCACCAAGCCCAGCAGAATGCTGGCCAGATCCACTGTCATGCTTACCCCGAACGCTCTGATGCAAATTGAGTGCAGCTTATCAGCCTGATGGGTGTGTTGCCTGCATCCGCCTCTTTGCGGGCAAGCCCGCTGCGCAAGCCTGAAAGAAAAGCCCGCACGGTCGCCCGTAGGAGCGGGTTCACCCGCGAAGAGGCCGGCCCTACTGGCCAATTTCCACCCGCCGTTCACCGTCGCAGCCGCCACCGTATTCGCGGGTAAACCCGCTCCTACACACGCGTCGGGGGTTGAACACAGGCCGCCGTAGGAGCGGGTTCACCCGCGAAGAGGCCGGCCCTGCTGGCCAATTACCACCCGCCGTTCACCGTTGCTGCCGCCACCGTATTCGCGGGTGAACCCGCTCCTACACACGCATCGGGGGTTGAACACAGGCCGCCGTAGGAGCGGGTTTACCCGCGAAAGGGCCGGACCTGCTGGCCAATCCCCACCCGCCGTTCACCGTTGCTGCCGCCACCGTATTCGCGGGTAAACCCGCTCCTACCACGGTGGTGAACACACATCGGTGATTGCTCGCGAAAGGGCCCGCGCAGGCAAAAAAGCTCAGGCAGGAAACCACTGTCGCAACAAGCGCCGCGCTTCCTGCGATCCCTGCCCTGCCGCAAGCTCAAGCCAATAGCGCGCCTGCTCCGGCTCGTTGTGCTGACACAGCCGGGCGTATTCCAGCTGCGCCCGCCGATCCCCTGCGCGGGCAGCCTGACGCAGCAGCTCATGGCCTATACGCCGGTCACGGGCGTTGCCACAATCTCGGCACAGCATCTGCCCCAGGCGGCTCTGCGCCACAACCACACCTTGGCGCGCCGGCTGCTTCAACAAGCGCCCGGCCAGGTGCTTGACCTGAGGGTTGTCGCCCAGGCGCGGACTGTCGAGCAACCACAGGGCCACTTTCAGGGAAAAGCGTTTGGCGGGAGGTGCAAGTGTCGATGCAGCAGGGCTGGCGAGGTTTTTACCGCGAAACTTCATGAGCAACAGGTTTGGTAACTCGAAAGGCGCGCCACTCTACTCTTTTTTTTTCGCCCTGGCCTGTCGATTTCTGGAGGATTGAAAAAAAATTCCATGATCTTTTCTTGACGTTTTCGGGTGGATGACCAACCAGTCTGTTGGAGCATGGCAATTGTCGGACAGTCCATCTCATTGCTGGCACGCCCGTGCTAGAGCAAGTGCTCGGGACAATCCACAGTTCCTGTGGATAACTCGGTGGACAACCCCCTCTCACACCCCTCAAACCCCCGTGAATTGGGGGCTTTGGTCAAACTGACGATTTTTTCACCAGCTAAAAATAGTGTTTTTTTTCATTGACTTAACCACGCAGTCAAGGCATTGGCGAGGTGGCCGGGTGGTGTTACCAGGCCGTTACAAGCGCTGCCCCGAATGTGAACAAGTGCACCATAAACCTCCATTTGGGTGCACGAAAAGGGCACATCGGCCGGCATTCGGGCCATTTACCCCCTCTTCCCAGCAACGAAAATTCGCGCCATACTGCGCGGCTCACCTGAACAAACGTAGCGCTTGCCAAACATCTGCACTTCCGGTAAGGTGCCCCTCGTTAGTACCAAGCTGAAAGTCAATTCTGGCCGCAAGCGTCCTTGCAGACTCGCTCCCCCCAAGAGCGTCCCTGCTGAAACAAGGACCGGCCCATTCAATGATTCACTCGCCAGCCTTACGCTGCGCAAGCACGAATCACATGACAGATTGATCAGGATCCCACCTCGACGGCCTAGAACCTTGGCCCCGGCGTGCTGCCTGCCTTCCGAAGTACCTACCAGTCAGCCCAAGCGCCTACATTTGATTGCGCCCCCTCTGGCTGCCCTGTTCCAGTCAGGTTCGTTCGTCCCTTAATAAAGGCGTCACTGGAACGTTTCTATCATGCACGGATCATAACCCCCGTGTTTAAAGCAGGAACCTCCAACAATATGCAAACTCATCATCAGATTCAGGCTGCCATTGGCACCCTCTCCCAGGCCTTCTCGCCGTTGAAGTGCCTTATCGTTGCCCCACGCAAGGGCAGCTTCAGCTTTACCTTGGTAGACGAACACGGCGTTGCCTGCCACACAGAACGCCTGTACCACGAACAGTACAGCCGCCATGAACCGCTGCAGGCGGTGATCGCCCGGACGCGTCAGTCGCTCACCGCGTGACCGGCGAATACCGAGGTATTCAAGCGCTGAATCCTCCGATCGCAAGACTGCCTGAACGCTCTGGCCGTAATTGCCTTAGGGCATATAGCCCGGAGCATCAGGCAGCAATCGATTTAAAAACAGCTCTTTACACCACGATTATCACACTACACTTCAACTCGAGCGGTGCTTTCCGCTCCCGGCGGGCCTGATCATTCACCAGCTGCCAAGCTCCAGCGCCCGTCCGGCCCTTACCTGCTCGAGGGCATCATGGGTATTGCGGCGAATGAATTGTGTCAGTATGTGATCCGACCCACCCTGGTCTACCTGAACCGTCACTGCGCCAGCGCCGAAGCCTTGCTCCTGGGTATCGCCGCCAGCCAGTCAGCACTCGGCTCAGCCCTGCACGACCGACGCGGGCACGGCCTCTACCGCATCGGCGAACATCGTCACCAGGCGCTCTGGGACGAATACCTGGCCCGTGACCCCGACCTCGCCAGCCTGGTCCGCGGCCTGGCCAGCCAGCACGCCTTCCTTGGTGGCCCGCACCTGGAGCTCACCGTCAACCTGCGCTATTCCACTGCCATTGCCTGGATGCTCATCGAAGAGCAGGCCACCCCATTGCCTGCGGCGGACGATCTGCTGGCACTGGCGCGTATCTGGCGACAGATTTTCAACCCCCAGGGTCGTCTGCGCGACTTCACCCATGCCTGGCATGCCTGCATAGATCAGAAATTGCCACAGGCATCTTGAGACGCGTCCTACAAGTAACCCGGAAAAAATGGAATTTTGGTCGGATTGTCCTACAAAACCGCTCTAACTCCTGCGATTGAGCCTATAGCGCAGCGCGTGATTTGTTGGTAGCTTTTCGCCCCGGAGACCCAAGGAGTTTTCTAATAATGAAAAAAGTAATGCTCAAAACCTCCCTCGGCGTAGCCGTTGCGCTTGCTTCCAGCCAACTGCTCGCCGCCGGGTTCGCGCTGAACGAACAAAGTATCAGCGGCATGGGAACCGGTTTTGCTGGGCGCTCGTCTTCTGCCGACGATGCCAGCACTGTGTATGGCAACCCGGCCGGCATGTCCCGCCTCAAGCGCGAACAATTCACCGTGGGCGGCGCTGCCGTCATCGCCAAGACCGACATATCGGGCCCAGGTAGCAACTTCGGGGGGGAAACCGATGGTGACATGGTGCCTCTCGTTGGCGTACCCATGGGCTATTACGTCAAGCCGATTGATGATCACTGGAGCGTTGGCTTCGGCGTTTACGTGCCATATGGCCTGATCACCGACTACGGTAGCGATGACGCTGCACGCTACTGGGGCAAGAAGAGCAAGGTCGAGGTTGTCACCTTCCAGCCAACCGTCAGCTACGCCTTCAACGACAAGGTGTCGATCGGTTTTGGCCCGACTATCAACCGTATCAAGGGTGAACTGGGTTCGAACCTGAGCAGCAAGGCCCTTCTGGGGCCCAATGGCCCTGATGGCGAGACCAAGATCAAGGGCGACGACACTGCGATCGGTTACAACATCGGCGTTCTGGTGCAAGCTACGGACCGTACCCGTCTGGGCCTGACCTATCACTCGATGGTCGACTACAAGCTTGAAGGCAATACCCGCGTTTCCTACCCGATTCCACAGCTTGGCCTGAACGGCAGGTTCGACGCCAGCCTGAAGATCAAGACGCCAGAGTCAGTGGACTTCTCGGTCACTCATGAACTGGATGACCATTGGACACTGTATGCGGGTAGCACCTGGACGCGCTGGAGCCGCCTGGAAAGCATCGTCGTCGAGAACGAAGCGCCGGCAGGCTACCCGTTGAAGACCATCACCGAAGAGCAGAACTGGCACGACACCTGGGCCCACGCCATTGGCGCGTCCTACAAGGTGAACAAGGAGTGGACCCTGCGCGCAGGCTTCTCCGTCGACCAGTCGCCCACCAACAACCATGATCGCTCGCCACGCATTCCGACTGGCGATCGTAAAGCGGTCAGCTTTGGTGCCGGCTGGAGCCCGAACGATGACATGACCATCGACGTTGCCTATTCGTATTTGTGGGAAGAGGATACCAAGGTCAACAACCTGCCAAGCTCGCAACAACAAGGGCTGTTGAAAGGCAGCTACCAGGCCAAGTACGAGAACAGCGCTCACGGTATCGGTGCATCCCTCACCTACCGCTTCTGATTCCTGTGCGTTACATGAAAACCGCCTTCGTGGCGGTTTTTTCATGCCTGCACTTGCCAGCTGTCGCCCAGGCATTCGCGCAGGTAGTCCATGAAAGCGCGCACCTTGGTGGTCATGGCAAAGCGATCGGCCAGGCACAGGTAGATGTCCATGGGCTCGGTCTGGGCGTAAGCCTGGCTGCTGTCGCAGTATTCGAACAGCGGCACCAACGCACCCGAGGCCAAGTGCGGTCGTACGATGAACTCGGCCAGACGGGTGATGCCACCATCGTGCAGGGCCATCTGGGTCAGGGCATCGATATCGTCGCTGATCAATACACTGCCGAACTCCGCTTCGAAGCGCAGGCCGTCCCGCATGAAGCCCCAGCGCAAGAAGCGGCCATCCACCGGATAGCGAAACACAAGGCAACGGTGCCCGCGCAAGGCCTCGGGCGTGGCAGGTACGCCAGCGCTCTGCAGGTAACCGGGTGAGGCACAACAAATGAACGGGATGCGGGCGATGCGCCGGGCCAGCAGCTGGTCTTCGAGCTGTGGGGCAATGCGCAAGCTCACGTCAACGTCTTCACGGGCATGGTTGACCCGACGATCAGTCGTTACCAACTCTATCGAAAGTAAAGGGTAGCGGGCACTGAAAGCAGGTATCAACGGCGCCAGCACATGGCGCCCAAAGGCAGAGGTCGAGGCAATGCACAGCCGCCCCTGAGGCTCGCTGTCGGGTGTTGTCACTGCCTGTTCGGCCAGGGCCAGATCACGCTCGATATGCTTTACACGCTCGTAATACTGGGCGCCAGAGGGCGTCAGGGCCATGCTGCGTGTGGTTCGGCTGAGCAGGCGTACTTGCAGGTGGCCTTCCAGCCGCGCCAGGTTCTGGCTGACGGCTGCCGGACTGAGGCCGAGGATACGGGCACCGGCAGCGATGCTACCGGCCTCTACCACCTTGATGAAGCAGCGAATGGCGTTGAGCAGGTCCATGGTGAGCGCTTGGATTCGTAAGAATTTCTTTATAAAGAACTCAGTGCTGCCGGTCTACAGCTGTAGGCGCGCAGGTTGCTAATCTGCGCTTCCACTCAGCTTTCAGGAGTTCGCATGAGCAATCTGTCCCGGTCGCGCAGTCGACGTAAATTGCACCCGGTCGCTACTCCCTACGTTTTCGCGTTCTACATGTCGTCGATCATGGCGCTGTTGATGTGCTTCGTGATCACGGCGGCCAATGCCGGGTTTACTCCTGAGTATCTGGGCAATGTGCTCAAGGCCTATCAGTTGGCGATGCCGGTGGCATTTGTGTGTGTGCTGCTGGTCCGGCCGGTGGTGGTGCGGCTGGTGGCGATTACCGTGCATGCACGGTGAAGTGACCCGCAGCCAGCCACTTCCTGTTCTTGATCTTGATCCCGCGACTTCAGCAGGACGGCGTACGGCCTCCTGAAGTCGCAATCTGCGTCGCCTGAACTGCCTCGCGCTTAAAAGCAAACGCCGCAGCAAGCGCGGCCAGGTTATTGCTGCGAGGCGATGGCCTTTTCGATAGCGGCGCGGAACGCGGGATCATCCGGTTTGGTCAGGCTGGAGAAGTTACCGATCACCTTGCCCTTGCGATCGACAACATACTTGTAGAAATTCCACTTCGGCGCACTGCTCTGGCTGGCCAGTTCCGCGAACAGCGGTATCGCATCCTTGCCCCGCACCGCCTGCGTCTTGGTCATCGTGAAGGTGACACCGTAGTTGGCATAGCAAACCTTGGCAGTCTTCTCACTGTCGGCGTCTTCCTGCTTGAAGTCATTTGACGGCACGCCGAGCATTTCCAGGCCTTGGTCGTGATACTCCTTGTACGTCGCCTCGAGCCCCTCGAACTGAGGGGCAAAACCGCAATAACTGGCCGTGTTCACCACCACGAGCGGCTTACCGGCAAAGCGCTCGCACAGCTCGACCTGCCCCTTGCCGCGCAATTCCGGCAGGCTGCCCTGCAACAATGCCGGGCAATCTGCAGCCCAGCTCGATGTACTGGCAAGCAGGGCCAGCACCGGCACCGTCAACCAATGTGCACGCATGACTCGTTTCTCCCGCATGACAATCCTTGAGCTTGCAGGGTAGCGCCTAACACACACTCATGCCCAGTTGCATCAGCGCCATCCCACCCTGATGCCAGCCCCACCACACCAGTGCCAGCAGCAACAGAGCGGCAATAGCCAACAGGCCGCGTATCAGGTAGCGGTTCATACAGCCTGGGCCTGAAGGCGTGAAACCGGGCGTTCGCGCACCGGCCAGTTAAGGGCAGCGGCCAGCAGGCTGAGCAGGATGGAAATCTGCCAGACCAGGTCATAGCTACCGGTGCGGTCATACACTATCCCACCCAGCCAGCCCCCCAGGAACGCACCCAACTGATGGAACAGGAACACGATACCGCCCAGCATGGACAGGTTGCGCACCCCGAACACCGTGGCCACGGTCCCATTGGTCAGCGGTACCGTGGACAACCACAGAAGGCCCATGGCAATGCCGAACAGGTAAGCACTGAACTCGCTCACCGGCGCCCACAGGAACAGCACGATCACCACCGCACGCAGCAGGTACAACCCGGTCAGCAGGCGCGGCTTGGACATACGCCCGCCCAACCAGCCTGCGGTGAAGGTACCGACGATGTTGAACAGGCCCACCAGCGCCAGCACTGTCGTACCGGTGGTCGCAGCCAGGTGCTGGTCAACCAGGTAGGCCGGCAGGTGCACGCCAATGAATACGACCTGGAAGCCACAGACAAAAAAGCCCAGTGCCAGCAACCAGAAGCCGGAGTGCGTGCACGCCTCGCGCAGCGCCTGGCCCAGGGTCTGCTCGGCACCGTGACTGGGTAACGGGCGATCGCGCAGCAGACAGACGAAAGGCACGATGAACGCCACCAAAAGGCCCAGTACCAGCAACGCTGCCGACCAGCCCAGCCACTGAATCAGGCCTTGGGTGCCCGGCAACATGGCGAACTGGCCGAACGACCCGGCGGCGCTGGCGATCCCCATGGCCATGCTGCGCTTTTCGGCCGGCACTGCACGCCCGACCACACCGAGGATGACCGAGAACGACGTGCCGGACAGGCCGATGCCGATCAGCAAGCCCGCACTCAGCGACAACGACCAGGGCGAATCAGCCAAGCCCATCAAGATCAAGCCGACGGCATAAAGAATACCGCCGATGATGACCACCCGCGCCGCGCCAAGCCGGTCGGCCAAGGCGCCAGCGAACGGCTGCGCCAGGCCCCAGATCAGGTTCTGCAGGGCAATGGCGAAGGCAAACACCCCACGCCCCCAGCCAAAATCAGTACTCATCGGCTCCAGAAACAGGCCAAAGCCGTGCCGTACGCCCAGAGACAGCGCCAGTATCAAGGCCGCCCCCACCAACACCCATCCGCTGGTTCGCCACACCGAAGTCATTGTCGTTATCTCCAGCACATCGCAAGGTTTACGGGTATATACCCGCTTATAGTCGTATCAAATCAGGCCAGTTGTTCCAGCAGTCGCACCAGTTCATCCCGCTGCCCCACCCCGAGCCGTTCAACCAGCTCTTTCTGGGCCTGCTCCCAGGCCGGGTGGGCAACGTGCAAAAGTTGCTTACCCGCCGCGGTCAACAGCACCACGCGGTTACGCTGGTCGTCGCCCTCGCCCAGTGCTACCAGCCCATCCGCCTCCAGCACACGCAGGTTGCGGCCCAGGGTACTGCGCTCGAGCCCCATGGCTTCGGCCAGGGCTGTGATGCTGGGTCGGTCGAGCCGCTGCAGGTGCCGCAGCAGGGAAAACTGGGCGACATTGACCCCGAAGCCGGCAAGGGCTTCGTCGTAATGCCGGCTCACGCCGCGGGCGGCGCGACGCAGGTGGGTACAGATGCATTCACTGGTCAGCATGGATACGTGTATATACCCGCGTACGGAGTGTTGCAAGAAGTTTCACAAGGAATAGAGAAGCGTCAGTCCGGGTTCAAGCGCCTGCGGATCGGCTCGAACTCAACCGTGGCCTTGCGCACCAAGGGGTCTGGCGCGCCCTGCTCGACCGCCTGCCAGTAGCGCCACGGCACCTTCGCCGTGCCCAGCTCGTAGTCCATGCCATCCCAGTTGTCTTCACGGAAGCTATAGAACGCCCAGTGCAACCGGTTGCGATCCAGCACGACGAGCACATCTTCAAGGTACTGCCGACAACCCGGCAGCCTGCGCATGCAGCCAAACTCGCCCACCACCAGACGAGAAAGCGGTAGCCCCACAGCCTCGGCCCATGCCAGCGGCTGGCGCAAGTAGCCTTCAACTCGCCGCCCATCCCACAGCTGTGTCTGCCCGGCAAAAGATACGGGGCCTGGATAGGCGATGGGCTGTTTGCGCGCCATGTTCGGCGCACTGGTTGCGGCATAGGGCTCATACATGTGCACGCTGTACAGCACTCGCGGGTCCTCCAGCGGCGCTGGCCAATAGCCGAACGCGTCTGCGCCTGCATACCAGCCGGCATCGACCATGATCGGCGTATCAGCGTCTTCTTCACGTATGGCCGCTATCAGTTGCCGGTACAGCAAGGGCAGATCGCGCGCACCGCCCTGCGCTTGCGCATACCACTGCTGCATCTGCCCGAGTTCGGCATGTTCAGCCAGGCCGCCCCGTTTCTCCGGTGCTGGCTCATTGATCAGGTTGTAGGCCGCGATGGCCGGATGACTTTTCAGTTCGCGCGCCACATCTCGCCAGAACGCCGCAGCCTGGGACCAGTAACGTTTGTCTTGCCACAGGCGATCATCGAACTGGCCCTGGTTGTTTTGCGACCAGCGCATACCCGGTAGCGAGAGTGGCGCGATGACCACCTTGAGCCCCGCCTGGTGCGCCCGGTCGAGGGTGGCACGCAGCACCGCCAGGTCGGCGTCGGACAGGCCTTCATAGGTATCGGCGCTGCCGAGGAGGAAATCACGTTTCACCGGTTGCCATTTGTCGTACGACAGCCGCACCCATGTGGCGCCGTACCCCCTCAGGGCATCGAAGTAGGCTTGATCGGGTGGCAGCCGGTTGAAGCTGTTGCCGCCGTGGCGTGGGGTGACCCAGAACGCCATGAGATCTGCTGCAGTGGCTGGGAGGGTGGACAGGACCAATAGACTGGCAAAGATCCAGTGACGCACGGGAAGCCTACCTGGTTGCTGGGGGGAGGCTGAGGATACGCCGACAAGCAAGAGGCAGGCGCTACCGGACCGTTTCTGGAAGTTACTGGCCCCCTCCACACCTATGGCCTCCTGCTCAAAGCCCCAGCGCCAACCCGAGCACGACGGCCAGCTCCAGCAGCTCCAGCAACGCACCGGCGGTATCACCGGTGGTCCCGCCCAGGCGCCGGCACATCAGATGCCGCAACCAGGCAAACACCGCCAGCGCCAGCAGCACGCTCCATCCGCCCAGGAAGAGGCAGAACAGCACACAAACCAGCAATACCCACCCTGCTGCGCGCCGGGGCATATGTTCGGCCAACGCCTGGCCCAACCCGCCAGGTCGCACATAAGGTGTACAAAGGAACAGGCCCAACATCGCCGCCCGCCCGATCAACGGCGCCAGCAGCAATTGCGCCCCGATGCCCTGCCCGACCAGCACCCATAATGCGCAAAACTTCAGCAACAACACCAAGACCAGGGTGACCACGGCAATTGGCCCGCTGCGCGGGTCTTTCATGATCCGCAAGGTGCGCTCACGGTCGCCGAAACCACCGAGCCAGGCGTCGGCACTGTCCGCCAGGCCATCCAGGTGCAAGGCACCACTGAGCAGTACCCACAACGTCAGCAGCAAAGCCGCATGCAGCGGCGACGGCGTACCCTGTAGCAGGTGACTGGCCAACCACAGCAGCAAGCCGAACAGCAGCCCGACCAGCGGGTAGTACAGCAGCGAACGCCCTACCTCACGCGGTGCCGGCATGCCCGGCAGGCTCACCGGCAGGCTGCTGAGAAACTGCAGGGCGATCCAGAACGGCAACATCTCAGGGCGCCTCGACCAGTTGCCCATCGCCACCCGGCACCAGCCGCATCAACGCGCCATGGCCAACCTCGACCTGCAGCAACTGCTCCCTGGGCAAGCCACGGGCACGGGCCAGTAACAGCCGCATGACGCCGCCATGGGTCACCAGCAGCACGCGTTTGCCGGCATGCTGAAGGCGCAAACGCTCGACAGCCGCCAGCACCCGTTCGGCAAACGCCTCGACCGGCTCGCCATTGGGCGGTGTGAAGGCGTAAGGGTCGGCCCAGAAACGGCCCAGTGCATCAGCCTGGTGCTCCATGATCTGCGCGGCACTTTGGCCCTCCCAATCACCGAAGTGCAGTTCCTGCAGGGCGGGCTCACGCTGCACTGGCAGGTTCAACTTCGCACCCAGCTCATCGGCGAAACGCCCACAGCGTTGCAGCGGCGAGCTGACCAGCACCTGCCACGGGCCGACGTCGGCCACGGCGCGGCGCATCTGCGCCCAGCCCTTGTCGGTCAAGGCATCATCAAGGCTGCCACGCAGGCCGCCCTGTTCCGTTTCACCATGGCGCAGCAAGTCGAGGATCATGCCGGGCGGTCCGCCACCGCGGCCTCGGCAAAGGTCGCCATCTGCCCATGCAGCGCACAGGCCAGGCGCAACAGCGGCACCGCCAGGGCAGCGCCACTGCCCTCACCCAGGCGCAAGCCCAAGGCCAGCAAGGGCTCGGCCTGCAGCGCAGCAAGCAAGGTTTTGTGCCCGGGCTCAGCCCCCTGGTGAGCGAACAACAGCCAGGCCCGACACTGCGGGTTGAGGCGCACTGCCACGAGCGCAGCGACACTGCAGATAAAGCCATCCACCAACACCGCGACACCCGCCTGCGCGCAACCGAGGTAGGCACCCGCCAACGCCGCGATCTCGAAACCGCCAACACAAGCCAGTGCCTGTAACGGGTCTTCAGCACGCAAGCCATGCAGGCACAGCGCCCTCTCGATGACTTCAGCCTTGTGCTGCACCCCGGCGTAGTCCAGGCCGGTACCAGGGCCGCTCAGCTCCGACGCCGGACACCCCAGCAGAACACTGGCCAAGGCTGCGGCGGCGGTGGTGTTACCGATGCCCATCTCGCCACCGATGAACAGCTGTGCGCCCTGTTCGGCGGCGCGCTGGGCACTGTCGCGACCAGCCTGCAAGGCCGCTTGCAGCTGGTTTTCGGTCATCGCGGGTTGACGGGCAAAGTTGGCAGTACCGGTGCCCAGGCGCAGATGACGCACGCCGGGCAGCTCCAACTGCGCGTCAATGGTGCCCAGGTCGACCACGTCCAGGCTGGCCTGCAGTTGCCGCGCCAGCACACTGATCGCCGCGCCCCCGCCGACGAAGTTGCGTAGCATCTGCCCGGTCACCGCCTGCGGGTAGGCCGAGATGCCCTCTTCGACCACGCCGTGGTCGCCGGCAAAAATGCTGATGGCTACCTGATCCAGCATTGGTCGTTCAAGCCCCTGCAGGCCAGCCAGCTGAATGGCCAGTTCTTCAAGTTGACCGAGCGAGCCAGCAGGTTTGGTCAGTTGCTGCTGCCGGGCGCGGGCCTGGTCCATGGCGGCGTTGTCGAGGGGTTGGCAGGCGTCACGCCACCAGGCTTGGGTCATAGTGCAGGTCCTTTGAGGATTAGGGGCAGGCCGGCCACGGTCAGCACGACACGCTGACAGCGTTCGGCCACGGCCTGGTGCAGCCAGCCGGCCAGGTCGACGTAGCGCCGGGTCAACTCGCCCATGGGCACGACGCCCAGGCCGGTTTCGTTACTGACCAGGATAAGGGTGCCAGGTAACTGTTCCAGGCATGCCAGCAGGGCATCACGCTCCTCGGCCAGGCGCTGGTCATCTTCCAGCATCAACAAATTGGTCAGCCACAGGGTCAGGCAATCCACCAGCAGGCAGCGCCCTTCGGCCGCTTCGGCGCGCAGTACCGCGGCCAGGGCCAAGGGCTCTTCGATCAACCCCCAGTCATCCGGCCGGCGCTGACGATGCAGCAACACGCGTTCGTTCATTTCGCCATCCAGCGGCTGGCTGGTGGCGATGTAGGTCACCGGCAAGCCGCTGGCGCTGGCCAGTTGTTCGGCCAGGCGGCTTTTGCCAGACCGGGCGCCGCCGAGAATCAGGTTACGCATGTCAGGCTACCCCATACAGTTGGCGCAACTGCGCGGTGTCCAGGTGCTTTTCCACCAGATCGGCCAGGCGCTCGATGTCGTGTTCGCGCAACGCTTCGTAGTCGATAACCTGCACATCCTCCAGCCCGGCCCAGCGCAATAGCGCAGCACACGACTGGCTGCCTTCGAACAGGCCATGCAGGTAGGTGGCGAGGATCTGGCCATCGGCACTGACAGCACCATCATGGCGGCCATCAGCCAGTTGGACCGCGGGTTGCGCCAGCGCAGGCCCCGTCGTAACGCCAGCATGAATTTCATAACCGGTTACCGTTGCCGCTTCAAGGCTCAGCGTGCCGGCCACATTGCGCAGTTGCTTCTCGGCTTCGAGCACCGTGGCATAGTCGAACAGGCCGAGCCCCTGGCTCGAGCCTGCGGCCCCCTCCAGCCCCAGCGGGTCATGCACTTCCCGCCCCAGCATCTGCAGGCCACCGCAAATACCGATCAGCTTGCCGCCATAGCGCAGGTGCCGCTCGATGGCCTTGTCCCAACCGCGCTCGCGCAGTTGTGCCAGGTCGCCGCGCACACTCTTGGAGCCTGGCAAGATGATGAGGTCGGCAGCCGGAATCGGCTGGCCCGGGCCAATGAACTGCAAGTCCACCTGCGGGTGCAGGCGCAGCGGGTCGAAGTCGGTGTGGTTACTGATGCGCGGCAGCACTGGCACGATCACCTTTAGCACTCGCTCGTGCTTGACGCCTTGGCGCACATCGATGCCGTCTTCGGCTTCCAGGTGCAGGTCGGTAACGTAAGGCAGGACGCCCAGTACCGGTTTGCCGGTGCGCTGTTCCAGCCAGTCCAGCCCTGGCTGCAGCAGAGCAATGTCGCCACGGAAGCGGTTGATGACAAAACCTTTGACCCGCGCCTGTTCAGTGGTCGACAGCAATTCCAGCGTGCCCACCAGATGGGCGAACACACCACCGCGGTTGATGTCGGCCACCAGGATCACCGGGCAGTCCACCGCTTCGGCAAAGCCCATGTTGGCGATATCGCCGGCACGCAGGTTGATCTCTGCCGGCGACCCCGCACCCTCGACCATGACCACCGGGTACGCGGCGCTCAGGCGTTGGTGAGACGCCAGCACCGCTTGCATGGCAGTGGTTTTATAGTCGTGGTAGGCCACTGCATTCATGCTGGTGACCGCGCGACCGTGGATGATGACCTGGGCGCCGGTGTCGCTGTTGGGTTTGAGCAGCACTGGGTTCATGTCGGTGTGCGGTTGTAGCCGGCAAGCCTGGGCCTGCACCGCCTGGGCCCGGCCGATTTCACCGCCATCAGCCGTCACCGCGCTGTTCAGCGCCATGTTCTGTGGCTTGAAGGGCACCACAGCGACGCCCTGGCGCAACAGCCAGCGGCACAACGCGGTCACCAGTGTGCTCTTGCCTGCGTCGGAGGTGGTGCCTTGCACCATGAGGGTCGTCATGCCGTTTCCTTCTGATAAGCCGCCAGGGCCTGGGCCAGGCGCTGTTCGTCCGCCGCGCAGGCAGGCAACCCAAGGCGCACGGCAGCTGGCTGTTCGAACAGCCGTACCAGGATGCCGCGCCGGGCGAGAAATTCATGCAGCCGCGCAGCATGCTCGCTACGCACGTACTGGAACAGGTCGCAGCCACCACTAGGCGCCAGGCCGGCACTGCGCAACACGTGCGCAAGCCGCTCGCTGGCAGCAGCACAGCGTTGGGCCTGCGCGCGCTGGGCAGTCTCATCAGACAGGCTGGCCTGGGCCAGCACCCGGGTCGGGCCGTTGACGGTCCAGGGTCCGAGCAGCTCGGCCAGGCGCAGCAGCAAGCTGTGTTCGGCGGCAACGAAGCCCAGGCGCACGCCGGCCAAGCCGAAGAACTTGCCAAACGAGCGCAGCACAATCAGTCCCGGGCGTTCGGCGCAGTCCACCACGCTGTCCGCCGGGGTGTTGTCCATGAATGCTTCGTCGACCAGCAGCCAGCCACCGCGGGCAGCCAGGCGAGCATGCCAAGCCAGCAGGCGTTCGCGCGACACCCGCTGGCCGGTCGGGTTGTTGGGGTTCACCAGCACCAGCACATCGAGGCCGTCGAGCGCAGCCTCGACTTGCGCTTCATCCAGCGCCAGCAGTTGATGCCCCGCCCGTTGCCAGGCATAGGGGTGTTCGGCATAGCACGGCGTCAGCACGCCTACTCGAGCGGCTGGACGTAGCAGTGGCAAGGCCTGGATCGCGGCCTGGGAGCCGGCTACCGGCAGCAACTGGCGGGCACCGTAATACAAGCGCGCGGCGTCCTCCAGGCCGTCCTCGGTTTCCGGCAGGCGGGCCCAGGCGTCGACGGGAATCGGCGGGACAGGAAATGGCCAGGGCGCAATGCCGCTGGACAGGTCGAGCCACTGCTCACGGGGGATACCGTATTGCTGCACCGCGCGTAACAGGCGGCCACCATGTTCAAGCATTGATATAGGCCCCCAGGCAGATCACCAGCAGCCACAGCCACACGCCGCGCTGCACCAGCTGCCAGCCGCGCTCGATGGCATCGGCATCGGCCACTGGCCCCTCGCCCAGACGCGGCCGCTCATGCAGTTCGCCGTGGTACACCGCCGGGCCACCAAGCTCGACGCCCAGCGCGCCGGCGCCGGCAGCCATCACCGGCCCGGCGTTGGGGCTGTCCCACAGCGGACCCTGCTTGCGCCAGCAGGCCAGGGCCAGACGGGTCTTGCCCAACAGGGCATAAGTCAGGGCCACCAGCCTTGCAGGTATGTAGTTGAGCACATCGTCGATGCGCGCCGCGCACCAGCCAAAGCGCTCGAAACGTTCGTTACGGTAGCCCCACATGGCATCCAGCGTGTTGCTCAGGCGGTACAGCACCACGCCTGGCGCACCGGCCACCACAAACCAGAACAACGCGGCGAACACTGCGTCGCTGCCGTTCTCCAGCACCGACTCGGTCGCCGCTCGGGCCACCGCGGGCTCGTCCAGTTCGCGCGTTTCGCGGCTGACCAGGTAGCCAACCCGTCGCCGCGCCTCCGCCAGGTCGCCCTGGCGCAAGGCGTTAGCCACCGGCAGCACATGCTCGCCCAGGCTGCGCAGCCCCACGGCGCAGTAAAGCGCCAGCACATCAACCAGCCAGCCGATATACGGCAGCCACGAAAGGACCAGCGCCACCAAGGTCAGCGGCACCACCGCCAGAAACCACGCGCTCACGCCGTGGCTGCGCCAGCCGCGCCCGCCCGCATTCAGGCGGCGCTCCAGGTTGCCGGCCATATTGCCGAACGCCACCAAAGGGTGACGGCGCTGTGGTTCGCCCAGCAAAGCGTCCAGGGCCACCCCGGCCACGGTCAGCAAGGCCACGCTCATTGACGCTCTCCCCATTGGTTTTCGTAAAGCATTTCACTCAGAGGCCGCTCTTCGGCCCAGCTTTCCTGCACCAACATCGGCACCGGATAGAACTCGGCGACCGGCCCAAGGCACAGTACCGCCACCGGCTTGGCCCCGGCGGGCATGCCCAGCAGCGCGGCCAGCGCCAGCGGGTCGAACAGCGACACCCAGCCCATGCCCAGCCCTTCGCCACGCGCGGCCAGCCACAGGTTCTGGATGGCACAGGCCAGCGAGGCCAGGTCCATCTCCGGCAGGGTGCGGCGGCCGAAGATGTGTGGCTCGCGGTTGTCCATCAAGGCCGCCACCAGCAGCTCGGCACAATCGTTTATGCCCTCCACCTTCAACTTCATGAAGGCATCGGACCGCTCGCCCAACGCCTCGGCCGTGCGTACCCGCTCCGCCTCCACCAAGGCCTGGATGCGCCCGCGCAGCTCACGCTGGGTGATGCGGATAAAGCGCCACGGCTGCATAAGCCCGACACTGGGCGCCTGATGCGCGGCGGCCAACAAGCGGCCAAGCAGTTCGGGCGCCACCTGGCCACCCGCAAAATGGCGCATGTCGCGGCGCTCGCCGATGACCCGGTAAATGGCGGCGCGCTCGGCGTCGCTGTAGGCGTGATCATTCATGGTCGCAACAGCGCCGCCGCCGCATCCGGGCAGGAAGGGAAATAGAAGTGCACGTAAGAGGCCGTCAGCCGGCCCAGACGATAAACCGCCTCGTTGCCACGCCCGCCGTTGGGGCTCAGACCCCGGGCGATCGGTTCCAGCGCAGTGCTGGTCAGCGAATGGTGATAGGTGTGACCGCGCAAGGTCCCCTCCGGCAGTTCCACCGCCTGCAGCGCCAGGGCAGCCAGGCGCTTCTGCATGGTCGCCTCACCCGGCAGCAGGCCGAGCAGTTCGGCACGTTCACCGGTCACGTCAGTCAGGGCATCAAGCAGGTACAGCATGCCGCCGCACTCGGCCAGCAATGGCTTGCCCTGCGCGTGGTGGGCGCGGATCGCCTCGCACATCGGTGCGTTGGCGGCCAGCGCATGGTGATGCAGCTCAGGATAACCTCCCGGCAGATACAGGCTGTCTACCGCCGGCAGTTCGTGGTCGTGCAGCGGCGAGAAGAACACCAGCTGGGCACCCAGGTTGCGCAACAGGTCGAGGTTAGCGCCATAGATGAAGGCGAACGCCTCGTCCCGCGCCACGCCAATGCGCACACCGGCCAGCGAGGCAACGCAGGCTTGCGGTTCCGGCTCGGCAAAGCTGACTGGCGGCGGCAACGCCGCATCGCAACTGGCGCCCAGCGCTTCGGCGGCAGCGTCCAGGCGGGTGTCCAGGTCATTCAGCTCGCTGGCCTGCACCAGGCCCAGGTGGCGGCTGGGCAGCTCGATGCCGCGCTCGCGGGACAAGCCGCCATACCAGCGCAAGCCCTCGGTCAGGCTGCCTTCGAGCAGTTGCGCATGACGCAGGCTGCCTACCCGATTGGCCAGCACGCCGGCGAACGGCAGATCGGCCTGGTACCGCGCCAGGCCCAGGGCCAGGGCGCCGAAGGTCTGGGCCATAGCTGTGCCGTCGATCACCGCCAGCACCGGCACGCCAAAGTGGCGCGCCAGGTCGGCGCTTGACGGGGTACCGTCGAACAGCCCCATCACCCCTTCGATGAGGATCAGGTCAGCCTCGCCAGCAGCTTCCCACAGCAGACGACGGCTTTCCTCGGCACCGATCATCCACAGGTCCAGCTGATACACCGGCGCGCCACTGGCCCGTTCGAGAATCATCGGGTCAAGAAAGTCGGGCCCGCATTTGAACACCCGCACCTTGCGCCCGAGGTTGCGGTGCAGGCGGGCCAGCGCAGCAGTGACGGTAGTCTTGCCCTGGCCAGAGGCCGGCGCCGCGATCAACACGGCGGGGCAGTGCCGCGATCGACTCACAGTTCGACGCCTTTCTGTGCGCGGATACCGGCCTGGAAGGCGTGCTTGAGCATGCCCATTTCGGTCACGGTGTCGGCCAGTTCGATCATCTCGGGCTTCGCAGCGCGGCCAGTGACAATCACATGCTGCATGGGCGGGCGGGCCTGAATGTCGGACAGTACCTGGTCCAGATCGAGGTAACCATGTTTGAGGGCGATGTTGAGCTCGTCCAGCACCACGAACTGTACACCCGGGTCCTGCAGCAACTGGCGCGACACCGCCCAGGCGGCTTGCGCAGCAGCGATATCACGCTGGCGGTCCTGGGTTTCCCAGGTAAAGCCCTCGCCCATCACGTGGTAGCGCACCTGTTCGGGGAAGCGACGGAAGAACAGCTCCTCGCCGGTGCTGTTGCGGCCCTTGATGAACTGCACCACTCCGCATTGCATGCCGTGGCCCAAGGCGCGCGCGAGCATGCCGAAGGCCGAACTGCTCTTGCCCTTGCCATTGCCGGTCAGCACCAGCAGCAGGCCACATTCGTTAGGGGAATTGGCGATGCGTTCGTCGATGACCGCCTTCTTGCGCTGCATGCGCGCCAGGTGGCGTTCGTCGCGTTCGGTGGAATCGCTCATCAGGGTTCTCCGCTGGCTGGCACCACGGCAATGCGCGGCGACAGGTAATAGGCAGGCAAACGGAGAACGCGCAGAGGCCATGGCTGGGCGCCACGGTGCACCGCGCATCACCCTCCGTGATGCCGTTGGCAGTATCAGGCCGGTCTCCGGGCTTGTGAGTGGGCCTTGGCCCTGGCCTGCGCGCCTTCCCGGATGCTGGCATCCAGTGGCCCTGCGCGGCCTTTTACTCATCCACCGTTGCGGGGGCAGCGCCGGAATCGCGCCATGCTGGCGCCCACCGGCTTCCCAGTTTCACCCTGCCCAGTCGGGGCTGGCAGGGCACCTGAAACACGCCGCGAAGGTTAGAGGGTTGCACCGGGAGCGTCAATCGAAGCGGGTGGTCTGGCGGGTGAGCAAAACACCTTGAATCCAGGCAGCCGGTATCGGCCCCGAGCTCGAGGGGCCGCTAAACAGGCATGGATATCAAGGGTTCTGTGCCAGATGCCCTTGCGGAATCACCCGCTTGGCCTGCAGGTAGGCCTTGGCCCAGTAGCTGTTCGACAGGTAGTCCAGGCGCACGGTGCCACCGGTGGAAGGTGCATGCACGAAGCGCCCGTCCCCGACATAGATGCCGGCATGGCTGACCTGCGAGCCGCCACTGGTGGCGAAGAACACCAGGTCACCGGACTGCAGCGAACTGGCATCCACCGTGGGTGCGCGCATGACGATCATCTCTCGCGTCGAGCGCGGCAGGCTGATGCCAGCAGCATCACGATACACATACTTGATCAGGCCGCTGCAGTCGAAGCCGGAGTCCGGCGTATTGCCCCCCCAACGATAGGGCGTGCCAACCAGACCAATGGCGCGAATCAGCACGTCATCGGCAATCGGTGAAGGATTGGGCTGGCTATAGGTAACCTGCGGCTGTACCACAGGGGCCGGCGCAGGCGCACGGCTGGAGCATGCAGCCAGCAAGGCTGCCAAGGAGAGAAATGCGAAGCGCGCCATCTTTACCATGGCCAGAACATCCTGTCTGAGACCGCTGCGCTGCAGCCGAAAAGAGTTGAGAATTTAGATTAGACGCTTTCTGTAAATGCGCACGGCGGTGAGCTTTTTTTTCAAAGCATCACCGCCGCGGCAGGGTACATCATTTTGATATCAGTTGCGCGCGATGCTGGTCGGCGCCATGGCCAAGGCGCGCTTGGCTTCAATGAAGGTCTTGCTCCAGTAACGATCACCGAGGCTGTCGATGCGCACACCACCACTGCGGCGGCTGCTGGAGTGGATGAACTGGTTGTCACCCAGGTAGATGCCGGCATGGCTTACCCGGCCGCGGCCATTGGTGCTGAAGAACAGCAAGTCACCTGGCTTGAGTTTGTTGCGGGCCACTTTCGGCGCATCGACGTTGATCATTTCACGCGTGGAGCGCGGCAGCGTCATGCCCGCCTCTTCGCGGAACAGGTAACCGATGAAGCCACTGCAGTCGAAGCCGGACTTTTCCGAGGTACCACCAAAGCGGTAGCGGGTGCCGATCAACGACATGCCGCGCTCGAGAATGCTGTCAGCCAGAACCGGCAATTGGTAAGGCTTGCCGCCGGAGAAAGACGCCAGGTCATCTTCGGTGGCCAGCTCTTCCGGCTCGCCGAATACCGACGAGGAAGAGGCCTTGGCCTTGACAGCCGATTGTGCAGTGATCGGGGTGTGATCCTGGGGCTGAGATACCGGGCCTTGGGCCGCGCAGCCAAAAAGCAGGGTCACGAGTGCGAGTGGCACGAGGGGTGCGAAGCGCTTCAGCATGGGCACGACCGTGTCTGTAATCCTTTAGAAGGGTGAAACTATGCCCTCTATCATGGCCATTTGCAAATTTTATCGAAAAAGATGTGACTTTTTTGTTTTACCGCTCTGGCCCAGGGTTTTCAGGGGGTTACCAGCCGAGGGTTTCCTTGAGAAAAGGGATGGTGAGCTTGCGTTGTGCCTGCAGCGACGCCTGATCGAGGCGCTCTAGCAAGTCGAACAACGCGCTCATGCTCCGCGCGCCGCGGGTGAGGATGAAATGGCCGACTTCGTCGGTCAGGTGCAGGCCACGGCGCGAAGCTCGCAGCTGCAAGGCGCGCAGCTTGTCTTCGTCGGACAGGCCACGCATCTGGAACACCAGCGCCAGGGTCAACCGCGACTTCAGGTCCGGCAGCTTGATCGGCAGCTCACGCGGTGATGCCGAGGCAGCCAGCAGCAAGCGTCGGCCGCTGTCGCGCAGGCGGTTGAACAGGTGGAACATGGCCTCTTCCCAATCCGCCTTGCCGGCGATCACATGCAGATCGTCGATGCACACCAGTTCGTACTGGGCCAGGTAGTCGAGCAGTTCCACGCCACGGTCGAGCAATTGCGCCAGCGGCAGGTAGACAGCGGGCTCGCCACGTTGCTGGAAGCGATGGGTGGCGGCCTGCAGCAGGTGGGAACGGCCAACACCCTGCTTGCCCCACAGGTAGATAAGGCTCTCGGTCCAGCCGGCGTCGGCTTCGCATAGCCGCTCGACGTAACCCAATGCCGCAGCATTGGCGCCCGGATAGTAGTTGATGAAGGTGGCGTCATCGCGCAGGCGCACACCCAGGGGCAACTGGATCGGTGGTTTCATGCTCGCGGGCGGTCGACGGGACCGCTGGGGGCCTTTGGTGAACAATCTGCAAAGTCTATACCCGCAACGCGGGGCGCACAATCTCGACTGCAGATAGGGCAAGCAAAATCAACAAGTTGCGCTGCACAAGCGAGCGCCGGATGCAGGACGAACCATACTCAGCGCCCGCGAGATCGGGCGCCGCGAGGCGGCGCTCGATTTCGCCGGCGCGAAACAGCTCAAGACGAAACACGGGGCGTTCAAAGCTCCGGGTCAATATTCCCGGCGTACATATCCGATTCCTTGTACAGGTCATGCACATGCCGCAGCAGCACCATGATCACCGCCGCCACCGGCAGCGCCAGCAGCACACCGGTGAAGCCGAACAGTTCACCACCGGCGAGGATGGCAAAGATCACCGCAACCGGATGCAGGCCGATGCGATCGCCCACCAGCAGAGGGGTCAGCACCATACCCTCCAGCGCCTGCCCGACCATGAACACCGCAACGATGCCCAGCATCGGGTACAGGTCGCCACCGAACTGGAACAGGCCGGCCACCAGCGCGGCACCAATGCCAATGATGAAGCCCATGTACGGCACGATGGCCGCAAGGCCTGCAAGCATGCCGATCAGCAGACCGAGTTCGAGCCCCACCAGCATCAGGCCGGCTGAATAGATGACGCCCAGGGCCAGCATCACCATCAGTTGCCCGCGCACGAATGCCCCCAGCACTTCATGGCATTCACCTGCCAGGCCCATCACTTGCGGCTCGCGCTGGCGCGGCAGCAGGCCGCGCAGCTTGCCCATCATCAAGTCCCAATCGCGCAGCAGATAAAAGCCCACTACCGGGATCAGCACCATGTTGGCCAACCAGGCCACCAACGCCAGGCTTGAGGCAGTGGCCTGGGACAGCAGCATGCCGACGATATCGGTGGTCTGCCCCATGTGCGCGCCGATGGCGGCCTTGATCTTGTCGAATTTCCAGAAACCATCGGCCAGGCCAAGGCGGCCCTGTACCCACGGCAGCGCAACATGCTCCAGCCAGTCGAGCATTTGCGGCGCCAACTCGTACAGGCGCACCAACTGCTTGGCCAGCATCGGCACAAGCACCAGCAACAACGCCAACAGCAACAGGGTGAACAGGCCGAACACCACCACCACACCCCAGGTACGCGAAAGCCCCAGGCGCTCGAGACGATCGACCAGCGGGTCGGCCAGGTAGGCCAGCATGATGCCGACCAGGAACGGCGTAAGAATATTGTGCAGGCTATAAAGCAGCACAGCGATCAGCAGTGCTGCGCCCAGCCAGATCCAGCGACGCATGTCAGTCACGGCAAGCGCCCCTTACCAGCGAAAACGCAAGCCGTCGAACGGCTTGGGTGCTGGCTGCGCAGGCGCGGGCTGCGCGGCTGCGGCATCCACTGCCGGTGCTGGCATGGCCGGCACCGCCGGTGCCTGCTCGACCGGCACTTCCTGCAGTTTGGCCAGGCCAAGCTGGGCACGTAGCTGTTCACGATTGCCCGTAACCCCGTAGGTCAGGGTAGTGCCTTCAGCCGCCTGCAAGCGTGGGCCATAGGGCTCCAGCACGCGGGCCAGCTCGGCATAGCGCTGCAGGTTCATGCCCTGCACTTGCACCTGCAACTGGCTGCTGGCACCCGGCCGGGTAACGTAGCGCGGCGCCAGGCGGCTGCTTACCGCCATCATCACCGCGTCAGCCAAGGCGGCCTGGTCGGCGCCCTCGGCAGTGCCCTGCTCACGCTGGTCGCCCAGCCACAGCTGCCACTTGCCCTGCCACTTGCCGTCGGCTTCCTGGGCATGTACCGCCAGCAAGGCATCGGCGCCGTAGCGCTCGGAAGCTTCGCGCAGTGGCGCTGGATCGTTGCCTTCGATCTGCTTGGCATTGGCGACCAGCTGCTCCTGCAAGTCGGCCAGCGGCAAGCGCAACGGCAGACCACGGTGCTGGGCGGCGCGGCGCAGGGGTTGGGCACTGGCCTGGCCATCACCGACCAGGTTGCTGCCCTCGACCGTGTCGTTCAACCACCACCCCAGTATCGAGGGCCGGTTACTGCCCCACAGCGCCAGGCCAGCCTTGCGCAAGGCCCGCTCGGTGCTACCTGGGTCGAACTCGACCACTACCGACTCGGGCGGGCCGGCTTCGCTGCCCACCTGGTTGATGATTTGCTGTGGGTCCTTGCGCAGCTCGGCCAATGCAGGGCTCTGCACGGCCTTTGGGTCACCGGTCAGACGCTGCACCAACGTGTCCAGGGCTTTGACTGTGGCCGCGGTACGGGCTTCGGCGCCCGGCCCGGTGACCGGCTCGCGCACCTGATAAAGGCCGGAGACATTTTCAGCCAGGGCAGTGGCCGAGATCAGGGCCAGGCAACCGGCTGCCAGAATATTGAACAAACGCATGGAGGATTCCTGTCCAGTCGAGCTTCAAGCCGTAAGCTTCAAGCTGCAAGAAAAAGCAGGCCGAGCGCCGGGCTGCATTGTCGTGCAGCGTAAAGCTCGTTGCTTGCAGCTTATACACATGCAACCGCATCAACCACCCTCCAGCTTTTTTCAACAATTACCGCCCTGCCCGTCGGCCTGAGGATGGCCGCTGCCCGGCAACCCTGATAAAATCGCGCGCCTTCACAGACCACTGACGTTTCAGACCGCCGCCGCTTATCAGCCGGCCTTGGCCGTCATGGTCGTTTTTAAGAATCCCTCCCTCCTAAAGGCCTGGATCAATGAGCAAGCAACCCTCCCTGAGCTACAAGGACGCCGGTGTAGACATCGACGCCGGCGAAGCACTGGTCGAACGCATCAAGGGCGTGGCAAAACGCACCGCACGCCCTGAAGTCATGGGTGGCCTGGGCGGCTTCGGCGCCCTCTGCGAGATCCCGGCCGGCTACAAGCAGCCGGTGCTGGTCTCCGGCACCGACGGCGTCGGCACCAAGCTGCGCCTGGCGCTGAACCTGAACAAGCACGACAGCATCGGCCAGGACCTGGTCGCCATGTGCGTCAACGACCTGGTCGTGTGCGGCGCCGAGCCGCTGTTCTTCCTCGACTACTACGCCACTGGCAAGCTGAACGTTGACGTGGCCGCCACCGTGGTCACCGGCATCGGCGCCGGTTGCGAACTGGCCGGCTGCTCGCTGGTCGGTGGTGAAACCGCCGAAATGCCTGGCATGTACGAAGGCGAAGACTACGACCTGGCCGGTTTCTGCGTAGGCGTGGTGGAAAAGGCCGAAATCATCGACGGCTCCAAGGTTGCCACCGGTGACGCGCTGATCGCCCTGCCGTCCTCGGGCCCGCACTCCAACGGCTACTCGCTGATCCGCAAGATCCTCGAAGTGTCGGCTACCGACATCGAGAACACCCAGCTGGACGGCAAGCCGCTGACCGACCTGCTGATGGCGCCGACCCGCATCTACGTCAAACCGCTGCTGCAGCTGATCAAGAACACCGGCGCAGTCAAGGCCATGGCCCACATCACCGGCGGCGGCCTACTGGACAACATCCCGCGCGTACTGCCGAAAAACGCCCAGGCCGTGGTTGACGTAGCCAGCTGGCAGCGCCCGGCGGTGTTCGACTTCCTGCAGGAAAAAGGCAACGTCGACGAGCACGAAATGCACCGCGTACTGAACTGCGGCGTGGGCATGGTCATCTGCGTGGCCCAGGACCAGGTCGAAGCCGCCCTGAACGAACTGCGCGCCGCCGGTGAGCAACCGTGGGTAATCGGCCACATCGCCGAAGCCGCCGAAGGCGCTGCCCAGGTCGAGCTGCAGAACCTCAAGGCACACTGATGCCGAGCAAGACCTGCAATTTAGTGGTACTGCTGTCGGGCTCCGGCAGCAACCTGCAAGCCCTGATCGACAGCTGCCAAGGGCAGGACAGCCCGGTGCGTATCCGCGCGGTGGTTTCCAACCGCGCCGATGCCTACGGCCTGCAACGCGCCGCAGCGGCCGGCATCGACAGCGTCGTGCTCGACCACACCCAGTTCGACGGCCGTGAAGCCTTCGATGCCGCGCTGATGGCGCGCATCGACGGCTTTGCCCCGGACCTGGTCGTGCTGGCCGGTTTCATGCGCATCCTCAGTGGCGGCTTCGTGCGCCACTATCAGGGCCGCCTGCTCAACATCCACCCGTCGCTGCTGCCCAAGTACAAGGGCCTGCATACGCATCGCCGGGCATTGGAAGCTGGCGACGCCGAGCATGGCTGCAGCGTACACTTCGTGACTGAGGAACTCGATGGCGGCCCACTGGTCGTACAGGCTGTGGTACCGGTGGCGTCTGATGACACCGTCGAAAGCCTGGCACAGCGGGTACACCATCAGGAACACCTGATCTACCCACTGGCGGTGCGCTGGTTCGCTGAAGGGCGCTTGCGTCTTGGCGAACAGGGTGCATTACTGGACGGCCAGCCACTGGCGGCCAGCGGTCACTTGATTCGATCCTAGGAGAATTTATGCGTCGCGCCCTGCTCTTGGCTCTCGCCGTGCTCGCCCTGCCCCTCCAGGCAGCTGATCTGAAGCCGTTCTCGGCCAGCTACACCGCCGACTGGAAGCAGCTGCCCATGAGCGGCACCGCCGAGCGCAGCCTGGTCAAAAATGCCAACGGTACCTGGGACCTTAACTTCAAGGCTTCCATGATGATCGCCAGCCTGACCGAGCAAAGCACCCTGCGCCTGGAAAACGACACCCTGCTGCCGCAGAAGTATCACTTCGAGCGCGGCGGCCTGGGCAAGGCCAAGAAGGTCGACCTTGACTTCGACTGGAGCACCAAGAAGATCACCGGCAGCGACCGTGGCGATGCTGTCAGCCTGCCACTGAACCGCGGCGTACTGGACAAATCCTCCTACCAGTTGGCCCTGCAGCACGACGTGGCCGCAGGCAAGAAGAGCATGACCTACCAGGTGGTCGACGGCGACGAGATCGACACCTACGACTTCCGCGTGCTGGGCACCGAAAAGGTCACCACCAAGACCGGCCAGGTCGATGCCGTGAAGGTCGAGCGCGTGCGCGATCCCAGCCAGAGCAAGCGCATCACCGAGCTGTGGTTTGCCAAGAACTGGGACTACCTGCTGGTGCAACTGCGCCAGGTAGAGACCGATGGCAAGGAGTACGTGATCGTGCTGCAGGATGGCACGGTTGATGGCAAGCCGGTGAAGGGCAACTGATCGCGCACTGCCTGCAATACCTGAAGCCCCGCCCAGTGCGGGGCTTTTCTTTGCTGCGAAAAAGCCCACCCAGGCAGCATCCCTTCGAGCTTCATGAAACTTGTTTCATGCCTGTTTTACTTACTTAGTCTGCTAACAAACTCTATAAAGAAGACGTGCGACACACTGTCGCAGCCATCTTGAAGAAGTGGAGTTTACCGATGACTGTCCAAGTAACCGAACGCGACGAATCGAGAATGTCCCACGAAGGCCTGGCCGCTGGCGTGCGGATCTGGGATGTGTACCAACAAGGTCAACTGGTGGGCATGTTCCATAACGAACACGAAGCACACCAATACCGCGTTGAGCTTGAAGACCTGGAAAACCAGCGCGCCACACAATGACCCTGCCCATTGCGGCGCCCCCCTGACTCGCCTGGGCTGAGTGAGCAACCCCACAATACTGCGGCATTGCCGGAGCATCGTGGGGTTGCCATGACAGGGCCTACACCGCCCCGAAACGCACCTCTACCGACAGGCTGCCCAGGTTATCGCTCAGGCCAGCCCCGTAACGCCCGCCCAGGTCGTCATTGATGCACAGCTGCAACTCACCTTGCTGGCCACGCGGCAATTGCACCTGGTTGCCGACCAGGAACGGCACGCCGCTGTTGCCGATACGCCCGATCAACGCCCCTTCTGGTTGACCAGGCAAGGCATAGCCGGGCTTGGCGATCAACCTTGGGTTGCCCGCCGCGCCAACCATGCCGGTGGCCGGGTTCGCCGTCCACTGCCCGCCCGTGCATACCGCCAACTGCCAGCTCTGCCCATTGACCTGCATGCCCGTGCCCTGCCATGCCTGGTTGGCCTGCACCTGCACGGTGCGCTTGAGCAGGTCGCTGGCCACCACGTCGGCGGCCTGGAACGTCAACGCGGTGATGGTCAAGGTCGGGTTGGCGGTGCCGGTAGTGGGAAACACGCCGTCGCCGACCAGGAACAGGTTGGGGTGGTCCCAGCTGCGCTGGTCCTTGTCCACCACCGACTTGGTGCGGTCCGAGCCCATGCGGTAGGTGCCCATCAGGTGGCCAGCGCCGTAGAACGCGTAGTTCTGGCCGTCGTACTCGAACACCGTTTGCGAGCCGGGCTCGAGCTTAGGGTTCAGGTCGGTCAGCTCGGTAGCGCCCATCAGCTCGGTGATGATGTACGTAGCGGCCAGGCGCGCCTGCTTGAAACCCTCCTTGGTGTAGTCGGACAGTTCGTAGGTGATCTGCGGCCGAGGCAGGCCCAATCCGTCGGAGAACTCCGTACTCCTCTCCACCCGGCACAGCGCATTATCGGGGTCTTTCTCCACCTGCTCGACCAAGAAGCCCAGACGGAACTGGCGGGT
The DNA here is from genome assembly GCF_045164175.1 of Pseudomonas sp. 10(2024). Classification (NCBI taxonomy): domain Bacteria; kingdom Pseudomonadati; phylum Pseudomonadota; class Gammaproteobacteria; order Pseudomonadales; family Pseudomonadaceae; genus Pseudomonas; species Pseudomonas sp. 10(2024). The sequence continues at coordinate 4,521,377 of NZ_CP174006.1, forward strand.
CAGCACGCTGTTGAGCTGCTGCACCAGCGCCTGGCCGGACAACGCCAGATTGCTGGGGTTAGCGCCGCCGTGGTTGGTGCCGTCGATGAAATCGCAGACCGAGGTGTAGGGGTCGTTCACCGACCAGTTCCAGCCCTCGTTGCCGATTTCGATACGCCAGGCGGCACGCTGGCTGCGGAACGGGCCATCGCGCATGTCCTCGATCCCCGAGGTGGACAACGGCCCCCGGAACGGGAACAGCGGCTTGCCTTCGGGCATCAGGCCCCAGGCCAGGTACACCGGGTGGTCAGCCAATGCCTGGCCGACCTGGCCGCTGCTGTTGGCAACCCCTTTAGGGCTGTTCGGGCCGATAGAGTTGAGCAGCAGCTTCGGCGTTTCGATCGCGTGGGCGGCGATCACGTAGCGTTTGCCCTGGGCCGTGCCGTTCTGGCGCGTACCGTTGTTCTGGTACTGGATGAAATCGATGCCCGTGACCCCATTGGCATCGACCTGTACCTGGCTCGCCACGGTCTGGTAAAGGATGCGCACGTTGCCGGTATCCAGTGCCTTGGCCATGGTCACGGTGGCGTCGTACTTGGCCTGGATCGGGCAGATCGGCGTGCAGCTGGTGTTGCCTGCGCACACCCGGCGGCCGTTATCATTCTGCGAGTTGCGCCCGGCCGGGGTCTGCCGGACGTTGAGGGTGACACCTGGGTACGGCTTGCCGTCGGGCCCCTTCTCCGGGCTCTGGTACACGGTGCCCGTGACGTGCTTGCCCAGGCCCTGGTCGACCAGCGACGGCGGGATGCCATGCATGCTGTATTTGTAGCCCTGCGGGAAGGTCACGCCCAGGTAGGTCTGCGAGGCGACATCGGCGGACACGCCCATCTCCTCCTCGGCGCGGCAGTAGGCGGTCTGCAGGTCGTCGTAACTGATCGGCCAGTCGACCCCGACGTTGTACGCAGTGCGCATGCGAAAGTCGTTGGGCAACAGGCGCAGGGCCGTGCCCATCCAGTGCCACATGGTGCCGCCGCCTACACGCTCGTAGGTGCTGGCGAACAGGTGCGGCCCCTTCTGCACCAGGTAGCTCTTCTGCGCCTTGTTCGGGTCTTGGCTACCCGCGGTGATCAGGTCCTGGATGGTCGCCCGTGGCGCGAACTGCGTGGCCGGGGTCTGCTCGCTCTGCTCAGGTGGGTACGGCGACTCGGGCGCTTTGAGCACCGCGGTGTAGAAGCGCTCCAGGTACTCGCTGCGATTCGGCGGAATGGCCGGGCCCGATTCGAGCACCAGCACTTTCAACCCGGCCAGGCCCAACTGGTAGGCCATGACACTGCCGGCCATGCCGGCGCCCACCACGATCACATCGGCAGTTTCGATGTTCTGGGTTTGTACATTGCTCATGGCTGCTGCCCTTCCTTGGCGTCGACACCGGTGAATTGCTTGAGGGTCGGTGGCTGCTCACCCCAGTATCCGAAGTGGAACTGGCTGTAGCCCATGGGGTGGGATTGGGCGATCTTCCACGCCCAGCTTTCCTTGTAGGCCTGGTCGGAGACCACACGCGTGTCACCCTTGCGGGCGCTGCCCAGGTCGTAGGGTTGGTACCAACTGCCGAGCAGCCACAGCTTCATGATCGAGCGGGCGCCCTGGGCGATTTGCGGGTTCGCGTTATCGAGCACGGCGCTGGCGATTTGCGCGGGCGGCTGGCTCTGGATGCTGGCGTACAGCTCCAGCAGGCTGCTGAACGCCTCGAGGCCCATGCCTTGCTGGGCGGTGGCGAAGAACACCGGCGGCAGGTTGATCGGGTCGACGGAAGGCGCCAGCAGCTTGGCCGACAGGCCAGTGAGCACGGCGGACAAGCCGATGAAGTTTTGCAGGTTCTGGTCGCTCATGGCATCACTCCTTGGCGCCGGTGGATTGGGCACGTTCAAGCAGGAAAGTGAAATCGGCGAAGCTGGTGCGCGGTGACTGGGTCACGCGGGTGGTCGCGTTGTTGTGGCACTCCATGCAACTGGACGAGGCCTGCGGGGTGGTGCCCTGGTTGTAGGTCTCCAGGGTGGCGTTGGCCAGGAAGTTCGGCGCAGGCGTACCTAGCGGGTTGGTTGGCGACGGCACCTGGCAGTCATCGGCAGGGGCGGTGGGCCACTGGGTGCTGATCAGGTGGTAGTTGGCCCACACCGTGCCCTTGAGCGCGCCTTGCCACTGCGTGTTGAGCTGTTGGGTGGCGGCGGTGATGGGAATTTCACGCACGATCTGCGAGGGGATGGCCTTCTTCGACGGGTCCCACGGTGGCGCGGGCGGCTCGTTCACCGGGCGGTCGCTGGCCTGGGCGTCGTAGAACAGATAAGGCCCCTTGCGCTCGTTCATTGGCGTGGTCTTTTCCGGCACGTTGCGCACGTGCTCGAACGTCGACCATACCCACTGAGGTGCGCCTTCGGTCTTGTGCACGATGTGCAGGCCTACCAGCCCGACCTTCTGCGCATTGCACGACTCGGGGATCACCGCCCCCTTGTTCGGGTCGGCGTTGCCGGGGGTGTAGACCAGCGCGTCGACGGCGTGGAACTCCTGCGGGTTGTCGCTTCCATCGAGCACTTTCCAGGCCGACTTGACCATGATCGCGCCAACCTGCTGGGCCTTCTGCGAACCGCAGGCGAAAGCGATGCGGTTGTCGGCCTTGCTCAGGAACGCTTGCTGGCCTTCCTTGCTGTACAGGCCATTGTTGACGATGTCATCGAACATCGGCTGGTTGACCATGATCGCGTTGCGTGTGTAGGTGCCGCTTTGGTCAACCAGCGGGCCGGTCTTGAACGGCTGGATGAACTCATCGAGCACACCGGCGACCTTGCCCATCTGTTGCAGCACCGGCAAGTCACCCTTGCCTTGGCAGGCCGCGGGCACGGGCGCCTGCTGGTCCCAGGCGACGGGTTTCTGACCCTTGGGCAGGAAAATCTCGTAGCTTTCTTTCCACGACTCCCACACCGTCTTGCCGGGCGCGCCGATCTTCGCCGAGGTGTTGGCACTGCCGTCGGCATTGGCGGGCCAGTTCAGGGCGACGAAGGTTTGCCACGACAGCACGTCGAAATCGTGTTGCAGGTTGTCCAGGGTGAAGGGGGGATTGGCGGTGACATCGAAGGGAATCGCAGGTGACAGCACCGGCGGGCTGGCCGCATCGGCCATGGCGAACGCACTGGTGAAACTTGCACCCAGGCACGCCAGCCGTTTCAGGGTTATTTTCATTGTCGTCTCCTCAGCAGATAAAGCGTCGGGACGACGAGGCGTAGTGGCCCTTCCTGGACCGAATGTTCAGCGCTATCCCTGACGCTAAGCTGGAGGCTAGCCGTTGTGCCGGAACCCTAGGAAATGTCCGACGAACGGAGGGAACCAAGACGATAGTGCAACTGACTAACTGCGCCGGTTCGGCGAGCGACGCCCCCTTTCGCGACACAAGGCCAGCGTCCTCTTGAGAACGCGCGTGTCACGAAAGGGCCGCAGAGCGGCCCTGCGATCTTGAATAACCGCATTAACGCCAAGGCGGGATTTTCGTGCTTACCACATAAGATCATCAGGAATCTTGTAAGCCGCGTACGGGTCGTCTTCGTCCGCTTCCTCGACATGGCTGTTGAGCAGCAGAATACGGCCAGGGTCGCGCTCCTGGATCTTCAATGCGGCCTCACGGGGGATAACCTCGTAACCACCGGCATGGGCTACCACGGCCAGCGCGCCGTTGCTCAGCTTGGTACGCATCAGGGCGTTGACGGCAATGCGCTTGACCTTCTTGTCGTCGACGAAGTTGTAGTAATCCTCGGTGCTCAGCTTGGGCAGGCGAGTGGCCTCGATCAGTTGCTTGACCTGTGCGGCACGGGCCTTCTGCTCGGCCTTTTCCTGCTGCTGGCGGTTCAGCTCCTGGTCACGCCGGGCTTTTTCAGCCATGGCTTCCTTGGCCATGCGCTGCTGGCTGTCGTCGACTTCGACCTGGCCTTTGTGCTCCATGCGCTTCTGTTTCTTTTCAGCTTTGTTGGTCTGCGAGACCTGTTTCTGGTTGACCAGACCGGCTTTGAGCAATTGGTCGCGAAGGGAAAGGCTCATGAATATTCACTCACTTATGCAACAGCTCAGCCGCAGCTGGGCAGGTTCTTTTCCTGACGTTTGGCTTCCCCCCAAAGGGCATCCAGCTCGTCAAGGTCACAATCTTCAATGGGGCGGCCACTGTCGCGCAATGCCTGTTCGATAAAACGGAAACGTCGTTCGAACTTGCGATTGGCGCGGCGCAGCGCATGCTCTGGGTCTTGCTTGAGGTGGCGGGCCAGGTTGACCGCAGCAAACAGCAAGTCGCCGACTTCATCTTCCAGCGCATCGGCGTCGCCGTCGGCCATGGCCTGCAGCACTTCATCCAGCTCTTCGCGGACCTTGTCCAGCACCGGCAACGCCGCCGGCCAGTCGAAACCGACCGTGGCCGCACGTTTTTGCAGTTTGGCTGCCCGCGACAGCGCCGGCAAGGTTGCCGGCACGTCATCAAGCAGCGACAGCTGTTCGGGCTGGCTCTTCTCCGCGCGCTCTTCGGCCTTGATTTCTTCCCAGCGCGACTTGACCTGGGCTTCGCTCAAGCTGGGCGTGTCCACCGGCGCGTACAGCTCGCCAGTCGGAAAAACGTGCGGGTGGCGGCGGATGAGCTTGCGGGTGATGCTGTCGACCACGCCATCGAACTCGAAACGCCCTTCTTCGCGGGCCAGCTGGCTGTAGTAGACCACCTGGAACAGCAAGTCGCCCAGCTCGCCTTGCAAGTGCTCGAAGTCGCCGCGCTCAATGGTGTCAGCGACCTCGTAGGCCTCTTCGATGGTGTGCGGGACGATGCTGGCGTAATTCTGCTTCAGGTCCCACGGGCAGCCGTACTGCGGGTCGCGCAGGCGGGCCATGAGGTGCAGCAGGTCGTCAAGGGTGTAGGTCATACAGGCAGGTCCTTCGGTGGTGGCTTCTTCGCGGGCTTGCCCGCTCCCACAGGTACGGTGCAGATTTCAAACCTGCATCCATCCTGTAGGAGCGGGTTTACCCGCGAAGCAGACGCCCCGGTCTCAAGGGGTACGATTACGCCGCGTCTCGATGATGTTCGGCAACTGCGAGATCCGCCCTAGCAGGCGCCCCAGCGCGTCCAGGCCTGGAATCTCGATGGTCAGCGACATCAGCGCGGTGTTGTCTTCCTTGTTCGAACGGGTGTTCACCGCCAGCACGTTGATCTTCTCGTTCAGCAGCACCTGCGACACATCGCGCAGCAGGCCCGGGCGGTCGTAGGCGCGGATGACGATGTCGACCGGGTAGGTCTGCACCGGGATCGGCCCCCAGCTCACCTGGATCATGCGCTCTGGCTCCTTGCCCGCCAGCTGCAATACCGAGGCGCAGTCCTGGCGGTGAATGCTCACGCCACGGCCCTGGGTGATGTAACCGACAATGGCATCGCCCGGTAGCGGCTGGCAGCAGCCGGCCATCTGTGTCAGCAGGTTGCCGACACCCTGGATCTGAATGTCGCCACGCTTGCCGGTACGCGGCCCGGTAGGCTTGCGCGGCACCAGTTCGATCTGCTCGATACGCTCGGGCTCCAGCAACTGCTGGGCAGCGTTGACCAGATGAGCCAGGCGCAGGTCGCCAGCACCGAGCGAGGCAAACATGTCCTCGGCGGTCTTGACGTTGGTCTTCTCGGCCAGGCGCTCGAAATCAACCTGCGGCAGGCCCAGACGACTGAGCTCGCGCTCAAGCAAGGTCTTGCCGGCAGCAACGTTCTGGTCGCGGGCCTGCAATTTGAACCAGTGGACGATCTTGGCCCGCGCCCGCGAGGTGGTGACGTAGCCCAGGTTGGAGTTCAACCAGTCACGGCTAGGGTTGCCGTGCTTGCTGGTGATGATCTCCACCTGCTCGCCAGTCTGCAGGCTGTAGTTCAGCGGCACGATACGGCCGTTGATCTTCGCGCCGCGGCAGTTGTGGCCGATCTCGGTGTGCACGCGGTAGGCAAAGTCCAATGGCGTGGCGCCTTTGGGCAGGTCGATGGCGTGGCCGTCGGGGGTGAACACATAAACCCGGTCAGGCTCGATGTCGACCCGCAACTGCTCGGCCAGGCCACCAATGTCGCCCAGCTCTTCGTGCCATTCCAGCACCTGGCGCAACCAGGAAATCTTTTCTTCGTAGTGGTTGGAGCTGGGCTTGACGTCGGTGCCCTTGTAGCGCCAGTGGGCGCATACCCCAAGTTCGGCCTCTTCGTGCATGCCGTGGGTACGGATCTGCACCTCCAGCACCTTGCCCTCGGGGCCGATTACCGCAGTGTGCAACGAGCGGTAGCCATTCTCCTTGGGGTTGGCGATGTAGTCGTCGAACTCCTTGGGAATATGCCGCCACAAGGTGTGCACGATGCCCAGCGCGGTGTAGCAGTCGCGGATTTCCGGCACCAGCACGCGCACCGCACGCACGTCATAGATCTGGCTGAACTCCAGGCCTTTGCGCTGCATCTTGCGCCAGATCGAATAGATATGTTTCGCCCGACCGCTGATGTCGGCATTCACGCCAGTGGCGAGCAACTCGTTCTGCAGCTGGTTCATCACGTCGCTGATGAAGCGCTCGCGGTCCAGCCGCCGCTCATGCAACAGCTTGGCGATCTGCTTGTACTGGTCGGGCTCCAGATAGCGGAAGGACAGGTCTTCCAGCTCCCACTTGATGTGACCGATACCCAGGCGGTGCGCGAGCGGCGCGTAGATGTCGAACACTTCACGCGCGACACGCAGGCGTTTCTCGTCATCGGCGGACTTGACCGCCCGGATTGCGCACGTGCGTTCGGCCAGCTTGATCAGCGCCACGCGTACGTCGTCGACCATGGCCACCAGCATCTTGCGCAGGTTCTCTACCTGCGCCTGCGAGCCCAGCACCAGCGACTGTCGTGGGCTGAGGCTGGCACTGATGGCGGCCATGCGCAGCACGCCGTCGATCAGCTTGGACACCACCGGGCCAAACCGCTGGCTGACCTCGGCGAGGGTGACCTTGCCCTCGCGCACCGAGCGGTAGATGACCGCAGCCACCAGAGAGTCCTGGTCGAGCTTGAGGTCAGCCAGAATTTCAGCGATTTCCAGGCCTGCCTGGAAGCTGGACGTACCATCCGCCCAGGAATGCTTGGCCGGGTTGCCCTTTTTCTCTACCTCAAGAGCAAACTCGCAGGCTTCTTTCAGCGCTGCGCGATCCAGTGCCGAATCGACGCTTACCACATGGTCCAACCATGCTTCGAGATTGATACTGCCGTCGGTGTTGACCGGCTGGTGCACTCTCACCTGTACCATCTTTGTTTTACCTTTCCATGCAGCACACCATACGGGTGTGCTGGCGATCACCGTGCGGCCGCCATTCCGTGGCAACCGCACCAAGGGGCCAGTCAGCTAGCCCGCTTCGAATAACGCCATGGCCTCGACATGCGCCGTCTGAGGAAACATGTCGAGAATCCCGGCCCTTTTTAACCGGTACCCCTGGCCGACCAGCACTTGGGCGTCTCTCGCCAGCGTGGCCGGGTTGCACGATACGTAGACCAGCCTTCTGGCCTTGAGGCGGGCGATGCCTTGCACCACCTCGAAAGCACCGTCGCGCGGTGGATCCAAGAGTACCGCAGAAAAGCCCTCGGCGGCCCATCCGGTGCCTGCCAAAGGCTGCGATAAATCGGCCTGAAAAAACCCTGCGTTATGCACATTGTTGTTCCGGGCATTGGCCGCGGCCCGATCGACCATGGCCTGTACACCTTCCACTGCCACCACCTCACGCGCCTGGCGGGCCAGCGGCAGGGCAAAGTTGCCCAGACCGCAGAACAAGTCCAGCACACGCTCGTCGGCTTGTGGAGCGAGCCAGGCCAAAGCCTGCTCGATCATCGCCGTATTGACCTGGGCATTCACCTGCACGAAATCGCCCGGGCGCCAGGCCAGCTCCAGCTGCCAGGGTGCCAGGGCAAAGCCCAACTGCGCCGCTGGGTCCACGGGCGCCGGCTCACCTTCGCCTTGCAGCCACAGCTGGGCGTTGGCCTGCTCGCAGAACGCTTGCAACCTGGCCTGGTCCTCAGCCGGCAATGGCGCGACGTGGCGCACCAGAACCGCCTCGGCGGTGCCACTGAACAGCTCTACATGGCCCAGCGCCTGCGGCTTGCTCAACGAACGCAGCACGGTCGGCAAGTGGCGCAAAATGGACTGCAAGGGTTGTACCAGCACTGCACAATCGTCGATGGCAATGATGTCCTGGCTGGCTTCGGCGCGGAAGCCCACCTCCAGCTGACGCGCCTTGACGTCCCAGCGCACGGCCACACGGGCCCGGCGCCGGTAGCCGAATTCCGGCCCGCTCAGGGGGGCAGCCCACGCCTCGGGTTGCACGCCGGCCACCCGCTGCAACTGCTCGGCGAGTGTGCGCTGCTTCAGCGCCAGTTGCGCTTCGTGCGGCAGGTGCTGCAGGTTGCAGCCACCGCAGCGGTCGTAGTAGCGACACGGCGCCTCACGGCGCTCGGGCGCGGCCTGCAGCAACCGCTCCAGGCGTGCCTCGACCACTTTGCCACGGGCGTTGAGCACCCGCGCCTCCACGGCCTCACCGGCCAAGGCACCGCTGACGAACCAGGTACGCCCGTCGAGGAAGGCGATGCCACGGCCGTCACCGGCCAGGCGCTCGATGTCCAGGCGCTGCTTCTTGCCCACGGGGACCTGGGGGGTGCGATTGCCGCCGGCCGGCTGGAAGCGCAGGCCGCTGTTGCTTTTTTTCTTGGACATTTAGCGTGGATCAAACAGGCCGGTGGACAGATAACGGTCGCCGCGGTCGCAAATGATCGCGACCATTACGGCATTTTCCACTTCGCGGGACAGGCGCAACATGGCCGCAACCGCACCACCAGAAGACACGCCGCAGAAAATGCCCTCTTCACGCGCAAGGCGACGGGTGGTGTCTTCGGCTTCCTGCTGCGACATGTCGACCACGCGGTCGACGCGGGTGGCATCGAAGATTTTCGGCAGGTATTCCTCGGGCCAGCGGCGAATGCCCGGAATAGCCGAGCCCTCCATCGGTTGCAGGCCGATGATCTGCACCGCGGGGTTCTGTTCCTTGAGGTACTGCGAGCAGCCCATGATGGTACCGGTGGTCCCCATGGAGCTGACGAAATGGGTAATGGTGCCTTGGGTCTGCTGCCAGATCTCCGGGCCGGTGCTGTTGTAGTGGGCGATCGGGTTGTCGCCGTTGGCGAACTGGTCGAGCACCAGGCCACGGCCTTCGGCCTGCAGCTTCTCGGCCAGGTCACGGGCGCCTTCCATCCCCTCCTCCTTGGTCACCAGGATCAGCTCGGCGCCATAGGCCGTCATGGCGGCCTTGCGCTCGGCGGTGGAGTTGTCGGGCATGATCAGGATCATCTTGTAGCCCTTGATCGCCGCCGCCATCGCCAGGGCGATGCCGGTGTTGCCGGAGGTGGCTTCGATCAGGGTATCGCCTGGCTTGATCTGGCCCCGCAATTCGGCGCGAGCGATCATCGACAGGGCCGGGCGGTCTTTCACCGAGCCGGCAGGATTGTTACCTTCGAGCTTGAGCAGGAGGGTATTGCTGGTTTCGCCAGCGATGCGCTGCAGGCGAACCAGTGGCGTATTGCCGACGCAATCGGCGATGGTTGGGTACTGCAAGGTCATGGCGTATTTCGCAATCCGGACGGCGGGGGTGCCTATCATACCGGCAAACCCTTCGCGGCCATATCACGCAATCTGTAGTGCATATAGCTACAAGCTATAACGGTGTGACATGTGCTGGCCTCTTCGCGGGTAAACCCGCTCCTACGGGGATTCGCTAGCCTGTAATCGATGGACTCGCCCCCGCCGAGGCATCACAGTGCCACGGTGGTGTTCGAAGAAGCCAACGGCAGCGAGGGCGAGACCATGAAAAAGCATAGTTCGAAACACGATTCCCTGTCTTCCACTGATGTGGAGCTTTGCACAACCATCTGCGTAGACCTGGCCAAACAGGTCTTCCAATTAGCAGGCGAGGACGCTACTGGGCGGGTGATCTACGAAGATCGCATCAAATCCCGCCAAGCGTTCCATGATTTCCTGCTCAGGCTGCCAACGACCGTGGCCGTCTTGATGGAGTGCGGTCCAGGTGCGCAAGCCTGGGCCAGGCTGCTGCAGGCCAAAGGTAATCCGGTTCGCATCCTGCCGGCGCAACGTGTCGCCGAACATCGCAGCGGTGCAAAGAACGATCGTAACGACTGCTATGCCATTTTGCGTGCCGGTCGCGATACGAGCATCGCTTCGATACCGATCAAGAGCACCACAGCACTGGCTATTCAAGCGCTGCACCGTATCCGGCGCGGTAACATCAAGCGACATACCGCGCTGGGCAATCAGATCCGTGGTTTGCTACTTGAGCATGGCGTATCCATGCCCCAGGGCGATGCCGCGATCAATAAGCATGTGCCTCAGGCGCTTGAGGATGCTTCCTTGCCTCTACCCGACCTGTTGCGCGAGTTGCTCGATGAGTTGCTGATGGACTGGTTGTCTCTAGGTGAACGCATAGCGGCGCTGAGCCGCCGGCTCGAAGCGACTGCCCAAGAGGATAAAGTCGCTCAGCGACTGATCACCATTCGCGGCGTCGGCCCTATCATTGCCACGGCGATCGTGGCGAAACAGACCGACCCCAGCCGCTTCGCCAGTGGCCGAATGTATTCCGCCTTCTTCGGTATCGTGCCCGATCAGCACAGCAGCGGAAACAAAATCAGATTGGGCAAGATGAGCAAGCGCGGTGACGGCTACATACGCAGCCTGATGATCCAGGGCGCGCATTCCGTCTTGAGCCAGCTAAGGCCTGATTCCGATCAGCCAGATGATCGCCGCCTCTTGCGTTGGCTATCCCGCCTTGGGCGCAAGGAGGCGGCGATCAGGCTGGCTAATCGAAATCTGCGGATTATCTGGGCCCTGTTACAGAGCGATCAGGTTTACCAACGCAAACCGAACGAAAAACCGGAGGCGGCTATGAGCCTCTGACCCACCGGGTAATGCCACCGGGGCGCTAGGCGCTCCAACCCCTGCTAGTGAACATTGACCCTAGGTAAGACCGTCGCAGACCGATGCCTCCGCTCCTACAGGCCTGATAGTGGCCTCAATGTAAACGGCACACTGCGAGCTCACCACGATGTTGGCCAGAAGCAAAAAGCTTCCTCGAACAGGCCTGATACATAGATGCAACCGGGTTCCTATGTTCAAAAAAGCAGCTAGACAGTGTGGGCGAGTCCATACATAGGAGCGGGTTTACCCGCGAAGAGGCCGGCACATGCAACGGCAACCTCATCCACAAGCGCAACCCGCGTTTGCCATTCTGCGCCCACAAGGTGCCGCCCTGGCGCTGGATGGCACTGCGGGCGATGCTCAGCCCCAGGCCGAAGCCACCATCCCCGGGCCGCGAACCGTCCAACCGCGAGAACGGCGCGAAGATCCGTTCCAGGTCTTCTTCAGCGACACCGCCACCCTCATCCTCAAGCCACAACCACCAATAGCTGCCCTCACGCTGCCCACCCAACCGCACCACCCCCTCGGCCGGCGAGTGGCGAATGGCATTGCGCAAGATGTTCTCCAGCGCCTGAGCCAGGTGGTTGAGGTTGCCCTGCACCCAGCAGTCGGCCGGTACTTCGCAGCGCAGTTGCGCAGGCGACCAGCCGCTCTCGTAGCTGGCATTTTCGGCCAGCAACTCCCACAAGGCGTGGACCTCGATCGGCTCAAGGTTCATCGGCGCACGCTCGGCGTCCTGCCAGGCCAGTTGCAGGGTGTCTTCGACCAGTTGCTGCATGCAGTCCACTTCACGGATCAGGCGGTCACGCAAACGCTGCAGGTCGGTTTCACCATCGCAGGCCACCCGCAGCCGGCTCAGCGGCGTGCGCATTTCGTGGGACAGGTCGCGCAGCAACTGCTGCTGCATAGCCACCGTGCCTTGCAGCCGCTCGGCCATCTGGTCAAAGGCACGCGCCAGTTCGCCCAGCTCGTCATGCCGGGCGATGGTGCGCTCGTCCAGCCGGGCCGACAGCTGATCGGCCCGCCAGGCATTGGCCTGCTCGCGAAGTTGATTCAGCGGCACGATCAGCATGCGGTACAGGCCTACACACAACAGCAAGGTGAACAGCCCCGGGATGATGCCGTTGGTGACAATGCGCCACAGCAAGCGGTGCTGCCCCGGATTGAAGCGCTGCGGCAGTTCGATCACCAGCATGCCCTGCTCCGGCGCCCCCGGGAACGGTATGCGCACCCACGGCTGGTCGACACTGCGCCGACTCATCGGCCAATCGACACCGCGCAGGCGCGTCAGACGCTGCATGATCTGTGGGTTGAGTGTGGCGCTGTCGAGCGGGCGCAGGTTGATGTCGAGCACCCCGACCCAGCCCCGTTCGCGCTGATGCATGGCCGCCACCCACTGGTCCAGCCCTGCCCGCCCGCCACTGCGCCAGGCCTGTTCAGCTTCGGCGGCATAACCCCGCAGGGTCTGGCGTGCCGGCTCCGAGAGGAAGGCATTCTGGGTCTCCATGTGCCGGCCCCAGGTATAACTGAGGCCGATCATCAGCAGGCAGAAGCCCACCAGCAAGATGGCCAGCTTCCAGAACAGCGAATGGCGGTCGAGCATGGTTCACTCCGCCTCGCTGGCACTGAGCACGTAACCCTTGCCCCACACGGTACGGATCTGCCGTTCGTGATAACCGATGCCCTTGAGCTTGCGACGGATCTGGCTGACGTGCATGTCCAGGCTGCGGTCATGCCGTGAATAGCCGCGCTGCAACACGTGCTGGTACAGGAACGGCTTGCTGAGGACTTCGTCGAGGTTGCGGTTGAGGATATCCAGCAGGCGGTATTCGCTGGGGGTCAGGCCTGCCAGGCGGCTATTCAGGCGCACGTCGCACAGCCCCTCATCGAACTGCAGCTCGCCGCAGCCGGCTTGCTCCAGCGGGCCCTGATGCCGCCGCTCCAGTGCCACGCGGCGCAGAATCGCCTCGATGCGCACCTGCAACTCGGCCATGCTGAATGGCTTGGGCAGGTAATCGTCGGCGCCGCGCTGAAAGCCGCTGATACGATCCGCCTCGGCCCCCAGCGCCGACATCATGATCACCGGTGTGGTGCTGTGCCTGCGCAACTGCGCCAAGGCGTCCAGCCCATCAAGCCCGGGCAGCAGGATGTCCATCAGCACCACATCGAAAGCCTGGCGGCCAGCCGTTTCCAGGCCCTCCAGGCCATTGCGGCACCAGGTGACCTGGCAGCCTCCACGCTGCAGCTCTTCCTGCAGATAGGCGCCAAGCACCGGGTCGTCCTCGATGGCAAGGATGTTGGTGTTGTAAATAGATACAGGATTCATTGGCAACTGCCATGCATTCTCAATTGCGTGATTATTGAGCATTCGCCACCTGCCAGGCAACCGCACTGCGACCAATGCCTCGGCAACGGCGCATAACACGTACTAAAGAGATGCAATGGTGCGGCAGGCGGAGTAACTTCGCGGCTTGGCCGTTACCACTTGACGGCATCCAGGCACATCAGAGGAGGCGAGTGTGCTCGATCGCTTGGGAATCCGCAGCCGGGTACTGCTGCTGGCACTGCTACCGGCCGGCTTGATGGCCCTGGTGCTGGGTAGCTATTTCACCTGGCTGCAACAGAACGACCTGCGCACCCAGCTGCTGCAGCGCGGCAAGATGATCGCCGAACAACTGGCGCCCCTGGCCGCACCCGCCATGGCCCGGCTCGCGCCTGCGCAACTGGAGAGAATTGCCGCACAAACCCTGGAGCAGGCCGATGTGCGCGCAGTGGCGTTTCTGGCCCCGGACCGCACGCGCCTGGCCCACGCCGGCCCGAGCATGCTCAATCTGCCGCCCAGCGGCGGTACCGGCACCCAACTCCTGCAGCGCAGTGGCAACGACGCCACCCGCTACCTGATGCCAGTTTTCGGCCACCACCGCGACCTGGCCACCGACGCCGTGCCGGCCGAAGCCGAGCGCCTGCTGGGCTGGGTAGAGATCGAGTTGTCGCATGACGGCACGCTGCTGCGCGGCTACCGCAACCTGTTCACCAGCCTGTTGCTGATTCTCGCCTGCCTGGCACTCAGCGGCCTTCTGGCGCTGCGCATGAGCCGCACCATCAACGACCCCATCGAACGCATCAAGCACGCGGTCAATCAGCTCAAGGACGGCCACCTCGAAGAACGCCTGCCGACCATGGGCAGCCATGAGCTGGACGAACTGGCCCACGGCATCAACCGCATGGCCGAAACCCTGCAGAACGCCCACGAAGAACTGCAACACAGCATCGACCAGGCCACCGAAGACGTGCGCCAGAACCTGGAAACCATCGAAATCCAGAACATCGAGCTGGACATGGCGCGCAAAGAGGCCCTTGAGGCCAGCCGCATCAAGTCGGAGTTCCTGGCCAACATGAGCCACGAAATCCGCACCCCGCTCAACGGCATCCTCGGCTTTACCCACCTGCTGCAAAAAAGCGAGATGACACCGCGCCAGCTCGACTACCTGAACACCATCGAGAAGTCTGCTGACAACTTGCTGGGAATCATCAACGAGATCCTTGATTTCTCCAAGATCGAGGCCGGCAAGCTGGTGCTCGACAGCATACCGTTCAACCTGCGGGACCTGATCCAGGACACCCTGACCATCCTCGCTCCGGCCGCCCACGCCAAGCAGCTGGAATTGCTGAGCCTGATCTACCGCGACACGCCTGCTTCGCTGGTGGGCGACCCGTTGCGGCTCAAGCAGATCCTCACCAACCTGGTCAGCAACGCCATCAAGTTCACCCGCGAAGGCACCATCGTCGTGCGCGCCATGCTGGAAGACGAGCACGAAGACTGCGCGCAGTTGCGCATCAGCGTGCAGGACACCGGCATCGGCCTGTCGCCACAGGATGTGCGCACACTGTTCCAGGCCTTCAGCCAGGCTGACAACTCACTGGCCCGCCAGCCCGGCGGCACCGGTCTGGGGCTGGTGATTTCCAAGCGCCTGATCGAACAGATGGGCGGCGAGATCGGTGTCGACAGTACCCCGGGCGAAGGTTCGCAGTTCTGGATCAGCCTCAACCTGCCCAAGGCTCATGACGATGCCGAAGCGCTGCCACCGCAGCCATTGCTGGGCCGCCGTGCTGCCATTGTCGATGGCCACGAACTGGCGCGCCAGGCACTGGAGCACCAGCTGGAAGACTGCGGCCTCAGCGTGAGCCTGTTCGCTACCTACGACCAGTTGCTGCAGGGGGTGCAGGCCGCCAGCCAGGCCGGCCTGCCCTTCGAGTTCGCGGTGCTCGGGGCCAACCTGGGTAACCTGTCGCCCGAGCAACTGGGCCGTTATCATCAGCAGCTCGAGCGTTACCACTGCCAATGCGTGGTGCTGTGCCCGACCACCGAGCAGGCGCTGTACCACCCGTACCTGCCCAACGGCCATGGCCAGTTGCTGTCCAAGCCGACCTGCACCCGCAAGCTGCGGCGCCTCTTGCTGGAGCTGGTACAACCTCGCCGTCCACTGGCCGAGGGGAGCAACGCCAACGGCCAGCGACGACCGAAAATACTCTGCGTCGACGACAATGCCGCCAACCTGCTGCTGGTAAAAACCCTGCTCGAAGACTTGGGTGCCGAGGTACTGGCCGTCAACAATGGTTATGCGGCTGTACAGGCCGTGCAGGAAGAGTTGTTCGACCTGGTGCTGATGGATGTGCAGATGCCCGGCATGGACGGCCGCGCCTGTACCGAACAGATCCGCCTGTGGGAAAACACCCAGAGCGGCAACCCGCTGCCGATCGTCGCCCTCACTGCCCATGCCATGGCCAACGAAAAACGCGCGTTGTTGCACAGCGGCATGGACGACTACCTGACCAAACCGATCAGCGAACGGCAACTGGCCCAGGTGGTGATGAAGTGGACCGGCCTGAGCCTGGGCACACCGCAGCAGGCACAGGCCGAGCTGCTGACCAACGGCGACGAACTGAAGGTACTCGACCCCGAAGAGGGCCTGCGCCTGGCCGCTGGCAAGGCAGATCTGGCGGCTGACATGCTGAGCATGCTGCTGGCCTCGCTGGATGCAGACCGCGAAGCCATACGCGCCGCCCGCGCCGCCGATGACCGCAATGGCCTGATCGAGCAGGTACACCGTCTGAACGGTGCCTCACGCTATTGCGGCGTGCCGCAGTTACGGGCAGCGTGCCAACGCAGCGAGACCTTGCTGAAGCAGGACAATCCCCAGGCACAGCAGGCCCTGGATGAACTGGACAGCGCGATCAGCCGGCTGGCGGCACAGGCCAGATTGAGCGCTTGAGGGGATCTGGGCCACGCTGGGCATGCCTTGACAGGCAGTGACCCACCCAAGACATGCATTGCAAAGGAGTTCGACCATGCGCGCCCTGTTGTTCAGCAGCCAGCACTACGATCAGGAAAGCTTCACCAAGGCTGCCAGCGGCACCGCCCTGGAGCTGCATTTCCAGCCCGCCCGCCTGACCCTCGACACCGCCGCCCTGGCAGATGGCTTTGAGGTGGTCTGCGCCTTCATCAATGACGAACTCGACGCGCCGGTGCTGCAGCGCCTGGCCGCCGCTGGCACGCGGTTGATCGCCCTGCGCTCGGCCGGCTACAACCACGTCGACCTGGCCGCCGCCCAGCGCTTGGGCCTGGCCGTGGTGCGCGTGCCGGCCTACTCGCCACACGCCGTTGCCGAGCATGCCGTGGCGCTCATCCTGGCACTCAACCGGCGCCTGCATCGGGCCTACAACCGCACCCGCGAAGGTGACTTCACCCTGCATGGGCTGACCGGCTTCGACCTGCACGGCAAAACCGTCGGGGTGGTCGGTACCGGCCAGATCGGGGCCGCCTTCGCTCGCATCATGGCCGGTTTCGGCTGCCAGCTGCTGGCGTACGACCCCTACCCCAACCCAGAGCTGCTGGCCCTTGGCGCCCGCTACATGGCCCTGCCCGAGCTGTTGCGCGAAGCCCGCATCATCAGCCTGCACTGCCCACTGACCGAACACACTCGCCACCTGATCAACGCGCAAAGCCTGGCCCAGTTGCAGCCCGGCGCCATGCTGATCAACACCGGTCGCGGTGCGCTGGTCGACACCCCGGCGCTGATCGACGCACTGAAAAGCGGCCAGCTTGGCTACCTGGGCCTGGACGTCTACGAAGAAGAAGCCCAACTGTTCTTCGAGGACCGCTCCGACCTGCCCTTGCAAGACGATGTGCTGGCTCGGCTGCTGACCTTCCCCAACGTAATCATCACCGCCCACCAGGCTTTCCTCACCCGCGAGGCGCTGGATGCCATTGCCGCGACCACACTGGACAACATCAACCGCTGGGCGGCAGGCAATCCACAGAACCTGGTGATGGGTTAATGCTAGGATACGCGGCATTTCTGGAGGACCCATGGTCGAACACGATTTTCGCTACACCCTTTTCAACCCGCAACACACCCTGATCGAGTGCCGCGCTTTGGTGCCGGGCCGCTATCAGGTCACGGGCAACGGCGGTTCGATGCAAAAAGGCGACAGCCTGCTGGTCACGCTCAAGGGCAGCAAGGATTTGTCCATGCGCCTGACCGTGGAAAGCGTGCGCCACCTGATCAACCCACGCGGCCAGTGGGTGGCCGTGGCGAGCGGCCCGGTATTCAACGAGCTGGAAATCCTCACCTGGCAGGTCGAGTGCGATCGCTGCGATGCGGTGCTGGGCTTCGAGTTCGCAGTAGACGCCAAGCTCGGCAAGGCAGCTCGTCAGCCGGCTGCCAGCGCCCGTATCGCAGAGCTGGGCTGGGCCAGCCGTGGCGAAAAACACCTGTGCCCGCGTTGCCAGGAGAGCGCCGAGTGAAGAATCTGCTGACCGGCGTGCTGATTGCAACCGGCCTGCTCGGCTGCGCCACGGAACCTTCCCGGCTGCAGCAGGAACGCAGCTACGTGCTGGAGTGGATTGGCGAACGACCACTGATCGACTACAGCCACCTGACCTTGACCCTGGCCAGCGACGGCCGTGCCTATGGCAACGGCGGCTGCAACCACTGGTTTGCGCCTTACACGCTCGATGGCGAACACCTGAGCTTCGGCAAGGTCGGCAAGACCCGCAAGCTGTGCGCACCCGCGCTGATGGAACAGGAAAAGCGCTTCCTGCAGGCGCTGGAAACGGTAGAGCGTTGGGATGTGTCACCGGTGGAGCAGATGCGCTTCTGGCCGGCCGAAGGCAAGCCGCTGCGCTTCTGGCCTGAGGAAGGCTGAGGATTGCCGGGGCCGCTTTGCGGCCCTTCGCGGGCGCGCCCGCTCCCACAGTTTGTCGCGTCCCCCCTGTGGGAGCGGGCCTGCTCGCGAAGGGCCGCGAAAGCGGCCCCGAATGCATCAGGCGCCTTTCAGGGCCTTGATCTTGGCCTGCAACCCTTCCAGGGTCTGCTCGCCCATCAACTGCTCACGCACCTTGCCCTTGTCGTCGATGATGTAGGTCACCGGCAACGCCTCGC
Organism: Pseudomonas sp. 10(2024); assembly: GCF_045164175.1. NCBI lineage: Bacteria > Pseudomonadati > Pseudomonadota > Gammaproteobacteria > Pseudomonadales > Pseudomonadaceae > Pseudomonas > Pseudomonas sp. 10(2024). Next base: position 4,539,831 of record NZ_CP174006.1, read on the forward strand.
TGCGCGGCAGGTCATAGCGCTCGGCCGGGTCCTGGGCAAGCACGGTGAAACCGATACCCAGGGTTTCGGCAGCCTGCTTCAGGTCCTGCCCCTGCAGGCCATCGAAGTTCACCCCCACCACCTTGACGCCATCAGCCGCCCATTGCTTGGCCGCCGCGTTCAGTTCCGGGATTTCGGTACGGCACGGTCCGCACCATTCAGCCCAATAGTTGAGCACTAGCCAGTGCCCTTCGATCTGTTCGGCCTTAACCGTATTACCGTGTTGGTCCACGCCGTAATCGGCACCGCAACCACCGAGCAACAGGCTCGCGGTGATGGCCAGTACTGCTGCCAGACGCCTTGCCATGGGTCAATCCTTCTCGAGTTTTAAAGCAAATTGGTCAGTCGCTGCGGTTAGAATAGCCGCCACACCCAGCTGGATGCGACCCGACATGACTGACCTCACGCTCTATCATAACCCGCGCTGCTCGAAATCCCGCGGCGCCCTGGAACTGCTCGAAGCCCGCGGCCTGGCCCCGACCATCGTGCGCTACCTGGAAACCCCGCCCGACGCGGACACCCTCAAGGCCCTGCTCGGCAAGCTGGGCATCGCCCCGCGTCAGTTGCTGCGCACCGGCGAGGACGAATACAAAGCGCTGAACCTGGCCGACCTGGCACTGACCGACGCGCAACTGATCGAGGCCATGGCCCAGCACCCCAAACTGATCGAGCGGCCGATCCTGGTTGCCGGCGACAAGGCCGTGGTCGGTCGCCCGCCGGAAAAGGTGCTGGAGATCCTGCCGTGAGCGCGCCCTACATCCTGGTGCTGTATTACAGCCGCCATGGCGCGACCAGCGAAATGGCCCGGCACATCGCCCGCGGTATCGAGCTGGCCGGCATGGAGGCGCGTCTGCGCACGGTGCCGGCTATTTCCACCGAATGCGAAGCGGTGGCCCCGGATATTCCGGCCAGTGGCGCGCTGTACGCCACCCTTGATGACCTGCGCCACTGCGCTGGCCTGGTACTGGGCAGCCCGACCCGGTTCGGCAACATGGCAGCGCCACTCAAGTATTTCCTCGATGGCACCAGCAGCCTTTGGCTAGGCGGTGAGCTGGTCGGCAAGCCGGCTGGCGTGTTCACCTCCACCGCCAGCCTGCACGGCGGCCAGGAAACCACCCTGCTGTCGATGATGCTGCCGCTGATGCACCACGGCATGCTGGTGATGGGCCTGCCCTACAGCGAGTCGGCACTGCTCGAGACCCGTGGTGGCGGCACGCCTTATGGCGCCAGCCACCACGCAGGCGCCGATGGCAAGCGTGAACTCGACCCACACGAAATCACCCTGTGCCGCGCCCTGGGCCAACGTCTGGCGACCACGGCCAAGGCCCTGGAGGCGGCGCGTGGCTAGAAAGCCCAAGGTATTGCCGCCGCTGCAATGGCTGGTACCACGCCTGCGCCTGACGCGGGCATTGAGCCTGGCATGCTTCTTCGGCCTGATCGCCCTGCTGGTGGTGAACAACCTGTGGTTCGCCAACCTGCATGGGGCCCGGGTCGAGGTGATCCTGGCGATCGAGCTGGTGCCGTTGCTGTTGCTGCTGCCAGGCATGCTGAAAGGCAGCGCCCGGGCGCATGCCTGGACCTGCTTCGTGGTGAATATCTATTTCATCAAGGGCGTGCTGGCGGCGTTCGACCCGGCCCGGGCGGTATTCGGCTGGCTTGAAGTGCTGGTGAGCCTGGGGCTGTTCATTGCCGGGCTACTGTACGTGCGCTGGAAGTTCCAGCATGAGCGGCGCATGGCGGGCGAAGGCAGTTAGATTTTTCGCGGGCACGCCCGCTCCCACAGGTACTGCACAGGCCTTAAGTGCGGTGCGATTCCTGTGGGAGCGGGCGTGCCCGCGAATGGGAGCAACACAAGGCTCAATGGTTGACGGTATGCGCCAGCATCACCGACAACTGGCACAGCGGCCGCCCGCTCTCTGCATGCCACTGGTTGAACGCCTGCTGCACCAGAGCCAGGTCGCGCTGGCTGGTTGGCTGCTTGTCGATCACCTTCTGCGCAATCAACGCCGCTGCCATGTCATCGGTCGGAATGAACGTGTCCTTGCCGACCATGCGCAAGAACCGTGGCGCCGACAACCCGCCCAACTGGTTGCCGTGCTTGGCCAGGTACTTCCACAAGCCGACAATGTCGGTCACTGGCCAGTCGGCGATGAATGCACCAAAACTGCCATGCGCCTTGGCGATATCCAGCACCATTTGCGCATTGCGCGGCACGCTCTTGAGCTTGCCCAGGTGGCGGATAATGCGCTCATCCTGCATCAACCGCTCCAGATGCTCGGCGCCCATCAGCACCACTTTCTCCGGGTCGAAGCCAAAGAACACCTGCTCGAACGCCGGCCACTTGGCATCCACCAGGCTGTGCTTGAGCCCCGCGCGGAACACGCGCAGGGCCAATGTCGACAGGTAGCGGTCGTCACTGATGTCGCGCAGTTGCGCCGGCGTGCGCGGCTGCGGCAGGAAAGCCTCCAGCGCCTGGGCCGAACCAAAGCGGTTCAGGCAATACTCATGCAACCACTGGTAATCACGCATGGGCTCAGATGTTCAGCACGTCGAGGAAACGCGGGGTAGCGTTTTCGTCGATCTTCAGGCTGGTGAAGTCAAACAGATTCCGGTCGGCCAGCTGCGACGGTGCCACGTTCTGCAAGGCACGGAAGATGCTCTCGGTACGGCCCGGGTGCTTGCGTTCCCACTCCACCAGCATGTCCTTGACCACCTGGCGCTGCAGGTTTTCCTGCGAGCCGCACAGGTTGCACGGGATGATCGGGAATTCCTTCATGTCCGAGTAGGCCTGGATGTCCTTCTCGCTGCAGTAGGCCAGCGGGCGGATCACCACGTTGCGGCCATCGTCGGCGCGCAGCTTCGGCGGCATGCCCTTGAGCGCGCCGTTGAAGAACATGTTGAGGAAGAAGGTTTCGACGATGTCGTCGCGGTGGTGCCCCAGCGCCATCTTGGTAGCGCCGATTTCGTCGGCGAAGGTGTACAGGGTACCGCGGCGCAGGCGCGAACACAGCGAGCAAGTGGTCTTGCCTTCGGGTACCAGCTCCTTTACCACCGAGTAGGTATCCTTCTCGACGATGTGGTACTCGACCCCCAGTTCCTTGAGGTAGGCCGGCAGTACGTGCTCAGGGAAGCCCGGCTGTTTCTGGTCCATGTTCACCGCAACGATCTCGAACGTGATCGGTGCCACCTTCTGCAGGTGCAACAGAACGTCGAGCATGGTGTAGCTGTCCTTGCCGCCAGACAGGCAGACCATGACCTTGTCGCCATCCTCGATCATGTTGTAGTCGGTGATGGCTTCGCCAGCGAGACGACGCAGGCGTTTTTGCAGTTTGTTCTGGTTGACCGAGAGGGTGCCCATAGCGCTTGGATCCGCGAGGTGTGACAAAAGCCGGCTATTTTACGCACAAACGCGACGCCGCTGTAGGCATTCCGATAAAGACTTCATTGTAATCAACAGCACGGCTTACAGCGCAATTTGCTCTAAAAAGCGCGGTTTATGTAGGTAACGGCTTCCTATACTGCGACATAAGGCCACATTACCGCTTGCATCGGTGTTAGGGCCTCGGGCCGCTTACGCTCCATATTGGGGGGCGTTTGGCAACATTGAGAGGAGTGATCGGCATGATTCATCACGTTGTGGGGCTGTTTACCCATCCCGATCAGGAATGGCGGGAGATTCGTGGCGAAGAAGAAACCATCAGCCACATGTACCTGACACACACCCTGATCCTCGCGGCGATTCCGGCCGTTTCGGCGTTTATCGGCACTACCCAGGTGGGCTGGGTGATCGGTGACCGGCCAGCAGTGATGCTGACCATGGAAAGCGCAATCTGGATGAGCATCATGTCCTACCTTGCCATGCTTGCCGGGGTGGCGGTAATGGGCGCGTTCATCCACTGGATGGCCCGCACCTACGATGCCAACCCGTCCATGGCGCAATGCATCGCTTTTGCCACCTACACCGCCACCCCCTTGTTCATCGGCGGCCTGGCGGCGCTTTACCCGCACCTGTGGCTGGGCATGCTGATCGGCACTGCCGCCATCTGCTACACGGTGTACCTGCTGTATGTCGGCTTGCCGACGTTCATGAACATACCGTCGGATGAAGGCTTCCTGTTCTCCAGCTCGGTGCTGGCAGTGGGCTTGGTAGTACTGGTGGCAATCATGGCCGCTACCGTGATTATCTGGGGACTGGGCGTGGGGCCCGTCTACACCAACTAGAACAGACCGAACCAACACTGGGGCATCAACCAGGGGCCGCCGCAAGGCGGCCTCTGGCTGTGCGCTGACCGGTGACTCGGCAAGCCACCTGCGCTTGCGGCATAATGCCTGGTCAGGAGAACCGCCCCGCCATGCCCGAGCAGCTCAAACAACGCGTCGAAACCTGTTACCAGCAAGCCGAAGCCTTTTTCAAACGCCGCTTCCCGCGCCCCGAAGTCAGCTTCAAACTGCGCGGGCAAAAAGCCGGCGTCGCCCACCTGCACGAGAATCTGCTGCGCTTCAACCTACAGCTCTACCGCGAAAACCAGGAAGACTTCCTGCGCCAGACCGTAGCCCATGAAGTGGCACACCTGGTTGCCCACCAACTGTTTGGCGACCGCATCCAGGCGCATGGTGAAGAGTGGCAGCTGATCATGCGCGGGGTGTATGAACTGCCGCCCAATCGTTGCCACAACTATGACGTACAACGGCGCGCAGTGACCCGCTACATCTACCGCTGCCCGTGCCCGCAAAGCGACTTCCCGTTTACCGCGCAGCGGCACAAGCTGGTGCACCAAGGGCGGCGATACCTGTGCAAGCGGTGCCGGGAAGTCCTGGTGTACAGCGGCGAGACGCGGGTCGAATAGATCGGGGGGCGCCTGCACCGGCCCTTTCGCGGGCAAGCCCGCTCCTACAGGTGCAGCGCATGTCTCGAGAATTGCACGCCCCCCCGTAGGAGCGGGTTTACCCGCGAAAGGGCCGGAACAGGCAATACACAAACCCCAGGCATAAGAAAGGCGACCCGAAAGTCGCCTTCCTCTACCCCACCTGCGCCTTACTTCTCGACGAAGGCACGCTCGATCAGGTAGTCACCCGGCTCGCGCATGCGCGGGGAGATCTTCAGGCCGAAGCTGTCCAGCACTTCGCTGGTCTCGTCGAGCATGCTCGGGCTGCCACAGATCATCGCGCGGTCGTCTTGCGGGTTGATCGGCGGCAGGCCGATGTCGCTGAACAGCTTGCCGCTGCGCATCAGGTCGGTCAGACGGCCCTGGTTTTCGAACGGCTCGCGGGTCACGGTCGGGTAGTAGATCAGCTTGTCGCGAACCGACTCACCGAAGAACTCGTTCTGCGGCAGGTGCTCTGTGATGAACTCGCGGTAGGCCACTTCGTTCACATAGCGCACGCCGTGCACCAGGATCACTTTTTCAAAGCGCTCGTAGGTTTCCGGGTCCTGAATGACGCTCATGAACGGCGCCAGGCCAGTGCCGGTGCTCAGCAGGTACAGGTGCTTGCCAGGATTCAGGTCGTCGAGCACCAGGGTGCCGGTAGGCTTCTTGCTGATGATGATCTCATCGCCTTCCTTCAGGTGCTGCAGCTGCGAGGTCAGCGGGCCGTCCGGCACCTTGATGCTGAAGAATTCAAGGTGCTCTTCCCAGTTTGGCGAAGCGATGGAGTAGGCACGCATGAGCGGACGGCCGTTGTCCTGCTGCAGGCCGATCATCACGAACTGACCGTTCTCGAAGCGCAGGCCCGGGTCGCGGGTGCACTTGAAGCTGAACAGGGTGTCGTTCCAGTGGTGCACACTGAGGACACGTTCGTGGTTCATGTTGCTCATCGATGGGGCTCCTGAAGAAAAACGCGCGCGCAAAGCGCACAGTTGCGCAATAGTTTAGGGGCAGCGACAATATCTGTTAACTGGATTATCAAGATATGTGTTATCGGTTATATCGATATGCGATTCACACTCCGTCAAATGCAAGTCTTCGTCGCCGTCGCCCAGCACCAAAGCGTCTCTCGAGCCGCCAGCCTGTTGGCGCTGTCGCAGTCGGCCGCCAGTACCTCTATCACGGAACTGGAGCGGCAATCGAGCTGCCAGCTGTTCGACCGTGCCGGCAAGCGCCTGGCCCTCAATGCCCTGGGCCATCAATTGCTGCCACAAGCAGTAGCCCTGCTTGACCAGGCCAAGGAAATCGAAGACCTGCTCAACGGCAAATCCGGTTTCGGCTCACTTGCGGTCGGCGCCACGCTCACCATCGGCAACTACCTGGCCACCCTGCTGATCGGCAACTACATGCAGACACACCCGGAAAGCCAGGTAAAACTGCATGTCCAAAATACTGCGCATATCGTGCAACAGGTCGCGCACTACGAAATTGATCTGGGTCTAATCGAAGGTGACTGCAATCACCCCGACCTGGAAGTTCAGCCGTGGGTCGAGGACGAACTGGTGGTGTTCTGTGCGCCACAGCACCCACTGGCGAAACTGGGCCGCGCCGATATCGAAAGCCTCTCGCAGGAGGCGTGGATCCTGCGCGAACAAGGCTCAGGCACGCGCCTGACCTTCGACCAGGCCATGCGCCATCACCGCGCCAACCTCAATATTCGCCTGGAGCTGGAGCACACCGAAGCGATCAAGCGCGCGGTGGAGTCGGGCCTGGGCATCGGTTGCATTTCACGTCTGGCCCTGCGCGACGCCTTCCGCCGTGGCAGCCTGGTACCTGTGGAAACACCGGAGCTGGACCTGCTGCGCCAGTTCTACTTCATCTGGCACAAACAGAAGTACCAGACCTCGGCCATGCGTGAGTTTCTCGAGCTATGCCGCAACTTCACTGCCGGCTTTACCCGCAGTGACGAGATCGTGCTGCCGCCGATCGCTTAAAGCAGGATCACACCCCACACCAGCGCCACCATGGTCAGGGCCACCAGCTGTGCGGCGCTGCCCATGTCCTTGGCATTTTTCGACAGCGGGTGGCGCTCCAGCGAAATGCGATCGATGGCCGCCTCCACCGCCGAGTTGAACAGCTCGACGATCAGCCCCAACAGGCAAACGGCGATCATGATTGCCCGCTCGGCGCGGCTGACCGGCAGCCAGAAGGCGATCGGGATCAGCAGCACGTTGAGCAGCACCAGCTGGCGGAATGCGGCCTCGCCCTTGAAGGCGGCACGCAGGCCGTCCAGCGAGTAGCCAGCGGCGTTGAAGATGCGTTTGAGGCCGGTCTGGCCCTTGAATGGCGATGTCATCTGAGTCACTTCACAGCAGAAAGGCCAGCAGACTAGACCGGCTCGGGTCAAAAAAGCGTGAAGCCACACGCAGTCAGTTGCTGGCAACCGATTCAAGTTGTTGCAGCAGCAGTGCAGCCTGGGTCCGGGTACGCACGCCCAGTTTACGGAAGATCGCGGTTACGTGGGCCTTGATGGTCGCTTCCGACACGCTCAGCTCATAGGCGATCTGCTTGTTCAGCAAGCCTTCGCAGACCATGGTCAGTACGCGGAACTGCTGCGGCGTGAGGCTGGCCAAGCCTTCGCTGGCGGCCTTGGCCTCGGCCGAAACATCGACCTTTTCGAACGCCTGCGGCGGCCACCAGACCTCGCCGTCGAGCACCTTGCGCACCGCATCCTGGATCACTTCCAGGGTGCTGGACTTGGGAATGAAACCACTGGCGCCGAACTCGCGGGACTTGACCACCACGGCGGCCTCTTCCTGTGCCGAAACCATCACCACGGGGATCTGCGGGTACTGCCCGCGGAGCAGTACCAGACCGGAAAAACCGTAGGCACCCGGCATGTTCAAGTCCAGCAGCACCAGGTCCCAGTCGGCTTTTTCGCTCAGGCGGGTTTCCAGTTCGGCAATGCTCGCGACTTCGACCAGACGCACATCGGAGCCAAGCCCGAGGGTAACGGCCTGGCGCAGGGCGCCACGGAACAGTGGGTGGTCATCGGCAATCAGGATTTCGTATGTGGCCATCGATCTAAGGATCCTGTTCTGTGCCAGGCACTCGAGTGGAAGGGAAGCGCCCGGCGGGGAATCGGCGCCAAGGAGGCCGAGCACGGTCAAGGGTGATCAAGCCAATCGCCCTGCCGCCTCGCCCACCCTGGCTGCCAGCTCCGTCATTATGAACCAAAGCAGGGGTTGTGCCCCTTGGACTATAGGAAGGTATGCAAACGCTGGTGGGTGTCGTCCTGCTCGTCAAGCGGCAGCCGCCGCTTGCCGCTCAGGTAATGCAGGCTGAACACATCCAGATAGGCATCCAGCGCCTGCGAAGCCTGGCTATCGCCGGCAAGTTCCAGGCACATCGCCGCAACTTCTGCCGTACAGAAATGATCATCGCGCTTGGAGCGCCGCAGGCGGTAGCGCGACATCTGCTCGGCTTGCAGGCTCAACACCGGGAAGCGGTCCAGGTACGGGCTTTTGCGGAACATCTTGCGCGCTTCGGTCCAAGTGGCATCCAGCAGGATGAACAATGGCCGCTTGCCCGGCTCGCGCACCACCTCGCTGACCACCCGCTCCTGGGCAACGAACTCGCCCGGAAAAACGATATAGGGCTGCCAGCGCGGGTCATCGAGCAAGGCCAGCAGGCGCTCGTCAACCGCAGTGCGCAACCAGCCGAAGGCCCAGGTGTCTTCAATCAGGTCGGCAATCAACCAGCCGGTGTTGGTGGGTTTCAGCGGCTCGGTGTCGTGCATCAGCAGGCACACACCTGCGTCAGCCTGCACCCTAGGCTTCCAGGCACACAGGCAATGGGTGGCGATGACCCGGCAATCCGGGCAACGCTCGGCACGCGAGCCACGGGCGATGAAAGGCTTGTTGCTGCGGGCCAGGCGTTCGGCGCGCAGACGCGCTACCGCATGGCTCATGCCGGCAGGCCTCTGGACAGATTGAAAATGGGCACAAGGATGACTCGGAGAAAACAAGGCGGCCAGTCTACCAGAACAGGTGGCAATTGCTGTGCAGCCGGCAATGCGCTCCTTATAATCGGGTTTCTACCGTGCCGGTACTCGCCACGCGCAATTTTACGGAACGCCGTTGACCCGCGCATGTCAAAGCGCCAGTCATCGAACCAGGAGAGATTCATGCTGCGCCTTATCGCCCCCGCCCTGAGCCTGCTGCTCGCCCTGCCTCTGGCAGCCCAGGCGGCATCCAAGCAGGATTACGACCTGAACACCCTGCTGCAGAAGGTCGCCAAAGAGAGCAGCGTCGGCACCCCACGCGCAATCAACGAGGACATTCTCGATCAGGGTTACACCGTTGAAGGCAAGGCACTGGTCAACCATCTGAGCGTACGCCAGAGCCACGCAGCGCGCATGCAGGCCAACCCTGAGCAGGTGCGCAGCCAACTCGGCGACAGCGTGTGCCGCAACAACGGCTTCCGCAACCTGATGTCCAAGGGTGCCGTCATGGTCTACCGCTTCACGGTCTACAAGACCAACCAGCCAGTCATGGACCAGGCCTTCGACAACGCCAGCTGCGTGGCCGGCAACAAGAAAAAGTAAGCACAGCGACAACGCTACGCCTTTTCGTCCTCATGAGCGTGCCAGCGCCCTTCAGCGGCATCGGCGCGCATCTCCGCCAACAGCGCCTGTAAGTATCGCGACCGGCACTCCAGCCCCGACAGCCTGCGGCGGCACTCGGCTTCAAGGCTCAGGTGATGCACCTGGGCCGCGTTCTCCAACTGCTGGTAGAGCTGCCAGTCCACTTCGATGACCAAGCGATGCATACCGCCACCTCCTGCATCGACACGTTTCACTCTACCAGTTAACCAAACCCGTGCTGCCGATGGCCGCAGGCCGACAGGCGGCTGCGCCGAACACCTCGGCACGATCGGGCGCGAGGGTCTAGATTGAGGTCAGAGGTATTGGTGCAGAAGGAGACGTCGCATGCCTTACCATTCGAATGAACTGCTGTTCAGCCACTTCCGCGACAACAATATCGACCTGAGCAATATCGAAGCACAACTGCAACTGGTTGCCCCCAACAGCCCCAACCTGCCGCTCTACCGCGACATGATGCTGACCATCCTGCGCATGGCCCATGACGACAGCGACCGCTGGAGCGCCAAGATCACCCTGCAGGCCCTGCGCGAACTGGACCAGTCGTTCCGCACCCTGCAGCGCTACAAGGGCCGACGCAAAGTGACCGTGTTCGGCTCGGCACGCACTCCGCTGGAGCATCCGATGTACGCCCTGGCCCGCGAGCTGGGCGCCACTCTGGCGCGCTCCGACCTGATGGTTATCACCGGCGCCGGCGGCGGCATCATGGCGGCCGCCCACGAAGGCGCCGGCAGCGAGCACAGCTTGGGCTTCAACATCACCTTACCCTTCGAACAACACGCCAACCCGACGGTAAACGGTACCGACAAACTACTGCCATTCCACTTTTTCTTCATTCGCAAGCTGTTCTTCGTCAAGGAGGCCGATGGCCTGGTGCTGTGCCCTGGCGGCTTCGGCACCCTGGATGAAGCGCTGGAGGTACTGACCTTGATCCAGACCGGCAAGAGCCCACTGGTGCCGGTGGTGCTACTGGATTCGCCGGGCGGGAGCTTCTGGCACGACTGCCTGGACTTCATCAGCCGCCAGTTGGAAGAAAACCGCTACATCCTGCCCAGCGACCTGAAGCTGGTGCGCCTGGTGCACAGCGCTGACGAGGCGGTTGAGGAAATCAACCAGTTCTACAGCAACTACCACTCCAGCCGCTGGCTGAAGAGCCAGTTCGTGATCCGCATGCACCATGCGCTCAGCGAGGCGGCGTTGTATGACATTCAGGAAGGGTTTGCCGATTTGCGCCTGAGTGGCAAATATCACCAGCAAGCGGATAGCAGCGCCGAGCACGAAGTTGGCAATTACAGCCACCTGACCCGCCTGTCATTCGCCTTCAACGGCCGGGATCAGGGCCGCTTGCGTGAGCTGGTGGATTTCATCAACCTGCCGGAGAACTGGGCCAAGCCACAACCCATGCATACCACGCAGAGGGCCAGGCAGGCGCTGAAAGTGAGTTGATGCTTTTCTATAACAGCTCGCGTGATATTTGCAGGAGCAACCTTAGGCTGTTTGCTCCTGCACATGATCGGTTGTTGGGCGCAGACCGTCGTAGGAGCGGGTTTACCCGCGAAAGGGCCTGACCTGCTGGCCAATTTCCCTGGTCATTCGCCGTCGCAGCCGCCACCGTATTCGCGGGTGAACCCGCTCCTACAATGGAATGGAGAAAGCCTGGGGCATTTGGCAAAACAGATTATCCGCCACGGGCACGTGCCACTGTGGTTTCGAGCTTCAATAATCGTCGAGATCACGCCCGCTGAGCAGACGACCGATCATGTCCATAGGGAACCCACGGTAAGCCAGGAACCGGGTCTGCTGGGCGCGGCTGCGCGGATCTTGCGGGCGCTGCCCGGCAAACTTGCGCTGCCACACGTCGCGCATACGCTCGCCCCAATTCACCTCGCTTTCACGCAGGGCCTGGTCGATATCTGCACGCGCCAAACCACGCTGACACAGCTCTTCGCGAATACGCGCAGGGCCATAGCCAGAGCCGGAACGATAACGAATGAAACTCTCGAGGTAGCGGGCTTCACTAAGCAGCCCTTCTTCGGCGAGCCGATCGAGTTCAGGCTCGATCAGCTCGTCCGAAGCGCCGCGCTGACGCAACTTGCGCGTCAGCTCGACTCGACCGTGCTCACGTCGTGCGAGCAGGTCCATGGCTGTCCGCCGGATGGCGACGGGGGTGTCGAGTACGGCAGACATATTTGGCTATCTACTGCGCAATCAATAACCGGCGTCAGCGTCGGCCATGTCATCGGCATCAGCTTCGGCAGCAGCAGCTTTGCCGGCTTCAGCAGCAGCACCCGCTTTCAGCAACTTCTCACGAATCTGCTTCTCGATCTCGGCACCAATAGCCGGGTTCTCAGCCAGGTACTTGGCAGCGTTGGCTTTGCCTTGACCGATCTTGTTGCCTTGGTAGGCGTACCAGGCGCCGGACTTCTCGACCAAGCCCTGAGATACCCCCAGATCAATGATCTCGCCGTTACGATAGATACCTTTCCCATAAAGAATCTGGAACTCAGCCTGACGGAACGGAGGCGAGACCTTGTTCTTGACGATCTTGACGCGGGTTTCGCTGCCGACCACTTCGTCGCCTTCCTTGACCGCGCCGGTACGGCGGATGTCCAGACGGACCGAAGCATAGAACTTCAGGGCGTTACCACCGGTAGTGGTTTCCGGGCTGCCGAACATCACACCGATCTTCATACGGATCTGGTTGATGAAGATGACCAGGCAGTTCGCGTTCTTGATGTTACCGGTGATCTTACGCAGTGCCTGGGACATCAGGCGGGCCTGCAGGCCCACATGCATGTCACCCATCTCGCCTTCGATCTCGGCCTTCGGTACCAGCGCGGCAACGGAGTCGACAATGATCACGTCGACCGCGTTGGAACGCACCAGCATGTCGGTGATTTCAAGGGCCTGCTCACCGGTGTCCGGCTGCGAAACCAGCAGGTCATCGACGTTGACGCCCAGCTTGCCGGCGTACTCAGGGTCAAGGGCATGTTCGGCGTCGACGAAGGCGCAGGTAGCACCGTTCTTTTGCGCTTCAGCGATGACAGACAGGGTCAGCGTGGTCTTACCCGACGATTCCGGGCCGTAGATCTCGACGATACGGCCTTTTGGCAGACCGCCGATGCCCAGTGCGATATCCAGGCCCAGCGAGCCGGTGGAGATGGCCGGAATGCCTTGACGCTCATGGTCACCCATGCGCATGACCGCGCCTTTACCGAATTGGCGTTCGATCTGACCCAGGGCCGCAGCCAAGGCGCGCTTCTTGTTGTCGTCCATTGAAATCCTCACGTGTTCGACTTGGCCCTGACGGCCGGAATACCTGTATAAGTAGCCAGTATTATTCCACAGGCAGACGCCCGCGCAAACCCCTGTCGTCGATTTACTCGGCACCAAGCTGTAACAAGCCGTCTAACGCGGCGATCACCGTCTGTCGACGCACCGCCTCGCGGTCACCGTCGAACTGCCGACGTTCGCTGAACACCCGGTCGCCATCACCCCAGGCCAGCCACACAGTGCCCACCGGTTTGGCTGGCGAGCCGCCGTCCGGCCCGGCCACACCACTCACCGCCACGGCAAACCGTGCGCCACTGGCAGCCTGAGCACCCCGGACCATGGCTTCGACCACTTCCTGGCTGACTGCCCCCACCTGACCGAACAACGCTTCAGGCACCCCCAGCTGGCGGGTTTTCTGGGCATTGGAATAGGTGACGTAACCGGCTTCGAACCAGGCCGAGCTGCCAGGTATGCGGGTGATGGCTTCGGCAATGCCACCACCGGTGCATGATTCGGCGGTAGTTACCTGCGCATTGAATCGGCGCAGGTGCTCACCCAGGCGGGTGGCGAGCGTGGTGATCGGGTCCATGCAGGATGCTCCTTGAGGGCGGCTCTCTACCCTATCACCCTGCTTCGGGCTCTGGCTCAGGAAACTTTCAGGCTGGCCCGGGCGATTTCGCTGAACGCCAGTTCGTCACGCTGCCCCAACCGCGGCAGCCCCTCAGGCCACTCCCGGCTCCATTCGAAGCCGCCCAGCGTGCGCATGTCCTCGATTGCCGAACGCCACCAGACCACCTTGCACGCGCGCTGATAATCATCACCACTCATCACACTGCCGTAGAGCAACTTGCGGCCGATGCCACGCAACTCCCGGGGTACATGCTTGAGGCTCCATTTCACCGAGAGCCGAGCCAACCACGAGGGCACCGGGCGATGCGCCGGCACCTTCAGGGCCAGACCTGGCATCTTCGAATGAAAATGCTCGCCATGCCGGGCAAAGAAGATTTCTAGAATGGCATGCACGTACTGCTTCATCGCAAAGTAATGGCTGATCACGCCGCGCGCCTCGTTGATCGGCGCGCCATGCAATTCGAAGGAAAAGGCGATCTGCTCGATCGTATGCAAGTCACGGGCATACGGCGTCCAGTCGTCAATCCGGACGATGGCGCGCTCGGCGATGCCAACGTTGTCGCGGGTAAAGCCCATCACACCGCTGTTACACAGCCGCAGGTCATCGGCCGGTGCTTCGCCCAACTCCGCAAGCCCCTCGACGAAGCTGTGGTAATAGCTGCTGCGCGAGGCCTCGGCCCAGCTCATTTCCACCTCGTCGACCAAGAACTGCCCGGCATTGACCTGGCTGAACAGCTTTTGCGGTGACTGCAGAAATACCGTATCGGTATCGATGAACACGGTCTTGTCCGCCCACTGCCCGGCCTGGGCGATGGCGCAGGCCTTGCGCCGATGGGTGTAGCCGCCGTCGCCGGCCCAGGCCTGCAAGGTCTGCTCGTCCAGTGCGATCACTTCCACCGGCCAGCCGGCAAAAGCCTGTGGCTGGTCGGTAAGCACGCGGATCACCGGCAGCTCAGCCGGCTTGCAACGGGCCAGGGCGGTGAGAATGCTGAGTTTTGCCTCCAGCTGATAGATCCGGCGCTCGCCATAAAGGAGGTAGATCAGCTGTTGCGTTACATAAGGGACAGGGCTGGACACATTCATCGTGCAGGTCACGGCTAGGGGCATTCATCGAGGGGCGCGCATTCTAGAGGGTTACGCGGCGCAGCTCCACCATTGCCCGCCAGACTGCAGGCGCACGCCCCACAGCACGCGCCTGCAACGCAACGAAAAAGCCTGTACCATTACGGGTTTACCATCGCCAACCAGATCCCCCCTGTAAGGCCCTGAATGTCAGATCTTTCCGCACACACCCCGATGATGCAGCAGTACTGGAAGCTGAAAAACCAGCACCCGGACCAGCTGATGTTCTACCGCATGGGCGACTTCTACGAGATCTTCTACGAAGATGCGAAAAAGGCCGCGAAACTGCTGGATATCACCCTGACCGCCCGCGGTCAGTCGGCCGGCCAGTCCATCCCCATGTGCGGGATTCCGTTCCATTCGCTGGAAGGCTACCTGGCCAAGCTGGTCAAGCTCGGCGAGTCGGTGGTGATCTGTGAGCAGATCGGCGACCCCGCCACCAGCAAGGGCCCGGTGGAGCGCCAGGTGGTGCGCATCATCACCCCGGGTACGGTCAGTGACGAGGCACTGCTCGACGAGCGCCGCGACAACCTGATTGCCGCACTGCTCGGTGACGAGCGCCTGTTCGGCCTGGCGGTACTGGACATCACCAGCGGCAATTTCAGCGTGCAGGAGATCAAGGGCTGGGAAAACCTGCTGGCCGAACTCGAGCGCCTGAACCCGGTCGAGCTGTTGATCCCCGACGACTGGCCACGGGACCTGCCTGCGGAGAAACGCCCAGGCGCCCGCCGCCGCGCACCCTGGGACTTCGACCGCGACTCTGCACGCAAGGCCCTGTGCCAACAGTTCGCGACCAAGGACCTCAAGGGCTTCGGCTGCGACAAACTGACCCTGGCCATCGGCGCCGCCGGCTGCCTGCTGACCTACGCCAAGGAAACCCAGCGCACCGCCCTGCCGCACCTGCGCAGCCTGCGCCACGAGCGTCTGGACGATACAGTCATCCTCGATGGGGCCAGCCGCCGCAACCTGGAGCTGGACATCAACCTGGCGGGCGGGCGCGACAACACCCTGCAATCGGTGATCGACCGCTGCCAGACCGCCATGGCCAGCCGCCTGCTGAGCCGCTGGCTGAACCGCCCGCTGCGCGACCTCAAGGTGCTGCAAGCACGCCAGGACTCGATCCGCTGCCTGCTCGACAGCTACCGCTTCGAAAAGCTGCAGCCGCAGTTGAAGGAAATTGGCGATATCGAGCGGATCCTCGCCCGGATTGGCCTGCGCAATGCCCGCCCGCGCGACCTGGCACGCCTGCGCGATGCGCTGGGCGCGTTGCCAGAACTGCAGAACGCCATGACCGAGCTCGAAGCGCCGCACCTGGCGCGTCTGGCGGCCATTACCGGTACCTATCCGGAGCTGGCCAGCCTGTTGGAGCGGGCGATCATCGATAACCCGCCGGCGGTGATCCGCGACGGCGGCGTACTGAAGGCCGGCTATGACAACGAACTGGACGAGTTGCTGGCAATCAGCGAGAACGCCGGCCAGTTCCTGATCGACCTGGAAGCCCGGGAAAAGGCTCGCACCGGCCTGGCCAACCTCAAGGTCGGCTACAATCGCGTGCACGGCTACTTCATCGAACTGCCGACCAAGCAGGCCGAACAGGCCCCGGGCGACTACATCCGCCGCCAGACCCTCAAAGGCGCCGAGCGCTTCATCACCCCGGAGCTGAAGGCGTTCGAGGACAAGGCATTGTCGGCCAAGAGCCGCGCCCTGGCCCGCGAGAAGATGCTCTACGACGCACTGCTGGAAACCCTGATCAGCCACCTGGCGCCACTGCAGGACAGCGCAGCCGCCCTGGCCGAACTGGACGTGCTCAGCAACTTGGCCGAGCGCGCACTGAACCTCGACCTGAACTGCCCACGCTTCGTCGACGAGCCTTGCCTGCGCATCGAGCAGGGCCGCCACCCAGTGGTGGAGCAGGTGCTGACCACGCCGTTCGTGGCCAACGACCTGGGCCTGGACAACAGTACGCGCATGCTGATCATCACCGGCCCGAACATGGGCGGTAAGTCGACCTACATGCGCCAGACCGCCCTGATCGTGCTGCTGGCGCACATCGGCAGCTTCGTCCCTGCGGCGAGTTGCGAGTTGTCGCTGGTCGACCGCATCTTCACCCGCATCGGCTCCAGTGACGACCTGGCCGGCGGGCGCTCGACCTTCATGGTGGAGATGAGCGAAACCGCCAACATCCTGCACAACGCCACCGACCGCAGCCTGGTGCTGATGGACGAAGTGGGCCGCGGTACCAGCACCTTCGACGGCCTGTCGCTGGCCTGGGCTGCCGCTGAGCGCCTGGCCCAGCTGCGTGCCTACACCTTGTTCGCCACCCACTACTTCGAACTGACCGTGCTGCCGGAGAGCGAGCCGCTGGTGGCCAACGTGCACCTGAACGCCACCGAGCACAATGAACGCATCGTGTTCCTGCACCACGTGCTACCCGGCCCTGCCAGCCAAAGCTACGGCCTGGCCGTTGCGCAGCTGGCCGGCGTACCGACGGCAGTGATCCAGCGTGCCCGCGAGCACCTTGGCCGGCTGGAAACCACCAGCCTGCCCCATGAGCAGCCAGCGGCCCACAAGGCCAAGGACGCGCCGCAAGTGCCGCACCAGAGCGACTTGTTTGCCAGCCTGCCTCATCCAGCCATCGAGAAGCTGGGCAAGCTGCAACTGGACGACATGACCCCGCGTCAAGCTATCGAAATGCTATATCAACTAAAGAACCTGTTATAACGGCGCCCATTACAAGCTGGTAGAATCCGCCGCGGTTTGCTGGTGCTGCAGGTTATTAGCCTGGCCTGCAGCCACATGCCCGTAAACCGCGCGGCCCTGAGAGGAAGGGCCGCCGCCGTCGCCTGAGGAGAGAATTAGAAATGACCTTCGTCGTCACCGACAACTGCATCAAATGCAAATACACCGACTGCGTGGAAGTCTGTCCGGTGGACTGCTTCTACGAAGGCCCGAACTTCCTGGTCATCCACCCGGACGAGTGCATCGACTGCGCCTTGTGCGAGCCGGAGTGCCCAGCGCAAGCCATCTTCTCGGAAGACGAAGTGCCTTCGGGCATGGAAAACTTCATCGAGCTGAACGCCGAGCTGGCGGAAATCTGGCCTAATATCACCGAGCGTAAGGACGCCCTGCCGGACGCTGAAGAATGGGATGGCAAGCCCGGCAAGATTGCCGACCTGGAGCGCTGATAGCGCCCAGACGCGAAAAAGGCCCTTCGGGGCCTTTTTTGTTTTCCTACAGGCAAAAAAAGGGGCGGTTTGACCCGCCCACATTTTTTCCGTAGTCCCTGCTTGTCCCAAACATCATCCTGATGAAATCGCTTCTTGCGATGTCCTTGGCCTTCATCCTGAAAACCTGTGCATGTCCCTGTGCACAGTTCGAATACTAGCGGGTTCAGCCCGGCGAGCAAGCGATGGACCTTGCAAGGTATTTCCGCGGACACATTTACTCACCGGTGAATAAACCATGCTTTTCAATGGGTTGTAAAAATGCAGCCTTTGGAAACGACTTTGATTTACTGAAGGTTGCATGGAAAGCTTACACAACGAGTAAGCAAAGGCTTACACGCGATGTTACCGGGGTAGCGCGGTACACATTTGATAGGTGTCTTGCCAGGTAGCGTCTTGGCGCCATGCGCCCCGGCAATCTAAAGGGCAACTCGCTTTCCGCCACAAATCGAGTAGGAGGCGGGCTCACACCCGCCGTCCTCTCACACCACCGTGCGTACGGTTCCGTACACGGCGGTTCAGGTTACGCGGCTAAGCCGGTTAATCGTATCCAGTATCGAGACCAGCCCGAGCCGGTCCCACAGTTTCTTTGGCAGCGCGTAGTTCATATGTTGCGCTCCCGAATTCCACCATGGACCTCGGCCATTGAAGGCTGACTTGTTGGCACGCTCCTCGCTCAACCCCAGGCGCATCAAGTTTCTCAGCCTCGTGGGAGGCTGCTTCCATTGACGCCAGATGACGCAGCGGAGTTTGTGCCTGACCCAACCATCCAGTTCCTCAAGCGGCCGCTTGCTCTGGCTGAGCTTGAAGTAGCTAGCCCAGCCTCTCAGGACGGGGTTGATCCGCTCGATGACAGTCGCCATTTTGCGAGCCCGTACGCTGCGCAGCAGCATTCTGAGCCGGTCGCGTAAGCGGTCTAGGCTCATCGTTGCCACGCGCAGCCTTGGCTGCTGGTGCCAGCTCATCCCATAGCCTAGGTAGTCGCACTTCCACGCCCTTGCCACTTGGCTTTTCTTTCTGTTCACCGTCAGCTTCAGACGTTCTCTCAGGAAGCGCTCGACGCTGACCAACACCCGTTCGCCGGCCCGGGGACTGCGTACATAGATGTTCGCATCATCGGCATAACGTACGAAGCGATGGCCCCGCCGCTCCAGCTCGCGGTCGAGTTCGTCGAGCAGGATGTTCGACAGCAACGGCGAGAGCGGGCCGCCTTGCGGCGTCCCTTCCTGCCGTGGGCTGACGACACCGCCCGACATGATCCCGGCTTCAAGGTAGCGGCGGATAAGCCTGAGTACGCACTTGTCTTTGATCCGACGTTCGATGCAAGCCATGAGGATGTCGTGATTGACCCGATCGAAAAACTTCTCCAGATCGAGTTCCACGCACCAGCGGTGTCCCGCTGTCACATGAGCACGGGCCATCTCGATGGCTTGATGCGTACTTCTGCCCGGACGAAAACCATAGCTGTAGTCCGAGAACAGTGGGTCGAAGATAGGTGTGAGCTGCTGCTGCAGTGCTTGCTGGATCAGGCGATCCACGACGCTGGGGATTCCCAGTTGCCGTGTGCCGCCCTGCGGCTTGGGAATTTCAACCGCTCGCACTGCTTGGGGCTGGTATTCACCGGCCAGTAACCTGGCCTTGAGGGTTGGCCAATACTGTTTCATGTAGCCCGCCAAGTCAGCGACCGTCATGCCATCGGCACCCGGCGCTCCCTTGTTGCTGACCACGCGTTGATACGCACGTCTGAGGTTGGCCGGTGCAAGCACCCGCTCCATCAGCGTGTCCGGCTCCGCGTTCGTCCACGTTACTGACGCCGTCGATACCTTTGCACTGTCATGCATCATCCTCAGCTTCTGGCCGGGACTCGGGATGACAGTTTCCGCTGTGGGAAATTTCTGCATTACGGCTACCAACGAGACAGTGACGCCTACTGGCGGCATAACCTGTTCGGCCCTTGGTGGCGCGGTTGACCGCCACTTACTACGGCTTCGGCTGACTTCTGCACGCTCATCCCGTCGCCTTTCGACGCGCGGTAGCACAATGGCAAACGTACAGATCTCCCAGGGTAATTCGCGCGACCTTCCTGCTTATGCCTGTCGGATCTACGTCACAGCGTTCCGTGCAAGTATTGGGCTTTGGCGATTTGTGCCACCTCACCCCGCTGTGCCGCCTCTATCCGCTTCCTGTTCGTCAGGCCAGCATTTTGCCTCGGGCTTCCTTCAGATTCGCAGTCGCCCACGACACCCTTGCCTCTGGCTAACACTTCCCCTTGCCGGGTGTGTAGAGGACTTTCACCTCCAAGTCACCCGCTTGGCCACCACAGCCAAGCGGATTGCGCTTACGCGCAACGCGCCATGCCTGGCGCACACAAAAACGCCCCGAGATGATCGGGGCGTCTTTTGTTACAGCGCTAGCTACTGGAACAATGACTCGCTGGACAGACCATTCTTTTCAAGGATCTCGCGCAAGCGCTTGAGCCCTTCCACCTGGATTTGCCGCACGCGTTCACGGGTAAGGCCGATCTCCAGCCCAACATCCTCCAGGGTGCTGCTTTCATGGCCGCGAAGGCCAAAGCGGCGTACAACCACTTCACGCTGCTTGTCGGTCAACTCGCCCAGCCACTGGTCGATGCTCTGCGACAGGTCGTCATCCTGCAGCAGTTCGCACGGGTCGGTCGGGCGGTCGTCGGTCAGGGTATCGAGCAGGGTCTTGTCCGAATCCGGGCCAAGCGACACGTCTACCGAAGACACCCGCTCGTTCAGGCCGAGCATACGCTTGACCTCGGCGACCGGCTTTTCCAGCAAGGTGGCGATTTCTTCCGGCGAGGGCTCGTGGTCGAGTTTCTGCGTCAGCTCGCGCGCGGCGCGCAGGTAGACGTTCAGTTCCTTGACCACGTGGATCGGCAGGCGAATGGTGCGGGTCTGGTTCATGATCGCCCGTTCGATGGTCTGGCGAATCCACCAGGTCGCATAGGTCGAAAAACGGAAACCACGCTCCGGGTCGAACTTCTCGACCGCACGGATCAGCCCCAGGTTGCCCTCCTCGATCAGGTCGAGCAACGACAGGCCACGGTTCACGTATCGACGGGCAATTTTGACAACCAGGCGCAGGTTGCTTTCGATCATGCGCTTGCGGCCGGCAGGGTCACCCTTTTGCGACAAGCGCGCAAAATGCACTTCTTCTTCCGGCGAAAGCAGCGGCGAGAAACCAATCTCGTTGAGATACAGCTGGGTGGCATCGAGCGCCCTGCTGTAATCGATGTACTTGTGTTGCTTGAGCGAAGAGCCCGATTTGGCCCTCGTCCGAACCGAAGATACAGCAGGTTCGTCTGACACCACATCCGTTTCCAAAACGATACCCGTCTCCATCAGGAGGACGTCATCGTCGATGTCAAACTCCGGCACTTCTTTACTGAGAGCCATTGTTATAATCCTTTGCTGAGTTCGAACTCAGACTCGAGCGGCACCTTTCTCCCTGGCAGCGCTTGAGCCTGTCCCCTCTACATCACAGGAACAGGCTGGGTACAACGGTCAACGACGTGGCAGGAACTGGAGTGGATCGACGGGTTTGCCCTGGCGGCGAATCTCGAAATGCAGCTTCACCCGATCTGTGCCCGTAGACCCCATTTCAGCAATCGACTGCCCTGCCTTGACCTGCTGCCCCTCCCGAACCAACAGCCTGCGGTTATGACCGTAGGCACTGACGTAGGTGTCGCTGTGCTTGATGATGATCAGCTCGCCGTAGCCCCTCAAACCACTCCCGGCATAAACCACCGCACCATCAGACGCAGCAAAAACAGGCTGTCCCAAATCACCGGCGATATCAATGCCTTTATTCAAACTACCGTTTGAAGCGAATTTTCCAATCAGCACACCGTTGGCAGGCCAGGTCCACCCGCCTACCGCGCGCTCTGCGGCTGGTACGGTAGCAACCACAGGGGCAGGAGTGGAAGGCGCCGACGTGGCCGGTTTGCTGGTGCTGGCAGGCGCCGTGGCAGTGCTGCCCACAGGCCGCCGCGTGACCGTGGTGCGGCTTGACGAGGACGGGCTGGACACCACCGTGGTGCGGCTGCTGGAACCGCTGCTGAAACGAATCGCTTGGCCCGGGCGGATGGTATAAGGCGCCTGAATGCCGTTGCGTGCAGCCAGCTCCTTGTAGTCCCAGCCATAACGGAAGGCGATGGAGAACAGGGTGTCGCCTGGCTTGACGATGTATTGCCCAGAAGTCACCGCCGGGCGCTTGGGCACGGTGTTGTTGCGGTCGACCACCCGCGCGCTGTTGCTGCTGGTGCTTGAGCAACCCACCAGAAGCGAGCCCATGGCCAATGCAATCACCAGAAGCTTGAAACCCGACCCGTCCTTGCGCTGCCGAATGACTGTGTGACCCACCCGCGCTCCCCTCATGGTGCCGAAAATCGATATGAAGACAAGAAATGCAATATTGTTGCAATTATAACCAAGCCAGCCGGTAATGGCAGACGGGTACAAAAGACGGGCATAAAACCCCGGTGCACGCTGTGCGTCAGCGCTTCGCACCGCCTGATAGACAGGGCGAAGCGACAAGAATTCGCCACCGGCACAAAAATACACCGCGCCTCATGCCCGCACAGCTCGGATCAACAGGCCTCAGGCCAGGGGACCATTGAGCAGCGGCACGAAACGCACAGCCCCCAGTACCCGACGGGAGAATCCATGCTCCTCGCGCACGATCAGCATCAGTTGCTGCGCTTCGCCGGCCGGCCCTACCGGGATGACCATGCGCCCACCGGGTGCCAGTTGGTCGAGCAGTGCCTGTGGCACTTCCGGCGCCACGGCAGTGACGATGATGCCGTTGTACGGCGCAAGCGCCGGCCAACCCTCACAACCGTCACCCCAGCGGAAGACCACGTTGCGCAGGTTAAGCTCCACCAGACGCTCTTTGGCCCGGTCCTGCAGTACCTTGATACGCTCTACCGAAAACACTCGCTCGACCAGCTGGGCCAGGATCGCCGTCTGGTAGCCCGAACCGGTGCCAATCTCCAGCACCTTGTCCAGCGGCCCGGCCTCGAGCAACAACTCGCTCATGTGAGCAACCATGAACGGCTGGGAGATGGTCTGGTTGTGGCCGATCGGCAGCGCGGTGTCTTCGTAAGCCCGATGCGCCAGCGCCTCGTCGACGAACAGGTGGCGCGGCGTACGACGGATCACGTCGAGCACCTTGGTGTTCGAAACCCCCTCTTCGCACAAGCGCTGGATCAGCCGCTCCCGGGTACGCTGAGAGGTCATGCCGATGCCACGCCGCAGCATATCGTCCTCGCGCATCAGAGCAGGCCCTCCAGCCAACCATCGAGCTGCTCGAAGGCATCATTGAAGGTGCGGTCGAGCTGCAACGGGGTAATCGATACGTAGCCTTGCATCACCGCGTGGAAGTCGGTGCCCGGGCCGCCGTCCTCGGCATCACCGGCCACGGCAATCCAGTAGCCTTCCTTGCCACGCGGGTTGACCACCTTGGTGGGCGCCGCCGCCCGCGCCCGGTGACCGAGACGGGTGAGCTGGATGCCACGGATGTGCTCCAGCGGCAAGTTGGGAATATTGACGTTGAGTACGGTGCGTGGCGGCAACACCAGGCGCGACTGTGCCTCGACCAGACGACGGGCGATATAGGCCGCAGTCGGCAGGTTGTCCGGCTGGCGCGACAACAGCGAGAACGCCAGCGAGGTACCGCCGAGGAAGCGGCCCTCCAGCGCCGCAGCGACCGTTCCCGAATACAGCACGTCATCGCCCAGGTTGGCACCGAGGTTGATCCCCGACACGACCATGTCCGGCATCTGCGGCAACAGCCCATTGAGCCCCAGGTGCACGCAGTCGGTCGGCGTGCCGTTGAGGCTGATGAAGCCATTGGCCAAGGTCTGCGGATGCAGTGGCCGGTCCAGCGTCAGCGAACTGCTGGCGCCGCTCTTGTCTTGATCCGGGGCGATCACCGCGCACTCGGCATAATCCGCCAGCGCAGCGTGCAGCGCGGCGATGCCAGGTGCGGTAACACCGTCGTCATTCGAAATCAGAATACGCATGGGCTGTCCGTCTGCCCTGCCGACACCAGATCCACGACTTCACGCACCACCACGGTGGCGAAGCATCCGGCCGGCAGGACGAATTCCAGTTGCAGGATATCAGGCTCGGGATAATGCCACGTCAGGCCGCCAATAGGGAGCCGCAGAATTCGCCGTTCGTGATCCATGCCCGCCTGGGCCAGCCACTGGCAAAGTGCCGGCTGACGTGCGCCGATAGCGTTTTCCAGCTGCGCAGGCGCACCGCCAGCAGGTGAAGCGCCCTCCCCC
This sequence comes from Pseudomonas sp. 10(2024), assembly GCF_045164175.1. NCBI lineage: Bacteria > Pseudomonadati > Pseudomonadota > Gammaproteobacteria > Pseudomonadales > Pseudomonadaceae > Pseudomonas > Pseudomonas sp. 10(2024). The sequence goes on from NZ_CP174006.1 coordinate 4,563,963, forward strand.
CACATCGGGCCGGTTGGATGCAAGTCGAGAATCGCCAGGCGCGGGTCGGCACATTCCGCCTCACCCGCCGGGAAGAAACTGCGGCTGTCGGTGAACGCCAGCAGGTCGCCGACCTGGGCTCGGGCCCAGCTACCGTCAGCTACACGCGCAGCCAGCAACTGATTGAACAGGTAGCTGCGCCCGGCCGAAAGCAGCCGCGAACGCACGTTGCGCTGTTCAGGCAAAGCCTTGCGCGCGGCCCAATCGAGGGCGTCATGGACGTTGCCACCCCCGTGCCCGAAGCGCTGGGTGCCGAAATAGTTGGGCACACCTCGCTGCCTCAGCTGCTCCAGGCGGGCATCCACCGCCTGGTGATCGGCAGCCAGGGCGGTCAGGCGCAAGGTGAACCCGTTGGCCGAATGCGCGCCGCGCTGCAGTTTGCGCTGGTGACGCACCTGCTTGAGCACACGCAGGCTGGCATCCTCGGCACGCGACAGATCTGGGTCGGCCTTGCCCGGCAGGTGCAGGCTGAACCACTGGCGGGTCAGCGCCTGGCGGTCCTTCAGGCCGGCGTAGCTGATGCTGCGCACCGGCACGCCAGCGGCGCGGGCGAGGCGCCGGGCGGCTTCTTCAGTGTTCAGATCACGCTTCTCGACCCACAGCCACAGGTGCTCGCCTTGGCCCGATAGCGGTATATCCAGGACTTCGTCAACCTGAAAGTCTTCGGCGACCGCTTTGAGGATGGCGGTGCCCAGGGGTTCGCCCGATGCGCGCGGGCCCAGCAGTTCAAGTTCGGTCATGCTGGCAGCAGCAGGGCGACCGAATGCACGGCAATGCCCTCCTCGCGGCCGGTAAAGCCAAGCTTCTCTGTGGTAGTGGCCTTGACGTTGACCTGGTCGAGCTCGACCTGCAGGTCTTCGGCGATCAGCTGGCGCATGGTTTCGATGTGTGGGGCCATTTTCGGTGCCTGGGCGACGATGGTGGCGTCAACGTTGCCGACCTTCCAGCCCTTGGCCTTGACGATGCCGACCACATGGCGCAGCAGCACGCGGCTGTCAGCCCCCTTGAACTGCGGGTCAGTGTCAGGGAAGTGCTTGCCGATGTCGCCCAGCGCCGCAGCGCCAAGCAAGGCATCGCTCAGGGCGTGCAGCAGCACGTCACCGTCGGAGTGGGCCAGCAGGCCGTATTTGTGGGGGATACGCACCCCGCCCAGGGTAATGAAATCACCGTCGCAAGAACGGTGCACATCGTAGCCGTGGCCAATACGCATAAGAAAACGCCCTGAATGAGTCAGGGCGTGATTCTACCTGCTTTGCAGGGGATTTGTGGGATTGGGGCTGCTGTGCAGCCCTTCGCGGGCACGCCCGCTCCCACAGGAGGCGTTAAACCCGCCCCAGTGCCACCGCATGATGGCGCAGGTGTTCCTCGATGAAGCTGGCAATGAAGTAGTAGCTGTGGTCATAACCCGGCTGCATACGCAGGGTCATTTCATGGCCACCTTTGCGTGCCGCCTGTTCCAGCGCTTCAGGCTTGAGTTGCTTCTCGAGGAAGTCGTCACGGTCGCCCTGGTCCACCAGCAACGGCGGGCATTGGCCAGCAGGGGTTTCGGCCAGCAGCACACTGGCATCCCACTCACGCCAGCGCCCACGGTCTTCACCCAGGTAGCGGCTGAAGGCTTTCTCGCCCCACGGACAATCCATCGGATTGCTGATCGGCGAGAATGCCGACACCGAGCGGTAGCGCCCCGGATTGCGCAAGGCGCACACCAGCGCGCCATGCCCACCCATGGAGTGGCCGCTGATGCTGCGCTCGCCCGACGCCGGGAAGTGCGCTTCGATCAGGGCTGGCAACTCCTCCACCACGTAGTCGTGCATGCGGTAGTGCTGGGCCCAGGGTTGCTGGGTGGCGTTGAGGTAGAAGCCAGCACCCAGGCCAAAGTCCCAGGCGCCGTCCGGATCGCCCGGCACCTGCTCGCCACGCGGGCTGGTATCGGGGGCAACGATGATCAGCCCCAGCTCGGCGGCCAGACGCTGGGCGCCGGCCTTCTGCATGAAGTTCTCGTCGGTGCAGGTGAGGCCGCTGAGCCAGTACAGTACCGGCAGCTTTTCGCCCTGCTCGGCCTGCGGCGGCAGGTACACAGCGAACACCATATCGCAACCCAGCACCTTGGACTGATGCCGGTAACGCTTGTGCCAGCCGCCGAAGCTCTTCTGGCAGGAGATGTTATCCAGGCTCATGGCAGACCTCAGAAGTGGATCACGCTACGGATGCTCTTGCCTTCATGCATCAGGTCGAAGGCCTTGTTGATGTCTTCCAGACCCATCGTGTGGGTGATGAAGGTGTCCAGCGGGATCTCGCCTTTCTCGGACATTTCCACGTAGCTCGGCAGCTCGCTGCGGCCACGCACGCCGCCGAACGCCGAACCACGCCAAACCCGACCGGTAACCAGCTGGAACGGACGCGTGGAAATTTCCTGGCCGGCACCGGCCACACCGATGATGACCGACTCACCCCAGCCCTTGTGGCAGCATTCCAGGGCGGCGCGCATCAGTTGAACGTTGCCGATGCACTCGAAGGAGAAGTCCACGCCACCATCGGTGAGGTCGACGATCACTTCCTGGATCGGGCGATCGTAGTCTTTCGGGTTGACGCAATCGGTGGCACCCAGCTGGCGGGCGATTTCGAACTTGGCCGGGTTGATGTCGATGGCGATGATACGCGAGGCCTTGGCCTTGACCGCGCCGATCACGGCCGACAGGCCGATGCCACCGAGGCCGAAGATGGCCACGGTATCACCTGGCTTGACCTTGGCAGTGTTGAGTACCGCGCCGATACCGGTGGTGACGCCGCAGCCCAGCAGGCAGACCTTTTCCAGTGGTGCTTCTTTCTGGATCTTGGCCACGGAAATTTCCGGCAGCACGGTGTATTCGGAGAACGTCGAGGTGCCCATGTAGTGGAACAGCTGCTGGCCCTTGTACGAGAAGCGCGTGGTGCCGTCCGGCATCAGGCCCTTGCCCTGGGTGGCGCGGATGGCCTGGCACAGGTTGGTCTTGCCCGAGAGGCAGAACTTGCACTTGCCGCATTCCGGGGTGTACAGCGGGATGACGTGGTCACCCACGGCGAGCGAGGTCACCCCCTCGCCTACCGCTTCGACGATGGCACCGCCTTCGTGGCCGAGGATCGACGGGAAGATACCTTCCGGGTCAGCACCGGAGAGGGTATAGGCATCGGTGTGGCAGACACCGCTGGCGACCACGCGCAGCAGCACTTCACCGGCCTTTGGCATGGCCACGTCGACTTCGACGATTTCCAGGGGTTTCTTGGCTTCGAACGCTACGGCAGCACGGGACTTGATCATCAAAGGTCTCCAGACAGTGGATCGATTCAGTCATGCAGTGTAATTCAGCGCCTTTTGATGAATAATCAGGCCAAAGACAAAACATTATTGCCACACAGGGATAATCGATGAGCAGCCGATGGGAAGGCATCGACGAATTTGTCGCCGTGGCCGAATCGGGCCAGTTCACTGCCGCCGCCGAACGCCTGGGGGTTTCCTCATCGCACATCAGCCGGCAGATCGCCCGGCTGGAGGACCGCCTGCAAACGCGTCTGCTGTATCGCAGCACCCGCCGTGTAGCCCTGAGCGAAGCCGGGCAGACCTTCCTGCAGCATTGCCAACGCTTGCAGGATGGCCGTGAGGAAGCGCTGCGCGCCATGGGCGACCTGGCCAGCGAACCCAAGGGCTTGTTGCGCATGACGTGCGCAGTGGCCTACGGCGAGCGCTTCATCGTGCCGCTGGTGACGCGATTCATGGCGCTGTACCCGCAGTTGCGCGTGGATGTGGAGCTGAGCAACCACACCCTCGACCTGCTGCATGAAGGCATGGACCTGGCCATCCGCCTGGGCCGCCTGGCCGACTCTCGCTTGGTGGCTACCCGCCTGGCGCCAAGGCGCATGTACCTGTGTGCCTCGCCGGCCTATCTTGAGCGCTATGGCCGGCCACACAGCCTGTCGGAGCTGGCGCGGCACAATTGCCTGGTGGGGAGTTCGGACTTGTGGGCGCTACAGCAGGATGGCCGTGAGATCAGCCAGCGGGTACAGGGTAACTGGCGCTGCAACAGTGGCCAGGCAGTGCTGGATGCGGCGCTGCAAGGGATCGGGTTGTGCCAGTTGCCGGATTACTACGTGCTGGAACACCTGAACAGTGGTGCGCTGGTGTCGCTGCTGGAGTCGCACCAACCGCCGAATACGGCGGTGTGGGCGCTGTATCCGCAGCAGAGGCACCTGTCGCCGAAGGTAAGGCGGCTGGTGGATTACCTGAAGGAGGGGTTGGCGGGGTTGCCGGAATATCGTTTCGGCTGACGGGATGTGCTGCATGTACTGGCCTCTTCGCGGGTGAACCCGCTCCTACGACGGCCTGCGTCCAACCACCGGTGTGTGTCTACCACCGTGTAGGAGCGGGTTTACCCGCGAATACGGTGGCGGCGGCAACGGTGGACGGCGGGTAGGGATTGGCCAGCAGGCCCGGCCCTTTCGCGGGTGAACCCGCTCCTACGACGGTCTGTGTCCAACCACCGAAGCCTGTGTAGGAGCGGGTTTACCCGCGAATACGGTGGCGGCGGCAACGGGGAACGGCGGGTGGGGATTGGCCAGCAGGCCCGGCCCTTTCGCGGGTGAACCCGCTCCTACGACGGTCTGTGTCCAACCACCGAAGCCTGTGTAGGAGCGGGTTTACCCGCGAATACGGTGGCGGCGGCAACGGGGAACGGCGGGTGGGGATTGGCCAGCAGGCCCGGCCCTTTCGCGGGTAAACCCGCTTGTATGGTTAGACTTGAAGGGGTGGTGGGACTAAATGCCCGATTCTGACTGTTACGAGCAGTACAGACCGTGGGAGACATCGCCCCACCCCTTCCACCAAAGCGCCGATAAAGAATGCATCGTTTGCAAGCGACGATAGAAGCAAGCCAGCGCCTCTTGGTGAAAGCCCCTCAAGCCGAAAAACCATAACGTGGAGAGCCGCCGATGGCAATGCAGGTAGTGAAGTCGATCATCGGAGCGGACGTTGCAAAAGCTGAATTGGTGATCCATCACGAGGAGCGTGATGAGATCATCAAGCTGAAAAACTCTAAATCTGAAATCAATAAGTGGCTCAGGCAGCAGCCACTGAACACGGCTATCGCCGTTGAAGCGACCAACATCTATCACTTGGATCTGGTCGAGCTAGCCCATGGCATGGGCTTCGATGTTTATGTCATTGATGGATTTCAACTGAGTAACTATCGCAAGAGTGTTGGCGGCCGAGTCAAAACTGACCCGTCCGATGCGCGGTTACTGTCCCGTTTTCTGAAAAACGAGGGTGAGGATCTTCGCCCTTGGACCCCGCCTCCCGCCGTCTACGGCAAGCTGCAGAGCCTTCTGCGGCGCAGGGCTGCGCTGGTATCGGCACGTACTGCAATGACGCAGAGCTGGGCTAACGAGGGCCTGTTGAAAGCGGCCTTCGAAACCTTCGTCAAGTCGATAGAACGGCTGGACTTGCTGATACAAAAGAAGATCAAAGAAGTATTGCGAGAGGCAGGGCTGCTTGAACAGGTTATTCGCTGCCAAGCCGTGGAAGGTATTGGTTTTCTCACAGCGTCAGCACTGGTAATGGCATTTATCAGAGGCGAATTCAAAAGCAGTGACGCTTACATCGCCTTCTTGGGGATGGATCTGCGAGTGAATGACTCCGGGCAAAAGAATGGACGCCGCCGCCTTACAAAGCGAGGCTGTTCGGAGATCCGTCGTTTGTTGCATAACGCAGCGATGTCGGCCAGTAGGTCAGCTACCTGGAAAGACGTGTATGAGCAGTATCGGAGCAACGGTAAAGCAACGACTCAGGCATTAGTGATCTTGGCTCGCAAGCTCGCTCGCGTCGCATTCGCCCTGATGCGAGATCAGGGCGAATACGTCACCAAAAGCCGAAAATTGGCTTGCTGAAAACCATAGAATCTCCTACGACGGTCTGTGTCCAACCACCGAAGCCTGTGTAGGAGCGGGTTTACCCGCGAAAAGGCCAGCCCAGGAGAGCGCTCAGCGTTTAACCGCCCAGCGCTGGCGCAACCATTCGAGATCTTCGGGCCGGGTCACCTTTATGTTGTCACTGCGCCCTTCCACCAGCCGCGGCGCCTGACCGGACCATTCGATGGCCGAGGCTTCATCGGTCACCACCACATCCGACACCAGGCACTCAGCCAGCGCCCGATGCAACGCTCCAAGGCGGAACATCTGCGGTGTGTACGCCTGCCAGATCGTGCTGCGGTCCACGGTAGCACTCACCCGGCCATGGCTGTCGGCACGCTTGAGGGTATCGCGCGCTGGCACCGCCAGCAGGCCACCCACCGGGTCGTCCGCCAGCTCCGACAACAGCTTGTCCAAGTCGCTGCGCGCCAGGTTCGGCCGCGCAGCATCGTGCACCAGCACCCAGTCGCTATCCCCCGCCCCCTGGGCATGCAGCACCAGCAAGGCGTTAAGCACCGAGTCAGCGCGTTCACGCCCGCCCGCCGCGCACTGGATGCGTGGGTCGCTGGCGCAGCGCAGGCCAGGCCAGTACGGGTCGTCTTCGGCAATGCTGACCACCACGCCCTTAAGCGCCGGATGGCCAAGAAAACAGTCGAGGCTGTGCTCGAGAAGAGTCTGCCCAGCCAGCTCCAGGTATTGCTTGGGGCGGTCGGCAGCCATGCGGGCACCTACACCCGCCGCAGGGATCACGGCCCAGAAGGCCGGCAAGGTATCGATCATTTCTGTGGCAACTGGAAGAGGGTTTCGCCCTCTTTGACCATCCCCAATTCATGGCGGGCCCGTTCTTCAACGGTCTCCATGCCTTTTTTCAGCTCTAGCACTTCAGCATCGAGCACACGATTACGCTCGAGCAAGCGCTCGTTTTCGGCATGCTGATCGGCAATCTGCTGCTTCAGTTCGGTCACTTGCGCCAGGCTGCCGTTACCCACCCACAGGCGGTACTGCAGGCCACCCAACAGCAAGAGCAGAACGAGGAACAACCAATAGGGACTGCGCATCACGTTATCCAGGTTAAAAAGGCTGCCGCGTACTTTTTACTTCGGGGCCTCGAATAGCACGAAGCCTGGCCGAGGCCAGGCTTCGTCGACAGAAACCCGTTAGTACGTAGGAAAGTTCAGTACGAACGTTCCTACAACTCCGGCTGCTGCCTTTTTACCATCTCTTGCTTAGCCGCGAAACTCGGCACGACCGCGATAAACCGCTTTGGCGCCCAGTTGCTCTTCGATGCGCAGCAGCTGGTTGTACTTGGAAACGCGGTCGGAACGGCACAGCGAGCCCGTCTTGATCTGGCCAGCAGCAGTACCCACAGCCAGGTCGGCAATGGTCGAGTCTTCGGTTTCACCGGAACGGTGCGAGATCACTGCAGTGTAACCAGCAGCCTTGGCCATCTGGATGGCTTCCAGGGTTTCGGTCAGCGAGCCGATCTGGTTGAACTTGATCAGGATCGAGTTACCGATGCCCTTCTCGATGCCTTCCTTGAGGATCTTGGTGTTGGTCACGAACAGGTCGTCACCGACCAGCTGGACTTTTTCACCGATCTTGTCAGTGAGGATTTTCCAGCCAGCCCAGTCGGACTCGTCCAGGCCGTCTTCGATCGAAATGATCGGGAAACGCTCGGTCAGGCCTTTCAGGTAGTCGGCGAAGCCTTCGGCGTCGAACGACTTGCCTTCGCCGGACAGGTTGTACTTGCCGTCTTCGTAGAATTCGGAAGCCGCGCAGTCCAGGGCCAGGGTCACGTCGGTGCCCAGCTTGTAGCCGGCTTTTTCAACCGCTTCAGCGATGGCGCCCAGGGCGTCTTCGTTGGATGCCAGGTTAGGGGCGAAACCACCTTCATCACCTACGGCGGTGTTCAGGCCACGGGCCTTCAGCACAGCCTTGAGGTGGTGGAAGATTTCGGTACCCATGCGCAGGCCGTCAGAGAAGGTCTTGGCGCCAACCGGCTGAACCATGAACTCCTGGATGTCGACGTTGTTGTCGGCGTGCTCGCCACCGTTGATGATGTTCATCATCGGAACCGGCATCGAGTACTGGCCCGGGGTGCCGTTCAGGTTGGCGATGTGCGCGTACAGCGGCAGGTCCTGGTCCTGGGCAGCAGCTTTGGCGGCAGCCAGGGAAACAGCCAGGATGGCGTTGGCGCCCAGCTTGGCCTTGTTCTCGGTACCGTCCAGTTCGATCATGGCGCGGTCCAGAGCCTTCTGGTCGGAAGGATCCTTGCCCAGCAGCAGGTCACGGATCGGACCGTTGATGTTGGCGACAGCCTTCAGCACGCCCTTGCCCAGGTAACGGCTCTTGTCGCCATCACGCAGCTCCAGCGCTTCGCGCGAGCCGGTAGAAGCACCGGACGGCGCGCAAGCGCTGCCGATGATGCCGTTGTCGAGCAGTACATCGGCTTCCACAGTGGGGTTGCCACGCGAATCGAGAACTTCACGACCTTTGATGTCGACGATTTTTGCCATTGTTGTAAGCACTCCAGAATTTGACGAAAACAACTTAGCTTAGGAAATTCTTGCCGTTCACCAGGCGAACTTGCTTTGGGCAGGCCTGATGAAGGGAGCCCCTGACCGACTGGTCAGGGGTGGATCGGGCGGTACTTTACCCGAGAAATGAGCTTTACGCGGTTTCTACCGTCGGAAAACTTTTCACCAGGTCGTCCAATTGCTTGAGCTGGACCAGGAACGGCTCCAGTTTATCCAGGCGCAGGGCGCATGGGCCATCGCACTTGGCGTTGTCCGGGTCGGGGTGGGCTTCGAGGAAAAGCCCGGCCAGGCCCTGACTCATGCCGGCCTTGGCCAGGTCAGTGACCTGGGCCCGACGACCGCCGGCGGAATCGGCGCGGCCACCCGGCATCTGCAGGGCGTGGGTCACGTCGAAGAACACCGGGTACTCGAACTGCTTCATGATGCCGAAGCCCAGCATGTCGACCACCAGGTTGTTGTAGCCGAAGCTCGAACCACGTTCGCAGAGTATCAACTGGTCGTTACCGGCCTCTTCGCACTTGGCCAGGATGTGTTTCATTTCCTGAGGTGCGAGGAACTGAGCCTTCTTGATGTTGATCACCACGCCGGTCTTGGCCATGGCCACCACCAGGTCAGTCTGCCGCGACAGGAAAGCCGGCAGCTGGATGATGTCGCATACCTTGGCGACGGGCTCGGCCTGGTAAGGCTCGTGCACGTCGGTGATCACCGGCACGTTGAAGGTGCGCTTGATCTCTTCGAAGATCTTCAGCCCCTCTTCCATGCCAGGGCCACGGTAGGACGTTACCGACGAACGGTTGGCCTTGTCGAAGCTGGCCTTGAACACGTACGGGATACCGAGCTTCTCGGTAACCCGCACGTACTCTTCGCAGACCTTCATCGCCAGGTCACGGGACTCCAGAACGTTCATGCCGCCGAACAGGACGAACGGCTTGTCGTTGGCGATCTCGATGTTACCGACGCGAATGATCTTCTGGGTCATCGATCAGGCCTTGTTCTTCTGAGCCAGGGCTGCCTTGACGAAACCACTGAACAGCGGGTGGCCGTCACGCGGGGTGGAGGTGAACTCCGGGTGGAACTGGCAAGCGACGAACCATGGGTGATCCTTGGACTCGACCACTTCCACCAGCGCGCCGTCTTCGGAACGGCCGGAAACCACCAGACCAGCGTCCACCAGTTGTGGCAGCAGGTTGTTGTTCACTTCGTAGCGGTGACGGTGACGCTCGGTGATCACGTCCTTGCCGTAGCAGTCGTGCACCTTGGAACCGGCAGCCAGCTGGCAGTCCTGTGCGCCCAGGCGCATGGTGCCGCCCAGGTCGGAAGCCTCGTCGCGGGTCTCGACGGCACCGGTGGCATCGGCCCACTCGGTGATCAGGCCGACCACTGGGTGGCCGCTGTTACGGTCGAACTCGGTGGAGTTGGCGTCTTTCCAGCCCATCACGTTACGGGCGAATTCGATGACGGCCACCTGCATGCCCAGGCAGATACCCAGGTACGGTACCTTGTTCTCACGGGCGTATTGCACCGCGGTGATCTTGCCTTCCACACCGCGCAGGCCGAAACCGCCCGGTACCAGGATGGCATCGGCGCCTTCGAGCAGGCTGGTGCCCTGGTTCTCGATGTCTTCCGAATCGATGTAACGCAGGTTGACCTTGGTCCGGTTGGTGATGCCGGCGTGGCTCATCGCTTCGATCAGCGACTTGTACGCATCCAGCAGCTCCATGTACTTGCCGACCATGGCGATGGTCACTTCGTGCTCCGGGTTGAGCTTGGCATCGACCACCTTGTCCCACTCGGACAGGTCGGCGCCATTGCACTGCAGGCCGAAGCGCTCGACGACGAAGTCGTCCAGGCCCTGAGCATGCAGCACGCCCGGGATCTTGTAGATGGTGTCGACGTCTTCCAGCGAAATCACCGCACGCTCTTCAACGTTGGTGAACAGCGCGATCTTGCGACGCGACGAAGCATCGACCGGGTGGTCGGAGCGGCAGATCAGCACGTCAGGCTGCAGGCCGATGGAGCGCAGCTCCTTGACCGAGTGCTGGGTCGGCTTGGTCTTGGTTTCGCCAGCGGTGGCGATGTACGGGACCAGGGTCAGGTGCATCAGCATGGCACGCTTGGAGCCCACTTCGACACGCAGCTGGCGAATCGCCTCGAGGAACGGCTGCGACTCGATATCACCCACGGTACCGCCGATCTCCACCAGGGCCACGTCGGCATCGCCGGCACCCTTGATGATGCGACGCTTGATTTCGTCGGTGATGTGCGGGATGACCTGGATGGTCGCGCCCAGATAATCACCACGACGCTCTTTGCGCAGCACGTGCTCGTAGATACGGCCGGTGGTGAAGTTGTTGTTCTGGGTCATGGTGGTGCGGATGAACCGCTCGTAGTGCCCCAGGTCGAGGTCGGTCTCGGCGCCATCGTGGGTGACGAACACTTCACCGTGCTGGAACGGGCTCATGGTGCCCGGGTCGACGTTGATGTACGGATCCAGCTTGAGCATGGTGACCTTCAGGCCCCGCGCTTCCAGGATGGCCGCCAGGGAAGCCGAGGCAATGCCTTTCCCCAATGAAGAAACAACACCGCCCGTGACGAATATGTAGCGCGTCATGAAAAACCCTAGAAGTCTGCGTTAAGGCGGCCAGCGCCGCCGGAGAAAGCGAAGGAAGGCCGAAGCCCCCGATCACCTGCGTCAATCACAGTGCATCTCGAAAAACTGCCGCGTCTGTACAGCCAGGGTATACCCGGCATGGCGTTCGCTCGTCATTTCCAGAATCAGCTCGGCAAAAAACTGCTTGGTAATCGGCAACCCCTGTGTTTTCGCGGAACCCACAGAAGTTGTATCAAGAAGGGAGGGTAGTCTACCGGAATGTACCCTTCAGCTCAAACCTTGCGCGTTCGTCGGTAACTGCCAGTGCAGTTGGCAATCCGCCTGCACCAGCCCGGGCAGGTTGGCCACCGCCAGCAGGCGTTCGCCGTGATACAGCAACGGCAGGCGCGAGCGCAGGAAATGCGGCACCTGCTGTTCGTTGAGCAGGCGCTTGAGGTCCCGCCGGCCACGGCCGGGAACCTCCAGCATTTCACCACCCTGACGGTAGGCAATGCGCAACCCGCTCGGCACGGCTGCGCCAACAAGACGCACGCAACCATTACCCGGCAACCGCAACGGTCGATCAGGATCGGGCCAGGCCAGCGAGCCAGCCGGTTGCTGTAGCCAATCACCGCTCAGCCACCAGATGCGCCCGTGGCTACGCACCAACCGTCCATCGGCAAGCCGCCAGACTGGCCGGGCATCGGCAGCGGCATCGCGCAGGTCTGCCCAGCCGGCCCAGTGCCGGGTATCGGGCAAACGGGTGCGCTGGTTCAGCCAGTACTGCAAGGCATTGCGCTGACGGGCCGGCGATAACGCCAGCAGGGCGGCCAGGTCGAGGGAATCCAGCCCCGGCCAGGCGATGGGCGCCCCCTTGCCCGCAAGCGCCAGATCCTCTTGGGCCAGTTCGTCCAGCAAACCCAGCGCCTCGCCCAGATGCTCTGCTGCCCGGGCGAAGTTCTGGCTGGCCTGTGGCCAACGTTGCTGCAAGTGCGGCATCACTTCGCCGCGCAGGTAGTTGCGGGCGAATTGTGTGTCGACGTTTGACGGGTCTTCGATCCAGGTCAGCCCTTGGACTTGGGCATAATCCTGCAAATGTTGCCGGGAACAGGCCAGTAACGGCCTGACCAGGCGGCCCTGCCCCAGGGTCCGCTGCCCCGGCATTGCCGCCAGGCCCCGCAGGCCGGCGCCGCGCAACAGACGGAACAGCAGGGTCTCGGCCTGGTCGTCGCGGTGCTGGCCGGTGAACAGGATATCGCCCGGGCCGAGCACTTGCCTGAAGGCGGCATAGCGGGCATCGCGAGCGACCTGTTCAAGGCTGGCGCCTGGGGAGACCTGGACGTGGATGACCTGAAGTTCAACGTCGAAATTGTCGCAGATGGCCTGGCAGTGGGCGGGCCAGGCGTCGGCAGCAGCTTGCAGGCCGTGGTGGATATGGATGGCGCGCAGCGGGGGGGATGCGTGGTTGCGGGCGTATTCGGCCAGCAGGTGCAGGAGGACGGTGGAATCGAGGCCGCCGGAGAAGGCGACGTACCAGGTGGGGGCGTTGAGCCAAGGAGTGAGGTTGATCATCTAGCCCTCGCTCGATTCCAGAAAGCATTCGCGGGCATGCCCGCTCCCACACGTACGGCGCAAGCCTCAAGGGCAGCGCAATACCTGTAGGAGCGGGTTTACCCGCGAACACCGGCGAAGCCGGTGCCATCAATCACAAGGGCCGCAAAACGGCCCCGGGGCAAATCAGAATCAGAGGCCGTAGCTCATCAGGCGCTCGTAACGACGGGCCAGCAGCGCGTCGTTGTCGAACTTGCCGAGCATGTCCAGCTGCTGCACCAGATCGGCACGGATGCTTTCGGACATCTTGGCCGGGTCACGGTGGGCGCCGCCCAGCGGCTCCTGGATGACCTTGTCGACAATGTTCAGGCTCTTCAGACGCTCGGCGGTGATGCCCATGGCCTCGGCCGCGTCTGCTGCTTTATCGGCAGTTTTCCACAGAATCGAAGCACAGCCTTCCGGCGAGATCACCGAGTAGGTGGAGTACTGCAGCATGTTCAGTTGGTCGCACACGCCAATGGCCAGTGCACCACCGGAACCACCCTCACCAATCACGGTAGCGATGATCGGGGTTTTCAGGCGTGCCATGACCCGCAGGTTCCAGGCGATGGCTTCACTCTGGTTGCGCTCTTCGGCGTCGATGCCCGGGTAGGCGCCCGGCGTGTCGATGAAGGTCAGGATCGGCATCTTGAAGCGTTCGGCCATTTCCATCAGGCGACAGGCCTTGCGGTAGCCTTCCGGGCGCGGCATGCCGAAGTTGCGACGCACTTTCTCGCGCACTTCACGGCCCTTCTGGTGGCCAATGACCATGACCGGCTTGCCGTCCAGACGCGCAGTACCACCCACGATGGCGGCGTCGTCAGAGAAGTGACGATCCCCGTGCAGCTCTTCGAACTCGGTGAAGATGTGCTCCAGGTAGTCCAGGGTGTAAGGACGACGCGGGTGACGGGCCAGGCGGGCGATCTGCCAGCTGGTCAGGTTGCCGAAGATGCTTTCGGTCAGGGTGTTGCTCTTGTCTTGCAGACGGGCAATTTCATCGCTGATGTTCAGCGAGTTGTCGTTGCCCACCAGGCGCAGGCCTTCGATCTTGGCTTGCAGGTCGGCAATCGGCTGTTCGAAGTCGAGGAAATTCGGGTTCATAGTCATCCGTCTTGGGTCTACGGCCAGGCGGCCGGCCGGTTGATCCGTTTGGCGCCATACCTTAAGGGATCAGGCGCATTCAGGTCGAGATTAAATTTTTGTCGGTTCAACGATATTGCAGGAAGACGTTCTCACGCCCGAACTGGTCACGCAGCGCCTGAATCAGCCCATCGGCCGGGTCGATCGCCCACTGCTCGCCAAACTGCAGCATGGCCTTGGCGTCGCTGCCGGTGTACTCCAGCGTGATCGGGCAAGCACCGCGATGGCGGGTGATCAACTCGCCCAGCCATTTCAGCCGGTCGCCCTTCAGTGCGTCGTGCGCCACCTTCAGGCGCAGGCTCTCGGCCAGCTTGGTGCGCGCGTCTTCCATGGTCATCACCTGCTTCACCCGCAGGCGCAAGCCCCCGGAGAAGTCGTCATTGCTGACCTCGCCTTCCACCACCACCATGGCATCGGTCTGCAGCAAGGACTGTGCCGCCATGAAGGCATCGGCAAACAGCGATGCCTCGATCCGTCCGGAACGGTCATCCAGGGTGACGAAGCCCATCTTGTCGCCCTTCTTGTTCTTCATCACCCGCAAGGCAATGATCATGCCCGCGATGGTCTGGGTTTCGCGCGACGGCTTGAGGTCGACGATACGCTGGCGGGCGAAGCGGCGGATCTCGGTCTCGTACTCGTCGATCGGGTGGCCGGTGAGGTAGAGGCCAAGGGTGTCTTTCTCCCCCTTCAGACGCTCCTTGAGGGTGAGCTCGCGCACCTTGCGATGGTTGGCATAGACGTCGACATCTGCCGCGTCGAACATGCTGCCGAACAGGTCCACATGGCCACTGTCAGCGGTATGCGCAGCCTGCTCGGCTGCCTTGATGGCCTCGCCCAGCGCCGACAGCAAGGTTGCCCGGTTGATGTCGATGTTGGCGTGGTAGGCCTTGATCTCGTCATGGAAGTGCGGGCCAAGGCGGTCCAACGCGCCACTGCGCACCAGCGCATCAAGGGTACGCTTGTTGACCCGCTTGAGGTCGATGCGTTCACAGAAATCGAACAGGTCCTTGAACGGACCGCCTTGGGCACGCGCCTCGACAATCGCCTCCACCGGGCCTTCGCCGACACCCTTGATGGCGCCAAGGCCGTAGACGATACGGCCGTCGTTGTTGACGGTGAACTTGAAGTCCGAGAAGTTCACGTCCGGCGCGTCTAGGCGCAGCTTCATGCTGCGCACCTCCTCCACCAGCACCACCACCTTGTCGGTGTTGTGCATATCCGCCGACAGGACCGCAGCCATGAACGGCGCCGGGTAGTGGGTTTTCAGCCAGGCGGTCTGGTACGACACCAGGCCATAGGCGGCGGAGTGGGATTTGTTGAAGCCGTAGCCCGCGAACTTCTCTACCAGGTCGAAGATGTTACCGGCGAGGTCCGCATCGATATTGTTGGCTACGCAACCTTCGATGAAACCACCGCGCTGCTTGGCCATTTCCTCGGGCTTTTTCTTACCCATGGCCCGGCGCAGCATGTCGGCGCCACCCAGGGTGTAACCCGCCATCACCTGGGCGATCTGCATCACCTGTTCCTGGTACAGGATGATGCCGTAGGTCGGCGCCAGTACCGGCTTGAGGCCTTCGTACTGGTAGTCGGAGTGCGGGTAGGCCAGCTCGGCGCGGCCGTGCTTGCGGTTGATGAAGTCGTCCACCATGCCAGATTGCAGCGGGCCCGGGCGGAACAGCGCAACCAGTGCAATCAGGTCTTCCAGGCAGTCGGGCTTGAGCTTCTTGATCAGCTCCTTCATGCCACGCGATTCAAGCTGGAACACCGCCGTGGTTTCGGCCTTCTGCAGCAGCTCGTAAGTCTTGCGGTCGTCCAGCGGGATGAAGTCGATGTTGAGGTCGGGCAGGTTCTTCTTGGCCTGCTCGCGGTTGATGATCTCCATCGCCCACTTGATGATGGTCAAGGTACGCAGGCCGAGGAAGTCGAACTTCACCAGGCCGGCGGCCTCGACGTCATCCTTGTCGAACTGGGTTACCAGGCCACCACCCTCTTCATCACAGGCGATCGGCGAAAAGTCAGTGAGCTTGGTCGGTGCGATAACCACACCACCGGCGTGCTTGCCGGTACCCCGGGTCACACCCTCCAGCTTCAGGGCCATGTCCCAGATTTCACGGGCGTCTTCGTCGCCCTTGAGGAAGTCACGCAGGATTTCTTCCTGCTCGTAGGCCTTCTCCAGGGTCATGCCCACTTCGAAGGGGATCATCTTCGACAGGCGGTCGGCCAGGCCATAGGATTTGCCTTGCACCCGCGCCACGTCACGCACCACCGCCTTGGCGGCCATGGTACCGAAGGTGATGATCTGGCTCACCGCATTACGGCCGTAGGCCTCGGCCACGTAGTCGATCACTCGGTCACGGCCGTCCATGCAGAAGTCGACGTCGAAGTCGGGCATGGAAACACGTTCAGGGTTGAGGAAGCGCTCGAACAGCAGGTCGTAGGCCAGCGGGTCGAGATCGGTGATCTTCAGTACATAGGCCACCAGCGAGCCAGCGCCCGAACCGCGGCCCGGGCCAACCGGTACGTCGTTGTTCTTGGCCCATTTAATGAAGTCCATAACAATCAGGAAGTAACCGGGGAAGCCCATCTGGATGATGATGTCCAGCTCGAACTTCAGGCGGTCCAGGTAAACCTGACGCTTTTCTTCGTAATTGGGCGTGGTCTCTTTCGGCCACAGCACGGCCAGGCGCTCTTCCAGGCCTTCGTGGGACACATGCCGCAGGTAGTCGTCGATGCCCATGCCGTTGGGCGTGGGGAAGTCAGGCAGGAAGTACTTGCCCAGCTGCACCTGGATGTTGCAGCGCTTGGCAATCTCGACGGTGTTGGCGATGGCGTCGGGCAGGTCGCTGAAGAGCTCGGCCATTTCCTCGGCCGACTTCAGGTACTGCTGGTCGCTGTAGCAACGCGGACGGCGCGGGTCGTCAAGGGTCCATCCCTCGCCAATGCATACGCGGGTTTCGTGGGCGTCGAAGTCCGTCTGCTTGATGAAACGTACGTCGTTGGTAGCCACCAGCGGGGCGCCAAGCTTGTCGGCCAATGCCACCGCCGCGTGCACGTATTCTTCGTCGCGTGCCCGATTGGTGCGCTGCACTTCAACATAGAAGCGCTCGGGGAACATGCCCATCCAGTCTTGAAGAAGCGCTTCGGCTTCGTCTTGCCGACCCGCCAGCAGCGCCATGCCAATGTCGCCTTCCTTGCCCGCGGACAGGGCAATCAGGCCCTCGCTGGCCGGGGCGATCCATTCACGCTGGAGGATGACCAGGCCATTGCGCTGGCCATCGGTCCAGCCGCGCGAGATCAGTTCGGTGAGGTTGCGATAGCCCTTGGGGTCCATGGCCAGGAAGCAGATGCGCGACAGCGGGGCTTCCGGGTCGGCACCGGCCAGCCACAGGTCGGCACCGCAGATCGGCTTGATGCCGGCGCCCATGGCAGTCTTGTAGAACTTCACCAGCGAGCACATGTTGCTCTGATCGGTGATCGCGACCGCCGGCATGTTCATCCCGGTCAGCGCCTTGGCCAGCGGTTTGATCCGCACCAGGCCGTCGACCAGCGAGAATTCGGAGTGGACGCGCAGGTGAACGAAGGGAACCGACATGGAAGATCCTGTAGCAGAGCTTAACGACAAGGGCGGGATTGTAGCCTAACTAGGGGCTTTTTTTGGGCCTGCTTTGCAGCCCTTCGCGGGCACGCCCGCTCCCACAGGTACGGCCCCGCTGCTCAGACCGATGAATCCTGCGGGAGCGGGCGTGCCCGCGAAGGGCCGCAAAGCGGCCCCAATAGGTCAGATCAGGGAATCGGTGACGCCTTCGCGAGCATCCCAAGCCGCCCGCACCGGGGCGAAGGAACGCCGATGAATGGGCGTAGGCCCAAGACGCGCCAACGCCTCGAGATGCACCGGGGTCGGGTAGCCCTTGTGCCCGCCAATGCCATAACCCGGGTAGATCAGTTCGAACGCACTCATCTCCCGATCACGGGTCACCTTGGCCAGGATCGATGCCGCCGCAATGGCCGGCACCTGGCTATCCCCCTTGACCACCGGTGCTGCCGGCACCGCCAGCTTCGGGCAGCGATTGCCATCAATCAGGGCCAGCTTTGGCGTAATGTGCAAGCCCTCCACTGCCCGCTGCATGGCCAGCATGGTGGCCTGCAGGATGTTCAGGCTGTCGATTTCCTCGACTTCGGCGCGGGCGATGCAGAAGCTCAAGGCCTTTTCGCAGATCTCGTCGAACAGCGCTTCACGCCTGGCTTCGGTGAGTTTCTTCGAATCGTTCAGACCGAGAATCGGCCGTGCGGGATCAAGAATCACCGCCGCCGTTACCACCGCGCCACACAGCGGGCCACGGCCCACTTCATCAACGCCGGCGACCAGGTCTTCTACCAGGTTGAAGTCCAGTCCAATTTGCATGTCAGCGGTCCTTGAGCAGGGCCAGTACCGCCTCGGCCGCCTGATTGGAGGCGTCACGGCGCAGGGTGCGGTGAATTTCGTCGAAACGTTCGGTCTGCTGGCTTCCATCGCGCACCAGCGGCGCCAGGGTGTTGGCCAGCGCTTCGCTGGTAGCGTCGTCCTGCAGCAACTCGGGCACCAGCTCTCGCTGGGCCAGCAGGTTCGGCAATGACACGTAAGGGCTTTTCACCAGACGCTTGAGAATCCAGAAGGTCAAGGGCGCCAGGCGGTACGCCACCACCATCGGCCGCTTGTACAGCAACGCCTCGAGGGTGGCGGTGCCCGAGGCGATCAGCACCGCGTCACAGGCCGCCAGGGCCTGGTGTGACTGGCCATCGAGCAGGGTCAGCGGCAGTTGGCGCCCTTCAAGCATCTGTTCGATCTGGGCGCGCCGCGTGGCGTTGGCGCAGGGCAACACGAAGCGCACACCCGGCACTTGTTGGCTGAGGCGCTCGGCGGCGTCAAGGAACAACGCGCCCAGGCGCCCTACTTCGCCACCCCGGCTGCCCGGCATCAGCGCCACCACCGGCCCCTCGCCCAGGCCCAGCGCGGCGCGCGCGGCCGGGCGGTCGGCTTCAAGCGGTATGGTGTCTGCCAGCGGGTGGCCGACAAAACGCACTGGCACACCCTGCTCTTCGTAGAACCGCGCCTCGAACGGCAGCAGCGTCAGCATCAGGTCGCAGCCTTCGCGGATCTTCAGCACGCGCTTCTGCCGCCAAGCCCACACTGACGGGCTGACATAGTGCACGGTCTTGATCCCGGCCTGGCGCAGCTTCAGCTCGATGTTGAGGGTGAAGTCAGGGGCGTCGATGCCGATGAATACGTCGGGCTTTTCTTCGATCAGGGTCTGGATCAGCAGCTTGCGGCGCTTGAGCAGCTCGCGCAGGCGCCCCAGTACCTCGACCAGCCCCATGACGGCCAGGCGCTCCATGGGGAAATAGGATTGCAGGCCCTCGGCCTCCATCAAGGGGCCGCCAACCCCGATGAAACGCACGTCGGGGTGGCGCGCCTTGAGGGCACGCATCAAGCCTGAACCAAGAATATCGCCACTGGCCTCACCGGCGACCAGCGCTACGCAAAGCTGGGCCATATCAGCGCGTGATGCCGCGAGCGGAGCTCAGGATCGACTGACGGAACAGCTCGACCTCAGGGTGTTGCGTGGCCGGTTCGGCCAGCTCCTTGAGCGCGTCTTCGACGGTCAGGCCCTGACGGTAGACAATCTTGTAGCAACGACGCAGCACATGGATCACCTCGTCGCTGAAACCGCGGCGGCGCATGCCCTCGAAGTTCATGCTGCGGGCTTCGGCGGGGCTGCCGAACACGGTAACGAAGGCCGGAACGTCCTTGCCAATGGCCGTGCCCATGCCGGAAAACGCGTGGGCGCCAATGTGGCAGTACTGGTGAACCAGGGTATAACCGGACAGGATCGCCCAGTCACCCACATGTACATGACCTGCCAACGCCGTGTTGTTGACCAGGATGCAGTGGTTGCCGATGACACTGTCGTGGCCAATGTGGGCATAGGCCATGATCAGGTTATGGTCACCCACGGTGGTTTCCGCGCGGTCCTGAACAGTACCGCGGTGGATGGTCACCCCTTCGCGAATCACATTGTGATCGCCGATCACCAGGCGCGTCGGCTCACCCTTGTACTTAAGGTCCGGGGTGTCTTCACCGATCGAGGAAAACTGAAAGATACGGTTGTGCTTGCCGATGCGGGTCGGGCCTTTGAGCACAACATGCGGGCCGATAACGGTGCCCTCCCCGATTTCTACATCAGGGCCAACGATCGACCAAGGGCCGACCTCGACGCCGTCGGCCAGCTTGGCCGACGGATCGATAATGGCCCGAGGATCAATCGAATTCATAGGGAGCGTTCCGCGCAGGTGATTTCTGCCGAGCAGACCGGCTTGCCATCGACAAGGGCGCGGCACTCGAACTTCCAGATCATGCTTTTACGGCTGAGGAACTTGGCTTCCAGCACAAGCTGGTCACCCGGCAGAACCGGCTGACGGAAACGCAGTTTGTCGGAACCGACAAAGTAGTACAGGGTGCCATCGGCCGGCTTGGCATCGAGCATCTTGAAACCAAGGATGCCGGCCGCCTGGGCCATGGCTTCGATGATCAGGACACCCGGCATGATCGGGTGTGCCGGGAAGTGGCCATTGAAAAACGGCTCATTGATGCTGACATTCTTGTAGGCACGAATGCTCTGGGCCTCGAAGTCCAGATCCGTCACACGGTCTACCAGCAGAAACGGGTAGCGGTGAGGCAGGTATTCGCGAATCTCGTTGATGTCCATCATTTCGGTGGGGAAGCCTGTAATAAGAATAGGGAGCGCAGGTGCTGACCACACGCTCCTTTTGCAATCCAAAGAGGAGCCAGCTAGCGACTGTTCACTCTTGCTCAGGGAATGGTATCAGCCTTCTGATGTCGGCAGGCCACCTGAGGTCACGGTATCGACGCGTTTTTCCAGCTGCTGGAGACGCTTGGCCATGTCGTCCAGGTGGCGGATACGCGCGGCGCTCTTGCGCCAGTCAGCCAGCGGCTGCATGGCAGTGCCGGAAGAATAGGAACCCGGTTCAGTGATCGAACGGGTAACCATGGTCATTCCGGAAACGAAAACGTTATCGCAAATATCGATGTGCCCAACCAGCCCCACACCCCCGGCCAGCATGCAGTGCTTGCCGATGCGCGTGCTGCCGGAGATTCCGACGCAAGCGGCCATGGCAGTGTGATCACCGATCTGCACGTTGTGAGCGATCTGGATCTGGTTATCCAGCTTGACCCCGTCGCCGATCCGGGTGTCGGACAGCGCGCCACGGTCAACAGCAGTATTGACGCCGATCTCCACGTCATCACCAATGGTGACACCGCCGATCTGCGCAATCTTGCGCCAGATGCCCTTCTCGTTGGCAAAGCCGAAGCCCTCGCCGCCGATCACGGCACCCGACTGGATGACCACACGCTTACCGATGGTCACGTCGTGATACAGCGTGACCCGCGGTGCCAGCCAACCACCTTCACCGACCACACTGCGGGCACCGATGAAGCAGTGTGCGCCGATGCTGACGTTGGCGCCGATGCGCGCACCACTTTCGATGACCGCGAACGGCCCGATGCTGGCGCTGGCGTCCACCTGGGCATCTTCCGCCACCACGGCGCTGGGATGTATTCCCGCCTCAGCCTTGGGTTTGGGATCGAACAGGTGGGAAATCCGCGCGTAAGCCAGGTACGGGTCCGCCACGATCAGGGTATTGCCGGCAAAGCTTTCGGCATCCGCAGCCTTGAGCAGCACCGCGCCGGCCTGGCTGTTATCCAGGTACTTGCGGTACTGCGGGTTGGCGAGGAAGCTCAACTGCGTCGGGCCAGCCTCCTGCAAGGTGGCCAACCCGGTAATCTGCAGCGCCTCGGGCCCCTTGAGGGTAGCTCCGAGTACCTCGGCCAGCTGGCCTAGCGTCATGGTCACACTCATATCAACGGGCTTGGTTCATGCGCTCGATGACTTGGCGGGTGATGTCGTACTGAGGTTTGACATCGATGACCGCACCACGCTCGAGGACCAGGTCGTAGCCGCCCTTCTTGATCACTTCCTCGACAGCACCATCCAGCTTCGGCTTCAGTTGCTTGAGCATGTCGCGATCAGCAACGGCCTTGGCTTCGTTCAGTTCCTTGGACTGGAACTGGAAATCGCGGGCCTTTTGCTTGAACTCGAGCTCCAGGCGCTCACGCTCCTGCTGCTGCATCTTGTCGCCGCCCTTGATCAGGCGGTCCTGGATGCCCTTGGCACTGCTTTCCAGGCTTTTCAGCTTGGTCAGTTGCGGACCGAATTTCTTCTCGGCATCAACCGCATACTTCTTGGCGGCATCCGACTCGAGCAGGGCCATCTGGTAGTTCAGGACGGCAACCTTCATTTCGGCGAAAGCCGGGGTGGCTACCAACGCCGCGGCCACTACGGCCAATTGAGCCAATTTACGCACGATGCACTCCTGGATAAACCGTTGTCATTAAGCAAGGGCCGACCTTAGAAGGTCTGGCCCAGAGAGAATTGGAACACCTGGGTATCGGCATCGTCCGGCTTCTTGACCGGCATTGCCAGGCTGAAGCTCAGCGGGCCCAGTGCGGTAATCCAGGTCACGCCCAGGCCGACCGAACTGGCCATGCCCGAGAACCCGACCTTCTCGCAATCAGGTTTGTTGCCGCAATTGGTGTCGAACACGTTACCCACGTCCCAGAACACAGAGGTGCGCAGTGAACGCTGGTCCTTGACGAACGGCAGCGGGAACAGCAGTTCGGCACCGCCTTGCACCAGCACGTTACCACCAAACGGCAACGGATCCTGATCCGGGTCGGCGATGGTGCCTGGCTTGCCACCTGCGGCCTCGCCGATGCTCGGGGTACTGCGCGGGCCCAGGCTGCTGTCCTTGAAGCCACGGACGGAGTTGAAACCACCCGCGAAATAGTTCTCGTAGAACGGCAGACCGGAGGTGCTGCCGTAACCATCACCATAGCCCAGCTCGGTATGCAGGCGCAGGGTGTAGTCGCTGGTGATCGGCTTGAACAGCTGGCCACGGTAGTCAAGCTTGAAGAACGACAGGTCGCTGCCCGGAACGGTGGACTCCAGGGTCAGGCTTTGCGAGTGACCACGGGTGGCCAGTACGCCTTTGTTCAGGGTCGACTCGGACCAGCCGATCGAGGCCTTGAAGTTCAGGAAGTTGTCACCTTCCTCCTCGAGGAAATCGAAGATCTCGTCGACGGTGTATTTGCCGGTCTTGATCTTGTCCTGCTGCACGCTCAGGCCGTAGGTCAGGCGCGAGGTTTCGCTGATCGGGTAGCCCAGGCTGACGCCGGCACCGTAGCTGTCCACCGCATAGCTGGCAACGTCGACGTCGAGGTCGTCGTAATCGGTGCTGCGGTAGAAGGCGTTGTAGCCCAGGCTGACGCCATCGGCGGTGAAGTAGGGATCAACGAAACCGAAGTTGTAACGGGTCTGGTATTCCGAACGGGTCAGGCCGATGGATACCTTGTTACCGGTACCGAGGAAGTTGCTCTGGCTGATCGAACCACCCAGGATCAGGCCGGCGCTCTGGGCGAAACCGACGCTGGCGGTGATCGAGCCGGAGGCCTGCTCTTCGACGCTGTAGTTGACGTCGACCTGGTCGTCGGTGCCAGGCACCTGCGGGGTCTCGACGTTGACTTCCTTGAAGAAGCCCAGGCGCTCAAGACGGGTCTTGGACTGGTCGATCAGGTAGGTCGACGCCCAGCCGCCTTCCATCTGGCGCATTTCGCGACGCAGCACTTCGTCTTCGGTCTTGGTGTTGCCGCGGTAGTTGATGCGGTTGACGTAGGCGCGCTTGCCCGGGTCGACCACGAACATGATGTCGACCGTGTGGTCCTGGTCGTTGGGTTGCGGCACGCCGTTGACGTTGGCGAAGGTGTAGCCTTCGTTACCCAGGCGACGGGTGATCAGCTCGGACGTGGTGGTCATCACCTTGCGCGAGAATACCTGCCCCGGCTGCACCAGCAGCAGCGACTTGACCTGGTCTTCCGGCACCTTGAGGTCACCGGACAGCTTCACGTCGCGAACGGTGTATTTCTCGCCTTCGTTGATGTTGACGGTGATGTAGACGTGCTTCTTGTCCGGCGTGATGGACACCTGGGTGGAGGCGATGTCCATGTTGATGTAGCCGCGGTCCAGGTAGTAGGAACGCAGGCGCTCCAGGTCACCGGAGAGTTTTTCACGGGCGTACTTGTCGTCGTTCTTGAAGAACGACAGCCAGTTGGTGGTCTTCAGCTCGAACAGCTGCCCCAGGGTCTCATCATCGAATACGTTGTTGCCAACGATGTTGATGTGCTGGATGGCGGCGACGGTGCCTTCGTTGATCTTGATCTTCAGGGCCACACGGTTGCGCGGCTGCGGCACCACTTCGGCGTCGACCTCGGCCGAGTAGCGCCCCTGGGCCACGTACTGGCGTTGCAGTTCGTTACGCACACCTTCGAGGGTGGCACGCTGGAAGATCTCGCCTTCGGCCAGGCCCGATTGCTTCAGGCCCTTCATCAGGTCTTCGGTGCTGATCGCCTTGTTGCCTTCAATCTCGATGCTCGACACCGACGGGCGCTCGACCACGTTGATGATCAGCACATTGCCATCGCGGCTCAACTGGATGTCCTGGAAGAACCCGGTCTTGAACAGGGAACGAGTCGAGTCCACCAGGCGGCGGTCGTCAGCCTGGTCGCCAACGTTCAGCGGCAAGGCACCGAACACACTGCCAGCGGAAACCCGCTGCAGGCCGTTGACGCGAATATCGGAGATGGTGAAGGACTCGGCGTGAACTTCAGCGATCATCAGTGCGGACATGACCGCAGTTAGCAGCAGACGTTTCATGAAGTCCTTTTATTCCAACTGGCAATAAACAACCTGCCGTCACAGAACGGCAGGTTCGCAATTGAGCGAAGCTTTATAGTCGACCCAGATCGTTGATCAGGGCGAGCAACATCACCCCTATGACCAAACTGATACCGATCTGAACCCCCCAACCTTGCACCCGATCAGACAGCGGACGACCGCGCGCCCACTCGACCAGGTAAAACAGCAAATGCCCCCCGTCCAGTACTGGAATGGGCAGCAGGTTAAGAACCCCCAGGCTTATGCTCAGGTAGGCCAGGAAATTCAGGAAATCCCCCACGCCGGACTGGGCTGAAGCGCCCGCCACTTTAGCAATGGTTATCGGTCCACTCAAGTTTTTTACCGAGAGCTCCCCGAACAGCATTTTCTTCAGCGATTCAAGTGTCAGGACGCTCATGTTCCAGGTACGCGACAAGCTCTCACCCACCGCATCCAGCGGGCCGTAGCTGATTTCGCGGAGCATGTTGGCAGGCCATTCGCCACCTTTGACGCCAGCGCCAAGATAGCCACCGACTGCCTTGCCCTCCCCCTTGCGGGCCAAGGTCACCGGCAGCTCCAGGGCAGCGCCGTCGCGCTCCACTCGCACCATGACCTTGGCATCCGGGCGGGCGCGCACGCGGTCGACTACCTGCTGCCATTCGGTAACCGCCACATCATCCAGAGCCAGCAGCTTGTCACCGGTTTTCAGGCCCGCAGCGGCAGCCGGCCCCTTCGGATCGATCTCGGCCAGCACCGGTGTGATCGCCGGTCGCCAAGGGCGCAGCCCCAGGGATTGAATCGGGTCCGGCTCGTCGGCGCCCTTGAGCCAATTGTCCAGCTTGACATGCAGCTGGCGCTCGGCGCTGGCGCCCTCATCGCGCACGCCAATCTGCAAGGTACCGCTCTCGCCCAGACGACGAACCAGCTGCAAATTGACCGCCGACCAAC
The DNA here is from genome assembly GCF_045164175.1 of Pseudomonas sp. 10(2024). NCBI lineage: Bacteria > Pseudomonadati > Pseudomonadota > Gammaproteobacteria > Pseudomonadales > Pseudomonadaceae > Pseudomonas > Pseudomonas sp. 10(2024). The sequence continues at coordinate 4,589,570 of NZ_CP174006.1, forward strand.
CGTTGGTCGGCTTGCCGTCTACAGAAACGATTTCCTGACCTGCGGTCAGCCCTGCAGATGCTGCCAGGCTGCCACTGTCGACCGCGCCGATAACCGGGCGGATTTGCTGGGTACCCAGCATCGCCAGCACCCAGAAAAACAGGATAGCCAGCAGAAAATTGGCGATCGGGCCTGCCGCGACAATCGCAATACGCTGGCGCACCGACTTGCGGTTGAACGACTGCCCGGCCAGCGCCGGCGGCACATCGCCTTCGCGCTCGTCGAGCATCTTGACGTAGCCACCCAGAGGAATGGCCGCAACAACGAACTCGGTGCCGTGGCGGTCATGCCACCGCAGTAGCGGCGTGCCGAACCCCACCGAGAAACGCAGCACCTTGACGCCGCAGCGGCGCGCCACCCAGAAGTGACCGAATTCGTGGAAAGTGACCAGCACACCCAAAGCCACGAGGGTGCCGATAATCATGTAGAGCGCTGTCATGTCCATCTCCGAATGATGTTCAGCGGGCCGGCATCCTGCCCAGCCCCCTCACGAACCTTGGCGGGCCTGCATCAGCGGCCGTGACGCCTCAGCCACTCACGGGAAAGCTCCCGGGCACGCTGATCGGCGGCAAATACCGCATCCAGCGACGGCAGCGGTACGACGGGTTCCTGGTCGAGTACCTGTTCGATCATACCCGCGATCTCCGGGAAGCGGATGCGCCGTTCAAGAAATGCCTGGACCGCGACTTCGTTGGCCGCATTGAGCACGGCGGGCGCGCTGTTGCCGGCCTCGGCAGCCTGCCGCGCAAGGCGCAGGCAAGGGAAGCGTTGTTCGTCGGGCGCCTGGAAATCCAGACGGGCGATGGCGAACAGGTCCAGAGGGGCAACCCCGGAATCGATCCGTTCCGGCCAGGCCAACGCGTTGGCGATTGGCGTACGCATGTCCGGGTTGCCCAACTGCGCGAGTACCGAACCGTCCACGTAGTCGACCAGCGAATGGATCACGCTCTGCGGGTGCACCACCACCTCAACCTTGGACGGCACGGCATCGAACAACCAGCAGGCTTCGATCAACTCGAGGCCTTTGTTCATCATGCTGGCCGAATCCACGGAGATCTTGCGCCCCATGGACCAGTTGGGGTGCGCACAGGCTTGCTCCGGAGTCACGTCCAGCAGCGCCTCGACCGGCGTTTCGCGGAACGGCCCGCCGGACGCGGTAAGCAGGATCCGGCGCACACCGACGGCACTCAGGCCACGGGCGTAGTCGCCTGGCATGCACTGGAAGATAGCGTTGTGTTCGCTGTCGATCGGCAGCAGCACGGCACCCTTTTGCCGCACCGCCTCCATGAACAGTGCGCCGGACATCACAAGTGCTTCCTTGTTGGCCAGCAACACCTTCTTGCCCGCCTCGACCGCCGCCAGCGTGGGGCGCAGGCCGGCAGCACCGACAATGGCTGCCATCACTGCATCCACTTCAGCGGCCGACGCCACCTGGCAAAGCCCGGCCTCACCTTCCAGCACCTCGGTGGTGCAACCGGCCGCAGCCAGACTCGCACGCAACCTCACCGCCGCCTCAGTGCTCGGCACCACAGCGAAGGCCGGACGATGACGCACGCATAGCGCCAACAGCTCGTCGATGCGCGAATAGCCAGTGAGGGCGAACGCTTGATAACGGTCAGGATGACGCGCAATCACATCCAGCGTGCTCAGGCCAATGGAGCCGGTGGCCCCGAGCACGGTAATACGTTGCGGGCGACTCACATCACACCCCATTCGGCAGCCCACAGCAGTACGGCGAAAATCGGGATTGCCGCAGTCAGGCTGTCAATGCGATCGAGCACACCCCCATGCCCGGGCAGCAGATTGCTGCTGTCCTTGATGCCGGAGCGACGCTTGAACATGCTCTCGGTCAGGTCACCGACCACCGAGGACATCACCAGCAACGCAGCGCCCAACAGGCCCAGCAGGATCTGACCAAAGCCCCAGTCGCGACTGATGCCGACACCCAGGGTAATCAACAGGCTGACCGCCAGGCCACCGTACACGCCTTCCCAACTCTTGCCCGGGCTGACCTGCGGAGCCAGCTTGCGCTTGCCGAATGCCCGGCCAGAGAAGTACGCACCGATGTCGGCGGCCCACACCAGCACCATGACCGACAGGATCAGCCAGTTTCCCAAGGGCCAGTGCTTGAGCAGCACCAGCCCTTGCCAGGCCGGCAGCAACACCAGCAGGCCGATCAACAACCGACAGGCAGCACTGGCCCACAGGTCGCTGCTGCGCGGGTAGGTAAGCACCAGCCAGGTGGCCAGCCCCCACCAGATCACGGCAGCGCCCAGCACCCAGGGCGCCAGTTCCGGAAGGATGTACAGCAGCATCAGCGCCCCCGCGACCACCGCTGCATAGGCAATGCGCAACGGCTGGGCCATCAGCCCGGCAAGGCGCGCCCACTCCCAGGCACCGAGGGTCACTACGAAGCCGATAAACAGGGCGAAATCCCCGCCATTGAGCAGGAAGAAACCACCCAGCGCGACCGGCAGCAGGATCAGCGCAGTAATGATGCGTTGTTTAAGCATTAAGCACGAGCTCCAGCCTCGACCTGCTCGCTGGTCTTACCGAAGCGGCGCTGGCGCGAAGCGAAATCGGCCAGGGCATTGCGCATGGCCTCGTGTTTGAAGTCCGGCCAGTAGAGGTCGGAGAAATACAACTCGGCATAGGCCAGCTGCCACAACAGGAAATTGCTGATGCGGTGCTCGCCACCGGTGCGAATGCACAGGTCCGGTAGCGGCAGGTCGCCGGTTGCCAGACAGGTCTGCAGCAGGCCCGGCGTGATGTCTTCCGGGCGCAGGTGCCCGGCTTGCACTTCCCGCGCCAGCCGCTGGGCAGCCTGGGCGATGTCCCACTGGCCACCGTAGTTGGCTGCTATCTGCAGAATGAAGCGGTTGTTGCCAGCGGTCACTGCCTCGGCCTCGCGCATGGCGGCCTGCAGCTCAGGATGGAAACGCGAACGGTCGCCGATGATGCGCAGGCTGATATTGTTCTCGTCAAGGCGCTTGGCCTCACGGCGCAGCGCCGAGAAGAACAGCTCCATCAGCGCACCGACCTCTTCGGCAGGGCGCTGCCAGTTCTCGCTGGAGAAGGCGAACAGGGTCAGTACCTCGACCCCGGACTTGGCACAGACTTCGATGACCGCGCGAACGGCATCCACACCCGCCTTGTGCCCGGCCACGCCGGGCAGCAGGCGTTTTTTCGCCCAGCGGTTGTTGCCATCCATGATGATCGCGACATGACGCGGCACCGAGGACGGCGCCGCTGGCTTGGTCTTTTCCATTAAAAAACCCCGGCCTTAGACGGCCATCAGGTCCTTTTCCTTGGCTTTGAAGGCAGCATCCACTTCGGCGACGAACTTGTCGGTCAGCTTCTGGATCTCGTCCGCGGCGCGACGCTCTTCGTCTTCGCTGATTTCCTTGTCCTTGGTCAGCTTTTTCAGGTCAGCCAGGGCGTCGCGGCGCACGTTGCGCACGGCCACCTTGGCATCCTCGGCAACACCGCTGGCCTGCTTGGTGTAGCCCTTGCGGGTTTCCTCGGTCAGGGCCGGCATCGGCACACGGATGGTGGTACCGGCGCTGGACGGGTTAAGGCCCAGATCGGAGGTGAGGATGGCCTTTTCGATGGCAGCGCTGAGGTTCTTGTCGTGAGCGACGATCTTCAGGGTGCGGGCATCTTCGACGGTGATCGCGGCGACCTGGTTCAGCGGCATTTCGCTACCCCAGGCGGTAACCTTGACGCTGTCCAGGATGCTTGGGTGAGCGCGACCGGTGCGGATTGCAGCCAGGTTGCGGGACAGGGCTTCGATGGACTTGCCCATGCGCTCCTGCGCGTCTTTCTTGATGTCGTTGATCATGCTTGGCCTTCCTCGATCAGTGTGCCTTCAGCGCCACCCACCACGATGTTCAGCAGGGCGCCAGGCTTGTTCATGTTGAATACCCGCAATGGCATCTTGTGGTCACGGCACAGGCAGATTGCGGTCAGGTCCATCACACCCAGCTTGCGATCCAGAACCTCATCGTAGGTCAGGTGATCGAATTTCTCGGCATGCGGGTCCTTGAATGGATCGGCAGTGTACACGCCATCGACCTTGGTCGCCTTCAGCACCACGTCAGCATCGATTTCGATGGCGCGCAGGCAGGCCGCGGAGTCGGTGGTGAAGAACGGGTTGCCGGTACCGGCGGAGAAAATTACCACATCCCCGGAGTTGAGGTGACGAATAGCTTTGCGGCGATCGTAATGATCGGTGACACCCACCATGGAAATGGCCGACATGACCAGGGCCGGGATGTTCGAGCGCTCCAGCGCATCGCGCATGGCCAGGCCGTTCATCACGGTAGCCAGCATCCCCATGTGGTCACCCGTGACGCGGTCCATGCCGGCTGCGCTCAGCGCGGCGCCGCGGAACAGGTTGCCACCACCGATCACCAGGCCGACCTGGACACCGATCCCTACCAGCTGGCCAACTTCAAGCGCCATGCGATCCAGCACTTTCGGGTCGATCCCGAAGTCTTCCGAGCCCATCAGGGCCTCGCCGCTAAGTTTGAGCAAAATGCGTTTATAGCGAGGTTGGCGACCACTCACCTGCTGAGCCATTGCGAGTCTCTCCTGCGGCGTACTTTTAGAAAATTCGTGCGGGCTGTTTGCAGCCTGCTAACTGTAGCGTGGCACCGCTTCGGTGCCAGCGAAGAGGGAGTCGTATAAACCCCTCCCCGTTTTGACAAAGAGGCTGCGCGCGTGAGCGGGCAGCCTCTTTGGGGCGACAGACGGGGCTGTCTTACTGCTTGGCAGCAGCGACCTGAGCGGCAACTTCAGCAGCGAAGTCGTCGACTGGCTTCTCGATGCCTTCGCCTACTTTGAAGTAGGTGAAGGAAACGATTTCAGCACCGGCTTTCTTGGCCAGCTCGCCAACCTTGATTTCCGGGTTCATGACGAAGGCTTGCTCTTTCAGCGAGGCTTCGGCCTTGAACTTGGTGATACGACCGTTGATCATGTTCTCAACGATGTTTTCCGGCTTGCCGGCGATCTTGTCGGCGTTCAGCTGCAGGAAGACATTCTTCTCGCGCTCGATGGCCTCGGCGGAGATTTCCGACGAATCCAGGAACTCAGGGTTCGAAGCTGCAACGTGCATGGCGATGTTCTTCGCCAGCTCCACATCACCGCCTTTCAGAACGACGACAGCGCCGATCTTGTTGCCGTGCAGGTAGGCACCGACAACGTCACCCTCAACGCGCACCAGGCGACGGATGTTGACGTTCTCGCCGCACTTGGCAACCAGGGCTTCACGAGCAGCTTCACGCGAGGCGATCAGCGGAGCGGCGTCGGTCAGCTTCTGGGCGAAGGCTTCTTCGAGGCTTTCGGCCACGAAGTTCTTGAAGTCGTCTTGCAGGGCCAGGAAGTCGGTCTGCGAGTTCACTTCCAGCAGGACGGCGGAAGTACCGTCGGTCTTGACGGCGATAGCGCCTTCAGCAGCGACGTTGCCAGCCTTTTTGGCGGCCTTGATGGCGCCCGAGGCACGCATGTCGTCAATGGCTTTCTCGATGTCGCCGCCGGCCTTTTCCAGGGCCTTTTTGCAATCCATCATGCCTTCGCCGGTACGCTCGCGCAGTTCTTTTACCAGCGCTGCAGTAATTGCTGCCATTTCAAAATCCTCTTGGAAAGTTTTTCAACCATTCCACCCGTCAATCACGGGCGTTCAATTCTGCTAATCCGCTGTTTTCATTTCAGCAGGCCCATGATGCGGGGCCGATGCTGACAGCAGGATTTCAAGGTGGCAAAAAGGGGGCAAAGCCCCCTTTTTGCGTGCCAAGTAGACGCTAGCGCCTATTACTCAGCAGCAGGTGCAGCCGCTTCTTCAGCGTAAACTTCGGTGCCGCCGGCAACGTTGTTGCGGCCGCGGATGACTGCGTCAGCCATCGAAGTCATGTACAGCTCGATAGCGCGAATGGCGTCATCGTTACCTGGGATGATGTAGTCAACACCTTCCGGGCTGCTGTTGGTATCGACAACGCCGATGACCGGGATACCCAGTTTGTTGGCTTCGGTGATCGCGATGCGCTCGTGATCAACGTCGATAACGAACAGAGCGTCTGGCAGACCGCCCATGTCCTTGATGCCACCCAGGCTGCGATCCAGTTTTTCCAGGTCGCGGGAGCGCATCAGGGCTTCTTTCTTGGTCAGCTTGGCGAAAGTGCCGTCTTCGGCCTGGGTTTCCAGGTCGCGCAGACGCTTGATCGAAGCGCGGATGGTCTTGTAGTTGGTCAGCATGCCGCCCAACCAACGGTGGTCAACGTACGGCGAACCGCAACGAGCGGCTTGCTCGGCGACGATCTTGCCGGCGGAACGCTTGGTGCCGACGAACAGGATCTTGTTCTTGCCCTGGGCCAGGCGCTCTACGAACGACAGAGCGTCGTTGAACATTGGCAGGGTTTTTTCCAGGTTGACGATGTGGATCTTGTTACGCGCGCCGAAAATGTACTTGCCCATTTTCGGGTTCCAGTAACGGGTCTGGTGGCCGAAGTGCACACCGGCCTTCAGCATATCGCGCATGTTGACTTGGGACATGATAGTTCCTTGATAAGTCGGGTTGGGCCTCCACGTATCCCAATGACCAACCCGCGAATTCTGCAACTCGGGGCACCCAGGTCATCGTGTCGACACGTGTGTGGGTTAAGTGCTGACGGGGTCGTCCCCGAAAGCGGCGCATTTTATACCACAGACCGCGAGCGAACGGAACCCGGATACTGTTGCGTCTGTCAGCACTTTTTGCAGCACCCCGGCTTTCGCGCCAGAATGCCAGCTGTAGACAACAGCATGGCCGCCTTTATCCCGACCGATCGGCGCCCTGCTCTGCTAGAATCCGGCCTTTCCCGTTTGTTCGCGCCGGCACGGCGCCGTAGAGAGCCTGTAATGACCGTCACCATCAAGACCGCAGAAGACATCGAGAAGATGCGCATCGCTGGCCGCCTGGCCGCCGAAGTGCTGGAAATGATCGAAGAACACGTCAAGCCCGGTGTCACCACCGAAGAGCTCGACCGCCTGTGCCACGATTATATCGTCAACGTTCAGCAGGCCATCCCGGCACCGCTCAACTACAAGGGCTACCCGAAGTCGATCTGCACCTCGATCAACCATGTGGTCTGCCACGGCATCCCCAACGACAAGCCGCTCAAGGACGGTGACACGCTCAATATCGACGTCACCGTGATCAAGGACGGCTACCACGGCGATACCAGCCGCATGTTCCACGTCGGTAACGTGCCGGTCTGGGCCGAGCGCCTGTCCAAGGTCACCCAGGAATGCATGTACAAGGCCATCGAGCTGGTCAAGCCGGGCTGCCGCCTGGGCGACATCGGTGAAGTGATCCAGAAGCACGCGGAAAAGAACGGTTTCTCGGTGGTACGCGAGTTCTGCGGTCATGGCATCGGCAAGGTGTTCCACGAAGAGCCGCAGATCCTCCACTATGGCCGCGCTGGCACGGGCATGGAGCTGAAGGAAGGCATGACCTTCACCATCGAGCCGATGATCAACCAGGGCAAGGCCGACACCAAGGTGCTGGGCGACGGCTGGACCGCCATCACCAAGGACCGCAAGCTCTCGGCCCAGTGGGAACACACTTTGGTGGTGACCGCGACTGGCTACGAGATCTTCACCCTGCGCAAGGACGACACCATCCCGCGCACTTCGGCCTGACCGCACCCCGACAGGCCACCCCACGACAGGAACGTGACGCGATGCCCCAGGTGGACCCCGAGCTGTTCGACCGTGGCCAGTTCCAGGCGGAACTGGCCCTCAAGGCGAGCCCCATCGCCGCCTTCAAGAAAGCCATCCGCCTGGCCGGCGAGGTGCTCGACAAACGTTTTCGCGCCGGCAGCGACATCCGCCCGCTGATCGAGGCCCGCGCCTGGCTCGTCGACAATATCCTGCAACAGGCGTGGAACCAGTTCGACTGGGGCGACCAGAGCGGCATTGCCCTGGTTGCGGTGGGCGGCTACGGGCGCGGTGAACTGCACCCGCACTCGGACATCGACCTGCTGATTCTGCTGGGCGCTGCCGAGCACGAGCAGTACCGCGACGCCATCGAGCGCTTTCTGACCTTGCTGTGGGACATTGGCCTGGAAGTCGGCCAGAGCGTGCGCACCGTCGACGAGTGCGCCGAACAGGCCCGCGCCGACCTGACGGTGATCACCAACCTGATGGAAAGTCGCACCATCGCCGGTCCCGAGGCCTTGCGCCAGCGCATGCTGGAAGTCACCAGCACCGCGCACATGTGGCCGAGCAAGGAGTTCTTCCTGGCCAAGCGCGCCGAACTCAAGGCCCGCCACCACAAGTACAACGACACCGAGTACAACCTCGAACCCAACGTCAAGGGTTCGCCAGGTGGCCTGCGTGACATCCAGACGGTCCTGTGGGTGGCCCGCCGCCAGTACGGGACGCTCAACCTGCACGCACTGGCCGGCGAAGGCTTCTTGCTGGAAAGCGAGAATGAACTGCTGGCTTCGTCCCAGGACTTCCTCTGGAAAGTCCGTTACGCCCTGCACATGCTGGCCGGACGCGCCGAAGACCGCCTGCTGTTCGACCACCAGCGCAGCATCGCCACGCTGCTGGGCTACAGCGATGAAAACCCCAAGCGGGCGATCGAACAGTTCATGCAGCAGTACTACCGGGTGGTGATGAGCATCAGCCAGCTGTGCGACCTGATCATCCAGCACTTCGAAGAGGTTATCCTCGCCGATGAGGAAAGTGGCAGCACCCAGCCGCTGAATGCGCGGTTCCGCCTGCATGACGGCTATATCGAGGCCACCCACCCGAACGTGTTCAAACGCACGCCATTCGCCATGCTGGAAATCTTCGTGCTGATGGCCCAACACCCCGAGATCAAGGGCGTGCGTGCCGATACCGTGCGCCTGCTGCGCGAACACCGCCACCTGATCGACGACACGTTCCGCACCGATATCCGCAATACCAGCCTGTTCATCGAGCTGTTCAAGTGCGAAATCGGCATCCACCGCAACCTGCGCCGGATGAACCGCTACGGCATTCTTGGCCGTTATCTGCCAGAGTTCGGCCTGATCGTCGGGCAGATGCAGCATGACCTGTTCCACATCTATACGGTCGATGCGCATACCCTCAACCTCATCAAGCACCTGCGCAAGCTGCAATACACGCCGGTGTCCGAGAAATTCCCGCTGGCCAGCAAGCTCATGGGGCGCCTGCCCAAACCCGAGCTGATCTACCTGGCCGGGCTGTACCACGACATCGGCAAGGGTCGCCAGGGCGACCACTCGGAAATCGGTGCAGTGGACGCACAGAAGTTCTGCGAACGGCACCAGTTGCCGGCCTGGGACAGCCGCCTGATCGTCTGGCTGGTGCAGAACCACCTGGTGATGTCGACCACCGCTCAGCGCAAGGACTTGTCCGACCCGCAGGTGATCAACGACTTTGCCCTGCACGTGGGCGACGAGACGCGCCTTGACTACCTGTACGTACTGACCGTGGCCGACATCAACGCCACCAACCCGAGCCTTTGGAACTCGTGGCGGGCCAGCCTGCTGCGCCAGCTGTACACCGAGACCAAGCGTGCCCTGCGCCGCGGCCTGGAAAACCCGCTGGACCGCGAAGAGCAGATTCGCCAGACCCAGTCGTCAGCGCTGGACATCCTGGTGCGCGAGGGCACCGACCCGGACGACGTCGAGCAGCTATGGGCGCAACTGGGCGATGACTATTTCCTCAAGCACACCGCCGCCGACGTCGCCTGGCACACGGATGCGATCCTGCAGCAACCGGCCGATGGCGGGCCGCTGGTGCTGATCAAGGAAACCACCCAACGCGAGTTCGAAGGCGGTACGCAGATCTTCATCTATGCCCCCGACCAGCACGATTTCTTCGCCGTGACGGTGGCGGCCATGTCGCAGTTGAACCTGAACATCCACGACGCACGGATCATCACGTCGAGCAGCCAGTTCACCCTCGACACCTACATTGTGCTGGACAACGACGGTGGCTCGATCGGCGACAACCCGCAGCGGGTCAAGCAGATTCGCGATGGCCTGACCGAAGCGCTGCGCAACCCCGAGGACTACCCGACCATCATCCAGCGCCGGGTACCGCGGCAGCTCAAGCACTTCGACTTCCCGCCGCAAGTGACCATCCTCAACGATGCCCAGCGGCCGGTGACCATCCTCGAAATCACCGCACCAGACCGCCCGGGCCTGCTGGCCCGGCTGGGGCGGATCTTCCTGGAGTTCGACCTGTCACTGCAAAACGCCAAGATCGCCACCCTCGGCGAGCGGGTAGAAGACGTGTTCTTCATTACCGATGCCGACAACCAGCCGCTGTCAGACCCGCAGCTGTGCAGCCGCCTGCAGGAAGCCATCGTGCAGCAACTGCAGGCCGGCCAAGGTAGCGACACCAGCCAGACCCGCGTGACCTTTTAACGATTAGACGATTGACGAGACCTTGCGCCGATGAACCATGCCTTGACCCAGCTTCAGCCCTATCCGTTCGAAAAGCTTCGCGCCCTGCTGGGCAGCGTGAAGCCTGCGGCGGACAAACGCGCCATCGCCCTGTCGATTGGTGAGCCGAAGCACGAATCGCCGGCGTTCGTCGCCCAGGCCATGGCCGACAACCTCGACAAGCTGGCGGTTTACCCCAGCACCCTCGGTTTGCCAGCCCTGCGCCAGGCCATCGGCCAGTGGTGCGAACGACGCTTTGGCGTGCCCGCCGGCTGGCTGGACGCCGACCGCCACATCCTCCCGGTCAACGGCACCCGTGAAGCGCTGTTCGCCTTCACCCAGGCCGTGGTCAACCGCGCCGATGACGGCCTGGTGATCAGCCCCAACCCGTTCTACCAGATCTACGAAGGCGCAGCGCTGCTGGCCGGTGCCACCCCGCACTACCTACCGTGCCTGGAAAACAACGGTTTCAACCCGGACTTCGACGCCGTACCGGCCGAGGTGTGGAAGCGTTGCCAGATCCTGTTCCTGTGCTCGCCGGGCAACCCTACCGGTGCGCTGGTGCCGATGAACACCCTGAAGAAGCTGATTGCCCTGGCTGACGAACACGACTTCGTGATCGCCGCCGACGAGTGCTACAGCGAGCTGTACTTCGACGAGGATGCGCCACCGCCAGGCCTGCTGTCGGCATGCGCCGAGCTTGGCCGTAGCGATTTTGCGCGCTGCGTGGTGTTCCACAGCCTGTCCAAGCGCTCCAACCTGCCAGGGCTGCGCTCGGGCTTCGTCGCGGGCGATGCCCAGATCATCAAGCCGTTTCTGCTGTACCGCACCTACCACGGCTGCGCGATGCCAGTGCAAACCCAGCTGGCCAGCATCGCCGCCTGGCAGGACGAGGCGCATGTACGCGAGAACCGCGACCAATACCGGGCCAAGTACGATGCCGTGCTGGATATTCTGCAGCCGGTACTGGACGTGCAGCGCCCGGACGGCAGTTTCTACCTGTGGGCCAAGGTACCGGGCGACGATGCCGAGTTCACCCGCGACCTGTTCGAAGCCCAGCATGTGACCGTGGTACCGGGGTCGTACCTGTCGCGTGAAGTGGATGGGGTGAACCCGGGTGCCGGGCGCGTGCGCATGGCACTGGTTGCACCGCTGGCCGAATGCATCGAAGCGGCGGAGCGCATTCGCGCCTTCCTGCAAAACCGCTGATCAACCCCTTCGCGGGCACGCCCGCTCCCACAGGTACTGCGCTGATTTCAAGCGCAGCGCAGTACCTGGGAGCGGGCGCGCCCGCGAAGGGCCTTGATAGGGTCTACTTGACTGAACCCAGGTTCGCCTCACTCATATCCAGCTCACCCAGTACTTGCCGCACCACCTCATCGCCCACCAGGTGCTGACGATGCAGGTTGTACAGCTCCAGCCGCTGCGCCCTCAGGGCACGCAAGCGTAAACGCCGCTCCAGCAAGTCCATCTGTGCGGCCAGAGCCTTGGCTTCGGCACTGTCGTCGTAGCTTTCCAGCTCATCCCGGTATTCAGCCATCAAGCGTGCCTTCAGCTCGGTCGCCAAAGTTGCCTGCGCAGCATCCTGCGGTGCGTTGCTGTCGATCACCTCTTCTGCCTCCAAGGCATGAATCGCCGCCTCGGCTGTGCGCCGCCAGGCTTCCTGCACTTCCTGGTGCAAGCGCTCGTCCGGGCTCTTGGTCACCCCGCGCAGTAACAGCGGCAGGGCAAGGCAGGCACTGATCAACGACAGCAGGATTACCCCCGCAGCAATGAAGATAAGCAGGTCACGCTCCGGGAACGCTGTACCAGCCCCTATCAGCAACGGGATCGACATGACACCCGCCAGGGTGACAGCGCCGCGCACACCACCCAAGGTCAGCAACCAGCAGGAACGCGCCGTAGGCATCAGCACCAGTGCCGGCTTGCCGCGCCAGCGACGGACCACGCCGATCGAGCGCCAGATACTCTGGACCCAGATGAACCGCAACAGAATCAGTGCGGCAAAGATCGCCACCACGTCCAGGCAGCGGTAGGCCAATGTCGGCCAGAGGGTCGCTTCGTGGCTGACCACAGCCTTGATGATGTCTGGCAACTGCAAGCCCAACAACAGGAAGATCAGGCCATTGAAGGCAAACTCCAGCAACGACCAGACACTGCGGTTGAGCAGGCGGGTACTGGTCTGACGCGGCAGCAGGTCGAGCCAGCTCTGCATCATGCCGGCCGCCACCGCCGAGAGAATACCCGAAACGCCCAGGCGCTCGGCCAGCACGTAGGCTGCGAACGGCAGCAGCAACATGAACACCACATGGGTAGCCGGATCGTCCCAGCCCCGGGTGATCATCCACATGCGCAGGCGACCGATCAACCAGCTCAGTACCACACCCACCGCAAGGCCGCCCAGTGCGACCAACACAAAGCTGAAGCTGGCGTCAGCCAACGAAAACACTCCGGTGATCGCCGCTGCCAAGGCGAACTTGAAGGTTACCAGGCCCGACGCATCGTTCATCAGCGCCTCGCCCTGCAGCATGTGCATCAGGGGAGTGGGCAGGCGGTCCTGGGCAATGGCCGAAACGGCCACGGCGTCGGTCGGCGAAAGCACTGCAGCCAGGGCGAAGGCCACCGGCAACGGGATGCTCGGCAGCAACCAGTGGATGAAGTAACCGGCGCCGACCACGGTGAACAACACCAGCCCCACGGCCAGCGCCACTACCGGGCCACGAATGCGCCATAACTCACGTTTGGGGATGCGCCAGCCGTCGGCGAACAGCAGCGGAGGCAGGAACAGGAACAGGAACAATTCGGGGTCAAGGGCTACATGCAGGCCCAGCGTCGGCCACGCCAGCAAGGCACCGGCGGCAATCTGTACCAGCGGCAATGGCAGTGGGATCACACGGCCGACCAGCTTCGACAGGCTGACCAGCGTCAGCAGGATGAGAACGGTGTAGGCGGACTGCATCCGGGAAAGCTTCCTTTGTGAACCAGAAACGATAGCAAGGCGAAACATCGCCATTGGAACAATATGTTAGCGGCGACCGACGGTTCGGGGCCGCTGCACGATAGTCGCAGGTGACGTGGGAATATGTAACATGATGATACCCAGCAGATGCGACCGGAGCTTGCGAGTCGCGTGCCCCGGTATTGAAGACTTGAACTACAGCGATCCCGTCGTATAATCGCCATTAACGAATAACGTTAAGCATTCAGGCTCATGATTCGAAGCTTTAGCTGTGCCGACACGGAAGCGCTCTTCACAACGGGAAAGACACGGCGTTGGTCAGATATCAAGTCAGTCGCGGAGCGCAAGCTGGCCATGCTCGATGCCGCAACAGAGTTGCGAGACCTTAGGTCGCCACCTGGCAATCGCCTCGAGTTACTGAGCGGCAACCGCGCCGGCCAACACAGTATCCGTGTAAATGACCAATGGCGGGTTTGCTTCACCTGGACAGAACACGGGCCAGTTAACGTTGAAATTGTCGATTACCACTGAGGTGCATCATGCTCAAGAACGGTATGCGTCCAATCCATCCGGGTGAGATCCTGCGGGAGGAGTTCCAGAAGGAAATGGGCTTCAGCGCCGCGGCTCTGGCCAGGGCGTTGGGTGTAGCAACGCCAACCGTCAACAACATCCTGCGCGAACGGGGCGGTGTTTCCGCCGACATGGCACTGCGCCTGTCCATCTGCCTGGACACCACCCCTGAGTTCTGGCTCAACCTGCAGACGGCCTTCGATCTGCGCACAGCCGAACAGCAACACGGCGATGAGATCATCGGGTCGGTCCAGCGTCTGGTCGCTTGAACACATCCTGATCAATAAACAGGGGCGCCACGGGCGTGGCGCCGCGAGGATCGTTCCCGCATAATCGCGCGACTGACATCGAAAAACGGAGAGATTGGGGCGACTTGTAGCCCCAATGTACACAATGACCTACACGCTCTACGGCATCAAAGCCTGTGACACCATGAAAAAGGCGCGTACCTGGCTCGAAGACAAAGCCATCGCCTACGAATTCCACGATTACAAAACCCAAGGCATCGACCGCGACAGCCTGAACCGCTGGTGCGACGAGCACGGCTGGGAAGTCATCCTCAACCGTGCCGGCACCACCTTCCGCAAGCTGGACGACGCCAGCAAGGCAGACCTCGACCAGGCCAAGGCCGTCGAGCTGATGCTGGCCCAGCCGTCGATGATCAAACGCCCGGTGCTCGACCTTGGCGCGCGTACCCTGGTTGGCTTCAAGCCCGACCTGTACGCCGCTGCCCTGGCCTGAGCCCCTACCCTATTTCGCACGAGGTAATCACATGTCCAATACCCTGTTCAGCCTGGCCTTCGGTGTCGGCTCCCAGAACCGCCAGGGCGCCTGGCTGGAAGTGTTCTACGCACAACCACTGCTCAATCCGAGCGCCGAACTGGTTGCTGCAGTCGCCCCTGTTCTCGGTTACGAAGGTGGCAACCAGGCCATCGCCTTCAGCAACGCCCAGGCCGCACAACTGGCCGAAGCCGTGAAGGGCGTGGACGCCGCGCAGGCCGCCCTGCTGACCCGCCTGGCAGAGAGCCACAAGCCGCTGGTCGCCACCCTGCTGGCCGAAGACGCCGCACTGAGCTCGACCCCAGAGGCCTACCTCAAGCTGCACCTGCTGTCGCACCGCCTGGTCAAGCCGCATGGCGTAAGCCTGGCCGGCATCTTCCCGCTGCTGCCGAACGTGGCCTGGACCAACCAGGGCGCGGTTGACCTGGGCGAACTGGCCGAGCTGCAACTGGAAGCACGCCTGAAGGGCGAGCTGCTGGAAGTGTTCTCGGTGGACAAGTTCCCGAAAATGACCGACTACGTGGTCCCGGCCGGCGTGCGCATCGCCGACACCGCCCGTGTGCGCCTGGGCGCCTACATTGGCGAAGGCACCACCATCATGCACGAAGGCTTCGTCAACTTTAACGCGGGTACCGAAGGCCCGGGCATGATCGAAGGCCGCGTTTCCGCTGGCGTATTCGTCGGCAAGGGCTCGGACCTGGGCGGCGGCTGCTCGACCATGGGCACCCTGTCCGGTGGCGGCAACATCGTCATCAAAGTCGGCGAGGGCTGCCTGATCGGCGCCAACGCCGGTATCGGTATTCCGCTGGGCGACCGCAACACCGTCGAAGCCGGCCTGTACATCACCGCGGGCACCAAGGTGAACCTGCTGGACGAGAACAACGAACTGGTCAAAGTGGTCAAGGCCCGCGACCTGGCCGGCCAGACCGACCTGCTGTTCCGCCGCAACTCGCTGAACGGCGCGGTAGAATGCAAGACCCACAAGTCGGCCATCGAGCTGAACGAAGCGCTGCACGCTCACAACTGAGAACCCTGCCGGGTTTGAGGTGTTAAGATCGGGTCTGGCGCCAATGCACCAGACCCGATTTTCATTCCAGGCCTCGCAAACATGTTCCAGCCCTCTCCCTGGCGTGCCGACTTCCCCGCCATCGCCGCCCTGCAACGGCAGCACCAGACCTATCTGGACAGCGCCGCCACCACCCAGAAGCCGCAAGCCTTGCTCGATGCCCTGAGCCATTACTACGGCCATGGCGCGGCCAACGTGCACCGTGCCCAGCATTTGCCAGGTGCGCTGGCGACCCAGGCCTTCGAAACCAGCCGCGACAAGGTCGCCGCCTGGCTCAATGCCGCAGACTCGCGGCAGATCGTGTTCACCCACGGCGCCACCTCGGCACTGAACCTGCTGGCCTATGGCCTGGAGCACCGCCTCGAAGCCGGTGACGAAATTGCCATCAGTGCCCTGGAGCACCATGCCAACCTGCTGCCCTGGCAACAGCTGGCGCACCGGCGCAACCTGCGCCTGGTGGTGCTGCCACTGGACGCCCTTGGTCGTATCGACCAGGACCAGGCACTGCAACTGATCGGCCCTCGCACCCGAGTGCTCGCCATCAGCCAGCTGTCCAACGTGCTGGGTACCTGGCAACCGCTGCCAGCGCTGCTGGCCCATGCCCGCGCCCAAGGCGCGCTGACGGTGGTCGATGGTGCCCAGGGCGTGGTGCATGGTCGCCAGGACATGCAGCAACTGGGCTGCGACTTCTATGTGTTTTCCAGCCACAAGCTGTACGGTCCGGACGGCGTCGGGGTGCTCTATGGCCGCGCCCAGGCCCTGGAGCTGTTGCGCCACTGGCAGTTCGGTGGCGAGATGGTGCAGCTGGCCGAGTACCACAGCGCCAGCTTCCGTCCCGCGCCCCTGGGCTTCGAAGCGGGTACGCCGCCGATTGCCGGGGTGATCGGCCTGGGTGCGACACTGGACTATCTGGCCAGCCTCGATGCCCATGCGGTCGCAGCGCATGAAGCCAGCCTGCACCAGCACCTGCTGCGTGGCCTGGGCGACCGCGAGGGCGTGCGGGTGTTGGGCGCACCGCAGACGGCCCTGGCCAGTTTCGTCATCGAGGGCGTGCACAACGCCGATATCGCTCACCTGCTGACTGAACAGGGCATTGCCGTGCGTGCGGGTCACCACTGCGCCATGCCACTGCTGAAGGGGCTGGGGCTGGAAGGCGCGATACGGGTATCGCTGGGTTTGTACAACGACAGCGATGACGTGCAGCGCTTCTTCGACGCGCTGGACCAAGGCCTGGAGCTGTTGCGATGAGCCTGCCGGAACAGGCGCACCAAGCGCTGGAAGCGTTTCAACAGGGCAAAGGCTGGGAACAGCGTGCGCGGCTGCTGATGCAGTGGGGTGACCGCCTGGAGCCGCTGGCAGACGCCGAAAAGACCGAGGCCAACCGGGTGCATGGCTGCGAGAGCCTGGTGTGGCTGGTGGCCGAGCAGATCGAGGGCGTGTGGCGGTTCAAGGCCAGCAGCGATGCCCGCTTGTTGCGTGGGCTGCTGGCACTGTTGCTGGTACGGGTGCAGGGACTGGCCAGTGAGGAGCTGGCCGGGATTGATCTGCGCGAGTGGTTTACCCAGCTCGGGCTGGAACGCCAACTGTCGCCGTCGCGCAGCAATGGGCTGCATGCGGTGTTGCAGCGGATGGCGGAGTTGGCGTCCAACCGCTGAATCGGCGCCGGTTTCTTCGCGGGCCTGCCCGCTCCCACAGGTTACGGCATCATGCTTGAGAGAGATGCAGTATCTGTGGGAGCGGGCAGGCCCGCGAAGAAACCCACGCGGTCTTATTCAGGCTTGACCCGTTCCGACGGCCGGCGCGCTCCAGCCACCAGTTTTTCTATCGCCTTGCTCGCCGCTACCATGCCAAAGGTCGCGGTCACCATCATCACCGCACCAAAGCCACCCGAGCAGTCCAGCCGCACGCCCTCACCCACGAAGCTTTTCTGCAGGCAAACGCTGCCGTCGCCCTTGGGGTAACGCAGCTGTTCACTGGAGAACACGCACGGCACGCCATAGTTGCGGCTGACATTCCGCGAGAAGTTGTAATCGCGGCGCAGGGTGGAACGCACCCGTGAAGCCAACGGGTCGTTGAAGGTCTTGTTCAGGTCGGCGATCTGGATCTGCGTCGGGTCGATCTGCCCGCCCGCGCCACCGGTAGTGACAATGGCAATCTTGCGCCGCCGACACCAGGCGATCAACGCCGCCTTGGCCATGACGCTGTCGATGCAGTCGATCACGCAGTCGAGGTGCTCGGTGATGTACTCGGCCATGGTCTCGCGGGTGACGAAGTCGGCCACCGCATGCACCGTGCACCCCGGGTTGATCGCCCGCAGGCGCTCGGCCATGACCTCGACCTTGGGCCGCCCCACCTGCCCTTCCAGCGCATGGGCCTGGCGGTTGGTGTTACTGACGCAGACATCGTCCAGGTCGAACAGGGTGATCTCGCCCACGCCGCTGCGTGCCAGTGCTTCGGCCACCCACGAGCCCACCCCGCCAATACCGACCACAGCCACATGGGCCTGGCCCAGACGTTGCAGCCCCTGGTCGCCATACAGCCGGGCAACGCCGGCAAAGCGTGGATCTTCTGTGCTCATGTTCATACCCCAAAAAACCGGCGCGCATTATATGCCAGTGAGCCCTTGGCCTGCATCGTTAGGAAAGAGACTGCCAACCCTGCTTTAATGTCCTATCACTTCGACATGAATGGACGACGATGTCTTCACGTAAATTCGGCCTGAACCTGGTAGTGGTGCTGACCATCGCCGCACTGTTCACCGGGTTCTGGGCACTGATCAACCGCCCGGTCTCCGCCCCCGCCTGGCCAGAACAGATCTCTGGCTTTTCGTATTCGCCGTTCCGCCTGGGCGAAAGCCCACAGAAGGGTCAGTACCCCACTGACGACGAAATGCGCAAGGACCTGGAGCAACTGAGCAAACTGACCGACAGCATCCGTATCTATACCGTGGAAGGCACCCAGGCCGACATCCCGCGCCTGGCCGAGGAGTTCGGCCTGCGGGTGACGCTGGGGATATGGATCAGCCCGGACCTGGAGCGCAACGAGCGCGAAATCGCCACGGCCATCCAGCTGGCCAACACATCGCGCAGCGTGGTGCGGGTGGTGGTCGGCAACGAAGCGCTGTTCCGTGAAGAGGTCACATCGGAAAACCTGATCAAATACCTGGACCGGGTACGCGCAGCCGTGAAGGTGCCCGTGACCACCAGTGAACAATGGCACATCTGGAAGGAACATCCTGAGCTGGCCAGGCACGTCGACCTGATTGCCGCGCACATCCTGCCCTACTGGGAGTTCGTGCCGATGAAGGATTCGGTCGAGTTCGTCCTCGACCGCGCCCGTGAACTGAAGCACCAGTTCCCGCGCAAACCCCTGCTGCTGTCGGAAGTCGGCTGGCCGAGCAACGGCCGCATGCGCGGTGGTGCCGATGCCACACAGGCCGACCAGGCCATCTACTTGCGCACCCTGGTCAACACTCTCAACCGCCGTGGCTACAACTACTTTGTCATTGAAGCCTATGACCAACCCTGGAAGGCCAGCGACGAAGGTTCGGTAGGCGCCTACTGGGGCGTCTACAACGCCGAGCGCCAGCAGAAGTTCAACTTCGACGGCCCCGTGGTGGCGATCCCGCAGTGGCGGGCACTGGCAGTGGCGTCGGTGGTGCTGGCAATGATCGCCCTGATGGTGCTGTTCATCGATGGCTCGGCCCTGCGCCAGCGTGGCCGTACCTTCCTGACGTTCATCACTTTCCTGTGCGGGTCGGTGCTGGTGTGGATCGCCTACGACTACAGCCAGCAATACAGCACCTGGTTCAGCCTGACCGTGGGCGTGCTGCTGGCCCTCGGCGCGCTGGGCGTGTTCATCGTGCTGCTCACCGAGGCCCACGAACTGGCCGAGGCGGTCTGGATACACAAGCGCCGCCGCGAGTTCCTGCCCGTGCAGGCCGACAGTGCCTACCGGCCCAAGGTGTCGGTGCATGTGCCGTGCTACAACGAGCCACCTGAGATGGTGAAACAGACCCTGGACGCCCTGGCCGCCCTGGACTACCCCGACTACGAAGTGCTGGTGATCGACAACAACACCAAGGACCCGGCCGTTTGGGAGCCGCTCAAGGCCCACTGCGAGAAGCTTGGCGAGCGCTTCAAGTTCTTCCACGTCGCGCCACTGGCCGGCTTCAAGGGTGGCGCGCTGAATTACCTGATCCCGCACACGGCAAAGGACGCCGAAGTGATCGCGGTAATCGACTCGGACTACTGCGTCGACCGCAACTGGCTCAAGCACATGGTGCCGCACTTCGCCGACCCGAAAATTGCCGTGGTGCAGTCACCGCAGGATTACCGCGACCAGCACGAAAGCGCCTTCAAGAAGCTGTGCTACAGCGAATACAAGGGCTTCTTCCACATCGGTATGGTCACCCGCAACGACCGTGACGCGATCATCCAGCACGGCACCATGACCATGACCCGGCGCAGTGTGCTGGAAGAACTGGGCTGGGCCGAGTGGTGCATCTGCGAGGATGCCGAACTGGGCCTGCGCGTGTTCGAGAAAGGCCTGTCCGCCGCCTACGCCCACAACAGCTACGGCAAAGGCCTGATGCCCGACACCTTCATCGACTTCAAGAAGCAACGCTTCCGCTGGGCCTACGGCGCCATCCAGATCATCAAGCACCACGCCGGCGCGCTGCTGCGCGGCAAAGGCAGCGAGCTGACCCGTGGCCAGCGCTACCACTTCCTGGCCGGCTGGCTACCGTGGATCGCCGATGGCATGAACATCTTCTTCACCATCGGCGCGCTGTTGTGGTCGGCGGCGATGATCATCGTGCCGCATCGGGTCGATCCGCCCCTGATGATCTTCGCCATCCCGCCGCTGGCGCTGTTCTTCTTCAAGGTCGGCAAGATCATCTTCCTGTACCGCCGAGCGGTGGGGGTGAACCTCAAGGATGCCTTCGCAGCTGCGCTGGCCGGGCTGGCACTGTCGCACACCATCGCCAAGGCGGTACTGTATGGTTTCTTCACCAGCAGCATGCCGTTCTTCCGCACGCCGAAGAACGCTGACAGCCATGGGTTGCTGGTGGCGATTTCCGAAGCCCGTGAAGAGCTGTTCATCATGGTGCTGCTGTGGGGCGCGGCGTTGGGTATCTACCTGGTGCAGGGGCTGCCGAGTTCGGACATGCGCTTCTGGGTGGCGATGTTGCTGGTGCAGTCGTTGCCTTATGTGGCAGCGCTGGTGATGGCGTTCCTGTCGTCGCTGCCCAAGCCCGCAGAAAAGGCTGCCGAAGCGCAGCAGGCTTGAAGTTGCCTGGGCTGACCTGTGCAGCCCATCCGCGGGCACGCCCGCTCCCACAGGCTTGGCACAGGCGTTCAGAGCTGTGCAGTACCTGGGAGCGGGCGTGCCCGCGAATGGGCCGTGCTGCCCGAAACCATTTGATATAAGATAACGCCCCTCAGATTTCCCCGCCTTGCCTTGCCCCGGAGTCCCCCATGACGGCCCCTGCCGAGCTCTCGCCTACCCTTCAACTGGCCTGCGACCTGATCCGTCGCCCCTCGGTCACCCCCGTCGACGCCGATTGCCAGGCGCAGATGATGAACCGTCTGGGCGCCGTCGGTTTCCAGCTGGAGCCGATGCGCATTGAAGACGTCGACAACTTCTGGGCCACCCACGGCAGCCAGGACGGCCCGGTACTGTGTTTTGCCGGCCACACCGACGTGGTGCCTACCGGCCCGGTCCAGCAATGGCAGCATGAGCCCTTCGAGGCGCTGATCGACGCCGACGGCATGCTCTGCGGCCGTGGCGCCGCCGACATGAAGGGCAGCCTGGCGTCCATGGTCATCGCCAGCGAGCGCTTCGTGCAGGACTACCCGAACCACCGCGGCAAGGTCGCGTTTCTGATCACCAGCGACGAGGAAGGACCCGCCCACCACGGCACCAAAGCGGTGGTCGAGCGCCTGAAAGCGCGCAACGAGCGCCTGGACTGGTGCATCGTCGGCGAACCGTCCAGCACCACCTTGCTGGGTGACGTGGTCAAGAACGGTCGCCGCGGTTCGCTGGGCGCCAAGCTGACCATACGCGGCAAACAGGGCCATGTGGCCTACCCGCACCTGGCGCGCAACCCGATCCACCTGGCCGCCCCGGCCCTGGCGGAACTGGCTGCCGAGCACTGGGACGAGGGCAATGCGTTCTTCCCGCCAACCAGCTTCCAGATCTCCAACCTCAATTCCGGCACCGGCGCCACCAACGTGGTCCCGGGCGAGCTGACCGCGCTGTTCAACTTCCGCTTCTCTACCGAGTCCACCGTCGAAGGCCTGCAGGCCCGAGTGTCGGCGATTCTCGACAAGCATGAACTGGACTGGTCGGTCGACTGGGCACTGTCGGGCCTGCCGTTCCTGACCGAACCAGGCGAGCTGCTCGACGCCGTGGCGGCCAGCATCAAGGGCGTCACCGGTCGCGATACCCAGCCCTCCACCAGCGGCGGTACCTCCGATGGCCGCTTCATCGCAACCATGGGCACCCAGGTGGTCGAACTCGGCCCGGTCAACGCCACCATCCACCAGGTTGACGAGCGGATCCTGGCCAGCGACCTCGATCTGCTGACCGAAATCTACTACCAGACCCTGGTCCGGTTGCTCGCCTGATGCTTGCCTGCCCCCTTTGCCAGGCGCCGCTGAGCCGGCTCGACAATGGTGTGGTGTGCCCGGCCGGCCACCGCTTCGACCGCGCCCGCCAGGGTTACCTGAACCTGCTGCCGGTGCAGCACAAGAACAGCCGCGACCCCGGTGACAACCAGGCGATGGTCGAGGCACGCCGCGACTTTCTCGACGCCGGCCATTACGCGCCAGTCGCCCGCCGCCTGGCCGAGCTGGCCGCCGAGCGCCAGCCTGGCGCCTGGCTGGACATCGGCTGCGGCGAGGGTTACTACACCGCACAGATCGCCCAGGCCTTGCCGGCCGCCGACGGCTATGCGCTGGACATCTCCCGCGAAGCGGTCAAGCGCGCCTGCCGCCGAGCACCGGCGGTCACCTGGATGGTCGCCAGCATGGCCCGCGTGCCGCTGACCGACGCCAGCTGCCAGTTCATCGCCAGCGTTTTCAGCCCGCTGGACTGGGCCGAGGCCAAGCGCTTGCTCAGCCCCGGCGGCGGCCTGATGCGGGTCGGCCCGACCAGCGGCCACCTGATGGAACTGCGTGAAGTGCTCTACGATGAAGTACGCCCTTACGCCGACGACAAGCACCTGGCCCTGGTCCCTGAAGGCATGGCCCACGCCCACAGCGAAACCCTCGAGTTCCGCCTGAGCCTGGCCGCGCCCAAGGCCCGCGCCGACCTGCTGGCCATGACCCCACACGGCTGGCGCGCCAGCGCCGAAAAACGTGCCCGGGTGATCGACCAG
Organism: Pseudomonas sp. 10(2024); assembly: GCF_045164175.1. NCBI lineage: Bacteria > Pseudomonadati > Pseudomonadota > Gammaproteobacteria > Pseudomonadales > Pseudomonadaceae > Pseudomonas > Pseudomonas sp. 10(2024). The sequence continues at coordinate 4,612,804 of NZ_CP174006.1, forward strand.
CCCGAGCCGTTCGAGGTCACGGTTTCCATGCGTTATGACTATTTCGTGCGCCAAGACTGAGCACACCCGGAGCCCTTATGCGTCAACCTGATATCGAGATCTACCTGAAGGACGCCGACGTCGACCACAAGCAGATTGCCGAGTGGCTCGCCCAGGCAATCGGCCCGTGCACCGAGTGGAAGCAGAAAGGCCATACCTTCAAATGCCAGGCCGGTAACATTCCGGTCACTTGGTTACCCAAGGCTGTAGGGAAATGGAACAGCCTGTACCTGGAAAGCGACCAGACGCCGTGGGCCGATGACGTTGCCTGCGCCCGCGCCGCATTTGCCGCGCTGGGTGTGGAAGTGCGCTGCGCGCCGGGTGGCTGGGTCGAGGAAGACGGGGAAGAAGATGCCGACCGCTGGGTCCGCATCAGCGCCGACGGTGAAGAGGAAATCACCTGGCGTACATCATGAAACGGCAGGCTTGCTCGTTTCTGTAGGAGCGGGCTTACCCGCGAACACGGGCCACGCCCGTGGCAGCCACCGTGGTGGCTGCTTCGCGGGCAAGCCCGCTCCTACGGCTTGAAACCAGAGGCTCAGAGGCCCACTACGTCTTCGGCTTGCAGGCCTTTCTGGCCCTGCACGCAGGCGTACTCCACCCGCTGCCCTTCGACCAGGGTACGATGCCCCTCACCGCGAATCGCCCGATAGTGGACGAAGACATCCGCACCACCTTCGCGCTGAATGAAGCCATAACCCTTGGCATCGTTGAACCACTTTACATTCCCAGTCTCACGAGACGACATCTGAACTACTCCGGATTTTTATTGTGAAGATCGCCTTGCAGGCACGAGGTCACCTGCCCCGTGCCAACGCCGCTTGCCGAAATATCCTGCAAGTGGCAGGCCGAGTATATGACACAGAACAAAAAAAATTGATGACGGTCCCGTCGTTGGCCGAATTTTGCTGAACTTACGCCGATACGGCAGACTAAATAGCAGAATACTCACCTGAACATCACACCCAGGGCACACACCCCATGACCCGTTCCCCCCTGCACCGCCTGATATTCGGCGGCCTGCGTCGCCTGTTGTACCTGTGGGTGCGCTCCGAGACCATCAACCAGTCTTCCATGACCCTCAACCTCGACCGCAGCCGGCCGGTGTTCTATGCGTTGCCCTCGCCCGCGCTCACCGACCTGGCCGTGCTCGACCACGAGTGCACCAAGGCGGGGCTGCCGCGCCCGGTGCTGCCGGTAGCCGTGGGCCCACTGCAGGAACCCGCCGCGTTCTTCTACCTGACCCCCGACCCGGACTGGCTCGGCCGCCAGGACAAAAGCGGCGCCCCGCCCACGCTCGAGCGCCTGGTGGCTGCCGTCAGCCAGCATGCCGAAGAAGATGCGCAGATCATTCCTGTCAGCGTGTTCTGGGGCCAGACCCCGGCCAGCGAGTCCAGCCCCTGGAAGCTGCTGTTCGCCGACAGCTGGGCGGTAACCGGGCGCCTGCGCCGGCTGCTGACCGTACTGATCCTGGGGCGCAAGACCCGGGTACAGTTCTCCGCGCCAATCCACCTGCGCGAACTGGTGCAGCACAACAAAGGCCACGAGCGCACCGTGCGCATGGCCCAGCGCCTGATGCGCGTGCACTTTCGCAACCTCAAGACTGCCGTCATCGGCCCGGACATCTCGCACCGACGCACCCTGGTCAAAGGCCTGGTCCATGCCCCGCAAGTGCGCCAGGCGATTGCCGACGAAGCGCAGCGCGAGAACCTGCCGCTGGCCAAAGCCGAGGCCCAGGCACTGCGCTATGGCAACGAGATAGCCTCGGACTACACCTATACCGCCATCCGCTTCCTCGAAGTGGTGCTCAGCTGGTTCTGGAACAAGATCTACGACGGCATCAAGGTCAACCACATCGAACAGGTGCAGGGTATCGCCCCTGGCCATGAAGTGATCTACGTGCCGTGCCACCGCAGCCACATCGACTACCTGCTGCTGTCGTACCTGCTGTTCCGCAACGGCCTCACCCCGCCGCACGTGGCTGCAGGCATCAACCTCAACATGCCGGTGGTCGGTAACCTGCTACGCCGTGGTGGCGCCTTCTTCATGCGCCGCACGTTCAAGGGCAACCCGCTTTACACGGCAGTGTTCAACGAGTACCTGCACACCCTGTACACCAAGGGCTTCCCGGTCGAGTACTTCGTCGAAGGCGGCCGCTCGCGTACCGGGCGCATGTTGCAGCCGCGCACCGGGATGCTGGCCATTACCCTGCGCAGCTTCCTGCGCTCGTCGCGTACGCCAATCGTGTTCGTGCCGGTGTACATCGGCTACGAGCGCGTGCTTGAAGGCCGTACCTATCTGGGCGAACTGCGCGGCGCCAGCAAGAAGAAGGAGTCGGTGTTGGACATCTTCAAGGTGTTCGGTGCACTCAAGCAGCGCTTTGGCCAGGTCTACGTCAACTTCGGCGAACCCATCCGCCTGGCTGGTTTCCTCGACCAGCAGCAGCCCGGCTGGCGTGAACAGGATCACGGTCCGCAGTACCGACCGGACTGGCTCAACGCCACCACCGCCCGCCTGGGAGAAACCGTGGCCCGCCACCTCAACGAGGCGGCCGCCATCAACCCGGTCAACCTGGTGGCACTGGCACTGCTGTCCACCAGCCGCCTTGCCCTGGACGAGCGCGCCCTGACCCGCGTACTCGACCTGTACCTGGCGCTGCTGCGCCAAGTGCCCTACTCGCCGCACACCACCCTGCCCGAGGGCGACGGCCAGGCACTGATCGAACATGTGCGCAGCATGAACCTGGTGGCCGAGCAGAAGGACGCCCTGGGCCGCATCCTCTACCTGGATGAAGGCAACGCGGTGCTGATGACCTACTACCGCAACAACGTGCTGCACATCTTCGCCCTGCCGGCGCTGCTGGCCAGCTTCTTCCTCAGCAGTTCCCGCATGAGCCGCCAACTGCTGGGCCAGTATGTGCATGCGCTTTATCCCTATCTGCAGGCCGAACTGTTCCTGCGCTGGACGCCAGAACAGCTGGACGAGGTCATCGACCAATGGCTGGTCGCGCTGGTGGAACAGGGCCTGCTGCGCCAGGACAACGACCTGTACGTGCGCCCGGCGCCCAGCTCGCGGCAGTTCGTGTTGCTGACCCTGCTCGCCCGCACCATCACCCAGACCCTGCAGCGCTTCTACATGGCCACCTCGCTGCTGATCAACAGCGGGCAGAACAGCCTGAGCGCCGAAGCGCTGGAAGACCTGTGCGTGACGATGGCCCAGCGACTGTCGATCCTGCATGGCCTGAACGCACCGGAGTTCTTCGACAAGACGCTGTTCCGCCACTTCATCCAGACCTTGCTTCAGCAAGGCGTGCTGCACGCCGACGCGCAAGGCAAGCTGGGTTATCACGACAAGCTCGGCGAGCTGGCCGAGGGCGTGGCCAAGCGAGTACTGTCGGCCGAGCTGCGCCTGTCGATCCGCCAGGTGGCCCTGCACCGTGACGACGGGCTGGAAACTTCGACCCTCTAACGGTTCATCGGTCGGCAAAATCCGCTAAAGTCCGTGGGGTTGGCCACAAGCCAGCTCCAAGGACACCGGAGATTCCATGAAAAAGCTCTTTATGCTGTGTTGCGCATCCCTGCTTGCAGCCTGCTCCAGCCAAACCCCACCCAACCAGGCCAGCCTGGACGGTGAAGTCTTCTACCTGCAGCGCATTGCCCTGCCGCCTGCCGCCACCCTGAGCGTGGAACTGCAGGATGTGTCGCTGATGGACGCCCCTGCCGTGACCCTGGCGCGCCAGGCCGGCCCGGTCAAAGGCAACGTGCCGCTGCCGTTCCATCTCACCTATGACCCCGCGCAGGTCAAGCCTGGCCACCGCTATGCGGTGAGTGCGCGCATCGAGCTGAATGGCAAGTTGCTGTTCATCAATACCGAACACCACGGTGTCGCGCTCGATGGCAGTGACCCGCAATCGGTACGCATCAAGGTAGATCAGGTTCGCTGATACCCGTACTCATCCGTTTACAAGGAAAGCTTCATGATCCGCACTTCCCTGCGCTTCACCACCCTGTGCGCCGGCCTGCTGCTGTCGGCCAGTGCCCTGGCCCTGTCGCTGGGCGACCTCAGCCAGAAAGACGCCACCGGCGGCCTGAAAGATGCCCTGACCCAAGGTGCCCAGCTGGCCGTCAAGCAACTGAGCACCCCAGGCGGCTTCAGCAACAACCCGGACGTGCGCATCGAGCTGCCAGGCAACCTGGGCAAAGCCGCCAAGGCGATGAAGATGTTCGGCAAGGGTGAACAGGTCGAAGCCCTGGAAACCAGCATGAACAAAGCCGCCGAGGCCGCCGTGCCGCAGGCCCAGGCGATTCTGGTGGATGCCGTGAAGAACATGAGCGTGACCGATGCCAAAGGCATCCTCAGCGGCGGTGACGACTCGGCCACCCAGTACCTGAACAAGAGCAGCCGCGAGCAGATCCGCGCCAAGTTCCTGCCAATCGTCAAGCAGGCCACCGACAAGGTTGGCGTGGCCCAGCAGTACAATGCCTTCGCCGCCCAGGCCAAAGGCCTGGGGCTGGTCAAGGATGACGCCAATATCGAGAACTACGTGACCGAGAAGGCGCTGGATGGCCTGTTCGAGATGATCGGCAAACAGGAGCAGAACATTCGCCAGAACCCGGCAGCGGCGGCTACCAGCCTGGCCAAGAAGGTCTTCGGCGCGCTGTAGGAGCGGGTTCACCCGCGAAAGGGCCGGGCCTGCTGGCCAATTTTCACCAGCCGTTCAACGTTGCTGCCGCTACCGTATTCGCGGGTAAACCCGCTCCTACAATGATCGAAAAGCCTGCGCGGTCCTCTGTAGGAGCGGGTTCACCCGCGAAGGGAGGGCCAAGCCCTCCCCCTGCGGTCTTCAGCCCTTCTTCACCCTGAACCACGCCGCATACAACGCCGGCAGGAACAGCAGTGTAAGCACCGTGGCCACGATCAGCCCACCCATGATCGCCACCGCCATCGGTCCATAGAACACACTACGCGACAACGGGATCATGGCCAGCACCGCCGCCAGCGCGGTCAGCACGATCGGCCGGAAGCGCCGCACCGTAGCCTCGATGATCGCCTGCCAGCGCTCCATCCCCGCTGCGATGTCCTGCTCGATCTGGTCCACCAGGATCACCGAGTTGCGCATGATCATCCCCGCCAGGGCAATGGTGCCAAGCATGGCGACAAAGCCGAACGGCTGGCGGAACACCAGCAGGAACAGGGTCACACCAATCAACCCCAGCGGCGCGGTGAGGAACACCATCACCGTGCGCGAGAAACTGCGCAGCTGGATCATCAGCAAGCTCAGGACTACCACGATGAACAGTGGCATGCCGGCATTCACCGATTTCTGCCCCCGTTCGGAGTCCTCCACCGTGCCGCCCACCTCCAGCAGGTAGCCATCGGGCAGCTTGGCGCGAATTTCCTGCAGGGTCGGCAGAATCTGCTTCACCAGCGTCGCCGGCTGCTCCTGGTCGTAGATATCGGCTCGCACGGTCACCGTCGGCAAGCGGTTGCGGTGCCAGATAATGCCTTCTTCAAAGCCGTACTCCAGGGTCGCCACCTGCGACAGCGCCACGCTCTGGCCATTGTCGGTGGGCAACGCCAGGCTACCCAGGTTGGCCAGCTCGCTGCGCTCCTGGAGGGTGCCGCGCAGCAGGATCTCGATCAGTTCGTTGTCCTCGCGGTACTGGCTGACCGTGGTGCCGATCAGCGAACTTTGCAGGAAGCTCGCCAGGTGCGAAGTGCTCACGCCCAGCGCACGGGCGCGGTCCTGGTCGATTTCGAGGAACACCGCCTTGCTGGGTTCCTCCCAGTCCAGGTGCACATTCACCACATGCGGGTTCTCGCGCACCTTGTCCGCCACTTCACGGGCCAGTGCACGGGCCTTCTCGATATGCTCGCCAGTGACCCGGAACTGCACCGGGTAGCCCACAGGCGGGCCGTTTTCCAGGCGCGTGACCCGGGCGCGCAGGTCGGGGAACTGCTGGTCCACAGTGCTGATCAGCCAACTGCGCAGGCGCTCGCGGTCTTCCATCGACTTGGCCAGCACCACGAACTGGGCAAAGCTGGCTGCCGGCAGTTGCTGGTCCAGCGGCAGGTAGAAGCGCGGCGAACCGGTGCCCACATAGGCCACGTAGTTGTCGATACCGTCCTGCTGCTTGAGCAGCGCCTCCAACTGCTTGACCCGCTCGGCGGTATTGGCCAGCGAGGCGCCTTCGGCCAGCTTCAGGTCAACCATCAGCTCCGGGCGCCCGGAAGCCGGGAAGAACTGCTGGGGTACGAAGCGGAACAGCAGGATGCTGCCGACAAAGGCAGCGATGGTCAGCAGGATTACCGTCTTGCGCCGCCGTACGCACCACTCCACCAGCCGTCGCACGCGCTGGTAGAACGGGGTGGCGTATGGGTCTGGTGCATGGCCGTCCTTGCCATGACGCGCCGCATGCAGCTTGGCCAGGTCGGGTAGCAGGCGCTCGCCCAGATAAGGCACGAACACCACAGCCGCCACCCAAGAGGTCAGCAAAGCGATGGTGACCACCTGGAAGATGGACCGGGTGTATTCGCCCGTGCTGGAGGCCGCGGTGGCAATCGGCAGAAAGCCTGCTGCCGTGATCAGCGTCCCGGTGAGCATCGGGAAGGCCGTACTCGTCCAGGCATAGCTGGCTGCCTTGAGGCGGTCATAGCCCTGCTCCATCTTGATCGCCATCATCTCCACGGCAATGATCGCGTCGTCCACCAGCAAGCCCAGGGCCAGCACCAGCGCGCCAAGGGAAATCTTGTGCAGGCCGATGCCGAAGTAGTGCATGGCGGCAAAGGTCATGGCCAACACCAGCGGAATGGCCAGCGCCACCACCAGGCCAGTGCGCAGACCCAGCGAGAAGAAGCTCACCAGCAGCACAATGACCAACGCCTCGACCAGCACCTGCACGAACTCGCCCACGCCGGCCTTGACCGCCGCCGGTTGATCCGAAACCTTGCGCAGCTCCATGCCGGCAGGCAGGTTATGCGTCAGGCGCTCGAACTCGCCTTCCAGGGCCTTGCCCAGTACCAGGATGTCGCCACCGTATTTCATCGACACCGCCAGGCCAATGGCATCCTCGCCCATGAAGCGCATGCGCGGTGCAGGTGGGTCGTTGAAGCCACGGTGCACCTCGGCGACATCACCAATCCGGAAGGTGCGATCACCCACGCGAATGGGGAACTGGCGGATCTGCTCGACACTGTCGAAACGCCCGCTCACGCGCAGTTGCAAGCGCTCGCTGGGCGTCTCGAAGAAACCGGCGGTGCTCACCGCGTTCTGCTCTTGCAACGCCTGCTGCACGGCTTCCAGCGGCACGCCGAGGGTGGCCAGCTTGAGGTTGGACAGCTCGATCCAGACTTTCTCGTCCTGCAGGCCGATCAGCTCGACCTTGCCCACATCCTTGACCCGCTGCAGCTGGATCTGGATACGGTCGGCGTAGTCCTTGAGCACCGCATAGTCAAAGCCTTCGCCAGTCAGCGCATAGATGTTGCCGAAGGTGGTGCCGAACTCGTCGTTGAAGAACGGGCCCTGGATCTCCGGCGGCAAGGTGTGGCGAATGTCCGCAACCTTCTTGCGGATCTGGTACCACAACTCGGGGATGTCCTTGGAGTGCAGCGAGTCGCGGGCCATGAAAGTAACCTGCGATTCGCCGGGGCGAGAGAACGAGACGATTCTCTCGTACTCACCGGTTTCCATCAGCTTCTTCTCGATGCGCTCGGTCACCTGCCGCGCCACTTCTTCAGCGCTGGCGCCTGGCCACAGGGTGCGGATGACCATGGCCTTGAAGGTGAATGGCGGGTCCTCGCTCTGGCCAAGCTTGGTGTACGACATGGCGCCAATGGCGGCCAGCAGGATCATCAGGAACAGGACGATCTGGCGGTTGCGCAGCGCCCAGGCAGAAAGGTTGAAACCCATCGGGACTTACTCCTTGGCCGTCAGGTTCACTACACGGTTGCTGCGGTCCACGGGGCGTACCTCCTGGCCCTCGCGCAGTACATGGCCACCAGCGGCGACCACCCAGTCACCCGGGTCCAGGCCTTCGAGCACCGGCACACTGTCGCTGCCATAAGCCCCCAGGCGCACGGTCGCCCGCTCCAGGCGGCTTTCCTTGTTCACCCGCCAGACATAGGCCTGACCGTTTTCCGCAGTCACTGCCGACAGCGGTACCGCCAGCGGGATCAGCCCGTCCTTGGCGATGAACACCCGGGCGCTCTGGCCCAGCTCGGCCGGTACGGCGGCCGTGGTGAAGGCGATGCGCGCCGCGAACGTGCGCGAGCGCGGGTCGGCGGCCGGTGACAGCTCGCGAATGCGCCCCTGGAAACGCGCCTGCGGGTGCGACCACAGCTCCACGCTCACCGGTTGGCCCACAGCGAAGCGGGCAAACTGCTGCTCCGGCAGGCCGATGGCCACTTCTCGCTCGCCATCGGCGGCAAGGGTAAACACGGTCTGCCCGGCGGCGACCACCTGGCCCACTTCAACCTGGCGCTTGGCGATCACCCCGGCCTGCGGCGCACGCAATACGGCATATTCGGCCTGGTTGCCCGCCACCTCGAACTCGGCCTTGGCCTGCTTCAGACGGGCAAGGCCTGCACGGTAGAGGTTTTCGGCATTGTCGTACTGGGAGTGGCTGACCATCTGCCGCTCCAGCAGCTTCTGGTAGCGGTCGCGTTCGGCGCGCACCAATGCCAGGTTGGCCTCGGCAGCCGCCAGCTGGGCGCGGTTGGCTTCAAGTTGCAGGCGCACGTCCTGCGGGTCCAGTTCGGCCAGCGGCTGGTCGGCCTTGACCCGCTGCCCCTCCTCCACCAGACGCTTGCTGACCTTGCCGCCAATGCGGAAGGCCAGCTCCGGCTCGAAGCGCGCGCGTACTTCGCCGGGGTAACTGTCGGCAGCGGCTTCGGCAGGCTGTGGCTGCACCACCAGCGCCGGGCGCGGCGCGGCGGGTGGGGCGGCTTCCTGACCACACGCCGCCAGAAGCAGGGCAGCGGCGGCGGGCAGAGCGATGGACAAGGCATGGCGCAACATGATGAATCCTTTCGCGGAGTGCACATTTAATATTTGTACTGGCTGGTATATTAAATCAGCGCAACGATGCCGGGAAGGGTATGCGCTGGTTTTTCGACGACCTGGCTGGAGCCCTCTGGCGCCTGTGAGATCAAGCGGCGGCTGAACGCCCACCCTGTCGATCAACTGAACGCTGGCAGGCCGCAGGTAAATGTGAGCTAGTTTTAGCCGTATCGCGGCTGACCCGTTAAGATGGGGATTCTTAAACCAGATGCAGACCACAATGCTCAACGACGCACCCATCGGCCCAGGCCGGCCAAAGGACCTGGCCAAGCGCGAGGCGATCCTCGAAGCGGCCAAGGCCCTGTTCCTCAGCCTTGGCTACGCCAACACCAGCATGGATGCGGTCGCTGCGGCGGCAGGTGTTTCAAAGCTCACCGTGTACAGCCACTTCACCGACAAACAGACATTGTTCTGTTCGGCGGTCATGGCCACCTGCCAGATCCAGTTGCCTGACCTGTTGTTCGAGTATCCCGAGGGGGTACCGGTGGAAGAAGTGCTGCTGACGATTGCCCGCAACTTCCAGGCGCTTATCAGCAGTGACGAAGCGATCAAGCTCAGCCGCCTGATCATGGCCCAGGGCAGCCTGGACCCGAGTTTTGGCGAGTACTTCTACGAGGCCGGGCCCAAGCGCGTGCTCGCAGGCATGGAAGCGCTACTGCGTGGGGCACATGAGCGCGGGCTGCTGCGCATCGACAACCCGCTGCGCGCCGCGGAGCACTTCTTCTGCCTGGTCAAAGGGGCACCGGATTACCGGTTGCTGCTGGGATGTGCGGGGCCGCTGGAAGGCGATGAAGCCGAGGCGCATGTGCGCGAGGTGGTGGGGGTGTTCTTGAGGGCATTCAAACCCTGATATCTGGATATCTTTGCAGGCCTCTTCGCAAGCTTACCCGCGAAGAAGCCTGGGCAGGCCACACAAACGTCAGGCTTTCAACGCCTTCTTCGGATAAATGTCATACCGGCTCGACTTGCCTTCCAGGCTGTGGCTCGGCTTCGGCCCGTCGATGATCGGTGCCTTGCGCGGGCGCTTCACCACCACCCGGTGGCTGGCCAGCGCCAGGGCGGCTTCAAGCAGCGCCGGGGCATCCAGGTCATCGCCCACCAAAGGCCGGAACACACGCATTTCCTTTTTCACCAGGGCGCTCTTGTCGCGGTGCGGGAACATCGGGTCGAGGTAGATCACCTGCGGCGCCTCCCCTTCCCAGGCGCGCATGCGCTCGATGGCGTTGCCGGTCAGCAGGCGCATGCGCCCGACAATCGGGCCCACATCTTCATCCGCCCGGGCCCGCGCCAGGCCGTCCTCCAGCAGCGCGGCAATCAGCGGCTGGCGCTCGATCAGGGTCATCTGGCAGCCAAGGCTGGCCAGCACGAACGCGTCCTTGCCCAGCCCCGCCGTGGCATCCAGCACCTGCGGCCGGATACCTTGGGCAATGCCCACGGCCTTGGCGATCATCTGCCCGTTGCCACCGCCAAACTGGCGGCGATGCGCAGCCTGGCCTTCGACAAAGTCCACACGCACCGGCCCAGGCGCCTGCGGGCCCAGTTGCTGAATCTGCAAGCCATCGGCGCCCACCTGCACCGCGAAGGCAGCGGTATCGTCCTGCAGCGGCAGGCCCAGGCGTTCAGCCCACGCCCTGGCCTGTTGCGCATACTCAGCTGTCATCGCCTCGACCCTGATACCCGTGCCTTGCTCTTCCATCGTTCACACCCGAAAAATCAAACCAAGCCCTTAATGAATCGGCAGCCACGGCCGATACAGGCAATATCCCGCTATTCTGCCAGAGCACAGCGCGCACGACTGCCATGTCAGATACTCTTCCCATCGGCTTGACCTATTTGTCGCCCGTCGGCAACTACAGTCAGCACAACACCCAGGCACTCGGGGGCGTCAGCCACCTGTGGCAGGACTTCTTTGCCCGGGCCATGGCCGAGCAGCAGGAAGAGCCCGTAGACGGCGTCAGCCAGTCGTTCGTGCAGTACGACCAGGACAGCGGCGAACCCATCGGCGGCGCCCGTGCACTGGCCTTGATCGACGCCCAGCGCGCCTGCCCGGTGCACGACACCATCGTGGCGCCGCCCGAACCGTTGTTTCTGCCCAAGGCCGAGCTTGAAGCCAAGCTGCTGCCGCCCGCCCCCGAGCCGTTCAGCGCCATGGAACTGATCGAGCAACAGCGCCAGCTCGACATCAACAACAGCTGGCTGCGCCCGGTGGTGATGAACCAGGGTCAGCCGATCGCCGAACCCGGCCCTGGCCCCACGCCACGGTCACTGTTCCTGCCCATCGCCGAGCTGGAAAGCAACCTGCTGGACCCGGCCCCGGAACCGTTCGACGACGCCACCCTGGCCAAGCAGCAGAATGACCTGGCGTTCGACATCCACTGGGCGCGCCCAGTGGTGCTGAACAACGTGCGCGCGTACGCCTGAGGCTAACGACAGATCTGCCAGCGCCCCATGTCCAGGTGAAAGTGGTTGCGGTGCGCAGCGTTGTAATCCGGCCCCAGTACCGTGCTGAAGCTATCGCAAGCGGCCTGCTGCACCTGACGCAAGAATTCCGCCTTCTGCCCGCCCGCCTGCCAGTCACGCGCCAGGATAATGCGCTGGCCGTCCTTCAGGCGAAAACCGCTGATGTCCAGCGCATTGGCCGTGGCGTGCTGGCTCAAACGGCCCTGCTTGCGGTGGTAGACGTTGCGGCAGGCAAAGCTGCCCAGGTGATCGACCTGCGTCACCGGTTGCCCAAACACTTCCTGCGCCGCCGGCTGCAAGCCATGGTTTTCGAACAGTGCATAGGCCACCGCCAACGGGCAACTGGCCAGAAAGCTGCTGCTCAGCCGCGCCTGGCCGCCCTCGATGCGCCATACGTTCTGCAGCGGGCAGTTGGCCGACGCCGGGCTGTCGGCTTGTGCCCGATAACGCAGGTGGCTGGTTTCCAGCGCCTGCCGGCACAGCGTTGGGTCATCGCGTAGGCGCGACAGTTTGTAGGGGGTCAGCAGGTTGGGCGGCTGGCGTACGTCCAGCGGCGCCCAGGGGTTCCATGTGGCAGGCAGGCGCCAGCCGAAGTGCCAGGCCAGGCCAGCCACCGTCAGCAGGCCGGCCAGTAGCGCCAGCAATGCCCTCATCAGCGGCGGAACAGGTCGTTCAGCTGGGCAAACGGCATTGCCTGCTCACCGTAGCCGAACGTGCCCTCATCGCGAATTTCCTGCGCCGCCCGGTAGAAGGCCCCGAGTGCAGCACGGGCCAGCGACGAGCCAACACTGACGCGGCGCACGCCCAGGTCCTGCAACTGGTTGACGCTCAGCGGCACGCCCGCCATGCCCATCAGCACATTCACAGGACGCGGTGCGACTGCCTGCACCACGGCACGGACTTCCTCCACGGTGCGCAGCCCGGGGGCGTAGAGCACGTCGGCACCGGCTTCGGCATAGGCTTGCAGGCGCAGGATGGTGTCGTCGAGGTCCATGCGTCCGTGCAGCAGGTTTTCTGCCCGGGCGCACAAGGTGAACGGGAATGGCAGGCTTCGCGCAGCCTGCACAGCGGCGCGCACGCGCTCCACAGCCAACCCGAAGTCATAGATGGGCGCATCACTGCGGCCACTGGCATCTTCGATGGAGCCGCCCACCAGGCCAATTTCGGCGGCACGCAGAATGGTCTGGGCACAGTCTTCGGGCAAGTCGCCAAAACCGTTTTCCAGATCGGCGGCCACCGGCAGCGCGGTGGCATCGACGATCTCGCCGGCATTGTCCAGTGTATCGTCCAGGCTCAAGGCGCCTTCGGCGTCTGGCCGGCCCAGGCTGAAGGCCAGCCCTGCACTGGTGGTAGCCAGCGCCTCGAAACCCAGGCTGGCGAGCAACTTGGCGGAGCCGGCATCCCACGGGTTGGGGATGACGAACGCGCCGTCGCGCTCGTGTAACGCCTTGAAGGCCTCAGCTCGCAGGGTTTGCACATCCATGGTTCAACCTCCGGCAGTCAGGGAAAGGTCAGAGTAGCCCCAATTGTTCGACCTCAGGGGCGCGCGGCAATTCCGGCAAAGGTGCCAGGCCCGGCAGGCGTGCCATAAGGCGCTGATGGAAACGCTGGGCCAGCGCCGCAGCCAGGCGATTGTCCGAGGTGTGCAGGAAGATATAGGGATTGCGGCCTTCTTCGATCCAGGCGGCGACTTTTTCTACCCAAGGGCTAAGGAAGGTGTGATTGGCCTCCAGTTCAGGATGGCCAATGAAGCGAACCTGCGGGTGCTGGCTGAAGGCTGCCGGCCGCGGAGGCACCTTGGGCTTCTTCGACTGCGCATGCAGCACGGCAGGGTCGCGCGAGGTGCAACTGAACAGCGCACGCGGGTCGAGGCAGATGCGCTCCACACCGCGTTCGTGCAGCAGGCGATTGAGCAGACGTTCTTCCTCACCCTTGGCAAAAAAGGCTTGGTTGCGCACTTCCACAGCCACGGGCACAGCGATCTGATCGAGGAAGTGACAAAGCTCACCAAGGCGCGCCGGGCCGAACTGGGCCGGCAACTGCAACCAGTAGGGTGATACGCGCTGGCCCAGCGGGGCCATCAGCCGAGTGAAGTCGAAGGCAGGTTCAAGCTGGTCACGCAGGTCGCCCTCATGGCTGACATCCCGCGGAAACTTGGCAGTGAAGCGAAAGTGCTCGGGCATGACCTGCGCCCAGCGGGCAATGGTGCCGGGAGCGGGACGTGCGTAGAAAGTGGTGTTGCCTTCGACGGCGTTGAACACCTGGCTGTAGAAGCCAAGCATTTGATTACCGTTGGCGTCAGCGGGGTACAGGTAGTCGCGCCAGGCGTTTTCGCTCCACGACGGGCAACCGAGAAAGTAAGGCAGTGGTGAGGGATTCATCCATCAAATGTACAGGTCGAGCCCCAGTACTTCCATGTCCCAGTCAGTTAAGCCGGCAGTGCTCAGGTAGCTGGCCAGTGCGGTGGCGGTGCGGCGGTCACGGGCGCGAGGGAAAACCATGTCCTGCTGGCGGGCTGGCAGGCCACCACCAGGGCGGCGGGCAGTGGCTTCCTGCGGTGCGGCCTCTGCCTCCTCGATCACCTCGGCATCGTCGATGGCCTCGTCACGCACCGCTGCTTTGCGCGAGGTGCGCTTGAGCGGGTAGGACTGCGATGAGAAACCGTCGATACGCATGGCATGAGCACTCAGGACCAATGATGGCAATTTAGCAGCATCAGGGTTCCGTCGCTAATGCTTGAGTGATAACTGGACCACAGATCGCGCAAAAGGTTTTAGCGTGTTCGGCGATAACCGACGAACAGCACTCAGTGCTTCTTGGGCGTGGCTACATTATCGCGCAGATAAACCGGTTGCGCCTGCTCGGCGACGATTGCCTCGCCACGGGCCCAGGAAAAGGTGGCCAGGCTGAGAATGTCCAGAGCATTGGGCAAGGCAGCCGGGTTGCTCGCCGCCACCTGTACCGCCAGGCGCTCGGCATAGCCCCACCCGGTACCGGCACCGAACCACTCGCCATTGCTGCCTGCCGGCAGCGCCACCTGCTCGGGCGGCAATACGGCTTCACGGCCGACCAGGCACATTTCGCCCGCCGTGGCCTGGTAGCAGCCCCAGTACACTTCATCCATGCGCGCATCGATGGCAGCGGCCACCTGCTGCACGCCCTGCTCGCGCAATGCACCCTGGGCCAAAGCGGCCAGGTTGGACACCGGCAGCACCGGGCGTTCGAGGGCGAAGGCCAGGCCTTGCACAACACCGATGGCAATACGCACGCCGGTGAACGCGCCCGGGCCACGGCCAAAGGCAATGGCATCCAGCGCATTCAGTGCCACGCCAGAGTCGGCCAGCAGTTGCTTGATCATCGGCAGCAGCTTCTGGGCATGCATGCGCGGGATCACCTCGTAGTGGCTGGTCACCTTGCCGTCATGCAGCAGCGCGACGGAACAGGCTTCGGTGGCGGTATCCAGGGCCAGCAGGGTGGTCATCGAACGGGTATCCAGGTGCGAATGAAAAAGAGCGGCAGTATAGAGCAGCAGCGGCGTTGTGTCCTGAGGGGGCGCTGTGCGGCCTACAAACGACAACGGCCCGCAAGCGGGCCGTTGTCGAGGTGCCTCAGGCGCCGGATCAGCTCAGGGCTGCCAGGACCTTGGCGGTGATGGCTTCAACCGAGCCGACACCTTCGATGTGGCTGTACTTCGGCTTGCCGCCATTGGCAGCCGACAGCTTCTGGTAGAAATCCACCAGCGGCTTGGTCTGGCTGTGGTAGACCGACAGGCGATGGCGAACGGTTTCTTCTTTGTCGTCGTCACGCTGGATCAGGTCTTCACCGGTCTCGTCGTCCTTGCCTTCCACTTTCGGCGGGTTGTACTGAATGTGGTAGGTACGGCCCGAGGCCAGGTGCACGCGGCGGCCAGCCATGCGGCCGACGATTTCTTCGTCGTCCACGGCAATTTCGACCACGGCATCGATGTCGACACCGGCAGCGACCATGGCTTCGGCCTGTGGGATGGTGCGTGGGAAGCCGTCGAACAGGCAGCCGTTGGCGCAATCAGGCTGAGCGATGCGCTCCTTCACCAGGCTGATGATCAACTCGTCGGAGACCAGCTGGCCGGCATCCATGACTTTCTTCAGCTCCAGGCCCAGCGGGGTGCCAGCCTTGACGGCGGCACGCAGCATGTCACCGGTGGAGATCTGTGGAATACCGAACTTTTCGGTGATGAACTTTGCCTGAGTACCTTTACCGGCCCCGGGAGCTCCCAGCAGAATTACGCGCATCTCGTGCTCCTCAAATTTTTTTATGAAATTCAATGGATTCGGCGACCAGGGCCAAGTCCGGAAAATCGGGTATGACCATAAATCGGTCAGAAGGCTGCTCAAGATACACAGCGCCCGGCAGCCAGACAAGCGTCCCAAAGTTGCAGGAATGCGCCACTTGCGGCTGACCGGGCAGGCGGTTGCGCCAGGCGCAACCACCCTCCCCGTCATAGTGCCGGGCCTGTATGGCACGCGCCAGACATGACCCAGGCTTGCCCTTAGCCGGTGTTGCGCAGCCCGGCGGCAATACCCGCCACGGTCACCAGCAAGGCCTGCTCCAACGGGCTGTCCAGAGCGGCTTCGCGGCTGCGCGAGCGGGCCAGCAACTCTGCCTGCAGGCGGTGCAACGGGTCCAGATAGGTATTGCGCAGGCTAATGAATTCCAGTGTCTCGGGGCTGTGCGCCAGTAGCACCGGCTGCCCGGTCAGGCCCAGCACCACCTGGCATGACTGCGACAATAGGTCGCGCAGGTGCGCACCTAAAGGACGCAGGTGCGGTTGCACCAGACGTTCGTCGTAGGCCTCGGCAATTTGCGCATCGGCCTTGGCCAGCACCATTTCCAGCATGTCGATGCGGGTGCGGAAGAACGGCCATTGCTCGCGCATCTGTGCCAGCAACTCACCCTGACCTCGGGCCAAGGCATTGGTCAGCGCCGTTTCCCAGCCCAGCCAGGCCGGCAGCATCAGCCGGGTCTGGGTCCAGCCGAAGATCCACGGGATGGCTCGCAGGCTTTCGATGCCCCCGGCGCGACGTTTTGCCGGGCGGCTGCCCAACGGCAGGCGCCCCAGTTCCTGTTCTGGCGTCGACTGGCGGAAGTACTCGACGAAATCGGGATTCTCCCGTACCACGCTGCGGTAGGCCTGGACACCATCGGCGGCCAACTGGTCCATCACTTCACGCCAGGCCGGCTGCGGGGGCGGTGGTGGCAACAGCGTGGCTTCAAGCACGGCAGCCAGGTACAGGTTGAGGTTTTGCTCGGCAATGCCCGGCAAGCCGAACTTGAAGCGGATCATTTCACCCTGCTCGGTGGTGCGGAAACGCCCCGCCACCGAACCCGGTGGCTGCGACAGGATCGCGGCATGGGCCGGGCCGCCGCCTCGCCCGACCGTACCGCCTCGGCCGTGGAACAGCAGCAGCTCGACCTGATGCTCGGCACAGATGCGCACCAGGTTTTCCTGAGCCCGGTACTGCGCCCAGGCAGCAGCCGTGGTGCCGGCGTCCTTGGCCGAATCGGAGTAGCCGATCATCACTTCCTGCGGGCCGCGCAGGCCCGCGCGGTAGCCCGGCAGGCCAAGCAGGCGCTGCATGACCGGGCCGGCGTTGTCGAGGTCGGCCAGGGTCTCGAACAGTGGCACCACGCGCATGGGGCGGGTCAGGCCGGCTTCCTTGAGCAACAGTTGCACCGTCAGTACATCCGAGGCGGCACCGGCCATGGAGATGACGTAAGACCCCAGCGAGGCGGCCGGCGCAGCGGCCACTTCCCTGCAGGTCGCCAGCACTTCGGCGGTGTCCGCTTGCGGCTTGAAATGCGCAGGCAGCAGGGGCCGGCGGTTTTTCAGCTCGGCCTGGAGGAACGCGATGCGCTGCTCCTCATCCCAGTCGGCGTAACGCCCCAGGCCCAGGTAATCGGTAATCTCGGTCAGCGCATCACGGTGGCGGGCAGCGTCCTGGCGTACGTCCAGGCGGCCCAGGAACAGGCCGAAGGTCACCGCACGACGCAGGCAGTCAAGCAGCGGCCCCTCGGCGATCACGCCCATGCCGCATTCGTGCAGTGACTGGTAGCACAGCTCCAGCGGCGCGATCAGCTCGCGGTTGTCCACCAGCACGTCGGCACCGGCCGGTTGGTTGCTGGTCAAGGCCGAATGCGCCCATACGCGTGTCGCACGCAGGCGGTCGCGCAGTTGCTTGAGCACTGCGCGGTAGGGTTCGGCGCTGTCGCCAACCTGTTTGCGCAGGGCGTCGTTGGCCTGCTGCATGGACAACTCGGCGGCCAGTGCATCAATGTCGCGCAGGAACAGGTCGGCGGCCATCCAGCGCGCCAGCAGGAGTACTTCGCGGGTGACGGCAGCCGTCACATTGGGGTTGCCATCACGGTCCCCACCCATCCACGAGGCAAAGCGGATCGGCGCGGCCTCCAGCGGCAGGCGCAGGCCAGTGGCCTCCAGCAGGGCCTTGTCGACCTTGCGCAGGTGGCTGGGGATGGCATGCCACAGTGAATGCTCGATCACTGCGAAACCCCACTTGGCTTCGTCTACCGGCGTAGGCCGGGTACGGCGGATTTCCTCGGTGTGCCAGGCCTCGGCGATCAGCCGGCGCAGGCGCTCGCGCACTTGCTGGCGTTCTGCCGGGGTCAGGTCACGATGGTCCTGTGCGGCCAGTTGACCGGCGATCGCGTCGTACTTCTGGATCAGCGTGCGGCGGGCCACTTCGGTGGGGTGTGCGGTGAGCACCAGCTGGATATCGAGCTTGGCCAGTTGCCGGGCCAGGGCATCGTTGCTGTGGCCGGCCTGCTTCAAGCGCCCCAGCAGCTCGGGCAGTACCTGCGCTTCGAATGGCTCGGGCTGGTCGGCGTCGCGGCGGCGGATCAACTGGTACTGCTCGGCCATGTTGGCCAGGTTGAGGAACTGGTTGAAGGCCCTCGCTACGGGCAGCAGGTCTTCTTCGGCCAGGTCCGCCAGGGTCGAGCTCAGCTGCTCACCCGGGCCGCGACGGTCGGCCTTGGCACTGTGGCGGATGTCCTCGATTTTCTGTAGGAACGCATCGCCATGCTGTTGGCGAATGGTTTCGCCAAGCAGTTCACCCAACACATGGACATCTTCACGCAAACGCACATCGATATCGGTCATTGGCGCTCTCTCCGTTGCATCCCTATCAGCCTCAGCGCGCCCTGTGCAGGAGCGAGCGGTATCCCCCAAGAGTGCCCACAGCCGGGCGACGATGGCAAGCCGTGATCGGCCAAACCAAACTAAAGTGAAAGCACAGCACTCCCATGCAGTGCAGCCTTTCCAGGCGTCAACAGAGGTCATCATGAAAATCCGTGAACTCGCCCAGCACTGGGAACAGAATGCCGCCGGCACCCTCAGCCGTACCGGTCATGTCCTGCACCTGGACCTGGAGTCCGAAGCGCGCCTGGCCGCGCTGATCGACATGTACCCCAAGCGCACCGCCGAAGAACTGCTCGGCGAACTGGTCGCCGCCGCCCTTGAAGAACTGGAGGCCAGCTTCCCCTATGTGCAGGGCCGCCAGGTCATCGCCACCGACGAAGAAGGCGACCCGTTGTACGAAGACGTTGGTCCTACGCCGCGCTTTCTCTCCCTGTCCCGCCAGCACCTGCACAACTTGAGCAACGCGACAGTCGACAGCGACAAATAATCCTGCGCGCCAGCATTCCGGGCCTGCTCAAGGCCCGGAATACCGCTCCAGCCTGGGAAAGTTCCAGGCAAATCGCACTGACCGATCAGTCAGAAATAGTTATCCGATCACGGCGCTTTTTTCTGAACTATTCGAAAAACCTTCGAGTCGGAGCCAATAGCCATCACGCTAAAACCCTGCACACTGCCCTCGTGCACCGTTGAGCTGAAGCGCGCGGTTTTGTCAGGGATTGAGCGATGGACTGCTACGGACATCGTCGTTATCAGGAGTGATCCAATGGAGCTGACCACCATGAAGACCCGCACTAGCAAACTGTCATCCACTCATGTGCGCGGGTTCAAGCTGGCCGCGCTGGCGCTGGGCAGTAGCCTGGTCCTGGCCGGCTGTGCGGGCAATCCGCCCACCGAGCAGTATGCCGTCACCCAGTCCGCCGTGAACTCCGCCGTCAGCGCTGGCGGTACCGAGTTCGCTGCCGTTGAAATGAAAGCGGCTCAGGACAAGTTCAAGCAAGCCGAAATCGCCATGCACGACAAGAAGTACGACGAGGCCAAGCGCCTGGCCCAACAGGCCGAGTGGGATGCCCGCCTCGCCGAACGCAAGGCCCAGGCAGCCAAAGCCCAGAAGGCCGTGCAGGATGCCCGCCAGGGCGTTCAGGACGTACGTGAGGAAGGCCTGCGCAGCGTTCAGTGAGCCCTGCCCCGCCAACCTTAGCCTTCGCACACGATCAAAGGATGAACACTATGCGCAAACACGTCATGATTCCCGCCCTGCTGGCCCTGAGCGTCGGTCTTGCTGCCTGCTCGCACGATCCGAATGCCAATCTGGAAGCGGCCCGCACCAACTTCTCCTCGCTGCAGAGCGACCCGCAAGCGAGCAAGGTCGCGGCACTGGAGACCAAGGACGCCCAGGACTGGCTGAACAAGGCCGACAAGGCGTACATGGACCGTGAAGACGAGAAGAAAGTCGACCAACTGGCCTACCTGACCAACCAGCGCGTCGAAGTGGCCAAGCAGACCATTGCCCTGCGTACTGCCGAAGCTGAACTGAAAAACGCCTCGGCCCAGCGCGCCCAGGCCAAGCTGGATGCCCGCGACGCGCAGATCGCCAAGCTGCAGGACAGCCTCAACGCCAAGCAGACCGACCGCGGAACGCTGGTGACCTTCGGCGACGTGCTGTTCGACTTCAACAAGGCCGAACTCAAGAGCAGTGCTTACCCGAACATCACCAAGCTGGCCCAGTTCCTTCAGGAAAACCCGGAACGCAAGGTGATCGTCGAGGGCTACACCGACAGCGTCGGCTCGGCCAACTACAACCAGACACTGTCCGAACGCCGCGCCAATAGCGTGCGCATGGCACTGGTACGTGCCGGGGTAGATCCGGCGCGTATCGTTTCCCAGGGCTATGGCAAGGAGTACCCGGTAGCGGACAACTCGAGCAACTCGGGACGTGCGCAGAACCGTCGGGTGGAGGTGACCATCTCCAACGACAACCAGCCGGTGGCACCACGCTCGGTGAGCCAGGTTCAGCGCTAACGCTGGGTAGCTGAAAGGACAAGCCCCGCGATCGACGCGGGGCTTTCTTTTGCCTGTTCTGGCCTCTTCGCGGGCACGCCCGCTCCCACAGGTACGGCGCCAGTTTCGAGTTTTGCGCGACCCTGTGGGAGCGGGCACGCCCGCGAAGAGGCGAGTTCAGGCAGCAAGGATAATGGCTCACTGCACCTGCTGCGGTGTTTCTTCGCCCATGCAGCGCACCGCACGCTTGCGGTTGTCCACCAGCACGCCGGTCAGGCCTTTCTGCTGGGTGTCGAACAGCACCAGCACGCCGTCGACGCACTGGGCCACTTGCGGCGCCGGGTCCAGCGATACCTTGTAGTCCTCGCCGGGGATGGTCTTGAGCATGGTGAAGTCCTGCAGCAGCAGGGCATCTTCGGGCTTGGCGAAATGCAGGTAACCGTAATACCACAAAGCCCCTACCGTCACGATGATGCTGCCGACGCCGGTCAGGATCAGCGGGATGGCGTTGCGTTCTTCACTCATTGCTTGTTCTTCTCGTCAGGGAAATTGGGCACTTCGGCAAGCCGCCGCAGGCCGTTGAAATGGCTGGGGTCATCGAGGAACCGCAGCATCACCTGGCGCCAGGTAGGGTCGGCGAAGGTCTGCACGTGACCCCCTCGGGTCAGTTGCAGCACCCGCGGTGGTGGCGCGTGCTGATACAGGCGGATGCCATTGTCCATCGGCACCAGGTTGTCGTCGATGCTGTGGAAAAACAACTTGGGCGGGCTGCTCAATCGCTCGATAGAGCGGATCGCGCTGTCGCCGTCCGGCACCAGCCACGACAGCGGAACCTGCAGTGGCCAGGTCATCCAGGAGGTGCTGAGCGCAAAGCGCCCCACCGCGCGGTAACTGGCCGGCACACCATCGAACACCAGGGCGCTGAAGCGCTGACGCTGCTCGGGGTGGGCCGCCAGGTAATGAATGGCCATGGCACCGCCCAGGCTCTGCCCCAACAGTACCAGCGGCTTGCCCTTGACCTCGGGCGCCTGCTGCAGCCAGGCCATGGCTGCAGCAATGTCCTGGTACACCTCCGGCAGGCTCGGCTGGCCCTGAGACAAGCCATAGCCGCGGTAATCGATCATCAACACCTGGTAGCCCTGCTCCGGCAGCCAGTAGCTCCCCCCCAGGTGCCCTGGCAGGTTACCGCCGTTGCCGTGAAGGTGCAGCACCGTGCCCTTGACCTCGACCCCGGCCTTGGCTGGCAGCCACCAACCGTGAAGGCGGATGCCATCAGCAGTGGTCAGCGTGACATCGCGGTATTCCAGCTTGGCACGCTCAGGGGTGAAGGCCTGACCACGCTCGGGGTAGAACAACAGGCTGCTGCAGCCGCCAAGGCTCAGCAGGACCAGGCCGAGGACGAGCAGGCGGCAGTGCTCAGAGAATGTTCGCGTAGTCGGCTTCAATGCGATCCAGGCTCAGGTGGTTGAGGAAGTTGGAGAAGCACATCCAGGCCGACAGCGCACTCAGGTCGCGGAACTGTTCAGGCAGGTACTTGGGCGGCTCGACCAACCCTTCCTCGACCAGTTGGCGCAGGGTGCGCATGTCTTCCAGGGTGGTCTTGCCACAGAACAGCAACGGGATCTGTTCCAGTTTGCCCTTCTTCACGGCCAACTGAATGTAGTTGTAAACCATGATGAAGCCCTTGAGGTAGGACAAGTCCTTGGTGAATGGCAGGCCGTTGGGCACCGAGCCGCGGAACACCCGGCTGGCGTTGCTGTAGCTCTGCGCCATCTCGAAGCCCTGCTCGCGGAAGAAACCGTAGACCTGCATGAAGTCTGCACCCTCCTCGACCATGTGGATGGCACGGGTGCGGTTGGTGAGCTTGCGCAGGCGGCTGGGGTAGGAGGCAAAGGCGATCACCTCCATGAGAATCGCCAGGCCCTCCTGGGTTACCGTCGAGGAGGGCGGGCCTTTGGCCAGGAAGGTGCAGATCGGCTGGTTCAGGCCATTGAGCGTGGTACCGACGTGCACCAACCCTTCGTGCACCTCCAGGGCGCGCACATCGCGGGCGTTGAACATGGCATCGGCACGCACCTTGATGTAGTCGGCACCGGCTGCGGCGTCGGCGACGATACCGTCGGACTCGAACACGCGAATGGTCCCTTCGGCCTCGCCGAACACGTTGTTCAGCCGGTGCTGGAGGATCTCCACCGCCTCCTTGGCGGTGAGATTCTTTGGCTCATCCTTGAGGTCACCACGGCCATCGATGTTGTTCAGGTAGTCCGACAGCATCAGGCCAAGGTCGGCCAGGGTCGGGTCACCGGCGTGGAAGGCATCCGAGGCGGCGCCGTACAGCTCCTGGGAGATCAGGCCGAAGTCCTCGGTACCGCGCGCTTCGAGCATGCGCACCACCATGCGGTATTCGCGGCACATGCGCTTCATGATCTGCCCGACCGGGTTGAACTGGCCCAACTGGCGAATGATGTCGCGCTCGATGCCCTGGAACTCGGCCTTGACCGCGCTGGAGTCGAACGACAGCGGGCGCGATTGGTAGTAGGCGCGATCAACCGCCGGCGGCTCCTTGCCCTTGGCCTTGAGAAAGCCCTGGCGGATGTTGTCGTCCCACTTCACCGCGTCAAGGACCCGGATCGGCGTCTGTGCCGCGACGATGCGGTCGGACAGGGCGCGGATGGTTTGCTGGTATTCGTCCACCGGGAACTCCTTTCTAGTACACGAAACCTGTACCGGCCTCTTCGCGGGCAAGCCCGCTCCCACAGGGGCACCACAGGATCAGATACCTGTGAAATACCTGTGGGAGCGGGCAAGCCCGCGAAGACGCCAACACGGTCATTTGCCCGAGCGCTGGAACCGCGCCACTTCGACGAACAGGTCGGAGTTGGCCGGGTCGTCCAGGTAGGCCAGCACCCGCGCCGCCGGGCTGTCGATCAGCACGCCGTCGCCGTTGTCCTCCGGCACTTCGGTACTACGACCGCTCAGTTCCTTCTTGTCCACCGCCTGCTGTACCTGCTCGACATCCAGGTTGTAGACCACCAGTTCCTTGCCATCGACGATATCGAAGCCGCCAATCAGGAAATTGCCACCCAGCCGCTTGGGCACGCCGGCCGACAAGTACCAGCGGTTGCCGTG
Source organism: Pseudomonas sp. 10(2024) (assembly GCF_045164175.1). NCBI lineage: Bacteria > Pseudomonadati > Pseudomonadota > Gammaproteobacteria > Pseudomonadales > Pseudomonadaceae > Pseudomonas > Pseudomonas sp. 10(2024). The sequence continues at coordinate 4,636,683 of NZ_CP174006.1, forward strand.
GCGTGACACGGTGAACACGTATTCTTCAGGGGCCTTGCCCTTGGCCGTGGCCACCGCCTTGTAGGCGTCGCCACCGCTACGGCTGATCACCAGTTTCAACGGCTCCCCCCAGGCGTCCTTGCTGCTCCACTTGCCGAGCAGGGCCTTGGGCGCGGCCTGGTTGCTGGGCAAGGGCTCATGGAAAGTCACCAGACAACCGCCCAGCAGCAGGAATGACAAAGTCAACAACACCACACGCCAGGCTTTCATCAGGTTCTCCTTGAAAAGGTCGTTCTCGGCTCAGGCCGATGCCAGCACCAGCTGCAGGTATCGGGTAAGCATAGCGAGCATCTGCCCATCGGCTTGCGCATTCGCATCCTTGAGCAGGCCTTGATATTCCAACTGCTCGATAATCGCCGTCAACATCTGTGCATCCTGCTCCGGCTGCCGCGAACCCACGACCTGCAGCAATTGCCGGGTGCCGTGCAGCAGGATCTGCTCATGAGCGCACACCAGCTCAGCCAGTCGCGGGCACAGCAATGCTTCCTGGCGGAAAGCCTGCTCGGCCATCAGGAAGTCACGGCGGTTCAGCAGTTGCCGCTGAACGTAATCGGCGGTCATGCGCGCCACGTCGTCAGCCAGCCGCGCCCGTGCCTGCGGGCTGCCATCGCCCTGTGCCAGCAACTGGCGCAACACCACCTCGGTATTGGCCCACAGTTTGGCCATGTAGGCCGCACTGCGCTCGACGTACTGGGCAAAGGTATCGGTGAGCAGGTCCTCGATGTCCTTGAAGTAGTAGGTGGTGGCCGACAATGGCACGCCGGCCTCGGCGGCCACTGCCCGGTGACGCACACCGCGCACGCCGTCGCGTACGACAATGCGCATGGCGGCATCGAGAATCAACTGGCGACGCTGTTCGCTGCCTTGGCGGGCAGTCTTGCGGCCTTGGTATTGCACGCTTTCGGCGACGGCGGTGGCGATGCCGGCGGCGCCTTGGTCAGGCATGGCGGGTGTCACGGGGGATACCTCATGGGCAGTGTTTCGTCAGTGCTGGCCTCTTCGCGGGTAAACCCGCTCCTACAAGGGCCTGCTGGGGCCTTTGTAGGAGCGGGTTTACCCGCGAAGGGGCCAGCACTGACAACATAAAGCTTCAGGCAAGAAAAAGCCGCCTCGAAAGGCGGCTCGTTCAGCTCACTCAGGCCTGCGGACGCATGTGCGGGAACAGGATGACGTCGCGGATCGACGGCGAGTTGGTCAGCAGCATCACCAGGCGGTCAATGCCGATGCCTTCACCGGCGGTCGGCGGCATGCCGTACTCCAGCGCACGAACGAAGTCGGCGTCATAGTGCATGGCTTCATCGTCACCCGCGTCCTTCTCGGCCACCTGGGCCAGGAAGCGCTCGGCCTGATCTTCGGCATCGTTGAGCTCGGAGTAGGCGTTGGCGATTTCGCGGCCACCGATGAACAGCTCGAAACGGTCGGTAACGGCCGGGTTGTCGTCGTTGCGACGGGCCAGCGGCGACACTTCGAACGGGTACTCGGTAATGAAGTGCGGCTGTTCCAGCTTGTGCTCGACCAGCTCTTCGAAAATCATCACCTGCAGCTTGCCCAGGCCTTCATGGCCCAGCACCTTGGCGCCGGCCTTCCTGGCAATCTCGCGGGCGCGGTCGACGTCCTGCAGGTCGGCGGCGGTCAGCTCCGGGTTGTACTTGAGGATCGAGTCGAACACCGACAGGCGTACGAACGGCTCGCCGAAGTGGAAGACCTTGTCGCCGTACGGTACGTCAGTGGAGCCCAGTACCAGTTGCGCCAGCTCGCGGAACAGTTCCTCGGTGAGGTCCATGTTGTCGCGGTAGTCGGCGTAGGCCTGGTAGAACTCGAGCATGGTGAATTCAGGGTTATGACGAGTCGAAACGCCTTCGTTACGGAAGTTGCGGTTGATCTCGAACACTTTCTCAAAACCACCGACCACCAGACGCTTGAGGTACAGCTCCGGCGCGATACGCAGGAACATGGCCATGTCCAGGGCATTGTGGTGGGTTTCGAACGGCTTCGCAGCGGCGCCGCCCGGGATGGTCTGCAGCATCGGCGTCTCGACTTCGAGGAAGTCACGCTCGATGAGGAACTTGCGGATGTGCGAGATCACCTGCGAACGCACACGGAAGGTGTGGCGGGTTTCTTCGTTGACCATCAGGTCGACGTAGCGCTGGCGGTAGCGCTGCTCGGTGTCGGTCAGGCCGTGGTGCTTGTCGGGCAGCGGGCGCAGCGACTTGGTCAGCAGGCGCACGTTGGTCATTTCGACGTACAGGTCGCCTTTGCCGGAGCGGGCCAGGGTGCCTTCGGCGCTGATGATGTCGCCCAGGTCCCAGGTCTTGACCGCGGCCAGGGTTTCTTCCGGCAGGGTCTTGCGGTTGACGTAGACCTGAATACGGCCAGTCATGTCCTGGATAACCATGAACGAACCACGGTTGAGCATGATGCGGCCGGCGACCTTGACCGGGATCGCGGCTGCTTCCAGCTCTTCCTTGGTCTTGTCCGCGTATTGCTTCTGCAGGTCGTTGCAGTAGCTGTCGCGACGGAAGTCGTTGGGGAAGGCATTGCCCTTGGCACGCTCGGCGGCAAGTTTTTCCTTGCGCAGGGCGATCAGGGCGTTTTCTTCCTGTTGCAGGTCTTGCGATTCGGTCTTGAGGTCGCTCATGTCGTCATTCTTTCCATCAGGTATTCGTTGCCCGTTCCGGGCAGGGCACGCGCTACCGGCGGCTGGCCAGGTAGCGCGGCATGGGGGTGCGAATTACAGGCCCTGCTTGAGGCTCGCTTCCAGGTACTGGTCAAGGTCGCCATCGAGGACCTTCTGGCAGTCGCTACGCTCGACGCCGGTACGCAAGTCCTTGATACGCGAGTCATCCAGTACGTAAGAGCGGATCTGGTGGCCCCAGCCGATGTCCGACTTGCTGTCTTCCAGCGCCTGCGAGGCGGCATTGCGCTTCTGCATTTCCAGTTCGTACAACTTGGCCCGCAGCATTTTCATGGCGGTGTCCTTGTTGGCGTGCTGGGAGCGTTCGTTCTGGCAAGCCACCACGGTATTGGTCGGTACGTGGGTGATACGGACCGCCGAGTCGGTGGTGTTCACGTGCTGACCACCGGCACCGGAGGAGCGGTAGGTGTCGATGCGCAGGTCGGACGGGTTGATCTCGATTTCGACCTTGTCGTCGATCTCGGGCGATACGAACACCGCCGAGAACGACGTGTGGCGACGGGCACCGGAGTCGAACGGGCTCTTGCGCACCAGGCGGTGCACGCCGATTTCGGTGCGCAGCCAGCCGAAGGCGTATTCGCCCTTGATGTGCACGGTTGCACCTTTGATACCGGCCACTTCACCTTCGGAAAGCTCGATGATGGTGGCATCGAAACCACGCTTGTCGGCCCAGCGCAGGTACATGCGCAGCAGGATGTTGGCCCAGTCCTGCGCTTCGGTACCACCGGAACCGGCCTGGATGTCCAGGTAGGCGTTGTTCATGTCCATCTCGCCGCTGAACATGCGACGGAACTCAAGCTGGGCCAGGTTTTCTTCCAGGCTTTCCAGCTCGGTCACGACGTCGCCGACGGCGCCTTCGTCATTCTCTTCGACGGCCATGTCGAGCAGGTCCTGGCAGTCACCCAGGCCGTTGGACAGCTTGTCCAGGGTCTCGACGACCTGGGCCAGCATGGCACGCTCGCGGCCCAGTGCCTGGGCGTACTCAGGCTTGTTCCAGACGTTGGGGTCTTCCAGCTCGCGGTTGACTTCGATCAGGCGGTCATGCTTGTGATCGTAGTCAAAGATACCCCCGAATTGACTGGGAACGCTCGGTGAGGTCCTTGATGGTGTTCAGGATCGGTTGGATTTCCATGGGCGGGCTACTCGTGCGAATTCGGTGAAAAGCCCGCGAGTATAACCGAGTCCGCAGCATGGCGGCAGACCCGCCGGGCGGTCGTATGTCGATAGGGCAACCTGCGCTCCCACACAGGCCGCGCCGACTCCAGGAGCTCAGGCGATGCCGACCTGGTTACGCCCACCGTTCTTGGCCAGGTACAGACCTTTATCGGCCGCCGAAATGAGCTGCCGGCAATGGCTGCCGATAGCCGGAGTCTGGGTGGCCAGGCCGATGCTCACGGTCAAGAACGTATCAGCCGTCGGCGCAGTATGGGGGATGCCAAGGCCCAGCACGGTCTGGCGCAGTTTTTCGGCCACCAGCCGCGCCCCGCCTGGCGAGGTATTGGGCAGCACCAGGGCAAACTCTTCGCCGCCATAGCGCGCCGGCAGGTCGGTCGGCCGCGAGCACGAGCTACGGATGGCTTCGGCGACCTGGCGCAAGGCCTCGTCACCGGCCAGATGGCCAAAGCTGTCGTTGTAGACTTTGAAGTAATCCACGTCGATCATCAGCAACGACAACTGCTGCTGTTCACGCATCGCCCGGCGCCACTCCAGCTCCAGGTATTCGTCGAAGTGACGGCGGTTGGACAGCCCGGTCAGGCCATCGGAGTTCATCAGCCGCTGCAGCATCAGGTTGGAATCAAGCAACTGCTGCTGGCTGACGCGCAGGGCACGGTAGGCCTCGTCGCGCTGCAGCAGGGTCAGGTAGGAGCGCGAGTGGTAGCGAATGCGGGCCACCAGTTCGATGGTGTCAGGCAGCTTGACCAGGTAATCGTTGGCCCCGGCGGCAAATGCCGCACTCTTTACCAGCGGGTCTTCCTTGGTCGACAGGACAATGATCGGGATGTCCTGGGTCACCGGGTTGTTGCGGTACTCGCGCACCAGGGTCAAGCCGTCCAGCCCAGGCATGATCAGGTCTTGAAGAATGACCGTGGGCTTGATGCGCATGGCCTGGGCCACCGCCTGGTGCGGGTCGGCACAGAAGTGGAAGTCGATGTTGTCTTCATTGGCCAAGCCACGCCGCACCGCTTCGCCGATCATGGCCTGATCGTCGACCAGCAGCACCATCGCCGAGTTTTCGTTGGTGGTCGCGAAACCTTCGATCGGTAAATCATTCATCATTGTTCACCCGATCACTACCGGCCTGGCGGCGTGATTCAATACATTTCGTCATTTTGCGAAAAATTCAGTCAAGCGCCCGGCAATGCGTTCCAGCGGGCGGATTTCCACGGCGGCATCAATAGCCGCAGCAGCCTTGGGCATGCCGTACACCGCGCTGCTGGCCTGGTCCTGGGCAATGGTCAGAAAGCCCTGCTGACGCATCAGCTTCAGGCCCTGGGCACCGTCGCGGCCCATGCCGGTGAGCAGCACGCCCACTGCATCACCATTCCAGTAACGTGCCACGCTCTCGAAGAACACATCGATCGAGGGCCGGTAGATTTCATTCACAGGTTCCGCAGTGTAGGCCAGTTGGCCATTCTGTAGCAGGCGAATGTGGTGGTTGGTACCGGCCAGGAGTACCTGCCCTGGCTGCGGCGGTTCGCCTTCACGGGCCAGGCGCACCGGCAGGCCTGCTGCGCTGCTGAGCCATTCGGCCATGCCTGCGGCAAACACCTGGTCCACATGCTGGACCAGCACGATGGCCGCCGGAAACGCTGCCGGCAAGCCCTTGAGCAATACTTCGAGTGCTGCAGGGCCACCTGCCGAAGACCCGATTGCCACCAACCCGCGGCGCTGGGAAGCCTCGCGCAGCGGCGCAGCGACCGACCTTGCGGCAGGTGCCCGCTGCTGGCCGACCAGCCAGCCGATATTGAGGATCTTGCGCAGCAAGGGCGCCGCCGCTTCGCGGGCATCGCCAGCGCCCAACGCCGGGGTGTCGACCACATCGAGGGCGCCATGGCCCATGGCCTCGAATACCCGGTGTACGTTCTGCTTACGGTCGACCGTGACGATGACAATGGCGCACGGGGTTTCGGCCATGATCCGCCGGGTTGCCTCGACACCGTCCATCACCGGCATGATCAGGTCCATGAGGATCAGGTCCGGTAACTGCTCGGTGCAACGCTGCACCGCTTCGGCACCGTTACTGGCCACCCACACGACCTGGTGTGCGGGCTCCAGGGCGACCGCCCGGCGCAACGCTTCGACGGCCAGGGGCATGTCATTGACGATGGCGATCTTCATCCCTGAGCACCTCCGATCAGTTCCACAACAGCATCCAGCAACGCATCGTCGTGGAAACTGGCCTTTGCCAAATAGTAGTCGGCGCCAGCGTCCAGGCCACGCCGTCGGTCTTCCTCACGGTCTTTATAGGACACCACCATCACCGGCAATGACTGCAGGCGCTGGTCGCGACGCACCAGGGTAACCAGCTCGATACCGTCCATGCGCGGCATGTCGATGTCGGTGATCAACAGGTCGAAGTCCTCACTGCGCAGGGCGTTCCAGCCGTCCATGCCGTCCACCGCCACCGCCACGTCGTAGCCACGGTTGCCCAGCAGCTTGCGCTGCAGTTCGCGTACGGTCAGCGAGTCGTCGACCACCAGGATGCGTTTGCGGACTACGCCACGGGCTCCGCTGCTGCCGCGCTCGATGCGCTCCAGGCTGCCCGTGCTGAGCAGTTTTTCCAGCGAGCGTAGCAAGTCTTCGACATCGACGATCAGGACCACCGAGCCATCATCGAGCAAGGCGCCGGAGGAAATGTCCTGCACCTTCCCCAGGCGTGGGTCGAGTGGCATCACGACCAGCACCCGCTCCCCCACCAGCCGCTCCACGGCCACGCCATACAGCTGCTCGCGCTCACGAATCACCACTACCCGCAGGCTGGCTTCGTCGCTTTGCCCAGCCGGGCGATTGAGCAACTGGCTGGCCGCCACCAGGCCAATATGCCGGCCTTCGTGCCAGAAGTGCTGGCGCCCCTCGATCTGCACGATCTGTTCGGCGGTCACTTCCAGCGTGCGTTCGATATGGGCCAGCGGGAAGGCGTAAGCCTCACCGCCCACCTCGACCACCAGGCTGCGAACGACCGACAGGGTCAGCGGCACCTGAAGATGGAAGCGACAGCCCTGCCCTGCCACCTGGGTCAACTCGATCGAGCCGCGCAGCTCGCGGATCAAGTGCTGCACCGCATCCAGCCCCACACCGCGCCCGGACACTTCGGTAACCTTGTCACGCAGGCTGAAACCGGGCAGGAACAGGAACGTCAGCAGCTCCGCCTCACTCATCCGCGCCACCGTGTCAGCGGGCGACAGGGCGCGCTCGACGATGCTGCTGCGCAGGCGCTCCAGGTCGATACCGGCGCCATCGTCGATCAGCTCCAGGCTGAGCATGCCCGCCTGGTGCGAAGCCCGCAGGCGGATCACACCCTCGTCCGGCTTGCCCGCCAGCAGGCGCCGCTCGGGCAATTCGATGCCGTGGTCGACGGCATTGCGCAACAGGTGGGTCAGCGGTGCTTCGAGCTTTTCCAGCACATCGCGGTCGACCTGGGTCTTCTCCCCTTCCACCACCAGCCGCACCGGCTTGCCCAGCGAACGGCCCAGGTCGCGGACCATGCGGCTTTGCCCGGTCAGCACGTCGGCAAACGGCCGCATCCGGCAGGCCAGGGCGGTGTCATACAACAACTGCGCACGCTGGCTGGCCTGCCAGCCGAACTCATCCAGGTCGGCCGCCTGCTGCTGCAGAATCTGCTGGGTCTCTGCCAGCAGGCGCTGGGTCTGTGCCAAGGCTTCGAGCACCTCGTTGCCCAGCCCCTTGTCTTCCAGCTGCATGCGCAAGCCGTCAAGCGCCTGCATACCTTGGCCGTGCATGCGCTTGAGGCGCTGCAGGGTAGCCAGATATGGCTTGAGCCGCTGGGTTTCCACCAGCGACTTGCTGGACAGGTCAAGCAGGCTATTGAGGCGGTCGGCGGTGACACGCAGTACCCGCTCGGCACCTTCGCCAGCGCGCTTGCCAGCCTTGCGCCGCAGGGCGGGTTCGGGCTCTGGTTCCGGCGGTTCGGCTGGCATTACCACGGGTGCAGGCCGCAGGGTTGCCAGCGGCGGCTCCGGCGGCATGGATGCAGCCAGCGGCACGACAGGCATGGCAGAGGCGCCCGGGTCGAGCAGGCTGGCCATTTGCGCAAGAAACACCGGCAAGGTCGCCTGCGCCCCGGCATCGCCGGGTGTGGCAATACGCATCAGCAAGTCGGTACCTTGCAACAGCGCGTCAATATGCTCGGCGGTCAGCCGCAGTCGGCCTTCCTGGGCCGCCACAAGGCAGTCTTCCATCACGTGGGCGACACTGACGCCAGCATCCACCCCGACAATGCGCGCAGCCCCCTTGAGCGAGTGGGCAGCGCGCATGCAGGCCTCGAGCTGGTCAGCCTGGGTAGGGTTGCGCTCCAGTGCCATCAGGCCGGCATTGAGCACTTGGGTCTGCGCCTCGGCCTCCAGGCTGAACAGTTCGAGCAACGATGCGTCGCGCATTTGCTCTGGGGTCATGACAGGCTCCGCTGCACGGCAGACAGTAAGTGTTGATCGTCCAGAACCCGCACGCTGCGGCCGCGCCACTGCAGGACTGCGGCGGTGAAGCGTGTGGCGTCCCGGCCACTGCCCAGCAACTGCGGGTCGAGCCGGTGAATACCGTCGATTTCCTCGACAGCCATCACCACCGGCCCGCCTTCGGCGGCCAGAATCAGCATACGTGGCATCGCCCGTGCGCTGCGTTGCTCGGTGGAGCCGGCCTGCACCCCGAGCAAGTCAGCCAGGGACAGGCACGGCACCAACGCACCGCGTACATTGGCAACCCCGTGCAGCAGCCGCGAGCGCTGGTGCGGCAATGAATGCACCGCCTGCAACGGGGCGATTTCGGCCAGGCAGGCGGTAGCCAGCGCCAGCCACTCTTCGCCCAGACGGAACAGCAGCATCGAACGACCGGTGTTTTCCGCGTCCGGCTGCACCGCTGCAGCCTGGTGCTCCTGCACCAGCGCATAGCGGTCGAGCAAACGCGTGGCCGCAGCGGCATACACCTCGCAATTACGGCAATGAACATGCCGCTCCAGCAGTGGGCACTGCTTGTCGCCGCGTACGCCAATGCGGTTCCAGCAGTCGTCGATGTGCGCGTCATCCTCGGCGAGCAATTGCATCGCGGATTCACTGTTCATCGTTCAGACTCCCGGCCAGCCCGCGCCGCGCGCTCCTGAAGGCGCCGAGCGCCGGCCAGGTCACCCTGGGCCGCCAGCAAGGCGGCCAGGTGCACCAGCGCCTCGGGGTGCTGTGGTTCCAGGTACAGGGCCTTGCGATAGTGGCTCAGCGCCTGCTGCGCATCGCCTTCGGTATCACTGAGCAACCCCAGCCAGTAGTACACCTGTGCCGACGGCGGGTACTGGCTCAGGTAGCGCTGGCATTCGCTACGGGCCTGCTCGCTGGCACCGGCATTGGCCAGCCGGGCAATGCCGGCCAGCAACTCGCTGGCCCCCTCGTGGCTGTGCTCGCGGGCTGGCGCTGGCCTGGCCGCCACCGGCAGCACACGCAGCGAACGCGGCAACGGCACACTGGGCTGCGGATAAACCGGTGCGGGCAACGTCGTGAACGCACGCTTGGCAGGTTGGGCGGGTGCCGCCGCCAAGGGGGCGCTGTCACCTTCATGACGTACATAGGCAAACGACTGGGCGATCCCCAATGGACGCATGCCCATGCGTGCCAGCAAGCTGCCTTCGGCCGGGCCGATGAACAGCACACCCTGCGGATGCAGCAAGCGCTTGAGCACTTCGAACACACGCTGTTGGGTCGGTACGTCGAAATAGATCAACAGGTTGCGACAGAACACGAAGTCATACAGGCCGTCGCGGCTGGCCAGCGCCGGGTCAAGCACATTGCCCACCCGCAGGCTGACTTGCTGGCGTACCCGCTCATGCAGGCGGTGGCCTTCGTCCAGAGCATCGAAGTAGCGCTCGCGAAAGCCCAGTTCGCTACCCCGGAACGCATTGCGCCCATACACCGCCTGCCCGGCCTTGGCTACTGAACTTGGGCTGATGTCCATTCCATCGACAAGGAATGCCCCAGGCGCCATGCCGGCGTCAAACAAGGCCATGGCCAGCGAATAGGGCTCCTCGCCGGTAGAGCACGGCAGGCTGAGCAAACGCAGCGGGCGCGCGCCAGCCAGTTGAGCCAGCCGTTTATGGGCCAGGCTGGCCAGCGCAGTGAAGGATTCGGGGTAACGGAAAAACCAGGTTTCCGGGACGATCACCGCTTCGATCAGCGCCTGTTGCTCGTCTGCCGACTGCTGCAGGCGCAGCCAGTAATCGTCCAGGTCCATCGCGCCCGCAGCCACGCAACGTTGGCGCAGCGCGCGTTCGACCATGGGCGCGCCCACCGACTCCACGTCCAGGCCAATACGCTCGCGCAAGAAGCGGAAGAAACGCTGTTCGTTCATGTAGGCATCCCTGTCGGGTCTTGCGTGTACAGCAATGCGTGCACGGTGTCGGGCAGCAGGTCATTGACTTCGATGCGCTGCAGCAGGCCTTGGGCATCCTGGCGCACCGGGCCCAGATAAGGCGCATCGCCTGTGTCCACCCCATAGGGCTGGAACTCGTCCGGTTGGCAACGCAGGGTTTCGGTGGCCTGCTCCAGGATCAGGCCAAGCTGCAGGCCGCCTCGGTAGTGCACCAGCACCAGGCGGGTGCTGGTGCGTTGCACCGCCGGCTGGCCAAAGCTCAAGGCGGCAAGGTCGATGACCGGAACCAGCTGGCCACGATGGGCGAGGATGCCCGCGACCCAGGCAGGTGCCTGGGCGATCGGCTTGAGCGGCTGACGCGGCAACACTTCGATCACCTCGTGCACGCTCAGGGCAAAACGCTGCGCTCTGATGCGAAACTGCAGGTACAACGCCCCCTCGGTGTTCGCCGCCCGCGCGGTGCGCAGTTGCAAGTCGTTCATCGCGGTCAGACTTTGAAGCGCGACACGCCGCCACGCAGGCCCGCGGCCACCTGGCTCAGCTCGTCGATGGCATAGCTGGCCTGGCGCAGCGACTCGACAGTCTGGGTGCTGGCATCGCTGAGCTGGGCCAGCGCCTGGTTGATCTGTTCGGCACCGGTGGCCTGGGCCTGCATGCCTTCGTTGACCATCAATACACGCGGCGCCAAGGCCTGCACCTGGTGAATGATCTGGCTCAGTTGCTCGCCCACCTGCTGCACCTCGAACATGCCGCGGCGCACTTCTTCGGAGAACTTGTCCATCCCCATGACACCGGCCGACACTGCCGACTGGATCTCGCGCACCATTTGCTCGATGTCGTAGGTGGCCACGGCGGTCTGGTCGGCCAGGCGGCGCACTTCGGTCGCGACCACGGCAAAGCCGCGGCCATATTCACCGGCCTTTTCCGCTTCGATTGCGGCATTGAGCGACAGCAGATTGGTCTGGTCGGCAACCTTGACGATGGTTACCACCATCTGGGTGATGTTGCTGGCCTTCTCGTTGAGGATACCGAGCTTGGCATTGACCAGGTCGGCAGCGCCCATCACCTGGTGCATGGTCTCTTCCATGCGTGCCAGGCCCTGCTGCCCGGAGCCTGCCAGACTGGATGCCTGATCAGCAGCCGTCGTCACTTCGGTCATGGTGCGCACCAGGTCCCGCGAAGTCGCGGCGATTTCCCGCGAGGTGGCGCCGATTTCGGTGGTGGTAGCGGCCGTCTCGGTGGCGGTGGCCTGCTGCTGCTTGGACGTGGCGGCAATTTCGGTGACCGAAGTGGTCACCTGCACCGACGAGCGTTGGGCCTGGGCCACCAGGTTGGCCAGTGCCTCGGCCATTTCGTTGAAGCCGCTTTCGATGGCACCGAATTCGTCCTTGCGATCCAGGCTCAGGCGCATGCTCAGGTCACCGGAACGCAGCTTGTCGAGGGCATGCACGATACGCTGCATGGGCGCTGTGATAGTACGCAGCAGCAGCAGGCCGCAGATGCCGGCAGCAACGATTGCCAGCAACAGTGAGACCACCATGCTGCCCTTGGCCGTGTTGACCGCGTTGACGATATCGTCGGTGGCGGCATCGGCAGAGGCACGATTATTCTCGATCACTTCGGTCAGGTGCTCGCGCCCATCCTTCCAGGCCGGGGTGAGGACTTCGTTGATCAGCCGTTGGGCCTCGTCGTAGTTGCGCTGACCGTAGGCATCCAGCACCTGGTTGACGATCTTGAGGTAGCTTTCTTCCAGTTGCACGAAGCTGTCGAAGCGGACCTGGTCGTCTTTGTCCTGGATGGTGGCCTGGTAGCTGGCCATGTATTGCTTCAGCCGGTTATCGAAGCTTCTGAACAGTTCCAGGTCGGCCGATGTGATTTCACGATGGTTGGACAGGCCCACCAGTTGCTGGCTGGTGACGTAGCTGTCGACCCAGGCGCTGCGGATCATCGAGCTGTAGTAGACGCCGGGAATGCTGTCGGTCCCCACCGCCTCTTCGGCGGTTTCGATAGTCACCAACCGCGAGTAGGCGGCCACGATCATCAGCAGCATGATGGCGATGATCACGGCGAAACTTGCCAGGATCCGTTGGCGCAAGGTCCAGTTCTTCACATTCAGCCCTCAGGAATTCACAACGAGCGGGAAAAATCGCCGAAGTATAGCCCAGAGGTCTTACGGTATTGATGTGATTGTCGTCAGGAATTTTGCGCCTGTGAGACCGAGCGCCGCGCGGGCGGCGCTCGGTCTCACAGGCGCTCAATAGGCCGTGGCAAGCACCGCCACTACGCTGCAGTCAACCGCACCTGGCTTTCCAGTTCCTGGCGCAAGCCCGGATCCAGCCGCAGCTGGCGAGCCAGCTCGTCCAGGTAGGCACGCTCCATGAAGTTTTCCTGATCGACCATCATCACGCTGGCCAGGTACATCTCGGCAGCCATCTCCGGCGTTTGCGCAGCGCGGGCCACTTCGGCCGGGTCCAGCGGCTTGTTCAGCTCGGCATGCAGCCAGTGCTGCAATTCGCGGTCGCTGTCCAGGCGCGTGAATTCACCCTCGATCAGCGCCCGCTCGCGCTCGTCGATATGCCCATCGGACTTGGCCGCCGCCACCAGGGCGCGCAGTACCGCCTGGCTGTGCTGCTCGGCCTGGGCCGGCGGCAGGCGGTCGATGGTTTGAGGCTCGGCTGCGGCCCCCCGCTGGTTTGCCTGCCAGTTGCCGTAAGCTTTATAGGCCAGTACCCCCAGCGCGGCGAGGCCGCCGTAAGTCAGGGCCTTGCCACCGTACTTGCGGGCCTTCTTGCTACCCAGCAACAGGCCCAGAGCGCCCCCACCCAGCAGGCCGCCTCCTGCCCCGGACAACAACCCGCCCAACCCGCCCGAAGGGCTGCCAGGCTTGGTGGCGCCCCCTGCTTTTCGAGCAGTTGCTGGCCGGATTTGAGGAGTTGATCGAGCAAGCCACGGGTGTTCATTCGCGTGTCTCCACGTAAGAAGATTCAAACGCCAGAGTAAGGCTTGGCGGAGCACACGCCATGCAGGGATTTGCTTCAGGATGTTGCGTTAGCGGGCAAAAAGCCAACTAGACTCGATATCGCCAATACCTCGCACTCACGCACTACGCTTATAACGATTGTTTCACTGCTTGCCTCATGACTGCCCGAACAAGATCGCCAAGAAGAGGGAACACCATGTCAGTGCACAAGACCGCATTGCTCGGCGCCACCACCTGCGCCATGCTGGCCAGCGCCAGCCTGCAGGCCGCCGAAGCGCCCAAGGCCCTGGGGGCCGGCGAGGGGCGCCTGGACATCGTCGCCTGGCCCGGCTACATCGAACGCGGTGAAAGCGACAAGGCCTACGACTGGGTGACCGGTTTCGAAAAGGAAACCGGCTGCAAGGTCAGCGTGAAAACGGCCGCCACCTCGGACGAGATGGTCAGCCTGATGACCAAGGGCGGCTATGACCTGGTCACCGCCTCGGGCGATGCATCGCTGCGGCTGATTGCAGGCAAGCGCGTACAGCCGATCAACACCGCCTTGATCCCCAACTGGAAGAGCATCGACCCGCGCCTGCAGAACGGTAGCTGGTATGTGGTCGACAAGCAGGTGTACGGCACGCCGTACCAGTGGGGGCCAAACGTGCTGCTGTACAACACCGACACCTTCAAGCAGGCGCCCACCAGCTGGAGCGTGGTGTTCGAGCCGCAGAACCTGCCCGACGGCAAGCCGAACAAGGGCCGCGTGCAAGCCTATGACGGGCCGATCTACATCGCCGATGCAGCGCTGTACCTGAAGTCGGCCAGGCCCGAACTGGGCATCAAGGACCCGTACGAACTGAACGAGGCACAATACAAGGCCGTGCTGGAACTGCTGCGCCAGCAACAACCGCTGATCCACCGCTATTGGCATGACGCCACGGTCCAGATGAGCGATGTGAAAAACGAAGGCGTGGTTGCCTCCAGCTCCTGGGGCTACATGGTCAATGGCCTCAAGGCCGAGAACCAGCCAGTGGCCTCCACCATCCCCAAGGAGGGCGCGACCGGCTGGGCCGACACCACCATGCTGCACGCCGAGGCCAAGCACCCCAATTGCGCCTACAAGTGGATGGACTGGTCGTTGCAACCTAAGGTGCAAGGCGATGTGGCGGCCTGGTTCGGCTCGTTGCCGGCTGTGCCGGCGGCGTGCACCGGCAGCGAGCTGCTGGGGGCAGAGGGCTGCAAGACCAACGGCTTCGACAACTTCGACAAGATTGCCTTCTGGAAAACACCGCAGGCCCAAGGGGGCAAGTTCGTCCCTTACAGCCGCTGGACCCAGGACTACATTGCGATCATGGGTGGTCGCTGAGGTTGCCTGAATGCCTGTACCAGCCTTTTCCCGGGCAATCCCGCTCCCCCAGGTTCTTCACCGCCTGCAAGGGTGGCGCGTCCTGTAGGAGCGGGTTCACCCGCGAAGAGGCCGGCACAGGAGAACCCTTGTTGTCCGGAGTCCACGTATGCCCCTAGCCGTCCAGTTCACCCAGGTTTCCCGCACCTTCGGCGAGGTCAAGGCCGTCGACCAGGTCAGCATCGACATCATCGATGGCGAGTTCTTTTCCATGCTCGGCCCTTCCGGCTCGGGCAAGACCACCTGCCTGCGCCTGATCGCAGGCTTCGAGCAACCCTCCAGCGGTTCGATCCGCATCCAAGGGGTCGAGGCCGCTGGCCTGCCGCCCTACCAACGTGACGTCAACACAGTGTTCCAGGACTATGCGCTGTTCCCGCACATGAACGTGCTGGACAACATCGCCTATGGCCTGAAGGTAAAAGGCGTGGGCAAGGCCGAACGCCACAGCCGCGCCGAAGAAGCCCTGGCCATGGTGGCTCTGGCTGGCTATGGCGCGCGCAAACCGGCACAGCTGTCTGGCGGCCAGCGTCAGCGCGTGGCCCTGGCCCGGGCGTTGGTCAACCGGCCGCGGGTGCTGCTGCTGGATGAGCCACTGGGCGCGCTGGACCTGAAACTGCGCGAACAGATGCAAGGCGAGCTGAAAAAGCTGCAACGCCAACTGGGCATCACCTTCATCTTTGTCACCCACGACCAGACCGAAGCGCTGTCGATGTCCGACCGGGTCGCGGTGTTCAACCGCGGCCGTATCGAACAGGTCGACACCCCGCGCAACCTGTACATGAAGCCCAGCACAACCTTCGTCGCTGAATTCGTCGGCACGTCCAACGTGGTGCGGGGCGAACTGGCCATGCAGCTCAACGGCAGCCCGGCGCCCTTCTCCATCCGTCCCGAGCACATTCGCCTGGGCGACCCGGTAGTGACCAGCCATGAGGTACAGGTCAGCGGCGTGCTGCGTGATGTCCAGTACCAAGGCAGCGCCACACGCTACGAACTGCAGCTGGAAAACGGTCAACTGCTGGCAGTAAGCCAGGCCAATGACCGCTGGCAGAAGCAGGTACAGGCCTGGCAGCCCGGGCAACGCCTGCAGGCGCACTGGCCCCGCGAGGCCATGACGGTGCTGCAGGAAACCGAGGGCCGCTGACATGAGCACACTGCGCGCCCTGTCCAACCTGCTGTACCGGCGCCCCAACCTGTACCTGGCACTGCTGTTGATCCCGCCGCTGACCTGGTTCGGCGCGATTTACCTGGGTTCGCTGCTGAACCTGCTGTGGCAGGGCTTCTATACCTTCGACGACTTCACCATGGCGGTGACCCCGGACCTGACCCTGGGCAACTTCGCCGCACTGTTCAACCCGTCGAACTTCGACATCATCCTGCGCACCCTGGGCATGGCGGTGGCGGTGTCGCTGGCCAGCGCGGTACTGGCCTTCCCCATCGCCTATTACATGGCGCGCTACACCAGCGGCAAGACCAAGGCGTTTTTCTACATCGCGGTGATGATGCCGATGTGGGCCAGCTACATCGTCAAGACCTATGCCTGGACCCTGCTGCTGGCCAAGGGCGGCGTGACCCAATGGTTCGTCCAGCAGCTGCATCTGGATGGCATGCTGCAAGCAGTGCTGGCCGTGCCGGGCGTGGGCGGCAGCACGCTGTCGACTTCGCACCTGGGGCGCTTCCTGGTGTTCGTGTATATCTGGCTGCCGTTCATGATCCTGCCGATCCAGGCCTCGCTGGAGCGCTTGCCACCGTCGCTGCTGCAGGCGTCGGCGGACCTGGGTGCCCGGCCAGGGCAAACGTTCGTGCAGGTGATCCTGCCGCTGTCGATCCCCGGCATCGCCGCCGGCTCGATCTTCACCTTCTCGCTCACCCTGGGCGACTTCATCGTGCCGCAGCTGGTCGGCCCGCCCGGCTACTTCATCGGCAGCATGGTCTATGCCCAGCAAGGGGCGATCGGCAACATGCCGATGGCCGCCGCGTTCACCTTGGTGCCCATCGTGCTGATCGCGGTATACCTGGCCATCGTCAAACGCCTGGGGGCTTTCGATGCACTCTGAAAAAGCGTCTGCAGGGCTGCGCCTGGCGGCGTGGGGCGGCTTGCTGTTCCTGCACTTCCCGATCCTGATCATCTTCCTGTACGCCTTCAATACCGAAGACGCGGCGTTCAGCTTTCCGCCCAAAGGCTTTACCCTGAAGTGGATCGACGTGGCCTTCACCCGGCCCGATGTGCTCGAGGCAATCAAGCTTTCGCTGCAGGTGGCTTGCCTGGCCACATTGATCGCACTGGTGCTCGGTACGCTGGCCTCGGCGGCGCTCTATCGGCGCAGCTTCTTCGGCAAGGAGAGCATTTCGCTGGTGCTGATCCTGCCCATCGCCCTGCCAGGCATCATCACCGGCCTCGCCCTGCTCTCGGCATTCAAGACGCTGGGGATAGAGCCCGGGGTGTTCACCATCGTAGTCGGCCACGCCACGTTCTGCGTGGTGATCGTCTACAACAATGTGATCGCCCGCCTGCGGCGTACCTCGCAAAGCCTGATCGAAGCTTCGATGGACCTTGGCGCCGACGGTTGGCAGACCTTCCGCTACATCGTCCTGCCCAACCTCGGCTCGGCGCTGCTGGCGGGCGGCATGCTGGCCTTTGCCTTGTCGTTCGATGAAATCATCGTCACCACGTTCACCGCCGGCCACGAGCGCACCCTGCCGATCTGGCTGCTCAACCAGCTCAGCCGCCCGCGCGACGTGCCCGTGACCAACGTTGTCGCCATGCTGGTGATGCTGGTGACCATGCTGCCGATTCTTGGCGCCTATTACCTGACCCGTGGCGGCGACAGCGTCGCGGGCGGTGGCAAATGACCCTGGAGGAGCCCCCGATGCAAACGCAGATGCTGATCAATGGCCAGCTGGTCGCTGGCCAAGGCCCGGCCTGGACCGTGCTCAACCCGGCGCTGGGCACTGCCCTGGCGCAGATCAACGAAGCCACCGAGGCGCAGGTGGACAGTGCCGTGCGCGCTGCCGACCAGGCCTTCGACAGCTGGTCGCAAACCAGCCCTAAAGAACGTTCGCAGGCTTTGCTGGCGCTGGCCGATGCCATCGAAGCCCATGGCGATGAACTGGCCCGGCTGGAATCACAGAACTGCGGCAAGCCCCTGAGCGCTGCACTCAACGACGAGATCCCGGCGATTGCCGACGTGTTCCGTTTCTTTGCCGGTGCGGCGCGCTGCCTGGGCGGCTCAGCGGCAGGCGAGTACCTGCCGGGCCACACCTCGATGATCCGCCGCGACCCGTTGGGCGTGGTGGCTTCCATCGCGCCGTGGAACTACCCGCTGATGATGCTGGCCTGGAAGATCGCACCGGCCCTGGCTGCCGGCAACACCGTGGTGATAAAGCCGTCCGAGCTGACGCCGCTGACGGCCCTACGCCTGGGCGAACTGGCCCAGGACCTGCTACCACCCGGGGTGCTGAACATTCTCTTCGGCCGCGGCCAGACGGTCGGCAACCCGTTGATAACCCACCCCAAGGTGCGCATGGTGTCGCTGACCGGCTCGATCCCCACCGGCGCGCACATCATCAGCGCCACCGCCGACAGCGTGAAACGCATGCACATGGAGCTGGGTGGCAAGGCGCCGGTGCTGGTGTTCGATGACGCTGACATCGATGCCGCCATCGACGGCATCCGCACCTTCGGCTTCTACAACGCCGGCCAGGACTGCACCGCAGCCTGCCGCCTGTATGTGCAGGACGGGATCTACGAGCGCTTTGTCGAACGCCTGGGTAAAGCCGTAGCCAGCCTCAAGCCGGGCCTGCAGGAATCTGAAGAAACCGAACTGGGGCCACTGATCAGCGCCCAGCACCGCGACAAGGTCGCCGGGCTGGTGCAGCGGGCCATCGCCCAGCCGCACATTCGTCTGGTAACCGGTGGCAAGCCAATAGCGGGCGATGGCTTTTTCTTCGAGCCTACCGTGCTGGCCGACGCCCTGCAGGACGACGAGATCGTGCGCAACGAAGTGTTTGGCCCGGTGGTTTCGGTCACCCGCTTCACCGATGAAGCGCAGGTGCTGGAATGGGCCAACGACTCCAACTACGGCCTGGCCTCATCGGTATGGACCCGCGACACCGGCCGCGCCCACCGCCTGGCGGCGCGCTTGCAGTATGGCTGCACCTGGGTGAATACCCACTTCATGCTGGTCAGCGAAATGCCCCATGGCGGGCAGAAGCATTCGGGGTATGGCAAGGACATGTCGATGTATGGACTGGAGGACTACACCTGTGTGCGGCATGTGATGATCAAGCACTAAGTGCTCGCGTTGACCGAGGGGCTTGAATGCCCCTTGGCCAACGTCTCAGAATTTTCCTTCAACCGTGATCTACTCCCTCCTACTGCACGTTCATTGAGCTCTCTTGACTGGTATCATAATCTGATACCATGAATAATCATCAGCAAGCCACACTTGAAGCATTACTTAAAAGGCCGGTTCCCAGAACACTGGAGTGGGCGCGGGTGGAGTCTCTGCTGGTATCGCTGGGTGCCAGGGTCGTAGAAGGAAGAGGATCACGGGTTCGCTTTGAACTCAATGGAGCAGTGGCAACCTTCCACCGCCCTCATCCGGACAGGCACGCCAAGCCCTATCAACTAAGAGACGCCCGCCAGTTCATTGAGCAGGCAGGAGTATTACCATGAATGTAATGACTTACCGCGGATACGCCGCTCGTATCGAATACAGCGACGAAGACCAGTTGCTGATCGGCCATGTCGCCGGCATTCGCGACGTGATAGGTTTTCATGGCGAATCGATCAGTGAGTTGCGCCAGGCATTTGAAGAAGCCGTTGACGATTATCTTGAGACTTGCGAACGCCTTGGGCGGGAACCGCAGAAAACGTATTCCGGCAAGCTCAGCCTACGCCTTGAGCCTACCCTTCACGCCAGTGTGGCGGCCAAGGCGGAGCTGGCCGAAAAAAGCATCAACCAATGGGTAAGCGATATTCTCAGCAAGGCTGCCTATAGCTGAACCCAGGGCCGCTTTGCGGCCCTTTCGCGAGACACGGCCACTCCTGCAAGGGCCGCGCAAGGCATGGGTCAGTCGCGCAAATCCGACTCGTGAATCGGGTTGGCGCGGCTGGTCGCACGCTGGTATTGCGCAGGCCAGGTGGCCTTGTTGCCGCCCAGGTCGTCGTCGGCATGCAGAGGCCAGTACGGGTCGCGCAACAGTTCGCGGGCGAGGAAGATGATATCGGCCTGGCCGGTGCGCAGGATGTGCTCGGCCTGTGCCGGTTCGGTGATCATGCCCACGGTGCCGGTGGCGATTTCCGATTCCTTGCGCACGCGCTCGGCAAAGCGGGTCTGGTAGCCGGGGCCGGTGGGGATCTCGGCGTTGACCGAGGTGCCACCAGAAGAAACATCGATCAGATCCACGCCCAAACTCCGCAGGCGGCGTGCCAGTTCGACGGTTTCATCCGGGTTCCAGCCATCCTCTACCCAATCGGTAGCCGATACCCGCACGAACAGCGGCAATTCGGCAGGCCAGGTTTTGCGCACGGCCTCGACCACCTCCAGGGTCAGGCGGATACGGTTTTCGAAGCAACTGCCATATTGGTCACGGCGCTGGTTGCTCAGCGGTGACAGGAACTGGTGCAGCAGGTAGCCATGGGCAGCATGGATTTCCACCACCTTGAATCCAGCCTTCAAGGCGCGCTCGGTCGAGGCGACGAAGGCGGCGATCACCTCCTGAATCTCGTCCTGGCTCAACTCGCGTGGAGGCGTGTGCTGCGGATCGAAGGCGATCTTCGACGGCCCCACCGGCTGCCAGCCGCCCTCCTCCAGTTTGACGCTGCCTTGTTTGCCAAGCCACGGGCGGTAGGTACTGGCTTTGCGCCCGGCGTGAGCCAGCTGGATGCCTGGCACGGCCCCCTGGGCACTGATGAAGCGGGTGATGCGCTGCAACGGCGCTATCTGGGCGTCGTCCCACAGGCCCAGGTCTTCGGCGGTGATCCGGCCATCGGCGGTCACCGCCACGGCTTCAGTGATTACCAGGCCGGCGCCACCGACGGCGCGACTACCTAAATGGACGAGATGCCAGTCGTTGGCCAAGCCATCGACGGCGGAATACTGGCACATTGGTGACACGGCGATGCGGTTGGGCAAGGTCAGCTGACGCAGGGTGTAAGGCTCGAGCAGCAGGCTCATGAGGGCACCTCCCAAGGACTCCAATGGTGATCCGGCCCGGACACTCAATTGCACGTCCCTGGCCCAGGTCCGGTCATAACTTCAGACTAGACCAGAATGGGTGGGGGGGAGGTTCCATGGGATTTTGGGTGGGGTGTGGTTTTTTTGTCTTGAGAGTATGTCGCCTTTGCTGGTTGCTGGCATTCAGCGTCCGGGCGTGGAATCCCGATCAATTACCGAGTAACTGTCGTCATGGCCGTTGTGCGCGGAAGGTCACAAGCCTACCGGGTTAACTCGTAGCCTGGATTCCACACCGCGTACAGCTGCCACCCTTCGTGTGGAATCGGAGAAGCAGTCAATCAGTAAGCCTACGAATTATTGATATGAAAATGACAGTCCCTGATCTCCCCCTCATTTCGATTAGAACTTTCATTCATTGTCACTCGAAATGATTCAGGAGAAGGATCAATGAGCACAGTCGACACCCAATTCACCGTCGGCAAAACCACTTTCTTCCAAGGTAAAAACCAGACCCACCCACTGTATCGCATCGAAGCAGGCATTCCGTGCCGGGACGCCCGTGACCAGGCATCCGAATTGATGGGTTATGTGCGCGAACTGACCATCCTCGGCCTGATGGATGAGAAACCCATGATGATCTGGGCTGCCCACTACCTCAGTGCGATGGCCAAGGCGTTGATGGATGATGCCGAGTTAGGCTCTGTATGAAATGCCTTGATACTCGGTAATGCTGCGTTGAAAACAGCCTCGGTATGCTCATTTACGGCCCATAAACTGCGCTTCTTCGGCTGTTTTCGCCTTGCCTGACTTTCGTCTCAAGGCATTTCATACACCCCCTAGGTATGTCGCGTTGAGGTTGGCGCCACTGTTACTCGGCTAAGGGCAGTAATTACTCCATACATGATGGGTCACCTCCCCCATGTACACCTTCTTGCCCCGACGCACCGGGGCAACGGAAGATTTCCCACAGCCAATTGCCTCAAGAGCCACATCAGCTTCGGAAAATCTTCTCAATCAGTAACCCCCATATCTTATCGAACCCACTACACCAAGCGACTAATGTCTCCTAGCGCCAACCACCACTATCTGGCTAACAGCCTTTAAGGCATTGTACAAAACTTGAGACATAGCCAATGCAAAGACAATTCGTTCCAAGTGACATTAGCATTCTAGACAATGCCATTACACTTGATGAACAAGCCAAACTTAACAACGCGTTCTCACACCCCCTATGGCGATATGACTGGCCAGTAAATTCTACGCCCTTCGCTCGCCCCTGCTGGCATTTTTTTATTGCAGGGAGCAAGCGTGAATCACTGGAATGTTGTGAGCAAGAACTGGTCGCAAACGAGCGCTGGGGATTCCTCATCAACATCTGGAAGCGTCTATGTACTGGACACATGAAAAACTCCAGACTGATCGGCGTGTATGCAAACGGCCAGACCGCAGGGCAGGACAGCCCAATTCACCGAGACAACCTGCCAAGCGAGCCAGGGTATACCGCAGTCCTTTTCTGTAACGACTACTGGGCAACGACATGGGGAGGTGAGCTTTTATTCTGCAATGACGCCAAGACTGACGTTATCGCTGCGGCACTACCCAAACCAAGGCGTATCGCAATCTTCGACGGTGAAATTCCACACCGAGCTAACTCACCAACCATAGACTGCGACCGTCTGCGCCTCACTATTGCGTTCAAGACAATAAACAAGGATTTCAAAATATGACTAAACGGGTCGAAATATTTGTGGCCATGGTTGACAGAGTTGGAAACCCTGGATTCCAAGCAGGCGCGGCTGCTGCGGTGCATGACCAGTTCACCACTGACAGTCAAGGCTTTTCGCTAGTTGTGCAGACTGCGCAGACCGCCAGTGCCATTGCCTCCGTGCTGTCCGTTACGCAAATGACTGCGGGAGCAGTGCCGTTTTTGAATATCGTAACCAATACTCTCGCGGGTACGGTGACATTTTTGAAAATCGTTGCTGAATCCAAGGAAGGAAAAGAGCCAAAAGAAGGTGATTACATAAGTTTAGTAGGCAACGTAGCTGGTGTGGTGGCGGGGTTTGCACTCCTGGCGGCGGCCCCTTATACCGCTGGTGTATTCACTGCTGTCGCGCTGGGCGCCAGCTTACTAGGCACATATAATTCAGAGTTAGCTAAAAATATCGCAACAGCCATAGCGCCAATTATGAACAGCTTAAAAACACACGACATATCCAGCGAAGCACCAAAGCCTATATTAGCCCCAAACTTAGCAATTACCAATCCAGAGACTATAAATAATCACTTCGGCGGATTAATTCAGGTAGTCACATGGCACCCCGATACGTTGGAGATCCAGCTAGGCACAAGAAGATTAGAGCTATTTCAAGTGAACAACTGGGGGCAACCAGTTATTTATGGCGGTATGAACCCACCCATTCAGCCGCCGCCATCTACTAGTGACGGCGCTACGATCACCGTGGGAATTGACAGCATTAATCGACAACCGCCCGCAGGTCCTCGTCCATCAATCACCACCGTCATAGGTGGCGGCCAGGACAAGTACGCTTGTTGCTCTGCCCCACAGCAAGACAAATATCGTTAGAAGGCTTCATCCCTAGGAGGGATTTGCTGATGTTAACTTGGCGTTCCTGGATCGAAATCATGCAGGCTTTGGAACCCCATAAGCGAATGACATCCATGTTACTTATCGGCTTCATTTTCTTATGTTTTATTCCGATCTACCTAACGAACTGGAACAGCAGCACACAACCAGTAACAGCTCCCTGGGTACGCGTTCCAGCCACTCTTACATCAAAACCCGAACTTTGGGAGCATGACAAGTCGATCTACAGTTTTGGCATTACTTACACCGAACCAAGCGGCCATCTGATCAAAACATGGGTTTATGCAGAAAAAGCCCGCTTCGACGCCGCCAACCTTAGCAAGGCGACGCCCCTGTTTGCAGATGTCGAAGATGCTTTAGCCGGCTCAATCGTCAGACAATTATCGACCAGCGATGAAATTCTGTACGATCAAGCAATCAAGAAGTATGTGATAGAGACTTACAACCGGGAAGCAGTCGAGGGGATTGTGTTCTTCTCACTGCTGAGCCTGGCTTCGTTCGTCGCAGCAGGCGTCATGCACTGGCAGATCCGGAAGTGCAAAAGGCAATCCGAGATCCGCCACTAACAGTTGTATGTGTGGGAGCGGGCATGACTTGAATTCAATGCGGTCGAGGTGGGAGCTGGCTTGCCGGCGATAGTCTGCAAAGCAGCCCCCTATTTGCAGTCAGCGCGGCTCCATGTGGGCAATCATCAACTGCACACTTTCATTGCCGCGAAACTCGTTCACATCCAGCTTGTACGCCAACTCGACCCAACGCACGGTCGGGTTCGGCCACACTTCACGATCGACGCCGAAGGCAATGCCATCCAGCCGTACCGACCCACACTCG
Organism: Pseudomonas sp. 10(2024); assembly: GCF_045164175.1. Classification (NCBI taxonomy): domain Bacteria; kingdom Pseudomonadati; phylum Pseudomonadota; class Gammaproteobacteria; order Pseudomonadales; family Pseudomonadaceae; genus Pseudomonas; species Pseudomonas sp. 10(2024). Next base: position 4,660,989 of record NZ_CP174006.1, read on the forward strand.
CTCTTGAGCACCACCTTCAGGTGCCGCTCGCCAACCACACGCTGCTCCACCAGCTGGAACACGCCATGGAACAGCGGCTCTGGGAAGTGCTGGCCCCATGGGCCGGCATGGCGCAGGGCCTTGGCCAGGTCGAGGTGGAACTCCTCTACCGCCAGGCTGCCGTCGGACAACAGCCGGCCGGTCAGGTCTTCTTCGCGCAGTTGACGCCGCACTTCTTCGTCGAAGGCCTCGGCGAATGCCGGGAAGTTGCTTTCTGGCAACGACAAACCGGCAGCCATGGCATGGCCGCCGAACTTGCTGATCAGCTGCGGGTGGCGCGCGGCCACGGCATCCAGCGCATCGCGAATATGGAAGCCCGGCACCGAGCGCGCCGAACCTTTGAGCATGCCGTCGCCAGCATCAGCGAACGCAATGGTCGGCCGGTGGTAACGTTCCTTCAGACGCGAAGCCAGAATACCGATCACCCCTTGGTGCCAATCGGCATCGAACAGGCACAAGCCGTAGGGCATGGACTCGACCGGCAGGTCCTTGAGCTGGGCCAGGGCCTCGCGCTGCATGCCCTGCTCGATGGACTTGCGGTCCTGGTTCAGGTCGTCCAGCTGCTGGGCCATGTCCTGGGCCAGCGCCGCGTCTTCGCACAGCAGGCATTCTATACCCAGGCTCATGTCGTCCAGCCGCCCTGCGGCGTTCAACCGCGGGCCGAGGATGAAACCGAGGTCGGTCGAGGTGATGCGCCGGTGATCACGGCGGGCCACTTCGAGAATGGCCTTCAGCCCTGGTCGGGCTCGACCGGCGCGGATGCGCTCGAGGCCTTGGTGCACCAGGATGCGGTTGTTGGCATCCAGCGGCACCACGTCAGCAACACTGCCCAGCGCCACCAGATCGAGCAGCTCGCCAATGTTCGGCTGTGGCTGCGCCTCGTAGCGCCCAAGGCTGCGCAAGCGAGCGCGCAGGGCCATCAACACATAGAAGATCACCCCTACCCCGGCCAGCGACTTGCTCGGAAAGCTGCAGCCCGGCTGGTTGGGGTTGATGATGGCATCGGCATCGGGCAACTGCTCGCCCGGCAGGTGGTGGTCGGTGACCAGCACCTTGAGCCCGGCGGCCTTGGCGGCTGCCACCCCATCAACACTGGAAATGCCGTTGTCCACGGTAATCAGCAACTGCGGCTGGCGCTGCAGCGCCACCTCGACGATTTCCGGGGTCAGGCCGTAGCCGTACTCGAAGCGGTTGGGTACCAGGTAATCGACATGGGCCGCACCCAGCAGGCGCAGGCCCAGCACCCCGACGGTGCTGGCGGTGGCACCGTCGGCATCGAAGTCGCCGACGATGAGGATGCGCTGGCGCTGGTCGATGGCTTCGACCAGCAGGTCCACACCGGCCTCGATGCCCTTGAGCTGCTGGTACGGCAGCAGGCGTGCCAGGCTTTTGTCCAGCTCGGCCTCGCTCTGCACGCCGCGCGCGGCGTAAAGGCGGGTCAGCAAGGGTGGCAGGTTACCCAGAAATGGCAGGGTCGGCGGCAGCGGGCGAGGTTCGATACGCATGGGTTGCTTCAACCACGCTCACCGAGCAGCCACTGCAGTTGCACTTCATGCTGGCCACGGTCGTCAGTCACGAATACCGTACCTTCACTGATCATCACGTCCCACTTGATGCTACGCGGCATGTCGGTCGCCAGGGTTTCCAGCACCTCTTGCGGCACAGCGGCAATGCTCAGGTTTTTCAGGTTCTTGACCGCGCTCACCACTTTGCCTTCCCACACTCGCAGGCTGCCGTACGCCAGCAAGCTGGTGCGTTCGGTACGGCGCGAGCACCAGGTCAGGCGATCGGCATCGGGCTGGCCAACTTCAATCCAGTGCAGCACGCGATCGTCCAGGCTCTTTTCCCACAGCGCTGGCTCATCGACATCCGACAGGCCGCGGCCAAACGACAAGTTCTCGTTGTACCAGAGCGCGTACGCCAACAAACGAACGGCCATGCGCTCTTCGGTTTCCGAAGGGTGCCGAGCGATAGTCTGTTTGACGCTTTCGTAGACGTTGCGATCAAGGTCGGTGAGATTCAATTCGAACTTGTAGGTGGTGGACGGCTGGGCCATGGTCGACGGGCTTCGTGCAAAAGAAAGTGGCACAGTCTAACCCATCCGCACCTTCCATGCCCCGCAGCAGTACCCGGCGAAACCGACGTGTGATAAAACCACGGCTCTGCCCAACTGCCACGGACACCCCATGTCGACGCCCAGCAAACCCCTCGCCGGCCTTAAAGTTGTCGAACTCGGTACCCTGATCGCAGGGCCGTTCGCCTCGCGTATCTGTGCCGAATTCGGCGCCGAAGTGGTCAAGGTCGAATCGCCCGATGGCGGCGACCCGCTGCGCAAGTGGCGCAAGCTGTACGAGGGCACCTCGCTGTGGTGGTTCGTGCAGGCCCGCAACAAGCAGTCACTCACCCTCAACCTCAAGCACCCCGAGGGCCGCGATATCCTCAAGCGCCTGCTGGCCGAGGCCGACATCCTGATCGAAAACTTTCGCCCGGGCGTGCTGGAAAAACTCGGTTTGGGGTGGGATGTGCTGCATGCGCTGAACCCGCGCCTGGTGATGGTGCGCCTGTCGGGCTTTGGCCAGACCGGGCCGATGAAAGACCAGCCAGGCTTCGGTGCCGTAGGCGAGTCGATGGGCGGCCTGCGCTATATCACCGGTTTCGATGACCGCCCGCCAGTGCGCACGGGGATTTCCATCGGTGACTCGATTGCCGCCCTGTGGGGGGTGATCGGCGCGCTGATGGCGCTGCGCCACCGGGAGGTGAATGGCGGCCAGGGCCAGGTGGTGGACGTGGCCCTGTACGAGGCGATCTTTGCCATGATGGAGAGCATGGTCCCGGAATTCGATGTGTTCGGTTTCATCCGCGAACGCACCGGCAACATCATGCCAGGCATCACGCCCTCCTCCATCCACACAAGCGCCGACGGCAAGCATGTACAGATCGGCGCCAACGGTGATGCGATCTTCAAGCGCTTCATGCAGGCCATCGGTCGCGATGACCTCGCCAACGACCCGACCCTGGCCAGCAACGACGGCCGCGACCTGCGTCGTGACGAGCTGTATGGGGTAATCGACCGCTGGGCCAACAGCCTGCCACTGGAGCAACTGATGCAGGTGCTGACCACTGCCGAAGTGCCGGCCAGCCGTATCTATTCGGCCGAAGACATGTTCAACGACCCCCAGTACCTGGCACGCGAGATGTTCCTGCAGGCCAAGCTGCCGGATGGCAAGCCATTCCACATGCCCGGCATCGTGCCCAAGCTGTCGGAGACTCCCGGCTCTAGCGAATGGGTCGGCCCGGCCTTGGGCGAGCATACCGAGGCGCTGCTCGGCAGCCTGGGCTACGACGCAGCGGCCATCGCCAGCCTGCGCGCAGCGGGCACGGTCTGATCCTGGCGCTGACCGGTTCCATGTGCGCGCCGCGTTGCCTACGCCATCTGGTCCTGCTTTGCGGGCTGTTGCCTGCGTTGCTGTTGCAGCCAGCAAGCGCCAAGGAGCACCTCTTCTGGCTGGTGCGCGACCTGCCACCGTTCACCATTTTTGAAGGCACGGAAGAAGGCCAGGGGGTCATCGACCAGTTGTTACCACTGCTGATCAGGCAGATGCCCGAGTACGAACACAGCATCGTGCGGGTCAACCGCGCCCGCGGCCTCCAGATGCTGCAAGACCGTGACACCTTCACCTGCGACCCAACCCTGCTGTGGACCCCTGAACGGGCCAAATATGTGCATTTTTCCGTTCCAGCGCTGGGCGTGCTTAGCGGCGGCCTGGTGTTGCGCAAGGAAAACCAGGCGCTGGTGGCACCCTACCTCGACGGCCATCAGGTGGACCTGCATGGCCTGCTGAGCAAGGCCCCGCTGAAACTGGGGATTGTCGCCGAGCGCAGCTACGGCACGCAGATTGACAGCATCCTGCGCCAGTTGCCCGACAGCGCGCTCAGCCGCCACTACGGCAACGAGGCCACCGCCAACCTGTTGCAGATGCAGCAACTGGGGCGCCTGCGCCTGGTGCTCGGCTACTGGCCTGAAGTGCGCTACCTGATCCAACAACAAGGCGGGTCACTGGCTGACTACCAGTTTCATACTGTGCAGGGCGTGAATCGCTACCAGTTTCTGCATGTGGGGTGTTCAAACAGCGAACTGGGGCGTGCGGCAGTTGCCCACATCGACCAGTTGCTGCCTACCCTGCGCCGGGATGTGTTGCCAGGGTTGTATGCCCGCTGGCTGGACCTGGCATTGCGAGAAGACTATCTACAGGAAAGCCGGCGTTTCTTTGAGGACAAATAAGCCCAACCCGTATGCACGGTCGTTGCAGAGGCAGACGGGGGATACGTGCCTGCCGAGAAAAAGAAACCCCGGACGCTGGGGAAGACGCCCGGGGCCAAGCGAAAGCCCTTGAGGACTTCCCGTGACAGCCTTGCCAGCGCCGGAGCAAAGCACTGGCTGGCTGCCCTTACACTGTCTGATAAACCACTCAGGCAAAGGTTCCCTGCGGTTGCTGGCGATGCTGCAATGCTGCGATTACACATGGCTGCAACCGCCCCTCAGCTATCTGCAGGTCTCGGTGCAGGCCGTCCACGAGGTCGATCAGCAGGCGTTGCTCCTGCAATTGGCGCTCGCTGACCGTGCGCCGCAAGGTAATACCCGAGAGAGGGTCGTGAACGGTCAGTTGGCGATTACCACTGGGATCGGCGGTGCCGAGGTGGGTCTGATAGGGCGTCAGGGCTTCGTTGAGCAGGCTGCAGATTCTTTCCATCCGGATCACTCGCTGCGTGGTGGGACCTAAAGTAACTGACCAGCAGGCGCCGCAGAAAGTTCGTCAAACCGCGCCCGCTTCAGTGAGCATGCGGGGCTGGCATGACAGTTTGAATACGCCTCCCTGGGCGCACCTGCAGTGTTTGCAAGGCATGCTGCAGGCGTGGCATCGACAGCGGCCAGGGCAACTCGTCGAGCACCCACATGCCGCGCTTCCTGGCCTCTTGGGCAAGGTTTTGACGCGTTGGGGCAGGATGGCCGACGAACAGCAATGCGCGCGCTCGCTGCGGCTGGGCGAACAGGGCAAGGCCGGCCCGGGCTGGCATGGCGTGGTCGAGGATCAGCAGGTCGGGGCGACGCTCAGCGCAGAGGCAGGCGTCGAGGTCAGCGATGCTCTCGCTGATGCGCACGTTGAAGACGCCTTGGCCGTTAAGGGCCTGGTGCAAGAGGATCTGGTGGGATGGGCGAGCCTGGTGGATCAACACATAGGGCTGGTGCATGAGCCGCTCCTGTTGGGAGGACCGGCTAATTTATGCGGGGTGCTCGGCAGGCCGAATAGGATGTTTCTGATAGACCTGAGGGAAAAGGCTGAGACGTTGGGGCTGCTCTGCAGCCCCAAACGCCATGCAGTTACAGCGGCTTGCCGCGGTTGCCGTGCTGGCTGACAAAGCCCTGTACAGCCTTCAGGTCGTTGGCCAGTACCGTGCAACGCTCTTCACGGCTGAACAGGTCGCTGAGGTGCGCGGGTAGCTCCAGCGCCTTGCCCACACCGGCCTTCTCCACCGCTTCCGGGAACTTGACCGGGTGCGCGGTACCCAGCACCACCATTGGCGTTTCCAGGCTGCGGCGGCACTCGCGGGCAGCCTTGACGCCGATTGCGGTATGCGGGTCGAGCACTTCACCGGTGGCGGCGAACACTTCTGCGATGGTCTCGCAGGTTTGCTCGTCACTGACAGCCAGCGAGTCGAACAGTTTGCGGGCTTCGGTCCAGCGGTCTTGCTCGACGCTGAAGCCGCCACCTTGCTTGAAGTTGGCCATCAGCTCGGCAATCGCACCACCGTTGCGGCCATGCAGGTCGAACAGCAGGCGCTCGAAGTTGGACGAGACCATGATGTCCATCGACGGCGACAGGGTCGCGTGCAGGGTTTCCTTGACGTACTGGTTGCCGCTCATGAAGCGGTGCAGGATGTCGTTGCGGTTGGTGGCGACGATCAATTGGCTGACCGGCAGGCCCATGTTGCGCGCCAGGTAGCCGGCGAAAATGTCGCCGAAGTTGCCGGTCGGTACCGAGAACGCCACCGAGCGCGCCGGGCCACCCAGCTGCAGGGCTGCATGGAAGTAGTAGACGATCTGGGCCATGATCCGCGCCCAGTTGATCGAGTTGACGGCGACCAGGCGGGTGCCCTTGAGGAACGACTGGTCGGCGAAACTGGCCTTGACCATTTCCTGGCAGTCGTCGAAGTTGCCTTCGATGGCGATGTTGTGGATGTTGTCGCCAAAGATGGTAGTCATCTGGCGGCGCTGCACTTCCGACACACGCTGGTGCGGGTGCAGGATGAAGATGTCGACGTTGTCGCAACGGCGGCAGCCTTCGATCGCGGCAGAACCGGTATCACCGCTGGTGGCACCGATGATGACCACGCGCTCGTTGCGCTTGGCCAGCACATGGTCAAGCAGGCGACCGAGCAACTGCAGGGCAAAGTCCTTGAACGCCAGGGTCGGGCCGTGGAACAGCTCCAGCACCCACTCGTTGCTGTTCAGCTGACGCAACGGGGCGACCGCAGCGTGGGCGAACTCGCCGTAGGTTTCTTCGAGGATCTTCTTGAAGTCGGCGTCGGCGATGCTGCCTTCGACGAACGGACGCATCACACGGAAGGCCAGCTCGTGGTAGGGCAAGCCGGCCCACGAGGCGATTTCTTCCTGGGTGAAGCGTGGCAGGTTTTCCGGCACGTAGAGGCCGCCGTCGCTGGCCAGGCCAGCCAGCAGCACGTCTTCGAAATTCAGGGCCGGTGCCTGGCCGCGGGTACTGATATAGCGCATGGGTGCAAACCTTCGATGCTGGGGCCGGGGCCGCGCGGGCGGCCCGTCGGCAATATTTGTTAGTTGAGCTGCTCGACGCGAATGCGCACAACCTTGCCGACCACGTCCTGCAGGGCTTCCAGGGCGACGATGGCGTCATTGATACGGTGCTCGACCACGCCATGGGTCACCAGGATCATTGGCACCAGGCCGTCCTGTTCCTCGGCTTCCTTCTGCATGATCGACTCGATGTTGATACCGCGCTCCGAGAGGATGCTGGCGACCTGGGCCAGTACGCCCGGGTGATCCTTGGCCTGGATGCGCAGGTAGTAGGCGCTTTCGCAGGCTTCGATCGGCAGGATCGGGTGGGCCGACAGCGAGTCTGGCTGGAAGGCCAGGTGCGGCACACGGTTTTCCGGGTCGGAGGTCATGGCACGGACCACGTCGACCAGGTCGCCGACCACTGACGAAGCGGTAGGCTCCATACCCGCGCCGGCACCGTAGTACAGGGTGGAGCCAGCAGCATCACCGTTGACCATGACAGCGTTCATCACACCGTTGACGTTGGCGATCAGACGGTCGGCCGGGATCAGCGTCGGGTGCACGCGCAGCTCGATACCTTCGGCGGTGCGACGCGCCACACCCAAGTGCTTGATGCGGTAGCCCAAGGCCTCGGCGTAGTTCACGTCTGCCGTTGTCAGCTGGGTGATACCTTCGGTGTAGGCCTTGTCGAACTGCAGCGGGATACCGAACGCGATGGACGCCAGAATCGTCAGCTTGTGCGCAGCGTCGATGCCTTCTACGTCGAAGGTCGGGTCGGCTTCGGCGTAGCCCAGCGCCTGGGCTTCAGCCAGCACGTCCGGGAAGGCACGGCCCTTCTCACGCATTTCGGTGAGGATGAAGTTGCCGGTGCCGTTGATGATGCCGGCCAGCCAGTTGATGCGGTTGGCCGACAGGCCTTCGCGGATGGCCTTGATCACCGGGATGCCACCGGCTACGGCCGCCTCGAACGCGACAATCACGCCCTTCTCGCGGGCTTTGGCGAAGATTTCGTTGCCGTGCACGGCAATCAGCGCCTTGTTGGCGGTGACCACGTGCTTGCCGTTTTCGATGGCCTTCAGCACCAGGTCGCGGGCGATGGTATAGCCACCGATCAGCTCGATGACAATGTCGATCTCCGGGTTGCTTGCAACTTCGAACACGTCAGCGGTAATGGGGGTACCGGTAATCTGGCAGTTCGGGTTCTGCGAGCGCATGGCGATCTGTGCCACTTCAATACCGCGCCCGGCACGGCGGGCAATCTCCTCGGCGTTGCGCTGAAGTACATTGAAGGTTCCGCCACCGACGGTCCCCAACCCACAGATGCCTACTTTGACCGGTTTCACTGTGAACTCCCCATTGAACGGCCGACACGTTTGCCGACCGTGAAACTTGCCGTCACCCCATGACGACGGCGTACTGAACTGGATTACTTGGCAAGTGCCAGCTTGGCGACCTGCGGTGCCGGCTGGTAGCCCGGAATGACCTGGCCGCTTTCAAGAACAATGGCCGGCGTGCCGTTGACCCCGATCGACTGACCCAGCTGGAACTGCTTGCTGACCGGGTTGCTGCACTTGGCGGCCTTGATTTCTTCACCTTCGACCATTTTGTCCATCGCCCCACGGCGGTCGCTGGAGCACCACACCGCCTGCAACTGCTGGTCACCCGACGAACCGAGGCCCTGGCGCGGGAAGGCGACATAGCGCACTTCGATACCGCGACGGTTCAACTCGGGCACTTCGGCGTGCAGCTTGTGGCAGTACGGGCAGGTAGTGTCGGTGAATACGGTGATGTGCGACTTGGTCTCGCCTTTGGCAGGATAAACCACCATCTCGCCGGCTGGAATGCCGTTGATGAGCTTGGCGATACCTTGGCGTTCGGTTTTTTCGGTGAGGTTGACCGGCTTGCCGTCCTGGATCTGGAACAGATAGCCCTGCATCACGAACTGGCCGTCAGCGCTGGCGTACAGCACGCGGCCGCCCTGCAGCTTGACTTCATAGAGGCCGTTGAGCGGGCTGCTGGCCACGCTTTCCACAGGCACTTCCAGTTCGAGGTTCTGCAACGATTTACGGATGGCCTGCTCGGCACCGGCGTTGCTATCGGTTGCCGCGGCAACGGCAAAGGTACTGGCTAGCGCCAACGCGGCGGCGGCGAAAAACTGGGTCACGCGCATGGGAACTCCTGAAGGCGGACAGGGGCCGGAGGGCGCCACCTGCGGAAAATACGCGGTGACCGTGCGGCCCTTGGTGCAAACCGCCCAAGCCTACCACATCACGCTGCAAGTGAAGGGGGTCGCAAGGACCGGTCGGCGGAACATGAAAAACATTCATCCACGCGGGTGGTGCTGGGCGTGCAACTGCTGCAGGCGGGCCTTGGCGACATGGGTATAGATCTGTGTGGTCGACAGGTCACTGTGGCCCAGCAGCATCTGCACCACCCGCAAGTCGGCACCGTGGTTGAGCAGGTGGGTGGCGAAGGCATGCCGCAGGGTGTGCGGCGACAGCGGCTTGTCGATGCCGGCAACCCGTGCGTGGTGTTTGATACGGTGCCAGAAGGTCTGGCGCGTCATCTGCTCGCCGCGCTGACTGGGGAACAGCACGTCGCTGGGCCGGCCATTGAGCAGTTCGGCGCGGCCATCGCGCTGGTAGCGCTCCAACCACACCACCGCCTCTTCACCCATGGGCACCAGACGTTCCTTGCTGCCCTTGCCCATCACCCGCAGCACACCCTGGCGCAGGTTGACCTGGTCGAGGGTCAGGCTGACCAGTTCGGTAACCCGAAGGCCGCACGCGTAGAGCACTTCGAGCATGGCACGGTCGCGCTGGCCAATGGCTTCGCCCAGGTCCGGAGCCTGCAACAGGGCTTCGACGTCGGCTTCGGACAGTGACTTGGGTAGCGGCTTGCCCAATTGCGGCATGTCGACCTGCAGGGTCGGGTCGATGGCCACCAGCTTTTCCCGCAGCAGGTAACGGAAGAAGCCGCGCAGGCCGGAGAGGAAACGCGCCGTGGAACGTGGCTTGTAGCCCTGATCCAGGCGCCAGGCCAAGTGATCGAGGATCAGGTCGCGGCCGGCGTCCGGCAGCGATACCGAATGCTCCTGCAACCAGCCATTGAACAGGGCCAGGTCGCTGCGGTAGGACACGCGGGTGTTGTCGGACAGGCCTTTTTCCAGCCATAAGGCGTCAAGGAACTGGTCGATCAGGGGGTGGTCGAGGGCGGGCATGAAATCTCGGTGGCAAACGACGAAATGGCGCTTAGTCTTTCATAACAACGCCGGCATAGGGAGCCCGCATGAGCGAACAGCAGATCCTTCTGAGTGTGGGCGGCATCGGCGCAGCGGCGCTCGCCTGCCAGTGGCTGGCCTGGCGCCTGAAGTTGCCGGCGATTCTGTTTCTGTTGTTGGCCGGGATCCTTGCCGGCCCAGCGCTGGGATGGCTCGACCCCGAGGCGCTGTTCGGCCCATTGCTGATGCCGCTGGTGTCGCTGTCGGTGGCGCTGATTCTGTTCGAAGGCAGCCTGACCCTGCACCTGTCGCAGTGGCGCGAGATTGGCAGCGTGGTGCATCGCCTGGTCACGGTGGGTGCACTGGTCACCTGGCTGGTGATTGCACTGGCAACCCACTGGCTGCTCGGGTTCGACTGGCCGCTGGCGATTCTTTTCGGCACCTTGACCCTGGTGACCGGCCCCACGGTGATCGTGCCCATGCTGCGCGTGGTGCGGCCAAAGGCAGCGATCGCGAACATCCTGCGTTGGGAAGGGATCATGATCGACCCGATCGGCGCGCTGCTCGCCGTGGTGGTCTACAGCTTCATCATCGCCAGCGCCGAGGGTAACGGCCTGAGCCAGAGCCTCATCACCTTCGCCGGTGTGCTCTTCTGCGGCACCACCCTGGGCGCGGCGGGGGGCTGGCTGCTGGGGCAAATCATGCGCGAACAGTGGCTACCAGAGTATCTGCACAACCTCGCGTCACTGGCGGCGGTACTGGGGATATTCATCGCCGCCAACCAGATCATGCACGAGTCCGGGCTGCTTGCCGTGACCGTGATGGGCATGTGGCTGGCCAACATGCGCGGGGTTGATGTGCGGCAGATCCTGCACTTCAAGGAAAACCTCAGTGTGCTGCTGATTTCCGGCCTGTTCATTCTGCTGGCTGCACGCCTTGACCTGCATGCCCTGCTAGGCCTTGGCCCTGCTGTGCTGGCATTGTTGCTGGTGATCCAGCTGCTGGCACGCCCGCTCAACGTCTGGCTGGCCACACTGGGCTCGACACTCAACTGGCGGGAGCGCGCGCTGCTGGCCTGGATTGCGCCACGCGGCATCGTCGCGGCGGCCGTTTCAGCCATTTTTGCCATCCGCCTGCACCAGGCCGGCCACCAGGATGCCTTGCTGCTGGTACCGCTGACCTTCGCGGTCATCATCGGCACGGTGGTACTGCAAAGCGCCACGGCCAGGCCGCTGGCACGCTTGCTCAAGGTCGCCGAACCGGCACCCAGCGGGTTTCTCATCGTCGGTGCCAACGAACCGGCCCGGGCCATTGCCAAAGCCCTTCAACACCTGGGCTGCCGGGTCTTGCTGACGGACTCCAGCTGGGAAAACATCCGCGCCGCACGCATGGACGGGCTCACGACCTACTTTGGCAACCCGGCCTCGCAGCATGCCGACGCCCATCTTGACCTGGTCGGCCTCGGGCACTTGCTGGGCCTCTCTCCCGCCGGCGAAATCAATGCCCTGGCCTGCGCCAGGTTCCGTCATGATTTCGGCCACAGCCGGCTGTTCGTGCTAGCCAGTGGTCTGGAGAAACAACGTAGCGACAAGCACCGAGCGGCCGAAGAGCACCGCGGGCATCTATTGGGGGCCAAGCCGATGACCTATCTGCAGCTGGCCAACCGCATGCATCAGGGCGCCGAGCTGTATAGCACCAACCTGACCGAAGGCTTTGGCTGGGATGCCTACCAGGCGCTGCATGGCGAGCGGGCACACTTGCTGTTCGCCCGCGATGGCCAGGGCTGGGTCCATGTAGCCAGCCCTGATAACCCGTTGCAGCCGCAGCCGGGCTGGACCCTGGTGGCATTGATCGAGCCTGCACCAGAGCCGTGATACTCAGGCGCCTGGCAGCACGGGCACCGGGCGCTTGTCCTCGTCGATGGCGACGAAGCTGAACACCCCATGGATCGCCCGGTCACGGCCATCCAGGTACATGTTCTCGACAAACACATCCACCTGCACCTGCAAGCTGGTGTTGCCGACCTTGATCACCGTCCCCACCAGCTCGACGATCGAGCCCGCCGGAATCGGGTGCTTGAAATCGATGCGGTCGGTAGACACGGTCACCAACGGCAGGCGGCAGAAACGCGTGGCAGCGATGAACGACACTTCGTCCATCCAGGCCAGGGCGGTGCCGCCGAACAGGGTGTTGTGGTGGTTGGTGGTATTGGGGAACACCGCCTTGGTCACGCGGGTCACCGACAGTTCGGTGCGGCGCTGGATTTCCTGGTCTCGGGTCGTCATGGCAATCACATTTTCGGGGTTTCAAAACGCAAAAAAGCAGCCCGAAGGCTGCTTTTTTCTCGCTAGGCGGCCTCGGCCACCGGGCAAACTGCACTCAGGACAGTTTTTCCTTGATGCGAGCGGCTTTGCCGGACAGGTCGCGCAGGTAGTACAGCTTGGCTTTACGCACGTCACCACGACGTTTCACGGCCAGGCTGTCGATTTGCGGGCTGTAGGTCTGGAAGGTACGCTCTACGCCAACGCCGCTGGAGATCTTGCGCACGGTGAAGGCGCTGTTCAGACCGCGGTTACGCTTGGCGATAACGACGCCTTCGAACGCCTGCAGACGGGAACGCTCACCTTCCTTCACTTTAACCTGAACGACAACGGTGTCGCCTGGTGCGAAGGTTGGGATTTCCTTGCTCATCTGCTCGGCTTCGAGCTGCTGGATGATCTTGTTGGTCATGCTGTGCTCCTAAGATGGATACGCGATCCACCATCGATACGTTTAACTATCGTCCCGCTCGCGGAGATATTCCTCGAGCAGCTTCTTCTCTTCTCCAGAAAGCGAGCGACTTTCCAGAAGATCGGCGCGTCGTTCGAAGGTCCTACCAAGGGACTGCTTCATCCTCCAACGCCGGATATGTGCATGGTTGCCACTTAGCAACACGTCGGGAACACGCTGATCCGCATACACCTCAGGCCGGGTGTAGTGCGGGCAATCGAGCAGACCGTCGGTGAAGGAATCTTCTTCCGCCGAGTCCACATGCCCTAAAGCTCCGGGCAGCAGTCGCGTAACCGCATCGATCAGTACCATGGCCGGCAGCTCGCCACCGGAAAGCACATAGTCGCCAATCGACCACTCCTCATCGACATGAGCCTCGATAAAGCGCTCGTCGATGCCTTCATAACGACCGGCGATCAGGATCAACGATTCCTGTTCGGCCAGGCCTTTGACCGCCTGCTGAGTCAGCTTGCGGCCTTGTGGCGAAAGGTAGATCACCTTCGCCGCTGCTCCGGTCGCCTGCCTGGCGCTAACCAGGGCGTCTTCCAGAGGCTTGATTTTCATCACCATGCCCGGACCACCGCCAAACGGCCGATCATCTACCGTATGGTGACGATCTGTGGTGTAGTCCCGCGGGTTCCAGCAAGTCACCTGAAGCAACCCTTGTTTCACCGCGCGGCTGGTAATGCCGTACTCCGTGATGGCCGAGAACATCTCGGGGAACAACGTGATGACGTCTACGCGAAGGTTACCCATCGTTTAGAAGTCCGCGTCCCATTCGACCCGCATCACGCCTGCTTCGAGGTCGATTGCCAGCACACATTGCTCCGTATAGGGCAACAGACGCTCGCGATCATCCAGGCTGCCTGCGCAGGGCTTGACCACCATTACATCGTTCGCACCGGTCTCCAACAGGTGATCGACCTTGCCGAACAGTTGTTCGTCCTGGTTGATGACCTTCAGACCTACCAACTGGTACCAGTAGTACTCGTCGGCAGCCAGGTTGGGCAAAAGGCTCCGCGGGATGCAGATTTCGTAACCGCTCAGAAGACGGGCTTCATCGCGATCGTCGAGACCTTTCAGCTTCACGACCAGGCCCTTTTGGGAGCCACGACCGCTGACCAGCTCGACCTGCTTTACCTTGCCTTCGTGCCGAAGCGTCCAGCGTGGATAATCCAACAGGTTTTCAATCGGATCGGTAAAGGAATACACCTTCACCTCGCCGCGAACGCCGTGAACCGAAAAAACCTTGCCAACGACGATGAGGTCGTCAGCCTTTTCTGGCGTCGCGTTCATACTATTCAGGCAGCGGCCTTGGCAGCTTCCTTCAGCAGCTGAGCAACACGCTCAGACGGCTGTGCACCCTGGCTCAGCCAGTAGGTGACGCGCTCTTGGTTGACCGACAGCTTAACTTCGGCGCCAGCAGCGATTGGGTTGAAGAAACCTACGCGCTCAACGAAACGGCCGTCACGGGCGTTACGCGAGTTGGTCACGGTCAGGTGGTAGAATGGGCGCTTTTTCGAGCCGCCACGGGCCAGACGAATGGTTACCATGTGAACATCGTTCCTATAGTCGGTGCTGCAGTTGATACAGCAGCTGGTACTGCAAATCTGAATGCCAAATAGGCACACGGGTGCCCAAAAGGCCGCATATTCTCGGGGAATACACGGACATTTGCAAATGACTTTTTCGGCAAGGCCTCGCCCTGCCGTCCAGATTTGCCGGTTGCGCCGCGAAATTCGCGGCTGTTGCCCCGCTACAGCGGGGGTTCTGGGCGCCTGCCCGACAAAAGGCAGGCACCCGGATCAGGGGTTACAGCTTTGGCATGCCGCCACCTGGCAGCATCCCACCGAGGCCGCGCATCATCTTGGCCATGCCGCCTTTGGCAGAAAACTTCTTCATCATCTTCTGCATCTGCTTGTGCTGCTTGATCAGCCGGCCGATGTCCTGCACCTGGGTACCGGAACCCAACGCAATACGGCGCTTGCGCGAACCGCTGATCAGGTCAGGGTCGCGACGCTCGGCCGGGGTCATGGAGTTGATGATCGCTTCCATCTGCTTGAACTGCTTTTCGGCCGCGCCCTGGGCGTTGCCCATTTGCGACAGGTTGACCCCGCCGATACTTGGCAGCTTGTCCATCAGGCCGCCGAGGCCGCCCATGTTCTTCATTTGCTGCAGCTGGTCACGGAAGTCTTCGAGGTCGAAGCCCTTGCCCTTCTTCAGCTTCTTGGCCAGCTTGTCGGCCTTGGCCTTGTCGATGGTCTGCTCAGCCTGCTCGATCAGGCTGAGCACGTCGCCCATGCCGAGGATGCGCGAAGCGACGCGGTCGGGGTGGAACGGCTCGAGGGCCTCGGTCTTCTCACCCATACCGATGAACTTGATCGGTTTGCCGGTGATTGCACGTACCGACAGTGCAGCACCGCCACGGGCGTCACCGTCAACCTTGGTCAGCACCACACCGGTCAGCGGCAGCGCCTCGCCAAAGGCTTTGGCGGTGTTGGCAGCGTCCTGGCCGGTCATGGCGTCGACCACGAACAGCGTCTCGATCGGTTTGACGGCAGCGTGCAGCGCCTTGATCTCGTCCATCATGTCGGCGTCGATGTGCAGACGGCCGGCGGTGTCGACGATGACCACGTCGATGAACTTCAGCTTGGCTTCACGGATGGCGGCTTCGGCGATGGCCACCGGCTTCTGGCTGATATCGGACGGGAAGAAGGTGACGCCGATATCGTTGGCCAGTGTTTCCAACTGCTTGATCGCCGCCGGACGATAGACGTCGGCAGACACCACCATCACGCTCTTTTTCTTGCGCTCTTTAAGAAAGCGCGCCAGCTTGCCGGCGGTGGTGGTCTTACCGGCGCCTTGCAGGCCCGCCATCAGCACGACGGCAGGCGGGGCGGCGTTCAGTGCGAGGTCTTCGTTGGCCGCGCCCATCAGGCTTTCCAGCTCGGCCTGGACGATCTTCACGAAGGCCTGGCCCGGAGTCAGGCTGCGCGACACCTCGGTCCCGACCGCACGATCCTTGACGCTGTTGACGAAATCCTTGACTACCGGCAGGGCAACGTCGGCCTCGAGCAGCGCCATGCGCACTTCGCGCAGCGTGTCCTTGATGTTGTCTTCGGTCAGCTTGGCCTTGCCGGTGACATGGCGCAGCGTCTGTGACAGGCGGTCGGTCAGGTTTTCGAACATGGTGATCCTTTCAGGCCCAGTAAAGCCGAGGTTTGTCAGGTGCCAGGGGGGAAACACACACCCGCCGGGCACAGCAAGGCGGCGATTATAGCGAAGTGCAGCGGCGACGCACACCTTGGTAGATATTCGGTGGCTGTGCTGGCCTCTTCGCGGGCGCGCCCGTTCCCACAGGATCCTCACTGCTTGCAGGCCTGCGCCATACCTGTGGGAGCGGGCGTGCCCGCGAATGCCCCGACACAAGCCTTCAGTCTTCCTTGATCAGCGGAATCTATGCCAAACTCCGTCTCTTTAAAGGCTCGCCAACCAGGACTTATGGTCTCCTCACCCAGCCTCATCCCCAACCTGATCGCAGCCGGCCTATATATAGCGGCGGCCATCTACCAGGGCTCATACCTGTCCCAGGGCCGCAAAGCCGAAAAGCGCCTGCTTGGCCTGCTGGGTGCCATCGCGGTCCTGGCCCAGGCCGGTGCACTGTTCTTCCAGCTGATCACCCCGCTGGGCCTGAGCCTGGACTTCTTCAGCGCCGCCAGCCTGATCGCCGTGGCCGTCATCTCCCTGACCCTGCTGGCCTGCCTGCGCATACCCGTGGAAAACCTGCTGGTGCTGCTGTTCCCGCTGGGTGCGGTGACCGCGCTGCTGGCCCAGTTCGCCCCCCCCGGCACGGTACCGCTGATCAACGAAGAACCCGGCATCCTTGCGCACATCCTGTTGTCGATCCTGGCCTACGGGCTGTTCACCATCGCGGTGTTCCAGTCGCTGCTGTTGCTGCTGCAGGACCGCCAGCTGAAGAACAAGCACCCGTCCGGGCTGATCCGCAACTTCCCGCCACTGCAAACCATGGAAAGCCTGCTGTTCGGCTTCCTCTGGGCCGGCTGGTGCCTGCTGTCGCTGTCGCTGATCTCCGGCTGGCTGTTCCTCGACAACCTGTTCGCCCAGCACCTGGCGCACAAGACCTTGCTGGCCTGTGTCGCCTGGGTGGTGTTCAGCGTGCTGCTGTGGGGCCGCACCCGCCTGGGTTGGCGGGGCCACATGGCCATCCGCTGGACGCTGAGCGGTTTCTGCCTGCTGATGCTGGCCTATTTCGGCAGCAAGCTGGTTCGCGAATTCATCTTGCATATCTGACGGCCGCCCATGGACACCCTGCCGTACGCACCGCTATTCGGCACTCTGGCACTGGCCCTTTTGTGGTCAGCACTGTTCACTGCCGTGGAGGCTGCCCGCCTGCAGCTCAATGGCACACTGCGCGCCGGCGAAGACGGCCATCCCGTGCTGCCAGCCCAGGCCTTGGTGCTGTGCGCCAGCCTGGGCAAGCTGCTGGTGCTGGGGCTGGCCTGCCTGGTGGGCCAGCGCCAGAGTGGCGAGCACGGCTTCTGGCTGGCAGGCCTGGCCGCGACCCTCACCTTGCTGGTGTTTGCCGAGTACCTGCCGCGGCGCCTGGCCCGGCGTAACCCGCAGGCGTTCGTGAGCCTTGGTGCCAGCCTTCTGAAAGTGCCTCTTGCACTGCTGCAGCCACTGGCCTGCCTGCTGGACGGCGCCGCCAAGCTGATTCTGCGCCCGTTCCGGGCACAGCCCACGGCGGTGGCCCTGCACACGCAGGAGGCCGACGACTTCGATGAGGATGAACAGCACGAAGCACCTCGCCAGGGTCTGCTCGACGGCCTGCAGTCGCTGGACAAGATCACCGTCAACGACATCCTGGTGCCGCGCAACGAAGTGGATGGCATCAACCTCGACGAGCCGATCGAACGCATCGTCGAGCAGCTGATCGTCAGCCGCCACACCCGCCTGCCGGTCTACCACAACGACATCAACCAGGTCGAAGCGATCCTCAACACCAAGCTGATCAGCCACCTGCTGCCCAAGGCCGAGCTGACCCTGGAAGCGCTGCACAGCGCCTGCTACGAACCTTATTTCGTACCGGAAAGCACGCCCCTGCAAATGCAGTTGTTGAACTTCCACAAGCAGCAACGCCGCTTGGGCGTGGTGGTGGACGAGTACGGCGAAGTACTGGGTATCGTCACCCTGGAAGACATTCTCGAAGAGATCGTAGGCGAGTTCGAGGACGAGCAAAGCCTGGAAAACCCGCATGTGCACCCGCAACCCGATGGTACCTTCGTCATCGATGGCACCGCTTCGTTACGCGAAATCAACCGCACCCTGAGCTGGCACCTGCCCTGCGACGGCGGGCCGAAAACCCTCAACGGGCTGGTCACCGAGGCGCTGGAAAGCATCCCGGAAAGCGCTGTTTGCCTGAAAATAGGCCGCTATCGCCTGGAAATCCTTGAAACAGAGGACAATTGCGCCAGCAAGGTACTGGTGTGGACCGTGACCCGATAGCTATACTCGGGTCACGCTTACCCAGCCCCGCCGTCACGCCCGCTACCCGCACCCGGCGCTCCACGGCCAGTCCGCTCCACTGATACGCCCTGCGGTCCTGCGTCAACACCCCGAACAGTACCCGCCCCGCCCCTACCCCCTTGGGCTATCGTCAGTCGGGCGCACACAATAAAACGCTCCGGCGCCCGCTTAACCGTACCCGCCCTTTTGCAGGGCATGCCGTCGCGGGCCAAGCCCATGGAGCCGGACCAGACTGTCAGGGACCTCCTCAATGACAAGCAGCACTTATGCCCAAGCGCCTGCCGCGCCAGTCAACTCGCCTGCGCGGGTAGCCACTGCCAGCTTCATCGGCACCGCCATCGAGTTCTACGATTTCTACGTCTACGCCACCGCCGCCGCCTTGGTAATCGGCCCGGTGTTCTTCCCTTCCGGGTCGGGCACCGCGCAAATGCTGGCCGCCTTCCTCACCTTCGGTATCGCCTTCCTCGCCCGCCCGCTGGGCTCGGCGTTGTTCGGCCATTTTGGCGACCGCATCGGCCGCAAGTCGACGCTGGTCGCTTCGCTGCTGCTGATGGGCGTATCCACCACCGCCATTGGCGTGCTGCCGGGCTATGACAGCATTGGCGTGTGGGCGCCGATCATTCTCTGCCTGCTGCGTTTTGGCCAAGGCCTGGGCCTGGGCGGCGAATGGGGTGGCGCGGCCCTGCTGGCTACCGAAAACGCCCCGGAAGGCAAGCGGGCCTGGTTCGGCATGTTCCCGCAGTTGGGCCCGTCAATCGGCTTCCTGGCGGCCAACGGCCTGTTCCTGACCCTGGCCCTGGTGCTCAGCGACGAGCAGTTCCGCGAGTGGGGCTGGCGCATTCCGTTCCTGCTCAGCGCCGCACTGGTACTGGTAGGCCTGTACGTGCGCCTGAAGCTCGAAGAGAGCCCGGTGTTCGCCAAGGCCGTTGCCCGCCACGAGCGGGTGAAAATGCCGGTGGTCGACCTGTTCTCCAAATACTGGCTGCCAACCCTGCTGGGCGCTGCGGCCATGGTGGTGTGCTATGCGCTGTTCTACATTTCCACGGTGTTCTCGCTGAGCTACGGCGTGACCACACTGGGCTACAGCCGCGAAACGTTCCTTGGCCTGCTGTGTTTCGCGGTGGTGTTCATGGCACTGGCCACACCGTTGTCGGCCTGGCTCAGTGACCGTTACGGGCGCAAGCCGGTACTGATCGTCGGCGGTCTGCTGGCGATAGCTTCGGGCTTTACCATGGAGCCACTGCTGACCTCGGGATCGACTGCGGGCGTGGCGCTGTTCCTGGCCATCGAGCTGTTCCTGATGGGCGTGACCTTCGCGCCGATGGGTGCATTGCTGCCAGAGCTGTTCCCGACCCACGTGCGCTATACCGGTGCCTCGGCGGCGTATAACCTGGGCGGTATCGTCGGCGCCTCGGCGGCACCGTTCTTTGCCCAGAAACTGGTGAGCATGGGGGGGTTGAGCTGGGTGGGGGGTTATGTGTCGGTGGCGGCGGTGATCAGCCTGATTGCCGTGCTGTGCCTGAAAGAGACGCGCAATACCACGCTGTAAGCCACTGGGGCCGCTTTGCGGCCCTATCGCGACACAAGCGGGCTTGCCCGCGAAGCCAACACCGTGGTGGATGGCACGGGCTTCGCCCGTGTTCGCGGGCAAGCCCGCTCCCACAGGGAAGGCGCCAGCTTTTAGAAATTGAGCAAGACAGTTGCTCCCACAGCGATCGCGTAAGCCTGGAAGCTGCACTATCCCTGTGGGAGCGGCCTTGTGTCGCGATAGGGCTGCGAAGCAGCCCCAACACTCTCGGATCAGAACTCGACCTTGACCGCCTGCGAAGCACGGGTTGCCTTGGCCCGCGCCAGTTCGACCGATTCGTCACGCGCCAGGCACACACCCATGCGGCGGGTGCCATTGATTTCCGGCTTGCCGAACAGGCGAATGGCAGTATCCGGCTCGCTCAGCGCTGCGCCCAGGTTGGCGAAGCTGGTCTGTTGGGACTGGCCTTCGGGCAAGATCACTGCCGAAGCCGACGGGCCGAACTGACGCACCACCGGAATCGGCAGGCCGAGAATGGCGCGGGCATGCAGGGCGAATTGCGACAGGTCCTGGGAAATCAGGGTGACCAGACCGGTGTCATGCGGGCGCGGCGACACTTCGCTGAACCACACCTGGTCGCCCTTCACGAACAGCTCCACACCAAACAGGCCACGACCGCCGAGGGCATCGGTGACCGCCTTGGCCACGCGCTGCGATTCAGCCAGCGCCTTCGGGCTCATGGCCTGTGGCTGCCAGGACTCCTGGTAATCGCCCTTCTCCTGACGGTGG
Source organism: Pseudomonas sp. 10(2024) (assembly GCF_045164175.1). Taxonomy (NCBI): domain Bacteria; kingdom Pseudomonadati; phylum Pseudomonadota; class Gammaproteobacteria; order Pseudomonadales; family Pseudomonadaceae; genus Pseudomonas; species Pseudomonas sp. 10(2024). The sequence goes on from NZ_CP174006.1 coordinate 4,681,692, forward strand.
CCAACGGGTTCAAGGAAGGTGGTACCGCCCACGTGGCGCACGGTCAGCAGGGTGATCTCATATTCGAAGTCAATGAAACCTTCGACGATCACCCGGCCCTTGCCAGCGCGGCCGCCCTCCTGGGCATAGTCCCACGACTTCTGCAGGTCAGCATCGCTGCGCAGCAGGCTCTGGCCCTTGCCCGACGAGCTCATCACCGGCTTGACCACGCACGGGTAACCCAGGTCGGCTACAGCCTTGGCGTAGTCTTCATAGGTGTCGGCGAAGTGGTACGGCGAGGTTGGCAGGTCCAGCTCTTCGGCCGCCAGGCGGCGGATGCCTTCGCGGTTCATGGTCAACTGGGTGGCGCGGGCGGTGGGCACCACGGTGAAGCCTTCGTTTTCCAGCTCGACCAGGGTGGCGGTGGCGATGGCTTCGATTTCCGGCACGATGTAGTGCGGCTTCTCGGCTTCGATCACCGCGCGCAGGGCAACGCCATCGAGCATGTTGACCACATGGCTGCGGTGCGCCACCTGCATTGCCGGAGCATTGGCGTAGCGGTCGACGGCGATTACTTCGACGCCCAGGCGCTGCAGCTCGATTACCACTTCCTTGCCCAGCTCGCCACAGCCGCAGAGCAGTACACGGGTCGCGGTGGGCGACAATGGGGTTCCGATACGGGTCATTTCAGGTCCTCGAAGGCATCCGGGGCCGCGCCAGGCTAGGCGCCACCCGCTGAAAAAGGACCGCTATTCTACACCATCAACCGGCCACGGCGGCCCGCCGGGCGCGAAATGCCATGGCCAGCCACACCGCCGTTACACCCGCGAATTTCGAGGCCATCGCGGTGCCGATCACTGCCGGGGTCAGCGCGCCGATCATGCCGAAGAAAATGAAGGTATCCACCGGGATGCTCAGCGCCGAACTGAGCCACAGGCGGTCGCGCAGCGGCCGACGGGTGATGCTGAACACCAGCCAGTCGATCAGCTCGGAGATGAAGAACGCAGTGGCGCTGGCCAGGGCGATGGCCGGTTCCGAGGTGACATAGGACAGCACCAGTGCCACCAGCATGGCGAACAGGGCGCCATGACCAAAACGGGTCTGCACCATATCGCGCAGGATGAACACCAGGCCGCCCCAGGCGGACCAGATGATGTCCAGATGCGGGGCACTGGAGAAGGCGTAGTTGATCAGCACTACGCTGCTGATGTAGGCAATCAGATAGAACATGGCGGGCTGTCTGTGGGCAAGCCGCACAGATTACCGCTGGGCCGTTCGCGGGTAAACCCGCCCCCACAGATGTGCAGCCCTCAAGGCTGTCGCTGTACCTGTGGGAGCGGGCGTGCCCGCGAAGCTGCCACTGCGGTGCATGGCACCGGCTTCGCCGGTGTTCGCGGGTAAACCCGCTCCTACAGGGTTCGCGTCAGGCCTGCATGATGAGGCCGGCTTCTACTGCCCGTTCATGGCAACGCTTGAGCACCGCCCGACGCTCGTCGTTGTCCATCCGCCCCCAGCGACCAATCTCGGCCACGGTACGCTGGCAGCCTGTGCAGATATCCTGCTCGTCCAGCGCGCAAATGCTCACGCACGGCGAAGCCACCGGCCGCTCGACCACTTCACTCATCATCAACCACCAGATCCCGCGCATAGCGCTGGGCATTGTGCACGTAATGTGCGGCACTCGCTTCAAGCATGCGCTTCTGCTGCTCGGTCAGTTCGCGTACCACCTTGCCCGGCGAGCCCATCACCAGCGAACCGTCCGGAATTTCCTTGCCCTCGGCGATCAGTGCATTGGCGCCGATGATGCAGTGCTTGCCAATGCGCGCGCCATTGAGGATCACTGCGTTGATACCGACCAGGCTGAAGTCGCCCACCGTGCAGCCATGCAACATGGCATTGTGGCCAACGGTCACGCCCTTGCCCAACGTCAGTGGCGAGCCCATGTCGGTGTGCATCACCGTGCCATCCTGCACGTTGCTGCCTTCGCCGATGTCGATCAGCTCGTTATCACCGCGCAACACCGCGCCAAACCACACACTGGCATGGGCTTGCAGGCGCACGCTGCCAATGAGCGTGGCGTTGGGGGCGGCCCAACTGGTGGGGTGGCTCTCGACCCGCAGGTCGCCCAGGCGATATTTCATGCTTGTTCCTCAGGCTGCGACGCAGATGGCGGGGTAGGCCCCGCTCAATTTTCGATGTAACGCTCCGGGGGCTGATGCAGGCTGATACCGGCATCGAACAGCAGGTTGACCAGCTCGACGATCATGATCGCCGACAACCCCCAGATCTTGTATTCACCATAGCGGTAACTGGGCACATACCAGCTACGCCCCTGGTAATCGATACGGTGGGTATGGTCGCGCGGGTCCTGCCGGAAGAATTCCAGCGGCACGGTGAATACTGCCGCGATCTCGGCATCATTGGCGCGATATTCGACGAAGTCGGGGATAAGCCCGACGAATGGCGTCACTTTCAGGCCATGTAGCGAAATCAGCGGGCTGAGCGGACCAATCACCTCCACCAGGCCAGGGGGCAGGCCGATTTCTTCTTCAGCCTCGCGCAGGGCAGTAAAGACCAGGTCCGGGTCTTCCGGGTCGCGGCGGCCACCGGGAAAGGCTACTTCACCACCGTGGGTAGACAGGCCCTTGGCGCGCAGGGTCAAGACCAGTTCGGGCGCTTCGCTGCGGGTAATGGGCAAGAGGACCGCCGCTTCGGGGAACCGCCTGTCGGTTTCCAATGACGCGGGTTGGTGGTTGCTCATTCGGCGAAGTAGCTCGTCCAGCATTGCGCACGCTCGTATCCAGGTCCTGTGTTGCATGATGCACCAAAGCCGCGAAGCACCCAAGCCCCAGCGCTTGCGGCGGCACGGTGGCCGCGCCAAGATAGCCTTGAGCATAAGGAACCACACATGAAATTCTGCAGCGCATGCGGCCAACCGGTCACTCAGCGGATCCCCGAGGGCGACAGCCGCCTGCGGTACGTCTGCGGCTCTTGCCAGACCATCCACTACCAGAACCCCAACATTGTGGCCGGCGTGTTGCCGACCTGGGGCAGCCAGGTGTTGCTGTGTCGCCGCGCCATTGAGCCGCGCCGGGGTTTCTGGACCCTGCCCGCCGGTTTCATGGAAAACGGCGAAACCCTCGACCAGGCCGCGCGTCGCGAAACCGTCGAGGAAGCCTGCGCCCGGGTCGGGCCGACGTCCCTGTACCAGCTGTTCGATCTGCCGCACATCAGCCAGGTGCATGTGTTCTTCCGCGCCGAGTTGGCGGACCTGGACTTTGCCGTCGGTGTCGAAAGCCTGGAGGTGCGGCTGTTCGAAGAACATGAGATACCGTGGGACGAGCTGGCTTTCCGCACCGTCACTCGCACACTAGAATGCTACTATCGCGACCGCATCGGCCAGCACTACCCCATAGGCCATGAATACCTGCCGCCGATGAACGTTTCGCCACACACCTAAACGCCTTCAGGGATACTGTTACATGCGCTGGTTGCTTGCCCTTTTCTGCCTTTGCGTTACCTCGGTGTCCCAGGCGGCCTTCACCGAAACCATCATCCGCAAGCCCGCGCCGGCAGCGCAAACTCCCTCGCCTTCGCAGCAAGCCATGCAACCGTTGATCGACAAGGTGCTGGTGATCAAGTCGGAGCGCCGCCTGCAGTTGATCAGCCGCGGCGAGCCGCTGAAAACCTACCGCATTTCGCTGGGCAAGCAGCCCAAGGGCGCCAAGGAACGCGAAGGCGACAAGAAAACCCCCGAGGGCTTGTACTGGCTGGACTGGCGCAAGCAGAGCGACCGCTTCAACCTGGCCATGCACATCAATTACCCGAACATCAGCGATGCCGCCCGCGCGACCCGGGCAGGGGTGAATGCCGGCAGCATGATCATGATTCACGGCACGCCGATCAACGATGAATACCCGGAATGGTACTTCCATACCCTGGACTGGACGGATGGTTGCATTGCCATGCGCAACCGCGACATGCAGGAAGTGTGGGACCTGGTTCGGGATGGAACGCTGATCGAGATCCGCCCTTGATATAGAGCCTTCCGGCAAAAGTTGTAGGAACCTTCTCACCATTTAGCGCGAACTTGCCTGACAGGTGCTTAGGCAGGGTACTGCATCCATACGAGTAGCTTAATTTCTAGCATCCACGCAGACGAGTACGAAAACCGTACATCATTTGCGGGGTGCTTCAATGCCGTGCCTGATTCACCGCATCGCCCATTGGCTGTCGGCCGGTTGCCTTTCTGGCTTGCTGTCCGTTCCCCAGGTGCTGGCCGACGACCCTGCCAGCCAGCAGCTGCGCGATCAACAGCATGGGCTGCGGCAACTCGAGCAACAGCAGCGGCTGGAACGCTGGCAGCGTATATCCGTCCCGGCTGAACCGACCAACAGCACTTCCCACCGCCCGCACGATGATCGCTGCTGGGCAATCGATGGCGTGCGCGTGGCGGGCATGCACCGGCTTTCGAACTCGGCACTGGCGCCCACCCTCCGTGCCCTCACGCCTGCCTGCATGGGCATTGCCGACATCAACCGGCTGCTCAAAGCCATCACCCAACGTTATGTACAAGCCGGCTACCCAACCAGCCGCCCCTACCTGCGGCAGCCCCCAGCAGAGGGCATGCCGTTGGACATCGTCATTGTCGAAGGTTTTGTCGAAACCATCGAACTGGCTGGCCCCGACCTGCCCCTGTCTCTCTCCAGTGCCTTCCCAGGCCTGCTTGGGCAGCCACTGTACCTGCCCGACCTTGAGCAAGGCCTGGACCAGCTCAACCGCCTTCGCGCCTATGAACTGGGCGCCACCTTGCTGCCCGGCGAACTGCAGGGCGGCACCCGCGTGGTCGTGCAGCCGGGCAAGGTTGCTTCACGCTGGCACCTGGACAGCCGCTTCGACAACCGGGGCAGCGAGCTGACCGGCCGCCACCGCGTCAACCTCGGCATTGGCCTGGACAGCCCGCTTGGCCTCAATGATGAGCTGCGCCTGTCGTTGACCCGCACGGTGCTCGATACGCCCGGCCAAAGCCAAGGGATATCGTTGTACTACAGCATCCCCTACGGCGCCTGGACCTTTGCCCTCAGCGCCAGCCAGCTAAGCTATCAAGCCCCCCTCCCCTACAGCGACAAGGCTGCCGACGGCAGCAGCAGCTATCAGGGCCTGAGTGTCGAGCGGGTATTGTGGCGCAACCAGCAAGGCATGCTCAGCGCCAGCGCCCGGCTGGACCGCAAGCAGCTGATCAACCGCAGCGCTGGCGCGGTTATCGTCCAGCAGAGCCCGACGCTGGCCACGGTAGAGGCCGGCATCAACCTGCTGTGGCTCGAAAGTGGCTTGTGGAACGGTTACTTCGGCGTTGCCCAAGGCATTGACGCATTGGGTGCCGACCGCTCGCCCCTGGGTGCTCAACGCCTGCGCCCGGACTTTCGCAAGTACCGCGCCAACCTGCTGCACCTGCGTCAAGGCCCGGCACCCAGCCCTTGGCGCTGGCAGAGCGAGCTGGCCATGCAGTACAGCCGTGACCCGCTGCCTGCCGTCGAACAGCTGCTGGTCAGCGACGATTCGGCTGTCCGCGGCTTTCGTCTGCACACTTACTCCGGTGCCAGCAGCGCCGTCTGGCGCAATACGTTCAGCCAGGCGCTGCCACGGACCTGGGCCCCACCTTTCGAGATACGCCCCTACATCGGCCTGGACCTGGGCTGGGTTCGCACCGCCGAAGGCGAACCGTCACAGCGCCTGGCCGGGGCCGCCGCAGGGTTGGAACTGAGCCTGCCCGGCAGCCGCCTGCGCCTGGACTACCAACGCGCCTTGTACACCAGCGACCTGCCCCGCCCGCGGCTGGAGCCCGGCTTCTGGGTGCTGGACTGGACCCTGAGCATCTGATTCACCCACAACAAAGAGAACGAGAAAATGCAAACACTCTCGCAGTTACCGCCTGTTCGCCCGGATACCTTGCGCTGGGCAATCTTCCTCGCCGTGCTCGGGCCCAGCGCCGCAGTGGCTCAGACAGGACTGGAAGCAGCCAGCGGCCCCGGGGGAACCCCGGTCATCCACAACGGCCACGGGGTGCCGGTCATCGACATCGTGCCGCCCAACGCCACGGGGCTGTCACACAACCAGTTCATCGACTACAACGTTGCCACCCCGGGCCTGGTGCTGAACAACGCCACCGCAGCCGGGCAGTCGCAACTGGCCGGCGCCCTGGCGGCCAACCCGCAGTTCCAGGGCCAGGCCGCCTCGACCATTCTTAACGAAGTGATCAGCCGCAACGCCTCGCTGATCGAGGGGCCGCAGGAAATCTTCGGGCGCCCGGCCGACTACATACTGGCCAACCCCAATGGCATCACCCTCAATGGCGGCAGTTTCATCAACACCACCCGCGCAGGCTTCGTGGTGGGCACCCCGCAATTCGAGGAGCAACAGCTCAGGTACCTCGATACGCTCACGGCCAGTGGCACCCTGCAGGTACTGGAGCATGGCCAGGGCAATGCCGGTGGCGCACTCGAACTGATCGCACCGCGCGTGGACAGCAAAGGCTTGCTCATGGCCAGCGAAACGCTCGACATCACTGTCGGCCGCAACCGTATCGACAGCCGCAACGGCGAGGTGGTCGAACACCTGCCCAGCCCCTCTTCGAGCATTGATGCCAGCCTGTTCGGCGCCATGCGCGCCGGGCGTATCCGTGTGGTAAGTACTGCCGAAGGCGCGGGTGTGCGTGTGGGGGCCTCGCAGATTCTGGGCACCGAAGGGGTCGACATCAGCTCGGCCGGGGGCCTGCATGTCAGCGGCAGTGGCGACCGCCCGACCGAGCTGCGCAGCGAGCGTGGCGTACTGAAACTCACCGCTGCCGATGACCTGATGCTTGAAACGGTTGACGGCCAGGCCCCGCGGATCGAAGCAAGGGCTGGCAAGAAGCTCACCCTGGACGCCAAGACAATCGAGCACATCAAGCACGACAGTGACAGCTGGAACAAGAAATTCTGGTTCGTCACCCGTGAAACCTACAACCGCAAGACCACCACCACCCACAAGCAACAACAGGGCAGTCAATTGCTGGGCACTGAGAGCGTGCTGTTGCAGTCCGGCGACGACATGCGCATGACCGCCGCGAAGGTGGACGCCGGTAACGAGCTGACGGTCGACAGCGGTGCCGGCCTGGACATCCTCGCCGGCATCGACAGCAAACGCACCGAACAGCAGGTGCGTCATCGCAAGGATTTATGGCGCGGTGACAGCGATAGCGACCAGCTCAAGGAAACCGCAAAGGGCAGTACCCTGAGCGCCGGGCACATGTCGATAAAGGCAAGCGACAACCTCAACGTACAGGGCAGCAGCCTGCACAGCCTCGGCGATCTGGCTATCCAGGCGAAACAGGCCGACATCGGCACCACCACCTTGCAGGAACACGGTACCCAACGCGACTACCGAGGCGACCTGGTGTCCGGCACATTCTTTGGTGACCGCAAAGGTAACGACACCGAGGGCCAGGTCGTCGCGGGCAGCACGATAACCAGCGATGGCAAGCTCACTGTGAGCGCCGACCAGGTCGCCATCAAAGGCAGCACCGTGTTCGGTAAACAGGACGCGGTGCTCTACAGCGAGAACGGTTCGCTGGCCATCGAGGCAGACCATGGCAGCACGACCTCCACCCAGCGCACCAGCGACAGTAAACTGTTCGGCCTGATCGGCAGCAAGCACGAAAGCACGGACCGCAAACAGCAGGTACTGGTCAGCGACGTCAGCTCGACCAGCAACCTGCGCCTGGCCAGCGCCGAAGAGATGCGCATCCAGGGCGCCAAGGTCGAAGCTGGCAAGCATCTGCAAGTCGAGGCCAAAGGCGACCTGTTGATTGGCAGTTCGCAATCGGTCGATGAACGCGAAACCCGCGACCAACAACGGGGTTTCACGGCCAGCGCCAGACAGACCCAGGAAGCCGAGGATGGCAAGCCCGAGTCTCGCCAGTACGCGGCTGGCGTGGCGTATGAGGTCGTGACCAGCACCAGCAAGCAGCGCACGACCAACCAGGTTGCCAGTGAGCTCAAGGGCGCCTCGGTGGGCATGAACAGCAGCGCGCACCTGCAGGTCAACGGCAGCAAGGTCCAGGCCACTGCCGGCGATCTCGATGTGCAGGCGCGGGAAGTGACACTGGGGGCGACCCGCAACGACCGTGACGTAGCCACCAGCACCACCGAAAGTGGTGGCGGGTTGACAGTAACCGGTGGCATCGACCGTCTGGGCAGCTTGTTCGAAGGCCATCACAACCGCGAGGTGCAAGCCGATCGCGACAGCAAGGTGCAGCGCAGCGAGTTGCAGGCCAGCGGCGATCTGAAATTGCGCAGTGATGCACTGCTCACCGAGGCCGCGCACGTCGAGGCCGGCAACACCCTGCAGGTGACCGCCAAACGCATCGACAACCGTGCAGCTCAGGATACCCATGAACATGAACAAAGCCGTGACGACTGGTCGGGTAGCCTGGGCGCCAGTATCGAATACCGCGACCTGACCCGCCCTATCGAACGCCTGGTGCTGGGTGAGGAAGCCGCACGCTTCCAGCAAGCTTCGCCCGAAGACGCCATGGCGCCTCCCAGCGTGGGGGCCGACATGACGGTCGAACACCTCAAGCGCCTGGAAAACCAGCGCCGTGGAATTGCTCAGGTCAGCGAGTTTTCCGCAGCAAAGGTCGAGGTCAAGGCTGACACACTGGCCGACCAGGGCACAGCCTGGCGGGCCAATGCCGGCTCGCTGAAAATCGAGGCGCAGCAGCATCAGGTGAGCGCCGCCGAAAATACCCAGGAAACCACCGTTCAACGCCTGGCCTATGGTGGCGACGCGCGCCTGGACACCAGCACCGGCGAGGACTTGAATGTACGCGCCGCCGGCAAAGGAGGGTCGCTGGATAAAAAGGATATCGCCAGCACCGCCGTGCCCGGCAGCCTTTACGGGCAACAGGGTATCCAGGTACAGCTGGGCAGCGATGGCCGCTACGAAGGGGCCCGCATCGATGGCGGCGAAGGCAGCGTGGTCATGCACAGTGCAGGGTCGCTCGCCCTACCCCAGGCGACCGACAAGGCCGAACAGCAGTCACGCCAGCTCGATGGCAATGCCTGGGCCAAAGTCGGCAACCGCCCGGGCAGCACCGGCGTCGATGGCCGGGGCTATCTGGACCAGGACCAGAAGCTGAGCACGCAGAGCAAGGCACAAGTGGCACAGATCGACGCCAAGGGCGAAGTTCAACTGACCAGCGCCGGCGACCTGTTGCTCGAAGGCACCCGCATTGGCAACCGCGAGGCCAAGGCCGGCGACATACGGGTGCAAAGCGGCGGCCAGTTGCAGGTCAAGGCGGCCAGCGATACCCAGCAGGCCACAGGCGCCAACCTGGGTGGCGGCATGGAGCTGGCGGCCAAGGTTGGCCAGACCCAAGGGGGAGCCATAGGCGGCCACTTCAGCCACGGCAAGCAGGACGAACATGCACGTCAGGCGGTCGATGCCCAGTTTGCCAGCAACGGCACACTGACCCTGACCAGCAGCGCCCGCGAGGACATCGCCCTGCACCTGCAAGGCCTGCAGGCCTCGGCCGAACAGATCACCCTAGACGCCTCGAATGGCGGCATGCTGGTTGAAGCCTCTTCCAGCCAGGAGCGACGCGACAACCTTGACATCTCGGCCGGCGCTGGTTTCAACATGGCCAAGGGCGCCTTGGACACCCGCGGCCTGCATGGCCGGCTCAAGGTAGAGCTCGACAAGCGCGACAACCTCACCTGGAATACCAGTGACCTGCGCGCCGAGCGCATCGACCTGCAAAGCCGCGGCGATACCCGCATCGAGAGTGCCACCCTGGATGCAGGGCATATTGGCGGCACAATCGACGGTGACCTGCGCATCGCCAGCCTCAAGGACAACGTCAACACCCTGAGCGTGAAAGGCGATGTCAGGCTGAGCCAGGAGAAAAACCCTCAGGGCTATGTCAATGCGGCCAAATCGGTGGCTGGCCCGCTGGGAGGCAAGGTCGAGAAAAAGGCCGGTTCGGCCCTGAGCAAGGCAGACCCAGGGTTCTCGCCGACCGTCAGCCTCGACGTGTCGCATGCACAGCGTGACAGTGTGGCGCGTCAGACCACGCTTAAAAGCAGCGACGGCATAGACCTGCAGGTCGGTGGCAACGCTCATCTGGTGGGGGCACGCTTGCAGTCGGCCAAAGGCGACGTGAGGCTCGACGCCAACTCGGTCACCCAGGAAACGCTAAGCGGCAATGACTATCGCCGAGACCTGTCGTTGGATGCGTCCAACTCACCGGTGGATCTGGGCACGGCAATCGCCGAGATAGCCAAAAGCAAAATGGCGGCGGATGGGGAAAATGCGCTGGACCTGGGCGTGTTGAGAACCAGTGGGCATAGTCGCAGCGAGCAATGGGTTTCGAGCATGCAAGGGAAGAAGCACTAAGGCTCCATCGCGGCCCTGGCCATTTGGGGATATCAGCAATCTTGTGCCCTGCTGCTGACACCCGGGCCGCGTGCCTCCCGCTTCCACAGCGAATACCACAGCCCTTGGGCTTGTGATTTCTCTGCGGGGGGCGGGCTTGCCTGCGAAGAGGCCGGTACAGGTCAAGCCAGCCTGTGCAGCCCCCGCCACCGATCCAGCCCAAGCAACACCAGCCCTATCCCCCAGAAACCCGCCAGCACCCCAAGGGCGTTGAGCATCACCTGCCCATACCCCAGGCTGGCCACATCAATGAACGGGTAGGCATAGACGCCGATCTCACTCCCCCGCCACAACGCATAACCAAAGTAGACCGCTGGGTACACCGCCCACACCAGCAAATGCCATAGCCGCAAACTGCCCTTGGGCACCTCGCTCCACCAGTACAAGGCATACAGCACCGGCATCACGTCGTGCAGCAACTCGTCCGCCAGCCATTGCCAACCCTGTGGTTGCCACAAATGACGCAGCAGCACGCTGTAGGCCAGCGCCACCAGCACGATACTGGCGGCCACTGCAGAGCTTACCGAGGGCGACAGGAAAAAGCGTTTGCCACGGCCTTCCCGGCCGAATGCGGCATAGCTGAGCACCGTCGCCACCAGGGTATTGGTCAGCACGGTGAAGTAGCCGAACACATTGATCAGGCCACCAATCAGGCTGGCCTGTTCCTGCCAACGCGCCAGCAGCACCAGGTTCACCTGCACGACCAGGCCGAACCAGCCCAGCACCGCCATGCCGGTCAGCCAAGGGCGACGCGACATGTCAGGCCTGACGCTGCAGCTTCACGTACAGCTGCTCGACCTTTTCCCGCGCCCACGGTGTTTTGCGCAGGAACGTCAGGCTCGACTTGATGGTCGGGTTGCTCTTGAAGCAGCGCACATCGATGCGCTCGGCCAGGCCATGCCATTGGTAATGCGCCACCAGCTCGGTGAGGATCTGTTCAAGGGTCTTGCCGTGCAGCGCGTTGTGTTGGGCCGTGCTCATGCTGTGCTCCGTAGGAAAGATGCGCACCTTACACGAGTGTAGTGGTGGGCGGGATCCGTCGAGTCGACAGAAAAATCGCTGGTCAGAGGCAAAACCTCTGTGATGGAATAGTTATGTTATGTTGTAACACTAAAAAGCATCTGCCAAGGAACGCCCCATCCCCATGCTGTACACACCGCTTCGCCTTTCCCCCCTTGCCGTCGCACTCTGGCTGGCTGCATCCCCCAGCCAGGCCGTAGAACTCGAACCACAGGTCATCACCGCCAACCCGCTGGGTAACCGCCAACTGGCCGCCCCCAGCACCGTGCTCGAAGGCGAAAACCTGCTGCAACAGCAGCACGGCAGCCTGGGTGAAACCCTGAACAAGCAGCCCGGTGTCGCCTCTACCTGGTTTGGCCCTGGCGCCAGCCGCCCGGTGATCCGCGGCCTGGATGGCGACCGCATTCGTATCCTGCGCAATGGCGTCGGTGCCCTGGATGCCTCGTCGCTGTCCTACGATCATGCCGTGCCGCTGGACCCGGTAACCGTCGAGCGCGTCGAAATCGTCCGTGGCCCGGCCGCCCTGCTTTACGGCGGCAACGCCATTGGCGGGGTGGTCAACACCTTCGATAACCGCATCCCGGACTCGCCGATCGAGGGCATCCACGGCGCAGGAGAACTGCGCTACGGCGGTGCCGACACCACCCGCAGCAGCGCCGGCAAGCTGGAGGCCGGCGACGGCGCCTTCGCCCTGCACCTGGATGCCAACAGCCGCCAGTTCAACGACCTGCGCATCCCGGGCTACGCACGCAGCGCCAAGGTGCGCGATGCCGACGAGCCCGGCAGCAAACACCGCCTGGAAAACAGCGACGGTCGCCAGGACGGCGGCGCAATCGGTGGTGCCTACCACTGGGACCACGGCTACGCCGGCCTGTCGTACAGCGGCTACGACAGCAACTATGGCTCGGTGGCCGAGTCCGGCGTGCGCCTGGACATGAAACAGGATCACTACGCCTTCGCCTCCGAACTGCGCGACCTCGACGGCCCGTTCAGCTCAGTCAAGGTAGATGCCGGTTACACCGACTACGAACACAGCGAAATCGAGGAAGGCGAGGTCCATACCACCTTCAAGAACAAGGGCTACGAAGCGCGTATCGAAGCCCGCCACCAACCGCTCGGACCGGTGGAAGGGATCATTGGGGCCCAGGTCAGCCGTAACGAATTTTCGGCCCTCGGCGAGGAAGCCTTCGTCCCGCATACCGATACCGACAGCGTGGCACTGTTCATGCTCGAGCAGTGGCAAGCCAGCGAGCGCCTGAACCTGAGCCTGGGTGCGCGCATGGAGCACACCCGCGTAGATCCTGACGCCAAAGGCAACGAGAACTTCGTCGACGCAGACAGCGCCAGCAGCTTCAACGCCTTCAGCCTGTCGTCGGGGGCTGTGTACCAGCTCGACCCCATCTGGTCGCTGGCGGCCAACCTCGGCTACACCGAGCGTGCCCCGACCTTTTACGAGCTGTACGCCAATGGCGCGCACGTGGCCACCGGGGCCTTTGAAGTCGGCGACGCCAGTTTGAACAAGGAAAAGGCCATTTCCGTCGACCTGGCGCTACGCTTCGACAACGGCACCCATAAAGGCAGTGTCGGGGTGTTCTACAACCACTTCCGCAACTACATCGGCCTGATTGGCACCGGCAACACCCGCGAAGGCGAGCATGACCATGAGGAGGAGGATCACGATCATGACCATGAAGGCTTCCCGGAATACCAGTACCAAGGCGTGCGGGCGCGCTTCTACGGCATCGAGGCCCAGGACCGCTGGCAGTTGGCCGAGAACCGTTACGGCAGCTTCGCGCTGGAGTTGTCCGGTGACTATACCCGGGCCAAGAACCTCGACAGTGGCGAGCCACTGCCCCGCATCGCCCCGCTGCGCCTGAACAGCGGCCTGGTCTGGGAGCTGGACCGCTGGCAGGCGCGAGTAGACGTGCAGCACGCTGCGTCGCAGCACCGCAAACCCGCCAACGAAACCAGCACTGATGGCTACACCACCTTGGGCGCGAGCGTTGGCTACCGCTTCGACATTGGTCAAAGCCAGTGGCTGGCGTTTGTGCGCGGCGAAAACCTGACCGACCAGACCGTGCGCTATGCCAGTTCGATCCTGCGCGATATCGCACCGGCGCCGGGGCGTAGCGTGGAAGTCGGGTTGCGTACCACCTTCTGAACCACAAGCGACGAAGATCGGTGTAGGAACGGGTTCACCCGCGAATACGATGGCAGGGCAACCGGCGCATTCGCGGGTGAACCCGCTCCTACACCTGCCTCGATTAATGACGACTGTTGCCCGTTCAACAACAATCCTCTGCGACAATTTGTCTTTTTTTCTTATAACTTCCCCTATATCCTCCCCGCCGCAAGCTGAAACGCTTCATCGAACAATTTTGTCGCCATATCCATTGAGGGGCCCGCCCTTCGATGCGCTTGCCGTTTTTTTCAATAATCAAAAGATAGCGCTATCTCATGTTCCAACTGCCTAAAACCTGCTACATCGGCCTCGCCCTTAGTGCCTTGGCAACCCCCGCCGGCGCCAGCGAAATCTTCGCCAGCGACTCCCCTTGGATGCTCGGCGACTGGGGTGGAACCCGCAGCGAACTGCTGGAAAAGGGCTACGACTTCACCCTTGGCTACACCGGCGAGATGGGCAGCAACCTGCACGGCGGCTACGACCACGACCGCACCGCGCGCTACAGCGACCAGTTCACCTTCGGCAGCCACCTGGACCTGGAGAAGATCCTCGGCTGGCACGACACCGAATTCCAGCTGACCGTCACCGAGCGTCACGGCGACAACATCAGCAACGACCGCATCAACGACCCGCGTGTCGGCGGCTTCACCTCCGCCCAGGAAGTCTGGGGCCGCGGCGAAACCTGGCGGCTGACGCAGATGTGGATCAAGCAGAAGTACTTCGACGGTGCGCTGGATGTGAAATTCGGCCGCTTCGGTGAAGGCGAGGACTTCAACAGCTTCCCTTGCGACTTCCAGAACCTGGCTTTCTGCGGCTCGCAGGTGGGCAACTGGGTGGGTGGCATCTGGTACAACTGGCCAGTCAGCCAGTGGGCCCTGCGCGTGCGCTACAACCTTACCCCCGAGCTGTACGCCCAGGTCGGCGTCTTCGAGCAGAACCCTTCCAACCTCGAATCCGGCAATGGTTTCAAGCTCAGCGGCAGCGGCACCCAGGGTGCGGTAATGCCGTTCGAACTGGTATGGACCCCACGTATCCAAGGCTTGAAAGGGGAATATCGTGCCGGCTACTACTACAGTAATGCCAAGGCACAAGATGTTCTCAAGGACAGCAACGGTCAGCCGGCCGCCATCAGCGGCGCCGCCTACCGCAGCAGTTCGAGCAAGCACGGCTTGTGGATTGGCGCCCAGCAGCAGGTCACCTCGCTGGCGTCCGACCAGTCGCGCGGCTTGAGCGTGTTCGCCAACGCCACGGTGCATGACAAAAAGACCAATGCCATCGACAACTATGTGCAGGCAGGACTGGTATTCAAAGGGCCCTTCGATGCCCGCGCCAAGGACGACATCGGTTTCGCCCTGGCACGCGTGCACGTCAACCCTGCCTATCGCAAGAACGCCCGCCTGGCCAACCAGGCCGCCGGCCTCTACGACTACGACAACCCGGGCTTCCTGCCAGTGCAGGACACCGAGTACAGCGCCGAGCTGTACTACGGCATCCATTTGGCCGACTGGCTCACGGTACGCCCCAACCTGCAGTACATCCGCCACCCGGGCGGGGTGTCGCAGGTCGATGGCGCCCTGATCGGCGGCCTGAAGATCCAGAGCAGTTTCTAACCCCTTTTTTGACCTGACGGAGAACCTACGATGAGCACTGAAGGTGCGAACCAAGGAAGCCGCTGGCTACCGCGCCTGATTGGCGCGCTGCTGTTGCTGATGGGCCTGGCCCTGCTGGCCGGCGGTATCAAGCTGAGCCAGCTGGGCGGATCGCTGTACTACCTGATCGCCGGTATCGGCTTTGCCCTTTCGGGCATCCTGCTGCTGGCCCAACGCCAGATCGCCCTGGGCCTGTATGGCCTGGTGCTGCTGGGCAGCACCGTATGGGCCCTGTTCGAAGTAGGCCTGGACTGGTGGCAACTGGTGCCACGGCTGGCTATCTGGTTCGCCATCGGCGTGGTGCTGCTGCTGCCGTGGGCACGTCGCCCGCTGATCGGCCCAGCCAGCAAAGCCAACACTGCACTGCTCGGCGTGGCAGTGGTCGCTTCGGGCGCTTGCGCGCTGGCCAGCCAGTTCACCCATCCCGGTGAAGTGTTCGGCGAACTGGGCCGCGACAGCAGCGAAATGGCCAGCGCCGCCCCGGCCATGCCCGACGGCGAATGGCAGGCCTACGGCCGTACCGAGCATGGCGACCGCTACTCGCCGCTGCGCCAGATCACCCCGCAGAACGCCTACCGTCTGGAAGAAGCCTGGCGAATTCGCACCGGTGATCTGCCAACCGAAAACGACCCGGTGGAGCTGACCAACCAGAACACCCCGCTGAAGGTCAACGGCATGCTGTACGCCTGCACCGCGCACAGCCGCCTGCTGGCGCTGGACCCGGACACTGGCGCAGAAATCTGGCGCTACGACCCGCAGGTCAAGAGCCCGACCGGCACCTTCAAGGGCTTTGCCCACATGACCTGCCGTGGCGTCTCGTACTATGACGAAAACCGCTACGTCAGCCGCGACGGCAGCCCGGCGCCGAAAATTACCGATGCAGGCCAGGCCGTGGCCCAAGCCTGCCCGCGTCGCCTCTACCTGCCTACCGCGGATGCCCGCCTGATCGCCATCAACGCCGACAACGGCAAGGTCTGCGAAGGTTTCGCCAACCAGGGCGTGATCGACCTCACCACCGGCATTGGCCCATTCACCGCCGGCGGCTATTACTCCACCTCGCCTGCTGCGATTACCCGTGACCTGGTGATCATCGGTGGCCACGTCACCGACAACGAGTCGACCAATGAGCCGTCCGGGGTGATCCGCGCCTACGACGTGCACGACGGCCACCTGGTGTGGAACTGGGACAGTAACAACCCGGACGACACCAAGCCATTGGCTGCCGGCAAAATGTACAGCCGCAACTCGGCCAACATGTGGTCGATCGCCAGCGTCGACGAAGACCTTGGCATGATCTACCTGCCGCTGGGCAACCAGACCCCGGACCAGTGGGGCGCCGACCGCACCCCGGGCGCCGAGAAGTACAGCGCCGGCGTGGTCGCCCTTGACCTGGCCACCGGCAAGGCACGCTGGAACTATCAGTTCACCCACCACGACCTGTGGGACATGGACGTCGGCAGCCAGCCGACCCTGGTACACCTGAAAACCGACGATGGCGTGAAACCGGCGATCATCGTACCGACCAAGCAAGGCAGCCTGTACGTGCTCGACCGCCGCGACGGCACGCCAATCGTGCCGATCCGCGAGATCCCCACCCCACAAGGCGCAGTGGAAGGCGACCACACCTCGCCCACCCAGGCCCGCTCCGACCTCAACCTGCTCGGCCCAGAGCTGACCGAACAGGCCATGTGGGGCGCCACGCCTTTCGACCAGATGCTGTGCCGCATCCAGTTCCGCGAGCTGCGCTACGAAGGCCAGTACACCCCGCCATCCGAGCAAGGTTCGTTGGTCTACCCCGGCAACGTCGGTGTATTTAACTGGGGCAGCGTGTCGGTCGACCCGGTGCGCCAGCTGCTGTTCACCTCGCCCAACTACATGGCCTTCGTGTCGAAGATGGTTCCGCGTGAGCAGGTTGCCGAAGGCAGCAAGCGCGAAAGCGAGACCAGCGGCGTGCAGCCGAACACCGGCGCACCGTATGCAGTGATCATGCACCCGTTCATGTCGCCGCTCGGCGTACCGTGCCAGGCACCCGCCTGGGGCTACGTCGCCGCCATCGACCTGTTCACCAACAAGGTGGTGTGGAAACACAAGAACGGCACCACCCGCGACAGCACCCCGCTACCGATCGGCCTGCCGGTTGGCGTGCCGAGCATGGGTGGCTCGATCGTCACCGCCGGTGGCGTCGGCTTCCTCAGCGGCACGCTCGACCAGTACCTGCGCGCCTATGACGTGAACAACGGCAAGGAGTTGTGGAAAGCACGCCTGCCAGCAGGTGGCCAGGCTACGCCGATGAGCTACACCGGCAAGGACGGCAAGCAGTACGTGCTGGTGACTGCCGGCGGCCATGGCTCGCTGGGCACCAAGATGGGCGATTACATCATCGCTTACAAATTAGCCGAGTAAGCGACACCGCTCCCGCAGGCTCAACCCTGTGGGAGCGGCCTTGTGTCGCGATTGGGTCGCGCAGCGGCCCCAACGATCTAGAATGCTGGATGGATTCTGGGGCTGCTGCGCAGCCCAATCGCGACACAAGGCTGCTCCCGAACCATTGAAACCCATCCCTCCCCGCCCCATCTAAGCACCATAGTCATTCACGCAGGTGCCCCATGAGCGACCAGCAGGATTTCCCCGAACACCCTGACGAACACAGCGAAGTCGAGCACACCTTCCAGGCCGAAGCCGGCCACGCCCTCGCCCTGCCCGGCCAGCAGCTGCCGGACAAGGTCTACGTCATCCCGATCCACAACCGCCCGTTCTTCCCGGCCCAGGTACTGCCGGTGATCGTCAATGAAGAGCCCTGGGCCGAAACGCTCGACCTGGTAGCCAAGTCACCGGACCACTGCCTGGCGCTGTTCTTCATGGACACCCCGCCAGAAGACCACCGCCACTTCGACACCTCGGCACTGCCGCAGTACGGCACGCTGGTCAAGGTGCACCATGCCAGCCGCGAAAACGGCAAATTGCAGTTCGTCGCCCAGGGCCTGTCCCGGGTGCGCATCCGCAACTGGCTCAAGCACCACCGCCCGCCCTACCTGGTCGAAGTCGAATACCCGCGCCAGCCCGCCGAGCCGACCGACGAGGTCAAAGCCTACGGCATGGCGCTGATCAACGCGATCAAAGAGCTGCTGCCGCTCAACCCGCTGTACAGCGAAGAGCTGAAGAACTACCTCAACCGCTTCAGCCCCAACGACCCTTCGCCGCTCACCGACTTCGCCGCCGCGCTCACCTCGGCCACCGGCAATCAGTTGCAGGAAGTGCTCGACTGCGTGCCCATGCTCAAACGCATGGAGAAAGTACTGCCAATGCTGCGCAAAGAGGTGGAAGTCGCACGTTTGCAGAATGAGATCTCGGCCGAGGTCAACCGGCAGATCGGCGAGCACCAGCGCGAGTTCTTCCTCAAGGAACAACTCAAGGTCATCCAGCAAGAGCTGGGGCTGACCAAGGACGACCGCAGCGCCGACCTCGAACAGTTCGAACAGCGCCTGGAAGGCAAGACCCTGCCACCGCAGGCACGCAAGCGCATCGATGAAGAGATGGGCAAACTGGCCATCCTGGAAACCGGCTCACCCGAATACGCCGTCACCCGCAATTATCTGGAATGGGCCACCGCCCTGCCGTGGGGCGTGTACGGCAAAGACAAGCTCGACCTCAAGCACGCGCGCAAAGTCCTCGACCAGTACCACTCCGGCCTCGACGACATCAAGGAGCGCATCCTCGAGTTCCTCGCCGTGGGCGCCTGGAAAGGCGAGATCAGCGGCTCGATCGTGCTGTTGGTAGGCCCGCCCGGGGTGGGCAAGACCAGCATCGGCAAGTCCATCGCCGAATCGCTCGGCCGGCCGTTCTATCGCTTCAGCGTCGGCGGCATGCGTGATGAAGCCGAGATCAAGGGCCACCGCCGCACCTATATCGGCGCCCAGCCCGGCAAGCTGGTGCAGGCCCTGAAAGACGTCGAAGTGATGAACCCGGTCATCATGCTCGACGAAATCGACAAGATGGGCCAGAGCTACCAGGGCGACCCGGCCTCAGCGTTGCTGGAAACCCTCGACCCCGAGCAGAACGTCGACTTCCTCGACCACTACCTCGACCTGCGCCTGGACTTGTCCAAGGTGCTGTTCGTGTGCACTGCCAACACCCTCGATTCGATTCCCGGGCCGTTGCTCGACCGCATGGAAGTGATCCGCCTGTCTGGCTATATCACCGAAGAAAAACTGACCATCGCCAAGCGCCACCTGTGGCCCAAGCAGCTGGAAAAGGCCGGCGTTTCCAAGACCAGCCTCAGCATCAGCGACAGCGCCCTGCGCCTGGTGATCGACGGTTATGCCCGCGAGGCGGGCGTGCGCCAGCTGGAGAAGCAACTGGGCAAACTGGTGCGCAAGGCCGTGGTCAAGCTGCTGGAAAACCCCGACGCCAAGCTTAAGATCGGCACCAAGGACCTGGAAACCGCACTCGGCATACCGGTGTTCCGCAGCGAGCAGGTACTGGCTGGCAAAGGCGTCATCACCGGCCTGGCCTGGACCAGCATGGGCGGCGCCACGCTGCCGATCGAGGCGACCCGCATCCACACCCACAACCGCGGCTTCAAGCTGACCGGCAAGCTGGGTGACGTGATGAAGGAGTCTGCCGAAATTGCCTACAGCTACATCAGCTCCAACCTCAAGCAATTTGGCGGGGATCCAGGTTTCTTCAACGAAGCGTTCATCCACCTGCACGTCCCAGAAGGCGCCACGCCCAAGGACGGCCCCAGTGCCGGCATCACAATGGCCAGCGCTTTGCTTTCACTGGCCCGCGACCAGTCTGCCAAAAAAGGTGTCGCCATGACGGGCGAGCTGACCCTCACCGGTCAGGTACTGCCGATTGGCGGCGTGCGCGAGAAGGTGATTGCAGCGCGGCGGCAGAAGATTTTCGAACTGATCCTGCCGGAGCCCAACCGCGGTGACTTCGAAGAACTGCCGGACTACCTGCGCGAAGGCCTGACAGTGCATTTCGCCAAGCGCTTTGCCGACGTGGCGAAAGTGCTGTTCTAGCCTGCACCGGCCTCTTCGCGGGCAAGCCCGCGCCTGCAAGGGTACGCTACCCCTGCAGGCGCGGGCTTACTCGCGAAAGGGCCGGCACAGGCAGCACAAATTTCCTCGATCATCGGGTATCCTCAGGCCATCGCCAGCCTTCGGAGCCACCATGACCTCTCCTCGTCTGCTCGTTCCCCTGAGCTTCGCCCTGCTTTCTGCCTGCGCGCAACAACCCTCGCAGCCTGTTGACCTGGACGCCGAAAGCGAATGCCCCAAGCGCCTGCAGGTCGGCCAGATCCTCACGCTTACCCTGCCCAGCAACCCCACCACCGGCTACCGCTGGCTGGTACAGAACCCGGCGCCCAACGTATTGCAAAGCCTTGGCCCCGAGGTTTACAGCGCGCCTGAAGACACCGGTATCGTCGGCAGCTCGGGCCTATCGACCTGGCGCTTCCAGGCCCGCGCTACGGGCGAAGGGAACCTGGTATTGGTCTACCAGCAACCCTGGGCCCCGGAAGTGCGCCCGGTGCAGACCTTCGATTGCAGCATTCGGGTCAATTGAACGCAAAGCGCTGGTCAGCCAACCATGCATCCCGGCTGCGGTTTGGCTAGAATGCGCCCCCTGCCTATCACCAGCCGCCTGGATTCGCCGTGAGCAAACAACCCGACCGCCTTTTCTCCCACCCCCTGGAGCAGGTGCCCGACTTCGTCTTCAACGAAGACGTCGTGCGTGTGTTCCCGGACATGATCAAGCGCTCGGTGCCCGGTTACCCAACCATTGTCGAGAACCTCGGGGTACTGGCCGCTCGGTTCGCCCAGCCAGGCACCGCACTGTACGATCTGGGCGCATCGCTGGGTGCCGTTACCCAGTCGCTGCGGCGCCATGTGCGCAGCGACGGCTGCAGGGTAATCGCGGTGGATAACTCCGCCGCCATGGTCGAGCGCTGCCGCCAGTACCTTACTGCGCAGGATTCGATGTTCCAGGAGTTGCTGCCAGTGCAAGTACTGGAAGCCGATATCCTTGCCCTGCCCTTCGAGCCCGCCTCGGTAGTGGCGATGAACTTCACCCTGCAGTTCATCGCCCCTGACCAACGCCTTGAACTGCTCGGGCGAATCCGCCAGGCGCTGCTGCCCGGCGGCGCGCTGATTCTGTCGGAGAAGCTGCGCTTCGCCGATGAACAAGCGCAGGATCTGCTCAATGAACTGCACCTGGATTTCAAACGGGCCAATGGCTACAGCGAACTGGAGATCGCCCAGAAGCGCAGCGCCATCGAAAACGTGATGAAGCCCGATACACTCGAAACCCACCAGGAACGCCTGCGCGCAGCCGGCTTCTCGAAAGTGGTGCCTTGGTTCCAATGCCTTAACTTCGCCTCGTTGATAGCCCTGCCATGATCGATCTGTCTCCCCTCGTCCGCCGCCTGGCGGGCACGCCCCTGGCTTTCTGGTCGCAAGGCCTGCAAGCACAACTGGACGCCAAGCTGGAAAAGGGTCACGGTGACCTCGACCGCTGGCGCGGGGCGCTGGAAGCCCTGCCCGCCCTGCAACCCAGTGAAATCGACCTGGTCAACGGGTTGCGTCTGGATTGCGACTGCGACGACGCCACCCGCGCGCAGATGCGCCAGGCACTGATGGGCCTGTCGCCCTGGCGCAAAGGGCCGTTCGACCTGTTTGGCGTGCACGTTGACACCGAATGGCGTTCGGACTGGAAGTGGTCACGGGTCGGCCCGCACCTGGACCTCAAGGGCAAGCGTGTACTCGACGTGGGCTGCGGCAATGGCTACTACCAGTGGCGCATGCTCGGCGCCGGCGCAGACATGGTGATTGGGGTCGACCCCAACTGGCTGTTCTTCTGCCAGTTCCAGGCCGTGCAGCAATACCTGCCGAAGTTGCCGGCCTGGCACCTGCCGTTCGCCCTGGAAGACCTGCCCGCCAACCTGGAAGGTTTCGATACCGTGTTTTCCATGGGCGTGTTCTATCACCGCCGCTCGCCCATCGAGCACCTGCTGGCGCTCAAGGACTGCCTGGTCAAGGGTGGCGAGCTGGTGCTGGAAACGCTGGTTATCGAGGGCGACGAAAACCAGGTGCTGGTGCCTGAGGACCGCTACGCACAGATGCGCAACGTCTGGTACCTGCCGTCGGTACCGGCGCTGGCCCGCTGGTTGCGCCGTGCCGGCTTCAGCGATGTGCGCTGCGTCGACGTGAGCGTGACCAGCGTCGAGGAACAGCGCAGCACCGATTGGATGCGCTACCAGTCACTGAGCGACTTCCTCGACCCGAACGACCACAGCAAGACCGTCGAAGGCCTGCCTGCCCCTCGTCGCGCCACCCTGCTGGCGCGCAAATGAGAAAGGCGCCCGCAAGGGCGCCTGAATTCACTTGCGGCGAGTAGCCGACAAATCAGCGCGAAGCCGCCACGATCAGCGCCTTCATCTCGGCCACAGCAGCCTTGAAGCCGACAAACAGGGCATGGGCCACCAGCGCATGGCCAATGTTCAGTTCATTGATACCCTTGATCGCCGCCACCGCCTCGACGTTGTGGTAGTGCAGCCCGTGACCCGCATTGACGATCAGCCCCTGCCCCACGCCAAACGCCACACTGTCGACGATACGCTTGAGCTCTTCAGCCACATCGGTGGGGGTTTCGGCATCGGCATAACGGCCGGTGTGCAGCTCGATGGCCGGTGCGCCGACCCGACGCGAGGCCTCGATCTGCCGCTCGTCGGCGTCGATGAACAGCGACACCTCGGCACCGGTACGTGCCAGCCGTTCCACTGCAGCCTTGATCCGCGCTTCCTGCCCTGCCACGTCCAGGCCACCTTCGGTGGTCAGCTCCTGACGGGTTTCGGGTACCAGGCAGATGTGCGCCGGCCGAATCTTTTCGGCAAAGGCCATCATCTCTTCGGTGACGCCCATCTCGAAGTTCATGCGGGTCTGCAGTACATCCTTGAGCAGCACGACGTCACGTTCCTGGATGTGCCGGCGGTCTTCGCGCAGGTGCACGGTGATGCCATCGGCGCCTGCTTCCTCGGCGTCCAGGGCAGCCTTGACCGGGTCAGGGTAGCGCGTGCCACGGGCTTGGCGCAGGGTCGCCACGTGGTCGATGTTGACGCCAAGAAGCATGCGGTTGCTGTGAGTCACGAAAGGCTCTCCTGAGGATTGAGCCCAACAGCATACGTCCTGATCAGCGCTTGCGAAACAGTTCCCGGCTGACCAGCGGTTTTGCCCCCAGGTGAACTGCCAGTGCCTGGCGCATCAGCCGCTTCGCGGCAAGCAAGGCGCCAGGGGCATCCCAGTCGGTTTGGGCCAGGGCCAGCAGTTCGGTGCCACGGAACAGGCCGGGCTGCGCCAGCTCAACCCGCTCCAGGCCGGCGTCAACGCGCAAGCGGTACAGGCCATCGGCGGCAATGGGCTGCTCGTTGACGTCATGGTGCAAGGAAAACGCATAACCGAGTTCGTCCAGCAGCCGCCATTCGAACGAGCGCAGCAGGGGTTCCAGCGGTCGACCGGCGCTCAGTGCCTGCAAGGTCAAGGTGTAGTGCTCGAACAGGGCCGGGAACGGCGCTTCGGCAGGCAACAGGCGCATCAGCAGCTCATTGAGGTACAGCCCGCTGAACAGCGCATCGCCGTGAAGCCAGGCGGCGATGCCGGTGCTGTCCATGCGGCTGACATTCTTCAGCTCGCCACGCCCACGCAGTTCCACCTCCAGCGACACGAACGGCCGCACCAGGCTGCCGCCCTTACCCCGTGCGCGACGCAACACGGCGCGCATGCGGCCCTGCGGGGTGAAAAAGTCCACCAGCGCGCTGGTTTCCTTGTAGGCACGGCTGTGCAGTACGTAGGCTGGCTGGGGGGTGGGTTGGTCCATGCACTATCTCTGGGGCCTGATGTACGTGTGGGAGCGGGCGTGCCCGCGAAAGCGTCAGTGAACCCACTATCGCATTCGCGGGCAAGCCCGCTCCCACAGGAATAACCGACCGGTCAGGTAATTACAGGTCGCCGTAGCCCAGCGAACGCAGGGCGCGCTCGTCGTCGGACCAGCCGCCCTTTACCTTGACCCACAGGTTGAGCATGACCTTGGAATCGAACAGCACTTCCATGTCCTTGCGCGCCTCGGAACCGATGCGCTTGATGCGCTCGCCCTTGTCACCAATGATGATTTTCTTCTGGCCATCGCGTTCAACCAGGATCAACGCGTGAATGTGCAGCACATGGCCCTGCTGCTTGAATTCCTCGATCTCCACGGTGATCTGGTACGGCAACTCCGCACCCAGCTGACGCATGATCTTCTCGCGCACCAGTTCAGCGGCCAGGAAGCGGCTGCTACGGTCGGTGATCTGGTCTTCGGGGAAGAAATGATCGTTCTCGGGCAGGTGCTTGGCGATCTGTGCTTCCAGCGCTTCAAGGTTGTGCCCCTGCTGTGCCGAAATCGGCATCACCTCGGCGTTCGGCAGTTGCTCTTGCAGCCACTGCAGGTGCGGGATGAGCTCGGCTTTTTCTTCCATGCGGTCGGTCTTGTTGACCGCGATGATCAGCGGGCCGGTGACATACTGCAAGCGCTCCAGAACCAGTTGGTCCTCGTCGGTCCACTTGGTACGGTCAACCACGAAGATAACCACGTCGACGTCCTTGAGGGCCGCCGAGGCGTTGCGGTTCATGTAACGGTTCAGGGCCTTGTCGTTGGCCTTGTGCATACCGGGGGTATCGACGTAGATGGCCTGCACATCACCTTCGGTCTTGATGCCGAGCATGTTGTGGCGGGTGGTCTGCGGCTTGCGCGAGGTAATCGCCAGCTTCTGGCCCAGGATGTGGTTGAGCAGGGTCGACTTGCCGACGTTGGGACGGCCGACAATGGCTACGTAGCCGCAGCGGGTCGGGTTGCTATCAGTCATTGCCATTCTCCACGCCCAGGGCGATCAGTGCAGACGCGGCGGCGACTTGCTCGGCAATACGCCGGCTAACGCCTTGACCACGGCTCTTGTTGTTCAGCAGTACCACTTCGCATTCGACGAAGAAGGTTCGGCAGTGTGGTTCACCCTGGATATCCACTACTTCGTAACGCGGCAGCTCACAGCTGCGCGACTGCAGGAACTCTTGCAGGCGGGTTTTCGGATCTTTATTGGTGTCGACCAGTGTCAGGCCTTCGAACTCATCGGCCAGCCAGGCCAGGATGCGCTCCCGGGCGGTGTCCATGTCGGCGTCCAGATAGATGGCACCAATCAGTGCCTCCAGGGCGTCGGCCAGGATCGACTCGCGGCGAAAGCCGCCGCTCTTGAGTTCTCCGGAACCCAGGCGCAGGTAATCGCCCAGGTCAAAACCACGGGCCAGACGGGCCAGGGTCTCACCCTTGACCAACCGCGCACGCAGCCGCGACAACTGGCCTTCGCGGGCCTGCGGAAAACGCTCGAACAGCGCTTCGCCGGCAACGAAGTTGAGAATGGCGTCACCGAGGAACTCCAGGCGCTCATTGTTGCGCCCGGCGTAACTGCGATGGGTCAGTGCCAGGAGCATCTGGTCCTGGTTCTTGAAGGTGTAACCGAGCTTTCGCTCCAGACCGGCAAGGGAAGCACTCATGCGGCCACCCGATCGTTGTTCAACGCGTTGTTCAAATCAACATCCTGAAAGACTGTTTGGCTGTGGTCCGCCGATCGATTTGCGGCGAATCTCCCGATCCCTGAGAACACAGCCTATGTCAGAAATGCATTCGGCGCTGTCTGCTGGACAGCGCCGATGGGTATCAATGGATCAGGCCAACCCGCGACAGGTTGGGCAAGTGGCTGAGTTTGGGCTCTGGCCAGCTCATCCACACCGCGAAGGCCTTGCCGACAATGTTCCGGTCCGGAACCATGCCGTGCAGTTCCTTGGGAATGTTCGGGTCATCCCAGAAACGGCTATCGTTGGAGTTGTCGCGGTTGTCGCCCATCATGAAGTAATGGCCCGCAGGTACGGTCCACTGCTGGTCCGGCGGCATGCGATAACGGCTCATTTCCTTGCGGATCAGGTGTTCGGCCGCGCCGAGCTTTTCCTTGTACAGCTGAGCACTGCCCAGGGTACCCGGCTCGCTGCCCACCAGTTGTTCGGCAACGGGCTGGCCGTTGACGAACAGCCGCTTGTCGTTGGTGTAGCGGACCACGTCGCCCGGCAGGCCAACCACACGCTTGATGTAGTTGACATTCGGGTCGCTCGGGTAGCGGAACACCATCACATCCCCGCGTTGCGGGTCACCGACCTCGATGACCTTCTTGTCGATCACCGGCAGGCGAATGCCGTACGAGAATTTGTTCACCAGGATGAAGTCGCCCACTTCCAGGGTCGGTTTCATCGATCCCGAAGGGATCTGGAACGGCTCGACCAGGAACGAACGCAGCACCAGCACGATGAACAGCACCGGGAAGAACGACTTGCCGTACTCGACCAGCAACGGCTCCTTGTTCAGCCGTTCGACCACCGCCATCTCAGGCTGGCTGACGCTGCCCTGATAGTTGGCGATTGCCGCACGCCGGCGCGGGGCCAGGAACAGCAGGTCGATCAAGCCCAGCAGACCGCAGATGAAGACGGCGATGACCAGCAACAGCGGGAAATTTAGCGACATAGGACCTAGCTATCCAACCTGAGCACGGCGAGGAAGGCTTCTTGTGGAATTTCCACATTGCCCACCTGTTTCATGCGTTTCTTACCGGCCTTCTGCTTCTCCAGCAGCTTCTTCTTACGGCTGACGTCACCACCGTAGCACTTGGCCAGTACGTTCTTTCTGAGCGCCTTGACGGTTGTCCGCGCAATGATCTGGCCGCCAATGGCTGCCTGGATCGCTACGTCGAACATCTGCCGAGGGATCAGTTCCTTCATCTTCTCGGTCAACGCACGGCCTTTGTAGGCCGCGTTGTCGCGGTGCACGATCAATGCCAGGGCATCGACCTTGTCGCCGTTGATCAGCACGTCCAGCTTGACCAGGTTGGCCGACTGGTAGCGATCGAAATGATAATCCAGCGAAGCATAGCCGCGGCTGGTGGATTTGAGGCGGTCGAAGAAATCGAGCACCACTTCGTTCATCGGCATGTCGTAACGCACCTGCACCTGGCTGCCGAGGAACTGCATGTCGCGCTGTACGCCACGCTTCTCGATGCACAGGGTGATGACGTTACCCAGGTGCTCCTGCGGAACCAGGATGGTCGCGGTGACGATCGGCTCGCGGAAGTCGGCTACAGCCGAGACGTCCGGCAGCTTGGACGGGTTGTCGACGACGATGGTTTCGCCGGTTTTCAACTCCAGCTCGTAGATCACGCTGGGTGCGGTGGTGATCAGGTCCAGGTCGTATTCGCGCTCCAGGCGCTCCTGGATGATCTCCATGTGCAACATGCCCAGGAAACCGCAACGGAAGCCAAAGCCCAGCGCGTCGGAGCTTTCCGGCATGTACTGCAGCGAGGAGTCGTTCAGGGTCAGCTTCTGCAGAGCGTCGCGGAAATCCTCGAAGTCGTCGGAACTGACCGGGAACAGGCCGGCATAGACCTGCGGCTGAATCTTCTTGAAGCCTGGCAACACCTCGACCTCAGGGGTCGAGGACAGGGTCAGGGTGTCACCAACCGGGGCACCGTGGATGTCCTTGATGCTGGCGATGATGAAGCCTACTTCGCCGGCTTTCAGATCGGCAGTCTGGGTGTGTTTCGGGGTGAAGACACCGACGCTGTCGACCAGGTGCACCTTGCCGGTGGACTTGACCAGGATCTTGTCGCCTTTCTTGACGCGGCCCTGGCGCACACGCACCAGCGAGACCACACCCAGGTAATTGTCGAACCAGGAGTCGATGATCAGCGCTTGCAACGGTGCATCGATCTCACCTTCCGGCGCGGGAATGGTGTGCACCAGGCGCTCGAGCACCTCGTCAACGCCCATGCCGCTCTTGGCGCTGCAGGCGACGGCGTCGGTGGCGTCGATACCGATGATCTTCTCGATTTCGTCCTTGACGCGGTCCGGATCGGCCTGGGGCAGGTCCATCTTGTTCAGGACCGGCATGACCTCCAGGCCCTGCTCGATGGCGGTGTAGCAGTTGGCTACGGACTGGGCCTCCACGCCCTGGCCGGCGTCAACCACCAGCAGTGCCCCCTCACAGGCCGCCAGCGAGCGCGAGACTTCGTAGGTGAAGTCGACGTGGCCGGGGGTATCGATGAAGTTCAGCTGGTAGGTCTTGCCGTCCTGCGCCTTGTAGTGAAGCGTGACGCTGTGGGCCTTGATGGTGATACCGCGCTCACGCTCCAGGTCCATGGAATCGAGCACCTGGGCTTCCATCTCGCGCGCCGACAGGCCACCGCACATCTGGATGAAACGGTCAGCCAGCGTCGACTTGCCATGGTCGATGTGGGCGATGATGGAGAAATTGCGGATATGACTCAAATCACTCACGGGTCAACACTCGAAAAGGCTGCGAGCCGGACGCCCGCCGAAAAATAGCCGGGAATTGTACCTTAAGCTGCTGGGTTATGGGAGATTCCTCTGTCCGACTGTACACAGCAATCATTCCCGCAATTGTGAATATTCATGAAAAAGGGCAGCCGAAGCTGCCCTTTCGCCTTGCGAAACCGCTTATTCAGCAAGCTTGAAGGTGATGAAGCTGGCACGGCCCTGACGCAGCACGCGCATCGACACGGAACGGTTCTTCGGCAGTTCCTTGGCGATTTCGGTGAATTCCTTGGCAGAACCGATGGCCTGGTTGTTCAGATGGCTGATGACATCACCCGGGCGCAAGCCGATCATGGCTGCCGGGCCATCCTGCACTTCCTTGATGACCACGCCACCTTTGAGCTCCAGGGATTTTTTCTGCTCGGCGGTCAGGTCGGCGACCGATACACCCAGGCGGTTGCTGCTGCGCTCGGCGCTGCCTTCGGTGCCAGCGCCAATGTCAACGTCGTCATCCGGCAGCGCGCCGACGCTGATGTCCAGGTTCTGGCGCTTGCCATTGCGGATGATTTCCAGCTTGGCCTTCTCGCCATCCTTGAGGCCGCCTACCAGGTGCGGCAGATCGGCCGACATGACGATTGGCTGGCCGTTCATGCTGAGGATCACGTCGCCCACCTGCAGGCCGCCTTTGGCTGCCGGGCCGTTTTCCAGCACCTGGGCCACCAGGGCGCCCGCCGGCTTGTCCAGGCCGAACGATTCAGCCAGGTCCTTGTTGACCTCCTGAATCACCACGCCCAGCCAGCCGCGGCTGACCTTGCCGTCTTTCTTCAGCTGGTTGGAGACATCGATCGCCACATCGATCGGGATGGCGAACGACAGGCCCATGAAACCGCCAGAACGGGTGAAGATCTGCGAGTTGATCCCCACCACTTCGCCTTTCATGTTGAACAGCGGGCCGCCGGAGTTACCCGGGTTGATGGCCACGTCGGTCTGGATGAACGGTACGTAGGTGTCATTGGGCAAGGTCCGGCCCTTGGCGCTGACGATACCTTTGGTCACCGAATGGTCGAAGCCGAACGGCGAACCGATGGCCAGTACCCACTCGCCCACCTTGAGCTTCTCGGAGTCACCCAGCTTCACCGTTGGCAAATTCTTGCCATCGACCTTCAGCAGCGCCACGTCAGTGCGCGGGTCGGTGCCGACCAGCTTGGCCTGCAGTTCGCTACGGTCCGACAGGCGAACGATGATCTCGTCGGCATCGGCCACCACATGGTTATTGGTGAGCACGTAGCCATCACTGGAGATAATGAAACCCGAGCCCAGCGACTGCGCCTCGCGCTGGCGGTCGCCGCGCGGCGAACGCGGCTGCTGGGGCATGTTGCGCTCGAAGAACTCGCGGAACATCGGCGGCAGGCCTTCCAGATCCGGCATCTGGCCTGCGGCGATCCGGCGGTCAGGCAGTTTCTGCTTGGTACTGATGTTGACCACTGCCGGCGAAGCCTGCTCCACCAGGGTGGTGAAGTCCGGCAGGGCTTCCTCGGCCTGGGCGGCGACTACTTGGCCGAGCATCAGCACAGCAGCGAACATCATTAGGTAGGATTTCAAGCGTGGTATTGACATACGACTCCCGTCACAACGAGCGGTAGTTTGGAAAGACCCCTGCTCAACGCAGAAAAGGCCAGGCTCTTCAAAGCCTGACCTATAGAAAATTTGCCGATGGATTGCAAATGACAATGCTTTAATTTCATTTCAGGCGTATGCCCACCTGCCTTGACTCGGCACGCAAAAGCGCGCCATTACTGGCGCGCCTGGGCATCCTGGGGGCGCATCGACAGGGCGACGCGTTCTGCCGTACCCAGCGGAATTTCGCCAACCACGGTCACCATCACTTTGCCCTTGGGTGTGTTCAGGCGACGCGAGACTGCCGAGGTCGGACCTAGCTGGGTGCGCATGTCGGTGCCGCCATCATCGCTCACTTGCTCGATGAACACCGAAAAACGCGCCAGGCCGTCGTCATACATCAGGCTGCTGACCGAACTGTTGCGCTTGGGGTCACGGCGTACCGAGCTGTTGACCAGCTCGAAACCGGGTGGCAGCCAGTCCGAACGCCAACCCGCGACGGTATCATTGCTGCCGGCTGCCACATGCTGCACTGGCTTGCAGGCAGCACCTGGGCGCAGGTCTGCGTCGCTGGGTATTTCATCGGTATCGAGACGGGTCATCTGGAAGCGTTCCAGCAACTGCCCCTTGTCGTTGAGCATCAACGAACGCAGCGGCAAACCCGAGTGACGGTCCAGGTGCAATTCGAACGCATAGCGATGCTGGTCGCGTGGCGTGAGCGTAATGATCACGGCATCGCGCCCGGCGACCCGTGACTTGCCTGCCACACTCAAATCGTACCAACCCATCAGTTTCAGCGGATCAAGCACACGCGGTGCGGTATCCGGCGGCGCCGTGACACCGCTGGCCAAGGCCCCGCTGACACACTCCACCTTGCCATCCACGCGCACGATTTCCTGGGCGGCGCCATCAAGCTGCAACAGCCGCTCGCTGACCTTGCCGTCGTCGACCCTGTGCCAGATGTCGTGGGAGGAGAAACTGCCGTTGCGTTCGTAGACGAACGACCCTTGATAGCTCTGTTTTTGCTCGGCCTGTGCCAGCTTGTTCAGCCACTCACTCGCCTCAGGCGAAGAATTGGCAGCCAATGCTGGCACCGTCATGCAGCTGCCAATCAGCAGCGACAAGAGAGGTAGCGCGCGCATGATCCTCCTTACTTAACGGTTTTCCAGGCTGGCGGCGCGGGCATACGGCAATGCGGTTTCAGTGCCCTTGAGCGCAGATTCCTGGGCATGCTGGCGCAGGTAGCCTGGCAGACGCTGATCCCAGCCGGCCTGGTTCTGCAGCACGCCATTGGCCATTGGCCCGGTCGGTTGCTCACTGCTTTCACTATAGCCTGCCAAAACGGCCGGGCCTTGCGCTTGTGGCACACTCAAGCCCTGCTGGACAGGCTGCTGGGCAGCAAGCTCTGCACCCGTGATCTCGTCCTGATTGTACATACGCACACCGGCCAGTACCGCGACAGTAACCGAGGCGGCTACCGCCAGACGGCCAATGCTGCGCCAAGGGCCTTTCTTGACCTTGGCTGGCACGGCTTCGTCGGCCAGCGCCGCGGACACCGCAGAGGCGATATCCAGGTTAGGCAGCAGCAGCTCCTTGTGCATGGCTGCACGGGCAACCTGGTAACGCGACCAGGTGGCACGGGTTTCGGCGTCGTCGACGGCGTTCAACACCCGACGCAGTTCCAGTTCATCCGCTTCGTTATCCATCACCGCGGACAGCGATTCCTGCAAAGCTTCACGACTCATGGCGGTTCCTCTCTTGGCGCTGTCGCCGCTGTCTCAGGTTTCCTGCAACAACGGCTGCAGGGCTTTATCTATGGCCTCCCGAGCGCGGAAGATTCGAGAGCGCACGGTACCCACCGGACATTGCATGACACTGGCAATGTCTTCGTAACTCAGCCCGTCGAACTCGCGTAGCGTCAATGCCGTACGCAGGTCTTCGGGCAGTTGCTGGATGGTGCGATGGACAGTGCCTTCGATTTCATCCCGCAACAACGAGCGCTCTGGGGACTCGAGATCCTTGAGACCATGATCGCCGTCGTAAAACTCCGCATCCTCGGAGCTCACATCACTGTCTGGCGGCCGTCTTCCACGGGACACCAGGTAGTTCTTCGCCGTGTTGATGGCGATGCGGTACAGCCACGTATAGAACGCACTGTCGCCGCGGAAGTTGCCAAGCGCACGGTAGGCCTTGATGAAGGCTTCTTGTGCTACATCCTGGGCCTCGTGGGTATCGTGGACAAACCGCACGATCAACCCGAGAATCTTGTGCTGATACTTCAGCACCAACAGATCGAAAGCTCGCCTGTCGCCGCGCTGAACGCGCTCGACAAGCTGCTGATCCTCTTCCTGGGTTAGCATGAACACTCCTCAGTGAACTCGAAGGAGCGTTGCATCAGCCATCGTTCAGGCTTGCAACCATAGACTCGGGCTTTGCGCAAAAGTTCTCCCCTCCAAGCAAGTTTCCTGCAGCCCTTGGTCGGCTTGCACGGAAGACGCGGCGCGGTCACGGCCGGCTACGTCGATAATCAGGTTTCAAATACACAGGGGTAAGCCTGGAAAGGCCTGCCGCCCTGCGTCGCCGCGGCAAATTGTGGCGTACGGGCAGCCTTCATAGGATTTCCGGCCATGTCGGAAAGTTCCCACAAAGGTTGTCGCAACCTGGCAGGTAGCATGGAAATTGGCCACCCGGGGCTGCTATAAAGGCATCCCGACACGTTTAACGATAGTTTCACAATGCCATCCGCGCGTGACCATTGTGCCGTGCCCCTCCCAAAGATTACTAGTGTCCCGACATGAGCCAACAATTCCAACATGATGTCCTGGTGATCGGCAGCGGTGCCGCCGGTCTCAGCCTGGCACTTAACCTCCCCAGCCACCTTCGCGTTGCCGTGTTGAGCAAGGGCGACCTGGCCAACGGCTCGACCTTCTGGGCCCAGGGCGGCGTCGCTGCAGTGCTGGACAACACCGATACTGTGCAGTCGCATGTCGAGGACACCCTCAATGCCGGCGGCGGGCTGTGCCATGAAGACGCAGTGCGCTTTACCGTCGAGCACAGCCGCGAAGCGATCCAGTGGCTGATCGAACAAGGCGTGCCCTTCACCCGCGATGAGCACTACAGCGTCGACGATGGCGGCTTCGAGTTCCACCTCACCCGTGAAGGGGGCCATAGCCACCGGCGCATCATCCACGCCGCCGACGCTACCGGCGCGGCAATCTTCACCACGCTGCTGGAACAGGCTCGCCAGCGCCCGAACATCCAGCTGCTGGAGCAGCGGGTGGCGGTCGACCTGATCACTGAACGCCGCCTGGGCCTGCCCGGCGAACGCTGCCTGGGCGCCTACGTGCTCGACCGCAACACCGGCGAGGTAGACACCTTCGGCGCGCGCTTCACCGTGCTGGCCACGGGCGGTGCGGCCAAGGTCTACCTCTATACCAGCAACCCCGATGGTGCCTGCGGCGACGGTATCGCCATGGCCTGGCGGGCCGGCTGCCGGGTGGCGAACCTGGAGTTCAACCAGTTCCACCCGACCTGCCTGTATCACCCGCAGGCCAAGAGTTTCCTGATCACCGAAGCCCTGCGCGGCGAGGGCGCCCTGCTGCGCCTGCCCAACGGCGAACGCTTCATGCCACGCTTCGACCCACGCGAAGAGCTGGCCCCAAGGGACATCGTGGCCCGCGCCATCGACCACGAGATGAAGCGCCTGGGCGTGGACTGCGTATACCTGGACATCACTCACAAGCCTGCAGATTTCATCAAGAGCCACTTCCCCACCGTGTACGAGCGCTGCCTGGCCTTTGGCATCGATATCACCCGCCAGCCGATCCCGGTGGTGCCGGCGGCGCATTACACCTGCGGCGGCGTGATGGTCGACGACTGCGGCCACACCGATGTGCCTGGCCTGTATGCCATCGGCGAAACCAGTTTCACCGGCCTGCATGGCGCCAACCGCATGGCCAGCAACTCGCTGCTGGAATGTTTTGTGTACGGTCGCGCCGCCGCTGCCGACATCCAGGCACACCTGGAGCAAGTGGCCATGCCCAAGGCCTTGCCCGGCTGGGACGCCAGCCAGGTGACCGACTCGGACGAGGACGTGATCATTGCGCACAACTGGGACGAACTGCGGCGCTTTATGTGGGACTACGTCGGCATCGTGCGCACCAGCAAGCGCCTGCAGCGGGCCCAACACCGCATTCGCCTGCTGTTGGATGAAATCGACGAGTTCTACAGCAACTACAAGGTCAGCCGTGACCTGATCGAGCTGCGCAACCTGGCGCAAGTGGCCGAGCTGATGATCCTGTCCGCCATGCAGCGCAAGGAAAGCCGAGGGTTGCATTACACACTGGACTATCCAGGGATGCTGGACGAGGCCAAGGACACTATCCTCAGCCCGCTCTGATAACGGCGTCGCGGCCTTCGCGGGCTCGCCCGCTCCCACAGGAATTTGACTGCCTTGCAGCATTGCGCAGTTGGACCTGTGGGAGCGGGCGAGCCCGCGAAGAAGCTAACCCGGTCTCGATCTATGCCCGGCTCACCGCAGCCCAGCGCCGCCGGCTGAACTTCAACCGCACCCGCAAGCGCCGATGCTCATCCGGCCCCAGCGCATCCCCCGGTACGCACTGGCTCTGCCCCAACCACCGCCCCGCCCGCTCAAAGCGCAACACCACCAGCCCAGGCAACGCTACGCTGTCCCGGCACAAGCGCACTGACTGCCACCCACAGGCACGGCTGAACACCTGCCAGCCCCGCACATCACGGCGCAGGCCGACAACAGCATGCTCATGGGTCAACAGGATACGTCGGGGAATGGCCCAGCCAGCGTGGGCCGTACAGGCGGCGACAACAAAAAAGGCCATCCACCCGGGCAGCGGGCTCGCCCACACGGCAAGCCACGCCAGTACCTGACAAGCGAGGTAGGCCGTCAGCAGCAGGCGCGAGCCTTGCCAACGGCACTCGAAGCACTCACTTGGGCTGGACACGGTCCAGAATGATGCGGACCATGCGCTGCAGTTCCGGGTCTTCGGACTCGGTGCGCTCCATGAACCAGCCGAACATGTCCTGATCCTCGCAGCTCAAGAGACGCACGTACAGTTCACGGTCGGTCTCATTGAGGGTGGGGTAGACTTCCTGGGTGAAAGGCACCAGCAGTACGTCCAGTTCCAGCATGCCGCGGCGGCTGTGCCAGAAAAGCCGGTTGAGTTCAGTTTGTTCGACCATGGGGCCCTCCTCGAATGGGCCGCCAGTATACAGCCAGGCGCGCGAAGCGACACCGGGCGTTGGTCTAGTCACCTACCTATTTTGTTACCGGCGTTCTATGATGGCCGCCAGTCTTTAGCCACCGCGATGACCCATGGCCGATTCCGCTTTCTTCTGCCCCCTGTCCCACGAGGGCATCCTCGCCGTCCGCGGCTCCGATGCAGGCAAGTTCCTGCAAGGCCAGCTGACCTGCAACATCAACTACCTCAGCCAGGAATACGCAAGCCTCGGCGCCCGCTGCATGGTCAAGGGGCGCATGCAGTCGAGCTTCCGCATAGTGCCCGAAGGCAACGGCTACTTGCTGGCCATGGCCAGTGAACTGCTCGACGCGCAACTGGCCGACCTGAAAAAATACGCTGTGTTCTCCA
This sequence comes from Pseudomonas sp. 10(2024), assembly GCF_045164175.1. Lineage (NCBI taxonomy): Bacteria > Pseudomonadati > Pseudomonadota > Gammaproteobacteria > Pseudomonadales > Pseudomonadaceae > Pseudomonas > Pseudomonas sp. 10(2024). The sequence goes on from NZ_CP174006.1 coordinate 4,717,636, forward strand.
AAGCCACGCTGACCGACGAAAGCAGCGTATGGGCACGCTTCGGCCTGCAAGGTGGCGACGCTGCACTGCAGGCGCTGGGGCTTGTCGTGCCCGCCGCCGCCGGTAGCACCGTGCGCCATGACGGGCTGATCGCGATCGCCGTGTCCGCCGGCCGGGTCGAGTTGTGGGTGCCGGCGGCTGACGCCGAGCCTGTACGCCAGGCCCTTGCCGCAGCGCTGCCCGAAGGCAGTGTCAACGATTGGCTGCTGGGGCAGATTCGCGCTGGTATCGGCCAGGTCATGGGCCCAACCCGTGAGCTGTTCATCCCGCAGATGATCAACCTGCAGGCCGTCGACGGCGTCAGCTTCAAGAAAGGCTGCTACACCGGCCAGGAAATCGTCGCCCGCATGCAGTACCTGGGCAAACTCAAGCGCCGCCAGTACCGCCTGGCCCTGGACCAGCAGGCCATTCCGGCCCCGGGCGCCGAGATTTTCTCGCCCACCCATGGGTCGTCGGTCGGTGAAGTGGTCATTGCTGCCGGCAACGGCACGGGCTGCGAACTGCTCGCGGTGCTCAGCGCCGAGGCGGTGGAAGACGGCAACCTGCACCTGGGCAGCCTCGAAGGCCCGCGCCTGCAGGTACTGACCCTGCCTTACGAACTGGACCGCGACCGGGAAATCCAGCGCTGACCAGCCTGCCCCACCCCTGTGGCGGGGCCGCACCACCACTGCGGTAGACATGCCCATGAACAAGCTGGCCGAGTTGGTTCAAGCACAATTGCTCGACGCCATCGAAAAGGATGACCTGGTCCTGCCAACCCTGCCCGAGGTTGCCTTGAGCATCCGCGAGGCAGCGGAAGACAGCGAGATCAGCGTAGCGGCCCTGAGCAAGGTGATCGGCCGCGACGCGGCCCTGTCAGCGCGCCTGATCAAGGTCGTCAACAGCCCACTGCTGCGTGCTGCGGTCGAGGTGACCGACCTGCATACCGCCATCACGCGGCTAGGCATCAATTACAGCTGCAACCTGGCCATCGGCCTGGTGATCGAGCAGATTTTCCATGCCCGCTCGCCGGCAGTGGAGCAGAAACTGCGCGATATCTGGGCCAGTAGCCTGGAAGTGGCGGGCATCAGCTACGAAATCTGCCGCCGCTTCACACCTCTCAAGCCCGACCAGGCCACTTTGGGTGGGCTGGTCAACCAGATTGGCGCGCTGCCGGTACTCATCTATGCCGAAGAGCACAACGAACTGTTGTCCGACCCGGTTTGCCTGCATTACGTGATCGAGCAACTCCAGCCGGTGCTGGGGGACAAGATCCTCAAGGCCTGGGAGTTTCCGGAGCAGTTGGTCCACCTGCCGAGCCAGGTTCATGACCTGGACCGCCAGACTGACAAGATCGATTACATCGACATCGTGCAGATCGCCCGCTGCATCAGTCAGCGCGGGCGTCACCGGCCATTGGCTGCGCTGCCGGCGTACCGCCATCTGGGGTTGCCGTTTGGCACCGAGCTGGAGGTCGATGAACTGCTGGAGGCGCGGAGCATGTTGCGCTGAGCTGTAGCAGCCTGTGTCGCCCCTTTCGCGGGTGAGCCCATGAAAGGGGCGACACAGGCAAACCATCAATCCGCGATAAAGCTCACCCGCACCCGCAACCCGCCCTTCTCGCCATCATGCAGGCTCACTTGCGCCAGGTGCGCCCGACAGATCTCGCCAACGATCGCCAGCCCTAACCCACTGCCCTGCGCACTTCGCCGGTAGAACCGCTCGAACACCCGTTCGCGCTCGGTCACGGGAATACCTGGCCCGTCGTCTTCCACTTCCAGCACTGCCGGCGCCATTACCCGCAAAATCACATTGCCACCCGCTGGCGTATGCGCCAAGGCATTGTCCACCAGGTTGCTCAACAACTCGTTGAGCAATGTCGGCTCCCCCTTCAGCCACACCGGCGCCTCGGCCTCCAGCGCCAGCGCCACCCCGCGCTTGTGCGCCAAAGGCGCCATGGCCATGCCCAGCTCGCGGGCCAACTGACTCAAGTCCAGACGCTGCGCACCGCCTTCGGCAATCGCCCGTGCGCCATTCTCGACCCGCGCCAGGGACAACAGCTGGTTGGCCAGGTGGGTCAGCCTGTCGGTGCCCTGGGCTGCCGACTCCAAGGTCTGCCGCCACTCCTGCGGCTCGGCCGAGCGCAAGCCCAGCTCGACCCGTGCCTTCAACGCCGCCAGCGGCGTTCGCAGTTCGTGGGCCGCGTCGGCAATGAACTGCGCCTGGCGCTCGAACTGGCCACGCAAGCGCTCGGTAAAGTGGTTCAAGGCGCGCACCAGCGGGCCCAGCTCGCGCTGTACCTGCACCACCGGCAACGCTCGCAAGTCGTCCGGCTGACGTTCCTCCACCGCTGTGCGCAGGCGCTCCAACGGCCGCAACGCGGCACTCACGGCAAACCACACCATCACCAACGCCCCCAGTGCCAGCATGCCCAGGCGCAGCAGGGTATCGGCCATCAACCCTCGGGCCATACGCACCCGCGCTTCCTCGGTTTCGGCTACGCGAATTTCTGCCATGCCGTTCATGTTCGGCTCGCTGACCGGCTTCAGCAGGCTGACCACACGAACGTCCTGGCCCAGGTAAGTGGCGTTGTAGAACCGTGCCAATGCCGGATAGTCGTCGGTGCGCGGCGTGCCAGGCGGCGGTGGCGGCAGGTTCTCGTAGCCAGAAATCAGCCTTTGCTGGATATCCAGCACCTGATAGTAAATGCGCCCCGCACTGTCATAGGCGAACGTGTCCAGCGCCACGTAAGGCACATCCGCGCTCAACGAACCATCGCGCTGCGACAGGCCCGCGGCGATGGTTCTCGCCGAAGCCAGCAGCGTGCGGTCGTAGGCGGTGTCGGCGGCCTCGCGGCCATTCCAGTAGGCACTAAGGCCGCTGGCCAGCATCAGCACCACCAGCAACAGCGCCAAATTACCCAGCAAGCGCCCGCGCAGGCTGCCGTTGTCACGCATCGCGGTGCTCAAGCAAATAGCCCAGACCGCGGAAAGTGACGATGGCCACAGGGTGCCCGTCGAGCTTCTTGCGCAGTCGGTGAATGTAGATTTCGATGGCATCAGGGCTGGCCTCTTCGTCCAGGCCAAACACCTGGGCAGCCAGCTGCTCCTTGCTCATCACCCGACCCGGGCGAGCGATCAGCGCTTCCAGCACACTCTGCTCGCGGGAGGTCAGCGTCAGGTTGTCATCACCGAGGGTGAAGCGCCGGGTGTCCAGGTCATACACCAGCGGCCCACAGCGTTGCTGGCGCTCGCCACCGAGCACACTGCGGCGCAGCAAGGCCTTGACCCGCGCCTCCAGCTCGGTCAGCTCAAACGGCTTGGCCAGATAATCGTCGGCGCCCAGGTTCAGGCCATGGACCCGGTCCTTGACGTCACTGCGCGCAGTCAGCATAAGCACTGGCAAGGTCTTGCCACGGCCTCGCAAGCGCGCCAGTACCTCAAAGCCGTCCATGCGCGGAAGGCCGACATCCAGCACGGCCACGGCGTATTCCTCACTGGCCAGCGCCAGGTCGGCAGCCACGCCGTCATGCAGCACATCCACGGTCAGGCCATGGCTTTTCAAGGCCAGGGCCACGCTTTCGGCCAGTTGCAGGTGGTCTTCGACCAGTAGCACACGCATCGGATTCTCCCGGCTCGGGTGGGGCGGTGGCGCGGAGTGTACCGCTGTCACCACGCCTGTGAAGCCCCTCGTGACAAACCTTTCACGCTGAAAGGTTAGCGAAAGGTTCGTTGCCTAGCATCGCACCACGGTCGCCCTTCGCGCCGAAAAAAGCACCAGCAAGGTGCAACGAATAAGAACAATAAACGGAGTCATCGACGATGCTGTCATCGCAGCCGCAGGCGTTCGCGCCTACCCGTTCCTTTATCGCTCGCCCCTCGGCCATCGCCAGCGCCCTCGCGCTTGCCGGTGTCGCCCCGATGAGCCAGGCCGCCTTCTTCGAAGACAGCACGGCCACCTTCGAAACCCGCAACATGTACTTCAACCGCGACTTCCGCGACGGCACCAGCGCGCAGCAATCCAAGCGCGATGAATGGGCCCAGGGCTTCATCCTCAATTTCGAGTCTGGCTACACCGATGGCACCGTGGGCTTTGGCCTGGACGCGTTGGGCATGCTCGGCATCAAGCTCGACTCCAGCCCCGACCGTACCGACAGCGGCCTGCTGCCCACCCACGATGACGGCAAGGCTGCTGACGAGTACTCCAAGCTGGGCCTGACCGGCAAGGTGAAGATCTCCCAGACTGAACTCAAGATCGGCACCCTGATCCCCGAACTGCCGACCCTGCAGCCCAACGACGGGCGTATCCTGCCGCAAACCTTCGAGGGTGGCCTACTCACCTCCAAGGAGATCAAGGGCCTGACCTTCACCGGTGGCCGCCTGGACAAGGCCAAGGACCGCAACGACACCAACTGGGAAGACCTGGCGCTGAACAACAAGAACGGCCGCTTCGGTGGCACCTTCAGCGCTGACAACCTGGCCCTGGGCGGGCTCGACTACCAGTTCACCGACCGCATCACCGGCAGCTACCACTTCGCCCAGCTCGACGATATCTACCGCCAGCACTTCATCGGCATGGTCGCCACACAGCCATGGGGCCCGGGCACCCTGGGTGCCGACCTGCGCCTTGCCATGAGCGACGACGCCGGTGCAGCCAAGGCCGGCAACATCGACAACACCACCGTCAACGGCATGCTCAGCTATGCCCTGGGCGGGCACAAGGTCAGCGCCGCCTGGCAGCAGTTGTCTGGCGAAAGTGCCTTCCCGTATGTGGATGGCGCCGACCCGTACCTGGTCAACTTCGTCCAGATCAATGACTTCGCCGGGGCCGACGAACGCTCCTGGCAGGCGCGCTACGACTACAACTTCGCCGCGCTCGGCGTACCGGGCCTGACCTTCATGACCCGTTACATCAGCGGTGACAACGTCAGCCGTGCTGCCGGTGGCGAAGGCAAAGAGTGGGAACGCAACACCGAACTGAAGTACGTGGTACAAAGCGGCCCGTTGAAGAACGTCGCCGTGCGTCTGCGCAACGCCACCTTCCGCTCCAACTTCGCCCGTGACGCGGATGAAGTGAGGCTGTTGGTCAGCTACAGCGTGGCGCTGTGGTAACCCCATAGCGGTAATCCGATAACAACAACACTCACGGAGATCGACGATGACCTTTTCACTGCGCCGCCTCGTCCTCGCTACCGGCTGCCTGCTGTTGGCCGGCAACGCCCTCGCTGCAGAACCGAAACGCCCCGAATGCATCGCTCCCGCCTCACCCGGCGGTGGCTTCGACCTGACCTGCAAGCTGGTGCAAAGCGCACTGGTACAAGAAAAGATCCTCAGCAAACCGATGCGCGTCACCTACATGCCCGGCGGGGTCGGCGCGGTCGCCTACAACGCCGTGGTCGCCCAGCGCCCGGCAGACGCCGGCACGCTGGTGGCCTGGTCCAGCGGCTCGCTGCTTAACCTGGCCCAGGGCAAGTTCGGTCGTTTCGACGAAAACGCGGTGAAATGGCTGGCTGCCGTCGGCACCAGCTACGGTGCCATCGCAGTGAAGAGCGACTCGCCCTACAAGACACTTGATGACCTGGTCGCAGCCCTGAAGAAAGACCCGAGCAAGGTCGTGATCGGTTCCGGCGGCACCGTCGGCAGCCAGGACTGGATGCAGACTGCGTTGATCGCCAAGGCCGCTGGCATCAACCCGCGCGACCTGCGCTACGTGGCCCTGGAGGGCGGCGGCGAAATCGCCACGGCATTGCTGGGCGGCCACATCCAGGTCGGCTCTACCGACATTTCCGACTCCATGCCGCACATCCAGAGCGGCAACATGCGCATCCTCGCGGTGTTCTCTGAAAACCGCCTGGACGAGCCGGAAATGAAAGACATCCCTACTGCCAAGGAGCAGGGCTACGACATCGTCTGGCCGGTGGTGCGCGGTTTCTACCTGGGGCCAAAAGTGAGCGACGAGGACTACGCCTGGTGGAAGGCCTCGTTCGACAAGATGCTGGCCTCCGAGGACTTCGCCAAGCTGCGAGACCAGCGCGAGCTGTTCCCGTTCGCCATGACCGGCGAAGAGCTGGACGGCTATGTGAAGAAGCAAGTGGCTGACTACAAGGCGCTGGCCAAGGAATTCGGCCTGATCCAGTAAGCCTGTCGGACTCACCACCACCCCTGTGGGAGCGGCCTTGTGTCGGGATCGGGCGCGAAGCGGCCCCCGGCACAGCCGATACGATGCTTCGGACAGATCGCATCGGCAGGTTTAGCGGCCGCTTCGCGCCCGATCGCAACGCAAGGCCGCTCCCACAGGATTTGCATTTCACTTGAGCAATCCCAACGAGGATTCCCCAATGATCCTTCAACGCATTTTCGCCCTGGCCCTGCTGGCGATGTGTGCCGCCCTGGCCGTGATGGCCTGGCCCTATCAGGCTGCATTCTCCTATGAACCGGTGGGCCCGCGCGCTTACCCGCTGCTGGTGCTCGGCCTGATGGGACTGGGCCTGCTGTACCTGGTGTTCCGCCCAACGCCCATCGTGCGCAAGGATGACGAACCGGAACTGGACCGCGAGACCCTGATCAAGATCACCGCCTGTGTCGGCCTGCTGATCGTCTTCGCCGCCACTTTCGAAGCGCTCGGCTTCATCCTCAGCGCCATCCTGGTCGGCCTGCCCATGGCTCGGCTGTACGGTGGCCGCTGGCTGCAAAGCGCCATTGTGGTGGCCGGCATGAGCATTTTCCTCTACTGGCTGTTCGACCGCGTGATGGACGTGCCCCTGCCCCTTGGCCTGCTGAGCGTACTGGAGAACTGACATGGATACCTTGAGCTACCTGGGCCAGGGCTTCGGCATTGCCCTGTCCCCCTACAACCTGGTCACCGCCCTCTCCGGCACCTTGATCGGCACCGTGGTCGGCCTGCTGCCGGGCCTGGGCCCGATCAACGGCGTGGCCCTGCTGATCCCCATCGCCTTTGCCCTCGGCCTGCCGCCGGAATCGGCGCTGATCCTGCTGGCCGCGGTGTACCTGGGCTGCGAATATGGCGGGCGTATCAGCTCGATCCTGCTGAACATCCCGGGCGAAGCCTCGACCGTCATGACCACCCTCGATGGTTACCCGATGGCCCGCCAGGGCCTGGCCGGTGTTGCCCTGTCGCTGTCGGCCTGGAGTTCGTTCATCGGCGCCTTCATTGCCACCTGCGGCATGGTGCTGTTCGCCCCGCTGCTGGCGAAATGGGCCATCGCCTTCGGCCCGGCGGAGTACTTTGTGCTGATGGTGTTCGCCATCGTCGCGCTGGGTGGCATGGCCGGTGACAAACCACTGAAAACCTTCATTGCTGCTCTCATCGGCCTGTTCCTGTCGGCGGTCGGCATCGACGCCAACAGCGGCGTGTACCGCTTCACCGGTGACAGCGTGCACCTGGCCGACGGCATTCAGTTCGTGGTTCTCGTGCTGGGCCTGTTCTCCATCAGCGAAATCCTCCTGCTGCTGGAAAAGACCCACCATGGCCACCAGGCGGTCAAGGCTACCGGCCGTATGCTGTTCAACTTCAAGGAAGCGGCCTCGGTGTTCCTGGTCAACATCCGTTGCGGCCTGCTCGGTTTCATCATGGGTGTTCTACCCGGCGCCGGCGCAACGCTGGCCAGCGCCGTGGCCTACATGACCGAGAAACGCATGGCCGGGGAAAGCGGCAAGTTCGGCAAAGGCGATGCCCGTGGCCTGGCAGCCCCGGAAACTGCCATTGGTGCGTCCTGCTGTGGCGCCCTGGTCCCGATGCTGACCCTGGGCGTACCGGGCTCTGGCACCACGGCCGTGATGATCGGCGCCCTGACCCTGTACAACATCACCCCTGGCCCACTGCTGTTCGAACAGCAGCCAGATATCGTCTGGGGCCTGATCGCCTCGCTGTTCGTCGCCAACATCATGCTGGTGATCCTCAACATCCCGATGATCCGCATCTTCACCCGCATCCTCGCCGTGCCAAACTGGGCGCTGGTGCCGGTGATCGCCATCATCACCGCGATCGGCGTTTACGCCGTGCATGCCACTACCTTCGACCTGTTCCTGATGGTCGGCATCGGCATCATGGGCTACATCATGCGCAAGCTGGACTTCCCACTGTCGCCGATTCTGCTGGGCTTCATCCTCGGCGGGCTGATGGAGCAGAACCTGCGTCGGGCGCTGTCGATCTCCAACGGTGAACTGGGCATCCTCTGGTCGAGCCCGATCAGCATGGGCATCTGGGCGCTGGTAGTGGTAATGCTCGCCCTGCCGCTGCTGCGCATCTGGCGCAAACGCAGCCTGCAGCGCCGGGCCCTGGCCGATGCCTGATCGGTCGTTGCCATTGTTCGTCGCGACCGGGCTGGTCGGCCTTGCTGGCGGTTTTGCCGCCAGCAAGGTCGGCTGGCCTTTGCCATGGATGGTCGGTTCATTGCTGGCGATCATCCTGGTGCGCTGCCTGACGCGTTGGCAGCTTTCGGAAATCCCCAACGGCCGCAAGTGCGGGCAGTGGATCATCGGCATCGGTATTGGCCTGCACTTCACCCCCGCGGTGATCGAGCAGGTGGCCAGCCATTTCGCGCTGATTTTCTTCGGTGCGTTGTTCACCACCCTGTCCAGCGTGATCAGCGTATGGCTGCTGCGGCGAACCGGCGAAGACCGCGCCACCGCGTTCTTTGCCAGCATGCCGGGCGGTTCGGGAGAGATGGTCAACCTTGGGGCGCGCAATGGCGCGGTGCTCAGCCAGGTGGCGGCAGCGCAGAGCTTGCGTGTGCTGGCAGTGGTGCTGTGCGTGCCGGCGCTGTTCAAGTTTCTGCTGGGTGACGGGGTGCCACTGAACCACACCGGTAGCGTGAGCTGGGGCTGGCTGGCATTGATTGCGCCCTTGGGTGTTGCCGTTGCCTTGCTCTGGCAGCGCTTGCGCCAGCCCAACCCTTGGCTGTTCGGGCCATTGCTGGTAGCGGCTACGGTCAGCCTGGCCGGCAACCTGCAGATCGCCCTGCCCAATGGCGCCAGCCAGATCGGCCAGTGGCTCATCGGCAGCGGCCTGGCCTGTCACTTCAACCGCGCGTTCTTCCGCCGCGCACCGTCGTTCCTGGGGCGCACCTTGATGGCCACGGCGTTGTGCATGGCGATTGCCGCCAGTGCCGCGTGGCTGCTGAGCATGATGACTGCACTGGACTTGCGTTCGCTGACACTGGGGATGATGCCTGGCGGGATCGCCGAAATGAGCCTCACGGCCGAAACGCTGCAATTGTCAGTGCCGCTGGTGACGGCGCTGCAGGTGATGCGCCTGATCCTGGTGTTGTTTCTTGCAGAACCGCTCTTCCGGTTGTGGGACAACAGGCATTCGAGCTGCAAGTACCCTGAAGATAGATAGTTACCACTTGCCCAATGCCCGGGTGAATAGAGTCGGATTGCTGCCCTGATCGCCAGCAAACCCACACTTCCCGGCATTCAAGAGGTAATGATGAAAGTTCGTCTTTCTTGCAACTATCGCTCGGCTATTGCCTGGGCATGCCTTGCCATAAGCGCAGGCAGCCTTGCCGCAGAGTCACCTGCCCCCGTCCAGATCAACGTCGTGGCTATCAATGATCTTCACGGCTACCTGGAACCCAACCCCCAAGACTACGCTGGCGCGCAAGGCGCTACCCGCCTGACCTACGGCGGCATCGCCACACTCGGCGCCATGCTCGATGAACTGCGAACGCAGGACCCCGACCTGCTGTTCATCGGGGCTGGCGACTTGATAGGGGGCAGCCCCGCCATTTCTGCGCTGTGGGCTGACGAGCCTGTGCTTGAGGCCTTGAACGCGATGGGCATGATCGTCAGCGCATCCGGGAACCACGAACTGGATGCAGGCAAGGCCGAGTTTCTTCGTCAGATCCACGGAGGATGCGAGTCAACGCGCCCTGAAAAGGCTTGCAAGTTTCGCGGCAACTACCCAGGAAGTGGCTTCCCTTACATAGCGTCCAACCTGATCGATACCACTACGGGCAAGCGCTTGCTACCGGCTTATCACATTGAGCAGGTAAAAGGGGTGAAAATAGCGTTCGTCGGTGCAGTGCCGCGCAACATGGAAAAAGTGGTCTCGGCCAGCGCATTCGCAGGGCTCAAAGCCACGGATGAAGCGCAAGCCATCAATGACGTGATTCCGGAGCTCAAGGCCAAGGGTGTGAATGCAATCATTGCGGTCATGCACCAGGGAGGGGATACCGCCGAGCCGTTCGACACGCAGGATTGCAGCCAGATAAGTGGCACGATCGTCGACGTGGCCAAGCGGCTGGATCCTGCGGTAGATGCCGTCATCAGCGGCCACTCGCATGCCAGCTATCAATGCAAGGTGGGTGACTTGAGCATCACTCAGGCTGGCAAGTACGGCCACTTCCTGACTCAGTTGAAGTTGCAGGTAACACCAGGCACCCATCACGTCACGAACATCACCGCTCGCAATATTCCTGCTGACCCACAGAACTACCTGCCGAATGCCCAGTTGGCCAGTTTGCTGGAGGAAGTGCGTCAGCGGTCCGGGGAAAAATTGCTCGAACCCATAGGACGCATCTCGACGGCAGAACTTGATCGTAAAGAAAATGCGGCCGGTGAAACAACCTTGGGGAACCTGGTCACGGATGCCCAATTGGCCATGACCCAGGCGTTCAATACCCAGGTTGCCTTTCTCAACCCGGGTGGGCTGCGCAGTGATCTTATCCAGCCTGCCGATAGCGACCTGACCTACGAACAATTATTCGCCGTACAACCGTTCAATAACCCACTGGTGGTTCAGGAACTGACAGGCAAGCAGATTACCGAACTGCTCAACCTTCAATGGAACAGGGGCAGTTTCAATCCGCTGCAGGTATCGAAGGGTTTTCATTATGAGTGGGATGGTTCACGGCCTGTCGGCAGCCGTGTCGTCGAGGGGAGTGTGCGTCTTCACGGCAAACCCGTTGAGCCGTTGACCCATTATCGCGTGGTCAGCAACCTCTTCCTGGCCGATGGTGGCGGTGGCTTGGCCACTTTCAAAGAAGGAAGGCGACGCCAGGACACCGGCATCACCGACCTTGAAGCCTTGGTGGAGTACGTACGCCAGAACCATGAGCGGGGGATTGCCATTGGCCAGCGCAGCGAGCCGCGCATCAGCATGACGCCCTGAGCGATTGCGTACCCCACCGCGGTTTCTCACAGCGGGGGCAGTGCCCAGTCGATGGGCCCGAGCCCCCGCTGCTCGAGGAAGCTGTTGGCACGGCTGAAATGCCCGCAACCGATGAACCCGCGATACGCCGACAGCGGCGAAGGATGGACCGACTTCAAAACCAGATGCTTGGTACCGTCGATCAGCTTCTGCTTGCTCTGTGCATGCGCCCCCCATAGCAGGAAGACCACATTCGGGCATTGCTCACTGACCACCTGGATAATCCGGTCGGTAAACAATTCCCAGCCTTTCTTGGCATGCGACGCGGCATTGGCGCGCTCGACGGTCATGGTCGTGTTGAGCAACAGAACGCCTTGTTCCGCCCAGCTCTGGAGGTAGCCGTGGCTGGGGATCGGGATGTTCAGGTCGCGCTGCAGCTCCTTGTAGATATTGACCAGCGACGGTGGCGTGGCCACGCCCGGTTGCACCGAGAAGCACAAGCCATGTGCCTGGCCCGGCCCGTGGTACGGGTCCTGACCGAGGATGACCACCTTCACCTGGTCCAGCGGTGTCGAATTGAGCGCATTGAAGATCAGCGGCCCTGGCGGGTAGATCTCCTTGCCGGCAGCGTACTCGCCACGCAGGAACTCGCGCAGCTGGTGCATGTAAGGCTGGTCGAATTCACCGCGCAATGCGGCCTTCCAGCTGGGTTCGAGTTTGATGCGATCGTCGTCAGTCATGGGGCCTTCCATAAACAATGGCGCGACACTAGGTAAGCCCTTCGCGCTTGTCAAACGATCCGACCGACGACCGGCATGATCGGCCAGGCAAGCCATACTTGAGCGATGACTTGCGAGAGGTAGTCCATGACCATTCACTGCGAGGTACTCACCGGCGTCGATGGCGCCCGCATCGGCATCGCCACCCTGGATGCGCCCAAGGCGCTCAACGCCCTGAACCTGCCGATGATCGAGGTGCTGGGCGAACAACTGCATGCCTGGGCCCGCGACCCGGGTATCGTCTGCGTGCTGCTGCGCGGCAACGGGGCAAAAGCCTTTTGCGCAGGCGGCGATGTCCGTACGCTGGCGCAAGCCTGCCGGGACCACCCCGGCAGTGTCCCACCGCTGGCGGCCTCCTTCTTCGCCGCCGAATACCGCCTGGACTTTGCCCTGCACACCTACCCCAAACCGTTGCTGTGCTGGGGCCATGGGCATGTGCTGGGTGGTGGCATGGGGCTGCTGCAAGGCGCCAATGTACGTATCGTCACACCCAGCAGCCGGCTGGCCATGCCGGAAATCAGCATCGGCCTGTACCCTGACGTAGGCGCCAGTTGGTTCCTGGCCCGACTGCCGGGCAAGCTGGGTTTGTTCTTCGGCCTGACAGGTGCGCCGATCAACGCCCGCGATGCCCTTGACCTAGGCCTGGCTGACCGTTTTCTGGGCGAGCACCAGCAAGAGGCCTTGATCGAGGAGTTGGTGCAACTCAACTGGCAGGAGCAGACCGCCATACAACTGAACAGCCTGCTCAAGGCCGAGCAGCATCGTGCCTGCGCCGAGCTGCCTGATGCCCAGTGGCTGCCACGACGGCATGAGATCGATCAGTTACTCGACGTGGCGGATGCGGCTTCAGCCTGGCGCGCGCTGGAAAGGCTCAAGCAGCATGACGACCCATTGCTGGCAGATGCCGGCCACCGTCTGCATGAGGGTTGCCCGCTGACGGCGCATCTGGTCTGGGAGCAGATCCGCCGGGCGCGGTACCTGTCGTTGGCGCAGGTGTTCCAGATGGAATACAGCATGAGCCTGAACTGTTGCCGCCACCCTGAATTCAGTGAAGGCGTGCGCGCTCGCCTGCTGGACAAAGACAACCAGCCGCGCTGGCACTGGCCTGATGTGGCGCAAGTACCGGCGGCGGTAGTCGAGGCGCATTTTGCCAAGGCGTGGGAAGGACGGCACCCATTGGCGGATGTGGGTTAGCCTGCTGATGCGGGGGCTGCTTTTCAGCCCCCGCCTCCGCTCAGCTAGCGCTGCCAGTTTCCTCCTCGCCCCTGCCCGCCCCGCCCGTCCCAGCGCCCGCGGTGGTCAACCTGCCGATTGGAGTGCCGGTCGCCCTGCCGGTAACGCTGGCTGTCATTGCGATAGTCATGGCGATCCCGGTCCTGCCGGTAGTCTTGCCGCTGGCGATTGCCGTAGTCATGGCGCGGGTTGCCATGCCACTGGTTCATCCTCGGCTGCGGATAGGGCCGGTAATGGGGCACAGGGGCCGACCGATTGTAGTAACGGGGAGCAGGCTGATAGTAGTAGCGCGGCGCAGGCGCCACATAGTAACGGTCATAGCGGTAATACCCCGGCGCCACATAGCGGTCGGTGGAGTAATAGTCCGAACGGTAATAGCCCCCGCGCTCATGGTACGGGGCGCAGGCCGAAGTCATCAGCCCCAGCAGGGCGATCAACAGGATTCGATAGGACATGGCGGCCTCCTGGACCGCTGGAGTGCCCGAACAGCGGCGCTGGCGAGCGTCGATACAAGATGTGTAAATCGACACTGAGTAAGACAGTGGCGGGCAGGTGCAGTGCCGTTTCTGCAATAACTTGATACAGCTGAAATAACCCTGAAAAACTTGCAGTCATTTGCCTGCCATCTCACTAGAATAAGCGGCTCGGCACACATCACGGGAAGATCATGCCCTTACGTTCCGCTCTGTTCTCGCAGCGCTCGCTGATCGTTACCCTGCTCGTGTTACTGGCCTGCGGCTTCCTGGCCACCTCGCTGCTCAGCTACTTCTCCTCGCGCAGCGCCATCCGCGACGGCATCATCAATACCGAATTGCCGCTGACCTCCGACACTGTCTACTCGGAAATCCAGAAAGACCTGATCCGCCCGGTGCTGATCGCCTCGATGATGGCCCAGGACACCTTCCTGCGCGACTGGGTACTGTCCGGCGAGCAGGATACCCAACGCATTACCCGCTACCTGAGCGAGGTCCTGGGCAAGCAGGACATCTTCACCTCCTTTTTCGTGTCCGATCGCACGCTGACCTACTACCAGGCCAAAGGCGTGCTCAAGCACGTCGAACCGGGCACCTGGCGTGATGCCTGGTATTTCCGTCTGCGTGAACTCAAGGCCCCTTATGAGATCAACGTCGACCTGGACATGGCCAACCAGGACAGCCTGACCGTGTTCATCAACTACCAGGTGCACGACTACCAGCAGCGCTTCATCGGCGCGGCAGGCGTAGGGCTGAGCGTATCGTCGGTGGTCAAGCTGATCGATCAGTACCAACGCCGCTACCAGCGCGCGGTGCTCTTCACGGATGCCAAGGGCAAGGTGCTGATGACCGGCTCCGAGGGTGGCCCGCATGGCTTGCAAGTCGGCCAGTCACTTAAGGACAACCCTGAGCTGAAGGCCATGCTGGCCGAGCAGTTGGTGCCGGGCGAAGGCAGCCACGAGTACCATGACAGCGAAAACCACAGCCACTTTCTCAACGTTCGCCACCTGCCCGAACTGGACTGGTACCTGTTGGTGGACAAACGCGAAACCGGCGTCCTCGACCGCATTCGCCACGCGCTGTACCTGAACCTGGCGATCTGTACGATGATCACCCTGGTGGTGCTGGCACTGGTGCATGCCATGGTCCGCCGCCACCAGGCCAGCACCGAAGCCTTGGCCACGCTCGACAGCCTCACCGGCTTGTACAACCGGCGCAGCTTCGACCTGCTCGCCGCCCAGGCGCTGCGAGAAGCCAGGCGCGACAGGAGCCCACTGGTGGCCTTGCTGATCGATCTGGACCACTTCAAGGCGCTGAACGACAACCACGGCCACCTGGCAGGTGACGAAGTGCTACGCCAATTCGCCAATGTGCTGCAAGGCAGCCTGCGTCAGTCAGATATACTGTGCCGCTGGGGCGGTGAGGAATTCATCGTGCTGCTGCGCGAAGCTGAAGGCCGCCAGGCCATCGAGGTGGCGGAAAAGATCCGGCGACGCACCGAACAGCTGACCTTCAGTTACGACAATCAGCCGCTGCGGCTGACAACCAGCATCGGCCTGAGCAGCCTGCAACCGGGGGATACCCTGCACGCCCTGCTGACCCGCGCCGACCGCGCGCTTTATCGTGCCAAGCAGGCTGGCCGCAACCGTGTCTGCTGTGAAACCCGCCATGAATGACAAGCAACACTGCCCCGCTTGCGGTGCCCTCAACCAGTGCAGCCTGGCCGACCCACGCCGTGCCACCCAAGCGTGTTGGTGCTACAGCGTGACCATCGACCCGGCCGTGCTCCAGGCCCTGCCCGACGAGCTGCGCAACAAGGCCTGTCTGTGCCCGCGCTGCGCCGCCGTTGAAGAACAGCTCCGTCCATCCGCTGCCCACTGATCGTTGCCATGCGCCTTGACCGTTTCCTCGCCAACCTGCCCAGTTACAACCGCCAGCACGTTCGCCTGATGCTGGCGCAACGCCGCGTGCGAGTGGATGGCCAGGTAGTCAGCGACCCGCTGACCGACGTGCGTGAATTCAGCCGCGTAGAGCTGGACGAGCAACTGCTGCAGGCCGGCCGCCCGGCCCGCTACCTGATGCTGTACAAGCCCACTGGCTGCGTAAGCGCCACCCACGACCCGCAACACCGTACCGTTCTCGACCTGCTGCCAGCGGCGTTGCGAGATGACCTGCACATAGCCGGGCGCCTGGATTTCAACACGACCGGCCTGATGATCCTGACCAACGATGGCCAGTGGTCACGGCGCCTGACCCAGCCTGCCACCAAGCTGCCCAAGCATTATCTGGTGGACACCGAGGACGAGATTGGCGAGCACTATGTGGCCAAGTTTCGCGAGGGTTTCTATTTTGCCTTCGAAGACCTCACCACCCAACCTGCCCAGCTGGACATCCTCGGCCCCCACCGAGCCCGGCTGGCGATCGTCGAGGGGCGATACCACCAGGTCAAGCGCATGTTCGGGCATTTCAACAACAAGGTGGTGGGGCTGCATCGGGAGAGCATGGGGGCGATCCGGCTGGATCCGGGGTTGGCGCCGGGGGAGTATCGTGAACTGACGGCCAATGAGATAGCCACTGTCTAGGCCGTGACAGACAGCCCGTGTCGTCATACGACCGCTCAGCGACAAAAGTCACATTACTTACCGAACGGCACTTGCGCGATCCCCAACCCACTGCTTGAATCCAAATCGTCAGTCTGCATGTGACTACCAAGTCACACCTGCAGCCGATGACACTTTTTGCCGGCCACCCAAAGCCTAGATGCCTTGGGGCACGGCAAATTGCCCGCCAAAAACAATACCGTCGACGCAAGTGCCAAGGATCGACACAGGGCCCCCGGATTATCTTCAGGCAAATGCCTACCTGTCATAAAGAACGTGCACCCTAGGTGACGCGAATACCCTTTTTGCGCCAGGAGTCGATGACATGAGGCCAGAAATCGCTGTACTTGATATCCAAGGTCAGTATCGGGTTTACACGGAGTTCTATCGCGCGGATGCGGCCGAAAACACGATCATCCTGATCAACGGCTCGCTGGCCACCACGGCCTCGTTCGCCCAGACGGTACGTAACCTGCACCCACAGTTCAACGTGGTTCTGTTCGACCAGCCGTATTCAGGCAAGTCCAAGCCGCACAACCGCCAGGAACGGCTGATCAGCAAGGAGACCGAGGCGCATATCCTCCTTGAGCTGATCGAGCACTTCCAGGCAGACCACGTGATGTCTTTTTCGTGGGGTGGCGCAAGCACGCTGCTGGCGCTGGCGCACCAGCCGCGGTACGTGAAGAAGGCAGTGGTGAGTTCGTTCTCGCCAGTGATCAACGAGCCGATGCGCGACTATCTGGACCGTGGCTGCCAGTACCTGGCCGCCTGCGACCGTTATCAGGTCGGCAACCTGGTCAATGACACCATCGGCAAACACTTGCCGTCGCTGTTCAAACGCTTCAACTACCGCCATGTGAGCAGCCTGGACAGCCACGAGTACGCACAGATGCACTTCCACATCAACCAGGTGCTGGAGCACGACCTGGAACGTGCGCTGCAAGGCGCGCGCAATATCAACATCCCGGTGCTGTTCATCAACGGCGAGCGCGACGAGTACACCACAGTCGAGGATGCGCGGCAGTTCAGCAAGCATGTGGGCAGAAGCCAGTTCAGCGTGATCCGCGATGCGGGCCACTTCCTGGACATGGAGAACAAGACCGCCTGCGAGAACACCCGCAATGTTATGCTGGGCTTCCTCAAGCCAACCGTGCGTGAACCCCGCCAACGTTACCAACCCGTGCAACAGGGGCAGCATGCATTTGCCATCTGAGCGTCTCGGCGCCTTGTAGCCAATACCCGCAGGCCACGGGGCGCCGACAAGCTTTTTTATAACTTGGGCTTCTAATTCGCTGAAGGTTCTGGTAAAAAGTCGAGCTCAGATGCGGGTATAGTTTAGTGGCAAAACGAAAGCTTCCCAAGCTTTAGTTGAGGGTTCGATTCCCTCTACCCGCTCCACATCGCATTCCCGCATGGCGTTCCAGCAACGTCATCGCAGTCAAAAGGAGCCTTGGCTCCTTTTTTCGTTTTTCACCCTGCCTTGACCTGGCCCATGGCCATTTACCCACCGATCCGCTTCAATGCGCATCGGGCCTTTGCGTGCGCAAGCGAAACGGCTTGTGGCGGATATGCTCACTGGATTCGTGAAACCATTCGAAAGGACAACGCATGTTTCTCTCCCGCTGGCTACCGGGCCTTGCCAACCTGCTGCACTACCGCCGTGAATGGTTCCACGCCGATCTGCAAGCGGGCCTGTCGGTAGCCGCGATCCAGATTCCCATTGCCATTGCCTATGCGCAGATCGTCGGGCTGCCGCCGCAATATGGCCTGTACGCCTGTGTGCTACCGATGATGGTCTACGCGCTGATCGGTAGCTCGCGCCAGCTGATGGTCGGCCCCGACGCCGCCACCTGCGCGATGATCGCCGGTGCCGTGGCACCGCTGGCCATGGGCGACCCGCAGCGCATCGTCGAACTGTCGGTGATCGTCACCGTGCTGGTCGGCGTGATGCTGATTGCCGCGGGCCTGGCGCGGGCCGGGTTCATCGCCAGCTTCTTCTCGCGGCCGATCCTGATCGGCTACCTCAACGGTATCGGCCTGAGCCTGATCGCCGGGCAGCTGTCCAAGGTGGTGGGCTTCAAGATCGAGGGCGACGGTTTCATCCTCAGCCTGATCAACTTCTTCCAGCGTCTGGGGGAAATTCACTGGGTCACATTGATCATCGGCCTGGCCGCCCTGGGCCTGCTCATCTGGCTGCCACGGCGCTACCCGCGCCTGCCCGCAGCCCTCACGGTAGTGGCGTTGTTCATGCTGCTGGTTGGTCTGTTCGGCCTTGACCGCTTCGGCGTCGCCGTCCTTGGGCCGGTACCTGCAGGCATCCCGCAACTGGCCTGGCCACACAGCAACCTGGCGGAAATGAAGAGCCTGCTGCGCGACGCCCTGGGTATCGCCACCGTCAGCTTCTGTAGCGCCATGCTTACCGCACGCAGCTTTGCCGCCCGGCATGGCTATGCGATCAACGCCAACCACGAATTCGTCGCCCTGGGCGTGAGCAACCTGGCGGCCGGGGTTTCCCAGGGCTTTGCCATCAGCGGTGCCGACTCGCGCACTGCAGTCAACGACATGGTCGGTGGCAAAAGCCAGCTGGTGGGCATCATCGCGGCACTGGTGATCGCCCTGATCCTGCTGTTCTTCACCGCGCCCATGGCCTGGATCCCCCAGGCTGCGCTGGGCGCCGTGCTGCTGATGGCAGGCTGGGGGTTGATCGACATCAAGTCGCTGGGGCATATCCGGCGTCTAAGCCGCTTCGAGTTCTGGCTGTGCCTGGTGACCACGGCGGGCGTACTGAGCTTGGGCGTGCTGCCCGGTATCGTGTTTGCCGTGACCCTGGCGATCCTGCGCCTGCTTTACAGCATCTACCAGCCCACCGATGCCGTACTGGGCTGGCTGCCGGGCACCGAAGGCCAGGTGGACATCCGCAAATTCAAGGACGCCCGCACCGTGCCTGGCCTGGTGGTGTACCGCTTCGACGACGCCATCCTGTTCTTCAATGCCGACTACTTCAAGATGCGCCTGCTTGAAGCCGTGCAAAGCCAGGACCAGCCTAAAGCCGTGCTGTTCGATGCCGAAGCGGTAACCAGCATCGATGTCAGCGGCATCGCCGCCCTGCGCGAAGTGCGCGACACCCTGGCGGCCCAAGGCATCTTCTTCGCCATCGCCCGCGCCCGTGGCACTTTCCTGCGCATGTTGGTGCGCTCGGGGATGGCGCGGGACATGGAAGAAAAACTGCTATTCGGCTCGGTACGCGCAGGGATTCGTGCGTACCGGGTGTGGCGCAACCGAAACCACAGTGTGCAAGTGACCGGACAGGGTTGAGCGGCTTTCATCCTGTTCAACCTGCTGCGCCTGTGCTGGCCCTTTCGCGGGTAAACCCGCTCCTACATGGACTTGTAGGGGCGGGTTTACCCGCGAAAGGGCCAGCACAGGCAGCACAAAACCATCGCCTTGACACCAACCCTCGCACACCTCGCATGACATGCTAAAGTCGCCCCGTTCCCCGCACCACCCAACGGACCCCGCATGCCCGCTCTCGATGCCACCCTCACCCCCTGGCCAGAACTCGCCGCCCGCCACCCCTGCGACGCCCTGCTGCTGGGCAACGGCGCCAGCCGCGCAGTATGGAAGCCGTTCGGCTACTTCTCGCTGTTCGAGCAAGCGCAACGCGCAGGCCGCAAGAAAGGCCTGGCGGTCAGCGACCAGGCACTGTTCAAGTCCTTGGCCACGGAACTGTTCGAGCCGGTGCTCAGCGCCCTCAACACCACCGTGCGTACCAATGCCGCCCTGGCCATCAACTCCACCGCGCCGCTGAACCGCTACTACTCGATCAAGGAAGCGTTGATTCACGCCGTGCGCACGGTGCATCTGCCCTGGCCGCTGATGCCGAAGGCCACACTGGCAACCCTCAATCAGGCGCTGCGCGGCTATCGAAGCGTCTACACCAGCAACTACGACCTGCTACTGCCATGGGCCATACAGCACGCCCCGAATGGCTTCGCCGAACTGTTCGACGAACAAGGCTATTTCGACGTGCGACGCACCGGCAGCGAAGGCACCCGGGTGCTGCACCTGCATGGCGGCCTGCACCTGCTCAAGCTGCCCGACGGCACCACCCGCCAGCGCAGCGCTGAAAGTGCCGAACTGCTCGATGGGTTTGCCGTGAACATCCCGGGTGAAGTACCGCTTTTCGTCAACGAAGACCGCAGCGACGAAAAACTGCGCGCTATCCGCAACTCGGACTACCTGAGCTGGTGCCTGGGGCAGCTGGCGCAGGAAAACCACGGGATATGCCTGTTCGGACAGCATCTGGACAGCAGTGACCGGCACCTGCTCGACGCTGTGCGCCAAGCCCGTCCGCAACAGCTATCCATTGCCATTCGGCCGCTGGGCGAGGCTTCGGTGATCAATCAGAAGCAGCATTTTGCAGATCGTTTCGGGGATTTGCCGGGGACGGCGCTGCATTTCTTCGATGCCAGCACCCACCCGTTGGGGCAGGCAGCATTGGCTATCGAAGTGCCTTCTGCTCGGCGCTGACAGCGTCCCCGGAGGCGTGCCGGTGGGTCGCGTCAGAGCAACCCATCCGCGCGCAACAACGTTTCCAGGCAATGCTCCTGCACCCCATAGAACGCCTTGAGCTGGGCAATCTTCTCCAGCAACGCCCCGTTATCTCCCGCCTGCCGCCGCTTCACCGCAAGAATCATCTTGTTCTTGTTGGTGTGCTCCAGCGAGATGAACTCGAACACCTTGGTTTCATAGCCACAGGCTTCCAGGTACAGCGCACGCAGGCTGTCGGTCAGCATTTCGGCCTGCTGGCCCAGGTGCAGGCCGTACTGCAGCATGGGTTGCAGCAACCCCGGGCTGTGCAGTTGCGGGCGGATCTGCTTGTGGCAGCACGGCGAGCACATGATGATCGCGGCGTTGCAGCGGATGCCGGTGTGGATGGCGTAGTCGGTAGCGATGTCACAGGCATGCAAGGCGATCATCACCTCGATGGCCTCAGGCACCACGCTGCGCACATCACCACACTGGAACTCCAGGCCTGGGTGGTCGAGGCGTGCGGCCGCGGCGTTGCACAGGTCGACCATGTCCTGGCGCAGCTCCACGCCGGTGACCTGTGCGTCGCGGCCCAAACTGTTGCGCAGGTAGTCATGCATGGCAAAAGTCAGGTAGCCCTTGCCCGAACCGAAGTCGGCCACCCGCAGCGCCTGTTCCGTCGACACCGGTGCATTGGCCAGGGCGTGATCGAAAACCTCGATGAACTTGTTGATCTGCTTCCACTTGCGCGACATGGACGGGATCAGTGCGCCTTGTGCGTCGGTCACACCGAGGTCGCGCAGAAACGGCCGCGACAGCTCCAGATAACGCTTCTTCTCGCGGTCATGCCCGCTGCCCGCATCGGCCACGCGCGGTGCCTGGGCACCGTGGCGCTGGAGCATCGGTTTGCCCTTCTTGCTGAAGGTCAACTGCACTTCGCCGTCAGCATCGAACAGATGGGCATTGCGGAAGCTGTCCGGCAGCAGTTCGGCAACCAGCACCTGGGCCTGGTCCAGCGGCAGGTTGCGGGTGATGTCGCGGGTCTGGTGGCGGTAGACCAGCGACAGGCACGGCTGGCCCTTGACCTGCAGCGGCTTGGCAATGATCCGTTGCAAGGTCTGGTCGGCACCGACATGGCGCGCCAGCACCAGCTTGACCAGGGTTTCGCCGTGCAGGGCGGCGTTCAGCAGGTCGAGAAACTGAGCGCGCGCATCCGGCGCGCAAGAGGCAGAAGTACTGGCGGACATGAAAAAGGGGGCCTTGGGAAGCGGAACGCCTATTCTAACGTGCCCCAAGCACCCTGTGGGAGCGGGCTTGCCCGCGAACACCGGCAAAGCCGGTGCCAGACACCCTGTCGCCTGTTTCCAAGGCAAGCCTGTGCCCACAGGAAATCCAGCAAGGCTGGGCGCTCCTTCAGTCGAGAATCACCAAGCGGTTGGGCAACTCGTTGCGTGCATGGGTTGGCGGCACGTGCTGGCTAAGCAGCTCGCCACACGCTTCGATGCACTCGACAAAGCCCTGCAAGGTACGGCCCTGGCGCACCTGCTCGGCCAAGCGGGCACCGATGGCCGCGCGGGCTTCGGCATCCAGGCAGTGCTCGATACCCCGGTCGACCAGAATCTCCACATGCCGCTCCGCCTCGCTGACGAAAATCAGCACGCCCGTGGCGCCTGCTGTGCGCTGCAGGTTCTGCTCGCGAAACTGCTGCTGGGCCAGGCGCGAGGCTCGCCAGCGGCGCCAGGCACGGGGGATCAGCCAGTCGGCCAGGCGCGGGTTGCGCAGCAGCAGGCACAAAACGACGAACAGCAGCACGTTGCCCATCAGCACGCCACGCACGCTGGGCCAAGCCAGCAGCCAGTGCAGCACACCGGGCACGGTCAGTGCCAGCACGGCGGCCCACAACAACGGCCAATACGCATAATCGTCGGCACGACGGGCAAGCACCGTCACCAGTTCGGCATCGGTACGCCGTTCGGCACGGGCAATGGCTTCGGCAATCTGCCGCTGATGGTATTCGTCGAAGGGGGTCATGCCGTCGGTCTCTTGAGCGTTCTTATAGTTGTTATCCCGGCATTCGGGGCTTCATCCGCAGGCGACATATTCAGGCATAATCCGCCGCTGGAAGAATTGCCTGCAAATCGTACAACAATAGCCGCCTGAAAACTTCGGTCGCGCACGTATCACCGTGGATACGGCAGAGGCCCCAAAACGGAATTGATGATGAAACTGTCTTTGCTGGGCCTGGCCATGGGCCTTGCCAGTCAGGCGGCCCTCGCCGCCCCCACCGCCCCGCCCCTGCAGGACAAGCAGGCATTTATCGAGCATCTGATCAGCCAGATGACCGAAGCCGAAAAAATCGGCCAGTTGCGCCTGATCAGCATCGGCCCGGAAATGCCCCGCGACAAGATCCGCGAGGAAATCGCCGCCGGCCGTATCGGTGGCACCTTCAACTCACGCACTGCCCCCGAAAACCGGCCGATGCAGGACGCGGCCATGCGCAGCCGCCTGAAGATCCCGATGTTCTTCGCCTACGACACCGTCCACGGCGAGCGCACCATCTTCCCGATCGGCCTGGGCATGGCCGCGACCTGGGACATGGAGGCCGTCGCCAAGGTCGGCCGCACCGCCGCGATCGAAGCCTCGGCCGACGCCCTGGACATGACGTTCGCGCCAATGGTGGATATCGCCCGTGACCCGCGCTGGGGCCGCACAAGCGAAGGTTTCGGCGAAGACACCTACCTGACTTCGAGAATCGGCCAGGTAATGGTGCGCTCGTTCCAGGGCAGCAGCCCGGCCAACCCCGACAGCATCATGGCCATCGTCAAGCATTTCGCCTTGTATGGCGCCGTGGAAGGCGGGCGCGACTACAACACGGTCGATATGAGCCTGCCGAAAATGTACAACGACTACCTGCCACCCTATCGCGCCGCGCTCGATGCAGGTGCCGGTGGCGTGATGGTGGCGCTGAACTCGATCAACGGCGTACCGGCCACCTCCAACACCTGGCTGATGAACGACCTGCTGCGCAAGGAGTGGGGCTTCAAGGGCGTGACCATCAGCGACCACGGTGCCATCCAGGAGCTGATTCGCCACGGCGTCGCCCGTGACGGCCGTGAAGCCGCCAAGCTGGCGATCAAGGCCGGCATCGACATGAGCATGAACGATACCCTGTACGGCGAAGAGCTGCCGGGCCTGCTGAAGTCCGGCGAGGTGACCCAGCGCGAGCTGGACCAGGCGGTGCGTGAAGTGCTGGGTGCCAAGTACGACATGGGCCTGTTCAAGGACCCTTACGTGCGCATCGGCAAGGCCGAAACCGATCTGAAGGACTACTACGGCAACGACCGCCTGCACCGCGAAGCTGCGCGTGACGTGGCACGTCGCAGCCTGGTGCTGCTGGAAAACCGCAACCAGACCCTGCCGCTGAAAAAGGCCGGCACCATTGCCTTGGTCGGCCCGCTGGCCGATGCCCCGATCGACATGATGGGCAGCTGGGCCGCCGACGGTAAGCCCGTCCACTCGGTGACCGTGCGCGAAGGCTTGCGCCGCGCCGTGGAAGGCAAGGCCAAGCTGGTCTACGCCAAAGGCTCCAACATCACGGGCGACAAGGCGATCTTCGATTACCTGAACTTCCTCAACTTCGATGCCCCGGAAATCGTCGACGACCCACGCCCGCCTGCCGTGCTGATCGATGAAGCAGTCAAGGCAGCGAAGCAATCCGACGTTGTGGTCGCAGTGGTCGGCGAGTCCCGCGGCATGTCCCACGAGTCGTCGAGCCGCACCACCCTGGAGATCCCGGCCAGCCAGCGCGAGCTGATCAAGGCGCTCAAGGCCACCGGCAAACCGCTGGTGCTGGTGCTGATGAACGGCCGGCCACTGTCGATCAGCTGGGAGCGCGAGCAGGCCGATGCCATCCTGGAAACCTGGTTCGCCGGCACCGAAGGCGGCAATGCCATCGCCGACGTGCTGTTTGGCGACTACAACCCCTCCGGCAAGCTGGCCATTACCTTCCCACGGTCGGTGGGGCAGATCCCGATGTACTACAACCACACCCGCATCGGCCGGCCGTTCACGCCGGGCAAGCCGGGCAACTACACCTCGCAATACTTCGAAGAACCCAACGGGCCGCTTTACCCGTTCGGCTATGGCTTGAGCTACAGCAGCTTCGAGCTGTCGGGCCTGAACCTGTCGAGCAAGGATCTCAAGCGCGGCGATACGCTGGATGCCAAGGTAACGGTCAAGAACACCGGCAAGGTTGCAGGCGAGACGGTGGTGCAGCTGTACCTGCAGGATGTGTCGGCGTCGATGAGCCGCCCAGTGAAAGAGCTGAAAAACTTCCAGAAGCTGATGCTTGAACCGGGTGAAACCCGCACGTTGACCTTCCGCATCAGCGAGGACGACCTGAAGTTCTACAATGGCCAGTTGCAGCGGGTTGCCGAACCAGGGGAGTTCAATGTCCAGGTAGGGCTGGATTCCCAGGCGGTGCAGCAGCAGAGCTTTGAATTGCTTTGACTGAAAAAGGCCGCCTGTTCCGGCCTTTTCGCGGGTAAAACCGCGCCTACAGGTGCTGCAGATTCCCTGTAGGCGCGGGTTTACCCGCGAAGAGGCCGGCCCCGTTATCCCACCACCGGATCCGCCCCCGATGCCCTTTTCCTTTCGCGCCCTGCGTCTGGGGCTGATCACCCTGCTGATCGTGCTGGGTACCGCACTCAGCGCCGGCTGGGCCATGCACCAGGCCAAGCGCCAGGCCATGGAAGACGACGCCAAGCGTGCCAGCCAGCAACTGGGCCTGTACGCCAACGCACTGCACACCCTGATCGATCGCTACCGTGCCCTCCCCGCCGTGCTGGCGCTGGACCCGGAGCTGATCGCAGCCTTGCGCGGCCCGGTCGACGAAAAGGTTCAGAACGCCCTGAACCTCAAGCTCGAACGCATCAATGGCGCCGCCAATTCCTCCACCCTCGAGCTGCTCGACCGCACCGGGCTGGCCATTGCCGCCAGCAACTGGCGGCTGCCCAGCAGCTACGTCGGCTCCAACTACGGTTTCCGCCCCTACTTCAAGCAAACCCGCAACCAGGGCAGTGGCCGCTTCTATGCCGTGGGCGTGACCAGTGGCGTGCCGGGCTACTTCCTCGCCAGCGCGGTGAACGACGAGCATGGCCGATTCCTTGGCGCCATGGTGGTGAAGCTGGAGTTCCCCGAGCTGGAACGCGAATGGCGACAGGGCAACGATATCCTGTTGGTCAGTGACGCCCGCGGCATCACTTTCATCGCAAACCAGGATGGCTGGCGCTACCGCGAACTTCAGCCGCTCAGTGGCGCCGACCGTGCCGAGCTGGCCGAAACCCGCCAGTACGACAAGCAACCGCTGGTGCCGCTACACCATCAGGTGCTGACGCGGTTTGCCCCCTACAGCACCCTTAGCCGCGTGCAAGGCCCCGAGGGTAGTACCGAGTACCTGTGGGAAAGCCTGCCGCTGGAAGGCGAAAACTGGACCTTGCACCTGCTGCGCAAACCGCAGGTCGCTGCCGACGGCCGTAATGCCGCGCTTGGCGCCGCCGCCGTCTGGCTGAGCCTGGTGTTCGCCGCCCTTTTCGTCAGCCAACGCCTGCGCCTGGCACGCCTGCGCCAGCGCAGCCGGCAAGAACTCGAACGCCAGGTCGAAGAACGCACCCGCGAGCTGCGCACTGCCCAGGAAGGCCTGGTGCAATCAGCCAAGCTGGCCGCACTCGGGCAGATGTCGGCGGCCATGGCCCACGAAATCAACCAGCCGCTGACCACCCAACGTATGCAGCTGGAAACCCTGCGCCTGCTGCTTGACCATGGTCGCCATGACGAAGCGCGGCAAGCGTTGGAGCCACTGGAACAGATGCTCACGCGCATGGCAGCACTTACCAGCCACCTGAAAACCTTTGCCCGCAACAGCCCGATGGGCCTGCGCGAACGCCTTGACCTGGCAACCGTGGTCGACCAGGCCTTGCACCTGCTGGAAGCGCGCCTTCGCAACGAGGAAGTGGAAGTGGCTCTGTACCTGGCACGCCCGGCCTGGGTACGCGGGGATGCCATCCGCCTGGAGCAGGTGCTGATAAACCTCCTGCACAATGCACTCGACGCCATGCTCGACAAGCGTTACAAACGCCTGGAGATCCGCATCGAACCCGACGGGGAGCTATGGCGCCTGAGTGTGCTCGACTCGGGTGGCGGCATTGCCGAAGCCGACCTGGCCAAGGTCTTCGACCCGTTCTTCACCACCAAACCGGTGGGGGAAGGGCTAGGGCTGGGCCTGGCCATTTCCTACGGCATCGTCCACGAGGCCGGCGGCCAGCTGCGGGCCGAAAACCTGCCTGGCGGCGCGCGCCTGAGCCTTACCCTGCCCCGTGACCTGGAGCCTGTATGTTGAATTCGGTGATCGTCGTCGATGATGAAGCCAGTATCCGCACTGCTGTCGAGCAATGGCTGAGCCTGTCTGGCTTCAGCGTGCAGTTGTTCGCTCGCGCCGAAGCGTGCCTGGCACACCTGCCGCAGCACTTCCCTGGGGTGATCATCAGCGATGTGCGCATGCCGGGCATGGATGGCCTGCAATTGCTCGAACGCCTGCAGGCGAACGACCCCGACCTGCCCGTGATTCTGCTGACCGGTCACGGTGATGTACCGATGGCGGTAGAAGCCATGCGCATGGGGGCCTATGACTTCCTGGAAAAACCCTTCACGCCGCAAGATTTGCTGGGCAGCCTGCGCCGCGCCCTTGAAAAACGCCAGCTGGTGCTTGAGAACCGCCGGCTCCACGAGCAGGCCGACCTCAAGTCACGCCTGGAAGGCACGCTGCTGGGCATGTCCCAGGGCCTGCAACAGCTGCGCCGGCAAGTGCTGGACCTGGCCGGCCTGCCGGTGAACGTGCTGATCCGCGGTGAAACCGGCAGTGGCAAGGAGCGGGTGGCCCGCTGCCTGCACGACTTCGGCCCCCGTGCCGCCAAGCCCTTTGTAGCCCTTAACTGCGCGGCCATCCCCGAGTCGCTGTTCGAGGCCGAACTGTTCGGCCATGAGAGCGGCGCCTTCACGGGCGCCCAGGGTAAACGCATCGGCAAGCTGGAGTATGCCAACGGTGGCACCGTGTTCCTCGACGAAATCGAGAGCATGCCCCTGGCCCAACAGGCCAAGCTGTTGCGGGTGATACAGGAGCAGAAACTGGAGCGCCTGGGGGCCAACCAGAGCATCAGCGTCGACCTGCGCATCATTGCTGCGACCAAGCCCGACCTGCTCGAGGAGGCTCGTGCCGGGCGCTTCCGCGAAGACCTGGCCTACCGCCTGAACGTCGCCGAATTGCGCCTGGCACCGCTGCGCGAGCGGCGGGAGGACATTCCGCTGCTGTTCGAGCACTTTGCCCGTGCTGCCGGTGAAAAGCTTGGCCGCGCGGCCCCGCCGCTATCGGGTGCTCAGCTGGCGCAGCTGCTGTCACATGACTGGCCTGGCAACGTACGTGAACTGGCCAATGCGGCGGAGCGGCATGCGTTGGGGCTGGGTTCGCCAAACTTCGAGGTGGCACCTGCCGGGCAGTCGCTGGGCGAGCAGATGGAAGCATTCGAGGCGCAATGCCTACGTGCGGCCTTGCGTCAACATGGGGGCGAGATCAAGTCGGTGATGGAGGCTTTGCAACTGCCGCGGCGCACGCTTAACGAAAAGATGCAACGGCATGGGCTGGTGCGCGAGGATTTTATTGGGTAGGCATGAGCGGAAATCCGCTTATGACCAAGACCTGGTAGGCAAAAAACCGCTCATAACGTCGAGGCTTTGGACTGCTTTGCAGCCCTTCGCGGTCAAGCCCGCTCCTGCAAAGGGCGGCGCAACACCCACTGCTGTGCCGGCTCGGGCTATTTGATGCCCTCAAATGAATCAGCCCGCACCCATTTGGCACACCTTCTGCAATTGCCTTGGCAAGCTGCGCCACGGCGCGCTCCACAAAAACAACGAGAAGGTATCCCTCATGGATAACGCCACCTCCCTGCCCGCCGGGGCGGCCACCGCGCCTGCCGCAGAAAAAACCACCGCCAGCCGCTTGAAGTCGATTTTCAGCGGGTCCATCGGCAACATGGTCGAATGGTACGACTGGTACGTCTACGCCGCATTCTCGCTGTACTTCGCCAAGGCCTTCTTCCCCGCCGGCGACTCCACCGCACAACTGCTCAATACCGCCGCGATCTTCGCCGTGGGCTTCCTGATGCGCCCGATCGGTGGCTGGCTGATGGGCCTGTACGCCGACCGCAAGGGCCGCAAGGCCGCGCTGATGGCGTCGGTCCTGCTCATGTGCGCAGGCTCCCTGGTCATCGCCCTGACCCCGGGTTACGAAACCATCGGCGTCGCCGCACCTGTCCTGCTGGTCATCGCGCGCCTGCTGCAGGGCCTGTCGGTGGGTGGTGAATACGGCACCTCGGCCACCTACCTCAGCGAAATGGCCAGCAAGGATCGCCGTGGTTTCTTCTCCAGCTTCCAGTACGTGACCCTGATCTCCGGCCAGCTCATCGCCCTGGCGGTACTGATCATCCTGCAACAGACCCTGACCACCGAGCAGTTGTACGCCTGGGGCTGGCGCGTGCCGTTCGTGATCGGTGCGCTGTGCGCGGTGGTGGCCCTGTACCTGCGTCGCGGCATGGAAGAAACCGCCTCGTTCACCAAGAAGGAAAAGGCCAAGGAAAGCCTGATGCGCACCCTGCTGCGTCACCCCAAGGAGCTGATGACCGTCGTCGGTCTGACCATGGGCGGCACCCTGGCCTTCTACACCTACACCACCTACATGCAGAAATACCTGGTCAACACCGTGGGCATGAGCATCAGTGACTCGACCACCATCTCGGCCGCCACGCTGTTCCTGTTCATGTGCCTGCAGCCGGTGATCGGTGGTCTGTCCGACAAGATCGGCCGCCGTCCGATCCTGATCGCCTTCGGTGTGCTCGGTACCCTGTTCACCGTCCCCATCCTCAGCACCCTGCACACCATCCAGACCTGGTGGGGTGCGTTCTTCCTGATCATGGCCGCACTGATCATCGTAAGCGGCTATACCTCGATCAACGCCGTGGTCAAAGCCGAGCTGTTCCCAACCGAGATTCGCGCCCTGGGCGTGGGCCTGCCGTATGCCCTGACGGTGTCGATCTTCGGTGGCACCGCCGAATACGTGGCCCTGTGGTTCAAGAGCGCTGGTATGGAGAGCGGCTTCTACTGGTACGTCACCGCCTGTATCGCCTGCTCGCTGCTGGTTTACGCGACCATGAAAGACACCAAGCAGCACTCGCGGATTACCACTGAGTAACGCTGGCCTGGCAGTACTAAAAGGGGCGCTCCATTGCATGGAGCGCCCCTTTTCTATTCAGACTTTTCCTTCTTAACGCCCTATTAATTCCACCTTATCAAGCTGCAATGGCTGGCAGAACGTTGGCGCCCGCGCGAACGCTCCCAAGCCAGCCTTGCGGCCTGAAGCACGACATACGCGCCCAAATACATCGAACAAATGGATTATTTAGCACCATTTTTTGCGCTTTTTAATCAAATTATTCGGCGTAGGATTAAACCCATAGAAACAAACAACTCACAAACCCCTGGAGCAACGACCATGAAAAATAAACTGATCCTTACCCTGGCCCTCTCGGTTTTCGCAGCTGGCGCCTTCGCCGAAGATGGCTTCGACCGCACCGACGCTCACACCTTTGCCGCAGTTCAAACCCAGTCAGCCAGCTACGCCGAAGACGGCTTCGACCGCACCGGTGGCCAACGCTTCGCTGAAGACGGCTTCGACCGCACCGGTGGCCAACGCTTCGCTGAAGACGGCTTCGACCGCACCGGCGGCCAACGCTTCGCTGAAGACGGCTTCGACCGCACCGGCGGCCAGCGCTTCGCTGAAGACGGCTTCGACCGCACCGGCGGCCAACGCTTCGCTGAAGACGGCTTCGACCGCACCAGCGCGCACCGCATCAGCTGATACCTGATTGCGAGCACCCAGCCCGGCTTCGGCCGGGCTTGATCATTTGCAGGCGAGCTCAGGCTTGGCACACTAGGCACCTTGTCCACCAGGAGGTAGGGCCAACAAGCCCAGCACAGATGTATTACTACGAACCCGCCAAAGGCCACGGCCTGCCGCACGACCCGTTCAATGCCATCGTCGGTCCCCGCCCGATCGGCTGGATCTCCTCTCAGGACCGCGAAGGCCGCCTGAACCTGGCGCCTTACAGCTTCTTCAATGCGTTCAACTACATCCCGCCGATCATCGGTTTCTGCAGCGTCGGGCGCAAAGACAGCCTGAACAACATCGAGCAGACCGGTGAGTTCGTCTGGAACCTGGCCACCCGCCCACTGGCCGAGCAAATGAACCTGAGCTGCGCACCGGTTGCTGCCGAAGTGAACGAATTCGAATTGAGCGGCCTCACTGCCGCACCGTCGAGCATCGTCAAGGTGCCGCGCGTGGGTGAAACGCCGGTAGCCTTCGAGTGCAAGGTCAGCCAGATCGTCCAGCTCAAGCGGGCCGACCAGGAAGAGGTGCCCAGCTGGCTGATCCTTGGAGAAGTGGTGGCGGTGCACATTGCCGAGCACCTGTTGAACAACGGCATCTACGATACTGCTGCCGCCGAGCCAATCCTGCGTGGGGGTGGCCCGGCGGATTATTTCGAGCTGGGCAACCTGTTCAAGATGGCCCGGCCGCCGGCCTGATCACCAGACCAGCTCACCCTCTTCGCTGACGCCCTGCAGGCGTTGCAGTTCGGCGGTGGCCGCTTCGTCGGCGGCCACGGCGCCCTTGAACACCTGCCCGTCGAGAACCTTGTGAAAGCGCGGCGCGCCGCCCATGCCCAAGGCTTTGACCGCGATGGCTGCGTTGTAGCCGCCACCTTCCACCGGCACCATCGCCGATACCGCTTCGAAATGAGTGAATTCCCTACGTGCCATGTTGCTGTCCGCGTGATTGAACAAGGGCGTCACTTTACCTCATTCACGCTCAATCGAAGGTATGCAAGTCCAGGCTGCTGACCACCTGGGCCTGCACCAGCTCACCGAACACCTCCAGTGTCGGCGAAGCAAAGTAACCACTCATCGCCTGCTGGTCCTGCCAGCTTCCGCTGAGCAACCACAGGTCAGCATCAGCCTGCGAACGCTGCACGGTAAAACTCAGGCAACCCGGTGTACGCAGCGAGGGCTCGAGCAGGTCACGCAGGCGCGCGCCCAGCTCTGCCGAGCGCCCGCTGCTGGCACGGATGAAAGCAAGGTGGGTGACCGGTTGTTTAAGGGTCATTGCACAATCTCCTTGAAGCAGGCGGACGGAAAAGCCAGGCTGCCAAGGTTAGGCGCTCACCCGCGCGGCGCGTTAGGCCATTACTGCATGTCGATTGCCTGATCCTGCAGCGCGGCAGGATCAGGCAATCCACATGCAGCTTTCGACTAGCGCCCGTCTTTGCCCAAACCTATGCTGCGTTGGTCAGCAGAGGAAAGCCATCATGACCACCGCCACGTCCACCGAACCGACCCTGGAACTGCAGCGCCTGGAGCTGGCCGAGCTGATCAACCGCCATGCGGGCGAGCCCTATGGCCCAGCATCGGCCATTGATGACCTGTACCTGGTGCGTCACACCGAAAATGTGCGTTCTGTACCCACCCTGGCGCAGCCTGCCCTGTGCATCCTTGCCCAAGGCAGCAAAAGCCTGTTCCTGGGTGACGAGCAGTATGCCTACGACCCACTGCATTACATGGTCGTTTCGGTGACCTTGCCACTCAGTGCCGTGAGGCTGGATGCCAGCCCCGAGAACCCAAGCCTGGGCCTGCGCATGGACCTGGACCCGGCGGAGATCAGCCAACTGATCGCCGAGAGCGGGCCGATGCTGGTACCCAATCGACCTTCCGGCCGTGGTTTGTATGTGGAAAGGACAGATGCCGCGTTACTCGATGCCCTGCTGCGGTTGCTGCGGCTGCTGGACACCCCCCGCGACATCGCAATGCTGGCGCCGCTGTTCCGCCGCGAGATTCTCTACCGCCTGCTGCGTGGGCCGCAGGGTTACCGGCTGTATGAAATTGCCTTGGCCAACAGCCAGACCCACCGGGTTTGCCAGGCCATCACTTGGCTCAACAACAACTTCCAACAGCCGCTGCGTATCGAGGACCTGGCCCGTGAGGTCAACCTCAGCACCTCGACCTTGCACCACCGCTTCAAGGCCGTGACCTCGATGAGCCCGCTTCAGTACCAGAAGCAGCTGCGCCTGCAGGAGGCGCGGCGGCTGATGTTGAACGACGGGCTGGAGGCGGCGGTGGCGGCTTATCGGGTGGGTTATGAAAGCCCGTCGCAGTTCAGCCGTGAATACAGCCGGCTTTACGGCGCGCCGCCGATTCGTGATGTGGCTCGGTTGCGGGCTACTGCGGTCTGAAGCTCGACATTCGCCTGCAGCGGCGCTTTCGCGGGTAAACCCGCTCCTAGAGGTTTTTGCACAGATGCGAAAATTGCGCGCTGCCTGCAGGTGCGAGAGGCCGATACAGGCAATCGCAATGCTTCAACCCAACACCGCGGCCTGCCACTGATTCTGATCCACCTGAATCAAGGTCGGCCCCTTGCGCTCCACCGCTTGCCCGAGCGCGGCCTGCAATTGGGCGATATCGGCCACGTTCTCTGCTGCCGCGCCCAACGCCCGCGCCACGCCGATGAAATCCGGGGTATGGATATCCACCCCGACCGGCTCGATCGCCCGATTGACCATGTATTTCTTGATTTCCTCGTACCCCTGGTTATTCCACAGCAGTACGATCAGCGGTACCTGCGCCTCCACTGCACTGGCCAGTTCCGGCAGGGTGAACTGCAAACCACCATCACCAATCAGGCACACCGCCGGAGCGCGTTCCACGGCCTGCTCGGCACTGCCCAACCAGGCGCCCATGGCTGCTGGCAACGCGTAACCCAAGGTGCCGTACCCGGTCGAGGCGTTGAACCAGCGGCGTGGCTGCTGCATGTCGAGTGTCAGGTTGCCGGTGTACACAGGTTGGGTCGAGTCGCCCACCAGAATCGCATTCGGCAGGCGCTCCAGTATGGCGCTCAGCAAACGCGTCTGGCTCAGGGTGGGCTGGTCCCAGTCTGCCGCCAGGACCTTGCGCAGGTCGGCCACGCGGGCCACGCCCCAAGTGCTTTCGTGCACTGGCTGCGGCTGGGCCTGCAAGGCACCGAGCAGCGCTTCGGCTGCCAGCTCGGCATCGGCCACCAGCGCCAGCTCCGGCAGATAATTACGCACGGTCTGGTCCGGGTCGATGTCAATGCGCAGCAGACTGCCCGGGATCTCGAAGCCTCCCTTGAAGGTCACGTCATAATCGGTTTCGGCCAGTTCGGTGCCGATCGCCAGCACCACGTCAGCCTCGGCCACCAGCGCCCGTGTGGCCGGTAACGACTGGGTCGAGCCGATCTGCAATGGGTGGCTGGCAGGCAGCAAGCCTTTGGCATTGATGGTCAGCGCCACCGGGGCCTGAAGGTGTTCGGCCAGGCGTGCCAGCGCAGCGCCCGCAGCCAACGCCCCGCCGCCGGCCAGAATCAGCGGCCGACGTGCACTGGCCAGTCGCTCAGCCATCTGCGCCACGGCCTGCGGTGCAGCCCCTGCCCGACTACCCCGTACAGGGCGGCCCGGCAGCAGGAAGTCGGCCGGTTCAACCAGCACATCGAGCGGGATTTCGATATGCACCGGGCGTGGCCGGGCACTGTCGAACACGGCAAATGCCCGGGCCAGCACCTGCGGCAAGTCGGCTGCACTCATCAAGGTGTGGGAAAACGCCGCCACCCCCGATACCAGCGCGGCTTGGTTGGGCAGCTCGTGCAACTTGCCACGGCCACCGCCCAGTTGGTCACGGGACTGCACGCTGGAAATCACCAGCATCGGGATCGAGTCGGCATAGGCCTGGCCCATGGCAGTGGTGATATTGGTCATGCCCGGGCCAGTGATGATGAAGCATACCCCGGGTTTGCCGCGGGTGCGCGCATAGCCGTCAGCCATGAACCCGGCACCTTGCTCATGACGCGGGGTGATGTGGCGAATGGAAGAGCCCGCCAGGCCACGATAGAGCTCCACGGTATGCACACCGGGGATGCCGAAGACATGATCGACGCCATAGCCTTCAAGGAGTTTGACCAGTACTTCGCCGCAGGTTGCCATCAGGGATCACCATGAATCTTGTTGGGGTATGCCCTTATTGGACCCAAGCCACGGCTATCGCCACAATGTAAAAAAACACATACTAGCCATGTCCTTTGATCATGGCTTACTGCAATGAAACGTCTCCCGCCCCTGCCTGCCCTGCACACGTTTCTGGTCACCGCCCAGCACTGCAACTTCACCCGCGCCGGGCAGCAGTTGCACATCACCCAGGGCGCTGTCAGCCGCCAGATTGCAGCCCTCGAAGAACACCTCGGTTATGCCCTGTTCAAGCGCGAGGCGCGTGGGTTGAGCCTGACCCGTGAAGGCCTGGACTGGCTGCCGCGGGTGCAGCAGGTGTTCGCCCTGATCGAACAAGGGGTGCGCGAGGTGGGTGAGCACAGCACTACCTTGCAACTGAAGGCACCAACCTGCGTAATGCGCTGGCTGCTGCCGCGCCTGATGGAATGGCAGGCACTGCGCCCGGACGTACCGGTGGAGCTGACCACGACCGTGCAGCACGGGGTGGATTTGCGTCGTGAGGGCTTCGATGCGGCAGTGGTCTACGGCGATGCACCGAACCACGGGCTGCAGGTGCGCAAGCTGTTCGATGAGCAGCTGACCCCGGTGTGCGCACCGTCACTGCGTGAAGGGCCAGTGCCGTTGCAGCAGGTGGAGGACCTGGCCAGGCACATGCTGCTGCATCCCTCGCGGGATGAACACGACTGGCGGTTGTGGTTGCAGGCGGCTGGAGTGACGCTGGCCACGCATGGACCCAAACAGCATTTCGAGACACTGGACATGGCGATGGCCATGGCCTCGCAGGGGACTGGGGTGGCGATCGGTGACTGGTCGCTGATTGGCGATGACCTGCGCGGTGGGCGGTTGTGCATGCCGTTTGCGCTGAAGGTGCTGACAGGCAAGGGGTATTACCTGGTGAGCCAGGCCAGGAGCTTACCGCCCGGGCTGCTGGAATTGCTGGACTGGCTGGAGGGCCAGGCCAGCCTGTGACGGCCCTTTCGCAGGCGACTCAATAGCCGACTGTGAACCGTTGCCGCGAGTGTTTCGGCTTCTCCAGCTCATCCAGCATGGCAATCGCATAGTCGGCAAACGTGATCCAGCTCTTGCCGTCCGCACCGATCAACAGATGATCCGTGCCCAGCGCATAGTGACCTCTGCGCTCACCCTCAACGAACTCAGCCGAAGGCGAGAGGAAGGTCCAGTCCAGGTTCGGCTCGCGCCGCAGCGCCTCCAGAAAACGCACGCCGGCACTGGCCTCGGCTTTATATGCCTCCGGGAAATCCGGGCTGTCGATCACCCGATGCCCTGACGGCAACAACAAGCTACCGGCGCCACCCACCACCAGCAGGCGCTTGACCCCGGCGCGCTTCACCGGCTCGATGATGGCGTGCGGCTGCATTGTCGAGAAATGCGCGGCACTCAACACAGCGTCCATACCTGCGACCGCTGCTTGCAGGGCCGCGCTGTCCGTGGCATCCAGCGACTTGACGGTCACACCCTCACGCCCTTCAAGCTTGGAAGGGTCGCGGGCAATGGCCAGTACACGGTGACCACGGCGCAGGGCCTCTTCCAGTAACTGGCTGCCAGCGCGGCCAGTGGCACCGATGATTGCGATCTTGCTCATGAAATACTCTCCATCAGTTGAACGAAATGACTGCCCTTGGCGACCTTCGCCGCCAGCGCCAGGGCTCTCGTCTGCCGGCTTCGGATAACGCCTTCCGGCAAACAATGCGCACAGCTTAGTTACCCGATTCGTCATAAAAAATGCGATGCTCAGACATAGTTTGTTTCTGAAATCGGGCAAATCATGGATCGCCTCAATGCCATGCGTGTATTCGTCACAGTCATCGACCTGGGCAGTCAGTCGGCGGCGGCGGACTATCTGCAGTTATCGCGTCCGGTCGTGTCGCGCTACCTGGCAGAGTTGGAAGACTGGGTTGGCACGCGCCTGATGCAGCGCACCACGCGCAAGCTCAGCCTCACGGCAGCCGGCCAGGAAACCCTGCCTCGCTGCCGGCAGCTGCTGGAACTGGCCGGCGACCTGCAGGCTGCCGTGCAGCAGCCGGAAGACGCGCCAAGGGGGGCGCTGCGTATCAGCGTCAGTACCTCATTCGGCCAGGCACAGCTGGTGGATGCAGTGGCCGCCTATGTGCGGCGCTTCCCTGACGTGAAGGTAGAACTGCAGATGCTCGACCGCACCGTCAACCTGGTGGACGAGCGCATCGACCTGGCCATTCGCACCAGCAATGACGTGGACCCCAGCCTCATCGCCCGGCGCCTGAGCGTGTGCCGCTCGGTCGTGTGCGCGGCACCGGCCTACCTGAATGAGCGAGGCACGCCGCAACGGGTTGAGGAACTGAGCCTGCACAACTGCCTGACCCATGCCTATTTCGGACACAGCTTGTGGCATTTCGCGGTAGCCGGCCAGCAGGTCGCCGTCCCCGTATCGGGAAACATCAGTGCCAATGAGGTGATGACCCTGCAGAGGGCCGCGCTGGCGGGCGCAGGTATCGCCATGCTGCCAACCTTCCAGGCCGCAGACGCCATACGCCGGGGTGAACTGGTGCGTCTGCTGCCCGAGGCCAAACCGCGTGAACTGAACCTTAATGCGGTGTATACGTCGCGCAAACACATGCCGGCGACCTTGCGCAGCATGCTGGATTTCCTGGTACAGCGTTTCAAGGACGAGCCGGAGTGGGATCGGGATCTATACTAGTGGCGTACACCCCTATCGCTGTCACAGGAGGTGAGCACCATGGGCATCAAATCAAGAAGAGTCGCCCTTGTCATGGCCCTTACCGCAGTTACAGCGCTGTATGGCTCAGCCTGCTGGCGCGCCGAACTGCTACGCAGCCAGCCAAGCGTCGCCAATAGCTGCGAGCAGGCACATTGCGTGCCTCACAGTGCAACCTTGAGCGCCGTCCGTTGAATGGACGGCGCCCTGCCGATCACTCTTCGACGCTCATGTATTCCTTGGCCCAGCGAATGTAGTCTTCTGGCTGGGTGTAGGTGTGCGAGAGCTCGGTGGCACTGAGGTTTTCCGACTTGTTCTGCCGACCACGCTGCAGCCGCAGGCAGTCGTAAGTGGCCTTGATCGCGGCAAAGTAAGCCGCATGGCCATCGACCACGATGCGCACGCCCAGACGCGCCAGG
Organism: Pseudomonas sp. 10(2024); assembly: GCF_045164175.1. Classification (NCBI taxonomy): domain Bacteria; kingdom Pseudomonadati; phylum Pseudomonadota; class Gammaproteobacteria; order Pseudomonadales; family Pseudomonadaceae; genus Pseudomonas; species Pseudomonas sp. 10(2024). The sequence continues at coordinate 4,755,684 of NZ_CP174006.1, forward strand.
CGCTCGTCATCGCGCAGGTTCGGGTTGCCATAGGTGACCAGCATCAGCGGCACGGTCAGATGCTCGGCAATCTGCTCGAGCTGCTCGAAGTCCTTGACCCCGACCATGCAGATGCCATCAGCGCCCGCCTTCTGGTAGCTCTGGGTACGCACGATGATTTCTTCGGTGGTGATTACGCCCGCGTTGGTACGGGCAATGATCGACAAGGACGAATCGACTCGTGCCTCCAGCGCCGCGCGGATCTTGCCAACCCCCTCCTCGACCGGGATCAGGTCGGTGGACTTGCGCCCGAACTGGGCAGGCAGCAGGGTGTCCTCGATGGTCAGTGCGGCCACACCGGCGCGCTCCAGTTCGATCACCGTGCGCATCACGTTCAGTGCGTTGCCATAGCCGTGGTCGGCGTCGGCCAGTACCGGCAGTTGCGCGACCCGACCAATGCGGGTGGCCTGCTCGACGAACTCGCTGAGGGTGATCAGAGCGAAATCAGGAGCAGCCAGTACCTGCAACGAAGCGACCGAACCGCCGAGGATACCGACTTCGAAGCCCAGGTCTGCGGCAATGCGTGCCGACATTGGGTCGAACACCGAGGCAGTGTGGAAACACGAACCTGAAGCGAGCAGCTCGCGGAAGGCAAAACGCAGATCTTGGTGGGAAGCCTTGGGCATGATCACTCCGCAAAAAAGTTGAAATTTGAACGGTAACTACCGACCCCTGTAATCGGGTCTACCTGACCTGTTCCAACCGTCGCCATCTGGGCGGTCATGCTCGACATGCAGGCAGAGGAATAAAAGGTGTGGGAGACAGCGGACTGAAAAACCTGCGGCAATATGCTGCACCAACCTGGTGCAACCCCCGGATTTCAGCCTCTGTGGCATACCAACGATATCACGCAGCCATGCAGCACTGGATGAATGCGCCAATGCCGATCTTGCATAGGGGATGCAGATAGTACATAGGAAGCTACCTAACTCAGGTTACAATCCGAGGGCTTCTGTGAGAGCAGGCTTGCCCGCGAAGGGGCCGCCATAGACAAAACAAGGTATTCCCGTGACCGCCGCCCTGCCCCCCACCGCCCTGCGCAACGTGCTCACCGCCCTGATGCTGGCCATCTTCCTCGGCGCACTGGACCAGACCATCGTCGCCGTCTCGCTGCCGGCCATCTCGGCGCAGTTCAGCGATGTCGGCCTGCTGGCCTGGGTCATCTCCGGTTATATGGTGGCCATGACCGTGGCCGTGCCGATCTACGGCAAACTGGGCGACCTTTACGGCCGGCGCCGGATGATCCTCACCGGCATCAGCCTGTTCACCCTGGCCTCCATTGCCTGCGCCATGGCCCAGGACATGCCGCAACTGGTGCTGGCCCGGGTACTGCAGGGTATCGGCGCAGGCGGGATGGTCTCGGTGAGCCAGGCAATCATTGGCGACTTCGTGCCCCCGCGCGAACGCGGCCGCTACCAGGGCTACTTCAGCAGCATGTACGCCGCGGCCAGCGTGGCCGGGCCAGTGCTGGGCGGCTGGTTGACCGAGTACCTGTCGTGGCGCTGGGTGTTCTGGATCAACCTGCCGCTGGGGCTGGTCGCCTTGTGGGCCATTCGCCGTGCGCTCGCTGACATGCCGGTGCAGCGTCGCGAGGCACAGGTGGACTACCTTGGCGCCATGCTGTTGATTCTCGGCCTTGGCAGCCTGCTGCTGGGCATTACCTTGGTGGGCCAGGGCCACGCCTGGGCCGACCCGGCCGTGCTGGCGCTGTTCGGCTGCGCCCTACTGGGCCTGGCGCTTTTCATCGCACACGAACGCCGCTGCCCAGAGCCGCTGCTGCCGCTCAGCCTGTTTGGCAACCGTGTGGCAGTGCTGTGCTGGGCGGTGATCTTTTTCGCCAGCTTCCAGTCCATTTCCCTGACCATGCTCATGCCCTTGCGTTACCAGGGCATTACCGGCGCCGGTGCCGACAGCGCCGCCCTGCATCTGCTGCCGCTGGCCATGGGGCTGCCCATGGGCGCCTTCACAGGTGGCCGCATGACCAGCCGGACCGGGCGCTACAAGCCACAGATCCTGGCCGGTGCACTGCTGATGCCAGTGGCCATTTTCGCGATGGCACTGACCCCACCGCAATCAGCGTTGCTCAGTGCGCTGTTCATGCTGCTGACCGGCATAGCCTGCGGGCTGCAATTCCCCACCTCACTGGTGGGCACACAAAGCGCGGTGGCCAGCAAGGACATCGGCGTGGCCACCAGCACCACCAACCTGTTCCGCTCGCTGGGCGGAGCCATGGGCGTAGCGTGCATGTCCAGCCTATTGCTGGCACTGCTGCTGCAAGGGGGTTTCGAATTGCCGGGTAATGCGTTGCTGGGGAGTTTGAAGGCCGCAGAGGTGGATCTGGTGACTCAAGGGCGGTTGCTGGAGACGTTCAGGCAACTGCTGATGGGGAGTGCGCTCGTCGCGGTGCTGGGACTGTTCGCGGCATTTGCTTTGCCTGACCGGCAATTGCGCGGCCGCTGAAGGTTGCACACGCGCTGCCGCCTTGTGGTGCGAACAGCTGCAAGGCGGCGGCGACCTTAATCTCCCCTTAACACAAAGGGGAAACACTCCCTCACAATCCTTAACAAAGTGTCATTTGCGCAGAGCCGGGCTCAAGCGCAGCATATCCAGCCCGGTGTCGACCCATTTTTCGACATCACCCAACAGATCGACACTGTCAGGCAGCAATAGCCAGCGCCCGATCAGGCCATCGACATAGGCAAACATGGCCACCGCCGCGCGCTCGACATCCAGCTCGCCAGGCAACTGGCCCCGGCGTACGGCATTGGCCAGCGCCAGGGTGATGCCCTTGTGGCAATCCAGCACCGCACTCTGGCGCTGCTGGCGAATTTCACACATGTCATCGGTGAACTCGCACTTGTGATGCAGGATTTCATTGATACGACGGGTTCGGGCATCGAGCACCAGCTCGTTGAACACTTGCAACAGCAGCTTGCGCATGCAGCCAAGCGGGTCGAGTTCATCCTCGCTTTCGCTCGCGCGCGCCAAATGGTCATGGGTCTCGTGCAGGCTGTCGAGCAACGCCTGCACCAGCTCGGCCTTGTTGTTGAAGTGCCAGTAGATCGCCCCCCGCGTCACACCCGCCAGTTCGGCGATGTCGGCCAGGGTGGTTCGCGCAACCCCGCGCTTGTAGAAGGCCCTTTCCGCCGCCTCGATGATCTGGGCACGGGTTTCCTGGGCTTCTTCTTTGGTTCGACGGACCATGGCAGTACAACCTCATCTGGCCCGAACGCGCAGCGCGTGCGGGGAACGCTCCGGGGGCACCTCTGCCGGGGCCTCTCGGATGAGCTAATCAAGCGCTGAGGCAGTACCTGAGTACCACCCAGCAGTATTTACAAACAACCATGAATGTAAGTATATTCCTTAGCAAGCTATTTATCCACCGGATAGCATTTTTTCCAGATCAAGATCTCTTCCATTACTCTTGAGCGTCTCCCTGCTCCAGCGACCCGAGGATCCTCATGCAATTCAAGCCAGCCGTTACCGCTCTGGTTTCCGCCGTCGCCCTGGCAACCCTGCTCAGTGGCTGTAAGAAAGAAGAAGCAGCGCCAGCGGCGCAGGCTCCTCAGGTCGGCGTCGTGACCATCCAGCCGCAAGCCTTCACCCTCACCTCGGAATTGCCGGGGCGAACCAGTGCCTACCGCGTCGCCGAAGTGCGCCCGCAGGTCAACGGCATCATCCTCAAGCGCCTGTTCAAGGAAGGCAGTGAGGTCAAGGAAGGCCAGCAGTTGTATCAGATCGACCCTGCCGTGTACGAAGCCACCCTGGCCAATGCCAAGGCCAACCTGCTGGCTACACGCTCACTGGCCGAACGCTACAAGCAACTGATTGACGAACAGGCCGTCTCCAAACAGGAATACGACGACGCCAATGCCAAACGATTGCAGGCTGAGGCTTCGCTCAAGAGCGCACAGATCGACCTGCGCTACACCAAGGTTCTGGCGCCGATCAGCGGCCGTATCGGTCGCTCTTCGTTCACCGAAGGTGCACTGGTGAGCAATGGTCAGACCGACGCCATGGCCACCATCCAGCAGCTCGATCCTATTTATGTCGACGTTACCCAGTCCACCGCCGAGCTGCTCAAGCTGCGCCGTGACCTGGAAAGCGGCCAGTTGCAGAAGGCCGGCAAAAACGCCGCATCGGTTCAGCTGGTACTGGAAGACGGCAGCCTGTTCAAGCAGGAAGGTCGCCTGGAATTCTCCGAAGTCGCGGTCGACGAGACCACCGGCTCGGTGACCCTGCGCGCCCTGTTCCCCAACCCCGATCACACCCTGCTGCCAGGCATGTTCGTGCATGCGCGGCTCAAGGCCGGGGTCAACACCAACGCCATCCTGGCACCGCAACAAGGCGTGACCCGCGACCTCAAGGGCGCACCCACCGCCCTGGTGGTCAACCAGGAGAACAAGGTTGAACTGCGCCAGCTCAAGGCCAGCCGCACCTTGGGTAGCGACTGGCTGATCGAGGAAGGCCTCAACCCGGGTGACCGCCTGATCACCGAAGGGCTGCAGTACGTGCGCCCAGGCGTCGAGGTGAAGGTCAGCGATGCCACCAACGTCAAGAAGCCGGCCGGCCCTGATCAGGCCAACGCGGCGAAAGCAGACGCCAAAGCGGAGTAAACCATGTCGAAGTTCTTTATCGATCGCCCGATCTTCGCCTGGGTGATCGCCTTGGTGATCATGCTGGTCGGGGCCTTGTCTATCCTGAAGCTGCCGATCAACCAGTACCCCAGTATCGCGCCGCCGGCCATCGCCATCGCCGTGACCTACCCGGGCGCCTCGGCGCAAACCGTGCAGGACACCGTGGTGCAGGTGATCGAGCAGCAGCTCAACGGTATCGACAACCTGCGTTATGTGTCGTCGGAAAGTAACTCCGACGGCAGCATGACCATTACCGCCACCTTCGAACAGGGCACCAACCCCGACACCGCGCAGGTACAGGTACAGAACAAGCTGAACCTGGCCACCCCGCTGCTGCCGCAGGAAGTGCAGCAGCAAGGTATCCGCGTCACCAAAGCAGTGAAGAACTTCCTGCTGGTGATCGGCCTGGTCTCCGAAGACGGCAGCATGACCAAGGACGACCTGGCCAACTACATCGTCTCGAACATGCAGGACCCGATCTCGCGTACAGCGGGTGTAGGTGACTTCCAGGTGTTCGGTGCGCAGTACGCCATGCGTATCTGGCTCGATCCGGCCAAGCTGAACAAGTTCCAGCTGACCCCGGTCGACGTCAAGACCGCTGTGGCCGCACAGAACGTGCAGGTGTCTTCCGGCCAGCTCGGCGGCCTGCCAGCCCTGCCGGGCACCCAGCTGAACGCCACCATCATCGGCAAGACCCGCCTGCAAACCGCCGAGCAGTTCGAGAGCATTCTGCTCAAGGTCAACAAAGACGGTTCACAGGTGCGCCTGGGTGACGTCGCCCAAGTGGGCCTGGGGGGTGAAAACTACGCCGTCAGCGCCCAGTTCAACGGCAAGCCGGCTTCCGGCCTGGCGGTAAAACTGGCAACCGGCGCCAACGCCCTGGACACCGCCAAGGCACTGCGCGAGACCATCAAAGGCCTGGAACCGTTCTTCCCGCCGGGGGTCAAGGCGGTATTCCCGTATGACACCACCCCAGTGGTCACCGAATCGATCAGCGGCGTGATCCACACCCTGATCGAAGCCGTGGTGCTGGTGTTCCTGGTGATGTACCTGTTCCTGCAGAACTTCCGCGCCACCATCATCACCACCATGACCGTACCGGTCGTATTGCTGGGTACCTTCGGTATCCTTGCCGCCGCGGGCTTCAGCATCAACACCCTGACCATGTTCGCCATGGTCCTGGCCATCGGCTTGCTGGTGGACGACGCCATCGTCGTGGTGGAGAACGTCGAGCGGGTCATGTCCGAAGAAGGCTTGCCGCCCAAGGAAGCGACCAAGCGCTCGATGGAACAGATCCAGGGCGCCCTGGTGGGTATCGCCCTGGTGCTCTCGGCCGTACTGCTGCCCATGGCGTTCTTCGGCGGCTCCACGGGTGTGATCTACCGGCAGTTCTCCATCACCATCGTCTCGGCCATGGGCCTGTCGGTGCTGGTTGCGCTGATCTTCACCCCGGCGCTCTGCGCAACCATGCTCAAACCGTTGAAGAAGGGCGAACACCACACCGCCAAAGGCGGTTTCTTCGGCTGGTTCAACCGCAACTTCGACCGCAGCGTCAATGGCTACGAGCGCAGTGTAGGCACCATCCTGCGCAACAAGGTGCCATTCCTGCTGGCCTATGCGCTGATCGTGGTCGGCATGATCTGGCTGTTCGCCCGCATCCCTACCGCGTTCCTGCCAGAAGAAGACCAGGGCGTACTGTTCGCCCAGGTGCAGACCCCGGCCGGCTCCAGTGCCGAACGCACGCAGGTCGTGGTCGACCAGATGCGTGAATACCTGCTCAAGGACGAAGCCGATACCGTATCGTCGGTGTTCACCGTCAACGGTTTCAACTTCGCAGGTCGCGGCCAGAGCTCAGGCATGGCCTTCATCATGCTCAAACCCTGGGATGAACGCTCGAAGGAGAACAGCGTGTTCGCCCTGGCCCAGCGTGCCCAGCAGCACTTCTTCACCTTCCGTGATGCGATGGTGTTCGCCTTCGCCCCGCCAGCGGTGCTTGAACTGGGTAACGCCACCGGCTTCGACGTGTTCCTTCAGGACCGCGGCGGTGTCGGCCACGCGAAGTTGATGGAGGCGCGCAACCAGTTCCTGGCCAAAGCTGCGCAGAGCAAGATCCTCAGCGCCGTGCGCCCGAACGGCCTGAACGATGAACCGCAGTACCAGCTGACCATTGATGACGAACGTGCCAGCGCCCTGGGCGTGACCATTGCCGACATCAACAACACCCTGTCGATTGCCTTGGGTGCCAGCTACGTCAACGACTTCATCGACCGTGGCCGGGTCAAGAAGGTGTACATCCAGGGCGAACCCAGCGCGCGGATGAGCCCGGAAGACCTGCAAAAATGGTACGTGCGCAACGGCGCAGGCGAGATGGTGCCGTTCTCCTCCTTCGCCAAAGGCGAATGGACCTACGGTTCGCCGAAGCTGTCGCGTTACAACGGTGTCGAAGCGATGGAAATCCTCGGTGCACCGGCGCCTGGCTACAGTACCGGTGAAGCCATGGCCGAGGTCGAGCGCATTGCAGGCGAGCTGCCAAGCGGTATCGGCTTCTCCTGGACCGGCATGTCCTACGAGGAAAAACTCTCCGGCTCGCAGATGCCGGCGCTGTTCGCCCTCTCGGTGCTGTTCGTGTTCCTGTGCCTGGCGGCCCTGTACGAAAGCTGGTCGATCCCGATCGCTGTGGTGCTGGTAGTACCGCTGGGTATCATCGGTGCGCTGATCGCCACCAGCCTGCGCGGCCTGTCCAACGACGTGTACTTCCTGGTTGGCCTGTTGACCACCATCGGTCTTGCGGCGAAAAACGCCATTCTGATCGTGGAATTCGCCAAGGAGCTGCACGAACAAGGCCGTAGCCTGTACGACGCAGCGATCGAAGCGTGCCGCATGCGTCTGCGCCCGATCATCATGACCTCGCTGGCGTTCATCCTGGGCGTGGTACCGTTGACCATCGCCAGCGGCGCCGGCGCCGGCAGCCAGCACGCCATCGGTACTGGCGTGATCGGCGGCATGATCAGTGCGACCGTGCTGGCTATCTTCTGGGTACCACTGTTCTTCGTCGCAGTGTCGTCGCTGTTCGGCAGCAAAGAGCCGGAAAAAGACGTCACCCCTGAAAATCCACGTTATGAGGCTGGGCAATGACCAAGTCTTTGTTGTCCCTGGCGGTAACCGCTTTCATTCTTGGCGGCTGCTCGCTGATCCCTGACTACCAGACCCCGGAGGCGCCGGTGGCTGCGCAGTGGCCGCAAGGCCCTGCTTACTCGCCGACGCAATCGGCGGATGTTGCCGCTGCTGAACAGGGCTGGCGCCAGTTCTTCCACGACCCGGCGCTGCAACAGCTGATCCAGACCTCGCTGGTCAATAACCGCGACCTGCGCGTCGCGGCGTTGAACCTCGACGCCTACCGTGCGCAATACCGCATTCAGCGCGCCGACCTGTTCCCGGCGGTTTCGGCCACCGGCAGCGGCAGCCGCCAGCGTGTCCCGGCGAACATGTCGCAAACGGGCGAATCTGGCATCACCAGCCAGTACTCGGCCACCTTGGGCGTCAGCGCCTACGAGCTGGACCTGTTCGGCCGCGTGCGCAGCCTGACCGAGCAGGCCCTGGAAACCTACCTCTCCAGCGAGCAGGCGCGTCGTTCCACGCAAATCGCCCTGGTAGCCAGCGTGGCCAACGCCTACTACACCTGGCAGGCCGACCAGGCCCTGTTCAAGCTGACCGAAGAAACGCTGAAGACCTACGAGGAAAGCTACAACCTCACCCGTCGCAGCAACGAAGTCGGCGTGGCATCGGCCCTGGACGTCAGCCAGGCGCGTACCGCCGTGGAAGGCGCCAGGGTCAAGTACTCGCAGTACCAGCGCCTGGTCGCCCAGGACGTCAACAGCCTGACCGTGCTGCTGGGCACCGGCATTCCTGCCGACCTGGCCAAGCCGCTGGAGCTTGATGCCGACCAACTGGCCGAAGTACCGGCCGGCCTGCCATCGGATATCCTTCAGCGTCGCCCGGACATTCAGGAAGCCGAGCACCTGCTCAAGGCTGCCAACGCCAACATTGGTGCAGCCCGCGCAGCGTTCTTCCCGAGCATCAGCCTGACCGCGAACGCCGGCAGCCTGAGCCCCGACATGGGCCACCTGTTCTCGGGCGGCCAGGGCACCTGGCTGTTCCAGCCGCAGATCAACCTGCCGATCTTCAACGCCGGTAGCCTCAAAGCCAGCCTGGACTACTCGAAAATCCAGAAGGACATCAACGTCGCCAAGTACGAAAAAACCATCCAGACGGCCTTCCAGGAAGTCTCCGATGGCCTGGCGGCACGCAAGACCTTCGAAGAGCAGTTGCAGGCCCAGCGCGACCTGGTGCAGGCGAACCAGGACTACTACCGCTTGGCCGAACGCCGTTACCGCATCGGGATTGACAGCAACCTGACCTTCCTCGATGCCCAACGCAACCTGTTCAGTGCCCAGCAAGCGCTGATCGGCGACCGCCTGTCGCAGCTGACCAGCGAGGTCAACCTGTACAAGGCGCTTGGCGGTGGCTGGTACGAGCAAACCGGGCAGGCCAACCAGCAGGCATCGGTGGAAACACCGAAAGGCTGATCGGCCTTGTTACAAAAGTAGAAAGCCCACCCTTAGCGGTGGGCTTTGCTTTTTTACTGCCTGTGCCGGCCAGTATCCCCTGGCGATTCAGCGTCGCAGCCACCACCGTATTCGCGGGTGAACCCGCTCCTACACGGATCGTGTGGCGGAAACATACGGTGGTTGCGCGCAAGCCGTTGTAGGAGCGGGTTTACCCGCGAAGAGGCCGCCCCAGGAGAGTTATTAACCAACCGGAACATTCCGTTCGATTATCGCCCCGTTCCGTTTGCGGCGAATTGCCTCACCCCCGCACTACCCCGCACCATCCCCCCACGCAACGTTACCCAAGTTCATCAAAAACACCCGCACCTGCAGGCCCGATCCTGCAGTGCACCGGCTCGACCATAAAAACAAGAGATCCACGACAGATGAGCATTTCGCTACCCGCACGTCAGCTGCTGCCTGGCCTGTTGGCCATGTCCTGCGCCCTCCCCGCATTCGCCGCCAACGAAGGTGGTTTCATCGAGGACGCCAAGGCCACCCTCAACCTGCGCAACTTCTACATCAACCGTAACTTCGTCGACCCGGCCCACCCACAGGGCAAGGCCGAGGAATGGACACAAAGCTTCATCCTCGATGCCCGCTCCGGTTTCACCCAGGGCACGGTCGGTTTCGGCGTGGACGTACTGGGCCTGTACTCGGTCAAGCTCGACGGCGGCAAAGGCACCACCAACACTCACCTGCTGCCCGTGCATGACGACGGCCGCCCGGCCGATGACTTTGGCCGGCTGGGTGTGGCGCTGAAGGCCAAGCTGTCCGAAACCGAGCTGAAAGTCGGTGAATGGATGCCGGTACTGCCAATCCTGCGTTCGGACGATGGCCGCTCACTGCCGCAAACATTCCGCGGTGGCCAGCTGACCTCCAGGGAAATCGCCGGCCTGACCCTGTACGCCGGCCAGTTCCGCGGCAACAGCCCGCGCAACGATGCCAGCATGGAAGACATGTCGCTCAACGGTAAAGCCGCCTTCACCTCCGACCGTTTCAACTTCGGCGGCGGTGAGTACACCTTCAACGACAAGCGCACCATGATCGGCCTGTGGGATGCCCAGCTCAAGGACATCTACCGCCAGCAATACCTCAACCTGACGCACAGCCAGCCGCTGGGCGACTGGACGCTGGGCGCCAACCTGGGCTACTTCATCGGCAAGGAAGATGGCGCCGAACGGGCCGGCAAGCTGGACAACCGCACCGCCTCCGCCTTGCTTTCGGCGCGCTACCAAGGCCACACCTTTTACGTTGGCCTGCAGAAGGTCAGCGGCGACGATGCCTGGATGCGGGTCAATGGCACCAGTGGCGGTACCCTGGCCAACGACAGCTACAATTCAAGCTTCGACAATGCCAAGGAGCGTTCCTGGCAGGTTCGCCATGACTTCAACTTCGCCACCGTCGGCGTACCCGGGCTGACCCTGATGAACCGCTATATCAAGGGTGACAACGTCAACGTGGGCAGCGTGGACGATGGCAAGGAATGGGCGCGGGAAACAGAGCTGGCCTATGTGGTGCAGTCGGGCAGCTTCAAGGACCTGTCGCTGAAATGGCGCAACTCGACCATGCGTCGCGACTTCAGCACCAACGCGTTCGATGAGAACCGCTTGATTGTGAGTTATCCGCTGAATCTTCTGTGACTCAATTGGCCTCTTCGCGAATAACCCCGCGAAGAGGCCAGACGCCCTCCCTTTTGAAAGCATCATTGGCAACAGCGTGATGAAAACCCTGCCATGAATTGCCCAGTGCGAGCTGCCGCCATTCGCTGAGCTGATGATGGTGGTGACTGCAGGCTATCCTGATCACTATCCGCTACAGGTGAAACAAAGCTGAACAGGGAGGCACAACAATGAAAACCCTCGTCGACCACCTGAGCCAATACGCCAACTACCACCGCGATCCACGCAACATCGCCACCCACTTCGTCGGCATCCCCATGATCGTGCTGGCAGTCACCATCCTGCTTTCACGCCCAGGCTGGGAGATAGCTGGCATGTGGCTGTCCCCTGCCCTGCTGGCAGCGGCGGCGTCTGTGTGGTTCTACCTGCGCCTGGACCTGCGCTTCGGGCTTGTGATGGGGCTGTTGCTGGGCCTGTGCCTGTGGGTCGGTGAAGCGCTGGCAGTGCAGTCGACAACGCTATGGCTCGGCGCCGGGCTGGGGGCGTTCGTGGTGGGATGGATCATCCAGTTCATCGGCCATTACTACGAAGGCCGCAAACCGGCATTTGTCGACGACGTGAGCGGCCTGATCATCGGGCCACTGTTCGTGGTGGCGGAAGCTGCGTTCATGCTGGGCCTGTGCCCGACCCTGAAGCGCGCCGTGGAAGCCAACGCCGGCCCGATTGCCATGCGGCAAAAAAAGGCATCGGTGTAAAGGCCATTCGCGGGCAAGCGCCCTGTTGCAGGGGCCTGCCCGCGATCACGGTTTACTGGCGAGACTCTACGCCAAGTTCATCCCACACCGACTCAGCCAGGTGGAACGTGGCATTGGCCGCCGGAATGCCGCAGTAGATCGCGCTCTGCATCAGCACTTCCTTGATCTCGTCGCGGGTCACGCCATTGTTGGCCGCTGCACGCAGGTGCAGCTTCAGCTCGTCGTTGCGGTTCATGCCGATCAGCATGGCGATGGTGATCAGGCTGCGGGTATGGCGCGGCAGCCCTGGGCGGGTCCAGATGTCACCCCAGGCGTGGCGGGTGATCATTTCCTGGAACTCGCCATTGAAGTCGTTGAGCTTCTCCAGGCTGCGGTCCACGTGGGCATCACCCAGCACTGCGCGGCGCACTTGCATGCCAGCGTCGTAACGTTGTTTCTCGTCCATGGCGTTGTCCTCAGTGAGCCAGCAGGAAATCGAGCACGCGGCGGCTGAAGGCCTCGCCAATCTCGACGTTGGACAGGTGCGCCGCCGGGAAGTCGACGTACTCGGCACCTTGGATACCGGCCTGCATGAAGCGGCCATGCTCAGGGGTGGTAACCAAGTCTTCCGTACCGGCAACGATCAGCGCGGGCACCTGGATGCGGCCCAGTTGCTCACGATAATCAGCGTCACGTACCGCTGCACAGTTGCCTGCGTAGCCTTGTGGGCTGGTTTGCGCCAGCATCTGGCAGATACGCTGGGCCTGCTCCGCCTGTGCCTGGGCAAAGCCCGGGGTGAACCAGCGGGCGATGGAGGCATCGCGCAGGTCGACCATGGCCTGCTGGCCGCCTTTGAGTACCGTGTCGATACGGGTGTTCCACACCTCGTCATTGGCGATCTTGGCGGCCGTGTTGCACAAGGTCAGGCTGTGCAGGCGCTCACCTGCATGGATACCCAGCCACTGGCCGATAAGGCCACCCATCGACAGGCCGACGAAGTGAGCCTTTTGAATGTCCAGGCCATCGAGCAGGGCCAGCACGTCGCGGCCCAGCTGTTCGATGCTGTAAGGGCCTTCAGTGACCAGCGATGCGCCGTGACCACGGGTGTCATAGCGCAGCACCCGGAAGTGCTTGCTCCAGAGCGGAATCTGGGTGTCCCACATGCCCAGGTCGGTACCCAGCGAGTTGGACAGGACCAGCACCGGGGCGTCATCCGGGCCATCGATCTGGTAATTCAAAACGCCATCGGCCAGTTGCAAGTGCGCCACAGCGGTCTCCTTCAGGCAGTGAAACGTTGATGTTCGGACACGGCGCGCGCCACCCAGACGCGGGCCTGGCCCAGGTAATGGGCAGGGTCGAGCAGGCGATCGAGTTCCTCGCCAGACAGCTCGGCGCTGACCTGCGGCTCGTCACCCAGCACGGCACGCAGGTGCCGCTGTTCGGCCACCGCGCGCTGGCAGCATTGTTCCAGCAGGTGGTGGGCACGGTCGCGACCCAGACGCTGGGCGAGGACGATGCTCACCGCTTCGGCCAGCACCAGGCCTTGTGTCAGGTCGAGGTTACGGCGCATGCGCGCGGTATCCACCTCCATGCCCTCGGCAATCACTTGAGCCTGGCGCAGGGCGCCAGAGACCAGGCAGCAGATATCCGGCAGGGTTTCCCACTCGGCATGCCATAGGCCCAGGCTGCGCTCGTGCTCCTGAGGCATGGCCGCGAACAGCGTCGACAGCAGGCCCGGCACGCGGGTCGCAGCACCGATCAACACGGCGGCACCCACCGGGTTGCGCTTGTGTGGCATGGTCGAAGAACCACCCTTACCCGGCGCAGAAGGCTCAAATACCTCCCCCGCCTCGGTTTGCATCAGCAAGCTGATATCACGGCCGAACTTGCCCAGGCTGCCGGCAACCAGGCCCAGTACCGAGGCAAACTCCACCAGGCGGTCGCGCTGGGTGTGCCAGGGCTGCTCGGGCAGGGTCAGCTTGAGCTGTTCGGCCAGCGCTTCGGCCACCGGCATCGCCTTGCTGCCCAGCGCCGCCAGGCTGCCCGAGGCACCGCCGAACTGCAGGACCAGCAGGCGCGGGCGCAGTTCCTGCAGGCGCTGACGGTGCCGGGTCAAAGCACCCAGTACACCGGCCAGTTTCATGCCCAGGGTCACCGGGGTGGCGTGTTGCAACCAGGTACGACCCACCAATGGCGTATCGGCGTGCTTCAAGGCCTGCTGCGACAGGGTATCGGCCAGCTTGCCGAGGTCGGCCTCGATCAAATCGAGGGCATCGCGCAGTTGCAGAACCAGACCGGTATCCATCGCATCCTGGCTGGTGGCGCCAAGGTGCACATAGCGCTCAGCCTCAGGCACGCCGGTGGCGATCACCTTGCCCAACGCTTTCACCAGCGGAATGGCCGAGTTGCCCGCGGTGGCGATGGCATTGGCCAGCGCGCCAACGTCATAGCGCTCGGCCTGGCATGCCGCCTCGATGGCCGCTACCGCGCTGTGCGGGACCAAACCGGCAGAGGCTTCGGCTCGGGCAAGCGCGGCTTCGAAATCCAGCATGCCCTGCAGGCGGCCTCGGTCGGAGAAAATCTCGCGCATGGCCGGCGCGGTGAAATAGGCGTCGAACAGTTGGTTGCTCATGCAGCGTCCTTAATCATCATGGTGCAGGTACGCCGCCTGCTTCGGCAGGCGCAGGCTGAACAGGAAGGCAATCGCCATCATCGCCGTCACGTACCAGTAGAAAGTGTTTTCCATCCCCAGGGTTTTCAGGCCCAGGGCCACATACTCGGCCGAACCGCCGAATGCTGCGTTGGCCACCGCGTAGGCCAGGCCAACACCCAGTGCACGCACTTGCGGCGGGAACATCTCGGCCTTCACCAGACCGCTGATCGAGGTGTAGAAACTCACGATACACAGGGCCAGGCTGATCAGCACGAAGGCCATGATCGGGCTGGTCACGGTTTTCAGCGCCATCAGCAGCGGCACGGTGCACAGGGTACCGAGGCCGCCGAACAGCAGCATCGAATTGCGCCGGCCGATACGGTCGGACAGCATGCCGAAGAACGGCTGCACCACCATGAACAGGAACAACGCCCCGGTCATCACGTAGCTGGCGCTCTTGGCGGTCATGCCCGCAGTGTTGACCAGGTACTTCTGCATATAGGTGGTGAAAGTATAGAAAATCAGCGAGCCACCCGCGGTGTAGCCCAGTACCGTGATGAACGCCGCTGCGTGATTGCGGAACAGACCTCCGATCGAACCTGCATCCTTGTCATTGCGGGCTTCGGCGCTACTGGTCTCGTGCAGCGAACGGCGCAGCATCAGCGAGATCAGGGCGGCGATGGCGCCCACCACGAAGGGAATGCGCCAGCCCCAGGCCCGCAGTTCATCTTCAGTCAGCAGCTGTTGCAGGATCACCACGACCAGGACCGCCAGCAACTGGCCGCCGATCAGGGTGACGTACTGGAACGAAGCAAAGAAGCCGCGCTGCCCACGCAGTGCCACTTCACTCATGTAGGTGGCCGTGGTGCCGTATTCGCCCCCTACCGACAGCCCCTGGATCAGGCGAGCCAGCAATAGCAGCGCCGGGGCCCAGGTGCCGATGCTGGCATAGGTGGGCAGGCAGGCGATCATCAGCGAGCCGAAGCACATCATCAGCACCGAGATCATCAGGGAATTCTTGCGACCATGGCGGTCGGCGAGGCGGCCGAAGATCCAGCCACCAATGGGGCGCATCAAAAAGCCCGCGGCGAATACACCCGCCGTGTTCAACAGCTGCACGGTGGGGTCGTCGGAGGGGAAGAAGGCCGGGGCGAAGTAGATCGCGCAGAAGGCGTAGACGTAGAAGTCGAACCATTCCACCAGGTTGCCTGATGAGGCACCGACAATAGCGAAGATGCGCTTGCTGCGTTCTTCGCCGGTGTAATAGGTTGAGGTCATGACGGGTTTACTCCTGGAGGGTCCTAGGTAGTTCTAGACATACCTAGTAACACACTCGTTCCGCTATCGGGCTGGCAATGGGCCTTATGTCTCACAGGAGAGGCCTCTTCGCGGGGAAGCCCGCTC
The DNA here is from genome assembly GCF_045164175.1 of Pseudomonas sp. 10(2024). Lineage (NCBI taxonomy): Bacteria > Pseudomonadati > Pseudomonadota > Gammaproteobacteria > Pseudomonadales > Pseudomonadaceae > Pseudomonas > Pseudomonas sp. 10(2024). Next base: position 4,771,380 of record NZ_CP174006.1, read on the forward strand.
CCACAGGTGATTGCGTGGATCCCTGTTGGAGCGGGCTTCCCCGCGAAGAGGCCGGTACAGGTCAAACCCGCTCGATGGCCAACGCCAGACCTTGGCCGACACCCACACACATGGTCGCCAGGCCCTTGCGACCGCCACTCTTCTCCAGCTGGTGCAACGCAGTCAGTACCAGGCGAGCACCGCTCATGCCCAGTGGGTGGCCCAGGGCAATGGCACCGCCATTAGGGTTTACCTGGGGCGCATCGTCAGCCACACCCAGCTCACGCAGCACCGCCAGGCCTTGGCTGGCAAACGCTTCGTTAAGCTCGATCACGTCGAAATCACTTACCGCTATCCCCAGACGCTCGGTCAGTTTGCGCACCGCCGGCACCGGGCCAATGCCCATGACACGTGGCGCAACGCCGCCGCTGGCCATGCCCAGAACGCGGGCACGCGGAGTCAGGCCGTGTTTCTTCACCGCTGCGGCCGAGGCCAGGATCATCGCCGCAGCACCGTCGTTCACGCCCGAGGCGTTGCCGGCGGTGACCGTCTTGTCCGGGCCGTTGACCGGCTTGAGCTTGGTCAGCGCCTCCAGCGTGGTTTCCGGGCGCAGGTGTTCGTCACGTTCGACGATGATTTCGCCCTTCTTGTGAGCGATACGCACCGGCACGATTTCTTCGGCAAAGAAGCCGGCAGCCTGCGCAGCGGCAGCCTTCTGCTGGCTGCGCAGGGCGAAAGCGTCCTGGTCAGCACGCGAAACCTGATAGTCGTCGGCCACGTTGTCGGCGGTTTCCGGCATGGAATCCACACCGTACTGGCTCTTCATCAACGGGTTGATGAAACGCCAGCCAATGGTGGTGTCTTCCAGCTTCATGTTGCGCGAATAGGCGCTTTCAGCCTTGCCCATGACGAACGGGGCGCGCGACATCGACTCGACGCCACCGGCAATCACCAGCTCCATCTCGCCGCTGGCGATGGCGCGGAACGCGGTGCCGACGGCATCCATGCCCGACGCGCACAGGCGGTTCAGGGTGACGCCCGGGATGCTTTCCGGCAGGCCGGCCAGCAGCAGTGCCATGCGGGCCACGTTGCGGTTGTCTTCACCGGCCTGGTTGGCGCAGCCGAAGAACACTTCGTCTACCTGGTCCCACTGCACGCCAGGGTTGCGCTCGATCAGCGCCTTCAGCGGCACGGCTGCCAGGTCGTCGGCCCGCACGCTGGCCAGGGCGCCGCCGAAGCGGCCGATCGGGGTACGGATGGCATCACAGATGAATACGTCGTGCATCAGGCTTCTCCTGCCAGCTGGCCATGGTCAGCGGCGGTACGGGCGTCGAGGTCACGCATGGCGGACAGCTCGATTTGGGTGGGTTCGGAAATGGTCTGCGCGTGGCATTTGGAGGCTCCTGGTCAGGGTGCTTCGGTAAACCCAGATTAAGGAGACTGGTAGGTACCTTACAATCCGATAATCGACTATCTGTGCGATTAACGAACCATTTGTTGCACAACTATCCACCCCACGCGCAGGGCAGCTGTGCGCCCTGATCGCAGCACAACGCCGCCCCTGCGGGAGCGGCGTTGTGCTGTGAATGGGCCGCAACGCGGCCCTCGCCCTCAGGTTGCGTCGGCGTGGCTGACCAGCCCCTTGACGACCACTCCCACGGTCGCCAGCGCCGCCGGTACCAGCAACGCCGTCAGCACCTGCTCGAAGCTCCAGCCCAGGCCCAGCAGCGTTGCACCACTCCAGGCCCCGAGAATCGCACCAAAGCGGCCAATACCCAGCATCCACGATACGCCTGTGGCCCGGCCCTGGGTGGGATAGAAGCGCGCCGCCAGCGATGGCATTGCCGACTGCGCACCGTTCACGCACATACCCGCGACGAGCACCAGCGTGGCTAGCAGAGTGATGTTGCCCAGGCTCTGCCCCACTGCGTAGGCGAACACCCCGGCCAGCAGATAGAAAATGCCGATCACCTTGTGCGGGTTGAAACGGTCCATGGCCCAACCTACGCCGACTGCACTTAGCACGCCGCCAAACTGGAACAGCGCGCCGATGAACGCGGCCTGTTCCATGCTCGCGCCGCTGTCACGCATCAGGGTTGGCAGCCAGCTGGTCAGGAGGTAGACGATTACCAGGCCCATGAAATAGGTCAGCCACAGCAACACGGTGCCCAAGCCATAGGTGCCAGAGAAGATCACCGCGAACACGTTGCGCGCAGCCACCGCCTTTTGCTCCGGCACGCTGAAACTGCCTGCCTCGGCCACCACTTGCGGCGCGATGGGCGACAAGGTCTTGCGCACCTTGTCGGTACCGCGGTTGCGCACCACCAGGAACCGCGCCGACTCCGGTAGCCAGACCATCAGCACCAGCGCCAGCAGCAACGGCAGCACGCCACCGATGACCAGCAGGCTGTGCCAGCCGTAGGCCGGGATCATCTTGGCGGAAATGAAGCCACCACCCGCCATGCCCAGGTTGAAGCCACAGAACATGCTGGTCACCAGCAGCGACTTGAGGCGCTCCGGCGTGTATTCGGACAACAGCGTGGTAGCGTTGGGCATGCCTGCACCCAGGCCCAGGCCAGTCAGGAAGCGCAGTACCAGCAACTGGTCGATGTTGGTGGCATAGGCCGAGGCCAGGCTGAAGCCACCAAATACCAGCACCGCCCCCACCAGCACGCCTTTGCGGCCGAATCGGTCAGCCAGGGGCCCGGAGCCCAGGGCGCCGAACACCATGCCGATCAACGCGGCACTCATGACCGGCCCAAGGCTGGCGCGGTCGATTCCCCACTCTTGCGACAGTGCCGGGGCGATGAAACCCATGGCAGCAGTGTCCAGGCCATCGAGGAAGACGATCAGAAAGCACAGCAGCACGACTCGCCACTGATAGCGGGACAGCGGCTGCTGATTGATGAACGACTGAACGTCGAGGCTTTTGCCGACGTTGGTTTGCGCTTGGTTCATTATTGTTATCCAGAATGTGGGGCACAGTCAGGCCATTGCACGCGGGTAACCGGTACAAAGGCGATGATTGGGGTATATGGCCTGGGTCAGCCTGGATACAACGGTACTGAATGCGGGTGCGGCCGCAGCAGCGAGGTGACAGTATTCATGCGTAAGTGCCTCTTATGTTTTTCTTGTTCGGTCGGCTAGCCGACCGTTGCGAGAGACATTAATCAGCGGGCCGGGGTGAAGCAATTCACCCGGCACGACACTGTGCGTTTATCGCACAAGAAACGGTTTTGCCTGTTCTGATCCGGGGCCGCAACGTGCTCCCTGCGGCCTCAACCAAACAACTGATGGCAAAGGTCTCGACTGGCTGCCAGTAAAATCGGCAAGAACCGCTGCTCCAGTTCACTGCGGGTCACCCGCCCGACATGGGTACTGACGTTCAGCGCAGCCAACACCTGCCCCGAAGCGTCATACACCGGCACGGCAATCGATCGCAGCCCCTGTTCCAGTTCCTGGTCTACCACGCACCAGCCCTGGGCGCGCACCTGCTGGATGCAGGCGAACAACGATTCGGGGTCATTCAGGGTGCGGCTGGTGCGCGCCTTGAGGTCGGCACGTTCCAGGTACTCACGCAGGCTGGTGTCGTCCATGGCCGCCAGCAAAATGCGCCCCATCGACGTGCAATAGGCCGGCAGGCGCCCGCCCACCGACAGATCGACCGAGATCAGCCGCTCGACCGTGGCCGAACGGGCTATATAAAGGATGTCGTCGCCTTCGAGGGTGGCCATGTTGGCCGCCTCATGCAGCTGGTCACTGATGCGGTCCAGGTACGGCTGGGCAGAAATTGCCAGCGGCGTCGACGACAGGTAGGCATGCCCCAGGGTCAGCACTTTGGGCAGCAGCGAATAGGTACGCCCGTCAGTGGTGGCGTACCCCAGCTTGATCAACGTGTGCAGGCAACGGCGCACCGCCGCGCGAGGGATTTCGGTACGGTGGCTGATCTGGGCGATGGTCAGGTGGCGCTTGCGCTCCTGGAATGCCTGGATCACGGCCAGGCCACGTGCTAGCGAGGTCATGAAGTCCGGGTCACCGGTAAAGGCCTGGATGCGCTTGGCCGGGGAAGCCACGATCGGCGGCGCCATGGCAGCCGAAGCAGGTCGCGCCACCTCAGCATTGCCGGAATCGTTGCCCAGGGTTTCGTCACTCATCGCACACCTCAAAAAAAACACCGGTTCGTGCGATTATCGAACAAACGGCCGATAATCGCAATTGACCGCCGACACTTTTGCTTATACCTTTCCCATGCCACTTGTGGCTTCTTTGGAGAGACTGGTCAGGTACCCACCGTAGAAGTCCCCAGGCAACGGCCTCGCCTTTCGGCGAGGCCGTTTTTCATTACGGCCCGCCCTGACATTGCAACGAACTTCTATCCGCCATTCCTTTCAAACTTTGTACGAAAGGTCCCAACTGTTCGCGGGCACAATCTGCTACTTACGCCAGATGATGTCAGGGTTGCGTAAATTATCGATGTTCGGCGAATTATCGGTTGCTATAATCGATTGCGCAGGCCCTCCGCTTACCGTGGTCATTGAACCTTCCGCTTTATCAAGCCGTTGCGGCCAGCAAGGCAAAATGCATGTTGCACAATGCATGACAACAGTCATTACACTTATTTCAGGTACTGCACGTGACGAAAGATGAACTGCGCGCGGAACTCGAGCGCCAGGCTGAACGTTACAAGGATGTTTATGGTGGCGAAGTCACCACATACGCCGCACAACCGGATCCGGAACGCAAACCCTGGCGCAAGCGTGCCAGCGTTCGCGACCAGGCCTTCAGCCAGGAACTGGAACGCATCGAAAAAGAACTGCGCAGCGACAATCCCTGAGCCTCGGGGCCCTCTGCGCGCCGTCGCCCGGCCTACCCGGGCGAGCTCGATCTTTACTGTCTGGCCGATGATGAAATGGAATCACACAAATTTCATACAGTCGTTTGAATTTTTGCGAAATGGATTTTTCTCAAGATTTCGGCCTTTTTTCGCCCTACTTTGTGATTTTTAGCCGCTATTTACCTCCCGTACCGCCCCCCTCTGCATGACACGCTTGCACCATGAAGACTGTCATCTGCCTGTTACAGGTGCATCGATTGCCAAGGTTTTCTGGCATAATCCCGCCCCCCTAAGACCCGCCAGACAACCTTCATGATCGATTTATTCAGCGGACTGGATGCCTGGGTGTTGGTGAGCCTGCTGCTCGCCTTGACCTTCGTACTCGCCTTCGAGTTCATCAATGGCTTTCATGACACCGCCAACGCGGTAGCTACCGTCATCTATACCAAAGCCATGCCGCCGCACCTCGCCGTGTTCTTCTCCGGCGTGTTCAACTTCCTTGGCGTTCTGCTCGGCGGTGTAGGGGTGGCCTATGCCATCGTGCACCTGTTGCCGGTAGAGCTGCTGATCAATGTGAACACCGGCCACGGCCTGGCCATGGTCTTCTCGTTGCTGGCTGCGGCCATCACCTGGAACCTGGGCACCTGGTACTTTGGCATCCCCGCCTCCAGTTCGCACACGCTGATCGGCTCCATCCTCGGTGTCGGCCTGGCCAACGCCCTGATCAACGACATTCCGCTGGGCGACGGCGTCAACTGGCAGAAAGCGATCGATATCGCCATGTCGCTGGTGGTCTCGCCAATGGCCGGCTTCGCCGTTGCTGCCCTGGTGCTGATCGGCCTGAAATGGTGGCGCCCGCTGTCGAAGATGCACAAAACTCCGGAACAGCGCCGCAAGCTCGACGACAAGAAGCACCCGCCCTTCTGGAACCGTCTGGTCCTGGTGGTTTCCGCCATGGGCGTGAGCTTCGTGCACGGCTCCAACGACGGCCAGAAAGGCATCGGCCTGATCATGCTGGTGCTGATCGGTATTGTCCCGGCCAAGTTCGTACTCGACCTGAACAGCACCACCTACCAGATCGAACGTACTCGCGACGCTACCCTGCACATGAGCCAGTTCTACCAGCGTAACGCCGCCACCCTGGGCGAGTTCCTGGCACTGGGCAAGGCCAAGGCCAGCGACCTGCCGGAGCAGTTCAGTTGCAACCCGCAGCAGACCGAGCCGACCATTGCTGCGCTGCAGACCTCGCTGAAAGGTGTGACGGACTACCACAGCCTCGATGCCGAGAAGCGCGTTGAAGTGCGCCGCTATTTGCTGTGCCTGGATGACACGGCGAAGAAGGTTGGCAAGCTGCCAGGCCTGGACGCCCGTGAAAAGTCCGACCTTGAAAAACTGCGCAAAGACCTCACCGCCACCACCGAATACGCCCCGTTCTGGGTGATCGTGGCCGTCGCACTGGCCCTTGGCCTGGGTACCATGGTTGGCTGGAAGCGCGTGGTGTTGACGGTGGGCGAGAAGATCGGCAAACAAGGCATGACCTATGCCCAAGGCATGTCGGCACAGATCACCGCAGCCTGCGCTATCGGCATGGCCAACGTATTCGCCCTGCCGGTGTCGACCACCCACGTGCTGTCGTCCGGCGTGGCCGGCACCATGGTCGCCAACAAAAGTGGCCTGCAAGGCGGCACCGTGAAGACCATCCTGCTGGCATGGATCCTGACCCTGCCTGCCTCGATGGGCCTGGCGGCCGGCCTGTTCTGGCTGGCGTCCAAAGCCATTGGCTGAGTGACACCGCAATGAATGAAGGCGCCCTCGGGCGCCTTTTTCATAGCCGTTATGCCCGCGCCACCTTGTTCCTTGCCGAAGCAGACTTCTGCTACCAGGGGTATGGAAGCGGCGCAGGAAGACTACCTTTTCTTGCCCCCTAACAACGACCCCATCAAACCGCGCACCAACTGCCGCCCCAACTGGTTGGCCGCCTGGCGCACTGCCGACTTGATCGCCTGCCCCGCTGCACTCTGCAAGAACTCACCCGCCTTGTCGGCAAAACTCTCTTCATCCGCCTTCGGTTGTGGCGCCGGCTCCACCGGCTCGCCCTTACGCTGGCTCAGCATTTCATAGGCAGACTCACGGTCCACCGGTTTGTCATAGCGCCCCGACAATGGCGAAGCCGCAATCAGCGCACTGCGCTCAGCCGCACTCAGTGGCCCGATACGCGACTGCGGCGGTGCAACCAGCACCCTCTGCACCATGGCCGGCGTGCCCTTCTCTTGCAACGTACCCACCAGCGCTTCGCCAATACCCAGTTCGGTCAGCACCGCCAGGGTGTCGAACGTCGGGTTGGGGCGGAAACCATCGGCTACTGCTCGCAGCGACTTCTGCTCCTTGGCCGTGAACGCGCGCAAGCCGTGCTGAATGCGCAAGCCCAACTGGGCCAGCACCGCGTCGGGCAAGTCACCCGGCGACTGGGTAACGAAATAGACCCCCACCCCCTTGGAGCGGATCAGCCGGACCACTTGCTCAAGACGGTCCTGCAACGCCTTGGGCGTGCCGTTGAACAGCAGGTGTGCTTCATCGAAGAACAGCGCCAGCACCGGCTTGTCGGCATCACCGCGCTCGGGCAACTGCTCGAACAATTCGGCCAGCAGCCACAACAGGAACGTCGCGTACACCTTGGGTGCCTCGTGCACCAATCGGCTGGCATCGAGCAGGTGGATACGTCCACGTCCATCCGGATCAGGGCGCAGCAGGTCCTCCAGTTGCAATGCCGGCTCGCCGAACAGTGCCTCGGCGCCCTGCTGCTCCAAGGTAGCGAGCCGGCGCAACAAAGCCTGGGTGGAGGCCGTGGTCATCAGCGCGCTGTCTTCGCCGAGCAGCTGTGGGTTGTCCTTCAGATGCGCCAGCAGGGCCTTGAGGTCTTTGAGGTCCAGCAGCAGCAGGCCTTCGCGGTCGGCCACCTTGAATGCTGCATAAAGCGCTGCCTGCTGGCTGTCGGTCAGTTCCAGCAAGTTGCCCAGCAACAACGGCCCCATTTCACTGAGGGTGGTGCGCAGCGGGTGGCCAGACTGCCCGGCGATATCCCACAAGCTCACCGGGTAAGCCCTGGGCATATGCCCCAGCCACGGCATGCCGGCGATGCGTTCAGCCACCTTGCCTTGTGGCGCACCGGCAGCACCCAGGCCACAAAGGTCGCCTTTGACATCCGCGGCGAAAACCGCCACCCCTGCGTCGCTGAACACCTCCGCCAGGCGCTGCAGGGTGACGGTCTTGCCAGTACCGGTTGCGCCAGCCACCAGACCGTGGCGGTTGGCCAGGCGCATTGCTTGCCCGACTGGCAGGCCATCCGGGCCCGCGCCTACAACGATGGTCGAAAATTCCGACATCTCTTTAATCCTCTGCTCAAGCTTTAGCTTAATTCGGCCGATACCTGTGGGTGTTATTCGCCTTAATAGAGAGGAACAGCCGAAAAGGGACTTTTCGGGATGTTGCACAACCTACGGCTCCACTCGTGCGAACGCCTGATATAAAACCTTAGCGGAACCGATTACGCCATGAACAAAAGCCTTCGTTTCAGCCACAAGATTCTTTTGGCGGCATCACTGATCGTGATACTCGCCTTCAGCCTTTTCACCCTCTACAACGATTACCTCCAGCGTAATGCGATCCGCGAGGACCTGGAAAACTATCTGGCTGAAATGGGCGCCTCCACGTCGACCAACATTCGCAACCTGTTCGAGGGCCGGATAAAACTGGTGGAGAACCTGGCGCAGAACATTGCCCAGGACCCGGCCAACGCCGAAACCCTGATGGGTCAGAATGCGCTGATATCCAGCTTCCTCACGGTCTACCTGGGCAAAGTCGACGGCGGTTTCAGCGTGCGCCCGGACGCGAAGATGCCCGACGGCTACGACCCGCGCACCCGCCCTTGGTACAAGGACGGCATGAACGCCAGCGGCGCGACGCTGACCGAACCCTACATCGACATGACCACCAACAAGATGGTCATCGGCATCCTCAGCAAGGTCTCCAGCAGCGTTGGCGTGGTCGGCGGCGACCTGGCCCTGGACGGTCTGGTGCAGATCATCAACTCGCTGAACTTCGGCGGCATGGGATACGCCTTCCTGGTCAACGACCAGGGCAAGATCCTGGTGCACCCGGATAAGGATCTGGTCATGAAGTCGCTGTCGGACCTGTTCCCGCAGCACACGCCGAAACTGACCGGCGAGCTGACCGAAGTGCAAAGCGATGGCCAGACCCGCCTGCTGACCTTCAGCCCGATTACCGGCCTGCCGTCGGCGAACTGGTACATCGGCCTGTCGGTGGACAAGGACAAGGCCTTCTCGATGCTCAGCACCTTCCGCACCTCTGCGGTGATCGCCACGGTAGTGGCAGTGGTGATCATCATCGGCCTGCTCGGCCTGCTGATCCGCGTGTTGATGCAACCGCTGCACACCATGACCCGCGCCATGGAAGACATCGCCGAAGGTGAGGGCGACCTGACCAAGCGCCTGCACATCCACAGCCACGACGAATTCGGTGTCCTCGGCAACGCCTTCAACCGCTTCGTCGAACGCATTCACAGCAGCATTCGCGAAGTGTCCTCGGCCACCGAGCAGGTCAACGAAGTGGCCCTGCGGGTGATCAGCGCTTCGAACTCGTCGATGACCAACTCCGACGAGCAGTCCAACCGCACCAACAGTGTCGCAGCCGCTATCAACGAACTGGGCGCTGCGGCTCAGGAAATCGCTGGCAACGCCGCCCAGGCTTCGCAGCACGCAAGCTCCGCGCGCCTGCTGGCCGAAGAAGGCCAGCAAGTGGTGGAGCGCAACATTGCCGCGATGAACCGCCTGTCCGACCTGATCGTCACCTCCAGCGCGCACATCGAGACACTGAACAGCAAGACCGTGAATATCGGCCAGATCCTGGAAGTGATCACCAGCATTTCCCAGCAGACCAACCTGCTGGCGCTGAACGCCGCCATCGAAGCGGCCCGCGCCGGTGAGGCCGGGCGTGGCTTTGCCGTGGTCGCCGATGAGGTGCGCAATCTGGCGCACCGCACCCAGGAGTCGGCGCAGCAAGTGCAGACCATGATCGAAGAACTGCAGGTCGGTGCCCGCGAGTCGGTCGAGACCATGGACCAGAGCCAGCGCCACAGCCAGGACAGCATGCAGATCGCCAACCAGGCGGGTGAGCGACTGGACAGCGTTACCGTGCGCATCGGCGAGATCGACGGCATGAACCAGTCGGTGGCCACTGCCACCGAAGAGCAGACTGCCGTGGTCGAGGCGATCAACATGGACATCAACGAGATCAACATGCTCAACCAGGAAGGCGTGGAGAACCTGCAAGCGACCCTGCGCGCCTGCTCCGACCTCGAGCAGCAGGCTGGCCGCCTGAAGCACCTGGTGGGCAGCTTCCGTATCTGATAGAGGCTACACATTCGCCTGGCGCAGCCTCTGCGCTGCGCCAGGCATTACGCACTCCCCTCCTCTCAAACCGATCGAACAAACTATCCTTCTGATAGGTCCACCTTTAGGCATTTCATCGCCGGCAATTCAACGCCAGATGACAGACCCGAAGACGATCCCGGAGGGATGCTGATCGTGCACATCGCCGACATCACCATGTTCTACGCCCCGGCCAGCGGTGGCGTACGTACCTATCTTGATGCCAAACATCACCGTCTCGACGCCATTCACGGCGTACGCCACAGCCTGTTGATTCCCGGTGCCAGCGCCCAACACGGCGATGGCATCTATCAGGTACCTGCGCCGCCCTTGCCGTTTGGCAAGGGCTACCGGTTTCCGGTACGCCTGGCCCCCTGGTGCAATACACTGCGCACGCTCAAACCCGACCTGATCGAAGTTGGCGACCCCTACCTGACCGCCTGGGCGGCGCTGGAAGCGCGGCGCCAGCTCGACGTGCCCGTGATCGGTTTCTACCATTCCGACCTGCCGTTACTGGTCAGCAACCGCATGGGCAACTGGTTCGCACCCAATGTCGAGGCCTACGTCAGCAAGCTCTACGGCAATTTTGATCGGGTACTGGCCCCCAGCCAGGTGATGGCCGACAAACTACGCCGCTTGGGCGTGCGCGATGTCCATGTGCAGCCGCTGGGCGTTGACCTTGCCACTTTCCACCCCTCCCGGCGCGACCCACATGTACGTGCCGAACTGGGCATTGCCGACACCAGCCGCCTGTTGATCTTTGCCGGCCGCGGCTCGCGGGAAAAGAACCTGCCGGTGCTGCTTGACTGCATGCAGCAACTTGGCGACCCCTACCACCTGTTACTGGTGGGCTCGAACATGCCGGCCAGCGTGCCGCACAACGTCAGCGTCATCGATCACTTCTGCCCGGCTGCAGAGGTGGCCCGGCTGATCGCCAGCGCCGACTTGCTGGTGCATGCTGGCGACCAGGAAACATTCGGCCTGGTCATTCTCGAAGCCATGGCCAGCGCCACCCCCGTGGTGGCCGCGCGCGCCGGTGCGTTCCCTGAAATCATCAACGAACAGTGTGGCCGCCTGTGCACGCCCAACGATGGTCGGGCCATGGCATCCGCCGTGCGCGAGGCGTTCGAGGCAGGTATCCGCGAGCTCGGCGTGCAGGCCCGTCACCATGTAGAGCAACATTATTCATGGGATAACGTGGTAGCTGGCCTGCTCCAGCACTACCAGGCCGTGCTCGGCCACCAGCCGCAGGTGCGCGCCCATGCTTGAGCCCTCCGCCAGCCAGCGCAGCCTCATGCTGGTGTTGCACGATGTTGCCCCGGAAACCTGGCCGGACTACGAACCGTTCGTAAGGGCCGTGGACGCGCTGGGCCACGTGCCAATGACATGGCTGGTGGTCCCGGACTTCCATCGACGTAATCCGCTGCACCAGGCACCTTCGTTCTGCCGTCTGCTGGACGAACGCCTTGCCAAAGGCGACGAACTGGCGCTTCACGGCTATGTCCATGCTGACGAAGGCCCCGTACCGCGCAGCCCCGTCGACTACTTCATGCGGCGCATTTATACCCATGAAGGCGAGTTCTACAGCCTTGATGAGAACGAAGCGCTTACCCGGCTACAGGAGGGCCTGGCACTGTTCGAGGACCGAGGGTGGCCTGTGGCAGGGTTTGTCGCACCGGCCTGGCTCATGAGCCAGGGCACGCGGCAAGCGCTGTGCCGCCTGCCACTGAAATACACCAGTACACCTCAGCATCTGTACCGCTTACCAGACTTTACGGCCATTGATGCGCCAGGCCTGGTCTGGAGCGCGCGCAGCGCATGGCGTCGCAAACTGTCCCGCACGCTGTGCGACTGGCAATGCCAGCGCTGGCGGGGCGCGAGCACGTTGCGCTTGGGGCTGCACCCTGTAGACATGCGCCATCGCTCATCCCGTGACTATTGGTTGCGCACGCTGGAGAGACTGTTGAAGGATGGCCGCGAACCGCTGACCAAATCTGCCTGGCTGGAGCGCCAGGGGGCAGCATGAAGCGCTGGGCCTGGCTGGCGCTGGCATTGCTGGGTGCAGCGCTGGTGCCAGCGTTGCTGGGTGGTAGCGAGCTGCTGCCGAGGCTGAGCCGGTTCGACCCGCACCTGCTGCTCATGCTACTAGGCATGATTCTGTTGTGCTGGGTCATCAATGCGCTGCGCCTGCGCCTGTTGCTGGGTGAGCAGGCAAAACAGTTGAGCCATGCTCGCAGCCTGGGCGTGGTCATGGCCACCGAGTTTGCCATCTGCACCACCCCTGGCGGCAGTGGTGGGCCGCTGACCCTGATGGCCCTGCTGGCGCGAGACCGCATCCGCCCGGCGCGCAGCGGCGCCGTTTTTGCCATGGACCAGTTGAACGACCTGGTGTTCTTCTTCTGCGCAATGCTGGCGATTGCCGGCTATGCGCTGTTCCACAGCCTGGGCCGCAGCCAGGAAAGCATGTTGCTTGGCAGTGCGTTACTGCTGTGCTCAGCGTTGGCCGGGGTGATCGGGCTGTTGCGCTACCGGCGCCCGATAATGCGCATGAACGGCAGGCTGTTGCAGCGCATGGGGATGGGCCAGCCGCGCAAACGTCGCTGGGCGCGCAAACTGCTGCACTTCGTTGCAGCACTGGCGCAGACCTGGCGCCTGCCCAAGCGCAGGCTGAGCCTGGTGTTCACCCTGACCTGCATCCACTGGGGGCTGCGCTACAGCGTCTTGTACCTGGTGTTGCGTGGCTTGGGGGTAGACCTGCAGTGGATTCCCAGCTTCCTGGTGCAGATGCTGTCGCTCAGCGCCGGCCAATTCAGTCTGCTGCCTGGCGGCGCCGGGGCCGCCGAGCTGACGTCGGCCAGCCTGTTGACACCCTTGGTGGGCAGCTCGACCGCAGCTGCGGCAATCCTGATATGGCGGGCGGTTACGTACTACTTTTATCTGCTGGCTGGGGGGCCGGTGTTTGTGTGCCTGCTGGGACGTCCGTTGCTGGAGCGCTGGCGGCGTCAGGCGGGTTGAGCTGTTGCCAGAGTTCGGCGGCGCCGGGGAAGTCGGTGCCATCCGTGTCATCCAGGGCTTCAGGGTCGTAGCGGGCCAGGCAGCCTTCGCCAACGGTCGGTGGAGGTGAGGCGACGGGGTTGTTGCGTTGCTTGGTCATTGCCGTTTCACCCAGGATTGCCGGGGCGCTCTGCGCCCCTGTCGCGACAGGGCTGCGCAGCAGCCCGGAATCTCACAGCAAGCCGGACGGTGTCAGTCGAACACCACAGTCTTGTTACCATGCACCAGCACGCGGTCCTCCAGGTGATAACGCAGGCCACGGGCCAGCACCATCTTCTCCACATCACGGCCGAAGCGGACCATGTCCTCGATGCTGTCGGCATGGCTGACACGCACCACATCCTGCTCGATGATCGGGCCGGCATCCAGCTCTTCGGTGACGTAGTGGCACGTCGCGCCGATCAGCTTCACCCCACGCAGGGCGGCCTGGTGGTAAGGCTTGGCGCCGACGAACGACGGCAGGAAGCTGTGATGGATGTTGATCACCTTCTCGGCATAGTCCCGGCACAGTTGTGGCGGCAGGATCTGCATGTAGCGGGCCAGCACCACGACGTCGGCGGCATGCTCCTGCACCAGGCGCGACACTTCGGCAAAGGCCGGGGCCTTGTCTTTGGGGTCGACCGGTACATGGAAGAACGGAATACCGTGCCACTCGACCATGCTGCGCAGGTCGTTGTGGTTGGAAATCACGCAAGGGATCTCGCAGTCCAGCTCATCGGTGTGCCAGCGGTGCAGCAAGTCTGCCAGGCAGTGCGACTCACGGCTGGCCATCAATACCACGCGTTTTTTCTGAGCCGAGTCGGTAATGCGCCAGGTCATGGAGAACTCTTCGGCGATCGGCGCAAACGCCTCACGGAAGGCTTCGATACCGAACGGCAGCGATTCAGCGCGGATTTCATGACGCATGAAGAACCAACCGCTCTGCTCATCGGAGTGGTGGCTGGCTTCGTTGATCCAGCCATTGTACAAGGCCAGGAAATTACTGACTTTCGCCACGATGCCTACACGGTCGGGGCAGGCGATCACCAGACGATAGGTGCGCATGAATGAGACTCCAGAACTTCGCAAAGGCGCCTATTCTAGCGGTCCGCCAGAAAAAACGCAGTATTGATCGTTACCGCGATGGCATATGCAAGCCCGAAAACGCCACACGGGCGCTGCCTGACAGACAAGAGGAAACGCACGGGGCATATGTAAAATTTTGTTCACGTAGAGAAATGCTGTCACAGCTTAATTAACAGTTAATGGCCCAATCTTATGTTTACTTGCGAGTATGGGCTGTCTATTATTGCCCCACACATTTCTGAACACGCATTAAGGAACACTCCATGTCCCTGATCAACGAGTACCGCGCCACCGAAGAAGCCATCAAGGAACTTCAGGCCCGCCTGGCCAATCTGTCGCAGGATGACAAGCTGAAGAAAGAACTGGAGTTCGAAGGCAAACTGCGCACACTGATGGGCGAGTACTCCAAGTCGCTGCGCGACGTGATTGCCCTGCTCGATCCAGAGTCGAAACTGAGCAAGGCACCTCGTGGTTCGGTCAAGACTACCGCCACCAAGCGCGCACGCAAGGTCAAGCAATACAAGAACCCGCACAACGGTGAAGTGATCGAAACCAAAGGCGGCAACCACAAGACCCTGAAAGAGTGGAAAGCCACTTGGGGCGGCGACGTGGTTGAAAGCTGGGCAACCCTGCTGGACTGATTATCCGCATACGCCCTCTTGCTTCGCACAACAAAAACGCCGGCACATTGCCGGCGTTTTTGTTTATCTGCCATCAGCCGATTGAATAGCGTTCCTGCAATTGTCGAGCATGCAGTTGCCAGGCCTCCAACACGCGCCTGCCTGCCTCGTCGGCCCCCTCCCAGGCTTGCTGGCGCGCCTTTTCGAAGTCGCCCAAGGTATTCGGCGCCCCCCACTGCGGGTCGCTCAGGCGCTGTTGGCAGAAGCCATACCAACGTTGCCGCTCTTCGCCGGTCAAGGTTTCAGGGAAGTTACGTGCCCGGTAGCGGAACAACAGCTCCGGCAAACGCGGATCATCGAACATCCATTGGCCATGGCTCAACTGCGCCGGTTCCAGCGCACGAACTTGCTCGCATAAGCGCCGGTCGCGGTCACCTATAAAACCATCATACAACTGCTGTTCCGGGTCCTCACTCGGGGCAAACTCGTCCTTGCCATAGATGTGCTCCAGCTTTTCTTGCCATTGCGCCTGTTGATTGGCCAGTTGTTCACCGCGCGATTGTAACAACGTCAAGTCCAGGCCCAATCGTTGCTGATCGACCGGGCGTAATACCGACAGCGGCGCCACTACCGGGCAGCGATTGATCTGCACCAATTTGAGCGGTACCGGTAATTCACCTTCGGCCAATTCATCATGCCGGGTGTACAAGCGCTGACGTAAAACTTCAGCACTTTCCCGCAGTAACGGTAGGGTTTCCTGATGCAGGTCGCAGACAATCAGTGCATTGCGATTACGCGGGTGCCAGGCCAGTGGCAATACGACCCCCAGGTAATTGCGCGCCGCCGAAAAACGCCCGGATATATGCACCAGTGGCTGCAACAGACGGACCTGCTCCATCACTTTATGCTTGCTGCGCAGCTGAAACAGCCAGTCATACAACTTGGGTTGTTTCTGCCGAATCAGGCGAGCCAAGGCAATGGTTGCCCGCACGTCGGAAAGCGCTTCGTGGGCATGACCGTGGTCAATGCCATTGGCCTTGCTCAGCAGTTCCAGACGCAGGCTGGTGCGCCCGTCCTGTTGCGGCCATTCAATGCCTTCCGGGCGCAAGGCATAGGCGGTACGCACAATGTCGATCAGGTCCCAGCGGCTATTGCCTCCCTGCCATTCACGGGCATAGGGGTCGAAAAAGTTGCGGTAAAGGCTGTAGCGGGTCACTTCATCGTCGAAGCGCAGGGTGTTGTAGCCGGCACCACAGGTGCCCGGTTGCGCCAGCTGGGCATGCACGCGAGTCATGAACTCGGCTTCGCACAGGCCCTGCTCCGCCAGCAGTTGCGGCGTAATGCCTGTCACTAGGCAGGCCGCCGGGTGCGGCAGGATGTCGTCCGACGGTCGGCAATAAAGGCTGATTGGCTCGTCGATTTCGTTAAGGTCGAAGTCAGTGCGCAGGCCGGCCACCTGCAGCGGCCGATCGCAGCGCGGGTTGATGCCGGTGGTTTCATAGTCGTGCCAGAAAATGCTGGAGGTCACGGGGTCGTCCTGTATCAAGGTCGACCCGATTCTAGCGCGATTCTGAAAAATGAACGTTCAGACGGGAGCGTTGGCGGGGCGGAAACTGAAATAGTCGCGCAACGAACGTACGAAATCATCGTACTCGCGCGGAGACTGCAGCAGCATGAAGCCCGAATCGTAGTGCCCAGGCGTCTGGTCCTCGCGGCACCACAGGCAACTGGCAGTGAGGTTGACGAACTGGTGCCCGCCGCCAGGCAGGGGCATACGCAGTTGCAGTTCGTAATCGGGCCCGACCAACACGGGCAGCTGGCTGATGACCATCAACCCATTTTCCGAGGCATTGCCTAGCTGGCCGATCTCCTGACCGGTAAAGCGGTTGAACACCTTGAGGACACAAGGTAGTTGATGACGTTCGATGTGGCGCTTGTTGAACATGATCGCGAGTGTATTCCGTACCTGATGCCAGGAATACAAGGTACTGGCGGTTGTTGTAACAACTGAGTTACAGATTAGCGCAGCACGCGCAGCAAATCCCGTGAAATAAACCACACCTTTGTGTTAGCGCCAAGGTACGGTCGTCACCGGGTTGGCCACGGCCGTTTCTGCACCGCGCAAATGGCCGAGTTTTTCCAGGGTCTGCAGGCGCGCCCGGGCACGATAGGCATATTCGTTGCCCGGGTACTGCTGGATCAGGTACTGATAGGTCTGCGCCGCGTCCACGTACAACGCCTGGCGCTCCAGGCACTGGCCGCGCAGCAGTGACACTTCGGGGTGGATGAACGGCCGGGCACGGCTGGTGCGATCAACCTGCGACAGTTCGAGCATGACCCGTGCGCAATCGCCGCGGTCGTAGGCGCGGTAGGCATTGTTCAGGTGGTGGTCCATGGACCAGCGGGTACAGCCGACGGCGCTGGCGGCCAAGGCTAAAACGATCAGGGCTCGCATGGGGATCTCCTTTGATGCCAGTGTATCGGCGTTTGCCTGCAAATCTTCACACCCTTTTGCAAGGATACCCTGCCCCGTTCAAATGCCACCCTGCCTTGGTTGCAGGTAGTGCAACGGAACAATGACTACAGCGAGATTCAGGAGTAGCCTTTCGCTGCGCTTCACTATAGGAGTCTGTGCATGAGCATCCGCCGCACCAAAATCGTCGCCACCCTTGGCCCCGCCAGCAACTCGCCGGAAGTGATCGAACAACTGATCCTCGCCGGCCTGGACGTGGCACGTCTGAACTTCTCCCACGGCACACCGGACGAGCACAAGGCCCGCGCGCGCCTGATCCGTGACATCGCCGCCAAGAACGGCCGCCATGTTGCACTGCTGGGCGACCTGCAGGGTCCGAAGATCCGCATCGCCAAGTTCGCCAACAAGCGCATCGAACTGAAGATCGGTGACAAGTTCACCTTCTCCACCGCCCACCCGCTGACCGAAGGCAACCAAGACATCGTCGGTATCGACTACCCCGACCTGGTCAAGGACTGCGGCGTTGGTGACGAACTGCTGCTCGACGATGGCCGCGTGGTCATGCGCGTCGAAACCGCCACTGCAGATGCCCTGCACTGCGTGGTGATCATCGGTGGCCCACTGTCGGACCACAAAGGCATCAACCGTAAAGGTGGCGGCCTGACCGCACCGGCCCTGACCGAAAAAGACAAGGCCGACATCAAACTGGCTGCGGAAATGGACCTGGACTACCTGGCCGTATCCTTCCCGCGTGACGCCAGCGATATGGAATACGCGCGCAAGCTGCGTGATGAAGCCGGCGGCAGCGCCTGGCTGGTGGCCAAGATCGAACGCGCCGAAGCGGTGGCCGATGACGAGACCCTCGACAAGCTGATCGCCGCCTCCGACGCTGTGATGGTTGCCCGTGGTGACCTGGGCGTGGAAATCGGCGACGCCGAGCTGATCGCTATCCAGAAGAAGATCATCCAGCACGCCCGCCGCAACAACAAGGCCGTGATCGTGGCGACCCAGATGATGGAGTCGATGATCCAGAACCCGATGCCGACCCGCGCGGAAGTGTCCGACGTGGCCAACGCCGTGCTGGACAACACCGATGCGGTGATGCTGTCGGCCGAAAGCGCCGCCGGTTCCTACCCGATCGAAGCTGTCCAGGCCATGGCACGCATCTGCCTGGGTGCCGAAAAGCACCCGACCAGCCAGAAGTCCAGCCATCGCCTGCACACCACCTTCCAGCGCTGCGACGAAAGCATCGCCTTGGCGGCCATGTACACTGCCAACCACTTCCCGGGCGTAAAGGCGATCATCGCCCTGACCGAAAGCGGCTACACCCCGCTGATCATGTCGCGCCTGCGTTCGCATGTACCGATCTTCGCCCTGTCGCCGCACCGCGCCACCCAGGCGCGCGCCTCGATGTTCCGTGGCGTGTACCCGATTGCCTTCGACCCGGCCGCGCTGCCGGCCGACAAGGTGAGCCAGGCGGCGGTCGACGAGCTGCTCAAACGTGGCCTGGTGGAGCAAGGTGACTGGGTGATCCTGACCAAGGGTGACAGCTACCACACTATCGGTGGCACCAACGGCATGAAGATCCTGCACGTGGGTGATCCGCTGGTCGGTTGATCCACGCTCTTCGCAGCACAAGGCTCAAGCGCAGCCTTGTGCTGCGAAGAGGCCCCGACAGCAATAAAAAAAAGCCCCGGTTCTCGCGAACCGGGGCTTTTTGATGGTGCAGGGGGTAAGGCTGGCTTACATCATGCCGCCCATGCCACCCATGCCGCCCATGTCAGGCATGCCAGCAGCTGGCTTGTCTTCCGGCAGGTCGGCAACCATGGCTTCGGTGGTGATCATCAGACCGCCGATCGAAGCAGCAGCTTGCAGCGCCGAGCGAGTGACCTTGGCTGGGTCCAGGATACCCATCTCGATCATGTCGCCGTATTCACCGGTAGCGGCGTTGTAGCCGAAGTTGCCCGAACCTTGCTTGACCTTGTCAGCAACCACGCTTGGCTCATCACCGGCGTTGGCAGTGAT
Source organism: Pseudomonas sp. 10(2024) (assembly GCF_045164175.1). Lineage (NCBI taxonomy): Bacteria > Pseudomonadati > Pseudomonadota > Gammaproteobacteria > Pseudomonadales > Pseudomonadaceae > Pseudomonas > Pseudomonas sp. 10(2024). The sequence continues at coordinate 4,790,877 of NZ_CP174006.1, forward strand.
CTGGCGCAGCGGGGATTCAACAGCGCGACGCAGCAGCGCGATACCGACGTTCTGGTCTTCGTTGTCGCCTTTCAGGTCGATGATGGCTGCCAGGGCGCGAACCAGGGCAACACCACCGCCAGGCACCACGCCTTCTTCAACGGCTGCACGGGTAGCGTGCAGGGCGTCTTCAACGCGGGCTTTCTTCTCTTTCATTTCAACTTCGGTGCCGGCACCCACCTTGATCACGGCAACACCGCCAGCCAGCTTGGCCAGACGCTCTTGCAGCTTCTCACGGTCGTAGTCCGAGGAAGTTTCTTCGATCTGGGCACGGATCTGCTTGACGCGTGCTTCGATCTCGGTGTCAGCGCCAGCACCGTCGATGATGGTGGTGTTTTCCTTGGACAGGATGACGCGCTTGGCGTTACCCAGGTGCTCCAGGGTAGCGGTTTCCAGGGACAGGCCGATTTCTTCGGAGATGACCTGGCCGCCAGTCAGGACAGCGATGTCCTGCAGCATGGCCTTGCGGCGATCGCCGAAGCCCGGAGCCTTGACTGCAGCAACCTTGACGATGCCGCGCATGTTGTTGACTACCAGGGTAGCCAGCGCTTCACCTTCAACGTCTTCGGCAACGATCAGCAGTGGGCGGCCGGCCTTGGCAACGGCTTCCAGAACTGGCAGCAGCTCACGGATGTTGGAGATTTTCTTGTCGACCAGCAGCAGCAGCGGGCCTTCCAGCTCGGCAACCATGGTGTCCGGCTTGTTGACGAAGTACGGCGACAGGTAGCCGCGGTCGAACTGCATGCCTTCTACGACGGACAGTTCGTTTTCCAGGCCCGAGCCTTCTTCAACGGTGATCACGCCTTCTTTACCGACTTTTTCCATGGCTTCGGCGATGATTTCACCGATGGAGTTGTCGGAGTTGGCAGAGATGGTACCTACCTGGGCGATGGCCTTGGAGTCGGCGCATGGCTTGGACAGGTTCTTCAGCTCGGCAACGACGGCAGCAGTGGCCTTGTCGATACCGCGCTTCAGGTCCATCGGGTTCATGCCGGCAGCGACGGCTTTCAGGCCTTCGTTGACGATGGCCTGAGCCAGAACGGTAGCGGTGGTGGTGCCGTCACCGGCAGCGTCGTTGGCCTTGGAAGCAACTTCCTTGACCAGCTGGGCGCCCATGTTTTCGAAAGCGTCTTTCAGCTCGATTTCTTTGGCGACGGAAACGCCGTCCTTGGTGATGGTCGGCGCGCCGAAGCTCTTGGCCAGTACCACGTTACGGCCTTTCGGGCCCAGGGTCGCTTTTACCGCGTCAGCCAGAACGTTGACACCAACCAGCATTTTCTTACGAGCGGAATCACCAAATTTTACGTCTTTAGCAGCCATGATCGTTTAATCCTTGAAAAACTTTGGAGTAACGGGAAGTCGGGGGAAATCAGCCTTCGACAACGGCGAGGATTTCGTTCTCGGCCATGACCAGCAGGTCTTCGCCATCGACTTTCACGGTGTTGCTGCCCGAGTACGGGCCGAAAACCACTTTGTCACCCACTTTCACGGCCAGCGCGCGAACTTCGCCGTTGTCCAGAACGCGACCGGTGCCGACGGCTACAACTTCGCCGCGGTTTGGTTTTTCAGCGGCCGAACCCGGCAGGACGATACCGCCAGCGGTTTTCGATTCTTCTTCGCTGCGACGGATGACTACGCGGTCATGCAGAGGACGAAGTTTCATTGTCGATCTCTCCCAAATTGTGGTTTTCATCGGCCGGTTCGACACCGGCGGTTTTGATGCTGTCCGGCGTTGCCGGGGGTGGCCCGCTGTGAGCGAACCACCTGTGTAATGTCTGGTGTTGCCACCAGAAACCTTGCGGTGACCACATACATGAGGCCGCCACATCCAATTACAAGGCTCGAGATAGAAAATTTTTCATCAGGCCAAAAAAAACCGGGGCCGCTTGCGCGGCCCCGGTCCTTCTTACTTGTCGCGGCGCTCGTACTCGCCTTCGATCACGTTCGGGCGGTGGCCGCCATCACGCGGCTGCGCCTGGAAGGGGTCATCCTGGAATGCACGCTGGCGCATGGCCTGGGCCTCGGCACGCTCGCGCATCTTGCGCGCCGCCAGGCGGCGGGTGAATGGCAGCAGGCACAGCACACCCAGCACGTCGCTGATGAAGCCGGGCAGCAACAACAGGCCACCGCCCACGGCCAGCATCATGCCCTGGAACATGTCCTCGGCGGGCAATTCACCGCGCTGCAGGCTTTCACGGGCGCGCAATGCAGTCGCCAGGCCGGCCACCCGCATGACCAGTACACCCAGGGCGGAGCCGGCGATGATCAGCAGCAACGCCGGGAAGAAACCGATAGCCGCGCTGACCTTCACGAAGACGAACAGCTCCAGCACAGGAAAAATCAGAAACAGCAGTAGAAAAGCACGCATCAAGGGTTCCTCGACGGAAGATAACCTTCCAATAAGACCTCAAATGGATGCCTGCGCTCCGGATTTCAACCCTCGGCTTGCATCACAAGCGGCCAATGGTCGGCGCGAGCCAGCAAAACCAAGGCCTCGCGGACTTGTGTCGGCGTGTTGCAAGTAGTGGGGAAAGGCAACCAGTGCACTGCCTGGCCGATGCGCAGGTGCATGCCTTCGCTGTCTACCCCAACCATCTGCGCCGGTACGTGCTGTGGCAACCCGGTCAATTCGACGTAGTGGGCAATGGCACTGGCGTGATCGCTGTTCATGTGTTCGATCATGCTCCCCTCGGCCTTGCCGGCGAAGGGGTTGGCCAAGGTGACATGGTCAAGCCAGTGGATCGCACCGAAGCCGCCGATGTAGCGGTGGCGCACCGGTTGCAGCACCCAGAAATCGAAGTCGTGGGCCTTGTGGTAGTCGGCCGCGTCCGGGAAATAGCGGTAATAGCGTTCGGCGGCGGCCTCGATGACGGCCTCGTCGACCAGCTTGTGCGCTTCGGCCATCACCGTCAGGCGCCCTACCGCCTGCACATCCTCGGCCTCGCGCTCACCCACCAGCAGCGAACACTTGGGGTCCTTCTGCAGGTTGTGGGTGTGCTGGGCAATGCGGCTGATCAGGATCAGCGGGTTGCCCTGGGCGTCCAGGCAGTACGGCACGACCGAACCGAAGGGGTAGCCAGGCATCGACCTGGAATGTGTCGAAAGCACGCCGCGGTATTCCTTGAGCAGCAGTTCCCGGGCGGGGCGAATGGCGTTGGTACTCACTTGAGGGCGGCTCCTGGCGGACGGGTTGGGGACAAGATAAGCATTATCAGCTGCCTGTGCCACTGACCTGCATCCAGACGCCTTACCAGGTAACGCCGAAGCCCGCGGTATAGCGTGTCTTGTCCAGGTCACTCTCACGCGTGCCGGTGATGATATCCTTCTCCGCCTTGAGGTTCAGCGAGGCCCACTCGGTGACCTTGTAGCGCAGGCCAACCTCGGCATCCAGCGAGTAGTCGGCCACGCCACCCAGCGGCTTGGCGAACTCGCCGTTGGTGAACAGCTGCACGTTCTTGCCGATCAGGTAGCGGGTGTAATCCCACTTCACGGCCGCAGAATAGAAATTATCCTTGCCGCCGTCCCGGTACTCGAAATCAGTGCGGTTGATCAGTGAGCCCAGCGAGAACGCACCCAGCTCATCGTCCCAGAACTGGTAACCCGGGCCGGTACCCACGGTGCGCTGGCGGGCCAGGTCTTCGATGTGATCGCGCTTGTATTCCGCACGCCCCTGCCAGAACCACTTATCGGTAATGAAGCGGTCCAGCGCGTACTCGGCGCTCCAGTTGTTGGTGGTGGTGACGTCGTCCTTGGTCTCGCGGTTGTACTCACCCTCGGCGTTGTGCCGCCAGCGGCCATGGCGGGCAGTGGTCTTGAAGCCCACGTCGTAATCGTCGGTGTCGTTCTCTGCGCGCTTGTAGTCCAGCGCCACGTCGACATTACCTTTCCACACGAAATCCTCGACCAACGGCTTGGGCTTCATGATCTGCTCGATACTGGCCAGCTCCACCGTCTTCGGTGCCTCGCCATTGGCCAAGGTCACCTTGCCTGGCTCTGCCGCCTTGAGCGACTTGGCTTTCTCTCCGCTGTAGGCGTCCTGCTTGACCAGCATCTCCTGGTCGCTTTCCAGCGTCTGAACCTGTTTCCAGTCCAGGGCGATGGACCCGCCATAAGGGGTTTCCAGCAGCAGCTTGCCGCCGTCGAATACCTTGATCTTGCCACTTAGCCGGTCACCGTTCTTCATCCACACAGTGTCGGCCAACACCGGAGAGGCACACAGGGAAACAGCAAGAAGGCACAACAAGGATCTAGAATTCATAAACGGGCTTTGTTTGCGGACTATGGGTTCGATTTGACGAAAAAGCCGGGCATTATCCAGATACCCACGACCAGAGCAAGGACAGACCGGGAGTATGCCGTTGAGTTCAACTCTCATTTACCAGACCACCGGTCCGGTTTCATCTGCAGCCCAAGGCGGGCGAGATGTCTGATGGATATGAGCACGCCCTTGATTCGGCCGAGGGCCGACGAACGGCGCTGTATTCAGTACTGGGCCAAGTGCCACCCGGCAAGGTGGTGAGCTATGGCCAACTGGCCGAACTGGCCGGGCTTGGCCGTGCGGCGCGCTGGGTGGGGCGTACCCTGGGGCAGTTGCCTGCAGACACACGCCTGCCTTGGCACCGGGTGCTCGGTGCAGGTGGCCGGCTGAGCCTGCCGCTGGGCACCCCGTCGGGCGATGAACAAAGGGCGCGGTTACGCGGGGAAGGTGTGAATGTAAGCAACAATCGTGTGGATATGACGCGCCATGGCTGGCGCCCAATGGAGCACAGCGGTTAGAGTGCGCGCTTTGTTTTCGAAAACTTGAGGCAGATGTTGGCCCATGCCCCGTAAAACCTGGCGCGCTGCGCTTGCTGCCTATGCCAGCCCGTCAACATTGGTACTTTTGCTACTCGGTTTCGCCGCCGGCCTGCCCTACATGCTGGTGTTCTCGACCCTGTCGGTATGGTTGCGCGAAGCCGGCGTTGCCCGTGAAACCATCGGTTATGCCAGCCTGATTGGCTTGGCCTACGCCTTCAAGTGGGTCTGGTCACCGCTGCTCGACCAATGGCGCTTGCCGCTGCTTGGCGGCCTCGGGCGCCGGCGTTCGTGGCTGCTGTTGTCGCAAGCGCTGGTGGTGATCGGGCTGGTCGGCATGAGCCTGTGCGACCCGCAACAACACCTCTCCTGGCTGATTGCCATGGCCGTACTGGTGGCTTTCGCCTCGGCTACCCAGGACATCGCTGTCGACGCCTACCGCCTGGAAATCGCTGACGACCAGCGCCAGGCCGCGCTCGCAGCCAGCTACATGGCCGGCTACCGGGTGGCTGCCTTGCTCGCCACGGCCGGTGCCCTGTTCTTCGCCGAGTGGTTCGGCTCTACCGGCTTCAGCTACCTGCACAAGGCCTGGGCCGGCACGTACGTGATGTTCGGGGTGATGATGCTGCCCGCCCTGTTCACCACGTTGGTCATGCGCGAACCACCAGTGCCCATGCGCACCCAGCTATCGGCAGCGCGCTACGGGCTGGTGCACCAGATGGCCTCGGTGTTCGTGCTGATCATCCTGCTGGTCTCGGTACCGGCCAGCTTCACCCAGATGTTCAATACCGGCTGGTCCAGCGTGATCTCCGGTGATGCCACGCCGCTCGACCTGCTGCTGGAAGACCGCGCCTTCCTGCGCCTGATCCTCTACGTGCTGCTGTCCTGGGCCTGCCTGTCGAGCCTCGGCCGTCGCGGCCTGGCCCCCGTGCTGACCCCGATCAACGATTTCATCACCCGCTACCGCTGGCAGGCTCTGCTGCTGCTAGGCCTGATCGCCACCTATCGCATGTCGGACACGGTGATGGGGGTGATGGCCAACGTGTTCTATATCGACATGGGCTTCACCAAGGACCAGATTGCCAGCGTCAGCAAGATCTTCGGCCTGATCATGACCCTGGTCGGCGCCGGGGTTGGCGGCCTGCTGATCGTACGCTTCGGCATCATGCCCATCCTGTTCATCGGCGGCGTAGCCTCTGCCGGCACCAACATCCTGTTCCTGATGCTGGCTGACATGGGGCCGAACCTGGAAATGCTGGTGGTGACCATCTCACTGGACAACTTCAGCTCCGGCATGGCTACCTCGGCCTTTGTCGCCTACCTGTCAAGCCTGACCAACCTGAAGTTCTCGGCGACCCAGTACGCGCTGCTCAGTTCGATCATGCTGCTGTTGCCGCGGCTGATTGGCGGGTATTCGGGCGTTATTGTGGAGAAGTTCGGCTACCACGACTTCTTCCTGATCACGGCGCTGCTGGGGGTGCCTACGCTGATCCTGATCGCCCTGCAGTGGCATCAGGAAGCCGGGCGGGGGACGCCGGTGGCGGACGACCACTCGGTGGCTGAGCGGCCCTGAAGTTTTGTATTGCCTGTGCTGGCCTCTTCGCGGGTAAACCCGCTCCTACAAGGCGTCCAGCCCTGTGTAGGAGCGGGTTTACCCGCGAAGAGGCCAGCACGCGCTGCCTCGTAGGAGCGGGTTTACCCGCGAAGAGGCCGGCACGCGTTGCCTTGTAGGAGCGGGTTTACCCGCGAAGAGGCCGGCATCGGCAATACCGATTATCGAGCTACAGCCCCTTCCCCAGGCCGCCCACCCACCACAAACCACAGCGGCCACAGCGCCAACGCCCCCGCCACCCCTGCCGCCAGGGCAAAATGCAGCAAGCTGGCACCGGCGCCAATCATCGCCAGCAGCGCTCCACCGAGCCCCAGCAAGGCAATGGTGATCATCCCCAGCATGGCCGAAACCAGCCCCTTGCTCTGTTCGCTGGAGAACAGCGTCATGCGGTACAGCACCGCATTGGCCACGCCCAACCCCAGCGCGTACAACGACATGCCGGCCACCACACTGGTCACGCTCGGCCAGTACCAGGTCGCCAGCACCATCAGGCACAGGCCAGCCAGGTATGGCCAGAGCGCGCCACGCACCAGGGCTGGCAGCGGGTAGCGATCGGCAATACGGTTGATGATCAGGTTACCGAGGATCAGCCCGCCAAAAACCGGCAACTGCCACAAGGCATACTCCAGGGTACTCAACCCCTCATCGTGAATCAGCAGCACCGGCGACAGGCCAATCCAGCCAATCAGCGGCAAGCCGACCAACCCAAGGGCGGCGCTGCCTGCAACGAAGCGGCGGTTGCCCAGCAACTGGCCATAGCCCGCCAACAGTGGCAGCAGGTGAATCGGCGTGAACGCCAGCCGCGAGCCGTCACGGCGCTCCACGCCCAGGGTTTCCGGCATCAGGCGGTACAGCAGCAGCCAGGCCAGCACCGCGCCGATGGCGAACGCCACGAACAGCCAGCGCCAGTCCAGCCATTGCAGCAGCAAGGTGCCCACCAGCGGCCCGAGCAGGGGCGACAGCAAGGCGATGTTGGCCAGCAGGGCCATCATGCGTACGGCATCAGCCTCGCTGAAAGCCTCGTTCAGAGCTGGGTAGCTGACGGTGACCACAAAGCCCAGGCCAATGCCCTGCAACAGGCGCAACAGGTTGAACAGGCCGATGTCCTGGACCCAGAAGGTAGCCAGGCAGGCCAGGCCAAAGAATGCGCAGCCGACCAGCAGCAAAGGGCGCCGTCCATAACGGTCGGCCAACGGGCCGATCAGCCATTGCAGTACCACGCCCCCCAGCAGGTACAGGTTGAGGGCATGGGGTATGTATTCGGGGCTGGCGTCGAGGTCGCTGACCACGACCGGCATGGCCGGCATGACCGCGTCGCTGGCCAGGTAGGTCAGCAGTTCGAACAGGGCCAGGGTCAGACCGAACAGCAAGGCACGCAGAGGGGTGATATACAGCAGTGGTTTCATGATGGCGTATCGGGTGTGGCGGGCGGGGTCACGCTATATGCCAGAAATGGCTGGAAATTGCTGTGAGCAAGTGTAATCAGGGTCGGAAAAAGCTGGGGCCGCTTTGCGCCCCTTCGCGGGCAAGCCCGCTCCTACACAGAACACGCATGTCCTCGTAGGGGCGGGCTTGCCCGCGAAGGGGCGCAAAGCGGCCCCGGCTTGAACGCGGCATTACTGCGTTGCAGTCTCCTGCACCACGCGAATAACCCGCTGCGGAAACGGAATGTCGATCCCTTCGGCCTTCAACCGGTCACGCGCATACTCGTTGAGCATGAACATCACGTCCCAGTAATCGGAGGTCTTGGTCCACAAGCGCAGCGATACGGTGATCGAGCTGTCGCCCAGCGTCGACACGACCGCCTGCGGTGCCGGGTCTTGCAGAACACGAGGGTCCTTTGCCAGTTCCAGCAACACATTGCGGGCCTTCTGCAGGTCGGCCTCGTAGTCAACGCCCACATCGAACACCACCTTGCGCGTCGGCTGGCGGTTGGTGTTGGTAATGATGCCGTTGGACAAGCTGCCATTGGGCATGATGACCGTCTTGTTGTCACCGGTGCGCAGCACGGTGTGGAAGATCTGGATACTGTCGACGGTGCCGGCAACGCCCTGCGCCTCGATCCAGTCACCGATACGGAACGGGCGGAACATCAGAATCAGCACACCACCGGCGAAGTTCGCCAGGCTGCCCTGCAAGGCAAGGCCGATGGCCAGGCCTGCGGCACCGATGGCGGCGACGAACGAGGTGGTCTCGATGCCGATCATCGAGGCGACGCTGACCAACAGCAGCACCTTCAGCACGATGTTCGCCAGGGTGCTGATGAAGCCCTGCAGCGCCAGGTCGGCGTTGCGCAGGCCAACCAGCTTGCCGAGGCGAGCGCTGACCTTGTTGATAATCCACCAGCCGACCGCCAGGGTCAGCAGTGCCAGCAGCACACGGCTGCCGTATTCCATGATCAAGGGAATCCACGTCTGGGATTGGCGGACGAGCTGATCGACTTCAGCGTTCAAATCCATATTCATCTCCTGATGCCGAGCGGCAAGTACACGGTAGAACAGGCCGCGCGTGTTATTACGCAACCCCGGCCCCCATGGACATCATTTGGCCATCGGGGTTCCGGGCCACCCCCGCATCAGTCGCGGAAGTTGTTGAACTGCAGCGGCATGTCGAATTCCTTGGTGCGCAGCAGGGCAATGGCTTCCTGCAGATCGTCACGTTTCTTGCCGGTTACCCGTACCTGCTCACCCTGGATGGCGGCCTGTACTTTCAGCTTGCCATCCTTGATGGTGGCAACGATCTTTTTTGCCAGGTCCTTGTCGATGCCTTCGCGGAACTTGGCTTCCTGTTTCTTTTCCTTGCCGGAGGCGTAGGGGTCCTTGGTTTCCAGGCACTTCACGTCGATCTTGCGCTTGACCAGTGCCAGGCGCAGGATCTCCAGCATCGCCTCGAGCTGGAACTCTTCCTCGGCGGTGAGCATCACGGTCTGCTCTTTGTCCTTGAACTCGAAGGTGCCTTTGCCCTTGAGGTCGTAGCGGCGGTCCAGTTCCTTGATGGCGTTGTCGACCGCGTTCTGCACTTCGTGCTTGTCCAGTTCCGATACCACGTCGAACGAAGGCATGGTTGTTCTCCCAAAATAAAAGCGCGCTCAGGCTGAAGATGGAGCGCGCTGGGTTTGAAGGTTAAAATGCGGGCTCATTATAACGGGTTGCGAAACGCATATGAGCAGCACCTGGCATATTCTCGGCGCCGGTAGCCTTGGCAGTCTGTGGGCCTGCCGCCTGGCACGCGCAGGCAAGGCCGTGCGCCTGATCCTGCGTGACGGGCAACGGCTACAGGCCTATCAGCAGGCCGGTGGCCTGACCCTGGTCGAACAGGAGCACACCCGGCACTACGCCATACCTGCCGAAACGGCGCAGGCGCAAGGCCCGATCCACCGGCTGCTGGTGGCCTGCAAGGCCTATGACGCTGCCCCGGCTATTGCCGGTCTAGCGCCACGGCTGGCCGAGAGCGCCGAAGTGCTGCTGTTGCAGAATGGCCTTGGCAGCCAGGATGAAGTCGCAGACCTGGTGCCGCACGCTCGCTGCATCTTCGCCTCCAGCACCGAAGGCGCCTTCCGCGAGGGGGACTGGCAGGTGCGTTTTGCCGGCCATGGCTTCAACTGGCTGGGCGACCCACGTAACCCCATGATCCCCGCCTGGTTCGATGACCTGCACGAGGCCGGTATCCCCGCAGAATGGACAGTAGACATACTGACCCGCCTGTGGCGCAAGCTGGCGCTCAATTGCGCCATCAACCCGCTGACCGTGCTTCACGATTGCCAGAATGGCGGGCTGCTGGGGCACCTGGGTGAAGTGCAAGCCCTGTGCGTCGAGCTGGCCCGCCTGCTGCGCCGTTGCGGCCAGCCGCAAGCAGCCGAGGGGCTGGAGGAAGAAGTGCAGCGGGTAATCCTCGCCACCGCAGCCAACTACTCTTCCATGTACCAGGACGTGCATGCAGGACGGCGCACCGAGTTGCACTACCTGCTCGGCCATGCTTGCCGCGCTGCGGGCCGTCATGGCCTGCACTTGCCGCAGCTGGAACACCTGCTGCAGCGCTTGGTCGAAAACCTGCGCGCGCGTGGTTTGCCCTGCGACTGACGCGGCCCTTCAACCGGATACGGACATTGCCTTGCCCATGACCTTGCGCCAACGCCTGGAAAACCTCCCGGTCGGGCAGAAGCTGCTGGCGGCCCTGCTGGTATTGCTGGTGACCATCTTGCTGATGGCCAACCTCACCTTCATCAGCGCCGCCTACTGGATCACCCAGGAAAGCATGGCGCCCCAGGCCATGCAGACCATCGGCCGGCTGGTGGCCAATCCTCAGCTTGCAGCCCGCGCCGGCGACACCCCGGAAACCGCCCGTGCCCTGCTCAAGGAACTGGAAAGTTACACACCGCTGCGCGCCGCCGCGGTCTACGGTGGCGATGGCCGAATGCTGGCGCAGTTGCAGCATGGCGAGCCGCTGGCCCTGCCCAAACGTTTTCGCAACATCGACGGCTGGCGCCTGATGGAGTTTCGCAGCACTCAGTTGATCCGCATCCCCCGCGATGCCAACCCACCGGCACACTTGCTGCTGGTAGCCAGCAGCGAACTGCCCACGGCCTTCTACACCGGCACACTCAGCGCCAGCCTGGGCATCCTGGTGTTCAGTGTCCTGCTATGGATCGTCATCGCCCGGCAGATCAAACGCCTGATCACCCAACCGATCAACCAGCTTGAGGAACTCAGCCGCCAGGTTACCCGCGAAGAGAGCTACGCCTTGCGCGCCCAACGCGGCAACGATGATGAAATCGGCAGCCTGGCCGAGGCCTTCAACACCATGCTGTCGCGCATCGAGGCCCGCGAGCAGCAGCTCAAGAGCGCCCGCGACGAGTTCCAGAGTGCCTACGACCAGGCTCAGGGCCTTGCTGAAGAAACCCGCCACACCAACCGCAAGCTGGAACTGGAAGTACAGGTACGCAGCAAGATCGAGAAAAAGCTCACCGGTTTCCAGAACTACCTCAACAGCATCATCGACTCGATGCCCTCGGCACTGATCGCCCTCGACGAACAGCTTTACGTGACCCAATGGAACCACGAAGCCACGGTGCTTTCCGGCACGCCACTGGACGAGGCACTTAACCAGCCGGTGTTCATTGCGTTCGAGCCGCTGAAGCCGTTCCTCCCGCAACTGAAGGAAACCGTGGAAAAACATCGAGTGGCGAAGATCGAGCGGGTAACCTGGCCCAAGGGCGACGACCTGCGCCACTACGCCCTGACCTTCTACCCACTGACCGGCGGCGGCGGGCGCGGCGTGGTCATTCGTATCGACGACATCACCCAGCGTCTGTCATTGGAAGAAATGATGGTGCAATCGGAAAAAATGCTCTCGGTCGGGGGGCTGGCTGCCGGCATGGCGCACGAAATCAACAACCCGCTGGGCGCTATCCTGCACAACGTGCAGAACATTCGCCGACGCCTGTCGTCCGACCTGCCGCGCAACCAGGAACAGGCCGAAGAGCTGGGCATCGACCTGGCCACGATCAACCGCTACCTGGACAGCCGCGAGGTGCCGCAGCTGCTCGACGGCATTCAGCAGGCCGGCGCCCGAGCGGCGAAGATCGTCACCCACATGCTCAGCTTCAGCCGCCGCAGCAACCGCCAGCTGGAGCCATGCGAGCTGCCGGCGCTGATCGATCAGGCGCTTGAAATTGCCGGCAATGACTTCGATCTGGCCATCGGCTTCGACTTCAAGGGGCAAGCCATCGTGCGCCAGTTCGACCCCGACCTGGGGCCGGTGCCATGTACCGCCAACGAGCTGGAACAAGTACTGCTCAACTTGCTGAAGAACGCAGCCCAGGCCATCCACCAACGCCCGCAACCCAGCGAGCCCGGACGCATCACACTGCGCACCCGGCTAAACCCGCCATGGGCGGAAATCCAGGTCGAAGACAACGGCGTCGGCATGCCCGAGGCGGTGCGCAAGCGCACCTTCGAGCCGTTCTTCACCACCAAGGAAATCGGCCAGGGTACCGGGCTTGGCCTGTCGGTCTCCTACTTCATCATCACCAACAACCACAAGGGGCAGATGGAAGTGCAATCCACGCCAGGCCAAGGCACCTGCTTTACCCTACGCCTGCCCCTCACCCAGCCGGCAGCGGCGGTGCCGGCCAGAACGGAGCAATGACATGGGCTACCGCCTTTCGAAGATCTATACCCGCACCGGCGACAAAGGCGAAACCGGCCTGGGCGACGGCCGTCGGGTGCCCAAGGACCACCCGCGGATCGAAGCGATTGGCGAGGTGGACAGCCTGAACAGCCAGTTGGGGTTGCTGCTGGCGGGGCTCGCCGAGCACGGGCTGAATGAAGTGACCACAGTGCTGGCGCCGTGTCAGCACCGCTTGTTCGACCTGGGTGGCGAGCTGGCGATGCCCAGTTACCAGGCGTTGACCCTGGCGGAAGTGGAACGCCTGGAGGCGGCCATCGATGTGTGGAACGAAGAGCTGGGGCCGCTGAAGAACTTCATTCTGCCCAGTGGTTCGGCGCTGGTGGCGCAGGCGCATGTGTGCCGCAGCCTGGCGCGCAGTGCAGAGCGCCGGTGTCAGCAGTTGAATGCCGTGGAGCCGCTGGAAGGCGTTGGTTTGGCGTATATCAACCGGCTTTCCGATCTATTGTTCGTGGCGGCGCGGATCATCGGGCGGCGCCAGGGGGTGGCTGAGGTTTTGTGGCAGCCCGCCGAGAAACCGAAAGGCTGATACTTCTGGGGCTGCTTTGCAGCCCATTCGCGGGCTTGCCCGCTCCCACAGGTTTCGAGCAGGCTTGAAGCTTGTGAGTTTCCTGTGGGAGCGGGCCCCGCGAATGGGCCCCGCAGCAGCCCCTGTTACAGGGGACTCAAACCTGTGGCCAGAACGCCCGGATCCCGGCCACACCCTGTGCACCCGCCTCCCAGGCCTGCTGGCGCTCACTCGGCCCTACCCCACCCAGCAGATATACCGGCTTGTTGAACCCGGCAATCACGCGCTGCGCCTCATCCCAGCCCAGCGGCACCGCATCCGGATGCGTCTGGGTCGCCTGCACTGGCGACAAGGTGACAAAGTCCACGCCCATCTGCTCAGCCAGCGCCAGCTCTTCGGCACTGTGGCAGGATGCCGCCAACCAGCGCTCCTTGGGGAACGGCCGGCCCCTGGCGGCGTACTTGCGCAGCTGCGCGGCTGTCAGGTGCCAACCGGCCGCCGGGAAATCACCCAGCCATTCCAGTGGCCCTTTCAGCATCAGCTGCGCCTTGCCCGCACACAGCCCGACCGCATCCACCGCCACGTCGCGGTACTTGGGGTCGTACATGTCCGGGGCACGTAACTGGATCAGGCGAATACCATTGGCCACCGCCTTCTGGATGCCCTTGAGCAGCTGCGGCACCTCCAAGCCATCCGGGGTGATCAGGTACTGGTCCGGCAGGCGCGCAGCGGCGACGATCGGTTTGTTGGCCTCGGGGAATTCGTACTGCGGCAAATCGCGCGGGGCAACCCATTCCAGCGGCTGGCCTTCGGCACCATGGGGTTCGCCAGTGAACGCTTCGACCTCGCGCACGTCCAGCAGCACCTGCTTGTCCGGGTAGTCATGGCTGACCTTGATCAGCGCACGCGACCGGCTTACCTCGATGCCCAGCTCCTCGCGCAGCTCGCGGGCAAGCGCTGCTTCGACGCTTTCGCCTTCTTCCACCTTGCCACCGGGGAACTCCCACAAGCCGCCCTGGTGCTGGGTATCGGCACGGCGTGCGATCAGAATACGGCCATCAGCACCGCGAATGACGGCAGCCACTACATGAATCCGTTTCACGCTTTACGCTCCTCCAGGCCTGCCTGTTGCCATGCCTGGAAGGCTGGCCACTGATAAATGGTCTCGATGTAGGCTGCCGCCTCGGCGGGGACTTCTACGCGGTAGGTGCGCAGGCGCACGGCCACCGGGGCAAAGAAGGCATCGGCCAGGCTTGGCTGGCCGAACAGGAACGGGCCGCTGTCCTTGGCCACCACGCGGCATTCGGACCACAGCGCGACGATACGGTCGATATCGACCTGCACGTCCAGCGGCACAGTGTCCAGCGCCTGGTCACGCGACAGGTCGAACGGCATGGCACCGCGCAGGGCGAAGAAACCGCTGTGCATCTGCGCGCAAGCCGAACGGGCCTGGGCGCGGGCGGCTGCGTCGGCAGGCCACAGCTGGGCGTCGGGGTGCTGTTCGTTGAGGTATTCGGCAATGGCCAGGGAATCGGCGATCACACCGTGCTCGGTCTTGAGCAGCGGCACCTTGCCGGTGGAGGAGAAAGCGAGGATGCGCTGGCGGGTATCAGGCTGGTTCAGCTTGATCAGGGTTTCTTCGTAGGGCACGCCAGCCAGCTCGAGCGCCAGGGCGCCACGCAGCGACCAGGAGGAGTACAGCTTGTCGCCGATGATCAGGTGATAGCTCATGGTTCGGCTCCATCAGGTTTGTATTGCAAAACCCGCAGGCCGCTGCGCGGCCATTCGCGGGCAAGCCCGCTCCTGCAGGGACCGCACCGCTCCTGCAGGCATTGCAACACCTGTGGGAGCGGGCGTGCCCGCGAAGAGGCCTTCGGATCAGTAGATCAGGTACGGTACTCGGCGTTGATCTTCACGTACTCGTGGGACAGGTCAGTCGTCCAGATGGTTTCGCTGCACTGGCCACGGCCCAGTTCGATTCGGATGGTGATCTCTTCCTGGGCCATCACTGCCGAACCCTGCGCTTCGGTATAGCTCGGGCTGCGGCCGCCTTTGCTCGCGATGCAAACGCTGTCCAGGTAGACATCGATCAGGCTCACATCCAGCTCCGGTACACCGGCACGGCCTACGGCGGCGAGGATGCGGCCCCAGTTCGGGTCGGAAGCGAACAGCGCGGTCTTGATCAGCGGCGAGTGGGCCACGGCGTAGCCAACGTCCAGGCACTCCTGGTGGTTGCCACCGCCGTTGACCTGCACGGTCACGAACTTGGTCGCGCCTTCGCCGTCACGGACAATGGCCTGGGCCACTTCCATGCACACTTCGAACACGGCCTTTTTCAGCGCTTCGAAAAGCGCGCCGCTGGCTTCGGTCACTTCCGGCAGGTCGGCCTTGCCGGTAGCGATCAGCATGCAGCAATCGTTGGTCGAAGTGTCACCATCGATCGTGATGCGGTTGAACGACTTGTTGGCGCCGTCCAGCATCAGGTCCTTGAGTACCTTTGGCGCCACCTTGGCGTCGGTGGCGATGTAGCCCAGCATGGTCGCCATGTTCGGGCGGATCATGCCTGCACCCTTGCTGATACCGGTAACGGTGACGGTCACGCCATCGTGCTGGAACTGGCGGCTGGCCCCCTTGGGCAGGGTGTCGGTGGTCATGATGCCGGTAGCGGCCTCAGCCCAGTTGTTTTCCGACAGGTTGTCGAGGGCGGCCTGCAGCGCGCCTTCGATCTTTTCGACCGGCAGCGGCTCGCCAATCACGCCGGTGGAGAACGGCAGTACCGACTCGGCCGGTACGCCAGCCAGTTCGGCCAGCTTGGCGCAGGTGCGCTCGGCGGCGGCCAGGCCTGGCGCGCCGGTACCGGCGTTGGCGTTACCCGTGTTGGTCAGCAGGTAGCGCACGGTGCCCTGTACACGCTGCTTGGACAGGATCACCGGCGCTGCGCAGAAGGCGTTGAGGGTGAACACGCCAGCCACGCTGGAGCCTTCGGCACAGCGCATGACCACCACATCCTTGCGCCCCGGGCGCTTGATACCGGCAGAAGCGATACCGAGTTCAAAACCCGGAACCGGGTGCAGGGTGGGCAAAGGACCAAGACCAACAGCCATTAGAGCGCTCCTAGAAAAAACGATGATGTCGAAAAAGGGGCCGCTTCGCACCCCATCGCGACACAAGGCCGCCCCCACAAGGATCGCGCCCGTTCATGGACGAGCGCGGTACCTGTGGGAGCGGCCTTGTGTCGCGAAAGGGCCGCAAAGCGACCCCAGGCTTGTACAACGTAAGGTTCAGATCACTCGATCTGACCGTGGCAATGCTTGAACTTCTTGCCCGAACCACACCAGCACGGCTCGTTGCGGCCCAGCTTCTGGTCATTGCGTACTGGCGCCGAGGCTACCGCAACTTCGGCACCCTCCTCGCTCAGTTGCTCACTTCCCAGGCCCGGTGCAGCGGCGTGCTGGAACTGCATGCGACTTGCCAGCTCTTCGGCCTCACGGCGCAGGCGGGCTTCTTCTTCGGCCGGGTCTTCGCGGCGAACCTGTACGTGCGACAGCACGCGGATGGTGTCGCGCTTGATCGACTCCAACAGCTCCTGGAACAGGCTGAACGACTCGCGCTTGTACTCCTGCTTCGGGTTCTTCTGCGCATAACCACGCAGGTGAATACCGTGACGCAGGTGGTCCATGGTCGACAGATGGTCTTTCCACAGGTCGTCCAGTACGCGCAGCAGAATCTGCTTCTCGAAGGTTCGCAGGGCCTCGAGACCGGCCTGGTCTTCCTTCTCGGTGTAGGCCGTGGTGATCTCGCTCAGCAGCTTCTCGCGCAGGGTCTCTTCGTAGAGGTGATCGTCCTCGTCGAGCCATTGCTGGATTGGCAACTTGATGGCGAAATCGCTGGCCAGCGAAGCCTCCAGGCCGGCTACGTCCCACTGCTCTGGCAGCGACTGCGGCGGAATGTGCTGGCTGATGGTAGCGTCCAGGACTTCCTTGCGGAATTCGACGATGGTGTCGCCAATGTTGTCGGCGGCCAGCAGGCTGTTGCGCATGTGGTAGATCACC
The DNA here is from genome assembly GCF_045164175.1 of Pseudomonas sp. 10(2024). NCBI lineage: Bacteria > Pseudomonadati > Pseudomonadota > Gammaproteobacteria > Pseudomonadales > Pseudomonadaceae > Pseudomonas > Pseudomonas sp. 10(2024). The sequence goes on from NZ_CP174006.1 coordinate 4,808,068, forward strand.
TTGCGCTGCTCGTTGGCGACGTCGTCATATTCGAGCAATTGCTTACGAATGTCGAAGTTGCGGCCTTCGACCTTGCGCTGGGCTTTCTCGATAGCGTTGGTGACCATGCGGTGCTCGATGGCCTCGCCCGACTGCATGCCCAGTGCCTTCATGAAGTTCTTCACCCGGTCAGAGGCGAAGATGCGCATCAGGCTGTCTTCCAGCGACAGGTAGAAGCGGCTGGAACCCGGGTCGCCCTGACGACCGGAGCGGCCGCGCAGCTGGTTGTCGATACGGCGCGATTCGTGGCGCTCGGAAGCGATTACATGCAGGCCACCCGTCTCGATCACTTGCTGGTGACGCTTCTGCCAGTCGGCCTTGATCTGGGCGATCTGCTCGGCTGTCGGGTTTTCCAGGGCAGCCACTTCGGCTTCCCAGTTACCGCCCAGCAGGATGTCGGTACCACGGCCAGCCATGTTGGTGGCGATGGTCAGTGCACCTGGCGCGCCTGCTTGCGCGATGATCTCGGCTTCCTTCTCGTGATACTTGGCGTTGAGCACCTTGTGGTCGATCCCTTCCTTTTTCAGGAGGTTGGACATGTGCTCGGAAGTTTCAATGGTCGCGGTACCCACCAGCACCGGGCGGCCCAGCTTCATGCTTTCCTTGATGTCGGCGATGATCGCAGCGTATTTCTCGTCAGCGGTCAGGTACACCAGGTCGTTATAGTCCTTACGCGCCAGTGGCTTGTTCGGCGGAATGACCATCACGTTCAGGCCATAGATCGACTGGAACTCGAACGCTTCGGTGTCGGCCGTACCGGTCATGCCGGACAGCTTGGTGTACAGGCGGAAGTAGTTCTGGAAGGTGGTCGAAGCCAGGGTCTGGCTCTCGGCCTGGATGTTCAGGTTCTCTTTTGCCTCGATGGCCTGGTGCAGGCCCTCGGACAGGCGACGGCCCGGCATGGTACGGCCGGTGTGTTCGTCGATCAGCAGAACCTGGCCGTCCTGGACGATGTACTCGACGTTGCGGTGGAACAGCTTGTGTGCACGAAGACCGGCGTAGACGTGTGTCAGCAAGCCCAGGTTGTGCGCGGAGTACAGGCTCTCGCCTTCAGCCAGCAGGCCCGCCTGGGCCAGCATCTCTTCGATGAACTGGTGACCGGCTTCGTTCAGCTCCACCTGGCGACTCTTCTCGTCGATGGTGAAGTGGCCTTCCTGGGTGACCTGGCCTTCGACCTCTTCGATGTGCTGGGTGAGGCGCGGGATCAGACGGTTGATCTCGATGTACAGCTTGGAGCTGTCCTCTGCCTGACCGGAAATGATCAGCGGGGTACGCGCTTCGTCGATGAGGATGGAGTCGACTTCGTCGATCACGGCGAAGTTCAGTTCACGCTGGAACTTCTCGTCCTGGCTGAACGCCATGTTGTCGCGCAGGTAGTCGAACCCGAATTCGTTGTTGGTGCCGTAGGTGATGTCGGCTGCATAGGCGGCGCGCTTTTCTTCCGGCGGCTGGAAGGCCGAGACGATACCGACCGACAGACCGAGGAATTCGTACAGCGGGCGCATCCAGTTGGCGTCACGGCGCGCCAGGTAGTCGTTGACGGTGACCACATGCACGCCCTTGCCGGACAATGCGTTGAGGTAGACGGCCAAGGTACCGACCAAGGTCTTGCCTTCACCGGTGCGCATTTCTGCGATCATACCCTCGTGCAGGGTCATGCCGCCGATCAGCTGCACATCGAAATGGCGCATGCCCATGACGCGCTTGCCGGCCTCGCGGGCCACGGCGAAGGCTTCGGGCAGCAACTGGTCCAGTGTCTCGCCTTTGGCCAGGCGTTCCTTGAACTCTGCAGTCTTGCCCCGCAGTTGCTCGTCGGAGAGGGCCACCATCTTCTCTTCGAAGGCATTGACGATACTCACCGTCTTGAGCATGCGTTTGACTTCACGCTCGTTCTTGCTTCCAAAAAGTTTTTTTAACAAAGGCGCAAACATATCGGCAGGATCTTCCACACGTAGGGATGGAGGGCGGCCCCATGAGTCGCCCGTGCAGCCCATAGGCCGCATGCGAACGAGCATTCTACCCGGAAACGATGGTGAGGAAAGTGGTGGATTTCCACGATGCTGATACAGCGTTTTGGCGGGGGCCTGTTTTAGATAGGGGCATTTTCACTGAGTTCAAGGCTTGGCAACATGAAAGCTATCGAGAACCAGTCTTGTCTTTGGCTGCCTGTGCCGACCCCTTCGCGGGTGAACCCGCTTCTACGAGGTATCGATAGCCCTGGTAGGAGCGGGTTCACCCGCGAAGAGGCCGGCACAGGCAACGGAGATGTTAGACTGTGCCCACGTCACCTCACGCGTACCCCCATGGCCTACAAACCCTCCCCCGCCCAGCCGCCCTCCGCCCTGCTGCGCCAGGTGCGCCCGCTGCGCCTGCTGCTTAACCAGGCCGAGCGCCTGGAACACTTGCAGCGCCTGCTGGAAAGCCAGTTGCAACCGGCTGCCCGCGAGCACTGCCATGTGGCGTCCTGGCGCGATGGTACTTTGTTGCTGGTGGTTACCGACGGCCATTGGGCAACCCGCCTGCGCTACCAGCAGAAGCGCTTGTTGGCGGCACTGCAGGCCATGGAAGCATTCGGCAACCTCAGGCGCATCCTGTACAAGGTGCAGCCGCCGCTGGTGCCGGCCAAGCGTGGCGGGCATGCTGCCGAGCTTTCGAACAGTGCGGCCGAGAGCCTGCGCGACACCGCCGAGGGCATTACCGACCCCAAACTGCGCGCAGCACTGGAACGGTTGGCCACCCACGCCCAGGGCAAGCCATAAAAAAAGGCCACCCGAAGGTGGCCTTAATGAACTAGAGAGTGTTCGAACTTACACGGCCGCAACAGGGCGCATGTACGAGATCGGTGCCGTACTGGCATCTTCGAAAGTGACCACTTCCCAGGCATCGGTTTCAGCAATCAGCTTGCGCAACAGCTGGTTGTTCAGCGCGTGGCCGGACTTGAAGCCCTTGAACTCGCCGATCAGGCTGTTGCCCAGCAGGTACAGATCGCCGATGGCGTCGAGGATCTTGTGCTTGACGAATTCGTCTTCGTAACGAAGGCCGTCTTCGTTCAGCACACCGTCCTCATCGACCACGATGGCGTTCTCGACACTGCCACCCAACGCAAGGTTGTGCTTGCGCAGGTACTCGATGTCACGCATGAAACCAAAAGTACGCGCGCGGCTGACTTCCTTCACGAACGACGTGCTGGAAAAGTCGACGCTGGCGCTCTGGGTCCGGTTGCGAAGCACCGGGTGATCGAAATCGATCTCGAAGCTCACCTTGAAACCTTCGAAAGGCAGGAACGTGGCGCGCTTGTCGCCCTCTTCCACGGTTACCTCACGCAGGATGCGGATGAACTTCTTGGCTGCGTCCTGTTCTTCCAGGCCGGCAGACTGAATCAGGAATACAAAAGGACCGGCGCTGCCATCCATGATCGGCACTTCCGAGGCGGAGAGCTCGACGTAGGCGTTATCGATGCCCAGACCCGCCATGGCGGAGAGCAGGTGCTCGACCGTATCGACCTTGACGTCACCGTTGACCAGCGTCGTCGACATGGTTGTCTCGCCGACGTTGGCCGCACGCGCAGGGATCTCGACCACAGGGTCGAGGTCGGCGCGGCGGAAGACGATGCCGGTGTCAACAGGTGCAGGCTTGAGGGTCAGGTAGACCTTCTCCCCGGAGTGCAGACCGACACCTGTGGCACGGATGGTATTCTTCAGGGTGCGTTGTTTAATCATGGCATTGGCCGCTTCAGCGCAAATTGCGAACAGGTATCAACAAAGGCTGGGGATGATAACAGACCCAACCTTTGATGAATACCAATCACCTTTATACCCCTGATAAATTCCATTAATCAGCCTGACGACGCAGGAATGCCGGGATATCGAGGTAGTCCAGGTCATCCTGAGGGTTCAGTTTAGCGGCTGCGGCAGCACCTGCATGCGCCTGGTTGCGCATGACTGTCGGGCGCTCCAGGTCACGGTAGTTGACCGCTGGCTGCTCCTGGCGCACCGGCGCAGGATTGGACGCTTCGTACGCCTGCTGGGCAGTCTGCAGGGTATTGTCGACCACCTTCACAGGCTTCTCGATGCGTGCGCCCAGACCAGTGGCCACCACGGTCACGTGCAGTTCGTCGCGCATGTCCGGGTCGATCACGGTGCCGACCTTGACCATCGCGTGGTCGGAGGCAAAGGCTTCGATGATGCTACCCACGTCGGAGTACTCACCCAGCGACAGGTCCGGGCCTGCGGTGATGTTCACCAGGATACCGCGGGCGCCCTGCAGGTTGACGTCTTCCAGCAGCGGGTTACGGATAGCTGCCTCGGTGGCTTCGCGTGCACGGTTCGGGCCGCTGGCGCAGCCAGTACCCATCATGGCCATGCCCATTTCACCCATCACGGTACGCACGTCGGCGAAGTCGACGTTGATCATGCCTGGGCGCTTGATGATGTCGGAGATACCGCGTACGGCACCGGCCAGTACATCGTCAGCCTTGGCGAAGGCGGACAGCAGGCTGGCATCCTTGCCCAGGATGGTCAGCAGCTTCTCGTTGGGGATGGTGATCAACGAGTCGACGCTTTCAGCCAGCATGCGGATGCCTTCATCGGCGATCTGCATGCGCTTGCGGCCTTCGAACGGGAACGGACGGGTCACCACTGCGACGGTGAGGATACCCATTTCCTTGGCCACTTCGGCAATGATTGGCGCTGCACCGGTACCGGTACCGCCACCCATGCCGGTGGTGATGAACACCATGTTGGTGCCCTGCAGCACTTCGGCGATGCGCTCACGGTCTTCCAGCGCGGCCTGACGGCCGACTTCCGGATTGGCACCGGCACCCAGGCCCTTGGTCACACCCGTGCCCAATTGCAGGATGGTGCGCGCGCCAATGTTTTTCAGCGCCTGGGCATCGGTGTTGGCGCAGATGAATTCCACGCCTTCGATGCTGCTCTTGACCATGTGATTGACGGCGTTGCCGCCACCACCACCAACGCCGATCACTTTAATGACCGGACTTTGCGGGACGTTGTCTACGAGCTCGAACATTTTCCCTCTCCTTACAGTTCTCTAGTTGTTGCGCCTACCACTACTGCTTTGAAACTTAGAAGTTGCCCTGGACCCACTTCTTGAAGCGTTCAAGCACTGGGGCCTTCGGTTCATCGCCATAGCTGTTGCTGCTGCTGTTGCTGTTACCGGTCAGGGCCAAGTCCTCGGACTGCTTCAGCAGGCCGTAGGTGAGCAAGCCCACACCAGTGGAATAGATCGGGTTGCGCACCACGTCGCTCAGCCCCCGAACGCTGTGCGGCACGCCCAGGCGTACCGGCATGTGGAAAATTTCCTCGGCCAGTTCGACGGCGCCTTCCATCTTCGCGGTGCCGCCGGTGAGGACGATGCCGGCGGGCACCAGGTCTTCGTAGCCACTGCGGCGCAGTTCGGCCTGGATCAGGGTGAAGAGCTCGTCGTAACGTGGCTCCACCACCTCGGCCAGGGCCTGGCGCGACAGCTCGCGCGGTGGGCGATCGCCCACGCTCGGCACCTTGATGGTCTCGCCAGCGCCAGCCAGTTTGGCCAGGGCACAGGCGTAGCGGATCTTGATTTCTTCGGCGTACTGGGTCGGGGTACGCAGGGCCATGGCGATGTCGTTGGTCACCTGGTCGCCAGCAATCGGGATGACCGCCGTGTGGCGGATGGCACCCTCGGTGAAGATGGCGATGTCGGTGGTGCCGCCACCGATGTCCACCAGGCACACGCCCAGTTCTTTTTCATCATCGGTCAGCACCGAGTAGGCCGAAGCCAGCTGCTCGAGGATGATGTCGTCGATTTCCAGGCCGCAGCGGCGCACACACTTCTCGATGTTCTGGGCGGCGTTGACTGCGCAAGTGACCACGTGAACCTTGGCTTCCAGGCGCACGCCAGACATGCCCAGCGGCTCGCGCACGCCTTCCTGGTTGTCGATCACGTAGTCCTGCGGCAAGGTGTGCAGCACGCGCTGGTCGGCCGGAATCGCCACGGCCTGGGCGGCGTCGAGTACGCGCTCCAGGTCGGCCAGGCTGACTTCGCGGTCACGGATGGCGACGATGCCATGAGAGTTCAGGCTGCGGATGTGGTTACCGGCCACACCGACGAACGCCGAGTGGATACGGCAGCCGGCCATCAGCTGCGCCTCTTCCACGGCGCGCTGGATCGACTGCACGGTGGACTCGATGTTCACCACCACGCCTTTTTTCAGGCCACGGGACGGATGGGTGCCGATCCCGACGATTTCCAGGGTGCCGTCTTCGCCCACTTCGCCCACCAGCGCCACCACCTTGGAGGTGCCAATGTCCAGCCCGACGATCATTTTGCCGCTATGCGCGTTTGCCATGGTCCTGCCTCTCTCTAATTCTTCGCAACGGCGGGTTGGGCCGTCGTCGGTGCAATCGGTTCCCGCCAACCAACGGCAAGTCCGTTGGAATAACGCAGATCAATGCGGGCGATAGTGGTGATCTGGTCTTTGAGTGTCTTGTCGTAAATGGCAATGAAACGGCGCATCTTCTCCACCAGATGATCGCGCCCCAGCAGCAACTCGATGCCTGGCCCGGCACTGCTCGCACCGGTGGTCAGGAACCAGCTGCCTCGCTCGCGCAGCTCCAGGCGAGCGATGGAAAAGCCCAAGGGGCGCAGCATCTGGCTCAATACCTGATACTGCTGCATGACTTGTTGCTGAGCACGCTGCGGCCCGGCCAGCTGCGGCAGGTGCTCATAGTTGGCCAGCTCGCGCGGGGTGAAAGCCTGACCCTGGTTGTTGAGCAGGGCTGCGTCCCCCCAGCGTGCCACCGGCAGCTGCTCTTCAAGGCGGATCACCACCTCGTCGGGCCACACCCGGCGCACTTCGGCGTGGGCGATCCACGGCATCTGCTCGAGCTCGGCGCGCATCGCCGGCAGGTCGACGCTGAAGAAGCTCGCCGCCACGTAGGGCGCGATACGCTGCTGCACCGATTGCTGACTGATGTAGCTGAGGTCGCCCTGCACATCGATCTTGGTGATCGGGCGGTCGGCGTACGGCATCAGGCGAATGGCGCCCTCGTAGGCACCAAAGCCGGCCGCCACCAGCAACACCGGCCACAGCAAGCGCTTCAGGCCGCCCAGGCTTGGCCGGGGCAGGCGCGCCGATACGGGCTCGTCGGCCACCAGCCGGCTGGCACCACGCGGCACCGGCTTGCTACGGCCGGTAACGGGTTGCTGCTGACGTATCATCGCGCCTTGCATGGTTATTAACCTCGCGTCGCCACGCTTTCGGCCAGGATTGCCAGCACCAGTTGCTGGAAGTCCAGGCCAGCCGCGCGGGCCGCCATGGGCACCAGGCTATGATCTGTCATGCCTGGTGCGGTGTTGACTTCGAGCAGCCAGAACCGGCCCTGCTCGTCCTGCATCACGTCCAGCCGCCCCCAGCCTTCGATGCCAATGGCATCGCAGGCGCGCGCGGTCAGGTCGATCAGTTCCTGTTCCTTGACGCTATCCAGCCCGCACGGGATGCGGTACTGGGTATCGTTGGCGATGTACTTGGCGTCGTAGTCGTAGAACACGTGCGGCGTACCCAGGGCGATCGGCGGCAGCACCTGGCCGCGCAGTACCGCGATGGTGAACTCCGGGCCGTGGATCCACTGCTCCACCAGTACCTGGGAATCGTATTTGGCGGCGTCCTGCCAGGCGGCGACCAGTTCCTGGGTGCTGTTCACCTTGGCCATGCCGATGCTAGAGCCTTCATGGGCGGGTTTGACGATAAGCGGGAAGCCCAGTTCCGTACTGGCCTGCAAACAATCGCTTTCGCTCGCCAGCACCGCGTGGCGTGGCGTGGGAATGCCCAGGCTCTGCCACACCTGCTTGGTGCGCAGCTTGTCCATCGCCAGCGCCGAAGCCAGGATGCCGCTGCCGGTGTAGGGGATGCCCAGGCACTCCAGCAAACCTTGCATGCTCCCGTCTTCACCGCCACGGCCGTGGAGGATGATGAAGGCGCGGTCAATCTTCTCGCTCTGCAGGCGTTCGAGCAGGTCGTCACCGACGTCGATGGCAACCACGTCGACGCCGGCAGTGCTCAGCGCATCGATCACTGCGGCGCCGGATTTCAGCGACACTTCACGCTCGGCGCTCTTGCCACCGTACAGCACGGCGACGCGACCGAACGCCTTGACGTCCAGGGTCGAGTGCAGCTTGTCGTAGGCGCTGGTCATTTCGACTTCTCCTGCTTGGCGCCTGCGAACAGCGGGCTTTTCATCAACTGGGGGGCCAGGCCGCCGACATCACCGGCACCCTGGCAGAGCAGGATGTCGCCAGCGCGCAGCAGTGGCTTGACCAGCGGTGCCAGTTCGGCGCCGCGCTCGATGTAGATCGGGTCCAGCTTGCCGCGCTGGCGGATGCTGTGGCACAGCTGACGGCTGTCGGCACCGGGGATCGGCTCTTCGCCGGCCGGGTAGACCTCCATCAGCAGCAGCACGTTGGCATCGCCCAGCACCTGGACGAAATCGTCGTACAGGTCGCGGGTGCGGCTGTAGCGGTGCGGCTGGTAGACGATCACCAGGCGGCGGCTTGGCCAGCCACCGCGCACAGCCTTGATCACCGCCGCCACTTCGGTGGGGTGATGACCGTAGTCGTCGACCAGCATCACACTGCCGCCTTCGACCGGCAGCTCGCCGTATACCTGGAAGCGACGACCGACACCCTGGAAGCCGGACAGGCCCTGGACGATGGCCTCGTCAGTAATGCCTTCGTCAGTGGCGATGGCGATGGTAGCCAGGGCGTTGAGCACGTTGTGGTTGCCGGGCATGTTCACCGAAACCTCCAACGGCTCGCGGTCACGGCGCAGCACGGTGAAGTGGGTCTGCATGCCCTGCTGACGCACATTGATGGCGCGGATGTCGGCCTCTTCACTGAAGCCGTAGGTCACGGTCGGGCGCTTCACCTGCGGCAGGATCTCGCGAACCACCGGGTCGTCCAGGCACATCACCGCCAGCCCATAGAACGGCAGGTTGTGCAGGAACTCAACGAAGGTTTTCTTCAGCTTGTTGAAGTCACCTTCGTAGGTCGCCATGTGGTCGGCGTCGATGTTGGTGACAACCGCGACCATCGGCTGCAGGTGCAGGAAGCTGGCATCGCTTTCGTCTGCTTCAGCGATCAGGTAGCGGCTGGTACCCAGCTGCGCATTGGTACCGGCAGCGGTAAGACGGCCACCGATGACGAAGGTCGGGTCCAGGCCACCGGCGGCGAACACTGAAGCCAGCAGGCTGGTCGTGGTGGTCTTGCCGTGAGTACCGGCAACGGCCACACCATGGCGGTAACGCATCAGTTCGGCGAGCATCTCGGCACGCGGCACCACCGGAATGCGCCGCTCGAGGGCGGTGGCAACTTCCGGGTTGGCCGGGTTGATGGCGCTGGACACCACCAGCACATCGGCGGTGGCGGCGTTCTCGGCGCGGTGGCCGACGAAGATCTCAGCGCCGAAGGACTCCAGGCGTTCGGTGACCGGCGAGGCTTTAAGGTCCGAACCGGACACTTCATAGCCCAGGTTCAGCAACACTTCGGCAATACCGCACATGCCCACGCCGCCGATGCCGACGAAGTGAATGCGGCGAATACGGCCCATCTTCGGCTGGGGCATGGCTTTCTGGCTCTCAACCATGGGCCACCTCCAGGCAGATATCGACCACAGTGCTGGTTGCAGCAGGTTTGGCCAGGCGCCGAGCGGTGCCAGCCATGACGTTGAGTTTCTCGGGTTGCATCAGCACCTCGTTCAGGCGTTCAGCGAGTTGCGCTGCGCCAGTTGTCGCTTGTGGCATCAGGAAGGCAGCGCCTTCGCGGGCCAGATATTGGGCGTTGTGGGTCTGGTGATCGTCGATCGCGTGGGGCAAAGGCACCAGCATCGAAGGCAGGCCTGCTGCCGCCAGTTCGCTGACAGTCAGGGCACCGGCCCGGCACACCACCAGGTCGGCCCAGCCATAAGCCTGGGCCATGTCTTTGATGAAAGGCTCTACCTGAGCCGCGACGCCCGCCTCGTGATAACGCTCGGCGGTGATCGGTGCGTGCTGCTTGCCGGCCTGGTGGAACACCTCTGGCCGCAGTGCCGCGGGCACCTCGGACAGGGCCTTAGGCAACAATTTGTTCAATGGTTCCGCACCCAGGCTGCCCCCCAGCACCAACAGGCGTGCGCGGCGCTCGCCCAAAGGCGTGCGTTGCGCGTCCATGAAGAGCTCCGGACGCACCGGGTTGCCGGTGGTGCGACGTTTGTCGCTGGCCTCGAAGGTGTTCGGGAAAGCTTCGCAGACCCGCGCCGAGAGTGGCACCAGCAACCGATTGGCGGTACCGGCCCTGGCGTTTTGCTCATGGATCACCAGTGGCACGCCGCACAGCCGCGCGGCCACGCCGCCGGGGCCGGTCACATAGCCGCCAAAGCCCAGGACACATACGGGCTTGAGCTGGCGAATGATGCGCCGTGCCTGCAGCACTGCCTTGACCAAGGTGAAAGGCGCCTTGAGCAACGACAGCTTGCCCTTGCCGCGCAAGCCGCTGACCTGAATCAGATGCAATGGCAAACCCGCCTGCGGCACCAGCTCGTTTTCGATGCCACGCGGGGTGCCCAGCCAGTGCACGCTGTAACCGCGCGCCTGGAACTCACGGGCGCAGGCCAGCGCCGGGAATACGTGCCCCCCGGTGCCGCCGGCCATGATCAATACATTTTTGCCTTCAGCGGCCATGACTGGTCTCCTCGGCAAAATCGCTTTCGCTGAATTCGTGCTCCTCACTGCCCAGGTGCGTGCGGCTTTCCCACTCGATGCGCAGCAACAGGCCCACGCAGGCGCAGCAGATCACCAGCGAGCTCCCCCCGTAACTGAGAAACGGCAGGGTCAGGCCCTTGGTCGGCAGCAGGCCGACGTTCACACCGATGTTGATCAGGAACTGGCCAATCCACAGGAAAGCCAGGCCGAACGCCATGTAGGCGGCAAAGAACTGTTTGGCTTTTTCGGCCCACAGGCCGATGTACAGGGCGCGCACGGTGACAAACACGAACAGCGCGACGGTCAGCAGCGAGCCGACCACGCCCAGTTCTTCCGCCAGGACCGAGAACACGAAGTCGGTGTGCGCTTCAGGCAGGTAGAACTGCTTCTGCACGCTGTTGCCCAGGCCAACACCCAGCCACTCGCCACGGCCGAAGGCGATCAGTGCCTGGGTCAGCTGGTAGCCCGAGCCGAACTGATCGGCCCAGGGGTCGGTGAACGTAATAAGCCGCGCCATCCGGTAGGGCTGCGCCTGCACCAGGACAAATACCGCCAGCACCGCCAGCACCACCATCAGGCTGAAGCGGAACAGCCCCACCCCTCCTAAAAACAACATGGCCGCCGCCGCGCCCATCATCACCACCGTGGCGCCGAAGTCCGGCTCCATCAGCAGCAAGGCGGCCATGGGCAGCAGCACGATGAACGGCTTGAAGAAGCCCATCCAGGTTTCGCGCACCTCGGTCTGCCGGCGTACCAGGTAGCCGGCCAGGTAGATGACCACGAACACCTTGGCGATTTCCGAAGGCTGCACGTTGAAGAAGCTGAAACCGATCCAGCGCATGGAGCCGTTGACCTCACGGCCGATACCCGGCACCAGCACCAGTACCAGCAAGCCGAAGGCGCCAAGCAGCATCATGAAGCCCATGCGCTGCCAAGTGGCGATCGGCACCAGGATGGTTGCCCCACAGGCCACCAGGCCAAGGAACACGTACACCAGGTGGCGGAACATGTGATACAGCGGGTTGCCGGACTGTACCGCAGCCACTTCCGAGGAGGCCGAAGTGATCATCACCAAGCCCAGGCCCAGCAAGGCCAGGCAACCGGCGAGCATCGGGAAGTCCAGGTCGATGCCACGGCCGCTGATCAGCGGCGACGGGTAGGGTTTGAAGATGCCGAAGATCATGCAAGACCTCCCGCTGCCTGGGCGAACAGGCGTCCCCGTTCCTCGAAGTTCTTGAACATGTCGAGGCTGGCGCATGCTGGCGACAGCAGCACGGCATCGCCGGCCTGGGCGAGCTCGGCACACTGCTGTACGGCATCGTCAAGGGTCTTGACCCGAACCAGTGGCACGGCATCGCCCAAGGCCTCGGCCAGGCGCTCGGCATCACGGCCAAGCAATACCACGGCGCGGCAGAAACGCTTGACCGGCTCGCGCAGCGCAGTGAATTCAGCACCTTTGCCGTCACCACCGGCGATCAGCACCAACTTGCCTTCGATATCGGCGCCCAGGCCTTCGATGGCGGCCAGGGCTGCACCGACGTTGGTGGCCTTGGAATCGTCGTACCAGTTCACGCCATTACGCTCGCGTACCCACTGGCACCGGTGGGCCAGGCCACCAAACTCGCGCAGGGCCTCGAGCATGGGCTCGAACGGCAGGCCGGCAGCATGCCCCAGGGCCAGCGCCGCCAGGGCGTTGCTCTGGTTGTGAGCACCGCGAACCTTCAGTTCACGCGCCGGCATCAGCGTCTGGAACTCGAACGCCAGGTATTTCTCACCGTCCACTTCACGCAGGCCAAACGCTTTGAAGTCGGGCGGGTTGAGGCCGAAGGTCCAGCATGGACGGCCTTCCACCGGCAGCGGCCGGCTCAGGGCATCCTGGCGGTTGACCACCACCTGGCGGGCACCGCGGAAAATCCGGTGCTTGGCCAGGTGGTAGGCCGGAAGGCCGCTATAGCGGTCCATGTGGTCTTCGCTGATGTTCAGAACGGTCGCCACTTCGGCGTTGAGCTGGTCAGTGGTTTCCAGCTGGAAGCTGGAAAGCTCCAGCACGTACAGCTCGATGTCATCGGCCAGCAGGTCGAGTGCCGGGGTACCGAGGTTACCGCCCACGGCCACGCGTTTGCCGGCCTTGGCGGCCATTTCACCGACCAGCGTCGTGACGGTGCTCTTGGCGTTGGAACCACTGATGGCAACGATCGGCGCCTTGGCATGGCGAGCAAACAGCTCTATGTCGCCAGACAGCTTCACGCCACGCGCGGCAGCCTGCTGCAAGGCCGGCGTGGCCAAGGCCAGACCGGGGCTCACGTACAGCTCGTTGGCGCGGCACAGGAAGTCCACGTCCAGTTCACCACAGCGCACTTCCACCTGCGGGTAATCACGGCGCAGGGTTTCCAGTTCCGGCGGTTGCTCGCGGGTATCGGCGACCGCAAAGGCAATGCCCCGGCTCGCCAGGAAGCGAACCAGGGACATGCCGCTCTTGCCGAGGCCGACAACGATGCGGAATTGGTCGGAAGCGATCAAAGACACGCTCATCTACCTCAGTTTCAGGGTTGCAAGGCCAATCAGTACCAGGATCACGGTGATGATCCAGAATCGGACGATCACCCGGGGCTCTGGCCAGCCCTTGAGTTCAAAGTGGTGATGAATCGGCGCCATGCGGAACACGCGCTTGCCGGTCAGCTTGAAGGAGGCGACCTGGATCACCACCGACAGGGTTTCCACCACGAAGATGCCACCCATGATGAACAGCACGATTTCCTGGCGCACGATGACGGCGATGGTGCCAAGCGCGGCGCCCAGTGCCAGCGCGCCGACGTCGCCCATGAACACTTGCGCCGGGTAAGTGTTGAACCACAGGAAGCCCAGGCCGGCACCGATCAGCGCGCCGCAGAACACGATCAGCTCGCCCGAGCCCGGCACGTAGGGGATCAGCAGGTATTCGGCGAACTTCACGTTACCCGACAGGTAGCAGAAGATGCCCAGCGCGCCGCCGACCATCACCGTCGGCATGATTGCCAGGCCGTCAAGGCCATCGGTGAGGTTGACCGCGTTGCTCGAGCCGACAATGACGAAGTAGGTCAGTACGACGAAGCCGACGCCCAGCGGAATGGTGACATCCTTGATGAACGGCAGGATCAGCGTGGTCTCGACGCTGGTGGGCGCCGTCTTGTACAGGAACACCGCCGCCGCCAGGCCGAACACCGACTGCCAGAAGTACTTCCAGCGGCTCGGAAGGCCACGCGAGTTCTTTTCGATCACCTTGCGGTAGTCATCGACCCAGCCGATGGCACCGAACGCCAGGGTGACGATCAGCACAACCCATACATAGCGGTTGCTCAGGTCGGCCCACAGCAAGGTGCTGACGGCGATAGCCGACAGGATCAGCGCCCCACCCATGGTCGGGGTGCCGGACTTGGACAGGTGCGATTGCGGGCCGTCGTTACGCACGGCCTGGCCGATCTGGCGAATTTGCAGGGTACGGATCATCCAGGGGCCCAGCCACAGCGCCAGGGACAACGCGGTCAGTACACCAAGAATCCCGCGCAGGGACAGGTACTGAAAGACCGCGAAGCCTTTGTGGAACTGTTGCAGATACTCGGCCAACAGCAGCAGCATTAATGTTTCTCCCCGCTGGCACCGCACAATGCCGCCACGACGTTTTCCATCGCAGCGCTGCGCGAGCCCTTGATCAAGATAGTGGTGTCACTGGCATTCTCGGCGCTAACCGCATCGATCAGCTCAGCTTGAGTAGCGAAATGGCGGCCATTGGCGCCGAACGCCTTGACCGCATGTGTCATGTTGGAACCCACTGCGTACAGGGCGTCGACCTTGCCACGCGCGTAGTCACCCACCTGACGGTGGCCTTCTTCCGCCCATTGCCCCAATTCGCCGATATCCCCAAGCACCAGAACGGTGCGTCCGGAAAAGCCGGCGAGTATATCAATGGCTGCGCACATAGAGGTGGGATTTGCGTTGTAACTGTCGTCGATTACCCGTACCCCGTTCGGCGCGATCTGCGCCACGGTGCGCCCCTTGACCGGCTGCACCGCCGCCAGGCCGGCGGCGATGCCGCTCAGGCTCAGACCAACGGCATGTGCAGCGGCGGCGGCGGCCAGGGCATTGCTGACGTTGTGTTCACCCAGCACATTGAGTTGCACGGCTACCGTTTCACCGGCGCCATGCAGGGTGAAGGACGGGCAGCCACGGGCATCGCGACCAATGTCTGACGCGTGGAAATCGGCCTTCGGGTTGCTGCGTGCGAAACTGACGACCTTGTGCGCACCGGCACGCGCCTTCCAGATGTCAAAGGCTTTGTCGTCCAGGTTGAGGATGGCAATACCGCCCTGGCCCAGGCCTTCGAGAATCTCGCCCTTGGCTTCGACGATCTTGTCCGGGCCGCCGAATTCACCAACGTGGGCAGTACCGGCGTTGTTGATGATGACAACCTGCGGTTGCGTCAGGCCTACGGTGTAGCGGATTTCGCCAATGCGCGAGGCGCCCAGCTCGATCACTGCCGCGCTGTGCTCCGGTGCGATCTCCAGCAGTGTCAGCGGTGCACCGAGGTCATTGTTCAAGTTGCCGCGGGTGGCGTGCACCAGGCCACGGGTACGCAGGATGCTGGCGAGCATTTCCTTGACCGTGGTCTTGCCGCTGGAACCGGTAATGGCCACTACAGGCTTGTCGAAAGCGGCGCGGTTCAATGCACCGAGCTGGCCGAGGGCCAGGCGGCAATCGGCCACCTGCAACTGCGGCAGGTCGACATCGGCTACTTCACGCTCGACCAGGGCGGCTACTGCGCCTTTGGCTTTCACGTCTGCCAGGTAGTCATGGCCATCGAAACGCGGGCCGGCCAGGGCGACGAAAAGTTGCCCGGCGCTGACACTGCGGCTATCGATGCTGACGCCGGTGAACGTGGCGTCGTCACCGATGTGTTGACCCTTCAGTGCTGTGGTCAGCTGGCTGAGTGACAGCGGCTTAAGCATGTGGAGCCTCCCAGGCTGCAAGTGCCTTTTCGGCTTCGGTCAAATCGGAGAAATCATGGCGCTCGCCATTGATCTCCTGGTAATCCTCGTGCCCCTTGCCGGCCAGCACGATCACATCGTTGGCAGCAGCGGTGGCAATCAGGTGCGCGATGGCTTCGCCACGGCCGGCAACGAACTCGACGTCGTCAGGCCTGGTGAAACCGGGGCGGATATCATCGAAGATGCGCAACGGATCTTCAGTACGCGGGTTGTCGTCGGTGACCAGTACGCGGTCGGCCAGGCGCTCGGCCACTTCGGCCATCAGCGGGCGCTTGCCGCGATCACGGTCACCGCCGCAGCCGAACAGGCACAACAGCTTGCCGTGAGCGTGCGGGCGCAGGGCCTCGAGTACTTTTTCAAGTGCATCCGGCGTGTGCGCGTAGTCGACCACCACCAGCGGCTTGTCGCCGCCACCCAGGCGCTGCATGCGGCCTACCGGCCCCTGCAGTTGCGGCGTGACCTTGAGGATCTCGTCCAGCGCATAGTCCAGCGCCAGCAGGGTCGCCACAGCGGCAAGCATGTTGCTCAGGTTGAAGCGGCCCAGCAGTTGGCTGCGCAAGATACGCTCACCTTGGGCGGTGACGAGGGTGGCGCGCACGCCATCGTCACTGAATACGGCTTCGCGGCAGAACAGCGAGGCTTCAGGGTTTTCCAGGCTGTAGCTCAGCAGCCGGGTTTCGATATGGTCGACACTCGGGCGACGCGCGAAGTCGGCCGCCAGACGACGACCAAAGTCGTCATCCAGGTTGACCACCTGGCAACGCAGGCTCGGCCAGGCGAACAGCTTGGCCTTGGCGGCCTCATAGGCTTGCATGCTGCCGTGATAGTCGAGGTGGTCGCGGGACAGGTTGGTCATCACCGCGATGTCGAATTCCAGTGCGGCAACCCGGCCTTGCTCCAGGGCATGGGAAGACACTTCCATGGCCACGGCCTTGGCGCCGCCTTTCTTGAGGTCGTTGAGGGTCGATTGCACGGCAATCGGGTCCGGCGTGGTCAGGCGGCCGCTCTGCAACTCGCCGTAGAAACCGGTACCCAGGGTGCCAATCAGGCCGCAGCGCTGGCCAAGCAGGTCGAGCGCCTGGGCGACCAGTTGGGTAACACTTGTCTTGCCGTTGGTGCCGGTCACGCCGACCAGATTCAACTGGCGGCTCGGTTCACCGTAGAAGCGCCCGGCGATATCTGACAGCTGAGCGATCAGGCCTTTGACCGGAATCAGGGGCACATCGGTCAGCGGCAGCACGTTGGCGCCCTGCTCTTCATAGGCCACGGCAGCAGCACCACGGGCCAGGGCATCGGCGATATGCTCGCGACCATCGACCTTGGCACCCGGCACCGCCAGGAACAAGTCACCCGGGCGCACACTACGGCTGTCCAGGGTCAGCTCACGAATCAACGGATCACGGCTGGCATGGGCGAAAAGTTTGCTTAATGGCATTGTCATCATCCACGCCCTCCCTTGGCGGCTGCTGCATTGACTTGTGATGGCACGGCTGGTGCCGGTGGCGGCAGGTTGTCTGGCGGCACGTTCATCAGGCGCAGGGTGCCGGACATGACGTTGCTGAATACAGGCGCCGAAACCAGGCCACCGAAGTAACCACCCTTTCTTGGCTCGTCGATGACCACGACGATGGCGTAGCGCGGGTCACTCATTGGCCCGAAGCCGGCAAACAGCGAGCGGTAGGCGTTTTCGGTGTACCCCTTGGCACCCACGGTGGCCTTACGCGCGGTGCCGGACTTGCCGGCCACGTGATAGAACGGCACCTGGGCACGGAAGACGCCACGCGGCGCTTCGATCACCTGCTGCAGCATGCCCTGAACGGTTTCGGCGACTTCCTTCGGAATGGCCTGCACGGCTTCCGGCGTCTTGTCGACCTTGATGATCGACAGCGGCACCATCTTGCCGTCGTTGGCCAGCGCCGCGTAGGCATGCACCAGCTGCAGGGCGGTCACCGATACGCCGTAGCCATAGGACAGGGTGGCGGTCTCGGCCTTGCGCCACTCACGGTGGTTGGGCAGGTTGCCGACACGTTCGCCCGGGAAGCCAAGGCCGGTGTACTGGCCCAGGCCGACCTGGGACATGACCCGGTAGATGGCCTCGCCGCCGATGTCGAAGGCGATCTTGCTCATGCCAACGTTACTGGAGTTGATCAGGATGCCGGTCAAATCAAGAATCGGGCCCTCGCTGCGCGACACGTCCTTGATGGTGTAGCGGCCGATCTGCAGGCTGCCAGGGTACACCTCGACCTTGTCGGTCGGCTTCCAGCGGCCACTCTGCAGCGCCGCACTCATGGAGATCGGCTTGACCGTGGAGCCCGGCTCGAACACGTCGATGATCGCCCGGTTACGCATGGCCGCCGGGAACATGCTACGGCGGTTGTTGGGGTTGTAGGTCGGCTGGTTGACCATGGCCAGGACCTCACCGGTCTTGACGTCCATGATCACCAGGCTGCCGGCCTTGGCGTCCTGCTCGGCAATGGCGTTGCGCAACTCGCGGGTAGCCAGGTACTGCAGGCGCAGGTCTATCGACAACGCCAAGGTCTTCCCGGCCTTGGCGTTCTTGGTTACCTGAATGTCCTTGATCAGCCGACCGCGCCGGTCCTTGATCACCTGACGCTTGCCGGGCACACCGGCCAGCCACTCGTCATAGGCCAGCTCCACCCCTTCACGACCGTGGTCGTCGAGGTCGGTAAAGCCGACCATGTGTGCAGTCACATCACCGGCCGGATAGAAGCGGCGGAATTCTTCCAGGCCGTACACACCAGGCACTTTGAGGTCGAGCACGTGCTGGCCCTGCTCGGGGGTCAGCCCCCGGACCAGGTAGATGAACTCTTTGTTGGCCTGCTGGGTCAGGCGTTCGATCAACTGCTGCGGGTTTTGCCCCAGCGCTGCGGCCAATTGCGGCCAGCGTTCCTTGGAGGCCTGCATCTCTTTAGGGTTGGCCCACAACGTGGTGACCGGGGTACTCACGGCCAACGGCTCACCGTTGCGGTCGGTGATCAAGCCGCGGTGCGCCGGGATGGGGATATGACGCAGGCTACGTGCATCGCCCTGGCCCTTGAGGAAGTCACGGTCAACCACCTGGAGGTCGATGATGCGCCAGCAAATGGCGCCGACCATGATCGCCAGCAAGCCGATCACTACGCGGAAGCGCCACGGGTAGAGTGCGCCTTCGAGCTTCATCATGGCGCCACCATCCGGACTTCGTCAGCTGACGGCACGCGCATCTTCAACTGCTCGGAGGCCAGGCTCTCGATGCGGCTGGCAGCGGTCCAGGTACTCTGCTCAAGAATCAGCCGGCCCCATTCGGCCTGAGCCTTGTCGCGCTCGTTCAATTCACCGTACAGGGTGTTGAGCAGTTGACGGTTCCAGTGCGCACTGTAGGACACGGCAATGGCCGAAACCAGCACGCCGACGAACAGCAAAAGCATCAGGAAGCTTCCGCCTGGCAAGGGTTTGGCAAGTAGCCTGCTCACCGCAGCTTCTCCGCCACGCGCATCACGGCGCTACGCGACCGCGGGTTGGCCTTGAGCTCGGCCTCGGAGGCGAACTGAGCCTTGCCGATCAGCTTGATTTTCGGCTCGAAGGCCTTGTGCTGAACCGGCAGGTTACGCGGCAGGTTGTCGGCCTCACCCTTCACCAGCTTGCGCATGAACAGTTTGACGATACGGTCTTCCAGCGAGTGGAAGCTGATGACCGCCAGGCGACCACCGACTTCGAGCGCATCGAGCGCAGCCTCAAGACCAGCCTCCAGGTCACCCAGCTCGTTGTTGACGTGAATGCGAAGGCCTTGGAAGGCTCGGGTAGCCGGGTTCTTGCCCTTTTCCCATGCAGGGTTGGCCACTTTGAGCACCTCCGCCAGGTCGGCGGTACGGGTGAAGGGCTGTTTTTCACGGCGCTCGACCACTGCACGCGCCATTCGCCCGGCAAAGCGCTCTTCGCCGTACTCCTTGAAGACGCGGGCGATTTCTTCCACGGGCGCAGTGGCGATGAACTCAGCGGCACTGATGCCCTGGTCCGGGTTCATGCGCATGTCCAGCGGGCCATCATTGAGGAAGCTGAAGCCACGCTCCGGGTCATCCAGCTGCGGCGAGGACACGCCCAGGTCCAGCAACACACCACTGACCTTGCCGTGCAGGCCGCGTGCTGCCACTTCTGCACCCAGCTCTGCAAAACTGCGCTGCACAATGACAAAGCGGCCGTCTTCGGCCGCCAGCGCTTGCCCCGTGGCAATCGCTTGTGGATCTTTGTCGAAGCCCAAGAGCCGCCCTTGCGGCCCGAGCTTGCTGAGTATCAGACGGCTGTGTCCGCCCCGGCCGAAAGTACCGTCCAGATAGCAACCGTCGGCGCGCAGGGCCAATGCCTCGACAGCTTCATCGAGCAGGACGGTAATGTGGTTGAAGCCGCTATCTATGGTCACAGGATCAGGTCACGCAATTCGTCGGGCATGGCGCCCGGTTGTTGAATAGCTGCAAGGTCAGCTGCCGAAACCGCGTTCCAGGCATCTTCATCCCACAGCTGGAATTTGTTCAGTTGCCCCACCAGCATCGCCTTCTTATCGAGCTTGGCGTACTCACGCAGGCGGGGCGGCACCAGGAAACGCCCACTGCCATCGAGCTCCAGGTCAACCGCATTACCAATCAGCAAACGCTGAAGGCGGCGGTTTTCCTCACGCAACGATGGCAAGGCACGCAACTTGGCTTCTATCTGTTCCCACTCATCGAGGGGATAAACACACAAGCAGGGGTCTACGGCGTCAATGGTCACGATCAGTTGGCCATTGCAACGTGAGTCGAGCTCGTCACGGTACCGACTCGGCATGGCGAGACGGCCCTTGGCATCGAGGCTGACGGCGTTGGCTCCGCGGAACACGGCTGTGATTCCCCACAATGTTAGCTTTTTTGTGTCAGAAAACCCACTTCATCCCACTTTCTGCCACTTGCGCACACTATAGGAATCCGCCCGCAGCACCGTCAAGGCACGTTCATAAGGAAAAGCCTTACAGGACCGAGATTTAGCGCAACAAGGGAATGTGGAAGGACTGCCAGAGAGAAAAAAACACGAGAAAAATCAAACCCACGCAAGCGAATGGAGTTCGAAGTTAAAGTAATTTATTAAGAGTAAGATTTTTTCGGTATTACCAGAGAGGATCTGCTATCGATTCAAGCAGGGAAAGAAAGGTGGAGAGTCGATCTGTAAGCCGGGTTTTGTCGAGGACAGTCATTCCTCTACGACGGCCATCACTGGACGCCTCTAGCAACCTACCCGGTTCCGACGCGGGCCACGCCTGATGGAACCCTATTTGGTCTTGCTCCGAGTGGGGTTTACCTAGCCACGAACTGTTGCCAGCCGTGCGGTGCGCTCTTACCGCACCTTTTCACCCTTACCGGCACCGAAGTGCTTAGGCGGTTATTTTCTGTGGCACTTTCCGTAGGCTCACGCCTCCCAGGCGTTACCTGGCACTCCGCCCTGTGGAGCCCGGACTTTCCTCCCCCTGCTGCTCACACAACAAAAAGTTGCGGAACAAAAACAGGCAGCGACTGTCCGATCGACTCTCCGCCGCCAAGGTTACCGACACGCGGGCGCAAGAACAAGCGCTAACGGCATTTATATCAAACTGCCACTATTCGGCTTTCTGCTTTTCAAGGGCCAGTTGATACAACAGGTTCTTGCGCACCCCGGTAATTTCCGCTGCAAGCGCCGCCGCCCGCTTCAGTGGCAACTCAGCCAATAGCAGGTCGAGCACGCGCTGCGCTTCGGCACTGATGGCCTGCTCGCCCTCCGGCGCACTCCAGCCGCCGACCAGCACCACGCACTCACCACGCTGCTGATTGCTGTCGCCGGCTACGAAGGCGCGCAACTCGGCCAGCGGCAAGCCCTTCAGGGTCTCGAAGGTCTTGGTCAGTTCGCGCGCCAGCAACGCCGGACGATCGCCACCAAATACCGCCTCCATGTCTTCAAGGCATTCCAGGATTCGATGCGGGGCTTCGTAGAAGATCAACGTGCGCGGCTCTTCCCTCACCTGCTCCAGGCGCGCCCGGCGCCCTGCCTGCTTGGCCGGCAGGAAGCCTTCGAAGATGAAGCGATCCGACGGCAGGCCTGCCGCCGAAAGCGCGGCGATCAAGGCACAGGCGCCCGGCACCGGCACCACGCTCACCCCCGCGGCCCGCGCCTGACGCACCAGGTGATAGCCCGGGTCGGAAATCAGAGGCGTGCCGGCATCGGAGACCAGCGCCACATTTTCACCCGCCAGCAGCTTGGAGAGAAAACGCCCGCCCTCGTCACGCTCGTTGTGCTCATGACAAGCGGCCAACGGCGTATCGATGCCAAAGTGTTGCAGCAGGCGGATCGAATGACGGGTGTCTTCGGCGGCGATCAGCGCCACGTCCGCCAGCACCTTCAGCGCCCGGGCGCTCATATCGTCGAGGTTGCCGATGGGGGTTGCCACCACATACAGCGTCCCCACCGTGGATTTCGAAGCCCCTGCCACATCAGTCACTGCGCACACCTGTCATTCGGATCAAAGGCGCCATTGTAGCCCGAGCGCCTGCAACAGGGCGCAAAGAACTTCGCCGGCGATCAGGAACACGCCACCTATAGTGAAGGATCGACACAGCAACATCGCGCCCCGGCCAGTGCTTGGGTACAATTGCCGGCCAACTTGATCGAGTAACAGGACCTTTACATGATCGCTTGCCTGCGGCTGCTCACAGCCCTCTGCCTCGCCGCCCTGCTGGCAGCCTGCGCCAGCTCGCCCTCATCCAGCCTGGGCGAACTACCACGCACCCCGGACGCCAGCATCGAGCAACTGCTCGAAAAGGCCGCTTCCAGCAAGTCTGCGGAAGACGCCGCGCTGCTGCGCCTGAGCGCGGCCGACCTGGCCTACAAGCAGAAGGACTTCCCACGCGCCGCACGCATTCTCGAGCAGGTCCCGCTGGACACGCTCAAGCCGGCCCAGCAAGTGTTCGCCAGCACCCTCGCGGCCGAGCTGGCCATGAGCCGCAACCAGCCCAAGGCAGCGCTGACCGCCCTGGCCCACCCCAGCCTGCAGCGCCTCGCCGAACTGCCGGCAGACCTGCAAGCGCGCACCTACAGTGTGCACGCCGCCGCGCTCGAAGCCGATGGCCAGGCCCTGGCTGCCGCACAGCAGCGCATCCTGCTGGCCCCGCTGCTTGGCGGCCAGGCCGCCAGCACCAACAATGACGCCATCTGGGCCTTGGTCGCCTCGCTGCCTGCAGAGCAACTGCAGCAGCCAACCAACGATCAGACCCTGGCTGGCTGGACCAGCCTGGCCTTCGCCGTGAAAAGCGCCGGCACCCTGGAGCAGCAGCAAGCGGCCATCGAAGCCTGGGTCAAACAGCACCCGGACCACCCTGCCGCCCAGCAACTGCCGCTGGCCCTGACCAAGCTCAAGGAGCTGGCCAGCCAGCCGCTGACCAAGATCGCCCTGCTGCTGCCTCAGGAAGGTCCGCTGGCCGGTGTAGCCCGCGCCCTGCGCGATGGCTTCATGGCCGCCCACTTCCAGGCCCAGCAAAGCGGCCAGCCAGCGCCTGCCGTGCAGGTGTTCGACAGCTCACGCATCGGCTCGCTGGACGACTTCTATCGCCAGGCGCAAGCCGCCGGCGTGCAACTGGTCATCGGCCCGCTTGAAAAGCCATTGGTCAAACAACTGGCCGCCAAACCACAGCTGCCGATCACCACACTGGCCCTGAACTACGCCGACGCCGGCCAGAAGGCGCCGCCACAACTGTTCCAGTTCGGCCTGGCTGCCGAGGACGAAGCCCGCGAAGTGGCCCGCCGCGCCCGCGCCGATGGCATGGTCCGCGCCGTTGCCCTGGTGCCGAGCGGCGAATGGGGTGACCGTGTCCTGGCCGCCTTCCGCCAGGACTGGGAAGGCAATGGCGGAACCCTGCTCGCCGCCGAGCGCATCGCCCAGCCGGTCGCCCTGGCCCAGCAAATTGCCGACCTGTTCCAGCTGCGCCAGAGCGAAGGCCGCGCCAAGAGCCTGCAAAGCACGGTGGGCGGCAGCATCGCTGCACAACCGTCGCGCCGCCAGGACATCGACTTCATCTTCCTCGCCTCGACCCCACAACAGGCGCAACAGATCAAGCCGACCCTGAACTTCCAATACGCAGGTGATGTGCCGGTCTATGCCACCTCGAACCTGTACAGCGCCAGCGGTGACGTCAACCAGTACAATGACATGAACGGCATCCGCTTCTGCGAAACACCGTGGCTGCTCGACACCAGCAACAGCCTGCGTCAACAGGTTGTACAGCAGTGGCCGCAAGCCGCCGGCAGCCTCGGCCGCCTGTATGCCATGGGCGTCGATGCCTACAGCCTGGCGCCGCGCCTGGGCCAACTGAAAGCGCTACCGGACAACCGCGTCCTTGGCCTTTCGGGCAGCCTGAGCATCAATGCCAACCAGCGCGTCGAACGCCAGCTGCCTTGGGCCGAGTTTAGCGGCGGCCAGGTCAAGCGCCTGCCTGACACCGTGCGTTGATGGCCGCAGCATCGCCTACCCGTGCCGGGCAAGCGGCAGAAACCCAAGCCCTTGAGTACCTTCAGGGGCAAGGGCTGCAGTTGCTGGCACGCAACTGGCGATGCAAAGGCGGTGAGCTTGATCTGGTCATGCTCGACGCCGATACAGTAGTATTCGTCGAAGTCCGCTACCGGTTGCACGCGGGCTTCGGAGGCGCTCTCGACAGTATCGACGGGCGCAAGCAGAAACGGTTGGTGCTTGCCGCCACCCTGTTCCTGCAGAAGGAGGCCCACTGGGGCAACTACCCCTGCCGCTTCGACGTGGTCGCCCTGCAGGGTAGCCACCATGCAGGCAGACCGCTTCAATGGCTGAAAAACGCCTTCGAATGCTGAACCCACTTCGTTTTTTTTGCTCTATGTATCGCGGGCTGGTCGTTGTTGCGCGTAGCAAAGGCCACCGCCCCATTTAAGGTCACCAGATGGACATGCAATCCCGAATTCGCCGGCTGTTCGAGGCCAGCATCGAAACCAAGCAACAGGCAATGGACATCCTGGCACCGCACATCGAGCAGGCCAGCCTGGTCATGGTCAATGCGCTGCTCAACGAGGGCAAGATGCTCGCCTGCGGCAACGGCGGCTCGGCCGGCGATGCCCAGCACTTTTCATCGGAGCTGCTCAACCGCTTCGAGCGCGAGCGCCCCAGCCTGCCAGCTATCGCGCTGACCACCGACAGCTCGACCCTGACCTCGATCGCCAACGACTACAGCTACAACGAAGTCTTTTCCAAGCAGATCCGCGCCCTGGGCCAGCCCGGTGACGTTCTGCTGGCGATCTCCACCAGCGGCAATTCGGCCAACGTGATCCAGGCCATCCAGGCCGCACATGACCGTGAAATGATTGTCGTAGCATTGACGGGTCGCGACGGCGGCGGCATGGCTTCGCTGTTGCTGCCCGAGGACGTGGAAATCCGCGTGCCTTCGACAGTTACCGCGCGTATCCAGGAAGTCCACCTGCTGGCGATCCACTGCCTGTGCGATCTGATCGACAGCCAACTGTTCGGGAGTGAAGAATGACCCCTATGCGCCTCGGCCTGATGGCCCTGACCCTGTGCCTGAGCGTCACTGGTTGCAGCTCGGTACTCACCTCTACCCGCAATTCGCCGATCGAGGACGATCGCGGCACGCGCACCATCGGCAGCAAGATCGACGACTCGCTGATCGAGACCAAGGCCGCCGTGAACATTTCCAAAGCCAACCCAGACCTGGACAAGGGCTCGCACATCGTTGTCAGCAGCTACAACGGCATCGTCCTGCTGGCCGGGCAGACCCCGCGCGCCGACCTCAAGAGCCTCGCGGAGCAAACCGCCAGCCAGGTCCAGCGGGTCAAGAAAGTACACAACGAGCTGCAAGTGATGCAGCCCTCCTCCATTCTGGCGCGCAACAACGACGCCTGGCTGACCACCAAGATCAAGACCCAGATGCTGACCGACAGCGCCGTGCCCAGCTCGCGCATCAAGGTGATTACCGAAAACGGCATCGTCTACCTGCTGGGCCTGGTCACCCGTCAAGAAGCCAACTCGGCCACTGCCGTGGTGCAGGGTGTTTCGGGCGTGCAGAAGATCGTCAAGCTGTTCGAGTACATCGATTGACTCAGTGATTGCCTGGACAGGCCAAATCGAGTAGGAGGCGGATTCACACCCGCCGTCCTCTCACACCACCGTGCGTACGGTTCCGTACACGGCGGTTCAGGTTACGCGGCTAAGCCGGTTAATCGTATCCAGTATCGAGACCAGCCCGAGCCGGTCCCACAGTTTCTTTGGCAGCGCGTAGTTCATATGTTGCGCTCCCGAATTCCACCATGGACCTCGGCCATTGAAGGCTGACTTGTTGGCACGCTCCTCGCTCAACCCCAGGCGCATCAAGTTTCTCAGCCTCGTGGGAGGCTGCTTCCATTGACGCCAGATGACGCAGCGGAGTTTGTGCCTGACCCAACCATCCAGTTCCTCAAGCGGCCGCTTGCTCTGGCTGAGCTTGAAGTAGCTAGCCCAGCCTCTCAGGACGGGGTTGATCCGCTCGATGACAGTCGCCATTTTGCGAGCCCGTACGCTGCGCAGCAGCATTCTGAGCCGGTCGCGTAAGCGGTCTAGGCTCATCGTTGCCACGCGCAGCCTTGGCTGCTGGTGCCAGCTCATCCCATAGCCTAGGTAGTCGCACTTCCACGCCCTTGCCACTTGGCTTTTCTTTCTGTTCACCGTCAGCTTCAGACGTTCTCTCAGGAAGCGCTCGACGCTGACCAACACCCGTTCGCCGGCCCGGGGACTGCGTACATAGATGTTCGCATCATCGGCATAACGTACGAAGCGATGGCCCCGCCGCTCCAGCTCGCGGTCGAGTTCGTCGAGCAGGATGTTCGACAGCAACGGCGAGAGCGGGCCGCCTTGCGGCGTCCCTTCCTGCCGTGGGCTGACGACACCGCCCGACATGATCCCGGCTTCAAGGTAGCGGCGGATAAGCCTGAGTACGCACTTGTCTTTGATCCGACGTTCGATGCAAGCCATGAGGATGTCGTGATTGACCCGATCGAAAAACTTCTCCAGATCGAGTTCCACGCACCAGCGGTGTCCCGCTGTCACATGAGCACGGGCCATCTCGATGGCTTGATGCGTACTTCTGCCCGGACGAAAACCATAGCTGTAGTCCGAGAACAGTGGGTCGAAGATAGGTGTGAGCTGCTGCTGCAGTGCTTGCTGGATCAGGCGATCCACGACGCTGGGGATTCCCAGTTGCCGTGTGCCGCCCTGCGGCTTGGGAATTTCAACCGCTCGCACTGCTTGGGGCTGGTATTCACCGGCCAGTAACCTGGCCTTGAGGGTTGGCCAATACTGTTTCATGTAGCCCGCCAAGTCAGCGACCGTCATGCCATCGGCACCCGGCGCTCCCTTGTTGCTGACCACGCGTTGATACGCACGTCTGAGGTTGGCCGGTGCAAGCACCCGCTCCATCAGCGTGTCCGGCTCCGCGTTCGTCCACGTTACTGACGCCGTCGATACCTTTGCACTGTCATGCATCATCCTCAGCTTCTGGCCGGGACTCGGGATGACAGTTTCCGCTGTGGGAAATTTCTGCATTACGGCTACCAACGAGACAGTGACGCCTACTGGCGGCATAACCTGTTCGGCCCTTGGTGGCGCGGTTGACCGCCACTTACTACGGCTTCGGCTGACTTCTGCACGCTCATCCCGTCGCCTTTCGACGCGCGGTAGCACAATGGCAAACGTACAGATCTCCCAGGGTAATTCGCGCGACCTTCCTGCTTATGCCTGTCGGATCTACGTCACAGCGTTCCGTGCAAGTATTGGGCTTTGGCGATTTGTGCCACCTCACCCCGCTGTGCCGCCTCTATCCGCTTCCTGTTCGTCAGGCCAGCATTTTGCCTCGGGCTTCCTTCAGATTCGCAGTCGCCCACGACACCCTTGCCTCTGGCTAACACTTCCCCTTGCCGGGTGTGTAGAGGACTTTCACCTCCAAGTCACCCGCTTGGCCACCACAGCCAAGCGGATTGCGCTTACGCGCAACGCGCCATGCCTGGCGCACACAAAAAAAGGCGATCCATCCGGATCGCCTTTTTTTGTTACTTGACCACTTTCAGGCTTGGCCGGCCAGTCGGACGCGGCGGCTGCCCTCCATCGTCTGGCGGGCCATCGTCATCCGGCTGCACATCATCGTCTTCCAGCTCGTCGCCATCCATCGAAGACGGCTCCAGCTCGAAGACCATACCCTGGCCATTTTCGCGGGCGTAGATACCCAGGATTGCACCAACCGGCACGAACAGCGAGTGAGCCACGCCACTGAAGCGGCCCTCGAAGCTGACTGCATCATTGTCCATGTGCAGGCTACGCACGGCACTTGGCGAGATATTCAAGACGATCTGGCCATCACTGGCGAAACCATCCGGCACCTGAACTTTCGGGAATTCGGCATTGACCAGCATATGGGGCGTGCAATCGTTGTCGACGATCCACTCGTACAGTGCTCGAACCAG
The DNA here is from genome assembly GCF_045164175.1 of Pseudomonas sp. 10(2024). Classification (NCBI taxonomy): domain Bacteria; kingdom Pseudomonadati; phylum Pseudomonadota; class Gammaproteobacteria; order Pseudomonadales; family Pseudomonadaceae; genus Pseudomonas; species Pseudomonas sp. 10(2024). Next base: position 4,836,377 of record NZ_CP174006.1, read on the forward strand.
ATAGGGGCGACTGGAGTTCATCAACGGCTCCTTAAAGCTTGCGCATTTCACGTTCTACGGAGGACAGGCTCGCCTGGAAAGGCTCGCGGGCGAACTGGCGCTCCATGTAATCCAGCAGCGGCTTGGCTTGCCGCGGCAATTCGATACCCAACACCGGCAAACGCCAGAGTATGGGCAATAGACAGCAATCGACCAGGCTTTGCTCATCACTCATGAAGCAGGCGAACTCGCTGAACAACGGCGAGACCCCGGTCAGGCTTTCGCGCAAGGCCTTGCGCGCTTCGGTTCGGGCAGCTTCACTGCTACGCGGGTCAAGCACGGTATCGGCCAAGGCACACCAGTCGCGCTGGATGCGGTGCATCAGCAGACGGCTGTTGCCACGCGCTACCGGGTATACCGGCATCAGCGGCGGGTGCGGGTAACGCTCCTCGAGGTATTCCATCACCACGGTCGATTCATACAACGCCAGGTCACGATCGACCAAGGTCGGCACACTGCCATAAGGGTTGACCTCGGCCAGCTTCGGCGGCAGGCGGGCGGGATCGACATCGATCAACTGCACGCTGACGCCCTTCTCGGCCAGAACCAGGCGCACCCGATGAGAATAGTGATCAGCGGGATCGGAATAGCAGGCTAACCTGTTGGTTGCGCCCATGTAGCGGCTCCTCGCACGGATGCTTGTGCAACTTTAAATGAAAACGCGCCCGGGGTGGCCTGGCAATACTGCTAGGCCACCCCGGGCGCGTTCAACAACCAGAAACTACTGCGTGATCAGTGCACGTCCTTCCAGTATTCACGCTTGAGCAAGTAGGCGAATACGAAGAAGAAAGCCAGATACAGCAACACATAGGTGCCGATGCGCTGGCTTTCCAGTTTGACTGGGTTGGCCGAATAGGCCAGGAAGGTCACAAGGTTCTTGACCTTCTCGTCGAACTGCTCGGCCGTCAGGGTACCGGAATTCGGCGTAATGGTCAGCTGATCGCAAGCTTCATGGGTCAACGGGCTGCCGGTCAACGGGTCGAATTGCTTCTTGCCATCGACCACCGTCTGCACCTGCTTGCAACCCACTACCTGGTTACCTTGCAGACCCACCAGCACGTTAGGCATGCCGACGTTCGGGAATACCTTGTTGTTCACCCCATAAGGGCGGGATGGGTCCTCATAGAAACTGCGCAGGTAGGTGTAAAGCCAATCGGTACCGCGCACGCGGGCGACCAGGGTCAGGTCGGGCGGCGCAGCACCGAACCAGGTCTTGGCGTCGCTGGGCTTCATGCCGATCTGCATGTGGTCACCGATCTTGGCACCTGTGAACACCAGCTTCTCGAGCATCAGTTCATGCGGGATACCCAGGTCATCAGCCACCCGCTCGTAGCGCTGGAACTTGGCACTGTGGCAACCCATGCAATAGTTGGCGAAGGTACGCGCGCCGTCCTGCATGGCGGCCTTGTCAGTCAGGTCGATATCGACCTTGTCCAGCTCCAGGCCATGTTCGGCAGCGAAGGAAAAGGCGGGCATCACTGCCAGCAAAAATACTGCAATCAACTTTTTCATCAGCCAGTCACCCTTTCCGGAACCGGTTTGGTCTTCTCGAGCCTTGTGTAGAACGGCATCAGCAGGAAGTAGGCGAAGTACAGCACCGTGCATACCTGCGACAGCAAAGTACGCCCAGGTGTCGGTGCCAGTACGCCCAGCACGCCGAGGATGACGAAGGACACGCAGAACACCAGCAGGAAGACCTTGCTGATCCAGCCCTTGTAACGCATGGAACGCACCGGACTGCGGTCGAGCCAAGGCAGTACGAACAGCACGGCGATGGCCGCTCCCATGGCAATGACGCCCATCAGTTTGTCAGGCACCGCACGCAGGATTGCGTAGAACGGTGTGAAGTACCACACCGGCGCGATGTGCTCTGGAGTCTTGAAGGCGTTGGCCTGCTCGAAGTTAGGTTTCTCCAGGAAATAACCGCCCATTTCAGGGAAGAAGAACACCACGGCGCAGAACACGAACAGGAACACCACCACGCCGACAATGTCTTTGACGGTGTAGTACGGGTGGAACGGAATACCATCCAGCGGAATACCGTTTTCGTCCTTTTTCTTCTTGATGTCGACGCCATCAGGGTTGTTCGAACCCACTTCGTGCAAGGCGAGGATGTGCAATACCACCAGGCCGAGAATCACGATTGGCAGGGCAACCACATGCAGGGCGAAGAAGCGGTTCAGGGTGATGCCCGAGATCAGGTAGTCACCGCGGATCCACTGGGTGAGGTCATCACCGATCACCGGGATGGCACCGAACAGCGAGATGATCACCTGGGCGCCCCAGTACGACATCTGCCCCCATGGCAGCAGGTAGCCCATGAACGCTTCAGCCATCAGCGCCAGATAGATCAGCATGCCGAACAGCCAGACCAGCTCGCGTGGCTTCTGGTAGGAGCCATAGAGCAGGCCGCGGAACATGTGCAGGTAGACCACGATGAAGAACGCTGACGCCCCCGTGGAGTGCAGGTAGCGCAGGATCCAGCCGTATTCCACGTCACGCATGATGTACTCGACCGAGGCGAACGCCTCTTCCGCCGAGGGCGTGAAGCTCATGGTCAGCCACACACCGGTCACGATCTGGTTGACCAGCACCAGCAATGCCAGGGAGCCGAAGAAGTACAGGAAGTTGAAGTTCTTGGGTGCGTAATACTTGCTGAGGTGGTCTTCCCACATCTTGGTGGCGGGGAAGCGAGCATCAATCCAGTCCATGAACTTGCTCATCATGCGTTCTCCTGGTCGACGCCAATGACGATGATCTCGTCCGACTCATAAGAGTGCGGTGGCACGGGCAGGTTGAGAGGCGCCGGCTGGGACTTGTAGACACGACCAGCCAGGTCATAGTGAGAGCCGTGGCACGGGCAGAAGTAACCACCCACCCATTTCGGCCCAAGGTCGGCGGGCGCCACTTCTGGCCGGAAGGTGGGCGAGCAGCCCAGGTGCGTGCACAGGCCGACGAGAATGAGAATTTCCGGCTTGATCGAGCGAACCTCAGGGTCGACGTACGCTGGCTGTACCGAGGCCTTGGACTCGGGATCGGACAGGTCACCCGTGATTTTTTTCAGATTGCCAAGGATTTCCTCCGTTCGCCGCACGATGAATACGGGCTGGCCACGCCACTCGGCCACCATCTGCTGCCCTGCCTCGACCTTGGCGATGTTGACCTTCACCGGTGCACCCGCGGCTTTCGCCTTGGCACTGGGAAACCATGACCCCACGAACGGTACCGCAGCCCCCACTGCCCCCGCCGCCCCGACCACGGATGTCGCGGCTACGAGGAAGCGGCGCCGGCCTGCGTTGACGCCGTCATTGCTCATTCAGTCCTCTCCCATCAGCTTGCTTGGCCAGTTGGACCTGGCCTGTACTTAGGTTGTGTCAATGGCACTAAAAATTGGCCGCCATGGTAAGAAACAAATCCACACACTGACAAGGTGATTACCCCGGCAAGGGCGACAACCCACGCTTTGCTTGATCTACGTCTATGCGACAAGCGGCCACTGACTGCTGACAGGTTAGTTCAAGGCTAAAAAAAAAGCCCGGTTCCAAGGAACCGGGCTTTTTTCGACTGCCGAAGCGGTATTAACGCTTGGAGTACTGAGGACGCTTACGCGCTTTACGCAGACCCACTTTCTTACGCTCAACTTCACGAGCGTCGCGGGTGACGTAGCCAGCACGACGCAGAGCGCCACGCAGGGTTTCGTCGTATTCCATCAGAGCGCGGGTGATACCGTGACGGATCGCACCGGCCTGACCGCTGACACCACCACCGGAAACGGTGACGTAGATGTCGAATTTCTCAACGGATTCAGTCAGCTCGAGCGGCTGGCGAACAACCATGCGAGCGGTTTCGCGACCGAAGAACACGTCCAGAGAACGGTTGTTGATGGAAATGTTACCAGTACCCGGACGCAGGAATACGCGAGCGGTTGCGGTCTTGCGACGGCCAGTGCCGTAATTTTGAGTCGCCGACATAATGAACTATCCCGTTAGATCTTCAGTTCTTGAGGCTGCTGAGCAGTGTGAGGGTGAGCAGCACCCGCGTACACTTTCAGCTTGCGGTACATGTCGCGACCCAGCGGGTTCTTAGGCAGCATGCCTTTGACCGCAGTTTCGATAACACGCTCAGGGGCCTTGGCGATCAACTTCTCGAAGTTGATTTCCTTGATACCGCCTGGGAAACCGGAGTGGGAGTAGTACATTTTGTCGGAAGACTTGGCACCAGTCACACGAACCTGCTCGGCGTTGATAACGACGATGTAGTCGCCGGTGTCAACGTGAGGGGTGTATTCTGGTTTGTGTTTGCCACGCAGACGGGTAGCGATTTCGGTAGCCAGACGACCCAGGGTCTGGCCAGCGGCGTCGACTACGAACCACTCGCGCTTTACTGTTTCCGGTTTAGCAGTAAAAGTTTTCATTCTCTAAAGCCTCAGAGGCCGCCCAGCGAAAAATAGACGGCGAATCTTACTGGATAGTGCACAGCTTGCCAAGGGCAAGCGCGCAGCCGAACACAGACGCTTTTGGGGGCTCGGGTCGGGCACGCCAATGTTCGACGGGGTTCTTCCTGCGTGATGGTGCATCACTTCCGCCACGCGGAGAGGGGCTGAATTATCCAGATTGCGCGAAAAATTTCAACCTGCTTTGATTGGCTTCTATCGCCAAGGAGTGAATAACCGATGGAATACCGCCAGCTCGGCCGTACCGACCTCAACGTCAGCGCCCTGTGCCTGGGCACCATGACCTGGGGCGAGCAGAACATCCAGGCCGAGGCCCACGAACAGATTGCCCGGGCCAAGGCTGCCGGGGTCAACTTCATCGACACCGCCGAGATGTACCCGGTCCCTCCCCGCCCGGAGACCTACGCGGCCACCGAGCGCATCATCGGCAACTGGTTCCGTGACCATGGCGACCGCGACGCGTGGATCCTGGCCAGCAAGGTGGCAGGCCCGGGCAACGGCATCAGCCATATCCGTGACGGGCAGCTCAAGCACAACCGTCAGCACATCGTCGCGGCGCTGGACGAAAGCCTCAAGCGCCTGCAGACCGACCGCATCGACCTGTACCAGTTGCACTGGCCAGAGCGCAGCACCAACTTCTTCGGCAAGCTGGGCTACCAGCACCTGCCACAGGATCACTTCACCCCACTGGAAGAAACCCTCCAGGTGCTCGACGAGCAGGTACGTGCGGGCAAGATCCGCCACATCGGCCTGTCCAACGAAACGCCGTGGGGCACCATGAAATTCCTGCAGCTGGCCGAGAGCCGGGGCTGGCCACGGGCGGTATCGATCCAGAACCCGTACAACCTGCTCAACCGCAGCTTCGAGGTGGGCCTGGCAGAAGTGGCCATACGCGAGCAATGTGGCCTGCTGGCCTATTCGCCGCTGGCCTTCGGCATGCTCTCGGGCAAGTACGAGAACGGCGCACGGCCAGACAATGCACGCCTGACCCTGTTCAGCCGCTTTGCCCGTTACTCCAACCCACAGACCGTGGCGGCCTGTAGCCGCTACGTGCAGTTGGCCCGCGAGCACGGCCTGGACCCGGCGCAAATGGCCCTGGCGTTCGTCACCCGACAGCCGTTCGTGACCAGCAACATCATTGGCGCCACCAGCCTGCAGCAACTGGACAGCAACCTGGCCAGCCTTGAACTGAACCTGAGCGCCGATCTGCTGACAGCGATCGAAGCCATTCATCAGGAGCAGCCCAACCCGGCGCCTTGAGCCAAACACTGCGCCCCGCTTCGCGCCGCTGTTACATGGGGTAGACACAATCGCCAAAAAATAAGACGATCCAGCCGGTGATTGACCACTCTACCCTATAAGAACAATGACAATGATGTTTACCCAACCCTCAGCGTCGCTGCGGCGCGTCAGCATCCTGGCCATTGACAAGGTGTTCGCTTCGACCTTGATGCAGGCCAAGGACTTCTTCCACCTCGCCAGCCTGCGCTACAGCAAGCAGCTGGGCCTGGGCTTGCAGCCCATGTTCGAAATCCGCCTGGTGAGCCCCGACAGCCAGCCCGTGGACAGCTTCAGCAATGTGCAGTTACCGGTTGACGGCGGCCTGGACGACGCTGATGTGATCATCCTCCCTGCCTACTGGGATGATTTCGACAACCTGCTGCAACGTTACCCACAGGTGCTGCCGTGGCTGCGTGAACAGCACGCGCGTGGCGCGGTGCTGTGCGCCGAGGCCAGTGGTGTGTTCTGGCTGGCCGAATCCGGCCTGCTCGATGGCAAGGAGGCGACCACCTACTGGCGCTTCTTCAACAGCTTTGCCGAACGCTTCCCGCAGATCCGCCTGAACCAGGACAAGCACCTGACCGATGCCGACAATATCTATTGCGCCGGCGGTGCAACTTCAGCCTGCGACCTGTACATCTACCTGATCGAACGCTTCTGCGGTGCCAACGTGGCCCGTGCGGTGTCCCGCGATATCCTTTACGAAGTGCAACGCAACTACACCCCGGGGCGCATGGGCTTTGGCGGGCAGAAGCTGCACCAGGACCTGATCATCCTGCAGATCCAGCACTGGCTGGAGGAGCACTTCGCCGACAAGTTCCGCTTCGAGGATGTGGCCCGCAACCACGGCATGAGCATCCGCAACTTCATGCGTCGCTTCCAGGGCGCAACGGGTGACAAGCCGCTGCATTACCTGCAACGGTTACGCATCGAGACAGCCAAGGGGTTGTTGTCGAGTACGCGCAAGAGCATCAAGACCATCAGTTACGAGGTGGGCTATGACGATGCCAGTTTCTTTGCGCGGCTGTTCCGCCAGCATACCGAGTTGTCGCCGAACCAGTATCGGCAGCAGTTCATGCAGGAAGCCTGAAAGGCTTCCGGTGCGGCAGGTTTCGAGCTTCAAGCGACAAGGAAAAACCAGAGCGGATCGCGCATTGCCCTGAATTTTCCTTGCCGCCTGAAGCTTGCCGCTGGCGTCAGGGCTTGTGTGCGCGCGCCAGGAATTCGTGCGACTGCATCTCCAGCAACCGGCTCAGGGTACGCTGGAACTCGAAGCTCAGACGCCCACCGGTATACAGGTCCTTCAACTCCACCTCGGCCGAGATGATCAGCTTGACGTTGCGATCGTAGAACTCGTCCACCATGTTGATGAAGCGGCGGGCGATGTCGTCGGTGGTGACGCCCATCTGCTCCACGTTGCTCAGCAATACGGCGTGGAAGATCTTGCCCAACTCAATGTAGTCGTTCTGGCTGCGCGGCCCGTCGCACAGGTCGCGGAAGTCGAACCAGGCGACGTCGTCGCAAGTACGCAAGGCATTGATCGGGCGGTTCTCGATCATCAGCACGTCGTTCTCGATCGCCTGGGTGCACTCAGGGGTGAGCGCCTTGAAGCTGGCGCGCATGCTCTGGTGCGCCGCGTCATCGAGCGGGAAGTGGAACAGTTCGGCCTGCTCCAGGTGACGCAGGCGGTAGTCGACCCCGCTATCGACGTTCACCACGTCGGTGTACTGCTTGATCATGGCGATGGCCGGCAGGAAGCGCGCACGCTGCAGGCCGTCCTTGTACAGGCCGTCCGGCACGATGTTGGAGGTGGCCACCAGCGACACGCCATTCTTGAACAGCTCTTCCATCAAGGTGCCGAGGATCATGGCGTCGGTAATGTCCGACACGAAGAATTCGTCGAAGCAGATCACCTTGGCTTCTTCGCTGAAGCGCCTGGCAATGATGGTCAGCGGGTTCTTCTCGCCCTTGAGGGTTTTCATCTCCTCGTGCACACGCTTCATGAAGCGGTGGAAGTGCGTACGCATCTTCTGCTTGAACGGCAGCGCTTCGTAGAAGGTATCAACCAGGTAGGTCTTGCCTCGCCCCACCCCACCCCAGAAGTACAGGCCCTTGACCGGAGTCTGCTCCTTCTTGCCGAACAGCTTGCCGAACACGCCCGGCTTGTTGTTCTGCGCGTGCACCAGGTCGTCGTACAGGCGCTGGAGGTGACGCACCGCAGTTTCCTGCGCCGCGTCATGGAAGAAGTCGGGACGTTTCAGATCTGCTTGATAGCGTTCTAAGGGAGTCATGATTCGTTAGCGAGGCAACAAAAAACGGGCCGTCACTGTAGCGACAGGCCCGCTTAATGGCAATCAGTCTGTGGGAGCGGGCGTGCCCGCGAACACCGGCAAAGCCGGTGCCATGCACCGCGGCGCCTGTTTCGCGGGCATGCCCGCTCCCACACGGTGGACTGCCCCCCAAAAGTTGGACAGTTTTAAGCTGCAGCCTGAGCCCTGTACTCCACAGGGCTCAGGCCATTGAGCCTCAGCTTGATGCGATCATGGTTGTAGTAGTGAATGTACTCATCCAGACCCGCTCTCAGCTCATCAATGCTCTCGAAACGCTTCAGGTAGAAAAACTCAGATTTGAGCGTGCCGAAGAAGCTTTCCATGGCCGCGTTGTCCAGGCAATTGCCTTTTCGAGACATGCTCTGCTTTACCCCACATTCGCTTAGCTTACGGCGGTATTGCGCCTGCTGGTAATGCCATCCCTGATCCGAATGCAGCACGAGCTTCGGTTTCTCTCCCAGGCAATCGAGCGCTTTGCCAAGCATGTTCCCAACCAGGCTATAGCACGGGCGGCTGGCCATTTCGTAGGCCACGATTTCGCCGTTGTACAAATCCATCACGGGCGACAGATAGAGCTTCTGTTGAGCTACTTTGAACTCGGTTACGTCAGTCACCCACTTCTGGTTTGGGCGTTGAGCGACAAAATTTCGCTCCAGTACATTCGCTGCCACTTTGCCGACGGTACCTCGATAGGAGCGATATTTCTTGGGGCGCACTACTGATTTCAATCCCTGCTCAGCCATCAGCCGTTCAATGACCTTCTTGTTCACCCGCTTTTCCTTCCTGATTACGAGTGCGACACGGCGATAACCATAAAGCCGTTTCTGCTCGTGATAGACGCGATGCACCAATGCCTTGAGCTCAGCATGCCGGTCTGGCTTCTGCTGAGCTTTGAGCTGGTAGTAGAAGGTGCTGCGCGCCAGCTCGACCAACTGAAGGAGGTCAGGCAAAGGAAACCTGCGCTTGAGTTTGGAAACGATCAGGACTTTTTCCCGCGTGTTCGTTCCTTTTCCTCGCGCAGAGCCTTGAGCTCCTTTAGGACAGCATTCTCCATGCGCAGGTACTCAAGTTCAGCCATCAGCTGATCTCGAGACTTCTGATCATCATTGGTATCGGTGGGTTTGGCAGGCTTGATCTTCTTCGACACGTCGATTGGCTTTCTTGGCTTGGTGGCAGTAGAGGGTGCAGGACTGCCACTGTAGTACTGCCGCTGCCAAATGCCTATCTGAGAGGACTGCCCAAGACCAAAGTGGGCAGCAGTCTGGCGCAGCGAAAGCCGATGCTCGTGCATATAGCTAAGCACCTGCTGTTTGAAATCACTGGTATAGCGCCGCCCATGCGAGCCTGGACCAATGCCATTATTGGCCTGATAACTGGCCACCCAGCGTCGAAGCAGGCTGAAATCGATACCTAAGTGTTGAGCCACCTTTCTGAAACCGTTGCTGCCATCCAGGTAGGCTGTGATCGCTGTGAGCTTGAATTGCTCGGTGTACTTACCCATAGATCCCCCAAGGGTTGGATTGGTGTCCAACTTCTTGGGGGCAGTCCACGGATAGCGCCAGCTTTCAGAAATTGAGCAAGACAGTTGCTCCCACCGTTTGGCAGCCTCAGTCCTGCTGTGGTGCCAAGGCTTCGTTCAGGCTCTGAATGGCCGCATCACGGGCTTCAGCGTTGTCGAACTGCGGCCCGTCGGCGACCTGCTCGCCATTGAGCCACAGGCCGAAACTCAGGCCTTCGACGCGCACATCAACCTCGCCACCTTGCTGCAGCTGCTTGCTCACGGCGCCGGCACTCTTGCCGTCGGCGAAGCTGCGCGACAACAGCAGTTGCTCGCCGTCAGCGGCCAGCAGGCGGAAGCGGAAGCTGCCGTCTTCATCACGGAAGCTGACAAAACGCGCGCTCTTGGTGGCTTTTTTCTTCACTTCGGCGGTGGCCTGCACGCTGCTGCGGAATGAACGCAGGCCAACGGCCTCGCGCAGCTGCTCGAGGAACGGCGTGGCGATCTTGCGGGCCTTGGCGGCGCCAGCCAGCAGGATGTCTTCCAGGTCCGCCGGCCGGGCGATCAACTGGTGATAGTACTCGCGCTTCTCGGCCAGCTGGCCGTCCAGCAGCTGGAACAGGCGCTGCTTGGCATCGCCCCAGCCCAGGCCCTGCAGCAGCTCTTCGCGGAAACCGGCGCATTGTTCAGGCGTGGAGAAGGCCTGGTACAGGGTGAACAGGTGCGCGTTGTCCGGGTCTTTCGCCTCACCGGGCGCGCGCGAATCGGTGACGATGCGCGAGATGGCGTCTTTCATGTCCTTGGCGCTGGTGAACAACGGGATGGTGTTGTCATAGCTCTTGGACATCTTGCGCCCGTCCAGGCCCGGCAGGGTCGCCACGCTTTCCTCGATCACAGCCTCCGGCAAGGCGAAGAAGTCCTTGCCTTGGCCGAACAGGTGATTGAAGCGCTGGCCGATATCGCGGGCCATTTCCACGTGCTGGATCTGGTCACGACCGACCGGCACCTTGTTGGCGTTGAACATCAGGATATCGGCGGCCATCAGCACCGGGTAGCTGAACAAGCCCATGGTCACGCCGGCGTCCGGGTCTTCACCGTTCTCGACGTTCTTGTCCACCGAGGCCTTGTAGGCATGCGCGCGGTTCAGCAGGCCTTTGGCGGCAACGCAGGTCAGCAGCCAAGTCAGCTCGGGGATTTCCGGGATGTCGGACTGGCGATAGAAGGTCACCTTGTCCGGGTCCAGGCCACCGGCCAGCCAGGTGGCGGCGATTTCCAGGCGCGAGCGCTGGATGCGCAGCGGGTCGTCGCACTTGATCAGGGCGTGGTAGTCGGCCAGGAAGTAGAACGAGTCGACACCGGGCTGCTGGCTGGCACGGATCGCCGGGCGGATGGCGCCGGCGTAGTTGCCCAGGTGCGGAGTGCCGGTGGTGGTGATACCGGTAAGAATGCGCGTGGTCATGGGTGTTCGCTTATTCAGGCTTGGCTCAGTTCGAAAGGCGCGGCAGCAGCAGATCCTTCAGATCGGTCAGCTTGCCATGGAAGAAGTGTCCGCATTCTGCCACTTTCAGCAGCTCATGGGGACGCGGCAGGCTTTCGGACCATTCGTAAACCAGCTGCGGCGCGACGACTTCGTCGGCGTCCGGCTGCACCAAGGTGAGCGGGCAGCGCTGCGGCAGCGGGAATTCGGCGGTCAGGCGCATGACTGCCGGGGCGATCATGAACAGGTGCTGCAACTCGACGCCTGCCGTTTCAAGGCGCCCGGCCAGGCTGGTGGCAACGAAACCACCGAACGAAAAGCCCATCAGCACCAACGGTAGCCCGGGGTGCCTGGCACGCAGCCATGCTGCAGCGGCCTCGGCATCGGCCACTTCGCCAGCGCCCATGTCGTGGCTGCCGGCGCTCTGGCCGACGCCACGGTAGTTGAAACGCAGGGTCACATAGCCGGCATCACGTGCGGTGCGCTGCAGGGTCGAGACCACCTTGTTGAGCATGGTGCCGCCCTGGACCGGGTTGGGGTGGCAGATCAGCACCGCGCCACGGGCATTGGCCACGTCCAGGTACAAGGCTTCCAGCTGGCCGCTGGGGCCATCGATGAACAAGGGGGTTTCGCGGACAAGCAAGGCACTACTCCGTGACCTCGGGAAGGGTCGATTCGTCTAGGTGTGAAATTCTGTTCTGATTTGCGATCGCTCGCGGTATACAGCGCAGGTCTGAGCCGTTAACGTAAAGCAAAGCCGTTTATAGAGGAAGGACTCGTGGAACTCTCGCTCCTTGTTTGGTTGTTGCCAACCCTGGCCCTGGTCATCGGTGTGGCAGTCGGTTTCATTGTTGCCCGCCTGCTGCCCAATGCGGCCCCGAGCAACACCCAGCGTCAACTGGATGACATCCAGAAGCGCTTCGACAGCTACCAGAACGAAGTGGTCACCCACTTCAACAGCACCGCCATGCTGGTCAAGAAACTGACCCAGAGCTATCAGGACGTACAGGATCACCTGGCTGAAGGCGCCAACAGCCTGGCCCTCGATGACGTCACCCGCCAACGCCTGCTGGCTGCACTGCACTCCGATGCACCGCAAGGCCCGCGTGACCGCCTGACCCCACCTAAAGACACCGCCGAAGTGCCGCGCGACTATGCGCCGAAAGCGCCTAACTCGCCGGGCATGCTGGATGAGAGCTACGGGCTCAAGCGTTGATCTGAATGTGACAAAGGCCTCGCAAGAGGCCTTTTTTGTGGGCTGGATTCACTGGCCCCTTCGCGGGCACGCCCGCTCCCACAGGCTCACCACAGCATGTGAAACTTGTGGAATACCTGTGGGAGCGGGCGTGCCCGCGAAGAGGCCAGTGCGGGCAACCTAACAGCAGGCCTGCAATGCCTGTTCGACATCTGCCAGCAGGTCCTCCACATCCTCCAGCCCCACCGACAGACGCACCAACCCCTCCGATATCCCGTGATGCGCCCGCTCCTGCTGCGTATAGCTGGAATGCGTCATGCTCGCCGGATGCTGCGCCAGCGACTCGGCATCCCCCAGGCTCACCGCCCGGGCAAAGAGCTGCAGCGCATTCATGAAGCGCCGCCCCGCTTCAATGCCACCCTTGAGCTCAAAGGCAATCATCCCGCCAGGCAAACGCATCTGTCGCTGGGCCAACGCGTACTGGGCAAAAGACGGTAGCCCCGGGTAATGAATCAATTCCACCTGCGGCTGCCGAGCGAGAAACTCGGCCACCTGCTGGGCATTGGCGCAATGCCGGTCCATGCGCAGGGCCAGGGTCTTGATACCGCGCATCAGCAACGCCGCGTCATGCGGTGACAGCACCGCCCCGGTCATATCCTTCAGCCCTTCCAGGCGGATACGGTCTACCAACGCCTTGCACCCCACCACCAACCCGGCAGTGATATCACCATGCCCACTGAGGTACTTGGTTGCCGAGTGCACCACCAGGTCCGCCCCCAGCTCCAGTGGCCGCTGCAGGTACGGCGTACAGTAGGTGTTATCGACCACCACATACACATCATGCCCCCGCACCGCCTCCACAACCGCCGCGATATCCACAAGTTGCATGTTGGGGTTGGCCGGTGTTTCGAAGTAGATCATCCGTGTTTTGCTGGTGATCGCCGCTTTCAGGGCCTTGGCATCGTTGAGATCGACATGGCGAACTTTCACCCCGAACTCACCAATACCGTGGTGCAGAAAAGCGAAGGTACAGCCATACAGGGTGCGCCCGACAATCAGCTCATCGCCAGGCCTGAGCAGGGTCCAGAGGGTTGAGGTAATCGCGCCCATCCCCGAGGCCAACGCCAACCCCGCTTCACCGCCCTCCAGCGAAGCCATGCGCTGCTCCAGCAAGGCCAGCGTGGGGTTGGAAATGCGGCTGTAGAAATGCCCAGGTTCCTCCCCGGCGAAGCAGGCAGCACCGTACTCGACAGTGGGGAAGGCATAGGTAGCCGTCTGGTACACCGGTGGCACCAGGGCGCCACCATGGGAAAGCGGGTCATAGCCATGATGAATGGCCCGCGTGGAAAAGCCGGTGTTGTGGTGGGAGTCGCGCATGGCAACAGCCTCTTGTGGTTTGCTATAAGCTTATGCCACCGAGCTGCCCGATTTTTTCCAAAATAGCCTACGCATACACGTGCTTGCTGGAACAAAAACAATAATCAACGGACCAGGAGGGCAAAAAATGCCTTCAAGCCTCGACCGCACCGACCGCGCCCTGCTCGCCGCCTTGCAGGACAATGCCCGTCTCACCGTTGCCGAACTCGCCGACCAGGTGGCACTGACCACCTCGCCCTGCTGGCGACGGGTCAAGTTACTGGAGGAAAACGGCTACATCACCGGCTACCAGGCCATCCTCTCGCCCAAGTCGCTGGGGTTTGGCGTGACCGCGTTCGTCAGCATCATGATGGACTCGCACACCAAGGACATGGCGCTGGCGTTCGAACAGCGGCTGATGGAAATACCCGAGATCGTCGCCTGCCACAACATCTCCGGCCGCTATGACTTTCTGCTGGAGATCCTGGCACGGGACCTGGAGTCGTTTGGCGAATTTACCCGAGAAGTGCTGCAGCGGTTGCCGGGGGTGAAGGAGATCTATTCGAGTTTTTCGTACAAAGCGGTGAAGGAAAGACGGGTGATACCGGTGTCGGAGAAACATATCTGAGACGGATCTTTCCGAGCATTGAGAAGGATCCTGAACGCGAGACAAAAAACCCCGCCGAAGCGGGGTTTTCCTTGCAGGCTAGCGCTTAAATCGCGCCACGCTGACGCAGCACGTCCAGCACCTGTTTCACGCCCTCGTCCACGCTAGTGGCCTGGGTGTCGATCACAAGATCAGCATCCAGCGGCACATCGAACGGGAAGCTTTCACCCGGGATGTTGTCGCCACCGGCAGCGTACAGGCCTTGCGGGTCACGCTCGCGGCAAACCAGCGGCGAGGCCTGGACGTAAACGGTCACCAGGCGTTCCTTGCCGATCAGTGCCTTGGCCTGTTCGCGGCCTTCAGCATCCGGGGCCACGAACGCAGCCAGGGTGAGCATGCCGGCTTCGTTGAACTGGCGCGCCACATGGGCGGCGCGGCGCCAGTTCTCGGTACGGCCAGCGCGGTCCTGTGGCAGGCCCTTGTTCAGGTCGTGACGCAGGTTCTGGCCATCGAGCACGTACACCGCACGGCCCATGTCGAACAGCTTGCGCTCAACGGCATAGGCCAAGGTGCTCTTGCCAGCACCCGACAGGCCGCTGAACAGCACGGTGGCTGGCTGCTGGCCGAAGCGCAGGGCGCGCTCTTCGGTGGACACGTGGGCCTGCTTGCCATGATGGCCGGTGCTGCCGTGTGGCAACACTGGCGGGGCGATGATCATGCCGGCGCCAACGGTGCCGTTGGTCAGGCGGTCGATGACGATGAACGCACCGGTGGTGCGGTTGCTGTCGTAACCGTCGAGGGCGATCGAGGTGTCCAGGGCTACCTTGACGCGGCCGATCTCGTTCAGCTGCAGCGCGCTGGCAGCGCCCTGCTCCAGGGTGTTCACATCGACCTTGTGGGTGATGCTGGCAATCGAGCCTGGCACGTAGCTGGTGGCACGCTTGATGTCGTATTTCTTGCCCGGGAGCATCGGCTCCTCGGCCATCCACACCAGCATGGCGTCGAACTGGTCGGTGACCGGCGGGACGTTGTCGGCATGTACCAGCAGGTCGCCACGGGAGATGTCGATCTCGTCTTCCATGGTCAGGGTCACGGCCTGGCCTGGGCCGGCGTTTTCCAGTTCACCTTCGTAGGTGACGATGGACTTGACCCGGCTGCTCTTGCCCGACGGCAGCACGACAATCTCGTCACCTTTGTGCACCACGCCACTGGCGATGGTGCCCGCGAAGCCGCGGAAGTTCAGGTTGGGACGGTTGACGTACTGCACCGGGAAACGCAGGTCGGTGAAGTTGCGGTCGGCCGAAACCTCGACGGTTTCGAGGATTTCCATCAGCGTCGGGCCGGCGTACCACGGCGATTGCTCGCTGTGGTTGACCACGTTGTCACCCTTGAGCGCCGACATCGGCACGAAGTGCAGGCTGCTCGGGGTCAGGTTGATGGCTTCGGCAAACTTCAGGTAGTCGGCCTTGATCGACTCGAAGACGCCTTCATCGAAGCCCTTCAGGTCCATCTTGTTGACCGCGACCACGATGTGCTTGATGCCCAGCAACGACGCGATGTAGCTGTGGCGACGGGTCTGGGTCTGCACGCCGTAGCGGGCATCGACCAGGATGATCGCCAGGTCGCAGGTGGACGCACCGGTGGCCATGTTGCGGGTGTACTGCTCATGGCCCGGGGTGTCGGCGATGATGAACTTGCGCTTGGCGGTGGAGAAGTAGCGGTAGGCGACATCGATGGTGATGCCCTGCTCGCGCTCGGCCTGCAGGCCATCTACCAGCAGCGCCAGGTCGACTTCTTCGCCGGTGGTGCCGACTTTCTTCGAATCGCGGGTGATGGCCTCGAGGTGGTCCTCGTAGATCATCTTCGAGTCGTGCAGCAGGCGCCCGATCAGGGTGCTCTTGCCGTCATCCACGTTGCCGCAGGTGAGGAAACGCAGCAGTTCTTTACGCTCGTGCTGAGCCAGATAAGCGAGGATATCTTCGCTGATCAAATCGGATTGGTGCGACATGGAGTAACCCTGAAAATTAGAAGTAGCCCTGACGTTTTTTGTCTTCCATGGAACCGGCGCCATCGTGGTCGATGACCCGGCCCTGGCGCTCGGAAGTGCGCGTCAGGAGCATTTCCTGAATGATGTCGGTGAGCGTCTCGGCTTCCGACTCGACAGCGCCCGTCAGCGGGTAGCAGCCGAGGGTACGGAAACGCACCTTCTTCTTGACGATGCGGGCTTTTTCTTCCTCGGAGAGGTGCTCGAGGATGCGCTCGTCGTCGATCATGATCAGGGTGCCGTTCTTCTCGATGACTTCACGCTCGGCGGCGAAGTACAGCGGCACGATCGGGATGCCTTCAAGGTAGATGTACTGCCAGATGTCCAGTTCGGTCCAGTTCGACAGCGGGAAGACGCGGATCGACTCGCCCTTGTTGACCTTGCCGTTGTACACGTTCCACAGCTCGGGGCGCTGGTTCTTCGGGTCCCAGCGGTGCTTGCTGTCACGGAACGAATACACACGTTCCTTGGCCCGCGACTTCTCTTCGTCGCGGCGCGCACCGCCGAAGGCAGCGTCGAAACCATGCTTGTCCAGCGCCTGCTTCAGGCCCTGGGTCTTCATGATGTCGGTGTGCTTGGAACTGCCATGGGTGAACGGGTTGATGCCTTGCGCCACACCCTCGGGGTTGACGTGGGTGATCAGCTCCAGGCCCATTTCCTCGACCATCTTGTCGCGGAAGCTGTACATCTCCTGGAATTTCCACTGGGTGTCGACGTGCATCACCGGGAACGGCAGCTTGCCCGGGAAGAAGGCCTTGCGCGCCAGGTGCAGCATCACGGCGGAGTCCTTGCCGATCGAGTACAGCATCACCGGGTTGTCGAACTCGGCGGCCACCTCGCGGATGATGTGGATGCTCTCCGCCTCCAGCTGTTTCAAGTGCGTCAGTTTGTCGACCATGGCTACTCACGAAAAACGATCTTATGGACGGCCTGCGGGCCGTGTTCGAGCGAGCCACTTTATCACAGCAGCTGCTTCTATTTAGGAGGCTGGCTAGATCGAAAAAGTCTAACGATATGACTGGGGGTTTGGGCTGGCAGGGCCGGCCTCTTCGCGGGTGAACCCGCTCCTACGAGGCCCGCGTGTAGGAGCGGGTTCACCCGCGAAGGGGGCGACACCGCCTTCAGATGGGATTCGGGCAATCGATGAACAGGTGCTCCACGGCAAACCGTCGTGCCAGGTAATCGCCCAGTGCCTGCACCCCGTAGCGCTCAGTGGCATGGTGCCCGGCAGCAATGAAGCTGACGCCATTCTCGCGCGCACTGTGGTAGGTCTGCTCGGACGCCTCGCCGGTCAGGTACAGGTCGACCCCGGCGGCAATCGCCGTGTCGATATAGCCCTGCCCGCCGCCGGTGCACCAGCCCACCCGGCGGATCATCTGATCGCCTTCGACCAGCAACGGCTCACGCCCCAGCACCTCTTGCACCCGCCGGGCAAAATCGCGCGCGGTCATCGACTCGGCCAACGAACCGACCAGGCCGACCACCTTGGGGTTTTCCGGGTCAAGTGGCCCTTCGACAGTGATCTCCAGTTGCCGCGCCAGCTGCACGTTGTTGCCCACTTCCGGGTGCACGTCCAAGGGCAGGTGGAACGCCAACAGGCTGATATCGTTATTCAGCAAGGTCTTCAGGCGACGCTGGCGAATGCCGGTGATGCACGGGTTCTCGCCCTTCCAGAAATAACCATGGTGCACCAGCACCAGATCGGCCTCGGCCTCGACCGCGGCATCCAGCAATGCCTGGCTGGCGGTAACACCACTGACAATACGGCTGACCTGCGGCCGGCCTTCGACCTGCAGGCCATTTGGGCAATAATCCTGGATCTTCGCGCTGCCCAGGTAACGCTCGGCTTCCTCGACCAGGGTGTTTAGAGCGACGGCCATGAAAATCTCCTCGAAAACTGCGCTTTTCTCGGGCGCAACGCCTGACGAACGCCCGTATAATGCCGGCCATTATGGGCCGTCGCTGTCACTGGGGGAACCGGTGTATGATCGCGCGCGCTCATGCCCCACTGCCAGGCCGCTGGCCCCTGCTCTTTCCAGGATTCGTTCATGTTCAAGGCTTTGCGTTACTTCGGCTGGCCCCTGCTTACCGGCATACTGATCGCCATGCTGATCATCCAGCGTTTTCCGCAATGGGTCGGGCTGCCCAGCCAGGACGTCAACCTGCAGCAAGCGCCACAGACTACCCGGATCATGCAAGGCCCGGTGTCGTACGCCGACGCCGTGACCCTGGCCGCCCCGGCGGTGGCCAACCTGTACACCACCAAGGTGGTGAACAAAAGCGCCCACCCGCTGTTCGAAGACCCGCAGTTCCGCCGCTTCTTCGGCGATAACCTGCCCAAACAGCGCCGCTGGGAATCAAGCCTGGGTTCGGCGGTAATCATGAGCCCAGAGGGCTACCTGCTGACCAACAACCATGTCACCAGCGGCGCCGACCAGATCGTCGTAGCCCTGAAGGATGGCCGCGAAACCCTGGCCCGCGTGATCGGCAGCGACCCGGAAACCGACCTGGCGGTGCTGAAGATCGACTTGAAGAACCTCCCGGCGATCACCATCGGCCGTTCCGACACTATTCACATCGGCGACGTGTCGCTGGCCATCGGCAACCCGTTCGGCGTCGGCCAGACTGTGACCATGGGCATCATCAGCGCCACTGGCCGCAACCAGCTGGGGCTGAACAACTACGAAGACTTCATCCAGACCGACGCGGCGATCAACCCGGGCAACTCCGGTGGCGCGCTGGTGGATGCCAATGGCAACCTGATCGGCATCAATACCGCGATCTTTTCCAAGTCCGGTGGCTCGCAGGGCATCGGCTTCGCCATCCCGGTAAAACTGGCACTGGAGGTGATGAAGTCGATCGTCGAACACGGCCAGGTGATCCGTGGCTGGCTGGGTATCGAAGTACAGCCACTGAGCCAGGAGCTGGCAGAATCGTTCGGCATGAAGGACCGCCCAGGCATCGTGGTGGCGGGTATCTTCCGCGAAGGGCCCGCGGCCAAGGCCGGGTTGCACCTGGGTGACGTGATCCTGAGCATCAATGGCGAGCCGGCCGGCGACGGGCGCAAGTCGATGAACCAGGTAGCGCGGATCAAGCCCAACGAGAAGATCACCATCGAGGTGATGCGCAACGGGCAGCAGTTGAAGCTGATCGCCGAGGTGGGGCTGCGGCCGCCACCGGCGCCGGCTGCCAGCCAGGAAGAGAAATAAACCCAGGGCCGCGTTGCGGCCCTTCGCGGGCACGCCCGCTTGTATGGTTAGACTTGAAGGGGTGGTGGGACTAAATGCCCGATTCTGACTGTTACGAGCAGTACAGACCGTGGGAGACATCGCCCCACCCCTTCCACCAAAGCGCCGATAAAGAATGCATCGTTTGCAAGCGACGATAGAAGCAAGCCAGCGCCTCTTGGTGAAAGCCCCTCAAGCCGAAAAACCATAACGTGGAGAGCCGCCGATGGCAATGCAGGTAGTGAAGTCGATCATCGGAGCGGACGTTGCAAAAGCTGAATTGGTGATCCATCACGAGGAGCGTGATGAGATCATCAAGCTGAAAAACTCTAAATCTGAAATCAATAAGTGGCTCAGGCAGCAGCCACTGAACACGGCTATCGCCGTTGAAGCGACCAACATCTATCACTTGGATCTGGTCGAGCTAGCCCATGGCATGGGCTTCGATGTTTATGTCATTGATGGATTTCAACTGAGTAACTATCGCAAGAGTGTTGGCGGCCGAGTCAAAACTGACCCGTCCGATGCGCGGTTACTGTCCCGTTTTCTGAAAAACGAGGGTGAGGATCTTCGCCCTTGGACCCCGCCTCCCGCCGTCTACGGCAAGCTGCAGAGCCTTCTGCGGCGCAGGGCTGCGCTGGTATCGGCACGTACTGCAATGACGCAGAGCTGGGCTAACGAGGGCCTGTTGAAAGCGGCCTTCGAAACCTTCGTCAAGTCGATAGAACGGCTGGACTTGCTGATACAAAAGAAGATCAAAGAAGTATTGCGAGAGGCAGGGCTGCTTGAACAGGTTATTCGCTGCCAAGCCGTGGAAGGTATTGGTTTTCTCACAGCGTCAGCACTGGTAATGGCATTTATCAGAGGCGAATTCAAAAGCAGTGACGCTTACATCGCCTTCTTGGGGATGGATCTGCGAGTGAATGACTCCGGGCAAAAGAATGGACGCCGCCGCCTTACAAAGCGAGGCTGTTCGGAGATCCGTCGTTTGTTGCATAACGCAGCGATGTCGGCCAGTAGGTCAGCTACCTGGAAAGACGTGTATGAGCAGTATCGGAGCAACGGTAAAGCAACGACTCAGGCATTAGTGATCTTGGCTCGCAAGCTCGCTCGCGTCGCATTCGCCCTGATGCGAGATCAGGGCGAATACGTCACCAAAAGCCGAAAATTGGCTTGCTGAAAACCATAGAATCTCCCACAGGAATTACGCAGGCTCCAAAGCCAGCGCTAAACCTGTGGGAGCGGGCGTGCCCGCGAAGGGCTGCCGCGCAGCCCAAACAGCATCAATGCAGGATCTGGCTGAGGAACAACTTGGTCCGATCACTGCGCGGCCGGTCGAAGAAGTCATCCGGCGCGGCCTGCTCCACAATCTCGCCCTTGTCCATGAAGATAACCCGGTTCGCCACGGTACGGGCAAAGCCCATTTCGTGGGTCACGCAGAGCATGGTCATGCCATCCTCGGCCAGGCCCACCATGGTATCGAGCACTTCCTTGACCATTTCCGGGTCCAGTGCCGAGGTCGGCTCGTCGAACAGCATGATCTTGGGCTTCATGCACAACGCGCGGGCAATGGCCACACGCTGCTGCTGGCCGCCAGACAACTGGCCAGGGTACTTGTGTGCCTGCTCCGGAATCCGCACACGCTCCAGGTAGTGCATGGCAATTTCCTCGGCCTTGCGCCGTGGCATCTTACGCACCCACATCGGCGCCAGGGTGCAGTTCTCCAGGATGCTCAGGTGCGGGAACAAGTTGAAGTGCTGGAAGACCATGCCCACCTCGCGGCGGATGGCCTCGATCTGCTTGAGGTCGTTGGTCAGTTCCACGCCATCGACCACGATGCGCCCTTGCTGGTGCTCTTCCAGGCGGTTAAGGCAGCGGATGGTGGTGGACTTGCCCGAGCCGGACGGCCCGCACAGCACGATGCGTTCGCCCTGGCGCACGTTCAGGTTGATGTCCTTGAGCACATGGAACTGGCCGTACCACTTGTTCACACCCTGCATCTGGATGATGCCTTCGGGGCCAGCAGGCTGCTTGATCGCTTCACTCATTTCGAAACTCCTAACGCTTGTGGCCAGTGTCCAGCTTGCGCTCCAGATGCATGGAGTAGCGGGACATACCGAAACAGAAAATCCAGAACACCAGGGCGGCGAACACGTAGCCCTCGGTGGCCATGCCCAACCAGGCGGGGTCTGCGGCTGCTTGCTTGACGCTGTTGAGCAGGTCGAACAGGCCGATGATGATCACCAGGCTGGTGTCCTTGAACAGGGCAATGAAGGTGTTGACGATGCCGGGGATCACAAGCTTCAGCGCCTGCGGCAAGATCACCAGCCCCATCGAGCGCCAGTAGCCAAGGCCCATGGCCGCGGCGGCTTCGTACTGGCCCTTGGGGATGGCCTGCAGGCCGCCGCGCACCACCTCGGCGATATACGCCGACTGGAACAGGATCACACCGATCATCGCCCGCAGCAGCTTGTCGAAGCTCATGCCTTCTGGCAGGAACAACGGCAGCATCACCGACGACATGAACAGTACGGTGATCAGCGGTACGCCCCGCCAGAACTCGATGAAGGTTACGCACACCACTTTCACGGCCGGCATCCTCGAACGCCGGCCCAGTGCCAGCAGGATGCCCAGCGGCAAGGCGCCGACGATGCCCACGGTGGCGATCACCAGGGTCAGCATCAGCCCGCCCCACTGGCTGGTCGGTACGCTTTCCAGGCCCAGATACCCCCCGTGCAGCAGGGTGTAGGCCAGCACCGGGTACAGCACCAGGAAGCCCAGCCCGTAGAAGGCTTTGCGCGGGAAACGCTTGATGAACAGCGGCGCGGCGCCGAGCACGGCAAGCCACACGGTCAGGTCCACACGCCAGCGCAGTTCAGTCGGGTAATAACCGTACATGAACTGGCCAAAGCGCTGCTGCACGAACACCCAGCAGGCGCCTTCCTTGGTGCAATCGGCGCGCGTGGTGCCGACCCAGTTGGCATCGATCAACGCCCACTGCAGTAACGGCGGCACGATCAGCCACACCAGGTAGATGGCGAACAGGGTCAACAGCGTGTTGAGCCAGCTGGAGAACAGATTGGCACGCATCCATGCGAGCACGCCGACGGTTTTCACCGGTGGCGGCATATCGGGTTTGAAAACATGGGCATTCACGGGCGTATCCTCACCGCTCGATCAGCGCAATGCGCTTGTTGTACCAGTTCATCAGCAGCGAAATGCTGATGCTGATGGCGAGATAGACACTCATGGTGATGGCGATCACCTCGATGGCCTGGCCGGTCTGGTTGAGCACGGTACCGGCGAACAGCGAGACCATCTCCGGGTAGCCGATACCGGCCGCCAGCGAAGAGTTCTTCGCCAGGTTCAGGTACTGGCTGGTCAGCGGCGGAATGATCACCCGCAGTGCCTGGGGGATGATCACCTTGCGCAGGGTCGGGCCCTCGCGCAGGCCCAACGAGCGAGCCGCTTCGGTCTGGCCATGACTGACCGAACGGATGCCGGAACGCACGATTTCGGCGATGAAGGCTGCCGTATAGATAGTCAGCGCCAGGGTCAGCGCCAGCAGCTCGGGGATCAGCACCCAGCCCCCGACGAAGTTGAAGCCCTTGAGCTGCGGCATGTCCCAAGTTACCGGGCTGCCGAACAAGAGCACGCTCAGGCTCGGAATGGCGATGAACAGCAGCAGCCCCGCCCAGAACTTGTGGAACGGCTCGCCCGTCTCGTTGAAACGCTTGTTGGCGTAGCGCACCATCAGGGCAATAGCGGCAATGGCCAGCGCCAATGCCACCACAAATGGCCAGAAGCCATCGGCCATGGACGCGCCAGGCATGTTCAAGCCACGGTTGCTGATGAAGAACATGTCCTCGATGTTGATGCTGCCCCGCGGTCCCGGCAGGGTCAGGAACACGGCGAAATACCAGAACAGGATCTGCAACAACGGCGGAATGTTGCGGAAGGTTTCCACATAGACGGTCGCCAGTTTGTTGATCATCCAGTTCGGTGACAGGCGAGCCACACCGATGATGAAGCCCAGTATCGTCGCCAGAATGACGCCGATGAAGGTCACCAACAGCGTATTGAGCAGGCCGATGACGAACACCCGCGCATAACTGTCGGATTCCACATAGGGGATCAGGTGCTGGGCGATACCGAAGCCGGCACTGCGGTCGAGGAAGTCGAAGCCCGAGGTGATGCCCCGGTGTTGCAGGTTGGTTTGCGTGTTGTGGAACAGGTACCAGCCCAGGCCGACCACGAAGACGATCGTGAGGATCTGGAACAGCCACGCGCGCACACGCGGATCGTTAAGGGACAAGCCCTTGGGTGCGCCGATTTGATTTTGCATGAAGTGCCCCGGACAGTAGGGATTCGAACAGCCTGCGGCGGCGGGATGCCGCCGCAGGGTGCAGCCATCAGCGCACTGGAGGCGCGTACTGGATGCCGCCGTTGTTCCACAGGGCGTTCATGCCACGGTCGATCTTCAAGTCAGTGCTCTGGCCCAGGTTCTTCTCGAACACTTCGCCATAGTTACCCACTTGCTTGACGATCTGCACTACCCAGTCTTTGGGCAGCTTGAGGTCCTTGCCATACTCGCCATCCGCACCCAGCAGTCGGGCGACATCCGGGTTCTTGGTGGCCTTGGCCTCGGCCTCGACGTTCTTGGAAGTGATGCCCGCTTCTTCGGCATTGAGCATGGCGAACAGGGTCCACTTGACGATGCTGAACCACTCCTCGTCGCCTTTACGCACTACCGGGCCCAGCGGCTCCTTGGAGATGGTTTCCGGCAACACCACGTAGTCGGTCGGCGCAGCCAGTTTGGAGCGCTGGGCGAACAGCTGCGATTTGTCCGAAGTCAGCACGTCGCAACGGCCAGACTCCAGCGATTTGGCGCTCTCGTCAGAGGTGTCGAAGGTAATCGGGGTGTACTTCAGGCCATTGGCGCGGAAGAAGTCCGACACGTTCAGCTCGGTGGTGGTACCGGCCTGGATGCAGATGGTCGCGCCATCGAGCTCCTTGGCGCTGGAAACGCCGAGCTTCTTGTTGACCAGGAAGCCGACGCCGTCATAGTAGGTGACACCCGCGAACACCAGGCCCATGCCGGCATCGCGCGAGCTGGTCCAGGTGGTGTTACGCGACAGCACGTCGACCTCACCCGACTGCAGGGCAGTGAAGCGTTCCTTGGCGTTGAGCTGGCTGAACTTGACCTTGGTGGCATCGCCGAACACGGCGGCGGCCACGGCACGGCAGACATCGGCATCGATGCCGACGATCTTGCCCTGCGCATCCGGTACCGAGAAGCCTGGAAGACCGTCGCTCACGCCACACTGGACGAAGCCCTTCTTCTTTACCGCATCGAGGGTGGCGCCGGCCTGGGCAGTGCTCACGGCGCCCAGCGCGGCGGCAGCGGTCAGGACTGCCAGGGTGGTTTTCAACATCTTCATTCACAACCTCCAAATCGCTCTTGTTGTATCGAGCCGGAATTGCACCGCACCCTTTTGAGGCGTATCCGACCCGTATTGGCTTGTTATTGGGTCAATTGGCGCAATGGACTGTTCTGTGACAGCCTTCGCGTGCAGAGGGTGTTACCGTCACGGCCTGCCCTTTGCATCACAGGTGTAGTTGCAAACCGCGTACCAAATTTTCTGGCTGTAGCGTTTAAGCGCTCGTCAAGTAGGAAAAGTTGTATCGTTGCGACATTCTTTTTCCGACAATCATTTCCGGTGCTTTCTTTTCACGCACGCCATAACAAGACCCGCACACTTTCGGAGCAGTCATGACCAACCCGCTGATTCTCGAACCACAGAAAACCGCTGACGCCTGTGTGATCTGGTTGCACGGTCTGGGGGCCGACCGTTACGACTTCCTACCTGTGGCCGAATTCATGCAGGAGCGCTTGCTCAGCACACGCTTCATCATGCCCCAGGCACCGACCCGCCCCGTGACCATCAACGGCGGCTATGCCATGCCCAGCTGGTATGACATCAAGGCCATGACCCCGGCCCGTGCCATCGACGAAGCGCAGCTGGAAGAATCTGCCGAGCAGGTGGTTGCCCTGATCAAGGCCGAACAGGCCAAAGGCATCGACCTGACGCGGATCTTCCTGGCCGGCTTCTCCCAGGGCGGCGCGGTGGTGCTGCACACTGCCTATATAAAGTGGCAGGAAGCACTGGGCGGGGTGATCGCCCTGTCCACCTATGCCCCCACCTTCAATGACCAGCACCAGTTGAGTGCCTGCCAGCAACGCACCCCGGCCCTGTGCCTGCATGGCGTGCATGACTCGGTGGTCATCCCGTCCATGGGCCGTACCGCCTTCGAGTACCTGAACACCTGGGGCGTCGCTGCCCGCTGGTACGAATACCCGATGGAACACGAAGTGGTGGTCGAAGAACTGAACGATATCCACGACTGGCTGAGCAAGCAGCTGCAATAGGCAGCCTCGCTTGTAGTTGTGGGCGTATTCCGCTACGCCGCGCCCGGATCTTGCATTACACTGCCCGGCGTACATTCCTTAATCAGTTGATGAGACGACCGTGCTCAAAGCACTCAGAAAAATATTCGGCAAGGGAGAGGCCGCGCCACAAGCCGCCGCTCCTGCTGCCAGCGTGACGCCGGAAGCCCGGCCCGCGGCAATACCGGCCGCACCACATGCCAACCCCGCCCCCAAGGCCGAGCCACCTGCCGCCGCGACGCCACCTGCCGAACAACCGGCCAAGGACAAACCGCGCCGCGAACGCAAGCCCAAGCCACAGGCCAGCCTGTGGAAGCCCGAAGACTTCGTGGTCGAGCCGCAGGAAGGCAAAACCCGCTTCCACGACTTCAAGCTGTCCAACGAGCTGATGCACGCCATCCACGACCTGGGCTTCCCGTACTGCACGCCGATCCAGGCGCAGGTCCTGGGTTACACCCTGCGTGGCCAGGACGCCATCGGCCGAGCCCAGACGGGTACCGGCAAGACGGCCGCCTTCCTGATCTCGATCATTTCCCAGTTGCAGCAGACGCCACCGCCTAAAGAGCGCTACATGGGCGAGCCGCGGGCGCTGATCATCGCCCCCACCCGCGAGCTGGTGGTGCAGATCGCCAAGGACGCCGCTGCCCTGACCAAGTACACCGGCCTGAACGTGATGAGCTTCGTCGGTGGCATGGACTTCGACAAGCAGCTCAAAGCCCTGGAAGCGCGCCACTGCGATATTCTGGTGGCTACGCCGGGCCGCCTGCTGGACTTCAACCAGCGTGGTGAAGTGCACCTGGACATGGTCGAGGTGATGGTGCTTGACGAAGCCGACCGTATGCTCGACATGGGCTTCATCCCCCAGGTCCGCCAAATCATTCGTCAGACACCGCCGAAAAGCGAGCGCCAGACCCTGCTGTTCTCCGCCACCTTCACCGACGATGTGATGAACCTGGCCAAGCAGTGGACCACCAACCCGGCCATCGTCGAGATCGAGCCGGAGAACGTGGCCAGCGAAACGGTCGAGCAGCACGTGTATGCGGTGGCCGGCAGCGACAAGTACAAGCTGCTGTACAACCTGGTGACCCAGAACAAGTGGGAACGGGTGATGGTGTTCGCCAACCGCAAGGACGAAGTGCGGCGCATCGAGGAAAAGCTGGTACGCGACGGTATCAATGCGGCCCAGCTGTCGGGCGACGTGCCGCAGCACAAACGCATCCGAACCCTGGAGAGCTTCCGCGAAGGGCGCATCACCGTGCTGGTGGCCACCGACGTGGCCGGGCGCGGGATCCATATCGATGGCATCAGCCACGTGATCAACTTCACCCTGCCGGAAGACCCTGACGACTACGTGCACCGCATTGGCCGTACCGGCCGTGCCGGCACCAGTGGTGTATCGATCAGCTTTGCCGGTGAGGATGACTCGTATCAGCTGCCGGCGATCGAAGCGCTGCTGGGGCGCAAGATCAAGTGCGAGATGCCGCCGGATGAACTGCTCAAGCCGGTGCCGCGCAAGCATCACTGACCTTCAGCGGGCTACATGCGATCAATCTGTGGGAGCGGCCTTGTGTCGCGATTGGGCCGCTACGCGGCCCTTTCGCAACACAAGGTCCATCCCCCTGTAGGAGCGGTGGCGCCTTGATTACCAGCGCCCCGCCGCATCCTGATCACTCTGCCGCCCCTCCACCCACCTTGGCCCTTCCTGGGTATTCTCCTTCTTCCAGAACGGCGCCCGGGTCTTCAGGTAGTCCATGATGAAGTTGCAGGCATCGAACGCCGCCTGCCGATGGGCACTGGCCACCCCCACGAACACAATCGGTTCGCCCGGCTCCAGCGCACCGATGCGGTGCAGCACCTCCACCTTCAATAGCGGCCAACGCTGCTCGGCCTCGACCACGATCTTGGCCAGGGCCTTTTCGGTCATGCCCGGATAGTGTTCGAGGAACATCCCCGCCACTTCGCGGCCATCGTTGAAATCCCGCACATAGCCGACAAAACCGACCACCGCGCCCACGCCCACATTGGCTGCATGCATGGCATTGGTCTCAGCCCCGGGGTCGAACGCGCCTTCCTGCACTCGCACAGCCATGTTCAGCCTCCGGTCACCGGCGGGAAGAACGCCACTTCATCGCCCTCTTCCAGCGGTTCATCGAGCTTGCACAGCTCTTCGTTGCGCGCGCACATCAGGTTCTGCTCGGCCAGCACTTCGTACTGCCCGCCCTTGGCTACCAAGGCCTGGCGCACATCATCGAGCACCTTGAACGCGCCCTCCACCCGCTCGGCATCCACGCCCAACAGTTCGCGGTAACGGGCGAAGTACATCACCTTGACCTTCATCACGCCTCCACCTTGTAATGGCCACTCTTGCCACCGAGTTTTTCCAGCAGGCGCACCTGCTCGATGACCATACCTTTATCCACAGCCTTGCACATGTCATAGATCGTCAGCGCGGCCACGCTGGCGGCGGTCAGCGCCTCCATCTCCACACCGGTCTGCCCGGCCAGCTTGCAGCGGGCGACGATGCGCACGGCATCCTGCCCCTCGGCGCTGAGCTCGACCTTGACGCTGGTGAGCATCAGCGGGTGGCACAGCGGAATCAGGTCGCTGGTTTTTTTCGCCGCCTGTATCCCGGCAATGCGCGCCACGGCGAACACGTCACCCTTGGGGTGTTCACCGTCGACGATCATCTGCAAGGTCTGCGGCAACATGCGCACCCGCGCCTCGGCGGTCGCCTCGCGCTCGGTCACGGCCTTTTCAGTGACGTCGACCATGTTGGCCCGCCCCTGGGAATCAAGATGTGTCAGCACTGCTCTGCTCCTGTGAAGGGAGTTCGCAGTGTAAACCTGTGGGTCAGGTTTGAGCAGAGGGATGTGTCGGCAGGTTTTGCCTCTTCGCAGGCACGCCCGCTCCCACAGGAGCTCCACGGCCTCGAATCAAGTGGAGATCCTGTGAACGGGCGCGTCCACGAAGAGGCCGGGCAGTAATCTGCCCGGCTACAAGGTTTACAAATGAGACTCGGCGTACTCGGCCAGCACCGAGCGAGGCACGCCCTGCAGGGTTATGTGCACGCCATGGGGGAAGTCCTTGAAGCGCTCGGTCAGGTAGGTCAGGCCCGAGCTGGTCGCGGACAGGTAAGGGGTGTCGATCTGCGCCAGGTTACCCAGGCAGACCACCTTGGACCCGGAGCCGGCACGGGTGATGATGGTTTTCATCTGGTGCGGCGTCAGGTTCTGGCACTCGTCAATCAGGATCAGGCTCTGCTGGAAGCTACGGCCACGGATGTAGTTCAGCGACTTGAACTGCAGCGGCACGCGCTCAAGGATGTATTCGACGCTGCCATGGGTGCTTTCGTCATCCATGTGCAAGGCTTCGAGGTTGTCGGTGATTGCGCCCAGCCACGGCTCCATCTTCTCTGCTTCGGTACCCGGCAGGAAGCCAATCTCCTGGTCCAGCCCCTGCACGCTGCGGGTGGCGATGATGCGCCGGTAGCGCTTGCTGACCATGGTTTGCTCGATGGCCGCAGCCAGCGCCAGGATGGTTTTACCGGAGCCGGCGGCGCCGGTCAGGTTCACCAGATGGATATCCGGGTCCAGCAGGGCGAACAACGCCAGGCTTTGGTGAATGTCGCGTGGTTTCAGGCCCCAGGCTTCCTGGTGCAGCAACGGCTCCTGGTGCAGGTCGAGTAGCAGCAGTTCGTCGTCACGAATGCCCTTGATCCACCCGACGAAGCCCTGCTCATCGATGATGAACTCGTTGACGTGCACGGCTGGCAGGTTGTCGATCATCTGCACCCGATGCCAGGTGCGGCCGCGCTCCTGGCGGGTATCGACCTTGCTCACGCGGTCCCAGAACGAGCCGGTGACCGAATGGTAGCCCTTGGACAGCAAGGACACGTCATCGACCAGTTGGTCGGTGCTGTAGTCCTCAGCCGCTATACCGCAAGCGCGCGCCTTCAGGCGCATGTTGATGTCTTTGGTGACCAGCACGACATCCAGGTCGGTGCGCCGGGCCCGGACTTCGAGCAACTGGTTGATGATGATGTTGTCGTTGAGGTTTTCCGGCAGCAGCTTGTTCGGCTCGTTGCGCGGGGTCATCAGGATGGACAGGAACCCCTTGGGGCCGCTCTTGTTGCGCTGGATCGGTACGCCCTGCTCGACATCGCTGGGCGAAGCGTCACCGAGGGTCTGGTCTATCAGGCGGATGGCCTGGCGGCATTCGGCGGCGATACTCTGTTTGCCGGTCTTGAGCTTGTCGAGTTCCTCCAGCACCGTCATCGGGATGGCGACATGGTGCTCCTCGAAGTTCAGTAACGCGTTAGGGTCGTGAATCAGGACGTTGGTATCGAGCACATACAGGATTGGCTTGCTGGAGGAAGGGTTGCGTCCTTGGTCATCCATACTCGGTCACCTTATGTCGAAGCCACACGGCGTGGTCTGTTACGCCGCAGAGTGACTGCCGCTGTCCCCGTATCCGCGTTGTTACGGGCGGGAAGCGAACCTGGCTAGGTGGGCCTGGATGACGCCACCTGTGCTGCAGGAATCGGCTGTCTGGTTTCTTCATACCGCAAAAACCATGACCGAAAAAAGCACTTTTACGCATTTTTGAAGTTTATTTTTCCGATTGACGAAGAGGCCTTGGCGCCAGCGTCAGAGGGGACTACGCTCAGAAGTCATACCCTCTATTCGCGGTATCCATATTCCCGGCAATCCTCCCAGCCGATGCCGCTTTGCGCGGTATTGCGCAGCAGCCAATCCACCGCCGGCTGCGCCTTGGGAAGGCTGTCATGAAACTGGATCACGCCCTTGCGCCACAACAGCATCAGGGTCAATACGCGCTGTGCGGATGCCTCTGCGCTCAATGCACCGTCATCCTGGGCATCGATGTCCCACAACGATACCCGCAACTGCTGGCGGACCATGAACGCCTCGCCGTCAGCCCGGCGCTGGCCATAAGGTGGGCGGAACAGCGGCACATACTGCTCGGGCAGATCAGCCTGCACCCGCGCCTGGCTGCGCCGCAGCGAATCCTGCCAGTCGGTCCACTGCGCATGGGAGCGGTATTCCCACCCCTGGATACCCACGCACTGCCCGTCATAGAGCTGGCGCAAGGCGTTTGCCGCCGCGCCATCACGGCGTTGCTGCAAGCGGTTACCAAGCGTGAAGAACGTGCCTTCGAGCTTTTGCCGGCGCAGGTAATCGGTGAGTAGATCCGTACTGCCCCCCTCGGGCCCGGGCCCGCCGACAAAGGTCAGCAGGAACATGCGGTCGTTCAGTTCGTCACCCTTGCGCTCACGCGAAGACAACCGCTCGATTTCGCTGCTGGTCTGCGGCAGCAACGCCGCCTTGCGCAGTTGCTCGTCCAGATAGCGGACATGGAACTGGTGGCTCGGCTCGATCCATCCGGTATAGAACGCACCGACATCGGCAGCGAACGTCGCCGCTTGTGTGCGCAACTCCGCCATGGACGTAACCGGGTAGCAGAATGATGCGTCCTGCTCACAACTGCGCTGCGCCTGTTGATACCCCTCCCACAACCGCTGCCACATGCGCGCCCGAATCTGGCGCACCTTCTGCAGGTTGATCTGCCGCAACCCCAGCCGGGCCGCCAGGCTTGCGTCATCCAGCAACTCGCTTTCGTGCAGCACTTGGGCGAACGAAAGGATTTCTGCCCGAGAGGCCACGTCGAACAGCGCCGGGCTGTCCAGCTGTTCGGGCCACAGGCTGCGGTCCAGGCTGACCTGAGGTGAAGGGGCGGCTTGCACGGCCAGGCTCAGCAGGCCGGCCAGCAAGGCAGAAGCAATGCGCACAGTGGAAGGCTCCGCAACGGCAAAACGCGAACTATAGCGCCTGCACCGACCATGGGCTGTGACTATCGTCGCCATAGTTTGGACTTGTACCGCCCACCCCGTAGAATCCTCGGCCAACGATGCCAGGAGCCGACCCGATGCTGACGGTGATTTCCCCCGCCAAGACCCTCGACTACGACACCCCGCCAGTGACCGAGCGTTTCACCCTGCCCCAGTACCTGGATGAATCCCAGGCCCTGATCCAGCAGCTGCGCGAACTGTCGCCGGCGCAGATCAGCGAGCTGATGCACCTGTCCGACAAGCTCGCCGGCCTGAATGCTGCGCGCTTTGGCAGCTGGACCCCAGACTTCACCCCGGCCAATGCCAAGCAGGCGCTGCTGGCGTTCAAGGGTGACGTGTACACCGGCCTCGATGCCCAGAGCCTGAGTGAAGACGACTTCAGCTACGCTCAGGGCCACCTGCGCATGCTCTCGGGCCTATATGGCCTGCTGCGCCCGCTCGACCTGATGCAGCCCTACCGCCTGGAGATGGGCACCAAGCTGGCCAACGCCCGCGGCAAGGACCTGTACGCCTTCTGGGGCACGCGCATCAGCGAATGGCTGAACCAGGCCCTGGCCGACCAAGGCGATGACGTGCTGTTGAACCTGGCCAGTAACGAGTATTTCAGTGCAGTGAAACGCAGTGCACTGAAGGCCCGGGTGATCAACGTCGACTTCAAGGACCAGAAAAACGGCCAGTACAAGATCATCAGCTTCTACGCCAAGAAAGCCCGCGGCATGATGAGCCGCTTCGTCATCCAGCAGCGCATCAGCACCCCGGAACAGCTCAAGCAGTTTGATGCTCAGGGGTACTACTACAGTGCCGAGCAGTCCAAGCCGGACCATTTGGTGTTCCTGCGCGATCACCCCTCGGAGTGACCCTGCCCCTTCACGGCCAAACCCGCTCTTACAGGTAATGCGCTACCTGTAGGAGCGGGTTCACCCGCGAAGAGGCCAGCAGCCCATACCCCTTCTCTGCCCTGCAACAGGGCACGCTGCAAACCGCCATAACGCCATTAATCCGACGCCAAAAATCCAGCGCACCCACCTTTATCGCCAAACGCCATAAGACCGTTCATACCTTTTTTGACGAATTCTGAAAAAATTTTTCAGATGCTGGCATAAAAATATCTCGCAACAGTTACGTCCTTGATACACGGGGGTGAAACACCCGCGTGCTATCAATTTGAAACTGTCCGCAACTGAATAAATATTTAGAAATCTTTCATTCGGGCGAAACTGGCTCAGGAACTTCTGCCAAAGCCAATCGCTCATAGTGCCGTAACGATTTTCCTGCCTACGGGCTGTGAGAGATGACTTACAGATGACAGCAGCGGGTATCCACTGCCCGCCATGAGAAAATCGACAGGGATCACGGAAACCCCCGAAGACCTTGTCCATGCAGGAGAGACGCGCCCCTTACAAATCGTCCTAGTGGTTGATTTCAAAGGATTTATTCACTTGAAAAAACAAGCACAGCAACGCGCCAAGTAGCGCATTGCAATAAAGACGGCTGCATTTCAGGGCACGTTTTTTAATATATGGCTATTGATTGCCAACTTTGAGTGCATAACTTTTTGCGCTCCGGATTTATTTTGCCTGCGCTCGGCGAAGTGTGCATTCGCCATGGATCCGTGCGCCCGAAAACTGTTGTTAATCAACCCAGCCCGGCTCTCTGCGGAGGCGTCGGCGTGATAAACACATGAGGTGATAGCGATGCGTATCAGCATCTTTGGTTTGGGTTATGTGGGTGCAGTCTGTGCAGGCTGCCTGACGGCGCGTGGCCATGAAGTGATCGGTGTGGACGTGTCCAGCACCAAGATCGACCTGATCAACCAGGGCAAGTCGCCCATCGTCGAACCTGGCCTGGAAGCACTGCTGCAACAGGGCATCGCCAATGGCCGTCTGCGCGGCACTACCGACTTCGCCGAAGCCATCCGTGCCAGCGATGTGTCGATGATCTGCGTGGGCACCCCCAGCAAGAAAAACGGCGACCTGGGCCTGGAGTACATCGAGTCCGTGTGCCGCGAAATCGGCTACGTGCTGCGTGACACCACCCGCCGTCACACCATCGTGGTGCGCAGCACCGTGCTGCCTGGCACCGTCAAGAACGTGGTCATCCCGATCCTCGAAGATTGCTCGGGCAAGAAGGCCGGCGTCGACTTCGGTGTGGCGGTCAACCCGGAATTCCTGCGTGAAAGCACCGCCATCAAGGACTACGACCAGCCACCGATGACAGTCATCGGCGAACTGGACAGCGCCAGCGGTGACATCCTCCAGGCCCTGTACGAAGAGCTCGACGCCCCGGTCATCCGCAAGCCGATCGAAGTGGCCGAGATGATCAAGTGCACCTGCAACGTATGGCACGCCACCAAGGTCACCTTCGCCAACGAAATCGGCAACATCGCCAAGGCAGTGGGCGTCGATGGCCGCGAAGTGATGGACGTGGTCTGCCAGGACAAGGTCCTCAACCTGTCCCAGTACTACATGCGCCCTGGCTTTGCCTTCGGCGGCTCTTGCCTGCCCAAGGACGTACGCGCCCTCACCTACCGCGCCGCCAGCCTCGATGTCCGTGCACCGCTGCTCGACTCGCTGATGCGCAGCAACGAATCGCAGGTGCAGAACGCCTTCGAGCTGATCGAAGCCCACGACAAGCGCAAGGTCGCCCTGCTGGGCCTGAGCTTCAAGGCCGGCACCGACGACCTGCGCGAAAGCCCGCTGGTGGAACTGGCCGAGCGCTTGATCGGCAAGGGCTACCAGCTGGACATCTACGACGAGAACGTCCAGTACGCCCGTGTTCACGGCGCCAACAAGGACTACATCGAGTCGAAGATCCCGCACGTGTCGTCGCTGCTCAACGCCAACTTGCAGCAGGTGATCGACAACGCCGACATCATCGTCCTCGGCAACCGTGACGAGCAGTTCCGTGCGCTGGCCCTGCAAGCGCCAGCCGGCAAGCAGGTGATCGACCTGGTCGGCTTCATGAACAAACCGACCAGCACCACCGCCCGTACCGAAGGCATCTGCTGGTAAGTGCCCGGCCGGGCAGCGATGGGGCACTCGACAAGAGCCGCCTCCTCGCTGCCCACCCTTTCCCGAATTCTCGACGGATGCTGAACATGCAAAGGCTCCAGACAGTGCTGTTGCAGTGCGCCGGGTGGCTGCTCTACATGAGCCTGCTCATGCTGATCGCCCTGGCCCTGCCAGCTGATATCTTCGACTCGCAGTCGAAGCACTTCATCTTCCTGGTCGGCGCAGTCGGCATCTGGCGCTACTCCATGGGCGCCACCCATTTCATCCGCGGCATGATCTTCCTCTACGGCGTGTACCCGTACCTGCGCCGCAAGGTGCAGAAAATGGGTAATGCCACCGACCCGTCGCATGTCTACCTGATGGTCACCAGCTTCCGTATCGAAGCACTGACCACCGCCCAGGTGTACAGCTCGGTGATCCGCGAGGCGATCAACTGCGGCTTCCCCACCACCGTGGTCTGCTCGCTGGTGGAAATGTCCGATGAACTGCTGGTCAAGAGCCTGTGGGCCAAGTACAACCCGCCGGCCCACGTGAAGCTGGACATCGTGCGTATCGCCGGTACCGGCAAGCGTGATGGCCTGGCCTACGGCTTCCGCGCCATCTCGCGCATGCTGCCGGACGAGAACGCCGTGGTGGCGGTGATCGACGGTGACACCGTGCTGGCCGACGGCGTGGTGCGCAAGACCGTACCGTGGTTCAAGCTGTTCCCCAATGTGGGCGGCCTGACCACCAATGAATTCTGCGAAGTGCGCGGCGGCTACATCATGAGCGAGTGGCACAAGCTGCGCTTCGCCCAGCGCCACATCAACATGTGCTCGATGGCCCTGTCCAAGCGCGTGCTTACCATGACCGGGCGCATGTCGATGTTCCGCGCCAGCGTGGTGACCAACCCCGAGTTCATCGCCGACGTCGAAAGCGACTCGCTGATGCACTGGCGCCTGGGCCGCTTCAAGTTCCTTACCGGGGACGACAAGTCCAGCTGGTTCAGCCTGATGCGCCTGGGCTACGACACCTTCTACGTGCCGGACGCCGCCATCAACACGGTCGAGCATCCGCCGGAAAAAAGCTTCCTCAAGGCCAGCCGCAAGCTGATGTACCGCTGGTACGGCAACAACCTGCGGCAGAACTCACGGGCACTGGGCCTTGGCCTGCGTCGCCTGGGGCTGTTCACCAGCATCGTGTTGTTCGACCAGCGCGTGTCGATGTGGACCAGCCTGCTGGGCCTGACCGTGGCGGTGATCGCCAGCCTCAAGTTCGGCATGGCCTTCTTGCTGGTGTACCTGCTGTGGATCGGCATTACCCGCCTGATCCTCACCATCATGCTGCTGTGCTCCGGCCACAACGTAGGCCCGGCCTACCCGCTGATTCTCTATTACAACCAGATCATCGGCGCGCTGATGAAGATCTACGTGTTCTTCCGCCTCGACAAGCAGTCGTGGACGCGTCAGCCCACTGCCCTCAAGCGTGACCTCGCCAGCTTTCAACAATGGTTCAACACCTGGTCCTCGCGGACCATGACCTTCTCGGCTGCCAGCATCTTCGTTGCTGTGCTGTTCATGGTCGTGTGAGCCCAACCCGGATCGGATCTAACAGGAACAAACCACCATGAATACCGCCGTGAACGTCAATGTCGTGCATGAGTCCGAAGCCCAGCGCCAACACGCCCGGGTACGCATTCCCGCCAAGCTGCGGTTCCTGGACGCCCAGCGCCAGGTCCACGAAGTCAAGGTCGAAGACCTTTCTGCCGGCGGCCTGAGCTTCCACGCCAAGCAACCGCAGTCGGTGGGCGATGTGCTGCGCGGGCGCCTGCAGTTCGTGGTCGACAACCTGGGCCTGTCGATCGACATCGAGTTCCAGGTGCGCTCGTACAACCCGGACAATGGCCGTATCGGTGCGCAGTTCCAGAACCTTGAACCTCGCGACATCGCCACGTTGCGGCACATCATCACCAGCCACCTGTCGGGTGAGCTGATCAGCATCGGCGACGTACTCAGCACCCTGCAGCGCGACAACTTCACCAAGGCGCGCAAGCAGAAGGACGGTGGATCGGGCCTGAGCGCCTTCGGCCGCTTCAAGGCAGTCACCGTCACACTGGGCGTGTTCGTGGTCGGCGTTGCGGCCTTCGGCTTCGTCGCCAAATCGTTGTATGGCATGTATTTCGTCAGCCACGCCGAAGCCGGTGTGGTCGCAGTGCCGACCACCAACGTCACCATGCCGCGCGACGGTACCGTGAGCAGCCTGGTCGAAAGCGGTGGGCAGATCGCCAAGGGCGCGCCATTGGCCAGCTTCACCACCAGCATGCTGGACATGCTCAAGGGCAACCTTGAAGACGCACAGCTGGAGCCGGCGAAGATCGAGGAACTGTTCGGCAAGCAGCTGTCCGGCACCCTCACCAGCCCTTGCGATTGCGTGGTCGCGCGCCAGTTGGTGGACGACGGCCAGTACGCCGCCAAGGGCCAGCCAATCTTCCAGCTGATCCCACGCACCACCACCCCGATGGTCGAGGCGCGCTTCAGCTACCGCCAGTTCGACGAGGTCAAGCCGGGTACCCGGGTCAACTTCCAGGTGGCCGGCGAAGACGAAGTGCGCACCGGTCAGATCGTCAGCAGCACCAGCCTCAACAGCGAAGACCTGTCCTCCGACATCCGCGTGCAGATCAAGCCAGACAGCGGCCTGCCCGCCGAACTGGCCGGCCGCCCGGCCTCGGTCAACAGCGACCGTGGCCCATCGCTGAACTGGCTGATCGACAAAGCCGTGGCCCGTGGCCTGTGAGGGACGGACAATGATCTCTGATACCAACACCTATTCTGTGGGAGCGGGCATGCCCGCGAAGAGGCCAGCAGGGACAGCATCGTCGGCCATGCCAATTCGCGGGCTTGCCCGCTCCCACAGGGTCCGCGTGAATCTGGGATTGTGTGCACTGGCCGCCGCCATCACGTTGGCCGGCTGTGCCGGCCTGCCCGACCAGCGCCTGGCCAACGAGGCCATGAAGCGCGGTGACACGGCATTGGCCGAGCGCAACTACAAGGCGCTGGCAGACCTGGGCTACAGCGAAGCGCAAGTCGGCCTGGCGGACATCAAGGTGGCAACCCGCGACCCCTCGCAAATCAAGGAAGCCGAGGCCACCTATCGCGCTGCGGCCGCCACGTCGCCACGCGCCCAGGCACGCCTTGGCCGCCTGCTGGTGGCCAAGCCGGACAGCACCCAGGCCGAACGTGAGGAAGCCGAAACCCTGCTCAAGCAGGCCGCGCAACAGGGCCAAAGCAATACCCTGATTCCGCTGGCAATGCTCTACCTCAGCTACCCGCAGAGTTTCCCCAAGGTCAACGCGCAGCAGCAGATCGACCAGTGGCGCGCCGCCGGCAACCCGGAAGCGGGCCTGGCCCAGGTGCTGCTGTACCGCACCCAGGGCACCTATGACCAGCACCTGGGTGAAGTGGAAAAGATTTGCAAGGCCGCGCTGAACACCACCGACATCTGCTACGTCGAACTGGCCACCGTGTACCAGAAACGTGGCCAGGCCGATCAGCAAGCCGCCCTGCTCGGCCAGCTGAAATCCGCCTATGCCCGTGGCGCCGTACCGGCCACCCGGGTTGACAGCGTGGCCCGGGTGCTGGCCGATCGCAGCCTTGGCCAGACCGACGAAAAAACCGCCAAGGAGCTGCTCGAGCAAGTAGCCCCGGCCAACCCGGCGTCCTGGGTCAGCCTGGCACAGCTGGTATACGACTTCCCCGAACTGGGCGACACCGACCAGTTGATGGCCTACATCGACAAAGGCCGCGAAGCTGAACAGCCACGCGCCGAACTGCTGCTGGGCCGTCTGTACTACGAAGGCAAAACCCTGCCAGCCGACGCTCAAAAAGCCGAGCAGCACCTGCAAGCCGCTGCCGAAGCCGGTGAGATCAGCGCCCATTACTACCTGGGCCAGCTTTACCGCCGCGGCTACCTGGGCAATGTCGAGCCGCAGAAGGCCGTCGACCACCTGCTGGCCGCCGCCCGTGGCGGGCAGAACAGCGCCGACTATGCCCTGGCCCAGCTGTTCAGCGAGGGTCACGGCATCCGCCCGCAACCGGGCAACGCCTGGGTGTTCGCCCAGCTGTCGCAGGCCAACCCGACGCCGCAATCAGCCGAACTGCTGCAGCAGCTCGACCAGCAACTGACACCTGACCAGCGCAACCAGGCCCAGCAACTGCTGGACCAGGAAAAGCGTGCACGCGGCAGCATGGCGCAGGGCGCGAACAGCACCCTGGCCCTCGAAGCCTTGCAAGACGACGAAAAAGAAGTAGACGGTGAGGACTCGCTATGACGCTCAATCCCTTCGTGAAAGCCGGCATCGGCCTGAGCTTCGCCCTGCTGTGGTCCTGCCCGACCCTGGCGGAAATGACCGCTGAAAAAAACTTCGGCCTGGACGTGAAAATCACCGGCCAGTCGGAAGACGACCGTGACCTCGGCACCCGCTCTGGCGGCGACGTCAACGGCCTGGGTCTGGATCTGCGCCCGTGGGTGTATGGCGAGCGCGGTAACTGGAGTGCCTACGCCATGGGCCAGGCGGTCGCTGCGACCGACACCATCGAAACCGACACCTTGCGCCAGAACGATGACGGCACCAGCACCGACACCGGCGACGACAGCCGTCAACCAGACAAAAGCTACCTGGCCATGCGCGAGTTTTGGGTCGGCTACAGCGGCCTTACCGCCTACCCCGGCGAGCAACTGCGCTTCGGTCGCCAGCGCCTGCGCAGTGACGATGGCATGTGGCGCGATACCAACATCGAAGCGCTGAACTGGACCTTCGACACCACGCTGCTCAAGGCCGACCTTGGCGTAGCCCAGCGTTTCAGCGAATACCGCACCGACCTCACCGAACTGGCCCCGGAAGACAAGGACCGCACCCATATCTACGGCAACGTCGCCACGCAGTGGACCCCTGGCCACTGGGTTGGCCTGCGCGCTCACCACACACATGACAGCGGCAGCCTGAAGAGCCCCGGCGAAACGGTCGACGCGCTGGACAAGACCCGCACTGGCGACCTCACCTGGCTGGGTCTGGAGGCCAACAGCGACGCCTACAACTGGCGCAACGACCACACCGTGAATTACTGGGGCAGCGTCACCTGGCTGACCGGTGACCGCGACAAGCTGAGCACCCAGCAGGTGGGCGACGACCAGGTCGCCACCGGCAAGCAGAGCGGTGACGTCAACGCCTGGGCAACCGACCTCGGTATCCGCCTGCGCCTGGACCCGCAATGGCAGGTCGGCGCTGCGTACGCCCGCGGTAGCGGCGGCGGCGGCGATGACGGCTCCAACAACTTCGAGCAGACCGGCCTGGAGAGCAACCGCTCCAACTTCACCGGCACCCGCTCGCGCGTGCACCGCTTCGGCGAAGCGTTCCGCGGCGAACTGGGCAACCTGCAGGCCGCCACCCTGTTCGCTTCGTGGCAGCTGCGCGACGACTACGACGCCAGCCTGATCTACCACAAGTTCTGGCGTGTCGACGGTAACCAGAACATCGGCTCCAGCGGTATCAACGCGGTGGTCGACGACAACGGCGTGAACCGTCAGCTGGTCGACGGCGAGAAGGACCTTGGCCAGGAAATGGACGTGGTCGTGACCAAGTACTTCAAGCAAGGCCTGCTGCCGGCTTCGATGAGCCAGGCAATCGACGAGCCGTCAGCCCTGGTGCGCCTGCGTGCCGGTGTATTCAAGCCGGGCGACGCCTACGGCAAGGAAACGGACTCGTACATGCACCGCGCCTTCGTCGACGTCATCTGGCGCTTCTGAGGCCGTAGGGGACTGACCGTGATGAACCTTCACCCGCACTTACGTCACAGCCTGTTGGCCAGTGCCTTGCTGCTGGCAAGCGGCCTGGCCACTGCCGCAGAGCCCCAGGTGATCGCCAAGGAGCTGCAGCAGGCCAAGACCTATACGGTGGCCAGCGCACCGATCGAACCGCTGCAGATGGACCCGCCAAAGCTGCCCGACCTCACCGGTTTCACGGCCGAGGCGGTGCAGAAGAAAATCGACCGCCGCCACAAGGGCAAGGTCAGCCTGCGCCGTATGTTCCAGGAGGACACCCTCAAGGAGTTCGTCGGCGGCGACAACAAGGCCGCCGAGTGGGTGCAGCGCCAGCACGGCATCCCGCAGGCGATCTTCGTCGATGACGGCCATGTCGACCTGACCGAGTTGAGCAAGAAGGTGCCCAAACAGTACTTCAGCGAAGTCGAGCCTGGGGTTTACCTGGCCCGCCTGCCGATCGTGGTCGGGCAAAAGGGCATCCTCGAGATCGACGGCAAGGTCAAACAGCTGCGCCTGTCCCAGGAGGGCGGCGCATTTCTGGTCAATGACGGCAAGCTGTTCGTAACCGACACCCAGGTGACCGGCTGGCGGGAAAAGGACAACGGTCCGGCGACCTTCCGCTCGCCCAAGGAATTCCGCCCGTTCCTGCTGTCGTGGGGCGGCACCGAGACCTACATCGTCAATACGAAGATGGCCAGCTTCGGCTACGCCAAGTCGAAGTCGTATGGCGTGAGCATCTCGCAGTACACGCCGAACATGGCCAAGCGCATGGGCCGCCCGGAGCCCACCGGCTGGATCATCGGTTCGGAGTTCAGCGACATGTGGTACGGCTTCTACTGCTACGAAACCCAGGACTTCGTGATCAAGGACAGCACCTACCGCGACAACATCGTCTACGGCATCGACCCGCACGACCGTTCGCATCGCCTGATCATCGCCGGCAACACGGTGTACGGCACCAAGAAAAAGCACGGCATCATCGTTTCGCGTGAGGTCAACGACAGCTGGATCATCAACAACAAGAGCTACGACAACAAGCTCTCGGGCGTGGTGATCGACCGTAACAGCGTCAACAACCTGGTGGCCTACAACGAGATCTACCGCAACCACACCGACGGCATCACCCTGTACGAAAGCGGCGACAACCTGATCTGGGGCAACAAGCTGGTCAACAACCGCCGCCACGGCATCCGCGTGCGTAACAGCGTGAACATCCGCCTGTACGAAAACGTCGCCATGGCCAACGGCCTGGTCGGCGTATACGGCCACATCAAGGACCTGTCCGACACCGACCGCGACATCGCCCTCGACCCGTTCGATACCAAGGTGTCGCTGATCGTGGTGGGTGGCGAGCTGTCGGCCAACGGCTCCGGCCCGCTGTCGATCGACTCGCCGCTGTCGGTCGAGCTGTACAAGGTGTCCATGCTCGCCCCACGCAAGGCCAGCGGCATCAGCCTCAATGGTGTGCTGGGTGAGCGCCAGGACGAAATCCTCGACCTGCTGGTACGCCAGCAGAAGGCTGTGCTGATCGACCCGGTCGAACGCCAGACCGAAATGATCGATTAAGGAAGCCCAGACCATGACTCCACACCTGATGAAACTGCTGGGCCTGTCCGCCGCCCTTCTGGCAATCAGCCAGGGCGTGCGCGCCGAAGACGTCAAGGCCCCGACCTTCAGCGCCGAGCCCTGCTGCCAGCTGTGCCCTGAAGCGCACGATGCCAGCCGCTACACCACCCGCTATCAGCAAAACTTCACCACGCTGGTGCAGGCCCAGGGCGACTGGCTGTTCCGCACCCGCGAAGACCTGCGCACCGAGTTCAACACCACCCCGGCCGGCTACAAACGCCTGCAGCAAGTGCACGACGCGTTCAAGAAACGTGGTGTGGAACTGGTGGTGGTGTACCAGCCGACCCGTGGCCTGGTGAACCGCAACATGCTCAACCCGGCCGAAAAAGCCGCCTTCGACTACCAGAAGGCCCTGGGCAACTACCAGGCCATGCTCAAGCGCTTCGCCAGCATGGGTTACAACGTGCCCGACCTGTCACCGCTGACCAACGAGCAACTGACCGCCGCTGACCAGGGCAAGGACTTCTACTTCCGTGGCGACCAGCACTGGACGCCGTACGGTGCCGAGCGTGCGGCGAAGATCGTGGCCGACACCGTGCACAAGATGCCGGCCTTCGAAGGCATCCCGCGCAAGGAATTCGAGACCAGGAAGTCCGGGCGCATGGGCAAGACCGGCACCCTGCACAACGTTGCCGGCCAACTGTGCGGCACCAGCTACGCCGTCCAGTACATGGACCAGTTCGCCACCGAGCCGAAAGGCGCAAGCGGCGGCGACGACCTGTTCGGTGACAGCGGCAATGCGCAGATCACCCTGGTCGGTACCAGCCACAGCGGCAAGAACTACAACTTCTCGGGCTTCCTCGAGCAATACATCGGCGCCGACGTGCTCAACGTCGCCTTCCCAGGCGGTGGCCTGGAAGGGTCGATGATCCAGTACCTGGGCAGCGAGGAATTCCAGAAGAACCCGCCGAAGATCCTGATCTGGGAATTCTCCCCGCTGTACCGCCTGGACCAGGAAACCATCTGGCGGCAAATCCTTGGCCTGCTCGACGACGGCTGCGACGACCGCCCAGCCCTGATGAGCGCCAGCACCACCCTCAAGCCTGGCAAGAACGAGCTGATGGTCAACGGCAAGGGCGGCGTGATCAAAGACCTGATCAACCGCAACCTGCAGATGGACGTCAAGTTCGAAGACCCCTCGGTGAAGGTGTTGCAGGCCACCCTCTGGTACCTCAACGGCCGCCACGAGGACATCAAGCTGGAAAAACCGGAAACCTCCGACACCGACGGCCGCTTCGTCTTCCAGATGCGCGAAGACGAGGACTGGGCCAGCCAGCGCCTGCTGGCGTTCGAGGTACAGGGGCCGGAAAGCGGCACCCAGAAGGTCGAAGCCAAGCTCTGCAAACGCAACAACTTCGCCGTGCCTGCGCAGACCGCGGAGGCTGGCCAGTGAGGCGCCCCATGACCATTTTCAAGCGAATTTCCAGCCCCGCCCTGCTCGCGTTGGCCTTGTTTGGTGGTGCCGCGCACGCCGCGCTGGTACCGCCGCAGGGTTACTACCAAGGGATCGAAAAGCTCAAGACCGGTGAGGGTAACTTCCGCTGCGAAGCGGCGCCCAAGCCATACACCGGCCCGCTGCAGTTTCGCAGCAAGTACGAAGGCTCGGACAAGGCACGGGCAACGCTCAACGCAGCCTCGGAAAAGGCCTTCCGCAAGTCGACCGAAGACATCACCACGCTGGAGAAAGGCGTGAGCAAGATGGTCGGCCAGTACATGCGCGACGGCCGCCCGGCGCAACTCGACTGCACCCTGACGTGGCTGGGCACCTGGGCACGTGCCGGTGCACTGCTGTCCACCGACTACAACCATACCGGCAAGTCGATGCGCAAATGGGCGCTGGGCAGCATGAGCGGTTCATGGTTGCGGCTGAAATTCTCCAACTCGCAGCCGCTGGCGGCACACCAGGCCGAGGTCGACCTGATCGAAAAATGGCTCACCCGCCTGGCCGAGCAGACTGTGCGTGACTGGAGCGACCTGCCGCTGGAGAAGATCAACAACCACAGCTACTGGGCGGCCTGGTCGGTCATGGCTACCGCCGTCGCCACCGACCGTCGCGACCTGTTCGACTGGGCCGTGAAGGAATA
Organism: Pseudomonas sp. 10(2024); assembly: GCF_045164175.1. Lineage (NCBI taxonomy): Bacteria > Pseudomonadati > Pseudomonadota > Gammaproteobacteria > Pseudomonadales > Pseudomonadaceae > Pseudomonas > Pseudomonas sp. 10(2024). The sequence continues at coordinate 4,880,715 of NZ_CP174006.1, forward strand.
CAAGGTCGGCGCCAACCAGGTGGATGACCAGGGCTTCCTGCCCAACGAAATCAAGCGCAAGCAGCGCGCGCTGGCTTATCACAACTACGCCTTGCCGCCGCTGGCGATGATTGCCAGCTTCGCCCAGGCCAATGGTGTCGACCTGCGCGCCGAGAACAACTTCGCCTTGCAGCGCCTGGGTGAAGGCGTGCTGGCCGGCGCCCGCGATCCCAGCCACTTCAAGGCGCGTGCGGGCAAGAAACAGGACATGACCGACCTCAAGGTCGATAGCAAGTACTCCTGGCTCGAGCCCTGGTGTGCGCTGTACCACTGCGTTGGCGACACGCTTGAGCGCAAGCACGACATGCAGCCGTTCAACAGCTTCCGGCTGGGCGGCGATGTGACCCGGGTCTACGACCCGAGTGCAGAGAGCAAGAAATGAATTGACCCCCATTGTGGGGGCGGAACCTGTGGGAGCGGGCATGCCCGCGAAGAAGCCACCGCGGTGCATGGCAAGGGCTTGCCCGCTCCCACAGGGATCTAAGTTGCCTTCCAGTCTTGCACTGGGGGGTTTGGGGGGCGCTTTGCCCTGGATGCTGTGAACAAATTAGGAGAACCGGGATGGTCTTCTCGTCCAACGTGTTCCTGTTCCTGTTCTTGCCGATCTTCCTCGGCCTGTACTACTTGAGCGGGCAACGTTATCGCAACCTGCTGCTGCTGGTCGCCAGCTACATCTTCTACGCCTGGTGGCGGGTGGACTTCCTGGCACTGTTCGCCGGCGTCACCCTGTGGAACTACTGGATCGGCCTGAAAGTCGGTGCCGCCGGTGTGCGCACCAAGCCGGCGCAGCGCTGGCTGCTGCTCGGCGTGGGTGTCGACCTGGCGATCCTCGGCTACTTCAAGTACGCCAACTTCGGCGTCGACAGCCTGAACGCGATCATGACGTCGTTTGGCCTGGAGCCATTCATTCTGACCCACGTGCTGCTGCCGATCGGTATCTCGTTCTACATCTTCGAGTCGATCAGCTACATCATCGACGTATACCGCGGTGACACCCCGGCTACCCGCAACCTGATCGACTTCGCAGCGTTCGTGGCGATTTTCCCGCACCTGATCGCAGGCCCCGTGCTGCGCTTCAAGGACCTGGTCGACCAGTTCAACAACCGCACCCACACCCTGGACAAGTTCTCCGAAGGCTGCACCCGCTTCATGCAGGGCTTCATCAAGAAAGTGTTCATCGCCGACACCCTGGCCGTGGTCGCCGACCACTGCTTCGCCCTGCAAAACCCCACCACGGGCGATGCCTGGCTCGGCGCCCTGGCCTACACCGCACAACTGTACTTCGACTTCAGCGGCTACAGCGACATGGCCATCGGCCTGGGCCTGATGATGGGCTTCCGCTTCATGGAAAACTTCAAGCAGCCCTATATCAGCCAGTCGATCACCGAGTTCTGGCGGCGCTGGCATATCAGCCTGTCGACCTGGCTGCGCGACTATCTGTACATCACCTTGGGCGGTAACCGTAAAGGCACCTTCAATACCTACCGCAACCTGTTCCTGACCATGCTGCTGGGCGGCCTGTGGCACGGTGCAAACTTCACCTACATCATCTGGGGCGCCTGGCACGGCATGTGGCTGGCCATCGAGCGCGCGCTGGGCCTCGACACCAACCCGCAGCGCTTCAACCCGGTGAAGTGGGCCTTCACCTTCCTGCTCGTGGTGGTCGGCTGGGTGATCTTCCGCGCCGAAAACCTGCATGTGGCCGCCCGTATGTACGGCGCCATGTTCAGCTTCGGCGACTGGCAGCTGTCGGAGCTCAACCGCGCCCAGCTCACCGGCCTGCAGGTGGCCACCCTGGTCATCGCCTACCTCACCCTGGTGTTCTTCGGCCTGCGCGACTTCTACCGCAATGCCAGGCCGACGCCCAAGGCGACCCCGGTGCAGGTCAACGCTGACGGCTCGATCGGCCTGGACTGGACCCGGGTGATGACCCGCGCACTGATCCTGCTGCTGTTCGTCGCCTCGATCCTCAAGCTTTCGGCGCAAAGCTACTCGCCGTTCCTTTACTTCCAGTTCTGAGGTTGATGACCATGACCCGGACATTACGCATCACCTACTCCCTGTCGTTCCTCGGCCTGCTGGTCGGCATGGGCGCCTGGTCCACCGGTGGCCTGCAGAGTTTCCAGCGCACCGAGCAGATGACCCTGCTCAATGGCAAGCTGGCCAAGGCCGCCGAGACCCACTACGACGCCGAGTTCCCGATCAAGCGCCTGGGCACCAACCTGTGGGCGGCAATGGACTTCAAGCTGTTCAACGAAGGCCGCCCGGGTGTGGTACTGGGCCGCGACCAGTGGTTGTTCAGCGACGAAGAGTTCAAGCCCACCGCCGGTGCCGAGCAATTGATGCAGGAAAACCTGGCACTGATCCGTGGCGTACGCGACACCCTGCAGCAACACGGTAGCCAGCTGGTGCTGGCGATCGTGCCGGCCAAGGCGCGGGTCTACGCCGAGTACCTGGGCAAAGAGCGGCCTGCCAGCCTGCATGACGACCTGTACAACCAGTTCCATGCCCAGGCACGCCAGGCCAACGTGTTCGCACCGGAGCTGATGGCACCGATGGAGCAGGCCAAGGCCCGCGGCCAGGTGTTCCTGCGTACCGATACCCACTGGACGCCTATGGGGGCCGAAGTGGCGGCGCAGGCGCTGGCCGAAGCGGTCAGCCGCCAGAGCCTGCTCAACGGCGACCCACAAGCCTTCATCACCGAAGCCGGCAACACCGCCCCCTACAAGGGCGACCTGACCAACTTCCTGCCACTGGACCCCTTGTTCAGCAACCTGCTGCCAGCCCCGGACAACCTGCAGAAACGCACCACCCGGCCGGTCGATGCCGAGGGTGACGCCGGCGACGCGTTGTTCGCCGACAAGCAGATCCCGGTTGCACTGGTAGGCACCAGCTACAGCGCCAACCCGCACTGGAACTTCCTCGGCGCGCTGCAGCAGGCCCTGCGCAGTGACGTCGCCAACTACGCCGAAGACGGCCATGGCCCGCTGCTGCCGATGCTCAAGTACCTGCAAAGCGATGCCTTTAAAAACGCCGCCCCACAAGTGGTGGTGTGGGAGTTCCCCGAACGTTATCTGCCAATGAAAAACGACCTCAGCAGCTTCGATCCGCAGTGGATCGCGCAGCTGAAAAACTCCCGTAAATCCGAAGAAAACCTGGCCTTGTCGTCCACCCGGACAGACCACTGACTGATAGAGAGGAAACGCACATGACTACCAAGACTTCCATTGCCAAAGCCCTCACCCTCGCGGCCGGCCTTTCCCTTGCTTCGATGCAGGCCTTCGCCGGTGCCGACGCCGCACTGTATGGCCCAAGCGCGCCGAAAGGCTCGACCTTCGTGCGCCTGTACAACGCGACCAGCGCACCGGCCGCCGCGTCGGTCGGCAACACCCAGATCAAACAGGTTGGCGCACAGGCCAGCAGCGACTTCAGCTTCCTGCCAGGCGGCGACTACACCGCCCAGGTCGGCGGCAAGAGCGTGCCGGTCAAGCTGGCCTCGGACAAGTACTACACCCTGGTCAACAGCAACAGCGGCACCCCGAAACTGATCGAAGAACCACCGTTCAAGAACAAGCAGAAAGCCCTGGTGCGCGTGCAGAACCTGAGCGACCAGCAACTGACACTGAAAACCGCCGACGGCAAGACCGAAGTGGTCAAGCCGGTGGCCGCCAACGGCCGTGGCGAACGCGAAATCAACCCGGTCAAGGTCAACCTGGCGCTGTACCAAGGAGACAAGAAAGTGGGTGACGTGAAACCCGTCGCCCTGGAGCGCGGCGAAGCCGCAGTGCTGTACGTAACGGGTTCCGGCAACGCCTTGTCGCCGGTGTGGGTAACTCGCCCCGTGGCTAGCAACTGATTCCCCTGCCTCTCAACGACTATTGGAGAAACATGATGATCCCGGTAATTCTTTCTGGTGGTAGCGGTTCCCGTCTGTGGCCTCTGTCGCGCAAGCAGTTCCCCAAACAGTTCCTGGCCCTGACCGGTGAACACACGCTGTTCCAGCAAACCATCGAGCGCCTGGTATTCGAGGGCATGGACACCCCGATCGTGGTCTGTAACAAGGACCACAAGTTCATCGTCCAGGAACAACTGGCCGCACTGAAGCTGGAAACCCAGGGCATCCTCATGGAACCGTTCGGCCGCAACACCGCGCCGGCCGTGGCCATGGCTGCCATGAAGCTGGTCAACGAAGGCCGCGACGAGCTGATGCTGGTGCTGCCTGCCGATCATGTGATCGATGACCAGAAAGCCCTGCAACGTGCCCTGGCCTTGGCCACCGTGGCCGCCGAGCGTGGCGAGATGGTGCTGTTCGGCGTGCCGGCGACCAAGCCGGAAACCGGCTATGGCTACATCCGTTCCAGCCAGGATGCGCTGCTGCCCGAAGGCGTGGCGCGGGTTGCGCAGTTCGTCGAGAAGCCCGACGAAAAACGCGCCGCCGAGTTCGTCCAGGCCGGTGGTTACTTCTGGAACAGCGGTATGTTCCTGTTCCGCGCCAGCCGCTTCCTCGAAGAGCTGAAAAAGCACGACGGCGACATCTACGATACCTGCGTACTGGCCCTGGAGCGCAGCCAGGAAGACGGCGATGTACTGAGCATCGACGAAGCCACCTTCGCCTGCTGCCCGGACAACTCCATTGACTATGCGGTGATGGAGAAAACCCAGCGTGCCTGCGTGGTGCCGATGTCGGCCGGCTGGAGCGATGTAGGCTGCTGGTCGTCGCTGTGGGAAGTGCACGAGAAAGACGACAACGGCAACGTCACCAAGGGCGACGTGGTGGTTCAAGACAGCCGCAACTGCATGATCCACGGCAACGGCAAACTGGTGTCGGTGATCGGCCTGGAGAACATCGTGGTGGTCGAGACCAAAGATGCCATGATGATTGCCCACAAGGACAAGGTCCAGGGCGTCAAGCAGATGGTCAAGACCCTCGACGAACAGGGCCGCACGGAAACCCAGAACCACCTGGAAGTGTATCGCCCGTGGGGCTCGTACGACTCGGTGGACATGGGCGGCCGCTTCCAGGTCAAGCACATCACCGTCAAGCCGGGCGCCAGCCTGTCGCTGCAGATGCACCATCACCGCGCCGAGCACTGGATCGTGGTATCCGGTACCGCCGAGGTGACCTGCGACGAAAACGTGTTCCTGCTGACCGAAAACCAGTCGACCTACATCCCCATCGCTTCGGTGCACCGTTTGCGCAACCCGGGCAAGATCCCGCTGGAGATCATCGAGGTGCAGTCCGGCAGCTACCTGGGCGAGGATGACATCGAGCGCTTCGAGGATGTGTATGGGCGCACGTCCACCCCCATGGAGCGCGGCGTTTCGGTGAAGACCATCGCACAGTAAATGCTGACTCGCCCCTGGGCTGACCAGGGGCGAGCCTGCTCATTCACCGCTCGGGGCTATGACGTAGATGTCGAATGGGCCACCCACCACCTTGAAAGGTCGCTGCAAATCATCCTCCCCTTCAAATTCGAAGGACTCAGCCCTGATGCTCGTGGCAGTCATTTCGAGTTTCCGGATACGCCCGGATTTCGCATAGCCGCCATAGGTTGTGCCGCGCTTGTGAACAAGCGCCCGGTTCGCCTCACCCCCGATAAGGACATCCCGCACGCCCTCCTGTAGTTCCAGATCGAAGTCAATGTAGACGTCCGCATCTTCGGCCTGCCCCTTGTAGGCGTACAACCACGCTGATTTTTCAGCGTTCCCGTAGTCCACGCCCTCGGAAACGAAATCCTCCTTTTGACCCGCAAGGCTGATGACAGCCGTAACGTTGCCCTTGGCAGGCGTTTTTTTCATTTCTTGCGCAAGCTCTCGCTCAATTGCTGTGTGACTCATGGCCATGCTCCTTTTGAATAGGCATGGCGGAATCTAGAATGGATATACGCTTTCCACTACTCGCAGTATTGCCAGGTCTGGCTTCTGGCACGGTTGCTCACCGGTTACCTGACTGCTGGGTTTTAGGTAGGCTGTAGCCATTCCTGCGCGCGAATGAGGCGATAACGCGATGCTGATCGGTGCCCTGCTGATCCTCACCTGGCTGGTGTTGTTGTTGCGTTACCCAGCCAAGGCTCTTCCCATCTCCCTGGCGGCTGTGTGTGGCCTGGGCCTGGTGGCCTTGTTCGTGGTCTGGCAAGACAGCCGGGAAAGCAGTCGACTGGCGCGCCTGGACCTGCGTCTGACCTACGCCCCCGAACACTGTCCCGCCGACCGTGCCTTGCAGGTACGCATGAAGAACGGCAACGACGTGCCGCTGACCGAACTGCGCTGGCGCGTGGCGGCGTACGCACCGGGCGATACCGTGAACCTGGCCGAGAACACCTACAACGCTCCACGATACCGAGGGCCGGGTGAATTGCAGCCGGGGGCCGAGTGGCAAGACTGCCTGCCATTGCCGCCACTGCGTTCCGGCTATCGGCCGCAGACCCTGGAATTCCGCGCAGAACGCCTGCAAGGTACGTTTGCCAATTGATGTGTTGCCTATGCCGGACTCTTCGCGGGTAGTCCCGCTCCTGCAGGGTGTGTAGGAGCGGGTTTACCCGCGAAGAGGCCGGCACAGGCAACAACCAATCCTCCATGACAACAGGCCCCAACCATGCCCACCGTCCTGATCACCGGTTGTTCCAGCGGCATCGGCCGCGCCCTGGCCGACGCCTTCCGCGATGCCGGCCACCATGTCTGGGCCACCGCTCGCAAGCCTGAGGATGTCGAGCAGCTGAGTGCCGCCGGCTACACGGCCCGGCAGCTGGATGTAAACGATGGCGAGGCGCTGGCCCGCCTGGCAGAGGAACTTGAGACCCTCGATATCCTGATCAACAACGCCGGCTACGGCGCCATGGGCCCACTGCTCGATGGTGGCGTCGACGCCCTGCGCCAGCAATTCGAAACCAACGTCTTCGCCGTGGTCGGCGTTACCCGGGCGCTGTTCCCGCTGCTACGCCGCTCACGCGGCCTGGTGGTGAATATCGGCAGTGTATCGGGCGTACTGGTCACGCCATTCGCCGGCGCGTACTGCGCCTCGAAGGCGGCTGTGCATGCCCTGAGCGATGCCTTGCGCCTGGAACTGGCACCGTTCGGTGTACGGGTAATGGAAGTACAGCCGGGCGCAATTGCCTCGCAGTTCGCCAGCAATGCCCAGCGCCAGGCCGAGCAGGTGCTGGCGGCAGACTCGGCGTGGTGGCCTTTGCGTGAGCATGTGCAGGCACGGGCGCGGGCATCGCAGGACAAGCCAACGTCGGCGGCGGTATTTGCCCAAGGCGTGCTGGCAGCCGTCGGCAAGTCGCCGGTGCCCGCGGTGGTACGTTTGGGGAATGGCAGTACAGCCTTGCCGCTGATGGCACGGTTGCTGCCGCGGCGGTTGCTGGACTGGGCGCTGCGCAAGCGCTTTGGCCTGCTGCGCCCGCTCTGAGTGATCACCTGCCTGTACCCGCGAAAGGGCCGGGCCTGCTGGCCAATTTTCACCCGCCGTTCACTGTTGCCGCCGCTACCGTATTCGCGGGTAAACCCGCTCCTACACAGATTGGTGGTGGACACACATCGGTGGTTGGACACAGGCCGCCGTGTAGGAGCGGGTTCACCCGCGAAGAGGCCGGCCCTGCTGGCCAATCTCCACCCGCCGTTCATTGTTGCCGCCGCTACCGTATTCGCGGGTAAACCCGCTCCTACACCAGATTGGTGGTGGACACACATCGGTGGTTGGTCTAACCGTGTGCATTCGGCGGCGGCTCATCAAACGCCTGCCAGCCTCCACCCAGCGCCTTGTACAGCCCCACCAGCGCCTGCGACACCGCGGCCGAGCTGTCGATCCATTGCTCCTCGCTGGCCAGCAGCGCGCCTTGCACCGTCAGCACATTGAGAAAGTCCACCGCCCCTTCCACATACTGGCGCTGGGCGGTTTCCAGGGCGATACGGTTTTGCCGCACGGCCTCGGCAAGGTGATCACGGCGCAACTGACTGGCGTTGTACAGGCGTAGCACATCGTCAATTTCATGCCAGGCCCCCAGCACCACCTTGCGATAGTTCAGCGCGGCTTCCTGCTGTTGCGCCTCGCGCAGTTCCAAGGTGCCCTTGAGCCGGCCGCCTTCGAAAATCGGCAGCGACATCTGTGGACCGAAGGCGAACCGGCGCGAATCCCAGCCACCGAAATCCGACAGCTGCAGGGCCTGGAAGCCGACACTGCCCGACAGGCGGATGCTGGGGTAAAATTCCGCCTTGGCCACGCCAATGCTGGCGGTGGCGGCATGCAGGCGGGCCTCGGCCTGGCGGATGTCCGGGCGGTGCTCGGCCAGTTCGGACGGCAAGCCGATGGCAAACTTCTGCTGCGGCGCAGGCAGCTCGCCGCCTTGCAGCAATTCGGCCTGGAGACTGCGCGGCGGCTCGGCAGCGAGCAGGCTGAGGGCATTGATCAGGTCATCACGCTGCGCTTCCAGGCTTGGCAGGCGCGACTCGATAGACGCGACCTGGGCGCTGGCCTGGGCCAGATCCAGGCGCGTGGCAACGCCTTCGGCCTGGCGGTCCTGGGACAGCTTCAGGCTGTGCCGGGCGACCCTGAGGTTATCCTGCGTCACATCGAGGGTGTGCTGCACGGCACGCAGCTGGATGTAATTGCCGGCGGTTTCCGAAAGCAGTGCCAACAGCACACCGCGGCGGTCATTCTCGGCCACTTCGACCGTGGCATCGGCAGCCTCGACCTGACGCCGCACACGGCCCCACAGATCCAGTTCCCAACCGGCCACCAGGTCGCCCTGCCAGAGGTTGAAGGCTTCTTTCCCGGCCTTGCCGGACGGATCGCTCAAACCATCGGCGCTGTTACGAGCGCGGCTGTAACCGGCGTTCACGTCCACCGACGGTACTTCGTCGGCAGCCAAGGTACTGCGCAGGGCACGGCTTTGCAGCAACCGCGCGCTGGCCATCTGCAGGTCGAGGTTGCGTTCGGCAACGCGCTGGATCAACGCGCTCAGGCGGGCATCGTGGAACGTTTCCCACCAGCGCAGTTCAAGCGGTTCGGCCTGCGGCTGACTGGCCGCTGCCTCGCCTTGCAGCGGCGCCCACTGCTGCGGGGCCTGGCTATCTGGGCGCTGGAAATCCGGGCCCAGGGTGCAACCGGTCAGCAGCACAGCCAGCAGCAAAGGGCTCAAGCGTAATCCCGGTTTCATCGCGCACTTACCTCTTTGCCGTCCAGCTTGTCGCCACGCGTGTCGATGGTGGCTTCGACCGACATGCCCACACGCAGGCGGGTGAGCAGTGGCTGGCCATCATCGAGAACGATCTTGACCGGAATGCGCTGCACCACCTTGGTGAAGTTGCCGGTGGCGTTGTCTGGCTTGACTGCGGCGAAGGTGACGCCGGTAGCCGGGGCAATGCTCTGCACATGGCCTTGCAGGGTTTCGCCGGAGAAGGTGTCGACGCTGATGCGCACCGGCTGGCCCGGTTGTACGTGGGTCAGCTGGGTTTCCTGGAAGTTGCCGACCACATAGGCCTGCTGCAACGGCACCACCGACAGCAGGCGAGCGCCCGGGTTGACGTAGGCCCCCACGCGCAGGGCGCGTTCGCCGACCATACCGTCCACCGGCGCTGTGATGCGGGTGTAGGACAGATCGAGCTGGGCCTTTTCCAGGCCTGCTTCGGCACGCTTGAGCTGGCCATCGGCGCTGGCCACTTGAGCCGTGAGGATGTCCACCTGCTTGCGCGCCGCCACCCGCGCAGCTTGAGCGTTGGCCAGGCGAGCACGGGCTTGATCGACAGCGCTGCGCGCCTGCTGGGCGTTCTGCACGGTACCCGCGCCCTGCTCGGCAAGGCGGCTGTAACGGTTGACTTCATGGTCGGCGAACGCCACCTCAGCCTGGGCCGCCTTCACTGCCGCTTCGGCCTGGGCAATCAGCGCGTCCTGGCGTTCAAGCGTGGCGCGGGCATCGGCGCTTTGTGCCTGGGCTACCAGTAACTGCGCCTGCGCAGCATCCAGCGCGGCCTGGTAGTCACGCGCGTCGATGGTCGCCAGCAACTGGCCAGCTGTGACCTGCTGATTGTCTTCCACCAGCACTTGCTTGATGAAACCGGCGACTTTGGGCGCGACCACGGTGTAGTCGGCGGTCACATAGGCGTCATTGGTGCTCTGGCGGTGATCGCTGCCAAACATCCAGGGGCCGACGATGCCGGCCAGGACGGCCACGGCCAGCACCGAGCCGATGAAAAGGGTTTTGCGGTTGTTGGTCATTTCAATGGTTCTCGAAATCATCCAGGGTTCAAGCCACCGCACGCGGCGGATAGACCCGGGTAGGCACGAATGGAATCAGGCAGATCAGGGCCACGGCGATACAGGCCAGCACCAGATAGAGGTCAGCCGAGGTCAATACCTGCGCCTGGTCGTGAATGCGCTTGGCCAGGCCAGCGGCGTTGCCGTCGACCAACGGGGCGTTGCCCAGGCTGTCCACCAGGTGATTGGAATGGAAATGCCGGCGCAGGGTGCCAAGAACATCCAGCAGGCCACCGGCGATGACGGCGGCCAGGCCCTTGACGGTGTTGAACCAGCTGGAGGCGAACGGGCCCTCCTGCGGGGTCATGCCATTGGTGGACAGCATCAGCAGCGGCAGCACTGCCATCGGCTGGCCGAACACCTGCAGCAGGTAGAACGGGTAGAAGTCGCCACGGATCCACTCGCTGGTCAGCAGGCTGCTGCCGACACAGGACACCGCCAGCATCGCCAGGCCAATGCCCAGCACCCAGCGGCAGTCCACTGCGCGGATGTTGCACAGTGCCGCCGTCAGCGGCAGGGCGATCAGTTGCGGCATGGCCACCAGCATCATCAACGGGCTGGTCTGCGCCGGGCGGTAGCCCTGGATCTGCGCAAGGTAGGCCGAGGGGATGCTGCCCACACCCGAAAGCACGACCAGCACGCCGGCCAGGGTCACCAGGGCGAAACTCAAGTTGCGCCGCTGCAACAAGCGCAACTGGAAAAACGGCAACGGCTCGGACCACTCGTTGTACATGAACAACACCAGCAACAGCAGGCCACCGCCCAGCAGCCAGCAGATCAGCGGCGAGTCGAACCAACCCCAGCGGTCGCCCAGCGACAGGCCCAGCACAGTGCAACTGATGGCGGGCAGGCCCAGCAGTACGCCCCGCCAGTCGAACTGTTTGAAACGCTCCAGGCGCAGCGGGTCCTGCGGCAGCCCCCAGCCTACGCAGACCATGGCCAGCAGCGAGGGCAGGATGATCTGCCAGAATGCCCATTGCCAACCGACGTATTCGGTCCACAGCCCCGCCAGCGGCGTGCCGAGGTTGGGGCCAAAGGTGGCGGTCAGGGCGTAGCAGGCCAGGCCATAGACCTTGATACCTGGCGGCAGGAAGCGCAGGGCCACGCTCATCAACATCGGCGGCAAGGCGCCAGCGGCAAAGCCCTGCAGTACGCGCAGCAACATCAAGCTGTGCAGGTTGGGGGCGAACGGTTGCAGCAGGCCAAACACGGCGAACAGACCAATTGCGCTCATGGTGAAGCGCCGCAGCGAGAAGGTCGTGGCCAGCCACGGCGCAAAGGCCATGGCCGAGACCGAAGCGGCGCTGTATGCCGCCAGCAACCAGGCACCTTCATCGGCACCGATGCCCATGGCGCCGCGGATATCGGCCAGGGAAATCTTGGTTACCGACTCGTTGAGGCCGGCGCACAGCACAGCCAGCAACACACCGAACAACCCGACCACTACCTGCAGGCCGAACGCAGCCTGCGCGGGCGCAGCCGGCGCAGGGGCGGCGGCCATGGCGGCAGACGGGACGGACAGGGAACTCATGGGCAGACATCTCCGGCAACAAAGTTTGCGACTGGAGCAAGTCTAAAAAGGTCGAATGCTTACGAAAACTGACTTGTTGGCAGTTTTATATTGCGTCAAACGCAATCGGGCAGCGGATGCGCACGTGCCCCACGCCTCAAGGGTCCATCCTGCCGCACGCCTTCAACGTCTGCCGCAGCCAGCGATGGGCCGGGTCGTTATCGAACCGCGGGTGCCATGCCTGCATGACGTTGACCTTTTCCAGTGGCACGGGGATCTCGAAGGACCGCAATGGCAGTTTCAGCCGGTTCACACTGTTCAGGATATTGGCGGGTATCGGCAAGATCAGGTCCGAGTCCGGCAGCGAAAACATCGCGGAGTGAAAACTCGTCGTGATCAGCGCTACCCGGCGCTCCACCTTGTAATTGGCCAGCGCCACGTCGATAGGCCCATTGGCACGGCCACGGCGTGACACGCTGATGTGCGGGTAGGCGGCGAAGCGCTCAGGGGTGATCTCGTCATCGAAAACCGGGTGCCCTTCACGCGCCAAGCCCACGAAGTAGGTGTTGAACAGGCTCTGAACCTTGATTTCGGGGCCCAGTTCAATGGCTGAACTGATGATCAGGTCGATTTGCCCATTGCGCAGCACCGCATCATCGTCGCCGCTGCCCTCCGGCACAAAACGCAGCACCGTATGCGGTGCCTGGGCCAGCATCATGCGCAACAACTGAGCGCCATACAGGGCGATGAACAAGTCATTGGTGCGGATGTTGAAGGCACGGTCCAGGTTCACCAGGTCGACATCGTCGCGACTGCGAAATACCTGCCCGGCCTGCTCCACCAGGCCATGCACCTGCTCGCGCAGGGCCAGCGCACGCGGCGTCGGCACCAGGCCACGGCCGGCGCGCACCAGGATCGGGTCACCCAGCGCTTCGCGGATACGCCCAAGGGTTCGGCTCATGGCTGCCGGGCTCAGGTTCATGCGTTGCGCCGCGCCAACCACGCTGCCCTCGTCGAGCAAGGCATCGAGGGCGACAAGCAGGTTCATGTCCGGAAGTTGCATGGCCGTTTTCCGTTACAGCTGTGGGGAATGCGATGGTATCAGGTTGATGGATTGCACCGGACGCAATGCGCTTGTGCGTGGTGCGCCATTTATTCAGGGAAGGATTAGGTCAAAAATGCTGCATGGCAGGTTCGGTCCTTTCGCAGGTAAACCGGCTCCTTGGTTCAGGTGTTGCGTTGGCCTGTAGGAGCGGGTTTACCCGCGAAGAGGCCGCCCAAGTCCCCAAATACATCAAGGATCCCGCATGCCCAGCCCCGTCCTGATCGCCATCGACGCCTCCCCCGCATCCGCCGCCCTGCTTACCCTCGCCCGCCGCTACTGCCGCCCGGGCGAGCACGAACTGCACGTGCTGCTGGCCATCGATTCCACCTTCGCGGTGCACGAGCAACCCGCGCCCTACACCGCCGAGGAACTGGAAGAATACCCCGCCGCCTGCGAGGAACAGCAGCATGCCGACCACGCCGTAGCCGAGGCCGTGCGCGAACTGCAGCAAGCCGGCTTCGCCAGTCAGGGCTGCATGGTGGCCGGGCTGCCGGTTGAAGCGATTGTGGCCAAGGCGCAGGAATTGAACTGCGAACTGATCATCATGGGCCACCGCCACCTGTCGCGGCTGGGGCGGTTGCTCGACCCATCGATCAGCGCGAAGGTGATTGATCGGGTCGAAGTGCCGGTGTTGGTGGGGGCGGCGAGTGCATGATTGGAGCGATGTGCCGCCTGTAAGATCGAGCACCACGCGAGCGGCGCTCGATCAGTCTGGCGACCTGCCTCTCAAGGCGAACTCGGCTTCACCACCACCGTACAGGTCGTCCCCGCCGCCAGCAAAAACCCTTCCGGCACTTCATCGATGTGAATGCGCACCGGCACCCGCTGTGCCAGCCGCACCCAGTTGAAGGTCGGATTCACGTCGGCGATCAGCTCGCGGCTCTGTGGGTTGTCGCGGTCATAGATGCCGCGGGCGATGCTCTCCACATGCCCCTTGAGGCGCTCGCCGCTCATCATCTGCAATTCGGCCTGGTCACCCACCTTCACATGCGGCAGCTTGGTCTCCTCGAAGAACCCATAAACCCAGAACGAGTGCTCGTCGACCACCGCCATCACCGCTTCACCGGTACGCGCATAGTCGCCCTTGTGGATATTCAGGTTGGTCACATAGCCGTCAACCGTCGCCACGATATGCGTACGCTTGAGGTTCAGCTCGGCTGCGGCCAACTCGGCCAGGGCTTGTTGATAATCGGCTTGGGCGGAATTGGCGATGTTGCTGGCGTCGTCGCGGTTTTCCTTGGAGATCACCAGGTTGTCCATGTCGGCACGGCGCTTGGCATTGACCTTGCGCATTTCCCAGGTGGCCTTGCGCGAGGCGACCAGCGCCTTGGCCTGGTCGACGGCCAACTGGTAGTGCTCAGGGTCGATCTGGATCAGCAGGTCGCCCTTCTTCACCCGCTGGTTGTCCTTGACCGGTACATCCACCACGTAGCCGGGCACGTCGGCAGCGACGTTGATGATGTCGGCACGCACACGGCCATCACGGGTCCATGGCGTGGTCATGTAGTGCAGCCACAACTGGCGACCGATGGCCACGGCAGCGACCAGCACCAGCAGGGTGGCGATCAGGCTGAAGAACTTTTTCATCGAAGGATTCTCACCAGTAGACAGACAGCGCCATGGCGCCGAACAAGCAGACGAACAGGCTCAGGCGCAGCAGCGCCGGGTGCCAGAAGAAGCGGTAGCCATCATGGCTGGCAATGAACCGGTCCAGGCCCCAGGCCAGGCCCAGGGCAAACAGGAACATCAAGGTCATGGTGGGCATGTACACGCCATGGAAGGCGATCTCACGGGGCATGGTGCAATCCTTTCGCCGGTGCCAGTGGCGACTGTGGGTCCAGCAGGGAAGTACGGATGAAGTGCAGGTAGCTTTGCACGCGGCGCAGCACCGAGGTGTCGAAGTGCCGGGCGAATGGCTCGTCGGTGGCCTGCACGCGGGCGATGGCGTGGTCTACCGCCACCAGTGCGCGTTCGTGGTTGCTGGCGCTGGGCTGCAGGAACAGCCGGGTCAGTGCACGGCCCATGACACGGATTGCCTGGCGCCATGGCTGCGACTCGGCATAGGCCGGGTGCACCGGGGCGCGGGCTTGCTCCTTGCGCAGCTCGATGACGGCGTGGCCGATCTCCAGCACGGTGAACATCCAGCCCATCAGCTGGCTTTGCACCTGCGGCTTGCCGGCCGCCAGGCCATAGGCCTGGTGCAGCAGGTCGCGGGTGCGGCTTTCGAAGGCCGAGCCCAGACCGCGCAGGCGGCCGCTGATCGCGAACAGCACCTGCTCGCGCAACGCCTGCTCCAGGCGGCTCCACAGCCAGCGGCTGTTGGGCGGCAGGATGATCGCCCCGGCGGCGGCACAGACGAACATGCCGATCACCATGCCGATGTAGTCGTTGATGAAGGTGTACGGGTCATAAACGGTGAGGTTGTTCGGCACCGAACCAATCGCGAAGAACACCAGCAGGCCGATGCCATAACCGGCGTAGGCAGGGCGCGACGAAAGAAACGCGCCCAGCACGAACACAGGCGCCAGCACCATGCACAGCAGCGGGAAACCGTCGATCCAGGGGAACACGAAGAAGGTTTCGAAGAAGCCGACAAAAGCGCCGATGGCCGTGCCGCAAGCCATCTGGAACGACATGCGCTTGGGGTTGGGTGACGCTGCCGAAAGGCATACGGTGACCGTGGCGATCAGGGTCATCATGGCGCCGCTGGGCCAATCGCTGAGCAGCCAGTAACTGCCCAACAGCAACAGCACTGCCGAGGCGCGCACACCGGCCGCCAGCGACACCAGCCAGCTGGTCTGCGCCACGTAGGGCTCGTCCCACTGCTCGCGCTCGTGCTTGTGCGCGGCCAGCGAGGCATGGGTTTCGGCGTAGCTCAACATCTCGTCGACGAAGCGGTACAGCAGCTCGAACGCGGTATGGAAATCGAGCAGGTCGGACTCGCTGGGGTCCGTTGCCAGGTACTCAGCCCGCAGCCCCCGCACCTGGGCCTGCAGGCCTTCCTTGTAGGCGGCCAGCTCCAGGGTCAGGCGCAGCGCATCGGCGTCAGTCAACGCCCGGTCCACATAGGGCTGCAGCAACTCCACAAGGGTGTTCAGGCCTGGTTCGATGGCACTGACGATCTGCAGCGGGCCACGGGCACGCAGGCGCTCCAGCAAGCGGTGCAAGGCATTGAAGCGGGTGGTGATGGCCATGAACTCGCTGTTCATGCGCACCAGCCGGCCACTGCGACGGCGCATGTGCGGGTCTTCGAAAGCGGTGACGTTGCGCAGGCTCTCGAGGCCCACTGCCTCTGCCACGAAGCGCACGTTGCTGCTCTCGAAGCGGTCCTTTTGACTGTCGCCACGCAGGGCCTCGACCACCACCCCGGCAAACACGCCAAAGCGCTGGTACAGGGCGTTGCGCATTGCGGCACTGGCCGACTGCGGCAGGATCGCGGCACTGACGAAGGTCGACACCAGAATACCCAGGGCGATTTCCAGCGCCCGCCATACCGCTGCCATGAACGCCTGGTCGGGGTGTTGCAGCACCGGCAGGCCGATCATCGCTGCGGTGTAGCCGGCCAGCACGAAACCATAGGCGCGGAAGGTGCGGTAGCGCATGGCACCGGCTGAGCACAGGCCCACCCACAGGGCCAGGCTGGGCAGAAACAGCTCGGTGTTCTGCGGGAAGATGGCGATCAGCGCCACCATCATCGCCGAGCCGGCCAGGGTGCCTAGAACCCGGTAGAAGCTTTTCGCGAACACATGCCCGCTTTGCGGCTGCATGACGATGAACACGGTGATCATGGCCGTGCGCGGTTGCGGCAGCTCCAGGCGCATGGCCAACCACAAGGTAATGAACGCAGCGGCCAGCACCTTGAAGATGTACACCCAGGTCACGCCGTCGGTGCGTGCCCAGGCAAAGAAGCCCCGGCGCCATTCCAGGCTTTGCAGCCAGCGCACGGGGAAACTGGAAGTGCTCATTCGGCGTTATCCGGCTTCTTGTCGAAAATGGCCAGGGTGGCCGGGGTCTTCGGTGCTGCCTGGCGTTCCTCTTTCGGCGCATCCTGACCGGCCCGCAGGCCACCACCCAGGGCGGTGACCAGCTCGGCATGGGCGATCAGGCGGGCGGCCTGCACCTGCTGCTGCACCTGCTGCTGGCGGAACAGCAAGGTCTGCGCGTTGAGTACGTTCAGGTAGTCGGTAAGGCCGCGCTGGAACGCGACCATGGCGATGTCGTAGGTTTTCTGCGCGGCAGCAACCGATTCGGCGGCGAAGTGCGACTGTTCTTTCATCGACTCGCGGCGGATCAACTGGTCGGAGATGTTTTTCAGCGCACCGACCACAGTCTGGTTGTAGCGCGCCACGGCCACGTCATAGCCGGCGGAGGCCACGCCCAGCTGCGAGCGCAAACGGCCACCGTCGAAGATCGGCAGGCTGATGGCCGGGCCGACGTTGTAGTTGAACTTGCGCCCGGTGAGGAATTCCAGCGGGCCACCGCCGGTGGCCATGAAGCCCAGGCTGCCGACCAGGTCCACGTTGGGGAAGAAGCCGGCGTGGGCGACGTCGATACCCCGCGCCTGCGCGGCCACCTGCCAGCGGCTGGCAACTACGTCGGGGCGCTGACCAACCAATTCGGCCGGCAGGTTCGACGGCAGGTTCAGCGGTGCAGCCAGGGCCAGGGTCGGGCGCTGCAACTGGGCGCCTTCGCCCGGGCCCTTGCCTGCCAGTGCCGCCAGCTGGTTGCGGGTCAGTGCAATCTCTTCGTTCAGGCTGTCGAGCTGGCGGTGGGTTTCCGGCAGCGGCGCTTCGGCCTGGCTGACTTCGAAGTGGGTGCCGATGCCGGCATCCAGCCTGCGCTTGGCCAAAGCCAGGATCTGTTCTTGCTGCTCCAGCTCGGCCTTGACGATATCGCGCTGGGCAAAATGCAGGCTCAACTGGATGTAGGCACGCACCACATTGTTCTGCAGTTCCAGCTGCGCCTGGCGGGCTTCGGCCACGCTCATGTGCGCCTGGTCCACGGCCTGCTCGCTGGCATTGCGTTCACGGTCCCACAAGTCGAGGGCGTAGCTGAAGCCGATGGCAGCGTTGTTGTCCCAGGTGTTGGCACCGGACAGCGCGCCAGGGCCATAGAACTGGTCTTCCGGCCAGTTGTGGCGCTTGAGCGTGGCCTGGCCGTTGGCCTGGAGCTTTTCCGCCGACTCGACCACACCGGCCATGGCCTTGGCTTCGCGCACCCGCGCCGCAGCCATGGCCAGGCTCGGGCTACCGGCCACGGCCAGGGCAATCCAGCGGTCCAGCTGCGGGTCGCCATAGGCGTGCCACCACTGCTGGTCGGGCCAGTGAGCGTCGGTCGCGGCTTCGCGAATGGCCGCGTCGGTGGTCAAGGTATTGGCTTGCAGCGTCTTGCTTTGCGGGGCAATGCCCCAGGTTCCGATACAGCCGCTCAAGGTGAGGGCAAGGGCACAGGCACTGAACGCCTTGAGCGTTCTGATGATGCGACGCGGCACAGCTGCGATTTCCCGAGGAAGAGGTGAAGGGGGCCGGGCAATTCTAGGGGGCGGCAGCACTGGCGATAAGCACAGATTCCTGCGAATCTTTGTTACCAAAACAGCGATAATCCGCCTTTGGTCGAAGGCAACTTTTTCTCTTTTCTAGGTTACTTCGTGACACAATTTTGTCCTCTACCTCGAGAGTGACCCATGGACACCCTGCAAAATATGCGTGCTTTCAGTTGCGTAGCCCAACTCGGCAGCTTCACTGCCGCTGCGGCGCAACTGGATACGACCACCGCGAACGTGTCGCGGGCGGTCTCCAACCTGGAAGCCCATCTGCAAACAAGGCTGCTCAACCGTACCACCCGCCGCATTGCGCTGACTGAAGCCGGCAAGCGCTACCTGATGCGTTGCGAACAGATTCTTACCTACGTCGAAGAAGCCGAGGCCGAAGCCAGCGACGCCCATGCGCGCCCGGCCGGGCAGTTGAAGGTGCATTCGATGACTGGGGTCGGCCAGCACTTCGTGGTCGATGCCATCGCCCGCTACCGCGAAACGCACCCGGACGTGACCTTCGATTTGACCATGGCCAACCGCGTGCCCGACCTGCTCGACGAGGGTTATGACGTCTCCATCGTGCTGGCCACCGAACTGCCCGACTCGGGGTTCGTTTCGCAGCGCCTGGGCATCACCTACAGCATTGTCTGTGCCTCGCCCGCCTACATCGCCCAGCATGGCGTGGCGCACAAGCCTGCCGACCTGCTCAAGCACGCCTGCCTGCGCATGGTCAGCCCGGTGATACCGCTGGAGAAATGGCTGTTCGATGGCCCGGAAGGCCAAGAGATGGTCAACATCACCAGTTCGCCGTTCATGGTGAACACCGCCGATGCCATGAAGACTGCGATCCGCAGTGGCATGGGCGTAGGCGTGCTGCCGATCTATTCGGCTATCGAGGGCCTGCGGGACGGTAGCCTGGTACGGGTGCTGCCCGAGTATCGCCTGCAGGAGCTGAACCTGTATGCCATCTATCCATCGCGGCAGTATCTGGATGCCAAGATCAAGACCTGGGTCGAGTACCTGCGCAACTCGCTGCCAGAGATTCTTGCCGCACATGAGGCAGACCTGAAAACCCATCAGGTGCTGATCGCCAACTAAAAAGCTGCTGCATTGCGGGGGCGGACAATGGTAGGTTGCTAACCATTGATTTCGCCTGTTCCGGCACCTTCGCGGGCAAGCCCGCTCCTACAAGGCACCGTGCCCCCCGTAGGAGCGGGCTTGCCCGCGAAGGGACCAGCACAGCCCCACCCCGCCTTGCAGAGAAGTTGCCCGATGAAAAAGACCGTCCTGGCCTTCAGCCGTATCACCCCGGCCATGGCCGAACGCCTGCAGCAAGACTTCAACGTGATCCTGCCCAACCCCAAGCTCGGCGACATCAGCGCCCAGTTCAACGAAGCCCTGCCCGAAGCCCATGGCCTGATCGGCGTTGGCCGCAAGCTCGGCCGGGCGCAGCTTGAAGGTGCAGCCAGGCTGGAGGTGGTGTCCAGCGTGTCGGTCGGCTATGACAACTACGACCTCGACTACTTCAACGAGCGCGGCATCGCCCTGACCAACACCCCCGACGTACTGACCGAAAGCACCGCCGACCTGGGCTTCTCGCTGATCATGGGCTGCGCCCGGCGCACCGCCGAGCTGGATGCCTGGACCAAGGCCGGCAACTGGCAGGCCACCGTGGGACCGGCCCACTTCGGCAGCGACGTGCATGGCAAGACCCTGGGCATCGTCGGCATGGGCAACATTGGTGCAGCAGTGGCACGCCGTGGCCGCTTCGGCTTCAACATGCCGATCCTGTACAGCGGCAACAGCCGCAAGACCGCGCTGGAGCAGGAGCTGGGCGCGCAGTTCCGCAGCCTGGATCAGTTGCTGGCCGAAGCCGACTTCGTGGTCATCGTGGTGCCATTGTCCGAAGCCACCCGCAAACTGATCAGCAGCCGAGAGCTGAAGCTGATGAAGCCGAGTGCGTTCCTGATCAACATTGCCCGTGGGCCGGTGGTGGATGAAGCAGCGCTGATCGAGGCGCTACAGGACGGCACCATCCGCGGCGCAGGCCTGGACGTGTACGAGAAAGAACCACTGAGCGATTCGCCGCTGTTCAAGCTGCCCAACGCGCTGACCTTGCCGCACATTGGTTCGGCTACTGCCGAAACCCGTGAGGCCATGGCCAACCGGGCAATCGACAACCTGCGTGCGGCGCTGCTGGGCGAGCGGCCGCGGGACCTGGTGAACCCGCAGGTGTGGAAGGGCTGACCGTTTTGGAGTGCCTGTGCTGGCCTCTTCGCGGGTAAACCCGCTCCTACGATTTGGAGTGCCTGTGCTGGCCTCTTCGCGGGTAAACCCGCTCCTACGATTTGAAGTGCCTGTGCTGGCCTCTTCGCGGGTAAACCCGCCCCTACAATTTGGAGTGCCTGTGCTGGCCTCTTCGCGGGTAAACCCGCTCCTACGATTTGGAGTGCCTGTGCTGGCCTCTTCGCGGGTAAACCCGCTCCTACAACGGGTGTGCACTGCCCTGTAGGAGCGGGTTTACCCGCGAAAGGGCCGGCCCAGGCAACCCATCACCTATTTGGCTACCACAACACCCTCAGCCCCCCTGGCCCGGGGCTTGCGAAACACCAGCACATTCCCCGCCATTACCGCCACCAAGCCGAGCAAGGCCGGCGCCGTCCACTGATAACCCTCGGCCACCGCCGACACATTCAACGCCACCAACGGGAACAGCACCGTGCAGTAAGCTGCCCGCTCCGGGCCCATGCGCCCGACCAACGTCAGGTAGGCAGTGAAAGCAATCACCGACCCCGGCACCACCAGGTACAGCAGTGAACCGATATAGCGCGCATTCCACTCCATGCTGAACGGTACGCCGCTGACCACACAGAACACCGCCAGCATCACCGCCCCATAGACCATGCCCCAGGCATTGGTCGTCATCGGCTTGAGCCCGGCCTTCTGCTGCATGCTCGACAGCATGTTGCCGGCCGAGAAGCACAGCGTGCCCAACAGGGCCAAGCCCAGGCCGTACAGGGTTTCGCGGCTGGCTGCGTGATGCGACAGCTCCGGCCAGAACAGCAGGCCCAGGCCAAGCAGGCCCAGGGCTCCACCGCCAAGCACATTGCTGGCGATTCTCTGGCCGAAGAAAATGCGGGCGTTAAGCGCGTTCCACAGTGTGGCGGTTGAGAACACCACCGCGATCAGGCCGCTGGCGATCCACTGGCTGGCGCTGAGGAAGCAGATAAAGTTGACGCAGAACAGGCACAGGCCCTGGGCCAGGCAGATCTGGTGGCCACGGCGGTTCATGGGTTGCAGCCGGCGGGTAAGCAACAGGAAAGCAAACAGGATCAGGCCGGCCAGGGCGAAGCGGTAGACGATCGATACCGGGATCGCGACCACGCCTAACTGGAGTTTCAGGGCGATCCAGGTGGTGCCCCAGATCAGGACGGTGAGCAGGTAGAGTGACAGGTTCATGGTGGCGGTTCCTTGGGCCTTTGGAAATCGGTGCCCGGCGCTTCGCGGGTAAACCCGCTCCTACAGGGATCACCAGTGTTCTTTTGATCGGCCTCTGGCTGCTTGCACGAACTTGCGCTTTTCTTGCGCCGGTGGATGTCACTCGATCCTGGGCGCAGTAGGATGGCAGGCAAGAGGACCCGCCAATGACGCCACTCACCCAGTTGCAAGTGTTCAACGCCATGCATGCCTCGCCCAACGCCAGGCTGGAGCTGAGCGCGCACCTGGGCGACGGACTGGCGGCGGCCTTGTGGAGCAACCGTGACGATGCGCGCGACTACCAGGCGCCTAGCCATCACACCCTGTCGTGCTACATCGCCGACGGCACCGGCACCTTCCGCCGCCAGCGCCCGGCCGACAAAGGTGCGCCCGACAAGCTGTGCGTGATGCCGGCCGGGCAGGAATCGAACTGGGTCGTCAATGGCGCGATCCGCCTGGCACACCTGTATGTCAGCGAGGCGCAGTTCGCCCTGGGCTGTGTGCGCCTGCTCGACCGGGAACCGCGCGAGCTGCAACTGCAGGAAGCGACCTTTCTGGACGACCCGCAGCAGGCTGGCCGCTTCCGTCAATTGATCCAGCTGGACTGGGACGAGCCCGGCGAGCGCCTGCTGGCCAGCAGCCTGGCGCACGAGATCGTTGACCATGCGCTGCTCAGCCAGGTCGGGTTGCGCCAAGGCCTGCGCCTGAAAGGCGGGCTGGCGCCAAACCTGCGCCGGCAGCTGGTCGACTACATCGAGGCACACCTGGACCAGCCCATCACCCTGGACGAGCTGGCGCTGCGCTGCAATCTGTCCGCATACCACTTTGCGCGCATGTTCCGCGCCAGTTTCGGGCTTCCGCCGCACCAGTATCTGCTGGCCCGGCGGCTGCACCGGGCATGCCAGCTGTTGCGGCTGGGCGTGTTACCGCTAGGGGAGATTGCCTTGTTGTGCGGGTTTGCCAGTGCCAGCCATTTCAGCAACCGGTTTCGCCAAGCCCTGGGGGCCACACCTGGCGAATACCGCAAGGCCTTTTTCACCTGAAAAAGCGCCCGCTCTGCGGCCCCATTTGCCTAGAACTCGAAGGTGCTCGACAAACTGACCTGCCGCGCATCGCCAATCGCCACAAAGTACTGGTTCACCGCCGAGCTGTAATACACCTTGTCGAACAGGTTCTTCACGTTCAGTTGCAGGCGCACGTTGTGTTCGTCGAGTTTGGTTTCATAAGTGGCAAACGCATCGGCAACGGTATAGCTCGGCAGGTCGAAGGTGTTGGTCGCGTTACCCGAACGCTCGCCCACATAACGGGCGCCGGCACCGAAGCGCAGCCGGTCCCCCCCGAACAGGCTGCCAAAGTCATACACCGCCGACAGCGAGCCGCTGTGCCGGGCCACGTTCTGCAGGCGATTGCCCTCAAGATCAGGGTCCTTGGTGACCTTGGCATCGGTCAGTGCATAGCTGCCGATCAGGCTCCAGCGCTCGCTGAGCTGGCCGGTCACGTCGAGTTCCACACCGCGTGAACTGACCTCACCCGCATTGCTGTAGACCGTCTCGCTTGTGACGGCGTCAAAGTTCGAGACCAGTACATTGCGCTTGGTGATATCGAACAATGCCAGGGTGCCTGTGATGCGGCCTGGCATGTCGAGCTTGGCGCCCAGCTCCCACGCCTTGCCCTCCTCAGGTGCCACCGAGGAATCGAGCACGACATTGCCAGTCAGCGGCGCGATGGTCGAGTTGGGCTTGAACGACTCGCTGTAGCTGCCATAGAACGAGAGCTGGTCGTCGACTTTGTAAACGATACCGGCGTGGGGTACCCAGGCCTGGCCACTGATGTCGGTATTGGCCTTGAACGGGCGACCGCGGCCAGCGTACTGGTCGTACTGCTGGAAACGCGCACCTGCAACAAGGATCCAGTGCTCATCGAGGTGCAGCGCGTCCTGCACGAACAGCGCATCGGTGCGCAGCTTGTCGGTCTGGTCGCTGTCGCTGGCTCGTACGTTGGTGCCCTCCACTTCCTGCCCGTAGACCGGGTCCAGATAACTGAACGTGGACTGTGGTGTCTGGCGAATCAGGTCACCGCGAAAGATCTTGCGGTCTTCATGGTCGATGCCGAACAGCAGGTCATGCTGCATCCCCGCCAGCTCGACATTGCCATTGAGGCTCAGGGTCACGAACTGGTCACGGCTCATGGCGTTGTGGGTGCCGTCGATGCTGCGTGTCAGCGTGCCTTGGGTTTCGTTGACGCCGGTCACGCGAACCTGGCTGGCATCGTAGGTCTCACGATTGAAGCTGTAGCCGAAGTGCAGCTTCCAGTCATCGGCCAACTGATGGTCGACTTCCAGGCGATACAGGTCGGAGCGCCCTTCCATGTCGTTGAACGGCTCGTCCAGGCGGCGCGTGGCAGGGATATTCAGCGGGTGGCCGTTGTTGCCGAACGCGGTGCCACGGTCAAAGGGATAGAGAAACTCACGGTGCTCGTAGGCCAGCACCACCTGGGTGTCTTCGCCCAGCCAGGCCAGCGACGGCGCCACCAGCGATTCGCGGTGCACGCCGTAGTTGCGCCAGTAGTCTTCGTCTTCGTGGTCGACGATCAGGCGGTAGGCGAAGTTGCTGTCACCCAGTGCGCCCGTGCTGTCGAACCCGCCACCGCTGCCGTTCTTGCCGCTGCCATAGGTCGAGCCGCGCACGGTCAGGGCGTTGTACTGCTGCAACTGCGGACGCTTGCTGACCACGTTGATGACCCCACCCGGGTCCTGGATACCGTACAGCAGCGAGGCAGGGCCCTTGAGCACTTCGACCCGCTCGGTGCTGGCGTTGAGGTTGCGCCCCTGCACCACGGGCATGCCATCGCGCATGATCGAGCCGTCGCGGTTGTCGCCGAAGCCACGTTTCATCACCGTGTCGGATGTGCCGCCGAAGTTGTTGCCCTGGGTAATGCCGCTGACGTTGGCCAGGGCGTCATCAAGGTTGCGCGGGGCCTGGTCGCGGATGACCTGGGCCGGTACCACGTTGATTGCATGGGGGATGTCCTGGCTCGGGCCCTGCCCGCGCATGATCGAAGCGCTGGCCGGGGGCTGGTAGCTGTAGTCGTCCAGTTGCGAGGTCACGGTGGTGGCCTGCAGGTTGAGGGCACCGGAGGTGTCTGCAGGTTCGAGGGTCAGAGTACGTGCGTCGACGCGGCGCCAGGCCAGCCCAGCGTTGCCCAGCAGTTGTTGCAGCGCCTGCTCAGCGCTGAACCGACCATTCAGCGCTGGCGCTTGCACGCCTTGCAGCTCAAGGGTGTAGACCACGCTCTGGCCAGTGGTGCGGCTGAAGGCGTTCAGGGCCTGGGCCAAGGGTTGGGCCGGCTGGGCGAAGGCATAGGCCTGCAGCTGCTCGGCCGCGCTTGCCAGGGGGGCGACAGCGAAGGCCGGGAGCGCAGCAAGGCCGAACCAGAGAGGGACGCAACGCGGGGAGAACTTCATGGACGCAGACCTGTGAGGGGGTGATTATTGCGAATCAATCGCACTTTCACTCATTACACGGATGCCACGTGCTGTTACCTCACCTGTGCCTGGAAATATTTTTTGCTGTGCCGGCCTCTTCGCGGGTGAACCCGCTCCTACAGGGGGCGCGCAACGGTGTAGGTGCGGGTTTACCCGCGAAGAGGCCGGCACGGGCAACTACCGAACCAGGGTCAAACGCCCCAACACGGTCTGCCTTGAAAAACCCATCACCTTGCCCAGCGAATCCAGCGCCAGCAGCGGCTCGGCCACCGGGAAGCTGCCGCTGACCTTGCGCTGCCCCAGGTCACCATCGAGCAACAGGATACGCCCCGGGTAATAACGCCCAAGGTCTTCAATCACCTGCGCCAGCGGCACCTGGTAATAGTTCAGCCATCCCTGGCGCCAGGCCAGGCGGTTGTCACTGTCCACCGCCAGGGTGTCGCCTACCCTGCCTGCGCGGTAGGTCAGCTGCTGGTTGGCAGTCAGTTCTCGCGCCAACATGCCCTGTGCGGGGCTGACGCCCACACGCCCACTGCGCACCGTCACCTGGGCACCCTCGCCTTGCTCACGCACCTCGAACTGGGTGCCGAGCACCCGCACTTCGCCGCCGGCAGCTTCCACCAGGAACGGCTCACCGGTATGGGTAACCTCGAAGAACGCCGCGCCATGCAGCAACCGCACACGGCGCTCACCCTGGGCGAAATCGACCGCAATGGCGCTACCTGCATCAAGCGTCACCTGCGACTGGTCGGCCAAGGTCACCTGGCGAATCTGCCCGGCACTGCGGTAGTCCGCCTGCAGGTCCTGCAACCAGTACCCTGGGTGCCAACCACCCGCGACGCCCACGGCCAGCACCAGGCAGGCTGCCATCGCCAGCCCTGCCACCCGCCGCCAGCCGCCACGCGCCGGTGGTCTGGCCATGGCATCGAGGTAGCGCTGCAGGGCGTCCTGTTCTTCGTCCGCCAGCCGCGCCGCCGGGGCGGCGCTTTTCTGCCAAAGTACCTGGGCCTGGTCGTAGGCTGCGCGGTGTGCGGGGTCGGCCAGCAACCAGCGCTTGAATGCCGCGCCTTCGGCTTGCCCGGGTTGCTCGTTGATCCGGTTGAACCATTGCAGGGCAGCCTGAAACTGCGCTTCGGTGATCGGCGGTAAACGGCTCATCGACGGGCGCTCCCTGGCCGGCGTGGGGTGGACGCGGGCTCGGCAACACTCGCCTTGCACGCTTCGAGGGCGCGCATCATATGCTTTTCCACGGCGCTCTGTGACAGCTGCATGGCTTTGGCGATTTCGCTGTACTTGCAGCCGTGAATGCGGTTGAGCAGGAAGATCTGCCGGGTGCGCTCGGGCAAGGCACGCAAGGTGGCCTCGATACGCTGCAAGTCGTGGTCAACCTCCACGGCCTGCTCAGGGGCCTGGGCCAGGCTCGCCTCGCTCACCGGCACAGCGGCTTCGGCCACGCGTTCGCGGCTACTTTCGCTGCGCAGGTGGTCTATGGCCAGGTTGCCCGCGCAACGCAGCAGGTAAGTGTCCAGCGCCTCGACCTTGACCTCGGGGCGACGCCAGAAACGCAGGAACAACTCCTGGACCAGGTCCGAAGCGGTGGCGCGGCAGCCGACCCGACGGTTTACCAACGCCTCCATACGCGCACGCTGGGCCTGGAACACCTGGACGAAACGTGCACGTGCGCCTGCGCTGTCAGCGTGAGGCTCGATGATATCCCCTGGCTCGCTCACGGGGGTCACACGGCAAACACGGCGAGCATCGGGCCCAGCACCACGCTGGCGGCGGCCAGGCCCAGCAGCAGACGAGGCTGGTACGGCAGGCCGAACACCCACAGTGTTACCCCGGCCATCATCACCGCGGTCCACTCCACCAAGCCGAGGGCCCAGCCACGCTGGTGCACGCTGAGCACCAGCGACAGTATCAGCAGCAGCCAACCTGCGACACGCAACAGGTGCAAGTGGCGCGGGCGCGGCTTGCGCCCGAGCAAGTCGCTGAAGTGCTTTTCCATCGCCAGGCACAGGGCAACGAAGCCTGCAAAGGCGATCAGTGCGTTACCCAGCATCAGCTCGCCCCCACCGTTTCAATGCTCGGCTTTTTTGTCGCACGCGCAGCGCGCTTGGCTACGGGCGTGGGGCTGGCCAGCATCTTGCGAGCCAGCCAGGCCAGAAACAGGCCGGTCCCCAGGGCTGTCAGATCGAAGCCGGCCATGGCCCAGTCGCCCTCCAGCACCGAATGGTTCAAGCCCCGGTCAGTCGTCAGGCCATTGAGCAACGGCAGCAGCGCGAAGGCCAGCGCCCCCAGCGCCAGTTGCTCGCCCCAGGCCTTGCGCCCGCTACGCAGCACGGCGTGCACCAGCGACAGGCCCCAGGCGATGAAGAAAGCATTCACCTCCCAGTCGGCCCGGCCTTCGACAGCCATGGGCACCAGGCGGTTGGCCCAGAAGAAGCTCGCCACCGCCAGCAACAAGCCACTCATGCTGGCCATATTGAGCACTTCGACCAGGCGCAGCTCCCCTGGCACAGCTCCGCTCTTGGCGTGCTTAAGCTGGCGCTTGCCCAACCACATCACCAACCCGGTACCAATCACCGCAGTACCGGCCACGCCAAAGAAGAAGTACAGCCAGCGCAGCCAAGGCCCGGCAAAGTTACCCATGTGCAGGCCAGCGAAACTGAAGGCGGTCATCATTACCCCGCTCTCTGGCTTGCCCTGGCTCAACAGCGCACCACTGGCCCCATCGAATGTCCAGTTGGCGCTACGCCGATAAGCCACGTGGTCGGCTGCCGATTGGGTGAAGGTGACGCGGGCATTGCTGTCGCCCGGGTTCTGCACCTGGATGTTGCCGACACGCGCCCCCGGCTGCAGCTCCTGCACCTTGGCGTACAGGTTCGGCAGCGCTACCAGCGGTGTGGCCACCTGGGCCGCCTTGGGCGCATCGTTGCGGCCAAACAGGTCGTTGAAGTACTTGTCGGTGTCATTACCGTAGCTGGCCATGATGCCCGCCGGCATCACCATGTACATGAACAGCACCAGGCTGCTGTAGCTGATCATCAGGTGAAACGGCAGCACCAGCACGCCGATGGCGTTATGCCCGTCCAACCAGGAACGCTGCCCCTTGCCAGGGCGGAAGGTGAAGAACTCCTTGAAGATCTTCTTGTGGGTAATGATGCCGGTGACCAACCCCAGCAGCATGATGAAAGCGCAGAACGTCGAGAGCCAACGGCCAACCGGGTAAGGCATCTGAAGCTGGAAGTGAAAGCGGTAGAAGAACTCACCACCGCGGCTGTCACGTGCTTCCACCGGCTGGCCGGTCTGGGTATCGAGGGTTTTCCTGACGAAGCCACGCGGGCCGCCACTGGGGTCGCGGTACCCCACACTCAAGGCGGCCTCCCGTTCGTTCGGCATGCGAATGAACCAGGTACTCGAATGCCCTGCATTGTCCTGCAGGTAACGTTGAGCGACCGCCAGGTTATTGATCGGGTCCAGGGCATGGCTGCGCACTTCAGGCTGCGACCAATGAGTGATTTCTTCCTTGAAGTACGACAGCGTGCCGGTAAGGAAGATGGCGAACAACAGCCAGCCGAAGATCAGGCCGGTCCAGGTGTGCAGCCAGGCCATGGCCTGGCGGAAGCCTTCTTTCATGGGTTTTTCATCCAGTAGGCAACGCCGCTGATCACGCCCAGCAGCAGGCTTGGCGCCAATACGCCCAACCAGGCACGCCAGGCGCTGCGGCAGGCAAAACACCAGATGAACGCCAGCAGGTAGAAGACGAACGACAGCAACAGACCGGTGAGCGTGGCATCGACCTTTGGCAACGGCGCCACCAAGGCAATACAGACACTGGCCATCGACGCCAGCAAGTAGCCGCCCAGCAGCGCGGCCAGGCTACGGGATGTCACGGCCAGGCGATAGCTGAGGGGAAGGCCAGCGGTTTTGCGCGTCATGGCGGGGTCCGGGCGTTTTAAAGGCTGCAATAATAATGATTTCAATTCTCATAAGCAAAGCCCAGAACCCGCCAGCCGATTGGCCGACGGAGCGGCATGCCGCAGTCAGCCAATCTGCAACAAGAAATTTATTTTCAAAAAGGGCTTGAATTCATTCCGCAGTTGCCTGACCTTAGAGTCAAGAGGCGCAGAAATTCCAAGGGTCTCAAGGGCCTAGGCGCGTCTCCATGCGAGCAAGCTGAATAAGGATTGAATCATGCAAATCCAGGTCAACAGCAGCAACGATTTCGACGGTAACGCCCGGCTCGACCAGTGGGTCCGCAGCACACTGCAGAACTCGCTGGAACGTTACGAAGAAGACCTCACCCGCATCGAGGTTCACCTGCGCGACGAGAACGGCGTCAAGCCCGGACCGCATGACAAACGCTGCCAGATGGAGGCTCGCCCGAAAGGCCACCAACCGATTTCCGTGACCCACACCGCCAGTTCGCTGGACCAGGCAGTCGACGGTGCCGCCACCAAGCTCAATCACGCGCTGGAGCACTTTTACGGCAAGCTGCGCAGCAAGCGCGGCGCCTTGGAACTGAGTGACCCGGACGCCTGATCGGCAATGCAAAACGCCCGGCCTTGAGCCGGGCGTTTTCGTTTGTGCCGATAAATGGCGCTGAACCAACGTGCGAACGTCCCGGTCAACCTCTGCATCACTCACCGCAGAAGCAAGACCATGAACAACCCATTCGAACGAATCAGTGCTGCATTCGCCCCCGAATATCGGGTGAACCTGAGCATTGCGAACCTCGACGGCAGCATCATGCTGACCCTGTCGGACGACGCCGGCGTGGTCGCCAAGCGCCTCATCACCCCGGCCCAACGCAACGACCCGGTGCGCCTGCAACGGGTGATCGACAGCATCCGCCTGGGCCTTGCGATCGAACTCAGCCAGAACCCCCTGCAAGTGCTGGCCGCGCTGACCCGTGACGCCCGCCACGAGCCGCGCCATTTCATTGCCAACTGAGGGCTACTTGCCCTCCTCCACTGCCTTGCCGTTGGCGTCCAGCACCTTGGTCGAGGGGTAGCGGTACGAAGCGTAGCGCACCACCAGGATCGAGAACGCCAGCAGCAGGATGCCGCCGCACAGGTACAGCAGCCCTTCATCCGGTGCCTTGTGATGCGAAACATCGCCGATCAGCAGGCGAGTGAGCGCGGTGATTGCCACGTACAGCAGGAAGCGGATCGGCATGTGGTTGGTCTTGAAGTAGATCCCCACCATCGCCCCCAGCTCCAGGTAGATGAACAACAGCAGGATGTCATCGACACTGATCCCGCCCTTGCCCAGCATGTCCAGGAACGTCACTACTGCCGCGTAGGCGGTGATGGCGCCAATGCCGAACAGCGCCAGGTAATGGAACGCCTCGACGCACAGGTTGCCCAGCGAGTCGGCCGAGCCGTGCAGGCCCTTGCGCAGTTTTTCTGCCCATTTGATGTTCACGATGTTCCATTCCCCGATACGTCTTTAAGGATGATGCGTCGCTGATGTGACGCTTGTGCCATGCAGTTAAAGGGCCAAGCCCCTGTCTTGGAAGGCGACCGATTGCCGCAAGGCACCTTGAGGCATGGCGCATTGCAAAAAAGCACGCCGTGCTTGGGGAAAAATCAGATTTAACCCCTTCCTTGTAGGGCATTTCCCAAAGATACTCTGCCCGCCTGTTTTCCATTGCGGCCGTTTTGGCAGCGCTCTAGTCTCGGCGGGTCGCTGCATATCAGCGATCGGCTTTGACAGGCCGCGATGAGATACTTTGCATGGCTTTGCCCTTTATGGTGGCTGTGCATGGGGCACGTTCGCGTGCGCCGGTTCTGGTATCCGCCGGTCTGTCAACCTGTGCACAGCTGCCACCTACCTGTTTGACAGCAAGTGGGGAGCGGCCCCAAAAATGGATACCAGAGCATGCTGAAAATAGTTCCCGATCCACCCCATAACCCCCATTCCCTCGAAGACACCCTGATCCAGGCCACCGACTACGCGTTGTGCGCAGCCACCGTGGTGCATCAGGCGTTGCTGCTTCAGCCCAAGTCACCGGTTTCGATCCTGATGATGACCTCGATGCATGAGCTGGAGGCGCTGCGGGCTCTGCTTGAGTCGGCACTGGTTCAGGTGCAGATGCCCGCTGAGCCCAGGACTTCGCACTAAGGCTGGTTAATGTGCCGGGAGGGCCGGCCTCTTCGCGGGCTCGCCCGCTCCCACAGGATGGACTGCCCCCCAAAAGTTGGACAGTTTTAAGCTGCAGCCTGAGCCCTGTACTCCACAGGGCTCAGGCCATTGAGCCTCAGCTTGATGCGATCATGGTTGTAGTAGTGAATGTACTCATCCAGACCCGCTCTCAGCTCATCAATGCTCTCGAAACGCTTCAGGTAGAAAAACTCAGATTTGAGCGTGCCGAAGAAGCTTTCCATGGCCGCGTTGTCCAGGCAATTGCCTTTTCGAGACATGCTCTGCTTTACCCCACATTCGCTTAGCTTACGGCGGTATTGCGCCTGCTGGTAATGCCATCCCTGATCCGAATGCAGCACGAGCTTCGGTTTCTCTCCCAGGCAATCGAGCGCTTTGCCAAGCATGTTCCCAACCAGGCTATAGCACGGGCGGCTGGCCATTTCGTAGGCCACGATTTCGCCGTTGTACAAATCCATCACGGGCGACAGATAGAGCTTCTGTTGAGCTACTTTGAACTCGGTTACGTCAGTCACCCACTTCTGGTTTGGGCGTTGAGCGACAAAATTTCGCTCCAGTACATTCGCTGCCACTTTGCCGACGGTACCTCGATAGGAGCGATATTTCTTGGGGCGCACTACTGATTTCAATCCCTGCTCAGCCATCAGCCGTTCAATGACCTTCTTGTTCACCCGCTTTTCCTTCCTGATTACGAGTGCGACACGGCGATAACCATAAAGCCGTTTCTGCTCGTGATAGACGCGATGCACCAATGCCTTGAGCTCAGCATGCCGGTCTGGCTTCTGCTGAGCTTTGAGCTGGTAGTAGAAGGTGCTGCGCGCCAGCTCGACCAACTGAAGGAGGTCAGGCAAAGGAAACCTGCGCTTGAGTTTGGAAACGATCAGGGCTTTTTCCCGCGTGTTCGTTCCTTTTCCTCGCGCAGAGCCTTGAGCTCCTTTAGGACAGCATTCTCCATGCGCAGGTACTCAAGTTCAGCCATCAGCTGATCTCGAGACTTCTGATCATCATTGGTATCGGTGGGTTTGGCAGGCTTGATCTTCTTCGACACGTCGATTGGCTTTCTTGGCTTGATGGCAGTAGAGGGTGCAGGACTGCCACTGTAGTACTGCCGCTGCCAAATGCCTATCTGAGAGGACTGCCCAAGACCAAAGTGGGCAGCGGTCTGGCGCAGCGAAAGCCGATGCTCGTGCATATAGCTAAGCACCTGCTGTTTGAAATCACTGGTATAGCGCCGCCCATGCGAGCCTGGACCAATGCCATTATTGGCCTGATAACTGGCCACCCAGCGTCGAAGCAGGCTGAAATCGATACCTAAGTGTTGAGCCACCTTTCGGAAACCGTTGCTGCCATCCAGGTAGGCTGTGATCGCTGTGAGCTTGAATTGCTCGGTGTACTTGCCCATAGATCCCCCAAGGGTTGGATTGGTGTCCAACTTCTTGGGGGCAGTCCAGGATCACCACAGTCTTCAAGACTTGCACTGTACCTGTGGGAGCGGGCATGCCCGCGAAAGGGTCGGCCAGGCACTCGAGAAACTTCAGGGAATTGAACAATGACAACAGAAGACACCCAATTCACCGTCGGCAAGACCACTTTCTATCAAGGCGAAAACAGCACCCATCCACTGTTCCGCATCGAGCCCGGCATCCCCTGCAGGGACGCCCGCGAGCAGTCGTCGGAATTGATGGGCTATGTGCGTGAATTGACCATTACTGGCCTGATGGAGGAGAAGCCCATGATGATCTGGGCCGCCCATTATCTGAGTGCCATGGCCAAGGCGCTGATGGATGATGCCGATTTGGGCATTGTAGGAGCGGGTTTACCCGCGAATAGGCCGGACCTGCCGGCCAATATCTCCCGGTCATTCACCGTCGCAGCCGCCACCGCATTCGCGGGCAAGCCCGCTCCTACGTCTATTTCGGGCCAATTGTTCTTGGCAAAGGCGCACCCGCAGCGCTCGGTCTATGCCACGATACAATTTCTGCTTGCGAACCAACCCGCATTGCCATTACTGTATATATATACAGTAAATCGCAAAGCAACCAGCAAAAAGGCATAGAGGTGATGAATGGCCGTCGAAGTGGTGTACCGCAGCAGCCGCGACCCGGAGCGCTTGTTCATGGATAAGGCCGAAGCAGACCGTCACGACAAAATGCTCGAACTGGCCGAGCGCCTGGCCGAAGTACTGCACAAGGCGGTGCCGTCGCTGACTGAGCAGCAGGTCGAGGAAGCCGGTATCTACATGGCAAAGAACCGTGACGTGTTCGCCCGGGCGTTCAAAAGCCAGCCGGATGCGTTGGCCGAGTTGCTTGAGGATGCTGCTGCCGAGTGATCTGAAGGTGCGGGAGCGGGTTTGCCCGCGAAGTGGTCAGCAACACCATCATCAACTTCAGCCATATAACAACCGCTCCGCCAACATCTGCGCCACCCTTGCCGGCGAACGCTTCTCCGCCTGCGCATGGCCAAACACTTCGGTCAGCCGTGAAGGGATCCGCGCCAGGTGCGCAGTAATCGTGCGCTGGTCTTCGCCACGGTGGGTGAGAGCCACATAGATCAGCCCACCGGCATTGATCACGTAGTCAGGTGCATACAATATGCCGCGCGACTCCAGTTGGTCTGCCACCTGCAAGGTAGTCAGCTGGTTGTTGGCCGCCCCCGCCACTGCCGCACAACGCAGTTGCATCACGCTCTGCCCGTTCAGTACCGGGCCCACGCCGCAGGGTGCAAAGATATCGCAAGGGGTACTGATCAACGCATCGTTGGTCACCGGTTTGGCATCGAACTGCTCCATCGCCAGCCGCACCCGCCCCGGGTCCAGGTCGCTGACCAGCAGCTCCGCGCCCACCGCATGCAATTGCTCCGCCAGTGCATAACCGACATTGCCCAACCCCTGCACCGCTATCCGCAAGCCTCTCAGGTCATCGCTGCCCAGCCGGAACGAGGTTGTGGCACGTATGCCCGCGAACACCCCCATCGCCGCATGTGGCGATGGGTCGCCCGACGCAGTGGTGCTGGTCACGTAGGGCGTGCTGTGGGCAATGCAGTCCATGTCCAAGGTCGAGGTGCCACTGTCCACGGCGATAATGAAGCGGCCATGGAAAGTATCGATGAAGCGGCCAAAGGCCTCGAACAGCGCGGCGCGGTTTTCCACATGCGGGTTGCGCATGATCACCGCTTTGCCACCCCCCATCGGTAAGCCGGCCAGTGCTGCCTTGTAGCTCATGCCCTGGGCCAGGCGAATCGCGTCGGTCATGGCGCTTTCGTCATCGGCATAAGGCAGGTAGCGGCACCCCCCCATGGCCGGGCCCAAATGCTCACTGTGGATTGCCACAACGGCTTTCAGGCCCGTAGGCGGGTCATTGAACAGGTGCAGTGACTGGGTACGGGTGCTTTGCATCAGCGCGAACATCGACCGGCTCCCCTACGAGGTGCTCCTTCCAGTATAGGCACGGCCTCGGCGTTGACGCCGCCGCCGGACCACTGGACGAAACCACGCGCCACAGCTAATACTCAAACGTGTGTGGAGATGCCCCATGAAGCCACGTCAAGCCTGCCTGGCCTGCCTGGAACGCGAGCCTGTCGACCTGCTGGAAGCCGCATTGTGGATTGCTGCCGAGCACGACCCTGGTGTCGAGCCCGCGGCCAGCCTTGCTGCGCTGCACGACCTGCAGCGCGAGATAAGCGCCAACCTGCCGATGCTTCCACTATGCGAACTGGCCCAGCCACTGCTGCGCCAGCTCAATGCGCTGGGTTTTCATCAGGATGAATATCACCCCTTGCGCCCCCATGCGGCGATGATGGACAAGGTACTGCAGCGCCGCCGCGGCCAACCACTGACCCTGGCCATCCTCGCTTTGGAACTGGCCAGGCGCCTGTCCATACCGCTGGAGGGTGTGGGCTTCCCTGGCCATTTCCTGCTGCGCGTGCCGGGTGCCGACCACCTGCTCGATCCCTGTGGCGGCCGGCGCCTGTATCCCAGCGACTGCCGCGAATTGCTGGCGCGCCAGTTCGGCCCGCACCTGGCGCTGACAGCCGAGCACCTGCGCAGCGCCAGCCCGCTGCAGATGCTGCAACGCCTGTCACGCAACCTGCGCCAACTGCACATCAGTAACGACAACCACCTGGCGGCATTGATCGATGCAGAGCGGATCATGCAGTTGGGCCCGGTGCAGGTGAGCGACTACATGACTCGCGCCTCGCTCTACCATCATCTGGATTGCCCACAGGCCGAGCGCTTCGACCTGGAGCATGCATTGCTGCTGACGGAAGACCCGGTCCAGCGCCTGAAGCTGTCCGAGCGAATCGGCAAGCTTCCGGCGGCGAACCGTTCACTTCACTGAGCCGGGCTGTCCGGCTGCTGGGCGGGATGGGCCTTGGCGAACGCCGGGTGCGCGGCCGCCAGTGCGGCAACCCGCAGGATGCGCGGGAAGCTGTCGAGGTCGATGTTGAAGCGTTCGGCCGCGTACAACTGCGGGATCAGGTACACATCCGCCAGCCCAGGCGTGTCGCCAAAGCAGAAACCGTGATCGCCAATCAGTTGCTCCACTGCCGCGAGCCCTTGGCTGATCCAGTGGCCGATCCACTGGTTGACCTGCCCCTCATCCTGACCGGCCTGGCGCAGCCGGTTGAGCACACTGACGTTGTGCAGCGGATGAATGTCGCAACCAATGATGGCCGCCACCCCACGTACCTTGGCCCGTGCCTCGGCTGTGGCCGGCAGCAACGCAGGCTGTGGATAAACCTCTTCCAGGTACTCGATGATCGCCGGCGACTGCACCAGCACCTCACCACCGTCGGTGCGCAAGGCCGGTACGCGGCCCTGCGGGTTGACGGCTACATAGCCCTCGTCACGCTGCTCACCCTGCAGCAGGTTGACCGGCAGGGACTGGTAAGCCAGCCCCTTCAGTGCCAGGGCAATGCGCACCCGGTAGGACGAGGTGGAACGGTAATAGGTGTACAGCTCCATACCCCTGCCTCCTCAGTTGGCTGCGATGACCGTGCCGCGGCACTCACCGAAACCGATGCTGGCCACGCCGTCACGTGTGCAGCGGGCACGCAGGATGATTTCGTCGCCGTCTTCGAGGAATTTGCGCACCTCGCCGCTGGCCAGCTCGACCGGCAGTTTGCCGCCTTCGGTGATCTCCAGCAGGCTACCGAACGATCCCGGCGTGGCGCCCGACAGCGTGCCCGAACCGAACAGGTCACCTGGCTGCAGCTGGCAGCCGTTGACACTGTGGTGCGCCACCAGCTGCGCCACGGTCCAGTACATGCTGCGGGTGTTGCTCAGGGTCAGGCGGTGCGGGGCAATGCCCTGCTCACGCATGCGCTCGGTCAGCAGCAGCACTTCGAGTTCGATATCGAATGCACCGCTGGCCTGGTCGCGCTTGTCCAGCAGGTACGACAGTGGCTGCGGGTCGCCCTCCGGGCGCTCCGGCTGGGCGCAGCGGAACGGCTCCAACGCTTCGGCGGTGACTACCCAGGGCGAAATGGTGGTGATGAAGCTCTTGGACAGGAACGGCCCCAGTGGCTGGTATTCCCAAGCCTGGATATCGCGCGCCGACCAATCGTTGAGCAGGCACAGGCCGGCTACGTGCTCGGCAGCGTCGCCTACCGGAATTGCCTGGCCCATGTCATTGCCCTGGCCAATCCAGATACCCAGTTCCAGTTCGTAGTCCAGACGAGCGCAAGGGCCGAAGCTCGGCTCGGTGTGCCCGGCCGGCAGGGTCTGACCCTTGGGCCGGCGCACGTCGGTGCCGGACGGGCGGATGGTGGAGGCGCGGCCGTGATAACCGATCGGTACGTACTTGTAGTTGGGCAGCAGTGGGTTGTCGGGGCGGAACAGTTTGCCCACGTTCTTCGCATGCTCGATACCAACGTAGAAATCGGTGTAGTCACCGATCTGCGCTGGCACGTGCAGCTGGCAGTCGCTGGCCGGGAGCAGCGCCGGCTTCAGGGCTGCCTGGTGTTCGCTGTGCTCGCCCAGCAGCACCTGCAAACGCTCGCGCAGGGCTACGCGGGCGTTGCGGCCCAAAGCGAAGAATGCGTTCAGAGCCCCGCCGCGGGTGGCTTCAACGGCGGCCTTGGCCGCCCCGTCGAACAGGCCGGCGGCCAGCACCGCCTCCAGGTCGAGGATCGCGTCGCCGATGGCCACGCCACAGCGCCTGGCTTCACCCGGCCGGCTGAAGATGCCCAATGGCAGGTTCTGCAGGGGGAAGTCGCTGTGCCCGTTGGCGTGCTCGACCCAGCTACGGGCATTGGCAGAGTGGTTCATGGGTTATCTCCGGTTCGGGTTGAAGGTGCTCGGCAAAGTCGCCCAGCAACTATCGTAGTCGGCCTGCAATTGCGGGCATTCAAGGGCTTGCAGGCTCGGGCGCAACACTTGGCTGGTCTCGAACATGAAGGCCATGGTGTTGTCGATCTTGTGTGGCGCCAGGTCAGCGGCAATGGCCTTTTCACAGGTTTCGGCGTCGGGGCCATGGGCACTCATCACCCCGTGCAACGAGGCACCACCCGGCAGGAAGCCCTCGGCCTTGGCGTCGTAGGCGCCATTGATCAGCCCCATGAACTCGTTCATCAGGTTGCGGTGGAACCATGGCGGACGGAAGGTGTTCTCGGCCACCATCCAGCGTGGCGGGAAAATCACGAAGTCCATGTTGGCCATGCCATGCACGCTGGTTGGCGAGGTGAGCACGGTGAAGATCGAGGGGTCCGGGTGGTCGAAGCTGACCGTGCCGATGGTGTTGAAGCGGCGCAGGTCATACTTGTACGGCACGTTGCTGCCATGCCAGGCCACAACGTCCAGTGGCGAGTGCTGCAGCTCGCAGGCCCAGTGCTCACCCAGGAACTTCTGTACCAGTTGCACCGGGCCTTCGGTTTCTTCGTAGTGGGCCACAGGCGTGAGGAAGTCGCGGGGGTTGGCCAGCCCGTTACTGCCGATCGGGCCCAGGTCCGGCAGGCGCAGCGGCGCACCGTGGTTTTCCGCGATGTAGCCACGGGCCTGGCCGTCGAGCAGTTCGACGCGGAACTTCATGCCACGTGGGATCACCGCAATTTCCAACGGTTCGACCTCCATCACGCCCAGCTCGGTGGCGATACGCAGGCGGCCCTGTTCCGGCACCAGTAGCAGCTCACCGTCTGCGTTGAAGAACACCCGTTCCATGGACCGGTTGGCGCGATAGATGTAGATGCTCACGCCAGCCGGTTTTTCCGCTGCGGCGTTGGCAACCATGGGCAGCCAACCTTCGATGAAATCGGTCGGTTCAGCAGGAATCGGCTGCGGGCTCCAGCGCAGGCGGTTGGGGTTGATGCCACCCAGTGGCCCGCCGAGCGGCTGGCGCGCCAGGCGCTCGAAGCGTGGGTGCAAGGCAGAAGGGCGAATGCGGTACAGCCAGGTACGGCGCAGCTCGCTGCGGGTCATGGTGAACGCCGTGCCCGACAGCAGCTCGGCATACAGGCCATACGGGGCCTTCTGCGGGGAGTTCTGCCCGACAGGCAGCGCCCCGGGCAATGCTTCGCTGGCGAATTCGTTGCCGAAGCCGCTCAGGTAGTGAAGGTCGGGCGACGTGTCGCGGTTCATCGATGCCTCCGGGTTTTGTTTTTATCGTAATCAGATTACGAATAACGTAATTTG
This sequence comes from Pseudomonas sp. 10(2024), assembly GCF_045164175.1. NCBI lineage: Bacteria > Pseudomonadati > Pseudomonadota > Gammaproteobacteria > Pseudomonadales > Pseudomonadaceae > Pseudomonas > Pseudomonas sp. 10(2024). Next base: position 4,919,910 of record NZ_CP174006.1, read on the forward strand.
CTCCGTTCAAGGCGTCAAGCTATAAAGGCGACACGATAAACCCGGAACCTCCCCTCCCATGGCCAAAGCCAACGCCTCCACCGACACCGGCAAGCAGAAGGTCCGCTCGGCGGAAGTCGGCACCGACATCCTCAAGGCCCTCGCTGAACTCTCACCCTCGACGTCACTATCACGCCTGGCCGAGCACGTGCAGATGCCTGCGAGCAAAGTGCATCGCTACCTGCAGGCGCTGATTGCCAGTGGTTTTGCCGAACAGGATACGGCCACCAACCATTACGGGCTGGGGCGCGAGGCATTGCGGGTGGGGCTGGCGGCGCTGGGCAGCATCGATGTGCTGAAGGTGGCGGCAATGCCGTTGTCGCAGTTGCGAGATGAGCTCAACGAAAGCTGCTTCATCGCCGTGTGGGGCAACCAGGGGGCCACGGTAGTAAGCATCGAACCTGCCGTGCGCGCGGTCACCGTGGTGACCCAGATCGGTTCGGTGCTGCCGTTGCTCAGTTCGTCCACTGGCCTGGTATTCGCCGCCTACCTGCCCGAGCGAGAAACCCAGGAACTGCGCGACAGGGAACTGGCCGCATTGCAACAAACCGCCAGTGACTACCACACACTGCTGGCCGGCATCCGCGAAAAGGGCCTGCACCATGTGCATGGCCTGCTGATGCCGGGGGTGGATGCGCTGTCGGCGCCGGTATTCAACGCCATGGGGCAGATCGCGGCGGTGATGACCGTGGTCGGGCCGACGTCGATCTTCCATGCCGATGAACATGGGCCGGCGGCGCAGCGCCTGCTCACGGCCGCACGAACCGTGAGCTGGCGCATGGGTTACGCGGGCAACCCACACTGCGCTTCGACGTCTAGCGTTTCCTCCTCGACGAGCCAGAGCAGTTCCTGAGAGAAGCCGTCATAAAGGGCGGGCGCCACCTCACTCACCAAATCGCCGTAGTCATCGCATAGCCGCCCGATCACACGCGAGAATGCCGTGGGCTGAGACGCCTCTGCCCGGGAAAGCACGGTGATGTATTTCTGTGCGGCACCGAACAGCCGCACCAAGACCCCCGTGGAAGCCACCGTTCCTGCAACCCCCGCCGCGAACGACAGCAAGGCGGCGGAACGGTCGCCATCGCTCCACGCGATGGCCCCGGTGACAAAGGACCTGGCCGCACAGAACAGCCCGACGGCCATAGCCGCCGGCGGAAACGGCACGGTGAGGATGCCGGCCAGTACGATCCCCCACTCTACCACCACGGCCGAAATACGCTCGGCAGCGTCGGCGCTGTCTTCAGCGGCTTCGTTGATCATCCGCCTGATACGTTTCTCCAGGTCCTGGACAGGATCCCCGATACGCCCGGTCTCCCCTATCGGCGGCCGCACGCCCCTGCCTCGGGCAACGGCGTCCAGCACCACCTCAATGCCATCTCCGGCGCGCAGTTGCTCTTCGATCAATGCGTTCAAGCGCGCCTGGTTCGATAACGGCACGCGGTCTTGGCAATAACCTGCCAAGTCGTGCTCACGCCAAGTCCTTGCCAGCTCGCTGAGGGTCCGCAGCGTGGGCCCTTGCTCGATTTCTGGCAGATAGACCAGAGGCTCAAGTTCGCGGTCCCAAGCATGTTTCAGCAGGTAGGCACCCTGGACGGGGCAATCGTCCATCCACAACGGATAAAGGTTGCACGCCGCGTCGATCGAGGTCCCCGAAAAGCTGTCGATCACCGACTCCAGCCACTGCGCATGGCGGCCCGACAAGCTGCCCTGAAGTTTCTCGCTGAGCACAGCACGCCTGATCTTCAAAGCGAAGAGCGTGCGATAACACTGCCTGAGCCTTTCATATTCCGGCCTGGAGCGGTCGAGTAACTGGGCTTTCACTTCATCGATGTACTTGTTGCCCAGGTCGGCAGCACGGATGTAGCTCCCCAGCAGCGCCGGGCTCAGGTGCGAGACATCCTGGCCGGTAGCCGAGGTGATGCGGGCAAAGCCGGAAAAATTGTAATACGTGGGGTACCCTTTGATGACGGTCTGCGTCAGTGTGCGGAAGGCATCCTCTTCCAGCGCTATCAATACCTGATCCGGGTTGATTGGGCCGCCGCGATTGCCCGGGTATGAATTGATCTTTTCCGTCACCTGTCGATGGGCGAAGGTGCGAAAGCTCGGCATCTTCATCAGCGACTGATACCTGGCCTGCGCCAGCTTGAGCAGTTGGTCGATATCAACCAGTGCCTGCTGCTCGGTACGACTGGCCTTGATGAACCAGCTTGGCGTGGTGGCCTGTTGATCCTCGATCAGGGCAAGGATCTTGCGCTTGGCCAGAGCTTTGAGCACATCCGGCCACTGCTGCGACTTGATCGGCGCGAGCGTCACGCTGTGCATGGACCAGTCGGTGGGTAGCAGCTCGACCTTGCGCAAATGGCGCTTGAGCGAATCATGCTGGGCCCGCGAGCATTGCCCCAGCAGGTATTCACTGCCTACCGGCCACAAGGTCCAGCTACCGATTTCGAGCGCCATTTTGTCGAGTGAGTCGAAAAGATGAAAATCGCCTCCCGGCGCCCCAGGGGCATAGAGCAGGTACTGATCGCCCTGCACCAGGCACAGCAGGTCCTTCAAGGGCGTTTGCGCACCATCGAGGCAAACCAGACCGGCGCTGATGACATTGGCCTGCATTTTCCCCAGGCGTGCGTGGTGCAACAGATCGAACGCCGCCGGGTGAAAACCCTGATGACGAGCGGCCTGATTGGCCAGCGCCAGCCGTGCATCAAGCACCTCACACAGTGCGGCCATGGTCAAAGCGTCGTCATAGAGCGTACGGATCTGTTTGACGTAGTTCACACGCAAATCCAGTTTTTCGATCACGCTCTGGATAGAGGTACTCCCCAACAATGAACGGTGCCGCTCACCCAGGACTTCGACCTTGAGCTGGCCCCCGCTGTAGCCACCACTCAGCGCCCAATCGAGCAGGGTGTATTTCATCGCCTGCTCAGGGTCATCGACGTGACTGACACGCAGTCGTACCTGCTCGGGGTCGATATCCAGGCCAAGGGCTTGCTTGACCTGTTTCTTGGCGAAGCTGCGCAGTTCGCGCCATTGCGCCAGACGCTCGGTGCAACGCTGCTCCTTCACCTGCAGGTCATCTTCCAGTTGTCGATAGGCTTGCAGTTCCTCGCCCTGCATGAACCGCCGCCATTCGGGCAACAGGCTGGTGCGGTACGCTCGCACATGCCGCGTCGCACGTTTCTGCAGCGCAGCCACCAGAGGCTCAAGCCGAGCCGCACTGTCGAGCTGGGCCAGACGCCGGGCGTCATCGACCTTGACCCGCAGGCTGCGCCGGGTGGCTTCAAGCTGGATAGCCTGCAGATCACGGATGAAATACCTGTGAAGTGGCACCTGCAGCGGCACGAAATCGAGTGTCAAACTCTCCGTAGACAACGCCGCCCGCTCTTGCGAAGACAACAGCCCACGCAACGGGCTGCCTTCAGCAAAGGCAGGGGCGAGTTCACGGGCTGCGCGCGCGCGTTCAGTGTCGAACCAGCAACCGCTGGCCAGGCTGTAGATCAGAAAATCCGCAGGTGCGTCCGGGTTCTGTTCGAGGTCATGACTGCTGGCGACGACACCCGGCAAGCGAAAGCGCAAATCTCCGGCAACCAGGTACACCTCATGCTTGTTTGCGTCCCCGTCCTGTTCGAGGGCCTCGATACCGGCTTCCCAGGCCTTGAACGTAAGGGCCTTGAGGCGCGTTTCGGCAAACATCAGCTGGATCAAACGGGACGCCAGGGTAAGTGGTTTCAAACTTAATCTGGACTGTTGCTCCCACCACTGGTCAAGCACCGCCTGCCTTTGCGGCACAAGCGACTCGACAACCGCCAACGGTAAACGCTTCTGCTCGGTGAACTGTTGTCGATGAGCCTCCGGGATCAGGCTGGCCAGTTGCGCAACCGTAGCCATCAGTTGTTGCAGCTCCTGGGCGTGAGCCATCATGGCCTTCACCTGTTCTTTCACAGAGCGTGCATCTGGGCACCCCTCACCGAGATTGGGGGTGCCAAAATTGAAATCGAAAGACATGAACTGTGCTCCAAAATTACCGAAGCAGCAGAGTGAACGGATGATAAAGGCAATAGCGCAGGGAAGCTTACCCAGCACTTGGCACTGTTGCCTGATACGTAACGGTGAATGTCGACAGAAGCTATTTTTCCTGACGGATCAAGCGCTTATTCTTGACTCACTGGCCGGCTTGAAGGGCTCTCCCCCCCCGCCTTTCAAGCCTGCCAGGTTCACCGACGTAGATTTTGAAGCTCCTTGATCTGACGTCTCGATTGGCCGCTGCGGCTTGCAGCGGCCTTTTTTTTGGTTCTTCACGGATTGCCGGGAAAGTCATTCTTGATCTTCATGAAAAAGAATTCGCTGTCCCGGTAACCGTAAGCCATCCGCTTGATCACCTTGATCCGGTTGTTGATGCCTTCCAGCTGGCCCGTATGCATCGGCCATCGCACCCTGCTCAAGATGCCGCGCCAGTATCCCTTCAGGCGTTTAGCAAACTGCTTCAGTGCCGGTATCGCGCTTTCATCAGCCAGACGCAGCCACTGCTTCCAGGCTGATCGCCAACCCCAGGCGGTGGTGGGCGACCACAGCGCTTTTAACTCTGCTTTCATCAGATAAACCGTCATCAGCGATTGGTTAGCCGACAGCAGATCCCTCAGGTGCACCTGTTGATCTTTTCGCTTGAGATTTTCCGGATTACGCAGCAGTAGCCAGCGTGCTTGCTTGATCACCCTGCGCGCGGGTTTGTCATGGCGCAGACGGTTGGCTTCGTCGACCCGTACCCGGTCAATCACCTCGCGCCCATACTTGGCGACTACATGAAACAGGTCGTAGACCACGCGTGCCTGAGGGCAGTGTTGGCGTACCTCCAGGTCAAATGCGGTGTTCATGTCCATCGCCACTGCTTCGATCCGCGCACAGCCTTCTGGCCCCAACTCCTCAAAGAAGGGCCTGACAGCCGCTCTGCTACGTCCTTCGCCAATCCACAGAACCCGGCGGGTATCGGCGTCCAGCACCACGCTGGCGTAGCGATGGCCTTTGAACAGGGCGAACTCGTCCATCACCAGGCGCCTGGGCTGGGCCTTTGGTAGCTTCTCTAGAGCGGCTTGTAGAGCTCGTCGCTCCAGCAAGCGCACACTGTCCCAATGCAAGTCAAACAGCTCAGCGACGTGCAGGGTAGGCAGCCGCTGGCAAGCCTGGATCACGGCCTCGGCCAAGCGCTGGGTCATACGCGAATAGCGATCAAGCCAGCTGACTGACTCCATCCGCTTGCCGCATGCGCGACACCCAACGCGCCGCAGTTCCACATTCAACCGTACCGCATGGCCAAGAATGGGGAGATCACGGATCGAACGCTGGCAGTATTCGTGGATGGCGGTGCTGGGCTGATGGCAGCCGCTGCAGGTGGGGAACCTAGTGGGCTGCGGAATCAGGTCGATCAGCAGATCGTCGCCGTCAGGCCTGATGGCAATGACAGAAAAGCCCTCCCAAAAGGGCAGAAACGTATTAATATCGTGCACAAGAACGCCGGTTTGTTGATGTGTTTGCTCGCACGAACATCATCCATCAAACCGGCGTTCTTGTTTCTGTCTTTCCCGGGATTCCGTGAAGAACCTTTTTTTTGGCGTTTGAACATGCACCCTGGCTGCCAGGTGGCCGACGCTGAAGCCTCGTCATGACCACGCCACTTTCGGCGGGTAGAAGCTCAGCGGCTGCTCACGAAAGGCCAGGTAGTGGCGCAGCACCTGCACCGGCGCCTCAGTATGCGGGTAATGGCCAATGCCCAGTAACTGCACGGTGTCCGGCTCCGGCACCAGTTGCCGGTAGCGCTCAAGCATGTGCGCGCCGGAAAGCGGGTCGACCACGCCATTGATCAAGCGCAGCGGCACGCCTTTACGTTGCATCGCCCCGACCCAGCGTTCGCGGTGCAACCTGCGCTCCGGCATGTAGCCCACCAGCTTGTGCAGGATGCGCGTGCCCCGGTTGGCAGCGATCAGGCTCCAGAAATCATCCAGCGCGCTTTCACTGGGATGGGTGCAGGGGCCGTACACCTGCATCACATTACGCACCAGGTCGTCACGCCCGAACGAGCGCCCGACCAGCCAGCCAAAGCGGCTGAGCAGCAGCTTCTGGATCAGTAGCATGCGGCAGCTTTCGGGGAACAGCCCGCTGTTGAGAAACACGCAACTGGCGATGTCGGCACGCTGCTCATGGTGTCGCGCCAGCAGTTCTTGAGCCACGCTGCCGCCGTAGTCGTGGGCCAGCAGGTGCACGGGCTGCGCGACCTGCAGATGGGCAAGCAATGCCTGCTGCAGGTCTGCCTGCTCCATCAGGCTGTAAGTGTGATCGACGGGCTTGTCCGAATCACCAAAGCCGAGCATGTCGCAAGCGATCACCCGGAAACGTTGGCTCAGAGGGCCCCACAGGTAGTGCCAGTCCCAACTGGCGGTGGGGAAACCGTGTAACAGAAGCAGAGGCTCTCCTTGCCCTGCGGTCCAGTAGCGGATGCTCTGGCCCCGGAACATGAAACTCTGTGCCCGGGTACGCCAGACGCACAATGGAATCTCGGCCATAGGCATCAGATGGGTCCCGGTGTAGTGGTATTGGCGGAATAGGGCAAGGCTGCGGTCATTGCATGTCACCTCGGCACTTACATGTGCTCTCTATGTCGAGGCAAAGTCTAGCCAGCAGCCCATTGGCTGGAACTTGCGTTGCCAGCCAGCTTGATGACTGAGCGAGTCAGTGGCACGAACGGTCAGAGCAGCAATGCCAACAACGGCGCCGCGAACAGGTTGAGCAGCCCGGTCAGGACCATCACCAGGCCGGCCACCGAGCCTTCCTCACGGCCCACTTCCTGCGCCCGGCTGACCCCGGCACCATGCGCGCCAACACCGAACAGCGCCCCCCGTGCCAACGGCGTACGCAGCGGCAGCCAACGCAACAGCACACCGCCGAACATGGCACCGAGCACGCCGGTGAACATCACGAACACCGCGGTCAGTTCTGGCACCCCACCCAGGTCATGGGCCAGGGGCATGGCAAATGGCGTGGTGATCGAGCGCGGCACCAGCGACAGGCTGGTTGCGCTGTCCAGCGCCAACAGGTGCGCCAGCCCCCAGGAGCTGGCGATCGAGGCACTGCTGCCGGCGACCATGCCCACCATCAGGGCCGGCCAATGACGCGCCAGCATGGCCCGCTGCTGCCAGATCGGCACCGCGAAGGCGACAGTCACCGGGCCGAGCACGCCCATCAACCAGTGGGTGTTGCGCGCATACTCGGCATAGGCCGTATGCAGCGGCACGGCCACAGCCAGCAGCAACACCGGCACCAGGATCAACGGCGACAGCAGGTAGCGCTGGCTACGCCGATACAACCAACGGCTGCCCAGGTAAGCCAGCAAGGTCAAGGCCAACCAGAACAACGGCATGGGTTCAAGGCTCACGACGCAGCCTCCAGCGGCACACCATTTCAACGGTCATGGCGGTCACTATCATCACCATCAGCGTGCTCACGGCGATCACCAGCAAGATGCGCCAGCCCTCTTCACGGATCAATGCGCCATAGTCGAGCAGGCTCATCAGCGCCGGGATGAAGAACAACAGCATCTCAGCCATCAGCCAGCCGGCCCCCAATTGCAGCATGGCCGGTTTGAGCACACCCGAAGCGAACAGTATCAACAGCAGTGCCAGGCCCATCACACCACCGGGGATCGGCCAGCCCAGCCAACTGGCAATCTGGCCACCGAGCAGGAACAGGGCACAGAGAACCGCCAGCTCGACGAGCAGGCGCAGGGCTTTTTTCAATAATGCAGGTTTCATGGCGGGGTTCCTCGACAGGCCCTCATTTTAAGATTTGGCTGCCTAGGCCAGAAGCGAATTGTTAGACTGCCTGCCATTCCAGAATGGAATCGAAGCAATGGAATTCAAACAACTGCGCAGCTTTATCGAAGTGGTCCACCGCGGCGGTTTTACCCAGGCGGCACAGACCCTGCACATCAGCCAGTCGGCCGTGAGCAAGCAGGTGGCCCAGCTTGAGCAAGATGTGGGCCAGCCGCTGCTGGAGCGCCAGGCGTCGCACCTGCACTTGACCGCTGCCGGGCGCATCGTGCTGGAGCGTGGCGAAGCCCTGCTGCGCCAGCGCCAGGCGCTGCTCAACGAGCTGGACGATCTCAGCCAGATGGAGCGTGGCGAACTACGCCTGGGCTTGCCGATGCTTGGCAGCGACACGCTGTTCGCCGGCTTGTTCGCCGAGTACCGGCGGCGCCATCCGAACATCGCCATCCAGCTGCTCGAAGGCGGCAGCCGCAGCGTCGAACAGGCCGTCAGAAGTGGCGAACTGGAACTGGGCGGCTGTTTGACGCCTACCGACGAGGCATTCGACTACCAGCCCTTCTGCAACGAACCGCTGGATGCCTTGCTGCCGGCTGGCCATGCTCTGGCGGGCCGGGACGCCGTGGGCCTGGGGCAACTGGCCGATACACCGTTCCTGCTGTACCAGCGCAGTTTCGTGCTCAACGACCGGCTGCTGAAGGCGTGCCAGCAGCAGGGCTTCACCCCCAAGGAAGGCGGGCGCAGCGGCCAGGCGGATTTTTTGGCGGCGCTGGTGGCGGCGGGCCAGGGCGTGGTGATGCTGCCCCGGGTGGTGGCAAAAGTGCTGGAGCGCCCCGGGGTGGTGCGTGTGCCGTTGCATGCGCAGGAGGATTTGCGTTGGGATATCGCGTTTATCTGGCGGCGCGGCGCCTACCTGTCACGAGCGGCGCAGGCGTGGTTGGCCTTGTTGCGCGAGCCCCACGGCTAACACGCCTGCACAGGTGCCGGGTCAGGCGTTCAGTGCGCTCGCCAACTCAGCCAGCCAAGGCTCGGCATCCGCTTCCGGGGTCACCGTCTCGCTCGCATCCAGGCGCAGCATTGGCTGCACTTCGCGCACGCCCAGTTCGGCGAACAGCTCACGCATCTGCTCGCCACCCCCGCAATAGGTATCGCCGTAGCTGGAGTCGCCCAGCGCGATCACCGCGCCAGGCAGGCCGCGCCAGGCCGCAGGCAGTGTGTCACGAAGGGTGCTGTACAGCGGCATGAGGTTGTCCGGCAACTCACCCATGCCGGTGGTAGAGGTCACGGCCAGCAAGGCGTCGGGGGCAAAGCCCTGAAGATCCTGAAGGGTGGCACGCGCAGCATGCCAGGCCTCGAACCCCGCCGCCTTGAGCAGCGATTCAGCATGACGGGCGACTTCTTCGGCGGTGCCATAGACCGAGCCGGAAATAATGGCGACTTTCATCGGGTAGAGGATTCCGAAACTGAGTGAAAACGTAGGATACTAGCATTCAACGCTGGCAAAAGGCCGCCGTTACCCACGTCGCCATCTTCCGTTTTTCTTTACCAATGGCCCGGACATGATCAACGCGCAATTGCTGCAATCGATGGTCGATGCGTCCAATGACGGCATCGTGGTTGCCGAAAAGGAAGGCGACGACACCATCCTGATCTACGTGAACGCCGCTTTCGAATGCCTCACTGGCTACAGCCGTGACGAGATTCTCTACCAGGATTGCCGGTTCCTGCAGGGTGACGACCGTGACCAGCTTGGCCGCGCACGCATCCGCAAGGCCATGGCCGAGGGCCGCCCATGTCGCGAAGTGCTGCGCAACTATCGCAAGGATGGCAGCGCCTTCTGGAACGAGCTGTCGATCACGCCGGTGAAGAGCGACTTCGACCAGCGCACCTACTTCATCGGCATCCAGAAAGACGTCAGCCGCCAGGTCGAACTGGAACGGGAGCTGGCAGAACTGCGCGCTCGTCCGAAACCCGACGAACGCGCCTGAACCAAGTCCGCCACGCACGGTCAATTCCGTTGAAGAAATCGCCACCACCGAGTTCGATCATGCAAGCAGACGCGCTCCTGACCCAGGACGAGCTGGATTTCATACAGAACATGCAGCATTCGCCGCAACTTAACCTGGCTGACACCATGTCGAGCCTGCTGGTCAATGGCGACCGCCGCATACAAAGCTTGCTCACCCGGTTGGTGGCTAACGAGCAGGTGACCTTGCAGGCCCAGTTCAACAACCAGCAGATCAGTTTTCCCCTGCAGCTGGTAGAGGACGAGTTCCACGCCCTGCACCTGCAGCTGGGATCACCGGAAATCTACGAAGACGGCCCCATGCTGCGCCCATGGCGCTTGTCGCTGGACCAGCCGAGCGCACTGCTCGATGCCCATGACGAGGCAAGTGGCCTGTGGGTGCGCGAGATTTCCTTCAAAGGCGTGCTGCTGGAAGTCCGTGATTTGCCAACAGCCCCCGCCCGCTTCGAGCTGCGCTTCGCCCCCGGCGGCATCACCCCGATCGAACTGCATGGTGTGTTGGGCCGGCGCATCGGCACGGACCTGGCTGCCTACGACCTCGGCCAAAGCCCAGCCGAAGAAATCGAACGCCTGCGCGACTACATCCTCCAGGCCCACCGCCACGCCCACCCCGAACTGCACACTCAAGTATCGAGCTGACGGGCCAGAAACTGCCGCAAGCGCTGACGCATCACACTGCCCTGCGCGCCCAGGCAGGCTACAGGGCTGCCAGCCAGGCTGTCCTGTACCGCTTCCGCTGCTTCACCAGCCAGTAACAACGGGCATTCCAGCATCGACGCCAGGCGCTTGAAGTGCCGGGCGAGTTCTGCTGTGGGCGACTGATGGGAAAACAGCACCAGGGCGTCCGGCTTCAGCCGTTCGCAGACCAGCGCAAGCTCCTGCAGCGGCTGCCCGTTCGCCAGCGGGATCACGCGTGTTTCGTCGCTGCCCAGGATCAGGCTGGTTACCAGCAACTCAAGCTCATGGCACTGCCCCGGCAATGGCGCCAATAGCACGGTGCGGCTACACGGCACACGGGCCAGCTGCAAGCGGGCGAAAACCCGACCGCGCAGGAACTGGTCATAGAACAGCCATTCGCTGGCCTGCCCATAGCCGCCTTGCCGAACGACCATGTCATGCCAAACCGGCATGAACACATCGGCGAAAACCTGGTCCAGGGTGCTGGCCGCGAACACCTCGTCATAGAGGCGATTCAGGCTCGCCACATCGAAGTGTTGTACCGCCAGGCGAATCTGGTTTTGCCAGCGCAGGCAGGCGTCCACCGCGCCGCCAGCCTGCCCGGAGAGCGCATTGTCGCGAGCGAGAATGCTGCCCACCTTGCTGACCGCCACGCCGCGCTCCAGCCACCCGAGGATACGGCGGATTTCATCGATATCCGCCAGGGAATACAGGCGGTGACCACTGTCGGTACGGATGGGCTGGATTAGCCCATAACGGCGTTCCCAGGCGCGAAGGGTCACGGCGTTGACACCGGTCAAGCGTGACACTTCACGAATCGGAAACAGCTCCTGCTGCTCGAAACTCGCATCGATCACCGGTTTACGTCCCTGCTCGTTCATCTGCACGAAGTACCCTGAGTGCGTAAAAACTGTGCACATAGCTTACTACGACTGTGTCGGTCTGTTGGACCCACCGTTTGCCAGCTGATAGTTGCCGAGGAACGCAACTTCGCGATAATGCGTGCCCGATTCTTGCATGCACGACTGCGTCGCCCACCACCCCGGGCCACACAGCCAAAGGGCCAGCTACCCGCCAGCCCCGTTGCCAGGAGATACACAATGTCTACCCCACCCGTCACCCTCATGGTGTCGCGCCGCGCCGCCCATGGCCGCTACCAGGACCTGCTGGCCTGGCTGCACGAAGGCGAACAGCTGGCCACCGACTTCCCTGGCTACCTCGGCTCGGGCATCCTTGCCCCGCCCCGGGATGGCGACGAATTTCAGATCATCTTCCGCTTCAGCGACGAGCCGACGCTGCATGCCTGGGAGCACTCCGCCTCTCGCCGCGCATGGTTACAACGCGGCAACGGTCTGTTCGAACGCCCCAAAGAGGCGCGCGTTAGCGGTATCGACGACTGGTTCGGCACCAACACGGTGCAGAAACCGCCACGCTGGAAGCAGGCCGTGGCCATCTGGCTGGCGTTTTTCCCAGTTTCGCTGGCCTTCAACCTGCTGTTCGGCCATTGGTTGACGGCACTCGACCTCGTGCCCCGGGTACTGCTCAGCACCCTGGCCCTGACGCCGGTGATGGTGTACCTGTTCATCCCGCTGTCCACCCGCCTGCTGGCCAGTTGGCTGCATGCCTCCCCGGCCACTGCCGGCGCCTTGCGCAGCCGCTGAGGCCAGGCCATACAACAGGGAAACAGTTCGGGTATGCTGGGTGGCAACCAAAGGACAGACAAGTTGACCACCCCGAACATGAACAGCCCCATTCTCGTTACCGGAGCCAGCCAGCGCGTCGGGCTGGCCCTGGCCCTCGAACTGGCACAGGCCGGCCATACGGTGGTCAGTGCCAGCCGCAGCATCCAGCCGCAGGCAGCCCACCCCAACATCGTGCAGTTTCAGGCCGACCTGTGCCAGGCGGGCGACCGCCAGGCGCTGATCGATCACCTGCACGATCGTTATGACGGACTGCGCGCCATCATCCACAACGCCTCGCTATGGCTCGACGACGGCCTCGACAACCTCGAGACCATGTTCCGCCTGCACGTCGAAGCGCCCTACCACCTCAACCTGGCCCTGGGCGACCTACTGGCCAAGGTGGAAAAGGCCGACATCATCCACATCTGCGACGAAACCTCCTCGCGCGGCAGTAAAAGCCACATCGGCTACGCCGCCACCAAGGCCGCGCTGCAGAACATGGTGCTGTCATTCGCCGAAAAATATGCGCCCAAGGTGCGTGTGAACGGTATCCTGCCTGGGCTGCTGATCCTCAAGGAAGGGGGTGACGACGCCTACCGCCAGCAAACCCTGAAAAAGGCCCTGCTGGAGTTCGAACCCGGCGCCGGCCCGCTGATCGAGACCGTCAAGTACCTGCTCGCCAGCCAGTACAGCACCGGCAGCCAGGTGGTCATCAACGGTGGCCGCCACCTGAAGAACCGCATGACTTGAGAGAAGACCATGACCCCACAGCAACAGCTCGAGCTCGAGGCCGCCGCGTTCCGGCGCCTGGTCGAACACCTGCAAAAGCGCACCGATGTACAGAACATCGACCTGATGAACCTGTCCGGTTTCTGCCGCAACTGCCTGTCCAAGTGGTACAAGGCCGCCGCTGACGAGCGTCAGCTGGACCTGAGCCTGGATGATGCCCGCGAAGCGGTGTACGGCATGCCCTACGCCGAGTGGAAAGCCCAATACCAGAAAGAAGCCAGCGCCGATCAACAAGCGGCGTTCGAAAAAGGAAAACCTCGTGACTGACCTGAATACCCTGCGCGCAAGCCTGGCCAGCGGCCAACATGTATTTGCCGATACCTTGGCGTTCATTGCCGACAACTACAGCTACCAGCCGCAGGCCTTCAATAACGGCGGTGTGGAGAATGCGGCAGGGCAGAACGAAGGTTCGTGCAAAACCCTGGGCCTGGCCTTGCTTGAAGGGCTGAGCGACCAGGAAGCACTGCTGGCCTTCGGCGAGCACTACCGTGATGTGGTGGCCACGCCTGAGGGCAGCGACCATGGCAACATCCGTGCACTGATCAAACACGGTCTGGCGGGTGTGAAGTTTGCTGCGCAGCCGCTTGCGCGCAAGGCTTGAGATTGCCGGGGCCGCTTTGCGGCCCCACGATCCCGCGCCCACCCTCAATCCATGATGGTGCCAGGCCCTCCGCCTTCCAGCCTCCCCTGCCGCAACCACTGCAAGGCCACCGGCCACAGGCTTTCGCGAAACCGGTCATGGAAAAACGCGAAATGGCCAATTTCCTCGGCCGAGATATCCACAGGTGCAATGCGCAGGTGCTTTCGCTCGGCACCTTGTAGATAACCCAACAAACGCTCGGTCGCCGCCACGGTCCCGAAAGGGTCGTCCGTCAGACTGATGGCCAGCGTCGTCGCACGCACCTGGGCGAACGGTAGCGCCGCCAACGCCCGCCCGCTGGGGCGGTGCTCATAACGTGGGGTACGCGTGGTCCAGTCGTGCACCACGCCGGATGGCGTGTCTTCCAGCCAACCCAGGCGCTTGCCGGGAAAATAGCCGAATACCCGGGTCAGCAGCGGCATGACCACATGCCACTTGCCGAACAGCTGCCAGCGCTGGTTGGCCGCGTAGTCGCGCCAGTACGCGAACTGCGCGCCAACCATCACGACCCGACGGATCAGGCCAGCCGACGGTGCCAGGCCTACTGCACAACCGCCGAAACTGTGCCCCACCACGTCCACCGGCTGACCTGGAAAATGCGCTGCCGCATGCGCCAGCATGGCTTCGAAATCCAGCCGGCCCCAGTCGCTCCAGGAGGCCTGGAAACCACGCAGCGACGCCGGCCGGGATTCGCCGATGCCACGGTAGTCGTAGGTCAGCACATCGCAGCCGTGGGCGAACAGGTAGTCGGCAAAGCGGGCGTAATAGCGGCAGCGTACCGAAGTGGCAGCGTTGATGATCACCAGCGGGCGCTGGGGGTCAGGTTGGGCGTGGCGCCAGCAGAAGCCGCCGAGGCGGTAGCCGTCGGCCGCGGGGTGGCGAAACGGGGTAGCAGGTTGGGTGAGGCTACTCATGGCGCATTCCCTGTCGTTGTGCGCCAAAACTAGCAAATATTTTGTAGCCTGTACCGGCCTCTTCGCGGGTGAACCCGCTCCTACAGGGGTGGAGACCTGTAGGAGCGGGTTCACCCGCGAAGAGGCCGGTACAGGCTTACCCGATTACAGCTCGACGCAGTCGAACTTCACATCGGTGGCCACGTCTTCGTCGTAGTTGACGTCAGCGCGCTCGAAACCGAACAGGTTGAGGAACTGCTTCTTGTAACCGGCATAGTCGGTCAGCTCGAACAGGTTCTCGGTGGTCACCTGTGGCCACAGGGCCTTGCAGGCGTTCTGCACGTCGTCACGCAGTTCCCAGTCGTCCAGGCGCAGGCGCCCCTTCTCGTCGACCTCTGCCGGCGCACCGTCGGTACGGTACATACGGTCGCGGTACATGCGGTCGAGCTGGTCCTGGGTGCCTTCGTGAACACCTTTCTCCTGCATGATCTTGAAGACCATCGACAGGTACAGTGGCATCACCGGGATGGCCGAGCTGGCCTGGGTAACCACCGACTTGAGCACCGCCACATTGGCGCCGCCTTTCACTTCACCGGCCAGCTTCTGGTTCAGACGCAGGGCGGTTTCGTCCAGGTCCTGCTTGGCCTGGCCCAGTGCACCGTGCCAGTAGATCGGCCAGGTGATATCGCTGCCGATATAGCTGAAGGCCACGGTGCGAGCGCCTTCGGCCAGTACATTGGCGCCAGCCAGCGCATCGATCCACAGCTGCCAGTCCTGGCCACCCATGACGGTGACGGTGTCGGCAATTTCCTGCTCGGTGGCCGGCTCGATGCTGGCCTCGATGATGGTGTCCTTGTTGGTGTCGATGGCGGTCGACTTGTATGGCTGGCCGATCGGCTTGAGTGCCGAGCGAATGACTTCACCGGTCTGCGGCAGCTTGCGCACGGGCGAAGCCAGCGAGTAGATGACCAGGTCGACCTTGCCACCCATTTCGTTCTTGATCAGCTCGATGACCTTGGCGCGGGCTTCGTCGGAGAAAGCGTCACCGTTGATCGACTTGCTGTACAGGCCCTCGGCCTTGGCGAACTTGTCGAAGGCGGCAGCGTTGTACCAGCCAGCAGTGCCGGCCTTGGTCTCGGTGCCTGGTTTTTCGAAGAACACGCCCAGGGTGTCGGCCTTGAAGCCGAAGGCCGCCGTGATGCGGGCAGCCAGGCCGTAGCCGCTGGAAGCACCGATGACCAGGACCTTCTTCGGGCCATCCTCGCGTACGCCCAGCTTGCGGGTGGCTTCGATCTGGTCACGGACGTTGAGCTCGCAGCCCTTCGGGTGAGTCGTGGTGCAGATGAAACCGCGAACCTTAGGATGAATGATGGCCAATGTCTGTACCTCGTCAGGTTTATGCCAGGAAAGCGCCGCTTGGGGCGATTCCGATTGATCAGAGGGTGAGACTACCCCCGCAGGTTATCCGACACATATTACGGGGTGATCAGAGGGATGCAAAACCAGAGTTCGTCTGTGCAGGAGGGTCATGGCTGCAGGAAATCCAGATTGGCTGGTTAGAACCTTCGCCAGCCATTGATTTGCTTTTCACATCAATCAGAAAGAAAAACAAACTTAACAAATAAGCCAAACCCGCCGATGCTGGCGGCACTACGCCCATTGCACGGAGAACAACAACATGAACGACGTGGTGATCGTCGCCGCAACCCGTACCGCCATCGGCAGCTTCCAGGGCGCCTTGGCCACTGTACCTGCAGTTGACCTCGGCGCCGCCGTGATCAAGCAACTGCTGAAACAAACCGGGCTGGACCCGGCGCAGGTCGACGAAGTCATCCTCGGCCAAGTGCTCACTGCCGGTGCCGGACAGAACCCGGCACGCCAGGCAGCGATCAAGGCTGGCCTGCCCTTCAGCGTACCGGCCCTGACCTTGAACAAGGTCTGCGGCTCGGGCCTCAAGGCCCTGCACCTGGCCGCCCAGGCGATCCGCTGTGGCGATGCCGAGGTGGTGATTGCCGGTGGCCAGGAGAACATGAGCCTTGCCCCCTACGTCATGCCCTCGGCCCGCACCGGCCAGCGCATGGGCCATGGCCAACTGATCGACAGCATGATCACGGACGGCCTGTGGGATGCCTTCAATGACTACCACATGGGCATCACTGCCGAAAACCTGGTGGATAAGTACGGCCTCAGCCGTGAGCAGCAGGATGCCTTTGCTGCCGAATCGCAGCGCAAGGCAGTGGCAGCGATCGAGGCTGGCCGTTTCGACGCTGAAATCACCCCCATCATGCTGCCGCAGAAAAAGGGCGAGCCCAAGGTTTTTGCCCGTGACGAGCAACCACGCCCGGACACCACCGCCGAGTCCCTGGCCAAACTGCGCCCGGCCTTCAAGAAGGACGGCAGCGTCACCGCAGGCAATGCCTCCAGCCTGAACGACGGCGCCGCCGCCGTGCTTTTGATGAGCGCAGCGAAGGCCGAGGCTTTGGGCTTGCAGGTACTGGCGAAGATCGCCGCCTACGCCAGTGCCGGGGTAGACCCCGCGATCATGGGTATTGGTCCGGTTTCGGCGACCCAGCGTTGCCTGGACAAGGCCGGTTGGCAACTGGCCGAACTGGACCTGATCGAAGCCAACGAAGCCTTTGCCGCCCAGGCGCTGGCCGTGGGCAATGCGCTGGCATGGGATGCCGCGCGGGTTAACGTCAATGGAGGGGCGATTGCCCTGGGCCACCCGATTGGTGCTTCCGGGTGCAGGGTGCTGGTGACCCTGCTGCACGAGATGATCAAACGGGATGCCAAGAAAGGCCTGGCGACCTTGTGTATTGGTGGTGGGCAAGGGGTGGCGCTGGCCATCGAGCGCTGATTGATTCAAGCAGGCCCGGCCTCTTCGCGGGTGAACCCGCGAAAGGGCCGGGCCTGCTGACCAATTTCCACCAGCCTTTCACCGTTGCAGCTGCCACCGTATTCGCGGGTAAACCCGCTCCTACCACTGATCGGTGGCGGACACACATCGGTGATCGCGCGCAGGCCGTCGTAGGAGCGGGTTCACCCGCGAAGAGGCCGGCACAGGCAGCATCTGATCAAGCCGCGGCTCGGGCCTGCTCCAGCGAAGCGGCCAGCACCGCCACTTCCTGGCACTTCTGCACGGCCAGTTCCACTGGACTCTCCAGCAACGAACAGGCCGGCGCCAACCACAGCCGCTCACCCAGGCGTTCATGGGCTTCGTGCAGCAGCCCCAAGGTCTTGCCCAGATCGCAGGGCGAGGCGTTGCGACCGTCGACCAGGCCCAGCGACAGTACCTTGTAGGCCGGCAGGCGATCGAGAATGGTCTGGTACTGCTCGGGCGCCTGAACCAGATCGACGTGCAGGCCATCGACCGGCAGGTTGGCGGCCAAGCCGAGGTTGCCCTCCAGGCCGCCGAAGTACGTGGCGATCAGCTTCTTCAACGGTGCGCGTTGAAGGATGTTGTAGACACGTTCATAGGCGTTTTTCCAGTCCTGGGGCAGCGCCTGAGCGAGGATGGGTTCATCGATCTGCACCCATTCAACGCCCAGCGCGGCCAGGCGGTTGAGGAGCTGGTCATACACGGGCAGCAGGCGGTCAAGCAGCTCCAGCTTGTCGAAGTCACCGCCCAGGGTCTGGCCCTGCCACAGATAGGTCAAGGGGCCAATCACTACCGGCTTGACTGCATGACCCAGAGCCTTGGCGTGCTCCACTTCTTCGAACAGTGGTTCCCAGTTCAGAACGAACGGCTGATCGCCTGCGCTAAGCACGTGGCTGTCCCAGGCGAAGTCGCCGACCGGCAGCAGCTCGATGCCAGCGTCTTTCTGCACCTGCCAGTGGCGGGCACGCAGCTCGCGGTCACGGCCGATGTGTGGAAAGCCCAGGTTATGTGCCAGTGCCATGTCTTGTCCCTTCAGCATGCTTGAATGAATGAGGGGGATTCTCCGTCTGGCGGGGTATTGAGACAAACTCATTAAATTTGAGATGAACCCAAGAAATCTTCATGATCATGCTGTCATGGTCTTCGCGCCCCATGTCTCATTCAGATCACCACCTTGCGCATCCGGACATGACCCGGCTCGCCTTCTGCCGCACAATGCCACCCTGACCACACCAGGTGCCCGGCCAATATGAGCCTGCTGAAAACCGCCCTGCGCGAACAGAACTTCGTCTGCGTAATGGAGTTCGTCCCCAAGCCTTCCGCAGAACGCTTTGCCGCCATGGAAGCGATCCTGGCCCGTGCGCACCTATGCGGCTGGCCCATGACCGTGGCCATCGGTGATCGTGTCGGCAGCCCGCTGGACATGTCACCGCTGGACGCCCTCGCCTCGTTCAGCAACCCGGTGCCTGCCCTGCCGCATTTTTCAGGCAAGGATCGCGAACGCCACCACCTGCTCGCCCAACTGCAGCGTATGGACGCCGCCGGCCTCGACCAGCTGTTACTGCTGACTGGCGACCGCCTGCCCGGCCATGAACCTGGCCAGCGCCCGGTGCGTTATCTGGAATCGGTCGCCGCCCTGCAGGTTGCTCGCCAGGCCTGCCCGCACTGGCTGCTGGGTGCGGCGCTGAACCCGTTCAAGTACCACGAGGAAGAAGGCGGCGCCCAGTACTTCAAGGCCGAGAAAAAGCTGGCAGCGGGGGCTGACTTCCTCACCTTGCAACTGGGCTTCGATGCCGCCAAGCATCAGGAAGCCATACACTGGATGCGCCGCCAGGCCACTCCCAAGCCCATGCTGGCCTGCCTCATGAGCCTCACCCACGGGCGCGCGGCGATGCTCGACCACGTGGCCGGCGTGACTGTCACGCCATCCATGCGCGACATGCTCGAAGCGGAGACGGCGCAGTCCAAGGCCTTTGCCCAGGCGCGCAGTGTTGACCGCCTGGCCTTGCAGATTATCGGTACAAAGCTGATGGGGTACGCCGGTGTGCACCTGTCAGGGGTTCACACGCTCGAACAGCTGCTGGCCCTGGAGGCCCGTATCGAGTACTGGCAAACCCAGGTTCAGTCCCTGGAGCAATGGGCACCGGCCTGGCACGCCAGCTGGCAGATGCCTGGCCTGCCGGCGGTGACCTTCCATCCGCCACAGGCTAGCTGGCGCCTGGACGAGTCACGGGTCGATGCCTCATTCAAGGAAAAAGCCCGCTATCACCTGATGCATGGCATGCACGCACTGCTGTTCAGCCGCCGCAACAGCCTGAGCAAGGCCTTCGGCTGGGCGGTGCGCCAGCCTCTGTGGGGTACACGCGTCGGCGCACACGTGCTGCACACGCTGGAGCGCAGTGTGAAGCGCCCGCTGGTGGGTTGCGACACCTGCGGCCGTTGCCGCCTGGAAGACACCTTGTATATCTGCCCGGAAACCTGCCCTAAAGGCCTGGCCAATGGCCCTTGCGGCGGAACCGCCCTGAACCGCTGCGAGTTCGGCGACCGCGAGTGCATCCACAGCGTCAAGTACCGCACCGCCAAAGCCGTGCGGCAAACCGCTGTGCTGACCGAGCGCCTGATCCCGTGCATCGAGGTCGAAACCCGCCACCGCAGCTCATGGCCGCAGTGGTTCGCAGGGCAGGCACCGCAGCGGCTCAGCCCGCAGCCATTGCCTCGAAGCCAGCCCGAATCGTAGCCTCCGGCAGTTCATCGGCAATGAACACCATCACGCTTTCGCGCGCTTCGCCTGCAGCCCACTCGGCGTCCCAGTCGAAGCCATAAAGCTTGAGCACGCCCTGAAACACCAGCTTGCGCTCCTCGCCGGCAATGTTCAGCACGCCCTTGTAGCGCAGCAGCTGTTTGCCGTGGGTTTCCAGCAGCTCGTTCATGAAGCTGCTGAGGCGGTCGATATCCAGCGGGGCTTCGGTACGCAGCACCATCGTGGAAATGCGGTCCGGGGTGGCAGGCTTGAGCACCGGTCGCAACATCGGTTTCAGGTTCACCCCAAGGTCAGGGTTGAGGTTGAAACCTCGCACATCCAGTAACTCAGCCAGGTCGATGCAGCCGTGTTCGACCACACGGATCGCAGCCCTGCTATTGATGCGGGCCAGGCGTTCGCGGAGGGCTTCAACAGCAGCCGGCTCGACCAGGTCGGTCTTGCTCAGCAGCAGACGATCGGCAAAGCCGACCTGAGCCTGAGCGATGGTCTGGGTCAGGTGCAGTTCGGCATGCGCGGCATCGACAAGGGTGATGATGCCGTCGAGGATGTAGCGCTCACGCAGCTCCTCGTCGATGAAGAACGTTTGCGCTACCGGCGCCGGGTCGGCCAGGCCGGTGCATTCGATCACCAGGCGATCGAAGGCGATTTCCCCGGCATCCAGGCGTTCAAGCAGCAGGTACAGCGCGCGAGTCAGGTCGCCATGGATGCTGCAGCATACACACCCGTTGGCCAAGGTCATGACCTGCACCGGCTGGTCCCCCAGCAGTTGGCTGTCGATGCCGGCCTCGCTGAATTCGTTTTCGATCACGGCGAGCTTCAGGCCATGCTCGGCCTTGAGCATGTGCTTGAGCAAGGTGGTCTTGCCGGCACCGAGGAAGCCTGTGAGGACGGTTACGGGAATGGGCGTCTGCACGCAAAATACTCCTGAATCTGAAAATGACTGTGGGAGCCGGTTACCCAGGCTCCCACAGGTTTACACGTACCGCAGGCTCAACAGCACTTGGGCCCGGACTTGCCACCGTAACGTGCTTCCTGACGTTCGCGGAAGAACGCCTCGTAGCTCATCACCGGCTTGTCCGGATGCGTTTTCTGCATGTGTTCGACATAGTTGTCGTAGTCGGGCATGCCGACCATCAGGCGGGCTGCCTGCCCCAGGTATTTGCCCAGTCGACCCAAGTCGTTGAACATGATTGCAGTCCTCTCGATTACGCGTCAGGCAACGCCTGGAACGGGGTTTCCTTGTCGCTGCGTTCTTTGCGGCCCAAGGCGGCGTAGCCGACCTTGATGGCGAAGAACAGGATGCTGAAGACCACCAGCAGGAACAAGATCGTCAGGCCCGCGTTGGTGTAGGCGTTGAAGATCACGTGCTGCATCTGCCCGATGTCCTTGGCCGGGGCCAGTACCTGGCCGGCGTCCAGCGCAGTGCTGTACTTCTTGGCCAAGGCCAGGAAGCCGACAGCCGGGTTGGGGTCGAACAGCTTGATCAGGCCTGCAGCCGTGGTGCAGATCAGCAGCCATACGGCCGGCAGCAGGGTGACCCAGATGTAGCGCTGACGCTTCATCTTGATCAGCACCACAGTACCGAGCATCAAGGCGATACCGGCCAGCATCTGGTTGGAGATACCAAACAGCGGCCACAGGGTGTTGATGCCACCCAGTGGGTCGATGACGCCCTGGTACAGCAGATAGCCCCAGAGTGCCACGCAGCCAGCGGTGGCGAGCAGGTTGGCCCCCCACGATTCGGTGCGTTTGAGTGCAGGCACGAAGCTGCCCAGCAGGTCCTGCAGCATGAAGCGCCCGGCACGGGTACCAGCGTCTACCGCCGTGAGAATGAACAGCGCCTCGAACAGGATCGCGAAGTGGTACCAGAAGGCCATGGTGTTTTCACCTGGCAACACCTGGTGCAGGATCTGCGCGATACCGACCGCCAGGGTTGGCGCACCGCCGGCACGGGCCAGGATGGTGTGCTCGCCGATGTCACGGGCAACGGCTTCGAGCTGCTCGGGTGTAATCAGGAAGCCCCAACTGCTGACGGTCTGCGCCACCGACGCGACATCGGTACCGACCACTGCAGCCGGGCTGTTCATGGCGAAGTACACGCCCGGCTCGATCACCGAGGCCGCTACCATGGCCATGATGGCAACGAACGATTCCATCAGCATGCCGCCGTAGCCGATATAGCGGGCGTTGGTTTCGTTATCCAGCAGCTTGGGGGTGGTCCCCGAGGAAATCAGCGCGTGGAAGCCGGACACCGCACCACAGGCAATGGTGATGAACAGGAACGGGAACAGGGTACCCTTCCACACCGGGCCGGTGCCGTCGGTGAACTGGGTCAGCGCCGGCATTTTCAGCTCGGGAGCGATGATCAGGATACCGATGGCCAGGCCAAGGATCGTGCCGATCTTGAGGAAGGTCGACAGGTAGTCACGCGGTGCCAGCACCAGCCACACTGGCAGCACGGCGGCTACAAAACCGTAGCCCACCAGCATCCAGGTAATCTGCACGCCGGTGAACGTGAACGCCGGGCCCCACACCGGGTCCGCAGCGATCACGCCGCCCAGCCAGATCGAGGCCAGCAGCAGTACCACACCAACGACCGAGATTTCGCCAATACGGCCCGGACGGATGTAGCGCATGTAGATGCCCATGAACATCGCGATCGGGATGGTCGCCATCACCGTGAACATGCCCCATGGGCTTTCGGCCAGGGCCTTGACCACGATCAACGCCAGCACCGCGAGGATGATGATCATGATCAGGAAACAGCCGAACAGGGCGATGGTGCCCGGGATTCTGCCCATTTCCTCGCGCACCATGTCACCCAGCGAGCGCCCGTTGCGGCGGGTAGACAGGAACAGGACCATGAAGTCCTGCACCGCACCGGCCAGCACCACGCCGGCGATCAGCCAGAGCGTGCCGGGCAGGTAGCCCATTTGCGCGGCGAGTACCGGCCCGACCAAGGGGCCTGCGCCGGCGATGGCAGCGAAGTGGTGACCGAAAAGAATGTGTTTGTTGGTCGGGACGTAGTCCAGGCCGTCGTTGTTGAGCACCGCCGGGGTGGCACGGCGCGGGTCGAGTTGCATCACCTTGGTGGCGATGAACAGGCTGTAGTAACGATAGGCGACCAGGTAGATGGCCACTGCCGCGACCACGATCCACAAGGCGTTGATCGCCTCGCCGCGACGCAGGGCAACCACACCCAGTGCGCAGGCGCCTATGACTGCCAGCGCCAGCCACGGAATATGGCGTAGCAGGCTATTATTGTTGTTCATGGTTAGCTTCCAGCTGGTGGATTGGAAAGACCGCCCACCGAGTCTAGGGCCAGTCAAGCGGCATTGCCACACTTGCTTCGTTCTAGAGCCTCTGCGGCCAGATTGCAGTACCTGATGCACATGCAACTCTAACTATAGTCAGGATGACACCTGATGACCTATTCGAGGATCCATGCCATGAGCGATCATGACGAACGCCGCCGCTTTCAACGCATCGACTTCGATGCCCCCACCGAGCTGCGCCAGGGGCTGAAACGCTGGCCTGCAAAACTGCTGGACCTTTCACTCAAAGGCTTGCTGATCGAACGCCCGGCAGACTGGGATGCCGACCTGACTCAGGACTTCGACGCCATCATCGACCTGGACAACGAGGTCCGTGTGCAGATGCAAGTCGAACTGCGCCACGAAGAGCCGGACCGCCTGGGCTTCATCTGCCTGTACATCGACGTCGATTCGATGACCCATTTGCACCGTCTTGTGGAATTGAACGTGGCTGACAGCACCGAAATGATGCGTGAGCTGCGCGAACTCATCGAATAATGAAATCTCTTAGCTAGCTAATAGCCCTCCCACCTGGTGTTTCTTGTCTACCCAGACAGCTTTAAGCCTGGGTAGCGATGCTTTGTACACACCCTTCTAATACAGCTTCTGCCAAGTTGGTACGCCTTCTGCATTGGGTTTTAGCACACCCTGCAGCCAGACCTGTTCGCGCTCCGATCAAAATATTGTATACAATTCTTGTGGCAATCATTTGTAGGAAGTGTCTACAGTAGCGGCACAACAATAAACAGAGAGCCTGCTCCATGACTACGTCCCCTAGCACGTCTCCCGCCAAGCGACCCGAGGATGAAAACCTCGGCCTTGGTGCCAACCTGGCCTATGGTCTGCAGCATGTGCTGACCATGTATGGTGGGATCGTCGCAGTACCCCTGATCCTGGGGCAGGCCGCGGGCCTGAATGGTGCCGAAATCGGCATGCTGATCGCCGCCTCGCTGTTCGCCGGTGGCCTTGCTACCCTGCTGCAGACCCTTGGCCTGCCGTTCTTCGGTTGCCAGTTGCCACTGGTGCAAGGCGTGTCGTTCGCCGGTGTGGCGACCATGGGTGCGATCCTGAGCAGCGAGGGGGGCGGTGGCCTGCCTGGGGTGCTCGGCGCGGTCATGGCTGCGTCGCTGATCGGCTTTCTGATCACACCGGTGTTCTCGCGCATCACCAAGTTCTTCCCGCCGCTGGTGACCGGCATCGTCATCACCACCATCGGTCTGACCCTGATGCCGGTTGCCGCACGCTGGGTAATGGGTGGCAACAGCGCCTCGCCGGAGTTCGGCAGCATGGCCAACATCGGCCTGGCCGGGCTGACCTTCGCCATCGTGCTGCTGCTGAGCAAGCTTGGCAGCGCCACCATCTCACGCCTGTCGATCCTGCTGGCCATGGTGGTCGGCACGCTGATCGCCTGGGCATTGGGCATGACCGATTTCAGCAAGGTCAGCGAAGGCCCGATGTTCGCCTTCCCCACGCCTTTCCACTTTGGCATGCCGGAGTTTCACATCGCCGCGATCCTGTCGATGTGTATCGTGATCATGGTCACCCTGGTGGAAACGTCGGCCGATATCCTCGCCGTGGGTGAGATCATCGACACCAAGGTGGACTCCAAGCGCCTGGGCAATGGCCTGCGCGCCGACATGGCATCGAGCATCCTGGCGCCGATTTTCGGTTCGTTCACCCAAAGCGCGTTCGCCCAGAACGTCGGCCTGGTGGCCGTGACCGGGGTCAAGAGCCGCTACGTGGTGGCTACCGGCGGCGTGATTCTGGTGGTACTCGGCCTGCTGCCGGTCATGGGCCGGGTGATTGCCGCCGTGCCTACCCCGGTACTGGGCGGCGCCGGTATCGTGCTGTTCGGCACCGTGGCGGCCAGCGGTATCCGCACCCTGTCCAAGGTCAGCTACAAGAACAACGTCAACCTGATCATCGTCGCGGCCTCGCTGGGCTTCGGCATGATCCCGATTGCCGCGCCGACCTTCTACCACCACTTCCCGAACTGGTTCGAGACCATCTTCCACTCCGGCATCAGCTCGGCGGCGATCATGGCCATCCTGCTGAACCTGATCTTCAACCATTTCACCACCGGCAACTCGGAAAACCAGTCAGTGTTCGCTGCTGCCTACGAGCGCACCATCCAGTATTCGGACATTTCCGCGCTGCGTGATGGGGACTACTTCAAGGATGGCAAGCTGTTCGATGCCGAGGGTAACGAAGTGCCGATGCTGGAACTGGACGAGCACGGCAATGAAACGGTCAGGCGCACGGCCGTTGCCGAGCACTGACGGGTTGCAGGAGCGAGCTTGCTCGCTCCTGCACGCTATTCGAACAATGCATCCAGCGCCTGTTCCAGCCGTGTAACGGCAATCACCTGCAACCCCGCAGGCGCTTCTTTCGGTGCATTGCCCTTGGGTACGATGGCACGCTTGAAGCCGTGCTTGGCCGCTTCCTTCAGGCGCTCCTGGCCACTGGGCACCGGCCGTACCTCGCCCGACAAGCCGATCTCGCCAAACACCAGCAAACCATGGGCCAGTGGCCGGTTACGCAAGCTGGACATCACCGCCGCCAGCAGCGCCAGGTCCGAAGCCGTTTCCAGCACCTTCACCCCGCCGACCACGTTGAGAAACACATCCTGGTCATGGGTCGGGATACCGCCATGGCGGTGGAGTACCGCCAACAACATGGCCAGACGGTTCTGGTCCAGGCCCAAGGTTACCCGCCGCGGGTTGGCCAGATGGCTATCGTCGACCAGCGCCTGCACCTCGACCAGCATTGGCCGGGTCCCCTCCCAGGTTGCCATAACCACGCTACCCGGCACCTCTTCCTGAGTACGGTTGAGGAAGATCGCCGACGGGTTGGATACCTCCTTGAGGCCACGATCGGTCATGCCGAACACGCCCAGCTCGTTGACCGCGCCAAAACGGTTCTTGACCGCCCGCAGCAAGCGCAGGCGGCCATCGGACTCACCTTCGAAATACAGCACCGTGTCGACCATGTGCTCCAGCACCCTTGGGCCAGCCAGCGAGCCTTCCTTGGTCACGTGGCCGACCAGGAAGATTGCCGTACCGCTTTGCTTGGCATAACGCACCAGCAACGCTGTGCTTTCGCGCACCTGGGCCACGCCGCCCGGGGCCGATTGCAACTGCTCGGTGAAAATGGTCTGGATCGAGTCGATCACCATTACCCGCGGCTTCTCGACCCGCGCCGTGGCAATGATCGTCTCGATGCAGGTTTCGGTCATCACCTTGAGCTGGTCCTGGGGTAGGCCCAGCCGCCGCGAGCGCATGGCCACCTGCTGCTGCGACTCCTCCCCCGTGACATACAGGGCCGGCATGCCCACGGCAATGTTGCACAAGGTCTGTAGCAAAATGGTCGACTTGCCGATGCCGGGGTCACCGCCAATCAGCACCACCGAGCCATCCACCAGACCGCCACCCAGCACGCGGTCCAGTTCGGTGCTGCTGGTCGTGAAACGCGGGATTTCCTCGACACTGACTTCGGCCAGGGTCTTGATCTGCGCTTGCTGCCCTGTCCAGCCAGCGCGGCCGCTACTGGGTGCAGCAGCGCCGCCGCTTTCGATCATGGTTTCGACCAGGGTGTTCCAGGCCCCGCATTCGCCGCACTGGCCGGCCCATTTGGGGAAGGTCGCGCCGCATTCGGTGCAGCCATACAAGCGCTTGGCCTTGGCCATGGGTGAGGTCTCCTGGAAAAATTCGCCATGATAGCTGAGCAGGACGTGTCTCGAACGCCTCGGGATGCGACAAAACTATTCGTTCTAACTGCAGTCAGTAGCCCTGAACACAACGCATGAAGCGTTTAAGTGGCTTACACTGCCTTAACCTTACCTTTTGTTACAAGGAACCAAACATGGGCATGCTCAACGAGTTCAAGGCTTTCGCAGTCAAAGGCAATGTCGTCGACATGGCGGTCGGTATCATCATCGGCGCGGCCTTCGGCAAGATCGTCTCGTCCTTCGTCGGCGACGTGATCATGCCGCCACTGGGCCTGCTGATCGGTGGCGTGGACTTCAGCGACCTGGCCATTACCCTGAAGGCTGCCGAAGGTGACGTGCCAGCGGTGATGCTGGCGTATGGCAAGTTCATCCAGACCGTGATCGACTTCCTGATCGTGGCCTTTGCCATCTTCATGGGCGTGAAGGCGATCAACAAGCTCAAGCGTGAAGAAGCCGTGGCACCGACTACACCGCCTGTGCCTTCGGCTGAAGAGACGCTGCTGACCGAGATTCGCGATTTGCTCAAGACGCAGAACCAGAACCGCTTGCCTTGAAATTGCCGGGGGCGCTGTAGGGGCGGGCCTGCTGGCGAAGAGTCCAGTGCGGTGGATGGCACCGGCTTCGCCGGTGTTCGCGGGTGAACCCGCTCCTACACGGCGGCCTGTGTCCAACCACCGATGTGTGTCCACCACCGATCTGTGTAGGAGCGGGTTTACCCGCGAATACGGTGGCGGCGTCAACAGTGAACGGCGGGTGGAGATTGGCCAGCAGGCCCGGCCCTTTCGCGGGTAAACCCGCGCCTACAGGCCCGCAACGGCCGCAATGGTCTTACCAGTAGTTCTCGACAGCCACCTGCCCGGGCCGCTTGCTCAGGCTCAGTTGCAGGTCTCGCGCCTTGAGGACCTTGCGGGTTTCGTCGATCATTTCCGGGTTACCGCACAGCATCACCCGCGAATGCTCCGGCGACAGCTCAAGCCCCGCCGCCTTCTCCAGCTCGCCATTCTCGATCAACGTGGTAATGCGCTGATTCAACGCCCCTGGGTGCTGTTCACGGGTCACCACGGGAATGAACTGCAACTTGCCCGCGTACTCAGCAAGATAATCGCGCTGTTCCAGCCCGGCAATTTCATCCACATAAGCCAGCTCCTTCGCTTCGCGCACTGAATACACCAGCTTGATGCTGTCGAAGCGCTCCCAGGCCTCGAAGTCCTGCAGGATCGACATAAAGGGCGCAATGCCGGTACCGGTAGCCAGCAGCCACAGGTCACGACCACCGACGAAGCGGTCGAGGGTGAGAAAACCGAACGCCTGGCGGTCGATCAGCAACGTATCGCCTGCACCCAAACGGCTCAGCTCACTGGTGAACTCACCACCTGGCACCACGATGGAAAAGAAATCCAGGTGCTCGTCATGGGGGGCGCTGACCATGGAATAGGCGCGCCACACCACACTACCATCGGCCTTGGTCACACCTAGCCGGGCAAATTGGCCGGA
This sequence comes from Pseudomonas sp. 10(2024), assembly GCF_045164175.1. Lineage (NCBI taxonomy): Bacteria > Pseudomonadati > Pseudomonadota > Gammaproteobacteria > Pseudomonadales > Pseudomonadaceae > Pseudomonas > Pseudomonas sp. 10(2024). Next base: position 4,948,645 of record NZ_CP174006.1, read on the forward strand.
ACGGAAGCGGAACCCCGCGTCGCGCGTAACCCGCAGGCTGAAGAGGTTCGGCGTCAGTGGCTGAACATCAAGCAGTGTCTGGCGAGTGAACTTTTCGGCGCTAGCGGTCATATCGGGCTCCAGGGTTGGCGTGTGCACAGTGTCGCCTAAAGTGGCCAGGATAAAAACCACCGCTTTGTAGGGCCTCATCCAGGGTGAACGTGCCGAACTCGCAGAAAATCCTGTTCGCTATAACAAAAAAATCCCAACAGGATGGTAGGTCTTTTCCTACAATCATCCGGGTACTCAAACGGATTGGAACCTGCGCGCCCCTAGGAGTGTTTCAAATGCTTCACTGGAAACCCGAGTATCTTCATGCGTTCGTCAGCGAACGCAGCCCGCAGAAGCTATTCGACATCGCAGTCCATCTGGCTCAGGACCTGGACATGGATTACCTTGGGCTGAACATCCGCATTCAGATCGCTACACAAACGCCAAGGCTGTACCTCTACAGCAACTACCCAAGTGAGTGGATCGAGCGCTACCAGCGCGACGACTTCTACAAGCAGGACCCGGCGGCGAACCTGAGCCACAGCTCAACGATGCCGGTGCTGTGGACCGATGAACTCTACAAGGAAGCCCCGCAATTTCGCGAAATGGCCTGCCTGCACGGCTTGCGCCACGGCTGGACACAGTCGCTTCACGATCAGCAGCACAACGAAAGCCAGATCAGTGTCGCTCGGCCAAACGGCCCCATCGATGAGGTCGAACTGTACGACAAAGCCGGGAGCGTGCAGTGGCTGTGCCACGCCCTCCACGCGGTACTGGGCGAGCACCATCTGAACGCGCTATGCCCACCCCAGCCGAAAATGAGCGAGCGCGAACTGGAAGTGCTGAAATGGTCTGCCGCCGGCAAGACCGCTGCCGATGTTGCCTCCATCCTCTCGCTGTCGCAAAGCACGGTCAATTTCCATATCCGCAGCGTGATCACCAAGACCAACGCTGCCAACAAGGCCGGAGCCATCGCCATTGCCGCCTTGCGTGGCTGGATCTGACCTTCAAACCTGCGACCTTGGGCAAAGCCCTGTAGAATCGCCCGGCAAAGCCCGGCGCGAACCGCAACGGGCAGTTTCGTACCCGAGCCAGACGCCATGCCCCTGTTGACCACCCCCTACGCCGAACTCGACCTGATCCGCCAGCCGGAGCAGGCCAACGACCCGTTGCAGGCCTTCGATGCCGCCGACGAGTACCTGCTTGCGCAGCTACACGATCAGGCACCCGACGCCAATTGCCGGGTACTGGTGCTCAATGACAGCTTCGGTGCCCTGGCCGCAAGCCTTGCAGGCCAGCTGCAGGTGGTCAGCAGCGGTGACTCGCACCTGGGGCACCTGGCCCTGGAAAAGAACCTGGCGCGCAATGGCCTGCCGTTCGACAGCGTGCCGTTCGTACCGGCCAGCGAACACTGGCAAGGCCCGTTCGACCGGGTGCTGGTGCGTGTGCCCAAGACCCTGGCCCTGCTGGAAGAACAACTGATCCGCCTGCAAGGCCAGCTGGCACCCGGTGCGCAGGTGATTGCTGGGGCAATGATCAAGCACCTGCCACGGGCGGCCGGCGACCTGATGGAGAAGTACATCGGCCCCGTACAGGCTTCGCTGGCACTGAAAAAGGCCCGTTTGCTGACAGCAACGGTTGCCGAGCGGCCGCTCGCCAAGTCCCCCTACCCCAGCTGCTACCGCCTCGACGCGCCGGCTCTTGACTTGGTCAACCACGCCAACGTGTTCTGCCGTGAAGGCCTGGATATCGGGACGCGGGCGTTCCTCCCGCATCTGCCACGCGGCCTCGGCCGTGCACGGGTGGCAGACCTGGGCTGCGGCAACGGCGTGCTCGCGATCGCCAGCGCCCTGGCCAACCCGGAGGCCGAGTACACCCTGGTCGACGAGTCGTACATGGCAGTGCAATCGGCGCGGGAGAACTGGCTGGCAGCGTTGGGCGAGCGCCCGGCGACCTTCTTCGCGGCCGATGGCCTGGCCGGGCTGGAGAAACAGTCGCTGGACGTGGTGCTGTGCAACCCGCCGTTCCACCAACAGCAGGTAGTAGGTGACTTCCTCGCCTGGCGCATGTTCCAGCAGGCGCGTGAAGCGCTGGTGGTAGGTGGGGCGCTGTACATCGTAGGTAACCGGCACCTGGGCTATCACAGCAAGCTGGCGCGGTTGTTCCGGGGGGTGGAGCAGGTGGCGGCAACGCCCAAGTTCGTCATTCTGAAAGCCCGCAAGTAGGCGCGCCACCGCCCCCGTAGGAGCGAGCTTGCCCGCGAACACCGGCAACGCCGGTGCCATCTAGCGCGTTGCCTGCTTCGCGGGCAAGCCCGCTGCCGCTCTTTATCAATGTGTGGTCAATCCCGCCGCCCCCATGAACAGCCGCATCACCCAGGCCGCCACACCCAGCGCTGCGACGCTCATCGCCCAGATCAGCAACAGCCAACCCAGTCGCTGCCACAGCGGTTTCTTGTCTTCCAAACCATGCTTGCCAGCCATCATGCGGCCCTCCTAGTGATAGCCGTCTTCGTGGGTCACCTTGCCGCGGAACACGTAGTAGCTCCAGAAGGTATACATGAGGATAAACGGCAGGATGAACAGGGTACCCACCAGCATGAAGCCCTGGCTTTGCGGTGGCGCTGCGGCATCCCAGATCGAAATCGACGGCGGGATGATGTTAGGCCACAGGCTGATTCCCAAGCCGCTGTAGCCAAGGAAGATCAGTACCAGCGTGAGCAGGAACGGCGTGTAGTGCGCGTTGCGTGCCACCGCTTTGAGCAACCCGTAGAAGGTCACCAGCACCAGCAGCGGCACCGGCATGAACCAGATCAGGTTGGGCATGCTGAACCAGCGGTCGGCAATCTGCGGGTAGGCGATGGGCGTCCACAGGCTGACGATACCGATCACCACCAGCAGCACCAGCGCCAGCGGCCGGGCCATATCGTGCATCTTCTGCTGCAGCGGCCCTTCGGTCTTCATGATCAGCCAGGTGCAACCCAGCAGGGTGTAGGCCACGATCAACCCCAGCCCGCAGAACAGGCTGAATGGGGTCAGCCAGTCCAGGGTGCCACCGGCAAAATGCCGGTCGACCACCTTGAACCCCTCCAGGAACGCGCCCAGCGCCACGCCCTGAAAGAAGGTGGCGATCAGCGAACCCCAGATGAAAGCCTTGTCCCAGATATGCCGCTTGTCAGCCTTGGCCTTGAAGCGGAACTCGAAGGCCACGCCTCGGAAAATCAGGCCGATCAGCATCAGGATCAGGGGCAGGTACAGGGCCTCGAGAACCACGGCATACGCCATCGGGAAGGCCCCGAACAGTCCGGCACCGCCCAGGACCAACCAGGTTTCGTTGCCGTCCCATACCGGCGCGACAGTGTTCATCATGACATCACGGTCCTGCTCGCCCTTGACGAAGGGGAAGAGCATGCCGATCCCCAGGTCGAATCCGTCCATCACCACGTACATCATGACGCCGAAGATGATGATCACGGCCCAGATCAGTGGAAGGTCGATACCCATGGTTCAGTTCCCCTTGTTCAGGCTGGCAGAGGTGGCCTCGCGGCCATCATCGGCAGCGGACAAAGGCCGTGCCGGCGTGCGTTTCTGGCCTGGGCCTCCCGGTGTGTGCTCGTCACCCTCGCCGGTCTGCGGCCCTTTGCGCACCAGGCGCATCATGTAGCCAAGGCCGGTGCCAAACAGGGCGAAGTACACCACCACGAACGCCACAAGGGTGAAGCCAAGCTGGGCGTAGCTGTGGTTGGAAACACCGTCCGCCGTGCGCATCAGGCCGTACACCACCCAGGGCTGGCGGCCAATTTCGGTAGTGAACCAGCCCGCCAGCACCGCGATCAGCCCGGATGGCCCCATCCACAGGGCCACATGCAGGAACGGGCGTGAACTGTACAGCGTGCCGCGTTTGCGCAACCACAGGCTCCACAGGCCAACGAAGATCATCAGGAAACCAAGCCCGACCATGATCCGGAACGACCAGAACACAATGGTCGAATTAGGCCGGTCCTCGGGCGGAAACTCCTTCATCGCCGGCACCTGCTTGTCCAGGCTGTGAGTCAGGATCAGGCTGCCGAGCGCCGGGATCTCGATCTTGAACCGGGTAGTCTCGGCCTCCATGTCGGGAATGCCGAACAGGATCAGCGGAGTCGGCTCACCGGGCACGTTCTCCCAGTGGCCTTCGATCGCAGCAATTTTCACCGGCTGGTGCTTGAGAGTATTGAGGCCGTGGAAATCGCCGATCACTGCCTGAATCGGGGCGACGATCAGTGCCATCCACATGGCCATCGACAGCATCTTGCGTACAGCCGGGTTGTCACGCCCGCGCAGCAGGTGCCAGGCCGCCGAGGCACCGACGAAGAACGCGGTGGACACGAACGCGGCAGTGGCCATGTGCATCAGGCGGTAGGGGAAGGAGGGGTTGAACACCACCGCAAACCAGTCCACCGGCACCACCCGACCATCGATGATCTCGTGACCTTGCGGGGTTTGCATCCAGCTGTTGGAGGCGAGAATCCAGAAGGTCGAGACCAGCGTACCGAGCGCTACCATCACCGTGGAGAAGAAGTGCAGACCACGGCCGACGCGGTTCCAGCCAAACAGCATGACGCCCAGGAAACCGGCCTCGAGGAAGAACGCAGTCAGTACTTCGTAGGTGAGCAGCGGGCCGGTGACGGCGCCGGCAAAGTCGGAGAAGCGGCTCCAGTTGGTGCCGAACTGGTAGGCCATGACCAGGCCGGAGACGACGCCCATGCCGAAGTTGACGGCGAAGATCTTCGACCAGAAGTGATAGAGGTCACGGTAGACCTGGTTGTGGGTCCGCAGCCATAGGCCTTCGAGGACTGCCAGGTAGCTGGCCAGGCCAATGGTGATGGCCGGGAACAGGATGTGGAACGACACGGTAAAGGCAAACTGCATTCGGGCGAGCTCTAAGGCCTCTATTCCGAACATGGTGCTTCCTCTTCAGATAATCCGGCGTCCGGGCTTGTGGCCCCAGTCGCCCACTGCCCCCACTGGGTCGAGTACGGCGTGTTGGAATTGTTCTGTTCGATCGCAGGGATTCCGGCCAGACGGCCAATTCATTGATCTGGAACGATTGACCCAGATCAATGAATGCTAGGAAGCATAGTCCCGAATGGCCCGGTGGGCCGTGTGGTGGATTGCCGCGTGACCTGTTGCCTCACCCTCTTTGATTAGCAGTGGAAAAGTGCCGACCTGAGCAAACAGTAACCGTTTGTTACAAACAGATGATACGCTGCGCCCCCCTCTACTGCGCCGAGGCCCCTGGTTTCCGATGTCCGATTCCGCACCGCAGTTGTTGCGTCACCATCGTCCTTTTCTGGCCTTCTGGCTGGCCCGCGTGTTCACCGCCAGCGGCTTCCAGATGCTCACCGTGGCCATCGGCTGGCACCTCTACCAATTGACCGGCAACGTCCTGGACCTGGGCCTGGTCGGCCTGGTCGAGTTCGCCCCACGGGTGCTGTTCATGCTGCACACCGGCCATGTCGCCGACCGCTATGACAGGCGCAAGGTCGCCGCCCTGTGCCAGTGCCTTCAGGGGCTGATTGCCCTGGCGCTGGCGGTGGGCAGTGCCACCGACAATGTCACCCGCGAACTGATCTTTGCCCTGGCCTTCCTGCTCGGCGCCAGCCGCTCATTCGAAATGCCGGCAACCCAGGCGCTGTTGCCCAATGTGGTACCGGCCGGGCTGTTCCCGCGGGCAGTGGCGGCGTCGGCCTCAGCCACCCAGGCTGCGACCATCGTGGCGCCGGCGGTGGGCGGTTTCCTGTATGCCTTTGGCAGCATGTGGGTGTACGGCCCGACGGTGGCCTTGTACGCCATTGCCTGCGTGCTGACCCTGAGCCTGCAGGCGCGCGGCCAGGTCGCACAGCGCGGGCGCGCCAGCATCGAATCGCTGCTGGCTGGCATCCGCTTCCTTCGCAGCCGGCCCGACATCCTCGGCGCCATCTCGCTGGACCTGTTCGCCGTATTGTTGGGCGGAGCCACCGCGTTGCTGCCGGTATTTGCCAAGGACATCCTGCTGACCGGGCCGATGGGCCTTGGCCTGTTGCGCTCGGCGCCAGCGGTGGGAGCATTGCTGATGTCGCTCTGGTTGGCGCGCTTCCCGTTCCAGCGCAACGTCGGGCGGACGATGTTCACTGCGGTCGGCGTGTTCGGCGTGGCGACCATCGCCTTCGGCCTGTCGACCTCGTTCTGGTTCTCGCTGGCGGTACTGGTGGTACTGGGGGCGGCAGACATGATCAGCATGGTCATTCGCAGTTCGTTCGTGCAGCTGGAGACACCGGATGAAATGCGTGGGCGGGTGAGCGCAGTGAACGGCTTGTTCATCGGTGCCTCGAACCAGCTCGGTGAGTTCGAATCGGGGGTGACCGCGCACTGGTTTGGTACAGTGCCGGCGGTGGTGCTGGGCGGGGTGGGCACTTTGGTGGTGACCGGGGTGTGGATAAAACTGTTCCCTACCCTGGCCAAGCGGGATCGGTTGCATAACGGGTGATGGGTCACCTGTGCCCGCCGCTTCGCGGGCAAGCCCGCGCCTACGGGGGAACCTCCCCGCACAGGGCCAGAAAAACCCATTCCCCAACGGCCATAGGCCCCCGCCATGCATGCTGGTATGATGCGCGGCTTTTTTCCTCCCCACACAAAACCACGGCATCCGGTACGGTCTGTGCTTTGCTGTTGGGGTCGATACATTCATGGCGCCGGGGGCGCCTTGGGGAGCGGGCATGCTGGAAAGGCTGTTTCAACTAAGAGCACACAACACCAACGTGCGCACCGAGATTCTCGCGGGCGTCACCACCTTCCTGGCCATGGCCTACATTCTGTTCGTCAACCCGAGCATCCTCGGCGAGACCGGCATGGACAAGGGCGCGATCTTCGTCGCCACCTGCCTGGCAGCGGCCATCGGCTCCGCCACCATGGGCCTGATTGCCAACTACCCGATCGCCCTGGCACCGGGCATGGGCCTGAACGCGTTCTTCACCTACACCGTGGTGCTGCACATGGGCCACACCTGGCAGGTGGCACTGGGTGCCGTGTTCCTGTCGGCGGTGATGTTCTTCCTGCTGTCGATCTTCCGCATCCGCGAGTGGATCGTGAACAGCATCCCGCTGCCGCTGCGTTCGGCGATTGCCGCCGGCATCGGCCTGTTCCTGGCATTGATCGCCCTGCATAACGCCGGCATCGTCGTCGATAACCCAGCCACCTTGGTGGGCATGGGCGACCTCAAGCAGCCTTCGGTGATTCTCGCCACACTGGGCTTCTTCCTGATCGTCGGCCTTGAGTCGCTGAAAGTTCGCGGCGCGGTGCTGATCGGCATCCTGGCCGTCACCGTCGCGTCGATCGCCATGGGCGTCACGCCGTTCGGCGGGATCGTGTCGATGCCACCTTCGCTGGCACCCACCTTCCTGCAACTGGACATCGCCGGTGCCCTCGATGTGGGCCTGATCAGCGTGATCTTCGCGTTCCTGTTCGTCGACCTGTTCGACAACTCCGGCACACTGATCGCCGTGGCCAAGCGCGCCGGCCTGATGGGCAAGGACGGCCACATGCCGAAGATGGGCCGCGCCCTGATCGCCGACAGCACCGCCGCCATGGCCGGCTCCCTGCTGGGCACCTCGACCACCACCAGCTATATCGAGTCCGCTGCGGGCGTGAGCGCCGGTGGCCGCACCGGCCTGACGGCCATCGTGGTTGCCGTGCTGTTCCTGCTGGCGCTGTTCTTTGCCCCACTGGCCGGTAGCGTGCCCGCCTTCGCCACCGCTCCGGCGCTGCTGTTCGTCGCGGTACTGATGGCCTCGGGCCTGGCGGAAATAAACTGGGACGACGTCACCGAAGCCGCACCGGTGGTGGTAACTGCCTTGGCCATGCCGTTGACGTACTCGATCGCCAATGGTATCGCCTTCGGCTTCATCGCCTGGACCGCCGTCAAGCTGATCTCGGGCCGCCACCGCGAACTGAACTCGGCGCTGGTGATCCTTTCCATCCTGTTCGTCATCAAGCTAGGCTGGTTCAACGCATGAGTGCTGCTTTCGACCCCTCCTCCTACGCCACCCAGCTGGATGCCAAAGTGGCCCGGCTGCGCGAGCTGCTGGCACCGTTCGGTGCGCCGGAACCGGCTGTTTTCGACTCACCGCGCGAGCATTACCGCCTGCGCGCCGAGTTCCGCCTGTGGCGCGAGGATGGCCAGCGCCACTACGCCATGTTCGCCCCGGGCGAGAAGCACAAGGCAATCCTGATTGACGATTTCCCCATTGCCAGCGAACGCATCAACGCGTTGATGCCACGCCTGAAGGCAGCCTGGCAGGCCAGCGAAGAACTGGGCAACCGCCTGTTCCAGGTGGAGTTCCTCACCACGCTGGCTGGCGATGCGATGATCACGATGTGCTATCACCGCCCGCTGGACGACGCCTGGGAAGTGGAAGCACGGCAACTGGCTGAAGCGCTGGGGGTGAGCGTCATCGGCCGTTCCAAGGGCAAGCGCCTGGTTATCGGCCGCGACTACGCAGTGGAAAAACTCGATGTGGCTGGCCGCTTGTTCAGTTACCGCCAGCCAGAGGGTGCGTTCACCCAGCCCAACGGCGCAGTGAACCAGAAGATGCTCAGCTGGGCCTTCGAGGCCATTGGCGAGCGTGAGGATGACCTGCTGGAGCTGTATTGCGGCAACGGCAACTTCACCCTGCCGCTGGCCACGCGTGTACGCCAGGTGCTGGCCACCGAAATCAGCAAGACATCGGTCAATGCCGCACTGAGCAACCTCGACGAGAACGCTGTGGATAACGTGCGGCTGGTACGTTTGTCGGCAGAGGAGCTGACCCAGGCACTGAATGAGGTGCGGCCGTTCCGTCGCCTGGAAGGCATCGACCTGAAGAGTTATCAGTTCGGTACAGTGTTCGTCGACCCACCGCGTGCGGGGATGGACCCGGATACCTGCGAGCTGACCCGTCGTTTCGAACGCATCCTGTACATCTCGTGCAACCCGGAAACACTGGCAGCGAACATTGCCCAGTTGCAGGACACCCACCGTATCGAGCGCTGTGCATTGTTTGACCAGTTCCCGTATACCCACCATATGGAGAGTGGGGTTCTGCTGGTTCGGCGCTGATCGTTGTATCGCCGGGGCTGCTTTGCAGCCCATTCGCGGGCAAGCCCGCTCCCACATTGATCGGCGTCGGTGTACGCAGATCGTTGTAGGAGCGGGCTTGCCCGCGAATGGGCCGCAGAGCGGCCCCAAGCTTCACCTCAGAAGTCGAAGAAGACGGTCTCCCCTTCCCCCTGAATGCGGATATCAAAGCGGTACGCCGTCTTGCCATCCACTTCGCAACGCTTGGCAATCAAGGTTTCACGCCGCTGCGGCTGCTCGATCAGGTTGAGCACCGGGCACTTGGCATTGGCCTGGGCCTCATCATCGAAATACAGGCGCGTGTGCAGGTGGATGTTGATGCCACGGGCAAACAGGCTGATGTTGATGTGCGGCGCCATCGGCACGCCAGCAGCGTTGTTCACCACACCCGGCTTGACCGTTTGCAGCGTCCACTCACCGGCATCGAAGGTGGTAGCCGTGCGGCCAAAGCTGTTGAAGGCGTTTTCCAGGTTGTAGGCATCCTGGTACTCACCGTTGGCGTCGGCCTGCCACACTTCCAGGAACGAGTCGCGCACCAGGTGGCCGTTTCCGTCATATACGTGGCCGATCAGCAGAATGTGCTCGCCCGGGGCGTCTGGCTTGGCCAGGCAGTTCCAGATTTCCTGGTCGCGGGTCGGGTTGCCGGCGGCTTCCAGGGCCAGGCCGATGTGCACGTAGGGGCCGGCAGTCTGCGAAGGGGTTTCCGGCAGCAGTTCGATTGGCATGGCGGGGTCCTCAGCAGTTTTCGAAGTGGGTCTTGCGCTGGCCGCGCAGCACGATGTCGAAGCGGTAGGCCAGGCAGTCCATCGGGTTGGCGTTGCTCATGTCGAGCTTGGCGATCAACTGCTGCACGGCTTGCGGGTTGGCGATCGACTTGACGATAGGGCACATCGGGATCAGCGGGTCACCTTCGAAGTACAACTGGGTGATCAGCTTGGTGGCGATCGATGGACCGCTGATGGCGAAGTGGATATGCGCCGGGCGCCAGTCGTTCGGGCCGTTGCGCCATGGGTACGGGCCCGGCTTGATGGTGCGGAAGCTGTAATAGCCGTCACGGTCGGTCAGGCACCGGCCAACACCACCGAAGTTCGGGTCCAGCGGCGCCAGGTAGCGGTCGTTCTTGTGGCGATAGCGGCCGCCGGCGTTGGCTTGCCACATCTCCACCAGAGTGTTCGGCACAGGCTTGCCGTACTGGTCGACGACACGGCCGGCGACGATGATGCGCTCGCCAATGGGCAGGCCACCGTTATTGAAGTTCAGCAGCAGGTCATGGTCGTGGGCGCCGAAGCCCAGATGGGAAAAGTCCGGACCAGTGGTTTCGCTGATCGACTGCGGAATGCTGACCAGTGCCTGGCGCGGCGAGCGGGCAACGGAGGTCTTGTAGTCAGGCGTAAGGGCTTTAGGGTGCCAGTTGCGATCACGGATCACGAAGCGGCTGTTGTCCTGGGCGGGCATGCCGGTTTCCTCTCTTGGAATTGTGAGAACGCCTGGGCGTGGCAGGCGGACTTGCAGTTTCCGGCAGGTCGCGCGCGATGAATATTGAAATCGACCACCTCATACATAACCAAATGGTTATGGATTAACACCTTTGCCTGACACCTGCCGCTTTCCTGAACTAATCTTTGACTTCTTGTTTCACGCTCGGGAGAGCATTCATGGAATGGCGAAAAGGCCGACGCAGCGACAACGTGGTCGATGCCCGGGGCGAAGGTGGCGGTGGCGGCATGCGCTTCGGCGGCGGCAAGGGGCTGGGGCTCGGGGCGATTCTGCTGATCGTCGGCATCGGCTGGCTCACCGGGCAGGACCCGCTGCAGATTCTTGGCCAGCTTGCCGGGCAGATGGAGCAGCAACAACAGCAGACGGCGCCCAGTGGTGCGGGCGGCAAGGCGCCACCGGCCAACGACCAGCAAGCTGAGTTCGTCGCCTCGGTTCTGGGTGACACCGAAGACACTTGGAAAGCCCTGTTCGCCGAGGCCGGCAAACAATACCGTGACCCCAAACTGGTCCTGTTCAGCGGCCAGGTCAATTCGGCCTGCGGTTTTGCCTCGGCAGCGGTTGGGCCGTTCTATTGCCCGGCGGACCAGCGGGTATACCTGGACATGTCGTTCTTCCGTGAAATGGAAACCCGCTTCGCTGCAGCTGGCGACTTCGCCCAGGCCTACGTGATCGCCCACGAAATCGGTCACCATGTGCAGACACTGCTGGGCGTCTCGGCCAAGGTCGACGCCGCACGACGCGCTGGCCAGCGCATGGAGGGCGACAACGGCCTGTTGGTGCGCCAGGAGTTGCAGGCCGACTGTCTGGCCGGGGTATGGGCCTACCAGGCGCAGAAACGCCTGAACTGGCTGGAGCCAGGCGATGTCGAGGAAGCGCTGAATGCGGCCAATGCAATCGGCGACGACCGCCTGCAGCAGCAAAGCCGCGGGCGCGTAGTGCCAGACTCGTTCACCCACGGTACCTCGGCGCAGCGGGTGCGCTGGTTCAAGGCCGGGTTTGCCGAAGGTGAAGTGAATCGCTGCGACACCTTCAGTGCACGCACTCTCTGATGCCCGGTGCAACAGGGACCGAGTGAGACCGCTTGCTGACATTTTGCTGAAAAAGCGTTTCAGCTTCCCCAATCATGGCCGATAACCCCTGCACGAATCAGCGGGCATCCAGAACAACAACGCCTGGCGATCGAAGATCAAGAGAGCGAAATCAACTTCTGGAGAGCGTGCATGAACAGCTGGTTCGCCAACATCAGCGTCAACCTTAAACTCGGCCTGGGCTTCGGCCTGGTGCTGGTCCTCACTGGCCTGCTGGCCCTCACCGGCTGGACCAGCCTGGGCAGCCTGATCGACCGTAGCAACTGGATGGGCGATATTGGCCAGTTGAACAAGGACCTCACCGATCTGCGCATTGCGCGCCTGCAGTACATGATCGCCAACGGCGACGATACCGCCGCCGCCAACACCCTGGCCAAGCTGGACGCATTCAGCAAGCAGCAGGCCTACCTGGCCACCACCTTCAAAAGCCCGGAGAACGTCAAGCTGCTGGGTGAACTGGGCGATACCATCAGTGCCTACAAGCTGTCGCTGAACAAGATGCGCCAGGGCTACGACGCCACCCGCGCAGCGCGCGTTTCCATGGACAGCTCGGCCATCCGCGCCGACCAGGCCATGGATGCGCTCAGCCAGGAGGTGATGGCTCGCCCCGAGGCTGACAGCGTGCGCCTGGCCCAGTACCAGCTGATCAGCAAGGCCCGCCAGCAACTGCTGCAGGTACGCATCGATGTGCGTGGCTACATCGCCGACAACAGCAGCGCCAACGAGCAGGCCGCCTTGCGCCAGCTGGATGCAGCACTGGCCGATACCGACAACCTCAAGCGCCAGCTGCCCAGCGAAGATGCGCGCCTGCAACAGTTCGAAAACGCAGTACTGGCCTATCGTGACGCCGTACGCCAGTTCCGCGACGCGGTTGCCAACATCACCACCGCGCGTGCCGAAATGACCGTGCAGGGTGCCGACATCGTCAAGCGCAGCGACGCGTTGTACCAGATCCAGCTGGAGCGCCGTGACATCGAGAGCACCCAGGCCCGCAGCCTGCAGGCCATCGCCACACTGCTGGCGCTGCTGGTCGGCGTGCTGGCGGCGGTGCTGATCACCCGCCAGATCACGCGCCCGTTGCAAGACACCCTGGTGGCCGTGGAAAAAATCGCCAGTGGCGACCTTACCCAGCACATGCGCGTCACCCGCCGTGACGAACTGGGCGTGCTGCAGCAAGGCATCGCGCGCATGGGCACCACCCTGCGCGAGCTGATCAGCGGCATCCGCGATGGCGTCACCCAGATCGCCAGCGCCGCCGAAGAGCTGTCGGCAGTCACCGAACAGACCAGCGCGGGCGCCAACAGCCAGAAAGTCGAGACCGACCAGGTGGCCACCGCCATGCACGAAATGGCCGCTACCGTTCAGGAAGTGGCGCGCAATGCCGAGCAGGCCTCACATGCAGCCACCGGAGCCGATGACGAAGCCCGTGCCGGCGACCGCGTAGTGGGCGAAGCGATTGGCCAGATCGAACGCCTGGCCGAAGACATGCACCGCTCCACCGAGGCCATGAACCTGCTGCAGCAGGAAAGCCAGAAAATTGGCAGCGTGATGGACGTGATCAAGTCGGTGGCCGAACAGACCAACCTGCTGGCGCTCAACGCAGCGATCGAGGCGGCGCGTGCCGGCGAGGCAGGCCGTGGCTTTGCCGTGGTTGCCGACGAAGTGCGCGGCCTGGCCCAACGCACGCAGAAGTCTACCGAAGAGATCGAAGAGCTGATTGCCAGCCTGCAGCACGGTACCCAGCAAGTGGCGAATGCCATGCAGGGCAGCCGTGCCCTGACCGACAGCAGCGTCGAACTGGCGCGAAAGGCCGGGTCATCGCTGGAGAGCATTACCAGTACGGTATCGAGCATCCAGTCGATGAACCAGCAGATTGCTGCGGCGGCAGAGCAGCAGAGTGCGGTGGCTGAAGAGATCAGCCGAAGCATCCTGAATGTGCGTGATGTGTCAGAGCAAACCGCAGCAGCCAGTGACGAGACGGCAGCGTCGAGTGTGGAGCTGGCGCGGCTGGGTGGGCAGTTGCAGACACTGGTCAGCCAGTTCCGCGTCTGACCGTTGGCACCTGGGGCCGCTTTGCGGCCCTTTCGCGACTCAAGGCCGCCACATTGATCGACGTACGCAGGTCACCATGGGGGCGGCCTTGTGTCGCGATAGGAGGGCAAAGCCCTCCCGGCGTGCTCACAGGTACTACTTGACGATCATCCCCACCCCACGCCCACGTGGGTCGGAAGCGGTCTCAAGCTTCGCCCCATCGACGCGGATCGCCTGGATGTCGCCCATCTCCCAGCCCTGGTCCTCCAGCACATAGCCCATCTTCTTCAGCTCATCAGCTACCGGCCCGGTCAATGGCGCATAGCTGTCGAAGTAGATGGTGTCCTTGGGCAGCAACTGATGGTGCACGCGCTGCGCCGCCACCGCCTTGTCCAGCGGCATGCCGTAGTCGTACAGGTTGTTCATCACCTGGAAGATCGAGGTAAAGATCCGTGAACCACCCGGGGTACCGATAACCAGCTCGACCTTGCCATCGCGGGTCATCAGGCTGGGGCTCATCGACGACAGCATGCGCTTGCCCGGTTCGATCGCGTTGGCATCACCGCCGACCACGCCAAAGGCGTTCGCCGCACCCGGCTTGGCGCTGAAATCATCCATCTCGTCGTTGAGCAGGAAACCGGCGCCCTTCACCACCACACCACTGCCGTAGTCGAGGTTGAGGGTGTAGGTATTGCTGACCGCGTTGCCCTGCTTGTCGACGATCGAGAAATGCGTGGTCTGATGCGGTTCAAGGCCCGGCTTGACCTTGTCGGTGTCGGAAATGGCCTTCGGGTTGACCTGAGCTGCGCGCTTGGCCAGGTAATCCTTGGCCACCAGCTGGTCCACCGGCACCTTGGTGAAGGCCGGGTCGCCCAGGTAATCGGCGCGGTCGGCGAACACCCGCTTCTCGATCTCGGCCAACAGGTGGATGTACTGCGCCGAGTTATGCGCCACCCCTTTGAAGTCGGCCGCGCGGTCTTCCTTGATGCCCAGCAACTGGGCCAGCGCCACACCGCCCGAGCTCGGCGGTGGCGCGGTATACACCACATTGCCACGCCAGCTCACGGCCATCGGTTCACGCCATACCGCCTTGTAATCTTTCAGGTCTTCTTTGGTAATCAGGCCTTTGTCAGCCTGCATCTGCGCCACCAGCAAATCGGCGGTCTTGCCTTGATAGAACTCGCTCACGCCCTTGGCGGCTATGCGCTCCAGGGTCTGGGCCATTTCCGGCTGCTTGAACAGCTCGCCGACCTTCATGTTGCCGAAGTAATCGTTGAAGTTGGTCGCCGTCTTGAACATGCCTTGGGCATCGTTGCGGTACTGGTACTGCTTTTCCGCCACCTTGAAGCCGTTTTTCGCATAGCCGATGGCCGGGGTCAGCAACTCGCTCCAGGGCAGCTTGCCGAACTTCTGGTGCGCCTCCCACAGGCCCATTACCGTACCGGGTACGCCTGCGGCGCGTGCCCCGACCAGGCTGAGGTTCTCGATGACCTCGCCCTTGTCGTCCAGGTACATGTTGCGCGTGGCGGCCTTGGGCGCGACTTCGCGGTAGTCGAGGAAGTAAGGCTTGCCATCGACGAACAGGGTCATGAAGCCGCCACCGCCGATATTACCGGCCTCCGGGTAAGTCACCGCCAGGGTGAAGGCGGTCGCCACTGCCGCGTCCACCGCGTTGCCGCCCTTTTTCAGAATATCGGCGGCCACCTGTGCGCCATATTGATCGGGGGCGGCCACCGCGCCGCCCTCCAGGGTGGCGGCGTAAACCGAGGAACAGCTCAGGATCGCGGCTGCGAGAGCCAGGTACTGGAACGGGACAATACGCATGACACTTCCTTGGTGTTGTTTTTGTTGAGCAGTCAGTAAGGCCGAAGCGCTTCGACTGTGCAATCAACCGGCGGAAGTTTCGCCGCCTGTGGACAGGATTTGTCGCGATCAGGCAACTCATCAGGCGTACATCGCCAGCTTGCGCTGGATGAAATCCAGGAAGCACTGGATGCGCAGCGCCAACTGGGTGTTGCGGTAATACACCGCGTGGATCGGCTGACGGTAGCCATTGTTGGCCTCGCTCAGCAGCACCTGCAGGCGCCCTGTGCGGATATCTTCGTGGGTCATGAAGTGCGACAGGCTGACGATGCCCTCCCCGGCCAACGCCAGCTGGCGCAGGGTTTCGCCGCTGGAAGCGACCAGCGTCGGGCGGATGCTCCAGCGATCGCCCTGAGCGTGGCGTAGCGGCCAGTGATTGAGCGACTCAGGTTGGCTGAAGCCGAGCAGACAGTGGTTGGCCAGGTCCTCGACCTGCCGTGGCGTGCCGTGCTGCTCCAGGTAGGCCGGACTGGCCAGCACCTGCACCGGACTGCAACCCAGGCTGCGCGCGTGCAGGCTGGAGTCGGCCAGCTCGCCGATGCGGATCGCCACATCAGTGCTCTGCTCCAGCAGGTCGATGATCAGGTCGTCGGTGTTGAGCTCCAGTTCGATGCCCGGGTACTGGCGGCGGAACTCGCCGATCCAGGGCAGGATGGCATGCAGCATGAACGGCGCAGCGGCATTGATGCGCAATCGCCCGGTCGGGGTCTGGCGGTTCATCGACAGACGCTCTTCCATCTCGTCCATCTGCTGCAGGATCAGCCGCGCGCGCTCAAGAAAGTAGCGCCCCTCTTCGGTAAGGTCCATGCGCCGGGTGGTGCGGTTGACCAGCGTGGTGCCCAGCTTGCCCTCCAGACGCGACAAGGTGCGGCTGACGGCAGACGGGGTCTGGCCCATCTGCTCGGCAGCAGCGGAAATCGAGCCGCAGTCGATGACGGCGACGAATACCTGGAGTTCTTCGGATCGGGTTTTCACATCAGGGCCTGTGGTTGGTCTGTGCAAGGATTAGATAACCGCTTGTCGAGGCCAAGTCCAGCAGCGCCTGTACGGGCCTATTCGCGGGCTTGCCCGCTCCCCCAAGTACTGCAAAGTCCTTGAAACCTGCGTAATACCTGTGGGAGCGGGCAAGCCCGCGAAGAGGCCGGTACAGACATAAAATTACTGTGCCTTGCCAAACACCTTGTCCAGATGGGCCTCATAAGCTGCCAACGCCGCCGGCACATCCGGGCGCTTCATCACATCCACAGCCAGGAAGGTCGGCAGGCCGGTCATGCCCAGGAACTGGTTGGCCTTGTGGAACGGGAAGTAGACGGCATCCACCCCTTTGCCTTCAAAGAAATCGCTCGGGTCATCGAACGCCTGCTGCGGCGCGTTCCAGGTCAGCGACAACATGTATTGCTTGCCGTGCACCAGACCACCGCTGCCGTATTTCTGCGAGTGGTCCGAACGGGTACGACCGTCATTGGCGTACAGGCTGCCGTGGCCGGCAGTGAACACCTCGTCGATGTACTTCTTCACGGTCCACGGCGCGCCCATCCACCAGCCGGGCATTTGATAGATCACCACATCGGCCCAGAGGAATTTCTCCACCTCTTCCTGGGCATCGTAGCCGCCGTCGATGAACGTCTGGCGCACATCGAAACCGGCGCGGTCCAGGTGAGCGATGGCCGCTTCGTGCAAGGTCGCGTTGAGGCGGCCTTCGGAGTGAGCGAACTGTTTACCACCATTGAGCAGAAGGATCTTTTTCATGCTGGCCTCCACGGCCGAATCAAAAATTGATGCCGGCAGGTTAGAGGCTCGCGGGGGCGGGATACAGCGGTGACGGGGCAAAATACAATTGACCAGAAGTCACGAATGAGCAATGAATTATTGCCGTAGAATCGACTCACCACCCATCACCGAGTAGCGCCCCATGAGTGAGCCGTTCGCCTTTATCCTCAAAGCCAAGACCCGCCCGGAAATGGCTGATGCGTTCGAAAACCTGTTGCGTCCCTACGTCGAGCCAAGCCGCCAGGAACCCGGCTGCATCGAGTACCACATGCTGCGCGACCAGCAGGACCCAAGCCTGTTTGTGTTCTTCGAAGTGTGGGCCGACAAGGCCGCGCTGGACGTGCACTCGGCCCTCCCGCACATGGCCGCCTTCTTCGAAAGCCGCATGGATTACCTGGAGCGCGATTTCGATATCCAGAGGGTCGACATGCTCAGCGCTTCGTCCGCTAGCCGTTGATCAGCAGGTGGCCGCCGAGGGCGGCCAGGCCGATGAAAAAGCAACGCTTGAACAGCAGCGCGCTGATCCGCTGACGCAGCCACTGGCCCGCCAGCATGCCGACCAAGGCCGGCGCCAGCATCAGCAGCGACGCCCCCAGCGCCTGGCCACCCAAGGCATCCTGCCCGGCCAGGCCTAGGGCCAAGGCCAGGGTCGACACCGTGAACGACAGGCCCAGGGCCTGGATCATCTGCTCGCGGCTCAAGCCCAGGCTCTGCAGGTAAGGCACTGCTGGCATCACGAACACCCCGGTCGACGCCGTAACCACACCCGTGACCAGCCCGCAAAGCGGTCCCAGCCAGCGCTCGTGTCCCGGGGCTACCTGCAAGCCCGGGCCGACCAACCCATACAACGCATAGACCAGCAAGGCGCCCCCCAGCGCGTGCGCAGCCCAGGGGCCACTGTTGATTCCCAGCCAGGCGCTGCCCAGCAAGGTGCCGACAAAGATCAATGCCAGCATCGGCCCCAGGCGGACCAACAACCCTCGCAGATGCCCGCCGCTGGCCAGCTGCCACAGGTTGGTGAGTGTCGAGGGCACGATCAACAACGCGGCAGCCTGCGCCGGTGGCATAGCCAGGCCCAACAGGCCCATGGCAATGGTCGGCAGGCCCAGGCCGATGACCCCCTTCACTGCGCCGGCCAGCAGAAAGGTCAGTACAACCAGCAACGAGAGTGCCGGGCCAATGTTCTGGTAGAAAGCAAGCAAGGTCGTCATGGGCCGATGATGCCGTGCACCGGGTGACGTGAAAATCTGCCATATACTCAGCCAGCCTCTTGCCAGGACAGAGCCACATGCATTTCGACCTGATCGACCTCAAGCTGTTCCAGCACACCCTGGAGTGCGGCAACATCACCGCTGGCGCCGGCCGCAGCCATCTGTCGCTGCCGGCAGCCAGTGCGCGCATTCGCGCCATGGAAGCATCGCTGGGCATTCCCTTGCTGGAACGTAACCGCCGTGGCGTACAACCAACGCCGGCTGGCCAGGCACTCTTGCAGCATGCACGGCTGATAACGCAGCAGGTCGAACGCCTGCAGTTCGACCTGGGCCAATACGCGCAAGGGCAGCAAGGCCAGGTGCGTCTGCTGTGCAACACCGCAGCGCTGACCGAATACCTGCCCGAACTGCTGGCCAGCTACCTGGCTGAAAACCCGGGCGTCAGCGTGGATGTGCAAGAGCTGCCGAGTTTGCGCATCGTGCAGGCAATTACCCAAGGCATGGCCGACCTGGGCATCGTGTCCACAGCCGCCCCCAGCGAGCACCTGCAGACCCGGCCGTTTCGAGACGACCCGCTGGTGCTGGTGACACCACAGGGCCACCCCTTGGCCAGTGCGCTGGCGCCAAGTTTCGTCGACAGCCTGGCCCATGGCTATGTAGGCCTGGGGGCCGGCAGTGCATTGGGGTTGTACCTGGAAGAGCAAGCGCTGCACGAGGGGCAGCGCATGCAGGTCCGGGTGCGTGCGGAGGGGTTTGATGGGGTGATCCGCATGGTCGCGGGCGGGGCCGGAATCGGGGTGGTGCCGCTGGCAGCAGTACAGCGCTGGCAAGGCATGCTGCCGTTGCACTGGGTGGCGCTGCAGGAGCCATGGGCCAACCGCCGGTTGCTGGTGTGCGCACGGGATTTTGCGGCATTGCCGGGTTATGCCGCAGAACTGGTAGCCACCTTTACCGGCTGACGCGCAAGGGCGCACACCACTGTCGAGGCAAACCGCCTGCCATAGCGCGGGCAGACACCTGGACGTCGAGCCCAGGCAACTGCGGCTCGGCCGTTGGGCCTATGGTGACCCGTCATTCAGCCAGTCACCAGGAGTTGTGCCATGTCCGATTTCATCACCGTCCTGCGCGAAACCTGCCCGACGCCGGTCGTGGACGCCACCAAGTGGAAGCGCATCGGCGGCGATCCGCACACCGTCAACCTCAATGCCTACCTGTCGGCCGACGGCAGCAAAATCATGGGCACCTGGATCTGCACCCCGGGCAAGTTCGAGGTCAACTACGATAAATGGGAGTTCTGCCACTTCCTCGATGGCTACTGCATCATCACCCCGGAAGGCGAAGAGCCCAAGCACCTGAAAGCGGGTGATGTGTTCGTGATCGAGCCAGGCATGAAAGGTACCTGGGAAGTGGTCGAGACTGTACGTAAGTATTTCGTCTTCGCCTGACTTGCAGGCGCGGGTTTACCTGCTAATGCGGCGGTGAGGCTTCTGCAGCATTCGCGGGTGAACCCGCTCCTACCACGGCCGCGCACTACCTGTAAGTGTGGACAAAAAAAATCGCGGAGCAGACGCCCTTCCCTCTGGTGCGCAGTTACAGAGGGAAGGCCGCCTGGCCCGCGATGAAATCCACCTCTTGCATCAATCCTTCTTGCGATAACCCTCGACGATGGCCGAGAAGTCCTTGCCACCCTCACCTCGCAAACTCATGGCCTGATACAACTGTTGGGCCACGGCACCGAGAATCACCGGTTGGTGTGCCTGGCGTGCCGCTTCGGTGGCCAGCCCCAGGTCCTTGAGCATGAGTTCGGCGCCAAAGCCACCGGTGTAGCCACGCGATGCCGGAGCGGTTTCGATGATGCCCGGCCACGGGTTGTAGGTGTCCGAGCTCCAGCAACGCCCGGTCGAACTGTTGATGATGCCGGCCAGCACCTTGGTATCGATACCCAACGCGTTACCCAGGGCCATGGCCTCGGACACGCCGATCATCGAAATGCCTAACAGCAGGTTGTTGCAGATCTTGGCGATCTGGCCGGTACCGACTTCCCCGCAGTGCACAATGTTGCGGCCCATCTGCTCCAGTACCGGCTTGAGGCTGGCGAACAACTCGGTACTGGCGCCAACCATGAACGTCAGGGTGCCGGCCGCGGCGCCGCCAGTACCACCGGAAACCGGCGCATCCCCCATGTCCACGCCCTTTGCCGCTGCGGCCTTGGACACGTCACGTGCGGTCTGCGGGTCGATGGTGCTGCAGTCAACGGTCGGCGTGCCAGGGCGAATGCCGGCCAGTACGCCGTCCTCGTTCAAATACACGCTACGCACATGGGCTGCGGCAGGCAGCATGGTGATCACCAGCTCGCTGTTGGCCGCCGCGTCCTTGGGCGAGGGGCTGATCTGCCCGCCCAGTTCTGCCAGCTCGGCCAGCACGGCCTTGTTCAGGTCGAACAGGTTCAGCTGATGCCCGGCCTTGATCAGGTTGCGGGCCATGGGCGCGCCCATGTTGCCCAGGCCGATGAATGCGATACGCATGACGTACTCCTTAGCGCAGGCTAATGGTGGTGTTCACACCGTCGTTGACGCTGTCGTCATCGAACCAGCGAGCAGTGACGGTCTTGGTCTGAGTGTAGAACTGCACCACTTGCTTGCCGTACGGCCCCAGGTCACCGAGTTTGGAGCCACGCGAGCCGGTGAAGCTGAAGAACGGTACGGGTACCGGGATCGGGATGTTGATGCCGACCTGGCCAATATCGATTTCGCTCTGGAACTTGCGGGCCGCAGCGCCGCTCTGGGTGAACAGGCCGGTGCCGTTGCCGAACGGGTTTGCATTGACCAGGGCGATAGCCTCGTCGAGCGTATCGACTTCCAGGGTCACCAGCACCGGGCCGAAGATTTCCTGGGTATACACCTGCATGTCGGTCTTCACGCCCGAGAACAGGGTCGGGCCGACGAAGTTGCCTTGCTCGTAGCCCGGCACCTTGACGTCACGGCCGTCGAGTTCGAGCTTGGCGCCTTCCTTGATACCGCTTTCGATCAGGCCCAGCACACGCTCCTTGGCACGCTTGGAAACCACCGGGCCAACGTCGGTGCCCGGCTCACAGCCAGCATTGACCTTGAGCTTGCTGGCAGCCTCCTTGATATCCGGCAACCATTCGCGGGCCTTGCCCACCAACACGGCCACCGAGGTCGCCATGCAGCGCTGGCCCGCCGCGCCAAAGGCAGCACCCACCAGCGCATTGATGGTTTGCGTGCGGTTGGCATCAGGCAACACCACCGCGTGGTTCTTGGCCCCCATCATTGACTGCACACGCTTGCCATGCTGGCTGCCAAGGTTGTAAACGTGCGTGCCGACTTCAGTAGAGCCCACGAAGGAAATCGCCTTGATGTCCTGGTGGGTGCAAATGGCATCCACCACCTGCTTGCCGCCGTGCACCACGTTCAGCACGCCGGCCGGTACGCCGGCTTCCAGCGCCAGCTCGACCAGAAGCATGGTCGACAGCGGGTCCTGCTCGGACGGTTTGAGCACGAAGGTGTTGCCGCAGACGATGGCCATGGGGAACATCCACAGCGGGATCATTGCCGGGAAGTTGAACGGGGTGATGCCAGCGCATACGCCGATCGGCTGGCGCAGGGTGTAGGTATCGACACCGCCGGCGACGTTCTCGGCGAATTCGCCCATCTGCAGGGTACCAATGGACGCAGCGTGCTCGACCACTTCCAGGCCGCGGAAGATATCGCCTTCAGCGTCGGCCAGGGTCTTGCCCTGCTCGGCGCTGAGCACCTGGGCAATGCGTTTGGTGTGTTCGCGGATCAGCGCCTGCAGCTTGAGCATGATGCGCATGCGCGCGCCGATCGGGGTGTTACGCCACGTCTGGAAAGCGCGGTGAGCAGCGGCCACGGCTGCATCGACTTCCTCGACGGTGGCGAACGGTACGCGCGCCAGCACCTCTTGGGTGGCCGGGTTGACGATGTCACGCCATTCGGTGGTTTTGGACTCGACCCACTGGCCGTCGATCAGCAGCTTGACCTGCTCGACCTTGGTGCTGTTTGGGGATTGCGGTGCGTTCATCTGCGTTCTCCTTGGAATTGTTGTCGGGACGAGATCGCCAGCGCCGGGCAAACGCGGGGTGGCGTCCTGAGGCTTGTTTCGAGTATAGATGTGCAAACATCCAACAAGAACGCACAAAAAAACCGGATCATCATGCAAAAAGACCTCACATCCCTGAGCGCGCTCAACTGGGACGATTTGAAGTTCTTCCTCGAAGTGGCTCGCACCCGCAAGGCCAGCAGTGCAGCCAAAAGGCTGAGCGTGGACTACACCACCGTGTCGCGACGCATCAGCTCGCTGGAGGGCGCGCTGGGCACCTTGCTGTTCGAAAAATCGCGGACCAACGGCTTTGTGCTGACCGCCGAGGGCCAGCGCCTACTGGGCTATGCCGAATCGATCGAGAGCACGCTGCACATGGCTTGCGAGCAGGTGTCCGGGTCGGGGGTGGCGTTGTCGGGCCATGTGCGCATGGGCTGCACGGAGGGCTTTGGCAGCTTTTTCATCACGCCGCAGCTAAGCCACTTCGTCGACGCCTACCCGGCTATTTCGGTGGACATCCTGCCGCTGCCGCACTTCATCAGCCTGTCCAAGCGCGAGGCGGACATCGTCATTGCGCTGGAGCGGCCCGAGCATGGGCCTTATGTGTGCTGCAAGCTGTGCGATTACCGCCTGCGGCTGTATGCCACCCAGGGCTACCTGGACAGCCACGCGCCGATCCACCAGGTGACGGACCTGGCCAAACACCCCTTCATCAGTTACGTGGATGACCTGGCGTTCAGCTCCGAGCTGCTGTACCTGGCCAACCTGATCCCCAACGCCAGCGCACATTTGCGCAGTACCAGCGTGATCGCGCAGTACACGGCAGCGTTGCAGGGGCGTGGGCTGGCGATATTGCCGTGCTTCCTCGCCGCGCAGGACCCGCGATTGGTCACGGTGTTGCCGGAGGAGATCGAGGTGACGAGGCAGTTCTGGATGTATTGCCGGGAGGATTTGCGCAAGTTGAAGCGCATTACCCTGCTGTGGGATTACATCCGCGGGGTGACCGAGGCGAATGCGCCGTTGTTGATGGGGCAAACCCGCGAGATGCGCTTTGCCCAGGACTGATGGGCCTGCGCATTTCCAAGGGCAACACAGTCCCTGTAGGAGCGGGCTTGCCCGCGAACACCGGCGAAGCCGTGCCAAGCACCGCGTCGCCTGCTTCGCGGGCACGCCCGCTCCCACAGGGGATATGTGACCGATGGGCCTGCGCATTTCCAAGGACAAGCACAGATCCTGGACTGCCCCCAAGGGTTGGATTGGTGTCCAACTTTTGGGGGGCAGTCCATTTCCAAGGACAAGCACAGATCCTGTGGGAGCGGGCTTGCCCGCGAACACCGGCGAAGCCGGTGCCAGGCACCGCGTTGCCCGCGCCTACAGGGGCTATGTGACTGCCCGAGCGGCGACGATCAGTAGGACGCTACCACGATGGACACCCGACGGTTCTCGGTACGCCCGGCGCTGGTGCGGTTGTCCGCCACCGGCTGGCTGCTGCCCAGGCCACGGCTCTGAATGTTCTGCGCCTGCATGCCAATCCCCACCAGCGCCTTGGTCACGCTTTGCGCGCGGCGCTCGGACAGCTGCTGGTTATACGCCGCCTTGCCCGACGAGTCGGCATGCCCGTCCACCCGCACGCCTTGGATACCAACGCCGAGCAGCGCCTTGCCGATGCGCTCGACAATCGCCTGGCTCTGGCCGTTGAGGCTGTCCAGATCGCTGCCGAACAGCACTTTGCCAGACAGGTCGTAGGCCCAACCTTCATCGGTCGGGGTGAAACCTTCGCGCTTGAGCACAGCAATCTGTTCTGGGGTAAGGCCCTTGGGGGGGGCGCTCTGACAACCGGTCAGCGCCAGCAGGGCGAGCAACAAGGCCCAAAGCGGGAATCGTAAAGCTTGCATCACGGGTTCAACTCCTGTTCCTGATTTCGTTGGCGGACCGTTCCGTCTGCGCCACTTGCCAATGGCCACGGCGTTTGCGCTTGGCCTGGTACATTGCCGCATCGGCGGCATTGAGAAGACTGGCGGGGTCAGCGCCGTCATCCGGGTAATAGGCAATACCGACACTCAGCGAGGTAGAGATACTGCGGCCACTGTCCAGTTGCACCGGCAGCCTCATGCTGGCAACGATCTTCTCGGCAATGTGTTCGGCATCCTTGCGCGTATGCAAAGGCGTCAACAGCACGGCAAACTCGTCGCCCCCCAGGCGCGCCACCAGGTCTTGCTCGCGCAGCTGGGCGCGCACACGTTCGGCCACGCTGATCAACACCTCGTCACCCACGGCGTGGCCGAGGGTGTCGTTGATCTGCTTGAAGTGGTCGCTGTCGAGGAACAGCACTGCCAGGTGGTCCTGCTGGCGCGCCGCATTTCGCACGCTGCGGCTCAGGCGCCCTTCAAAGAAGGCGCGGTTGGGCAAGCCGGTCAGGCTGTCGTGGCTGGCCTGATGGGCCAGGGTCTGGTTTTCGCTCTGCAGGTGGCTATGCCACACCTCCAGTTCATCCAGCAGGGCATTGAAGTCGTTACCCAGCTCGTTCAGCTCGGCAATCGGCGCTTCTGGCACGCGCCGGTCGAAGCTGCGCTCGCGGCGGGCGGCATGGGCGACACTGGCCAGGCCACGCAGCGGGCGGGTGATATCGTTGAGCAGGCGCCGCGACAGATACTGGGCAGCCAAGGCGCTGAGGACCGTGCAGAACAGGATACCGGCCAAGCCACTGAGCAGGAACAGCAACAGGCTCCTGCCTTGGCCTGCCAGTTCGATATGCCCGACCTGCTGTTGCTGGTGCACGATCGGCAGAATGACCGGCTCATCCAGCAAGGCGCTGGCAACCTGCACCTCCAGCTGCGCGAGCATGCCGGTATTGTCGCGTTGCCAGTGCGCCAGTTGCTCGCCCTCGTTGTTGAAGACCTTGGCCTCGGCCACTTCTTCGGTACTGGCAATCAACGCCAGCGACTCATTGGCAGCGGCGCTGTCATCGAACACCACCGCCGCCTCTACCGTGTAGTTGATCGAGCGAGCGATCAACTGCAGGTTATGGTTGGCATAGACACGCAGGGCGAGCACGCCCAGCAGGGTGAGGGAGATACCCGCCAGGCCAACGGCAAGCAGGGCGACGCTGAGGTGGCCACGGCCCAGCACCGAGCGCAGGGTCGGGCGCACGGTACGCTTGCGGGTCGGCTTCATGGCTGCTCCGCCCGGCGCCGCGACAATTGCAGCACGCTGGGGTGAATGCGCACGCCAGAGCGTGCCACCGAGTCGAGATTGACTTCAAAGGCCACCTGCTGGTCGCTGACCCGCAGGCAGAACAGGCTGCCGACCGTGCAGGGGTCATCCGCCTCGCTGATGCTCAGCACCGGGTGGCCGCCGATACGCTGAAACAGCCGATCGCGCTGGCCCTGGTCAAGCTTGCCAATGTAGAGGGCATCGCAGGCCTGGGCGACCTGGGTGTCTTCTGCCAGCAGGCGCCGCACCTGCAGCGGCCGGCCGGACTCCTGGACATGGCCCTTGATGAGATCGTCGGCGTACTCGGTCGGGCCGACCAGGCACAGGCGTAAAGGAGAAGGTTCGACGGGCCAGCGGGCGTAACTGAAAATACCCAGTACTACCTGGGTGACTGCCTTGGCGCGCTGCTGTGCCTGGGCGGCGGTTGTGCCGGGGTCTGCCCGGGCAGCGCCTGCAGAAAGGAACAGGACGGCCAGCAATAGCGAAAGCGCACAGCTTGTCACTCGCCTTGCGGCCACGTTCATGTGGGAAATCCCTTGAAGCCCCTTCCGATATCGGCGCAACGATAGCACATGGCCGCTTTATTGTATGAGCATGCGGCCACGTGTAATGGGTTTCATTGCCCTAGACCTGCTCGAGCATCAACCCGGAAATACGCCGTACTTTGCGCGCCACCGCTTCTTCGAAAATGCCTTGGCGTGGCTCGACCAGGCTGAAGCAGTGCTTGGCCCGAGTGATGCCGGTGTACACCAATTCCTTGGTCAGCACCGGATTGAGCGCCTCCGGCAGCACCAGGGCAGTGTGGCTGAACTCCGACCCCTGGGACTTGTGCACGGTCATGGCGAATACCGTCTCCACTTCGTTGAGCCGGCTCGGCAGAACGAATCGCACACCACCACTGCCGTCGTTGCGCGGGAAGGCCACGCGCAGCAGCGGCTGGCCATGCTCATCCGGCAGGCGCAGGGCAATACCGATGTCACCGTTCATCAGGCCAAGGCCGTAGTCGTTGCGGGTCACCAGCACCGGGCGCCCTTCGTACCAGGGCTGCTGGCTGTCGATCAGACCGGCATTGTGCAGCACCCGCGCCACCCGCTCGTTGAGGCCTTCGACACCCCAGGCGCCCCGGCGCACCGCGCACAGCAACTGGAAATCCTCGAAACTGCGCAACACCTTGCCCGCCCATTGCTCCCAGGCGGGGTCGTCAAAGGCGGTATCAAGTGCCGGCCGGTAACGGCCAAGGGTGCGCAGGTAGCTGCGGTAGCCTTGCGGTCCATCGGTACCGCGGTTCGGGCCGTCGAGTAACAGGCGGTCGAACGCACGATCCTGTTCGTGCTTGAGCGAAAGGCTGTGCACGTCGGCAGGCGGCGCGGCCAGCAGGTTGCGCGCCGCGTGAGCGTCCTGACGATTGACCAGTCTGGCCAGCTGGCCAATTCCGCTGCCCTCACCGAAACGCCGTGAAAAACGCAGCATCACCACCTGCTGGGCCAGCGGGTGACGCTGCTCATCGCCGGCCTTGAGGCCACTGCCGGCCAGCGACTCGCCACTGACCTGCTGAAGCCACGCTGCAGTCACCGGCGAGTAAAAGCCCTCCTCAGCATCCCGGCACAGGTCACCCAGCACCGCGCCCGCCTCGACCGAGGCCAACTGGTCCTTGTCGCCCAACAGCACCAGACGCGCCCGCGGCGGCAAGGCATCGAGCAGGTTGGCCATCATTTCCAGGTCGATCATCGACGCTTCGTCGACCACCAGCACATCCAACGGCAACGGGTTGCCAGCATGATGGCGGAAGTGCCGCGAGCCTGGGCGGCTGCCGAGCAGGCGATGCACGGTGCTGACTTCAGTAGGGATTTGCCCGCGTACTTCGGCGCTGACTTGCAGGCGCTCGACTTGCTGACCAATGGATTCGGTCAGGCGCGCAGCGGCCTTGCCGGTCGGTGCCGCCAGGCGGATGCGCAGTGGCCTGCCCTGCTCCACTGCCGGCGCCTGCAGCAACGCCAGCAGGCGCACCACGGTAGTCGTCTTGCCGGTGCCGGGGCCGCCAGTGATGATGCTGAAACCGGCCCGGGTGGCCAAGGCGCAGGCAAGCTTCTGCCAGTCCACCTGGCCAGCTGGCGCGCCGCCCTCGAACAGTTGCGCCAGGCGCTCTGGCAGGTCCGCAGGCGGTGCTTCGGCCTGACTCAGGCGCTGGCGCAGGGCATGGTCAATGCGCCGCTCGTAACTCCAGTAACGGCGCAGGTAAAGGCGCTCGCCACTGCGTACCAGTGGCCGCGCTTGCTGGCCAGGCGTATCACCTGCGGCCACCAGCGGGCTGGCGCTGATGCGCTGAAGCCAGGCATTCAAGTCAAGGTTGGCCAGCAGTTGCGATGGCAGTAGCAAAGGGCCGATAAGGGCGTCACCTTCCGGCGGCAACGACAGGGCGAAATCCGGCTCGGCCAAGGTTTGTTGCAGGTCGAGGCAGACATGTCCGTGCCCCAGTTGGTGGCTGGCCAGCGCCGCTGCCAGCAGTAGCAAGGGATCACTGCCGGGGGCACGCTCTTCCAGGAACGAGACGAATGCGCGGTCCAGGGCTCGTAGCCAGCCCCGCTCAACCCAGCGGTCGAGTAATTGCAGCAGGTCAGCGCTGTTGTGCTGTGGTGCCAGCGCCAGCAGGTGCTCGGCGTGCAACGGAGTGGGCAACAGGTCTACAAGGCTTCGGCTCATGGCGCAACTCCGGCAAACAGGTCCTGCTGTACCGGCGCGTGCTCGCCACGGAACAGTGCATCGAGGCTTTCGATCAGCTCACGCGGTGGCTTGGCGTGGTACACGCCGTGGCCGCTGCTGCTGGCACCGCGCAGGAAGATGAACAGGGCGCCGCCAACATGGCGGTCATAATCGTAGTCCGCCAGCCGCGCGCGCAACTGGCGGTGCAGGGCCAGCAGGTACAGCACATACTGCAGGTCGTAGCGGTGCTCAAGAATCGCCTTTTCCATGGCCATGGCATCGTAGGCCTGGATGTCCGCACCCAGCCAGTTGGACTTGTAGTCGGTCACGTAGTAACGCCCGTCCAGCTCGAACGCCAGGTCGATGAACCCTTTGAACATGCCGTTGAGCACGGTCGGCTGCGCAGCTGGGCGCGCCAGACCGGGGTGGGTGTGACGCGCCACCAGGCGATCGAGTTGTTCTGCGTCGACCCGGTGGCTGGCGAACCAGAACTCCATTTCGATCTGGTAATGACGCAGCTGGCCCAGGGTTACGCTCTGGTCGCAGCCCGGCAGCGGCAACGCCTCGCCCAGCAAACGTTGCATCCAGTGGCTCAGGGTGGGGATCCAGCCGGCCCAGTCACGGCGGTTGCAGCGCTGGCCAACGGTACGCTCGATCAGTTGAGGGTTGCCGCTGACCTCGCAGAAGCCCTCACGGCCCGCCCACTCCAGCAAACCATGGAGGAAGGTGCCGGGGTTAGGCCCCCGCGGGAAGCGATGGATATCGCCGCTGTCGGCCGGGACCTCGCGCAACACCTGGGCATCGGGCACCTCGTCATCCAGCAGTTGCTGTGCCTGCGAGCTGTCGGCGCCGAGGGTCTGATCGCCGACACGAAGGGCACTGTAGGAAGCGATCCACCAGTGCTCGGCAGCCGCATGGCGTGGCCTGCGTGCTGGCAGCAGCTCACGTTCGGCGTGTGGCATGCGATACATCTGCTCATCCGCCTGCGGCAGGCCTGGGCAAGTGATGTGCGGGCAACTTGCCGCCAAAGCCTGCAACCAGTCCGTCAGCTGCGCCGAGCCAGCCAAGGCAAGGCCGCCCCCCAGCAGGTAGCCAAACGCCGAGCGGTGCAGCTGCGAGCTCTTCTGATTACCGCGCTTGAGGTCGGCGACACCCAGCCAGCAAGCATGCTGGGCGCGGGTCAGGGCCACGTAGAGCAGGCGCAGGTCTTCGGCCAGGCGCTCGTCGTCAGCACGCTCGATCTGCTCCTGGTCGGGTGTGAGGGTGAGGTGGGCGTTACCTTCGCTGTCATGCCAGGCCAGCGGCAGACGGCTACCATCCACCGGTTTGCTGGTGCAGATGAATGGCAGGTAGACCAAGGGATATTCCAGGCCCTTGGACTTGTGGATGGTCACCACCTTGACCAACTGTTCGTCGCTCTCCAGGCGCAGGATCTGCTCTTCACCGGCCTGCCCGGAACTGGCCAGATGCTCGGCCAGGTGGCGGATAAGCGCCTGTTCGCCGTCCAGTTCGCCAGCGGCCTGCTGCAGCAGCTCGGCCAGGTGCAGCAGGTTGGTCAGCACCCGCTCGCCATCACTGCGGCGGATCAGCGTGCGCGGTAGCTGGAAGTCATGCAGCAGGTGGCGCAACATCGGCAACACCCCTTGGCGCTGCCAGGTGTCGCGGTAAAGGCGAAAGCGCATCACCCAGCTCTCCCAGACCCGCTCGTCCTGGTTAAGCCGGTCCAGCGCAGCCAGCGACAGGCCCAGTGTAAGGCTGGCCAAAGCAGCCTTGAGCAGGCGCTCTGAGTCAGGCTCGGCGCAGGCCTTGAGCCAGGCCAGCAGGTCGTGGGCTTCCTGGGCGGCAAACACCGAGTCCTTGTCGGACAGGTAGACACTGCGCACCTCGCGTGCGGCCAGTTCGGCGCGGACCATCTGCGCCTCATGGCCATCGCGCACCAGGATGGCAATGTCCGAGGGCAAGCAGGCGCGCAATTCGCCTTCGGCATTCTGGAACCCCGCCGTGCCCTGCTGGCCGCCATTGAGCAAGGCCACAATATGGCTGGCGCAACTGGCGGCCATTTGCTGGCGGTAAACGCTGCTGGAGACGGGCTCTTCACTTTCCAGCTGCCAGCATTGCAGGGCTGCACTGACTTCACCGTCAATCAGCAGCTGTTCGCCACGCCCCTTGGCGCGCACCTCGATGAATGGCAGCGGGTTGTCATCGGCCTCGCGGAACAGGAATGCACCCCGCCCCGCTTCACGCGCCTCGGCCTGCAGGAACACCTGGTTGACCGCCGCCACCATGGCTTTGCTGGAGCGGTAGTTGGTGTCCAGGCTGTGCAGGCGGCCGCTGGTAGCGCGTCGCGCGGCTAGGTAGGTGTAGATGTCGGCACCCCGGAAGGCGTAGATCGCCTGCTTGGGGTCGCCGATCATGAACAGGCCGGTTTCTGCGCGATTTTCGCTGATCTGGTAGATGCGCTCGAAAATGCCGTACTGAACCGGGTCGGTGTCCTGGAATTCGTCGATCAGCGCTACCGGGAACTGCTCACGAATCAGGCTGGCCAGGCGCTCGCCGGCCTCGCTGGCGAGCGCGTGCTGCAAGCGCACGAGCATGTCGTCGAAGCCCATTTCTGCACGCCGGCGCTTCTCCACTTCGAAACGCGCCGATACCCAACTGGCGGCGTGCTCGAGCAGCGGGGCATCCGGGCTGTCCAGTGCCTGCAGTTGCTGCTGCAAGTGCTGCATGGCGTTGAGGGCTGGGTGCTCGGGAGGTTCTCCCTTCCAGGCCTCGGCCATGCCCGCCGGGGTCAGCCGGGTAAAGCCGGTGCCCAAGTCGAGCTCTACCAGTTGCTCATCGCTGGCCCAAGCGCAGAGCTTGTCGAACCAGGGCTCGAAGTAACGGGCTTGCATCTTGCGGCCGTCGACCTGTTTGGCGGCCAGCGCATCGCGGCAGATTTGCCGCAGTTCCTCGGCCCACTGTGCCCACGGCGCCTTGATCCGGGCCAACTGTGCACCCCGTTGCTGCAGCGATGCCTGGATCAATGCGGCGGGCTCTGGCCCATTCTGCTGGGCGCGCACACGGCCGAACAGTGGGCGAATGCGCGGCAGCAAGGCGTCGGGGCTCCCCCAGTTGCCGCGCACCCAGGCCAGTGCGTCCCCTTGCATCCCATAGCAGAAGCGCCGCCAGTAATCGCGCATGACCTGGCCCAACAACTCGCTGTGGTCGGTTTCCAGGGTCTGGGTGAACAGGCTGCCGCTGTCGAAGGCATGCTCGCGTAGCATGCGCTGGCACCAGCCATGGATGGTCGATACCGCAGCCTCGTCCATCCACTGCACGGCGATTTCCAACCGGCCGGCGCAACGCGGCCAGTTCTCTTGTGGGTAATCGTCACGCAGTTGGTGCAACAGTGGATCGGCGCCTTCCAGTTCGCCACGGAAGAACCGTGCGGCTTCAGCCAGGCGGGCGCGGATACGCTCGCGCAGCTCTTTGGTGGCGGCGTCGGTGAAGGTCACCACGAGGATCTGCGGTGGCAGCAGCTCGCGCTCGAAGCCCTGTTCGCCACCGTGACCGAGGATCAGGCGCAGGTACAGCGCCGAAATGGTGAAAGTCTTGCCCGTGCCAGCGCTGGCCTCGATCAGCTGGCTACCGTGCAGGGGGAAACTCAGTGCCAGAGGACGGTCCTGGGTCATGCGCCTTTCTCCGGGTTGCCCAAGGTCTGCCAAGGGGCGGTAAACAACGGGCGATACAAGGTTTCGCACCAGCCTTCAAACGTTTCGTCAGCGGTGAGTGCTGCAAAGTCCCGGAACTGACGGGCCAAGGCAATGCTTTCACTCCGTTCGCCAAAGCTGGTGCGTTCGTCGCCTTCGTAGGCGCGAGCTGCTGCGGCCATGGCTTTATCCGCATCGTCCTGGGCCAACCAGGCGAACGCGGTCTTGGCCGCGACTGGCAACGGCGCGTTCATTGCCGCCTGACGGGCCACCAACAGGTCGCCCAGCAGTTGCGCGGCCTGCGCTTGCGGCAGCGGTGCAAGCAACAGGGTCAGGTCACTGGCTACCAATGCACTGTTATAGGGGTAGCCCGCTGCACAGGCCGCCAGGTGCGTAACCCAGGGCGCGATAAGGCGGTGCCACTTCAGGTTGTTGCGCCCGGCACTGATGGTGTTGGGTACTGTGGTGATGCTGAGAAGGCTCTGATCTTCCGCCTGGAACACCCGGCCCAGCCAGCCCTCCAGACGGTGCTGACCGTGCTCGAAATGCACCGGCAAAGCGCCCTCGACCAGCTGTGGCCAGCGTTGCAGCAATTGCTGGTGACGTTGCAGCAGGTCCGGCAGCGGTTCGATCAACTCGTTTTGCAGCAGTTCGCCGAAACCGGCTAGCGGCAGCAAACCGCAGGCCTGCAGGCGTCGGGCCTGGGCGCGCAAGGCTTGTTCGGCGTTGTCCGGTTCGGCCAAGGCGGCGCCAAGCAGGCTTTCACTGGCGCCGTAGCGTTGCAGGGTATCGAGGACGAAGGGCTCTTCGTCCGGGGTCGGCGCTTCCAGCGCCTCAAAGTACACCTTCAAGCGCTGGCTGAAGAAGTGCCGTACCGGGTGGCGCAAGAAGTCATTCAGCTGGTGCAGACTCAGGGCTTCAGCGTCCTGATAAGGCGGCAAGCCCGGCTCGCTCTGCGCGTCTGTCTCACCCTGCTGGTGCAGCACCTGCCATTCATGGGCATAGCTGAACAGTGGGCTGCCCTTCTGGAAGTACCGAGGGCTGAACGGCTGCAGCGGGTGCTCCTGGGTCAGTGCGTGCAACAGTTGCTCGCCCGGTCTCGCGGGCTGGCCCTGCTGCGCGTCGGCCAAATGCCAGCCCGCAGCGATGTGATCGCGCAACTGGCCGATCAGCACCGAGGCCGGGCGTTCGCTATTGTCGCGGATACTGCGCCCGACCCAGCTGACATACAGTTGGTCACGTGCTGACAGTAGCGCTTCAAGTAACAGGTAACGGTCGTCTTCGCGGCGTGAGCGGTCGCCGGGGCGATAGTCGCTGGCCATCAGGTCGAAGTCCAGCGGTGGCTGCGCACGCGGGTAATCGCCATCGTTCATGCCCAGCAGGCAGACCACCCTGAAGGGGATCGCGCGCATGGGCATGAGTGTGCAGAAGTTGACCGAGCCGGCGAGGAAACGTTGCGACAGCTTGCCCTGATCGAGGCCCGACAGCCAGGCTTCACGCACCACGGTCAGCGGTAGCGGGTCGTGCAGGCCGACGGTCTCGCACACCTCAAGCCAGCTATCGCGCAGATCCTGCAACTGCATCAACAGGAATTCATCACCCTCGTCCTCGGCGAGGAAGAACACGTGCAGCAAGGCATGCAGTCGTTCGCCCCACTGGCTGACGGTGGCAGGCTCGGACAGGGCCTGGCAGGCGACTTCGAGCGCATCGAGCAACGCGACCAGCGGGCCGATCAGTGCCGCGTCCAGGCCACCGATTTCATCGTAGGGTTCAATGCCATCACAGGCCTCACCCACCCCCACGGCATAACCCAACAGCATGCGGCGCAGGCCGAAACGCCAACTGTTCTGTTCGAGCCCGGCGGGCAAGCCCAGGCTCGCCCGCTGCTCGGCGTCAAGGCCCCAACGGATGCCAGCGCCCTCGATCCAGCGGTGCAGCGTGGGCAGGTCGTTTTCGCGGATGCCGAAGCGGGCGCGGACTGCCGGCACGTCCAGCAGGTCGAGCACTTCGCTGACCGCGAAGCGGCTGTCAGGCAGTTTGAGCAGGTGCTCAAGCGCGATCAGCAAAGGCTCGCGACCACGCTGGCCCTGGTCTGTCAGGGTGAACGGGATGTAGCGTGGATCGTTACGCTGCAACTGGCCGAAGACGGCGCGGATATGCGGCGCGTAAGTGTCGATGTCCGGCAGCATGACGATCACGTCGCGCGGGCGCAAAGTCGGGTCGGCGCTGAAGCGGGCCAACAGCTGGTCGTGGAGGATCTCCACTTCACGTTGCGGGCTGTGCGCGATATGGAAGCGGATCGAGCGGTCTTTTGTGGTGTCGACTGCCGGCCACCGTTCGCGGCTCTCGGCGAGCGGGCGCAATTCCAGGATGTCGTCCTGCAGTTCGTTGAGCAGCGTGGTGGGCGAACCGTCGCTGAACAGGTCGATGCGGCCGTCGCTGAACACGCCTTGGTAGCTGCCCGGGTCGTCATAGCTGTCGAGCAGGTTGATGTAGTCGCGGCCTTGTTTACCCCAGGCTGCCAGCAATGGGTGGGCATGCTGGTGCAGCGTCTGGTCGTCCAGTTGCAGGGGCATGCCTTGCTTGCGTTGCTGGCGTTTGTACTGGTGGCGCAGCAGGTCCTTGTCGGCAACGATATCGGCCCAGTGGTGGCGGCATGGGTTGTGTACGCACAGCAATACCTGACTGAAACGCGACAGGCCTGCCAGTGCTTCCAGGGCCTGGGCCGGCAGCGAAGAGATACCGAACACGATCACCCTCGGTGGCAGCCCGGCAGGCGCCTGCTCCAGGCTGTTGATGCGCTCGATGAAACGTTGGTGTACCCCGGCGCGGCTTTGCGCCATGCCTTGCTCGCCAACATCCTCCAGCAATGCTCGCCACAACTCGGCTTGCCAGCGGTTGCCTGGCGGCAGAACTTTGCGCTCGCCGCGGGCCGTGTTGATGACGTGCTCACCAGTGGCCCAGTCCTTGAGCCAATCGGCGCGGTAGACCTGGTACTGGTCGAACAGGTCGGCCAAGCGCTCGGCGAGCTGGTAGCGCTTGCGCAAGTCACTGTCATCGGTGAGGAAGCGCCGCAGTGGCTCGAAATGCGGGCGCTCGATGAGTGCTGGCAAAAGGCGCATCAGGCGCCAGGTCAGGGGTGCCTTGTCGAGCAGAGACACTTCGGGGATTTCGCTACGGCCAAGCACGCTGCGGTAGAGCTGCCACATAAAGCTACCGGGCAGTTGTACATCGATTGCAGCAGCGATGCCGCAGCCGCCCAGGTCATCTTCCAGCGGATCTTCAGCCAGGGCCAGCTTGAGCCATTGGGCGATGCCATTGCTTTGCACCAGGGCAATTTCGTTTTCCAGAGGCGCCAGCGGGTAGCGACGCATCCAGCTCACTACCAGGCTACGCAAGTCGTCGAGGCGGTTGCCGTGGACGATCATGAAGCCAGGGTGGAGATGGGCGGTGTTGAGCATCGGAAGGTCTCTGGAGGCGCTGATGGCTGAGAGGGGAACGATATCACGCGTACAGGAAACGGCCGAATGCCATCAGGCCACGGGAGCGGGCGTCCCCGCTCCCGCAGTGATTCGCGCAGGTCGAGTTTTTTTGCCCACAAAGACAAAACCCCTACCTGCATGCGCAGATAGGGGTTTTGCGAAATGAATCTTGACGATGACCTACTCTCACATGGGGAAACCCCACACTACCATCGGCGATGCATCGTTTCACTACTGAGTTCGGGATGGGATCAGGTGGTTCCAATGCTCTATGGTCGTCAAGAAATTCTGTTGCCAGAATGTCCAGTTGGACAGCCCAGCGAATTCGGATATGCGATATTTGTGGTCTTACGAATTTTCGGGTCTTTCGTCTTCACCACCGCAATCTGCGTCAGCAAATTGCTTGGGTGTTATATGGTCAAGCCTCACGGGCAATTAGTATTGGTTAGCTCAACGCCTCACAGCGCTTACACACCCAACCTATCAACGTCGTAGTCTTCGACGGCCCTTTAGGGGATTCAAGATCCCAGTGAGATCTCATCTTGAGGCAAGTTTCCCGCTTAGATGCTTTCAGCGGTTATCTCTTCCGAACATAGCTACCCGGCAATGCCACTGGCGTGACAACCGGAACACCAGAGGTTCGTCCACTCCGGTCCTCTCGTACTAGGAGCAGCCCCTCTCAAATCTCAAACGTCCACGGCAGATAGGGACCGAACTGTCTCACGACGTTCTAAACCCAGCTCGCGTACCACTTTAAATGGCGAACAGCCATACCCTTGGGACCGGCTTCAGCCCCAGGATGTGATGAGCCGACATCGAGGTGCCAAACACCGCCGTCGATATGAACTCTTGGGCGGTATCAGCCTGTTATCCCCGGAGTACCTTTTATCCGTTGAGCGATGGCCCTTCCATACAGAACCACCGGATCACTAAGACCTACTTTCGTACCTGCTCGACGTGTTTGTCTCGCAGTCAAGCGCGCTTTTGCCTTTATACTCTACGACCGATTTCCGACCGGTCTGAGCGCACCTTCGTACTCCTCCGTTACTCTTTGGGAGGAGACCGCCCCAGTCAAACTACCCACCATACACTGTCCTCGATCCGGATAACGGACCTGAGTTAGAACCTCAAAGTTGCCAGGGTGGTATTTCAAGGATGGCTCCATGAGAACTGGCGTCCCCACTTCAAAGCCTCCCACCTATCCTACACAAGCAAATTCAAAGTCCAGTGCAAAGCTATAGTAAAGGTTCACGGGGTCTTTCCGTCTAGCCGCGGATACACTGCATCTTCACAGCGATTTCAATTTCACTGAGTCTCGGGTGGAGACAGCGCCGCCATCGTTACGCCATTCGTGCAGGTCGGAACTTACCCGACAAGGAATTTCGCTACCTTAGGACCGTTATAGTTACGGCCGCCGTTTACCGGGGCTTCGATCAAGAGCTTCGCTTGCGCTAACCCCATCAATTAACCTTCCGGCACCGGGCAGGCGTCACACCCTATACGTCCACTTTCGTGTTTGCAGAGTGCTGTGTTTTTAATAAACAGTCGCAGCGGCCTGGTATCTTCGACCGGCATGGGCTTACGGAGCAAGTCCTTCACCCTCGCCGGCGCACCTTCTCCCGAAGTTACGGTGCCATTTTGCCTAGTTCCTTCACCCGAGTTCTCTCAAGCGCCTTGGTATTCTCTACCTAACCACCTGTGTCGGTTTGGGGTACGGTTCCCAGTTATCTGAAGCTTAGGAGCTTTTCTTGGAAGCATGGTATCAACCACTTCGTCGCCTAAAGGCAACTCGTCATCAGCTCTCGGCCTTGAAATCCCGGATTTGCCTAAGATTTCAGCCTACCACCTTAAACCTGGACAACCAACGCCAGGCTGGCCTAACCTTCTCCGTCCCTCCATCGCAATAACTGGAAGTACAGGAATATTAACCTGTTTTCCATCGACTACGCTTTTCAGCCTCGCCTTAGGGACCGACTAACCCTGCGTCGATTAACGTTGCGCAGGAAACCTTGGTCTTTCGGCGTGCGAGTTTTTCACTCGCATTGTCGTTACTCATGTCAGCATTCGCACTTCTGATACCTCCAGCAAGCTTCTCAACTCACCTTCACAGGCTTACAGAACGCTCCTCTACCGCATCATCGCAAGATGATACCCGTAGCTTCGGTGCATGGTTTGAGCCCCGTTACATCTTCCGCGCAGGCCGACTCGACTAGTGAGCTATTACGCTTTCTTTAAAGGGTGGCTGCTTCTAAGCCAACCTCCTAGCTGTCTAAGCCTTCCCACATCGTTTCCCACTTAACCATGACTTTGGGACCTTAGCTGACGGTCTGGGTTGTTTCCCTTTTCACGACGGACGTTAGCACCCGCCGTGTGTCTCCCATGCTCGGCACTTGTAGGTATTCGGAGTTTGCATCGGTTTGGTAAGTCGGGATGACCCCCTAGCCGAAACAGTGCTCTACCCCCTACAGTGATACATGAGGCGCTACCTAAATAGCTTTCGAGGAGAACCAGCTATCTCCGAGCTTGATTAGCCTTTCACTCCGATCCACAGGTCATCCGCTAACTTTTCAACGGTAGTCGGTTCGGTCCTCCAGTCAGTGTTACCTAACCTTCAACCTGCCCATGGATAGATCGCCCGGTTTCGGGTCTATACCCAGCGACTAAACGCCCTATTAAGACTCGCTTTCGCTACGCCTCCCCTATTCGGTTAAGCTCGCCACTGAATATAAGTCGCTGACCCATTATACAAAAGGTACGCAGTCACCTAACAAAGTAGGCTCCCACTGCTTGTACGCATACGGTTTCAGGTTCTATTTCACTCCCCTCTCCGGGGTTCTTTTCGCCTTTCCCTCACGGTACTGGTTCACTATCGGTCAGTCAGTAGTATTTAGCCTTGGAGGATGGTCCCCCCATATTCAGACAAAGTTTCTCGTGCTCCGTCCTACTCGATTTCATTGACAAGAGATTTTCGTGTACGGGGCTATCACCCACTATGGCCGCACTTTCCAGAGCGTTCCACTAATCTCAAATCAACTTAAGGGCTGGTCCCCGTTCGCTCGCCACTACTAAGGGAATCTCGGTTGATTTCTTTTCCTCAGGGTACTTAGATGTTTCAGTTCCCCTGGTTCGCCTCTTGCACCTATGTATTCAGTACAAGATAACCAGCTTGTGCTGGCTGGGTTCCCCCATTCAGAGATCTCTGGATCACAGTCTGTTTGCCGACTCCCCAAAGCTTATCGCAGGCTACCACGTCTTTCATCGCCTCTGACTGCCAAGGCATCCACCGTATGCGCTTCTTCACTTGACCATATAACCCCAAGCAATCTGGTTATACTGTGAAGACGACATTCGCCGAAAATTCGTACGTTGCTCTTTCGAGCAGAACTCACAAATTTTACCTTAGCCTGATCCACCAGCAGTGAAACTGGTGTTCAGTCTATATCTATCACATATCCGAATTTTTAAAGAACGATCTGACAAAAGTCAGAAATCAACATTCGACGCGAATGCTCATTTCTGAGTTTGATCAAGGTAAAGCAAGTGGTGGAGCCAAGCGGGATCGAACCGCTGACCTCCTGCGTGCAAGGCAGGCGCTCTCCCAGCTGAGCTATGGCCCCGCATATTGGTAGGTCTGGGCAGATTTGAACTGCCGACCTCACCCTTATCAGGGGTGCGCTCTAACCAACTGAGCTACAGACCTATATAGGGTCTTGATCGTCTTCGACAATGAATCAAGCAATTCGTGTGGGAGCTCATCAGCAGGCTGATGTCGTCGATTAAGGAGGTGATCCAGCCGCAGGTTCCCCTACGGCTACCTTGTTACGACTTCACCCCAGTCATGAATCACACCGTGGTAACCGTCCCCCCGAAGGTTAGACTAGCTACTTCTGGTGCAACCCACTCCCATGGTGTGACGGGCGGTGTGTACAAGGCCCGGGAACGTATTCACCGCGACATTCTGATTCGCGATTACTAGCGATTCCGACTTCACGCAGTCGAGTTGCAGACTGCGATCCGGACTACGATCGGTTTTGTGAGATTAGCTCCACCTCGCGGCTTGGCAACCCTCTGTACCGACCATTGTAGCACGTGTGTAGCCCAGGCCGTAAGGGCCATGATGACTTGACGTCATCCCCACCTTCCTCCGGTTTGTCACCGGCAGTCTCCTTAGAGTGCCCACCATAACGTGCTGGTAACTAAGGACAAGGGTTGCGCTCGTTACGGGACTTAACCCAACATCTCACGACACGAGCTGACGACAGCCATGCAGCACCTGTGTCAGAGTTCCCGAAGGCACCAATCCATCTCTGGAAAGTTCTCTGCATGTCAAGGCCTGGTAAGGTTCTTCGCGTTGCTTCGAATTAAACCACATGCTCCACCGCTTGTGCGGGCCCCCGTCAATTCATTTGAGTTTTAACCTTGCGGCCGTACTCCCCAGGCGGTCAACTTAATGCGTTAGCTGCGCCACTAAAATCTCAAGGATTCCAACGGCTAGTTGACATCGTTTACGGCGTGGACTACCAGGGTATCTAATCCTGTTTGCTCCCCACGCTTTCGCACCTCAGTGTCAGTATCAGTCCAGGTGGTCGCCTTCGCCACTGGTGTTCCTTCCTATATCTACGCATTTCACCGCTACACAGGAAATTCCACCACCCTCTACCGTACTCTAGCTTGCCAGTTTTGGATGCAGTTCCCAGGTTGA
Source organism: Pseudomonas sp. 10(2024) (assembly GCF_045164175.1). Classification (NCBI taxonomy): domain Bacteria; kingdom Pseudomonadati; phylum Pseudomonadota; class Gammaproteobacteria; order Pseudomonadales; family Pseudomonadaceae; genus Pseudomonas; species Pseudomonas sp. 10(2024). Next base: position 4,989,133 of record NZ_CP174006.1, read on the forward strand.
GCCCGGGGCTTTCACATCCAACTTAACAAACCACCTACGCGCGCTTTACGCCCAGTAATTCCGATTAACGCTTGCACCCTCTGTATTACCGCGGCTGCTGGCACAGAGTTAGCCGGTGCTTATTCTGTCGGTAACGTCAAAACAGCAAGGTATTAGCTTACTGCCCTTCCTCCCAACTTAAAGTGCTTTACAATCCGAAGACCTTCTTCACACACGCGGCATGGCTGGATCAGGCTTTCGCCCATTGTCCAATATTCCCCACTGCTGCCTCCCGTAGGAGTCTGGACCGTGTCTCAGTTCCAGTGTGACTGATCATCCTCTCAGACCAGTTACGGATCGTCGCCTTGGTGAGCCATTACCCCACCAACTAGCTAATCCGACCTAGGCTCATCTGATAGCGCAAGGCCCGAAGGTCCCCTGCTTTCTCCCGTAGGACGTATGCGGTATTAGCGTTCCTTTCGAAACGTTGTCCCCCACTACCAGGCAGATTCCTAGGCATTACTCACCCGTCCGCCGCTGAATCAAGGAGCAAGCTCCCGTCATCCGCTCGACTTGCATGTGTTAGGCCTGCCGCCAGCGTTCAATCTGAGCCATGATCAAACTCTTCAGTTCAATACTGCTTGGGTTTTTAAGAAACCCTAAACTTGGCTCAGCAATCTCAAATGACTATGTGATTTCTCGCATGGTCACTTGTGATGCTGATAATCTTTTTGACTATCAGTCCGTACTCACAAGCACCCACACGAATTGCTTGATTCGATTTGTTAAAGAGCGTTTGGTTAAGAGCTTTTCGTCTCAACCGAGGCGCGCATTCTACGCTTTCCTCAGAGCCTGTCAAGCGTTTATTTTGAAGTTTTTTGCGAGAAACTCGTTTAGCTTCAAACACTTGGCTCGCTGCGATCTCTCGTAGCGGGAGGCGAATCATACAGCACTTGGAAGCGCTGTCAACCATCATCTCAACCGCTGGCGATCATTTGATCGTAGCCCTTACAACACCTTCAGAATTGCCTAACTCATTGAATTTCAAGGAGTTTGTCGTTCCGTTGTCGCTGGAAGTGGGGCGCATTATAAGGGGATTCGAGAGGGCGTCAACCTTTAATTTCAAGAAAGTGAAATATAAGGGGGAAAGACCGTATCAGGGCTGCCAAGTGTTCGCCACAACAGTTTCAGCGCCTGTGAGATCGAGCGCCGCCCGCGCGGCGCTTCGCGGGTAAACCCGCTCCTACGTTTGTTTCGGGCCAATTATGCCTGTGGGATTCGCGCGCGAACGCCTTGGTGCCTGTCTCGATATCGCGTCGTACCAACAAGGCGGTCGCGCGCGCCAGGCACAGGAGGGACTGGCCCGAAACAAACGTAGGAGCGGGTTTACCCGCGAAGCGCCGCGCGGGCGGCGCTCGGTCTCATAGGCGGTGAATGTCTCAAGCCGGACGCGGGCGGCGCTCGGTCTCACAGGCGATGGATGTCTCGAGCCGGACGCGCGCGGCGCTCGATCTCACAGACGCCAGAGAAACAAAGGCGGGCCCCCTCCACAGCCATCGCTACCTCAAGACAGGCCCTTGGCAGCCCCACCCCACTCTCAAACCGCCCTACCCTGCTTCCTGGCAACCTTGGGAAGCGCCCGCGCAACAGCAGGTATCCGCAATACCATCAACACAGCCCCAATAAACGCATAGATCGCCCATTCACGAAGGTCCGAGCGCACGATCCAAAGGAAATGCAACAAGCCCAACCCAAGCACCGCATACACCAACCTGTGCAGCTTCTTCCACCGCGCCCCAAGCCGCCGTTGGCTATACCGGTTCGAAGTGACCGCCAACACCAGCAAACCCAGGAACCCCAGCGCCCCCACGATAATGTAGGGCCGCTTGCGCAGCTCCACCGCCAACTGCCCCCAATCCAGCCCAAGAATAAAGAACAGGTAACAGAGGATGTGCAGCACTATATAAGCGAACACCCACAACCCCAGCTGCCGGCGAACCACGATCCAGCCAGACCAGCCCGTCAGCTTCTGCAGTGGCGTCATGCTCAAGGTCACCAACAGGAAGGTAAGCGCCCCAAGCCCAAGGCGATCCATCATGATCTTCCCGGGATCAGGCCCCAGCAGGTTCATCGCCGCTTCATATAGCCACCACACCGGGAACAGGCAGCCTACGACAAAGATGGCCAAGCGAAACCAGGGGTAACGCATCAGTAGTTCTTCCGCAGATCGAGCCCGGTATACAGCGACGCCACTTCATCAGCATAGCCATTGAACATCTGCGTCTCCCGCACATTGGGGCTGAACAACCCGCTGGGCAAGCGACGTTCGCGCGCCTGGCTCCAGCGCGGGTGGTCGACTGTCGGGTTCACATTGGCGTAGAAACCATATTCATCCGGCGCCAGCCCTTCCCAGGTAGTGCCGGGCTGCTCCGCTACCAGGCTGATGCGCACAATCGACTTGATGCTCTTGAAGCCATACTTCCAAGGCACCACCAAACGCAACGGCGCACCGTTCTGGTTGGGCAGTTCCCGGCCGTACATACCCACTGCGAGAATTGCCAGCGGGTGCATCGCCTCATCCAGGCGCAACCCTTCTCTATAAGGCCAGTCGATCAAGGCGAAGCCAGAACGCTGCCCCGGCATATGCTGCGGATCCTTCAGCGTTTCGAAACGCACATAACGCGCACTGGAAGTCGGCTCGACCTGCTTGAGCACCTGAGCCAAAGGGAACCCCAGCCACGGAATGACCATCGACCACGCCTCTACGCAGCGCAGCCGATAGATCCGCTCCTCAAGCTGATAGGGTTTGACGAAGTCCTCCAGTGCATAGCGTCCGGGCTTGCCCACCTCACCATCCACCACAATGGACCACGGTTCGGTCTTCAGGCTGTCGCCATTGGCCGCCGGGTCGCCCTTGTCGGGCCCGAACTCGTAGAAGTTGTTGTAGTGAGTGGCATCCTTGAACGGCGTGATCGCCTCGTCCTTCACCGTCACCGCCTGCCAGCGCGTGGCCGCGAGCTTGTCAGTGAACCAGGCCGGCGCGGCCCCAGCCTGCACATCGGCATAACGCGACATTTGCGCTGCACCCACCCCGCCCGGCAATGCGCCTAGCGCCAAGCCAGCCAATGAGCCACCCAGGAGGGTACGACGGGAAAGGTAAATGCCTTCGGGGGTGATCTCCGACGCCTTGCACTCGGAAGACCTGGGAAGCTTGATAAGCATGAACGGCTCCATAGCACTGAGTAACGGATGTACCAGTAAGACTATGGAGCCGTGAGGTTATTCCAGCGTTAAGTGATTTTCACGCTTTGCGACGGCGCGCCTTCAGCAGGAACTGGATCGGCCCCGATGCTGCATAGGCGAGGAAGATCAACAGAAGGATACGCGGTGGGTCGCTGAACACGACGGCAAATACCAGCACCACCGCCAGGATCGCCACGAACGGCACGCGCCCCTTGAGGTCCAGCTCCTTGAAACTGTTGTACTTGATGTTGCTGACCATCAGCATGCCAGCAGCAGCCACCAGCAGCGCGACCAGGAACGACAGCTTGGAGCCCTGGATGCCATAGTCACTGAACGCCCATACGGTGCCCGCCACCACACCTGCGGCAGCCGGGCTGGCCAGGCCGATGAAGTAGCGCTTGTCGGCGGTACCGACCTGGGTATTGAAGCGCGCCAGGCGCAACGCGGCACCGGCCACATAGATGAAGGCAACCATCCAGCCGACCTTGCCCATGTCACCCAGCGCCCAGCCGAAGGCCAGCAAAGCCGGGGCCACGCCGAAGGCGACCATATCCGACAGCGAGTCATACTCGGCACCGAAGGCACTCTGGGTATTGGTCATGCGCGCAACGCGGCCGTCCAGGCCGTCGAGCACCATGGCCACGAAGATGGCGATAGCGGCAAAAGCGAAGTACTTGCTCGCCTCGCGCGGGTCGCCGGCACTCAGGGCGCTCTGTGCGCTCATCGAGCTGATGATGGAATAGAAACCGGCAAACAGGTTGGCGGTGGTAAACAGGTTGGGCAACAGGTAGATGCCGCGGTGGCGCACCTTGCGGCCTTCGGCGTCATGCCCTTCTTCAACGTGCTCATCGACAGGTAGCAGGCTTTCGGCGTCGGAGGGCTTGTTCGGCTCTTCGGGACGTTCGCTCATGGAGGGTACCTTGCAACAGGATGGAAAATGTTCGACACGGGCCCGCGAAACAGGTTCTGACAGCGAGCCACTGGTCTGCTTTATACCAGAAGCTGGATGCCAGAACGAAAAAACGCGGCCGAAGCCGCGTTTTTCATCTATCGATAAGACTTAGTTCTTGGTCTTGTCGACGATTTTGTTAGCCGAGATCCACGGCATCATCGAGCGCAGCTGCTCGCCGATGATTTCGATGCCGTGAGCGGCGTTGTTGCGACGCTTGGCGGTCATCGATGGGTAGTTGGTAGCACCTTCGGAGATGAACATCTTCGCGTACTCGCCGTCCTGGATGCGCTTCAGGGCATTGCGCATGGCCTTGCGGGATTCTTCGTTGATGACTTCCGGGCCAGTGACGTACTCACCGTATTCGGCGTTGTTGGAGATCGAGTAGTTCATGTTGGCGATGCCGCCTTCGTACATGAGGTCGACGATCAGCTTCAGCTCGTGCAGGCACTCGAAGTAGGCCATTTCCGGCGCGTAGCCAGCTTCGACCAGGGTTTCGAAACCGGCTTTGACCAGCTCGACGGTACCGCCACACAGAACAGCCTGCTCACCGAACAGGTCAGTTTCGGTTTCGTCCTTGAAGGTGGTTTCGATGATACCGGTACGGCCACCACCTACGCCCGAAGCATAGGACAGTGCGACGTTCTTGGCGTTGCCGGAAGCGTCCTGGTAGATAGCGATCAGGTCAGGGATGCCGCCGCCTTTGACGAACTCGGAGCGAACGGTGTGGCCCGGGGCTTTCGGCGCGATCATGATCACGTCGAGGTCGGCACGCGGAACAACCTGGTTGTAGTGGATCGAGAAGCCGTGAGAGAAGGCCAGGGTAGCGCCCTTCTTGATGTTCGGCTCGATTTCGTTCTTGTACAGAGCGCCCTGGAACTCGTCCGGGGTCAGGATCATGACCAGGTCAGCCGCAGCGACAGCGGTAGCAACGTCGGCAACTTTCAGGCCGTGGGCTTCAGCCTTGGCAACGGTAGCCGAACCTTTACGCAGACCGACGGTAACGTCTACACCGGAGTCTTTCAGGTTGCACGCCTGAGCGTGGCCCTGGGAGCCGTAACCGATGATGGCGACTTTCTTACCCTGGATGATGGAAAGGTCGCAGTCTTTATCGTAGAAAACTTTCATGAAAATACCCCTGGTTATATCTCGGCCCCTGCGGAGCCATCGCTAATTTTTTGGATTTAGATGCTGAGCACTTTGTCGCCACGGGCAATGCCGGTAACGCCGCTGCGCACGGTTTCCAGAATCGATGCAGTGCCGATCGCCTGGATGAAGCTGTCCAGTTTGTCGCTGGTACCGCTCAGCTGCACGGTGTACACGCTGGCGGTCACGTCGACGATCTGGCCACGGAAGATATCCGTGGTGCGCTTGATCTCGGCACGCTGGGCACCGGTGGCCTTGACCTTGACCAACATCAGTTCACGCTCGATGTGAGCGCTTTCCGACAGGTCGACAAGCTTGACCACTTCGACCAGCTTGTTCAGGTTCTTGGTGATCTGTTCGATCACTTCGTCATGGCCAACGGTGGTCAGCGTCAGACGCGACAGGGTCGGGTCTTCGGTTGGCGCTACAGTCAGGCTTTCAATGTTGTAGTTGCGCTGGGAGAACAGGCCGACCACGCGGGACAACGCACCTGGTTCGTTTTCCAGCAGCAGGGAAATGATGTGCCGCATATCAGGTACGCTCCGTCTTGCTCAGCCACATGTCACGCATCGAGCCATCCTTGATCTGCATCGGATAGACGTGCTCACTGCGGTCAACCGCGATGTCGATGAACACCAGACGGTCCTTCATCGCAAACGCTTCTTCCAGCTTCGGCTTGAGGTCCTTCAGGCTGGTAATGCGGATACCCACATGGCCATAGGCCTCGGCCAGCTTGATGAAGTCAGGCAGCGACTCGACGTACGAGTGCGAGTGACGACCGTTGTAGGCCATGTCCTGCCACTGGCGGACCATGCCCAACACACCGTTGTTCAGGTTGACGATCTTCACCGGCAGGCCGTATTGCATGCAGGTGGACAGCTCCTGGATGTTCATCTGGATGCTGCCTTCGCCGGTCACACAGGCCACGTCCTGATCGGGGAAGTTGAGCTTGACGCCCATCGCCGCCGGGAAGCCGAAGCCCATGGTGCCCAGGCCACCGGAGTTGATCCAGCGGTTTGGCTTGTTGAAGCGGTAGTACTGCGCGGCAAACATCTGGTGCTGGCCCACATCGGAAGTGACGAAGGCGTCGCCATTGGTCACTTCACACAGTGTCTCGATCACTTTTTGCGGTTTGATGACGTTGCCATCGCCCTTGTCGTAAGGGAACAACTCGCCATTGCCACGCCATTCGTCAATCTGCTTCCACCAGGCATCCAGCGCCGCCTTGTCAGGCTGCTCGCCGATTTCCTTGAGGATGCCGAGCATTTCGTTGAGCACGCTGTCGACCGGGCCGACGATTGGCACGTCGGCCTTGATCATCTTCGAGATCGACGCCGGGTCGATGTCGATGTGAATGATCTTGGCGTTCGGGCAGAACTTGGCCGGGCCGTTTACAACGCGGTCGTCGAAACGCGCACCGACGGCAAAGATGACATCGGCATGATGCATGGCCATGTTGGCGGTGTAGCTGCCATGCATGCCGAGCATGCCGAGGAACTGGCGGTCGGTACCCGGGAAGCCACCCAACCCCATCAGGGTATTGGTGACCGGCAGGTTCAGCGACTTGGCGATTTCAGTCAGGGCTTCGGAGCCACCGCCGAGGATCACACCGCCACCGGAGTAGACGACCGGCCGCTTGGCCGCCAGAAGCATCTCGGCAGCCTTGCGGATCTGGCCGGAGTGACCGCGGACCGCCGGGCTGTAGGAGCGCAGCTTGACCTTTTTCGGGTAGACGTATTCGAACTTCTCAGCCGGGTTGGTCATGTCTTTTGGAATGTCGACCACGACTGGACCTGGACGACCGGATTGCGCCAGGTAGAAAGCTTTTTTCAGAACTTCAGGGATCTCGGTCGGATTCTTGATCATGAAGCTGTGCTTCACGATCGGCCGCGAGATACCGATCATGTCGGTTTCCTGGAAGGCATCGGTGCCCACCATGGTGCTAGGCACCTGGCCGGACAGGATGACCATCGGAATCGAGTCCATGTAGGCGGTGGCAATGCCGGTAATGGCATTGGTCGCGCCAGGACCGGAGGTTACCAGCACCACACCGGCCTTGCCGGTGGCGCGAGCGTAGCCGTCCGCCATATGGGTGGCCGCCTGCTCGTGACGAACCAGGATGTGTTCCACTTCCGGTTCTTTGAACAGTGCGTCGTAAACATGCAGGAGAGCACCACCAGGGTACCCGTAGATGTGCTTAACGCCTTCGTCACGCAAGAAGCGGACGACCATCTCAGCGCCAGATAAAAGCTCCACGTTGTTCACCTCTAAAACGCCAGAATACCGCCCTCACTGGACGGGTCTTAATAGGTTTACTGCCAAGCAGAGCATGAGCGAACGTCAGCACTGACTGAGCAAGTATTGGGAGATCCCCAGAGTGTTGCGGGGGTTTCCCACCCAGCGCGAGGTAACGCGTTGCGGGGTGTAACAGGTCGGCGCGGGTGTGCACCTCATGATCTGCTTAGCGGGTCTGCTTCTGGCAGTCCCTCTACAGCGGAAGTTGGATTCTTGTGATTCGGCGCCAACAAGTCAAGAAAAATTATTGCCAATTTTTCCTCAAGATGAATTCCTGCCACCACTAAAAATCGCTTCAGCAGCAGAATTAAGAAGATTTCCAAAAAAAAGGGCCACAATCTGCGGCCCTTGACGGAAAAACTGAAGAAATCAGGCGGAAGGAGCGATCAATTGATCAAAAGCTGCCAACAGGCGGCGTAGCTCACGACTTTGCTCCGGCCGGTCGGTAAACACGGTTTCGGCCATGACAAGGATGCTCGATGCATTGGGCAGCGGGTGGCCCAGCTCGATGATGATCTTCATGCGGGGCAGGAAGATCCATTGCAGCCACTGCTCAAAACTGAGGGTATCCACGGCGAACGGCACCGTACTGGCCAGTGCCTCGTCGCTTGGAGGCTCGTCATCCCACCAGCCTTGCACCTGCAGCTCGCGCTCGATCAAGAGCAGGTGGTCGGCAATATCCAGCACGCGTTGCTCGATCATCACGAATTGACCCGCGCCTTTTGCCGGGCCAGCGCAGCCCCAGCGCTGTCACCCTGCTTTTCACGGGCCTGGGCGATCGTGTTCCAAAGCTCTGCCTGCAGGCTTGGGCGGCCGTTGGCGTAAGTCAGGGCGCGGCGCGCCAATTGCTCGGCCTGCGCTGCATCACCTTGCGAAAGGCGCACCTGGGCCAGGCGATACAGCACCTGAGGCTCACGCGGAGCAATGCGCTGGGCACGCTCCAGGCTCGAAGCGGCACCGTTGAAGTCGCCGCTGCCCTGCTGCGTCTGCGCAGTGGTCAACAGTGCCAGCACAGGACCGTCCAGCTGCTCGTCGGCCGACAGGCCACCGGCGGCGGCGCTGCGCGGAATACCGGTTGGCGCACTGGCGCTTTGCGGGGTGCTGTTCATCGCAGCAATGTCGAAGGGTTCATCGGCAATCGGGTTGGGATTGGTGGTCATCGGCGCCGAACTGACAGGCCCTGTACTGATCGGCCCTGGCGTGATCGGCGAGGTACTGATCGGCGCGGCGCCATTGGACGCCGGGAACGTCTGGATGCCCGAAGCGCCTGCGCCCTGCGGGATCATCACGGTGACACCGGAATCCTCCGGCAGCGTCTGCGCCTGGGCGGTGCCGGCGTTATAGCCACCCGCCGAGCGGTTGGCCGTCACGCGTTCGCTGTTGGACACGCGGGTGCTCGAATCGACCACCGGAATATTGCCACGCGGGACGCTGGAGCACCCCTGGAGCACAGCCAACGCCGTCACGGCAGGAAACAGCCACTTGTTCACATCACACCTCATCAATGCAGCCTGTGCTTAATTCATCCAGCCTTTGACCCAGTCCATTACCGATTCTACTGGGTCCTGCTCGCCGCCACAGGCTGCGCCGGCCGGCGGCTCACTCCCGCGAATATACGGCATCTGCACCGCTCCCGGACAGCTGGCATCAGACCCATGGCCACTGTAGGGGTCGATCCAGGCCTGCACCACGTTGTCCGGTTGCGGCATGTCCAGCGGCAGCGGGTCGGCCTTCTTCATGAAGCTGGTCCACACCTGCAAGGCGCCGGTGGCGCCGGTAAACGGTGTCTTGCCGTTATCGTCACGCCCCATCCACACCACGGCCAGCAGATCCTGACTGAAGCCGGAGAACCAGCTGTCACGCGAGTCGTTACTGGTACCGGTCTTGCCCGCCAGGGTCAGCGAGCGTGGCAAGGTGTTGTACACCGAGCGCCCTGTACCTTCGCGCATTACGCGTTGCATGGCGTTCTGCACCAGGTAAATGGCACCTGGGTCGAAGGTTTGCTGGATCTGGAACGGGTAGCGCTTGAGCGGCTCGCCCTCGGCGGTGAGCACACTGCGGATGCCGCGCATCGGCGTGTTGAAGCCGCCGTTGGCGATGGTCTGATACATGGTTGCCACCTGCATCGGCGACATGCCACCTGCCCCCAGCAACATGGCCGGGAATGCAGGCCAGTCGACATTCACGCCCAAGCGACCAATGGTCTTGATCACGTTCGGCACACCCACTTCCAGGCCGAGCTTGGCGGTCGACAGGTTGTAGGAGTTGGCCAGCCCCTGGTACAGGTAGATAGTGCCATGCGGGCGGCGGTCATAGTTTTGCGGGCGCCAGACTTGGCCGTCAGCCCCCTTGACCGAAAATGGCTCGTCCTGCACCCAACTGGTCAGGGTGTACTTGCTCGGCTGCTCCAGCGCAGTCAGGTATACCGACGGCTTGACCAACGAGCCGATCGGCCGCACAGCATCGATGGCCCGGTTGAAGCCGGCGAAGCCTGCCTGGCGGCTACCGATCAGCGCCTGTACTTCACCGGTCTCAGGGTTGGTCACGACCATCGCCGCTTCCACATCGTCTGCCCCCTTGCGGCCCGCCAGGCGCTTGAAGGTCTCGCTCATCGAGGTTTCGGCCTTCATCTGCAGGATCGGGTCGAAGCTGGTAAAGATGCGCAGGCCTTCTTCGGTCAAGTCTTCGTCGCGGTAATCCTGGCGCAACTGTCGCTTGACCAGGTCGAGGAAGGCCGGGAACGAGCTGTCGGCCAGGCTGCCACGCTTGGTCACGCCCAACGGCATTTTCTTCGCCGCATCGACTTCTGCCTGGCTGGCCACGCCCTGTTCGGCCACTAGGTCGAGCACCAGGTTGCGGCGAGCCAGGGCCCGCTCGGGATGACGCCGCGGGTTGTAGTAGGACGGGCCTTTGACCATGCCCACCAGCAGGGCGATCTGATGCAGTTTCAGCTCGGACAGCGGCTGGCTGAAGAAGAACTGGCTAGCCAGACCAAAGCCGTGCACCGCGCGCTGACCGTCCTGGCCGACGAACACCTCGTTGAGGTAGGCCTCAAGGATTTCGCGTTTGTCGTAGTGCAGTTCGAGCAGGACCGCCATCATCGCCTCGGTCAGCTTGCGGCTGAGGCTGCGCTCGCTGCTGAGGTAGAAGTTCTTCACCAACTGCTGGGTCAGGGTACTGCCACCCTGGCGCATCGAGCCGGACGACGTGTTGACCCACATGGCCCGGACGATGGACTTTGGCGACACGCCGAAGTGGCTGTAGAACTCGCGGTCCTCCGTTGCCACCAGGGTTTCGAGCAGATATTTGGGTACCTGATCAATCTTGATCAGGATGCGGTCTTCGAGATTTTTCGGATAGATGCCGCCGATCATCAGCGGCTCCAGCCGCACCACGTCAAGCGCCTTGCCGTTGGCACCGGAAAGGCCCGCAACGTAATCGCCAGAGAAGCGCACGCGGACGAACTGCGCCGGTTCCATGCCCTCGTAGAACTGGAAGCCACGGGTATTGAGGTCGACGGTATTGCCGTTGACGGACGCAGCGCCCGGGCCGTTGGCCGCGCTTTCGCGACGGTAGCCGAGCGCATCGAGCTCGGTGAGGAAGTCGTTCTTGCTCAACTTCTGGCCGGTGAACAGCTCCAGCGGTCGGGCATACACTTTGGCCGGGATGGTCCAGCGCTTGCCGGAGAACTTTTCCTGGACGACGGCATCGAGGTAAACCGCGAAGCCGGCAACGATCACCAGGCCAACCAGGCTGAGCTTCAAAGCCCAGCCCAGCCAGGCGCGGGAGCGGCCGGTCGGGCGTTTCTGAGGGGTGCGGGGATTTCGGGTTCGGGTCATGGCGGCGGATTATACGCACTTTATAAAGGCTGGGCAGACGGCCCGGCGGTAGGCAGGGACGGCACCATTGACCATAATGGCGCATTCGAATTCCCTTGCCCCGGAAGGATTTGCCGTGAGCCAAGCTCTTATTACTGCGTTGCAGAACCCTGCCCTGTACCCTCACCCCGTGGAGGGGTTTCAGCTCATCGAGACGCATATCTCCTGGGTCCTGCTCACTGGCGAATACGCCTACAAGATCAAGAAACCGATGAATTTCGGCTTCCTGGACTTCACCGGACTGGACCAGCGCCAGCATTTCTGTAACGAAGAATTGCGCCTGAACCAACGCCTGACCGAAGGCCTGTACCTGGAAGTGTTGCCGATCACCGGTAGCGTCGACGCACCGCAGATCGGTGGCGAAGGTGAAGCCATCGAGTATGTGCTGAAGATGCGCCAGTTCCCCCAGGGCCAGATGCTCAACACCCTGCAGGCCAATGGCGAACTGAACGCCACGCACATCGACCAGATGGCCCGGCAGATTGCCGAGTTTCACCTGCAGGCCCCACGTGTGCCGATGGAACACCCGCTGGGCACGCCAGACAGCGTGATGGCCCCGGTGGAGCAGAACTTCGAGCAGATTCGCCCATTCCTCAGCGACAAAGCCGATCTGCAGCAACTCGACGCCCTGCAGGCCTGGGCCCGCAGCAGCTTCGAGCGCCTGCATGGCCTGCTGGAAAAGCGCAAGGCCAAGGGCTTCATCCGTGAGTGCCACGGTGACATCCACCTGGGCAATGCCACCTTGATCGATGGCAAGGTGGTGATCTTCGATTGCATCGAGTTCAACGAGCCTTTCCGACTGACCGACGTCTACGCCGACACCGCCTTCCTGGCCATGGACCTGGAAGACCGCGGCCTGAAGTGCCTGGCCCGACGCTTCATCAGCCAGTACCTGGAACTGACAGGGGACTACGAAGGCCTGGAACTGCTCAACTTCTACAAAGCCTACCGCGCGCTGGTGCGGGCCAAGGTCGCACTGTTCAGCATGCCGGCCGACGCTGATGGCGTTCAGCGTGCCACCACCCTGCGCACCTACCGCAACTACGCCAACCTGGCCGAAAGCTACAGCGCCATCCCGTCGCGCCTGCTGGCCATCACCCATGGCGTTTCGGCGGTGGGCAAAAGTCACGTGGCCATGCGCCTGGTCGAGGCCCTGGGTGCAGTGCGCGTGCGTTCGGACGTAGAGCGTAAGCGCCTGTTCGGCGAACAACCGCAGGCCGACGCCGGCCAGCTGAGTACCGGCATATACGACCAGGACGCCAGCGCAGCGACCTATCAGCGCCTGCACGAGGTAGCAGCGACCGTGCTGCGCGCCGGCTTCCCGGTGGTGCTGGACGCCACCTACCTCAAGCGTGAACAACGCCAGGCTGCGGCAGACGTTGCCAGCCAGACCGGCGTGCCGTTCCTCATCCTCGACTGCCACGCGCCAGAGGCGGTCATCGCCAGTTGGCTGGAGCAGCGCCAGGCCGAAAACAGCGACCCGTCGGATGCCACGCTGGAGGTGATCAAGGCCCAACAGGCCAGCCGTGAGGCGCTGGATGCGCAGGAGCTGGTGCACAGCACCCGCGTCGATACCCAGGCTGCCGGCAGCATGGATCAGGTGATCGAGCAGATTCGCCAGCGGTTGCCTGGCCTGTAAGTTCGTCACCTTCCTGTGCCTGCCCGCCAAGGGGCAGGCACAGGCCGCTCACCCCCCGATGGCAAAAAGCCGCATATTTCCCAACGCCCGCTACACTCCTCTCAGACCTGCTCGCGATTTATCCCCCCATTCCCGTTCAGCCATCGCAAGGAGGCTCGATGAACGATGAATTGCAGCATCTGAAGAACCTTGGCAAGACTTCTGCGCAGTGGCTGCATGCGGCCGGCATCCACAGTGCATCGGATTTGCGCCGCCTGGGCGCTGTGGGTGCGTACCAGGCCGTGAAGACACGAGGGTTCCGTGCATCGAAGGTGCTGTTGTATGCCATTGAAGGCGCCCTGCTGGACATGCACTGGAACGATTTGCCGCTCGAACGCAAGGAAGCACTCAACCAACAATTGGACGCGAAAAACCCTACGCAAAAAAAACCCAAATAATCGGGGTAAAGGGATTGACGGCTAAATGAGAATTGTTATGATTATCGCAACTGGTCGCGAGACTGGTTGGATAAGCTAAGAGCCCCTGGTTCGGACTCTCAGATTATCTCCTCATCAGGCTAATCACGGTTATTGACCCGGCAATTTGCCGGGTCTTTTTTTGCCTGTGCCTTTTCAGGATCAGCGCCGCAGCTGCGCACAATAATCCTGCTCCGGCATCGCTGCCGTGTACCACACATAATCAGCCTCGCCAGGCTCGATTCGCTCGCCCACCTCAGCCAGCAGCAATACCTTGCTCTCCCCCGATGCCCCCAGGTCAGCCAGATGCAAGGGTATGCCCAGGTCCTTGCGCACATGGTAAGCCCCGGCAAACAGCAGTGCCGGTTGCGGTGCCGCCTGCAAGCGCTCGGCCATGCGCCGGTCGCGCTGCTGCTGAACGGCCAGCATCGCCGGTAACTGGCTTTCCGGCAGCATCCCGCAATGCCCGGCGCGCACCTGCTCCAGCAAGGCAGCCTTTACCGCAGGTGCATTGGACTTTTCGCCCTGCACCGGAGCCGGCTGTCGATAGGCCTGACGCATCTCGGCAGGCGAAAGGTTGGCTGCCAGCAACGTCACCCGATGCTGCAAGGCTTCGGTGACAATCGGCCCGTACAACTGCCAATCCCAGCCCTCCTGCCAGGCCAGCGCCTTGGGCAAGTCTTCCGGCAAAGGCTGCCCCGCCAGCTTGTCTACCCGTGATTGCTGTTCGGGCTGCAGCATCTCCAGCAGCAGGCTGCCCTGCGTACGCTGGCCTTGCAGAGCGCGCAACAGCCACAGTTGCAGCGCGTGATGGTCAGGGTTGTCGTGCTTCTCGCCGACAAGTACTCGGGGTGCGTCCGCCAGGCGCTCCACCAGCGTTTCAGGGCTTATGACCTGCTCACTGGCCAGGTCGACAATCGTTCCCAGCTCGGCGTGCGTGCGACCTTCACTGCTCTGCCAGGCGGGCAACGGCGGCAGGCTGGCCTGACAGCCGCCTATCGCCAGTACCAGGCACAGCGAGAAACCGGACAGCAGCGGGTGTCGCATCGGCAGTTACTCCATGTCATCCACAATTTGAATGGCCTGCCCCGGGGGCGGACCTGTCGCGAGACAAGGTCGCTTCCACAAAGGCCGTGCACGGTTCGAGAATCAACGGGTGATGATCAGCGGATGCCCACGCTCGGGGTGCGCCTGCACCAGTACGTCGATACCGTACACCGCCTTCAGGCCCGCTGGGGTCAGTGCCGCTTCGGGCGTGGCAAACGCATGGCAGCGCCCCTGCTCCAGCAACAGGATACGGTCACAGTAACGCGCCGCCAGGTTCAGGTCATGCAGGATCACCAACACTGCAGCACCGCAGTCGGCGAAACGGCGTACGGCTTCCAGGGTGGTGTGCTGATGCAGCGGGTCGAGCATCGAGGTCGGTTCGTCGAGCAGCAACGTGCTGCCCTCCTCGCCCGGCCATAGCTGCGCCAGCACGCGGGCCAGGTGCACCCGTTGCCGCTCGCCACCGGAAAGCGCCAGGTAACTGCGCGCCACCAGGTGCCAGGCATCTGCCGCCCGCAACGCCGCTTCGACAATTTCCGCATCGCGCCGCTGACCGGTGCCATGAGGCATGCGCCCCATGCCCACCACTTCCTCCACCCGAAACGAGAAACCCAAACTGGACACCTGTGGCAACACTGCCAGGCGCCTTGCCCGTTCCTGCCCGGCCCAATCGGCCAGGGGGCGGCCCTGCAGCGTTACCCGCCCGCGGTCGGGCGCCAGTTCACCGCACAGCACACTCAGCAGGCTGCTCTTGCCGGCACCGTTTGGGCCAAGCACACCCACGACCTGCCCCGGAGGCAACTGCAGGTGAATGTCGTGCAGCACCTCATTGCTGCCCCTGCACAGATACAGGCCCTCAACTTGCAACATCAGCCGCGCCCTCGCATCAGCAGGAACAGGAAGAACGGCGCACCGATGAAGGCCGTGACGATACCAATCGGCAGCTCGGCAGGCGCCAGCAGCAGCCGCGCCGCCAGGTCGGCGAACAACATCAGCACACCGCCGGCCAGCAGCGAGGCTGGCAGCACCACACGGTGATCGGGCCCGGCCAGCAGGCGAACCAGGTGCGGCACTACCAGGCCAATGAAGCCGATCAACCCGGCTGCTGCCACTGCCGCCCCCACCCCCAGCGCCGTGCAGAACACCAATTCACGCTTGAGCCGCTCCACGTCAACGCCCAGGTGGCGCGCCTCCGACTCCCCCAGCAACAGGGCATTCAGTGCCTTGGCCCGGCGCGGCAACCACACCGCTACCCCTGTCGCCACCAGCAACAATGGCCACAGCCGCTCATAGCTGGCGCCATTGAGGCTGCCAAGGTTCCAGAACGTCAGCGTGCGCAAGGTGGCATCATCGGCCAGGTAAGAGAACAGCCCCACGGCCGCGCCACCTAGCGCGGTCATGGCCACGCCAGCCAATAGCATCGTGGCGACGTTGGTCTGGCCATCGCGGCGCCCCAGGCGGTAGACCAGCGCAGTTACCCCAAGCCCGCCGACAAAAGCGCAGAACGACAGCAGATAAGGCGCGAAAGCATCCGGCATGCCGCCAAACCAGGCGCCGCCGACAATGGCAACCGCTGCCCCCACTGCGGCGCCAGCGGCAACCCCTACCAGCCCGGGGTCGGCCAGCGGGTTGCGGAACAGCCCCTGCATGGCCACCCCGGACAGAGCCAGCACCGCGCCCACCGCCAACCCCAACAGGGTGCGCGGCAGGCGGATCTGACCAAGGATCATCTCGGCCTGCTGCAGGCCATCCTCGGAAACGGGCAGCCCCAACAGGCGCAGGCCAGCGCGCAGCGTATCGAACATCGGCAGGCTGACTGGCCCCAGCGCCAGTGACAGCCAGATTGCCAACAGGCACAGCAGGCTCAGGCCAATGAACAACGTACGTGACTGGACCCGTTGTTTCATTGTGCGAAGCTGGCCTGAGCAGCCGGGTAGAAGGTGGCTGCCAGCGACTGCAAGGTCGCCGGTAGCCGAGGCCCGAGCCCGCCGACCAGCAGCGTTGGGTCCAGTGAGACCAGGCGTTTCTCACGCACGGCCCGCGAGGCAGCCAGCGCAGGGTTTTCTTTCAACAGCGCCTGCAAGGCCTGCTCATCGGCCAGCGCCCGGTCGGAAAACACGATCACATCCGGGTCAAGCGCCGCCAACGCTTCGTTGGAGAAGTTCTTGTAACCTTGGTGCGCGGCCAGGTTACGCCCACCCGCCTGGCCCAGCAGCCAGTCACCGGCAGTGCCTTGCCCGGCGATCAGCGGCTTGGCCCCGGCATGGCCGACCAGCAGCAACACCCCAGGAGCCTGCTGCCCGGCCTGGGCCCGCTTGACGTTGGCATGCAACGCATCGAGCCTCTGGCGGTAGTCCGCTGCAAGCGCGGACGCTTGCTGCTCTGCACCGAGCAACTGCCCCAGGTGCCTGAGGTTTTCATCCACTGCCGACAGCTCGGCCTTGCTGGAGAACAACTCGACCCGCACGCCGGCCTTGCGGATTTGCGCCAGTACCGGTGGCGGCCCCATTTCCTCGGTGCCCACCAGCACATCCGGGCGCAGGCTGAGGATGCCTTCGGCCGACAGTTGCCGCTGATACCCCACACTGGGCAAGGCTTTCAACGAGGCCGGGTGCTGACTGGTAGTGTCCACACCGACCAGGCGCGCTTCACCTCCCAATGCGGTTATCCACTCGCTCAAGGCGCCACCCGCGCTGACCCAGCGTTGCGGCAGCTCGGCTGCCAAGGCTTGGGTAGAGAGCACAAGGCTTGCACACAGAGCGAGAAAAGCAGCTGGACGGCGCATCATCGGGTTCCTTCTGAAGACGGGCTACACGCCTTGTGGCGAGCGGCGGAACTGCGCACCATAGGCAGCCGGGCGCAGCGAATGCGATCAATTTGATAATTATTCGCATTGGAGCGTCAAGCCATCACGTGTTTCACGGGTCATCCTTGCCATGCACTTCCTTTGTACATCCCTCGGCCTCGCCGAGGGCCAAAGCCGCGCCTTCAGCGTAGACGGCCTCGAACTGTTCGGCGTGCGTCGCCAAGGCCAGGTGTACCTGTACCGCAACCGCTGCCCGCACCGGGACATCCCGCTGAACTGGGCAGAGGACGCGTTTCTGGATGACAGCGCCAGCCTCATCCACTGCGCCCATCACGGAGCCCTGTTCCTGATAGAAAGCGGCGAATGCGTGGCAGGCCCCTGTGAGGGTGAGCAGCTGCAGCCCCTGGGCTGCCACGAAGACAGCCAGGGCATCTGGTTCAAGGGGTAAGCAGCACCGGCAAGCGGCGATCGATGACGATACCCTCGGCGTCCAGCCGAGTGCCATAGGCCAGCACCTCCACCCCGTCCGCTACGGCAGCGCGCAGCGCCTGGGCGTAGGCCGTATCGATTTCTTCAGCCGGGCGCACAGCGTCGATACCGGTCAGGTTCACGCAATACAGCTGCACGGCCCGCACGCCCTGCCGGGCCAGCTTTGCCAGCTCGCGCAGGTGTTTCGCACCGCGTTGAGTCACCGCATCAGGGAAGGCCGCAACTGCAGTGTCGGGGTAGCCCAGCGTCACACTCTTGACCTCGACATAGGCCGGGGCACCCTCGAATTCCAGGCGAAAGTCGATACGGCTGCCTTCCTCGCCATAGGCCACTTCGCGCTTGAGTGCAGTGAAACCGGCCAGTTCAGTGATTGTACCGGCGCGCAGGGCCTCTTCGACCAACGCATTGGCCCGCCCGGTATTCACGCAGGCCAACCGCCCCTGGGGGGTTTCGCTGATTTCCCAGGTCCCTGGCAGCTTGCGCTTGGGGTCGTTGGAGCGGCTGAACCACACCTGCCCACCTTCACGCATGCAGTTGAGCATGGAGCCGGTATTCGGGCAGTGGATAGTCATCTGCTCGCCGCTGGCCAGTTCGATATCGGCCAGAAAGCGCTTGTAGCGACGCAACAGGCGCCCCTGCTCGAGTGAAGGAGAGAAACGCATCAGCCTTGCCAGCTCTGCAGGCCACGGGCAATACGCTGCACCGCTTCTTCCAGGCGCGGCAGGCTCTGGGTGTAAGCGAAGCGCACATGGTGCCCGGCCAGGTGGCGACCGAAGTCCAGGCCCGGCGTGAACGCCACGTGCTGGGTTTCCAGGAAGTGCCGGCAGAATGCGAACGCGTCCCCGCCAAAAGCGCTGATATCGGCATACAGGTAGAACGCACCTTGCGGCTCGACGGCAATGCGGAAGCCCAGTTCACGCAGGGCGGGCAGCAGGTAGTCGCGACGGCGGGCGAATTCGGCGCGGCGCTCCTCGAAAATGGCCAGCGCCTCGGGCTGGAAACAGGCCAGCGCGGCATGCTGGGCCATGCTCGGCGCACTGATGTACAGGTTCTGCGCCAGTTTCTCCAGGTCGGCGACCGCACCGGGCGGGGCCACCAGCCAGCCAAGGCGCCAACCGGTCATGCCGAAATACTTGGAAAAACTATTCAGGACGAATGCCGAGTCGTCGACTTCCAGCACGCTCGGCGCGTCCATGCCATAGGTGAGGCCGTGGTAGATCTCGTCCACCACCAGATGGCCATGCCGCTCGTGGGTGGTTCTGGCCAGGCAGGCCAACGCCTCGCGCCCCAGCACGGTACCGGTCGGGTTGGCCGGCGAAGCGACCAGGGCTCCGACGGTGTCCTTGTCCCAGTAGCGCTCAACCAGGTCGGCAGTCAGCTGATAGTTCACTTCCGGGCCCACCGGTACCAATTGGGCCCCGCCCTCGACCAGGCGCAGGAAGTGGCGATTGCACGGGTAACCCGGATCGGCCAGCAGCCAGTGCTTGCCCGGGTCCACCAGCAGGCTGCTGGCCAGCAGCAGCGCGCCGGAGCCACCGGGGGTAATAAGGATGCGTTCCGGGTCGATGTTCAGGCCATAGCGCTGCCCATAAAAACCGGCAATTGCCTCACGCAGGGCCGGCAGACCGCGTGCGGCGGTGTAGCGAGTGTGCCCGGCGGCCAGCGCGGCCTGGCCAGCCGCGACGATGGGTGCGGCCGTGGTGAAGTCCGGCTCGCCGATTTCCAGGTGGATCACGTCGTGCCCGGCCGCCTGCAGCTCGTTGGCCCGGGCCAGCAGCGCCATGACGTGGAAAGGTTCGATGGCGCGGCTGCGCGCACTGTAGGGTTGGGCCATGACCTTCTCTCAAATGGGTCTAAACTGGAGATTCTACCTCTGCACACCACCGAACGTACCGCTCAGGCCGGTGTCAACTAGCAGGATCGGGCGGGGTAGCGCACCCCCGATCTATCTGGTAAGTTCGGCGGCTCGCAGTCGCAGGGCCGGCGGTCGCCGGAGATGGAGCATCCTGCGCATTGGATCAGATGAGTGAGAGGCGGTCTATTCATGTCCACCCTAGAAAAGCAAAAAGCCAACCAGAATCTTTATGGGGTTGCACCCTATCAGGAGACCAAGGGTGAGGAGTACATGGGTGAGCCCATGCGCAAGCACTTCACCAAGATCCTCACTGGCTGGAAGCAAGAGCTGATGGTCGGCGTCGACAAGACCGTTGACCATATGAAAGAAGAAGCAGCCAACTTTGCAGATCCCGCAGACCGCGCATCCCAGGAAGAGGAATTCGCCCTCGAACTGCGCAACCGCGACCGCGAGCGCAAGTTGATCAAGAAAATCGATAAAACCCTGCAGAAGATTCAGGACGAAGAGTACGGCTGGTGCGAGTCGTGCGGCATCGAGATCGGCCTGCGCCGCCTGGAAGCCCGCCCTACCGCCGACCTGTGCTTCGACTGCAAGGAAATTGCCGAGAAAAAGGAAAAAACGGTCGGCAAAGGCTGATCTTTCTTCCACCTGAACGGGGCGCATCATGCGCCCCGTTTCATTTATATGCCCAGCCTGACCATGACCGACTCCAGCTACATCGGGCGCTTCGCCCCCACCCCCAGCGGCTTCCTGCACTTCGGCTCGCTGGTCGCCGCCCTCGCCTCCTGGCTCGATGCCCGCGCCGTCAACGGCCGCTGGCTGCTGCGCATGGAAGACACCGATCCGCCCCGGGAGATGCCCGGCGCCCGCGATGCCATCCTTCAGACGCTGGAACGTTACGGCCTGCACTGGGATGGCGAGGTGGTATTCCAGAGCCAGCGCCACGATGCCTATGCTGCCGTGGTAGACCGCCTGTTCAACATGGGCCTGGCGTACGCATGCACCTGCTCGCGCAAGCAGCTGGAAAGCTACAACGGCATCTACCCAGGCTTTTGCCGCAACGCCGGGCATGCCCGTGAAGGGGCAGCCATCCGCTTGCGGGTGCCGGAGCTGATCTACCGCTTTACCGACCGAGTGCAGGGTGAGTACCAGCAACACCTGGGGCGTGAGGTGGGCGACTTCGTCATCCAGCGTCGTGACGGGCTGTACGCCTATCAGCTGGCCGTGGTGCTGGACGATGCCTGGCAGGGTGTTACCGACATCGTGCGTGGTGCCGACCTGCTCGACAACACCCCGCGCCAGCTGTACCTGCAGGAACTGCTGGGCTTCTCACAGCCGCGTTACCTGCATATTCCGCTGATCGTGCAGCCGGATGGGCACAAGCTGGGCAAGTCTTACCGTTCGCCGCCACTGCAGGCGGAGCATGCTACCCCCCTGCTGCTGCGGGCATTGCGGGCGCTGGGGCAGGAGACAGACCCGGAACTGCTGTTGGCGACGCCAGCAGAGGTGCTGGCAGTCGCGCGCACGCAGTGGCGGCCGGAAGCGATCGCGCAGCGGACCACCGTGCCGGAGGCTGATTTGCGCTGAACCTTTACCGGCCTCTTCGCGGGCGCGCCCGCTCCCACAGGGTCCTCAATAAACCTAGAGGCAACGCTTTACCTGTAGGAGCGGGTTCACCCGCGAAGAGGCCGGCACATTCATTCCACCTCTCAAAAACAAAAGCCCAGTAAATTCAAACCCTTGGCGAACGCTGTGGATTCCCGCTAGCATCCCCCCTGCCATTTGCGCCAATAATAAGTTCAAGCCCGTAGCGCCCAACCATCGAGGCCAGCATGTACATCTATCGTTTGGTCCTGCTTCTGGTCGTGGGGATCTACCTGTTCTCCCCGGCCATCATGGACTGGTGGATCGAACCGACCGGAGCCTGGTACCGCCCCTACCTGCTCTGGCTGATCCTGATCGTCGTCACCTTCATCCTGCAGAGCCAACGAGATGCCGATGAGCTTTAGCCTGACCCAGATGATCCTGATCAGCGCCGGGTACCTCATGGTGCTTTTCGGCGTGGCCTGGATCAGCGAGCGCGGGCTGATCCCGCGTTCGATCATTCGCCACCCACTTACCTACACCCTGTCGCTGGGCGTTTACGCCAGTGCCTGGGCCTTCTATGGCTCGGTTGGCCTGGCCTACCAGTACGGCTACGGCTTCCTTGCCTGTTACCTGGGGGTGTCTGGCGCATTCCTGCTAGCGCCGGTGCTGCTCTACCCGATCCTCAAGATCACCCGCACCTACCAGCTGTCATCGCTGGCCGACCTGCTGGCCTTCCGCTTCCGCAGTACCTGGGCCGGAGCCTTGACCACCATCATCATGCTGATTGGCGTGCTGCCGTTGCTGGCCCTGCAGATCCAGGCAGTGGCCGACTCGATCAGCATACTTACCGGTGAACCGGTCAAGGCCCGGGTGGCCTTTGCCTTTTGCACGCTGATCATTCTGTTCACCATCTTCTTCGGCTCGCGGCACATCGCCACGCGCGAAAAACATGAGGGGTTGGTATTCGCCATCGCCTTCGAGTCGGTGATCAAGCTGCTGGCCCTGGGCGGTATCGGCCTGTATGCCTTGTATGGCGTATTCGGCGGCCCGCACGAGCTGGAAGTCTGGCTGCTGCAGAACCAGACCGCCCTCGCCGCCCTGCACACCCCACTGCAGGAAGGCCCATGGCGCACCCTGCTGCTGGTGTTCTTCGCCTCGGCCATCGTCATGCCGCACATGTACCACATGGCCTTTACCGAAAACCTCAACCCGCGCTCGCTGGTCAGCGCCAGCTGGGGCCTGCCGCTGTTCCTGCTGCTGATGAGTCTTGCCGTGCCGCTGGTGCTGTGGGCTGGCCTGCGCCTGGGCGCCAGCACCAACCCCGAGTACTTCACCTTGGGCCTGGGCATCGCCGCCAACAACCAGGCATTGGCACTGCTGGCCTACATTGGCGGCCTGTCGGCAGCCAGCGGCCTGATCATCGTCACCACCCTGGCGCTGTCGGGCATGGCCCTGAACCACCTGGTGCTGCCGCTTTACCAGCCGCCGGCCGAGGGCAACATCTACCGTTGGCTGAAGTGGACCCGCCGTGCACTGATCGTCGCCATCATCACCGCCGGCTTCATGTTCTACCTGAGCCAGAACTACCACCAGAGCCTGGCCAACCTGGGCATCGTCGCCTTCGTCGCCACCTTGCAGTTCCTGCCCGGAGTGCTGTCGGTACTCTACTGGCCAACCGCCAACCGCCGCGGTTTCATCGCCGGGCTGCTTGCCGGCACCCTGGTGTGGATGGTGACCATGCTGCTGCCGCTTCTCGGCAACTTGCAGGGCTTCTACATCCCGCTGCTGGACATGATCTATGTGCTGGACGATACCAGCTGGCACATGGCAGCCATCGCCTCGCTGGCGGCCAACGTGCTGCTGTTCACCCTGATCTCATTGTTCACCAACGCCAGCAACGAAGAAGTCAGCGCGGCAGAAGCCTGTGCCGTGGATAACGTGCGCCGCCCACAGCGCCGCGAGCTGCACGCCGCCTCGCCGCAGGAATTCGCCACCCAGCTGGCCAAGCCGCTGGGCGCCAAGGCCGCGCAAAAGGAAGTCGAGCAAGCGCTGCGCGACCTCTACCTGCCGTTCGACGAACGCCGCCCCTATGCCCTGCGCCGCCTGCGCGACCGCATCGAAGCCAACCTGTCCGGCCTGATGGGGCCGAGCGTGGCCCAGGACATGGTCGAGACTTTCCTGCCGTACAAGTCCGGTAACGAAAACTACGTGACCGAAGACATCCACTTCATCGAAAGCCGCCTGGAAGACTACCACTCGCGCCTGACCGGGTTGGCCGCCGAGCTCGATGCCTTGCGCCGCTACCATCGCCAGACCCTGCAGGAGTTGCCCATGGGCGTCTGCTCGCTGGCCAAGGACCAGGAAATCCTGATGTGGAACAAGGCCATGGAAGAGCTCACCGGCATCGCCGCCAAGCATGTGGTCGGCTCGCGCCTGGTCACCATCGACGAGCCTTGGCGCGGCCTGCTGCAAGGCTTCATCAACGTGCCCGACGAGCACCTGCACAAGCAGCGCCTGGCGCTGGACGGCCAGCCGCGCTGGCTGAACCTGCACAAGGCAGCCATCGACGAGCCACTGGCCCCCGGTAACAGCGGGCTGGTACTGCTGGTGGAAGACCTTACCGAAACCCAGGCACTGGAAGACAAGCTGGTGCACTCCGAGCGCCTGGCCAGCATCGGCCGCCTGGCCGCCGGCGTGGCCCACGAGATCGGCAACCCGATCACCGGCATCGCCTGCCTGGCGCAAAACCTGCGCGAGGAACGCGAAGACGATGGCGAAATCATCGAGTTGTCCAGCCAGATCCTTGACCAGACCAAGCGCGTATCGCGCATCGTCCAGTCGCTGATGAGCTTCGCCCATGCCGGCGGCAGCCACCAGAACAGCGAGGAGCCCGTGTGCCTGGCTGAAGTGGCACAAGATGCCATCGGTCTGCTGGCGTTGAACCGGCGCAATTTCGAAGTACAGTTCTTCAACCTTTGCGACCCGGACCATTGGGCCGAAGGTGACCCGCAGCGCCTGGCCCAGGTGCTGATCAACCTGCTCTCCAACGCCCGCGATGCCTCGCCGCCCGGCAGCGCCGTGCGCGTGCGCAGCGAGGTTAACGAGCACACCGTCGACCTGATCGTCGAAGACGAAGGCAGCGGGATTCCGAAGAACATCATGGACCGCCTGTTCGAACCCTTCTTCACCACCAAGGACCCGGGCGAAGGAACCGGACTGGGGCTCGCTCTGGTCTATTCCATCGTGGAAGAGCATTATGGGCAAATCACCATCGACAGCCCGGCCGATATCGAACGGCAACGTGGCACCCGGATCCGCGTGACCCTGCCCCGGCATGTCGTAGCGACGTCCCCTGAAATTCGAGACCGTCGAGAGAATTGAATCAATGCCGCACATTCTGATCGTCGAAGACGAAACCATCATCCGCTCGGCCCTGCGTCGCCTGCTTGAGCGGAACCAGTACCAGGTCAGCGAGGCCGGCTCGGTGCAGGAAGCCCAGGAACGCTTCAGCATTGCCACTTTCGACCTCATTGTCAGCGACCTGCGCCTGCCAGGCGCGCCCGGCACCGAGCTGATCAAGCTCGGCCAGGGCACCCCGGTGCTGATCATGACCAGTTACGCCAGCCTGCGCTCAGCGGTGGACTCGATGAAAATGGGCGCGGTGGACTACATCGCCAAGCCCTTCGACCACGACGAGATGCTGCAGGCAGTAGCGCGTATTCTGCGTGACCGGCAGAACGCCCCCGCTGCTGCACCGCCTGCCGAGCCACGCGCCAGCAATGGCAAGGCTACAGCGCCCGACAAAGGCAGCGCGGCAACGGCCAATGGCGAGATCGGCATCATCGGCTCGTGCCAGCCCATGCAGGACATGTACAGCAAGATCCGCAAGGTCGCGCCTACCGACTCCAATGTGCTGATCCAGGGCGAGTCGGGCACCGGTAAAGAGCTGGTGGCCCGCGCCCTGCACAACCTGTCTCGCCGGGCCAAGGCACCGATGATCTCGGTGAACTGCGCGGCCATCCCCGAAACGCTGATCGAATCCGAACTGTTCGGCCACGAAAAAGGCGCGTTCACCGGCGCCAGCGCCGGGCGCGCCGGCTTGGTGGAGGCCGCCGATGGCGGGACGCTGTTCCTCGATGAAATTGGCGAACTGCCGCTCGAAGCCCAGGCTCGCCTGCTGCGTGTGCTGCAGGAAGGCGAGATACGCCGGGTAGGTTCGGTGCAGTCGCAAAAGGTCGATGTGCGCCTGATCGCCGCGACCCACCGCGACCTGAAAAACCTGGCCAAGGCCGGCCAGTTCCGTGAAGACTTGTATTACCGACTGCACGTCATCGCCCTGAAGCTGCCGGCTCTGCGCGAGCGTGGCAGCGACGTCAACGAGATCGCCAACGTCTTCCTCGCCCGCCAGAGCGCTCGCATCGGCCGCGACGACCTGCACTTCTCGGCCGAGGCCGAGCAAGCCATTCGTCACTACAGCTGGCCCGGTAACGTGCGTGAACTGGAAAACGCCGTGGAGCGCGCGGTGATCCTCAGCGAGAGCGCAGAAATTTCCGCCGAGCTGCTGGGCATCGACATCGAGCTGAGCGACCTGGAAGAGGACGACATCCTCGACAATGCCCTGGTGGTGGCCAACGCGGGCAATGCCAGCCACGAGCCGACCGAAGACCTGTCGCTGGAAGACTACTTCCAGCACTTCGTGCTTGAACACCAGGACCACATGACCGAGACCGAATTGGCACGCAAGCTCGGCGTCAGCCGCAAGTGCCTGTGGGAACGCCGCCAGCGCCTGGGCATCCCACGGCGCAAGAGCAACGCTACCAGCGAATAACCCACCTGCGCACCGCACGCCGCAGCCTAAGCGGCGTCGGTGAGATCGAGCGCCGCCCGCGCGGCGCTTCGCGGCTAAAGCCGCTCCTACATTTGTTTCGGGCCAGTCCCTCCTGCGCCACACGCGCGCGACCGCCTTGTTGTACGACGCAATCTCGAGCCATGCGCCAAGGCGCTCGCGCGCAAATCCCACAGAAAAAATTGGCCCGAACAAATGTAGGAGCGGCTTTAGCCGCGAAGCGCCGCGCGGGCGGCGCTCGGTCTCACCGGCGCTGAACGTGTCACGGCGAACACCCCAGGTAACACCTCACCTCCCGTAAAAATCTGTTACCCAAGCTTTCCGCCGTAACAGTCCCCGAGGCGTACGGTAACGAAATTGCGACATTTTCGACCTGCCAAAAACTGCAGAACCCGCTCAACCCCTTGATTTTATTGAGTTTTGAAAAGTTGGCACGGCACCTGCTATATGTTTGGTACAAGAACAATAACAACCACTGCAACTCAGAATAAGAACAAGACGAAACGGCTCACGCACAATAAAAACAAGATGGCGGAGGCGCAGCTAACTGATTCTTTTGGAGAGGATGCGTGTTTGGGGCTTGCCCCACAACCAGGCAGAGAACAACAAAAACTGCACTAAAAGCAGCGCCTGAACTGGTTGGATCGACAGATCAACGTGTCATCAGCGGCCAAAGCAATCCGTTTGCTCTTTACCCCCGGTTTGGGGGTCGTCCACAAGTTTCGAGATTTGTGGGCAGGGCACTCAACAAAAACAAGAAGCCCAGCAAAAAAACAATAAGAGCACGCAACGACTTCTTGGGGAGCTTAGGCTCCCCTTGTCGTTTCTACCCTTCTGGCAGGCATCCTGCTACCCGCCTACACCATTCCCCGAGTAAATGCTAGAATCCCCGCCCATCATGCGGCCATTCTCCTATTCTTGGCCGAACATTCCTTCACACAGTGCATCCCATGCTGAAGAAGCTGTTCCAGTCTTTCCGCCCGCCCGTACCGGGCCCGCACCACAGGCGCACCACGCCCGAGGTGATCAACAAGAGCCAGCACTCGCTGCAGCGCCACCAGTTCAGCCGTCATGCGGTAAACATCGTGGAGCGGCTGCAAAGCGCCGGCTACCAGGCTTACCTGGTCGGTGGCTGTGTCCGCGACCTGATGCTGGGCATCACGCCCAAGGACTTCGACGTCGCCACCAGCGCCACCCCCGAACAGGTCCGTGCCGAGTTCCGCAACGCCCGCATCATTGGTCGTCGCTTCAAATTGGTCCATGTGCATTTCGGCCGTGAGATCATTGAAGTCGCCACCTTCCGCGCCCACCACTCCGAGGACGACCAGGGCGATGCCCACCGTTCGTCGCATAACGCCAGTGGCCGCATTCTGCGAGACAACGTGTACGGCACCCTGGAAGAGGACGCGCAACGCCGCGACTTCACCATCAACGCCCTGTACTACGATCCGGTCAGCGAGCGCATTCTCGATTACGCCAACGGTGTGCACGACGTGCGCAATCGCCTGCTGCGGCTGATCGGAGACCCGACCCACCGCTACCAGGAAGACCCGGTGCGCATGCTGCGCGCGGTGCGCTTTGCCGCCAAGCTCGACTTTGGCATCGAAAAGCACACTTACCTGCCGATTCGCGGCCTGGCCCCGATGCTGCGCGAGATTCCACCCGCGCGCCTGTTCGAGGAATGCCTCAAGCTGTTCCTCAGCGGCCAAGGTGCCATCGCCTTCGAAATGCTGGTTGACCTGGAGTTGTTCGAACCGCTGTTCCCGGCCAGTGCCCACGCGCTGGACGAGCGGCCGACCTACACCCACACGCTGATCAGCCAGGCATTGAACAACACCGACCTGCGCGTGAAGCAGGGCAAGCCGGTGACGCCAGCCTTCCTGTTTG
The DNA here is from genome assembly GCF_045164175.1 of Pseudomonas sp. 10(2024). Taxonomy (NCBI): domain Bacteria; kingdom Pseudomonadati; phylum Pseudomonadota; class Gammaproteobacteria; order Pseudomonadales; family Pseudomonadaceae; genus Pseudomonas; species Pseudomonas sp. 10(2024). The sequence continues at coordinate 5,017,234 of NZ_CP174006.1, forward strand.
CTGCTTTGCTCTGGCCAGCCCTGCCGGCCCGTGTGCTGCACCTGCAGAACCAGGGCGTGCCGCCGATCCCGGCCATGAACGGTGCGGCCCACGACCTGATCGCCGAGCAGTGCGCGCGCATTGCCATCCCCAAGCGTTTTACCCTGCCGATCCGCGAGATCTGGGACATGCAGGAGCGCCTGCCGCGCCGCAGCGGCAAGCGCGCCGACATGCTGCTGGACAACCCGCGTTTCCGCGCCGGTTACGACTTCCTGCTGCTGCGTGAAAGCGCCGGGGAAGAAACCGACGACCTGGGCCAGTGGTGGACCGATTACCAGGACGCAAACGACAGCGAGCGCCGCGAGATGATCCGCGAGCTTGGCAGCCGTGATGAAAGCGCCGGCCCGCGCAAGCGCAAGCGCAGCAGCAGCAAACGCAAGCGCAGTGGCGACGAGGCGTTCGAGTGACCATTCGCGCCTACGTAGGTCTGGGCAGCAACCTGGACGCACCTGCCGAGCAGCTGCGTAGCGCCTTTCAGGCGCTGGACCAGGTCGAAGCCACGCGCCTGGTAGCCGCCTCGGCCCTGTACACCAGCGATTCGCTGCTGCCCGGCCAACCGCGCTACACCAATGCTGTCGCCGCCCTGGATACCGCCCTGGCACCACTGGCATTGCTCGATGCGCTGCAGGCCATCGAAAACGACCAGGGCCGCGTGCGCAAAGAGCGCTGGGGCCCACGCACGCTGGACCTGGACATCCTGCTGTTCGGTGACCAGGTACTCGACCAGCCACGCCTGAAAGTGCCGCATTACCACATGCATGCCCGCCCGTTCGTGCTGTATCCGTTGGCCGAACTGGTACCGGGGGATTTCCGCCTGGCCGATGGCCGCGCCCTCGCGCAACTGCTCGACGAATGCCCGTTCGTCGGCCTGGAACGCCTGTAGACCGGGCGTTCCAGCCTGCATCGCCACCTCGGTAACGCCAGTAACACCCTGATCGTAACAATGCGGTAACAGGGTGATTGACTTCCCACACCTCGCTCACGACTATAGGCGTCCCGTGTGGCACCAAAGTGCCGCATACCCGTATTTAGGCCCGGACGGACCTGTGCCCGAACATCACGCGCGATGATGTGCCGCTCCGGAAGATGACTACACGCGTTGAATGCAGTCGTTTTTTACAGCGCCTGAACGAGGAATTTCCTACATGCCTGAAGTAACCCTTACCACCCTTAACGGCCTCAAGGCCAAGGGTGAAAAAATCACCATGCTGACCTGCTACGACGCGACCTTCGCCAAGGCCGCCAGCCAGGCCGGCGTTGAAGTGTTGCTGGTGGGCGACTCGCTGGGGATGGTCCTGCAGGGCCACGACAGCACCTTGCCGGTCACCACAGCGGAGATGGCCTACCACACCGCCAGCGTCAAACGCGGCAACGACGGCGCGCTGATCCTCACCGACCTGCCGTTCATGGCCCACGCCACCCCCGAGCAGGCCTTTGCCAACAGCGCCACACTGATGCAGGCCGGCGCCCACATGGTCAAGATCGAAGGCGCAGCCTGGCTGGCCGAAACCATCCGCTTGCTGGCCGAACGTGGTGTGCCGGTGTGCGCGCACATGGGCCTGACCCCGCAAACCGTCAACGTGTTGGGCGGCTACAAAGTGCAGGGCCGCCAGGAGGCCCAGGCCCGGCAGATGCGCGCCGACGCCATTGCCCTGGAACAGGCCGGTGCGGCCATGCTGCTGCTCGAGTGCGTACCCAGCGAACTGGCGGCGGAAATCACCAATGCCGTTGGCATCCCGGTAATCGGCATTGGCGCCGGCAGCGCCACCGATGGCCAGGTACTGGTACTGCACGACATGCTCGGCCTGTCGCTGAGCGGCCGGGTACCGAAGTTCGTGAAGAACTTCATGCAGGGCCAGCCGGATATCCATAGCGCCCTCGTCGCTTACGTCGAGGCGGTCAAGCAAGTCAGTTTCCCAGGCAGCGAACACGGGTTCAGTGCATGAATACAGTCAAGACCGTCCGCGAACTGCGCGCGGCAGTGGCCCGCGCGCGCGGTGAGGGCAAACGCATCGGTTTCGTGCCGACCATGGGCAACCTGCACAGCGGCCATGCGGCCTTGGTGGCCAAGGCTGCCCAGCGCGCCGATTTCGTGGTCGCCAGTATCTTCGTCAACCCGCTGCAGTTCGGCGCCAACGAAGACCTCGACAAATACCCACGCACCCTGGCAGCCGACCAGGAGCGCCTGGTGCAGGCCGGCTGCAACCTGCTGTTCGCGCCCACGGTGGAAGAGATGTACCCCGACGGCATGAGCGTGCAAACCCGCGTCAGCGTGCCCCAGCTTTCCGAAGGCCTGTGCGGCGCCAGCCGGCCTGGGCATTTCGAGGGTGTGGCCACCGTGGTGAACAAGCTGTTCAACATGGTCCAGCCAGACCTTGCCGTGTTCGGCGAGAAGGACTATCAGCAGTTGGCGGTGATCCGCGCCATGGTGCGCGACCTGAACATGCCGATCCAGATCATCGGCGAACCCACCGTGCGTGCCGAAGATGGCTTGGCGCTGTCGTCGCGCAATGGCTACCTCACGCCAGAGCAGCGTACTGCTGCGCCAGCGCTGTACCGCACACTGCAGCACATTGCAGCGGGCATCGGCCGTGGCCAGCGGGATTTTGCCGCGCTGGTCGCTGAAGGCCAGGCGCAACTGAGCGCAGCGGGTTTCCGTCCGGATTACCTGGAAGTACGCCATGCCGTAAGTTTGCGCCCGGCAGTGATCGATGATCGAGACCTGGTGGTGATTGCGGCGGCTTACCTGGGTAACACACGGTTGATCGACAATCTCTACCTGCATTTGGAAGAGAAGACCGCATAACGGTCTTGGGCTGCCTTGCAGCCCATTCGCGGGCAAGCCCGCTCCTGCGCGTTTATCTGTAGGGGCGGGCTTGCTTGCAATGCCCCACCAAAATCCCCCTGCCATACCCATTCCCAGCACGTGGCCTTTGCCTATAATGGTGCCAGCCTGAACCCGGCATCGACTGCCGTGTCCAAGCCCTCACCACGCACCAAGGGAACCCCGCGCAATGGCGTATTACCGTACACCCCACGATGTGACGGCCCTGCCCGCCTGGCAGGCGCTTCAGAAACACCGCGACGCCATGCAAAGCTTCAGCATGCGCGAAGCCTTCGCCGCCGATGCCAAGCGCTTCGACCAGTTTTCCCTCAGCGCTTGCGGCCTGTTCCTCGACTACTCGAAAAACCTGATCACCGAGCAAAGCCGCGATCTGCTGGTCAACCTGGCCAATGAAGTGGGCCTGCAGGACGCCATCAAGTCGATGTTCGGTGGTGAGATCATCAATGCCTCCGAAGGCCGCCCGGTGCTGCACACCGCCTTGCGCCGGCCTGTAGGTGACAAACTCAGTGTCAACGGCGTGAACGTCATGCCGGAAGTGCACAAGGTGCTCAACCAGATTACCGAACTGGTTGGTCGCATTCACGATGGCCTGTGGCGCGGCTACAGCGAAAAGCCGATCACCGACGTGGTCAACATTGGCATTGGCGGTTCGTTCCTCGGCCCCGAGCTGGTTTCCGAAGCGCTGCTACCCTACGCCCAGCGCGGCGTGCGCTGCCACTACCTGGCCAATATCGACGGCAGCGAGTTCCACGAGCTGTCGGCCAACCTGCGCGCCGAAACCACCCTGTTCATCGTCTCGTCGAAGTCGTTCAACACCCTCGAGACACTGAAAAACGCCATGGCCGCGCGGACCTGGTACCTGGCCCAAGGCGGCTCGGAAGCCGAGCTGTACCGCCATTTCATTGCCGTATCCAGCAACAAGGCCGCTGCTGTAGCGTTCGGTATCCGCGAAGAAAACATCTTCCCGATGTGGGACTGGGTAGGTGGGCGCTACTCGCTGTGGTCGGCCATCGGCCTGCCGATCGCCCTGGCCATCGGCACTGCCAACTTCAAGGAACTGCTGTCCGGTGCCTACACCATGGACCAGCACTTCCAGACCGCACCGTTCGACAAGAACATGCCGGTGCTACTGGCCCTGCTGGGCGTGTGGTATGGCAACTTCTGGGACGCGAACAGCCACGCGATCCTGCCGTACGACCACTACCTGCGCAACATCACCAAGCACCTGCAGCAGCTGGACATGGAATCCAACGGCAAGAGCGTGCTGCAAGACGGTACCCCGGTGAAGACCGACACCGGGCCGGTGATCTGGGGCGGCGTGGGCTGCAACGGCCAGCATGCCTACCACCAGTTGCTGCACCAGGGCACCCAGTTGATTCCGGCCGATTTCATCGTGCCGGTGGTGAGCTTCAACCCGGTGGCCGACCACCACCAGTGGCTGTACGCCAACTGCCTGTCGCAGAGCCAGGCGCTGATGCTGGGCAAAACCCGCGAGGAAGCCGAAGCCGAATTGCGCGCTAAAGGCCTCAACGAAGCAGACATCGAAAAGCTGGCCCCGCACAAGGTGATCCCGGGTAACCGCCCGAGCAACACGTTGGTGGTCGAGCGCATCAGCCCGCGGCGCCTGGGCGCGTTGGTGGCGATGTACGAGCACAAGGTGTTCGTACAGAGCGTTATCTGGGGTATCAACGCCTTCGATCAGTGGGGCGTCGAGCTGGGTAAGGAACTGGGCAAGGGCGTTTACCAGCGCTTGGTCGGCAGCCTGGAAGACAGCGCCGAAGACGGTTCCACCCAAGGCCTGATCAACTACTTCCGCGGCCGTCACCGCGGTTGATCCGAAGCTTGTGCCGGCCTCTTCGCGGGTAAACCCGCCTACCAGGCAACGCGTTACCTCGTAGGAGCGGGTTTACCCGCGAAGAGGCCGGCCCAGGTTGAACACCGCTCCCAGCTACACTGTCCTATCGAATAGCCGTTGCAGTCCATCGCCCCTTACAAGAGCAGGACCACCCGCCATGTTCGATATCCGCAAATACCCCCAGGCCCTGGCCGTCAGCCAGTCCGCCGCCCTCACCCCCGAAGACTACCGCCGCCTCTACCGCCAGTCGGTCGAAGACCCAGACACCTTCTGGGCCGAACAGGCCAAACGCCTGGACTGGATCAAACCGTGGTCAAGCGTGCAGCAATGCGACCTGCTTACCGGCAAGGCCCGCTGGTTCGACGGCGCGCAACTCAACGTCAGCTACAACTGCATCGACCGTCACCTGGCCCAGCGAGGCGAGCAAACGGCCCTGCAGTGGGAAGGCGACGATCCCAAGGACTCCAAGGCCATCACCTACCGCGAACTGCACCGTCAGGTCTGCCGCCTGGCCAATGCAATGAAAGCGCGCGGTGTGAAGAAAGGCGACCGGGTGTGCATCTACATGCCAATGATTCCCGAGGCCGCCTTCGCCATGCTCGCCTGCACCCGCATCGGCGCCATCCACTCGGTGGTGTTCGGCGGTTTCTCCCCCGATGCCTTGCGAGACCGCATTCTCGATGCCGACTGCCGCACCGTGATCACCGCCGATGAAGGCGTGCGTGGCGGCAAACGCATCCCGCTGAAACAGAACGTCGACAAGGCCCTGGCCAGCTGCCCAGCGGTCAGTAGCGTGTTGGTGGTGCGCCGCACTGGCGGCGATGTTGCCTGGACCGAGGGCCGCGACCTCTGGTATCACGAAGCGACGAAGGATGCCGGCGACGACTGCCCCCCAGAACCGATGGAGGCCGAAGACCCGTTGTTCATCCTCTACACCTCCGGCAGCACCGGCAAACCCAAAGGAGTGCTGCATACCACCGGCGGCTACCTGCTGCAGGCAACGATGACCTTCAAGGTGGTGTTCGATTATCGTGACGGCGAGGTGTTCTGGTGCACCGCCGATGTCGGCTGGGTGACCGGCCACAGCTACATCGTCTATGGCCCGCTGGCCAATGGTGCAATCTCGCTGATGTTCGAAGGCGTGCCCAACTACCCCGACACCTCGCGCTTCTGGCAGGTGGTGGACAAGCACCAGGTGAACATCTTCTACACCGCCCCGACCGCCCTGCGCGCACTGATGCGTGAGGGCTCCGCGCCACTGCAGAGCACCTCACGCAAAAGCCTGCGTCTGCTGGGCAGCGTCGGCGAGCCGATCAACCCGGAAGCCTGGGAATGGTACTTCGAGGAGGTCGGGCAAAAGCGCTGCCCGATTGTGGATACCTGGTGGCAGACCGAAACCGGCGGCATCATGCTCACCCCACTGCCCGGCACACAGTCACTCAAACCCGGCTGCGCCACCCAGCCGATGTTCGGCGTGCAACCGGTGCTGCTGGACGAAAAAGGCAAACTGATCGAAGGCCCCGGCGCCGGCGTGCTGGCGATCAAAGCCAGCTGGCCCGGGCAGATCCGCAGCGTCTACGGCGACCACCAACGGATGGTCGACACCTACTTCAAGCCCTTGCCCGGCTACTACTTCACTGGCGACGGTGCCCGTCGCGATGCCGATGGCGACTACTGGATCACCGGGCGCATCGACGATGTGATCAACGTGTCCGGGCACCGCATCGGCACCGCTGAAGTGGAAAGCGCACTGGTGCTGCATGACAGCGTGGCCGAAGCCGCGGTGGTCGGCTACCCCCACGACCTCAAGGGCCAAGGCGTCTACGCCTTCGTCACGACCATGAATGGCGTGACACCAGATGACACGCTCAAGGCCGAGCTGCTGGCCCTGGTCAGCAAGGAAATCGGCAGCTTCGCCAAGCCTGAGCTGATTCAGTGGGCGCCAGCGCTACCCAAGACGCGCTCAGGCAAGATCATGCGGCGTATACTGCGCAAAATCGCCTGCAATGAGCTGGAAAACCTGGGCGATACCTCGACCCTGGCCGACCCAAGCGTGGTACAGGGCCTGATCGACAAACGCCTCAACCAGTAACCGGCGGCCAGCAATCATGGCCGCCCTGCACAGCAGGTCGCCATGGAAGCCCTTCGTCGCCGCATCGAAACCCAGGTCATGAGCCTCACCGGGCTGGCCCTCGGCCAGCTCGACCTGGAATCGCCCAAGGGCGACCCCGGCCTGTTCGGCCCGCACAGCATCAGCTGGCGCGTCCATGGCGACTTCCCGAGCATGCTGGTCGGTGGCATCAGCGCGCTGATGCTGCAGTTGTTGCATCCCCTGGCCCTGGCCGGTGTGTGGGACCACTCCAACTTTCGTGAAGACCTGCTCGGCCGCTTGCGCCGCACCAGCCAGTTCATTTCCGGCACCACCTTCGGCGCCACGGGCGATGCCGAGTGGCTGATCGACAAAGTGCGCACCATTCACCTGCAGGTCACCGGCACGGCACCAGATGGCCGCCCCTATGCGGCCAGCGACCCGGATCTGTTGACCTGGGTGCATGTAGCGGAGGTCAGCCGTTTCCTCGCTGCCCACCTGCGTTACCGCAACCCACGCCTGCCACGCGCCGAGCAGGATGCCTATTACAACGAAATCGCCCTGATCGCCGAGCGCCTTGGCGCCCGTGACGTGCCGCGCTCGTGTCAGCAAGTTGAAGACTATCTGCAACACATACGCCCGCAGCTGCATTGTGATGCGCGCAGCCATGAGGTGATACGAATCCTGCTCGACGCCCCTGCCCCCAGCCGCCTGGCACAGCCGGTTGGCAAACTGATGCTGCACGCGGGTATCGACTTGCTGCCCGGCTGGGCCCAGGCCCTGCTCGGCCTGCAGCACGGGCCTCTGCAACAGCGCCTGATTCGCCTGGGCCTGCGACGCACCGCGCCGGTACTGCGCTGGGCAATGCGCGACGGCTCGGCACACCGGGCCAAACGGCGCATGGGCATTGATTGAGCGCAAAGGGTGGCCCCTGCGGAACTGATTTAACGTGCCATACTCCAAGCACTCCTGCTTAGACTGACGAAGCGACACATGTACAAAGGATTGACTCGCGCCGCTGGCGCAATCGTGGCCTTGGTAGCCCTGTATAGCCTGCTTGGCTTTCTCATTCTTCCTGGTGTCGCACTGCGCATTGCCAACCAGCAGTTGGCCCAATACGCCACCGTGCCGGCTCACCTCGAACGGATCGAACTCAACCCCTTCAGCCTTGAGCTGACGCTGTGGGGCCTGCAGATCGGCGAGCCGGGCAAGGAGCAGGTCGGCTTCGAGCGTCTTTACGCTAACGCCTCGCTCGACAGCCTGTGGACCAAAGCCCTGCATCTGGAAGCGGTGGAACTCGACAAGCCGCGCAACGAAGTGCTGTTCGCCAAGGACGGTACCCTCAACCTGACCGGGTTGTTCAAACTACCGGCCAGCGAAGCCAAACCCGAAGAGCCGCCCAGCGACCCGTTCCCGCTGCGTATTGGCAGCATCAAACTCGTCGACGGCTACCTGCACTTCGAAGACCTGCGCCCCAGCGAGCCGATCGAATTCCTCTACGACAACATGAATCTGGAGCTGAAAAACCTCAGCACCCTGCCCAACGACAATGCCGACATGACCTTGGTGGCCAGCGGCCCGCACGGCGGACGCATCGACTGGAAGGGCACCCTGAGCCTGTCGCCGATCGCCTCCGAAGGCACACTGAAGGTCACTGACGGCAAGATGAAGCTGTTCTGGCCCTACGTGCGCGATGCCGTGCCACTGGTGCTGGAAGACGGCGTGGTAAGCCTCGATACGCATTACAAGCTCAACCTCGCCAAACAGACCGAGCTGCTGCTGGATAACCTCTCCGTGCGCATCGCGCCATTCGCCATCAAGGCGCCGGATGGCCGACCGTTGGCACGTCTGGCCAGCCTGGAGGTTAGCGAAACCTCCATCGATCTGGTCAAGCAGCAGGTCACCGTGGGCAAGGTCCGCAGCGAAAAGCTCGAAACCTGGGCGGCGCTGGAAAAAGATGGCCAGCTCGACTGGCAGAAGCTGTTCGCCAGCCAACCCGCCAAGGCCACGCCGAAGGAAAAGGCCGAGCCGGCTGCCGCGGAACCTACGCCTGAAGAGAAAGCTGCCAAAGAGCCAAGCAAGCCTTGGCAAGTGCTGCTCAAGGACGTGCAGTTGCGCAACTACCTGGTGCATCTGGCAGATCGCAGCCAGAAGGAACCGGTAGCCTTGGACATTGGCCCTCTCAACGCCGACCTGCAAGGTTTCGACAGCCTCAACCAGTCGCCCTTCACCCTCAAACTCGATACCGGTGTGGGCAAGCAAGGCAAGCTGCAGGCCGCAGGCCAGGTCAACCTGGCACCGATATGGGCAAAGCTGGATGTGAGCACCCGCGACATCGACCTGCGTGTGGCCCAGGCCTACATCAGCCCGTTCATCCTGCTGGAGCTGCGCAGCGGCATGCTCTCCAGCGACCTCAAGGTCGACCTGAAGAACACCGCGCCGCTGGCCTTCAATGTGACCGGCAAGGCGCAGGTCAGCCAGTTGCACACCCTCGACACCATCAAGAGCCGAGACTTCGTCAAATGGCAGCAGGTGAACGTCGACGGCTTGTCCTACGTGCACGGCGATGCTCTGTCGATCGACAAGGTGACCCTGCTGCAGCCCTATGCACGCTTCATCATCAACGAAGACCGCACCACCAATGTCAATGACCTGCTGATCCCGCAACCGGCCGACGCCCCGGCGAGCAGCCAGCCCAAGCCGACCACGGCCAGCAACAACAAGCCGCTTGGCATCCATATCGGACAGATCGACATCAACGACGGCTCGGCCAACTTTGCCGACCTGTCGCTTACCCCCAACTTCGCCACGGCCATCCAGCAACTCAACGGCCAGATCGGCACCATCGACAACCGCAAGCCACAGCCGGCCAAGGTCGACGTCAAAGGCAAGGTAGACCGCTACGCACCGGTCACCATCAAGGGCGCACTCAACCCGTTCAACCCACTGGCCAGCCTGGACATTGCCACCAGCTTCAAGCGTGTCGAACTGACCACGCTGACGCCCTACTCCGGCAAGTTCGCCGGTTTCCGCATCCGCAAAGGGCGGCTGAACCTGGACCTGCACTACTTGATCACCAACGGCCAGCTCAAGGCCGAGAACAAGGTAGTAGTGGAGCAACTGCAGCTGGGCGAGAAAGTCGACAGCCCGGATGCGGTCGACCTGCCGATCCGCCTGGCGGTGGCATTGCTGAAGGATACCGAGGGCAAGATCTCGATCGAGCTGCCGGTGTCTGGCGACCTCAACAACCCGCAATTCAGCGTGATGCCGATTGTTTGGCAAACCCTGCGCAACCTGGTGCTGCGCGCGGCGCAGGCGCCATTCAAATTCATTGGCGGGCTGATCAGCGGCGGCAGCTCGGAAGACCTTGGCAACGTGGCGTTCGCCCCCGGCTCCAGCGAACTCAGCAGCGAGGCCCAGTCGTCCCTGGACAAGCTGGCATCCGCGCTGAAAGAGCGCCCGGAACTGCGCCTGGAAATCGAAGGCACCAGCGCCCAGGCCAGCGATGGCCCGCTGATTGCCCAACAGCGCCTTGAGCGTGAGTACCAGGCCACCTGGTACAAGATCCTGCAGCGACGGGGTGACAAGGTGCCGGCCAATGCCTCGATGCTGGTGGTGGACGACAGCGACAAGCCCGCGATGCTCGAAGGCATTTACCGCACCCGCCTGAAACAGCAGCCGCCAGCAGAATGGGAGCAACTGAGCCGTGACGAGCGTACCGCCAAGCTGCGCGCCGCGGTGATCAAGTCTTGGGCTGAGAGTACCGCCTTGCTGCGTACATTGGGCCAGGAGCGGGCCAGCAGCATCAAGGACTACCTCGTGGACAAGGGCAAGCTTGAAGATGACCGGGTGTACTTCATCGACACCAGCCTGGGGCAGCCTGAAAGCGATGGGCGGGTGATTACGCCGATGCATCTGGATGCCGAGTAATCCCCTCCGGCAGGCCTGGCCTCTTCGCAAGCACGCCCGCCCCCACAGGCCTGCGCAATACCTGTGGGAACGAGCGTGCCCGCGAAGAGGGCAGTACGGGCTTCAAACCAACCGTTGCCCCGACACCGCCGGGTGATACAGCGGTTGAACCTTGTTCCCGGCCGGGTCCAGCAGGTGGAAGCTGCGTGCGCCGTCACCATGGTTGAACGGCCGGTCGAGCAAGGTCACGCCATGAGCCTTGAAGTACTGGTACCAGGCTTCCAACTCCTCCACGCTGTCGACAATGAACCCGTAGTGATCCAGGGTCTGCAACCCGTTGGCCGCCCCTGCCCCACGCCCCAATGACAGGTTGTCGTTACCGCAGGTGAGGTACACCAGGTCCTCATTGGCGCGGTTCAGCACTTCCATGCCCAGCACATCGACGTAGAAACGCTCACATTCCTCAAGGTTGGGCACCAGCAGGGCGATATGGCGCAGGCCGTTCAGGCGGCCAGGACGGGCGGGCAATTCGGACATTGGCGAAGCTCCATTTTTGTATACAATTCATTATTGAATTTAAAACAAAAGGAGAGATTTGTGTATAGCCTGTTCATCAAGACCCGAGTGAAGCCTGGATGCGCCGAAGCTTTCCTCAGTGCAATCAAGGACAATGCTGCAGCCTCCGTGGCGAGTGAGCCAGGCTGCCTGGTGTTCGATGTGTCGCAGGACCGGGCCGACCCGGAGGTGATCTACCTGTACGAAATCTACCGCGATGATGCGGCGTATGACGCGCATACCCAGACCGCGCATTTTCGCGACAGCCGTCCATTGGTGGAGCCTCTGATCCTTGAGCAGGAATGCTTCGAAAGCGATGTGATCGCGCGCAACCCGGTGTATTGAGCGCAAGAAAAAGCCCTGGCACGGGCCAGGGCTTCGATGAAAGTGGCCAAATCCATTTGGCCGACGGGACATTCCTTATTCGGCTTTCAGGCCGTCAGACATTACGCTCTTGACGCCTTTGATGTTCTTGGTAATGCGCACCGCTTCTGCTTTCTGCGATTCGGTAACCTTCACATCAGAAGACAGCGAAACAACACCTTGGCTGGTCTCGACTTTGATGTCGCTGCCTGGGATGCCTTTTTCAGTCAGCAGATCAGCTTTGACCTTGGTAGTGATCCAAGTGTCGGAGCCTTCTTGCTTGGCGTTGTCGACGGTGTTGGCCGCCAACATGACTGGAGCCTGGGTTGGCTCAGCGGCGAATGCACCGTTAGCCATGGTCAGGGTCAGAGCGGTAGCAGTAGCGGCAGCAATGGCGAACTTCTTCATGTGGGTCACTCCTGTTTTTCGAAAGGTCTGCGCCGTATGTCCTGGCGTCAGGTATGAAGGTAGTTGCACGGGCTGTGCCAGCTTTGCTGCTTCTGTTATTTCCTTTTAAATCAATAAGTTAGCAAATATCTATCACTTCGGTGGTCGTGCATTTTGCAATCAGCGCGGTAAACCTGCATGCAAGATGCAAGTCCGCAAAAGGTTCCCGTCCCCATGAAAAAAGGGCCCCGAAGGGCCCTTTCTCTATAGCGTGACGGTCGCTTAGACGCCCGAGGCCTTGGCCGCAGCGACGTCCTTGATCGACAGCTTGATACGGCCGCGGTTGTCCACGTCCAGTACCAGCACTTCAACTTCCTGGCCTTCCTTGAGGATGTCGGTGACTTTCTCGACGCGAGCATCGCTCAGCATGGAGATGTGCACCAAACCGTCCTTGCCAGGCAGGATGTTGACGAAGGCGCCGAAGTCGACAATGCGCTCAACCTTGCCGACGTAGATCTTGCCGATCTCGGCCTCAGCGGTGATGCCCAGGATGCGCTGCTTGGCAGCATCCGCCGCTTCCTTGGTTTCGCCGAAGATCTTGATCGAGCCGTCGTCTTCGATGTCGATCGAAGCCTTGGTCTCTTCGCAGATGGCGCGAATGGTGGCGCCGCCTTTACCGATGACGTCGCGGATCTTGTCGGTGTCGATCTTCATCGCGATCATGGTCGGGGCGTTGGCCGACAGTTCGGTACGCGACTGGCCAATGACCTGGTTCATCTGGCCGAGGATGTTCAGGCGCGCTTCCAGGGCTTGGCCCAGGGCGATTTCCATGATCTCTTCGGTGATGCCGTTGATCTTGATGTCCATCTGTAGCGCGGTGACGCCCTTGGCGGTACCGGCTACCTTGAAGTCCATGTCGCCCAGGTGGTCTTCGTCACCCAGGATGTCAGTCAGGACTGCGAACTTCTCGCCTTCCTTGACCAGGCCCATGGCGATACCGGCAACCGGCGCCTTCATCGGCACACCGGCGTCCATCAGGGCCAGGGATGCACCGCAGACCGAAGCCATGGAACTGGAACCGTTGGATTCGGTGATTTCCGAAACCACGCGGATGGTGTACGGGAACACGTCAGCAGCAGGCAGCATGGCCTGAACCGAACGGCGGGCCAGACGGCCGTGGCCGATTTCGCGACGGCCGGCACCGCCCATGCGGCCACACTCACCTACCGAGAACGGTGGGAAGTTGTAGTGCAGCATGAAGGGGTCTTTCTTCTCGCCTTCGAGGGTGTCCAGCAGCTGGGCATCACGGGCAGTACCCAGGGTCGCAACGACCAGGGCCTGGGTTTCGCCACGGGTGAACAGTGCCGAACCGTGAGTTTTTGGCAGCACACCCACTTCGATGTTCAGCGGGCGTACAGTCTTGGTGTCGCGGCCGTCGATACGTGGCTTGCCGTTGACGATGTTTTCGCGAACGGTGCGGTATTCGATTTCGCCGAAGATCTCTTTTACTTCGGAAGCCGAAGGCTGGCCTTCTTCACCGGAGAACTTGGCAACCGCCTGGTCACGCAGCTCACCCAGACGCGCGTAGCGGTCGGCTTTGACGGTGATGGTGTAACCCTGCGAAACCGCTTCGCCGAACTCGGCGCGGATAGCATTGAACAGCTCGGTGTTGGCAACGGCAGGTTTCCAGTCCCAAGTCGGCTTGCCAGCTTCGGCAGCCAGCTCTTTGACAGCCTGGATAACAGCCTGGAATTCGTCGTGGGCGAACAGTACGGCACCCAGCATCTGGTCTTCGGTCAGCTCTTGAGCTTCCGATTCAACCATCAGTACAGCGTCGGAGGTACCGGCAACGACCATGTCCAGGCTCGAGGCAGCCAGTTGCTCGTAGGTCGGGTTCAGCAGGTAGCCAGTGCTTTCGTGGAAGGCAACGCGGGCAGCGCCGATCGGGCCTTCGAACGGAATGCCGGAAATGGCCAGGGCAGCCGAGGTACCGATCATCGCAGCGATGTCCGGGTCGGTCTTCTTGCTGGTGGAAACCACGGTGCAGACGACCTGCACTTCGTTCATGAAGCCTTCCGGGAACAGCGGACGGATCGGACGGTCGATCAGGCGCGAGGTCAGCGTCTCTTTCTCGGAAGGACGGCCTTCACGCTTGAAGAAGCCACCTGGGATCTTGCCAGCGGCGTAGGTCTTTTCCTGGTAGTGAACCGACAGCGGGAAGAAACCCTTGCCTGGATCAGCCTGTTTGGCGCCTACCACAGTCACCAGCACGGTGACGTCGTTGTCGACGGTAACCAGCACGGCGCCGGTTGCCTGACGGGCAATACGGCCCGTTTCGAGAGTGACGGTCGATTGACCGAACTGGAAAGTCTTGATTACCGGGTTCACGGTTTCCTACCTTTTTCAGTGGCTCTTGGGGGAACTGGTTTCTTGCGAATTCTTGGGCAGAACGGGGAATCGGCCCCATTGACCGTCCAGATACAACACGAGGCTGGGAGCCTGGCACCAAGCGGAAAAACCGCTCAGCATTGCCAGGCTGCCAACCTCGGAGATACGCGTGAAGTGCCCAACGGCAGCGCTGCAAAACAGCCCTGCCGAAGCCTGCGACACCCCACGCACACCACTGACCAGGCCGCTATTAGCGACGCAGGCCCAGGCGACCGATCAGGGCGCTGTAACGAGTGGTGTCTTTGCCCTTCAGGTAATCCAGCAGCTTACGACGCTGGTTGACCATACGGATCAGACCACGACGGGAGTGGTGGTCTTTGTCGTTGGCCTTGAAGTGGCCTTGCAGCTTGTTGATGTTGGCGGTCAGCAGAGCAACCTGCACTTCCGGGCTACCGGTATCGCCGGCGGCTTGCTGATATTCGGCAACGATCTGAGCTTTTTCTTCAACGCTGAGGGCCATGTGGCTTCTCCTGATAACGGATCCCGCATGCGGGGTCCAATAGGCCAGGGACAAATCCCTGTATTAATAAAAAAGGTGTGACCGTGCCTACTGACAGCCACCCTTGATGCCGTGGGGCTCGGCAACTGCCTGACCCCGCGGTTTCGGTCATTCCGACCGAATCAGCCGACGCGGCGCAATGCGCCCGTCTTCGCTCACTTCACCGATACCGATGAAGCGTGCATTGTGATCCTGTACCCGAACCATGCCAAATTGTGGCGCGTCCGGCGCGCGTACCGCCTGGCCATGCAGCCAGTAGAACGCACTGTGTTCCGACAGGCTGACCAACGGCCAGTCCTGCAGCCCGCTGTCCGATGGCATCAGGAAGCGGTCGAGCGCTTCGTTGCCACCTTCGGCATGGGCCTGTTCGAGTTCCTCGAGGGTGACCGTCTGTGCCAGCGCAAAGGGCCCTGCCTGGGTCCTGCGCAGCTCGGCGACATAGGCGCCGCAACCAAGGGCTTCACCGATATCCTCCACCAGCGTGCGGATATAGGTGCCTTTGCTGCATCCTACGCTCAGCCGTGCACGGGTGCCTTCGCACTCGAGCAACTCCAAGCGGTTAATAGTAACAGAACGCGCCTCGCGCTCCACTACCTCTCCTGCACGTGCCAGCTTGTACAACGGCTGGCCGTCACGCTTGAGCGCCGAGTACATAGGCGGTATCTGGCTGATCGGGCCGCGAAAACGTGGCAGCAGTGCCTCGATGTCGGCGCGACCAACGGTCACCTCGCGGGTCTGCAGCACCTCACCCTCGGCATCGCCGGTGTTGGTAGTCTGCCCCATCTGCATGACGGTTTCGTAGCCCTTGTCGGAATCCAGCAAGTACTGCGAAAACTTGGTCGCTTCACCGAAGCACAGCGGCAACACGCCGGTCGCCAGCGGGTCGAGGCTACCGGTATGGCCGGCCTTTTCCGCGTTCAGCAGCCAACGCACTTTCTGCAAGGCGGCATTGGAAGTGAAGCCCAGCGGCTTGTCGAGCAGGATGATGCCGCTGACATTGCGGCGGATACGTTTGACCTGGGCCACCGCTTACTCCTTGGTGTCCGACTCGTCGGCATCCTTGTGCAGGCGGTCTTCGGCCACTGCACGCTCGATCAGCGCCGACAGGTGCACACCACGGCTGACACTTTCATCGAAATGGAAGTGCAGCTGCGGCACGCTGCGCAGTTGCATCGAACGCCCCAGGTGCAGACGCAGGAAGCTGGCGGCGCTATTCAATGCCTTGAGCGACTGCTGCACGGCATCCGGGGTTTCCTCGCCCATGACAGTGATGAACACCTTGGCATGGCCCAGGTCACGGCTCACGTCCACGGCGGTGATAGTCACCAGACCGACACGCGGATCCTTGACTTCGCGACGGATCAGCTCGGCCAGCTCGCGCTGCATCTGATCGCCAATACGTTGGGTACGGCTATATTCTTTGGCCATTCTTGCTACCTGTAACTTAAAGCGGCAAACGCCCGGACAGACGAATGCCTGACCGGGCGCTACCTGAAGAGGTACCGCAAGCCGCCCTGTAGCAGGCGCTTGCGGCTCGCTCGCCCTTAAAGGGTACGAGCCACCTGGACTTTCTCGAAGACTTCGATCTTGTCGCCGACCTTGACGTCGTTGTAGCTCTTGACGCCAATACCGCACTCCATGCCCGAACGGACTTCGGAAGCATCGTCCTTGAAGCGACGCAGCGATTCCAGCTCGCCTTCGAAGATCACAACGTCATCACGCAGTACGCGAATCGGACGGTTGCGGTACACGGTACCCTCGATGACCATACAGCCAGCGATGGCGCCGAACTTCGGCGAACGGAACACGTCACGTACTTCGGCGACACCCAGGATGTTCTCGCGAACATCGCTGCCGAGCATGCCGGTCAGGGCCTTCTTGACGTCTTCGATGATGTCGTAGATCACGTTGTAATAACGCATATCCAGACCTTCCTGCTCGACGATCTTGCGCGCACCGGCATCGGCACGCACGTTGAAGCCGAACAGTACTGCATTCGAAGCCAGCGCCAGGTTGGCATCGCTCTCGGTGATACCACCGACGCCACCACCAATCACGCGCACTTGCACTTCGTCGTTGCCCAGGCCGCCGAGCGAACCCTGCAGCGCTTCCAGAGAACCACGCACATCGGTCTTGAGAACGATGTTGAGGGTTTTCTTCTCTTCCTGACCCATGGTCTCGAAGATGTTTTCCAGCTTGCCGGCGTGAGCACGGGCCAGCTTGACCTCGCGATACTTGCCTTGACGGAACAGGGCAACTTCACGGGCTTTCTTCTCGTCGGCAACCACGGACAGCTCGTCACCGGCTTCCGGAGTACCGTCCAGGCCGAGGATCTCGACCGGGATCGACGGGCCAGCTTCCTTCACAGGCTTGCCGTTCTCGTCGAGCATGGCGCGAACGCGGCCATAGTTGGAACCGCACAGGACCATGTCGCCCTGACGCAGGGTACCGTCCTGAACCAGGATGGTCGCCACCGGGCCACGGCCCTTGTCCAGGCGCGATTCGACGACCACACCACGACCTGGCGCGGTTGGGGTAGCGGTCAGTTCGAGGATCTCGGCCTGCAGCAGAACGGCTTCGAGCAGCTCGTCGACACCGGTACCCATCTTCGCCGAAACCTTGACGAACGGCGTGTCACCACCCCAGTCCTCAGAGGTAACGCCTTCGACGGACAGCTCGTTACGGATGCGATCGAGGTCAGCACCTGGCTTGTCGATCTTGTTCACCGCAACGACCAGCGGAACACCGGCTGCCTTGGCATGCTGAACGGCTTCGCGGGTTTGTGGCATCACACCGTCGTCCGCCGCCACCACCAGGATGACAATGTCGGTTGCCTTGGCACCACGGGCACGCATCTGGGTAAACGCAGCGTGACCTGGGGTATCGAGGAAGGTGACCATGCCGCGGTCGGTTTCCACGTGGTAGGCACCGATGTGCTGGGTGATACCACCGGCCTCGCCAGCGGCAACCTTGGCACGACGGATGTAGTCGAGCAGCGAGGTCTTACCATGGTCAACGTGACCCATGACGGTAACCACCGGCGCACGCGACTCGGTCTGGCCTTCGAACTTCAGCGATTCGGCCAGGGAGTCTTCCAGGGCGGTATCGCTGACCAGAGTGACCTTGTGGCCCAGCTCTTCGGCGATCAGCTGAGCGGTTTCCTGGTCGAGCACCTGGTTGATGGTAACCGGGGTCCCCATCTTGAACATGAACTTGACCACTTCAGCGCCCTTGACGGACATCTGGTTGGCCAGCTCGGAGACCGTGATGGTCTCGCCGATGGTCACGTCACGGATGACGGGGCCAGTCGGGTTCTGGAAGCCGTGCTGATTACGCTTTTTCAGCTTGCTCTTGCCACCACGACCACGACGAGCGCCATCGCTCTCTTCGTCGGTAGTGCGCGGAGCGGCACGCGGAGTCGGCGCCTTTTCCTTCTCCTTGACCTTGACCTTGATCGACACGCGAGGTGCCTCGCCACGACGACGGTCGTCATCACGGGTACGGCTTTCGTTGCGACGGGTCTCGTCTTTCTTGCGCTCGGCAGCACGGGCTGCGGCGTCTTCAGAGGCCGGGGCGTCTGCGACTACCGGGGCCGGAGCAGCGACCGGAGCAGCGGCAGGAGCCGGCTCTGGCTTGGCAGCAGGCGCAGGGGCGGCGGCTGCGGAGCCGGCGGCCTGACGGCGAGCCTGCTCTTCGTTGCGCTGGCGAACTTCGGCCTCGACCTTGTCGCGAGCGGCATTTTCAGCCGCGCGGCGCTCATCCAGCTCACGCTTCTGCTCAGCCTGGATTTCTTCAGGGCTGCGCTGAACGAAAACTTTCTTCTTGCGTACTTCTACGCTGATGCTCTTGCTACCGGCGACACGCAGGGTGCTGGTGGTTTTGCGCTGCAAGGTAATCTTGCGCGGCTCTTCCGCCTTGCTCTTGTGGCTGCTTTTCAAATGAGTCAGCAAGGTCTGCTTCTCATTGTCGGTCACTACCTGACCGGCGTCGGTGTGCGGCAGACCTGCCTCACGCATCTGCTGCAGCAGGCGCTCTACCGGTGCCTCGACCTCTTGGGCCAGTTCTTTCACCGTGACTTGCGTCATGCACTTCTCTCCTCAGGCCGCGCCTAATTACTCGAACCAGTGGGCTCGGGCGGCCATGATCAACTTGCCGGCACGCTCTTCGTCGATGCCGTCGATGTCGAGCAGATCGTCGATCGACTGCTCGGCCAGGTCTTCGCGGTTAACCACGCCGCGCACCGCCAGTTCAGCCGCCAGGTCTTTGTCCATGCCCTCAAGGGAGAGCAGGTCTTCGGCCGGGTGGGCGTCTGCCAGTTTTTCTTCGGTAGCGATGGCCTTGGTCAACAAACGGTCCTTGGCTCGAGCGCGGAGCTCATTGACGATGTCTTCGTCAAAGCCATCGATGTTGAGCATTTCTTCCAACGGTACGTAGGCAATTTCTTCAAGGCTGGTGAAGCCTTCGTCGACCAGCACTTGGGCCAGCTCCTCGTCGACTTCCAGTTCCTCGATGAAATTGCGCAGGATGTCACCGGTTTCGGCCTGTTGCTTGGCCTGGATGTCCTTCTCGGTCATCACGTTCAGGGTCCAGCCGGTCAACTGACTGGCCAGGCGAACGTTCTGACCGCCACGGCCAATGGCCTGGGCCAGGTTGTCCTCGGCGACGGCGATGTCCATGGCATGGGCATCTTCATCAACGATGATCGCCGCGACTTCAGCCGGCGACATGGCGTTGATGACGAACTGCGCCGGGTTATCGTCCCACAGGACGATATCCACACGCTCACCACCCAACTCCCCGGATACGGCCTGGACGCGCGAACCACGCATGCCGATACAGGCACCTTGCGGATCGATACGCTTGTCCTTGGAGCGGACGGCAATCTTGGCTCGCGAACCCGGATCACGGGAAGCAGCCATGACTTCGATGAGGCCCTCGGCAATTTCCGGCACTTCAATGCGGAAAAGCTCGATCAGCATCTGCGGCGCGGTGCGCGACAGAATCAGCTGTGGGCCACGGTTTTCGGTGCGAATTTCCTTGAGCAGCGCACGCAGGCGCACGCCAACACGGAAGGTTTCGCGCGGAATGATGTCTTCGCGAGCCAACAAGGCCTCGGCGTTGT
The DNA here is from genome assembly GCF_045164175.1 of Pseudomonas sp. 10(2024). NCBI lineage: Bacteria > Pseudomonadati > Pseudomonadota > Gammaproteobacteria > Pseudomonadales > Pseudomonadaceae > Pseudomonas > Pseudomonas sp. 10(2024). The sequence continues at coordinate 5,037,345 of NZ_CP174006.1, forward strand.
TGCCCAGGTCAACGATGACGTTGTCGCGGGTAACCTTTTTCACGGTACCGGAGATGATCTCGCCAACGCGCTCACGGTAGGCATCGACCACCTGGGCACGCTCGGCCTCACGGACCTTCTGCACGATGACCTGCTTGGCGGTCTGGGCGGCAATACGACCGAACTCGATGGACTCGATCTTCTCTTCGATCACGTCACCAACCTTGGCTTCAGGGTGGGTGTCCTTGATCTTGTCCAGCCAGGTCTCGATCGCCGGATCATCAAGATCGGCTTCGTCGACCACGGTCCAGCGACGGAAAGTCTCGTAGCTACCGGTGTGGCGGTTGATTTCCACACGTAGGTCGACTTCGTCTTCAAAACGTTTTTTGGTTGCAGTGGCCAGGGCCACTTCCAGCGCTTCGAAAATGACGCCGGGCGGTACACCTTTTTCGTTGGATACCGATTCAACAACCAGCAGTACTTCTTTGCTCATCGTACGCCTCGCCTTGCGCAAGCCATTGGGCCCGGATAGTCCGCCGGGCCCGGCACGTCTCAGTCAAAACTGGGAATAATATTGGCCTTGTCGATCGAGTCGATCGGTAACAGGAACTCCTGGTTGTCCACTTGGACCACCACATCCTGCTCCTCCACACCGCGGAGAAGGCCCTGGAAGTTACGACGACCCTCGAAGGGTGAGCGCAGCTTGATCTTCACTTGTTCGCCGGCATGCGAGGCAAACTGTTCCAGCGTGAACAGTGGGCGATCCATGCCTGGAGAAGACACCTCGAGGGTGTACTCACTGCTGATTGGATCTTCCACATCGAGGATTGCGCTGGCCTGACGGCTGACTGCTTCGCAGTCGTCCACCAGAATACCGCCTTCCTTGTCGATGTAGATGCGCAGTACCGAATGCTTACCCTGGGAAACGTATTCGATCCCCCAGCACTGATAGCCCAGACCCTCGACAACCGGGGCCAACAAGGCCTGCAACTGTTCTAGCTTGCTCGACACCTGAACCCCCTCGTGCATGCTGTGCAAATAAAAAATGGGCGAAGCGCCCATCCCTGAAAGCGCCGTAGGACAACGACGCCGAAACTGTTCGGTTAGCAAAAAGCCCCTGAAAAGGGGCTCCGCTGAAGCTGGTTGCGGGGGCTGGATTTGAACCAACGACCTTCGGGTTATGAGCCCGACGAGCTACCAAGCTGCTCCACCCCGCGACAAAGCTGGGGCAAAAGTATAAGACCGAACCCTGTTGAGGGTCAAATCCAAACATTCACCTACAAGAAAGCCCGCTAAAGCGGGCTCTCAAGCTTTAATTGGTACCGAGAAGGGGACTCGAACCCCTACACCCTATGGGCACAACCACCTCAAGGTTGCGTGTCTACCAATTCCACCACCTCGGCAATACTACTACTTGAAACCCGTTACTTCTGCTCTTGAGCCGGAGGAGGTACATCACCCGTATTATTGGTGGTTTCGCTCTTCTGCTGTTGGAGCACCGGTACATCATCATTAACTGCCGGTTTTTGCGGCTCTTTCACTTCTAGCACTGCTGGATCTGGAAGACCTGCTTGGCTAAGCTGGTGAGCTTGTTGCTTCGCGAAGTATCCTAACCCAAGTGCTGTCAAAAAGAAAGTGGCAGCGAGTATAGCAGTTAATTTACTTAGGAACGTTGCAGAGCCTTGGCTCCCGAACACGGTGTTTGAGGCCCCCGCGCCGAAAGATGCACCTGCTTCAGCACCTTTACCCTGTTGCAACAGAACCAGCACTACAAGCGACAGCGCTGCCAACAGATGAAAAACAACGATGACTGTTTCCAGCATTTGTTCAGTTTCCTGCGGCGCGACAAATTGCACCGAATTCGTCTGCGTTCAGGGAAGCCCCACCAATGAGACCCCCATCGATATCCGGCATGCCGAACAGTTCGGCCGCATTGGCCGCCTTCACGCTGCCGCCGTATAGCAACTGCACCTTCGCAGCCACTTCAGCATCTTCTGCCGCCAACTGGCCGCGGATGGCGGCATGCACATCCTGGGCCTGCTGTGGCGTGGCCGTAAGGCCCGTACCGATGGCCCATACAGGCTCATAGGCAATTACTGCATCGGCAAAAGCCTTAACACCGAATGCTTCGATGATACTGCTTAGTTGACGCCCGACAACTTCGAGCGTCTTGCCAGCCTCGCGCTCCTCAAGGGTTTCCCCTATGCAAAGCACTGGCTTCAAGCCTTTGGCCTGGGCTGCTGCAAACTTGCGATTGAGCACTTCGTCGGTTTCACCAATAATCTGGCGACGCTCCGAATGGCCAATCAACACCAACTTGCAACCTGCTTCAACCAGCTGCTCGGGAGCAACTTCCCCGGTCAGCGCACCCTGTTCGGGTTGTACAGCAGAATTCTGTGCGCCGACAGTAATTTCTTTACCTGCCAGGCCATCAATCACCTGATTGATGAACAAGGCCGGTGGAAATACGGCGACTTCCACTCCGCTCGGCAAGGCGAGATTACTCAAGCCTTTGGTCAGCTCAGCGACGCTAGCGCGGGTACCGTGCATTTTCCAGTTACCAGCTACCATAGGGCGACGCATGCTTTACCTCGTCGGTCAAAGTGGGCGCAGATCTTACCCAACCAGATCTGCGCTGGCAAGCGCCTTCAGACACAAACTTCGCCGACCAGTTTGGCCAGCGCTTCAGCATGGGCCCGCACCTGGCTTTCGTCCTCGCCCTCAACCATGACCCGCACCAGCGGCTCGGTACCGGACTTGCGCAACAGCACACGACCCCGCCCCGCCAGCGCTTCGGTAACCTTGGCACTGGCTTCCTTGACGGCGGGGTGCTCCAGCGGGTCGACCTTGCTGGCGCCAAAGCGCACATTGATCAGCACCTGCGGGCACTTGCGCAGGGCCTGACGGGCCTGGGCCAGGGTTTCGCCCCGGCGCTTGAGCGCCATCAACACCTGCAGCGCGGCAATGATCGCGTCGCCCGTTGTGGTGTGGTTGCAGCACACGACGTGACCGGAGTTTTCACCGCCGACCAGCCATTCACGCTCCAACAGCTCGGCCATGACGTAACGGTCGCCGACCTTGGCCCGCACAAACGGGATGTCCAGGTCCTTGAGCGCCAGCTCCAGGCCCAGGTTACTCATCAGCGTGCCGACCACCCCGCCTTGCAGCTTGCCATGTTCCTGCAGGTCGCGAGCAATGATGAACAGCAGCTCGTCACCGTCGACGATGGCGCCCGTGTGGTCGACCATCAGCACGCGATCGCCGTCACCGTCAAAGGCAATGCCGAGATCGGCATGCCCGACCAGTACAGCGGCCTGCAGCGATTCGATGTGTGTCGAGCCGCAACCTTCGTTGATGTTCAGGCCGTCCGGTTGCGCATGCAGCACGGTCACGTCGGCACCCAGCTCACGGAATACGCTGGGCGCAACCTTGTAGGTAGCACCATGGGCGCAGTCGACCACCAGCTTGAGGCCGTCGAAGCTGGTGCTGCTCGGCACGCTGCTCTTGCAGAATTCGATGTAGCGGCCGGCGGCATCGTTGATACGCGAAACCTTGCCCAGCTTGCCCGACTCGACAACGGTCATCGGTTGGTCGAGCAGCTCTTCGATCATCAGCTCGACCTCGTCCGGCAGCTTGGTGCCCTGGCCCGAGAAGAACTTGATGCCGTTGTCATCGTGCGGGTTGTGCGAGGCACTGATGACGATGCCGGCTTCGGCGTGGAAGGTACGCGTGAGGTAAGCGATGGCCGGTGTCGGCATCGGCCCGAGCAGCATCACATCGGCACCTGCCGCGGAAAGCCCGGCTTCCAGTGCGGACTCGAACATGTAGCCGGAGATACGCGTGTCCTTGCCCACCAGCACGCGGCAATGGCCCTGCTTGCGGAAGGCCATGCCGGCCGCCCAGCCAAGCTTCAGCATGAAGTCAGGCGTGATCGGGTATTCGCCGACGCGGCCACGAATGCCGTCGGTACCAAAGTATTTTCTGCTCATAGGGACTCCAATGTTCTTATTCGGCGTTTTGCACCGCAGCGATCATGCGTACCACATCAACGGTTTCGGCCACGTCATGTACCCGAAGGATGCTCGCCCCTTTGGTCATGGCCAACGCCGCCAGCGCAAGGCTGCCGTACAAGCGCTCGCCGACCGGACGTTCCAGCGTCAGGCCGATCATGCTCTTTCGTGAAACGCCCACCAGCAGTGGGCGCCCAAGGCGATAGAGCGCTTCCATGTGCTTGAACAGGCTCAGATTGTGCGCCAGTGTCTTGGCGAAACCGAAGCCCGGGTCAAGGATGATTCTATCAGCGTCGATGCCTGCTGCTGCGCAGGCGGCCATCCGCTGTTCAAGATAACGGGCGACGTCGGCGGTCACGTCCTGGTACTGCGGATCGTCCTGCATGTTGCCTGGCTCGCCACGCATGTGCATGAGGCACACCGGCAGACCTGTATCCGCCGCAGCGTCCAGGGCGCCATCGCGCTCCAGGGCCCGCACGTCGTTGATCAGCCCGGCCCCCAGGCGCGCGGCTTCACGCATGACAGCAGGCGTGGAGGTATCGACCGAAATGACCACGTCGAGGCGACTGTTGATGGCCTCGACCATTGGCGCCACACGCTCCAGCTCCTCGGTCACCGAGACTGCACGCGCACCCGGGCGCGTGGACTCGCCACCGATATCGATCAGCGTTGCGCCGGCGGCAACCATCGCTTCGGCGTGGCGCAGGGCCTCGTCGCGCTGACTGAAGCGACCGCCATCGGAGAAGGAATCGGGGGTGATATTGAGAATACCCATGACATGGGTATGCGACAAATCAAGAACCCGGCTGCCGCAAGGCAACCGGGTGGGGTACTGCACTGAGCTCATAGATGCCCTTAGTGTTCAGCCGCTGGGCCGCCGATTGGCGATTCCGGACGCTCATCCTGGGCCGCAGGCGTGCCCGAGTGCTTGTCATCGTCCCAATCACGTGGCTCACGTGGTGTGCGCCCAGCCATGATGTCGTCAATCTGATCGGCATCGATGGTCTCGTACTTCATCAGCGCTTCGGTCATCGCCTCGAGCTTGTCGCGGTTGTCGATCAGCAACTGCTTGGCAGTGGCATAGCACTGATCGATGATGCTGCGCACCTCGGAGTCGATCAATTTGGCAGTCTCGCCGGACACGCTGGCATGCTGGCTACCGGCACTGCGGCCGAGGAACACCTCGCCCTCTTCCTCTGCATACATCAGCGGGCCGAGCTTCTCGGACAGGCCCCATTTGGTCACCATGTTACGAGCGAGCTGGCTGGCGCGCATGATGTCGTTGGACGCGCCAGTGGTCACGCCATCGAAGCCCAAGGTCATCTCCTCGGCGATACGGCCGCCATACAGCGAGCAGATCTGGCTGATCAGCGCACGCTTGGAGAGGCTGTAGCGGTCTTCTTCCGGCAGGAACATGGTCACACCCAAGGCACGACCACGCGGGATGATCGAAACCTTGTAGACCGGGTCGTGCTCAGGCACCAGGCGACCTACAATGGCGTGGCCAGCCTCGTGATAAGCCGTGTTTCTCTTTTCCTTTTCGGACATGACCATGGTCTTGCGCTCGGCGCCCATCATGATCTTGTCCTTGGCCAGCTCGAACTCTTTCATTTCGACCAGGCGCTTGTTGGAACGCGCGGCAAACAGCGAAGCCTCGTTGACCAGGTTGGCCAGGTCGGCGCCGGAGAAGCCTGGGGTACCCCGCGCGATGACCGCCGGGTTGACGTTCTCGCCGATCGGCACCTTGCGCATGTGCACCTTGAGGATCTGCTCGCGACCACGAATGTCCGGCAGGCCAACCACCACCTGGCGGTCGAAGCGGCCGGGGCGCAGCAGCGCAGGGTCGAGCACATCCGGACGGTTGGTGGCGGCGATGACGATGATGCCATCGTTCATCTCGAAGCCGTCCATCTCCACCAGCAACTGGTTGAGGGTTTGCTCACGCTCGTCGTGACCGCCGCCCATGCCGGCGCCACGATGGCGACCAACGGCGTCGATTTCGTCGATGAAGATGATGCACGGGGCATGCTTCTTGGCCTGTTCGAACATGTCGCGCACACGGCTGGCACCGACACCCACGAACATTTCCACGAAGTCCGAACCGGAAATGGTGAAGAACGGTACTTTCGCCTCGCCCGCGATGGCCTTGGCCAGCAGGGTCTTACCGGTACCGGGTGGGCCGACCATCAGCACACCGCGCGGGATACGGCCGCCCAGGCGCTGGAACTTGCCCGGATCACGCAGGAACTCGACCAGCTCGCCAACCTCTTCCTTGGCCTCGTCGCATCCCGCAACGTCAGCCAGCGTGGTCTTGACCTGGTCTTCGGACAGCAGGCGTGCCTTGCTCTTGCCGAAGCTCATCGGCCCGCCTTTGCCGCCCGCGCCCCCTTGCATCTGGCGCATGAAGAACATGAACACGGCAATGATCACCAGGATCGGGAAGCTTGCCACCAGCAACTGCGTCCAGATGCTCTGTTGCTCAGGCTGCTTGCCTTCGACGACCACGTGGTTGTCGACCAGATCGCCGATCAGGCCATTGTCGGTGATGGCCGGGCGCACAGTCTTGAAGTTGTCGCCATCGGTGCGCTTGCCAGTAATGATGTAGCCATCGACGGTCACACGCTCGACCTTGCCATCCTTGACCTGCTGGATGAAGTCGGAGTAGTTGAGGGTCTGCGGCTCGTTAGGGCTGGAGAAGTTGTTCATCACTGTCACCAGGACAGCTGCGATGATCAACCACAGGATCAGATTCTTTGCCATGTCGTTCAATTAGCTACCCTCTGAGGCCGGCGCACGACGCAGCCGTGCCTCGCATGATATTCATCGCCCTAACTTACTACATTACCTACGCAGCCGCAGGCACCGTCTGTAACCCTTTGTGAAAGCTAGACTACACGAAGTTCGGACGATCCTGACGCAGTGGCCGATTGGAATTAACTATCGACCACCCCGCTTCACACCTTTCATTACCCTTTGAAGCCCCTGCCCAACAGGTATTGCTCGCGGGAACGGTCCCGTGACGACGATGGCTTGCGCATTTGCACCTTGTCGAACTTGCTGCGCACGTCCTTCAGGTACACGTCAAAACCTTCGCCCTGAAAAATCTTGATCAGGAAGTCGCCCCCGGGCTTGAGTACGCGGGTCGCCAGATCGAGGGCCAGCTCGCAGAGGAACATGGCACGCGGAATGTCCACCGCGGGCGTACCACTCATATTGGGGGCCATGTCGGAAATCACAAGGTCTACATGCGAATCGCCCACCGCTTCGAGAATGCGCTGCAGCACTTCGTCGTGGGTGAAGTCACCCTGAATGAAGGTCACGTCGGCGATCGAGTCCATTTCCAGAATGTCGGAAGCGATCAGGCGACCCTGGCCACCAATCAGACGACTGGTCACCTGAGACCAGCCACCAGGGGCCGCGCCGAGGTCGATCACGCTCATGCCTGGGCGGATAAGGCGGTCCTTCTCCTGGATCTCCAGCAGTTTGTAGCTCGCACGCGAGCGATACCCATCCTTCTGCGCCTGCTTCACAAAAGGGTCGTTGAAATGCTCTCGCAGCCAGTTTGCGCTGCTTTTGGAACGTTGTACCACGGGGCACCTCGATGATATGCGTCGTGATTGACTGGGCGGAGCCGGTGGCCCTCGGGTAAAATGCCGGTCAATTTTACAGAATCAGACGGAAAGGGTCAGATTATGCCGCTCAATAACGAGCAGAAGAAGCAATACAAGTCCATTGGTCATGACCTGAAGCCGGTCCTGATCGTTGCTGGCAACGGTTTGAATGAAGGCGTGATCGCCGAACTGGAGCGCGCTCTGGTCGACCATGAGCTGATCAAGGTCGAAATTCGCTCGGAAGACCGCGAAGAACGCGCCGAGACCATCGCCGAGCTGTGCAAGGCCGGCCGTGCCGAGCTGGTGCAGACCATCGGCAAGAAAGCCCTGATCTACCGCAAGAACCCACAGCCGAACAAGCAGCTGTCCAACATCCACCGTTACAAGTAACGGTAGCTCCGATCAGTGGCGCGGTGAACGCGCCCTGACCGGTACCGGCTGGGCCACCAGCACGATGCCGGAAAAGCCCAGCACCAGGAAGCAGAACATCTGCCAGCGCTCGCCCACGGAAATACCGTAGCGCAAGGTGTAATACCCCACGCAGGCACCGAAGCCGAGCAACAGCATCTGGCCGCGGAACTGCCGCCACCAGGCCGCCAGGCCGTCCACCCTCGCCAGCACTGCCAGCTGGGTCAACAAGCCAAGCAACGCCACGCCGATCAACCAGCGGTCGATCTGCCCGGCGATATCCTGCACCAGCAGCGGGGCCAGGCCACTGACCTTGAGCGCAGGCACCAGCCCGACATGGAACACCCACAGGCCACCGACCCAGAAAACCTGGGCCAGTTGCCAGAGGATCCCCTCGAGGGACGGCGCCCGCAGGCGTCGGTCAGATGTGCTTGACTTCGACAATCTCGTACTCGACCGTGCCACTAGGCGTCTTGACGACGACAGTATCACCTTCTTCCTTGCCGATGATGGCACGGGCAATGGGTGCGCCGCTCGACAGCTTGCCCTGCTTCACGTCAGCTTCATCCTCGCCAACGATCTGGTAGGTCACCTCTTCATCGGTTTCGGTGTTGGCCAGTACCACGGTGGTACCGAAAATCACCTTGCCGGTGTGAGGGATGGTGGTCACATCGATGACCACCGAATTCTGCAGACGGCCTTCGATATCACGGATACGCGCTTCGACCATGCCCTGCTCCTCACGGGCGGCATGGTATTCGGCGTTTTCCTTGAGGTCACCCAGCTCACGCGCTTCACCAATGGCCTGACTCAGGCGCGGGCGCTCGGTCTTGCTCAGGAACAGGTGCTCTTCTTCCAGGGCGCGAGCGCCCTGGACGGTCATCGGGTATTTGGTAATGCTCATGCTTTCAGTCCTGCATGCAGATCCTGCAAGCGACGAACGGTCTTTTCCGGACCGAATTTCAGCGCTTCGCAGATGGCTTCACCAGCCGCAATGGTAGTGGTGCAGTAAATCTTGTGCTGCAGCGCATTGCGACGAATCGAGTAGGAGTCGGCGATCGACTGGCGACCTTCGGTGGTATTGATGATCAGCGACACTTCGTCGTTCTTGATCATGTCGACCACGTGCGGGCGACCTTCGGTCACTTTGTTCACACGGCGCACTTTCAGGCCAGCCGCCTCGATAACCTTGGCGGTGCCGGCAGTGGCAACCACTTCGAAGCCCAGGGCGATCAGGTCGCGGGCAACGCCGGCCACTTGAGGCTTGTCGTCGTCGCGCACGCTGATGAACGCGGTACCGCCAGTCGGCAGCACTTCGCTGGCACCCATCTGGGCTTTGGCGAAGGCTTCACCGAAGCTGTCACCGACACCCATGACTTCACCGGTCGATTTCATCTCAGGGCCGAGGATCGGGTCAACCCCTGGGAACTTGGCGAACGGGAAGACGGCTTCCTTCACGCTGTAGAAGTTCGGGATGATTTCCTGGGTGAAGCCCAGCTCTTTCAGGGTTTTACCCGCCATGACACGGGCTGCGATCATCGCCAGGGACGTGCCGATGCACTTGGACACGAACGGTACGGTACGCGAGGCACGCGGGTTGACTTCGATCACGTAGATCTTGTCGCCCTGCAGGGCCAGCTGCACGTTCATCAGGCCGACTACGCCCAGCTCCAGCGCCATTTTCTTGACCTGAACGCGGACTTCGTCCTGCACTTCCTTGCTCAGCGAGTAAGGTGGCAGCGAGCACGCCGAGTCGCCGGAGTGTACGCCAGCCTGCTCGATGTGCTGCATGATCGCGCCGATGACCACGTCGGTGCCGTCGCACACCGCATCCACGTCCATCTCGATGGCGCAGTTGAGGAAGTGGTCGAGCAGTACCGGGCTGTCGTTCGACACTTGTACCGCTTCACGCAGGTAGCGCTTGAGCTCGTCCAGCTCGTAGACGATCTCCATGGCACGGCCGCCCAGCACGTAGGACGGACGCACGACCAGCGGGTAGCCGATGCTGCCGGCAGCACGGATGGCTTCTTCTTCGCTGCGCACGGTGGCGTTTGGCGGCTGCAGCAGGCTCAGGCGCTGAACCATCTGCTGGAAGCGCTCGCGGTCTTCGGCGCGGTCGATGGCGTCAGGGCTGGTACCGATGATCGGCACGCCAGCTTCTTCCAGAGCACGGGCCAGCTTCAGCGGGGTCTGGCCGCCGTAGTGAACGATCACGCCCTTCGGCTTCTCGACGCGGCAGACTTCCAGCACGTCTTCCAGGGTCAACGGCTCGAAGTACAGGCGGTCGGAAGTGTCGTAGTCGGTGGAGACGGTTTCCGGGTTGCAGTTGACCATGATGGTCTCGTAACCGTCTTCACGCAGCGCCAGGGCGGCGTGTACGCAGCAGTAGTCGAACTCGATACCTTGGCCGATACGGTTCGGGCCGCCACCCAGGATCATGATCTTGTCGCGGGTCGACGGATTGGCCTCGCACTCTTCCTCGTAGGTGGAGTACAGGTAGGCGGTGTCGGTGGCGAACTCGGCGGCGCAGGTGTCGACGCGCTTGTACACCGGGAACACTTCCAGCTTGTGGCGGTGGCGACGCAGGTTCTTGTCGGTGATACCCAGCAGTACTGCCAGGCGCTGGTCCGAGAAGCCCTTGCGCTTGAGGCGCAGCATGTAGTCCTTGTCGATTGCCGACAGGGCCAAGGTCTTGACCTTCTCTTCTTCCTTGATCAGGTCTTCCATCTGCACCAGGAACCACATGTCGATGCCGGTCAGATTGAAGATTTCTTCGCAGGTCATGCCCGAACGCATGGCGTCAGCCACGTACCAGATACGCTCTGCACCCGGCACGGTCAGTTCGCGCTTGAGGATGCTGGCGGCTTCCGGGCTGGCCAGGTCGACTTTCGGGTCGAGGCCGCAGGCGCCGACTTCCAGGCCGCGCAGGGCTTTCTGCAGGGATTCCTGGAAAGTACGGCCGATGGCCATGACTTCACCCACGGATTTCATCTGGGTGGTCAGGCGGGCGTCGGCTTTCGGGAATTTCTCGAAGGCGAAGCGTGGCAGCTTGGTGACGACGTAGTCGATCGACGGCTCGAAGGACGCCGGGGTGCGACCGCCGGTGATGTCGTTCTGCAGCTCGTCGAGGGTATAACCAATGGCCAGCTTGGCGGCGATCTTGGCGATCGGGAAGCCGGTGGCCTTGGAAGCCAGGGCGGACGAACGCGACACGCGCGGGTTCATCTCGATGACGACCATGCGGCCGGTGTTCGGGCAAATGCCGAACTGGACGTTGGAACCGCCGGTTTCCACACCGATTTCACGCAGCACCGCCAGCGAGGCGTTGCGCATGATCTGGTATTCCTTGTCGGTCAGGGTCTGTGCCGGGGCAACAGTGATCGAGTCACCGGTGTGCACACCCATCGGGTCGAAGTTTTCGATCGAGCAGACGATGATGCAGTTGTCCTTCTTGTCGCGGACCACCTCCATCTCGTATTCCTTCCAGCCGATCAGCGATTCGTCGATCAGCAGCTCTTTGGTCGGCGACAGGTCCAGACCACGGGTGCAGATTTCTTCGAACTCTTCACGGTTGTAAGCGATACCGCCGCCGGTGCCGCCCATGGTGAACGACGGGCGAATGATGCACGGGAAGCCGAGCTTCTCGAGGACCGCATTGGCCTCTTCCATGCTGTGGGCGATACCGGAGCGCGGGCACTCCAGGCCGATGTCCTTCATGGCCTTGTCGAAGCGCGAACGGTCTTCGGCCTTGTCGATGGTGTCAGCGTTGGCACCGATCATCTCCACGCCGAACTTCTCCAGAACGCCGTGGCGCTCCAGGTCCAGGGCGCAGTTCAGGGCGGTCTGGCCACCCATGGTCGGCAGCACGGCGTCCGGGCGCTCTTTCTCGATGATCTTGGCCACCGATTGCCACTTGATCGGCTCGATGTAGGTGGCGTCGGCCATGGCCGGGTCGGTCATGATGGTGGCTGGGTTGGAGTTCACCAGGATGACGCGGAAACCTTCCTCGCGCAGGGCTTTACAGGCCTGGGCGCCGGAGTAGTCGAATTCGCAGGCCTGGCCGATCACGATCGGGCCAGCGCCGAGAATCAGGATGCTTTTGATGTCTGTACGTTTTGGCATGGTGGTCACTCAAATCCGGGGTCAGTCGGCAAGCCGCTTTGAACAATCTGGGTCAGGCGCTGCCGGGCGCGGCGTGTGCCGGCCCGGGGCCTTGAAGCAGGATGCTCAGCGGCGCTTGGCCATGGCATCGGTGAAACGATCGAACAGAGGCGCGACGTCGGTCGGGCCCGGGCTCGCTTCAGGGTGGCCCTGGAAGCTGAACGCGCTCTTGTCGGTACGCTCGATACCCTGCAGGGTGCCGTCGAACAGCGACTTGTGAATGGCGCGAACGTTACCCGGCAGGGTCGCCTCGTCAACGGCGAAGCCGTGGTTCTGGCTGGTGATCATGACCACACCGGTATCCAGGTCCTGGACCGGGTGGTTGGCACCGTGGTGGCCGTGGCCCATTTTCACGGTCTTGGCGCCGGAAGCCAGGGCCAGCAGCTGGTGGCCGAGGCAGATGCCGAATACCGGAATCTCGGTTTCGAGGATTTCCTTGATCGCCTGGATCGCGTAGTCGCACGGCTCGGGGTCACCAGGGCCGTTGGACAGGAACACGCCGTCCGGGTTGAGTGCCAGCACTTCGCTGGCCGGGGTCTGGGCTGGTACCACGGTCACGCGGCAGCCGCGGGCCACCAGCATGCGCAGGATGTTCAGCTTGACGCCATAGTCGAAGGCAACCACGTGGTACGGCAGGTCGGCAGCGTCGATGGTCGGGTGGCTGTCGGTTTTCAGCTCCCACACACTGGAGCGCCACTCGTAACGTTCCTTGGTGGAGACGACCTTGGCCAGGTCCATGCCCTTCAGGCCCGGGAAGCCGCGGGCAGCAGCGATGGCAGCTTCTTCGCTGATGTTGTCACCCGCCAGAATGCAGCCGTTCTGGGCGCCCTTTTCACGCAGGATACGGGTCAGGCGACGGGTGTCGATGCCGGCGATGGCGACGACGTTGTTGGCCTTGAGGTACTCAGGCAGCGACTGGGTGTTACGCCAGTTGCTGGCCAGCAGCGGCAGGTCACGGATGACCAGGCCAGCGGACCAGACGCGGTTCGACTCGGCGTCTTCCGGGGTAGTACCGGTGTTGCCGATGTGCGGGTAGGTCAGGGTAACGATTTGCTGCGCGTAGGAAGGGTCTGTAAGGATTTCCTGGTAGCCGGTCATAGCGGTGTTGAATACCACCTCACCAACGGTCTGACCGTCGGCACCGATGGCTTCACCGCGGAAAATACTGCCGTCGGCAAGGGCGAGTATGGCTGGCTTTGTCAAGAAGACCTCCCGTAAATCAAGCATGAAAGGGCGATCGCAGGTTGCAAAAAAGCGGAGTGACGTATGGACACGTCACCCCGCTTTCATGTGCTGAATTCAATTCGCTGCGCGCTTTTAGTGGACACACTAAAGCTGTAGCTTACAGAAAAGTGTGTTTTCGGTCTACCGTGGATGTGTCTCTAAAACACATCAATGCGACAGACTGACATCTGTGTTGGCTTCTACGCGGGCTGGTGCGCTTCCACAGGGATCGCACCCGCCCAAGAGCAACGCCGCACCTGTGGGAGCGGGCAAGCCCGCGAAGAAGCCCACACCACACTCACGGCTTAACGCAGCTCAAGCACATCCTGCATGTCGTACAGCCCCGGCTCGCGCCCATCCAGCCACAGCGCCGCACGCACGGCACCCTTGGCGAAGGTCATGCGGCTGGAGGCCTTGTGGGTGATTTCCAGGCGCTCGCCTTCGGCAGCGAACAACACGGTGTGATCGCCCACCACATCGCCGGCACGCACGGTGGCGAAACCGATGGTTTTGCGATCACGCGCGCCGGTTTGCCCTTCACGGCCATACACGGCCACTTCCTGCAGATCACGGCCCAGCGCATTGGCAACCACTTCACCCATGCGCAGTGCAGTACCCGACGGCGCATCGACCTTGTGCCGGTGGTGCGCCTCGATGATTTCGATATCGACATCATCGCCCAGCACCCGCGCAGCCATATCCAGCAGCTTGAGGCTAAGGTTGACACCCACGCTGAAGTTGGCGGCGAACACGATTGGAATGTCCTTGCCGGCCTCCGCCAACAACTGCTTCTCTTCGACTGTAAAACCGGTCGTGCCGATGATCATCGCCTTGCCATGCTTGCGGCAGAACGCGAGGTTTTTCAGGGTCACCGAGGGGTGAGTGAAATCGATCAGCACATCGAACTCGTCAGCAACCTTGGCCAGGTCGTCGGACAACAGCACGCCAATTCGGCCAAGTGCCGCCAGTTCTCCGGCATCAGCCCCGACCAACGAGCTGTCAGGGCGATCGATCGCCGCAGTCAGCCCCGCGCCCGGGGTTTGTTGCACGGCTTCGATGAGGGTTTTGCCCATCCGCCCCGCCGCGCCCATCACTGCAATACGTCGCATAACCTGTTCCTTGTCAGAGATCGCCAAAGAAGCGCTTCACACCATCGAACCAGCCGCTGGCCTTGGGCGAGTGGGAACTGTCACCTTCCAGCGAATCACGCAGCTCTTCGAGCAGCTCGCGCTGACGGCGACTGAGATTGACCGGGGTTTCTACGGCCACACGGCACAGCAGGTCACCCGCACCACCGCCACGCACCGGGGCAACGCCCTTGCCACGCAGACGGAACTGCTTGCCGGTCTGGGTGCCTTCCGGAATCTTCAGCTTCACGCGACCATCCAGGGTCGGCACTTCCAGCTCGCCACCCAAGGCAGCATCGGTGTAGCTGATCGGCACTTCACAGTACAAATGCTTGCCGTCGCGCTGGAAAATCTCGTGCTCACGCACGCTGATCACCACGTACAGGTCGCCAGTCGGGCCACCATGAGTACCGGCCTCGCCCTCACCCGACAGACGAATGCGGTCGCCGGTATCGACACCTGCCGGCACTTTGACCGACAGCGTCTTGTATTCCTCGACACGACCTTCACCATGGCACGAAGTGCACGGGTCGGTGATGATCTTGCCTTGGCCATGGCAGCGCGGGCAGGTCTGCTGCACCGAGAAGAAGCCTTGCTGCATGCGCACCTGGCCGATGCCGCCACAGGTCGGGCAGGTCGACGGGGTCGAACCCTTCTTGGCACCGGAACCGTCGCAAGGCTTGCAGTTGACCAGGGTGGGCACGCGGATACTGACCGTGGTGCCACGCACCGCTTCTTCCAGGTTCAGCTCCAGGGTGTAGCGCAGGTCGCTGCCGCGCTGGGCACCGCCTCGACCGCCACCGCGACCACCGCCGCCGAAGAAGTCGCTGAACACATCGCCGAAGATGTCGGAGAAGTTGGCACCACCAAAGCCGGCACCACCGCCACCCATGCTTGGGTCGACACCTGCATGGCCATACTGGTCGAAGGCCGCACGCTTGCTAGCGTCCGACAGCACTTCGTAGGCCTCGTTGGCCTCCTTGAACTTGTCTTCCGATTCTTTATCGCCCGGGTTGCGGTCCGGGTGGTACTTCATCGCCAAACGGCGGTAAGCCTTCTTGAGGTCCGCTTCAGTGGCGCCGCGCTCGACACCCAGGACCTCATAATAATCACGCTTGGACATAGGTCATTTGCACCTTGTTGGGCGTGTGGCATCTGCGCCACGCCATCAGCACCCGCGTGCGGCCCTCAAGAGCCGCTGACAGATGCTGTAAAAATTCTCGAATTCCAGATACGCCAACGCGGGAGCAAGCCCCCGCGCGGCGACATCCTACCAGCTCACCGGCAAACGACGGTGAACCGGCCGACAACATGCAGGGATTACTGCTTGTTGTTGTCTTTCACTTCTTCGAACTCGGCGTCAACCACGTCATCGTGCTTGGCTTCCGGCTCGGCCTGCTGCGCGCCACCCTGAGGCTGTTCAGCCGACTGCTCGGCGTACATCTTCTGGGCAACCGGGGCAGAGACCTTGGACAGCTCTTCAACCTTGGCGTCGATGGCAGCCTTGTCGTCGCCTTTGACAGCGGCTTCCAGGGCAACAACGGCGGCCTCGATGGCGGTTTTCTCTTCAGCGGTAACCTTGTCACCTGCGTCAGCGACCATCTTGCGGGTCGAGTGTACCAGCGCGTCACCCTGGTTACGGGCAGCAGCCAGCTCTTCGAACTTGCGGTCTTCCTCGGCGTTGGCCTCGGCGTCACGCACCATGCGCTCGATCTCTTCGTCCGACAGGCCGGAGTTGGCCTTGATCACGATCGACTGAGTCTTGCCGGTGGCCTTGTCTTTCGCACCTACGTGCAGGATGCCGTTGGCGTCGATGTCGAAGGTCACTTCGATTTGCGGCACGCCGCGCGGTGCTGGCGGAATGTCAGCCAGGTCGAACTTGCCCAGCGACTTGTTCTGCGCAGCCTGCTTACGCTCACCTTGCAGCACGTGAATGGTCACGGCGCTCTGGTTGTCGTCGGCAGTCGAGAACACCTGCGACTTCTTGGTCGGGATGGTGGTGTTCTTCTCGATCAGCGCGGTCATCACGCCGCCCATGGTTTCGATACCCAGGGTCAGCGGGCTTACGTCCAGCAGCAGGACGTCTTTCACGTCACCGGCCAGTACCGCACCCTGGATGGCAGCGCCCATGGCAACCGCTTCGTCCGGGTTGACGTCCTTGCGCGCTTCTTTACCGAAGAAGTCGGCCACTTCTTTCTGCACCAGCGGCATGCGGGTCTGACCACCGACCAGGATCACGTCGTCGATCTTGCTGGCGTCGATGCCGGCGTCTTTCAGGGCGATGCGGCAAGGCTCGATGGTACGCTTGACCAGGTCTTCGACCAGCGACTCCAGCTTGGCGCGGGAGATCTTCACGTTCAGGTGCTTAGGACCGGTGGCATCTGCAGTGATGTACGGCAGGTTGACGTCGGTCGACTGAGCGGACGACAGCTCGATCTTGGCTTTTTCTGCGGCTTCTTTCAGACGCTGCAGGGCCAGAGGATCGTTCTTCAGGTCCATGCCCGACTCTTTCTTGAACTCGTCGACAAGGTAGTCGATCAGGCGCATGTCGAAGTCTTCGCCACCCAGGAAGGTGTCGCCGTTGGTAGCCAGTACTTCGAACTGGTGTTCACCGTCGACTTCGGCGATTTCGATGACCGAAACGTCGAAGGTACCACCACCCAGGTCATAAACGATGACGGTGTGGTCGCCCTTGGCCTTGTCCATACCGTAAGCCAGTGCAGCGGCAGTCGGCTCGTTGATGATGCGTTTTACGTCCAGGCCAGCGATGCGGCCGGCGTCTTTGGTCGCCTGACGCTGGCTGTCGTTGAAGTAGGCCGGAACGGTGATGACCGCTTCGGTGACTGGCTCGCCGAGGTAGTCTTCGGCGGTCTTCTTCATTTTCTTCAGGACTTCGGCGCTGATCTGCGGCGGAGCCATTTCCTTGCCAGCAGCCTCGACCCAGGCGTCACCGTTGTTCGCCTTGACGATCTTGTACGGCACCAGCTTGATGTCTTTCTGCACGACATCTTCTTCGAAGCGGCGGCCAATCAGGCGCTTCACTGCAAACAGGGTGTTGTGCGGGTTGGTGACTGCCTGGCGCTTGGCCGACTGGCCGACCAGGATTTCGCCATCGTTGGCGTAGGCCACGATCGAAGGGGTAGTACGCGCACCTTCGGCGTTTTCGATGACTTTGACGTTACCGTTTTCCAGAATGGAGACGCACGAGTTGGTGGTCCCCAGGTCGATACCGATGATTTTACCCATGTTAACTCTCCCGAAACTTGAATTTGGTAGCAGCGACTACTTTGGCCAACTGCGGTAATACTTGAAGGCTTGACACCTAGATGGGGATGCCCCGAAGGATTTCAAGCCTTTTCATTGATCGAGGGTTGCGCCGCGCTCGGCGCCTTGCTGACCACCACCATGGCGGGGCGCAGCAGGCGGCCGTTCAGCAGGTAACCCTTCTGGAACACGTTCAACACGCTGTTTGGCTCGACCTCGGCGTTTTCCTGCATGGCCATGGCCTGGTGGTGCTCAGGGTTGAACGGCTGGCCGTGCGGGTCGACGGCTTCAAGGTTGTAGCGCTTGAGGGTGTCCTGGAACATCTTCAGGGTCAGCTCGACACCCTCGCGGATCTGCTTGACGTGCTCATCGTCGGCACTGGAGTGAGCCAGGGCCAGTTCCAGGCTGTCGATCACCGGCAGCAAGTCGCTGGAGAACTTCTCCAGGGCGAACTTGTGGGCTTTCTCCACATCCTGCTCGGCACGACGGCGTACGTTCTGCAGGTCGGCAACGGCGCGCAGCGCCTGGTCCTTGGCTGCGGCCAGCTGTTCCTCGAGCTCCAGAACACGGGTATCAGCTGCATTGCCTGCACCGGTTTCTTCCACGTTAAGGTCTTTCTCGTTCAGCTGCTCATCAGCCATGGGGTCTCTCCTGCGCAATTTTGTGGACTGCGAGCCAGGCTCGCCTTGGATGTCGGCTATATGGGGCCGGAAAAACCAGGTTCAAGGGGCAAGGTGGTTTTCAAGGCTGCAACAGAATCTGCGAAGGGGCATTGGCAGGCCCGAAAAAAGTACTGTATAAATAACCAGACCTGATTTCCGGGAGCCGACCCCATGCTGGTGCACCTGTCCATTCACAACTACGCCATCGTCGAGCACCTCGACCTCGAAATCGCCCGTGGCATGTCCGTCATCACTGGCGAGACCGGCGCCGGCAAATCGATCATGCTCGACGCCCTCGGCCTTGCCCTGGGCGACCGTGCCGACAGCGGCGTGGTGCGCCCCGGCACCGACAAGGCGGACATCCTGGCCACCTTCGACCTGGTGGACATTCCCGAAGCGCACGCCTGGCTGGCCGAGCGCGACCTGGACAACGAAGGCCTGTGCATCTTGCGCCGGGTGATTACCGCCGAAGGCCGCAGCCGCGGTTACATCAACGGCACGCCCTGCCCCCTCGGCGACCTCAAGGCGCTGGGCGAACTGCTGATCGATATCCACAGCCAGCACGAGCACCAGTCCCTGCTCAAGAC
Source organism: Pseudomonas sp. 10(2024) (assembly GCF_045164175.1). Classification (NCBI taxonomy): domain Bacteria; kingdom Pseudomonadati; phylum Pseudomonadota; class Gammaproteobacteria; order Pseudomonadales; family Pseudomonadaceae; genus Pseudomonas; species Pseudomonas sp. 10(2024). The sequence continues at coordinate 5,056,378 of NZ_CP174006.1, forward strand.
CGACACCCACCGTCGCCTGCTTGACGAGTATGCCGGCGCCGTCGACCTGGCCCGCCAGGTACAGCTTGCAGCCAAGCGCTGGAACCAGACCCGCCTGGAGCTGGAGCGCCTGTCCAACTCGGGCGACGAGCAGCGCGCCCGCCACCAGTTGCTCAGTTACCAGCTGGAAGAACTGGACAACCTCGGCCTGGGCGAGCACGAACTGGAGCAGCTGGAACAGGAACACAAGAACCTGACCAGCGCCGAAGCGCTGTTCGGCATCTGCCGCCAGGTCATCGACCAGTGCAGCGAAAGCGATTCGGGCAATGTGCTCAGCGCCCTCACCTCCAGCCTCAACCGCCTGGGTGCCGCCACCAACTCGCCCAAGGCGCTGAGCGAAGCGGCCAACCTGATCGCCAGCGCGCAGATTCAGGTCGAGGAAGCCGTGGGCGAACTCAACCGCTTCCTCGACAACTTCGACGCCGACCCGATGCGCCTGCAAGCCTTGGAAGAGCGCCTGGACACCATCTACACCCTGGCGCGCAAACACCGGGTGCACCCCACCGAACTGCCCCACCTGCAACAGCAACTGATGGAGGAGCTGGAAGGCCTTAACGCCAGTGACGAGTCGATCGAGCGGCTGGGCGAAGAGCTTGCCGCCTACGCCCAGCACTATAAAGAGAAGGCACGCGAACTCAGCGGCCTGCGCCAGCAAGCGGCGCAGCAGCTGGCGGGCGCGGTGGAGCAGGAAATCCAGCGCCTGGGCATGCCTGGCGGGCGCTTCTGCATCGAACTGACAGCGAACGAAGGCACCGAACTGTCACCCCATGGCCTGGAGCAGATCGAACTGCTGGTCAGCGCCAACCCTGGCCAGCCGCTCAAGGCCCTGGCGAAGGTGGCGTCGGGTGGCGAACTGTCGCGTATCAGCCTGGCGATCCAGGTCATTACCGCGCAGACCTCGCGCATTCCTACCCTGGTGTTCGACGAAGTCGACGTGGGCATTGGCGGGCCAACGGCAGAAATCGTCGGCCAACTGCTGCGGCGCCTGGGCGAGCGCGGCCAGGTACTGACCGTGACCCACCTGCCGCAGGTGGCGGCGCAGGGGCATCACCATTTGTTCGTGCACAAGGTGCGCAACAGCGACACCACCCACACCGCCGTGGCTAGCCTTGGCAAGCGTGAGCGCGTGGAAGAAGTGGCGCGGATGCTCGGCGGGATCGACCTGACCAAGGAGTCCCTGGCCCATGCACGCAAGATGGTGGTGAGCGGCAAGGCCTGAGCCTTGCTTTTCCAGGACGATTCGCGGGCACGTCCGCTCCCACAGGGTGATCACAGGATCTGAAACCTGAGGTGTACCTGTGGGAGCGGGCGCGCCCGCGAAGAGGCCGGCACGGACAACAAATCTTTTAGCCCCAGAAAGCACAAAGGCGACCCGAAGGTCGCCTTTGCTATCCATAACGAAAAATCGTTACTTCTTCTTACGCACGTACAGGACCAGATTGTGGTCCACCAGCTCGAAGCCATGCTCGGCCACGATTTCGCGCTGGCGCTTCTCGATTTCGGCATCCATGAATTCGATGACTTCACTGGTATCCACGTTCACCATGTGGTCGTGGTGACCGCCATCGGCCAGTTCGAATACTGCATGACCGCCGTCGAAGTTGTGGCGAACCACCAGACCCGCCGCCTCGAACTGGGTCAGCACGCGATAGACGGTGGCCAGGCCTACATCCTCGCCAGCCTCCATCAGCGCCTTGTAGACATCCTCTGCACTCATGTGACGCTGCTCGGTAGAGTCGAGCATCTCCCACAGGGTGATCACAGGATCTGAAACCTGAGGTGTACCTGTGGGAGCGGGCGCGCCCGCGAAGAGGCCGGCACGGACAACAAATCTTTTAGCCCCAGAAAGCACAAAGGCGACCCGAAGGTCGCCTTTGCTATCCATAACGAAAAATCGTTACTTCTTCTTACGCACGTACAGGACCAGATTGTGGTCCACCAGCTCGAAGCCATGCTCGGCCACGATTTCGCGCTGGCGCTTCTCGATTTCGGCATCCATGAATTCGATGACTTCACTGGTATCCACGTTCACCATGTGGTCGTGGTGACCGCCATCGGCCAGTTCGAATACTGCATGACCGCCGTCGAAGTTGTGGCGAACCACCAGACCCGCCGCCTCGAACTGGGTCAGCACGCGATAGACGGTGGCCAGGCCTACATCCTCGCCAGCCTCCATCAGCGCCTTGTAGACATCCTCTGCACTCATGTGACGCTGCTCGGTAGAGTCGAGCATCTGAAGGATCTTGACTCGAGGCAGGGTCACCTTGAGACCGGCTTTGCGCAATTCGCTATTTTCAACCATGGTCAGCTTTCTCGCCGATGCTGCTTCGCAGCTTCTCTTAATACGGGTATGATCGGGGTTTACGTTGTCCAGCCAAGATAGTGGAAGTCGCCCACCGATGCAAAACACCAAGCTCTTGCTAACCAGCCTCACCCTAGTGGGACTGCTCGCACTCGCCGGTTGCTCGTTTCCCGGGGTTTACAAAATCGACATCCAGCAGGGCAATGTCGTCACGCAAGACATGATAGACCAATTACGCCCGGGAATGACCCGCCGGCAAGTAAGGTTTATCATGGGCAACCCGCTTATTCAGGACACCTTCAACACCAATCGTTGGGATTACCTGTACAGCCTGCAGCCTGGTGGCGGTAAGCGCCAGCAAGAACGCATGAGTGTATTTTTCAACGAAAGCGATCAACTGGTCAGCCTGTCTGGCGACTTCATGCCAGGCGTAAGCCGCGATCAGGAAATCCTCGGCGGCAGCAGCGATACCACCGTCAGCCCGGCCACCGAGCCAGGCCAGACCGAGCAGCCGGCAGCGCAACCTGAAGAAAAACCGGCCAAGCCTGGTTCGACCGAAGAGTCCATCCAGCGCGAGATCGACACCATCGAGACCACCCCGGTCCCGACCCCGGCACCGCTGGAAACCCGCTAAGCGGGAACAGCAGATGCAAAAAAGCCCGGACCTGGTCCGGGCTTTTTGTTTGTGCCGTCAGGCATTCAATTGCTTGGCACGCTGGCAGAACGCATCGACCAGTGTGTTAGCCGCCTGATTGAACAGCGGGCCCAACGTGGCGCGCACAATCGGCCCAGCATAATCGAAGGACAGGTCCAGGCTGATCTTGCAGGCTTTTTCACCCAGCGCCTTGAACACCCAAACACCATGCAGCTGGGTGAACGGCCCTTCTTCGAGGTTCATCTCGATGGACTGCCCCGGCACCAGCACGTTACGCGTCACGAAGTGCTGGCTCATGCCCCCCTTGGCCACTTCGAGCTTGGCACGCATGTGTGTATCGCTGGTTTCGATCACCGTCGAGGCCGAGCACCACGGCAAAAATTCAGGGTAGCTGGCCACATCGTTGACCAGATCGTAAAGCGCCTGGGCGGGGTATGGCAGCAGGGCGGAGCGTTGAATATGGGTAGTCATCCAGGCGTCACTTCCAAGGCTGGGTGGCGGCGCTTCGCAGCGTGCCGAAAACAGGTTCTGTGCGTATGACAGGGTTTGTATTGTCCGGTATTCATTCCAGTGGCTCAAGCACACCGAAATCCCATAGCGGACGACGCGCGGACTTGCCTATAATGCCGCCCCTATGGCTAAGCAAAAAAAACATCCGACCGGGACCATCGCGCAAAACAAGAAAGCGCGACACGATTACTTCATCGAACACAAGTTCGAGGCCGGGCTGGTCCTGTCCGGCTGGGAAGTAAAAAGCCTGCGAGCCGGCAAGGCGCACCTGACTGACAGCTACGTGCTGCTCAAGGACGGTGAGGCCTGGCTGTTCGGCAGCCACATCACCCCGCTGACCACGGCCAGCACCCACGTCATCGCCGACCCTACACGCACCCGCAAGCTGCTGCTGAACAAGCGCGAGCTCGAGCGCGTGGAAGCGGCCGTGGCGCAAAAAGGCTACACCTGTGTGGCTTTGGCGCTGTACTGGAGCAAGCACCTGATCAAGTGCGAAATCGCACTGGGCAAGGGCAAGAAGGAATTCGACAAGCGCGACACCATGCGCGAACGCGATTCCAACCGCGAGCTGCAGCGGGCTGTGCGGAACAAGGGCAAGGAAGAGTAACCAGCCTGCCTGGCCACTGTGGGAGCGGCCTTGTGTCGCGAAAGGGCTGCGAAGCAGCCCCAGCAATCTGCGCATCGACGCCGATCCTGGGGTCGCTCTGCGACCCTTTCGCGACGCAAGGCCGCTCCCACAGGGCCCGCGTTACAGCTCAAAGAGCGTGCCCTCAGCGCCCGCTGCGCCGCTCTGCCCGCGCCACCCGCTGCGCTTCTTCGTGCGCCTCATGCAGCACCTCCTGCACATACAAAATGTGCCGGCTGGACACCTCTCGCGCATCCTCCGCCCTGCCCTCGACAATCGCCAGGTACAGTTCCCGGTGCTGGCTGATCAGCATGTCCCGGGTTTCGGTGCGCTGCTGGTACATGCCGCCGATGTTGGTCACCACGTTACGCTTGAGCAGGTCGAACAACCCCCGGATGGTGTGCAGCAACACCGCGTTATGGCTGGCCTCGGCGATCGCCAGGTGGAAGCGCGCATCAGCCGCGCCCTCTTCCGCACGGGTCACCTCGTCGACCCTGGCATAGCAGTCCTGCAGCGCATCGAAGGCCGCCTTCAACCGTGCCCGGTCCGGCTCGGTGGCACGCTGGGCAGCGTAATAGGCGCAGGACGCCTCCAGGGTATGGCGAAACTCGAGCAGGTCACGCTGCGCTTCGGCACTGTGCTCGAGCAACTGCAGCAACGGGTCGCTGAAGGTGGACCCCAACGACTCCGCCACAAAATTGCCCCCGCCCTGACGGCTGACCAGCAGCCCCTTGGCCACCAGCTTCTGGATCGCCTCACGCAGTGACGGGCGGGACACACCAAACTGCTCGGCCAGGACGCGCTCGGCCGGCAGCCGCTGCCCCGAGGTCAGCGTGCCTTCCAGAATCATCCCTTCCAGCCGATCGACAATGTCGTCGGACAGGCGCCGTTGGCGTACCTGATCAAAAACCATCACATGCTCTCCACAAACCCCCGGCAAATTTCAGGGGGTGCCTATTCTCGCCGATCCAGGCCACGCAAACACCCATCAAGCCGCGATTTTCCCAGCACATCAGATGCCCGCTCATCGGTACGCGACCAAAGTTTTGCACAGGACAAATTGACACACCCACGGCAGCGCTTTTAACCTAGCGCCCAGCCATTGTAAATTGGTCTTACCAATTATCCAATGCCAGTGCCTGACCAACAACAATTAGGGGCCACCCCATATGCAAACCTGGCAACAACTCTATAGCCCGCTTGGTAGTCTCGGCCTGTCCGCACTGGCGGCGGTCATCCCTATCGTGTTCTTCTTCCTGGCCCTCGCCGTGTTCCGCCTCAAGGGCCACGTAGCGGGCAGCATCACCCTCGCGCTGTCGATCCTGGTGGCGATCTTCGCCTTCCAGATGCCTGTCGACATGGCCCTCGCCGCCGCGGGTTACGGCTTCCTCTATGGCCTCTGGCCAATTGCCTGGATCATCGTTGCCGCGGTGTTCCTGTACAAACTCACGGTCAAGAGCGGCCAGTTCGAAGTGATCCGCAGCTCGGTGCTGTCGATTACCGACGACCAGCGCCTGCAAGTGCTGCTGATCGGCTTCTGCTTCGGCGCCTTCCTCGAAGGTGCGGCAGGCTTTGGCGCACCGGTGGCCATCACGGCCGCACTGCTGGTGGGCCTGGGCTTCAACCCGCTGTACGCTGCCGGCTTGTGCCTGATCGCCAACACCGCGCCAGTGGCCTTCGGCGCCCTGGGCATCCCGATCATCGTGGCCGGCCAGGTCACCGGTATCGACGCCTTCCACATCGGCGCCATGACCGGCCGCCAGCTGCCGCTGCTGTCGCTGTTCGTGCCGTTCTGGCTGGTGTTCATGATGGACGGCCTGCGTGGCGTGAAGGAAACCTGGCCTGCCGCCCTGGTCGCCGGCCTGAGCTTTGCCGTCACCCAGTACTTCACCTCGAACTTCATCGGCCCGGAACTGCCAGACATCACCTCGGCACTGGCCAGCCTGATCTGCCTTACCCTGTTCCTGAAAGTCTGGCAGCCCAAGCGTGCGTTCAGCGAGGCCAAAGGCAGTGTCGGCGCAGCCGTTGTGCAGCCAAGCGGCAGCCAGCCTAGCCCGTACAGCTTTGCCGAGATCTTCAAGGCCTGGTCGCCGTTCCTGATCCTCACCGTGCTGGTCACCATCTGGACCCTGAAGCCGTTCAAGGCGGCTTTCGCTCCGGGCGGCGCGATGTACAACTTCGTGTTCAACTTCGCCATCCCGCACCTCGACCAGCTGGTGATCAAGACCGCACCGATCGTTGCCGCGCCGACCGCCATGCCGGCGGTGTTCAAGCTGGACCCGATCTCCGCCACCGGCACCGCGATCTTCCTCTCGGCGCTGATCTCGATGGCGGTGCTGAAGATCAACTTCAAAACTGGTCTTACCACTTTCAAAGAAACCTTCTGGGAACTGCGCTGGCCGATTCTGTCGATCGGCATGGTGTTGGCCTTCGCCTTCGTCACCAACTACTCGGGCATGTCCTCGACCATGGCCCTGGTGCTGGCCGGTACCGGCGCCGCGTTCCCGTTCTTCTCGCCGTTCCTCGGCTGGCTGGGCGTGTTCCTGACCGGCTCGGACACCTCGTCCAACGCCCTGTTCAGCTCGCTGCAGGCCACCACCGCGCACCAGATCGGGGTCAACGACACCCTGCTGGTGGCGGCCAACACCAGCGGCGGCGTAACCGGCAAGATGATCTCGCCGCAATCGATCGCCGTGGCCTGCGCCGCTACCGGCCTGGTCGGCAAGGAATCCGACCTGTTCCGCTTCACCGTCAAGCACAGCCTGTTCTTCGCCACCATCGTCGGCCTGATCACCCTGGTCCAGGCTTACTGGCTGACCGGCATGCTGGTTCATCACTAAAGTGAAAGGGGCCGGGCGCCGTCGCGCGCCCGGCACTCCCACAAGCAACGCTGCGAGAATCCATGATCATTTCTGCCTCTACCGACTATCGCGCCGCGGCCCAACGCAAGCTGCCCCCCTTCCTGTTCCACTACGCTGACGGCGGCGCCTACGCCGAGCACACCCTGCGCCACAACGTCTCGGACCTGGCCGGCATCGCCCTGCGCCAGCGCGTGCTGAACAACATGTCCGAGCTCAGCCTGGAAACCAAGCTGTTCGACGAAACCCTGAGCATGCCGGTGGCCCTGGCCCCGGTCGGCCTCACCGGCATGTACGCCCGCCGTGGCGAAGTGCAGGCCGCACGCGCGGCGGCCGCCCATGGCATCCCGTTCACCATGTCGACTGTGTCGGTGTGCCCGATCGAAGAAGTGGCGCCCGCCATCAACCGGCCAATGTGGTTCCAGCTGTATGTGCTCAAGGACCGCGGCTTCATGCGTAATGCCCTGGAGCGGGCCAAGGCCGCCGGCGTCAAGACCCTGGTGTTCACCGTGGACATGCCCGTACCCGGTGCCCGCTACCGCGACGCCCACTCTGGCATGAGCGGCAAGAACGGCCCGCTGCGCCGCGTGCTGCAAGCCATGACCCACCCCGAGTGGGCATGGGACGTGGGCGTGATGGGCCGCCCGCATGACCTGGGCAACATCTCCAAATACCGTGGCAACCCCACCGGCCTTGCCGACTACATCGGCTGGCTGGGCAACAACTTCGACCCGTCCATTTCCTGGAAAGACCTGGAGTGGATCCGCGAGTTCTGGGACGGCCCGATGATCATCAAGGGCATTCTCGATGCCGATGACGCCCGCGATGCGGTCAAGTTCGGTGCCGACGGTATCGTGGTGTCCAACCACGGCGGCCGCCAGCTCGACGGCGTGCTGTCCAGCGCCCGCGCCCTGCCGGCGATTGCCGACGCGGTCAAAGGCGACCTGAAGATTCTGGCCGACTCGGGCATTCGCAGTGGCCTGGACGTGGTGCGCATGATTGCCCTGGGTGCCGACACCGTACTGATCGGCCGCGCCTTCCTCTACGCCCTTGCCGTGCATGGCCAGGCCGGCGTGAAAAACCTGCTTGAGCTGTTCGAAAAGGAAATGCGCGTGGCCATGGTGCTGACCGGTGCCAAGTCGATCAGCGAGATCACCCGCGACTCGCTGGTACGCGAACTGGGCGCCTGAACGCCTGCAAGAACCACCGCCTGAATGACCCGGGGCATGTAGCGCACAGACGCCACAGCCCCGCGAGGAGACTGCATGAGCCTGCCCGCCGCGTTCCTGCGTGATGCCGAGCGCCTGATCCCCGCCGAACGCCGCTTCGACGACCCCACCTCCACCCTGGCCTTCGGCACCGACGCCAGCTTCTACCGCTTGATCCCCAAGCTGGTGGTGCGCGTCGAGTCCGAGGACGAAGTGGTCGGCCTGATCAAACTGGCCCAGCGCGAGCGGGTGCCGGTCACCTTCCGTGCTGCCGGCACCAGCCTGTCTGGCCAGGCCATCAGCGACTCGGTGCTGATCGTGCTTGGCGATAACTGGAACGGCCGCGAAATCCGTCGCCAGGGCGAGCAGATTCGCCTGCAACCCGGCGTGATCGGCGCCCAGGCCAACGCCTGGCTGGCCCCCTTCGGGCGCAAGATCGGCCCCGACCCGGCCTCGATCAACGCCTGCAAGATCGGCGGCATCGTCGCCAACAACGCCAGTGGCATGTGCTGCGGCACCGCTCAGAACACCTACCACACCCTAGCGGGCCTGCGCCTGGTGCTGGCCGACGGCACCCGCCTGGACAGCGAAGACCCGGCCAGCGTCGCCGCCTTCGAAAGCAGCCACGCCGAACTGCTGGAAGCACTGGCCCGCCTGGGCCGCGAAACCCGCGCCAACACCGCGCTGGCCGAGCGCATCCGGCACAAATACCGGCTGAAGAACACCACCGGCCTGTCACTGAACGCACTGGTGGACTACGACCAGCCGCTGGACATCCTGCAGCACCTGCTGGTCGGCTCGGAAGGCACCCTCGGCTTCATCAGCGCCGTCACGTACGACACCGTGCCCGACCACCCGCACAAGGCCAGCGCCCTGCTGGTGTTCCCCAGCGTCGAAAGCTGCTGCCGCGCGGTACCCGTGCTCAAGCAGCAGCCGGTCTCGGCCGTGGAACTGCTCGACCGCCGCAGCCTGCGCTCGGTGCAGAACATGCCCGGCATGCCGCTGTGGGTAAAAGGCCTGTCGGACAATGCCTGCGCCCTGCTGATCGAATCCCGCGCCGCCAGCCAGAGCCTGCTGCACGAGCAACTGCAGCAGATCATGGCCTCGATCGCCGACTTCCCGCTGGAACAGCAGGTGGACTTCAGCGAAGACCCGGCCGTGTACAACCAGCTGTGGAAAATCCGCAAGGACACCTTCCCCGCCGTCGGTGCCGTGCGCCAGACCGGCACCACGGTCATCATCGAAGACGTGACCTTCCCCGTCGAGCAACTGGCCGAAGGCGTCAACCGCCTGATCCAGCTGTTCGACAAGCATCACTATGACGAAGCGATCATTTTCGGCCACGCGCTGGAAGGCAACCTGCACTTCGTCTTTACCCAAGGTTTCAACAGCGCCGAAGAAGTCGCCCGTTACCAGGCGTTCATGGACGACGTGGCGCAGCTGGTGGCGGTGGAGTTTGGCGGCTCGCTCAAGGCCGAACACGGCACCGGGCGCAACATGGCGCCCTTCGTGGAGCTGGAGTGGGGGCACGACGCCTACCAGCTGATGTGGAAGCTCAAGCGCCTGCTCGACCCCAACGGCATCCTCAACCCCGACGTGGTGTTGAGCGACGACCCGGATATCCACCTGAAAAACCTCAAGCCGCTGCCTGCCGCCGACGAAATCGTCGACAAGTGCATCGAGTGCGGCTTCTGCGAACCGGTGTGCCCGTCCAAGGGCCTGACCCTCAGCCCGCGCCAGCGCATCGTCATGTGGCGTGACATCCAGGCCAAGCAGCGCGCCGGCATCGATACCCGCGCACTTATGCAAAGCTACCAGTACCAGGGTATCGACACCTGCGCCGCTACCGGCCTGTGCGCCCAGCGCTGCCCGGTCGGCATCAACACCGGCGAGCTGGTGAAGAAACTGCGCAGCCAGGCCGCCGACCACGCTAAAACCGCCGACTGGCTGGCCGAGCATTTCCACACCGCCCTAAGCGGTGCGCGCCTGACCCTGACCGCCGCCAACACCGCACGCAAGCTGCTAGGCGCCCCGCGCCTGGGCCGCCTGAGCGCTTCGCTGAGCAAAGCCAGCAAAGGCCGCCTGCCCCAATGGACCCCGGCCATGCCGCAACCGCTGCGCCCCCTGGCCTTCGGCGCCACCAGCAACGACGCCCGCCCCCGCGTGGTGTACCTGGCCGCCTGCGTTTCCCGGGTCATGGGCCCGGCCTATGCCGACCGCGAGCAAAGCTCGCTGCTGGACAAAACCCGCGCCCTGCTGGAAAAGGCCGGTTACCAGGTGGTGTTCCCCGACAACGCCGACAGCCTGTGCTGCGGCCAACCGTTCGCCTCCAAGGGCTACCCCGAGCAGGCCGAACACAAGCGCCAGGAGCTGATCACCGCCCTGCTGCACGCCAGCCGCGGCGGCCTCGACCCGATCTATTGCGACACCAGCCCCTGCACCCTGCGCCTGGTGCAGGACCTGGGCGAAACCCGGCTGGACCTGTACGACCCGGTGCGCTTCATCCGCACTCACTTGCTCGAACGACTGGAGTTCACCCCCCAGGACGAACCGGTAGCCGTGCACGTGACCTGTAGCACCCAGCACCTGGGCGAAAGCCAGGCCTTGATCGACCTGGCGCGGCGTTGCAGCAAACAGGTGGTGATCCCGGAAGGCATCCATTGCTGCGGGTTTGCCGGTGACAAAGGCTTTACCACCCCCGAGTTGAACGCCCACTCGCTGCGCAGCCTGAAGGACGCCGTGCAGTATTGCAGCGAAGGTATTTCCACCAGCCGCACCTGCGAGATAGGCCTGTCGAGCCACAGCGGCATCGACTACCACGGCCTGGTCTACCTGGTAGACCGCGTCACCCGGCCACGCAGCCTCTAACGCGTTGATATAGGTGGGGAGCGCTGTGTAGGAGCGGGTTTACCCGCGAAGAGGCCGGCCCTGCTGGCCAATCCCCACCCGCCGTTCACCGTCGCAGCCACCACCGCATTCGCGGGTAAACCCGCTCCTACGCAGATTGGTGGTGCCCACACATCGGTGGTCATACACAGCCCCCCCGTAGGAGCGGGTTTACCCGCGAAGAGGCCGGCCCTGCTGGCCAATTTCTACCCATCGTCCACCGTCGCAGCCACCACCGCATTCGCGGGTAAACCCGCCCCTACACCAATTGGTGGTGCCCACACATCGGTGGTTATACACAGCCCGCCGTATCCGCGGGTTCACCCGCGAACACCGGCAACGCCGGTGCCATCCCCCCCTCAATATCGCCCCGCCACCATCCCGATGGAACCCCCGCCAATCCCCCGCAGTCCACCTTACAGGCCCACCTTCCAGAGGCCCCAGAGGAGACACCCATGAAAGGTACCGCACTTTCGGCCCTGTTCGCGGCCGCCACCCTGCTGGCTTCGCCGGTGTTCGCCGCCGATGACCTCTGCACCGCCAACCTGCAAAAGATCGACGACAGCATGGCCACCGCCGGCGCCACCTCCGAGGGCCTGGACAAAGCCATCACCGAGCACGTCGACAAAGCCAAGGCCGCCCAGGCCTCGGGCGACACCAAGGAATGCATTGCCATTACCAGCAAAGTCCTGGAACGCCTGGAAAAAACCGAGAAAGGCAGCAGCAGTAGCGGCGGCGGCGCGTGAGCCCAAAAGCGGGCGACTGGACCGGCTGTCGACGTCGCCCGCGCAATGGCGTATACTCCGTCCTACGCGCCGCAAGGTGCGTTAGCCAAGAGCTAGTGCGGGGCCGATTAGGATTCGACGCCGGTAGCGAAACTCTAGGTGCATGCCGAGTTGGTAACAGAACTCGTAAATCCACTGTTGCAACTTCTATAGTTGCCAATGACGAAACCTACGGCGAGGAATCCTACGCTCTCGCAGCGTAAGTGACCTTTGCTTCTGGTAGCTTCGGCTCCAGCAATCACTAGGGGATGCCTGTAAACCCGAAATGATTGTCATACAGAACAGGATCGTCGCGTAGCACGTTGTGGGCGAAGTGACTAAAACTTACACAACTCATCCAAAGCACCCTGCCCGTCGGGCGGCTGCGGATTAAATCAGTAGACACGGCTAAGCATGTAGTACCGACAGCGGAGTACTGGCGGACGGGGGTTCAAATCCCCCCGGCTCCACCAAATGATCAAACAAAGACGTCCACGGACGTCTTTTTTTGTGCCTGGAAGTCAGTGAAATCAAGGGTTTACTGATCTTTTGAGGGCCACAACGGTTTTTTGAGTTCCAGCCATCTCGGTATTCCCCGTGGTATTCCAGCCTACCTGAGGCTAATCTTGGGAATACCAAAAGGTGTCATGGAGCATCTCCCATGTGCGCTCAAACAGCTCGTCTCTCCGACCGCCAGCTCAAGACGGTCAAGCCCAAAGACAAGGACTACGTCCTCACGGATGGCGACGGCCTGCAGCTTCGCGTCCGGGTCAACCGCTCGATGCAGTGGAATTTCAACTACAGGCATCCGGTCACCAAGAATCGCATCAACATGGCGCTCGGCTCCTATCCCGAGGTCTCGCTGGCGCAAGCTCGGCGGAAAGCGGTTGAGGCTAGGGAAATACTTGCACAGGGGATCGATCCCAAAGCTCAGCGCAATGATCTCGCGCAGGCCAAGCTAGCCGTGACGGAACATACGTTCGAGAAAGTAGCTACCGCCTGGTTCGAGTTGAAAAAGGACTCGGTCACGCCGGCCTATGCCGAGGACATCTGGCGCTCACTCACTCTGCACGTTTTCCCGAGCATGAAATCGACCCCGATCTCGGAAGTCAGCGCACCGATGGTGATAAAGATCCTTCGCCCTATCGAAGCCAAAGGCAGCTTGGAAACGGTGAAGCGGCTTAGCCAGCGCCTCAACGAGATCATGACCTACGGGGTCAATTCGGGAATGATTTTCGCGAACCCGCTCAGCGGGATTCGGGCGGTATTCAAGAAGCCGAAGAAAGAAAACATGGCGGCGCTACCACCCGAGGAGCTTCCTGAACTCATGCTGGAAATAGCGAACGCCAGTATCAAGCGCACGACCCGCTGTCTGATCGAATGGCAGTTGCACACCATGACTCGCCCAGCCGAGGCGGCCACTACTCGTTGGGCAGACATCGATTTTGAAAGGCGTGTCTGGACCATTCCGCCGGAGCGGATGAAGAAGCGCCGCCCGCACAGCATCCCGTTGAGCGATCAAGCCATGTCATTGCTGGAGATACTGAAGGCCCACAGTGGCCATCGGGAATACGTCTTCCCGGCAGACCGAAACCCTCGTACTCATGCCAATAGCCAGACCGCCAACATGGCGTTGAAACGCATGGGCTTCCAGGACCGCTTGGTCAGCCACGGTATGCGCTCGATGGCCAGCACCATATTGAATGAACATGGGTGGGACCCGGAGCTCATCGAAGTTGCGTTGGCGCACGTCGACAAGGATGAGGTGCGCAGTGCCTACAACCGAGCCGACTACATCGAGCGACGGCGGCCGATGATGGCTTGGTGGAGCGAGTACATTCTGAAGGCGTCGACGGGCAATCTCTCGGCCAGCGCGATGAATGTGGCCAGGGATCGGAACGTAGTACCCATCCGATAGGGCGGCGACAACGGCGACAGACCGCGTGCCATCTACATCCTTGCCGTCTGAGCGGATGGCGACAGTCGCCAACTCGCCTCGAGTTTGGCTTCTCCGGCTAAGCCCCTGAGCATTGGGAGGCTTCGCATCCCCATGCTCACGGGCTAACACTAGAAAAGCGACAAACGGCCACTTTGCCACTGACACCCACCAACTTCCAAAGCACGCCAAAGAAGGAATCTGGCGCATTTCCATGTGCCCTTCACCAATTGACCCATGCCGCGGTGACCGATAGAACGAAGGTTCAAAGCGCTGCCTTAGGCAGCACCCCAGATGACCAGAGCCTTCAAGGTCATGCCGCTAACCCGGTGGTTCATCCCAAAGTGCGATTCGCGCCCGGAGGCTCGCACGGTCATTCGCCAGAATGATGGACGCCCTCTAAACAATCAGCCTAGTGCGGCTGCCCGCTAACCCTTTAGCCCTGCAGCAACGAACCTGCTCGGCCAACGTTTTGCGCCAACCGTTCGCCCGTCTCTTTTTCCAGAAAAGAGACGGGCGCGCCTACCACTGCTGCAGCCCTCATCGCACATGGCTTTGCGGCAACTCCCCTCGTGACAATCGGCGTGACAAACGCCGATATCACCAGCAACAGCGCTGTAGATGATGGTGCCGCAGACCAGGGAATGGACTGTACCTGACTGACAGTCAGGCATGCCCCGGTCATCGCATTGCTGCTTGCTCGTGGCTCAGGATCTCGCGGCGCTGGTCTCGTCAGCCAGTGCAGCCTCCACCCGCCCACCGGTAACGGTGCTCAGGAGGCCAGATAATGAGATGCCCTTGCTCCCGGTCGTAAGGAGCCGCCAGTCCCGCGTCAGTGGACACCCTCACAGGTCGCAGGGGCCTTGATCCCTGATAACACTCAGCATTCTTGGCGGGATGACGTGAGGGAGAGATCGGTAATTTATGGAGGACGTCTATGCAACTGCGTGAAGTACAAGGGCCACCACGCCCCTTGTTGGAACAGCAGATTACGCCCCTACCTTACCCGGTCGCGGCGCTGGGCGATCTATTGGGGCCTGCCGTGGAACGCATGGCCGATGTGATCGGCGTACCCTGCGCCATGGCCGCGCAATCTGTTCTGGCCACGGCAGCTTTGGCGAGCCAGGCGCACGGCAATGTTCACCTCGACGGCCGAATCTATCCATTGTCGCTGTACTTGCTGACGGTGGCTTGCTCGGGCGATCGCAAAAGCGCGGTGGACCATATTGCGCTGCAGGCCGTATGCGACTGGGAAAGACAGCAGTGGATCGCCTATGGCGAACAGCTCAAGGCGCACCGAGCGGCAATGAGCCTCACCGCGAAGTCACCAACCTCGAAAAAGTCAGCACAGCTAGCGCTGGACGCCCAACCTGAACCTGTCCAACCAAGACTGCTCACTGCTGAGCCGACCATTGAGGGCCTGGTCAAAAGCCTGTGCCACGGCTTGCCCAGCATGGGGCTGTTCAGCGATGAGGGCGGGCAGTTTTTGGGCGGTAGCACCATGAGCAAGGACAACATGATCAAGGCGATCACTCACTTGTCGACGCTGTGGGACGGTAGCCCGATTGATCGATCGCGCGCGATGACTGGAGAAAGTCTGCGTGCCTATGATCGCCGCCTCAGCATGCACTTGATGCTTCAACCCCGCCTGGCAGACCGCTTGCTGCAGGACGCTGATATCAAAGACCAGGGCATCCTGGGGCGCTGTCTGATCAGTTGGCCGGAGCGTCTGGTTGGACAACGACTGTACAAATCCATCGACCTGAACCGAGATCCAAAGGTGCAGCTGTACCAGCAGCGCATTGCCGCGCTCATGCAGAAGCCTTGGTCACGACTTAAAGACGGCGGCCTCAACCCTGTAACCCTGGAGTTAAGTCCCCGCGCCCGTGAAGCATGGATTGCCATTCACGACACCATTGAATGCGAGTCAGGGGAATTCGGCGAACTGGTCAACGTGCAAGCTGCTGCGGGCAAAGCCGCCGCGAACGTTCTACGCATGGCTGGTGTGATGGCGGTGGTTGAAGAATCGACTGTCTTGGAAGAAATGCACATTCAGCGCGCCTCTACGCTGATGGATTACTACCTGGCCGAGAACCAACGACTGACCGAACAGGAGCCTCTGAATAAGCTTCGCGCAGAGGCCGACTGCCTGCTGCGCTGGTTGATAAAGAAGAACTGGCCACCGTTTCGCCTCCGCGACATCACACGCAACGGCCCTCGCTTTGCCCGTAAAAGCACGCGGCACACCTTCGAGTTATTGCTGCAGTTGGTTACCCATAACTGGCTAAACAATGCCGGAGACATATTCGAGGTGCGCCATGTTCCGCCTCAATGACGCCGTGCGCCGCTACCAGGCGCAACATCGCTCGTCGTCCGAGTTACGGAGTGTCGCCGCCACCGTCACCGCTTTTTCGCCACCTGCCAAGTGCGATGCGACAGGGGTTGTCGCCAGTGTCGCCGCTGTCGCCAGTATAACATCTGAGCCCATCGACCTCGCTCAGCTCATCGAGCAGTTGCAAGAAGAAGGGGCTCTGCTGCAACACAGCGAAAATGCCCTTTTCATCCGCCCAGCACACTGGGGGCAGTTGGAGAGCATCGGCCATCACTGGAAAAGACTGCTACTGCACCTACAAACCAACGATCAAGGTGAAGACAATGGCACTGGTCGGTCGACGTGACGGTCGCAACTTTGGCTATGGTCGCCAGCTGAGCTACGCCGGTCGGCGGGCACTGGAAGATCTGTTTGCCGGCGGCCATTTCGCCACAGTCAGAGCACACAGCGATCGCTGGCAAGCCTTCGTACGCTGGTGCCGCTCAGAGGATGGCCCTCGCTACAACGATGCTCGGCAGATCGATCGACAGACACTAAGTGACTACGCCGCTTACCTGCGCCAGCAGATCCAGCAAGGCGAACTGTGCATCACCACCGCGCAGAACCGCCTGAGCAGCGTCAACCGCACCCTCGCTGCGATGCGCGGTGATCAGGCCGTGAGAATCATCAGCCCGAGCCAGGCGTTGGGACAGCAGCGCTCCACAGTCCGCACGCGTGCGCCGGATGGCCAAGACCAACAACAAGTGCAGCGATTGCTGCAGGTGCTGGTTGAACAAAAGCACGAGCGGGTGGCCGCAATTGTCATGTTGGCCCGAACTACCGGTATGCGCCTGCGCGAAGCGATCCTAGCGGACCTGCCGCGCTTGCACCGAGAAGCCAAACACTTGGGCCGCATCAATATCCAGGACGGTACCAAAGGCGGCCGCTCAGGGGCATCAGCGCCACGCTGGATCATCGCCACTGAACAAGTTAACGCGGCGCTCCAACTAGCGCGCGAAGCGTCGCCGGTCGACAGCCGCAACTTGCTGCACCGAACCGAAACCTACGCCGCGTTCATACAACGGACGGTGCTCCCCGCTCGCGAAATTCTGCATAAGCACGGGATAAAGGGCTTTCATGAACTACGCTCGGCCTACGCTTGCGAACGTTACGAGCAACTCACCAGCCGTACTGCGCCAATCAATGATGGTCACGGCGATCGCATCGACCGCGACCTTGATCATTGGGCGCGTCAGCAGATCAGCGTTGAGCTTGGGCACTTCCGGATTGATGTGGTTTCGGCCTACATTGGTGGCAGATCATGAGCAAACCCTTTGATATGACGCTGTTTCTCAGCGGTGTGCTGGCCGGATCGAAGAGCACCCAGCAACGACATTTACGGCAAGCCAGAATCATGCAAGCAGCCATCCAATGGCGCTGGCACCTGGACAATCCTTGGACCTGGAAGCTGAAACATGTCCGCTGGTTTCTAACCAAGCATGTGCAAGACCATTCAGATGCCAGCCAGTATTACTATCGACTCACCGCGTCATTGATCTGGAGGCGGATGCACGAGATAAGCAAAGATCAAATACATGCGCTATTCCCTAGATAGATCCTCGATTAATCGGGCTGAAGCCGGATCATAGCTCACATAGGTAATCGTCCCATCCAAAATTCGCTGCACTGCTTCATCGATAATATGAATTGGTACAAGGAACCATTCCTTGGGTTTAACTGGATGCCCAAACCGGTCTTCGATAGTCAAATCAAGCTGGGCAGCACCAAAGAGACGATGAAAAATATTTTCCAATCGCACCCGACTGACATTATGAAGTTTGTAAGTAGCCACCACCTCTACGTCAGCCAGCAAATAGGTTGTATCTTTTGCAGCGCCCCTGATACGGGCCTCGACTTTTCCACCTGTCACACCAATTTTATGAATTAACTCACGATGTTCAACAACAAACGGGTGGCTGGATCGACTACGCAGCACATAAATGCAACCTGATTCAATGTCATCAGATTCCGTTACACCACCAAAAAGTGGACCGGCATCTAGCTTTATAATACGGGAACCCGTACGCCCTTCAGTATCCTTATATAGAGCTCTCTGTAGTGAGCGTAACAATAGATCGCTTTCGGTACCATTGGAGTAGATAACACGCAAACGGCCATTAGTCTCTGCATTCGGCGTCCGGTATGTGTCACCCACCTCGGCCACATAAGTGATCAACCCCCCAAGAACAAAGAAGTCGCCTGCTTCGATGCTGGCATTTTTCCCGAATGGCCTAGTAACCCAAGCATTTTTCTTCAGGCCTGCCGTGACTTCATCAAATAGTGGCTTAAAACGCTCGAAATCATTACATTGTTTCCGGCCAGCTATTTCCTCTGCCACCTTCACCTCTGCATGAGAGCGCACGTGGCGAAGAACGGTGATATCACTTTCTTCTGTGGGATTATTTTCGATACCCAACTCGGTCAGCAAAGCATCTCCGTCAAGCTCATCTATATCAACAGAGGTCGTCACTGCAGACAACAAACCAGGGGAATCCATCTCACCCAGAAGTAACCGCGCATCAGGTAACTTCCTTAGCTGATCTAGACGCACCGCATACAACCGCTCAAAAATATCCCGATCGTCACCATGCATTGGACTCCTGCCATATGCTTGGTAAAATCGCAGGATATCCTCAAAGCCTGCTATGATTCGTTCTTCTTGCGGAACGTGGCTACTGCGTTTTGGCGGAGTAGCGTCAACCCCTAATGCGTCTAGCAGCTCATCATCATTCAGACTAGCCATTACTGGATTCTCCCAACTCAATTGCTTTAGCTTGAGCACGGTGGCGAGCAAAGGCTGCTACA
The DNA here is from genome assembly GCF_045164175.1 of Pseudomonas sp. 10(2024). Taxonomy (NCBI): domain Bacteria; kingdom Pseudomonadati; phylum Pseudomonadota; class Gammaproteobacteria; order Pseudomonadales; family Pseudomonadaceae; genus Pseudomonas; species Pseudomonas sp. 10(2024). The sequence goes on from NZ_CP174006.1 coordinate 5,075,337, forward strand.
CCTTCAGCCATCCGTTTCTCCCAGGCATCTGCAGAGTTTATGTCGGGAAGGCGGCCTCGCTCGTTTTTAAACTGTAAAGCTCGTCTAGCCAACTCGCGCGCATCTTCAACGGGAATATTTACTTTCTTAGCTGCAATGCTTGATTGAACTTGACGCAGCGATTTCTCATCCATTGCTTTTGCTAGGATCGAATAGGCGGCTTCGAAGGGATTGATACGATCAATAAGATCGATATCTAGATCACGCACGTTAACAAACTTTCGCACGCCATCTAACAACGACGTATTCCCCTGAAGCCCACTGCCTCCGTCGGCATCCGCCTGCGCCAAAGCTAACTTAGCTTGTTGAGTGATAGTCATCGCTGCCACTGCATGCTGCCGGATAGCCTCTTGATCAGCCTCGCTTAATTCTGGATAGCGTTCACGCACGATCTTACCCATGCGCACTTGAGTTAATTCTTCAGGCAAAGTGTTATCTGTATCAAACAAGCCTCGTTCAAGTACCGTTTTGTCCTGCAAGAAACTGGTAACGACTTCATTTAAGTCCTCCCTGCAAATGCGCGTCGCCTCTGCACTTTCCGGCGTGACCAGACCATTGACTTCCACGTGGATCTGACCGGTACTCTTGTTCACCCCGATATTATGTTGCCCCTCTACATAGCCGCCATCTCCATATTCAAAGCCCTCTTTCGGGCCAGTATCTTTTGGAGTGAATTCATAGCGAGGAGAGAGCACTTGCTCCATTAGAAGACTAGCAGAAATCGCCTTGAGCATATCGTTTACCGCCTCAGCCACCAAGGTTTGATCGGCAGTCGGCTCAGCAATTAGGTTGGTAAATTTTGCTCGTTCTTTGCCATCAGCGTCTCGAGTAGCTCTGCCAATAATTTGCACAATTTCAGTCAGACTACTGCGATAACCAATCGTCAGTGCGTGCTCACACCATATCCAGTCGAATCCTTCCTTCGCCATGCCCAGCGCGATGATGATGTCCACGTGATCACGGTTGTTCTTTTGCAGAGGGTCCTTAAGAGCACTTAAAACGCGAGACCGCTCAGCAGTATCAGTATCGTCAACCAAGTCAGCCACTTTTAGCATGCGACCATCTGTAGCTTCGACTAAGTGAAATCCAGTTTTAGGATCAACTCCTCTCCATTCTCCTAGCGCACCCATTATCTCATTGACTTCTCGCACCTTATCATTGAGACTTTCGCGCGCATTAGGACTCGGTATATGAACTATTGTCTTCAAGCTCGGATTCAAAACTTTCGCCACAGCGTCAACATAAGGCCCGGTGTAAAAAAAGTAACCTATATCCAGAGATTTTAACCAGCGATATCCATTGAGTTGTTCGTAATAGGTATAAGTAACGGTCTCAAACTTCGCTTCATCAGCAGGGGCCAGTACAGCTTCGCTGTCCCCTCGGAAATAAGAGCCTGTCATCGCAACCACATGTATATTATCGCGCACCATGAGAGCGCCCAATTGACTACCCAGCTTATTATCAGGATTACTGGAAACATGGTGAAATTCGTCGATTGCAATCAGGCGACCGTCAAATATTTCTACTCCCAACTCATCAACGGCAGAACGAAACGTTGCATGCGTGCATACCAATATCTTGTCAGCGCAATCTAGAAATTTACGAACGGCGCCCACCTTAGACTTAGCCACTCGCGCTTCATCAACACCAGGTGCGTTACAAAGATTCCACTGCGGAGCCACCTCCCAATCCCAATAGAAGCCGTACTGGCTTAGAGGTTCATCCGCGAAACTGCTACCAATGGAGCGCTCGGGCACTACAATTATGGCCTGCTTCAGTCCTTGGTTATGCAGCTTGTCCAGCGCAATGAACATTAAAGCTCGAGACTTCCCTGAGGCTGGCGGCGACTTTATTAACAAGAACTGCTCGCCACGCTTGGCGTAGGCACGCTCTTGCATGGAACGCATGCCAAGTACATTAGCCTTGTTAGATGCACCAGTATGTTCCGTATTGATGGACACCGACGGCACGACATAGGTATTAGTTGGATTGCTAGCTGAATCATTCATGCTTACTTTGCCTTCTTCACTTTCATTGCAGGCTTGGCCTTGGCAGATGCCGCAACCACCTTGGCGTAAAGATCGAATAGTTTTTCCAAACGTTCTGTGTCGTTCCTAAAGCGTCTACCAATGTAGATGCGTTCCAGCACTTCATCGTTGCGCTCATGTGCATAACGAAGATTGTCCGGCATAGCATCCGGCTCGTAAAGATCGGCAATTGTTTTAGGGAAATGCGCTTCACGCGCCAGGATAATATCTTTGGCGCATGCTTCAAGATCAAGCTTATTTTGAGTGGTAAGTAATGGTAAAGGAAAGGTATTCCAACCTAGAGTATTGGAGTAGCGGTAATCCTCCTTAATCCGCCCACATACAGTTGCGATCCAAACCAAATGCAGTCGAGATGAAAAAATCGCCACATTCCACAATGGAGCATCATACAGAGCTGAGGCGCTATCAGCGACGATATCCCCCCTGTTACCCAAAGCAAAAGGAAGATAGTTCCTTAGCTCAGAGCTGTGCCTTGGAATTACCACAGGGAGTTCATTACCTTTCTGCCTGATCTCGCCGAAAGCATAAGGCGTCTCTGCTAACTTTCGAGTCGCTTGTTTATCGCTTTCGGAACGCATCTTCGCGACTCCAGCTAACCGTTGTTTGATACCCTCAACCTTAGAGGTATCACATGCATCCTGTTTGTCCATCCATAGGCAATAACGGTAATCACCATTAATAGAGTCCTCAGAGCCTATAAAACGGCGAACAATTTTTTTACGCTCCTGATCAGACAAGCCTAGCCCGCCTATATCATTTCTGACCAAAAGTAGATTACCACCATCGGTAGGTGCGTTTCCTTTCGTCATTATACTCAAATCGCCAAAAGGCTCTGGCCTCTTAACAACAATGACATTTTGTGCTGGAACAAGGTAGGCATTGATATTTTCGACATCTTTTACGGAATGGACGTCACCTTCACCAATCGTGAAAATTTGACGAACTTTCCCAGGGCGACGTGAAAGCCCGACAATCACAACAGTCACCCCAGCATTTTTAGCAGCCAGATTCGACCATTTAAAAGAGGTGTGCGCAAATGATATCTGATGCCCCGTATCGAAAATCAACGGCCACAAAACAGGCACTTGCTGCCCTTGACAGACAGAGTTAGTAGCAACGAATGCGAAAGAAGAATTAGTATACTTCCCATATTCGGCTGCTTTCATAAACCAAGCTGAAACATAGTCAAGCGTACCAAATGTATTAGTGTATTTATCAAACACCAACTTTAAATCAGCTTTCCGCGCTTCAGCTTCGCGCTTTAAGCGCTCCCTCACTTCTTTAGTAGCGCCCTTTGGCGCTTTGACAGTAGCCCCCATATACGGTGGATTACCACATATGTAGGTCTCACCATGTTCGTGCACAAACTCTATTTCAGTTTGATCCAATGGCGTGCTGAACAAATCATCTGCTACTAGCTTCACGCCTGTCCCGTAGGCGTCCATCAGCTCTAACCAATCTACACGCAAAGCATTAGCACAAATTATCCAGTTTTCTTTTGCCAGAGGCAGAAATTCTGCCAATGCTTCTCGCTGCCCCCTATACAATTCATCACACTGAAACTCTGCAATTATCAAAGCCAATCGAGCAATTTCAGCAGGAAATTCATGTAGCTCTATACCACGAAAATTTGTCAGTGGAATTTCACTTCTAAGATCCCGCTCACCACGGCGCTCGTTAATTTCAGATTCAATCTCACGCAATCGCTTATAGGCAATCACCAGAAAATTACCTGATCCACACGCCGGATCGAAAACTCGAATTCGCGCAATGCGCCTGCGCAGTGCCAATAGCTTTCGCTTGTCATCTCCTGCAAGATCTAGTTGAGACCGTAAATCGTCCAAAAATAACGGATTCAGCACTTTCAAGATATTAGGCACGTTGGTGTAGTGCATACCTAATGCGCCGCGCTCTTCGTCATCGGCCACGGCCTGAATCATGCTGCCAAAGATATCCGGATTGATCTTTCGCCAATTCAATCTACCCGCATGCATGAGGTAAGTACGCGCAATACGGGTAAAACGAGGTACCTCTGTGCTCCCGGAAAACAAAGCGCCGTTAACATAAGGGAAATCGGTGACGTAGCTGGGTAACCGCGGTTCAGCACCGGCCCGATCACCGACTTTTATATCCATTACGCGAAACACTTCTGACATAACCGAGTGCACGTTGCCACCATCACGCTCAGCCATTCGGTCTATGGTCTGCGTGAATAGCCCGTCTCTGAAAATACCCGTATCTTCGGCAAAGAAACAGAATATCAGTCGTGCCATAAAGTGATTCATGTCGGTACGGCGTTCGCCTTTTGCCCACTCTGGGTTCTCGCGCAGTAACTCAACGTAAAGCTTATTTAAACGCCCCGTGGCCCTAATGTCGATGGGGTTGTCCTTAATCTCCTTGATCGTAGAGATCCCGGCTAACGTCAAGAAAAAGCCAAAATGGTCCGGAAAATCGGAGTAGGCGCAGGCAATAGTTTCACCTGTAGTCAGGTCCTCCGCCTCAAGAGTCTGCCCATCTGTTACCATCAAAATTTTAATTTTTGCTTTCGACTGAAGGGTCGCTGGGCTAACTCTCAGCTTGGTCAGTGTATCCCCTACCTGTCCACTCTCACTAACAGCTAAATGAATGTGGTTGCGCATTAATACGCCCCCATCTACATCAGAAGAATTGTTATTGCCAGCACGCAAACGCCGCAAGGCGGTTTCCTTGTGGCCGAAAGCGGCAAGGAACTGGTACGGAAACTCAGCCTTATCAAAGGGTTGCTCTGCTAGGTCAGAGATAGCCTGTTCGATTTCTACAGCGTTCATGGGGCATTCGTACCTATGTAAATTTTTCCGCTTACGCTCGACATGGGCTTGCTTAAGCCTCATTGTCCAAGGGATAACGTTGAGTTCCCAGGGGGGGGTTAATCGTTCGGGCTACCTGCCCCGTTTTTAGGGTCACACATGAACCGTTCCATCTCCGATTGTTCGTACATCAGGCCTTGGTATCCGCTCCACAGCAAAAATGCGGCGGATAAGGGGGGCAAATGGCGATATCCGACCCACTTGGTAGTAAATCAGCCTAAGGGGCTTGATCCTACCAGTGATAATTCGCCCAGCGTCATCATTACTTTACGACGCCTGAGGCTTCCAACCTGGTACGCGCTGCTCAAGCCATTTGAACGCCCAACCTGCAACAATTTTATGAGGATTCGATGGCCCAGACACCAAGCCACCGTCATACGCCGTCGACCTCCCCGTACCTAAATAGCCCGAGAAATCAGAAAGGCTGTGCTATTTTTCAGATTTTGCACATTTGCTCTGCTCGGTAACCTACCGCCAGCGTGCCGCTTCCACCCCTTGGAGCAGCAACGGATCTTTCAGCCGAAGTCGGTACTCCGGACCACGCAGCCGATGCTCCCGGCAGTGGCGCCACGCAGGCGCAGTACACCAGCGCTCATGCAGTAGTCAATCTCAGTGGTCTCCGGTCGCGGTTGATCCGGGTGGCCAACCTCGATCATATACGAGCCCGCCCACACTACCGCCCAACGATCCATCCTCTACTCAAATTATCATCCAACATCATTTTGCCACTAAAGGTTATCGTCTACCCGTCGATACCCAACAAGGTGCGAAGCATTCTTACGCCCATGGCGCTCCTCAATCTCGACCTTCGCGCCGGCCAACCGCTGTGCAGGCGCTGACGCGACGCGGCGCGGCAACCAAGACAGGGATCAGTCACCATCATGAGTCATCCTTACAGCACGATCGTACGCACACCAAAAGCGGCCGTGGCTTACCTGGCCGTCGACCTGCGGGCCATCTCCCCCGACACTCAAGCCAACCTCTCCAAATGGCTCGGGGAGTTCGCCGTGCAGTGGGCATACAAAACGCCGCTGCAACGCCCCGCAACCCTCTGGATGAAAGATAACTGGGCTACAGGCGCGGGCAGCAACTCCGAGCTTCACCTTGCCGGCAGCAGCAAACTCCCTCATGGGTTCCTGCACCAGCTGGCCGATCATCTAAGCCAGTGGCTCGAGACACCGCTGAAAATCAAGGGCCATGTCACCGTCGAGGCCAACGATGATTGGCATCCGATTTGTCACTGGCAGGATGGCAAAGCCTGGACCTGGAATGACCTCCACCATTGGCAGGACCGAGATCAGAGCCCAGCAGCACACGATCCTTCATCGCTCGCCATCGACCAGGACGGCTACTTCGGGCATAGAGCGCCAAAACACTACAGCGCACAGCAACTCAACACCCGAGCATTCAATACGGCGCGCGAGTCTGGCGACAAGGAGGATCTGGGCGAGTACTTGCATGAGCAGCGCTACATCCTGCGCGATGCCGCGGCATATGAGAACGGCAATACGCCTTTGCATCTGGCGGCGGCAGCGGGCGACATTGAGGCCTGCGAAGCACTACTGCGCTACGTACCGGACGACGTGCTCAACGAGCGGCAGCAGACGCCTCTCATATATCTGGCCGATATCCGCGGCAAACATCCCCACGGCGCCGTCGTTTCCCGCCTGCAATCAACGGTGGATTTAACCGATGCCAAAGGTCGGACTGCGCTGATGTATGCGGCGCGCGCCACTCATGTGCGCAGCCGTCTGGGCCATCTCACGTTAGTGAAGGCGCTTCTCAGCGCCGGCGCAGAGGTCACCACCATTGACGCTGATGGCCTTACGGCACTCGGCTGGGCAAAGAAGGACCTGTCGCTGGCCAAGCCAGATGCCAACTCAGAGGTCATCGATTACCTCGAGCGCCGTCACTACCAGATCGAGATGGAGCGGTTCTTCCGCACCCATTTCAAGCATCATTTCGATAGCAAAGGCGTGATGCACATCGAGCCACTCAACAGCGCTTCTTTACACTCCGCGCTCAACCCAGCACAGGTTTTGATCGATGGCATCGAATGACTCTCTGCGTAGCAGAATCCGTCCGCATTTTCTGGAAGGGCTGGATGAGGCACTCGCCAGCAATACCGAACCTGCCAAAGCAGAATTTCGTTGCATGAGCCCACGTTTCACCCTGGAGCGTGACGTCGTGATGTCGAGCGCGCTCCAGCAACAGTTGGCGGAGGCTGTCGCCAAGATCGAGCACTACCAGACCATCTACGTCGAGTGGGGTTTTGCCGCGGTAGACCCAGCTGGCAAAGGCACGATCCTGAACTTCTATGGCCCGCCAGGTACCGGCAAAACACTCACGGCAGAAGCATTCGCCGGTAGTTTGAGCAAGAAGATCATGCTGGTGAGCATCGCCGACCTGGAGAGCAAGTTCATGGGTGATACATCCAAGAATATCGCTGCCGTTTTTCGCAGTGCTCAAGCTGAAAATGCAGTTCTGTTCTTCGATGAAGCAGACACGCTGCTGGGCAAGCGGCTCAGTTCGGTTACCCAGGGTATCGACAACGAAGTCAATGCCATGCGCTCTACCCTGCTGATCGAGCTGGAGAGGCACGAAGGCATCGTCATTTTTGCCACCAACTTCGTTAAAAACTACGACTCGGCGTTTGTCAGCCGCATCTCTCAGCACGTGGGCTTCGAGCTGCCGGGTGAGCTTGAGCGGCGAGCCATCTGGGCGAAACTTCTGGTGCCCGGCATTCCACTTACCGACGATCTTGACCTGCTGTTGAGCACAGCTGCGCAGGCCTCGCAGGGGTTGTCCGGGCGCGAGATTCGCACCTGCATGCGCTTGGCATTGGCCAAAGCAGTGAGCGTCCCTGTTAAGCCAGCACTGGCGCTCGCTCATCTGCAGGAGGCTATTGACCAGGTGGTCACTGCCCTCTCGCATCTGCACTCAAATAACAGCAAAACCAACACACCAACATTGGAAGCCGCTCGCAAATTACTGGGCGTCAGCTAAGGAGCAAGTTATGGGTCTTTGGGATCGGGTCAAGTCGAAAGCCTCCAGCTTCATCAACACGGTAAAAGAGAAGGCAGTCGCTGCCGTCAATTGGCTGGCCGACAAGGCGGAAACCTTCGTCGGAGACGTGAAGCAAATATGGAAAACGGTCAAGCCCTACATCACCCACACCCGGGTTGCGCTGACTGTGCTGGCTAAGTATGCCCCGTGGCCCATCGTAAGTGCGATGGCACTCAGCCTGGAGAAAGCGCTCGGGTTCCTTGAAAACCTGGACAAACATCCATTGATGGAAAAGCTGCAAAAGGCCATTGACTGGATCATCAAATACGCTCGAGAAATCCGCGAGAAAGTGCTCAACGATATCGAAATCAAAGAAGCCGAAGCTCGCGCCCGCACCTTCAAGGAAGCAATCGATAAAGTCCCGTCTGCTGAGTTGGCAGCCATCAGAGTGGCTGAATTGATCAACAGCTACTTGTTGACCAAGGCCAAGATCCTGCGCGTGGTCGAGAACGAGCAGTTCAAGGACTTCAACCACTACCTGCGTGTGCGCGCAGCGCAGAAGCTGCTGAAGTTCTACGAAAAACGCATGACGTCGATCGAGCATATGAGTGATGTGGATGCAGACATACTCGCGCTTATGGAAATCTCTACTGGCCTATTGGAAGAGAACCCGACCCTGACGCTTGAGCAAACCGAGACCCTGAACGAACTGACCACGCTGCACTTCGGCAAACCTGTCGTTCCCTTCGTGTTCGAAGAAATGACCGTGGCATGGAACATGGATCTGCAGCAGCTGCAGGAACAGTGGAAGCAGCTCAACCACAACCATTCCCGTGAGAAGGTGCTGGCGAAACGGATGGCAATGGCTAGCCGCAGTGAGGCGCTGACCGCCGAAGAACAGGTGGTACTCAATGACTTGGAACGCAACCTTGGCCGCGACAGCCAGCGCCTCGACCAGCTCGATGTGAGCATTCGTGAGAAGCGCGCTTATGTGTACGCCTCTGAAGGCTTCTTGCAACTGCTGGAAAAAGACGAGCAGCAGCTGATTGACGATGGGCAGGAATACCTCGCGGATCGCAGCGAGGAAGTCGGCGAACTGATTTCCCGTTGCGCTCAACAGGACGTGAAGTGGGTCGACCTGAGCGATGAAGAGCAGGCTTTGCTGATCGACTTCGGGAACATCTTCGAGAATGACTGCCAAGCACGTACCGAGTCGTTCAAAGAAATCGAGGTCAGCGCGTGAACAGCGAAATCATGAGCTTCTTGCTCCCTCAACCCGATCTGCTACAGATGAGCTTCTTCGCTTTTATCTGGGGCCTGACCATTCTCACAGGCCTGATGGTGGCGCTGCAGGCAAAGCCCAATGGGTGGGAAAAGAAGTGGCGTGGCGGGAGTCTGGAGTCCTCTGCACTGCAAGCGGATCATGGTTCCGTCCATGATCTGAGCGAGACAGTAGCCACGGCCGCCGAAAAAATCGCGGGCATCATGCCCGGGATGCTTCTCGTGGTCGGCCTTCTGGGGACGTTCCTGGGCCTGGGGATGGCGCTAGACCATGCCTCTACCATTCTTCAGAAAAGCGGCAATGCTTCCGTCGGCGCGATGGGCGGCGCAATGCAAGACCTGACCGCCATGATGCAGGGGTTGGGCACCAAGTTCAAAACCTCTACCTGGGGCATCATGGCCTTCATACTGTTGAAGGTATGGGAGCTGGCTTTAGGCTACGAGAGCCGTCGTTTGGCGTGGTGTATTGCCAAAGTCAAAGATCAGCTCGCGATATCCCAAGAGAAACGTGAAGCGGCAAGAAAGGCACATGATGTTTTCCTGCACAAATGCATGGCCAATACCGCCAAGTACTTGAGTGACGCCATGGGCAAACAGGCGGATGCCATGAAAGTGCAATGGCATCAACAACTCGAGCTTCAGCAACGCAATGAAAGCGAGAAAAATAAGTTGCTGGTGTCGGGATTCGAGGGTTTGAACACCAACATTGCTGGGGTGACGCAAAGCATCACCGCATTGATGCAAAACAACGCTGACAACCAGCAATCGGTTGCCACCGAAGTTGCCAACGCTGCCGAGCGAACCGAGCGTGCAATTATCGAAGCAGCCAACAGCAATCGCAGCGAGTTGCAGTCAGGCTTCGAGGGTATAAATGCCAGCCTGGCTGGCGTAACCCGAGGCATCGTAGCACTGTCCCAAGGTCAGGCAGATGGTTTGCAGGCTGTTGCCGATCAGCTGGCGAATGCTGGCGAACGCACAGAGCGTGCACTGATCGAGTCTGCCGACAGCAACCATGCCCATCTCGAAGCGGGCTTCAACAGTTTGAACACGGGGCTCGCCAGCGTTGCTCAAAGCATAGCGGTATTGCAGCAAGGGCAGGCTGACGCTCAGCAAGCGGCTGCCAACAACGTGGCCAATTCTGCCGAGCGCACCGAGCGTGCGCTGAGCCAGCTTGCTGACGACAACCGCAGTACTTTGCAGTCCGGCTTCGAGGCGCTAAACGGCGGCATCAGCGATGTAGTCCGAGGCGTCACGGGGCTGCTAGATGGCCAAGCCAAGAGCGAGCAGATGGCTCAGCAAGAGCAGGCAATCAGCCAGGAGATCGCGGACGCCTGCAAACGGAGCGAGCAGGCGTTGACCGAGTTTACCGGCAGCAGCCGCGACAACCTGCACGCCCTTCAAGTAGCAGCACAGACTATGGGCGAGGCCGGCATCAAGGTATCGAGCTCTGCCTCTGAGCTGCAGGCAGTGGTGGATAACCTGAACGTGCGCATGACCGAAGTCATGGAAAGCGTGAAGGCCGATTTGAACAGCACCCTGACCAACATGAATGGGGACTTCAGCCGCAACCTGAACACCATGGGCGAGCAACTGGAAATCGCGACCGGCAACCTTTCACAGGTGATGGAGGCGGTCAAAGTAGACCTGGGTTCGACCATTCGCACCATGAACGACGACTTCGGCAACAACCTGCTGACCATGACCAGCAGTCTGGACGTAGCGACCCAGAATATTTCCAAGGCCATCGGCAACATGTCGACTTCGGTCAACGCTGCCATGGCAAACGTCGCCGAGAACATGGAGGCCACGGCCGAGGCCCAGAAGCGGACAACCTTGGAGTTCGAAATGGTCAGCGACAACCTCAATACCAACATTGTCGAGATCCAAGAGGTCGTGAAGATGCTGGCCAAGGACATCGTTCATGGCCTCAAGGCAGTTTCCGAAAGCGGGCAACGCATGGTGTCGCTGGACAAACGCTATGACAAAGTTTCGGAGATGCTCATCAAAGTTCCGGACTCCCTGGATGCTCTGGCCACTGTCGCAGCCCGGCCACCGCTGGACCTGTCTCCACTGCAGCAGTCCCTGCAGCAACTGACAGATGTTGCTCACAACATCAATGAAGTCGTATCGGCCAGAAAAGCCGTGGGGGCCTGAGTGCAGTCATGAAGGAGAAACCGAGCGAATGGGTGTCGATCTCTGACCTGATGGCAGGTGTGATGGCTGTGGTGATGTTGCTGCTGGTTGTATCAGTACTGCAAAACCAGTTTGCCGAACTGAAGCGCCAGGAGGAGAAGAACCAACAAGCAGTGAGCGAACAGGAAAAGGTAACCGGGCTTCTGAAGGAAATGAAAGCCGCACTAGACGAGCATGACGATACCAGTCTCGTTTCCTTCGACCTGGCCGGCAACAAGATGACTTTGGGTGACAAGATGTTCGCCCGTGGCAGCGCCTGCTTGACCGAAGAAGCGCAACGGCAACTGCGGTTGGTCAGCCCGCGCATCGCCAGGTTTTTCGAGAGTTCAAGCCAGGCCCAGGTACTTGTTGAAGGGCATACCGATAATATCCAGGTGTCGCGACCTGTGACGGATTTCGCTAAGTTCTGCACGGTTTACGATGACAACTTCACCTTGTCTGCAGCGCGCGCGCGTGAGGCGCGCAAGTTGCTCATCGAGGCACTGGAGGCCACCCAAGCCAAACGTGTCATCGTGGCAGGTTACGGCGACTCACAACCGTTACCCAATCTGGACCCAGCAGATGAGCATAACCGTCGGGTAGAGGTGCAGTTCATCAACCGCGCAGACTCGACAACGCGCATCTGAACAACCGAGCGGGTACTGCCCGCTCGGGCTATGGGCAGTCGGATCGATCCACCGACACGCCCAATCCCCCCACACTAAGGACTCCAAAATGGGTATCACCTACCGAACGGATGACGACCTGGCATTCCTGCAGTATTGCCGCGAAGACGACATCCGCAACCTGGCGACCTATCTCATGTTCGACAAGGACGGAGAGAAGCGCAGGGCCAGTGAAATTGCCAATGAGCCGGCATTCCTGGCGCTTCGAGGTCAGCCAGACCAATGGCGTCGCTGCTGGCAGTTGGTCGCTGGCGAGCTGCAACATTTTGGTGGTGACTCCATCATCAACCTGTTCCGGCGCCAAGGCGTGCTCTACAAAGAAATTCTTTGCGACGTCTGTGACAAGACAGACGTCAAGTACGACGGCAAGGCCAGCGCATACGCCATCGAGAACCAGCTGATCGAGCGCCTTGTAGAAAAGTGCTGGGAACAGATGTCGGATGAGCAACGACGCAAGGCTGCCGACGAAATGAACATGACCGGCGCGCTCGGAGCCATACCTTTGGTGGCGATCGTCAACGCCATTCGCGCCGGCGGCCTCGGCTCGCTTCAGTGGTCTTCATGGCTTGCCAAGTCTGCCAGTGCCTATTTCACCAGTTCGCTCGGTGCGACCCTTGGTGGCGCGGCCGCGTTGGTAGGCGGGCGCGCAGTAGCAGCGATCGCCGGCCCCCTGGCAGCCATTGCCGTGACCATTCCGCTGCTGAGCGGTACGGCTTATCGCGTCACGATTCCAGCCGTCATCCAAATCGCTTTCATGCGTCGCCAGTATGAGAAAGAGGATCTTTTCTAATGCAAGCAACAGCTGAACTTCTGCAAAAAATCTGGGTGCTCGATGAAGCCGCCTTTTCGAAGAAACTTATCGATGCACTCGCGGCAGGCAAAGCGGTAATTCATGATGGCGTGGCTTACTACGCCGAAGGTAGCGGCATGACCGGGATCATTCAGCACCTGCCGTTCAAGGAAACCGTGTTCACCTCCGCCGAGGAAGCGCTCAAAGCCGCCCAGATGACGACGATCATGGCGACTGCGGCATCCACATGCGTAATACTCGGTGCGCTGATCATCCAGACCAAATACCTGGCGGCCAAGCTGGACAAAATTCAGCATACCGTCGACGAGATCGCCAAAGAGTTGCATGGCCAGAACATCATTTACTACATGGACAAGGTAACCGATTACATCGGCAATATCGAAGTCGCCCGGACCTTGCTAAAGGACCGCAACTTGGTCAGTGAAATCAAGGACATCGCTCACCCGCTGCTGGCCTCCGCTGCGGCAAAACGCAACCACGCACTGTCGTTCGTCGACAACATCCTGGCACTGGCGCAAAACAGCAACGAGCTCACCAACAAGCATTACGAGCTTGTGGTCAATTTTGCTCACATGATGCTTGAGATCATGCCCCTGGGTATCCATACCGAATACCTGCTGACAGCCCGTATCGGTAAACCGATGCTTGCCCAGCTGGTGTTGCAGGATGGTGCTGATCGATACCAGGGTGCGATGCAACAATACAAAGGCTTCCTGAATGCACAGCACCGCGAACGGGTGCGCGGCAACATCGGTGACAAGGGCGCCACGCTTCAACGTATCGAAAACAAGGCGCGCCAACTCATTCAATCGCAAGAGAACAAGCTTTTGCTGACCTTGCCCAATGGGCGGATGGCGGTCCTCGAGGCGGCCTGACAGCTTCGCTTGCAGCCGTCCTGACGCTTTCCCCTGGCTCGGTCAGCAATCTCTTTCTGACCGAGCCTCAGAACGGCCTACTCGGCAGCCCCAGGAAGGGCCCTTGCTTTCAGAACAAAAATGGAAGATTCAACGACAAGCTCCACGACCCCTGAAATCCCCTCTAACTCCCATCAACCTGCCCAAAACCACTCCAACCGTCGCTGGACTCCAAAGCTCATTGGCTTGGTAACCGGTGTAGGCGTATCCCTCACGGTATACTTGGTGGGTTCCTATGTCGTGACGCAGTTTCTGCCCTTGCACTACCTCGCGGTCATCACCCTGTTGGTACTACCGCTATTGCTCATCCGAGCCTGGAGGGTCTGGGTTCGATCGGCATTTTCAAGCTCCTTGGTCCCTGCCCAAACTCATTACCAGCAATACGCTCAACTACCGGGATAGGCGTGTTCAATCTGCTGATCAAACTCCCCCCCAACCCCGCAATACTCCCGAGGAACGCGCTCGATACCTTCGGCCACCTGAGCAATCACCTGCCGCAGCTCAAGCCGCTCAAGCCAACGGCCAGGAATAGCGCCAGTACCATACTGCCCCCCAGCAAGTTTCCGACGACCAGCCCTGTACTGCTACTGTCACAACTGTGATTCACCGCCGCAGTTACCCCTTCTTCAAGTGACCGAGCTGTCAGCGCACACCACAGCCCAATCGCCAGCACCTGCTCGGCACCCCAACCACCAGCAAAATCGTCAATGCGCTGCGGCGTAGGTGTGTCCCCCTCCTAAAAGAAGAACAGAACGCGCTCGATCAGGCTGCGTGTTTCCTCCATACCCAGCACTTGCCCATAGCTGGCCAAACTTTGAGTCACGGCGTGTTCCACGCTGCCTTGCCTATCGACAACACGCTGAAGAATGTCAGCGAACAACCCAGCCGCCAGGTAACCTGTCGGGTGCCCGTGCGTCAGTCGCCCGGACTGCGATGCGTAGTCAAATGCATGGGCGAAGAATGCACAGGGTGCAACACGTACCAAGGCACCGCAGCCCTTGCTGCCACTGACCTTGAGCGCACTCGTGCAGGTTATGTCTGGCGCACGACGCGACCAGAGCTCCATTTGCCTGATCAGCCAGCCATCTGGGGCGACCGGTGTTAGCGAGGGGTAATCCTGGGTCGTCAGCCAGCGCAGCAGCGCGTGATGAACAATGCTGGGCACATGACACACCTGTCGTGAACTGCCTAGCACATAAGCCCGCAGCAAGCCTTCTGCGGTAAATAGCATCATCTGGGTAGCGTCGCTGATCGCACCGGTGACGCCAAACGCCGGGGCAAAATCAATGATGCCCTGCGGCCGAACCTGGCCTCGATCACAGGCCACTCAAGCAACTCCACGGGAGAGCCCAGCGCATCTCCAACGCCCCCCCAGCAGGCAGGCGCTGATCCGTTCAATTCTGTTCATATCGTCCCTTAACACCCTTCTCCAGAAGCCAGGTCCTGCAAAATCACCAGCTTGCGCTGCAGCTGCGCAACATGTTCCCGCTCTGCGCGCAACGCCGACCGCAGCTCGCGGTTTTCCATTTCCCAAATCTGCAGCCAGCGCAGGTCCCTCTGGCAGTGCTCGACCTTTTTCCCAAGCTCACCAAGCTTCAAAGCCTGCTGAATCAGCACCAGCAGGATGATCCCCATCGCTACCAAGGCCCCTGTCGCAACCACATCCGGCATAGTCATGCTCATATCCTTTGCTGCCCCCGATGTATTCCGAAGACAAATCGAAGATATGTAATGAAAATCTACACGTCTAGAATGTAGACTTATACAGGTAAAGTAATCGCGCACATGGAGAGGGTATGAAACGCAAGCAATCCATTGAGCAGGTACGCTGGGACCTGGCACTTCGCTATCGTCTGATCGAGACCGTTGCCTGGTGGGAAGGCCGGCTGACCACGGGCCACCTGATGCAGAGCTTTGGCATCAGCCGCCAGCAAGCGTCTAAGGACATCAACACTTACATCAGCGAGCATGCGTCAAGAAACTTGACATATGACAAGCGGATCAAAGGCTACGTACCTACGTCGCACTTCAAACCACGCTTCATCGACCTCAGCGCCAGCGCCTACCTCGATATGCTTGCCCAGAACAATGAACGAGCGCCGCATATCGAAGGGCTGAAGCTGGCCTATGCGCATACATTGATGTTGCAAGTTCCCGATCGCAGCATTCAACCTGAGGTGCTTCGGCCCCTTTTGCGGGCTTGTCGGGAAGGGTTGCGACTAGAGGTCGAATACGTTTCGCTGGCCAACCCCGAGCCTGAGATTCGCTTGATCGAACCGCACACTCTTATTCATACCGGCATGCGCTGGCACGTTCGGGCCTACTGTGAGAAAAACAGCGCTTATCGCGACTTCGTGCTCAGCCGCATGCGCGGCAAGCCAGACCTACTGGACGGCAATGGCAACGGCATCGAAGGCGATACAGTATGGAACACTGAGGTATCGGTGATCCTGGAGCCTGACCCGCGGCTCGATGCCGCGCAGAAGGCGATCATAGAGGGTGACTACGGTATGCTGAATGGCCGGCTGGAGATACCGAGCCGGCAAGCGTTGGTCAAGTATGTGCTGCAACGCTATCAAATCGACCCCAAGAATCTGGACCCTAAGCCAGAAGCACAGCAGGTCGTGATCGCCAACTTGAACGCGCTGAAACCTTGGCTCTACGACTGATTCAACGCGCTCATTGCATCCCATAACCACGAAAACTGCACTCAAGGAAGAAACACACGCTCATGACAGCTATATCTACCCCCGCAACCATCCCGCAAAGCCCATCCCCCGCTTCACCACCCGACACCTCCGCCTCCAGTAGCCCCCGGCAAGCACTATTCAAACTCCTCGCCGATATCAAATGGTGGCTGCCGGTAGTTTCAACGCTTATCTCAATCTCACTCCTCACCAAGTACCTCTGGGTAATCCATCACCCCGAGTTGATCCTGAGTTCGTTAGGTAACCCTTCAAACCTCGTCGCCTGGTTATTCTTCAGCCTGCTGATACTCGCGTCACTGCTGCTCATCGTGTCGGTGCCGTCTTTGGTCTTCACATTGAGCATGTCTGTATGCACCGTTGACAGAGAGCTGGAAAAGAGGCTCGCCTTACGTTTTGGCCTCATCGTAGGCGGGGGCTACCTACTGCTATCGATCAACCTGCTGGGGGCCCTCTTTGATCACACCATGGCCCCAGGCTACTTCTTCCCTATTGTCGTAGTCGCTGCCGCTTGTGCCGTGATAGTTCTGCTTCGCCGCGATGCGCCCCTGCACAACAAAGTACTGGAGCTGCCGCCTGGTCCCCGCAAACCCTCGCATCGCAAACTCTATTACACAGCCCTCGTTGGCTGGCTAGGTACGCTGCTAGCGTTTACTTCGGTGAGTGGCGTCATGCCCGCCCAGCTAGCCATCATGACGTGGCGAGGCGGAGAGAGCGACGAAGAGGCATTCGGGGCTATCGCTCTCTGCTTATTAATAATGTGCCTCTACCTAGCGCCAGTCCTCTTCTTTTATCTGGCAGATGGCAACGCGATGCAGCGCACCGGCCGAGCCGCACTCGTGCTGCTCGGGTGCATCTTCGTCAACGCCATGCTGTTGCCGGCCCTCTTGGACCTGTGGGTCTATTCCGCCGCCAATCTGATCAAAATCAGGGACAATACCGAGCTGAGCTATGTCTTGAACGAAAAGGATTATCCGAAGGAGGTATTCAGTAGCGCCCCGTGGCAACTGGAGAGCTACGAGGGGCCGAATGGTTTGTACAGCGTCAGGGCGTTTCGTCAGTTCCGCTTCGGCGATACGTTGTTGATCTGTCCCGCTAACTACCGAAATATCGCTTTGAAAGAGATCGACAGCTACGCACATCGCTGTATTGCGTTGTCCGAGGCCAAGGTTCATGTAGCCGCTCCTGTATTAAGCAAGGATGCCGCGACGGTAGCCAAGCCGAACTGATCCTGCCCCCATGCCTACCCACGTTCCGGTGTTGGTTGAATACCGGAACGCAAGATATAAATCTGTCCCCTTTTATCGCGGCAGACAAACAGTTCGAGCGAACGAGTGCCCATGGCCGTATCTGGTTCTCCACCTGGTTGCTGTCGATGTGCACAACCCTATCGTCCAGGTACCTGGTTCATTCCGCCTGGAATAGAGACTGCTCATCTTATATCTTCCAGGGGGGCGCCCTGTGTGTTGGAGGCATAAAGTCCTGCAAGCACCGAGGCCCCCCTGGGCCTTTTCATCGCAACGCGATGCTCTTGGGGAATTTGGGTTTTCAAAGCGTCATTGATTATGCGTGAGGATTGACCATGGATGGGCAGGAAAGGCCGGTTATTAAGGCTTATGGCTTTGTTGAAGCAGTGACTTACCCTGACCCTAAGGAGAGTAACCGGGGGCGCGTGAATTTAGTTTTGGATAGCCTTCGAGTCGAGGCACTCCAGAAGGGTGTGAGTGTCAGGGACACGGCTGATGATCTTTTGATAGTTCGGATCCTTTCAACCATCAATCGTTTAGAATCGCGCTTCCCAGGGAGCAATTGGGAAGAGGGAAGCTGGATCGAGTTCAAGCTCCAAGACAGTCCAGGAGATCCTCCAGCTTGGTACCTCTCCGCTGATGGTGACTACGGCGGAAAGGTTGTTCGCACGAACATCACCGACGCTGTCCGCATAGGAGGAGGGCCGTTTGCGGCGAGTAGACTTGAACAAAAGCTGGTCGAGTTTTGCCAAGCTCCTGATGCGAAACACGTCCAACAGCTTTCAAGTTGGCGTCCTCAACGAAACGCGAGCGGTCCGTTTGTGAGGGTAGTTGACGTCGGTCAGGCTAGCTTTTCAGCCATCCATTTCAGCAAAAACATCACATCTCCAATCATGGGGTACTTTGACGTAGGAGAGCCGCTGTTCTTTCATCACAAGACATTCCCCAGCGTGTTTCTCGAACATAAAAGGGTGCCTCAATCGGGATTTGTCGTCCTGTCTCACTGGGACTTTGACCACTATTCGTTAGCCGTCAGCAAAATTCCGGAGCTTCGGAACCTCGCGTGGTATGCGCCTGATCAACCAGTCGGGCCAAATGCGGCCCGGCTCCAGGCCCTTCTGGGTACCAACCTGACTCTGCTTTCTGCTCCGTTCTTTAGCATCAGGAGTGGAATAGAGCTATGGAAAGGTACAGGCGCTCGCAGCAATCGAAATGACAGTGGATATGCAATGAGGATAATCAGGGCTGGAGGACCCGTTCTACTCTCGGGTGATCTACCTTACTCCCTATTGCCCCTTGGCATTGGAACTCAGTTTTCTGCAATTGCGATAACCCATCACGGAGGTGCCTTCACTGGGCCACCTCCCATCCCTATGTCTCAAGGAGCCCTGGCAGCCGTTTCTTACGGTATACCAAATCGCTATCATCATCCCAACACTGCGGCCATTGGGCTACATCAAAGCGCAGGCTGGTCGATCCAGCCGACCAACACCTCAGCAAGGAAGCGTGGAGACATCTGGCTCTGACATTGCTCACGCGAAAGCATCTGTTTAGCACCACGCATTTACGCGCTCGTACCTACTATTCTTGTCGGGCGTGTATGCTCATGACTCCAGTTTTCGAAATATTCCTTCGGCCAATAAAAAGTTGCGTATCGCTGATCTAGAAACTTACTTAGCTGTCCCCTGGTCGTTTTGCAGAAAATTCCAAGCCTAGCTCTTTAATTTTACCCAGAACTGCTTTTGGCATTTCCTCAAGAGGAGGGGACGTCCATTCTTGAAACGCCTGCATATAGGCGTTATTTTTATTTTTTTGATGTTTGTTCAGTTAGATCCAAAACCTCTGTTTGTGCCTTACCCTTTTGTCCTGGTAGCATTCCTTCAACAAATGAAAAACTTAGTAGTTTTGATTTTTTCCAGTCAACAATTTTGACTTTTGATCCGAAAGGCACTGTGAAATTAAAAACGAAATTATCGAACGCAATATTGCAAATCATGTGCGGGTATTTTTTCTTATCATGTGGTACCAAGCCGCAAGGCCTTAATGAAATACGTGCTGCAGCGCTACCACATCGCCCCTCGCAACCAGACTCGAAGCCCAGCATATCGTGGTCAAAAAACTCTGGGAACAGCACCCTTAGCTGATGAACGACTGGCCCAGACAGGCCAAGGGCGCCCCGGGCGGCCGATTTTTTTATAGATTCGATCCCGGTTCGTTTATGGCGCGTAGCTCCAACAGCACCGTCCATCGGAATCTAGGCCACGCAGCGTTCCAACTGGTATTCCAAGCACGTTAACCAAACACTTTTTTACTAGCCAAAACACATAGATACCGAGTTGATTCAAATTACCCCGGCACCTCCAGTCCGAACACGCCGACCTACTGGCATCAAAGACTCTTCCAACGTAACCACTGCACTTAGCGTTTTCTGGCACGGCCGCCATTAGCAAAGTGCGTAACTATCCCACCCGCCCCCTAAACGCATCGTACGCCGCTAACGGCAAGCTGATCCCCTCACGAACCGCACGAACATAAGCTTGCTCTTTACCCTTCCCCGGCAAGTAAACCCCCAAGGCTTCAAGCCGAGCCATCTGCTCATCCAACCGTGCAGCAAAGCACTCATCCAGCAACCTGGGAGCAATACCAATCACCAGCATCCCAGCCCCAGGCGATTCGCTCCCAGCACGAAAATCGCCTGCATCCAGCGACCAATTGGCCCCCGTCACCCCCGCCGCAAGCACCTCAACCATCAACGCAATATTAGCCCCACGACCGCCCCCAAACGCCAGCAACGTCCCATGCATAGCCTCCCGCGCGCTTCGCGTTTCATTGCCTTGAGCATCAACCGCCCAGCCTGCCGGTATCGCCTCCCCCGCTTCAGCAGCCCGCAACAGGTTCACGTAGGCCGTGGCGCTGCTGGCTTGGTCAATCGCCAGTAACCGCCCCGTCTCACTGGCGGCGGCAAATGCGATGGGGTTGGTGGAGTACAGCGGCCGGCTCTGGCCGGCCACGGTGAGCAGCGGTGAGCCATTGGTGAACGCCAACGCGACCAACCCCTCCCGCGCCAGGCGACGGGTGTAATAGCCCAACTCGCCGCAGGTGAACGCGTTGAACTGCGCAAACAGGGCGATACCCAGTTGATGCGCATTGCTGCACAGCGCTGGGAAGGCGCGATCGAACCCCAGTTGCGCGATGCCTCGGGCCGCGTCGCAGCGGATCATGGCCGGCGCGACCTGGGTCACGATGGGCTCGGCAGCCGTGGCGATTCGGCCGGTGGCAAAGCCGCTGAGGTAGTCAGGCAAATGGCCGAAACCGACTTCGTGTTGGCCATGGGCCTGGGCTGATACGGTGGCGGTTGCAAGCGCCGTGGCCACGGCGTAGCTGGTGCCGTGGGCCAGGCAGAGCTGGCGCGCGAAGGTGGTGGCATCGGCCAGCGACAGGCGCTTTTCGGGTTTGTCGTCGTCCATGGGGGCTTTGGTGCTCTCGGGTTGAAGGTGTGCCGCAGCCAGCGAACCTGCAAGGGCGGCGGTAGCCGCGAATGAACGATAACGCGTCATTTCTGAGAGCTCGCGGTGCGTTCATTCGCGGCTAAAGCCGCGCCTACGGGATTTGATTGTCTTTACTGAATCATCCTGGGCTCACCCACTTTTGCAGCCTCGCGGTCCAGGCCAAACGAGGCGAGGATTTCTGCGATTTCGCCCGAGGCGTGCAAGGCCTGGATGTTCTTGCCCAGTGCCTCGCCCAGGGCGGCGTTGGCCTTGGTGTACGGGAAGGCGCTCTGCCCGGGCTCAAGCGTGGCCTTGACCCGTTGATCGGGCTCGGACACCTTGATGCTCTTGCCGGGGTAGCCGCCCTTCTGCTGCGAAGAAACGGCCACCGCGAAGCTGTCCGCGCCAACCTGGATGCGCCTGGACGCCAGGTCCTGGGCCATGGCCACGGGGTTCGGGTAGAGCACCAGGTTATCGCCAAAGGCTTTCTTCAAATCGTCCACCCACAGGTAGCCCTGCACGGTGCCGATACGCTTGCCATCCAGTTCGGAAATCTTCGTGTAACCCTCATCCGAAATGATGCCCATCACGTCCAGGTACAACGGTGCCGACAAGCCCAACGCCTTGCTGCGCTCTGCCGTGCGATACCAATCGCCGATGCCGACATCGGCGCGCTTTGCCACCACTGCCTGGACGACGGCTGCCGTGTCCACCACCATGGTTTTGACTTTCAGGCATTCGCGCTCGGCGATGCGCTTGATGATCTCGCCGTCCACGCCGCTCAACTGGTTGTTCGGCCCCGGTATCGAGTAAGGCGGGAAGACATACGCCGCCACGGTCAGCACACCCGGGGTGATGGTTTCAAACTGGTTCGCGGGGGTGCATTCGGCCAAGGCGTACGGGGCGCCGGCCAAGGTCGAGCACAAGAACATCCAACGGGTAAAACGCTTGAATGAGCGAGTCATGACGTCACCTTTGCAATAAGAGAGCAGCAGCCGAAATCGGCGCGAGTGGATTTGTTGTTATGGCTGGCTGGGGGCCAGTCTTTTTTCCAGCGCTGCCACACCCAGGGTCGCCGGGGCGCAGACAGCGGCATACATCAAACCGGCCAGTATCAGCACCGGCATGTACTCGAACGTGGAAGAGCCAATGGAGGACGCCCGGCTGACAATTTCTGGCAGGGCGATGGTGAAACACAGCGACGAGGCCTGGAACATCATGATCGAGAACCCCAGCAGCGATGGCAGCGCCACCCGCAAGGCCTGAGGCAGGATCACAAAGCGCAGCGCGTCGAACCGGTTGAGGCCGATCACTTCGGCGGCCTCGGTTTGCCCTGCGGCTACCGATTCGATGCCACCGCGAATGATTTCACTGGTGTAGGCGGCCGTGCAGTACGCCATGGCCAGCGCAGCGGCCCAGAATGAGGTCAGGGTGAGGTTGACGCTGGGCAGGCCAAAGTAGAAATACTGCAGCAGGATCAACGCCGGTGCGCCACGCCCCAGTTCCACCACAACCAGGGAGGGGTAACGCAACCAGCGGCTCGGCGACGAAACGCCCAGTGCCAGCAACAGCCCCAGCACAACGCCCAGGCCCAGGCTCACGGCCGTGACCTGCATCGACAGCACAAAGCCCTTCCACAACTCCGGCAACCATTGCGCCCACATCGTCAGCAGTTCGCTCATCGGGCAATCCTCTGTTTCAACGTGGCCGACAGCCAACGAGAGAACAAGGCCACTGGCACGCTGAGCACCAGGTACACCACCGCCGCCGCGCTGTAGACGCTCAGGCCCTGAAAGGTTTGCTGTGAAACCTGGTAAGCCTGAAAGCTGATTTCACCAACGCCAATCGTCGAGGCCACGGCCGAATCCTTGAGCAGGCCAATGGCGTAGGTGGCTGAGGTGGGAATGGCGATACGCACCAATTGCGGCAACACCACATCGAAAAACCGTTGCGGCGCCGACAGGTTAAGCACATAGGCGGCTTCGAACTGGCCGGCGGGAATGGCCGCGAACGCACCGCGGTACACCTCGGCCATGTGCGCCGCCGTGATCAGCCCCAGGCCAACCACCGCTGCGGTAAATGGCGACAGGCTGATATAGCCGCCACCGATGCCGAAGAAGATGAAGAACAGCCAGACAATCGGAGGGATTGAGCGCAGGGTCAGCACCAGCATGGCAGCCAGAATGCTCAGCATCTTGAACCTGGACATGCGCAGGGCACAGATGGGAAA
Organism: Pseudomonas sp. 10(2024); assembly: GCF_045164175.1. NCBI lineage: Bacteria > Pseudomonadati > Pseudomonadota > Gammaproteobacteria > Pseudomonadales > Pseudomonadaceae > Pseudomonas > Pseudomonas sp. 10(2024). Next base: position 5,098,810 of record NZ_CP174006.1, read on the forward strand.
CCCCAGCACTACGCCGACACAGAATGCGAGCACGGTAACGGCAATGGTCCAGGGTATGCCATTCAACAGCATCATCAGGATGTCTTTCATCAGCGATTCCTCACTGCCTGAAGGAACTGAATCACCCGTTCATGCTCGGGCTCGCGCATCACTCGCTGGCTCGGCCCGTGTTCGATGATGCGCCCGTCAGCCATGACCACCACCCGGTCGGACACGGTTTCGGCGAAGTGCATCTCGTGAGTCACGACAATCATCGACATACCTTCGCCGGCCAGCTCTTTCATCACCGCCAGCACCTCCAGGCCCAGCTCGGGGTCCAGCGCCGAGGTCGGCTCATCGAACAGCATCAGCTCAGGGTCCAGTGCCAGGGCGCGGGCGATGGCGATCCGTTGCTGCTGGCCACCGGAGCAGCGCGCCGGATAATGCTGGGCCTTGTCAGCCAGCCCAACGCGTTCGAGCAGTTGCAAGGAGCGGGCGTCGGCTTCTTTGGCGCTGCGGCCCAAGGTGCGGATTTGCGCCAGGCTGACGTTGCGCAGCACCGTCAGGTGCGGGAACAGGTTGAACGACTGGAACACCATGCCAATGCGCCGGCGCAACTTCAGCAGCTCTGTACGGGGCAACGCCTTGCCAGCTTCGATGTGCACGCCATCCATACTGACCCGCCCCTTGGTTGGCGGCTCCAGTTGGTTGATGCAGCGCAGCAAGGTACTTTTGCCCGACCCACTGGGGCCGATAATGGCCACCACCTCGCCCTTGTTCATTTCAAAACACACGTCGTGCAAGACGGGGTAAGGGCCAAACTGTTTATGAATGCCCTCCAGGCGCAAGAACGGTTCGGCGCTGGCCACCGGGCGCGGCGCCAAGGTGGGTGCGGTTTCGATCACGGTCATACTGCTCATGGTTTCGCTCCAGCTATCGATCGCCGTCGACCAAGGGTGTGCGCGAGAGTTTGATCGGCCCGTTGGCGCTGATCAGCACCTGCTCTTCGAGCTTCACCCCTTCCCCACCGCCTTGCTCACCGATGTAACTTTCCACCGACACCACCATGTTTTCCTCGAACAGGCCGTCGTACCCCCACTCGGCAAAATCCACCGCGTAGGCGACGCTGGGGTACTCGTCCACCAGCCCGACACCGTGCAGCATCATCATGTAGCGGTTGTGCTCGAAGCGCTGGGGCACCGGCCAGCAGCGCTCGGCGAACTCGCGAAAGGACAGGCCCGGGTGCAGCAGTTCGACGTTGTGGTTGATCTGCTGTGAGGCGATTTCCAGCAAGTCGCGTTGGGCCATGGTCGGCGCCTTGCCGGGGCAGATGAAGCTGCGCGAGATGTCTGAAAGGTAACCGCCGGGCCCGACCATGTCGGTGTCGAAACAGACCATCTCACCGGCCTTGATGACCTTGTCGGTGGCGTCCTGAAACCACGGATTGGTGCGCGGCCCGGAGCTGAGCAGGCGGCTTTCGGCCCACTCTCCGCCGTGCGCGACGTTGGTGCCGTGCATGATGCTCCACAGCTGGTTTTCAGTAACCCCCGGCACCAGGCTTGTGCGCATCCGGGCAATGGCCAGGTCGCACACGCCCATGGACACCCGGTGGCTGGCCACTTCTTCAGCCGATTTGATCAAGCGTGCCTGCTCCATCAATGGCTGCGCATCGAACAGCTCAATGCCCTGGTGTGTCAGGCGCTGCGCGCCCCATGGGTCGCAGCGGTCCACCGCCAAGCGGCGATTGCCGCCACCGTGGTGGGCCATCAGGTCCGCCACCTCCTGTGCCCAGCGCTCGGCTTTTTCCTGCACGCGGGGGCCGGCCAGAAAATACAGCCAGGGAATCGCCGGGCGAATTTCATCGATGGTTTCAACGTGCTCGCTGTTGTGCCGGCTGCTGGTGAACTCGAACAGCACCACTGGGCCGTCGGTGGCCACGAACACATAGCGGCTGGGCGAATGCATCACCCACAAACCAAGGTTATTGGTGTCGGTGGCATAGCGAATATTGATCGGATCGGCCAACAGAATGCCGGCGTAATCCTGGGCGCGCAGTTGCTCGCGAATGCGCTCCAGGCGGTAATGGCGCAAGGCTTTGCGATCGATGGCGGCATACGCATCGAGTAACGCCGTGTCGACCGGCGCGATGGCATGTTCAGTGACCTTGGCATCGCTGCGAAAGCGCAGGTCCCGTTCGGTTAACGCCGTGAGCAGCTCAATGGAATCAGAACCCGTTTGCATGCAACAACCTCCGCTGAGTCAGACCAACTTTCGGGGCAGTAACTAAAAGGTTTCTAAATCTGGTGACGGCTGTCTTTATTGTTGTGGGCGACGCAGGGCGGCTAGAGGTCCTTGACCAGCCGTAGGGCATCGTAGATGGCCGCATGGGTATTGCGCGACGCCACTGCATCACCAATGCGGAACAGCTGGAAGCGCCCTTCGGGGTTGCTGACAACGGTTTGCGGCTTGCCGACAATCAGGTCCATGTACTCCACGGCACCTTCGTTGCTGGCCAGGGGTTTGAGGTCGAAATACAGCTCGTCCAACGGCCGGGTGCCGTGGTTGACCACCACCTGATCCACCAGGCGCGTTTTGGTCAGGTCGCTGTAATCGGTGCCGATCGTGGCCAGCAATTGGTCGCCTTGTTTCTCCACAGCCTTGAGCCGGTAAGTGACGGTGAAGGTGGTGTCCAGTTGCTGTAACGCGCGCATGTAGGGCACCAGGTTCATGCCCATGACTTCTGGCGCGAACGAGCGGTCGGGGGTCATGATTTCGGTCTTGGCGCCCCTGCGGGCTATGAATTCGGCGGCTTGCAGGCCGGCGTGGTCGCCCGCATCGTCGTACACCAGCACGTTGCGCCCAGGCTTCACATCGCCGGAAATGATGTCCCAGCTTGAAACCAGGAACTGATTGCCGTGCTCCAGCACTTCGGTGTGCGGCATGCCCCCGGTCGCCACGATCACCACGTCGGCGTTTTCATCGAGCACAATCGCGGTGTCTGCCCAGGTGTTGAAGTGGAACCTCACGCCAAGGCGCTCGCATTGCGCCATGCGCCAATCGATGATGCTGATCATTTCCTTGCGCCGCTCGGACTGCGCGGTCAGGCGAATCTGCCCGCCGGGTTTGTCCGCCAGCTCGTACACCACCACCTCGTGGCCGCGCTCGCCTGCCACACGCGCCGCCTCCAGGCCACCAGGGCCGGCGCCGACAATCACCACTTTGCGCTTCTGCACAGCCTTGGGTATTTCATGAGGCATGGTGGTTTCACGCCCGGTCGCGGCGTTGTGGATGCAGTAGGCGGCGCCTGCGTTGTAAATGCGGTCCAGGCAATAGTTGGCGCCTACGCAAGGGCGGATATCGTCTTCACGGCCTTCGATGATCTTGCGCACGATGTGCGGGTCGGTCATGTGCGCGCGGGTCATGCCGACCATGTCCACCAACCCCGAGGCAATGGCATGACGCGCCGTGGCCACGTCGGGAATTTTTGCTGCATGGAAGGTCGGGAAGCCGGTCAGTGTCTTGATCTCGCCGGCAAAGTCCAGGTGCGGGGCATTGCGCATGCCCTGGATCGGGATGATGTCGGTCAGCCCGGCGTCGGTGGCGATGTTGCCGCGAATCACATTGAGGAAGTCGATCATGCCACTGTCTTTCAACAGTTGAGAGATCTGCAAGCCCTCCTCTTTTTGCAAGCCACCGGCGAGCACTTCGTCCCCGGTGTAGCGAATGCCGACAATAAATTCCGGGCCCACGCGTTTGCGAATGGCCGTGAGCACATCGAAGGTGAAGCGCAGGCGGTTTTGCAGCGAGCCGCCGTACGGCCCTTCCAGTTCGTTGGTCAGTGGCGACCAGAACTGGTCCATCAAGTGGCCGTAGGCTTGCAGCTCGATGCCATCCAGGCCGGCGGCCTTCATGCGTTCGGCGGCATCGGCATAATCGCGAATGATGCGGTCGATGTCCCACTGTTCAAGCTGCTTGGGGAAGGCGCGGTGTGCGGGTTCCTGATTGTGGGAGGGCGACACCACCGGTAGCCAGTCGCCTTTGTCCCAGCGGGTACGCCGGCCCAGGTGAGTGAGCTGGATCATCACCGCGGCACCATGTTCGTGGCACTCGTCGGTCAGGTCTTTCATCCAGCCGACCACTTCGTCCTTGTAGGCCAGAATGTTGTTGAACACAGGCGGGCTGTCACGGGAGATCGCGGCGGAGCCTGCGGTCATGGTCATGGCTACGCCGGCTTTGGCACGTTCAACGTGGTAGGCACGGTAGAGTTTTTTCGGCATCCCGTCTTCCGGGTAGGCCGGTTCGTGGGAAGTGGTGATGATGCGGTTGCGCAGGGTCAAATGCTTGAGGCGATAAGGCTGAAGTAGCGGATCGTTTTTCATATCGGTCTCGCAAACAGGTCATCAGGCACGCCGACAATATGCCCCTGTGTACACAGGTGTCAATACTCTTGACGATGGTGTACAGTTGCCACAAAGCGCACATTGAAAAGGGAAGAAATGCCCATGAAAGGAACCACCTCAAAGGCGGAAGCAGCAGGCCGAGGCTCACTGGAAGGCTGGCTTAATGCGGCCTATGAAAGCCTGACCGAGTCAGGTGTGGATGCCGTGCGAGTGATGCCGCTGGCCAAGAAACTGAATTTGTCGCGCACCAGCTTCTACTGGTTTTTCGAAGACCGCGATGCCTTGCTCGTGGCCTTGATCGAGCAATGGAAAAACAAGAACACCTTCAACCTGGTGACCAAATCCCAGGCCTATGCCGAGTCCATCACCGAGGCGATTCTCAACGTCTTCGACTGCTGGCTGAACAGCGAATTGTTCGACTCGCAATTCGAGTTCGCCATGCGCAGTTGGGCGCTGCAGTCGCCGGAGGTGGCGCAGGAAATCGGCCAGGCAGACGCGCAACGCGTCGAGGCATTGCGGCAGATGTTCGACCGTTTCGGCTTTGAACACGATGCTGCGATTACCCGCGCCCGGTCCATCTACCTGACGCAAATCGGCTACATCAGCATGAAAACCCGGGAGCCTCTGGCCCAGCGCATGCGCTACATTCCCGAGTACCTGAAGATATTCACCGGCAGGGAGCCGGAAGCCCGTGAGCTGGAGCGCTTTTATCAGCGCAACGGTTTTAGCGGGGCCGATTTGAAGGTCTAAAAACACCGACTCACAAGTGAGTCTCTTTGAAGATACGGGGGTTCATTGCAAGCGTCAGGATCTTGCGCACCTGTGGCCACGGGTTCACCCGCGAACAGGGGCGCAACCCGTGCCATCCCCTGGCTGCCTTACCAGCTATAACTAACCTTCGCCGTCACCTCACGCCCCGGGTTGTAGTAATTCGCCGTCCCCGACCCCACCACATGCTGCTCGTCAAACAGGTTGCTCACATTCAGTGCCAGGTCGGTCCCTTTGGCGATCTTGTAGTTCAGCGCCGCATCAAACAACGTGGTCCCATCGCTCTTCTTGGTATTGGCAGCGTCCATGTAGTACGCCCCCACATACCGCGCGCCCAGGCCGACGCTCACGTCAGTGCCAGGTATGTCGTAGTAGCTCCACAACGATGCGGTGTGTTTGGGCGCCGTGGTGAACTCATTGCCCTTCAAGGAAGAGCCGTCATACAGCGACCCGCGCAGCACTTCGGACTCCATGTAGGAGTAAGCACCAATCACGCTGATGTCTTGCGTGACTTGTGCCTTGGCTTCCAGGTCAAGGCCCCGCACGCGTGACTCGCCCACCGTCTGCTGCTCGATGATGCCGCTTGGCAACACCACGGCAATGGTGACGTTCTCCTGGGTCAGGTCGTAAACAGCGGCGGAGAAGAGTGCGTCCATGCCCATGGGCGAGTACTTGATGCCCACTTCGTATTGCTTGCCGGTCTGCGGGGTAACGCCTACTTGCGGGGGCGAGACGGACTCCACCATGCTCACGTAGGTCGACACTTCATCGTTGACGATATAGGTCAGTGCCGCGCGGTAGGAGGTTTCGGAGAAGTTGTCCTTTTCCGTCTGCTCACCACCGATGTATTCCTTGCTCGACAGGTCCATCGAGTCATTGCGCACGCCTGCGGTCGCGATGACGCGGTCAAAGAACGACAGGTTCTGCTGCAGGAAAACCGCCTTGGTGGTGGCGTCATTCTTTTTGCGGGTATAGGGCGTGATGCCGCCGGGCACGCCAGTGAATACCGGGTTGGCGATGTCGATGGAGGGCGCCAGGCCGTAGACCGAGCTCTGCTTGGTCGTCGAGTCGAGGTACTCGACGCCCACCAGCGTGCTGCTGTCGATGTGCTCGAACTGGGCATCGTACTGCAGCATCAAGTTGCCATTGAGCTGGTCGGCATCGCTGTCGGTGCCGAAGACATAGCGTGGAATGGTGGTGCCAACACGCGAGGCGTTGTCGCTCAGGTAGACATAGCCGAAGTCATCGGTCAGCTCGCTGTAGCGCAGGTTGCTGCGCAGGGTGAAGCCGTTGTCGAAGTCGTGGGTAATGTTGCCGCTGAGGCTGGTGCGCTCGACATCGTGGAAGTTGTAGCCGGGCTCGCCGTAGAAGTCGCTGCGGTCGTATTCCTTGTCCAGCGGGTAGCCACCGCTGTTCGGCGAGCTGTTGGTCTTCAGGTAATCCAGCACCACCGTGGCCGAGGTGAAGTCGGTCGGCGCCCAGGTCAGGCCGCCCATGACGAAGCGGTTGTCGTCCTGCGAATGGTCGTACTCGCGGTCGCTGTTCTGCATCTTGGCCGTGAAGCGGCCGGCCAGGGTTTGTTCGTCGTTCAGCGCATCGCCTACATCGATCCCGGTTTCGGCATGGTCATAGGAGCCATAGGTCACGTAGCCTTGGCCAAACTTCTCGAAGCGCGGTTGCTTGGTCACGAAGTTCACGGAGCCACCCGGGTCTGCCGGGCCGAACAGGGTGGAGTTGGCACCCCGCAAAATTTCGATACGCTCGTAGGCGTAAGGGTCTTCGCGCACACCGCGCATCGAGCTGAGGGTCAGGCCGTCTCGGTAGGTGGTGGCCTGGAAGCCGCGGATCAGGAAGTAGTCGTTGCGGTCGTCCGAACCGTAGTAGTCGCTGACCACGCCGGGGGTGTACTGCAGCGCCTCTTCGGTGGTGCTGACGCTGCGCTGCTGCATTTCCTTGTTGGTCACCACCGACACGGACGCGGGCGTGTTGAGGATGCTGGTCGCCACCTTGCCCCCAACCCACAGCTCCTTGGCAACCACCGAGTTGGCGTCATCGTCGGCGCTGGCCTTGACCTTGGCATTGATGATGACAGGCGCCAGGCGGTAGTCCTCGGTCGCGCCCAGCTCCAGCGGGCCGGCAGGCTTTGCCTGGGGGATGACCAGGTAGGCGTTCGGGCCCTGCTGCTCTACCTGCAAGTCGGTACCCTGCAATAGCGTCGACAGTGCTGCCGATGGCGCCAGGCTGCCCTGCACGCCTTGGGTCGTGCGATTTGCCACGCTCTGCGCATCGAAGGATAGGCTGATACCTGCCTGACGGGCAAAGCGGTCCAGCGCCGGCGCCAATGGGCCGCCAGGGATATTCCACTGCTGCATCTGGGTGTTCTGATCAGCGCCCGAGGTTTGCGCCAGCGACGGCAATGCATAGCTGCTCACTACCAAACCCAGAATTGCTGCGTGCAAGGCACGATTCAATGGATGGCGCTGTGGTACCGGTGTCGAACTCATTCTCTAGCTCCGTGGAGGGTCGGCAACTGGCCTGTATTCCGGCCTTATCCACAGGCCGAACGAGAATGAGAAATCACCTCATTTATTTTTCGCTGCTGCGCAATGCCATCGTGCTATCACGTCAATTTCGGTAAAGTCCGCAGCCCCATGGAACCTTGGAGCAACTAGAAATGGACTTCTTCGCAGTTATCAGCCAGAACGCGGGCACCCTGAGCTGGTTCGTCCCGCTCGTCATACTCCTGATGGTACTCAAGCAGCCCACGACCAAGGGGTATCTTGGCGAGCTGCTGGTGCGCTACTTCGTTTGGCTGAAGCTGGACGAGCAGGTCTATCGCAGCCTGCACAACATCACTCTGGATACCCCGGACGGCACCACTCAGATTGATCATGTGTTCATCTCGGTGTACGGCATTTTCGTGCTGGAAACAAAAAACATGAGCGGCTGGATCTTCGGCAGTGAAAAGCAGGCGCAGTGGACGCAGAAACTCTACAAGCGCACTTTCAAGTTCCAGAACCCATTGCGGCAGAACTACAAGCACCTCAAGGCGCTGGAGGCAACGTTGGGCGTTGACGCCAAGCACCTGCATTCGGTCATCACCTTCGTGGGTGACAGCACGTTCAAGACCGCAATGCCGGCCAACGTCACCCAAGGCAGCAAATTCATTCGCTACATGAAGTCGTACGATGAAGCGGTTTTCAGCGAGGCCGAAGTCGATGCCATGTTAGAAGCCCTGCAGGCAGGACGCCGCGCGCCGACGCTTGCCACCCATCGCGAGCATGTGCAAAACCTCAAGCGCCGCAGCGACCCGACAGCCGAGCGGCAATGCCCGAAATGCGGCAGCGCCCTGCTGGTTCGGAGCTACAAGTCGGGCACCAAGGCCGGCCAGCAATTCTGGGGCTGCTCGGCATTTCCCAAATGCCGAATCATGCAAAGTCTCTGAGGCAGCCTTTCACGCCGTAGGGTCAGCCCCGCCCTCCTCCTGACCGAGGCCTCCCTTCTCCCGCCTCACGTAAACCCTGCGCACCAGCCGCTGGTTACGCGCCGCGAGCCGCTCCCGAATGAGCAAAGTCTGTGGCCTATCAGCGGCCACCATCCCACTGCGCAAGCCACGCCAATCAAGGCATCCAATTGAATGATCAGGCGCGAACCACCTGCTGCGCAGTGGCTATTTGCCAACATTGCGCTCTTGTAATTCACGTGTCAAAAAGTTGATACGCCAGCATTTTTGATACAGAATTAAAAAAAGGATGCAGTTTAGCGTATTTCAGTATGCTTTAACCGAGTGCAGGGAATGGACGAATACACAACCGCCGGTGCGCACATACCGCCCATCGACTCGCTGGACCTCACGGCACACGGTGTCCTTGGTCATTTCGCGAAATCGTCGCGCAATGCCCAATTGGTGAGGTTTCTGGTGAGCATGGACCGTCTGGACCGCTGGACGGTGGACTTCGAAGAGGATGCCTCGACGCATCAGTTCGAGATCCAGTTGCTGATGCAGGAGCTGCAGTCGTTCGTCGAGGCCTATGCACGCGCCCTGCATCAGGTTCCACAGGCATTTGCCGAGTTGCTGGCCCACCTCACCTCTTCGCGCTGCATGTACCTAACTCGTTATGTCGCGCAACACAACGACGCGTTTAGCGGTGCGCTGGCGCCGCTGCTGGCTGGCGACCTGTCGCAACTCGCTGACCTCACGGTATTTCGCCGCCGGCTGGATGCCTTCAGCAAAGCTCACCTGCTTAGCAAGATTTTCTCTGCCGAGCGGCTGCGCGAGATTTCACAGATCATGGAGAGTTACGCAGATGTATGACGGACGACTGAACCCTGTCGCTGTGGCGGTGGGCAAATCTGTGGGCAAGCGCGCGGTGATGGGTGGTGTGCTGGGTGCCTGGCTATTGCTGGCCGGGCCGGCATTCGCCGCCACCAGCAGCCTGGGCTCCTCGTCGAGTACGCTGCTCTCGGAGCAAAGCTCCGTGGTGGCCGAGGCCATCAAGGCCGATGCGCAGGACTGCGCCGACGGCACCAAGCAGGGGACGATCGGTGCCTCCATCAACGACGCGTTGAGAATCCATACTGAACTGGCTGCCGCAACGCCCAATGTCGAGTCGCTATTCAGCGCCACCGCGGATTGCTTTGGGGGCCTGGGCAGCCTGTTCGATCTCTCCGGCTCGATCCCGAGCCTGGGCTCCATTTTCGCGGCAGCCCAGCAAGCGGTATTGAAATACGCGCAGAAGAAGGTCTGTACGGCGATACAGCAGGTTTCATCGATGGTCACCACCCCCATCAACCAGGCGATCGGCAAGGTCAGCAGCGGCACTTCACTGGCGGACCTGAACGGGCTGACCAATGGCTTGGTCAGCAAGGGCATGAGTACACTCGACCCGGAACTGGGTAGCAGTTACCACAGCACACCCGCCGGCTACGAGGCCACCTACACCGTCGACGTCAACCCGTTCAACTACATACAGACTGACTTCGGCGGCGGCGCCAGCACTGGTAACGGTACTGGTACCACCACCAGCAGTGCAGCCACCACCCGCACCGTGGCGCCCGCAGCGAGCAACTCATCTTCGAGAACTTCGAGCAATACCAGCCGTTCGTCGTCCGGGTCAGCCAGCGGGTCGTCCGGCTCGGCTGCAGGCCTGTTCAACTAAGGGGGCTGACGATGAAGAAAGTCGCGGCAGTTCTGGCCGTTGGCCTAGGCCTGGGCGCTACGGCGCTTCCGGCCCAAGCACTGACCTGGGCTTCGGTGCTGACATTCATCAGCACCATGCAGAGCGAGATGAGTGCCTGGTCGGTGACCGTCAAGCAGACCGCGTTGTCCGCCAACGTGATCTCGCAAATGGATAACGATTCGAAAAAGCAGCTTGCCAACGCAGTTGGCGCCATCGAGATGTCCGACCGGGCGATGGCGGCCGTGACCTCGTTCGACTCCGCGGTGGGGCAACCGGTCACCAGCAAGTGCATTGCCCAGCAGCAGGGCAAGCTGATGGTCGAAGCGGTGTCACAGCGTGACAAGGACGCAGCGCGGCTGATGGCGACCTATTCCTCGCAACGGGTGGGCTCCAGGGCAGTGGCCGACCGTGAGACCCTGGCCATGCACCGCGACAACTACTGCAGCGTGTCCGAAGCCAGGCAGGGCATGTGCACGCTCAACGCCAACGGTATGCAGGGCTGGGATGTGGACTACGCCGGGCCGTTCAGCGAAATGACCCTCGCCCCGGAAGGCGAGACCGCAGCGTATGCGTACACCGCCATGATCACGGATCAACGTGCGGAAGCGTACATCGACTGCACCACGGTCGCCTGCAATGCTGCCCAGTCGCAGCAACTCGCCGCCTCGGCCATGACCGCGATGGCTGCCAACTCTCTCGTAGGGCAGGTGACGGACCGTCGCGTGCCAATGCTCACAGGGCAGTGATATGAATTTTCGGCTCAAGCTAGCCAGCATTGTCGTGGGTTCGACAATGCTCTCGGGTGTTTCCTACGGGGCGCTTTACGGTTTCGGCCCTGCCGAGATGTGGACCGCTGAGCAGATCAGCGCGCTGTCAGCATCCGTGGGCACCAACATCACCACGTTCGGCACGACCTTCGGTAACCAGATGACCATAAAGTTCGAGCAGATCATCTCGGCCGTGGCCGTAGCCACCAAGCAGGAAGCACTGTCAGCGAGTGTGGTCGCGGACAACAGCAGGCAAACCGCCGAGCAACTGATCAATGCCAGCCGCGCGCAGCAACAGAACGCGGCCGCGACCAAGGCCTACCTCGACTTCAACGCAGCGACCGGCCAAGGTTTCGACCCTTGCGGCACCGTGATCAAGAACAAGTCGATGGACATCGCATTCACCAGCATGGCAGCCAAGGCCAAGGCAGCTGTCGGTGAGCTGGATGCCTCTCCAGGTCGGCTGGTGGCTTCCACAGGCAAGGCGATGCAGCAACGCCTGCAAGAGCACCGCGACAAGTTCTGTACCGCCGCAGAGGCAGACGCCGGGCTGTGCACGCTCAGTACGCTACCCGGTGGTGACACCAACGCCGCCCTGCTGTTCGAAGCCGCGGATGCTGACTCGCTGGCCACCGAAGCGCGTACCGCCTACATCCAGCACGTGATCGGTCCCCCGGACGAAGCCTTGGTCAAGGCCGCTGGCGCTACGCCCGCCGGCGAAACCTACATGGTGCAGAAAAACCGCAAGGACTCGATGTTGTCTGTACCGGCCTACAGCCTGTCGATGATCAATGCCGCCAACACCCGCAGCACGGAGTTCGGCGGCAAGTCCCCCAATGAAGTGCTCAAGCTGCGCGTGAACCAGTACTTCGGTGGCAAGGAAGCGCAGCAATGGTCGGGCAACCTGGCCCGCCAGACCCAGCGCGGGTTGCTGGTGGAGGCTGCCAAGATGGGTGGCCTCGAAGTCTGGATTCATCAGCAGCAGTACGAGCAGAACCAACGACTGCTCGCTAACCTGGCAACGCTGGTAATCGCCTCCTCTGACGGCTTGGACGCCCCTTTGGAAGCGCGCTACCAGAAAGTGTTGTCTGAAACAGCAGCGCAGTCGGTACAGTGAGGTGCCCATGAAAAAGGATTTCGACGCAGCGCGTGAAGCGCGCAAATGGAAGGTCTCGCTGGGTGCTTCGCTTGTGCTGACCTCTACGCTGGCTTGGGCCTATTGCCCACCCCAGTATCAGGAAAATACCGTAGCGCCGGCATTCACTGCGGCCACCCAAACACTCAACGGCCTGGTGTCCGGGGTAGATGCTTCGCTGTCGGCCCTGCTTGAAACCGAGAGCCAGCGCCTGACCTCGGCCATCGCGATCCTGACCAAGCAGAAAGCCCTGGCGGCAAACCAGATCGCGGAAGCTGGGCACAATGCTGCCCAGCAAACGGCGACGGGGCTGAAGGTGCTGGCCCAGACCCAGCGGGTCAAGCAGTCACGCTTCGACTACGGTGGCGAATTCGGCCAAGGCTTTTCGCCTTGCTCGGTCTATGCGACACGAACGCTGATCAGTGCCCGCGATGCCGACATGGGCACCGAAGTGCGCCAGCGGGTCAAGTCCGAGATCGTGGCTGCACCAGGCACCTACGCCGAGCCCATCAGCGCCCAGGCTGCACTGGTCAAGGCGCGCAAGCAGTTCTGCACCCAGGACCAGGCAGATTCAGGCTTGTGCGAATCGGTCGGCTCGCTGCCGGGCGCCGACCTGACCGTGGCCACCCTGTTCGAACCCGTCATGGAAAACGAACCGCTGTACCAGGCGAAAGTCGGGTTCGTCAATAACGTAGCCGGCCTGCCGGACGGCCCGGTGCCAGCATCGGCAGGCAAATCCGCAGCCACCGAAGATTACGCGCTTTCCAAGGCCCGCAAGGATGCGCTGGTATCGCCGGCACTGGCCAGCCTGAAAGCAATCCAGCTCGACTATTCCGGCGTGGAAGGCACGGAAACAGGCACCGACCTGCCACTGGCCGTGCACTTTCGCAACGAGGTCAAACGCTATTCGGGCAATACGCCTCAATATGACAGCTGGGCCCGGGTCATGGCCGCACAGAACGAGCGAGGGGCGCTGATCGAGATCTTGAAGATCAAGGCGCTGGACCTGGCCATACTGGAAAAACAATATCGCCAGTACGAAAGCATGGAGGCCCAACTCGCTTCGCTGGTGTCCATGTCGGTAACTGCCGCGGGTGCGCAAACCCAGACCACCCGGGCAGCGGAAAATGCCGCCAGGCAGAACGTACAGCAGAGCGTGCAGTGACGGAGCGCAAGGGATGAACAGAACGATCTTGCGCGGCCTCGCCGGCCTGAGCCTGCTGGCGTGTGCCCACGGCGCCATTGCGGACACCTGCATGGTGTCCCCCACCGACAAGGAAATTGTTTCCGGTCGTTTCGGCAAGTTCCGGGGTGGCGGCGCGGCCAACCATGGTTCGGCCAACCAGAAGGCGCACATGCACGATGGCCTGGACTTTTCCACCAGCGGTACATCGCAACCGGTATACGCCACCACCGAGGGCAAGATCACTTTCGCCGGCTCTCGCGGATCTGCGGGTAATACGATACTGATCCAGCGGGCCAATGGCGATATCGTCGCCTACTACCACCTCAGCGGTTTTGCCAACGGCATCAAGAAGGGCGTCACGGTCAAGCCGGGGCAGCAGCTTGGCCTGTCAGGCAACACCCCCAGCACGTCCATGACGAAACACTTGCATTTTACCTACGGCACCACGAAAAAAGACGAGGCCAGGGCCAAGGCGTTCAGGGAAAATGCTCATCGAGGGCCGTTCAACCCGGCGCAGTTGCCCTCCCCTTTGGTCAAACCGCAGGTTGACATTGGCTGGAAGACTGACCCGGCCCCCTATTTCTGCCAAACTTACGCCATCCAGGATGGTCACCCCGAGCATTACCCAATCCTCGGCAAAGACACCAAGGCGCAGCACCAGATCCTTTTCGGTAATGTACCTTCGGGCGGGGTTGCGCCAGACTCCACGGCTGAGCCTGTCCAGGTGGCAGCAGCCAACGCCGATGCAGCGCTGGCCGAAGCGGATGGCAAGACGCCTGCGATGTACTTGTCCGACGCTGATGGCTATGGTGCCTTGCCCACCGCTCCGATCGGTGGCTACGACACCATGTCGGTTTCAGAAATGCTGGCGACTGAAGCCAGCCGGCGCTTCAGCGATGCCGAGTGGAACAACAGTATCACCCATGTTTCCAGCCGAGCCCTGTGGGTCGACTACAACCGGGCGGTCGGTGTCGGTAATTATTTGTCGGAAGCGATTTATCGCAAGAAGGAAAAAGTTGAAGCATTGCTTGCCGTTTACGCGTCGCAGAAATTGGCAGGTCAACGGATGCAGACCGACAGGGCCCAGCAGCGAGCCCAGAGAGGAGCTGTTTCCAGATCCATTGAATAACGCGGCGCCCACGAAAGGTAAACACAGATGGAACCCAAAGAACTCGATAAGCCTGATCAAGCCTTCGCTGATTCTGCTGCCGGGCAAACAGCCCAGCCAGGGCGGAGTTATGCAGGCATCCTGGTCCATCATGGCGCAGCACCCTATCAAAACGACCCTGCCAAGCAGGGTAGCTACTACGTAACCCTGCAAACACCTGCCGGTCCACAGACCCTTTGGGGGGCAGGCCTTGAACAGGCCATGCGCGAAACCGCACCCGCCGTCGGCAAACCCGTGCAACTGGATTACCAAGGTGGCGCCGAAGCCGGCAGCGAACAGTCGACACAAGGTCGCTGGAGCGTGCATTCGATCGATACGGCTGCCCTGCAGGCCCACAATAGCGGCCAGCAAACAAACGCCAGGCCGTCGCCAGGCGCCGCGCCAGATATCGACCCAAGCGTATTTGACGCCATCATGAAGGTTGCCGGGGAGGTGAAACCCAAAGGACCGTCCCTCGACCCTGATGAAGTACGCCGCATCAACGCAGCCCTTCTCGACAACGCGAGCAACGCTGCAGAGCCACCGAAACCCGCAGAACCGGCAGAACAGGAGCCACAGCACCCGCGGGACACCAACGGTGCCGAATCACTGCTCAGGGGCGGCGCCCAACTGGTGGGGGGCGTAGCCTCGCTCACCGGCGCCGCCATGCAAGGTATCGGCAAGGGCGCGAGTGCCCTGGCCTCTGCCCTGCGTGGGGATGGGCAAGTTCAGGATGCACAGGTGCCCTCAGCGCAATCGGCCACTGCGGAAAAACACAGCGCGGCGGTTGAGCCCGGCTCGGCCGAAGAAATGACCGGACGCGTGCAGGTGTTGCCGCGCCTTTCCGAGTACCGGGTAGATCAGGTTGAAAAGGCCGCGACCAACTACGAAAAAGCCCACTCGGCCTTCTGGAACGCTGGGAGCCTGCCTCAGGTGCGCGAGCAGATCGAAACCCGCGCCGAGCAAACCGGCCTGAGCGTTCCCGAAGTGATCGAGAAGATGAAACCCGACGGCGAATACACCGACCTGCACGAAAGCTTCGTCCAGGCCGTAGGTGAGTCCCCCGACGCCCAGAACAGCAAAAAAGCCATGGACAAGGCCCTCACCGGCTGGGCCCGGCAGTACGGGCGCGCCCAGGAAGAATTGCTGAACCCGGAAACCCAGGACAACCCGCACTACGACAAGCTGAAGAACCGGCTGGAAAGCTCCAGCGAGAGCATGCACCGCAATGCGGGCAGCATGCCGGCTTTCGCGGGCGAAACGCAGTCGCATCTGGAGCGCCTGAGGGAAGTGATGCAGCGTATTGGCGAACGCCTGAAGGAAATGGTGCAAGGCATCGTCAGCCTGGTTCGCGGTAAGCCTTCGGGCCCTTCACAGGGCGATGACTTCACCCCTTGAGACAGCCCCCAGCTCAGCCGATTCCCAGAGGGAGCCATGAAGGCGCACGTAATCATCCACGCAAGGAGAATGGAATGACCGAGTACAGCAACTGGAAAGAAATCACCGCCACGCCGGAAGCCCACCTGGAGTTCCTGCGGGTGATCGACGGCAAGCTGGAAGAAGGCCTGGGTGGCCGGAACCTGTATGAAAAACTGTCCAAGGAAATCACGGTGGAAGGCAAGGCCTTCAGCCAGGCCTTCCACCTGAACAAACTGGAAGCCAGCTCGAACGGTTGGGACACCGACGAGACGCCCGACCCGGTGAAGCTCGAGATCGTCGAGTTGACTTCAAGGATCAAGGAGGCTGACCCAGGCTACGACCTGGCCCACTTCATGGTCGGCTATGAGTACATGATCAGCGAGATGAAAGAGCGCGGCGTGGAAGTGAATGCCGGGCTGGACCACAGCGACCCTGTACCAAAGAACCGCAGCGGCTCGGACTACGAGCCGGGCATGTGACGCCGGGAGGCACCTGTGAAAGCGACCATTTCACTCATGCTGGCCTTCGGTATGTCGGCTCTGGCGAGTGCTGCCCAGGCCCAGGAAGCCCCCGTGGCCGAGGAGCAATGGCAGGAGCTACCGCGCAATACCACCATCTACGTGCCGGTGCCCAAGCAGGTCACGCCGGTTGCAGCTTATCGTTCGTGCTCGAACCGCTACGAAGGTGAGCGCTGCGATTTCTCCACCCCTCGCCAAGGAGTGGTCGAAGGCACATGCCAGGCACCGGAAATGCGGCAGCCGCCCGCCTATGGCTACGAGATGCAGCAATACCCCGCCCAGGTGCGCACGGCCTTGGTTTGCATGCCCGTCGAGGGCCCGGCTGCTGGCGGCCCGGACAACCCGGGCCACGAGTCGCTCCAACCGCCTTCGACAGCCCCACAAGCGCAACAGCCAGCCCCCTAGCCCAAGGGTGCTGAGCTCTGCAACTTCGGACTCGCTCGCCGTCGGTTTAGCCTTGGCGCGCTTGGCCGCGCCGGCGACCTGAGGCAATTGCTGGTACGTCAGGTCCAAGCTGCTGCCGCCCCTGGTGGCTGGATGTTTACCAGGCCAACACTCACACCGTCGGGTCGGGCGCGTCATCCTGCGGCGTTGCTGACGACTGCGCCATCTTCGCCATCTGTCCGTGCATCAGCTGAATCAGTTCGCGCAGGCGCTCTGCTTCGGCCCTGAGCTGAACGGTTTCTTCAAAATACTGGCGCACATACCCACGCAAGGGCTCCAGCTTCTCGTTGGCTTGCGCCACACCGGCATCCCAGCCTTCAGCATAGCCATGGGAGCGCCCTTTCCTGAAGCCCTCCTTGCGGCCCTGCCCCAAGCCTTCCTGGTAGCCCGCCTGATAACCCTCCTGCAGCCCTTCCTGCCGCCCTTGGTCGCGGCCTACATGGAGGTTGGCAATGGCCTGCTGGACAGAGCCGTTGTAACCGCCATCCAGACTCATGTTGCCCTTGCGTGCAGCCCAGTTATCGTCCATTTCGCCATCTCCCCGGATCGGCGCTTCCCGGAGCATGCGCCGCTAGATTGTGGTCAATGCCAAACCCGATACTGTCGGCCGGGTTCAACGCGTAGTCTTTACCTCGCTCCCAGCTGCTTGCTGGGCTTCGGCCTGAGGCAAGGCAAAACTGGCCAGCCGATGCAGCGCAACCGCTACCCAATCGCCACCGAAACGCTTGTCCTCCAGCACCGACTTTAGCGCCAGGATCGGCACACAGTGCCTTGCCAGGCCTTGGACATAAAAAGCAGCCGTCCATTCGGGCAGCAAGTGTTTTATATCTTCGTGGGTTTCCACGCTGAACACCAACGCAAGAATACCAGGCAGGGTCTTGACCTCCCGGCTGGGCAGCGCGTCCGCCAGCCAGAAGGCCACTTCGCCAAGCTGGCCGGCCTGGATCGGCAACAGGGCAACGACCTTGTTCCCGTCATGATCAACGACAATACCCGGCTCAAGATCGAGCGTTTCCGCGTCAAAGCCGAGCGCTGCCTGGCGAATGGGCAGCGACTTGAGGAAATGCTCCAGCAGCGTGTACATCTCGAAAGCTGCCGGAATGTCCTTCTGGATGGCCGGCGCACTCTTGGCCATCACACTGACGAAGCCGCCACCCGCCTGGGCGAGAACATCGCCACTGATGGCCTGCGCCACGAAAGCCTCGAGTTCACACAACGAATACATGGTCCCACTCCCGCACAACGGCTCGACTAGACTGAACTTAAACCTGCTGACAGGTCCTAAAACCTCAGTCGTTCGTGTTTTGTATGTTTGCAGCCCAAACTTCAAGGATGTACCAATGACCCATCAGTTTCACTGTGCATTTCATCCCGCGCCGGGCAATGACGGTGGCGTGCTGAACATCGGCCCTGCCTCGGTCAGCATCGACCTGGAAAACCTCTGCCTGTTCGCCAATGTGGTCGGGCAGATCGAAAAGCGCCGGGCGGCCGGCGTAGCCAGGTCAGAGATTCTTGGTGAGTGGGTGGGCAGTGAAGATATCGACTGGGCGCATATCGGCTTTCACCCCTGCC
The DNA here is from genome assembly GCF_045164175.1 of Pseudomonas sp. 10(2024). Classification (NCBI taxonomy): domain Bacteria; kingdom Pseudomonadati; phylum Pseudomonadota; class Gammaproteobacteria; order Pseudomonadales; family Pseudomonadaceae; genus Pseudomonas; species Pseudomonas sp. 10(2024). The sequence continues at coordinate 5,117,325 of NZ_CP174006.1, forward strand.
GCGAAAGCTACAGCCTGCGTTACAACGGGGTAGCCTGGGAGGCGCCTGCCGACGCCACCATCGCCGCCGCCGCCGAGGCGCGCTTGTTCCTTGACAACATGCGCCTGCAGGCCTGACCTGACAGCCCTTGCTACCTAGCGAGCGAGGGCCGTGCTCGCGTGGTACTGACCGAAGAACTCGAATTCAACCCGGCGGTTGGCTGCACGGCCAGCGGGGGTGTCATTCGCAGCGATGTAGTCGCCCTCCTGGCCCTCGGCGCTGATTTTCGCCGCTGGTACGCCACGCCGAACCAGGTACATCTTCGCCGCCTGCGCCCTGAGCAAGGCAACCCGGCGATTTGCCTCCACCGTGCCCACACTGTCGGTAAAGCCCACGATCTTCACCTGCAGCGCGTCCTGCGCCGAGCGCACCAGCACGTCGCCATCCTCGGCGCTGGGGCTGAAGCGTGAGTGGCCGAACGCAAAATTGAGCGTCATGTGGTTGATCGAAGTCTGGATCTGGTCCTGTCGCGCCCTGATTGCCAAAAGCTCCTGACGACTGCCATTGGCGTCGGCTTCAGCCGCAGCCAACCGCACCCGCAAGCTCTGGATCTCGATGTTCAGGGCATTGATGGTCTGTTGCATTTGCGCGGTGTTCTGCCCTTGCGCCGAGGGTGCTACATAGGGCACCGGGGCGGCGGGGCTCTCCACCAGCTCGAACCCTGCGAAAGCCTTCGGGGCAAGTGCCACCGAGAGGGCGGCAAGTACCAGCGGCAGCAACCTGCGAGGGGTGGAAACGAAGGTGCTCATACATCTCTCCAATATCGCAGGATCACGAAAACGATGCTCGACCAGGCATACCCCAGCAGCATTACCAGGATGCCTGCCAGCAAGTAGGTACGCAGCGGGTCCAAGGCATCCTGGCCCAGCGGCTGAAGCCCAGGAACCAGCGTGGCCGGGAACCAGGCGAACAGCAGCGCCACCAGCGGTGCGAGCCATAGGCCAAGGCGCAACTGGCGATGGTCGCCCCCGCGCGTCCACCATGCGTACCAACCCAGGCTGAGCAGGTAGGCAGGCAGCAACATGACGCTCAGCAACAGGGCTGAAAAGGACAATGCCGCGGCGTAGAAGCGCGGCGACCCTTGGGCCATTTCACCCATCAGGGTCGCAACCACCGCGATGGTAAAAGCGACCAGCGCCACCAGCAGAGGCACCGACAGCAGCCACAGGGCTGCGCGACGATCGCCCACGGCCCTGAAGCCTGGCTTCACGGCAGGTGGAGGTAATGCGTAGGACATGCCTGGAAACTCCTTGTAAGGGTCAGCCGGGCGGCCAGATTCAGAAGAACTGCCGCTGCGTGCCAGCCAACGTTCGACATCCTGTCATCTATCAAAATGACCTGTTAGAAAAATGTAGAAATTGATGGCGAGTATGAATTTGGGGCCTTTTGCCGTCAAGGTTTGAATCTTCGTCACTGGCAGGCACTCACTTGACCAAGCGCAGGGCGTAGCGCACACTCCAGGCATATAAAAAACGTTTTTCTAACAACACGAATTAATAGCAATTTGTCATCCAGAAGGATCTGACGCATGAAAGCCCTGCACCTCGCCCTGCCGCTGCTGGTTTCGCTCGCCTGCACATCGGCATACGCCGCAAACATCGATCAGGCCGAAGCCAATGCCCGCATCACTCAGGCCCTGACCTGCAAGCGCAAGGTTTCCCCTGAACAATTCGAGGCGCTGGTCAAGGCCGCCAACGGCAAGGCCATCGTGCAGGCCTCGGACCTGTCCGACGGCGAGTACACCGTGCCTAACCCACTGGACGTTTACGGCCGCGCCGTGACCAAGCTTGCAATGCACCCAGGCTCCAATGGTGAAGGTGACTTCGATACCTACTCCGGCGTATTCACCGGCGAGAGCATCCAGGCAGTGGCCAAGCTCGCCGACATTCCCAAAGACGAATTCGGCCAGTACAAGAAAGAAGTCGGTAACCACGACCTGTGGCTGTATGAAGATGGCAACAGCACGTACATCAGCTGCTCGTACGACATGCGCACAGTGGTGAAGACCATCAAGAGCACAGCTCGCAAGGCAGCGGATGCGGTACAGCGCGCCACCCAGTAACGCCTTGCGAACCTGTATGCGCTGAAAGGAGTCACGCCATGAGCTTCAGGACACTGGCTGCGAAGTTTCTGGAAGCGGTCAAGGACGACCTGGGCATCCCTGCCCGTTTACGCCGGGTCATCGCCGACATTCCCAAGTTGCGCATGAGGGTGGATGACACCGCCGCCGTCATTGCCTCATCGAGCGTGGTGCGCTGGCATGAGTGGTCGCAGCGTATCGGTTTCGGCCAGGGCAGCGAACAGAACGGTCAGGTCAGGGGCTGGCGCGCCAGCGACGGCCATTACCACAGCGAGCATCGGCAGATCGCCGCACTGGCGCGGCTGGGCAAAACCGAAACCGTGCATGAGTTTGCCTGTGACATCGGTGAGATAACTGGCCTGTCCGCCTCCAAATCCGAGCTGTACAGGTTTTTCTCCCTGCAGCAGATGGCCGAGCAAGCCTGCCAGGCTTTCACTCGCGACATGAGCCAGGAGGGGCTTGCGCAGAACCTGGGCTGGCCGGAGATCGGCATCGTGCATGGCGGCAGCGACTTCATGGTGCGCTACGACTGGGATGTTGGCCTGTACCTGGCCAACAACGGCGGCTCGCACCACTTCGTCGCCGCCCGGCATATCGCCACGCAGTTGCAGCAACCGGTTACGCTGCAGGGTCGCCTGGTCCGCAACGGCCTCGATGCCGAGGCCGCCGCTCAGTTGAACGATGAATACGCCATCTATGCCGTGAACAAGGATGCGTTCTTCAATGATGCACTCGATGCCCTGCGCGACTTCAAGGCCACTCACTATTGGGGCGACCTGCCGCAGCCGTATAACAACGGCATGGCGATCTTCCTGCCCAGAGAAGAAGCGCGCTCACGCAAGGTTGCGCAAATCTTCGCCAGCGAAGGCTTCACCGATGTAGGTGAAATGCTGGTGGAACTGGCGTCGCCGAATGCGGCTGTGGAGCGCCGGGCGCGCCAGGAAAAACTGCGCGCGCGCATTGAAGCCCTGCCAGGCCTGGAAGCAAAAGCCGGCGTGGCACACCTCTTCGGCAAACACGCGGCAGCCGCCCTGCGCGATCAGTTGCCGACACAAGTGGACTGGCAAACCGTGGAGCAGGCCACCCTGGATGAAGCCTTCGGCATTCACCAGCTCGACGCCCAAAGTGTTTACGAAGCGCTCGCCCAATATAGCCCAGGCGCCGTTTCGAGGCATTCACTGCGAACACTGCGCGCCACAGTCGATGGCTACGCGGCGCTGCATGAGCGCCAATTGGCCAACCTGCCTGCACCCGAGGCACCAAGCCCCGACTGAACGCTTGCCCGGTGGCAGGTCAGCTGACAGTCGAGAGCAGGAAATGCGGCCCTGTTGAAACGCCGAAAATCAATTTTTCAACATGCAAAGTTGCCATAAAAAATCAGCTCAACCAGAGCAGTACTGCGCAGCCAGCTGATGAATGCGCGCAGCCGTTTGCTCCTGAGCGCGAGCCTGCTCGCAAGCCCATGACAGCGTCGCCGAATCAGGAAAATCCTCGGTGATCGCCTTTTTTGCGATAAACCACAGGGCGCGCATGACAAACAGCGGGTCTTCCGTCAGTCGCGTATCTCCCGATGACTGCAGGTGAGCAACCAGCGCCTGGGCCGCGCTGGCCAAGCCCTTGTCCTGACTGAACTGGACCAAGGTACCCAATGCTTGCGGCTTCATGGAAGGATGAATCGTCAGCGGCGTGCAGCGCTCGGAATCGAGCAAATCCCAAAACGTCACGCCGTCCTTGCAGACCATGCCCACACGGCGACCACCCGCCATGTCATCGACCTCGATGAAGCTGCCTGGCTGGTATTTGTGGATTTTCATCTTCTAACCCTTACCGATTGACTGGCCGACCATCGCCGGCAACAGGTGCATTCTAAGCAAGCAGGTTGCAAAAAGCGTCACTGCAGTGTTTGCCATCGCCCAGACGTGTAACAGCATTGGCTCACTCAGGGCTCTGGCGCCTCCCAGGCAACGGTTCGCTGCTGCTCGGGCACAACAGGGCAGTCAATCATGGCACGAACCAGTGCCCTGCCGTCCGCCCCGGCAATTTCGTATTCGTCCTTCACGCCGCCTTCCGGCCGGTCTACGATCCATTGCGCAACCTGAGTGAGCCCCTCGCGAATGACCCCCGCCTGCGCACCTGGCGCCACGTGCTGCATGTCTATCGCGATCAGGACACCGCGCTCACCCGTGAATGCCGGCGCCTCATGCACAGCCTCCAGGCGCCCCACCACATTGCCATTGGTATCGTGGAGCGCGATCGGTTCATCGATACTCAGCGATCCTCGATTGCGGGTCAAATCACCGGCCTCTGCAACAATGCGTGCGGCCTCGTAGCCAAAGCCCAGGTCAGCAAAGGCAGAAGAACCTTCGGGGTCGACCCGAAGCACTGCATACTTCGCCGATACGCTCGCGACAGGTAGAGGCACTTCCTTCAGGGCCAGACGCTGGATATGTTCGACCTCAGGCTTTGAGCCCGCAAGCAATGACGTGAGCTCTGCCACTTGCTTGCGCGACTGGACGGCAGCGGCATCGAACTCGTCACCAATCAGCCCCATGGTGCTAGCCATGCTTTCTGAAGGGTTATCCAGCTCGGACGAAGGGTCGCTGATCTTGCTGTTCCACCCCGCCAGCGTCTGCCCCACATGCCTGCCTATTTGCTGGATGAGCGGGGCAGCGAGCGAGCGATCATTTTCGAAAATGACTTTACGACCGCTCACCGGATGGTCGAATGGTTTTTGTTGCCATGCCAGAAAACCGGACGTGCTTTCCCACCCGATAAAATTCAATGTGCCGCTTTCAGCAGGAAACGGCCGGTTATTGATGCGGGTGTACGACCCATCCGCTTCCCGCTTGAACGCCTCATTACCCTTGAGCAACCGGGAGTCGATCAAAGCCTCTTGCAGCCGCGCGGGGTCTTTGATCAACGCATTATATTGCTCGATACGTTCAAGCTCCTTGGGCGGAAAATTCACCAGTTCCACGCCTGCCGACTTCAAGCGGTCATACATGAATGCCAGCGGGCCAGCTGCCAGCAAGTCATTACGATAGCCACCCCCAACCTGCGAATGGGCCCCGGCAAACTTGACCTCTTCGATGCGCGAGTTGTCGTCATTGCGCAGCGCGCTGGTCAAGGGGAATGTCGCACGGTACTCATGCATGGCCACCAGGTGCGTGGTGGACTTGACGTTGTTACTGATCTCCAGATTTTTACTGACGTGACTTTCAGTAGTGGGAATACCGTAAGAGGCAACCGTGTCGAAAATGGCAAGCTTGTTGATTTCAGCCTGACCAGGCGGGATCAGGTAATCGTCCGTGGCTTTCCACTGGCTGTCGAGTCGGGGCACGCCACGGTCAATCACCTCGTTGGTAAAAGCACGGGCCTGCGCCGCCCCGCGGCTGAAGCCGATTACATTCAATTCAATATTCAGATCTGGGTTCTTGTTGCAGAACGTGACGAAGGCATCGTAAGCCTGCTCGATGCGGTTCTGGCTGCCGCGCCCTGTGCCTCGCTCGATCAAGGCGATGGGCCCATTACCCTTCTGGCTCCCCACCCCATCAAGGTAAATTTTCTCCGACTGGCCGGCAAGACCGCCAGGGCCATACTTGCGGGGCGCAGCGCCGGAGTTCAGGGAAAGGTTGGTGCCGTGTGCGGTGTCGTATTCATAAAGCCTAGCCACATTGGTATGGGTACCGAGAGGCGTGTCCCTGTCCTTGTTGTTATCGGTGCCATCCATGTAGACACTAAAATAAACTGTTTTATTCACTTCATATCCCTATGAAAAAACTGCCGCCATCAGCCCTGATTCAATTGCAGAATATGCCTCTTTATGGCCTGCCCGGCGGCCTCGACAAGGCTCAGATAAAACGCCTTGCCCAGGCCGAGCAACGGTGATCCCTTCAATGACTCAGCCGTTGCCTTCAGCGTGATGACGCCGAATTGCTCGGCGATTGTCTCGATACTGCGCTGGCGCTTTCCAGGCTGGTCATAGGGTTTTTGATACCACGTGGCAATCTGGTACTGGGCGTCCTCTCTTTCGAAGGCCGCGTACAAGTGCTGGGCCAGCGCAGTAACCGTTTCACGAATCAGCCCAGGGTCGATATCGTGATCTTCCAGCAATGCTTCGAAAGGGGCATTGGCTACCGCCAGAAGATCTCCGATGGTGTAGCCCGCCATCGGCGGAAACACACCAGGCGGCAACTCGACGGCTGGGCCATTCCCTTCATTTGAACTGTCTTTGTCGTGCATAAAAACATCCTTGCGCTAAATGTGGAAAATCGCACGCTGCCTGTTGGTATTGACCACTACCTGGCCAAATACGGAAAAAAAGGATCGAATCCCTGTCCCCCACTCGGCCAGCCTTGCTTCACGTAACGGATACTTACTGCAATCGCAGCACAGCAGCATGGTAGAGCAGGGTCAGGTCCTGCCTGGCATCCATCACTTCACTGTGAAAAACCGCAGAAACAAAAGGCGCCACCCTGAAGAAATCCGGCAGCACCTGCGGAGCGCTGGCATGGATCGGAAAGACCGGATTGGCCGGCGCAGCCAGCTGAAACTGATAACCAAACCCGCCCAACCCCGCGCGTTCGGACAGCGCCTGGGCGATGCACAGCACCGCCACCAGCCCGATTTCCGCCACATCGTCAGCATACAGTTCACCACCATCGTAGATAAACTGCTCACCACGCACGATGGCCTGGTCCGCCAGGCCGGTCAGAAGCCGTCGAAGCTGGTCTTCCAGTTGATTGTCATCCATGCCAAGCCTCCGCCAAGCGATCCGAGTCAGGTATCAAGATACGCACACGATTGCGCGTCACCGTCCAAGACAACCTGGCGCGGGTAAAATTCCGCCCACACTGGCAAATTGCCAGACCATTGTTGCACCTGACAGCGCCAAGCCATGTGCGGCAGGACAGCGCCGTGGTTCAGCGGCTTTCATCATCGCCGTCTTTGTCACTTGCCGAGCCGCTTCCGGCTGGAAGCGCAGCGTCGTTGAACGCGTGATTCTGGCTCGCTGAATGTTCTGCACCCGCATCAGGCGAGGCAGGCGGCTCCTGGGCCTTGTCGCTGCCGGCAGGTGGCGCCCCACCGGTCAGCGAAGCCTTGTACGCGTCGATCCGGGCGTCTGCACCTTCATGGTAGGCCGCTTTGCCTTCAGACATCGCTGTCGAAAAGGCTTGCTTGTACTCGGCCCCAGCGGCACTTGCAGTAGCGGCTAAACCCGCACCTGCAGTCAGCGCGCCAGCCGATACTGCGTCACGCACCCGGCCACCCAGGGACGCAGAACCCGAGTTGCGCAAAGATTCCACGCCAGAACGCCCCGCAGACAATGCAGCACTGCCCGCGCCACGCATGGCCCTGCCTGTTGCAGCAGCCCCCCCGGCGACCGCCCGCCCGAGGGCGACGCCAGCCGCTTCGCTGCGCTTCTCGCCGAGCGTACGATTGTCAGTCGACGCAGTCTCACCCTTGTTATCGCTGCCTTGGCTTGCACCGCCCGCGCCTTGACCGTTCGCGCTGAGCAGTGGCGTCTTGCCCCCGCGACCACCGCGCGGCCCACCACCCCTCGGCCCACCACCCTCTGGGCCACCACCCTCAGGGCCACCATCAGGAGAACCGCCGCCCTGGGATGTCAGTCGCTTCTGTCCCCCACCCAGGCGCATACCCGAGCCACTCCCGTGCAGCCTCGAACCCACAGAGGCGACGCCGCCGCGCATTTCCGCTGTTGCGCTGGTTTCACCCATGCTGCCAAGGCCGCCGCCGATCCACCTCAGCACCTCGTCAGGCAAGGTCTGAGGCAGACCGAAGATCATGTACAGCACCGGCAGAAGTGTCAGGCCGAACACCATGAACCACCAGGCAAAGGTCAGGAACTCGGCAATGACCCCAACGCCCCCGCTCGAGGAAACGACCGCCCCCCGCATGGCGAAGAAGCCCTGCGCTATGTAGTCGATCACAGGGTCGGATACCAATATCGCGGCAAACAGCCCCAGAACGGCCAGTGCCGGGCGAGCGAACAGGGACAGCAGCAACAGGTAGCCCTGCGTCTGCGAACCCACGAACGTCCGATCGGGTGTCATGTGCATCACGGCCCAGAGCGGGGCAGCAATGATGGATTGCAACACGGCGAGCACCCAGCCGACGAACACGATCATGAACAGCGTGTAGGGCAAGCTGGGAAGGAATACGCCAAAGTAGAAGGCCAGAGGTTCAATATAGGTCGCCAGCAGCGCGAGCTGCTTGATCGGCACCTCCATGACCCAGTCCCACAGCGGGATGACAATCTTGTCGAGATCCAGCCCGTTACCCAGCGCCTTGACCGATGAAACAGTACCGGCCAGCACCCGTACTGCCGTCGCAGCACTTTTGATGGCAACATCGGCGAGCAGTATGCCGCCACGGGCAACGCTCAGGTAATCGCCCACGCACTTCATGCGGTTGAGCGAGCCCCCCATCTGCCCCGCCGTGCCACACAGTGGCGTCTGCCCGTTACTGCCCGCCCCCGTGGCAATCTCGACCACGTTCTGCATCATGCCGTTGACGAACGAGGACATCTTGCTGTCCATGTCCGCCCTCAATGACCCTACGTTGATATCGCTTTGCGGATCTTTGGGGATGAGGCTCGCCAGATCATCGGCCTTGGCGGGCTTTGCACCGTTGTACGCGTCTTTCTCTTCAGCCTTCTTGTCGATTGCCTCGGTCACAGTGGTGAGGCTGTTGCTCAGCAACGAGAAGCGCGCATCCGAGGGCAGCCCCGCAAGGGATGGCGCACCCACCGAGCCCACCGGTTCGGCAAGCACGTTGGCGATCTGCCCTCGCACCATGCCGACTCGCTGGAACCAGCCCCCAGCCGCAGCCCAGCCATCTTTCGTGAGCGTATCCAGAAAACCCTTCAAGCCACTATCGACGTCGCTCTGGCCGTCAGTGACCTCTTTGACGAGGTTCGTCGCAATCTGGTCTTCCTGCGTCCTGACAATCGTATTGAAGCGGTTTGAATCGACCTTGTCCCAACCGGGATCGTTGATGGTCGCTGGCCATGAGTTGACCCACTTGTCCAGCTCGCCCATCAACTTGCCAGCCGCTTTCACCTTCGCTAACTGAGTTTGTTCATGCACCTTCTCCAACGCCTGGGGAATGGGGTCGGTCTTGGTCTGTGCCGCGTAGGTAGACAGCTTCACGGTGCCGCAGAATGGCTCGCCACCGGCCAGGTTGGTTACCGCATTGCGATCCTTGAGGAAAAACGTGTATTCGGTACGCCCATCGACAAACGTCTGCTTGTCATAGACCTGCTCGACCTGTCCATTGCCCAGGCTCGTGCTCTTGGACTGGACAGCGGGCTGGCTACCAGACCCACTGTTGGCGTAGATGGCGTTTGCTGCCCTGGCACAGTAGGAAACAGCAACGTATTGCCGCGCAAAGTCACGCAAGCCGTAGAAGTTACCCGCCTGGTTGACACCCTGAACGATCCCGTCCGACGACAGCACGCCAATCGCCATGCCGGCCTTGTAGGTGCCATTGGCAAAGCCGATACCCCAGAGGGCGAACATCAGGACGATCAACTGGATGAACGAGTAGCCGCTGGTCGTCGGCAGCAATACGGCACCGCCTGCCACGATCCGCACCGGCGTCCACAAGGACGACCAACTCTTGCCCATTGCCTCCCCGTCGTTGGCCGTGTTTGTTACCCCCATCACTGCCACATACGAGACGATCAGCGACCCGATGATCAGGATGCCGCTATTGAAGAAGCTGAACATGGTGGCAAGGATGTTCGCGCCGGCTTCCACAGCGTTAGGGTCAGTACCTGCAACCAGGCTATCGATCACTGGCCCGAAAATTCTGCCAAGCATCTTGACCGATTGATCGGAGCAGTCGCTTGGGTCGCTGCACGGTGAAAACGGCATTTGAGCCATTGTGAATACCTACCTGAATCGAGTTGCGGACGGTTGATCTGAATCGTTCGCGACGAATTCCCTTGGAATGCTCCGTCGTCCTTGAATTGGGCTGTCATCCAACCCGGCAAGCCACAGGGCCCAGGCATGCGTCGAGCCCAAGCCATGGCGCTACCCGTGCAACGTTGACTGCCAGGATAGCGAAAGCGCGCTAATCTTAAACCAGAAATCACCTAATTATCAAAATATTGTTATGTAAGAAAACTAACAAGAACTGACATCAGGATGCTAGCTACCTGAAATTTTTGATAGCGACGCTAGACCGAAGCAAAATGTAAAGTCGTGTAAATATTGGCATTTAGCCATCAAACGATGGATAAATAACCGAATTAGCGTGATAACCTTCGCATTCCGCGGAAAACCCCTCGCGCGCAATGGATCATTCTTCAGATGGTGCTTTCACAGGTTTTGAAGTCGGTTTTCAGGCGCCAAAAGCACGACATCGCGCGCTTTCCCCTGAAGCAAGAATGAATGGCGCGCTTGCACAGCGCCTGCAGAAGAAGGGTGACGGCGTAGCCAGACCCTGACGAAAAGGCTGTTTTACGGGCAGTTGAGCTAATTCGGCAGCAGTGGCAATTTGGCATTAGCGATCTTGGCTTAGTACGCCCCGACTCGCTCGGCGGGGATACTTAAAGTAACCAAAAAAACGATGATTTCGGGGCAGGCCCAAGAAATGCGAAAGCAAAAATGCTAAGGTCAAGCGAATCGATGAACCCATAGGGTTCGCAAGGGTTTATCCAGCACGTCAGCGGAGATCAGTGGATATCCGCATCAGGCCTACGCGACGCGGCGAGCCGCGCAGGGAAGCAGACGATGCTGAATGCCGACTGGTTGGGCGCGTTCAAGCCCTGTGAATAAATGATGGACATAGATGCAGCTATCAATACGTGATGCCAGCCGATTCGTGATCGGTGCTGGGTTAATGCGCGAGAGAGCCATAGAGGCCTCAGGCAATCCGGCAATCAGCTTTGAGAACGTAGCGCAAGCGGCGCTGCGCGAGGGCCCTGACGGCCAGAAAGTCCGGCAGACCATCGACACCCTTGCCGAACATGAGTCGGCATGGCTGCGCAGCACGCCGCCGCACACCCTGCGCACCGACCGGATCATGCAAAGCAGGACAGCCGAAGCCAACGCTTTCACGGCCATTCATTGCGCCGTGATCAGTGCCATTGCCTTTGAGGTTGCCACCCCCACCGAAAAGCCCCATGCAGAATCCGGCCTGCGCCAGTCACTGACCCGTGCTATCGATGCGATCGACCATACCCCAGGTTCGCGAGCGGATCGTGAAGGGCTGCTGGGCAGCCTGCGAGACCAGGTGGTGTCCGCAGCCTCTGACGGCGACTTCATGAAACAAGCGCTGCGCCAGAGCGAACAGGCCTACCTGGCTGCCGAGCTGGACAAGACATTCGCCCGCTACACCAAGCCATCGCTGTCGCGCAGCGAGGACCTCAACGACAACAGCATGTAAGGACGAGACCATGCCGACTGCCCAGGACTTCCAGAGCTTCACAGCCTCCGTATTCCCATCACAAGCGGCGGAAATCGTTATTGCCAAGCAGCCGGTGCTGGCCGAGTACGGTCAGGAGTTGCGCGGTGCAGTCAATCAGCTTGCGCCGGAGGCGTCGCGAGCACTGCTCGCAGAATATGGCGCTGCCTCGCCCACGCTGCTCAGCAGCATCGAAGCGTCCATCCTGCAACGCGAGTTCGCCCATGAACATGCGGCTCAGCAGGCGAACCTTAATCAGAACTGGCTGAACGCGGCCGACGCGCATGCGGCCGGTATCGACGAGTCGGTGGCAGCGGCTGACGATATATGGAATGCGGCTCAGTGATACCCCCAGCCTGCATCGCCTCCCAGCCTGAAAGAAGGGCCGGGTGCCACGGCGACTCGGCGCTTATTCACCACGCCGGCGCAGGGCACCCCACTGCTTAGCGCGAAGCGCTCTTGTACCCGTGCAAGGCATCCTTGCACGAGAGCGACGATACAGTGAAGCGCACCACGTACTGCATATAGTCACCAGGCGCGATATTGGCCGGACGCGCGCCTCTGTCAGCCACCGAATTGTAGGCAAGTACGGCATCACACGTTGTCCAGTCGCCAACCTCGGTATTCTGCTTGGCCGACTGCGTGCGCATCTGCGCAGCAAACCCTGCATCTTCCATGACAACCGGGATACGCTGAGGCGTGGTCGTCAAAGCCACATGCTGCCCACTGCCCACCCCCATGAAGCCTACGCTGATAGTGATGTTACCGTTGCGATCGACACGCGGGAGACCACCAAAACGCGTGGCGAACTGCTGCGTGGCCGCCAACCGAGCAAGGGTCTGCCCTTTCAACCTGGCCCAGTATGCATCGGGCGGATTGTCTGCATCATAGGCAGGTGCCGCCCTGTCGTACGGCTTGCCCGCAAGTTTCAGCGCCAGTTGCCGCTGGAAGTAACGGTCACGGCACCCTTCGTTGACATCGCGATCCAGTTCTTTGCCAGATTTGGCGCTGTACAGCAACGCGGACGCGCAGGTGTAGTCATACTGGCCGTTGAAATACAGGTACTGCCCATTACCAACAGGGCTCTTGGTCGGTATCAGGTCGAGCCCGCCGCTACCTGCTCCACCAGCAACAACGGTCACAAGGCCATTGGGCATCATTGAAGTCAGCGAGCTGACCGTTTCGTCCGAGAAACGAATCTTGGTTGTCCCGTCCGGCATCTGCTCGGTCGTGACACAGCCCGCCATTGCCACGGCGGCCAGCACGGGCAGGATGAATTTACACTTGGTCATGCACGTATCCTTACTTGTAAAGTCTGCTTGAGCGCATCAGAAGAACCGCCCCATGTCTTGCTGCTGCACCTTCGCTTGACGGGTCTCGCGGAGCTGGCGCACCACGTCACCCAGGCGCATCTCGACAGGATCGCCACACGGCTCGCCCACCTCGACCACGTAGCCGTCACACACCGACACCTGGATGAGCTGGACGAAACGAGCAGCGGCCATTCGCGCACGCTTTTCACCCTCGTCGACGAATATGCCCAGCGCCAGCGGTGGCATGCGCGAATCCATGAAGTTCACGCCCTCGACAGACAGGTACAGCCGGTCAGAGACGTAGGCAGCCTCGAAAGGCATGCACGAAGCCCAGGCAGCCTCGAATGGCTGGACGCCCACATACAAGGTGTCGCCTTCCAGGGCAAAGCTGAAACGCCCACTTTGCATGGGCGAGAGCAGTATCACGCGGTCGTGTTCAGGATGGCGCAGCACTTCGTCCCGCTTGAAGTTCGCCGTCCAGCGCAGAAAGTTGGCATACGCCACCACCTGCCTGGCCGCCCGCGCTACACGGGCCCGCTCCTCTGCACTTATTGCCGGCCCGACGTCCTTATGGCCCTGGATCCCCATGTAAATCAGTCCTCGTGCTTTTTGCGTTTTTCCAGCATTGCGAAGAAGTCATCCAGAATCTTGTTCAACATCTTCTGCGGCGTGTGGCCAAAATTCTTGGCGTGCTCCGACACCCGCTCATGGTTGTCATTGCGCAAGGTGTAGGAGTTGGACGGGTCCTTTTTGCGGTTGCGGAACGAAATCAGCCCGGAACGCCGCGCCATCGACATCATGCGCTCGTAGTCCGTGTGCGAAATGTTGAATTTCTTGCGGATGTCGACCTTGGTCAGTCGCTCGTCCGCCTTCATCAGCCGCACAGACTCCACCATCAGGTTATGCAACTGGTTCAGCCGCACCAGGTGGTTGAACCCGCTGTCGATCTGCCCCCGCTCTACAGCCCCGCGATCGGTGTCCGGGCGCGCCAGGCCACTGGAGAGGTTCTTCAGTACGACCTCATCGGACAAGTCGAGCGGGTTTCGGTTCTTCTTGGTTTCCTTGAAATCGGGTGATTCGCCGCTCAGGTAGTACACCGAGCCTTGCTTGGCGATTTCCACTTCCAGGAACGAACAGGCAACCATGAAGATGTCTTCGGTACAGAGCTTGCGCGACACACCCTGCTGAATAGCCTCGCGACTAAGCGGCTCGTCGGCAGCGCGCATCGCGGCCTGGGTATGCTTGGCCCGCTGGATGTCCTGAACCATGTTGAAATACGACTTCAAAGGCAGCACCTTGTCGGACAGGTTGACCAACGGGTGCAACTCCTTGACGGTGTCGGCCAGTACATCTGGCGAGGGGACCAGCAGCGACCTCAGGCCCTGGGCAAGGGACAATAACTTGGCCCCGTCTTTAACTTCATTCGCTGGTCGCATATACGTACCTAAGATTTCCAATCCAAAATAGTCTTAAAGTGCCTGCGCAGGCTTACACACTCCGCTCAAGCAGAACAGCAGCACCAAGCTTCGTAGGCCGGGCCCGCTCTCATTCTCCAATCCTGGAAAAGATCCTCCTTCGGCACCACAAGGCAGCATTCGGGCGACGCGAGAGGGCTCCCCGCCATTCTAAGCGCCCGCAAACCAGCGAAAGGCATACCCCATCCATGGAGCAGGAAGCAATGGCAATCATTGCGGCGCCAGGCATCCAATGTCACCACCCTGACCTGGATCAAGCCCCATTGACTGCAGGGTCTGCTTGGTCAATTCCACCTGCGCCTTGATCGACTCCGGGTCGTTCGCCATCTGCTGCGCGACAGCATTTTCAATCGGCGACTGGGAGGAAGCAAGATGAGACATGGTCGCCATCACCGCAATTACCACCAAAGGCGGCACCAGCCAGGCCATTGCGGTCTTGCGCCGGCGCGACCTGGCCTGGCGCTCGGCATCGCTTGCGGCCTGCTCGCGCAGGGCCTTGCGCGAAGGCTGTGGTGCTGCGCCCTGGTACTGCGGGGCAGTCACAGGAGCCGGGCGCAGGGCCTCTGCAGGCACTGCCGTCCTTTGCGCTTCTTCGCGCTGGAAGTAGTCGTTCAGGGCCTCGTTCAGGCATTCCGAAAGGGCCTGGCGCACCTTGTAGGCAACCAGCGCAGGCTCGATATGGGTAAGCGCACCCTTGCGGTCTGCCTCGGCATGAAACACCAGTTGCAGGGCCGCCAGTTCGTGACTGACCAGCAGCCCGCCATCGCCCTCGATCGCCAGGCTGACGCTACCTTTGAGCACCCGCTGATGGCCATCATCTTCAGCCGCATCGAAGCCGGCCACTACCAGCGACAGCTGCTGGAACGCCCTAGCGATACGCACGGTACGGGTAGCCCGCTGTGCGTCATGGGGACTTTGGCTGTCGAACACCACCAGCAAGTGCTCGCCCGAACCGAAGATTCGGATACTGGGGTCGAACTCAAAGTTCGGCGCTTTGGCTTTCATGTACTTTGCTCCTTAAAGTTTTCCAAAGATGTCTTCAAGCACGACCGCCTGCGAAAGGCCGGTCATCATCCTTGGCTTCCCTGTACGGTGATCGATGAAGAATGCAGCCGGCACACCCGCCTGTTCCTTGCCGTTGTGTTCGAATGCGGCGAACAGAAACGCCAGGTTGGTGCTTAGCTGCTCGACGGTTTCCGGCGATGGCTCGGAGCGGACCTGTTCGTGGTTGCCCAGTACCCGCGCCAGCATCTTCTGGTCCTTGGTCTGCAGGATGGTGGCGGCCAACGGCACGCCATCCGCCGGGTTACCCAGTGCTGCAGACGGGATCCACTTGATCGAATGGCCCTTTGCTGCGTAGGCCCTTGTCAGGTTGTAGGCTTCGCGGCAGTACGGGCAACGCGGGTCGATGATGATGTAGACGGTATCGCCGATGCCGCCCTTGCCTTCCTTGATGCCTGCCAGGGAGTCGACGGTTTTCATCGACTCCGGGATCGCGCCTTTGAAGGTGCCGTCCATGGCTGCAGCTTCGCGCACATTCGGCGCCTCAACGGGTGACATCTGCGGCGCAGCTGGCGCGGCCGCGACCGGGGCAGCTGCAGGCGGCGCAACGACGGCCTGGGCGACGCCAGGCAGGAAGGCATCGGAGATATTGCTGCCCGTTTCGGCATTCCAAGCCACGCCGGTGAACAGCACCGCAGAGTCCGGCGTACTGAAAAGCACCACTTGATGGCCGTTCTTTTCAACGGTCCAGGCGGTCAACCCGCCGAGGCCGACCGGTCGGGCGCTGACGATACGCCCATAGCGCGACACCCGTTGCGCGGTCAGGTCATCAAGCTCCTGCTGGGCAGGGTTAACCTGTGCGGCACCTTGAGCGGTGATGAAGGCAGAGAGGTCCGCCGGTTGTGCCGGGGCGGCATGGGCGACGGAAATACCCGCCGCAAGCGCCGCCAGCACGGCGACAGGTCTTGCAATCACACCCTTCATGGCTCGATGTCCCTATTAAGAATCCAATACGACCATATTCTAACAAAAAAGCAAAAAAAGGCACCAAAAAAACAAAAAAAGGCCATCTACATAGATGGCCATTTGCTTTTATCCAAACCTTCAAGACTGCGCTTCAGGCAACCCCTTCATCGAGCGCTGCCCCTTGTGCCGCGGCATACCTCTCCTGCTGCAGGGCCTCATAGCGCTTCTTGTCGGCTTCGGAATACTTGTACGCCGACATCGCCAGCTCAAGACCGTTGACCGCCTTGTCCAGCTGGGGCTCCGCCAGTGACACCCCCGCTTTGCACTCATACAGGAAATGCGACAGGATCCCCGGCGCTTCCGGGAACCCGGCTTGGCGCCCGATCGTCTGCAGGGCATACCACATGTCACGGTCGAAGAAACGCATCCAGCGCATTTCTGCGGGTGGCAGCACACCCAGGCGGCGCGCCTGGAAGAACATGGCAAAGATGATGGTGCGCACGAATGCGTGCGCGTGCAGGATCGCACTGGCATTGGGGTGCTTGATGTACTTCTGGATGATCGCCCGAGGCTCTTCCAGCGGCACTTCGGGCTTTAGCCAGGCATAAGGGTCGCCCTGCTGCTCGGCCTTGCCGGCAGGTGCCTTGAACTGATCCCAGCACCAGGCAACCATGTAGTCGCTGTCGGCCATTGCCGCCTTGAAGGCATTGTCATCCAGCGCCGTATCGGTGGCGACCACCCGCGGCAACGCTATCGCCACCAGCAGTGTTTCTGCCGGCGTCAGATTGGCAACCCGGGTCCAGTGCTGGCCCAACTGGCGACGCATCACCTCGGTGGTTTTCTCGCGATCCAGGGTTGGTGCCCAGCTGCGATCCGATTGCTCCTGCCAACCACTGATCAGCAAGTGCCGGTAGGCAAACTGGCGGGAGGTCTGCGACATGCCGAACACTGGGTGGTCCAGCGGCTGGGCGATCAGGTCGAGCTCGGCGAACATGCGCAGGTGCGGGTACTGCGCCTTGTTCTCTTGCACAAAGCTCTTGATATTGTGCGTCTTGGTGAACCTGAGCTTGGGGTGGGTCTTGTTGATACGCAGGAACATGCGTACCGACAGGATCACCATCAACAGCAGGAAAAAACCATTCATGAGCAGCGACGACGAAGTGATTTCACCCCACGCCACGCTGGAAAAATCTCGCTGACAGGCACCGATGATGCCTTCCGGCGCACACATGCGCCCGACCCACTGGTTGATCGAGGCAATACCTGGCAGCGCGGCAAAGTCACCCAGCACACTTGGCAACCACAGCTCGACGTAGCGAATGTAGGTGTACACCTTGGCAATCTTGTCGTGAGCGAAGTACCAGGCACCCCACCCCCCGAGGTAAAGCACCGCCATGATCCCGAGCAAAATGGCGGGGTCATCCCAGGTAAAGCTCTTCTGCCCACCTCCCTGTTGCTTCATTCAACGCCTCCTCTGGCCGCCACAAAGACTCTGCCGGTCATGTCTGTCTTGCCAACTACCTGGCCAGTTCCTTGAGCAAATTGTGCGTGGTACGCACTCGCCCCACCATGAACACTGCGGCTCGGCGGCAAACCGCCCGCACAGTCATTTTCTTCACCACCTCGATGTAGACCAGGGCAATCGTCATGCACAGCGCCAGTGGCAGCAGAAACTTCCACAGCGCCGGCACCAGCAGCAACATCAACCACGGTAAGGCGGCACTTGCGTTGATCACGAAAAAACGTGCGGGGGGAGCGCATCTGCTCCAGTGATACCGTCCTGTTGCCATAACTTCTCCGTAAACTCGTTGCAGTCAGCATTAATGGGCAGCCCGCACCTCAGCCGTGGCGCAGGTCGCGGGCAGTCGCCTCGCTGATCAGGCCTGCGGCCAGCAGGCGATCCGCCTCGGCAGCAAAGGTATGCCCTTCTTCACGCACGAACTCGGCAACCCGCTGGGTTACCCGGCCCATGTCGGTCAGGTCCATCAAGGTGTCGCGCACCTGCTCGGTAAATCTCAGCCACGATCGCGCAGCGGTGCGTTTGCCATCCACCGTCGGCACAAGCTTCTGCGCCATCATGAAGCGGCTGGTATCGACGAGGTCGTAGATGGCGGTGGCACGCTCCTGCTCCGGAAAGCGGGAAATCATCCGGCGCATGATCGCCGCCACATCCTTGGCGTGCACCGTGCCAAACACCGGGTGCCCCGTCAGCGACAGCTCCACCGCCGCGCGAATGGTCTCCTGGTCGCGCAACTCGCCGATCACGCACAGGCCAGGCGCACGTCGCATGGCCTCGCGGTTTGCCCGGTAAAAGTCTTTGAAGTGCGTGGGGATCTGCGACTGCACGAAGATCGAATGCTTGCTCTGGACCTTGTCGTAGGTGAATTCGATCGGTTCTTCATGGCTGATCAGGTTGCCCTTGATCGGCGTGTCGTTTTCCAGGATGAAGCGGTTGATGGCGGCAAAGGTGGTGGTCTTGCCATGGCCGGTGGCACCGGCCACATAGACGATGCCATCACGCGGCGTGGCCATTCTGACGATTTCCTCGCTCAGGCCCACGTCCTGGATGCGTGGCGGGTCATCGGGGATGGCCCGGATGACAATCTGGCACGAGGTGTCGCCATGGCAGGCGATGGGCGAGGCGTTTACCCGGTAGGCATAACGCAGGCGCGCACCGCGGGCATCCTTGCGCTCCGGGTCGAACAACTCGTAACGCTCGTTGACCGCCGTGCCGGAGACGATATCGGTGGTGGCGGTGTCCCGATTGGCCGCCATCTTCAGCAGTTCGTTGACTTCCCCGACATCCAGCGCACGCCGGGTGACCGCATACATCCGCCCATATTTCTTCACCACCACCGGCAATGCGGGCTGGATGAAAATGTCGCTGACGCCATGGGTCAGGGTTTCCAGCATCATGGCCTTGAACTGGTCGGCGCGATCGAAACGAAACGGGTCTTCGTAACTGGTCAGGCGCTCCAGGCGCTCGATCATCGCACCCGGTTCCAGCATCATCACGTCGTCGTGGAAGTCCTGCTTCATTGCCGCCCGCCTTCAACACCCGCGGGCTGTCGGGCTGCAGCAGGCGATGACGCCGGGCTGCCAGCGCCGGTTACCGGCGCACGGCGTGGAGGGTTGGCAATGGTCGAAGTAGCGATCGAACTGCGCCACACGTTCATGTTTTCGTTGAACTCGGGCAAGGCGGTGATGCGCAGCAGGGTTTCATCCACCGCCATCGACCGCCCTTCCCGGGTAACCGGGATCTCCGCACCGGAGATGATCGGCATGGTGACCTGGCCATGACGGGCAAACTCATTGAAACGGCGCATACCATCGATATCGCGGTTCATCCGGTCGAAGCCGTAGGTCAGCATCAGGTTGGCCTGCTCGACACCTTGTTGCCAGCCCTCGCGCACGGCCAGTTTCCACACCCGCTCTTCCTCGTCGGAACGCGGCACCAGTGCCGAAACCAACGAGGTGCGGTCGAAGGTGGGCGGCGGGAAGTTCAGGTATTCGCGCCAGCTGGGCGGCACGGAGGAAAAGCGTGCCTGCGACTCGATCTTGTAGGCCGCCCCCGACAGGCGCAGCGTGTAGTCGCCGTCCTGGTTGTACAGGTGGCGCGCTTCGGTGATGACCGGCGGCACGACGCGATCCTGGATCATCAGGCTACTGAAGTCATAGACGGTGTCGAACTCACGCTCGCGCAGCTTCAGGGCTTTGTTGATGTTGGTCAGCTGCCACGCCAGGCCAGCCTTCACCCCCACCTGCAATGCCGCATCGAGAATGGCTTCGCCGCGCGCGGCCGATGCCTGGTTCTTCTCGTCACGCATGGCCTCGATAGCCGACCTGGCATCGCCGGCGTCACTCTGCTGCTGCACGTAGGCGGGTTTGTCATAGAGGCGCTCGGCGTCCTCGAGGGTCATCGGAGGCATGTCCATCGCCATGTTCAGCCCCTCCCCAGCGCCAGCGGTACCGGCTTGTAGATCAAGCGCAGCGTGTTGGTGCTCTTGTCCAGCACCACATCGGCACCGGTATCGATCTGTGCACCCACATCCTTCAGCACATTGATCGGCGTTGCCTTGCGCACCCACACGTTGATGGGCTTGAGATCGACGCGCTTGCCGCTCTCGACATAGGCGTAGCCATAACGGCTGGCGAAGGTCTGCAGAAGCTCCTGAGGCTTGCCAATGAAGTCGATGTCGACCTGGTCGGTGTCTACTGCAGCCTGCCGCGAAGCAGCTTGCACACGGTCGGCGTTCAGCCGCGAAACGTAGGTGTGCTGAGAATTGACCGCTACCGACACCTTGTCGGCGATGATCCGGCTGGCAAACGCCTCGGTGTCTTCGGTAGTAGGCTTGGCAGAGCTGGCACAACCACCCAGCGCAACCAGTGCCACCAGCACACCGCCAGCCTTGCAGGCGCGTGCACCCATGCGTATTCCTTTCATGTAAAAACTCCTGAAGTTGTCTTGTTCATCGACCCGGGGTAACCCTTGCCCAGAAGCCTTGGCATTCTGCGGCGACCTGCGTTACTGGTAGCTGACCACCAGCCTGGCGTGGCGCTGCCGCTCGAGGTACTTGCCCCATTTCACCGCCAGCGGGATCAGGTCTTTCTTGTAGATGTCGTTGAATTTGCGGGTACGCGAGTGGTAATTGGCGGCGCGGGTCCAGAAGTCCTGGCCGTTGTTCTCGTCCAGCTTCTGGCGCAGCAGCCATGCCGCCAACTCCGCGTTGTAACAACCGCGCCAGGCAACATCGGACTTGGTGATCGCCGGGTATGCGGCAAACACGCCTTTCGGGCCCCAGTGGGTGGTATTGATCTGGAAGTGGCCAAGGTCGAAGGTGCCATTGCGGTTCGACACGCTTTGGCCGTTCTTGCCGCTTTCCTTGCTGGAGATGGCCAACAGCACGTTGGCCGGCACACCCTGGCGCTGGGCGGCCTGCACGACGCAGTCGATATCCGCAGGCCGCACGGCATAGAAGTCATCGGCCAGTGCCTGCATGGCGCAGCACATCAGGGCGATGAACAGCCACTGGGGCCGTTTGCGCATCATGGTCAGATGATCCATTTCTGGTGCTGGAACCAGAACCAGAACGCGCCCTCGACGAACAGCTGCCCGGTCGAGACCTGCCAGCTACGATAGGACTTCTTCATGCCGAATACCCACAGCGCGAAGCCGATCGACAGCCAGTTGAGGGCGATCAGAATGCCCGCGCCGGTCGCGAGCATGTAGATGAACCCGGCAATCGCAGCAGCGCTGGCAATGAAGAACGCCCTGGAGTGCAAGCGGTGGCTACGGGCAATCCGGTCGATCTCGTCACGTTCGATGGTGGTCAACTGCGCCTTGACTCGCTCGTTGCGGTAGCGCGCGGCATGCTCCTTGACCTTCTTGACGTCATCCTCTTCAAGCAAGGCGAAGCCGCAGTTGTTGCAACCCCAGCTGTGCAGCACACGCATCTTGCCTTTCGGCCCCTGCTCGAACTCCTGATGGTCACCTTCCGTCTTTAGCAGCACACCCCGCTCGCACTCGGGGCACGCTGGGCTGAAGTTGGAACGCCAGAGTGCCTTGATGTGCTGGTTGCCCATGCGCAGCTGATTCACGCCAAGCACCGCCATCGGCATGGTGATGAACGCGAACTTCGCAGCTTTCTTCCCTGAACTGAACAACCCCATCGCCTCACCTTAGCATGCAAAAATTCTTGTTTCTGATTATCTGTCAGATATCTATCGTCGTCAATTTATGACAAAAAATAGAATCACACGCCGATCTAGGGCTCTGACGCCCGGTCTTACTTGGGCGGCTGCTCTTTCATCATCAGGCGGCACTTGGCCTGCAGGTCATTCAGCCGCTCGCGCATGCCGGCCACACCCTGAGCAGCGGGCTCAGGGGTAACGCTGTAGTCCGTTTGCCGGGCAATTTCTGCGCAGGTTTGCTCGATCCGCTCTTGTGCGGCCCACTTGTCCGACAGCGATGCAAAGCCTTCGCCGCTGGCCATCAGCTGCATGTCGAGCATCTGCTGAGGCACGACCATGGCCAGCTCACGCGCCCATTCATCGTCCAGTTCCTGCTCGTCAACCGGTGCAATGGCAGGCGTCACTGGCGTCACGGCCAAAAGGTCGGCAACGGCGAGGATGCTTGCCTGAATCCCCTCCGGGCTCATGGGGTCAATTTGTGGTGCGGGCACTGGAGCTGCTGTAACCATGACCGCATCCGGCACATCGGCGGGGGCCTGCGGCGCCGGTTTTTCTGCCAGTGGTGCTGCTGGAGCCGGCTTCTTCAGGTCGCCGGACAAATACGCCCCAAGCACGCCGAGCGAGGTGTCCAACCGGCCCAGCAAAGGCCGGTCAGGGTCGGCATAGTTATGCTCGAACACACTGTGCATGCGGGCAAGAGTTGGGTCACCCTTCACTACCGCGCGTACCCGTTTGGCGAAAGAGCCATCCTTCAGGCTGTCGACGAATGCCTGGCGCGACTGCCGGTTCTGCGGCAGGTCCGAAGGCTCAGGTGGCTCGACCGGAATGAAATCGTTGATGCGCATTTCCTTCGGCGCCGGGCCGGCCGTGTAGAAGCCCAGGCCGCGAATAAGCGCCACGCCACCGGTCTTGCCATTTTGCGATTTCTTGCCGATCAGGAAGGTGAACTCGCCGTTCTCCTGCATGGCGACGTCGTCGTAGTTCAACCGGCTGCGCTGCTCGATGGCAATGTTGTCCGACTGCCGCAATTTTTCGTTGCCCGCAACACGTTCGAAGTTGCCCAGCATGGCTTGCGAAGACTCGGCCGCCGCACCCTGCACGCGCCGCCAGGTTTCCGATTCGGTGCCCGAGGTCAGGCGGCCAACGGCGCGAATGTTGGTGTTTTCCCAGGTGGCATCCGCTTCTTCGGCGCTGGATTTCTTCAGCGAGGAAAAGTCCTGCGCAGCGAAGGTGACACTGAAGCCCAGGCTACGCGCTTGGGCCGGGGCCACGGCAAAGCCGACCACGGCGTAATAGCCATATTCGTCGAGAATGGTATAGAACGGGAACTTCGAGCCGGTCGGCCGGCTGTCGATGATTTCGCGCACTACCCCTTCGACCCGGTTGCCCAGGCAGCCGGCCATCATCTGCTTGATGCTGCCTACAATCATCTTGCCAAGCATGCGCATGCTGTCCGGTGCACGCTCCAGCGCCGGCAGCAGCACCACCAGCAAGCGGCGGTTGATCACCACATCATAGAAGTCCACGTCACCGACGCGGGTCTTGAAGATATGGCCGTAGTTGAAGGTCAGGTCGTTGAAGATCCGTCCCAGCTGCATGACGATGTAGCCGTGCTGCTCCAGGGTCTTGGTTTCCTGCTTCTTGAACTTCGCCTTCTGGTAGCCTGGCAGCGTTAGCAGGTACGAGCGCAGCGGGGCGACGATCACGTCGAACATCTCACCGTACTTGCCGCCGTGCTCCCACACCAGATCTTCGATGACGTTCAGCTCGAAATATTCCAGGTACTTCTCGGGCGACAGGTTGATGTGCCCCTTGTCCCGCAGGTAGGTCAGCGGCCGCGTCAGGGCTGCCACGAACATGATCGCCCGCCCCTTCCACATGTCACCGCCGCCGCCGGAATCATCCATTAGCGACACAATCAGCTCGATCAACATGCCCGACGAGGTGTTGCCCATCATGTTCATGTTGTTGGTCACCTTGTCGACTTGCTTCTCGACGAAGTCGCGGCCAGAGGTGATGAAGTTGATGATCAGCAGGTCATCTTCGCGGCCCAGGTAGCGCGACAGGCGGAAGATTTCCTTCTGCAGCTTGGGGTCACCCTTGCCGTCGACGTAGATGAAACCAGTGTTCTGCACCAAGGCGTTGAAGACGATGCCGAGCAACAGCTCGGTGTTATGGGTGACCAGGCTGTCGTCAGTGATGTAGAGGTGATGCGGGTGATCGATCTCGATGCACTGGCAAGGTGCCTGGCCGGCAGCCGTCACTTTCCACACCTCGGCCCAGCCATTGAACTTGGCCGAGCCGCGCTTCTTGCGCACCTTGGGCAGCATCACCACGATGCCGCGCCCCATCAACTCGCGAATGGCGTCGGTGGTCACGGTATGGGCTTCTTCGCTGCCATCCTGCCCGCGGGTAAGCACCCGCCACAGGTGGTCACCCGTGGCTTGCGCCCGGCGCCCGTCACGCGTGGCCACGGTCCAGATCGGCTGGATGCCCTGCTCAATCACCCGCAGCACCGCAGCCTGCTTGCCATCGGGCGTGCACACGCTGTCGCCGACCCGGATGCGGCCCATTTCCACCCAGCCGCCCGGAGTCAGCACCTTGGCATGCTTGGGCTGCGGCTTACCGGAGCCAGTGGTGCCCAGCACCAACTGGTGGGTGCGTAGGTCACTGTCGCCGGCGTAGATCTGCTCTTTGCTCTCCAGGTCATTGCCGAAGAGAGTCACGCCCTCACCTTTCTTCTTGCCCTTGTACGAGCCGTCATTGACGTCCGCCAGCTTAGGCACCCGATAAGGGAAATCGAACGTGCGATTGTCGACGTCGACGAACTTGCGCTTGAACGCCCAGGCCAGCAGCAACAGCAGCTCACCGGAAAAGGGCACCTTGATCGAAATCAGCGCCAGGACCGGTAGCGCGAAGGTTCCGAAAACCGCGCCGTCGGCCGACTGGAAGAAATCACTGAAGCGCTGCCCGGCCAGGCGGGTATCCTTGCGCCTGCGGCTGTTGCTGATTTCATGCTGACGGGATGCGCCCTTGTACTGAGCCATCTGTCACTCCCTCACACTACGTCTTCGAATGCACTGGCGCTGATGTAGTCAGCCACCAGGTCTTTGGCGATCCGCGCGATCACCGACTGCTCCATGTCGTCATCGACGAACTCGACGTCCTTGAACGTCTCTCGCTTCAAGCGTTCGACCATGTCTTTGCACCCCCCTGACGGGAAGCGCCGGGCCAGCAGGGCCAGCGCATCGGGGCGCGGCATGTGCTCGTAGAGCATGGTGCGCAGCTTGCGGTCCTCGGCGGTCGTGGTCAGTGCCCACAGGCGCATCGGCCCGGCAGACATGGTGAACAGCTGGCTGTAGGTGGCATTCTTGGTCTCGAAGCGGGCCAGGAAGGTACAGCCATGCTTGTTCGCACCGTGCACGAAGTTGACCAGCGCATGCTCTTCGGTGTCAGACAGGCCGATGTTCTTCCGCAACCAGTCGCGGGTTTCCTTGGTGCCCGAGTCGAGGATGAAGGTGGCCGTGGCGATCTTGGTCAGCTGGCCGAAGTCTTCCATCAACTGCGAAGCCAGAATGATCTCCATGTTCCACTTACGGGCCTCGCGGCCATCGGTCTGCATCTGCTCCTGCAAGCCCACGTGGCCACCGGTCTTGTGGAATTCGTCCATGCACATGACCTTGTATTCATCCACCAGGTCGGCCACCAGGCGCTCGTAGAACGGCAGGTACTTCTCGGTGAAGAACGGGAAGTCCTCCTTCGAGAATGCCACCTTCTTCATGAAACACTGGCGGGCGATCATGTACATCAAGGCAGTCTGCTTCTTCGCCGAAGCAGAGCCCTGCAGCGCCACGTCCTGCAGGTCGAGGGCAACGATGCGGGCACTGCCGACGTCGAAACGGGTGTGGTCGGCGAACACCGGGAAGTCGCCGACCGCCTCGCGGATGCCGAGAATGAACGCATCGACCAGGCTGCGCCCTACCTCACCGGAGCCTTCGTACTCGGCACGCACCTCTTCGGTGGATGCCACCGCCACCAGGTCGTTGAGGGTAGGCACCGCATAGCGCTGGGTGACTTCCGCTTCGTACACCATGCCGGCATCGAACATTGCATCGACCAGTTCCCAGTAGGTGGTGGCCGGCAGAATGCGGAAGCCCAGCGCCGCCACGGCGCCGTCGACCACGTCGTTGTGCCCGGGCTTGTAGGTTTCCGGGCTGGCCCTCTCGATCTTGTCGTCCTTGCGCCGGTAGGCCAGGTCAACCATGCGGCCGACGAAGTTGCTCATCCCTTCATAGGGCTTTTCGCGTTCGGGCGGCGTCACCAGGATAGTGAGAAAGTTCTTGTTGAACTCGCGGTCCTTCGGCAGCGGGTAACGCTGGCCAAGCGGAGTGTCCAGTGGGTTGATGCAGTCCTTGCGAGCGTTCTGCAAACGTTTGTACACCACCAGGTGATGCAGTCGTGGTGGCAGGTTGTCGCGCACCAGGTCGCAGAAACCGGACGAAGAAATACCGATGTCGGTGATGCCGATGTAGGGCAACCCGGTCAGGCCCGGCATCAGGCACGATTCGAAGTGGTTGTTGTTCATCAACACCGACTTGCCCGAGCCTGGCTTGCCTGCAATCAGGGTGATCCAGGTGGTCTGCTGCGAGGAAAAACGCTGGTACTTGAGGATCTTGCCATCCAGGCTGCGGTAGATGGTCGACCCTTCCTGGAACGGCGAAGCTGGCCGGGTCAGCGGCAGCATGGCCACGGCATCGCCCAGCGGCGCAGCGGCCGGGTCGCCCAGGTGCTTGGTGGTCAGGGCCAGACAGTTGGACTGAAACGCCTGCATCGGGTTACCGGTACGTTCGATGAACACGGGCTGGCCCCACGCTTCCAGGGTGCGCCAAAGCTTCGACTTGCGAAGCGCCAGTTCCTTCACGCCCTTTTCGTCCGGGCTGGCCCAGGTCATCGCGGCCACTTGCAGCTTGACCATGCATTCACCGTCACGCACGCGCTCGCGCAGTTCCTTGGTGGCGAGGTTGATGTTGCGGTTCTGCTCGGAGGTGACCGACAGCAGCTGGGCGAACAGGCTCTTCCAGGCCAGCACACTCATGCCGTCGGAGGACAGCATGATCGACACCGAATACGGCAAAGCGCGCGACACACCGTTCTCTTGCGTTTCCGCGCGGTTGAGGCTGTTGAACAGGGTGTTGAAGTATTGCGGCTCTGCCGGTGGAATCGACATCAACAACGGCGCATACACGCGCGAGCCAACCCGCACACTGGTAGGATCCGGCAGCAGACTGGTGCGCTCGCCACTGCCGATTTCAGCCGAAGTGACCATGATTTGGCTGGGCAGCGTGGGGTACATGAACTCCGACATGTCGCCATTGCGCTTGCTGGTCTTCCAGCGCATGGGAATGGCGCTACCCGGAATATAGGGCTTCCAGGTACGCGGCGTGATGTCGGGGTTTACCTTCGCACGGATGGCGCGGATCGCTTCACTGACGTCGAGCACATCCGCCGAGCAACCGAACTCAGGGGACGTCAGGTCTTCGGAAATCTTGGTGACAAAGGAAAGGTGGCGGTCCTTGAGGTAGGAAATAGGCCGCAGCAGGTTCTGCGCTTCGGCGGTGGCCGGCCACTCCGATTCCTTCCTGAACTCGTTCAGCGCCTCGCGCGCCATCGACCTTTCGGTCTGGTCGAGCAGCGCGGGCCGCGACCAGAACACCAGGTAGCATTCTTCGTCATACACATACTGAGCGTACTTGCTGACACCTTCGTTGATCAGGTGCCGCACGTTGAGGTTCAGCCGCTCGGCGGTTGCTGCCTGCTGCAAAGCGTTCTGCTCCAGCGGCGCGGTCGCATCCAGGTCGCGGCTGAAGACAATCTGCAGGTGGTGGCCGCGTACCTTGAAGTACACCGAGAGCGACGCTTCCAGCAGGCTGACCAGGCGTTCGAACTGTTCGCGCCCAAGCACGCTCTTGGTGCCGTTGAAGCGCACGATGGAAGCCAGCGAACCGTCGTTTGCGACGATGGCCTGCCCGCCATCGACCGTTTCCAGGTCGCAATAGTCCTGCACGTCTGCCTTGAGCTGGCTCAGCACCGTCAGGATCACCGCCTCGAGTTTGTTAAACATTTCCTTGTTCTCCTTTGCCAACGCTCTCAACGGCGAGACTGAGCAGCAGTACGAGCGGCTGCATCAAGCAAAATTCTTCAGTAACTGGCCGGTCAATGCCGACCAGTTAGCTGGCAAAAACACCGCACGGTTATTGGCCGCGTAGTATTCGAGTTGTCCATCTTTGAACGCGCTTTTGGTTGGGAACAGCCGTAACGGCGCCAACCATTCAGCGCGCTTGCTGAATTCTTCATCACTGACAAGTTGCTTGCTCGCGAGGGTTTCCGCCACGCCAAGCACGGTGATGACTTCGCCACCGAATATTTCTTTCAGCGTGTCATTACCACGAAACTTGAAAGCCGCCAGCAGGCTGGCCAGCTTTTCATTGGCCGCCACGTCATCGAGCAACTCATTAACGTAGATACAGCGGGCAATGTTATTGATCTCGGTTTGCGTCAGTTCCTGCACGGCGACGAAAAAGCCGGTGTCATTCATGGCGCAGGCGCCAAGATGATGAACCTGACGACACAGGTTACAGGCGGTGATCAGGTTTTCCTTGGTGCAGTTGTCGGCATTGCCGTCCAGTGCATGAAGTTCCTGAAACTTTGCAGACTTGAACCCGCAAAAGCGGCAGGTGTAATTGTCGCGCTGCCACACCGAAGTGCGAAGTTTGCTGTTTTCATCGCTGAACAGTTTGCGCTGGTCATCGTCCGAGCGCCACAGCGGCCGACGCACGCCAAATACCGGCTGATTGGCAGTTCGACTGAGATAGCCACTCGACAACGTGGGCACAGTGTTTGCCCCGCGTTCAGAAGCGTTTGTTTCGCTCACGTCCGAATATTCCCGAAACTGTTCTTGAGGTGCGGGGCATGACGCCCCGCAATAGGTTCAGCGGCGTGCAGCGTTAGTTGACCAAAGTGTTGCGCATGATCCACATCACGGTACCGACACCCGCCATCAGGCCGCCGATGAACAGGCCGACAATCGCCGACATCGGCTTCTCACGCTCATCCTTGGAGGCTTTCCACAGGGTGTACAGGGAGATGGCAACAACTACGAAACCACCAACCGACACCAACGAGATCAGCAGCGTGGCGCCGCCCTGAGCAGTGTCGTCGATGTTGCTCATGACATCACTGGCCGTCTTGCCACCCGACTTGTCCTGGGTCAGGTCGGTTTTTTCGATGGCAAAAGCCGACGGTGCCGCCAGGGCCCCGATAATAGCGGTAGTTGCACGAACCTTGGCCGAATCGTATGCAGCTTTCAGAGTTTTGAGTGCTTTCATAAGTGACGCTCCTTATATTTCATGTTTCGAAAAGCCGTTACGACCACGGCGTGAAGAGGCCAACCAGATTGAATCCGATTGTGTTATTGAGTACATCGCTGAACCATTTGAAGTTCCATGCCAGGACGCCGCCGATGATCCAGCCGCTGGCGGTGCCGAGGCCGGCTTGAGTTTGATTGTTGTAATAACCGTTTACCGTCAACCAACCTTTCACCATGGCGATAAAGCCGACAATCTGCATGATGCCCAGCAGGGCCAGGGTTGCCAGTTGTGCCTGCTCTTGCAAAGTCGTCCCGGTCGAGGAATAGGACAACATGCGCGAATTGGCATAATCCCCGGTCAGGGTTCGCGACATGATGCCCATCCACTCCAGCGTACCGATCGCCAGCAAGATAGAGCCGATCACCAATTGGACACAGGCAGAGCCGACAGAAAAACGCTGTCTTCCGGCCACATATTTCAATGCGTTGTCATGGGTCACGCCCCACAACTCGATCAACGCCGCACCGGTCAGATAGAGGCCGATAAGCACGGCAATACCCTGGCACATCATGATCGCTGTCGGGATGACCTTCCCGATATTGACCATTACATCTACTAGATCGGCAAATCCGGCCGCCATGACAACGTCCCTGTTTTAAAGAGCGGGTGAAGTAACCACGATGCCGCTGTCGCGATCGACGGCAAGCACTTTCAATTCGCGCTGCACCGGTGGCAACGGATCGCCGGCCTTGACGCTGTCTTCGCTATCGCCATTTTTCACCCAGGCCCGGTGCCCGACCACCGCCTGCACCTTGTAGCCCGAGGACTGCGGGATCGGGTGAGCGCGCCTGGTGTATCCTTGCGAGACAACGGGCGCCGGCTCCCGACGCGGTGGCTTGATCACCTCCACGCGCTGACGGCTGTCTTCGTAGAACTGCATGCGCTGCTGCAGGCCGGACAGGTTGTTATCCAGGGCCTTTATCTGGCTCAACAGCAGTTGAGTATTGCGCTGCGATTCCTCGCGCACGATCTTCAGCTGTTTTTCGCTGTTTTCCTGGGCCTGCAGCGCCGCCTGCGCCTGCTCCCGGGACTTGGCCAGCTCGATGCTCAGCACATCCATGCGTGGCTGTTGCGCCAATTGTGCCTGGGACTGCGGGATGCGCCTGGCCTTGGCCGCTGGCGACGAGGTCGCCTTGATCACGACCACGGCGAGCACAATGAGCGCCAGGAAGCTGCCGGCAAAAACGCCAATGAGTTTTCCGAACGACCAGTTCTTCATGTCGAACTCCTTATCGAGATTGATCGTGAACGTCTTGCAGGAAGAACAGGCCAAAGCCTTTGTTCGCAGGCGTTGCGTAGGTGGCCGGGCGGTTGAAGCCGCGGCGCACTTCGCCGGCGATGGCGGTGCCCATTTCACCGACCGACGAGCCGATCACCTGCTTGGTCGAGGGCTCGGTAGTGGTCTGTGCCACAACGCCACTCGGGCTGATGACAGTGGTACCCGCTGTCTGCTGGTAAGCCCGACCGTAGCCGGACAACAGCGAGGCGGCACCCAGGGCGAAATAGCGCTCCATGGTGTGGTGGTCCTTGGTCTCGGCAATGCCCTGCTTGGCATCATCCTCGCGCAATGCCACAGCGCTGATGCGCATGGTCGGACGAGGGTCGTTGACCGGTGGCGCAAGAATGGTGAACTTCACGCGAATGTTGTCGGGCGCCTGCTCGATCTTGCCGATCAGCTTGGAACCGTTCCACTTGCCGCCTCGAATGGTCGCCAGCACGTCACCACCATCATCGGTGTTGACCTCGGCATCGAGCGTGGCGTACATGATGGTACCGGTCTTGATCAGCATCGCCCGGTCGGTGTCACCCACGGCCTCGATGGCATTGGGGTCCTTGTCCTTGGCAGCCCGTACTGCGGGGCCTGTGACACTGCCGCCAGCGCGCTCGGTCGGGTAGTAGCTGACGGTGCTGAAACTGCTTCTCTCAGCGAAGCCCTTGGCACTTTCAGACTCGCCCATCAGTTGCTTGATCGACTTCAGCGTTTCGCTTTTCAGCTCGCTGACGTACTGGTCGCGCTGCTCCTCGGCCTTTTTCAGCTCCTCCTCCAGACGCCGGCGCTCCTGCTCCTGGGACTGGGCGCTGGCCACACCAGGCCGCTGTGAAACCTGGGCTGAGTCACGAGGCGGCATACCCGCCCCGATGTAAATCTCGGGCGAACGCTGATTGCCGTCATTGTAAGGCTGCCCAGGCACGTTGAACTGCGCGCCCTGGCCACGAGCCAGATCCCGCCCGGTGGACTGCACGATGTTCGGATCGAAGCCAGGCTGATAGGACATCCCGCGCTCGGCAGCCTGTTCGGCCTCCAACATGCTGCGCTGCGCACGGCGCTCTGCTTCGGCCTTGGTAATAGGGTCGATCGACACTTCAGGTTGCGGCGCATTCGGCACGTCCACCGTGGACGCCTTGCCCGCAGGCGCATCCTTCGAAGACATGCCGTTGTAGGCCAGGGCGCCCAGCGCCAGCACGACCAACCCGGCAGCAATCAGCGAGACCTTGCCGACACCGGAACCGAACACCGCCTGCAAGTTGCGCTGCATCTCATCGGACTTGCGCGCCTTCTTCACCTGCGGGCCAGCCGGCCCGTCGCGGTCGGCTACCAGGTGCTCGTCCTCTTCATCGAAGCCCGAGTCGTTCGGCGGCATGTTGTTATCACTCATTGCAGATTCCCTTGCTCGATGAAGACGGTTACGGCTTGCCCGCCAGTCGTGAACGTGACGCTGTTCTGCAGGCCCGCATAGCGATACACAGCCACACCGGTGGTGCTTCGCGCTGCGTTGGTGTAGGCCGGATATTGCGCATCAGCCTTGGCTTTCACGTACATGTTCGGGCCATAGCTCCAGGCCTCGACGCCCTCCAGCCCGGTCACCTTCAGGCGGTTGGCATCTTTCGGCGGCACACCATCCAGGAAGTAGGTCAGCGCATCGTCGATCGACGGCATCCGCAACATCGCCACACTCGCTGTCGCATCCGGGTTGCGCCCCGGCACCTTGGCATCAACACGCATGTCCACTTCTTCCTGGCCGGCGGCCAGGATCAGGATGATCGGCGTGGCCAGGCCGCGCAGGGTGACGGTGACGTTGCCGTAGGCCGCCGCTGTGGCGGGGTCCAGGGTGAGGATGTTGGTCGGTGCGGCAGTACCGTTCTGACCGTTCTGCCCACCTCGCTCGCGACCGTCGCTGAACAGCTCGCGGTTGATCGACACGTTCTGGATCATCCACGGCTGCCCGGCATAGTCGGAGAACACGATCGATGACTGCTGGCCCTTACTCAGGCGAACGATGGGGGGCGATACCCCCGGGTCGAGGTTGAGTGCCAACGTGCGGGTCACCGGCTTGGCCGGGCTGACATAGGCGGTGGCCTTCTGCTTTTCCCGCTCCAGCCACAGCTGCTTGATCAACTCGACTTGCGACGATGTCAGCTGCGAGTCCTGCACGTCGTTGACCGTGTCACTGATGACATCCTCCGGGCGCGGATAGACCACTTGAGCAGCGCTGGATACCTGCCGGCCCAGGCCATTCATCGGCGGCTGGGGCGGAGCCTCGCTTCCTTGCGCCGCGTCAACCTGCCCTGCGCCACCCTCGGCAGCGGGCGCAGTTGGCGCCTCGTTGGCAAATGCAGGCAAAGCGATAGCGCTCGCAAGCAACGATGCGATCAGATGCTTCTTCATGGTCACTTCCTTGAGGTGTACGGCGACAGCTGAACAGAATCGACGGCAATGCCTTTGATGTTGGTGGCCGAGGCGGGGATCTGGACGATGGTCACGGCGGCGAGGAAGTCCTGGCGCGAGCGCGCCTGCTGGTCACCGCCGACATAGAATTCGATGGCAATCGGTACCTGCACCAGCCAGTAGTTCTGCCCGCTGGCCAGCACACCAGCCTCTTCGACCTGGGCAACCTGGGTGGCCATGGCGCGCAGGATCATCCGCCCCTTGAGCACGCGCTCCAGGTTGCCGGAATCGTCCAGGGTCTTCAGGAAAGCCTTGCGCCCCTCGTCGGTGTACCAGCGGGCGCCCGCAGAATTGAGGTTGGAGCGGTAGTTCACGTAGTCGTAGGAGTACGAATTGACCACGGCATCCTTGGCGTACTCGGCAAGGGTGGCCGGGGTTACGCGCGGATTGCTCTCGGTCGAGACTTCACAGATCGCGTGATTGTCAGTGGTCGGGATCCAGCGGTACTTCGGGTACCAGAACACCACCGCAGCGATGGTGACGCCAAATACGCAAGTCAGCGCCAACAGTTGGCCCCATACGCGCTTGTTGCGGCGCTTGAGATCGAGGCATTCCAGCTGCAGGCGTTTGACTTCACGCACGGTGGCCGCTGCTTCACCCGGCGTTTCATCCAGCGCCAGCTCCAGCAGTTTCTCTTCGTCCGTGCCCCGCCGAGTCTCCTGCGCTTCGCCACCAGGGGTTCCGTGTTGGGTTTCCTTACTCGACATTGCGGATTTCCCCTGTCGTTCCGTCGTAGATGCAAATCGAGTCGGTTCCGTCATAGAACACGACATTTTCAAAGTTGGTTTGAGTCACCAGCCAGATGGCAGCAACCGCAACAAACGGCAGCAGGCCTATGCACGCCCACTCGCCAACATTCAGCAACACGCCAAGCAAGCGGTTGTAGCGTCGCAGTGCGCGAACATCCACGTCCTGCGCTGCACCGCTGCCCCATGACGTAGTGATAGACCCCAGCTCATCCATATCTCGCTCCATGCGGCGGCATTTTCATCCAAAACTTAGAAAGCTGCAACAGCGAAATTTTGACAGATTGAGATAATACCTGCAATCCGCGACGCATTTTGACACGCCAGCACCCGAGCCTTTGACGCTAAATTGGCCAGATCACGCGAGCGCGCAGCCAAACAAAACCCTGCCGGAAACAGGGCTTTTATCCAATAAATGCTAATAAAATCAGAATTTTGAGATTGAGCGCCCAGCCACCAGATTCGACTGAGCACTTGAGTACTGCAGGTTTTAAAAAATGAATGCCTTCAGATTATTATGATGCTATAAACCTGACCATTCAGTCATGTGCAGAGGCCAAACGAGCCTGCTTTGAAAAGCCTTTGAGAAACTGCGTAGCCCACGAATTTCGTGGCTTACAGGGGGTTTAGAGGGCCATACTTCCAGGTTGGTGGCGGAGGGGTTGCAACACTTCCGCCATAACACTCCTAGAACTTGCTCCAGCCTTCCTCCCTGACCTTCACCGAGGGCCTACACCCACACACCTCGGATTAAAAACCCTTTTAAATCAAGGGAAACGGCACATCAAAAGTGCGTTCTGCCGCTTGGCATGTTGCGCAGCGCAACCGCAGAACCGGCGGATAAAATCCGACCGAGGCGCACAAGCCCAACGCCAGGGTAACGACCCAGCATGGCTAAAACGTGATTTTCCAACAAATACACAATATTCCGCGATAACGGCTTTTTGATATCAAACTGCCAGCATGCTTCATATGTTTGGGTGCCCTGCAAATCGAACGCCGCCGGGGCGGCGCTCGATCTCATGGACGATAAAAAACTTGCGACAAACACCCTTCAGCGCCGCCGCCATTTCACGCCCGAAAAAAAAGGGCACCCATCCTCGGGTGCCCTTTGCCTTACAGCCAGGTGAACTGAATCACCCCATCGATCGCGCTGCCACCGGTTGCGCATGGCCCCTCGACGTCACGATCCCCAGGAAGGAAATCACGATCGCCAGGCCCAATGTCGAGCTCACTTCCGCCCGATGCTCAGGCGTGTACATCATCACCGCCAGCGCCCCGGCAATGAAAATGATCACCGCCCAGGTCAGGTAAGGGAACAGCCACATGCGGAACTTCAGTTCGGTGTTCTCGCGCTCCAGACGGCGGCGCATGCGCAGCTGCGAGATGGCGATAACCATGTACACCAACAGGGCGATGGCGCCGGAGCTGGCCAGCAGGAACTCGAACACGCCCTTCGGTGCGAAGTAGTTGAGGACTGCGATGGCCGCACCGATCAGGGTGCTGCCGAACACTGCAGCACGCGGTACACCGACCTTGGAGGTCTTGTTGAGGAAGGCCGGGGCGTCACCGCGCTTGGCCAGCGAGAACATCATCCGCGAAGCGATGTAGATCGACGAGTTCATGCAGCTGGTAACGGCTACCAGAACCACCAGGTCGACCATGAACGCGGCGTTGGGGATGTTCATGATTTCCAGCGCACGCTGGTACGAACCCACCACTGCCAGTTGCGGGTCGTTCCACGGCACCACCGAAATGATCACGAAGATCGACAGGATGTAGAAGGTGCTGATACGCCAGATCACCGAGCGGGTGGCCTTGGCGATGTTGCGCGACGGGTCGCTGGACTCGGATGCGGCAATGGTCACTGCCTCGGTGCCGATGAAGCTGAACATCACGGTGATGAACGCACCCACCACTGCCGACCAGCCTTTCGGTGCAAAGCCGCCGTACTCGGCCATCAGCCCGCTCAGCCCACTGACCTCGCGGTTGGGCAGCCAGCCCATCAGCGCGGCGAAGCCCAGGCCGATGAAGCCCAGGATGGCGGTGACCTTGAGGATGGCGAACCAGAACTCGAACTCGCCGTACTTGGCCACGCTGAACAGGTTGGTACCGGCCAGCAGCAACACCGAAGCCAGGGCGAAGATCCAGCTGTCCACCTGCGGGAACCAGGCGTTCAGCACATGCCCGGCGGCCAATGCCTCGATAGGAATGACCAGTACCCAGAACCACCAGTACAACCAGCCGATGGTATAGCCGGCCCAGCGGCCAATGGCCTGGTCGGCATAGGTGGAAAACGATCCGGTGTCGGGGTGTGCCACGGCCATTTCGCCGAGCATGCGCATGACCAGTACCACCAGGGTCCCGGCCACGAAATAGGAAATTATGGTTGCTGGCCCGGCTGCCGCGATGGCATGGCCAGAACCTACGAAAAGTCCGGCGCCGATGATGCCGGCGATGGACAGCATCGTTACGTGACGTGGCTTGAAACCTTGTGCAAGGTTGCCATCAGATCCCACGGTGTTCATTGATGTTGTTCTCTTTTTGCTGACACAAGGAAGGACGGGCAGGCGTAGGCGAAAAATATCTCCTTTGAAATCAATAAGTCGACACGTTGTTCGCGCGCTGTTGTTGATATTTGGCACGCGTCACAGAGCAAGGTGTCAGTGCGGTTCGGGGTTCATTTAATCCCCGCATGGCTGTGGGGAATTACACGAGAACGCCACGGAACTGTTCGATCACGACAGGGCATTTCCATCAACGCCAGATGTCGCGAATGGCATATCCGATCGCGCCACAGGCCCAAATGGAGCTTTTGTTTTTCATTTGAATGTGTGTTGCCTGTGCCGGCCCTTTCGCGGGTGAACCCGCTCCTACAAGGGTGCGTAGCGACACCACCGGTTGATGTAGAAGCGGGCTTACCCGCGAAAAGGCCAGCAGCCTCAACGCACCAGGCAGGGCCGTTTGTTATCGAAGCTCCAACCCGGGATCAGGAACTGCATCGCCACGCTGTCATCGCGGGCACCCAGCCCCATGTTGCGGTAGCACTCATGGGCCTTGGCCAACTGGTCTTCATCCAGTTCCACGCCCAGGCCCGGTCGCGCCGGCACTCGCACATGCCCGTCGACAATGCGCAGCGGCTCACGGGTCAGGCGCTGGCCATCCTGCCAGATCCAGTGGGTGTCGATCGCCGTGATTTCACCCGGAGCCGCAGCCGCCACCTGGGTGAACATCGCCAGCGAAATGTCGAAGTGGTTATTGGAATGAGAACCCCAGGTCAGCCCCCAGTCGTTGCACATCTGCGCCACCCGTACCGAACCCTGCAAGGTCCAGAAGTGCGGGTCGGCCAGCGGAATGTCCACCGACTGCAACTGAATGGCATGGCCCATCTGTCGCCAGTCGGTAGCGATCATGTTGGTCGCGGTGGGTAGGCCGGTGGCGCGGCGGAACTCGGCCATCACCTCGCGGCCCGAGTAACCGTTTTCGGCGCCGCACGGGTCTTCGGCGTAGGCCAGCACATCGTGCTTGTCACGGCACAGGGCGATGGCCTCCTTCAGCGACCACGCGCCATTGGGGTCGAGCGTGATGCGCGCTTCGGGGAAGCGTTCGGCCAGCGCTGTCACAGCCTCCATCTCTTCTTCACCACGCAGCACGCCGCCCTTGAGCTTGAAGTCGCTGAAGCCATAACGCGCCTTGGCGGCCTCGGCCAGCCGCACCACTGCTTCCGGGGTCAGGGCCTTTTCGTGGCGCAAGCGAAACCAGTCGTCATCGCTGTCGGCTTCGTTGCGGTAGGCCAGGTCGGTCTGTTGGCGGTCGCCGATGTAGAACAGATAGCCGAGCATCTTCACCGCATCGCGTTGCTGGCCCTCGCCCAGCAGCGCCGCCATCGGCACGCTCAGGTGCTGGCCGAGCAGGTCGAGCAACGCCGACTCGATGGCCGTTACCGCATGCACGGTAATGCGCAGGTCGAAGGTCTGCAGGCCGCGGCCCGCCGAGTCGCGGTTGGCGAAGGTCTGGCGCATGGCGTTGAGCACACGCTGGTAATGGCCGATCGGCTGGCCGACCACCAGGCTGCGGGCGTCCTCCAGGGTCTGGCGAATCTTCTCGCCGCCGGGCACTTCGCCCAGGCCGGTGTTGCCGGCGCTATCGCGCAGCACCACCACGTTGCGGGTGAAGTACGGGCCATGGGCGCCACTGAGGTTGAGCAGCATGCTGTCATGGCCGGCCACGGGGACCACGCGCAGGTCGGTGACCACCGGGGTACTGGTGTGAAGGGTCTGCATATTCATGAGGGTTGTCTCGCAGTCATCAGTGGGTCTGGCCCAGGGCCGAAGGGGCCTTGAGGTCATCGGAAGGGACGCCCTTGGGGCGAATGCGTACGAAGAAGATGGCAATCGCCGCCAGCACCGACGTCACCGCCAGGCCGTACAGCCCGCCCTGGATCGAGCCAGTCTGCTGCTCCAGCAAGCCGAAGGTGGTGGGGGCAACGAAGCCGCCGAGGTTGCCGACCGAGTTGATCAGGGCAATCACCGCCGCAGCGATGCGGGCGTCCAGATAGCCCTGGGGGATTGGCCAGAACAGTGACGACGCTGACTTGAAACCGATCGCGGCGAAGCACACGGCGACGAAGGCGAACACCGGCCCACCCGTAGTGGACATGAACATGCCCGTGGCAGCGACCAGCAGGGCGCCCGCCACCCAGGCCTGCTGGAACTTCCAGCGAGCGGAACCGGCGGCGAAGGCGTACATGGCCAGGATCGAGATCAACCAAGGGATCGAGTTGAAGAAGCCGACCTGCATGTCACTGAGGTCGCCCATCCGCTTGATGATGCTAGGCAGCCAGAAGGTCGCAGCGTAGATGGTCAGCTGGATACAGAAGTAGATCAGGCAGAACAGCACGATCTGGCGGTCCTTGAGCAGGCTCCAGGCCGACGGCCTGACCGCGCCGATGGCCTCACGCGCTTGCTGCTCGCGGTCGATGGTGGCGACCAGCGCGTCCTGCTCGGCCTTGCTCAGCCACTTGGCGTCCTGCGGCTTCGAGTCGAGCCAGAAGAACACAAAGAAGCACAGCGCCACCGAGGCCATGCCTTCAATGAACAGCATCCACTGCCAACCATGCAGGCCCAGGCCATGGATCTGCATCAACGCCCCGGCCAGCGGCCCGGAAATCAGCGAAGCCAGCGCCGAGCCACTGAGGAAGATGGCAATGGCCTTGCCGCGCTCTGCCGCCGGCAGCCAGCGGGTGAAGTAGTAGATCACGCCAGGAAAGAAGCCTGCTTCGGCCACCCCGAGCAGAAAACGCAACACGTAGAACTGGGTTTCGTTCTGCACGAAGGCCATGGCCGTGGCCACCAGCCCCCAGGTGAACATGATACGGGTCAGCCACAGCCGGGCACCTACCTTTTGCAGCAGCATGTTCGAAGGGACTTCGAACAGCGCGTAACCGATGAAGAACAGCCCGGCACCAAAGCCAAAGGCCGCAGCGCTGATGCCCAGGTCGCTTTCCAGGTGCGGGCGGACGAAGCCAATGTTGACGCGGTCGAGGTAGTTGACGATGAACATGATGACGAACAGCGGCAGGACGTGGCGCTTGACCTTGGCCACGGCACTGGCCAACGCGTCGCCTTCATGCCGGGCAGACGGAGCGAGGGTGTCGTTCACTTGCGGATCTCCCACTAATTGTTTTTGTGCGGGTCGGGTTGTCTGACATGGCAGTGGGGAGGAGCTTATTCGCAGCGAGGTTGTACGACAAGATCATTAACGTCGGCAAAATAGCAAAATACAAGCTGTCATAATGCCAATTTGATCCTAACGTGTAAAAACAGCTCAACTACATGCTGAATTGGATGCGCGAAAAATCGGCAAAAAATATTTCTATCGATTAACTTGTCGTACAAGTAAATCAAGAAGCGGATCACACATGGAACCCGAACACGCGCGCAAACGCGGCCATAGCCGCGCCCATGACCTGGTTTCCAGCCTGACCCAGCAGATTCTGCTGGGCACCTTCAAACCAGGCGACAAACTGCCTTCGGAAAACACCTTGGTGCGCGAGCACGGGGTCAGCCGCACGGTGGTTCGCGAAGCCTTGTCGAAGCTGCAGGCCTCTGGGCTGGTGGAGCCGCGCCACGGGATCGGTACGTTCGTGATGGAGCGCCAGGCCCAGGCCGGCCTGCGCGTTGCGGCGGAGAGCGCGGCGAATGTGCGCGATCTGCTGGAACTGCGTATTGGCCTTGAGGGCCAGGCTGCCGCGCTGGCCGCACTGCGTCGTGACGAGGGGCATCTGGCGCGCATGCGCCAGGCGCTGGATGACTATCAGGACCTGGCCGCTGCCGGCGACAGCTGCATCGAAGCCGACCGGCGCTTTCACCTGCTGATTGCCGAGGCCACCGGCAATCTGTATTTCACCGAGATGCTGCTGCAACTGGGTAACGGCCTGATACCGCGCAACCGCATGGCCCTGGCCGAGCGCGCGGGGGCCAAGCTGGCGCGGCAAGCGTACCTGGCCAACCTGGAGCATGAGGCAATCCTCAATGCCATCCGCCGACAAGACCCGGATGCGGCACGGGCGGCGGTATGCCTGCACCTGTCCAACAGCCGCGACCGGCTACTGCCGGACTGACTGTCAGGCAGTGCAAGACGAGTATATTGGCGTGCAGGGTGGCCGTTACATCCAGCTACCCTGCCCTCACTTCACCAGGTCAGGCAGATCTTGCCGAAATGCCGGTTGCTCTCCTGGTAACGGAACGCCTCGACGATCTGTTCCAGCTCGAAATGCTTGTCCACCACCGGCCGCAGGCCGTTGGCATCGATCGCCCGCACCATCGCCTGCTGCTGCGCTCGGCTGCCAACCAGCACCCCTTGCAGCCGAATCTGCCGC
This sequence comes from Pseudomonas sp. 10(2024), assembly GCF_045164175.1. NCBI lineage: Bacteria > Pseudomonadati > Pseudomonadota > Gammaproteobacteria > Pseudomonadales > Pseudomonadaceae > Pseudomonas > Pseudomonas sp. 10(2024). Next base: position 5,158,103 of record NZ_CP174006.1, read on the forward strand.
ACCAGCGCCTGCACCAACGGCAACTGCCCCGCCACCCCGGTAAGGATGCCGATCAGCGAAACATGCCCGCCAATGCGCGCAGCAATCATCGACTGCTCCAGCGTCGCCGGGCCGCCCACTTCAATCACATGATCGACACCACGGTTGCCAGTCAGCTCGCGCACCTTCTCACCCCAGGCCGGGGTGTTCTTGTAGTTGATCAGGTGGTCGGCACCCAGGGCCTTCAGGCGCTCCAGCTTGGCATCGCTGGACGAGGTGGCGATCACGGTCGCGCCCGCCAGCTTGGCGAACTGCAGGGCGAAAATCGATACACCGCCGGTACCCTGCACCAGCACCGTGTCGCCGGGCTTGAGGTGATCATCGCTCATCAGCGCGCGCCAGGCGGTAAGGCCGGCGGTGGTCAGGGTGGCAGCCTCGGCATGGCTGAAACCCTGGGGTGCCAGGGTGAAGGCGGTGGCGCGGGCTGTCACCTGCTCGCGGGCGTAGCCATCGATGCCGTCGCCGGGCACCCGGGCAAAGCCCTCGACATTGGCCTGGCCATCGAGCCAGTCGGGGAAGAAGGTGCTGACCACATTGTCGCCGACCTGAAACTCAGTGACGCCAGCCCCCACCGCAACCACCTCGCCGGCGCCATCGGCCATGGGGATGCGTCGCTCGCTTGGGCCCCACATGCCGCTGACCACGGCGAAATCGTGGTAGTTGAGGGAACTGGCGTGCAGGCGCACGGTAATCTCGCCGGCCTGGGGGGCCTGGGCCTCGCAGGTGCCGACCTCGACCTTGTCGTAGCCGCCGCCGGGTTGTACGTAGATGGCCTTGCTGCTCATGGGTGGGTCTCCGTATCAGAGCAAAGATGGGGTTCAGCATAGACAGATCCGGCCCTTTCGCGGGCACGCCCGCTCCCACAGGGGCACCAAAGGACCCGAGACTTGCGCAATACCTGTGGGAGCGGGCATGCCCGCGAAAAGGCCCGCATTGCCAACACAAGCGTCAGCCCAGCATCACCTTCAACGCCCGGCAATCCGCTGCATGCCAATCCACCAGCTCTCCCACAGGGGCACCAAAGGACCCGAGACTTGCGCCATACCTGTGGGAGCGGGCATGCCCGCGAAGAGGCCCGCATTGCCAACACAAGCGTCAGCCCAGCATCACCTTCAACGCTCGGCAATCCGCTGCATGCCAATCCACCAGTTCCGGCCAGGGATTGTCCGGCAGGTTCACCAGCACCGTGCGCGCCCCCGCCGCCCGCCCACAGTCCAGGTCAAAGCGGTAATCCCCCACCATCACCAGTTCGCTCGGCGTCACGCCCCAGGCGCTGGCAATCTTCAGCAGCCCATCCGGGCTCGGCTTGGGTGCAGCCTCGTCACGCCCGAGAATGTGTTCCACCGGGAAGCAGTCCGCCAGGCCGATGGCCTCCAGCGTTACATGCGCCAGCTCACGCGCATTGCGGGTCAGAATACCCAGCCGGCACCCGCGCCCGGCCAACTCGCGCACCAGTTCCACCGCCCCGGTGGCTGCCGTGGAGGCCGTTGCCAGGTCCCTTTCGTGCTCCAGCAACCGGGCATGCTTGGCCGCCGCTTCCTCTGCCGGCAAGGCCGCCAGGTGGGTGAGGATGTCGTGTTCGGCCGGGATGTCCAGCGCCACCCGAATGGCGGCGAAGTCGTGCACGGCCACGGTCAGGGTGCCGTCCATGTCGAACACCCAGTTGCGCACCTCGCCCAGGCTCATGCCCAGTCCTTGCGATGGCGAATCAGGCCTTCCTGGCTCGACGATGCCACCAGTTGCCCGGCCTGGTTGAAAATGCTGCCGCGGCAGAAGCCACGGGAATTGCCGGCCCAGGGGCTATCGGTGGCGTACAGTAGCCACTGGTCGGCGCGCAGGTTGCCGTGAAACCACAGCGAATGGTCGAGGCTGGCGATCTGCATGTCGCGCTGCCACACCGATTTGCCATGGGGCAGCAACGCCGTGGTCAGCAGGCCGAAGTCCGAGGCGTAGGCCAGCATGTACTTGTGCAAGGCAGGCACGTCCGGCAGGTTGCCGTCGGCGCGGAACCAGGCGTATTTCACCGGGTCGCCCGGCTTGGGGTTGAACGGGTCGCGCTCGGTGACCGGGCGGATCTCGATCGGCTTGGCGCACAGCACCTTGTCGCGAATGCGCTCGGGCAACTGGTCGGCCATGGCACGGGCCAGTTCGACTTCGGTAGGCAGGTTTTCCGGGCCGACCACGTCAGGCATCTGCGCCTGGTGCTCGAAGCCTTCCTCGTCGTACTGGAACGATGCACTGCAGGTGAAGATGGTCTGGCCCTTCTGGATCGCCGTCACCCGCCGTGTACTGAAGCTGCCGCCATCGCGCACGCGGTCTACCGAGTACACCACTGGAAGGCTGGCATCGCCCGGGCGCAGGAAGTAGCCGTGCAACGAATGCACATGGCGCGCGTCCTCGACTGTCTGACTGGCAGCCGACAACGACTGGCCCAGCACTTGGCCACCGTAAAGCTGGCGGAAGCCCAGGTCCTGGCTACGTCCACGGAACAGGTTCTCCTCGATGGATTCGAGGCTCAACAGGTCGACCAGGTCGTCCAACACATGACTCATCGGCGGTTCTCCGTAGGAGCGAGCCTAGCTCGCGATGCGCCGCCCGAGCGGCGCTCGATTTCACAGGCGCTGAACGTGTTACGGGCAAGCGCCTTCCAAGTAGGCAAATGATACAGCGTTTGTCATTCGCACCGGGCATGGCTGTGCATTCAGGCGCGCAGGGTGCGCTCCCAGTGCGCGCGGTCGATCCGGTACAGCACATGCGGGCGCAGTGGGTGGCCAATGGGCAGGCGGGGGTGCTCGAAGCTGCCGTGCAGGTCCTGCTGCATGCCGATGGCTTGCATCACCTTCTGCGACGGCAGGTTGCATTCGCTGGTGAACGACACGACCTCTTCCAGGCGCAACTGGGCAAAGGCACAACGCAGGCAGGTCCACGCCGCTTCGCTGGCAAAGCCCAGGCCCCAGTGACGGCGTGCCAGACGCCAGCCGATCTCCACCGCCGGGGCAAAAGGCGCGTCGAAGTTGACATTGAGCAACCCGGTCATGCCGATGAACGCGCCACTGTCCTTGCGTTCCAGGGCCCACAAACCAAAACCGTACTCATTGAAATGCCCGCGCACGCGGCCGATCAACGCAGCCGCCTCAACGCGTGTCAGCGGCGCCGGAAAGTAGCGCATTACCTGTGGGTCGGCGCACAGCGCGGCGAACTCGCGCAAGTCATCGTCATGCCATTGGCGCAGCACCAGCCGTGCGCTTTCCAGTTCGAGGATGGGGGTCATGGGGCCTGCTCCGGTTTACCGCCTTGCAGTTTACAGCGTAGGCGCGGGCGCGGGTTTCACCCAGCCGGCAGCCGCCAAATGCAATTTTCACACGCCCTTCACCGGCCCCCGACAGGCCGCTTGGCAGGATGCCGCCATCCACCACCGCGCCAGCCGCGGTACTGCCAACGGAGCAACGCATGCTATCGAGCAACACCCTGGGGCACCCTGCCATTCATGCCCGGCGCAAGCGACGCCTGACTCGCAAAGCCGTCGGAGCCGCCCTGGGCCTGTGCATGGTCGTGGCGGCGTTGACCACCTGGCTGGCGACGAGGACGCATATCGTGGACCTTGGCAACGAGCAACAACTGAGTGACAGCGGCCTGCTGCAGGACTGGGCCGAAGGTGCGGTGATCGTGATGATCCGCCACGCTGAACGCTGCGACAGCGCCCCCGGCCCTTGCCTGGACGACCCCACGGGTATCACCCTCAGCGGTAGCCAGGCCGCTGCCCGCGTTGGCCAGGGGCTGCACCGGCTGGGCCTGAACAACGCCGACTTGCTCACCAGCCCGAAACTGCGCACCCGGCAAACCGCGCACTTCATCCTCGGCCAGGCGGTGGCCAGCGAAGACTGGCTGGAAAGCTGCGACAGCCAGTTCGCCAACGAAGCGCTTGCACACAAACGCGCGGGCCACAACCTGGTGCTGGTGACTCACAACGGCTGCATCGACCACTTTGCCCGCCAGCAGCACGTTGCCGGCGGCGAACGTCAAAGCAACTATGCCAGCGCCCTTTTCGTATCGGTGGATAGCAATGGCAAGGCCCGCATCCTGGGGCGCCTGAACGAACCGGACTGGGAACGGGTACTGGCCAGCGCCGCAAAGTGATGCGGGCCACAGCAATCCCGTGCAGGCGATTGAGCAGCAAAGCTGGCCCGGCCATGGCAAGATCAGGACCTGGCCCTGATTACGACCTCAACCATGCCGTTGCCGCTGATCTACCACGAAGATTACAGCCCGGAGTTCCCCGCTGAACACCGCTTCCCGATGGACAAGTTCCGACTGCTGCACGACCACCTGGTCGGCAGCGGGCTGACCACCGACCAGGCCATGCTGCGCCCGGACATCTGCCCCAACGACATCCTCGCCCTGGCCCATGACCGCAGCTACATCGAGCGCTACATGAACGGCGAGCTGTCGCGCGAGGACCAGCGCCGCCTCGGCCTGCCCTGGAGCGAGGCCCTGGCCCGGCGTACCGTGCGCGCCGTCGGCGGCTCACTGCTGACTGCCGAGATGGCGTTGCAGCATGGCATCGCCTGTCACCTCGCCGGTGGCACCCATCACGCCCATTACGACCACCCCGCCGGCTTCTGCATTTTCAACGACCTGGCGGTCATCAGCCGCTACCTGCTGGAAGCAGGCAGGGTACACCGGGTGCTGATCTTCGACTGCGACGTGCACCAGGGTGACGGCACCGCGCGCATCCTGCATGACACGCCCGAGGCCATCACCGTGTCGCTGCACTGCGAACAGAACTTCCCCGCCCGCAAGGCACAAAGCGACTGGGACATCCCTCTGCCCCGAGGCATGGGCGACGCGGCCTACCTGAAAGTGGTGGACGACGCCCTCAACTACCTGCTGCCGCTTTATCAACCCGACCTGGTGTTGTATGACGCCGGTGTCGATGTGCACAAGGACGACGCCCTGGGCTACCTGCAGCTGACCGACGCAGGCGTTGCCGCCCGTGACGAAGCCGTGCTGCGCCATTGCCTGGGCCGCGATATCCCGGTGGTGGGCGTGATCGGCGGTGGCTACAGCAAGGACCGCACAGCCCTGGCCAAACGCCACGGCATCCTTCACCACAGCGCCGCACGTGTCATGGGTTGTTCACAATGACTGTGGAACCGCTTGTGGATAACCTGCGCGAAAGGCGCTGCAGCCCTTTACTGGCAAGGCCTGCGTGACGCTGGCTATTTTTTGACCAGTGCTTCCAAGGGCAGCGCTGCGGTAGAATGCGCCTCTTTTCCACAGCCTGCTGCCCACCATGCCCGATCTGACCCCCGCATCCCCTCCCCCCGCTGTCGTCATCGGTGGCGGCCCCGCCGGCCTGATGGCCGCCGAAGCACTGGCCAAGGCAGGCCTGGCGGTCGAGGTGTTCGATGCCATGCCTTCAGTGGGCCGCAAGTTCCTGTTGGCGGGTGTCGGGGGCATGAACATCACCCATTCCGAGCCCTACCCGGCGTTCGTGGCACGCTATGCCGAACGCCAGGGCGAAATCGGGGCACTGCTACGCGACTTCGATGCTGACGCGTTGCGCCAGTGGATTCATGGTTTGGGCATCGAAACCTTCGTCGGCACCTCAGGCCGGGTGTTCCCCACCGACATGAAAGCCGCACCGTTGCTGCGTGCCTGGCTCAAGCGCCTGCGCGACAACGGGGTAGTTATCCACACCCGCCATCGCTGGTTGGGCTGGAACACCGATGGCAGCTTGCGAATTGCTTATCCACAGGGCGAACGGCAGGTGAAAGCCTCGGTCGTGGTGCTGGCGCTGGGTGGCGCCAGCTGGGCGCGCTTGGGTTCTGACGGCAGCTGGCAACCGCTGCTGGCAGAACGGGCTGTGGATATCTCGCCTTTGCAGCCGAGCAACTGCGGTTTTGAAGTAGAGGGCTGGAGCGCGCTGCTCAAGGACAAGTTCGCGGGCGCACCGCTGAAGAACATCGCCCTCAGCGTCCCGGGCAGCGCACCGCGCAAGGGCGAGTTCATCCTCACCGCCCAAGGTGTGGAAGGCAGCCTGGTGTATGCCTGGTCGGCACCGGTACGCGAGGCCATCCACCGTGAAGGCCGCGGGGTACTGTTGCTCGACCTGCTGCCGGACAAGCCTGTGGACAAGATTGCCCAGGCATTGGCCAAACCGCGCGGTTCACGCTCCATGGCCAAGCACCTGCACAGCCAGCTGGGGATTGATGGGGTCAAGGCCGCACTGCTGCGCGAACTGACCGATCAGGCGACCTTTGCCGACGTTGATGCTTTGGCTCGGGCCATCAAGGCATTGCCCATCACCCTGGTACGCACGCGGCCGCTGGATGAAGCGATCAGCAGCGCCGGCGGAGTACGCTTCGAGGGCCTGGATGAGGGGTTGATGGTCAAGGGCATGCCGGGGGTGTTCTGTGCCGGCGAGATGCTGGACTGGGAGGCGCCGACCGGGGGGTATCTGCTCACGGCGTGCTTTGCCAGCGGCTTGCGCGCCGGGCGGGCAGCGGCAGATTGGGTGCGGGCTTCCTGACAGCTTGCCGGGGCGGCTTCCACAAGTACTGCGTCAATCCAGATTGTGCAGCCCATGTGGGAGCGGCCTTGCGTCGCGAAAGGGCCGCAAAGCGGCCCCAAAACCTCAAGGCTTGCGCTTGCGCGGCCCACCATTGAAGCTCGGCACCTTGCGCACAGCCTTCACCGCTGGCTCCGCACTGCCAGCTTCACTGCTGTCCATCCAGCGCCCCAGCCCGCGCTTGGCGCTGTTTTCTTTCGGCTTCTTGGGCTTCTTCGGTTTCTTGATAACCTGCCCACTGGCATCGGTCATCGGCACCCGGTGCTCGGGGATGAAATCCGGCTCTTCATGACGCGGCAGGGTCTGCCGGGTCAGCACCTCGATAGCCGCCAGCAGTTGCACTTCATCCGCACACACCAGCGAAATCGCCTCGCCCTTGTTGCCCGCCCGCCCGGTACGCCCGATGCGGTGCACGTAGTCTTCGGCAACGATCGGCAGGTCGAGGTTGACGACCAGCGGCAAGTCATCGATATCCAGGCCACGGGCCGCCACATCGGTCGCCACCAGCACTTGCACCTCACGGGCCTTGAAGCTGTCCAGCGCACGCTGGCGGGTCGCCTGTGGGCGATCACCGTGGATGCCGTCGGCATTCACGCCTTCAGCCAGCAAGCGCTCCACCAACTGATCGACGCCATTGCGGGTCTTGGCGAACACCAGCACCTGCTTCCAGCGCTGCTTGCGCAGCAGGTGGCAGAACAGGTCGGCCTTGCGCTTCTTGTCCACAGGCACCAGCCACTGCTTGACGCTGGTGGCCGTGGCGTTGCGCGGGCTCACTTCGATACTGAGTGGGTCATTCAGCGCCAGCCCCGCCAGCATGCGAATCTGATCGGAAAAGGTGGCGGAAAACAGCAGCGTCTGGCGCTTGCGCGGCAGTGCCGCATACACCGACTGCAGCTCTTCGGCAAAGCCCAGGTCAAGCATGCGGTCGGCTTCATCCAGCACCAGGGTCTGCACCTGGTTGAACTTCACGGCGTTCTGCCGGAACAGGTCGAGCAAGCGGCCAGGGGTAGCCACCAGCAGGTCGACACCCCGGCGCAGGCGCATCATCTGTGGGTTGATACTGACCCCGCCATACACCGCGTAAGTACTCAGCGGCAGGTTCTCGGCGTATTCGCGCACGTTGTTGTGCACCTGCTCGGCCAGCTCGCGAGTGGGTACCAGCACCAAGGCGCGGATCGAGTTGCTAGCCACCTTCTCGCCCTCCAGCGCCAGGCGCTGCAGCACAGGCAGGGCAAAGCCTGCGGTCTTGCCGGTACCGGTCTGGGCTGCGGCCATCAGGTCGCGGCCGGCCAGCACGGCGGGGATGGCTTTGGCCTGCACCGGGGTCGGGGTGGTGTAGTCCAGTTGCTGCAGCGTACGCAGCAGCGGTTCGATCAGGCCGAGTTTGGCGAAATTCATGGCAATACCGTCAGGGGGTTCAGCGAAGGCGGCAAGTTTACCGCATCGCCCCTGCCTACTTGCAGATTTCACCTTTCAACGGTGGCATTGGTTCAGGTGCCTTGCGCCACTGCGGCAAGCCGATCAGCACCACCGCGCCGATGATCACTGCCATCGCCACACACTCTTCAGCGCCAATCTGCTCACCGGCAAAGACGATACCCAGTAGCACCGCCACTGCCGGATTGACATAGGCGTAGCTAGTGGCCGCTGCCGGGCGCACGTGCTTGAGCAGGTACATGTAGGCACTGAACGCCAGGATCGAACCGAAGAACACCAGGTAGGCCAGCGCCCCCCAGCCAGCGGCGGTCGGCAGCTGTGTCATGCGTTCGCCCGATAGCACACTGCCCAGCAACAGCACCGCACCCCCGACCAGCATTTCCGCTGCGCTGGCCATCGGCCCCTGGGGTAGCGGCAAGGTCTTGCTCCACACCGAGCCGAACGCCCAGGACGCCGCCGCGAAGATGATCAGCGCCGCACCTATCGGGCTTGCCTGCAGGTTGGAGCCCAGGTTCAGCAGGCCGATGCCCACCAGCCCAAGGGCTATCCCCGCCCACTCCAGCTTCGAGTTGCGGTGCCCGAACAACAGCCCGAACAGCAAAGTGAACAGCGGCACCGTCGCCACCGCCAAAGCCGCCACACCCGAAGCCACGCCGGCATGCTCGGCCACGGTCACCCCGCCGTTGCCACAGCTGAGCAACAAGAAACCGATCGCTCCTGCCGCCCGCCATTGCGGCCAGGTAGGTGCCGGCACGCCGCGCCAACGCAGGAAGCCGTACAGCAGGCCACCGGCGATCAGGAAGCGCACACCGGCCATGAGCATCGGAGGCCAGCTCTCGACGCCGATGCGAATGAACAGGTAAGTGGAACCCCAGACCAGATACAGGGCCAGGAAGGCGCCAATCAGCAGCAGCGGGAAACGACGGGAGGCAGGCATGGGGAAAACTCGAAATCCGTTTACGGGTGCCTCAGTTTAACGGCCTGCCTGGGTGAAGGGACGTTACAGAACGGGTTCAATTGAGCGGCACAATTCTGGTGCGTTCGACGTAGGCGACACTCCCCCAGACGTTCACTGGCTAATCCCTGCAGTACTTGGCCAGCGCTTCGCGCAGTTTCGCAGCCGGGGTCTTCTGCAGCCGGCAAAGCAGCTCGTGCGACAGTTGCTGAACCCCGTGGTCCTGGCGCAACACACCCGCCAGATGCTGCAGCAGGTTGGCGGCCATTTCGGCATCGGCCATGGCCCGGTGCGCAGTCCCCGTGTCCGGCAACCCAGCCCAGCGTGTCAAAGTGCCCAGCTTGTGGTTCGGCGCGGCGGGCAGCAGACGCCGTGACAGCAACAGGGAACACGCGAAGGGCTGGCTGCGGCTGCGGCCAATACGGCCCAGCTCGTAGTCCCAGAACTTCTGGTCGAAAGCAGCGTTGTGCGCCAACAATGGGGTGCCACCGACGAACTCGGCCACCTCGTTCATCACTTTCTCCACCGGCGGCGCACTGCGCAGCATGGCGGTGGTGATGCCGGTCAGCCCTGCGACGAAGGCCGGCACCGGCACGCCGGCATTCATCAGGCTCTGGTAGCGCTCGACAATGCGCCCACCCTCGAGCATTACCACCGCCACCTCGGTGGCACGGCAGCCGGTACCGGGGGAAATACCGGTGGTTTCAAAGTCGATGACAGCGATACGTTCCATGAAAAGACCTTAGTGTTTGAGCAACAGCGCGCCTTCGATGGGCACGTAGCGGGTGGCAGCACGGATCAGTGACAACGCCGTCAGCCCCGGCACGCCATACACCACCGCTTCGGTGCCATGGCGCTGGATTACCCGCTCCAGCAGCAGGTCGAAATCACCGTCGCCGGAGGCCAGCACCACCTGGTCGACCCGGCTGGCCGCGTCGATCACATCCAGGGTAATGCCCACATCCCAGTCACCTTTGGCCGAGCCATCGCTGCGCTGGATGAAGGGTTTGAGGCGCACATCGAAACCGAGGTTGCGCAAGATCTGCTGGAACTGCTGTTGTTTGCTGTCGCCACGGTCGATGGCATAGGCCACGGCCTCGACGATCTGGCCTTCGCGGCTGACATCGGCCCACAGGGCGGTGTAGTTGAAATGGCAGCCGTGGGCCTGGCGCACGGTGTAATAGAGGTTCTGCACATCGGCGAACAGCGCGATCTTTTTCACCTGGGAACCTCATTTTTGGCCTGGAGTGCCGGGGGGCTGCTGCGCAGCCCTTCGCGGGCACGCCCGCTCCCACAGGTATCGCGCGTACACCTGTGGGAGCGGGCGTGCCCGCGAAGGGGCGCAAAGCGCCCCCGGAAATGCCAGCAGTATGCCAGACCTGTCAGACGTAAGAATCGTCGTCCGAGAAGAACCCGCCGTCATCGCTGCCAAAACCACCGTCGGCGTATCCACCCTGGTCACTGCCCCAGCCACCGTTGTCAGCCACTTGCTGCTGCCCGCCCTGGTCGTTCCAGCCGCCACTGTCGCTGGCTGGCACCGGCTCTTCCTTGATGACCTCGACCACTTCCTCCGGTTGCGAGTTGTGGTTGAACAGGCTGCTGATACCCTGCGCCAGCAGCACACCACCGGCCACACCGGCGGCGGTCTGCATGGCACCACCAAGGAAGCTGCTGGCCCCACTGCGCGCAGGCGCGGCGCCATAGGCAGGCTGCGGCGCCTGAGGTTGGGCGAAACTAGGTGCCGACGGCTCGCGCCAGCCACCACCGGACGCTACAGGGGGCGCCGAAGGACGCTGTGGCTGCACCGCCGGTGCTGCGTTGCGCCCACCCGAACCAAAGATGCTGGACAAGAAGCCACCCCCGCCATTGCTCGGCGCACTGCTGGCGGCTTGTGCCGCCTGAGCCTGGGCACGGGCCTGCTGCAGCTCGGCTTGCAGCTGCTTGTTCTGTTCGTCGAGGCGCTTGATTGCGGCCTCCTGCACCAAAATCGCCTGGGCCATGTAGTAAGGCGCCGCCGGTTGCTGACGCACGTGCTGCTCGATGCACGCCTGGGCTTGCGCGTCACGCGGCTGACTCGGGTCTTCGGCTTGCTTGAGGCGGCCGAACAGGCCGTCGATCAGGGTTTGTTCTTCAGTGTTCATGGGGCGACCTCGTGGGGTAGCGGGACATCGGACAGCGTCAAAGATGGGGCGTACAGGCGCGGGATTCAATCACTGCTGCGGTGAAACTTTTTTCAGCAAGTGACAGCTCCAGGCCTGCTTTGGGCTAAAGTTAGGCCCCTGTTTTTACTGCCATGCGATGTTGACTGATGAATCCGCTGAGCGTTTTGCGCGACTCCTTGTACTTCTTCCGCCGTCACCTGCCAAACATCCTCCAGCTGTGCCTGCCGCTGGTGGTGGTGGAAGCCCTGCTCACCCAATTGCTGGACCGGCAGCTGGGCGACCAGGCATCACCGGCCTACGGCATGCTGGTCAGCCTGCTGTTCTACCCGCTGTACAGCGCAGCCCTGATCCTGTACCTGGACACACGCAGCAACGGCCAGGAAATCGCCAAGCGCGACCTGTTCGCCCGCGCCCTTCAACTGTGGCCGCAACTGGCCCTGCTGATCCTGATCAGCTCGCTACTGATCATGGCCGGCCTGGCGCTGTTCATCTTCCCGGGGGTGTGGATCATGATCAACCTGGTGTTCGCCGAGTACCTGCTGGTGCTGCGCGGCCGGCCGGTGGTGCAGGCGATGCGCGAAAGCGCAAGCATGACCACCGGGCATTTCATGCGCATCATGATCTGCGTCTTAGGCGTGCTGGCACCGATCTGGCTCATCGACGGGCTGCTGTTGATGGCCTTCCCCGAGCCATCACCTGGGATGGAACTGGCCATGGACAGCCTCAGCGGCTTCCTGCAGCTGTTCAGCACCGTGGTGCTGTACCGCCTGTTCATGTTGCTGGAAGGTGAAGCCCGCACCTGAGGCCACCGGGGAATGTTTTCGGCCTGCCGGCTGCCCAGCCCTGGCGCCAGAGTGCACATCCTCAATGCTATTCAAGGAGTGCACCATGAACGAAACCATTCAGGCCGGGTACGCCAGGTCTTTTCGCGGCAAGCTGTACATGCGCGCCGTCGACCGGGACATCCCGCTACGCCTCAGCCGCAGTACAGACAAGTTCGGCTGGGGTATTACCCCTGAGGATGACTGGTTGCAGGCGGGGGGAAGGCAGGACTCGCCGGTGATGGACTTTCATTACCACTCGCGGACCAACGATCGCCTGCACTACCGCATCAGCATGCCAGGGCGCCCGGAGACCAAGAAACTAGGGGTCAGCCGCAATGGCTATCTGGGCTTCTACTGGCATGCAGACGTTAGCGAATACTGGAAAATCGAGCCGCTGGCGCTGACAGATGAAGGCCTTGTCTGCCATCTGCGCGACCAGCGGGGCTACAGGGTCGGTGCCCTCACGGATACGCCGCACAGGAGTGGGGAGTGGGTAGCCTGGCTCAACGTCGAGGAAGGCGAAGTGATCACGTTCCTATTGAGGCAGGCAGATCGAGCTGCACTGGCGGGTGCAATACGATGAATGGCACGACCACTGACACGTCGTGGCCAGCGCATGATTTTTTCGGCCTGCCGCACTCGGTGGTGTGCATCAGCTCCCTCTCGGCTTGGCCCTGGCGGTAGCCTCGGCCACCAGAGGGTCGTCCGGCCAGTAGTGCTTCGGATATCGCCCTTTCAGGTCTTTCTTCACCTCGGCATAGGTCGTGCGCCAGAAACTGGCCAGGTCCTGGGTCACCTGCACCGGCCGACGCGCCGGTGACAGCAGGTGCAGCTTGACCTGCTGCCGGCCATTGGCGATGCGCGGGGTGTCGGCAAGGCCGAACAGTTCTTGCAGACGCACGGCGAGAATCGGCGGGGTTTCGCTGTAATCCAGGCGGATGTTCGAGCCGGACGGCACGGCCAAATGCGCCGGGGCCTGTTCTTCCAGGCGTTGCGGCAGCGGCCAGGGCAGCAGGTTGCGCAGCATCGACGGCAAGTCCAGCGCGGCAAAGTGGCTGAGGCGCGATACTTTGCTCAGGTAAGGCTGTAACCAGTCTTCCAGGCTGGCCAGCAGGGCCTCGTCCCCCAGGTCAGGCCATTCGCTGTGGCCATCCTTCTGCAGGTCGAGCTGACGCAGCAGCGCCACACGTGCCTGCCATTGCCGCAGTTCCGGCGTCCAGGTCAGCAGGTTCAAACCTTTGCGCCGGACCAGGCCAAGCAGCGCCCGGGCCCTGGCTTCGTCATCCAGCCTGGGCAGCGGCTCACGGCTGAGGACCAGTTCGCCAACCTTCACCTGGCGCTCGGCGCGCAACACCTGCTCGCGCTCGTCCCAATCGAGGATATCGACCCGCTCGACCTGCTCGGCCAGTACACCCTCGAGCAACGCCGGATCGAATTCGGCTGCCAGATAGATCCGCTCCTCACGCTGCCCCTGGCGGCTACCCAGGTCGGCGATCACCAGCCATGGGCACTTCATCAATGCATCGACTTCGCCAAACAGGGCCGCACGGCCGTTGGCGAGCCGATACTCCGCCCCACCCGCCCGGCGCTGCTGGGCGACCCGGTCAGGGTAGGCCAGCGCCAGCAGGGCGCCCAGCCAGCGTGGGTGGTCCGGGTCGGCGACCGGCGCACCGACCTTGCCACGCAACAGGCCACGATATTGCCGGGCCAGCTGACGAGCACGCTGCACCCCCCCCTGGCCGCCACGCGCAGCCTTGCTCTCACCGCTGACCAGCGCAAGCCGGCTGTGCAAGTCGGCATCACCGCCACGCTGAATGTCCCGCTCCCCCAGCAGTGCAGCCACATCGCATGCCATCTGTGCCAGGCCCAGGTCCTGGCCGCGCAGCAACAAGTGCGCGATGCGTGGGTGAGCCGGCAGTTCGGCCATGGCCTGGCCATGTTCGCTGAGGGTGTCGCGGCTGCCCGGCTTGAAGGCGCTGAGTCGCGCCAACAGGTCCTGTGCCTGGGCGAACGCTGCAGCCGGTGGCTGGTCGAGCCAGCGCAACTGCTCGGGCGTTACACCCCAGCGCGCCAGCTGCAGGGCCAGCCCGGCCAGGTCGGCCTGGAGAATCTCGGCACTGCCATGGGCGGCCAGCTGGTCATGCTGGGCCTCGGACCAAAGGCGGTAGCACACGCCGGGCTCCAGGCGGCCGGCACGCCCCGCGCGCTGGGTGGCGCTGGCGCGGGAAATGCGCTGGGTGTCCAGGCGGGTCATGCCGCTGCCAGGGTCGAAGCGCGGCACCCGGGCCAGGCCTGCGTCGATCACCACGCGCACGCCATCGATGGTCAGGCTGGTTTCGGCGATGTTGGTGGCCAGCACCACCTTGCGCAGGCCCTTGGCCGGCGGGTCGATAGCGGCGCGCTGGGCATTGAGGTCGAGCTCGCCATGCAGCGGGCACAGCAGAATCTCGGGGCGCGTCCCCAGCGCCTCCTGAAGGCTTTGGTGAACCCGGCGGATCTCGGCTTGCCCAGGCAGGAACACCAGCACGCTGCCGGCCTGGTCAGCCAGCGCATGCAGCACGCAGTCCACCACCCGTGGCTCGATGAACTCGCCTGGCTGAAACGGCCGCCCCCAGCGGATATCCACCGGATGCATGCGGCCTTCGCTGCTGACCACCGGGGCATCGTCCAGCAACCGCGACAGGCGCTCGCCTTCCAGGGTCGCGGACATCAGCAGAATCTTCAGTGGCGGGTCGTCACGCAGCAACTCGCGGCCGTTAAGGCTCAGCGCAAGTGCGAGATCGGCATCCAGACTGCGCTCGTGAAATTCGTCGAAGATCAGCAGGCCCACACCTTCCAGCGCCGGGTCGGCTTGCAGGCGGCGTGTGAGGATGCCTTCGGTCACCACTTCGATACGGGTTTTCGGCCCGACCTTGCTGTCCAGGCGGATGCGGTAACCCACGGTTTCCCCAACCTGCTCGCCCAGCTCACTGGCCAGCCGCTCGGCCGCAGCCCGCGCAGCCAGGCGCCGAGGCTCGAGCATGAGGATGGTCTGCCCGGCCAGCCACGGTTCGTGCAGCAGCGCCAGTGGTACGCGGGTGGTCTTGCCAGCGCCGGGCGGCGCTTCAAGCACCACTTCGTGACGGTTATCCAGAGCCTGGCGCAGGGCGGGCAAGGCAGCATCAATGGGTAATGAAATCATGGTGGTCCTCGAACAGTGTCGCGAGTATAACGGCGAACCCAGCCTGCTCTATCATGGTCTTAACATCAGGTGCAGGCGCTTCGCTTGTCCTGCTGAACACCTTCTCGGAGATTTACATGCGCATCTCGACCCGCGTCATCGGTGGCGCCCTCATTGCCACCCTGCTGACTCAACTGACGGCCTGCGGCACCATTTTTTACCCGGACCGGCGCGGCCAGATCGGCGGCAAGATCGACCCTGTGGTTGCTGCAATGGATGCCATCGGTATCCTGTTCTACGTGATCCCGGGGCTCATTGCCTTCGGCATCGACTTTGCCACCGGCGCCATTTACTACCCAGGTGGCCACACCGCCCAGGTCGACCCCGCCAAGCTGCAAGAAGCCGTCAGCCCAGATGGCAAGGTCGACAACCTGAAGCTGCAGGCCATTCTGGAAAGCGAACTGGGCCAGCGCCTGCCACTTAACGACCCACGGCTGATCCAGCACCGCGGCAGCATCGAACAACTGGCCAGCCTGGGCCTGGTCCCGGCAGCCTGAGCCACAAGGACACTGACCACGGATGATCACTACCCCGGCTGAACACCAGCGCCTGCTCCGCCTGGCCACGCGCGCATCACTCGCAGTGGCCGGCATCCTGGTGCTGAGCAAGGCGCTGGCCTGGTGGCTGAGCGGGTCGGTGAGCCTGCTGGCCGGGCTGACCGACTCGGCACTGGACGCCGTGGCCTCGTTCCTCAACCTGCTGGCGGTGCACTACGCCCTGCGCCCGGCCGACGACGATCACCGGTTCGGCCATGGCAAGGCCGAGGCCTTGGCCGGTATGGCTCAGGCGCTGTTCATCGGTGGCAGTGCGGTGCTGATCGGTGTGCAGGCGGTCGAGCGCCTGTACACCCCGCAACCGCTGGGTGATACCTCCATCGGTATCGCGGTGATGCTGCTGTCGCTGGTGCTGACGGTCGCCCTGCTGGCGCTGCAGTACAAGGTCATCCGGCTCACCGGCTCCACTGCGGTACGGGCAGATTCCCTGCACTACCGTTCTGACTTGTTGCTCAACGGCAGCATTCTGCTGGCCCTGTTGCTGACGCGTTTTGGCTGGCCGCAGCTGGATGCGCTGTTCGGCCTGGGCATCGCCTTTTACATCCTCTGGAGTGCGTTGCAGATTGCCCGCGAAAGTACGGCGATCCTGATGGACAAGGCCTTACCCGGCGATGTTGGCGAGGACATGACCGCGCTGGTGCTGGCCGTTGCAGGCGTGAAAGGCGTGCATGACCTGCGCACGCGCGTGTCGGGCAACCAGTGGTTTGTGCAACTGCACCTGGAACTGCCGGGGCAACTGCCGCTGCATGAGGCGCATAGCTTGTGCGTGGAAGCCTCGCGGGTGATCCGCCAGCGTTACCCACAGGCAGACGTGATGGTGCACGCCGACCCGGTATGAGGTAACCACCCCATGCCCCACCCCTTGTAGGAGCGGGTTCACCCGCGAAAGGGCCGGGGCTGCTAGCCAATTTCCACCCGCCGATCACCGTTGCCGCCGCTACCGTATTCGCGGGTAAACCCGCTCCTACAGGGGTTCCGTGCAGGGTTCAGTTGATGCTGTAACCCCGACCACTGAAACAGGCCCCCAGCGCCCGCTGGTAGTGGCTGAGCACAGTGGCCGCCGGTGCGTACGTCGCCGTCGCCGGGTCGAAGCCCGATTGGCTCACCGCCCAGCGATGGCACTGGTAGCGGTCCTGCTCCTGCTGTTCCTGACCCTGGCCATACATCGGATAGGCCACCACGTCATACCCGCCATTTGCCGGGGCCACCGGCACGGGCGACGGCACGCCGACCGGCGGGTTGACCACCACATATTCCTGGCTGTCTGCCAGGTACTGGTAATAGGTATCGGCCACCAGAAAGAACAGCGCACCACCCAACCACACTTCCCGCGCATAAGGCGGCAGATAACTGACCCGCACGCCGTACGGCGGGGTCACCACGATGTAACTGCCCCCGTGCGGGCGGTACCAGTAACCCCCGGAGTAGAAATAGTCAGCGCCCCGGTAGGGTACTTTCCAGTAGCGCTCAGGAAAATGATCCACCGTGTGCCCTGGGCGATACTGCGGCCCAGGCCCCCAGCCATTGCCATGGCCATCCGGGCGCCCCTGCCAGTCGCCACCGGGCCGTTGCCCCGGGCCACCGGTTTGCCAGTGGTGATCTTCACCGTGGCGGCGGGGGATGTCCTGGTAATACCCCTGGCGCGGCGGTTGGGTCTGGCGCACTTCGTCGCGCGAGTTGAGCGAGCGCCCCGGTCCACCCTCACCTTGCACCTGCTGGCCACGTTCACCGTGCCCCTCGCCGGGCCCTTCAGCCAAGGCCCCAAGGCTGATGCTCAAACCCAGTAAACCAACACCTGCCAACTGCCAGATGCGCGACGTCATGGTGTTCCTCTCGGTAGAAAAAACTGCAACCAACGCCAGTCTACCGTGCCCACCCCACAGGCCAATTAAAATTCCCGATATGAAAAAAGGGAGGCCACAGGGCCTCCCTTCAGGAATTGTCGTCCGTGCTCGGCACTTGTGGCGCCGGCTCACCTCACACCGTCTTCTGGAGGGTGTGTAGCCCGGGGGCCTGCAGATCCTGTTGGATGGCTGGCCGCGACCGCCCGCCTAGGGCGCGTCGCCGTGGACTGATGTCCGGGCAGTGATTCTGGTGATAAAGATACCGGACGGGTTGCGACAGAGGATTGCGAAGATTGCTCAGATAAATAGCACTTGCGCAATTTTTCACCCTGGATTGATAATTCGCAGCAATCCGAACAGAAAAGGCAAATGCCATGAGCAAACTTGACCGCTACGACCTGAGCATCCTCGCCGAATTGCAGCGCGATGCGCGCATTTCCAACCAGGAACTGGCCGAACGCATCGGCCTGTCGCCATCGCCATGCTCGCGTCGGGTCAAGCAACTGGAGGACGACGGCTACATCTCCCGCCAGGTGGCCCTGCTCGACCGCAAGAAGCTGGGCCTGAGCCTGACCGCCTATGTATTGATAGGCATGGACCGCCACACCCCGGAACGCTTTGAAACATTCGAGGCCGCCATCCGCAACCTGCCACAGGTGCTCGAATGCAGCCTGGTCACCGGCATGGATGCGGACTATCAGTTGAAAGTGGTGGTGCCGGACATGGACCACTACCAGAAACTGCTTCTAGGCAGCCTGACGCGTATCGAAGGCGTCACCAGCGTGCGTTCGAGCTTCGTGCTCAACCAGGTGTTGGCCAGCACCGAGCTGCCATTGACCCACCTACGTTAATTGCTTACCCAGCCGACGTATAATCGGACGCTCAACCCGCCTGGAGAACACCGATGGATCCCGCCGTATTCGAAGAATGGATGATGATCATTCTGGTCACCGTGTTGATCGGTTTCATGGGCTTCATCGTCTGGGACCTGGCAAAAAAGTCCAAGGCGGGCAAGTTCGGGACGCTGATCCTGTTCTTCGTGCTGGGCCTGGGGGTGCTGGCCTTCATCATCAAAAGCGTGGTGGTGGGGTTTCTGGAAGGCGTATAAAACATTTCAGGGCCATTCGCGGGCACGCCCGCTTGTATGGTTAGACTTGAAGGGGTGGTGGGACTAAATGCCCGATTCTGACTGTTACGAGCAGTACAGACCGTGGGAGACATCGCCCCACCCCTTCCACCAAAGCGCCGATAAAGAATGCATCGTTTGCAAGCGACGATAGAAGCAAGCCAGCGCCTCTTGGTGAAAGCCCCTCAAGCCGAAAAACCATAACGTGGAGAGCCGCCGATGGCAATGCAGGTAGTGAAGTCGATCATCGGAGCGGACGTTGCAAAAGCTGAATTGGTGATCCATCACGAGGAGCGTGATGAGATCATCAAGCTGAAAAACTCTAAATCTGAAATCAATAAGTGGCTCAGGCAGCAGCCACTGAACACGGCTATCGCCGTTGAAGCGACCAACATCTATCACTTGGATCTGGTCGAGCTAGCCCATGGCATGGGCTTCGATGTTTATGTCATTGATGGATTTCAACTGAGTAACTATCGCAAGAGTGTTGGCGGCCGAGTCAAAACTGACCCGTCCGATGCGCGGTTACTGTCCCGTTTTCTGAAAAACGAGGGTGAGGATCTTCGCCCTTGGACCCCGCCTCCCGCCGTCTACGGCAAGCTGCAGAGCCTTCTGCGGCGCAGGGCTGCGCTGGTATCGGCACGTACTGCAATGACGCAGAGCTGGGCTAACGAGGGCCTGTTGAAAGCGGCCTTCGAAACCTTCGTCAAGTCGATAGAACGGCTGGACTTGCTGATACAAAAGAAGATCAAAGAAGTATTGCGAGAGGCAGGGCTGCTTGAACAGGTTATTCGCTGCCAAGCCGTGGAAGGTATTGGTTTTCTCACAGCGTCAGCACTGGTAATGGCATTTATCAGAGGCGAATTCAAAAGCAGTGACGCTTACATCGCCTTCTTGGGGATGGATCTGCGAGTGAATGACTCCGGGCAAAAGAATGGACGCCGCCGCCTTACAAAGCGAGGCTGTTCGGAGATCCGTCGTTTGTTGCATAACGCAGCGATGTCGGCCAGTAGGTCAGCTACCTGGAAAGACGTGTATGAGCAGTATCGGAGCAACGGTAAAGCAACGACTCAGGCATTAGTGATCTTGGCTCGCAAGCTCGCTCGCGTCGCATTCGCCCTGATGCGAGATCAGGGCGAATACGTCACCAAAAGCCGAAAATTGGCTTGCTGAAAACCATAGAATCTCCCACAAGTTGGGCGCTGCCTTCAAGTACTGCACCGTCCCTGTGGGAGCGGGCGGGCCCGCGAACAGGCCCTGACCTGAACTAAAGCCTGGCAGGGACCTCCCGCCAGCAACCCTGCTCCAGCCCATCCAGCGCCCAGTCACCAATCCGCACGCGCACCAGGCGCAAGGTCGGCAACCCCACTGCTGCCGTCATCCGCCGCACCTGGCGGTTACGCCCTTCGCGAATCACCAGCTCCAGCCAGCTGGTCGGCACGCTCTTGCGAAACCGTACCGGCGGGTTACGCGGCCACAGTTCGGGTTCTTCCAGGCGCCGCGCCTCAGCCGGCAAGGTCGGCCCATCGTTCAGCTCCACGCCATCACGCAAGCGCTGCAACTGCTCGTCACTCGGTTCACCCTCCACCTGCACCCAGTAAGTCTTGGCCAGCTTGTGCTTCGGATCGGCAATCCGCGCCTGCAACCCGCCATCGTTGGTCAGCAACAGCAAGCCTTCGCTGTCGCGGTCCAGCCGCCCGGCCGGGTATACGCCCGGAATGTCGATGAAGTCCTTGAGCGTCGCGCGCCCTTCACCGTCGCTGAACTGGGTCAGCACGTCGAACGGTTTGTTGAACAGGATCAGGCGCGGCTCGGCGGGTGGCGCCTTGGCCTGGCGACGCGGGCCGGCGGCAGGCCGCGCCTGAGGGCGGCGCGGCTTGTTACGGGGTGGCAGTGACATGAATCCTCAGCGGAACGGCGGCTCATCGAAGCTGCGCAGTTTACGCGAGTGCAGCGAGTTCAGCTCGGTGCGCAGCAGGTCGAGGGCGGCAATGCCGATCTTCAGGTGCTGGCTGACCGCCCGGTTATAGAAGGCGTTGGCCGAACCTGGCAGTTTGATCTCGCTGTGCAGCGGCTTGTCGGACACGCACAGCAAGGTGCCGTAAGGCACGCGCAAACGGTAGCCCTGGGCAGCAATGGTGCCGCTTTCCATGTCCACCGCCACGGCACGCGACAGGTTGATCAGCGGGCGTTCCTGAGCCCAGCGCAGCTCCCAGTTGCGGTCGTCGTAGGTCAGCACGGTGCCGGTGCGCAGGCGCTTTTTCAACTGCTCGCCACGCTCGCCAGTGACCTGCGCGGCGGCCTCCTGCAAGGCCATCTGCACTTCGGCCAGGGCCGGGATCGGGATATTCGGCGGCACGACCCGGTCGAGAATGCCGTCACGGCGCATATAGGCGTGTGCCAGCACGTAGTCGCCGATGGTCTGCGACTGCCGCAGGCCGCCGCAGTGGCCGATCATCAGCCAGCAATGCGGGCGCAGCACGGCCAGGTGGTCGGTGATGTTCTTGGCGTTGGACGGGCCCACACCAATGTTGACCAAGGTAACGCCATCGCCGTCGGCGGCGATCAGGTGGTAGGCCGGCATCTGGTAGCGGTGCCAGACCACGCTCGCCACCAGGGCCTGGGTTTCGCCATGATCCATGCCCTTTTCGATCACAACGTTACCCGGCAGCACCATACGCACGAAGCGCGGGTCGTCACGCAGTTGTTCCAGGCCATGGCTGATGAACTGGTCGACATAGCGGTGGTAGTTGGTCAGCAGGATCCACGGCTGTACATGGCGCCAGTCGCTGCCAGTGTAGTGCACCAGGCGGCGTAGCGAGAAGTCGACGCGCGCGGCATCGAACAACGCCAGTGGCATGATTTCAGCACGGTCCCAGTCGTACAGGCCATCAGCGATGTTGTCGGTGGCCGCCGACAGGTCGGTGCTGGGGAACACTCGCGCCAGCTGCGCAGCGGTAATGCCGCTACCGGCCAGCTCGTCGCCCTGGTCGACCACATAGGGGTAAGGGATGTTCTGCTCGCTGACACCGACTTCTACCGTGACGGTGTAGTCATGCATCAGCGGGCGCAGTTGCTCCAGCAGGTAGCCACGGAACGCAGCGGGCTGGGTGACGGTGACGCTGTAGGTGCCGGCAACCTGGACCTTGGCATAGGCGCGGGTGGTGGCGGCAACTTCGCCATGGCTGTAGTAGGTCAGGCGCAGCGCCGGGTAGCGGAACAGGTCGCGCTCATCGGTATCGGGCTCGGTACGGTCCTTCAGGTAACGCTTCAGGGCCTGACTCAGGGCACCTGTGGCCTGTTCATGCAAGGCCGCCAGACGGTCGACGGCCTGTTCGGGGGTATCAACGACTACAAAAGCGTGGCTCACACTGTGCTTCCTGTCTGGACATGCATGTGATCCATCTTGCCTGCCTTCTTGGTTAAATACACCCCCATTGATCGGTGTTGGGTTCATTCGCGGGCAAGCCCGCTGCTACAGGGGCCAGGCAGGCGTAGCCCTTGTGACCAATGCCATCACATCCACACCTCGCGGCAGCGCCCCGTACACCCGGCCACCACCGGCCAAGCGGCTGCCGATAAACGCATCACTGACCTCCGTATTCCCCGCCTCCAGCAGCAGCTTGGCCTGCAACGCCAGGGCAATATCCTCGGTCAGTTGCCGCGCGCGGTACTGCATGTCGCCGGTGTCGGCAAACGCCCCCTTGAGGTTGCCGATATGCGCCGCCAGGCGAGGGTCGCCATGCCCGTCACCCAGCTCGACAAACAGTGCATCGAGTACGCCCGGCTCCTTGGACAAGGCCCGCAGCACATCCAGGCACTGCACGTTGCCCGAGCCCTCCCAGGTCGAGTTGACCGGTGCCTCGCGGTACAGCCGTGGCAGAATGCTGTCTTCCACATAACCCGCGCCACCCAGGCATTCGGCGGCCTCGTTGATCATGGCCGGCGCACGTTTGCAGATCCAGTACTTGCCCACCGCCGTGACCAGCCGGGCAAAATGCGCCTGTTGCGGGTCGTCCAGTTGCTCCAGCGCCTGGCCCATGCGCAAGCTCAGGGCGAGCGCAGCCTCGCTTTCCAGGGCCAGGTCGGCCAGCACGTTCTGCATCAATGGCTGCTCGTTCAGCACCCGCCCGCCGACCTTGCGATGCGCGCAATGGTGGGCCGCCTGCGTCAACGCCTGGCGCATCAGCGCGCTGGAGCCGACCATGCAGTCAAACCGGGTCATGGCGACCATCTCGATGATGGTCGGCACGCCGCGTCCCTCTTCGCCGATCATCCACGCCAGCGCACCGCGGAACTCCACCTCGCTGGAGGCGTTGGAGCTGTTGCCCAGCTTGTTCTTCAGGCGCTGGATATAGAACTGGTTGCGGTTGTCATCGGGGCGGTGGCGCGGCAGCAGGAAGCAGCTCAGGCCTTTTTCGGTTTGCGCCAAGGTCAGGAAAGCGTCGCACATCGGCGCCGAGCAGAACCACTTGTGGCCAACCAGCTCATAAGCCTGCCCCGGGCCCGGCGCACCGACCGGATAGGCCCGGGTAGTGTTGGCGCGCACATCGGTGCCGCCCTGCTTTTCGGTCATCGCCATGCCCAGGGTGACCCCGGCCTTGTGCCGGTCGCCAACGTTGCGCGGGTCATATTCGCAGGCAAGGATTTTCGGCAGCCAGTATTCAGCCAGCTCAGGCTGCAGGCGCAATGCCGGCACGGCGGCAAACGTCATGGTCAGCGGGCAGCCGGTGCCGGCCTCGGCCTGGCTGTGCAGGTAGGTCATCGACGCCCGTGCAACATGGGCGCCAGCACGGGGCTCGGCCCATGGTAAAGAAGGTAGGCCATGTTCGACGGCGGTACGCATCAACTCATGGTAGGCCGGGTGGAACTCGACCAGATCGATGCGATGGCCATAGCGGTCGTGGCTGCTGAACTCGGGTTTGTGCGCGTTGGCCAGGAAGCCTGCCTGCATCAGCGGGCCGCCGGCCAGGGCACCATAGGCGTCGATCCGCGACTCGGCCCAGCCCGCGCCAAAACGCCTTGACCATTCTTGCAAGGGCAGGTCGAGGCGGTACAGGTTGGCACCGTCGAGCGGCGGCGGCTGGTTGGTGACTTCGTGGGTTTCAGCGTACTGGTGCAGGCTCATCGGGGGGCTCCTGGATCCGGGTAGGCTTGAGAGACCCAGTGAAGCACTGCTTGCGGGGTAGTCCAAGGGGTATTAATGACTAAACGTGTGGTTGCTGGCGTGCGCGCGCGCGTAGGTGGCGGCAACGGTGAACGGCGGGTGGATATCGGCCAGCAGACCCGGCCCTTTCGCGGGTGAACCCGCTCCTACAACGACCTGTGCTGTGTAGGAGCGGGTTTACCCGCGAATACGGTGGTGGCGGCAACGGTGAACGGTGGGTGCATATTGGCCAGCAGACCCGGCCCTTTCGCGGGTGAACCCGCTCCTACAGCGAGCGCCGCGCCTGCAGCATGTGCGGGCTCATCTGCGCCTGCGAAATCGCCATGTTCAAACTCAACTCGAAGCGGCTACCCAGCCCGCGCGTCGATTCATGCGCCAATCTGGCCCCCAGCAACTCCCCCATCTGCCGGCAAATCGACAACCCAATCCCCAAACCGCCATACCGCCGGGTCATCGAACCATCGACCTGGAAGAACCGCTGGTACAGGGTCGACTGCTCCAGATCATCGAAACCGATACCGCTGTCGCTGACGGTAAAGGTCAACGCCAGATCATCCGGCCCCACCCGTCGGCCACGCACCTGGATCATCACACCGCCCTGATGGGTGAACTTCAAACCGTTGTCCACCAGGCAACCCAGGCAGTGCGCCAGTTTCTGCCCGTCACCGAGCAACCCGTCCGGCAGGTCGGCCGGAATGTCCAGGCTCAGGTACAGGCCTTTGCCCAGCGCCTGCCCGGCATAACTGGCGCGCAAACCCTGCAACAGGGCACGCAGGCTGAACGGTGCCGGCTGCGCCCGCAGGCGGCCGGCCTGCAATTCGGACAGGGTAAGAATGGCATCGACCATATCCATCATGCCTTGGGCAGACCCCACTGCCGTGTGATGGTACTGAGCCATTTCAGCCCCCATCGGCAAGGTGTGCATCAGCTCGAGCGAGCCAATCACCCCATTCATCGGGGTGCGCAGTTCATGAGTCACGCTGGCCAGGAACTCGTCCTTCAGGCGATTGCTCCTGGCCAGCTGCAGGTTCAGTTGCTCCAGCGTACGCCCAGTGTCGCGCAAGGTCTGTGCCTGCTGCTCGCGCAGGCTGTTGATGCGGTCGGCCAGTGCCAGCGACAGCAAGGCCACTTCCAAGGCCGAACCCAGCTGGCTGGCATACATGGTGATGAACACGTTCGGCAGGTAGCCCAGTACCATCAAGGTGTTGACCAGTCCGCCAAGCAGGAACGCCGTCCAGGCGATGATGAACCAGCGCGCCACTCGCAAGCCGCGCCACCAGGCATACAGGCCGGCGCTGAAGACGCTTATGGTGAACAGCAGCGCCAGCAGCGTGGCCATGCGCAGCGCAATGCCGTACGGCATGCTCACCGCCAGTACCATGACCAGCGCCCCCCCCAGCATCAGCAGTTGCAACAGGCGATCGAAGCCACGGTTGAGGCTGCCCAATTGCAGGAAGTGCCGGGCGAACTGGCAACCGAACAGGCCGGCTGCACCAATGAACAAAGGCGTGGAGGCATTCGCCCACCAAGGGCTGTCTGGCCAGAAATAGGCTACACCGGCGCCGTTCACCGAGACTTGGTAAAGGCCAAACGAAGCGATGTAAAGGATGTAATAGAGGTAGCTGACGTCACGCACGCTGAGGTAGATGAACAGGTTGTACACCAGCATCACCAGTAAAACGCCGTAGATCATCCCCAGCACATACAGGCGCGTGGGCTGCTCTTCCAGGTAGGCTTCAGGGGACCATAACGCCAGCGGCGCTTGCACCGAACCCTGGCTGTGCAGCCGCAGGTACGCGGTGGTCACCTTGCCTGGCGGCAGTTGCAGTTCGAACAAGTAGTTGTTCTGCCGGATCTGCCGGCTGTCGTAGGGCAAGGCATCGCCGGTGCGCTGCGCCAGGCGGTACAAGCCGCTGCTGTCAGGCAGATACAGTTCGAGGTGATCCAGCGGCGGGTAGGCCAACTCCAGCAGCCATGACCGCGGCGCAGCGCTGGGCGCGGCAGTGGGGCGCAGTTCGACCTTGAGCCAGAACACCGAGGTTGAGTAACCGGCGTTCAGCACATCCTCATGGTGGGGCTGAAAGTGTTTGGCGAAACCGGGGGCACTGACCTGAGCGATGCTGGCATTGCCATCGGGGTCTTCATAAACCTGCATGGCCTTGCCCAGTGGAAGATGCCGGGTAGCGTCGTCGAAATCGACCGCTCCGGCCAGCACGGGCAGCAAACCCAGAAGCACAATCAGCAAATAGCGCATACAGCCCCAGCATGGCCTGTCCGGTCGCGTCGCGGTAGCCTCCCATCCGTTTGAGACGACGTGATCCTGCAGAACCCGTTTGTCGAGTTATCCGAGCACTCTAGCATAGCCTCACAACCTGGCAATCGGCCACATAAAAACACAAAGAAAAGGCTCTAAATCAATGCTTTCAATAGAAAACCAATCAGCAACCTGACCGATCGATCAGTAAAACTCGTTTGTCGGACGATCCGCCCAAACAGGTTTGGTGGTAAGCTCGCCGACCATGAATACCTACAGCTCCCGCCCCGTTGTCCTCTGTCTCTCCGGCCACGACCCCAGTGGCGGCGCCGGCTTGCAGGCAGATATCGAAGCCCTGATCGCCCAAGGCTGCCACGCTGCACCTGCAGTGACCGCCCTGACCGTACAGGATACCGTCAACGTTTCCGACTTCCGCGTGCTCGACCGCGAGTGGGTGCTGGCCCAGGCCAATGCCGTGTTGGCCGACTCCACGGTGGCCGCCGTCAAGTTGGGCATGCTCGGCTCGATCGAGATGGTCGACACCGTCGCCGAACTGCTGGCCGCCCACCCTCACCTGCCGCTGGTCTGCGACCCGGTGCTGCGTGCCGGTGGCGGTGGCCGCCTGGGCAAGGACGAAGTGGGCTACGCCCTGCGTGAACGGTTGCTGCCGCTGGCGACCATCGCCACGCCGAACCTGCCCGAAGCACGCATCCTCGCCGAACTGCCCGAGGGCACCGCTGACGAATGTGCCGAGAAACTGTTGCCGTTCTGTAGACACCTGCTGATTACCGGCGGTCACGGTGACGAAGACGAAATTCACAACCGCCTGTACACCCAGGAAGGCCAGCACTTCACCTGGACTTGCCAGCGCCTGCCGGGCAGCTACCATGGCTCGGGCTGCACCCTGGCCAGTGCACTGGCCGGCCGCCTGGCGCTCGGCGAGCAGCTGGAAAGCGCCGTGCGCACCGCCCTGGACTACACCTGGCGCACCCTGCGTGACGCCGAGCAACTGGGCAAGGGCCAATACGTGCCGCGCCGCCTGCCCCTGGACTTCTGTTCCTGATACGAGGCTTTCAATGAAGCTACGCGGTCTGTACGCCATCACCGACAGCCAGCTGCTCGCCGGCCGTTTCCTGTCCCATGTCGAGGCGGCCCTGGAAGGCGGCGTGTGTCTGCTGCAGTACCGCGACAAGAGCGACGATGCTGCGCGCCGCCTGCGTGAAGCCGAAGGGCTGATGAAGCTCTGCGAGCGTTACGGCACCCAGTTGCTGATCAACGACGACGCCGAACTGGCCGCCCGCCTGGGTGTCGGCGTGCACCTGGGCCAGACCGACGGCCCGCTGACCCCGGCCCGCGCACTGCTCGGCCGTCAGGCAATCATTGGCTCCACCTGCCACGCCAGCCTCGAACTGGCCGCCCAGGCTGCCAGCGAAGGCGCCAGCTACGTGGCCTTTGGCCGCTTCTTCAATTCTGTCACCAAGCCGGGCGCGCCCGCTGCCAACGTCGGCCTGCTCGAGCAGGCCCGCGCCCAGGTGAAACTGCCGATCGCCGTGATCGGCGGCATCACCCTCGACAACGCCGCCCCGTTGGTCGCCCACGGCGCCGACCTGCTGGCGGTGATCCACGGCTTGTTCGGTGCCGACAGCGCGCAGGAAGTCACCCGCCGCGCCCGCGCCTTCAACGCCTTGTTCGCATCCTGATTCGAGAGATACTTCCATGTCCCGTTCCGAAGCCCTGTTCGCCCAAGCCCAGAAGCACATCCCTGGCGGCGTCAACTCGCCAGTCCGCGCTTTCAAGAGCGTTGGCGGCACGCCGCTGTTCTTCAAGCATGCCGAAGGCGCCTATGTCGTTGACGAGGACGACAAACGCTACGTCGACTACGTCGGCTCCTGGGGCCCGATGATCCTCGGCCACGGCCACCCGGACGTGCTGGACTCGGTACGCAGGCAGCTGGAGCACGGCCTGTCCTACGGCGCGCCGACCGCCATGGAAACCGAGATGGCCGACCTGGTCTGCTCGATCGTACCGTCGATGGAAATGGTGCGCATGGTCAGCTCGGGCACTGAAGCCACCATGAGCGCCATCCGTCTGGCCCGTGGCTACACTGGCCGTGACGCCATCATCAAGTTCGAAGGCTGCTACCACGGCCACTCCGACAGCCTGCTGGTAAAAGCCGGCTCGGGCTTGCTGACCCAAGGCGTGCCAAGCTCGGCAGGCGTGCCAGCGGACTTCGCCAAGCACACCCTGACCCTGCCGTTCAACGACATCGCCGCCGTCGAGAAGACCCTGGCCGAAGTTGGCCAGACCGTGGCCTGCATCATCGTGGAGCCAGTGGCCGGCAACATGAACTGCGTACCACCGGCACCGGGTTTCCTCGAAGGCCTGCGCGAGCAATGCGACAAGCATGGCGTGGTGCTGATCTTCGACGAAGTGATGACCGGTTTCCGCGTCTCGCTCGGCGGCGCCCAGGGCCATTACGGCATCAAGCCGGACCTGTCGACCTTCGGCAAGATCGTCGGTGGCGGCATGCCGGTCGGCTGCTTCGGCGGCAAGCGTGAAATCATGGGCTGCATCGCCCCGCTCGGCCCGGTCTACCAGGCCGGCACCCTGTCGGGCAACCCGCTGGCCATGGCCGCCGGCCTGACCACCCTCAAGCTGATCAGCCGCCCAGGCTTCCACGCCGAGCTGACCGACTACACCAGCCGCATGCTTGACGGCTTGCAGCAACGCGCCGATGCCGCTGGCGTGCCATTCGTCACCACCCAGGCCGGTGCCATGTTCGGCCTGTACTTCAGCGGCGCCGACGATATCGTCACCTTCGAAGACGTGATGGCCAGCGATGCCGAGCGCTTCAAGCGCTTCTTCCACCTGATGCTCGACGGTGGCGTGTACCTGGCACCGAGCGCATTCGAAGCGGGCTTCACCTCCATCGCCCATGGCGACAAGGAGCTGCAGATCACCCTGGATGCGGCTGAGAAAGCCTTTGCTGCCCTGAAGTGATGGCCAGCCTGTACCGGCCTCTTCGTGAGCCAACCCACTCCTACACTCATGAAAGCGACACCCCCTTGTAGGAGCGGGTTCACCCGCGAAGAGGCCGGCACAGGCAATAATTACGCACACACAATCAGCTGACTTCCCCAACCAAGCAGAAATTCGAGTAAAACTTTGTAAGGTTGGCGCTGCTTATCCCATAATGTGCCACCAGAGACATTGGCCGCAGCTTTGCAGAGGTAAGTCGATCCCCATGAACCGCACCGGCCGCGCCCTGACCCTGGGCTGCCTGT
This sequence comes from Pseudomonas sp. 10(2024), assembly GCF_045164175.1. NCBI lineage: Bacteria > Pseudomonadati > Pseudomonadota > Gammaproteobacteria > Pseudomonadales > Pseudomonadaceae > Pseudomonas > Pseudomonas sp. 10(2024). Next base: position 5,187,540 of record NZ_CP174006.1, read on the forward strand.
TGCTTCTTCAGCCCCTGCTGGCCCTGGCGGAGGGCGGTAACTCGTTGCTGATTCCGGCGACGGGCCGCTGCACCTTGAACGTTCAGCCTGAAGACCTGGCAAACGCCCTCAAGGCCTGCGAGCAGACGGCGACTGCGGGGGATGCCCAGGCGCAATTCGAACTGGGCGAGTATTACTACACGCAAACGCCAAAAAACCTGGGCAAAGCCCTGGACTGGTTCCAGAAGGCATCGCTGCAGGGCCAAGCCGACGCCCAATACCGTCTGGGTGCCATGTTCTTCCATGGCGAAGGGGTCAAGGCCAACAACGTGCAGGCCTACATCCTGCTGAAAATGGCTGCGGTCAATGGCGCCGAAGATGCGCTGGACATGGCCGACGAAGTGACCGAGCAAATGCCCCGCGACGAACTGGAGCATGCCACCCAGGTGCTCGGCCAGATTTTCCGCAAGTACCTGCTCGAACTGCAGAACGCCGAAGGGCGCACGCCGTTCTCGCCGCTTCCCTGAAGGTCACTTTTCCGGCATTGGCATCGGGAACGGCATCACATTGCCGCCGCCCTTGGCCTCGCTGATCTTCGCCGTGCCCAGGCGCTCCACCTCATCGATGCGCACAATCGAGTGCATCGGCACGAAGCTGCGGACCACTCCGTCGAACTGGCTCTTGAGCTTCTCCTCACTCGGGTCCACGACCAGTTGCGAGCGCTCGCCGAACACGAACTCCTCGATTTCCAGAAAGCCCCACAGGTCACTCTGGTAGATCTGCTTGGCGTACATCTCGAAGACCTGACCCTGGTTCAGGAAGATCACTTTATAGATGGCGGGTTCGCGTTTGCTCATGTTTGGCCAGATAACACATGCGTAAGAAAAGACGGGGATCATACCTGCACCGCCCCCTTCGCGGGCAAGCCCCACAGGTATTGCACCCACCTTCAAACCCGTGCAGTACCTGTGGGAGCGGGCATGCCCGCGAAGAGGCCAGAACAGGCACTATATACCTTGAGCCAACCCTTGATCGTTTCAGTGCTTTCGCCACTGCCATTCAAGGGTTATTCTTGAGTTCAACTCCATCGCCGTCGAGCGGCTAAAAACGACCTTGAACGCACCCATAGAACCCCATCGTTTCATCCTCGAACCTTTCGAGGCCCACCGTTTCGCCAACTTGTGCGGCCAGTTCGACGAGCACCTGCGCCTGATCGAACAGCGCCTGGCCATCGAGATCCGCAACCGCGGCAATCAGTTCGAGCTGATCGGCGAACCCAGGACCACCTCCGCTGCCGAACAGCTGTTGCGCCGTCTCTATCGCGAGACCAAGGCCACCGACCTGTCACCGGAAACCGTGCACCTGTACCTGCAGGAGTCGGCTGTCGAGAACATCGACAACCCGGCCGTCAACGAGGTCAGCGTGTCGCTGCGCACGCGCAAAGGCAACATCCGCCCGCGCGGGCTCAACCAGCAGCGCTACGTCAAGGAAATCCTGGCCAACGACATCAATTTCGGCATCGGCCCGGCCGGTACCGGCAAGACCTACCTGGCCGTAGCCTGCGCCGTGGACGCGCTGGAACGCGAACAGGTGCGCCGCATCCTGCTGGTGCGCCCGGCGGTCGAGGCGGGTGAGAAGCTCGGTTTCCTGCCCGGCGACCTGGCACAGAAAATCGACCCGTACCTGCGCCCGCTGTACGACGCCCTGTACGAAATGCTCGGCTTCGAACACGTGGCCAAGCTGATCGAACGCCAGGTGATCGAAATCGCCCCTCTGGCCTACATGCGTGGCCGCACCCTGAACAACAGCTTCATCATCCTCGACGAAAGCCAGAACACCACGCTCGAGCAGATGAAGATGTTCCTGACCCGCATCGGTTTCGGCTCTACTGCGGTGATCACCGGTGACATAACCCAGGTCGACCTGCCCCGTGGCACCAAGTCGGGCCTGGCGCACGTCATCGAGGTGCTGAAGGACGTTCCGGGGATCAGCTTTACCCATTTCCAACCCAAGGATGTGGTTCGTCACCCACTGGTTCAGCGTATCGTCGAAGCCTACGACCGCTTCGAAGCCCGCCAGCCCAAGCCCGAGGCGCCCGGCAAAGATGCTTGAACTTGATATCCAACGGGCCACGGATGCTGCCACTCCAGAAGACGCCGCCTTGCGCCGCTGGTGCGAATTGGCGTTGCGCCAGCGCAGCGCCGACTCGGAAATGACCATTCGCCTGGTCGACGAAGCCGAAGGCCGCGAGCTGAACCACACCTACCGGCACAAGGACTACGCGACCAATGTGTTGTCGTTCCCGGCCGATGTGCCCGATGACCTGCTCGATATCCCGCTGCTGGGCGACCTGGTCATCTGTGTAGCGGTGGTCGAGCGCGAAGCGGCCGAACAAGGCAAATCGCTGGAAGCGCACTGGGCGCACCTGGTCATCCACGGTTGCCTGCACTTGCTCGGCTATGACCACATCGAGGATGAGGAAGCCGAGGAAATGGAAAGCCTGGAACGGGAATTGCTGGCAGAACTGGGTCACCCCGACCCGTATGCCGATGATGAAACCGACACAATCACACACTGATACACGAAGGATCACGAGAACCGCCATGAGCGAAGATCGATCGAGCAACGGGCAGAAGTCCTGGCTGGGTAAACTGACCCAGGCTTTTGCCCATGAGCCGAAAAACCGCCAGGAGCTGCTTGAGCTGCTGCGCGAAGCCCATCAGAACAAATTGCTGGACAGCGAAGCGCTGACCATCGTCGAAGGCGCCATTCAGGTCGCCGACCTGCAAGTTCGCGACATCATGGTGCCGCGTTCGCAGATGAACAGCATCAAGGCCGGCCAGTCGCCTCGCGAGTTCCTGCCGGCGGTGATCGACGCCGCGCACTCGCGCTACCCGGTAATCGGCGAAAGCCATGACGATGTGCTCGGGATCCTGCTCGCCAAAGACTTGCTGCCGCTGATCCTCAAGGAGAACGGCGACAGCTTCAACATCAAGGACCTGCTGCGCCCGGCCACCTTCGTGCCCGAGTCCAAGCGCCTGAACGTGCTGTTGCGTGAATTCCGCGCCAACCACAATCACATGGCCATCGTCATCGACGAATATGGCGGTGTGGCGGGCCTGGTCACCATCGAGGACGTGCTGGAGCAGATCGTCGGCGATATCGAAGACGAGCACGACGTCGAGGAAGACAGCTACATCAAACCACTGCCCAGCGGTGATTTTTTGGTCAAAGCGCTTACCCCGATCGAGAACTTCAACGAGTTCTTCGACAGCGAGTTCTCCGATGACGAGTTCGACACGGTCGGCGGCCTGGTGATGAGCGCCTTTGGCCACCTGCCCAAGCGCAACGAAACCACTGAGATCGGGTCTTACAAGTTCCGTATTCTCAACGCCGACAGCCGGCGGATACACTTGCTGCGCCTGACCCCGATCACCCGTTAAGGACAAACATGCGTTGGATCACCCGCCCCGGCTGGCCCGGTAACCTGCTGGCCCTGGCGGCCGGTGCTTCCACCCTCCTGGCCCTGGCGCCGTTCGACATCTGGCCGTTGGCGGTGCTGTCCATCGCGGTGCTCTACCTTGGCCTGCGCGAGCTCAGCCCGCGCCAGGCCATGTGGCGTGGCTGGTGGTTTGGGTTTGGCCTGTATGGCGCCGGCACCTGGTGGATCTACGTCAGCATGAACACCTACGGCGGCGCCTCGCCGCTGCTGGCAATCGTGTTGTTGCTGGCGTTCTTCGCCGCACTGGCCTGGTTCTTCGCCCTGCCCACCTGGCTGTGGGCGCGCTGGCTACGGCGCAACGAAGCACCACTGGCCGACGCCCTGTGCTTCGCCGCCCTCTGGCTACTGCAAGAGGCCTTCCGCGGCTGGTTCCTGACCGGTTTCCCCTGGCTCTACGCCGGCTATAGCCAACTGGACGGCCCGTTGGCCGGCCTTGCGCCGCTGGGCGGGGTATGGCTGATTTCCTTCACCCTCGCCCTCACCGCCGCCCTGCTGTGCAACCTGCACCGCCTGCGCACCCGCCCCTCGTTCCTGGCCGTGGCCAGCGTGCTGTTGCTGGCCCCCTGGGTGCTGGGCCTGGCGCTCAAGGGCCATGCCTGGACCATTCCGGCAGGCGATCCGCTGAAAGTGGCGGCGATCCAGGGCAACGTCGAGCAGGACCTGAAATGGGACCCTGCGCACATCGACGCGCAACTGGCGCTATACCGTGACCTGAGCTTCAGCTCCAGGCCGGTGGACCTGCTGGTGTGGCCAGAAACCGCCGTTCCGGTGCTCAAGGACCAGGCCCAGGGCTACATCGACGTGATGGGCCGCTTCGCCGCCGAGCGCCACTCGGCGCTGATCACGGGCGTGCCGGTGCGTGAAGAAGTGCACCACCAGCGCCGCTACTACAACGGCATCACCGTCACTGGCGAAGGCGACGGCACCTACCTCAAGCAGAAGCTGGTGCCATTTGGCGAGTATGTGCCGCTGCAAGACGTGCTGCGTGGGGCCATCGAGTTCTTCAACCTGCCCATGTCCGACTTCGCCCGCGGTCCGGAAGACCAGCCGCTGCTGCAGGCCAAGGGCTACCAGATTGCCCCTTACATCTGCTACGAGGTGGTCTACCCCGAGTTCGCCGCCGGCCTGGCTGCGCGTAGCGACCTGCTGCTGACCATCAGCAACGACACCTGGTTCGGCAAATCGATCGGCCCCTTGCAGCACCTGCAGATGGCGCAGATGCGCGCGCTGGAAGCCGGCCGCTGGATGATCCGTGCCACCAACAACGGCGTAACCGCGCTGATCGACCCGTTTGGCCGCATTACCACGCAGATTCCGCAGTTCCAGCAGGCCGTGCTGTATGGCGAGGTGGTGCCGATGCAGCAGCTGACGCCTTACCTGCAATGGCGCTCATGGCCGCTGGCGATTGTCTGTGCATTGCTGCTGGGCTGGGCGTTGCTGGCAGGGCGTATTGCAAAAACCGTCTGATTGGCGATACGCGACCACTGTAGGAGCGGGTTTACCCGCGAATACGGTAGTCGCGGCAACGGTGAACGGCGGGTGGAGATTGGCCAGCAGGGCAGGCCCTTTCGCGGGCAAGCCCGGTCCTACAGGGGATTATGTAAGCCGGTGAATCAGTAGAACACCCGATACCCCACCAACCCCACCACTTCATTGAACAACTGCCCGCTCTGCCACATCGCCCGGCTCTCTGGCAGCAGCCCGCCAAACGGCCGCGCATGATCGCGCCCAAGGAACCCCACCGGCGCCGGCACCACCTCGAACCCCGCCTGTTCAAAACTCCAGCGTGAGCGCTGCATGTGCCAGGCCTGGGTCACCAGCACCACCCGGCGAAACCCCAAAGGCTGCAGCACCTTGGCCGTCAGCTGAGCATTTTCCCAGGTCGTGCGGCTGGCCTCTTCGCGCCATTTCACCTCGACAGCGAAATCTTCATGCAGGCGCTCCGCCATCAGCCTCGCCTCGCTGGGCGGCGTGCCGTAATGCAACCCACCACTGGTCAACACTGGCAGGCCCGAGGCTTTGGCCAGTCGCGCGGCAAAGCGCATACGTTCCAGTGCCGTGGCCGTGGGCTGGTCACCGCCACCCCAGGCCGGGTCCCCGCGCTCGCGCCCGGCGCCCAGCACCACAATGGCATCCGCCCGGCTCGCCAGGCCGGCCCAGTCGCTCACGGCCAGCGGCGGCTCACTTTCCAGCACACGGGCGGTTTCCTGCACCACCAGCGGCAGGCTCATCAACCACAGGCCACCCAGCCCTACGCTAAAGCAAAGCGCCGCCAACCGGGGCCGCCGCGTACGCAGCCACCATGCCGCAAGCAGCAGCAAGAACAGCACGCCCGGCGGCATCAGCCATTGTTTGATGAAGAATCGGATCGGCATCGGCCACACCTCCTTGGCAGGCGTGCAGCCTAGAAGGATCGACGCCGGTCAACAAGTGCGTACCGGCGTCGATCTTGAGTTGTGTGATTCTGAAGAACCGGCGCGCGATAGCCTGCGCCTGGCGTCCTGAACGGCTAGCGATGTGGCAGCGTCCTGGATCTCGCCGTACTGGCGGGGCGTTTCTTGTCCTTGAGCCAGATGATCTTGGCCGATGTCGGCTCCGCTTGTGGGTAACTGCCGACAGGGGCATTGTGGCGCTCCGGAAGGGATTCCAGGTAGGCCTTGATCACTTCGAACTCTGCGTGGCTCAGGCCACGCAACTCAAGCTCAGCTGGCATCTCGTCGCGCAATCGCACCGCGGTCCTGGCCGTTTCCAGTGCCAGGCCAAGCCGGTCGATCAGGCGCTCGTAAAGCTCCGGTCTGATTGCGGGTAGCTGCGTCTCTCCCATCCGTTCACCTCATTGAAGGTAAGAATATCTCCCCCCACACCTGAGCTTAGCGTCGTTGCAAAAAGCAGCCGTGCGCCGCGACCAGCGGGCATTCGCAACGAAGGTTTCCCACGATGCGCGGCGCTGCTGTATGCTACGGCGTTCACTCTAAACGACACCGGAGTGCCGGACGCAGCGAGGTTCCGCTGCCTGGAACAAGGTCTCTTCTCTCTCAGCCAAAAGTAGCCATGCACGAACAATACACGCCCCGTGATATCGAAGCCGCCGCCCAGAAGTTCTGGGACGAGCAACAATCGTTCGCTGTTACCGAACAGCCAGGCAAAGACACCTACTATTGCCTATCGATGTTCCCGTACCCGAGCGGCAAGCTACACATGGGCCACGTGCGCAACTACACCATCGGTGACGTGATTGCCCGCTACCAGCGCATGCTGGGCAAGAACGTCCTGCAGCCGATGGGCTGGGACGCTTTCGGCATGCCCGCGGAAAACGCGGCGATGAAAAACAACGTCGCCCCGGCCAAGTGGACGTACGAAAACATCGACTACATGAAGACCCAGCTCAAGAGCCTGGGCCTGGCCATCGACTGGGCACGTGAAGTCACCACCTGCAAACCCGACTACTACCGTTGGGAGCAGTGGCTGTTCACCCGCCTGTTCGAAAAAGGCATCATCTACCGCAAGAACGGTACCGTGAACTGGGACCCGGCGGACCAGACCGTACTGGCCAACGAACAAGTCATCGACGGCCGTGGCTGGCGTTCGGGCGCGCTGATCGAGAAGCGCGAAATCCCGATGTACTACTTCCGCATCACCGATTACGCCGACGAGCTGCTGGAGAGCCTCGACGAGCTGCCGGGCTGGCCTGAGCAGGTCAAGACCATGCAGCGCAACTGGATCGGCAAATCGCGCGGCATGGAAGTCCAGTTCCCGTACGACAAGGCCAGCATCGGCCACGAAGGCACCCTCAAGGTCTTCACCACCCGTCCGGACACGCTGATGGGCGCCACCTATGTCGCCGTCGCCGCCGAGCACCCGCTGGCCACCCAGGCTGCGCAGGGCAACCCGGCGCTGCAGGCGTTCATCGATGAGTGCAAGAGCGGCAGCGTTGCCGAAGCCGACATGGCCACCCAGGAGAAGAAAGGCATGGCCACTTCCCTGCTGGTCGAGCACCCGCTCACCGGCGAGAAGCTGCCAGTATGGGTCGCCAACTACGTGCTGATGCACTACGGCGATGGCGCGGTAATGGCCGTGCCGGCCCACGACGAGCGCGACTTCGAGTTCGCCCACAAGTACAACCTGCCGGTCAAGGCCGTGGTGCGCACCAGCGCTGGCGATGAAGTCGGCAGCGAGTGGCAGGCCGCCTATGGTGAGCACGGCCAGCTGATCAACTCCGCAGAGTTCGACGGCCTGGACTTTGCTGGCGCCTTCGACGCCATCGAAGCGGCCCTGATCCGCAAGGAACTGGGCAAATCGCGTACGCAGTTCCGCCTGCGCGACTGGGGTATCAGCCGCCAGCGCTACTGGGGCTGCCCGATCCCGATCATCCACTGCCCGTCCTGCGGCGACGTCCCGGTGCCGGAAGACCAGCTGCCGGTCACCCTGCCGGAGAACGTGGTGCCGGACGGCGCCGGTTCGCCACTGGCGCGCATGCCTGAATTCTACGAATGCAGCTGCCCGAAATGCGGTACTCCGGCCAAGCGCGAAACCGACACCATGGACACCTTCGTCGAGTCGTCCTGGTACTTCGCCCGCTACGCCTCGCCAAACTACGACAAAGGCCTGGTCGACCCCAAAGCCGCCAACCACTGGCTGCCGGTAGATCAGTACATCGGCGGTATCGAACACGCGATCCTGCACCTGCTGTACGCGCGCTTCTTCCACAAGCTGATGCGTGACGAAGGCCTGGTCACCTCGAACGAGCCGTTCAAGAACCTGCTGACCCAGGGCATGGTGGTCGCCGAGACTTACTACCGCGTTGCCAGCAACGGCGGCAAGGACTGGTTCAACCCGGCCGATGTCGAAATCGAGCGTGATGCCAAAGCCAAGATCATTGGCGCCCGCCTGAAGACCGACGGCTTGCCGGTGGAAATCGGTGGCACCGAGAAAATGTCGAAGTCGAAAAACAACGGCGTCGACCCGCAGTCCATGATCGAAGCCTACGGCGCCGACACCTGCCGCCTGTTCATGATGTTCGCCTCGCCGCCCGACATGAGCCTGGAATGGTCCGACTCCGGCGTCGAAGGTGCCAGCCGCTTCCTGCGCCGTGTCTGGCGTCTGGCTCAGGCTCACGTCAGCCAGGGCCTGCCAGGCAAGCTGGATGTTGCCGCCCTGGACGACGCGCAAAAGGTCATCCGTCGCGCCATTCACGCTGCCATCAAGCAGGCCAGCACCGACGTGGGCCAGTTCCACAAGTTCAATACCGCCATCGCCCAGGTGATGACCGTGATGAACGTGCTGGAAAAGGCCCCGCAAGCCACCGAACAGGACCGCGCCCTGCTGCAGGAAGGCCTGGAAGCCGTCACCCTGCTGCTGGCGCCGATCACTCCGCACATCTCTCACGCGCTGTGGCAGCACCTGGGCCACGCAGGCTCGGTGATCGATGCCGCCTGGCCAAGCGTCGACGAACAGGCGCTGGTGCAGGACTCCATTACCTTGGTGGTTCAGGTCAACGGTAAACTGCGCGGCCAGGTCGAGATGCCTGCCGCTGCCAGCCGCGAAGAAGTCGAAGCCGCTGCCCGCAGCAACGAGAATGTCCTGCGCTTCATCGATGGCCTGACCATCCGCAAGGTCATCGTGGTACCGGGCAAGCTGGTCAACATCGTCGCCAACTGATGAAAACGCCCACCCGCATCGATTGCGGGTGGGCGGAACAGGCCCAAAAGGGAGCAACAACATGATCAAACGCAATTTGCTGGTAATCGGCCTGGCGGTCATGCTCAGCGCCTGCGGTTTCCAGCTGCGCGGCACCGGCGCCACCGAGCTGAGCGTGAAGGAAATGGACGTCAGCGCGCGCAATGCCTATGGCCCGACCGTGCTCCAGCTGCGTGAAGTGCTGGAACGTAGCGGCGTCAACGTGCACGCCGGCGCACCGTATCGCCTGGTGCTGACCAACGAACAGGAGCGCGAGCGCTCGGCGACCTACAACAGCGGCAACCGTACCGCCGAGTACGAGCTGACCACCAAGCTGGACTACAGCATCCTGGGCCTGAACAACCTGGAGCTGATGAGCGACAAGCTGGAGGTGCGCAAGGTCTACGTGCGTGACGGCTCGAACATCACCGGCTCCGAGCAGGAAGCCAAACGCGCCCGCGAAGAAATGCGCCGCGACCTGGTCAACGCCATGGTCGTACGTTTGCAGATGCTGTCCCCGTCCCAACTGGATGAGCTGCAGCGTAAAGCCGACGAGCGCGCCCAAGCCGAAGCTGCCGCGCTGGAGGCTGCCCGCCGCCAGCAAGCCGAGACGCCTCAGCAATCGCCACTGGAAGTACCGGGCAACTAAGCCCGCGAGGGGCGCCCTCGGGCGCCCCGTCTGTTCCCCATGAAACTCGCCCCCGCCCAACTCAACAAGCACCTGCAAGGCGCCCTGGCACCGGTCTACGTGGTCAGTGGCGACGACCCGCTGCTGTGCCAGGAAGCTGCCGACGCCATCCGCAATGCCGCGCGTCAGCAAGGTTTCGATGAACGCCAGGTATTCAGTGCCGACGCCAACTTCGACTGGGGCACCCTGCTCCAGGCCGGTGCAAGCCTGTCGCTGTTCGCCCAGCGCCGCCTGCTGGAACTGCGTCTGCCCTCGGGCAAGCCCGGTGACAAGGGTGCCGCTGCGCTGATGGAATACTGCGCCAACCCCGCCGAAGATACGCTGCTGCTGATCAGCCTGCCCAAGCTCGACAGCAGTGCGCAGAAGACCAAGTGGGGCAAGGCATTGATCGAAGGCACCCATTGCCAGTTCATCCAGATCTGGCCGGTGGATGTGCACCAGCTCCCGCAGTGGATCAACCAGCGCCTGCAACAGGCCGGCCTGTCAGCCCAGCGTGATGCCGTCGACCTGATTGCCGCGCGCGTGGAAGGCAACCTGCTGGCAGCCGCGCAGGAAATCGAAAAACTCAAGCTGCTGGCCGAAGGCAGCCAGATCACCGTGGAAACCGTGCAGGCTGCCGTCGCCGACAGTGCCCGCTTCGATGTCTTCGGCCTGGTCGATGCCATTCTCAACGGCGAGGCTGCGCATGCCCTGCGCATGCTCGAAGGCTTGCGCGGTGAAGGTGTGGAGCCGCCAGTCATCCTCTGGGCCTTGGCCCGCGAGCTGCGCCAACTGGCGGGGCTAGCCCAGCAGTTCAGCCAAGGCGTGCCATTGGACAAAGCGTTCAGCCAGGCCCGCCCGCCCATCTGGGACAAACGCCGACCGCTGGTCAGCAAGGCCCTGCAGCGCCTCTCGGCGCAGCGTTGGGCGCAACTGCTGCAGGATGCCCAGCGAATCGATGCGCAGATCAAAGGGCAGGCTGAAGGTTCGCCCTGGATTGGCCTGGCGCGGCTGTCGCTGTTGATGGCTGGCCAACGCCTGGCCCTGCCTCCCGAGTGACTGGGGCCACTGTAGGAGCGGGTTTACCCGCGAAGAGGCCGGCCCTGCTGGCCAATCTCCACGCGCCGTTCACCGTTGCCGCCGCCACCGTATTCGCGGGTAAACCCGCTCCTACGCAGATTGGTGGTGGACACACCTCGGGGGTTGGACACAGGCCGTCGTGTAGGAGCGGGTTTACCCGCGAAGAGGCCGGCCCTGCTGGCCAATTTCCACCCGCCGTTCACCGTTGCTGCCGCCACCGTATTCGCGGGTAACCCGCGAAAGGGCCGGCCCTGCTGGTCAATTTCCACCCGCCGTTCACCGTCGCAGCCGCCACCGTATTCGCGGGTAAACCCGCTCCTACGCAGATTGGTGGTGGACACAGATCGGGGGTTGGACACAGGCCGTCGTGTAGGAGCGGGTTCACCCGCGAAGAGGCCGGCCCTGCTAACCAATCTCCACCCGCCGTTCACCGTCGCAGCCGCCACCGTATTCGCGGGTAAACCCGCTCCTACGCAGATTGGTGGTGGACACACCTCGGGGGTTGGACACAGGCCGTCGTGTAGGAGCGGGTTCACCCGCGAAGAGGCCGGCCCTGCTGGCCAATATCCACCCGCTGTTCACCGTTGCCGCCGCCACCGTATTCGCGGGTAAACCCGCTCCTACGCAGATTGGTGGTGGACACAGATCGGTGGTTGGACACAGGCCGCCGTAGGAGCGGGTTTACCCGCGAAAGGGCCGGACCTGCTGGCCAATTTCAACCCGCCGTTCACCGTCGCAGCCGCCACCGTATTCGCGGGTAAACCCGCTCCTACGCAGATTGGTGGTGGACACACCTCGGGGGGTTGGACACAGGCCGTCGTGTAGGAGCGGGTTCACCCGCGAAGAGGCCGGCCCTGCTAGCCAATCTCCACGCGCCGTTCACCGTTGCCGCCGCCACCGTATTCGCGGGTGAACCCGCTCCTACACAAGGCACCAGAGCCTCGACCATATACACAATCAATTGGCCCCCACCCCTCGGGGGGCCTACAGTGCGCCCGAACCCACCCAACCCGGGAAGCCCGCCATGAGCAAAAAGCCGAAAAAGCACGGCCCCAACAAGGCCAAGTCCATCGTTGCCCAGCCACTGTTCCGCTGCCGCCAGGAACAACCGAACAAGGGCAAAGGCAGCTACCGCCGCGAAGCCTTCCAATCGAGAGATTGGGAGGCTTCCTACTTTTTGGCTGCATGAAAGCATCGCAAGCGCAGGCATGGTATGGTCGTCACCTGACCTGCAACTCTGGATCTGTGCATGCTCTTCCGTCTTATCCCCCGCTGGGAAACCCGCCAGCTGATCGCGGCCTCCAGCTTCATCCTGCTCGTGGCCTGTGCGGAAAAGCCCACCGCCGCCGACGCGCTGCCGCTGGCCCCTGCCCAACCCAATCCCGTGGTGACCGTGCCCGGCGCAACGCCCGACGTCAGCACTGACATCCAGCCCCTGCAAACCTTCGCCCAATGGCAAGCAGGCTTCCGCGAGCAGGCCCTGCAAGCCGGCATTTCGCCGAGCACCTTCGACCGCGCCTTCCTCGGTGTCACCCCCGACCTGGACGTGATCAAGGCAGACCGCAGCCAGCCGGAGTTCACCCGCCCGGTGTGGGAATACCTCGAAGGCGCCCTGTCGCCCCTGCGTGTGCGCAACGGCAAGAAGCTGCTGGAGCAGAACGCCGAGCTGCTGACTCGCCTTGAGCAACGCTATGGCGTGGACCGCCAGGTGCTGGTCGCGGTGTGGGGCATGGAAAGCAACTTCGGCCAGTTCCAGGGCAGCAAGTCGGTGATCCGCTCGCTGGCCACTTTGGCCTATGAGGGCCGCCGCCCACAGTTCGCCCAAGACCAGCTGATCGCCGCACTGCAGATCATCCAGCATGGTGACATCCAGCCTGAAGCCATGCGTGGCTCGTGGGCCGGCGCCATGGGCCAGACCCAGTTCATCCCGACCACCTACAACACCCATGCCGTGGACTTCGACGGCGATGGCCGCCGCGACATCTGGAACAGCACACCAGACGCCCTGGCCTCAACAGCGCACTACCTGCAGAGTTCGGGCTGGAAACGCGGCCAACCGTGGGGCTTCGAGGTACAGGTGCCGGCTGGTTTCGACTTCTGGCAGGCCGATGGCGCACTGCGCAAACCGGTGAGTGAATGGCTGGCGATGGGCGTGAAACTGCCAGCGGGCACCCAGCTGCCGGCAGGTAGCAACCAGCTGTCTGCCGCCCTGCTGCTGCCGGCCGGTGCACGCGGCCCGGCGTTCCTGGTGCTGGACAACTTCCGCGCCATCCTCAAGTACAACAACTCGTCGTCCTATGCCTTGGCGGTGAGCCTGCTCGGGGATCGCTTCAGCGGCTGGGGCTTCATTGCCGGCAGCTGGCCGAAAGAGGATCTGCCGCTCAGCCGCACCGAGCGCATGGAGTTGCAGAACTTGCTGAACAGCCGCGGGCATGATGCGGGTAATGCAGATGGCATTATCGGGGCCAATACCCGCAAGGCGATCCGCAATGCCCAGCAAGGGCTGGGCTGGCCGGCGGATGGCTACCCGACCCATAAGCTGCTTGAGAGCCTGCGGCAGCAGTAGGCATTTCGGGGCCGCTGCGCGGCCCCGGTAGTTTCACGCCCTGAACAGGTCCTGCTCCAGCACCAGTGTTTGCTGAACACTGTCCAGCCTCACCCGAGCCCCCAGGGGCAAACATACATTCGGGTCACAGTGCCCGCTGCGCCAGCCCGCCAGCACCGGCACACCCAGCGGTGCAAACGTATCCTCCAGCAATGGCTTCAGCGCTGCGGTGGTAATCCCGGCAAAATCGCCCACCAGTACACCTTTGATCCCCTCCAGCTTGCCTGCCAGGCGTAGCTGGGTCAGCAGCCGATCCACCCGGTACAGCGGCTCGTTGACGTCCTCGATGAACAGGATGCAGCCCTGGGTATCCAGCTCGGCAAGGGTCCCCATGGTCGCCCCCAGCATCGACAGGTTGCCCCCCAGCAACGGTCCGCTGGCCACCCCCGGCAGCACGCAGTCCAATGCGAAGCCCGCCGGGTGCGCGACCTGCTCGCCTGCCCTCACATGCCCACCCAGTTGCGCCAGCAACGACGACTCGGTCGGTGGCAACTTGGCCCCCAACAGGTCGGCATTGAGCATCCCCCCATGGAAGGTCACCAGCCCGGCATGCCGGTAGATCGCCGTATGCAACGCGGTGATGTCGCTGTAGCCGATCAGCGGCTTGGGGTTGCGCCGGATCAGTTCAAAGTCGAGCTGGTCAAGCAGGCGCATGCTGCCGTAGCCCCCACGCATGCACAGGATGGCGTCCATGGCCGGATCGGCAAACGCTGCATGCAAGTCCTGCAGGCGCTGCTGGTCCGGCCCCGCCAGGTAGCCCTGCGCCTGCAGGGCACCCGGGTAGATATGGCAACGGTAGCCGCGGTCAACGAACCACTGGCTAACCTTGTGCGCATCAAGCCGCGCCGCGCCCGCCGGGGCGACAATGGCAAAACATGCGTTGGCCGGCAGCGCGGCTGGCAGGGTGGGTTGGAAGGTTTTGGCGCAATACATCGCGGCTCCTTGCAGCGCATGGGACACAAACAAAAATGCCGATGCCGCCCTTGGGCGCGCATCGGCATCTGTGGCTCCGCTCTAGGCTAGAGCATAGCTCAGAGCTTGATCTTGGCTTCGTGGGCCTGCTGGTCGGCGTGGTACGAAGAACGCACCAGCGGGCCAGAAGCAACGTTCTTGAAGCCCATCTTGTAACCTTCCTCGGCGAACCAGGCAAAGGTGTCCGGGTGAACGAAACGCTGCACCGGCAAGTGGCTGCGCGACGGCTGCAGGTACTGGCCAAGGGTGAGCATGTCGATGTCATGCTCGCGCATGCGGTGCATCACTTCGATCACTTCCTCGTCGGTTTCGCCCAGGCCGAGCATCAGGCCCGACTTGGTCGGTACGTGCGGCACCAACTGCTTGAACTTCTGCAGCAAGTCCAGCGACCAGTCATAGTCCGAACCCGGGCGCGCGGCCTTGTACAGGCGCGGTACGGTCTCGAGGTTGTGGTTGAACACATCCGGCGGCTCTTGCGCGGTGATTTCCAGGGCAACGTCCATACGGCCACGGTAGTCCGGCACCAAGGTCTCCAACTGCACGCCCGGCGACAGCGCGCGGATTTCCCGGATGCAGTCAGCAAAGTGCTGGGCACCACCGTCACGCAGGTCGTCGCGGTCCACCGAGGTGATCACCACATACTTCAGGCGCAGGTCGGCAATGGCAACAGCCAGGTTTTTCGGCTCGTCCAGATCCAGCGGCTTCGGTCGACCGTGGCCAACGTCGCAGAACGGGCAACGACGGGTGCAGATGTCACCCATGATCATGAAGGTGGCGGTACCACCCGAGAAGCACTCGCCCAGGTTCGGGCAGGAGGCCTCTTCGCACACGCTGTGCAGTTTGTGCTTGCGCAGCAGTTGTTTGATGCGGTCTACCTCGGGCGACACCGGGATACGCACGCGAATCCAGTCGGGCTTCTTGGGTAGCTCATCGGTAGGGATGATCTTCACCGGGATGCGCGCGACTTTGTCGGCACCACGCAGCTTGACCCCAGCTTCCACCTTCTTCGGCGCTGGGCGCGGGGTGGCATCCTGGGTAGGTATCAGGTTCGGCACGGCTTCTTGCACAGTTGTCATATTCAGTCGATTCCGCCCGTGAGGGTCGTCTGCTCAGCGTAGTCGAGGTGCTTGACCAGCTGTCCGCGCAGCCTTGTCCTGACCTCGTCGAGTTCGATCGGACCTGCCAGGTCGCGCAGCTGGGTCATCGCCAGCCCCGCATAGCCGCAGGGGTTGATTCGGCGGAATGGCGCAAGGTCCATGTCCACGTTCAGGGCAAGGCCGTGAAACGAACGGCCGTTGCGAATTCGCAGGCCGAGGGAGGCGATTTTCGCTCCGTCGACATAGACACCCGGGGCATCGGGCTTGGCAGACGCCTGAACAGCATAGCTGGCGAGCAGGTCGATGAGGGCCAGCTCGATACGGCTGACCAGCTCACGCACGCCAAAGCCCAGCCGGCGCACATCCAGCAGCAGGTAGGCCACCAGCTGCCCGGGGCCATGGTAGGTGACCTGGCCGCCGCGGTCGGTTTGCACCACCGGGATGTCGCCCGGCACCAGCAGGTGCTCGGCCTTGCCGGCCTGCCCCTGGGTGAAAACCGCAGGGTGCTCGACCAGCCAGATTTCATCCTGGCTGTCCGGGCTGCGCTGCTCGGTAAAACGACGCATGGCCTCCAGCACCGGTTCATAGGGCTGCAGGCCAAGCTCGCGAAAACCGAGACAGGCGGACATCAAAGCACCATTTTCACGATGCCGGTAGCGCGCAGGGCGCTGTTGATATCGTGCAGCTGGTTCTCGCTTTCGGCAACGATGTGCAATTGCACGGTGGTGTACTTGCCTTCCTTGCTCTGGCGTTCGGCCAGGGTGGAAAGGTCGACTTTGGCGTGCTTGCTGAGAACCTCGATGACCATGTCCTTGAAACCGACAACGGTGTCACCGATGACCTTGATCGGGTAATCGTCGCAAGGGAATTCGATCTTGTGCGACTTGACGTCTGGTTCGCTCATGGCGGAAACGGCCTCGTAAGCCGTGGCAACAACAACACCCCCGCGGTAGGCGCGGGGGCATGCAGGTCACGTATCAGTTGAACAACCCGTAGAAGAATAGACGGATGCTATCCCACATACGGCGGAAGAAACCACCTTCCTCGACGCCATCAAGGGCGATCAGGTCGGCACTGTGAATCACTTTTTCGTCCAGTTTGACTTCCACTTTGCCGATCACGTCACCTTTGGCGATCGGTGCGGTGAGCTGCGGGTTCATGGTCATCGAAGCCTGCAGGCGCTTCAATTGGCCTTTAGGCATAGTCATGGTCAGGTCGTCAGCCAGGCCAGCCTTGACTTGGCTGGTAGCGCCCTTCCAAACCGGCGCCTGGGTCAGCTCGGTGCCTTTCTGGTAGAAGGTCTGGGTTTCGAAGAAGCGGAAACCGTAGGTCAGCAGCTTCTGGGTTTCGGCAGCACGCGATTGCTCGCTGTTGGTACCGAACACCACGGCGATCAGGCGCTGGCCGTCACGAACCGCCGAAGCCACCATGCAGTAGCCGGCTTCGTCGGTGTGACCGGTTTTCAGGCCATCGACGGTCTTGTCACGCCACAGCAGCAGGTTGCGGTTAGGCTGCTTGATGTTGTTCCAGAAGAACTCTTTCTGCGAGTAGATGGCGTAGTGGGCCGGGTCGACGTTGATAATCGCGCGAGCCAGGGTCGCCATGTCGTGCGCCGACGAGTAATGCTCGGGGTGCGGCAGACCGGTCGGGTTCATGAAGTGGCTGTTGGTCATGCCCAGGTCGGCAGCCGTCTTGTTCATCATGTCGGCGAAGGCGTCTTCGCTGCCGGCGATGTGCTCGGCCAAGGCGACCGAGGCGTCGTTACCGGACTGGATGATGATGCCGTGCAGCAGGTCGCTGACCGTTACCTGGCTGCCAACCTTGATGAACATGCGCGAACCGCCGGTACGCCAGGCGTTTTCGCTGACGGTAACCGGGTCGCTTTCACCGATCTGGCCGCGACGGATGTCCAGGGTGGCGATATAGGCGGTCATCAGCTTGGTCAGGCTGGCTGGCGGCAGGCGCTCGTCACCGTTGTTCTCGACCAGCACGTTGCCGCTGGACGCGTCCATGAGTACGTAGGACTTGGCTGCCAGTTGCGGTGGCGCCGGCGTCATCTGCTCCGCCGCGAAGGCGGCAGGCGTGATCAGCAGCAGTACAGGCAGGCAAAGTCGTTTGGCAAGGTTGGTGATGTTCATCCGTCTCTCGAAAATCGCTAATGGTCTGAGATGTTCCCTGGGCAAGATCATGTGCCCAGCGCCAGTCAGTCTAGTTTTATGGCCTATGGCCTGGCCCGCGAACGTGCGGCTTTATGTCGCTGCGGGCAAAAGCGGTCATTGTACATGGCCGCGACCGGCAATTCATGACAAAACCGATAGTTTGGTGTTGCCGTCTTCGCAGGCGCGCCGCTCCCACAGTCAGTCTGCTGTGACCAGCTTTGCCTGCCCCAAGTTCGCCAGGCGAATGCTGTCTTGTGCTTGCTGGATCTCGCCCTGGCTGCCGATCGGCCCCAGGCGCACGCGGTGCAGGGTCTGCTGGTTACGCACGATCGAGCTGATGAACACGGGTGCATTGACCATGGTGCTGAGCTTGGCGCGCAGCAACTCGGCAGCGTCCGGGTTGGCGAACGCGCCTACCTGCAAGAAACTGCCACCGCTACCGCCGGGCACGTTGTTGCCACCCACCTGCACGGGTACCACGGGCGCTGCGTGCTGCTGTGGCGGCGGGGTCCACTGCTCGACCCGCCCGGTACTGGCCGGTATTGCCTGGGTCTGCGCCACTTGCGGCTCCTTCAGCACCATCGGCGGTGTTTGGCCGCGCTGAGCCCACCACTGCTGCGGGTCGATACCCTCGACGCGCACATGCGCGGTGCCGATCTCGGCATAGCCGAGCTTTTTCGCGGCAGCATAGGACAAGTCGATGATTCGGTCGGAATAGAACGGGCCACGGTCGTTCACCCGAAGGATCACGCTGCGGCCGTTCGCCAGGTTGGTCACCCGCACATAGGCTGGCAGCGGCAGGGTCTTGTGCGCTGCGCTCATGCCATACAGGTCGTACAGCTCGCCGTTGGCAGTGTTCTGCCCGTGGAACTTGGTGCCGTACCACGATGCCGTACCCTCGGCGCGGTAGTTGCGCGAGTCCTGCATCGGGTAGTAGGTCTTGCCAAGCACGGTGTACGGGTTGGCCTTGTAGTTACCGGTGTGCACGGTCGGGGTGGCATCGGGGATCTTGTTCACATCCACGTCCCACCACGGTGCGCCGTCCTTGTGCGCCCGGTTGATGTCCAGGCCCGGCTGGCTACGCACGACATTACCACTGCTTTTCGGGGCCGGGCGGTTGGAAGAGCAGCTGACCAGCGCCACACCGACGGCGAGGCAGGTGAGCAGCTTGAAAGCGTTGCCAGAGATGATTGCGCGCATTACTTGACGCCCCGTACTTGAACCAGCTGTTCCGCAAGCTGATGTACCGCCATGGCATACATCACGCTGCGGTTGTAGCGAGTGATCGCGTAGAAGTTCTTCAGGCCCATCCAGTACTCGGGACCACTCTCGCCCTCGAGACGGAAGGCGGTAACCGGCAGATCATCGCGCAGCGAATCATGAACCGACCAGCCAAGCGTACGCAACTCCCCTACCGTTTTCACCGGCTCGATGCCGGTGGTCAGGCCTTCCTCGGCGCGCCCACCTTCCACCCAGGCGCGACTGACCACACCCTCGCCGGCCACCCAGCCGTGGCGCTTGAAGTAGCTGGCCACGCTGCCGATGGCATCGTCAGGGTTGTTCCAGATATTGATATGGCCGTCCCCGTCGAAGTCCACCGCGTAGTTGCGGAAGCTGCTTGGCATGAACTGCGGCAGCCCCATGGCGCCGGCGTACGAGCCCTTGAGCGTCAAGGGATCAAGCTGCTCCTCACGGGCCAGCAGCAGGAACTCTCGCAGCTCCTTGCGGAAGAACTCGGCCCGTGGCGGGTAGTCGAAGCCCAGCGTCGACAGGGCGTCGATCACCCGGTAGTTGCCGGTATTGCGGCCAAAGAAGGTTTCCACGCCGATAATCGCGACAATGTACTGCGCAGGTACCCCGTACTCCTGCTCGGCACGTGCCAATACAGCCTCGTGCTGACGCCAGAAATCCACACCGCGAGCGATACGTGCATCGGTGATGAACATCGGCCGGTAGTCCTTCCACGGTTTGACCCGCTCGGCCGGGCGCGAGATGGCGTCGAGAATCGACTGCTTGCGCTGCACCTCACGAAACACACCCATCAGTTGCTCAGGCGCAAAACCATAGTCGCGGCTCATTTCGCCAACAAACGCGGCTACCTCGGGCGAGCCGTCGTATTCGCCGGCATGGGCCAGCTGTACAGCGCCGAACAGGCCCACCGCACCGATCCAAGGCGCACAACGGGCAGCCCAGTTACGCACTGCTTGCATGAAATTGTTCACCTTATTCAAACCTGCGCGATCCATTTGCGGTGCGTATGGATCGACATCAAAACGCCAAACGCTGACAGCAGCGTCACCAACGATGTTCCGCCATAGCTGATGAAAGGTAACGGCACGCCCACCACGGGCAGAAGGCCGCTTACCATTCCGATATTGACGAACACGTATACAAAAAAAGTCATGGTCAGGCTGCCCGCAAGCAGCTTGCCGAACAGGGTCTGCGCCTGGGCGGTGATCACCAGGCCACGGCCGATCAGCAGCAGGTAGACAATCAGCAGCAGGCAGATGCCTACCAGGCCGAATTCCTCGCCGAGCACGGCGATGATGAAGTCGGTGTGGCTTTCCGGCAAAAAGTCCAGGTGCGACTGCGTGCCAAGCAGCCAGCCTTTGCCAAACACCCCGCCCGAGCCGATCGCCGCCTTGGACTGGATGATGTTCCAACCGGTGCCCAACGGGTCGCTTTCAGGGTCGAGGAAGGTCAATACCCGCTGCTTCTGGTAGTCGTGCATGACGAAGAACCACATTGCCACCGCGACGGGCACGGCTGCCGCCAGCACGCTGAGGATCCAGCGCCAGCGCAAGCCGCCCATGAACAGCACGAAGGCACCGGAGGCCAGGATCAGCAGCGCGGTCCCCAGGTCGGGCTGACGTACGATCAGCATGAACGGCACGCCGATCAGCACCAGGCTGATCGCCACGTGCTTCAAATGGGGCGGCAAGGTGCGCTTGGACAGGTACCAGGCGATGGTCGCCGGCATGATGATCTTCATGAATTCCGAGGGCTGGAAGCGGATCACCCCCGGAATGTTGATCCAGCGTGTGGCCCCCATGGCGTTGTGGCCCATCACGTCCACTACTACCAGCAACAGCACCCCGGCCAGGTAGGCCAATGGCACCCAACGCGCCATGAAGCGCGGCTCCAGCTGGGCGATGACGAACATCGACACCAGACCGATGCCAAACGAGGTGGCTTGCTTGAGCAGTAGGTCCCAGTTCTTGCCACTGGCCGAATACAGTACGAACAGGCTGCCGGCTGCAAGGGTCAGCAGAATGATCAGCAAGGGGCCGTCGATATGGATGCGTTGCAGAAAGCTCGCACGCCGACGCATCACATCCTCGCTGGAGAGCATGCGATCGAAATTGTTCATCACAGGGCCGATTCCTGGGTAACGGTGGCGGGCGCGAACTCGGGTTTGAGCCGGCCATTTTCGTCGAGCAGCCAGGCGTCCATGATCTGGCGTACCACCGGAGCGGCGACACCCGAGCCGGACTCACCGTTCTCGACCATCACCGAAACCACGATTTTCGGGGCTTCGGCTGGGGCAAACGCGACGAACAGGGCATGGTCGCGGTGGCGCTCCTGGAGTTTATTGCGATCGTACTTCTCGCCCTGCTTGATCGCCACCACCTGGGCGGTACCGCTCTTGCCGGCAATGCGGTACTGGGCTCCGGCAGCTGCCTTGCGCGCGGTACCGCGGGCGTTGTGCATCACTTGTTCCATGCCATGGGTGACCTTGGCCCAGTCGGACTTGTCACGCAGCACGATGTCTTCCATGGGGTTGTCGTCCACCGGCGGCAGGCCTTCGATGGTCTTGGCCAGGTGCGGGCGGTTCCACACACCTTTGTTGGCGATCAGTGCAGTGGCCTGAGCCAGTTGCAGCGGCGTAGCCTGCATGTAGCCCTGGCCGATGCCGAGAATCAGGGTTTCGCCAGGGAACCAGGCCTGGCGACGGGTGGCACGCTTCCATTCGCGCGACGGCATCAACCCGGCAGACTCCTCGAACATATCGAGGGAAACCCGCTGGCCGATACCGAACTTGTTCATGTAGCTGGACAAGCGATCGATGCCCATCTTGTGCGCAAGGTCATAGAAGTAGGTGTCGTTCGAGCGCATGATGGCGGTGTCCAAGTCGACCCAGCCATCACCGGAACGGTTCCAGTTACGGTATTTATGGTCGTAGTTGGGCAACTGGTAGTAGCCAGGGTCGAACACCCTGCTGCTGGCATTCACGACGCCACTGTCCAGACCGGCAATAGCCACCGCCGGCTTGATGGTCGACCCCGGCGGGTACAAGCCACGCAGCACGCGGTTGAACAGCGGCCGATCGATCGAATCGCGCAATTCGGCATAGGCCTTGAAGCTGATGCCGGTGACGAACAGGTTGGGGTCGAAGCTAGGCTGACTCACCATCGCCAGCACCTCGCCGGTTCGCGGGTCGAGCGCAACCACTGCACCACGCCGGCCTCCCAGGGCGGCTTCAGCGGCCTCCTGCAGCTTGATGTCCAGGCTCAGCACAATGTCCTTGCCCGGCTTCGGGTCGGTGCGCTTGAGCACCCGCAGCACCCGGCCACGGGCGTTGGTCTCGACTTCCTCGTAACCCACCTGACCGTGCAGGGCGGCCTCGTAGAAGCGCTCGATGCCGGTCTTGCCGATATGGTGGGTACCGCTGTAGTTCACCGGGTCGAGCGTTTTCAGCTCTTTCTCGTTGATCCGCCCTACATAACCCACCGAATGGGCGAAATGCGCACCCTGCGGGTAATGCCGCACCAGCTGTGCCACCACTTCCACACCCGGCAGGCGGAACTGGTTTACCGCCACGCGGGCGATCTGCTCTTCGTTGAGCTCGAACAGGATCGGCACCGGCTCGAATGGCCGGCGGCCCTGGCGCATGCGCTTCTCGAACAGGGCACGGTCGTCAGCGGTGAGGTCCAGCACTTCGACGATGGTATCCAACACTTCCTGCCAGTTACCCGCACGTTCGCGGGTCATCGACAGGCTGAAGCTGGGCCGGTTGTCGGCAACGATCACCCCGTTGCGGTCGAAGATCAGCCCGCGGGTCGGCGGGATCGGCTGCACATGCACCCGGTTGTTCTCCGACAGCGTGGAGTGGTAGTCGTACTGGATGATCTGCAGGTAGTAGAGCCGCGCGATCAGCACGCAGACAAGCAGCATGATCGCGACTGCGCCGACCACGACGCGTTTGCGCACCAGGCGGGCGTCTTTCTCGTGGTCCTTGAGACGGATCGGCTGCGACATCGGACTGCTTACAGGCTCATTTGTGGTAAGGGTGCCCGGACAACACGGTCCAGGCGCGGTAGATCTGCTCGCCGATGAGTATCCTTACCAACGGGTGCGGCAAAGTCAGCGGCGACAGCGACCAACGTTGCTCGGCGCGCGCGCAAACCTCAGGCGCCAGGCCCTCCGGGCCGCCCACCATCAAATTCACCGTGCGCGCATCCAGGCGCCAGCGGTCCAGCTCGGTGGCCAGCTGCTCGGTACTCCATGGCTTGCCATGGACCTCGAGGGTGACAATGCGTTCCCCAGGCTGCACTTTGCTCAGCATGGCTTCGCCCTCCTGACGGATCAGGCGGGCGACGTCGGCATTCTTGCCACGGGTGTTCAGCGGGATTTCCACCAGCTCCAGCGACAGCTCGGCGGGCAGGCGCTTGGCATATTCATGCCAGCCTTCCTCGACCCACTTCGGCATGCGCGAGCCGACCGCAATCAGGCGCAGACGCACAGCGCTTTCCTTATTCGCGGTCTTTGAGCTTGTCGGAGTACTCGTGGGCATGGTCCGGGCTGTGGTGCTTGCCATCGGCGGCACGGCTTTGCTCGGCACCCTGCCACAGACGCTCAAGGTCGTAGAACTGGCGGGCAGCGGCGGTCATCATGTGCACGATGACGTCGTTCAGGTCCAGCAGCACCCAGTCGCTGTCGCCTTTGCCTTCTTCACCCAGTGGCTGGGCGCCCTTGGCCTTGACCGCTTCACGGACCTTTTCGGCCATCGCGTTGATCTGGCGGTTGGAGGTACCGGTGGCAATGATCATGTAGTCGGTCAGGCTGTGCTTCTCGCGCACGTCGATGACCTGGATGTCCTGGGCCTTGACGTCTTCCAGCGCTGCCTTGGTCACTGCGACCAGTTCTTCGCCGTAAATTTTCTGCTTGGTCATATAAAACTCGTTCAACTCGTTGGATGAGGCGCCAGAGGCACCGTCAGTTGGGCGCACGATACAGTTCGTGCGCCTCGATATAGGCCAGTACGGCGTCCGGCACCAGGAACCTCACCGATTTGCCGCTGGCCAGCAGCTGTCGGATCTGTGTAGCCGACACCGCAAGCGGCGTCTGCCAGACGAACGAAATATTTCCCGCCGGGCCGGACATGGCGGTGGGATCGCTCTCCGAGCGCGCAGCCAACAGGTTGCGCAACTCGTCAGGGGGTTCTACGTCGGCATCCGGACGTTGCAGTACCAGGATGTGACAGTGTTGCAGCAATTCTTCCCAGCGATGCCAGGCGGGCAGGCCACAGAAGGCATCCCAACCCAGCACCAGGAACAGCTGGTCGTGGCCGGACAGTTCGGCGCGGATCGATTCCAGCGTATCGATGGTGTACGACGGCTTGTCACGTTCCAGCTCGCGGGCATCGACGCTCAGGCAAGCGACGCCCTGCACCGCTTCACGGACCATCGCCAGGCGATCCTGCGCGGCCACCTGTGGCGTGTCGCGGTGCGGCGGCCGGGCATTGGGCAACAGGCGTAGCTCATCCAACCGCATGAACTCGGCCACTTCCAGCGCGCTGCGCAAGTGGCCGATATGCACGGGGTCGAAGGTACCCCCTAGAATGCCGATACGCCGGACTGCCTGGGCCTTGCTCAATTCAGCAGGACCCCTGGCCGCGCAACTGGCCATCGCCGATCACCACATACTTCTCGCAGGTCAGGCCTTCCAGGCCGACAGGGCCGCGGGCATGCAGCTTGTCGGTGGAAATACCGATTTCCGCACCCAGGCCGTACTCGAAGCCATCGGCAAAGCAGGTCGGGGTGTTGAGCATGACCGACGCCGAATCGACCTCAGCCATGAACTGACGGGCTTCACCCTGGTGTTCGCTGATGATCGAGTCGGTGTGGTGCGAGCCATAGTGGTTGATGTGCTCGATGGCCTGGTTCAGGCCGTCGACCACGCGAATCGACAGGATCGCATCGAGGTATTCCGTGTGCCAGTCGGCTTCGGTGGCCGGTTTGACGCTGATGATAGCCTGGGTACGCTCGCAACCGCGCAGCTCCACGCCCTTCTCCACGAAGCGGCGGGCCATTTCTGGCAGGAAGCGCTCAGCCACTTGTTGGTCGACCAGCAGCGTTTCCATGGCACCGCAGATGCCGTAGCGGTAGGTCTTGGCGTTGAAAGCCACATTCCAGGCCTTGTCCAGGTCGGCATGCTGGCTGACATAGATGTGGCAGATGCCGTCCAGGTGCTTGATCACCGGCACGCGGGCATCGCGGCTGATGCGCTCGATCAGGCCACGGCCTCCGCGCGGCACGATGACATCGACGAATTCCGGCATGCTGATCAGCGCGCCCACGGCTTCGCGGTCGGTGGTTTCGACCACCTGCACCACCGCCGCCGGCAGGCCGGCTTCGGCCAGGCCACGCTGAATGCAGGTGGCAATGGCGCGGTTGGAGTGGATGGCTTCGGAACCGCCACGCAGGATGGTTGCATTGCCCGACTTGAGGCACAGGCTGGCGGCATCAATGGTCACGTTCGGACGCGATTCATAGATGATCCCGATCACCCCCAGCGGGGTACGCATCTTGCCTACCTGAATGCCCGATGGACGGTAGCTCATGTCGCGGATGGCACCGACTGGGTCCGGCAGGCTGGCCACCTGACGCAAGCCGGTGATCATGCCGTCGATACGCGCCGGGGTCAGCGCCAGACGATCGAGCAGTGCGGGCTCCAGGCCACTGGCGCGGCCGACGGCCAGGTCCAGCTCGTTGGCAGCGGTGAGTTCGGCACGGGCAGCGTCCAGCGCGTCGGCGGCGGCTTGCAGGGCGCGGTTCTTCTGCGCGGTGCTGGCACGGCCAATCACTCGGGAAGCCTCACGGGCAGCGCGACCCAAACGGGTCATATAGTCAAGAACGGACTCAGTCATGGGTTCGGTGTCTTGGCGAAGGGGAAATCGGCTGATTATAACTGCCGCGCAGGTGTACGCCCAGCGGCGGGTGGCGGATGGTAGAAAATGGATGGGGCAATGTGTAGGAAAGATGTAACCGGGGTTATCGAGATTTCCATCTCCTGTTGCGGCCCTTTCGCGGGCGCGCCCGCTCCCACTGGGATTTGTGTAGGAGCGGGTTTACCCGCGAAAGGGCCGGCACTGCCCACATCACCATCCGATTCAGCCTCGATTAAGCCATTCATTGCTATCATCCCCGCCTCTCCAGCCACGAACTGCCCGCATGCCAGCCCTGCCCGACAGCTTTTTCGACCGCGACGCCCAGATCCTGGCCAAGGCCCTGCTGGGCAAGGTCATCCGTCACCGCCACGGCGACCTGTGGCTGGCCGCGCGGATCATCGAGACCGAGGCCTACTACCTTTCCGACAAAGGTAGCCACGCTTCACTCGGCTACACCGAAAAACGCAAGGCGCTATTCCTGGATGGGGGGCACATCTACATGTACTACGCCCGCGGCGGCGATTCGCTGAACTTCAGCGCCCACGGGCCGGGCAACGCAGTGCTGATCAAGTCTGCCTATCCTTGGCAGGACACCCTCTCGGGGCCCGACAGCCTGGCGCAGATGCAATTGAACAACCCCGATGCAAGCGGCAATATCCGCCCGCAAGAGCGCCTGTGCGCCGGCCAGACCCTGCTATGCCGGGCCCTGGGCCTGAAAGTGCCGCATTGGGACGCCCAGCGTTTCGACGCCGAACGCCTGTACGTCGAGGACTGCGGCAACGCCGTGCCCCGGGTGATCCAGGCCGCTCGCCTGGGCATCCCGCACGGGCGCGACGAGCACCTGCCGTACCGCTTCGTCGATGCCGAGTACGCCCGTTTCTGCACACGGAACCCGTTACGTCGCGGCCAAGTCGAAGGCCGTGATTTCTTCATTCTCGAACAAGGAAGCTGAACATGGGCCAATGGCTCGACAGCCTGACCGGCTGGCTCAGCGCCAACCCGCAGTGGCTTGGCCTGGCGATTTTCCTGGTGGCCTGCATCGAATGCCTGGCCATCGCCGGCATTATCGTGCCGGGCACCGTACTGCTGTTCGCCGTTGCGGTACTGGCCGGTAACGGCACGTTCAGCCTGGGCGAAACGCTGCTCCTCGGCTTTCTCGGCGGCCTGCTGGGCGACGCCATGTCTTACGCAGTGGGCAAGTACTTCCACCAGAACATTCGCCGGCTGCCGCTGCTACGCCACCATCCGGAATGGATCGGCAGCGCCGAAAGCTACTTCCAGCGTTATGGCATCGCCAGCCTGCTGGTAGGCCGCTTCATCGGCCCGCTGCGGCCGATGCTGCCAATGGTCGCCGGCATGTTCGACATGCCCCTGCCGCGCTTCATCGCCGTCAGCCTGCTGGCGGGCGCCGGCTGGTCGGTCGCCTACCTGCTGCCCGGCTGGGCCACCGGCGCCGCCATGCGCCTGCCCCTGCCGGAAGGCTTCTGGCTGGACGCCGGGATCATAGCCGGCGCCCTTGCGGTGCTGATCGGCCTGAGCCTCAATACCAGCCTGCGTGACCAGCGCCACGGCACCCGGCTGGTTGCCGCGCTCAGCTTCATCGCCCTGGCCGGTGTATTCCTCGGCTGGCCCTACTTCCATGAGTTCGACCAAGGCGTGATGACACTGGTCCAGGAGCATCGCAGCCAGGCCATCGACAGCACCGTGGTGCTGGTGACACGGCTAGGCGATTTCCGCACCCAGTTGTTCCTCGGCGCCCTGCTGACCGGCCTGCTGCTGCTTGCCCGTCAGTGGCGACACGCATTTTTCGCGGCGGGCGCGTTGATGGGCACGGCGATCGCCAACGGCACACTGAAATGGCTATTTGCCCGGGCCAGGCCGGAAGTACTGACCGACCCACTGACCAGCTACAGCATGCCCAGCGGGCACAGCTCGGCATCGTTCGCGTTCTTCCTGGTCATGGCCGTACTGGCGGGGCGTGGGCAGCCACCACGCATGCGCCTGACCTGGGTGATGCTGGGGTGCATTCCGGCGCTGGCGATTGCCCTGTCGCGGGTGTACCTGGGGGCGCACTGGCCAACCGATATCCTGGCCGGGGCCCTGCTGGCCTGTTGCGTGTGCGCACTCAGCCTGACATTGGTACAACGCCAGCAGACCCTGCCAGCCCTGCCGCTGCGGGTGTGGTGGCTGGTGTTGCCGGCATGCGTGGCGCTGCTGGCGTTCTTCGCCATGCATGCGCTGCCGCAGGCGTTGGCCAGGTATCAATATTGATGTCGCCTGTGCGGCCTATTCGCGGGTGAACCCGCTCCTACGCAGGGATCGCGCTTGTCGTAGGAGCGGGTTTACCCGCGAAGGGGCCGGCACAGGCAATACAGAACCATCAGGCGAACAACTCACCCTGAATCCGCTCCAGCAGCTTCTGGATCTCGCCCAGCCGCTGCTGTGGCGAATCGAGGGTCAGCAGGTCCAGTTTGTCCTCTTCCATGAACGGCAACAGGTACGCCAGCTGATTGGCCAGCGCCTGACGCCCGTCCACCGGCCGCGGCATGCCCAGCGCTTCGACCATGGGGTGCTCACCCAGAGCCACCAGCAGCGCCAATAGGTCGTCATCGGCTTCCAGCAACGGGCTGTCGGCCTGCTCCTGCAGCCATTGCACCTGGCCCACCAGCAACTGGTCCTTCTGCACCTCGGAGCTTTCCAGATTGAAGCGCCGCACGCCCTCGACGCGGATACCCAGCAAGCCGTTATCCTGCTGCACGAAGTCGCGGATCACCGCTTCACAGCCGATCGAGGCGACCACCGGCGGCGCCTTGCCGACTTGCTCGCCCTCAAGGATGCACACCACACCAAACCCTTCGCCCTGCTTCATGCAGCGCCCGATCATGTCCAGGTAGCGCGCCTCGAAAATCTGCAAATCGAGAAAGCAGCCAGGAAACAGCACGGTATTGAGCGGAAACAGCGGTAGCGTCATCACAATTCCTCAAGCCACCAGGCTGACTGCCAGCGGCAGGAACACCGCTGTAGCCACTCCCATCAGGCTCATCGCCAGCGCGGCAAAGGCGCCGCATTCGTCACTTTCCTGCAGGGCCACCGAAGTGCCCACTGCGTGTGCGGTCACGCCCAGCGACATGCCGCGCGCCTCAGGGCTGTGCACGCCGAAGCGGCTCAGCAACGCCGGGCCGAAGATCGCCCCGATCACCCCGGTAATCAACACGAACACTGCCGCCAGGGCTGCCACGCCACCAATCTGCTCAGCCACCAGCATGGCGATCGGCGAGGTGACGGACTTCGGCGCCATGGTCATCAGGATCATGTGCTCGGCACCGAACCACCAACCCAGCACCAGGCAGCAGAGCGTGGCGAACAGGCCTCCGACTACCAGCGTAGTAAATGTAGGCCAGAACAGCTGGCGGATACGCCGCAGGTTGAGATAGAGCGGCACAGCCAGGGCCACCGTAGCGGGCCCCAGCAGGATGTTCATGATTTCGGTGCTTTTGCGGTACTCGCTGTAATCGATGCCGCACAGCAGCAACACACCGATCACCAGCAGCATCGATACCAATACAGGTTGCAGGAAGATCCAGCGGGTTTTCTCGTAGGCTGCCAGCACTACCTGATAGGCCCCCAGCGTGATGCCGATACCGAACAATGGGTGATGAATGACCGCATCGAGTGCGCCCTGCCAGTCGAGCATCATGGCTGCTCCTCACGCTTGCCCTGGCGCTGGATGAGCTTTTGCATCAGCACACCGACGAACACCAGGGTCACCAGACAGGAGATCAGCAAGGCCCCGGCAATCGCCCAGAAGTCGGCGGCAATGTCCTTGGCATATACCATCACCCCGACTGCCGGCGGCACCAGCAGTAGCGGGAGATAGCGCAGCAAGCTGCTGGCGGCCTCGTTCAGCGGCTTGCCGACCTCACCGCGGGCCATGAGGAAGAGCAGCAGCAACAACAGGCCGATGATCGGCCCGGGTAAAAACGGCACGAACAGGTGATTGATCGCCGTCCCCAGCAGCTGGAACAGTACCAGCCAGGTCAAACCACGCAACAGCATAAGCATCTCCCTCGGGCATGGCCGCCATTATAAGCACGCTCGGCTGTAGACCGATATTCGCCGAAAAGCGGGCAACTTGACTGAAACGGTTCGCCGTGCTGATCTTGTACTTTCGTACCAACAGACAACCCGGAGAGTCCGCGATGCCCCATGTACCGGTTACAGAGCTTTCGCAGTACGTTGGCAAGGAGCTGGGCCACTCGGAGTGGTTGAAGATCGACCAGCAGCGCATCAACCTGTTCGCCGAGGCGACCGGCGATTTCCAGTTCATCCATGTCGACCCCGAGAAGGCGGCAAAAACCCCGTTTGGCGGCACGATCGCCCATGGTTTCCTGACCTTGTCGCTGATCCCCAAGCTGATCGAGGACATCCTCGTCCTGCCGCAAGGGCTGAAGATGGTGGTGAACTACGGGCTGGACAGCGTGCGCTTCATTCAGCCGGTCAAGGTCGACAGCCGGGTTCGGCTGAAGGTAAAGCTGGGCGAGGTGGTGGAGAAAAAGCCGGGGCAGTGGCTACTCAAGGCGATTGCCACGCTGGAGATTGAGGGTGAAGAGAAACCTGCTTATATAGCCGAGTCGCTGTCGCTCTGTTTTGTCTGATACATGCCCGGGGGGCTGCTGTGCAGCCCCCGATCCACAAATCCCCCGCACTCGCGTAAACTGCCAGCCTTCGCGCAGCCTAGGGCTGCCCCTGTCGATTTATCAAAGGTGCCCGCCATGCCCTGGCTGCAAGTACGCCTGGCCATCAGCCCGGAACAAGCCGAAACCTATGAAGATGCGCTGCTTGAAGTAGGCGCCGTCTCGGTCACGTTCATGGATGCCGAAGATCAACCGATCTTCGAACCAGACCTCAACACCACCCCGCTGTGGTCGCACACTCACCTGCTGGCGCTGTTCGAGGCCGATGCCGACCCTGAACAGGTGTTCGCCCACCTGCGCCTGCTGACCGGCGCCGAGCTGCCCGAGCACCAGGCCGAGGTGATCGAGGACCAGGACTGGGAACGCAGCTGGATGGACAACTTCCAGCCGATGCGCTTCGGCCGCCGCCTGTGGATCGTGCCCAGCTGGCACGATGCCCCGGAAAAGGACGCCGTGAACCTGCTGCTCGACCCGGGCCTGGCCTTTGGCACCGGCACCCACCCCACCACGGCCCTGTGCCTGGAATGGCTCGACGGCCAGCAGCTTGAAGGCACCCAGGTGCTGGACTTTGGCTGCGGTTCGGGCATCCTGGCCATCGCTGCGCTGCTGCTGGGCGCCCGCGAAGCGGTAGGCACCGACATCGACGTGCAGGCCATCGAGGCTTCGCGCGACAACGCCCAACGCAACGGCATTGCCGACGAGAAACTGGCGCTGTACCTGCCCGAACACATGCCGGCGATGCAGGCCGACGTGCTGGTTGCCAACATCCTCGCCGGCCCGCTGGTGTCGCTGGCGCCACAGTTGTCCGGCCTGGTTCGCCCAGGTGGCCTGCTGGCGCTTTCGGGCATCCTCGCCGAGCAAGGTGAAGACGTGGCCGCCGCTTATGCCGCCGACTTTGAACTGGACCCGATCGTCGTGCGCGACGGCTGGGTGCGCATCAGTGGTCGGCGTCGCTAAGCGGGCCTAGAATACTTTTCTGCACAGCTCCCGGATCGCCGCATGACCGACAGTTTCGTCACCCAGTGCCCGCATTGCCAGACCAGCTTTCGCGTCACCCACCACCAGTTGGGCGTGGCCCGTGGCGTGGTGCGCTGCGGTCACTGCCTGCAGGTATTCAATGCCGCCAAGCAGCTGCTGGAGCAAAACCGCGCCGCCACCACCAGCGCCCCCGTGGTGCCGGCACCGGTACCTGCAGTGCCTGTCGAGCCGCTGGCCGAACCGGCGCAAGAGCCTGCCACCAGCGTACGCGGTACCCCCCCTGACCAGGACTGGGCGCTGACTGCCCAGGCGCTGGACGAGCTCGACCTCGACAAGGAACTGGAGCGCCTGGAGCGTCGCGGCCAACCGGCCCCGACCCACCCGGCCAGCCAGGATGACAAGCTGCAGGCACGGCGCGATGAACTTCACCCGGACGAGCACGCAGAAGACCTTTTCGGCACGGCTACCGATGAGCCCTACGTGCCGCAGGAACCGGCAGAGCCTACCCCGGTGCTGCTGGAACCGGAACCTTTGGAGCTCGACCTGGAGCCTGCACCCGGCGAACGCACCGAGCCTACCCTGGGCAGCAACCTTGACCTGGACATCGATGGCGAGCCGCCCGTGCACCGTGCGGCCGAACGCGATGACCAGCCCGCATTCAGCGAACCGCTGCGTATCAGCGATGACGAAACCCCGGAAACGGGCCTGAGCGCCCGCGACGACGAGCCACTGGCGCTGCGCCTGTCGGCGCATGACGACGAGCCCGTCGAGCCGCTGCCCGGAGAGCGCCTGGAACCAGGCCTTGCCGGCAAACCCGAGCGCCCCTCGCGCAAGGAGCCGCTGGTCGATGTGGTCGACGACCCCTTGCAGCTAGGCTGGGAAAAACCCGCACCCAACTGGGGCAAGCGCCTGCTGTGGGGCTTTCTGACCCTGCTGGCTGCCGGCCTGCTCGCGTTCCAGTACGTGTGGTTCCACTTCGACGAAATGGCCCGCCAGGACCAGTATCGGCCGATTTTCCAGCAGATCTGCCCGATGGTCGGTTGCCAGGTGCCTACCCGCGTCGATATTGCACGCATCAAGAGCAGCAACCTGGTGGTACGCAGCCACCCGGACTTCAAGGGCGCGCTGATTGTCGACGCGATCATCTACAACCGCGCACCGTTCGCCCAGCCATTCCCGTTGCTGGAGCTGCGCTTCGCCGACCTCAATGGCCAACTGATCGCCAGCCGTCGCTTCAAGCCCAGCGAGTACCTGTCGGGCGAACTGGCAGGGCGTGGCGAAATGCCCAGCCAGACGCCAATCCACATTGCCCTGGACATCCTCGACCCTGGGCCGAAGGCCGTGAATTACAGCCTGAGCTTCCGTTCGCCGGAGTAGGCGACAAGCGGCCAGCAGCAAGCGACAAGACAAGAAGCCCCAACCGCGACCGCTTTTCGTCCTGTCGCCTGCTGCTTGAAGCGCAAAGGCATAAGCCGACAACTGTTCAGATTTTATCCAAATCCATCTTTATCCAGTCATCGAGAGCGGGTATCATGCCAACCCTTTTTCGAACTCCAAGATTCGGCCCCACAACAGGGATCACCTATGTCGGCGGTACGCATCGGCCAATACACACTACGTAACAACCTGATCCTCGCGCCCATGGCCGGGGTCACGGACCAGCCTTTCCGTACACTTTGCCAGCGCCTGGGCGCCGGTATGGTGGTGTCGGAAATGGTTAGCAGCGACATGAGCCTGTGGAACAGCCGCAAGTCGAGCCTGCGCCGCATCCATGAAGGTGATCCCGAGCCACGCTCGGTGCAGATCGCCGGCGGCGATGCGCAGATGATGGCTGCGGCGGCAAAGGCCAATGTCGAGGCGGGTGCCCAGATCATCGATATCAACATGGGCTGTCCGGCAAAAAAAGTCTGCAACAAAGCCGCAGGCTCTGCTTTATTGAGAGATGAAGCCTTGGTCAGCGAGATCCTCCACGCCGTGGTCAGCGCCGTGGACGTACCGGTGACCCTGAAAATCCGCACCGGATGGGACCGGGCGAACAAGAACGGCCTGAACGTGGCGAAGATCGCCGAACAGGCTGGCATCCAGGCGCTGGCGGTGCATGGCCGCACACGTGCCGACCTGTACACCGGCGAAGCCGAGTACGACACCATCGCTGCCATCAAGCAGGCGGTGTCAATCCCGGTTTTTGCCAACGGCGATATCACCTCGCCAGAAAAGGCCCGGGCGGTGCTGGAAACCACCGGGGTCGATGGCCTGTTGATTGGCCGGGCTGCCCAGGGGCGGCCATGGATCTTTCGCGAGATCGAGCATTACCTGCGCACTGGCGAACATCTGCCAGCGCCGCAACTGGACGAAGTGGAACGCATCCTGCTGGAGCATCTGGCCGCGCTGCATGCCTTCTATGGCGATGTGATGGGCGTACGTATCGCCCGCAAGCACGTTGGCTGGTACCTGGCAACACGACCCGGCGGCAAGGAGTTTCGCGCCCGGTTCAACGCTTTGGAAGACACACAAGCGCAGTGCGCCAACGTTCGCGCGTTTTTCAGCGAACGTCGACAGAGCCTTGAGACAGAGGACGGACAAGGGGTGGCCGCATGACGATGATGACCGAGACATTTGTGAGTGGAACAACGCCCGTGAGCGACAACGCCAACCTGAAACAGCACCTCAACACGCCGAGCGAAGAGGGCCAGACCCTTCGCGACAGCGTCGAGAAGGCGCTGCACAACTACTTCGCCCACCTGGAAGGCGCGACCGTGACGGACGTGTACAACCTGGTGCTCTCCGAAGTCGAGGCGCCCCTGCTCGAAAGCGTGATGAACTACGTGAAGGGCAACCAGACCAAGGCCAGCGAGATGCTCGGGCTGAACCGAGGCACCCTGCGCAAGAAGCTCAAGCAGTACGACTTGTTGTAAGCCAGAATCCCATCCAGAAAAGGCGACTCCCTGAACAGAGGCGCCTTTTTTGCTGACTCCACCGCGTTATTGGAACCCGAAATGACCGACCAGACTACCCGCCTGCCAGTCCGCCGCGCCCTGATCAGCGTCTCCGACAAGACCGGTATCCTCGAATTCGCCCGTGAGCTGCAGCAGCTCGGTGTCGAGATCCTGTCCACCGGCGGCACCTACAAGCTGCTCAAGGACAACGGCGTAAACGCGGTGGAAGTGGCCGACTACACCGGCTTCGCCGAAATGATGGATGGCCGGGTCAAAACCCTGCACCCGAAGATCCACGGCGGTATCCTTGGCCGTCGTGGCACCGACGACGCCATCATGAACGAGCACGGCATCAAGCCGATCGACCTGGTTGCGGTCAACCTGTACCCGTTCGAAGCCACCATTTCCAAGCCTGGCTGTGACCTGCCGACCGCCATCGAGAACATCGACATCGGCGGCCCGACCATGGTCCGTTCGGCAGCCAAGAACCACAAGGACGTGGCCATCGTGGTCAACGCCAGCGACTACGCCGGCATCGTCGAAGGCCTCAAGGCCGGTGGCCTGACCTATGCCCAGCGCTTCGACCTGATGCTCAAGGCGTTCGAGCACACTGCCGCCTACGACGGCATGATCGCCAACTACATGGGCACCATCGACCAGGCCAAAGACACCCTGAGCACCGAGGCGCGCAGCGAATTCCCGCGCACCTTCAACAGCCAGTTCGTCAAGGCACAGGAAATGCGTTATGGCGAGAACCCGCACCAGAGCGCGGCGTTCTATGTAGAAGCCAAGAAAGGCGAAGCCAGCATTTCCACCGCTGTCCAGCTGCAAGGCAAGGAACTGTCATTCAACAACGTGGCCGACACTGACGCCGCGCTGGAATGCGTAAAGAGCTTCGTCAAGCCGGCCTGCGTCATCGTCAAGCACGCCAACCCGTGCGGCGTGGCGGTAGTACCGGAAGACGAAGGCGGCATCCGCAAAGCCTACGACCTGGCCTACGCGACCGACACCGAATCGGCGTTCGGCGGCATCATCGCATTCAACCGTGAACTGGACGGCGAAACCGCCAAGGCCATTGTCGATCGCCAGTTCGTCGAAGTGATCATCGCCCCGAAAATCTCCCAGGCCGCCCGCGACGTGGTGGCTGCCAAACAGAACGTACGCCTGCTGGAGTGCGGCGAGTGGCCAGCCGAGCGCGCTGCCGGTTGGGACTTCAAGCGCGTCAACGGTGGCCTGCTGGTGCAAAGCCGCGATATCGGCATGATCACCGCCGATGACCTGAAGATCGTCACCAAGCGTGCCCCGACCGAGCAAGAGATCCACGACCTGGTATTCGCCTGGAAAGTGGCCAAGTTCGTCAAGTCCAACGCCATTGTCTACGCCAAGCAGCGCCAGACCATCGGCGTCGGCGCCGGCCAGATGAGCCGCGTCAACTCCGCCCGCATCGCTGCAATCAAGGCTGAGCACGCTGGCCTGCAGGTGCAGGGCGCGGTCATGGCGTCGGATGCATTCTTCCCGTTCCGTGACGGCATCGACAATGCAGCTAAAGTGGGTATCAGCGCCGTGATCCAGCCGGGTGGTTCGATGCGTGATGCTGAAGTCATCGCTGCTGCCGACGAGGCCGGCATCGCGATGGTCTTCACTGGCATGCGCCACTTCCGCCACTAATTACGCGGATCCCGAGGCAAGTCGAGATCCTGTGGGAGTGGGCTTGCCCGCGAATACGATGGTGGATTCACCGCCGCATTCGCGGGCAAGCCCGCTCCCACAGTGTTCGGCGCAAGCCACGGGATCACTTGAATCGAGGTTTTGACATGAAAGTTTTGATCATCGGCAGCGGCGGCCGTGAGCACGCCCTGGCCTGGAAAGTCGCCCAGGACCCACGCGTCGAGAAAGTCTTCGTTGCCCCGGGCAACGCCGGTACCGCCATTGAAGCCAAGTGCGAGAACGTCGCCATCGACGTGTGCGCCCTGGAGCAATTGGCCGACTTCGCCGAGAAAAACGTCGACCTGACCATCGTCGGCCCGGAAGCGCCGCTGGTTATCGGCGTGGTCGACCTGTTCCGCAGCCGCGGCCTGGACTGCTTCGGTCCAACCAAGGGCGCGGCCCAGCTGGAAGGCTCCAAGGCCTTCACCAAGGATTTCCTGGCGCGTCACAAGATCCCGACCGCCGACTACCAGAATTTCACCGAGATCGAGCCAGCGCTGGCCTACCTGCAGGAAAAAGGCGCGCCAATCGTGATCAAGGCCGACGGCCTGGCGGCAGGCAAAGGCGTGATCGTCGCCATGACGCTGGAAGAAGCCGAAGCCGCCGTGCGTGACATGCTGGCTGGCAACGCCTTCGGTGAAGCAGGTTCGCGTGTTGTGATCGAAGAGTTTCTCGACGGCGAGGAAGCCAGCTTCATCGTCATGGTCGACGGCCACAATGTGCTGCCCATGGCCACCAGCCAGGACCACAAGCGCGTCGGCGACCAGGACACCGGCCCGAACACGGGCGGCATGGGCGCCTACTCCCCTGCCCCGGTCGTTACCGCCGACGTGCACCAGCGCGTGATGGACCAGGTGATCTGGCCAACCGTGCGCGGCATGGCCGAGGAAGGCAACGTCTACACCGGCTTCCTCTACGCCGGCCTGATGATCGACAAGGCGGGCAACCCCAAGGTCATCGAGTTCAACTGCCGCTTCGGTGACCCGGAAACCCAGCCGGTCATGCTGCGCCTGGAGTCGAGCCTGGTCCTGCTGGTGGAGGCTGCATTCGCCAAGGCACTGGACAAGGTCGAAGCACAGTGGGACCCGCGCCCAAGCCTGGGCGTGGTCCTGGCAGCGGGCGGTTACCCGGGCGACTACGCCAAGGGCGACGTGATCAACGGCCTGGACGCTGCCGCCAAGATCGAAGGCAAGGTATTCCATGCCGGTACTGCGCTCAAGGATGGCAAGGTAACCACCAACGGCGGGCGCGTGCTGTGTGCCACCGCCATGGGCAGCACCGTTGCCGACGCGCAGCAGCAGGCTTATCGCCTGGCCAAGGAAGTCAGCTGGAACGGCAGCTTCTACCGTTCCGACATCGGCTATCGGGCCATCGCCCGCGAGCGCGGTGAGCACCAGCAGTAAGTACTACCGGTATGCCGTAGCGGTTTCAGCCTGCGGCATCCGGCTCGTCGACAGGGCCCGGAATGGGCCTTGCCTTCGACTTGGCGCGCCGCGCATAGTGAGTACCCGGCACATCGGCCAAGAAGGGATTTCGTAGTGCGTCGGCTTCGGATTGCCTCAGCTCTGATCGTCAGCTTGCTGACCCTGCTCTGCATGTTTCCGGCTGCGGCCGAACATGACGGTGGCTGGACCGTTCTGCTCGACGAACAGGCCAACCTGCAACTGAGCGATGTGCGCTCCGAGCGCTATCGCAACCAGTTCAGCCCACTGCCTCTCGCCGACCTTGATGCTGCCCCGGCTGGACAGGCCTTGTGGCTGCACTATCGTCTGGCACCAGGTGACCAGGAGCAACTGCTGCGGGTATTTGCCCCGGACCTTTCTGGCCTGGACCTCTACGCCCTCGAAGGCGAACAACTTCTGCGTCAGCTGCACCACGGGCGCCAGGCCGGCAATGCCAGCCCGACCCTGCGAGGCAGCGACCATGTATTGCCCCTGCCCAACAGCAGGCAACCGCTGGACATCTACTTGCGCCTGGCCTCAGAGCACCAGCTGCGTCCGGCCATCAGCCTTGAACCTGCGGCCGAGGCAGCCTCGGACCAACGCCAGCCGCTGCTGTTCGGCATGCTGTTCGGCGGCCTGATCATGCTGATCATGCACAACCTGATCCGCTTCCTCTACACCCGCTCCAGCACCACCCTGATCCTGGCGCTCTACCACGGCCTGATGCTGCTCAGCGGCCTGATCCTGCTGAACCTCAGCGGCCCCTGGTGGCATGTGTGGCACAGTGCGCAAACGCCTGCCGCCTATCTGACACTGGTCCTGGCCGGCCTGTCCGGGTTGTATTTCACCCAACATTTCTTTTCGCCGTGCAATTCGCCACGGCTTAACCGCCTGCTGCAGGGTGAGATGCTGATTGTCGGGCTCAGTGGCCTGGTGCTGCTGTTCGTCGATACCCTGCCATTGAACCTGATGACCTACGCCCTGATGGCGCTGGGCAGCGTGAGCATGCTGCTGGTCAGCAGCTACCACTGGTACAAGGGTTATGCGCCCGGACGCCTGTTCAGCCTGGCAATGGTGGTGTTCAACCTCGGAGGCCTGGTACTGCTGCCAGCCCTGCTGGGCCTGACACGCACCTCCACACCCTGGCTGCTGTGTATCCTGCTGGGCCTGACCGTGGTCAGTGGCCTGCTGCTCAACCTGGCGGTCAGTGAACGGCTGCGGCGCATAAGCGAGGAGCGTTTCAGCGCCAGCCGCGCGCTGGCCGCCAGCGATGCAGAAATCAACGCCAAAGCCGAGTTCCTGGCCAAGATCAGCCACGAAATCCGCACCCCGATGAACGGCGTGCTCGGCATGACTGAACTGCTGCTGGGCACACCGCTGTCGGTGAAGCAACGAGATTATGTGCAGACCATCCACAGCGCGGGCAACGAGCTGCTGACGCTGATCAACGAAATTCTGGACATTTCCAAGCTGGAATCCCGGCAGATCGAGCTGGATGATGTGCAGTTCGACCTTAACGCGCTGATCGAGGATTGCCTGAACATCTTCCGCGCCAAGGCCGAGCAACAGAACATCGAGCTGATCAGTTTCACCCAGCCACAAGTACCACGGGTCATCAGCGGAGACCCGACGCGCCTGCGCCAGGCCTTGTCGAGCCTGCTGGAAAACGCCCTGAAAAACACCGACCAGGGCGAGATCCTGCTGGTGGTGGCGCTGGATCAACGCGGCGAGGTGCCACGCCTGCGTATCGCCGTGCAGGACAGCGGCGAGCCGTTGCCCGCAGCCGACCGTGAAGCCTTGCTGCAGGCTGAGTTGCACAGCCACCACTTCCTTTCCAGCAACAAGCTGGGCGGCCATCTGGGGCTGGTCATCGCCAAACAGCTGATCGGTCTGATGCAGGGCGAGTTCGGCATCAAGAGCAACACCGGCATGGGCAACACCTTGTGGCTGACCTTGCCGCTGGACCCTTCCCGTCTGGAACAGCCACCGGCGGACCTCGACAGCCCGCTACGCGATGCCCGCGTGCTGGTGGTCGACGACAACGACACGTGCCGCAAGGTGCTTGTACAGCAGTGCAGCGCCTGGGGCATGAACGTCAGCGCGGTGCCGTCAGGCAAGGAGGCTCTGGCCCTTTTGCGCACCAAGGCACACCTGCGCGACTACTTCGACGCGGTGCTGCTGGACCAGAACATGCCCGGCATGACCGGCATGCAGCTGGCCGCCAAGATCAAGGAAGACCCGAGCCTGAACCACGACATCCTGGTGGTGATGCTCACCGGCATCAGCAATGCGCCGAGCAAAGTCATCGCGCGCAACGCCGGGGTCAAGCGAATACTGGCCAAACCGGTGGCCGGTTATACATTGAAGACCACCCTGGCCGAGGAGCTGGCCCAGCGCGGCCGCGAACAGGCGATGCCTGCCAGCCTGCCTGGCATCCCGCAGGCGCTGGACCTGCCAGGCGACTTCCGCGTGCTGGTCGCCGAAGACAACAGCATCTCGACCAAGGTGATCCGCAGCATGCTCGGCAAGCTCAACCTCAAGCCCGATACCGCCTGCAATGGCGAAGAGGCCTTGCAGGCGATGAAAGCGCAGCATTATGACCTGGTGTTGATGGACTGCGAGATGCCGATACTGGACGGTTTCTCGGCCACCCAGCAGTTGCGGGCCTGGGAAGCTGAAAACCAGCGCCAGCGCACGCCGGTGGTGGCACTGACAGCGCACATACTGGCCGAACACAAGGAGCGTGCGCGGCTGGCAGGCATGGACGGACACATGGCCAAACCGGTGGAGTTGTCGCAGTTGCGTGAGCTGATTCAATACTGGGCCAATCACCGGGAAGCCAAGGTGGACCCGGCACATACGTCCTGACCGATATCCAATGCTCTTGCAGGAGCGGCCTCGCGACACAAGGCCG
The DNA here is from genome assembly GCF_045164175.1 of Pseudomonas sp. 10(2024). NCBI lineage: Bacteria > Pseudomonadati > Pseudomonadota > Gammaproteobacteria > Pseudomonadales > Pseudomonadaceae > Pseudomonas > Pseudomonas sp. 10(2024). The sequence goes on from NZ_CP174006.1 coordinate 5,228,118, forward strand.
CGCCGGCATAAACCCAAGGAACACTGCTCATGCTCTATGAGTTGTTCAGCGTCTACCTGAAAATGCTCGTGCTCTACAGCCCGTTCTTCGTGCTGTCGTGTTTCATCAGCCTGACCCGCGGCCACTCCAGCAAGGAGCGCAAGCAACTGGCCTGGAAGGTCGCGTTCGCAGCCTTGGTCGCCAGCGTGATGCTCTACCTGTTCGGGCGCGCGATATTCGGAATTTTCGGCATCACCGCCGATGCCTTCCGCATCGGTGCCGGCAGCGTGCTATTCATTTCGGCCCTGGGCATGGCCCAGGGCAAGCCGGCGGTACAGGCCGACAACGTGCAGCAGGATGTGACCATCGTACCGCTGACCATTCCGCTGACCGTTGGCCCCGGTACCATCGGTGCCCTGTTGGTGATGGGGGTGAGCCAGCCGCACTGGGATGAAAAACTGCTGGCCATCGTCAGCATTGCCCTGGCCAGTTTCACTGTCGGCCTAGTGCTTTACCTGTCCCACGGTATCGAGCGAATCCTGGGCGACCAGGGCCTGCAGATCGTCAGCCGTTTGATGGGGCTGTTCGTCTGTGCCCTGGCGGCGCAGATCATTTTTACAGGGATCAAAGGGTACCTGGTGCCTTAGATGGCATAGTCATGAATGCGCGCCAGGGATACCTTGACGACGCTTTCCTGCACTTTTGGCATTACGCTGTTCTCGAAGGCCAGAATATTGAACCGGACCAGCTCCGCACGCACATTCTTGTAACTGCGCTTTCGGCTGATGAACCCTGCACTGAAAACAGACTGCTTGTCCGTTTCGTGGTAAATCACCATGTCGACACGGTTATTACCGGCCGGCGCACAGGCCAACACTTGAAAGTGCTGCATCTCGAATGCCTTTTTCTCAAGTTCCTTCAGCACCGACGGCTTGGTCAGCAACGCTTGAATGGACACTTTGACCGACGATGCAAAGCTGTCCCCGGCAGTTTTGGACAGGGTCTGCAGCACCTGATCCGTCTGTTGCGTACGCGTCTTGTCCGGCCAATGGATCTGCTCAGCCGTTACCGCATCCCACCCCATGAATTTGAGTTGGTTACGGTAATAAGCGAACCAGTCTTTAATCAGCCCCTCTTTGAAAGCGGCCTCGGTGGCTCTTTCGGCCATTGCCAAGGCCAGCTTCACCTTGTTTTTCTGCGCGGCGTCGACGCCCGGCAAGAACGAAACAATCCCAGCGCCGATCACGGCAGACGTGGCTTCACTCATGATGCTGCTCCTGTAGGTTGTGCGTAAGGGTCGAACCGGTAAACGGCCTGTGCATCCTTGGTTTTCATCAAGGCCTGCAATTCATCACGCTGGCGTTGGAAGCGTCCTTCATCCAATGCCAGGGAAACGCCGTTGAACTCGGCCTCGCCCTCAAGTACTTGTTCGCCCAGAAATGTCTCCAGCGAAACTAGCGAGAGTGGCTTGTCGATTTGCAGCGAGATGCTGCACAAGTCCAGCGCCGGGCCCGGCTTGAGTACGCCAAGTTCGATGACCAGGGTGGAGCACTGCGCCTGATCATGCGCGCAGAAACTCAGCAAGTGCCGGAAGCCTTCAGCAGACTGGCCAAGGCCCGTCTTTATCGCCGCCAGCACGGCCTCATGGCGAAGCGAACGCATCTTCAGCCACGCTTCAAGTGGCTGTGTATGCGCGTTGCGCACAGGTCGCCCCAACGGTTTCAGGTCATGAGTACTGGCCAGCTTGATCCAGCCCAGTTGGCGGTAGGCCTCCCGATACGCGGCATACCAGTTTTCATAATTGTCCACGCGTGAACCGGCGTGCTTGTTGGCTACCAACTGCGCGTACAGGACTGAATCGAAAGCGGCCTGGCGTTGTGCCTCGACTGCGCCTGGCGAATACAGCAATGCTGTTCCGCCAATCAACATCAGTTGCTCATCTGCTCTATCCATCGTGTTACCTCGTCACAAAGAACCGAACAAGGCGGCGTTGCGACTACGCCGCCGAGCAATCAGATGTCGTACTCGAGCACGTTCTCGACACTGCGCACGCCGAGTTTGTTTTCTACGGTTTCGCGGACTTTGTCGTAGACAAAGTTATTGAGGGTGAGCACTGCCGTGCCGGCGTAGTAAGCGGACCTGTCCAGCTTCCACTGGATGCCGAGCACATCGTCGTCCAGTGCTGGGGCAGATGCCTGGATGCAGCTCACCACCATGACCACATCGTTTTTGGAGGTTTCAATGCAGGAGGCCAGGCCGACCAGGCCCCTGGCTTTGTTCTTGCGCTTGTGGTGGAGCACCTTGGCGTCGTTTTCGACTGTGGTCATTTTGTCAAACGCCCGCTTTGCCACTTCACCCAGCTTGGTGCCGCCCAGCATCGCATTGCCGACCACACCTATCGCGCGGATGGCCACGGCGCCTACGGTGACGGACAGTTCCACCGAGGTTTCAAGTTCGAAGGTACGGCGTGGGATGGTAAAGCCAAGGTCTCGCATGACATCGATGAATTTGTCGTACCACTCCCGGCTCTGCTTTTCGGCGTCAAAAGCTTTGTCGGCGACCAACGTGGCGAAGTGGAAGGCATTCTTCACATCATGACGGCTTTGCGCAGACATGCCCGCGCCGAAGGCAAGCAGGTTGCCGTCTACCAGGATGGCGGCATCGGTGGTGGTGATTTGGGTTGCATCGGACATTGGAAACTCCTTGATGGTTGCCCCTTGAGTCAAGGGCAATCACCTTAGCCAGCGCGCTGGCCACAAAGCGCGCTGAAGAGTTTCCGACGCAACTAGTTGGCGGTGGGGTACCAACGCGGCGTGTAGGCCCACACCCCACCCGACAGGCGAGGGAATACACAGGTTGTAGAGGAGCCAACCAGAACCATGGTGCGCATGTCGACCATTTCTGGCAGCAGTTCGGCCAAGGTGACTACCTTCAGCGTCTGCCCCGGCCTACCGATGTCGCGCCCAAGGACTACAGGCGTGCTCCCCTCGCGGTGGCGACGCACAACTTCCAGGGCCACCCCGAGCTGGTGCGGCCTGGATTTGGAAATCGGGTTGTAGAAGGCCAGCACCAGGTCAGCCTGGGCCGCCAGGTCCAGGCGCTTTTCAATGATCGACCAGGGCTTGAGGTTGTCCGACAGCGACATCACACAGAAGTCATGCCCCAGCGGTGCCCCCGCCTGCGCAGCGGTAGCGAGCGAGGCCGACACCCCTGGCAGGATTTCGAGGTCGACGCGATGCCAGGCGGGGTCGCTGGATTCGTGCAGCGCTTCGAGCACTGCAGCGGCCATGGCGAACACGCCTGGGTCGCCCGACGAGACCACCACCACCGAACGGCCTTGGGCCGCCAGTTCGAAGGCATGTCGGGCGCGCTGCATCTCTTCGCGGTTGTCGGTGCAGTGCAGCACCTGGTCGCTGCGGAACGGGCCAGCCATGCGCACGTAAGTTTCGTAACCGAGCACATCTTCGGCCTGCGCAAGTTCGGCCTTGACCGCCGGCACCATCAGTTCCGCCGCACCTGGGCCAAGGCCGATGACCGCCAGGCGACCGCGACGGCGGCCGACCTGCGCTACGTCGACCGGGGCAGGCGCCACCGCGACCACGACTTCTCCAAGCGCTATCAACTCGCTATCGGGCACCGCCGCAGCGACCATGCTGGCCACATCGCCTGGGCGGGTGGCGAAGCGCAAGGGGACACCCAGGGCCTGCGCAGCTTCGTGCAACGCGCTGTCGGCCATGGTTCGCTCGTCTGCCAGCACGCAGGCTACCGAGGGCTCGGCGATGCCGGCCTGCTGCAGGGCTGCGCGAATACTGTGCAGATTGCCACCTGCAACGCCCACCACCACCAGGCGCGGGTGGATCAGCAACTCATCGCGGTTGGCCGGGCGCGCCTGATGCCCCACATGGATGGTGCGCTGCGCCGCTTCGCTGGCGGGCAACTGCGCCAGCTGCAGCCACGGGGCGTTACCTTCGATGCGCACAGACTCACCCGCCAACAGGTCGGATACAAAGCGCTTGCCTTGCTCGATGTCGGCCAATGCATAGCCCTGCGGCGGGTTCAGCAGGCAAGTCCCGAAGCGCAGCTCGCCACTGGTGGTGATGGCGGCGGAAACGCCCAGCGCGTCAGCGATTTCGCGCGCCATCACGTTCACCCCACCGAGGCCGCCGAGCAACGGCACTACCGCGCTACCATCCTCGGCCACGGCCAGGACCGGCGGCTCGCTGCCCTTCTCGCTGAGCAGGCTGGCCAGGCTGCGGATGACGATACCCGCGGCGCACAACGCGATGATCGGCGTGTCTTGCTGGTACAACCCGCGCAGGGTATCGCCAAACGACGCGTACGACTGGTCCGCACCCTCTACACGCCCCTCGAGGCCATGGATCGTGGCCTGTGGATAACAGGCCTGGATACGCTGCGCCGTCGCCAGGCTGCCCGGCCCAAGAATGATGATCGCCGGCGCCTTGTGCATGTTCAGCCCTGCCATTTTTCCCCCGGCACGATTATCAGCGAGAAGTAGGGTGACGACTGCGGGTCGACCTGGTCCAGCGGCACGATCTTCTGGTTGGCCATGGTCGCCCGTTCCACATACAGCGCACGCCCGTCCAGGCCCAGTTCGGCCAGCACTTCGCGCACCTTGGGGAAGTTGCGCCCAAGTTTCATGATCACCGCTGCATCGGCGTCCGCCAGACGGCGCTTGAGCTCTTGAGCGGGCAACACACCGGACAACACCGAAAGGCTCTGGTTGCGGTACACCAGCGGCGCCCCCAGCACCGAAGCGCCACCGAGCATGGAGCAGACACCGGGAATCACTTCTGCCTCGTAGCGCTGCGCCAGGCGGTCATGCAAGTACATGTAGGAGCCATAGAAGAACGGGTCGCCTTCGCAAATCACCGCCACGTCGCGGCCGGCATCCAGGTGCTCGGCCACCTGTACGCTGGCTTCGTCGTAGAAGTCGCTGATCACTTGCTCATAGGACAGCGGCGCCGGCAGCACTTCGGTGGTGACCGGGTAGACCAGCGGCAGCAGGGTCTGCTCGGGCTGCAGGTGCGCCTCGATAATGCCGAAGGCATTGCCACGCTTGCCCTTGGCCACGAAGTAGCCGACCACCGGCGCCTCACGCAACAGGCGCAGGGCTTTGAGGGTAATCAGTTCAGGATCGCCAGGGCCCACGCCCAGGCCAAGCAGTCGTCCGCGCGGGGCCATCATTCCACCTCCGTGGCCAGGGCGTTGACCGCCGCGGCGGCCATCGCGCTGCCGCCCAGGCGGCCTTGCATGATCACGAACGGCACGCCACGGCTGTCGGCGGCGAGCATGGCCTTGGACTCGGCAGCACCGACGAAACCGACCGGGAACCCGAGGATCAGCGCCGGCTTGGGCGCACCGGCATCGAGCATCTCCAACAGGTAGAACAACGCGGTAGGGGCATTGCCGATGACCACCACGCTGCCCTCCAGGTAAGGGCGCCACAGCTCCAGGGCTACGGCGGAGCGTGTGTTGCCGGCGTCTTTGGCCAGGCCCGGCACGCTGGGGTCACGCAGGGTGCAGATGACTTTGTTGTCAGCTGGCAAGCGCGCCCGGGTGATCCCTTCGGCCACCATGTGCGCATCGCACAGGATCGGCGCGCCGTTGAGCAGCGCCTCGCGCCCGGCCCGGCCGGCACCGTCTGAGAACTGCAGGCCATCGATGGCGTCGACCATGCCACAGGCGTGGATCACGCGCACGGCGAGCTTTTCAAGGTCTGCGGGGATCCGCTCGAGTCGGGCTTCCTCGCGGATGATCCGGAAGGAGTTGCGATAGATCTCCTGACCATCGCGGATGTAGTCAATCATCAAGGTGCTCCGTCGGCAGGTCGAGCATGGCGCCTGCTTCATTCAAGGTAAGGTCGGTGGCGCGCAGGGCACCGAAACCCGGCTGGCGCGCATCACGCAGATACAGGTCGTAACGGCCCGGCGAACGGGCCAGCAAAGTGGCCGGGGCAACATGGGCCACGGCGCAGGAACGGGGGCAGCCGGACAGGTGCACGCTGGCCGGCACGCCAGGGCCCAGCAGCGCGGCCAGGACAACGGCGTCGGCCTTGGTCTCGGCAAGGGCCTTGGCGCAGCCGCTGGCACCGGTGCAGGCGCTGATACGCGCCAGGGGTTCATGGTCGTGGCACAGCAACCCCAGCGCAGACAGTTCGGCCAGGGCCTGATCGATGTGCTGCGCTTGCAGGTTGGTCAGCACCAGGCTTTGCCAAGGGCTAAGGCGCATGCTGGCATCGCCCAGTTCACGGGCAATACGTGCGGCGCCACGCAGCATCGCGGGGGTCAGGCGGCCTTGCGGCGGGGCAACGCCAAGGGCAATACCCTGCGCCTGGGGCAATCTGCCCAACCACGAGGCGCGGTGCTGTTCACGCCGCCAGGTGAGCACGGCAGCATCGCGGCGGATATCCAGGCCGAGCTCAGCGACAAAATCGGCTGTCGGGTACACCTCAAGCAGCTGGCGCATGCGCGTCTGCGTCGGGGATGCCAGATCGAGGAAGCGCTCCAGCACGGCGCGCACCAGCATCAGGCCCTGCGTCAGCGGCACCGCACCGAGCGCCTGGCCCTCTGCCGGGCACCCTGCCAGGCCAAACGCCAGCCAGGTCTGCTGGTCCAGGTGCAGGGGCGACAGCCACAGGTCGTGGGGGTGTTCGAGCATGGCCAGGCGCTCGCCTGCATCCAGCTGCACAGCGAACTTGGCCGACAACTGGTGAAAGCGCGGGGTGCCTTCCAACAGGTCGAGGATCTGCCCGGCCAGCGGCCTGGCGTCCAGCAGCATGAGCGGGTCATGCCCGGCCAGTGGGCTGAGCATCACGTTGCGCACATCGTCACCCGCGGCGTCGCGTGGTCCCAGGCCGGCTGCGAGCAGTGCCTCGACCAAAGCGCGATGCTCGCTGCCAATGCCGCGAATCTGCAGGTTGCCACGGTTGGTGGCTTCGATCACGCCGCCAGCAAAGCGCTCGGCCGCCGCCGCCACGGCCTCGGCCTGCTCGGCCAGCAGCAGGCCACCCGGCAGCTTGATACGGCAGATGCCGCCATCACGGGCACTGACGATGCGCCACAACCCCGGGCAGGCCGAGGGACGAGGGATGACAGTGGGGGCTTCGGCCTGGGTCAATGGGGTGTCCGGCAATCTGTGAAAGTGCGCTTGAGTGTAGAAGGCGCGGTATTATGCCTGCTTTGTCCGGCGGCATGAAAAGCCGGTGGTCGAGCATCCTCGGCGATCAAGTAGAAATTCAGGACCGCGTCGCCTTCTTCGCGGGCTCGCCCGCTCCCACAGGATCACTGCAGGCTGCACATGCTGCACTGTACCTGTAGGAGCGGGCTTGCCCGCGAAGGGGCGCGAAGCGGCCCCAAAAATGGCGGATTGAAATACATGACACCCTGGCTGACAGTAGTAGGCATCGGCGAAGACGGCTTCAGCGGCCTGGGCAAACAGGCCCGGCGCGCCCTGCTGGGCGCTGGCCGGGTCTTCGGCAGCCCGCGCCAGCTGGCCTTGCTGCCACGTTGCGTGACCGCTGAACAGTTGGCCTGGCCCAGCCCGTTCTCGCTGGCCCCGGTGCTGGCCCTTCGCGGCGAGCCGGTGTGCGTGCTGGCCAGCGGTGATCCTATGTTCTACGGCGTCGGCGCCAGCCTGGCACGCCAGGTGCCTGCTGCAGAAATGCGCGTGCTGTCGCTGCCCTCTTCCTGCTCCCTGGCTGCCGCCCGCCTGGGCTGGCCGCTGCAGGACCTGCAGGTGGTGTCGCTGGTGGCCCGCCCCCTGGCGGCGCTCAATGCCCACTTGTACAGCGGCATGCGCCTGCTGGTGTTGAGCAACGATGGCGACAGCCCGGCGGCAATTGCCGCGCAGCTGCGCGAGCAAGGCTTCGGCCCTAGCCGCCTGCAGGTGTTCGAGCACCTGGGGGGCGTGGACGAACGTGCACTGGCCGGCACCGCCCAAGACTGGCCGCACACTGGTATCGCGGCGCTCAACCTGGTAGCCATCGAATGCCTGGCTACGCCCGATGCGCCCCGCCTGCACCGGCTGGCCGGGCTGCCAGACGCCGCATACCGGCACGATGGCCAGTTGACCAAGCGTGATGTCCGCGCCATCACCCTGGCGCGCCTGGCACCGCAGCCTGGCGAACTGTTGTGGGATGTGGGCGCGGGCTGCGGCTCGATCGGCATCGAATGGATGCGCGCCCACCCGGCATGCCGCGCCCTGGCCATCGAGGCCGACGAAGGTCGCCAGGGTTTGATCGAGCACAACCGCGATGCACTGGGTGTACCCGGCCTGCAACTGATTCGCGGCAAGGCGCCAGCGGCGCTGCAAGGCCTGGAACAACCGGATGCAATCTTCATCGGAGGCGGCGTTACCCGCGCAGGTGTACTGGACCTGTGCTGGGCAAGCCTGCGCCCCGGCGGCCGTTTGGTGGCCAACGCCGTCACCCTGCAAAGCGAACTGGCCCTGGCACATTTTCGCGAACAGCACGGTGGTGAGCTGACCCGCATCCATGTCGCTCATGCCCAGCCCTTGGGTGCGTTCGACACCTGGCGCCAGGCGCTGCCGATCACCCTTCTCGAAGTACTGAAACCCGCCGATGCGTGAAGAAACCCGCGAACAGCCCGCGCCTCTGCGCAGCGGCCTTACCACCGGCAGCTGCGCCACCGCCACCAGCCTGGCAGCGGCCAAGCTGCTGCTCACCGGGCAGCGTGACGATGCGGTGGACATCACCCTGCCCAAAGGCAAGGTCGTGCAGATGCGCCTGGAATTCTGCCGCCTGATCGGCGAGTGCGCCGAAGCCGGCACCCTCAAGGATGCGGGTGACGACCCGGACGTGACCCACGGTGCCCTGCTCTATAGCCAGGTGCGCCTGCTGGCGGAACCTGGCATTGGTTTTGTCGCTGGCAGCGGCGTGGGCACGGTGACACGCCCGGGGCTGGTGCTGGCGGTGGGTGAGCCGGCCATCAACCCGGTGCCTCGGCGCATGATCAGTGAACACCTGCAACGCCTGGCCGACGCGTGCGGCTACCTTGGCGGCTTCGAGGTCACGGTCAATGTGCAAGGTGGTGAGCAACTGGCCCTGAAAACCATGAACCCGCGCCTGGGCATCCTCGGCGGGCTGTCGATCCTCGGCACCAGCGGCATCGTCCGGCCGTTCTCTTGCGCGGCCTACATTGCCTCGATCCACCAAGGCATCGACGTGGCCCACACCAACGGCTACACGCACATAGCCGCGTGCACCGGCAATGCCAGCGAAGACACCATGCGCCGCGTCTACGGCCTGCCGGAAATCGCCCTGATCGAAATGGGCGATTTCGTCGGCGCGGTGCTCAAGCACCTGCGCAAGGTACCGGTGCCGCGCCTGACCCTGTGCGGCGGCTTCGGCAAGATCAGCAAACTGGCCGCCGGGCACATGGACCTGCACAGTCGTCACTCCAGCATCGACTTGCCGCAACTGGCAGGTTGGGCCGCAGACATTGGCGCTGACGAGGCGTTGCAGGCTGCCATCAGCGGCGCCAACACCAGCCAGCAAGCGCTCGCCCTGGCTCATGCGGCCGGCATTGCCCTGGGTGACGCGGTGTGTGCCCACGCCCTGGCCTTCGCCCGTAGCGTCGTGCCGGCGCAGGTGCACGTGGAGGTGTTCGCCATCGACCGCCAAGGCGGCATCGTCGGCCAGGCGGGCGTGCAATGACTGCGCGCATCCTGTTGCTGGGAGGTGTCACTGAAGCCCTGGCTATCGCCCGCCGGCTCGGGCCTCGACATGTCTACAGCCTGGCCGGTATCGGCCGCGTGCCCCAGGGCTTGCAATGCCAGGTGCGGGTCGGCGGCTATGGCGGTGTCGAGGGCCTGACCCGTTACCTGCGCGAAGCGGGCATCACCCTGCTGATCGACGCCACCCATCCCTATGCCGCGCAAATCAGCCGCAATGCCGCCAGCGCCGCACGCAACGCCGGCATCCCGTGCTGGGCCTTTCGCCGCCCCGCCTGGCAGGCGCAAGCGGGGGACGACTGGCGTGAAGTCGAGGATTGGGCAGGGTTGATCGAAGCACTGAAGCCGTTCCGCAGGCCACTGTTCACGCTGGGGCGCGAGCCGCTTCAGCACCTGGACGAGATTCCGCCGGAGCAGTTCTGGACCTTGCGTGCGCTGGAGGCGTGCCCTGGCAACGAGCGCTGTGAAGTGATTGGCGCACGTGGGCCGTTCCATATCGAGGATGAGCGAGTGTTGTTCCAGCGCCGCCACATCGATGTGCTGATCAGCAAGAACAGCGGCAGTGTGGCGACCGAGCCGAAGCTGGAAGTGGCGCGGGAGCTTGGCGTGCCGGTGCTTGTCCTGAAACGTCCGACGCTGCCGGAGGTGGACAGGGCATTCGACTCACTGACGGATCTGGCCACAGCGCTCGCCCTTTAGGCGCTGCCCTTTCGCGACACAAAGGCACTCCTACAAGGATTTCAGACTTTTCTTCCAACCAACCCAGTGGCCCGTTGCCGATCTGCTGCCTTAAACTCGACGCCCCTCCCCCGGAAGGTTTCACCCATATGGAAATGCAATGGTGGATCTGGCTGGTCTTCGGCATTGCGCTGATCCTGCTTGAACTGGTCCTCCCAACGTTCTTCATACTCTGGTTCGGCATCGGCGCCGTGCTGGTCTCGCTTATCTCGCTCGCCGCACCCAGCCTGCAACTGGACATGCAGGTCCTGCTGTGGGTACTGCTGTCGTCGGCCACCACCGTGCTGTGGTTCAAAGTGTTCCGGCGCAAGCAGCCGGATGTGCGCTGGACCGCCGACAGCGTGATCGGCGAAGTGGGCCTGCTGACCGCTCCCGTGTCGGAGTTCCAGAAAGGCCGCGTACGCTTCCAGAAGCCGATCCTCGGCAACGAAGAATGGACCTGCATCGCCGATAGCCAGATCGCCGTCGGCGAGCGGGTACGCCTGACCGCCATCGAGGGGAACACCGCCCGCGTTATCCGGGCCTGAATCCGCATTAAAAGGAATTTTGCAGCATGACCAGCCTCATCGTCGTCGGCGCCATCGCCCTGTTCGTCCTGATCACCGTGTTCAAGGGGGTGCGCATCGTGCCCCAGGGCGAGGAGTGGATCGTCGAACGCCTGGGTCGCTACCACAGCACCCTCAAGCCGGGCCTGAACATTGTCATCCCCTACATGGACGTGGTCGCCTACCGCCTGCCGACCAAGGACATCATCCTCGATGTGCAGCAGCAGGAAATCATCACCAAGGACAACGCGGTAATCGTCGCCAACGCCCTGTGTTTCGCCAAGGTAGTCGACCCGCAGAAAGCCTCGTATGGCGTGCAGGACTTCTCGTTCGCCGTCACCAGCCTGACCATGACCTCGCTGCGCGCCATCGTCGGTGCAATGGACCTCGACGAGGCGCTGTCCAGCCGCGAGCAGATCAAGGCCCGCCTGCGCGATGCAATGTCCGAGCAGACCGAAGACTGGGGCGTGACGGTGCGCTCGGTGGAGATTCAAGACATCAAACCTTCGGAAAACATGCAACTGGCCATGGAACGCCAGGCCGCGGCCGAGCGTGAGCGCAAGGCCGACGTTACCCGCGCCGAAGGGGCCAAGCAGGCGGCGATCCTCGAAGCAGAGGCGCGCCTGCAGGCGGCCAGGCTGGATGCCGAGGCGCAGATCAGCCTGGCCGAGGCCTCGGCGCGGTCGATTTCGCTGGTGAAGGAATCGGTGGGCAACGAGACCGTACCGGCCATGTACCTATTGGGCGAACGCTATGTGGGCGCGATGGAGAACCTGGCGGGGAGCAGCAATGCCAAGGTGGTGGTGTTGCCCGCGGATCTGCAGGAGACCGTGCGTGGGCTTATGGGGCGAGGCAAGGCTTGAAAATGCTGGGGGCGCTTTGCGCCCCAATCGCGACACAAGGCCGCTCCCACAGGACAGCGCAGTATTCGAGGCTGCCGCAATTCTGTCGGAGCGGCCTTGTGCCGCGATGGGCTGCACAGCAGCCCCCATTACCAGACCACCTGCGTCACTTCACCGCACCCCGGCATTTTTACCTATACTCCGCCGTACAATAGCCACCACGATTCCTGACCGGATCTCTCCATGCCCCCACGTCGGCACATTGCCTGGATAGCCTGCCTTGCAGTGCTGTTCAACCTGCTGGCCATGCCGCTGTCTTCTGCTGCGCCCAAGGGCACGGCCGAGCAGCTGCTGTGGGGGGCTTTCTGTTCCAGCATGGCCAACAAGGCCAACGTCGACGTTCAGGCCCTGGCCAAGATCGACCTCGGCCCGCAAAGTGACGACAGCGCCGGCATGATGAACTGCTGGTGCTGCTCCGGTGCCGTGCCGCTGCTGGCCCTGCCCGGCTACCCGCCACAGTTGCACAACCCGCCGACATTGCTCAGCGGGCTGCTGCCGCCATCTGCCAAGTACACACCCACGCCCCGCCAGCTCTGGCCTGGGCTAAACCCTCGTGCCTCTCCGCTAGCCTGAGTTCATCATGCTGTCTGCCTGAACCAGAACGGAAACGGAGATTCACCATGCTCAAGCACGCCCTCGTCATGGCCGCCCTGCTGCTGCCTGGCGCCTTTGCCAATGCCCACGAATACAGCGTGGGTGACCTGCACATTGCTCACCCGTGGTCGCTGCAGTTGCCACCCAACGCGCCTAACGTCGCCGCGTATTTCGTGGTGCACAATAATGGCCAGGCTGATGACCGCCTGCTCAGCGTCGACAGCCCCATCAGCGATGACGCGCAACTTCACGAGCATGCCATGAGCGCCACTGGCGCCATGAAGATGCAACAGGTGCCCAGCGTGGTAGTGCCTGCCGGCAAGGACCTGACCTTTGCCCCCGGTGCCTACCATGTGATGCTGATGCAGCCCAAGGACCGCAGCCTGCTCAGCGACGGCAAACGCTTCCCGTTGACCCTGCACTTCGAAAAGGCCGGCGACATCACCGTCGAAGTGGCCGTGCAGAAGCAGGCGCCTGCGGACCAGCCGCAAGCCCACGAACACGCGCACTGATACCTGCTGACAGGCACGCGCCATGAGCCTGCCGCGCCACAGCATCGGCCGTACCACCCGCCCTGACCTCAGGCGCGCCGGTGGCGGATGGCTGAGCCTGTTCGCCATGTGGATGATCTTCATCGGCCCGCTGATTTCCCAGTCGATGCCGATGGACCACCACGCGGGCATGAACATGCCGATGAACATGCCGATGGCGGCTGCCCATCAGCATGGCGGCGACGCCCATCACGGCCACGGCAGCGATGGCCAGTTGCATGTGATGTGGGAAAAGTGCGGTTACTGCAGCCTGTTGTTCAACTGCCCGGCCCTGCCCCAGGCCCTCAGCCCGCTCAGCGCCGGCAGCATCGTCCCCACCACCCACCTGCTTGCGCCAACGCACCAGGGCCATGCCCGGCAGGCTGTATTCCCTGGTGCGCGCAGCCGCGCCCCGCCTTCTTCGATCAACGTCTGAAACCACATTTTGCGCACGAAGCCAGGAGGCTTCGCGCTAACTCATGACTGATCGACTGGAATCATTATGTCCGGCTGCACCCCTGTTTTTGCCTTGTCCCTGCGTGGGACCATCGCCGCCCTGTGCGGCTCGCTGCTCGCGCCCATGGCCCTGGCTGCCGACCCTGGCCATGAAGACCATGTGCACGACGCACCCGAGTTGAGCCCGACGGTGATCACCGCCGTGGCCCCGAGTTCGCCGCTGACTGTGGTCACCAACCCGAAAGACCCGCGCCAGCCAGTGCCGGCCAGCGACGGCGCCGACTACCTGAAGACCATCCCCGGCTTCTCGGCAATCCGTGCTGGCGGTACCAACGGCGACCCGGTATTGCGCGGCATGTTCGGCTCGCGCCTGAACATCCTCACCAACGGCGGCTTGATGCTTGGAGCCTGCCCCAATCGCATGGACGCGCCCACGTCCTATATCTCGCCAGAAACCTACGACCGCCTGACCGTGATCAAAGGCCCGCAGAGCGTCATCTGGGGGCCCGGCGGCTCGGCCGGCACCATCCTCTTCGAGCGCGAACCTGAGAAATTCGGCACCCTCGGCAGCCGCGTCAACGCAAGCCTGCTGGCCGGCTCCAACGGCCGCTTCGACAAGGTGCTGGATGCCGCGGCCGGCAACAGTCAGGGCTATGCCCGCTTCGTCGGCAACCAGTCACGCTCGGACGACTACCACGACGGCAACGACGACACCGTGCCGTCGCGCTGGGAAAAGTGGAACGGTGATGTCGCCCTCGGCTGGACACCCGACCAGGACACCTTGCTGGAACTGACTGCCGGCAAGGGTGACGGCGAAGCCCGCTACGCCGGGCGCGGCATGGACGGTTCGCAGTTCAAGCGCGAAAGCCTGGGCCTGCGCTTTGAAAAGTCCAACCTCGGCGAGGTGCTCGACAAGGTCGAGGCGCAGGTCTACTACAACTACGCCGACCATGTGATGGACAACTACAGCCTGCGCACGCCGTCGGGTAGCGGAATGATGGGCATGCCGATGGTCAGCAACGTCGACCGCCGCACCATGGGCGCACGCATCAAAGCCACCTGGCGCTGGGCCGACGTGCAACTGATCAGCGGCATCGACGCGCAGACCAACGAACATCGCCAGCGTGGCGGTATGGGTGTGGACGCACACAAGGGCCAGGCCTGGACCAAGGACGCCGACTTCCACAACTACGGCGCCTTCAGCGAACTGACCTGGTACGTCAGCGGTGAGGACCGCTTGATTACCGGCGCCCGCCTGGACCGCGCCTCGGCGCGTGACTTCCGCACAACCAGCGCCACCGAAGGCGACACCCGCGCCGATACCCTGCCAAGCGGCTTCATCCGTTACGAGCACGACCTGGCAGCCATCCCGGCCACCACCTACATCGGCCTCGGCCATGCCCAGCGCTTCCCCGACTACTGGGAGCTGTTCTCACCCAAGCTGGCACCACCCGGGGCAGCCAATGCCTTCGACGGCATCAAGCCAGAGAAAACCACCCAGCTCGACTTCGGCATCCAGTACCGCACCGAGCGCCTGGAGGCCTGGGCTTCGGGCTATGTCGGGCAGATTCGCGACTACATCCTGTTCGACTACCGCACCGGCATGATGGGCATGAGCACCTCGCAGGCGCAGAACATCGACGCCCGCATCATGGGTGGCGAACTGGGCGCCGCCTACCAGCTGACTGACAACTGGAAGGCCGACGCTACACTTGCCTACGCTTGGGGCAAGAACAGCAGTGACGGCAAGGCGCTACCTCAAATGCCTCCTCTGGAAAGCCGCCTGGGCCTGACCTACAGCCGCGACATGTGGAGCGTCGGCGCACTGTGGCGGCTGGTGGCGGCGCAGAACCGCATTGCCGAAAACCAAGGGAACGTCGTCGGCAAGGACTACGACAAGAGCGCCGGCTTCGGCGTGTTCTCCCTGAACGGCGCCTACAAGGTGAACAACAACCTCAAGCTCAGCGCAGGGGTCGACAACCTGTTCGACAAAACCTACGCCGAGCACTTGAACCTGGCCGGGAACGCCGGGTTCGGCTACCCGGCTACAGATCCACAACCGGTCAACGAGCCAGGCAGGACCTTCTGGACCAAGGTCGACTTCAGTTTCTGACAACAACGGGCGCAACTTCGGTTGCGCCCTTCAGCTGGTCAAAAAGGAGGTTCCCATGAGAGGAACACGCATCTCTTTCTATAACCTGGCCTGGCGTTGGCATTTCTATGCGGGGCTGTTCGTGGCCCCGTTCATGATCCTGTTGGCAATCACCGGGATCATCTACTTGTTCAAGCCCCAGCTCGACCCGCTGCTGTACCGCGACCTGATGGTGGTCGAGGCCGGCCAGCACCGGCAGGGCGCAGACACGATGCTGGCTGAAGTGCGCCAAGCCTACCCAAAGGGCCACATCGCCCAGTACTTGCCGCCACTGAACGCCGAGCGCAGTGCGCAGTTCGTAGTGCATGACGGCGGGCGTGAACTGAACGTGTTCGTCAACCCATACAGCGGCAAGGTCCTCGGCGAACAGGACGGCAAGCAGAACCTGCAGGCCATCGCCCGCGCCCTGCATGGCGAGCTGATGGTCGGCACGGTCGGTGACCGGCTGGTGGAACTGGCTGCGGGCTGGGGCATCGTGCTGGTGGTTTCGGGCCTGTACCTGTGGTGGCCGCGCGGGCGCAGTGGCGCTGGCGTGCTTTGGCCGCGGCTGTCGGCGCGCGGCCGGCTGTTCTGGCGTGACCTGCACGCGGTAACCGGTTTCTGGGGTTCGGCCTTGCTGTTGTTGATGCTGGTCAGCGGCATGACCTGGACCGGCTTGTGGGGCAAGCAGTACGCTGATTTGTGGAACCGCTTCCCGGCAGCCATGTGGAACGACGTGCCCAAGTCGGACCAGCAGGCGCGTGAGTTGAACAGCGCACACCGCCAGACCGTGCCCTGGGCCATGGAAAACACGCCGATGCCACAGTCCGGTGCACACGCCGAGCACGCCGGGCACCACATGATGTCGGACATGCCCGCAGCGCCCCAGGTGAGCGTGCAGCAGGTCGAAGACATTGCCACTTCGCGTCAGGTCGAGCCGGGCTACAGCATTACCCTGCCCACCACTGCCGACGGGGTGTTCACCATTGCCGTGTTCGCCGACGACCCGCGCAACGACGCCACCCTGCATGTCGACCAATACACCGGCAAGGTTCTGGCCGATGTGCGCTGGCACGACTACAGCCCGGTCGCCCGCGCCACCGAGCTGGGCGTGATGCTGCACGAAGGCAAGATGTTCGGGGCGCTGAACCAGATCATCATCCTGCTGGTGTGCCTGATGATTCTGCTGGGGTCGGTGAGCGGGCTGGTGATGTGGTGGAAGCGCCGGCCTGAAGGCGGCCTGGGCGTACCGCCTCTGCGTCATGACCTGCCACGCTGGAAGGCGGCGGTGGCCGTGATGCTGGTGCTGGGGGTGATGTTCCCGCTGGTGGGGGTGTCGATGGTGGTGATGTGGGGAGTGGATAGTTTGGTGGTGAGGCGCCGCCGGGTCTTGGCCAGCGCTTGAGCCTTGTGTTGCCTGTGCTGGCCTCTTCGCGGGTAAACCCGCTCCTACAGGGGACCGCGTTGCCTTTGTAGGAGCGGGTTTACCCGCGAAGAGGCCAGCACAGGCGAAATGCTGAGCCGAAAATGCAGAGTCGATCTGTCGCGCCCCGATCTGGAACGCGCGTGTTAGCCTAGCCGGCTACCTCTGACAAGAAGACTGCAGCCTATGACGCAAACCTCACCCATAGCGACAGATGAACCGCACCTGCAACGCAACCTGACCAACCGCCACATCCAGCTGATCGCCATCGGCGGCGCGATCGGTACCGGTCTGTTCATGGGCTCAGGCAAGACCATCAGCCTGGCCGGGCCATCGATCATCTTCGTCTACATGATTATCGGCTTCATGCTGTTCTTCGTCATGCGCGCCATGGGCGAACTGCTGCTGTCGAACCTGAACTACAAGTCGTTCATCGATTTTTCCGCCGACCTGCTCGGCCCCTGGGCCGGCTACTTTACTGGCTGGACCTACTGGTTCTGCTGGGTGGTCACCGGCATTGCCGACGTGGTCGCGATCGCCGCCTACACGCAGTTCTGGTTCCCCGACCTGCCGCAGTGGATACCGGCGCTGACCTGCGTAGGGCTGCTGCTGTCGCTGAACCTGGTCACTGTGAAAATGTTCGGCGAACTGGAGTTCTGGTTCGCCCTGGTCAAGATCGTTGCCATCCTCGGCCTGGTCGCTACCGGCCTGTACATGGTCATCACCGGCTTCACCTCGCCCAGCGGGCGCACCGCCCAGCTGGCCAACCTGTGGAATGACGGCGGCATGTTTCCCCATGGCCTGATGGGCTTCTTCGCCGGTTTCCAGATCGCCGTGTTCGCCTTCGTCGGCATCGAGCTGGTGGGTACCACCGCCGCCGAAGCGAAGAACCCGGAACGCACCCTGCCGCGGGCGATCAACTCGATCCCGGTCCGTATCATCGTGTTCTATGTGCTGGCGCTGATCGCGATCATGGCCGTGACCCCGTGGCGCGATGTGGTGCCCGGCAAAAGCCCGTTCGTTGAGTTGTTCGTGCTGGCAGGCCTGCCGGCGGCGGCAAGCATCATCAACTTCGTGGTGCTGACCTCGGCGGCTTCGTCGGCCAACAGCGGCGTTTTCTCCACCAGCCGCATGCTCTACGGCCTGTCGCAGGAAGGTGACGCGCCCAAGGCTTTCGAGAAGCTGTCGAGCCGTTCGGTGCCAGCCAACGGCCTGTATTTCTCGTGTACCTGCCTGTTGCTCGGTGCGGTGCTGATCTACCTGGTGCCAAACGTGGTCGAGGCATTCACCCTGGTCACCACCGTGTCGGCGGTACTGTTCATGTTCGTGTGGACGCTGATCCTGCTGTCATACCTGAAGTACCGCAAAGACCGCGCGGCGCTGCATCAGGCGTCGAACTACAAGATGCCGGGCGGGCGCTTCATGTGCTACGTGTGCCTGTCGTTCTTTGCGTTCATCCTGGTGTTGCTGAGCCTGGAAGCGGATACGCGTTCAGCACTGGTGGTGACACCGATCTGGTTTGTCGTGCTGGCGGTGACCTACCAGCTCGTACGCAGCAGGCGCCATCCCCGCACGGCTGTGCATAACGGCTGATCGCCTCGGGGGCTGTTCCCACGAAGGCAACGGTGTACGCCGTCCGCTGTGGGAACAGCCTTGTGTCGCGATGGGCCGCACCGCGGCCCCAATCCTGTGCACACAAATCCATCAGGCACCAACCTGGATCCAACCAACGCCCCAACACCTCGCACAGCCCCTCTAAACCGTACCTTTCGCCACTAGGCACAGCCCTTGCA
The DNA here is from genome assembly GCF_045164175.1 of Pseudomonas sp. 10(2024). Lineage (NCBI taxonomy): Bacteria > Pseudomonadati > Pseudomonadota > Gammaproteobacteria > Pseudomonadales > Pseudomonadaceae > Pseudomonas > Pseudomonas sp. 10(2024). The sequence continues at coordinate 5,246,920 of NZ_CP174006.1, forward strand.
ACGCCCTCCCCGCTTGCCCAACACCATAAAAAACTCAGCGGAGAGAGCACATGAAGCGTCGCAGTCTGATCAAGGCCCTTACCCTCAGCGCATCGATCGCGGCGATGGGCCTGAGCTGGAGTATCCAGGCCGCCGAGACCATCAAGGTCGGTATCCTGCATTCGCTTTCCGGGACCATGGCCATTTCCGAGACATCGCTCAAGGACATGGCGCTGATGACCATCGAGCAGATCAACGCCAAGGGTGGCGTGAACGGCAAGATGCTGGAACCGGTGGTGGTCGACCCGGCGTCCAACTGGCCGCTGTTCGCTGAAAAGAGCCGTCAACTGCTGACCCAGGACAAAGTGGCCGTGGTGTTCGGTTGCTGGACCTCCGTGTCGCGCAAGTCCGTTCTGCCGGTGTTCGAAGAACTCAACGGCCTGCTGTTCTACCCGGTGCAGTATGAGGGCGAAGAGATGTCGCCGAACGTGTTCTACACAGGCGCCGCCCCGAACCAGCAAGCCATCCCGGCCGTGGAATACCTGATGAGCGAGGACGGCGGCAGCGCCAAGCGCTTCTTCCTGCTGGGCACCGACTACGTCTACCCACGCACCACCAACAAGATCCTGCGCGCATTCCTGCACAGCAAAGGCGTGGCCGACAAGGACATCGAAGAGGTGTACACGCCGTTTGGCCACGCTGATTACCAGACCATTGTCGCCAGCATCAAAAAGTTCTCCGCCGGCGGCAAGACCGCGGTCATTTCCACAGTCAATGGTGACTCCAACGTGCCCTTCTACAAGGAACTGGCCAACCAGGGCCTGAAGGCCACCGACGTGCCGGTGGTGGCCTTCTCGGTGGGCGAGGAGGAACTGCGCGGCATCGACACCAAACCGCTGGTGGGCCACCTGGCGGCGTGGAACTACTTCGAATCGGTGGATAACCCGGTCAACCAGAAGTTTGTCGCCGACTGGAAGGCCTACGCCAAGGCCAAGGGCCTGCCAGGTGCCGACAAGGCCGTGACCAACGACCCCATGGAAGCCACCTATGTAGGCATCCACATGTGGGCGCAAGCGGTGGAGAAAGCCAAGTCCACCGACGTCGACAAGGTGCGTGAAGCACTGGCCGGGCAGAGCTTCGAGGCACCGTCGGGCTTCACCCTGACCATGGACAAGACCAACCACCACCTGCACAAGCCGGTGATGATCGGCGAGATTCAGGATGACGGGCAGTTCAGCGTGGTGTGGGAAACCGAGCAGCCACTGCGGGCGCAGCCATGGAGCCCGTTCATTCCGGGCAATGACAAGCGGCCAGATTACGCCGTGAAAGGTAACTGAGTGCATGGGGCTGCTTTGCAGCCCATTCGCGGGTGAACCCGCTCCTACAAGGACCGCCCAGGTTTCAAACCTTGCACCGTCTCTGTGTAGGAGCGGGTTTACCCGCGAAGAATCCAAAACCGATTTCCAGGATTGCCCGCATGCTCAGACTCCTGCTCACCCTCCTGCTGCTAATCCCCCTGGCAACCCACGCCAGCGAGGGCGAATTCTTTCTCACCGCCAAGCCCGCCGAGCAGGCCGGCCTGCTCGAAGGCTGGGCAGCACAACCCGATGCCGCGCGACTGCCGCTGCTGAAAAACCTGCGCCAAGGCCGCATCGCCACCGATGACAAGCGCAAGGTGCGCCTGAACAACCGCCTGCGCGGCCTGATCGACAACGCCCTGGCCAGCCATCAGTTGCTCAGCGACGACAGCGACACCCGCCTGGCCGCCGCACAACAACTGCAAAAAACCGCAAAACCCGCGCAAATGGCCTTCCTCGACCGGCGCTTCGCCGCCGAGCCGGACGCCGCCGTACAGGCCGCCCTCGGCCTGGCCCTGGCCAACCTGCAACTGGGCGCCAGCGAGCCTGCGGTACGCCTGGCCGCCGTGCGCCTGCTGGGTGAAACCGGCGACCCGCTGGCCCGCACCCGCCTCGAAGCCCTGCTGCAGCCCGATGCAGAACTAGACCCGGGCGTGCGCACAGCCGCCGAAACGAGCCTGGCCCAGGTCAAGCGCAAACTGCTGGTAGGCGAACTGCTCGGCCAGGCCTTCAGCGGCCTGTCGCTGGGTTCGGTCCTGCTGCTGGCAGCGCTGGGCCTTGCGATCACCTTCGGCCTGCTCGGGGTGATCAACATGGCCCATGGCGAGATGCTGATGCTCGGCGCCTACAGCACCTACATGGTCCAGGTACTGCTGCAGCGCTTCGCCCCAGGCGCCATCGAGTTCTACCCGCTGATTGCCCTGCCGGTGGCCTTCGCCGTCAGTGCCGGGGTAGGCATGGCGCTGGAGCGCACGGTGATCCGCCACCTGTACGGCCGGCCACTGGAAACCCTGCTGGCCACCTGGGGCATCAGCCTGATCCTGATCCAGGCCATCCGCCTGCTGTTCGGCGCGCAGAACGTCGAAGTGAGCAACCCGGCCTGGCTGTCCGGCGGCATCCAGCTGCTGCCCAACCTGGTGCTGCCATACAACCGCTTGGTCATCATCGGCTTCGCCCTGGCCGTGGTGCTGCTCACCTGGCTGCTGCTCAACCGTACCCGGTTGGGCCTGAACGTGCGCGCAGTCACCCAGAACCGCAACATGGCCGCCTGCTGCGGCGTGTCCACCGGGCGCGTCGACATGCTCGCCTTTGGCCTTGGCTCGGGCATCGCAGGGCTTGGTGGCGTGGCTTTAAGCCAGGTGGGCAACGTCGGCCCGGACCTGGGCCAGAGCTACATCATCGATTCGTTCCTGGTGGTGGTGCTCGGCGGCGTCGGGCAGCTGGCCGGTAGCCTCTGGGCCGCCTTCGGCCTGGGCATCGCCAACAAGCTGCTGGAGCCGCAGATCGGTGCCGTACTCGGCAAGATCCTCATCCTTGCGTTGATCATTCTGTTCATCCAGAAACGCCCGCAAGGCCTGTTCGCCCTCAAGGGACGGGTAATCGACTGATGAACCAGCCACTGCTTGTCACTGCTACGCAAAAGGCCGGCCCACGCCTGACCCTTGCCATCGGTGCCGTCGTCGTCCTGCTGCTGGTGGCTTTGCCACTGTGCTCACTGCTGCCGGCAGACCATGCCCTGCACGTGTCGGCCTACACCCTGACCCTGGTCGGCAAGATTCTTTGTTACGCCATCGTCGCCCTGGCCCTGGACCTGGTCTGGGGCTACGCCGGGCTGTTGTCCCTGGGCCATGGCCTGTTCTTCGCCCTGGGCGGCTATGCCATGGGCATGTACCTGATGCGGCAGGCCGCTGGCGACGGCCTGCCCGGGTTCATGACCTTCCTGTCATGGACCGAGCTGCCCTGGTACTGGGCCGGTACCCAGCATTTCGCCTGGGCCCTGTGCCTGGTGGTGCTGGCGCCCGGGCTGCTGGCGCTGGTGTTCGGCTGGTTCGCTTTCCGCTCGCGGATCAAGGGCGTGTACTTCTCGATCATGACCCAGGCCCTGACCTTTGCCGGCATGCTGCTGTTCTTCCGCAACGAAACCGGCTTCGGCGGCAACAACGGCTTCACCAGCTTCCGCACCATTCTCGGCTTCGACATTGCAGCCCAGGGCACCCGCGCGGTGTTGTTCCTGCTGACCGTGGGCCTGCTGCTGGCCAGCCTGTACCTGTGCTGGCGCCTGACCCGCAGCAAGTTCGGCCGCCTGCTCACCGCCGTGCGTGACGCTGAAAACCGCATGATGTTCTGTGGCTACGACCCGCGCGGCTTCAAGCTGCTGGTGTGGGTACTGAGCGCCGTGCTGTGCGGCCTGGCCGGTGCGCTGTACGTGCCGCAGGTGGGCATCATCAACCCCAGCGAGATGTCACCGACCAACTCGATCGAAGCCGCCGTCTGGGTAGCCTTGGGCGGGCGCGGCACGCTGATCGGCCCACTGCTCGGTGCCGGCCTGGTCAACGGCATGAAAAGCTGGTTCACCGTGGCCTTCCCCGAGTTCTGGCTGTTCTTCCTCGGCGCACTATTCATCCTCGTCACCCTGTACCTGCCCAAGGGCGTGGTCGGCCTGTTGAAGAAAAGGAGCCAGCCATGAGAGGCGTGCCCCCAGTCCACCCGGAATTCATGCTGGAACCGGTGTTCGACAACCTCGGTGCCGGGCGCGATGCCATCGGCCTGGGCCAAAGCCGCAAGGCCGGCCTGGATACCCGCCACGGTACGGTGCTGAGCCTTGAAGACATCAGCGTCAGCTTCGATGGCTTCAAGGCGCTCAACACGCTGAACCTGTACATCGGGGTGGGCGAGCTGCGCTGCATCATCGGCCCCAACGGCGCCGGCAAGACCACGATGATGGACGTAATCACCGGCAAGACCCGCCCCGACAGCGGCACGGCTTACTTCGGCGATACCCTCGACCTGACCCGCATGAGCGAATACCAGATCGCCCAGGCCGGCATTGGCCGCAAGTTCCAGAAGCCCACAGTGTTCGAGGCGCTGACCGTGTTCGAGAACCTGGAACTGGCGCTGAAGACCGACAAGTCGGTGTGGGCCAGCCTGGCCGCGCGCCTGAGCGGTGACCAGCGCCAGCGCATCGAGGATGTGCTGACCACCTTGCGCCTGCTACCGCTGGCCCAGCGCCAGGCGGGTTTGCTGTCCCATGGTCAGAAGCAGTTTCTGGAGATCGGCATGCTGCTGGTGCAGGAACCGCAACTGCTGCTGCTCGATGAACCGGTGGCCGGCATGACCGATGCCGAGACCGAGTTTACCGCCGAGCTGTTCAAGGGCCTGGCCGGCAAGCATTCGCTGATGGTGGTGGAACATGACATGGGCTTCGTCGGCAGCATTGCCGACCATGTGACCGTGCTGCACCAGGGGAGCGTGCTGGCGGAAGGCTCGCTGGAGCAGGTGCAGGCAGATGAGCGGGTGGTCGAGGTGTACCTGGGCCGGTGACCGGATTTGAATTTTTGGCGCCTGTGCCGGCCTCTTCGCGGGTAAACCCGCTCCTACAGTGGGCGTAATGCCATGGGGCGGTTCCCGTCGTAGGAGCGGGCTTGCCCGCGAAGAGGCCGGCACAGGCACAGCATCCCTTTCAGGAACTCTCACATGCTCAAGATCGACACCCTGCACCAGTACTACGGCGGCAGCCACATCCTGCGCGGCCTGTCCTTCGAAGCCAAGGTCGGCGAAGTGACCTGCCTGCTGGGCCGCAACGGCGTGGGCAAGACCACCTTGCTGCGCTGCCTGATGGGCCTGGTGCCCGCTCGCGACGGCAGCATCGAATGGGAAGGCAAGCCGATCACCGCGTTCAAACCACAGCAACGGGTGCAGGCCGGCATCGCCTATGTGCCCCAGGGCCGCGAGATCTTCCCGCGCCTGACCGTCGAGGAAAACCTGCTGATGGGCCTGTCGCGCTTCCCCGCCCGTGAAGCCCGCGAGGTACCGGCCTTCATCTACGAACTGTTCCCTGTGCTGGAGCAGATGAAACAGCGCCGCGGTGGCGACCTTTCTGGCGGCCAGCAGCAACAGCTGGCCATCGGCCGCGCCCTGGCCAGCCGCCCGCGCCTGCTGATTCTCGACGAGCCGACCGAAGGCATCCAGCCCTCGGTGATCAAGGAAATCGGCGCGGTCATCCGCCGCCTGGCCGAGCGTGGCGACATGGCGATTTTGCTGGTGGAGCAGTTCTACGACTTTGCCGAAGCGCTGGCTGACCAGTACCTGGTCATGGCCCGTGGCGAAATCATCCAGCGCGGTCGCGGCAAAAACATGCAAGCCGAAGGTGTACGCGGGCTGGTAACCATTTAATCTGCGAGCAACGACCTTGCGAGACGCTGTCATGAGCTACGAAATCCGCGATGCCCTGCACACCGACGTGCCAGGCATACTCGACATCTACAACGACGCGGTGCTCAACACCACGGCGATCTGGAACGAAACCCCGGTGGACCTCGACAACCGCCAGGCCTGGTTTGAAGCGCGTGCGCAGCAGGGCTACCCGATTCTGGTGGCGGTCGATGAAACCGGCGTGCTGGGGTATGCCTCGTTTGGCGACTGGCGGCCTTTCGAGGGCTTTCGCCTGACCGTTGAGCACTCGGTGTACGTGCGCAGCGACCAGCGTGGCAAAGGGCTCGGGCCGGTGTTGATGGCGGCGCTGGTCGAACGCGCGCGCGGATGTGGCAAGCATGTGATGGTGGCAGCGATCGAGCGTGGCAATGCAGCGTCGGTACGCCTGCATGAGCGGCTGGGCTTCGTGGTGACCGGCCAGATGCCGCAGGTGGGTGTAAAGTTTGGCCGCTGGCTTGATCTGACCTTCATGCAACTGGTGCTGAACCCGGGCGCCGAACCGACCTGAAATGGGAGCCTTGTGTCGCGAAAGGGCTGCAAAGCAGCCCGGCAATTTTGCGGTGGAGCAAAGATCTGGGGCTGCAAAGCAGCTCATCGCGACACAAGGCCGCTTCCACAGATGCCGGCAAGGCAACCTACATCTGGATAAACCGGCCCAGCCGCTGCTTCAGCATGCTGTTCTCACTGCGCAACTGCTGCACTTCCTGCAACAGCTCCAGCGCCAGCGCCACCCCTTCCCACTCCAGTTCCAGCTCCTGGTGCAGCTTTACCGCTCGTTTGGTCACCAACGGCGCCTGATCGTCAAACAGCCAGTCCTCCGGCGTTCGCCCGGAAGGTTCGACAATGCCGTGCTCGACGATTTCGATCACGCATTCAGCCGTGACATCGGCTTCCTGACACAGGGTACGCATGTCCAGTTGAACGATCAGGGTGCTGCTCATGATCACTTACTCCATTGTGTCCTCGGGTTGAACGCAGCTTTCTCGGAAAGCTTGGTCCAGAGTTCGCGGGCAGATTCGTCCGACGCGGGTGGCATGACCACCTTGAGCTGCGCATAAAGGTTACCGCGCTCTCCCTGCTTGTTCGCCAGGCCCTTGCCCGGTACACGCAGGCGCTGGCCGCTCTGGCTGTCAGGACGGATGGTCAGGTTGATCTTGCCATCCAGGGTCGGAACCGCCACCTTGGCGCCCAGGGCCGCCTCCCACGGTGCCAACGGCACAGTGATGATCAGGTCATGACCTTCGACATCGAACAGCGGGTGCGGTGCCATGCGGATGGTCAGGAACAGGTCACCGTTGGCCCCGCCACCGCTGCCGGGCGCGCCCTGGCCCTTGAGGCGGATGCGCTCGCCGTCGGTCACCCCAGCCGGAATCCTCACGTTCAAGGTTTTGGTGGTGAAGCCGGTGCGCTGGCCCATGGCATTGGTTTGCGGCACCTGGAAGCTGATCTGCTTGGACTCCTTGCTCAGGGTCTCTTCAAGGAACACTGCCAGTTCAAGCTCCACGTCCTGCCCCCGCCTGCCAGCACTGCGTTGCTGCTGCCGGGCGCCACCGAAGGGGTTGCCACCAGCACTGCGCCCACCGAAGATCGAGCTGAAGAAGTCAGAGAAGTCGCCGCCTTCGAAGCCGCCGCCACCGCCACGGTTTTCCCAACCCGGTGGTGCCTGGAACGGCCGGCCATGCTGGCCGCCGTACTTGCGAATTTCGTCGAACTCGGCACGTTTCTGCGCGTCGCCCAGCACCTCATAGGCCTCGTTGGCCTCCTTGAATTTTTCCTCGGCGTCGCGCTCCTTGCTGACATCCGGGTGATACTTGCGCGCCAGTTTGCGGTACGCGGCCTTGATCGCCTTGTCGTCCGCAGTGGGCTCTACGCCGAGTATCTTGTAATAGTCTTTGAAGTCCATTTATGGATCACCAATGTGAATGTGCATGTTGCAACTGAAGATAGGGGTCAAGCATAGCCTTTCAAGACCGACTTGGGTTTGCCTCAAGGCAGACGACTGGTCTTGATTCTGTAGCCAACTGGCATACACTGCGCGGCCGTTTTGCCTCCGGAAGCCCATTTCCCATGTCTGACGTATCCCCGGCCCGCGCCCTGGGCATCGACTTTGGCACCTCCAACTCCACGGTCGGCTGGCATCGGCCTGGCGTCGAGTCGCTGATTGCCCTGGAAGACGGCAAGATCACCTTGCCCTCGGTGGTGTTCTTCAATATCGAAGAGCGGCGCCCGGTGTATGGCCGCCTGGCGCTGCACGAGTACCTGGAAGGCTACGAAGGCCGCCTGATGCGCTCGCTGAAAAGCCTGCTGGGCTCGAAGCTGATCAAGCACGACACCAGCGTGCTGGGCAGCGCCCTGCCGTTCAAGGACCTGCTGGGCATGTTCATCGGCGAGCTCAAGAAGCGCGCTGAGGCGGCCGCTGGCCGAGAATTCGACCAGGTGGTGCTGGGCCGCCCGGTGTTCTTCGTCGACGAAGACCCGGCTGCCGACCAGGAGGCCGAGGACACCTTGGCCGAAGTGGCGCGCAAAATCGGCTTCAAGGACGTGTCGTTCCAGTACGAGCCGATTGCCGCGGCCTTCGACTATGAGTCGAGCATCAGCCGCGAAGAGCTGGTACTGATCGTCGACATCGGCGGTGGTACCTCGGACTTCACCCTGATCCGCCTGTCGCCCGAGCGCCATCTGGTCGCCGAGCGCCAAAGCGACATCCTCGCCACCGGCGGTGTGCACATTGGCGGTACCGACTTCGACAAGCAACTGAGCCTTCAGGGCGTGATGCCGTTGTTTGGCTATGGCAGCCGCATGAAGAGCGGTGCGCTGATGCCGACCAGCTACCACCTCAACCTGGCCACCTGGCACACCATCAACGCCTTGTATTCGCAGAAGTCACAGTTGGCGCTGGGCAGCATGCGCTATGACATTGAGGACAGCTTCGGCATCGATCGCCTGTTCAAATTGATCGAACAGCGCGCCGGGCACTGGCTGGCGATGGAAGTGGAAGCCAGCAAGATCGAGCTGACCGAGCATGACAGCCGCCACATCGACCTGCGCCGCGTCGAGCCCGAGCTGACTGCGGAACTGACCCGCACGCTGTTCGAAGAGGCGATCGAAGGCCTGCTGGAGCGCGTGCGCGGTAGCGTGACCGAACTGCTGGCCAAGGCTGGGGTAAGCGAAGGCCAGGTCGATACGGTGTTCTTCACCGGTGGCTCCAGCGGCATTCCGGCGCTGCGCAACAGTGTTTCGGCGATGCTGCCGAATGCACGGCATGTGGAAGGCAATATCTTTGGCAGCATTGGTAGCGGGCTGGCCATCGAGGCGCGCAAGCGTTACGGGGCGGCCTGATTTGTCGATTAGCCTGTAGCCGCGAACGGGCTGGGGCTGCTGGCCAATCTCCACCAGTCGTTCACCGTTGCCGCCGCTACCGTATTCGCGGGTAAACCCGCTCCTACGCCCGATCGGGGGTGGGCACACATCGGGGGTTGGCCGCAGGCCGCGTGTAGGAGCGGGTTCACCCGCGAAGAGGCCGGGCCTGCTGGCCAATTACCACCCGCCTTTCACCGTTGCCGCCGCTACCGTATTCGCGGGTAAACCCGCTCCTACGCCCGATCGGGGGTGGACACACATCGGTGATTGGCCGCAGGCCGCCGTGTAGGAGCGGGTTCACCCGCGAAGAGGCCGGGCCTGCTGGCCAATTACCACCCGCCTTTCACCGTTGCCGCCGCTACCGTATTCGCGGGTAAACCCGCTCCTACGCCCGATCGGGGGTGGGACACATCGGTGATTGGCCGCAGGCCGCCGTGTAGGAGCGGGTTCACCCGCGAAGAGGCCGGGCCTGCTGGCCAATTACCACCCGCCTTTCACCGTTGCCGCCGCTACCGTATTCGCGGGTAAACCCGCTCCTACGCCCGATCGGGGGTGGACACACATCGGTGATTGGCCGCAGGCCGCGTGTAGGAGCGGGTTTACCCGCGAAGAGGCCGGGCCTGCTGGCCAATCTCTACCCGCCGTTCACCGTTGCCGCCGCTACCGTATTCGCGGGTAAACCCGCTCCTACGCCCGATCGGGGGTGGACACACATCGGTGATTGGCCGCAGGCCGCGTGTAGGAGCGGGTTTACCCGCGAAGAGGCCGGGCCTGCTGGCCAATCTCTACCCGCCGTTCACCGTTGCCGCCGCTACCGTATTCGCGGGTAAACCCGCTCCTACGCCCGATCGGGGGTGGACACACATCGGTGATTGGCCGCAGGCCCCTGTAGGAGCGGGTTTACCCGCGAAAGGGCCGGCACAGGCCACTACATGATCAGACCAGCTCCGCCCGCTTCAGCTCACTCTTCAGATAGGCATAGTAGATGGGCCCCGCCACGACACCAGGCAGCCCGAACGCCGCCTCGAATACCAGCATCGCCAGCAGCAATTCCCACGCCTTGGCACTGATCTGCCCACCCACGATCCGCGCGTTGAGGAAATACTCGATCTTGTGGATGACGACCAGGTAACCCAGCGCCGCTGCCGCCACCCAGATCGACAGCGACAGGCCGACGATGGTGATCAAGGTGTTGGACATCAGGTTGCCGATCACCGGCAGCAAGCCCAGCAGGAAGGTCAGCACGATCAGCGTCTTGGTCAGCGGCAGGTGTACGTCGAACAGTGGCATCACCACAGCCAGGAAAATGCCGGTGAAGATCGTGTTGAGCAGCGAGATCTTGATTTGCGCGAACACGATGTTGCGAAACGCTTTCACCAGCAGGCTAAGACGTTCGAACAGCGCCGCCGCCAGGGGCTTGCGCCGGGAAATATCGGGAATGCGCTGCAAAGCGATGATGGCGCCGAGGATCATGCCGATGAGCATCGTCACGAACATGTGCGCCATGCCCTTGCCCACCAGCTGCAAATCGCTCAGGTGGCTCTTGATCCAGTCGCCGATGGCCACCTTGAACTCTGCGGCACTGGCAGGCAGATAGCCCTCGATGAAAGGGGGCAACTGGCTGCGGGCTCGCTCGACCAAGGCCATGAACTTGTCCAACGAGGCGCCGGGGTTTTCCGCCTCGTGCAGTAGGAAGCTGAAGGCACCGGCAATCAGCAGTGTCAGGGTGCTGACCACCAGCGTGCCGAGCAACGCCACGGCCAGCCAGCGCGCGCGTTGGCCAGCAAGCAGCGGTTGCAGGCGCGGGGTCAGCATGTTGACCAGTTCGAACACCAGCAGACCGGCCAGCAGGCTGGGCAGCAACTTCAGGGGCAAAGCCAGCAACAACCCGGCCATGACGATGATCAGGCTGGCCAGGGTGATCTGACGGGGGGTAAAGGTCATACAGCCTCGACGGCAGACAGCGGGAATGCCGCAGTCTGCCAGCCTTGGCGGCGCAGGCATAGGCGCAGGTCATTTCTTCTTCAGGCAATCGCTCATGAAGGCCTTGCGCTCGTCCCCCTTCAGGGCTTTGGTGGTGGCGTCAGCATTGCAGGTCTTCATTTTCTCTTGCTGGGTTTGGGGCACATCCTTTTTCAGGCAGGTGCTCATGAACGCTTTGCGTTCATCGCCCTTGAGGGCCTTGGCGGTGGCGTCGGCGTTGCAGGTTTTCATCTTTTCCTGCTGCGCGGTATTGGCAGCGAAACCTTGGGCACTGAACAACACCGCCAGCGCCAGTAACGGGATTTGCAGCACTTTCATGGAGTGGTCTCCTTGGCTCCGCGCCCGATGCACGGGGATCGAGCTGAGTGTAGCCAAGAATGTTCAGCGCCCCGCCCGCGCCTGCCGGCGGTACTGCTCGGGCGTACACCGGGCCTGGCGCTGGAACATGGCGATGAACGCCGAAGCGCTGCTGTAGCCAAGGTCGAAGGCAATGGCCTGAATCGGCAGGCCGGCTTCCAGCGCTTCGATGGCACGCAGAAAACGCAGGCGCAGGCGCCATTCGCCAAAGCTGATGCCCAGCTCGCGCAGAAACTGGCGGGCCAGGGTGCGCTCGCTGACGTGTACGCGTGCGGCCCAGTCGGCCAGCGGGCGGTTGTCCCCCGGCTCGGCGCTGAGCGCGTCGAGCACCTGGCGCAAGCCATCGCTGTGGGCAAACGGCAGGTAGCAGGCCAATGTGGGCGCCAGCAGCAACTGGTCAAGCAGTACCTGTACCAGGCGCTGGTCACGCTCGTCCTCGGCCACCTTGAGATTGCGCCGGGCGAAGTCACCGAGGATGGCCTTGAGGATGTCACTGATCATCAGGCTGCACGGGTGCGGTGGCAGCGCTGCGCACAGGCTGCGGTCGAGATAGATAGAACGGTAGACGATGGCCTGGGGGTTGTAGCAGCCGTGCTCGGTGTCGGGCGGCACCCAGACGGCGTAGTGCGGCGGCGACAGGAAGCGCTGGCCGGCCACATCCAATTGCATCACGCCGTGGGCGGTGTAGTTCAGCTGGCCCCAGGCGTGTTGATGCACGGCGCTGTGGGTGTCGGCAACGAACTCGTCGTGGCGGAAGTACACCGGGGCCGGCAGTTGGGTGAACTGGGGGATATCGAGGTATTTACGCGGCATGCTGTCTGCTTTGCAGGGTCGGTTGTCTGGATAGAAGTATAGGCTTGTAGACAGACATTCGATAATACAGGCCTATCGGGGACCTGCCTTGCAGGCCTTCGCGGGCTCGCCGCTCCCACAGGATCTGCGCCAGCCTCCAGGCCTGTGTATCCCCCGTAGGAGCGGGTTCACCCGCGAAGGGCTGCAAAGCAGCCCCATTCCAGCCCCCAGCGAGTACCCTGCTGCATGAACTACCTGTTCCCCCTCACCGCCATCCTCATCTGGGCCGGCAACACCGTGGTCACCAAGATGTCCGCCGGTGCCATCCACCCTGCGGAGATCGGCTTCTACCGCTGGTTGCTGGCCGCCTTGCTGTTCACGCCGTTCCTGCTGCCCGCCGTGTGGCGCAACCGTGCAGCCATCCGCCCGCACCTGGCCAAGGTGTTCGTGCTCGGCGTGCTGGGCATGGCGATGTACCAGAGCCTGGCCTACTTCGCCGCCGGCATCACCAGTGCCACCAACATGGGCATCATCCTCTCGCTGATGCCGCTGATGTCACTGGCGCTGTCCATCGCCTGGCTTGGCCAGCGCCTGAGCTACGGTGCCCTGCTGGGCGCGGTGGTGTCATTCTTCGGCGTGCTTGAAGTGGTCAGTGCCGGCCACCCCGCCAGCCTGCTTCAGCAAGGGCTGAACAGCGGCGACCTGTTGATGCTGGTGGCTACATTGGCCTATGCGCTGTACAGCTTCCTGCTGAAGAAATGGCAGCTGCGCCTGCCGCCGATGCAGCTGCTGTACCTTCAGGTGCTGGTGGCCATCGTCGTGTTGCTACCGCTGTTCCTGCTGTCAGACAAGACCGGCCTGAACAGCCACAACATCGGCCTGGTCCTGTATGCCTGCGTACTGGCTTCGATGATCGCGCCGCTGGTGTGGATGCAGGCCGTGCACCGCCTGGGGCCCAGCCGCACCACACTGTTCTTCAACTTGCTGCCGCTGGTCACCGCGCTGATCGCCGCCGTGGTGCTCGACGAACAACTGGCCGGTTACCACCTGGTCGGCGGCTTGCTGACCCTGGCCGGCGTAGTGCTGGCCGAACGCTGGACCACGCCGATCCGCCGCCAAGGCACTTGAGCTAAAGCCCCGCCGCCTTGAGCCGGGCGGCATGTTCGGTGAATAGCCGCACAGGCTCCGCGCCTTTGCCCACGGCACCGAGCGACTGGTTGACGATGTCCAGGTGATCGAGCGGGTAATCGTCGCCGATCACCTGCCCCAGGTGCGAACTGAAACGCCCGACCATGCCGTCGCAATGGCCCTTTTCCTTGATGAAACTGCGTGCGAACAGGCGGCAGAAGCGGCTGCTGCCGTCGAAGCGGTTGCGCCCCTGGTCTGTCAGGCCGGGTTGCAAGGTGCCGGACCAGGAGTAATAGCGTACGCCATTGACCTCATAGGCCCCTTCCCCACCCCAGGTTTGCGGCAGGCCCTGTGGATAAGCCTGGTTGAACAGTGCCACCCCGGCGCTGGTCAGCGACTGGTGCGAGGCGTGCACATCTACCGGCAGCGGGTCGCGACGCCAGCCGGTTTCCAGCCACACCAGCAGCACGGCAAACCCATGCAGCACGGCCTTGAGGATGCGCCCCTGGGGTGAATCGCCCGGTGCCGTGCGTTCCAGGTGGTCGGCCAGCTCGGAGCCATGGTTGGGCCCCGCCACCGAGGTGACCGACGCCACCCGCCCCGGCCGTTTGGCCGCTGCGTAACGCGCGCTCAGTGCGCCCTGGCTGTGGCCGATGAGGTTGACCTTGTCGACGCCGGTACGTTGGCAGATATCTTCGATGATCGCCAGCAACTGCTCGCCGCGTACCTCGCTGGAATGCAGCGGCGAAACCTGCACCGGAAACACCTGCGCCCCGCCCTTGCGCAAGGCCGGCACAATGCCGAACCAGTAGGGGTAGAGCACCATCCGGACAAACCCGAGCATGCCCGGCACCAGCACCAGCGGGTATCGCGTGGCCAAATCCTGCTGCATTGCCGCAGCTCCTTTGCGTGTACGACGGGCCAACACTACAGCGGCCATGATGACCATCGCAATCGAACTCCTGGCGCGCGCTGTGGTTCAAAACCACACAGACCCTTTGCAAGGAGCGGGACCATGTACAAGCAGACCCTGGCAATCCTTCTGGCAAGCGCCACCCTGGCCGCCTGCGGCAGCCGCCCGGAAAACCCGGTGGATTACGTCACCTACCGCGATGAGCCGCTAGTCAAGCAGGTGGAGAACGGTATGACCATGCAGAAGGTCATCGCCATTGGCGGCAGCCCGTCGAGCGTGATCGACCTGCCACACGGGGGCACCTGCAACGACTACATCCTCAACCACGATGGCAAGCAGCAGCCCTATTACGTGCGCTTCGATGCCACCGGCCATGTGGATGCCAAAGGCTTCAAGACCTGCAAGCAACGCCAGGAGGACAGCGACGCCCTGCATGGCGCGTAAGCCTGTGTTCCGACCCGACCCTGACCCCTGCTGGAGATAACCATGAGCAATGTTGAACTGACCGATGTGAAAACCCTGCGCGAGCGTGCACGCCAGCATGTGGAGCAAGGCGCAGTGACCGAGGGTTACCACGCCGACCGTGAACAGATCCTGCGCCTGCTTAATGAATCGCTGGCCACCGAGCTGGTCTGTGTGCTGCGCTACAAGCGCCACTACTTCATGGCCAGCGGCATCAAGGCCAGTGTGGCTGCCGAGGAGTTTCTGGAACATGCCAACCAGGAAGCCGAACATGCCGACAAGCTGGCCGAACGCATCGTGCAACTGGGCGGGGAGCCGGACTTCAACCCCGACAACCTGACCAAGAACTCGCATGCCCAGTACGTAGCCGGCAATTCGCTGAAAGAGATGGTGCTGGAAGACCTGGTGGCAGAGCGCATTGCCATCGACAGCTACCGCGAGATCATTCAGTACATCGGGGATAAAGACCCGACTACCCGTCGTATCTTCGAAGACATCCTGGCGCAGGAAGAGGAGCACGCGGACGATATGTCCGACCTGTTGCAAGGCCTTTGATTTCTGACACCCTCAAGGGGCCGCTTTTGCGGCCCCTTGCTATTTCCGTGCTTTCACCGCCGTCGGCGCCTTGCCTGCCTTCATCTGCTGCAACAACGGTGTGCACTGGTTCGGATCATCCCCGCTGCTGGGCGCAATCAGCGCCAGCAACCCCGCCGCCGGCCCTGCCACCACCCCAAGCGCAACCATCCCTGCGCCACGCAACGCCAGCGGCACTGCCTGCACACCGGCGTTCGGCTTGGCGAACGGTCCGCGCACATACAGGGGGGAACGCAGCGAGAACAACCGCAGCCCTTTCGATTCCGGGGTGATGTTCAAATCCAGTTGCTCGGAAGCGAAATTCGCCGTGCCGTCGATGTAGATGATCGCGTTCTCGGTATCGAAGATGAACAGCCGCGTAGTCGCCAGGCCATCCTTGATGCCTACATCGGCTGCCGCACAGTTGATCTTCACGTCCTCGTCACCAAACAGCTTGCCGACCACATAGTTGCCTACGTTCAACCCGGCGATTTCCATCAGGCTACGGCTGATGGCGCCATCGTTGATCAGCATGCGCAGGTCGCCATTGGCGGTACCCAGCAAGGCGGCTACCGAGTTGCCACGGCCGCTGATGTCGGCGTCGCCATTGAGCTCACCAAAGCTGGTCTGCATTGGCGCAAATGTGGGGAACAGTTGCTTGAGCTTGAAGCCCCGCGCAGTCAACTTCGCGCGCCCCTGCAAGGGCACGCTGCGCCCGTCCAGGCGGATGTTGGAGGCCAGGCTGCCGCCGGCCACGCCAAAGCGCAGGGGCTCCAGGCGCAACAGGCCGTCTTCGAGAACCACATGGGCCGACAGGTCAGTGAACGGCAGTTGCGCGCTGTGCACGATGCGCTTGCCAGCAAAGGTGACATCAGCGTCCATTGCCCGCCAACGCTCGGTGCGAAACGCCTCCACTGGCAGCACCTTGCCTGCAGGCTGCTTGCTGGCACCGCCACGGGCCTTCTGTTCGGCATTGGAGTCGGCACCGATCAGTGGCGCCAGGTCCTTGAACAGCAACTGGTTCGATACCAGGTTGCCGGACAGTCTGGGCCGTGGCTGGCTGGCAACGAAGGCCAGGTCCCCATGGATATCGCTGTCGCCGATCTTGCCGTTGAAGCCCTGGTAATTGAACGACGCCCCTTGCGCCGCCTGCAGGTTGGCGCGTAGGTGGCCGTCGGTGGAATAGGCCGGGGTGTCAGGCAAGGTGACGCCGGTCAATGGGTAGAGGTTGCCCAGGCTGGCGCCCGACAAACGCAGGCGCAGGTCGAGGGCACCAAGGTTGCGCGGGTCGGTGAGGGTGCCGGCGAGCACCACATGGGTGTCGGCGATGCGCACGTCGGCCTGCAGCGGGAACGGCTGGCTGGCGTCCTGCAGGGCCAGCAGGCCACCGATCTTGCCGGTGCCGGACACTGGCTGGCCTTTGTAGCGGCCCTGGGCCTTGAGGCCGAAGGCATAGTCCTGCGCACCGCCGGCCTTCTCGGCGCTGGCCTTGCCGACAATCTCACTGAACGGGATTGGCTTGCCAAGCGGGTCGATCTGCACCTTCATGCGGGTTTTCAGGGTCTGGTCGTGGAAGCTGACGTTGCCCTGGTCAAAGCCGATGGCGCCGATGTCCAGCTGCCATTTGGAAGGTTCGGCGTTTTCATCCTTGGGGCCGAAGTCGAAGACCCAGTTGGCGCGGCCATCGGCCAGGCGAGTGAGGCTGGCAGTGGGCTTGGTGAGGTTGATGCGGGGTATGCTGATCTGCTGGAACACCAGCGGCAGCGGCGCCAGGCGAAACTCCACACGCTCAAGGCCGACCATCTTCGGCTCCTTGAGCCACTCGGGGTTGCCCAGCGTCAGGTCTTCGGCAATGAAGTGCGGCCAAGGCACCCAGGCACGCCACCCGCCCTCTTCGGGCTCGGTACGCCAGTGCACGGCGAGGTTGCCGTTGATCGCGAAGGGCCGATGCAAGGCTTCGGAGACCTTCTCATTGAGCAGTGGCTTGACGCGGTTCCAGTCGAAGGTAGCAATCACTACCACCAGGATCGCCAGCACGGTAAGCAGGCTGGCGAGGGTCCAGACGAGGATTCTGGCGGGACGCGTCATTGCGTAATTCTCCTTGCGGCATGACAGAAAACAGGCGCAGCGATGGCCTCAATAACTCCGACTGATGAAAACCCGTGAGGTTTTATCGATGGCGCCATGATAGCGAAGTTTTTCCTGGCCTTTTGCTCAGGAATCTGTCGCGCCACGGCGCACATGTTACCTACCATCAACAGGGTCAGGGGATTGTCATTACGCCTGCAAGGCTTGGAATAGAGGCCTTTCCAACCTCTATCAATATGGTCGATTGTTACCATTACCCATATGAACTTCTCTCTGGCGTTACGCGGCGTAGCATTGGCTCCGTACCCACTTTCCAGCCCCCGAGAGGAGCACCGAAATCATGAAACGCCATCTGCTGACCCTGACCCTGTCCCTTCTGGCCGCCAACGCTTTCGCCTTGCCTGCGTCCGAGCAACACCTGACATCCGAAGCGCGCTCCAGCGCAGCCGAAATTGCCCAGCCGCTGAAAACCGTAGCTGAAGGTGGTTCCGATCGACTGATCGAACGTACTGGCCGTGTCGCCGAAGGTGGCTCGGATCGCCTGATCGAACAAGCTGGCCGTGTTGCCGAAGGCGGCTCGGATCGCCTGATCGAACAAGCTGGCCGTGTTGCCGAAGGCGGCTCGGATCGCCTGATCGAACAAGCTGGCCGTGTTGCCGAAGGCGGCTCCGATCGTCTGATCGAACAAGCTGGCCGTGTTGCCGAAGGCGGCTCCGATCGTCTGATCGAACAAGCTGGCCGTGTTGCCGAAGGCGGCTCCGATCGTCTGATCGAACAAGCTGGCCGTGTCGCTGAAGGTGGCTCGGATCGCCTGGTTGAACTCAGCCGTGTGAGCTGATCGCCATGGCCGAAAAGAACAACTTCTGTCACAACGCTTGCTCCCCTCCAGGCCCGGTCCATTGACCGGGCTTTGTTTTTTTATCTAGAGTGCCCAGCCTGACCGTTACAGAAGCCCGCACCATGCTGCCGCGCGCCGAACAGAAGCTACAGACCCGCCAGGCCCTGCTCGATGCCGCCTGCCTGCTCATGGAGAGTGGCCGTGGTTTCGGCAGTATCAGCCTGCGCGAGGTGGCGAAGACGGCTGGCATCGTGCCGACCGGCTTCTATCGGCATTTCTCCGACATGGACGCCCTGGGCCTGGCACTTGTCGCCGAAATCGACACCACCTTCCGCCAGACCATCCGCCTGGTGCGCCAGAACGAATTCGAACTGGGCGGCATCACCGACGCCTCGGTGCGCATCTTCCTCGACGTGGTAGCCGCCCACCGCGCGCAGTTCCTGTTCCTGGCCCGCGAGCAGTACGGCGGTGCACAGGCCGTGCGCCAGGCCATTGCCCGCCTGCGCCAGGATATCAGTGACGACCTTGCCACCGACCTTGCGCGCATGAAGCGCTGGCAACACCTGGACAGCGCCGCGCTTGCGGTGATGGCCGACCTGGTGGTGAAGACCGTGTTCGCCACCCTGCCCGAGCTTATCGACAACCCGGAAGCGGGTTATCCACAGGCCCTGACGCCGCAGGAAAAGATCACCCAGCAATTGCGCTTCATCTTTGTCGGGGCGCGGCATTGGCAGGGGCTCGGCAACCCAGGCTACTGAAAACCCCACTTCTGCTACCATGGCGCCCTGCCCGACAGCGACGAGCGCCCAAATGTCCGACCCCCGCCCCACCCTGCCCGAACTGGCCCGCTTCAACCAGCACTTCGCCGAACGCATCGTGCCGCTGTGGCAAGGCCCGGGCTGGAACGCCGACATGGCCCTGCCCTACGAAGCGCTGGACGCCCAGCACCAACCGTTGCCGGTGCAGCGCTACCGGGCCATGGCCTGTGCACGCCAGCTGTACGTGTTCAGCAGCCGTATCGGCCAACCGGGCGCCGCCGAACGCGCCGCAGCCCTGTTTCGCTCGCTGCAAAAGCACTTCCACGATGCCGAGCACGGGGGCTGGTTCTACAGCATCGACGCCCACGGCAAGCCGCTGGACCGGCGCAAGGACCTGTATACCCACGCCTTCATCGTGTTCGCCTGCGCGCACTACTGGGGCAAAGTGCGCGAAAACCTGGTGGAGTCCACGTTGAATGCCGCGCTGGACATCATCGACCAGCAGTTCGCCCGTGACGATGGCCTGTACGAAGCCTGCCTGGGCGAAGACTGGGCCGACCTCGGCAGTGGCCCGCTGCAAAACCCGCAGATGCACCTGGCCGAAGCGTTCCTGCAGGTGCTGGCTGTGCGTGACGACGAACATGTCCGCCAGTCGCTGCTGCAATTGTGTCAGGCACTCGAGGCGCATTTCATTGAACCGGCCCATGGCCTGATGCTGGAAAAGCCACGCGGGGCTGTGGATAACTGGTTCGAGCCTGGGCACCAGTTCGAGTGGTTCTATCTGCTGCATACCTCCCCGCTGCTGCGTGACACGCCGCTGCATGCGTCGATAGACCGGGCCTTCGGCTTTGCCGAGCAATTCGGGGTGAAGGATGCGGCCGTACTGGCCATGCTGAATGTGGATGGCCGGGTGCTTGATGCCTCACAGCGTATCTGGGCGCAGGCCGAGTACCTGCGGGCGCTTACATTGCGTGAAGGCAGTGAAGCAAAGCTCGCGGGGCAATTAGTTGCCCTTTCAGCGCGGTTCCTGCGTGACGCCGGCTGGTATGAGTGCCGAGGGGGTGACGGCGCGGTGAGCAGGGATGACATGCCATCGACCACGCCTTATCACTTGGCTACCTGCCTGGAAGGGCTGAATCAGGCGAACTTCTGACTGTCCATACAACGAACCTGTCAGGGGTGAGCGTTTCCCTCTGCCGGAAGCATCTCCCCACGCCTATGTTGGTGCTCCTTTCTCGAACGTTCAGGAGTAACCAACATGGAAGCAGAAGCCTTCAAGGCATTTGTCGAAGAGCAGATCAACCGGGCAGCACAGAAGATAATCGATCACGGCCACCGCTATGACGAGCACTCCCATGGCAAACTCAGCTACCTGCTAAGCCTGCGCCGTGTCATCAATTGCAAAGCAACGGCCGAGGACATGGGCCGGCATGACGCCATCAACGATGTCCTTCAAGCGTTAGGCATCATCCCTAAAGAAAGAACCGGCTTTTACTATATCAACTGAGCGATGCGTTGCTCCGCGAACCGGATCTTTCCGGTTCGCACCTCGTGCTTAGCCTTTTGATCGGTCGATCGAGAACCCTGCCCAGTCCTGGCTCACCGGCATCAGTTCCAGGCTGTTGATATTGATGTGCGCCGGCTGGTTGAGGATCCAGAAGATGGTCTCGGCAATATCCTGTGGCTGGATCGGCTCCGCACCCGCGTAAGTAGCATCGTACTTGGCCTGGTCACCCCCGAAGCGCACCAGCGAGAACTCGCTCTCGCACAGGCCCGGCTCGATGTTGCTCACACGCACGCCGGTACCGCGCAGGTCGCAACGCAGGCTCAGCGAGAACTGGCCGACGAAGGCCTTGGTGCCGCCATACACGTTGCTGCCCGGGTACGGATAGTTGCCCGCCACCGACCCGACGTTCAGGATCGACGCGCCGCGGCCATGGGCGATGAGCCGTGGCAGCAGCAGGCGAGTGGTGTACATCAGGCCCTTGATGTTGGTGTCGACCATGGTTTCCCAGTCGTCCAGGCTGCAGTTCTGCGCAGCATCCACACCCAGTGCCAAGCCGGCGTTGTTGACCAGACCGCGAATCTTTTCAAAGCCGGCCGGCAGATTGGCAATAGCCTGCTCCATGGCCTTGCGGTCACGCACGTCCAGCACCAGGCCATGCACTTCGGTCTTGGCCGACAGTTCAGCGCACAGGGCGTCCAGGCGCTCTTTGCGGCGCCCAGTGAGTACCAGCTTCCAGCCGGCTTCTGCAAAGCGGCGGGCGGTGGCCTCGCCGAAACCGGAAGTCGCGCCAGTGATGAATACGGTGGACGTCATGCTGTGTTCCTCACGGTAGGTTGTCATGGCAGCTTTGCAGCATGCCCGCGCACGGCGCAGGCAGCAAGCCGCTCAAGGGCTGTTCATTTTTTGTTCATACTCGTGAAACCCTTGCAGCAGAGGGCTCGCCGCCAGGTATGCGCATGTTATCCACAAGGCTTTCCCCACGGATTGGGGGCAACTTGTCCACTGCACGGAACCCTTTCAGCGGATTGTGGTCGGTGGATATCTTGGCGATGATGGCGCAAGGCTTTCAAACATGCCGCCTGCAGCGGTCTGTCCAAGGTTTTTACACAGAGTTATCCACAGGATTGGCACTGCACTTGAAGCACACGCAGAGATTTTGAAAGCTTGGGAAAATCATCCACAACGGGGATATGAACAAAAAATGATCAAATCGCTACAGGGCTTGATACTCAAGGCCTTGAGCGATATGCCACCATGTTTTCCACAGGCGGCTCCACACTATCCGTGGAAAAGAGTTGGCCTGTGGAAACAATGGCTTGCGAAGGAATATGGGTGTGTTTCGGGAGAAGGGAACGACAAGTTTTCCACATTGAGAAGGGGGCTGCATCGCAGCCCCCTGCATACAACTCAGTGCCCGCCCAGATAAGCGTTACGCACTTCCTCATTGACCAACAGTTCCTGCCCGGTCCCGGTCATGCGAATCTGCCCGTTGACCATCACATAGGCCCGGTCCGACAGTTTCAGCGCATGGTTGGCGTTCTGCTCCACCAGGAAGATGGTCATCCCGGTCTTGGCCAGCTCTCGCAAAGTCGAGAAGATCTGCTTGACCACGATCGGCGCCAGCCCCAGCGAGGGCTCGTCCAGCAACAGCAACTTCGGCCGGCTCATCAGCGCCCGGGCAATCGCCAGCATTTGCTGCTCGCCACCGGACATGGTCATGGCCCGCTGGTTACGCCGCTCCTTCAACCGCGGGAACAGCTCGTACATGCGCTGCATGTCTTCGTCGGCATGCTTGTCGCCGATGGGGATGGTACCCATCATCAGGTTTTCCTCGACGGTCATGTCGGGAAACACCCGGCGCCCCTCCGGCGACTGGGCAATGCCGTTGGAGGCGATGTAGTGCGAGGATTTGCGGGTGATGTCGGTGCCGCGGTACACGATATGCCCGGATGCCGCCCGCGGCTGGCCGAAAATCGACATCAGCAGGGTCGACTTGCCGGCACCGTTGGCGCCGATCAGGCTTACCGTCTCGCCCTCGTTGATGTGCATCGAGACTTTCTTCAGCGCCTGGATCGGTCCATAGAACACGTCCAGGTCTTTCAGCTCGAGAATGGGTGCACTCATACCAGTTCCTCTTCGTCTGCACCCAGGTAGGCGGCAATCACCGTCGGGTTGTGGCGGATGTCCTGCGGCGCACCTTCGGCAATCACGTTGCCGTGGTCCAGCACCACGATATGGTCGGAGATGCTCATGACCATGCCCATGTCGTGCTCGATCAGCACCACAGTGATGTCGTGCTCGTCACGCAGCACACGGATCATGCGGCTGAGTGCCTCGGTTTCCTGCGGGTTAAGGCCCGCCGCCGGTTCGTCCAGGCAGATGATCTTCGGCCGCGTGCACATGGCCCGGGCGATTTCCAGACGCCGCTGCTGGCCGTACGACAGCTCGCCGGCCAGGCGGTTGGCGCAATCGACCAGGTCCACCACTTCCAGCCAGTAGAAGGCGTGGTCCAGTGCATCGCTTTCGGCCTTGCGGTAGGCCTTGGTGTTGAGCACCCCGGCCAGCAAGTTACGGTTGACCCACATGTGCTGGGCCACCAGCAGGTTCTCCACCACCGACATTTCCTTGAACAGGCGAATGTTCTGGAAGGTGCGCGCCAGGCCGGCGCGATTGACCAGGTGGGTACCGCCGAACATCTTGTAGTACATACGGTTGGCAAAGCGCGCAGGCGACACGAAGTCGGCCGCCTGGAAGCGTTCGCCGAGCAGCTGGATGACGTTGGTGTGGCTGCCGCGCACGTTCAGTTCGATACGTCCGCCACTGGCCTTGTAAAAGCCGGTCAGGCAGTTGAACACCGTGGTCTTGCCGGCGCCGTTGGGGCCGATCAGGGCAAAGATCTGGTTGCGCCGGACCTTCAGGCTGACGTCGCTGAGCGCCTTGATGCCACCGAACTGCATCATCAGGTTGTCGACCGAGAGAATGATATCGTCGCTCATGGCGCCACTCCTTTACGTGGGGTCACACCGGTACGGCTGATACGGATCAGCCCACGCGGTCGCCAGATCATCATCAGCACCATCAGCACGCCGAACAGCAGCACCCGGTACTCGGAGAAGCTGCGCAGCAGTTCCGGCGCCACGGTCAGCACGAACGCCGCGATGACCACACCCACGGTCGAGCCCATGCCACCCAGCACGACGATGGCGAGGATCAGCGCCGACTCGAAGAATGTGAATGACGACGGGTTGACGAAGCCCTGGTAGGTGGCGAAGAACACCCCCGCCAGACCGGCAGTCGAGGCGCCCAGGGTAAAGGCCGACAGCTTGACCAGCACGTGGTTCAGGCCCATCGAACGGCAGGCGATCTCGTCTTCGCGCAGCGCTTCCCAGGCCCGGCCGACCGGCATGCGAGTCAGGCGATGCTTGATGTACAGCACTGCCAGCACGACCAAGAACAGCACCGCGTAGATGAACACGAACTTGAGGCTGGCGTTGTACTCGAAGCCGAAGAACTCGTGGATCGGCACCCCGCCATCCTTGGCCCGGCGGCCGAACTCAAGGCCGAAGAAGGTGGGTGAAGGTGCCGGCATGCCGTTGGGGCCACCGGTGAACGATAGCCAGTTGTTCAGCACCAGGCGGATGATCTCGCCAAAGCCCAGTGTCACGATCGCCAGGTAGTCACCGTGCATGCGCAACACCGGGAAGCCGAGGATGCACCCCGCCAGCGCTGCAGCGATGGCCGCCAGCGGCAGCACGCTCCAGAAGCCCAGCCCCAGGTACTGGTAACCCAGCGCCAGGCCGTAGGCACCGATGGCATAGAACGCCACGTAACCCAGGTCGAGCAGGCCGGCCAGGCCGACCACGATGTTCAGGCCAAGGCCCAGCAATACGTAGATCAGGCCGAGGATGACCACGGTCAGCAGGTACTTGTTGGCGAAGATCGGGAAAACGATGGCAATCACGATCAGCGCGGGGATGATGTAACGCAGACGCGACTTGTAGTCCGGTGCGGTCACATGCACGCCCGAGCCACCGCTGTCGAAGCCCAGGAGCATGCGCTGCCCGGGGGCAGTCTGCAGGAACAGGCTGAGCAGGAAGCGCCCCACCATCACACCGCCGACCAGCCAGGCCACGCGGCGCGGCTCGGCATTGAAGGTGTAGCCGTCGAGCACCACACCAACGACCGGGCCAAACACGATAAGTGCCAGCAGGCCAGCGACAATGGTCTCCAGCAGGCTGCGTTTAAGGTCGAAACCCTTGGTTTCGCTAACAGAGGCAGTTTTGGCAACGGACATGTTCACACCTTAGCCACGAGCGGGCGACCCAGCAGGCCTTGTGGGCGGAAGATAAGGATCATCACCAGCAGCGAGAAGCTGAACACATCCTTGTAGTCGGAGTTGATCAGGCCTGAGAACAGCGACTCGGAAATACCCAGGATGATCCCGCCGAGCATGGCACCCGGCAGCGAGCCGATACCCCCGAGCACTGCGGCAGTGAACGCCTTGATACCGATGATGAAGCCGGCGTAGAAGTCGAAGGTGCCGTAGTTCATGGTGATGAGCACGCCGGCCAGGGCGGCCATCACCGCACCGATGACGAACACGTAGGAAATCACCCGGTCGGTGTTGATACCCAGGATCGAGGCCATCTTGCGGTCTTGCTGGGTAGCACGGCACATGCGGCCGAGCTTGGTGTACTTGATCACGTAGGTCAGCAGGCCCATGCCGACGAAGGCCGCCACCAGGATGAAGATCTTGGTATAAGTCAATTGCACGAAGCCGGATCCGACTTCGACACGCATGGCGCCTTCCAGCAGGGTTGGCACGCCTTGCTGGCGGGCGCCCTGGCTGATCTGTGCGTAGTTCTGCAGGATCAGCGAAATGCCGATGGCACTGATCAGCGGTGCCAGGCGGGTGGAGTTACGCAGCGGTTTGTAGGCGATGCGCTCGATGGTGAAACCATAAACGCCGGTGACGACGATGGTGAACAACAAGGTGCCCAGCATCAGCAGGGGGAACGATTCGACACCGAAGTAAGCCAGCAATGCCAGGCTGATCGCCGCGAGGTAAGCGGAGATCATGTACACCTCGCCGTGCGCGAAGTTGATCATGCCGATAATGCCATAGACCATTGTGTAGCCGATGGCGATCAGGCCATAGACCGACCCGAGGGTCAGGCCGTTGACCAGTTGCTGCAGGAAAATACCATCCATAACGCAATCTCACCTGATTGAGATTGCACGAGCGCCGACCACGGCGCGGGCCACCTGTGCGGGGCCCTCGCAGCGCAGAACTGTGCAGATCTACGAATAAAGACAGGTACCGCGGGGCTTGGGCCCGAGCAACCGCCCGGGCCGCGGGCCGTTGTTATTTTTGTTTTTCCAGCTGGTGGTATTTACCGGTCTTGTCCCACTGGTAGACCACGTAGTCGGAGACGGTCAGGTCGCCCTTGCTGTCCCACTTCTTCTCACCCATGACGGTCTGCACCGGGTTGGCCTTGAGCCACTTGGCAGCGTCCTCGCCCTTGTTCGACTTCGCGCCATTGAAAGCGGCAGCCAGAGCCTGCAGCGAAGCGTAGGCGTACAGGGTGTAGCCCTCAGGTTCGGTGCCGGCCTTGCGGAACTCCTCCACCACCGCCTTGCTGTCTGGCAGCAGGCGCGGGTCGGCACCGAAGGTCATGTACACGCCGTCAACGTATTGCGCACCGCCGGCGGTAGACACCAGTTCGTCGGTGACGATGCCATCATCGGACATGAACTTGACGTCCTTCAGGCCCTGCTCGCGCAGCTGGCGTACCAGCGGGCCGGCTTCCGGGTGCAGGCCGCCGAAGTAGACCACGTCGGCACCGGTAGAGCGGATCTTGGTGACCACCGCGCTGAAGTCTTTCTCGCCACGGGTCAAGCCTTCGTAAAGCACAGGCTCCACGCCGCGTTTCTTCAGCTGTGCCTTGGTCGCGTCAGCCAGGCCCTGGCCGTAGGTGTCCTTGTCGTGCAACACCGCGACCTTCTTGCCCTTGAGCACGTCGACGATGTAGTCGCCAGCGACGATCCCCTGCTGGTCATCACGGCCGCACATGCGGAACATGGCGCTCAGGCCGCGCTCAGTGACCGCTGGGTTGGTGGAGCCTGGGGTGATGGCGATCACGCCCGCCTCGTCATATACCTCGGAGGCCGGGATCGTGTTGGAAGAACAGAAGTGGCCCACCACGCCAATCACCTTGTCCTGATCGACCAGGCGGTTGGCCACGGCCACGGCTTGCTTCGGCTCACAGGCGTCATCGCCTTTGACCAGGACGATTTTCTCGCCATTCACGCCACCAGCGGCGTTGATCTTGTCGGCCGCTGCCTGCGCACCTTTCATGTACTGCTCGCCAAACGCTGCGTTTGCCCCGGTCATGGGGCCCGCTACACCGATCTTGACGTCGGCCTGAACATACGAAGAAACACCCAGTGCCGTAGCAACGGCCAGAGCCAGGAAACCTTTCTTGTAAAACGTCTGCGACATGAGGTGGTGCTCCTAGAGTTTTTTTGGTTGGCACTACAACTTCTCAGCCCGGTACTCAGAGCAAGGGCCGTGCCATCGGTTTTGTATTCCGGGAAAACACACTGTGAAGGGTGCCTGCAGCCGACGGGCGGCCTTTTCTTTATTGAGCGTGCAACCGTCTGCCACGCGGCAGGCGCCACCACACGTACAGACAAGGAGCAACCGTCGAGTGCCATCATTGCAACCCTGGCAAGTGTTTACGTGCAACCGCCCTGTAACAGCGGACGTCACCGAACTGCACACCGCTGGTGCGCGACTGCTACAGGCGGCACCGTTTCAAGGCTAGCTGGTGCACGGAAAAACACCTCTGTTTTGGCCGTTCCGGCCTCTTCGCCGGCAAACCCGCCCCTACAACAGGAGCAAGTACCCGCACCGTGCAGGAGCGGGCGTGCCCGCGAAGAGGCCGGAACAGCCACACAAGGTGGAAAAGGCTGGCACAATGTCCGCCAATCGCCGCTTCCGGAGCCCCCTTGATGAGCGAAAGCGCATTCGCCGAGCGCATCGTGCACAACCTGCTCGACACCGACTTCTACAAACTCACCATGATGCAGGGTGTGCTGCACAACTACCCGGACGCCGACGTCGAATGGGAATTCCGCTGCCGCAACGGTGAGGACCTGCGCCCCTACCTCGGCGAAATTCGCAATCAGCTCGAACGGCTTGCCGACCTCACCCTGGACGATGGCCAGCTGGCCTTCCTCGAACGCATCAGCTTCCTCAAGCCCGACTTTTTACGCTTTCTGCGCCTGTTCCGCTTCAACCTGCGTTACGTGCACGTCGGCATCGAAAACGACCAGCTGTTCCTGCGCCTGAAAGGTCCGTGGCTGCATGTGATCCTGTTCGAAGTGCCGCTGCTAGCCATCATCAGCGAAGTACGCAACCGCAATCTGCACCCGCACATGCGCCTGGCCGAGGCGCGGGACCAGTTGTACCGCAAGTTCGACTGGCTGCGTGCGCATGCCAGCGACGACGAGCTGGCCGAACTGCAGGTGGCCGACTTCGGCACCCGCCGGCGCTTTTCCAGCCGCGTGCAGGAGGAAGTAGCAAGGGTGCTGCGCGACGACTTCCCCGGCCGTTTTGTCGGCACCAGCAACGTCGACCTGGCATGGAAACTGGATATCAAGCCGCTGGGAACCATGGCCCACGAGTGGATCATGGCCCACCAGCAGCTCGGCCCACGGCTGATCGACAGCCAGATCGCTGCGCTGGACTGCTGGGTACGCGAGTACCGCGGCCTGCTCGGCATCGCCCTGACCGACTGCATCACCATGGATGCCTTCCTCGGCGATTTCGACCTGTACTTCGCCAAGCTGTTCGACGGCCTGCGCCATGATTCGGGCGAGCCGGTAGCCTGGGCGGAGAAGGCCATTGCCCATTACCAGAAACTGGGTATCGACCCGATGACCAAGACCCTGGTGTTTTCCGACGGCCTCAACCTGACCCGCTCGCTGGAAATTTTCCGCGCCCTGCGCGGACGCATCAACGTCAGCTTTGGCATCGGCACCAACCTGACCTGCGACATCCCAGGTGTGGCACCCATGAACATCGTGCTTAAAATGACCGACTGCAACGGCGCGCCGGTGGCCAAGATTTCTGATGAAGCCGCCAAGACCCAGTGCCGCGACGAGAACTTCGTCGCCTACATGCGTCACGTATTCAAAGTCCCCAGCAAGGAGTAACCCATGCAAGCGGTTCAGCAAGAGATTGCCCAGGCGCTGAAGGTACAGCCGCCGTTCGCCGACGCGGCAGCGCTCGAGGCCGAAGTCGCCCGGCGGGTGGCGTTCATCAAGGACTGCCTGGCCAACGCTCGACTCAAGACCTTGGTGCTGGGCATCAGCGGTGGCGTCGACTCACTGACTGCCGCCCTGCTCGCCCAGCGTGCCATCAACGAGCTGCGCGCCGAGACCGGCGACAAGGCCTACACCTTCATTGCCGTGCGCCTGCCGTACCAGGTACAGCATGACGAGCATGACGCCCAGGCATGCCTGGACGTGATCAAGGCAGATGAAGTTCACACGGTGGATATCGCCCCGGCAGTGCGCGCATTGGCGGCTGAAGTGGTGGCATTGAAGAACGGCTCGCCGACGTTGGTGGACTTCGTGGTGGGCAACGTCAAGGCACGCACCCGGATGGTCGCCCAGTACACCATCGCTGGCGCCCGCGCAGGTCTGGTGATCGGAACCGACCACGCCGCCGAGGCGGTGATGGGCTTCTTTACCAAGTTTGGTGATGGTGCCTGCGACCTGGCGCCGCTGAGTGGGCTGGTGAAGAATCAGGTGCGGGCGATAGCGCGTAGCTTCGGTGCGCCGGAGGCACTGGTGGAGAAGGTGCCAACGGCCGACCTGGAAGACCTGGAGCCGGGCAAGCCGGACGAGGCGTCACATGGCGTGACCTACGCGCAGATCGATGCCTTCCTGCATGGGCAGCCGGTTGACCAGGCAGCGTTCGACATCATCGTCGCCACCTACCGCAAGACCCAGCACAAGCGCGAACTGCCGTTCGCCCCTTGATAAGTGGCCTGTAGGAGCGGGTTCACCCGCGAATACGATGGTGAACCCACCGCCGCATTCGCGGGTGAACCCGCTCCTATGTATGGACTCGCCCACACTGTCTAGCTGCTTTTTTGAACATAGGAACCCGGTTGCATCTATGTATCAGGCCTGTTCGAGGAAGCTTTTTGCTTCTGGCCAACATCGTGGTGAGCTCGCAGTGTGCCGTTTACATTGAGGCCACTATCAGGCCTGTAGGAGCGGAGGCATCGGTCTGCGACGGTCTTACCTAGGGTCAATGTTCACTAGCAGGGGTTGGAGCGCCTAGCGCCCCGGTGGCATTACCCGGTGGGTCAGAGGCTCATAGCCGCCTCCGGTTTTTCGTTCGGTTTGCGTTGGTAAACCTGATCGCTCTGTAACAGGGCCCAGATAATCCGCAGATTTCGATTAGCCAGCCTGATCGCCGCCTCCTTGCGCCCAAGGCGGGATAGCCAACGCAAGAGGCGGCGATCATCTGGCTGATCGGAATCAGGCCTTAGCTGGCTCAAGACGGAATGCGCGCCCTGGATCATCAGGCTGCGTATGTAGCCGTCACCGCGCTTGCTCATCTTGCCCAATCTGATTTTGTTTCCGCTGCTGTGCTGATCGGGCACGATACCGAAGAAGGCGGAATACATTCGGCCACTGGCGAAGCGGCTGGGGTCGGTCTGTTTCGCCACGATCGCCGTGGCAATGATAGGGCCGACGCCGCGAATGGTGATCAGTCGCTGAGCGACTTTATCCTCTTGGGCAGTCGCTTCGAGCCGGCGGCTCAGCGCCGCTATGCGTTCACCTAGAGACAACCAGTCCATCAGCAACTCATCGAGCAACTCGCGCAACAGGTCGGGTAGAGGCAAGGAAGCATCCTCAAGCGCCTGAGGCACATGCTTATTGATCGCGGCATCGCCCTGGGGCATGGATACGCCATGCTCAAGTAGCAAACCACGGATCTGATTGCCCAGCGCGGTATGTCGCTTGATGTTACCGCGCCGGATACGGTGCAGCGCTTGAATAGCCAGTGCTGTGGTGCTCTTGATCGGTATCGAAGCGATGCTCGTATCGCGACCGGCACGCAAAATGGCATAGCAGTCGTTACGATCGTTCTTTGCACCGCTGCGATGTTCGGCGACACGTTGCGCCGGCAGGATGCGAACCGGATTACCTTTGGCCTGCAGCAGCCTGGCCCAGGCTTGCGCACCTGGACCGCACTCCATCAAGACGGCCACGGTCGTTGGCAGCCTGAGCAGGAAATCATGGAACGCTTGGCGGGATTTGATGCGATCTTCGTAGATCACCCGCCCAGTAGCGTCCTCGCCTGCTAATTGGAAGACCTGTTTGGCCAGGTCTACGCAGATGGTTGTGCAAAGCTCCACATCAGTGGAAGACAGGGAATCGTGTTTCGAACTATGCTTTTTCATGGTCTCGCCCTCGCTGCCGTTGGCTTCTTCGAACACCACCGTGGCACTGTGATGCCTCGGCGGGGGCGAGTCCATCGATTACAGGGTCCGACGTCAGCCTTTGATTACTTGACCACGACCTTGCCTTTCATCATCGAGATGTGGCCCGGGAAGGTGCAGAAGAAGCTGTAGTCACCACCGGCTTCCAGCTTGGAAGTGTCGAACTTCACTTCGGTTTCTTTCTCAGGCGCGCCGATCATCTTGGTGTGGGCGATGATGGCGGCGTTGTCAGCCTTCAGGTAGTCCTTATCCAGACCCTGGCTCATGCCTTCGGTGGCAATGGCCTGCATGTCGGCAGTCTTGCTGATCACCAGGTTGTGGCCCATGACGTTCTTCGGCAGGTTGCCGGAGTGGGTCAGTTTGACGGTGAATTCCTTGCAGCTCTTGTCGACAGTGAATTCCTTGCTGGTGTAGGACATCTGGTCAGTCGAGTCGACAGTGACCGAGCACTCGGCGGCGAAGACAGAAGCGCTGGCGAGGGTCAGCAGAGATACCGCTACAGCTTTCGCAAACATCATGAATCTCCTTGGCAGGGTTTTATCAATTGCGAGACTGCCTGAAACCGTTCAGCCCCTTGCTGATATGGGTCAAGGGGGCGTCAAGAGGCCAGCCAGTAGAATTGTTCAATGGATTGTATACAACAAATCTAAGGGCACATCATGCCCTTTTATTGGACGATGAGACAACCTCTCATTTAGGAGCAATACCAAATGCCCATCTCCAACTTCCTCAATAGCCTGCTCGCCGCCTACGCCCACGGGGCCACAGGAGCCATCTGCGAATTCTCCCGGCCAGAATGAACCGGCCTTGGAAGTGACCGGCATGCGCCGTAACCTGTGCGCCTCAGTGACAGGAGATGAGCAATGCCCGTACGTTCCGTTTGTGTGTTCTGCGGCGCCAGCATGGGCGCCAACCCTGCCTACCGTGAAGCAGCCGTCGCGCTGGGCCAGGCCATTGCCCGCCGCGGCTTGACCCTGGTGTATGGCGGTGGCGCGGTCGGCTTGATGGGTGTGGTGGCCGACGCGGCCATGGCGGCCGGTGGCGAAGTGGTCGGGATCATCCCGCAGAGCCTGCTGGACGCTGAAGTCGGCCACAAGGGCCTGACCCGCCTGGAAGTGGTGGATGGCATGCATGCGCGCAAGGCCCGCATGGCCGAGCTGAGCGATGCCTTCATTGCCTTGCCGGGTGGGCTGGGTACGCTGGAGGAACTGTTCGAAGTGTGGACCTGGGGGCAGCTGGGCTATCACGCCAAGCCGCTCGGGCTACTGGATGTGAACGGTTTCTACGACAAGCTGGGCGGGTTCCTCGACCATATCGTCGAAGAAGGTTTCGTGCGCCCGCAACACCGGGCGATGTTGCTGCTGGGGCAGCAGCCGGACGAGCTGCTGGACGGGATGGACAGCTTTGTGGCGCCGGTGGCGCCTAAGTGGGTCGACAAGCAGCCTGATTGAAGCTGAGACTTTTGGGACCGCTTCGCGGTCCTTTCGCGACACAAGGCCGCTCCCACAAAGGCACTGCGTACGCCGATCAATGTGGGAGCGGCCTTGTGTCGCGAAGGGCTGCAAAGCAGCCCAAAAATCGATCAGTTAACGCGGAATGACAGGCTGACGCGGTTTCTTGTTGCCCTTGCCACCCTTGCTCGCCTCTTTGCGCTCCTTGGCCGCCTGCTGGTTACGCGCAAACGCCTCGGCCTTGGCCTTTTCGCGCTTGTCCCACGGCTTGCTGCCATCGCTGCCACGCGGCGGCAGGCCGGTGTGCTGGGTGAGGATCTTCTGGTCCTTGCCCACCTTGTGGCTACCTGCCGGGGTCGAGTTCTTCCGGCGCGCGCTCTGATAAGTATCGGTCTGCGGCTGGTGCAGCGGGATCAGCTGGTGCTTGCCCGGCCCGATCAGGTCGGCGCGGCCCATTCGCTGCAGCGCTTCACGCAGCATCGGCCAGCCCTTCGGGTCGTGATAGCGCAAGAACGCCTTGTGCAGACGGCGTTGCTCGTCGCTCTTGACGATCTCCACCCCTTCGCTCTTGTAGGTCACCTTGCGCAGCGGGTTCTTGCCTGAGTGGTACATGGCCGTGGCCGAGGCCATTGGCGACGGGTAGAACGCCTGTACCTGGTCGGCGCGGAAGCCGTTGCCCTTCAGCCACAGGGCCAGGTTCATCATGTCTTCGTCGGTGGTACCGGGGTGCGCGGCAATGAAGTACGGGATCAGGTACTGCTCCTTGCCCGCTTCTTTCGAGAACTTCTCGAACATGCGCTTGAAGCGGTCGTAGGTGCCGATACCCGGCTTCATCATCTTGTCCAGCGGGCCACGCTCGGTGTGCTCCGGGGCAATCTTCAGGTAGCCACCAACGTGGTGGGTGACCAGTTCCTTGACGTACTCCGGCGATTCCACCGCCAGGTCGTAGCGCAGGCCGGAAGCAATCAGGATCTTTTTCACCCCCGGCAAGGCACGGGCCTTGCGGTACAGCTCGATCAACGAGCTGTGGTCGGTATTGAGGTTTTCGCAGATACCCGGGAACACGCACGACGGCTTGCGGCAGTGCTTCTCGATCTCGGGGCTTTTGCAGGCGATGCGGTACATGTTGGCAGTCGGCCCGCCAAGGTCCGAGACCACGCCAGTGAAGCCCGGCACCTTGTCACGCATCTCTTCGATTTCGTGCAGGATCGACTCGTGCGAGCGGTTCTGGATGATGCGGCCTTCGTGTTCGGTGATCGAGCAGAAGGTACAGCCACCGAAGCAGCCGCGCATGATGTTCACCGAGAAACGGATCATCTCGTAGGCCGGGATGCGCTCCTTGCCATAGGCCGGGTGCGGCACACGGGCGTAAGGCATGCCGAACACGTAGTCCATTTCCTCGGTGCTCATGGGGATGGGTGGCGGGTTGAACCACACATCCACTTCGCCGTGCTTCTGCACCAGCGCGCGAGCGTTGCCTGGGTTGGTCTCCAGGTGCAGCACGCGGTTGGCATGGGCATAGAGCACCGGGTCGTTACGCACCTTTTCGAACGATGGCAGGCGGATCACCGACTTTTCCCGGGTCACGGCCGGGCTGTCGAGAATCTGCACCACCTTGGCTTCGTTCGGGTCTTCCTGGTCGCCCTTGGCCTGTTCGATGGCGCAGGCCTGGGTGTCCTGGGTGTTCACGTACGGGTTGATGATCTTGTCGACGCGCCCCGGGCGGTCGATACGGGTGGAGTCGATCTCGTACCAGCCCTGCGGGGTATCACGGCGCACGAAGGCGGTGCCGCGTACGTCGGTGATGGTCTCGATCTTCTCACCGTTGGACAGGCGCTGGGCCACCTCGACCACCGCACGCTCGGCGTTGCCGAACAGCAGGATGTCCGCGCTGGCGTCGATCAGGATCGAGTGACGAACCTTGTCCTGCCAGTAGTCGTAGTGGGCGATGCGGCGCAGCGAAGCCTCGATGCCGCCGAGCACGATCGGCACATGCTTGTAGGCCTCCTTGCAGCGCTGGCTGTACACCAGGCTGGCACGGTCCGGACGGCTGCCGGCCAGACCACCCGGGGTGTAGGCATCGTCGGAACGGATCTTCTTGTCCGCGGTGTAGCGGTTGATCATCGAGTCCATGTTACCGGCGGCCACGCCGAAGAACAGGTTCGGTTCGCCGAGCTTCATGAAGTCGTCTTTTGACTGCCAGTTCGGCTGGGCGATGATGCCCACGCGGAAGCCCTGGGCCTCCAGCAGACGGCCAATGATGGCCATGCCGAACGACGGATGGTCGACGTAGGCATCACCGGTCACGATGATGATGTCGCAGGAATCCCAGCCGAGCAGATCCATCTCCTCCCTGCTCATTGGCAGGAAAGGTGCTGGCCCGAAGCATTCGGCCCAGTACTTGGGATAGTCGTAGAGTGGTTTGGCTGCTTGCATGTCAGTGACCGGTTCTGGTGTGCAGGGAAATCGCGGGCGCGGAATATAGCACAAATTTTGACCAAATCCGACTGGATTCGTGGGGATTGGTGGGCGGGGCGACGGTTGGGGGATGGACGTGGCAGGTGGTTGGGTTGAGGGGTGTAGTGGGGTTGCCAGGTGTTCGACAGAATCCTTGCAGCGCCTGTGAGATCAAGCGCCGCGCGGGCGGCGCTCGATCTCATAGGCGCTGAAACTGTTGCGGCGAACTCCTGGCGGCCTTCATGCAACCTGAAGCCAACCCCTCACTGCCTCATCCACAGCTCAGCATCATCCATCAGCGCCTTGGCCATCGCACTCAGGTAATGGGCAGCCCAGATCATCATCGGCTTCTCATCCATCAACCCGGTGATGGTCAGTTCGCGCACATAGCCCATCAACTCCGAAGACTGCTCGCGGGCGTCTCTACACTGGATCCCGGGCTCGATGCGGAACAACGGGTGGGGTAAACCCGCTCCCACAGGTACGGTGCAACTCTTGAAGCCTATGGTGAACCTGTAGGAGCGGGTTCACCCGCGAAAGGGCCAGCCCAGGCAATCAACGAAGCCTTACAGCAGGCCCCTGCCCCTGCATCGGGTTGTCTTCAAGAAAAGGGGGATCGTGGGGTGGATCGGGGCAAGGCGATTACTCACAGGAAAACCTGAGCCTGCTTAGACCGATGGCGATCGCGCCCCCTGCTGAGCGATCGCAATTCCTTCAGATTTTTACTGAATGTTTAGCCTATCCAACCCTGAGAAAGTGCTAACCAGCTAATTATTGGTGCTTTTTTCTTTATCTATTAAGAATTGTAGGAATCAACCTTCTAGTCTTAGTAAAAAATCCTACATTAACTTTCCTCAACAAATCCCGAGAAGATCTTGAACCCCAAAAAAAACAAGTGCTACAACAGTGACGCGCTGAAAGGCGCACTCAAACCAACTCTATAGGAGCATTAGCCATGGGACGTCGTCGTTCTGAAATCCACACTCTGCAGATCCCACGCGTGATGAACTACACATTCACCGAGTCCGAGGTTGAATTTCTCAACCTTCTGTAAGTGACAAACCAGAAGGGGCTTAGCCCCTTCTGGCTCTACCAAGGAGCAGAACATGATCACCGAACGCGAGCTGAACATAGAAGAGGCCTACAACCGGCTGACAAGGCTGCATCATCACTTAGGGCTTCAATCGAAAACAGCACTATCAAAAAAGAGTAGCCTGGTCGCCACATGCCACTTATACGACAGCGCCTACAAAGAAGTTTCTTGCGGGGCAGGAAAAGGGGAACATTGCGAACTAGGAGCCCTTGCCGAGAGCCTAGAGCATTACTTCGTCGACAAGAGCACTCCACCACTCATCGAAAGCGACCAAATTTTGCAATCGATAGCCCCATTTGACGATTGGCTCCTAAAATCCATTCCCCCGGATTGCCGAATACCTTATTTCAGTCTTCAGGCATTGAACAGCTACGACGAAATAGCCATTCCCGCGATATTGATAGCACCTTCCTCCAGAAACATTGATGAAATCGAAAAAACTGCAGCGGGCTTTCTTTCCAAATATTCGACTAACTCTGGTACAGCACTTGGCTGCACGGAGAACGAGGCTCTGCTCCACGCCATCAATGAAACTATCGAACGTCACGCACTTTCTATGTACTACCTATCACTTTGTGGCCTGACTTCCCCACCCAAACTTTACCAACCTTCGAGTTCTTTTCTGGAAGAAACATTTGCCCATGATACCGAGCTTCTCCGCCGAGCCAAAAAACTAGAAATATACTTGACGCACGACTTCTACGAAGTTCCATTTTGCATTGCTGTTTCTCGTAGTAAAAAAGAAGGCTCACTCAGCAGCATTGGCTCCGGCAGCTCCATCAACCCCTCCATTGCAATGTACCGCGCCGTAACGGAACAGATTCAGTGCGAGCAGCTTTCTGGGGCCACAGAAAAACAAGAAGATCTCTCTGCTGAAAAAATGCTTACTCATTCAACCCGCCTTTCAGCACTTATACACCCATGCCCCACATATGCTGTACCCGCTTTTCACCCTCCGCATACCGATCTCAGCGTGCGCGGGCAAGTCAAGCGAACACTGATCAACTTGGAAAAACATAATAAGGTCGCATTCTATCGCACACTTTATGAGCACCCGAATCTCGCTACGGTTGTTCAGGTGTTCATACCCGGACTTGAACGCTTCCACCTGATCAGATCAGGTATTCCAGTCGCGCCACAGAGTGCACTCAAAGGCATAAGGCAATGACATGCAAATCTATAGAGGAATTCTCGCCGCCCTCGGCGCGACACTGCTCCTGAAAATCGCGACCGTCGTACCTGCTCTAGTCTTGGCCGACATCATTGACAACCTGGCCACCTCAGCCGCGTCTTCCCAGCTTCTGCTAGGAGCCTTCATATGCCTTGTCGCATTACAAGCCTCAATGACCCCTCTACAAGCCTGGTGCCTGGCGCGGCTTTGCCAGGAACGCGTGAAGCAACTTTCCATCCGCTGGTGCCGCGAATTGCTGGACAAGCGCTTCGAGGCCTATGGACAACTCCATGGCGGAACACTGGTAAAAGTACTGGATAGGGGCATTACCGCACAGGAGCGGTGGTTAGGCTTTCTGATTGGCTCGGCATGGCCGGTGCTAGCCGAAGCTGCAGTGCTGATAACGCTCTTCGCTTACCTGGGGGCTACTTCGGTATTGATCGGCCTCATCCCTTTGAGCCTGGCCTACCTGTGGGCCAACGATCGCCTGGTGCGCTGGCGCCGGCCACATATCGAGGCAGTGAACGCGCGCGAGGATGAACTGGCGGAACAATGGGTCGATACCTTCGCCAGCGCGGCAACGGTCAAACTGGAAAAGGCCGAGGATGCCGCAATGCTCCCGGTCAACCAGACACTTTCGCACTATGCCGACTCAGCAGTGCAGGTAGCTCACAGTGGGGGTTGGATTCAGAGCCTGCGCACCCTGTTCATAGGCCTGGGCAGTGGCGGTTTGCTCATGTGGGGTATCCATGATCAGGCTCTGGCAACACCGCAATTGAGCCTGGGCGAGCTGGTTGCTCTCTTCACCTTGGTGAGCGGATTGCTGGCAGGGGTTGCGCAACTTGCTGAGGCCTGGCGATTGCTAGACCAGTTTCGGCTAGACAAACGCAAACTCGAACACTGGCTCCAGCTCCCCTCGTTCGGCCCAGCATGCACTACTGAGGCGAAGTCCCAAGACAAGGACGCTGGCCTAAGCATCGCCCCGTGCCAGTTGAGCGCTCGAGATACTGTACAACTTCACATCGAAGAACCCTTGGTACTGCACAAAGGAGAACGGGTCGCACTGATCGGGCCCAGCGGATGTGGTAAATCGACACTTCTGCATACGCTGGCGGGAACGATATTCCCGTTGCGCAAGAATGTGCAGCTGCACGGCAGGTGCCTGGCGTCGCTCGACGCTAGTGAACAATTCAGTCGATTACGACTCTGCCCTCAGGATGCGCATTTCATACCCGGCCCCCTGCCCCGCGCGGTGCTGTTCGAGCAAGCTCATGATCGCGCTCAAATCGAACGATGGCTTGAACGGTTGGGCCTGAGCAAAGACTGGTACGAACTTGATCTGGATGCACGCGCAGAATCGATATCGGGCGGCGAAGCACGCAGGCTGACGCTGCTACGCCTTCTTAATCAGCCTGGGGAATTCAATTTCTTTGACGAACCCACAGCCGGGCTCGATGCCGCGTCGGCAGAGCGTACCTGGGACCTGTTGTTCGAAGCACTTAAAGGGCGAGGGCTGATTTGCGTGACGCATGATCAGAGCGCACTGTCGCGGTTTGACCGGGTGATCACCCTGAGCGAGGGGCGGATCATCAGCCAAGGGCAAACGAACATCGCTCAGATTTCAGAGCTAGCAGGCGCACCACAAACCTTGTAGGAGCGGCCTTGCTAGCTCAATGGGTTATTCATCATCATCAAAGTTGTACATCCCCGGCGCCAAGTTCTCGAACCGGGTGTACTTGCCGATAAACGCCAAACGCACGAAGCCGATGGGGCCGTTACGCTGTTTGCCGATGATGATTTCCGCCACGCCCTTGTGCTCGGTCTCGGGGTGGTACACCTCGTCGCGGTACACGAACATGATCACGTCGGCGTCCTGCTCGATTGCACCGGATTCACGCAAGTCGGAGTTCACCGGGCGTTTGTTCGGGCGCTGTTCCAGCGAGCGGTTCAGCTGCGAAAGGGCAATGACCGGGCAGTTGAATTCTTTGGCCAGGGCCTTGAGCGAGCGGGAAATCTCGGAAATTTCGTTGGTACGGTTGTCACCGGCCGACCCCGGAATCTGCATCAGCTGCAGGTAGTCGACCATGATCATGGCGATTTCACCATGCTCACGGGCCAGGCGGCGGGTACGCGCGCGCATTTCCGAGGGGCTGATACCCGCCGTATCGTCGATGAACAATTTTCGGTCGTTGAGCAGGTTCACTGCCGAGGTCAGGCGCGGCCAGTCGTCGTCGTCCAGCTGGCCGGAGCGGACCTTGGTCTGGTCGATACGCCCCAGGGACGAAAGCATACGCATGATCAGCGACTCACCTGGCATCTCGAGGGAGAACACCAGCACCGCCTTGTCGGTACGCAGTACGGCGTTTTCCACCAGGTTCATGGCGAAGGTGGTCTTACCCATCGACGGACGACCCGCGACGATGATCAGGTCGGCTGCCTGCAGCCCGCTGGTCTTCTCGTCCAGGTCGGTGTAACCGGTGGAGATACCGGTGATGTCACTGTCGGAGTTGAACAGCGTATCGATGCGGTCGATGGCCATGGTCAACAGCTCGTTGACGCCCACCGGGCCGCCGGTTTTAGGCCGCGCCTCGGCGATCTGGAAGATCTGCCGTTCGGCATCGTCGAGAATCTCGGCAGCGTTGCGCCCCTGCGGGTTGAACGCGTTGTCGGCGATGTCGGTACTGATGCTGATCAGCTGGCGCAACGTGGCCCGCTCACGAATGATCGCGGCGTAGGCCTTGATGTTGGCCACCGAAGGGGTGTTCTTGGCCAGCTCGGCCAGGTAAGCCAAGCCGCCGACTTGCGAGGACAGGCCTTCCTTGTCCAACTGCTCGTGCAGGGTCACCACGTCGAATGGCTGGTTGGCGTCGGCCAACTTGTGCACGGCGCGGAAGATCAGCCGATGGTCATGCCGGTAGAAGTCGCCGTCCGATACCTGGTCCAGCACCCGCTCCCAGGCATTGTTGTCCAGCATCAGGCCACCGAGCACGGCCTGTTCGGCCTCGATGGAATGCGGCGGTACCTTCAGGGCTGCGGTTTGCAGGTCAAGCTGTTCGGAGGTGGTGATCTCGTTCATGGCCACGAAAGAATTCTGGAGGATGAAAAAGACAAAGGGCACGGCCTGTCGAAAACAGGACCGTGCCCGATGTTAACCGCCTGACTCGCAAGGAGCCAGCCAGTTAGCGCAGCTTAGGCAGCTACGACGACCACGCGTACGGTGGCTTCAACGTCGCTGTGCAGGTGCACGGCTACGTCGTATTCGCCAACCTGACGGATGGTGCCGTTCGGCAGACGAACTTCAGCCTTGGCCACTTCAACGCCGGAGGCGGTCAGGGCGTCAGCGATGTCGTGGGTGCCGATCGAACCGAACAGCTTGCCTTCGTCGCCAGCGGTGGCAGTGATGGTCACTTCCAGCTCGGCCAGTTGGGCAGCGCGGCTTTCAGCCGAAGCTTTCTTGTCAGCGGCTGCTTTTTCCAGCTCGGCACGACGCTCTTCGAACGCAGCCAGGTTGGCGGCGTTGGCAACGGTGGCCTTGCCGAATGGCAGCAGGAAGTTACGGCCGTAACCAGCCTTAACTTTTACTTTGTCGCCCAGGTTGCCCAGGTTAGCGACTTTTTCCAGCAGGATCAGTTCCATTTGGTAAAACCTCTTAACTTTTAACCTTCACCGTTCGCGGAGTCTTTCCCCGGAGGGGACTTGCGACCGCGAAAATCAATCAGGCTGTCGACAATGGCCAAAACCATCAGCAACGGATAAATCAGCTGCATGATCAGCGGTAGCGTCACGTACATCCCCACCAGCCAGAAACCGGCCAGTCGGCCCTGTGCCACCAGCCCGTGCATCAAGGCGATGCCGGCCAGCACCAGTACCAGGCTGGAAGCCGATGCCAGGATGATGAACTGCGGGCCGATAAACGGCGCCACCACCATCACTGCCACCAAGACCGCCATGGTCTGTTTCGGCAACTTCAGTTCGCGAAACTCGCGACCGAAGCCTCCAGGGTTGTACAACGCTGCCTGCCAATAGCGCGCCAGCATCAACGCCAGCACACTGAACAATTGCACCGTCACTGCTGTGGAAGCGACCAGCACAGGGCGGATCAGCTCACCGGAGAGCACCGGTTGCCCTTCGATTTTCGGCATGGCTTCGGCAAACGCCTTGGCCAGCACATCGAAGGTTTGCGCCAGCGCCAGATCAAGCACGAGGCTGAAAGCCACGGCGAACACGGCACTGGCGAGCAACACCCGGCTCCAGGGGTGCTCGGCACGCAACATGGCGGCCAAGGCCAAGGCACCCGCAATCACCAGAAAGGTGATGGGATCGCCCATGACCCACACGGCCAGCCCGGCCAGCAAGCCGCCGGCGATGACCGATGTAGCATCCTTGAACCCACGCCGCAGCAGCACGAGGCTGCCGGCAGCGGCACTCAACCAGAACAGCAGCGGCAGTACCGCGCTGATGACCACCACGAGGGTGGCCTGCACACGACCGCGCATGATGAAACTTGCTAACGCTCGCATGCTAATCCCTTACTGCTTGTCGACGACCCGGTCTCAGCGGCCGTGGCTGTCGGTGTAGGGCAGCAGGGCCAGGAAGCGGGCGCGCTTGATAGCGGTAGCCAGCTGACGCTGATAACGAGCTTTGGTACCGGTGATACGGCTTGGAACGATCTTGCCGGTTTCGGATACGTAAGCTTTCAGGGTGTTGAGATCTTTGAAGTCGATCTCTTTCACGTCTTCAGCAGTGAAGCGGCAGAATTTACGACGACGGAAGAAACGTGCCATTTAATAGGCTCCTCTAAAGGTCCGTGGATTACTCGTCAGCGTTATCGCTGGAGTCGCTGTCATTGCTGTCGTCGCCTTCGGCGGAGTCAGCATGCTCAGGACGCTCGCGACGCTCACGGCGCTCGCTGCGGTTCTCTTCAGCCTTCAGCATCTCGGACTGGCCGGTAACGGCTTCGTCGCGACGGATGACCAGGTTACGGATAACGGCATCGTTGTAGCGGAAGTTGTCTTCCAGCTCGGCCAGGGCCTTGCCGGTGCACTCAACGTTCAGCATCACGTAGTGAGCCTTGTGAACATTGTTGATTGCGTAGGCCAGTTGACGACGGCCCCAGTCTTCCAGGCGGTGGATCTTGCCACCATCTTCTTCGATCAGCTTGGTGTAACGCTCAACCATGCCGCCGACTTGTTCGCTCTGGTCCGGGTGAACCAGGAAGATGATTTCGTAATGACGCATGAATGCTCCTTACGGGTTAGTAGTCTGCCAGTGAATCTGGTCAGACAAGGAGTGAATGACACTGTATGTCTTGCACGGAGGGGAGGCACATGAGCACCTGCCAGCTCGGCAAGGGGCGCAATTGTAGAGAAGCCGCGGCGCACAAGCAAGGTGAGTGGTGAATATTTGAACAGCCTGAAACATATTTACAGGCTGCGGGCCCTTTCGCGGGTGAACCCGCTCCTACAGGGAACGCAATCACCCTGTAGGAGCGGGTTTACCCGCGAATGGGCCGGAACAGGCTGAGAATCAGCGCTTGGCCTGGCGCTGACGCACGGCTTCGAACAGGCAAACCCCGGTCGCCACCGACACGTTAAGGCTGCTGACGCTACCCGCCATCGGCAACTTCACCAGGAAGTCGCAATGCTCACGGGTGAGCCGACGCATGCCCTTGCCTTCCGCCCCCATGATCATCACCAGCGGCCCGGTCAGGTCTTGCTGGTAGATCTCCTGCTCGGCCTCGCCAGCGGTACCCACCACCCACAGGCCACGCTGCTGCAACTTCTCAAGCGTACGCGCCAGGTTGGTCACAGCCACCAGCGGAATGACTTCTGCCGCACCACAAGCCACCTTTCGCACAACCGGCGTCAGCGTTGCGGACTTGTCCTTGGGTACGATCACTGCCGTGGCACCGGCCGCATCCGCGGTACGCAGACAAGCGCCGAGGTTGTGCGGGTCGGTCACGCCGTCCAGCACCAGGATCAGCGGCGCCGTTTCTGTGCGCTCAAGCAGCTCTTCGAGCATCAGCTCGCCCCACACCTGGCTCGGACTGACCTCGGCTACAACGCCTTGGTGCACGCCTTCGACCCAGGCATCCATCTCACGGCGCTCGGCCTGGCCAACCGGCACGCGGTTTTCCGCGGCCAGCGCCAGCAAGGTCTCGAGGCGTGGCTCGCTGCGTCCTTCCGACAGCCAGATCTGCTTGACCCGCTTTGGATGGTGCTGCAGCAATGCCTGCACGGCGTGTACGCCGTAGATTTTTTCCAGCTGACTCATGAATTGCTCTTGTTTTTGCGTGGTGCGCCGGACTTCGGCGGGCCTTTACGGTGCTTGGTCGGTTTGCCGGACGGCTTGCCACCTTTCTCCGATTTGCTGCCAGCACTGCTGCGTGCGTCGGTCATCAGCGCTTTCTTCATCTCGCGGCTTTTACGCACTTCAGCGTTACGCTGCACAGCATCCTTGGGGAAGTACGCTTCGGACGCTTCGCTTTTGCGGCTGCGCGGCTTGGGCGTGGCTTTCGCTTCGGTTGCCGGCTGCTGCTCGGCTTTTTCGGCAACCGGCGCGGCGCCACGCTGCTTGCGGCCGATCGGTGCGGCGAGGGTCTTTTCCGACACTTCGAAGTCGATCTTGCGCTCATCCAGATCAACACGCATGACCTTGACTTCGATGGTGTCGCCCAAGCGGAAGCTGCGACCGGTGCGCTCGCCGGCCAGGCGATGGTGTACCGGGTCGAAGTGGTAGTAGTCACCCGGCAACGCACTGACGTGCACCAGGCCCTCTACATAGATATCGGTCAGTTCGACGAACAGGCCGAAACCGGTCACCGCAGTGATCACACCCGGGAAGGTCTCGCCCACGCGGTCTTTCATGAACTCGCACTTGAGCCAGTTGACCACGTCACGGGTGGCTTCGTCGGCCCGGCGCTCGGTCATCGAGCACTGCTCGCCGAGTTGCTCCAGGGTGTTTTCGTCGTACGGGTAGATACGCGCCTTGGGAATGCTCATGGCGCCGGCACGCTTGACGTGCGGGGTATCGACCTTGGAGCGGATGATGCTGCGGATGGCGCGATGCACCAGCAGGTCCGGGTAACGACGGATCGGCGAGGTGAAGTGGGTGTACGCCTCATAATTCAGGCCGAAGTGGCCGTTGTTCTCGGTGCTGTACACGGCCTGACTCAGCGAGCGCAGCATCACCGTCTGGATCAGGTGGAAGTCCGGGCGACCGGCGATGCTCGCCAGCAGGGCCTGGTAATCCTTCGGCGACGGGTCCTTGCCCTTGTGCAGGCTAAGGCCCAACTCGCCTAGGAAGGCGCGCAGTTTTTCCAGGCGCTCCGGCGGCGGGCCGTCGTGCACGCGGTACAGGGCCGGTACGCCGTGCTTCTGCAGGAACTCGGCGGTGGCCACGTTGGCCGCCAGCATGCATTCCTCGATCAGCTTGTGGGCGTCGTTGCGCACGGTCGGGCGGATTTCGGCGATCTTGCGCTCCTCGCCGAAGATGATGCGGGTTTCCTGGGTCTCGAAGTCGATGGCACCCCGGGTGTGGCGCGCCTCCACCAGCACCTTGTACAGGTTGTACAGGTTCTTCAGGTCCGGCACGACCTCCTTGTACTCTTCGCGCAGCGCCTTGCCCTCACGGGTACGCGAGTGCTCGAGCATGCTGCTGACCTTGTTGTAGGTCAGGCGGGCATGGGAGTGGATCACGCCTTCGTAGAACTGATAGTCGACCATCTGGCCGGCTTTGTTCATGGTCATTTCACAGACCATGGCCAAC
Source organism: Pseudomonas sp. 10(2024) (assembly GCF_045164175.1). Lineage (NCBI taxonomy): Bacteria > Pseudomonadati > Pseudomonadota > Gammaproteobacteria > Pseudomonadales > Pseudomonadaceae > Pseudomonas > Pseudomonas sp. 10(2024). The sequence goes on from NZ_CP174006.1 coordinate 5,291,912, forward strand.
CGGTCGACATGCGGGTTCAGCGAGCACAGGCCGTTGGACAGCTCTTCGGGGAGCATCGGCACCACGCGCTCGGGGAAGTACACCGAGTTACCGCGCTGCTGGGCTTCGACATCCAGGGCAGAGCCCAGACGCACGTAACTGGAGACGTCAGCGATGGCCACGTACAGACGCCAGCCACCGGAGAACAGACGCAGCTTGCCCAACGGTTCGCAATAAACGGCATCGTCGAAGTCGCGGGCGTCTTCACCGTCGATGGTGACGAACGGCAGATGGCGCAGGTCGACACGCTTCTCTTTGTCCTTCTCCTCGACTTCGGAGCGGAACTTGCGTGCTTCCTTGACCACATCATTGGGCCAGACGTGCGGAATGTCGTAGCTGCGCAGGGCAACGTCGATTTCCATGCCCGGCGCCATGTAGTTGCCGATGACTTCGACCACATCGCCTTGCGGCTGGAAGCGTGGCGTTGGCCAGTGGGTGATCTTGATCTCGACGAACTGGCCGATCTTGGCACCGCCGTTGCGCCCGGCGGTCACCAGCACTTCCTGCTGGATCTTCGGGTTGTCCGGGGTCACGTAGCCGATGCCGCCCTCTTCGAAATAGCGGCCGACCACGCTTTCATGGGCACGGGAGATGACTTCGACCAGCACGCCTTCACGGCGACCACGGCGGTCCACACCGGAGACGCGGGCCAGGCCACGGTCGCCGTCGAACACCAGTCGCATCTGCGACGGGCTGAGGAACAGGTCTTCGCTGCCGTCATCGGGAATAAGGAAGCCGAAGCCGTCGCGGTGGCCGGAGACGCGACCACAGATCAGGTCCAGCTTGTCTACCGGGGCATAAGTGCCGCGCCGGGTATAGATAAGCTGGCCATCGCGCTCCATGGCACGCAGGCGGCGGCGCAGGGCTTCGATCTGGTCTTCTTCATACAGACCGAACTCTTTTGCCAGCTCCTCGCGGGCAGCAGGTTCGCCTCGGTCGGCGAGACGCTGCAGGATCAGCTCACGGCTGGGAATGGGGTTGTCGTATTTTTCCGCTTCGCGAGCGGCCTCGGGATCGAGGGATTGCCAATCGGCCATCAGAAGGGGTTCACCTTGGGGTATATAGATAGGAATTCTGGCATAGGCGTATTGAAACCGGAAATGTCTGCCTTGGACAGCCCCCGCTGCAGTGCATAAACAGCAGAAATAGGCTTGTGGAATCAACAAGTTGAATTTTTTGAATTTTTTTTCGATTAGGGGCTTTACAGCCTTGAGGAGCGTCCGTATAGTGCGCACCACAACGACGGACAACCCCGAAGTTGTAGTAGAGATGAACGACGCTGTAAAGCATCAAGTAACCTCGAATGTGTGCCCAGGTGGCGGAATTGGTAGACGCGCTGGTTTCAGGTATCAGTGACCGCAAGGTCGTGGAAGTTCGAGTCTTCTCCTGGGCACCAAGTATTTTCAAGTAGCAGATGACCAAGGATCTGTTACTACTGTGTGAAAGCGAACGATAGTCGCCTTCTGCAGATGATGTAAAGCTTTGCCCAGGTGGCGGAATTGGTAGACGCGCTGGTTTCAGGTATCAGTGACCGCAAGGTCGTGGAAGTTCGAGTCTTCTCCTGGGCACCATACAAAAAACCCACTAGCTTGCTAGTGGGTTTTTTCTTGCCTGCGATTTTTGTGCCCCCTCCCCCAATACGCGCACGTCGTAGATACTCTGTTGGCGGTCAAGCTTTTCCGAGGTGTTCAGAGCTGAAAAGCTTCACCGTATCAAATGGCACATCCCCACGCATGCATGCCCAGATGCCTGTCAGATACTTGCGCATGACAGCAGCGATAGCCTGCATTTTTTTCTTGCCCCTACTGACCAGGGATTCGTAAAAAGCCTTCGCATAAGGGTCGCAGCGCACTGCGGTCAAGGCAGGCATGTACATGGCTGCCCGCAGATAAGCATTCCCGCTTTTGCCGAGCCGACCGGGCTTGTCAATGCTCGTCCCCGACTGTGTCTGCCGAACATCCAGCCCCGCGTGACGAGCTACCTGCGAGGACTTGAGCATTTGAGGAAGGGTGGTCAGCTCAGCCAATGCAGCAAGTGCTGAGACTTCTCCTATTCCTGGGCCTGCGAGCAGCTGCTTGTACTGCCGAGTAAGCGTCGGACACTGGGCGACCATCTCGCGGCCAGCCTTACGAAAGCGTTCAATTCGATTATCCAGTGAAGCAATGGCTTCTTCTTGATCTTCGATCAGCATCGACACGGTCGTAGAGGTCGCCTGCAGCGCATGAAGTTCGTTCTTCGCCCTGGTACGGTGTCCCACCAAACGGTTGATGTGCCGGCCCAGAGCCCTCAGCTCAAGCTGCACAGGGCTTGGAGGCGTCCACAAGCGCGGTGTCATACGCTCGCCGTACTCGGACAGCAACTGAGCATCTATTGCATCGGTCTTGCTGTTCACCAGCATCAGTTTGGCGAAATTGTGAAAGCTCTTGGGGTTGATCACTGAAACAGGGAGGTCAGCCGCATGTAGCTCAAGAGCCAAGTCTAGGTAATAGATTCCGGTCGCCTCCATCACGATCGACTTGGGCTTGAGTGCCAGCAGCTTTTTCACCGCAGCCTTACGGCCTGCAGGGGTTTGAGCGATATCCCACTGTCCGGCCGGACGCCCATCTTTACGTACCCCGACGATCGAAGTGCGTGAGCCGATATCGAGGCCAACACAGACACTCATTCTTCCCTCTCCCCAGCGAGTTAGGTAACAATGGCCTCCGGTTCCCCGACCTCGAACTTCATGCTGCTGCAACCTTGTAATGCGAAGTCCGACTTGTCGGCTTCTCGATACTCTTCGCAGTGGGCAATGAGGCGGGGGGCCTCTCTACGTACAAGGTCAGGGGTAATCCCTGCCTTTAGGAGCGATCGGCCTCCCCGGAAGTGCTTCTTCAGCCTGACGAGAATAACCTCTCCCGCCAGGCTAAGGACAACATACAAGGAGCGGGTTCACCCGCGAAGAGGCCCGTACAGTCAACACACGCCCAGCCCCCCCCCCTTGCACCATGGTCTGACCATGAATTTCTCGTCACCCGGCCACTTGAGAAACAATTTCGTTTACCATTGTTTCCAAATATGTAGCCGTAAGCGAGGAAGTACCCGCATGACGATCCGCCCGCAACCGCTGATGCGTACCCTGGCCGCCGCAGTGCTGAGCCTGGTCATCGGCGCTCCGGCCGCCATGGCAGACGCACCGGTCACGCTGACCATGTACAACGGTCAGCACAAGGAAATTGGTGAAGCCATTGCCAAGGCCTATGAGGCCAAGACCGGCATTCACATCGACATCCGCAAAGGCAGCAGCAACCAGCTGGCCAGCCAGATCATCGAGGAAGGTGATCGTTCGCCGGCCGACATCATCTATACCGAAGAGTCCCCGCCCCTGAACAACCTGGGCGAGCTGGGCCTGCTGGCCAAGATTGACGACGCCACGCTGAACATGATGCCCAAGGAGTACGTTGGCGCGAACGGCACCTGGATGGGTATCACCGCCCGTACGCGCATCGTGGTGTACAACCCGAAGAAAGTCGACGAGAAAGACCTGCCGACCACGGTGATGGACTTCGCCAACCCTGAGTGGGAAGGCCGCGTCGGCTACGTCCCTACCAGCGGTGCGTTCCAGGAGCAGGCCGTGGCCATTCTGAAGATGCACGGGCGCGAAGCCACCGAAGAATGGTTGACCGGCCTGAAAGCCTTCGGCAAGACCTACACCAACAACATGGTTGCCCTCAAAGCTGTGGAAAAAGGTGAAGTGGCTGCAGTATTGGTCAACAACTACTACTGGTACGCGCTTGAACGCGAACGCGGCAAGCTGGACACCAAGCTCTATTACCTGGCCGACGGCGATGCTGGCAACCTGGTCACTATCTCCGGCGCAGGCGTGGTCAAGGCCAGCAAACACCCGAAAGAAGCCCAGGCCCTGCTCAACTGGATGGCCAGCGAAGAAGGCCAGCGCGTGATCACCCAGACCACCGCCGAGTACCCGCTGCACAAGGGCATGGTTTCTGACCGCGGCCTGAAACCGTTCGACGAGCTGCGCCCGCCGAAGATCTCGCCAGCTGACCTGGGCAATGCCGAGGAAGCCATCGAACTTGAGCGTGAGGTCGGCCTGCTCTGATGACTGCCGCCCTGTCCGAACCGGTGCCGGTACGCTTCGTACCGCGCCGCAAGCGCCCTTCCATCTGGGTAGTGCTGCCTGTGCTGTTCCTAGTGGCAATGAGCTTGCTGCCACTGGCTTATGTCGCCATCAAAGCCTGGGAAGCCGGCTGGCGCGAAGCCTTGCACCTGCTGTGGCGGCCCTTTGTCTGGGGGCTGATGCGCAACACCCTGCTGCTGATGGTCGGGGTGACGCTGACCTGCATGGTGGTCGGCCTGGCACTGGCCTGGCTGCTGGAGCGCAGCAACCTGGCCGGCCGCCGGTTGTGGGGCGTGGTGCTATGCCTGCCATTCGCCGTGCCGTCGTTCGTCAGCAGCTTCACCTGGGTGTCGCTAAGTTCGGACTTTGAAGGCCTGGGTGGCGCGATCATGGTCATGGCCCTGTCCAAGTACCCGCTGGTGTTCCTGCCCGTTGCTGCGACCCTGCGCAACCTCGACACCTCGCTGGAGGAGTCGGCACGCACTCTGGGTTGCAGCCGCTGGGGCGTGTTCAGCAAAGTCACCCTGCCACTGCTGTGGCCGTCGATGCTCGGCGGTGCGCTACTGATTGCCCTGCATATGCTGGTGGAGTTTGGCGCGCTGTCGATACTCGGCCTGCAAACCTTTACCACGGCGATCTACCAGCAGTTCGAACTGGAGTTCAGCAACGCCAACGCGGCCATGCTGTCTGCCGTGCTGCTGGCGATGTGCCTGGCAATGCTGTGGCTGGAACTGCGGGTGCGCGGCAAAGCCCGCCATGTACGCATCGGCCAGGGCGTAGCACGCCGTGCGCAACCGGTGCGGCTGCGCGGCTGGGCGGTGCTGGCGCAACTGTTCTGCGTGGGCCTGGCGGTGCTGGGCAGCGGCATTCCGCTGGCGATGCTCGGTTACTGGCTGAGCGTGGGTTCGTCGGCGGCATTCCCGGTGGCGGCCATCTCGAAGGCGTTGTTCACCTCGCTGTCGGTGTCGCTGGGCGGTGCCGGCTTCTGTGTGCTGCTGGCTCTGCCTATCAGCTTCCTGGTGGTGCGCTACAAAGGCCGCCTGGCGATTTGGGCTGAGCGTCTGCCCTATCTGCTGCACGCCCTGCCCGGCCTGGTGATTGCCCTGACGTTGGTGTTCTTCGCCCTGCACTACGTGCCGGCGCTGTACCAGACCACGGCACTATTGCTGCTGGCCTATGCACTGCTGTTCCTGCCGCTGGCCCAGTCGCCGGTGCGCACCGCACTGAACAAGGCCTCACCAACGCTGGAAGAAGCTGCGCGCACCCTTGGCGCCAGTAGCTTTGCCGCATTCTGCCGGGTGACCTTGCCGATCATCTTCCCGGCCATGGCAGCGGCCTTTGCGCTGGTGTTCCTGGATGCCATGAAGGAGCTGACGGCTACCCTGCTGCTCAGCCCGACCGGCATGACCACCCTGGCCACCGAAGTGTGGGCGCATACGGCCAATGTCGAGTTCGCGGCGGCGGCGCCGTATGCGGCATTGCTGATCGTGGTCTCGGGGTTGCCGGTATATCTGCTCACTACGCGGATGTATCTGAACAAGGCATGAACTTCTTCGCGGGCTTGCCCTCAGGTACAGCACCGGTCTCAGGGCCTGCGCTGTACCTGTGGGGGCTTGCCGGTGATCAGGCCATCAGATGTTACGCAGCATGCGCCGCACAATTGGCCCATGGGCCTTGCCGACCGGCAACATGTAAAGCCGGCCGAAGGTGTTGAAGCACTGCACCGAGGTGGTCACGCTCAAGCGCTGACACCCTTCCCACTGCCCATCTAGATCTACGCTCACCATCACAGCCAGGTGCGTGTCACGCGAGGTCAGGACCAGTTGCTGGTCGCTGATGGCCTCGACAGTGAAGAAGTCCAGGCGCTCACCGACGACTGGCACATGCGTTGGATCGCCGCGAGTGAAGCCGTGGATATCGGCGACATTGAAACGGCGTGAGATGAAGTCGCGAATGCGGAAGGCCCGGGCCAGCCAGTAGGGGACGTCCGAGGTCATAGCGCAGTAGGCTTGCAGGGCGGTCATCGGGTCAGTGAGCTTTACGCTGTCACTGTGCAGGAAATTCAGGTCGGCCTGGGCGGCGATTAGTTGGGCGGACATTAGCAACTCCTTTTGCCATGTGTCGCCGACAGCATAGCAACACCGTGGTGGATGGCACGGGCTTCGCCCGTGTTCGCGGGCAAGCCCGCTCTCATCAAACAAAATGCAACCCATTGTTTTCTAAGCACTCAGGCGGCCACCAGTTGATACCCCAGTTTCCGGGCTTTGCGAAGCAAAGCCCGGACCTGCCGGTCTTGGCTTCTGGCTTCGAACTCCTCAAGACCTTGTTCAACATAAGCCTGCTTCTTGGTTAACAGGTTGTACACCAGACGTGCCAACTGATGCGCAGTGGCTTTGATGGCGCAGCTGGTATCCATTCGAGTCAGTCTGGCTCGGTGCGATGCGCCAATGAAACCCTTGTCGTTACGGGCATTGGATGCAGCCTGCTTGAGTGCTTGAGCTGCTCGATTGACTATTTTGGGCCCGCCACCTGCCAGTCGATGACCGCCGGAAATTCGGGTAGGGGGAGCCAGTCCCAACCAAGAGCAGAAGTGCTGTGAGGACGGGAATCGTGATAGATCTGTACCGATCTCCCCTCCCAGCACTAATGCAGTGTCCACCCCAATGGTTGGAATTGCGGTTAGGTCCACGCCAAGAACTTTCCACAATGTCTGATGCAATTCAGTCTGTTGGGCACCGTTTCGGTGTGGGCTCCGTAAAGGCTTATTGGATGGCTCTGGCTTGTTTTGCAGCACCGGCAACTGCTCTAGCGCGGATTTTATGGCGTCGTCACAATCAGCAATTTGCTGCTCCAGGAAGTCATAGGCAGCCAATTCCTGAGTTAGCGCATGCAAATGCTCGCGCCGCCAATTGCCATGAAGACTCCGAGCGACAGCCTCCTTGCCTGCCTTGATGCGGCGGTCGGTTAGTTCAGCCAATTGCGATGGGTCCCGTTCACCTGCGCAGATGGCTCGCAAAATCTTCATGCCAGTTACGCCGGAAATATCACTGATGACATTGGCCAGCTGGATGTTCATTTGGCTCATGGCCTTTTGCATCCGGTTCAGCGTCTGCGCCTGGTCTTTCACTTTGGAAGCACGCTGCCTGACCAATGACCGGACGCAGCAGGTCAGATCATCGGGGCGGAATGCGCCTCTGAGCAGTCCATGAGTCATCAGCTGCCAAATCCACTGGCAATCCAGCACATCTGATTTACGGCCCGTGATTTGTCGAGTTGCTCTGGCATTGACGAGATAAACCTCAAAACCGCGCTCGCTGAGAATCTCGTAAATTGGAATCCAATAAACTCCCGTGGATTCCATGGCAACGACCTTGATCCCCAGGCTTTCAAGCCAGTTAGCCATCTTGAGCAGGTCGTCAGTAAAGGACGTGAACGACTGGACGGGATTTTCGTGCCGGGGATCGACCGCCACGAAATGCTCTCGACCACCGACATCGATCGCCGCGCAATCGGGATGGACGACGGTAAAGCGTTGCTTGGAAGGCTTGCGCGCCATGATGAATCCTCGCAGGATAAAGGGCGCGCGGGGCACACGGTGGCGAAAGGGTTCACTCTCTCATACGTGGTCACAGCTGAATCAGCTAATGCCTACAGGGACTTCACGCCGATACCGTGCGGATCACTCTCCCACGCGGGTGTGCGGACACACACCAGTGCTGGCTACGATCTCTGTCCCGCGCACACGAACCCTAACAAAGCAAAAGGCGGCTGGCCCTACCGGGCCAACCGCCTTTTCTTTTTCAAAATGTCAGCGTCGCTGCGGATCTGAAGCCGTACACCTCATGTTTGCTGCGCGACAGCGCAGCCCGGAAGGGCTGGGTGATCTCCCACAGGGATCGCGCCAGCTTTTAGAAATTGAGCAAGACAATTGCTCTCACAAGAGACCGCGCAGGATTCAGGCCCTGAACTGGCCCAGGCTGGCCCGCAGCTGCGCCGCCAGATCATCCAGCACCTTGCTGCTGGCCGTAGTCTGCATCACCACCTCAGCCGAACGCTCAGCCTGAGCATGGATAGTCTCCACCCGCCCACGCACCGCCTGCGCGCCATTCGCCTGCTGCTCGGCCGCACGGGTAGCCAAGCCAATGGCCGCATGCACCTGCTCCACCGCCGCCTGCACTGACTGCTGCCGACGCTCGTTGTCACGCAGCACCAGCAAGCCTTCGCTAGCCTTGAGCCCAGCCTGGCTGATGGTGGCCACAGCTTCCTTGGCGCCCTTCTGCAATGCTGCGATGTGCGCCTGGATATCGCCCGTAGAGCTTTGCGTCTTGCTCGCCAGCGCGCGCACCTCGTCGGCCACCACGGCAAAGCCGCGCCCGGTTTCGCCAGCACGGGCCGCCTCGATGGCGGCGTTCAAGGCCAACAGGTTGGTCTGCTCGGCGATACCGTGGATCACCGTCAGCACCACTTCGATCTGCTCGCTCTGCTTGGCCAGGCGCTCGATCACCTGGGAGCCGGCATCCACCTGCCCAGCCAGGTTCTCGATCAAACCGGCAAGCTGGGTCGAGGTGCGGCTGTTTTCATCGGTCGCCTGGCGGATATCCACCACTTGCTGCAACGCCGCCTGCATCGCATGACTTTCGGCTTGTGCTTCATCAGCCATGCTCGACAGGTCGCGCAGGCTGGCGGCCACTTCATCGCGCTGCAATGCGGCGGCAGCATCTGCGCCAGCGTTGCGCTGGGCCATCGCGCCAATCTCCACACCCGTGCGCTGCGCCACCTCGCCGGCTTCGCGCACAATCGGCTGCAACTTGTCGACAAAGCGGTTCACTGCCGAGGCCATGTCGCCGATTTCATCTCGGCTGTCGAGCGGCACGCGCTTGGTCAAGTCACCTTCGCCGGCCGCCAGGTCATCGAGAGCGGCAATCAACAGGCGCAGCTTGCTCAGTACCCGGCGGCCTAGCACCAAAGCCACCACTACCAGCACCCCGAGGCCGACCAGCACCAGGCCCAGACCGATACGCCAGCGCAGCTCTGCAGCGGCATCGCGCACGGTTTGCGCGGTATTGGCCTGCATGGCGGCAGCACTGCCCTGCGCCTTCTCAAGGCGCTCACGCAGGGTCTTGCCGCTATCGGCAGCAGCTCCGACCAGGCTGTCGCCAACCAACTGCTCTCCGCTAGCGATCAGCGCCGCGAAGCGCTGGTCCAGCGCCTTTAGCTCATGGTCGATGCCGGCAGTGGAAACCCCCATCACCACCTTACCGATTTCCGTGCCATTGGGGCTGATCGAGGCTTCGACGAAGTACACCGCCGGGTCACGCCGGGCAGCATCAATCACCTTGTCCAGCGCACGCTCGCCCTGGCCCTTTTCCATCAAAGCCTGGTTGATCGGGTTTTGCCGGTTGAGGTAGCGAGTCAGGTGCTGACCCTGAGCGTCGTCGTACACCACGAACAGCACGTTCGGGTTGCGCTGAGCGCGTCGTGCGAAATCCGAGAGCACTGGCACATCGTTGTCCCAGATCGCCCGCGGGGCAACCGAAGCCAGCAGTTCGGCCATGTCGTTGGCGGAATCCTTGAGGTTCTTTTCCAGGGTGCTGCGCAGTTGCTGCTGTTCGCTTTGCAGGCGCTCCGACAACCCTGCGCTCAGGCGCTGACGGGTACTGCTGGACAGGCCGTCGAGCCCAGAGCGCACATCTTGCCCGGCTTGCTCCAGATCGCTTGCGAGTTGGCGGCTGTCATTACCCAGCCGTTCGCCAAGGTCGGCCTCCAGAGCGGTGACCGTGCTTCGGGTGAGCGCAACGGCAACCAGTACCTGCACCAAAAGAGCGATACCAAGGGCAACAAACACAGGCCGCAAGAGGCGGCTTCGTAACAGTGAGAGGATGGCAGACACGGTGTAACCCTCGTGTTTTCTGGCGCCACTATTTTGATGGCATCTACAGAAACTTCTTACAGCAAGGGTTGTGCCGTAGGCAGCAGGGAAATGCGCCAAGGTCTAGCAATGGGGTTTCGTGTGCAGGCCCATTCGCGGGTAAACCCGCTCCTACAACGGCCTGCGCCCAACCACCGTTGTGTGCCCACGTAGGAACGGGTTTACCCGCGAATACGGTAGCGGCGGCAACGGTGGATTGCCGGTGGATATTGGCCAGCACAGACATGCCCACAAATGAAAACGCCGCGGCCCTTCTCAGGGCCGCGGCGTCAGATCAGCCTGGAGGGCAGATCAGGCGAACGGGTGACGCAGCACGATGGTCTCGTTGCGGTCCGGGCCGGTCGAAATGATGTCGATCGGCGCGCCAACCAACTCTTCGATGCGCTTGATGTAGTCACGCGCAGCTTGCGGCAGCTCTTCCAGGGTTTTCACACCCAGAGTCGACTCGCTCCAGCCTGGCATCTCTTCGTACACCGGCTCAAGGCCAATGTAGCTGTCGGCATCGGAAGGCGCGTCAATGACGGCACCGTTCTCGTTCTTGTAGCCAACGCAGATGTTGATGGTTTCCAGGCCGTCCAGTACGTCCAGCTTGGTCAGGCAGATGCCCGAGATGCTGTTGACGTCGATAGCGCGACGCAGGATCACGGCATCGAACCAGCCGCAACGACGGGCACGGCCGGTGGTGGAACCGAACTCGTGGCCACGCTTGGCCAGGGTAGCACCGGTCTCGTCGAACAGTTCGGTCGGGAACGGACCGGAACCCACGCGAGTGGTGTAGGCCTTGGTGATACCCAGGATGTAGTCCAGGTACATCGGGCCGACGCCGGAACCCGTGGAAATACCGCCAGCAGTGGTGTTGGAGCTGGTGACGTACGGGTAGGTGCCGTGGTCGATGTCCAGCAGCGAGCCCTGGGCGCCTTCGAACATGATGTCCTTGCCGGCGCGACGCAGGTTGTGCAGCTCGGCGGTGACGTCGAGCATCATCGGCTTGAGCTGTTCGGCGTAAGCCATGCACTCGTCCAGCGTCTGCTGGAAGTCGATGGCTGGCTCTTTGTAGTAGTTCACCAGCTGGAAGTTGTGGTAATCCAGCAGCTCACCCAGCTTGGCAGCGAAACGCTCCCGGTGGAACAGATCACCCACGCGCAGGCCGCGACGTGCCACCTTGTCTTCGTAAGCTGGGCCGATACCACGGCCGGTGGTGCCGATCTTGGCTTCGCCACGGGCTTTTTCGCGGGCCTGATCCAGGGCCACATGGTACGACAGGATCAGCGGCGCAGCCGGGGAAATGCGCAGACGCTCGCGCACCGGTACGCCTTTCTCTTCCAGCTTGGTGATTTCACGCATCAGTGCATCCGGGGCAACGACCACGCCGTTACCGATCAGGCACTGTACGCCTTCACGCAGGATGCCGGACGGAATCAGGTGCAGAACGGTCTTTTCACCGTTGATCACCAGGGTGTGACCCGCATTGTGGCCACCCTGGTAGCGCACTACGGCGGCAGCATGTTCGGTCAGCAGATCGACGATCTTGCCTTTGCCCTCATCACCCCACTGGGTGCCCAGGACGACGACATTCTTACCCATTACATTGGTCCTCATTCACGCAAACTTGGTTGCCGGCCTGTTGCCGACGCAGAAACTCACTGGGCCAGCGGCAGAACCTGCCAGCGCCCGTCTTGCTGAATCAATTGCCGATCACAATCCGCCTCGAGAGCAGCACTCAACGGCTGGCCAGGCAGAGCCTGAACCACACGCTGGCCCTCGTTGCGCAACTGGCAGACTTGCTGCCAGAGGGCCGCATCGCCACTGTCCGGCATCCAGATGCCGCCAGTTGGCAATACGACCTCCGCTCGCCCCAGTGTGACCAGGGTCTTCAAATCCGTGGAGAAACCAGTGGCCGGGCGCGCCCGGCCAAAGTCGGCGCCAATATCGTCATAGCGACCGCCCTGGGCGATCGATTGGCCTTCGCCTGGCACGAACACGGCGAACACCACACCCGTGTGGTAGTGGTAACCACGCAGCTCGCCGAGGTCGAAGTACAGCGGTAGGTCCGGGTAGCGCGACGCCAGGCGATCAGCGATCGCCAGCAGGTCATCCAGCGCCGCCAGCACGCTGGCCGGGGCGCGACCGAGGCGCACGCGGGCTTCAGCCAGTACTTCACGACCACCACACAGCTCGACCAGGGCGCGCAGCATGCTGCCCAGGTCTTTCGGCAGGTCGGCGGTCAGCGCCTGCACTTCATCGACAGCCTTGCGTTGCATGGCGTCGAACAGCTGCTGTTCGACCGCGCCGGACAGACCGGCGGCACGGGCCAGGCCGCGGTAGATGCCGACATGGCCCAGGTCCATGTGAACATCCGGCACATCGGCCAGTTGCAGCGTGGCGAGCATCAGGCTGATGACTTCGACATCGCTGGTAGGGCTGGCATCGCCGTACAGTTCGGCACCCAGCTGGATCGGGCTGCGCGAGGTGGACAAGGCACGCGGCTGCGCGTGCAGCACGCTGCCGGCATAGCACAGCCGGCTCGGGCCTTCACGGCGCAGTGTGTGCGCATCGATACGCGCTACCTGCGGGGTGAAGTCGGCGCGGAAGCCCATCAGGCGGCCGGACTGCGGGTCCACTACCTTGAAGGTGCGCTGATCCAGGTCCTGGCCGGCGCCGGTAAGCAGCGACTCCAGGTACTCGATATGCGGGGTGACGACCAGTTCGTAGCCCCAACTCTGGAACAGGTCCAACACCTGGCGGCGCGCGATCTCGATGCGCGCAGCCTCAGGTGGCAGTACTTCCTCGATGCCATCTGGCAGCAGCCAGCGGTCTACCGTTGCCATTACGCCATTTCCCCTCTGGTCCGGGCGGCTTGCCAGCAGGCAAACCGTCAGAAAAGCCGGTATCGCGCACAGCAGCGGGCAGCACTGATCCCAGCGCAGCCACCGTACCCGACACCCTCAAATTGCCTTGCGAGCTGACCAAACCGTCAACCGGCGCTGAGCCAATCAACCTTGCAGACGCAAAAAAGCCGGGAAATTTCCCGGCTGCCTCATCATACACCCCTTTTCATTCAGGATGCACCCCGCCTGGTGCATTAGCTGCCAGGCGGGGCGCCGCTGCATGAAAATCAGGGCCTGAGCATCAAGGCCTGCTCTTGTCCAGGTAACGGAAGAACTCGTTCTTCGGATCCAGGACCATCACGTCGCTCTTGCTCGAGAAGCTCTCGCGGTATGCCTGCAGGCTACGGTGGAACGCATAGAAATCAGCGTCCTGGCTGTAGGCCTTGGCATAGATAGCGGCCGCCTGGGCGTCGCCATCACCACGGGTTTCTTCTGCTTCGCGATAAGCCTCGGCCAGCAGCACACGGCGCTGACGGTCGGCATCGGCACGGATACCTTCAGCCAGCTCGTTACCCTTGGCACGGTGCTCGCGGGCTTCACGCTCACGCTCGGTGCTCATGCGGTCGAACACGCTGCGGTTGACTTCCTTCGGCAGGTCGATGGCCTTGACGCGCACGTCGACCACCTCGATGCCCAGCTCCTTGCTCGCCATGCGGTTCAGCGATGCAGTGATGTCAGCCATCAGCGCGTCACGTTCACCGGAAACCACTTCGTGCAGGGTCCGTTTACCGAACTGGTCGCGCAGGCCACTTTCCAGACGACGCGACAGACGCTCGTCGGCGATCTGCTTCATGCCGGACGTGGCGGTGTAGAAGCGTTCAGCGTCCTTGACACGCCACTTGGCATAGGCGTCGACCATCACCGCTTTCTTTTCCAGGGTCAGGAACCGCTGGGTCGGAGCGTCGAGGGTCATCAGTCGGGCGTCGAACCTGCGCACCTGGTTAACGTATGGAATCTTCACGTGCAAGCCTGGCTGAACATCCGCCTCGACCACCTTACCGAAGCGCAGCAGTACCGCACGCTCGGTCTGGGACACGATGTAGAAGCTGTTCCAGGCCACGATGGCCAGGACCACGGCGGCGATCAGGGCGATCAGCGATCTATTGCTCATCAGCGGCTCTCCCTAGTACGCAGCGGCTGCTGTTGCTGTTGCATGTCCTGCGCGGCACGGGCGGCCGCATCGTTGGCCGATGGCGACACGCTGGTGGTTGGCACGGACGGCCTGCGGCTGCCCTCGACCATCTTGTCCAGCGGCAGGTAGAGCAGGTTGCTCTGCCCGTCCTTGGTTGCCACCATGACCTTGCTCGAGTTGCTGTAGACCTCTTGCATGGTCTCCAGATACAGACGCTCACGGGTTACGTCAGGTGCCTTGCGGTACTCGGCAAGCAGCTTGGTGAAGCGGTCTGCCTCACCCTTGGCGCGGGCGATGACTTCGTCGCGGTAACCATTGGCGTCCTCGATGATGCGCTGGGCCTGACCACGGGCTTCCGGCACCACGCCATTGGCATAGGACTCGGCCTGGTTGCGGGCACGCTGCTCGTCTTCGCGGGCGCGGATCACGTCGTCGAAGGCTTCCTGCACTTCACGCGGGGCTGCCGCGCTCTGTACGTTGACCTGGGTAACGGTGATACCGGTACGGTAGGTGTCGAGGAAACGCTGCAGGCGTTCGCGGATATCCACGGCCATCTGCTCACGACCCTCGGTCAACACCTGGTCCATCGAAGTGGAACCCACCACGTGACGCAGTGCACTCTCGGTCGCGTGCTGCAAGCTCACCTCAGGCTGGTCGACGTTGAGCACGAAGTCCTGCAGGTTGCTGATCTTGTACTGGACGGTCAGCGGCACCTCGACGATGTTCTCGTCTTCGGTCAGCATCTGGCCCTGCTTGGTGTAGGCACGCTCACGCGTGACGTTTTCCATGAACTTGCGATCAAGCGGCGGGAAGTAGATGTTCAGGCCGGGACCGACCGTCTCATAGTACTTGCCGAGGCGCAGCACAACCGCCTGCTCCTGCTCGTCGACCACATACACGGCGCTGTACAGCCAGATTGCAGCCAGCACCGCCAGGCCGATGCCCAGCAGGCCCAGGCCACCGCCCTTGCCGACATTGCGATCACCGCCGCCACGTTTCTTGCTGCCGCCGAACATGCCATTCAGGCTGTCCTGCAGTTTGCGGAAGGCCTCGTCCAGATCCGGTGGACCTTTCTTGTCACCACCGCCGCCACCGCCACCACGGCGGCCGCCCCAGGGATCCTGATTGTTCGAGTTGCCACCCGGCTCGTTCCAAGCCATAGCGCTCTCCATCTGATAAAGCAAAGACGCGCCCACGGCGCGCCGTCCAATGCTACAGAATGCCTGTCACTGCTGCCCGGCGACCTCGACGAGCATTTATTGCAAAGTGTGTTGCTCGACAAACACTTGCGGCTCCATGCCTTCGCGGCTGACCAGGCGATTCAGTTCGACCATGGGCAGTCGCACGCTCAGCAGGCTGCGCCCTTCTTCATCATGCTCTTCACTCTGCACGGCACCCAAGGCAAAGAATTGCGCGCGCAAGCGGGCAAAACGCTGCTCCAGGCACAGGGTACCGACAAACAGATCATCCCCCAGCAACTCGGCAACCGCCTGGCCAACCAGCTCCAGGCCACGCCCATCGCGTGCCGATACCCAGACCCGTTCCGGCTTGCCATCGGCATTGCGCTGGATCTGTGGCTCGACATCTTCGAGCAAGTCGAGTTTGTTGTACACCTCCAGTATCGGCAACCCCTCGGCACCGATCTCGCCCAACACCGCCAGCACCTGCTCGATCTGCTCCATGCGCTCTGGCTCATGGGCGTCGATCACATGCAGCAACAGGTCGGAGTTGCTCGACTCTTCGAGCGTAGCCCGAAATGCCTCGACCAGCTTGTGCGGCAGGTGGCGAATGAAGCCTACGGTGTCGGCCAGCACGATCGGCCCCAGGTCGTTGAGCTCTAGCCGGCGCAAGGTCGGGTCGAGGGTGGCGAACAACTGGTCCGCGGCATACACCTCGGATTCGGTCAGGGCGTTGAACAGCGTGGACTTGCCGGCGTTGGTATAACCCACCAGCGACACCGAGGGGATATCCGCGCGCTTGCGCCCGCGACGCGCCTGCTCACGCTGGCTGCGCACTTTCTCCAGGCGCGACTTGATCTGGCGTATACGCACCCGCAACAGGCGGCGGTCGGTTTCCAGCTGGGTTTCACCCGGGCCGCGCAGGCCGATACCACCTTTTTGTCGCTCAAGGTGAGTCCAGCCGCGCACCAGCCGCGTGCTCATGTGCTCCAGCTGGGCCAGTTCGACCTGCAGCTTGCCTTCATGGGTACGCGCCCGTTGGGCGAAGATATCGAGGATCAGCCCGGTACGGTCGAGCACACGACACTCGAACACACGTTCAAGGTTGCGCTCCTGACTAGGCGTGAGGGTGTGATTGAAAATCACCAGGTCTACCTGTTCGGCATGGACCAGGTCGTGCAGCTCTTCGACCTTGCCACTGCCAATCAGGTATTTGGCGGAAGGCTGATGCCTTGTCACCGTGACCAGCGAGACGATGTCGGCACCGGCCGACAATGCCAACTCCTGAAACTCCTGCGGGTCTTCGCGCGCCTCAGGGTTCTGACCTTCCAAGTGAACGAGCAACGCCCGCTCACCACCACCGTGGCGCTCAAAGAACAATGCAGGCTCCTATCAGGCGTTGCCTGGCTCGCTGTCGCCGTGCTCGCTGTCGGTCGGGCTTGGCAGGCGGACCGGACGGGCCGGAACTACGGTCGAGATGGCGTGCTTGTAGACCATCTGGCTGACGGTGTTCTTCAGCAATACCACGAACTGGTCGAACGATTCGATCGAGCCCTGCAGTTTGATACCGTTGACCAGGTAAATGGATACCGGGACCTTTTCTTTTCTCAAGGTGTTCAAGTAAGGGTCTTGTAGCGAATGCCCTTTTGACATATGCCGCACTCCTGTAAGGATAAATAATAGAAAATCAATAAAATCGATAAATTAGGCCGCCCCTTCGCAAGAATAGACGGCAATCAGCAGGGACTCAGCTCAATATGGAGATGGCCCCAAGGTATTTCAAGGTGCGGGACAGATTGTCGCAGGCCAGGCTGTCAAGCCAGTGCACTTCAGGCCAGCCACGCAACCAGGTGAACTGCCGTTTGGCCAGCTGCCGGGTAGCGATGATACCGCGTTCACGCATCTCATTCTCAGTCAGCTTGCCATCCAGGTAATCCCAGACTTGCCTATACCCCACTGCCCGTATAGACGGCAGCCCGGCGTGCAAGTCACTTCTGGCTCGCAGCGATCGGACCTCGTCAACGAAGCCCTGTTCCAGCATCTGCGAAAATCGTAACGCAATTCGCTGATGCAAAATGTGACGATCTGTAGGAGCAATCGCCAAACTGGCGACAGTATAGGGCAAATGTCCGCCGGCGCCTGCGTCTGCGCCGCGACTTTCCGCGAATTGACGCCGACGATGAGCTGTCATGCTCTCGCCGCTCACCCGGTACACCTCCAATGCCCGGATCAGCCGCTGCGGGTCATTGGGGTGGATACGTGCCGCGGACTCCGGGTCGACTTCGGCCAACTGGCGGTGCAGCTCGGCCAGGCCCAGGGCTTCAGCCTGCGCTTCCAGCTCGGCGCGCACCGCCGCATCGGCGGCCGGCATGTCGGCCAGGCCATCGATCAACGCCTTGTAATAGAGCATGGTGCCGCCGACCAGCAGCGGGATCTTGCCGCGCGCGGTGATCTCGGCCATGGCCTCCAGCGCGTCGGCACGGAACTGCGCGGCGGAATAGCTCTGGGCCGGGTCGAGAATGTCGATCAGCCGGTGCGGGTGGGCAGCGAGGACTTCTTTCGACGGCTTGGCCGAACCGATATCCATGCCCCGGTAGACAAGTGCCGAATCGACGCTGATCAGTTCACACGGCAGCACTGTGGTCAGTTCGATGGCAAGGTCGGTCTTGCCGGCCGCCGTCGGACCCATCAGGAATATTGCAGGGGGCTTGCCGCTCATTTCATCGACCGCGCAGGAAAAGTTTGTCCAGATCGTCCAGCCCCATCTGGGTCCAGGTAGGACGACCATGGTTGCACTGGCCGCTGCGCTCGGTGTTTTCCATGTCGCGCAGCAGGGCGTTCATCTCGGGAATTGCCAGACGCCGGTTGGCGCGCACGGCACCGTGGCAAGCCATGGTGCCGAGCAGCTCGTTGAGGTGCGCCTGAATGCGATCACTGGTGCCGTACTCCATAAGGTCGGCAAGCACGTCCTGCACCAGGCGGTTGGCTTCAGCCTGCTTGAGCAAGGCCGGGATCTGGCGAATCGCCAAGGTCTCGGGGCCCAGGCGCTGCAATTCGAAGCCCAGGCGCTGAAACCACTGTGCATGCTCTTCGGCACAGTCGGCTTCACGCTGGCTGAGGGCCAGGGTCTCCGGCACCAGCAGCGGCTGGCCGCTCAGGCCCTCGCTGGCCATGGCCACCTTGAGGCGCTCGTACATTATCCGCTCGTGGGCGGCGTGCATATCCACCAGCACCAGGCCAACAGCATTCTCGGCCAGGATGTAGATACCCTTGAGCTGCGCCAGGGCATAGCCTAGCGGGGGAATGTCGCCCTGGCTTTCGGGCAGTGCCGTCGCAGGCGCAGCACCTGTTTCCAGCGGCTTATAGAACTCGCGATACACCGCCTGTGCCTCTGCGGCCGGCAGCGGCTGCGAGGGACGTGGGGTGTATTGATACTGGTAACCGGCGCCACTGCCACCATTGGAAAACGACTGTTGCGGGGCTCGAGGCTGTTCAAGCACCGGCGAGGCCAGGCGCATTTCACCCTGAGGCCCGAACTCACCGGCCTGCTGGCCGGTGGGGCGAACCAGCTCAGGTACGGCAGCAGGTGCGGCCAGCTGGTCTTCCGGACGTACATCGGCCAAGGCACGGTGCAAGGTGCCATACAGGAAGTCATGCACCGAGCGCCCTTCGCGGAACCGTACTTCATGCTTGGTTGGGTGCACGTTCACATCGACGCCGTTGGGCTCCAGTTCCAGGAACAGCACGAACGTGGGGTGGCGGCCGTTGAACAGCACGTCCCGGTAGGCCTGACGCACGGCATGGGCGACCAGTTTGTCGCGCACTGCCCGGCCATTGACGAAGAAGTACTGCAGGTCTGCCTGGCTGCGCGAGAACGTCGGCAAACCGACCCAGCCCCAAAGGCGCAGGCCGTTGCGTTCCACGTCGATCGGCAGCGCCTGCTCCATGAAGCCCGGGCCGCAGATGGCACCCACCCGCCGCGCACGGGCGACTTCGTCGTGGGCCTCGTGCAGGCTGAGGATGCTCTTGCCATTGTGGCGCAGGTGGAAGCCGACATCGAAACGGGCCAGCGCCAGCCGCCGGATCACTTCCTGCAAGTGATCGAATTCGGTTTTCTCGGCTTTGAGGAACTTGCGCCTGGCCGGGGTATTGAAGAACAAATCGCGCACTTCCACCGAGGTACCGACCGGGTGCGCCGCCGGCTGCACCCGCGGCGTCATGTCGCGGCCTTCGGTTTCTACTTGCCAGGCCTCACTGGCACTGGCGGTACGCGAGGTCAGGGTCAGGCGCGCCACCGAACTGATCGAGGCCAAGGCCTCGCCACGGAAGCCCAGGCTCAATACCCCTTCTAGGTCTTCCAGCTCGCGGATCTTGCTGGTGGCATGTCGGGCCAGGGCCAGCGGCAAATCGTCGGCAGAAATACCGCTGCCATCGTCCCGCACCTTCAGCAGTTTGACGCCGCCCTGCTCGACTTCGATATCGATGCGCCGGGCACCGGAGTCCAGGCTGTTTTCCAGCAGTTCCTTGGCCACAGACGCAGGCCGCTCGACAACCTCGCCGGCGGCAATCTGGTTGGCCAGCCGCGGGCTGAGCAGCTGAATTCGCGAACCGCCACTCATCATTGCGCGGCCAAGGTGGTGGCGGGTACATCGAGGCGCTGGCCAACCTTCAGCTCATCGGTCTTCAGGCTGTTGATGCTGCGCAGACTGGCCACACTGACCTGGTAACGCACGGCGAGCATCGCCAGGGTTTCGCCAGGGCGTACGGTGTGTTCACGCGGGCCGGCGGCGATCTTGCCGGTGTCACGCAGCCAGGCGATATAGGTGCCGGGCGGCGGGTTCTGCTGGAAATACTGGCGCACCCCGGTACGGATCGACCGGGCCAGCGCCTGCTGGTGGCTCGACGAGGCCAGCTTGGCTGCTTCGTTGTTGTTCGAGATGAACCCGGTTTCAACGAGGATCGACGGAATATCCGGCGATTTCAGCACCATGAACCCGGCCTGCTCCACGCGCTGCTTGTGCAACGAAGTAACCCGCCCCATGTTGCCCAATACCTTTTGCCCCACGTTGAGGCTGGAGCTGAGCGTAGCGGTCATCGACAGATCAAGCAGCACGCCAGCGAGCATGCGGTCCTTGTCGTCGAGGCTGACATTACCCGCACCACCGATCAGGTCAGAACGGTTTTCCGTGTCGGCCAGCCAGCGCGCCGTCTCGGAGGTGGCGCCACGATCGGACAGGGCGAACACCGAGGCGCCAAAGGCTGCGCGTGACGGGGCCGCGTCGGCGTGAATCGAAATGAACAGGTCGGCGCCTTTCTTGCGGGCGATTTCCGTACGCTTGCGCAGCGGGATGAAGTAATCGCCGGTGCGGGTCAGCTCTGCACGGAAACCTTTTTCGCTGTTGATCTGACGCTGCAGCTCCTTGGCGATCTGCAACACGATGTCTTTTTCGTGCTGGCCACGCGAGCCGGAAGCGCCAGGGTCTTCGCCGCCGTGCCCGGCATCGATGGCAACCACGATGTCACGCTTGCCACTGGGTACCGGTGGTAGCTTGATCGCCGGCTGAGCCGGCGTCACTGGCACCGCCGGCGTGGTCGCAGGCGTTTGTACCGGGGCCGGAGCAGGTGGCGGCGCGCTGGCCGCGATAGCGTCAGCTTCCTGGTCATACAGGTCGACCACCAAGCGGTTGCCGTACTGTGCATTGGGCGCCAGGGTGAAGCTTTTCGGGGTAACCGACTTTTTCAGGTCGACCACAACCCGAAGGTCGGTTGGCGTACGCTGTGCCGAACGCACATTGCTTATCGGCGTGTTGGAGGTGGCCACATTCAGTGGCGCGGCCAGTGTTGCGCCATTGATGTCGATGACCAGGCGATCGGGTGCGCTCAGGGTGAAGACACTGTGCTGCACGGGGCCAGACAGGTCGAAGACCAGCCGCGTGTTGTCCGGTGCGCGCCACAGGCGCATGCTCTTGACTTGAGTGACGGCCAGAGCCTCAACGGTCACCGTTGTCAGCAGCAGCCCAACGATGGCGACCAGTGCGCGTATGCGCATACCTACCCCACTTACTGTTTATAGTGTTCGGCCAGTGCCACGCACCAAGCCTCGCCGCGAGCCCCCTGCGGCGAAAGGTTCAGCGAGCGTCCACTCGCTTGGGGGCTTATGGTAATGGTCAGGTCAGGCTTTGGCAAAACGCCCGCACCCTTTTGTGGCCATTCGAACAGGCACAGCGGGTCGCCCTCGAAATAGTCACGAATGCCCATGAACTCAAGCTCCTCCGGGTCGACCAGGCGATACAGGTCGAAGTGAAAGGCTCGGACCTCGCCGATTTCATAGGGTTCGACCACGGTGAACGTCGGGCTTTTCACAGCACCAGTATGGCCCAGACCGCGGATCAGGCCACGCGACAGGGTAGTTTTACCCGCGCCCAGGTCGCCCTCGAGGAAAATCACGCCGCGACCGCCGGTCACCTCAGCCAGTGCTGCACCGAATTTGACCGTGGCCTCTTCATCGGCCAGAAACAGATTTAAGCCAGACACGCAGAATGCTCCTCCAACAACTCACGAATGGCCGGCGCCAGATCACTGGCCGCCAGGCCTCTACCTTTTTTCCCAAGGCGCTCGCCGGCACAGGCGTGCAGCCACACCCCCAGACAGCCCGCGCCCCAGGCATCCAGGCCTTGGGCCAACAGTGCCGCCAGCACCCCCGTCAGCACATCGCCCAGGCCGGCGCCGGCCATCGCCGGGTGCCCGCGCTCGCACAACGCCAGCTGCCCGCTCGGGGCTGCCACCAGTGTGCCGGCACCCTTGAGCACACAGACGCTGTTATAACGGCGCGCCAGCTTGCGCGCAGCGCCGGGGCGGTCGGCCTGCACGGCCTCAGTGGCAATGCCCAGCAGCCGTGCCGCCTCCCCCGGGTGCGGAGTAAGGATGCTGCCACTGGGCAGGGCCAGCGGGGTGCGCGCCAGCAAATTCAGGGCATCGGCATCCCACACTTGCGGCCGCTCGGCGTTGGCCACCGCCGACAGCAGGCTGCGGCCCCACGCCGCCTGTCCCAGGCCGGGCCCGACTACCAGCACCGAGGCGCGCTCCAGCACGCCCATCAGCTGGTTGGCCGAACAGACACCCAGGCACATGACTTCGGGCAGGCGCGCCAGGCTGGCCGACACGTGCTCGGGCCGGGTTGCCACGCTGACCAGCCCGGCGCCGCAACGCAGGGCGGCTTCGGCGCTGAGCAATACAGCGCCTCCGGTACCAAGATCGCCACCGACCACCAGTACGTGGCCAAAGTCGCCTTTGTGGGCATGCGCCTGCCGTGCCGGCAGGCGGGCAACCGTGACGCTGCTGAGCAATTGTGGGGCATTACTGGGGTGTTTGGTCTGCGGCATGGGGTCAAAGGCTCCAATGTCTGGCAGAATTATACGCACCTGAGCCCGTATTGCCTTGCCCATCCATGTCCGCCTCTACACCTGACCTCGCCCAACTGGCCCAATCGATCAAGATTTGGGGCCAGGAACTCGGTTTTGCCCATGTTGGCATCGCCGGGGTCGACCTTGGCGAACACGAACACCACCTGCAGCGTTGGCTCGACGCCGGTTATCAGGGTGAAATGGAATACCTGGGCGCCCACGGCAGCAAAAGGTCACATCCCGACCAGCTGATCCCCGGCACGGTACGCGTGGTCTCGCTACGTATGGACTACCTGCCCGGCGACACGCAGATGGCGCAGCGCCTGGCCCAGCCCGAGAAGGCCTACGTGTCACGCTACGCGCTTGGCCGGGACTACCACAAGCTGGTGCGCAAGCGCGTGCAATTCCTTGCCGACCGCATTCAGGAGGCCATCGGCCCGTTCGGCTACCGCGCCTTTGTAGACAGCGCCCCGGTACTTGAAAAAGCCTTGGCCGAACAGGCCGGGCTGGGCTGGATCGGCAAGAACACGCTGTTGCTCAACCGCAAGGCGGGTAGCTACTTCTTCCTTGCCGAACTGTTCGTCGACCTGCCGCTGCCGGTGGACGAAGCCACCACCAGCGAGCACTGCGGGCGTTGTCAGGCCTGCCTGGACATCTGCCCGACACAGGCGTTTGTGGGGCCCTATGTGCTGGATGCGCGGCGCTGTATCTCGTACCTGACCATCGAGCTAAGGGGCGCGATCCCTGTCGATTTACGCGCAAAGATGGGCAACCGAGTGTTCGGTTGCGACGACTGCCAGATCGTCTGCCCCTGGAACCGCTTTGCCAAGCAGAGCCAGGAGCAGGACTTCCAGCCACGGCACGGGCTGGAAAATACCGACCTGGCGGCGATGTTCCT
Source organism: Pseudomonas sp. 10(2024) (assembly GCF_045164175.1). Classification (NCBI taxonomy): domain Bacteria; kingdom Pseudomonadati; phylum Pseudomonadota; class Gammaproteobacteria; order Pseudomonadales; family Pseudomonadaceae; genus Pseudomonas; species Pseudomonas sp. 10(2024). Next base: position 5,315,496 of record NZ_CP174006.1, read on the forward strand.
GTGGGATGAACGCACCTTCCTGCGCAAGACCGAGGGCGGGCCTTTGCGGCGGGCGGGGTACGAGCGGTTCTTGCGCAACCTGGCGGTGGGGTTGGGCAATGCGCCCTCCACGATTCCGGTTATCGAAGCGCTGAAGGCCAGGCGTGACGATGAATCGGAATTGGTGCGCGAGCATGTGGAGTGGGCGCTGGCCCGACACGGAGCTCAATAGCGACCAGCCTCAGAGCATGCGCCATCCTTGTGGGAGCGGGCGCGCCCGCGAAGCAGGCAACACAGGGAATGGCACCGGCTTCGCCGGTGTTCGCGGGCACGCCCGCTCCCACAAGGGCCATGTTGCGCTTGTAAATTGCGTCACTGCTGGTCGTTGTAGTGGAACTTGGGCATTTCCCAGTGGAAGCGTATCGCCAACAGGCGCAACAGGAAGCCGCCAAACAGAGTCAGCAACATCGCCTGCTCCGCCGGCACCTTGAAATACACGCATCCCAGATAGAACCAGGCCGCCGCAAATGACACGCTGGCATACAGCTCACGGCGAAACACCAGCGGGATGTCGTTGCAGAAGATATCCCGCAGGATCCCGCCGAACACCCCGGTGATCACCCCGCTGATCGACGCCACCAGCATGCCCTGCCCCATCTCCAGCGCCGTCATGCAACCTATCAGGGTAAACGCCACCAACCCCAGGGCATCGAGCACCAGGAACAGCGAGCGAAGGCGGCGCATCATTGGCGCGATGAAAATGGTCAGCAGCGCCGCAAAACTGGTCAGCACCAGGTACTCAGGGTGCTTCACCCAGGTCAGCGGATAATGCCCGAGCAGCACATCACGCACCGAGCCGCCCCCAAGCGCAGTGACGCAGGCGATCAGCACCACGCCAAACCAGTCCATGCCGCGACGCCCGGCAGACAGAGCGCCAGTCATGGCTTCGGCGGTAATGGCGATAAGGTAGAGCATCAACAACATGGTGCGGGTCCGTGCAGGAAAGGCGCGCAGTCTAACCAGTTGCCCAAGGCACCAAAAGGGGGCGCAGATACAATATCTGCGCCATTTCGACTCACAGCTTGATGAAGTGCTCGCGATAGTGACGCAGTTCGGCGATCGATTCGCGGATATCGTCCAGCGCCAGGTGGGTATTGCCCTTCTTGAAGCTGTCACGCACGTCCGGCGCCCAGCGCGCGACCAGTTCCTTGAGGGTGGAGACATCCAGGTTGCGGTAGTGGAAGTAGTTTTCCAGGTTGCGCATGTGGCGGTAGAGGAAACGACGATCCTGGCAGATGCTGTTGCCGCAGATCGGCGACTTGCCTTTAGGCACCCACTGCTCGAGGAAGGCGATGGTCTGTGCCTCGGCTTCGGCCATGCTGACCTTGCTCTCGCGTACGCGCTGGGTCAGCCCCGAAGCACCATGGGTGCGGGTGTTCCACTCGTCCATGCGCGCCAGCACTTCGTCACTGTGGTGGATGGCGATCACCGGCCCTTCGGCCAAGGTATTGAGCTCGCTGTCGGTGACGATGGTGGCCATTTCGATGATGACGTCGCTGTCCGGATCCAGGCCGGTCATTTCCAGGTCGATCCAGATCAGGTTCTGTGGGTTTTGCATGCAGGGGCTCCTCATATAGGCGGTCATATTAGCCTAGTGGCCAAGGCACGCCCATTCACGGCATAAAGCTGAGCAGAATAGTCCAGCGGCGGGCGTGCTAAACTGCCTGCCGTTTTCAATGCCCCACGCCGGGCCTCTCTTACGGTACCTTCATGGCCAAACGCCAGCTCAATCGCCGCCAAAACTGGCGGATCGAAAAAATCCAGGGCGAGCGCGCCGCTCGCGCGGCCAAACGCGAGCAGCATGCACTGCAGGAACTGGAAGGTGGCGACCTGGGGCCGGAGCAACTGGGCCTGGTGATCGCGCACTTCGGCGTGCAGGTAGAAGTTGAAGCTCAGGATGGCGAAACCGCAGGCCAGGTGTTCCGCTGCCATTTGCGCGCCAACCTGCCAGCACTGGTCACCGGCGACCGTGTCGTGTGGCGTGCGGGTAACCAGGGCATCGGCGTGATCGTGGCGCAGATGCCGCGCAGCACCGAGCTGTGCCGGCCGAACAACCATGGTCAACTCAAGCCGGTGGCAGCCAACGTCGACCTGATCGTGATCGTGTTCGCCCCGGCGCCGGAGCCGCACCCGAACCTGATCGACCGCTATCTGGTAGCAGCCGAGCACGCCGGCCTGCGCCCGCTGCTGCTGTTGAACAAGGCCGACCTGATCAACGAAGAGAACGGCCCCGGCCTGCATGCGCTGCTGGAGGTCTACCGCGAACTGGGCTACCCGCTGCTGGAAGTATCGGCTCACCAGGGCGACGGCATGCAGCGCCTGCAGCAGCAACTCGACGGCCATATCAGCGTGTTCGTCGGCCAGTCGGGGGTGGGCAAGTCGTCGCTGGTCAACAGCCTGCTGCCAGACGCCGGCACCCGCGTCGGCGACTTGTCGGAATGGTCAGGCCAGGGTACCCACACCACCACCACGGCGCGGCTGTACCACTTCCCCAACGGCGGCGACCTGATCGACTCGCCGGGTATCCGCGAGTTCGGCCTTGGCCATGTCAGCCGCGACGACGTGGAGGATGGCTTCATCGAGTTCCGCGACCTGTTCGGCACCTGCCGCTTCCGCGACTGCAAGCATGACCGCGAACCGGGCTGCGCGCTGCTCAAGGCACTGGAAGAGGGGCGCATCAAGCCACAGCGCATGAACAGCTACCGCTCGATCATCGCCAGCCTGGCAGAAGACAGCTACTGAAACGCTCGAATTGAAAGTTGCCGCGATCCCTTGTAGGAGCGGGTTTACCCGCGAATACGGTGGCGACTGCAACGGTGAACGGCGGGTGGAAATTGGCCAGCAGGTCCGGCCCTTTCGCGGGTGAACCCGCTCCTACGACGGCCTGCGCCCAATCACCGATGCGTATGTAGGAGCGGCTTTAGCCGCGAACACCGGCAACGCCGGTGCCATTCACCGCGCTGGAGGCTTCGCGGGTAAACCCGCGCCTACAGTGATCGCGCCAGCGTTCAGGTGTTGGGTAGCCAGTTGCCCACCCCAAAAAGCCGCTTACTGCTCCTTGGCTTCATCCATCTTCAGCGTGCCATCTTCAAAGATGTTCAGCTTCTGGCGCAGCTCACGCGGTTGCATCGGTGGCTGTTCAGTTGCCACTGGGGCAGCCGGTGCCGAAGCCCCTGGCGCTGCACCACTGGCTGGCGCTGCAGGAGCAGTTGGCGCAGCTGGCGGTGTTTCCGGCGCACCCTGCTCACCTTCGATATTGCGCTGGGCTTTCTTGGTCAGCACGATGATGTCGATACGGCGGTTGACCGGGTTGAACGGGTCTTTGCGGTCGAACAGTGACGACGAGGCGTACCCCACCACCCGTGCCACCTGGCCGTCCGGGTAACCACCCGCCACCAGGGCGCGCCGCGCGGCGTTGGCGCGGTTGGCCGACAGCTCCCAGTTACCGTACTCGCCAGTGCCGGCATACGGCTTGGCATCGGTATGGCCGCTGATGCTGATCTTGTTCGGCACCGCCTTGATGGTGTCGGCCATGGCCAGCAGGATATCTTCGAAGTAGGGCTGCAGGCGCGCGCTACCGATGTCGAACATCGGTCGGTTCTCGGCATCCATGATCTGGATACGCAGGCCGTCCTGAGTGATCTCGAACAGGATCTGGTCCTTGAACTTCTGCAGCTGCGGGTTCTCTTCCACCTTGTTCTGCAGTTCCTGCAGCAGCAGCTCCAGACGCTCGCGCTCGACCTGCTCGGCCATGGTCTCGACCTGGTCCTTGCTCAGCTGAGTGGGGGACTGCTGGGTCGGCTCGGTCTTCACTTCCGGATTGATGGTTTTGTCCGGCGCCATCTCCGGTGAACCACCCAGGTCGATGACATAAGGCGTGCCACTCTCGGAGAAACCGATAGGGTCCTGGAAGTAGCCGGCAATGGCGATCTTCTGCTCAGGCGTGGCCGTGGACAACAGCCACAGCACCAGGAAGAACGCCATCATCGCCGTGGCGAAGTCAGCAAAGGCGATTTTCCAGGCGCCACCATGGTGGCCGCCGCCAAAGCGCTTTACGCGCTTGACGATGATGGGCTGATTGTTCTCCATGACTCAGCGACCGCGAACCGCTTGTTCCAGTTCGGCGAAGCTTGGGCGGTGCTTGGGGTACAGCACCTTGCGCCCGAACTCGACCGCCAGCGAAGGTGGCATGCCCGACGCCGAGGCCACCAGCGAAGCCTTGATCGATTCGTAGAGATTCAGTTCTTCCTTGGCATCGTGCTCCAGGCACTTGGCCAAAGGGCCGAAGAAACCGTAAGCCGCCAGAATACCGAAGAAGGTACCCACCAGCGCCGCACCTACGTGCATGCCGATGGCCGCCTGGTCGCCATCGCCCAGAGAGGCCATGGTCACCACGATACCCAGTACCGCCGCAACGATACCGAAGCCGGGCATACCGTCGGCGATGCCGGTCACCGCGTGGGACGGGTGCTCCAGCTCTTCCTTCATGCTCAGCAGTTCCATGTCGAACAGGCCCTCGAGCTCGTGCGGGGCCATGTTGCCGGTGGACATGATGCGCAGGTAGTCGCAGACGAACGCGGTCATGCGCTCATCGGCCAGTACCGTCGGGTACTTGGCGAAGATCGGGCTGGCAGCGGCGTCCTCGATGTCGCCCTCGATGGCCATCATGCCTTCGCGACGGCTCTTGTTGAGGATTTCGTAAACGAGGCCCAGCACCTCCAGGTAGAAGGCATGGCTGAAGCGCGAGCCGAACATCTTCATCGACTTCTTGATGACGTGCATGGTCATGTGGCCAGGGTTGGCCTGCAGGAATGCACCAAAGGCCGCACCGCCGATGATCAGTACTTCGAACGGCTGGATAAGCGCTGCGATCTTGCCGTGGGAGAGCACGTAGCCGCCGAGCACGCTCGCGAATACGACGATGATGCCGATAATTTTAGCCATAGGTTCAAAGCACTTGCTGTCGTGGTCAGGGTAAGAGACGGGAGCTTTAAAACTCTTCTTCTACTTATCGGCAGAACTGCGCCAGACTATAGCCACTCAATGCGAAAAGCCAGTTCGGACTGATGTCAAAATGCCAATTGAAACCAAGGTGCCCACTCAGGCCCCGCGTACGCTAGAGGCCTGGGTAAAGCTGCTCGAGAGTGTTCGCATCCCCGTGCCGAAGCACAGCTACGACCGGGTCATGGCTGCCATCCACGATAGCCGCCGCTCGCTGCGCGACATCGCCGAACTGATGCAAGATAGCCCGGCACTGGTGCTGTCTGTGATGCGCGAAGCCAATCACCCCACCAATGCCAGCCTCGCCGAACCCGCCGAAAGCCTGGAAGTCGCCCTCAACCGCCTGGGCCTGGAGCGCAGCGAGCAGCTTCTCAAACGCCTGCCGGCACTGCCCGTGGAGGAAATTCCGCCGGTATTGTGCCAGTTCCAGATGATCAGCCAGCATGCGGCACAGCAGGCCAGCGGCCTGTTCGCCAGCCGCCTGGCACGGCTGTGGCAAGAGATTCACTGGGGCAGCCTGCTGTTCCTGTCGCCACTCTGGCCACTGGCACTGGCCTACCCCAAGCTGCTCGACACCTGGGAGCTGCGGGTTATCCACAAAGGTGAAGACGCCGCCCACGTCGAGGAAGAACTGTTTGGCGTGCGCATCATGGCGCTGTGCCAGACCATGGCCGAGTATTGGCGCTTGCCCCAGTGGGTCACTCAGGGTTATCGCCTGCTGCTGGAAGAGCGCGAGCAACTGGCCCAGGTGCTGAATATCGCCCGCGACGAAGACCTGCTCAGCCAGCAACACCGCATGGACGCCGAGCCCGGCCTGCGGCGCTGGTTCAACCAGCCGGCCAATACCGTACTGCTGGCCAACAACCTGGCCCTGGCGGCACAGGTCGGTTGGGACAACCCGCACCTGCTGCGCTGGCAACTGCTGACCGCGCTGTACCTGCAAACCTCGCTGGAAGACGTGCAGCAGCAGGTGCACCAGCAGGCGGCCGCCAGCGCCCGCCGCCACGCCCGGCACGCCCTGTTCCACCCGGCCGAGGCCTTGATCTGGCCGTGGCACCAACGCCGCCCTCACCCGGACATGCTGGCCCCGCCACCGCCCAGCAGCGACGACCTGGCACGCTGGCGCACATTGTGCCAGCACCTGCTGGCCCAACCCAGCCCGTTCACCAACGCCGTGCACCTGGCCACGCAGGCCCAAGAAGCCCTGCTGGCCTGCGGCATGCAACGCATCATGCTGCTTAGCCTGGACAAGGCCAGCGACTACCTGCGCGTGCAGCAAATTGCCGGCCTGCCCAAGGAGGCCGGTGCCCTGGCCCTGCAGGTATCGCAGAACAAGCTGCTGCAAAAGCTGCTGAGTCAGGCCGGGCAGCTGCGCATCACACCGGAAAACCACAGCCAGTTCTCGGCGCTGTTGCCCGCCCCGCTGCGCACCTTGTTCCGCAGCGAACATGTACTGCTTCGCTCGCTGGCAGCCAACGACCAGGTGCTGATGCTGCTGGTGGCCGACCAGGGCTGCCGGCCTTTGGCCGATATCAGCGTGCAAGCCTTCGGCAAGACCGCGCAATGCATCGAGCGGGCCTTGTCGGTGTTTACCAACCGCAAGGGTTGAGCCTTGCGCTACAATCGCCCCTCTTTCCACACTGGAGACCGTGGATGACCGACTTTTCCGGCCTGCCCCTGGTGATCGAAGCTGCAGACCTGTTGCCACGCCTGGATTCGCCGCAACTGATCCTGGTCGACCTGAGCAGCGCCAACCGCTATGTCAGCGGGCATATCCCCGGCGCGCGCTTTGTCGAAGGCAAGCGCACCCAGCTCGGCCAGCCCCCGGCGCCCGGCCTGCTGCCAGCCCTGGGCGAGCTCGAAAAACTGTTCAGCGAACTCGGCCACCGCGCCGATGCCGTGTATGTGGTGTACGACGATGAAGGCGGCGGCTGGGCCGGGCGCTTCATCTGGCTGCTCGATGTCATCGGCCACAAGCGCTACCACTACCTCAATGGCGGAATCCAGGCCTGGCCGGCAGACAAACTGTCCACCGAAGTGCCTGCCATTGGCAACGCCCCGGTGCACCTGCACATAGACAGCGCACCCACTGCCACCCGCGAGTACCTGCAAAGCCGCCTGGGCGCCGATGACCTGGTCATCTGGGACGCACGCGGCCCGCAGGAATTCAGCGGCGAAAAAGTGCTGGCAGCCAAAGGCGGCCACATCCCCGGCGCGATCAACTTCGAGTGGACCGCCGGCATGGACCTCAACGACCACCTGCGCATTCGCCAGGACATCAAACAAGTCCTCGAGCAACTGGGCATCACCCCTGACAAGGAGGTGATCACCCACTGCCAGACCCACCGCCGCTCCGGTTTCACTTACCTGGTGGCCAAGGCCCTCGGCTACCCACGCGTCAAGGCCTACGCCGGCTCGTGGAGCGAATGGGGCAACCACCCGGACACGCCTGTAGAAGTCTAAGGAACCTGCATGAAATCCCGTCTGTTCATCATCAGCCAGTACCTGCTGCCGCACCACCTGCTGTCGCGGCTGGCCGGCTGCATCGCCGAGTGCCGCGTGCGCTGGTTCAAGAACGCCTTCACCGCATGGTTCGCCAAGCGCTACCAGGTGAACATGAGCGAGGCTCTGGTCGAAGACCTGAGTGCTTACGAGCACTTCAATGCGTTCTTCACCCGCGCCCTGAAACCTGGCGCCCGTCCGCTGGACGAAACCCCGGGCGCCATCCTGTGCCCGGCCGACGGTGCGGTCAGCCAGCTCGGTCCGATCGAGCACGGCCGTATCTTCCAGGCCAAAGGCCACGGTTTCAGCGCGCAAGAGCTGCTGGGCGGTGATCCGGCCATGGCCGCGCCGTTCATGGGCGGCGAGTTTGCCACCATCTACCTGTCGCCCAAGGACTACCACCGCGTGCACATGCCGCTGGCCGGCACCCTGCGCGAAATGGTCTATGTGCCGGGCCGCCTGTTCTCGGTCAACCAGACCACCGCAGAGAATGTTCCTGAGCTGTTCGCTCGCAACGAGCGCGTGGTCTGCCTGTTCGATACAGAGCGTGGGCCAATGGCTGTGGTACTGGTCGGCGCGATGATCGTCGCCTCGATCGAAACGGTATGGGCCGGGCTGATCACACCGCCCAAACGTGAGCTGAAGACTTTCCGTTACGACGAAGCCAGCCGCACGCCGATCCACCTGGAGAAAGGTGCCGAACTAGGCCGTTTCAAGCTGGGTTCCACCGCCATCGTGCTGTTCGGGCCGGAGCAGGTGAAGTGGGCTGAGAGCCTGGGTGCGGGTTCTGCAGTGCGCATGGGGCAGCAGCTGGCGGCGCCTGCGCAGGCTTGATTCGAGCCATATGAAAAGGCCCTGCATATGCAGGGCCTTTTTCGTTGGGCCACCTTGCGGCCCCGGATTCACGGATCAGCCGCGGGCGTCGCGATCACGCAGGCCCAGCAGGTACAGCACCCCGTCCAGCCCCAAGGTGGAAATCGCCTGCTTGGCCGACTGGCGCACCAGCGGCTTGGCACGAAACGCCACGCCCAACCCGGCCAGCGACAGCATCGGCAGGTCATTGGCGCCATCGCCCACGGCGATGGTCTGCTCCAGTTGCAAGCCTTCGTCACTGGCCAGCTTCTTCAACAAATCGGCCTTGCGCTGGGCATCGACAATCGGCTCAACAGCCACGCCGGTCACCTTGCCATCGACCACTTCAAGTTCGTTGGCGAACACATAGTCGATACCCAGGCGCGCCTGCACCTGACGGGCGAAGTAGGTAAAGCCACCGGACAGAATCGCGGTCTTGTATCCCAGGCGCTTGAGCTCGGCAAACAGGTTCTCGGCACCCTCGGTCAGGCGCAGCGATGCCCCGATCTCGTCCAGCACCCCCACATCCAGGCCCTTGAGCAGTGCCATGCGCTCTTTGAAGCTGGCGCGGAAGTCCAGTTCACCGCGCATGGCGCGCTCGGTGATCGCCGCCACCTGCTCCCCCACACCCGCCGCCTTGGCCAGTTCGTCGATGACTTCGGCCTCGATCAGCGTGGAGTCCATGTCGAACACCGCCAGGCGGCGGTTGCGGCGGAACAGATCGTCCTTCTGGAAGGCGATGTCGACGCTCAGCTCTTCAGCCAGGGCAAAGAAGTCGGCACGCAGGGCCTGGGCATCGCTCGGCACGCCGCGCACGGAGATTTCGACGGCTGCCTTGCCCTTGTCGATTTCGGCATCCAGTGCCACCCGGGCCGACAGGCGCTCGATACGCTCGATGGTCAGGCCGTACTGGCTGATCACCGCACTCACACGCTGCAGCTGCTCGGGTGTGATCTTGCGGCTGAGCAGGGTAACGATGTGGCGCGCTTCGCCATGCCCATCGGCCCAATGCTGGTAGTCCGCCTCGGAAATCGGCGTGTAACGGGCCTGCAGGTTCAGTTCGTGGGCTTTGGCCTGCACGCTTTGCAACAGCGCGGTAGCCACTTCGTTGTCCGGGATGTCGACCAGGATGCCAAACGACAAGGTGCCGTGCATGACCGCCAGGCCGATGTCGAGGATACTCACACCGCCCTGCAGCAGGACGCCGGTGATAGCCGCAGTGAGACCGGGACGGTCCTCACCGGTGATGTTGATCAGGACGATTTCGCGCACAACCTGGCTCCGACTTCGATGAAAAATGCGCATTCTACCGATTTTCCATGACCATCGGGCGCCAACGATACTTTGCCGACAAAACCCGGCTCGCTATACTCCCCCCACTTTCATGCCATTAAGAGCCGAGCTCTGTGAACCGGCCCACGCCAGTCAAACCAGACAATTTCTTCCTGATGATCTATCGCGCCCTGAGTCAACGTCGCGTGCCGCTGGCACTGCGCATCGCCTGCACCAACATTTTCCTGGTGGCGCTGGCGCTGGTGATCTACGCCTGCGTGATGGGCCTGCAGTTCAAGCAGGCCATGCATGAGCAGGCCGATGCCTTGGGCCAGAGCCTGACCACCCAGACGGCCACATCGGCAACCGAGCTGCTGGTGTCCAATGACATCCTCAGCCTCAACGTGCTACTGGGCAACCTGGTTAAAAACCCGCTGGTGGCCCATGCGGCAATCTACAGCGTGGATAACCGCATCCTCGCCGAAGCAGGCCAGCGCCCGCGCAACAGCCTGCTGGGCGAGGCCGAAGGCCTGTACCAGACCAAAATCACGTTCCAGGACGTGACGGCCGGGCAGCTGCGCATAAGCCTGGACATGAGCCAGTTCCAGCAGCCGATGCTGATCAGCCTGCAGAGCATGGGCATTCTGGCCACCATCCTGCTTACCCTGGCCTTGGCCCTCAGCTTGCGTCAGGGTCGCTTCATCACCCTGCCACTGCTGCAACTGCGGGTATGGCTGCGCGACCCGCAGCCCTATACCCCGGCCACCGACCGCCAGGACGAGATTGGCGACATCGCCCGCCAGTTGCATGCACGCCTGGCCCCACCTCCGCCCCCGGAGCCGGAGCCCGAGGAAGACGACGACGAGCAGTTCGACGACCTGCACGCAGCTGCCCCGGCGCCCAAGGCCGCACCGCGCGCCAAGGTTGCCCTGGAAGACGAGGATGACGACGAAGCCTTCGCCGGCCTGCTGGACGACGACACTGCCCCCAAAGCCGCCACAGAGGTCGAGTCCGACGAGCCGCAGTACAGCGCCGTGCTTGCCGTGCAGCTGGGCTCGCAGGAGCAACTGCGTCGCCTGCCACGCACACGCCTGGCCGAGCTGACCGAGCGCTACCGTGATTGCCTGGAGCACGCGGCCTCGCTCTACGACGGCGAAACGCACACGCTGAACGACGGCAGCACCCTGGTGCTGTTCCACAGCCGCGAGTGTGGCGAGGACTACCTGACCAACGCCATTTGCTGTGGCGAACTGTTGCGCGCCCTGGGCCACGCCCTGCAGATCGAGGTAGCTGACAGCGGCATTACCCTGCAACTGCAGCTAGGCCTGGTCTTGGGCAACGACCTGCATGGGCTGGAACTGGTTGACCTGCTGATGGCCGAGAAGGTCCAGGATGCCCTGGCGTTGTCGCAGCACAGCCGCAACCTGTTGCTGGTGGAGCGGCAGATCAACGATGACGCCCTGATCCGCCAGCGTGCACGTATTCGCCCGATCGCCAGCCCCGAAGGCGCCTGCTGTGTGGAGCGACTGATGGAGCCCTACCCGTCAATGCTGGAACGGCAACTGGCGCGCATGCATGAGCACCGCGCCTGACAGGTAGACGCGACATCAAGATCCAGCCAATAGCGCAAACCCCCGGTAGGAGCGGGTTTACCCGCGAATACGGTGGCGGCGGCAACGGTGAACGGCGGGTGGAAATTGGCCAGCAGGGCCGGCCTCTTCGCGGGTAAACCCGCTCCTACACGACGGCCTGTGTCCAACCTGCGTTGTGTGTCCACCCCCGATCCGGTGTAGGAGCGGGTTTACCCGCGAATACGGTAGCGGCGGCAACGGTGAACGGCGGGTAGAAATTGGCCAGCAGGCCCGGCCTCTTCGCGGGTAAACCCGCTCCTACACGACGGCCTGTGTCCAACCTGCGATGTGTGTCCACCCCCGATCAGGTGTAGGAGCGGGTTTACCCGCGAATACGGTAGCGGCGGCAACGGCGAACGGCGGGTGAAAATTGGCCAGCAGGGCCCGCCTCTTCGCGGGTAGACCCGCTCCTACGAAGACCGGCAGATACAAAAAAGCCCGCAGCGAATGCGGGCTTTGTCGTATCTGGCCGTTTGATCAGAACCGATAAACTTCCATATCGGTGCGAATCGGCGAGGCCATCGGGATTTTGGGTTTCTCCGGCCCCTTCTTCACCTGCGTCGGTGCAGCGGGCTTTTTCGGTGCCTCTTCGGCAATCGCCGGCTGGTTGGCCAGCGGCTTCACCGCTGTGCTCAGCTGTTCAGCCAGCTTCTGCAGCAGTTGGCCCTGAGCCTGCACCTGCGACGACTCACTGCCCTCGTGCTGCTGCTCGAGGTGAATGATACGGTTGTCACGCACACGGCCACGGCGGTCAAGCAGACGCCACTGGGCATCCAGGATAGCCGGCTGGTTCTTGCCCGAGTCCAGGCGTGTAATCGACAGCAGCACTTGCACGTCCGGGCTGAAGCCTGCGGTCGCCGGGGCCAGTACTACGCGTTGGCTGTCCAGACGCCAGGCCAGTTGACGCACCAGCAGTTGGTCAATATCCGATGAAAGGCTGCCAGCCCAACGACCGTCGGTCGCCGCGCTCAGGCTGCCATCAGGTTGACGCTGCAGGAATGTCTCACGCTGAAGGTAATCGGCCACCGAGACCGGGCCGAGTACCACGGCCATGCCCGCACTCTGCGACGGCTGGCCAGGATCACCACTGTCGAGCTGATACAGGGCAACCGGCTGATGCATGGTGCACCCGCCAAGGCCCAGCAGGCCAGTCATCAACAGCGCAAATGGAAGGCGCAGAAATTTCATCATCCCATCCAGGCGGCTGCCACAAGGCACACCGCAGTGATACATGTATATTCAAACGGGCACACGGCCACGCCGGCACCGCAAGGGGCATATCATCCGCGAAATAACCGTCCGACTCCAGCATTTCTGCCCGAAACGGCGTTGAAATTGCCGTTCCAGACATTACAACCGGTTATGTCGGCACTTCCACCTGCAACCCATCGACACGCTGGAACCCGCGTGGCAGCTTGCTGCCACGCCGACCGCGCTCGCCCTTGTAGTGCTCCAGGTCGTCCGCCTTCAAAGACAGGGTACGCTTGCCGGCCTGCAATACAAGGGTCGCGCCTTCGGGAATCACGGCCAGATCGGTAACAAATTCTTCACGGCTGGCCACCCGGTCACCCGGCACGCCAATGATCTTGTTGCCCTTGCCTTTACCCAGTTGTGGCAAGTCGCTGACCTTGAACACCAGCAGGCGGCCTTCGGTGGTCACTGCCGCCAACCAGTCCTGCTCGCGATCGGCCACTGGACGCGGGGTCATGACCTTGGCCCCGTTGGGCAAGCTGAGCAGGCCTTTGCCGGCCTTGTTCTTGGCCTGCAGGTCTTCACCCTTGACCACGAAGCCGTAACCGGCATCCGAAGCCACCACGTACAGCGCATCGTCGTCAGGCAACAACACACATTCGAAAGTCGCCCCCGGTGGCGGCGTCAGACGGCCAGTCAGCGGCTCGCCCTGGCCACGCGCCGATGGCAGGCTGTGGGCGGCCAGCGAGTAGCTGCGACCGGTGGAATCGATAAGCACGGCAAACTGGTTTGAACGCCCGGCCGCAGCAGCCTTGAAGCCGTCGCCGGCCTTGTAGGAAAGGCCAGTGGCGTCAATATCGTGGCCCTTGGCGCAGCGCACCCAGCCCTTCTCCGACAGCACCACGGTGACGGGCTCGGTCGGCATCAGCTCGTTTTCCGACAGGGCCTTGGCTTCGGCACGCGCTACGATCGGCGAGCGACGATCATCGCCATAGGTTTCGGCATCCTTGATCAGCTCGCTGCGCACCAGCTTGCGCAGTTTGGCCTCGCTCCCCAGCAAGGCCTGCAGCTTGGCTTGCTCCTTCAGCAACTCATCCTGCTCACCGCGGATCTTCATCTCTTCCAGGCGCGCCAACTGCCGCAGGCGGGTCTCGAGGATGTAGTCGGCCTGGATCTCGGTCAGCTCGAAACGTTCGATCAGGGCCTGCTTGGGGTATTCCTCAGTACGGATGATGTGGATCACTTCATCCAGGTTGAGGAATGCGGTGAGCAAACCGTCCAACAGGTGCAGACGCCTCTCGACCTTATCCAGACGGTGCTGCAGGCGGCGACGAACGGTATTGGTGCGGAACTCCAGCCACTCCACCAATAGGGTTCGCAGGTTTTTCAACTGCGGCCGGCCGTCCAGGCCGATGATATTCACGTTGACCCGGTAGGTGCTTTCCAGGTCGGTGGTAGCGAACAGGTGCTGCATCAGCTCGTCGACATCGACGCGGTTGGATCGCGGGATGATGACGATACGGCACGGGTTCTCGTGGTCCGACTCGTCGCGCAGGTCGGCGACCATCGGCAGCTTCTTGGCCTGCATCTGCGCGGCAATCTGCTCCAGCACTTTGGCCCCGGAGACCTGGTGCGGCAGCGCAGTGACGACGATGTCGCCATCCTCGACGCGGTACACGGCGCGCATGCGGATCGAGCCGCGGCCGCTTTCGTACATCTTGAGAATTTCAGCCCGCGGCGTGACGATCTCTGCCTCGGTAGGGTAATCCGGCCCCTGGATGTGCTCGCACAACTGCTCAATGGTTGCCTTGGGCTCATCGAGCAGTCGCACACAGGCACTGGCCACCTCTCGCAGGTTGTGCGGCGGTACGTCGGTGGCCATGCCCACGGCGATACCGGTGGTACCGTTGAGCAGGATGTTGGGCAGGCGCGCGGGCAGCACGGCCGGTTCCTGCAACGTGCCATCGAAGTTCGGCACCCAGTCCACAGTGCCCTGGCCGACTTCGCTGAGCAGCACTTCAGCGTAACGCGACAGCCGCGCCTCGGTGTAGCGCATGGCGGCGAACGACTTCGGATCATCCGGCGCACCCCAGTTGCCCTGGCCATCGACCAGGGTATAGCGGTAGCTGAACGGCTGCGCCATCAGCACCATGGCCTCGTAGCAGGCCGAATCGCCATGGGGATGGAACTTGCCGAGCACGTCACCGACGGTACGTGCCGACTTCTTGTGCTTGGCATCGGCATCGAGCCCCAACTCGCTCATGGCGTAGACGATGCGTCGCTGCACCGGCTTCAGGCCGTCGCCGATGTGCGGCAGGGCACGGTCCATGATCACGTACATGGAGTAGTTGAGGTAGGCCTGTTCGGTGAAGTCAGCCAGCGAGCGGCGTTCGACGCCGTCCAGGCTGAGTTCCAGTGAGTCGCTCATGCGGGCCTCGTCATTATTTCAGGTTCTGGCGCAGCAGCATGGTGCCACCGCGCTGGGTAAATTCAAGTTGTTGCAGGGCACTCATGCCCAGCAGTACGGTGGACCCATCCAGGCCCGGCACCACGATGGCGCGTACGTTCTGCAGGCGGATATCGCCCAGTTGCAGGCTGGTCAGGCGCGTGCGGTAGCCTTCGGTGCGGCCGTTGGCGGTGCTCAGTAGCACCGGGCTACCGCGCTCCAGGCTCAGTTCATGAGCCAACGCCTCCGGGATCGCCACGTCGGTGGCGCCGGTGTCGAGCATGAAATGCACCACTTGGCCGTTGATGGCACCATCCACCACGAAGTGGCCCTGGCCATTACTCAGCAGGCGCACTTCGATAAAGCCTTGACCATGCTCGGATTGCACCTGGCGGTTGGGGTTACGCTGGCTGTCTTCCCACTGGCCGAAAAAGCGCGTGGCAAGAAACAGCGCCGCCGCCCAGGCGACGATCATCAGTAACTTGCCCGCGCGCTTGCCCGGCGCCTGGCTCATGGTTTGGCGCTCCAGCCGCCTTCCGGAGCGTCGAAGCGCCAGACGACCGGGCGGGTTTCACCATCGGCACGGGCGCCGTTGTTGTTGTCCAGGCCAATCCAGGCGCCCTTGGCATCGATCACCAGTGCTTCGGCCAGGCCAAACGGCTGCGCGTAGCGCCGTGACTCGACCAGCGCATCAGCAGCGAACGACCAGCAACGCTCGACCTTGCCACTGTCGACATCACGTCGGCACACCCGGTAGGCGTTACGTTCGAGGGTAAACAGCTTGCCCTCGAACCAAGCCAGGTCAGCGAAGTCGCGCGACAGGGCCCTGGCATTGGGCATCTGCGCGGGTTGCATTTCGACCCCCGCCTCGCTCAGCAGCACGCAACCACGCCCGCAGGTCCAGACCGACTGCTGGCGCTCGATAGCCAGCAGGCCACGGCGCTCACGCTCGGCAGCCAGCCACAGGCGGTCACCCGCCGGGTTGATCGCCAGGCCTTCGAACAGGGCATTGAAGTTCAGCAGCATGCCGCTTGCCCGGGCCTGGCGCACCATGGCCGAGTCGATCCTCAACCAGTCCGGCTCGCCTTCCAGCGGCAATTGCAGCACCGCGGCATGCGCCTCGCTGACCAGATAGAGGTTACCCGCCTGATCACAGGTGATACCTTCGAAATCCAGCTCGCCACCGCGAATGTACGATGCCGCCCAGTTGCGCGACTTCAACCCCCATGGCAGGCCGCTTTCCGGGACAGCCGGCGGGGTGAAGGTAAGCGGCTGCGCGCGCCAGGTCGGGTTCTGCTGATCGAAGCGGTAGATACGGTCGTCGTCACGATCGGACACGCCCCACAACCCACCCCGGCATTCCACCAGCCCCGACAGGTTGCCACCGCGCATACCGTCGATCGGGTGCTCGGCTGTCATCTTCAGCTCTGGCCAGTTGCCCGCCAGACAAGGCAGGGCAACCAGCGCCAGGCAAACGGCAAGTACTTGCCGAATCAAACCATGACCTCGGCCAGGTTGCCCTTGGTTTCCAGCCAACTCTTGCGGTCACCGGCGCGCTTTTTGGCCAGCAGCTTGTCCATCAGCTCGCAGGTTGCTTCTACGTCGTCCAGGGTCAGCTGCACCAGGCGCCGGGTGTTCGGGTCCATGGTGGTTTCGCGCAACTGCGGCGGGTTCATCTCGCCCAGGCCCTTGAAGCGTGTTACCTGCGGCTTGCCGCGCTTCTTCTCGGCCACCAGGCGGTCGAGGATGCCGTCACGCTCGGCTTCGTCGAGGGCGTAGTAGATTTCCTTGCCCAGGTCGATGCGGTACAGGGGCGGCATGGCCACGTAAACATGCCCAGCCTCGACCAGTGTCCGGAAGTGTTGAACGAACAGCGCACACAGCAATGTGGCGATGTGCAGACCATCGGAGTCAGCGTCGGCGAGGATGCAGATCTTGCCATAGCGCAGCTGCGCAAGGTCGGTTGCACCCGGATCGACGCCAATGGCCACGGCAATGTTGTGCACTTCCTGGCTGGCCAGGACTTCGCCCCCGTCCACTTCCCAGGTGTTGAGGATCTTGCCGCGCAGCGGCAGGATGGCCTGGAATTCCTTGTCCCGCGCCTGCTTGGCCGAACCACCGGCCGAGTCACCCTCGACGAGGAACAACTCGGCACGCATCGGGTCCTGGCCTGCACAATCGGCCAGCTTGCCGGGCAATGCCGGGCCCTGGGTGATGCGCTTGCGCTCGACCTTCTTGCTGGCCTTGAGGCGGCGCCCGGCGTTGCTGATGGCCAGTTCTGCCAGTTGCATGCCCAGCTCGGGGTGGGCGTTGAGCCACAGGCTGAAAGCATCCTTGACCACACCGGAGACGAACGCGGCCGCCTCGCGTGATGACAGGCGCTCTTTGGTCTGCCCGGAGAACTGCGGGTCCTGCATCTTCATCGACAGTACGAAGGTGATGCGCTCCCAAACGTCTTCCGGCGCCAGTTTTACCCCGCGTGGCAGCAAGTTGCGGAACTCGCAGAACTCACGCATGGCATCCAGCAGGCCCTGGCGCAGGCCGTTGACGTGGGTGCCGCCCTGGGCGGTGGGAATCAGGTTGACGTAGCTTTCCTGAATGCTGTCACCGCCTTCGGGCAGCCACAGCAAAGCCCAGTCAACCGCTTCCTTGTTACCCGCCAGGCTGCCACAGAACGGCTCGTCGGGCAGGCGCTGGAATTCGTTGACCGAGTCGACCAGGTAGGAGCGCAGGCCATCCTCGTAGTGCCATTCCACCTTTTCGCCGCTGGCCTTGTCCTCGAAGCTGACCAGCAGCCCCGGGCACAGTACCGCCTTGGCCTTGAGCACGTGCTTGAGGCGGCTGATGGAGAACTTGGGCGAGTCGAAGTACTTCGGGTCGGGGCTGAAGTACACACTGGTGCCGGTGTTGCGCTTGCCGACCGAGCCGACCACTTCCAGCTCGCTGGCCTTGAAGCCATCGGCAAAGGTCATCTGGTATTCGTTACCGTCACGTTTGACGCGCACGCGCACCTGCGTCGACAGGGCGTTGACCACCGAGATACCCACCCCGTGCAGGCCGCCGGAAAACTGATAGTTCTTGTTGGAGAACTTGCCGCCGGCGTGCAGCTTTGTGAGGATCAGCTCGACCCCGGACACGCCCTCTTCCGGATGGATGTCCACCGGCATGCCGCGGCCGTCGTCGCTGACTTCCAGCGAATGGTCGGCATGCAGGATGACCTGCACCGAACGCGCGTGGCCGGCCAGTGCTTCGTCGACACTGTTGTCGATGACTTCCTGGGCCAGGTGGTTGGGGCGGCTGGTATCGGTGTACATGCCCGGCCGCTTGCGGACCGGATCAAGGCCCGAGAGGACTTCGATGGCGTCTGCGTTATAGGCGCTAGCGCTGGGATTGGCCATAGGGTCTCGTCGTCAGTCTGGTGAATGCAAAAAAGTCAAAATACAGAAAAATCGAGCGCCGCATACTGCCCACGGGCAATGCCTGCGAACGCCAGCAGTGCCGGCAGGCGCTCGGCGAAGCCCTGGAAGCTGTGGTCGCCACCGGCCTGGATACGCAGGGCACAAGCACGGTAATAGCGCTCGGCGTGTCGATAGTCCAGGGTTTCATCGGCGGTCTGCAGCCACACTTGATAGCGGTCGGCATCGGCCGGGGCCGCGACTTCCAGCTCGGCCAGGGCCTGCACGTGATCGTGGGTCAGCTCCCAGGTTTCACCGCTGTAATGATTGCGCTGGGTGCCCAGGTAACCGTCGAAATGCTTGTGCGGGGTTACCGCCGGGTTGACCAGCAGGGCCTTGAGGCCATGGCGCTCGGCCAGGTGGGTGGCATAGTAGCCGCCGAGCGAACTGCCCACCAGCAGTGGCGCCCCCAGTTCGGCGATGGCCGCTTCGAGCTGGACCATGGCTTGCCGTGGGTGGTGGTGCAGGGCCGGCACTCGCAACTGGTCGGCCAGGCCGAGCTGCTGCATGACTGCCTCCAGCTGACGCGCCTTGGTCGAAAGCGGCGAGCTGTTGAAGCCATGGATATAGAGGATGGAACCCGACATGCTGCCCCCGGAATCTGTGGCTTCGCGCCTGATAATGCGGGCGCAGGGACGCGCAGTGTAGCGCGTTCGCCGGGTTTTGACGCAGTGCCACGGATTTCGCAATACATTTCCGGCAGGCTGACGTGGCCTGCTCAATACCCTGGGCTGTCGAAGTCGAGCTGCACCTCGAAATCCAGCGCCCGCTCCACCCCGGTCTCCAGCCGCCCGTCGGCATGCAGGCGCAACCAGCGGTACCCCGGATGCTCTTCGCTCACCTGGAAGTCTTCGCTGCGCGCCGCGAACTGAATGCAGGTCGACGGCGTGGCCAGCAGGCGCCGCCCCTCTCGGACCTCATCCCATTCCTGATGCACATGCCCCCATAACAAAGCCCGTACCTGTGGATATCCTTCAACGATATCGAACAGCGCCTGGGCATTGCGCAAGCCGATCGGCGCGATCCAGGCGCAGCCGATATCCACTGGCTGATGGTGGAAGCACACCAGGCAATGCCGCTCGCCGGCCTCTTTCAAGGCGGCTTCCAGTACGGCCAGCTGGTCATCTTGCAGAAACCCGTGGGTAGCACCCTGCACGGCGGTGTTGAGCATGACCACCCGCCACGCGCCGATATCGGTCACCGCCTGCACCAGTTCCGGCGCCACCTGCGCCATCACCTGAGCCTCGTCATGGTTGCCCGGCAGCCAGCGAGTGGGTACGGCAAACGGTGCGGTCAGCTCCCGAAACGCTTCATAGGATGCCACGCTGGCATCCTGGGACAGGTCGCCCGTGCACAGCAGCAAGTCGACAAGCGGCTGCTCGCGCCGCACCTGGGCCACCACGTGGCGCAGGCTGTCTCGGGTCTTGAGGCCCAGCATGCTGCCAGCCGGGTCGGCGAACAGGTGGGCATCGGTCAGTTGCACCACATGCACGGGGCGCGATTGGTCTGGCGGCGACAACGGCCATCTCCTCGAATGGATTCAGCGGGAATTATGGCTGTGCGACGGTGACGAGCAAACACCCGCAACCGACTCACGTCACAATTCAGCGAACACTTGCCAGTTCGTGGCCGCAGGCCAGGCAGTGGCTAAGCCATTCACCCAGGAACAGGTTGAGCTGGGCCTTTTCGTCCGGCTGGTGCATGGCATCGTTCGGATACGGGTAGATGCTGCGCAGGCGCCGGGTGTGTTCGGCGCTGACCACTTCGGCCATGCGCGCATCGTGATACACCTGCACTTCCAGGTGTGGCACTGGCAACCACGGCAGGCTGTGTTCCTGCCGCACATGCAGGGTGGTGGTATACGGGCAGGCCAGCACCACGTCGAGCACCAGCACGCCAAGCATCTGGTCACCCTGGGTCATGCCGATGCGGCGCGAGCTCTGGGTGGTGCGCATGTCGGGCAACAAGCGCATCAGCCGGGCATAGTTGGCCTCGCAGGCTGCCTGCAGCCCGACCAGGTCAACTCGATAGCGCTCGCGCAGCAGGTTCACTTCCACATACCTCTTACTTCGTCACGGTTCAGCGCCAGCCATTGCAGGCCAATGATGGTGGCCGCATTGCAGATGCGCCCGTCGCGCACCGCCTGCAGGGCATCCTCGAACGCCCACACGCGTACGCGAATGTCTTCGCCCTCTTCCTCCAGGCCATGCAGCCCTCCCGCGCCCTCGCTGCTGCAACGGCCGAGGAACAGATGAACGTATTCGTCACTGCCGCCAGGCGACGGGAAGTAGCGGGTCATCGGCCAAAGGGCGCTGAAGGTCAGGCCGGCTTCTTCTTCAGCCTCGCGATGGGCGACTTCCTCGGGCTGCTCGTCTTTGTCGATCAGCCCGGCAACCATCTCGATCAGCCAAGGGTTGGCGACCTTGTCCAGGGCGCCCACGCGAAACTGTTCGATCAGCACCACTTCATCGCGCGCAGGGTCGTACGGCAGCACGCATACCGCATCGTGGCGCACAAACAGTTCGCGACTGATCTCGCGCCCCATGCCCCCGGCAAATAGCTCGTGGCGCAGGCGTAACTTGTCGAGCTTGTAAAAGCCCTGGAAGCAATTGGCCCGCTCGATGATTTCGAAGCCCTTGGGCACGGCGTTCAACGCGTCTGACATGGAAATCCTCATTACCTCGAATACTGCTTCGCGCCATCCTACTCCGCACGCCTGTTGGTTTCACCCCTTTCCAGCAACCGCTGGCGCACTCGGGACAGCAGCCCTTCACTCTGTTAGCTTAGTGGCGAACTGAAGGCCGCGCAGACGGTCAAAGGCCGACTTTTCCCTGTTCTGCAAGGATCATCATGACACTTGTCAAACTGACTTCCGTGGCCGTGCTGGCACTCGCTCTGGGCGCCTGCCAGAGCCTGTTCACGCCCAACTACCGGGCCCCGCTCGAGGTCAAGCGCGACGCCTGGGAGCATGTCAAACCCGGCTGCAGCGAGAGCGACTGCCCGCTGGTGAACATCGACATGATCCACTTCCCGGCCCTGCCCAAGCTCGACGGCATCGTCGAAAAACGCCTGCTGCAGCTGACCGAAGACAATCAGCATGGCACCGCACCAGCCACCCTGCAGGCCTACGAACAGCAATATCTGGCCAGTGCCGACAAACGTAACAGCAGCTACTTGCAAGCCAAGGTACGCGAGCAGCATGACGGGCTGGTGATCATCGAGTTGTCCAGCTACCTGGACAGCGGTGGCGCCCACGGCATGCCCGGGCGCGGCTTCATCAACTATTCACGTAAGCTGGACAAGGTGCTGACCCTGCAGGACATGCTGGTGCCCGGCCAGGAAGACACCTTCTGGAAAACCGTCGAAGAATCGCACCGTGCCTGGCTGATGAGCGTGGGAATGGACAAGGATGCCGAGTTCGTCAAGACCTGGCCGTTCAAGAAATCGCCGCACGTCGCCCTGACGTACGGCGCGGTAGTGGTCAAGTACGAGGTCTATGCCATCGCGCCCTATTCCATGGGCCACGTGGAACTGAAGATCCCCTACCCGCGCCTGAATGGCGTACTCAAGCCTGAACTGTTTCCCGGCCGCGGCTGAGGCTTAGCAGCCCATGCAGCACACCTGCCAGCAGCAATGCGGGCAGGGTAGCGCCCAGTTCCGGTGCCTTGGCGGCAATCAGGTGATAGGCCACCGCCCCGGCAAACCAGGCCACCAACGCCTGCCAGTGCAAGCCATTGACCTGCGCTGGCAGACGGCGTCGACGGACCACGTAGTGGTCCATCAGCACCACGCCGAACAGCGGTGCGAACACCGAGCCGATCAGCAACAGGAAGTTTTCGTACTGTGCCAGTGGCGCCAACAGGGCGATCAGGGTGCACAACACGCCGATGGCCAACGCCAGGTGCTCGACCTTCAGCGGTAGCAGCACACCGGTGGAAACCGCCGCCGAGTGGATGTCGGCGAAGGCCTTTTCCGACTCGTCCAGCAGAATAAGCAGCAGCGGAATCCCCATGCCGGCGCCTGCCAGGGCCAGCAGCAGGGCATTGACTTCGCCACTGGCGGCGAACGCCAGCGTGTACGCCACGCCCAGGCTCATCAGCCAGGTGTTGCCGATGAAGTAGCCAACGACCGTGCCGCCGAACACATGCTTGCCATTGCGGGCAAAGCGCGAGTAGTCCGCGATCAGCGGCAGCCAGGACAGCGGCATGGCGATGACGATATCGAAGCCAACCGCCAGCGACATCGAACCATCCCCGGCACGGTTCCACAGTTCGGCCAGGTCGGCCTTGGCGAACAGGTTCCAGGTCAGCCACAGGCAAGCGCCCAGCAACAACCAGATCCCCCAGGCGCGCAGCACCTTGCGCACGAAGGCCAGTGGCCCGCTGACGGCCAGCAGGGTGGCCAGGGCACCGAAGCACAGCGTCCAGAGCATGGGGCTGTTCCAGGCACTGTCCTCACCGAACGCTCGCGCCCCCAGCAAGCTGGCAGCATCGCGCATGACGATAATCTCGAAAGCGCCCCAACCCACCAGTTGCAGCAAGTTGAGCAGCGCCGGCAAGCGCGCGCCATGGCTGCCCAGGCTGAGTTTCAGGGTGCCCATGGCGGACAGGCCGGTGTCGCTGCCGATAACCCCCGCCGCACCCAGCAACAGCACACCGACACCGGTGCCCAGGGCGATGGCCAGCACGGCGCCAGCAAGGCCCAGGCCTGGCGCCAGCATGGCGCCGACCTGCAGCACCATCAGGCCGATGCCGAGGGAAAACCACAGTGAAAACAGGTCGCGAGCACCGAAAATGCGCTGCTGGATGGGGATTGGATGGTCGGGAGAGAACTGGCTGGGTGATGTCATGGTCATGTCCGCAGGAGTGATGTTAAGTGGCATACACCACCCTGTGGGAGCGGGCTTGCCCGCGAACACCGGCAAAGCCGGTGCCATGCACCGCAGTGCTTGCTTCGCGGGCAAGCCCGCTCCCACAGGGTAAGGTGCTGCGGTTTAGACTTTGTGGTACAGCTGGCTGCCTTCCTGGCGGAACCGCTCGGCCTGCTCACGCATGCCTTGCTCGACCGTCACATCCACGGCCTCGATCTTGGCAGCGTACTCACGCACTTCCTGGGTGATCTTCATCGAGCAGAACTTCGGCCCGCACATCGAGCAGAAGTGCGCGACCTTGGCCGATTCCTTCGGCAGGGTCTCGTCGTGGAAAGCACGGGCGGTGTCCGGGTCGAGGCCCAGGTTGAACTGGTCTTCCCAACGGAACTCGAAACGCGCCTTGGACAAGGCGTTGTCGCGAATCTGTGCACCCGGGTGGCCCTTGGCAAGGTCGGCGGCATGCGCGGCGATCTTGTAGGTGATGATGCCGGTCTTGACGTCGTCCTTGTTCGGCAGGCCCAGGTGCTCCTTCGGCGTTACGTAGCAGAGCATGGCGCAACCGAACCAGCCGATCATCGCCGCACCAATGCCCGAGGTGATGTGGTCGTAACCCGGCGCGATATCGGTGGTCAGTGGGCCGAGGGTGTAGAACGGCGCCTCGTCGCAGCACTCCAGCTGCTTGTCCATGTTCTCTTTGATCAATTGCATCGGCACGTGGCCGGGGCCTTCGATCATGCATTGCACGTCGTGCTTCCAGGCAATCTTGGTCAGCTCGCCGAGGGTTTCCAGCTCACCGAATTGCGCCGCGTCGTTGGCGTCGGCAATCGAGCCAGGGCGCAGGCCGTCGCCCAGCGAGAAGCTGACGTCGTAGGCCTTCATGATTTCGCAGATTTCGTCGAAGTGGGTGTACAGGAAGTTTTCCTTGTGGTGCGCCAGGCACCACTTGGCCATGATCGAGCCACCGCGGCTGACGATGCCGGTGACCCGCTTGGCGGTCAGGGGTACATAGCGCAGCAGCACACCGGCGTGAATGGTGAAGTAGTCCACGCCCTGTTCGGCCTGCTCGATCAGGGTGTCGCGGAACAGTTCCCAGGTCAGGTCCTCTGCCACACCGTTGACCTTTTCCAGGGCCTGGTAGATCGGCACGGTACCGATCGGTACCGGCGAGTTGCGAATGATCCACTCGCGGGTTTCGTGGATGTGCTTGCCGGTGGACAAGTCCATGACCGTGTCCGAGCCCCAGCGGATGCCCCAGGTCAGCTTGGCCACCTCTTCCTCGATCGAGGAACCCAGGGCGCTGTTGCCGATGTTGCCGTTGATCTTCACCAGGAAGTTACGGCCGATGATCATCGGCTCTACTTCCGGGTGGTTGATGTTGGCCGGAATGATCGCGCGGCCACGGGCGATTTCCTGGCGGACGAATTCAGGGGTAATTTCTTTCGGGATGTTGGCACCGAAGCTGTGGCCGGCATGTTGCTCATTCAGCAGGCCGGCGGCGCGGGCCTCCTGCAGCTTCATGTTCTCGCGGATGGCCACGTATTCCATTTCGGCGGTGATGATGCCCTGACGGGCATAGTGCATCTGCGAGACGTTGGCGCCGGCCTTGGCCCGGCGCGGGTTGCGCACATGGGCAAAACGCAGCTTGGCCAGCTCTGCATCGTTCAGGCGCTGCTGACCGAAGTCGGAGCTCAGGCCTTCCAGGCGCTCGGTGTCACCGCGGGCTTCGATCCACGCCGAACGCACATCGGCCAGGCCTTTGCGCACGTCGATGATCACGTCGGGGTCGGTGTACGGGCCAGACGTGTCATACACCAGCACCGGGGCGTTGGACTCGCCGCCGAAATCGGTCGGGGTGTCATCCAGGCTGATTTCACGCATGGGGACGCGGATGTCCGGGCGCGAGCCTTCGACATACACCTTGCGCGAACGCGGGAAGGGTTGCACGGACTGCTGATCGACTTGTGCCGATTCGCTGAGGTTGATCGCTTTTTCTTGTTTGGTCATCACAGGCTCTCCTGACGGCTTCCTAGCAGTGGAATGTCGGGGTGAACCTGAAACGCGCGGACGCACCCTCTTTGGGTGCAGTGCCGGACATGGGGGGTGCCTGAAGCTGTATGCAGCTGTGACAATCCCGGACCTGGCACAAGAGGCTCCCCGGGAAGGCGAGCAATCTTGTTCCCTACGCAGGCGCTAACCTGATCAGGTTCAACGGGATCCGCACCTCTGCGATCTCAGCCTTTGCTTCAAGGCACCCCGACAAGAACATGCGCAGTCTAGACTGGAGTGGTCAGCAAAGCCAAGCAGGTAAATGCGCGGATGATGAAAGGCACACCGAGCGATTGTTGCCGGGTGCGCATGGCACTACACTGGCCCATCGCTCGATACTCAACAGTTCAGTAATTAAATTTCGTACAAGGATTGCCTCTATGCTGCGCAAACTCTCACTGGCGATAGCCGTGTCTTGTGCGTCCAACGGAGTGGTCTGGGCAGCGGACGTGCCTTCGACAGTCAAAACCGATCTGGTCAGCGTCTACCAGGAAGCAGTGGACAACAACGCCGACCTGGCTGCAGCCCGCGCCGATTACGGGGCGCGCCGCGAAGTGGTGCCGCAGGCCCGCGCCGGGTTGCTGCCAAACCTGTCGGCCGGTGCAGAGATGATGAACACCCGCACCAAGCTGGACGAGCCGTCCATGACGTCCAATCGCAGCGGCAACGCCTGGAGCGCGACCCTGGCTCAGCCGATCTTCCGCGCTGATCGCTGGTTCCAGTTGCAAGCCGCCGAAGCCGTCAACGAACAGGCAGCCCTGGAGCTGTCGGCGACCGAGCAAAACCTGATCCTGCAAACCGCGCAAAACTACTTCGCCGTCCTCCGCGCCCAGGACAACCTGGCCGCCACCAAGGCAGAAGAAGCCGCCTTCAAGCGCCAGCTGGATCAGTCCAACGAGCGTTTCGACGTGGGCCTTTCGGACAAGACCGACGTGCTGCAATCCCAAGCCAGTTATGACACTGCACGGGCCAACCGGATCATTGCCGAACGCCAGGTGCAGGATGCCTTCGAGGCCCTGGTGACCCTGACCAACCGTGAGTACACCTCTATCCAGGGCGTGGTGCATAGCCTGCCGGTACAAGTGCCAACGCCCAACGATGCCAAAGCCTGGGTCGAAACCGCCGGGCGCCAGAACCTCAACCTGCTGGCCACCAACTACGCGGTTTCTGCCGCAGAAGAGACCCTGCGTCAGCGCAAGGCCGGGCATGCACCGACCCTGGACGCAGTGGCCAAGTACCAGAAGGGTGACAACGACAGCCTTGGCTTCACCAACCCATCGCAACTGGGGGTGCGCTACAGCGGCGATGTCGAGCAGACCAGCGTTGGTCTGCAACTGAATATCCCGATCTACAGCGGCGGCCTGACCAGCTCGCAGGTACGCGAGGCTTACCAGCGCCTGAGCCAGAGCGAGCAACAGCGTGAAAGCCTGCGCCGCCAGGTCGTGGAAAACACCCGCAACCTGCACCGCGCAGTGAACACCGATGTGGAACAGGTGCAGGCGCGCAAGCAGTCGATCATTTCCAACCAGAGCGCGCTGGAAGCCACCGAAATCGGCTACCAGGTCGGTACCCGCAACATCGTCGACGTGCTTGATGCCCAGCGCCAGCTGTACACCTCGGTGCGCGACTACAACAATAGCCGTTACGACTACATTCTCGACAACCTGAGCCTGAAGCAGGCAGCCGGCACCCTGAGCCCGCAAGACCTGCAGGACCTGAAGCGCTACCTGAAACCTGACTACAACCCGGACAAGGACTTCCTGCCGCCGGACCTGGCGGCAGCAGCGGCCAAGAACTTCGAGCGCAGGCCTTGAGATAGGGGCTGGACCATTCGCGGGCAAGCCCACTCCCACACGTACCGTGCCAGGCCTGAAGGCATGATGCACCTGTGAGAGCTGGCTTGCTGGCGATAGGCCTCCAATATCACTCCAGCCCTGAACGACAACGCCTAGGCGGCTACGGCAATCGTCGAGTCGATGCGTTGAACCGACATATCACCAATTAGCGCAGGCCCCGCAGGTTCAGGGGCGAACGCAGCCATTGCATCAACAAGATTTCCCAGGCTCGGTAGCGAGTGCTCGACAGCAAACAGCGATGACCCTGCTGAAAGGGCGGAAATTTCTGGCACGGCAACCGCTTCAGATGTGACCATTGCCGGCTGCGCAAAGATAAAGTCCTCCGCTGTCACCTGCGCAACTTCGAGCGCATCCAGGTACAGCATCTTCACAATACCTTCCTGCCCCGGCACTGCCTGAGTATCAACGGCTACACCGTGAATCTGCGCAAAGTCATTGAGTTTGAAGCGCTGGACTTTGCTGACGTGCAGATCCTCGAAGCGACTGATGCCTACCTGGGTCAGGTCAATCTTGTCGATACCGTGTCGGAACCCCCGAAGGGTGTTCTTGTAGTCGCTCACACCTTCTTGTTTTGTCACCAGAAACACGCTGGGCGCAACCGTCGGCGGGGAATATATCGTGCCTGCCAAAGAAGCCACCAACTGCCCGGATGCGTCACTGGCAAGCGACACGCCACCTGCACCACCGGTAAGCAGAACATTCGCGCTGACAGGCGGGGTCGTCTGCTCTTCAGGGCTGCCCTCGAAATAACCTGGCGCAGCGGTGAAAGCGTCAAGGAAACGGAAGTTCGCTGACCGCAGTTCAGCAATCGTAGTGTCCGCAATCGTCAGCTTCTGCCCACTGCCAAGGTCGAGCACAGTCGAATTGCCGTCCTGTTGCATCTGCAAGTCAGCAAACCCTGAACCACCAAAGCCGATCAGGTCGATCACCTCACGCGAAGTCTCGAACTGCTTGAGTACATCGTTACCGCCTGCACGCCTGTGGATGACAAAGCGGTCGGTACCCTCCCCCCCCTTGAGGAGATTGTACCCACGGCCACCATCCAGTAATGCCCCGGTGGGCCCGGCGATCAAGGTATCGTCGCCATCACCACTGATAAGGTTTTGCACCGAGCCAGGGGTTATGGTGAGCGCCGCACCGGCAATACTGGCGCTGCCGCTGGCCAGATCCACCGAGATACTGCGACTTACTGCAGCCGCGTTCAACGTATTGCGCCCGCCAGCGGTGCCGCTGATGGCATCGTCAAGCTTCGCGCGCCCTGGGTTTTCTGCCACCAGATTCGCGTAGTCGTCGGTAAAGTAATAGACATCATCGGTGGTGCCGGGGCTGCCGACGAGGCGCAGCGTCCAGCGATCAAGCGTTAGCGGTAAGCCAGCAACAGCATTACGCACCTCAAGCTTCCACTCCCCAGCCGAGCGCTCTGCGCGATGATGGGTCGACATGAACCCATATTTGAACGCCCCTGAACGCGAATCGCCCAGATCGTCATCACCAGAGCCCGGCGCCTTGCCTGTGCGATCGAGCAGTACGCTGCGCGTGCCGCCAGGCGACACCAGCGTGAGCGTCATGTCGCCAAGGCGGCCGACCATCGAGTGGACATCGACCTCCACATGCTCCACCAGCAAATCAGCCGGCAGGGTCAAAGACAAAGTCGCAACCTGCCCCGCCGCAACCTGTTGAGCCACTGGTTCACTGCTGGCTGTCAGCAGCCTTTCATTGGCCTTGGTCGCCCGGCTCCCCCAGGACTCGGCAAGGCGCACTGCGGCGCGGGCGTCGATCATGCCAAAGCCATAGTCGTGGCTGGCGTGCATGCCACCGCCATTCCAATTGCGCCCTGCGTTGTAAGCCCATTGGGTTGATGCGTCATCCACTATGCGCGCAGACAGTGCGAGGATCTGCTGAACATCCCGGTAACCCAACCCCGGGTTGGCCTGCAACATCAACGCCACCACGCCTGAGACGATCGGCGCGGCGAAGCTGGTGCCCTGAGTCGTGCTGTAGGCGCTGCCGACCGACGCACCGCGCTCCGCTTCAAGGCTGACGCCACTGGATAAAACATGGCTCCCCGGTGCAGCGACCAGCAAGCTGGAGCCTGGATTGGAAAAGGGTGCCGTGGCAGCTTGCAGTACCGAGAGGTCTGCCTTTGCATTGATGGCCGCCACTTCAATGGCGTGGCGGTTGTTGTTGGTCAGCGAGCCCTGTGCATTACCGCCTTTATGGCGCTGGTTGCCACCAGAGGCGACGACGATGGTGCCTAGCCCGCCACGGCCGTTGGTGGCGGCAAGCGTAGTGCTGAATGCCAGCGCCAGAGCAGTATCGACTTTTCCTTCTGGAACATTTGTAAGTCCGAAGTCCGTTTTGAAACCCCAACTGTTGTTGGCTATGTCGTAGTTGACCATTTGCCCCAGATTGGTCAGGTCATCGCCTTTGTTGGCCAGGTAGTGCCCGCCGATCTTCGCATCATATGCGATGCCGATCCCTCCTTGATCATTGCGCGCGCCAACCATGACCCCAGCCACTTGAGTGGCGTGATTGGACGCCAGAGCGGGCAGCGTGCCATTAGTGCGTTGGGTTTGCAGCCAGATAGGATCGATATTCGGCTTGAGATCGGGGTGCCCGATGTCGAAGATTTCCGGCGCCACGGCAAACTCCCCACCCGGCTCGAACTGCCCTATCCTCACCCCCTTGCCCGTGAAGTCACGCCATACCGGCGCGACATTGATCTCGTCCAGATACCACTGCCGCCCCGACAGCGGGTCAGCGGGGGATTGTTCATGGCGCAACGTTACCGTTGCCCGCAAGGGTGCTGATGCAGCACTGCCCACCTCGGTCACACTCATGGAGGCGTTGCCGGCAGCATCGACCAAGTCGTAGCGGAAACTGACATCACCGTCATGGCCTGGCAACGGCGTGACCTCCACATCACCCTGCTCATTCAGCCGCACTGTTGCACCCTTGCCAGCGCTGACTGAGGCGATGCGCAATGGCCCGTTGCTGCCAAGTGGCTGATCATTGCCCAGCAGCGCCGTTGCAGGGACTATCAGCGCCGTGTCAGTGGTGGCGAATGTAGCCAGTTGCTCAGGCGAGAGCCTGTCGCCGATTGGCATGGCGCCCCCGCCGAGAAGATCGATGGCAGCAATGTCGGCGAAGCTGAGTTTCTGGATGTTGCTCAAGCTCAGACGGCCATCTCGTCCCGCCACGGTGTCGGTGATCAGGTGGCCCGATTCGGTACGTGTGATCAGGTACTCGTCGTGAGCACCATGCAAACTGACCAGGTTGGTGCCTGCGCCTCCGTCGATCGTGGCATCGCCGCGTCCGGCCTCGATCACGTCATCGGCAGCACCGCCCGTAATCCGATCAGCGCCACCACCGGCGTAAATGATACTTCCGCCCACCGAGGCCCGGATGCGATCCCCCTTGGGGCCCGCATAGATCACCGACTTGCCGGTACCGCCAATGATGTCGTTACGGCCTGTACCCCCCACAAGCACATCGTTGCCGCCCCCGCCAATCAGCAAGCTGTCGCCCGAGCCGCCCTTGATGAAAACTCCGCGTTGACCGCCGCTGGCGATGATGTCCTTACCCCGCCCGCCTTGCGCAATGGTCAGCCCGGCCTTGGCCATGTTCAGCCCAACGCCATGCTCCCCCACGATCAGTGCCGTGTCGCGCCCACCATTGCCCTGCATGTTCGCCCAATCGTCGCTGGCACTGATCACGAATACATCGTCGCCCGCCCCGCCGTGATAGGTGTTGCTGCCACCGCCACCAACCAGCCAACTGCCCTCTGGAGCCGCGGTCAAGACATCATCGCCCGCGCTGCCGTACAGCGTCTGTACGCCGAGCGCTGCGGCGTCCAGCGTGCTGCCTTGAGTACTCTGGCTGATGTAGGCCCTTCGGGAAGTGGGCCCGCTTGACGAAGTCAGTAGAGCGCCACCCTCCTGGGCCTCGATCCGATTACCGACGGTATCGGCGAGAAACCTCACCGCCAGTACTTCCCGGTCCTCACCATTAACAGTGAAAGCGCCTCGGGAAATGACCTCGTTACCCTGACGCACCTCTCCTACCGGCTCGACCTGGCCGAGCTTGATCTGGCTAATGCCATGCTCCTGCAATGCCCTCAGCTCACCGGCATCGGCAAGCCCGTCATGGTTGCCATCGACCCACACCTTCAATTGCGCCCAGACGGCGTCTTCAGCGTTGATGACGCCATCGGCGTTGGCGTCAACACTTGCCAGGGCGGCGAAGCCATCCTTGAACGGTGTTTCACCAGAGCTGCCGTCGCTGCCTGCCTTGCCGCCGTAGTATTCGGAGAACAGCTGGCTGACGTTGCTCACCTGGCCGGTACCGTTGTCATGCACCAGCATGCCGGTCAGCCGGTCTGCCCAGCCGGTGCGGCGCAGTGAACCACTGTTATCGATATCGAACAGTACGCCTTCCTCGATACCCGTCAGACCAACGCCCTTGCCGCTGAGGTCGAGCAAGAGCGGGTCGACAAACGTGTTCACCGTGGTCATTGCTGCCAACCCGTTGAGTACCACGGCATTGCGCAGGCTGAAATCCGGTTGTTCATTGCCATCACGATAGAACTGAGCCAGATGCTGATTGGGTCGCACGTTGGGGTCGATCTGGAGCTCGCCGGGGCGAACACCACCGGTGGCCAAACTGCCCAACTGAGCGGAGGTGAAGTCGGTGTTGTCGAGGGTGCTGTCGGTGAATGCGATACTGTGGGTCAGGCGACGATCGACGTAGCCGTTGGAGACGTCATTGCGGATATCGTCCTGGCCTTGGAGGTCGCGGCGGGATTCGGTTGTGGGGGTGATTTCGATTTTGATTGAGGCGTCTGATGCACCTCCACCTAAACCAGTATCTTGATGTATGAAAAAATCAACCAGTTTGTCGAAAGTAGTTGACGCAAGATCGAACCATCCCGTGGGTGCTTCGATATGATGAAACCACTTTCTAGCAGCTCCAATTACCTCTTTTGAACCCAACACACTTTTTTGGCTCATAAAAGCATGGGTACGCCCTGCCAGCTCTAGCTCCTTCGCGGGATCCCCCGCAGAGGACAAAACCAGTCCCCAATATATCTGTTTACTTTCTTCTGGCAATCCTAAAAATATGGGATAAAGGGTCCAAGCGCTTTCAGGATATCCGGAACCTTCAAATACTTGCTTATGGAAATTCGCTATAGCAGTTTGAGGTATTGGCCCTAAAACAAAACCATCCACCGCATGCGCCTTTAACGCATTCAGATACTCCTTAGCCATATTAAAACGGATGATTTCAACATCTTCATCGCGCATTGGCATACCCGCTTCTGCGGCTACGCCTTTCATGTAGTTTATCGCCGCCACACCTGCAATGCTGTTCCCCCGAGCCACACCATTTGCGAGCACCGCATATTTATCACCTTTTTCGGCTAATTTATCATACATCGCCGACGGACCTTCTTTTGTTAACAACTCGCTTGCAAGCTCGATATCAGAATGGCTTAATTTCATCATAAAAATTATCCTTGTATACCATTAGAAACTAAGAAGATTTTTACACGCGATGCTATCTCACCCCACTCGCTTAATTCGTCCCATCCAAAATCAATCTTTACAATAGCTTTACTGTCCTCCAGCAAATATCTAAAATGACACCGATGGTATTTAGACCTATACTTACTCCAACTACACCTTCCAATTTGCTCCATGTACCCATTTCTTTCAGACCAGAAAATCATCCGTGGTGAATTGGGGAAAACGCTATCAACACCCTCCACTCGATTCAAACCTAATTGTCTATCAAACACCTTGGCCTCTCGTTGCTTATAAGTTGCCTCGGAAATGAAAAAATCAAAGGTTTCGCGCAGTCCCCTCTCACCAGCGGGCCATGGTTCAAGCGTCACTACGATTCCACTAAACGTCTCTGAGAAATAGTTTCCCGGCGTTAACTCAGGCCAGTTCATGGCCAGACTTAAAGAATATAAATTTGATTCACACCCTCTATCAACGCCGCCAGAACCTCTCTTATAATTTCCTTCATCCTCATATTCCGGCCAGAAAGGAACATATTCGCTTGAAAACTCATACATAACACCGGACACCACACCACATACTTTTGGCGCAGGGGGTGCGACCGGCTTCGATTTCTCGCTTAAAGCAACAGTCGCCACTGCTAAAGCAACACAGCTCGCGGGAAGACACAACGCGACCGCTGCGCTAACCCTCAGTGCATTCCATATAATTTCGTACAGCATTCTCCAGCCGCTTTTTTCTCGTAGCCGATTCGCGTCCATCTGTTATCACCCTCACAAGTAATCACTTAGCGCTCCGTTAAACTTTCCTGCACATGTCGCCGCAAAGGCCTTAGAAAATAACTTATAACCTTGCGCTTATCCGTAATAACCTCCGCACGCACTGACATACCCGCCGTCAACGGAACATCCTGTTTTCCTACACGCATTATTTCCTTACCCAGGCGGACTCGAGCGCTATAAACCAACCCTCGCTTCTCATCTTCAATGGCATCGTCAGAAATACTCTCCACCACCCCCGGGACAACCCCGTACTGGGTAAACGTGAACGTCTCAACTTTCACTTCCACTGGCTGCCCCGGATATACAAAGCCGATATCTTTGTTCTCGACTTTCACTTCCACTTCCACCGGCTCGCCCGTCGGCACAATGACCATCAGTGTCTGCGCGGGTGTAACCACCCCGCCCTGTGTATGGATCGCCAACTGCTGGACGGTGCCGTCAACGGGGGATGTCAGTACCTTGAGGCGATGCCGCTGCTCGGCCTTGTTCAACTCCTGCTCAAGGGTTGCAATGCGCCGTTGCGCCTCACCGTGAAGGTCGAGCATGGCTCTGCGCAGTTGGGCAATGGCACCGCTACGGCGGTGCTGAGCAGCAAGCCGTGCAGCGTTCAGTTCGTCGATGCGCGAGCGCTGGAGTGCCAGTTCGCGTTCCTGCTCCAGGCGGGCCTGCTCCTTTTCCAGGTAGGTGTGCTTGGCCACGGCCGATTCGCTGAACAACAGCTTGTAATCCGCTGTCAGTTGGCGGGTGATCACCAGCAGTTGCTGGAGCGCGTCGGCCCTGCCCTGGGCGGAACGGATTTCGGCAGCGCGTTGACCGATTTCGGCATCAGCCTGTTCCAGCGTGGCCTGCAACTCCAGGTATTGCCCCTCCAACCAGCGCTGCGCGCCTGCCTGCTGCGCGGCCGTGGCCTGCGGTATCAATGGTGCCAGGGAGGCAGGTGCCACATCGCCGTCCAGCGCACTCAGCAGTGTGCTGGCGCGGGCCTGGTCGATCTGTGCAGCCAGCAGTTCGCTGCCCAGGCGCTTGATGTCAGCCTCGGTCAACTGCCCTTCCAGCTCGACCAGCACATCACCTTTGCGCACCGGCTGGCCATCGACGACGTGGATCGACTGCACCACCGCGACCTCGCTGGCCTGTATCAACTTGCTCCTGCCACTGGGCACGATCTTGCCTTCGGCACTGGCGATGACATCGATCTCACCGATGCAAGCCCAGGCAAGCGCCAGCCCGATGAACATCAGCAGGCTCCACTGCAGGTAGCGCGGCAAGGGATGCACTGGCGTTTCCTGCAAGGACAGTGCCGCAGGTAAAAAGGCCAGTTCGTCGGGCTCACGTACGGGGCCGTCCATGCTCCGGCGCTTTCGCCATGCCGTCCTCCACGCATCCCGGTAGCGCTCGGCAAGGTCTTTGAACGCCACACTCATACGGCGGCCCCGAGCTGCAGTTGATGCAGGTAGGCATAGGTGCCCTGTGGATAACCCAGCAGCTCATCATGAGTCCCTTGCTCGATGATCTGCCCACGCTCCATAACCACGATGCGGTCGGCATGGCGTACTGCCGAAAGCCGATGGGCAATGATGATGACCGTGCGCTGCGCGCAAATCCGCGCCATGTTCTGCTGGATGATCCGTTCGGACTCATAGTCCAGCGCACTGGTGGCTTCGTCGAAAATGAGGATGCGTGGGTTGCCGAACAGCGCTCGGGCGATGGCTATGCGCTGTCGCTGCCCACCCGACAGGCTGGCGCCGTGCTCACCAATCAGGGTTTCGTAGCCATCCGGTAATTCGAGGATGAACTCGTGAGCACCCGCCAGCGTCGCTGCGGCGATCACTTCTTCAAGCGGTGCTGCTGGGTTGCCGAGGGCAATGTTCTCGCGCACGGTGCGCCGAAAAAGCACGTTGTCCTGCAACACCACACCGATCTGCCGACGCAGTGACGCCACATCGGCTACCGCCAGGTCAGCACCGTCAAGCAATACCCGCCCCCGCTCGGGTGAGTACAGCCGCTGAATCAAGCGTGTCAGCGTGCTCTTGCCTGACCCCGAGCGACCTACAACGCCTATCACTTCTCCGGCGGCGATCTTCAGGCTGACATCGCGCACCACTTCGCCCCCGTCCGGCCGATAGCGAAAACACACACGATCGAGCTCAATCTGCCCGACAAGTGTGGGCAGTACCGTGCCCTTGCCTTGGTTGACCTCGGTACGGGTGTTGAGAATGTCACCCAGGCGTTGAATCGATACCCCTGTCTGCTGGAAGCTGGTCCAGAGTTGGGCCAGGCGGATGATGGGCTGCGACACGCGCCCTGCGAGCATGTTGAAGGCGATCAGCTCGCCCACCGTGAGTGCGCCTTCGATGACCAGCCGGGCCCCCAGCCACAAGGTGGCTACCGTGACCAGCTTGCCGATCAGGCCGACGCTTTCATTGGCCAGACTGGAAAGGTTCTGGGTCTTGAAACTGGCAGATACATAAGCGGCCAACTGATCATTCCAGCGCCGGGTCACCTGAGGTTCCACGGCCATCGACTTCAGTGTGTCGATGCCGTTGACCGCCTCGACCAAAAAAGCCTGGTTCTCGGCGCCGCGTTGGAAGCTTTGATCAATCAACGCCCGCAGTAGCGGAGTAACGACCAGGGATACGAGAAAATAGAAAGGCAGCGAGCCAACGACGACCAGCGTCAACCATCCGCTATAGAGGAACATGACAGCGATGAAGACCACCGAAAACAGCACATCCAGCACTAGCGTGATGCTGTTGTTGGTCAGGAAACTTCTGATGTTCTCCAGTTCTCGCACTCGGGCAACCGAGTCACCGACTCGCCTGGCGTGAAAATAGGCGGTGGGAAGATCGATCAAATGCCTGAACAGTTTTGCACCCAGTTCGACATCGATTCTTGACGCTGTATGAGCTGCCACATAGGTACGCAACCCACTCAGCAATGTTTCAAACAGAACGACGACCAATAAACCCAAGGCGATAACATCCAGCGTGGTCAAACCGCGATGCACCAGGACTTTGTCCATTACCACCTGAAAGAACAAAGGCGTCAGCAAAGCCAGTATCTGAATGACCAGGGAAACCACGAGCACTTCGCCAAATAGCCGCCTGTACTTCACCAGAGCAGGAATGAACCAGGTAAAGTCGAAGCGCGACAGCCCGAGGGGCAACTGGGCATCGGAGCGAACCAGAATGAGTTCTCCCGACCAGCGCACCACCAGTTCCGCGAGGGTCAGCGCTTGCGGCGCGCGGGAGTGCGGGTCCTGCACCAGAACCTGCTCGCCCTCCACGCGCGCGATGATGAAGTACTCACCACGCGTATCCACTGCAATAGCGGGCAAGGGCGTCTGCTGCAGCCGGGCCGGATCGACGCTGCGGTGTTTGGCCTTGAGGCCAAGTTGCTGAAATGCCCGAAGTAGTGTGCAGGTAGAGAAACGCTCACCCGCTGCTGCATGATCGTGCTGCAACTGCTCGGCAGAGACGGCAACACCATGGTAACGCGCCAGCGTGATAAGACACACCAGCCCACTTTCAATAGTGTTGGCAATGCCATCAGATAAATCAGCCATCACGCCACCTCTTATGAAAACCGGACATGAGGCGATACTAGCCCGAAGCAATAGGACAAACGTCCTACAAGCTTCCGACACAAGCGTGTGACACTTCTGACTTTTAAAGTCTATTCGTAGGAAGTTTCCTAACGGCGAGAAATCCAGTGTAGGAAGTTATAACTTACGCCGTAGGAATAAATAACCAGAATCAGACATATCCACTCTAGACCGGGTCTTTGAGTGGATATGTCGGTTATCAGCGGATCAAGGCCCCCAGACCCTCGAGCAATCGCTGCAGCGCCCCCTGATTGGCCCGCATCACCGCCCTGCCCGCCTCGCCCATGCGCTGGGCGTCCTGCGGCAGTTCCACCAGACGGCGCACCGCACCGGCCAGCCCGTCAGCATCATCCACCTGCTGCAACGCACCCGCCTCGCGCAGCATCGCGCTGATTTCGAGGAAGTTGAACACATGCGGCCCCATGAGCACCGGCAAGGCCAGCGCCGCAGGCTCCAACGGATTGTGCCCACCGGTCGGCACCAGGCTGCCACCGACGAAGGCAATGTCGGCCAGGGCATACAGGAACAGCAGTTCGCCCATGGTGTCGCCCAGCAATACCCGCGTTTGCGCATCGACCAGCGTGCCGGCAGAGCGGCGCACGGTGGTGAACTGCTCGCTGCACAGCGCATGCACTGCATTGAAACGCTCGGGGTGGCGCGGCACCAGGATCAGCAAGGCATCGCCATGCACCTGCAACAACTGCCGATGCGCCTGCAGGATCAAGGCATCTTCCCCTTCATGGGTGCTGGCGGCGATCCACACAGGGCGCTGGCCGCCCCCCCACTGTTCACGCAATGCCCTGGCGCGCGGCAGCAGCTGTTCGTCGATCGTCAGGTCGAACTTGATCGAACCGGTGACTTGCACGCGCTCAGGGCGTGCACCCAGGTCACGGAAGCGCTGGGCCTCGGTTTCGGTCTGCACGGCAATCAGGCTCATCTCGGCCAGCATCGGCCGGGTCAGCCTGGCAAAGCGCCCATAGCCACGGGCCGAGCGCTCAGACAAGCGCGCATTGGCCAGCGCCACCGGAATGCCGCGCCTGGCACACTGGTGAATGTGGTTGGGCCAAAGCTCGGTTTCCATGATGATGCCCAGCTTAGGCTGCACATGATCGAGAAAACGCCCCGCCGCCCAAGGCAGGTCGTAGGGCAGGTAGCAATGCTGCACGCGCGGTTCGTCGGCGAACAGGGCGCGAATGCGTTCAGAGCCGGTAGGGGTCATGCAGGTCAGTGTGATCGGCAACTCTGGGTAAGCCTTGAGCAAGGCACGCACCATGGGTGCGGCCGCAATGCTCTCGCCCACCGATACCGCGTGTACCCAGATACCACCCTGGCGCATGGCCGGCAGCTTGAAAGCAAAGCGCTCGCCGATACGCTGGCCGTAGGCCGGTGCCTTGCGCGCGCGCAGATACAGGCGCAGCGCAACCAGCGGCAGGCCCAGGTGAAACAGCAAGGTATAGAGAGTTCTGTTCATGGCGGCTAAGTCTACCCGATCGCGCGAAGGTGCACTGCAAAGCGCTCGGCCAGCCACTGCGCGGCCGGGCCCAGAGGTTCATCGCGGCGCCAGGCCA
Source organism: Pseudomonas sp. 10(2024) (assembly GCF_045164175.1). Lineage (NCBI taxonomy): Bacteria > Pseudomonadati > Pseudomonadota > Gammaproteobacteria > Pseudomonadales > Pseudomonadaceae > Pseudomonas > Pseudomonas sp. 10(2024). The sequence continues at coordinate 5,354,133 of NZ_CP174006.1, forward strand.
GCTCTGCCACCAAAGCCGGCGGCCGCCAGTTGCTGTCCAGTTCGACCATGTGCGCCTGGTAGGTCGGGTACTGCACCACATGCCGGGGTAACCAGGCCCAGCCCAGGCCGCGCATCAGTAGTTCGGCCATGGCGTAGAAACTGTCGGCACGCCATACCTGCGGGCTGATCGCTTCACCGCCGGGGTAACCGCTTTGTTGTGGCGTGATCAGCAACTGCCGGTGGCGGGCCAATTGTTGGCGGGTGACCCGGCCTTCGCCCGCCAGCGGGTGGCCGACCGCGCACACCGTGACCATCTCCACGCTGCCCAACGCACGGCGCTCCAAGGAAGCCGGGATGCTTTCGTGGAGGAAGAACAGGCCCAGATCGGCGCGCCGCTCCACCAGCTTGCGCGCCACATCGCCCTGGGCTCCGCTGGCCAGTTGCACCTCCAGGAACGGGTAGCGGCTCGCCAGTTCGTCGAGGCTGTCGATCACCGGCTGATACGGCATGGCTTCGTCCTGCGCGACCCGCAGCAAGGCCTCCTGCCCGCGCATCAGGGCCAGGGCGCGGCCATCCAGGCGTTCGCACTGGCGTAACAATTCGCGGGCGTCCTCCAGCAAGGCGCTACCGTTTTCAGTCAATTTCGGTTGCCGGCCGCTGCTGCGCTCGAACAGGGTGACCCCTAGGTCGGTTTCGAGCAGCGCGATGGCACTGCTGATCGCCGACTGGGCTTTGTGCTGCTCACGTGCCACCGCGGAGAACGAGCGCAGTTCTGCAACGCGCAGAAAGGTACGCAATTGTTCAAGGTTCCACTGCTCGGCCATCAACCTATCTCCCACATTGATAGGTAATGACTTTACCCCATCCAGGCAACGTCTAGAATGCCCGCTCAGTAACGGAGGATCCCGCCATGAATGCCTATACCTACCTCGCCATTGCCATCTGCGCCGAAGTCATCGCCACTGCCTCGATGAAGGCGGTGAAAGGCCTGAGCACGCCGTTGCCACTGCTGCTGATGGTGGTTGGCTATGGCATTGCGTTCTGGATGCTGACGCTGGTGGTCCGCAGCATTCCGGTGGGGATTGCCTACGCCATCTGGTCGGGGCTGGGGATTGTGCTGATCAGTGTGGCGGCGCTGGTGATCTATGGGCAGAAGCTGGATATGCCGGCGATGCTTGGCATGGCCATGATCGTGGGTGGCGTGGTGGTGATTCAGCTGTTCTCGAAGACCGCTGGGCATTGAGAGCCCGTGTGCGGGGCTCGCCGACGATAGGGCCATCTCAGGTATAGCCTGTATACTTGCCAGCTGTCCCAGTCTTCGAGGTACCGCCATGCCATCTGCCATTTCCACTGACGTGCTGATCGTCGGCGCCGGGGTCGCAGGCCTCTGGCTCAATGCCCGACTGCGCCGCCTGGGCTACTCGACAGTGCTGGTGGAGCGCGCCAGCCTTGGCGGCGAGCAGACCATCAAGTCGCAGGGCATCATCCACGGCGGCACCAAATACGCCCTGCACGGCGCCCTGACCGGCGCCTCGGAAGCCATCGCCGACATGCCGCGCCGCTGGCGCGAGGCCTTGGCCGGCAACGGCGAACTCGACCTCGGGCGTACCCGCCTGCTCTCCGATGCCCACTACCTGTGGTCGCCGGGCACCTTGGCCGGCAACCTCACAAGCTTCTTCGCCAGCAAGGCCGTGCGCGGCCGGGTCGACCAGGTCAAGGGTGACCAGTTGCCACCGGCACTGCAGGACCGCGCGTTCAAGGGCAAGGTGTACCGCCTGGCGGAACTGGTGGTCGATGTCCCGAGCCTGCTGGCCAACCTGGCCGAGCTGGCCGGCGAATCCTTGCTGGCAGGTGAGCGCATCGAACCCTTGCGTGAAGGTAATACGTTGGTCGGCCTGCGCGTGGACGACCGGGAAATCCGTGCCCAACGCATCGTATTGAGTGCCGGAGCCGGCACCGAAGGCTTGCTGCAGGCGCTGGGCCTGGATCAGCCGGCCATGCAAACCCGCCCGCTGCACATGGTCATGGCCAAGGGCCCGAACCTCAAACCTTTGTACGCCCACTGCCTCGGCGGCGGGCCCAAGCCGCGGGTAACGGTGACCACCCATCCGGCAGCCGATGGCCAGTGGGTCTGGTACCTCGGTGGGGACCTAGCCGAAGCCGATGGCGTGGCGCGCGAGCCTGCAGCGCAGATTGCCGCAGCGCAGAAGGAAATCGCCAACCTGCTGCCATGGGTCGATCAGAGCCTGGTGCGCTGGGCCACACTGCGCGTCGACCGCGCAGAGCCTGCGCAATCCGGCCTGGCACGCCCGGACAACGCCTTCCTTGCCGACCAGCAGCGCCTGCTGGTGGGCTGGCCGACCAAACTGGCACTGGCACCGGACTTCAGCGACCGGGTGATCAGCCACCTGGAGCGCGACGGCATTCGTCCACAAGCACAGGCCGACCTGGCCGACCTCCCACGCCCTCCACTGAGCGTACCGGCCTGGGAGCAGTTGCTGCCATGAGCCTGCCAACCCTGCACGCATTCCATCGCCCGCTGGGCAGCACCGGCCTCACGGTCTCCCCACTGGGCCTCGGCACGGTCAAGCTGGGCCGCGATCAGGGCGTGAAGTACCCCAGTGGCTTCACGATCCCCGGCGATGAGGAAGCCCGCCTGTTACTGGCCCAGGCCCGCGAGCTTGGCATCAACCTGATCGACACCGCCCCGGCCTACGGCCGTAGCGAAGAACGCCTGGGCCCGCTGCTGCGCGGCCAACGTGATGAATGGGTAATCGTCAGCAAGGTCGGTGAAGAGTTCGAGGAAGGCCTGTCGCATTTCGACTTCAGCGCTGCCCACACCCGCCGCTCGGTGGAGCGCAGCCTGCGCCGGCTCGAAACCGACCGCATCGAACTGGTGCTGGTGCATTCCGACGGCAATGACCTGGCCATCCTCGAACAGCAGGAGGTCTACCAGACCCTGGCCGAACTCAAGCAGGAGGGCAAGATCCTCGGTTTCGGGCTGTCCGGCAAGACCGTCGCCGGCGGCCTGAAGGCACTGGAGCAAGGCGACTGCGCCATGGTCACCTACAACCTCAACGAACAGGCAGAACGCCCGGTGCTGGACTACGCTGCCGAACACGGCAAGGCCATCCTGGTAAAGAAGGCCTTGGCGAGCGGGCATATCTGCCTGGCCCCGGGCGTCGACCCGGTGCAGGCCAGCTTCGAGCTGCTGTTCGCCCACCCGGGTGTCAGCAGTGCTATTGTCGGCACCATCAACCCGTTGCACCTGGCCCACAACGTGGCCACCGTCGCCCGTATCCTGGGCCAGCATTGAGTTACCTCAGGCTCCCGACTCAGGGACTGAAGACTGACCCGACGCAAGGAGGAGCCTCGTGGCGCGAACGCTGATCCGCAAGAACCCGAGCAACTTCAAGACACTGCCACTGCATGTCGAGGCCACGCCCGAAGGCTTGATCTACCAAAGCATCGGCATGCCGCTGAACTTTGCCCAGACCCAGCAACGGCGCAAGGCCATCCAGTTACCCGACACACAACACTTCGTGGCCGAACTGGCCAACCTGGGCGTGTCAGTGCGCCTCACGCTGCATTGGCAGAACCGCGATTACTGGGTACTGGTGCGTCAGCGCCGCCAAGACCGTGGCGATGTGGTGCTGAAACTGATTTCCGGTTATGTACCGGCGCAGGAGCTGAACCTGCCGCTGCACACGGCCGTACAGGAAGTGGCCGAGGAGTGCCTGCTGGAAACCCCGGAAGGTTGGCTGGGTGGGCGCTTCAACGACACCTGGCTGCCCGTACCCTACGCCGCCGCCCTGCACTACCGCGAAACACCCCACTTCGTGCTGGCTCCGGAGTCCGGTGCCGCACGCCCGGTGCATTGCGGCAAGCTGATGCTACTGGAGCGCCCACGGGCCTATGTGCACCTGCCCACCGCTTCGCTACAGCTGATCTATGACATGCGCCTGCAAGTGCCCCGTGACGCCAAGAAACTCAGCTTGTTCCACGTTGACGAGCGGCTGGAGGGCGACCAGCTGGTGGCGCGGCTCAACCGCAAACGGCCCGACCTGTACCTGATGCCATTGAAGGACGGCCAGCCACTGGCAGAGCTGTACACGCTGAAAAAGGATGAACTGGTGCCGGCGAGTACGCGTGGGCTGTACCTGGCAGAAAGTTTTGCCCGGCAGGAAGGCTGGGTGGTTGCAGATGAACGGGTACGCTGGAAGGATTGGGTGAAGCAGCAGGGTTTGGTGGAAAGCAAGCCCGCACGGGCGTCGCACTTGCAACGCTTTGGCGACAAGGCGCGAGCGCTGCTGGAGCGGGCGCGGACCTCGCTGAACAAGTGACATCCCGAAAGCTTTCGCCTGCTTGCTGGGGCGGGTAAACCCGCCCCTGCAGAGGGCCGCCGCAGCGGCCCCAAGGTCAGATCAGTTCTTGCGAATTTTCTCGACAATCGCCGTGGTCGAGCTGTTCTCGACCAGCCCCAGCACCTTCACGGTGCCGCCATAGCCCTTGACGATATCAGCGCCAACCACTTGGTCGATGCCATAGTCTCCGCCCTTGACCAACACATCCGGCTTGACCTGGCTCAGCAGGTTTTCCGGGGTGCCTTCCGGGAAACTAATCACCCAGTCCACCGCGCCCAAACCGGCCAGCACGGCCATACGCCGGTCAACGCTGTTGATCGGTCGGCCCGGCCCTTTCAGGCGGCTTACCGAGGCATCGTCGTTTACCGCAACGATCAGGCGATCACCCTGGGCCCGCGCCTGTTCCAGGTAAGTGACATGCCCGGCATGCAGGATGTCGAAGCAGCCATTGGTAAAGACGATCTTCTCGTTGTGCGCCCGCGCGTCATCAATGGCCAGCAACAGTTGCTCAAGGCCCAGCACGCCGCGTTCGGAGCCTTCCTCACGCTGGATGGCCCGGCGCAGCTCAGGGGCGCTGATGGCAGCCGTACCCAGCTTGCCGACCACAATGCCCGCCGCCAGATTGGCCAGGGCCACCGCATGGGGCAGGTCCTCACCCGCGGCAATGGCTGCGGCAAGGGTGGAAATGACAGTATCGCCGGCACCGGTCACATCGAACACTTCGCGTGCCCGCGCTGGCAGGTGCAACGCCGGCTGACCAACGCGCAGCAGGGTCATGCCATGCTCGCCGCGGGTAACCAGCAGGGCGCCCAGGTCCAGGTCCTGCAGCAACTGCAAGCCCTTGGCAACCAGTTCGGCCTCATCGACGCAACGGCCAACGATGGTCTCGAACTCGCTGAGGTTCGGGGTAATCAGGCTGGCGCCACGGTAGATGGAAAAGTCCTTGCCCTTGGGGTCGGCCAGCACCGGAATGCCCTTGGCCCGCGCCGCCTGGATCAGGTTTTGGTGATTTTTCAGTGCGCCTTTGCCGTAGTCGGACAGGACCAGCACCTTGACGCCTTCGAGCAGGCTGTCGACCTCCGCGCCCAACGACAGTGGGTCGGTGGCGAACGGCTCTTCGAAATCGATACGCAGCAGCTGCTGGTGGCGGCTCATGACCCGCAGCTTGACGATAGTCGGCTGGTGCGCGATGCGCTGGAACACCGAACGGACACCGGCAGCCTGCAGGCTGTTGGCCAGGCTGTCGGCAGCCTCATCCTGGCCGGTGACGCCGATCAGCGAAGCCGGCGCGCCCAGCGCAGCAATGTTCAAAGCAACGTTGGCCGCGCCGCCGGGGCGATCCTCGATCTGATCAACCTTGACCACCGGGACTGGCGCTTCAGGCGAAATACGCGAAGTACCGCCATGCCAGTAGCGGTCGAGCATGACATCGCCGACCACCAGTACCGGGGCTTGATCGAAACGCGGCATGGACAACTTCATGGGCAACCCATATGGAAATAATGAACAGGGGCAGGATATTAGCACAGGGTAGTCAATGGCTTTATGGCCAGATCATCCCTGGAAAATTCCCGTGACAATCGGGGCCATGACGGCCCCGATCAAGGAGGGTTCAGGTGATATCGGCCTTGGCCGGCTCATCCAGCCCCATGGCGTGCAGACGGGCATAATGGCCATTAGCCGCAAGCAGCTCGGTGTGAGTACCGCGCTCGACCAGGCGGCCCTGGTCCATGACCAGGATCTGGTCAGCCTTCTCGATGGTCGACAGGCGATGGGCAATCACCAGCGTGGTACGGCCTTGCATCACGTGGTCCAGGGCGGCCTGGATATGCCGCTCGGACTCGGTATCCAACGCCGAAGTCGCCTCGTCGAGGATCAGCAACGGCGCGTTTTTAAGCAGCGCACGGGCAATTGCCAGGCGCTGGCGCTGGCCACCGGAAAGCAGTACACCGTTCTCACCCACTTCGGTATCGAAGCCCTTTGGCAGCCGGTCGACGAACTCCTTGGCATAGGCATCGGCCGCGGCGGCTTCGATGTCTGCGCGCGGCGCGCCGGCCAGATCGCCATAAGCGATGTTGTTGGCCACGGTGTCGTTGAACAGGGTGACATGCTGGGTGACTTGCGAAACATGGCGACGCAGGTTACGCAGGCGATAGTGCTCGATCTCCACGCCATCGAGCAGGATCTGCCCCTTGTCGTGGTGATAGAAGCGCGGGATCAGCGCCGCCAGGGTGGACTTGCCACTGCCGGAGCGGCCGACCAGGGCGATCATCTGCCCGGGCTCGGCGACAAAACTGATATCGCTCAGCACTTCACGCTCGGTACCCGGGTAGGTAAAGCTCAGGTTACGCACTTCCAGGCGCCCTTCCACGCGTTCCTTCTCGACCGTACCAGTGTCCACTTCAGGCGCTTCGTCCAGTTGCTCGAAGATGCTCTCGGCACCTGCCAGGCCCTTCTGGATGGTCGAGCTGACTTCCGACAACTGGCGAATCGGCTTGGGCAGCAGGCCGGCAGCGGTGATATACGCCACCAGGTCACCAGCAGTAGAGTCCCCGCGCAGGAACAACACCAGGAACATCAGCGCAGCCATGGCGCTGTAGATCACCAGCTGAAGCATCGGCGTGTACAGCGAGCCGGTCTTGGTCATGCGCAGTTGCTTGTCGGTGTTGCTCTGGCTGGCCTGGCCGAATCGCTGCTGTTCGTAGGCCTCGCCACCGAAGCTACGGACCACGCGGTAACCCTGGATGGTTTCCGAGGCAACGTGGGTGACGTCGCCCATGGCTACCTGGATCTTTTTGCTCTGCTTGCGGAATTTCTTGCTGGCGATGCTGACCATAACCGCGATCACCGGCAAGATGGCGACCATCACCAGGGTCAGGTGCCAGTTCATCCAAAGCAGGTAGGCAAACAGGAACACCACGGTCAGGCCTTCGCGGATCACCACCTTGATGGCGTCGGTAGCGGCGCCGGTGACCATGGTCACATTGAAGGTAATGCGCGAAATCAGGTGCCCGGAGTTGTGGTTGTCGAAGTAGCGGTTGGGCAACACCAGCAGCTTGTTGAACAATGCCACCCGCAGGTCATGCACCAGGCTCAGAGAGACCTTGGCCAGGAAGTAGTTGCCGAGGAACGAGCCCAGGCCCTGCCACGCAGCGATCAGGATGATCAGCAGCGGCACCGCCTGCAGCAGTTGCAGGTCACGCAGGTAGGGGACGTTGGGGAACAATACCGCTTCGGGGTTGCTCAGCCCATCGACGAAGTACTTGAGGATGCCGGCCAGCATTGGCTGGGTCGAGGCAAAGATCACGAAACCGACAATGCTCAGCAGGAAAATGCCGACATAGGGTTTCACATAGCTCAACAGCCGGAAGTAGATCTTCAGGCTGGAGGTGTGCTCCGCTGGTCGCGGTGTTTCGGCCATTATCGAGCTCGCTGTTCAGGTTGAACCGGCAATTTTACCACAGGCGTCATTTTCGGCACGCCCCCATGGCAGCAACATGGCAAGGCCCACCGGCAGCCAGCTGATGAACCATTCGGCACGTGGCGTACCGGTGAGGCTGGCGGCATCGAACTGCATGGCCAGGGTCGAGTAGACCCAGAAGCCCAGCAGGACCTTGCCGAACAGGGTGCCACGGGCGCGAACGATTTCGCCCAGCGTGAACAGCCACACCATTACCCACAGCAACATGCCGGGCAAGCCCATTTCAACGGCAACATGGGTGAACATGTTGTGGGTGTGATCGAAGTGCATGCCGACGGCGCTCACCTCGTAATCAGCCCCCAGGCCAAGACCAGTCCAAGGGTGCGCGGCAATCATCTGGAGAACGGCATGGAAAATTTCCGGCCGGTAGGACGAGCCCCGTTGGGCGATAACGTCGTACACGGCCAAAAAGGCCAGGCCGGTGGCAAGCAGTGCCAGAACAGAGAACACCCGGCTGTGGCGGTCACGGAACCACAACGGCGCCATCACCACGGTAATCACCAGTGCCAGAACCGCACCACGGCTCTGGCTGAGCATGGCGAAGGCCCCCAGGCAAGCCAGTACCGCCAGCCACAACAACTGCAAGCCACGTCGCCGAGGTGGCTCGTAGAGCATCAAGAGCAAGGCCGAACCAATGACATAAGCCCCCAGGATGGGGTGGGATATCTCGCCGATACCCGCCAGCCTGAACAACAAAGGCGCACGCTGCACCCCATAGAACTTGATGATGGAGACCAACGCAGCGATGGCCAGCAGCGCGCTGCCAAGCAGCAATAACTGACGAATGCGGGCTTGGCCAAGCTGGGCCAACAGCGGAAACGCCAGCAGGAACACCAGGATGTAGAGCAAGCGCTTGAGCTCGCGCACGGGCTCCTCGGCGGGCGACCATGCCAGGCTCAGGCCGCTCCAGGCCAACAGCAGCAGCACACTCCCCCACAGCGCCGGTTGCCGCCTCCAGGCTTGCACCAGCACACCTCGGGCCGACCAGGCCAATACCAGCGTTGGCAGCCACAAGAACAACACCAGACCTTGCTGATAAACCTTGTTGCTGGGTGCCAGGGCAATCGCCGCCATGAACCAGACCAGGCCCAAACCTAACCACGCTTGTGCCCAGTTTTTTTGATACAACATCCTTTCCCCCGATGAATCAGAAACACCATCCATGGTGCTACAGCATTATTTTCGGCATTATTGCCGGTCATTTTGCTCGCCAGACGACAAGGCCCTATTCATGCAATGCTCCCGGCTCACCCAGGTCGACTTCGATCAGCTGACACTCGGCGCACAGGTGCTTGAGGCAGACAGCCATGGCGCCAAAGTCTACCTGCTCACAGATGGAAATTTCCTCAAGGTTTTTCGTAGGAAGCGTCTGATTTCATCTGCACTGCTACGTCCTTACTCGCAACGCTTCGTCGATAACGCCGCGCGCCTGGCGCAACTGGGCATCCCTACCCTCGAAGTGATCAGCCAGCACAAGCTCGACCTGCCGGGCCGCACTGCGGTGCTGTATCGCCCGCTACCCGGGCGAACGCTGCTGCAGATGTCGCGCGATGACGGCTTCAGCTGGGACACTTACCTGCCACGCCTGATCGAACTGATCCGTCAGCTGCACCGCAGCGGCATTTATTTCCGCTCGCTGCACCTGGGCAACGTGGTGGTCACCCCCGACCAGCGTCTGGGTTTGATCGACGTGGCCGACATGCGCTTTTTGCGCCCGCCACTGTCGGCCCGCATGATTCGACGCAATGTGCAGCACATGGTGCGCTATATCGAGCGGGAGAACCTGGGCGACCGGTTCCCCCTTGCCGCCTTCGAGGCAGCCTTGCTGACACGCTGAAGGTCAGCTGCGCAACAGGCTCTGCGAGCCGCTGCAGAACGCCTGCCAGGCCTGCTCCGGTGCCAGTGCCTGGCGCTGCTTAGCGGCGATCGTCGATGCACTGAGCGCCGTACAGCGCTCGATCGCCTCAGCCCAGGCGCTTTCGTCGGCAACCGGCAGGTAGCCACCCGTGTCGCGCAACTGCTCGCGAAACACTTCCAGGTCGCTGCACACCACCGGTACATCGGCCATCACCGCCTCTTGCACCACCAGCCCCAGGCCTTCGGAACGCGAAGGTACCAATAGCCAGTCGAATGCCCGATACAGCTGCTGCAGGTCTTCGCGATGACCGCGCAGATGAACGCGCTCGGCCAGGCCCAACGCGTCGATACGCTGCTGCAGCACGGCATGCTGCGGCCCCTCGCCAATGATCGCCAGCTGCAAGCCCGGTTGCCGTGCACTAGCCCTGGCGAATGCCTCGATCAGCATTTCGAAGCCTTTGCTCTCTACCAATCGCCCTACCGCACCCAGCATCACCTCGGCGTCCTGAGGCAACTTCAGCGCCTGCCTGGCCTGGTCCCGGCTCAGCAAAGGCTCGACGAATGCAAGCGGGTCGAGCGCCATGCGCAGCGTCTGCACCGGCCTGCCCAGGTCACGCTCCAACGACTCGGCCAACGTCTGTGATACCGCCGCGATACTCAGACGCTCGGACGGAAAACTCTGCAACAAGCGGATATCGCTGGCATGCAGACGCGTCTTGCCATGGAACAGGACCTTGGCACGTACGTGCCCGATGCGTTGCAACAACGGCAGCACCAACCGGGCGACGCCAATACCATCGAGCAGCACCACTTCTGCCCCGGCCTCGGCCAATGCCTTGCGCAAGCGCATGCGCAGCCACGGGCGCAGCAAGCGCCACAAGTGCCGCCCTTTGAGCGCACGTGAGGGCATATGCCATTCCCGGGTCGAACCGAGCCCACAGCAGAGCCCGCTCCCCAGCAGCAGCCAGTTACTGATCCGGGCATCGGCACCCGCGTTCGACAAGACCTGCCGGTGCACCTTGTGGATGGACATGTACGGCGTTCCACCCGCCCACATCATATTGACGATGTTCATGGGCCCTCTCCCGCTCAAGTCAGGTGGGACAGCGACTTCATTGAACAAAAATGGTGATTCCCATGCCGATCAAGGCCCCCGCAACCAGCGTCAATGCCAGCTTCAACCGATCACGCTGACGACGCTTGGCCTTACGCTCCACTTCAATGGGCAAGGTCACGTGATTGCCGAATCCAGTGTGCAATACTGCGTCACCCTCCAAGGTGACCGCTGTCAGATTTAACTCAGCGTAGCGGCGGGAAAGCGCCTTTTCTCCAGCATAGGCGGCAAATGGCGCACAGCGCTGGTAATCGCTCAATCGGCGCAGCCCAGGGTTGAGCGAGAACGCCTGCCACTCGGCCTTGTCGGACAGCAGCGGATAGCACGGCACCCCAGCGATCACCTGGCGATCGCCCAAGTGGATGTACGGGCTGTGGATGGCCAGGTCGTGGGCATGGCTGCGCAACCAGACCTGCAAGATGTTGGGACTGACATCCAGGATGGCCTGCGAGTCTTCGACAAAGCCTTGGCGATAGAATTGCCAGTCGTCTTCGCAGTGAAAAATGTACGGCGTCTTGACCTGGCTGTAGGCCAGGTCGATAGACGGCAACTGGCCAAGTTTGGGCCGGTTGACGAACACCTTGCAGTGCGGCTTCCAGTGCGCCGGCACAGCGGCATGCACAGCATCATCGCCAGAGTCTTCGGTGATGAATACCTCGCGAATGGGCGCGGTGTTGTAGCGATCGAAACTCTCAAGGGTGTCTTTGAGCAGATCGAACCGCCCACAACTGGTCACGACGAGCGTGACGTCACTCTCATTTGAAAAGCGCACCGGATTCCCTCCGCATTACGACTATCGGCCTTCAACAACCCGCTCCTGGGCGTGAAAGCTCTTGTTTAGATGCCCAGCTTCAGACGCAGCCGCTGCCATGCAGACAATGGCGGGTGGGGCCTGAGCGCCGGGCGCATGTGGTCGACGATGCTACGTCCAACTGCGCCGAAACTAAAACGGGAAACCGCCAGATGGCGGCCATTTTCTGCAATCTGCCGGGCTAGCTCGGGGTTCGCGCGCAAACGACGGAGCTTTTCCTGAAGGGTCGGGATGTTGTCATAGAACACCACGTTGTGCATGTCTTGCAGGCCTAGCGCACGGTTCTCTTCCTCGCCCTGATCGTATGCCAGCAACACACAGCCACAGGCCATGGCTTCGAAGTTCTTGATCATGTATTCGCCCATGCCGACATCGGCACTGACGAAGAAACGAATACGGTTAAGCGTGTTGCAGTAGTCCTCGCCCGACTTGGTACGGGTTACCAACAGGTTCTCGACCTGCCCCAACTCGTCCAGCAGTGCCTTGCGGCCGCTATAGGCCACGCTGTTGACGCTGCCGACAAAGGCCAGTTCGATATCACGCTCACGCCCTTGGTCAGCCAGCAACTGCTCGTCATAGCCCTTGGGCACGAACACCGCGTCGAAACCTTCCTGGCGCAAGCGCTCGCTGACCATGTAGCCCGAGCTGATCACCCGCGCCCATGGCAACTGGCGGTAATGAGCGCTGAACTTGCCGGTGTACTTGCACGGGATGTAGTTCTGGTAGGCGTCGTGCTCGAGAATCACCAGGTTCGGCACAGTGCGGATGAAGGCCACCTGGCGGATCTCCTGCTTGAAACGCAGGAAGAACACGATGCGGTCATAGCGCTCGACTTGCACCTCACGCTTGAAGTAACGGCGCAGGTTGCGCTGATCCTGGCTGGTCAGCCAGCGCAGGTCGCACTCGCAGTTGGCCGCGACGCCATCGTACAGGCGGTCAAGAATCGCCCGCTGTTCCTTCTGCACCAGAAATAGGACTTTCATTGCTTTCCTTGGGCGCTCTGCGCCTTCGCGGTCAACCATGGGGCGTGCTTACAGCTCACGCCGCCAGAACAGTTCGTGTCGGCGCACGGCCTTGCGGAAGAATTCGTTCTCCCCAAAAGGCGATGGCTGTCGCCCGGCAAGCCAGCGTTGCAGCAGGCGGCGCAGGCGGCGCTTGAACGGTGCCGGCGGCTGCAGGTCATGCATCATGCCCAAGGCCATCGCCTTGTCGCGCTGGGTCGCGCAGTCCAGCACCAGGCTGCAGGGTGCCCAGGCCTGGGCAGCGCTCAATTGCGGCGGTAAAGCCACGCCATCGCCACTGTCGCCCATCGGCCAGCGGTCGTTATCGTGCAGGTGGTTGGCGTAGCACAGCAAGGTTTGTGGCTGCCAGGTCATGCCTTGCAAGGCTTCCAATACCGCCGCCTGAGCGCAGATATGGTCCGGATGGGGGTCTAGCTGCGGGTGCGGCATCACCAGCACCTCTGGTTTGGCCAGCTCCAGCAAGGCTCGCAGGTCGGCCAGCAGGTTGTGCCAGGTGGGTGCGCCATCACGGTCGCCCGGTAACGGGAACGGGTTGAACTGGCGGAACACGCGGATATCGGCCAGGTCTGCCTCACGTGAGGCCGCCGGCTGGTCGGGTGCGGCCTGCATGGCAGGTAGTTGCAGGCAGAAGTAACCCAGCTGTATGCAACGCGACTCCGGCACACCGGCCCAACGCGGCACGACGATGCTGTCCCAGGCACGCAGGCGCCCCTTCAGGCGCGCGGCCTCGGCCTTTGCCAGACCCATCTGCTGATAGTGCTCGGCCTCTATCTCACCGGCGGTCAGGGTCACCACCCAGCTTTCGTCGGCCTGGCTGTACAAACCATACGCGGCCAACTCGGCATCGTCGGCATGTGGCGCGATCACCATCACCCGGCGCCGCTGCAGCTCGACCGAGGGGGTTATCCACAGGCGCAACTGACCCTGCAGCCGGCAATGCCGGCCGCGCAGTCGCAACGTACCGGCCTGCAGTGGCGCAGCAAGACCCGTCAGGTTAAGGAAGCGCACGCCATCGACGCCACGCTCGAACGCTTGCCGATCGGCCTGTTCGCCAGCCAGCAGCTCGACCCGAGGGTCGAGAAAGCGCCCCAACCAGCTGCTCTTTAGCCGCAGTTCAAGCACCAGGGTTTCGTCGCCTTGCAACGTGCAATCAGCCTTGAGCCAGCCATCGTGCAGGCTGGCAGGAACCTGCTGCACCTGATCGCCGAAGTCGTAGGCATAGTCCTCACCCGGTGCATAGAACAGGTGGTCGGCAAACCAGGCCTCATGGGCAGCCCAGAACAGCGGCAACAACAGCAGTGGCATCCACCACCAGCTGAAAACACCGAGGGCGACCAGCGCAACCAGGCCCGCCAGCAGCCCCAGGCGTTTGTTGCGCCGGTGGCGCTTGAGCAACTGCTGCTTGCGGCTCACGCTTGATACACCGGCACAGGGTTGCACCAGCGGTCCTTGTACTCACGGTCAGCACGGCCGAACGAGAACCGCAGCGGCTTGTTGCGTGACCGGGCGTCTTCCCAGGCGGCCTGGGTATTGAGGAAGCTCAGCACGCTGCCTGGGCTGAAGGCCTTGGTTTCAGGGTCGACGCCGCCATTGATGTACTCGACGCTGATCCACTCCGGCGCTTCGACGCGGTACACCAGCTGGATGGCAATCGGCTTACCGTCCAGCAGCAACACCGAGCCGATCAGCAGCTCACGCAGGCGCTCCAGCACATCGGCCATACGTTCGGCACCGGTAGCCGGGAACCCCCAGCGGCGCAGGAACAGGTCGCAGTACATGCTGGCGATTTCCTGGGCACTGAAGTCGCTGATCGGGCGTACCACGCCACCCGCCTCTTCCAGCAGGCGCAGTTCACGGCGCTGGTTGTAGCGGAACTTCTTCGACAGGTCTTCAGGCGCCCGGGCCATGGCCAACTGCTCCTTCTGCGCCTTGAGGCCGCTGAAGCGGCCCTGGTTCAGTTCGGACAGGTAACGCATTGTATGGCGCAACGGCGCAGCGGCATCAGACGCCGCCGGCAGAATGATCTCGGCATTACCGAGGTCGAACAGGGCCTTCTTGCCAGCACGCTTCAGCACGTCCTTGGACAGCGCCAGGTGACGCCCCCAGGCCGGGATGGCGGCTTGCAGCTCGCCAGCCTGGTACCAGCCCAGGTAACGCACCGGGATCTGTGCCAGGTCCGCCAGTTGCTCGACCACCAGCGGATGGGTGGCGACACTGCCGCCAAAGCGCGCCCATACCTGGGCATAAGCATTGGCATCGATAGCTTGCCAACCGCGTTCGCGGAAGGCCTGGATACGATTGAGCATCAGGCCTGCCCCACCAACGCGCGCACCTGTGGAAGTTGCCAGAAGGCCTCGCGCACCGCCTGGTCAGAGAAACGCTCACCCAGGCGCTGCAGCATGTGCCTGGCACAGGCCTGGCGCTGCCCAGCGTCCAGTACGGCCATGTGCTGCAGGCCCTGGGCCAGCTGCGCGGCGTCGCCCAACGGGAACAGCACGCCAACGCCCTCGACCACTTCGCGAGCACCGCCACAGGCCGTGGCCAACACCGGCACACCGGCAACCATCGCTTCGAGCAGGACCATGCCGAACGGCTCGTGATCGGAACTCAAAGCAAACACGTCGAACGCCTGGAAGTAACGGCGCGCATCCGGTACCTGGCCAAGAAAGTCGACTTGCCCGGCAATGCCAAGCTCGGCAGCCAACGCCTTGAGCCTGGCCTCCAGACGCCCCTTGCCGAGGATCGCCAGGCGGGCGCCAGCAGGTAGCCCCGGCAGTGCCTGGGCAAAACCGCGCAACAGGGTGGCCTGGTCCTTGTCCGGGTGCAGGCGCCCGACATTGCCGACGATCCACGCCTGAGGATCCAGGCCCAAGGCCTGGCGTGCGTCAGCGCGCGGCACCAGGGCTGCTTGCAAGGCGTCGATGTCGATGCGGTTGTACAGGGTCTGGATGCGTTCGGCCGGCCACTGCGGCAAGCAACGGCGCATATCGTCACGTACCGCGTCCGAAACACCCAACAGGCTCAGACGCTTGCTGAACAGGTTCGCGAACAGGCGGCGGCCTTTGCGCTGGTAGTCGCCAAAGGCATGGTGCACACCAATCACCGGCAGGCCGGTCCCCAGCAGGGCAACGTAGATCGGCTTGAAGCGATGGGCGATGCAGAAAGCGAAATTGCGCTCGGCCGCAATGCGCCGCAATGCGCGGATGGCGCCGAGTTTCAGGCCACGCACGGCCTTGGAACTGAACTCAAGGAACAGTACCTCGTCCGACGCACAGCCAGCCGCCACCTGCGCATCGGCGGCGCCGGTGAGGAATACCGTGGTCACCTGGTACCCACGCCCCTGAAACAGGCTGGCGTACTGACGGGCGCAGTCCAGGAACGGCCCGTCATAGCCATGGCAGAACTGCAGGATGCGCGGTTCAGAGCGGCTGGTCATACGGGGCCGCGCCGTCCTTCACAACCAGGATGTCTTCCATGATCAGGTACTGCAGGTCCGAGCCGAAGAACATGTTCAGGGCATCGGTCGGCGAGCAGATCATCGGTTCACCACGACGGTTCAGCGAGGTGTTCAGCGACACGCCGTTGCCAGTCAGGTCTTCCAGTGCCTTCATCATGTCGTAGTAGCGCGGGTTGTACTCGCGCTTGAGCACCTGGGCACGCGAAGTGCCGTCCTCGTGCACCACTTCCGGCACGCGGGTTTTCCACTCTTCAGCGACTTCGAAGGTGAAGGTCATGAACGGCGCGGGATGGTCGACCTTGATCATCTGCGGGGCGACAGTGTCGAGCATCGACGGGCAGAAAGGTCTCCAGCGTTCACGGAACTTGATCTGGTGGTTGATGCGGTCAGCCACGCCTTCCACGCTTGGGCAACCGATGATCGATCGGCCACCCAAGGCACGCGGCCCGAACTCCATGCGGCCCTGGAACCAGGCTACCGGGTTGCCATCGACCATGATCTGGGCGATCTGCTGCGGCATGTTCTCGAGTTTGCGCCACTTCGGCTGGTTCGGGTGACGGGCGCAGGCGGCGATCACGTCTTCGTTGGAGTACGACGGGCCGAGGTAGACGTGCTCCATCTTCTCGACCGGAACGCCACGGGCGTGGGAAACATAGGCAGCGGCGCCAACAGCAGTCCCGGCGTCGCCGGAGGCCGGCTGGACGAACAGCTCTTTCACGTCCGGACGGGCGATGATCTTCTGGTTGAGCTTGACGTTCAGCGCACAGCCGCCGGCGAAGGCCAGCTTGCCGGTTTCACGCAGGGTGTCGCCCAGGTAATGGTCGATCATTTGCAGCGCCAGTTTCTCGAACAGCGCCTGCATGCTGGCGGCGTAATGGATGTACGGCTCGTCGGCGATGTCGCCTTCGCGCTTGGGGCCCAGCCATTCGATCAGCTTTGGCGAGAAGTAGAAGCCCTTGCCCTTCTCTTTATAGCGGCGCAGGCCGATAACGTTGGCGTACTCGGTGTTGATGACCAACTCGCCGTTTTCGAAGCTGGCCAGACGCGAGAAATCATACTTGCTGGCGTCGCCATACGGCGCCATGCCCATGACCTTGAACTCGCCATCGAGCATTTCGAAGCCCAGGAACTCGGTAATGGCACCGTAAAGGCCACCCAGCGAGTCCGGGTCGAAGAATTCCTTGATCTTGTGGATCTTGCCGTTTTCGCCGTAACCAAAGAAGGTGGTGGCGTACTCGCCCTTGCCGTCAATGCCAAGGATTGCGGTTTTTTCCTTGAAACCCGAGCAATGATAAGCACTGGAAGCGTGGGCCAGGTGGTGCTCGACCGGCTCGATCTTGACCTTTTTCGGGTCGAAGCCCAGTTGCTCCAGGCACCAGACGATCTTCTTGCGATAGCGCTTGTAGCGACGGTTGCCCATCAGGATGGCATCGAGTGCACGATCCGGGGCGTACCAATAGCGCTTGGCATAGTGCCACCGCGCCTTGCCGAACAGGCTGATCGGGGCGAACGGGATGGCTACCACGTCGACGTCGGACGGCTTGATGCCTGCCTGTTCCAGGCAGAACTTCGCCGACTCGTAGGGCATGCGGTTCTTCGCATGCTTGTCACGCACGAAGCGCTCTTCTTCGGCGGCGGCAATCAGCTTGCCGTCAATGTACAGGGCCGCGGAAGGGTCATGGCTAAGGGCGCCGGACAGGCCAAGAATCGTCAATGCCAAGGGATTAGCCTCTTCATTCGGTAAAAATGCGCCAGCGGCCTCTTGGGCGGATGGCGGCTAAAGGGCGGGATTATAACGCAAACATTGGAGGCACACCGCCCCCTTGTAGGAGCGGGCTCACCCGCGAAGCAGGCAATGCGGTGGATGGCACCGGCGTTGCCGGTGTTCGCGGGTAAACCCGCGCCTACAGGTTTATTCGGCGATCAGCCAGTCCATGCGGTAACTACCGGCGGTCTGTGCCAGCTCTTTGGCCAGCCATGGCAGCAGCTCCTTAAGTTCATCCTCCAGCCCCCATGGTGGGTTGGCGATGGCCAGGCCCGAACCATTCAGGCCCTGCGGGCTGTCCTGGTGATGCACATACAGCTCGACCCGCAGCAGCTTTGGCGCGCCGGTGCTTGTCAGGTCCTGGTAGTAGCGGGTCAGCGAGCGCTGGTCCTTGATCGGGTACCAGATGGCCGCAACGGTCTGGCGCATGCGGCCGATCGCCTCTTTCATGGCCGTGGTGCAGCGCTTGAGCTCATCGGCCTGCTCGAACGGCGGGTCGATCAGCATGATCGCGCGCTTTTCCTGCACCGGCAGCAAGGCCCGCGGCACATGCCAGCCCTCACCCAGGTGCACGGTCACGCGCGGGTCTTTTTTCATGTTTTCTTTGAGGAGCGGCCCGTCTTCGGGGTGCTTCTCGTTGAGCAGGGCGCGGTCCTGCTGGCGCATCAGGCGACGGGCCAGTTCGGGCGACCCTGGGTAGTAGCGCAGCTCGCCATCGGCATTCAGGCGCTTGATGATGCGCAGGTAGTCGTCGGCCATGGCCGGCAGGTCATCGCGATTCCACAGGCGGGCTACGCCTTCCAGGTACTCGCCGGTACGGCTTGCCTGATCGCCCTGCAGATCGTACAGGCCGAGCCCTGCGTGGGTATCGATATAGGCGAACGGCTGCTCCTTGCGCGACATCAGGGCGATGAGGCGGGTCAGCACGATGTGTTTGAGGACGTCGGCGTGGTTGCCGGCGTGGAAGGCGTGACGATAGTTCATGGCAACTCCTGCGAAGGCGGCAAGTTTACCTTGCCTTGCAGGCGGAGTCAGGCCTGGCTGCTGATTGGCGGCACCCGCAAAGCAGGCGCCGTCAATTCAACGGGTGTTACTTGTCGGCGTGATACGCCGCATCAGCAGCTTCGAAGCGCTTGACCATCGCCTGCGAAGGGCTGCCCAGCTTGCTCACCAGAACAATGGCGATGCTGGCGAACAGGAAGCCCGGGATGATTTCGTACAACCCGAGGGTGTCGAAGTTCTTCCACAGGATCACCGTCAGCGCACCCACCACGATACCGGCCAGCGCACCGTTACGGGTCATGCCTTTCCACAGCACCGAAATCAGCACCACCGGGCCGAAGGCGGCACCGAAGCCAGCCCAGGCATAGGCCACCAGGCCCAGCACGCGGTTTTCCGGGTTGGAGGCCATGGCGATGGCGATCAGGGCCACGGCCAGCACCATCAGACGGCCAACCCACACCAGTTCGACCTGCGAAGCATTCTTGCGCAGGAAGGCTTTGTAGAAGTCTTCGGTCAGGGCACTGGAGCACACCAGCAGCTGGCAGCTCAGGGTACTCATGACTGCGGCCAGGATGGCCGACAGCAGGACACCCGCAATCCATGGGTTGAACAGGATCTTGGCCAGCTCGATGAACACACGTTCGTGGTTCTCGCTAACCGGGCCTGCCAGCTCAGGATGGGCCGAGAAGTAGGCAATGCCGAAGAAGCCAACGGCACAGGTACCCGCCAGGCACAGGATCATCCAGGTCATGGAAATGCGGCGCGCCTTGGCGATCGACTTCACCGAATCAGCGGCCATGAAGCGCGCCAGGATATGCGGCTGGCCGAAGTAACCCAGACCCCAGCCCATCAGCGAGATGATGCCGATGAAGGTGGCACCCTTGAGCATGTCGAAGCTCGCCGGGTTCACCGCCTCGATAGCGGCGAAGGTCTGATCGAAGCCACCGGTGGCGATCAGCACGAACACCGGGGTGAGGATGAGCGCGAAGATCATCAGTGTGGCCTGCACGGTATCGGTCCAGCTCACAGCCAGGAAACCACCGATGAATGTGTAGGCGATGGTCGCCGCTGCACCAGCCCACAGCGCGGTTTCGTACGACATGCCGAAGGTGCTCTCGAACAGACGGGCACCGGCCACGATGCCGGAGGCACAGTAGATGGTGAAGAACACCAGGATGACGATGGCGGAAATGATGCGCAGCAGGCCGCTCTTGTCTTCGAAACGGCTGGAGAAATAGTCCGGCAGGGTCAGCGCGTCACCGTTGTGCTCGGTCTGCACGCGCAGCCGTCCGGCCACGAACAGCCAGTTCAGGTAGGCACCGACCGTCAGACCGATGGCGATCCAGACCTCAGACAGGCCCGCAAAGTAGATGGCACCAGGCAGGCCCATCAGCAGCCAGCCACTCATGTCGGAGGCACCGGCAGACAGCGCGGTGACCACGCTACCCAAGCTGCGACCGCCCAGAATGTAATCGGAAAGGTTTTTGGTAGCGCGATAGGCGGCGAAGCCGATCAGCACCATTGCTGCGATGTAGATCACGAAGGTGATCGTTAGTGGATTGCCCATGCGTGTGCCCTGGCGTTTGTTTTTATCATGCGCAACCACAGCGATGGCGGTTGCACCCAGGCGGCGAATGCTATGCAACAACGCAAAGAAGGTGCAACCATTTTTCTTTTGCAAGTTGCACCTGCCAGTGCATTTTCCGACAAAGCCCATTTTTTGCTCCTTTCGGGAGTAAAAAACCGGTTTTTCAGAATAAAACACACCCAAAACGCCCCTTTTCAGGGTATGGGAATGGCTATCGGACGAGTTGCACCTTCTACACAAAAAATTCAGGTTGCACCTAGTTGCACCCGAATTGTCCTACAGCTACTCTTGATGCCAGCTTAGGCCACAACCGTGGCAATAACGAGGATAAGAAATGGCGACTACCACCCTTGGGGTCAAACTCGACGACCCGACCCGTGAGCGACTCAAAGCAGCTGCGCAGTCCATCGACCGCACGCCTCACTGGTTGATCAAGCAAGCGATCTTCAATTACCTGGAGAAGCTCGAGGGTGGTGCCACCCTGACCGAACTCAACGGTCATGCCAGCAACCCGGCCGACGATGCCGGTGAAGTCCAGGCCGACCACAGCCACCAGTGCTTCCTCGAATTTGCCGAGAGCATCTTGCCGCAGTCGGTACTGCGCTCGGCGATCACCGCCGCCTACCGCCGCCCCGAGCAGGAAGTGGTGCCGATGCTGCTGGAGCAGGCGCGCCTGAGCGCGCCGCTGGCCGACGCCACCAACAAGCTGGCCGCAAGCATTGCCGAAAAACTGCGCAATCAGAAAAGCGCCGGCGGCCGTGCCGGTGTCGTTCAGGGTCTGCTGCAGGAATTCTCGCTGTCGTCTCAGGAAGGCGTGGCGCTGATGTGCCTGGCCGAAGCCCTGCTGCGTATCCCCGACAAAGGCACCCGCGATGCGCTGATCCGCGACAAGATCAGCACCGGCAACTGGCAGCCGCACCTGGGCAACAGCCCGTCGCTGTTCGTCAACGCCGCCACCTGGGGGCTGCTGCTGACCGGCAAGCTGGTCAGCACCCATAACGAAACCGGCCTCACCTCCTCGCTCACCCGCATCATCGGCAAGAGCGGCGAACCGATGATCCGCAAGGGCGTCGACATGGCCATGCGCCTGATGGGTGAGCAGTTCGTCACCGGCGAGACCATTGCCGAAGCACTGGCCAATGCCAGCCGTTTCGAGTCCAAAGGCTTCCGCTACTCCTACGACATGCTCGGCGAAGCCGCACTGACCGAACACGACGCGCAGAAGTACCTGGCGTCCTACGAGCAGGCCATCCACTCGATCGGCAAGGCCTCGCATGGCCGTGGCATCTATGAAGGCCCAGGCATCTCGATCAAGCTGTCGGCACTGCACCCGCGCTACAGCCGGGCCCAGTACGAGCGCGTGATGGAAGAGCTGTACCCGCGCCTGCTGTCGCTGACCCTGCTGGCCAAGCAGTACGACATCGGCCTTAACATCGACGCCGAGGAAGCCGACCGCCTGGAGCTTTCGCTGGACCTGCTCGAACGCCTGTGCTTCGAGCCATCCCTGGCTGGCTGGAACGGCATCGGCTTCGTTATCCAGGCCTACCAGAAGCGCTGCCCGTACGTGATCGACTACGTCATCGATCTGGCCAAGCGCAGCCGCCACCGCCTGATGATCCGCCTGGTAAAAGGCGCCTACTGGGACAGCGAGATCAAGCGTGCCCAGGTCGAAGGCCTGGAAGGCTACCCGGTCTATACCCGCAAGGTGTACACCGACGTGTCCTACGTCGCCTGCGCCCGCAAGCTGCTGGCCGTGCCAGAAGCCATCTACCCGCAGTTCGCCACCCACAACGCCCACACCCTGTCGGCCATCTACCACATTGCCGGGCAGAACTATTACCCGGGCCAGTACGAGTTCCAGTGCCTGCACGGCATGGGCGAGCCGCTGTACGAGCAAGTGGTCGGCAAGATTGCCGATGGCAAGCTGAACCGCCCGTGCCGCGTGTATGCACCGGTCGGCACCCATGAAACGCTGCTGGCCTACCTGGTGCGCCGTCTGCTGGAAAACGGCGCCAACACCTCGTTCGTCAACCGCATCGCCGACCACTCGATTTCCATCCAGGAACTGGTCGCCGACCCGGTGGCCAGCATCGAGCGCATGGGTACCCAGGAAGGCAGTATCGGCCTGCCGCACCCACGCATTCCCCTGCCGCGCGATCTGTATGGCACTGAACGGGCCAACTCGGCCGGCATCGACATGGCCAACGAACACCGCCTGGCATCGCTGTCCTGCGCCATGCTGGCCACCGCTCACAATGACTGGAAGGCTGCCCCGCTGCTGGCCTGCGCCGCCAGCGAGAGCGCTGCCGCACCGGTACTGAACCCGGCAGACCACCGCGACGTAGTCGGCCATGTGCAGGAGGCCACCGTTGCCGACGTGGACAACGCCATCCAGTGCGCACTGAACGCCGCGCCGATCTGGCAGGCCACCCCGCCAGCTGAGCGTGCTGCCATTCTGGAGCGTACCGCCGACCTGATGGAGGCCGAGATCCAGCCGCTGATGGGCCTGCTCATCCGCGAGGCCGGCAAGACCTTCGCCAACGCCATCGCCGAAGTGCGTGAAGCCGTGGACTTCCTGCGCTACTACGCGGTGCAGGCACGTAACGACTTCAGCAACGACGCCCACCGCCCGCTGGGCCCGGTGGTGTGCATCAGCCCGTGGAACTTCCCGCTGGCGATCTTCACCGGCCAGGTGGCCGCAGCCCTGGCTGCCGGCAACCCGGTACTGGCCAAGCCTGCCGAGCAAACCCCGCTGATCGCCGCCCAGGCCGTGCGCCTGCTGCTGGAAGCGGGCATCCCAGAAGGCGTGCTGCAGCTGCTGCCGGGCCGCGGTGAAACCGTCGGTGCCGGCCTGGTCGGAGACGAGCGCGTCAAAGGCGTGATGTTCACCGGCTCCACTGAAGTGGCCCGCCTGCTGCAGCGCAACGTCGCTGGCCGCCTGGACAACCAGGGCCGCCCGATCCCGCTGATCGCCGAAACCGGCGGCCAGAACGCGATGATCGTCGACTCCTCGGCACTGACCGAACAGGTCGTGATCGACGTGGTGTCCTCGGCCTTCGACAGTGCCGGCCAGCGTTGCTCGGCCCTGCGCGTGCTGTGCCTGCAGGAAGACTCTGCCGACCGCGTGATCGAAATGCTCAAGGGCGCCATGGCTGAAAGCCGCCTGGGCTGCCCGGACCGCCTGGCCGTGGACATCGGCCCGGTGATCGATGCCGAAGCCAAGGCCGGCATCGAGAAGCACATCCAGGGCATGCGCGAGAAAGGCCGCCCGGTCTATCAGGTCGCCATTGCCGATGCTGCCGAGATCAAGCGCGGCACCTTCGTCATGCCAACCCTGATCGAGCTGGACAGCTTCGACGAGCTGAAGCGCGAAATCTTCGGCCCCGTACTGCACGTGGTGCGCTACAACCGCCGCAATCTGGACCAGCTGATCGAGCAGATCAACAACTCCGGCTACGGCCTGACCCTCGGCGTGCACACCCGTATCGACGAGACCATCGCCAAAGTGGTGGAAACCGCCAACGCCGGCAACATGTACGTCAACCGCAACATTGTGGGTGCAGTGGTGGGCGTGCAGCCGTTCGGTGGTGAAGGCCTGTCTGGCACCGGCCCGAAAGCCGGCGGCCCGCTGTACCTCTACCGCCTGCTGTCGACCCGCCCGGCCGATGCCATTGGCCGCCACTTCCAGCAGCAGGACGGCGAAGGCAAGCCGGACCGCACCCTGCACGAACAGCTGATCAAGCCGCTGCACGGCCTGAAGGCCTGGGCCGAGAGCAACCAGCTGGCCGACCTGGCCGCGCTGTGCAGCCAGTTCGCCAGCCAGTCGCAGAGCGGCATCGCTCGCCTGCTGCCAGGCCCGACCGGCGAGCGCAACAGCTACACCATTCTGCCGCGTGAGCACGTGCTGTGCCTGGCAGACAACGAAACCGACCTGCTGGCGCAGTTCGCCGCGGTACTGGCCGTTGGCAGCTCGGCGGTGTGGGTTGACGGTGAGCCGGGCAAGGCCCTGCGCGCCCGCCTGCCGCGTGAGCTGCAGGCCAAGGTGAAGCTGGTCGCGGACTGGAACAAGGATGAAGTGGCGTTCGACGCCGTGATCCACCATGGCGACTCGGACCAGCTGCGCGGCGTATGCCAGCAGGTGGCCAAGCGTGCCGGGGCGATCGTTGGGGTGCACGGGCTGTCCAGCGGGGATCACCAGATTGCGCTGGAGCGCCTGGTCATCGAGCGCGCGGTGAGCGTGAACACTGCAGCGGCGGGTGGTAACGCCAGCCTGATGACCATTGGCTAATGGCTGAGGGTTGTTGAAGAAGAAGGAGAGCCTCGGCTCTCCTTTTTTATGCGTGAATGTCCTGAAGCAGGGGCTGGACTAACAGGTGCTCACCAGAACGTGAGCCATGCCAACGGTGACTTGGGTGTCTTCTGTTGTTACCGTTTATCCCCTGGAAATTCTCGGCTGCCTGGGCCGGTCCTTTCGCGGGTAAACCCGCTCCTACGGAGCTCCCCTCAGACAGAGCTCCGGCCAAAAGTTGCTCAAACCATTGGTGAAAGCGCAATCAAAGCAGACAGCTGTGCTGCCATAAGCCCAATACCCAACAGCATCCAAAGCCAATTTGCCAGCGTGAACCGGCTGTTGGCCTTCCCTTCTTTGTCACCCGCACTGAAATTGATGCCCTTCTGCATGAACACCAGAATGATCAGCCAAGCTGCCTGAACGGCTAAGCCCGCAAAATAGGCCGGCCACAGCTGGCCTTCCAACACGACGCCGGCAGCCACCCAGACAACGCAAAAACCGTAATAGCCCAGCGTGAGCCCCAG
The DNA here is from genome assembly GCF_045164175.1 of Pseudomonas sp. 10(2024). Taxonomy (NCBI): domain Bacteria; kingdom Pseudomonadati; phylum Pseudomonadota; class Gammaproteobacteria; order Pseudomonadales; family Pseudomonadaceae; genus Pseudomonas; species Pseudomonas sp. 10(2024). Next base: position 5,379,390 of record NZ_CP174006.1, read on the forward strand.
GATGGACCACGGATAGGTTTTACCTGAGTCGCGAATATGGTCATTTGCCCTTCTCAATAATGGATAGATGAAGAACACTGCAAAAGCGCTTCGCCAGAGCGGACTTACGCGCTCTCCCGTTTTCTCTCTATGCAGACTCCAACTTTGATAGAAGCAATAAACCCAGTAGAAGCCCAAGGTAAAGAAAGTCATTACACCAAATTTCATGGGTGAGACTACGAAGAAGGGAACCTGGTTGCCGTCGGCCTCAGCCAAGTCAGCGGGGTGGGCATCACTCATCTGAAACGTTTCCTTGTGAACACCAAAACGCACATTCAAGGCCAACTGACATTCGATCCGCAGCAGTCCATTTCCGATCGGGATTGTGGGAAACGTCTCTATATTGTCCCGAGCAGGCATTACACGACCTGACCTTGCGTTGGTTTCACCAATAACCGGCAGGCTTCCCGGCGTTCTCAACCCATATCACGCAAACCTATTAACCTGTCCCCAGTCTCACCACGCTCCTACACTCGCAGCATCCCGCCTCAGGACCGCCACCATGCCCGAGACCTTGCTCAGCCCCCGCAACCTCGCCTTCGAGCTCTACGAAGTCCTTGACGCCGAAGCCCTGACCCAGCGCCCGCGCTTCGCCGAGCACAGCCGTGAAACCTTCGATGCGGCACTGACCACCGCCCGCACCATCGCCGAAAAGTATTTCGCCCCGCACAACCGCAAGGCCGACGAAAACGAACCACGCTACGTGGACGGCCGCGCCGAGCTGATCCCCGAAGTGAAGCCCGCCGTCGATGCCTTCCTCGAAGCCGGCTTCCTCAACGCCAACCGGGACTTCGAGGTCGGCGGCATGCAACTGCCCAGCCTGGTCTCGCAAGCCTGCTTCGCCCACTTCCAGGCCGCCAACGCCGGCACCACGGCCTACCCGTTCCTGACCATGGGCGCGGCCAACCTGATCGAGAGCTTCGGCTCCGATGAACAGAAGCGCCTGTTCCTGCAACCGATGATCGACGGCCGCTACTTCGGCACCATGGCGCTGACCGAACCCCACGCCGGCTCGTCGCTGGCCGACATCCGTACCCGCGCCGAACCAGCAGGCGACGGCAGCTACCGGCTCAAAGGCAACAAGATCTTCATTTCCGGCGGCGACCACGAACTGTCGGAAAACATCGTGCACATGGTGCTGGCCAAGCTTCCGGACGCCCCGCCCGGGGTCAAGGGCATCTCGCTGTTCATCGTGCCCAAGTACCACGTAAACCCGGACGGCAGCCGCGGCCCGCGCAACGATGTGCTGCTGGCTGGGCTGTTCCACAAGATGGGCTGGCGCGGCACCACCTCGACCGCGCTGAACTTCGGCGACAATGGCCAGTGCGTCGGCTATCTGGTCGGCCAGCCGCACCAGGGCCTGGCCTGCATGTTCCAGATGATGAACGAGGCGCGGATAGGCGTAGGCATGGGCGCGGTGATGCTGGGTTACGCCGGCTACCTTTACTCCCTGGAATACGCTCGCCAGCGGCCGCAGGGCCGGCTGCCGGACAACAAGGACCCACACAGCCCGGCGGTACCGATCATCGAGCACACGGATGTGAAACGCATGCTCCTGGCGCAGAAGGCCTACGTAGAAGGCGCCTTTGATCTGGGCCTGTACGCCGCGCGCCTGTTCGACGACACCCATACGGCCCCTGACGAAAACGCCCGCAAACCGGCGCAGGACCTGCTCGACCTGCTGACCCCGATCGTCAAATCCTGGCCCTCGGCGTTCTGCCTCAAAGCCAACGAACTGGCGATCCAGATTCTTGGCGGCCACGGCTACACCCGCGAATACCCGGTGGAGCAGTACTACCGTGACAATCGCCTGAACCCGATCCACGAAGGCACGGAGGGTATCCAGTCGCTCGATCTGCTCGGCCGCAAGCTGGCACAGCACAATGGTGCCGGCCTCAAGCAATTGATCCGCCTGATCGCCGCCACCTGCGAGCGCGCCAGCCATCACCCGAACCTTGACCCACTGCGTCAGCCGTTGGAGCAACTGGCCAACCGCCTGCAAGGCGTAACCCTGGCCCTGCTCGGCGATCTGGCCCAAGGCAAAGTCGCTGGTGCCCTGGCCAACTCTGCCTTGTACCTCAAGGCCTTCGGCCACTGCGTGATCGGCTGGCGCTGGCTGGAACAGGCGGTTCACGCAGAGCTTGGCATGCTCAAGGGAACGGCTGCTGATCGCGACTTCTACCTCGGCAAGCTGCAAGCTGCGCGTTATTTCCTGACCTGGGAAGTACCGGGCTGCCATAATGAGCTGGCATTGCTCGAGGCACACGACGATACCTGCCTCGGCATGCAAGACGGGTGGTTCTAGGGGGAGCCACCGTGTACACGGAGGCATCCGCATGTTCGATTCCAGCGCCCTGCTGCGCCAGCGCTTTGCTGCGCTGCGCAGTACGGCCGAGTTGTTTTCCCTGCGCCATGTGAAACAGTCGCACCAGGCGCTTTCGGTTCGCCGCAACGTCGCCGAACCACCCTTCTTCAGCCAGGATGAGGGCGCCATGCTCACCGTGCGGGTAAATGGCGTGGAGGCCTACGCTGCCACCGCCGACCTGTCCCAGGCTGGCCTGCAGCGCGCCCTTGAGCAAGCCGAGGCGCTGGCGCGGCAGATCGCCCGGCACAGCCTGCTGGACCTGCGCGAACAAGCCGTGACCAGCGCACGCCACGACCATGTTTCGCCCAACTTCGACCAACCCGTGCCCAGCCTCGCCGACTGCCTTGGCCTGCTCGCCGCCGAATCGGCCAGCGTGCCCAAGGACAGCCGCTTGGTGGACTGGCAGGCCAGCCTGGGGCTGAGCCTGGTCGAACAAACCTACCTGAACTCGGCCGGCGCCGAACTGCGCCATGCCCAGCGCTTCCTGTTCCCGGGCCTGGGGGTGACCGCCAGCGACGGCCAGGACAGCCAAAGCCGCAGCCTGGGCCGCGACAACTTCGGCCAACAGGGTGGTTTCGAGATCATCGAGCGCTGCGGCCTGGTCGGCGCGGCCAGCCGGGTGGCCGACGAAGCACTGCAACTGCTGCTGGCACCGAACACCCCCAGTGGCCCGCGCGACCTGCTGTTGATGCCGGACCAGATGATGCTGCAGATTCACGAATCCGTCGGCCACCCGCTGGAGATGGACCGTATTCTCGGCGACGAGCGCAACTACGCCGGCACCAGCTTCGTCAAAACCAGCGACTTCGGCCACCTGCAGTACGGCTCCAGCCTGCTGAACGTGACCTTCGACCCGACCATTGGCGAAGAGCTGGCCAGCTACAGTCATGACGACGATGGCACCCCGGCCAGCAAAGCGTTCCTGATACGCGACGGCCTGCTGCTGCGCCCATTGGGTGGCGCGCTGTCGCAGTTCCGTTCTGGCCTGGACGGCGTGGCCAACAGCCGTGCCTGCGGCTGGAACCGCGCGCCGATCGACCGCATGGCCAACCTCAACATCGAGCCGGGCGACCAGTCTTTCGAGCAACTGATCGGAGGCATCGAGCACGGCATCCTGATGCGTACCAACCGTTCCTGGTCCATCGACGATGCACGCAACAAGTTCCAGTTCGGCTGCGAATGGGGCCAGTTGATTGAAAATGGCGAGCTCAAGGGCATCGTCAAGAACCCCAACTACCGCGGCATCTCCGCGCAGTTCTGGCGCAACCTGTCGGCGGTTGGCGACCACAGTACCTTCCAGGTGCTGGGCACGCCCAACTGTGGCAAGGGCGAACCCAATCAGGTGGTGCGGGTCGGCCACGCCTCGCCGGCCTGTGTGTTCCGCCAGATCGATGTATTCGGAGGAGACGCGTGATGAAACAGGCTTTCGAAACCCTGGTCGGGGAGGTGCGCACCGCCCTTCAGGCGGGCGAGCAGTTCACCCTCGGTTACAGTGCCGAGCAATCGCAGTTCGTGCGTTTCAACCATGCCAAGGTGCGCCAGGCCGGCGAAGTGAACCAGGCCACTGTGCAATTGCGGCTGATCCACGATGGCCGCCAGGCTGAACAGCAAGTGACCTTGAGTGGCGATGCGCAGTTGGACCGCCAACGCCTGGCGGATGCCCTGGAGCAGCTGCGCCAGACACTGCCGCTACTCGCCGTCGACCCTTACCTGCGCCTGGACGAGAGCCCCTGGCACAGCCATAGCCAGCAAGCGCAGGCGCTGCCAGACCTGAACGAAGTGCTGGCACTGCTGGAGCGTGATGCCGGTGACCTGGACCTGGTCGGTATATACGCCGCTGGCCCGGTCTGCCGGGGCTTCGCCAGCTCGTACGGCGCGTTCGGCTGGCACCAGGCCAACAGCTTCAACTTCGATTGGAGCGTGTTCCACCCAAACGGCGAAGCGGTGAAAGCCAACTATGCCGGCCAGCTGTGGAACGCCGACGACTTCAGCGCACGCCTGCGCCAGGCGCGGGAGCAGTTGGGCTTTCTTGGGCGCCCGGCGGTGACCCTCAAGCCAGGCAGCTACCGCGCTTTCCTGGCGCCGGCAGCGATGGACGAGATCGCCGGCATGTTGTGCTGGGGCGGTTTTTCCGCGCAGGCCCTGGCGACTGGCAACAGTGCCTTGCAGCGCCTGTACAACGGCGATGCGCGGCTTAGCCCGCTGGTGAGCTTTACCGAGCAGGTCAGTGGCTCGTTGAGCCCGGCGTTTTCCGATGAAGGCTCGCCGCGCCTGGATGTGCCATTGATTCAGCGAGGAGAGGCGTTGCAACGGCTGATCAGTGCGCGCAGTGCGGCCGAATTCGGGCTGCTGGCCAATGGCGCCGACAGCTACGAGTCGCCTTGCGCGCTCAGCCTGGCGCCGGGTAGTTTGCCCACCGAGCAAATCCTGCAGCGGCTTGGCACCGGGTTGTACATCAGCAACCTGTGGTACCTGAACTACTCGGACCTGCCAGCGGCGCGCATGACCGGGCTGACCCGCTTCGCCACTTTCTGGGTAGAAGACGGACAGATCCAGGGGCCGGTGAGTACCATGCGCTTCGATGACAGCCTGTACAGCTTGCTGGGCAGCCAGCTGGAGGACCTGACCCAGGAGCGCGAGATGATCCTGTCGACCAGTACTTATGGACAGCGCAGTACCGGGTCGAGTCATTTGCCCGGGGCACTGGTCAAAGGCCTGACCCTGACATTGTGACTGGACTTGCCGGCCCTTTCGCGGCTAAAGCCGCTCCTACAAGGAACGCGTAACCCTTGTAGGAGCGGCTTTAGCCGCGAAAGGGCCGGCACTGACAAACGAGGACGTCATGCCCGAACGCACCCCGCTGGACCCCGTCACCGCCCGCTGGATCCCTTGGGTGGTGGCTATCGCCTTCTTCATGCAGTCCCTGGACGGCACCATCCTCAACACTGCCCTGCCGGCCATGGCCCGCTCGTTGGCCGAAGACCCCTTGCGCATGCAGGGTGTGATCATTGCCTACATGCTCACCGTGGCCCTGCTGATCCCTGCCTCAGGCTGGATCGCCGACCGATTCGGCACCAAGCGCATCTTCTTCAGCGCCATCTTGCTGTTCAGCTTTGGCTCGCTGCTGTGCGCTGCAGCCAACAGCCTTGGCTTCCTGATCTTCGCCCGCGTGGTGCAGGGACTGGGCGGTGCGCTGATGCTGCCGGTCGGGCGGCTGGTGGTGCTGCGCGCCTACCCACGCAGCGAGCTGGTGCGGATCATGAGTTTCATCACCATCCCCGGCCTGCTCGGGCCATTGCTGGGCCCAACGGTCGGTGGCTGGCTGGTGGAAATCCTCAGCTGGCACTGGATCTTCCTGCTCAACCTGCCAGTCGGCCTGCTTGGCTGCATTGCCGTATGGAAGTTCATCCCGGACTTGCGCGGCGCCGAGCGCACCACCTTCGACGGCCCTGGTTTCCTGCTGTTCGGCGCAGCGATGGTACTGATCACCATTGCCATGGAAGGCCTGGGCGAGCTGCACCTGCCGCACTTGCGGGTAATGTTGCTGCTGTTCGCCGGCATGGCCTGCCTGGCCGCGTACTGGCTGCGCGCCGGGCGCGACCCGGAGCCGCTGTTCTCGCCAAGCCTGTTCCGCGTTCGTACTTTCGCCATCGGCATCCTCGGCAACCTGTTCGCCCGCCTGGGCAGCGGCGCGCTGCCGTTCCTGGTGCCGTTGCTGCTGCAGGTCGCGCTGGGCTACTCACCCGCCCAGGCCGGCATGAGCATGATCCCGCTGGCGGCGGCGGCCATGCTGGCCAAATCCATTGCCCGACCGCTGATCGAACGGTTCGGCTATCGCATCATCCTCACAGGTAATACCTTGCTGCTAGGCATCCTGCTGGCAAGCCTGGGCCTGGTGGACGAGCAGACCCCTTATTGGCTGCTGTTGGTGCAGCTTGGCCTCCTGGGCGCAGTGAACTCCATGCAGTTCACTGCGATGAACACAGTGACGCTCATCGATCTCGACGACGCCAGCGCCAGCAGCGGTAACAGCCTGCTGTCAGTGGTCGCGCAACTGTCGCTGAGCCTGGGTGTGGCCTGCGCCGGCGCACTGTTGGGCGGCTTTACTGCGGCAGGCAGCGCCGAAGGCGTGGAAACCACACTGGGCGCGTTCCAGCTGACCTTCGTCACCATCGGTGTAATGGCCATGCTGGCAGCGGCGATCTTCCTGCAGCTGGCGCCGACGGACGGAAGGCGTGCCCGTCGTCCGGAACAACACATGGAGTCGTAGGGCGAATGGCCACGAGGCTGGTAGACTATGCGGCATTTTTCGCTTCGCACCGCAGGCCCGCCTCGTGACCACCGAATCCACCGCCTTTGCCACCTTGCCGCTGTCCACTGCCATGCTGGCCAACCTGGAGGCCCTCGGCTATGCCTCGATGACGCCGATCCAGGCCCAGAGCCTGCCTGTCATCCTCAAAGGCCAGGACCTGATCGCCCAGGCCAAGACCGGTAGCGGCAAGACTGCCGCCTTCGGCATCGGCCTGCTCAACCCGATCAACCCGCGCTACTTCGGCTGCCAGGCGTTGGTGCTCTGCCCTACCCGCGAACTCGCCGACCAGGTGGCCAAGGAGCTGCGCCGCCTGGCCCGTGCCGAGGACAACATCAAGATCCTGACCCTGTGCGGCGGCGTTTCGCTGGGCCCACAGATCGCTTCGCTGGAGCACGGCGCGCACATCATCGTCGGCACCCCAGGGCGCATCCAGCAGCACCTGGACAAAGGCACCCTGGTCCTGGACGGGTTGAACACCCTGGTGCTGGACGAAGCCGACCGCATGCTCGACATGGGCTTCTTCGACGCCATCGCCAGCATCATCGGCAAGACCCCGTCGCGCCGCCAGACCCTGCTGTTCTCGGCCACCTACCCGGCCGGCATCAAGCAACTGGCCGCCGACTTCATGCGCAACCCGCAGCAGGTCAAGGTCGAAAGCCTGCACACCGACAACCAGATCGAGCAGCGTTTCATCGAGATTGACCCGCAGCAACGCCTGGAAGCCGTCACCCGCGTGCTCGGCCACTACCGCCCGCAGTCGTGCGTAGCGTTCTGCTTCACCAAGCAGCAATGCGAGGACGTGGTCGCCCACCTGACCGCCAAGGGCATCGTCGCCCAGGCCCTGCACGGCGACCTGGAGCAGCGCGACCGTGACCAGGTGCTGACCATGTTCGCCAACCGCAGCAGCTCGGTGCTGGTCGCTACCGACGTGGCCGCGCGCGGCCTGGACATCGATGGCCTGGACATGGTCATCAACGTGGAGCTGGCGCGTGATGCCGAAATCCACGTGCACCGCGTGGGCCGTACCGGCCGCGCCGGCGAGAAAGGCGTTGCGGTCAGCCTGGTGGCACCGGCCGAAGGCCACCGCGCCCAGGCCATCGAAGCGCTGCAGAAGAGCCCGCTGCGCTGGGACCAGCTGGACAGCCTGAAAAACAAGGGCGGCGAGCCCCTGCTGCCGGTGATGACCACACTGTGCATTGCCGCTGGCCGCAAGGACAAGCTGCGCCCTGGCGACATCCTGGGGGCCCTGACCGGTGATGCCGGCATCCCGGGCAAGCAAGTGGGCAAGATCGCCATCTTCGACTTCCAGGCGTTTGTAGCCGTGGAGCGGGCGCTGGCCAAGCAGGCCATGCAGCGGCTGAACAGCGGCAAGATCAAGGGTCGCGCCCTGAAAGTCCGCATTATCTAAAGCCAGGCAAAGCCCCCTGTAGGAGCGGGTTTACCCGCGAACGCGGCAGTAAATGCATCGTCGCATTCGCGGGTGAACCCGTTCCCACAGGGTTCAGCATTTCAAATCTGAAGGTTCATACCGTGCACTCCACCGACGTGATCATCCTTGGCGCCGGCGCCGCCGGCCTGATGTGCGCCCAGCTCAGCGCCCGTCGCGGCCGCCGGGTGCTGCTGCTCGACCACGCCAACAAGCCAGGCAAGAAAATCCTCATGTCCGGCGGCGGGCGTTGCAACTTCACCAACCTGTACACCGAGCCGGCCAACTTCCTTTCGCACAACGCGCACTTCTGCAAGTCGGCCCTGGCCCGCTACACCCAGTGGGACTTCATCGAGCTGGTGTGCAAGCACGGCGTGGCGTACCACGAGAAGAAGCTCGGCCAGCTGTTCTGTGACAACAAGGCCAGCGACATCCTCGACATGCTGCTGGCCGAGTGCGACGAGGCCGGTGCCGAGATCCGCATGCACACCAGCATCGAACAGATCGAGAAGATCGAAAGCGGCTACCTGCTGCAGACCAGCGGCGGCCAGTTCGCCTGCCAGTCGCTGGTCATCGCCACCGGCGGCCTGTCGATCCCGACCCTGGGCGCCACCGGTTTCGGCTACCAGGTGGCCCGCCAGTTCGGCCACACCCTGCTGCCAACCCGCGCTGGGCTGGTGCCATTCACCATCACCGAGCCCCAACTCAAGGCGATGTGCACCGAGTTGTCCGGCACCTCGCTGGACTGCACCGCCAGCTGCAATGGCACCAGCTTCCGCGAAAACCTGCTGTTCACGCACCGCGGCCTGAGCGGCCCGGCAATCTTGCAGATCTCGTCGTTCTGGGAAGCCGGTGACACGGTCGAGATCAACCTGTTGCCCGACCGTGATGCGCTTTCCTGGCTGCAACAGATGCAGGCCGAACGCGCCAACGCCGAACTGAAGACCGTGCTGGGCGAGGTGTTCACCCGCAAGCTGGCCAACTTGCTGGCCGAGCAGTGGTTCGAGTCGAAGCCAATGAAGCAGTACACCCCGGCGGAACTGGCGCAAATCGCCGAAAAGCTGGCGAACTGGCAAGTGGTGCCAGCCGGCACCGAAGGCTACCGCACCGCCGAAGTGACCCTGGGCGGCGTGGATACCCGCGAGGTGTCGTCCAAGACCATGGAATCGCTGAAAAGCCCCGGCTTGTACTTCATCGGTGAAGTGCTGGATGTCACCGGCCACCTGGGCGGTTTCAACTTCCAGTGGGCTTGGGCATCGGCGAACGCCGCCGCGCAGTTCGTGTAGAGTAGAATCCTTTCAGCAGCACGGAACGCTTCTTGCTGGCCCGTGCTTGGCGCCGTTATTGGGGCCGCTGCGCGCCCCTTCGCGGGCGCGCCCGCTCCCACAGGGGCCTGTGTCGTACGTGTGGGAGCGGGCGTGCCCGCGAAGGGGCGCGAAGCGGCCCCGATAACCGGCCCTGAAAGGTATTCTTCTGATCACCGCCTGGCAGGCCATCATGTCATCGAGCTCGTTCCGTCAGTCACTGCGTCGCCTGTGGGGCCAAGACAAGTTCAGCTACAGCATCCGGGTCACCATTGCCCTCACCGGCAGCCTGGCCCTGTGCTGGTACCAGAACGAGATGGCCCTGCTGATTCCGCTGTTCCTCGGCATCATCGCCAGCGCCCTGGCCGAAACCGACGACAGCTGGCAGGGCCGCCTCAGCGCCCTGGCCGTTACCCTGGTGTGCTTCGCCATCGCTGCACTGGCAGTCGAGTTGCTGTTCCCCTACCCCTGGATCTTCGTCATTGCCCTGGCCCTGGCTGCCTTTGGCCTGACCATGCTCGGGGCGCTGGGCGAGCGCTACGGCGCCATCGCTTCGGCCACCTTGATCACTGCGGTCTACACCATGATCGGGGTGGACCAGCGCGGCGGCCAGGTCACCGACTTCTGGCATGAACCGCTGCTGCTGGTGGCAGGTGCGGCCTGGTACGGGTTGTTGTCGGTGCTGTGGCAGGCGCTGTTTTCCAACCAGCCGGTACAGCAGAGCCTGGCCAAACTGTTCTTCGAGCTGGGCAGCTACCTCAAGCTCAAGGCCAGCCTGTTTGAACCGGTCCGCACGCTCGACGTCGAGGCACGGCGCCTGGAACTGGCCCAGCAGAACGGCAAGGTGGTGGCCGCGCTGAATGCAGCCAAGGAGATCATCCTGCACCGGGTGGGCAACAGCCAACCAAACTCGAAGGTAAGCCGCTACCTCAAGCTGTACTTCCTGGCTCAGGACATCCACGAGCGTGTCAGTGCCTCGCACTACCCCTACAACGCACTGACCGAGGCGTTTTTCCACAGCGACGTCATGTTCCGCTGCCAGCGCCTGTTGCGTAAGCAGGGTTCATCCTGCCAGGAACTGGCCCGCTCGATCCGCCTGCGCCAACCGTTCGTACTGGCCAGCGGTTATCCAGAAGCCCTCGAGGACCTCAACGCTTCGCTCGAGCACCTGCGCATCCAGAGCAACCCGGCCTGGCGCAGCCTGTTGCGCTCGCTGCGGGCACTCGCCGCCAACCTGGCAACACTGGACCGCCTGCTCAGTGCCGCCAGCAACCCGGATAGCCTGGCCGACGCCAGCGACAGCAGCCTGCTCGACCGCTCGCCACACTCGCTGAAGGACGTGTGGACGCGCCTGCGCACTCAGCTCACACCGACTTCGCTGTTGTTCCGCCATGCCTTGCGCCTGCCGCTGGCGTTGTCGATCGGCTATGGCATGGTGCACCTGATTCACCCGACCCAGGGCTACTGGATCATCCTCACCACGCTGTTCGTCTGCCAGCCCAACTACGGGGCCACGCGGCGCAAGCTGGTGCAGCGAATCTTCGGCACTGCCGTTGGCCTGACCGTGGGCTGGGCCTTGTTCGACCTGTTCCCCAACCCGGTCATCCAGTCGTTGTTCGCCGTGGTTGCCGGGGTGGTGTTCTTCGTCAACCGCACCACCCGCTACACCCTGGCCACTGCCGCGATCACCCTGATGGTGCTGTTCTGCTTCAACCAGATCGGCGATGGCTACGGCCTGTTCCTGCCACGCCTGTTCGATACGCTGGTGGGCAGCCTAATTGCCATTCTTGCAGTGTTCCTGTTCCTGCCTGACTGGCAGGGCCGACGGCTGAACAAGGCGCTGGCCAATACCCTGGCCTGCGCCAGCGTGTACCTGCGCCAGATCATGCAGCAGTACGCCCACGGCAAGCGCGACGACCTGGCCTACCGCCTGGCCCGGCGCAATGCCCACAACGCTGACGCGGCGTTGTCCACCACCTTGGCCAACATGCTGATGGAGCCGGGGCATTTCCGTAAGGAGGCCGACGTTGGCTTTCGTTTCCTGGTGCTGTCGCACACTTTGCTCAGTTACCTCTCGGGGTTAGGCGCGCACCGCGACACGGCGTTGCCGGCGGAGGTGCAGGAGCAGTTGATCGAAGGCGCCGGGCAAAGCCTGGCCAGCAGCCTGGACGAGATTGCCAACGGCCTGGCCGCACGGCTGCCGGTGGCGATTCACAGTGATGCCGAAGAGGCGCTGGCCAATGCCCTGGAGCAGATGCCGGAAGATCTGGATGAGCATCAGCGGTTGGTGCAGACGCAGTTGGCGTTGATATGCCGGCAGCTGGGGCCATTGCGGACCCTGGCGGCACACCTGATCAAGGAAAATGCCCCGGCCTGATCGTTTTATTGCCTGTGCTCAAAAGCCATACTGACGCAGCAGCCGGGCATAGCTGCCATCGGCCTTCATCGCCGCTATCGCCTGCTCGAAGCGCTCGACGATCCGCTTGTGCTCCGGGTGCTTCAGGCTGACCAGGACATGCAGGGTGTTCTCCCCCAGCGGCGGATCCACCAGCATCACCCTGTCACGCACTTCCTGCGGCTCGCGCTGCAGGTTGTAGCGGGCCACGTAATCGTCTTCCACCGCCAGGCTTACCCGCCCTGCCGCCAACATGCGTACCGCAGAAGAAAAGTTGCGCACCGGCACTTTGTTCAGACGCGGATCCCCGTCGAATTCCGGTGAATAGGCGTAATCACGCACTACCGCAATGCTGTAGGCATAAAGGTCAGACAGACGCGTGTAGCTGAACGCCTCCCCCTTACGTTGCAGCAGGCGAATACGATTACTCAGGTAGGCGCTGGAGAATTGCCCGATATTGGCGCGCGAGTCGTTGTACCAGGCATTGATCAGCACGTCGTAGCGCCCTTCACCTACCCCCAGCAACGCCCGCGCCCACGGCACCTCTTCATAGCCGCTGGCGTAGCCGGCACGGGCCAGTGCGGTGGTAACGATGCTGGTCGCAAGGCCGCCGCCCGGCATCTTGGCATCGGTGAACGGTGGCCAGTTGTCGGCCACCAGGCGTAGCTTGTCGTGACCCGGGGCAGGTGTTGCCAGCATCGTTGTCAGCAATCCCAGAACACAAAGCAGTGGCCGCATGCTCACGTCCTTTCGCAATGGAGGGCAACACTGCCAGTGAGATTACACAAAGCGCTTGCCGAGGGCAGCGGCCAATAGTGTCATTTAGCCTCTATTTTGGCCGAAGCACGTGCAGCATGCGATGATCGAGCCTCATCCAAGGAGTTCGTGCCCATGTCAATCGACTGGCTCTGCAAGCACCACACCGATCTCGGCAAGGAGCAGCTCTATGCCATTTTGCAGCTACGCACTGAAGTGCTCGTGGTGGAGCAGCGCCACGCCTACCAGGAAGTCGATGGTCAGGACCTGACTGGCGATACCTTGCACCTCATGGCCTGGCAGGAAGACAAGCTGGTGGCCTACCTGCGCCTGCTGGATCCGCAGTCACAAGGTGGGGATGTGGTGATCGGACGAGTGGTGACATCACCGCAGGCGCGAGGTTTGCAGCTCGACGAAAGCTTGCTGCTCAAGGGGCTGGAAGCGGCGGAGCATTGTTGGCCGGGGGTGCCGGTTTATCTGTCGGCTCCGGCGCATTTACAGGCGTTTTATGCCCGCCATGGGTTTGCGGTGGTGGGCGAGGAGTCTTTGGAGAACGGCATCGCGTCCATTGGAATGCGCAAGGGATGAGCCCACCCTGTGCGGGCTTTGCACATCAGGGGTAACCCAGCACTTCGCGGATCTGCCGCAAGTGACGGATGATCCACTGCTTGTCGATCGCCCCCCAGTCATGAATGCGATAATGCCCGGCGTGGTTGCGTGCGCCTTCCTGCTGTTCGAACTCGCAGACGATGTCCAGGTCGGCCAGCGCGGCGATAGTGTCCTGAGCTGTGCGACGAGGCATGCCGGTGGCTTCCATCAGGGCGGGCACGCTGGTCGCGGTCTGGCTATCGATCAGCCAGGCCACGTACAGGCGGCGGTAGAAGCTGCTCTTGGTCTTGCTCACTTCCATGCTGCATGTTCCTTAGAGATTGCCCGGCAGCTCCCGGTAGGTCAGGTAGACGCGCAGGTCGAATTCCAGTTGATGATAGTCCGGCTCCATGTGCTGGCAGAGCTGGTAGAACGCCTTGTTGTGATCTCGCTCGCGCAGGTGCGCCAACTCGTGCACAACAATCATGCGCAAGAACTGTGGCGCGGCCTCCTTGAACAGCGAGGCAATGCGGATTTCCTTCTTCGCCTTGAGCTTGCCGCCCTGCACCCGCGACACCGCCGTGTTCAAGCCCAGGGCCCGATGCGTCAGATCGAGGCGGCTGTCGAACAGCACCTTGTCCAGGTTTGGCGCACTTCGCAGGTACTGTTGGCGCAGATCCTGGGCATAGCCATACAGCGCCTTGTCGTTTTGCACGTCATGGCGGTCAGGGTAACGGCGCTGCAGGTATTCACCCAGGCGGTCGCTGTCGATCATCTGCCGCACCTGCTCCTGCAGGTGCGGGGGGTAGGCTTGCAAGTAACGTAGTACGGTCATGGCGCTGTATTCGGCGTAACGAATGCCGATTCTAGCCAATCACGGCCCTGGCCAGGAGAAAATTGCCGGGAAGCCGCTAGCGTCAGTCGCGGTCATCGGATAAGCCACCAGGAAACCCTGAACGTATTCGCAGCCATTGGCCTTGAGCCAGGCTGCCTGCGCCGGGGTCTCCACCCCCTCGGCGATCACCGTGATACGGTAGTCGGCGCACAGGCCGATCACGCTGCGAACCAACGCAGCATCTACCGCCGAATCGGGCAGACGTGCCACCAGATGACGGTCGAGCTTGAGTGTGTCGATAGGCAGGTCGCGCAGCATGCGCAACGAACAGTCACCCGCACCGAAGTCATCCAGGGCCACCCTCACGCCCAGCTCACGCAAGCGGTGTATCTGTTTGACGGCCGCGTCGATGTTATACATCAGCGACGTTTCCGCCACTTCCACCTCCAACTGCGTCGGGACAAGCTGGTAAAGCTGGATGACCCGTTGCAGTTCTTCGACCAGGCCAGGCATGACGAACTGCGCGCGGCTCAGGCTGATGCCGAGCACAAGGTCCGGCGGAAACCTGTCGTACCAGGCCTGCCGCTGGGCGGCCCCCTGGCGGTAGATCCAGCTGGCCAGGCGGTTGATCAGACGCGCTTCTTCCAGCAACGGGATGAACAGCCCCGGCGGCACATCGCCAACGCTGGGGTGCTGCCAGCGCAGCAAGGCCTCGAAACCACGCAGGCGACCATCGTGGAAGGCGACCTGTGGCTGGTACACCAAGGTAAAGTCCTGCTGCTCGATGGCCGTGCGCACGCTGTCCTCGAGCATCAATCGCGAGCGCGCCCGTCCGTTGAGTTCCTGGTCGTAGAAGCGGTATTGCTGACGCCCCGCTTGCTTGGCGGCGTACATCGCAGCATCGGCCGAACGCAGCAGGCCTTCGACATTGGCGCCACAGTCCGGGTAGGTGGCAATGCCGATGCTGACCCCAAGGCACACATCGAGCCCGTCTACCTCATGGCTGATGGAAACACGTTCGAGCAACCGTTCGGCAAAACGCCCGGCCTGCTCCGGGTAGGGCAAGCTGTCAAACAGTGCAGTGAACTCATCACCGCCCATACGCGCCAGCAAGGCCTCACTGCCCAGGCAGTCCTTGAGCTGCTCGGCCACCCAGCGCAACACCCGGTCGCCCGCGTCGTGGCCGAGCGAGTCGTTGATGCGCTTGAAGCCATCCAGGTCCATGTACATCAGCGCCTGCGCCTTGTCCGAGCGCTCGTTGCGCAACAGTGCACCTTCAGCCGCCTGGTAGAAACCACGGCGGTTGAGCAGGCCGGTGAGCGGGTCAGTAATGGCCTGGTATTCCAGCTGTTGGTGCAAGTTACGCACTGCCGACATGTCCAGCACGGTCACCACCATGGCCTGTTGATCGGCCGGCAACGGCGCACAGGACAGCGCCACCGGCACAAGCTCACCGCCTTGGGTACGCAGTTGGGCATCGTGTACGCGGTAGATCTGCCGCCCCTGGTAGGCCTTGTAGAAGTCCGACTCGCGCCACAGGCTGGTACTGGTCAGTTGCACAACGTCGAGCAATTGGGTGCCCTGCAGGTGTTGCACCGGTGCCGCCAGCAAACGGGAGATGGCCGGATTGGCAAAACTGATGATGCCATGGGCATCAACCACCAGAATGCCTTCGGCGGCATTTTCCAGGATGGACGCGTTGAAGGCCCTGGCCGTCTCCAGCTCGCGACTCAGCTGCTGCAGCATGCGCCGGTTGCGCTGCTGGTCGAGCAGCGCCTGGACCTTGGGCTTGAGGATTTGTGGGTCGAACGGTTTGAACATGTAGTCCACGGCGCCGCTGGCGTAGCCTTTGAGCACGGCCGCTTCGGACTGTTCGTTGGCGGTGAGGAAAATGATCGGGGTCAGTCGGGTACGCTGATTGCCGCGCATCAGCCGGGCGACTTCAAAGCCGTCCATTTCCGGCATCTGTACATCCATCAACACTAGGTCGACTTCGTACTCAAGCAACGCGCTCAAGGCTTCTATCCCAGAGCTTGCCGTCAATACTTGCCAATCCTGCCGGGCCAGCAAGGCCCGCATGCTGATGAGGTTCTCGGGGTAGTCGTCTACCACCAGAAGAACTGAGCTGCCATCCAGTGGCTGCTGCTGTTGAGGGTGAGCGCCATCCATGCTGCTTCTCTGTTATGTGACCGACTTCAAAATACGGTTGGATCCATTAGTACTCTAGACCTGAGGCTGCAACACGCAATGCAATCAGAACGCTATCAATGGTCAAACTGTACGGTAGCCGACTAACGGTCGGTCTGCCGGAATTATGTACAGGTTTCCATCACCCATAAAAAAACCCGCATCGCTGCGGGTTTTTCAGGGTTACCTGTCGATCAGTTGACCTTGGCGGCCAGTTCACCTTTCAGGTAGCGCTGGTACATACCTTCCAGAGAGATCGGCTTGATCTTCGAGGCATTGCCGGCGGTGCCGAAGGCTTCGTAACGCGCGATGCACACGTCGCGCATGGCCTTGATGGTTTCACCGAAGAACTTGCGCGGGTCGAACTCGCTCGGGTTCTGCGCCATCAGGCGGCGCATGGCACCGGTAGAGGCCAGACGCAGGTCGGTATCGATGTTGACCTTGCGCACGCCGTGCTTGATGCCTTCAACGATTTCTTCGACCGGTACACCGTAGGTTTCTTTGATGTCGCCGCCGTACTGGTTGATGATCGCCAGCCACTCTTGCGGTACCGAGGACGAACCGTGCATCACCAGGTGGGTGTTGGGGATGCGCTTGTGGATTTCCTTGATGCGATCGATGGCCAGCACGTCACCGGTTGGTGGCTTGGTGAACTTGTAGGCACCGTGGCTGGTACCAATGGCGATCGCCAGGGCGTCGACCTGGGTCTTCTTGACGAAGTCGGCGGCTTCTTCCGGGTCGGTCAGCATCTGGCTGTGATCCAGCACGCCTTCGGCGCCGATCCCGTCTTCTTCACCGGCCATGCCGGTTTCCAGCGAACCCAGGCAGCCCAGCTCGCCTTCAACCGAAACGCCGCAGGCGTGAGCCATGGCAACGGTCTGCTGGGTAACGCGGACGTTGTACTCGTAGTCGGTCGGGGTCTTGCCGTCTTCACCCAGCGAGCCGTCCATCATGACCGAGCTGAAGCCCAGCTGGATGGAGCGCTGGCAGACGTCAGGGCTGGTACCGTGGTCCTGGTGCATGCACACCGGAATGTGCGGGAACTCTTCGATGGCAGCCAGGATCAGGTGGCGCAGGAAAGGCGCACCAGCGTATTTGCGGGCACCGGCCGAAGCCTGGACGATCACGGGGGAGTCGGTCTTGTCGGCCGCTTCCATGATGGCGCGCATCTGCTCGAGGTTGTTGACGTTGAAAGCTGGTACGCCGTAGCCGAACTCGGCGGCGTGGTCCAGCATCTGGCGCATGCTAATGAGTGCCATTGTGTATCTCTCTCCCGACAAGCGTCGTTTGTTTCGTGCAAGCCTGCCGCAGGGGCGGTTGCTGTTCAAGTAGTGTGGGCCACCCTCGCGGCCCGGCCAGTCACGGTGCCTTGCAGCCCCGCCCAATCAGATCGTTGGTTGCCACCCAGTACACCAGGCCTTCTTCGCCCTTGGTGTGGAAGGCCAGCATGCCATCGCTGTACAGCGCACCCGAGGCACCCGGTTCAGCCTTGAGCCGATAGACCTGGTCGCCGCCGCCAAGGCGCACGTCAACCTGGTCACGTTGCGCATCGGCGAAGCGCCAAAGCACCTCAGCCTGGGTGTCGCAGACCCAACGGGTCCAGTTGTCTGCCGGGGCCGGTTGCGTCGGCTGCAGCAGTGAGCATCCTGCCAGTGTCGCCAGGGCCGTCACGGCCAAAAGCGCTTTCATTCAGTTTCCTCGATTTGGGGCTGCTGTGCAGCCCTTCGCGGGCTCGCCCGCTCCCACAGGTACAGTACGGTCTCTGTGGGAGCGGGCGAGCCCGCGAAGGGCCGCACAGCGGCCCCTTCTTCAAGACCACAAATCAACGTTCAGGTTGCCTATTACCCGATCAAGGGCAACCCGGCGCCTTGCGCTGGTGGTCTTCGTCGTACTTTTCCAGGCCTTCCGGGCCCACGCGCTTGCCGATGACCGGCACAGTCTCGGCCTGCCATTCGGACTGGTAGCAACCGCCCTTGTGCGACTGCGCCGAGTCGGTATCCGAGGCCGGGCTGCCCGCGCAAGCGCTCAACAGACCAGCCAGCATCATCACAGGCAATTGTTTGACCACCAGGCCACTCCCTTTGCCAAGCGCCGACGTCATCAGGCCTTGGCCCGCTCTTCCAGGATTGCCACAGCTGGCAGGACCTTGCCCTCGACGAACTCGAGGAAGGCGCCACCACCGGTAGAAATGTAGGAGATTTCCTTGCTGACGCCATATTTGTCGATGGCTGCCAGGGTGTCACCGCCACCGGCGATGGAAAACGCGGCGCTGTCGGCGATGGCCTTGGCCAGTACCTTGGTGCCGTTGCCGAACTGATCGAATTCGAACACGCCAACCGGGCCGTTCCACAGAATGGTTTTCGACGATTTCAGCAGCTCGGCGAAGTTGGCCGCGGTTTGCGGGCCGATGTCCAGGATCATGTCGTCGGCAGCTACGTCGGCGATGGCCTTGACGGTGGCTTCGGCGGTCTCGGCGAACTCCTTGGCAACTACCACGTCGACTGGCAGCGGTACGCTGACCTTGGCGGCGATGGCCTTGGCGGTGTCTACCAGGTCAGGCTCGTACAGCGACTTGCCCACCGGGTGGCCAGCAGCGGCCAGGAAGGTGTTGGCAATACCGCCGCCGACGATCAGCTGGTCGCAAACACTGCTCAGGCTGTTCAGCACGTCCAGTTTGGTGGAAACCTTGGAGCCGGCAACGATGGCCGCCATTGGTTTGGCCGGGGCCTTCAGGGCCTTGCCCAGGGCATCCAGTTCGGCTGCCAGCAGTGGGCCGGCAGCGGCCACCTTGGCGAACTTGGCGACGCCATGGGTCGAGCCTTCGGCGCGGTGTGCGGTGCCGAAAGCGTCCATGACGAATACGTCGCACAGGGCTGCGTACTTCTGCGCCAGCTCGTCGGCGTTCTTTTTCTCGCCTTTGTTGAAGCGCACGTTCTCGAACAGCACCAGTTCACCGGCCTGTACCGCGACACCGTCCAGGTAGTCGGCAACCAGCGGCACGTCGCGGCCCAGGGCCTTGCTCAGGTAATCGGCGACCGGCTTGAGGCTGTTCTCGGCAGAGAATTCGCCTTCGGTCGGGCGGCCCAGGTGCGAGCAGACCATTACCGCTGCGCCCTTCTCCAGGGCCAGCTTGATGGTCGGCAGCGCTGCCAGGATACGCGCGTCGCTGGCTACCACACCGTCCTTCACAGGCACGTTGAGGTCTTCGCGGATCAGTACGCGCTTACCTTGCAGGTCGAGGTCGGTCATCTTCAACACGGTCATGAATGCAGTCCTTCAGGGCTGTTTGTTGCGGGTTGGGTGAACGACGTGCAGAAAGTGTTCGGCAACGTCGAGCATACGGTTGGCAAAACCCCATTCGTTGTCGAACCAGGCCAGCAGGTTTACCAGGCGAGGCCCGGAAACACGCGTCTGGCTGGCATCGACGATCGCCGAATGCGGGTCATGGTTGAAATCACAGCTGGCGTGCGGCAGCTCGGTGTAGGCCAGCAAGCCTTTAAGCGGGCCTTCCAGCGCGGCCTCGCGCAGCACTCGGTTGACTTCGGCCGCACTGGTGTCGCGGGCGGTCTGCAGGGTGATGTCCAGGCACGAGACGTTGACGGTCGGTACACGTACCGCTTTGGCCTGGATTCGCCCGGCAAGTTCCGGAAGCAGGCGCTCGATGCCACGCGCCAGGCCAGTGGACACGGGGATCACCGATTGGAAGGCCGAACGCGTGCGGCGCAGGTCTTCGTGGTGATAGGCATCGATCACCGGCTGGTCGTTCATCGCCGAGTGGATGGTGGTGATCTGCACGTATTCGATGCCGAACGCCTGGTCCAGCACACGCAGCAGCGGCACACCGCAGTTGGTGGTGCACGAGGCGTTGGACACCAGGCGCTCGCTACCGGTTAGGCAGGCCTGGTTGATGCCGTAGACCACCGTGGCGTCAACGTCGGCCTCGCTGGCCATGGGCTGCGAGAACAGCACCCTTGGCGCACCGGCTTCGAGGAAACGCTGGCCATCGGCACGGGTGTTATAGGCACCGGAACACTCCAGCACCAGGTCGATGCCCAGCGCAGCCCAGTCGATGCCTTCGGGGGTGGCACTGCGCATTACCTTCACGCAGTCGCCATTGATGTGCAGACAGTCGCCGTCGACCTTGACCTCGCCGGGAAAACGCCCGTGGGTGGAGTCGAAGCGTGTCAGGTATTCGAGGCTGGCCTGATCGGCCAGATCGTTCAGCGCAACGATCTCGAAACCGGCCTTTGCCCCCCGCTCGAACAGCGCGCGCAGGACACAGCGGCCGATACGGCCATAACCGTTGAGTGCAACTTTGTAGGGACGGTGGGGCATTCGGGGCTCACGAGACAGTTCAATTGTCGTCAGCCTGCGGAATTTGCGGTGTGGCATTCGCGGGCAAGCCCGCTCCCACAGGGTTTCATGCAACCTCTGTGGGAGCGGGCTTGCCCGCGAATGAAGGCGACACCGCCCGCAGATCTTTAAATCAGTCTTCCAGCAGCTCTTCGGCAGTACCGAGGATGTTCTCCAGGGTGAAGCCAAACTCTTCGAACAATGCCGAAGCCGGCGCCGACTCACCGTAGGTGGTCATGCCGATGATACGACCTTCCAGGCCGACGTACTTGTACCAGAAGTCGGCGTGGGCAGCTTCGATGGCGATGCGCGCACCGACTTCCAGCGGCAGCACGGATTGCTTGTAGGCAGCGTCCTGGGCATCGAACACGCTGGTGCATGGCATGGAAACCACGCGCACCTTGCGGCCTTGCTCGGTCAGCTTGTCGAAGGCCTGAACAGCCAGGCCCACTTCGGAACCGGTGGCGATCAGAATCAGTTCAGGCTCGCCGGCGCAGTCCTTGAGCACATAACCACCGCGGCTGATGTCGGCGATCTGCTGGGCATCGCGGTCCTGGTGCTGCAGGTTCTGGCGCGAGAAGATCAGCGCCGATGGGCCGTCCTTGCGCTCCAGGGCGTTTTTCCAGGACACGGCGGATTCCACCGCGTCGGCCGGGCGCCAGGTGTCCAGGTTCGGGGTGCTGCGCAGGCTGGTCAGCTGCTCGATCGGCTGGTGCGTCGGGCCGTCTTCGCCCAGACCGATGGAGTCGTGGGTGTACACGTGGATCACGCGCTGCTTCATCAGGGCCGACATGCGCACGGCGTTGCGGGCGTATTCCATGAACATCAGGAAGGTCGCGCCGTAAGGCACCAGGCCACCGTGCAGGGCAACGCCGTTCATGATGGCGGTCATGCCGAACTCGCGCACACCGTAGAACACGTAGTTGCCGCTGGCGTCATTGGCTTCGACGCCCTTGCAACCTTTCCACAGGGTCAGGTTGGAGCCGGCCAGGTCAGCCGAACCGCCGAGGAACTCGGGCAGCAGCGGGCCGAAGGCGTTCAGGGCGTTCTGGCTGGCCTTGCGGCTGGCGATGGTTTCGCCTTTGGCAGCCACTTCGTTGATGTAGGCCTGGGCCTTTTCGCTGAAGTCGGCCGGCAGCTCGCCGCTGGCACGGCGCTTGAACTCGGCAGCCAGCTCCGGGTAGGCCTTGGCGTAGGCCTCGAAGCGCTGGTTCCACTCGGCTTCAACCTTGGCACCGGCGGCCTTGGCATCCCACTCGGCGTAGATGTCGGCCGGGATTTCGAACGGGCCGTGGTTCCAGTTCAGGGCCTGGCGGGTCAGGGCGATTTCGTCGTTGCCCAGCGGGGCACCGTGGCAGTCTTCCTTGCCCTGCTTGTTCGGCGAACCGAAACCGATGGTGGTCTTGCAGCAGATCAGGGTCGGGCGATCGCTCTTGCGGGCGGTCTCGATGGCCATCTTGATTTCTTCGGCATCGTGGCCGTCGACGTTGCGGATCACCTGCCAGTTGTAGGCTTCGAAGCGCGCCGGGGTGTTGTCGGTGAACCAGCCGTGCACTTCGCCGTCGATGGAGATGCCATTGTCATCGTAGAAGGCGATCAGCTTGTTCAGGCCCAGGGTGCCGGCCAGCGAGGCGACTTCATGGGAGATGCCTTCCATCATGCAGCCGTCGCCGAGGAACACATAGGTGTTGTGGTCGACGATATTGTGGCCGTCACGGTTGAACTGGGCAGCCAGCACTTTTTCGGCCAGAGCGAAGCCCACGGCGTTGGCGATACCCTGGCCGAGCGGGCCGGTGGTGGTTTCCACGCCTGGGGTGTAGCCGTATTCCGGGTGGCCCGGGGTGCGGCTGTGCAGTTGGCGGAAGCCTTTGATGTCATCGATGGTGACGTCGTAGCCGGTCAGGTGCAGCAGCGAGTAGATCAGCATCGAACCGTGGCCGTTGGACAGCACGAAGCGGTCACGGTCGGCGAAGCTCGGGTTGCTCGGGTTGTGCTTCAGGTAGTCGCGCCAAAGCACTTCGGCGATATCCGCCATGCCCATGGGGGCACCTGGGTGGCCGCTGTTGGCCTTTTGCACGGCATCCATGCTGAGGGCACGAATGGCGTTGGCACGTTCACGACGGCTGGGCATCGCTGATCTCCTAGGGGGCTTGAATAGGTGGTGTCACGAAAAAGGCGGCCATTTTCGCCCACTGGGGGCGCTTGGGGCAAACATTTAAGCGCCAGGCGCCAGCTTTAAGCCGCAACTGAAGAAGCAGAGCGCGACTCGGGGTGCCCCAAAGCGTGTAACTTGAGGCTTTCGGCTTGCAGCTCATCGCCAATATCAAAACTTTTTGATATTGGCCTTGCTAGGGCATCGATGCCTGTCTAGACTGCCGCCCCATGAATCTGCGTGCGCAATCGATCCCCGAACAACGCGAAACATTGGCCGCCCTGTGCAAAGCCAGTGGCGATGCGCTGCGCCTGAACGTATTGCGCGCCCTGGCCAACGACTCGTTCGGCGTGCTGGAGCTGGCGCAGATCTTCGACATCGGCCAGTCGGGCATGAGCCATCACCTCAAGGTGCTGGCTCAGGCCGACCTCGTGGCAACCCGCCGCGAAGGCAACGCCATCTTCTACCGCCGTGCCCTGCCCGATGGCCTGCGCCTGGGTGGCCGGCTGCACGCGGCGCTGCTCGAAGAAGTCGACGACCTGGCCCTGCCGCCCGATGTGCAGGCGCGCATAGCCCATGTCCAGCAGCGACGGGCGGCCACCAGCCAGGACTTCTTCCTGCGCGTGGAAGAGAAGTTCCGTGCCCAGCAGGACCTGATCGCCGGCCTTCCGCAGTACCGCGACAGCCTGCTGGCGCTGCTCGACAAACTGCATTTCGACCCGGCCGCCAGCGCGCTGGAAGTCGGCCCCGGCGACGGTGGCTTCCTGCCCGACCTGGCCCGGCGCTTCGCCCAGGTCACCGCCCTGGACAACAGCCCTACCATGCTCGAGCTTGCGCGCCAGGTGTGCCAGCGCGAAGGGCTCGACAACGTGAACCTGCAGTTGGCCGATGCACTGGGTGCAACGGATGTGGCCGCCGACTGCGTTGTGCTGAACATGGTGCTGCACCATTTCAGCGACCCGGCCCTGGCCTTGCGCCAGCTGGCCAAACGGGTGAAGGCAGGCGGCAGCCTGCTGGTCACCGAACTGTGCAGCCATGACCAGGGGTGGGCGCGCGAAGCCTGCGGCGACCTCTGGCTGGGCTTCGAACAGGACGACCTGGCGCGCTGGGCCAACGCTGCCGGGCTGGCCCATGCGGACAGCCTGTACGTGGGCTTGCGTAACGGTTTCCAGATCCAGGTCCGCCATTTTCAGCGGACGGCTGGCGACATACACCATCGGTAAATTTCAGGAACCTTCGAGATGAGCGAATACTCCCTTTTCACCTCCGAGTCCGTGTCCGAAGGGCATCCGGACAAGATCGCCGACCAGATTTCGGACGCAGTCCTTGATGCCATCATCGCTCAGGACAAATACGCCCGCGTAGCCTGCGAAACCCTGGTCAAGACCGGTGTCGCCATCATCGCCGGCGAAGTCACCACTTCGGCCTGGGTCGACCTGGAAGACCTGGTGCGCAAAGTCATCATCGACATCGGCTACAACAGCTCCGACGTCGGCTTCGACGGCGCCACCTGCGCCGTGATGAACATCATCGGCAAACAGTCGGTAGACATCGCCCAGGGCGTGGACCGCTCCAAGCCAGAAGACCAGGGCGCCGGTGATCAGGGCCTGATGTTCGGCTATGCCAGCAACGAAACCGAAGTCCTGATGCCTGCACCGATCTGCTTCTCGCACCGTCTGGTAGAACGCCAGGCCGAGGCGCGCAAGTCCGGCCTGCTGCCATGGCTGCGCCCGGATGCCAAGTCGCAGGTCACCTGCCGCTACGAGAACGGCAAAGTGGTCGGTATCGACGCCGTGGTGCTGTCGACCCAGCACAATCCGGAGGTTTCGCAGAAAGACTTGCAAGAAGCCGTGATGGAGCTGATCGTCAAGCACACCCTGCCGGCCGAACTGCTGCACAAAGGCACCCAGTACCACATCAACCCGACCGGCAACTTCATCATCGGTGGCCCGGTGGGTGACTGCGGCCTGACTGGCCGCAAGATCATCGTCGACTCTTACGGTGGCATGGCCCGTCACGGGGGTGGCGCGTTCTCCGGCAAGGACCCGTCCAAGGTCGACCGTTCCGCTGCCTACGCCGGCCGCTACGTGGCCAAGAACATCGTCGCCGCCGGTTTGGCCGAGCGTTGCGAGATTCAGGTGTCGTACGCCATCGGCGTGGCCCAGCCGACCTCCATCTCGATCAACACCTTCGGTACCGGCAAGGTCTCCGACGACAAGATCATCCAGCTGGTGCGTGAGTGCTTCGACCTGCGTCCATACGCCATCACCACCATGCTCGACCTGCTGCACCCGATGTATCAGGAAACCGCTGCCTACGGCCACTTCGGCCGCACCCCGCAGCAGAAGACTGTCGGCGACGACACCTTCACCACCTTCACCTGGGAGCGCACCGACCGCGCCCAGTCGCTGCGTGACGCTGCCGGCCTGTAAGAGCTTCCTGCAGCGCCAGACGAAAGCCCCTGCCGAGCGATCGGCAGG
The DNA here is from genome assembly GCF_045164175.1 of Pseudomonas sp. 10(2024). Lineage (NCBI taxonomy): Bacteria > Pseudomonadati > Pseudomonadota > Gammaproteobacteria > Pseudomonadales > Pseudomonadaceae > Pseudomonas > Pseudomonas sp. 10(2024). The sequence continues at coordinate 5,404,582 of NZ_CP174006.1, forward strand.
GGCTTTTTTGTGCCTGTCACGGCATGTCCATCGCCCGTGAGATCGAGCGCCGCGCTCGTTTTTTGCTCCGCCTCGGGCTTGGAGACGAACACCAGCGAAATATCACCTGACAACTGCACGCACCGCCCGCCCCGCCACCCGCCTACGCTAAGCGCTTCCCCGCCATGCAAGGATGCCAGGCCATGCCGTACCTGTTGTTGTTCGCCCTGCTATTTGTGCTGAACACCCCATTGGCCAGGGCTGCCTCATGCCCACACTGGAGCCCGCAACAGGTCAAGGCCGAAGTTGCGCAACTGCGCGCCACGCTTGCCCGATGGGACGAGCACTACCATCGCCAGGGCATAGCCCTGGTGGCCGACGAACTGTACGACCAGAGCCGCGAGCGCCTGAACCACCTGCAGCAGTGCTTCGCGGTTGGCACCAGCCCCTCCCCTGGCCAGCGCTCGCGGCCCGGTCCCCCACCCTGTGCCGCATACCGGCGTCGACAAGCTGGCAGACCGCCAGGCCGTGGCGCGATGGATGGCCGGCAAGACCGGCGTGTGGGTACAGCCCAAGGTCGACGGCGTAGCCGTTTCCCTCACTTACCAACAGGGCCGATTGGTACAGCTGACCAGCCGGGGGGACGGTGTACACGGCCATGACTGGAGCCGACACATCCCACAGCTCGGCGCTGTCACACGGCAGTTGCCCGAGGCGGTCGACCTGCACTTGCAAGGTGAACTGTATCTGCGCCTGGACGAACATGTGCAAGCCAAGGCAGGCAGCGCCAACGCCCGGGGTACCGTGGCAGGGCTGCTCGCACGCAAGCAACTGACTGGCGCACAAGGCAACGCTATCGGCCTGTTCGTGTGGGGCTGGCCGCACGGCCCCGAGCAACAGGCCGAACGCCTCGCCCAGCTGGCACGACTGGGTTTTCCGGACAGCCAGCTTTACAGCATCGCCATCGACACGCTGGAGGATGCAGCACACTGGCGCGAGCACTGGTATCGCTCTGCTCTGCCCTTCGCCACCGACGGTGTGATCCTGCGCCAGGGCAGTCGGCCACCTGCCGAGCGCTGGCAGGCCAAGGCGCCATACTGGATCGCGGCCTGGAAGTACCCCTATGCACAAGCCTTGGCCGAAGTACGCGACGTGCGCTTTCGGGTCGGCCGCACTGGCAGGGTCACGCCCGTTCTTCACCTGCAACCCGTTACCCTCGATGACCGGCGCATTAGCCAAGTCAGCCTTGGGTCGCTGGCGCGCTGGCAACGCCTGGATATTCGCCCTGGCGATCAGGTGGCCATCAGCCTTGCCGGGCTGACCATTCCGCGGCTCGAACACGTCGTGCACCGCGCTGTAGAGCGCCAACCGATAACCGCACCAGCACCCGACCAGCATCATGCCCACAGCTGCTGGCAAGCCAGCGAGGGCTGTGATGAGCAGTTCATTGCCCGACTCACCTGGCTTGGCGGTAAACAGGGCCTGGCCTTGCCACGCACCGGGCCGGGCACATGGCGTCGGCTGGTCGAAGCTGGCTTGGTAACGTCCATGGCCGACTGGCTGCAGCTCGATGCCGAGCGCCTGCAGCAGGCCCCCGGTATCAGCAGGCTCACTGCGGCACACCTGATGGGCAGTTTCGACGAAGCCCGCTCACGCCCATTCGATCAGTGGCTGCGCGCCCTTGGCGTGCCCATTGGCAAGCATTTGCCACTGACTGGCGACTGGCAGGCGCTGGCTTCACGCAGTGCCGGGCAATGGCAAACCGTGCCCGGCATCGGCGCAAAACGCTCGCGCCAACTTGTGGAATTTTTCGCGGCATCCGAGGTGCAAGCCATTGCCGCACAGTTGGCCGAAGCCGGCATAGAAGGTTTCCGGACCCCACCCCAGCGCATTGAGCAATGATTTTTTACCAAATAGTGCGTAGGAAAAACCCGAGACTCCGGCAGAAAACCTCACCAAGGGTTTCTAAATGGGCAAAACCAAGGCAGGATTTCCCCCAACTTTTGCTGCCCCGCCCCGTTAGGGAGGCTTTTCATGAAACGTATTTCGACTCTTTTCCTGCTCGCAACACTGGGCCTGGCCGCGGGCACTGCTCAGGCTGCCCAGCCGGATGCCGGCCTGACCGGTTGCGCCGCCAAGCGCAGCGCCATCGAAAACCAGCTGAAAATTGCCCGTGACCACGGCAACAGCGACCAGGTTGCAGGGCTGGAGGAAGCCCTGCGCGGTGTGGACAACTGCACCGACGCCAGCCTGCGCAAGGAACGTGAGCAGAAGGTGCTCGATGCGCGTCACGAAGTGGCGCAGCGGGAAAAGGACTTGAAGAAGGCAGAGAAGAAAGGCGACGCCGAGAAGATCAACAAACGCAAGGACAAGCTGGCCGAGTCGCGTAAAGAGCTGCAGGAAGCGGTCGACGCTCTCGACCGCTAAGGCATCTGGCCGGCAAGCCTGGTCTTTGTGGAATTTGTACACGCCTCGAAGGTTTGCGCAAACAGCACAGCCATTCAATGATTACGAAATTCGCTATGACAGGCCTTGCACGCAGCCTCGACCTTGTCCATCGGTGCCTTCAATTGCGCAGCATCCAGTGGCTGGTTGCGGGTGACATCGACCAGTTCGCCGGTGACGCCCTCAAGCTGCCGGGCCAGGTCATGGAACCGCGCCTGGCGCTCCCACACTTCGGCACGGGCGGCGCTGTCACCACCATCGCGCACCTGTGGAAAATGCTGCCACGGCTGATGCGACAGGCTGTCCAGCTTCAGCGCGCCGTCGGCAAACTTCACCCCGTCGAACGGCAACCGGCCACGCAGCATGCCGCCGAGGTCCTCGCTGGTCTTGAGCATGTCCTTGAAGATCACCTTGCGTTTGCCCAGCGGCGAATTCGGGTCAACCCGGTCACAACCCGTCAGAGCCCCTCCCAGGGCAAGTGCTGCCAGCAGAACAACGGTCAATCGCTTAAACATCACGCTCACTTCGGCCTACGCAAATGGGCGGCCAGTATCGCTGCCCCTGGGCCAAACACCAATAGCCACATAAAAGACAGGGGCGAACCTTCATGTTCGCTCATGACAGGAATGCACACATGAAATCTGCCCTGCGCCACCTGGCCTGGACACTGCCGGTGCTGGCTTTGCTGGCCGGCTGCAACGGCGGCGAGAGCGCCAAGCCCGAGCCCCACGCTGTCGCCACCTATGCCCCGGCCACTTGGAAAGACTTGCCGGCCGTCAGCGATGAAGACCTGCTGGCAGGCTTTTATGCATGGCGCAACGGCTGCGAAAAACTCAAGCGCGACCCGGTGTGGGCCGCCACCTGCGAAGCGGCCGGCAGCGCCACAGCCAGCGCCGCCCAAGTGCGAACCTTCCTTGAACAGAACCTGCAGGTGTACGGCCTGCGCTCTGCAGAGAACAATGCCAACGGCCTGATTACCGGCTACTACGAGCCGGTCTACCCAGGCAGCCTGAGCCAATCGGCAACCAACCATGTGGCGGTCTACGGCATCCCTGATGACATGATCGTGGTCGACCTGGCCAGCGTGTACCCCGAACTGAAGGGCAAACGCCTGCGCGGCCGCCTGGAGGGTCGGGTGCTCAAGCCCTACGACACGGCCGAAGTCATCAACCGTAACGGCGTCAAGGCACCGGTGCTGGCCTGGCTGACCGACCCGATGGACCTGCAATTCCTGCAGATCCAGGGTTCTGGCCGGGTGCAACTGGAGGACGGCCGTCAACTGCGCCTGGGCTACGCCGACCAGAACGGCCACCCCTATCGGCCGATCGGCCGCTGGCTGGTGGAGCAAGGTCAGCTGAAAAAAGAAGAAGTGAGCATGGGCGCCATTCATGCCTGGGCCCAGGCCAACCCGCAGCGCGTACCAGAGCTGCTGGCCAGCAACCCCAGCTACGTATTCTTCAGCACCCGCCCGGACAGCAACGAAGGCCCGCGCGGCTCGCTGAACGTACCGCTTACCGCCGGCTACAGCGTGGCCATCGACCGCAAGGTGATTCCCCTGGGCAGCCTGTTGTGGCTTTCCACTACGCGCCCGGACGGCTCGCCAGTGGTGCGCCCGGTGGGTGCGCAGGACACTGGTGGGGCGATTGCGGGTGAAGTGCGTGCCGACCTGTTCTGGGGCACCGGGCCGGAAGCCGGCGAGCTGGCGGGGAACATGAAACAGCAGGGGCAGATCTGGATGCTCTGGCCTAAAGGCCAGCCGCTACCTGAGGTACCTAAGGTACCTTGATCGGCGATGGATTCTTCGCGGGCTTGCCCGCTCCCACAGGTACACCACAGCCCTTGAATACTGTGGTGTACCTGTGGGAGCGGGCAAGCCCGCGAAGAAGACCACTCGGTTTCAGATGGAAACCACGAAGAACGACACGATCAGTGCCAGGCTGGCAAACCACACCAGCGACCGCAAGGCAGCCCAGTCGGCCAGGTAGCAGATGATGTAAAGCAAGCGGCTGGTGATATACATCACCCCCAGCACATCCTGGGTCACCTGCTCTGCATTGCCCACGATATCCGCCACAAGCACCGCCGCAGCAAATGCCGGAAACGCTTCGTAGCCATTCTGCTGCGCTGCATGGGCACGCCGCGGCAGGCCCGACAAGGTATCGAGGAAGGCTCGCGGATCGTGATTGTCCTTGAGGCCGAAGCGGCCACTGCTCGCCTTGGCGATCAAGGCACAAAGCGGGTTCAACAGCAGCGCAATCAGGATGCACCACAGGGCAACAGTCATGGACAGGACTCCTTGTTCAGTCTTCAGTTCAAAGCTTCATTACCAGCATGCCGGCCAACACCAGCCCGCAAGCTAGGAGTCTCGGCCCGCCAAAAGGTTCTTTGAGGTAGCGCATACCCAGCAGCACCACCAGTATCACGCTCAACTCCCGCAGTGCCGCCGCTTCGGCCACTGACCCCAGGTGCATGGCCCACAGCACCAGGGCATAGCTGAACAATACGCAGAACCCTACCGCCAACCCAAGGCGCCATTGGGTTCGCCAGAACAGTACGAATGGCGCCCGCCGCGCTACGCCCGCCAACAACGGGAATTGCCAGGCGCTGAGCAGGGTCAGCCAGACCAGGTAATCCCACGGTTTGCCCCACAGGCGCACGGCCTGGCCGTCGAACCAGGTGTAGCAACCAATGCACAGGCCAATCAAGGCAACCACCGGCAGCATCGACCATGGCAGCCGGTCACCGCCGCCGCCCTGCCACAACAGGCAGGCCATGCCACAGGGGATCAACAGGATACCGATGATCTGCTGCTGGCTCAGCGATTCCCCGGCAAAGGCCAGGGTCAGCCCCAGCACCACCAGCGGTGACAGCCCGCGCATCAGAGGATAGACCAGCCCCAGGTCGCCCACGCGGTAGGCCTTGATCAGCAGATAGCGGTACAACTGCTCAGCCAGTGCCGAGGCTACCAACCAGGGCCAGATTTCAGCAGGCGGAACATCGACGAAGGGCACCGCCAGCACCGCGAAGGCCAGCGCTACCGTGTCCATGCTGGCAATTACCAGCAAGCGCTCGCCACTGAATTTGATCAAGGTATTCCAGGTTGCATGCAGCAGGGCGGCAACCAGCACCAGAGATGTTGCCAACACGCCTTCTTGTCCTTATGGCTTTTCATGGCTGTGAATATATAGCGTTCAGGGGGGCTTTGTGGGAGCGGGCATGCCCGCGAAGAATGCAACTCGGTGTATGGCACCGGCTTTGCCGGTGTTCGCGGGCACGCCCGCTCCCACAGGGTAACCAGTGCAGACTGTCACGGGAACGATTTGGACTAATTCGGTCAAACCCTGTGCCCCGAACCCCGTGCCAGGTCATCAAAGAACTGCCCGAGTCACTCGGGTAACGACTTGGAAGCCACTGTTACAGGATTCGGGATGCTTGAATTAGTTGCCGCGTTTATTTGCCTCACCACCCTTCTTACCTATGTCAATTACCGCTTCATCGGCCTGCCCCCCGCTATCGGCGTGATGGTTACGGCGCTGTTGTTTTCCCTGATATTGCAAGGCCTGAGCCTTGTCGGCTTCCCTGGCCTGGAAGAGCGCGTCGAAGGGCTGATGAACCAGATCGACTTCAACGATCTGCTCATGCACTGGATGCTGGCGTTCCTGCTGTTTGCCGGCGCCCTGCACGTCAACCTCAGCGACTTGCGCAGCTACCGCTGGCCGATCGGCCTGCTGGCTACCTTGGGCGTGCTGATTGCCACCGTGGTCATCGGCTACCTGTCACATTGGGTGTTTGCCCTGTTCGGCTGGCAGGTGCCCCTGATCTACTGCCTGCTGTTCGGTGCACTGATCTCACCGACCGACCCGATTGCAGTGCTTGGCGCGCTGCGTACTGCCAATGCGCCCAAACCGCTTAAAACCACCATCGTCGGCGAGTCACTGTTCAACGACGGCACGGCAGTCGTGGTATTCACCGTGTTGCTGGGCATCATCCAGCTGGGTGAAACACCGAGCATGGCCGACACGGCGATCCTGTTCGCCCGCGAGGCCATTGGCGGTGTGGTGTTCGGTGGCCTGATCGGCTACGCCACCTACCGCATGATCAAGAGCGTCGAGCAGTACCAGGTGGAGGTCATGCTGACCCTGGCGCTGGTAATCGGTGGTTCGGCGATGTGCTACGAGCTGCATGTGTCGGCACCGATCGCCATGGTGGTGGCAGGCCTGATCATCGGCAACCTGGGGCGCAACCTGGCGATGAATGACATGACCCGCCGTTACATGGACGGTTTCTGGGAGCTGATCGACGACATGCTCAATGCCCTGCTGTTCGCATTGATCGGCCTGGAGCTGTTGCTGCTGCCGTTCAACTGGATGCACCTGGCGGCCGGCGGCGTGCTGGCGCTGGCAGTGCTGCTGTCGCGCCTGTTGACGGTGGCCCCGGCGATCGTGTTGCTGCGGCGCTGGCGCCCGGTGCCCAAAGGCACGGTGCGGGTGCTGACCTGGGGTGGCCTGCGCGGTGGCGTGTCGGTGGCACTTGCACTGTCGCTACCGCTGGGCGAGGAACGGGACCTGCTGCTGTCGATCACCTACATCGTGGTGTTGTCGTCGATTCTGGTGCAGGGGTTGAGCATTGGGCGGGTGGTGCGCAAGGTCAGCGCCCAGCCTTGAGAATGCCGGGGCCGCTTTGCGGCCCATTCGCGGTAAACCCGCTCCTACGGGGGCGCGTCCCCCTGTAGGAGCGGGTTTACCCGCGAAGAGGCCGGCACAGGCAACCAGGGTCTATTCGACTGCCGAATCCGGGAACTGGTCCTGCACGTACTTGATCTCGGTGCGCCCATGGGCTGCCGGCAAGCCATCCTCGCCCAGGTTGACGAACACCATCTTGTCGACAGTCAGAATGCTCTTGCGGGTTATCTTGTTACGCACTTCGCACTTGAGGGTGATCGAGGTGCGGCCGAACGCGGTAGCGGTGATGCCCAGCTCGATGATGTCACCCTGACGCGAAGCACTGACGAAGTTGATTTCCGACATGTACTTGGTCACCACACGCTGGTTGCCCAACTGGACGATGGCGTAGATCGCCGCCTCTTCATCGATCCAGCGCAACAGGCTGCCACCGAACAGGGTGCCATTGGGGTTGAGGTCTTCGGGTTTAACCCACTTGCGGGTGTGAAAGTTCATCTGTACTCCTGACCTGCTTGGCTAACGTGTAGCAATGATGGCAGAGCGGCTGCCTTCGCTCCATTGAACATCGACTATCGTCGCGATTAATCGACGGAAAACCTTGGGCAAGCCGGCGGGGGCAGCTATAATCTGCGCCGTTTTACATGGTTGCCCACAGCGGAGCCATGCCCGCCACCTGTCCGAGGGGCGCTGCAGCAGGCTAGGCCTGTCAGGCTCGGATGGGGCGTTGCTCGCTCCCGCGAGCGCTTAACGCACAACGGCGCCCATTCGCACATTACGAATGGAGGCTCTCATGAGCGCTGCAAACATGCCTGCTGGTTTTACCGATTACAAAGTCGCCGACATCTCCCTGGCCGCCTGGGGCCGTCGCGAAACCATCATTGCCGAATCGGAAATGCCTGCGCTGATGGGCCTGCGTCGCAAGTACCTGGCCGAGCAACCGCTCAAGGGTGCGAAGATCCTGGGCTGCATCCACATGACCATCCAGACCGCCGTGCTGATCGAAACCCTGGTTGCCTTGGGTGCCGAAGTGCGCTGGTCGTCCTGCAACATCTTCTCGACTCAAGACCAGGCCGCCGCCTCGATCGCCGCCGCCGGTATCCCGGTTTTCGCCTGGAAAGGTGAAACCGAAGAAGAATACGAGTGGTGCCTGGAGCAGACCATCCTGAAAGATGGCCAGCCATGGGACGCCAACATGATCCTCGACGACGGTGGTGACCTGACCGAACTGCTGCACAAGAAGTACCCGCAGGTACTGGACCGCGTGCACGGCGTGACCGAAGAGACCACCACCGGCGTACACCGCCTGCTGGACATGCTGGCCAAGGGCGAGCTGAAAGTCCCGGCGATCAACGTCAACGACTCGGTCACCAAGAGCAAGAACGACAACAAGTACGGCTGCCGTCACAGCCTGAACGATGCCATCAAGCGTGGTACCGACCACCTGCTGTCGGGCAAGCAGGCCCTGGTGATCGGCTACGGTGACGTGGGCAAGGGCTCGGCCCAGTCCCTGCGTCAGGAAGGCATGATCGTCAAGGTCTCCGAAATTGACCCGATCTGCGCCATGCAGGCCTGCATGGACGGCTTCGAGCTGGTCTCGCCGTTCATCGACGGTATCAACGACGGCACCGATGCCAGCATCGACAAGGCCCTGCTGGGCAAGATCGACCTGATCGTGACCACCACCGGTAACGTCAATGTCTGCGACGCCAACATGCTCAAGGCCCTGAAAAAGCGTGCCGTAGTCTGCAACATCGGCCACTTCGACAACGAGATCGACACCGCCTTCATGCGCAAGAACTGGGCCTGGGAAGAGGTCAAGCCGCAGGTTCACAAGATCCACCGTACCGGCGCTGGCAGCTTCGACCCGCAGAACGACGACTACCTGATCCTGCTGGCCGAAGGCCGCCTGGTCAACCTGGGCAACGCCACTGGCCACCCAAGCCGCATCATGGACGGCTCGTTCGCCAACCAGGTTCTGGCACAGATCTTCCTGTTCGAGCAGAAGTTCGCTGACCTGCCGGCCGAAAAGAAAGCCGAGCGCCTGACCGTTGAAGTGCTGCCGAAGAAACTCGACGAAGAAGTGGCCCTGGAAATGGTCCGCGGCTTCGGCGGCGTGGTCACCCAGCTGACCAAGCAGCAAGCCGACTACATCGGCGTGACCGTCGAAGGCCCGTTCAAGCCGCACGCCTACCGCTACTAAGCGGCAAGCTTGAAGCTGCAAGTGGCAGGCAAAGGCATACCGTGCCGTTGCCACTTGCAGCTCCGGAAACACAGATCTTGAACGACGCCCAAGCCAGACCGGCCATCACCGATCTGGCTTTTACTTGCAGCTTGCCGCCAGACGCTTGTTGCCAGAGGAACGCCTGATGTCACAAGAACGCCGCTACAGTTTCGAGTTCTTCCCGACCAAGACCGATGCCGGTCACGAAAAGCTGATGGGCGTCGCCCGCCAGCTGGCCACCTATAACCCGGACTTCTTCTCCTGCACCTACGGTGCCGGTGGCTCGACCCGCGACCGCACGCTCAATACCGTGCTGCAGCTGGAAAGCGAAGTGAAGATACCTGCCGCGCCGCACCTGTCGTGCGTGGGCGACACCAAGGCCGAATTGCGTGCCCTGCTGGCCGAGTACAAGGCAGCCGGCATCAAACGCATTGTCGCTCTGCGTGGTGACCTGCCGTCGGGCATGGGAATGGCCAGTGGTGAACTGCGCTATGCCAGTGACCTGGTCGAGTTCATCCGCCAGGAAACCGCTGATCACTTCCACCTGGAAGTGGCTGCCTACCCGGAAATGCACCCGCAGGCGCGCAACTTCGAGGCGGATCTGGCCAACTTTGTGCACAAGGTCAAGGCCGGTGCCGACAGCGCCATCACCCAGTACTTCTTCAACGCCGACAGCTACTTCTACTTCGTCGAGCGTGCACAGAAGCTGGGCGTGGAGATTCCGGTGGTACCGGGCATCATGCCGATCACCAACTACAGCAAGCTGGCCCGCTTCTCCGATGCCTGTGGCGCCGAGATCCCGCGCTGGATCCGCAAGCAGCTGGAAGCCTATGCCGACGACACCGCCAGCATCCAGGCCTTCGGCGAAGAAGTGATTACCCGCATGTGCGAACAGCTGTTGCAAGGCGGCGCGCCGGGCCTGCACTTCTATACCTTGAACCAGGCCGAACCGAGCCTGGCGATCTGGAACAACCTGAAGCTGCCGCGCTGAAATCTTTTGGCAAAGTCTGCTTAAGAAATGATTAAGGCTTTGGTCATAGACTAAAGCCTTATTCATTTTCGGGTTAAACAGGTCTTGCCTGCCATGCAGCACACCCAACCTTCGCGCCCACAGCTTGTATACCTGGCTTTTGGCCCGGCAACCTACCATCAGGAAGCCTGCTTCAGCATCGTCAGCGCCCTCGCCCAGCTAGGCAGCGCAGCCGGCGAGGCCATGGACATCCAGGTCTACACCGACAATGCGCAGCCCTACGCCAGGCTGCCCGTCACCGTCCACCTGCTGGACGAGGCCACGCGCCAGGCATGGAATGCCCCGCACGGTTATCACTTTCGCAGCAAGCATGTGCTGTTGCGCCAGGTACTGCAGCAACACCCGCTGGCAGTGCTGATCGACACCGATACCTTCTTCCGCACCTCGCCGTTGCATCTGTTCGCCCGCGTGGCGCCCAACCGCCTGCTGTGCAACGCCATCGGCACGCGCTACGGCGCTGACCAGAAGTGCCTGTTGTACAAGAACCTGCTGGCCATTCTCGAGTCCCGGGGACTGGCCGACTGCCAGATGCCGCTCGTCAATTCCGGCGTTATCGGCCTCACTGCCGAGAACTGCGACACCCTGGACCGCTCCATCGCCATGATGGACGAATTCTACCCCTTGGCTCGGGAGGCCTATACCCTTGAGGAGTTCTGCCTGGCAGTAGCGGCCTACCGCAACCTGGAGCTGGCCGAGTGTACCGATGTCATCCATCACTACTGGAGCCGGAAGGCGCAGTTCCGCGCCAAGATCCAGGCCTGGCTGCGCAAGCACGAGCACGACCCACTCAGCCCCTCGGCCTTGGCCGACGTTGCGCTGGTCAACGACCAACTGCCGCGACCACCCACTCTGCACCGCCTGGGTTACAAGGCGTTGAGCCTGACCCTGCCCAGTCACGAGCGCCAGTTCGCCCGCGAATTGCTCTATGGCTGCTACCCCTACCCCAATGAGTTCGACCGCGCCTGTGCGTCCGCCTGGTGGGACAAGGCCCTGGAAAACCTCAATGACCGCTACGGCCACGTGGAGCCCGAGCGGCTGCGTCAGTGCCTGCGCCATCCGGGGCTACGGCTATCGCTGGGCGAGCGGCGCAAGGATATCGAGGCGCATCTGCTGCGAACCACTCAAGCCTGATGTGCCCGCAAAACTCATTGCCTTGCGCGGTCTGGTGGGAGCGGGCGTGCCCGCGAAGAGAGCAACCCGATCGTTGGCACCGGCTTCGCCGGTGTTCGCGGGCACGCCCGCTCCCACATCGATAATGCATGCCTTTACCGTACACCGGCCGAGCGCGTAATCTCCGGCCATGCCACATATCGCCCGTCTGTTCTGGATCCTGCTGCTCGTTTGCCTGAGCCCGTTGGCTCTGGGCGAACGCTTGCGCCTGGTAACCGACGACTGGGCACCTTATGTGTTTCAGCACAACGGCCAACCGCGCGGCATCGACTACGAAGTCGCCAGCCAGGTCTTCGCACGCCTCGGCGTCGAGGTGGAGTGGCAATTCCTGCCTTGGAAGCGCTGCTTGGCGATGGCTGAGCAGGGCCTGGCCGATGGCATTCTCGACATTTTCCAGACGGAGGCGCGCCAACCCTACATGGTGTACGGCTCCGAACCCATGTCGGAGGTCGAATTCGTCCTGTTCCAAAGCCGCACGCGCCGCCATACCGTCACCCACCTGGACGACCTCGCCGGCCTCACCGTCGGCACATCACCCGGCTACGCCTACGGTAAAGCGTTCACCGAGGCCCCGCACTTCAAGCGCGAAGCCGCACCCACCCACGAAGCCAACTTCGGCAAGCTGGTGCTGGGCCGTATCGACCTGGCGATCACCGACCGCAGGGTCGGGCATTACCTGCTCCGCCAGCTCGGCCTGCAACAGCAAGTCGAAGAACTGCCGCTGGTAGTCAGCCGCCAGGCGCAGTATTTGGGCCTGGTGCGCAAGCCTGGGCGCGAGGCACTGGCCGTGGCCTTTGCCGAAGAGCTGCAGCGGTTCAAGCAGGAGCCGGCCTATGCAGCGATCAGCAACCGTTATACAAGCGACACTGGAAACATTCTCAACGCCGTTGAGCAGCAGGAAAGCAGCACAGCGCGATAGCTCTGTTATACTCGGGCCTTCCCGCCCGGCTCACGCCCGGACGCTCGGCCTCGCAACAGGCATCCCGATCGGTACCGACGCCCCTTCGCGTCCAGCCTCCGTTTCCCGGATGTGCAGTGAAAGCCCAGCTGGACCGGACGCGATCGCATTTCATCGATGCCCGTCGCGCCAGGCAGAACATCCCAACGGGCCCAGCCCACACGAGAACAGGATCGCCCATGTCCTTTGCTTCCCTCGGTCTCTCCGAGGCTCTTGTCCGCGCTATCGAGGCTGCGGGCTACACCCAGCCGACCCCCGTGCAACAGCGGGCTATTCCCGCCGTGTTGCAAGGCCGCGACCTGATGGTTGCCGCACAGACAGGTACGGGTAAAACCGGCGGCTTCGCCCTGCCGATTCTCGAGCGCCTGTTCCCGGCCGGCCATCCCGACAAATCGCAGCGCCACGGCCCACGCCAGCCTCGCGTGCTGGTCCTGACACCGACCCGCGAACTGGCAGCCCAGGTGCATGACAGTTTCAAGGTCTATGCCCGTGACCTGCCACTGGTCAGCGCCTGCATCTTCGGCGGCGTTGGCATGAACCCGCAGATCCAGGCCATTGCCAAAGGCGTTGATGTGCTGGTCGCCTGCCCAGGCCGCCTGCTCGACCTGGCCGGTCAAGGCAAGGTCGACCTGGCCCACGTGGAAATCCTGGTACTTGATGAAGCCGATCGCATGCTCGACATGGGCTTCATCCACGACGTCAAGAAGGTCCTCGCCCGCCTGCCGGCCAAACGCCAGAACCTGCTCTTCTCGGCCACCTTCTCCAAGGACATCACCGACCTCGCCGACAAGCTCCTGCACAACCCGGAGCGTATCGAGGTCACCCCGCCGAACACCACCGTCGAGCGTATCGAGCAGCGGGTGTATCGCCTGCCTGCCAGCCACAAGCGTGCCCTGCTGGCGCACCTGATTACCCTGGGTGCCTGGGAACAGGTGTTGGTGTTCACCCGAACCAAGCATGGCGCCAACCGCCTGGCCGAGTACCTGGAAAAGCAAGGCCTGACCGCCGCCGCGATCCACGGTAACAAGAGCCAGAACGCCCGCACCAAGGCTTTGGCCGACTTCAAGGCCAACAGCGTGCGCGTACTGGTCGCCACCGACATCGCTGCCCGCGGCCTGGACATCGACCAGTTGCCCCACGTTGTCAACTTCGAGCTGCCGAATGTCGAGGAGGACTACGTCCACCGCATTGGCCGTACCGGCCGTGCCGGTCGGTCGGGCGAAGCAATTTCCCTGGTCGCGCCAGATGAAGAGAAGCTGCTCAAGAGCATCGAGCGGGTGACCAAGCAGCGCATCGCGGATGGCGACCTGATGGGCTTCGACGCCAGCCAGGTCGAAGCCGAAAAGCCCGAAGCACGCGAGCGCCCACAGAACAACGGCCGCGGCGGCCGCAACCAGCAAGCCCGTGGCGAAGGTGCTAAAGACAGCAACGGCGGCCGCAAGGACAAAGGCAAGGACAAAGGCAAAGCCAGGCAGCAAGCTGCGGCCAAGCCGGACGACAAGGAAAAGAGCGGCGACAAGCAGCAACCGCGCAAGCCGCGTGACAAGAAGCCACGCCCGCAGCAGGCCAGCAGTAACAGCGTTCCGAAGCCGCCGGCAGACCGCGACCCGGAAGAATTCCTGGACGACGAGCTCGATAACTTCGGTAACCGCGCCGACTATGTCAGCCCGTACCAAGGCAAGAACCAGGGCCGCAACCGCCGCCCGGGTGGTGCTGGCCAAGGTCAGGGGCAAGGCAATGGCCAACGCAGCAACGCTGGCGGCCAGGGCCAAGCTCGCAATGGCGGCCAGCCACGCAGTGGTGGCGGAGAAAAACGCCCGCCTCGCGCCAACAACGGTGGCGGTGCCCGTCGTGATGGCGGCGGTGGCCGTGGTCGCCCAGCGCGTGACGATGCTGCCCGGCAAGAGCCGGCCGTGCGCAACCCGCGTCAGCCGGAAAAACAGCCAGTGATCATTCGCAAGGAGTCCAAGCTGGACCGTTTCCCGACGCCTGAGCAACTGGATGACCTGCCAAGCCGCCCACGCGGTGAGCGCCCAGCGCTGCTGACCCGCAAGGGCTGATAGAAGTACCGAGGGGGCTGCTTCGCAGCCCTATCACGACACAAGGCCGCGCCTGCAGAGAATTTCTTGATCTCTGCAGGCGCGGCCTTGTGTCGTGATAGGGCCGCAAAGCGGCCCCCTCGGTTTTCAGCTGGCAGAAATTACTTCTGCTTCACACCTTCGACACTGATATCCAGGTCCAGGGTCTGCGAAGTAGCACCTGGGCCTTTGATGCCGAAGTCGTTCAGGTTCAGCGTCGTGGTGGCGTTGAAGCCTGCGCGCTCACCACCCCATGGGTCCTTGCCTTCACCGTTGAAGGTAGCCTTGAACGTCACCGGTTTGGTGACACCGTGCATGGTCAGGTCACCAGTCACGTCAGCCGTCTTGTCGCCAGTCGACTTGACGCTGGTGGAGACGAATTTGGCGTCCGGGTACTTCTTCACGTCGAGGAAGTCGGCGCTGGCGATGTGCTTGTCACGCTCGGCGTGGTTCGACCACAGGCTGGCAGTTTTCAAGTCGACGCTGATCTTGCTGGCTTCAGGCTTGGCACTGTCCCAGGTGAAGCTGCCGTCGAAATCCTTGAAAGTACCGTGGATGAAGCTGTAGCCCAGGTGGCTGATTTTCCAGTCAACGAACGCGTGCTGGCCTTCCTTGTCGATCTTGTACTCGGCAGCCATGGCCTGGCCAGCAGAGAGCAGAGCGGTACCGAGCGCCAGAGCGGCAAAAGTCTTTTTCAACATCCTGTTCCTTCCTGTGTAATTGAGGTTGAGAGTCAAGCTTTGCGGCCCAGCATGCGAGTCAGGGTCGCGTCACGGTCGATGAAATGATGCTTGAGCGCGGCAAGGGCATGCAGCACGGCAAAAATCACCAGCCCCCAAGCCAGCCACAAATGAACCACACCCGCCACATCTGCCTGGTCAGGCAGGTCGCTGATCAGTGCCGGCACTTCGAAAAGGCCGAACACCGGAATGCCGACGCCGTCGGCGGTGGAAATCAGGTAACCGGCAACCATCACCGCAAACAGCCCAAGGTACAGGGCCAGGTGGCCCAGCGTGGCCGCCAGGCTTGTGACCGCACCATGGTTGGTTGGTGCCGGTGGTGGCGGGCTGATGAAACGCCAGACTACCCGCAGCAGCATCACCGCCAGCAGCACCAGGCCGATGCTCTTGTGCAGGTCCGGGCCAGCTTTGCGCCAAGGGCTGTAGTAGTCCAGGCCGACCATCCACAAGCCCAGGCCGAACAGGCCGAAAACTGCCAGCGCCACGCCCCAGTGCAGGATGATGCTGACCACGCCGTAGCGAGAAGGTGAATTGCGCAGTTGCATGTTGCGTGTTTCCCCGTGAAAGCTATGCACAGACTAACGCGTAACGTATCGAATAAAAGCGGAAAAAATTGCTTTGGATTATCGAGGAATCCGATATTTATTCTGTTAGCTGACCATTAAGAAAACATTAACGATAGTCGGAGAGTTGGGGTTGCAGTGCCGGCCCTCAGGCTGCGAACAGGCCGGCACTGTCGATCGATCAGCCCGCCTTGGCCTGGGTATTGGTTACAGCCTTCTTCGCAGGCTCCGACTTGGCTGTCGCCTTTTTCGTCTCGGCAGGCTTGTGGGCTGGCTTGTGCGCGGGCGCATGCTTGGCGGGAGCGGCTTTGGTTGCCGCAGGCTTGGCAGCCGTTTCCTTGGCCACAGGCGCAGGCGCTGCAGGAGCCGGAGCCGCCTGTGGAGCGGGCGCAGGTGCAGGCGCCACTTCCTCAGCCTTGGCAATTGGCTCAACCTTCGCCTCTGGCGCTTGCGCCCCGCCAAACAGGCGCTTGAAGAAGCCTGGCTTGTCCTGCTTGTCCTGCTTGGCCTCTTCGGCCTGCTTAGGCTCAGCTTTGGCCGGCGCCTTGTCAGCTTTGTCGCCCTTGTCGGACGAACCGCCGAACATATTGGAGAAGAAGCCGCCCTTGCTCTCCTTGGCGGCCGCCGCACCTGCCGCCGCCGCAACCGGCAGCGCCTTGGCCGGGTCGAACGACTTGCCGGCCAACAGGTCCTGTGCCTGGCTGGCCGCACGCTGGCCACTGCGCAGGGCGCCTTCCAGGGTGCCCGGGTACAGGGCATCCGTGTGCTCACCGGCAAAGGTCATGCGCTGCACCGGACGCTCCCACAGGCGCCAGTATTTACTGATCTGCCCTGGGCCGTAGGCCAGGTAGGCACCACCCGTGCCAGCGTCCGCGCTGTATCGCTTGACCTCGTAACCAGTGAACGCGCCACGGGCCTGGGGGTAGAACGCATGCAGACGGATCAGCACCTGGTCGACCATCTGCTTTTCACCAAAGGCCTGCAGCAGGCGTGCGTTGTCGCCGGACAGGTTGATCACCACGTTGGCACCACCCTTGAGCGCCGGCTCGACCCACAGCATGCCGAGGCCGGCGTTACTGTAGATTTCGCCCGACATGCGTGCACGGCTTTCCCATACGGGTTTCTTGAACTTGAGCATGATCTGGTCGCGCCAACCATAGTTGGTGCCCTTGAGCGCCGCCAGGTGCTGGCTGTCCAGGCCAGGGGTCATCTGAATCTTGGCCAGCGCGCGCAGGGGCACAGCCATGACCAGATAGTCCGCCTTGTAGCCGACGCTGCCGACTTTTACCGTGACACCATCCTTGTCCTGGACAATGGCGGTAACCGGCGAGTTGGTCTTGATGGTTTTCAGCTGCTTGACGAAAGCCTGGGCCAGCACCGGGCTGCCACCGGGCAGGCGCGCAGCGCGCAGGTCGCGGTCGCTGACGCCGCGGTAGACGCGGTTCTGCTGGGCGAAGTACAGCAGCGACAGGCGCGACGGTTCATCGTAGCGGGTGCGGATCTGCTGATTGATCAACTGACGGGCGGTGGCCGGCAGTTGCAGTTTGTCCAGCCAGGTGGAGACATTGATCTGGTCGAGGGCGAACAGCGTGCTGGTTGCCTGCGGGTTCAGCGGGTCATCGATCGAACGGGCCAGGTCATCGAGGGTTTTCTCATAACGCTTGAGCGCCTCGGCAGTGGCCGGTTGCTTGGTGGCCAGGTCGCTGGCGCTGAAGTACTCGCCGTCGATCAGGTAACCCGGGGTACGCACGAACTCGGGCGCCGGCAGTGTTTCAAGCTTGAAACGGTCGAGGTACTGGTTGAGCACCGGCTGTGCCTTGGCGTTGCCGATCCACTCGCTGGTCGCCAGGCCCGAACGCCCGCCCATGCCCGCCTTGGCCTCCAGCAAGGTCACCTGCCAGCCTTTGTTCTGCAGCTCGTAGGCTGCCGTCAGGCCTGCCAGGCCACCCCCCACGACAATCGCCGTGGGCGTCTTGTCTTTTGCCAGCGCAGCGCCGCTGGACACACCAATCAATACCAACGCGCACAGGCGCACCCAAGCAGCAGCCATGTCGGCGAACTCCGAGTCAGAGGTTACAGAAACGGGGAGAGGCAGGAATGCCCCAGGAAGATGCGTTAAGAATACGTCAGGTCCGAGCACCCTGCCAGCGCAGTGACATCAAGTCCTTTTGGCAGCTCATATTTTTGTCGGTAGCTATGCCACACAGTAGCAGGGACCTCTGCATGAGCCTGGTGACTGCGCACAGCCTCAGGCCTGAGCCTTCACTCCGGCACCACATCCTGCAGGGCTTTGCTCTGTGCATGGCAGCAGGCTCGAATGGACCAGCACCCACCGCCATTGAACGGCAGCGGTTGTCCTGCCCTGCGGCATTGCTTAGGCTTACGCGGTCGAACCACGCCGCAAAGCCAGGAGAAGTGCCCATGGGCCTCAATGATCAGTGGATGCAACGCGACCTCAAGGTCCTGTGGCACCCCTGTACCCAGATGAAAGACCACGAGCAGCTGCCGCTGATCCCGATCAAGCGCGGCGAAGGCGTGTGGCTGGAAGACTTCGAGGGCAAACGCTACCTGGATGCGGTAAGCAGCTGGTGGGTCAACGTGTTCGGCCATGCCAACCCGCGCATCAACCAGCGCATCAAGGACCAGGTCGACCAGCTCGAGCACGTGATCCTGGCCGGTTTCAGTCATCAGCCAGTGATCGAGCTGTCCGAACGCCTGGTCGCCATGACCCCGGCCGGTCTCGACCGGGTGTTCTATGCCGACAATGGCTCGTCGTGCATCGAAGTGGCGCTGAAAATGAGCTTCCACTACTGGCAGAACATCGGCAAACCGGACAAGAAGCGCTTCGTCACCCTGACCAACAGCTATCACGGCGAAACCATTGCCGCCATGTCGGTGGGTGATGTGCCGCTGTTCACCGAAACCTACAAGGCGCTGCTGCTCGACACCCTCAAGGTGCCAAGCCCTGACTGCTACCTGCGCCCGGAGGGCATGAGCTGGGAGGAGCACTCGCGCAACATGTTCCAGGCCATGGAGCAGACCCTGGCCGAACACCACGCCTCGATCAGCGCCGTGATCGTCGAGCCGCTGATCCAGGGTGCCGGTGGCATGCGCATGTACCACCCGGTGTACCTCAAGCTGTTGCGCGAGGCCTGCGACCGTTACGACGTGCACCTTATCCACGATGAGATCGCCGTGGGCTTCGGCCGTACCGGCACGATGTTCGCCTGCGAGCAAGCCGGCATCCGCCCGGATTTCCTGTGCCTGTCCAAGGCCCTCACCGGCGGCTACCTGCCGCTGGCCGCCTGCCTGACCACCGACAAGGTGTATCAGGCGTTCTATGACGATTACCCGACACTGCGCGCATTCCTGCACTCGCACAGCTACACCGGCAACCCGCTGGCGTGCGCTGCAGCGCTGGCGACCCTGGATATCTTCGAGCAGGACAACGTGATCGAGGCCAACAAGGCCCTGGCCACGCGCATGGCCACAGCCACTGCACACCTGGCCGATCATGCTCACGTTGCCGAAATACGCCAGACTGGCATGGCCCTGGCCATCGAAATGGTGCAAGACAAGGCAGGCAAGCTTGCCTATCCCTGGCAGGAGCGCCGTGGCCTGAAGGTGTTCGAGCACGCCCTGACCCGCGGCGCCCTGCTGCGACCGCTGGGCAGCGTGGTGTACTTCCTGCCGCCGTACGTGATCACCCCCGAGCAGATCGACTTCCTTGCCGAAGTGGCCAGCGAAGGCATCGATATCGCCACCCGCGACAGCGTCAGTGTCGCAGTGCCGGCCAACTTCCACCCCGACTTCCGCGACCCGGGCTAGGCCCGGCAATTCGCCACACCACTTTTCCTGTGGGAGCGTGCGAGCCCGCGAACAAGGGCGAAGCCCTTGCCAGGCACCGCGGCGCCTGATTCGCGGGCACGCCCGCTCCCACAGGGGATCTGCGTCTCTCTATTTACCGAGCAAACCCATGAGACTGTCCCGCTTCTTCATCGACGCCCCCCTGAGCCTTGGCGAGCACGACCTGCCCGAGGCCCAGGCCCATTACATTGGCCGCGTGCTGCGCATGGCACCCGGCGACGCCGTGCAGCTGTTCGATGGCAGCGGCCAGGAATACCGTGGTCAGTTGCTCGAGGTGGGCAAGAAAACTGTCCGCGTCAGCCTTGACCAGGCCTTTGCCGGCCAGGCCGATTCACCGCTGCATGTGCACCTGGGCCAGGGCCTTTCCCGTGGCGAGCGCATGGACTGGGCGATCCAGAAGGCCACCGAGCTTGGTGCCAACGAAATCACCCCGATCGTCAGCGAGCGCTGCGAAGTACGCCTGAAAGATGAGCGCGCCGACAAGCGCCTGGCCCACTGGCGCCAAGTGGCGATCAGCGCCTGTGAACAATGCGGGCGTTCTACCTTGCCCGTCATCCACCCACCCGTGACCCTGGCTGAATGGTTGAGCAGCACCAAGGCTGACCTGAAGCTGGTCCTGCACCCGGTGGCCGAGCCGCTCACCAGCCATGAAAAGCCCGCCACCCTGGCCTTCGTGATCGGCCCCGAAGGCGGCCTTAGCGAAGCCGAGGTCGAGCAGGCCAAAGCCGCCGGTTTCCACGCAGCACGCCTTGGGCCGCGCGTGCTGCGCACCGAGACCGCGCCGGTGGTGGCGATGTCGGTGGCACAGCAGTTGTGGGGCGATTTTTAACTAGCGCACGTAGAACGACACCGCCACGAAGTGCATCAGGCTGCCAGCGATCACGAACAGGTGCCAGATGCCATGCCAGTGGCGGAAGCGGCTGTCGAAGGCGAAGAAGATGATGCCGACGGTGTAGAACACGCCGCCGGCAGCCAGCCAGGCGAAGCCGGCCGTGCCCAGCGAGTTCAGCAGTGGCTTGACTGCCACCAGCACGATCCAGCCCATTACCGCATAGATGATGATCGAAAGGATCCGCGCCTCGGAGCGCGGCTTGATCTCTTGCAACATGCCGATGATCGCCAGCCCCCAGACCACGCCGAACAGGCTCCATCCCCAAGGGCCGCGCAGGCTGACCAGGCAAAACGGCGTGTAGCTGCCGGCAATCAGCAGATAGATCGACAGGTGGTCGAGCTTGCGCATGATCACTTTCGCCCGCCCACGGGTGCTGTGGTACAGGGTGGAAATGCTGTACAGCAACAGCAGCGTGCCGCCGTAGATGGAGAAGCTGACGATCTTCCACGGGTCGCCTTGCAGGCCCGCGGCCACGATCAGCCAGATGGCACCAATAGCAGCGAGGACGGCACCGACCAGGTGGGTCCAGGCGTTGAAGCGTTCACCGTAATACATGCAAACACAGACCTCCTGAGGTGGGCTGGGTTCCTGTTGTGATGCTGATGACCCCTTCGCGGGTAAACCCGCTCCTACAACGGAGCGCGCAGCCATTGTAGGAGCGGGTTTACCCGCGAAGAGGCCCTGCGCCTCACATCCTAACCAAGGTCAGGTTGCAGATCCGCGTCACGCACCAGCCTTTCCAATGCGACCAGGTCCGGCACCCGCGCCACCTGCTCACCCACCTGCACCGCCGCCAGCTCCAACCTGCCCAGCGCCACATCCACGTAGTTAAGCTGACTGTCGAGCTTGCACGAGCGCGGAATGTCCTGCAGCAACAGCGCCAGGTAGCGCAAACCGGTATCGCCCAACGCATTGAGCACCACCACGCGAGCCCGGTCCCCGCACGGTGTCTCACCACCGCATGCGGCCTCGAAACCGATCAACGGCAGGCGTTGCTGACGCCAGTCGATCCACCCCAGGTGCCAGGCGGGGTCGCCGTGCTGGCACACCAGGTTACGCTGCCCGCTCAACTCGGCCACCGCCACGTTGGGCAACACCAGCGTGCGGTCCCCCAACGGCAGCAACAGCCCGGTCAGGCTGCTGCGCTGGCCGGAAATCAGTTCAAGCATGGGCCTGGCTCCAATGGGCGATGCTCTGCAACAGCAGCGATTCCTGGTACGGCTTGCCCAGGTATTCGTTGACGCCGATGGCCATGGCGCGGTCCCGGTGCTTCTGGCCGGTGCGCGAGGTGATCATGATGATCGGCAAGTCTTTCAGCCGTGCGTCACGGCGGATGCGTGTGGCCACCTCGAAGCCGTCCATGCGCGGCATTTCGATGTCCAGCAACAACACGTCAGGCCGGTGCTCTTCCAGCAGGGCCATGGCATCGACACCATCCTTGGCCGTAAGCACGCTCATACCGTGGCGCTCCAGCAGGCGGCTGGTTACCTTGCGTACGGTTACCGAATCGTCCACCACCATCACCAGCAAGGCACGGCGCGGCGCCGGGCCAAGCAACTGGCGTTGGCTACCGCCACCAGGCAAGCGGGCCAGACGTCGCTGCTGGCCGCGCAGCTGGCCCAGCAGGTCAAGAATCAGCACCACCCGGCCATCGCCCAGCAGTGTCGCCCCCGATAACCCGGCAACCGCGGCAAACTGCGGCCCCAGGCTTTTCACCACGATCTCGCGGCTGGGCGACAGGCTGTCGGCCTGGATGGCGAACGACTGCTCCTTGGAATGCACCAGCAGCACCGGCAACGGCACGCTCTGCCCCAGCAGCGCGGGGCGCGGCAGGCCTTGCAGCAACTCGCCCAGATAGCGCAGCTCGTATTCGTGGCCGGCATAGACATAGCGCGGCGAGTCCAGTTGGTAGCACGCCGCAAGCTCGGCAGGTGGCACGCGGACGATGCCCTCGATGGTATTGAGCGGAATGGCGTATTGCTCTTCGCCCAGGTGCACCATCAGCGCACGGTTGATCGACACGGTGAACGGCAGGCGGATCAGGAAACGCGCCCCCTTGCCCTGCGCCGACTCGATACTCATCGAGCCACCCAGTTGCTTGACCTCCTCGTGCACCACATCCATGCCCAGCCCGCGCCCGGAAATCTGGGTGATCTTTTCGGCGGTGGAAAAGCCTGGCCGCAGGATGAACTGCAGGATCTCGTGGTCACTCAACTGCGCCTGCGGGTCCAGCAGGCCGCGCTTGATGGCCTTGCGCCGCACCGCTTCCAGGGGCACGCCGGCACCATCATCCGTCATTTCGATGACGATATCGGCGCCCTCATGCAGCAAATTCAGATGGATGGTGCCCTGCTCCGGCTTGCCGGCGGCCAGGCGCATTGCGCGGCTTTCCAGGCCGTGGTCAACGGCGTTGCGCAGCATATGCTCCAGCGGCGCCACCATACGTTCCAGCACGCTGCGGTCCAGTTCGCCCTCGGCATTGCCAACCACCAGTTCCACCTGCTTGCCCAGCTCGCTGGCCACCTGCCGCACCACGCGCTGCAAGCGCGGCACCAGGCGCTCGAACGGCACCATCAGGGTGGCCGTCAGGCCCTCCTGCAACTGGCTGTTCACCCGCGCCTGCTGTTGCAGCAGGCTGTAGGCCTCCTGAGCGCGCTGAGCCAGGGTCTCCTTCAGGTCGAGCAGGTCCGAGGCAGACTCGAAGAGGGCCCGTGACAGCTGCTGCAGCTGGGAGTGGCGGTCCATTTCCAGCGGGTCGAAGTCGTCATAGGCATCGCCTTCGAACTGCTGCCGGCTGGAGATTCGCCCCTGGGTCTCGACATCCAGACGCAGCAACTGATCACGCATGCGCTCGAGTGTGGTCTCCATCTCGTTGAGGGCGAACTGCGCGTCGTTGACCTG
The DNA here is from genome assembly GCF_045164175.1 of Pseudomonas sp. 10(2024). Classification (NCBI taxonomy): domain Bacteria; kingdom Pseudomonadati; phylum Pseudomonadota; class Gammaproteobacteria; order Pseudomonadales; family Pseudomonadaceae; genus Pseudomonas; species Pseudomonas sp. 10(2024). The sequence goes on from NZ_CP174006.1 coordinate 5,428,108, forward strand.
CTGCTCGATGCGCCCCCGGATGATCGAGTGCTCGCCGGCCAGGTTACCCAGGTCGTCGAGCAGCTCGGCGTCGACCTTGACCATGTCACCCGGTGCCCGCTCTGGCGCTGCTGCCGGTACTTCGGCGGTGGCAGCTTCTGGCGGCCCCTGGCCCGCGGCACTGTCTGTCAGTGCGGCGCTACTGAAGTTGCGAATGTAGTCGATCAGCGCTGTAGCGGCATGCAGCGGCTGCCCCAGGCGCACAGCGTCAAGCATATGCGCCAGCCGGTCGTGGCAGTTCTGCAGCAGTGCGAACAGTGGCGCGCTTGGCGGCAATCTACCCGCAGCCAACAGCTCATAGAGAAACTCCAGTTCGTGGGCCAGGTCGCCGATCGGGGTAATTTCGACCATGCGCGCCACGCCCTTGAGGGTGTGCAGGTCGCGCATCAGGTTGTCCACCTCGACGCTGCTGCGCGGGTCGGCCTGCCAGCGCGCCAGGGCCGCCGCGGCGCTCTCGACGATGTCCGAGCTTTCTTCTAGGAACACTTCCAGCAGCTCTTCGCCGGGGCTTTCCGGCTCCTCGGCAAGCGGCTCGGCCACCTGCGGTTGCAACGGCGGGCGTGGCAACCCGAAGGTATCGGACAGGTCCATGTCCGGGTGCAGTGGTGTGACCGTATCGATGCCCACCAGGCCGGTGGCATCTGGCGCCAAGGCCTGGTCCAGCAGGTTGCGCAGGCTGTCGACCAGCTCCGGGCGCGGTGGAATATCCTGCCCGGCCGCCACTTCGTCCAGCATGTCCAGCAAGGCTTCATGGGCCCGCTGCGCCTGGCTGAAGAAGCGGGCATCGGCAGGCAGGCTGCCCTCCTCCACAGCGCCATACAGGTCCAGCAACGCCTCGCACACGTCATCCATCTGCCACAGGTCGGCCAGGTGCGCGGCGTGCCCCAGGGTGGTCATCTGGTCGAGCAGGTTATCCAGTGCGTCGCGCTGGGCGGGCTGTTGCTGCCAGCGCGACAACAACGTCTCTGCATCGAGCAGGATGTCCATGGCCTGGGCCAGGAAGCTGGCGACCAACTGCGGATCACGCTTGCTGCGGCCGGCATGGTGCGGGTCTTCATGCAGGCTGGCCAGGCGGCGGTCCACGGCCTGGCCAACCTGCTCGATCAGTTCCGCGGCACCGGGGATGGCGGCCAGGGGCGTGCTATCGAGTTGCGCCAAGCCCAGATGGAACAACGACCGCGCAGCCTCCAGCCATTCCATTTCGGCCATTTGCAGTGGCAGTTGATGGCCCTTGTACTCACGGGCCAGGCGGTCGAAGGCAGTGGCCAGTTCGGCCACCGGCATCACACCGGCCATGGCGGCACTGCCTTTGAGTGTGTGCAAGGCACGCTGCAAGTCATCGCTGACCGGCGTGTCGTGGCCACCGGTGTTTTGCAGATAAACCTCAAGGCTGGCCAGATGGCCCTGCGCCTCGCTGCGAAAAATACCCAGCAACTGCGGATCGAGGCCATCGACACCGGCAGCCGCCGGGGCATCGTTTTCGGCCAGGCTGTGCAGATGCCCGGCCAATTGCTCGATTTCAGTCAGTTGCGGCAACTGGCCGGCGGCAAAGTCGGCCAGCAGGTCAGGCAGGTGAACGAACACCTGCTGCAGCGCTACAACCCCTTCCGGGCTGAGCACGCTGCGGCCCTCGAGCACCCGGTTCAGCAGGTGCTCGGCGCCCCAGGCCAGTTCAGCCACCGCCTCGGCATGGACCATGCGGCCGCTGCCTTTGAGTGTATGCAGCGCGCGACGCACTTCACCCAGTGCCTCGCGCTGCTGGTTGTCGGCACGCCAGCGCAGCCAGTGGCGCTCGATTTCCGGCAGCAGTTCGCCCGCCTCGTCAAGGAACACTTGGCGAAGCTCATCATCGATGCCATCGCCATTGCCGTCCTGGTCTGGGCTGGCCCCGATCACCGCGCACTGCACACCCAGCGCCGCCAGGCTGGCCCGTGCCATCTCGATAAAGGGTTGGCCATCGGCCAGCGGGTCTGCCGTCCGCCATTGCAGGTAGCATTCGGCAGCGCTCAGTGCCTCGGCCAAGTGCGTCAGCTCATCAATCGGCGGCTCTTCCTCCTGGTGCTGCAACCAACGCTGCACATAGCTTGCGCAGCCGACAAACAGCTCGGCCACGGCCGGCAGCATCAACATGGCCAATGCCCCGCGGATCTGCTGTAACAGCCCCGGCAAGGGCTGCAGGCGTTGCCGCGGCCAGTCGGACTCCAGGTAATCGCCGATCAGATCCTTGGCCTGCTGCAACACGTTCAGCGATTCATTCAGCACCAGCTGGCGTATCTCGGCCAGGTCCGAGCCCGGCAGGCTGCCTTGGCCGTTTTCCTCCAAAGGGCCGACCATGCCGTTCAGGGAGGCCTCCACGTACAGCAGGGCCCCCGCCACATCCATCAACACCGCGTCGTCCACCGCCCGCTCGCCCTGAGCCAATGCCTGCAACGCCAGCACCTGGTCGATGATCACCCGCCGCGGTTGCTGAAAGCCCAGTACCGCCAGGGTGTCAGCCACGTGGCGCAACGGCGCCAACAGCGCATCGAGCTGTTCGCGGTGCTGACGGTCGCCGCGCCCGAACTGGTCCAGGCGCTCCTTGATGCGCATCAAGTCATCGCACAGTGCAGTCACCACCGAACGCAGCGCATCACGCCCCGACCCGGCCTGCAGTTGGTGACGCCAGTTGCCCAGCGACAGGTCGAGGTTGGCAAGGTCATCGTCACCCGCGAAGCGTTGGGCGGCGCCGGTCATCAGGCTGGCCTGAGCCAGCGGTTCCTCCCCCCGGCAGGCGCGCAGCTGGTTGAGCAACGGCAGCATCACCAGTGGCAGGTCATGGCGAGCACCGCGCAACCGCTCCAGGTACGAGGGCAACTGCTCCAGGCCGCGGAACAATGCACCAAGGCAATCACCCCGGGGGCTGACCTGGCCGTCGGCCAACGCCCTGGCAAACAGCTCCAGCTCCTCGGCCAGGCGCGTGGCGCCGCGCAGTTCGAGCATGCGCAGGCAGCCGTGCACCTGGTGCAGGTTGTCGACCACGAAAGCCATCATCGACAGGTCACCCGTCTCGCCGGCAAAGCGCTCCAGCGCCTGCCGTGCCTGGCCCAGGCAATCGAGGATGGCGGCCTTGGTCCAGGCCAGCGCCACTGTTTCGTGACGCTCGGGGCTTACTGCAGAAGCCATGGTCGCTATTCCTTAACGCGGCTCGGTAGGGGGTGGCAGGGTGAAACCGGACACCGAACGGCGCATCTCGCTGGCCATGCGGGCCAAGTGGCGGATGCTGTCGGCGGTGGCACCGGAGCCGGCAGAGGTTTGCGCGGTAATCTGCTGGATCACCGCCATGGTGTGGGAGATCTGCCCGGCCGACGAGGTCTGCAACTGGGCAGCGTCGGAGATGCTGTGGATAAGGTCGGCGAGGTTCTGCGATACCCCTTCGATCTCGGCCAGCGCCACCCCGGCATCCTGGGCCAGGCGTGCGCCACGCACCACTTCGGCAGTGGTCTGCTCCATGGAGATCACCGCTTCGTTGGTATCGGCCTGGATGGTACGCACCAGCGCCTCGATCTGGCGGGTGGCAGACGATGAGCGTTCGGCCAGGCGCTGCACCTCGTCGGCAACCACGGCAAACCCGCGCCCGGCCTCACCGGCCAGCGAGGCCTGGATGGCGGCGTTCAGGGCAAGGATGTTGGTCTGGTCGGCAATGTCGTCGATCAGGCTGACGATGTCGCCGATTTCCTGGGAGGACTCGCCCAGGCGCTTGATCCGCTTGGCAGTGTCCTGGATCTGCTCGCGAATGTTGTCCATGCCATTGATGGTGTTGTGCACCACCTCGTTGCCCTTGTTGGCAATGGCCACCGAACGCTCGGCCACCTTGGCCGATTCGTAGGCATGCGCCGAAACCCGGTCGATCGACTCGACCATGTCACCCACCGCCTCGGACGCCTCGCTGATCTGTGCAGCCTGGTGCTCTGAGGCCTTGGCCAGTTGCCGCGCAGTGTTCTGCGTGTCCTGCACGGCGGCGGCGACCTGCACTGCACTGTGGTTGATGGTGGCGACCAGGTCGCGCAACTGGTCCACGGAATAGTTGATCGAGTCGGCAATGGCGCCGGTAAAGTCTTCAGTCACCGATACGGTCACGGTCAGGTCGCCATCTGCCAGCTCTTCGATCTCGTCGAGCAGGCGCATGATGGCCTGCTGGTTGCGTTCGTTCTTTTCTGCGGTCTCGCGCAGTTGGCGGTTGGTGGTGCGCACCATGACCAGGCCGATGAGGATGATCGAGGCCAGCGCCAGCAGCCCCAGGGCATAGCCGCCAACGGTGTCGAGGGTGCGCCCGCCAGCCAGGTTCTCGAAACCGTTCGCCAGGTGCGACGCTTCGTCGAGCAGGGTTTGCGAAAGGCTGAAGATGTTGCCCGCAGCCTCCCGCACACGGAACAGTTCGGGCGAGGTTTCGAGGATTTCATCCACCGAGCCGGCAACGAACTGGAACAACTCGGCGATTTCGGCCAGCCGCGCACGCGCATCGGCGTCCTCGACGCGGGTTATCTGGATTGTCGCATTGCCATTGAGCATGCCCTCCAGCACCTGGCCAAAGCGCCCGGCGTCACGGCCGAAGGCATCGGCCGCCTGGGCGGCGCTGTCGTCACCGGCCAGCACGGTGTTGACCGAGCCAAGGATGCGTTCGGCCAGCAACAGCTGGCGCTGGGCCACCGCAACCTGATTGGCCGGGGCACCGCTCTGCAGCAGGATCTCGACCACTTTTTCGTATTCCACCTGCAGCTGCGGCACGGTCTCGGCCAGGGTCGCTGCCACCTGGTGCAGCGACAGCACGGTCTGCTCGCTGGCCAGGATGATGTCGGTGTTCTTGCGCAGGTTTTCCCAGTCGCGGCGTACCGATTCCATCTCGTCACGCACCGCAGGTGGCGCAGGCGGCAGGCCAGTGGACTTGTCACCCTGGCGCAGGTAACCCCAGCGCCGTTCGAAATCATTGCGCGCATCCGACAGCAGCTTGAAGGCCAGGGCCTTGCCGGTGGCCGCCTCGGTGGCGTTCTTGGCGATACGCTGCGACAGCACGCGCAGCTCGCCGGCATGGCCGATGTACTGCTTGTCGTAGTTGGATTGGGTATTCAGGTAAGCAAAGTTGGCGAACAGCAAGATGATCGAAAGGATCAGGATCAGGAACAGCACGGTGATCTGCGCGATGCTGCGGGTACGTGGGCTCACGGTGGTGGCAGTGACGGGGGTGGCAGGCTTGTTCACGTTCGCAGGTCCTATAACGCCACATCGAGAAAGCCCGGCGCCTGGGCCAGGGCAAAGGGGCTGAAGATCGCCCAGTTACGTTCACGCGGAAAATACCCCTGCACAAAGCGTGCAGCGGCAGGGATCAGCGGCTGCGGCGGCGACAGCTGCAGGCTGTCGAGGGCAAAGTGCTGAAGGCCCAGCACCTCGTCGACCAGCAAACCGACGAACAGGTCGTCGTGATCCAGCACCAGCACTCGCCGCTGCTTGCCCGGTGCGGCGTGGCCAAGGCCGAAGAAGCAGCTCAGGTCCATCACCGGCAACAGCCGGCCACGCAGGTTGGCCACCCCGCACACCCACGGCTGCACGCCGGGAACGCGGCTACTGCGCGGCTCGCGCAGCACCTCGGCCACTTCGCCCATGGGCGCGACGAACCACTGCCCGGCAATGCGAAAGCCAATGCCGCTCCACTGCTGCACGCGGTTGTCCTGCGGCGGCTGGTCGGCAACCAGCAGGCGACAGCGCCGGTCGATGTCCAGCAACAACTCAAAGGCGGTCAGCGACGCGCCTTGCGGGCGGGTGGTCAAGCCCCCAGCACTTCTTTGAGCTTGGCGATCAGCGCCTCCTCTTCCACCGGTTTGGTCAGGAAGTCACGGGCACCCTGGCGCGTGGCCCAGATACGGTCGGTTTCCTGGTCCTTGGTGGTTACCACGATCACTGGAATAGCGCTGGTGTCCGGGTCCTTGCTGAGCTGGCGGGTGGCCTGGAAGCCGTTCATGCCAGGCATGACGATGTCCATCAGCACCGCGTCGGGCTTGTCCTGCCGGGCCAGGGCCACGCCGTCGGCACCGTTGCTGGCCTTGAGCACCTGGTAGCCGTGCTTTTCCAGCCATTCGGTCAATCTGTACATCTCTGTCGGCGAGTCGTCGACAATCAGAACTCGGGCCATGCTGTTTCCCCATCAGGAAAGTAGGACCGCGCCATGGCGGGGCTCGGTCAGGGTGCGTGTTGTTGAGGTGCGGCAAACCCGGGCACATGGGCGCGGATCGCGTCGAGCAGTTCTTCCTTGCTGAACGGCTTGGTCAGGAACTGATCGGAACCGACCACCCGCCCGCGGGCCTTGTCGAACAGGCCATCGCGGGACGACAGCAGGATAACCGGGGTGTCCTTGAAGGCACTGTTGTGCTTGATTACCGCGCAGGTCTGGTAGCCGTCCAGGCGTGGCATCAGCACATCGACGAAAATGATGCTGGGCTGATGGTCGACGATCTTGGCCAGGGCATCGAAGCCATCGCTGGCGGTGATCACCTCGCAGCCCGCTTCACCGAGCAACATCTGCGCGGTGCGGCGGATCGTGCGGGAATCGTCGATCACCATCACCTTCAGGGGTTGTTCCATAGACGCCTACCAGTAGGATTGAAGCCGCAAGTTGCAAGCGGCAAGCTGCAAGAAAGCAGCTCGGCGCATGGATGCTCTTTTCTTGAGGCTTGTAGCTCAAGGCTTGCAGCTGCATTTTTAGCATACTCCGGATGGCCATTCCATCTGCCGCGCCCCTTGACCGTCGGCGTTCGCGGCGCCACCCTGAGCCACTTTTCTTTCGATCCACCGCGGCCACCTGCCGCCAAGAGGACCCACCATGAGCGTTCGCCTCGGCATTGTGATGGACCCCATCGCGTCCATCTCCTACAAGAAGGACAGCTCGCTGGCCATGCTGCTGGCCGCCCAGGCACGCGGCTGGAGCCTGTTCTACATGGAACAGCAAGACCTGTATCAGGGCGAAGGCAAGGCCCGCGCCCGCATGCGCCCGCTGAAGGTGTTTGCCGACCCTGCACGCTGGTTCGAACTGGGCGAGGAGCAGGACAGCCCGCTGGCCGAGCTGGACGTGATCCTGATGCGCAAGGACCCGCCCTTCGACATGGAGTTCGTCTACAGCACTTACCTGCTGGAACAAGCCGAGAACGACGGCGTACTGGTGGTAAACCGCCCGCAAAGCCTGCGCGACTGCAACGAGAAGATGTTCGCCACGCTGTTCCCGCAATGCACCACCCCGACCCTGGTCAGCCGCCGCCCGGACATCATTCGCGAATTCACCGCCAAGCATGCCGACGTGATCCTCAAGCCACTGGATGGCATGGGCGGTACGTCGATCTTCCGTCACCGGGCTGGCGACCCCAACCTGTCGGTGATCCTGGAAACCCTGACCGCACTGGGCACCCAGCAGATCATGGCGCAGGCCTACCTGCCGGCAATCAAGGACGGCGACAAGCGCATCCTGATGATCGATGGCGAGCCAGTGGACTATTGCCTGGCACGCATTCCGGCCAGCGGCGAAACCCGTGGCAACCTGGCCGCAGGCGGGCGTGGCGAAGCCCGCCCACTGACCGAGCGCGACCGCTGGATCGCCGCCCAGGTCGGCCCGACGCTGCGCGAGAAGGGCCTGCTGTTCGTTGGCCTGGACGTGATCGGCGACTACCTCACCGAAATCAACGTCACCAGCCCCACCTGTATCCGCGAAATCGATGCCGCCTACAACACCGATATCGGTGGCAAGCTGATGGATGCCATTGATCGCAAGCTAAAGGCACGCTGACAGCCAACGCGAAGTAAAGCCGTAGAGTGGGGTATGATGCCGGTCCTATTCGACTGAGCTGCTGCCCCGCCCTGCGGTTGCTGGATACCTGATGACGCACCCCGCTGACGTCCCTGCCGACCTGCTGCCTCCCCGTGTTCGCCCTGCGGACCGGCTTGGCTTCACCCTGTTCCTGGCTGCGCTGGTGCACCTGGCGCTGATCCTTGGCGTCGGCTTCACCGTGGTCAAGCCTGCCGAAATCCGCCACACCATGGACATCACCCTGGCCACCTTCAAGAGCGAGAAACCGCCCGAGAAGGCTGACTTCCAGGCCCAGGACAACCAGCAAGGCAGCGGCACCCTGGACAAGAAAGCGGTGCCCAAGACCACCGAGCTGGCGCCGTTCCAGGACAGCAAGATCAACAAGATCACCCCACCGCCTGCGGCCAGGCCCGAGGTGGTCCCACCCCCTCCCCCGAAAAAGTCGGCAGTGGTGACGACGGCGCCCAAGCCGCACAAGGTCGAGCCCAAACCCAAGGAAAGCAAGGCGCAGCCCAAGCCAGCCGCACCGGCACCGGACTTCGACAGCTCGCAGCTGTCCAGCCAGATCGCCAGCCTGGAGGCGGAGCTGTCCAACGAGCAGCAGATGTACGCCAAGCGCCCGCGCATCCATCGCCTGAACGCCGCGTCGACCATGCGCGACAAGGGCGCCTGGTACAAGGAAGAGTGGCGCAAGAAGGTCGAGCGCGTGGGTAACCTCAACTACCCCGACGAAGCACGCCGACAGCAGATCTACGGCAACTTGCGCATGATGGTCTCGATCAACCGCGATGGCTCGCTGTACGAGGTGCTGGTACTGGAATCATCCGGGCAGCCCGTGCTGGACCAGGCGGCGCAACGCATCGTGCGGCTGGCCGCGCCGTTTGCACCGTTTACCGGGGATCTGGCCGAGTTCGACCGGCTGGAGATCATCCGCACCTGGCGCTTTGCCCGTGGGGACCGTTTGTCCAGTAACTGATTTTCTGCCTGTGCCGGCCTCTTCGCGGGCACGCCCGCTCCCACAGGTTGCTCACCGGCGCTGAAGCCTGTGGAGTATCGGCGGGAGCGGGCATGCCCGCGAAGGGGCCGGCAAAAGCGACACAAAGCCCACCTTGTCAGTCTCGCCACCTGGCGCCACACTATCCCCCATGAAAACCCTCGCACCCAGCTACCTCAAGCACCAGTTCCTGATCGCCATGCCGCACATGGCCGATCCGAACTTCGCCCAGACCCTCACGTATATCGTCGAGCACAATGAGCATGGCGCCATGGGCCTGGTGGTCAACCGACCACAGGAACTGAGCCTGGCCGACATCCTCGAGCAACTGCGCCCGGACGAAACGCCGCCGGCCAGCACCCTGCAGGTGCCGATCTACCAAGGTGGCCCGGTACAAACCGACCGCGGTTTCGTGCTGCACAGCAGCGAGTGCAGTTTCCAGGCCAGCGTGGCGCTGGAAGGGCTGTCGCTGACCACGTCACAGGACATATTGCTGGCTATCGCCGCCGGTGTGGGCCCGAAACAGAGCCTGATCACCTTGGGCTATGCCGGTTGGGAAGCGGGCCAACTGGAAGCGGAACTGGCCGACAACGCCTGGCTGAACTGCCCGTTCGACCCGGAAATCGTCTTCGGAATGGCCAGCGACCTGCGCCTTGAGGCTGCGGCCGCCAGCCTGGGGATCAACCTGCACCTGCTGACCAGCCAGGCGGGCCACGCCTGATGGCTGATCTACGCCTGCTGCTGGGCTTCGACTATGGCAGCAAACAGATCGGCGTGGCCGTCGGCCAGGTGATTACCGGCCAGGCCCGCGAACTGTGCACCCTGAAGGCGCAGAACGGCGTACCGGACTGGGCCCAGGTGGAAAAGCTGATTGCCGAATGGAAGCCAGATGCCATTGTCGTAGGCCTGCCGCTGAACATGGACGGCACACCCAGCGAAATGAGCGCCCGCGCCGAAAAGTTCGCCCGCCGCCTGAACGGCCGCTTCAACCTGCCCGTGCACACGCACGACGAGCGCCTGACCACCTTCGAGGCCAAAGGCGAGCGCATGGCCCGTGGCGGCCAGCGTGGCAGCTACCGCGACAACCCGGTCGATGCCATTGCCGCCGCCTTGTTGCTGCAAGGCTGGCTGGAGGCCAATACCTGATCATCTTTGCCGCCGGGCCCACCCGGCGCACCCTTCCGAGGAGCCCGCAATGAGCCTACCCAATCCCGCCGAGCTGATCCGGCAGATGGCTGTCGACCTTCGTGCCCACCTGGCGCGCCGGGCAATCACCGAGCCCCGTTACATCGGTATCCGCACCGGCGGCGTCTGGGTTGCCCAGGCCCTGCAGGATGCCATGGGCGACACCAGCCCAATGGGCACCCTGGACGTGTCGTTCTACCGCGACGACTTCAGCCAGAACGGCCTGCACCCACAAGTGCGCCCTTCCGAGTTGCCGTTCGAGGTCGAAGGCCAGCACCTGGTGCTGGTGGATGACGTGCTGATGAGCGGTCGTACCATCCGCGCGGCGCTCAACGAACTGTTCGATTACGGCCGCCCGGCCAGCGTCACTCTGGTCTGCCTGCTGGACCTGGATGCCGGCGAACTGCCGATTCGCCCGAACGTGCTCGGCGCCACCCTGTCGCTGGCCGCCCATGAACGGGTAAAATTGACCGGACCCGCACCGCTCGCCCTCGAGCGCCAGGACCTCGCCTCCGCTTCCGCCCTTTAAGAGTCCCCCGCGATGACGCCAATCGACGCCAAGCGCCCGCTGCAGCTCAATGATCAGGGCCAGCTGCGCCACTTCCTCTCGCTTGACGGTTTGCCCCGCGAACTGCTCACCGAGATCCTCGACACCGCCGACTCCTTCCTGGAAGTCGGTGCCCGGGCTGTGAAAAAAGTCCCGTTGCTGCGCGGCAAGACTGTGTGCAACGTGTTCTTCGAGAACTCGACCCGTACCCGTACCACCTTCGAACTGGCAGCCCAGCGCCTGTCGGCCGACGTGATCAGCCTGAACGTGTCGACCTCCTCGACCAGCAAGGGCGAAACCCTGTTCGACACCCTGCGCAACCTCGAAGCCATGGCCGCCGACATGTTCGTCGTACGCCACTCCGACTCCGGCGCCGCGCACTTCATCGCCGAGCACGTGTGCCCGGAAGTGGCCGTGATCAACGGCGGTGACGGCCGCCACGCGCACCCGACCCAGGGCATGCTCGACATGCTCACCATCCGCCGTCACAAAGGCAGCTTCGAAAACCTGTCCGTGGCGATCGTCGGCGACATCCTGCACTCGCGTGTGGCCCGTTCCGACATGCTCGCGCTCAAAGCGCTGGGTTGCCCGGACATCCGCGTGATCGGGCCGAAAACCCTGATCCCGATCGGTATCGAGCAGTACGGCGTAAAGGTCTACACCGACCTCGCCGAAGGCCTGAAAGACGTCGACGTGGTGATCATGCTGCGCCTGCAGCGTGAGCGCATGGCCGGTGGCCTGCTGCCCAGCGAAGGCGAGTTCTACCGCCTGTTCGGCCTGACGACCGCGCGCCTGGCCGGGGCCAAGCCTGACGCCATCGTCATGCACCCGGGCCCGATCAACCGTGGCGTGGAAATCGAGTCGGCGGTTGCCGATGGCAAGCACTCGGTGATCCTCAACCAGGTCACCTACGGTATCGCCGTGCGCATGGCCGTGCTGTCCATGGCCATGAGCGGGCAGAACGCGCAACGTCAATTGGACCAGGAGAACGCCCAGTGACCATCAGTATTCTCGGCGCCCGGGTCATCGACCCCAACAGCGGCCTGGACCAGGTCACCGACCTGCACCTGGACGGCGGCCGCATTGTCGCCATCGGCGCCGCACCGGCCGGTTTCAGCGCCAGCCGCACGATCCAGGCTGATGGCCTGGTAGCTGCGCCCGGTCTGGTTGACCTGGGCGTGTCCCTGCGCGAGCCGGGTTACAGCCGCAAAGGCAACATCGCCAGTGAAACCCGCGCTGCCGTTGCCGGCGGTGTCACCAGCCTGTGCTGCCCGCCACAGACCAAGCCGGTGCTGGACACCTCGGCGGTAGCCGAACTTATCCTTGACCGCGCCCGCGAAGCCGCCAACAGCAAGGTCTACCCGGTCGGCGCCCTGACCAAGGGCCTGGAGGGCGAGCAACTGGCCGAACTGGTGGCCCTGCGTGACACCGGTTGCGTAGCGTTTGGCAACGGCCTGAAGGAAATCCCCAACAACCGTACCCTGGCCCGCGCCCTGGAGTATGCCGCCACCTTCGACCTGACGGTGGTGTTCCACTCCCAGGACCGCGATCTGGCCCAGGGCGGCCTGGCCCACGAAGGTGCCATGGCCAGCTTCCTCGGCCTGCCGGGCATCCCGGAGAGCGCCGAAACCGTGGCCCTGGCGCGCAACCTGCTGCTGGTGGAACAGAGCGGCGTGCGTGCGCACTTCAGCCAGATCACCAGCGCCCGTGGTGCGCGGCTGATCGCCCAGGCCCAGGCCTTGGGCCTGCCGGTAACCGCCGATGTAGCGCTGTACCAGCTGATCCTCACGGACGAGTCGCTGCGCGAGTTCTCCAGCCTGTACCACGTGCAGCCGCCGCTGCGCACCGCTGCCGACCGTGACGGGTTGCGCGAGGCGGTGAAGTCGGGGGTGATCCAGGCCATCTCCAGCCATCACCAGCCGCACGAGCGCGATGCCAAGCTGGCCCCGTTCGGCGCCACCGAGCCGGGTATCAGCAGCGTCGAGTTGCTGCTGCCACTGGCCATGACCCTGGTGCAGGACGGCCTGCTCGACCTGCCAACCTTGCTGGCCCGCCTGAGCAGCGGCCCGGCTGCCGCCCTGCGCCTGCCGGCCGGTGAGCTGAAAGTGGGTGGCGCGGCCGACCTGGTGCTGTTCGACCCGCAAGCGTCCACCGTTGCTGGCGAACAATGGTTCTCCCGTGGCGAGAACTGCCCGTTCATCGGCCACTGCCTGCCGGGCGCGGTGCGTTATACCTTGGTCGATGGGCACATCTGCCACGAGGCCTGAGTACCATGCTTCGCGGGCACGCCCGCTCCCACAGGATCACCACAATTCCAAGGCATGTGGTAACCCTGTGGGAGCGGGCGTGCCCGCGAATGCCTTCACATAGTCCCCCCGCCAAGCGCGACCATTCATCCCCCCGGTTGAAATCCTTCCCCCCACCCCCATATGAGTCTGCATCAGGCACTTTCGCCCCGCTGCGTGGAGACTCTCCCCTTGACCACAATCGTTTCTGTCCGCCGTAACGGCAAAGTCGTCATGGGCGGCGACGGCCAGGTATCCCTCGGCAACACCGTGATGAAAGGCAACGCCAAGAAGGTGCGCCGCCTGTACCACGGCCAGGTCATCGCGGGCTTCGCCGGCGCCACTGCCGACGCCTTCACCCTGTTCGAGCGCTTTGAAGGTCAGCTGGAAAAACACCAGGGTCACCTGGTACGCGCCGCCGTCGAGCTGGCCAAGGAATGGCGTACCGACCGCTCCCTGAGCCGCCTGGAAGCCATGCTGGCCGTGGCCAACAAGGATGCATCCCTGATCATCACCGGCAACGGTGACGTGGTCGAACCCGAAGATGGCCTGATCGCCATGGGGTCCGGCGGCGCCTATGCCCAGGCCGCAGCCCGTGCCCTGCTGAACAAGACCGACCTCTCGGCCCGCGAAATCGCCGAGACCGCCCTGAACATCGCCGGCGACATCTGCGTGTTCACCAACCACAACCTGACCATCGAGGAGCAGGACCTGGCCGACTGATTCAGCTGTTCTGGCGCCCCTTCCCGATGAAGGGGCTTTTCCACGCTGACTCACCTGCCCAAGGACCGTATTGATCATGTCCATGACCCCCCGCGAGATCGTCCACGAACTCAACCGCCACATCATCGGCCAGGACGACGCCAAGCGCGCCGTGGCTATTGCCCTGCGCAACCGCTGGCGGCGCATGCAGCTCCCTGCCGAGCTGCGTGCCGAAGTCACCCCCAAGAACATCCTGATGATCGGCCCTACCGGCGTCGGCAAGACCGAAATCGCCCGCCGGCTGGCCAAACTGGCCAACGCGCCGTTCCTCAAGGTCGAGGCCACCAAGTTCACCGAAGTGGGCTACGTGGGCCGCGACGTCGAGTCGATCATCCGTGACCTGGCCGATGCCGCGCTGAAGATGCTGCGCGAGCAGGAAATCATCCGCGTGCGCCACCGCGCCGAAGACGCCGCCGAAGACCGCATCCTCGACGCCCTGCTGCCCCAGGCACGCGTCACCAGCTTCAGCGAAGAAGCCGCACAGACCAGCAGCGACTCCAACACCCGCCAGCTGTTCCGCAAGCGCCTGCGCGAAGGCCAGCTGGACGACAAGGAAATCGAGATCGAAGTGGCCGATGCCGTCGGTGTCGAAATTGCTGCGCCGCCCGGCATGGAAGAAATGACCAACCAGCTGCAGAGCCTGTTTGCCAACATGGGCAAGGGCAAGCGCAAAGCGCGCAAGCTGAAGGTGAAGGAAGCGCTGAAGATGGTTCGCGATGAAGAAGCGAGCCGCCTGGTCAACGAGGAAGAGCTCAAGGCCAAGGCCCTGGAAGCAGTCGAACAGCACGGTATCGTGTTCATCGACGAAATCGACAAGGTTGCCAAGCGTGGCAACGTTGGCGGCGCCGACGTGTCCCGTGAAGGCGTACAGCGCGACCTGCTGCCGCTGATCGAAGGCTGCACCGTCAACACCAAGCTGGGCATGGTCAAGACCGACCACATTCTGTTCATTGCCTCGGGTGCATTCCACCTGAGCAAGCCGAGCGACCTGGTGCCCGAGCTGCAAGGCCGTCTGCCGATTCGTGTCGAGCTGAAGGCACTGACCCCGGAAGACTTCGAGCGCATCCTGCAGGAGCCGCACGCGTCGCTGACCGAGCAGTACCAGGCATTGCTGAAGACCGAAGGCCTGAACATCGAGTTCCTCGCCGACGGCATCAAGCGCCTGGCCGAGATTGCCTACCAGGTCAACGAGAAGACCGAAAACATCGGTGCCCGCCGCCTGCACACCCTGCTCGAGCGTTTGCTCGAAGAAGTGTCGTTCAGTGCGGGCGACCTGGCCAGCACCCATGACGAAGCGCCGATCCAGATCGACGCGGCGTATGTGAACAGCCACCTGGGTGAGCTGGCACAGAACGAAGACCTGTCGCGTTACATTCTGTAAGACCGGTTTCGACAGTTTCGCGGGCAAGCCCGCTCGTGCACGCGCCACCACAACCCTTGGGCCTGTGGTGATCCGTGCGGGGGCGGGCTTGCCCGCGAAGAGGCCCTTGAATCCCTCCCCCATAAGCTGGAAGCTGTGCTTCATCAGCTCCCGAGAGATTCTGCCCATGGCCCGCCTGCCTACCGCCATCAACCTGCACAAAGCCTCCAAGACCCTCAGCCTCACCTACGCGCCCGGCGAGGTCTACCACCTGCCCGCCGAATTCCTGCGCGTGCACTCTCCCTCCGCCGAGGTCCAGGGCCACGGCAACCCCATCCTGCAGTTCGGCAAGATCAACGTCGGCCTCAGTGGCTTGGAACCTGCCGGCCAATATGCACTGAAACTGACCTTCGACGACGGCCATGACAGCGGCTTGTTCACTTGGGAATACCTTGAGCAACTGTGCCTGCGTCAGGAACAACTGTGGGCGGAATACCTCGACGAGTTGCACAAGGCCGGCAAATCCCGCGACCCAGCCGAATCTGTGGTCAAGCTCATGCTCTAGCGCAAGGCCTGCGGGGTTTAGAGCGCATTTTCTAAATTCATCTGTTTGAATGACTTGCAGACAGCCCAGTGAAGGGCTGTCTTGCGCATTACACGAAAGTCGGGTAACCAATGGGTGTGGCAAGTTCCCTGCATGACTTTGCAGGTCGGCAGAACCCACGCAGCACCGCTGTTCCTTATCACTGGTCACCCGAGTAGCAGTACCGGGCTCAGGGCTGTGCACCCGCCACAGCAACCGGTACTCGTCTCAGGACAACGGAGCGTCGTAGATGAGTAACAAGAACAACGATGAGCTGCAGCGGCAGGCCTCGGAAAACACCCTGGGGCTGAACCCGGTCATCGGCATCCGCCGCAAGGACCTGTTGAGCTCGGCACGCACCGTGCTGCGCCAGGCCGTGCGCCAACCGCTGCACAGCGCCAAGCATGTGGCTCACTTTGGCCTGGAGCTGAAGAACGTGTTGCTGGGCAAATCCAGCCTGGCCCCGGACAGCGACGACCGTCGCTTCAATGACCCGGCCTGGAGCAACAACCCGCTGTACCGCCGCTACCTGCAAACCTACCTGGCCTGGCGCAAGGAGCTGCAGGACTGGGTGAGCAGCAGCGACCTGTCCCCCCAGGACATCAGCCGCGGCCAGTTCGTCATCAACCTGATGACCGAGGCCATGGCGCCGACCAATACCCTGTCCAACCCGGCTGCGGTCAAACGCTTCTTCGAAACCGGCGGCAAGAGCCTGCTCGATGGCCTGTCCAACCTGGCCAAGGACATGGTCAACAACGGCGGCATGCCCAGCCAGGTGAACATGGATGCCTTCGAAGTGGGCAAGAACCTGGGCACCAGCGAAGGCGCGGTGGTGTACCGCAACGATGTGCTGGAACTGATCCAGTACAGCCCCATCACCGAACAAGTGCATGCGCGTCCGCTGCTGGTGGTGCCGCCACAGATCAACAAGTTCTACGTGTTCGACCTCAGCCCGGAAAAGAGCCTGGCGCGCTTCTGCCTGCGCTCGCAGCAGCAGACCTTCATCATCAGCTGGCGCAACCCGACCAAGGCCCAGCGCGAATGGGGCCTGTCCACCTATATCGATGCGCTGAAAGAAGCCGTCGACGCGGTGCTGTCGATTACCGGCAGCAAGGACCTGAACATGCTCGGCGCCTGCTCCGGTGGCATCACCTGTACCGCACTGGTGGGCCACTATGCCGCCATTGGCGAGAACAAGGTCAACGCCCTGACCCTGCTGGTCAGCGTGCTGGACACCACCATGGACAACCAGGTTGCTTTGTTTGTCGACGAGCAGACCTTGGAGGCCGCCAAGCGCCACTCCTATCAGGCGGGCGTGCTGGAAGGCAGCGAAATGGCCAAGGTGTTCGCCTGGATGCGCCCCAACGACCTGATCTGGAACTACTGGGTAAACAACTACCTGCTCGGCAATGAGCCCCCCGTGTTCGACATCCTGTTCTGGAACAACGACACCACGCGCCTGCCGGCCGCCTTCCACGGCGACCTGATCGAAATGTTCAAGAGCAACCCGCTGACCCGCCCCGACGCCCTGGAAGTGTGCGGCACCGCGATCGACCTGAAACAGGTCAAATGCGACATCTACAGCCTCGCCGGCACCAACGACCACATCACCCCATGGCCGTCATGCTACCGCTCGGCACATCTGTTCGGCGGCAAGATCGAATTCGTACTGTCCAACAGCGGGCATATCCAGAGCATCCTCAACCCGCCGGGCAACCCGAAGGCACGTTTCATGACCGGTGCCGATC
This sequence comes from Pseudomonas sp. 10(2024), assembly GCF_045164175.1. Taxonomy (NCBI): domain Bacteria; kingdom Pseudomonadati; phylum Pseudomonadota; class Gammaproteobacteria; order Pseudomonadales; family Pseudomonadaceae; genus Pseudomonas; species Pseudomonas sp. 10(2024). The sequence goes on from NZ_CP174006.1 coordinate 5,445,436, forward strand.
GCCCGGGTGACCCGGTGGCCTGGCAGGAAAATGCCATCAAGCATGCAGACTCCTGGTGGTTGCACTGGCAGAGTTGGCTGGGCGAGCGTGCCGGCGCGCTGAAAAAGGCACCGACCCGCCTGGGCAACCGTACCTATGCCGCCGGCGAAGCCTCCCCAGGCACCTACGTTCACGAGCGTTGAGTTACAGCGCCGTGGCGGCCTGCACGGCGCCACGGTGTTTACTTCACCCAAGAGTCACATGCATGCCGCAACCCTATATTTTCAGGACCGTCGAGCTGGACAACCAGTCCATCCGCACCGCTGTTCGCCCCGGCAAGCCGCACCTGACGCCGTTGCTGATCTTTAACGGCATCGGCGCCAACCTCGAGCTGGTGTTCCCGTTCATCGATGCACTTGACCCGGACCTGGAAGTCATCGCCTTCGATGTGCCCGGGGTCGGCGGCTCGTCTACGCCACGCAACCCGTACCGCTTCCCTGGGCTGGCCAAGCTGACCGCGCGGATGCTCGACTACCTCGACTACGGCCAGGTCAACGTCATCGGCGTGTCCTGGGGCGGCGCCCTGGCCCAGCAGTTTGCTCACGATTACCCCGAGCGCTGCAAGAAGCTGGTGCTGGCCGCCACCGCTGCCGGTGCGGTAATGGTGCCAGGCAAGCCCAAGGTGCTGTGGATGATGGCCAGCCCCCGGCGTTACGTGCAGCCATCGCATGTCATCCGCATTGCGCCGATGATCTATGGCGGCGGCTTCCGACGTGACCCCGACCTGGCCATGCACCATGCTGCCAAGGTGCGCTCCGGCGGCAAGCTGGGCTACTACTGGCAGCTGTTCGCCGGGCTGGGCTGGACCAGCATCCACTGGCTGCACAAGATCCAGCAGCCCACCCTGGTACTGGCCGGCGACGACGACCCGTTGATCCCGCTGATCAACATGCGCCTGCTGGCCTGGCGGATTCCCAATGCCCAGCTACACATTATCGACGACGGACATCTGTTCCTGATCACCCGTGCCGAAGCCGTCGCCCCGATCATCATGAAGTTCCTGCAGGAAGAACGTCAGCGTGCGGTCATGCATCCCCGTCCGGCCTCGGGGGGGTGAAACAGCTGCGGCCTGACAGGGAAATGGATCAGACGAGGGAGTGTTGCCATGACAGACAAACCGGCCAAAGGATCGAGAACGCTCCCCGCCACCGGCATGAACGTGCAGAACGCGATCCTCGGCCTTCGCGGCCGCGACCTGCTTTCCACGCTGCGCAACGTCGGCCGTCACGGCCTGCGCCACCCGCTGCATACCGCGCATCATCTGCTGGCGCTTGGCGGGCAGTTGGGGCGGGTGATGCTGGGGGACACGCCCTACCAGCCGAACCCGCGTGACGCGCGCTTCAGTGACCCGACCTGGAGCCAGAACCCGTTCTACCGCCGCGGCCTGCAGGCCTATCTGGCCTGGCAGAAGCAGACACGCCAGTGGATCGATGAAAGCCATTTGAACGACGATGATCGAGCCCGCGCCCACTTCCTGTTCAACCTGATCAACGATGCGCTGGCGCCCAGCAACTCACTGCTCAATCCGTTGGCGGTCAAGGAGCTGTTCAACACCGGCGGCCAGAGCCTGGTGCGCGGCGTGGCCCACCTGCTCGACGACCTGCGTCACAACGATGGGCTGCCGCGTCAGGTGGACGAGCGCGCCTTCGAAGTGGGCGTTAACCTGGCCGCAACCCCTGGCGCAGTGGTATTTCGCAACGAGCTGCTGGAGCTGATCCAGTACTCGCCGATGAGCGAAAAGCAGCACGCACGCCCACTGCTGGTCGTGCCGCCTCAGATCAACAAGTTCTACATCTTCGACCTCAGCGCGACCAACAGCTTCGTCCAGTACATGCTCAAAAGCGGCTTGCAGGTGTTCATGGTCAGCTGGCGCAACCCCGACCCACGCCACCGTGAATGGGGCCTTTCCAGCTACGTGCAAGCCCTGGAGGAAGCGCTCAATGCCTGCCGCAGTATCAGCGGCAACCGCGACCCCAACCTGATGGGCGCCTGTGCCGGCGGCCTGACCATGGCCGCACTGCAAGGCCATCTGCAAGCCAAGAAGCAATTGCGCCGGGTGCGCAGTGCCACGTATCTGGTCAGCTTGCTGGACAGCAAGTTCGAAAGCCCGGCCAGCCTGTTCGCCGATGAGCAGACCATCGAAGCGGCCAAGCGACGCTCCTATCAGCGTGGCGTGCTGGACGGTGGCGAAGTGGCGCGGATCTTCGCCTGGATGCGCCCCAACGACCTGATCTGGAACTACTGGGTCAACAACTACCTGCTCGGCAAGACACCGCCGGCGTTCGACATCCTGTACTGGAATGCCGACAGCACGCGCCTGCCCGCCGCGCTGCATGGCGACCTGCTGGAGTTTTTCAAGCTCAACCCGTTGACCTACGCGTCCGGGCTGGAGGTGTGCGGTACGCCGATCGACCTGCAGCAGGTCAATATCGACAGCTTTACCGTGGCCGGCAGCAACGACCACATCACACCATGGGATGCGGTGTACCGCTCGGCCTTGCTGCTGGGTGGCGAGCGGCGCTTCGTGCTGGCCAACAGCGGGCATATCCAGAGCATCATCAACCCGCCAGGCAACCCCAAGGCCTACTACCTGGCCAACCCCAAGCTGAGCAGCGACCCACGCGCCTGGTTCCACGACGCCAAGCGCAGCGAAGGCAGCTGGTGGCCATTGTGGCTGGAGTGGATCACCGCCCGCTCCGGCCTGCTCAAGGCGCCCCGCACTGAACTGGGCAACGCCACTTACCCACCGCTAGGCCCCGCGCCAGGCACCTACGTGCTGACCCGATGAGCTGCTGACTGGATGAAAACCCGCGACCGTATCCTTGAATGCGCCCTGCAGTTGTTCAACCAGCAGGGCGAACCCAACGTATCCACCCTGGAAATTGCCAACGAACTCGGCATCAGCCCAGGCAACCTGTACTACCACTTCCATGGCAAGGAGCCCTTGGTACTGGGCTTGTTCGAGCGTTTTGAGGAAGCGTTGATGCCGTTGCTGGACCCGCCGCTGGAGGTGCGGCTGGACGCAGAGGATTACTGGCTGTTTCTGCACTTGATCGTCGAGCGCATGGCTCAGTACCGCTTCCTGTTCCAGGACCTGTCCAACCTGACCGGGCGCCTGCCCAAACTCGCCCGAGGCATGCGCAGCCTGATCAATGCAATCAAACGCACGCTGGCGGCGCTGTTGGCCAGCCTCAAGAGCCAGGGGCTGGTAGAGAGTGATACCCAGGCGCTGGGGCAACTGGTTGAGCAGATCACACTGACGCTGATGTTCTCGCTGGATTACCAGCGTGTGCTGGGGCGCGAGGGGGATGTGGGGATCGTGGTGTATCAGGTGATGATGCTGGTGGCCCCGCATCTGCAGGCCCAGGCCCGGGCGGCGGCGGAGCAGCTGGCAGTGAAGTACCTGGAGGGGTAGGCCGAGCAGATCCGTGGTGGGGCCTTCGCGGGCATGCCCGCTCCCACAGGGTCTGCGCTGATGTTCGGATCTGCGCTGTACCTGTGGGAGCGGGCGAGCCCGCGAAGAAAGCGACGCAGTATCAGATCAGGGTACCGGTGCCAGTCGGTGCCGACGGCGTGCTGCTGGCCGGGGTGGCGGCAGTTGCCGGTGCTGTGGTCGCTGCAGGCGCAGCGCTGGCAGCTGGTGCTGCTGGTTTGGCCGCTGCCGGTTTGGCTGGAGCTTTCTTCACCGCAGGTTTCTTGGCTGCCGCAGGTTTGGCCGCTGCAGGCTTGGCTGCTGGCTTGGCTGCAGGTTTTTCCGCTGCGTTTTTGGCTGCGGGTTTGGTCGCTGCGGTTTTACCAGCAGGTTTGGCCGCCGCCGTTTTCGCCGCAGGCTTGGCTGCTGCCTTGGCCAGTGGCTTGGCCGCAGCCTTGCTTGCAGCCGGCTTGGTTGCTGCAGCGCGCGACGAAATCGGCGTAACCGAAGCACCGGTCAGCTTCTCGATCTGCTTGGTCAGGCTGTCCACCTGCTGGTGCAGTGCCTTGATCTCGTTGCGGCTCGGCACGCCAAGGCGCGAGATGGCGCTGTTAAGGCGCTTGTCGAAGGCTTCTTCAAGTTCGCTCCACTTGCCCAGCGCACGGTCCTTCACGCCTGACACCCGCGAAGTGGTCGAAGACTTGGCAGTCTCGGCAACATCTTCAGCCGTCTTTTTCGCCTGCTTCTCGGCCTTCTCGCCATCCTTCACCAGCGAGTCGAACAGCTTCGGGCCGTCCTGGTCGATCTTCGAATAGATACCCAGCCCCGCCAGCCAGATCTTGCGGGAGTATTTCTCGATCCCGCCGACCCAGGAGCTGCCTTCTTTTTCGGTGTTCTTCTTGCCAGCCATCCTGCTCTCCTTATGGTTTGTGCGCGACGCGCTCAAGCAGCTCATGCAACTGTTCAAGCTTGATCGACAACGCCTCAACGTCATGTTTAGACGGAATACCCAGGCGATTCAAGGCGCGACCGACCCGTGCGTCGAAAGCTTTTTCGATCTTGTCGAGTTGAATTTCTACCTTGCCGCGTACGCGGCTCACTTCTTCACCGACTTCGTCAAGCTGGTGGTTGGCGGCATCGAGCTCTTTGTCGATGCGCTTCTTGCCGCGCGTCTCGACACTTTCACCCGCCCTGACCAGCTCTTTGAAGTAGTCAGAGCCTTCCTGACCCACGCGGGCGTAGGCGCCGATACCGGCCAGCCAGATCTTGCGCGCATAGCCGCGCACCTCGCCAAGCGTGCCCAGGGCTTCGTCTTTTTTCTTCACAATCACTTTGGCCATGCTGTGTACCTCATGCTCATGAGTGGTGGAAAACCGCCCATGGAGGCTGGGCTTGAGCATTAAGGTAGGGAAGAAAATTAGAAACCTCACCCTAAGGTCGTCGTTGTCGCATCTATATACCGCAAGCCCCGTTGACCATAGCGCTAGCGTCGCAGGCTTCACCTCACGGACATCGACGCCATGACTGCTGTAGCAAACCCACCCAGGCTGACGTTCAAGCAAAGCGTGGCAGCCTGTTTCTCCAAACGACCCAGCCTGCGGGACGTTTTATCAAAAGAAGCATTCCAGACTTTCAGCGACCGGTATCCATGGTTGCACCGCAACCACCCTCACATCACATCGCTCGATCCTTTCGTCATCTTGCATGCACCGGCCAGTACAGGTGATCTCCCACGTCAGAGCGGGCTGCCGGACGAGCTTCTCAGGCATTTTCTGGCCAAGGAACGTGTGCAACTAAGCGCCGCAGACAAGCTGAGCATCAGCCCACCCCATGTGTTTCAAATTCAGGAGCAAGGCTCGGACAACCTCCGCCAACCCGAAATCATCCCGGACCTGACGAAGCTCAACGATGACTTCGATACAGTGCTTGGTGCGTTGATACCCGCCTTCCAGCAAGCCCAGATCGGCTTCTGGAACGGGCTCGACGAAGACAGCCAAGTCTCGCGCATGCTCTGGCTGGAACACACCATCAAGGCCGCCTTGCTCGAGAACCTCCCTGGCCAAGGCCTGGCAGATGATGAAAAAGCTGCAATGTACGCCCTGCTCGACGGGGTGTTCGACAGCCTGGCTGTCGAGGCGATACAAGTCACGCTCGGAACGGATGGCGAGGCACGCACCGTCACCCTACCGGATCTGTTGCTCATCACCACAAGTGGCACCCGCAACCTGGTTCTGCAATGCAAACCCTGCGGTTCGGTTCACCGCCATGTCGACCTGCCCAGCTTTGCCACCGCGCTGCAACGGCAGCTAGCGCAACGCTATCGCTTCGAAGCGTTGTCCTGGGCGCACACACCGGTGATCGGACGCCCTTTCGCCTTCCAGGCCAGGCAGCTGCTGAACGATATCCTTGACGACATCGGCCGCCTGCGTCTTGGTGGCCTGGCAACCGTCGACGAACTGGAGCGACAACTGCGCCAGGTGAGCGACCCGTCAGCTTACTTCTTCGACCTGCCTTCGCAGGAACGAACTGCACCCGCCGTCAGTCCGCCGCGATGGCTGCTCAATGCCAGCGCTGAGGACCGCTATGCCTATCACACTGCACTGCTCGATCTGGCGGCGAGCCAAGGTCGGTCGAAGGGCTGCACATCCCTGGGCGATGTTGAAGATATCCGTGATTACGCCGCTCGCCGCTTGCGTGAGACCCTGCAGACCAGCTACCCAGACAAGGCGGTACACGACCCGAACAAGGTGCGCATCCGCATTTCCCAGGCCATCATCGGCGCCGCTACACAAGGGCAGTCACTGTTCTTGTACTCGGTTTCCCTGACCGACCTGGCGATTTCACGCCTGCGGCTGGAGGCTGGCGAGGTGATGAGCGGGATGAACTTCGAGGACGGCTCGCCTGTGACCGACTGGCTGAGCATCGACCAGATCAGGGGCCTGATTCATCAGGTCGACATCGGCGGCCACTACCCCTCCTACCTGAAGGACCAAGTCAACACCCAGCCGCGCAGAGCCGAGCGAATCCGCCAGCATGCCAGGGAATGGCGTTACGCCCTTCGGTTCAGCACGCTGAAGGCCAAGATCGAGCGACAGCTTGGCGAAGCGGCAAGCCAGGCAATGCTCAGGTTCTGCCAGGGCATGGACAATGGCGTGGACCTTCTGCGCATCGCCCCCCTGGCGTTCCTTTGCGCGCCTGGCGCTTCGGCAAGCGATGTGGCGCACGGGATGTTCATCATCGAAATACCGGCAAGCGGCAGCTGGGTCTTGTACCGCCCATTCTATGCCGACAGGGCGTTGCAGGAATTTCCGAACCTCGAATTGCTGATGGACGCAATCCGCAGCAGGGGCGAACTGCAAGAGAGCGTATTGGCCTGGCTCGACGATGACGCGCGCCCGATTTACCAGAACGACGGGTTCAAGCACCCGCACTTGCACCCGAACATTACCAAACTGACGCACCTGCTCAATGTGCCGGTCGAGCTGCTGGACAGTCTTTTGCAACGCCTAAGACGCCCGGTTCAGGCCTCGTTCCAAGCCTGGACGGATGATCTGGACACCCACCTGTTCAACGCCCGCATCGACACCATGTTATTGGCCTCAGCCAGCAACAGCGTCTCCAATGCCCAGGAAGTGCGGGCTTTGGTGAAGGAGGCTACCTGGGCGATCTTCAATACCGTCACCCAACTTTGGCATGGCCCGATGACCACCCTGCTATGGCTGGTCGTGGCGCTGTCGGCGGCCAAGGAAGACGTGGAGGCGCTGATCAAGCGCAGCGGTGACGATAAGATCGTCGCCGCCATAGACCTTCTCACCAACCTGGCCTTGCTCCTTGCGCACCGCCCCGCAACGCCACCTGCCAACAGCGAAGCGGCCGCTACGTTGCGTTTTTCAGGCCCTGCACCGAAGGAAGAATCCCCAGCCCCAGCGCTAGAGCAGCCACAGGAGAAACCGTGGCAGGCCCCCGTCGAGGCGCCGCAGCCTACGCGCGTGCGGGTAGAAAGCTGGCATGACGAGCAGCGCCTGAGCAACCTGTCGGTACAGGAACGCCAGGCAATGGCCCAGCTGCAAGCCTCGCAGTCGCTGGAAGGGCACGCGCCACTGATAAAGGGCCGTTTGCGTGGGTTGTTCAATATCGCCGGCCGTTACTACGTCAAGTTGGGCGATGACGTCTATGAGGTCATCGAGACCTGGAACGGCATGCAGATCATCGGCCCAGAGCCGAGCAGCAGCGAATGGGTGTCCCAATGGAATGGCGCCCCGGACGGCTACCATATCGTTGGTCGTGAACGCCAGAAAGGCCCCTGGTTGACGCGCTGGCATGGCCAATGGACTTTGAATCTGACCCTCTTTGGCGGCATGCCAAGGAACAGGCAATCCATCAACGCGGAAAACCGCCAGCGGTTCGACACGTTGAGCGCAACCGCCACGGCTAACCAACAAGCGCTGAATCAGATGGCACCACTGATGGAACGCAGCCAAGTGCAACTGCAGGCTTATGACGACCTCGCGCTGGAATACAGCCTTGCTATCGATGCATTACCTGCACATGAGCGCGCTACACCGCCGCCAGCCTTGCAGCTTCAGATGCAGGCACTCAAAGCCCAGCGCCTACGCCACTTACCGGAAATCAGGGCATCCGCGCTGTACCTGGAACGGCAGAGCATGCTGCTGCACGGGAATATCGAAGTATTCAAGGAGATGGCCGAACCTCGGTTCAGCAAATTCGACACCCGAGCCCCGAACCGACGCCGATACGGCAATTGGTACGGTGCAGCCATCGAAAACGACATGCTGCTGTGCCGCCGCTTGCTGGAGCAGGTCGACCACCAGGCGCTGAGCGCACAGTCCATCGGGCTGCCCCGCGTTCCAGAGACTGCCGAGCAGATACAGCAATACCTCGATTATCGCGAACGGGTCCGCGATTCTAGCCAGGCCAGCCGCCGCCTGCTTGTCGTCAGCCAGCGACTGGACCGGACCCTGGCGGAAGCACTGCAGGACCCCAAGATCGATTTTCCCAATAAAGCCACGAAACTCGCCCAGACCATTCGACGCAGGACGTATTCGACACTGGTCATTCGGGCCCAGCTGCTCAGTGACCTGGCCTACCTCGCCGTGGACAAGACCCGCCTCACTGCGGACACGGCCGAGCATTTGCTTGCGATGCGCGCGCCGCTCAGCGGCATCGAATTCAGCCGCACAATATGGAGCCACGACGGGCTGGCAGCCACCGAAGAGACGGCCCAGGTCAAAGCCGAACTGCTTGAGGATATCCTTCAGAAATACCGTACCGTGCTGGATCGCGCCCAATACATGAGGACACTGGACTCGCCTGCGCTGGTCGCTGACGTGCTGGACGAATACATACGCGAACTGTCCAGCATTACCCAGATCACGGAGCAGCAACTGAGCGCGACCCTGACCAACCTCGACAGCGGCATCAGTCCCCCCTCGCCAACGCCCTACCATCGCCCCGCAACGATCAGGCGCCGGGTCATCCGTGTTGACCGAGGTCGACCGCTGCTGGTGGAAATCGACCAAATGGGCAATCGGGCCATCCAGCGCAGTGCATTCAACCAGGAGCCTGCGGGCAGTTTCGCGCAACGCGACGGGGTGTGGCATGCCGTGCCTGAGCAAGCGCGGCCGGCCCAGCACGACCGGGCACAGCTGCGCCAGCGCGCAAGCCGCCTGCTGGCAGAGGTGGATGGGAAAATCGCCTTCGCCGCGCACTATGCCGATGAGCCCAACAGCCTGGCCGACTTTCTGGAATGGCCTGCAGGTGACATGCGCGAAGTGCAGCAGCAACTGACCGAGCTGAACAATCCACTGGATTCCAGCTTGGTCGACCTCCTTCGGGCAGCGGTAGAGCGCGTCCATCACGAAAGGCTTCGGCTGCTCACCGACGCGTATCTGAACACCCGCCATCCCGACGGCAAGGCCCTTCGCTTCCTGGCTGAGCAGAAGCGAATTCGGATCAGGCAGACCGTGATTCGCCGGCAGCTACGTCACGCCAATGATTACCTCGACGTCTACGAGATTCGCGATGTGCAAGCGCCACAGCGGGTATTGTGGGAGGCGCATTTTCACTACCCCAGCCTCGAAGCGAGGGGGCATGACTTCGTCAAGGGCCACCTCAAATTCTGGGATGCAGGCGTAAGGGGCCGAAAGGCCATGCTCGAGCAGGCCGCAGACGCACACGAGCGCATCGCGATCTACCGCGGCGATCTGCGCCTGGAGCAGGTGATTGGCATCATTCCCTTTCCGGCGGACGCGCCGCAGTAATCTGAGAGCGGCTCTGGCTCAGGCCAGGGCCTTGTCCAGCGCCCGCTCGATCTCCCCCTTGATGGTGCCGCTCATCATCGACAGCATCATGCCCAGCTTCAATTCGACACGGATGCTGTCGTCGCCAATGTGCACACTGCCATTGGCGCCACTGCGCGCAACGTCCACGCGGTCACCGTTCCAGGTGGCCTTGAGGTCGTACTCACGGCTGAGCTTGTCGACCAGCGCTTCGGCCTTGGCGCGGGCGGCATCACGGCCGAGGGAGTGTTTGCGTTCGACGCTGATCTGGGTCATGCGGGCGTTCCTGAAGATGTAGACATAATGAGCATTATGCCCGCCCCTGCCGACTGGCACACCCCGCCAAGACAAATCCGCCCGTTCGCCCTAGAATGGCGGTAATTTTTTCCGGTGAAGCGATATGAACGACCAGCGCAAAGGCGACCACGCCGAACCCACCACCCATTTCGGCTACCAGGACGTGCCTGAAAGCCAGAAGGCGAAAAAAGTCGCCGAAGTGTTCCACTCGGTAGCAGCCAAGTACGACCTGATGAACGACGTGCTTTCCGGCGGCATGCACCGCCTGTGGAAGCGCTTTACCATCGAGCTGTCAGGCGTGCGCAGCGGCAACCGCGTGCTGGACATCGCCGGCGGTACCGGTGACCTGGCGGCCAAGTTCTCGCGTCTTGTCGGGCCGACCGGGCAGGTGGTGCTGGCCGACATCAACGATTCGATGCTCAAGGTTGGCCGTGACCGGCTGCTTGACCGTGGCGTGGCCGGCAACATCGAGTTCGTCCAGGCCGACGCTGAAAAGCTGCCGTTCCCGGACAACCACTTCGACTGCGTGACCATCGCTTTCGGCCTGCGCAACGTCACCCACAAGGACGCCGCCATCCGTTCGATGCTGCGCGTGCTCAAGCCCGGTGGCCGCTTGTTGATCCTGGAGTTCTCCAAGCCGACCAACAAGCTGATGTCCAAGGCCTACGACGCCTACTCGTTCGCCTTCATGCCGCTGGCTGGCAAGCTGATCACCAATGACGCCGAGAGCTACCGTTACCTCGCCGAGTCGATCCGCATGCACCCGGACCAGGAAACCCTGAAGAGCATGATGGTCGAGGCCGGCTTCGACCGCGTCACCTACCACAACATGACCAGCGGCATCGTTGCCGTGCACCGGGGGATCAAGCCCTGATGTTGCTGGCCGGGCTGCTCGCCAGCGTCGAACATGGCCTGAACCGCGTCCTGCGCCTGGACAGCACGGCCCTGCCGCGGCTGGCCGCGCTGGAAGGCAAGGTCATCGAGATCGACTGCCGCCAACCGGCCCTGCAGGTGTTCATCCTGCCCGATGAGGAGGGCCTGATGCTCGCCGCCCATTGGCAGGGTGAGGTCGACTGCAGCCTGCGCGCCCCCGCCGGTAGCCTGGCGCAACTGGCCCTGGCCAAGGACAAGACCGCCGTGCTGCACAGCCCGCAGGTCGAACTGTACGGCGACAGCGCCGTACTGCTCGACCTGTTCGGTGTGCTGCAGGACCTGGAGCTGGACTGGGAGCACGAGCTGCAACGCTGGCTTGGCCCGGTCGCCACGGCAATGCTGGCCGGCCATATCCGCCTGCGCGCTCGCTGGACTCGCCAAGGCCTGGCACGTTTCAGCCAGAACCTGTCCGAATACCTGGCCGAAGAATCCCGTACCCTGGTCGGCAAGCGCGAGGCCGAAGCCGCCTTCAGCGAGCTCGATGCCTTGAAGCTTGATACAGAACGCCTCGAAGCGCGCCTCAGGCGCCTGTCCCGATCCCTTGATACCAGCGATAACGCATGAAGCTGCTCGCCGTCCGACGTCTTTTTCGCATCCAGCGTGTGGTGATCCGCTACCGCCTCGATGACCTGCTGTTCGACCAACCCTTGCTGCCCTGGTGGCTGGCCAGCCTGCGCCTGTTGATGCCGTGGCGCTGGCTGCCACGCAAGCCCACCGAACTCAGCCGTGGCGCGCGCCTGCGCCTGGCACTGCAGGACCTGGGGCCGATCTTCATCAAGTTCGGCCAACTGCTGTCCACCCGCCGCGATCTCCTGCCCCCCGACATCGCCGACGAGTTGATGCTGTTGCAGGACCGTGTGCCACCGTTCGACCCGAAACAAGCCGTGGCCTTGATCGAGGAACAGCTCGGTGCGAAGGTCGGCGAGGTGTTCAGCCGCTTCGACGTCGAGCCACTGGCCTCGGCCTCGGTGGCCCAGGTGCACGCTGCGCGCCTTAAAACTGGCGAAGAAGTGGTGGTCAAGGTGGTGCGCCCGGGCCTGAAGCCGGTCATCGCCCAGGACCTGGCCTGGCTGTTCCTGATCGCCAAGGCCGCCGAACGCGCCTCGGCGGATGCCCGTCGCCTGCACCCGGTGGAAATCGTCGGCGACTACGAAAAAACCATCTACGACGAGCTCGACCTGCTGCGCGAAGCTGCCAACGCCAGCCAGCTGCGGCGCAACTTCGAAGACTCCGAGCTGATGTACGTGCCCCAGGTGTACTGGGACCTGTGCCGCCCCAAGGTGCTGGTGATGGAGCGTATCTACGGCGTACCGGTGACCGACATGGCCACCCTGGCCGACCAGCGCACCGACATGAAGCTGCTGGCCGAGCGCGGCGTGGAAGTGTTCTTCACCCAGGTATTCCGCGACAGCTTCTTCCATGCCGACATGCACCCCGGCAACATCTTCGTCAGCACGGTCAAACCGTGGAGCCCGCAGTACATTGCCATCGACTGCGGCATCGTCGGCAGCCTCACCGCCGAGGACCAGGACTACCTGGCGCGCAACCTGTTTGCGTTCTTCAAGCGTGACTACCGCCGCGTCGCCCAGTTGCACATCGACTCGGGCTGGGTGCCGGCAAACACCAAGGTCAACGAGTTCGAAGCAGCGATTCGCACCGTGTGCGAGCCGATCTTCGAGAAACCGTTAAAAGATATTTCCTTCGGGCAGGTACTGATGCGCCTGTTCCAGACTGCACGGCGCTTCAACATGGAAGTGCAGCCACAGCTGGTATTGCTGCAGAAAACCCTGCTCAACATCGAAGGCCTGGGCCGTCAGCTGTACCCCGACCTGGACCTGTGGAGCACCGCCAAGCCGTACCTCGAACGCTGGATGCGCGACCGCTATAGCCCCAAGGCCGTATTCGGCAACCTGCACAGCCAGGTAGAGCAACTGCCGCACCTGGCCGGCATGACCCGCGACCTGCTCGAACGCCTGTCGCAGCCTCACCTGCACGATCCACAATTGCCGGAACGTCGCCGCCAGGGCGACCGTTGGGCGCTGCGCCTGCTGGGTGCCGGCCTGCTTGGCGGTGGCGCAGTCTTGGCCGCAGGCGCTGCCGAAACCGCCAGCCTGGCCGCCCCGGCCGCCTGGCCCGCCTGGCTGATGCTGGCTGCGGGCCTTTACCTGATCGTGCGCCAATAGCCAGCCGCGCCTGTGGCTGGCACACTAGCGCAAAGGGCCCGGCACAGGAGCGGGCCCGCTTTGGAGTCGACGATGAAAGACTGGCTGGACGAGATCAAGTGGAACAGCGATGGCCTGGTACCGGCGATCGCCCAGGACCACAAGACCGGACGCGTGCTGATGATGGCCTGGATGAACCGTGAATCGCTGGCCCTGACCGCCGCCGAGCAGCGTGCCATCTACTGGTCGCGTTCGCGTGGCAAGCTGTGGCGTAAAGGCGAGGAGTCCGGGCATGTGCAAAAACTGCATGAGTTGCGCCTGGACTGTGACGCCGACGTGATCATCCTGATGGTCGAGCAACTGGGCCATATCGCCTGCCATACCGGTCGTGAAAGCTGCTTCTACCGCGTCTTTGAAGACGGCCAGTGGAAAATCGTCGACCCGGTTCTGAAGGACCCGGATGCTATCTACAGCGCAGGACACTGACATGAGCGACACCCTCAACCGCCTGGCCGAAGTGCTTGAAGAACGCAAGCAAGCGGCGCCTGACAGCTCTTACGTGGCCAGCCTGTACCACAAGGGCCTGAACAAGATCCTTGAAAAACTCGGCGAAGAGTCGGTCGAAACGATCATTGCGGCCAAGGATGCCCAGATCAGCAAGGATTACAGCGATGTCATCTACGAAACCGCCGACCTGTGGTTTCATAGCCTGGTGATGCTCAGCGCGCTGGGCCAGCATCCGCAAGCCGTGCTGGATGAACTGGAACGCCGCTTCGGGCTTTCCGGGCATGATGAAAAGGCCGCACGCCAGCCATCTGCCTGATGTTTTATCGGGGACGCCCGCTCCCACAGGCGCCGGGTTGCCGCATCGATATGCTGTACACACAATTTTCAGGAGTACGAAATGGGTATCTTTGACTGGAAACACTGGATCGTCCTGCTGGTCGTCGTGGTCCTGGTGTTCGGCACCAAGAAGCTGAAGAACTTCGGCAGCGACCTGGGCGAGTCGATCAAGGGCTTCCGCAAGGCCATGAACGAAGAAGAGACCAAGCCGGCCGAGCAGACTCCGCCGCCTGCGCAGCCTGTGCCACCGGTGCAAAACACCGCGCAGCCGCAGCAAGGCCACACCATCGAAGGCCAGGCCCACCCGGTCCAAGAGCCGCAGCGGAAAGACTGACCCATGTTCGGCATGAGTTTCAGCGAGCTGCTGCTCGTCGGCCTGGTCGCCCTGCTGGTGCTCGGCCCCGAGCGCCTGCCGGGTGCCGCGCGCACGGCAGGGCTGTGGATCGGCCGGCTCAAGCGCAGCTTCAACAGCATCAAGATGGAAGTGGAGCGCGAAATAGGCGCCGACGACATCCGACGCCAGCTGCATAACGAGCACATCCTGCAGATGGAAGAGGAAGCCAAGCGTATCCTCAACCCCATGACGCCACCCGCGCAGCCGCCGGTCACCACGGCCAGCGTGCAGCCACCTGCCGGGCTCGAAGCCAGGCCGGTCGAAGCACCTGCAGCCCCGGCCGCACCGTCTGAACCGCCTCAACCGCCTCAACCGCCGCGAGCCCCATGAGCGAGAATCCGGACCACGACCAGCCAATGCCGCTGGTTTCGCACCTGACCGAACTGCGCACCCGCCTGCTGCGCTGCGTTGCCGTCATTTTCCTGATCTTTGCCGGGCTGTTCTCCTTCGCCCAGCAGATCTACACACTGGTTTCCGCGCCACTGCGCGAGCACTTGCCGGCCAATGCAACGATGATCGCCACCGATGTGGCCTCGCCGTTCCTCACGCCGTTCAAGCTGACCATGATCGTCTCGCTGTTCCTGGCCATCCCGTTCATCCTTCAGCAGATCTGGGGTTTTATCGCGCCAGGGCTATACCGCCATGAAAAGCGCATCGCCATTCCACTGTTGGTGTCGAGCATCTTCCTGTTCTATGCCGGCATGGCATTCGCCTATTTCCTGGTATTCCCGCTGATCTTCGGTTTCTTCGCCAGCGCTACACCAGAAGGCGTTTCGATGATGACCGACATCGCAAGCTACCTCGACTTCGTGATGACGCTGTTCTTCGCCTTTGGCGTGGCCTTCGAAATCCCAGTGGCGGTGGTGCTGCTGGTGTGGATCGGCGTGGTCGACGTGAAGTATCTGAAGAAAGTCCGCCCGTATGTGATCATCGGCTGCTTCGTGGTCGGCATGGTCCTCACCCCACCGGACATCTTCTCCCAGACCCTGCTGGCCGTGCCCATGTGGCTGCTGTTCGAGATCGGCGTGCTGTGCGGCAGCCTGATCCGCAAGCGCAGCGCCCACGACGAAACCGCCGACGACCATAACGACCAGCCACCAGCGACCCAACCGTGAACCTGTTGCTTCTTGAAGAGGCCGACTTCGTCTCGGCCAACCGCGTCGTTCTTGCTGATCGGCGCTTCACCCATATGCAGGAAATCCACCGCGTGGCAGTGGGCGACAACCTGCGCGTGGGCCGTATCAACGGCCTGATGGGCAAGGCCACGGTGCTGCGCCTGGAAAAGCACGAAGCCGAACTTGAAGTGGCCTTCGACCAGCAGCCACCGGCGAAGCTGCCGCTGACCCTGGTGCTGGCGGTGCCTCGGCCCAAAATGCTGCGACGGCTGTTCCAGACCGTGGCCACGCTGGGCGTGCCGCGGCTGATCCTGCTGAACAGCTACAAGGTCGAGAAAAGCTTCTGGCAAACGCCCTTTCTGCAGCCCGACACCATTCGCGAGAACCTGATCCTGGGCCTGGAACAGGCGCGTGACACCGTGCTGCCCGAGGTGATCATCGAAAAGCGCTTCAAGCCTTTTGTCGAAGACCGCCTGCCCACCATCGCCGCTGGCACCCTAGGCCTGGTCGGCCACCCCGGCCCTTACCCAGCCTGTCCGCGCGCCGTAGAACAAGCCGTTACCCTGGCCATCGGCCCTGAGGGTGGCTGGATCCCCTACGAGGTCGACCTGCTGGGCAAGGCAGGCCTGGCGCCGGTACAGCTGGGTGATCGCATCTTGCGGGTGGAGACCGCCGTCACCGCGCTGCTTTCGCGTATTTTCTGACACAAACACCCCTTCTTCGCCCATCAAGTTTCCCCCTCCCGGGCCGATGGCCTTGGCAACAATACAATTATTTGTGCTGCCAAGCCGCCGGGGAGTCGAACATGTATCAATGGTTAGCCCAATCGCTGGGCAATGTGAGCGTCAATCGCAAACTGGGGCTGGGTTTCGGCCTGGTGCTGCTGTTGACCTTGGCGATTACCCTGACCGGCTGGCACGGCATGGACAGCATCATCGACCGTGGCGACAAACTGGGAAACATCTCGGTCATCCAGCAATACACCCAGGAATTGCGCATCGCCCGCCAGCAGTATGATCGCCGCCGCGACGACGCTTCGCTGGCAGAACTGGAAAAAGCCCTGAGCAACCTCGACCGCCAGGTGCAGCTGATGCTTGGCCAGATCGAACAACCCGCCGATCGCCAACGCCTCGAACAGCAACGCGAGGCAGTGCGCATCTACCAGCAGGCATTCAACGAGCTGAAGCAGGCCGACCAACGCCGCGAAGCCAGCCGTGATGTACTGGGTAGCAGCGCCGATAAGGCCGTGGATTTGATAGGCCGCGTACAGCGTAGCCTGCTGCAAGGCGCTGACATCAATCAGTACCAGCACGCGGTGGACGTCAGCGCCCTGCTGCAACAAGCGCGTTTCCAGGTGCGTGGCTACACCTACAGTGGCAATGCCGATTACCAGCAAACGGCACTGAAGGCCATCGACCAGGCCTTGGCCGAACTGCGCGCCCTGCCGGCCAAAGTGCCAGCCGAACATGCTGCCAGCCTGGATGATGCCGCCACAGCCATGGGCGGCTACCGCGATGCGGTGACCCAGTTCGGCAATGCCCAGCTCGCCAGCGAGCAAGCGCTGCAACGCATGGTTGAACAAGGCACGGTACTGCTGCAGGCCAGCCAGATGATGACCGCTTCGCAAACCGAGGTGCGCGATGCCGCTGCCGCGCAGGCCAAAACACTGCTCACGGTTGCCACCGTGCTGGCACTGGCCCTTGGCCTGCTGGCCGCCTGGGCCATTACCCGGCAAATCATCATCCCGCTGCGCCAAACACTGCGCGCCGCAGAGCGTGTGGCCAGCGGAGACCTGACCCAGAGCCTGCAGGTGCAACGCCGCGACGAGCTGGGCCAATTGCAGGCCAGCATGCATCGCATGACCCAAGGTTTGCGTGAACTGATCGGCGGCATTGGCGACGGCGTCACGCAGATCGCCAGCGCTGCCGAGGAGCTGTCGGCGGTGACAGAACAGACCAGCGCGGGGGTCAACAACCAGAAGGTCGAAACCGACCAGGTGGCGACTGCGATGAACCAGATGACTGCCACCGTGCACGAAGTGGCACGCAATGCCGAACAGGCTTCGGAAGCCGCCTTGATGGCCGACCAGCAGGCCCGCGAGGGCGATCGCGTGGTGGGCGAGGCGGTGGCACAGATCGAGCGCCTGGCCAGCGAAGTGATCAACTCCAGCGAAGCGATGAACCTGCTCAAGACCGAGAGCGACAAGATCGGCAGCGTACTCGACGTAATCAAATCGGTGGCCCAGCAAACCAACCTGCTGGCCCTCAACGCAGCAATCGAGGCCGCCCGCGCCGGTGAGGCCGGGCGTGGCTTTGCCGTGGTTGCCGACGAAGTGCGCAGCTTGGCTCAGCGCACACAGCAGTCGACCGAAGAGATCGAAGAGTTGATTGCCGGCCTGCAAAGCGGCACCCAACGGGTGGCCAGCGTGATGGACAACAGCCGCCAACTGACCGACAGCAGCGTCGAGCTGACCCGCCGCGCCGGCAGCTCGCTGGAAACCATCACCCGCACGGTGTCGTCGATCCAGGCGATGAACCAGCAGATTGCCACGGCGGCCGAGGAGCAGACGGCGGTGGCCGAAGAAATCAACCGCAGCGTGATGAATGTGCGTGATATTTCCGACCAGACCTCGGCGGCCAGTGAGGAGACGGCCAGCTCCAGCGTGGAACTGGCGCGGTTGGGTACCCATTTGCAAGGGTTGGTTGGGCGGTTCAGGCTGTGATCTGAACCAGCGGTCGCCCGGTCGGGCCTCTTCGCGGGTAAACCCGCTCCTACACACAAATGCACAGGCCTTCGTAGGAGCGGGTTCACCCGCGAATGGGCCAGGCCGGCTGGCCAATTTCCACCCGCCGTTCACCGTTGCCGGCACCACCGTATTCGCGGGTAAACCCGCTCCTACACACAAATGCACAGGCCGTCGTAGGAGCGGGTTCACCCGCGAAAGGGCCAGGCCGGCTGGCCAATCTCCACCCGCCGTTCACCGTTGCCGACACCACCGTATTCGCGGGTAAACCCGCTCCTACACACATGCACAGGCCTTCGTAGGAGCGGGTTCACCCGCGAATGGGCCGGCCTTGCTGGCCAATCTCCAGCCGCCGTTCACCGTTGCCGGCACCACCGTATTCGCGGGTAAACCCGCTCCTACACACATGCACAGGCCTTCGTAGGAGCGGGTTCACCCGCGAAAGGGCCGGCCCTGCTGGCCAATCTCCACCCGCCGTTCACCGTTGCCGGCACCACCGTATTCGCGGGTAAACCCGCTCCTACACACATGCACAGGCCTTCGTAGGAGCGGGTTCACCCGCGAAGAGGACGGCACAGGACGATATGCATCCTACTGTTCGCGACGAAATTTCCTACCTGATTATCAGGTCAAGTCCTACAGCTCCGCTGCCGATGGGCAGAGATGTGATGCCAGCCATGCGCCTGCATCCTTTCTCTCACTCGCTCGGAGATTCCCCATGCTTGGCTCCCTCAACCGCAAGCTCGGCAACATCAGTGTCGCCGCCAAGCTGGCCCTCGGCTTTGCCGTGGTCCTGCTGCTCACCCTGGCCACCACCATCAGCGGCTGGCGTGCCCTGGATGGTGCCATCGTGCGCTCACAGCAACTCAGCGAAATAGGCCTGATCAACGATCTGACAAAAGACCTGCGCGCGGAACGCATCACCTACCGCGTGCTCAACGACGATGCCAGCAAAGCACGCATCAGCAACATCCTCGACCAGCTCAACAGCATGCTGACCACCCTGCAGCAACGCAGCAATGTCGATGAGTCACGGCAGTTGCTGACAGAAAAAATGGCATTGTTACAGCGCCTGCGCGACAACTTCAGCGAACTGCAGCGCAGCGTCGCCAGCCGTGTAGCCCTGCGCGAAGCCCTGCAGTCGCAGGAGCATGCACTCAGCGAGGCGATTGACCAACTGCAGACCCAGGCCTTGCTGAAAATGCCTGACGACAGTCAGCAAAGTGGTGTGCTGGGCCTGATGGATACCCTCAGCCGGCATGTCGAAGGTGCCAACCAGCAAAGCCTGGTTCCAGCCTACACCTTCGTCCCGGTCGAGGATTTTGCCAAAGTCGGTGATAACGCCCTGAACGCCGCCGACAGTAGCCTTGCGCAACTGCTTGAAGGCCTTGCGCCGTTGGGCTTGCCACGCGCGATCAGTGAGCAACCGGGTGTCGAGCTGAGCAAGTACCGCACCAGCCTGGATCAGTATCGCCGCGCCGCCGTACGTGTCGAGCAGTTGCAGAACAACATGGAAAACATGGGCAATGAGCTACGAACAGTGAGCCTCGAACTGGGTAAACGCAAGGTCGAACAACGCGACAGTGAGGCCCTGGCCGCCCGGTCGCTGCTGACCAGTGTGGCGCTGCTGGCAATGGTGGTAGGGGCGCTGGCCGCCTGGCTGATCACCTTGCAGATCACCCAGCCGTTGCGCCAGACGCTGGCTGTGGCTGCCCGCATCGCCAAAGGAGACCTGAGCCAGGTCGACACCGTGCAACGTCGCGACGAAATGGGCCAGCTGCAAACCAGCATGCGCGAGATGACCTTGAGCCTGCGCGAGCTGATCGGCGGCATTGATCAGGGTGTCGGCCAGCTGTCACAGGCAGCCACGCAGTTGGCGGCCAGTAGCGAAGACACCAAGCTGCGCATCAATCAGCAGCGCGAGGAAACCGACCAGGTGGCGACTGCCATGAACCAGATGAGCGCCACCGTACAGGAAGTGGCACAGAACGCCGAGCAAGCCTCCCTGGCCGCGACCAACGCTGACCAGCAGGCACAGGTGGGTGACCAGGTAGTCGCCGAAGCCATCGGCCGTATCGAACAACTGGCCGGGCAGATGGACCATTGCCTGGCGGCCATGCAGCACCTGGCAGGCGAGAGCCAGCGGATTGGCAGCATCCTCGATGTGATCAAGTCGGTGTCTGAACAGACCAACCTGCTGGCGCTGAACGCAGCGATCGAAGCGGCACGGGCCGGTGAAGCCGGGCGCGGCTTCGCCGTGGTGGCCGATGAGGTGCGTGGCCTGGCCCAGCGCACGTCGACGGCGACCGAGGAGATCGGCCAACTGATAGACAGTCTGCACAACGGTACCGACGAAGTGACCCGCTTGCTGGACAGCAGCAAGAGCCTGACCGAACAGAGCGTGGAGCTGAGCCGCAGGGCCGGGCACGCATTGAGCCAGATCACCGACACGGTATCGAGTATTCAGGGCATGAACCAGCAGATCGCCACCGCCAGTGAGGAACAGAGCGTGGTGGCCGAGCAGATCAACCGAAGTGTGATCAATGTGCGGGATGTTTCGGATCAGACCAGTGCGGCCAGTGAGCAGACGGCAGCCTCGAGCGGGGAGCTGGAGCAGTTGGGGCAGCAATTGCGGGGGATGGTTGGGCGGTTCAGCATCTGACTTCGCATCGCCCTCTTCGCGGGAAAGCCCGCTCACACAGGTACATCACCCCCATCAAGGCAGTGGTGGACATGCAGGAGCGGGCTTGTCCGCGAAGAAGCCCGCGCGGTTACAGCACCTGGCGCAGGAATGCCTGCGCACGCGGGTCTTTCGGCGCAGCGAAGAATGCGGCCGGGGCCGAATCTTCCAGCAGTTTGCCGTGGTCGAAGAACAGCACGCGGTCAGCCACTTCGCGGGCAAAACCCATTTCGTGGGTGACGCAAACCATGGTCATGCCTTCCTGGGCCAGGGTCTTCATCACGTCCAGCACCTCACCGACCATTTCCGGGTCGAGCGCCGAGGTCGGCTCGTCGAACAGCATCACTTTCGGGTCCATCGCCAGGGCCCGGGCAATCGCCACCCGCTGTTGCTGGCCGCCAGACAAGCGCGACGGGTACTCGTTGGCCTTCTGCGAAATACCCACCTTCTCCAGCAACGCCCGGGCCTTGGCTTCGCGGTCAGCCTTGTTGCGCTTGCGCACCACCTTCTGCGCCAGGCACAGGTTTTCCAGCACAGTCATGTGCGGAAACAGGTTGAAGTGCTGGAACACCATGCCGACTTCGCGGCGGTAGGCATTGATGTCGGTCTTGGGGTCGGCCAGTTGCAGGCCGTCGATGGCCACATGGCCTTGGTCGAAATGCTCCAGGCCGTTGAGGCAGCGCAGGAACGTCGACTTGCCCGACCCCGACGGGCCGAGCACGACCACCACTTCGCCCTTGGCGACCTGAGTGGTGACGTTATCCACAGCCCTTACCACCTGGCCACGGGTGTCGAAGACTTTCAGCAGGTCACGGACTTCAATCACTTTGCGCAAGCCTCCGCTCGAGCCGGCTGGCGATGTGCGACAGCGGCAGGTTGATCAGCAGGTACAGGCCTGCCACGCAGAACCAGATCTCGAAAGTAGAGAACGAGGTGGTGATAGCCTCACGGCCACTCTTGGTCAGTTCGGTGATGGCGATCACCGACACCAGCGAGGTGTCCTTGACCAGGCTGATGAACTGGCCGGCCAGGGGCGGAAGCACGCGCTTGAAGGCCTGCGGCAAGATCACATGGCGCATCGACTGGCCAGCGTTCAGGCCCAGCGACCGGGCAGCCTCGTTCTGGCCCTTGGCGATCGACTGCACGCCAGCACGGACGATCTCGGCCACGTAAGCACCAGTGAACAATGCCAGCGCCGCTACCCCGGCAAACTCGCGGGACAGGTTGAGCACGGTGCCGATGAAGAAGTAGAAGATGAAGATTTGCACCAGCAGCGGCGTGCCGCGCACCAGTTCGACATAGACGGTCGACAGGTCGCGCAGGGTCGGGTTGTTCGACAACCGGCACAATCCGGCGAACAGGCCGATCACCAGGCCCAGCGCCCCGGACACCACCGAGATCCACAAGGTGGTCCACAGGCCCCATGCCAGCGGGCCAGCGGCCCAATGGCGGGTTACCCCGATCTGGTCGCCCTCGGCAACATCGTCGCCGCGGCTCAGTTGCAGGCTGTCCTTGTCCACATCGAGCACTTGCTCGGCACCACTTTCGTCCTTCAGCGTGACGCGGGCGTTGTCACCGGAAATGACGATTTCCTGCACAGTGCCGTAGCCGGCAGCGCGTTGCGTTTCCTCGGCCTTGTAGGCGAAGTACTGCGGTACGCGGTTCCAGCGCCACTCGTAGGAAATCATCGAGGTGGCCATGTAAAGGCTGAGCGCCAGGCCTACCAGGACCAGGGCGGTCAACCCATGCCAAGGCCACTGGGCTTTCTTGTGTTTGATCACGTGGGGTACTTCCGTAAATGCGAACGCGCAGGGTTTGCCTGCGCGTCGGGGTCATAAAGCCGGGCTTGTGGCCTGAGCCTTATTCCATTTCCTTCAGCCAGTCCTTGTTCTTGAACCACTTGTCGTGAATACGATCGTAGGTCCCGTCGTGCTTGATCTGGTGCAGGAAGTTGTTGATGAAGTTGATGCTGTCGTAGTCGCCTTTCTTCAGGCCGAAGGCCAGCGGCTCGTAGGTGAAGGGCTCGTCGAGGAAAAGCAGCTTGCCGGCACCGGCTTTATCCACCGCCACCACGTTGTACGGCGCATCATAGACAAAGGCGTCGGCCTTGCCGTTGACCACGTCCATGACGGCTTCCTGTTCGTTGTCGTAGCCGTGGTACTTGGCTTTGCTGATCAGCTTCTTGGAGACCATTTCGCCGGTGGTGCCAAGCTTGGAGGTCAGGCGGTACTTCTCGTTGTTCAGGTCCTTGTACGACTTGATCTCGCCAGCCAGCTCCTTGCGGATCAGCAGGGTCTGGCCAACCACGATGAAGGGTTCGCTGAAGTTCAGACGCAGGTTACGCTCCTGGGTCAGGGTCATGCCGCTGCCGATCATGTCGAACTTGTCGGTCAGCAGCGCCGGGATGATGCCGTCATAGGCGGTGGACACGGCCTCGAACTTCACGCCCATGGACTTGGCCATGGCCTTGAGGATATCGACTTCGAAGCCGATGATCTCGCCACGCTTGTTGGTCATCTGGAACGGCATGTAAGTCGGGTCCATGCCCACCCGCAGGGTGCCACGCTTGACCGCGTCATCGATGGCGCCCGCCTGGGCCGCGGTCACGGCGACCAGGGCGGTCACACCGACCAGCAGTCGCGAAAGGTATTTCTTGATCATCACCAAGTCCCCTAGCAAGAAAAGTAGCGAATCTTATTGTGTTGGCACGGCCGTACTGGCCGAAGCGTCGTATCGGAGAGGGATGCTAACGCATGGCGGCCCGTGGACCTAGAGCCGCGGGGGGACTTTGTTGGCCAAAATGAGGGGGCTAGGCCAAAAAGCTTCGCGGGTGAACCCGCTCCTACAAGGGCATGTGTATCCCTGGTAGGAGCGGGTTCACCCGCGAACAGGCTCGATCAGGCGCCCCGTAGGAGCGGGTTCATCGGGGCGCCGAACCGCCGCGAACAGGCCCGATCAGGCGCCGACGAGGCTCGGTTGGCCTGCGTTTTCCGGGTGCAACGGCAACAGCGGCGAATGCGGGTCATTGTTGATCGACGCACGCCACACATCGATCCATGCCGCATTGTGCTCGGCCCACACCTGCTCGTGCAGGCGGCTCAGCGCCACCGGGTCGCTGAGCAGGGCCAGGCGAGTATTGAGGTCCAGGCCTTTCGGCCCGACTTCAATCGCCTTGGCAACGCGCTCGGCACGCAACGCTTCGATCGGTGCCGCCTGGCCATGGCGGGCAGTGGCCATGGCACAGGCCAGGGCATTCTGCCGCGGGTCGACCACGGCCCGCACGAAGCCATCATGCAGGGCATGCCAGCGGTTTTCGTGGGTGTACTGGTCGGTAGCCAGCAGCTCTTGTGGGGTGGCGTATTCCTCTGGGATGAGGAACAGCTTCTCGTCCTTGGCCGCCAGGCCCAGGCGGGTGCGGCTGGAAATCACCGATACCGGGATCGACAACACCAGCGAACCGACGATAGGCGCCAGCCACCACAGGAAGCTCGGGTTCAACCACGCCACCAGTGCGGCCCAGGCAACGCCCAGCAGCGTCTGCGGGCCATGCCGGCGCACCGCTTCGCCCCACGGCGTGGAGTCGTCGTCACGCTGCGGCGAGTTCCAGGTCGCAGCCCAGCCGAGGAACGCGGCCAGCACGAAGCGGGTGTGGAAGATCATGCGTACCGGTGCCAGCAACATGGAGAACAGCATCTCCATCAGCATCGACAAGGTGACCTTGGCTCGCCCACCGAACTCGACGGCGCCCTTGGCCCAGATCAGGATGACGCTGAGCAGCTTGGGCAGGAACAGCAGCACAATGGTGGTGGAGAACAGCGCCACAGCCTTCTCCGGGTGCCACTGCGGCCACAGCGGGTAAAGCTGGTAAGGCTCGATGAAATACTGCGGCTCCATCAGCGTGTTGGTCGCCAGCAGCGCGGTCGACAGCACCAGGAACAGGAACCACAGCGGCGCCGACAGGTAAGACATCACCCCGGTGAGGAACACCGCACGGTGAACCGGGTGCATGCCCTTGACCAGGAACAGGCGGAAGTTCATCAGGTTGCCGTGGCACCAGCGACGGTCGCGCTTGAGCTCGTCGAGCAGGTTTGGCGGCAGTTCTTCGTAGCTGCCCGGCAAGTCGTAGGCAATCCACACACCCCAGCCGGCACGGCGCATCAGCGCGGCTTCGACGAAGTCGTGGGAAAGGATGGCACCGGCGAACGCGCCCTTGCCCGGCAACGGCGCCAGGGCGCAGTGCTCGATGAACGGCTTCATGCGGATGATCGCGTTGTGGCCCCAGTAGTGCGACTCACCCAACTGCCAGAAGTGCAGACCGGCAGTGAACAGTGGGCCGTACACGCGGGTAGCGAACTGCTGCATGCGTGCATACAGGGTGTCCATGCCCGAGGCTTTCGGCCCGGTCTGGATGATGCCGGCGTCCGGGTTGGCCTCCATCAGGCGCACCAGGCTGCTCAGGCACTCGCCACTCATGACGCTGTCGGCGTCGAGCACGACCATGTACTTGTACTCGCCACCCCAGCGACGGCAGAAGTCGTCGAGGTTGCCGCTCTTGCGCTTTACACGGCGCCGACGGCGGCGGTAGAAGATGCGGCCAAAGCCTTTGGTTTCACGGCACACATCCAGCCAGGCCTGTTGCTCGGCCACGGCGATGTCGGTGTCGTTGGTGTCGCTGAGCACAAAGAAGTCGAACCGGTCGAGGTTGCCGCTGGCGGCCACCGACTCGAACGTTGCGCGCAGGCCGGCGAACACCCGCGGCACGTCTTCGTTGCAGATCGGCATCACCAGCGCGGTACGCGCCTCGGGCGCGATCGGCTCGTTGCCTGCGCTGCTACCGGAAATCTTGTATTTGTCGCGCCCGGTGAGCAGCTCGAGGAAGCCCATCAGCGCGGTCCAGAAGCCCGCCGACACCCAGCAGAACAGGATGCCGAAGAGGATCAGGATGGAAGTTTGCAGGGCATACGGCCACACCTGCACCACCGTGTCCCACAGCGGCTGGTTGACGATTTCGTCAAGGTCCACGAACGACCAGCCCTGGTACGGCAGGATGCCTTTCATGTACCAGCCAGCGACGATGGTCTGGCCGATCATCAGCGCCAGCAGAATGTAACGGCGGATAGAGCCGACCGTGCGCCAGCGGGCTGGCGGCAGCTCGCGCTTGGGCGGCTGCGGGGCGTTGGGGCGGCCGGTCATGCGTCGCCACATGCGGATCAGCACATTGGTGCGCCATGGCTCGGGCACGACCTTGGTGCGTTTGATCGGCGGGGCGATCTTCAGGCACAGGCGGCCGCTGCCGTCGACGCCGAGCATTTCGGCTTCTTCCAGCTCGGCGGCACTGCCCACGGTCAGGCGCGGGCCCACCGAGGCCTGCACGGCCTCGGCAGAGCTGGCGGCCGGGTTGGCCGCCAAGCGTTGGTGTAGCTCACTGAACGAGGTGCAGCTGGCAAGCTCAGCCCGCTGCTCGTCGCTCAGTGGTAGGTGGGCCAGGTACTCGCCAAGCGATTCCGGCCTTGCGCTTGAGTTACTCATCGGCAGGCAACTGATAGCTCCAGGTCTCGGTCAGCACCTGCTCGGTGGTGGCCGGGGCCCCGTTGGTGGGCGCCGCATCGGCGGCAGGTTGTTCGGCCTTGGCAGATTGCTCAGCCTTGACGGCTTTCTCGGCCTTGGCATGCTTGGCTGCGGCCTTGTCCTGCTTGGCGTCCTGGGCAGGCTTGGCAGGCTCGACCGGTACATCACGCACCAGTGCGGCGCGCATTTCGGTCGACTTGTTGGCTTCCTTGACCTTCAGGCGCAGAGTCAGGCGCCAGCCCTTGGTCTCAGGGTTATAGCGCAGATTGTTCTCGACCACCTCGGCGTTGTCGCCCACGCTGATCTGGCTGCGCACGGCGGTGTCTTCCGGCAGGGCGGCAAGCGCCGGGCCGGCGAAGTCGACCAGGAATGCCACGCTGCCATCTGGCTGGCGGATCAGGTTGGACTGCTTGACGTCACCGGTGGAACGCAGGGTCTGCTTGACCCAGCCCAGATCAGGGGCCTGGAACTTCGGCTCGTCGATGGTCCAGTGCAGGCGGTAGGCGTACTCGAACGGTTTACCTGGCTCCGGCAGTTTCTCCGGGCTCCAGAAGGCCACGATATTGTCGTTGGTCTCGTCGGCGGTCGGGATTTCGACCAGGTCGACGCTACCCTTGCCCCAGTCACCCTTCGGCTCGATCCAGGCGCTTGGGCGCTTCTGGTAGTTGTCGTCGAGGTCTTCGTAGTCGCTGAAGGCGCGCTGACGCTGCATCAGGCCGAAACCACGCGGGTTCTCGACACTGAAGTTACTCACGGCCAGGTGTTTCGGGTTGTTCAGCGGGCGCCACAGCCACTCGCCGTTGCCGGCATGGATCGACAGGCCTTCGGAGTCGTGCAGGGCCGGGCGGTAGTTGAGCACCTTGGACGGCTGATTGGGGCCGAACAGGTACATGCTGGTCAGCGGCGCAATGCCCAGGCGGCTGACATGGTCACGCAGGAACACGCGGGACTGCACGTCGACCACGGTGTCGTTGCCTGGACGCAGGGTCAGCTTGTAGGCGCCGGTGGAGCGCGGCGAATCCAGCAGCGCGTAGATCACCAGGTGCTTGTCGGCTGGCTTGGGTTTTTCAACCCAGAACTCGGTGAAGCGCGGGAATTCTTCGCCCGACGGCAGGGCGGTGTCGATGGCCAGGCCACGGGCAGACAGGCCGTACACGTGGCCCTTGCCGACCACGCGGAAATAGCTGGCGCCAAGCAGGGTCATGATCTCGTCCTGCTTGTCGGCCTTGTTGATCGGGTACAGCACGCGGAAACCGGCATAACCGAGGTTTTTCGTGGTTTCCGGGTCGTGCGGCACGTCACCGAACTCGAAGCGGTCCGGGTCGTACTTGATTTCCCGGACCTTGGTGGCGGTGACCTCGTTGATTTTCACCGGGGTGTCGAAGTGCATGCCCTGATGATAGAACGACAGCTTGAACGGGGTCTTGTCCTTGGCCCACTCGGCCTTTTCCTGCAGGAAACGGATTTTCTGGTAGTCCGCGAACTTCATGTCGCGGAATACGGCCGGCAGGTTGCTTTTTGGCGCGTCGTACTTCTGGCCGGCCAGATCCTTTGCCTTGGCAGCAACATCGTCAAGATTGAATGCCCACAGCTGGCCCGCGCTCATCAGGCCGACCAGAGCCACACTGGCCATCAGCGCCTTGCGTAGCCCGACGCCGGGGATTCTTGATGCTTTTTGGGGACTAACAATCACGAGCAACCCTCGCCGAAAACAGATCATGAAACCAACGGCCAGCGACAAATGCCGGGTTGGCGAGCACTGTTCGGACCCCGAGAGGGCGTAATGATTCCCCAAACGGATCCAGACAATGCTCGAGTCAGAGTGAAACGGACCTACGAACGCAGGTCCATGCAGCGCGCGATTATCCAGCAGGTTGCGTGACAACGCATCAGGCTGGAGCAACTATTTATCGTACAAAACCCCTTGTTTTCCTGTGAACAAAGGGTTTTTTGACCTCATATTTGTAACATAAATGTTACGGGGCCATCATTGACCAGGTGCACCTGCATATCCGCACCAAAACGGCCGCTGGCCACGTCGGCGTACTGAGCTTTTGCCTGTTGCAAAAGATAGTCGAACAACTCGGCGCCTAGGGCCGGTGGCGCTGCGGTCGAGAAGCTTGGACGCATGCCATTGCGGGTGTCGGCCGCCAAGGTGAACTGTGACACCAGTAGCAGGCCACCCCCGACATCCTTGAGCGACAGGTTCATCTTGCCCTGCTCGTCACTGAAGACCCGGTAGTTCAGCAGCTTGTGCAACAGCTTATCGGCCTGTTCACGGGAATCTTCAGGCTCGACCGCGACCAGCACCAGCAACCCTTGGTCGATGGCGCCGACCACCTCCCCCGCCACTTCAACCCGCGCACCGCGCACGCGCTGCAGCAGGCCCCTCATGCTTCTTCCAGGGGCAGGTCGAGCAGGCGCCGGGCCATCTGGTCGGCGGCACGCACCAAGGCATCGGTGATGCCAGGCTCGGAAGCCGCGTGACCGGCGTCACGGATCACTTTCAACTCACTGTTCGGCCAGGCCTGGTGCAACGCCCAAGCGTTGTCCAAGGGGCAGATCACATCGTAGCGACCATGCACGATCACCGCCGGCAGGTGGGCGATTTTGGGCAGATCGCGGATCAGCTGGTCCGGTTCGAGGAAGGCGTTGTTCATGAAGTAGTGGCATTCGATGCGGGCGATCGACAGCGCCCGCTGCGGTTCGGAAAAGCGGTCGACCACCAGCGGGTTGGGGCGCAGGGTGGCGGTACGGCCTTCCCAGGTGGACCACGCCTTGGCGGCGTGCATCTGGGCGATCTGGTCGTTACCGGTCAGACGCTTGTGGAAGGCCCTGACCAGGTCGCCGCGTTCCTCCGGTGGAATCGGTGCGATGTAGTCCTGCCAGTAGTCGGGGAACAGGCGGCTGGCGCCTTCCTGGTAGAACCACTCGATTTCCTGCGGCCGGCACAGGAAGATGCCGCGCAGGATCAGGCCGTGCACGCGTTCTGGGTGAGCCTGAGCGTAGGCCAGGGCCAGGGTCGAGCCCCAAGAGCCACCAAACAGCACCCACTTGTCTATGCCAAGGTGTTCGCGAATGCGCTCCAGGTCTTCGACCAGGTGCCAGGTGGTGTTGTTCTCCAGGCTCGCATGGGGCGTGGAGCGACCACAGCCGCGCTGGTCGAAGGTGATGATGCGGTACAGGTTGGGATCAAAGTAGCAGCGGCTCTGGGCGTCGCAGCCAGCACCGGGGCCTCCGTGGATGAACACCACGGGCAGACCTTCCGGCGAGCCGCTTTCGTCGACATAAAGCACATGCGGCGCTTCCACGGCCAGATCGTGCCTGGCGTAGGGTTTGATCTGCGGGTAGAGGGTCTGCATTGCGCACTCCGTGTGAGGATTATTCGGCCGTGGGCCATCATAAACCTGAATTGCGCTTTCAGCACCGTCCTTGCTGACGCGTTCGAACGGCGCGAATTGACCCTTGCGCAGAATTCCGGCAACTGCCTCCCACGGTGCCTGGCGACGCCGATAGCGTCGCCGCCTCCACTCAACGCTTGTAACGCTCGTCGCCCCAGGCCAGCAGCGCTTGCAGTAGCTGCCTCAATACCGCTTGCGTCGGTTGCGCCAAATCTTCCCGATAGGCAAAAGGCTCGACTTCCTCCATATAGGTGCTTTGCGCCAGCTCCAGCTGCACAGCATGGATATGGTTGGCCGGGTCGCCATAATGCCGGGTGATGTGACCGCCTTTGAACCGACCATTAAGCACGTGGCTGTAACCTTGCACCTTGGCGCACACACCCTGCAGCCGCTCAGCCAGTGCCGGATCGCAACTGGCGCCGTTGAAAGTACCCAGGTTGAAGTCCGGTAACTTGCCGTCGAACAGGTGCGGGATCAGCGAACGGATCGAATGGGCATCCCACAGCAGCGCATAGCCAAACTGCTCACGCAAGCGATCCAGTTCACGACGAATGGTCGCGTGATAAGGGCGCCAGATTTGCTCCAGGTAGCGTTTGCGCTCTTCGCCAGACGGCGCCAGCCCGTCTTTGAAGAGGGGTTCGCCGCCGAACAAGGTCGCCGGGTACAAGCCCGTGGTGGCGCCGACGTACAGCGGCTTGTCGTCGTCCGGACGGTTCAGGTCGATGACGAAGCGTGAGTACTCTGCGGCCACCACGCTGGCGCCCATGTCACGGGCAAAGTCGTACAACTGCGGGATGTGCCAGTCGGTGTCCGGCAAGCTTTGCGCCTGGTCGACCAGGCCGTCGCGCACGGCGTCGGTCAGACGCAAGCCAGCGTGCGGCATGCTGATCAGCAGCGGCAGGCGACCTTGGTGAAAACTCAATACCTTGTCCATCGTGCCTCGCTCAGTTGGAGATTTCGTGGCCCATGCGCACTACGCGCTTGGGCAGGTCGCCACCCAGCCAGTAGGCCAGGTCGGCGGGGCGTTCGATTTGCCAGGCAACGAAGTCGGCCACCTTGCCCACTTGCAGCGAGCCGTGGCTGTCACCCAGGCCCAGCGCCGTGGCAGCGTGGACCGTAACGCCGGCCAGGGCTTCTTCCGGCGTCATGCGGAAGCAGGTGCAGCCCATGTTCAGCATCAACCGCAGCGACAACCCTGGTGAGGTGCCGGGGTTGAGGTCGCTGGCCAGGGCAATCTTTACCCCGTGGCGGCGCAATGCATCCATTGGCGGCAGCTGGGTTTCACGCAGGAAGTAGAAAGCACCCGGCAACAGCACGGCGACCGTGCCGGCGTTTGCCATGGCCACGGCGTCTTCCTCTGTCATGAACTCCAGGTGGTCAGCCGACAGTGCCTGGTAACGCGCGGCCAGGCTTGAGCCGTGCAACGATGACAGCTGTTCGGCATGCAGCTTGACCGGCAGGCCCAGTTCGCGCGCCCTGATGAACAGCCGCTCGACCTGGGCCGGCGAGAACGCGAGGTGTTCGCAGAAGGCATCCACGGCATCCACCAGGCCTTCCCTGGCCAGGGCAGGCAACATCTCGTCACAGATGTGCGCGATGTAGTCGTCGGCCCGACCCGCGTACTCCGGGGGCAAAGCGTGCGCCGCCAGGCACGTGGCACGCACCGTCAGCGGCAGCTCGTCAGCCAGGCGGCGGACCACTCGCAGCATCTTGCGCTCATTGGCCAGGTCCAGGCCGTAGCCGGACTTGACCTCAAGGGTGGTCACGCCATCGCGCATCAGTGCCTGAACACGCTGGCGAGCACTGGCGAACAGTTCGTCTTCGCTGGCTGCCCGGGTAGCCCGCACGGTACTCGCGATACCACCGCCCTGCGCGGCGATTTCGGCATAGCTCACGCCCTGCAGGCGCTGCTCGAACTCGCCGCTGCGGTTGCCACCGAACACCGCATGGGTGTGGCAGTCGATCAGCCCGGGGGTGACCCAGGCACCACCCAGGTCAACCGTGCGGTCAGCTTCGACGGGCGCCAGCTCGGCGCGCGGGCCTATCCACTCGATCAGCCCAGCGCTGGTGACGATCGCCGCATCCTCGATGGCCGAGTAGCGGCCGTCGGCCATGGTTGCAACATGGCAATGCTGCCAGAGGGTTCTCATGCACAATCTCCTTTGCTAGCGGTGCAACTCGGCCGGCTCCGCTACCGGCTGGCCCTGCCCTGCGCGCGGCTTGCACCACAGCAGGTAGGACGCCACCAGGAACACCACCCAGATCACGCCGACGATCAATGCCGCCTGGGTGTCCGGGAAGTAACCGAGCACGCCAAAGATGAACACCATGAACGCAATGGCCATGGCCGGGCCGTATGGCCAGAACGGTACCGGGAACTTGAGCTGGGCCACTTCCTCGCGGCTCATGCTGCGGCGCATGGCTACCTGGGTGAGCAGGATCATCAGCCACACCCACACCGTGGCGAAGGTGGCGATCGAGGCAATCAGCAGGAACACATTTTCCGGGATCAGGTAGTTGAGCAATACGCCGATCAGCAGCGCAGCCCCCATCACCACGACGGTCATCCACGGTACGCCATGTTTCGACAACTTGCTGAAACCGCGCGGGGCGTGGCCTTGCTGGGCCAGGCCATACATCATGCGGCCTGCGCCAAAGATGTCGCTGTTGATGGCAGAGATGGCAGCGGAAATCACCACGACGTTCAGCACAGCAGCGGCAGAGCCAATGCCCAGGTTGCTGAAGATCTGCACGAACGGGCTGCCCTGGCTACCGATCTGCGGCCATGGGTACAGGCACATCAGCACGAACAGGGTGAGCACGTAGAACAGCAGGATCCGCAGTGGCACCGCGTTGATCGCTTTGGGAATGACGCGCTGCGGGTCTTTTGCCTCACCGGCGGTGACGCCGATGATCTCGATACCGCCAAAGGCGAACATCACCACGGCAAACGACGCGATCAAGCCACCCACGCCGTTAGGCATGAAGCCGCCATGGTCGAACAGGTTGCTCATGCCCACGGCATGCCCGGTACCCACCTGGCTGAAACCGAAGGCCATGATGCCGAGGCCGGCCAGGATCATCGCCACGATGGCGCCGACCTTGAGCAGCGACAGCCAGAATTCCATTTCGCCGAATACCTTGACGTTGCACAGGTTGAGGCCGCCGATCAGGAAAACGATGCCCAACACCCAGATCCAGCGGGCTACCTCCGGGAACCAGAAACCCATGTAGATACCGAACGCGGTGACGTCGGCGATGGCGACGATGACCATCTCGAAAGCGTAGGTCCAGCCAAGGATGAAACCGGCCATTGGGCCGAGGTAGGTGGTGGCGTAGTGGCCGAAGGAGCCGGCCACCGGGTTGTGCACGGCCATTTCGCCAAGGGCGCGCATGACCATGAACACTGCAGCGCCGCCGATCAGGTAGGCCAGCAGCACGGCCGGGCCTGCCATCTGGATGGCCGAGGCAGAGCCGTAGAACAGGCCGGTGCCGATGGCGGAGCCGAGGGCCATGAATCGGATGTGGCGGGCACTTAGCCCGCGCTTGAGACCTTGAGCTTGTTGCATGTCACGTCCTTGAATTGTTTTTGTGGTCGTGAGATTCAGGGGGCTGCTGCGCAGCCCCTTCGCGGGCACGCCCGCTCCCACAGGGGATGGTGTTTTGCACCTACTTCTGTGGGAGCGGGCGCGCCCGCGAAGGGCCGCCCAGCGGCCCCAGGGGCGTTACAGGCTTGGCAGTACACCCGCCGGCAGCAAGCCGGTCAGACTACCCTTGGCCAACAGGTCCACGGCCTTTTCAATATCCGGCGCGAAGAAACGGTCACGGTCGTAGTGCGGCACCTCGCTGCGCAGCGCCTGGCGCGCTTGCTCCAGCTTGGCCGAAGTCTTCAGGCCTTTGCGCAGGTCCAGGCCCTGGCACGCGCCCAGCCATTCGATGGCCAGCACGCCACGGGTGTTTTCGGCCATTTCCCACAGGCGCTTGCCGGCGGCCGGGGCCATCGACACGTGGTCTTCCTGGTTGGCCGAAGTTGGCAGGCTGTCGACGCTGTGTGGGTGCGACAAAGCCTTGTTTTCGCTGGCCAGGGCGGCAGCGGTGACCTGAGCGATCATGAAGCCGGAGTTGACCCCACCGTTTTCCACCAGGAACGGCGGCAGCTGGGACATGTGCTTGTCCATCATCAGCGAGATGCGGCGCTCGCTGAGCGAGCCGATTTCAGCGATGGCCAGGGCCAGGTTGTCAGCCGCCATGGCCACCGGTTCGGCGTGGAAGTTGCCGCCGGAGATCACATCACCTTCGGCAGCGAACACCAGCGGGTTGTCCGACACAGCGTTGGCTTCGATGCCCAGTACCTCGGCGGCCTGACGCAGCTGGGTCAGGCAGGCACCCATGACCTGCGGCTGGCAGCGCAGCGAGTACGGGTCCTGGACCTTGTCGCAGTTCTTGTGCGACAGCGACACTTCGCTGGAGTCGCCCAGCAGGTCGCGGAAGCAGGCCGCGGTGTCGATCTGGCCGCGTTGGCCACGCACTTCGTGGACACGCGCATCGAAGGGCGAGCGCGAGCCCAATGCGGCTTCGACGCTCAGGCCGCCGCAGGCGATGGCCGCGGCATACAGGTCTTCGGCCTGGAACAGGCCACGCAAGGCATAGGCGGTGGAGGCCTGGGTACCGTTGAGCAGGGCCAGGCCCTCTTTGGCGGCCAGGGTCAGCGGTTCGAGGCCGGCAATCGCCAAGGCTTCGGTGGCCGGCAGCCACTGGCCCTTGTAGCGGGCCTTGCCCTCGCCCAGCAGCACCAGCGACATATGCGCTAGCGGGGCAAGGTCACCGGATGCGCCTACCGAGCCTTTCAGCGGGATGTGCGGGTAGACTTCGGCGTTGACCAGGGCAATCAGCGCGTCGATGACTTTGCGGCGGATGCCGGAGAAGCCACGGCTGAGGCTGTTGATCTTCAGCACCATGATCAACCGCACCAGGTCGTCATCCAGCGGCGCGCCGATACCGGCGGCGTGGGACAGCACCAGCGAACGCTGCAGGTTCTCCAGGTCATGGCTGGCGATGCGGGTCGAGGCCAGCAGGCCGAAACCCGTGTTGATGCCGTACGCAGTACGGTCTTCGGCAATGATCTGCTCGACACAGGCGACGCTGGCGTCGATGGCCGGTGCGGCACTGGCATCCAGTTGCAGGCGCACGGGCGCGGCATGGATCGCGCGCAGCTGGGCCAGGGTCAGGGTGCCGGGCTTGAGGGTGAGTTCGGTCACGTTACTACTCCAAATCGCGTGGAGCCGCAGGCCCGCTTGTGGGTGCCTGCGCGCTCCTTCTTGTTGTTCAGTATCACCCCTTGCAGGGTGCGATCCAAAGCGTGGTGATCAGCCGGTGATCATCGGCAGGTCCAGGCCCTGCTCCTTGGCGCAGTCGATGGCGATGTCATAACCGGCATCGGCGTGACGCATGACGCCAGTCCCTGGGTCGTTGGTCAGTACCCGGGCGATGCGCTCGGCGGCCTCATCGGTACCGTCGCAGACGATGACCATGCCCGAGTGCTGCGAGAAGCCCATGCCCACGCCACCGCCATGGTGCAGCGAGACCCAGGTGGCGCCGCCTGCGGTGTTCAGCAGGGCGTTGAGCAGCGGCCAGTCGGAAACAGCGTCCGAACCATCACGCATGGCCTCGGTTTCGCGGTTCGGGCTGGATACCGAGCCGGAGTCGAGGTGGTCACGGCCGATCACCACCGGAGCCGACAGCTCGCCGCTGCGGACCATTTCGTTGAAAGCCAGGCCCAGCTTGGCGCGAAGGCCCAGCCCCACCCAGCAGATACGTGCCGGCAGGCCCTGGAAGCTGATGCGCTCGCGGGCCATGTCCAGCCAGCGGTGCAGGTGGGCGTCGTCGGGGATCAGTTCCTTGACCTTGGCGTCGGTCTTGTAGATGTCCTCAGCTTCACCGGACAGCGCCGCCCAGCGGAACGGGCCGACGCCGCGGCAGAACAGTGGGCGGATGTAGGCCGGAACGAAGCCTGGGAAGTCGAAGGCATTGGCCACGCCCTCTTCCTTGGCCATCTGGCGGATGTTGTTGCCGTAGTCGAAGGTCGGGATACCCTGCTTCTGGAAGTCCAGCATGGCCTGCACGTGCACGGCCATCGACTGCTTGGCGGCCTTGACCACTGCAGCCGGTTCGGTCTGCGCACGGTCGCGGTACTGCTCCCAAGTCCAGCCGGCTGGCAGGTAGCCGTTCAGTGGGTCGTGGGCGCTGGTCTGGTCGGTGACCATGTCCGGGCGCACGCCACGTTTGACCAGCTCTGGGAGGATTTCGGCGGCGTTGCCGTGCAGGGCGATGGAGATGGCCTTGCCTTCGGCGGTGTACTTGGCGATGCGTGCCAGGGCGTCGTCGAGGTCAGTGGCCTGCTCGTCGACGTAGCGGGTTTCCAGGCGGAAGTCGATACGGCTCTGCTGGCATTCGATGTTCAGCGAGCAAGCACCGGCCAGGGTCGCGGCCAGTGGCTGGGCGCCGCCCATGCCGCCCAGACCAGCGGTGAGTACCCACTTGCCTTTCAGGCTGCCGCCGTAGTGCTGGCGACCGGCTTCGACGAAGGTTTCATAGGTGCCCTGGACGATGCCCTGGCTGCCGATGTAGATCCAGCTGCCGGCGGTCATCTGGCCGTACATGGCCAGGCCCTTGGCGTCCAGTTCGTTGAAGTGTTCCCAGTTGGCCCAGTGTGGCACCAGGTTGGAGTTGGCAATCAGCACGCGCGGTGCGTTGCTGTGGGTCTTGAACACACCGACCGGCTTGCCCGACTGCACCAGCAGGGTTTCGTCGTCTTCCAGGCGGGTCAGGGTTTCGACGATCTTGTCGTAGCAGGCCCAGTTGCGCGCGGCGCGGCCGATACCGCCGTATACCACCAGCTCTTTGGGGTTTTCCGCGACCTGTGGATCGAGGTTGTTCATCAGCATGCGCAGTGGCGCTTCGGTCAGCCAGCTTTTGGCGGTCAGCTTGTTGCCACGTGGGGCACGGATTTCAACGTCACGGTATTTGTTGTTGTCGGTCACGGGAAAGGTCCTCTGCGGTCGTCCGCGGGCGGGTATGTCGTGGTCAATATACAAACACACCTTTACTTGTATGTACAAGCATGGACAACCAAAATAATCGGACCTTGTCGTTCTTACCTTGACTTTTTGGGGGGTGAAGCGAGCGCCGGTCCGGCTTGAGTTCTGCGGCGGTGCGAAGATCGAGCGCCGCCCGCGCGGCGCTTCGCGGGTAAACCCGCTCCTTGTATGTTGTCCTTAGCCTGGCGGGAGAGGTTATTCTCGTCAGGCTGAAGAAGCACTTCCGGGGAGGCCGATCGCTCCTAAAGGCAGGGATTACCCCTGACCTTGTACGTAGAGAGGCCCCCCGCCTCATTGCCCACTGCGAAGAGTATCGAGAAGCCGACAAGTCGGACTTCGCATTACAAGGTTGCAGCAGCATGAAGTTCGAGGTCGGGGAACCGGAGGCCATTGTTACCTAACTCGCTGGGGAGAGGGAAGAATGAGTGTCTGTGTTGGCCTCGATATCGGCTCACGCACTTCGATCGTCGGGGTACGTAAAGATGGGCGTCCGGCCGGACAGTGGGATATCGCTCAAACCCCTGCAGGCCGTAAGGCTGCGGTGAAAAAGCTGCTGGCACTCAAGCCCAAGTCGATCGTGATGGAGGCGACCGGAATCTATTACCTAGACTTGGCTCTTGAGCTACATGCGGCTGACCTCCCTGTTTCAGTGATCAACCCCAAGAGCTTTCACAATTTCGCCAAACTGATGCTGGTGAACAGCAAGACCGATGCAATAGATGCTCAGTTGCTGTCCGAGTACGGCGAGCGTATGACACCGCGCTTGTGGACGCCTCCAAGCCCTGTGCAGCTTGAGCTGAGGGCTCTGGGCCGGCACATCAACCGTTTGGTGGGACACCGTACCAGGGCGAAGAACGAACTTCATGCGCTGCAGGCGACCTCTACGACCGTGTCGATGCTGATCGAAGATCAAGAAGAAGCCATTGCTTCACTGGATAATCGAATTGAACGCTTTCGTAAGGCTGGCCGCGAGATGGTCGCCCAGTGTCCGACGCTTACTCGGCAGTACAAGCAGCTGCTCGCAGGCCCAGGAATAGGAGAAGTCTCAGCACTTGCTGCATTGGCTGAGCTGACCACCCTTCCTCAAATGCTCAAGTCCTCGCAGGTAGCTCGTCACGCGGGGCTGGATGTTCGGCAGACACAGTCGGGGACGAGCATTGACAAGCCCGGTCGGCTCGGCAAAAGCGGGAATGCTTATCTGCGGGCAGCCATGTACATGCCTGCCTTGACCGCAGTGCGCTGCGACCCTTATGCGAAGGCTTTTTACGAATCCCTGGTCAGTAGGGGCAAGAAAAAAATGCAGGCTATCGCTGCTGTCATGCGCAAGTATCTGACAGGCATCTGGGCATGCATGCGTGGGGATGTGCCATTTGATACGGTGAAGCTTTTCAGCTCTGAACACCTCGGAAAAGCTTGACCGCCAACAGAGTATCTACGTTTGTTTCGGGCCAGTCCATCCTGTGCCTGGCGCGCGCGACCGCCTTGTTGGTACGAAGCGATATCGAGATGGGCACCAAGGCGTTCGCGCGCAAATCCCACAGGCATAATTGGCCTGAAACAAACGTAGGAGCGGGTTTACCCGCGAAGCGCCGCGCGGGCGGCGCTCGATCTCACAGGCGCAGAATGTGTCGAGCCGGACACCTGCGGCGCTCGATCTCACAGGCGCAGAATGTGTCGAGGCGGACACCTGGCGGCGCTCGATCTCACAGGCGACAAAAACCTACAGCCAGACCCTCAGCGTTCAACCAGTTCGATCAGGCAGAACCGCCCCTGAACCTCCAGCCCAAGCAATTCCACATTGCCCTCCAGCCGCAGGCAGTCATACAACCCTAGCCGCTGCGTTTCACGCCCCACGATGGTCACCTCAACATGGCTGCTGGCAGCAAACAACAACACCGTCGACGCCGAGCTGTACACCCGGCTGGTGCCATCCAGCCACTGCAACCGCGCCCGATATCGCTGCGGTGCATAGATCAGGTTGAAATCGCGGATCGCCCCACCCAGCAACTTGCAGCTGACCTGGCTCTCGCCGCTGAACGCAAACGCATCGAACGCCAGCAATGGCCGGCTGGCCTGGCCATCGACCAGCAGGCGCATGCCGTCGCCCTGCAGCACGGTGATGATCCGCTGGTAGCCGGCAAAGGTGGAAAACCCTCCCGACTCTTCGATATCGGCAATCGACAGACGCCAGCCAAAACCGTCCAGGCCCTCGCCACTGTCGCGGGTGATCTCTTCGGTGAAACCACCACCGTTCTTCCAAGGCATGCGCGGGTAATCATGCGCACGCAACAACTGCAGCTGACTCATTTGCTGAAACGTCCTTCCAGGCGATGACGGGAACCGGGGTGGATCAGCCGTGCAGCGGTCACCGGCTGGCGGCCGGACCAGGTGCGACGACGAATCAGCAGGCAAGGCTCGCCCCGGTCGATCTGCAACAGGGTGCATTCTTCCGGCTCGGCCAAGATTGCCTCGACCACGTGCTCGCCCTCCGTCAGCGGCGCCACCTGGGACAGGTAGGCGTAAGGCGTCTGCCGGGTGAAATCCTGCTTGAGGTAATCGGGCGCAATGGCCGCGTTGACGTAACGGTCCTCGATCTGCACCGGCACGCCGTTCTCGAAATGCACGATCAGCGAATGGAACACGCGCTGACCTTCACGCATGTCCAGCGCCAGCGCCCGTTCGGAGCCGGCCGCTTCTTCGGCAAGCGTGATCACCTGGCAGCTATGCTGGTGTCCGCGCGCGGCAATTTCGTCGGCAATGTTGTTGACCTCGAACAGCGCCGAACGGCCCTTGGGCTCGGCCACGAAGGTGCCGACCCCTTGCATGCGCACCAGCAGGCCTTCGGCGGTGAGTTCACGCAGGGCGCGGTTGATGGTCATGCGGCTGAAGCCCAGCTCGTTGACCAGCTCGCTCTCGGAGGGTACCCGGTGATGCGGTGGCCAGCTGCCGTTGTCGATCTGCTGGATGATCATCTGTTTGACCCGGGCGTAGAGCGGCGCCGGGCCCTCGCCCATCTGGGCAACCAGCACGGAGACAGGAGGTGTCGGCACGGCGATGGATCCTTGTGCAAATGAAATGAGCGGTAGCTTGCCGCAGTTTACCCGGCAGGCAAACGCCTGTATATGTATATACAAGTTAACAATAACAGGATTCCACCGATGTCAGCCTACTTCGCCGAACGCGCCCTGCTACCTACGGGTTGGGCCAGCCATGTGCGTATCGAGGTCGCCAGTGATGGCCGTGTGGCCAGCATCGAGCCTGGCGCTTCGGCCGAAGACGCCGAGCGCCTGGCCGGCCCGCTGCTGCCCGGCATGCCCAACTTGCACTCGCATGCCTTCCAGCGCGCCATGGCAGGCCTGGCTGAAGTTGCCGGCAACCCCAACGACAGTTTCTGGACCTGGCGAGACCTGATGTACCGCCTGGTCGGGCAGATCAGCCCAGAGCAGCTTCAGGTCATCGCCCGCCAGCTGTACATCGAAATGCTCAAGGCCGGCTACACCTCAGTGGCGGAGTTCCACTACGTGCACCACGACCAGGCCGGCAAGCCCTACGCCGACCCGGCCGAACTGTCGCTCCGCATCAGCGCGGCTGCGGCCGATAGCGGCATTGGCCTGACCTTGCTGCCGGTGCTGTACAGCCATGCAGGCTTTGGCGGCCAAGCACCGAACGACGGGCAGCGGCGCTTCATCAACTCCACCGAACAGTACCTGCAGCTGCAAGCGCAACTCCTCCCGTTGCTGGCCGCGCAACCGGCGCAGCAACTGGGCCTGTGCTTCCACTCGCTGCGGGCGGTGAGGCCTGGGCAGATCGCCGAAGTGCTGGCGGCCAGCGACAGGCAGTGCCCAGTGCATATCCACATCGCCGAACAGCAGAAGGAAGTCGACGACTGCCTGGCCTGGAGCGGCCTGCGCCCGCTGCAGTGGCTGTACGAGCACGTGGACGTGGACCGCCGCTGGTGCCTGGTACACGCTACCCATGCCGAACCGGACGAAGTGACTGCCATGGCCCGCAGCGGCGCGGTGGCCGGGTTGTGCCTGACCACCGAAGCCAACCTGGGCGATGGGATCTTCCCGGCAGTGGATTTCCTGGCACAGGGCGGGCGCATGGGCATTGGTTCGGACAGCCATGTGTCGTTAAGCGTGGTGGAGGAGCTGCGCTGGCTGGAATATGGCCAGCGCCTGCGGGACCAGCGACGCAACCGCCTGTATCGCGGCGACCAGCCGATGGTCGGGCGTACGCTGTATGACGCGGCGCTGAGCGGTGGTGCGCAGGCACTGGGGCAGGCGGTCGGCGAGTTGGCGGTGGGCAAGCGTGCCGACTGGCTGGTGCTCGATGGGCAGGACCCCTACATCGCCATGGCGGAGGGTGATGCCATTCTCAACCGTTGGCTTTTTGCCGGTGGCGATCGCCAGGTGCGCGATGTCATGGTGAACGGGCAATGGGTGGTGCGCCAGGGGCGGCATGCCCAAGAAGAAGAAAGCGGGCGGGCGTTTGCCAAGGTGTTGCGCCAGCTTTTGGGCTGAGCGTACCGGGGCTGCGTTGCAGCCCTTCGCGGGCAAGCCCGCTCCCACAGGTTGGTGGACTGCCCCACAAAACGTCTTGGGGGCAGCCCAGGGTTCAGCGCAGAACCTGTGGGAGCGGGCTTGCCCGCGAAGGGTTGCAACGCAACCCCAAAAAACTCAGTGCATCTTTACTATTTGCTGATCGGACGCCCGCCAGATCAAGCGGCTGGTGTCATAGCCCTGCTGCCGCGCCCTGGACAGCAGGTTCTCGCGCTCCCATGCCGGCAGTGTCGGCGTGCGCGACAGAATCCAAAGGTATTTGCGGTCCGGGCTGCCGACGATGGCCGTACGGTAGTGCTCGTCCACATAAAGAATCCAGTACTCACCCCGCGCCACGCCTGGTACCAGCCTGGTGAACCAGTTATCGAACTCGACCCATAGCTTGTCGGTGTGCCCCGGCTCCTGGATATTCGCATGCCCTTCGGCGCGAAGCCATTCATCACCCATGGTGCGGCAGCGGTTGAGCACGCCATAACTGCCATCAGGCCTGAGGTTGTAATGGGCCTCGGACTGCTCGCAGCCTTCCTGGAAGCGCATGGGCAGGCGCGCCAGCTCGTACCATTTGCCCTGGTAGCGCTTGAGGTCGACATGGCCGGCGGTTTTCGGCGCCAGCGGGTCGTGCACGGAACCTGCACAACCGCCCAGCAGCAACGCCAGGCATACCCCCATCAGCAGGTACGCACGCCTCATTTGAGGCCCTGCCCGGAATACATCAGCACCTTGTCAGCTGCGTACTGCACGCTGATGAAGCTCTTCTCGTCCCCCCAGGTGCAGCTGCTCATGCCCAACGCGCCAGAACACTCGGTCGGCGTGCCGAGCAACTGCTCGACCTCGGCCTTGTTCATACCGGCCTTGATCTTGGAATAGTTTTCCTGATTGATCTTGCTGCAGGCAGTCAGCACGACGCACAGCGACAACAGGGCGAGGGAACGCAACGACATGAAGGGACACTCCTGAAAGATGATACAGGCGAGTGGCCTGCAGTGACCTTCGACGTGAAAATCCCTCCCAGGTTCCCTGCTCCACCCCCTATGTCCCTACACCATTGGTCGGATGGCCACTACTGTGCGATTAATCACAAAGCATTAATCATGCGCCCAATAAAAAAGGCCGCCCCCAATGGGAGCGGCCTTGCGTCGCGATGCCTGCACAGCAGGCCCCTTGGGCCTCAGAACCGGGACCCAGGCTCCAGCAAAAAGTCCATCTCTTCGCTGGTGCTCGGCCGCTCCAGCACCAGGTTGCGGTGCGGGAAGCGCCCGAAGCGGGCAATTACCCGCTGGTGCTGCTCGGCATAGTCGAGGAAGCCTTCAAACAGCCGGCGGTTGGCCTCGGGCTGTTCGTCCAGCAGCATTCGATAACGCTCCACGCACAGGTTCTGCCAGTCCAGCACTTCGGCATGCTCCAGTACCAGCAGCACGAACACGCGCTGGATCGGCAGCAACTGGTAGTCCCAGCCCTTCTGCAGGCCCTGCATGGCGACTACCTGGGCACGCCGGTCGCCGTCGAAGGCACGCGGCGTGTCGCGGTAGATCATGCGTGGCAGCTGGTCGAGCAAAATCAGCAGGCCCAGCCAGCCCTGCGGGGTTTGCTGCCACTCTTCGAGCCCACCCGCCAGGGCGTGCTCGACCAGGTCGCCAAACAGCGCATGGGCGTCGGCATCGTAATGCTTGCCGAACCACAGCGTGCTCTTCTCGTCAGCCACGGCCTGGGCACTGGTGCCCCAACCGAACCACCATTCCAGCAACGGCTGCCAAGGTGCGAGCATGACTTACTCCTTGTGGTAAGCGGTGACGCGCTCGACCTCTTCCTTCGAGCCGAGAATCACCGACACACGCTGGTGCAGGCTTTCTGGCTTGATGTCGAGGATGCGATCGTAACCGTTGGTGGAAGCGCCACCGGCCTGTTCGATGATGAACGACATCGGGTTGGCTTCGTACATCAGGCGCAGCTTGCCCGGCTTGCTTGGTTCGCGGGCGTCACGTGGGTACATGAACAGGCCGCCACGGGTCAGGATGCGGTGCACGTCGGCCACCATCGAGGCGATCCAGCGCATGTTGTAGTTCTTCTTCAGCGGGCCGGTCTCGCCTGCCAGCAGTTCGCCCACATAGCGCTGTACCGGGGCTTCCCAGTGGCGCTGGTTGGACATGTTGATGGCGAACTCGGCGGTGGTCTCCGGTACGCGGATGTTTTCGTGAGTCAGCACGAAGCTGCCCAGTTCGCGATCCAGGGTGAAGCCCTTGACGCCGTTGCCCAGGGTCAGGATCAGCATGGTCTGCGGGCCGTAGATGGCATAACCGGCAGCAACCTGCTCGGTACCTGGCTGCAGGAACGCTTCTTCGTTGAGGCTTTCGTTCTGGCTCAGGTACTGGTTAGGGCAACGCAGAACCGAGAAGATGGTACCGACCGACACGTTGACGTCGATGTTAGACGAACCGTCCAGCGGGTCGAAGACCAGCAGGTAGGCGCCTTTCGGGTACCTGCCCGGGATCTGGTACGCGTTGTCCATTTCTTCGGAAGCCATGCCAGCCAGGTGACCGCCCCACTCGTTGGCTTCCAGCAGGATATCGTTGGAAATCACGTCCAGTTTCTTCTGGACCTCGCCCTGCACGTTTTCAGTGCCCATGCTGCCCAGCACACCACCGAGGGCGCCTTTGGACACGTGGTGGCTGATTTCCTTGCACGCACGCGCTACCACTTCGATCAGGAAGCGCAGATCGGCAGGGGTGTTGTTGCTGCGGGTCTGCTCAATCAGATAGCGACTCAGGGTAACGCGGGACATGTATGGCTCCGAACGGATTGGGGGGATGAAAAACCCACGCAGTTTACAGGGAGAGTGACGGGCTAGCGAGTGATGAGACTCGCCACGGCTCTCAGACGGCACAATAGGTCGGTAGTTCAGCCTTCGCCAGGCCGGTGGTCTGGTTGTGTGTCCATTCGCGGGCGCGCCCGCGAACGGCCTCACCTCAATCCAATGCCTTCCAGATCTCGGTGGCATATTCGCGAATGG
The DNA here is from genome assembly GCF_045164175.1 of Pseudomonas sp. 10(2024). Classification (NCBI taxonomy): domain Bacteria; kingdom Pseudomonadati; phylum Pseudomonadota; class Gammaproteobacteria; order Pseudomonadales; family Pseudomonadaceae; genus Pseudomonas; species Pseudomonas sp. 10(2024). The sequence goes on from NZ_CP174006.1 coordinate 5,489,988, forward strand.
TGCGATCCGACGAGAACCAGCCCATCCGTGCCGTGTTCAATACCGCCTTGCGCCACCACTCCTGCGGTGTGTGCCACAGATCCTCGACCCGGCGCTGAGCATCCCAGTAGTCATCGAAATCGGCACACACCAGGAAGCGATCATAGGCCACCAGGCCGTCGATCAACCCGGTGTACCGGGAAGGGTCGTCTGGCGAGAACACACCACTGCGAATGGCCTGCAACACATCGGTCAAGCGGTTGGAAGCAGCTATGGCAGCATTGGCGCCAAAATCACCGGCACGCTTGCGCGCTTCAACCTGCTGCGAGGTCAGGCCAAAGATGAACATGTTGTCGGCCCCCACCTGTTCGCACATCTCCACGTTGGCGCCATCCAGAGTGCCAATGGTCAACGCACCATTGAGGCCGAACTTCATGTTGCTGGTACCGGAAGCTTCGTAGCCCGCGGTGGATATCTGCTCGGAAAGGTCCGCCGCCGGGATGATGCTCTCAGCCAGGCTGACGTTGTAGTTGGGCAGGAACACCACCTTCAGCAGGCCGCGCACTGTCGGGTCGTTGTTCACCACCCGGGCGATATCGTTGGCCAGCTTGATGATCAGTTTGGCCTGGTGGTAACTGGCCGCAGCCTTGCCGGCGAAGATCTTCACCCGCGGCACCCAGTTGGTGCCAGGGTCGTTGCGTATGGCCTGGTACAGTGCAACGGTGTGCAGCAGGTTGAGCAACTGGCGCTTGTATTCGTGAATGCGTTTGACCTGAACGTCGAATAACGCCTCGGGGTTGACCGTGACGCCGATGCGATCCTGAATGATGCTGGCCAGGGCACGCTTGCTGTGCAGCCGCTGGGCAGCGAACTGCTTGCGGAAACCGGGTTTGTCGGCAAACGGCACCAGGCCCGCCAGAAGCGTCTGCGGGTCGTCCTTGAGTTCCGGCCCAAGCGCCTCGACCAGCATCTCGGTCAGCTGAGGGTTGGACTGGTACAACCAGCGGCGGAAGGTAATGCCGTTGGTCTTGTTGTTGATCCGTTGCGGGTAAAGCTTGTGCAGCTCGGAGAACACCGTGCTCTTCATCAACTTGCTGTGCAGCGCCGACACACCGTTGACGCTGTGCGAGCCGAGAAACGCCAGATTGCCCATGCGCACCCTTCGACCGTTGTCTTCCTCGATCAGCGAAACCGCGCGCAGCACGTCGAAATCGTGCAGGCCTTTGGCCCGCAACGCATCGATATGGTAGGCATTGATCAGGTAGATAATCTGCATGTGCCGCGGCAGCATGCGCTCCATCAGCGCTACCGGCCAGGTTTCCAGGGCTTCTGGCAACAGGGTATGGTTGGTGTAGGCGAGTGTGCCGACAGTCAGCTCCCAGGCCTTTTCCCAAGGCACTTCGTGCTGATCCACCAGCAACCGCATCAGCTCCGCCACTGCAATCGAAGGGTGGGTGTCGTTTAGCTGGATGGCCGCTGCATCAGGCAGGTTGAGCAGGTCCTTGTGCATGTTCAGGTGGCGCCGCAGCAAGTCCTGCAGCGAAGCCGAGACGAAAAAGTACTCCTGGCGAAGGCGCAGTTCCTGGCCTGCCTCGGTACTGTCGGCTGGGTACAGCACACGCGAAATGCTCTCGGCACGCGCCACTTCAGCCACAGCCCCCAAGTGGTCACCGGCGTTGAAGCGCTCCAGGTGCAGCTCTTCCAGCGCCCGCGCACGCCACAGGCGCAGGGTGTTGACGCTGGATCCACGCCAGCCGACTACCGGCGTGTCGTAGGCCACCGCCCGCACCGTCTCGCCCGGCCACCATACCTGGCGCTGGGTACCGCTTGCATCGTGCACCGTTTCGACACTGCCGCCAAAGCTGATCGGGTAGATCACCTCGGCGCGCTCGAACTCCCAGGGGTTGCCGAAATCCAGCCAGTTCTCGGTCTGTTCCTGCTGCCAGCCATCGACCACGGCCTGACGGAACAGCCCGTGCTCGTAGCGGATGCCGTAACCATGGGCAGCGATACCCAGGGTAGACATGCTCTCCATGAAGCACGCCGCCAGACGGCCAAGGCCACCATTGCCCAGCGCGGCGTCCGGCTCGAGCAGGCGAATGCGTTCGAGGTCCACATTCAGCCCTTCCAGCGCATCGCGGGCGATGTCCAGCAGGCCCAGGTTGCTCAGGCTGTCGTACAGCAGGCGGCCGATGAGAAACTCCAGGGAAAGGTAGTAGACCCGCTTCTGGCTGCGCCGATAGGCCTGCCGGGTGTGATCCATCCAGTGGTCGACCATGTGATCGCGCGCGGCCAGGGCAATGGCTTCGAACCAGTCATGGTCGAAGGCGTGCTCGGGGTCCTTGCCGACCGCATAGGTCAGCTTGTTCAGTACAGCAGCGCGAAAATCCGCGACTTCGGCGTCACGTGCTTTGGGTTCCTGGGACATGCGGCATCCTCGGGCAAGTTGACGAAAGCGGAGGGAGAGTGTTGAGACTAGACCCTTCGACAGAGAGCGACAGTTACGGTTCGCAGTTTTCATGCCCACTCTGCGATTCCGGCAAAAGGTTGTTCATAAATTGAACAATTCCGGTATCATCGCGCGCCCCAAGACCGTGATCCACCTTATAAAGATGAAAACGACCCTGATCGCCGCGGCCGAAGTCGACCGCCTGGAGACCTGGCAGCGCTACACCAGCAACATGTGCCATGGCTGCCATTCGACCTGCTGCACCCTGCCGGTGGAGGTGAAGATCAAGGATCTGATCCGTATCGGCGTGGTCGACGAGTTCGAAAAAGACGAACCACCCAAGAACGTGGCCAAGCGCCTGCAAAAAGAAGGCATCATCGAGCGCTTCAACCAGAAGTCCGGAATCTTCACCCTGACCCGGATGAGCAACGACGACTGCATGTACCTGGATCGTAAAAGCCGGCTGTGCACCATTTATGACAAGCGCCCGGATACCTGCCGCAACCACCCCAAGGTCGGACCGCGCCCGGGGTATTGCGCCTACAAGCCCAAGGTGGTTGGGCGTTGATCTATTGCCTGCACCGGCCTCTTCGCGGGTAAACCCGCTCCTACAGGTCTTGACCTTTGTGGATATCCCGTAGGAGCGGGTTCACCCGCGAAGAGGCCGGTACAACCAGCACAAAAAACCCAGACAAACAAGAACGCCCCCGGCCTTTCGACCGGGGGCGTTTTCATTCAGCCTGAGCTAACTCAGTTCTTGGCTTTCTTGGCTGCGCGGGTACGCTCGCCTTCGTCCAGGATCTTCTTGCGCAGACGGATCGACTTAGGAGTCACTTCGCACAGCTCGTCGTCCTGGATGAATTCCAGGGCCTGCTCGAGGGTGTGGCGAACTGGCGGTACCAGGGCGATGACTTCGTCTTTGCCCGAAGCACGCATGTTGTCGAGCTTCTTGCCTTTGGTCGGGTTCACGCCCAGGTCGTTGTCACGGCTGTTCAGGCCGATGATCTGACCGTTGTAGATCTCCTGGCCGTGTTCAACGAACAGCTTGCCGCGAGCCTGCAGGGTTTCCAGCGAGTAGGTCAGTGCCTTGCCGGTCTCGACCGAAACCAGTACGCCGTTGAGGCGGCCGGACATCTGGCCCGACTTCATGGTGTCGTAGCGATCGAAGATCGAGGTCAGGATGCCTGCACCGTTGGTCAGGGTCAGGAACTGGTTACGGAAACCGATCAGACCACGGGCTGGAATGTTGTACTCCAGACGAACACGGCCCTTGCCATCCGGAACCATGTTGGTCAGGTCGCCTTTACGCAGACCCATCTCTTCCATGACCTTGCCCTGGGATTCTTCAGGGATGTCGATGGTGACGTTCTCGAACGGCTCCTGCTTCACGCCGTCGACTTCACGGATGATCACTTCAGGACGGCCCACGGCCATTTCGAAGCCTTCACGACGCATGGTTTCGATCAGCACCGACAGGTGCAGCTCACCACGGCCCGAAACCTTGAACTTGTCTGGGGAGTCGGTCTCCTGAACGCGCAGGGCAACGTTGTACAGCAGCTCCTTGTCCAGACGGTCCTTGATGTTACGGCTGGTGACGAACTTGCCTTCTTTACCGCAGAACGGCGAGTCGTTGACCTGGAAGGTCATCGAAACGGTCGGCTCGTCAACGGTCAGCGGCTTCATCGCTTCTACCGCATCCGGGGCGCACAGGGTGTCGGAGATGAACAGCTCATCGAAACCGCTGATGCAGACGATATCGCCAGCCTGGGCTTCTTCGACGTCAACGCGGTGCAGACCGTGGTGACCCATCAGCTTCAGGATACGGCCGTTGCGCTTCTTGCCGTTGGTGTCGATGGCGACAACCGGGGTGTTCGGCTTGACGCGGCCACGGGCGATGCGGCCAACACCGATCACGCCGAGGAAGCTGTTGTAGTCCAGTGCCGAGATCTGCATCTGGAACGGGCCGTCGCGGTCAACAGACGGTGCTGGTACGTTGTCGACGATCGACTGGTACAGCGGGGTCATGTCTTCGGCCATGGCAGTGTGGTCCAGGCCGGCAATGCCGTTCAGGGCCGAGGCGTAGACCACTTTGAAGTCCAGCTGTTCGTCGGTGGCACCGAGGTTGTCGAACAGGTCGAAGATCTGGTCCAGAACCCAGTCAGGACGTGCGCCCGGACGGTCAACCTTGTTGATCACGACGATTGGCTTCAGGCCGGCTTCGAAAGCCTTCTTGGTCACGAAGCGGGTTTGCGGCATCGGGCCGTCCTGGGCGTCGACCAGCAGCAGCACGGAGTCGACCATCGACATTACACGCTCAACCTCGCCACCGAAGTCGGCGTGGCCGGGGGTGTCGACGATGTTGATGTGGTAGCCGTTCCAGTTGATGGCGGTGTTTTTCGCCAGAATGGTAATACCGCGCTCTTTTTCCTGGTCGTTGGAGTCCATGACGCGCTCGTCGTTGAGCTCGTTACGCTCCAGAGTGCCGGACTGACGCAGGAGTTTGTCGACCAGAGTGGTTTTACCATGGTCAACGTGGGCGATGATGGCGATGTTACGCAGATTTTCGATCACAAGTGTATCTCGATCAGAGGATTCGGTTGCCGCCCAGTGTAGGCGGCCAATATGTACCGTTTAAGGCTCAGCGGGCCCGGCGGTCGGGAGGGCGATGGCGAATACTGCCGCCATACAGCCCCGGCGTCTTATGTCGGACGATAAACACGCACATTGGCATGTCCCTCACTGAGCAGATGGTGTGCGTGCAAACGGCTCATCACACCCTTGTCGCAATACAGCAAGTACTGGCGCGTGGGGTCCAGGTGCTTGAACTTGCTGTTGATGGCGTAGAACGGCATGGCCTGGACTTCGATACCTTCCAGCACCAGAGGTTCGTCTTCCTGGGCATCGGGGTGGCGAATGTCGATGACGATCTGGCCTGGCAGCGCCTCGGCCACTTCCTCGATTTCGATGTCCTTGCCCAGCTCATCGATCACATGGTCGATGGAAATGAACTTGGCGCGCTCGAGAGCGCGCTCCAGCACGGCCATGTCGAACTGCTTTTCTTCGTGCTCCATGCGGTGACGCTTGGCATGGGTGGTCGGGTTTACCGAGATCACGCCGCAGTATTCCGGCATGTGCTTGGCAAAGTCCGCGGTGCCGATTTCGGTGGCCTGGTCGATGATGTCCTGCTTGTGGCTGGCCAGCAGCGGGCGCAGCACCAGCTTGTCGGTGGCCGAGTCGATGATCGACAGGTTCGGCAGGGTCTGGCTGGACACCTGGGAAATCGCTTCGCCGGTCACCAGCGCGTCGATCTGCAGGCGGTCGGCCATATGGGCGGCGCCGCGCAGCATCATGCGCTTGAGGGTCACGCCCATGTAGCTGTTGTCGACCTTGTTGAGGATCTCGCCAACCACTTCTTCGAACGGCACGCTGATGAACAGTACGCGCTGGCTGCTGCCGTACTTTTTCCACAGGTAGTGGGCTACTTCCATCACGCCCAGCTCGTGGGCACGGCCGCCGAGGTTGAAGAAGCAGAAGTGGGTCATCAGGCCGCGGCGCATCATCTGGTAGGCCGCAACGGTGGAGTCGAAACCACCGGACATCAGCACCAGGGTCTGCTCCAGGGCACCCAGCGGATAACCGCCGATGCCATTGTGCTGGTTGTGGATCACGTACAGGCGCTGGTCGCGGATTTCGATGCGCACCAGCACTTCAGGCTTTTTCAGCTCGATCCCGGCGGCGCCACACTGCTGGCGCAGCTGGCTGCCGACGTAACGGTCGACGTCCATCGAGGTGAAGTCATGGTGGCCACCGCGCTTGCAGCGCACGGCGAAGTGCTTGCCGGCCAGCAGGTGGCCGAAGTGGTGCTTGCACTTGGCGACGATGTCGTCGAAGTCACCCAGCGGGTATTCCTCTACCTGCAGGAAGTGGGTGATACCCGGGGTGCAGGTGAGGCGTTCGATCATCTCGCGCTGGACTTTTTCGTCTTCGACGCGGGTGACCACCTCGAGATTGTCCCAGACACCATCGACCGCGAGCTCAGGGTCGAGATCCTTGAGCACGTTGCGGATGTTCTTGCCAAGCTGGCGGATGAAGCGCTTGCGCACCGGCCGGCTTTTGATGGTGATTTCTGGGAAGACTTTGACGATAAGTTTCATTGGTTAACAGCGCGCGCAGGGCCTGCCGAAAATGAGGGGCGCGAATTATATCGGAAATTGCTCAGGATTTGACCAACTTTTGATCAGAAGCTTTGAGATAAATGCAGAGGCCAGGTTTTGCAGTGCCTGTTCCGGCCCTTTCGCGGGTAAACCCGCCCGTAGGAGCGGGTTTACCCGCGAAGAGGCCCTAGAAGCTAGCACACCACTCACGTCACGCACCCAATTGGTGCGAGACGATCAAAAAACGCATCGTAAGGGTGCACTTTCACCCGCTAACCCAACGCCAAATGCCCGCAAACGCCCCCTTTTATCCCACCCTCGCCATTTTCGGGCACTGGCATGCAATTTGCTCCCTTGTGAGGCAGGTAAGCTTGGCCGACTATCCGCGCCCGGCAACACCCTTTTTCCAGGGCAGCGGCCCACCGCGCTCTAGACCATCCGGAGGACAACATGTCGAAGTCGGTTCAACTCATCAAAGATCATGACGTCAAGTGGATTGATCTGCGTTTCACGGACACCAAAGGCATTCAGCACCACGTGACCATGCCGTCGCGTGATGCGCTGGACGAAGACTTCTTCGAAGTCGGCAAGATGTTCGACGGTTCCTCCATCGCTGGCTGGAAAGGCATCGAAGCTTCCGACATGATCCTGATGCCGGTCGACGAAACCGCCGTTCTGGACCCGTTCACCGAAGAACCAACCCTGATCATCACCTGCGACATCGTCGACCCGTCGAGCATGCAGGGCTACGACCGCGACCCACGCGCCATCGCCAAGCGCGCCGAAGAGTACCTGAAGAGCACCGGCATCGGTGACACCGTATTCGCCGGCCCAGAGCCTGAGTTCTTCATCTTCGACGAAGTGAAGTTCCACTCGGACATCTCCGGTTCGATGTTCAAGATCTTCTCCGAGCAGGGCTCGTGGATGACCGGCGCTGACGTGGAAGGCGGCAACAAAGGCCACCGTCCAGGCGTGAAAGGCGGCTACTTCCCGGTTCCGCCGTTCGACCACGACCACGAAATCCGTACTGCCATGTGCAACGCCCTGGAAGAAATGGGCCAGACCGTTGAAGTTCACCACCACGAAGTGGCGACTGCCGGCCAGAACGAAATCGGCGTCAAGTTCAACACCCTGGTGAAGAAGGCTGACGAAGTACAGGCGCTGAAATACGTCGTGCACAACGTTGCCGACGCTTACGGCCGTACCGCCACCTTCATGCCGAAGCCACTGTACGGCGACAACGGCTCGGGCATGCACGTGCACATGTCGATCTGGAAAGACGGCAAGAACACCTTCTCGGGTGAAGGCTATGCCGGCCTGTCCGACACCGCCCTGTACTTCATCGGCGGTATCATCAAGCACGGTAAGGCCCTGAACGGCTTCACCAACCCGTCGACCAACTCGTACAAGCGTCTGGTCCCAGGCTTCGAAGCCCCGGTAATGCTGGCCTACTCGGCTCGCAACCGTTCCGCCTCGATCCGTATTCCTTACGTTGGCAGCCCGAAAGCCCGCCGTATCGAAGCACGCTTCCCGGACCCATCGGCCAACCCGTACCTGGCGTTCGCGGCCCTGCTGATGGCTGGCCTGGACGGCATCCAGAACAAGATCCACCCAGGCGACGCGGCCGACAAGAACCTGTACGACCTGCCGCCAGAAGAAGCCAAGAACATCCCGCAAGTGTGCGGCAGCCTGAAAGAAGCTCTGGAAGAGCTGGATAAAGGCCGTGCGTTCCTGACCAAGGGCGGCGTGTTCTCCGACGACTTCATCGATGCCTTCATCGAGCTGAAGAGCGAAGAAGAAATCAAGGTCCGTACCTTCGTACACCCGCTGGAATACGAGCTGTACTACAGCTGCTGATCTGATTGGCGCCTCGCGCCGATGACATGATCACAACGGCCTCCCTCGGGAGGCCGTTTTTGTTTTCATACATGCGAATCAGAACGCCCCTACAAGCAGCAGTTGGTCAACTGCGCACAATCCATTCTCCCTCTGTATGGAGAACACCATGCGCCTGGCCATCACGTCACTTTGCTTGCCGTTTGCCTTGATCGGCTGCATCGCTCCTGAAGCCTCCCAGCCTGAATTCAACCCACTCCTATCCAACATCGAGTACCGACTGGACCTGGCCAGCTCGGTTGCACTGCACAAGTGGGAACACAACCTTGCCGTAGCAGCGCCCGAGCGCGAGCGCGAAGTCCTTGCCCTGGTGCGCCAGCAGGCCGCCGACCATGACCTCAGCCCCGAACGCGCCGCAGCTTTCTTCAGCGACCAGATCGAGGCCAACAAGCTGATGCAGTACACCTTGCTCGATCGCTGGGTCACGCTAGAGCAGAGGCCATCAGCAGCCGTCCTTGATTTGGTCGACCAACTGCGACCTCGTCTGGACAAGCTTCAGGCAACGCTTCTATTCGAGTTGGGGCGCTTCGACCGGCACCCTCCAGAGGACTGCGCGCGTAAACTCGCCAACGCCCTGCACGCCCGCACCAATGACCCGATACGCCACCTTGCCCTGGTCCGCGCAACCGCACAGCTGTGTCCGAAACACTAGACGCGTCAATGCTCTATATTGGTGCATAACAACGCCTAACGCTCCGCCATGCACCCCAAAACAGGTCGCGCGGAGCGCCCGCTCAGCAAATTTTGATCCGATTGAGCGCAAATCCAGGCCTTTCTCAGCTATTTCCGCTTCTTTTCGGAGCCTTGGTTTGTTTCTTGCATTTTTTGCAGGAAGAGAGTCTCGCATCAGCGGATCCACAGCACGCCCGGATCTGGCCCCAAGTGCCAGGCAAGCGCCAAACGAGGTCAACGACGCCTTATGACCATCAGCGATGCACAGCACCGTCTGCTTCTGGACAACCTGACCACCGCCACGTTGCTGCTCAACGCCGAGCTGCGCCTGGAGTACATGAACCCGGCCGCAGAAATGCTGCTGGCCGTCAGTGGCCAGCGCAGCCATGGGCAGTTCATCAGCGAGCTGTTCACCGAATCGACCGAGGCGCTCAGTTCGCTGCGCCAGGCGGTCGAGCAGGCGCACCCGTTCACCAAGCGTGAAGCGCAGCTTACATCGCTGACCGGGCAGACCATCACCGTCGACTACGCGGTGACGCCGATACTGCATCAAGGCCAGACCCTGCTGTTGCTCGAGGTGCACCCGCGTGACCGGTTGCTGCGCATCACCAAGGAAGAGGCCCAACTGAGCAAGCAGGAAACCACCAAGATGCTGGTGCGCGGCCTGGCCCACGAAATCAAGAACCCCCTTGGCGGCATCCGCGGAGCGGCCCAGCTACTGGCCCGCGAACTGCCTGAGGAAGGGCTGCGCGACTACACCAATGTGATCATCGAGGAGGCCGACCGCTTGCGTAACCTGGTCGACCGCATGCTCGGCTCGAACAAGCTGCCGTCGCTGGCCATGACCAATATTCACGAAGTGCTGGAGCGGGTGTGCAGCCTGGTCGATGCCGAAAGCCAGGGGTGCATCACTTTGGTGCGCGATTACGACCCAAGCCTGCCGGACGTGCTGATCGACCGAGAACAGATGATTCAGGCCGTACTCAACATCGTGCGCAACGCCATGCAGGCGATCAGCTCGCAGAATGAGCTGCGCCTGGGTCGCATCACCTTGCGCAGCCGCGCGCTGCGCCAGTTCACCATCGGCCACGTGCGTCACCGCCTGGTAGCGCGGGTAGAGATCATCGACAACGGCCCGGGCATCCCGCCGGAACTGCAGGAAACCCTCTTCTATCCCATGGTCAGTGGCCGCCCGGACGGTACCGGGCTGGGCCTGGCCATTACCCAGAACATCATCAGCCAGCACCAGGGCCTGATCGAGTGTGAAAGCCACGCTGGCCATACCGCCTTCTCGATTTACCTGCCTCTGGAACAAGGAGCCACCGCCTCATGAGCCGAAGTGAAACCGTATGGATCGTCGACGATGATCGCTCCATCCGCTGGGTCCTGGAAAAAGCCCTGCAACAGGAAGGCATGACCACCCAGAGCTTCGACAGCGCAGACGGTGTCATGGGGCGCCTGGCACGTCAGCAACCCGACGTGATCATTTCCGACATTCGTATGCCTGGCACCAGCGGCCTCGACCTGCTGGCGCAGATCCGCGAGCAGCACCCGCGCCTGCCGGTCATCATCATGACCGCCCACTCCGACCTGGACAGCGCCGTGGCCTCGTACCAAGGCGGTGCCTTCGAGTACCTGCCCAAGCCATTCGACGTCGACGAAGCGGTATCGCTGGTCAAGCGCGCCAACCAGCACGCCCAGGAGCAGCAAGGCCTGGATGTGCCACAGAACCTGGCGCGCACCCCGGAAATCATTGGTGAAGCCCCGGCGATGCAGGAGGTGTTCCGCGCCATCGGCCGCCTCAGCCACTCCAACATCACCGTGCTGATCAACGGCGAGTCCGGCACCGGCAAAGAACTGGTGGCCCACGCCCTGCACCGGCACAGCCCACGCGCAGCATCCCCGTTCATTGCCCTGAACATGGCTGCCATCCCCAAGGATTTGATGGAGTCGGAGCTGTTCGGCCATGAGAAAGGCGCCTTCACAGGTGCTGCCAACTTGCGTCGCGGCCGTTTCGAGCAGGCCGATGGTGGCACGCTGTTCCTCGACGAAATCGGGGACATGCCTGCCGACACCCAGACCCGCCTGCTGCGTGTGCTGGCCGATGGCGAGTTCTACCGCGTGGGCGGCCATGTGCCGGTCAAGGTCGACGTGCGCATCATCGCCGCCACCCACCAGAACCTGGAGTCACTGGTGCAGGCCGGCAAGTTCCGTGAGGACTTGTTCCACCGCCTGAACGTGATCCGTATCCATATTCCGCGCCTGGCCGACCGCCGCGAGGATATCCCCGCCCTCGCCCGCCACTTCCTTGCCCGGGCGGCCCAGGAGCTGGCAGTCGAGCCGAAGATCCTCAAGCCGGAAACCGAAGAGTTCATCCGCAACCTGCCATGGCCTGGCAATGTGCGGCAGATGGAGAACACCTGCCGCTGGATCACCGTGATGGCCTCCAGCCGCGAAGTGCTGATCGGCGACCTGCCACCCGAACTGCTGAACCTGCCACACGATGCCGCGCCAGTGACCAACTGGGAGCAGGCCCTGCGCCAGTGGGCCGACCAGGCCTTGGCGCGCGGGCAGACCAGCCTGCTGGACAGCGCAGTGCCGAGCTTTGAGCGGATCATGATCGAGACGGCACTCAAGCACACCGCCGGCCGCCGTCGCGATGCCGCGCTGTTGCTAGGTTGGGGGCGCAACACCCTGACACGCAAGATCAAGGAGCTGGGGATGAATGTGGCTGGTGGGGATGATGAGGAAGGTGATGACCACTGAGCGCTGAATTAGCCTTCTAGATTGCTGGGGCTGCTTTGCAGCCCATCGCGACACAAGGCCGCTCCCACAGGATCGCCTCTGCCCCCAAGGCTGATGCGATGGACACACATCGGGGTCGTCGTAGGAGCGGGTTCACCCGCGAAGAGGCCGGGCCTGCTGGCCAATCTCCACCAGCCGTTCAGCGTTGCCGCCACCACCGTATTCGCGGGTAAACCCGCTCCTACCACGGCGGTGGGCACACATCGGGGTCGTCGTAGGAGCGGGTTCACCCGCGAAGAGGCCGGGCCTGCTGGCCAATCTCCACCTGCCGTTCAGCGTTGCCGCCATCACCGTATTCGCGGGTAAAACCGCTCCTACCACGGCGGTGGGCACACATCGCGGTCGTCGTAGGAGCGGGTTCACCCGCGAAGAGGCCGGGCCTGCTGGCCAATCTCCACCTACCGTTCAGCGTTGCCGCCGCCACCGTATTCGCGGGTAAACCCGCTCCTACCACGGTGTGGACACACATCGGGGTCGTCTTAGGAGCGGGTTCACCCGCGAAGAGGCCGGGCCTGCTGGCCAATCTCCACCTGCCGTTCAGCGTTGCCGCCGCCACCGTATTCGCGGGTAAACCCGCTCCTACCACGATCCTGTGGGAGCGGCCTTGTGTCGCGATGGGGCGCAAAGCGGCCCCAGCCATTTCAGCCCTCTGAATGCACCGTTCCTGTGCCCGCTGCACCTCTCGAAGGCACAAATCCCCTCAAAATCCGGCCAAATCACCCGCAAAGCCCAGTATTCACGGCTTTTGCAAAACTGGCACGCCCCCTGCAATAAGCAATACATCTCCAGTTTCGGGGGCCCTGGTACAGGCAGGCCGGGTGAACCCCTCTTTTATTTGCAGCACCGCCGCTTTTGGGGACCTCGGTACAGGCAGGCCGGGCATCCCCCCTTTATACGCAGTACCCCTTTTGGGGACCCTGGTACAGGCAGGCCGGGATATCCCCTCTTTTATTCGTGCAGTTTCACTTGCACCCGCCAGCGCCCAGCGTCCTCTGCACCGGCCCATTCGCCGTGCAGGGGGCGCGCGGCCACCACCGTCAGCAACAAACCTTCCTCGCTGTGCTGTACCCGCCAGCTCACCGGCTTGCCCTGCAGGCTGAGCTGCCCTTGCTGAGCCTTGCCCCGGGCCTGGAACAGCAACGCCACCGTCCCTTCCACGTTCTCGCCATGCAGCTTGGGCTCTTCGTTGAACCACAGCTCCAGGCCATCCTGCATCACTTGCACCTGCTGCAGTTCACGCTCGTCCGGCGTAGTCAGGCGACCGATCATCAGCCCTACCATCAAGCCGACGATCGCCAACGACAGCATCACCCGTGGGAAGGCCTTCGAACGCACGTCCGGTTCAGGGGTAGAATGCCCGTCATCTTCACGTTTGGAGCCGTGCATGTTTCACGTCATCCTTTTTCAACCAGAAATTCCGCCGAATACCGGCAACATCATTCGTCTATGCGCCAACAGCGGCTGCGCCCTGCACCTGATCGAACCCATCAGCTTCGAACTGGATGACAAGCGCCTGCGCCGCGCAGGGCTGGACTACCACGAGTATGCCACGCTCAAGCGCCACGAGAGCTTGGCCGGATGCCTGGAAAGCCTTGGCAACCCACGGTTGTTCGCCTTTACCACCAAGGGCTCGCACCCGTTCCACGAAGTGGCCTTCCAGCCGGGCGACGCCTTCCTGTTCGGGCCAGAGAGCCGCGGGTTGCCGGCCGAGGTGCTGGACAGCCTGCCGGCCGAGCATCGCCTGCGCCTGCCGATGCGGCCGGGGTGCCGTAGCCTGAACCTGTCCAATACGGTGGCGGTGACGGTGTATGAGGCGTGGCGGCAGAACGGGTTTGCCGGGAGCTGATGTGTTGCCTGTGCCGGCCTCTTCGCGGGTAAACCCGCTCCTACGCAGGTCGAGAGAACGGCGCGATCCCCTGTAGGAGCGGGTTTACCCGCGAAGAGGCCCGCACAGGCAACAAAAAAGCGCCCCGAGAGGCGCTTTCTTTATACCGGCAGTAATTACTGCACAGTAGGCGCTTCACCCGCTTCCTGCATACGCTGCATTTCTTGCGCGTACAGGGCGTCGAAGTTGACCGGCGACAGCATCAGCGCCGGGAACGAACCGCGGGTCACCAGGCTGTCCAGGGCCTCACGGGCATAAGGGAACAGGATGTTCGGGCAGAACGCACCCAGGGTGTGGCTCATCGAAGGCGCATCGAGGTTGGCGATCAGGAAGATACCGGCCTGCTGCACTTCAGCAATGAAGGCCACTTCGTCACCGTTCTTGACGGTAACCGACAGGGTCAGCACGACCTCGTGGAAGTCGCCTTCCAGGGATTTCTGCTTGGTGTTCAGGTCCAGGGCAACGCTCGGTTCCCAGGTCTGACGGAAGATCTGCGGGCTTTTCGGGGCCTCGAACGACAGGTCGCGCACATAGATGCGTTGCAGGGAGAACTGAGGGCTGTTGTCTTCTGCAGCAGCGCCGTTGGTCTGTTGGTCAGTCATGTCAGATCCTTATCCTAATGTTTTTGAATGCAGTGCAAATCAGGCCGCCAGCAACGCGTCGAGCTTGCCCGCGCGCTCCAGGGCATAGAGGTCATCGCATCCACCGACATGGGTGCTGCCGATCCAGATCTGCGGCACCGACGTGCGGCCGGCTTTCTGACTCATCTCGGCGCGAACCTGCGGCTTGCCGTCGACCTTGATTTCCTCGAAGGCCACGCCCTTGCTCTCGAGCAGGTACTTGGCGCGCATGCAGTAGGGGCAGTAGTCGCTGGAGTAGACGATGACAGGCTTCATATCACTTCACCAGGGGCAGGTTATCGGCTTTCCAGCTGGAAACGCCACCGCTCAGTTTGGCGGCGTTGTAACCAGCTTTGAGCAGCTCGCGGCAAATGGTGCCGGACTGCTGGCCCATCGCGTCGACGACGATCAAGGTCTTTTCTTTATGCTTGCCCAGCTCGGTCATGCGGTTGGCCAGCTTGTCCTGCGGGATGTTCACCGCACCGACGATATGACCGGCGGAGTATTCCTTGGCCGGGCGAATGTCGATCACCAGGGCCTTCTCGGCATTGACCAGGGCTGTCAGTTGGCCATTAGTCAGGCTTTGGCCACCACGACGGATTTCATTGATGAGCAGCAGGACCAGCAGAATGAGGAAGATCGCAACCAGGATGTAGTGATCTGTCGCGAATTGAATCAGGTGAGCAACCATCAGCGGTGTTCCAGGCGATTGAAAATGCCGGCCAGTATACACAGCCCCTTGGTGCCACCAAAGCCCGACGGGCCGGCCACAAAACCACCTTCATGTTGCCACCACAGGTGCGCCGGTCGGTGGAATGGGACGAATATTCGCCGCAGGTGGCGTATTTGCCCTAAAATGCGTGTCTTTATCATCTTTGAACAACCGTGAGTTTGATTGATGACGAGCACGCCCAAACCCCTGGTCCTGATTATCCTGGATGGCTTCGGCCATAGCGATATCCCCGAACACAACGCCATCTTTGCCGCCAATAAACCGGTCTATGACCGCCTGTGCGCCACCCAGCCGCATGGCCTCATTTCCGGCTCGGGCATGGATGTCGGCCTGCCGGACGGGCAGATGGGCAACTCCGAAGTCGGTCATATGAACCTCGGCGCAGGTCGCGTCGTGTATCAGGACTTCACGCGGGTGACCAAGGCCATCCGCGACGGCGAGTTCTTCGAAAACCCGGTACTGACCGGTGCTGTGGACAAGGCAGTCGGTGCTGGCAAGGCCGTGCACATCCTCGGCCTGCTGTCCGATGGTGGCGTACACAGCCACCAGGACCACTTGGTGGCCATGGCCGAACTGGCCGCCCAGCGTGGCGCCGAAAAGATCTACCTGCACGCCTTCCTCGATGGCCGCGACACCCCGCCACGCAGCGCGCAGTCGTCCATCGAACTGCTCGACGCCACCTTCGCCAAACTGGGCAAGGGCCGTATCGCCAGCCTGATCGGCCGCTACTACGCCATGGACCGCGACAACCGCTGGGACCGCGTCAGCGCTGCCTACAACCTCATCGTCGACAGCGCTGCCGAGTACACCGCTGACACAGCCCTGGCAGGCCTTGAAGCAGCTTACGCCCGCGACGAAAGCGACGAATTCGTCAAGGCCACGCGCATTGGCGAAGCCGTCAAGGTCGAAGATGGCGATGCCGTGATTTTCATGAACTTCCGCGCCGACCGTGCTCGCGAGCTGTCGCGTGCATTCGTAGAACCAGACTTCACGGAATTCGCCCGTGCGCGCCTGCCGAAGATGGCGGCGTACATCGGCCTGACCCAGTATTCGGCGAAGATCCCGGCACCAGCAGCCTTCGCCCCGTCCAGCCTGAACAACGTGCTGGGCGAATACCTGGCGAAGAACGGCAAGACCCAGCTGCGCATCGCCGAAACCGAGAAATACGCCCACGTCACCTTCTTCTTCTCGGGTGGCCGCGAAGAGCCGTTCGAAGGCGAAGAACGCATCCTGATCCCGTCGCCGAAGGTCGCCACCTATGACCTGCAACCGGAAATGAGCGCACCAGAGGTGACCGATCGCATCGTCGAAGCCATCGAACAGCAGCGCTTCGACGTCATCGTGGTCAACTACGCCAACGGCGACATGGTCGGCCACACCGGCGTGTTCGAGGCAGCGGTCAAGGCCGTCGAAGCACTGGATACCTGTGTAGGGCGCATTGTCGACGCACTGGACAAGGTCGGCGGCGAAGCGCTGATCACCGCTGACCACGGCAACGTCGAGCAGATGGAAGACGAGTGCACCGGCCAGGCGCACACCGCGCACACGACCGAGCCGGTACCGTTCATCTACGTGGGCAAGCGCAACGTGAAAGTGCGCGAGGGCGGCGTGCTGGCCGACGTGGCGCCGACCATGCTGAAGCTGCTGGGGCTGGAAAAGCCGGTGGAAATGACCGGTACTTCGATTCTGGTCGACGCCTGAATGTCGAAAGGGGCTGCGTTGCAGCCCCAATTGCACATGAATTCCAGACAAACGCCCCCCTGCATCCGCAGCGAGGCGTTTTTTTTGCCTGCCCAGGCGGGCATACTAGGCCAGTCTCCATCCTTGGTACGCCAAACCCCATGCTTCGCGCCCTGATCCTCCTAGCCCTGTCTTGCCTGCTCAGCCCGGCCTTCGCCGATGAGCGTGCGCAGACCCAGCAGCAACTGGATGCCACCCGCCAGGACATTGCCGAGCTCAAGAAAACGCTGAGCAAGCTCCAGGAAGAAAAGGCCGGTGTGCAAAAAGACCTCAAAGCCACCGAAACCGACATCGGCAACCTCGAAAAGCAGGTGGAGGCCCTGCAGCAAGAACTAAAAAAGACTGAAGGCGAGCTGGAGCGCCTTGATACCGAGAAAAAAAAACTCCAGAGCGCCCGCGTTGAACAACAACGACTGATCGCCATTCAGGCCCGTTCGGCCTACCAGAACAACGGTCGCGAGGAATACCTCAAGCTGCTGCTCAACCAGCAGAACCCCGAGAAATTCGCCCGCACCCTCACCTATTACGACTACCTGAGCAAGGCGCGCCTGGAGCAATTGCGCACCTTCAACGAGACCTTGCGCCAACTGGCCAACGTCGAACAGGAAATTTCCAGCCAGCAACAACAACTGCTGGCCCAGCGCACCGACCTCGACAGCCGTCGCCAGGCCCTGGAAACCGAGCGCGCCAAGCGCCAGCAGGTACTGGCAAAGCTCAACAGCGATGTGAAGGACCGCGATCAGAAGCTGCAAGCGCGCGAACAGGACCAGGCCGACCTGGCCAAGGTCCTGAAGACCATCGAGGAAACCCTCGCCCGCCAGGCGCGTGAAGCTGAAGAGGCACGCAAGAAGGCCCTGCTGGCGCAGCAGGAAGCGGAAAAACGCCGCCAGCAGGAAGCGCTGGCCGCCGCCGCTGCCCGCGACCGGGCCCGTGAGCCTGCAGAGCCAGTGGAACCGCCGAAAAAGGCCCGTACCACCCTCGGGCCGATGGTTTCCAGCGATGGCGCCAACTACGGCGGCGCATTTTCTGCTGCGCGGGGCAAACTTCCATGGCCAGTCAATGGTCGATTGCTGGCACGTTTCGGTGATGCCCGCGGTAGCGACGCCCGTGCCAAGTGGGACGGGGTTATGATCAGCGCCAACCCAGGCACCCAGGTACGTGCCGTGCACGGCGGGCGTGTGGTATTCGCGGACTGGTTGCGCGGTGCCGGGCTTCTGGTCATTCTCGACCATGGCAACGGTTACCTGAGCCTGTACGGCCACAACCAGAGCCTGCTCAAGAATGCCGGTGATATCGTCAAGGCCGGTGAAGCCATTTCCACCGTTGGCGACAGCGGTGGTCAGGACGCGGCAGGCTTGTATTTCGCTATCCGCCAGCAGGGCCGGCCTACCGACCCTTCGCAGTGGTGCCGGGGCTAGTCAAATTTCTACGGCGCAGCCTGAGTGCTGCGCCGATGCTCCCCAGGGAGCGCTTACAGGATCAGGAGTTCGTTCGACATGCTGCACTCGCCTCGTCTCACCCAGCTGGCCCTGTCCATCGCCCTGGCGGTCGGCGCGCCCCTGGCCACCGCCGCAGAGCCGGCCAAGGCCGCCGCAGTGCCAGCCACCGAGGTGACCGCCAAGGCGCCACTGCCGCTGGAAGAACTGCGCACCTTCGCCGAGGTCCTGGACCGCATCAAGGCCGCCTACGTCGAACCGGTAGACGACAAGACCCTGCTGGAAAACGCCATCAAGGGCATGCTCAGCAACCTTGACCCGCATTCGGCCTACCTTGGCCCCGAGGACTTCCAGGAGCTGCAGGAAAGCACCAGCGGAGAGTTCGGCGGGCTGGGCATTGAAGTAGGCCAGGAAGACGGCTTCATCAAGGTGGTCTCGCCAATCGACGACACCCCAGCCTCGCGGGCCGGCGTGCAGGCTGGTGACCTGATCGTCAAGATCAACGGCGCCCCGACCCGCGGCCAGACCATGACCGAAGCCGTCGACAAGATGCGCGGCAAGGTCGGCGAGAAGATAACCCTGACCTTGGTGCGCGACGGCGGCAACCCGTTCGACGTGAACCTGACCCGTGCAGTCATTCAGGTCAAGAGCGTGAAGAGCCAGCTACTGGAGAACGACTACGGCTACATCCGTATCACCCAGTTCCAGGTCAAGACCGGTGACGAAGTGGGCAAGGCCCTGGCCAAGCTGCGCAAGGACAACGGCAAGAAGCTGCGCGGGGTGGTGCTGGACCTGCGCAACAACCCAGGCGGCGTGCTGCAATCGGCAGTGGAAGTGGCCGACCACTTCCTGACCAAAGGCCTGATCGTCTACACCAAGGGCCGCATCGCCAACTCCGAGCTGCGTTTCTCGGCCGACCCGGCCGATGCCAGCGCAGGCGTGCCGCTGGTGGTACTGATCAACGGTGGCAGTGCATCGGCATCGGAAATTGTCGCCGGCGCCCTGCAGGACCAGAAGCGCGCCGTGCTGATGGGCACCGACAGCTTCGGCAAAGGCTCGGTGCAGACCGTGCTGCCACTGGCCAACGACCGCGCCCTGAAGCTCACCACTGCGCTGTACTACACCCCCAACGGCCGCTCGATCCAGGCCCAGGGCATTGTCCCGGACATCGAGGTGCGCCCGGCCAAGCTCACCGCCGAAGCCGACACCGAAAACTTCAAGGAAGCCGACCTGCAGGGCCACCTGGGCAACGGCAACGGCGGCGCCGACCGCCCGACCGGCAGCAGCAAGCGCAAGGAACGCCCGCAGGATGACGACTTCCAGCTGAGCCAGGCACTGAGCCTGCTCAAGGGCCTGAACATCACCAAGGGCGACTGAGCCACCCTATGCGTTTTCTGCTGTGTCTGTTGTTTTGCCTGATGGCCGGAATCGCGCAAGCGGCACCGGCCAACAAGGCCTACATGAGCATCATCATCGACGACCTGGGCCAGAGCCCGGAGCGCGACAGCCGTACCCTGGCCCTGCCTGGGCCGGTGACCATGGCGATCATGCCCGACACCCCGCATGCCACCGACTTTGCACGCCAGGCGCACAAGGCCGGCAAGACGGTGATCCTGCACATGCCCATGGACCCGGCCACCGGGCCCTATGCCTGGCACCCGGGCATCGCCATCGAAGAGCTGGCGCGGCGCCTGGACGCAGCATTGGTCAAGGTGCCCTACGCCGCCGGCATCAACAACCACATGGGCAGCCGCATGACCGCACAGCGTGAACCCATGGCGTGGTTGATGGGCGAGCTGCAGCGGCGCCATCTGTTCTTTGTCGACAGCCGCACCAGTGCCGCCACGGTCGCCGCGGCCGAGGCTCAAGCACACGATGTCGCGCATGTGTCACGGGATGTATTTCTGGATGACGTGCGCACGCCCGAAGCCATCGACGCTCAGCTGCAACAGGGTATTGCACTGGCCCGCAAGCAAGGCTCGGCCGTGCTGATCGGCCACCCCTACCCGCAAACGCTAGCGGTGCTGGAAAGTCAAATTCCACGGCTCAAGCAGTTGGGTATCGAACTGGTCACGCTGCAACAGATGATCGCCACACGTGGCAACCAGGCCATGCCTGCACACGGTAAGCATGGCCGTTACAGCAATCGCTAGCATTTGTTGATCGCGGGCAGCCGCTGGGCCACCCGGGCGAATGTTCAGAGGTTGAACGGAATGACATCCCTGGCCTGTGCGTAGGTCAGGTTACCCCGATAAATGCTCAGTACCTGCCCCTCGCTCGCCGCCTTCATTTGCTCGCGATACCCCATCTTGCGCTGGCTCCACAGCTTGAGATGGCCTTTGCCAAACGCCGTCGGCGCCGCCTGCGAGTCGGCAAAATGGAAATGCGCGGCCCACAAGGGTTTACCTCGACCCTCACCGGGAGCACGCAACAGGCTGATCCGGTACTCGTCCAGATAGCCATCGGAAACCACCTGCCGAGGCCCGACATATTCCACGGCGAGCAAACCCTGCTGATGGAGAAAATTCAGCCCTCTGGCACCTGGATAGCGCGTCTTGCTGTAAAGCGCTACCAAACAGTCGCGACGGGCCTGACGCAACTGAATCAGCGCATCGTCCATGCCCGCCAGCAGCGCGTGCTCTGCGTTGGCATCGCTGAGCTGTTCACGCAACTCGGACACTTCGTTGATCTGGCCGTCCAGCATCGACATCAGGCCCATGTCGTCAGCATCCTTGGCAACCAGGGCTCTGGCTTGAGCGATGACATTTTCGTTCTGTGCCAGCATGGCCTCGGCCAGTTCCCGGTTGTTCCTTTCGGACTCCGGCGTAGAAGTCCGCGACTGCTGTTCCGGTTCGCCCGCGGCTACCTCTTCAACCCAGGTGTTTCCCTGCTTCTGGAAGCGATGCAGCGCACTCTTGTTGAAAGCCGCTACAACTTGCAGCACAGCCTGCCCGTCGACCACCGATTCGCTGCCAATGACTATCTGACCAGCCCGCGTATGGGCCACCTGCAGGCTCTTTCGTGAATAGACCGCACGACGTGTGCCACGGACCTGCCCGTCCGCCTGCTCGCGCATGGCCTCGACCAACGCCTCACCGGCTATGGTTTTCAGTTCCACCATCTGTTGCTTGTAGGCCTCAAGGCGCTGGACATCGATGAGCTTGCTGCCGAGTGTCTTGATCCGTTCGGCGTTGAGAATCGCCGCGAGGTATTCGTCCCACGCACTTTGCAGCACCTCGATTCGTTCGGCGACAGGCAAGTCACAGAACATCAGCAGATGATGGGTTTGTGCAGCCACCCGCAAACGCTGACTGGCGAGCGCATGGCGGAAAATCATGTAGTGCTGGGTAGGCGTGCCTTTGTGCCACTGCAGGGCCAGCTCGACCAGGCCCATGGCCTGGAAAAACCGGATGTTGATCGTGGTCGTCTTGCGGCTCTCGATAATGCTCGAAACGGTCAGCGTGGTATTGACGTAAGGCACTTGCATGTCGATGTCGGTGATGGCCAACAGGCGATCCAGCTGGCTGGAGACATTGATGATCCTGGGCTGCTCTTCAAGCAACTTTTCCAACATCGTCCGGAACCTGGCATACAACTCGGCCTGTTTCTCTGGCGGTGCGACATTGAGCGCATTGGTGAGTTGGTCATATTCCCTGAACCCACCCAAGGCCAGCAGCTCATCAATGAAGAACATGCCAAAGCTGATCAGGTTCTTGCGGACCTGGCCCAAGAGTATCCGTTGATCTCTCACGCTGCCGACGTGCGTCGAGGCGCTCGACTTGTCAAGCACGTAGGTAATGTTGCGTTCGGCGTCGAGATAATCAAGGAACAATCTCTCGTTCAAGGGCAGGCGCTGGTTGCGCAACTTACTCGTCTGCTCTTGCAACTGCTGGAACTTGAGCTTGAACAACTCGGTAGCCTGCTCGAATTGCGCACGTTCGCCCGGCTCGGTGGGTGGCGCCTTTTGCAACCGTTCCTCGACTTTTTTTACCGGATCACGCAAACCGACAATCTGCTCGCTCAACGCGTTGAAATCCTTCGTGGCAGCCTCTGCGGCCAGGATAAGCCGCTCTATCTCGGCCTGAGCCTTGGCAATCGGCCCGCCAAGCTTCTTGCGCAATCGCTCTCGGGCCAACTCGCCGGAGCGATCATTGCCACCGTGCAAGCGCGAATTATTGAGGTGCCAGACATTGCCGTCGCGCATCAGGTATGGCCCAACCGTGCCGTCCGGACCAATGATGCGAAACGCTGCGTTATCAAGGCTGACTCGGTAGACATCACCGTCCAGAGACACATAGAAATCATCCCCGATCCGTACCAGCCCCGCGGCCACGCCCTGCGTCTGCGGTTCGCGCCCTTCCAGCGAAACACTGGCCGCCAACGCGCGCATCTGGCCTCGCTGGGCGCTTGACAGGCCATTGAGCCCCCCAGCCCCACGCCAGGAAAAATCGAGGTGGGTGTTGGCCATGGCCTGCAGGCTGTCGACCGAGGCGCTGGGCTCCCGCGTTGCTGCGCAAAGGTTCGCCAGCTCGACCCCAGTGCCTGCAGGTGGCCCCTGGAGCAGCGCTGGCGGCAGGTCGCCAGAAACGGGCGGCGCTGCCAGTTTCGGCGTCTGCAGGTGTATCAGCGCCAGCAAGGTGTTGTTCAGCACATCGACCATCGCCTGGATGCGCTCGTCGAGATGCGAGCTGCCCAGGCCATGCACATCGTTGATCAAGCTGCGCATGCCGATGTAGAGCCAGGCAACCGAGGTGAGCGGCCCTGGCAACACCGGAAACACAACATTCAGCAGTTCCCAGGAAAATGCCGTGACCAGTCGCCAGCGCACCTCGCTGTTGCTCATGGCGCTGCGATCCGCCAGCTCCAGCAACATCCGGCCCTTGGCTTCGAACATCTGCCGATCCACGTCCCGCGCCCAGAATTGCAGCGCCAACTGAACAGGCTGCGGTTTCTCCGGGAGGGTGTAAGGGTCGAGCAGCCATTGGGGCAGGTGCGGCTCCCGGAAGCCACCATTGTCGTAGACCGCGCGCTGAGCTTGCTCAATCCACAGCAGCACGTTGTCCTGCAACGCCCCCGGGCGGCTGATCGCATCCAACAGTGCTTGAGCGCTGTCGTACTGAATCAGCGCCTTTTCGGTGTACAGCGGGCAGTACAACAGATGAACACCCAACTCGATGAGTTCGATCACGTAGAAACCATGCGCGACGTCGACCCTCTCTGATGTCGGCGAGCGTTTGAACGCAAGCGGTGCAATCCGCACAGCGGCTGCCCCTTCCGCGCCGCTACGGCAGAATTCTGCCAGGGCGCCGTAGGCGAATTTGTCGAGCCGTTTGACGGCCCGCGCCCGCGCAGCATCGAACATCAGGGTGATACGCCAGCGTATGGCAAATGCCGAGATGTGTTCGGCGCGGCTCGCCGAGCGATCGAGCATCGACTGAACATGCCGTGGATAACTGCCGCCGATATCGACTCGCTGCACCAGCTCACGGACGTAATCAATGGTCATCCACTTCATGATCAGCTGGTTTTCCCGGTGGGCGATGTGTGTCACCACCCCGCCTGCGGTGGCATCCAGGCGGCCGATCGCCAGCTGCGTCAGGGTCAACGTCTTTTCACCGGTCTTCTGGCCGAAGCCCAGCCCGTGACCGTCACTGACAAAGGTCTCGACCGTGAGGAGAAGGTCATCAGGAAAATAATTTGCGTCTACCGGGTGGTCATGCAGCATCGCTTCGCGCAGGCGCGTCGCCGCATAGGTGTGCAAGTCCGGCAGACCGTCCTGAATGCCCTGCGCTGGGCTGTGCTGTTGCAGTAGCGACAAGTCGAGCATGGCTTGGAGGTAAGCGGTCTGGCTATCCGTATCGGCTCGCGACAGGCCCTTGGGAAGCGCCAGGCCCAGCCCACCAGTGCCATGGTCACTGAACTCGGCGAAAAATGATGTGGGGTCGCAGGCCAAGTGGCAGTAGTGCTCCAGTTGGTCGACGCTGTCGATCGCACTCCAGCGCAGGCGGGCCACGCGCTCGAGCAAGATTTCCAGCAGCGAGGCGCTGTACAGGGCGAAAGCGTCGCCCTCCACAGTCAGGCCCTGCCAGTTCAACTCATCAAACCGGTAACGTCCAGCCATCTGTATTTGCAACGCCGCGCCGAATGCAGCCTGGGCGTCGAAACTGCGGACCAGGCCTTCGGGAGAACACCAGAGTGTCAGTTCGCGAACCTCACTGGAGGCGGTAATCAGCAAGCCGGGCAACAGCTCATGGAACGTGTCTTCGCCCTCACGTAAGGCTACCCGCACCAGCTGCACATCGAGCCCGGTGCGGTTGCCCATCATCAGGTCACGCAGAAGCTTGCGCTGTTCGTCGTCCAGCGCTTCGTCTTTCAGGCCATCGAGCAGGTTGGCGCGCAACAACTGTTGCAACCACAGGTCCCGGTCGATCGTGCCGTCGCCGTTCCAATAGTCGATCTGCGCTCGCTGGAAGTGCCAAAGCAGCATTGGCAGCAACGCGTTGAGGCCATCGGTCAGGCGCGCGGGCTCGATCAAATCGCCCTCAGCCGTTTCGAAGCTCGACTCGATGGCGAAAAAGCGCCGGGGCGGGTTCAGGCTAAGGCGGTAGTCACCCGCCGGGGCGAGGTCCAGTGGTTTAGCCGCAAGCAGGGCCTGCAGCACAACATCCACCAGCGGCTGAGGGCGCCAGACACCATCCGGCTGCAGGGACATCAGGTACAGCGGTGCAGCCGAGGTCATTTCAGGGCGATGCACGCCAACCAGAGGATAGTGCTCCAGGATCACCTTCATGACCTGTTCGCCTACGACCTGGCGGAGCGTGGGACGGCTGGCGAACTGGGCGGCGACTGCGTGTTTGAGGTTGTGCGCGTGAGTGGCGGGCATGACCAGGACTCGTTGTGGAATGAACCACAAAGCGTCCTGGAAATGGTATCGAAACAGGTGCTACATATTGCTGCTGGCAGGCCGCGGCACCTGGCGATGCGGCGACCTGCCGGGCTGTCAGCTATAGACGCGGCCAAGCACCTGGCGATGGCTCTCGAACTGATCGAGCACATCACGCACGATCTGGTCTGGGGCAAAGCCCATCAGGTCGTACTCCTGACTGCCGTCATGCAGGTAGACCTCGGCGCGGTAGAAGCGCTGGCGCAGTTCAGGCTCACCCTCGACCGGCGCCTCGCTCGGCGCGGCCATATAGCCGTCAAGGCTCACTTCGTAGACGAACGGGTTGCCTTCTTCCATCATCACCCGCAAGCCCATCAGGTTGCGCGACTGGCCAACGCGGGTTTCCACCTCGAAGCCCTGCGTCTGCAGCTGTGCAGCGGCTTCTTTCAACGCCGGGCTGACCTGCTTGTCCATGAAGCGCTGCACCACGGCCTGGGTCGGCTGCAGTTCCAGCTGGGTCAGGCGCTCGCTAAAGCCGCGACGGCCACGGGCGGCCAGTTCGGCTCGCTCCTGCTCGATCACCACGTCCTGCTTCATGGCCTTGTACAGGCCGAACATGAACAGCACCAGCACCACCGAGAACGGCAGGCCCGCCAGCACGACCATGGTCTGCATGGCTTCGAAGTTACCGGCAAACAGCAGGCCGATGGTCACCAGGGTGATCACCACGGACCAGAACACCACCATCCAGTGCGGGGCATCTTCGTCGACCTTGCCGCCTGTGCACGACAGGTTGGCCATCATCACCGCGCCGGAGTCGGCCGGCGTGAGGAACAGCACGAACCCGACGAACACTGCCACACCAATGACGATCTTGGCTGCCGGGAAGTATTCCAGCAGCTGGTAGATCGACATCGATGGCTGTTCCAGCGCAGTCTTGCCCAGCTCCACGGCGCCCTGGTTGATCACCAGGTCCAGTGCGGTGTTGCCGAAGATCGACAGCCAGGCCAGGGTGAAGCCCAGCGGGATCAGCAGCACGCCCATCACCAGTTGGCGCACGGTGCGGCCCTTGGAAATACGCGCAATGAACATGCCGACGAACGGGCCCCAGGAGATCCACCAGGCCCAGTAGAACACGGTCCACAGGCCCAACCAGCGCTCCGACTTGCCGGCTTCGCCTTCATACACATAGAGGTCGAAGGTTTTCAGCACGATGCCGTTCAGGTAGTCGCCGACGTTCTGCACGAAGCCGTTGAGCAGGTGCAGGGTTTCGCCGCCCAGCAGTACGAAGATCAACAAGCCGCTGAACAGCATGATGTTCAGGTTGGACAGGCGGCGGATGCCGTTCTCCACGCCCGATACCGCTGCCACGGTGGCCACGCCAGCCATGACCAGGATCACCACCAGCAGGTTGGTCTTGCTGTGGTCCATGCCGAACAGGTATTCCAGGCCGGACGACACCTGCATCGCGCCGATGCCCAGGTTGGTCACCAGGCCCAGCAGGGTGACGAACATGCCGAAGATATCGACGGCGTTGCCGGCAGCGCCCTTGACCCAACGCTCGCCCACCAGCGGGTACAGCGCCGAGCGCAGTGCCAACGGCTGGTTGTGGCGGTAGGCAAAGTAACCCACGGCCAGGCCCACCAGGGCATAGATCGCCCAGCCGTGCAGGCCCCAGTGCAGGAAGGTCAGCTGCAGGCCCTGGCGCGCGGCCTCGAGGCTGGCCGGGGTGCCCTCCGGTGGGTTGAAGTAGTGGTCCAGGGGCTCGGAGGCGCCGAAGTACAGCAGCGAAATACCGATACCGGACGAGAACAGCATGCCGGCCCAGGCGCCATAGCTGAAGTCAGGCTGGTCGTCCTTGCCACCCAGCTTGAGGCTGCCGTAGTCGGAGAAAGCCAGGTAGACGACGAACAGCAGGTATCCGCAGATGACCAGCATGTAGTACCAGCCAAAGGTGCGCGTCAGCCACTTCTGGGCCACGCCCAGCACCTGGCCGGCGGTTTCGGGTACAGCGATCAGCAAGGCAGTCAGAACAAGGATCATCAGCGCGGAGGTGAAAAACACCACGCGGTTGACCCGTACCCTCTCGGCGGGGGGCTTGGTAAGTGAGGCAGAACTCATTGCACGAATGCTCCGGGCAGTGCGGCTGTGGAGGCTAATCAGTCTTTCCCGAGCAATTGGTGGAATATCCCCACTGCATCAGGTGTTATAAAAGAACCCTGGAAACCGTGATCCCGAATCGATACGTTGCCAAAAACAGACAGGTGGCCTGCTGAAAATGCCACGCCTCAACGGAGGTGCGCGCATTCGTCACAGGTCACCCCGCCCGCTCCAAGGGCCTGTCGCAGGGCCAATGGCCGTACGGCAGAATCTGCATTTCGCATCGCTCATGCCCGTCAACACCTTGTATTCCGGGGGTTACGCGATTTCCTGGGGTGTCAATCCGTGCCTTCTCGACCGCCTGAAAAACTGTCAATGGCACAAATTGTCGCAGAGCTTATTCTTTATTGATTGAACGTTCAATCAAAACAAAATAGACTGGCCTTCGCCGAGTCAGCCGCCTGTCGTCTGCTCGCAGGCCTGAGGAGATAGCAAGATGCCCAAGGTCGGTATGCAACCCATCCGGCGCCAGCAGTTGATCGAAGCCACATTGCAGGCGGTCGATCAGGTCGGACTGGGGGACGCCAGCATTGCGCTGATTGCCCGTTTGGCCGGTGTGTCGAACGGCATCATCAGTCACTACTTTCGGGACAAGAACGGCCTGATCGCAGCGACGATGGGTTACATCATGAGCATGCTCAACGAAGGCGTCAGAGCACGTCGCCAGGCCCTGAAAGACGACAGCCCGCGCGCTCACCTGAAAGTGATCATCGAGGGCAACTTCGATGCCAGCCAGGTAAACGGCCCGGCAATGAAAACCTGGTTGGCCTTCTGGGCTTCCAGCATGCACCAGCCCGATTTGCACAGGTTGCAGCGGATCAACGACCACCGCTTGTATTCCAACCTGTGCTGCCAGTTCCGCCGCGCCCTGCCGCTCTACCATGCGCGCAAGGCAGCCCGCGGCCTGGCAGCCCTGATCGACGGTTTGTGGCTGCGTGGCGCCCTGTCGGGTGATGCATTCGACACCGACCAGGCGATACGGATTGCTTACGAATACATGGAACTACAACTGGCCAAGCAGCACACCCTGGGCACAAACGACCAGGCTGCTGACAATGCGCGCAGGGCCCTTGCCAACCCGGCAGGAGCATGACGCGCAAGCCAAACCACACACTGCACTTGCGAGGACACTATGGCCCGTTTCGGAACGCAAAAACTCTACATTGATGGCGCTTACGTCGACGCTGGCAGCGATGCCACTTTCGAAGCCATCAACCCGGCCACCGGCGAAGTCCTCGCCCACGTACAGCGTGCTACCGAGGCAGACGTCGAGAAGGCCGTGGAAAGCGCCGAGCGTGGCCAGAAAGTCTGGGCTGCGATGACTGCCATGCAGCGTTCGCGCATCCTGCGCCGCGCCGTCGACATCCTGCGCGAGCGCAACGATGAGCTGGCCATGCTGGAAACCCTGGACACCGGCAAGTCGTACTCCGAAACCCGCTACGTCGACATCGTCACCGGCGCCGACGTGCTGGAATACTACGCAGGCCTGGTACCGGCCATCGAAGGCGAGCAGATCCCGCTGCGCGAATCGTCCTTCGTCTACACCCGCCGCGAGCCGCTGGGCGTGACCGTGGGTATCGGTGCCTGGAACTACCCGATCCAGATCGCCCTGTGGAAATCTGCCCCGGCCCTGGCCGCTGGCAACGCGATGATCTTCAAACCGTCGGAAGTCACCTCGCTGACCACCCTGAAACTGGCCGAGATCTACACCGAAGCCGGCCTGCCAAACGGCGTATTCAACGTTCTGACCGGCAGCGGCCGCGAAGTCGGCACCTGGCTGACCGAGCACCCGCGCATCGAAAAAGTGTCCTTCACCGGCGGCACCACCACCGGCAAGAAAGTCATGGCCAGCGCCTCCAGCTCATCGCTGAAGGAAGTGACCATGGAGCTGGGCGGCAAGTCGCCACTGATCATCTGTGCCGACGCCGACCTGGACAAGGCCGCTGACATCGCCATGATGGCCAACTTCTACAGCTCGGGCCAGGTGTGCACCAACGGCACCCGCGTGTTCATCCCGGCCGAAATGAAGGCGGCCTTCGAAGCCAAGATCGCCGAGCGCGTTGCCCGCATCCGCGTTGGCAACCCGGAAGACGAAAACACCAACTTCGGCCCGCTGGTCAGCTTCCAGCACATGGAAAGCGTGCTGGGCTACATCGCCAAAGGCAAGGAAGAAGGTGCCCGCGTGCTGTGCGGCGGCGAGCGTCTGACTGCCGGTGACTTCGCCAAAGGTGCCTTCGTTGCCCCGACCGTGTTCACCGACTGCACCGACGACATGACCATCGTCAAGGAAGAGATCTTCGGCCCGGTGATGAGCATCCTCACCTACGAAACCGAAGAAGAAGTGATCCGCCGTGCCAACGACACCGACTACGGCCTGGCCGCCGGCGTCTGCACCAACGACATCACCCGCGCCCACCGCATCATCCACAAGCTCGAAGCCGGTATCTGCTGGATCAACGCCTGGGGTGAATCGCCGGCCGAAATGCCGGTAGGTGGCTACAAGCAGTCGGGCGTCGGCCGTGAAAACGGCGTCAGCTCGCTGGCTCAATACACTCGCATCAAGTCGGTCCAGGTCGAGCTGGGCGGCTACAACTCGGTTTTCTGAACCCTGTCTAGCCCCGCCCGTGCCACCGCGCACGGGCGTTCCCGCTCCCCGATCACCGCCAACACGAGGGTACTTTCATGTCCCAAGAATTCGATTACATCATCGTCGGTGCCGGCTCGGCCGGTAACACCCTGGCGACCCGCCTGACCGAAGACGCCGGCGTCACCGTATTGCTGCTGGAAGCCGGTGGCCCCGACTACCGCTTCGACTTCCGCACCCAGATGCCAGCCGCCCTGGCCTTCCCGCTGCAAGGCCGCCGCTACAACTGGGCCTACGAGACCGACCCGGAACCGTACATGGACGGCCGCCGCATGGAATGTGGCCGTGGCAAGGGCCTGGGTGGCTCGTCGCTGATCAACGGCATGTGCTACATCCGCGGCAACGCCATGGACTTCGACGGCTGGGCAGAACTGCCAGGCCTGGAAGACTGGACCTACCTGGACTGCCTGCCGTACTTCCGCAAGGCCGAAACCCGTGACATCGGCCCGAACGACTACCATGGCGGCGAAGGCCCGGTCAGCGTGACCACGCCGAAAGCCGGCAACAACCCGCTGTTCCACGCCATGGTCGAAGCCGGCGTACAGGCCGGTTACCCACGCACAGAAGACCTCAACGGTTACCAGCAGGAAGGCTTCGGTCCGATGGACCGCACCGTGACCAAGAACGGCCGCCGCTCCAGCACTGCCCGTGGTTACCTGGACCAGGCCAAGAAGCGCCCGAACCTGACCATCGTCACCCACGCCCTCACGGATCGCGTTCTGTTCGACGGCAAGCGCGCCATCGGCGTGACCTACCTGGTCGGCGACAGCGAAGAGCGCGTCGAAGCCCGCGCCCGCAAGGAAGTGATCGTCAGCTCCGGGGCCATCGCCTCGCCGCAACTGCTGCAGCGCTCCGGCGTCGGCCCGCGCGCCCTGCTGGAAAGCCTCGACATCCCGGTTGTGCACGACCTGCCGGGCGTTGGCGAAAACCTGCAGGACCACCTGGAACTGTACCTGCAGTACGCCTGCACCCAGCCGGTTTCGCTATACCCGTCGCTGCTGTGGTGGAACCAGCCGGCGATCGGTGCCGAGTGGATGTTCAACGGCACCGGTATCGGCGCCAGCAACCAGTTCGAGGCCGGGGGTTTCATCCGGACTCGTCCGGAATTCAAGTGGCCGAACATCCAGTACCACTTCCTGCCGGTTGCGATTAACTACAACGGCTCCAATGGCGTGAAGGAACATGGCTTCCAGGCGCACATGGGCTCCATGCGCTCGCCTGCCCGTGGCCGCATTCAGGTCAAGTCGAAAGACCCACGCCAGCACCCGAGCATCCTGTTCAACTACATGTCCACCGAGCAGGACTGGCAGGAATTCCGTGACGGCATCCGCCTGACCCGTGAAATCATGGCCCAGCCGGCGCTGGACCCGTACCGTGGCCGCGAAATCAGCCCGGGCGCCGACGTGCAAACCGACGAGCAGCTGGACAAGTTCATCCGCGAGCACGCCGAAACCGCCTTCCACCCATCCTGCTCGTGCAAGATGGGCACCGACGACATGGCCGTGGTCGATGGCGAAGGCCGCGTGCATGGCATGAAGGGCCTGCGCGTGGTCGATGCCTCGATCATGCCGCTGATCATCACTGGCAACCTCAACGCCACCACGATCATGATCGCCGAGAAGATTTCGGACAAGATCCGTGGTCGCAAGCCACTGCCGCGCAGCACCGCCAAGTACTACGTGGCGGGGGATGCACCAGTGAAAGGCAAGCCGATGCGTGAAGTGAAACAGGGCTGAGGCCTTGATCAGGGGCCGCGCAGCGGCCCCTTTCACGTTTGCTCAGGCGGGTAGCGCAAAGAATGTGCGCATCAACGAATCATCCTCCGTGCCCAGCCGCATCGCCAGCGCCTGGCGATCGAACAACTGTCCTGTGCGCATTTCACGCACGGCCTTCCCGCCTGGCGCCTGCGCCAGTGCCTTCAGGCACACCTCGGTAAAGCGATAATTGTGCCCTTGAACGGCCGTCACCTTTTCCACTTGCAGGTAGCGCCCGGGCATCATCAAAGACTCCGCTTCATCAGGTCGCCTTGAAAAGGGCCCGATGGGCGTCGCCTGCATGTCTTCGCCCGGTTCCAATACATACACCAACGCATTTTCATCAAAAGCCCCCCTGCCGCTGACCTGGGTCTGCGGGTCGTTGAAAACCTCCCAGAGGGCATAGGGGTTTTCCGTGAATGACGTGAAGTCGGTTGTCACCAGCACGTCACCCACTTCAATGGCACCCTCACCAACTGCCTGAAAACCCGTGCCCCGCAGGCTGGAGGCAGCCCGATACAGCCTTACCTGATTACTGACGCCAATCTGCCCAAGTGCGCGGGCAAGGTCATGGCTGCGCTGGATATTCCCGGCGCGAGTGCCCTCCAGCGGCATACCCCGCCACAGGTTGTTGTAGCGCTCCGGCGAGCTGGTGTACTCGGCAATGGCGGGCGAACCAAACCCGAGCTCATCGCGGTAGACGGGGTAGGGCTCACCGAATGCATCCAGATACTCGCCATTGGGCCCCACGGCATCGAGATCAGCCCACGGAACCGCGCCCAACAGGGCTTCCTGGCGGGCCAGCGCCTGATCCGACACAGCCAGCAGGTCGTCTGCCGCCGGCGCCATGTAAAGCTCCCAATCGACCTTGGCAGCGGAGGCTTGCGCCTGACCAGTCACACGCGGGGGGACGTGGCCATCAGTGAACAGCTCGCTGGCACGCATCATGGCTATATCGAGCAGGATGAACAGGATATCCGTCAGTACTGACCACCATGCTGCCGTGCGCCAGGCCTGCTTGCCATTGATTGCCCGGTCCAGGTGCAGCGCCAGGCTTGCGGTGCCCAGACCGAGCGATGCCAATATCACTGGCCAGCCAAGCGGCGCCATCGGCGCAATTATAAAACTCGCTGCTTGCAAGCCCGACAGCCAATCGGCCTTGCGCAACTGTGCGTTGGTGGTCAGCCGTTCGTGGGCGTCGCTGGTCAGATCATCCATGACCGAATCGCGCAGACGAACGAACAGGTCCCCTTCAATGGCCTGTCCTGAAAACGTGGTGTCGCCTCGCGACTGCGCGAGCAACTTGAAGTAATTGCGTAGACGCGGGCGTAGTGACTGCGCCAGTACCCCGTCCCCGACGAACAGCCTGACCAGCCGCTCTCGCCCCACCGTCGTGATGGCCTGGTCAGCCATCCACATCTGGAACGCATGGCGATCGTCGAATACCTTCACCACAGCCTGCGCATCGGCAATATAGAGGCACAACCTGCCAGTCTTCAGCTTGTGAAAGAACATCAGCTTGGCGCTGATACCGCCGATGACAAGAGCGTTCCATTGAGGTTGGGCATTCGCCTGCCTGGCCTGTCGCAGGCCTTGCACGGTGCTTGGCAGAGCGGCATCAGCGACCGTCACCGCCATCAGTTCCTGGCGCTCAGGTTGGCTCAGCGCAGATTGGCCCACAGCAGCAATGAAGCGGGCACGGGCCAGGACACAATAGTCTTCGCCATGCCGTGACCGGAACTTGCTCAGCGCCTCGGTGTAGCGCCCTGCAAAATCCAACTGCCAGAACGCCGTCAGTACTTGCCGAGGGTCGAGCCGCACTTCGTTGCGCTCGTCGTAAACTGCGTGGCTGGCATCCACCCGGTAGAAGCCACCATAAACACTCAACTCGTCAGCACTGGCCTGCTGCTGCGGGCTGAATCGCTGGATGACCAGTTCGGTAAGGCTCAAAGACCGCAGTGGCGGCCCACTGTGGCGCCAGCCGGTGAAGCTCGACGAACTGCTGGCCGCCGACTGGAACTCGTGCCAATAGAGCCCGTCCGGGTCCAGCCAGTACCCCAGTTGGCGGCGAAGCACGTGGCCCGCCGCCTGGCGCGCCAGATTGTGCAAATCAGGAAATTGCCCGAGCAGGCGCTGGGCCACCTGGGCGAGAGAAATGGTTTCTTTGACATTCATGTCCTTGGCTGCCTGACAGTGGGCGAACCATTACAGCTGCACGCCGCAGCGACGATGCGGTATCGCTTTACAGCCTGCGCCGGCATCAGGTTAGAATCGATTGGCACGCGACCTGCTAGCTGTTGCTGAATGCGCTACCACGCCCCTTCCCCGCTGTCTCGGAGTACCTGCCTTTGGATGCAAGCACCATCAACAGCCTGTTCCTGATCGGCGCATTGCTGGTGGGTGCAAGTATCCTGGTCAGCTCGCTGTCGTCGCGCCTGGGTATCCCTATTCTGGTCATCATCCTCGCCGTCGGCATGCTCGCCGGTGTCGATGGTGGCGGCATCATCTTCAACAATTACCCAACCGCCTACCTGGTGGGCAACCTGGCACTGGCCGTCATCCTGCTTGACGGTGGCCTGCGTACGCGGGTGGCAAGCTTCCGCGTGGCGCTGTGGCCGGCGCTGTCGCTGGCCACGGTCGGGGTGATGATCACCACCGCCCTCACCGGCCTGATCGCCGCCTGGCTGTTCAACCTGAGCCTGATCCAGGGCCTGCTGATCGGCGCCATCGTCGGCTCCACCGACGCCGCTGCAGTGTTCTCGCTGCTCGGCGGCAAAGGCCTGAACGAGCGGGTTTCTGCTACCCTCGAGATCGAGTCGGGCAGCAACGACCCGATGGCAGTGTTCCTCACTGTCACCTTGATCGACATGATCGCCAGCGGCGAGACCGGCCTGCACTGGAGCCTGCTGGGCCACTTGCTGCGTGAGTTCGGTATCGGCGCGCTGCTGGGCCTGGGCGGCGGCTGGCTGATGCTGCAACTGGTCAACCGTATCAATCTGGCCGGCGGCCTGTACCCCATTCTGGTTGTGGCCGGCGGCCTGGTAATGTTCTCGCTGACCAACGCCCTGCATGGTAGCGGCTTCCTCGCCGTTTACCTGTGCGGCCTGGTGCTGGGCAACAAGCCGATCCGTAGCCGCCATGGCATCCTGCACATGCTCGACGGCATGGCCTGGCTGGCCCAGATCGGCATGTTCCTGGTGCTGGGGTTGCTGGTCACGCCGCACGACCTGCTGCCCATCGCCCTACCGGCACTGGGCCTGGCGCTGTGGATGATCCTGGTGGCACGACCACTGTCGGTGGTCGCGGCCCTGCTGCCTTTCAAGGCTTTCCACGGCCGTGAAAAGGGCTTCATTTCATGGGTCGGCCTGCGCGGCGCGGTACCGATCATTCTGGCGGTGTTCCCGCTGATGGCGGGCCTGCCAGACGCCCAGCTGTTCTTCAACCTGGCCTTCTTCATCGTGCTGGTATCGCTGCTGGTGCAAGGCACCAGCCTGCCGTGGGTGGCCAAGCTGCTGAAAGTGACGGTACCGCCAGACCCGGCGCCGATCTCCCGCTCCGCCCTTGAGGTACACATCACCAGCGAGTGGGAGATGTTCGTCTACCGCCTGGGCGCAGAAAAATGGTGCATCGGTGCCGCCCTGCGCGAACTGAAAATGCCCGAAGGCACGCGGATTGCCGCGCTGTTCCGTGGTGAGCAACTGCTGCACCCGTCGGGCAGCACCGTGCTGGAGGTTGGCGACATGCTCTGCGTGATCGGCCACGAACACAACCTGCCGGCCCTCGGCAAGTTGTTCAGCCAGGCGCCACAGCGTGGCCTGGACCTGCGTTTCTTCGGCGACTTCGTGCTCGAAGGCGATGCCGAACTGGGTGCGGTGGCAGCGTTGTATGGCCTGAAGCTCGATGGCCTCGACGCGAAAATGCCGTTGGCGCAGTTCATCCGACAGAAGGTCGGAGGCGCTCCAGTAGTAGGGGACCAGGTCGAATGGCATGGCACGATCTGGACCGTGGCAACCATGGACGGGAACAAGATCCAGAAAGTAGGCGTCAGATTCCCCGAAGGAACGCGACCCGGACCAGGATTGTTCCTCTAAACTTCGTTTCAGCCGGATCC
Organism: Pseudomonas sp. 10(2024); assembly: GCF_045164175.1. Lineage (NCBI taxonomy): Bacteria > Pseudomonadati > Pseudomonadota > Gammaproteobacteria > Pseudomonadales > Pseudomonadaceae > Pseudomonas > Pseudomonas sp. 10(2024). The sequence continues at coordinate 5,525,909 of NZ_CP174006.1, forward strand.
ACAAGTAGTCTGCCTATGTCCCTGCGCGTGTACCTTCGCACAGCCCTGCTCGGGTTGTGCCTGTCCCTTTCTTTTGCGGCTGGCGCGGCAGAAGCCCCGACCACCGCCAGTATCCAGAACAGCCTCGACAAGATCGCCGAGCGCAAGCTGCCCGAGGCAGACCAGAAGGCGCTGCAGCAGGTGCTCGAACAAACGTTGAGCCTGCTTGCTGCCAAGGAAGACAACGAAAAGAAACTGGCTGCACTGAAGCAGCAGCTGAGCAGCGCCCCCAAGGAGACCAGCGACAGCCAGAAGGAGTTGGCCAAGCTCAAGGAAACCAAGGCACAACCGGTGGCACAGCGCTACGCCAACCTCACCGTGCCACAGCTTGAACAGATGCTCAGCGAACGCAACACGCAGCAGGGCGAGCTGCAAAAGGCGCTGTCTGAAGCCAACAGCCTGATCATCAACTCGCAAACCCGCCCCGAGCGCGCCCAGGCCGAGATCAGCAGCAGCCAGACCCGCACCCAGCAGATCAACAACATCCTCAAAACCGGCAAGGACGGTGGCAAAGCCATCAATGCCGACCAGCGCAACCAGCTCAACGCCGAGCTGGCCTCGCTCAACGCGCTGACCCTGCTGCGCCGCCAGGAACTGGCCGGCAACAGCCTGCTGCAAGACCTCGGCAATGCGCGTCACGACCTGCTGGTCGAGCGCGCTGCGCGCCTGGAGCAGGAAATCCAGGACCTGCAGACGCTGATCAACGCCAAACGCCTGGCCCAGTCCCAGGAAGCCGTCACCCAGCAGTCGATCGAGGCTCAGAAGGCCGGCGGCAGCAGCCTGCTGGCCACTGAAAGCGCGATCAACCTCAAGCTTTCCGACTACCTGCTCAAGAGCACCGATCGCCTGAACGAACTGACCCAGCAGAACCTGCGCACCAAGCAGCAGCTCGACAGCCTGACCCAGGCCGACCAGGCGCTTGACGAGCAGATCAACGTGCTCAAGGGAAGCCTGCTGCTGTCGAAGATTCTCTATAAACAGAAACAGACCCTGCCGCACCTGAAGGTCGACCGCGACCTGGCCGACCAGATCGCCGACACCCGCCTGTACCAGTTCGAAGTCAACCAGCAACGCGAGCAGATGAGCAGCCCGGTCACCTACGTCGACAAACTGCTGGCTGCGCAACCGCAGGAAGATGTGACCCCGCAGCTGCGCAAGGCCCTGCTGGAAGTGGCCATCACCCGCAGCGACCTGTTGGAGCGGCTGAACCGCGAGCTGTCGGCGCTGCTCAACGAATCGATCACCTTGCAGCTCAACCAGAAGCAGCTGCTGGGCACCGCGCAGAGCCTGCGCACCACCCTCGACGAGCAAATGTTCTGGATCCCCAGCAACAAGCCGCTGGACTGGGACTGGCTGCAATACGTGCCGAAGCGCCTGGCCGACCAGGTCGCCAACCTGCCATGGGGCTCCAGCCTGAAAGAGCTGGCCGATGGCCTGAGCCAGCGTCCGTTGCTGTTCCTGCCGCTGCTGTTGGTGATCGGCGCGCTGTTGTGGCGGCGCAAATACCTTTACCAACGGTTAGGCAAAGTGCACCAGGATATCGGCCACTTCCGCCGTGACAGCCAATGGCACACGCCCCAGGCAATCCTTATCAACATTCTGCTGGCGATGCCGGTCAGCCTTGGCCTGGCGCTGTGCAGCTATGCCTTGCAGATCGACGCCCGCGGGCAGAATGCCAACCTGGGCGCCGCACTCTGGCAGCTGGCCCAGGCCTGGCTGGTGTTCTACACCGCCTACCGTATCCTCGCACCCGGTGGCGTGGCGGAAGTCCACTTCCGCTGGCACAAACCGCAGGTCGAGTTCCTGCGCGGCTGGGTTCGCCGCCTGGGCACTGTGGTGCTGGCACTGGTCGGCGTGGTGGCGGTGGCCGAGCACCAGCCTTCGGCACTGGCAGACGATGTATTGGGCATCGGCGTGGTGCTGACCTGCTATGCGCTGATGGCCTGGCTGCTCAGCCGCCTGCTGCTCAGCAGCCCGGCACACCGTGACACCTCGCTGTTCCGCAGGGCGGTGGGGGTGGCATTCACCGCCCTGCCCATTGCCCTGTTCGTCGCCGTGTGCTTCGGCTACTACTACACCGCACTGAAGCTTACCGACCGACTCATCTACACCCTGTACCTGCTGCTGTTCTGGTTGGTGATCGAGGCCGCTTTTGTGCGCGGCCTGTCGGTGGCTGCACGACGCCTGGCCTACCAGCGTGCGTTGACCAAGCGTGCGGCAGCCAAGGAAGGGCTGGATGGCGAAGTCATCACCGAGGAGCCAACGCTGGATATCGAACAGGTCAACCAGCAGTCGCTGCGCCTGATCCGCCTGGCCCTGCTCGGCGGCTTCATTGCCGGCCTGTACTGGGTATGGGCCGACCTGATCTCGGTGTTCGCCTACCTCAACAATTTCGTCCTCTACGAATACACCAGCGGCACCGGCGCCGCCGCCAGCATGGTACCGATCAGCCTCGGCGACCTGCTCGGCGCGCTGGTGATCGTCGGCATCACCTTCGCCCTGGCCGGTAACTTGCCAGGCCTGCTGGAGGTACTGGTGCTGTCTCGCCTGAACCTGGCCCAGGGCAGTGCCTACGCCACCACCACGCTGTTGTCGTACACCATCGTCGGCATCGGCATCGTCAGCACCCTGTCGACCCTGGGGGTGAGCTGGGACAAGCTGCAATGGCTGGTGGCCGCGCTGTCAGTAGGGCTGGGCTTCGGCATGCAGGAAATCTTCGCCAACTTCATCTCCGGCATCATGATCCTGTTCGAGCGCCCGGTACGGATTGGCGACACCATCACCATCGGCAACCTGTCGGGCACGGTAAGCAAGATCCGCATCCGCGCCACCACCATCACCGACTTCGACCGCAAGGACATCATCGTCCCCAACAAGACCTTCATCACTGGCCAACTGATCAACTGGTCGCTGACCGACACGGTCACCCGGGTGACGCTGAAGCTGGGCATCGACTATGGCTCAGACCTCGACCTGGTGCGCGACCTGCTGCTCAAGGGCGCGCATGAGAACCCACGCGTGCTCAAGGATCCGGAACCGATCGTGTACTTCCTCAACTTCGGCGAAAGCTCGCTGGACCACGAACTGCGCATGCACGTCCGTGACCTGGGCGACCGCAACCCGACGTTGGACGAGATCAACCGCTACATCAACCGCGAGTTCAAGGCCCATAACATCAAGATCTCGGTACGCCAGGTAGAGGTGTTCCTGATGGATGCGAAGGGCAGCAAGCAGCAATTGATTCCGATGGAACAGCCGAAATCGGATGGCACTGCTTCGGCCTGAATAGGCTCGAATACTTTATTGTGTGCAAAATGGCTGCGAGGGCTTCGCCCTCGTTCGCGGGTAAACCCGCTCCTACATCGGGCGCTGGCCGCTGTGGGAGCGGGTTCACCCGCGAAGGGCCGCCAAGCGGCCCCATTGGCACCGATTCCAAGGAGCAGTCCCGTGAAAGCCCTCGACCAACTCACCTTCGACAACCGCTTCGCCCGCCTGGGCGATGCGTTCTCCACCCAGGTGCTGCCTGAACCCATCGCAGACCCGCGCCTGGTGGTAGCGAGCGAGTCGGCCATGGCCTTGCTCGACCTCGACCCCGCCCAGGCCGAGCTGCCGGTGTTCGCCGAACTGTTCAGCGGCCACAAACTGTGGGAAGAGGCCGACCCTCGGGCGATGGTTTATTCCGGCCACCAGTTCGGCTCGTACAACCCACGTCTGGGCGACGGCCGTGGCCTGCTGCTGGCCGAAGTGCTCAACGACGCAGGCGAACACTGGGACCTGCACCTCAAGGGCGCCGGCCAGACACCCTACTCCCGCATGGGTGACGGCCGCGCCGTACTGCGCTCGTCGATTCGCGAGTTTCTCGCCTCCGAAGCCCTGCACGCCCTGGGTATCGCGACCAGCCGGGCACTGTGCGTAATCGGTTCCAGCACCCCGGTGTGGCGCGAAACCCGTGAAAGCGCGGCCATGCTGACGCGTCTGGCGCAGAGCCATGTGCGTTTCGGCCATTTCGAGTACTTCTACTACACCAAGCAGCCCGAGCAGCAGCGCGTGTTGATCGACCACGTGCTGGAACAACACTATCCCGAATGCCGTGACGCCGAGCAGCCTTACCTGGCCATGTTCCGCACCATCGTCGAGCGCAATGCCGAACTGATCGCCCGCTGGCAGGCGTATGGCTTCTGCCACGGCGTGATGAACACCGACAACATGTCGATCCTCGGCATCACCTTCGATTTTGGCCCCTACGCGTTCCTGGATGACTTCGACGCCAACTTCATCTGCAACCACTCCGACGACCGTGGCCGCTACAGCTACGCCAACCAGGTGCCCATCGCCCACTGGAACCTCAGCGCGCTGGCCCAGGCACTGACCACCGTGATCGAAGTTGAGCCACTGAAGGAAGCGTTGGGCCTGTTCCTGCCGCTGTACCAGGCCCATTACCTGGACCTGATGCGCCGGCGCCTGGGGCTGACCACCGCCGAAGATGATGATATGGCGCTGGTCGAGCGCCTGCTGCAGTGCATGCAACGCGGTGGCGTGGACTACAGCCTGTTCTTCCGCAAGCTGGGTGAGCAGCCGGTGGCCGAGGCGCTGAAGGTGGCGCGCGATGACTTTATCGACCTCGCCGGTTTCGATGCCTGGGGCGCAGACTACCTGGCCCGCTGTGGGCGTGAGCCCGGCAATGCCGAAGGCCGCCGCGAGCGGATGCATGCGGTGAACCCGCTGTACGTGCTGCGCAACTACCTGGCGCAGAAAGCCATCGAAGCGGCCGAGGCGGGGGACTACAGTGAAGTTCGACGGCTGCACCAAGTCCTGGCCAGGCCTTTCGAGGAACAGCCCGGGATGCAAGCCTACGCCGAGCGACCGCCGGAGTGGGGCAAGCACCTGGAAATCAGCTGCTCTTCCTGATCAGCGCCGAATCCTGTGGGAGCGGGCGTGCCCGCGAAGCAGGCAACGTGATGGATTGCACCGGCTTCGCCGGTGTTCGCGGGCACGCCCGCCCCCACAAGGAAACCGTGAACCCAACACCGGAGATGAAATGACCGACCCACTGGTAATCCCCTGCCCCCACTGCAACGGCCTCAACCGCCTGCCCGCCGAGCGCCTGGGCGATGCGCCGAAATGCGGTCGCTGCAAACAGGACGTGCTGCTGAGCACCCCTTTCGAGCTCACCGAAGCCAGCTACGCCAGCCAGATCAAAGGCGACCTGCCGCTGCTGGTCGACATCTGGGCCGACTGGTGCGGCCCGTGCAAGTCATTCGCCCCCACCTTCGAAGAGGCCGCCCGGAAGCTTGCTGGCCGCTGCCGCCTGGCCAAGCTCGACAGCGAAGCCAACCGTAACCTCGCAGGGCAACTGGGCATACGCTCGATCCCCAGCCTGCTGCTGTTCAAGAACGGCCGCGAAATCAGCCGCCAGGCCGGGGCGTTTCCACTCCAGTCGCTGCTGGAGTGGCTGCGTAGCCAAGGGGTTTAAGCGTTTTCTTCAAGCAGCGAATGCAGCTCGACAAACTGCTGAGTCAGCTTGTGCCGCGGCTCCAGGTGAATCAGCGGCAGGCTGGCGTGGTGCGATTCGCGCATTTTCACCGAGCTGCCCAAGTACACCGGCAGCACCGGCAACCCTTCGGCCAGCAGTTCGTCGAGCATCTGCTGCGGCAGGCTGGCACGTGACTGGAACTGGTTGACCACGATGCCTTCGACCACCAGGTCTTCGTTGTGGTCTTCCTTGAGGTCTTCGATCTCGGCCAGCAGGCCATACAGGGCCTGGCGCGAAAAGCTGTCGCAGTCGAAGGGGATCAGCACGCGATCGGCAGCGATCAGCGCAGAAACCGCATAGAAATTAAGCGCCGGCGGGGTATCGATGTAGATACGCTCGTAATCCTCGTCCAGCTCGTCGAGCAACTTGCGCAGCTTGTTGATCTTGTGTTTTGCCTCCAGCTTTGGCTGCAGGTCGGCCAGCTCGGCAGTGGCGGTGACCACATGCAGGTTGTCGAACGGGGTTTCGTAGATATCGACCTTGTTCTTCTTGCTGAACGGCCCGCTGGAAAGGCTTTGCTTGAAGAAATCGGCGATGCCCATGGGGATGTCCTCTCCGGTCAGGCCGGTGAGGTATTGGGTCGAGTTCGCCTGGGCATCCAGGTCGATCAACAAGGTCCGGTAGCCTTCATTGGCACTGACCGCCGCCAGGTTGCAGGCAATGCTCGACTTGCCCACGCCACCTTTCTGATTGAACACCACGCGCCGCATGTTTGACCTCCGTGTATCAACGAATGCCCGAGTATGTGGCGGCAGTGGGGCAATGACCAGTGCCATTTGACCGGCATCACGCCTGACCGACCACCTGCCCTGTCAACAACTCGGCAAATGCCTTGGCCATCACCGAATGACCACGCTCGCGCTGCACCAGCCACACCGCCGTCATCGCCTCTTCATCGAGCAAGGTGCGGTACACCACCCCTTCGATGCGCATGCGCTGGAACGACGCCGGCAACACCGACACCCCCAGCCCCGCCGAGACCAGGCCGATGATGGTCATCGCTTCCCCTGCCTCTTGCGCAAAATGGGGGCTGAAACCCGCATGCCGGGCCATGCTCAGCAATTGTGCATACAAACCGCTGCCATAGCTGCGCGGGAAGAACACGAAGGGCTCAGGGGCCAACGCCGCCATGTAGACGCCTTGCTCAGTGCCCTCGGCCAGCGGATGCGAGGCATTGATCACCGCCACCAACGGTTCTCGGAACAACTCGGTGGCCACCAACCCCTCCGGCAGCGGCATCGGCCGCATCAACCCCACCTCGATGGACTCGTCGAATACCCCTTCGGCAACGTCACGGCTGCTCATTTCCTTGAGGTTCAGGTGCACCGCCGGAAAGCGCTGACGGAAGGCGTGAATGGCCTTGGGGATTTTCGAGGTGAACGGGGCCGAGGAAGTGAAACCGATTTTCATCTCGCCCAGCTCGCCCAACTGCGCACGCCGGGCGACATCCGCGGCCTTCTCCACCTGCGCCAATACCTGGCGCGCTTCCTCGAGGAACAATCGACCGGCCTCGCTCAGTTCGACACGACGGTTGGTCCGGTCGAACAACCGGGCCCCCAACTCCTGCTCCAGGGCCTGGATCTGCTGACTCAAGGGCGGCTGGGAAATACCCAGCTGCTGGGCGGCGCGGCCAAAGTGCAGCTCTTCGGCCACAGCAATGAAGTAACGCAGATGACGCAGTTCCATGATCCGCTCCAAACAAGTCGCCAAACATCTCAAATAGGTCGAACAATATATTGGATCTAATCGTTAGCCAGCTATATGCTTTTTTCATTGCGCCAGAGGTACCCGCCCGTGAAAACTGCAGTAGCCCCCCTCCTCCTTGAGCCAAAACCTGCCATCCTGACCGAAATGTGGATCGAAAAAGGCACACCCGCCTTCATGAAAACCGTGCTGGCCTTGTTCAGCGGCGGTTTCGCCACCTTCGCCTTGCTGTACTGCGTACAGCCGATGATGCCTCTGCTGTCCAGGGAGTTTGCCATCAACGCGGCACAGAGCAGCCTGGTGCTGTCGGTGTCAACCGCCATGCTGGCGTTCGGCCTGCTGATCACCGGCCCCATTTCTGACCGCATCGGGCGCAAACCCGTGATGGTATTCGCGCTGGTCTGCGCCGCCCTGTCCACCTTGGCCAGCGCAGTGATGCCCAGCTGGGAGCTGGTACTGGCCACCCGCGCATTGGTCGGCCTGTCGCTGAGCGGCCTGGCGGCAGTGGCGATGACCTACCTGAGCGAAGAGATCCACCCGCAACACATTGGCCTGGCCATGGGCCTGTACATCGGCGGCAACGCGATTGGCGGCATGAGCGGGCGGCTCATCACGGGCGTACTGATCGACTTCGTCAGCTGGCACACGGCGATGCTGACCATTGGCGGCCTGGCCCTGGTGGCCGCGCTGGTGTTCTGGAAGGTGCTGCCGGAGTCACGCAATTTCCGCGCACAGACGATGAACCCACGCAGCCTGCTGGACGGCTTTGTCATGCACTTCAAGGACGCCGGCCTGCCTTGGCTGTTCCTTGAAGCCTTCCTGCTGATGGGCGCCTTCGTCACATTGTTCAACTACATCGGCTACCGCCTGCTGGCCGAGCCCTACCACATGAACCAGGCGCTGGTCGGCTTGCTGTCGGTGGTTTACCTGTCGGGTATCTACAGTTCGGCACAGGTCGGCGCCCTGGCGGACAAACTGGGCCGGCGCAGGGTGTTCTGGGCCAGTATCGTGGTAATGGCGGTTGGCTTGCTGATGACGCTGGCCAGTCCACTGGTGATGGTGATCGTGGGCATGCTGGTGTTCACCTTCGGCTTCTTTGGTGCGCACTCGGTGGCCAGCAGCTGGATCGGCCGCCGGGCGCTGAAGGCCAAGGGGCAGGCATCGTCACTGTACCTGTTCTGCTACTACGCTGGCTCCAGCGTGGCCGGTACGGCGGGCGGGGTGTTCTGGCACCAGTGGGGCTGGAACGGGATCGGGCTGTTCATTGGCAGCTTGCTGGCGGTGGCATTGCTGGTGGCGTTGCACCTGAGCAAGTTGCCACCCAAAACGGTGTGATGCATTCGTGGTCACGCCCGCACCCACAACCTGTGGGAGCGGGCGTCACCACGAGGAGGCCATCAGATCAGTTGATGATCTCGACAATATCCACATCCACTTCCCGGCTCATCAGGTGCTTTTCAACCTCACCGGTCAGCTTCACCTTGGTCTTGTCGTTGAACGGTGTCGGCGGCAGGTCCTCATCGTCGATCTCGACAGTGATGGTGCCGGTGTTGTCCTTGAACTCATACTTGTCGTCGTTGTTGATCTTCTTGGTCACGAAGCCCTGCAGCACAACCGGGGTGTCGTCGGCGGCGTCGTTCGCGGCGGCAACCGTGGTTACCGACTGGGCGCCAGGGCCGGTGTAGCCAGCGGCAAATGCGCCAGTGCTGAACAAGGGGGCGAGGATGAGGGCGAGATAACGGATTTTCATGATAATCGGGTCCTGTTTCGGTTTCGATGGGACCAGATTAGCGACGATCGCTGAATTCAAACTTAACGTACAAAAAACCCGGCATCGAAGCCGGGTTTACTGTGCAGTGCATCAAGTCACTGGTGGTACTGCGCCGACAGTTCGTGCACGGCATTGATGAATGCACCCGCATGTTCCGGGTCAACTTCCGGCGTGATGCCGTGGCCAAGGTTGAACACATGGCCAGTGCCGTGGCCATAGCTGGCCAGGATGCGCGCCACTTCCTTGCGAATGGCTTCAGGCTTGGCGTACAGCACGGTCGGGTCCATGTTGCCTTGCAGCGCCACCTTGTCACCCACACGGCGACGGGCGTCGCCGATCTCGCAGGTCCAGTCCAGGCCCAGCGCGTCGGCACCAGCTTCAGCAATGCTTTCCAGCCACAAGCCGCCATTCTTGGTGAACAGGATCACCGGCACCTTGCGCCCCTCGTGCTCGCGGATCAGGCCGCTGACGATCTTGCGCATGTAGGCCAGTGAGAACTCCTGGTAGGCCGCCGCCGACAGGTTGCCGCCCCAGGTGTCGAAGATCTGTACGGCCTGGGCGCCGGCCAGGATCTGGCCGTTAAGGTAGCTGGTGACCGACTGGGCCAGCTTGTCCAGCAGCAGGTGCAGGGCTTGCGGGTTGTCGTAGGCCATGGCCTTGGTCTTGCGGAAGTCCTTCGACGAGCCGCCTTCGACCATGTAGGTGGCAAGGGTCCACGGGCTGCCGGAGAAGCCGATCAACGGCACACGGCCATTGAGCTCACGGCGAATGGTGCTGACCGCGTCCATGACGTAGCCGAGGTCTTTCTGTGGGTCCGGAACTGGCAGCGCCTCGATGTCGGCGGGGGTGCTGATGACCTTCTTGAAACGCGGGCCTTCGCCGGTTTCGAAGTACAGGCCCAGGCCCATGGCATCGGGAATGGTAAGGATGTCCGAGAACAGGATCGCTGCGTCCAGCGGGTAGCGGTCCAGCGGCTGCAGGGTGACCTCGCAGGCGAACTGCGGGTTCATGCACAGGCTCATGAAGTCACCGGCCTTGGCGCGGCTGGCGCGGTACTCCGGCAGGTAGCGGCCGGCCTGGCGCATCATCCACACCGGGGTGACGTCTACGGGTTGCTTGAGCAGTGCACGCAGGAAACGATCGTTCTTCAGGGCAGTCATGTCGGCATCCGGAAAAATAGTGCGGGCATTTTCTCAGACACCAGCGCAAAAGGCACGGCCATGGCCATGTGTTTTGTCTATTGGATGCCACAGATCAAGCGTTTTTGTATACAAAAGCTTCGCGGGCATGCCTGCCCCCACGGGTTCTGCGCTTAACCCTGCGGGAGCGGGCATGCCCGCGAACAGGTCGAACCTCAGACTTCGAGGTAGTCCAGGATACCCTCGGCAGCCGTACGCCCTTCGAAGATCGCAGTCACCACCAGGTCCGAACCGCGCACCATGTCGCCACCGGCAAACACTTTCGGGTTGCTGGTCTGGTGCTTGAACTTGCCCTTCTCCGGGGCAACCACACGGCCCTGGCTGTCCAGCTGAATGCCATGCTGTTCAAACCAAGGTGCCGGGCTCGGGCGGAAGCCGAAGGCGATTACCACGGCGTCTGCCGGCAGGATCTCTTCGGAGCCCGGGATTGGCTCAGGGCTGCGGCGGCCACGGGCATCAGGCTCGCCCAGGCGGGTCTCGACCACTTTGACGCCTTCGACCTTGTCCTCACCCACAATGGCAATGGGCTGACGGTTGTAGAGGAACTTCACGCCCTCTTCCTTGGCGTTCTTCACCTCTTTGCGCGAACCCGGCATGTTGGCTTCGTCACGACGATAAGCACAGGTCACTGCCTTGGCACCCTGACGGATCGAGGTACGGTTGCAGTCCATCGCGGTGTCACCACCGCCCAGCACCACCACTTTCTTGCCCTGCATGTCGACGAAGTCTTCCGGCGACTTCTCGAAGCCCAGGTTGCGGTTGACGTTGGCGATCAGGAAGTCCAGTGCGTCATGCACGCCCGGCAGGTCTTCACCCGGGAAGCCGCCCTTCATGTAAGTGTAGGTACCCATGCCCATGAACACCGCGTCGTACTCGGCGAGCAGCTGTTCCATGGTCACGTCCTTGCCCACCTCGGTGTTCAGGCGGAACTCGATGCCCATGCCGGTGAACACTTCACGGCGGTTGCTGAGCACGGTCTTTTCCAGCTTGAACTCGGGGATACCGAAGGTCAGCAGGCCACCGATCTCAGGGTTTTTGTCGAACACCACCGGGGTTACCCCGGCGCGCACCAGCACGTCGGCGCAGCCCAGGCCCGCCGGGCCGGCGCCGATGATGGCAACGCGCTTGCCGGTTGGCTTGACCTTGGACATGTCCGGGCGCCAGCCCATGGCGAAGGCGGTGTCGGTGATGTACTTCTCCACCGAGCCGATGGTCACCGCGCCGAAACCGTCGTTCAGGGTGCAGGCACCCTCGCACAGGCGGTCTTGCGGGCAAACACGGCCGCATACTTCCGGCAGGGTGTTGGTCTGGTGCGACAGTTCCGCCGCGGCCAGGATGTTGCCTTCGGAGACCAGCTTCAACCAGTTGGGGATGAAGTTGTGTACCGGGCACTTCCACTCGCAATACGGGTTACCGCAGCCCAGGCAGCGGTGCGCCTGCTCCACGGACTGCTGCGGCTTGAACGGTTCGTAGATTTCCACGAACTCCTTCTTGCGCTGGCGCAGCAGCTTTTTTTTCGGGTCCTTTCGGCCCACTTCGATGAACTGGAAGTCGTTGTTCAGACGTTCAGCCATTTTTCAAAACCTCTTTACAGCAGCTGCAAGCTACACGCTGCAAGCCGCAAGACGATCACTTAAGCCGGGCAAACCTCTCACTGCCATTACGTGCAGCTTGAGGCTTGCCACTTGCAGCTGTTTTTACTGCGGGTTGGCACGGGTGCTGGACAACAGCTGCTTCAGGTTGGCTGCCTTCGGCTTGACCAGCCAGAAGCGCCGCACGTAGTCGTCCAGGTTCTCCGAGAGCTCACGCCCCCACTCGCTGCCGGTCTCATCCACATACTCGGCAAGGACACGCGCCAGGTGGCTACGGTAGGCCTCCATCGCTTCGCCACTGATACGCTGGATTTCCACCAGCTCGTGGTTGAGCTTGTCGACGAAGCTATTGTCCATGTCGAGCACGTAGGCAAAGCCGCCAGTCATGCCAGAACCGAAGTTGTAACCGGTCTTGCCCAGAACGCAGACAAAGCCGCCGGTCATGTATTCACAGCAGTGATCGCCAGTGCCCTCGACAACAGCATGGGCGCCGGAGTTACGTACAGCGAAGCGCTCGCCCGCAGTACCTGCGGCAAACAACTTGCCGCCAGTGGCACCGTACAGGCAGGTGTTGCCGACGATGGCGCTGTGCTGGGTTTCGAACGGGCTGCCGGCTGGCGGCACGATGGTGACCTTGCCACCGGTCATGCCTTTGCCGACGTAATCGTTGGCGTCGCCTTCCAGGTGCAGGTTCAGGCCACCAGCGTTCCACACGCCAAAGCTCTGGCCCGCAGTGCCCTTGAAGCGGAAAGTGATCGGCGCCGCGGCCATGCCCTGGTTGCCGTGCAGACGGGCGATTTCGCCCGACACACGCGCACCAATGGAGCGGTCGCAGTTGCAGATGTCGAGGCTGAACTCGCCACCCGCCTGGTCGCGGATGGCCGGCATGGCCATATCAACCATCTTCTCGGCCAACTCGCCCAGGTCGAACGGCGGGTTCTTGTCGACTTCGCAGAACTGCGGTTTGTCCGCCGGAATGTGCGAGCTGCCCAGCAGCGGCGACAGGTCCAGGTACTGCTGGCGTTCGGTGTCACCTGGCAGCACTTCGAGCAGGTCGGTACGGCCGATCAGCTCGCCAAGGCTGCGCACGCCCAGCTTGGCCAACCACTCGCGGGTTTCTTCGGCGACAAAGGTGAAGAAGTTGATCACCATGTCGACGGTGCCGATGTAGTGGTCCTTGCGCAGCTTGTCGTTCTGGGTGGCCACGCCGGTGGCGCAGTTGTTCAGGTGGCAGATGCGCAGGTACTTGCAGCCCAGGGCAATCATTGGCGCGGTACCAAAGCCGAAGCTTTCGGCGCCGAGGATGGCCGCCTTGATAACGTCCAGGCCGGTTTTCAGGCCGCCGTCGGTCTGCACCCGTACCTTGCCACGCAGGTCATTGCCGCGCAGGGTCTGGTGGGTTTCCGCAAGGCCAAGCTCCCAAGGGGCGCCGGCGTATTTGATCGAGGTCAGCGGCGAAGCACCGGTACCACCGTCGTAACCGGAGATGGTGATCAGGTCGGCATAGGCCTTGGCCACACCTGCGGCGATGGTGCCCACGCCCGCTTCGGCTACCAGCTTGACCGATACCAGCGCCTGCGGGTTGACCTGCTTGAGGTCGTAGATCAGCTGGGCCAGATCTTCGATCGAGTAGATGTCATGGTGTGGCGGTGGCGAGATCAGGGTCACGCCCGGTACCGCATAACGCAGCTTGGCGATCAGGCCGTTGACCTTTCCGCCCGGCAACTGGCCGCCCTCACCCGGCTTGGCGCCCTGGGCAACCTTGATCTGCAGCACTTCGGCGTTGACCAGATACTCCGGGGTCACACCAAAACGGCCGGTGGCCACCTGCTTGATCTTCGAGCTCTTGATGGTGCCATAGCGCGACGGGTCTTCGCCGCCTTCACCCGAGTTGGAGCGTGCGCCCAGGCGGTTCATGGCCTCGGCCAGCGCTTCGTGGGCTTCCGGCGACAGTGCACCCAGCGAGATACCCGCCGAGTCGAAACGCTTGAGAATCGCCTCCAGCGGCTCGATCTGCTCCAGCGCCAGCGGCTGGTCGACCACTTTCACCTTGAGCAAGTCACGAATCATCGACACCGGGCGCTGGTCCACCAGCGTGGTGTATTCCTTGAACTTGGCGTAGTCGCCCTGCTGCACAGCCGCTTGCAGGGTGTTGACCACGTCCGGGTTGTAGGCGTGGTATTCGCCACCGTGGACGAACTTCAGCAGGCCACCTTGCTGGATCGGCTTGCGCGCGCTCCAGGCTTCGGCCGCCAGCAGCTTCTGGTCGTTTTCCAGGTCTTCGAAGCGCGCACCCTTGATGCGGCTGGACACGCCCTTGAAGCTCAGGCCTACCACTTCCTCGGCCAGGCCAATGGCTTCGAACAGCTGTGCACCGCGGTATGAGGCGATGGTGGAGATACCCATCTTGGACAGGATCTTCAGCAGGCCCTTGGAGATACCTTTGCGGTAGTACTTGAACACTTCGTCCAGGTCGCCCAGCACTTCGCCGGTACGGATCAGGTCAGCCAGAACTTCATACGCCAGGTACGGGTAAACGGCCGAGGCACCGAAGCCCAGCAGCACGGCGAAGTGATGCGGATCACGGGCGGTAGCGGTTTCCACCAGGATGTTGCTGTCGCAACGCAGGCCCTGTTCGGTCAGGCGGTGGTGCACTGCACCAACGGCCAGCGAAGCGTGCACCGGCAGCTTGCCCGGGGCGATATAACGGTCGCTCAGCACCAGCTGGGTCTTGCCGCCACGCACAGCTTCTTCGGCCTGGTCGGCAATGTTGCGGATGGCCGCTTCCAGGCCGACGCCCTGCTCATAGTTGAGGTCGATCAGCTGGCGGTCGAAGCCTTCGCGCTCCAGGTTCATCAGCGAACGCCACTTGGCGGGCGAGATGACCGGCGAGCTGAGGATTACCCGCGAAGCGTGCTCCGGGGACTCCTGGAAGATGTTGCGCTCGGCACCCAGGCAGATTTCCAGCGACATCACGATCGCTTCGCGCAGCGGGTCGATCGGCGGGTTGGTTACCTGAGCGAACTGCTGGCGGAAGAAGTCGTACGGCGAGCGCACGCGCTGCGACAGCACGGCCATCGGCGTGTCGTCACCCATCGAGCCAACGGCTTCCTGGCCCTGCTCACCCAACGGGCGCAGTACCTGGTCACGCTCTTCGAAGGTGACCTGGAACATCTTCATGTATTGCTTGAGCTGGTCAGCGTCGTAGCTGGCCACACCTTGGTCGTCGGTCAGCGTCGCCTGGATGCGGGTGGCGTGCTGACGCAGCCAGCGCTTGTACGGGTGCCGCGACTTCAGGCGGTTGTCGATGGCGTCGGTGTCGAGGATCTGGCCGGTTTCGGTGTCCACGGCAAGGATCTGGCCCGGGCCGACACGGCCCTTGGCCAGCACTTCCTCAGGCTGATAGCCCCATACGCCGATTTCCGAGGCGATGGTGATGTAACCATTGGTGGTGGTCACCCAGCGCGCCGGGCGCAGACCGTTACGGTCGAGCAGGCACACCGCGTGGCGGCCTTCGGTCATGACGATACCGGCCGGGCCATCCCACGGCTCCATGTGCATGGAGTTGTATTCGTAGAAGGCGCGCAGGTCGGCGTCCATGGTCTCGACGTTCTGCCACGCTGGCGGTACCAGCATGCGCACGCCGCGGAACAGGTCGATGCCACCGGTGACCATCAGTTCCAGCATGTTGTCCATGCTGGAAGAGTCGGAACCGACGCGGTTGACCAGCGGGCCGAGCTCTTCGAGGTCCGGGATCTGGTCATTGGCGAACTTGGTGCGACGAGCCACGGCCCAGTTGCGGTTGCCGGTGATGGTGTTGATCTCGCCGTTGTGGGCGAGGAAGCGGAACGGCTGCGCCAGCGGCCATTTCGGCAGGGTGTTGGTGGAGAAGCGCTGGTGGAACACGCAGATCGCGGTTTGCAGGCGCTCGTCACCCAAGTCTGGATAAAACGCCGCGAGATCGCGCGGCATCATCAGGCCTTTGTAGATGATGGTCTTGTGCGAGAAGCTGCAGATGTAGTGGTCGGCGTCGTGGGCGTTGGCCACCGACGAACGACGACGGGCACTGAACAGCTTGATGGCGAATTCCTGGTCGCTCAGGCCTTCACCGCCAATGAACACCTGCTCGATCTGCGGCAGGCGCTCCAGGGCCAGGCGGCCGAGGACGCTGGTGTCGATCGGCACCTTGCGCCAGCCGACCAGTTTCAGGCCAGCGGCGAGGATCTCGCGGTCCATGTTGGCGCGGGCAGCTTCGGCTTTGACCGGGTCCTGGTTGAAGAACACCATGCCGACGGCGTACTGCTTGGGCAGCTCGACAGCGAAGTGCTCCTGGGCCATGGCACGCAGGAATTGATCGGGCTTCTGCATGAGCAGACCGCAACCGTCACCGGTCTTGCCGTCGGCATTGATGCCGCCGCGGTGGGTCATGCATGTCAGCGCCTGCATGGCAGTTTGCAGAAGGTGGTGGCTCGGCTCACCCGTCATATGGGCGATCAGGCCAAAACCACAGTTGTCCTTGAATTCTTCGGGATGGTACAGACCTGTTTTCATAGACACATTCTCACCAGGTTCACCTCTCAACGGAGGTAAATCTCTTTTTTAACAACCACTTACCATCCACGCCGATCAAACGCCAGCTTTTTTGCGGTGGTCATGGAAAACCATTGTTGCACAGCGACAGCGACGCCCACAAATTTTCATGTCTCGCCATTGAAAATTTATGTCGCAATTTTGAATGTTTTTGCGCCATGCGCCGTGATAGCGGCTTGGCTCGAGTCTGAAGCGTTTCAGCCATGACTGCAACTAAGGGCTTGTGGCCGGCAGTCCGGGACAGAAAAGCCTGCCGCGCTCGGGCGCAGCAGGCTAGTCGAAAGCTAGAATTCGCTTAGCTACTGGGCGGCGGGGTGATGCCGCCCGGAAGGTATCAGCGGGCCGTGGCCAGCTCTTGTTGGACGCTGCCGACGGTACGTGGCCAAGGTTTACCAGCCTGGACCTTCGCTGGCAAGTTCTTGATTGCCGCAACCGCTGCGTCGCGGTTGGCGAAACTGCCGTAAGTCACGACGTACAGAGGCTTGCCCTGCAGGTTTTTCTTGAAGTAGCGATAGTCGCCACCCTGGGCCTTGACGTAAGCCTGGGCCGACGCTTCGGAGCTGGTACCAAGGATCTGCACCACATAATTGCCCGGCTTCTGTCCGGCATACCAGCCACTGTTGCCAGCGCCAGCGGCGGCTGGTTTTTCGGCAGCTTTGGCAGCCGGCTTGGCCACGGCGACCTGGGTCGGCGCCGGTGCTGGCTTGGCCGGCGCAACCGGCTTGGCGGGCTGGGTTGCAACAGGCTTGGGCGCAGGCGCAACCGACTGCACGGGCTGGGCAGGCGCAGGCGCCGGGCCAGCCGGCACACCTTGTGGCGGAGCGATGGTGGTCACGGTGGGTGGCGGGTTGCCAGGCTGCAGCGCGGTGTCGACAGCCGGGCCTCCCTCTTCACCCTCGCCCATGCCTGCGGCTTGGGCCAGCGGCTCGCGCATCACCGGCTGCGACTGGCCAACCAGTGGCAGCGGCATTGGCTGGGACGAGCCAGAGAACTCGATGGCAGCACCCTGCTTGCCGTCGCCCAGTGGCAACTGGGCCTGGGCAGCCGGCGCTTCGGCAGGGGCCTTGTCGCCTTTCTTGGGCATCAATACCGCGGCCGCAACGGCAACCACGACCACAGCGGACAGCGCGAGCACATGTTTTTTAGGCATCTTGAACCCCATGGTTGGTCGCTTGGCCGTCGAGCGGCTGGCGATCATGGCTTCGATCAAAGTGTCACGGGCGACCTGATTGATGTTGCCAGGCCAGCCGTCGGAGTTTTCATGGATATCGGCGATCTGTTCACGGCTGAACACCTCGATGCCCCGGCCAGCCCCTTCCAGGCGCTGTTCCAGGTACTCGCGGGTTTCTTCTTCACTGTAGGGCGCAAGCTCGATGATGTGAAAACGTTCTTCCTCGACATTGAGCTCATCCAGCCCGGCAATCAGCGATGGCTCACCGAACAGAAACACGTGCGGACGCCCTTCAGGAACCCCCGCCGCCAACTCCAGCAACGCTTGGAGTGCCGACTCGTCGAGTTGTTCCGCATCGTCCACCAGCAAATACACTTCCTGCCCGATCAGTGCCAGCTGCACCACCTTCGACAGGATCGCCTGCACCTCGGGCTGGGCGACACCCAGCTCCTGCGCGACCTGCGCGAGCATACTGGAGGCATCGCTGGCGCTGCGGGCCGACACCACCACACTTTGCACAGCCTGCTTGTTGGTGCTGGCCACCAGGGCCTGGCGCAGCAGCGACTTGCCGCTGCCCAATGGGCCACTGACCACCAGCATCAGCTGGCTATAGCGCGCCAGGTGGTGCAGTTGGCCAAGCACGGGCTTGCGCTGGGCCGGGAAGAACTTGAAGCCAGGTACGCGGGGCGCGAATGGATCATGGCTCAACTGGTAATGGTCGAGAAAGGCCTCATCGGCATGCAAACTTGTCATTGCGCTGTCACAACCTCAAAGCTGGGCCACGATCGCGCGGTAGTCCGCCGACAGCGTGGCCTGGAGAATCTCTTTCGAATAGTCGTCGGTCACCACGGCCTCGCCCATCTGGCGCAGCAGCACCAGACGCAAACGACCGTCGAGCACCTTCTTGTCGACCGCCATGTGCTCCATGAAATGCGCCGGGGTCATTTCCTGTGGTGGCACCACCGGCAAACCTGCGTCCTGCAACAGGCGGATTCCACGATCGCGCTCAGCCTGGTCGATCCAGCCAAGGCGCATGGACATTTCCAGGGCCATCACTGTGCCCGCCGCGACGGCTTCGCCGTGCAGCCACACGCCATAGCCCATATGGGTTTCGATAGCATGCCCGAAGGTATGCCCCAGGTTCAGCGTGGCCCGTAGGCCGGACTCGCGCTCGTCGGCACCCACCACTGCGGCCTTGGCCGCGCAGGAGCGGCGGATGGCCTCGGTCAGGGCTGCCGAATCGAGGGCACGCAGTGCCTGCATATTGTCTTCGAGCCAGGCGAGGAACGGCTTGTCGCAAATCAGGCCGTACTTGATCACTTCGGCCAGACCTGCAGACAGCTCGCGCGCTGGCAGGGTCTTGAGGCTGGTGGTATCGATCAGCACCGCCTTGGGCTGATAGAACGCACCGACCATGTTCTTGCCCAGCGGATGATTGATGCCGGTCTTGCCACCTACGGAAGAGTCGACCTGGGACAACAGGGTAGTCGGCACCTGGATGAAATCGACACCGCGCTGGTAGCAGGCGGCTGCGAAACCAGCCATGTCACCAATCACGCCACCACCCAGAGCGACCACAGTAGTACGACGATCATGCCGAGCTGTCAGCAGGCCATCGAAGATCAGCTGCAATGTTTCCCAGTTCTTGTGGGCTTCACCATCGGGCAACACAACGGGCAGTACCGAGTAGGCACCAAGGGCCTTGCTCAGGCGTTCGAGATACAGCGGCGCGACGGTCTCGTTGGAAACGATGGCAACCTGCCGACCCGCAATGTGCGGCGCCAGCAGCTCAGGCTGGTCCAGCAGGCCTTCGCCAATGTAGATCGGGTAGCTACGCTCGCCCAGGTCGACCTTTAGTGTCTGCATGTATCCCCACAATGTACTTGGGCGCGGCGCCATCCGGCGACCTGCGCGGTAACGTTGAGCCTCGCCTCGGCGCTGGAGGCCGAGAATAGTCCCGGGTTAACGGGGCGGCAACTGCTGCAAGCGCTCGAGAATATCGATCACCACCATGCGTGGTGGCCGCTCGTCGGTTTCAACCACCAGGTCGGCGATCTCGCGGTAGAGCGGGTCGCGGGTTTCCAGCAAGGTGCGCAAGGTCGCCTCGGGATTGGCCGTGCGCAGCAGCGGGCGATTGCGGTCGCGCGCGGTGCGGCCGACTTGCTGCTCGACCGAAGCATGCAGGTAGATCACCCGGCCACCCTGATGCAGCGCCTGCCGGTTGGCTTCGCGCATCACCGCGCCACCGCCGGTGGCCAGCACCACACCGTCGAGCGCGCACAACTCGGCAATCATCGCTTGCTCGCGATCACGGAAACCCGGCTCGCCTTCCTTGTCGAATATCCACGGGATGTTCGCGCCGCATCGCAGTTCGATTTCCTTGTCGGAATCCTTGAACAGCAGGCGCAGCTCTTTGGCCAACAGGCGTCCGATGGTGCTTTTACCAGCGCCCATGGGCCCCACAAGTATCAAATTTCGCACAGAATCAACGACTCACAGCAATCGCCTGGTCACTCATGATACGCGGAGTCAGGAAGACCAGCAGCTCGGATTTTTTCTCTTGTAATGCATCGCGTCGAAACAGCCGCCCAACATACGGCAGATCGCCGAAAAATGGCACCTTGTCGACCACATTGTTTTGCGAAGTCGAGTAGACGCCACCGATCACGATCGTTTCGCCGTCAGCCACACGAACCTTGGCATTGACCTCGTTCTTGCGGATCGGCGGTACGTTGTTCAAGGCATTGACGTAATCCGGCTCGTCCTTGGTCACCCTGACGGTCATGATCACCTTGTTGTCCGGGGTGATCTGTGGCGTTACTTCCAGCGACAGCGAGGCTTCGCGAAACGATACCGAGGTAGCGCCGCTTTGGCTCGTTTCCTGGTAAGGCACCTCGGTACCCTTGAGGATCCTCGCCGTTTCCTTGTCAGCCGTGACCACCTTGGGCTGCGAAATGATTTCGCCGTTGCCGCTTTTTTCCATGGCACTGAGCTCCAGGTCCAGCAGCACGTCACCGCGCAACAAACCCAGGCCGATACTGCTGCCGGCACGCTCCAGACCGAGGTCGACGAACAGCTCCTTGCCGGGCCGCAGTTTCTCGCCGTACAGCGGCCCCCCCCAGCGTACCCCCAGGCTTTTCTCATAATCGACGTTGGCCTCGACGATACGCGCCTCGATCGCTACCTGGCGCACCGGCACATCCAACTGCGCCACCAGCTGGCGCATCTCGGCCAGGCGGTCAGCGGGCAGATGCACCACCAACGTGTTGGTGCGCTCATCGACACTCAAGCTAGCCGGAGGGATGCCGTCACCCTCCAGGCCTGCCAGCAGCAACTGCGCCAGATCGGCGGCCTTGGCGTGGTGAATGGGCAGCAGCTCCCGACGTAATGGCTGCAGGTGCGCATCCAGCGCCTGACTCACCCGGGCGCCTGCTGATTGCGCGGCAAACTCGGCTGCAGGTGCCACCAACAGCACATTGCCCTCCTGGCGCCGGGACAGGCCCTTGCTGCGCAGCACCAGGTCAAGCGCCTGATCCCACGGCACGTCCTGCAAACGCAAAGTGACACTGCCTTGTACTGCGTCACTGGCGACCAGGTTGACGCCAGCGTAGTCAGCCAGCACCTGCAGCACCGCACGCACCTCAACATCCTGGAAGTTCAGCGACAGGGGTTCACCCTGGTAAGGCGTCGCCGAAGCCAGCGGGATCGACAGCAGGGTCGCCAACAGGTATTTCATCCACATTTTCATTCGGGTCCGAGGCCTCCTTGCCCAGGCGCTTGGTGAGGGTGATGAACGCCGTGCGCTCGTGCCATACCCCCGCCATGAACAGCCGCTCACGCACTTCGACCTGACGTTGGTCTATATGCATCACTACCCCCTGATCACGCCCTACCCGGTCGCCCGGGCGTACGCGATAGAGCTTGCCAGCCGCCATCAGCAGTGCCTCGCGTGCCGCCCCGCGCGCCAGGCTGCCGACCATTTCCAGCTGCGCCAACGGCACGCCGACCAGCCCGGCGCTGGCCACTCGCGCCGCAGCGGGCGCAAACGGGTCCACTTCAGGCGCAGCCATTGCGGCCCTTGCCGGCAGGTACGCCAGCATTGCAGGTGCCTTCACGGGCGAAGCCGCGTGATAGGCATCAACCCGCAACTGCAGGCGCAACAGTCCAGGCTGGCGATCAACGGTTGCCAGGCTCATGTCACCGCTGCGCAGAATCCGTGCCTGCCCTAACCAGTCGTCCAGCCACAGCCGCAAGGCCGGATAACGCCCCACCACTTGCACCACCAGCGGTACCTTGCTGAATCCGGCCTGTTGCTCACCTGCCTCTACATCGAGGCGTTCGACAAGCAAGCCATGTGCATGCCCCGACACTGCCAGCCGTTCAAGCAGGTCGCTCATGCTCTCCCCGGCGGCCAGATACCAGTGCGCCTCTTGCAACCGCTGTTCGGCAATCACCACTAAAGCCTTCAGCCGCTCCAGTTCGGCCAACTGCGCTGCATTGGCTGCCTGCAGCTGGTTCAAATCGACATGCCTGGCATCCTCCCGCGCCTGCTGCTGTAACAGGGCAGGCAGGCGCATCGCGCAGCCCAGGCTGAACAACACAACAGCGATCAGCACTGGCGCCAGCCGTCGGAAGCGGCCTGAGCCCTCGACCACCGCCAGCCAAGCGAGCATCTGCGCTGGACTCACGACCAGAACGCCGCAACGCGAGCGGTGAGCAGAAACTCATCGCCGTCCGGCAGGCTCTTGATGCGCTTGAGCTCCAGATCGAGCAAAACGTTCGAGCGGTTCAAGTCGCGCATGAACTGCGCCACCACAGCACCGGACGCAGCCAACCCTGTCACCTGCAGGCGACCACTATCAAGGCTCAGGCCGACTAGCTGCACACCTTCAGGCAACGCCCCTTCAAGGTCGGCGAAGACACCGGCCAATACACCCTGATGGGCGCGCAGGCCCTCCAGGGCCACCACACGGGCAAGTAGCGCTTCATGCTGTGCACGCACTTCGGCCAGCGGCTGCAACTGCTCATCCTGTATATCAAGGGTCGCTTGGCGCTGGGTATTGGCCAGCACCTGCTGCTGCCCGCGTTGGCGGGCCAGCTGATCGACCAGCATCACGGCGCACAAAGCCAGGAGTGCGCCAGCAATCAACTGGCCTCGAAAGCGCCGCAGCGCCGCCTGACGCTGCCGTTCGCGCCAGGGCAGAAGGTTCAGCCGCATCATGGGCGCAGCCCTCCCAAGGCCAAGGCGCAGGCCAGGAGCATCGCCCCATCAACATCTTCCAGCCCTGCCAGCCCAGGCAGGTAGGTGCACGGCACATTCAGCCGGCTGCCCAAGGCTTGTAGCCAACCCGGATTGATCGATGAGCTGCTGGCAACCCACAACCCCGCAGGCAGGCTCTGCCCGACCAGTAAAGCCTGGAGGCGCTCTGGCCATTGCCCGTTCATGTCCGGGCCAGTCGTTTGCAGCTCACAGCGCTGGTACGCCCTGCCCGGCTGCCAGTCATGAAGGGTTACGCTGCGGTTTTCGACACGCAGCAGTGCTGCTCCCTCAAGGCCACCCTGTGGCAACATGCGGCACAAGGCAATGTTGTCGACCTCGACGGCTTCCAACTGCAAGCCTGCCTCCTCGACGACGGCTTCGAGTGACGCCAGCGCACTTTGCCGACAGGCTGCAACCATTACCTCGGAGCAACCTGGCTGGTCATGGGAAGCCCCCATGACCTGAAAATCCAAGGCCAGGTCTTCCAGCGGAAACGGAAACAGCCGCTCTGCATCGGCAAGCAGCTGTGCCTCCAACTGCGCCCCGCTCTGCTCCACCGGCAGATGGCACAACTTGCAGATAACCTGACTGGCCGGCAATGCCAGCGCTACCCGGCGTTGCCTGAGGCCGCTGCGCCGGTAAGCTCGCTGCAGCGCAGCCACCACCACCCCAGGCGCCTGAGCCCAGTCATCGGCCAGCGGCGCCTGAAACAGCTCTTGTGCCGACCCCATCACACGGCAGCGTCGATTGCGCTGCTGCAGTTGCATGATCCGAACGGCGTCGGGCGTAATTTCCACCCCCACGAGTGAACCGGCATCCTTGCCGAAGCGTCCAAACATCGCGACTCCTTTGCTGTCTGTTACAGCTGCCAAGCGCAGCCACCTGTCGCAACCCCGCGGCAACACTGGGCCAGGGCTACCCATCGAGTCGACGAGTAGCCTGGCCGGTCACCCGGAAAGGCGAAAAATGCTTATAATGCCCAGCGTTTTTTGGTCCACCGGACCTGCGTGCAATCCACTCCCAACCTGGACACCGAAAAGCCTTGATACGTCTGCTGAAGTTCTTCTGGTGGTCTTCCGTCGCAGTCATCTGCGCGCTCGTACTCGGTGTGAGCGGTGCGTTTCTGTATCTTAGTCCCAGCCTGCCCTCGGTCGAGTCCCTCAGAAGCATCCAGTTGCAGATCCCCCTCAGGGTGTACAGCAGCGATGGCAAGCTGATTGCCGAATTCGGCGAAATGCGCCGCTCGCCGATCCGCTTCGCGGAAATTCCCCCACAATTCATTCAGGCGCTGCTGTCAGCCGAGGACGACAATTTCCTCAACCACTACGGTGTCGACCCCAGCAGCCTGATGCGCGCAGCAACCCAGCTGGTGAAAACCGGTCATATCCAGACCGGCGGCAGCACCATCACCATGCAGGTGGCGAAGAACTTCTTCCTCACCAGTGAGCGCAGCTTCTCACGCAAGACCAACGAAATCCTGCTGGCCCTGCAGATCGAGCGTGAGCTGACCAAGGACGAAATCCTCGAGCTGTACGTGAACAAGATCTACCTGGGCAACCGCGCCTACGGTATCGATGCAGCTGCGCAGGTGTACTACGGCAAGTCCATTCGTGACGTGAGCCTGGCGCAGATGGCGATGATCGCCGGCCTGCCCAAGGCACCGTCGCGCTTCAACCCGCTGGCCAACCCGGTGCGCGCCAAAGAGCGCCGCGACTGGATCCTCGGGCGCATGTACAAGCTGGGCAAGATCGACCAGGCCAGCTACGAGGCCGCCCTGGCCGAGCCGCTCAACGCCAGCTATCACGTGCCGACGCCTGAGGTGAATGCCCCGTACATCGCCGAAATGGCCCGCGCGGAAATGGTCGGCCGCTACGGCAGCGACGCCTACACCGAAGGCTTCCGCGTCACGACCACCGTGCCTAGCGACATGCAGGAAATGGCCAACAAGGCCGTCCTCAAGGGCCTCTCCGATTACGATGAGCGCCACGGCTACCGTGGCCCTGAAGCACGCTTCCCGGGCCGCACCCAGGCAGCGTGGCTGCAGGAGCTGGGCAAGCAACGCACCCTTGGCGGCCTGGAACCAGCCATTGTCACCCAGGTGGAACACACCGGCCTCAAGGTGCTGACCCGTGACGGCCAAGAGGCGCAGGTTGCCTGGGACACCATGAAATGGGCGCGCCCGTTCATCAACAACAACGCCCAGGGCCGTTCACCGCAATCGCCGGCCGACGTGGCCCAGGTCGGTGACCTGGTGCGCCTGCAACGCCTTGACGATGGCACATTGAAGTTCAGCCAGGTGCCCGTTGCGCAGAGCGCCCTGGTCACCCTTGACCCGAACAGCGGCGCCATCCGCGCCCTGGTCGGCGGTTTCTCGTTCGAGCAGAGCAACTACAACCGCGCCGTGCAGGCCAAGCGCCAACCGGGCTCAAGTTTCAAACCATTCATCTACAGCGCCGCGCTGGACAGCGGCTACACCGCTTCCAGCCTGGTCAACGATGCGCCGATCGTGTTCGTTGACGAGTCGGTGGATAAAGTGTGGCGACCGAAGAACGATACCAACACCTTCCTCGGCCCTATCCGCATGCGTGAGGCGCTGTACAAGTCACGTAACCTGGTGTCGATCCGCCTGCTGCAAGCCATGGGCGTGGACCGCACCATCGACTACATCGCCAAGTTCGGCTTCAACAAACAGGACCTGCCGCGCAACCTGTCGCTGGCCCTGGGCACCGCCACCCTGACCCCGATGGAAATCGCCACCGGCTGGAGCACCTTTGCCAACGGTGGGTACAAGATCACCCCGTACCTGATCGAGCGCATCGAGAGCCGCAGCGGCGAGACACTGTTCACCGCCAACCCGGCCCGCGTACCGCAAGGTGCCGAAGACCAGGCGGGCCTGGCCGCACCCGAGCAGCCAATCAGCACTGCGGCCATGCCAGGCGAGGCACCTTCTGCCTTCAGCCAGGTGGCCGCGGCATCGCAAGCGCCGGCAGTGGCCGAACAGATCATCGATGGGCGTACCACCTACATCCTCACCAGCATGCTGCAGGACGTGATCAAGCGCGGCACCGGCCGCCGGGCGCTGGCCTTGGGCCGCACCGACCTGGCGGGCAAGACGGGTACGACCAACGAATCCAAGGACGCCTGGTTCTCCGGTTACAACGCCGATTACGTGACTACCGTTTGGGTCGGCTTCGACCAACCGGAAACCCTCGGCCGCCGCGAATATGGCGGGACTGCGGCCCTGCCGATCTGGATGAACTTCATGGGCGCGGCGCTCAAGGACAAGCCTGCGCATGCCCCGGCAGAACCGGAAGGCATTCTCAGCTTGCGCGTCGACCCGGTCAGCGGTCGAGCCGCATCGCCGAGCACACCGAATGCCTACTTCGAGCTGTTCAAAGCCGAAGACTCGCCGCCGTCGGTGGACGAACTGGGCAATGGCGTGGCACCGGGCAGCCCGCTTCCAGCCGATGAAGCGACGCCGATGGATCTGTTCTAAGGCAGGGCGCCTGACTCAGGTTTTGCGTGGGCGCGTGAATCGAGCGCCGCGCGGGCGGCGCTCGATCTGATAGGCGCCATAAGTGCCCTGACGAACACCCTGCAGCCCTGACACATTCCCAAGCCCCAATAAAAAGCCCCGGCTCATGTGAGCCGGGGCTTTTTAGTGTCGCGGCAATCAGCCGTTGAACACTTCATCCACGCTGGTCAGCGGGTAATGCTTCGGATAAGGCAGGGTAGCCACGCCGGATTCAATGGCAGCCTTGGCCACAGCATCGGAAACGACGGTGATCAAGCGTGCATCCAGCGGCTTCGGAATGATGTACTCACGACCGAACTCCAGGCCTTCAACGCCATAGGCTTCGCAAACTTCCTTCGGCACTGGCAGCTTGGCCAGGTCTTTCAGGGCGATAGCGGCAGCGATCTTCATTTCTTCGTTGATACGCTTGGCGCGAACGTCCAGAGCACCACGGAAGATGAACGGGAAGCCCAGTACGTTGTTGACCTGGTTCGGGTAGTCGGAGCGACCGGTAGCCATGATAACGTCGTTGCGAGTGGCATGCGCCAGCTCTGGCGAGATTTCCGGGTCCGGGTTCGAGCAGGCGAACACGATCGGGTTGGCAGCCATCGACTTCAGGCCTTCCGGGCTCAGCAGGTTCGGGCCAGACAGACCTACGAACACGTCGGCACCGTCAAGGGCGTCGGCCAGGGTGCGCTTGTCGGTCGCGTGGGCGAACTGCGCCTTGTACTGGTTCAGGTCGTCACGGCCAGCGTGGATCACGCCACTACGGTCGATCATGAAGATGTTCTCGACCTTCGCACCCATGCTTACCAGCAGCTTCATGCAGGAAATGGCAGCAGCGCCGGCGCCCAGGCAGACGATCTTGGCTTCTTCCAGTTTCTTGCCGGCGATTTCCAGGGCGTTGATCATGCCAGCGGCAGTCACGATGGCAGTACCGTGCTGGTCATCGTGGAACACCGGGATGTCGCACTGTTCGATCAGGGTACGTTCGATTTCAAAGCACTCAGGTGCCTTGATGTCTTCAAGGTTGATGCCACCGAAGGTGATCGAAATGCGGCGAACGGTGTCGATGAACGCTTGCGGGCTTTCCGATTCGACTTCGATGTCGAACACATCGATACCGGCGAAACGCTTGAACAGAACACCCTTGCCTTCCATGACCGGCTTGGAAGCCAGTGGGCCGAGGTCACCCAGACCGAGGATGGCAGTGCCATCGGAAATCACCGCAACCAGGTTGCCTTTGCCGGTGTATTTGTAAGCCAGCTCTGGATCACGGCCAATTTCGCGCACCGGCTCTGCAACACCTGGGCTGTAGGCCAGGGCGAGGTCACGGGCGGTGGCAGTGGGCTTGGAGAGTTCAACGCTCAGTTTCCCCGGACGAGGTTGAGCGTGATATTCGAGAGCGGCGGTTTTCAGGTCTGACATGGTGGGCATTCCGCTATTTACTGTTCTGACGGACCGCCGAGGATACGCAAAGAGCCGGGGAGCCACAAGACTGGCCGGTCACTTGTGTCAAGGCCTTTAGCCTACGACTTTACGCTACAACCCACGGGGCATACGACCAACAGTGTGTACAATCCAGTAGCGAAATGTCTACATCTTTTAACCTGAAATGCGCTCCAACATGCTCGGATCGGTCAATGGCAACACCCAGCGTCGCTGCCCGGGCTTGAGGCCACCCCTGCGGGAACGATCCAGCACCCAGCCGCGCGCTTCGACCTGGCGTCCCTTGAGGTTATCGAAGAAGCTGGCGGGGAAGTTGCGCTGCAGACGAGCGGGAACCTGCAGCACCAGGGTACTGCCCAGGGTAAGCCAGACCCCACCACGATTTCGCTCGATGCCTTCGATACGACCACGCACAACAGCGAAACCTGACTGCCCGACATTGCCTGCAGCCACTACGGGCGAATGCCGCCACAGGCCAACGCCAGCCTGGCGCGCACCTTGTTCGGCAAGCTGCTGGCAACCGCTGAGACGTACATTAGGGGCAATGGCCACGCGGTAGCCCAAGCCCTCGCTAAGCAATTGTGCTTCCAGATTGTCGCCATTGCGGCTGTAGATGTGCGCCAGTGTGCGACCGTACTTGTCTTTACCTTCAACACCAGGCACCAGCCCGACGCGATCGTCATTGGCCTTGACCAAGGCCTGCAATCGCCGCCTGGCAGCTTCGGCATAGGGCTCACTGGTACGCCCCTTGCGGCCTATTTCCGGGGCATTGATACCGATCAGCCGCACACTGCGGCCATCGACCAGACGCAAGGTGTCGCCATCAACCACCTGTCGTACCGCTACCCATTGGGGCTTGTCCGGCAGTGGGCAGAACGCCAGGACCGGGAAATGCCAGATAACGCCCACAAAAAAGGCGCCCACAAGGGACGCCTTCTTCAGCAACAATGCGAAACCCGAAGGATTCGCCATGCGCATGATTACTTCTTGGCACCGAACATGCCGAAGCGATCGGCGAACTTCTGTACGCGACCACCGGTGTCCAGAACTTTCTGCTTACCGGTGTAGAACGGGTGGCACAGGTTGCAAACGTCGATCGACAGGACGTTGCCCAGGGTCGAACGAGTTTCGAACTTGTTACCGCAGCTGCAGGTGACTGCAACTACTTCGTAGTTCGGGTGGATACCTTCTTTCATGGTCACTTCCTCGAGCTGCGTGCCGCCACCCAACACCAATTGTTGAATACCGCACGTAATTAGGCGGCGAATAATACCAGAGCACACCGTCAGCGCAAGATGTCGCTTGCACCGACCGTCGTCTGCTAGGCTCGCCAGTCCTTGTAACGCCCTCCGAGACTTTCCGCGTGTCCGACGTCATCCTGCGCCTTGCCCTGCCCTCTCCGCTGCGGCGCCTGTTCGACTACAAGGCGCCGGCGAGCATGGCGCGCCTGACCTTGACCCCTGGCATGCGCATCCGCGTGCCCTTTGGCCGCCGCGAAATGATCGGCGTGCTGATAGAGGTGTGCACGCAGAGCGAAGTGCCCGCCGACAAACTGAAGCCTGCCAGCGCCCTGCTCGACCCGGTGTCCCCCATCCCCGCGTCGCTGTTCAAGCTGTGCCTGTGGACCGCCCAGTACTACCAGCACAGCCTGGGCGATACCCTGAGCTGGGCGCTGCCCACGCTACTGCGCCAGGGCGAAGCCGCCGAGATGCGCCAGGAACGCTTCTGGCACATAGCCCCTGGCGCCCGCCTGGAAGACCCGCGCATCGCCCGCGCGCCGCGCCAGCGCGACGCCCTCAAGACCCTGGCCCAGCACCCGCACGGCGTGGCCCACAGCCTGCTGGCCAAACTCAACCTGAACAAGGACAGCCTCGACCTGCTGCTGGCCAAGGATCTGGTGCATATCGAGACGCGCCGCCACTTGCCGGCACTACGCCATGAGCACTGGCTGGCACAGCCGGAACTGCCGCTCAACGAAGAGCAACGCGAAGCCTTCGACGCCGTGTGCGAGGGCTTTGGCGGTTTCGGCGCGTTCTTGCTGGCCGGCGTCACCGGCAGTGGCAAGACCGAGGTCTACCTGCAACTGATCCGCGAAACCCTGGAAGCCGGCAAGCAGGCGCTGGTGCTGATCCCGGAGATCAACCTCGGCCCGCAAACCCTGGCCCGCTTCGAGCAACGCTTCAACGCGCGCATTGCCCTGCTGCACTCTGCGGTGAACGACCGCGAACGCCTGGATGCCTGGCTGGCGGCACGGGACGGCGAGGCCGATATCATCATCGGCACCCGCTCGGCATTGTTCACGCCGATGAAAAACCCCGGCCTGATCATCATCGACGAAGAGCACGACGGCTCCTATAAACAGCAGGAAGGCCTGCGGTACCACGCCCGCGACCTGGCGCTGGTCCGCGCTCACCAGGAGAACATCCCGATCCTGCTCGGCTCCGCCACACCCTCGCTGGAAACCCTGCATAACGCCCTGACCGGCCGCTACCGCCTGCTGCGCATGAACCAACGCGCCGGGGGGGCACGCCCCCCGCGCATGCTGCGCCTTGATGTGAAGAGCCTGCCACTGGACAGCGGCATCAGTGGCCCGCTGCAGCAGGCTATCCGACAGACCCTGGAGGCTGGCCAACAAGTGCTGGTGTTCCTCAACCGCCGCGGCTTTGCCCCAACCTTGCTGTGCCACGATTGCGGCTGGCTGTCCGAATGCCCACGCTGCGATGCGCGCATGACCGTGCACCAGCGCTCCGGCGTGCTGCGCTGCCACCACTGTGGCTATGACGAACGCCTGCCGCAACAGTGCCCGCAATGCAACCACGTCGACCTGCGCCCGGTCGGTGCCGGTACCGAGCGCGCCGAAGAGCGCCTGAAGGTGCTGTTCCCGGATTACCCGATCCTGCGCGTGGACCGCGACAGCACGGCGCGCAAGGACGCCATGCACAACCTGTTCAGCACCATCCAGCGCGGCCAGCCGAGCATCCTCGTCGGCACCCAGATGCTCGCCAAGGGCCACCACTTCCCGCGGGTGACCCTGGTGGCCATCCTTGATGCCGATGGTGGGCTGTTTTCCGGTGACTTCCGCGCCAGCGAGCGCATGGCACAACTTATCGTACAGGTGGCCGGGCGGGCCGGGCGGGCCGAAGAGCCCGGCAAGGTCATCATCCAGACCCACCTGGCCGACCACCCACTGCTGGTCCAGCTAACCGAGCAAGGCTACTTCGCCTTCGCCGAACAGGCCCTGGACGAACGCCGAGCCGCCGGGCTGCCACCCTACTCGCATCTGGCCTTGCTGCGTGCCGAAGCACACAAGCCGGGGCAGGCCGAAGGTTTCCTCGACGAAGCCTGTGCCGCCGCCGAGCGCCTGGTGGCCGAACAGCGCCTGCCTGGCATCGAACTGCTGGGCCCGGTACCGGCGCCCATGGAGCGCCGCGCCGGACGATTCCGCGCACAATTGTTGATACAGGCCAATACCCGGGCGCCGTTGCATCGACTGATCAGCGCCTGGTTGCTAGTGTTGGAACAGTTGCCGAGCGGGCGCCAGGTGCGCTGGTCGCTGGATGTCGACCCGGTAGACCTGTATTGAGCTGCAAGCTGCGAGTTGCCAGCCGCAAGCAAGCGACGGGCGGGTGCGATGCCGCTTTTTCTTGCCGCTTGTGCCCCCCAGCTTGCCGCCCAAAGGTTGGCAACCTGCTCCCGGCAACGGATAATGCCCAGTTTTTCCACCTGCGCATCCAGGCGCTCACCGCGCTTGCGGTCGAAAAGAGATCCCCATGAAAGACACCATTCGCCAGCTGATCCAGCAAGCCCTCACCCAACTCGTCACCGACGGTGTGCTGCCTGAAGGGCTGTCGCCGGCGATCCAGGTGGAAAACGCCCGGGACAAGACCCACGGCGACTTCGCCAGCAACATCGCCATGATGCTGGCCAAGCCGGCCGGCATGAAGCCGCGCGACCTCGCCGAAAAACTGATCAACGCCCTGCCGGCCAGCGCCGACATCAGCAAGGTCGAGATTGCCGGCCCCGGCTTCCTCAACTTCTTCCAGAACACCGACGCCCTGGCCAACCGCCTGGATGCCGCCCTGGCCGACGCCCACCTGGGTGCGCGCAAAGCCGGCCCGGCGCAAAAGGTGGTGATCGACATGTCGGCACCCAACCTGGCCAAGGAAATGCACGTCGGCCACCTGCGCTCGACCATCATCGGTGACAGCGTTGCGCGCGTGCTGGAGTTCCTGGGCGACAACGTCATCCGCCAGAACCACGTCGGCGACTGGGGTACCCAGTTCGGCATGCTGATGGCCTACCTGCAGGAAAACCCGATCACCAGCGACGAGCTGTCGGACCTGGAAAACTTCTACCGCGCGGCGAAGAAACGCTTCGATGAATCGGAAGAGTTCGCCACTCGCGCTCGCGGCCTGGTGGTCAAGCTGCAAGCCGGTGACCCCGAGTGCCTGGCCCTTTGGACACGCTTCAAGGACATCTCGCTGTCGCACTGCCAGAAGACCTACGAGCTGCTCAACGTCAAGCTGACCATGGCCGACGTGATGGGCGAAAGTGCCTACAACGACGACTTGGCCAACGTGGTGGCCGACCTCAAGGCCAAGGGCCTGCTGGTCGAAGACCAGGGCGCCCAATGCGTGTTCCTCGAAGAGTTCAAGAACAGCGACGGCGACCCCCTGCCGGTGATCGTGCAGAAGGCTGACGGCGGCTATCTGTACGCCACCACCGACCTGGCTGCCGTGCGTTACCGCAGCAACGTGTTGAAGGCTGACCGCGCACTGTACTTCGTCGACCAGCGCCAGGCTCTGCACTTCAATCAGGTGTTCGAAGTGGCCCGCCGCGCTGGCTTCGTCGGCCACCCGATGCAAATGGAGCACATGGGCTTCGGCACCATGAACGGCGCCGACGGCCGCCCGTTCAAGACCCGTGACGGCGGCACCGTGAAGCTGATCGACCTGCTCACCGAGGCCAAGGAGCGCGCCTACGCGCTGGTCAAGGAAAAAAACCCGAGCCTGGCCGACGACGAACTGCGCCACATCGGCGAGGTGGTGGGCATTGGCGCGGTGAAATACGCCGACCTGTCCAAGCACCGCACCAGCGACTACAGCTTCAACTTCGAGCTGATGCTCAACTTCGAAGGCAACACCGCGCCTTACCTGCTGTACGCTTACACCCGCGTAGCCGGCGTGTTCCGCAAGCTGGGCAAAGGCTTTGACGAAGTCGACGGCAAAATCGTGCTGCAAGCTGCCCACGAGCAGGACTTGGCCGCGCGCCTGGCGCAGTTTGGCGAAATCCTCAACAACGTCGCCGAAAAAGGCACGCCGCACGTGCTGTGCAGCTACCTGTACGACTTGGCCGGCCTGTTCTCCAGCTTCTACGAGAACTGCCCGATCCTCGCGGCCGAAACCCCTTCGCAGCAGCAGAGCCGGCTGCGCCTGGCCGCACTGACTGGCCGCACCCTCAAACAAGGTCTGGAACTGCTCGGCCTGGAAACCCTGGAGCGCATGTAAGTTGGCTGCCAAGAAAAAACCTGCCCCGAAACGCGGCGCCAGCCGCCAGACGGCACCGGCCAAACAGCCGATCCCCGGCTGGGTATGGCTGGCGGTCGGCCTGACCGTAGGCGCGTTCATCGTGTTCCTGATGAAGCTCGAACCCGGTGGCGATGACATCAAGCGCACCAAGCCCGAGCAGGAGAAACCGGCGAAAGCGGCCGAAGCCGGCAAGCCCGCGCAAGCTACCCCGCAACAGCCGGTGAAGCCGAAGTACGACTTCTACACCCTGCTGCCGGAGTCTGAGGTGATCGTGCCGCCGGAAGCCGTACCGGAGAAAACCCCACCGGTGCCGGCCCAGCCGGTAACCCCGGTAACACCAGCAGAAGCGGCGAAAATCGACACGGCGAGGGCCCAGGCAGCGTTGCTCGGCCAGACCCCGCCACCGCCACCACCCGTGATCAAGCCGGCGGCGACCACGCAGTACTTCCTTCAGGCCGGCTCGTTCCGCAAGCAGGCCGATGCCGACAAAGTACGGGCACAGATCATCCTGCTGGGCCAGTCCGTGAAAGTGGAGTCGGGCACGGTCAAGGATGAAACCTGGTACCGCGTGCTGGTTGGGCCGTTCAGCAACCGCGAGCAGTTGACAGGGGCACAGAAGCAGCTGGCTGGGGCCGGGTTCAGCAACCTGTTGCTGCAACAGCGGCAGACCCGTCAGTAACGAAGAAGGCCTTGCCGCAGCGATGCGACAAGGCCTTCTTTATATGGACAGCATTGCCCGTGAAGGGGCTGTAAAGCAGCCCCGCTACCGTCAGCCCCGCCCCGCATTCCTTTCGGACACCTGGCTGTTCAACGTCCAGAAGTCATACAGCACCCCCACCAGGAACAACCCGCCGGTAAAGAAGTAGATGATCGCGGTGATCCACTTGCCCTGATACAGCCGGTGCAGGCCAAACACCCCCAGGAAGGTCAGCAGGATCCAGGCGATGTTGTAGTCGATACGCCCGGACTGAAACCTCAGGTCGGCTTCACGGTCCATGGACGGGATCAGGAACAGGTCGATCAACCAGCCAATGCCCAGCAAGCCCAAGGTGAAGAACCAAATGGTCCCGGTAATCGGCTTGCCGTAATAGAAACGATGGGAACCGGTGAAGCCGAAAATCCACAGCAGGTAGCCGATGGTTTTGCTGTGGGTGTCGTGAAAGGGCACCCCCTGTTGATAACTGTTCATTCATAGCCCCTGTGGGTTATCCGAAAATTTTCTAAGAAAAAATGTGACTTTTTCGTCGCAAGCCGACATACGGCGCCTGGCAATCGACCAACGGATCAATAACTGATCAAAAAGCTGTTATAAAGTTGCGCGCCAACACATAACTATTCATAAGAGCTTCATCTATGCCGCCTTTGATCAAGACATGGCTGACCCTCTGCCTATTATTGCCCCTGGCCGCCCACGCCACCAATCGTGAGCAACGTCTTCCCAATGGTTTCACCGGCTACACGACCAACGCCTCGGTAAAACGCGCACCAGTCAAACAGACCGCGCTACGCGCCCGCCCAAGCAATGCTGCCAGCAGCCGCGGTGCGAATGTCGCCGCCATGTCGCCTAAGCAAAGCAGCGATGTGCTGAGCCGTGCGGTAAATGTGCTCGGTACTCCTTATGTTTGGGGCGGCAGCAGCCCGAAAAAAGGCTTTGACTGCAGCGGGCTGGTCAAATACGCCTTCAACGACGTCGCCGACGTCGACCTGCCGCGCACCTCCAATGCCATGGCCCAGGGCCACGGGGTGAAGGTGGCCAAGGGTGATCTGAAGCCTGGCGACCTGATCTTCTTCAACATCAAGAGCCGTCGGGTCAATCACGTAGCCATCTACCTGGGTAACGACCGCTTCATCCACGCTCCACGCCGTGGCAAGCGGGTGAGTATCGACACCTTGAGCAAGCCTTACTGGCAGAAGCACTACGTGGTGGCCAAGCGGGTGCTGCCGAAAGAGCAGCAGCTGAGTCTGGCCAAGCGTTAATCTGATCGGCGCTATCCGGTACCGGCCCCTTCGCGGGCACGCCCGCTCCCACAGGTAGCGCGTCGCTCTCGCGGGCAGCGCCATACCTGTGGGAGCGGGCGCGCCCGCGAAAGGGCCTTTGCAGGTACTACAAGCCTTTGATCAACCCTCGCTCCCTCAGCCTCCGCAACGCCCCCTCCATCGTCAGCATCCCCTCCGCCGCCCCGCCCTGCATCACTGAAGACAACTGCGCCAACCGCCCCTCCCGAACCAGGTTACGCACCGCCGGCGTCGCCACCAGCACTTCCCGCGCCGCCACCCGCCCACCCCCTACGCGCCTGACCAGCACCTGCGCGACCACCAGGCGCAGCGACTCGGCCAGCATCGCCCGCACCAACGGCTTTTCCTCGGCAGCAAACACCTCCACCAACCTGTCGATGCTGCTGGTCGCCGAACGCGCATGCACGGTTGCCAGCACCAGGTGCCCGGTTTCGGCCGCGCGCAGGGCCAGGCGAATGGTTTCCAGGTCGCGCAACTCGCCGATCATGATCACGTCCGGGTCCTGGCGCAGCGCACTGCGCAGCCCCTGAGCAAAGCCGCGACTATGGCGCCCCATCTCACGCTGGTTGACCAGGCTGCGCTGGCTGGCATGGATGACCTCGACAGGGTCTTCCAGGGTAATGATGTGCAGCGCCCGCTCGCGGTTCAGCTGGTCGAGCAGCGTTGCCAGGGTGCTGGACTTGCCACTACCGGTCGGCCCGCCCACGAGGATCAAGCCATCCCGGCAATGCGCAACAGCTTGAAACACATCCGCAAGGTCCAGCTCACTCACCGTCGCAATGCGCCCCGGGATCAGCCGAAAGGTAACCGCCGGGCCATTCAACTGGCGAAACAGGTTCAGCCGAAAGCGCCCAAGCGCCGGCAACTCCAGCGCTAGGTCCATTTCATCGCCTTGGGCCCACTGCCGGCGCTGATAGTCATCCAGCACGCTGGCCATGCCCTCGATCAAGGCACCCTGGTTCAACGGCGGCAAGCCCATACGCTGCAACTCGCCATCCAGGCGCAGCATCGGAATCTGGCCCGTCGCCAGGTGCAGGTCTGAAGCCCCCGCATCCACAGCTCGGGCCAACAGGTCGGTCACATCCATAAGACTCCCCAAAGGCCTTCAAGCAGGTAGAATGCCGCAGACCCCACAGCTGCCGGCATCGATCCATGTCCACCCTAGCAGACAACCTTTCCGCGATTTCCGCCCGTATCGCCAGTGCTGCCCAGGCAGTCGGGCGTGATCCGGCCAGCGTCCAGTTGCTGGCCGTGAGCAAGACCAAGCCCGCCAGCGCTATCCGCGAGATCCATGCCGCCGGTGTGCACGACTTCGGGGAGAATTACCTACAGGAAGCACTGACAAAGCAGCAGGCCCTCAGCGACTTGCCCTTGATCTGGCACTTCATCGGCCCCATTCAGTCGAACAAGACCAAAGCCATCGCCGAGCATTTCGACTGGGTGCATTCCGTGGACCGCCTGAAAATTGCCCAACGCCTGTCGGAACAGCGCCCTGCCGGGTTGGCGCCGCTGAACATCTGCCTGCAGGTGAACGTCAGCGGCGAAGACAGTAAATCCGGCTGCACCCCGGCCGACCTACCCGCGTTGGCCAAAGCCGTAGCCGCACTGCCCAACCTGCGCCTGCGCGGGCTGATGGCAATCCCGGAACCCACTGAAGACCGCGCCACCCAAGAGGCCGCCTTCGCCAGCCTGCGCAAGTTGCAGGAAGGCCTGGGGTTTGGCCTGGACACCCTGTCCATGGGCATGAGCCACGACCTGGAAGCGGCTATC
The DNA here is from genome assembly GCF_045164175.1 of Pseudomonas sp. 10(2024). Lineage (NCBI taxonomy): Bacteria > Pseudomonadati > Pseudomonadota > Gammaproteobacteria > Pseudomonadales > Pseudomonadaceae > Pseudomonas > Pseudomonas sp. 10(2024). The sequence goes on from NZ_CP174006.1 coordinate 5,563,045, forward strand.
GCCCAGGGCGCGACGTGGGTACGGATTGGCACGGCCCTGTTCGGAGCCCGCGACTACGGCAACACCTGATTCCATGCTTCACTCACTCTTTTCCACAAGGACCTGACATGAGCAAGACACGTATTGCCTTTATCGGCGCCGGCAACATGGCCGCCAGCCTGATCGGTGGTCTGCGTGCCCAGGGCCTGGACGCCTCGCAGATCCGCGCCAGCGACCCGGGCGCCGAGACCCGCAGTCGCATCCAGGCCGAGCACGGCATTGAAGCCTTCGAGGACAACGCCCAGGCCATCGATGGCGCTGACGTCATCGTGCTGGCGGTCAAGCCACAAGTCATGAAAACCGTATGTCAGGCACTGCAACCCAACCTGCAGGATGGCCAGCTGATCGTTTCCATCGCCGCCGGCATCACGTGCGCCAGCCTGCAAAGCTGGGTGGGCGCTCGCCCGGTGGTGCGCTGCATGCCCAACACCCCGGCATTGCTGCGCCAAGGCGTGAGCGGCCTGTACGCCACCGCTGAAGTGTCCGGCGAACAGCGTCAGCAGGCCGAACAACTGCTGTCGGCCGTGGGCACCGCCCTGTGGCTGGAGCAGGAACAGCAACTGGACGCCGTGACAGCTGTGTCCGGCAGTGGCCCGGCGTACTTCTTCCTGCTGATCGAGGCCATGACCGCGGCAGGCGAAAAACTCGGCCTGCCACGCGAAACCGCCTCCCAACTGACCTTGCAGACGGCCCTGGGCGCCGCGCGCATGGCGGTTGCAAGCGATGTCGATGCCGCCGAACTGCGCCGCCGCGTCACCTCGCCCGCCGGCACCACGGAAGCGGCGATCAAGTCGTTCCAGGCCAGCGGCTTCGAAGCCATCGTCGAGCAGGCGCTGCAGGCTGCAGCCACGCGCTCCGCCGAGCTGGCCGAACAACTGGGCAAATAAGGAGCCTTAGATGAATGCACTGTCAGGCGCCGCGATTTTCGTGGTGCAAACCCTGGTCAGCCTTTACCTGGTTATCGTCCTGCTGCGCTTCGTGCTGCAACTGGTCAAGGCCAACTTCTACAACCCGCTGTGCCAGTTCGCCGTTCGTGCCACCCAACCGCTGCTCAAGCCGATCCGCCGGATCATCCCTAGCGTTGGCGGGCTGGATACCTCGTCGCTACTGCTGGCGGTGGTCATCCAGGCCTTGCTGATGGGCTTCGTGCTGATGGTCACCTACGGTACCTTCGGCGACGTCCTGCACCTGCTGATGTGGGCGATCATCGGCATCACCTCGCTGTTCCTGAAGATTTTCTGGGTGGCGATGATCGTCATGGTGATCGTTTCCTGGGTTGCACCCAACAGCCACAACCCGGCGGCCGAACTGGCCTACCAGATCAGCGAGCCGGTGCTGGCGCCGTTCCGCCGCCTGGTGCCAAATCTGGGTGGCATGGACATCTCGCCGATCTTCGCCTTCCTGGCGATCCAGGTGGTCCAGTCGTTTGTCATGCCCCCGCTGGCCGCCTACGCCGGCATGCCTCAAGAGCTGTGGCGAATGATCTGAGGCTCGCCAGCGCCAGCTTGCCCCCAGTCGCAAGCCTTTGCTTGCCGCTGGGGGTAGCGCTCTTTAGACTTACGCCTCCGTCAAGCGTGAGCAGGGTCGATGTCAACTGTCTTTCCCGAAGATTCCGTCGGTCTGGTAGTACCGCAAACCGCCCGGTTCGATGAACCGCTGGCACTGGCCTGTGGCCGTTCACTGGCCAGTTACGAACTGGTCTACGAGACCTATGGCACCCTGAACGCCAGCGCGAGCAACGCCGTGCTGATCTGCCATGCCCTGTCCGGCCACCACCATGCCGCTGGCTACCATGCCGCCACCGACCGCAAGCCGGGCTGGTGGGACAGCTGCATCGGCCCCGGCAAGCCGATCGATACCAACCGCTTCTTCGTGGTCAGCCTGAACAACCTCGGCGGCTGCAACGGCAGCACCGGCCCCAGCAGCGTCAACCCTGCCACCGGCAAACCGTATGGCGCCGACTTCCCTGTACTGACCGTAGAGGACTGGGTACACAGCCAGGTGCGCCTGGCCGAGCGCCTGGGCATCCAGCAATGGGCCGCTGTCGTCGGCGGCAGCCTTGGCGGCATGCAGGCACTGCAATGGACCATCAGCTACCCCGAGCGTGTGCGTCATTGCGTCGACATTGCCTCGGCGCCCAAGCTGTCGGCGCAGAACATCGCCTTCAACGAGGTGGCGCGCCAGGCCATTCTCACCGACCCTGAGTTCCATGGCGGTTCGTTCCAGGACCAGGGCGTGATCCCCAAGCGCGGCCTGATGCTGGCGCGCATGGTCGGCCACATTACCTATCTGTCCGATGATTCGATGGGTGAAAAATTCGGCCGTGAGCTGAAAAGCGACAAGCTCAACTACGACTTCCACAGCGTCGAGTTCCAGGTCGAAAGCTACCTGCGCTATCAGGGCGAGGAGTTTTCCGGCCGTTTCGACGCCAACACCTACCTGCTGATGACCAAGGCACTGGACTATTTCGACCCGGCCGCCACGCACGGTGGTGATCTGGCCGCCACGCTGGCCCACGTCACGGCGGACTACTGCATCATGTCGTTCACCACCGACTGGCGCTTCTCTCCGGCCCGTTCGCGCGAGATCGTCGACGCGCTGATGGCCGCGCGCAAGAACGTCTGCTACCTGGAGATCGATTCGCCCTACGGGCACGATGCTTTCCTGATTCCCACACCTCGCTACATGCAGGGTTTCTCGAACTACATGAACCGCATTGCCATCTGAGGACAGCATGAGAGCCGATCTGGAAATCATCCACGACTGGATCCCCGCCGGCAGCCGGGTACTCGACCTGGGCTGCGGTAGCGGCGAACTGCTGGCCTCGCTGCGTGACCGCAAACAGGTCACCGGCTATGGCCTGGAAATCGACGCCGACAATATCGCCGCCTGCGTGGCCAAGGGCGTCAACGTCATCGAACAAGACCTGGACAAAGGCCTGGGCAACTTCGCCAGCAACAGCTTCGACGTGGTGATCATGACCCAAGCCCTGCAGGCCGTGGAATACCCCGACCGCATCCTCGACGAAATGCTGCGGGTGGGCCGTCAGTGCATCATCACCTTCCCAAACTTCGGCCACTGGCGCTGCCGCTGGTACCTGGCGACCAAAGGCCGCATGCCGGTATCGGACTTCATGCCGTATACCTGGTACAACACGCCGAACATCCACTTCTGCACCTTCGCCGACTTCGAAGAACTTGTGCACGAACGCCGAGCCAAGGTACTGGACCGCCTGGCGGTCGACCACTTGCACCGCAACGGGTGGGGTGGCCGGCTATGGCCTAATCTTCTAGGTGAGATCGGCATCTACCGCGTCAGCAGTCCGGGCCTGCAAGAGCACCAGCTCGCGGTCTGACGCCCACCGGAGGAATCGCCCCATGCGTCGCCTAGCCCTGTTCCTGATCAGCCTGTGCCTGGCCCTGCCAGTACTGGCTGCCGATGCCGCACGCCCCGAGCGCAAGGAGGTATTTGGCGACGTGACGGTGCACTACAGTGCATTCACCTCGAGCATGCTCACACCCGAGGTGGCCGCGGCCACCGGCCTGGTGCGCAGCAAGAACCAGGGCGTGCTCAACATTACCGTCCTCAAGGCCAGCAAACCTGCCACGGCGGTGATCAGCGGCACGATCAAGGACCTGACCGGGCGCAGCAGCCCGCTGTCGTTCAAGCAGATTACCGAACAGGGCGCGGTGTACTACATCGCCCAGTTCAAGATCGACCAGCCAGAAACCGTCACCTTCGACCTCAACATCGAAACCGGCGGCATCAGCAACTCTCTCCGCTTCAACCAGGAAGTGTTCCCAGGCGAATGATGAATTTCCAGCAACTCGTATTGGCCAGCCACAACGCCGGCAAACTCAAGGAACTCCAGGCCATGCTCGGCCATTCCGTGCAGCTGCGCTCGATTGGTGAGTTCAGCCAGGTGGAGCCGGAAGAAACCGGCCTGTCGTTCGTCGAAAACGCCATCCTCAAGGCGCGCAACGCCGCCCGCATTTCCGGCCTGCCGGCCTTGGCCGATGACTCTGGCCTGGCGGTGGACTTCCTCGGTGGCGCGCCGGGCATCTACTCGGCGCGCTATGCCGATGGCAAAGGTGACGCGGCAAACAACGCCAAGCTGCTCGAAGCTTTGAAAGACGTGCCTGAAGCTGAGCGCAGTGCACAGTTCGTCTGCGTTCTGGCGCTGGTGCGCCACGCCGACGACCCGTTGCCGATCCTGTGCGAAGGCCTGTGGCACGGGCGCATCCTGTTCGAGGCCAGCGGCGACCAGGGCTTTGGCTACGACCCGCTGTTCTGGGTACCGGAGCGCAACTGCTCCAGCGCCGATCTAGCCCCGGCTGACAAGAACCAGCTCAGCCACCGCGCCCGTGCCATGGCCCTGCTGCGCAAACGTCTGGGCCTGGCATGATCGAAATGCTGTCGCCCCCCGGCGCGGCAGGCTTTAGCAGCCTGCCGCCGCTGGCGCTGTACATCCACATTCCGTGGTGCGTACGCAAATGCCCTTATTGCGACTTCAACTCCCACGCTGCCGGGCCTGAGCTACCGGAAGATGCCTACGTCACAGCCCTGCTCGACGACCTCGACCAGGAACTGGCTGCCGTACAAGGCCGCCCGATCAGCTCGATCTTCTTCGGTGGCGGTACGCCAAGCCTGTTCAGTGCCAGCGCCCTTGGCCGGCTACTGCGTGGCGTAGAGCAACGTATTCCGTTCGCGCCAGACATCGAAATTACCCTGGAAGCCAACCCGGGCACCTTCGAGCAGGACAAATTCAAGGCCTACCGGCAGACCGGCATCAACCGTCTTTCGATCGGTGTGCAGAGCTTTCAGCCAGCCAAGCTGAAGGCACTCGGGCGCATCCACAATGGCGACGAAGCGGTTCGAGCCGCCGGCATGGCGCGCGCGGCCGGTTTCGACAATTTCAACATGGACCTGATGCACGGCCTGCCCGACCAGTCGCTGGACGACGCGCTGGGTGACCTGCGCCAGGCCATCGACCTGGGGCCGACCCACCTGTCGTGGTATCAGCTGACCGTGGAGCCGAACACGGTGTTCTGGAACCAGCCGCCAGAGCTGCCCGAAGACGACATCCTCTGGGATATTCAGGAAGCCGGCCAAGCGCTGATGGCCGAGCACGGCTACCGCCAGTACGAGGTATCGGCCTACGCTCAGGCAGGCCGCGCCGCCCGGCACAACCTCAACTACTGGCGCTTCGGCGACTTCATCGGCATTGGTGCCGGCGCCCACGGCAAGCTCACCTTCGCCGACGGGCGCATCCTGCGTACCTGGAAGACCCGCCTGCCCAAGGACTACCTGAACCTGGCCAAGCCGTTCAGGGCCGGAGAGAAGCTGCTGCCAGTCGATGAACTGCCGTTCGAGTTCCTGATGAACGCCCTGCGCCTGACCGATGGCGTGGAAACCGAACTGTTCACCCAGCGCACTGGCTTGCCACTGTCACAGCTGCAGGAAGCACGCCGTGCCGCCGAACAAAAGGGCCTTTTGCAGGTCGAACCGGATCGACTGGTGGCCACCCCAAGGGGCCAGCTGTTCCTCAATGACCTGCTGCAGTATTTCTTGACCTGAGGATGACCCATGGATCTGGTACTTGATCTGCTCGCGACGGTTTCCCGCTGGAGCCGCAGCAACCTGTCGGAGATTTCACTGGCCTTGGTAGGCTGCCTGCTGGTGCTGTTCGGCACCGATGTCAAAGCCTGGGCCGAGCAACGCCTGGGCGGCCTCGCCGGCGCCCTGCGTGTGCCGTTCATGGCGCTGATGGTGATGATCGGCAGCGGTGCTGCGCTGATCTATGCCACGCCATGGGTGGTGAAAGGCCTGAGCCAGTTCAACAACTATGCGCTGGCGCCTGTGTTGCTGGTGGTGCTGGTGTTGATTGGCGTGGTGGCGGATCGTCGCGGCTGAGCTAATGGCCCCTGGGTCAACTGTCTTGCTCAACATTTGAAAGACCTGCGCGGCCGCCTGTAGGAGCGGGTTTACCCGCGAAAGGGCCGGCCCTGCTGGCCAATTTCCACCCGCCGTTCACCGTTGCCGCCACCACCGTATTCGCGGGTAAACCCGCTCCTACACAGATCGGTGGTGGACACACCTCGGTGGTTGTACACAGGCCGCCCGTAGGAGCGGGTTCACCCGCGAATGGGCCGGCCCTGCTGGCCAATTTCCACCCGCCGTTCACTGTTGCCGCCGCTACCGTATTCGCGGGTAAACCCGCTCCTACACAGATTGGTGGTGGACACACATCGGTGGTTGTACACAGGCCGCCCGTAGGAGCGGGTTTACCCGCGAAAGGGCCGGCCCTGCTGGCCAATTTCCACCCGCCATTCACTGTTGCTGCCGCCACCGTATTCGCGGGTAAACCCGCTCCTACACAGATGGGTGGTGGACACACATCGGTGGTTGTACACAGGCCGCCCGTAGGAGCGGGTTTACCCGCGAAAGGGCCGGCCCTGCTGGCCAATTTCCACCCGCCATTCACTGTTGCCGCCGCCACCGTATTCGCGGGTAAACCCGCTCCTACACAGATTGGTGGTGGACACACATCGGTGGTTGTACACAGGCCGCCCGTAGGAGCGGGTTCACCCGCGAATGGGCCGGCCCTGCTGGCCAATCTCCACCCGCCGCTCACCGTCGCAGCCGCCCGCGAACACCGGCAAAGCCGGTGCCATCCACCGCGTTGGTTTCTTCGCGGGCATGCCCTGAGGTGTTGTGTATTACCGAAAAAAAACCGCCCTTCTCAAGGCGGTTATTTTCGCCTGCATTCCTGCAGGCATCAGCACATCGAAAAGCCGTATCAGCCGCTCAATCCACCTTCTCGAACTTCAAGTCCCACACCCCGTGCCCCAGCCGCTCACCGCGGCGTTCGAACTTGGTGATCGGGCGCTCTTCGGGGCGCGGCACATAGGTGCCGTCTGCCGCACGGTTGCGATAGCCAGGAGCTGCGCTCATCACTTCCAGCATGTACTCGGCATACGGCTCCCAATCGGTGGCCATGTGGAACACACCACCGGGCTTGAGCTTGCGACGTACCAGCTCGGCGAACTCCAGCTGGACAATGCGGCGCTTGTGGTGACGCGCCTTGTGCCAAGGGTCTGGGAAGAACAGCATCAACCGATCAAGGCTGTTATCCGCCACGCAGCGGTTCAGCACTTCGATGGCATCGCAGTCATACACCCGCAGGTTTTTCAGCCCCTGGGTCAGCACGCCATTGAGCAGCGCGCCAACACCCGGGCGGTGAACTTCCACACCGATGAAGTCCTGCTCAGGGGCGGCGGCGGCCATTTCCAACAGGGAATGGCCCATGCCGAAGCCGATCTCCAAGGTGCGCGGGGCCGAACGGCCGAACACCTGGTCGTAGTCCACCGGGCTATCAGCCAGTGGCAGGATGTACAGCGGGCCGCCTTGATCCAGGCCGCGTTGCTGGCCTTCGGTCATGCGCCCGGCACGCATCACGAAGCTCTTGATGCGGCGGTGTGGGCGGGCTTCGCCGTCGGGGGTGATCGGCGTATCGTGCGATTCAGTCATCAGTTGCTCTTACTTGATCAGACCATCCAGCGGCGAAGAGGCGCTGGCATAGAGTTTCTTCGGCATACGACCGGCCAGGTAGGCCATGCGACCCGCGACAATGGCGTGTTTCATGGCCTCGGCCATCAGCACCGGCTGCTGGGCGTGGGCGATGGCCGAGTTCATCAGCACCGCCTCACAGCCCATTTCCATGGCGATGGTGGCGTCGGAGGCGGTACCCACACCGGCATCGACCAGCACCGGTACCTTGGATTCTTCCAGGATGATCTGCAGGTTGTAGGGGTTGCAGATACCCAGACCGGTGCCAATCAGGCCAGCCAGCGGCATGACCGCGATGCAGCCGACTTCGGCCAGCTGACGGGCGATGATCGGGTCGTCGCTGGTGTAGACCATGACGTCGAAACCTTCCTTGACCAGCACTTCGGCTGCCTTGAGGGTTTCGATCACGTTGGGGAACAGGGTTTTCTGGTCGGCCAGCACTTCCAGCTTCACCAGCGTCCGGGACTCGTGCGATTTGCGCCCATCGAGCAGTTCGCGGGCCAGACGGCAAGTGCGTACCGCTTCCACCGCGTCAAAGCAGCCTGCAGTGTTCGGCAGGATGGTGTACTTGTCGGGCGACAGTACATCGAGCAGGTTCGGCTCGCCCGCGTTCTGGCCAAGGTTGGTGCGGCGTACAGCGACAGTGACGATTTCGGCACCCGAGGCCTCGGTGGCCAGGCGGGTTTCTTCCATGTCACGGTACTTGCCGGTACCGACCAGCAGGCGCGACTGGAAAGTACGCCCGGCCAGGGTGAAGGGCTTGTCGCTACGAACGTTGCTCATCGTTGTTCCTCGGGAAAAGGTTGCAGGGCTTGCTTGTGAACCGCCGGGCTGCTGTCAGCCGCCACCGATGGCGTGGACCACTTCGACCTGGTCGCCGTCATTCAGCAGCGTGCTGTCGTGCTGGCTGCGCGGCACGATATCCAGGTTCAGTTCCACTGCAACACGGCGCCCGGTCAGCTCCAGGCGCGCCAGCAGGGCTGCAACGCTTTCGCCAGCAGGCAGTTCGTAAGGTTCACCGTTCAATTTAATGCGCATGCGCACGGCCACCATTGTTCTTTGGGGCCAGCATTCTAGCGCCGAACCGTCCTGCAACCCAAGGGCGGTGCACGCCATTAGTCGTGATTGTGGACCACTCGGTCAGCCCAGCCGCCAGGCTGCCAGCCCCAGGCACAGCCAGCCGAGGAGGAAGCACAAGCCGCCAATCGGGGTGATGATGCCAAGCTTGCCAAGGCCGGTGAGGGTCAGCAGGTACAGGCTGCCGGAGAACAGCACGATGCCCAACGCAAACAGGCCGCCAGCCCACCCGACCAGGCGCCCGGGCAGGTGCGCCGAGAGCACCGCAACGCCGAAGATCGCCAAGGCATGGACCAGTTGGTAAGTCACGCCGGTATGGAAGATTGCCAGGTAGTCAGCCGTCAGCCGGTTTTTCAGGCCATGAGCGGCGAAGGCGCCCAGGGCGACACCGGTAAAGCCAAAAAAGGCGGCAAGCATCAGGAAGCTGCGAAGCATGGGACGACTCCTTGTATCGGGTCTGTATAATGGCCCCTTCCACCCTTAGGGCCAAGCCATCGACATGCTGTCAACGCTTATCCGTCGCCTCTCCCGCGCCCTGCTCTGGTTCGTTGCCGGCAGCATCGTGCTGGTGCTGGTATTCCGCTGGGTACCACCGCCCGGCACGGCGCTGATGGTCGAGCGCAAGGTACAGTCATGGGTGAATGGTGAACCGATCGACCTGCAGCGCGACTGGGAGCCATGGGAGAACATCTCCGATGAGCTCAAGGTTGCGGTCATTGCTGGCGAGGACCAGAAGTTCGCCAGCCACTGGGGCTTCGACCTCCCGGCCATTCAGGCGGCGCTGGCCCATAACGAGCGTGGCGGCAACATTCGCGGCGCCAGCACCCTGACCCAACAGGTGGCCAAGAACCTGTTTCTGTGGTCAGGCCGCAGCTGGTTTCGCAAGGGGCTGGAGGCCTGGTTCACCGCACTGATCGAGCTGTTCTGGTCGAAGGAACGGATTCTCGAGGTCTATTTGAACAGCGCCGAGTGGGGCAAGGGCGTGTTTGGTGCCCAGGCAGCGGCGCGTTATCACTTTAGCGTCGACGCCAGCCGGCTCAGCCGCCAGCAGGCAGCGCAGCTGGCAGCGGTGCTGCCAAGCCCAATCAAGTGGAGTGCCAGCCGACCGAGTGCCTACGTGGCCAGCCGGGCCGGCTGGATTCGCCGGCAGATGAGCCAGCTGGGCGGGCCCAGCTACCTGATGCAGCTGGACTCCTCCAGAAAGCTTTGAATGCAGGCCCGGCCCTTTCGCGGGTAAACCCGCTCCTACGGGCAAACCGCGTGCCCGGCCTCCTCGCGGGTAAACCCGCTCCTACGGGCAACCGCATCCCCGACCTCCTCGCGGGCAGACCCGCGCCTACGGGCAACCGCATCCCCGGCCTCCTCGCGGGCAAACCCGCGCCTACGGGCAACCGCATACCCGGCCTCCTCGCGGGCAAACCCACGCCCACGGGCAACCGCATCCCCGACCTCCTCGCGGGCAAACCCACGCCCACGGGCAACCGCATCCCCGACCTCCTCGCGGGCAAACCCGCGCCTACGGGCAACCGCATCCCCGGCCTCCTCGCGGGCAGACCCGCGCCTACGGGCAACCGCATCCCCTGTAGGAGCGGGTTTACCCGCGAAGAGGCCGGCAAAGCCAGCACAAACAAAAAAGCCGCTCACCCCATAGGGCCAGCGGCTTTTCTTTACAGCCCAGACTCGATCAGGCAGCGATCAGGGCCTTGACCTTGTTCATCGCATTCTTCTCCAGCTGGCGAATACGCTCAGCCGATACGCTGTACTTGTCTGCCAGTTCATGCAGCGTAGCCTTCTCTTCCGCCAGCCAACGCTGGTAGAGAATGTCGCGGCTACGCTCGTCCAGGCCCTGCAGCGCTTCGTGCAGGTTGCTGGTGGAGTTGTCACTCCAGTCGGCATCCTCCAGTTGCACCGCCGGATCGTAACGGTGGTCTTCCAGGTAATGCGCAGGCGACTGGAAGGCGCTGTCGTCGTCAGCTTCCGCTGCCGGGTCAAAGGCCATGTCCTGGCCGCTGAGGCGGCTTTCCATCTCGCGCACTTCGCGCGGCTCGACGCCAAGGCTTTCCGCCACGCGATGCACTTCGTCGTTGTTCAGCCACGCCAGGCGCTTCTTCTGGCTACGCAGGTTGAAGAACAGCTTGCGCTGAGCCTTGGTGGTAGCCACCTTGACGATGCGCCAGTTGCGCAGAATGAACTCGTGGATCTCTGCCTTGATCCAGTGCACGGCGAACGACACCAGGCGCACGCCCATTTCCGGGTTGAAGCGCTTGACGGCTTTCATCAGGCCGACGTTGCCTTCCTGGATCAGGTCAGCCTGGGCCAACCCGTAGCCGGCATAACTACGGGCGATATGTACGACGAAACGCAGGTGGGCCATCACCATCTGACGAGCGGCCTCGACATCCTGCTCATAATAGAGACGCTCGCCCAGATCACGCTCCTGCTCGACCGTCAGCAGCGGGATGCTGTTGACCGTGTGCACATAGGCTTCCAGGTTTGCACCGGGTACCAGGGCATAGGCAGGTTGCAACGATGTGGTCATTCAAGAACCTCCGACTTACAAAACTCGCACCTTGTGGGCGCTGCCAACATTGACCTGGAACGACGGTACAAGTTCCGCAGTGAAGAAAATGTCAATGCTGGCACGTAAAAACTATCGCGGCGCCAGCTCGTTCAAGTGGCGGGCGACTGCAATCCATGCACCGATATACCCCAACAACACTGCTCCGATCAAGAGCGACAGACCATCGGAAGCCGGAACGCCGCCCAGGGCGAAGTCACTGCCATACAGCCCGGAAAGCCCTACCACCGCCTCGTTCAGCCAGTTCAGGCCAAACGCCAGGATGCCCCACGCCAGCAGGCCTGCGCCCAGGCCATACAGGGCGCCCATGTACAGGAAAGGCCGGCGCACGTAGGCGTCGGTGCCGCCGACCAGTTTGATCACTTCGATCTCGATACGACGGTTTTCAATGTGTAGACGAATTGTGTTACCGATTACTAACAGCAGGGCAGAAATCAGCATCACGGCCAGGCCGAAGACGAAGCGATCACCCAGCTTGAGGATGGCTGCCAGGCGCTCGACCCAGACCAGGTCCAGTTGCGCCACGTCCACCCGCGGCAGCTCCGACAGGCGCTGACGCAAGGCGTCCAGGGCCGGTTTGTCGACCTCGGTCGGGGTTACCACCACCACACCCGGCAGTGGGTTGTCTGGCAGTTCGCGCAAGGCCTCGCCCAGCCCGGACTGCTGCTGGAACTCCTCCAGGGCCTGCTCGCGGCTGACATACTGGGCGTCCGCCACGCCAGGCATGCCCTTGATCTCGTCGCGCAGCGCTTCGCCATCGCGGCTGCCGGCATCAAGCTTGAGGTACAGCGAAATCTGCGCAGCGCGCTGCCACGAACCGCCCAGCTGCTCGACGTTCTTCAGCAACAAGGACAGGCCCATCGGCATGCTCAGCGCCACTGCCATGACCAGGCAAGTGAAGAAGCTGCCGATCGGCTGCTTGCCCAGGCGGCGCAGGCTGTCGGCCAAGCTGGCACGGTGGCTTTCCAGCCAGGCATGCAGCAGGGTGCGGAAGTCCGGGCCATCATCGTCTTCACCGCGCTTTTTCTTCGCAGGTTGCGGATCGGCCGGTTTCGGTGCGACCCGCTCGGAAACCTTCGGCGTACGTGTTGTGTTCATTGCCCGGCCTCCCCATCGCCGATCAAGCGGCCGCGTTGCAAGGTCAGCATGCGGTGACGCATGCGCGCGATCAGCGCCAGGTCGTGGCTGGCGATCAATACCGTCGTGCCCAGGCGGTTGATGTCCTCGAACACGCCCATGATCTCTGCAGCCAGGCGCGGGTCGAGGTTACCGGTGGGCTCGTCGGCCAGCAGCAGAGCCGGCTGGTGAACGATGGCGCGGGCGATACCCACCCGCTGCTGCTGCCCGGTGGACAGGTCGGCCGGGAACAGCTCGCCTTTGTCGGACAGCGATACACGCTCCAGGGCCGAGTCCACGCGCTTGGCGATCTCGACCTTGGACAGGCCGAGAATCTGCAGCGGCAAGGCAATGTTGTTGAATACGGTGCGGTCGAACAACAGCTGGTGGTTCTGGAACACCACGCCGATCTGCCGGCGTAGGAACGGGATTTGCGCATTGCTGATCTGGCCCAGGTCCTGCCCTGCCAGCATCAGCTTGCCGCTGGTCGGGCGCTCCATGGCCAGCAACAGGCGCAGCAGGGTGCTCTTGCCTGCGCCCGAGTGGCCGGTGACGAACAGGAATTCGCCCCGGCGCGCCCGGAAACTCAGCTCATGCAACCCCACATGACCGTTGGGATAGCGCTTGGCAACCTGCTCGAATCGGATCATGGTCAATCTCGCTCGGCGAACAGAGCCTTGACGAACGGCTCGGCTTCGAAGGTACGCAGGTCGTCGATGCCTTCACCGACGCCGATGAAACGGATCGGGATGTTGAACTGCTTGGCCAGGGCGAAGATCACCCCGCCCTTGGCAGTGCCGTCCAGCTTGGTCAGGGCCAGGCCGGTCAGCTCGACGCTCTGGTTGAAGTACTTGGCCTGACTGATGGCGTTCTGGCCGGTGCCGGCGTCAAGCACCAGCAGCACCTCGTGCGGCGCCTCAACGTCGAGCTTGCCGATGACCCGGCGAACCTTCTTCAGCTCTTCCATCAGGTTGTCTTTGGTGTGCAGGCGGCCGGCAGTGTCGGCGATCAGCACGTCGACGCCACGCGCCTTGGCGGCCTGCACGGCATCGAAGATTACCGACGCAGAGTCGGCACCCGTGTGCTGGGCGATCACCGGAATCTGGTTACGCTCGCCCCACACCTGCAACTGCTCGACCGCCGCTGCGCGGAAGGTATCACCGGCAGCCAGCATGACCTTCTTGCCTTCCAGTTGCAGCTTTTTCGCCAGTTTGCCAATGGTGGTGGTCTTGCCGGCGCCGTTCACGCCAACCACAAGGATCACATAGGGTTTGTTCTGGGCCTGTACGTTCAGCGGCTGCTCGACCGGGCGCAGCAGCGCAGCCAGTTCTTCCTGCAACGATTTGTACAGGGCATCGGCATCGGCCAACTGCTTGCGCGCGACCTTCTGGGTCAGGTTCTGGACAATGGCCGAGGTAGCCTCCACACCCACGTCGGCAGTCAGCAGGCGCGTCTCGATTTCGTCGAGCAGGTCGTCGTCGATGACCTTCTTGCCGAGGAACAGGCTGGCCATGCCCTCGCCGATGCTGGCACTGGTCTTGGACAGGCCTTGCTTGAGGCGCGCGAAGAAGCCGGGCTTGGCCTGTTCGACGGGTGCAGCAACAGGGGCTGGTGCCGCGCGTTCCGGGATTGCGGGCGGTGCCTTCGGCTCCAGGTCCGGCACCAGGGCCACGGGCTCTTCGGCAACCGGCAGCACCAGGTTGCTGACCGGCGCTGCGGCCTCGACAGGGGCAGACTCGACAGGGGCCGCCTGCAAGGGCATGGACGCAACCGGCTGCGGTGCAGGTGCCACCAGCGGCTGGGATGCGACCGGCTCTGGCTCAGGCGCCTGCAACGGCTGGGACGCAACCGGTTCAGGTACGGGGGCCTCGACTACCGGGGGCCGGGGGGGTGCGGCGACCGGCTGCGGCTCAGCCAGCTGTGGGGCCGTAGGGGCCTGAACGGGTTCGGGGGCCTGTGGCGCTTCGGCGGCAGGTCCCTCGACCGGAGCGGCTGCAGACTGCTCGACAGCGGGGGGTTCATGCGCGGGCACGCCCGCCCCCGCAGGTGGCTGCGGCTTCTTGCGAAACCAGCTGAACAGGCCTTTCTTCTCACCAGCCTCGGCCGGCGCTTTTTTGTCGTCGTTGGAACCAAACATGGAAGACGGCTATCTCAGGGTAGCGATAGGCCAGCTACGGCCAATCGGGAATTCTCTCTACGCAGAACAGACTATCTTGAAGCCGGCTGGTTCATGCGCAACGTTTTGACTTAGTGTCCTGTGGGCCAGAACGGCGACAGGCATGGTCGCCAGGCAACCGGATCAGTATCCTAGCACCTCCTGGCCCGCCGACGCTAAACCCAGCGGGCCGCCGAACAGGTTAAACACCGTATGAATGCTCTAGCCCGCCGCGCCGCTGGCCTGTTGCTCGGCACGCTCTGCCTGCCGCTCGCGGCCTTCGCCGCCGATGTGCAACCCACCCACGAATTCATCCTCGACAATGGCCTGAAGGTCGTGGTCCGCGAAGACCATCGCGCCCCCGTGGTGGTCTCGCAGATCTGGTACAAGGTCGGCTCCAGCTACGAGACCCCGGGCCAGACCGGCTTGTCCCATGCGCTGGAACACATGATGTTCAAGGGCAGCGCCAAGGTCGGCCCCGGCGAGGCCTCGCGCATTCTGCGTGACCTCGGCGCCGATGAAAACGCCTTCACCAGCGACGATTACACCGCCTACTACCAAGTGCTGGCCCGCGACCGCCTGCCGGTAGCCCTGGAGCTGGAGGCCGACCGCCTTGCCAGCCTGCGCTTGCCTGCCGACGAGTTCAGCCGCGAAATCGAGGTCATCAAGGAAGAACGCCGCCTGCGCACCGACGACAAGCCCAATGCCAAGGCATTCGAGCTGTTCCGCGCCATGGCCTACCCGGCCAGCGGCTATCACACGCCGACCATTGGCTGGATGGCCGACCTGGAGCGCATGAAGGTCGAGGAACTGCGCCACTGGTACGAGTCCTGGTACGCCCCCAACAACGCCACCCTGGTGGTGGTCGGTGATGTCACCGCCGACGAGGTCAAGGGCCTGGCGCAGAAGTATTTCGGCAATATTCCCAAACGCGCCGTGCCGCCAGCCAAGCTGCCTCTGGAGCTGGCCGAACCTGGTTGGCGCCAGTTGACCCTGCACGTACGCACCCAGCTGCCAAGCCTGATCTACGGCTTCAACGTGCCCGGCCTGCCCACCGCCAAGGACCCACGGACGGTGCATGCCCTGCGCCTGATCTCGGCACTGCTCGACGGTGGCTATAGCGCCCGCATGCCGGCCCGCCTGGAGCGTGGCCAGGAACTGGTGGCCGGCGCGTCGTCCAGCTACAACGCCTTCACCCGCGGCGACAGCCTGTTCCTGATCTCGGCGACGCCGAATGTGCAGAAGCAGAAAACCCTCGCCGACGTCGAAAAAGGCATCTGGCAGCTGCTTGAAGAACTCAAGAGCACGCCGCCCAGCGCCGAAGAGCTAGAACGCGTACGCGCCCAGGTCATCGCCGGCCTGGTCTACGACCGCGACTCCATCAGCAGCCAGGCCACCACCATCGGCCAGCTGGAAACCGTCGGCCTGTCCTGGAAGCTGATCGACAGCGAACTGGACGAGCTCAAGCGCGTCACCCCACAGGACATCCAGAACGCCGCGCGCACCTACTTCACCCGCGAACGCCTGAGCGTTGCCCATGTACTGCCCGAGGAGTCCGCCCATGAGTGATCGCCGCGCACCACGCCCAACCCTGCTGGCCACGGGCATTCGTGCCCTGGCGCTGGCGGCAGTGCTGGCCGCTCCGGCCATGGCCGATAACGCTGCCAAGGCCGACAGCAGCGCGGCCCGCCCGGCCAACACCTTGCAGTCGCTGGCCGAACTGAATGGCAAGGCACCCAGCCGGCGTCAGTTGAACATCCAGCACTGGAACACCGCCGAAGGTGCCCGGGTGCTGTTCGTCGAAGCCCGCGAACTGCCCATGTTCGACCTGCGCGTCACCTTCGCTGCCGGCAGCAGCCAGGATGGTGGCACGCCAGGCCTGGCCGCCCTGACCAACGCCATGCTCAACGAGGGCGTGGCCGGCAAGGACGTCACCGCCATCGCCGAGGGCTTCGAAGGCCTGGGCGCAGACTTTGGCAACGGCTCCTACCGCGACATGGCCGTCGCATCGCTGCGCAGCCTCAGTGCCAAGGACAAGCGCGAACCGGCCCTCAAACTGTTTACAGAGGTGGCGGGCAAGCCGACATTCCCCGAGGATGCCCTCAAGCGCATCAAGAACCAGATGCTGGCTGGCTTCGAATATGACAAACAGAACCCCGGCAAGATCGCCGGCAAGGCCCTTTTCGGCAAGCTCTATGGCGACCACCCCTATGCCCACCCAAGCGACGGCACTGCCGAGAGCATCACGGGCATAAGCCTTGCCCAACTGCGCGCGTTCCACGCGAAGGCCTATACCGGCGGCAATGCGGTAATCGCCCTGGTCGGCGACCTCAGCCGTGCAGAGGCCGAAGCCATCGCCGCACAGGTGTCTGCCGGCCTGCCCAAGGGCCCTGCGCTGGCCGCACCGGCCCAACCCGCAGACGCCAAGGCCGGCCTGACCCACATCGACTTCCCGTCCAAGCAGACCCACCTGATGCTGGCCGAACTGGGGATCGACCGCCAGGACCCGGACTGGCCAGCCCTGTCCATGGGCAACCAGATCCTTGGCGGTGGCGCCTTCGGTACCCGGCTGATGAGCGAGGTGAGAGAGAAGCGCGGCCTGACCTACGGCGTTTACTCGGTATTCAGCCCGATGCAGGTACGCGGCCCGTTCATGATCAACCTGCAAACCCGTGCCGAGCTCAGCGAAGGTACGCTCAAGCTGGTGCAAGGCATTCTCGCCGACTACCTGAAGACGGGCCCTACCCAACAGGAACTGGACGATGCCAAGCGCGAGCTGGCCGGCAGCTTCCCGCTGTCCAACGCCAGTAATGCCAGTATCGTCGGCCAACTGGGCGCGATCGGCTTCTACAACTTGCCGCTGACCTGGCTTGAGGACTTCATGCAACAGTCCCAGGCCCTTACCGTCGAACAGGTCAAGGCAGCCATGAACAAACACCTGTCAGCCGATAAACTGGTGATCGTCACCGTTGGCCCGAAAGTGCCACAAAAACCGCTGCCAGCACCCACTGACAAGCCCTCCGAGCAACCGCTCGGGGTACCGGAGCACTAATGCCAAGATCCACCCCTCCCGCCCGCCAGCAAGCGGGCCAAAGCAAGGGCCAGGGCCACCTGCGCATCATCGCCGGCGAATGGCGCAGCCGCCGCCTGGCGGTGCCGGAAGGCGAAGGCCTGCGGCCAACGCCTGACCGCGTGCGGGAAACCGTATTCAACTGGCTGGCCCCCTACATCGAGGGCGCCCGCGTGCTGGACGCCTTCACCGGCAGTGGTGCCCTGGTGCTCGAAGCCCTGTCCCGTGGGGCCGAGGACGCCGTGGCGCTGGACAGCAACCCTGCGGCCATCGCCAACCTGAAGAACAACCTCGAAATCCTGCGCTGCCCTCGCGGGCAAATCCTGCAAACCGACGCCCTGCGCTACCTGCAAGGCCCGGCCAAGCAGCAGTTCGATGTCGTGTTCCTCGACCCGCCGTTCCATCAGGACCTGCTGGCCAACACCTGCAACATGCTGGAGCAGAATCAGTGGCTGGGCGAGCAGGCATGGGTCTACACCGAAAGCGAAGCGGCACCCTCGACCTTGCAGCTGCCGGGCAACTGGCGGCTGCACCGCGAGAAGAAGACCGGCCAGGTGCACTACGCACTCTGGCAGCGGGGCTGATTACCCGCGGGTTGGGTGTACTTAGTTACCGCACCCCACCTGCGCCATGGTTGAAGCTGCACCTTCATTTCCTGAAGGAGCAGTTCAACCATGGCCGAACATCCCTCCCCGCCGCTAATGGCAGCCTCGAAAGGTTCTTTTACCCTCGCCAACGGCCTGCACGTCTGCCTGCGTGAAGACCACCGTGCGCCACTGGTCAGCGTGCAGCTGTGGTACCACGTAGGCTCCAGCTACGAACCTGAAGGCCACACCGGCCTGTCCCATGCCTTGGAGCATCTACTGTTCGAGGGCAGCAGCAAACTGGCGCCTGGTCAGTACTCAACCCTCATGACCCGCTTGGGCGGCGACCCGAATGCATTCACCTATGCGGATGCCACGGTATTTCCGCTCACCTTGCCAACCCGCCACCTGGAGATTGCCCTGGAGGCCATGGCTGATGTCATGGCCAGTGCCACCCTCGGCGATACGCCCTTTGCTCGGGAACTGGCAGTGGTCATGGCTGAGCGACGCGAGGCAGTGGACAACAACCCTTGGGCATTGGCGCTGGAGCATCACGACTTGCTGGCTTACGGCAATAGTGGCCATGGCACGCCTGTCATTGGCCACATGTCAGATCTGGAGAGCCTCACTCCAGCCGCAGCGCGTACCTGGTACAAGACCTGGTACCACCCCAACAATGCCACCCTCGCCGTGGCCGGCGACATCAGCCTGCTACAACTGCAAACCTTGGTGAAGCGCCACTTTGCGGCGATCCCCGCCCATCGCTTGCCGATGCGGCCCTTACCCACAGGGCCCTCCTCCCAGGGCCGGCGTTTTCAGACGCTGCGCCTGCCAGGCTTGCACAACGGCGTGATCATAAGCTTCAAACTACCCAGCCAGCGTACCGCGCGGTCTGCCAGGCAGGCCTACGCGCTGCGTCTGATTCCCGATCTGCTTGCCAACGGCTACAGCAGCATCCTCCAGCGCAGGCTGCTGCTGGACGAACCAATCCTGCAATACATCAAAGCGACCTATGAACCCTGGCAGCGCGGTGACAGCTTGCTGACCCTTTACGCGTTCTGCAGCCCACACGTAACCCCGCAGACCGCCGCCGAACGACTGATGCAGGAGATCGAAGCGTTTCGCCAGTCGGCGCCAGCCAAGGAACACCTGCAACGTGCCAAGGCTCGTCTGCTGGCCAGGCTGCTGTTCGAACGGGACGACATTGCCGAGCAGGCCCAAACCATGGGTAAACAGGCCGCCTGTGGCTTGCCGGTTATTTCGCTCGAGGAAGAACAACAGGCCATCGAGACCGTGACAGCCGAGCAGGTAGGCCTGGCTGTCTATGAATTCCTCACCCACTCCCGTGCAGCCTTCACGTTCACGCACCACAAGGAAAGCGCTCATGACTGACTCAACGACCCTGCAACAGCCTGCCGGAGCCAACAACCTCTACGGCGGGCTGCTCTCTGCCCAGGGACTTGACCTGGACCAGTTCGAAACCATCCATACACAGGTTCAAGCGTGGAAGACGACTGCGGGCACGGACGTCAAATTCGTTGAAGCACGGGAACTGCCAATTGTTGACGTGATACTACGGTTCAAGGCCGGCACCACGCAGGACACTCTGTACCCTGGCCTGGCAGCCTTGACGCTCTCCATGCTCGATGAGGGTAGCCAAGCCTACACGGCTGCCCAGCAGGCTGAGCACCTGGAGCGCCTGGGCGCGGTCATGGAAAAACAAGTACGTCTGGAACATGCGACGCTGCGCCTTCGCAGCCTTAGCCCCCCTTCTCTGCTCGACCCGGCCTTGGCGGTGTTCACCGACCTCGTGGCCCACCCAGCCTTCCACCCAATGGCCCTGACCAAGATCAAGCGCCAGTTGCTGCAAAACCATGCATCGCGCGAGCGGCTACCCATCCTCAGAGCACGTAGCGAAGTATTCCGCCACCTGTTCAACGGGCATCCTTACGGCAACCCTCTGGGCAGCACCGCTCAAGGTATCGAGGCCATTACCCCTGAGGACTTGCGGGCATTCCACCAACGCGCCTACAGCGCCAGCAACCTTGAGATGGTCGTGGTAGGCGACCTTTCGCCTGGACAAGCCCAAGCCATCTCACAACAGATCAGCCAGGCCCTGCCGCAAGGCTGGTCGGCCACTGAACTACCGGCGGCCCCGGCGGCCCCCAGCGCGACGATAGCCGTCGAGCAAGCTGGCGCCAGCAGTGCGATCCTGCTGGCACTGCCCATGAACGTACCCGCCAACGATCCGGAGTTTCTGGCCCTGACCTTGGCAAGTGCTGTTCTGGGAGAGGGCCTCGAGTCGCGCTTGATGGTGGAGTTGCGCCAACGACGCGGCCTGACCTACGGCGTGCACACGCATGTATTGCCATTGAGTGCAGGCGGCCTGTTCACTGTGGAATGGGAGGTTGCGCCCCCGCATGTGCAGGGCACGCAGGCACTGGTAGAAACCCTGCTGCAGGCGTTCATCGACGAAGGGCCCACCCAGCTGGAGCTGCAACTGGCACGCAAACAGCTGGAAGGGCAGTTGCTGCGAGGGATCGCGCAGAACAGGCAACTGGCAACACTGCTGACGGAAGTAACCCATCAGCGGCAACCTGCCGATCATCTCGACACGTACAGCGCCCGTATTGCCGAACTTACCCCGGAAGATGTCCGAGCCGTCATGCAGCGCCGGCTAGCCCTGAGCCGCAAGGTGCTTGTCAGTGTCGGACCAGGCGTTCAGCAACAGCCGCTGCCAGCCCCCGACCAATAGCGCAGGTACTGTGGCGCTGTTTCATGGCAAGCTAGCAGGGCACATCATGAGCCACCCAGCATGCCCAGCCACAACGCCACATTCCGTCCGGCCATCGGCCTGTCCAATCCCCACCTGCAGACCCTGTGGGGGCCGCTCTGGCGCAAGCTGCCTGAGCTGCAGCGTGACCGAGAGCGGCTGTGGCTGGCCGACGGCGACTTCATCGACCTGGACTGGCACGGCCCGCACCAACTCCATGCGCCACTGGTCATTGTGCTGCATGGGCTGACCGGCTCGTCTCACTCGCCCTACGTGAAAGGCTTGCAGCAAGCGCTGCAAGGTCGCGGCTGGGCCAGTGTGGCCGTGAACTGGCGGGGTTGTTCAGGCGAGCCCAACCTGTTGCCGCGCAGCTACCATTCCGGCGCCAGCGAAGACCTGGCGGAAATTGTCAGCCATCTTCGCGCCCAGCGCCCGCTGGCGCCGCTGTATGCAGTGGGTTATTCGCTGGGTGGCAATGTACTGTTGAAATACCTGGGAGAGAGCGGCGTCGCCAGCCAACTGGAGGCAGCGGCTGCAGTTTCGGTGCCCTTTCGCCTGGACCACTGTGCCGACCGTATCGGCCAAGGGTTCTCCAAGGTGTATCAGGCGCATTTCATGCGCGAGATGCTGGCGTATGTTCAGCTCAAGCAGCGGCACTTCCACGCCCGGGGCCAGCATGAACAGCTAGCGACACTGGAACGCTTGGGCCAACTCACCAATTTGCGCACATTCTGGGACTTCGACGGTAAAGTCACTGCACCGCTCAATGGCTTTCGCGATGCGCACGACTACTATCGCCGCTCATCGAGCCACTTCTTCCTTGGCCAGAACCGCACACCTACGCTGATCATCCATTCCAGCGATGACCCGTTCGTGTCCAGCCACAGCCTGCCGACGGCCCGTGAACTGTCACCACAAACCCGCTTCGAACTGCATGACCGCGGTGGGCATGTGGGCTTTGTCGATGGCAGCCTGCGAAATCCGGGGTACTACCTGGAACGACGGATTCCGCAGTGGCTGGTGGACGGTAGCTAGCCCTAGAATTGGTAAAGGCTGCGCGCCCCCTATGGGAGCGGGCATGCCCGCGAACACCGGCATTGCCGGTGCCACCCACCGCGGGGGTTCAACCCGGTCTGCTTACTCGCCGGTGGCCACAGCATGCTGCGGGTTGTTGATCCACTCACTCCACGACCCCGCATACAGCTTGCCCAGCGGGTACCCCGCCAGCGCCAGCGCAAACAGGTTATGGCAAGCGGTTACCCCAGACCCACAATAAGACACCAACTGCTCCGGCGCCCGTCCAGCCAGCTTTTCGGCAAAACGCTGCTTTAGCTCATCCGCCGGCAGAAAACGCCCGTCATCCCCGAGGTTGTCGGTAAACGCCGCACACTGGGCACCGGGAATATGCCCCGCCACCGGGTCGATCGGTTCCATTTCACCACGAAAACGCGGCAAGGCACGCGCATCGATCAAGGTCAAGTCTGTGCTACCAAGGCGCTTGCCCAGATGGTCGGCATCGATCAGCAGCTTCGCGTCAGGTTCACCACTGAAAGTGCCCTCACGTTTGGGTGGAGGGTCCAGGCTCAATGGCAGGTTCGCTGCGTGCCAGGCCTTCAGGCCACCGTCGAGAATCGCCACACCACTGCGCTTGCCCAGCCAGACCAGTAGCCACCAGGCGCGGGCGGCAAAGGCGCCGGGGCCGTCGTCGTACAGCACCACCTCGCTGTCGTTGTTCAGGCCCCACTCTCGCAGGCGCTCGACCAGCCGCTGCGGATCGGGCAATGGGTGGCGCCCGGTGCACCCCTTGCTCACCGGACCGCTGAGATCCCGGTCCAGGTCGGCAAAATGCGCCCCCTCAATATGCCCCAGGGCATAGCTGCGCTGGCCATAGTCCACATCCTCGAGGGCAAAGCGGCAGTCGAGGATCACCAACTTGGGCGAGCCCAGACGCTCGGCCAACTGCTGCGGGGTGATCAATTGCGCAAGGGGCATGACAATCTCCTGATCGATGGCACGAGAGCCCTGGGCTAGAGCTCCAGGGCCTGGTTGAACGGTACATGGAATTCCTGACACAGCGCGTCTACGGCAGTACGGGCATTGTCGGTGACGAAACCGAGCTCCAGCACCAGCACCTGATAGACGCCGCGCTTGAAGGCTTCTTCACCCAAATGCGCAGAATGTTCACGCGTGGTGCTGAGAAAACGTACCCATGATGTCAGCACGATCCAGGCGTTGATGGTCAGTGACTCGATCTGCGCCGGCACCATGGCCAGGATGCCAGCCTCGACGAAGCCGCGGTAGATCGCCTGGCCTTGGCGCAGGCAGCGCTCGGAAAAACGCCGGTAACGGGCGGCCAGTTCGGCATCGCTGTCCAGCAGATGCTCCAGGTCACGGTGCAGGAAGCGGTAGTTCCACATCGCCGCCAGCAAGGCCTTGAGGTAGAAGCGCTTGTCTTCCACGGTTGCCGCGCGGCCCTGCGGCGGGCGCAGAAAACTGTCCACCAGCGCTTCGTACTGGCTGAACAACAGGGCAATGATCGCCTGCTTGTTGGGGAAGTGGTAATACAGGTTGCCGGGCGAGATTTCCATGTGCGCGGCAATGTGGTTGGTACTGACGCTGCGTTCGCCCTGCTGGTTGAACAGCTCCAGGCTGTTCTGCACGATGCGCTCTCGGGTCTTCATGCGCGGGGCCATGCTCGCTCCCAGTCTGCGGGCCTTCATCAAAGGTTTATCTTACGGCGTATTACAGATGGAATGCACCGTTGAACGACATGTAAAAATTCGCACCATGGTACAAATTAGAGTATAGGCTCTAGGCAACCCCGGCCCGGACTCGACATAACCATGAACTCGCCCAGTGCCTTGCCCCCTGTGCAATTCGACCTCGACCTCGCGACGACGTTCGCGGCCCAGCGTTTGGCCTTTGCCGGTAACCCGCTGCCACCAGCGGCGAAGCGGCGCCAGTGGCTGAAGAGCCTGCGTGAAGCCTTGCTGAGCAGCCAGGCAGAACTGATCGAAGCCATCAGCCAGGATTTTGCCGGGCGCAGCGCCGACGAGACCTTGCTGGCCGAACTGCTACCGTCAGTGCAGGGCCTGCGCCACGCCGAAAAGCACTTGCAACGCTGGATGCGCAGCCGCCGACGCCGCGTCGGCCTGGCGTTCCAGCCGGCCAGCGCACAGGTGCGCTATCAACCCTTGGGCGTGGTCGGCGTCATCGTGCCGTGGAACTACCCGTTGTTCCTCGCCATCGGCCCGTTGACCTGCGCCCTGGCCGCCGGCAACCGGGTCATGCTCAAGCTTAGCGAGGCCACGCCCGCGACGGGCCTGGCCCTGCAGCAACTGCTCGAGCGTGTGTTCCCCACAGACCTGGTCAGCGTTGTGCTCGGTGAGGTCGAGGTGGGCCAGGCCTTCGCCCGCCTGCCCTTCGACCACCTGCTGTTCACCGGTGCCACCAGCGTGGGCCGCCAGGTGATGCAGGCTGCCGCGCACAACCTGACCCCGGTCACCCTGGAGCTGGGTGGCAAATCCCCCGCTATTGTTTCTGAGGATGTGCCGCTGGACAGCGCCGCCGAGCGCATAGCCTTCGGCAAGACCCTAAACGCCGGCCAGACCTGCGTCGCCCCCGACTACGTACTGGTGCCGCGCGAACGGCTGCCCGCCTTCAGCGACGCCTACCAGCGCGCCGTGCACCGACTGTACCCGCGCATCGCCGACAACCCCGACTACACCGCCATCATCAACCCGCGCCAGTTGCAGCGCTTGCAGCACCTGCTGGACGATGCCCGCGCCAAAGGCGCGCAAGTACTCGACTTGTACCCAGGCGAAGCCCCGCAGGGCCGGCGCCTGCCGCCACACCTGCTGCTGGACGTGAACGACAGCATGCAGGTGATGCAGGACGAAATCTTCGGCCCGCTATTGCCGTTAGTGCCTTATGACGGCATCGACCAGGCCTTGGCCTACATCAACCAGCGCCCACGCCCATTGGCGCTGTACTTCTTTGGCTATGACCGCCGCACCCAGGAGCATGTGCTGCGTCACACTCACTCCGGCGGTGTGTGCCTGAACGATACCTTGCTGCATGTCGCCCAGGACGATCTGCCCTTCGGCGGCATCGGCCCTTCAGGCATGGGCCACTACCATGGTCATGACGGTTTCCTCACCTTCAGCAAGGCCAAGGCGGTACTTGCCAAGCAACGCTTCAACGCCGCACGGCTGATCTACCCGCCTTATGGCAAAGCCTTGCAGCGCCTGGTCTACAAACTGTTCATCCGCTGAGGGCCGCGCCATGCACCGCCGCGACCTGCTGCGTTTCAGCCTCGGCGCCAGTGCTTTTCTGGCGGGTGCCAGCCTGGTGGGGTGCAGCGTGCAAACCGCCGCGACCGGCTATCAGGTACTTCGTGACGACGACTTGCCCCTGCTGCGTGCGCTGATCCCGGTGGTCCTGGCCGGTACACAGGCCACCGATGCGCCGGTGTTGCGCAGCCTCGACAACAAGCTGGCGGCGTTGTCGCCGGAAATGCTCAAGCTCACCCGGCAATTGTTCGACGTGCTCAGCCTGCCGCTAACTCGCGGCCCGCTGACCGGCGTCTGGGGCAGCTGGGGCCAAGCTGGCGCCACGCAGGTCACGGCGTTCCTGCAACGCTGGCAGGACAGCTCGCTGAACCTGCTACGCATGGGGCACGCCTCGTTGCTGCAACTGCTGCAAATGGCCTGGTACGAACGCCCCGAATCCTGGGCAGACTGCGGTTACCCGGGCCCACCGAAAATCTGAAAACAACAAGAGCATCGCCAATGCCTGTCCCCGATCCGTTTCGCCAAGGCCTCGAACGCGGCTGGATCACCCACGACGCCTCGCGCCTGGAGCACGACCTGTTTCTGGAGGCCGACATTGCCGTGATCGGCAGTGGTGCCGGCGGCGCCACCAGTGCGCAGATGCTCAGCGCTGCCGGTTTCAAGGTACTGCTGATCGAAGAAGGCCCCCTGAAGACCAGTAGCGATTTCCACCTGCTGGAGAGCGAAGCCTACGCCAGCCTGTACCAGGAAGGGCTGGGGCGCATGAGCAAGGATGGCGCCATTACCATCCTGCAGGGCCGCGCCGTGGGCGGCACCACGCTGGTGAACTGGACCTCGAGCTTTCGTACCCCGCCGCAAACCCTGGCGCACTGGGCCTCGGTCCATGGCGTGAACGGTTTGGGCGAGGATGAACTGCGCCCCTGGTTCGAGCGCATGGAGCAGGAACTGGGCATCAGCCCTTGGGCCTTGCCGCCGAATGCCAACAACGATGTGCTGCGCCGGGGCTGCGAACAGCTGGGTTACCGCTGGGGGGTGATCCCGCGCAATGTGCGCGGCTGCTGGAACCTGGGCTACTGCGGCATGGGCTGCCCGGTGAATGCCAAACAATCGATGCTGGTGACCCGTATACCTGCCACCCTCGAGCAAGGCGGCGAACTGCTGTATCTGGCGCGGGCCGAGCGCTTCGCTCACAACGGCGAACGCATTCAGAGCCTGACATGCCAGGCCCTGGACGCCCAGGGCATACACCCTACCGGCAGGCAGGTCAGCGTGCAGGCACGCCATTACCTCCTGGCCGGTGGCGGTATCAACAGCCCGGCCCTGCTGCTGCGCTCTGCCGCGCCCGACCCGCATGGTCGCCTGGGCAAGCGAACCTTCCTGCACCTGGTCAACTTCAGTGCGGCACGCTTCAGCGAGCGTATCGACCCCTACTATGGCGCCCCGCAGTCGATCTACAGCGACCATTTCCAGTGGCAAGGCGGCGCAGACGGCCCGGTTGGCTACAAGCTGGAAGTGCCGCCACTGCACCCGGCCCTGGCCAGCACCCTGCTGGGCGGGCACGGCCACGAGAGTGCCCAGCGCATGGCCGAGCTGCCCCATACCCATGTGATGCTGGCGCTGCTACGCGATGGTTTTCACCCCGAAAGCCAGGGCGGGGCCGTGGAACTGCGCGGCGATGGTTCACCTGTGCTCGATTACCCGGTCACCGACTACCTGCGTGACGGCTTGCGGCGCGCCTACCGCAGCATGGCACACGTCCAGTTTGCCGCTGGCGCCACCCATGTAACCCCGGTGCATAGCGACGCCAGCCCCGCCTCTAGCCTGGAACAGGCCCTGACCATGATCGACAAACTGCGCCTGGAGCCCTTCCGCACGCGCTTGGGCAGCGCCCATGTGATGGGCGGCTGCGCCCTCGGCGAAGACCCGCGCCACGCGGTGTGCGACAGCCTGGGCCGCCATCACCAGCTGGAAAACCTGTCGATTCACGACGGTTCACTGTTCCCCACCAGCATCGGCGCCAACCCGCAATTGTCGGTGTATGCCATCAGCGCCAGGCTCAGCGAAGCACTGGTCAGCCGCCTGGCACACAGCGCATGACAACGAACATGGCCCCTGTCTATAGTGCCATCAGTCGGCCGCATGACTTGGCCGGGGCGCCGTCGCTGCGCTACCATCCGACTCCCCAACGCACTCCAGCCAGGATGACGCGATGAACCGAGTGTTGTACCCGGGTACTTTCGACCCCATTACCAAAGGCCATGGCGATCTGGTCGAGCGCGCTTCGCGGCTATTCGACCACGTGATCATCGCGGTGGCGGCCAGCCCCAAGAAAAACCCTTTGTTCCCCCTGGAGCAACGGGTTGAGCTCGCCCGTGAGGTCACCAAGCACCTGCCCAATGTCGAAGTCATCGGCTTCTCTTCCCTGTTGGCGCATTTCGCCAAGGAACAGGGCGCCAACGTCTTCCTGCGTGGCCTGCGTGCGGTGTCCGACTTCGAGTACGAGTTCCAGCTGGCGAACATGAACCGGCAACTGGCCCCTGATGTCGAGAGCCTGTTCCTGACGCCGTCGGAGCGTTATTCGTTCATTTCCTCGACCCTGGTCAGGGAGATTGCGGCGCTGGGCGGTGATATCAGCAAGTTCGTCCACCCGGTGGTGGCCGACGCACTGACTGAACGCTTCAAGAAGCAAGCCTGACGCCTGATTGTCGCGCCCGCGTGCACTGCGGGCGCGAATGCGGCACAATTGTGCCCATTGCGTTGAACATGCCCGGGCTGTGAGCCCCGGCCGGAGTCCCCATGTCCCTGATCATCACCGACGATTGCATCAATTGCGACGTCTGCGAACCCGAGTGCCCGAACGAGGCTATCTCCCAAGGCGAAGAGATCTACGTGATCGACCCTAACCTGTGCACCCAGTGCGTAGGCCATTACGATGAGCCGCAGTGCCAGCAGGTCTGCCCGGTCGACTGCATCCCGCTGGATGAAGCGCACCCGGAAACCGAAGAACAGCTGATGGCCAAGTATCGCCGGATCACTGGCAAGGGCTGATCACTGCCCTTCCCTGCACGGTCCCTGTGGGAGCGGGCATGCCCGCGAACACCGGCGTAGCCGGTGCCATTCATCGCGTCGCCTGTTTCGCGGGCTTGCCCGCTCCCACAGTTACCGCGCCAACATTCAGGTTTCGCTTCAGGCGAAGAGATCTGCGTGATCGCCCCTTACCTGTGCACCCAGTGCGTAGGCCATTGCGACGAGCCGCAGTGCCAGCAGGTCTGCCCGGTCGACTGCATCCCGCTGGATGAAGCGCACCCGGAAACCGAAGAACAGCTGATGGCCAAGTATCGCCGGATCACTGGCAAGGGCTGATCACTGCCCTTCCCTGCACGGTCCCTGTGGGAGCGGGCATGCCCGCGAACACCGGCGCAGCCGGTGCCATTCATCGCGTCGCCTGCTTCGCGGGCTTGCCCGCTCCCACAGTTACCGCGCCAACATTCAGGTTTCGCTTCAGGCGAAGAGATCTGCGTGATCGCCCCCTTACCTATGCCTGGCAAGGGCTGATCACTGCCCTTCCCTGCACGGTCCCTGTGGGAGCGGGCGTGCCCGCGAACACCGGCGTAGCCGGTGCCATTCATCGCGTCGCCTGTTTCGCGGGCTTGCCCGATCCCACAGTTACCGCGCCAACATTCAGGTTTCGCTTCAACAGGTTCGCAGCGAACGTTTCATCGTTGGCAGCGCGGGCAGTACACGCTCGCCCTCTGCCCCAGCTTCACTTCGCGCAACTCAGTGCCGCATACCTTGCACGGCTGCCCGCCACGCCCGTACACAAACAGTTCCTGCTGGAAGTACCCCGGCTGCCCATCGCCACCGATGAAGTCACGCAGGGTGGTACCGCCCTGCTCGATCGCCGCCGCCAGCACCCGTTTGATCTCGATCGCCAGTTTCAGGTAGCGCGCCCGGGAAATCCCGCCCGCCTCCCGGCGTGGGTCGATACCGGCGGCAAACAACGCCTCGGTGGCGTAGATGTTGCCCACCCCTACCACCACCGCGTTGTCCATGATGAACGGCTTGACCGCCATCGACCGCCCGCGGGACAGCTGGAACAGCCGTTCACCATCGAACAGGTCGGTCAGCGGCTCAGGCCCCAGGCGCAGCAGTAATTCATGGTTCAGAGGGTCCAGGCTCCACAGCATGGCACCAAAGCGGCGAGGGTCGGTGTAACGCAGCATCAGCCCAGACTCCAGCTCAATGTCGACATGCTCATGCTTGGCCGCCGGCAAGCCCAACTCGACCAGCCGCAAGTTGCCCGACATGCCCAAGTGGCTGATCAGCGTCCCCACTTCGGCATTGATCAACAGGTACTTGGCGCGTCGCTCCACGCTGACGATGCGCTGCCCCGACAGGCGCACATCGAGGTCTTCCGGGATCGGCCAGCGCAGCCGCCGGTCGCGAACCACCACACGGCTGACCCGCTGGCCTTCCAGGTGTGGCGCAATACCGCGTCGGGTGGTTTCTACTTCTGGCAATTCCGGCATGTGTCAGTGTCCGCCCAACTCGCGAATGTTCTGCTTGAGGTTTTCGAAATCGTATTCCGACAAACCAATGTAATCGAGCACCAAGGGGCCCACCACATTCCATTCGTGGTCCACCGCCTGGTTGCCCAGCACCCGGTAGGACGCGCAGATATGCTCAGCCATCTTCAGCACCGCCAGCAGGTTTTTCAGCTGGCTCTGGGTATTGCGCGAGGTATCGTCGCGGAACACGGCCAAGGCATTGTGGTGGTTGGCGATGGCCGCACTGAGGTGCTCGGGCAAGCGCCAGGATTTGGCTGTGAAGTAGCCGACCACTGAATGGTTGGTGTTGAACGTGCGGTTTTCGGTATCGACCACGCGTGTTTCTTCGTCGGCCTTGGCGTATGCCTCTTCCAGCACCTCCATGTAATCGGGGAAGCGCTTGAGCATCAACGGCACGCCACAGTCATGGAAGAGGCCAAGGGTATAGGCCTCGTCCGCCGCCTGTATGCCGGTACGCTTGGCCAGCGTCAGGCAGGTCATCGCGACGTCCTGGGCGGTATCCCAGAAGCGGTTGAGGGTAACGATGGTCTCGTCACTCATCTCGCCCTTGATCGACTGGGCGTTGATCAGGTTGATGATCGAACGGCTACCCAGCAGGTTCACCGCACGCTGGATCGAACCGATCTTGTTCGACAAGCCGAAGTGCGGAGAGTTGACCAGTTTCAGCAAGGCGCCAGAGAGGCCCGGGTCCTGGGAAATCAGCTTGGCGATGGTTTCCAGGTCTGGGTCAGGCATGTACTGCTCGAACTGCAGATCGACCATGATCTGCGGTTGAGGCGGGATGGTGATGCCTTGCAAGGCTTGCTGGATCTGTTCGGCGCTGAGTTCTTGGGACATACGTGCACACTCGTTTAGGACGCGGCATTTTAACCCTCTAAGCGCTCCCAGTTACCACACCTCTAAAGGCGAAAGCACAGCAGACACGCTATAATCCCGCTCTTTTTCCCGGAGCGACGTCATGTCCCTGCCCAGCCTTCGCCTCAAAGCCAATGCCGACCGCCGCCTGCGCGCCGGCCACCTGTGGGTCTACAGCAACGAAGTCGATGTCAGCGCGACCCCTTTGCAAGGCTTCCAGGCGGGTCAGCAGGCCATTCTCGAGGCAGCCAACGGCAAGCCGCTGGGCATCGTCGCACTGAGCCCGAACAACCTGATTTGCGCCCGCCTGCTGTCACGCGACATCAAGCTGCCGTTGGACAAGTCGCTGCTGGTACACCGCCTGAACGTCGCCCTGTCGCTGCGCGAGCGCCTGTTCGACCAGCCGTGCTACCGCCTGGTCTACGGTGACTCCGACCTGCTCCCGGGCCTGGTGGTCGACCGCTTCTTCGATATCCTCGTGGTGCAGCTGGCCTCGGCCACCATGGAAGCGCACAAGGATGACGTGATCGCCGCACTGGTGCAGGTGCTCAAGCCCAGCGGCATCCTGTTCAAGAACGATTCGGCCGCGCGCGACGCCGAAGGCCTGCAGCGCTATGTCGAGACCGTCTACGGCGAAGTGCCGGACTGGGTGCTGCTGGAAGAGAACGGCGTCAAGTTCGAAGCTCCGGTGCGCGAAGGCCAGAAGACGGGCTGGTTCTACGACCACCGCATGAACCGCGCCCGCCTGGCACCGTACGTGAAGGGCAAGCGTGTACTCGACCTGTTCAGCTACATCGGCGGCTGGGGCGTGCAGGCCGGTGCCTTCGGCGCCAGCGAAGTGTTCTGCGTCGATGCCTCGGGCTTTGCCCTGGACGGCGTGGAGCGTAACGCTGCACTGAACGGCATCAGCGAGAAGCTGACCTGCATCGAAGGCGACGTGTTCGAAGCCCTGCGCGAGCTCAAGGCAGCCGAAGAACGCTTCGACGTGATCATTGCCGACCCACCTGCCTTCATCAAGCGCAAGAAGGACCTGAAAAACGGCGAAGCGGCCTACCGCCGCCTGAACGAACAGGCCATGCGCATGTTGAACAAAGACGGCATCCTCGTCAGCGCCTCGTGCTCGATGCACCTGCCCGAGGACGACCTGAACAACATCCTGCTGACCAGTGCCCGCCACCTGGACCGCAACATGCAGCTGCTTGAGCGAGGCGGTCAGGGCCCGGATCACCCGGTACACCCGGCCATCGCCGAAACCCGCTACATCAAAAGCATCACCTGCCGGTTACTGCCAAACAGCTGATATCTGCCAAAAAGGGCCGCCCAGCGGCCCTTTCCTGCCGCAATCCCCCCGCCAACCATCCACATCTGCATTCCCTCACCGCGCCAGCGGTGTAGAATCGGCCTATTCATCGCCAGTCATCCCCGGCGGGTTTATGAGCTCTGGTCAAGCACGCGGCGATCCCGCGCGGTCTTGGCCCCATCCGTGCCAGTGGCAACCGGCCTGCGGCGCAAAGGACACGAGAAGCTCACTCCCCTATTTGTGACCTGATTAAGCCGCCAGGAGTGTTTCATGCCTGATTATCGTTCCAAGACTTCCACCCAAGGCCGCAACATGGCCGGCGCCCGTGCACTGTGGCGCGCCACCGGGATGAAGGACGAAGACTTCAAGAAACCGATCATCGCCATCGCCAACTCGTTCACCCAGTTCGTCCCGGGCCATGTGCACCTGAAGGACCTGGGCCAGCTGGTGGCTCGCGAAATCGAACGCGCCGGTGGCGTGGCCAAGGAATTCAACACCATCGCGGTCGATGACGGCATCGCCATGGGCCACGACGGCATGCTGTACTCGCTGCCAAGCCGCGAAATCATTGCCGACGCCGTGGAATACATGGTCAATGCGCACTGCGCCGACGCCATCGTCTGTATCTCCAACTGCGACAAGATCACCCCCGGCATGCTGATGGCCGCCCTGCGCCTGAACATCCCGGTGATCTTCGTTTCCGGCGGCCCAATGGAAGCCGGCAAGACCAAGCTGGCCAGCCACGGCCTGGACCTGGTCGATGCCATGGTCATCGCGGCCGACTCCACGGCCTCCGACGAGAAAGTCGCCGAATACGAGCGCAGCGCCTGCCCGACCTGTGGTTCGTGCTCCGGCATGTTCACCGCCAACTCGATGAACTGCCTGACCGAAGCCCTGGGCCTGGCCCTGCCGGGCAACGGTTCGACCCTGGCCACCCACTCCGACCGCGAACAGCTGTTCCTCACGGCCGGCCGCACCATCGTCGAGCTGTGCAAGCGCTACTACGGCGAGAATGACGAGTCGGTCCTGCCACGCAGCATCGCCAACTTCAAAGCGTTCGAAAACGCCATGATGCTGGACATCGCCATGGGCGGTTCGACCAACACCATCCTGCACCTGCTGGCAGCAGCACAGGAAGGCGAAGTGGCGTTCGACCTGCGCGACATCGACCGCCTGTCACGCAAAGTGCCGCAGCTGTGCAAAGTGGCGCCGAACATCCAGAAGTACCACATGGAAGACGTCCACCGCGCCGGCGGCATCTTCAGCATCCTCGGTTCGCTGGCCCGTGGCGGCCTGCTGCACACCGACCTGCCGACCGTGCACAGCCGCAGCATGGAAGAAGCCATCGCCAAATGGGACATCACCCAGACCGATGACGAAGCCGTGCACACCTTCTTCAAGGCTGGCCCTGCCGGTATCCCGACCCAGACCGCATTCAGCCAGTCGACCCGTTGGGAAACCCTCGACGACGACCGTGAAAACGGCTGTATCCGCAGCTTTGAACACGCCTACTCGCAAGAGGGCGGCCTGGCCGTGCTGTACGGCAACATCGCACTGGATGGCTGCGTGGTCAAAACCGCCGGTGTCGACGAATCGATCCACGTGTTCGAGGGCACCGCGAAGATCTTCGAAAGCCAGGACAGCGCCGTGCGCGGCATCCTCGCCGACGAGGTGAAAGCCGGCGACATCGTGATCATCCGCTACGAAGGCCCGAAAGGCGGCCCGGGCATGCAAGAAATGCTCTACCCGACCTCGTACCTCAAGTCCAAAGGCCTGGGCAAGGCCTGCGCCCTGCTCACCGACGGTCGCTTCTCGGGCGGTACCTCGGGCCTGTCGATCGGCCACGCCTCGCCAGAGGCCGCGGCGGGCGGCGCCATCGGCCTGGTGCGCGACGGCGACAAGGTACTGATCGACATCCCTAACCGCTCGATCAACCTGCTGGTCAGCGATGAAGAGCTGGCGGAACGCCGTGTCGAGCAGGACAAGAAGGGCTGGAAGCCAGCCGAGGTCCGTCCCCGCAAAGTGACCACCGCGCTCAAGGCCTATGCCCTGCTGGCCACCAGTGCCGACAAAGGCGCAGTGCGTAACAAGGCAATGCTCGAAGGGCTGTAAGGGCTTTTCTGGCATTTGCACAACCGGCGTCTCGTACGCCGGTTTTTTTTGCCTGTGGATGAAGGCCGGATCAAAGCTCTCCCTTCGCGACACATTGGCGTAATTGCGCCAGCAGCAGGGCAGCCGAGCGCTTCGGTGTCGCCGCCGACGTCAGCACGAACTGTGCTTGAGGCAAGGCTGGCAACGTCGACACTTCTACAAGGCCGGCAGCCAGAGCAGACGATCGCGTGACAGGCGTTACCCCAAGCCCGCCACTTACGGCGGTCATCAGCCCGCCGACACTTGGGCTCTGGCAAACGATGCGCCATTGCCGCCCGGCGCGTACCAAGGCCTCAATAGCTGCGGCCCGATAAGGGCATTGATCAGAAAATACCGCCAAGGGCACAGGCGTGGTGACCTCATCGCTGCCCAGCGCAATCGGCCCTCTCGCCCACACCAATGGCTCGGACCAAAGCACCTCGCCCCGTTCTTCATCGCTGCAGCGGCTGCCCAATACGATATCCAGCCCACCCGAGTGGACGAGCGAGAGCAACTCCCCAGTCAGGCCGACGGTCAGGGACACCTCTGCATCGGGGTGTGCCACCGAAAAACGACGCATGCAGTCGATGATCGGGGCTTTCACCATTTCCTCGCTCAACCCCACGTACACCGTGCCTGACACCCGCCGCCCTGCTCCAAGGCTTGCGCGGGCATCATCGTGCAACGCCAGGATGGTGCGGGCATAGCCTGCCAACCGAGCGCCTGCGGGTGTCAGGCTGACCGAACGGGTCGTACGCTCCAGCAATTTTTGTCCAGCTTCGCGTTCAAGCCGCCGAATATGAGCGCTGATCGCCGACTGCGTTAGGTGCAGCCTCTGCGCAGCACGGGTGAAACCACCGGTGTCGGCAACGGCAAGCAAGCTCCGCAAAAGCACAGTATCGAACACAGATTCATCACCTATCTCACTCAATCTCGCGAGCATACGTCATTTCTATAATGAATCTCCCTGAATCAGACTGACCACCGAACGCCTGGGCGCTCAAGCGCCGGCAAGGCTTATCAACACTACTTGGGAGAAGCCCCGTGGTTGAACGTATCTTGTATGTCTGCGCCTCACCCAGAGGAGAGCGGTCCGTTTCCGCTCAGATTACCGACGTGTTCCTGGCGGCATTGGCCGAGCGCAAAGCGGTGGAAATCGATCACTTGAATCCTTGGGAATGTGAACTGCCTGAGGTAGATGGCGCCTTGCTCGCGGCGAAGTACGCGGGGCTTGCCGATGCCCCGCTGTCAACCGCACAGGCAGCTGCATGGGACCGGATCAAGGCCCTCGCTCAACGGTTCCACCGGGCGGATACCTTGGTGTTCAGCGTACCGCTGTGGAATTTCGGTATTCCGTACAAGCTCAAGCACCTGATCGACGCGATTTCGCACAAAGACGTGCTGTTCACCTTCGATGAGCAAGGATTGAACGGCATGCTTGGCGGGCGTCGAGCGATTGCCATCTACACCCGTGGTTTGGGCTACGGGCCCGGCTCACAGACACCCGACCAGGTGTTTGGCCTGGAGAAAACCTTCATCGACACATGGTTTCGCTTCGTTGGGATTAACCAGGCGCACAGTTTAGTGGTCGAACAGACCCTCGGCCCTGAGGGCGCCAGGATCCGTGAACGTGCCATTGAACAAGTGACCCTGTTGGCGCAGAACATTGACCAGAAAGCGGCCCAGACCCTCATTGTGGGCCGCGATGGTTGATATTCCCGTTACTGGATCTGCTCCGGCGTGACGATCACCCAGTTCTTGTCAGCCGTCACCGGCAACCCTTCCTTGGCCTGCGCCGCCGCATTCTTGGCAATCATCCCGTTGAGCTGGTCCATGTACTTGGCCTTGCGGTTTATCCACAGGTGGATACCGCCTTTGCCCACATCCACCCCGTGGAACTGCATGTAGCCATCGCTGGTCGGCGTGTCGCCGCCCACCAGCACCGGTTTCTTCCACTCATCGATGTAGGTAAGGATCGCCGCCTGCTTGCCCGCCATCCAGGTGGCCGGGGTCCACAGGTAAGGGGTCAACTCCAGGCCCTCGTTAGCCTTGGCATCGTAGTGCCCGGCGCTGATCTGCTTGCGCGCAGTGGTCAGCTGTCCGCTGGCGCGGTCCTTGAGCAGCAGGCTCACGCCAATCACGTTCTGGGGCTTCACGTTGTATCCATACTTGGGGTCCGAGGCGACCATGCGCACCAGCTCTTCGGAGGCCGCCGAAACCACATAGACCTCGATGCCATTCTCCATCAGCTTGTTGTACAGCTCGGCCTGGCCCTTGAAGACCTTGGGCGGCTGAACCTCGATGGCCTTGACCTGGTCGCCTTCGTAATAGGTGCTGGGGATCGGCTTGGTCGAAGCCATCAGCTCATCCACCTGCGCCTTCAGCTGCTTGAGGGTAAAGCCGGAGAACACCTGGGCTACCCACGGGTAGCAGACCATGTCATCGATTTCACACAGCCGGTAGTAGTAACTGAACAGGCTTTCCTTGTGCTCGGCAGTGTCCTTGAACGGCATCAGCTTCAACGAAGGGTCGAGCTTGTCGCGGCTTAGCAGCCCCTTGTTTTCCATAAACGGAAGCAAGGCTTCTTCCAGGTCATAGCGATAACTGGTGTTGTCCATGTCAAACACCGCGTAGTTACCCTTGTTGGCATTGGCGGCGATCATGCTGTCGAGCTGTTTGGCCGCGTCGGCAGGCCAGTGTTTGAGCTCCGTGGCGAAGGTTTCGATACTGAACAGCAGGGACAGGCCGATGGCGGCGGCTTTCACAGCGACTTTCATGTACGAATCTCCTGAAATGACCCAGAAACGCTAGTGCAACAATCCCCACTGCAAACCCCCGATAACGACCTCCAGGCAGCTGCAAACGCCTTGTTCATTGCAATCTGCGACATCCCGTTATTCCATAAACGACTATGTAAATTCCATTTGGGTATAAATTCGTTTGTTTTCAGGCTGTTAGCATTTCCGTTCGCAATCGCTCACAGAGGCGATGCCACTTCTGCTTTTTTTGCTGGAGCTTCAATGAACCTGCCGCTGTCACTCAACCTGCTGGCGTTCCTGGCCCTGTTGCTGGGTCTGGCACAAACCCGCCGCACCGACTGGAGCCTGGCCAAGAAGGTACTGCTTGGCCTGGTGCTGGGCGTGGTCTTCGGCCTTGTGCTGCACACGATCTATGGCGCTGGCCACCCTGTGCTCAAGGCAACCATCGCGTGGCTCGACCTGGTCGGCAACGGCTATGTCGGCCTGTTGCAGATGATCGTCATGCCGCTGATCTTTGCCTCGATCCTCAGTGCCGTGGCACGTTTGCACAATGCCTCTTCACTGGGCCGCATCAGCGTGCTGAGCATCGGCACCCTGCTGCTGACCACGGCCATTGCCGCCCTGATCGGCATTGTGTTGACCAACCTGTTCGGCCTCAGCGCCGAGGGCCTGGTGGCCGGCGCCCAGGAAAGCGCACGCATGCAGGTTATCCACAGTGACTACGCGGGCAAGGTCGCCGACCTCAACATCCCGCAACTGCTGCTGTCGTTCATCCCCAGCAACCCGGTAGGCGACCTGGCGCGGGCCAAGCCGACCTCGATCATCAGCGTGGTGATCTTTGCGGTGTTCCTCGGTCTGGCCGCGCTGCAGTTGATCAAGGACGACGCCGAGAAGGGTGAGCGCGCCCTGTCGGCCATCGACACCCTGCAGGCCTGGGTGATGCGCCTGGTGCGGGTGGTGATGAAGCTGACCCCCTATGGCGTGCTGGCGTTGATGACCAAAGTCGTGGCCAGCTCCAACACGGAGGACATCCTCAAGCTGGGCAGCTTCGTGGTGGTGTCGTACCTGGGCCTGGGGTTGATGTTCGTGGTGCATGGCATCATCCTCGCCGCCACCGGTGTGAGCCCGCTGCGCTTCTTCCGCAAGGTGTGGCCGGTGCTGACCTTCGCCTTCACCAGCCGCTCCAGCGCCGCCAGCATTCCGCTGAACATCGAGGCACAAACCCGCCGTCTGGGCGTGCCGCAATCGATCGCCAGCTTCAGCGCATCGTTCGGCACCACCATTGGCCAGAACGGCTGCGCCGGCCTCTATCCGGCCATGCTGGCGGTGATGGTCGCGCCAGCGGTGGGCATCAACACCTTCGACCCACTGTGGATCGCCACCCTGGTGGCCATCGTCACGCTGAGCTCGGCAGGAGTTGCCGGCGTGGGCGGCGGTGCCACCTTCGCCGCGCTGATCGTGCTGCCAGCCATGGGCTTGCCGGTGGAACTGGTGGCGTTGCTGATTTCGGTGGAGCCGCTGATCGACATGGGCCGTACGGCGTTGAACGTGAACGGTTCGATGACGGCGGGCGTTGTCACCAGCCAGCTGCTGAAAGAGACAGACAAGGAAGTGCTGGCCGGTGATGAACATGCCGAGCTGAGCCACACCTGACAGATCGCCGGGGCGCATTGCGCCCCTTTCGCGACAAGGCCGCTCGTGTCTTGCTCAAAACCTAAACCCCCTGCGGTCCCCCGTAGGAGCGGGTTCACCCGCGAAGGGCTGCAAAGCAGCCCCCAACAATCTCACCCCTTATCCCAAACCTCGAAGTGATACACCGGCTTACCTTCCTCAGCCTGTGTCTCGCTAGAAGTCAGCCTCCACTGCCCTTCATCAAACGCCGGGAACCACGCATCCCCCTCTGGCGCCAACTCAACCCGCGTCAGGTACATGCGACTGACCAGCCCCTTCTCCAGCGCCTGCCCATACAGCTGCGCGCCACCAATCAGCATCAGCTCACCGACGCCCTGCTCGCGCGCCCACTGCTCGGCCCGCACCAACGCCTCTTCAAGCGAGGCGAACACTTCGGCACCCGCCAGTTCAAGCCCCGGCTGGCGGCTGACCACGATGTTCAGCCGCCCAGGCAGCGGCCGCCCCAGCGAGTCCCAGGTCTTGCGCCCCATGATGATCGGCTTGCCCAGGGTGGTGGCCTTGAAGTATTTGAAGTCCCCCGGCAAATGCCAGGGCATGGAGTTGTCGATGCCGATCACGCGGTTCTCGGCATAAGCCGCGATCAGGCTGAGGGGAAGTGATGTATTCATGCCGGCGAGGATAGCACCGGGCGTGTGGGTTATGCTTCTGCCTTGACCTGTGCAATGGAAGACCTTGTGACTGCACCCACGCCACTGGACAAGCGCTGGCTCACCGAAGCGGTACGCCTGCGCGAAGAACATGCCGGCCCGCTGGAAGACCAGGAAGCCAACCGCCACGCCCGCCAGCTAGGTGGCGACCTGGCCACGCGCATCGAAACACGTGCGCTGTTCCTGGCCGAGCGCGATGACATGACCGGCGCCCTGCGCCATTGGAAGCAGGGCGCGCGCCTGGCGCTGCTGGCCCTGCTGCTGCTGGCCGTGCTCAGCGGCGCAGGCCTGGGGCTGGCCGCCCTCGGTGACGGGCAGCGCCCGGTGAATGTGTTCTGGGCGCTGGGCAGCCTGCTCGGGCTGAACCTGCTGATGCTGCTGGGCTGGGCCATGGGTTTTGCCCTGAGCGGCGAGCATGGCGCAGGGCTGGGCCGCTTGTGGCTATGGCTAAGCGAACGCTTTGCCCGCGATGCCAAGGCCGCGCACCTGGCGCCAGCGCTGCTGGTGCTGCTGCAACGTCAACGCCTCAACCGGTGGCTGCTCGGCCTGTTGGTACACGGTCTGTGGCTGCTGGCGATGCTCACCGCGCTGGGCATGCTGCTGGCCTTGCTGGCGACCCGACGCTATGGCTTTGTCTGGGAAACCACCTTGCTCGCCGCCGAGCCGTTCATTCACCTGACCCAAGCACTGGGCGCCCTGCCCTCGTTGCTAGGCTTCGCCGTGCCCGACGAAGCCATGATCCGCGCCAGCGGCGACAGCTTGCCGGCCCTGGACATGGCACGCCAGGCCTGGGCCAGCTGGCTGCTCGGCGTGGTGCTGGTATACGGCCTGCTGCCCCGCCTGCTGCTGGCCGGGCTATGCCTGTGGCGCTGGCGCCAGGGCCGTGAACGCCTGACGCTGGACCTGGGCCTGCCCGGCTACGCGCAACTGCGCGAGGCACTGATGCCGCGCAGCGAGCGCATCGGCGTGCAGGATGCTGCCCCGCAAGCCTTGCCACAGTTTGCCGCCGGGCAGCTGGAAAGCGGCAGCAGCGGTGCCCTGCTGGTGGGCCTGGAGCTGGACGACCAGCGCCCTTGGCCACCGGCCCTGCCCAAAAGCGTGACCGATGCCGGCGTGCTCGACAGCCGCGAATCACGCAACCGGCTGTTGGAGCAGCTCAGCCGCTTCCCACCGGCACGCCTGGCCATCGCCTGCGACCCACGCCGCTCGCCAGACCGCGGCAGTTTGGCGCTGCTCGCCGAACTGGCGCGCAATGCCGGCGCAACCCGTATCTGGCTGCTGCAGGCTGCACCGGGCCAGCCCCTCGATGCCGAGCGCCTGGGCGATTGGCACGAAGCTCTTGACCGCCTTGGCCTGCAACATGCCGACACCTCACCGCTGACCTGGCTGGAGCATGGCCATGACTGAGCCACTGAAACTGGCCGTGGTCGGCCATACCAATGTCGGCAAAACCTCGCTACTGCGCACCCTGACCCGCGACGTCGGTTTTGGCGAAGTGTCCCACCGCCCCAGCACTACCCGCCATGTGGAAGGTGCGCGGCTGTCTGTGGACGGTGAACCCTTGCTGGAGCTGTACGACACGCCCGGCCTGGAAGATGCCATCGCCCTGCTCGACTACCTTGAACGTCTGGAACGCCCGGGCGAGCGCCTGGACGGCCCGGCCCGGCTGGAGCGCTTTCTGCAGGGCAGCGAAGCGCGCCAACGCTTCGAGCAGGAGGCCAAGGTATTGCGCCAACTGCTGGCCAGTAATGCCGGGCTGTATGTGATCGATGCGCGCGAGCCGGTGCTGGCCAAGTACCGCGACGAACTGGAAGTACTGGCCAACTGCGGCAAGCCGTTGCTGCCGGTGCTCAACTTCGTCGCCAGCAGCCAGCACCGTGAGCCGGAATGGCGTGAAGCCCTTGCCCGGCTTGGGCTTCACGCATTGGTACGGTTCGACAGCGTGGCCCCGCCGGAAGATGGCGAGCGCCGCTTGTACGAAAGCCTGGCGCTACTGCTGGAAAACGCCCGCCCGGCGCTGCAACGGCTGATCGACGACCAGCAGGCACAGCGTTTGGCACGCCGGCACAGCGGCAAGCGCCTGATCGCCGAACTGCTGCTCGATTGCGCTGCATGCCGGCGCAGTGTCGAGGCCGAACCAGCGGCAGAAGCCCGGGCCATCGAGGCGCTGCGCCAGGACATACGCCAACGAGAACAACGCTGCGTCGAAGCCTTGCTCAAGCTGTATGCCTTCCGCCGCGAGGACGCCCATGCCAGCGACCTGCCGTTGCTGGACGGCCGCTGGGGCGATGATTTGTTCAATCCAGAGACGTTGAAACTGCTGGGCGTGCGCCTGGGCAGCGGCGTGGCGGCGGGGGCGACAGCGGGGGCCGGGGTCGATTTGCTGGTTGGTGGCCTTACCCTCGGCGCGGCGGCGCTGGCCGGGGCGATTGCCGGTGGCGCGCTGCAGACGGCGCGCAACTATGGTTCGCGGTTGATGGGCAAGCTCAAGGGCAAGCGCGAGCTGACCGTGGACGACACGGTATTGCGTTTGCTGGCCTTGCGTCAGCAGCAGTTGATGGTGGCGCTGGATAACCGCGGGCATGCGGCGCAGGACAGCATCAGGCTGGGTGAGCTGGATGAAAAGGCCTGGCGTGAGGGCAAGTTGCCGGAGGCGTTGGTCAAAGCGCGGGCGCACCCGCAGTGGTCCACCCTGAATCCCGGGGCCAAGCTGAATCAGGCTGAGCGGCAGGAGCAGTTGGAGGCGCTGGTTTCACAGATTTGAGCCAGCAGGGTTGGCCTCTTCGCGGGTAAACCCGCTCCTACGGGCGGCCTGTGTACAACCACCGATGTGCGCCCACCACCAATCCGGCGTAGGAGCGGGTTTACCCGCGAATACGGTAGCGGCGGCAACGGTGAGCGGCGGGTAGAAATTGGCCAGCAGGGCCGGCCCTTTCGCGGGTAAACCCGCTCCTACGGGCGGCCTGTGTACAACCACCGATGTGTGTCCACCGCCAATCCGGAGCGGGTTTACCCGCGAATACGGTGGCGGCGGCAACGGTGAGCGGCGGGTAGAAATTGGCCAGCAGGGCCGGCCTCTTCGCGGGTAAACCCGCTCCTACACGGCGGCCTGTGTCCAATCCCCGATGTGCGCCCACCACCAATCCGGTGTAGGAGCGGGTTTACCCGCGAATACGGTAGCGGCGGCAACGGTGAGCGGCGGGTAGAAATTGGCCAGCAGGGCCGGCCTCTTCGCGGGTAAACCCGCTCCTACACGGCGGCCTGTGTCCAACCACCGATGTGCGCCCACCACCAATCCGGTGTAGGAGCGGGTTTACCCGCGAATACGGTAGCGGCAGCAACAGTGAACGGCGGGTGGAAATTGGCCAGCAGGGCCGGCCTCTTCGCGGGTAAACCCGCTCCTACACGGCGGCCTGTGTCCAACCACCGATGTGCGCCCACCACCAATCCGGTGTAGGAGCGGGTTTACCCGCGAATACGGTAGCGGCAGCAACAGTGAACGGCGGGTGGAAATTGGCCAGCAGGGCCGGCCTCTTCGCGGGTAAACCCGCTCCTACACGGCGGCCTGTGTCCAACCACCGATGTGCGCCCACCACCAATCCGGTGTAGGAGCGGGTTTACCCGCGAATACGGTAGCGGCAGCAACAGTGAACGGCGGGTGGAAATTGGCCAGCAGGGCCGGCCCTTTCACGGTTTACCCGCGAAGAGGCCGGCCCTGCAATAGTGAAGCGTTACTGCTGGGCCACCTTCTCCGACTTGCCGTCATAGCGCTTGCGCCATTCGGCCAGAATCTGGTCGCGGTTCTTCGAGGCCCAGGCAAAGTCGTTCTTGATCAACCGCTGCTCATAATCCGCCGGTAGCTCGGTCTGCGGCTTGGCGATGCCCGGCGCGGCCAGTACGGCGAAGTTTTCCTTGTACAGTTCCATGGCCGCCGGGCTGGCGGAGAAATCGGCCAGGCGCTTGGCTGCATCCGCCTTGGGCGAGCCTTTGATCACTGCGGTTGCCTCGATCTCCCAGCCCAAACCCTCCTTTGGCAGCACGATGTCCAACGGCGCGCCTTGGCGCTTGAGCTGAACGGCCGGGTATTCGAACGAAATACCGATCGGGAACTCGCCCGCCGCCGCCAGCTTGCACGGTTTGGAGCCGGAATGAACGTACTGGCCGATGTTCTGGTGCAGCGCATCCATGTAGGCCCAGCCCTGCGGCTCGCCAAAGGTCTGCAACCAGGCACTGACATCCAGGAAGCCGGTGCCGGACGAGGCCGGGTTGGGCATGACGATCTTGCCTTTGTACTCAGGCTTGGTCAGGTCCTGCCAGCTCACCGGTTTGCTCAGGCCCTGTTTCTCGGCCTCGATGGTGTTGAAGCAAATGGTGGCGGCCCACACGTCCATGCCGACCCAGGCTGGCGGGTTGGCGGCGTCGCGATAATTGCCGGAGATCTTGCCCAGGTCCTTTGGCGCATAGGCTTCGAGCATGCCGTTCTGGTCGAGGATGGCCAGGCTCGATGCCGCCAACCCCCACACAGCGTCAGCTTGCGGGCGCTCTTTCTCCGCCAGCAGCTTGGCGGTGATGATACCGGTGGAATCACGCACCCACTTGATCTCGATATCCGGGTTGGCTTTCTCAAAGGCCTGCTTGTAGGTTTTCAGTTGCTCGGCTTCCAGGGCGGTGTAGACCGTCAGTTGGGTATCGGCGGCCGAAGCCTGCAGGCTGAACACGGCGGAAACGGCAACGGCAAGTGCAAGGTGCTTGTGCATGGGTAGGTTCCTTACAGGTCAGACGGTCGCGGCGCGTTGGCGCCAGGCTTGGGAGCGGCGCAGCAGGCCGCGCGAGGCTGCAGCCAGCAACAGTGAAGCGCCGGCACTGGTCAGCAGGATCAAGGTGGACATGGCGGCGGCACCGCCAACGTTGCCGGCGTCGTCCATGTTCAGCACGGCAACGGCAGCCAGGATGGTGTCGGGGCTGTACAGAAAGATCGCTGCCGACACGGTGGTCATCGCCGATACGAACAGGTAGCGGATGATGTCCAGCAGCGCCGGCAGGCAAATCGGCACGGTCACGCGCAGGAAGTGCTTGTACAACGGCGCTTTCAGCGACAGCGCGGCGGCCTCGAACTCGCCGTCGAGTTGGCGCAGGGCGGTGGTCGCGGTCATCTGCGCGGTGGTCAGGTAATGGGCAATGGTGCACACCACCAGCAACCCCATGCCGCCGTACAGCACATGCAGCGGGTTGCCGTTCAGGTTGAAGAAGAATACGTAGCCCAGGCCCAGTACCAGGCCCGGCACGGCCATGGGGATGAAGCTGAGCAGGCGCAGCGCATGGTTGAGCAGGCGTTGGCCCTGGGTCTTCTCCATCAGGTAGGCACCAGTGAAGATCACGATGCTGCCGATCAGCGCGGTGCCAATGGCCATGGTCACGCTATTGCGGTAGGCCAGCC
Organism: Pseudomonas sp. 10(2024); assembly: GCF_045164175.1. Taxonomy (NCBI): domain Bacteria; kingdom Pseudomonadati; phylum Pseudomonadota; class Gammaproteobacteria; order Pseudomonadales; family Pseudomonadaceae; genus Pseudomonas; species Pseudomonas sp. 10(2024). Next base: position 5,607,686 of record NZ_CP174006.1, read on the forward strand.
AGCCGCCACCGGCAGTGTCTTCGAACATGTAGTGGCGCAACGACAACGACAGGTTGTAGGGCCAGAAAGTGACCAGCGAGGAGTACACCGCCATACCGATCACCACCAGCAACGCCGCGCACACCAGCAGCACAATGGTCAGGAAGCAGGCATCGCGGCCGCGTGATGGCTTGGGTTCGAACACCTGGGCACGGCCACCCATGGCCTCGCCCTGGCGTCTACGCAGCCAGGCGTCGACGGTAAAGCTCAACAGGGCCGGCAACAGCAGCACCATGCCGATCAGCGCGCCACGGCCGAACTGTTGCTGGCCCACCACCGCCTTGTAGGCTTCCAGCGCCAGCACCTGATAGTCGCCCCCCACCACGACCGGTACACCGAAGTCTGTGATAGTCAGCGTGAATACCAGGCAAAACGCCGCGAATACCGCCTGGCGCGAGGCCGGCCAGGTGATGCTGGTGAACGCACGCCACGAGCCTGCCCCCATGCTGGAGGCCGCATCGAACAGGCGAGCATCGGCCAGTGACAGTGCCGACAGCAGAATCATCAGCGCATGCGGGAAGGTATAGATGGCCTCGCCCAGCACGATGCCCCAGAAGCCGTAGATATTGTCGCTGAGCAACCCACGCAGCAGGCCCTGGTTGCCAAACAGGTAGACCAGGGCGATGGCCGGCAGCATCGACGGTGCCAGCAATGGCAGCAGCGAAATCCCCCGCCACAGGCCCTTGGCCGGAATCAACGTGCGTTGCAGGGCAAAGGCGAACAAATAGGCCAGCGGTACCACAATGGCCGCGACAGTGAAGGCCACCGACAGGCTGTTGCCAAGCAACCAATGGAAGCTGGCGCTGGTGAACAGTTCACGGGCCGCCAGCAAGCCACCGCCCTGGCCCGCTTCACCGCTGAAACCACGCCAGAAGATCGCCAGCAACGGCATCAGCACGGCCAGCACCAACAGGATCAGCAGCAGGCTCTTGCCGCCGACGACGAACAGCCGGTCACCCAGGGCGATGCCAGCACGCGGCGCGGCTTTGGCCTGGCTCAACGGCAGGGACATTGGCGCGGCCATCTCAGGCAAACACCTGCAGGCTCTGCGGCGGCAACGCCACCCAGATGTCCTGCGAGCCCAGGCGCGGCATGGCCTCAGGGGCCAGCTCGGCCAGCAGGGCATGGCCTGGCAGGGCCTTGAGTTCAAAGCTCATGCGGCAGCGGTTACCGAGGAAGGTGATTTCGCGGACCATGGCCGGGAACAGGTTTTCTTCGTGCACCACCGGGTTGACCGTGATCGCTTCCGGGCGGCAGAACAGCCGGCCACTGCTGGCCTGGGCTGAACCCGGCGCCAGGCGCATGTTCATGTCGCCGACCAGGGCATGGCTGTCGCTGCTGCGCTGGAACGGCAGCCAGTTGCCCTGGCCGACGAACTCGGCCACGAACGGCGTGGCCGGGTGGTCATAGATTTCCTGCGGGGTGGCGTACTGCTCGACCTGGCCGTTGTTCATCACCGCGATGCGGTCGGCCATCAACATGGCCTCGTCCTGGTTGTGGGTAACCATCAACGTGGTGATGCCCAGTTGGCGCTGCAGCTGACGCAATTCGGTGCACAAGTGCTCGCGCACCCGGGCGTCCAGCGCCGACATCGGCTCATCGAGCAGCAGCAGCGATGGCGACGGTGCCAGCGCGCGGGCCAGGGCCACACGTTGCTGCTGGCCACCGGAGAGCTGGCCTGGGTACTTCTTCTCGCTGCCAGACAGGCCTACCAGTTCGAGCATTTCGGCCACCTGCTGACGGGCCTGCTCGCGACCACTGCCCGTCAGGCCATAGGCGATATTGGCTTCGACGGTAAGGTTGGGAAACAGCGCGTAGGACTGGAACAGGATGCCGTAGTCGCGCGCCTGGGGGGACAGATCGGAGATATCACGTTCGCCGATGTACAGCGTACCGCGATCCTGGCGCTCCAGGCCGGCAATGCAACGCAGCAGCGTGGTCTTGCCACAGCCGGATGGGCCGAGCAGGCACACCAGTTCGCCCGCGGCGATGTCCAGCGATACATCGTTGAGCGCCGTAAAGGCACCGAAGCGCTTGTGGATGTTGCACACTTTTATCTGTGCGCCGGGGGTGGTGTGGTTCATGGCAAGGCCTCATCGAAGAGATGGGGCCATGCTAGGCAGGCTGTGCGAAGGTTCTGTGGCTTTAAGGCAAAAGCCGGTGATAGTGGTATAGGCAGATTTAGTAGTGGCCTGTACCGGCCTCTTCGCGGGTAAACCCGCTCCTACAACGGAATGCGTGTTCGCGGAAAATGCAGGCATGCGCGATCGCAGAAATGCAGGCATGCATGTACGCAGAAATGCAGGAGCGGGTTTACCCGCGAACAAGCCAACACGAATCTAGAACTGCGAACCGGCCACTTCCTGCGCCACCCCCAGGAATGCCGCCGGCAACCGGGCCTGGCGCCGCTCCTTCAGGCAATACAGGTACTCATGCATCACCGGCGCATTTTCCAGCGCCAGCACCCGGAGTTCGGGATTGTGCGGCACCTCATGGCGGGCAATCACGCTGATGCCGATATTGCGCAGCACCGCTTCGCGGATCGACTCGCGGCTGCCGATTTCCATCATGGCGCTGGCCTTGACCCCAGCCTCCTGCATCATCTGCTCGGTCAGCTTGCGTGTGGTCGAGCCCTTCTCGCGCATCAGCAGGCACTGCCCCGACACCACCTCGATCGACACCGTCTGGCGATGGGCCAGCGGATGGTTGCGGTGCACCGCCACCACCAAAGGGTCAGTGCCCAGTATCCGCCGCACCAACCGTGCGTCCTCCACCCATTGCGACGACGCGGCAATGTCCACCCGGTAATCCTCGAGCATTTCCAGCACCTGCTGCGAGTTGCCGATCTCCACCGCCACTTCAACCTGCGGCAGGCGTTCGCGATAGATCTTGACCAGGTCGAGAATGTAGTAAGGCGCAGTGGCAGCGATGCGCAGGCTGCCCTGGGCCTGGCCACTGTTGCGCAGCTCGAACTCGATGTCGGCTTCCTGCTGCAGCAGCGCCTTGACCATCGGCAGCAGGCGTAAGCCCTCCTCGCTCAACACCAGGCGCCGCCCGCCGCGGTAGAACAGCTCCACGGCGTACTGGCCTTCCAGGCTGCGGATCTGCGTGGTCACCGTGGGCTGGCTGAGGCCAAGCTTCTTCGCCGCCTGGGTGATGCTGCCCAGACGGGCCACCATGTAGAAGGCCTTCAGCTCGGAACTCAGCATGTACGTCCTCTATTTGCGCAAAAGGCGCAAGCCGTTGAACACCACCAGCAAGCTCACGCCCATATCAGCGAACACCGCCATCCACATCGTGGCCATGCCGGCGAAGGTGATCGCCAGAAATATCGCCTTGATGCCCAACGCCAGGACGATGTTCTGCATGAGAATCGCCGCACTTTGGCGCGACAGCCTGACGAAGGCCGGGATTTTCCGCAAGTCATCGTCCATCAGCGCCACATCGGCCGTCTCGATGGCGGTGTCGGTGCCGGCAGCAGCCATGGCAAAACCGATTTCGGCGCGGGCCAGTGCCGGGGCGTCGTTGATGCCGTCACCGACCATGCCCACCCGATGGCCCTGGGCGTACAACGCCTCAATGGTTCTCAGCTTGTCGGCCGGCAACAGGTTGCCCTCGGCGCGGTCGATCCCCACCACGGCGGCAATGGCCTGCGCAGTATGCGGATTGTCACCGGTCAGCATGACAGTCTTGATACCCAGCTGATGCAATTCAGCGATCGCCTGACGGCTGCTGTCCTTGACCGTGTCGGCCACAGCGAACAGTGCCAGTGGCCCGGAGCGGTCCAGCAGCAGGACCACGGTCTTGCCCTGGCGCTCCAGCGCATCCAGTTGGGCCTCCAGCGCTGGCGAACACAGCCCCAGCTCCTCGACCAGGCGGTGGTTGCCCAAGTGGTAGACCTCACCGGCAATGACACCACGCACGCCACGCCCGGCCAGGGCGGCGAAGTCACTGACCTCGCTCAAGGCCAGGCCTTGCTGCTTGCCGAACTCGGCAATGGCGCGGGACACCGGGTGGTCCGAACGCTCGCCCAGGCTGGCCGCCAAGGCTTGCGCACGGTCTTCGAACAGCGGCGCCAGCACCTTGGCGTCGGTCTGCACCGGCTTGCCATGGGTGATGGTGCCGGTCTTGTCCAGGGCCAGAAAATCCAGGTGGCGGCCACCCTCCAGGTACACGCCACCCTTGATCAGGATGCCTTTGCGCGCAGCGGCGGCCAGGCCACTGACGATGGTCACCGGAGTCGAGATCACCAGCGCGCAGGGGCAGGCCACCACCAGCAGCACCAAGGCGCGGTATACCCAGTCGAACCAGGCGCCAGCCAGGAACAGCGGTGGTATCAGCGCCACGGCCAGGGCAATGGCGAACACCACCGGGGTGTAGATGCGCGAGAAACGGTCGACGAAGCGCTGGGTGGGCGCCCGCGCGCCCTGCGCTTCCTCCACCGCCTTGATGATCCGCGCCAGTGTCGACTGCCCGGCAGCGGCGGTGACGCGAAATTCCAGCGCCCCCGCCTGGTTGATGGTGCCAGCAAATAGCTTGTCGCCCACACCCTTCTCTATAGGCAGGCTTTCGCCGGTAATCGGCGCCTGATCGACACTGGATTGCCCACTGGTCACTTCACCGTCCAGGCCGATGCGCTCACCCGGGCGCACCCGCACCAGTGCGCCGATGTCTACCTCACGCACTTCCAGCTCGCGCCACTGGCCATCGGCCTGCTGCACCGTAGCCATGTCCGGGGTCAGTTGCATCAAGCCGCCGATGGCATTGCGCGCACGGTCCAGCGAGCGCGCTTCGATCAGTTCGGCAACGGTGAACAGCACCATCACCATAGCCGCTTCCGGCCACTGGCCGATCAATACGGCCCCCGTCACGGCGATACTCATCAGCGCATTGATGTTGAGGTTCCGGTTTTTCAGGGCAATCCAGCCCTTCTTGTAGGTACCCAGGCCGCAACCGAGGATCGCGGCAAGCGCCAGTCCCGCTACCACCCACTCAGGGGCCAGTGCAGCAAAGTGCACGATTTCAGCGGCGATTGCGGCAACGCCCGACAATGCCAGTGGCCACCAGCGGGCCTTGGCCGGTTGTGGCACGCTGACGCTGCCGTCGTCCTGGGCGGCAATCGGCTCGGCCTTCATGCCCAGGCTGTCGATCGCCCGCTCGATGTTGGCGGTGCCGTCCAGGGTGTGACGCACGCCAAGCACGCGGTTGATCAGGTTGAACTCCAGCTGTTCGATACCGGCCAGCTTGCTCAGTTTGTCCTGAATCAGGGTCTGTTCGGTGGGACAGTCCATGGCCTCGATGCGGAAAAGGCTGAGTTGTGCCTGGGCACTGGCCGTTTCGCTCAGTTGCACCAGCGGCGGCGCGGCTTTGGCGCCGCAGCAGCTGTGGCCGTGGGCAGCATGGCCATGGTCGTCATTACCATGAGCGTGATCGTGATCGTGCGGATGCTTGTGTTCGTGGCTGACAGGCTGGTTCATGGGGTCATCCTTAAATTGAGCCTGTTGCCAAGTGAACACCCTGTAGCCACTATAGGGTCAAGCCACTTGCTGGAGATTTCGCGATGAAGATCGGAGAACTGGCCAAAGCCACCGACTGCGCGGTGGAAACCATCCGCTACTACGAGCGTGAAAACCTGCTGCCGGAGCCGGCGCGCAGCGAGGGCAACTACCGGTTGTACACCCAGGCCCATGTGGAGCGGCTGACCTTCATCCGCAACTGTCGCACGCTGGACATGACCCTGGACGAAATTCGCAGCCTGCTACGCCTGCGCGACAGCCCCGCCGACGCGTGCGGCAGCGTCAATGCGCTGATCGACGAGCATATCGAGCATGTTCAGGCGCGGATCGATGGCCTGGTGGCATTGCAGGAGCAGCTGGTGGAGCTGCGGCGGCGCTGCAACGCGCAGGGGAGTGAATGCGCGATCTTGCAGCAACTGGAGACGAACGGGGCGGTGTCGGTGCCGGATACCGAGCATTCGCATGTGGGGCGGAGTCATGGGCATTAAGCCAGAAGCTTCGCGGGTGAACCCGCTCCTACATGGACCGCGCAGGACTTAGGCCTGTGCAGTACCCCGTAGGAGCGGGTTCACCCGCGAAGAGGCCAGTTCAAACAATGAAGATCTATCAGACCGCCATCGGCGCTGTCATCGGCGCATGGTGCTCATAGCCTTCCAGCCAGAAATCACTCGGTTCGATCTTCTCCAGCCACTCCGGCTCATACTTGCCAGTTTCGGCAAATGCCGGAACACGGTCGCTGATCACCAGCTTCGGCGCTTCCAACGGCTCGCGCTTGAGCTGCTCGTTCAGCATGTCCAGGTGGTTTTCATACACATGGGCATCGCCGATGAAGTAGGTGAACCAGCGCGGTGTATAGCCGGTCAGGCGGCCGAACAGCGACAGCAGCGCCGCGCCTTCGGTGAGGTTGAACGGCGTGCCCAGCCCCAGGTCGTTGGAGCGGATGTAGAGGGTCAGGGAAATTTCCCTGGTCTCGACATTCGGGTGGAACTGGTACAGCAAGTGACACGGTGGCAGTGCCATTTCGTCCAGTTGCGCGCAGTTCCAGCCGTGGAACAGGATGCGGCGGCTACCCGGGTCGTTGGCGATGGTGTCCAGGCACTGGCGCACCTGGTCGATCGCCTTGTACAGGATGACGAACGCGACGCCGTCCTCTTCGTCCTGGGCAATGCGGCGGAAACCGGCTTGCTCGGCCATTTCGATGGCCGCCGGGTTGCTCAGCGGGATGCGCTTGTAGCCCGGCCACTGGCGCCATTGCACGCCATAGATCTCGCCCAGGTCGTCATGGCCCTGACGGAACGGGTTGGCCAGCCACTGGGCGTTTTCGTTGGCGTTCTGGTCCCAGACCTTGCAGCCAAGCTCACGGAACTCACCGGCGTTCTTCACGCCGCGCAGGAAACCGACCATTTCACCGATCGCCGACTTGAACGCCAGCTTGCGCGTGGTAATGGCCGGAAAGCCCTTCTGCAGGTCGAAACGCAGCATTGCGCCCGGCAGGCTGATGGTGCGGATGCCGGTGCGGTTTCCCTGCAACGTGCCGTTATCAATGACGTCGCGGACCAGGTCCAGATACTGTTTCATGGCTTACCTGTAGCAAAAACGGCAGGGGGATCGCCCCTGCCGTGGGATTAATCAGGCGGGTTTCGCCGTGGGCTTGCGATTATAAGCCCACCAGATCAAGACGAGGCCACCGACTATCATCGGAATGCACAGCAACTGGCCTTGAGTGAGCCAGCCGAACGCGATGTAACCGAGTTGTGCATCCGGCACCCGGACAAACTCCACGGCGAAGCGGAAGATGCCATAGCACAACGAGAACATTCCCGACACCGCCATGGTCGGCCGTGGCTTGCGCGAGAACAGCCACAGGATGACGAACAGCGCCACGCCCTCAAGGGCGAACTGGTAGAGCTGTGACGGGTGGCGCGGCAACTGGGCCGGGTCGCTGAACGGCGGGAAGATCATCGCCCATGGGACGTCGGTGGGTTTGCCCCACAGCTCGGCGTTGATGAAGTTGCCGATACGCCCGGCACCCAGGCCAATCGGTACCAGCGGGGCGACGAAGTCCATCAGCTCGAAGAACGACTTGTTGTTGCGCTTGCCGAACCACAAGGCCGCCAGCATCACGCCGATGAAGCCACCGTGGAACGACATACCGCCTTTCCATACCTCGAAGATCAGCGTCGGGTTGGCCAGGTAGGCGTGCAGATCGTAGAACAGCACATAGCCCAGGCGCCCGCCGACAATCACCCCCATCGACAGCCAGAACACCAGGTCGGACAGCTTCTCGCGGTTCCAGGTGGGGTCGAAGCGGTTCAGCCGGCGTGAGGCCAGCAGCCAGGCACCGCCGATGCCGATCAGGTACATCAGGCCGTACCAATGGATTTTCAGCGGCCCGATGGCCAGGGCCACGGGGTCTATCTGCGGGTAAGGCAGCATGGAACTTCCTCTCGATTCAAATCAAAAAGCTGAGGCCGACACAGAACAGCAGGGCTGCGAACAGGCGTTTCAACAAACGGGGCGACAGCTTGTGCGCCAGGCGCGCGCCGAAGCGGGCGAAGAACATGCTGGTCACGGCAATGCCGACCAGCGCCGGCAGGTACACGTAACCCAGGCTGTGGGGCGGCAGGTGCTCCTCGTGCCAACCCAGCAGCATGAAGCTCAGGGCACTGGCCACAGCAATCGGCAGGCCACAGGCCGATGACGTGGCCACTGCCTGCTGCATGGGCAGGCTACGCCAGGTGAGGAACGGCACCGTCAGCGAACCACCGCCAATGCCGAAAATGGCCGAGGCCCAGCCAATCACGCCACCTGCACCGATCAGCCCAGGTTTACCGGGGACGCCACGGCTGGCCTTGGGTTTGAGGTCAAGGGCCATCTGGGCGGCGATGACCAGGGCGAACACACCGATGATCTTCTGCAGCAGTGGGCCCTGGATCAGGGAAGCGGTCTTGGCACCGACACCGGCCCCCAGGAGGATGCCGACGGTCATCCAGATGAAGATCGGCCATTGCACCGCGCGCTTGCGGTGATGCTCCCGCACGGCGTTGATCGAGGTGAAGACGATGGTGGCCAGTGACGTGCCGACGGCCAGGTGGGTCAGCACCGAAGCGTCGAAACCCTGCAGGGTAAAGCTGAACACCAGCACCGGCACGATGATGATGCCGCCGCCCACGCCGAACAGCCCGGCCAGCACACCGGCACAGGCGCCCAACAACAGATAGAGCACGAATTCCATTCGGCGTCCCCTAGAAATCAATCCGGCATGGTAACGGAAGCCGGGCTCGGGGCTCTAGTGAACTCTGTGTCAGGATGGATCCGCATCGTTGCTGTGGGTACAGTGACCAAAAAACACAGAGGCCCAACCTATGTGCCTGATCGTATTTGCCTGGCGGCCGGGGCACGCCCTGCCGCTGATCGTGGCGGCCAACCGCGACGAATTCTATGCCCGCCCCACTCAGCCCCTGGCGGCCTGGGAGGATGCACCTGGGGTGCATGCCGGGCGCGACCTGGAGGCAGGCGGTACCTGGCTGGGCGTAGGCCCACAGGGGCGCTTTGCCGCGCTGACCAACATCCGCGACCCGGGCCAGGCGCCGGGGCCTCGCTCGCGGGGTGAGCTGGTGGCGGCGTTTCTGCAGGGCGAGCTAGGGGTCGAGGCTTACCTGGACCAGGTGGCCAGCCGTAGCGGGCAGTACTCGGGGTTCAACCTGCTGGTGGGTGATGGGCAGCGACTGGGCTATCTGCATGCCCGTGAGGCCACGCCGCGCCTGCTGAAGGCTGGGGTTTACGGGCTTTCGAACGCCGGGCTGGATACACCGTGGCCGAAGCTGGTGAAGGCACGTGACGGGCTGGAAAACCTGCTGGACACGCCGGAGCCGCACAGGCTGCTGGCTTTACTCGCGGATAACGAGCCCGCGGCTGATGGAGACCTACCCGAGACAGGCGTGGGGTTGGCGACCGAGAAGTTGCTGTCGAGCGTCTTCATCGCCAGCCAGAATTACGGGACCCGGGCGAGCACAGTGCTCATTGTGGATGACCAGGGGCAAAGGCGGCTGGTTGAGCGCAGTTTCGGGCCTTTTGGCGGGCATTTGGGGGAAATTGAGTTATTGGTCTGAGTATTTGATGTTGTCTGTTCGGGCCTCTTCGCGGGTAAACCCGCTCCTACGCTGATCGGGTGTACACATTGGTGGGCGCAGGCCGTTGTAGGAGCGGGTTCACCCGCGAAGAGGCCGGCACAGGCCGCATCACCCTCACAGGGTTTTATTAGCCCCAGGCCCAATCATCCGCGCCAACCCAAGGTTCTTCAGGGCCAGTTGCAGCGAGCTGTGGATAACCTGCGGGTTGTCATGGCTCAAGGCCTCGGCCAGCAGTTCCTTGGCCTTGCCCATATTGATCTGGCGCAGCATCCACTTCACCTTCGGCAGGTTGGTGGCGTTCATCGACAGGCTGTCGAAGCCCATGGCCATCAACAGGACCGCCGCCGCCGGGTCACCGGCCATCTCGCCGCAGATGCTCACCGGCTTGCCTTCGCCATGGGCGTCGCGCACCACCGTGTTCAGCGCTTGCAGTACCGCCGGGTGCAGGTAATCGTAAAGGTCGGCGACCCGCGGGTTGTTGCGGTCCACCGCCAGCAGGTACTGGGTCAGGTCGTTGGAGCCTACCGACAGGAAGTCCACCTGCCGCGCCAGCTCCTTGGTCTGGTACACCGCCGCTGGAATTTCCACCATCACACCCACTGGCGGCATCGGTACATCGGTACCTTCGTCACGCACTTCACCCCAGGCGCGGTGGATCAGGTGCAGCGCCTCTTCCAGCTCGTGAATGCCGGAAATCATCGGCAGCAGGATGCGCAGGTTGTTCAGGCCCTCGCTGGCCTTGAGCATGGCGCGGGTCTGTACCAGGAAGATTTCGGGGTGGTCGAGGGTGACGCGGATGCCGCGCCAGCCGAGGAACGGGTTTTCTTCCTTGATGGGGAAGTACGACAGTGCCTTGTCGCCACCGATGTCGAGGGTACGCATGGTCACCGGCAGCGGGTGGAAGGCCGCCAGTTGCTCACGGTAGATGGCCAGCTGCTCTTTCTCACTGGGGAAGCGCTGGTTGATCATGAACGGCACTTCAGTGCGGTACAGGCCTACCCCTTCGGCACCGCGCTGCTGGGCACGGGCCACGTCAGCGAGCAGGCCGGTGTTGACCCACAGGGGCATGCGATGGCCGTCGGGGGTGACGCACGGAAGTTCGCGCAGTGCATCCAGCCCTTGGGCCAGCTGGCGTTCCTCCTCGACCACTTCGCTGTACTGCTTGCGCAGCACTTCGCTGGGGTTGGTGAACACCTCGCCCTTGTAGCCGTCGACGATCAGTTCAATACCGTCGACCTTGGAGTATGGCAGGTCGACCAGGCCCATCACCGTGGGGATGCCCATGGCCCGCGCGAGGATGGCGACGTGGGAGTTGCCCGAGCCGAGTACCGAGACCAGGCCGACCAGCTTGCCTTCCGGCACTTCACCGAGCATGGCCGGTGTCAGTTCCTCACTGACCAGGATGGTGTTGTCGGCATACACCAACGACTGCGAGCGCGCTTCCTGCAGGTAGGCCAAAAGGCGGCGCCCCAGGTCCTTGACGTCGGAGGCACGCTCACGCAGGTAGTCGTCGTCCATCAACTCGAAGCGATTGACGTGCTCACCAACCACCTGGCGCAGGGCGCCCTGGGCCCATTGGCCGGTCTTGATGACCTCGGTCACCTCACCGCCCAGGGCTGCGTCTTCAAGCATCATCAGATAGACGTCGAACAGCGCACGCTCTTCCGGGCGCAGCTGGGTGGCCAGTTTGGCCGAAAGCTTGCGCATGTCGTCGCGCACACCTTCCAGGGCGTTCTGGAACAGCTTGAGTTCGGCGTCGATGTCATCGACTGTCTTGTCCGGGACCACTTCCAGGTCGGCCGGCGGCAACATCACCACCGCACGCCCCACCGCGGCACCAGGCGAACCCGGCACACCCACGAAGCGCGCTTCCTGAATACCTTTGCCCTGACGGCCCAGGCCACGGATCGAGCCGGTAGCCTCGGCGTGGGCGATAACCCCGGCAAGCTGGGCGCTCATGGTGACCAGGAAGGCTTCCTCGCCCTCGTCGAACTGACGGCGCTCCTTTTGCTGGATGACCAGTACCCCGACCACACGGCGGTGGTGAATGATCGGCGCACCCAGGAAGGAGGCGAATTTCTCTTCGCCGGTTTCGGCAAAGTAGCGATAACGCGGGTGGTCGGCGGCGTTTTCCAGGTTCAGCGGCTCTTCCCGGGTACCGACCAGGCCAACCAGGCCTTCGTTGGGGGCCATGCTGACCTTGCCGATGGAGCGCTTGTTCAGGCCTTCGGTAGCCATCAGCACGAAGCGGTTGGTTTCCGGGTCGAGCAGGTAGACCGAGCAGACCTGGCTGCCCATGGCTTCCTTGACGCGCAAGACAATGATCCCCAACGCCGACTTGAGATCTTTGGCGGAGTTTACTTCCTGGACGATCTTGCGCAGCGTATTGAGCATGGCTCGGGGTCGAACTCCGTCGTCAGTCGCGCGTCAACAGACGCGGTGCTAGCTCTTTCAGGGCGCGCCGGTACACCTCGCGCTTGAATGTCACAACCTGGCCCAGCGGATACCAATAGCTCACCCAGCGCCAGCCGTCGAATTCCGGCTTGCCGGTCAGGTCCATCCGCACCCGTTGTTCGTTGCTCACCAGGCGCAGCAGGAACCACTTCTGCTTCTGGCCGATGCACAGCGGCTGGCTGTGGGTACGTACCAATCGCTGGGGTAAACGATAACGCAACCAGCCACGGGTGCAGGCAAGAATTTCTACATCGTCGCGTTCAAGGCCAACTTCTTCGTTCAGCTCGCGGTACAGGGCGTCTTCCGGCGTCTCGTCAGGGTTGATACCACCCTGGGGGAATTGCCAGGCATCCTGGTTGATCCGTCGAGCCCATAGCACCTGCCCGGCATCATTCGTGAGAATGATCCCGACATTGGGGCGAAAACCATCCGGGTCGATCACGGCAGCAACCTCGCAAACGCATGTCAACGCATTGTTCCACAAAGCTTGCGAGCGCAGCAACGCGCCCGCCAAGCTTATGTGCAGCTGCGTGAAAACTCCGTATTCTGCGGGCCTACCCTGTGGCTGATGCGAGTGACCGCGATGCGCCTGGCTTTATTCGACCTGGACAATACCCTCCTCGGTGGCGACAGCGACCATGCCTGGGGTGACTATCTTTGCGAGCGCGGCATTCTCGACCCGGTCGCCTACAAGCAACGCAACGACAGCTTCTACCAGGATTACCTCAATGGCACCCTGGACCTGCAGGCCTACCTGGCCTTTTCCATGGAGATCCTGGCGGCAACACCCATGGCCCGGCTCGACGAGTGGCACCGCGACTTCATGCGCGACTGCATCGAGCCCATCGTCCTGCCCAAGGCCCTGGCCTTGCTGCAGCAGCACCGCGAGGCGGGCGACCAGCTGGTGATCATCACCGCTACCAACCGCTTCGTCACCGCACCGATCGCCCGGCGCCTGGGGGTGCGGGTGTTGCTGGCAACCGAATGCGAGGTACGCGACGGCCGCTATACCGGGCGTAGTACCGATATACCGTGTTTCCGTGAAGGCAAAGTGACGCGGCTGGAGCGCTGGATGCTGGAGAACGGCTTTGATCTTGAGGACAGCTACTTCTATAGCGACTCGATGAATGACCTGCCGTTGTTGCAGCGGGTGACGCATGCAGTAGCAGTGGACCCGGCCCCGGACCTGCGGGCCGAGGCGGATAAGCGTGGGTGGCCGGTGATCTCGCTACGGGATTGAGGTTTCGCGTGCCGGCCTTTTCGCGGGCACGCCCGCTCCCACAGGAATCACCACAGGCCTTGAGGGCTGCGCTGTACCTGTAGGAGCGGGTTCACCCGCGAAGAGGCCGGCACAAACAGCACAAGGCTGTCAGACCGGCTTGGCCCCCATCAGCCCGGCAATGGACAGGAAGCAAACCCCACTGAACACCGCCAGCGCCAAGGTAAACCGCAACCCCACTACCTCGGCCTTGCGCAGCCGGTTCAGCCGCACCAGTAGCCACCACACGGCAAACGCACCAAAGGTATAGATGACACTGGATGCCAACACCCAAGTCTGCCCCAGTGGCCAGCCCACCAGATGTACCAGCCACCAGCCGGTGAACGGCATGCTCACCAGGCACAGCCCCATCACCAGCCAGACAAACACCAACGGCCGGCGCAGCAGCTTGGCGTAGGCTTCGGCATCGCCCTGACGGCGGGCGCGCCAGGTCCAGATCGCCAGGCCCAGGGCGCCCAGAAGCAGCAGCGCGGTGGCGATGATGTGCAGGGTCTTGAGCGTGGTCAGGTGTTCCATGTCTCGGTCGTCCTTAAACTGGCATTTTGCGGTAGCTTCTTCGCGGGCTTACCCGCTCCTGCCAAGGTATCTCAGGCCTTTAGGCCTGCGCAGTACCTGTGGGAGCGGGCAAGCCCGCGAAAGGGCCATCAGCCCTAGCTTAGCCGCTCAGCCCAGGAACAGTTTGTAGGCCGGGTTTTCGGTCTCGTCCCAGTACGGGTAACCGATCTTGGCCAGCGCTGCCGGCACCAGGTGACGTTCGTCCTCCGGCACCTGCAGCCCCGCCACCACGCGCCCGTCAGCCGCGCCATGGTTGCGGTAGTGGAACATCGAGATGTTCCAGCGCCCGCCCAGCTTGTTGAGGAAGTTGAACAGCGCCCCCGGCCGCTCGGGGAATTCGAAGCGCAGCACCATTTCGTCGCTGGCACCGGCCGAGTGGCCGCCGACCATATGACGAATATGCAGCTTGGCCAGTTCGTTGTCGGTCAGATCGGTAACCGGGAAGCCCTGCTCGGTCAGTTGCTGCACCAGCGCCGCGCGCGGGTCGTTTTCCGGGTGGGTCTGCACCCCAACGAAGATATGCGCTTCGTCAGAGGTGTGCTTGCGGTAGTTGAACTCGGTGATCTGACGCTTGCCGATAGCCTCGCAGAAGGCCTTGAAGCTACCCGGGCGCTCAGGGATGGTCACGGCGATGATCGCCTCGCGCTTTTCACCCAGCTCGGCACGTTCGGCCACATGGCGCAGGCGATCGAAATTGACGTTGGCACCGGAGTCGATGGCCACCAGGGTCTGGCCGCTGACGCCGTATAGCTCGACGTACTTCTTGATGCCCGCCACACCCAGCGCGCCAGCAGGCTCGGTGATCGAGCGGGTATCGTCGTAGATATCCTTGATTGCTGCGCAGATTTCATCGGTACTGACAGTGACGACTTCGTCCACATGGTGGCGGCAGATATCGAAGGTGTGCTGGCCAATCTGCGCCACCGCCACGCCATCGGCGAACAGCCCGACCTGCGGCAGCACCACACGCTCACCGGCAGCCATGGCCGCCTGCAGGCAATTGGAATCGTCCGGCTCGACACCGATTACCTTGATTTCCGGACGCAGGTACTTCACGTAGGCAGCAATGCCAGCGATCAGGCCGCCACCGCCCACCGGCACGAAGATCGCATCCAGCCGGCCAGGGTGTTGGCGCAGGATTTCCATGGCGACGGTGCCCTGCCCGGCGATGGTGTGCGGATCGTCGTAAGGGTGAACGTAGACGAAGCCCTTTTCATCGACCAGTTTCAGCGAGTAGGCCAGCGCTTCAGGGAACGAATCGCCATGCAGCACCACCTTGCCACCGCGCGAGCGCACGCCTTCGACCTTGATCTCCGGAGTAGTCTTGGGCATCACGATGGTAGCCTTGATGCCCATTTCGCGCGCGGCCAGGGCCAGGCCTTGGGCGTGGTTGCCGGCCGAGGCGGTGACCACGCCACGGGCCAGTTCTTCCGGGCTCAGCTGGGCCAGTTTGTTATAGGCGCCGCGGATCTTGAACGAGAATACTGGCTGCAGGTCTTCGCGCTTGAGCAGAATCTGGTTGCCCAGGCGCTTACTCAGCTGCCCGGCGCTCTGCAACGGGGTTTCGACGGCAACGTCATAGACGCGCGAGGTGAGGATCTTCTTGACGTACTGTTCAAGCATCGGGAAAGCATCACTGGGCCGCGGGACGAGGGCTGGGAGTCTACCCCAGCGCTACGTCGGGCGACCACAGCAAAGCCGTGCGAGCCGTTATACTAGGCAACTTTGAAACCGCCCTGCCCCTTCCGGAGCCCGCATGACCCAGGACCAACTCAAACAGGCCGTCGCCCAGGCCGCTGTCGACTTCATTCTGCCCAAGCTGGATGAAAAGAGCGTCGTAGGCGTCGGTACCGGTTCGACCGCCAACTTCTTCATCGATGCCCTGGCTCAGCACAAGACCGCGTTCGACGGCGCAGTCGCCAGCTCCGAAGCCACTGCCCAGCGCCTGAAGGGCTATGGCATCCCGGTCTACGAACTGAACAGCGTCAGCGAGCTTGAGTTCTACGTGGACGGTGCTGACGAGAGCGACGCACACCTGCACCTGATCAAGGGCGGCGGCGCAGCCCTGACCCGCGAAAAGATCGTCGCGGCCGTGGCCAAGACCTTCATCTGCATCGCCGACGGCAGCAAGCTGGTGCCAGTACTGGGGGCCTTCCCGCTGCCGGTCGAAGTGATCCCCATGGCCCGCAGTCACGTGGCGCGTCAGCTGGTGAAGCTGGGTGGCGACCCGGTGTACCGTGAAGGCGTGGTCACCGACAACGGCAACGTGATCCTGGATGTGTACAACCTGCAGATCACCAACCCGGTGGAGCTGGAAGCGCAGATCAACGCCATCGTCGGCGTGGTGACCAACGGCCTGTTCGCGGCGCGGCCGGCGGATCTGCTGCTGCTGGGTACCGCTGAAGGCGTGAAGAGCCTGAAGGCCGAGTAAAACCCTTCGCGGGTAAACCCGCTCCTACAAGGTACCCCACAGGCCTGGAACCGTGGCGATCCCTGTAGGAGCGGGTTTACCCACGAACAGGCCCTGACAGGCGATCAGTCAGCCGGCTGCTTGAACACATAGAACAGGTTCGGCTCACTGACCAGGTAAATGGTCCCCGCTTCATCCATCGCAATCCCCTCAGCCTGCGGCACCGTCGCCTGCAACCCCTGGAAGCCCTTGCGCAACGACAAGGTACTCAGCGGCTGGCCCTGTACATCCAGCTCCAGCACCAACCGAGACTCGTCCGACAACGCCAGCAAATGCCCGCTGCGTTCATCGAACTGCAAGCTCGACAAGTCCCGCACAAACAACCGTGAATCGCGCTTGCGGTCCTGCACCACATGCACGGCGTAGGGCTTTTCCGGATTGTCATGAGGGAAGCCATGCACCTCATAGATCAGCATCGGGTCACGCTCCTTCGCCACGAACAGGCGCTTGCCCGCCGAATCGTACGCCAGGCCCTCGAAGCCTTTGTTGCCATTGAGGCCAATACCCAACGTCAGCTGTTCGGCATCACCGGCATCGAGAAACATCGTGTCGTCTTCCAGACGTACGCGAATCAGCCGTTGCTGACGCTCGTCGGTGATCACATAGCTGTTTGGCCCAACGTACTCCACAGCCTCCGGGTCGCCGAAGCCAGTCAGCGGCACACGGCGCAGGATACGGCCATCCAGCGACAGCTCGATCAGCTCCGAACGGGCGTTGGTGACCGTGAAGAGGGTTTTGCGGTCGGGGTCGTAGGTCAGCGCCGAAATGTCATCATCCAGCCCTTCGATCGGTTGCGCCTCCAGCACCACCCGGTAGCGATCCAGGCCAATGCTGCGCTCCACAGGCTGCCACCAGGTCTTGAGATTGAACCAGCCACGCTCGAACAGGCGAAACTCCTGCCCGGCCCAGCCAAGCAGCAACAGACCAAGGGCAGCCAGAACAAGGAACAGGCGAACAAAACGACGCATAGGGACAGACTCGACACAAGGATGGCGAATCTAATCATGAATGGCTGAAGCAAAGCTTAATGCAAGCGTCAGGCAAATCTGATGATGTTGTCAGTTTTTTTGGAATCGATAGAAAAGCGCCGGCTCGCTGACCATGTACAAGGTGCCCTTGTCGTCCATGGCCACCCCTTCCGCCCGCGGAATGGTGCCTTCAAGCCCGTTGAAGCCGCCCAGCAGCGTCATGAAGCTGACTTGCTGGCCCTGCTCGTCCAGCTCCAGCAGCATGTTGGAGTCGGCCGAAAGCACCAGCAAGTGGCCAGTACGCGGGTCGACACCCAGCGCAGACAGGTTGCGCAAGTCGAGTTCATCGCTAGGCAACGGCTGCTTCTCACCCTTGAGCGGGCTGCGGCCATCGGTGTTCCAGGTATACAGCTTGGGCGGGCGCTCCTCGCCAATGATCAGGCGCTGGCGCAGCGGGTCCCAGGCGATGGCCTCGAAGCCCTTGTTGCTCTTGATCGAAGGGCCCAGGTCGTGGCTCGGGAAGTCATCGTGATTCAGTGCAGTGGTCTGCGCGTCCACCTTGACCACGGTCAGGTCATGCAGGCGCTCGTCGGTGATGGCCAGGTTGCCGTCTTCCAGCACCGCGACGCCTTCGGGGTTGTTCCAGCCGTTGAGCGGGATCTTGCGCAGTACATCGCCCTCCAGGCTCAGCTCGACCAGGAACGGGTTCTTGCCCATGACCGCGAACAGCGTGCGGGTCTGCGGGTTGAAGGCCACATCCGAGGCTTCATCATCGTCCATGCCCGGCAGCGGCTTGGCGTCGATGTCCACCTGGTAATCCGGCAGCCATACGCTTTCGCTGCGCTCGGCGGTGCTTTCGAAGCTTTCTTTTACCCACAGTGCACCGCGGTCATCCCAGTGCATGGCCACGGCCACGCCATAGCCAATCACCGCCGCCACGGCCAGGCCGAAGGGCCAGCGCAGGTAGAAGCGACGCTTGGGAGTTGCCGGGGCGCTGGAGGAGGATGGCATGCGGTGATCCTGGGAAAATGGGCGTAGGTGCGCGCATTATCCGGATTGGGTGTGAAAAATCGGTAAACAGGGCCGGCCTCTTCGCGGGCCTGCCCGCTCCCAAGGCGCTGCAATCCCTGTAGGAGCGGGTTTACCCGCGAAGAAGGCGACGCGTTCCCTGTAGGAGCGGGTTTACCCGCGAAGAAGGCGACGCGGTTTCGAGTTAAAGCACCCGGCTTTCGAAGCGGCTCACACCCGGCAGCTCCAGCACCAGCTCGTCACCGACATTGAACGGCCCGACGCCCGCCGGGGTACCGGTGAGGATCACATCCCCCGCTTGTAGCGAGAAATGCGCTGCCATGTACTGAATCATCGGCACGATCGGGTTCAGCATCATCGCGCTGTTACCATCCTGGCGTACTTCGCCGTTCACGGTCAGGCGCACCGGGATGTCTGTCACGTCCTCGAAGCTGGCGGCCGAGACGAACGGTGGCAGCACGCAAGCGCCGTCAAAGCACTTGGCCAGCTCCCAGGGCAGGCCCTTTTCCTTCAGTTTGGCCTGCACGTCGCGCAGGGTCAGGTCCAGCGCCGGTGCGTAACCGGAAATGGCGTCCAGCACCTCTTCCTCGCTCGGGTGGGTCGACAGCGGCTTGCCCAGCAGCACGGCGATTTCAACCTCATAGTGCACCGACCCACGCTCGGCCGGGATCTTGAAGCCACCTTCGGCCGGCACCACGCAGCTGCCTGGCTTGATGAACAGCAGCGGCTCGGTGGGGATCGGGTTGTCCAGTTCCTTGGCATGCTCGGCATAGTTACGGCCGATGCACACCACCTTGCCCAGGGGGAAGTGAATGCGCGTACCGTCTACGTACTGGTGCTGGTAACTCATGGCCGACTCCTTCTGGATACTGCTTTTTATTCAGGTGCGAAGATCTTACCCGGATTCATGATGCCGTTAGGGTCGAACACGGCCTTTATTGCCTTCATGCAGGCGATTTCTTCGGGGGAACGGCTGTAGCCCAGGTAGTCGCGCTTGGTCATGCCCACGCCATGCTCGGCGGAAATCGACCCGTTGTAACGCTCGACGATCTCGAACACCCACTTGTTGACCTTGGCACACGAAGCGAAGAAGTCGTCCTTGCTCATATGCTCAGGCTTGAGGATGTTCAGGTGCAGGTTGCCGTCACCAATATGGCCGTACCACACCACTTCATAGTCCGGATAATGTTCAGAGACGATGGCGTCGATATCGCGCAGGAACGCAGGCACTTTCGAGACGGTGACGGAAATGTCGTTCTTGTACGGTGTCCAGTGCGAAATGGTTTCCGACAGGTACTCGCGCAGCTTCCACAGGTTTTTCAGCTGGGTTTCGCTCTGGCTCATCACCCCATCCAGCACCCAACCCTGCTCGACGCAATGCTCGAAGGTAGCCAATGCTTCGTTGGCCACGTCTTCAGTGCTGGCCTCGAACTCCAGCAGCGCATAGAACGGGCAATCCGTCGCGAAGGGCGCAGGCACATCGCCGCGGGCGAGGATCTTGGCCAGCCCCTTGTCGGAGAAGAACTCGAAAGCGGTCAGGTCCAGCTTGCCCTGGAAGGCGTGCAGCACCGGCATGATCGAGTCGAAGTCCGGTGTGCCCAGCACCATGGCGGTGAGGTTGCGCGGTGCGCGGTCCAGGCGCATGGTGGCCTCGACCACGAAGCCCAGCGTACCCTCGGCACCAATGAACAGCTGGCGCAGGTCGTAGCCGGTGGCGTTCTTGATCAGGTCTTTGTTCAGCTCCAGCAACTCGCCCTTGCCGGTGATCACTTTCAGCCCGGCCACCCAGTTGCGGGTCATCCCGTAACGAATCACCTTGATCCCGCCGGCATTGGTGCCGATATTGCCGCCAATCTGGCTGGAACCGCTGGAAGCGAAGTCCACCGGGTAATAAAGGCCTTGCTCTTCGGCGTAGGTTTGCAGCTGGCGGGTGACGACCCCTGGCTGGCAAACCACAGTACGGTCGAAAGCATTGAAGCCAAGGATCTGGTTCATGTAGTCGAAGGCGACGACAACCTCGCCATTGGCCGCCACGGCGCCGGCAGAAAGCCCGGTGCGCCCGCCAGAGGGCACCAGCGCCACCTTGTGCGCATTGGCCCAGTGCACAATGGCTTGCACCTGTTCTATCGTTTTGGGAAAGACGATGGCGCTGGGCGCAGGCGGGTAATGCTTGGTCCAGTCCTTGCCATACGCTTCGAGGGAAACCGGGTCAGTCAGGACCTTGCCAGGGTCGACAAGGGTCATCAGTTCTTCAATAACAGCGGGATGGGTCATCGCTGGAACTCTCGACTTATTCATGGTCACCCTGAGCACTCTTCACCTGTCGGGATAAGCTCAGATTGTGTCGCGTATGCTAGCATAGCCCTCCCGCTGTTCATGCTAAGGCTGCCCTCGCGCCTGGCATCACCCCTCGCCAATTTATCTCCGGGATACAGGTTTACGCAGATGAGCAAGACTTCTCTCGACAAGAGCAAGATCCGGTTCCTTCTTCTTGAAGGTGTGCACCAGAACGCGGTCGATACCCTCAAGGCCGCCGGCTACACCAACATCGAATACCTCACTGGTTCGTTGCCGGAAGCCGAGCTGAAGGAAAAGATCGCCGATGCCCACTTCATCGGCATCCGTTCGCGTACCCAGCTCACCGAAGAGATCTTCGACTGCGCCAAGAAACTGGTCGCTGTTGGCTGCTTCTGCATCGGTACCAACCAGGTTGACCTGGAAGCTGCCCGCGAACGCGGTATCGCCGTGTTCAACGCGCCATACTCCAACACCCGCTCGGTCGCCGAGCTGGTACTGGCCGAAGCCATCCTGCTGCTGCGCGGCATCCCTGAGAAGAACGCCTCCTGCCACCGTGGCGGCTGGATCAAGAGCGCGGCCAACTCGTTCGAAATCCGCGGCAAGAAACTGGGCATCGTCGGCTACGGCTCGATTGGTACCCAGCTTTCGGTACTGGCTGAGAACATGGGCATGCAGGTGTACTTCTTCGACCCGCTGACCAAGCTGCCACTGGGCAACGCCGTGCAGGTCACCAGCCTGAACGAGCTGCTGAGCCTGGCCGACATCGTCTCGCTGCACGTGCCTGAGCTGCCATCCACCCAGTGGATGATCGGCGAGAAGGAAATCCGCTCGATGAAGAAGGGCGCGATCCTGATCAACGCCGCCCGTGGCACTGTGGTCGAGCTGGACCACCTGGCCGCTGCCATCAAGGACAAGCACCTGATCGGCGCCGCCATCGACGTGTTCCCGGTCGAGCCACGCTCCAACGACGAAGAGTTCGAGAGCCCGCTGCGCGGCCTCGACAACGTGATTCTGACCCCGCACATCGGTGGTTCCACCGCCGAAGCCCAGGCCAACATCGGCCTGGAAGTGGCCGAGAAACTGGTCAAGTACAGCGACAACGGTACTTCGGTGTCCTCGGTCAACTTCCCGGAAGTGGCCCTGCCAGCGCACCCAGGCAAACACCGTCTGCTGCACATTCACGAAAACATCCCGGGCGTGCTCAGCGAGATCAACAAGGTCTTCGCCGAGAACGGTATCAACATCTCCGGTCAGTTCCTGCAGACCAACGAGAAAGTCGGTTACGTGGTAATCGATGTTGACGCCGAGTACTCGGACCTGGCGCAGGAAAAACTGCAACAGGTCAAAGGCACCATCCGTTCGCGCGTCCTGTTCTAAGGTCGCTGGCGGTATGAAAAAGGGAGGCCCTGGTGGCCTCCCTTTTTTTATTTCACTTCAACCGTGATCTTCTTCGACTCGACGCTAGGCTTGAACGGCACATGATACTGGTCACCCAGAATCAGTTGCAGGGTGTGCTTGCCCGGGGTCAGGGTAATGCTGGTTTCGGTCTGTGCCTTGCCGAAGTGCAGCACTTGCGGCCCCTTCGGCAGTGCGACGCCGGCCTCTGGCATCAGGCTGGTCGGCAGCGGCATGTCAGCCACCGGCTCTTTGTCTACATCCACCAGCAGATGGTGGTGCCCGGTGTGCGGGGTTTGGTCACCCGCAGGTTTGAGGCCCATACCCTCGATACCGAACTTGACGGTGAAGGTCTTGTCGACCGTGGCACCATCGGCGGGGGAAACGATGAAGACCTTCGCCTCCTTGGGCGGCTCCTGGCTCTTCAGGGCGTCTGCGGCACTGGCGAACACCGACGCTCCCATCAGCAGACCGGCAACGGCAGCACGCGAAAATAGGCTGTTCATTCACTTCTCCTGTGGTTCACTTATTGACCGCAGCTGTCATCCAAAAGCGGCGGTAGTTCACCTTAGTTGAAATAACCGCCAAGGTGTTCACATTGCCTGACAGAAATATTTCCGTCAGGGTTAAACAATGCCGAGGCTTGAAGGTCATAGGCTGCGCTCGATCACGGCGAGGAAGAAAGCCGTGGCGATCGATTTCAAACTGCTAAAAGAAAAGGGGCATACATGCGTTCGACCATAGGGGTACTGCTGGCAGTACTGATCAGTCCATTGGCTCAGGCGGAGCTGATCGACGAAATCGCCGACCGGGGCGAACTGCGCATTGCCGTACAGGCCGAGAACTCGCCATACGCCTTCAAGCAAGACGACCACCTGACAGGTTTCGACATCGAATTTGGCCAGGCCCTGGCCAAGGAACTGGATTTGCGCGCCGAGTTCGTCGAAGCCCCGACTACCGAAGTGCTGGCGGGTGTCGAGAGTGGCAAGTACGACATCACATTCACCCCGTCGAGTGAATCGCTCACAGGCGACGGCCCGCTCGATGTAAGCCTGCCGATTGGCGAGAAGAAGCTGGTGATCCCGTTCCAGAAGGACAACCCGGCTTTTGAAAGTGCTGTAAACAATGCGTTGCAGCGTTTGAAAGACAGTGGCCGGACTGCCGAACTTGAGCAGAAGTGGTTCAAGGGTGTGCAGGAGACTGCAGGCGGGCAGTGAGGTCTTGTTTGCAACCTATGCCGGCCTCTTCGCGGGTAAACCCGATCCTACGGCGGCCTGGATCCAACCCTCGACGTGTGTCCACCACCAATCTGTGTAGGAGCGGGTTTACCCGCGAATACGGTAGCGGCGGCAACGGTGAACGGCGGGTGAAAATTGGCCAGCAGGCCTGGCCCTTTCGCGGGTAAACCCGCTCCTACACGGCGGCCTGGGTCCAACCCTCGATGTGTGTCCATCAGCGGGTTCACCCGCGAAAGGGCCGGCACAGGTTCAAACAGATCTATCAGCCAAAGCCCGCCGCGCCTGGTCCAGCTCCAGCTCGCTGAACACCTGCACTCCCGCCCGCCGCAGTAGCGCCGTGGTTACCCCTTCCCCCGCCACTTTCACACCACTGAAGGTGCCATCATAGGTCAACCGGTTGCCACACGAAGGGCTGCCAGACTTCAGCACCGCTACACGAATGCCATGCTGCCGCACCAGTTCCAGCGCCAACTGCGCTCCGGCCAGAAACGCGGCACTGACATCTTCACCCGTCACTGTCAGCACCTGTGTGTCACCCTCGAGCACT
Source organism: Pseudomonas sp. 10(2024) (assembly GCF_045164175.1). Taxonomy (NCBI): domain Bacteria; kingdom Pseudomonadati; phylum Pseudomonadota; class Gammaproteobacteria; order Pseudomonadales; family Pseudomonadaceae; genus Pseudomonas; species Pseudomonas sp. 10(2024). Next base: position 5,631,607 of record NZ_CP174006.1, read on the forward strand.
GCGCTGCCCTGCCCTCCCGGGATCTCCGCTGGCGGCCGCGGTGTCGGCAAGCCGCCTGCTACCTCGGGGCACAACGGCACCACGCGCCCTTCGGCCTGCCACTGCTGCAACAAATCGGGATGGCCGCTGGCCCGGCCGTCATAGCGAACGGGCAGCCCCAACAGGCAGGCGCTCACCAGCACCTTGGGCCTATCAGAACGGGTCATTGCCACGCCGCCTGAACCAGCCGGTCAATGACAGCCGCTCACGCCCGGCCGGCAGTACTTCGTGAGGCACTTCGCCCGACAGGAATACCACCAGGCAACCGGCCACTGGCTCGACATCGTGCTCGACACCGTCGGCCAGGAACATGCGCAACTGGCCACCGTCATGCGATTGCCAACCTTCATTGAGGTAAAGCACCGCCGAGACCATGCGCCGGTCATCGTCGCGGAAGCGGTCCAGGTGCCGGCGATAGAACGCCCCCGGTGGGTACAGGGCAAAGTGGCATTCAAAGTCTTCCAGGCCCAGGAAAAGGCCTTGGTTGATTGCCAGGCGCAACTGATCCATCGCCGCCAGGTACTGGTCGCAGGCCTCGGCCTGCCCCGGGTCGATCCACTGGATCTGGTCACCGCGAATGGTTTCGCGCACCTCCTGGGTAGCACCCCGCCCAACCCCTGCGGGGTTCAGTTCGCCTTCGGCATCACGGCGCCGGCACTCGGCTGCCAGCGCGCGCACCAGGTCGGCAGGCAGAAAGTGCGCCTGCTGGGACCAGCCATGGGTGGCCAGATCGTCGACGACGGCCGCAAGCATCGGGTGTTCAGGGGATATGTGCATGGCGCGCATCATATCCATTCGCCCTGTCGCCGCACAGCGCCACTTGGCCGAGAAACACGCGGGTATCTCGACAAACCGGCGCCGGGCCAAGGACAATAGCCACCTGCCGACAGGAGTCCTGAATGCGCCGTCTGTTTTCCCTGATTCTGCTGATGATCTGCACCATGCCTGTCTGGGCAGACAACCTGGATCAACTGTACAAGGCTGCCGGCTGGCCCGACCAGCGCGCCCACTTCAACGATGCCCTGACCGCTGCCCAGGAGCGCTACCGCAACAGTTTGCCACCCGCCGTTTACCAGGCGCTGGTCAACAACAGCAACCAGCGCTTCCAGGCCCAGGCGGTGGACCGTCGCGCCCAGGCAAAGCTGCGCGCCACCCTGGCCGACCCGGCACCGGCCCTGGCCTTCTTCCAGTCACCGCTAGGGCGCAAAGTGGTGGCGGCCGAGCTCAAGGCCACCCGCAAGGACGAACTGGCCAAGAACGCCAAAGGCCTGCCCAAGATCCAGGCCAGCGACGATCGTCTGCTGATCATCGGCCACCTGGCCCAAGCCCTGCCTGCGCGGGAAGCCGGCGCCGAAGTCAGCCTTGCCATCGCCGGTGTAGCCGCCGACAGCCTCAGCTCGATGATCCCCGGCCTGTTCGGCGGCGGCCAGGCCCAGAGCCTGCTGGATGGCCAGCGCCAGCGGTTGATGGGGCAGATTGGCGAAGACCTGAACAACACCCTGCTGTACGTCTACCGCGACCTGTCCGATGCCGAGCTGGAAGCGTTCGCCACCTTTGCCGAGTCGCCCGAGGGCAAGGCTTACTACCAGGCGGCCCTGGCCGCTGTACGCGCCGGCCTGGCGGTTGGCCAAAGCACCAACGACCTGAAGTGATCAGCCCAGGCGCTGGTCGATGAAGTCGAAGTAGCGCTGGCGGATACCCGGCAACTCGTTGGCCAGGTGGTGACGGGCCTCGGGCAGCATCAGGATCTGCGGCTCGGCAAACTTGGCCTTGAGCACTTCGAGGTTGTGGGGCCAGTCCACCGTGCCATCCGCCTCCCCCTGCACGATCAATGGCCGACGCGCACTGCGCGGCGCGGCCTCGATGCGTTTGACCCAGGCGATCAGTGCGCCCACCCAGGCCGTTGGCAGGCGACGCGGTTGCAGCGGGTCGGCCTCAAGGAACGGCAGGAAGGCCGGGTCGTTGGTGTTCTCGCTGAAGCGCCGTTCGATGCCATTGACGAAGTGGCGCAGCACGCAATAACTGAACTTCGACCAGCGCCAGGAACATGGCCGCACCAACGGGGCCAGCAGGATGACCTGGCCATCGACGGGGCTGCGTGCGCCCTGGTGCAGCAGATGGTCCACGGCAATCGCCCCCCCCGTGCTCTGCCCACAAAGGTGCCACGGGTGCGGCAGTTGCAGCGTGTGCGCCTGTTCGAACAAGGCCTCCAGCACCTGCTGGTACACCGCAAAGTCATTGATGCTGGCCCGCTCGCCGCTGGACAGGCCGTGGCCGGGCAGGTCGCAACTGATCACCGCAAAACCTTGCTTGAGTGCCCACGCAATCACATGCCGGTAGAGGCCCATGTGGTCGTAATAGCCGTGCAGCAGGAACAACGTCGCGCTTGGCTGCTCGGGTAGCCAGGCCTGCCCGACCAGATCGAACCCCGCCGCCTGGAAGCCGCCCAGCCAGCTGTGTGCCGGCAGGTCCAGGCCATAGAAGCGCTGGTAGTCCTGCGCTTGTGCCGACAGTGGCTGGCGAGTGGTGAACGGCGCCAGGCTGGTGCGCAGGCGGTCGGGGTGAAAGGCAGGGGGCATCGGGTACATCCACATTGATGCAAGTATTGATCTGGAATCTTCAGCTCTGGCCGGCGCCATGGCAAGCTTGCTCACCTCGAACAACCAGCATCGAACTAATTGTGGGAGCGGCCTTGTGTCGCGAAAGGGCCGCAAAGCGGCCCCAGCGATCTATGCATGATGCCGAGATCCTGGGGCCGCTGCGCGGCCCTTTCGCGACGCAAGGCCGCTCCCACAGGGATCGCGCCAGCTTTTAGAAATTGAGCAAGACAGTTGCTACCACAAGGGCCACCGACTCTTCATGAATAGCCGAATCATCAAACCGCTGTGCACGGTCATCGCCTTGTTGGTCGGCGCCGTAATCCTCTGGCAGGCCTATAGCGCCTTTCAGGCCCGCTACCTGCGCCCGTTCGACAACCAGGCCACGCTGTTCGACGGCAGCCAGTTACAGCTACCTGCCGAGTTGGCCGGTGCTGGCCCGATCCGCGTGGTGCATTTCTGGGACCCGGCCTGCCCATGCAACGTCGGCAACCAACAGCACCTGGGCGACCTTATCAGCCAGTTCGCTGGCCACGACGTTACCTTCCATGTGCAGCAAAAACCCGGCAGCCACGGCCAGCTGCCGGCCAATATCGGCAGCTTGCAACCCATCACCCACCTGCCCGGCAGCGAGCACCTGCCTGCCTCTCCGGCCGTGGCCATCTGGGACCGGCAAGGCAACCTAGCCTACTTCGGCCCCTACAGCGAAGGTGCGGTGTGCAACGCCAGCAACAGTTTCGTGGAGCCCATCATCAAGGCCTTGCTTGAAGGCCGGCCGGTGCAGGCAACCAATACCTTGGCAATAGGGTGCTACTGCCCTTGGTAGATAGTGGGTACCCCATAGATATCTACAGCTTCGACCCATGGGAGGATTTTTACCGTAGCGACATACAGATCAATGGAGAAACTGTATGTCACCACAAGGCTTCACCGAGCTGCCCGATAGCCATGTCCACGGCACGCGCCCGATCTTCGTCCCTGGCGTTTTCTGGGGCCACAACCGCATACCTTATCAGCTGGTATCCAGCTTCCGTCCAGGCAGCCTCGTCATCGATCTGATTCCACAGATCGAAAACGACAAGCGGCAGGTCAAGCAAGCCCATGAGCAGCGCCAGGCCGCACTTGACCAGGATCTCGACCAGGCCATTCTCGCTCAAGCCGGCTCACTGGCCGGCCTGAGCGAGGTCCAGGCAATCGAGCGAAGAATCGCGGCGATCAGCCAGCTTCAGACGCAGCTTGGGCAACGCCTGGAAGCTGCCCGCCAACAAGCCAACAGCTTCTATGGCAAAGCCCCGGAGCATCGCTCCTTTCAGGAGTTCCTGGCTGTCACCCGCGCCCCCAACGGGCCAGCAGATCCACGCACCGCGTGGCTCGCATCCTACCGGGCCGCGTTCGAGGCCAAGTTGCTAGAGCAGCAAAGCAGCGAGTTGATACAGCGCCAGCATCGACTTCGAAGTGCGTTGTCCGCAGCCAGACTCAAAGAAGGTAACAACCGGAAGATCGATCAAACGCTCTATCAGACCGAGCAAGCACTGGTCCGCATCCTTGCTGCCAGCCATGAGTTCCAAATAGCGCGCAGTGCACTGCAGGACTTGCTCACTGCCTTCACCCGCCACCTGCATGAGGACATTGCCGAGGAAGCGGCACTGGAGCACAGCCGCGAACTGGTACAGGAAACCTCCGGCCTGCTCAGGGCGCGAGCGCGGCTGGTGCAGGCCTACTCTACCTGGGGCAGGCTTCATAGCCTGTTAGAGGTCGAAGCTCACCGCATCGATTTCGCCCTGCGAGTCATAGCAGTTGGCACCTCTGCAGATCGACGGCCAGAGTTGCTCGCCCTGCAAGCTCAAGCGGCCGAGCATGCAAGTACGTCATCTACCGATGCAACGACTGTGAGGCAGCTGCGAGACCAGGCGGACATCGCCCTGCAAGCGGCTTTCGACGAGCAGGCAGTACTCGCGGCGCTCTCGGGACACACACCCAGCAATACCCCGATTACCTTCAACGCCTGGACTGCAAGCACTCGCCACCCGGTGATATTGAGTTCCTCGCGCGGTGGCACGGCCGAATTTGAACTGATCTGGGAGAGCCTCGCCGAGTCAATTGGCAAGACTGCACAACGCCTGCTGACGGGCGCTGCACTGACGGCCATTCGGCATGCGTCACTGATGCTCTACGCCACGCGCCTGGGCGATGGCGAGCGCATGGGCGTCACCGTCCCGCTGGCCATGATGACGCCCGGTGCGGACCTGACCCTGGAGGCAAACCGCAAGGTCGGCCAGAACCTTGAGCTGCCGCTGCGGATGAACGCCATCCCGCAAGGCAACCAGACCGAGCTGTACCTGGCAGCCACTGATGGCAGCGGCGTGCTGCGTGACGTACGTGTGCGCCAGGCTCAGTGGGATCCCACTCACGGCGCCTATCGCTTTACCGCTGAAGGCCCGGGTGGTGCCACGCTGCTTTGGCACCCCGCAACACCGCCCTCGACCTTGGGCCAGTACGACGACGAGAGGGGCACCTACATCCCGGGCGCGACCATTGTCGAGGACCTGCAGACGCACCTGCCGGGCAACATCATCGTTCCTCCGGAACCGGATATCCGCACATTCCCCGGGTTGCCCGACCTGCACATTGATGACTACGTCATCGTCTTCCCTGCGGACTCGGGGCTGGCGCCGATCTATGTGATGTTGCGCAACCCGCGCAATTTGCCGGGGGTTGCCAGTGGGAATGGTGTTAGCACACCGGACAGGGTGCTGGATGCAGCCACCACCGCGGCGGGGGCGCCGATTCCTGCAAGAATTGCGGAGAAACTGAGGGGGCGACGGTTTACGAGATTCGATAAGCTCAAGGAAGCGATATGGCGAGAGATAGCTGCGGATGACGTTCTAAGACAGCACATCAGGCAGCCAAGCATCGACGACATGATGCATGGAAAAGCGCCGTATGCCCCAGAAAGTCACTGGGTTGGCAAACGGATGAAGTTAGAGATTCATCACAAGATCGAGATCTCGAAGGGAGGCGCTGTCTACGACTTCGACAATCTCGTATTCATGACTCCAAGAGTACACATAGATCACCACAAGGCAGGCAACCAATGATTTTGAAAGAACGACTTGAAGATTACACAGAAGCTGAGTTTCTTATGCTAATCAAAGAGCTCTATCAGAATCTCGATGGCCTCGACAGCAATGAGCTTGAACGACGACGGGATTCAATAGTGTCGAGTTTCCGAAAACTAACTGAGCACCCAGACGGAGCGGACGTCATTTACTACCCGCCTGAAGGGGCAGATGACAGCCCCCAAGGCGTCGTCAACCGCGTAAAAGAATGGCGCGCTGCCAACGGCAAACCCGGATTCAAACCCGCCTGACCCAAAGCCCTGCGGCCAACACCGCAGGGCTTTTCATATCACCCTCGCACCCTCGCCGGGTTACCCACCACCGTCGCGCCCGCGGGCACATCCCGGGTCACCACACTGCCGGCGCCGACGATGGCGTTATCACCGATGGTCACCCCCGGCAGGATGATCGCCGCACCGCCAATCCACACGTTGTCGCCGATGGTCACCGGCCGCCCACTCTCCAGCCCGCTGCGCCGCACTTCAGGGTCGAGCGGATGGTCGGCGGTATAGATCTGCACGTTGGGACCGATCTGGCAGTCGTCGCCGATACGCACCGGCACCACGTCGAGGATCACGCAGTTGAAGTTCATGAAAGTATTACGGCCAACGCTGATGTTGTAGCCGTAGTCGCAATAGAACGGCGGGCGAATCACCGCGCCTTCGCCAACCTGGCCAAAGTGCTCCACAAGCAGCCCGTGGCGTGCGTCGTTGAGCAGTTCGACACTGTTGTTGTAGCGATGCATCCAGTGCTTGTTGGCGATCTGCTCGGCCTGCAGTTCAGGGCAGCCAGCGTGGTAGAGCTGGCCGGTGAGCATTTTGTGTTTTTCGCTGAGGGACATGGAAACTCCTTCCTGGGGCTATGCTCTGTTCGCGAATCCGCCGATGATCGGACCACATTTTTCGTTTGAATGCACAAGGAGTCTGAATGAAGCGCAGCCTGACCCTGCTGGCGGTGGTAGTCACCGTGGCCGCTGGCGCCTCCGGGTACTGGTACGTTCAGGGCAAGCTGCCGCAGCGCGAGGGCGAGGTCGCCGTTGCCGGCCTGCAAGCGCCGGTCAGCGTGCGCTACGACGCACGCGGTGTGCCACACCTGCAGGCACAGAGCGAGCCGGACCTTTACCGCGCACTGGGCTACGTGCATGCCCAGGACCGATTGTTCCAGATGGAGATCATGCGCCGCCTGGCCCGTGGCGAGCTGGCCGAAGTGCTCGGCGACAAGCTGCTGCCCACCGACACCCTGTTCCGTAGCCTGCGCATACGCGAGCAGGCCGCGCTGATGGCCAAGCGGCAGGATCCGCAGGCGCCGGCATGGCAGGCCCTGCAAGCCTACCTCGACGGGGTCAACAGTTGGCAGGCCAGCCACCCCAAGCCCACGGAATTCGACCTGCTCGGCATCACCCCGCGCCCGTTCACCGCCGAGGACACGCTGAGCATCGCCGGCTACCTGGCCTACAGTTTTGCCGCCGCGTTCCGCACCGAGCCTGCTCTGACCTACATCCGCGACCAGCTGGGGCCTGACTACCTGAAAATATTCGACCTTGGCTGGCAACCCGAGGGCGCACTGGGCACGCCACTGGCCGCTGCCGACTGGCAAAGCCTGGAAACACTTGCGCGCTTAAGCGATGAGGCGCTGGGCGATGCCGGCATCCCGCAGTTCGAAGGCAGCAACGCCTGGGCGGTCGCGGGTAGCCGCACCCGCAGTGGCAAGCCGTTGCTGGCTGGCGACCCGCACATCAGCTTTGCCGTACCTGCGGTGTGGTACGAGGCCGAGCTGTCAGCGCCCGGCTTCAACCTCTACGGCTATTTTCAGGCACTTAACCCGTTCGCTCTGCTCGGCCACAACCGTGACTTCGGCTGGAGCCTGACCATGTTCCAGAACGATGACGTCGACCTGATCGCAGAAAAGACCAACCCTGCCAACGCTGACCAGGTCATGGTCGATGGCCAGTGGCGCACACTGGAAAAGACCGAGCAGCAGATTGCAATCAAAGGCGAGCAACCGGTCACCATCAACCTGCGCCGCTCACCCCACGGGCCAATCGTCAACGAAGTCCTCGGCGCCACGGCAGGGGCCACACCGATTGCCATGTGGTGGGCGTTCCTCGAAACCGAGAACCCGATCCTCGAAGGCTTCTACCAGCTCAATCGCGCCGACACCCTGGGCAAGATGCGCGAAGCGGCTGCCAAGGTGCAGGCGCCGGGGCTGAACTTCGTCTGGGCCAATGCCCGTGGCGATATCGGCTGGTGGGCGGCGGCGAAACTGCCGATTCGCCCGGACGGTGTGAACCCGGCGTTCATCCTCGACGGCGCCAGCAGCCAGGCCGACAAACCCGGCTTTTACCCCTTCAGCGTCAACCCGCAACAGGAGAATCCGGCCAGCGGTTATATCGTCTCGGCCAACTACCAGCCACCCGCCGTGGTGCCGATACCCGGCTACTACAACCTCGCCGACCGCGGCCACCAGCTCGATCGCCAGCTGGCCAACCCGGAGGTGAAATGGGACATGCAGAACAGCCAGGCGCTGCAACTCGATACGGCCAGCGATTACGGCCCGCGCACCTTGGCACCGCTGCTAGCGACGTTGCGTCAGATCGCCCAGGGTGACGAGGAAAAGGAACTGGTCGAGCAGCTGGCAGCCTGGCGCGGCGACTATCCACTGGACTCAACCAGCGCCACGCTGTTCAACCAGTTCCTCTACGAGCTGGCCTATGCCGCGTTGCATGACGAATTGGGCGATACCTGGTTCCCGGTGCTGATCAGCACCCGTGCCATCGATGCCGCGCTGCCGCGCCTGGCCGCCGATGCCGAGTCGCCCTGGTGGAACACCCGCGGCGCCAACCAGCGCACTGACCGCAGCTCGATCGTGCGCGAAGCCTGGCAGAAGAGCCTTGGCCACTTGCGCGACACCCTCGGCAAGGATCCAGCCAGCTGGCAATGGGGCAAGGCCCATACCCTGACCCACAACCATCCGCTTGGGGTGAAAAAGCCGCTGAACCTGCTGTTCAACGTTGGGCCATTCGCCGCACCCGGTACCCATGAAGTGCCGAACAACCTCTCGGCGAAGATCGGCCCGGCGCCATGGCCGGTGACGTACGGGCCGTCGACGCGGCGGCTGATCGACTTTGTCGATGCCGGGCAGGCGCTGACCAGCAACCCGGTTGGGCAGAGTGGCGTGCCGTATGACCGCCATTACGCGGACCAGGCCGAAGGGTATGTGCAGGGGCAGTATCAGAAGGCACAGATGGGGGTAATACCGGCGCAGAGTACCTTGCGATTGGTGCCAGGGCCGTAAGGGGCTGCCTTGCTCAAAACCCAAAAGTTTGCGCGAGCACTGTGGGGCTTTAGCCGCGAACACCGGCGCAGCCGGTGCCATGCACCGCGTTGGATTCTTCGCGGGTAAACCCGCTCCCACAGGGATCGCGCCAGCTTTCAGAGATCCCAGCAATGAAAACGCCGACACAAAGGTGTCGGCGTTGGGTCATGCAAGGTGAAGCAAGCGCATCAGAACGCCGGCAGCACCGCACCCTGGTACTTCTTGGCAATGAATTCCTTCACTTCAGGGCTGGTCAGGGCCTTGGCCAGTTTCTGGATGGCTTCGCTGTCCTTGTTGTCCGGGCGGGCCACCAGGAAGTTCACGTAAGGCGAGTCGGCACCTTCGATCACCAGGGCATCTTTAGCCGGGTTCAGGCCAGCTTCCAGGGCGTAGTTGGTGTTGATCATGTCCAGGTCGACCTGGTCCAGCACACGGGGCAGCATGGCCGACTCAAGCTCGCGGAACTTCAGCTTCTTCGGGTTCTCGGCGATATCCTTGGGGGTGGCCAGGGCATTCTTCGGGTCTTTCAAGGTAATCAGGCCGGCCTTCTGCAGCAGCAGCAGCGCACGGCCGCTGTTGCTGCCCTCGTTAGGGATGGCAACGGTTGCGCCTTCTTTCAGCTCGCTCAGGGCCTTGACCTTCTTCGAGTAGCCACCGAAGGGCTCTACGTGTACACCCACCACGGTTTCCAGGTGGGTGCCCTTGCCTTCGTTGAAGTTCTGCAGGTACGGCAGGGTCTGGAAGTAGTTGGCGTCCAGACGCTTCTGGTCCACCTGCACGTTCGGCTGCACGTAATCGGTGAAGACCTTGATCTGAAGGTCCACGCCTTCTTTTGCCAGTGTCGGCTTGATCAATTCGAGGATTTCGGCGTGCGGTACCGGGGTAGCGGCAACCACCAGTTTCTCGGCAGCAGCGGCCAGGCCGGAGAACGACAGGGCAGCAGCCAGGGCAGTGGTCAGCAGGGTCTTCTTCATGGTGGTCCTTGTTCTGAATCTGGGCCATCGACGATGGCGAATCGGGTGCCCAACCGGTTCACCAGTGGGCGTGAGGCGGACGATACCCAAATTTTTTATTCCGCAACAATATCTTTTACTTAGCTGCTTATTCCAAAAACAGAATGGCATCAGCCTCTTTACCCAGGAGCGATATCTAACGCGCGGGGTCAGGCAGGTCGAGGTCTTCGGGCAGGATCTCTTCGCCGCCATTGACCAGCAAGGCAAAGTGGATGACGTTCTCCAGTTCGCGGGTATTGCCGGGCCAGAAATGCCCCTCCAGAACCCGCTGCGCCGCCTCGCTCACCAAGGGCACAGGCCGCTGCAGGCGCACGCTGTAGATACCCGCGAAGTATTCGGCCAGCGGCAGGATATCGCCGGGCCGCTCGCGCAGCGGCGGCAGTTCCAGCGCGCCCTCCCGCAAATACTGGTACAGGCGCTCGTTGAAGCGCCCTGCACGCACCACACGGGCCAGGTCGATGCTGGTGGCGGCTACCAGACGCACATCCACCGGCTGTGGCTGCTGCGCGCCCACCCGAGTGACCTCGCGGTTTTCCAGGGCCGCCAGCAGCTTGCCCTGGATGGCCAACGGCAAGTCGGCAATCTCGTCCAGGTACAAGGTGCCGCCGCTGGCCGTACCGAACCAGCCGGCGCGGCTGCTGGCCGTACCGCCATGGCTGCCGGCGCTATAGCCAAACAGCTCGGCATCGGCGTAGGTGGGGCTGATGGCCGCGCAGTTGACGGACACGAACAACCCTCCACGGTCGCTGGTACGGTGGATCTGCCGGGCCAGCAGCTCCTTGCCGGTGCCGGTTTCGCCACGGATCAGCACCGGCAAAGGTTGTGGCGCCAGGCGCTCAAGGTCCTCACGCAGCTGCTGCGAGCGCGGGTCGATAAACACCAGCGCCTTGGCACGAATGCTCAGCGGGCTCTTGTCCAGCTCGGGGAAGGTCAACAGCGGCTGGCCGAACGGGTTTTGAAAAGTCATGACGAACTCCCGCCCCAGGCCCGTAATGGCCAGGCGTCAGGCAAAGGGTGAACAGTAAGGCCGATCAGGCGCGGCGCAGTGCGCGCTGCTCGATCCGGCTCTGCAAGCGATACAGGTAGGCGAAGCCTTGTTCCCAGCGCTCATGACCGGACTTGACGTTGATGTGCCCGGCATTGCTCAGCAAACCCGCTTCGGCGCCCCATGCCTGGGCCAGGTACAGCGCCCGTGGCACGTTCACGGCTGGGTCGTTGTCCGAGCTGACAACCTGGCTAGGGAATGGCAGCACCTCGGTAGGGATCGGCGCAAAATTGCGCAGCACGGGTGCGCACGTGGGCCGTTCGACATCTGCCGGCGCCACCAGCAGTGCACCACGCACCTGCCGTAGCAAGGCCGAGCTTGCCTGCGCTGTCCAATGGGCGACAGTGATGCAACCAAGGCTGTGGGCAATCAGGATCACCGGCGAGCGCTCGGCGGCAATCGCCTGCTCCAGCGCGTGCACCCAGTCCTGCCGCTGCGGGGTGAGCCAGTCTTGCTGTTCAACCCGTGCACTGTTGGGCAGGGTGCGCTGCCAGTGACTCTGCCAATGGTTGTCTGGCGATCCTTGCCAACCCGGCACAATCAGGTAGCGAATCGACTCATTGCGCATGGGGACGCCTCCAGTAAGTTTGCGTGCTTGGAGACAAGTATAGGGAGGGCGAAATATTCGTAAAGGAATAAGAAGATATTTATTAATACCCATATTGCATAACAAGCAGGCTACAGCCACTCGCTTGAGAAAGGCTGTAAAGCTGCCCTGTCACGCGTTCAGGCAAGAAAAACCCGGGACCATGCCCGGGCTCTCTTTGCCTTGTGCGACTTAGATATCCGCCACCTTCTGCCACACCTTCGGCCGGAAGAACAACGTCTCTCCCCGCGCCAACCCGGTCAGGCTGTCATGGTCTTTCACCACTTCGGCCTCGATCAGCTCACTCTGCCCTTCCACCTTCAAGGTCACCCGCGTGGTTGCGCCCAACGGCCGAATGTCGCGCACCTCGGCCGCATGGTGCCCTTCGGTCTCGTGCCGCGACAGCGACACCTCGTGCGGGCGAAACAGCACGTGATGCCCTTCGCTCAAGGCCAGGCGGTTGGAGTCACCGAGGAAGTGGTAGACGAAATCGTTGGCCGGCTGATCGTACACCTCACCTGGCGAGCCGATCTGCTCGATCACGCCTTTGTTCATCACCACGATGCGGTCGGCTACTTCCATGGCTTCTTCCTGGTCGTGGGTAACGAACACCGACGTCAGGTTGATATCCTCGTGCAGCCGCGCCAGCCAGCGACGCAGCTCCTTGCGCACCTTGGCATCCAGCGCACCGAATGGCTCGTCCAGCAGCAGCACCTTCGGCTCCACCGCCAGGGCGCGGGCCAGGGCGATACGCTGACGCTGGCCACCGGAAAGCTGCTCGGGGTAGCGGTCGGACAGCCAGTCCAGTTGCACCATGTTCAGCAGCTCATGCACCTTCTCGGCAATCTTGCTCTCGCTCGGGCGCTCGCCCTTGGGCTTCATGCGCAGGCCGAAGGCAACGTTGTCGAACACGCTCATGTGGCGGAACAGCGCGTAGTGCTGGAACACGAACCCGACGTTACGGTCACGCACATCATGGCCGGAAACGTCCTCGCCATGGAACACGATGTTGCCCTGGTCCGGGGTTTCCAGGCCGGCAATGATGCGCAGCAGGGTGGTCTTGCCGCAGCCGGACGGGCCGAGCAAAGCCACCAGCTCGCCGCTGTTGATGTCCAGGTTGATAGCGTTCAGGGCCTGGAAGCTGTTGAAGCGCTTGCTGACGTTACGAACTTCGATCGACATGAATCATTCCTCCGCGGCGCTGTGGCGCAGGCGGTTAATACGGTTCTCGCTCCACTGCTTGAGCAGCAGGATGAAGAGCGCCAGGATCAGCAACAGGCTGGCCACGCTGAAGGCCGCGACGTGGTTGTACTCGTTGTATAGGATCTCCACATGCAGCGGCAAGGTGTTGGTCACGCCACGGATGTGGCCCGACACCACCGACACCGCGCCAAACTCGCCCATGGCCCGCGCGGTACACAGCACCACGCCGTAAATCAGGCCCCATTTGATGTTCGGCAGGGTCACGTGCCAGAACATCTGCCAGCCGTTGGCACCGAGCAGCCGTGCAGCCTCCTCCTCTTGCGTGCCTTGCTCCTGCATCAGCGGGATCAGCTCACGGGCCACGAACGGCACGGTCACGAAAATGGTCGCCAGGACAATGCCCGGCAGGGCGAACACGATCTGGATATCGTGGTCCTGCAGCCACGGCCCGAGCAGGCCTTGCGCGCCGAACATCAGCACGTAGACCAGGCCGGCGATCACGGGCGACACCGAGAACGGCAGGTCGATCAGGGTGACCAGGATACTCTTGCCACGGAAGGTGTACTTGCTCACGCACCAGGCAGCGCTTACGCCAAATACCAGGTTCAGCGGCACCGAGATAACCACGGCGAGCAGGGTCAGCTTCAACGCCGACAACGCATCGGGTTCGAATATCGCCTCGAAGAAGGTGCCAAAACCGTTCTTCAGCGCCTGCGATACCACGATCACCAGCGGCAGCAGCAGGAACAGGGCGAACACCAGCCAGCCAAGGCCGATCAGGATACGCCGTGAGGTGGCGCTGCCACGGCGGGCGGCGTTGGCTGCGGCACTTGCACTCAGGGATGAACTGGACATGCCGGCCTCCTTCAAGGGGTTTCGATGCGGCGCTGCAGCAGGTTGATCAGCAGCAGCAGGATGAAGGAAACCACCAGCATCAACACGCCGATGGCGGTCGCGCCGGTGTAGTCGTACTGGTCGAGCTTGACCATGATCAGCAGCGGCAGGATCTCGGTCTTCATCGGCATGTTGCCGGCAATGAAGATCACCGAACCATACTCGCCCACGCCACGGGCGAAGGCCAGGGCAAAGCCGGTGAGCCATGCCGGCAACAGGGCCGGCGCCAGGATGTGGCGGAACACCTGCAGTGGCTTGGCCCCCAGGCAGGCCGCGGCCTCTTCCACTTCACGTGGGATGTCGGCCAGCACCGGCTGCACCGTGCGCACCACGAACGGCAAGGTCACGAAGGTCAGTGCCAGGGTGATGCCCAGCGGGGTGTAGGCGATCTTGAAGCCAAGGTCGGTGGCGAACTGGCCGACCCAGCCCTGCGGCGCGTACAGGGCCGTCAGGGCGATACCGGCAACCGCGGTGGGCAAGGCAAACGGCAGGTCGATCATCGCATCGATGATCTTGCGCCCGGGGAAGGTGTAACGCACCAGCACCCAGGCCAGCAGGGTACCGATCACACCGTTGATGATGGCGGCGAACAGGGCGGTGCCGAAGCTCAGCTTGAGCGCAGCGATCACCCGCGGCGCACTGATGATGGTCCAGAACTGCTCGAAGGTCAGCTGCGAGGCATGGATGAACATGGCCGCCAGCGGTATCAGCACGATCAGGCTGAGGTACACCAAGGTGTAGCCCAGCGTCAGCCCGAAGCCGGGTATGACGGGGGAGATACGACGCGACATAAATATCCCTGGTTGAACGCACTCAGCCCGGAAACACTCCCGGGCCTGTGCAAGCTTTTGAATCCTGGGGCTGCTTGGCAGCCCATTCGCGACACAAGGCCGCTCCACAGGAGATCATGATTCCTTGTGGAAGCGACCTTGTGCCGCGAATGGGCCGCACGCGGCCCCGCTTTCCTTTGGCGCTTACTGTGCCTGATAGATCTGGTCGAACACACCGCCATCATTGAAGAATTTCGGTTGTGCAGTCTTCCACCCACCAAAGTCCTTGTCGATGGTCACCAGGTCCAGTTTCGGGAACTGCTTGCCGAACTCCGCAGCGACTTTCTCGTCACGCGGGCGGTAGAAGTTCTCGGCGGCAATCTTCTGCCCGGCCGAGCTGTACAGGTGCTTGAGGTATTCGGTGGCAATCTCGGTATTGCCCTTCTTCTCGGCGTTCTTGTCGACCACGGCCACTGGCGGCTCGGCCAGGATCGACAGCGACGGCACGACGATGTCGAACTTGTCGGCACCCCCGTCTTCCTTCAGGGCCAGGAAGGCCTCGTTTTCCCAGGCCAGCAACACGTCGCCCTGGCCATTGTTGACGAAGGTGATGGTCGAACCACGGGCGCCGGTATCCAACACCGGTACATGCTTGAACAGCTCCTGCACATAGGCCTTGGCCTTCTCTTCGCTACCGCCGGCCTTCAGGCCGTACGCCCACGCTGCGAGGAAGTTCCAGCGCGCACCGCCGGAGGTTTTCGGGTTCGGGGTGATGACCGACACGTCCTTCTTGATCAGGTCGCCCCAGTCCTTGATGCCTTTCGGGTTGCCCTTGCGCACCAGGAACACGATGGTCGAGGTGTACGGAGTGCTGGCGTCAGGCAGGCGGGTCTGCCAGTTCTCGGGCAGGGTCTTGCCAAGTTTGGCCACTTCGTCGATGTCACCGGCCAGGGCCAGGGTCACCACGTCGGCGCGCAGGCCGTCGATCACCGCACGGGCCTGCTTGCCCGACCCCCCATGGGATTGCTGGATTTTCACCTTGTCACCCGGGTGGGCCTGTTGCCAGTGTTTGATGAACTCGGCGTTGTACTGCTGGTACAGCTCACGGGTCGGGTCATAGGACACGTTGAGCAGTTCGTAGTCCTTGGCGATGGCGGAACCGGCAAAAACAGCACTGGCCAGGGCGGCGAGCGCATAACGGCGGATGGACATGGTGAAGCTCCCGATTGGCATTTTTTCTAGTTTTGGATGTTGTGGCGCCGATCAGCCGGGCTTGTTGCCGGGCTGTTGCAGGCGGAACTTCTCCTTGCGCTCGATCTGTACGACCTGAGCGTTGTGCACGGTGATCTCCACCGCACCGAAACGCAGGTCGCGCAGGGCGCTCTGGATTTCACGCAAGATGGTGGCTTCGTCCTGACCGTCGATGCTACGCAGAGATGCACTCATGCTCGTTCTCCTTGGAGTGAGGGCGCCGGGCAGAGGTTTGAAGGGGGTGTGCGCCTGGCTTGAGGGCAATAGTAGTGAGGCGGGGTTATTCTTAAAAATACTGTTTAAGAATTTTTATATAACCATTCAAAAGCACACATGCCCTTGTAGGAGCGGGTTTACCCGCGAATGCGGTGGTCGATGCACCATCGCATTCGCGGGTAAACCCGCTCCTACAGGGGGCCATAGGGGCCTTCAGGAGTGTTTCTGCGGCTCGCGGATCTTGTACCAGGCCACATACAGCGCCGGCAGGAACAGCAGCGTCAGCAAGGTCGCCACGATGATCCCGCCAATCATTGCGTAGGCCATGGGGCCCCAGAACACCTCGCGTGCAATCGGGATCATGCCCAGGCTCGCCGCCGCCGCGGTCAGCAGGATCGGCCGGCGCCGGTGGTTGGTGGCCTCCACCACCGCATCCCACGGCGACAAGCCCTGGGCTTCGAACTCGTCTATCTGGGTCACCAGAATCACCGAGTTACGAATGATGATACCCGCCAGCGCGAGGATGCCGAGGATCGCCACAAAGCCCATCGGCGTCCCCGTAGGCACCAGCGCCAGCACCACCCCGATCAGCCCCAGCGGCGCCACGCTGACCACCAGAAACAGCTTCTGCACGCTGTGCAGCTGGATCATCAGGAAGGTCGCCATCAGGAACAGCATCAACGGGATAACCTTGCGGATCGGCCCTTGCGCCTTGGCACTCTCCTCCACCGTACCGCCGGTAGCCACTTCGAAGCCTACCGGCAACTTGCTGGCGAATTCGTCGATCTTCGGCTTCAGCTGGGCCACCAGGTCAGTGGGCTGGATCTCGCCATTGACCGAGGCCTTGATGGTGATGGTCGGCTTGCGGTCGCGGCGCCACACCAGCGGCTGTTCCAGTTCGTAGCGCACGGTGGCGAACGACAGCAGCGGGATTGACGTGCCGTTAGGGGTAAGAATTTGCAGGTTCTGCAGGGTATCAGGCGAGCCACGCTCGCTGTCTTCGGCGCGGGCGACCACATCGACCAGGTAGATATTGTCGTTGACCTGGGTGATCTGCACGCCACTTACGATGCTGTTCATCACATTGGCAACATCTTCGGACGACAGCCCCAACTGGCGTGCCTTGTCCTGGGCAATCTCCACGCGCAGCACCTTACCCGGCTCGTTCCAGTCGTAGATCATCTCGCCGATGTGCTCGTTCTGGTCGAGCAAGGTGGCCAGCTCGATAGCGTGTTTGCGCACCTGGTCGATGTCGGCACCGCTGACCCGGTACTGAATCGGCCGGCCCACCGGCGGGCCCATCTCCAGCGATTGCACGTTGGTGCCGACGCCGACGAACTCTTCGTGCAGGATCTTCTGCAGGCGGTCCATCATGGCCTCACGCTCTTCAAAGCCCTTGCTGACAATCACCAGCTGCGCGTAGTAAGGGTTCTGCAACTGCTGATCGAGAGGCAGGTAGAAGCGGATCGCGCCCTGGCCGATGTAGGTACTCCAGTGCACCAGGTCCGGGTCGTCCTTGATCCGCGCCTCGAAACGGTCGACCACCTTGCGCGTCTCCTCGATCGAAGCGTTCTGCGGCAGGTTGAGGTCGACGAGAATTTCCGGGCGGTCCGAGGACGGGAAGAACTGGTTCTGCACAAAACGCATGCAGAAGATCGCCAGGGCGAACAGCACCACGGTGCCGATGATGGTCAACCAGCGGTTGCGCATGCACCACAGCAACCCACCTTCAAATGCCCGCCCGACCCGACCAGGCTCAGCCTCGTGAGCCTTGAGCTTGTCGCCTTTGAGAATATGCACGCCAAGCACCGGCGCGAAGAATACAGCCACCACCCACGACACGATCAGGGCCACGGCAATCACCGCGAACAGGGTGAAGGTGTATTCACCCGCAGAGCTGGCGTTGAGGCCGATAGGCACGAACCCGGCCACGGTCACCAAGGTGCCGGTAAGCATGGGGAAGGCTGTGGAGGTGTAGGCGAACGTCGCCGCCTGCTCCTTGCTTTCCCCCATTTCCAGCCGCGTGACCATCACCTCCACGGTAATCATCGCATCGTCCACCAGCAGGCCTAGTGCAATGATCAGCGCACCCAGCGAAATCCGCTGCATGGTGATGCCGCTGTACTCCATGAACACGAACACCATGGCCAGCACCAGTGGGATCGAGCAGGCCACCACCAGCCCGGCGCGCACGCCAAGACTGACAAAGCTCACGGCCAGCACGATCACCACCGCCTCGAACAGCGCGCTGGTGAAACCGCCTACCGCCTGCTTGACCACCACGGCCTGGTCAGAAACGGTGTGTACACCGACACCCACCGGCAGGTCCTGGACCACCTGGTCCATGCGCTTTTTCAACGCCGCACCGAACACCTGGATGTTACCGCCGGCCTTCATGCCGATGGCGAGGCCAATGGCTGTCTGGCCGTTGTAACGGAACATTGGCGAAGGCGGGTCGACGTAGCCGCGCTCGATGTCGGCGATATCAGCCAGGCGGAAGAAGCGGTCGTTGATCCTCAAGTTGACGGTTTGCAGGTCTTTTTCCGAGGCAAACTGCCCGGACGTACGCACCGAGATACGCTCCGGGCCGGCCTCGATCATGCCGGCCGGCGTTACCGCGTTCTGCGCTTGAAGTGCCTGCATCACCTGGCGCTGATCAATGCCCAGGGCTGCCAGCTTGCGGGTGGAGAAGTTCAGGTACAGCACTTCGTCCTGGGTGCCGACCAGCTCGATCTTGCCGATGTTGGGTACATCGCGGACCTCGGCCCGTGCCTGTTCCACGTAGTCCCGCAGTTGGCGCAGGGTCAGGCCGTCAGCGGTAAAGGCATAGATCGAGCCGAATACATCACCGAATTCGTCGTTGAAGCCCGGCCCCTGGATACCGGCGGGAAATTCGCCACGAATATCCTGGATTTTCTTGCGCACCTGATACCAGATATCCGGAATGTCCTTGGCCTTGGTGGTATCGCGAAGGTACACGTAGACCGTGGATTCGCCGGGGCGGGTGTAGCTTTTGGTGTAGTCGAGCGAGTCGAGTTCTTCGAGCTTCTTCTCGATGCGGTCGGTAACCTGGTACAGGGTTTCGTCCTGGGTCGCACCGGGCCACCGGGTCTGGATGACCATGGTCTTGATGGTGAACGACGGGTCTTCCTCGCGGCCCAGGTTGAAGTAGGAAAAAATCCCCATCAACAGGCTAACGAACATCAGGTACCAGACGAACGATTGATGCTTGAGTGCCCAGTCGGACAGGTTGAAGCTTCCTTTCATTGCGCATCCTCGTCGAAGGTGACCTTCTGGCCAGGCTTGAGGCTGTTGACGCCGGCGGTGACCACACGCTCACCGGGCTGCACACCGGCGCTCAGCACGATGCTGTCAGCGGTGCGGTCGATCAGCGCCACGTCACGGGTGGCCACGGTCTTGTTCTGCGTATCGATCACCCACACCTGGGTCTTGCCATCGCGCTCGAGCAAGGCACTCAAGGGCAGTTCGCTGCGCGGGGACACTTCCGAGCTAAGGGTCACACTGATGGCGGTGCCGAGGTGAAAGGCCGCCGGTGTGCTGGCCAGGGTCAGGCGAGCGCGGCGGGTACGGGTGGTAGCATCAGCCTGGGGCTCCAGTTCACGCAGGCTGGCCGTGGTGTTGATGGTCGGGTCCAGTTGCGAGGCAACGGTGAAGGTCAGGCCTTTGCTCAACTGCTCGGCCAGGCCGATCGGCAGGTCGATTACCGCCTCCTTCACGTCCGGCCGGGCCAGGGTCACCACGGCTTGCCCGGCGGTAACGGTTTGCCCGGCTTCGGCCTGCCACGCGGTAATCACGGCAGCGTGGTCTGCACGCAGGGTGCTGTAGTCGAGCTGGTCACGGGCCTGGCTGACGGCGGAGCGCGCCTGCTCCAACGCCGCACTGGTGGTTTTCAGGTTGGTCTGGGCGATATCCAGCTGTGCCTGGGCGCCTACCCCACGGTCATACAACTGCTGCTGGCGACGGGCATCGGCCTGGGCGTTGATCCACTGTGCCTGCACCTTGGCCAGATCGCCTTCGGCGGCGCGCAACTGGTTCTGCTGGTCGGTCGGGTCCAGGGTGGCCAAGGTGTCGCCCGGCTTCACCTGGGCGCCCACGTCCAGCCACCGCCGGGCAATGCGCCCGGAAACCCGGAAGCCCAAGGTGCTTTCGAAGCGCGCCTGGATACTGCCGGCGAAGCGGCCCAGCTGCGACTGCACCTGAGGTTCGACCTTGACCGACAGCACGGGCCGGATCGCCTCGGGTGCCTCTTCTTCGCTACTGCAACCGACCAGCAGCACAGCGGCCGAGAGCATCAGCAACAGACGCTTCATAGCTCACCCCCCGGGCCCTTGGCATCGACCTTCTGTACCTGCATGCCGGGGTGCAGCAACTGGCCACCGTTGACCACTACGGTCTCGCCGCCTTTCAGGCCGCTGGCGACCACGATCTTGCCGGTGAGGTAACGGCGGATTTCGACCTTGCGCAGTTCCACCTTGTCGCCCTCGCCCACCACCCACACGGCAGGCTCATGCAAGGCCTTGGTCAGTGCCGACCATGGCAGCTCGATGCTGGGCCGGCCCTGGGCGTTGGTGGTGGCAGTAACCGGTGCCCCCAACTGCATCCCGGGCGGCACGTCCTTGAGCCCTACCTTGACCTGCACGGTGCCGCTTTGCGCCGACACGGTGGGGGTTATTTCGCGCACGAAGCCACGGGCCTGGACCTTGGGATCGTCCAGCAGGCTCACGACTACCCCGGCATCGCTGGGCGGCGCCACCAGCAGCGACTCGTAGACGTTGAACACCGCATCGCGGTCGCCATCGACGGCCAGGCTGAAGATCGGCATGGTCGCCTGCACCACCTGGCCAACCTCGGCCTGACGCTCGGTGATCACCCCGGCGGCCTCGGAGACCAGTGCGGTGTAGCTGAGTTGCTCGTTGGCATTGGCCAGTTGCGCCTGGGCGGCCTTGAGTGCGCTCTGATTGCTGCGCAGCGCGGCCTCGGCAGCATCGTACTCGCTCTGGCTGGTGTAGCCCTTGGGCAGCAGTTTTTGCTGGCGCACGAAGGCCGCACTGGTCTGGGTGACCCGCGCCTGCGCGGCGAATACCTCGGCCTTGGCCGAGTCGACATTGTTCTGCAGGTCTTTCGGGTCAAGCCGGGCGAGCACCTGGTTGGCCTTGACGTGATCGCCCACGTCGACGCTACGCGAAATGATCTTGCCGCCGACGCGGAATGACAAATCGGTCTGCACCCGCGCCTGCACGTCGCCGGTCAAAGTGACCCTGGCAGCGAAATCGGTGGGTTGTACCTGCTGCACACCCACCCGAGGCAGTGTCTCGGGGACCTCTTCCTTGCTACAGCCGGTGAGCATGTACAACAGCCCCAGGCAGACGACCGACAGCGGACGCATCAACGCCATGCTGGC
This sequence comes from Pseudomonas sp. 10(2024), assembly GCF_045164175.1. Taxonomy (NCBI): domain Bacteria; kingdom Pseudomonadati; phylum Pseudomonadota; class Gammaproteobacteria; order Pseudomonadales; family Pseudomonadaceae; genus Pseudomonas; species Pseudomonas sp. 10(2024). The sequence goes on from NZ_CP174006.1 coordinate 5,653,077, forward strand.
TCCTTGCTTGTGCACAAATGATTTGTGGGATGCGACTGTGAGCGTAGTTCAGGGTTCGATAAACATCACTGACGGGGCCACGCTGGCATTTTTGTTGCCGGCCCCGGCGGGTTCATAGCGAAAGGGCCGCGCCGAGCCGGAGCAGCCGCCTCAGAAAGGAAAAAATCCGAGGCATGCAATGGAGCTCGGAGTCAGCACGATGGCTTACTGATGACCTGACATTTCTACCAGTAGCCGGGCACTCCCCGCCACTGCACACTGTATTCAAACTGATGTTTTCACCTGTGCGAGCAATAATCAGGTAGCTCTCTGCTATTCCGAATCCCAGGAGACCGCATGGCCGCTGCAAAACAAACACTGCGCTTCTATCAGAACAGCCATGTTTCTACCGAAGTCAAAGACGCTCTGACACATTCGGTGCTCCGGCATGCGGGTGGTCTTTTAGCGCAACGCGCCTCAGCTGCTGACGAAGGTCACTTACTCATGGGCGTTAACAATACTGACACCGTCATGACCGAGTTAGGGCATGCCGTGATGAAGGAGTATCCCTACAGCCCTTATGGCCACCGCCCCGCTCGTAGCGAATCGAACATCCCCTTGGCATTCAACGGCGAGTCGCTGGACTCGGCAACAGGCTGCTATGCACTGGGTAATGGCTATCGTCTGTATAACCCCACGATCGAGAGGTTCTACAGCCCAGATAATCTTAGTCCATTCGGGAAAGGTGGGTTGAACGCTTATATGTATTGTGCGGGTGACCCGGTAAATCGCGTTGATCCCACAGGACACTTAAGTTTCGCCATCATTAGGGTGGGGCAATATACCGCAATCGCCACCGGGGTTGTTGGAGCCGGTTTGACGATCGCTGGGATGTTTAAAAAGTCCAAAAAACTACAACTGGCTGGAGGATTACTTTCCGGAGTAAGCCTACTGATCATGGGGGCTGTGCCATTTGCTATACGAAGAGCGCGCATTATCTCTGCCAGAGCACCCTCAGCCCCTCGCCCTGGCCTTAACTCTAGCCGTATGTCTACACGTAGCGAGTTACCTCCAGCTTACGACCCCCCACCAGATTACGAATACCCACCAGCTTACGCTAATATTGAGACAACATCTCCACCAACTCGCCAAGACGCTGCGCGAGCGCTTCAGCCAATCTTGACTGAGGCCTCTGTTGATACAAACCTCGAGACAGTCTCAGTTAAACTCAGGACCGTAAGGGGCTCCGGACCATAAAATCGAAACTGAGGTAAATCCACTTAACAGGCGCGATATCAGGCCTAAGCCGTGAGCTGGCTCGAGCGCTTGCTTCTTGCTTGCGCAGCCAGCCCGCAGCGGGGATGCGACTGTGAGCGTAGTTCAGGGTTCGATAAACATCACTGGCGGGGGATCATTCCGACATTTTCACAGCCGGTGCGGGCCTCGCACAAATGAATCGTGGGATGCGAGGGAAAGCGTAGATCAGGGTTCATTGAACGTCATGAACCTGAATGTTTTTAGCCGCATCCAAGCAGCAGGAAAAGCGCAGCTAATTCACAAAAGCACTCGCTGAGACCTGATATTTCTAATAGTTGCCAAACGGCCAGAAAAGTAGAGAGTCAACCTGTAAAGGAGGACCTAATAATGACGAAGCTGAGCGATATCAATCGAAACCATACATTCACCCCCTACGGGCACTCAAAGACGCCCCGTAACCCTACCAACTCTTTACAGTTTCACGGCGAATTTCTACACAGCACAGTGGGCTTATACTTTCTTGGTCTTGGCGCCCGAACATACAACCCCAGAATTTTTCGTTTCCACTCCAGCGATAGCTTGAGTCCTTTTTCGCTTGGCGGTATCAACTCATATACCTATTGCTTAAATGACCCCATAAATCTATCCGACCCAACAGGCCGCTCACCCCTATTACTTCGCCCCAAGACAATAACACTCGATACAAACTGGACATTGAAATCCAGACCTGACTATGTGCAAAAACAGCTTCGCTGGGGAAACTCGAGCGCTAAAATCTTCAATTCAGATGAGAGCCCAGCTACGCTATCAGCTACGCCACCATCCAAACAACAACTCCATGAATCTTCACATAGCATACTACCCTCACGACGAGCTCCCGAATACATTAACGTAGCCCCTCAAGCAATCGCTAGGCTTCCTGACAGCACTCGCATTTCTTTAAGAGGTTATATTCGCACTGCAAATCAGCACAACGACTTCAAAGCTCAGAACGTTCGGCACCTTCCTTCAGATTCGCCAATAGTCAAGGATTTCATTCAAAATTTCGGTGAAGCCAGGCGCCTACGCACTGCCTTGAAAGAAATCTACAGAACCACTCTCGATGAATTAGAACGTAATTTGCTGTCTACCGTTCTCCGCGTCAGGCTGTGAAGCGTACTCAAAGATAGCCCTGCGGCTAAAGGAAAGTAGTATCTCGTCGCCACTACTCGCAACGCAGCGACGTGAGTTCATGAAAGTCATACACCTTCAGGGCCTCTTCGCGGGCACGCCCGCTCCCCCCAGAGAGAGCGCACTATCTGAGACTTGCGCGGTACCTGTGGGAGCGGGCGTGCCCGCGAAGAGGCCTCCACAGCCATGTATCAGTATCTGCCATATCCAGAAACCATCAGGCATCGGCCATCCCCGCTCCAACCGCTACCTTTCACAGGGAGGTTCACATTCAAGGAAGATCAAAATGCCGTTAGCCGAATCCCACCGATTGCGCCGTGGGCGCTTCTCCGAGCCCGGCAGGCTCTACATGCTGACCACCATCACGCATCAACGCAAACCATTGTTCCGCGACTTCCACCATGCCCGTTTGGTGGTCAAACACCTTCGGGTCTCAGATGACATTCAGGACTGCCGATCGTTGGCCTGGGTAGTGATGCCGGACCATCTGCATTGGCTGATTGAGCTGAAAGAAGTGACATTGGGAACGTTGATGCGCAAGTTCAAATCACGCACAGCGATTGCCTTGCGCAAGGCCGGTGTCGGGCACAAGCCGATATGGCAACCGGGTTACCAGGACCATGCGCTGCGGCGGGAAGAGAGTGTGGTTCATGTAGCCCGGTACATTGTTGCCAATCCCTTGAGGGCTGGATTGGTCAGAAGTATCAGGGACTATCCACATTGGGATGCGGTATGGCTTTGAATCGGTGCTGGAGCCTTCGCGGGCATGCCCGCTCCCACAGGGCTCTGGACTGCGCCCCAAATGTTGGATACTCGGCGTTAGCCTATCTCAGCCTGAACCCTGTAGGCCACAGGGCTCAGGCCGTTCAGTTTCATTTTTATCCGGTCATGGTTGTAGTAGTGGATGTATTCATCCAGGCCCGCCTTAAGCTCTGCAACATTCTCGAAGCGTTCGCGGTAGAAGTATTCCGACTTGAGCGTCCCAAAAAAGCTCTCCATCGCAGCGTTGTCTAGGCAATTGCCCTTACGTGACATGCTTTGCTCAAGACCTGCCTCTTTCAACCGTTTGCAGTAGTCGGGATACCGGTAGTGCCAGCCTTGATCTGAGTGCAGAAGCGGATTGCTACCCGCTGGAAGTCGATTAATCGCCGCCTCCAGCATCTCACCTACCAGTGTGAAGCGTGGCCGGGTGGCGGTGTGGTACGCAACGATCTCACCGTTGTACAGGTCCATCACCGGCGAGAGGTAGAGCTTTTCCCCAGCCACTTTGAACTCGGTGACGTCCGTCACCCATTTCTGGTTGGGCTGTTCGGCTTTGAAATCGCGCTTGAGGATGTTCGGTGCTGCTTCACCCATTAGTCCCCGATAAGATTTGTACTTCTTGAGGCGTACGGTGCATTTGAGGTCCAGCTCAACCATTAGGCGGCGTACTTTTTTACTGTTAACCATTTGTCCTTCGCTGCGTAGCGTAGAGGTGATCCGACGATAACCATAACGGCCTCGGTGCCGGTGGCTGATCTCCTGGATTGCCGCCTTGAGCGAGGCACACTGATCCCCGGCCGCGAGCACGCCAAGCTGGTAGTAGTAAGTACTGCGGGGCAGGCCAGCCACCTTGAGCAGTCGGGTAAGCGAGTAGCGCTTACGCAGCGCCGCCACTAGCCGGGTTTTTTCCTGGCTATCTTCAGCCTCGCCTTCTCCTCGTCTAACTCCTCGAGCTTTTTTAGGTAAGCGTTCTCCACTTCAAGCATGGCCAACCTCTCGAGCAACTCCGCGCGGGTGAGTTCCTCAATGGGCTTGGAAGCAGTTTCTACAGGCTTGCGTGGAGCTTTGCGCATCGCGGTAACCAGCATCTCTTTACGGTTGGACAGGGACTGACTCCCGCCACTGTAATACTGTTCTTGCCACCTGCGAACCAGTGTCGAGTTGCCGAGATTAAAAAGTGCTGCCGTGGCCCGTAACGAGAGGTTGTCGCGCAGCTTGCGGTGGATAACGCCGAGTTTGAATTCGACGCTGTAGTGGCCGCCTGGTTTGTTAAGACTGGCCTCACCGTGCACGCGATAGGCCTCGACCCAGCGGCGAAGCAGGGTCGGATCGATCTGGAACTGCGCGGCGATATGGCGAAAGCCCCGCCCGCGATCAAGAAACGCTTGGATAGCAGACAGCTTGAACTGCTTTGAATATTTGCTCATAAAAACCCCAGAAGATGGACGGATGTCCAACATCTGGGGTGCAGTCCACTCCCCACAACCCTGAAGGCTGTGATACCCCTGCCCCACAGGGCTCAGCACAACCCTGAAGGCTGTGACACCCCTGCCCCACAGGGCTCAGCACAACCCTGAAGGCTGTGATACCCCTGCCCCACAGGGCTCAGCACAACCCTGAAGGCTGTGATACCCCTACCCCACAGGGCTCAGCACAACCCTGAAGGCTGTGATACCCCTGCCTCACAGGGCTCAGCACAACCCTGAAGGCTGTGATACCCCTGCCCCACAGGGCTCAGCACAACCCTGAAGGCTGTGATACCCCTACCCCACAGGGCTCAGCACAACCCTGAAGGCTGTGATACCCCTGCCCCACAGGGCTCACCACAACCCTGAAAGCTATGACACCCCTACCCCACACGGCTCACCACAATCCTGAAAGCTATGACACCCCTACCCCACAGGGCTCACCACAACCCTGAAGATCGTGATGCCCCTGCCCCACAGGGCTCAGCACAACCCTGAAGGCTGTGAGGTCCCTGTGGGAGCGGGCGTGCCCGCGAAAGGGCCCGGTCAGGCCGACGCAGCCACCTGCGCCGGGCGCTTGACCTGCGGCTGCGAAGCGTTGGCTGCAGCACCCTCTTCGATCGCCTGCTGAATCGCCTTGCGACGACGCTCTTCGGCCTGGCGGCTGAAGTACCAGACGAAGAAGGTCACCAGCGATACCGACAGCAAGATCAGGCTGGCCACGGCGTTGATCTCAGGCTTCACACCCAGGCGCACCGCCGAGAACACTTCCATCGGCAAGGTGGTCGAGCCAGGCCCGGAGACGAAGCTGGCCAAGACCAGGTCGTCCAGCGACAGGGCGAACGACATCATGCCGCCCGCCGCCAGCGATGGCGCGATCATCGGGATGGTGATCAGGAAGAACACCTTCCACGGCTTGGCACCCAGGTCCATCGCCGCTTCCTCGATCGACAGGTCCAGTTCACGCAGGCGAGCCGACACCACCACCGCCACATACGCCGCACAGAACGTTGTATGGGCGATCCAGATGGTGACGACACCACGCTCCTGCGGCCAGCCGATCATCTGCGCCATGGCAACGAACAGCAGCAACAGCGACAGACCGGTGATCACTTCGGGCATTACCAGCGGCGCAGTGACCAGGCCACCGAACAGCGTGCGGCCCTTGAAGCGGGTGACGCGGGTCAGCACGAAGGCCGCCAGGGTACCCAGCGCCACCGCTGCCACCGCCGTGTAGCAAGCGATTTCCAGCGAGCGCATCACCGAACCCATCAGCTGGGAGTTGTCGAGCAGGCCGACGTACCATTTGATCGACCAGCCGCCCCACACCGTCACCAGCTTGGAGGCGTTGAACGAGTAGATCACAAGGATCAGCATCGGCAAGTAGATGAACAGCAAGCCGAGCACCAGCATCAGCTTGGAGAAACTGAAGCGTTTCATGCGCGGCCCTCCATCTCTTTGGCCTGGCTACGGTTGAACAGCAGGATCGGCACGATCAGGATCGCCAGCATCACCACCGCCAGGGCGGATGCCACCGGCCAGTCACGGTTGTTGAAGAACTCCTGCCACAGCACTTTACCGATCATCAGGGTTTCCGGGCCGCCGAGCAGTTCCGGGATCACGAACTCGCCCACCACCGGGATGAACACCAGCATGCAGCCGGCGATGATGCCGTTTTTCGACAACGGTACCGTGATCTTCCAGAAGCTGTTGAAGGTGCTCGAACCCAGGTCGGAGGCAGCTTCGAGCAGGCTCGGATCATGCTTCACCAGGTTGGCGAACAGCGGCAGGATCATGAATGGCAGGTACGAATAGACCACGCCGATGTATACCGCCAGGTTGGTGTTGAGGATCTGCAATGGCTGGTCGATCAAGCCGGTCCACAGGAGGAAACCGTTGAGCAGGCCGTTGTTGCTGAGAATACCCATCCAGGCATAGACGCGGATCAGGATCGCGGTCCAGGTTGGCATCATGATCAGCAACAGCAGGACCGTCTGGGTCTCCTTCTTGGCGTTGGCAATGGCGTAGGCCATCGGGAAGCCGATCAGCAGGCACAGCAGGGTGCTGAAGAACGCCATCTTCAACGAACCCAGATAGGCCGAGAGGTACAGCTCATCCTCGGTCAACAGCCCGTAGTTGGCCAGGTTGAGGACCAGCTGGATCTTGTCTTCGACGTAGGTGTAGATCTCGGTATACGGCGGAATTGCCACGTCAGCTTCGGCAAAACTGATCTTCAGGACGATGAAGAACGGCAGCATGAAGAACAGGAACAGCCAGATGAACGGCACGCCGATCACCAAGTGCCGCCCCTCCGGGACCAGACGCTGGAAGGCTCGCTTGAGCTTGCGCAGTTTCATGACCGCAGTACCACGCCGCTGTCGTCTTCCCACCATACGTACACTTCATCGCCCCAGGTAGGACGGGTACCTTGGCGCTCGGCGTTGGCAACGAACGACTGGACGACCTTGCCGCTCGGCAGCTCCACATAGAACACCGAGTGGCCGCCCAGGTAGGCGATGTCGTGGATCTTGCCGCGCGACCAGTTGTGCTCGCAGGTTGGCTGCTGGGTGGTGACCAGCATCTTTTCCGGACGCAGGGCGTAGGTGATGTGCTTGTCTTCCACCGAGGTGGTGATGCCGTGGCCCACGTAGATCTTGCGCTCCAGCTCCGGGCTGGCAATGATCGCGTAGCCTTCGGCGTCGTCGACCACGTCACCTTCGAACAGGTTGACGTTACCGATGAACTCGCACACCAGGCGGCTGGTAGGTGTCTCGTAGATGTCCACTGGCGAACCGATCTGGGCGATCCAGCCCAGGTGCATGATGGCGATGCGCTGGGCCATGGTCATGGCCTCTTCCTGGTCGTGGGTCACCATCACGCAGGTTACCCCCACGCGCTCGATGATCTCGACCAGCTCCAGCTGCATCTGCGAACGCAGTTTCTTGTCCAGTGCCCCCATCGGCTCGTCGAGCAGCAGCAGTTTGGGCCGCTTGGCCAACGAGCGGGCCAACGCCACACGCTGACGCTGGCCGCCCGACAACTGGTGCGGCTTGCGCTTGGCGTACTGGGTCATGTGCACCAGCTTGAGCATCTCGGCCACGCGGGCATCGATCTCGGCCTTGGGCAGCTTGTCCTGCTGCAGGCCGAAGGCGATGTTCTGCGCCACGGTCATGTGCGGGAACAGCGCGTAGGACTGGAACATCATATTGATCGGCCGCTCGTAGGGCGGCATGTCGGTAATGTCGACGCCATCGAGGAAGATCCGACCTTCGGATGGGCGCTCGAAGCCGGCCAGCATGCGCAGCAAGGTAGACTTGCCGGAACCGGAGCCACCCAGCAAGGCGAATATCTCACCCTTGCGAATTTCCAGGGACACATCGTCCACGGCTACCGTTTCGTCGAACTTTTTCGTGACCCGGTCGATCTTGACCAGCACCTGCTTGGGTTGCTGGTCACCCTCGAGGGCTTTTTTATAGGCACCGGAGGCAACTGCCATGAGTGAAACTCCCAACAAGATTTTTGTGCCCGCGCGGCCAGACCTGCAGAGGCCGCCGCGGGTCTGGATTTTTTACTTGCCCGACTTGACCTTGGTCCAGCTACGGGTCATCAGCCGTTGCACCTTGGGTGGCAACTCTGAGTTCACGAACATCTTGTTCAGCACTTCCTGCGATGGGTAAACCGCAGCGTCAGTCCTCACGGCCTGGTCCATCAGGTCGCCAGCCTTGGGGTTCGGGTTGGCGTAACCGACGTAATCACTGACCTGGGCGATAACCTCAGGTTTCAGCAAATAGTTGATGAAGGCATGCGCCTCTTTGACGTTCTTGGCGTCCTTGGGGATCGCCAGCACGTCGAACCAGAGGTTGCCGCCTTCCTTGGGAATGGCGTAGGCCAGGTTCACGCCCTTCTTCGCTTCTTCTGCGCGGGCCTTGGCCTGGAACACATCACCCGAGAAACCTGCCGCGACGCAGATGTCGCCGTTGGCCAGGTCGGTGATGTACTTGGACGAGTGGAAGTAGGTCACGTACGGGCGCACGGCCAGCAGCTTCTGCTCGGCCTTGGCGTAATCCTTGGGGTCGGTGCTGTTCGGGTTGAGGCCCATGTAGTTGAGCACCGCTGGCAGCATTTCGTCCGCCGAGTCGAGGAAGGCCACACCGCACTTGGAGAGCTTCTTCATGTTTTCGGGTTCGAACAGCACGGCCCAGGAGTCGATGGTGTCCACGCCCAGCGCGGCCTTGACCTTGTCGACGTTGTAACCGATGCCGTTGGTACCCCACAGGTAAGGCACCGCGTACTGGTTGCCCGGGTCGTTCTTTTCCAGGCGCTTCATCAACGCCGGGTCGAGATTGGAATAGTTGGGCAGCAGGTTCTTGTCGAGCTTCTGAAAGGCGCCCGCCTTGATCTGCTTGCCGAGGAAATGGTTGGACGGCACCACCACGTCATAGCCGGTGTTACCGGCCAGCAGCTTGCCTTCCAGGGTTTCGTTGGAGTCGAACACATCTTGCACAGGCTTGATGCCCGTGGCTTTCTCGAAGTCCGCGAGTGTGGTGGGGCCGATGTAGTCGGACCAGTTATAGAAGTGCACCGTCGGCGCCGCTTGGACGCTGCATGCCAGCGTCAGGCCCGCGCCAGCCATCAAGGCCTTGCGGAATACAGAAATAGACAAGTGGGGGTCCTCACAATCAGTGCCTGGGTAGCGACAATGCTGCCGCACACGCAAAACCGGCGCGCAACTTAACTTCGCAGCTTCGATGCCGCAATCATCAATTACCTTTCAATGGCTCTGGGCCGAAAAACCCGGCCCAGAGCTGTCGCATCGGGCTTACTTGCCCGACTTGATCTTCGTCCAGCTGCGGGTGATCACTCGCTGCACAGAAGCGTCAGGCGCAGCGATCGCGTACAGCTGCTTCTTCACTTCGGCAGGCGGGTAGATGCTCGGGTCGCTGGTGATGTCTTTGTCCACGAACTGGGTAGCAGCAGCGTTACCGTTCGGGAAGCGCACGGCGTTGGTGATTTCAGCCATGATTTCCGGCTGCATCAGGAAGTTCATGAACTGATAGGCAGCGTCTTTATGTTCGGCATCTTTCGGGATGGCGACCATGTCGTAGAAAGTACCGGCACCTTCCTTCGGAATGACGTAGTCCACCTTGACCTTGTCGCCCGCTTCATGGGCACGGGCCTTGGACTGCTCCAGGTCACCCGAGTAACCGACGGCTACACAGATGTTGCCGTTGGCCATGTCGCCGATGTATTTGGACGAGTGGAAGTAGGTGATCGAAGGACGGATCTTGAGGAACAGGTCCTCGGCGGCCTTCAGGTCTTCTTTCTTGGTGCTGTCGGTCGGCTTGCCGAGGTAGTGCAGCGCAGCCGGGAGCATTTCGGTCGGGGCGTCGAGGAAGCTCACGCCGCAGCTCTTGAGCTTGGCGATGTTCTCAGGCTTGAACACCACGTCCCACGAATCGATCTTGTCCACGCCCAGCGCAGCCTTGACCTTCTCCGGGTTGTAGCCAATGCCGATCGAGCCCCACATATAAGGGAAGGCATGCTTGTTGTCCTTGTCGCTGGCATCGCCAACGGCCTTGAGCAGGTCAGGATCGAGGTTCTTCCAGTTCGGCAGCTTGGAACGGTCCAGCTCCTCGTACACGCCCGCCTTGATCTGCTTGGCCAGGAAATTGTTCGAAGGCACGACGATGTCATAGCCCGACTTGCCTGCCAGCAGCTTAGCTTCCAGGGTTTCGTTGCTGTCGAAGACGTCGTACTTGACCTTGATCCCCGTCTGCTTCTCGAACTTGGCGATGGTGTCCGGAGCGATGTAGTCCGACCAGTTATAGACGTTCAACACTTTGTCTTCAGCCTGAACAGCGGAGGCCATGGCACCCATCAGGGCGGCGGCCAGCAACGTCTTGCCCATTTTATTCATGCGTAATGCTCCAGAATTTTTATTTAGCAACTGTCCAGCAGCCAGAACCCACGGTGCAGAGCGCGCGGCGACTGAAACAGTCGCTAGTCTGGCAAGTTACAAGGCCCTGTATCAAGGAAAGCAGGGCCATGTAACGACTTAATGTCACAACGCTAGCCTAGCAAACGCTTATTGAATCGCCTCAAGGGTCAGGTCCAGGCACTTGCGCGCCTTTTCCACCAGTTCGTCGATCTCTGCATGGCTGATTACCAGCGGCGGCGCGATGATCATGGTGTCACCCACCGCACGCATGATCAGGCCGTTCTCGAAGCAGAAGGTGCGACAGATCATGCCCACGCCCTTGCCCTCGTAACGGCTGCGGGTGGCCTTGTCCTTGACCAGCTCGATCGCACCCAGCATGCCCAGGCCGCGCACTTCACCCACCAGTGGATGGTCTTGCAGCTCGCGCAAACGCTTTTGCAAATACGGTGCCGCTTCCGTGCGCGCCTTCTCGACAATCTTCTCGTCACGCAGAATGCGCAGGTTTTCCAGGCCCACCGCGGCCGCCACCGGGTGGCCGGAGTAGGTGAAACCGTGGTTGAAGTCGCCGCCTTCGCTGATCACCTTGGCCACGGTGTCACGCACGATCACACCGCCCATGGGGATGTAACCGGAGGTCAGGCCTTTCGCGATGGTCATCAGGTCGGGCTTGAGGTCGTAGTAGTCCGAGCCGAACCACTCGCCGGTACGGCCGAAGCCGCAGATCACCTCGTCGGCGACGAACAGGATGTCGTACCTGGCGAGGATCTCCTTCACCTTCGGCCAGTAGGTTTCCGGCGGGATGATCACACCGCCAGCGCCCTGGATCGGCTCGGCGATGAAGGCAGCGACGTTGTCTTCGCCGACTTCGAGGATCTTCTTCTCCAACTGCTCGGCGGCCCAGACACCGAATTCGTCAGGGGTCATGTCGCCTCCCTCGCCGAACCAGTACGGCTGAGGGATGTGCACGATGCCCGGGATCGGCAGGCCACCCTGCTCGTGCATGCCGCTCATGCCGCCCAGGCATGCACCGGCGAAGGTGGAGCCGTGGTAACCGTTGATGCGGCCGATGATGGTCTGCTTGTGCGGTTTGCCCTTCAGCGCCCAGTAGTGACGCACCATGCGCAGCACAGTGTCGTTGCCTTCGGAGCCGGAGCCGGTGAAGAACACATGGGTCATACCTTTCGGCGCCACGTCGGTGATCGCCTTGGCCAGCTCGAGCGCAGGCGGGTGAGCGGTCTGGAAGAACAGGTTGTAGTACGGCAGCTCACGCATCTGTTTTTCCGCCGCCTGCACCAGCTCTTCACGTCCGTAGCCGACCGCCACGCACCATAGACCGGCCATGCCGTCGAGGATCTTGTGCCCCTCGCTATCCCACAAATGCACACCCTGGGCCTTGGTGATGATGCGCGGCCCCTTCTCCTTCAGCTGCTTGTAGTCACTGAAAGGTGCGAGGTGATGCTCCCCGCTCAGGGTTTGCCATTCACGGGTTTGCGGGTTGTTGACGCTCATGTGCTTCTCCGTTATTGGACCGCCGCGCTCCTGCGGCACCAGGGTTGATCAGACAGCGAACAGCAGGAACTCACGCTCCCACGAACTGATGACGCGCTTGAAGTTTTCATGCTCGGCGCGCTTGGTAGCGACATACCCGGTAATGAATTTCTTGCCCAGGTACTGCACCAGCGCACGGCTGTTTTCCATGCGTTCCAAGGCGTCTTCGATGGTCAGGGGCAGGCGCAGGTTGCGGCGTTCGTAACCACGGCCCTGCACTGGCGCGCTGGCCTCGATACCTTCGACCATGCCGATGTAGCCACACAGCAGGCTGGCGGCGATGGCCAGGTACGGGTTGGCGTCGGCGCCCGGCAGGCGGTTTTCGACGCGCCGGCTTTGCGGGCCGGCATCCGGGACGCGCAGGCCGACGGTGCGGTTTTCTTCGCCCCACTCCACGTTCACCGGCGCCGAAGTGTCGGGCAGGAAGCGGCGGAACGAGTTGACGTTGGGCGCGAACAGCGGCAGCGCCTCGGGGATGAACTTCTGCAGGCCGCCAATATGGTTGAGGAACAGCGCGCTCATGCTGCCGTCTTCATTGCTGAAGATGTTCTTGCCGGTGGCCACGTCGACCACACTCTGGTGCAGGTGCATGGCACTGCCCGGCTCGCCGGTCATCGGTTTGGCCATGAAGGTGGCAGCCACGTTGTGCTTGAGCGCCGCCTCGCGCATGGTGCGCTTGAACACCAGGATCTGGTCGGCCAGGTGCAGGGCGTCGCCGTGACGGAAGTTGATTTCCATCTGCGCCGTGCCGTCTTCGTGGATCAGCGTGTCGAGGTCCAGCTGCTGCAGCTCGCACCAGTCGTAGACGTCTTCGAACAGCGGGTCGAATTCGTTGGCAGCTTCGATCGAGAACGACTGACGGCCGGTTTCCGGGCGACCGGAACGGCCTACCGGGGGCTGCAGCGGAAAGTCCGGGTCTTCGCTGCGCTTGGTCAGGTAGAACTCCATCTCGGGGGCGACGATCGGCTGCCAGCCCTTGTCGGCGTATAGCTTGAGCACTTTCTTCAGCACGTTGCGCGGCGACAGTTCGACCGGGTTGCCCTTCTTGTCGTAGGTGTCGTGGATGACCTGTGCGGTCGGCTCGATGGCCCACGGGACGAGGAACACAGCGTTCTCGTCAGGGCGGCAGATCATGTCGATGTCTGCCGGGTCGAGCAGTTCGTAATAGATGTCGTCGTCGACGTAGTCGCCGGTCACGGTCTGCAGCAGCACGCTCTCGGGCAGCCGCATGCCTTTTTCAGCGATGAATTTGTTGGTTGGCGAAATCTTGCCGCGCGTGATGCCGGTCAGGTCGCTGATCATGCATTCGACTTCGGTGATCTTGTGCTCTTTCAACCAATCGGTGAGCTGGTCGAGGTTGTTACTCATAAATACCTCAGGAGGTAAGGTGGTCCGCGACTTGATTCTGGATGGAGTCGATTGCTAAAGCAAAAACCCACGCGCAGAGCCACAGTGGATACACTGAAATCAGCTGTGTCCGTAATGAGTTCAAAAGGCAGGAAGGTGAAGCGAAAGGCGGCAAGCCGCTGCGAGGACCGGTCCGGGAACGCGAAACGTCAATTATTGCGGCCAGGGCGACCACGCCATTGACGAAGCTTGCAAAAACGACGGATGTACCCGATGGCACTGCGCAGGCAATGCTTTCAGGTCGCGGCAAGCGGACCATGTGACCCTCGTATTATTGTGTTTTGGGTTGAAACCGAGCTTAGCCTTGTTCATTTTTTTACACAACACCTCCGTAAAAAATAAAACACGGCGCACCGGAGATAGCCCTTTACCCGGGAAATAGCGGATAATGGATTGCCCCGATATGCAGCAAATCTGCCGTAGATGTGCCATTTCAGGGCATCATGGGGTCGGCTTGACATCAGTATCTCTTTTCGATTGACTGGTCTTGCAAGCCCCCCTTGATTGATATTTTTAACAACAAAGGTGTTGCATCATGTCGGTACCCCCGCGTGCCGTTCAGCTTAACGAAGCGAACGCGTTCCTTAAGGAACATCCTGAGGTTCTCTACGTTGACCTTCTGATTGCAGATATGAATGGTGTGGTGCGTGGCAAGCGCATAGAGCGCACCAGCCTCCACAAGGTTTACGAGAAAGGCATCAATCTGCCGGCCTCCCTCTTTGCCCTGGACATCAACGGTTCCACCGTCGAAAGCACCGGGCTGGGCCTGGACATCGGCGATGCTGACCGCATCTGCTATCCAATCCCCGACACGCTCTGTAACGAGCCATGGCAAAAGCGCCCCACCGCCCAGCTGCTGATGACCATGCACGAGCTGGAAGGCGAGCCCTTCTTCGCCGACCCGCGCGAAGTGCTGCGTCAGGTGGTGACCAAGTTCGACGAACTGGGCCTGACTATCTGCGCCGCATTCGAGCTGGAGTTCTACCTGATCGACCAGGAGAACGTGAACGGCCGCCCGCAGCCACCACGCTCGCCAATTTCGGGCAAACGCCCGCAGTCGACCCAGGTGTACCTGATCGACGACCTCGACGAATATGCCGACTGCCTGCAGGACATCCTCGAAGGCGCGAAAGAACAAGGCATCCCGGCCGACGCCATCGTCAAGGAAAGCGCCCCGGCGCAGTTCGAAGTCAACCTGCACCACGTGGCCGACCCGCTCAAGGCCTGCGACTACGCGGTACTGCTCAAGCGGTTGATCAAGAACATCGCCTACGACCATGAAATGGACACCACCTTCATGGCCAAGCCCTATCCGGGCCAGGCAGGCAACGGCCTGCACGTGCACATTTCCGTGCTGGACAAAGATGGCAACAACATCTTCACCAGCGAGGATCCCGAGCAGAACGCCGCGCTACGTCACGCTGTCGGCGGTGTGCTCGAGACCCTGCCCGCGTCCATGGCCTTCCTTTGCCCGAACGTCAACTCGTACCGCCGCTTCGGCGCGCAGTTCTACGTGCCGAACGCGCCAAGCTGGGGCCTGGACAACCGCACCGTAGCGCTGCGCGTACCGACCGGCTCGGCCGATGCCGTGCGCATCGAGCACCGCGTCGCCGGTGCCGACGCCAACCCGTACCTGATGATGGCTGCCGTACTGGCTGGCGTGCACCATGGCCTGACCAACAAGATCGAGCCAGGCGCGCCGATCGAAGGCAACTCGTACGAGCAGCTGGAGCAGAGCCTGCCGAACAACCTGCGCGATGCCCTGCGCGAGCTGGACGACAGCGAGATCCTGAACAAGTACATCGATCCGAAGTACATCGACATCTTTGTCGCGTGCAAGGAAAGCGAGCTGGAAGAGTTCGAGCACTCGATCTCCGACCTCGAGTACAACTGGTACCTGCATACCGTGTAAACGAAAACGCCGCCCCTCAAGGGCGGCGTTTTTGTTTGAGACCGGTGTCGCCCTCTTCGCGGGCTCGCCCGCTCCCACAGGGTAATTTCGAGGGCTGAAGCCTGTGACTTACCTGGACTGCCCCCCAAAAGTTGGACAGTTTTAAGCTGCAGCCTGAGCCCTGTACTCCACAGGGCTCAGGCCATTGAGCCTCAGCTTGATGCGATCATGGTTGTAGTAGTGAATGTACTCATCCAGACCCGCTCTCAGCTCATCAATGCTCTCGAAACGCTTCAGGTAGAAAAACTCAGATTTGAGCGTGCCGAAGAAGCTTTCCATGGCCGCGTTGTCCAGGCAATTGCCTTTTCGAGACATGCTCTGCTTTACCCCACATTCGCTTAGCTTACGGCGGTATTGCGCCTGCTGGTAATGCCATCCCTGATCCGAATGCAGCACGAGCTTCGGTTTCTCTCCCAGGCAATCGAGCGCTTTGCCAAGCATGTTCCCAACCAGGCTATAGCACGGGCGGCTGGCCATTTCGTAGGCCACGATTTCGCCGTTGTACAAATCCATCACGGGCGACAGATAGAGCTTCTGTTGAGCTACTTTGAACTCGGTTACGTCAGTCACCCACTTCTGGTTTGGGCGTTGAGCGACAAAATTTCGCTCCAGTACATTCGCTGCCACTTTGCCGACGGTACCTCGATAGGAGCGATATTTCTTGGGGCGCACTACTGATTTCAATCCCTGCTCAGCCATCAGCCGTTCAATGACCTTCTTGTTCACCCGCTTTTCCTTCCTGATTACGAGTGCGACACGGCGATAACCATAAAGCCGTTTCTGCTCGTGATAGACGCGATGCACCAATGCCTTGAGCTCAGCATGCCGGTCTGGCTTCTGCTGAGCTTTGAGCTGGTAGTAGAAGGTGCTGCGCGCCAGCTCGACCAACTGAAGGAGGTCAGGCAAAGGAAACCTGCGCTTGAGTTTGGAAACGATCAGGGCTTTTTCCCGCGTGTTCGTTCCTTTTCCTCGCGCAGAGCCTTGAGCTCCTTTAGGACAGCATTCTCCATGCGCAGGTACTCAAGTTCAGCCATCAGCTGATCTCGAGACTTCTGATCATCATTGGTATCGGTGGGTTTGGCAGGCTTGATCTTCTTCGACACGTCGATTGGCTTTCTTGGCTTGATGGCAGTAGAGGGTGCAGGACTGCCACTGTAGTACTGCCGCTGCCAAATGCCTATCTGAGAGGACTGCCCAAGACCAAAGTGGGCAGCGGTCTGGCGCAGCGAAAGCCGATGCTCGTGCATATAGCTAAGCACCTGCTGTTTGAAATCACTGGTATAGCGCCGCCCATGCGAGCCTGGACCAATGCCATTATTGGCCTGATAACTGGCCACCCAGCGTCGAAGCAGGCTGAAATCGATACCTAAGTGTTGAGCCACCTTTCGGAAACCGTTGCTGCCATCCAGGTAGGCTGTGATCGCTGTGAGCTTGAATTGCTCGGTGTACTTGCCCATAGATCCCCCAAGGGTTGGATTGGTGTCCAACTTCTTGGGGGCAGTCCAACCTGTGGGAGCGGGCGTGCCCGCGAAGAGGGCGGCCCAGGCTTACAGGGGCTTCTCGAAAATCTTCGAATTGCGCTGGTAGTTGTACAGCGAAGCCCGCGCCGCCGGCAGCCGCTCCACGCCACTCGGCGCAAAGCCGCGCTCGCGGAACCAGTGCGCAGTGCGCGTAGTCAGCACGAACAAAGTACTCAAGCCCATCTGCCGTGCCCGGCTCTCGATGCGTTCCAGCAGCTCATCGCCACGCCCGCCATGGCGGTACTCCGGGTTCACCGCCAGGCAAGCGAGCTCCCCGGCTTCGGAATCGGCAATCGGGTACAGCGCCGCACAGGCGATGATCATGCCCTCGCGCTCGACCACACTGAACTGCTCGATCTCTCGCTCCAGCACTTCGCGCGAGCGGCGCACCAGGATGCCCTGCTCTTCCAGCGGGCTGATCAACTCCAGCAGGCCACCGACGTCCTCGATGGTCGCCTCGCGCACCACTTCGAACTGCTCCTGCGACACCAGCGTACCGCCACCGCCCCGGGTGAACAGCTCGGTGAGCAGCGCGCCATCCTCGGCATAGCTGACGATATGGCTGCGCGCCACACCGCCTTTGCAAGCCTCGGCCGCAGCATCCAGCAGTTCGCCCTGGTAGTCGCTGCCTAGACGCTGCAGATGCGGAGCAACCTGCTGCGGGCGCAGTTCGCGCACCAACCTACCGTCAGCGTCCAACAGGCCCGGCTCGGCGCCGAACAGCAGCAACTTGTCGGCGCCCAGTTCGATGGCCGCGCGGGTAGCCACGTCTTCGCAGGCCAGGTTGAAGATTTCCCCGGTAGGCGAGTAGCCCAAGGGCGACAACAGCACGATGGAACGCTCGTCGAGCAGGCGGCTGATGCCCTTGCGGTCGACCCGGCGCACTTCGCCAGTGTGGTGGTAGTCCACGCCTTCGAGCACGCCGATCGGCCGCGCGGTGACCAGGTTGCCGGAGGCCACGCGCAGGCGCGAGCCCTGCATCGGCGAAGCGGCGATGTCCATCGACAGCCGCGCTTCAATGGCCAGGCGCAGGGCGCCGACGGCATCGATCACGCAGTCCAGGGTGGCCGCATCAGTAATACGCATGCCCCGGTGGTAGTGCGGGGTCAGGCCGCGATCGGCCAGCCGGCTTTCGATCTGCGGGCGCGAGCCATGCACCAGCACCAGCCGCACGCCGAGGCTGTGCAGCAGCACCAGGTCGTGGACGATATTGCCGAAATTAGGGTGTTCCACCCCATCGCCAGGAAGCATGACCACGAAGGTGCAGTCGCGATGGGCATTGATATAGGGGGATGCATGACGCAGCCAGTTGACGTAATCGGGCATGACAGGGCCTGTGGATAAGTGGACGGAGAACGGCGATGCAGGGGGCGTTCAGGATCATCGTCGGAACAGGCTTGCGGTCACGCGCGGTCTCCTCTAGGCAGGAACGAATCAGTTCGATTGACGTTTAGTGCAGGCAATAGTGCCGGATCAAGTCACGCAATAGACGCACGGTAGGCTCGATTCGTGACATTTCAAGGTATTCGCCGGGCTGGTGGGCACAGGCAATGTCGCCAGGGCCCAGCACGATGGTCTGGCAGCCCAGTTGCTGAAGATAAGGTGCTTCGGTGCCGAACGCCACCGCTTCAGCGCGATGGCCGGTCAGGCGCTCCGCGACCTGTACCAGCTCGACATCGGCAGCCTGCTCGAATGGCGGCACCTCCGGGAACAGCGGCGCGTAGTCGATGCGCACCTCATGGCGCTCGGCCACGGGCACCAGCTTTTCGCGAATAGCCGCGCGCAGCTGGTCCACGTCCATGCCCGGCAGCGGCCGCAGGTCGAACTCCAGGGCGCACTGGCCGCAGATACGGTTGGGGTTGTCGCCGCCGTGGATGCAGCCGAAGTTCATGGTCGGGGTCGGCACGGTGAATTGCGGGTTGCTATAGGTTTGTTGCCACTGCTGGCGCAGGCCCATCAGCTCGCCCATGACCGCATGCATGGCCTCCATGGCGCTGCGGCCCAGGCTTGGGTCCGACGAATGGCCGCTGCGACCGAGGATGTCGATGCGGTCCATGAGGATGCCCTTGTGCATGCGGATCGGCCGCAGCCCGGTAGGCTCACCGATGATCGCTGCACGGCCCAGTGGCTGGCCGGCCTCGGCCAGGGCACGGGCGCCGGACATGGAGCTTTCTTCATCGCAGGTGGCAAGGATCAGCAGCGGCTCCTTGAAGTCGTGCTCCAGCAGCGGGATGACCGCTTCGATGACCAGGGCAAAGAAGCCCTTCATGTCGCAGCTGCCCAGGCCGACCCAACGGCCATCGGTCTCGGTCAGCTTCAGCGGGTCGCTGGCCCACAGCTGTTCGTCATAGGGCACGGTATCGCTGTGCCCGGCCAGCACCAGCCCTCCCGGGCCGGTGCCACGGCTGGCCAGCAGGTTGAACTTGCCGGGGCTGACCTGCTGGATATCGCACTTGAAACCCAGGTCGCCCAGCCAACCGGCCAGCAGGTCGATAACCTGGCGGTTGGACTGGTCCAGCGCAGGTTGGGTACAGCTGACCGAAGGCGCGGCGATCAAGGCGGCAAACTGGTCTTTCAGCGTCGGCAACGGCATGCGCGTACTCCTCGGAAACGTTGCCCATCATAGGACTATCCGCTGTCTGGAATAAACCGTTGAGGGCTGACTGCTGTAGACTCTCTGCCAACCACGCCCCCTCTTTCGAGTCTGTGATGCACAAAGAAACCGAACTGAAGCTCCGCGCCAGCCGCGAGACCCTTGCCGCCCTGCGCGAGCACCCTCTGCTGAAAAAGCGCAACAAGTCCGGCTGGCAGACCCGTGAACTGCTCAACCAGTACTTCGACACCCCCGAGCGTGAGCTGTCCGCCGCCCGTGTCGCCCTGCGCCTGCGCCGCGATGGCGACGCTGTCATTCAAACCCTCAAGTGCCGCGGCCAGAGCGTGGCCGGCCTGTCCGAGCGCAACGAGTACGAATGGAACCTGGACAAGGTCAAGCTCGACCTGAAGAAGCTGGACGCCACCTGCTGGCCCGAGCAACTGGCCAACCTGGACAAGAAAACCATCAAGCCGCTGTTCACCACCGACTTCAGCCGTGAATACGCCGAAATCGCCTGGGGCCGTGGCAAGAGCAAGGTGGTGATCGAGGCTGCACTGGACCAAGGCTTCGTGATCGCCGGCAAGCGCAAGGAAGAGATCTGCGAGCTGGAGCTGGAACTGCGCGAAGGTGAACCGCAAGCCCTGCTGGAACTGGCCGCAGAGCTGGCCGCCAGCCTGCCACTGATGCCGTGCGACATCAGCAAGGCTGAGCGCGGTTACCGCCTGCTGGAACCGGACAGCTACGAGCTGGACCTGCCGCACACTGCGCTGGAAGCCGAAATGGCCCTGGACGACGCCTATGCCGCCCTCGCCTGGCAACTGCTGGGCAGCAGCCAGCGCCTGGCCGAGCAGTACCGCCACAACGGCCACTGGCGCCTGCTCCAGGACTGGGTCGAGTGCCTGAGCGAGCTGCGCGCGCTCACCGCCAGCCTGGGCCAGGCAGCACCGCGCGCCACCACCCGCGACCTGCGCGCCAGCCTTGATGCCTTGCTTGAAGACTGGCGCCCGCTGGTGCAGGCCGGCAACGATGACGAAGACATCCGTCGCGCCGCGCCCGAGCAGTTCACCGAAGAACTGGAAGACGTACGCTGGGGCCAGTTCTCGCTGGAAACCTCACGCTGGCTGATGGCCCGGACCTGGACCGCAGAGCGCAAGGGCCGCGGCGAACGCCAGGGCAAGGCGCAGTTGGCCAGCTGGCTGGTGCACCTGCTGGGTGAGGAAGGCCGCGCGCTGAAGCTGCCGCTGTACACCCAGCGCCCGGAAGACCTGGCCGAGCAGCTGCCACGTATCGAGCAGCTTCTGGCCTGGCTGCACCACGCCCGCCAGGTACTGGAAGCGCCGCAAATGGACCGCTTGTACGGCGACCTGAAAAAGCTGCACGAGCTGGCCGAGCAGCCCATCAGCGATGAAGTGCTGGAAGCGCGTATCGAACAGGCTCGGGCGGTGGACCAGAGCCGCGGCTGGAAGCACCTGCTCAAGGCGTGATACCGCGTCGCCTGCTTCGCGGGTAAACCCGCTCCTACAAAGGTTCGCGCCAGGCGTGAGGCCGGTGTAGGCGCGGGTTTACCCGCGAATGGCCTCACCGCGGTAGCGGCAGGCTAGTGGTGGACTTGATCTCGGAAAGCGCCACAATCGAGTTCACCTCCTGAATCCCCGGCACGTTCGACAGTTTTTCGAAGAAGAACCGCTCGTAGGCCTCGATGTCCGACGTGACGATTCGCAGCAGAAAGTCCACGGCCCCCATCAGCACATAACACTCCAGCACCTCAGGGAACCCGCGGATCGCCTCGGTGAACTCGGTAAAGTTGGAGCGCCCATGGGCGTTCAGTTTCACTTCGGCGAAAATCTGCGTGTTCAGGCCGACCTTCTTGCGGTCCAGCAAGGTCACCTGCCCACGAATCACCCCCTCTTCCTTCAAGCGCTGAATGCGCCGCCAGCACGGCGATTGCGACAGCCCGACGCGCTCGGCGATCTGTGCACTGGACAGCGAAGCGTCCTCCTGCAGCAGCTCGAGGATGCGACGGTCGTAGGCGTCCAGCTCGCTGTGCATTATTTATTCCCCACTCCATATTTTCTTGAATAAAAAAATTCGCCAACAGGGCAAAATCACCCAATCATAGCGAAAAAATACCGCCAGCAACGTGCAAGAATTTCTCCCTCATTTGCGGAGACCAGTATGAACGCACAGCCCCGTATCGACGCCTGGGCCGCCAACAACGCCCACAGCACCGTGCACTATCGCCTGCAGGCCGAGGCCGAGCCCGATAGCCTGTGCCGGGTGCTCAACCTGTTCGCCTTGCAGTTCCTGACCCCGCATAGCGTGCAGGTCAGCCAGCAGGATGACTGGCTGGATATCGAAATCGGCATTGGCGGGTTGAGCTGGCACCGGGCCGAAGTCATTGCACAGAAACTGCGTAACCTGGTGTGTGTGGGTGAGGTGAGCCTGACCAACTTGCAGCGAGTGGCGTTGGCAGTGGTCTGAACCACCCTTCAAGGCCCGTGCGATCCCTGTAGGAGCGGGTTCACCCGCGAAGCGTCCGGTACAGGCGCAGCAAAATCCCGAAACCTTTCACCTCCGATAGCCTCCCGCCGCCCGGCTAGCCTTGATCAGCACTACCCGATCAGGCACGGACGCCAACCATGCACACCCCCGACAACCCCGCACTCGACCTCAAGCGCGTGCTCCAGGCCCTGCTCGCTGACCAGCACCTGCACGCCAGCGATACCCTGCAAGTACTCGAACACGCCGCTGCCCACCCCGCTAGCCACCCGCTGGAGCACATCGCCGCCTGCAGCCTGGAAAGCCGCCAGCACCCCGGCCAGCCCCTGGACTTGGAGCACCTTTGCCAGTGGCTGGCCGACAAGGTCGGCCAACCCTACCTGCGCATCGACCCCATGCAACTCGACCTGCCCCAGGTCACCAGCCTGATCTCCCCAGCCTTCGCCCAGCGCCACGGCATCCTCATCGTCGCGGCCGATGCCTCCAGCGTCACCGTCGCCAGCGCCCAGCCTTTCCAGAATGACTGGCAGGCCGACCTGGCCCGCAGCCTCGGCCGGTCGATCCGTCGCGTACTGGCCAGCCCGCAGCAGATCCGTCAGTCAGCGCAGTCGTTCCACCGCCTGGCCCAGTCGGTAAAAGGCGCGCAATACCAGCAGTCGGCGAGCCTGGGGGAACTTGAGCAATTGCTTGAGCTGGGCAAACGCCAGGCCGAGGCCAGCGCAGACGACGCGCATATCGTGCATATCGTCGACTGGCTGTTGCAGTACGCCATCGAGCAACGCGCCAGTGATATCCACCTGGAACCACGCCGCGAACAGGGCCAGCTGCGCTACCGCATCGATGGCCTGCTGCACACCGTCTATGCCTTCCCCGCCGGGGTCACCCTGGCCCTCGTCAGCCGCCTGAAACACCTGGGCCGCATGGACGTTGCAGAGAAGCGACGGCCGCAGGACGGCCGGCTGCAAAGCCGCCTACCCGGTGGTGGCGAAGTGGAGCTGCGGCTTTCAACCCTGCCCACCCCGTTTGGCGAGAAACTGGTGCTGCGCCTGTTCGACCCGCACCAGTTGCAAGAGGGCTTCGACCGCCTTGGCCTGCACGGCCAGCAACTGGCCCAATGGCAGCGCCTGCTTCGTCAGCGCCAAGGCATCATCCTGGTCACCGGCCCCACCGGCTCCGGCAAGACCAGCACGCTGTACACCAGCCTCAAACTGCTGGCCACACCACAGGTCAACCTGTGCACCATCGAAGACCCGATCGAGCGCCTGGAGCCAGCCTTCAACCAGCTGCAGGTGCAGCCCGCGCTGGACCTGGGGTTTGCCAACGCGGTCAGGGCCATGCTGCGCCAAGACCCCGACATCATCATGATCGGCGAAATCCGCGACCGCGAAACCGCCCTGGTGGCGGTGCAGGCAGCGCTGACCGGGCACCTGGTGCTATCGACCCTGCATACCAACGACGCCTGCGCAGCAATCACCCGCCTGCAAGAGCTGGGTGTGGCCGACTACCTGATCAAGGCAACGCTTATCGGGGTGATGGCCCAGCGCCTGGTGCGGACTGTCTGCACCGACTGCCAGGCAGGTTCATCAGCCACCTGCCGAGCCTGCCGCGGCACCGGTTTTCAGGGGCGCACGGGATTATTCGAACTGCTCGAGCCCAGCGACACCTTGCGCGCATTGATCGGCCCTGATGCCGACCTGACCCGTTTGCGGCGCCAGGCGCTGGCCGATGGCCTGGTTGACCTGCGCCGTTGCGGCGAGGCCAAGGTGGCCGCTGGGCAGACCCGTGCCGAGGAAGTGCTGCGCGTCTGCAACTGACGAAAAGTCCTTTGTATTCAAGGAACTTGCCTTGCCCGAAAAGATCCAAGCGCGCATCTTCAACCATCACCCTTCGAGGTGTTTCAACATGCGTCTCAAAACCGCCATTGCCGCCGCTACCTTGCTTTCGCTGCCTCTTGGCTCGGCCATGGCCGATACCTTCTGGCGTAACGTGATGACTTCCGGTGCTACCACGGCGTCGAGCTACCTGACCTCGCGGGATCACAAGCTGGTAGTGGCCGCGCAGGATGACGCCAGCAGCTTCGTCGCCAGCGAAGGCGCGATCCGCGGGCCGTTCCTGGAAGCGGCCATGCGCGAGGCACGGGCAGAGAACCCAGGGATGCAGGCTTCCGACATGGAGTTGGCCAATGCCATCCTGGCCAAGAATGCGGTAGCCGAGTAACTGCGTCGCCTGCTTCGCGGGTGAACCCGCTCCTACAGGCACCCGCGAAGCATCCAACACCAACCTCAGCGATAAGCCTCCACCGGCACACACGCACAGAACAGGTTCCTGTCCCCATACACGTTGTCTACCCGGTTCACCGCCGGCCAGTATTTGTGCTGGCGCACGTGAGCACTGGGGGCCACCGCCTGCTCCAGGCTATACGGTCTGTCCCATACCCCCAAGACATCAGCCAAGGTATGCGGTGCATGTTTCAGCGGGTTGTTCTCGGCTGGCCAGTTGCCCTGCTGTACTTCGTCAATTTCCGCCCGTATCGCCAGCATCGCCTCGACGAACCGATCCAGCTCGGCCTTCGATTCACTCTCGGTCGGCTCCACCATCAACGTGCCCGGCACCGGGAACGACATGGTCGGTGCGTGGAAGCCATAGTCCATCAGGCGCTTGGCCACGTCCTCTTCGCTGATGCCTGTCAGTGCCTTCAACGGCCGCAGGTCGAGGATGCATTCATGCGCCACGCGCTGGTTGCGCCCACGGTAGAGCACCGGGAACGCCGCGCCCAACTGGCTGGCCAGGTAGTTGGCCGAAAGGATAGCCACCTCGCTGGCGTCGGCCAGCTGCGGGCCCATCATGGCGATGTACATCCAGCTGATCGGCAAGATGCTTGCGCTGCCCCAGGGCGCGGCGCTGACCGCGCTGTTGTTCGGGTCCAACCCAGGCACCGGCACCACCGGATGGCTGGCGACGAACGGCTTGAGGTGCGCGCGGATACCGATGGGCCCCATACCCGGGCCGCCGCCGCCGTGGGGAATGCAGAAAGTCTTGTGCAGGTTCATGTGTGAAACGTCGGCCCCAATGTCTGCGGGGCGCGCCAGGCCCACCTGGGCGTTGAGGTTGGCACCGTCCATGTAAACCTGGCCGCCGTGCTGGTGCACCACATCGCAGATTTCGCGTATCCCCTCTTCGTACACGCCGTGGGTCGAGGGGTAGGTAATCATCAGGCACGACAGACGCTCCCCGGCCGCGTGCGCCTTGGCTTTGAGGTCAGCCAGGTCGACGTTGCCATCGTTGTCGCAATCGACGATCACCACTTCCATGCCGGCCATCTGTGCCGACGCTGGGTTGGTGCCGTGGGCCGACGACGGGATCAGGCACAACGTGCGCATCGGCTGGTGGCGGCTGCAGTGATAGCGGGTAATGGCCATCAGGCCGGCGTATTCACCCTGAGCACCGGAGTTGGGCTGCATGCAGATCGCATCGAAGCCGGTGATCGCGCACAGCCAGCTTTCCAGTTCGTCGATCATCGCCTTGTAGCCTGCCGCCTGGGCCGCCGGGGCGAACGGGTGCAGCTGGGCAAAACCGGGCCAGGTGATGGGGATCATCTCACTGGTGGCGTTGAGCTTCATGGTGCACGAGCCCAGTGGAATCATCGACTGGTTCAGCGCCAGGTCCTTGTTCTCTAGCTGCTTGAGGTAGCGCAGCATCTCTGTTTCGCTGTGATGCAGGTTGAACACCGGATGGGCGAGGAATGGCGTGCGTCGCACCAGGCTGGCGGGGATGCCTTCAGGCAGGGCCAGCTGGTCGAGGGCGGTGATTTCCAGGCCATGATCCACCCCCAGGAAGATGTCGAGCAGGCGCAGCACCGTCTGTTCGGTGCAGGTTTCGTCCAGGCTCACCCCCAGGTGCCCGCGACCGAGAATGCGCAAATTGATGTGCGCGGCCTCGGCGCTTTCAATGATGGCCGCCTGGGCACCACCAACATTCAGGGTAAGGGTGTCGAAGAAGTGCTGATTGAGGCGTTTGATGCCTTTGGCCTCAAGGCCGGCAGCCAGGATGAAGGTCAGCCGGTGCACACGCTGCGCGATGCGTTGCAGGCCTTCCGGGCCGTGGTACACCGCGTAGAAGCCGGCAATGTTGGCCAACAGCACCTGGGCCGTGCAGATGTTGGAGTTGGCCTTTTCGCGGCGAATATGCTGCTCGCGGGTTTGCAGGGCCATCCGTAATGCGGTGTTGCAACGGGCATCGCGCGACACGCCGATGATGCGCCCCGGCATGGCTCGCTTGTAGTCGTCGCGACAGGCGAAATAGGCCGCGTGAGGCCCGCCATAGCCCATCGGCACACCGAAGCGCTGGGTCGAGCCCAGCACCACATCGGCGCCCAGCTCTCCGGGCGGTGCCAGCACCACCAGGCTCAGCAGGTCAGCGGCTACGCAGGCCAAGGCCTGCTGGCCGTGCAACTGGTCGATCAGCGGGCGCAAATCGCGCACTTCGCCGTGGGTGTCGGGGTACTGCAGCAAAGCGCCGAACACCGAGTGTTTGGCAAGGTTATCCACAGAATCGACGATCAGCTCGAAGCCGAACCCCTCGGCGCGGGTCTTGAGTACCGAAAGGGTCTGCGGATGGCAGTGCTCGTCGGCAAAGAAGGCGTTGCTCTTGTTGCGTGCCACCCGCTTGGCCAGGGCCATGGCTTCGGCGGCAGCGGTGGCTTCATCGAGCAGCGAGGCATTGGCCAGAGGCAGGCCAGTGAGGTCGATGACCATTTGCTGGAAGTTCAGCAGCGCCTCCAGCCGGCCTTGGGCAATTTCGGGTTGGTAGGGCGTGTAGGCGGTGTACCAGCCAGGGTTTTCCAGCACGTTGCGCAGGATGACCGTGGGGGTGATGGTGCCGTGGTAGCCCATGCCGATGAGGCTGGTCCAGACCTGGTTCTTTTCGGCGTAACCGGCGAGCTTGGCCAGGGCGGCTTGCTCGTCCAGTGCCGCTGGGAGGTCGAGGGGGCGATTGAGGCGGATGTCTGGGGGAACGGTCTGCTCGATCAGCTCGTTGCGGCTGGCGATACCCAGCGCGTTGAGCATGGCCTGCTGCTCTGTGGCATCGGGGCCCAGGTGGCGGCGCAGAAATGGGTTGAGCTCTTGCAGTTGATGCAGGGATGGCGACTGGGACATGACGACGCTCTCTTCCTAGACCAGGCCTCATGGAGACTTACAAGTCTAGGAAGGGATTGCCGATTGTGCGGGGAAACTTGTTTGCAGGCCCGGCCTCTTCGCGGCTAAAGCCGCTCCTACAGGGGCTGCACCCGTCTCGAATGCAGCGCTGTACCTGTGTAGGAGCGGCTTTAGCCGCGAAGCAAGCGACGCGGTCTTACTCGCCAATCAGCGCCTGGTAGCCAGCCGCATCCAGCAACTTGTCCAGCTCGGCCGGGTTGCTTGGCTTCAATTTGAAGATCCACGAACCGTAAGGCTCTTCGTTAAGTAGTTCCGGGCTATCGGCCAGCTCTTCGTTGACCGCAATCACTTCGCCACCGACCGGGGCATAGATGTCCGAAGCGGCCTTGACCGACTCGACCACACCCGCAGCGTCGCCAGCGCCAAACACTTTGCCGACTTCAGCCAGCTCGACGAACACCACATCACCCAAGGCTTGCTGGGCGTGATCGCTGATACCCACGGTCACACTGCCGTCGGCTTCCAGGCGAGCCCACTCATGGCTTTCGGCAAAACGCAGTTCGGCGGGGATATTGCTCATGTCTTGAATTCCTCGATTGGCTCAGCGGTACGCCCGCCGGTTATAAATTGTTCAGATCAGAATCTTGCCGTGGCGCACGAAGGTCGGTTTGACCACCCGCACCGGGTACCACTTGCCGCGAATTTCCACCTCGGCCCGATCACCGGTAGCCATAGGCACGCGCGCCAACGCAATGGACTTGCTCAGCGTAGGCGAGAAACTACCACTGGTGATCTCCCCTTCGCCAATGCCGGCTACACGCACGACCTGATGGGCGCGCAGTACACCGCGCTCTTCCAGCACCAGACCCACCAGCTTTTCCTGCACGCCGTGCTCGATTTCCGCAAGCAGGCCGACACGGCCGATGAAGTTGCGCTCGGCCGGTTCCCAGGCGATGCTCCAGCCCAGGTTGGAGGTGAGCGGGGTGTGGTTTTCGTCGATGTCCTGGCCGTACAGGTTCATGCCGGCCTCCAGACGCAGGGTATCGCGGGCGCCCAGGCCGCTTGGGGCGATACCGGCGCCGACCAGGTCGTTGAAGAAGGCCACCGCCTGATCGCCCGGGAAGATGATCTCCAGGCCGTCCTCACCGGTATAGCCGGTGCGGGCAATGAACCAGTCGCCGTCGGCAACGCCCTCGAACGGGCGCAGTTCGCGGATGAGTGCAGCGCGCGCGGGGCTGAGCAGGGCCGCGACCTTTTCGCGGGCACGCGGCCCCTGGATGGCAAGGATGGCCAGATCAGGGCGGACCTGGAAGTCCACGGAAAACCCGGCACGTTGCAATTGCAGCCAATCGAGCACCTTGGCACGGGTGGCGGCATTGGTGACCAGGCGATAGCCGGTTTCAGTGCGGTAGACAATCAGATCATCGATCACCCCGCCCTGTTCGTTCAGCAGCGGGCTATACAGCGCCTTGCCGGTGTCGTCGAGGCGGGCCACGTCGTTGGCCAGCAGGCGCTGCAGCCAAACAGTGGCATCAGTGCCGTCGACATCGATCACGGTCATATGAGAAACATCGAAGACGCCGCAATCGCTGCGCACCTGATGGTGCTCCTCGACCTGCGAGCCATAGTGCAGGGGCATGTCCCAGCCACCGAAATCGACCGTCTTGGCGCCTAGCGCCAGGTGCAGGTCATACAAAAGCGTGCGCTGTCCCATGGGTTTCTCCTTCCGGGCGTGGCGAAGCGGCGGCGGTCGATGACGTTGGGTCGTCAGCTTTTCTTGTTACTCACACCCGCCGCGCGAATGCCGCGCATTGTAGCCGCAAGGTCGCAAACTGACATCCTCAGTGACTGTGACCGGGTCGACGGGCCGAACGGCGAATCAGGCCGATGACCGGCAGCAGGCCCACCAATACCAAGGTCAATGCCGGCAGCGAGGCGCGCGCCCACTCGCCCTCGCTGGTCATCTCGAACACCCGCACGGCGAGGGTGTCCCAGCCGAACGGCCGCATCAGCAAGGTGGCGGGCATTTCCTTGAGCACATCGACGAACACCAGCAGCGCGGCGCCAAGTGCCCCCGGCACCAGCAGCGGCAGATACACCTTGAAAAACAATCTTGCGCCGCCAACACCCAGGCTGCGCGAGGCTTCAGGGAGTGACGGGCGGATGCGCTCCAGGCTGCTCTCCAGCGGCCCGTAGGCCACCGCGATGAAGCGCACCAGGTAGGCCAGCAGCAACGCCGAGAGGCTACCTAGCAGCAGCGGCTTGCCGGCGCCGCCCAGCCAGCTGGACAACGGGATGACTAGGTGGTTGTCGAGGTAACTGAAGGCCAGCATGATCGATACCGCCAACACCGAGCCGGGCAGGGCATACCCCAGATTGGCCAGGCCAACCCCGGCGCGGATACCGCCCGTCGGTGCCTGGCGCCGGGCAAAGGCCAGCAGCAGCGCCACACATACCGTGACCAGCGCCGCCATGCTTCCCAGGTACAGGGTGTGCAGCACCAGGCCGATATAACGCTCATCCAGGTCATGCCGACCGCGTTGCCAGAACCACACCAGCAACTGCAGCAGCGGGATGACGAAAGCGCAGGCGAACACCAGCAGGCACCAGCCACTGGCCAACAGCGCCTTGAGACCACGCAGGTGATACAGCGCCTGCGCGCGCGGCCGTTCGTTGCCGCTCCGGCTGGCACCGCGGGCGCGGCGCTCGCCGTACAGCACCAACATCACCGCCAGCAGCAGCAGGCTGGCCAACTGGGCCGCACTGGACAAGCTGAAAAAGCCGTACCAGGTCTTGTAGATGGCCGTGGTGAAGGTGTCGAAGTTGAATACGGCCACTGCACCGAAGTCGGCCAGGGTTTCCATCAGCGCCAGGGCGATACCGGCACCGATCGCCGGCCGAGCCATGGGTAAGGCCACCCGCCAGAACGCCTGCAGGGGCGATAACCCGAGTACCCGCGCCGCCTCCATCAGGCCCTTGCCCTGAGCCAGGAAAGCCGTGCGCGCCAACAAGTAGACATAGGGATAGAAGACCAGCACCAGGACGGTGATTACCCCACCGGTGGAACGCACCCGAGGCAGGCGCATTGGCCCGAACACCTCGCGCAGGGCGCCTTGCACCGGGCCGGAAAAGTCCAGCAGGCCGACGAAGACGAACGCCAGCACGTAGGCCGGGATGGCGAACGGTAACATCAGCGCCCAGTCCAGCCAGCGTCGACCAGGGAAGTCGCAGAGGCTGGTAAGCCAGGCCAGGCTGACGCCCAGCACGGTGACACCAATGCCCACGCCCACCACCAGGGTCAGGGTATTGCCGAGCAGGCGCCCCATCTGGGTGTCGAGCAGGTGGGACCAGATCTGCAGGTCGATGGATTGCCAGGACAACAGCAGCACGCTCAGGGGCAGCAGCACCAAGGCGGCGATCAGGGAGACCGGGAGGTACCAGCGGCGTTGGGGGGTGTGGGGCAAATTGAATGTCTCTGTGGCTGATTTGCGACCGCTTTGCGGTCGTTCGCGGGTAAACCCGCTCCTACGGGGACCGCGCAAGGCAGTGCCGATCCTGAGGAGCGGGTTTACCCGCGAAAGGGCCCTAACGGGCCCAAAGAGGATAAAGCCTGGCGCTTAGTTGTAGCCAGCCCGATCCATCAGGCGAATGGCTTCAGCCTGGCGCTTGCCGGCAATTTCCACCGGAATGCTGTCGGCCTTGAAGCTGCCCCACGCCGCCACTTCCTCCGATGGCTTCACCTTCGGGTTGGCCGGGAACTCCTGGTTGATATCAGCAAACAGCTTTTGCGCTTCTTCGCCGGTCATCCATTCCACCAGTTTCTTCGCGGCCTCCGGGTGTGGCGCATGCTTGGTCAGGCCGATGCCCGAGAGGTTCACGTGCACACCACGGTCGCCCTGGTTGGGCCAGAAGATCTTCACCGGCAGGTTCGGGTTCTGCTTGTGCAGACGGCCGTAGTAGTAGGTGTTGACCACGCCCACATCACACTGCCCGGCCTCGATGGCCTGGATCACCGCGTTGTCGTCGGAGAACACATCGGTGGACAGGTTGTTGACCCACCCTTTGACGATTTGCTCGGTCTTGGCCTCACCGTGGGTTTCGATCAGGGTGGCGGTCAGCGACTGGTTGTACACCTTCTTGGCCGTACGCAGGCACAGACGGCCTTCCCACTGTTTGTCAGCCAGGGCTTCGTAGGTGCTCAACTCCTCGGGTTTGACCCGCTCGGTGGAGTAGATGATGGTGCGGGCACGCAGGCTCAGGCCGGTCCAGTCATGGGACGAGGCGCGGAACTGCGCCGGGATGTTCTGGTCGATGACGTCGGACTCGATCGGCTGCAGAATGCCCATCTGCTCGGCCTGCCACAGGTTGCCTGCATCGACGGTCAGCAGGAGGTCGGCCACGCCGTTGTCGCCCTCGGCCTTGATGCGCTGCATCAGCGGGGCTTCCTTGTCGGTGATGAACTTGATCTTGACCCCGGTCTTGGCGGTATAGGCATCGAACACCGGCTTGATCAGCTCGTCGATGCGCGAGGAGTACACCACCACTTCGTCCGCTGCCTGGGCAGTGCCGCCGAACAGGGTCAGGGCCAAGGCGGCCAGTAGGGGCTTGCGTGGCAACATTTGAAGCACTCCTCGATCGTATGAGAGGTGCGAATGGTAGTGAATCCCATTTTCTGGCTCACCTACCTAGGCGTTACCGGATGTTGCAAAGGACTGCTACGCAGCCCCGCCACTCTCAAGCCTTGGCCAGATCCGGCAGGTCACCACTCAAACCCAACGCCTGGCGCACAAACAGCGCCTTGGCCTCCGGCATCTGCTCCACCAGCTTCAACCCGCTGTTGCGCAACCAGCGCAACGGCAGCGGATCGGCCTGGAACAACCTCTCGAACCCCTCCATCGCCGCCATCAACGCCAGGTTGTGTGGCATGCGCCGGCGCTCGTAACGGCTCAACACCTTCACATCGGCCAGTCTCTCGCCGCGCTCGCAAGCATTGACCAGCACCTCAGCCAGCACCGCCGCGTCGAGGAAGCCGAGGTTCACACCCTGCCCGGCCAGCGGGTGAATGGTGTGTGCAGCATCACCGATCAAGGCCAGGCCTTCATCCACGTAGCGCTTGGCGTGACGCTGGCGCAGCGGCACGCAGACCCGTGGGTCGGCCTGAAGCACCGCGCCCAGACGCCCTTCGAAGGCCCGCTCCAGGGCCTGCAGGAAGGCCACTTCATCCATCGCCATCAGCTGCTCGGCATGCTCCGGGGTGGTCGACCAGACGATCGAGCACCAGTCCTGCTGACCATCGCGGGTCAACGGCAGGAACGCCAGCGGACCTTCGTCAGTGAAGCGCTGCCAGGCCGTGGCCTGGTGCCCGGCGCTGCAACGCACGCTGGTGACAATGGCATGGTGCAGGTAATCCCATTCGCGGGTTTCGCAGCCGGCCAGACGCCGCACCGCCGAATTGGCACCGTCGGCAGCGATCACCAACGGTGCCCGCAGTTGCCGGCCATCCGCCAGGGTCAGCAGCCACTCATCGCCGGAGCGACGCAATTGCTCCAGCCGCGCATTGGCCAGCAGGCCGATGTCGCTGTCGTGCAGGCGCTCCAACAGGCCGTCCTGCACCACCCGGTTCTCGACGATATGGCCGAGCACCTGAGCATGCACACTGGCCGCCGAGAAGTGAATCTGCCCGGTGCCGCTGCCATCCCACACATGCATGTCGGAATACGGAGTGGCGCGCCGCTGGGCAATGCCATCCCAGGCGCCAAGGCGCTCGAGGATGCGCTGGCTGGCCGCCGATAGCGCGCTGACACGCGGCTCGAACGGGGCCTGGGCATCGAAGGGTACGACCGTCAGCGGGCCACCATCGAGCAACAAAATTTGCAGGCCACTGTGGCGCAACGCCAAGGCCAGGGCGCTGCCGACCATACCGGCACCCACAATCAACAGATCTGCGCGCATGTCCATGCCTTACGCCAGCCTCGCTTGCGGCTTGAGCCGCACGTATAGGGTTTTATCGACCCGCGCCACCAACTCGCCGGCGCCATCGCGGATATCGACCTGCAAGCGCGGCAGGCATTTCTTGCCGGTGGCGGCCTGCTGGCGGATTTCGTCCAGCAGCGCATCATCGACGTGGAATTCGGCATAAACCGGGCCTTTGCCCGGCGAGATGAAATCGATGCTGGCGGCCTTGTCCCAGACGATGTAGTCGCGCCCCAGCTGCTCGATCAGCAGCAGCATGTAGAACGGGTCGACCATGGCATACAGGCTGCCACCGAACTGGGTACCGACGTAATTGCGGTTCCAGCGAGTCAGTTTCATCGCCACCTTGACGCTACGCAGGTCCGGGCTGATGTGCTGCACACGGATACCGGCACCCAGGTATGGTGGGTAGAGGTTCAGCATCCAGCGCAGCATGCGCGCCCGGCGCGCCAGTTTACGCGGGTTGCTCATGCCTGGCCCCGCGGATCAGGGCGGGTGCCCAGGCCCATCGCCTGGCGGGCGAACCAGCTTTTTGCCGGTGGCAACAGGTCGAGCCCGAGCAGGCCAAGGTTGCGCCCGGCCGTCAGCAACGGCTGATTGCTGCCGAACAGGCGGGTGACCTGGTCGGAGAAGCCGATGGTCATCGCCTGGTCCAGGCGCTGGCGCTGGTGATAGGCCTGCAACGTGGTCAGGTCGCCAGGCTGCTGTGGGCCCGCCAGCAGCGCTTCGGCCAGGGCCTGCACGTCACGCAACGACAGATTGAAACCCTGGCCCGCGATGGGGTGCAGGCTGTGTGCTGCGTTGCCCAGTACCACCAGGTGCGGCCGCACCTGCTCCTGGGCCTCGATCAAGGACAGCGGGTAGAGGTGCCGTGCGCCCACCTGCCGCAGCGCGCCCAGGCGGTACCCGAACACACCCTGCAGTTCGCGCAGGAAGCTGCGCTCGTCGATGTCGGCCAGGCGCCGCGCATCCATGCCCTGGCGGGTCCACACCAGTGCGCAGCGGTTTTCCGGCAACGGCAGCAAGGCCATGGGGCCCTCTTCGGTGAAGCGCTCGAAAGCCTGGCCGCCGTGGGCCTCACCCGGGGTAATGTTGGCGATCAACGCGCTCTGCTGGTAAGGCGTGTGGCGCACATGGATGCCCAACTGCTCGCGCAGGCCAGAGCGGCCACCATCGGCCAGTACCGCCAGGTCACATTCCAGCTGGGTGTCGTCGTTCAGCCGCAGGCGGTAACCGCGTTCGATGGCCTGCATCGAGGTCACTTCGGCCGGGCAGCGCCAGCTCACCACCTCGCTGTCCAGCCCTTGCCACAGGCACTGGCCGAGCCAGGCGTTTTCCACCACATAACCCAGCGCCGGTACGCCCTCTTCCAGGGCATCCAGGCGGGTCGCGCCAAAGCGACCACGGTCGGATACGTGAATCTGGCGAATAGGCTCGGCGCGGCGGCCGATGGCCTGCCACAGGCCCAGTTGCTGATAAATCTGCTGGGTACCGAATGACAACGCCGACGAGCGCGCATCGTAGCTGGGCTGGTAGCTGTCGCCGGGGGCGAACGGCTCGATCAGCAGGATCTTCCAGCCGCGCGCCTTGGCGCCGGCCTGCAGGGCCAACGCCAGGCTTGCGCCAACCAGGCCACCGCCGATGATCGCCAGGTTTACCCGGCTCATGCCACGGCCTTGCGGGCAGCCTGCATCAGCGCCTCGATCTCGGCGACCGTACGCGGCACGCCCGAAGTCAGGATTTCACAACCTTGCCTGGTCACTACCACGTCGTCCTCGATCCTTACCCCAATGCCGCGCCACTTTTTGGCCACGGCCTGATTGTCGGCGCCAATGTAGATACCCGGCTCCACGGTCAGCGCCATGCCGGGTTCCAGTACCCGCCACTCGCCGCCCACCTTGTACTCGCCCACGTCGTGCACATCCATGCCCAGCCAGTGCCCGGCGCGGTGCATGTAGAAGGCGCGATAGGCTTCGCTGTCGATCAGCGCCTGCACATCACCTTCGAGCAAGCCCAGCTCCACCAGGCCCGCGGTGATGACCCGCACGGTCGCTTCATGGGCGTGGTTCCAGTGCTTGCCGGGGGCTATTTCGGCAAACGCCGCCGCCTGAGCCTTGAGCACCAGCTCGTAGATGGCCTTCTGCTCGGGCGAAAACCGCCCACTGACCGGGAAGGTGCGGGTGATGTCGCTGGCATAGCAGTCGATTTCGCAGCCGGCGTCGATCAGCACCAGGTCGCCATCCTTAAGCGGCGCGTCGTTCTGTTGATAGTGCAGGATGCAGCCATTGCGCCCGGCCGCAACGATCGAGCCGTAGGCCGGCATCTTCGCCCCGCCCTTGCGGAATTCGTAGTCCAGCTCGGCTTCCAGGCTGTACTCGTGCAGCCCGGCGCGGCAGGCCTGCATGGCCCGCACATGGGCCCGCGCAGAAATGTCCGCGGCAGCACGCATCACCTTCACTTCCGCCGCCGATTTATACAGGCGCATATCGTGCAGCAGATGATCCAGCGCAACGAACTCGTTCGGTGGCTGGGCGCCCAGGCGTGCCTTGGAGCGGATCACATTGATCCAGTCCATCAGCCGGCGGTCGAACTCCGGGTTGCTGCCCATGGCGCTGTAGACCCGCTCGCGGCCTTCGATCAGGCCTGGCAGGATCTCGTCGATATCCGTGATGGGGAAGGCATCGTCGGCGCCGAAATCACGCACCGCCCCTTCCTGGCCGGCCCGCAGGCCGTCCCACAGCTCGCGCTCAGGGTTGCGTTCACGGCAGAACAGCACGTACTCGCCATGCTCGCGCCCTGGAATCAAAGCAATCACCGCCTCGGGCTCCGGGAAGCCGCTGAGGTACTGGAAATCGCTGTCCTGGCGGTACACGTGCTCGACGTCGCGGTTGCGGATGGCAACCGCAGCGGCGGGCAAAATGGCGATGCTGTTGGGGACCATCTGCGCCATCAGCGCCTTGCGCCGACGGGCATACTCGGCCTTGGGAATGTGGCTCATGGGCAGACTACCCTTGGTTGATCAGTGCAGCGAGGGCTTGGGCGCGGGTGCGGCCGGCTTGGCCAGTTCGGAGAACAGCAGCAGGGGCGCCACGCGCAGGTATTCCATGACTTCCATGTAGTCGCTCTCACCGTCCTCGGACTCTTCGAGCGCTTCCTGGACCTGCGAAATGGCCACCAGGTCCTGCAGCACTTCCTTGGCCTCGTCGGACAAGTCCTTACCGCCAGCGTTCAGGCCGAAACCGGTCACGAAGCCTTGGCACCACTGGCCCAGCGCGGTGGCGCGGTCGCTCAGTGCAGCATCATCGGTAGGCAGCAGCAGGACGATCGCCATGTCGTCGCTGGTTAGCTCGCCCTTGACCATTTCCTGCAAGCCGACCAAGGCATTACGGACACTGTCACCAGGCTCGATTTCCAGCAGTTGGGCGGCATCGGCCAGCCAGGCATCGGCATCGAAGCCGGCGCCGGCGCAGCTGCGGCCAATCAGCAGGCCGTGCAGTTCGGCCGGGGTGACAGGATGGCCATTGCTCGAGAGCAGCATGGCGAAAGCGTTGTAGGGCGATTGAGTATTGGGCATGGGCAGCTAGGCGCCAGACGGCGCAATGTCTAGAATGAAGACCTTGTATCCTAGCACCGGCAGGCGCGCCAAGACCATCGGCACTGGCCGTTGCCGCCCAGGGAGAGGCATCATCGCCAGGTGAGTCAACGACGGAGCGAATCGAGTGCAACCCACGCAAGAGAACGACCTGCAGGCACTGATGAGCCGATTCGAGTTGCTGATCGAACGCGTCGAGCAACTAAAACGGCAAAATGCACTCCTAGTAGCTCAGGAAAAATCCTGGCGCGAAGAGCGCGCCCACCTCATCGAAAAGAACGAGATCGCCAAGCGCAAAGTCGAGTCGATGATTTTACGCCTCAAGGCTCTGGAGCAAGACTCATGAGTTCAAGCAATAGCGTCACCGTGCAGATCCTCGACAAGGAATACTCGATCATCTGCCCGCCCGAAGAGCGCAACAACCTGGTCAGCGCTGCGCGCTACCTGGACGGCAAGATGCGCGAGATTCGCAGCAGCGGCAAGGTGATCGGTGCCGACCGCATCGCGGTCATGGCAGCGTTGAACATTACCCACGAAATGCTGCACCGCCAGGAAGACCGCAACGATGCGCCGGTCACCGGCACGAACCGCGAACAGGTGCGCGACCTGCTGGATCGGGTAGATAAGGCTTTGTCCGACGACACGGATACCAAAATCGGCTGAGATTGGTATACTGGCGCCACTCCCTGGGGGATGCGCCAGTCGGTTATGTCCCTGAGCCGATACGCACAACCACGGGGGTTGCACGCTGGGGCCGGTGTGCATGTCCGCCCGACGGAAAGCCTTAACGCCCCCTGCAATCTCCACCTTGAACTTTCGGGTTCAAGGGCTACACCGATAGCGGTCTTATCGGGGAGCCTGAATTTCCTTGCCCGCCCCCCGGCGGGCAATTCGTTTTGGCCGACTTTATTCAAGCTTTGTACGACGATTCACCGCGCAGGCACTGTTCGTACTAAAGCCAGCACATCTGGGATCGCCCGTGCCATGACCGAAAACGTGCCGCTCACCCGCCCCCAGCTACGTCGCCTGCTTCGCAATGCCCGCCGCGCCCTTACCCCTGCCCAGCAACGCCAGGCCACCCTCGGCCTGTACCGCCAGCTGGCGCAACACCCCTTGTTCCGCCGCGCCCGCCACATTGCCCTGTACCTGCCCAACGACGGTGAAATCGACCCTCGCCTGCTGATGCGCGAAGCCCAGCGTCGCGGCAAGTGCATCTACCTGCCGGTGCTGCATGCCTGGCCGCGCACGCGCATGGTGTTCCAGCGTTTTGAGCAGGGTGAGAAGCTCAAGCCCAACCGCTTCCGTATTCCAGAGCCGATTATCGATCGCAAACGCCAGCGGCCGATCTGGGCGCTGGATCTGATTCTGCTACCGCTGGTCGGGTTTGACGAAGTGGGCGGCCGCCTGGGTATGGGCGGTGGCTTCTATGATCGCAGCCTGGCCTACCAGGCGCGTCGGCAAACCTGGAAAAAACCCTTGCTGCTGGGGCTGGCGCATGAATGCCAGAAGGTCGAGCGGCTGGCGCAGGCCAGTTGGGATGTTCCGCTGCAGGGCACGGTCTCGGACCGTGGCTGGTACCTGGCGCCACGTTGAGCGGCGCCAGCGGGGGGGTATCAACGTTGTGGCTGGCTGGCGTCGACCGGCATCTGATAGGCGTTGTCCAGCTTGCGCTCCCAGAAGCCTTGCGCATAACCGGTAGTGACCACACCCAGGCCAAAAATGAACACCAGGATCCACAGCAGATCCGGCTTTTTACGTTGATTCATCGAAGATTGCCCCCCAGGCAAACTGTTCAGTACTCGGCGATATTCTGGGTACCGCCGGCGCACGCGCTTTAAACGGGGCGCATTTTCCGACAACATGCGTCCGCACGCAAACCTTGACGCCAACCGGCTGTCGGTTTCGTGCAACAGGTTATTTCAAACCTTTTCAGGAGCAGCATTCATGGCTTACTGGCTGATGAAATCCGAGCCCGACGAGCTCTCCATCGAAGCCCTCGCACGCTTGGGTGAAGCGCGCTGGGACGGCGTGCGCAACTATCAGGCGCGTAATTTTCTGCGGGCGATGAGCGTGGGTGACGAATTCTTCTTCTACCACTCCAGCTGCCCGCAACCCGGCATCGCCGGCATTGCCAGAATCACCCGCGCGGCCTACCCCGACCCGACCGCGCTGGACCCGGAAAGCCATTATCACGATGCCAAGGCCACGACCGACAAGAACCCGTGGAGCGCGGTGGATGTGGCCCACGTACAAACCTTCCCAAGGGTGCTGGAACTGGGGTGGCTGAAACAGCAGGCCGGTCTGGTCGAGTTGCCGCTGGTGCAAAAAGGCAGCCGCCTGTCGGTCATGCCGGTAACGCCCGAGCAATGGGCGGTGATTGTCGCGTTGCGCTGAATACGCAGCTAAGGTCAAGGGCTTGACCGATATCAACACGCCACACATGGCCGCCAGGCATGATGTACTGTGCATGACCGCAAGGATGCAGAACGATGAACCGATACGCCCCTAGAATCTTCGCCACTGCACTGATCGCACTGCTCGCTGCAGCCGGCGGGCTGGGGTACTGGAAGTCGCTCCACGACCAGTTGCCCGAAGGCCTGAGCATGGGCAACGGCCGCCTTGAAGCCACCGAAGTGCAGATCGCCAGCAAGATCCCCGGTCGCCTGGCCGAAGTACTGGTCGATGAAGGCGACAATGTGACCCGTGGCCAGCTACTGGCACGCATCGACACCCGCACCATGGAAGCCCAGCGCAGCCAGGCCGAAGCCGAAGTGCTGCGCGCCCGGGAGAACTACGCCGCCGCCCAGGCAAGCGTGCAACTGCGCCAGAGTGAACTGCTGTTGGCCAGCCAGGAGCTCAAGCGCGTACGCGAAATCTTCCAGCGCAAGTTCGCCAGCCAGCAGTTGCTCGACCAACAGCAGGCGCGCTTTGACACGGCCAACGCAGCAGTAGTCGCTGCCCGCGCCCAACTGGCAGCGATCAAGGCCGCCATTGGCGCCGCCGAAGCCCAAGTGGCGCAGCTCACCAGTGAAATCGACGACAGCAGCTTGCGTGCGCCCATCAACGGCATCATCCAGCTGCGCCTGGCCGAACCCGGTGAAGTGCTGGGTGCCGGCGGCCGTGTGCTGATGCTGATCGACCCCAGCGACCAGTACATGAACCTGTACCTGCCGGCATCCATCAGCGGCCGACTGACCGTAGGCGACCAGGCGCGCATCGTGCTCGACGCCCTGCCCGAGCGCGCGCTGCCGGCCAAGGTGGCCTTTGTCGCAGCCAAGGCCCAGTTCACCCCCAAACAGGTGGAAACCCGCGACGAACGGCAAAAGCTGGTGTTCCGGGTCAAACTGCGCCTGAGCGACCCGGGCGCCGTGCCGCAAGCCAAACCAGGCATGCCAGGCGCCGGCTATGTACGCACGGCTGAGGTGGACTGGCCGGCCAACCTGCAATGAACGCCCCGGCACTGCTGGCCGAAGGCATCAGCCACCGTTACGGCGACCTGATAGCCCTCCACCCACTAGGCTTCAGCCTCCCTGTGGGTACCCGCTGCGCGCTGATCGGCCCTGACGGGGCTGGCAAATCGACCCTGCTGGGGCTGATCGCCGGCGTGAAACGCCTACAGCAGGGAGAGCTGCAGGTGCTGGGCGGCTCGATCCGCCAACGCCGCCATCGCACGGCGCTCTACCCCAAAGTGGCGTTCATGCCGCAGGGGCTGGGCAACAACCTGTACCCGGAACTGTCGATCAGCGAGAACATCCGTTTTTTTGCCACCCTGTTCGGGCTGGGCCGCCGTGAGTGTGAACAGCGCATGGCCAATCTGTTGCAGGCCACCGACCTGCAGCGCTTTGCCCAGCGCCCGGCCGGCAAGCTGTCGGGAGGCATGAAGCAGAAGCTGGGCCTTTGCTGCGCGCTGATCCACGAGCCAGACCTGCTTATCCTGGACGAGCCGACCACCGGCGTCGACCCACTGTCGCGGCGGCGCTTCTGGGAGCTGGTTGAACAGGTTCGCGCACAACGCCCGCAACTGACCCTGCTGGTGGCTACCGCCTACATGGAAGAAGCCGAACAGTTCGAGCATTGCCTGATGCTCGATGGCGGCCGGCTGCTGGCCGCCGGCCCTAGCCACGAACTGGCTGCAGTCACCCCGAGCGGCAAACTGGATGACGCCTTTACCCATTACCAGGGCGCGGGCAAGGCGCAGCATCAACCACTGGCAATCCCGCCGCGCCAAGCCACGGACGGCCCGGTCGCCATCGAGGCACACGACCTGACCCTGCGCTTTGGCGACTTCACAGCGGTGAACAAGGTCAGTTTCGCCATCGGCCGCGGGGAGATCTTCGGCTTCCTGGGTTCCAACGGTTGCGGCAAGACCACCACCATGAAAGTGCTTACCGGCCTGATGCCGGCCAGCGAGGGCAGCGCCAGCCTGCTGGGTCGCCCGGTGGACGCCAGCGACCTGGCCACACGCAAGCGGGTCGGCTTCATGTCGCAGAGTTTCTCTCTGTATGGCGAGCTCAGCACCCGGCAGAACCTGGCCCTGCATGCCCGCCTTTTCGACTTGCCCAAAGGCGAGAGCGCCCAGCGCATCGATGAGCTGATCGAGCGCTTCGACCTCGCCGCTATCGCCGACCAACCGTCTGGCGCCCTGCCCCTTGGTTTGCGCCAGCGCCTGTCGCTGGCAGTGGCGGTTCTGCATCGTCCGGAAGTGTTGATCCTCGACGAACCGACCTCCGGCGTCGACCCCGCCGCC
Organism: Pseudomonas sp. 10(2024); assembly: GCF_045164175.1. Classification (NCBI taxonomy): domain Bacteria; kingdom Pseudomonadati; phylum Pseudomonadota; class Gammaproteobacteria; order Pseudomonadales; family Pseudomonadaceae; genus Pseudomonas; species Pseudomonas sp. 10(2024). The sequence continues at coordinate 5,694,635 of NZ_CP174006.1, forward strand.
CGCGACGACTTCTGGCGCCTGCTGGTAGAACTGTCCCGCGAGCAGGGCGTGACCATTTTCCTCTCCACACACTTCATGAACGAAGCCCAGCGCTGCGATCGTATTTCGCTGATGCACGCCGGGCAGGTGCTGGCCTGCGACACGCCCGATGCCCTGCAGCACCAGTACCAGGGCAACACGCTGGAGGACGCGTTCGTCCGCTGCCTGGAACAGGCCCAGGAACTGGCACCAGCCGCCACCGACAGCAGCGTGCTGGAACAGGCGTCCACCCCCACCCTACCGCTACGCCGGGGCTTCAGCCTGCGCCGCCTGCTGGCGGTGGCCGGCCGTGAGGGCAAGGAGCTGCTGCGCGACAAGGTGCGCCTGGCCTTCGCCTTACTGGGTGCAGTGTTCATGATGGTGATCTTCGGCTACGGCATTTCACTGGATGTGGAAAACCTCGCCTTTGCCGTGCACGATCAGGACCAGAGCCCGCAAAGTCGTGCCTACCTCGAAGCCTTCCGTGGCTCACGCTACTTTGCCGAACAGGCACCGATCCGCGACAGCAGCGAGCTGCACCAGCGCCTGCAACGCTCGGAAATCAAACTGGCACTGGAGATTCCGCCCGGCTTTGGCCGCGACCTGTACGCAGGGCGCCAGCCGGTGGTGGCTGCCTGGCTCGACGGCGGCATGCCGTTCCGCGCAGAAACCAGCCGCAACTACGTGGAAGCCGTGCACCAGGCCAACCTGGAGCAACTGGCAAAGGCCAGCCCACAACCGCAGCCGCGCCAGGACCCGGTGCGCCTGGAAACGCGTTTCCGCTACAACCAGGATGTGGTCAGCGTGAACGCCATCGGCCCGGGCGTGATGGCACTGATACTGGCCTTCATTCCGGCCATGCTCACGGCACTGGGCATCGTGCGCGAGAAGGAGCTCGGCTCCATCACCAACTTCTACGCCACACCCCTCACCCGCCTGGAATTCCTGCTTGGCAAGCAGATGCCCTACCTGGCTGTGAGCCTGGTCAACCTGGCGCTGCTGGTGGCGATGAACCGCTGGCTGTTCGCCGTACCGCTCAAGGGCAGCGTACTGGCTTTGGCATGTGGCGGCGTGGCCTACCTGCTGGCAACCACCAGCCTGGGCCTGCTGATTTCGGCATTCACCCGCACCCAGATCGCCGCCATTCTCGGCACCATGATCATTACCAGCCTGCCGACCATCCAGTTTTCCGGGCTGATCGTGCCACGCTCGTCGCTGGACGGCGCGGCAGCGGTGATGGGCCAGTTGTTCCCGGCGGGCTACTTCCTCGACATCGCAGTCGGCACCTTCACCAAGGCCTTGGGCCTGCGCGAGTTGTGGCCGCAGTGCCTGATCCTGCTGAGCTTCTTTGCCGCATTCACCGGCCTGAGCCTGGCAATGCTGAAAAAGCAGGAGGCCTGACATGTCGCGCCTGAACCACACCCTGCGCCTGGGCCTGAAAGAACTGACGAGCCTGCGTCATGACAGCGTACTGCTGCTGTTCCTGCTATATGCCTTCAGCGTGGCAATCTACATGCCGGCAGCCGGCTCGGTGATCGGCGTACACAACGCCAGCGTGGCGGTGGTGGATGAAGACCATAGCCTGGTCTCGCGCAAGCTCAGCGAAGCCCTGCAACCGCCGGAGTTCCAGCCAGCCGTGCCGCTGCCTCCGCAGCGCCTGGACCAGGCCATGGACAGCGGCCAATACACCTTCGTCATCAACGTGCCGGTGAACTTCCAGAGCGACCTGCTGGCCGGGCGCTCGCCGGAACTGCAGATCAATGTCGATGCTACGGCCATGAGCCAAGCGTTCATGGGCGCCGGCTACATCGGCCGCATCTTCGAGCGTGAGCTGCTCGACTACAGCCAGCGTGGTAACGAGCAACGCCCGGTGCTGATCAACCCCAAGGCGCTGTTCAACCCCAACCTGGAGGGGGGCTGGTTTCTGGCCGTGATCCAGATCGTCAACAACATCACCATCCTGGCGATCATCCTCACTGGCACCGCGCTGCTGCGCGAGCGTGAGCATGGCACCCTCGACCACCTGCTGGTGCTGCCGCTGAGCGCGCTTGAGATCATGCTGGCCAAGATCGGCAGCAACGCGCTGGTGGTGGTGATCTGCACCTGGATTTCGTTGGTGGTAGTCGTCAAAGGTGCACTGGGGGTGCCGCTGTCTGGCTCGATGGGGCTGTTCCTGGCCGTGACCGCGCTGTACCTGTTCGCCAGTACATCGCTGGGCATTTTCCTCGCCACCCTGGCGCGCTCGACGCCGCAGTTCGGCCTGCTGGCGATCCCGGTGATCATCCCGATGCTGTTGCTGTCCGGCGGCAGCACACCACTGGACAGCATGCCGCAGTGGCTGCAGTGGGTGATGCAAGGGTCACCCTCAACGCACTTTGTCAGCCTGAGTGCCGCAATCCTGTTCAGGGATGCCGGGTGGGCGGTGGTATGGCCGGATATCCTGGCGCTGGGCCTGATCGGCCTGGTGTTTTTCAGCGTGGCGCTGGTGCGGTTTCGTCGGAGCCTGGCGTCTTGAAGGCATGCGCGAGCGTCCGCCGAAAATTGGAAAACTTGCACAAAGACAAAGGGCGCCTTTCGGCGCCCCACTCACAGACAGGTCGACTTGTCATCGCCATATACCTGCCCGGCTCTGCAATTGCTGGTCGAACCAGGATCCTCAGAGTCTTACAAGCCCCTTGCGGGAACAGGCTGATTGTCACGCATCGAGCGTAACATTGACAACAGACCGCTCTGTTGCTGGATGTGTGAAACCCAGCGTAAAGCCAACTGCAGCCCTCACGGCGGCGAAATGCTCTGGCCGCATTTTAAAGGTCATGTATTCCCGACTACTTCCTTGCCGCGATTTGACCCGACATCTGTCCAATCTGGAGGTAGCCACCGTGTAGATCATGTCGCACTTGGCCCAGCATGGCTTACAGGAAAGACAGAAGGGTCCTACACACGGGGTAAGCCTGAATTCAATCCGACTTACCAGTGATGGACCTCACCCTGTTTCAGGTCACTGCACGATCAGGTTGTTGAATAGCAAGTCTTCAACGATCGGCTTGCCCTCTTCCGCCTCCAGCACCTGCTGCACCTGTTTCAGCGCCTCTTGGCGAAGGTGCTCCTTGGCCTCGACGTTGCTCATGCTGTCCACCGTCTGCTGGGTGAACAGTGCCACCAGCTGGTTACGGATCAGCGGTTCGTGGTGCTTTACCGTCTTGGCCGCTTCGTCGCCCGTCACGCGCAGGGCCACGTCAGCCTTGTACACGCGCAGCCGCGGGCTGCCGTCGAGCGCATAGTTGCCAACGAAGGGCGGGCTCAGACTGATGTAGGCGACCTTGGGCACCCCTTCCTTGGCTTCCTCGGCCATGGCCGCAGCCGGCAGCAGCAGCGCCAGCACCATCAAGATCCACGCTTTCACGAATTCGCTCCTCAATACAGTTGGCGCCAGCTTACCCAGCACACCGCTCAAACCCAAGCCCGGGCTTATGCCGGCCCATCAGGGCGGGCCATGCTCGTTGACCTGCCAAGCGGCCCTCCTACACTTATCGGCCACTACCCGCAAAGGAATAGCCCCGATGAAAGCTGTGTTGTGCAAAACCCTGGGTCCGGCGCGCAACCTGGTGCTGGAAGAGGTGGCCAGCCCACTGCCGAAGAAGAACGAGATCCTGCTGGACGTGCAGGCTGCCGGGGTCAACTTCCCCGACACCTTGATCATCGAAGGCAAGTACCAGTTCCAGCCACCGCTGCCGTTCTCTCCAGGTGGCGAGGCAGCGGGCGTGGTGGCCGCCGTCGGCGAAAAGGCCGGCGCGTTCAAGGTAGGCGACCGGGTCATGGCGCTCACCGGCTGGGGTGCGTTCGCCGAGCAAGTGGCGGTGCCGTTCTATAACGTTCTGCCGATCCCGGCGAGCATGGACTTCACCACCGCAGCGGCCTTCGGCATGACCTACGGCACCTCGATGCATGCCCTGCGCCAGCGTGGCCAGTTGCAAGCCGGCGAGACCCTGCTGGTACTGGGCGCTTCCGGCGGGGTGGGCCTGGCGGCGGTGGAGATCGGCAAGGCCATGGGCGCGCGGGTGATCGCGGCGGCCAGCAGTGCCGAGAAACTGGCCGTGGCCAAGGCTGCCGGGGCGGATGAGCTGATCGACTACAGCCAGGCCAACCTGCGCGAAGAAATCAAACGCCTGACCGGTGGCCAGGGCGTGGACGTGATCTATGACCCGGTCGGTGGCGAGCTGTTCGAACAAGCGGTGCGCGGGCTGGCCTGGAATGGCAGGCTGCTGGTGGTGGGTTTTGCCAGTGGCAGCATTCCACAGCTGGCGGCCAACCTGGTGCTGCTCAAGGGCGCGGCGGTACTGGGCGTGTTCTGGGGGGCATTTGCCCAGCGCCAGCCGGAGGACAACGCGGCCAACTTCCACCAGCTGTTTGCCTGGCATGCCGAGGGCAAGTTGAAGCCGCTGGTGTCGCAGACTTATCCACTGGCAGAAGCCGGGGCTGCTATCGAGAAGCTGGGGCAACGGCAGGCTGTGGGTAAGTTGGTGGTGCTGGCCAGGTAAGGCAGTACCGCGAATACGGTGGTGGCGGCAACGGTGAACGGCGGCTGGGGATTGGCCTGCAGGCCCGGCCCTTTCGCGGGTAAACCCGCTCCTACAGGCGACCGTGCAGGGTTTATCCGCGAAGAGGCCGGAACAGGTTGCTCACACTTCGCGCAGATTGTGGCAACGCCTGAATCGCGCTTCCAGGTTGCGATCGGGCATCTGGTGACTGCGCAGTGCATTCAAGGTCTGCTCGACATACTCCCGCGTGGTGCCATAACGCCCCTTGGCACTGGCCAGGATCTGGCTGAGCAAGGTATCCGGCAAGTTGCCGGCATAGCACGGCAGATGCCGCTCCAGTACAAAGCCCAAGGCCTGCACCTTGCTACCATCGCCCAGGCGGCAGTTGAGCCAGTGCGGCCGGTATGCCGGATAGGGCATCTCGCGTTGCCACAGGGCCATCAGTGAGTCGTCCAGGTTGCGTTCATCCAGCCGGTAGGCAAAGCCGCTGCAGGAACCACCGCGGTCCAGGCCAAACACCAGGCCGGGCGTTTCCGGGGTACCGCGATGTTCATGGGACCACAGGTACAAGCCACGGTGATAACCATGTACCCGCGCGCGCTGGCGCTCCACCGAATTGCACTCCGGGCGCCAGATCAACGAACCATAGGCAAACAGCCACACCGGCCCACCCTGATGCCTGGACATGGTTGTTTTCATGGAGCTGAACAACTGTTCGCGAGTATGTTGCTGACCGAAATCAAGTGCCGGAGGGTATGAAACTTCCCAAGACATACTTTCAAGTGCCGACATAAGCTGCCGCCATTATTCCTGTGAACTACGGATGTAGCGAGATTCGATTACGCTGCGGCCCCAGGCCGCTTTACCAAGGGCGCTTGCAGTAACCATAGGCCAGAATTGCAGGAATACTCAAGCCCTTGAGCACGCGTTTCATACACGGCTCCGACGACTGGGAAGTACTGTTTCAGCAGCGGTGAAAGTTATTGGCCAAGGCGGTAACAATTACCGCCTTATACCGATACTTTCAAACTTCGGTTATTAACCGCGCGGCGCGTAGGCAAACACATCGGCACGCATGCGGTGCGCATCCATACCGGCTTCGACCAGGGCGTCGAGCGTGGCATAGATCATGTTCGGTGAGCCGCTGGCATACACATGCACGCTATTGAGGTCGGCAATGTCTTCGCAGACCGCTTCATGCAGCATGCCGCAGCGGCCTTCCCAGCCGCACAGGTCGCTGACCACTTGATGCAGGAACAGGTTAGGCAGGCGCTGCCATTCGTCCCAGTGTTCGATCTGATAGAAATCCTCCGGCCGGCGTACCCCCCAGTACAGGTGCACCGGGTGCTTGAAGCCCTGAGCCCGGCAGTGCTCGACCAGGCTGTGCATCTGGCCCATGCCGGTGCCAGCGGCAATCAGCACCAGCGGCCCGTCAGGCAGCTCGGCCAGGTGGGTGTCGCCAAACGGCATTTCGATGCGCGCCAGGCCATCTCGCCTGAGCTGGTCGATCAGTTGCACCGCACTGGGCTCACGCGCCAGCACATGCAGCTCCAGTTCACGCCCGGCATGTGGCGCGGACGCCAGCGAGAAGGCTGCCTGCTTGCCGCCCTCACGTTCGATCATCAGGTATTGCCCCGCGTGGTAGCGCAGAGGCTTGCCGGCAGGCGCACGCAGGCGCACCCGCCAGACGTCGCCGCCGACGTCGACGCACTCACTGACGCTGCACGCCAGCTTGCGCACTGGCAGTTCGCCCAAGGCAAGCACACCGTCCCAGAGCAACACGCAGTCCTCCAGCGGTTCGGCAATGCAGGTGAACAACTCGCCATGGTCGCGGACTTCGCCATCCTGGCGAACCCGCCCTTCAACCAACAACGCGGCGCAAACATGGCAATTGCCATTGCGGCAGCTGTTTGGGCAGTCATAGCCCAGCCGCCGTGCTCCATCCAGGATCCTTTCCCCGGGTTCAAGCGCCAGCACCGCCCCGGACGGCTGCAACGTTACCTGCATCAATCTATTCCCAACTGATCCCACAGCTCATCGATACGGCGGGTGACGGCCTCATCCTTGACGATGACCCGGCCCCATTCGCGTGTAGTCTCGCCCGGCCACTTGTGAGTAGCGTCCAGGCCCATCTTCGAACCCAGCCCCGACACCGGTGACGCAAAGTCCAGGTAGTCGATCGGGGTGTTGTCAATCATTACCGTATCACGCTTGGGGTCCATGCGCGTGGTAATGGCCCAGATCACATCGTTCCAGTCACGAGCGTTGATATCGTCATCGGTGACAATAACGAACTTGGTGTACATGAACTGTCGCAGGAACGACCACACACCCAGCATTACGCGCTTGGCGTGGCCGGGGTACTGTTTCTTCATGGTCACCACCGCCATGCGGTACGAGCAGCCTTCCGGCGGCAGGTAGAAGTCGGTGATTTCCGGGAACTGCTTCTGCAGGATCGGCACGAAAACTTCGTTCAATGCCACGCCGAGAATGGCCGGCTCATCTGGCGGCCGGCCGGTGTAGGTGCTGTGGTAGATCGGTTTTTGCCGGTGGGTGATGCGCTCGACGGTGAACACCGGGAAACTGTCCACTTCGTTGTAGTAGCCCGTGTGATCGCCGTACGGGCCTTCCGGGGCCATTTCGCCCGGGTGGATCACCCCCTCCAGGATGATCTCGGCGGTTGCCGGTACCTGCAGGTTGCTGCCACGGCACTTGACCAGCTCGGTGCGATTGCCTCGCAGCAGGCCGGCGAAGGCGTACTCGGAGAGGGTGTCCGGGACCGGGGTCACCGCACCGAGAATGGTCGCCGGGTCAGCGCCCAGGGCCACGGCGACCGGAAACGGCTGGCCGGGGTTCTTCTCGCACCACTCTCGGTAGTCGAGGGCGCCGCCACGGTGGCTGAGCCAGCGCATGATCACCTTGTTGCGGCCGATCACCTGCTGGCGGTAGATGCCCAGGTTCTGGCGGTCCTTGTTCGGGCCACGGGTCACGGTGAGGCCCCAGGTAATCAGCGGCGCCACGTCGCCAGGCCAGCAGTGCTGAATCGGCAGTGCGCCGAGGTCGACATCATCCCCCTCGACCACCACTTCCTGGCACACCGCGTCCTTGACCACTTTTGGCGCCATCGACACGACCTTCTTGAAGATCGGCAGCTTCGACCAGGCGTCCTTCAGGCCCTTGGGCGGCTCGGGCTCCTTGAGGAAGGCCAGCAGCTTGCCGATTTCCCGCAGTTCGCTGACCGACTCGGCGCCCATGCCCATGGCCACCCGCTCCGGAGTACCGAACAGGTTGCCCAGCACTGGGATGTCGAAGCCGGTGGGCTTTTCGAACAACAATGCCGGGCCCTTGGCGCGCAGGGTGCGGTCGCAGACCTCGGTCATTTCCAGGACGGGGGAGATCGGTACCTGGATGCGCTTGAGCTCGCCGCGCTGTTCCAGGCCACGGATGAAGTCGCGCAAGTCGCGATACTGCATGCAGGAGCCTCGTGTTGGCCGTATCGGTCGGGGTGCAGAGTGTAGCGCCGTTCGGGCCTTGTTTGGGGGTGAAAATGCATTGGGGCCGCTTTGCACCCCTTCGCGGAAGCCCGCTCCTACAAGGGCCGCAATGACCTATGCAGGAGCGGGCTTGCCCGCGAAGGGCCGCAAGGCGGCCCCAATCAATCCAGCCTGAAACGCTCGCTTACTTGCGCTTCATCGACAGGAAGAACTCATCGTTGGTCTTGGTCTGCTTGAGCTTGTCGACCAGGAACTCGATGGCAGCGATTTCGTCCATCGGGTGCAGCAGCTTGCGCAGAATCCACATACGCTGCAGCTCGTCGTCAGCGGTCAGCAACTCTTCGCGGCGGGTGCCGGAGCGGTTGATGTTGATGGCCGGGAACACACGCTTCTCAGCGATGCGGCGGTCCAGCGGCAGCTCCATGTTGCCGGTACCCTTGAACTCTTCGTAGATCACTTCGTCCATCTTCGAGCCGGTTTCAACCAGCGCAGTGGCGATAATGGTCAGCGAACCGCCTTCCTCGATGTTACGCGCAGCACCGAAGAAGCGCTTGGGCTTCTCGAGGGCGTGGGCGTCGACACCACCGGTCAGTACCTTGCCGGAGCTCGGGATCACGGTGTTGTAGGCACGTGCCAGTCGAGTGATCGAGTCCAGCAGGATAACCACATCTTTCTTGTGCTCGACCAGGCGCTTGGCCTTCTCGATCACCATCTCGGCAACCTGCACGTGGCGGGTTGGCGGCTCGTCGAAGGTGGAAGCAACCACTTCGCCACGCACGGTGCGCTGCATTTCGGTCACTTCTTCCGGGCGCTCGTCGATCAGCAGGACGATCAGGTGGCACTCAGGGTTGTTGCGGGTGATGTTGGCCGCAATGTTCTGCAGCATGATCGTCTTACCGGCTTTCGGCGGGGCAACGATCAGGCCGCGCTGGCCTTTGCCGATAGGGGCGCACAGGTCGATGACGCGACCGGTCAAGTCTTCGGTGGAGCCGTTACCGGCCTCCATCTTCAGGCGCTTGTTCGGGAACAGCGGCGTCAGGTTTTCGAACAGGATCTTGTTCTTCGCGTTTTCCGGACGGTCGAAGTTGATGGTATCGACCTTCAGCAGGGCGAAGTAACGCTCCCCTTCCTTCGGTGGGCGGATCTTGCCGACGATGGTGTCGCCGGTACGCAGGTTGAAACGGCGGATCTGGCTGGGCGAGACATAGATGTCGTCTGGGCCGGCCAGGTAGGACGCATCAGCCGAACGCAGGAAACCGAAACCATCCTGGAGAATCTCCAGCACGCCGTCACCCGAGATCTCTTCGCCGCTTTTCGCATGCTTCTTCAGCAGGGCGAAAATCACGTCCTGTTTGCGCGAACGGGCCATGTTTTCGATGCCCATCTGTTCGGCCATTTCCAAAAGATCGGTAATCGGCTTTTGCTTGAGTTCAGTCAGGTTCATAAGGGGAATGACGTAATCATGTAAGAAGGGAGAATTAAGCTTCTGGCTTAATGAGGCCGCGCCGCTGGATGGCGACAGGATCGCGTACTGATTCGAATTAGGGATGCTTCGGCGACGGCATGTAGAGGGCACTGGAAAAGCAGTGCGAGGCCGAATGTAACACTTGCTTTTTTCTGCGTCTAGTGCTCTGAAAAAGAAAAGCCCCGCATTTGCGGGGCCTTTTCACATCACAGGTGGGCGTCGAGGAATGCGGCCAGCTGCGATTTGGACAGTGCACCAACCTTGGTGGCTTCGACGTTGCCGTTCTTGAACAGCATCAGCGTCGGGATACCACGCACACCGTGCTTGGCCGGGGTTTCCTGGTTCTCGTCGATGTTCAGCTTGGCGACGGTCAGTTTGCCCTCGTAGGTGGAAGCGATGTCGTCCAGAACCGGAGCGATCATCTTGCATGGACCGCACCATTCAGCCCAGTAGTCGACCAGTACCGCGCCTTCGGCCTTCAGGACATCGGCTTCGAAGGAGGCGTCGGTGACATGTTTGATCAGATCGCTGCTCATGGATATCTCCAGGGTCGTAAGCAAAAAACGTGGCCCATGATAGCCGCACCTACGCCGGACAGGAAGCCACGGACGATTGAGTGTAACTATAGTTGCGCAAGACGCCGCGAATCGAAACTGTCATATGGCCGTCATAGAATCGAATGGCACATTGCCTTGCATCAAGGCCAGTACAACGGCTGAGTGTCACGCGTTGGCGATAGCCTGCTATCGTGGCACGATTGCCAGGTTAACGACCGAGAACAACCAGATCATGCCGCATACCATCGCGAAGAACCTGTCCCTGATCGCCGCCATCGACCTTGGCTCCAACAGTTTTCACATGGTCGTGGCCAAGGCCCACCATACCGAAATCCGCATCCTTGAGCGGCTCGGCGAGAAGGTTCAACTGGCCGCAGGCATCGACGAAGAGCGCATGCTCAGTGAAGAGGCAATGGAACGAGGCCTGGATTGCCTCAAGCGCTTTTCCCAGCTGATCAACGGCATGCCGGCAGGCTCCGTGCGTATCGTCGGCACCAACGCCTTGCGCGAAGCGCGCAACCGTAACGAATTCATCCAGCGCGCCGAAGCCATCCTCGGCCACCCGGTGGAAGTCATCTCCGGCCGTGAAGAGGCGCGCCTGATCTACCTGGGCGTGTCGCACACCCTGGCCGACACACCCGGCAAGCGCCTGGTGGCCGACATCGGCGGCGGCAGTACCGAATTCATCATTGGCCAGCGCTTCGAGCCGCTGCTGCGCGAAAGCCTGCAGATGGGTTGCGTGAGCTTTACCCAGCGCTATTTCCGCGACGGCAAGATCACCCCGGCCCGCTATGCCCAGGCCTACACTGCCGCGCGCCTGGAACTGATGAGCATCGAAAATGCCCTGCACCGCCTGACCTGGGATGAGGCCATCGGCTCATCCGGCACCATTCGCGCCATCGGCGCGGCCATCAAGGCCGGCGGCCTGGGCAATGGCGAGGTCAACGCCGAAGGCCTGGCCTGGGTCAAACGCAAGCTGTTCAAGCTGGGCGAAGTCGACAAGATCGACTTCGACGGCGTCAAACCAGACCGCCGCGCTATCTTCCCGGCGGGCTTGGCGATTCTCGAAGCCATCTTCGATGCCCTTGAACTGCACCGCATGGACCACTGCGACGGCGCCCTGCGCGAAGGTGTGCTGTTCGATCTGCTCGGCCGCCACCACCACGAAGACGTGCGCGAACGCACCCTGAACTCGCTGATGGAGCGCTATCACGTGGACCAGGGCCAGGCTGCGCGCGTCGAGCGCAAGGCGTTGCACGCATTCGACCAAGTGGCCGATGCCTGGGACCTGAAAGACGGAAACTGGCGCGATCTACTGGGCTGGGCTGCGAAAGTGCACGAAATCGGGTTGGACATTGCCCATTATCACTACCACAAGCACGGCGCCTATCTGATCGAGCACTCGGACCTGGCAGGCTTTTCGCGGGAAGATCAGCAGATGATGGCCCTGCTGGTGCGCGGCCACCGCCGAAACATTCCCAAGGACCGTTACGCCGAACTGGGTGATGAAGGGGTCAAGCTGCTGCGCCTGTGCGTATTGCTGCGCTTTGCCATCCTGTTCCACCACATCCGCGGCACCCAGCAGATGCCAACGGTAGAACTGCACGGCGGGGACAACAGCCTGGATGTAGCCTTCCCTGAAGGTTGGCTGCAGCAGAACCAGCTGACCCAGGCCGACTTCGCCAACGAGGCGGAGTGGCTGGCCCGGGTCGGCTTCGTCCTCAGCGTACGTTGAGGACCGGGTTGCTCAGGCGCTCCAGCAGGGTCGCCTGAACGCTGCGCGGGTTCTGGTTGCCGGTCGGGGTGCTGCGCACGTAGCGCCCGTCTGGCTGCAAGGTCCAGGCGTGGGTATTGTCGGTCAGGTAGCCTTCCAGCTCCTTCTTCACCCGCAGCAACAGTTTCTTGCCTTCCACCGGGAAGCAGGTCTCGACACGCTTGTCGAGGTTGCGCTCCATCCAGTCGGCGCTGGACAGGTAGATCTGCTCTTCGCCGCCATTGAGGAAGTAGAACACCCGCGTGTGCTCGAGGAAGCGGCCAATGATCGAGCGCACCTGGATGTTGTGCGAAACCCCCGGAATGCCCGGGCGCAGGCAGCACATGCCACGCACCACCAAGTCGATTTTCACGCCCGACTGGCTGGCCTTGTACAGCGCCTTGATGACTTTGGCGTCGGTCAGCGAGTTGAACTTGGCGATGATGTGCGCCGGTTTGCCTTCGAGGGCAAACTGGGTTTCCCGCGCAATCATGTCGAGCATGCCCTTTTTCAGGGTGAACGGCGCATGCAGCAGCTTCTTCATGCGCAGGGTCTTGCCCATGCCGATCAGCTGGCTGAACAGCTTGCCGACGTCTTCGGTGAGCGCATCGTCAGAAGTCAGCAGGCTGTAGTCGGTGTACAGGCGGGCGTTGCCGGCGTGGTAGTTGCCGGTGCCCAGGTGCGCGTAACGCACGATCTCGCCCTGCTCGCGGCGCAGAATCAGCATCATCTTGGCGTGGGTCTTGAAGCCAACCACACCGTAGATCACTACCGCACCAGCCGCTTGCAGGCGGCTGGCCATCTGCAGGTTGGACTCTTCGTCAAAACGCGCACGCAACTCGATCACCGCAGTGACCTCCTTGCCGTTACGCGCCGCGTCCACCAGGGCGTCGACGATTTCCGAGTTAGCCCCCGAGCGGTACAGAGTCTGGCGCACAGCGAGCACGTGCGGGTCCTTGGCGGCCTGGCGCAACAGGTCGACCACTGGCGTGAAGGACTCGAACGGGTGCATCAGCAGGATGTCCTGCTTGCTGATCACACTGAAAATGTTGTCAGCGTTCGCCAGCAGCTTGGGGATCGCCGGGGTGAACGGTGTGTATTGCAGCTCCGGGTGGCTGTCCAGGCCGGTGATGCTGAACAGGCGGGTGAGGTTGACCGGGCCATTGACCTGGTACAGCTCACTTTCGCTGAGGCTGAACTGCTTCAACAGGTAGTCCGACAGGTGTTTCGGGCAGGTGTCGGCCACTTCCAGGCGCACGGCGTCACCGTAGCGGCGCGAGAACAGCTCGCCGCGCAGCGCGCGGGCCAGGTCGTCGACCTCTTCAGAGTCAAGCGCCAGGTCGGCGTTGCGCGTCAGACGGAACTGATAGCAGCCCTTCACCTTCATGCCCTGGAACAGGTCGTCGGCGTGCGCGTGGATCATCGACGACAGGAACACGTAGTTTGCGCCCGGGCCGCCCACCTCTTCCGGCACGCGAATAACCCGCGGCAGCAGGCGTGGTGCCGGAATGATCGCCAGCCCCGAGTCGCGACCGAAGGCGTCCACCCCCTCGAGCTCGACTATGAAGTTGAGGCTCTTGTTCACCAGCAGCGGGAACGGGTGAGTCGGGTCGAGGCCAATCGGAGTAATGATCGGGGCAATTTCGTCGCGGAAGTAGCGGCGTACCCAGGTCTTGAGCTTGGGTGTCCAGTAGCGGCGGCGGATGAAGCGGATCTGGTGCTTTTCCAGCTCAGGCAGCAGCACGTCGTTGAGGATCGCGTACTGGCGCTCCACCTCGAAGTGCACCAGTTCGCTGATACGCGCCAGCGCCTGGTGCGGCTGCAGGCCATCGGCGCCGGCCTGTTCACGGGCGAAGTTGATCTGCTTCTTCAGGCCGGCGACTCGAATCTCAAAGAACTCGTCAAGGTTGCTGGAGAAGATCAACAGGAACTTGAGGCGTTCCAGCAGCGGGTAGTTCTCGTCCAGTGCCTGCTCCAGCACCCGGATATTGAACTGCAGTTGCGAGAGTTCGCGATGAATGTACAGGCTGCTGTCGTCCAGACCAGGGACGGCGATGGCCGGGGACGGCGCGGGCACCGGAGCCACAGGCTCGACCACCTGTTCCGCTACAGGCTCGGCCACCGGAGGCAGGTCTGGCGGGGTCTGCAGCATCTCTTCTGGGAGCTCCTGAGCATCCTTGATCGCGACAGGGCTTAGCACTTCATTATTCATCTGGCGTTCCTGAGGACGTTAACGCCCTATCATCTATTGAGCGGCAAGATAAGCGCTCATTATGACGCCCGTGTTACACACATGGGCAAGCCGTGGCAAGTGGCTTGTGGCATTGTCTGCGCTGGAAATGTTCACGTCGAGACACATTTGGACACTTTCACGAACGCGCGCGAAGGGGTAGGCTGCGCGTTCATTTCGCCAGCACCTCAGAAAATGCTTCAACAATTCCTGCAGGATTTCGGCTACTTCGCCCTTTTTCTAGGCACCTTCTTTGAAGGCGAGACCATTCTGGTGCTTGCGGGATTCCTTGCGTTCCGCGGTTACATGGATATCAATCTGGTATGCCTGGTGGCCTTCTTCGGCAGCTACGCGGGCGACCAGTTGTGGTACTTCATGGGCCGACGCCACGGGCGCAGGATCCTGGCGCGCAAGCCGCGCTGGCAGGCAATGGGTGACCGGGCGCTGGACCACATCCGCCGCCACCCCGATATCTGGGTGCTGAGCTTCCGCTTTGTCTATGGTTTGCGCACGGTCATGCCGGTGGCCATCGGCCTGTCGGGTTACCCGCCACGCCGTTACCTGCTGTTGAACGGGATTGGCGCGGGCGTCTGGGCAGTGGCCCTGGGCGCCGCCGCCTACCACTTCGGCGCCATCCTCGAAGGCTTGCTGGGCAACGTCAAGCGTTACGAGCTATGGGTGCTTGGCGGCCTGGTGGCGCTGGGCGGCCTGCTGTGGCTGCGCCGGCGCTTCCGTACTCTGCGCGCGGAGCGCAGGGCGGCGAGCCAGGCCCAGCCCCCAGAGGCTGAGCAGGCTGTAGGCCACGAGCAGAAGCCAGGCCAGCGGCGCGACCACCGCTAAGCCCAAGGCGCCGGCCAGGTACAATGCCGGCGCATTCAGACACAACCGCGCCAACTCCAGGCGTGCAGACCAGGGCCGGTTCTCCAGCAACGCGCCCAGCACGAACAAACCGAACGCCATCAGTGACCAGCCGAGCACCAGCGCGGCGGCCGACACGCGGTCAGCCACGTCCATCAGGTAGCTGCCCAAGGCCACATAAACCACGAACTGCGCCGCCACATAGGCTTGTTGCCCGCGCCCCAGGGCAATCTCGAACTTGTGAAACAGCGCCAGGTCCTGTTTGGCCTGTGGGTAGCGTGCGGCCACATCGGCCGGGCGCCAGCCGGTAGGCATGAACCAGATACGCAGCTTGTCCCACAGGCTGGTGGTGCGTCGGGCGTCATGCCAGAGCTGGGCATAGAACTGCAGGTTGGCCCATAGCGGGTTCCAGCTGGCCAGCGGCGTGGTCACCCCGAACACCACCGGCTCGGCCGGGTCCTCCTCCTTGAAAGTGCCGAACAGACGGTCCCAGAGAATGAACACACCACCGTAATTGCGATCCAAGTAAGCAGGGTTTTGCGCATGGTGGACGCGATGATTGGACGGCGTGATCAACACCCACTCCAGCCAGCCAAGCTTGGGAATATGCCGGGTATGTACCCAGAACTGATACAGCAGGTTGAGCGAGGCCACGGTAATGAACACCAGTGGCGGCACGCCCAGCAGCGCCAGCGGCAGGTAGAACAGCCACGAGAAGATGAACCCGCTACTGGTCTGGCGCAGTGCCGTGGTGAGGTTGTACTCCTCGCTCTGGTGATGCACCGAGTGCGCAGCCCACAGCACGTTGCGCTCATGCCCCAGGCGGTGCAGCCAGTAGTAACAGAAGTCGTACAGGACAAAGGCCAGCAACCAGACCCACCCTGCCTGCGCCGGCAATTGCAGCAGCGCCAGGTGCTCGAAGGCCAGAGCATAGGTGACCAGCCCTACGCCTTTGGTCAGCAGATCGGTACTGGTCGACAGTGCGCCGGTACTCAGGCTGTTGATCGAGTCGGCCAGGGTGAAATTGTGCTGGCCGCGCACGCGGTCGGCGACCAGCTCGACGGCTATCAGCACAAAAAAGAACGGTACGGCCAGCAGTATCAGGTCCATGGGCGCGACCTCAGGCGTTATCCACCAAGATTAGGCCGCCCCCGCAGGAATCCCTATGGCGACATCTGCCAAACTAGAGGACATTTAGCGCCTCGACACTGGAGTAATGAGCATGACAAAAAAAGTAGCGGTGATTCTTTCCGGCTGTGGCGTGTATGACGGCGCCGAAATCCACGAAAGCGTGATCACGCTGCTGCGCCTCGACCAGCGCGGTGCGCAGGTGCAGTGCTTCGCGCCGAACATCGCACAGATGCATGTAATCAACCATCTGACCGGCGAAGAAATGCCCGAATCGCGCAATGTGCTGGTGGAGTCGGCGCGCATCGCCCGCGGCGAGGTCAAGGATATCCGTGAGGCCAAGGCCGAAGACTTCGATGCGCTGATCGTACCGGGCGGTTTCGGGGCAGCAAAAAATCTGTCCAACTTTGCCGTGGAAGGCGCCAACTGCAGCGTGAACCCAGACGTGCTGGCCTTGGCCGAAGCCTTTGCCGACGCCTGCAAACCCGTTGGCCTGATCTGCATCTCGCCGGCGCTGGCGGCGAAGATCTACGGGCCGGGCGTGGTCTGCACCATCGGGCGCGATGCCGGCACTGCGGCGGCTGTCGAAAAGATGGGCGGCACCCATGAAGAATGCGATGTACACGACATTGTCGAAGACACCCAGCGCAAGCTCGTGACTACCCCGGCGTACATGGAGGCCAAGTCGATCAGCGAGGCGGCGGGCGGGATCTACAAGCTGGTGGACCGAGTGCTGGAGCTGACGCACGAGTAAGTTACTGCGTCGGCTTCTTCGCGGGCATGCCCGCTCCCACAGGTCCAGCGCAGGCTTCAAGGCCACGCGGTACCTGTGGGGCAACTTCGCGATAGCCTGTGGGGCAACTGCGCGATCGCTTGTAGGAGCGGGTTTACCCGCGAACACCGGCAGAGCCGGTGCCATCCACCGCGCCAAACTGGGCTGTCGCTACAGGAACCGGTGTCAGCGCTCAGCCTTTCGAGAGCCGGGCAATGATCCGGTCCAGTGCATTGGCAAACGCCTGTTTCTCACGTTCGCCATAAGCCGCCTGCCCGCCCCCCACCTGGCCCTGCTCACGCAGCTCGGTGAACAGGTTGCGCGCCGCCAGGCGGTCGCCCATGTTGCGCTCGTCGAACTCGCGCCCACGCGGGTCCAGCGCGGCCACGCCCTTTTTCACCAGGCGGTCGGCCAGCGGCACGTCACTGCAGATCACCAGCTCGCCCGGCACGGCGTGCTCCACAATGTAATCGTCGGCCGCATCCATGCCGCTGGGCACCACGATCAGGCGCACGATCGCGAACGCCGGCTTGGCCACCGCCTGCCCCGCCACCATCACCACCTCGAACTTGCGCTTGAGGGCGAACTTGACGATCAGATCCTTGGCCGCCTTGGGGCAGGCGTCGGCATCGATCCATACACGCATTGGACACTCTCTACATGAACTCAATGCGCCCATCATGCCTGAAGCGCAGCGAAAGCTGGAGCAGGCCAGCGCTGGAAAAATGGCGCCAAAATTTCAATTACCGCTTATCCGACCCCGCCACTCAGGCTAAACTCGCCACAGCTTCAATGGCCTGCCCGAGCGCGCAATGAACCACCCTCACGAAATCCGCCCTGACCTGGACGAAGGCATCGACCGCAAGGTCCTGGCGACATTGCGTGCGCGCTTCCTGCATCTGAACCAGGGCCGACTGCAGCGGGCTAAGGAAGGCCTGTCAACGCGCCAGCAACAGGTACTGTCATTGCTGCCGCTGCTGTTTCACGTGAACCACCCGCTATTGCCGGGTTACGTCTCCGGCAGCACCCCCGCGGGCGTATCGGCTTACGAGCCAAGCGCCGAACTGGTGGCAGATGCCCAACGCCTGGCCCGCTCGTTCACCTACAAGGCCCAGCATGGCAACCCGCCACGCCCGATTCACGGCCTGTTCCTGATGGGCAGCCTGGGCTCGCTGGCGCAGGCCGAGCACAGCGACATGGACCTGTGGGTGTGCCATGCACCCGGCTTGCCCGAACAGCTGCTGGGTGAGCTGCGCCGCAAGTGCCAGCTGCTGGAGGCCTGGGCGGCAAGCCTGGGCGCCGAAGCACACTTTTTCCTGATCGACACACAGGGCTTCGCCCAGGGTCAGCGCGATGGCCAGCTCGGCTCCGACGACTGCGGCACCACTCAGCACTACCTGCTGCTGGACGAGTTCTACCGCACCACCCTGTGGCTGGCCGGGCGCACGCCGCTGTGGTGGCTGGTACCGGTGTACGAGGAGCACAACTATTACAGCTACACCCAGACGTTGCTGTCCAAGCGCTTCATCCGCAGCCAGGAAGCCCTTGACCTCGGCAACCTGGCGCACATCCCGCCCGGTGAGTTCGTCGGCGCGGGCCTGTGGCAATTGTTCAAAGGCATCGACTCGCCCTACAAATCGCTGCTCAAACTGCTGCTGACCGAAGCCTACGCCAGCGAACACCCTGCGGTGCGCTGCCTGAGCCTGGACTACAAGCAGGCAGTGTTTGCCAACCAGCTCGACCTCGACGAGCTGGACCCCTATGTGATGGTCTACCGGCGCATCGAACGTTACCTGCTGCAACGCGGCGAAACCGCGCGCCTGGAGCTGGTAAGACGTAGCCTGTACCTGAAGGTGAACAAGAAGCTCAGCGACCAGGGCCGCAGCCATGGCTGGCAACGTCGGCTGCTGCAGCGCCTGGCCGACGAATGGGGCTGGGACCAGCGCCAGTTGGCCCTGCTGGACAGCCGCAGCCGATGGAAAGTGCAGCAGGTCGCCGTCGAGCGGCGTGAGCTGGTGGCCGAGCTTAACCTCAGTTATCGCTTCCTCAGCCAGTTCGCCCGCACCCAGAACGCCAGCAGCCGCGCCGACCAGCGCGACCTCAATGTGCTGGGCCGGCGCCTGTACGCCGCCTTCGAGCGCCGCGCCGGCAAGGTCGAAGTGATTAACCCCGGCATCGCCCCTGACCTCGCCGAAGACACCCTGACGCTGGTCCAGGCACCCAACCGCAAGGAGCCGGGCAGCTACCACTGGGAGCTGTACAGCGGCAACCTGAGCACCCATGAGGTACAGCACTTCAGCCCGATGAAGCGCTGCCGCGAGCTACTCGAACTGCTGACCTGGGCCCATCGCAACGGGGTGATCGACAGCAGCACCCGCATGGCACTGCATCCAGGGGCCAGCGACCTCGGGGAGTTCGAGCTGTTCAACCTGCTGGGCTGTCTGCGGCAAAGTATCCCCCTGCCCTTGCCGACCGTCAGCGAAGTGCGCCTTTTGCAGCCCAGCGTTGCCGATGAGGTGTTGTTGCTGGTCAACGTCGGCGTCGACCCGCTGCGCCACCACCGCGACCTGAACGTGCTGATGACCACAGAGCGCACCGACGCGTTGAGCTACGCTGGCGTGCGCGAAAACCTGGTGCTGACCCTGGACCAGGTCACCGTCAACAGCTGGAACGAAGTGCTGGTCCAGCGCTATGACGGCGAACACGCGCTGGTGCGCTGCCTGCGCGACTTCCTCAACAGCCCGGCGCAACGCGGCCACCGGCCACGGGTGCGGGTACGCTGCTTCTGCCAAAGCCGCGCCCAGCCTATCGGCCAGCGCGTAGAGGAAATTTTCGACACTGTGCAGCTGCTGCGGGACCAAGGGCTCCACCACCGCTACCTGCTACAAGTGGCCCAACACACCCATGTGCTGGAGCTTTTGCCCGAGCATGTCAGCCTGACGACCCTGGCCGAGCATGAGGCGCTGCTGGCCTACCTGGGCGAAGAACGCAGTGCCTACAGCCCGCTGTACCTGGATGCCAATGCCCTGCAGGATCACGACCTGCGCCTGGTGCTGGAGCAAGGCCGGCCAGCCTGCATTCAGGTGTTCTACCGCCTGCAGGGCGGCTGGGCCGACGTGTATGTGCTGGATGAATACAACGCATTGTGGCAACAACGCCTGCCGCTGCATGACGAAGCGCATCTGCTGTTGCCACTGCAACGCTTTCTGCGCTCGGTGGTGATGCGCCGCGATGCACGCCTGCCCCTCGATAGCCTGCGGCCCGCCTCGCTGGATATCCACTTCGCGCAGCTGTTGCCCACCGGCCCAGGCAAGGCACGCAGCATCGAGCCGCGCCTGGCCCCGGCCGAGGGCAGCGACCAGCCTTACTATGAGGTACAGGCGATTATCCAGGCCGGTGTAGCGGGTGTGGCGCATGTGACGTTGTACTGCGACCAGCAGGAGTTTTCCGAACTGGAACATGGTGAGCAGCTGTACGCGGTGGTGGCCCGGCAGATCATCGGTCAGCGCCGTGGCGCAGAGCGGTACCGGTGCTATATCACCGACCTGGATTTGTCCGAGCTGCTGGATGACCGGCTGGGGGCAACGCAGGTCTACCTGAGCTACAAGCGGGTGCTGGAGCAGGCTTTGAATGAGGGGCTGGAACAGGTTTTGGCGCAGGGCGCCTGAACTCGCAGCACAAGACTGCTGTGGAACAGCCTTGTGCTGCAATCGGGCCGCGCAGCGGCCCCCTGGCCCTTACAGGTCGTAATCGCCCGCTGCTTCCGGCTGGTACTCCACTTCCAGCAGCTTCAGCTTGAGGGTCTTGCCCCCCGGTGCCGGCCAATCGATCTGCTCGCCCACCGACAGCCCCAGCAAGGCGCAGCCAATCGGCGCCAGGATCGAGACCTTGCCTTCCGGCCCGGCATCCTTGGGGTACACCAGTGTCAGGTGGTAGTCCTTGCCGCTGGCTTCCTCACGGCAGTGCACCCGCGAGTTCATGGTCACCACGCCCGCCGGCACTTCCTCGTGACCGACCACCTGCTCGGCGCGGTCAAGCTCGTCCTGCAGGGCGAGCACACCCGGCGTACTCTCGTCGAGGCTGTCGATCAGACGCTCCAGACGCTGTACGTCCAATCGGGTGAGGATGAGGGAAGGCTTGGTGCTCATGATCCAGTCAGACTCCTTTGAACAGGCAGTTTTCAATGTGCAAATAAAGCAAAACCCCGCCCAAGGGCGGGGTTTGAGAAGGCTTTGGCGTCACCGACGCAGAACCCGACACTACCACAGCCGGGCAAATACTCAAGCCCCTGCGCTCAGTGTGCCTTAGCCTGATCGCGCAAGACCTGGGCCTCGCGGCAGATCTGCCGGCGCCGTTCGTCATCGGCCGAGCGCCATTCGCGAATGTGCTCGACATGCCGATGGCAACCGGTGCACACCCGCTGTTCGTCCAGCCGGCATACGCTGATGCACGGTGACGGCACTGCAGGGCTGACGTTGCTGTAAAGCGGCTTGGGCGGCCGGGCCTGGGCGCTACTCATGTCAGATTTCGTCGAAGTCCAGCTTCTCGCCGGCCCGCTCCCAGACGATACGCTCGAGCATTTCCCCCAGCAACTCTTCGCTCTTTTCGCACACCCACTTGCCGCTGTCTTCGTCGTAATCGAAGTGGAAACCACCGGAGCGGTCGGCAAGCCACAGCTGGCGCAGTGGCTCCTGACGGCTGAAGATCAGCTGGGCACCGCCCTCGAACTTGACGGTCAGGACACCGGCGGAGTTCTCCATGTCCAGGTCCAGACCGCTCTCGTCGAACAGATCTTCCAGGGCCTGTTGGGTCGCGTCGACCAGATCATGGAAACGCGCTTCACTCAAACTCATTGCAGGAACCTCGAAATTGGCTGCGTTACAGGCAAGCCGGGCAAGATACGGGCGCTTGCCGCCGAATGCAAAGGTTTAGCCGTTGCCTTCACCGGCCTCTTCGCGGGCAAGCCCGCTCCTACAGGGGGCTGCGCAGAGGCTAAGCATAGCCCGCCCGGCGGACCGGTCCTTGCATAGGCAAGCCGCCGGTCGCTCGGTATACTCGGGCGCAATACTGCATTTTTCTAAGGATTTCACCCATGAAGCGCCTGATTTCCTCCTTCGCGGCGCTGGTCGCTGTTGCCTGCCTCGTTTCGGCCTGTGGCCAGAAAGGCCCGCTGTATCTGCCTGAAGATGGCGATAACGGCAAAGCGCACACGTCGCACCAGCACCAGCCAAAAGCCAAGCCGGCCCCGGCACAAGAACAGCAGCCCGAGCTGCAGTCCGAGTCCGAGCCCGAGCAGTCGCCAGCGCAGTAAGGAAACCAGATGAACGCTTTCAACTACCGCGACGGTGAGCTGTTCGCGGAAGGCGTGGCCCTGTCGGCCATTGCTGAACGTTACGGCACCCCCACCTACGTGTACTCGCGCGCCCACATCGAGGCCCAGTACCGTAGCTACGCAGACGCCCTGCAAGGCACCGAGCACCTGGTGTGCTTCGCGGTCAAGGCCAACTCCAACCTTGGCGTGCTGAACGTGCTGGCGCGCCTGGGCGCAGGCTTCGACATCGTCTCCGGTGGTGAACTGGAGCGTGTGCTGGCCGCTGGCGGGCATGCCGACCGCGTGGTGTTCTCCGGTGTCGGCAAAACCCGTGAAGACATGCGCCGCGCCCTGGAAGTTGGCGTGCACTGCTTCAACGTCGAATCCACCGACGAGCTGGAGCGCCTGCAAGTAGTCGCCGCCGAAATGGGCAAGGTTGCCCCGGTGTCGCTGCGGGTCAACCCGGACGTCGATGCCGGTACCCACCCGTACATCTCCACCGGCCTCAAAGAAAACAAATTCGGCATCGCCATTGCCGATGCCGAGGCCATCTACGTACGCGCCGCACAGCTACCGAACCTGGAAGTGGTCGGTGTCGACTGCCACATCGGCTCGCAGCTGACCACCGTCGAGCCATTCCTCGACGCCCTCGACCGCCTGCTGGTGCTGGTCGACCGCCTGGCCGAGTGCGGCATACACCTGCGCCACCTGGACCTGGGTGGCGGTGTCGGCGTGCGCTACCGCGACGAACAGCCACCACGGGTGGCCGACTACATCAAGGCCATCCGCGAGCGCGTGGGCGAGCGCGACCTGGCCCTGGTGTTCGAACCAGGCCGCTACATCGTCGCCAACGCTGGCGTGCTGCTGACCCGCGTGGAATACCTCAAGCACACCGAACACAAGGACTTCGCCATCATCGATGCAGCGATGAACGACCTGATCCGCCCGGCCCTCTACCAGGCCTGGATGGGTGTCAGCGCGGTCAAGCCACGTGCAGGCGAAGGCCGTGCCTACGACCTGGTCGGCCCTATCTGCGAGACTGGCGACTTCCTCGGCAAGGACCGCGTCCTCAACCTGGCCGAAGGTGACCTGCTGGCCGTAGAGTCCGCGGGCGCCTATGGTTTTGTCATGAGTTCCAACTACAACACCCGCGGCCGTTGCGCTGAAATCCTGGTCGACGGCGACCAGGCGTTCGAAGTACGCCGCCGCGAGACCGTCGCCGAACTGTATGCTGGCGAAAGCCTGCTGCCGGAGTAAGCCCATGCTGCTGCGTTTTACCAAGATGCATGGGCTGGGCAACGACTTCATGGTCCTGGACCTGGTCAGCCAGCACGCGCACATCCAGCCCAAGCACGCCAAGCAATGGGGTGATCGCCATACCGGTGTCGGCTTCGACCAGTTGCTGATCGTCGAGGCGCCGAACAACCCGGAAGTGGACTTCCGCTACCGCATCTTCAACGCCGACGGCTCCGAGGTCGAGCAATGCGGCAACGGTGCGCGCTGCTTTGCCCGCTTCGTGCTGGACAAGCGCCTGACCGCGAAAAAGCGCATCCGCGTGGAAACCAAGAGCGGCATCATCGTGCTGGACGTGCAGAACGACGGCCAGGTGAGTGTCGACATGGGCCCACCCCGCTTCATCCCTGCCGAAATCCCCTTCGTTGCTGACGCGCAGGCGCTGAGCTACCCACTGGAGGTCGACGGCCAGCTGCATTCCATAGCCGCCGTGTCCATGGGTAACCCGCACGCCGTGCTGCGTGTCGACGACGTGCATACTGCCCCCGTGCACGAGCTGGGCCCGAAGATCGAAAACCACCCACGCTTCCCACAGCGGGTGAATGCCGGCTTCATTCAAGTCATCGACCGCCACCGCGCCAACCTGCGCGTGTGGGAACGCGGCGCCGGCGAAACCCAGGCTTGCGGCACCGGCGCCTGCGCCGCGGCCGTGGCGGCGATCAGCCAGGGCTGGATGGACTCCCCGGTGTCCCTCGACCTGCCCGGTGGCCGCCTGCACATCGAATGGGCCGGCCCCGGCAAGCCCGTGATGATGACTGGCCCGGCCGTACGCGTCTATGAAGGACAGGTTCGTCTCTAAACGAGTAACCGCCATGACCGATCAGCCCAAGGTTGTACCCAAGCAGTCCGCCGAGCTCGATGCCGAAGCGGTGGTCGCCTACCTGCGCGCCCACCCCACCTTCTTCGCCGAGCACGACGAGCTGCTGATCGAACAGCACATCCCGCATCAGCGAGGAGACAGCGTGTCGCTGGTGGAACGCCAGCTCAAGCTGCTGCGTGACCGCAACATCGAAATGCGCCATCGCCTGTCGCAACTGATGGACGTGGCCCGCGACAACGACCGGCTGTTCGACAAGACCCGCCGGCTGATCCTTGACCTGCTCGATGCCGGCAGCCTGGAAGAAGTGGTAATGGCGGTCGAAGACAGCCTGCGCCAGGAATTCCAGGTGCCCTTCGTCAGCCTGATCCTGTTCGGCGACAACGTCGCGCCGGTCGGGCGCTGGGTCAGCAATGCCGAGGCGCAGCAAGCCATCGGTGCCCTGCTGGGCGGTGGCAAGACCGTCAGTGGCAACCTGCGCGAGCACGAGCTGGCGTTCCTGTTCGGTGAAGAACAGCGCCGGGAAGTAGGCTCCAGCGCCGTGGCAGCTCTTGAGTACCAAGGGCTGCATGGGGTTCTGGCCATCGGCAGCCGCGACCCGCAACACTACAAAAGCAGCGTCGGTACCCTTTTCCTCGGCTATATCGCCGAGGTGCTCGGCCGCGTTGTGCCACGCGTTACCCAGACCCTGCGCCCGGTACGCTGATGAAACGCCAGCTGGAGGCTTATTGCGCACACCTGCGCAACGAGCGCCAGGTGTCGGAGCACACCTCGCAGGGCTACCGTCGCGACCTGGAAAAAGTCATCGCCTACTGCGCAGAACACGGCATTGCCGATTGGCAGGCGCTGCAAATCCAGCAGCTGCGCCAGCTGATCGCCCGCTTGCACCACCATGGCCAATCTCCGCGCAGCCTGGCACGCCTACTGTCGGCAGTGCGCGGCCTGTACCGCTACCTCAACCGCGAAGGCCTGTGCCAGCACGACCCGGCCAACGGCCTGAGCGCGCCCAAAGGTGAGCGGCGGCTGCCCAAGGTACTGGATACCGACCGCGCACTGCAGCTGCTCGATGGTGGCGTCGACGACGACTTCATCGCCCGGCGTGACCAGGCGATCCTCGAACTGTTCTATTCCTCGGGCCTACGCCTATCGGAACTGACCAACCTCGATCTTGATCACCTCGACCTCGCCGCCGGCCTGGTGCAGGTACTGGGCAAGGGTGGAAAAGCCCGCGTACTGCCGGTGGGTCGCAAGGCTCGCGAGGCGTTGCAGGCCTGGTACCGTTTGCGCGGCATCGGCAACCCACGCGACCGGGCAGTGTTCATTACCCGCCAGGGCAATCGCATCAGCCCCCGGGCAGTGAGGCTGCGGGTAAAGGTTGCCGGTGAGCGTGAGCTGGGCCAACACCTGCACCCGCACATGCTTCGCCATTCCTTCGCCAGCCATGTGCTGGAATCATCCCAGGACCTGCGCGCGGTGCAGGAGATGCTCGGCCATGCCGACATCAGCACGACGCAAATCTACACCCACCTGGACTTCCAGCACCTGGCCGCGGTGTACGACAGCGCCCACCCTCGGGCCAAACGCAGCAAAGGCACAGACTCATGAGCATCAAGCTGATCACCTTCGACCTCGACGATACCCTGTGGGACACCGCGCCGGTGATTGCCACCGCGGAAGTCGTGCTGCGCGACTGGCTCGAAGCCAACGCACCAACCCTCGGTAGCGTGCCGGTGGAACACCTGTTCGCCATCCGCGAGCGCCTGGTGCAAGCAGAGCCCGGCCTCAAGCACCGCATCAGCGCCCTGCGCAGGCGCGTGCTGTTCCATGCCCTGGAAGAGGTCGGCTACAGCGAGCAGCACGCAC
Organism: Pseudomonas sp. 10(2024); assembly: GCF_045164175.1. Lineage (NCBI taxonomy): Bacteria > Pseudomonadati > Pseudomonadota > Gammaproteobacteria > Pseudomonadales > Pseudomonadaceae > Pseudomonas > Pseudomonas sp. 10(2024). The sequence continues at coordinate 5,720,732 of NZ_CP174006.1, forward strand.
AGGCGCTGGCCAACGAAGGCTTCGAAGTGTTCCTGCATGCGCGCCACCAGGTGGAGATCTTCCCAGAGGTACAACCGGTGCTTGAGATCTTGCGCCATCAATACATCCTGGGGGTGGTCACCAACGGCAATGCCGACGTCAGCCGGCTGGGGCTGGCCGATTACTTCCGCTTTGCCCTGTGCGCCGAGGACCTGGGCATTGGCAAGCCAGACCCCGCACCATTCCTTGAAGCGTTGCGCCGCGGCGAGGTGGACGCGGGTGCGGCGGTTCATATTGGCGATCACCCTGGCGATGATATTGCCGGTGCCCAGCGCGCCGGTTTGCGCGCGGTGTGGTTCAACCCGCAGGGCAAGGCCTGGACTGGCGATCAGGCGCCGGATGCCGAAATCCAGCGCCTGTCGCAGCTGCCCGACGTGCTCGCGCGCTGGCGCTGACGGGGGCCGCAGCGACGGCGTGCTACTTTGCTTAGCCGCCAGCAAACCTGCGCTGCATGTTTTGACGACGCAGCAACCACATCAATATGCCGCCTTTGATGAACTCTGAAATAACAATCAAACCGAGCATCAGCCACGGATTGTAGTCAGGTACCAAGCTAGCCCATACCAACAGCACCGAAAACGACGGAACAGCGAACAGCAGCCGCCAAAGTATTTGCGCTAACCCAACATAAATACCCGCCTTTCGAGCGCCCAGCAAAAGCGCCGCGCTGAAAATGATCGACGCCTGCATAACGAGGTTGATCACCATAAGTACCACAGTGAGCAAGCCTTGCTCGCTCCAAATGCTCAGCGTGTTCTGCAGGTCCGTAACTACCGGGAAATGCCCACGCCGAATACTTCCTACGACGTAGAGCAATAGATAAAGGGCATCCAGCCCTCCCCAAAACCGCATTACCCACCCCTCTACTTTTCGTCCGGCGGGCATCATTTTTTTTCTCGGTGTTCATAGGTTTCAAAAGGAAGGACCGGTTGCCAGTGCCAAGACTTTCCACTGATCTGCCACTTGTCCTCTCCCTCTAAGTACCGCTGGGTGATAGCCCGTAGCTCACCATAGCGATGAATGACAGATCGCGATACCAAGTGATCTTCGTGACTATCAAGGGGAACCCACTGCTGGGTCACGACGCGCGAAGTGTTGTCATAATCCTTGCCTTCCGAACCGAAAATACGACCCTCGTCACCTAGCGAGCCAAGGCGGTTCTGCAGCATGGAAAATGTATTTTTCAATCCGTCATAATCGATGTCGATGGTGCGCCACTTACCGGGACCTTTTTCGTTTTCAGCCAGCCTATTACTCTGCGCAGGCATAGGGAAGCATTGCGCCGCGCCGAAGTGATCATCGAGCCTCATAGGCCTAGTTGGATCGTTGGTCAAAAACAGCCACCTGCCGTCTCTGATCTCTTTTACTGCCCTTTCCAGATCTGGCTCAGAGAGCACTTGCCCGAGCGTGAAGCCGCAATCTCTCAGGAACTCTGTCTTACCGTGCAAGCACTCCCAGCCTCTGAGCGCACGCTTTACTCTCCCCTCAGCAAAGAAAGGGTCTTCCACCTTAGGCAAGTCTTCCTTGCGAAGCTCGCGACGACGAACCAATTTGTCCATAAGTCCTCCAGGCTTGAAGCGTGATGCTTGCCTGGCATCGCAAAGAAGATCTATCAGATACATCCTTTATACTTGTGGGAAATTTCTCTTATTTCCTGACGCCCACAAAAAAGCCCGCAGCGACGGCGGGCTTTTTTGCGATCAGCCACTCAGATAGGGCGGCTGCCGTACTTGTTGTCTGGCTTCTTGGGCGGGTCAGCGACCACGTTGGCCTCGACTTCCTGCACCTTGCCACCGCGAGAAAGGAATTCTTCCATCGCCTTGGCCAGTGCATCACGCTCTTTCTGCTTGGCTTCCATGCTCGGCATCTCGTCTACCGAGACTGCTGCCTTGGATTTGCCCTTGGCAACGGGTGCCGGGCTGCTGTCGTCATCGCCAGCGTCTTCCACGCCGTCGTCAGCCGCCCCTTCAAGGACCTCATCACCCTCGTCTTCGTCGCCTACTTCGAGGTCATCATTTTCCAGATCGTCGTCGCTCATGTTCTACCTCATGACTTGCGAAAAGCAGGTTGGTTATAGACCAGTGCAGCCGTAGACCGGCAGCCACCAGTGAAAATTCAACTGGCCGTGGGTTAGGCCACTGCCCTTGGGTCGGCACTCCTGATGGGAGGCGGCACCCAGCAGGCCCTGCTCCTGGCAGGACCTGACAAATCCATTAGCCCCTGCTGGCCACACGCTATTGGCAAGCCTAGCAAAGGCTGGCGAAGTGTGCGGACTACTCGTCAAACACCCTTCGGCGCGCATTCTAGCGCGCCCGTGGAAAAAGCAAAGCACCATAAACGCCCTGCGGCTTGTAAGTTTTTTACCTACGTCACGAACGTGTCGAATAAACCGTTTGCCGTGCGGGAAATGCTGAAAAACTGGCAAAAAAATGCCCGGCAAGCCGGGCAAGTTTTTACCGCGTCGCAGTTACAGGTTGTAGCCGCGCTCGTTGTGCTGAGCCAGGTCGAGGCCGACCGACTCTTCTTCTTCGTTGACCCGCAGGCCCATCACCACATCCAGCACCTTGAGAATCACGTAGGTGACGATGGCGGTGTAGACCACGGTGAAAATCACACCTTTGGCCTGGATCCAGACTTGCATGCCGATGTCGGTGACGGTACCGAAGCCGCCCAGCGCCGGAGCCGCGAATACACCCGTGAGGATGGCGCCGATGATGCCGCCAACACCGTGCACGCCGAAGGCATCCAGCGAATCGTCATAGCCGAGTTTGCGCTTGAGCGTGGTGGCGCAGAAGTAGCAGAGCACACCCGAAACCAGGCCGATGATCAGCGCGCCAATCGGCCCGACGGTGCCCGCAGCCGGGGTGATGGCGACCAGGCCAGCAACCACGCCCGAAGCGATGCCCAGAGCACTTGGCTTACCGTGACCGACCCACTCGGCGAACATCCAGCCCAGCGCGGCGGCGGCGGTAGCGATCTGAGTGACCAGCATGGCCATGCCGGCAGTACCGTTGGCGGCAGCAGCAGAGCCTGCGTTGAAACCGAACCAGCCGATCCACAGCATCGCTGCACCCATCAGGGTATAGCCGAGGTTGTGCGGGGCCATCGGCGTGGTCGGGTAGCCCTTGCGCTTGCCCAGTACCAGGCAGCAGACCAGGCCTGCGATACCGGCGTTGATGTGCACCACGGTGCCGCCGGCGAAGTCCAGTACGCCCCAGTCCCACATCAGGGCACCGTCACCGCTCCACACCATGTGGGCGATCGGCGCATACACCAGGGTGAACCAGATACCCATGAATACGAGCATCGCCGAGAACTTCATGCGCTCGGCAAAGGCACCGACGATCAACGCCGGGGTGATGATGGCGAACGTCATCTGGAAGGTGATGAACACCGCTTCAGGGAACAGCGCGGTGGCCGAGGTCAGGCTGTCGGGCGTGACGCCGCTGAGGAAGGCCTTGGAGAAGCCGCCAACGAAGGAGTTGAAGTTGAGCACGCCCTTTTCCATACCGGCGGTATCGAAGGCCATGCTGTAGCCGTAGACGACCCAGAGAATGCTCATCAAGCCGGTGATTGCAAAGCATTGCATCATCACCGACAGCACGTTCTTGGATCGCACCATGCCGCCATAGAACAGGGCCAGGCCCGGAATGGTCATGAACAGCACCAGCGCCGTTGCGGTCAGCATCCAGGCGGTGTCGCCGGAATTAAGCGCTGGGGCAGCTTCCTCTGCCAGGGCAAGCCCAGGCATTACGAGGGACAATAGGGCTCCTAGCCCTGCGATCTTACGCAGAGTCATGTTGTTTTCTCCTGGGGCGTTGGGTTTGGTGAGGCTTTTTTGCTGCTTAGATCGCGTCGGTATCGGTTTCGCCGGTACGGATGCGGATCGCCTGCTCCAGATTCACCACGAAAATCTTGCCGTCACCGATCTTGCCGGTGTTGGCTGCCTTGGTGATGGCTTCGATTACCCGATCAAGGTCTTTGTCATCGATGGCGACATCGATCTTCACCTTGGGCAGGAAATCGACCACATATTCAGCACCGCGATACAGCTCGGTGTGGCCCTTCTGCCGACCGAAACCTTTGACTTCGGTGACGGTGATGCCCTGCACGCCGATTTCCGACAGCGACTCGCGCACGTCGTCCAGCTTGAACGGCTTGATGATGGCTGTGACTAGCTTCATGAAACTCTCTCCCGATTTGGTGGACTTGCCCCAGGAAAACAAACCCGTCTCAAGTCTAAGCGCAGCGGTTGGCTTTGTAACGCGTCGTCGGCATCCGGCTCCGCGTGCGCACTGCCTGGTCACAAGGAACTGCTTCAGTGCATGGCTCGTACAGGTCTTTGCAGAAACCTTGCCAGTTCCGACAAAGCGCCGAAAAACAGCGCGTTATGTGATTTGGTCGGGATTGGCCAGTCGCCAGCATGGGAAACATGCACAATTTCGGTGCACAGCAGCGGGGCAAGCTGCGCGAAAAATGTGCAACGGATTAGAAACCGCAGATCATTCATTGTGGGAGCAACTGTCTTGCTCAATTTCTAAAAGTTGGCGCGATCGCTGTGGGAGCGGGCTTGCCCGCGAACACGGGCGAAGCCCGTGCCATCCACCGCGGTGTTTTCTTCGCGGGTAAACCCGCTCCTAGGAAGGCCAATGTGCACTCAGGCGCCAGGTTTGTGCGTGCTACACTGGCGGCCATTTCTCAGTTTCAGTGGACAGCCCCATGCTCCCGCCCAAAGCCCTTCTCGATGCCCTGAGCGAACAGGCCTCGCGCCTGTTCAGCAGCGATGCCGCCCAGCCCCGTGCGGAACTGGAAAGCCAGTTCAAAGTGTTGATGCAAGGCGCCTTCAGCAAGCTGGACCTGGTCAGCCGCGATGAATTCGACAGCCAGATGGTTGTACTGGCGCGCACCCGCGCACGCCTCGAGGCCTTGGAAAAACAGGTAGCCGAGCTGGAAGCCCGGCTGAACCCAACTTCACAGGATGAATGAATGCAGCCCTCCAGCGCATACCCGGTACTGTTGTTTTCCTACGGCACCTTGCAGGATAAAGCCGTGCAGTTAGCCAACTTTGGCCGTGAGCTGAACGGCCAGGCCGACCGTATGCCGGGCTACCGCCTGGACTGGGTCGAGATCACCGACCCGGGCGTACTGGCGACCAGCGGCAAGTCTCATCACCCCATCGTTTCCCCCAGCAGCCAGGCCAACGACAGCGTGGCCGGCATGGTCTTCCAGATCAGCGAAGACGAACTGGCAGCGGCGGACCGCTATGAAGTTGCCGACTACAAGCGCGTCGCCGTCACCCTTGCATCGGGCCTGACAGCCTGGGTTTATGTGCGCGCCTGAGCCCGTCCGATGCAGGCTTAACCCGCAACGACTCGGCTTGGGTAAAGGCCTGTTTCGGTGGTAGTTCACTTGCATGCAGTGTGCCGCGGAACAATGCCGCCCCGCACTGAGTAAACAACGTCTTCACCCGGCTGTGCGAATTGAGGATCTGGGCCTGGATATCACCAATGGCCGAATCCCTTGGTTGCAAGCTGGCCGCTCGGTTGACCCATTGGATGGCGGCAAAGCGGCTTTGCTTGCGGGTGCCACGCCCCTGCATCCAGGCCAGCCCCAGTTCGGCGCTGGCACGCCCTGCAAGCCACGGGTCCGGGTGCTCGACCAGGCTCAGCAGGTAAGCAACCGCCTCACTTCGCTCCTGCGCCTCACCAAACCGGCGTAACAAAATCCCCAGGTGCAACCGCGCACACGCGTTGGTCTGCCCGTTGCCCAGCGCGTCGACAAGCAGGCGCCTGACCGCCAGCATGGCACTGCGCTCGTTCAGATCCTCATCGCCGTCCATGCGCAGGCAGGCCAGGTTGTACTTGGCCTGCCTGCTGCCCGCCTCCACCGCACGCTGCAGCCAGTAGCCGGCTGCCTCGTCATCCAGGTAATGCGCCGGGGTGTTGGCCATGCCGCCATGGTGCAGCTCATACAAGGCCAGGGCAGCACCCGGCAGGTTCAGTTCGGCGCAGCGTTCATACAGATAGCAGGCCACTTCATGCCGGTTGGCTGCCCACAGCAATCGCGCCACTTCAAGCACTTCGAACCCCGGTGCCTGGCCCGCGAACTGGCGACTCACCGCCCGTTGCAACCATAGCCTTGCCTGCTCGGCCGAGCGTGGCAGCGCCCACAGCCCGAAACGGTGCCCGACAGCGCGTAATGCACAGGCAGCAGCATGTGAACGGCCGTCACACAGGCGCTCAATGGCGCTGTGTAACAGTTGCCTCTCATCTGCCATGCCATTGCGCAGTATCAGCTCGGCCAAACAGCGAAACGGCACGCCCATGGCGCGGATGGCGCCGAGATCGGCATTGCACGCCAAGCTCGCGGCAAAGTCGCGCATAGCGCCAGCATGGTCGCCCGATACCCTGCTGCGCAGTGCCCCCCGCCATGCCAGAACGACAGCACGTTCCCTGGGCCTCAACGGGCGTTGTGACCAGTCTTCGAACACGTGCTGCCAGTCGGCGACGGCCTGCAACGGATCAGCCTGTGGCAGCATCAGCCGGCCTTCGACGGCCATCCAGTGCAGCGCATTACGCAAACGCTCGTCCCAGGTTGCGCACAACGGGCCACTGATCAACAGCTCGAACGCATCGAGGCTGCCGCCCCAGCGGGGCAGCAGGTACACAGCAAGGGCCTGGATCGCTTCGAAGCAGCCGGGGCGGGCGATCAGCGCATGGCGCAGCCAGTAATAGCGAGGGTCCTCGTTTTCATGGTCGACCCGCTTGCCCAGGTAGCGCGGCAGCGCCTGTGGCAGCTCGGCCAAGGGCAACAGCCCATGCCTCACCAGCAACGGCGCTGCAGCTTCCTGTACCTCTACATCGGCATGGGCACTGGGCCTGAAGCGTGCAGGCTCCCCCTGAAACAGTTGCAGCAACCAACCAGGCTCATGGAACTGCGCACTGATGCGCAGCATGCCAATGGCCGCTGCCACGGGGTGCGCAGAGCGGTCCATTGCACGCAAAAGGTGCGCGGTGGCGGATTCACAAATTTGCGCGACAGCCAGCAAGCGTGCAGCGTTGCGCTGGCCATCAACCTGCACCTGGCAGGCCCGGTGGAAGCAGTGCATACCCATTACCACCTGTGGGTGGTAAGCCCTGGGGCACGCGTCGATCCAGGCTCTGAGCACTTGGCTCAGGGCCCTGTCACTCTGGTTTTCCTGGTCGAGCAGCATGTGCCCTTCAATGGCCGCCAAGTAGGCCGGGAACTCGCCGGGCGGGGCCTGACGCCACTGAGCCTCAAGCCTGTCGAAAAAGCGGTTGAGTTCAACGAATGCACTGGCCTGCACCAGTTCGCGCATTACCTGGTGCGTGCGGGTGAGCATTTGCACGGTGCAATACCTCAAGTCCATTTGAAAGAAGACGCAGTGCCATCCCATGGCAACTGCGGTTGCCCAACAACACTAAGTCATACCTGACGACTGCGCAAAGCCTATTGGATCCATTTTTGCCGAACCGCATGAAAACGCAGGGAAAACCCCTGCCCTGAAAAACCACGACGCACACTTGTTGCGCCGGCGTTGGCAGCACTGGCTATTCTTTGCCCAGCCGCAGGAAGCGGCATTTTCCAGCAACAACGGAGTGTTCATGTCCCTAGCCCTCGTCCACAGCCGCGCCCAGGTTGGCGTGCAGGCACCGGCGGTCAGCGTCGAAACCCACCTGGCCAACGGCCTGCCTCATCTCACCCTGGTCGGCCTGCCGGAAACCACGGTCAAGGAAAGCAAGGACCGGGTGCGCAGCGCCATCGTCAACTCCGGGCTGAAGTACCCACAGCGGCGCATTACCCAGAACCTCGCCCCCGCCGACCTGCCCAAGGATGGCGGCCGATATGACCTGGCCATCGCCCTGGGCATCCTCGCCGCCGACGGCCAGGTGCCGATTGCCACCCTGACCGATATGGAATGCCTGGGCGAACTGGCGCTGTCGGGGAAACTGCGCCCGGTGCAGGGCGTGCTACCTGCGGCACTGGCGGCACGCGAAGCAGGCCGGGCGCTGGTGGTACCGCGGGAAAACGCCGAGGAAGCCAGCCTGGCGGGCGGGTTGGTGGTGTATGCGGTGGGCCACCTGCTGGAGTTGGTCGCCCACCTGAACGGCCAGGTGCCGCTGCCGCCCTACGCTGCCAACGGCCTGATCCTGCAGCAACGCCCCTACCCGGATTTGAGCGAAGTGCAGGGCCAACTGGCAGCCAAGCGCGCCTTGCTGCTGGCTGCGGCCGGGGCGCACAACCTGCTCAGGTTGTGGGATAATGCACCAACAGCACAGGAACCCGACCGATGAAGCCGAAAGCCTATAGCTACGCTCGTTTCAGCACCCCCGAGCAAGGCAAGGGGGATAGCTACCGGCGCCAGCGAGCAGCCGCAGAAGAATACTGCGCAGCCAACGGCTTGGAGCTAGCCGATACCAAGGAATACCGTTTCTTCGACAACGGGAGAAGTGCTTACAAGGCCAAGCATCTGAACGATACCGGCGATTTCGGCCGATTCCTGAGCTACGTCGATGAGGGGAGGATTGCGCCTGGAAGCTACTTGCTAGTGGAAAGTCTCGACCGGCTCAGCCGCGAAGAAGTGAAAGACGCCCTGCCCCGCTTTCTTGACCTGTTGAAGAAAGGCATACGCATCCGTACGAGTATCGACAATCACCTTTACACGGAAAACTACAACCTAACCGACCTAATCATATCGGTAATTTCGATGTCACGTGCCCACGAGGAATCAAGCACGAAGGGCATTCGTGTGGCAGCTGCTTGGCGCGAGAAGCGTGGCCTTGCCCGCAGTGACAAGAAAGTTCCCCTTGGTGCAGCCTGCCCATACTGGTTGAAGCTGATGGACGGCGCCTACGTTGAAGTGGAAGAACGCGTTCAGGTCGTCCGCCGCATCTTTGATATGACAATCGCAGGTTATGGCCAAGCGGTCATCTCACGTCGCTTGAACGAAGAAGGTGTTCCCGTCTTTGGTAGCACGCGTTCGACAAAGGAAAAGCCAAGGAACAAGAGCGGACTATGGGGCACCAGCTCCGTACAGAAGATCCTGCATAACCGAGCGTTACTAGGTGAATACCAGCCCACGCACTTAGTTGACCGCATCCGGCAAAACGACGGTGACCCCATCCAAGGCTACTACCCGGAAATCATCAGCCCAGATGTATTCCTGCAAGCTAAGGCCGCACGGGCACAACGTCAAACCAGCGGCTCTACCAAGCAGTCGAAGAACTTCAACATCTGGCAGGGCATTGCCAAGTGCCAGCTCTGCGGAGATGCCATGCACTTGATCAACAAGGGCCGACCACCCAAGGGCTATACATACCTGCAATGCTACTCAGCTAAGAAAGGTCAGTGCTGTAACGGCAGCATCCGAATCGAACAGACTGAAGCCGTCTTCAAGGAAATCCTAACCAACGTAGACAGCATGTCGCTGATCAACGGCAAAAGCGCAGAGATTCGCAAGAGCCTTGAGATTGCAGAAGGCCACTTCGGAGTTGTGGCCGATAAGCTGCAACAGGCCACTGAGGTTTACACGGCTGTCGCGACGATTGCTGGCGCCAAGCGGATACAAGAATTGGAAAGCGAATATGCCCAGTGCCTTGCCACAAGGGACGAACTCAGGGGGCAGCTAGCATCGCATCGCGTGATTAATAAAAAAGACTATCTCAAGCAGCTGGACCTCGTGAGCTACGAAAGAAGAGCTGCTGCTAACAGCCTGCTAAAACGATTGGGCATTCAGGTGCAGTTCAAACGCGACAATCCGAACCGGTTCCAATGCAGGGTGCTGGACAAGTCTGACGAAGCAGTGAGTGACGACCTGCAACAAATGCTATTCGGTATCCTGTACGAAGACGACCATGCCACCACCCAACCACTTGATCCTGATATCTACGACCGACAGGTCGAGCAGGGGCTAATCACTGCCGCAGTCGCCATCCGCGAACAGGAACAAGATGGCATTGGTTGGCAATGGTTTGGCGGCAAACTGAAAAGGTCATGAAACTACGTCACTCGGCAGCCCCCAAAATTTTTTAAACGGACCTACGCCAACAGTCGAATATCGGCTATGAACCGAGGCGGGAATATCAGGTGGGTGGCCCAAATCTAGACCATCAGTAGGTCGGTGCTTAATGCTTCTGGCTGGCCCGCAGCGAGCCGCACAGTACGATTTCAGAATATCCAAGGCAGCAAAAAGCCGCCCGAAGGCGGCTATGAGCGAAGGCGTTCTATCGCTGAAGTGATGGCGTCAGCGTTGGCATCAAGTGCCTGTAGGCAGGTCATGGTGTTTTCGTGGGCATTTACAGACCCACGCTGCCTGATCCATGTGCTTACTTCTTCGAGGGCTGCCCTCAAGGCAGTCTGGTTTATATGCAGGCTCTCAAGTGCGTCCGCTATTGCCGCGTCCCGGTCTTCCATGTAGGGGTACTCGCTGTGGGCAGATACCGCAGCGTAGGCGATTACGGCACCTGTAGCGCCATTTCTTTCTTGATCCGGTACACAGTGGCAATACCGACATCAGCCAGCTTGGCAATCTCTTCCATCGTGTTTCCATTCCGCTTAAGCAGGCTTGCCACCTGATCCCACTTCTTCTGGTTACGGCCTTTGCCACCAACCTTTTCACCACGGGCACGCTTGATGTCGAGGCCCTGCTTAATCCGCTCTACCCGCTTTTCTTGATCAAGGCGGGCCATGGTGGCCATCAGATCAATCAGCATGCCGTTGATCACATCCATGATCTGACCAGCAATAGTTTGGTCGGCAAGTTGGTGCGTGGTTTCAAGGTCTTGCACCACCAGACGCAGGCCCTTGGACTCAATGATGTGCTTCAACTGCTTCCAGTCAGCTTGAGAAAGGCGTGACAGGCGGTCCACTGATTCCACCAGCAACACATCACCAGCCGTAGCTGAAGCTAGCAGGCGGGACAGCTCAGGGCGTTCCAATTTCGTTCCACTGATGTTCTCGGCATATACAGCTGCCACATTCAGGCCCTTACCCAGGGCGAAGTCCAGCAAAGACTGTTTCGCTCGTTCTGCGTCCTGATCATTAGTCGAAGCACGAAGGTAAAGATGGGCCTTGATCATGATTTATCCTTTGTCATGATAATTGATAGACAAATGATAACCTATCGTTTGGCTAGCAATCAACTGGTGATTGATAGCCTTGGGCCGCTTTTTATCGCCATCTCGGATAACTATACCCAAATGGTAGATGCCCCCCGACTGTCCCCGTTAAACAGGCTACCTTTCAACACACACGAAAAAGCCCGCACATAGGCGGGCTGATGGGCTAGACAAGTTGTATTTCCATATAAATCTTGTGGAATAAGCGGATATGCAGGACTTGGCTAAGCCCCCTGTAGTGCAAGTCCCCGTAAACACTGGGCTGTAGCGGTGTAGCGACGTCCAGCAGGCTCGAAATGGTGGCCAACGGGATTAGATATGGCGTTAGTTTTCCATTAGTTATCTGGCGGCTGCTACTTTCCTTCAAAACTGACGGAAAGTGATGTCGAAGATCGCCCTGGGCTGCGTACACCTTGCCCAATCGGCCTGTGGATCAATGCTGATCCATCGGGTAATCGGCTGAAAACTCAGCCCATTAGCTCCCGACTTTCCGGGAGCGTTCTTACAGGGGTATCAGCAGATTTGCTGACGCCTATACCGCCAGCGGTAACGGCTCTGCTATCACGGTTGGGAAATCAAGGTGTGCCGGGTACCCTTTAAAGCCCCACTGGCTGTAATAGCGGTCACGATACACCCGCTTGAAACGGGGCTGTGCCAAGTAGTCTCGACGGCCCTTTTCGATGGCTGCATGTAGGCAATCAAGTAAGCCGGTTCGGGCTGCTTCAACCTGATCAGCGGTACACAGGGATAGTGCAAGCAATGGCTGCCAAACCTGCTCGGCATCTGCGTACAGAGCAGCGATGTAATCAGGCCATGTGCCCAACTTTTTGAACCGCTGTTCATCTGGTACAAGCACCGTTGGCACCAGTGTGGCCACATCAAGCCGCTTCAGCAGGCGAGCACGTAGCAAACCCTTGGGAATGTCTGCACCCGCTAGTGTGTGGTAGCAGTGGTCGGTGATGCTCTCGATCAGCAAGCTGTGGTCAGCGTCTATAAGCTGCCGGCTGGGCTTGCCCCACGGCTGCTGCCAGTTCATGTAGGTCAGCGGCTGCCATTCAAGCCCCTTTTGCGGCAGAAAGACCTTGTGGCCACCATCTACTGGGCATTCACGTTGGGCGATATAGATGCCGAGCACCCGCACCAGACCAAGCATAAAGGTGCAGTTATCGCGGTGACGCTGTGACGGCGATACCGCTGCCATCCGTTCCAGTTCGTCGGCATATACACATAGTGCGGCACGGGTGTGCAGTTCGGGCTTAAACCTGGTGACTGAATCTTTGCCACGCTGGTGGGCGTCCATAAGCTCTAGCTGCTCAAGCGGCAGCTGCTCAAGCTGGCCAAGCGTATAGCTGTCTTCAAGTTCCCGCACTGCTGTGCCTTTCTGCTGCCGGTTGTAGATTTGCCGGGCTAAGGTGTGCAGCGTATCCAGCTTCAAAGCACTGGATTGGGCCAGATATTCAACGAACTCTTCGCCCAGCAAGGCACGTACCTTCTTTGCCACCTGCTTGGTGGTATCGCCTACGCCTACTTGCCACTTCTTCAGCAGCTTGTGAGCTGGGATGCTCAGCCCCGCATCTGGTGATATGAACTTGTTACCGGCTTGCTGATTACGCAGCCACAGGCCGATGAACAGGTTAAGCGGGTGCAGTGCTCCCACTGAGCCATCTACGCCTATGCGGGCTTGGATGTGGCAGCGGTGATATACAGACTTCTGTTCATCTGGGTTGAAGCCATAGCACTTGTAATAACGGTTATGGAACTGCTCTAGCTCGAACAGTGAAGCAGTGGTGTGGCCCATCATGATGCATACGGTGTTCGCCTTGATACATTCCCTGATTACCCACTGCCCGAAGCTGCTCTTACAGAACCGGGTGAACTGGTCTTCTATGCGGGACTGCCGCTTTGTGGCCTTGTCGGCCTGTCTTGACTTGGCTTTTCTACAGCTATCGTTGCAGAAGCGCTTTGTCTTGTCCGCCTGTTCCCGGCGTCCTGTGTAAGGGGTCTTGCAGGTGTAGCAGGTGTAACTGTAGTTACGGGTGCTGCTCTTCTTGGTGTTGCTCGTTGACATTCGTTCCGCTCTCTAGGGAATCAAGCCGCATGGCAGCTTCTTCAATCAATTGTTCTACCGCTCGGGTAGGGTTAATGGCGCCTGTGTGTTCCATCAAGCGAAGCAACTTCGCTTGGTGCTCAGGCCGGTATACTGAGATTCGCATATGGGTTCCTGCTGAAATTGTGCATAGCGGATTGGGCTGAAGCCCAAGTGCCATGCGGGTTTGAGCGATTAAGGCGGACAAGTTCTATACTACCTGCGGCCTTCACCGATGTTGCCGGGTGAGTCGAAAGGGGCGGTATTACGCCCGATTCGTGTCTTCAGTTGGCACAGAGTTAATGAAACATTTGACCATCCAGCTCACGAACTTACGAACGGGCAGCTTGTGCTTGCGTGCCTGGGCACAAAGAACTTCAAACTCGGCTGGGGTGAACGTTAGTCGCATCCCCTCGCCATGTACGTACTCGTCGTTCACGCTGCCTTACCTTCTGCTGTGGCCTCTACCGGTGCGGCGTAGGCTTTAAGCAGGTCAGCCAAGGCCGCTGCTTCTTGAACCTGCTTCAGTGCTTCCGCTGCTTTTGCTGCTTCTTCTGCTACCGCTGCTTCTTTTGCACGCTTCACTTGATCTACGCTGAACTTCACCTGACGTTCAGTTTCAGCCATATTCAATTCAAAGCGAGACTGGTCATATTCTTTGCGAGCAGACTTCGCCACCTCAACAAGTTCGGCTTTAATTATCTTCTCTGGCTTACGCAGTACAGCAAACACATCCAGCGGCGGGTTAAATGCCAGCTTCACCAGCGTATACCCCTTCGCCATTTCTTCGAAAAGTTCCATGACGGCAGGTTCTAACGGTTTGCTGCGTTGCCAGTGGATATGGGCCGCTTTATCTTTGTAGTAAAGAGTCTCGCTGCCTCGGTTATAGCTATCTTGCTTGGCTGCAATCAGCTTCTGCAAGTCTTCATCGGAATGGGGATAAAATTCTACGACATTAACGCCGTATTGGTATTCGGTTATCATGGTTGCTTCCTTTGATTGTGTACCGGCTTGAAGCCAGCTTTGAATCTTGCTGCTTTGTTTGTGGTTTGTTTATTGCTTGCTGCTGTAACGCTCTGAGAAGGCTTCTGAGCGGCCTTGGATGCTGGGGCTATGTGCTGGGCTGCCTTGGTTGCTTTCGCTTCTTTAACGCGGCTTCTATGGGCTTCTAGATGGGCTAAAGTAACTACACTCCCGGCAGGCAAGATATGGTCAATTAACGCGGATAGGTAAGTAAGTTCTTCCCTTGTTGCTTCGATATAATCCACCGCGATTGACTGCGTGGTTGGTAGCTCTAGGAAATAGCTCAAAATTGCCCCGCTTCCCTTTAACACTTCTAGGTATATGTTATTGCTCGGCATTAAGCTACATCCTTTGTTTGTTCTTCTTGCTCTTGAACTATGAAGAGCTGTTCAAGTTCTTCTTGCGAAGTTTGGTTGTTCTGGCGCCAAGTGCGTGACTGGCATGTTGAGCCGCAAAAGCGAGTAAGCGGGCTGCGTGAATAGTGAATCCTTCCGCACCCTTCACAGGTGTTGCGGCGTAGTGGTCGTTGCATATGGTGTTACCTTGATGAATTGGGTGTTTTCAACGGGCAAAATAAACCCGTCACTCGGATAATGAGCTTCGGGCTATGTGCATATTGAATTTTGGTTCTGCGTACTTGCGTGAACAAGTATTGTGCCGCCCCTTGCGGGCAAGCTATAAGTAAATGGCCAGTTTCGCTGCTCCCACTGGCCGTGGGTATAACCATGATATCAAGGTGGAATTACGGATCTTGATAAGCCGGTGCAACTATCCACGATTTTCAAATCTTCAGTCATATACCCCAGACTGAAAACGGGGTAACACACGAGCTGAACCATTCCGAGTCAGTCGAGTATTGGCATTTATATATGGGGTCAAGCGGGGGTGCTTCTAGGAAAGTTGGATGTATCACCAAACTTATGACACCGATTATAACACATTCCTGTATGTGTCAATAGATAATTCATGTATTTGTGAAAATAAAGTTTCGGTCGTTTAAGGGGTAAGTCAGTCTTTCCCAGACTGGTAGCTTGATGAACCGTGGCTGCTCCAATCAGGCGGCACCAGAACGCAAGCGAGCGGTGTAGGTGCATATGGTTACAACCTGCTGTTCACCGGGCCGCCCGGCACCGGCAAGACCTTGCTCGCCAGCCGCCTTCCCGGGCTGCTGCCACCGCTGGACGAGCACGAAGCGCTGGAAGTGGCGGCAATCCAGTCGGTCAGCGGAAAAGCGCCGCTGAACAGCTGGCCACAGCGACCCTTTCGCCACCCCCATCACTCTGCGTCCGGCCCGGCGCTGGTCGGTGGCGGTAGCCGACCGCAACCAGGTGAAATCACGCTCGCCCATCACGGCGTGTTGTTTCTCGACGAACTTCCGGAGTTTGAGCGGCGCGTACTGGAAGTGCTTCGCGAGCCACTGGAGTCAGGTGAAATCGTGATTGCCCGTGCCCGCGACAAAGTGCGTTTCCCCGCGCGCTTCCAGCTGGTGGCGGCGATGAACCCCTGCCCTTGCGGCTACCTGGGCGACCCCACTGGCCGCTGCCGCTGCAGCACCGAGCAGATCGCGCGCTATCGCAACAAGCTGTCCGGGCCACTGCTGGACCGCATCGACCTGCACCTGACCGTGGCTCGCGAGAGCACTACATTGAACAACCAGCCTTGCGGTGAAACCAGTGCCGATGTCGCCGTCAGGGTGGCTGAAGCGCGGGAGCTGCAGCACAGGCGACAAGGGTGTGCGAATGCATTTCTCGACCTTGAAGGTTTAAGGCACCACTGTGGGTTGGTAGCGGCGGATCAGGTCTGGCTGGAAGGGGCCTGCGAGCGGCTGACCTTGTCGCTACGGGCGGCGCACCGGTTGTTGAAGGTGGCGCGGACACTGGCGGACCTGGAGGGATGCGAGACGATTGGCCGGGCGCACCTGGCCGAGGCCCTGCAGTACCGACCGGGGAGCAGTTAGATTGCCAGGGTTGTGATGCCCCCCTGTTAGGAGCGGGCTCACCCGCGAAGAGGCCGGCACAGCCATACCTCACTGACCGCCAGCCAAAGCCTCTTCAACCACCTTCAGCAGCACCTCTTCAGAAAACGGCTTGCCCAGGCAGGCCAGTGCCCCAAGGCCCATCGCTGCCCGTACCGAGCCATCGTCCCAATGTGCCGACATGCAGATCACCGGCAAGCGCCACCCCCGCTGTGCCAGCTCACGCTGTACCTCCAGCCCGCTCATTCCCGGCATCTTCAGGTCCAGCAACACACAGCCCGCCTCGCCCGCCAGTGGCGAGGCCAGGAATGCGTGCCCGGCGGAAAACGACAAGGTCTCGAACCCCGCCGAGCGCAGCAGGTTGGCCAGGCTTTTGCGCACCGAGGCATCGTCGTCGACGATGCACACCTCTCTGCTCATGCGCCGCCCAGGCTCGCAGACCGCGCTCCGAGGAGGTTGTGCATGGCCGCAAGCTCCAGCAGCGAGCGGGACTGCATCTTGTTCATGATGTTCTTCTTGTGCACCTTGGTCGTCACCTCGCTGGTGCCGATCTGCCTGGCGATCTGCTTGTGCGACAAGCCGCCTACCACCAGCGAGAAGACCTGGCGCTCACGCTGAGTCAGGCGCTGGTACTTTTCCTCGACCTGCCGCGCCTGCAGCCACTTGCGGCCTTCGGCCACGGCCCGGGCGCGCACTGTCTGCAACAGGGTCAGCAACTGGTCTTCATCGAACGGCTTGGTCAGAAACTCCACCGCCCCGGCGCGCATGGCCTGGACGGTCATCGGGATGGTGCCGAAACCAGTCATGAACACGATCGGCCAGGGCAGCGCCAGCCGGCACAGCGCATCCTGTACCTCCAGGCCACTTGTGCCAGGCAAGTGCATGTCCAGCAGCAGGCAGGCACAGGGGGTTTCCAGGCGGGCCTCGAACAGCGCCTCGGCACTGGCAAACAAGTGGTGCGGGATGTCCTGCGAGCGCAACAGCCGGCCCAAGGCGGTGCGCACCGACGGGTCGTCATCCACCACCAGCACCGGCACATTCACGCGCTCATCGAGCGGCTCGACAGTCTCGGCCAGGCTGCGCAGCAACGACCTGCCCAATGCCTGACCAGGCTCCTCGAGGCTGATCTGCGCGGCCAGGCGATAGCCCCGGCGCGGCACGGTCTGGATCAGGCCACGGTCGCCAAAGGCCTTGCGCAGCAAAGACACCTGAACCTGCAAGTTATTGTCCTCGACCACCGTGCCGGACCACACCTGGCTGAACAACTCGTCCTTGCCGACCACGCGGCCCTTGGCCCTGATCAGCGTGGCCAGCACGTCGAAAGCACGCCCACCCAACAGGATCGGCTTGCCATCGACAAAGACTTCGCGCCGCTCCAGCGACACCTGGGCATTGCCTATTCGGATCATGGCTTCCTCGCGCGGGCACGGGCGTTTTCGCTGCCCTGGGCAGCTTAGGCCAGCGTAGGCGTTCAGACAATTATCCCGAGGGATAGGTTGGCCCAAGGACTATACAAAAGCCCGCCTGCCCCAAGGGGACGATAACGGACAACAGCGTGCCCGTTCCTGCCAAGCAGGCTGTAACCCGCATCCATGCTGGGCCCGCTGCGTATACTCGCGCCTCAGGATGTCGCTAGCGGGGGTGCTTTATGCTCGATGAACGCCTTGCCCACAGGCCCATCGATTACGACCAGTCAATCGACGAGGGCTGGCTGAAGCGGTGCGAGATCAGCGCGCTGGGCCAGGAAGGTGAACTCAGCTATTTCCGCCTGCGCGACCCAGCCACAAATCAGGCCTGGATCGCCGTGCGCGCGCCGCTCGAGGCTCCTTCCGCCTGTCAGCGCCTGGAACGTGACTACCGCCTGCAACTGGACCCGCAGTGGGCGGTGATCCCCTCGGCGTTCGTGCGCTCGGCCGAAGGCCCGTTGCTGGTGTACCCGGCCGGGCGCTCAGTCGCCGACCTGATCGCTGAAGGCCCTGCGGCGCTGGAGCCGTTTCTCGACATCGCGGTGAACGCTGCCCATGCGTTGGCGCAAGCGCACGAACGCAATGTGCTGCACGGTACATTGCAGCCTGAACATGTGTACCTGCGCGCCCACCAGCGGGTGCGCCTGGGCTTCTTTCGTGCCGACCCAGCAGAGCGGATCAGCGAACAGGGCACCCCGCTCGGCAACTGGGCCTACCTGGCGCCGGAGCAGGTTTGCCCGCACGGTAGCAGCAGCGACCGACGCAGTGACATCTATGCCCTGGGGGCAATCCTCTACCAGTTACTGGTAGGCGAACTGCCGCTGGCCGGGCGCGACACCCTGCACTGGCGACAGCTGCATGCTGGTGTGCAGCCGCGGGCGGCCAGCGAAGCGGACAGCAAGGTGCCGCCCCCCCTCAGCCTGGTCTTGGCAAAGGCCTTGGCCAAAGAGCCGGACGCCCGCTACCAGAGCGCGCGCGCCCTTGCAGTGGACTTGGCTCACTGCCAGCGACAGTGGGCCGCCCACAAAACCATGGCACCCTTCACCCCAGGCTGCGCCGACCCGGTAGCGCCCGGCCACGCGCGCCTGTATGGCCGCAGCGCCGAGCAAAAGGCTATCACCCTGCTGCTCAAGGCCTTGCATCGCGATAGCAAACCACAAGCCCTGGTCATCAACGGCGCTGCTGGCATGGGCAAATCGAGCCTGGTCGAAGCCGCTCTCAAGGCCAACGCCGAAGGTTACTGGGCCGTCGGCAAATGCAACAGCCACACCCAAGCAGTGCCCTACACGCCCTGGATCGAAATACTCGGTGCCCTGACTACCCAGTTGCTGGCCAAGAACAGTCAGGACCTCGTCACCCTGCGCCGCGAAATCCAGCGCCGCATCAAAAGTCATGGTCGTCTGCTCGGCAAACTGGCCCCGGACCTGCAACTGATTCTCGGCCCCCTGCCCCAATTACCCGCCAAGCCCACGCGCCTTGCGTTGCAGAAGGAACTGCACGCGATCATTGAATTCCTGCAGGTTTTCAGCCGGCCTGGCCAACCGCTGGTGCTGTTCTTCGACGACCTGCAATGGGCCGACGACGCCACCCGGCAACTATTGGCCCAACTGCTGGCTGAAGCGCCGGCCAACCTGCTGCTGATTTTCACTCGGTGCAACGATACGCCCACCACCAGCGCACCGCTGGCCATACCCGCAGCGGTGCGCAGCACCACGCTGAACCTGCGGCCGCTGGCCGTTGGGGCGGTGGCCGAGCTGATTGGCGAGCGCTTCCATGTTGCCCCCGAGGCCGCATTTCAACTGGCCGAACGGGTGCATGGCAAGACGGCGGGCAACCCGTTTTTCATCAACCAGATCCTCAGGGCCATGGTCGAAGACCAGCTGTTCATCTTCGACACCCAGGCCATGCGCTGGTCTTGGTGCCTGCAGGCCGTGGCCCGGCACTGCTACTCCGACAATGTCGCCGACCTGATGGTCCACCGTCTGGAGCGCCTGCCGGCACCGCAACGCGACCTGTTGCGGGTCGTCAGCGCGGCGGGCAGCCACTGCGATGAACACCTGCTTCGGCAAGTGCTCGCCCAACCGCCAGGCGAACCCTTGAAAGCCTTGATTGGCGCTGGCTTCCTGCAACCGGGCCAGAACGGCTTGGGCTTCACTCATGACCGGGTGATGGAGGCCGCTTATGCACTCACGCCCGTGCACCAGCGCGCCTCGCTGCATGCACGTATCGCCCTGGCCATGCGCCAGGCTTGGCCAGGGCGAACGCACGAGGTGCTGTTCGAGCTCGCCAGCCAGCTACAACGCGCCACCCCATGCGGGTTTGCAGCGGATGACTGCGAAGCGTTCCTGCAGCTTTTACGCGAAGCCGCATCATGCGCACGCGACACGGGCACCTTCGAGCAGGCCGCTGGTTACCTGCACACCGCCGAGCAGTTGCTGCAGCACAGCGCCACGCTGGAAAGCCGCGCCACGCATGGCTTTGCCATCGCCTGCATGGCGACGGAGTGCGACATGCAACTGTCACGCACGATCGCGGCCGAGGCCCGTCTCACTGAATGCCGCCAGCGTGCCCGCTCGGTGTTGGACCAGGCGCGGGAGTACCGGCTGCAGGCACTGCTGTACACCTCGCGCGGTGACTATCAGGCGGCCATCGACAGCGCCCTGGCCGGCCTGGACTTGCTGGGCATCAGCCCGGTGCGGGGCCTCGATTGGCAACAGGTCGAGGCCAGTCATGCCCATGTGCAGGCGTTGATCGAACAGAAGGACCGGCATTGCCTGGAGTCACTGCCGCGCACCGATTCGGAGGAAGTGACGGTTGCCATCAGCCTGCTGGCCACTCTGTCATCATCATTCTTCGTGAAGGACGACATCTGCTTCCTGCACCTGGCCAAGCTCATGGAGATGTCGCTACTGCACGGCGTTGCCCCGGGCAGCACCTACGGCATGGCCTGGTACGGCGTGATGATTGCCGAGCGTTTTGGCGCTTACCATGATGGCCATGCCTGTTGCCTGGCCGCGCTCAAGCTGATCGAACGGCACGGTTTCGACGCAGATCTGACCAGCGCGCTGCTGGCCCTGGACCAGGTCAGCGCCTGGACCTCGCCCATGGAATTCGCCCGACGTACCGCGCTGGACGCGGTCGACTCGGCGCGCCTGAGCGGTGACCTGGCGATGAGCTGCTATGCCTGCAACCACCTGGTTTCAGATTCGCTGTTCATGGGCCGCTACCTGCCGGACGTGGTCGAGGAAGTGGCGCAAGGCCTGGCCACTGTGCGTCGCCACGGCTACGGCGATATCGAGCAGATCCTGCTGGCCCAGCAAGCGTTCGTCGCCAACCTGAGCGGCATGCCCTGCCCGGCCCCGGCAACTGCCTCGAGGTCGCCCACCACGCGGTTCTTCCAACACCTGTTCGCCGCCATGTGCGCCTTCTACATGGGCAATATCCCGAAGGCCATGCGCGACCTGGCATTGGCCGGCGACAACACCTGGGCCGCACCGGCGCACATCAACCTGGCCGACTATCACCTGTTCCGCGGCCTGGCCCTGGGCAGCCCCGAGGCCCACGGCAGCCTTGCCGACAAGCTGCGCGAGCTGCAGGCCCTGCGCGAGCGCTTCAGTCGCTGGGCCGGCTTCAACCCGGCCACCTTCCGCAGCAAGCAGTTGCTGATCGAGGGCGTGATCGCCAAGCTCGAAGGCGACGGCCTGGCCGCGATCCGCTGCTTCGACCAGGCGCAAATCGCCGCCACCGCTGCCGGCTTCATCCACGAGCAGGCGCTGGCCCATGAACAGCTGGCCGAGGTGTGCATCCCCAGCGGTCTGATCTCGGGCGCCAACCTGCACCTGCGCATTGCCCGCGACTGCTTCCACATCTGGGGCGCGACCGGCAAGGTGCACCAGCTGGAGACGTTGCATCCGTTTTTGCGTACCCAGCCGATTCAGGAGACCTATCGCGCCACCCACCAGGCCAGGCTGGACCTCGAAGCCGGCATCGAAGCCGCGCGGGCGCTGTCCGAGGAAGTGCTGCTCGAAGGCCTGATCGAAACCCTGATGGGCCATCTGACCCAGCACTCCGGTGCCGACCATGGCGCGCTGCTGATTGTAAGCGGCGCCGAGTTCCAGATGGCCGCCCTGGCCTATATCGACGATGCCGGGCTGCACGTGAGCATGGACAACTGCCAGAAGTTCATGACCCAGGCACCGTTGTCGGTCATCAACACCACCATGCGCACCCGCAAACCGCTGGTGCTCAACGATGCCCTCAGTGAGTGCCCGGAGGCCTTCCGCCAACAGCTGCAGGCGCGCAACGCCCGCTCGGTGCTGTGCCTGCCGCTGGTGATCCAGGGCGTGCTGATCGGCCTGGTGTACCTGGAAAACCGCCTCGTGCCCAACCTGTTCGGCAGTCAGCGCCTGGCCATGCTGGAAATCCTCGCCTCGCAGGCAGCGGTGTCGCTACAAACGGCCAAGTTCTACACGCGCCTGGCCGAGGAAAACCAGATCCGCACCCAGATGGAGGCTGAGTTGCGCCGCTCGCGTGCGGAACTGGCGCGCAGTGCGCACTTGCAGGCGATGAATGAGCTGTCAGCGTCCATCGCCCACGAAATCAGCCAGCCGCTCCTGGGCATCGCCTCCAATGCCGCGGCCAGCCTGCGCTGGCTGAAACGCGCCAAACCCGACCTGGAAGAAGCGATTGCCGGCCTGGAAGACATCCGCAACGACAGCGAACGGGCCGGCAACATCGTGCGGGCGCTGCGGTCCCTGGCCAAGCAGTCACCGATGCAACTCAAGGCGGTGAAGCTGGACGAATTGATCCGCGAGGTGGTGCGCCTGACCTCGGCCGACGCCGCCAAGGGCAAGGTGGATGTGCAGACACGGTTGAAGGCCGGGGTGTGCGTGACAGCCGACCCAGTGCAGTTGCAGCAGTTGGTGTTCAACCTGATTACCAATGCCCTGGAAGCGTTGGCGGGGTATCGCTGTGACGGGGTGCTGAAGATTACGTCGGCGGTAGTCGAGGACGAGGTGGAAATCTGCGTGGACGACAACGGGCCGGGGATCGCGGCGGACGAGCGTGAGCGCGTATTCGATGCGTTTCATACCACCAAGACCGGTGGCATGGGGATGGGCTTGGCGATCTGCAGTTCGGTCGCTCAGGCCCACGGCGGGCAGCTGCAGGCGCTGGTGTCGCAGTTGGGTGGATGCCGGATTCGTTTCAGTCTGCCTTTGAATCACGCATAGCCTGTGCCGGCCTCTTCGCGGGTAAACCCGCTCCTACGGTCGGCGCGGCTGTAGGAGCGGGTTTACCCGCGAAGAGGCCAGTACAGGTTTACATCAACGCGAGGCCAGCGCCGCGTAGCTGTTCATCAGGTTGCGGTAGTTGGGGATACGCTGCGAAAGCAGGTTACCCAGCCCTTCGATGTCGTTGCGCCAGTCGCGGTGCAGTTCGCAGGCCACCGAGAACCAGTTCATCATCTGTGCACCCGCCTGGGTCATGCGTACCCAAGCCGCTTGCTGCACGGTTTCGTTGAAGGTGCCCGAGGCATCGGTCACCACGAACACTTCAAAACCTTCCGCCAGCGCCGACAGGGTCGGGAATGCCACGCACACATCGGTCACCACACCGGCGATGATCAGTTGCTTGCGGCCCGTGGCCTTGATTGCCTTGACGAAGTCTTCGTTGTCCCAGGCGTTGATCTGGCCAGGACGGGCAATGTACGGCGCATCCGGGAACATCTCTTTCAGCTCGGGCACCAGCGGGCCATTCGGGCCTTGCTCGAAGCTTGTGGTGAGGATGGTCGGCAGGCCAAAGAACTTGGCCAGGTCGCCCAAGGCCAGCACGTTGTTCTTGAATTCGTTGGGCGAAAAATCCTGCACCAGCGAGATCAGACCGGTCTGGTGGTCGACCAGCAGCACCACGGCGTCGTCTTTGTTCAGGCGCTTGTAATCGGGTTGGCTCATGGGGTGACTCCTTGGGTTGGGATAACGGGCCGGCACTGTCCGCAGGGGTTATACCGGTGGATAGCATTGGCTTAAGAAAGTGTCTGCGCCTGCCGCCAGGCCTTGGGTGGCTGGCCGACCAGGCGGCTGAAAGCACGGGTGAAATGGGCCTGGTCACAAAAGCCGCATTCCAGGCTCACGTGGGTGATAGGCGCCTCGGTGGCAAGCAAGCGCTTGGCCTTTTCCATGCGCGCCAGCAGGCGCCAGGCCTGCGGCGAAAGGCCGGTGTTGACTTTGAACGCGCGGGAAAAATGGCTGCGGGTAAGGTTGCATACCGCGGCGATCTCGATGATCGACAACGGGCTATGCAACATCAGCTCCTTGGCCCGGCGCAGCCGCGCGGGCGTGAGTGCGCCGGGGGTTTGCAGCGGCGCTTCGGGCGTCCCAGGGTACATGGCGACTCTCCTGTTCAATACAGAAAGTCTCGCCCCCGGCACATGACGAAGTCCTGAGCCAAACCTGAATTGTTGTTAATTGTGCGCTGCTGGCCCTGGGCGTTTTGCCGATACCTTAAGATGCGTTTCGTATTCAGCTTCTGGCCGCTAACCGCGGCCGGCATTCAAGGCGAAAGAGGTATGCAGGAAAAACCCGCCCACCGCACCGTGGCCATGGTGCTGTTCAATGATGTGCTACTGCTGGATGTCACCGGCCCCATGGATGCATTCGCCATCGCCAACCGGTTCTTGCCTGCAGCACGGCAATATCGGCTGCTGACCTTGGCCGAGGGGCAGGCAGTGGTACGCGGCTCATGCGGCCTGAAGGTAGTGGCCGACCGGCGCCTGGAAGACTTGCCGGAGGCCGTCGACCTGTTGCTGGTGCCGGGCGGCCCTGGGGCCTATGACATCGCCCTGCCAGGGATCGAGCGCTGGCTGCCCAAGGCCGTGCGCCAGGCAAAGCGCTTCGGTGCCATCTGCACCGGGGTGTTCCTGCTGGGGCGGGCCGGGTTACTCAATGGCTATCGCTGCACCACCCACTGGAATTACGTGGAGCGCCTGGCACAGGCGTTTCCCGAAGCCAAGGTGGAGACCGAGCAGATTTACGTGATGGACCGCTGCCTGATCACCTCGGGCGGTATCACTGCAGGGATCGACCTGGCACTGGCGGTGGTCGCCGAGGACCATGGCAAGGCGCTGGCCCTGGAAGTAGCCAAGGTACTGCTGGTAGCCCGCCACCGTCAGGGTGGGCAGACACCCTACGGGCCATTGCTGGCTGCGGTACCACGCGATGACTCGCCGATTGCCCGGGTGCAGGCCTATATCGTCGACCACATCGAGCAGGCGTTCACCGTGCAGAAAATGGCCGAACTGGTGGCCATGAGCGGGCGTAACTTTGCCCGGACGTTTCTGCGCGAGGTGGGCATTACGCCGCTGCAGTACCTGCAGAATGCGCGCATCGACCGTGCGCGCAAGCTGCTCGAATGCGGTGACCTGCCGATGAAGGTGGTGGCGGCGCAGTGCGGGTTTGGCAGTGACCGACACATGCGCAAGGTATTCTTTGAGCGAATTGGCATGACGCCGGCGCAGTATCGGGCACAGTTTGGTGGCGGTGAACAGTCGGATTAGCGCTGCCTTCTTCGCGGGCGCGCCCGCTCCCACAGAGATAGCACAGGCCTTGAGCCCAGATAAGCGCCGGCACCGATTGTCACCCTGAACAGGACAATGTTTCTTCCCGTTAGATGATTGTCTGACGCCACCCTACCCCTCAGAATTGTCCGTCAAACTGTTCGAACGCTGCCCCGGCAGCTCATGGAGTAAGAGCCAATGCCACACGAAGGCAGCCTTCTGCAAACCGCGGTGATCTTCCTGCTTGCCGCCGTCCTCGCCGTCCCCCTGGCCAAGCGCTTGCAACTGGGTGCCATGCTCGGCTACCTGCTCGCCGGTGTGGTCATCGGCCCGCAAGCACTTGGCCTGGTCCACGACACAGAAAGGGTGGCGCACATTTCCGAACTGGGCGTGGTCTTGCTGCTGTTCATCATCGGCCTGGAGCTGTCGCCCAAACGCTTGTGGCTGATGCGCAAGTCGGTGTTCGGTGTTGGCACTGCCCAAGTGTTGCTGACCGGCGCGGTTATCGGCGCCATCGCCCTGTTCGGCTTCAGCCAGACGCTGCCCGCGGCCATCGTGCTCGGTCTGGGCCTGGCGCTTTCGTCAACCGCCCTTGGCCTGCAGAGCCTGGCAGAGAACAAACAGCTCAATGCCCCGCACGGCCGTCTGGCGTTCGCCATCCTGTTGTTCCAGGACATCGCCGCGATCCCGCTGATCGCCTTGGTACCACTGCTGGCCGCCACTGGCCCGGAAACCAGCAGTGGCGACAGCCTGGAGAATGGGCTGAAGGTATTCGCCAGCATCGCCGTGGTCATCATCGGTGGCCGCTACCTGTTGCGCCCGGTGTTCCGCACCGTGGCTCGCACCGGCCTGCCGGAAGTGTCCACTGCCACCGCCCTGCTGGTGGTGATCGGCACCGCCTGGCTCATGGAACAAGCCGGTATTTCCATGGCCCTGGGCGCCTTCCTCGCCGGCCTGCTGCTGGCAGACTCGGAATACCGCCACGAGCTGGAATCACAGATCGAACCCTTCAAGGGCCTGCTGCTGGGGCTGTTCTTCATCAGCGTCGGGATGGGTGCAAACCTGCACCTGCTGCTGGAGATGCCGCTGGTGGTGCTGGGCCTGACCCTGTTGCTGGTGGCCGTGAAGCTGGTGCTGCTGGTCGGCACCGGACGCCTGGTCGGCGGCCTGAGCGGCGCCAGCGCGCTGCAACTGGGCATGGTGCTGGCCGCCGGCGGCGAGTTTGCCTTTGTGGTGTTCAAGCTGGGCAAGGACCAGGGCCTGTTCGATACCCAGACTTACGACCTGCTGCTGATGACCATTACTCTTTCGATGGCCATCACCCCGCTGCTCATGATTGGCTGCGCCCGTGCCCTCAAACGCGCGCAGCCAGTGCGTGAAGTGCCCGACCATTACAAGGCCATCGACGCCGGCACGCCGCGGGTGGTAATCGCCGGCATGGGCCGCATGGGCCAGATCGTCGCGCGTATCCTGCGGGCACAGAAGATCCCGTTCGTTGCCCTGGAAACCTCGGTGGATGCCATCGAGATGACCCGTATGTTCGAACAGGTGCCGGTGTTCTACGGTAACCCGCTGCGCCCCGAAGTACTGCATGCGGCCAAGGTGGGTGAGGCGGAGTACTTCATCATCACCATCGATGACCCGGAAGCCGCCATTCGTAGCGCTGAACGGGTGAAACGCCTGTACCCGCACCTGAAAGTGCTGGCCCGCGCGCGTAACCGCCAGCACGTGCACAAACTGGCGGATGTGGGCGCCGAGCCGATTCGCGAGACATACCACTCCAGCCTGGAAATGGCCCGCCGGGCACTGGTGGGGTTGGGCCTGAGCGATGAACAGGCGGCGGACCGCATTGCACGGTTTACCCAGCATGACGAAGAGGTGCTGGAGGCCCAGGGGCAAGTGCGTGATGACCGGGCCAAGGTGATGCAGACGGGCAAGGAGGCGCGGGTGGAGCTGGAGCGGTTGTTTGATTCAGATGCGGACTGAGGTCTTTTGGCGCATGCCTTGAGGGTTGTAGTGCCTGTGAGATCGAGCGCCGCCCGCGCGGCGCTTCGCGGGTAAACCCGCTCCTACATTTGTTTCGGGCCAATTATTCCTGTGGGACGCGCACGCGAGCCCCCCTGGCGCACGCCTCGATATCGCGTCGTACAAACAAGGCGGTCGCGCGCGCCTGGCACAGGAGGGACTGGCCAGAAACAAACATAGGAGCGGGTTTACCCGCGAAGCGCCGCGCGGGCGGCGCTCGATCTCATGGGCGCCCAAAAACTATCGCCAGGCACCTGGAAGCCATCATGCAATTTCCTGACGATCACCTCGCCGCCATTACGCGAACACACAAAAACCATCAAAAAATCGTCTAATTCTCAGCTGGGTCCTACTTCCCCGCGAACCATTTCCTACGTTCACGCCAATCCCAAGGAATTATCCTACACACCGTGTCGACGCCCGTCTGATTGTCCAGGGAAGGCCTGCTCTCTAGGCTAACCGGGTCGCTGTCGGTTCAGCGATCGGGTGTGGAAACCCGGATGTGATGAAGGGCTGCCGTTATGGCAGTTGTGCGCGTGAGGCCGTTTGGCCTACCGGCTTGCCTTCTCACCGGTTTTCCACCCCGCGCACAACTGCCGCCTTCTGCGTGGAAACGGGTGGTTGCAGTTCAATCCTGGAGAAGGAATTGCCATGAAAAGAATCGTCCCCGATCCACCCCTCCCCAACACCACACAACGCTCTTTCAGCCGCTGCGATGCCGGCCATCCCCCATTGTTCACCGTAAACCCCGGCGTTTCCGCCCACGATGCCCTGGTGCATGTCGCCCAATACCTGCGCGGTGCCTATGACTGTGGCTACAAAGCCTTGGAGCATCTGGATGACACAGGCAAGAGCCTGTTCTGGAGCAACCTGAACGCACTCGAAATGGCAGAAGGGTTGGTTGAGGCATTGCTGGATGGGATTGAGTCACAGCCCATGAACTGAGTCGCCTGTATCGGCCTCTTCGCGGGTGAACCCGCTCCCACAGAGTCCTCGTCGACACGGGTGTCAGTACCAACCACAGAAAAGGGCCACTGTTTCCAGTGGCCCATCAGATGCTCGATATTCATATGCACACCTCAAGCCGGGGTGTGGAGGTCTCACCCTACACTGATGATTCAGCCATCGATGGGGTTCCTGATCCAGTTACTGCCGCTGAATGACAACTGGCTTCGCGCTCGGGTGAAACGCTAACAATGCCGCCAATACAGGTCAACGACTGGAACAAAGCGCAACAAAAAAACCGGCTCCCTACAAGAGAGAGCCGGCCTTTGTGCGCGTTGCTGATGGTTGATTACTTACCCGCAGTCAGCGCGTTATAGCTGGTCATCAGGTTGCGATAATCCGGAATGTGGTTGGAGCAAAGTGCAGCCAGCCCTTCGACATCGTTGCGCCAGTCGCGGTGCAGCTCGCAGGCCACGCCGAACCAGGTCATCAGTTGGGCACCCGCCTGGCTCATGCGGTCATGCGCGGCATCACGGGTCATCTCATTGAAGGTGCCGGAAGCATCGGTCACCACGAACACCTCAAATTCTTCCTCCAAGGCCGACAGCGCCGGGAACGCCACGCAAACCTCGGTCACAACACCTGCAATGATCAGCTGCTTCTTGCCGGTCGCCTTCACCGCCTTGACGAAGTCCTCGTTGTCCCAGGCGTTGATCTGGCCAGGGCGGGCAATGTACGGCGCATCCGGGAACAGGGCTTTCAGTTCCGGCACCAGCGGGCCGTTGGGGCCTTGCTCGAAGCTGGTGGTGAGGATGGTCGGCAGGTTGAAGAACTCGGCCAGGTCAGCCAGCGCCAGCACGTTGTTCTTGAACTTGTCTGGCTCGATATCGCGCACCAGCGACAGCAGGCCAGCCTGGTGGTCGACCAGCAGTACGGCAGCGTCGTCTTTGTTCAGGCGGTTGTAGGTGAATTTGCTCATGGTCTGTGCTCCCAAGGGTTATGAATTTTTCAGCAATCCGGGGTGTTTCGCGTTGATGGGCACAGATTAAAATCATCACCTTTGCGGCGGTAGTTAGCAGAATCTGGCTTTAGCGTTCTGATTTATGAACGATGGATTTGTAGGGGCTGTGCCGGCCTCTTCGCGGCTAAAGCCGCTCCTACAAGCGAAGAGGCCGGCACAGGCAACCAAATACCCGGAGACCGATCATTGGAAGACCTCAACTCCCTCTACTACTTCACCCAGGTCGTCGAACATGGCGGCTTCGCCCCGGCCGGGCGGGCGCTGGACATGCCCAAGTCGAAGCTCAGCCGGCGAATCGCCGACCTTGAAGACCGCCTGGGTGTGCGGCTGTTGAACCGCACCAGCCGTCACTGCTCGCTGACCGAAATCGGCCAGGCCTATTACAACCGCTGCCTGGCCATGCGCGTGGAGGCCGAGGGCGCAGCAGAGATCATCGAGCGCAACCGCAGCGAACCGCGCGGCTTGGTCCGCATCAGTTGCCCGACCACCCTGCTCAATTCCTGGGTCGGGCCGATGCTGACCCGCTACATGCTCAAGTACCCGCAGGTGGAGCTGTTCATCGAAAGTACCAACCGCCGTGTCGACCTGTTGCACGAGGGCTTCGATATTGCTCTGCGGGTGCGCTTTCCGCCGCTGGAGAACACTGACATGGTGATGAAGGTGCTGAGCAACAGCACCCAGTGCCTGGTCGGCCAGCCTCAATACCTGGCGCAACTGCCCAAAGGGTTTGACCCACAGCTGCTGGGCACACTACCCAGCGTGCATTGGGGCAGTGCACAGCGCGAGTACCAGTGGGAACTGTTCCAGGGTGAGGACAACAGCCGCAGCATCGTCATTCCGCATACGCCACGTATGGTGACTGATGACCTGTTTGCCTTGCGCCACTTCGTGGTAGCCGGAGTGGGGATCGCCCACTTGCCGCGGGTGGCGGTGCGTGAGGATCTGGCGGCGGGACGTCTGGTTGAGCTGATTCCGGACTGGCACCCGCGTTGCGGTATCGTGCATGCGATCTTCCCATCGCGACGTGGGTTGCTGCCTTCGGTGCGAGCGCTGATCGATCATCTGGCTGAGGAGTTCGCCATCAGCGACATGGCTTGAGTGCCTGGCTGGCTGAGCCGGCCTCTTCGCGGGCATGCCCGCTCCCACAGGTATTGCACAAGGCTCGGGGCCAGTGGTGGCCCTGTAGGAGCGGCTTTAGCCGCGAAAGGGCCGGTACAGGCAATGCAAATCCCCACCCAGCACACCCTTACAAGACCTTGGGTCTACTCTTCTTCCACACTCCCGGATCATCCCCCGGAGCCCCTCATGATCCGCGCCACTCACGGACCAAGCCGCGCCCTGCTCGCCACCCTCGCCCTCTGGCCGGCGCTCAGCCAGGCCGATGAACCCGGCTGGTCGCTGCTCAGCCGCAACTATTTCCTGCACAGTGACTTCCGCTCGCCCTCCGGCAGCGGCCAGAACTACCGCCAGGAATGGGCCCAAGGCTTCATCGGCGAGGTGCGTTCCGGTTTCACCGAAGGCACTGTCGGCGTCGGCATCGATGCCCATGGCTTTCTCGGTCTCAAGCTCGACGGCGGCCGCGGCCATAGCGGCACCGGCCTGCTGCCACGCGACAGCGACAGCCGCGCCGAGTCCGAGTACTCCAGTGCCGGTGCCGCGCTCAAAATGCAGTTAGGCAACACCCAACTGCGCTATGGCGAGATGATGGTGGAAACCCCGGTGTTCGACACCGGTGACAAACGCCTGCACCCGGAATACGCCACCGGCTGGTGGGTGGAAAACACCGACCAGCCCGACTGGCGCGTGCAGGCCGGGCGTTTCACTGCCTTCAACAACCAGGACAACAGCTCCACCCACGACGACTTCAGTGGCTACGGCGCGACCACCCACAACCGGGCCATCAGCCTGGCCGGTGCCACCTTCGCACCCAACGGGCCGTTCGGCGCCGCACTGTATGCCGGGCAACTGGAAAACACCTGGCGCCAGGCCTACCTCAACCTGAACCTGGCCCAAGGCAACTGGCGCCTGGACGGCAACCTGTACAAAACCCGCGACACCGGCAACGCCAGCGCCGGGGCGATCGACACCCTCGCCTATAGCCTGCTGGCCAAGTACAGCTTCGGCGCCCAGGCGCTGAGCGTGGCCTACCAGAAGGTCGAGGGCGACACCCCGTTCGACTTCGTCGGCGGCGACTCCATCTACCTGGCCAACGCGATCAAGTACGCCGACTTCAACGGCCCTGGCGAGCACTCGTGGCAACTGCGCTATGACCTGAACTTCGCCACCCTCGGTGCACCTGGCCTGAGCCTGATGGGCCGCTATGTCAGCGGCCGCGGCATCGACGGCAGCCATGCGCCTGCGGGCGGCGCCTATGTGAACCAGTACGGCGACGGCGGCAAGCACTGGGAGCGCGACATCGACCTGAAATACGTGGTGCAGTCGGGGGCTGCCAGGGACCTGAGCCTGTCGCTCTCCCACGTCAGCCACCGCGCCAACCAGGCCCAGGCGGGCGATGATATCGACCGCATCTACCTGATCATCGAATACCCACTCAAAGGCAGCTTCTGACATGAGCACATCACCTTCAGGTGCCTGGAGCCCGTTGCGTAACACCACCTTCCGCATGCTGTGGATCGCCACCATCGCCTCCAACATCGGCACCTGGATGCACGAGGTGGGCGCCGGCTGGCTGATGACCACGCTGTCAGCCAGCCCGCTGCACGTGGCGTTGATCCAGGTAGCCGGCTCGCTGCCGATGTTCTTCCTGGCCCTACCGGCCGGCGCAGCGGCGGACATCGTCGACAAACGCCGCTACCTGTTGCTGGTGCAGCTGTGGATGTCTTGCGTAGCGGTGGTGCTGGCGGCCCTGACCTTGCTCGGGATGATGAACGTCACCTTGCTGCTGGTGCTGACCCTGGCACTGGGCATTGGTACAGCGCTGATGATGCCGGCGTGGAGCGCACTGACACCGGAACTGGTGGGCAAGGAGGACCTGGCCAACGCGGTGGCGCTCTCCAGTGTCGGCATCAACGTGTCACGGGCCATCGGCCCGGCGCTGGCGGGGGTGGTGGTGAGCATGGTCGGCCCGTGGCTGACCTTTGCCCTGAATGCCATCTCGTTCGCGGGTGTGATTCTGGTGTTGTTCCTGTGGAAGCGCGAGGTGAAGGAACCACTGCTGCCGGCCGAACGCTTCGTTGGCGCCATGCGCACCGGGTTGCGCTTTGCCCGCAGTGCCA
The DNA here is from genome assembly GCF_045164175.1 of Pseudomonas sp. 10(2024). Taxonomy (NCBI): domain Bacteria; kingdom Pseudomonadati; phylum Pseudomonadota; class Gammaproteobacteria; order Pseudomonadales; family Pseudomonadaceae; genus Pseudomonas; species Pseudomonas sp. 10(2024). The sequence continues at coordinate 5,753,238 of NZ_CP174006.1, forward strand.
AGCCTTTGCAGGCCGTGATGCTACGCGCGTTGGCGTTCTTTTTCTGCGCCAGCGCAGGCACTTCGCTGCTGCCACTGATCGTGCGTGGCGAGATGCACGGCACTGCAGCGGACTTCGGCCTGCTGCTGGCGGCCATCGGTATTGGCGCAGTGGCGGGCGCCACCTTGCTGCCGCGCCTGCGTGAGCGCATCAGCCGTGACCGCCTGGTGTTACTGGCCAGCCTGCTGTATGCCCTGTTCCTGCTGGCCCTGGCGTTGGTACGCAATTTCTATGCGCTGCTGCCCGCGATGCTGCTCAGTGGCGCGGCGTGGATCGCGGTGCTGTCCAACCTGCAAGTGGCTGCGCAGACTTCGGTGCCAGCCTGGGTACGGGCGCGGGCTTTGTCGGTATACATTCTGATTTTCTTCGGCGCCATGGCCTGTGGTGGCCTGCTGTGGGGCACGCTGGCCAGCCATGCAACGCTCACCTTCAGCCTGCTGGTGGCCGCAGGCGGCCTGGCGCTGGGTACCTTGCTGACCTGCAAGGTGGCGCTGCCGGAAACCGAGGCAGAGGAGTTGACGCCGTCGCTGCATTGGCCGGTGCCGGTGTTGAGCGATGACATGGACAAGGAAGTCGGACCGGTGATGGTCACCGTCGAGTACCACATCGCCCCCACCAAGGCCGAGGCCTTCCAGCAGGCGGCGCAGGAGCTGGAAGCGATGCGCAAGCGCAATGGCGCATTGTCGTGGGGGTTGATGCGGGACAGTGCTGATCCGGCGTTGTGGCTGGAGTTCTTCTTCGAGGAATCATGGCTGGAGCATCTGCGGCATCACCATCGGGTGACCCGTGGCGAACTGAAGATCGAGGCGCGGGTCAGGATGCTGCAGACCGATGGGGTTGAGGTGCGGATTCGGCATTTGTTGGCTGGCGGGGAGCATAAGGCACACCATTGATGCCGGCCCTTACGGCCCATTCGCGGGTGAACCCGCTCCTACACATGATCTGCGGTAGACACACACCGGACGTTGGAAACAGGCCGTTGTAGGAGCGGGTTTACCCGCGAAAGGGCCGGCACTGAAAACACAAAAAAGGGGCCAGTTATTGGCCCCCCGTTCTTCACATCAGCTCACCTTAGAAAGCGAAGCACGAGCAGCCCAGCGCCCCCCAGAAGCCTTGGAAGTCATTGACCGGAACACTCGATTTGCGCGCCTTGTCATGGCTGTGTGCATGCACCCCGCACGGCCCCGAGCACTGGTGCACGGCGGCTGCCAACGATGGCGTACCGACGCGCCAGTGCCCAGGCACCTTGGTCACCGGCGACCACTCCGGCAGCACCGGCACCTGCGGAGGGCCAAGCTTGTCGAACTCGCCAGCACCGTACACCACCTTGCCATCAACGATGGTCAGCACCGACTCGATGCCCTTGATCGCCTCTTCATCGACACTGAAGAAGTCCAGCGACAATGCTGCCAGGTCAGCCAGCTGGCCCACCTTGATCTGGCCCTTCTTGCCTTGCTCGCTGGAGAACCAGGCGCTGCCCTGGGTGAACAGTTGCAGCGCGGTGTCACGGCTCAGACCTTCCGGGTACAGCTCCATGCCACCGACCGTCTTGCCACTGACCAGCCAGTACAGTGAAGTCCATGGGTTGTAGCTGGACACCCGAGTGGCATCGGTACCCGCGCCCACTGGCACGCCCATCTCGAGCATGCGTTTGATCGGCGGGGTCTGCTCGGCGGCCTTGGCGCCGTAGCGGTCGACGAAGTACTCACCCTGGAAGGCCATGCGGTCCTGGATGGCAATACCACCGCCCAGCGCACGCACACGCTCGATGTTCTGCGGGGTGATGGTTTCAGCGTGGTCGAAGAACCAGGGCAGGCCGTTGAATGGAATGTCGCGGTTGACCTTCTCGAACACGTCGAGCATGCGCGTGATCGATTCGTTGTAGGTGGCGTGCAGGCGGAATGGCCAGCGCTGCTCGACCAGGTGGCGCACCACCGGCTCCAGTTCCTCTTCCATGGTCTGCGGCAAGTCCGGGCGCGGCTCGAGGAAGTCCTCGAAGTCGGCGGCAGAGAACACCAGCATTTCGCCAGCGCCATTGTGGCGCAGGAAGTCGGTACCGCTGTGCAGCTTGACGCTGGAGGTCCACTTCTTGAAGTCGTCCAGTTCTTCCTTGGGCTTCTGGGTGAACAGGTTGTAGGCGATGCGTACGGTCAGCTGATCGTTGTCGGCCAGCTCCTGGATCACGGAGTAGTCGTCGGGGAAGTTCTGGTAGCCGCCGCCGGCGTCGATGGCGCTGGTCAGGCCCAGCCGGTTGAGCTCACGCATGAACTGGCGAGTGGAGTTGACCTGATACTCCAGCGGCAGCTTAGGCCCCTTGGCCAGCGTGGCGTAGAGGATCATCGCGTTCGGGCGGGCGATCAGCATGCCGGTGGGGTTACCAAACTTGTCGCGCTGGATCTCGCCACCTGGCGGGTTCGGCGTTTCCTTGGTGTAGCCGACGGCCTTGAGCGCGGCGCGGTTGAGCAACGCGCGGTCGTACAGGTGCAGCAGGAACACCGGGGTGTCGGGTGCGGCCTGGTTGATTTCTTCAAGGGTGGGCATGCGCTTTTCGGCGAACTGGAACTCGTTCCAGCCACCGACCACGCGCACCCACTGCGGGGTAGGCGTGCGCGCAGCCTGGTCCTTGAGCATGCGCAGGGCATCGGCGACTGACGGCACCCCTTCCCAACGCAGCTCGAGGTTGTAGTTCAGACCGCCACGGATCAGGTGCAGGTGCGAGTCATTGAGGCCCGGGATCACCGTGCGCTGCTTGAGGTCGATGATCTGCGAGGCAGCACCCTTGTGGGCCATGGCCTCGGCGTCGCTGCCCACGGCGATGAAGCGGCCGTCCTTGATGGCGACGGCGGTCGCGGTGGGCTTTTCGCGGTCAACGGTGTGCAGTTTGCCGTTGAACAGAATCAGGTCGGCGGTCATGGAACCTCCTTGCGTGGATGCGTGAGCGGAACCGGCTTGGCCGGTAAAAGGCAATGCGGACCAGAGCGCGCCAGCGGCACCGAGCACAGTGCTGGTGGCGAGGAACTGGCGACGGGTCTTGTCGTTGCGATCCTGGGACATGGGCTTCTCCGACTAGGGGCCGGCAGGGGGACTGCGAAGCATGCCGGTTGATGCAAGGCCTGGGCTTGAATGGATGTGCGGTGGGTTGAAGAAGGTTAGCCCTGGTCAAGCTTTTTGCTGCCTGGGCCGGCCTCTTCGCGGGTAAACCCGCTCCTACAACGTCTGTAGGGGCGGGTTTACCCGCGAATGTTTCCCTCAATTACCGCTGAAGGAACGCCAGCAGGTCCTCATTCAGTTGCTGTGCATGGGTCACCGCAAACCCGTGCGGCGCCCCGGCATACACCTTCAGCTCGGCACCGCGAATCAGCTCCGCCGCCTGCTTGCCAGTGGTCTCGAACGGCACGATCTGGTCGTCATCGCCATGGATCACCAACGTCGGCACATCGACCTTGGCCATGTCGGGACGGAAATCGGTCTCCGAGAAGGCCGTCACACAGTCCAGGGTGCCTTTGATTGACGCCATCAGCGCAATGTTCAGGGTCTGCGTCTGCACACCCTGGGACACCTGCTGCCCATGGTTCAGGCCGTAGAACGGCGTGGCGAAATCGGCGAGGAACTGCGCGCGGTCAGCACGCAGGCCGGCCCGGATGCCCTCGAACACCGACAGGTCGACACCGTCAGGATTATCGTCACGCTTGCCGAACACTGGCGTCACCGCGCCCAGCAACACCAGCCCGGCCACCCGCTCGCTGCCGTGGCGGGCGATGTAGCGGCTGACATCACCGCCCCCCATCGAGAAGCCCACCAGGGTGACATCGCGCAGGTCGAGGTGCTCGATCAGCTGGGCAATGTCATCGGCGAAGGTGTCGTAGTCGTAACCGTTCCACGGCTGGCTCGAGCGGCCGAAACCCCGGCGGTCGAAGGCGATGGCGCGGTAACTGCGGCTGGCCAGGAACTCCATCTGCGAATCCCACATGTCGGCATCCAGCGGCCAGCCGTGGCTGAACAGCACGGGCTTGCCGCTGCCCCAGTCCTTGAAATAGATCGAAGTGCCATCGCGGGTAACGAACGTGCTCATAGCGGTATCTCCTTGAAAGTGTCGAGATGAAGGCGTCGGCTCAGCCGCGCAGCCAGTTGGCGCAGCGGCGGGTTACCCAAGGCATGATGTAGAACACCACGGGCAGGATGACGAACAGGTTGACGATCAGGTTGCCGGTAATCACGCCGCCCAGCTGCGGGAAGCGCGCAAACAGCGGCGCCAGCAGTTGCGGGATGACCATGGTCATCGGGCAGATCACCAGGTAGGTCAGCAGTGCCTGCTTCCAGCGCGGCGGTTGCGCTGCCGGGGTGCCCGGCGAGCCATCAAGCACCTTGTGTTGCAGGCATACGGTCACCACTTCGCGGTTGTCATGGAGTGCGGTGTTCATCGGCGTTCCTTGGGATGAGCTTGCCCGCATCCACTGTGCAACGGCGGACGGGCGCTGGATTGGATAGGTGTGCTGCCCTGGGCGGGCACCGATTGGCGGTGCCCGCGGCGTTTGCGCTTACTTGTTGGCGTTGAAGGCGTTGTAGCTGGTCATCAGGTTGCGGTAGTCGGGGATGTGGTTGGAGCACAGCGCGGCCAGGCCTTCAATGTCGTTGCGCCAGTCGCGGTGCAGCTCACAGGCCACGCCGAACCAGGTCATCAGTTGCGCACCTGCCTGGCTCATGCGGTCGTGGGCGGCGTCGCGGGTCATGGCGTTGAAGGTACCGGAGGCATCAGTGACCACGAACACGTCGAACTCTTCTTCCAGGGCCGACAGGGCCGGGAAAGCTACGCACACTTCAGTCACAACGCCGGCGATGATCAGTTGCTTCTTGCCAGTGGCCTTCACCGCCTTGACGAAGTCTTCGTTGTCCCAGGCGTTGATCTGGCCAGGGCGGGCAATGTACGGGGCGTCCGGGAACAGGGCTTTCAGTTCTGGCACCAGTGGGCCGTTGGGGCCTTGCTCGAAGCTGGTGGTAAGAATGGTCGGCAGGTTGAAGAACTTGGCCAGGTCGGCCAGGGCCAGCACGTTGTTCTTGAACGCGTCCGGCTCGATGTCGCGCACCAGGGACAGCAGGCCCGCCTGGTGGTCGACCAGCAGTACAGCGGCGTCGTCTTTGTTCAGGCGGTTGTATTTGAAGTGGGTCATGGGGGTAGCTCCTAAGGGTTTTGATGTTCAGTAAGTTGGGTGTTTCGCGTTGATGGGAGAAGATTAAAACCACCACCTTTGGAGCGGTAGATAGCGGTTTTTGCCTTTAGCGTTCTGTTTTAGGAACGATAGATTGGCGTTGGTTTTGCTGGCCTCTTCGCGGGCTCCCACAGGGATCGCACAAGATTCAAAACCAGCGCTTTAACTGTGGGAACGGGCAAGTCGCGAAGGGGCCAGCACAGGCTTGCATTGCCTGCCCGGAAAACCTGCTCTATTACTACCCACAGCCCTCCCCTCACCCCCGAGATCACCATGCTGGCGTTCATCCAGTCGTCCCCGTTGTTGCTCGGTTGCGCCCTGATCCTGCTCGACCTCGTGCTTTGGCAACTGATCCCCATTCAGCGCCATGCCTGGCGCATCAGCGCGCGCCTGGTGATCTTCCTGCTGTTCAGCTCAGTGCTGATGGCCGCTGGCATGAGCCCGCTGCAACCACCGCCGTGGCCCGACGATGTCTCGCGCAACCTGATGGCCACGGTATTGGCCATCGGCTGGTGGCTGTTCGGTGCGCGCACGGTAACCGTGGTATTCGGCCTGTTGCTGGTGGCCCGTGGCAGCCATGGTGGGCGCTTGCTGCAGGATGTGCTGGGGGCGTTGATCTTCCTCGCCGCCGTGGTCGCGGCCGCAGGCTATGTGCTGCAACTGCCGGTGAAGGGCCTGCTGGCCACCTCCGGGGTAATGGCCATCGTCATCGGCCTGGCGCTGCAGAGCACACTGGCTGACGTCTTCAGCGGCATCGTGCTGAACACCACGCGGCCCTATCAGATTGGCGACTCAATCTCCATCGACGGCACCGAAGGCAAGGTCCTGGATATCGACTGGCGCGCCACGCGCCTGCTGACCGGTACCGGCAGCCTGGCGGTGATCCCCAACTCGGTAGCGGCCAAGGCGCGGCTGCTCAACCACAGTCGCCCGGCCGATGTGCACGGGGTATCGATCAGCGTGGTGGTCCCGGCCAAGGTGCGGCCAAAGCGTGTGTTCGATGCGCTGGAAAAAGCCTTGCAGGGCGTCAGTGCCATCCTTGCGACCCCGAAGCCGAAGGTGACGGTAAAGGCCTCGACACTGGAGTCGGTGGAGTACGAGGCCAGCGGCTTCGTGGCCGATGCGGGCGCCAAGGGCGATGCACGTAACCAGCTGTTCGACCTGGCGCACCGGCACCTGGAGGCCAGCGGGGTGATGTGGAACGTCGACCTGGCCGTGCCGCCGCGCAGCCGCCAGCGCGAGGTGCTGGATGAGGTGCGAGTGTTCCGCTCGCTAAGTGATGAAGAGCGCGATGCGTTGAGCCAGCGCATGACTGCAGTCGAGTACCTGGCGGACCAGGTGATCCTGGAGGTGGGCGAGCATTCCGATCATCTGCTGGTGATTGGCAGCGGTGTGGTGTCGGCCTCGGTGCGCGACGGAGACAAACTGTTGGAAGCCGGGCGCATGGGGCCGGGTGAGGTGCTGGGGATCGAGGGGATCATCGACGAAGAAGATTCGCTGGCCGAATTCCGCACGCTGACCAGTTGCGTGCTGTACCGGATCGACAAGGAACAAGTGAAGAGCTGTTTGCAGCAGCGTGGCGAAGTGCAGACGGCGTTGAGCAAATTGCAGCGGTTCCGGCGGCAGAGCCGGGAATCGTTGTTGTTGCAGAAGCCGGCCCTGATCAAGAAAGGTGGCTTCCTGAGTTGGTTGCACAAGTGAGCCTGTGCTGGCCTCTTCGCGGGTAAACCCGCTCCTACAAGTTGTGCACCGCCTGAGAGGGCTGTGGTGAACCTGTAGGAGCGGGTTTACCCGCGAAGAGGCCAGTACTTACAACACAACCCTCAGGCACTGCCCCGCGTGGTACAGCGAAAAACCGGACTCATAGAACGCCGTGCGCAGCGAAGGCGCGCTCACACCGCTCATCGGCGAAAACGGAATCGGCAGGCTGTCCGCCTCGCCCTTGAGCAGGAACTCGGCAAACGCCCGGCCAATCACTGTGCCGGTTGTGTTACCGCGCCCGTTGTACCCAGTCACCGCCACCAACCCAGGCGCCGGCTCGAACAGGCGCATCAGGTGGTCAGGGGTGAAGTCGATGCAGCCAGTCCAGTGCATTTCCCACTCGACCTTGCCCAGCTCCGGGTAATAGTGGCTCTGGATGCGATCGGCCCAGCTGCGCACGAACCAGGCTGGCTTGTTGTCGACCCGGCCCAGGCTGCCGAGCAGCAGTCGGCCCTGATCGTCGCGGCGGATGCTGCTGAGCACGGTGCGGGTGTCCCACGAACCTTGGCCATGTGGCAGCACCTTGTCGGCTGCAGTGCCCTGCAGCGGTTTGGAGGCTACCTGATAGTAATAGCCGCGGAAGAACTGCTTCTGCAGGTTGCTCCAGTCGCCTTCGGTGTAGGCGCCGGTGGAAATCACCACTTTATCGGCGCGCACAGCGCCACGCGCGGTCTTCACCCGCCAGCCATCACCTTCACGCTCCAGGCCTTCGACCGAAGACTGCTGGAAAATTTTGCCGCCCAGGCGCGCCACGGCAGCCGCCAGGCCCTGGGTGTAGCCCATGGGGTTGATAGTGCCGGCACGGCGATCAAGCAGCGCAGCGGAAATCTTGTCGGTACCGCAGTATTCCTGGCACTGGGCACCGGTCAGCAGCTCGACGTCGGCACCTCGGCGGCGCCATTGTTCGTGACGCGCTTCGAGGTCGGCGATACCGGTGGCGTTGTGCGCCATGTGCAGTGTGCCTTTGTGCTGGGCCTGGCAGTCGATGCCGAGGCGTTCGATCATGGCGAACACTTCAGCCGGGGCTTCGCCAAGCACCTTGTTCAGGCGGCTGCCCTGCTTCTGGCCAAGGGTGGCCTCGACGTCGTCGGGTCGGATCCACGTGCCGGCGTTGACCAGGCCGACGTTGCGCCCGGAGCCACCGTGGCCGATCTTCCAGGCCTCCAGCACGATCACCGACTTGCCCTGTTCGAGCAGGTGGATGGCCGCCGACAGGCCGGTAATGCCGCCGCCGATCACACAGACATCGGCCTTGTGCTCACCGGCCAGGGCCTGGGCGGCGACGGTCGGTTTGCTGACGTGTTCCCACAAGCATTGTTGACGCAGTTCGGACATGGCCGGCTCCAGCAATTTGTTCTTGTTGGGGCCGCAGGGCGGCCCTTTCGCGGGTAAACCCGCTCCTACAGGGGTCGGTGTCGCTTGGACGAACCCTGTAGGAGCGGGTCTACCCGCGAACCGGGGGCCAGGCCCCCGGCCATGCAGCATCAATCCATCAGTCGAACACGATACCCTGCGCCAGTGGCAGCTCGCGCGAGTAGTTCACGGTGTTGGTCTGGCGACGCATGTAGCCTTTCCAGGCATCCGAGCCAGACTCACGGCCACCGCCGGTTTCCTTCTCGCCACCAAACGCACCGCCAATCTCGGCGCCGCTGGTACCGATGTTGACGTTGGCGATGCCGCAGTCGCTGCCCGAAGCACTCTGGAAGCGCTCGGCTTCACGGATGTCGGTGGTGAAAATGCACGACGACAGGCCTTGTGGCACTTCGTTGTTCAGGCGCAGGGCCTCCTCGAAGTCGTCGTAGGCCAGCACGTACAGGATCGGTGCGAAGGTTTCGTGGCGCACCACGTCACTTTGCGCCGGCATTTCAGCAATGGCTGGCGAAACGTAGTAGGCGTTCGGGTACTGGTCGGCCAGCTGACGCTCACCACCGAATACCTGGCCACCTTCGTCGCGGGCCTTGGCCAGTGCGCCCTGCATGGCATCGAACGACTGCTTGTCGATCAGCGGGCCGACCAGGTTGTCTTTACGTGGGTCGCCGATGCGCACTTTGCCGTAGGCGGCTTTGACGCGGGCAACCACTTCGTCCTTGATCGAACGGTGCACGATCAGGCGGCGCAGGGTGGTGCAACGCTGGCCGGCAGTGCCGACAGCCGAGAACAGGATGCCGCGCACGGCCAGGTCCAGGTCGGCGCTCGGGGCCAGGATCATGGCGTTGTTGCCGCCCAGTTCCAGGATGCTGCGGCCGAAGCGGGCAGCAACGCGTGGGCCGACTTCGCGACCCATGCGGGTGCTGCCAGTGGCGCTGACCAGCGGTACGCGCGGGTCGTCGACCATGGCTTCGCCAGCTTCACGACCGCCGATCACCAGTTGTGCCAAGCCAGCCGGAGCATCGCCGAAGGCTTTCAGGGCTTTTTCGAACAGCGCCTGGCAGGCCAGGGCGGTCAGCGGAGTCTTCTCGGACGGTTTCCATACCACCGAGTTGCCGGCCACCAGGGCCAGGGCGGTGTTCCAGGCCCACACGGCAACCGGGAAGTTGAAGGCGCTGATCACGCCGACCACACCCAGCGGGTGCCAGGTTTCACGCATGTGGTGGCCCGGGCGCTCGGAAGCGATGGTCAGGCCGTACAGCTGGCGCGACAGGCCAACGGCGAAGTCGCAGATGTCGATCATTTCCTGCACTTCGCCCAGGCCTTCCTGGGTGATCTTGCCGGCTTCGATCGAGACCAGCTCGCCGAGGTCGGCCTTGTGCTCACGCAGCACTTCGCCGAACAGGCGCACCAGTTCGCCACGGCGCGGAGCAGGCACACTGCGCCAGGCTTCGAAGGCGCTCTGGGCCTGATCGATGCGGGCGATGGTCTCGGCCTTGCCGAGCAGTTTCACCGAGGCGATCTGGCTGCCGTCGATCGGCGTGTGAACAGGGTATTCGCCCTGGGTGTAAGCCTCGGCGGCAACGCCAAGGCGCTCGAGCAATCCAGCAACCATTTGTGCATCTCCTACATCGGTGATGGGGTGGAAAAATGATGTGGATCAGTATTAATCCGATCACATAGGTACAACAAACGACCTTTATTCCGCATATCATTCCGTCAGGTAATGATTTGAGCCGCAGAGACCGCTATGTCAAAACGCCTGGTACCCTCCATGACCGCCCTGCAGTGCTTTGAAGCTGCAGCCCGCCATCTGAGTTTTACCCGTGCCGCTGAAGAACTGCACCTGACCCAGAGCGCGGTCAGCAAGCAGGTGGCACAGCTGGAAGACATGCTGCGCCACCACCTGTTCCTGCGCATTCGCCGGCGCTTGCAGCTTACGCCAGCCGGCAGCCTGTACCTGGCCGAGGTCAACAAAATCCTGACCCAGGTGGACATGTCCAGCCGCTACGTACTCACCTACGGCGAGCAGACCGAGATATTGAAGGTAGCCACTCAACCGAGTTTTGGCGTGCGCTGGTTGATCCCGCACCTGAAGGGGTTTGGCAAACGGCACAGCAATATCCACCTGGACATTCGCAACGAAATGGAGCCGTTCGCCCTGCTGCAAGGCTCGGCTGACGTGGTGTTCTTCTATGGCCAGGGCACCTGGCCGGGGGCCACTTGCGTGGAGTTGTTCCGCGAAGAGGTGGTGCCGGTGTGCGCGCCAGAGCTGCTGGCCGGGCGCAAGCTGGCCGGTGCCGAGGAGCTGGCCGAGCTGGTGCTGCTGCAAAGCACCTCTCGGCCGGAGGCCTGGCATGAGTGGTTCCTGGAGCAGGACCTGCAGAGCGTCAGCGCCTACCACGGGCCGCGCTTCGATACGTTCTATATGGCGTTGAGCGCAGCACAGGCCGGGTGCGGGGTAGCGCTGGTGCCGCGCTACCTGGCGGCGAAGGAACTGGCCGACGGTAGCCTGGTGGTGCCGTGGAACCATGCGATGCGCAGTGCCGGGGCGCATTACCTGGCGTACGCCGAACATGCGGCAGAGGTGCCAAAGGTGCGGGCGCTGGTGGAATGGATTGGCGAGCAGTTGCAGGTTTGACGGCCTCTTCGCGGCTAAAGCCGCTCCTACGGGGACCGCGTAGGCGCGGTTTTAGCCGCGAAAGGGCCGTCGAGGTCGATCAAAAAAGGAATGACACACTCACTTTTTTTCGCTTGTGAGCAAAGTGCATTCCCAGCTTTCATGTAAGCGTCCGAACCCAACCAGGAAGCTAGCGATGCCCGCCAACGATTTCGTCAGCCCAGACAGCATCCGCGCGCAGTTCTCTGCCGCCATGTCGCTCATGTACAAACAGGAAGTGCCGCTGTACGGCACGCTGCTGGAGCTGGTGAGCGAAATCAACCAGCAGGTCATGGCCCAGCAACCCGAAGTAGCAGAGGCCCTGCGCTGGACCGGCGAGATCGAGCGCCTGGACCAGGAACGTCACGGCGCCATCCGCGTCGGCACCGCCGAAGAACTGGCCACCATCGCCCGCCTGTTCGCCGTCATGGGCATGCAGCCGGTCGGCTACTATGACCTCAGCTCCGCTGGCGTACCGGTGCATTCCACTGCCTTCCGCGCGGTGCACGAGCAATCTCTGCATGTCAGCCCGTTCCGTGTGTTCACCTCGCTGCTGCGCCTGGAGTTGATCGACAACCCGCAGTTGCGCGAGCTGGCACAGGGCATCCTGGCCAAGCGCCAGATCTTCACCTCCCGCGCCCTCGAACTGATCGCCCAGTGTGAGCGCGAAGGTGGCCTTGACGCCGCGGATGCAGAGACGTTCGTGCAGGAAGCGCTGCACACCTTCCGCTGGCACCAGGACGCTACCGTCACTGCCGAGCAATACCAGCAGCTGCACGACCAACACCGCCTGATCGCCGATGTGGTGGCCTTCAAGGGCCCGCACATCAACCACCTGACCCCGCGTACCCTGGATATCGATGCAATCCAGCTCGGCATGCCTGCCAAGGGCATCCCGCCGAAGGCCGTGGTTGAAGGCCCACCCACCCGCCGCCACCCGATCCTGCTGCGCCAGACCAGCTTCAAGGCCCTGCAGGAAACGGTCGCCTTCCGCGACCAGCAAGGCCGCGAAGGCAGCCACACCGCGCGCTTTGGCGAAATCGAGCAACGCGGCGCGGCACTGACGCCGAAAGGTCGCCAGCTTTACGACAAGTTGCTCGACGCTACCCGCGCTGCGCTGGGTGGCGCTCCAGCCGAAGCCAATGCCGAGCGTTACATGGCGCTGCTACAGGCAAACTTTGCCGAGTTCCCGGATGACCTGGCGCAGATGCGTGAACAGGGCTTGGCGTACTTCCGCTACTTCGCCACCGAGAAAGGCCTGGCCGCACGCGACCAGGAAGGCCGCCCGACCACCCTGCAAGGCTTGATCGACGCGGGCCACGTGCACTTCGAGGCGCTGGTGTACGAGGACTTCCTGCCGGTGAGTGCGGCGGGGATCTTCCAGTCCAACCTGGGTGACGATGCGCAGGCCGAATACGGCAGCAACGCCAACCGCGAAGCGTTCGAAGCGGCGCTGGGGTTGCAGGTACAGGATGAGCTGGCGCTGTATGCGCAAAGCGAGCGCCGGTCGCTGCAGGCCTGTGCACAGGCGTTGAACCTGGGCTCGATGTAAATCTGTACCGGCCTCTTCGCGGGCTTGCCCGCTCCCACAGGTACAGGGCATACGACCTGTGGAAGCGGGCGAGCCCGCGAAGAGGCCGGTGCAGGTGATCAAAGAGGCGGCAGGATTTCCACATCCGGCAAATCCATTGCCGCCACCTCGCCTTCCAGGAACGCACTCAACCGCCGCAACCGCTCGCCGCCTCGCCGGGTGCGCGGCCACACCAGGTAGTAATCCATGCCGCTGGGCACCGCCGTCGGCCATGGCAGGCTCAAGCGCTTCTGCGCCACATCTTCGGCCACCATCAGCAGGTCGCCCATGGATATCCCGTAGCCACGCGCCGCGGCAATCATGCCCAGCTCCAGGGTATCGAACACCTGGCCGCCCTTGAGCGACACCTGGTCGCCAAGCCCCATCCGCTCCAGCCATTCCCGCCAGTCACGCTTGTCCACCGTGGGGTGCAGCAGTTCGACAGAGGCCAGCCTGCAAACATCCCAGGGCTCCTCGTCGAGCAGGTCCGGCGCGCCGACCGGGATCAGTAGCTCAGGGAACAGCTTGCGCACCTCCCACTCCGGCGGGAATACCCCGTCGCTGAGCAACACCGCGCAATCGAACGGCTCCTGGTTGAAATCCACATGGTCGACATCCATCCAGGCGCTGGTCAGCTGCACTTCATTGCCCGGCTGCAGATGCCGAAAGCGGCTAAGGCACGCCAGCAACCAGCGCATGGTCAGGGTCGAGGGGGCTTTCATGCGCAATATGTCGTCTTCACCGCACAAGGTTTCACAGGCCCGCTCAAACGCCGCGAAGCCCTCGCGCACGCCCGGCAGCAGTACCCGCCCCGCTTCGGTAAGTTGCAGGCTGCGGCCACTGCGCACGAACAGGCGGCAGGCAAAATGCTCCTCCAGCGTACGGATATGCCGGCTGATGGCGCTTTGGGTGATGGACAGCTCTTCGCCCGCACGGGTGAAGGAGCTTAGCCGCGCGGCAGCTTCGAATGCGCGCAGGGCATACAGCGGTGGTAGCTGGCGTGGCATGAGGCACCTGCAATATGGGCGTGTGAGGCAAATCCCCGAGAAACCTATATACATGAGTTCAACTCATGCCAACTATCGCATTTATCCTTTTGTGCAAAGTTGACCGAAGCCTCAGAATCGCCCTTCGTTGATCACCCCAGAATGAAGGACTGCCCCCATGCACGTCGCGCCCACCACAGAACTCAAGGCTTTGCTGCGCCTGGCCGGGCCGCTGATTGCCTCGCAGTTGGCGCACATGCTGATGGTGCTGACCGACACCCTGATGATGGCCCGCATCAGCCCTCAGGCTTTGGCGGGGGGTGGCCTGGGGGCAGCCAGTTATTCGTTCGTGTCGATCTTCTGCCTGGGCGTGATCGCCGCCGTCGGCACGCTGGTGGCCATTCGCAAGGGTGCCAACGACATCGAAGGCGCCACCCGACTGGCGCAGAACGGCCTGTGGCTGGCCTGGGCCTTGGCGCTGTTCGCCGCGCTGGTGTTGTGGAATCTTGAACCTGTGCTGCTGCTTTTCGGGCAGAAGCCCGAGAACGTGGCCTCGGCCGCCGAATTTCTCACCCTGCTGCCACTGGCCCTGCCCGGTTATCTGACCTTCATGGCCTTGCGTGGCTTCACCAGCGCGCTGGGTCGCTCGACCCCGGTGATGGTCATCAGTTTGTTCGGCACGGTGCTCAACTACCTGTTCAACGTGGCACTGATCGAAGGCATGTTCGGCCTGCCCAAGCTGGGCCTGATGGGTATCGGTCTGGTCACTGCAGTGGTGTCGATGGGCATGGCCGCTGCCTTGGCGTTGTATATCCGCTGGCACCCGGCCTATACCGCCTACCCGCTGCGCAAGGGCCTGTCACGCCCATCACTGGCGGCCCTGCGCGAGCTGTGGCGGCTGGGCCTGCCGATTGGCGGTACCTACATGGTGGAAGTGGGCCTGTTCGCATTCGCCGCGCTGTGCATGGGCGTGCTGGGCAGCACCGAGCTGGCGGCGCACCAGATTGCCCTGCAGATCGTGTCCACGGCATTCATGGTGCCGACTGGCTTGTCCTATGCGGTGACCATGCGCGTCGGCCTGTACTACGGCGCTGGCAACCTGCTGGCGGCGCGCAGCGCCGGGCGGGTGGGCATAGGGTTTGGGGCCATGATCATGTTTGCCTTCGCCGCGCTGTTCCTGCTGCTGCCCGAAGCACTGGTAGGGCTGTTCATCGACCGTAATGACCCGGCCTTTGCCGCGATCTTCCAGGTGGCCGTGCAGTTGTTGATGGTGGCGGCGTGGTTCGAACTGTTCGACGGCATGCAGACGATTGCCATGGGCTCGATCCGTGGCCTGAAAGACGCCAAGACCACCTTCCTGATCGGGCTGGTGTGCTACTGGCTGGTGGGGGCGCCGAGCGCCTGGTTGTTCACCTTTACCCTAGGCGGTGGTGCAGTAGGGATCTGGTGGGGGCTGGCGCTGGGGCTGGCATGTGCGGCGGTGGCGCTGACGTTTGGCTTTGAGTGGCGGATGAAGCGGTTGTTGGGGAAGGCTTGGGCTACCGGGAAGGCGACGGCTTCGGCCTGACGTGGGGGCCTCTTCGCGGGTAAACCCGCTCCTACAACGGCCTGTGTCCAACCCCGGTGTGTGTGTCCACCGCAGATCAGTGTGTAGGAGCGGGTTTACCCGCGAATGGGCCGGGCCTGCTGGCCAATCTCCACCAGACGTTCACCGTTGCCGCCACCACCGTATTCGCGGGTAAACCCGCTCCTACAGGACGGCCTCCAACTGGCGTCCGGGCGCCTGCAGCAAATACGCCATCAATTCCCCTATCGGTAGCGGTTTGCTGACCAGGAAGCCTTGCACCTGGTCGCAACCAAACCCACGCAGCAACGCCAGTTGCTCTTCACTCTCCACACCCTCGGCCACCACCTCGAGGTTGAGGTTGTGCGCCAGGTTGATCATGGCGTGTACCAGCTTGCGATTCTCTTCGCGCATTTCCATTTCCGCAACAAAGCTGCGGTCCACCTTGAGCAAGGTGATCGGCAGGCTGTTGAGGTGCACGAACGAAGAAAACCCGGTGCCGAAATCATCGAGCGAGAAGCGCACGCCCAGGCGGCCCAGCGCGTCCATGGTCTGGCGCACCACCTCGTTGCGGCGCATCACCGCCGTCTCGGTCAGCTCGAACTCAAGCCAGCGGGCATCCACACCGTGCTCAAGGATCAGGCGACTCAACGTGGCCAGT
Source organism: Pseudomonas sp. 10(2024) (assembly GCF_045164175.1). NCBI lineage: Bacteria > Pseudomonadati > Pseudomonadota > Gammaproteobacteria > Pseudomonadales > Pseudomonadaceae > Pseudomonas > Pseudomonas sp. 10(2024). Next base: position 5,769,053 of record NZ_CP174006.1, read on the forward strand.
AGCTGGCTGTCCTGGAACTGACGGAAACTCAGGTTGACCGCCATGTGCAGCGGTTCCAGGCCACGCTCGCACAATGCCTGCATGTCACGCAGGGCACGGGAAATAACCCAATAACCCAAGGGCACGATCAGGCCGCTCTGCTCGGCCAGTGGCACGAACTCGCTAGGCGGCAGCAGCCCGCGTTCGGCATGGCGCCAGCGCACCAGCGCCTCCAGGCCAACAATGCGCCCGTCAGCCAGGTTCAGCCGGGGCTGATAGTGCAGCTCCAGTTCGTCGCGGCGCAGGGCGCGGCGCAACTCGCTTTCCAGGTCGGCAAGGCTGCGTGCGTTGCGGTTGATGCGTTCGTTGAACACATGGAAGGTGCAGCCCTGGCTGCCCTTGGCCTGACGCATGGCGATGTGCGCGTGCCACATCAACGGATCGGCGCCGCTCTGCGCGCGAGCATGTGCAAGGCCCAGGCTGCAGCCCAGCAGCAGGCTCTCGCCGTCGATCCAGTAGGGCTCGGCCAAGGCCTCGACGATGCGTTCGGCAATCCATTCGGCGCGGTTGGCATCACGACGGGTGTCGATCAGCAGGGCGAACTCGTCGCTACCCAGACGTGCCAGCTGGTCACCCGCCTCCAGCTGATGCTTCAGCCGTGCCACCACCTGCAGGATCAACCGGTCACCGCTCTGGTGGCCCAGGGCGTCGTTGACGTGGCGGAAGTTGTCCAGGTCCAGGTGGCCAAGCGCAACACCACGGCCTTCGTTTTCGGCCAGGCGTGCATTGAGCAAAGCCTGGAAGCCCTGGCGGTTGGCGATGCCGGTCAGCGGGTCCTGCTCGGCAAGGCGCTGCAAGGTGGCGACCAGCACCCCGCGCTCTCGCACATGACGCAGTGAGCGGCGCAGAGTATCGGCGTTGAGCTGGTCGCGCACCAGCCAGTCGCTGACAGCGCTGGGCGCGGCCTCAGGCTCGTGGTCAAGCAGCAGGATGGTCGGCAGCTCGCAACGCCCGGGGGCAGGCTGCAAGCCTGGCGTTGCCAGCACGACGGCCTGGCGATCATGGCTGAACAGGCTGTCGACCGCCTCCCAGTTTGGCGCAGTCAATAGCACGGCGCTGCCACCCAGTGCGGGCATGCACGCGTGCAACGAGGCAGCCCATTCCGGCTCATCGGCCAACAGCAGCAAACGCAAAGGTTCGACAGGCGTGGACAAGCGGGCTCCTTAGGGCTTGACGGTGCAACGAGATCTGGAGGGGATGCTACTGCATTCAATGAAAATGATTTTCACTTTTATACATGGTTTTTTCGAGCGTAGCATTCCGACGTATTTTGTCGTGCATCCTGCGCGAAACGAGTCAAACCGGCAAATATGATTTTTTCAGCTACTAGCATTAGTGACACTAATAATTAGGCGGACAAAAGTCTGACTCAGACGTCAGACGGTCGCGCCACAACGGCCCCATGCCTGTTAGAATGCGCGGCTATTTTCTGGCGACCCCCGGTTTCTAGCATGTCCCGACTCAATCCCCGGCAGCAGGAAGCCCGTGACTATGTCGGCGGCCCTCTTTTGGTGCTCGCCGGTGCAGGTTCGGGCAAGACCAGCGTGATCACGCGCAAGATTGCCCACCTCATCCAGAACTGCGGCATCCGCGCCCAGTACATCGTGGCGATGACCTTCACCAACAAGGCTGCGCGCGAGATGAAGGAGCGGGTCGCCACCTTGCTGCGCCCGGGGGAAGGCCGTGGCCTGACCGTGTGTACGTTCCACAACCTGGGCCTGAACATCATCCGCAAGGAACACGAGCGCCTGGGCTACAAACCGGGTTTCTCGATCTTCGACGAGTCCGACATCAAGGCGTTGCTGTCGGACATCATGCAGAAGGAATACTCCGGCGACGACGGCATCGACGAGATCAAGAACATGATCGGTGCCTGGAAGAACGACCTGGTCCTGCCGCCAGAAGCCCTGGAAAAGGCGCGCAACCCGCGCGAGCAGACCGCCGCCATCGTCTACACCCACTATCAGCGCACGCTCAAGGCGTTCAACGCGGTGGACTTCGACGACCTGATCCTGCAGCCGGTCAAGCTGTTCCAGGAACACCCCGAGGTGCTGGAGCGCTGGCAGAACCGCGTGCGCTACCTGCTGGTGGACGAATACCAGGACACCAACGCCAGCCAGTACCTGCTGGTGAAGATGCTGATCGGCATGCGCAACCAGTTCACCGTGGTGGGCGACGACGACCAGTCGATCTACGCCTGGCGCGGCGCACGCCCTGAGAACCTGATGCTGCTCAAGGAGGACTACCCCTCCCTGAAGATCGTCATGCTCGAGCAGAACTACCGCTCCACCAGCCGCATCCTGCGCTGCGCCAACGTGTTGATCGCCAACAATCCGCATGCGTTCGAAAAGCAGCTGTGGAGCGAAATGGGCGTGGGCGACGAGATCCGCGTGATCCGCTGCAAGAACGAGGAAGCCGAGGCCGAACGCGTGGCCATGGAAATCCTCACCTTGCACCTGCGCACCAACCGCCCGTACAGCGACTTCGCCATCCTCTACCGCGGCAACTACCAGGCCAAGCTGATCGAGCTGAAGCTGCAGCATCACCAGGTGCCGTATCGCCTGTCGGGTGGCAACAGTTTCTTCGGCCGCCAGGAGGTCAAGGACCTGATGGCCTACCTGCGCTTGCTGGTGAACCCGGACGACGACAACGCCTATTTGCGGGTAATCAACGTACCGCGCCGGGAAATCGGCTCCACCACCCTGGAAAAGCTCGGCAACTACGCCACCGAGCGCGGCATTTCGATGTACGCCGCCAGCGAGGAACTGGGCCTGGGTGAGCACCTGGACGCCCGCTACACCGAGCGTTTGCAGCGCTTCAAGCACTGGCTGGATGGGGTGCGCCACAAGGTTGCCCTGGAAGACCCGATTGCCGCGTTGCACGAAATGATCCGCGACATCGACTACGAAAACTGGATCCGCCAGCAGACCGCCAGCGACAAGGCTGCAGAGTTCCGGATCAGCAACGTCTGGTTCCTGGTGGAAGCGCTGAAAAACACCCTCGAGAAGGACGAAGAGGGTGACATGACCATCGAAGACGCCATCGGCAAGTTGGTGCTGCGCGACATGCTCGAGCGCCAGCAGGAAGAAGAAGAGAACGCCGAAGGTGTTCAGATGATGACCCTGCATGCCTCCAAGGGCCTGGAATTCCCCTACGTGTTCATCATGGGCATGGAAGAGGAAATCCTCCCGCACCGCTCCAGCATCGAGGCCGACACCATCGAAGAGGAACGCCGCCTGGCCTACGTGGGCATCACCCGCGCGCGCCAGACCCTGGCCTTCACCTTCGCCGCCAAGCGCAAGCAGTACGGTGAAATCATCGACTGCACGCCCAGCCGGTTCCTCGACGAACTGCCGCCGGACGACCTGGCCTGGGAGGGCCTGGACGATGCGCCGGTCGAGGTGAAGGCCGCTCGCGGCAACAACGCCCTGGCCGATATCCGGGCAATGCTCAAACGCTGATCAACCATTACTCTTTAACTTTGCCGCTTTTAGCGGCCACGGTGGTTTGTATGGCCGATTTGAGCTCACAGATCGCCCATACAGACCACTATCTACATCGAGGAAATCACAGTGGAAGCACTGCATCAGAAGATTCGCGAAGAAGGCATCGTGCTTTCCGATCAGGTTCTCAAAGTCGACGCGTTTCTCAACCACCAGATCGATCCCGCGCTGATGCAGCTGATCGGTGACGAGTTCGCTCGCCTGTTCGCCGACGCCGGCGTGACCAAGATCGTCACCATCGAAGCCTCGGGCATTGCCCCGGCGGTGATGACCGGTCTGAAACTGGGTGTGCCGGTCATCTTCGCTCGCAAGCACCAGTCGCTGACCCTGACCGAGAACCTGCTGACCGCCTCGGTGTATTCCTTCACCAAGCAGACCGAGAACACCGTGGCCATCTCGCCGCGTCACCTCAACAGCAGCGACCGCGTGCTGGTGATCGACGACTTCCTGGCCAACGGCAAAGCCTCGCAGGCGCTGATCTCGATCATCAAGCAGGCAGGTGCCACCGTGGCGGGCCTGGGTATCGTGATCGAGAAGTCGTTCCAGGGCGGCCGTGCCGAACTGGACAGCCAGGGCTACCGCGTTGAATCGCTGGCCCGGGTGAAGTCGCTGGAAGGTGGTGTGGTCAGCTTCATCGAATAAACGCAACACCTGCTTCGCGGGCACGCCCGCTCCCACAGGGACAGCACAGGTCTCGAACGCTGTGCCGTACCTGTGGGAGCGGGCGTGCCCGCGAATGGCCGCAACCCTTTTATCTGGTTGCCGCCAGCCCCGCCAACAACAAGCGCTGGTAAAGTTCTTCTTTAAGCCCCTGCGGCTGCCCCAACTGCATCCGCTCCAGGTGGCTTTCATACCCCTCCGGCCCCGGTGCATCCAACGCTGCCTTGCCCAGCTCCAGCACCTCGCTCAGCTTGAACTTGCTCTTCAACCAGTTCAGCGCCCGCAACAGATCCCGCTCTTCGGCCGTAAAGTCCGTGCCCATCGGATACTCCGGGAACAGCCGCGCATGCTGTGCCCTGATCGCCTCCAGGCGTTGCGGGGTATTGTCGGTAAAGCGCGCCTCCAGCTGAAAGTCGTCGGCAAGCTTGCCAGCTTCTTTTGCCTGCTTGATCAGGCCCGGCTGGAACCGCGAATCGCTCACCGCCAACAACCGCGCAATCACCTCGCTGTCAGTCTGCCCACGCAAGTCCGCAATGCCGTACTCGGTCACCACGATATCGCGCAGGTGCCGGGGAATGGTGCAGTGGCCATAGGTCCAGAACAGGTTCGAGGTCACCTCTCCGCCTGCCTCGCGCCAACTGCGCAATAGCAGGATCGAACGCCCGCCCTCCAGCGCATGGCCCTGGGCAACGAAGTTGTACTGCCCGCCCACGCCACTGAGCACGCGGCCGTCTTCAAGCTGGTCGGCCACCCCGGCACCGAGCAGGGTCATGCCGAACGCGGTGTTGATGAAGCGCGCATCACGACGTTGTCGGCGCTTGATTTCCTCCTGCCCATATAGCTCGTTGATGAAGCTGATACGGGTCATGACAAACTGCGCGCGCAGCTCCAGCGGCATCTCGCGCAAGCGCTGGTAGAACGCCTGCGGGCCGAGGAAAAAGCCGCCATGCAGTATTGCGCCCTGCTCGTCCGCCGGGCGTCGTAGCAGCCCTGCTTCAGCCAGCACCAGCAGGCCGTTGACGAACATCTCGCTGCAGCCGTACAAGCCATGAGCAAAGGTGTCCAGGCCCCCTTCTCGCTCGATCAATGCCTGCCACGGTCCGACATCCAGCGCCTTGAGCACCGCACGGTAACCGGCGTTGTCGCCCTGACGTGCCAGCAATGCCGCGGCAACCGCATCGCCCATGGCACCAATGCCGATCTGCAGCGTACCGCCATCGCGTACCAGGCTGCTGGCGTGCAGGCCGATGCAGTGGTCCTGGATGCCCACCGGCATGTTTGGCGTAGAAAACAGCCGACGTTGCTCGGCTTCGTCGAGCAGCAGGTCGAACGCATCGATAGGCAGCTCGGCATCGCCTGGCATATAGGGCAGTTCGGCATGCACCTGGCCCAGCATAAGGATGGTTTCGCCAGCCGCGCGGCGCTTGGCAATCATCGGCAGCAGGTCGAGGGTGATGTCCGGGTTGCAGGCCAGGCTCAGGTGCACGGGCTTCTCGGGGGTGGCGGCCACCAACTGGGCGATCAGGTTCAGGCCTTTGGCGTTGATATCCCGTGCGGCGTGGCTGTAGTTGCTGCTGACGTAGTCCTGCTGCGCCGATTCGCTGTGCAGCAGGCTACCGGGCTGCATGAAGAACTGTTCGACCCGAATATTGGGTGGCAACGTGTCGTTGCGCAGGTCTGCGAGGTAACTGAGCTCTTCGTAGTCAGCGAACACTCGCTCGACGAAGGGTTCGAGAAAACGCCGCTGCAGGCCATCGCCCAGTGGCGGGCGGCCGAGGGAAAGTGCGGTATAGATGGTCAGGCGCCGTTCGGGCAGCTCGCGTACGCGGGCGTAAAGCGCGTTGACAAAGGCGTTGGGTTTCCCCAGGCCCAAAGGTAGGCCCATATGGATATGGGCTGGCAGCCGGGACAAGACCTGCTCGACAGCTTGGTCGATGGAGCAGAGGTGCATGGGGCCTCCTGAAACATCCGTGGGTTCAGGGGTTGGACATAAGCTCATGCGGGTTGGTTGCCTAGGGCAAACTCTGGTCAACCCCACCTTACTTTAAGCGTCTTACTAATTAAAAATGGAAATACCACTTCTTCGCTCACATGAACCTTGTGATACGCGCTCTTATCGATCGCTATCGCATTTTTATGAACATACCAATAGTCCTTACCGCGAACCCAAGACTCAGACTCATGCACGTAAAACCCTACTATAGATCCGTCCTGGCCTGTGTAGTTGCTGGCCGCATCAATATTCGTTGTGCCATAAACGTGCGCGCCGTAAGATCCATTCTTTTTATAGCCAGGATCGAGCCCGCTCAACAATGATTGAACATTCTTTTTCTGAGTGCCATGCACCATCCTCAATACATAGCCATCCGGCACACTTTTCGGCGATTTCACCACATTGATCTTGGTATGGGAAGGTATATTACTGTATGTCTTGGTAATTACTTCAGTTTCAAAAACAATCGCCCGGTGCAATTTACCAAGCGTCGTAGGCTTTTTCTTTGAAAAAAAATGCCTGAACAATCGCGAGATAGATTTGAATAAAGAGAAATAACCACTCGGATCTTCCCGGTTCACCGGATCCCCTAGACAGTAGGCATATGAGTTCAGACCACCCGCTGCGAACGGGCTCATGCTGTCGGGGCTAATGAAGCGCATCAATGATGGGTTGAATGCTCGACGACCGTTACCCAGTAGATAACAGCCGGTAACAGGATCCTGTCGGCCACCATTAAAACCGAGCACGGCCTGGAAAATCGAGAGATAGCCATAAGGCGAATAGGCCAGATGCCGAAGGGCGCTGCCGGGGATCAGCTTTTGCGGCTGTGTTCGACCGGCTGCATGTTGCTCGGGACAGTTATCGCCCAGATCCATTGTTAGCCACCACTGCAATCAGAAGCGTCAGTGTTCTTCAGAACCCTGAAAAATAGAACTGGTAAAAATGCTAGTTCTCATGGAATCAGGCTCAGCCCGATCGGGGCTTCTGAAGACGTCCATGGACATGGCTCTAGCGGGTTGGTTGCCTGTGCTGGACCTTTCGCGGGCACGCCCGCTCCCACAGGATAACCATAATCCTCAGGTTCTGTGGGGGGCTTGTGGGAGCGGGCAAGCCCGCGAAAGGGCCAGCGCAGGCACCACAAAAACAAAGCCCGCCATCAACGGCGGGCCTCATGCAATTCAGCTGTAAATCACAGCCCGGACATTTTCTTGATCGCTTCTTTCAGGTCTTCATCCGAGCAGTCTGCACAGGTCCCTTTCGGCGGCATGGCGTTGATGCCGGTAATGGCCTTGGCCAGGATACCGTCCAGGCCGCCCTGATGGTCGGCGCGTTCTTTCCACGCGGCGGTGTCACCAATTTTAGGCGCGCCGAGCAAGCCGCTGCCATGGCAGGCATTGCAGTGCTTGGCGATGATTTCATCCGGCGTCTTGGCTCCCCCGCCACCCGCTGCAGCGGCCACTTCCATGCCTTTGCACTCCTGGCCCTGGACGCACACCTGGCCAACCGGCTCCAGGCGCTTGGCGATGTCGTCATTGGTCGCAGCGGTTGCGCTCATTGCCCAGAGGGCGAATACGGCTGCTGGTACGGCCAGCATCTTCTTGATTTGATTCACGCGAACACCCTCATGGTGGCTAATCACGCTCGCGGCCACGGATCGGCGAGCGTTGAAAAGTATAGCGGGAACCCAGAGGCCGTGAAACGACCCCACACAGGAAAGGGGTATTGCCGACTCAATGCACTGCGCTGGATCAAAAGTTTGAAGGCGTCGCCGCACTGATCAGCCGCGCCGGCTGGTCGAATGGGTTGCGGAAGCGATGTGGGCGGGTGCTTTCGAAGTAGTAGCTGTCGCCTTCTTCGAGAACGAAAATCTCGTTGCCGACCACCAGCTCCAGGCGGCCTTCAAGCAGGATACCGGTCTCCTCGCCGTCGTGGGTGAGCATCTCGGCACCGGTGTCCGCACCTGGCGGGTACACCTCGGTCAGAAAAGCGATGGCACGGTTGGGGTGCGACTTGCCCACCAGCTTCATGGTCACAGCACCGTCCGAGATATCAATCAGCTCATGGGCCTTGTAGACGATCTGAGTGGGGCTTTGGGGCTCCAGCTCGACCGAAAAGAATTCGACCATGGACATGGGAATGCCGCTCAGCACTTTGCGCAGCGAGCTGATAGAGGGGCTTACGCTGTTCTTCTCGATCATCGAGATGGTGCTGTTGGTCACGCCAGCACGCTTGGCGAGTTCGCGCTGCGACAGGCCCTTGAGCTTGCGGATGGCTTGCAGTCGTTCGCCGACGTCCAAAGCTGGAGCCTCCTGAAACGGTGAAAGGCGGGTGGATGTGAACGATATCATGGCAATGCCGTTCAGTATTTACAACACACCGCCCCCAACCTGTCCGCTTCAGCGTCTCATTCGCCGATGTAGTCCCGTGGTACCCGCTTCAGGTTACAGAAGATCTGATAGGGAATAGTGCCCGCATGCGCGGCCACTTCACTGGCCAGCACCTGCTTGCCCCAGAATTCGACCGGGCTGCCGACAGTGGCTTGCGGTACGTCGGTGAGGTCGATGCTGAGCATGTCCATCGACACCCGGCCGATCAGCTGGGTGCGCTTGCCAGCGACCAGCACCGGGGTGCCGTTGGGCGCCTGGCGCGGGTAGCCATCGGCATAGCCCATGGCGACCACACCCACGCGGGTCGGCCGAGGGCTGACGAACTTGGCACCATAGCCAACCGGCTCGCCGGCAGGCAGCTCGCGCACGCTGATCACCCGCGATTGCAGGGTCATCACCGGTTGCAGGCGTGCGGCCTCGGCCTGCGCCACTTCGAACGGCGTGGCGCCGTACAGCATCAGGCCTGGGCGTACCCAGTCGCTGGGCGCTTGCGGCCAGCCCAGCACGCCGGGCGAGTTACGCAGGCTGCATTCGGCGGCCAGGCCCTGTCGGGCAGCTTCGAACACAGCGATTTGCTGGGAGGTAGCGTCAGCGTCCAGTTCGTCGGCGCGAGCGAAGTGGCTCATCAACACGATGCGCGAAACCTTGCCGCTGGCCAGCAGTCGCTGGTAGGCATCGTGGTAGTCCTTGGGGTGCAGGCCAACGCGGTGCATGCCACTGTCCAGCTTCAGCCAGACGTTGAGCGGTTTGTGCAGCGGGGTTTTATCGATGGCTTCCAGTTGCCACAGCGAGTGCACCACGCACCACAGGTCGTGCTCGGCGATCAGCGCCAGTTCGCTGGCTTCGAAAAAACCTTCCAGCAGCAGTACCGGGGCTTTGATACCGGCGGCGCGCAGTTCCAGCGCCTCTTCGATGCAGGCCACGGCAAAGCCGTCGGCTTCGGCCTCCAGGGCCAGGGCGCAGCGCACGGCGCCGTGGCCGTAGGCATCGGCCTTGATCACGGCGAGGGCTTTGGCACCCGTCAGTTCACGGGCCAGACGGTAGTTGTGGCGCAGGGCCTGGAGGTCGATCAGGGCGCGGGCGGGACGCATGGCGGCTGCCTTATGGTGGTTCGGGTTGAAATCGGTGGTGGATTCTTCGCGGGCTTGCCCGCTCCCACAGGTAGTGCACAGCGTTCAAAAGCTGTGGTGTACCTGTGGAATGGGCCGGCACAGGCTATTACTGCTGGTGAACCGGCGCGCTTTGCCCGTGCTTGGCCACTTCCCGGCTGTTGCCATAACGGGAGATATCCAGGCCTTCGGCACTGATCTGCGGCTTCTTGCGCGCAATCAGGTCGGCCAGCAGGCGGCCGGAACCGCACGCCATGGTCCAGCCCAAGGTACCGTGACCGGTGTTCAGGAACAGGTTGCGGAACGCCGTGGCACCCACGATCGGTGTGCCGTCCGGGGTCGCCGGGCGCAAGCCGGTCCAGAAGCTGGCCTGGCTCAGGTCACCGCCGCGAGGATAAAGGTCGTTGACGATCATCTCCAGCGTTTCGCGCCGACGCGGGTTCAGCGACAGGTCAAAACCAGCGATTTCAGCCATGCCCCCAACGCGGATGCGGTTGTCGAAACGGGTGATGGCAACCTTGTAGGTCTCGTCGAGAATGGTCGAAGTCGGGGCCATGTCGCTGTTGGTGATCGGCACGGTCAGCGAATAGCCTTTCAGCGGATACACCGGAGCCTTGATGCCCAGCGGCTTGAGCATCTGTGGCGAGTAGCTGCCCAGTGCCAGCACGTAGCGGTCTGCCGTTTCCAGCTTGCCGTCGATCCACACGCCATTGATGCGGTCACCCGCGAAGTCCAGGCGCTGGATATCCTGGCCGAAGCGGAACTCCACGCCCAGCTTCAACGCCATGTCGGCAAGCTTGGTGGTAAACAGCTGGCAGTCGCCAGTCTGGTCGTTCGGCAGGCGCAGGGCGCCGGCCAGGATATCTTTCACGCCGGCCAGGGCGGGTTCGACGCGGGCAATGCCGTCGCGGTCGAGCAGCTCGTAGGGCACACCGGACTGTTCGAGTACGGCAATGTCCTTGGCCGCAGCATCGACCTGGGCCTGGGTGCGGAACAGCTGGGTGGTGCCCAGGCTGCGGTTTTCGTAGTTGATGCCGGTTTCGGCGCGCAGCTCGTCGAGGCAGTCACGGCTGTACTCGGACAGGCGCACCATGCGCTCCTTGTTCACCGCGTAGCGGCTGGCAGTGCAGTTGCGCAGCATCTGTGCCATCCACAGGTACTGGTCGACATCGCCCGTGAGCTTGATGGCCAGGGGGGCGTGACGCTCCAGCAGCCACTTGATGGCTTTGAGCGGTACGCCAGGGGCAGCCCAGGGCGAGGCATAGCCGGGCGAGATCTGGCCGGCGTTGGCAAAGCTGGTTTCCATGGCCACCGCCGGCTGGCGGTCGACCACCGTGACTTCGAAACCTTGCCGGGCCAGGTAGTAGGCACTGGCGGTTCCGATTACACCGCTACCAAGTACCAGAACTCGCATCGTTTTATCCCTCACACGCGGCGCGCCGCACACTTTTATTGAAATGGCATGAATGGGCGCAGTATAGGAATTTGAGACCAGTGCAATTCACTATATAAAAGCCTATTATTGGCGAGAATTCTCGGCAAAATCGCCTTTCACGGAGGGGCATCCCCTATGAGAACCCAGCACCAGACCAAGCGTGAACTGGACAAGATCGACCGCAACATCCTGCGTATCCTGCAGAATGACGGGCGTATTTCCTTCACCGAACTGGGCGAGAAAGTTGGGCTGTCCACCACCCCTTGCACCGAGCGGGTTCGCCGCCTGGAGCGCGAGGGCATCATCATGGGCTACAACGCCCGCCTGAACCCGCAGCACCTCAAGGGCAGCCTGCTGGTGTTCGTGGAAATCAGCCTGGACTACAAGTCGGGCGATACCTTCGAGGAGTTCCGCCGCGCGGTCTTGAAGCTGCCCCACGTGCTGGAATGCCACCTGGTGTCGGGCGACTTCGACTACCTGGTGAAAGCGCGTATTTCGGAAATGGCCTCATACCGCAAGCTGCTCGGCGACATCCTGCTGAAACTGCCGCACGTGCGCGAATCGAAGAGCTACATCGTGATGGAAGAGGTGAAGGAGAGCCTCTGCCTGCCGATCCCGGACTGAGGCTAGACCAGCACCTGGCGGGTGGTGGCAATGAACTGGTGGACCAACTGTTCAGCGGCGGGGTCGATCATCGGTTCAGGGCCACGACCACGCGGGCAGGCCATGCGCGGGGTGGTGCCGAACAGCCGGCAGATCATCGGCCGTTCTTCATACACCGTGCAGCCGTTGGGGCCCAAGTGCACGCAGTCCAGACGCTCCAGAGCAGCGTCCTGCTCGGCCTGGGACTTGCGCGGCAGGCGGGCCATTTCCTCCGCCGAGGTGGTGACCGGGCCGCAGCAGTCGTGGCAGCCGGGCTCGCACTCGAAAGAGGGGATGAGTTCGCGCAGGAAGTGGATCTTGTGGCGGTTGCAGGACATGACGGGATACAAGCTGACAAAGTGATTGGATTATAGGCTTATTCGCGGGTTAACCCGCGAACGAGTATGAAGCCCTCGCTGGTTGCCCGGCCGCGATGGCACAGCTTATCCTCGTCCCCCCTCCATTTTTCAGGGCCGCCCCAATGATCCACAGCGCGCAGCACGCCGCCTCCTATTACGCCGCCAGCAGCGCGCCACACCCCGACCACGCCTTCCTGCAAGGCGAACACATCGCCGACGTGTGCATCATTGGCGGCGGCTACTCGGGCCTGAACACCGCCATCGAGCTGGCCGAGCGTGGTTTCTCGGTCATCCTGCTGGAAGCGCGCAAACTTGGCTGGGGCGCCAGTGGGCGCAATGGCGGGCAACTGATCCGAGGGGTCGGCCATGGTCTGGAGCAGTTCCTCCCGGTCATCGGCGAAGAAGGCGTGCGCACCATGAAGCTAATGGGCCTGGAGGCCGTACAGATCGTGCGCGAGCGGGTAGAAAAGCATGCTATCGCCTGCGACCTGGCCTGGGGCTACTGCGACCTGGCCAACAAACCCGCCGAGCTGCTGGGCTTTGCCGAAGACGCCGAGGAGCTGCGCAGTCTGGGCTATGCACATGAGCTGCGGCTGGTCGGCAAGGACGATATCCACAGCGTGGTGGGTGCCGACTGCTATGTGGGGGGGCTGGTCGACATGGGCTCCGGGCATCTGCATCCGCTCAATCTGGCACTGGGTGAAGCCGCCGCAGCCGCCCGCCTGGGCGTGAAGTTGTTCGAGCAATCCGAAGTCACCCGCATCGACTACGGCACTGAAGTAAAGGTGCATACTGCCCAAGGCCGGGTACGCGCCAAGACCCTGGTACTGTGCTGCAACGCCTACCACAACGACCTCAATCGCGAGCTGGGCGGCAAGGTGCTGCCGGCCGGCAGCTACATCATCGCCACCGAGCCGCTGGGCGAAGAACGCGCACGCGCATTGCTGCCGCAGAATATGGCGGTGTGTGACCAGCGCGTGGCGCTGGACTACTACCGCCTGTCCGCCGACCACCGCCTGCTGTTTGGCGGTGCCTGCCACTATTCAGGCCGCGACCCGAAGGACATCGCCGCCTATATGCGGCCGAAGATGCTCAAGGTGTTCCCGCAGCTTGCCGACGTGCGCATCGACTACCAGTGGGGCGGCATGATCGGCATTGGTGCCAATCGCCTGCCGCAGGTTGGCCGCCTGGCCAGCCAGCCGAACGTGTATTACGCCCAGGCCTACTCGGGCCATGGGCTCAACGCCACCCACCTGGCCGCGCGCCTGCTGGGTGAAGCCATCAGTGGCCAGGAAAGCGGGCGCTTCGACCTTTTCAACAAGGTGCCGCACATCACCTTCCCTGGCGGCAAGCACCTGCGCTCGCCACTGCTGGCGCTGGGGATGCTGTGGCATCGCCTGAAAGAGCTGGCCTGAAAGTCCCCATCCTTGTGGCAGCAACTGTCTTGCTTAAAATCTAAAAGCTGACGCGCCCCCTGTGGGAGCGGGCGTGCCCGCGAACACGGGCGAAGCCCGTGCCATCCTCCGCGACTTCTGCTTCGCGGGCATGCCCGCTCCCACAGGGTCGGTGCAAGTTTTAAGTCTGGGGCACAACAGGCCCTCCTGCGACCATCGTGTCAGTCCTTCCAGAAGGGTTTCCGCCCTTCGATCCGGGCCTGCTCCCAGCTCAGCCCGACATCGCGCAACTCGGCATCGGTCAGCTGCAACAACGCCCTGCGGGTATGCCAGCGATGCAGCATCAGCCCCCAACGCCCCAAACCCTCTGGCGCGTTGAACACCTTGGCCTGCTGCCCGGCTTCCAGTTCCTTGGCCAACAGTTGCAAGCGCACATCGCTCATGCCACCCATCACCGCATCCTCCCGTTCAGTTGTTACCGTGGAGAAAGCATGCGCGTCGGCACCCTCGACAATACAGATCCAATACAGGCTTATTATTCCCATACAGAATTGGCCGCTGGCCGACTGAATGCTGTATTTTCAGCCCAACTGTACCGGTCGCTATGCCAATGCAGCACAGGAGTATGCCTTGACCCTCTACCTGAATCTCGCCGAAATACTCGGCGCCCGCATCGAGCAGGGCCTCTATCGCCCTGGCCAGCGCCTGCCGTCTGTACGCGCACTGAGTGAGGAGCACGGGGTCAGCCTGAGCACCGTGCAGCAGGCCTATCGCATGCTCGAAGACAGCGGCATGGTCTCGCCGCGGCCCAAGTCCGGCTACTTCGTCAGCGATCAACGGCAGTTGCCGGCACTGCCCGCAGTCAGCCGCCCGGCCCAGCGCCCGGTGGACATCTCGCAATGGGAGCAGGTGCTGGAGCTGGTGCGCAGTACGCCGCGCCATGATGTGGTGCAACTCGGCCGCGGCATGCCCGACATCGACAGCCCTACCCTGAAGCCGCTGCTGCGCAGCCTTGCCCAGTTGAGCCGGCGCCAGGACATGCCTGGCCTGTACTACGACAACATCCACGGTAACCTGGCCCTGCGCGAACAGGTGGCCCGGCTGATGCTCGACTCCGGCTGCCGCCTGGGGCCGGCCGACCTGGTGATCACCACCGGCTGCCATGAGGCGCTGTCATGCAGCATCCGCGCAGTCTGCGAGCCAGGCGACATCGTCGCGGTCGACTCGCCCAGCTTCCACGGCGCCATGCAAACCCTCAAAGGCTTGGGCATGAAAGCGCTGGAAATCCCCACCGACCCGGTCACCGGCATCAGCCTGGAGGCGCTGGAGCTGGCCCTGGAGCAGTGGCCGATCAAGCTCATTCAGATCACCCCCAGCTGCAACAACCCGCTGGGCTACATCATGCCTGAGGCACGCAAGAAGGCCCTGCTGAGCCTCGCCCAACGCTATGACGTGGCGATTCTGGAAGACGATGTGTACGGCGACCTGGCCTATACCTACCCACGCCCACGCACCCTGAAGTCGTTCGACGACGATGGCCGCGTGCTGCTCTGCAGTTCGTTCTCCAAAACCCTCGCGCCCGGCCTGCGGATCGGCTGGGTGGCGCCCGGGCGCTACCTGGAGCGCGTGCTGCACATGAAATACATCAGCACCGGCAGCACCGCCAGCCAGCCTCAGCTGGCCATCGCTGACTTCATCGCCGCCGGGCACTACCAGCCCCATGTACGGCGCATGCGCAGCCAGTACCAGCGTGGCCGCGACCTGATGGGCGACTGGGTGACCCGCTACTTCCCGGCGGGCACCCGGGTCAGCCGGCCCCAGGGCGGCTTCATGCTGTGGGTGGAATTACCCGAACATCTCGATACGCTTCGGCTGAACCGCGCTTTACTGGAGCAGGGCGTGCAGGTTGCCGTGGGCAGCATCTTTTCGGCCTCGGGCAAGTTTCGCCACTGCCTGCGCATGAATTTCGCCGCCAGGCCAACGCCGCAAATCGAAGCCTCCGTGCGCAAGGTTGGTGAAACCGCCCTTCGTCTACTGGATGACGAAAGCGCCGACGCGTAACTTTGCGCCGCCCGTCACGGTCAAACCCCTAAAGCCCTTGCTGTAACAGGACGGTCCACCCTTGAGACTCCAGCGAGCCTTGCCTCTGCTGCTGGTGTTGTTGCTCGGCCTTGCCGGTTGCACAAGCATCAGCGCGCCCCGGGAAACCAGCCAGGCGTTGCCTGCCCACGAATCGGCCTTCGGCCGCTCGGTGCTGCGCCAGGCCGCGCCCTATGGCGGCCGCTCGGGCTTTCGCCTGCTGCCCAACAGCAACGAGGCATTTCGCGCCCGCGCCGAACTGATACGCAATGCCCAGGCGAGCATCGACCTGCAGTACTACATCGTCCACGACGGCCTCAGTACCCGCGCCCTTGTGCATGAACTGCTGCGCGCCGCCGACCGTGGCGTGCGCGTGCGCATCCTGCTCGACGACACCACCAGCGACGGCCTGGACACCGTCATGGGCACCCTCGATGCCCACCCGAACATCCACATTCGCGTGTTCAACCCACTGCATCTGGGGCGCAGTACCGGCGTTACGCGCGCCGTGGGCCGGCTGTTCAACTTGTCGCGCCAGCACCGACGCATGCACAACAAGCTGTTCCTGGTGGACAACAGCATGGCCATCGTCGGCGGTCGCAACCTGGGCGACGAGTATTTCGATGCCGAGCCCAACCTCAACTTCACCGACATCGATCTGCTGGGCGTGGGCCCGGTGGCCGAGCAGTTGGGGCACAGCTTCGACCAGTACTGGAATAGCGCCCTCAGCCGGCCGATCACCGATTTCCTCTGGCATGACCCGGATGCCAACGACCTGCGGGCCAGCCGCCAGCGCCTGGAAGTGTCGCTGGCCAAAGCCAGGACCCAGCGCAAGGCCCTGTACGACCGCTTGATGGCCTATCAGTCGCAGCCGCGCCTGGATGTGTGGCGCAACGAGCTGATCTGGGCTCACGCACAGGCGCTATGGGATGCTCCCAGCAAGGTGTTGGCCGAAGACGAACCGGACCCGCAATTACTGCTGAGCCAGCAACTGGCTCCGGACCTGGCTAACGTGCACCGCGAGTTGGTCCTGGCATCGGCCTACTTTGTACCGGGCGAACCGGGGCTGCTGTACCTGACCGGCCGCGCCGACGCTGGCGTTTCGGTGAAGTTGCTGACCAACTCGCTTGAAGCCACCGACGTGCCGGCAGTGCATGGCGGCTATGCCCCCTATCGTCGAGCCTTGCTTGAGCACGGGGTGCAGCTTTACGAGCTTCGCCGCCAGCCAGGCGACCCCAGCGCGGGGCGATTGAGTTTTCGTGGCAGCTCGGATTCGAGCCTGCACACCAAGGCGATCGTGTTCGACCGGCGCAAGACCTTCATCGGCTCGTTCAACTTCGACCCGCGCTCGGTATTGTGGAACACCGAGGTCGGGGTACTGGTGGACAGCCCGGAGCTGGCCGAATACACCCGCGAGCTGGCCCAGCAGGGTATGGCGCCTGCGCTGAGCTATCAGGTGAAACTGGTAGGCAACAAGCTGGTGTGGGCGACCGAGGACAATGGCCAACGGCACGTGCTGACGTCTGAGCCGGGTGGGGTCTGGCGGCGGTTCAATGCCTGGATCAGCAAGGCGGTTGGCTTGGAGAAGATGCTATAGCGGCGATTCCGGGGCCTTGCGGCCCCAAAAATCATCAGGCAGAAACCGGCTCAAAGGCTCCGCGCCGCCGGGTCAATACCACCAACCCCGCAGCCCCGGCCGCCATCAGGAACAGCAACGCATGCCCGCTGATCCACTGGCTCCCCGCCCCCGCCAACAACGGCCCGAGCAAACAGCCAATGCCCCACAGCTGAGCCACGTGGGCATTGGCCCGTACCAGCTCATCATCGCGGTAGCGCTCACCGATCAGCACCAGCGACAAGGTGAACAAGCCGCCGGCACTGGCGCCGAACAACACCCACAACGGCCAGATAACCGGGGTGTGCAACAGCAGCGGGATCGCCAGGCTGGACACCAGCAGGGTCACCGCACAGCCAGTGAACAGGGTACGTCGCGACATATGGTCGGCCAGCGCGCCGATGGGCAATTGCAGCACCGCATCACCCACCACCACGGTACTCACCATGAACAAGGCGATTTCGGTGCTGAAACCCTGCTGCAGGCAATACACCGGCAGCAAGGTGAGGATCATCGCCTCGAACGAGGCGAACAGGGCAATGGCCCAGGCAATTACCGGCAAGCGTCGGCAGAAGGCGAACAGGTCGCCAAAGGTGACACTGCAGGCTTCCGTGCTCGGCGCTCCACCACGCCCCAGCAGAACCAGCGGCGCGGCCAGCAGCAGGCCGGTCGCCGCCCAGAAGCCGAAGTCGTCATCAGAGCCGAGGAAACCCAGCACCAACGGCCCGGCCAACTGGCTCAGGGCGTAGCTGCTGCCATACAGCGCCACCAACCGGCCACGCCACTGTTCGACCACCAGTTGGTTGATCCAGCTTTCGCCAAGGATGAACACCACGGTCAGAGACATGCCGATCATCAGCCGCAGCAGCAGCCATAACGGGTAACTAGGCAGCAGCGCGAGTAGGCCAATCGACAGCGCCCCGCCCCACAGGCATAGGCGCATCGCCGAAGGTACGCCAACCCAACCTGCCAGGCGGCTGGCCAGGCTGGCGCCGGCCAGTACGCCCAACGCCGGCATTGCCGCCATCACGCCGATGGCGAAGCTGCCGTAGCCCCAGGCCTCCAGGCGCAGGGACACCAGCGGCATGCTCACGCCAAGCGCCAGCCCGACACTGAGCACCGATGCCAGTACGGCGAAGTAGGTACCCCAACGCATTACAGCCTCCCAGCCAATATTTCCAGGGGCCCATTTGCGGGCAAGCCCGCTCCTGCAACGGTCGCGAAGACCTGCAGGAGCGGGCTTGCCCGCGAAAAGGACCTACCGGGTTACAGCTTGATCCAGGTCGCCTTCAGCTCGGTGTACTTCTCCAGTGCGTGCAGCGACTTGTCACGGCCGTTGCCCGACTGTTTGAAGCCACCGAACGGCGCGGTCATGTCGCCACCATCGTACTGGTTGACCCAGACGCTGCCTGCACGCACGGCACGGGCGGTCTTGTGGGCTTTGGAAATGTCCGAAGTCCAGATACCAGCGGCCAAGCCATACGGGGTGTCGTTGGCAATGGCCACGGCTTCTTCGGCGGTGTCGAATGCAATCACCGACAGCACCGGGCCGAAGATTTCTTCCTGGGCAATGCGCATGGCGTTAGTCACGCCGTCGAAGATGGTCGGCTCGACGTAGGTGCCGCCGGTCTCTTCCAAGGTGCGCTTGCCGCCGGCCAGCAGCTTGGCGCCGTCCTTGTGGCCAGCCTCGATGTACGACAGCACGGTGTTCATCTGCTGGGTATCGACCAAGGCACCGACAGTGGTCTGCGGGTCCAGCGGGTTGCCTGGCTTCCAGCCCTTCAGGGCCTCTACCACCATCGGCAGGAACTTGTCCTTGATCGAACGCTCGACCAGCAGGCGGGAACCTGCAGTGCACACTTCGCCCTGGTTGAAGGCGATGGCGCTGGCGGCGGCCTCGGCGGCTGCTTGCAGGTCCGGGGCGTCGGCAAAGACGATGTTCGGGCTCTTGCCACCGGCTTCCAGCCAGATGCGTTTCATGTTCGATTCGCCCGCGTAAACCATCAGCTGCTTGGCGATCTTGGTCGACCCGGTGAACACCAGGGTGTCCACGTCCATGTGCAGGGCCAGTGCCTTGCCCACGGTGTGGCCATAGCCTGGCAGCACGTTCAGCACGCCAGCCGGGATACCGGCTTCGATCGCCAGTTGGGCGATGCGGATGGCAGTCAGCGGCGATTTTTCGGACGGTTTGAGCACGACCGAGTTACCGGTGGCCAGTGCAGGGCCGAGTTTCCAGCAGGCCATCAGCAGCGGGAAGTTCCACGGCACGATGGCACCAACCACACCCACGGGTTCGCGGGTAACCAGGCCAAGCTGGTCATGCGGGGTCGGGGCAACTTCGTCGTAGACCTTGTCGATGGCTTCGGCAGTCCAGTGAATGGCTTGGGCCGCACCTGGGATGTCGATGCTGGAGGAGTCGCCGATCGGCTTGCCCATGTCCAGCGTTTCCAACAGCGCCAGCTCTTCAACGTTCTTGCGCAGCAGGTCGGCGAAGCGGATCAGCTTGGCCTTGCGCTTGGCGGGGGCCAGCTGCGACCACACGCCGGAGTTGAAGGTGGCACGGGCGTTTTCAACAGCGCGGTTGGCATCGGCCAGGTCGCAGCTGGCAACCTTGGCCAGGAAGCGTCCGTCGACCGGGCTCAGGCACTCGAAGGTTTCACCGGATACGGCATCGGTGTATTCGCCGTTGATGAAGGCACGGCCTTCGATCTTCAGTTGCTGGGCACGTTGTTCCCAGTCCGCACGGGTCAGGGTGGTCATACGAAACTCCTCCTCTTGTTTAGGTGCAACGCCGCACTGAGGACTCACAGGCGTTGTCAGAATTCTGGCCGGGCGCCACGCGCACACTGGCAAGCGATACCCTAAACCAGCCGGTGTAAACTATCAATATATTTGACACGAGAGGCTCAAAAGCCTACTGATGTTAATTTTATTAAACAACAACAGGAGCCGAACCATGAGTATTGATAGCATCATCGACTTCGCGCAGGTCATCACCGAGGCCGAACGCTACCGCCCGGCTGCAGAGAAAATCCTCAAGGGCGAGCCGGACCAGGCGGTCTACAACCACTATTCCAGCCCGTGCGGGCAGTTTGCCGCTGGCGTATGGGAAGGTGAGGTGGGTCAGTGGACAGTGAACTACACCGAGCACGAATACTGCGAGATCGTTCAGGGCGTTTCGGTGCTGCGCGACCAGGACGGTGGGGCGAAAACCCTGCGTGCCGGCGATCGGTTCGTCATCCCCGCCGGCTTCAAAGGCACTTGGGAGGTGCTGGAGCCGTGCCGCAAGATCTATGTGATGTTCGAGCAGAAATAACTATGTAGCGCAGGGAGTTTGCAGGCATGCGTGAGGATGACCCTGCCCGTTTCGGGCCATTCAGCCTCACAAGGAAAATCAGCATGACCAACGAAGAAGTTCTGCAAACCCTCGCCCACCTGGTCGGCACCCGCTACGTGCCGGAGCTGAAAGAAACCATCCGCGCCCTCACCGGGCGCGCTCGCGTTGTTGGCCCCAACGAGATATCCACCCGCGACTACGACGCCGCGCGCATCCAGATCAAGGCCGACGCCGACCTGATGATCCAGAGCTTCAGCTTCAACTGACCCTGACAGCAGCTAAAAAAAAACCCGCTTCCTTTCGGATGCGGGTTTTTTTCAGGTCGCCGATCAATTACTTGATCTTGGCTTCCTTGTACACCACGTGCTTGCGAACAACCGGATCATATTTCTTGATCTCGATTTTGTCCGGGGTGGTGCGCTTGTTCTTGTCGGTGGTGTAGAAGTGGCCGGTACCGGCACTCGAAACCAGACGGATCAATTCACGCATGATGCTCTCCCTTAAACCTTGGCGCCAGCTTTACGGATGTCAACCAGAACGGCGTCGATGCCGCGCTTGTCGATGATACGCATGCCTTTGGCGGAAACGCGCAGACGCACGAAACGCTTCTCGGATTCAACCCAGAAACGGTGGTGCTGCAGGTTCGGCAGGAAACGACGACGGGTTTTGTTGTTTGCGTGGGAAATGTTGTTCCCGGTTACTGGACCCTTACCAGTAACTTGACAGACTCTCGACATGACTCAGCCCTCTAAAACCACATGCCCAACCCGGCATGGGTTGGCCGCTTAATCTCTCAGTCTTTGGCGCCTGGGCGCCGTGATTCTGGAGGCCTTATCGACCGGATCCGCTTATGCGACAGGCCGAGCCCCTAGAAAAGAGCGCTGCTTTATACCAGAAAGACTTGGCTGCAACAACAGTAGATGCACATTACCGCTAGCCAGAACGCGCCGGGCCAGCATAGCGGCAGGCCCCGCCAGTCGTCGACCGCTCGTCGCAAGATTTGCAAAAAAGGGTGTGGTCATTTGCCGGCGGGCGCACTAGGGTAAGCCTTTTCCAGACTGCACTGGCAGATGGGCCACTGACAGCCAAGGAGCCACCATGCGTGTCGCCGCACTTTCCTTATTGTTCACCACCCTGTTCGCCGCTGGCGCTGCCCAGGCCGCTCCGCTGAGCGTTTGCAGCGAGGCCAGCCCCGAAGGCTTCGACGTGGTGCAGTACAATTCGCTCACCACCACCAACGCCACCGCCGACGTGCTGATGAACCGCCTGGTGGAGTTCGATGCGGCACAAGGCAAGGTGGTGCCGAGCCTGGCGACCAGCTGGACGGTATCGGCCGACGGCCTGGTGTATGACTTCACCCTGCGCGATGACGTCAAGTTTCACAGCACCCCCTACTTCAAGCCAAGCCGCAAGCTGAATGCCGACGACGTGCTGTTCAGCTTCCAGCGCATGCTCTACCCGGCCCATGCCTGGCACAAGACTGCGCCGGGCGGCTACCCGCATGCCCAATCGCTACAGCTGGGCAGCCTGATCAAAGCGATCGAGGCACCGTCGCCGAACACCGTGCGCTTCACCCTCAGCCACCCGGACGCCACCTTCCTGGCCACCCTGAGCATGGGCTTCGCCTCGATCTACTCCGCCGAATACGCCGACAAGCTGCTCAAGGCCGGTACGCCGGAGAAGCTCAACAACCAACCGATCGGCACCGGGCCGTTCGTGTTCCAGCGTTTCCAGAAAGACGCCGTGGTGCGCTACCGCGCCAACCCGGACTACTTCGCCGGCAAGCCGGCGGTCGACCCGCTGATCTTCGCCATCACCACCGATGCCAACGTGCGCCTGCAGAAGCTCAAGCGTGGCGAGTGCCAGGTTGCCCTGTCGCCCAAGCCGTTGGACATTGCCGAAGCGGGCCAGGACGGTAACCTCAAGGTGGCCACCACCCCGGCATTCATGACTGCCTTCGTCGCCATCAACAGCCAGCACCCGCCGCTGGACAAGCCGGAAGTGCGTCAGGCGATCAACCTGGCCTTCGACAAGCAAGCCTACCTCAAGGCCGTGTTCGAAGACTCTGCGGTGGCTGCCAATGGCCCCTACCCGCCCAATACCTGGAGCTACGCCAAGGACCTGCCCGGCTACCCGCTGGACCTGAAGAAAGCCAAGGCCCTGCTGGCCAAGGCCGGCCTGGCCGAAGGCTTCAGTACCACCATCTGGACCCGGCCCTCGGGTAGCCTGCTCAACCCCAACCCCAGCCTTGGCGCGCAGATGCTGCAAGCCGACCTGGCGAAGATTGGCGTTAAAGCGGAGATCCGCGTGATCGAATGGGGCGAGCTTATCCGCCGCGCCAAGGCCGGCGAGCATGACTTGCTGTTCATGGGCTGGGCGGGCGACAACGGCGACCCGGACAACTTCCTCAGCCCGCAGTTTTCCTGTGCGGCGGTCGAGTCAGGGACCAACTTCGCACGCTTCTGCGACAGCCGCCTCGACCAGCTGATCAGCGCCGGGCGCACCACCAACGACCAGAGCGTGCGCAGCCGGCTGTACCAGCAGGCGCAGACACTGATCCAGCAGCAGGCGCTGTGGGTGCCACTGGCGCACCCAACGGCGGCGACCTTGCTGCGCCAAGGCGTCGAGGGGTACCAGGTGAGCCCGTTCGGGCGGCTGGATTTCAGCAAGGTGACGGTGACCAAGTAAGCCTGTACCGGCCTCTTCGCGGGTAAACCCGCTCCTACAGGACAGCGCCAGCCTGGCAGTTGACGCTACCCCTGTAGGAGCGGGTTTACCCGCGAAAGGGCCCGTACTGACCCTATAAGGCTCTCAGTACTCCCTCAGGCCACAATCCACCCATGCTCGACCATCGACAATGGCTCCCCGTCACCGATGATGATGTGGTCCAGCACCCGCACGTCGATCAACGCCAATCCCCGCTTCAACGACAGGGTCAAATGCACATCGTCCTGACTCGGTTCACTGATCCCTGAAGGATGGTTGTGGCACAGGATCAATGCCGCAGCGTTGTGCACCAACGCCCGCCGCACCACCTCTCGCGGATAGACACTCGCCCGATCTATCGTGCCCCTGAACAGGATCTCAAATGCCAGTGGCCGGTGCTTGGTATCGAGAAACAGACACCCGAACACCTCGCTGGCCTCATGCCTGAGCATGGCTTTCAAGTAGCGTCGCACCGCTGCCGGGCTGTCCATGGCAGACTCCCGCTCAATCGACGTTGCAAGGTGCCTGCGGCCGATCTCAAGCAGTGCCTGCAGCTGGCTGTACCTCACCGGGCCCAACCCAAGCTCGCCGACGAAGGCCTCGCGGTCAGCCTCCAGCAACCGGCGCAAGCTGCCGAACTTCACCAACAAGCCTCGCGAAAGCTCCACGACATTACGCCCACGTACGCCTGAGCCGAGAAAAACGGCCAGCAGCTCCGTATCTGTCAGGCTCCCTGCCCCTCGCTGCAACAACTTCTCCCTAGGCCGTTCTTCCGCCGGCCACTCCCTGATGTTCATTCCACCCCTGCCTTTGCTGCGGCCCATTTCGGCCCTGTGTTAATCTATTTCGCCTCGTACATGCGACGTTCCGCCGCAGGCATTTCAAACGTCGTCGCCCGCTCTCACTGGAAAAAGGCAAGCCTATGCAGCGGCTGTATCGCAAGCGCATCGTTCTCGGCGTGGGTGGCGGCATTGCCGCCTACAAAAGCGCCGAGCTGATTCGCCGTCTCCTGGAGCACGGCGCGCAGGTGCGCGTCGTCATGACCCGGGGTGGTGCAGAATTCATCACCCCGCTGACCCTGCAGGCGCTGTCGGGCCACCCCGTACACATGGACCTGCTCGACCCGGCCGCCGAAGCAGCCATGGGCCATATCGAACTGGCCAAGTGGGCGGACCTGGTGCTGATCGCCCCAGCCACCGCCGACCTCATGGCACGCATGGCCCAGGGCATGGCAGACGACCTGCTGACCACGCTGGTGCTGGCCACTGACGCCACCGTCGCCGTGGCGCCGGCGATGAACCAGGCCATGTGGCGTGACCCGGCCACCCAAGCCAACCTCGAGCTGCTCAAGAGCCGTGGCATTCAGGTGTTCGGCCCGGCATCCGGCAGCCAGGCCTGTGGCGACGTCGGCCTGGGGCGCATGCTCGAAGCCACCGACCTGGCCTGGTGCGCCGCGGAAAGCTTCAAGCGCCAGGCACTGACCGGCAAGCACGTGCTGATCACCGCCGGGCCGACCCAGGAAAACATCGACCCGGTGCGCTACATCACCAATCATAGCTCCGGCAAGATGGGCTTCGCCCTGGCCGAAGCGGCCGCCGAAGCAGGGGCTCGGGTGACCCTCGTCACAGGCCCTGTGCACTTGCCAACCCCTGACCGGGTCAGCCGCATCGACGTCGTCAGCGCGCGGGACATGCTCGCAGCCTGTGAAGCGGCCATGCCGTGCGACCTGTTCATCGCCTCGGCAGCGGTTGCGGACTACCGCCCCGAAGTGGTTGCCACACAAAAACTGAAGAAAGATCCTACGACCGGCGACGGCATGCTGCTGCAGATGGTGCGTAATCCCGATATCCTTGCCACCATTGCTGGCCGCGCCGACCGCCCGTTCAGCGTCGGCTTTGCCGCCGAAACCGAGCACCTGCTCGATTACGCCACGCGCAAGCTCAAGGACAAGAACCTCGACCTGATTGTCGCCAATGATGTGGCCAACCCCAGCATCGGCTTCAACAGCGAAGAAAACGCCTTGACCGTGATCGACCGCCAGCAGCACCAGACCCTCTTCGCGCAGACCAGCAAGGGCAAGATCGCCCGGCAACTGGTCGCCTTCATCGCCGAACGGCTCAACCAGGTTCAATAAGTTACATGCACGCTCTTCAAGCCAAGATCCTCGACCCACGCCTGGGCAGCGAATTCCCGCTACCCGCATACGCTACCCCCGGCTCCGCCGGCCTCGACCTGCGCGCCCTGCTCAAGGAAGACACCATCCTCGAACCGGGCCAGACCATCCTGATTCCTACCGGCCTGTCGATCTACATCGGCGACCCGGGCCTGGCGGCAGTCATCCTGCCGCGCTCGGGCCTGGGCCATAAGCACGGCATCGTGCTGGGCAACCTGGTCGGCCTGATCGATTCGGACTACCAGGGCGAACTGATGGTGTCGTGCTGGAACCGCGGCAACACACCGTTCACCATCGCGGTTGGCGAGCGCATCGCCCAGCTGGTGCTGGTGCCGGTGGTGCAGGCTCACTTCGAAATCGTCGAAGCGTTCGACGAAAGCCAGCGTGGCGCTGGCGGCTTCGGTCACTCCGGCAGCCACTGAGCCGGCAAATGACCGTTCAGGCCAAGGATGGCGAACTCTCTGGCGAAACCACCGTCCAAGCGTTCAGTTTGCGCCTGCCCAGAAAGCCTTTGACTAATGGAGCTTCCAGAGATGAACGACATGGCCCACCTGGTCCCCGCCGCATTGCCCGACAGCATTTTCCGCGCATATGACATCCGCGGCGTGGTCGGCAAGACCCTTCACGCCGAAACCGCCTACTGGATCGGCCGCGCCATCGGCGCGCAAAGCCTGGCCCAGGGCGAACCGCAGGTTTCGGTAGGGCGCGATGGCCGCCTGTCGGGCCCGATGCTGGTGGAACAGCTGATCAAAGGCCTGGTCGATGCGGGCTGCCACGTCAGCGACGTCGGCCTGGTGCCTACCCCGGCGCTGTACTACGCAGCCAACGTGCTGGCCGGCAAGTCCGGTGTGATGCTGACCGGCAGCCACAACCCGTCGGACTACAACGGTTTCAAGATCGTCATCGCCGGTGACACCCTGGCCAACGAACAGATCCAGGCCCTGCTGACCCGCCTGAAAACCAACGACCTGACCCTGGCCCAAGGCCGCGTGGAAAAGGTCGAGATCCTCGACCGCTACTTCAAGCAGATCGTCGGCGACGTGAAGCTGGCGAAAAAGCTGAAGGTGGTGGTGGACTGCGGCAACGGCGCCGCTGGCGTGGTTGCACCGCAACTGATCGAAGCCCTGGGCTGCGAAGTGATCCCGCTGTTCTGCGAGGTCGACGGCAACTTCCCCAACCACCACCCGGACCCGGGCAAGCCGGAAAACCTCGAGGACCTGATCGCCAAGGTCAAGGAAACCGGTGCCGATATCGGTCTGGCCTTCGACGGTGACGGCGACCGCGTCGGCGTGGTGACCAACACCGGCAGCATCGTCTACCCCGACCGCCTGCTGATGCTGTTTGCCCAGGACGTGCTGTCGCGCAACCCGGGCGCCGAGATCATCTTCGACGTCAAATGCACCCGCCGCCTGACCCCGTTGGTCGAACAGCACGGTGGCCGCGCCTTGATGTGGAAAACCGGCCATTCGCTGATCAAGAAGAAAATGAAGCAGACCGGTTCGCTGCTGGCAGGCGAGATGAGCGGTCACATCTTCATCAAGGAACGCTGGTACGGTTTTGACGACGGTATCTATAGCGCCGCGCGCCTGCTGGAGATCCTCAGCAAGACCGAGCAGAGCGCCGAAAACCTGTTTGCCGCCTTCCCGAACGACATTTCCACGCCGGAAATCAATATTGATGTGACCGACGAGGGTAAATTCAGCATCATTGATGCACTGCAACGCGACGCCGACTGGGGCGAAGCCAACCTGACCACCATCGACGGTGTGCGGGTCGACTACGCCAACGGCTGGGGCCTGGTTCGCGCCTCCAACACCACCCCGGTGCTGGTGCTGCGTTTCGAGGCCGACAGCGACGCCGAATTGCAACGTATCAAGGATGTTTTCCGCACCCAGTTGCTGCGGGTAGAGCCTGAGCTGCAACTGCCGTTCTGACCGACTATCTGTTCCTTACAGGAGCCCTGCATGACCCTCGATCGCGATGCCGCTTCCCATGTAGCCGAGGTTTTGTCCGAAGCACTGCCTTACATTCGCCGCTTTGTCGGCAAGACCCTGGTGATCAAGTACGGCGGCAACGCGATGGAGAGCGAGGAGCTCAAGACGGGCTTCGCCCGTGACATCGTGCTGATGAAGGCTGTGGGCATCAACCCGGTGGTAGTCCACGGCGGTGGCCCGCAGATCGGTGACCTGCTCAAGCGCCTGTCGATCGAAAGCCACTTCATCGACGGCATGCGCGTCACCGATTCGGCGACCATGGACGTTGTGGAGATGGTGCTGGGCGGCCAGGTCAACAAGGACATCGTCAACCTGATCAACCGCCACGGCGGCAGCGCCATCGGCCTGACCGGCAAGGACGCGGAGCTGATTCGCGCCCGCAAGCTGACTGTCAGCCGCCAGACGCCTGAGATGACCACTCCGGAAATCATCGACATCGGCCACGTGGGCGAAGTGGTGAGCGTGAACACCGACCTGTTGAACATGCTGGTGAAGGGCGACTTCATCCCTGTCATCGCGCCAATCGGCGTGGGTGCCAACGGCGAGTCGTACAACATCAACGCCGACCTGGTGGCGGGCAAGGTGGCCGAAGCGCTGAAGGCCGAGAAGCTGATGCTGCTGACCAACATCGCCGGCCTGATGGACAAACAGGGTCAGGTGCTGACTGGCCTGACCACCGAGCAGGTCAACGAACTGATCGCTGACGGCACCATTTATGGCGGCATGCTGCCGAAGATCAAGTGCGCGCTGGATGCGGTGCAGGGCGGCGTGAACAGCTCGCACATCATCGATGGCCGCGTGCCGAATGCAGTGCTGCTGGAGATCTTCACCGACAGCGGCGTGGGCACCCTGATTACCAACCGCAAGCCGCGCTGATTGATCGGTTAGCCTGCACTGGCCTCTTCGCGGGTAAACCCGCTCCTACAAAGGAAATCCCCATGTAGGAGCGGGTTTACCCGCGAAAGGGCCAGATCAGGCGGCACAAAAAAAGGCGACCCTCTGAAGAAGGTCGCCTTTTTCATTCCTGGGCCAGGATCAGATCCCGTACTGCGCCCGGTAGGCCTCGACAGCCGGCAGATGCTGTTTCAGCTGTGGATCGTCAGCCAGGAACTCCAGCACCTGGGTCAGCGAAACAATGCTGACCACCGGGATACCGAAGTCGCGTTCCACTTCCTGGATCGCCGACAGTTCGCCATTGCCGCGCTCTTCACGGTTCAGCGCGATCAGTACACCAGCGGCCTTGGCCTGCTGGGCGTTGATGATCTGCATGACCTCACGAATGGCGGTACCGGCAGTAATCACGTCGTCGATGATCAGCACGTCACCGGCCAGCGGCGCGCCGACCAGGCTGCCACCTTCGCCATGGTCCTTGGCTTCCTTGCGGTTGAAGCACCATGGCACGTCCAGCTGATGCTGGTCGGCAAGGGCCACGGCGGTAGTCGCCGCCAAAGGGATACCCTTGTAGGCCGGGCCGAACAGCACATCGAACGGGATCTTGCTGTCGACGATGGCGGCGGCGTAGCAACGCCCCAGCTCAGCCAGTGCGGAGCCGGTGTTGAACAAGCCGGCATTGAAGAAATACGGGCTGGTACGCCCCGATTTCAGGGTGAATTCACCGAAACGCAGTACCCCGCGATCGATGGCAAAACGGATAAAGTCGCGCTGATACGGCTGCATGAATAGTCCCGGACACCACGGATTTAGCTAAATGGGTTGAGCTCGGGTATCATACACGCACGAGATTTTTGGGGCCATTTATGCGGATCATCAGTGTGAACGTAAATGGCATTCAGGCTGCGGCCGAGCGTGGTTTGCTCAGCTGGCTGCAAGCCCAGAATGCCGACGTCATCTGCCTTCAGGATACCCGCGCCTCGGCCTTTGAACTCGACGACCCAGCTTTCCAGCTCGATGGCTATTTCCTTTATGCCTGCGACGCGGAGGTGCCTGCCCAAGGTGGTGTGGCCCTTTACTCGCGCATGCAGCCCAAGGCAGTCATCACCGGCCTGGGCTTCGAGACAGCCGACCGCTACGGGCGTTACCTGCAAGCAGATTTCGACAAAGTCAGTATTGCCAGCCTGCTGCTGCCTTCGGGCATGAACGGCGACGAAGACTTGAACCAGAAATTCAAGTTGATGGACGACTTCGCCAAGTACCTGGACAAGCAGCGTCGCAAGCGTCGCGAATACATCTATTGCGGCTCGTTCTACGTGGCGCAGCAGAAGCTCGACATCAAGAATTGGCGTGACAGCCAGCAGTCGCCGGGCTTCCTGGCGCCAGAACGCGCCTGGATGGATGCCATCACTGGCGAGATGGGGTATGTCGATGCCTTGCGCGAAGTCAGCCGTGAAGGCGACCAGTACAGCTGGTGGCCGGACAACGAGCAGGCCGAGATGCTCAACCTGGGGTATCGGTTCGACTACCAGATCCTGACCCCGGGCCTGCGCCGCTTCGTGCGCAACGCTCGCCTGCCGCGTCAGCCACGCTTCTCCCAGCATGCGCCGCTGATCGTCGACTATGACTGGACGCTGACCATCTAAAAGGCCATTGGGGCTGCGTTGCAGCCCCAATGGTTATTTGATCGGCCGCCAGATCATCGGGTAGCGATAAGGCTTGCCCTCATTCGCCCGCACCGCCGCAATGATGATCAATATCATCACTGCCACCGTGAGCATGGCAAACAGCACCAGCCCGATAAACACGAACATCAGCAGGAAGCAGATGAACCCGGCAATGGTCACGCTGATCTGAAAGTTCAGCGCCTCTTTGCCCTGGGCGTCGATAAAAGGGTCTTGCTCGCGCTTGAGGTGCCATAGCACCAGCGGGCCCAGCAGGTGCCCAAGCGGCACTACCAGGCCCAACAGCGCGGAGAGGTGGCAGAACATCGCCCATTGCCGGATTTCGGCATTGGGCGGGGTGATCGACAGGTTCGAATCGCTCATGCCCCGCACCTCCTTGGCTGGTTTCAGTCAGCCAGTGCTGCCTGCTGCAGTTCGAAAATCTCGTTCATGCCCTTCTGCGCCAAAGCGAGCATGGCGTTGAAATCTTCCGGCTGGAACGGTGCGCCTTCGGCAGTACCCTGCACTTCGATGAAACCACCAGCGCTGGTCATGACCACATTCAGGTCGGTTTCGGCTGCGGAGTCTTCCAGGTAGTCCAGGTCGAGCACCGCTTCACCCTGGTACATGCCTACCGACACGGCAGCGATCATGTGCTTGAGCGGGTTGCCGCCCTTGAGGCCGCCGCGCTTCTTGATCACTGCCAAAGCGTCGCACAAGGCAACCATGGCGCCGGTGATGGACGCGGTACGGGTACCACCATCGGCCTGAATCACGTCGCAATCGACGTACAGGGTGATGTCACCGAGCTTGCTCATGTCCAGCGCGGCGCGCAGCGAACGGCCGATCAGGCGCTGGATTTCCAGGGTGCGGCCACCCTGCTTGCCACGGCTGGCTTCGCGCTGGTTACGTTCGCCGGTGGAGCGCGGCAGCATGCCATACTCGGCGGTCAGCCAGCCTTGGCCCTGGCCTTTGAGGAAGCGCGGTACACCGTTTTCAACGCTGACCGTGCAGATGACTTTGGTGTCACCGAACTCGACCAGTACCGACCCTTCGGCGTGCTTGGTGTAGTTGCGGGTGATGCGGATCGAGCGGAGCTGATCGGCAACGCGACCACTTGGACGTTTCATCTGGGATACCTGTACTGGGACTTTGAATCTGCCGAGCATTATAGAGCCCGCAGCCCGGGGAAGACATGCCTATTGTCGCGCCCGGCACAGCCCGTCGCCTTTTCCTACCGCAGTAGCCACCCGTCAGTAACATAGGCGGATTGGGCGCCACGGCGACACTGCGCTACAATCCTGCGCCTTGCAGCCGAGAGGCTCCCACCGTTCATTCATTACGCGAGGTACTCCCCATGGTGCACAGCATGACCGCTTTTGCTCGTGTCGAGCGCGCCGGCAGCCAAGGCACCCTGGTCTGGGAGCTGCGTTCGGTCAACCACCGTTATCTGGAGCCGCACCTGCGCCTGCCCGAGGCCCTGCGCGACCTCGAAGGCGGTGTACGTGAAGGCCTGCGCCAGGGCCTGTCACGCGGCAAGGTGGAATGCACCTTGCGCCTCAACGAAGACAGCAATGGCAAACCGCTGAAAGTGGACCATGAGCGCGCCGCGCAACTGGTTGCCGCCGCCGAGGAAGTGGCTGGCCTGATCAAGCAGCCGGCCCCCCTGAACCCGCTGGAAGTGCTGTCATGGCCAGGCGTGCTGGTGGCCGACACCAGCGACCCCCAGGCACTGAACGCCGAAGCCATGGCGCTGTTCGACGAAGCGCTGGCCGAACTCAAGGCCGGGCGCCAGCGCGAAGGCCAGGAACTGGCCCGGCTGATCAACGAACGCCTGGACAACATGGCCAGCGAAGTCACTACCCTGCGCGCCCTGGTGCCGCAGATGCTGGCGGCGCAGCGGCAGAAGATTCTCGACCGCTTCGGCGACATGCAAGCCGAACTGGACCCACAGCGCCTGGAGCAGGAGATGGTACTGCTGGCCCAGAAAAGCGACGTGGCAGAGGAACTCGACCGCCTCAGCACCCACGTCACCGAAGTGCGCCGCGTGCTCAAGGGTGGCGGCGCCGCAGGCCGACGCCTGGACTTCCTGATGCAGGAACTCAACCGCGAAGCCAACACCCTCGGCTCCAAGGCCTTCGACCCACGCAGCACGCAAGCGGCGGTCAACCTGAAGGTATTGATCGAACAGATGCGTGAACAAGTACAGAACATCGAGTAAGGCCACCCCGACCATGAACCACAGCAGCGGCACCCTCTACATCGTTTCGGCCCCCTCGGGTGCCGGCAAGACCAGCCTGGTCACCGCCCTGACCAAAGACGACCAGCAGATCCGCGTCTCGGTCTCGCACACCACCCGCGCCATGCGCCCGGGCGAGCAGCACGGGGTGAACTATCACTTCGTCGTCCACGAGGAATTCAAGGCGCTGATCGCGCAAGGTGACTTTCTGGAGCATGCCGAAGTGTTCGGCAACTTCTACGGCACTTCACGCAGCGCGCTGCAGCAGACCCTGGAACAGGGCTACGACCTTATTCTGGAAATCGACTGGCAAGGTGCACAGCAAGTGCGCAAGCTGATGCCACAGGCGCTGTCGGTGTTCATCCTGCCTCCAAGCCAGGAGGCGCTTCGCCACCGCCTGGACGGACGCGGGCAGGACAGCGAAGAGATCATTGCCGGGCGCATGAAGGAAGCGGTCAGCGAGATGGTGCACTACGACGAGTATGACTACGTGATCATCAATGATGATTTCGACACGGCGCTGGCAGACTTGAAAGCAGTGTTCCGCTCGAATCGGCTGCTGCTAAAGAAGCAGCAGCAGCGTCATGCGGCATTGCTCAAGCAAATGATCGGCTGAAGATCGATGGGGCTGCATTGCAGCCCTTCGCGGGCACGCCCGCTCCCACGGATTGATCACTGCCTTGAGGCTTGTGCCGCACCTGTGGGAGCGGGCGTGCCCGCGAAGGGCCGCTGAGCGGCCCCAATGGTTTAGTCCTGCAGCGGCAAGGTAGCCTGCTGACGCAGGGTAGCCCCGAGGAAGTACGCCGGCGCACGCATGCGCGACAGCATCATCAGGCCGATGCCAAGCACCGAGATGATCGCGGCAATCACGAACACCAGCCCCAGCCCGCCCACATGCGAGCCGCTGCCAAAGTCCGGCGAAGCACTGTCGATGGCGGTACGCACGAAGATCACCGACAAGATCACCCCACCCACCAGCGGGCACAGGCCGCGCATGATGAAGTGGCGCAGGCTGTCAAACAGGCTGTCGCGGAAATACCAGACGCAGGCAAACGCGGTCAGCGAATAGTAGAAGCAGATCATCATGCCCAGTGCAGTGATGGTATCTGCCAGTACGTTCTCGCTCAGCGTACGCATGGTCACGTAGAACAGGCCTGCGGCCACGCCGGCGCAGATGGTGGCATAGCGCGGCGTTTGCGAGCGCGGGCAGACGCTGGCGAACTTCTGCGGTACCGCACCGTAATAACCCATGGCCAACAGGGTGCGCGCCGGCGCCACGAAGGTGGACTGCAGCGACGCCGCCGTACTGGCCAGCACGGCGATGGACATCAGGATCGCCAGCGGCCCCATGACCGGGCCGGCCAGGTGGGCAAAAACGTTCTCCTGGATGCGCGGGTTGTTCAGGCCCAGACCCGTTTCACTGATACCGGCAAACTGCAGGGTGGCGATGGCGGTGAACAGGTACAGGCCCAGGATCAACATCACGGTCCAGGTAGCGGCCTTGCCCGGCACCTCTTCGCTGCCCACCGATTCTTCACTGACGGTCAGGCAAGTGTCCCAGCCCCAGAAGATGAAGATCGACAGTGACAGGCCAGCGGCAAAGGCCGAGAACGACTCGACACCGAACGGGTTGAACCAGGCGAAATCGAAGGCCAGCGGTGGCGGCGCGGTAGTGCCGCCGAAAGCGGCGAACGCAAAGCCGATCAACACCAGCAGCTGCAGGGCCACCAAGCCGTACTGCACGGTCATTGTGGTGGCGATACCCCGACAGCAAATCCACACTGCCAGGCCAATGAACACGCAGCAGGTAACGATATTGATCAACAGGTTGTCGGCCAACGCTGCCAGCTCATGCTTGCCGGTGATCTGGCCAAGGAACAGGTAGAAGAAATCCACCGCCACACCTGCCAGGTTCGACAGCACGATCGTGGTGGCAACCACCAGTCCCCAGCCGCCGATCCAGCCGATCATCGGGCCGAATGCACGCGCCGACCAGGTAAACGAAGTACCGCTGTCAGGCTCCGCCGAGTTCAGCTCGCGATAGCCCAGGGCCACCAGCAGCATCGGCAAGAAGCCCACGATGAACACGGCCGGCAGGTGGGCGCCCACCTCACGCACGGTAGGGCCAAGGGCGCCGGTCAGGGTATAGACCGGGGCGATGGTGGAAATGCCCAGCACCACGCTGGCCAGCAGCCCCAAGCGGCCCTTGGCCAGGCCTTTGCTGCGCTGAGTGTTGCCCGCGTCGGCCGCCACATCGGGTGGGCGGCCGGCTTCTGTGTAATTGCTCATGAGTATTTGCCGTAAATTTTGGAATTGTTTTAACAAGCCTTGGGTACAAGGCTCGCTTTCACTCATTGAAAGCTTGCTATCGGGGACGAGTCATCCGAGACCTTCGGCTGACGTCAGAATCATTCCTGCCGTAAGCCCTCCCGTGCTGCGTAGGCATTGCAGGCCTCGCGAAACGCCTGAAACAGGCGCAGCGAGACCGGGTTTTCGTTGAAGCGCCACTCCGGGTGCCACTGCACCCCAAGCACAAAGCCCGGCGCCGCAGGCATGGACACTGCCTCGATCAGGCCATCCGGGGCCCGTGCCTCGACGCGCAGGCCCGGGGCCAGACGGTCGATGCCCTGGCTGTGCAGCGAATTGACCTCGAACTGCGCCGCCAGGCCCAGGCGCTCGAACAACCCGCCAGGCTCGATACTGACCGAGTGGCGAGGGCTGTATTGCACCTCCAGGGGGGCATCCTCAGGTTCGCGGTGGTCAAGGTAGCCAGGCAGCTCCTGCACACGCTGGTGCAGGCTGCCGCCAAGGGCCACGTTCAGCTCCTGGTAGCCTCGGCAGATGCAGAATACGGGCACACCGACGGCAATGGCTGCCTGCAGCAGCGGCAGGGTCAGGCGATCACGCGCCAGATCATGCCGGGTACCCGCCACACTGGGGGCGCCATTGTAATGATGCGGCTCGATATTTGAAGGCGAGCCGGTAAAAACAATGCCGTGCAGGCGAGCCAGCAGCGCTTGCGTGTCGCTGCCGCCATCACGGGCCGGCAAGATCAGTGGCAAGCCGGCAAAGCCGGCCGCCTCGACATACTTGTCGCCGACCGTGTGCGAGGAGTTCTTCCCTACCTGCTGACGGCAGGCGCTGACACCGATCAAAGGGACCGCATTTGCGCTCATGGGCTTACACCGTGTGCAGGTACCAGTTGTACTCGAGATCGGAAATCGACACTTCGAACTCGGCCAGTTCGCTTTCCTTGCAGGCCACGAAGATATCGATGTAGTCCGGGCTGATGTATTGGTTGAGGACTTCGCTGTCATCCAGCGCGCGCAGGGCATCGCGCAGGTTGTTCGGCAGGCTTTGCTCCAGCTGCTCGTAGGAGTTGCCTTCGATCGGCGCCTCGGGCTCGACCTTGTTGGTCAGGCCATGGTGAACGCCGGCAAGGATCGCCGCGAGCATCAGGTACGGGTTGGCATCGGCGCCGGCTACACGGTGCTCAAGGCGCACGTTTTCGCTGCTGTCGGTGGGCACGCGTACGGCCACGGTGCGGTTGTCCAGGCCCCAGCTCGGCGCATTGGGCACGTAGAACTGCGCACCGAAGCGGCGGTAGGAGTTGATGTTGGGGCACAGGAAGGCCATCGACGCCGGCATGGTTTCCAACACGCCACCGATGGCGTGGCGCAGCGTATCGCTTTGCAGCGGATCGTCACTGGCGAAGATGTTCTTGCCGGTTTTCTTGTCCAGCAATGAAATGTGCACATGCAGGCCGTTGCCTGCCTGGCCCGGGTAGGGCTTGGCCATGAAGGTGGTGTCCATTTCATGGTCGTAGGCGATGTTCTTGATCAGGCGCTTGAGCAGGATCGCGTAATCGCAGGCCTTCAGCGGATCCGCCACGTGGTGCAAGTTGACCTCGAACTGCGCCGGGGCGCTTTCCTTGACGATGGCGTCGGCGGGCAGGCCCTGTTCCTTGGCAGCTTCGAGCATGTCCTGCAAGCAGTCAGCGTACTCGTCGAGGTCGTCGATCAGGTACACCTGGGTCGACTGCGGGCGCTTGCCGGAGATCGGCGAGCGCGGCGGCTGCGGGCGGCCGTTGAGGTTGTCCTGGTCGATCAGGTAGAACTCCAGTTCGAACGCGGCGCAGATAGTCAGGCCCAGGTCGTCGAACTTGCTCACCACCTGGCGCAGCACTTCACGCGGGTCGGCGAAGAACGGCTGGCCATCCAGCTCGTGCATGGTCATCAGCAGCTGGGCGGTGGGGCGCTTTTGCCACGGCTCGTCCGACAGCGTGCCGGGGATCGGGAAGCAGATGCGGTCGGCGTCGCCGATGTCCAGGCCAAGGCCGGTGCTTTCGACAGTGGAACCGTTGATATCAAGGGCGAACAGCGATGCGGGCAGGTTGATGCCCTTCTCGTACACCTTGTGCAGGCTGGCCCGCTCGATGCGCTTGCCACGTACCACGCCATTCATGTCGGAGATCAGCAGGTCTACGTACTGCGTGTCCGGATGGGCCTGGAGGAAGTCATTCATCTCGCTGGAAGAACTGGCGCACGGGGTTACCGACGTCATGGTGTACATCCTTTGATGTGCTGCGGCGATGTGGGGATACGGCTGGCGCCTCACGGGCGACGATGGTTGCAGCTGTTGTTGTTTTCACTTTCCCATCGTGGGGACTGGTTACCCGACCGGGCGCATTGATTCCGGGGGGCCGTTTCACTATAAAATGGCCCAGACGCAACAGACATTGGCAATTTGGCAAGCAGAGCGTGCATCAATGCAATATCAGATAACCCACGCAGACCTCTCTCTGGTCCTGGCACTGGAACGTGGCCGCTCGCTGGCCAAAGCCGCCGAACTGCTCAAAGTCGACGTTTCGACCGTGTTCCGCTCGATCCGCCGATTGGAGTCGGCGCTGGGCACCGCCTTGTTCGTCAAGAGCCGAAAGGGCTATCTGCCGACTGACACCGCCCAGGCCTTGGCCGAGCAGGCCGAACGTGCCGAGCAGGCGCTGGAAGCAGCGCGCATTGCCATGACCAGTGGCGAGCAAGTGGTCAGCGGCACGGTGCGCCTGACCTGCACAGAGGCGGTGATGCACAGCCTGTTGCTGCCCGCACTGGCCGAGTTCATGTCCAACTACCCGGCCTTGTCGCTGGAGATGGGCACCTCCAACACCTTCGCCAACCTCAGCCGGCGCGACGCCGACATCGCCCTGCGCCTGACCAATACGCCACCGGAGCACCTGGTGGGCCGCAACCTGGGTTCGACCTCCTATGTGGTCTGCGGCCAGCCACAGTGGCGCGAGCGCCTGAGCGAGTCCCCCGCCAGCGTGCCGTGGATCGCACCAGACGACTCGATGCAGGACCACCCTACGGTGGTCTGGCGCAACCAGCAACACCCGGGCCTGAGCCCGCGCTACCAGTG
This sequence comes from Pseudomonas sp. 10(2024), assembly GCF_045164175.1. Lineage (NCBI taxonomy): Bacteria > Pseudomonadati > Pseudomonadota > Gammaproteobacteria > Pseudomonadales > Pseudomonadaceae > Pseudomonas > Pseudomonas sp. 10(2024). The sequence goes on from NZ_CP174006.1 coordinate 5,806,690, forward strand.
CAGCAGCATGTCGACCATCGCCCAGTTGGTAATGGCCGGCCTGGGCGTGGCAGCACTGCCGGACTACATGGTGCATGCGCTGCCCGGGGTGGATGCACTCAGCGGCCCCCTGCCCGGCTGCGACACTCAGTTGTGGTTGCTGACCCGGCCGGATTGCCGGGCGTTGCGCTCGGTGCAAACCTTGTTCGAAGAGCTGACCCCGCGGTTGCGTGACGCGATGCTCTGAGGTTATCGTCAGGCTCATGCACTGAGGGTGTCTGTTCCGGCCCTTTCGCGGGTAAACCCGCCGCTACAAGCTACGCGGCCCCTGTAGGAGCGGGTTCACCCGCGAAGAAGGCAGCGCAGGGTTTGCAGCTACCGCCCGGCAAAACAGCGCTTCCCTATTGGCTGGTGAATTTTTATACTATCGAGTCCGCCTGCCCATTAATGGGCTGCACGCCCACCGCAATTGCTACTGAGGAAGACCATGGCCCGCGTAACTGTTGAAGACTGCCTGGAACACGTGGATAACCGCTTTGAGCTGGTCATGCTCTCGACCAAGCGCGCTCGCCAGCTGGCGACCGGCGGCAAAGAGCCACGCGTTGCGTGGGAAAACGACAAGCCAACCGTTGTTGCCCTGCGTGAAATTGCCGAAGGCATCGTCACCAACGAGTTCATCGCCGCTGAAGAGATCGTCACCGAGGATCCGGTGTTCGCCGCGTTCGAGGACGAGAACAACGAGGCTGTCTGATTGATGCCAGGTCGACGTCGTACGGCGCAAGGCCCTCTTCCTCGGCAGGAGGTGAACCCATGCCGGGTATAGAAGCCTTGGCCGAACGGCTTTCGACCTATCTTGGCCCCGAACAGGTCAACCTGGTTCGGCGTGCCTATTTCTACGCCGAACAGGCCCACGATGGGCAACGCCGCCGCAGCGGCGAGCCCTACGTGACCCACCCGCTGGCCGTAGCCAGCATCCTCGCCGACATGCACATGGACCATCAAAGCCTGATGGCGGCCATGCTGCATGATGTAATCGAAGACACCGGCATCGCCAAGGAAGCTCTCAGCCAGCAGTTTGGCGAGACCGTGGCCGAACTGGTCGATGGGGTCAGCAAGCTGACCCAGATGAATTTCGAGACCAAGGCCGAGGCGCAGGCGGAAAACTTCCAGAAGATGGCCATGGCCATGGCCCGCGATATCCGCGTGATCCTGGTCAAGCTGGCCGACCGCCTGCACAACATGCGCACCCTGGAAGTGCTGTCTGGCGAAAAACGCCGGCGCATCGCCAAGGAAACCCTCGAGATCTACGCCCCCATCGCCAACCGCCTGGGGATGCACACCGTGCGCGTAGAGTTCGAAGACCTTGGCTTCAAGGCCATGCACCCGATGCGCTCGTCGCTGATTCATCGTGCAGTGAAGAGCGCGCGCGGCAACCGCAAAGAGATCGTCGCCAAGATCGAGCACTCGCTGGCCAACTGCCTGGCCGCCGACGGCATCGAGGGCGAGGTCAGCGGTCGGCAGAAACACCTCTATGGCATCTACAAGAAGATGCGCGGCAAGCGCCGTGCCTTCAACGAGATCATGGACGTGTATGCCTTCCGCATCATCGTCGACAAGGTTGACACCTGTTACCGCGTGCTCGGCGCCGTACACAACCTGTACAAGCCGCTGCCCGGACGCTTCAAGGATTACATCGCGATCCCCAAGGCCAACGGCTACCAGTCGTTGCACACCACCCTGTTCGGCATGCACGGCGTGCCCATCGAAATCCAGATCCGCACCCGCGAAATGGAAGAGATGGCCAACAACGGCATCGCCGCGCACTGGCTGTACAAATCAAACGACGACGAGCAGCCCAAGGGCAGCCACGCGCGCGCCCGTCAGTGGGTCAAGGGTATCCTTGAACTGCAGCAACGTGCCGGCAACTCCCTGGAATTCATCGAGAGCGTGAAGATCGACCTGTTCCCGGACGAGGTCTACGTGTTCACGCCCAAAGGCCGGATCATGGAGTTGCCCAAAGGCTCCACGGCCGTCGACTTCGCCTACGCGGTGCACACCGACGTCGGCAACAGTTGCATCGCGTGCCGCATCAACCGCCGCCTGGCGCCGCTGTCCGAACCGCTCCAAAGCGGCTCGACAGTGGAAATCGTCAGCGCCCCGGGCGCTCGGCCAAACCCGGCCTGGCTCAACTTTGTGGTCTCGGGCAAGGCACGCACGAATATCCGCCACGCGCTCAAGCAACAGCGCCGCTCGGAGTCCATCAGCCTGGGCGAGCGCCTGCTGAACAAGGTACTCACTGGCTTCGACAGCAGCCTGGAGAAAATCCCCCAGGAACGCATCCAGTCTATTCTCGCCGAGTACCGCCTGGAGCTGATAGAAGACCTGCTCGAAGACATCGGCCTGGGCAACCGCATGGCCTACGTGGTCGCGCGCCGCCTGCTGTCGGCCGAAGGCGAACAGCTGCCGGCGCCAGAAGGCCCACTGGCGATCCGCGGCACCGAAGGCCTGGTGCTCAGCTACGCCAAGTGCTGCACGCCGATCCCGGGCGACCCGATTGTCGGCCACCTGTCGGCAGGCAAGGGCATGGTCGTGCACCTGGAGAACTGCCGCAACATCAGTGAAATCCGCCACAACCCCGAAAAGTGCGTGCAACTCTCCTGGGCCAAGGACATCACTGGCGAGTTCAATGTCGAACTGCGTGTCGAACTGGAACACCAGCGCGGGCTGATCGCCCTGCTGGCCAGCAGCGTCAACGCCGCCGACGGCAACATTGAGAAGATCAGCATGGACGAACGCGACGGCCGTATCAGCGTGGTCCAACTGGTGGTCAGCGTGCACGACCGCGTGCACCTGGCGCGTGTGATCAAGAAGCTGCGTACCCTGACCGGTGTGGTCCGCATCACCCGCATGCGTACGTAGTCCGCCAACCGCAAGGAGTCATCATGAGCAAAACCGTCATCAACAGCGACAAGGCCCCTGCCGCCATCGGCACCTACTCGCAGGCGATCAAGGCCGGCAACACCGTGTACATGTCGGGCCAGATCCCTCTGGACCCGAAGACCATGGAACTGGTCGAAGGCTTCGAAGCCCAGACCGTGCAGGTGTTCGAGAACCTCAAGGCCGTGGCTGAAGCTGCTGGCGGTTCGTTCAAGGACATCGTGAAACTGAACATCTTCCTCACCGACCTGAGCCACTTCGCCAAGGTAAACGAGGTGATGGGCCGCTACTTCGAACAGCCCTACCCGGCCCGCGCCGCCATCGGCGTTGCCGCACTGCCGAAAGGCGCCCAGGTCGAAATGGACGCCATCCTGGTCATCGAATGATGCCCTGGTGACGGGCCCTGCCCGTCACCCTCCTTCCTCTGCAAGGTTACCCCGTCATGCGTCAAGCACTGCCCTTCGCGCTGGCAGCCCTGCTACTGGGCGGCTGCACCAGCCACAAACCCGAAGATTTCAACGGCATCTGGATCAACCAGGAAGCCATCACTGCGGCGGTCAAAGCCGGCAGCCTGCGCCAGGCGCTGAATGAGCACGGCCCAGTGTTCGAGTGGAAGCTCGACGTGGCCAATCAGCAAGCTAGCTATAGCAATGGTTTCGAGGCCGCCGACGGCCAGCTGAGCGCCAATGAAAAGCAATGGCAGGCCCGTTTCCAAGGCGGCCAGACCGAGCAGCTTTCGCTCGATGGCGACGAGCTGCTGGCCGTCGACCAGAACGGCACCAAGCAAACCTTCGTGCGCGCCAAGGCACAGGCTGCAGCCAATGCACCACTGGGCAGCAGCTTCGAGAAAGCGCTTTACCAAGCCTACCTGGGTGGTAACTGGAAGATCGTCGAAGGCCAAGGCAAGGGTGCCAGCGTGCGCTTCAGCGACACCGGCAACGTCACCGGCCTACCGGGGCCGGACCGCTTCGCCCTGTGCCTGGCGGGTGATTGCGCGACCATGGGTGGCAACAATGACAGCCTGTGGCTGGAGCGCAACCAGCGTGGTGCACCGTTCATCATCAAGCGCGATGGTGACAAGCTGGAGATTTTCCAGGCAGTGAACCGTGCACAGCCGGATGAAATGCCAGAGCTGGCAGCGGGCAAGCGTCAGTGGACGCTGGAGCGCAGCTGAGATGATGCGCGGTCCCTGTAGGATCGGGTTTACCCGCGAAGAAGACACCGCGGTGGATGGCACGGGCTTCGCCCGTGTTCGCGGGCAAGCCCGCTCCCACAGGATGGACTGCCCCCAAGAAGTTGGACACCAATCCAACCCTTGGGGGATCTATGGGCAAGTACACCGAGCAATTCAAGCTCACAGCGATCACAGCCTACCTGGATGGCAGCAACGGTTTCCGAAAGGTGGCTCAACACTTAGGTATCGATTTCAGCCTGCTTCGACGCTGGGTGGCCAGTTATCAGGCCAATAATGGCATTGGTCCAGGCTCGCATGGGCGGCGCTATACCAGTGATTTCAAACAGCAGGTGCTTAGCTATATGCACGAGCATCGGCTTTCGCTGCGCCAGACCGCTGCCCACTTTGGTCTTGGGCAGTCCTCTCAGATAGGCATTTGGCAGCGGCAGTACTACAGTGGCAGTCCTGCACCCTCTACTGCCATCAAGCCAAGAAAGCCAATCGACGTGTCGAAGAAGATCAAGCCTGCCAAACCCACCGATACCAATGATGATCAGAAGTCTCGAGATCAGCTGATGGCTGAACTTGAGTACCTGCGCATGGAGAATGCTGTCCTAAAGGAGCTCAAGGCTCTGCGCGAGGAAAAGGAACGAACACGCGGGAAAAAGCCCTGATCGTTTCCAAACTCAAGCGCAGGTTTCCTTTGCCTGACCTCCTTCAGTTGGTCGAGCTGGCGCGCAGCACCTTCTACTACCAGCTCAAAGCTCAGCAGAAGCCAGACCGGCATGCTGAGCTCAAGGCATTGGTGCATCGCGTCTATCACGAGCAGAAACGGCTTTATGGTTATCGCCGTGTCGCACTCGTAATCAGGAAGGAAAAGCGGGTGAACAAGAAGGTCATTGAACGGCTGATGGCTGAGCAGGGATTGAAATCAGTAGTGCGCCCCAAGAAATATCGCTCCTATCGAGGTACCGTCGGCAAAGTGGCAGCGAATGTACTGGAGCGAAATTTTGTCGCTCAACGCCCAAACCAGAAGTGGGTGACTGACGTAACCGAGTTCAAAGTAGCTCAACAGAAGCTCTATCTGTCGCCCGTGATGGATTTGTACAACGGCGAAATCGTGGCCTACGAAATGGCCAGCCGCCCGTGCTATAGCCTGGTTGGGAACATGCTTGGCAAAGCGCTCGATTGCCTGGGAGAGAAACCGAAGCTCGTGCTGCATTCGGATCAGGGATGGCATTACCAGCAGGCGCAATACCGCCGTAAGCTAAGCGAATGTGGGGTAAAGCAGAGCATGTCTCGAAAAGGCAATTGCCTGGACAACGCGGCCATGGAAAGCTTCTTCGGCACGCTCAAATCTGAGTTTTTCTACCTGAAGCGTTTCGAGAGCATTGATGAGCTGAGAGCGGGTCTGGATGAGTACATTCACTACTACAACCATGATCGCATCAAGCTGAGGCTCAATGGCCTGAGCCCTGTGGAGTACAGGGCTCAGGCTGCAGCTTAAAACTGTCCAACTTTTGGGGGGCAGTCCAGGATCGCGCCAGCTTTTAGAAATTGAGCAAGACAGTTGCTCCCACAAGGCATCGCGCCAGTTGCCAGCTAGGCTTTTCCTGCCAGGATCGCGGCGTAGCCTTCCTTGTAGCTCGGATATACCGGCGCCCAACCCAGCGCCCGCGCCCGGGCATTGCTGCAGCGCTTGCTACCAGTACGCCGCACCCGCTGCTCATCGGACCATTCGGTAACGCCCATATACGCCCGCAGCCAGGCCACCACATCAGCCAGTGGCGCCGGGTCGTCATCGACGCCAATGTAGCAGTCGTCCAGAGCCTTGCCATCAGCATCGGCCTGCAGCAGAAACGCCAGCAGGCTGGCGGCATCTTCGGCATGAATGCGGTTGCCATACAGCGGCGGCTCCTCGGCAACGCGGTAACCCTGACGCACCTGGCTCAGCAACCACTCGCGCCCTGGGCCATAGATACCGGTCAGGCGGACCACGCTCGCCGGGATGCCGCTGGCCAGTGCCAACCGTTCAGCCTCCAGCATCACACGCCCGGAATAGCCCTCAGGCTCGGTGGCAGCGCCCTCCTCTATCCACTCGCCGCCTTTCTGCGCATACACACTGCTGCTTGAGATGAACAGCAGGCGACGCGGGCGCTGGCCACGCTCGGCCAACCAGGCCAACACATGGCGCAAACCATCGACATAGGCTGCCTGATAACCCGCCTCATCGTGCTGGCTGGCCGCCACGCAGTACACAAGGTAGTCCAGCGGGCCCTGTGGCCAGGCCTGCGGTATCGACGGTTCGGCCAAATCTGCGGCAACCGGCTGAACCCCTGCGGGCAGCTGACCAACAGAACGGCGCAGGCCGCTCACCTGCCAGCCTTTAGCCAACATCTGCTTGGCCAGACGCCCACCCACATCACCACAACCCACCACCATCACGGAAAGGTCTGACATCTCTAAACTCCCTAGACCAATTGATCAGCCTGGCCACGCTACACGATGGGCGGCTAGACCATAGGCGAAAAAAGCTACAATATTACTTTTGTTAACAAGAATTACTTGCAATAATGGCGGCCAAATTGTTCTCGGCCTACATCGAGGCCTTGGAGAACGTTCACTTTTTCTTCATCAGGTCCGGCCAGCATGACACGTACTCAACCTTCCGCTTCGCCAACCCCGTCGCGCGCCTGGCGCGCCATCGCCGCGCTGACACTCAGCCTGGTGCTGGCCCCGGTGGCCATGGCCGATGAGCCAACCACCAACGCCGCCACACCTGCTGCTGCCACTGCCCCGGCCGCACCTGCTGCTGCCCCGGCGGATGCACCGGCGCCTGATGCCACTGCCAGCAACCCGGCCGCAGCAGACCCGAGCGTTCAAGCCCTGGTCGAAGACACCTCGCTGGGCATGGCCCATGACCTGTCCCCATGGGGCATGTACAAGAACGCCGACATCGTGGTGAAGATCGTCATGATCGGCCTGGCCATCGCCTCCATCATCACCTGGACCATCTGGATTGCCAAAGGCTTCGAGCTGATGGGCGCCAAGCGTCGCCTGCGTGGTGAAATCGCCCAGCTGAAGAAGTCCACCACCCTGAAAGAAGCCAGCGAGGTCACCAACAAGGAAGGCACCCTGGCCCACACCCTGGTCCACGACGCCCTCGAAGAGATGCGTCTTTCGGCTAACGCTCGCGAAAAAGAAGGTATCAAGGAGCGCGTCAGCTTCCGTCTGGAGCGCCTGGTGCATGCCAGCGGCCGTACCATGAGCAGCGGCACCGGCGTCCTCGCGACCATCGGTTCCACCGCGCCGTTCGTCGGCCTGTTCGGTACCGTATGGGGCATCATGAACAGCTTCATCGGCATCGCCAAGACCCAGACCACCAACCTGGCCGTCGTTGCCCCAGGTATCGCCGAAGCGCTGCTGGCCACTGCTCTGGGCCTGGTCGCGGCAATCCCGGCCGTGGTCATCTACAACGTCTTCGCCCGCTCCATTGCCGGTTACAAGGCGCAGGTGTCCGATGCCTCCGCCCAGGTACTGCTGCTGGTCAGCCGTGATCTGGACCACCAGGGCAGCGAGCGCGCCGCCCCGCACATGGTGAAAGTGGGGTAAGCCATGGGCCTGCATCTCAACGAAGGTGGCGACGACCTCGCCGAAAACCACGAAATCAACGTTACGCCGTTCATCGACGTGATGCTGGTGCTGCTGATCATCTTCATGGTCGCCGCCCCCTTGGCCACGGTCGACATCAAGGTCGACCTGCCGGCCTCAACCGCCAAACCGGCACCAAGGCCTGAGAAACCGGTGTTCGTCAGCGTCAAGGCCGACCAGAAGCTGTATGTCGGCGACGATCAGGTTGCTGCACCCGATCAGCTTGGCCCGATGCTCGACGCCAAGACCAAGGGTGACAAGGAAACCACAATCTTTTTCCAGGCTGACAAAGGCGTGGATTACGGCGACCTGATGGAAGTGATGAACAACATGCGCGCGGCCGGCTACCTGAAAGTCGGTCTGGTAGGTCTCGAGACGGCAGCCAAGAAATGATGAAAACGCGCTCTAACATGGCGCGCTACGGTGGCAGCCTGGCGATCGTGCTGGGTGTGCACGTGGTCGCCGTGCTGCTGACGCTCAACTGGTCGGTGCCACAGGCCATCGAGCTGCCCCCGGCAGCGATGATGGTCGAACTGGCACCGTTGCCGGAGCCTGCGCCACCACCACCCCCAAAGGCAGCTCCGCAGCCACCGGCCCCGGTCGAGGAACCACCGTTGCCGAAGCTGGCAGAAGCGCCCAAGCCCAAGATCGCCATCCCCAAGCCGCCCAAGCCGAAGGCCAAGCCCCAGCCGCCCAAGCCCGAGAAAAAGCCTGAGCCGCCGAAGGAAGCACCGCCCACCGAGCAAACGGTGGACGCACCGCCCAGCAACTCGCCACCGCAGAAGTCCGCGGCACCGGCACCGAGCATTGCGTCCAACAGCAACGCCTTGCCAACCTGGCAGAGCGACCTGCTGCGCCACCTTGCCAAGTACAAGCGTTATCCGGAAGACGCGCGCCGTCGCGGCCTGCAAGGCATGAACCGCCTGCGCTTCGTGGTCGACGCCGAAGGCAAGGTCGTGTCGTACTCCATGGCCGGTGGCTCAGGCAGTGCCGCACTGGACCGGGCGACCCTGGAAATGATCCGTCGGGCCGGCACGGTACCCAAGCCGCCACCCGAGTTGCTGAACAATGGCACGATTGAAGTCGTGGCACCGTTCGTCTACTCACTGGACCGCCGCTAAGACTTTTGCTTCTGTCACAATTCGGCAAGTCTGATAACGTGCGTCTATCGATTGCAGCCGCTATGCTGGGCCCGCAACTTCATGGACGCACGTTATGACCCTTACAGAATTACGCTACATCGTCACACTCGCCCAGGAACAGCACTTCGGCCATGCCGCCGAGCGCTGTCACGTGAGCCAACCCACCCTGTCGGTCGGTGTGAAGAAGCTCGAGGACGAGCTTGGCGTTCTGATCTTCGAGCGCAGCAAAAGCGCAGTACGCCTGACCCCGGTCGGCGAAAACATCGTCGCCCAAGCGCAGAAGGTACTGGAGCAGGCCCAGGGCATTCGCGAGCTGGCCCAGGCCGGCAAGAATCAGCTGACCGCTCCGCTCAAGGTCGGCGCCATCTACACCGTCGGCCCCTACCTGTTCCCGCACCTGATCCCGCAGCTGCACCGCGTGGCGCCGCAAATGCCGCTGTACATCGAAGAAAACTTCACCCACGTACTGCGCGAAAAACTGCGCAACGGCGAACTGGACGCGGTGATCATCGCCCTGCCGTTCAACGAAGCCGACGTGCTGACGCTACCGCTATACGACGAACCGTTCTGCGCCCTGATGCCTGCCGACCACCCATGGACGGCGAAAAAGACCATCGACACCGCCATGCTCAATGACAAGAGCCTGTTGCTGCTTGGTGAGGGCCACTGCTTCCGTGACCAGGTACTGGAAGCCTGCCCTACCCTGAACAAGGGGGGTGAAGGCTCAAGGCACACCACGGTCGAGTCCAGCTCGCTGGAAACCATCCGTCACATGGTGGCTTCCGGCCTTGGCGTATCGATCCTGCCGCTGTCGGCAGTGCACAGCCATCACTATGCCCCCGGCGTCATCGAAGTGCGCCCGCTGACGGCACCGGCACCGTTCCGCACGGTAGCCATCGCCTGGCGCGCCAGCTTCCCGCGGCCAAAGGCCATCGAGATCCTCGCCGATTCGATCCGCCTGTGCTCGGTCGCCAAAAACCCTGCGGAACAACCGGCCTGAGTCATGAGTGAGCTGTCGAAGGTCCCGGTCACAGTACTGAAAGGTGTGGGCGAGGCGATGGCGGAGAAACTCGCCAAGGTCGGCCTGGAAAACCTGCAGGACGTGTTGTTCCACCTGCCCCTGCGCTACCAGGACCGCACGCGCGTGGTGCCAATCGGCCAGCTGCGTCCCGGCCAGGATGCGGTTATCGAGGGTGTGGTCAGTGGTGCCGATGTGACCATGGGCAAGCGCCGCAGCCTGGTGGTGCGCCTGGGCGACGGCAGCGGTGTGCTGACATTGCGCTTCTACCACTTCAGCAACGCGCAGAAAGAGGGCCTGAAGCGGGGCACCCACCTGCGCTGCTACGGAGAAGCCCGCCCCGGCGCTTCGGGCCTGGAAATCTACCACCCGGAGTACCGTGCGCTGAACGGCAACGAGCCACCACCACCGGTGGAGCAGACCCTGACGCCAATTTACCCGTCCACCGAAGGCCTTACCCAGCAACGCCTGCGCCTGTTGTGCCAGCAGAGCCTTGCGCTGCTTGGCCCGCGTAGCCTGCCCGACTGGCTGCCTGATGAACTTGCCCGGGACTACCAGCTGGCCCCCCTGGACGAAGCCATCCGCTACCTGCACAACCCGCCGGCCGACGCCGACCTCGAAGAGCTTGCCGAAGGCCAGCACTGGGCCCAGCATCGCCTGGCTTTCGAAGAATTGCTGACCCATCAGCTGTCGCAGCAACGCCTGCGCGAAAGCCTGCGCAGCCTGCGCGCGCCGGTACTGCCCAGGGCCACGCGCCTGCAGGCGCAATACCTGGCTAACCTGGGCTTCCAGCCGACCGGCGCGCAGCAGCGGGTAGCCAACGAAATTGCCTACGACCTTAGCCAGCACGAACCGATGATGCGTCTGGTGCAGGGCGACGTGGGTGCCGGCAAGACCGTGGTCGCTGCACTGGCGGCGTTGCAGGCGCTGGAGGCGGGCTACCAGGTGGCATTGATGGCGCCCACCGAGATCCTCGCCGAGCAGCACTACATTACCTTCAAGCGCTGGCTGGAGCCGCTGGGCATCGAAGTCGCCTGGCTAGCCGGCAAACTCAAGGGCAAGGCCCGGGCCGCCTCCCTGGAGCAGATCGCCAACGGCGCACCCATGGTGGTCGGCACCCACGCGCTGTTCCAAGAAGAGGTAAGGTTCAAGCACCTGGCCCTTGCGATCATCGACGAACAGCACAGGTTCGGCGTGCAGCAACGCCTGGCCCTGCGCAAGAAGGGCGTGGCCGGCGAGCTTTGCCCGCACCAATTGATCATGACCGCCACGCCTATTCCGCGCACCCTGGCCATGAGCGCCTACGCCGACCTGGACACCTCGGTGCTCGACGAATTGCCGCCAGGGCGTACGCCGGTGAACACCGTGCTGGTGGCCGACAGCCGCCGCTTCGAAGTGGTCGAGCGGGTACGCGCCGCCTGCGCAGAGGGGCGCCAGGCCTATTGGGTATGCACGCTGATCGAAGAGTCCGAAGAACTCACCTGCCAGGCCGCCGAAAGCACCTATGAGGAGCTTGGCAGTGCGCTGGGTGAACTGAAGGTGGGGTTGATCCATGGGCGCATGAAACCGGCAGAAAAAGCCGAGATCATGGCCGAGTTCAAGGCTGGCAACCTGCAGCTTCTGGTCGCCACCACGGTCATCGAGGTGGGCGTGGACGTGCCCAACGCCAGCCTGATGATCATCGAGAACCCCGAGCGCCTGGGCCTTGCGCAGTTGCACCAGCTGCGTGGCAGGGTTGGCCGGGGCAGCGCCGTGAGCCATTGCGTGCTGCTGTACCACCCGCCGCTGTCGCAGATCGGCCGCGAGCGCTTGGGGATCATGCGAGAGACCAACGACGGCTTCATCATCGCCGAAAAAGACCTTGAACTGCGTGGCCCGGGCGAGATGCTCGGCACCCGCCAGACCGGTCTACTGCAGTTCAAGGTCGCCGACCTGATGCGCGACGCCGACCTGCTGCCGGCCGTGCGCGACGCGGCCCAGGCCCTGGTATCACGCTGGCCGGAACACGTCAGCCCGCTGCTGGACCGCTGGCTGCGCCACGGCCAACAATATGGCCAAGTGTGACGCTAGTCCCAGAATGGATCCAGATTTGCTCGCAGGCTGGTTATACTTCGCGTTTAAAAGATACAGTGGATACGGACCATGACTGAAGTTGCCCTGGACACCGCAACCCCACACGCCCCCTCCGTCATCAGGCTGCTGCTCGACAAACTCGGCGTGCCCTACCGCCAGGTGGTCGAACACTCGCACCTGCCTGCGGCTTCGCGGGTGCAGGCTGTCCTTCTCGACGACGAGGTCGGCGCCCTCATGGTGCTGTTCCCGCAGAGCCACCTGCTGGACCTCAACCGGCTGGCCGAGCTGACCGGGCGCAAGCTGACCGCCGTGTCGGTGCCGCGCCTGAAGCAGATGCTCGACAAGCACCACCTCAAGGCCCTGCCGGGCATCCCGGCGCTGACCAGCTCGCCATGTCAGTACGAAAAGAGCCTGCTCGACGCTGAAACTGTCTTTATCCAGTCAGGCGAAGCCGGCCTGTTGCTGGAAATTGAACGCGCACACTTCAAGCGCATGCTGGCCAAGGCCAGCGCCAGCAGCTTCGGCCAGCAAGTCGAAGCGATCAGTCCCAATCTCGACCGCCCCGATGACGACACCCGGGAAATCACCGATGCGGTCCAGGCCTTCACTGCCCGACGCATTCAGAAACGCCTGGAAGAAACCATCGAAATTCCACCGCTCGCCGACACCGCGCAGAAGATCATCAAGCTGCGGGTAGATCCCAACGCCAGCATCGACGACATCACCGGCGTGGTCGAAACCGACCCGGCGCTGGCGGCACAGGTGGTGAGTTGGGCTGCATCGCCCTACTATGGTTCGCCGGGCAAGATCCGCTCGGTGGAAGACGCCATCGTGCGTGTGCTGGGTTTCGACCTGGTGATCAACCTGGCCCTGGGCCTGGCGCTGGGCAAGACCTTGAGCCTACCCAAAGACCAACCGCAGCAGGCCACGCCCTACTGGCAACAATCGATCTACACCGCCGCGATCATCGAAGGCCTGACCCGCGCCATGCCTCGTGCAGAACGCCCCGAGGCCGGGCTGACCTACCTGGCCGGGCTACTGCACAACTTCGGCTACCTGCTGCTGGCGCACGTGTTCCCGCCGCACTTCTCGCTGATTTGCCGCCACCTTGAGGTCAACCCGCATTTGAACCACACCTATGTGGAGCAACACTTGCTGGGCATCAGCCGCGAACAGATCGGTGCCTGGCTGATGAAGCTGTGGGACATGCCAGAAGAGCTGTCGACTGCCTTGCGCTTTCAGCACGATCCGGCCTACGACGGCGAATATTTCGCGTTCCCCAACTTGGTGTGCCTGGCCACCCGCCTGCTGCGCTCGCGAGGTATAGGCTCAGGGCCGCAGGAAGAGATACCTGACGAACTGCTGGAACGCCTGAGCATTACCCGGGACAAGGCCGAGGATGTGGTGAACAAGGTGCTCGAAGCAGAGAACCTGTTGCGTGAGCTGGCTTCGCAGTTCCATGCACCGCATTAAGCATTAACACATAGCCTGCGGGAGCAACTGTCTTGCTCAATTTCTAACAGCTGGCGCGATCCCTGGACTGCCCCCAAGAAGTTGGACACCAATCCAACCCTTGGGGGATCTATGGGCAAGTACACCGAGCAATTCAAGCTCACAGCGATCACAGCCTACCTGGATGGCAGCAACGGTTTCCGAAAGGTGGCTCAACACTTAGGTATCGATTTCAGCCTGCTTCGACGCTGGGTGGCCAGTTATCAGGCCAATAATGGCATTGGTCCAGGCTCGCATGGGCGGCGCTATACCAGTGATTTCAAACAGCAGGTGCTTAGCTATATGCACGAGCATCGGCTTTCGCTGCGCCAGACCGCTGCCCACTTTGGTCTTGGGCAGTCCTCTCAGATAGGCATTTGGCAGCGGCAGTACTACAGTGGCAGTCCTGCACCCTCTACTGCCATCAAGCCAAGAAAGCCAATCGACGTGTCGAAGAAGATCAAGCCTGCCAAACCCACCGATACCAATGATGATCAGAAGTCTCGAGATCAGCTGATGGCTGAACTTGAGTACCTGCGCATGGAGAATGCTGTCCTAAAGGAGCTCAAGGCTCTGCGCGAGGAAAAGGAACGAACACGCGGGAAAAAGCCCTGATCGTTTCCAAACTCAAGCGCAGGTTTCCTTTGCCTGACCTCCTTCAGTTGGTCGAGCTGGCGCGCAGCACCTTCTACTACCAGCTCAAAGCTCAGCAGAAGCCAGACCGGCATGCTGAGCTCAAGGCATTGGTGCATCGCGTCTATCACGAGCAGAAACGGCTTTATGGTTATCGCCGTGTCGCACTCGTAATCAGGAAGGAAAAGCGGGTGAACAAGAAGGTCATTGAACGGCTGATGGCTGAGCAGGGATTGAAATCAGTAGTGCGCCCCAAGAAATATCGCTCCTATCGAGGTACCGTCGGCAAAGTGGCAGCGAATGTACTGGAGCGAAATTTTGTCGCTCAACGCCCAAACCAGAAGTGGGTGACTGACGTAACCGAGTTCAAAGTAGCTCAACAGAAGCTCTATCTGTCGCCCGTGATGGATTTGTACAACGGCGAAATCGTGGCCTACGAAATGGCCAGCCGCCCGTGCTATAGCCTGGTTGGGAACATGCTTGGCAAAGCGCTCGATTGCCTGGGAGAGAAACCGAAGCTCGTGCTGCATTCGGATCAGGGATGGCATTACCAGCAGGCGCAATACCGCCGTAAGCTAAGCGAATGTGGGGTAAAGCAGAGCATGTCTCGAAAAGGCAATTGCCTGGACAACGCGGCCATGGAAAGCTTCTTCGGCACGCTCAAATCTGAGTTTTTCTACCTGAAGCGTTTCGAGAGCATTGATGAGCTGAGAGCGGGTCTGGATGAGTACATTCACTACTACAACCATGATCGCATCAAGCTGAGGCTCAATGGCCTGAGCCCTGTGGAGTACAGGGCTCAGGCTGCAGCTTAAAACTGTCCAACTTTTGGGGGGCAGTCCATCCCTGTGGGAGCGGGCTTGCCCGCGAACACCGGAAGCCGGTGCCATGCACCGCGTCGCTTGTTTCGCGGGCACGCCCGCTCCCACAGGTAAAGCATCGGCATCCCCGTTGGGTTTCAGCCTTTCTTCTTCGGTTTCAGGTATTTCATCAACCCCTGGAACCACATCACCAGCGCCGGGTTGCCCTTGATCTGGATGTGCTTGTCCTGAATCCCCTGCATGAACGCCAGCTGCTTGTTACCCGCCTGCATGGTGGCGAAGCCATAGGCGGCGTCCTTGAAGGCAATGGCGAATGCCGGCTGTGGGTGCGCGCCGCCCTTGCTGCTGATGCGTTCGTTGTTGACGATGAAGTGCCGGGCGACCTTGCCGTCCAGGGTCTGCATCTGGAACACCAGGTCCTTGCCCTTGAGCTGCTGCTGGAATGCGGGGTTATTACGACTGGCCCTGGCCATCAACAGCCCCATGGCCCAGAGAAGAAAGCGGAACTTCATCAACGCGCCTCGAATGAAAAGTGACTAAGGCGCGCAGTTTATCCTTTTCCAGAACTATTTATGCAAGTTCGAAACATTTTGCCTGCAGAAAGCACAACGGGCGCCTTGGGGCGCCCGCTTGGCCGACACTGGGGTTGTCAGAGAGCGATCACTTGCCTTTCTTGGCTGGCTTGGCGGGGGCATTAACGCTGTCACGCAGGTTCTTGCCAGGCTTGAAGGCCACGGTATTGCTGGCCTTGATCTTGACCGGTTCCCCAGTTTGCGGGTTCTTGCCGGTACGCGCACCGCGATGACGTTTTTCGAAGGTGCCGAAACCGACCAGGGTCACGGTGTCCTTGTCCAGGGCACCGGTGATGCTGTCGAGAATCGCGTTCAAAACCTGATTGGCCTTTTCCTTGGTCAGATCAGCCTTATCGGCGATGACGGCGGCGAGTTCTGGTTTGCGCATAGTGAAGCCTCTTTGACGGAATTCTTGTTGTTATGCCGTGCTGCCTCTGGGAGCAGCGCTCAAGGCACCGCAGGCTCTAATCTGCGGCAGACGGGAGTGAGAATGGCACGAGCTCTGGGGCCGCGCCAGTATCTGGGCGGCCATTGTGCAGGCAACAACAGGATAAATCCGACAGAACGCGCGCTATTTACGCCATAACCGGTGGCAACTGACGATTCAGCGCCAGTTTCTCCATCACCGCCGCTCCGGTCAGGGCGTAGCCCAGCAGCTTGCCGTCGGCATCAAGGCAGAGCACCTTGAGGTCAGTGCCCTGCCCCTCTACCTGCCAGATGCCTTCGCAGCCCTGTGGCGCTGGCGAGACCACCAGCGGACAGGCCGGGGTTTTCACGGTGATAGGCATCGGCCCGTAGGAAACTGCCGTCGGCTTGCCGGCCAGGGTTTGCGCCAGCGCCCGGGCACAGCTCATCAGCGGCATCACGTACAGCAGGTTGATGCCATCGACTTCGGCACAGTCGCCAAGGGCAAAGATGTTGGCGTGTGAAGTACGCAGCTCGCGGTCTACGCTTACGCCACGGTTGGTTTGCAGGCCGGCCGCGGCAGCCAGGTCGGTACGTGGGCGCAGGCCGATGGCCGAAACCACCAGGTCGCAGGCGATCACGCTGCCGTCCGACAGGTGCGCCTCCAGGCCTTGATTCACCTGCTGAAGACGGGTCAGCACCGGCCCCAGGTGGAAGCGTACACCCAAGCCCTCCAGCCCACCCTGCACAGCCGCCGCAGCGGCCGGGTGCAGCAGGGTCGGCATGATCTGTTCACACGGTGCCACAACGTCGACCTTGAAGCCGCCCAGGCTCATGTCGTTTGCGAATTCGCAGCCGATCAGGCCGGCGCCGAGGATCAGGACTCGCTGCTTGCCAGCGGCGGCAGCACGGAAGCGTGCGTAGTCTTCCAGGTCGTTGATCGGGAATACCAGATTGCCGCCGTCACCCTCGATCGGCACCTGCACGGTCTGCGCCCCCCAGGCCAGCACCAGGTCGCGGTATTCCACGGCCTCTTCGCCGATCCACAGCCGCTTGTGGCCCGGGTCGATGCCGCTGATGCGGGTATGGGTACGGATCTCGGCGTTCAATTGCTCGGCCATGGCGCCCGCCTCGGCCATGCACAGGCCGTCGGCGTCCTTCTGCTTGGCAAAGCCCATGGAAAGCATCGGCTTGGAGTACGAACGACCATCGTCGGCGGTGATCAGCAACAGCGGCGTCTGCGCATCGAGCTTGCGAAATTCACGGGCCAGGTTGTAGCCCGCAAGGCCGGTACCGATGATTACCACAGGGGACGTCATGTCGTGCTTTCCTCGATTAACCGATGTAGATCATTTCAAAGTCGCTTTTGCCGACACCGCAGTCGGGGCACAGCCAGTCTTCAGGCACATCCTCCCAACGGGTGCCGGGGGCGATGCCGTCGTCGGGCCAGCCTTCGGCTTCGTCGTAGATCAGGCCACAGACAATACATTGCCACTTTTTCATCAGGTCTATTTCCTCGGTTCAGGCTGGGGCTTGTGTTGCTGCTGATGGCCTCTTCGCGGGCAAGCCCGCTCCTACAGTGACCACGCAGGCCTGGCGGGCTTGCCCGCGAACAGGGCCAGCGCGCAATGCGTGGGGGCTTTGTAGCGGCCCTGCCGGCAGTATGCAAGCAGTTGGGGCAATCATGCTAAGCTCGCCGCCTCTCTGGCTGTAACAAAGCATACCGACGTGTCGTACGAATCCCCGCAAGCAGCCGCTGTCGCGTGGCTGCCGTATTCACAGCTGGCGACCGACATCGACCAGCCCACCCTTGACTGGCTGTTCGACGAGGGCTCGCTGACCCGCCGCCTGACCCGTCTGTCCATCGATCACTTTTCCGTCACCCCGTTGTTCGAGGGCTGGCAGCCGCTGCGCGATGACGAATGCCAGGCGCTGGGCATCGCTGCCGGCGCCGAAGGCTGGGTGCGCGAAGTGTATCTGCGCGGCCATGGCCAACCTTGGGTATTCGCCCGCAGCGTGGCCAGCCGCAGCGCCCTGGAACGCGGAGGACTGGACCTGGAAACCTTGGGCAGCCGCTCGCTGGGCGAGCTGCTGTTCTGCGACCAGGCGTTTATCCGTCATCCACTCGAAGTGTGCACTTATCCACAGGCCTGGCTGCCGCCTGAAGCTGCACATGCGGCGCTTTGGGGCCGCCGCTCGCGCTTCGAGCGCAACGGCCTGGACCTGCTGGTGGCAGAAGTGTTCCTGCCGGCATTGTGGCAAGCGGCCAAGGAGGAAAACCGCTGATGTACCTGCAACTGCTCAAGTCACTCAACCGCCTGCACCCACGGGCCTGGGACTTCGTCCAGCTCAGCCGCATGGACCGGCCGATAGGCATCTACCTGCTGTTGTGGCCGACCCTGTCGGCAGTGTGGATTGCCGGCAATGGGTCACCCACCCTGGCCAATGTGCTCATCTTCGGCCTTGGTGTAGTGCTGATGCGCGCGGCCGGCTGCTGCATCAACGACTTTGCCGACCGCAAGGTTGACGGCCACGTCAAGCGCACAGCAGACCGCCCCTTGGCCAGCGGCCGGGTGCGGCCACGCGAGGCGCTGACACTGTTCGCGATTCTGGTCGGGGTGAGTTTCCTGCTGGTGCTGTGCACCAACAGCCGCACTGTCTGGCTATCGTTCGGGGCGGTGGCCTTGGCGTTCTGCTACCCGTTCATGAAGCGCTACACCTACTACCCGCAGGTGGTGCTGGGGGCGGCGTATTCGTGGGGCATTCCCATGGCTTTCACAGCCGCTGGCGGTGAACTGCCGGCCGGCGCCTGGCTGCTGTATATCGCCAACCTGCTGTGGACGGTAGGCTACGACACCTACTACGCCATGGTCGACCGCGATGACGACCTGAAGATTGGCGTGAAATCCACCGCGATCCTGTTCGGCGACGCTGATCGCAGCATCATCCTGACCCTGCAGCTGCTGTCGCTGGGCTGCCTGTTGCTGGCCGGTAGCCGCTTCGACCTGGGTGGCTGGTTCCACCTTGGGTTGCTGGGTGCGGCGGCTTGCTTTGCCTGGGAATACTGGTCAACGCGCAAGCTGGACCGGGAATCGTGCTTCAAGGCATTTCTGCACAACCACTGGGCGGGGATGCTGGTGTTTATCGGAGTTGTGCTGGATTACGCGTTGCGCTGAGTAGTTTGGGGCCGCAGAGCGGCCCCGGCTACCTCAAGGCTTGGCAACGTGCCAGACGTCTTTCATGCCGTCACCGGTCATGTCACCGGCCTTCTTGTCCTTGATGAAGGTATACAGCGGCTTGCCGTCGTAAGCCCACTGCATCGAGCCGTCGTCACGCGTTACATGGGTCCATTTATCCTTCGGTGCTTCGTCTTCTTTCTTGACCATCAACGGTGGCCAGTTCTTGGCGCACTCGCCGTTGCACATCGACTTGCCACCCGCATCCTTGTCAAAGGTGTACAGGGTCATGCCGGCATGATCGACCCACATGCCATCCTTCTCCATGGCATGGTGGGCCAACGCCACCCCCGGCAGCGCCAACGCAGTGAATAGGGCCATCCAGCTCAGCGTATGTCGTGTCATTGGATTCACCATTGTTTCGGGGGGAAATGAGTTCGGGTTGCCATCAAAGCGGCCCTCTGTAGCCTAGTTCAGTCACGGAATGTCGCCAGAACGGCCAACACCCTGTCACACAGCTGCAATAATTCCGTTATCTAATGCGGGCCAAGACACCGAATCCAGGAGAGGTTTTGAGCATGGTAGGCAGGAACATTCTGATCGTCGACGACGAAGCGCCCATTCGCGAGATGATCGCCGTTGCCCTGGAAATGGCCGGCTATGACTGCCTGGAAGCGGAAAACTCCCAACAGGCCCACGCGATCATCGTCGACCGCAAACCGGACCTGATCCTGCTCGACTGGATGCTGCCGGGCACCTCCGGCATCGAGCTGGCCCGCCGCCTGAAGCGCGACGAGCTGACCGGTGATATACCGATCATCATGCTCACCGCCAAGGGTGAAGAAGACAACAAGATCCAGGGCCTGGAAGTGGGCGCCGACGACTACATCACCAAGCCGTTCTCGCCGCGTGAACTGGTAGCGCGACTGAAAGCCGTGCTGCGCCGCACTGGCCCGAGCGACAGCGAGGCGCCGATCGAGGTTGGCGGCCTGCTGCTCGACCCGATCAGCCACCGTGTGACCATCGACGGCAAGCCGGCCGAGATGGGCCCTACCGAATACCGCCTGCTGCAGTTTTTCATGACCCACCAGGAGCGCGCCTATACCCGCGGCCAACTGCTGGACCAGGTGTGGGGCGGCAACGTCTATGTCGAGGAACGTACCGTCGACGTGCACATCCGTCGCCTGCGCAAGGCACTGGGTGAAGCTTACGAGAATCTGGTACAAACCGTCCGGGGCACTGGCTACCGTTTCTCGACCAAGAGCTGATCGAGTTCCCGAGCGCCAAGCTGCACGTCGTTGTACAAGGACCGTCAATTGAACCAGAACTGGCACGCAACCCTGATTCGCCATCTGCTGTTGCTGATTACCGTCTGCCTGATCGGCGGGCTGGTCAGCGGCTACTACGGCTGGAGCCTGGCCATTGGCCTGGCGCTCTATCTGGGCTGGACCCTCAAGCAACTGCTGCGCTTGCACGACTGGCTGCGCAATCACCAACCCGACGAAGCACCGCCCGATGGCTACGGCCTGTGGGGCGAGGTATTCGATAGCATCTACCACCTGCAACGCCGCGACCAGCGCGTACGGGGCCGCCTGCAGGCAGTGATCGACCGGGTGCAGGAGTCCACCGCTGCGCTGCGTGACGCGGTGATCATGCTCGACAGCGACGGCAACCTGGAATGGTGGAACCGCGCCGCCGAGACTCTGCTGGGCTTCAAGACCCCACAGGACGGCGGCCAGCAAGTGACCAATCTGGTGCGCCACCCGCTCTTCAAAGAGTACTTCGAGGCAGAAAACTACCTCGAACCGCTGGAAATCCCTTCGCCGATCAATGACCGCATGCGAGTGCAGTTGCACATCACCCGCTACGGCAACAATGAACACCTGATGCTGGTGCGCGATGTCACCCGCATTCACCAGCTGGAACAGATGCGCAAGGACTTCGTCGCCAACGTGTCCCACGAGCTGCGCACGCCGCTGACGGTAATCACCGGCTACCTGGAAACCCTGCTGGACAACGTCGAGGACGTGAACCCGCGGTGGAGCCGCGCCCTGCAGCAGATGAGCCAGCAAGGCTCGCGCATGCAAACCCTGCTCAACGATTTGTTGCTGCTGGCCAAACTGGAAGCCACCGATTACCCATCGGACAACCAGCCGGTGGCAGTCGATGCCCTGCTCGCCGCCATCAAGAACGACGCCCAGGCCTTGTCCGGGCCGCGCAACCAGCGCATCAGCCTGGAAGCGGCGCCTGGCGTCAAGCTGAAGGGCAGCGAGTCGGAACTGCGCAGTGCCTTTTCCAATCTGGTGTTCAATGCGGTCAAGTACACCCAGGACGAAGGCAACATCCGCATCCGCTGGTGGGTCGATGCCCAGGGCGCACACCTGTCGGTGCAGGACTCGGGGGTGGGCATCGATGCCAAGCACTTGCCACGCCTGACCGAGCGCTTCTACCGGGTAGACTCCAGCCGTGCATCGAATACCGGCGGTACCGGGCTGGGGCTGGCAATCGTCAAGCATGTGCTGATGCGCCACCGCGGCAAGCTGGAAATCAGCAGTGTACCGGGGCATGGCAGCACCTTTACCTGTCACTTTCCGCCAGCACAATTGGCCAACGAAAAGGCTTGAGATTGGGGCTGCGGCGCAGCCCTTTGCGGGCATGCCGGCTGCCACTGGGCCCGCAATGAGTCCGCTGCCCTTTGCTTTTACAGCCCCAGCCGCTACATTGGATCCCCTGTGCCAGCAAAAGCTGGCACTTTTTTTCTCTCTATCTCAAAGACGGACCCCGAAAAAACTCCATCATGGACCCTTCCTCTGGTATTAGCCTCACCTCGCTATTCGCCGACTTCGGCATGATCATCTTTGCCTTACTGCTGGTGCTGCTCAACGGCTTCTTCGTTGCTGCAGAGTTCGCCATGGTCAAACTGCGCGCCACACGCGTAGAGGCCATCGCCGAAAAGCACGGCTGGCGTGGCAACATCCTGCGCAAGGTTCACAACCAGCTCGACGCCTACCTGTCGGCCTGCCAATTGGGCATCACCCTCGCCTCGCTGGGCCTGGGCTGGGTGGGTGAGCCCGCCTTCGCCCACTTGCTGGAACCATTGCTGGCCTATCTCGGCGTGGACAGCGCCGAGCTGGTCAAGGCGATCTCGTTCTTCGTCGCCTTCTTCGTCATCTCGTACCTGCACATCGTGGTCGGCGAACTGGCCCCCAAGTCCTGGGCTATCCGCAAGCCAGAGCTGCTGTCGCTGTGGACCGCCGTGCCGCTTTACCTGTTCTACTGGGCGATGTACCCGGCCATCTACCTGCTCAATGCCAGCGCCAACACCATCCTGCGCATTGCTGGCCAGGGCGAGCCTGGCCCGCACCACGAGCACCACTACAGCCGCGAAGAACTCAAGCTGATCCTGCACTCCAGCCGTGGTCAGGACCCAAGCGACCAAGGCATGCGCGTGCTGGCCTCGGCCGTGGAAATGGGCGAGCTGGAAGTGGTCGACTGGGCCAACTCGCGTGAGGACATGATCAGCATCGACGCACATGCGCCTCTGAAGCAGATCCTGGGCCTGGTGCGCCGCCACAAGTTCAGCCGCTACCCGGTGTACGACGCCGAGCGCGAAGAATTCACCGGCCTGCTGCACATCAAGGACCTGCTGCTGGAGCTGGCTGAGCTGGAGCACTTGCCAGAGACCATCGACCTGGAGGACCTTGCCCGGCCACTCGAACGCGTGTCGCGGCACATGCCGCTGGCACAGTTGCTGGAGCAGTTCCGTAAGGGCGGCGCGCACTTCGTGCTGGTCGAGGAAGCCGATGGCAAGGTGATCGGCTACCTGACCATGGAAGACGTGCTGGAAGTGCTGGTAGGCGACATCCAGGACGAGCACCGCAAGACCGAGCGCGGCATTCTCGCCTACCAGCCGGGCAAGCTGCTGGTGCGTGGCGACACCCCACTGTTCAAGGTCGAGCGCCTGCTGGGTATCGACCTTGACCACATCGAGGCCGAAACCCTGGCCGGGTTGATCTACGAGACGCTCAAGCGCGTGCCTGAAGAAGAGGAAGTGCTGGAGGTCGAAGGGCTGCGCATCATCATCAAGAAGATGAAAGGGCCCAAGATCGTCCTGGCCAAGGTGCTGAAGCTGGATTGATGGCCAAATCGGTCAGGGGTTGCCGGCAGTGAAATCCGGCAACCCGCTGATCGGTCTGTCGAAGCGGTAAGGTATCGATTCCAGCGCCAACCCCACATTGCGCTGCACCACAAAATGCAGGTGCGGCCCAGTGCTGTTGCCGGTATTGCCCGACTTGGCCAGCATCTGGCCCTGCCGTACCCGTTGCCCCTCCGCCACCACCACCGAACCACGCATCAGGTGAAGGTATACGCCCATGGTGCCATCCGGGTGCAAAATCCTGACAAAGTTACCCGAGGGGTTGGGGCCGCGCCCGCTCTGGCTGTTCTGCGTCTTCACCACCACCCCTTCCCGCGCCGCGATGATGGGCGTGCCTTCGGGCATGGCGATATCCATGGCGTAGCGCCCTTTGGGTCCAAAATGGCTGACGCGGCCATTGGGGCCCTGAGTGACGCGGAACGGCCCGCCAATCCACGGGAACGCATAGCGGAAGCCCTGGGGCCGTTTGCCCGGGTCACCCATGGCCTGCAGCAGGGTCGAACGGTAGTTCAGCAGCAGCCCGGGCCGCCCCCTGAGCACACTGAGCATCTGCGTGGTGCGGGGCGGCAGCAGCCGGCGCACGATACGCGGGGCATCGCCGCCTTGTGCGTTGACCAGGTTGTCCAGCCGCAACTCTACCTCTACCGGCACATGCAGCTCGTTTCGTGCCGAAAAGCTCACGCCACCGTCGAAGGTTTTCGCGTTCAGCAGTACCTGGCCTTCGAGCGTTTCGACCATGGGCTCGAGCAACACCAAGGGCTTGGCGCCGGGGCCAGGGCGATCGGAATAGGAGATGACACCGGAATCGTCGGTGATCTTGTAGAGGGTCACGCCCTGGCTCGACGCTGAGGCCATGAGCAATGCACAAAACAGCAGCAGGCGCGCGGGCATGATAGTGGCTTTTTGACAGTTATGATCTGTCGAAGCCTAGCAGCGGGTTTTACGGTAGGTATTGCAGTTGGTCGGATGGGGCAACTCGGGCTTGGGCAGAAGCAGCCTTGTGCTGCTCCTGCCCAAAGCATGGCGCGGGGCCGGGGTCAGGCACCGGGGGTGAAGTGCTTCTGCGCAGTGCCGCGGGCAATCAACCGAGACAGGTAGTCGAGCTTCTGGGCATCCTGGTCGACAAACTTGAACGTCAACTGCAACCAGTCACTGTCAGGTTTTGGCTCCAGCGCCGCGACAGCATGCAGGTAGCCGTTCAGGCGAGCGACTTCGGCACTTTCGCCCTGCTCCAGGTCCAGCACCGCACCTTCCAGCACCTGTGGCAGCGCTTCGTTGCGGCGTACCACCAGCAGTGCCTCTTTCAGGCTCAACGCCTTGATCACGCATGGCTGCATGCCACTGGCCAGGCGCAGCTGGCCCTGGCCACGGCCGCTCGGCGCGGGGGCGGCAGGTGCGGGCGCCGCGACCAAAGGCTTGGCCGGTGCCGGTGTCGGCGCCGCCACCTTGACCGCTTCGGGCTTGCCCGCAGTCAGCGCGTTCAACGAGTCGTTGGCAAACGCCGGGTTGGCTCGCGCCGGGCCGATGGCCATCAGGCTGTCGAGCTTACCGATCTTGGTCAGGGCTTTCTTTACCTTGGTCAGCAGTTGCTCGTTGGTGAACGGCTTGCCTACAAAATCGGAAACACCCGCCTGGATCGCCTGAATGACGTTCTCCTTGTCGCCACGGCTGGTCACCATGATGAACTGCAGGTTCTTCAGTGCAGGCTGCTGACGGCACCAGGTCAGCAATTCCAAGCCAGACATTTCCGGCATTTCCCAGTCGCACAGGACCAGGTCGAACGCTTCCTTGCCGAGCATGGCCATGGCCTTGCGACCGTTGATAGCGTCGTCGATGGCCATACCCGGGAAGGCATTACGCAGACACTTGCGGACCAGATCACGGATAAACGGGGCGTCATCCACGACCAGCACATTCACTTTACTCATCGATACTCCTTTTGAATCCCGACTAGCCTACTGCCAATGATGGCCACTTGCTACAACCTGGTCACGCCGGGACTTCTTCACATCGTTCGCGGGTGCCTGCCGGCTCTCGACCGCAAACGAAAACGCCCGGCCAAGGCCGGGCGTCGATGCTCGGGAGCAACCTTACTTATCGTCAGATTCACCCGGAACATTAGCCTTTTCGCCGTTGGCGACAGCAGTGCCCTGCACTTCTGCCGTCATGCGCTTGAGGCCCATGTGGCGCACGTCGGTGCCGCGCACCAGGTAGATCACCAGTTCGGAGATGTTGCGCGCATGGTCGCCAATACGCTCCAGCGAGCGCAGCACCCAGATCACGCTCAGCACCCGCGAGATAGAGCGCGGGTCTTCCATCATGTAGGTCACCAGCTCACGCAGCGCGGTCTTGTATTCGCGGTCGATGGTCTTGTCGTACTGGGCCACCGACAGCGCCAGGTCGGCGTCGAAGCGGGCAAAGGCGTCCAGCGCATCCCGGACCATGTTGCGCACCTGGTCGCCAATGTGGCGAACTTCGACATAACCACGCGGCGACTCGCCCTCTTCGCACAGCTGGATGGCGCGGCGGGCGATCTTGGTCGACTCGTCACCGATGCGTTCCAGGTCGATCACCGACTTGGAAATGCTGATGATCAGGCGCAGGTCCGAGGCCGCTGGCTGGCGGCGGGCGAGGATGCGCAAGCACTCCTCGTCGATGTTGCGCTCCATCTGGTTGATCTGCTCGTCAACCTCGCGTACCTGCTGGGCCAGGCCAGAGTCGGCTTCGATCAGCGCGGTAACCGCGTCGTTGACCTGCTTTTCCACCAGCCCGCCCATGGCCAGCAGGTGGCTGCGCACCTCTTCGAGCTCGGCGTTGAACTGCTGGGAAATGTGATGGGTAAGGCTTTCTTTGTTGATCATCGTTTTGTCCTTTGGTAGCGCGGCCCTGTAGGAGCGGGTTCACCCGCGAACACCGGCAACGCCGGTGCCAGACACCAAGGTGCCTGTTTCGCGAGCGGCGCTTAGCCGTAGCGACCGGTGATGTAGTCTTCCGTCTGCTTCTTCGCCGGGTTGGTGAACAGGGTATCGGTATCACCGAATTCGACCAATTTGCCCATGTACATGAACGCGGTGTAATCCGAAACACGCGCCGCTTGCTGCATGTTGTGGGTCACGATGACGATGGTGTACTTGGATTTCAATTCATAGATCAGTTCTTCGACCTTCAAGGTCGAGATCGGGTCCAGCGCCGAGCAGGGTTCGTCAAGCAGCAGCACCTCCGGCTCAACGGCAATGGTGCGGGCGATGACCAGACGCTGCTGCTGGCCACCGGACAGGCCCAGCGCCGACTCGTGCAAGCGGTCCTTGACCTCGTCCCACAAGGCCGCGCCCTTCAACGCCCACTCGACGGCTTCATCAAGCACGCGCTTCTTGTTGATGCCCTGGATGCGCAGGCCGTAGACCACGTTCTCGTAGATGGTCTTGGGGAACGGGTTCGGCTTCTGGAACACCATGCCCACACGCCGGCGCAGTTCGGCAACGTCTTCGCCCTTGCGGTAGATATTGTTGCCGTACAGGTTGATGGCACCTTCCACACGGCAACCGTCAACCAGGTCGTTCATCCGGTTGAAGGTGCGCAGCAGGGTCGACTTGCCGCAGCCGGATGGGCCGATGAAGGCGGTCACGCGCTGCTTCGGGATGTTCATCTGCACGTCGAACAGCGCTTGCTTGTCGCCATAGAACAGGCTCAGGCCTGGCACTTCGATGGCCACGGTTTCTTCAGCCATCCGCAGGCTCTGCTTGTTGCGGCCCAGGGCAGACATGTCGATGCCATGGGTGTGGGAATCTTGCTGCATGGTCAACTCCATACGCTATCAAGTCGTTTCAAAAGGGCCGCCCGGCTTACGGGCGGCACGCTTGCAATCAGGGTCAGCCGTCCAGCGCCTTGTACTTCTCGCGCAGGTGGTTGCGAATCCACACGGCAGAGAGGTTGAGGGTCGCGATCACCAGCACCAGCAGCAGCGCAGTGGCATAAACCAGCGGCCGCGCGGCTTCGACGTTCGGGCTCTGGAAGCCGACGTCATAGATGTGGAAGCCCAGGTGCATGATCTTCTGGTCCAGGTGCAGGTACGGGTAGTTTCCATCCACCGGCAGCGACGGCGCCAGCTTCACCACACCTACCAGCATCAGCGGCGCCACTTCGCCGGCGGCACGGGCCACGGCGAGGATCATGCCGGTCATCATGGCCGGGCTGGCCATGGGCAGGACGATTTTCCACAGGGTCTCGGCCTTGGTTGCGCCCAACGCCAGCGAGCCTTCACGCACGGTGCGCGGGATTCGCGCCAGGCCTTCTTCGGTGGCCACGATCACCACCGGCACCGCCAGCAATGCCAGGGTCAGCGATGCCCACAGCAGGCCCGGGGTACCCAGGGTCGGCGCCGGCAGCGCTTCGGGGAAGAACAGGCGGTCGATCGAGCCGCCCAGCACATAGACGAAGAAGCCCAGACCGAACACACCGTAGACGATCGCAGGAACACCGGCCAGGTTGTTCACCGCAATGCGGATAAGCCGGGTGACCGGGCCCTGCCTGGCGTATTCACGCAGGTACACGGCAGCCAGCACGCCGAACGGGGTAACGATCACGGCCATGATCAGGGTCATCATCACGGTACCGAAGATGGCCGGGAAGATACCGCCCTCGGTGTTGGCTTCACGCGGGTCGTCGCTGAGGAACTCCCAGACCTTGCCGAAGTAGGTGCCCAACTTGGTGAAGGCCGACATGCCGTTCGGCTGGACGGCATGCACTACTTTGCTCAGGTTGATTTCCACTTCACGGCCGTTGCCATCCCGGGCCACCAGGCTGTCGCGGGAGAACGCCTGGTGCAGGCCGGTCAGGCGGTCTTCGATAGCCTTGTAGCGGCTGTTCAGTTCGGCACGGTCGGCGTCCATGTCGGCCTGGGCGGCGGCGTCCAGCTTGCCGTCCAGCTCCAGCTTGCGCGCTTGCAGGCGCAGGCGCTCAAGGCCATGGTTGATGGCACCGATGTCCTTTTTCTCCAGCTGCTGCAGCTCGCTGTTGAGCTGGTTGGCTCGCTTGAGGCGGGCCTGCAGTTCGTTCCAGGCAGCCGGGCCTTCAGCAACCACGCGGCCTTGTTCCTTGACGCTGACCAGGTAGCCATAGAAGTTGCCCCACTCGCGGCGCTCAAGGGCCATCAGGTCAGCCGGGCGCTGTTCGTCGACCAGCCAGTCGCCGACCACCCAGGTAAAGTCGCTGCCGTTGAGGTCGCGGTTACCCACCTTGATCAGCTCGCGGGTCATGAACTCCGGGCCCTGGTCAGGCACTGGCAGGCCAGCCCCCTTCAGACGAGCACGGGGTACTTCCTCCTTCTGCACCACTTCGCCAATGACGACGTGATCGGCCTGGCCTGGCACCTTGTAGGTGGCCTGGACAAGATCGGCTGGCCAGAAGTGGCCCAGGCCGCGCACGGCGATCACCGCCAGCAGGCCGACGGTCATGATCACGGCCATGGCCACCGCGCCGCCGCTCATCCAGACGCCTGGGGCGCCGCTCTTGAACCAGCCTTTGAGGGAATCCTTTTTCACGGATCGCTACCTTTCTATCAAAGCGACGAGTATTTCTTGCGCAGACGCTGGCGAATCAGCTCGGCCAAGGTATTCATGATGAAGGTGAACATCAGCAGCACCAGGGCGGCCAGGAACAGCACGCGATAGTGGCTGCCACCGACTTCCGATTCCGGCATTTCCACAGCCACGTTGGCGGCCAGGGTGCGCATGCCCTCGAACAGGTTCATCTCCATCACCGGCGTGTTGCCGGTAGCCATCAGCACGATCATGGTCTCGCCTACCGCACGGCCCATGCCGATCATCAACGCCGAGAAGATGCCCGGGCTGGCGGTGAGGATGACCACGCGGGTCAGGGTCTGCCAAGGCGTCGCCCCCAGTGCCAGCGAGCCCAGGGTCAGACTGCGCGGCACACTGAACACGGCATCTTCGGCAATCGAGTAGATGTTCGGGATGACCGCGAAGCCCATGGCGATACCGACTACCAGGGCGTTGCGCTGGTCGTAGGTGATGCCTAAATCGTTGGTGATCCACAGGCGCATGTCGCCGCCGAAGAACCAGCTTTCCAGGTGCGGGCTCATGGTCAGGGCGAACCAGCCAGTGAACAGGATGACCGGAATCAGGATCGCCGCTTCCCAACCATCCGGTACACGCAGGCGGATCGACTCCGGCAACCGGCTCCAGAAGAAGCCGGCCAGCAGGATACCGATCGGCATCAGCAGGAACAGGCTGAACACACCGGGCAGGTGGCCTTCCAGGTACGGAGCCAGGAACAGGCCGGCGAAGAAGCCGAGGATCACCGTCGGCATCGCTTCCATCAGCTCGATCACCGGCTTGACCTTGCGGCGCATGCGCGGGGCCATGAAGTAGGCGGTGTAGATGGCTGCGGCAATGGCCAGCGGGGCGGCCAGGATCATGGCGTAGAACGCGGCCTTCAGGGTTCCGAAGGTCAGCGGCGACAGGCTCAGTTTGGGCTCGAAGTCAGTGTTTGACGCGGTCGATTGCCAGACGTATTTCGGCTCGTCGTAGTTCTCGTACCACACCTTGCCCCACAGCGCGCTGAACGAAACTTCCGGGTGCGGGTTGCGCAGGCTCAACGGCAACAACTTGCCGCCTTCTTCGATGATGATGCGGTTGGCGCGTGGCGACAGGGCCAGCGTGCCAGGGCCTTCGGCAGCCGGCTCTACCAGCAGGGTTCGGTGTGCAGTGCTGTGGAACACGCCCAGTTTGCCTTCGGCATCCAGGGCGATGAAGCCCTTGCGACGCTCTTCGGCGTCAATCTGCACGATCGGCGCCTTGCCCATCTGGAAGGTACGGATCTGCTTGAAGCGCGATTCGCCATCCGGGTCGCGGGCCATGAACCACTGGGCCAGCCCCCCCTTGGAGTCACCGATGATCAGCGAAATGCCGCCAACCAGCTGGGCCGTGGCAGTGATGTCGGTGTCGGCGCTATCAGACAACTTGTAACGGCCGTTGAGGCTCTTGTCGCGCAGGCTGAACACGTCGGCCGTGGCACGGCCGTTGATCACGTACAGCCAGTGCTGGCGCGGGTCGATGAAGATATTCTTCACCGTCTCGGTCATTTGCGGCAGTTCGATGCGGTTCTGCTCGGTGGTGACCTCTTCGGTCATCATGTTTTCCGTGCGGGTCAGCTCGACCACCTGCAGATGAGCACCGGTAGAGCCGGCAAGCAGCAGGGTGTCGCCATTGACGTTGACGCTGACGTGGTCCAGCGCACGCCCCTGCTCGTCAAGCACGAACGATTGCTCGCCGTACGGGTAGTCGATGCCAGGGCTGATGGTTTTCTTGTTGTCCGGGTAGGTGATCTTGTAGGTGTGCTGGAAAACCAGCGCCTGGCCATTGGACAGGCCCAGCACCACCAGCGCGCTGCCCGGCTGGTCAGTACTGATGGACGTGACCTGGGTGTCTGCCGGCACGGGTAGCTCGACACGCTTGAGTTCGTTACCGGTCTTGGTATCGAAGAACAATGCCTGGCCCTTGTCCGAAACACGCATCCCCACCTGATTCTGCTCTTCAAGCGCGATCATCAGTGGCTTACCGGCATCCTGCTGCAGCCAGGTCGGCTCCAGGGCTTTCTTGCTGGTCAGCTCGGCGCCCTGGAACAGTGGCAGCACCACATAAGCCAGGTAGAAGAAGATCAACGTGATTGCCGCCAATACGGCAAGCCCGCCTACCAGCACATACCAGCGGGTCAGGCGGTCCTTGAGCGCGCGCATGCGGCGCTTGCGTTGCAACTCGGGCGTATTGAAATCAATGCGCACGGGCTGGGAGTTTTGGGTCATGTTGGAATTGGCCAGATCATTCATGCGCACACCCTAGCGGTCCCGTGTGACAAAAACATTACAAAGTGGTGACGCGCGAAAGCCCGCCGCACAGGGGACCTGGCTTCGGACTGGAAATTCGTGGAAGAGGCCGGGCAGTGGCACCGGCCTCTTCTTAATTACTTACTTCTTTGCAACGTTACCGGTGTGCGACAGGCCCAGGTCAGCCAAGGTCTTGTCGACGACTTTGGCCGGCAGCGGGATGTAGCCATCCTTCACCACCACCTGCTGGCCCGCTTGCGACAGCACCAGCTTGACGAACTC
The DNA here is from genome assembly GCF_045164175.1 of Pseudomonas sp. 10(2024). Classification (NCBI taxonomy): domain Bacteria; kingdom Pseudomonadati; phylum Pseudomonadota; class Gammaproteobacteria; order Pseudomonadales; family Pseudomonadaceae; genus Pseudomonas; species Pseudomonas sp. 10(2024). The sequence continues at coordinate 5,838,043 of NZ_CP174006.1, forward strand.
GGCTTCCAGCGGGGCCAGAGGCTTGTTCGGCGCCTTGTTGACGTAGACGTACAGGAAGCGCGACAGCGGGTAGGTGCCATTCAGGGCGTTGGCTTCGTTGTCTTCAACAAACTCGCCGCCTTCTTTCTTGGCCAGGGGTACGGTCTTGACGCTGGCGGTCTTGTAACCAATACCCGAGTAGCCGATGCCGTTCAGCGAGGAGCTGATCGACTGCACGACCGAAGCCGAGCCAGGCTGTTCGTTGACGTTAGGCTTGAAGTCGCCTTTGCACAGGGCTTCTTCCTTGAAGTAGCCGTAGGTGCCCGATACCGAGTTGCGGCCGAACAGCTGGATTGGCTTGTTGGCCAGGTCGCCGGTCACACCGACGTCGCCCCAGGTCTTGATGTCGGCCTTGCCACCGCACAGGCGAGTGGAGGAGAAGATGGCGTCGACCTGAGCCATGGTCAGGCCCTTGATTGGGTTGTCCTTGTGCACGAACACGGCCAGGGCGTCGACGGCGACCGGGATGGCGGTCGGCTTGTAGCCGTACTTCTGCTCGAAGGCTTGCAGCTCGACGTCCTTCATCTTGCGGCTCATCGGGCCGAGGTTGGCGGTGCCTTCGGTCAGCGCGGGTGGCGCGGTAGAGGAGCCGGCAGCCTGGATCTGGATGTTTACGTTCGGATATTCCTTCTTGTAGGCCTCGGCCCACAGAGTCATGAGGTTCGCGAGGGTGTCGGAACCAACGCTGGAGAGGTTGCCCGAAACACCAGTGGTCTTGGTGTAGGTCGGGATCGCAGGATCGACAGCGGCTACCGCGTTGGCGGTTGCAACGCCAGCGGCGGCAAAGGTAAGGGCCGCCATCAAACGCTTCAGTTTCATGCCTTGCTCCTAGCAGGAATATTGGGGTGTTGGATGGAACGGGCCCAAGTATCGGCAGGCCGCATGAATACGATATGACTTCATTGTGACAATTGGATGAAAGGCCATCACTGGAAGCAGGTCTGGCCTCTTCGCGGCTAAAGCCGCTCCTACAGGTTTGGTGTCGGCCTTGAGGCTTGTGCAAAACCCTGTAGGAGCGGCTTTAGCCGCGAAGAGGCCAGTAGCCGTAGCGCAGATCAGCGCTTGTTGGCGAGCAGGTACAGGCCCACGGCCAGACCAACGGCGCACAGGCCTGCCACGTAGTAGGCAGGCGCCATCGGGCTCACCTTCAGCAGTGCGGTCACCACCATCGGCGTCAGCCCGCCAAAGATGGCGTAGGCCACGTTGTACGAGAACGACAACCCGCTGAAACGCACCACCGCCGGGAACGCCTTGACCATGACATAAGGCACTGCGCCAATCACGCCCACGCACAGGCCGGTCACGGCATACAGCGGGAACAGCAACTCGGGACGGGTCGGCAGGCTGTGGTAGAAGACCCAGGAGCTGGCCAGCAAAAGCAGGCTGCCGATCACGAACACCCGGCCCGCACCATAGCGGTCGGCCAGGCTGCCGGCACCAATACAACCGAAGCTGAGCAACACGATGGCCAGGCTGTTGGCCTTGAGCGAGTCGGTCGGGCTGATGTGGTAGATGCTCTGCAGCAGCGCCGGGGTCATCAGGATGACCACTACAATGCCGGCCGAAAGCATCCAGGTCAGCAGCATCGACAGGATGATCGGACCACGGTGGTCACGCAGCACGGCGCGCAGTGGCAACTCCTCGGCCAGTGCCTTGCGTTGCTGCATTTCGGCGAACACCGGGGTTTCGTGCAGCCAGCGGCGCAGGTACACCGAGAACAGGCCGAACACACCGCCAAGCAGGAACGGGATTCGCCAGGCGTAGTCAGCCACTTCTTCCGCGCTGTACACGCTGTTGATCAAGGTCGCTACCAGCGAGCCCAGCAGAATGCCGGCGGTCAGGCCGGCGGTCAGGGTGCCGCAGGCATAGCCGGTGTTGCGAGCCGGCACGTGTTCAGAGACGAACACCCATGCGCCCGGTACTTCGCCGCCGATTGCCGCGCCTTGGATCACGCGCATCAGCAACAGCAGGATCGGGGCCCACATGCCGATCTGCGCATACGTCGGCAGCAGGCCCATGATCAGGGTCGGCAGGGCCATCATGAAGATGCTCAGGGTGAACATCTTCTTTCGCCCGAGCAAGTCGCCGAAGTGGGCCATGATGATGCCGCCCAGCGGCCGCGCCAGGTAGCCGGCGGCGAAGATGCCGAACGTTTGCATCAGCCGCAGCCACTCGGGCATGTCGGCCGGGAAGAACAACTTGCCCACCACCGTGGCGAAGAACACGAAGATGATGAAATCGTAGAACTCCAGCGCACCGCCCAGGGCGGACAGTGAGAGGGTCTTGTAGTCGCTGCGGGTCAGCGGCCGCGAGGGCTGCTCGATACTGCTGGGCACGGAAGTCATCGCTCGTTGTTCTCTTTGTAGGGCATGCAGGCCGCTTGGCGCGCGGCTTCTGGATTGGAGACAGGCGAAGATAGCAAATTGCCGAGCTACGCCGAAAGCGATACAAAATCCACACAGATATTCGTGAATGCGCGGTCGTCGCTGGCCGTTATGCCCTATATACTGGCAATTCGTAGGATTATGTTGCTCCTAACGTGGGATGTTGTGCGAAAACGCCGGTCACTATTGTCAGGCGGTTTCGCAGAGTTTCCCTACGGCCGCCCAGTGAAACGACATCGGCGTAGTATGTTTCAAGCTGAATCGTTTACCCGGCCTTTGCGCCACACCAACGAAAAGCGTCACGGGTCAGAGGCCCCATCGCATGATTGAGCTCGAACAAGAAGATCCAATCCCGCAAGGCGACCTGGCCTTGCAAATCACCGCATTGCCGCGAGAAACCAACGGGTTTGGCGATATTTTCGGCGGTTGGCTGGTTGCGCAGATGGACCTGGCAGGCACGGCCATGGCCAGCCGTGTCGCCGGCGGCCGCGTAGCCACCGTCGCCATCGACCGTATGGCCTTCCTGGTGCCCGTCGCGGTCGGCGCACAGCTGTCTTTCTATACCCAGACCCTGGAAATCGGCCGCAGCTCGATCCAGATGATGGTCGAGGTGTGGAGCGACGACCCGCTGTCCAGCGAATGGCGCAAGGTCACCGAAGCGGTATTCGTCTTCGTCGCCATTGACGGCAGTGGTCGTACCCGCTCGGTGCCTCGTCGCTGAGCCACGCTGGCGGTAAACTCATTGCATCTGCCCGGGTCCAAGGCCCACTGGCAATCAATGAGAAGAACGCAATGGCTACCTTTCAGGTCGTAACCGAGCAACATGGCGAACTCAACTGCTGGCGTATCAGCAGTGACCGTGCCGAACTCCTGATCGCCCAGCAGGGCGCACAGGTCCTCAGCTACCAGCAGGTAGGCGAACCGCCGCTGCTGTGGCTGAGCGACCAGGCCATCTTCCGCCAGGGCAAGTCGGTACGCGCCGGGGTACCGGTGTGCTGGCCATGGTTTGGCAACCTGCAGCGCAACCCTCAGGCCGTCCAGGCCATGTACCAGGGAACACCGGCGCCTGCCCACGGGCTTGCGCGCACGCGTGACTGGCAATTGCTGGGTATCGAGGAAGTGGGCGAAACCCTGCGGATCGAGTTCGAACTGCCTGAAGCGCAGGGCGACCTGCCCGGTTGGCCCCATGATGTCGAGCTGAAACTGGTGGTGGAGATGGGCGCAGAGCTGAAACTGAGCCTGACCAGCCGCAACATGGGCAATACCCCCGTGACCATCAGCCAGGCCCTGCATAGCTACTTCGCGGTCAGCGATGTGCGCCAGGCACGGGTCGAGGGCGTCGACGGGCTGGGTTATATCGAAACCCTGGCGGGCTGGGAACAGCGCCAGCAGCAGGGGGCACTGACGTTTGCCGGGGAGACGGACCGGATCTACCTGAACACCCCGCAGACCCTCAGCATCGTCGACCCGCATTGGAATCGGCGGATTACCTTGACCAGCAGCGGCTCGCGCTCGGCGGTGATCTGGAACCCGTGGACCGAGCGGGCCAAGGAGCTGGCGGACATGGCTGACGATGGATGGCAGCGAATGCTGTGCATCGAGACAGCGAATGTGTGGGATGACCTGGTGGAGTTGAAGCCTGGGGCGAGTCATTCGCTGGGCGTCCAGATCGGTTGTGAAAATATCTGAGCCCTGCTCCTTTATTACCGGCCTCTTCGCGGGCTTGCCCGCTCCCACAGGTTCTCCACAAGCCTCGAAATTGTGGGTTACCTGTGGGAGCGGGCAAGCCCGCGAAGAGGCCGGGGCAATTATCAAAGGTCTGCGTCTTCCACCACCCTCACCTTGTTTGCATCCAGCGCATAGGCCGCATCGGCCAGGTCATTGCTGACCTTCTCCACCTTCAGCTTGCCGCTGACCCACAGCGGTGTGTAGATGTCATCGATCTTCAGGCCTTTCGGGTAGCGCACAAGCACCAGCTGGTTCGGCGGCGGTGGCGGCACATGGATGCACGCACCCGGGTACGGCACCAGGAAGAACAACGTGCTGTTGCCCTTGGCGTCACTCTCCAGCGGCACAGGGTAGCCACCCAGGCGGATGTCCTTGCCATTCATGGCCGCAACGGTCTTGGTCGAGTACATCACCGCAGGCAGGCCCTTGCTCTGCTTGAGGCCACCCTTGGCGGTAAAGGTGCCCATGGCTTCCGGCGAGTTGTGGTCGATTTCAGGCATTTGTTCCAGCGCCTTCTGGTCCGACTTGGGCATCAGCTCCAGCCAGTCGGTTTCGGGCAGTTCGGCATGGGCCAGGGTACTGGCCAACAGCAAGGGGACGAGGAAAAAGGCACGCATGAAAATGCTCGGCAACTCGAATGAATTGCCGAGCATTCTAACCAGTAATCAGCGTTTCTTGATGAATCCGTAGATCACCAGCAGCACCACGGCACCGACCAGCGCGCCAAGGAAGCCCGCCGCTTGCCCAGCCTGGTATATACCCAGCGCCTGGCCGCCATAGGTAGCCAACAAGGAGCCGGCAATACCCAGCAGGATGGTCATGATCCAGCCCATGCTGTCATCGCCCGGCTTGATGAAGCGGGCCAGCAGGCCGACGATGAGGCCGATGAAGATGGTTCCAATGATACCCATGGCAATCCCTCTGCAGTGAAGTTGGAACAAGCCAAAGCCTAGACGGGCTTCGGCTTGTTGCCACATTCAGAGGGCATGCCGCTTGCAGAAGTTCGATTCGAAGCCCGATCAGTTGCTGATCAGCGCCTCTACTTCGGCAATCTTGCGCTCGAGGGTGGCCATGTCAGGGCAGCGCAGGGTGGCGTGTCCTACCTTGCGGCCAACCTTGAAGGCCTTGCCGTAGTGGTGCAGGTGGCAGTTCCCGATGGCGACAACCTTGTCCACGGCCGGCACTTCACCGATGAAGTTGAGCATCGCGCTCTCGCCCACCTTGGCGGTCGAGCCAAGTGGCAGGCCGGCCACGGCACGCAGATGGTTCTCGAACTGGCTGCACTCGGCGCCTTCGATGGTCCAGTGCCCGGAGTTGTGCACGCGCGGGGCGATTTCGTTGGCCTTCAAGCCACCGTCAACTTCGAAGAACTCGAAGGCCATCACGCCAACGTAATCCAGCTTCTGCAACACGCGGCCGACGTAATCTTCGGCCAGAGCCTGCAGCGGGTGTGCCTGGCTGGCCACCGACAAGCGCAGGATGCCGCTCTCGTGGGTATTGTGCACCAGCGGGTAGAAGCGGGTTTCGCCATCGCGGCCACGCACGGCCACCAGCGACACTTCGCCGGTGAACGGCACGAAGCCTTCCAGCAGGCATGGCACGCTGCCCAGCTCGGCGAAGGTACCCACCACGTCTTCTGGCGTGCGCAGCACCTTCTGGCCCTTGCCGTCGTAACCCAGGGTGCGGGTTTTCAGCACGGCCGGCAGGCCGATGCTGGCTACTGCGGCGTCCAGATCCGCCTGCGAGAGGATGTCGGCGAAGGCCGGGGTGGGGATGCCCAGGTCGCGGAACATGCTCTTTTCGAACAGGCGGTCACGGGCGATGCGCAGCGATTCGGCGCTGGGGTATACCGGCACGAACTGCGAGAGGAAGGCCACGGTCTCGGCCGGGACGCTTTCGAACTCGAAGGTGACCAGGTCGACTTCGTCGGCCAGCTGACGCAGGTGGTCCTGATCGCCATAGTCGGCACGCAGGTGCTCGCCCAGGGGCGCAGCGCAGGCGTCCGGTGCCGGGTCGAGGAAGGCGAAGTTCATGCCCAGCGGGGTACCCGCCAGGGCCAGCATGCGGCCCAGCTGGCCGCCACCGATTACACCGATCTTCATGGGTTGAGCCTCAAGCCTGGCGCGGGTCTGGGTTGTCCAGCACGGTGTCGGTCTGTTCCGTGCGGAACTGCTTCAACGCCGCGTGGTACTGCGGGTACTTGGCGCCCAGAATGCTGGCCGACAACAGGGCAGCGTTGACCGCACCGGCACGGCCGATGGCCAGGGTGGCAACCGGCACACCGGCTGGCATCTGCACGATCGACAGCAGCGAATCGACGCCCGACAGCATCGACGACTGCACCGGCACGCCCAGCACCGGCAGGTGGGTCTTGGCGGCGCACATGCCTGGCAGGTGGGCTGCGCCACCGGCACCGGCGATGATCACCTCGATGCCACGGCCCTCAGCCTCCTCGGCATACTGGAACAGCAGATCCGGGGTGCGGTGGGCGGAAACCACCTTCACTTCGTAGGGAATGCCGAGTTTTTCCAGCATATCGGCGGTGTGGCTAAGGGTGGACCAATCGGACTTGGAGCCCATGATCACGCCAACCAGTGCACTCATCGTCGAGCCTCTCCTGCAAGCGCCTTCTGGCGCGCTAAAAGCAACAAGCCACGCAGGTGGGCCGGCGTGGCTTGTCATACGGATTCTGAATCGACCAGGTCGGCCGAAGGCGCGGGATTGTAACGTATTTAAAGGCTGGCCGCCCACCCCTACAAGCACATGCCGGATCAAAGGGCAAGCTGTCTCGTGGGACAACTTTTTCCTGCTGCCTCGGGGTCGACGAGCGCTGCACGCCTGCATCAAATCACTGAATACCTGAAGGACAATTCAAAGTGACGCTTCACCTTGTACTCCAGACGACTCCAGCTTGCGCCATAGCAAGCGGACGTTAGCCTTACGCACCAGCGCGCAGCGGTACAGGCGGATTTCCAGCGGCACATGCCATTGGCTACCGCCGCAGATCGCCAGTTCACCGCGTTCGAGCTCGCCACGCATGGACAGACGCGGCACCCAAGCGATGCCCATCCCTTCCAGGGCCATGCTCTTGAGGCTGTCGGCCATGGCGGTTTCATAGACGGTGGTATACCGCAGGTTGCGCTGGCGCAGCAGTAGGTTGACCGAGCGACCGAGGAATGCGCCGGCGGTGTAGGCCAACAATGGCACGCTGCCCTCACCTTCGAGGTCGAACAATGGCTTGCCATCGGCATCCACGGCGCACACCGGCAGCATTTCAGTGGTGCCCATGTGCAGCGACGGGAAGATCTCGGCATCCATCTGCAAGGCCGCGTCCGGGTCGTAGAACGCCAGCATCAGGTCGCAGCCGCCTTCGCGCAGTGCATGTACGGCATCTCCGACGTTAGTCGCAACCAGGCGGGTGGCGATGTTCAAACCGTCGTTGCGCAACTGGGCCACCCAACGGGGGAAGAAACCCGACGCCAAGGAGTGTGCCGCAGCTACCTGCACCACTTCGCCCTGCCCGCCTTCCAGGTGATGCAAATGACGGAGAATTTCGCTCAACTGGTCGACAACAGTACGTGCCGTGACGAGAAATAGCTGACCAGCCTCGGTCAGCTCGATGGGGGTGCGAGAGCGGTTCACCAGTTGCAGGCCCAACGCCGCCTCAAGGCTGCGAATGCGCCGGCTGAAGGCCGGTTGGGTCACGAAACGCCGCTCTGCGGCCTGGGAAAAACTGCGGGTAGCGGCCAGAGCACTGAAGTCTTCCAGCCATTTGCTTTCAAGGTTCACGAAGCACATCTCCCGGCGCGCACCAAAATGGAACACGCTCGAATATCAATTGGCGTCACATGAAACACTATGCCGTTTGTGCATAGGTTAGCGTGCAATAGCATTGGCCGCAAAAACACCTTCAGGCCTAGGATTGGCGCCATTCCGGCATGTGCCGGGTCAAAATCGAGATGATATACATCATGTCCTCTGCTGCATCGTTCCGCGTCGAAAAAGACTTGTTGGGTACCCTTGAAGTTCCTGCAGATGCCTACTACGGCATCCAGACCCTGCGCGCTGCCAACAACTTCCACCTCTCCGGTGTTCCGCTGTCGCACTACCCCAAGCTTGTCGTGGCCCTGGCCATGGTCAAGCAGGCCGCTGCCGACGCCAACCGTGAGCTGGGTCACCTGAGCGATGCCAAGCACGCTGCCATTTCCGCAGCCTGCGCCCGCCTGATCAAAGGCGATTTCCACGACCAGTTCGTGGTAGACATGATCCAAGGCGGTGCTGGTACTTCTACCAACATGAACGCCAACGAAGTCATTGCCAACGTTGCGCTGGAGGCCATGGGCCACCAGAAGGGTGAGTACCAGTACCTGCACCCTAACAACGACGTGAACATGGCGCAGTCGACCAACGACGCCTACCCGACCGCAATCCGCCTGGGCCTGCTGCTGGGCCACGACGCGCTGCTGGCCAGCCTTGATAGCCTGATCCAGGCCTTCGCTGCCAAGGGTAAAGAATTCGACCACGTACTGAAGATGGGCCGTACCCAGCTGCAGGACGCCGTACCGATGACCCTGGGCCAGGAATTCCGCGCCTTCGCCACCACCATGACTGAAGACCTGCAGCGCCTGCGCTCGCTGGCTCCGGAACTGCTGACCGAAATCAACCTGGGCGGTACCGCCATCGGTACTGGCATCAACGCCGACCCTGGCTACCAGGCCTTGGCCGTACAGCGCCTGGCCACCATCAGCGGCCACCCGCTGGTACCGGCTGCCGACCTGATCGAAGCCACCTCCGACATGGGCGCCTTCGTGCTGTTCTCCGGCATGCTCAAGCGCACCGCGGTCAAGCTGTCGAAGATCTGCAACGACCTGCGCCTGCTGTCCAGCGGCCCGCGCACCGGCATCAACGAGATCAACCTGCCAGCGCGTCAGCCAGGCAGCTCGATCATGCCAGGCAAGGTCAACCCGGTTATTCCAGAAGCTGTGAACCAAGTGGCCTTCGCCATCATGGGCAACGACCTGGCCCTGACCGTCGCCGCCGAAGGTGGCCAGCTGCAGCTGAACGTGATGGAGCCGCTGATCGCCTACAAGATCTTCGACTCGATCCGCCTGCTGCAACGCGCCATGGATATGCTGCGCGAGCACTGCATCGTCGGCATCACCGCCAACGAACAGCGCTGCCGTGAACTGGTCGAGCACTCGATCGGCCTGGTTACCGCACTGAACCCGTACATCGGCTACGAGAACGCCACCCGTATCGCCCGCGTTGCCCTGGAAAGCGGCCGCGGCGTACTGGAACTGGTGCGCGAAGAGAAGCTGCTGGACGACGCGATGCTCGACGACATCCTGCGTCCGGAAAACATGATCGCTCCACGTCTGGTTCCGCTGAAGGCGTAATCAGGCCGCTGTAAACAGTCTCACCAGGTCGAGGGACTAGACACCTCTCAACCTTTCCAAGGCCCGAGCGCTTGCTTCGGGCCTTTTTTTTGGTTCTTCACGGATTGCCGGGAAAGTCATTCTTGATCTTCATGAAAAAGAATTCGCTGTCCCGGTAACCGTAAGCCATCCGCTTGATCACCTTGATCCGGTTGTTGATGCCTTCCAGCTGGCCCGTATGCATCGGCCATCGCACCCTGCTCAAGATGCCGCGCCAGTATCCCTTCAGGCGTTTAGCAAACTGCTTCAGTGCCGGTATCGCGCTTTCATCAGCCAGACGCAGCCACTGCTTCCAGGCTGATCGCCAACCCCAGGCGGTGGTGGGCGACCACAGCGCTTTTAACTCTGCTTTCATCAGATAAACCGTCATCAGCGATTGGTTAGCCGACAGCAGATCCCTCAGGTGCACCTGTTGATCTTTTCGCTTGAGATTTTCCGGATTACGCAGCAGTAGCCAGCGTGCTTGCTTGATCACCCTGCGCGCGGGTTTGTCATGGCGCAGACGGTTGGCTTCGTCGACCCGTACCCGGTCAATCACCTCGCGCCCATACTTGGCGACTACATGAAACAGGTCGTAGACCACGCGTGCCTGAGGGCAGTGTTGGCGTACCTCCAGGTCAAATGCGGTGTTCATGTCCATCGCCACTGCTTCGATCCGCGCACAGCCTTCTGGCCCCAACTCCTCAAAGAAGGGCCTGACAGCCGCTCTGCTACGTCCTTCGCCAATCCACAGAACCCGGCGGGTATCGGCGTCCAGCACCACGCTGGCGTAGCGATGGCCTTTGAACAGGGCGAACTCGTCCATCACCAGGCGCCTGGGCTGGGCCTTTGGTAGCTTCTCTAGAGCGGCTTGTAGAGCTCGTCGCTCCAGCAAGCGCACACTGTCCCAATGCAAGTCAAACAGCTCAGCGACGTGCAGGGTAGGCAGCCGCTGGCAAGCCTGGATCACGGCCTCGGCCAAGCGCTGGGTCATACGCGAATAGCGATCAAGCCAGCTGACTGACTCCATCCGCTTGCCGCATGCGCGACACCCAACGCGCCGCAGTTCCACATTCAACCGTACCGCATGGCCAAGAATGGGGAGATCACGGATCGAACGCTGGCAGTATTCGTGGATGGCGGTGCTGGGCTGATGGCAGCCGCTGCAGGTGGGGAACCTAGTGGGCTGCGGAATCAGGTCGATCAGCAGATCGTCGCCGTCAGGCCTGATGGCAATGACAGAAAAGCCCTCCCAAAAGGGCAGAAACGTATTAATATCGTGCACAAGAACGCCGGTTTGTTGATGTGTTTGCTCGCACGAACATCATCCATCAAACCGGCGTTCTTGTTTCTGTCTTTCCCGGGATTCCGTGAAGAACCTTTTTTTTGCCTGAAGGTTTTAGAGGGCGCTTTGCAGGCCTTTGCGACACCCGGCGCGCCGGCAGGGTATGTGGTTTGCCTGCAGCCTCGGATATCGGCACACAACTTGCTCCATAATGCATCCCAGTCCAACGGGATTACCCAGCATGCTGCACAGCCACCTGACCACCCTCAACGCAGTTTCGCTGATCCTCAACGTCTTCCAGGCAGACGGTTGCGAGGCGTCGGCGTTGCTGGCCGGCAGCGGCATTGGCCCGGCAGACCTGGGGCATGCCGATGCGCGCATCACCACCCAGCAGGAGCTGCAGGTTTGCGCCAATGCTGTGGCCCGGCGCGAGGACATTGGCCTGGAACTGGGCCAGCGCATGCGCGTGTCGTGCTACGGCATGCTCGGTTACGCGCTGCTCTCCAGTGCCACTTTGGGTGACGCCCTACGCCTGGCGCTGCAGTATCCGGCACTGCTGGGAACAGTCTTCAAGCTGCGCTTGCTCGACGACGGCCAACGTGTCTGGTTCAGCGCCAGCGATTACCAGGACAGCCCGGCGCTGAGCGCTTTCAACGCCGAGTTCTGCCTGGTGTCGCTGAAAGTCATCTGTGACGACCTGCTTGGCCGGCCGTTGCCGCTGCTTGGCGCACGCTTCGAACACCCTCGCCCTGGTTACCACGCCCTCTATGCCGAAGCGTTTCAATGCCCGATCGGTTTCGCCGCCGAGGACAATGCCTTTGCCTTCGAACGGCGATGGCTGGATATGCCGCTGCCGCTGGCCGACCCGATTACTCACAAAGCCATGAGCGAGCGCTGCCGGCGCCTGAACCTTGAATTCACCGGTCGCCAGGCATGGCTGGGACGGATTCGCCAGCTGCTGGCGCAGCAACTGGACGCAGCGCCCGGGCTGGAAGGGCTTGCGCGGCAGATGAACTGCTCTTCGCGCACCCTGCGCCGGCATTTGCAGGCGCTGGGCAGCAGTTATCAACAGCTGCTGGACGAGCTGAGGTTCGAGCGGGCCAAGCAGTTGCTGGCCGATGAACAAATGCCGATCTACCGGATTGCGGAGACTTTGGGGTTCAGTGAGACAGCCAGTTTTCGGCATGCCTTCCAGCGCTGGAGTGGCGTGGCGCCCAGCCATTTTCGTGGTTGACCTGCTCTGGCCTCTTCGCGGGTAAAACCGCTCCTACAGGGGCGTCACAACCCCTGACGCCCTGGTGGCCATTGTAGGAGCGGGTTCACCCGCGAAAGGGCCGGGCCTGCCTGCCAATGCCCAAAGGCCGTTCACGGTTGCCGCCGCTGCCTTACCCGCGAAAAGGCCGGATAGGTCACCACCCATCCGGCCAAAGACCTTGGCCATATCGATCCCCTTTTGGCCGTTTGCGTCGTTCTCCCCTGCTGATCAGCCCATGACAATGGACCCACGCCAGTCCCACCGGAGAACAACAATGCTGACGATCTATTCCGATGACCACCGCCTGCACCACGGCCGCTGCGAGCTGATCGATGGCAAGCTGATGCCCTGTTTCGAAATGCCTTCGCGCGCCGACCATGTGCTCGACCAGGTGAAAAAACGCAACCTCGGCGACATCCAGGGCCCGACCGACTTCGGCCGTGCGCCGTTGCTGCGCATCCACAGCGCCGATTACCTGGATTTCTTCGAAGGCGCCTGGGCCCGCTGGGCTGCACAGGGCCACGAGGGTGACCTGCTGCCCTTCACCTGGCCGGCCCGCACACTGCGCCAGGTCAAGCCGACCGGCCTGCATGGCGAACTGGGTTACTACAGTTTCGATGCCGGCGCCCCCATCACCGCGGGTACCTGGCAGGCGGCCTACAGTGCTGCGCAAGTTGCCCTGACCGCCCAGGCAGCGATTCAGCAAGGCGCCCATGCCGCGTTCGCCCTGTGCCGTCCGCCAGGGCACCACGCTGCCGGCGAAGTGATGGGCGGCTACTGCTATCTGAATAATGCCGCCATCGCCGCCCAGGCCTTCCTCGACCAAGGCCGACGCAAGGTCGCCATCCTTGACGTCGACTACCACCACGGCAACGGTACGCAGGACATCTTCTACAACCGCGACGACGTGTTCTTCGCCTCGATCCACGGCGACCCGCAGGACGAATTCCCGTTCTTCCTCGGCTATGCCGATGAAACCGGCGAAGGCGCAGGCCAGGGCTACAACATCAACTACCCCTTGCCCGCCGGTAGCGACTGGGCCGCCTGGAGCGCAGCCCTGGAGGATGCCTGCAAGCGCATCGCCAGCTATGACGCCGACGTGCTGGTCATCTCCCTGGGTGTGGACACCTTCAAGGATGACCCCATCTCGCAGTTCAAGCTGGACAGCCCGGACTACCTGGAAATGGGCAAGCGCATCGGCCAACTCGGCAAGCCGACCCTGTTCGTGATGGAAGGCGGCTACGCTGTGGAAGAAATCGGCATCAACGCGGTCAATGTGCTGGAAGGCTTCCAGCGCGCCCAGTCAGGAGCCCGATAATGGTCCGACTCAAACGTCTGCTCGCCCCGTTCATCGCTGCCACCCTGTTCGCAGGCGCCCTGCATGCGCAAGCCGAGCAGCGCACCCTGCGTGTATATAACTGGTTCGATTACATCACCCCGCAGACCTTGACTGCCTTCCAGAAGGACAGCGGCGTGAAGCTGGTGTACGACATCTTCGACACCAACGAGGCGCTGGAAGCCAAGCTGCTGACCGGCAACTCCGGCTATGACGTGGTAGTACCGTCCAACGTGTTCCTCGCCAAGCAGATCGAAGCCGGGGTGTTCCAGCCGCTGGATCGCAGCAAGCTGCCGAACTGGCAACACCTTGACCCGGCACTGATGAAGCTGATCGAAGCTAACGACCCGGGCAACAAGTTTGCCGTGCCGTATATGTACGGCACCGTGCTGATCGGCTTCAACCCGGCCAAGGTCAAGGCTGCACTCGGCGACAACGCGCCGGTGGACAGCTGGGACCTGATCTTCAAGGAAGAGAACATCGCCAAGCTCAAGCAGTGCGGCGTGGCCCTGCTCGACTCGCCGTCGGAGATTCTACCGCTGGCCCTGCAGTACCTGGGCTTGCCGCCGAACAGCGACAAACCGGCGGACTACAAGAAGGCCGAGGAACTGATGCTGAAGATTCGTCCGCATATCACCTACTTCCACTCCTCGAAGTACATGGCAGACATCGCCAATGGCGACATCTGTGTGGCAGTGGGCTACAGCGGCAGCTTCTCGCAGGCAGCCAACCGCGCCCGTGAGGCGAACAACGGCGTGGTGGTGGACATGCGCCTGCCCAAGGAGGGCGCACCGATCTGGTTCGACATGCTGGCGATTCCAAAGGGCGCTGCGAACCCGGAGGATGCGCATACGTTCATCAATTACCTGCTGCGGCCAGAGGTGATTGCGCCGATCAGCGACTTCGTGGGGTATCCGAACCCGAACAAGGATGCGACCGACAAGGTGAATCCGACGATTCGCAACAACCCCAACCTGTATCCGACGGCAGAGGCGATGGCCAAGCTGTATACCCTCAAGCCTTTGACGCGAAATGCCGAACGGGCCAGGACCCGCGCCTGGACGCGGATAAAGTCCGGTACCTGATGTTGAACCGGGGGCTGCTTTGCAGCCCCCTTCATTTTCTCCAGACTTTGCGTAATTTCATCAAGGCTTCGGCTATCTCGCCCTCCGGCACCGCCGCGAAGCCCAGCACCAGCCCCGCCCGCTTATCCACAGGCACCTCGCAGTCCGCCAACCAGAAATTGCTCAGTGGCGTCACTTCCACTCCCACCGCCTCAGCCTTGGCCACCAACTCCTGCTCCCGAGAAAAGTTATCCACATTGACCTTCACATGCAGCCCAGCCGCCACTTCCGGCATTGCACCCAACCCCGGAATATCCACAGGCCAACCGACCTTGAGCACATCGCGCCGCTTCAATGCCGCCTTGCGCATACGGCGGATATGCCGCTGAAAATGGCCACGGGCCATGAACTCGGCCATCACGCACTGGCTGCTGACCTCCGAATGCCGCACCGCTATAGCTCTGCCCTGGCTGAAGGCCTGCACCAGTTTCGACGGAAGCACCAGATAGCCTAGACGCAACGCCGGGAAGGCGATCTTGCCGAAGGTGCCGACATACAGCACCCGCCCGTGCCGGTCGAGCGCTGCCAGCGGGGCCAGCGGCGCACCGCTGTAGCGATACTCGCCGTCGTAGTCGTCCTCGATGATCCAGCCGTCACTGCGTTCGGCCCAGGCCAGCAATGCCAGGCGACGTGCAAGGCTCATGGTCACCCCGGTCGGGTATTGGTGTGCAGGCGTGACATAGGTCAGTCGGCAATCGGTCAACTGTTCCAGCCGGCCGCAGTCCAGCCCGTCCTCATCCACAGGCACGCCACACACCCGGCCGCCCGCAAGCGTGAAGGCATGAGCGGCCGCCCGATAGCCTGGGTTTTCCACAGCCACACCGTCGCCCGGCTGCAGCAGCAACTGTGCACAAAGGCTGATGGCCTGCTGCGCACCGCTTGTGATCACAATTTGTTCAGCCGTACAGCTCAGCCCCCGCGAGCGGCGTAGATAGGCCGCTATCAGATCGCGCAAAGCCGGCTCGCCAGCGGGGTCACCATAGCCCAGTTGTGCAGGCGATGGGTTGCGCCAGAAACCCGCCTGTAGCTTGGCCCAGACGTCAAACGGGAACAGGTCGAATGCTGGAATACCAACGCGAAAAGCACGCGGCGCACCGCTTCTGGGCGGTGGCAAATGGTTGTTTTTCAGGCGCTGCAGAGGCGCGCTGAAAAGCCTCCCGCTGGATGAATCCTCAGTATTTTCTTCACGAAATGTGGATAAACCTGTTGATAAGCCCAGGGATAACCCTGTGGATACTTGTGTGGACAGTTTTGGCAGCCGGCTAACGTAGGTGCCATCACCGACCCGGCTTTCGATGAAGCCCTCGGCATACAGTTGATCGTAGGCGCGCACCACGCTGTTGCGTGAAAGCGCCAACATGGCAGCCAGGTCGCGCGTAGCCGGCAGACGAGTACCACTGCTCAGGCGCCCATCCAGTACCCGCGCTCGCAACGCCTGATATAGCTGCTGGCTAAGCCCGCGGCTGCGATCCAGCGCGATCCCGGCAGGGTCAAAAGGCAGGATGAGGGGTGACTCGCGCATGATATTGGACCTATGAAAACAGGCATTAATGGATCTTACCCAGAACCAATAGCCTGCCTAGGATGGAGCCATTCGACAAGGATCCCGCCATGTACAACAGTAAGCCGCATCAGGAACACGACCTCACCCGCTTGCACCAGCACATGCTAGACACCCGCCTGGCCGTTCTGGTCAGCCAGGGCGAACAGGGCCTTCTGGCCACGCACCTGCCGGTGCTGGTCGATACCGCCGAGGGCGATTTTGGCACTGTGTATGCCCACCTGGCCCGGGCCAACCGCCAATGGCAAGACCTGCAGCACGGCGGCGAAGCACTGCTGGTATTCCCCGGCGCCGATGCCTATGTCAGCCCCGGCTATTACCCAAGCAAGGCCGAAAACCCCAAGGTGGTGCCGACCTGGAACTACCTGGCGGTGCACGCTTATGGCCCGGCCGAAGTTATCCATGAGGCCGAGCCGCTACTGGCTATCGTTAGCCGCCTGACAGACCGCCACGAACAGGGTCGCAGCGAACCATGGAAAGTCACCGACGCCCCTGCCGACTACATCGAGGGCATGCTCCGCGCCATCGTCGGTATCCGTCTGCCCATCGCGCGCCTGCAAGGTGCGCGCAAGCTCAGCCAGAACCGCTCCGGGCAAGACATCGCTGGTGTGCGCGAAGGCCTGAGCGCCAGTCCCGATCAACTGGACAATCAACTCGCGGCGCACATGCGCCAACTCTGAAGGAATAGCCCATGCCCAACCTTACCCTGCGCCCTGTCACGGCCCAAGATCACGCAGCCTGGCACGCCCTTTGGCAGGCCTACCTGCACTTCTACGAGACCGAGCTGGCCGATGCCGTCAGCCTGAGCACCTGGCAACGCCTGCTCGACCCCAGCGAGCCAACCCATTCGGCACTGGCCTGGGTCGACGGCAAGGCGGTGGGGATGGTCAACTTCATCTACCATCGTTCCAACTGGAGTATCGAGAATTCCTGCTACCTGCAGGACCTGTATGTGGACAGCACGCAACGTGGCCTGGGCATTGGTCGACAGTTGATCGAGCACGTCTACACCACTGCCAAGGCCGACAACTGCATCAAGGTGCACTGGCTGACCCACGAAACCAACGCCACCGCCATCAGCCTGTACCAGCAGGTTGCCGAGCGCTCGGGCTTCATCCAATTCCGCAAAGGCTTGTAGGCCGCACATGACAGACGCATTGAACTGGAAACCCGCCGCCCCCCCCCAGGCCGAGCCCATTGAAGGCCGCTTCATCCGCCTGGAGAAGCTCGATCCAGGGCGCCATGGCGAAGACCTCTGGGAGGCACTGCAGGGGCCGGCCTCCGATCCGGTGCTGTGGGACTACCTGCCCTACGGCCCGTTCGCCGAACGCGTCGCCTTCGACCGCTGGCTGGAAGGCAACGCTGCTGGCCGCGACCCGCTTTTCTACACCGTCATCGACCGCGCCAGTGGCCAGGCCCAAGGCATCCTCAGCCTGATGTCGATCGTCCCTGAACACGGCCGGATCGAGATCGGCCACATTGCCTTCGGTGCCGCCATGCAGCGTACGCCCAAGGGTACCGAGGCGGTGTATCTGCTGGGCAAGCTGGGCTTCGCGCTGGGTAATCGACGGCTGGAGTGGAAGTGCAATAACGCCAATGCCCGCTCCAAACGTGCGGCAGAGCGATTCGGCTTCGTCTACGAAGGGGTGTTCCGCAAGCACCTGGTGGTGAAGGACCATAACCGCGATACGGCGTGGTATTCGATTACCGATGATGAATGGCCGGCGGTGGCTGCCGGGTTTGAGCGGTGGTTGAGTGAAGAGAACCAGCAGCCGGGTGGCCAGGTGGAAAGCCTTGAGATGTGCCGCAAAGGTTGAGCGGTGTGCTGAATCAGCTCTCCCACAAGGGATGCGCGTTGTGAGGTGCGGGTGAGTCCGGCACAAAAAAAGGGGAGCATCCGCTCCCCAGAGGTTAACCACTTGTAGATGAGGGCTTAAATCAGCCCTCGATCTCGATCAGGATCTCACCCGGCGTCACGCGATCACCCTTGGCCACATGGATGGCCACGACCTTACCGGCGATGGCCGCCTGCACTTCGGTTTCCATCTTCATGGCTTCGGTGATCAGGACCGCCTGGCCGGCCTTGACCATGTCACCTTCCTTGACCAACACATCAACGATGTTCCCTGGCATGGTGGTGCTCACGTGGCCAGGGTCGGTCGCTTGCTTGCGCTTGCTGCCGCCACCGCTGACGAACTCGTTGAGTGGCTCGAATACCACTTCCTCCGGCATGCCATCGATCGACAGATAGAAGTGACGCTTGCCTTCGGCCTTAACCCCCACACCGGTGATGTCGACGCGGTAGGTTTCGCCGTGTACGTCAATGACGAACTCGGTCGGCACGCCTTCACCGCCTGGGGCAGCCACGGCACCGGCTTCCGGAATCGGCAGCAGAACTTCAGGCGTCAAGGTGCCAGCTTCGCGTTCTTCGAGGAACTTGCGGCCAATGTCCGGGAACATGGCGTAGGTCAGCACGTCTTCTTCGCAACGGGCCAGGGCACCGATGTCGCTACGCAACTTGGCCATTTCCGGCTTCAGCAGGTCAGCCGGGCGCACATCGATCACTTCTTCACTGCCGATAGCCTGGCGACGCAGTTGCTCGTTGACCACACCTGGGGCCTTGCCATAACCACCTTGCAGGTACAGCTTCACCTCATTGGTGATGGTTTTGTAGCGCTCACCCGCCAGCACGTTGAAGAACGCCTGGGTGCCGACGATCTGCGAGGTCGGGGTGACCAGCGGCGGGAAGCCGAGGTCTTCACGCACACGCGGGATTTCGGCCAGCACTTCGTTCATGCGGTTGAGAGCGCCCTGCTCCTTGAGCTGGTTGGCCAGGTTGGAAATCATGCCGCCCGGTACCTGGTTGACCTGCACCCGGGTGTCTACCGCGGTGAACTCGCTTTCGAACTGGTGGTACTTCTTGCGCACGGCGTAGAAGTACAAGCCGATCTCTTGCAGAAGCTCCAGGTCCAGGCCGGTGTCGAACTCGCTGCCCTTGAGTGCAGCAACCATCGACTCGGTACCCGGATGGCTGGTGCCCCAGGCGAAGCTGGAGATGGCGGTGTCGATGTGGTCCGCGCCATTTTCCACGGCCTTGAGCTGGCACATGGCTGCCAGGCCGGCGGTATCGTGGGAGTGAATGAACACCGGCAGCGACTGTTCTGCCTTCAGCGCCTTGACCAGCTCGCCAGTGGCGAATGGGGTCAGCAGGCCGGCCATGTCCTTGATCGCCACCGAGTCGCAACCCATGGCTTCCATCTGCTTGGCCTGGTTCACGAAGGCTTCGATGGTGTGTACCGGGCTGGTGGTGTAAGCGATGGTGCCCTGGGCGTGCTTGCCGGCGGCCTTGACCGCTTCGATGGCCACGCGCAGGTTACGCACGTCGTTCATGGCGTCGAAAATGCGGAACACATCGATGCCGTTGACCGCCGCCTTGGCGACGAAGGCCTTGACCACGTCGTCGCTGTAGTGACGGTAGCCCAACAGGTTCTGGCCGCGCAGCAGCATTTGCAGGCGGGTGTTTGGCAGCGCTGCGCGCAGCTTGCGCAGGCGCTCCCACGGGTCTTCCTTGAGGAAGCGCACGCAGGCGTCGAAGGTTGCACCACCCCAGACTTCCAGCGACCAGTAGCCAACCTTGTCGAGCTTGTCGCAGATCGGCAGCATGTCTTCGGTACGCATGCGGGTAGCCAGCAGGGACTGGTGAGCGTCGCGCAGGATCGTGTCGGTTACGTGAATTTTCTTGGACATTATAGGGTTCCTCACAGGCCTGCGTGGGCGGCGATGGCGGCGGCGATGGCCAGGGCCAGCTCTTCGGGTTTGCGCTTGATCGAGTAGTTGGTCAATTCAGGGTGGCTTTCGACAAAGCTGGTATTGAACTGGCCGCTACGGAATTCCGGATTGCGCAGGATTTCCTGGTAGTACGCGGCGGTGGTCTTCACCCCTTGCACGCGCATGTCGTCCAGGGCCCGCAGGCCGCGGTCCATGGCTTCTTCCCAGGTCAACGCCCACACCACCAGTTTCAGGCACATGGAGTCGTAGAACGGTGGAATGGTATAGCCGGTGTAGATCGCCGTGTCGGTGCGCACGCCCGGGCCGCCGGGGGCGTAGTAACGGGTGATCTTGCCGAAGCTGGGCAGGAAGTTGTTTTTCGGGTCTTCAGCATTGATACGGAACTGCAGGGCGTAGCCGCGGTGCTGAATGTCTTCCTGCTTGACCGACAGTGGCAGCCCCGAGGCGATGCGGATCTGCTCACGAACGATGTCGATACCGGTGATTTCCTCGGTAATGGTGTGTTCCACCTGCACCCGGGTGTTCATTTCCATGAAGTACACTTCGCCATCGGCGAGCAGGAACTCCACGGTACCGGCGTTCTCGTAATTCACCGCTTTGGCCGCACGCACCGCCAGGTCGCCGATGTAGGCGCGCTGCTCAGGAGTGAGCTGTGGGCTCGGGGCAATTTCGATGAGCTTCTGGTTACGGCGCTGGATAGAGCAGTCGCGCTCGAACAGGTGCACTACGTTACCGAAGCTGTCACCGAGAATTTGCGCCTCGATGTGCTTAGGGTTGACGATGCATTTCTCCAGGAACACTTCGGCCGAACCGAATGCCTTGGTCGCCTCGGAAATGACCCGTGGGAAGTTCTGTTCCAGTTCTTCGCGGCTATTGCAACGACGAATACCACGGCCGCCACCACCGGAGGTGGCCTTGAGCATCACCGGATAACCGATGCGATCACCTTCGCTCAGGGCTTCATGAATATCGGCAACGTTGCCTTCGGTGCCCGGGGTTACCGGCACACCGGCGGCGATCATGGTGCGGCGCGCTTCGGTCTTGTCGCCCATACGGCGAATCACGTCGGCGGCCGGGCCGATGAACTTGATCCCGCGCTCGGCGCAAATTTCTGCCAGTTCAGCGTTTTCCGAAAGGAAACCGTAGCCTGGGTGCAGGGCATCACAGCCGGTTTCCACAGCCAGGTTCACCAGCTTGCGCGGGTTCAGGTAACCGGCCAGCGGCTCGGCACCGATGCTGTGTGCTTCGTCAGCGCGCTTGACGTGCAAGGCATGCCGGTCGGCGTCGGAAAAGATCGCTACCGAGCGAATGCCCATCTCGGCGCAAGCACGCACGATCCGAACTGCGATTTCACCTCGGTTGGCGATCAGGATTTTTTTTATCACTGGAGTCTTCCCAAAGCCGTAGGAACAGTCGAGCCGGTTCTACCGGTCGGCGCGTGACCAGACGTTGCTGGCCAGTCGCGTATTCACCCTAGCGCTGTAGGTCGATAAACAAAAATCAATATTTGTTAGAGGCTGTATTAGCAAAAGCTTATAGTTGGGTAACAAGGTGTTGCCGAAGAGCAGATTAAAATGCGTAAGTCCTTGATGCGTATGACATTGCGTCAACTCCAGATCTTCAATGAGGTGTGCGATTTGCGGTCGTACAGCCGTGCTGCGGAGGAGATGGCGCTGACGCAACCCGCCGTTAGTCTACAGATCCGTCAGCTTGAAGAGCTGATCGGTCAGCCATTGTTCGAGTACGTGGGCAAGAAGCTCTACCTGACCGAGGCGGCCGAGGCCCTGCAGCGCGCCAGCCACGATATCTTCGGGCGCCTGGAGAGCCTGGACATGCAGCTGTCGGACATGCAGGGCTCACTGCAAGGTCAGTTGAAACTGGCGATCGAGTCCAGTGCCAAGTACTTCGTGCCACACCTGTTCGCCGCCTTCAAGCAGCGTCACCCGGAAGTCAACCTGACCCTGACGGTAGTCAACCGTGCCCAAGCCATCCGCCGCCTTTCCGATAACCGCGACGACCTGATCATCATGTCGATGGTGCCGCAAGACATGGGCCTGGAGTTTCTGCCGTTCCTCAACAACCCGATCGTTGCGGTTGCGCCGCCACAGCACCCGCTGTGCAAGCTGGAGCAGTTGCGCATGCAGGACCTGGAGCCACATACCCTGCTGGTCCGCGAGCAAGGTTCGGGAACACGCAAGGCGTGCGAAGAGTACTTCAAGGACAAGCGCGTGCATTTCGCCCAGACGCTTGAAGTAGCCTCGGCCGATGCCCAGCGCGAATGCGTGATCGCCGGGCTGGGGATCGCCCTGTTGACCCGTCACGCAGTCAACCTGGAATTGGCTACCGGGATGCTGAAGGAATTACCGGTCGAGGAGCTACCGCTGTACCGTAGCTGGTGCGTGGTACAGGCCAAGGCCAAGCGGCAGTCGCCGGTGGCCTTGGCGTTTCTTGCATTCATACGCGGCGAACGTGCTCTTATCAGCGCGCTTGTTGAACGCTTTTCGGGGAAGTTGCCGCCGACGACTGCCATACCGTGAGTGCTTGCAGCTCGGGGTAGTCCGCCAGGTCGCGGAGCAATTGACGTTGGTCGCAATAGCTCTCGATCGCGCGGCGGTATTCCATACGGCGCTGATCCTTTTCCTGCTGCTTGCGAGCCTTGGCGTTGGGTTGGTACGTACCGTCGAAGTCACGAGCCATTGCCTGTCTCCCAGATAGTATGCGGGAGTTTCAGACTGGCCTTGATGGTTTACCGTTTGGCGGTGGAATGGTGACAGAACCGTGAATTTTCACTGCCTGTACCGGCCTCTTCGCGGGCTTGCCCGCTCCCACAGGTACTAGAGGTGCACAGTACCTGTGGGAGCGGGCAAGCCCGCGAAGACGCCAGTACAGGTTGAATTCAGTCGTCGGTAGCCTTGATCGACTTGGGCGACAGACGCAAGCTGCGCAAGCTGCGTTTCACGCTCTTCAGGTGGTTGACCAGGCTAGGCCCGCGCGCCATGGCAACGCCCATCGCCAGCACGTCGATCACCACTAGGTGGGCAATACGCGAGGTCAGTGGGGTGTAGATCTCGGTGTCTTCATGCACGTCGATCGCCAGGTTGACCGTCGATAGCTCGGCCAGCGGCGTCTGGCTGGGGCACAGGGTAATCAGGTTGGCGCCGCTCTCACGCACCAGGTTGGCAGTGATCAGCAGGTCCTTGGAACGGCCCGACTGGGAAATACACACCGCCACATCGCCCGGTTTCAGGGTAACGGCCGACATCGCTTGCATATGCGGGTCGGAATACGCTGCCGCGCTGAGCAGCAGGCGGAAGAACTTGTGCTGGGCATCGGCCGCAACGGCACCGGACGCGCCAAAGCCATAGAACTCTACCCGCTGCGCCTGGGCCATGGCGCTCACTGCTTGTTGCAGCGCCTGCGGATCAAGGTGCTCGCGTACTTCCATCAGGGTGTGCAGGGTGGTGTCGAAGATCTTCAGGCTGTAGTCGGCGACCGAATCGTCTTCGTGGATGGCGAACTGACCGAAGCTGGCCCCGGCAGCCAGGCTTTGCGCCAGCTTCAGCTTCAGGTCCTGGAAGCCCGAGCAGCCAATGGCCCGGCAGAAACGCACGATGGTCGGCTCACTGATACCCACGCTGTGCGCCAAATCGGCCATGGAGCTGTGCATGACGGCAGCCGGGTCGAGCAGCACGTGGTCGGCCACTTTCAGTTCCGATTTGCGCAGCAAGTGGCGCGATTGGGCGATATGTTGCAACAGATTCACAGGCGGGACTCGGTTATGATCGGCTTGCCGGGTTGTAGCTTTCTTGTAGTTATACTACATGGACGCCAACCCGCCCAGTTAAACGAACGTGGAGAGTGGTGGTTTGACTATTCCTTGCGACATTCTGGTCTTCGGCGGCACCGGTGATCTGGCCCTGCACAAATTGCTTCCGGCGCTCTACCACCTGTTTCGCGAGGCCCGTCTGAACCCTGCCGTGCGGGTCATCGCACTGGCCAGGCGCAACCTGCCACGCATCGACTATCTGAAGCTCGCCGAACGCCATTGTCGGGCACAGATTGCCCGCAGCGACTTCGACGAAGAGGTGTGGCAGCGGTTTTCCGCACGGGTCGACTACTTCCCGATGGATGCTTCACAGAGCGCCGACTTCGGCCGCCTGGCACGCTACCTGGGCGAACCCGGTGGGCTGACGCGCATCTTCTATCTGGCCACCGCTCCCAACCTGTTCGTGCCGATTGCCAACCACCTGCGCATTGCCGGACTGGCCGACACCGAAGCGCGCATCGTGCTGGAAAAACCGATCGGCCATTCGCTGGAATCGGCCACTGCCATCAATGAAGCGATTGGCACGGTGTTCGAAGAAAGACAGGTGTTCCGCATCGACCACTACCTGGGCAAGGAAACCGTGCAGAACCTGATGGCCCTGCGTTTTGCCAATGCCCTGCTGGAGCCGGTATGGCGCAACAACCAGGTCGACCATGTCCAGATCAGCGTTTGCGAGACACTGGGCGTAGAAAACCGCGGTGCCTACTACGATCGCGCCGGGGCTATTCGCGACATGCTGCAGAACCACCTGCTGCAACTGCTTTGCCTGGTGGCCATGGAGCCACCCGCGCAGTTCGAGGCCGAAGCGGTACGCGACGAAAAGGTGAAAATCCTGCGCGCCCTCAAGCCGATCACCGGCCAGGATGTGCAGGACAAGACGGTACGCGGCCAGTATGGTGCCGGGCGTATCGGCGGCCAGGAAGTGCCGGCCTACTACTTTGAAAAGGACGTCGACAACGACAGCGATACCGAAACTTTCGTGGCCATCGAGGCGCACATCGACAACTGGCGCTGGGCGGGCGTGCCTTTCTATCTGCGCACCGGCAAACGCATGGCGCGGCGCGCTTCGCAGATCGTCATCCAGTTCAAGCCAGTGCCTCACGAACTGTTCAGCGGCGGCCAGGTCAACCAGTTGCTGATACAGCTGCAACCGGACGAACGCATCAGCCTGCGCATGATGACCAAGAGCCCAGGCAAGGGCATGCGCCTGGAACCCGTGGACCTGGACCTTAATCTGGCCCAGGTGTTCAGCCAGACTCGCCGCTGGGAAGCCTACGAGCGTCTGCTGCTGGATGTGCTCGAAGGTGATTCGACACTGTTCATGCGCCGCGATGAAGTGGAAGCAGCCTGGGCCTGGGTAGATCCAATCATCAAGGGCTGTGAAGAGCACTTCCAGGCGCCCCGCCCCTACCCGGCTGGCAGTTTCGGGCCCGAGCAAGCCAACAGCCTGCTCGCCAGGCATGGCAGGCATTGGCATGGCTGAAAGACCTGCGCGATGGCGCGACCCTCAATCTGAAACAGCTGCAGATGAAGTTCGAAGGTGCGAAATCCATAACGTGAAGGCCATCGCCTGACCATGCCTCAGCCAGTTTGCGCAGGCCGTGACCTGGCCCCGGACCGATGAGCGGGATGCCGCCAGGTGAATATTCATACAGTAGATATTTGCCCCTTACCCGGCATCGCCCTAGAATGGCCCGATGCGCACAGACGACCTCTCTCTCCTGCTGAATTCCCTCAACGATGCCCAACGCCAGGCCGTAGCGGCCACGCTCGGGCGTCAACTGGTGCTTGCCGGCGCCGGTTCCGGTAAAACCCGCGTGCTGGTACACCGCATCGCCTGGCTGATCCAGGTCGAGCAGGCGTCGCCGCACTCGATCCTGTCGGTGACCTTCACCAACAAGGCCGCAGCAGAAATGCGCCAGCGGATCGAGCAACTGCTGGGCATCAACCCGGCAGGCATGTGGGTCGGCACCTTCCACGGCCTGGCCCATCGCCTGTTGCGGGCCCACTGGCAGGAAGCGCGGCTGGTGCAGAACTTCCAGATCCTCGACAGCGACGACCAGCAGCGCCTGATCAAGCGGGTCATGCGCGAGTTGGGCCTGGACGAGCAGAAGTGGCCGGCACGCCAGGCCCAATGGTTCATCAACGGGCAGAAAGACGAAGGCCTGCGCCCGCAGCATATCCAGGCGGGGGGCGACCTGTTCCTGGCGACCATGCGCGAGGTCTATACGGCCTACGAGCAGGCGTGCGAGCGCGCCGGTGTCATCGATTTCTCCGAGCTGCTGCTTCGCGCCCTGGACCTGTGGCGTGACCACCCGGGCCTGCTGGAGCACTATCAGCGACGCTTCCGCCACGTGCTGGTGGACGAGTTCCAGGATACCAACGCCGTGCAGTACGCCTGGTTGCGCCTGCTGGCACGCGGTGGCGACAGCCTGATGGCGGTAGGCGATGACGACCAGTCGATCTACGGCTGGCGCGGCGCCAAGATCGAGAACATTCACCAGTACACCGCCGACTTCCCTGACGCCGAAATGATCCGCCTGGAGCAGAACTACCGCTCCACCGGCGGCATCCTCAAGGCGGCCAACGCGCTGATCGCCAACAACAGCGGGCGCCTGGGCAAGGAACTGTGGACCGACATGGGCGAAGGCGAACCACTGACCCTGTACGCGGCCTACAACGAGCACGACGAAGCGCGCTATGTCGTGGAAACCATCGAGAGCCTGGTCAAGCAGGGCAATGCGCGCAACGAGATCGCCATCCTGTACCGTTCCAACGCCCAGTCGCGCGTGCTGGAAGAGGCCCTGCTGCGCGAGCGCATCCCCTACCGCATCTATGGCGGCCAGCGCTTCTTCGAGCGCGCCGAAATCAAGAATGCCATGGCTTACCTGCGCCTGATCGAAGGGCGTGGCAACGATGCCGCTCTGGAGCGGGTGATCAACGTGCCGCCGCGCGGTATTGGCGAAAAAACCGTCGAAGCCATCCGTGAGCACGCCCGCCACAGCCAGCTGTCCATGTGGGAGGCCATGTGCCAGCTGATCGCTGCCAAGGCCCTGAAAGGCCGCGCCGCCAGTGCCCTGGGGGCCTTTATCGAGCTGATCGAGGGGCTGGCTGCCAAGGTTGTGGACATGCCGCTGCATACCATGACCCAGACCACCATCGAACAGTCCGGCCTGATCACCTATCACCAGGAAGAAAAGGGTGAAAAGGGCCAGGCACGGGTAGAAAACCTTGAGGAACTGGTGAGTGCGGCACGCAACTTCGAGTCCACCGACGAAGACGCCGACCTTTCCCCGCTCTCGGCCTTCCTTGGCCACGCCTCACTCGAAGCTGGCGATACTCAGGCTGACGAGCATGAAGACAGCATCCAGCTGATGACCCTGCACAGCGCCAAAGGCCTTGAGTTCCCATATGTGTTCCTGGTGGGCATGGAAGAAGGCTTGTTCCCGCACAAGATGAGCCTGGAAGAACCCGGCCGCCTGGAAGAGGAACGACGCCTGGCCTATGTAGGCATCACCCGCGCCATGCGCCAGCTGGTCATGACCTATGCCGAAACACGCCGCCTTTATGGCAGCGAGACTTACAACAAGGTGTCGCGTTTCGTACGTGAAATTCCGGCAGGCCTGGTTCAGGAAGTACGCCTGTCCAACAGCGTCAGCCGCCCGTTCGGCGGGGCCAAGACGGCCACCAACAGCAACCTGTTCGCCAATGCCAGCATTCCGCAGACCGCGTTCAACCTTGGCCAGCGTGTGCAGCATGCGGTATTCGGCGAAGGTGTGATCCTCAACTTCGAGGGTTCTGGCGCTCAGGCGCGGGTGCAGGTGAATTTTGCCGAAGGTAGCAAATGGCTGATGCTGGGGTATGCCAAGCTCGAGGCTGTCTAAAGCCCGCAAGGGTCGGGCCTGCCAACTTTGTAACATTCAAGCAAAAGCTCGAAACACTATGTCGCTGGTCATGTGCCCGGGAACCTGTGCACCATGACGCGCGTGCAATCCACAACAGGGGATATCCCACTTATGCAACGTTTTCTTAGCATCGCACTGGCGCTCTGCGTCGGCCTGACGCTGAGCCTGGACGCCAGCGCCAAGCGTTTCGGCGGCGGCAAGAGCTCGGGCTCCGCGCCTATCCACCAGACCCGCCAGGCTACGCCTACCACGCCTGCTGCCGCGCCGACCGCACCTGGCCGTGCACCGGCTGCCGCCAGCGGTGCTTCGCGCTGGTTGGGCCCACTGGCCGGCCTCGCCGCCGGTGGCCTGCTGGCTTCCATGTTCATGGGCGACGGTTTCGAAGGCTTCCAGATCATGGACTTCCTGATCGTGGCGCTCATCGCGTTCCTCGTGTTCCGCTTCATCGCCGCGCGCCGTCGCCAGCAGCAGCCGCAAATGGCTATGCCAGGCCATGCGCCGATGCAGCGTGAGGCTCACGCGCAGCCTGCGCAGCCGTCGATTTTCGGTGGTTCGGCCGCACCTGCTGCCGCAGCCGCACCGGTGATCAACGCGCCGGCCTGGTTCAACGAGCAGAGCTTCCTGGCGGCAGCCCGTAACCACTTCCAGTCGCTGCAGCAGCACTGGGATGCCAATGAAATGGACAAGATCAGCGAGTTCGTTACCCCGCAAATGCTTGAGTTCCTCAAGCGTGAGCGTGCTGAGCTGGGTGATGGCTTCCAGTCTACCTACATCGATAACCTGGAAGTGCAACTGGACGGTGTCGATGACCGCGCCGACCGCACCGACGCTACCCTGACCTTCCGTGGCGTGTCGAAGAATTCGCGCTTCGACCAGGGCGAAGTGTTCAGCGAAAGCTGGCACATGGTTCGCGCCCAAGGCGAGAACCAGCCTTGGTTGGTAGCCGGTATCCGTCAGAACGGCTAACCGCTGCGTGCTAAACAGAGAACCCCGGGCTTGCCCGGGGTTTTTGCTTTTGCCAAAGTGGGCTACTAGGGTATAAGGCGCAGCGTTGTCATCTAGGTCAGAGGAAGTGAACCGTGGAAGAAGTGATCGAACAACTCCGTGAAGCGAATGAGCCGGTACCGGTGCCCTTGGAGCTTCCCGACGAAGACCAGCTGGTAGAAATCGAAGAGCAGCTGTTCATCAATATTCCATTCGTGTTCAAAGAGTTTCTGCTGACCGTAAGTGATGTGGTTTACGGCTCCCTTGAGCCAGTTACCGTCACTGATCCGCACTCGCACACCTACCTGCCAGATGTGGCCTCCAACGCTTGGGATGCCGGCGTACCGCGCGACCTGATTCCGCTGTGCCAGGACGGCGACAATTACTATTGCGTGGAAGAAGATGGCACCGTGGTGCTGTGGGATGCCGAAGAGGAAGGTGTCGGCGAAGACAGTTGGGAATCGGTGTGGCACTGGGCGCGAGATGTTTGGCTGGAGAGCTGATCGCTAACGCCCTTATAGATGCGCGATTTGAGGCAGGAAAATGACGTCTTAGCGACTCAAGGTCGTTAAAATCGCCAGGCTTTTTGCGCCTGGCGACATCGCTATAGCCCCACCTCCTCGGGCGGGCGAGATACCTTGCCCAGGGCGGAACCCCCTCAGTGCGAGTTCTCGCGACTGTTCTCCAGCGTCTCCAGCAACGCGATCTGCATGCGCGTGTGCACGCGGATGAGCCAGCGCCACAACAACGCCACCACCACCGCAGCTACCACGGCAATCACCAGCAGCAATTCGCTGGTGGGCAGAATGCTGGCGGACAATGCCGACAGCAGCAGGAAAATCACCAACAGCGACAACAGCGGGATCACTTCGGCAATCACACGGCGCACGCGCTGGGTATGTCGCCCGGCCATTTCCGGCTTCACGCCCATCTCTGCCAGCAGCATCGAGAGTGCTTTTAGCTTGCGGTACGCGGCGATCAGGAATGGCAGTGACAGCAACAACGCTGCCCCCCAAATGACGGCCTTCTGATGGCTGACATCGCTGACCCACTCGCTGAGCCAATTGCCGAGACGCCCTGCAAAATAACCGCCACTGAAGAAGATGGCGATCACCAGCGCCAGGTTCACCCCAACCTGCAACAGGATGCGCCGGATCATCGCCGCCAGCATGGCACTCTCGCCCTGCGGCTGGATGTTGCGCAACCACTCGCCATACAACGACAGCACGCGCGCGAGGCGGGCGGGTACCACATTGCCCAGTTTCTGCGACAACGGGTCAGCCGCGCGGATCAGGTAGGGTGTCAGCAACGTAGTGATTGCCGATACTGCGACCGCCACCGGGTAAAGGAAGTCGCTGGTCACCTGCAGGGTCATGCCCAGCGCGGCGATGATGAAAGAGAACTCGCCAATCTGCGAAAGCCCCATGCCCACGCGTAAAGACGTACGCCCGTCATTGCCGGCTATGAACGCCCCCATGCCGCAAGACAGCATCTTGCCCAGTACCACCGCCAGGGTGATGACTACGATCGGCCAGGCATAGTCGATGAGCACCTGTGGATCAATCATCATACCGATGGCGACGAAGAATATGGCGCTGAACAGGTCGCGTACGGGCTCAATCAAGCGTTCAATCTTCAACAACTGGCGTGATTCGGCCATGATCGCGCCAATCAGGAAGGCGCCCAGAACCATACTGTATTCCAGCTTCACGACCAGCAGGCAGAAGCCGAAACACAGGCCCAGAACGGTGATTAGCAACATTTCGTTGCTTTCGAACCTTGCGACGTAAGCCAATAACCGCGGCACCAGCAAAATACCGATGACCAGAGCGACGACCATGAACAGCGACAGCTTGCCGACTGTGGAGAACACCTCGCCCGAGCTGACCGTGCCGCTGACCGCGATACCCGACAGCAGGGCAATGATACCGATACCCAGAATGTCCTCGACGATCAGCACGCCGAAGATCAGCTGGGCAAAGCGCTCGTTCTTCATCTTCAAGTCGTTGAGCGCCTTGACGATGATGGTGGTGGAGGAAATGGCCAGGATGGCGCCCAGGAACAGTGAATCCATGGTACTCCAGCCAAACCAGCGGCCAATCTCGAAGCCGATCCAGATCATCAGCACGATTTCCAGGAACGCTGCGATGAACGCCGTGGCGCCGACCTTGAACAACTTGCGCAGGCTGAACTCGAGCCCCAGACAGAACATGAGGAATATCACGCCCAGTTCAGCGAGGATCTTGATGGTTTCTTCGTCATGAATAAGGCCGAACGGGGGAGTATGTGGGCCAATGATGAAGCCGGCGACAATGTAGCCCAGCACCACCGGCTGCTTCAGGCGGTGAAAAAGAATGGTGACGACGCCAGCGATCAGCATGATGACTGCCAGGTCCTGGATGAAGCTGATGGCATGCATGGCGTGATACTCCTTATCTCGTCTTTTTATGGATGCCTGGTCAGACCGCTCCTGCCGAGGCAACCCTGAGCGAGCAGCAAGTACATACTGCATTGAATGCAGCAACGCCCATGTTGCATGGGCGTACTCAGGTTAACATCGCACCCCGCCGCTAAAAGTCGGTGCAATATGCAGAAACAGATCGGCCGGAAAAGCGCTCGTGATGGCATGATCAGCGTGACGACAGCGCGCCAGCCAACGTCCCGTATCAGCAAGGCAAATTCAAAGAGGGGAACAGAAGTGTCAGCAGATAACGCCCTCCATTCGCCCGATTCAGCGCAACCTCACCGTGAGCACACTATGGAACCTGGAAACGCCCAGCTGAGCATGACCGTCCTGATGACCCCGGACATGGCCAACTTTTCTGGCAACGTACATGGCGGCACCCTGCTCAAGTACCTCGACGAAGTGGCTTATGCATGTGCCAGCCGTTACGCCGGCAGTTATGTGGTGACCCTGTCGGTAGACCAGGTGATCTTCCGTGAACCCGTGCACGTGGGTGAACTGGTGACCTTCCTGGCGTCGGTCAACTACACCGGCAACACTTCGATGGAAGTTGGCATCAAAGTCGTGACCGAGAACATTCGCGAGCGCTCGGTGCGCCATTCCAACAGCTGCTTCTTCACCATGGTCGCGGTCGACGACAACCGCCGTCCGGTGCCGGTGCCACCACGCCAGCCGCACAGCAGCGAAGAAAAGCGCCGCTTCCTGCAGGGCCAGCAGCGCCGGCAGATCCGCCAGGAGCTGGAAAAGCGCTACCAGGACCTGAAAACCGACGCCATTTAAAGCGCGAGCAACTGCGCTTCGAAGCGCACCCGTGGGTGCGCAATGCGGTCCTGGGCCCGTACCAGCTGCAATTCGTAGCTGGCGCAGGCCTGGGTTTCCAGCAGCACTTCATGCACTGCCGCAGCCGTGAATTCGAATGCCTGCACCCAGCTGTCGCCGAGCAGCACACGCGCCAGGAACAGGCCTGAGGTCAGGTCACCCACCCCCACCGGCTGACGCGGAAACGCCAGCAGTGGGCGGCGCAAGTGCCAGCTGTGCTCGGCGGTCACCAGCAACATTTCGAACTGTTCTTCGGCCCGCCCGGGGTACGCCAGGTGCTTGACCAGTACAACCTGTGGTCCACGCTGCAGCAGGCTGCGCGCCATGTTCACGCAGTCCTCCAGCGACTGGGCGCGGCGCCCACAGAAGCTGTCCAGCTCCAGCTGGTTGGGGCACAGGATGTCCGCCCTGGCTGCCGCCTCATCGAGCAGGAACTCACTGACTTCGGGCGGCACGATGCAGCCCTTTTCCGGGTGCCCCATGACCGGGTCGCACAGGTATAACGCTTTTGGGTTTACCGCCTTGATCCGCTCGACACCGGCCAGGATCGCTCGCCCTTGTTCGGCACTGCCCAGGTAGCCGGAAAGCACCGCATCGCAGTGGCCCAGCTCGCCGATATTGGAAATGCCTTCCACCAACGCAGGAATTTGCGCTGGGGCAAGCACTTCACCCGCCCACTGGCCATACTGTGTGTGATTGGAGAACTGCACGGTATTGAGTGGCCAGGCATTGACCCCGATACGCTGCATGGGGAATACCGCGGCGCTGTTGCCGGCGTGGCCGAACACCACGTGGGACTGAATGGCGAGCAGGTGCGGGGTACGTTTCATGCGGGAGGTTTCCAAAGCTGTTTCAAGGATTGTGCGCAGCGCAGTATGAACTCGATTGCCACCTGTACGACAGGCCAGGAACGCAGTTAAGCTGGATCTACCTGTTTGGAGCATATGCAAATGTTGACCCTGGAGAACCTCTTCGTCCTGATGCTGGTAGCCACGGCAGGCGCCTGGTTGTGGCACAACCATGGGTTGCGTGAAAAGGCCCTGGAACGGGTCAAACAGCATTGCGCCAAACTCGACCTGGAGTTGCTTGACGATGCCGTAGCGCTCAAGCGCATCGCCTTTGTCCGGGATGCCAATGGCCGCAAGCGCCTGGCACGCGTCTATGCCTTCGAATTCACCGTCACGGGTGAGCAACGTCACCCCGGCACCGCGACCCAGTTCGGCGCCCACAGTGTGCAGATCGAGCTGGCGCCCTACCCGTTCGAAATCAAGACCCCACCGCGCGCCGACAACGTCATAGAGATGCAGCAATGGCGCCAGGAGCATAACCGCTGGCGCAACTGATCAACTGACGCGACATTCATCCAACCCGGCTTGCAATGCGGGTTGCGGTTGCGGCTGATCGAAAATCAGCTCGATACGCGTGTCCTTCCGCCAGTCGCTGGGCTGCCAAGCGGGCATATCCCCATTCAGCCCATTGAATGACCACCAGCCCTCCATGCTGTGGATAACTCCCTTGGCCCGTCGCCATGGCCAAGCACACAAGAAAGCCTTTAGCCGCTGTGGATAAAACTGTTGGCCAGGGTGCCACCGCCAGCCAATACTCCAACCACCCTCCCCCTGCTGGGCAAGGCAAATCGGTTGACTGGGGTCAGCCCACAGCGCTGCTGGAGCGATTCCAGGATTGTCGACAATCCTGTTTTTCAAGAATGGGCTGTCAACAATCTGTGGAGATACCGTCGGGAGGCCGGACAAAGGCAACTGCCCCTGCACGGTCCACATGATCTTCTTTCCTTTAAATTTATTACTTATCAACAACTTATGTATTTCATCCACAGCCTCTGACTTATTGAAAACCACGCTTTCAGAGGCGTTGAAAGCCTGCTGTTGAGCCTCTGGAAGAGGCTCGTTTCGAGACATGGCCTGGGCATCCACAACCATCAGGAGTGGCTGAATTGTCAGCACTCCAACCCAAGGCGCTTGTTGCAGTTGAGCCAGCAGCTGCAAGGGATGGCCCAGGCCGGAAGGTTCGATAAACAGCCGGTCAGGCCGCGATTTGCGCAGCAGTCGTCCCAGGCCCACCTGGAACGGCATGCCGTTGACGCAGCACAGGCAGCCGCCTGCGACCTCGCCGATGGCGATGCCGTCTTCGTCACGGCTGAGTAAGGCTGCATCCAGGCCGACAAGGCCGAACTCGTTGATCAATACCGCCCAGCGCTCGTTGGCTGGGCGCTGAGCGAGCAAGTGACGGATCAGCGTGGTCTTGCCAGCACCAAGCGGGCCGGCAATTACATGGGTGGGAATGTTCTGCAGCATGGGGTGGCTTCAGGCGGCGGTGATGCCTCACTATGCGCCGTCAGGCCAGCCAGTCAAGGCTGAGCAGCAAACGCCCCCGCTGCGCCGAAGGTGACCGATGCACCAAGCCTGCCCCTTCGTTACCCTGCCATTTTTCGCCTTTAAGTATCGCAACCTCGGCGGCTTGCAGGTGTTGGATGTTATCCACAGGTGGCTGAGCTGTGTGTAACTCTCCACGACAGCTATCCCGCTCTTGCAACCATTCACTACCTGGGCCGACGTAAGTGGTGAGCAAGCGCAACGGTACGTTATCCACATGGAAACGTGGGCACATCGGAGCGTTCAACACGCGCAAGCGCAAACCGACCCGACGTGCGCCAACCAGGCAGGTATAAGCCGCCACCAACCAGGTCACATCAGCAACGAAAGCTTCATATCCATGCAAATCCGCCGCTTCACGCAGCAGATCTGGCAATACCGGCTTCTGTTCTTCGTCCACATCAATTACCCGCTGATCAGCCAAGGGCTGGCCAAGGCTGATCACCAGTGCGGCAAAGTCCTCCAGTTGGGCCGGCAAGCGCCGCCGCCATACGGCCAGGTTCACGCCATCCTGCAGCACTTCGGCCAGCACCTGGGGCGTCTCGCCAAACACCTGAAAGATATCCACAGGTCGGTGCGCCAGGTTCATGCTGCCGCCTCCTCATGCCATGGGCCAAATGGGTCAGGTAGGCGCAACCAGCCCATGTGGCCCAAGTCCATTTCTTGATCCGTCAACAGGCATGCATCGAGGGCTGTGGATAATTTTTCGAAGTCGATATTCTGCCCGATAAACACCAACTCCTGGCGGCAGTCACCGGTCTCAGCGGTCCAGTGTTTCAAGATCTCGCTGGTGTTATCCACATCCTGTGGCCACTGCTCGCGTGGCACGAAGCGCCACCAGCGGCCAGCCAGACCATGGCGCATCATGCCGCCCGCTTGCGACCAGCTGCCAGCTTCCTGATATTTGCTGGCCAACCAGAAAAAGCCTTTGGAACGCAGCAGCCTTCCGTTTTCCCAGTCCTTGTGGATAAAGTCGTAAAAGCGCTGTGGATGAAGCGGGCGTCGGGCCTGCCAGGTCATGGCCGCGATACCGTACTCTTCGGTTTCTGGTACATGTTCACCGCGCAGCTCCTGCAACCAGCCTGGTGCCTGGGCCGCCTGATCGAAGTCGAACAGCCCGGTGTTGAGGATACGTGCCAACGGCACTTGGCCCATGACCATGGGTACGATCTGCGCTCGGGCATTGAGACTGCGCAAAATAGCGATGAGTTCTTCGCGCTCATGTTGGCTGATCAGGTCGATCTTGCTCAGCAGCAGCACATCTGCGAACTCGACCTGCTCGATCAGCAAATCACTGATCGACCGCTCGTCTTCTTCGCCCAACGTTTCGCCGCGGCTGGCTAGGCTGTCTGCTGCTTGATAGTCGCGCAGGAAGTTCAAGCCATCGACCACGGTGACCATGGTGTCCAGTCGCGCCATATCGGACAGACTGCGACCCAGCTCGTCACGGAAAGTGAAGGTCTCAGCCACTGGCAGCGGCTCAGAGATACCGGTGGATTCGATCAACAAATAGTCGAAACGTCCCTCTTCGGCCAACCGTGCAACCTCCTCAAGCAGGTCTTCGCGCAACGTGCAGCAAATGCAGCCGTTGCTCATCTCGACCAGTTTCTCTTCAGCGCGGTTGAGGCTGACATTGCGCTGCACCTCACTGGCATCGATGTTGATTTCACTCATATCGTTGACGATTACCGCCACCCGCAGGTTGTCGCGGTTGCGTAGCACATGGTTGAGCAGCGTGCTCTTGCCGGCGCCCAGAAAGCCGGACAGCACGGTGACGGGAAGACGATTGGACATGGCGAACCCCTTCAGGCAGACGCATTCGAAACGATGCATTGCACAATGTTATAAAGTAACAATACAATTTCGCCAAGTGGTTCTCGACGGACGAGTGCTCACAGGGGATGAAAAATGAATTTGCCACGCGTCATGGCATTGCTGTTACTCACCATGCCTGCTTCGCTGTTGGCCATGCCACAAAACCAAACACTGGCCCTTTGTACGCGGAGTGCGACGCTGCTCGCTTGCCAGGACGGCAAAGGCAGTTACTACAGTGTGCGTACTGAAGGCAGCACCTTCTACCTTCGCGGCTACGACTTCAGCAGCCGCCGGCTGTGGGCACAAACCAACAGCCGCTATGGCACATTGACTTTTTTTACCGGCCTGGCCAGCGATGGTGAGGCCTGGGTGGGTTACAGCCGCCGCGTAGGCTGGACCACCTTGAACCGCGTATCCAGTTCCAGCGGGGAGCGCTTCAAGCTGCATTGCAGCTTGATCGAGGGGTGCCGTTGACGCCTCCTTTCATTTTGAACGCTTTTTCTCTGC
Source organism: Pseudomonas sp. 10(2024) (assembly GCF_045164175.1). Classification (NCBI taxonomy): domain Bacteria; kingdom Pseudomonadati; phylum Pseudomonadota; class Gammaproteobacteria; order Pseudomonadales; family Pseudomonadaceae; genus Pseudomonas; species Pseudomonas sp. 10(2024). The sequence goes on from NZ_CP174006.1 coordinate 5,874,671, forward strand.
TGCCTATTTTGTAAGTCAGCTTCGAGCACGCGCTGAAAACACCAGCCTTGACCAGCCCTTTGTCAGACCCATCCCTTTCAAGGTCTTCGGTAGAATTCGCTGAAATCCAGTCAGGAAGACCCGAGCGATGTGGGCTGATGTACTAGCGCGATTCGAGAAAAAAGCACCCGCCAGCGTAATGGCCAAACTTGCCTTGGAGCAGGCCATTGCGCCGGAGTGGGTCGATCAGGTTTTCGAGGAGCACCGCCAACGGCAGTATTCTCGCGAGCTGCTGTTCTCGACCATTATCAAGTTGATGTCGCTTGTTTCATTGGGCTTGAAGCCATCGCTGCATGCTGCGGCAAGACAACTGGACGACCTTCCCGTCAGCCTGGCAGCTCTGTACGACAAGATCAGTCGAACCGAACCTGCCCTGTTGCGTGCTCTGGTGACAGGCTGCGCGCAGCGCTTGGCGCCGACAATCCATGAGTTGGGCTGCTCAGCCATGCTTCCTGATTGGCAAGTTCGGGTGGTCGATGGCAGCCACTTGGCCTCTACCGAAAAGCGTCTTGGCGCGCTGCGCCAAGAGCGCGGAGCGGCTCGCCCCGGGTTTTCGGTGGTGGTTTACGACCCCGACCTGGATCAGGTAATTGACCTCCAGCCGTGCGAGGACGCCTACGCAAGCGAACGAGTTTGTGTTTTGCCGTTGCTGGCTGAAGCAAAGACCAATCAGGTTTGGATCGCTGACCGTCTCTACTGCACGCTGCCTGTAATGGAGGCGTGCGAACAGGTGAAGACATCATTTGTCATTCGCCAGCAGGCCAAGCATCCACGCTTGATCCAGGAAGGTGAGTGGCAAGCACCGATGCCCGTCGCCACAGGCACTGTGCGCGAGCAATCCATCGAAGTAAAAGGCGGGCACCGTTGGCGACGTGTCGAGTTAACGCTTCATTCACCAAACGACTCAGGTGATAACAGCTTGATGTTCTGGAGCAACCTGCCCGAGAGCATCAGTGCGCAACAGATCGCAGACTTCTATCGGCGCCGCTGGAGTATTGAAGGGATGTTCCAGCGGTTGGAAGCAATTCTGGAAAGTGAAATTGAAACCCTCGGCAGTCCGCGAGCCGCCTTGCTTGGATTCACCACTGCCGTGCTGGCATACAACGTTCTGGCCTTGCTCAAGCGAAGTGTTGAACAGGCTCACCGCGATGCCTTGCCCGAGAATTGGGAAGCCTCGATCTATCACTTGGCGGTGCAGATCAGAGGGGGTTACGAAGGCATGCAGATTGCCCTGCCATCCGAGTACATGCCCGTTGTTCCGATGGAAAACCTGGCTCAGCGCCTGCTGGAGCTGGCCAGAAACATCCAGCCCAGACAGGTTGCGAAAAGCCCACGAGGCCCCAAGGTGCTCAAAGCGAAGGCCTGGGTGCAAGGGACGGCTGTACATGCTCATGTTTCGACGGATCGGGTCATCAAGGCCGCCAAAACCAAAAGACCTTGAAAGGGATGTTTGTCAGACCGAAAAGCTATGCCGTAACCGCGTCGAGGCAAGGATCGAAATGAAATGTTCCACGTGGAACTATCCGAGCCTGCATGCCCACGACGCGGTTGCCACTCACCAATGGGAATTTCAGCTGCGCGGTTTGACCGCCCCGCAGTCATTGCCTAACCACACCGCACGCGTGTTCATGCTGCCTTGCTGCTGCACACCCGAAGCGTTGAACGTGCCACTGACCTGGGTGGTGAATTCCCGATCACTGAGGAATGTAGCCTGGCCACTACCCTGTGCCTTCGGGCAGCTGAACTGGAATTTCCACACGTTACCGGTACGGTCGGTAATCTTCTGCGTGCAGCCCGATTTCGGGTCCTGCAGGGGAATGTCATTCGTTGCCACCTGTTCAGGCGTCAGGCACGAACGCACACCCTTACCACCTACACTGACCCCTTGTTTGGCCAACACCCCTTCCATCATTGCGCGTTGCTCTGGCGGCAGGTTCTTCAACTGACCGAGCATGAATTCCATGTCGGGTAGCGGCTTGCCATCGACCTGCATGTTGCTGGTGGTCAGCTCCCACAACCCCGGTTGCAGCATCTGGGCTTGTACCAGTGGACTGCTCATGCCTAGGGCCAACGCCAACAGTGGCAGACGAATCTTCATGGACGAACGCTCCTGGAAAAAAGCCGGTCAAACGGGCCGGACTGAGCCTTAGACGCCAAATCCGCCTGCGGGTTGCAGGCGGACCGGGAACGTGTTCTGTTAACTCAAGTGTACTCGGCAAGCAGGATGCATATGGATTACCACAGCCCCTACTTCTTTGGTTACCTACTCGGCCTGATCCATCTGCTGGGTATTGTCGCCGCACTGCATGCGCTGTTCACCGTGCGGACAGCCCAAGGCGCCATTGCTTGGGCGATGCCCTTACTCTTCATCCCCTACCTCACCTTGATCCCCTACCTGATCTTCGGCGCCCGCTCGTTCTATGCCTACATCAAGGCTCGGCGCCAGGCCAACCAGGAAATGCACGTGGCCATGGCCAACCTCAACTGGCGGCCCTGGGTTGAAGAAGCCCTTACCGCCCGCGAGTCGGAAAGCTACACAGCCTTGCGCGCCATGCCCAAGCTGGGTCGCATGCCATGCCTGGCAAATAACCAAGTGAAACTGCTGATCAATGGCAAAGCCACCTTCGATGCCATCTTCGCAGCCATCGAAAAAGCACGCGATGTGGTACTGGTGCAGTTCTTCATCATTCATGACGACACCCTCGGCAAGGCACTGCAGCAACTCTTGCTACGCAAAGCCGCCGAAGGCGTGCAGGTGTTCGTGCTGTACGACCGTGTCGGCAGCCACGCCTTGCCGTCCAGCTACAGCCAGGTGCTGCGTGACGGCGGTGTGCAGATCCACGCATTCGCTACCCGTCGCGGCTGGTTCAACCGCTTCCAGGTGAACTTCCGCAACCATCGCAAGATTGTGGTGGTGGATGGCTTGCTCGGCTTCATCGGCGGCCACAATGTGGGAGACGAGTACCTGGGTGAACATCCACAGCTTTCCCCTTGGCGTGACACCCACGTACAGATCAGCGGGCCAGTACTGGCCTGCCTGCAAGAGTCGTTCGCCGAGGACTGGTACTGGGCCACGCGCCAGCTACCGCCGCTGATCCTGCCCGATACGTACCCGGATAACGGCGTCCTGTGTCAGGCCTTGGCCAGCGGCCCGGCAGACCCACAAGAAACCTGCTCGCTGTTCTTCCTTGAAGCGATTCATTCGGCCACCCGCAGGGTGTGGATCACCAGCCCCTACTTCATCCCTGACGAGGCCGTGTTCGCCGCCTTGCGGCTGGCGGTGCTACGGGGAGTCGATGTGCGGGTGCTGATCCCGTCACGGCCTGACCACCGCATCGTCTACGCCGCCTCCAGCCTGTTTGCCTTCGAAGCAGTGCGCGCGGGGGTACGTATGTTCCGTTACCAACCCGGGTTTCTGCATCAGAAGGTGGTGCTGGTGGATGATGACGTCAGCGCGATTGGGAGTGCCAACCTGGACAACCGATCGTTCCGCCTGAACTTCGAGATTACCCTTCTGACAGTCGATCGCGGCTTCGCCGACCAGGTCGAGCACATGCTCCAGGAAGACTTCGAACAAGCGCGGGAAATTACTGCAGAAGACACCCAAGATACCCATCGACTGCAGCAATTGGGGATGCGGATTGCGCGGCTGATATCGCCGATTCTTTAGGGTGAACACGCCCGTTGAAAGCGGCCTTTTCGCGCTAAAGGCCGCTCCTGCACAGCCCTGTCAGGGCTGTGCCACTTACGATTTCAGCGGTACAAGTCTTCCCGCGTCCAGGGCAGGTCATGATGCCCGTCGGCGTATGGCTTCACTGCCAATATCTGGTGCAGGTTGATCCAGCCCTTCTGAAAGGCGTAGGCGCACCCGGCCAAGTACAAACGCCAGATCCGCAGGGTCTTCTCAGGCACCAGCGCTGCCGCCTTGTGCAACTGGTTCTCCAGGTTCTCGCTCCAGTGGTGCAAGGTTTTAGCGTAGTGCAGGCGCAGGCTCTCCACGTCCACTACCTCCAGCCCGGCTTCACAGATACTGGCGCTGATCATCGACAGGTGCGGCAGCTCGCCGTGGGGGAATACATAGCGATCGATGAACTCACCCGCCCCGCGTCCGACCGGTCGACCATCGACGTGCTTGGCAGTGATGCCGTGGTTCATCACCAGCCCCCCTTCCCTCACCGCCCCAAACAGCTTCTGGCAGTAAAGCGCCAAGTTGGCATGCCCGACATGCTCGAACATACCCACGCTGACAACCTTGTCGAAGCGACCATCCTGGGGCAGATCGCGATAATCGAGAATCTGCAGCTCGACCTTGTCGGCAAGCCCTTCGGCTTGCACACGCTTGCGGCCGAGCTTCAATTGCTCCTTGCTCAGGGTAATGCCGAACACCTTGGCGCCATATTCACGGGCAGCGAACCGCGCCAGCCCGCCCCAGCCACAGCCAACATCGAGCAGGTAATCACCGGCATCCAGGCGCAGCTTGCGGCACAGGTGGTCGAACTTGTCCTGCTGCGCCTGGTCGAGCGTATTGTCCGGCTCACGGAAGTAGGCGCAGGAATAGGCCATGTCCTGGTCCAGCCAAAGCTGGTAGAACGCGTTGGACACGTCATAGTGGTAGGAGATCGCTTTGGCGTCGGTGGTCTTGTCATGAGACAAACGGGGCGGCGGCGTTTCATCCTCATCCGCCAGCAGCGCTTCGCTCAGCTCGTCGCACACGCGGATGGCCTCACCGATATCGCCTTCCAGCTCCAGCTTGCCTTCGACGAATGCGGTGCCTAGCTGGTCCATGCTTGGGTGGGTCAACTGGCTGATCAGCTGCGGCTCCTTCACCAGAATGGTGACCTGAGGACTAGGCCCAAGATCAAACTGGTTACCGTCCCACAGCTTCAGCCTCAGCGGCAGATGCAAGCTCTGCAATGCAGGTGGAAGTTGAGCAAGCATGAAACACCCCTCCTGTCCGTAACTGGCCACGACGCCTAATATTTCGAACGTCACCGGATCAGAGTAGTTCATCTGTAGGATGTTTCCTCTAAGCAAGACCATGGTCTAGAACCAACTGATCTTATCCATACAGCAGATTGTATACAATCACTGCATCTCAGCTTAACCTTGTGCCCTCTCGCGCTTCTACATCCTGGAGTTGAACCCATGAAATCCTATGACGTGGTGATCATCGGCGGTGGCCCTGGCGGCTACAACGCAGCCATCCGTGCTGGCCAGTTGGGCCTGAGCGTTGCCTGCGTGGAAGGCCGCTCGACCTTGGGCGGTACCTGCCTGAACGTCGGCTGCATGCCATCCAAGGCGCTGCTGCATGCTTCGGAGCTTTACGAAGCTGCCAGCGGTGACGAGTTCGCCCACCTCGGTATCGAAGTAAAGCCCACCCTCAACCTCGCCCAGATGATGAAACAGAAGGATGAGAGCGTGACAGGCCTGACCAAGGGCATCGAATACCTGTTTCGCAAGAACAAGGTCGAGTGGATCAAAGGCTGGGGCCGCCTGGATGGCATCGGCAAGGTCGTGGTCAAGGCCGAAGACGGTAGCGAAACCGCGTTGCAGGCCAAGGACATCGTCATTGCCACCGGCTCTGAACCCACCCCTCTGCCAGGTGTGACCGTCGACAACCAGCGCATCATCGACTCGACCGGCGCGCTGTCGCTGCCGCAAGTGCCCAAGCACCTGGTCGTCATCGGTGCTGGCGTGATCGGTCTTGAGCTGGGTTCGGTCTGGCGCCGCCTGGGTAGCCAGGTCACTGTCATCGAATACCTGGACCGCATCTGCCCAGGCACTGACACGGAAACGGCCAAGACCCTGCAGAAGGCTCTCGCCAAGCAAGGCATGGTGTTCAAGCTGGGCAGTAAAGTGACTCAGGCTACCGCAGGTGCCGATGGCGTCAGCCTGACGCTGGAGCCTGCCGCTGGGGGTACCGCAGAATCGCTGCAAGCCGATTACGTGCTGGTGGCTATCGGCCGTCGCCCTTATACCAAAGGGCTGAACCTGGAAAGCGTGGGCCTGGAAGCCGACAAGCGCGGCATGCTCGGCAACGAGCACCACCGTACCTCGGTGCCGGGTGTCTGGGTGATTGGCGACGTCACTTCGGGCCCGATGCTGGCGCACAAGGCCGAAGACGAAGCAGTGGCCTGTATAGAACGCATCGCCGGCAAGCCCCACGAGGTCAACTACAACCTCATCCCTGGCGTGATCTATACCCGCCCGGAGATGGCCACCGTGGGCAAGACCGAGGAGCAGCTCAAGGCCGAAGGACGTGCCTACAAGGTTGGCAAGTTCCCCTTCACCGCCAACAGCCGTGCCAAGATCAACCACGAGACCGAAGGCTTCGCCAAGGTCATCGCCGATGCCGAAACCGATGAAGTACTGGGTGTGCACCTGGTGGGCCCAAGCGTCAGCGAGATGATTGGTGAGTTCTGCGTGGCTATGGAGTTCTCGGCCTCGGCAGAAGATATCGCCCTCACCTGCCACCCTCACCCGACGCGCTCCGAGGCCCTGCGCCAGGCGGCGATGAATGTGGATGGCATGGCCATGCAAATCTGACGAGCCCCATTCGCTGCGTCAGGCCATGCCCTTGCCTTCGGCATTCGCTTTGCGGGCATACAGAGATAGAGCCGCCTTTAATTCCGGCCGGCTCTATCTTCAGGTATCACGTCACAGCCAAGCCTTGATCTGCGCGCTCACTGCATCGGTGGAGATACCGTAGCGGTCATGCAGCGTCGGCAGGGCGCCGGCATCGAGGAAGGCATCGGGCAAAGCGATCTGGCGGAATGTCGGCGTTACCCCGTTGCGCAGCAGCAGGCCCGCCACCGCCTCGCCCAGGCCGCCGATGATCGAATGGTTCTCGGCGGTGACCACCAGCCGTCCAGACTTGCGTGCCTCAGCCAGAATCGTCTGTTCGTCCAGTGGCTTGATGGTGGGTACGTGTAGTACTGCCACATCGACGCCATCCTTCTGCAACTGCGCTGCGGCCTCTAGCGAGCGCATGGTCATCAGACCGGTGGAGATGATCACCACGTCCTTTCCGGTGCGCAGGGTCTTGGCCTTGCCGATCTCGAACTTGTAGCCATATTCGTCCAATACCAGCGGCACGTTGCCGCGCAGCAGGCGCATGTACACCGGTCCCTGATGGGCGGCGATAGCGGGCACCGCCTGCTCGATCTCCAGAGCGTCGCATGGGTCGACGATCATCAGGTTCGGCATGGCGCGGAAGATTGCCAGATCATCCGTAGCCTGGTGGCTGGGGCCGTAACCGGTGGTCAAGCCCGGCAACCCGCAGACGATCTTGACGTTGAGGTTCTCCTCGGCAATGGCCATGCAGATAAAATCATAGGCCCTACGCGAAGCGAATACCGCGTACGTGGTGGCGAACGGCACGCAGCCTCCGCGTGCCAGGCCAGCGGCTGCACTCATCAGCAATTGCTCGGCCATGCCCATCTGATAGAAACGGTCCGGGTGCGCCTTCGCGAAAATGTGCAGGTCGGTGTACTTGGACAGGTCCGCCGACAGGCCAACGATGTCCGAACGCTGTTCGGCCAGTGCCGCCAACGCATGACCGAACGGCGCTGAGCGGGTGGCCTGGCCCTCGGCAGCGATCGAAGCGATCATGGCCGAGGTTGTCAGGCGCTTCTTGCCGGTTTCGGTGGTGTTTACGCGGCTCATACAGTTCTCCCGACCTGAAGGTTTTGCAATGCCAGATCCCACTCGTTTTCATCGACGCGGATGAAGTGGGTTTTTTCACGTGACTCGAGAAAGTCCACACCCTTGCCCATCTTGGTATCGCAGATGATGACCCGCGGCTGTGCCCCTTGATGGTTGCGTGCGGCGTCGAACGCGGCGACCAGGGCGCCGATGTCGTTGCCGTCCACGCGCTGGGTAAACCAGCCAAACGCCTGCCAACGGTCAACGATGGGCTCGAATGTCAGCACTTCGCTGGAGTAGCCGTCGGCTTGCTGGTTGTTGACGTCGATGATTGCGATGAGGTTGTTCAGTTTCCAATGTGAGGCCGACATCGCGGCTTCCCAGGTTGATCCTTCGTTCAATTCGCCGTCCGAAAGCAGGTTGTAGACAAACGAATCCGAGTTCTTGCGTTTCAGGCCCAGGCAAGCGCCGACCGCTATGCCCAAGCCGTGGCCGAGCGACCCCCCGGTTATTTCCATGCCCGGCGTGTAGGCGGCCATGCCCGACATCGGCAGGCGGCTGTCGTCCGAACCATAGGTTTCCAGTTCCTCCAGGGGGATCACGCCGGCTTCGATCAGCGCTGCATACAGGGCGATGGCGTAGTGACCGATGGACAGGTAAAAGCGGTCGCGTTGCTCCCATTCGGGGTTGTGGGGCTGATAGCGCAGCGCATGGAAGTACGACACGGCCAGCAAGTCAGCGGCGCCGAGGGCCTGGCCGACATAACCCTGGCCCTGGACCTGCCCCATGCGCAGGGCATGGCGGCGAATGTTGTACGCGCGTTCGGCGAGCGCCGAGAGCGAAGTGTCGGGTGCGTTGACAGTCATGGTGACTACTCCAGCGAGTTAACGATTGACCGATGCGGCGGGAATGCGCAGGACCAACGTGGCCCCCGCGAGCAGCACTGCGGTGATCAGGTACATGCCGATGGCACTGGAACCGGTGGAAGTGGTGATCCAACCGATCAGGTAAGGCGAGCAGAACCCGGCAAGGTTGGCGAAACTGTTGATACCGGCGATACCTGCTGCGGCTGACACACCGCCGAGCAGCGTAGTGGGCAGCATCCAGAACAGTGAGGAAGCCGAGAGCACGCCAGCTGCTGCAAGGCACAGGCTGAGTACCGACAGCAGCAGGTTGCCACCCAGCAGCGCCGCCAGTGTCAGGCCGATGGCGCCTGCGATCATCGGGGCAACCAGGTGCCAGCGACGTTCGCGATGCTTGTCGCCGCTACGGCCCATCAGCAGCATGGCGACGATGGCGCACATGTAAGGCAGGCTGGTCAGCATGCCGATGTGCAGTGGGTCCGATACCCCGGCATTGCGGATCAGGGTCGGCAGCCAGAAGGTAATCGCGTACTGGCCCATGACTACACAGAAGTAGATGCAGGCCAGCAGCCATAGGCGGCGATCGCGGATGAATTCCCGAGGTGAGGCATGAGTGACCTTGTGGGCGTTGTCCTCGGCGAGCTCCTTGGTAACCAGTTCCTTTTCTTCATCGGTCAGCCAGGTGGCCTGATGCACGCCATCTTTGAGATAGGTCAGTACCAACAAGCCGACGATGACGGTTGGAATTGCCTCGATGACGAACATCCACTGCCAGCCCGCCCAGCCATGAAAACCTGCGAACTGATTCATGATCCAACCTGACAGTGGGCCGCCAATCATCCCCGACAATGGAATCGCGACGAACCAAAGCACGGTCATCTTTGCGCGACGGTAGGACGGGAACCAGTAGGTCAGGTACAACAACAGGCCCGGAGCCAGACCCGCTTCAGCGATGCCAAGCAGAAAACGCAGGGCATAAAACTGCCAGGCGGTTTCAACGAAGGCAAAGAGGGCGGAAATGATCCCCCAGGAAATCATGATCCGGGCGATCCAGCGGCGTGCGCCGACCCTGTGCAGGATCAGATTGCTGGGCACTTCGCAGAGAAAGTAGCCAATGAAGAACATGCCGGCGCCCAGGCCATAGACGGCCTCGCTTAGGGACAGGTCGCTCATCATCTGCAACTTGGCGAAGCCCACATTCACCCGGTCCAGATAGGCACACAGGTAGCACAGCATCAGGAACGGCATCAGTCGCCAGGCAGTCTTGCGGTATGCGTTGGAGCGCACGGCCGAAACCGCGTCCAATGACAGGGTGGTAATCATGATGGTCTGATCTCTTGTTTTTATCGATTCAGAACAGCGTCAGCCGCACGGGCTGACGCAATGTGCATCAGTGAATGAGCATGCCGCCGTTTACATCCAGGGTGATTCCGGTCAGGTAGGTCGACAGATCGCTGGCCAGGAACAAAGCGGCGTTAGCGACGTCTTGCGCTTCGCCCAGACGGCCCAGTGGAATACCGTCGATGATTGCGTGGCGACGATCGTCCTGCATCAAACCGCCAGTGATGTCCGTGTGAATCAGACCCGGGGCGATGGCGTTCACGCGCACGTTATCCGGCCCCAGCTCTCGTGCCATGGCCTTGGCCAGGCCCAGTACCCCGGCTTTCGCTGCGCTGTAGTGCGGGCCACCGAAGATGCCGCCGCCACGCTGTGCCGATACCGAGGACATGCAGACAATGCTGCCCGAACGCTGCTCGCGCATCAGGGGAATGACGGCCTGAGACATCAGCAGAGTGCCGCGCAGGCTGACGTCGAGCACCTTGTCGTAGTCGCTGTGCTTGATGTCCAGGGTCTTGAGGGGTTGGGTGATGCCAGCGTTGTTGACCAGCACGTCGATGCGGCCAAAGTGCTCGATGATCTGCGCAACGGCCTGGTTTACCTGTGCCTGATCGGCGACGTTGGCGGCCAGGCCGAGATGTCCTTCGCCAAGAGACGCTGCGGCATCGCGGGCAGCGGCTTCATCCAGATCGAGGATCACCACGCGGGCACCTTGAGCAGCGAATGTGGCCGCAGTTGCCCGGCCGATCCCGCGTGCCGATGCGGCGCCAGTGATGATTGCGACTTTGCCTTGAAGAAGCATGGGTGTGACCTCTGATTGTTTTTATAGGGTCGATTCAGCGGAATCGATGGGCCTACTTTGGTCTCGGCCCAGGCCCTGAGCAATAACGCAAAAATCATTGGGTGCTGAAAAAAATTCAGCACTCGTCACCCTGATTGCTAAATGATTGAATGAAGGTCCCCAATAAAAATATGCGCTGCGAGCGAAGTGACTGATATGCGATCTGTTGACGATACCGCGCCGGCCCTTCCACCCCTGAGAGCGATTCAGGCCTTTGAGCAAACTGCTCGCTTCGGTAATGTTGCCCGCGCAGCGGAAGTGCTAGACCTCACCCCTTCGGCTGTCAGTCATCAATTGGCCAAGCTCGAAGCAATGATTGGTCGACAACTGTTCTTTCGCGCGGCGCGAGGCGTCAGCCTGACCCCCGTTGGCGAGCAGTATCTGAAAGACGTTTCCGGCATTCTGCACAGTCTTTCCGTCGCCACAGAACGGGCCAGCAGCGACGTCAGCCTCGATTGCCTGCGTTTGCATTCGTCACCGAGTTTCGGCCTGCTGTGGCTAATGCCAAGGCTGGAAGCATTTCGGATGGCGCACCCGGATATCCAGATCAACTTGTCGTGCTCTTATGAATCTCTGCATTTCAGTCGAGACAAGATTGACGTAGACATTCGCCATGGCGAACCCAATTGGCCTAGCTACGAGGTGCGCACTTTAGGCAATGAGGCATTTGCCGTGCTGGCCTCACCGAAACTGCTGGCCCGGCATAGGATCGACGACGCGTCGGATCTACTGCGTCGGGACTTGATTCTCTCCGAAGCCACATTGTTGAAATGGCCGGCCTGGTTCGCTCGACACGGTCTCGCCCGCCCGGAAAAGCCCTACGCGTTGAGCTTCGATCGTTCCTACATGTCCCTGGAGGCCGCCAGTCACGGGCTGGGTTTTGCACTCGAAAGCACGTTATTAGCGCAGAAGTACCTTGCAACCGGAACACTGGTGGAAGTCGTGCCACACATCTTCAGCGCGCCTGTGGCGGCCCATCATCTGGTGTTTCCGAAAGCGCATTCCGGGTTCGAACGGGTCAGGCGTTTCTTGGCGTGGATGGAGCGAGAGCTCGGGCATGGCTTCGTGTTTTAAGCATGCTGATGATCGCGTGCATGTTGCTGTGACCAGAGTTCGGAATGGCGGATCGCAACGGTCCAGAGCCTACGAGCGTAGAGCTTCCAGCAAGGCCTGGCTGATAGGTTGGTTATCGCTGCTTGGCGATTGGACTGAGCCTGCCCCCGAAGCGTTCTCTAATTCCATGGACTCCCCGCCCAGTAACTCTCCGAGTTGAGTTGCCTCGCCTCATGGGGCGATCTTCCACTCCATTCCTTGAAGGCGCGAGTGAAAGCGCTGTGCTCCGAATAGCCCAACAGCATGGCGATATCCACGATTTGCAGGCGTGGATCGCGCAGGTACGACAACGCTAGTTCGTGGCGGACCAAGTTCAGCTCATAGCGAAAGCTGGTGCCGGCTTCTTGTAGACGGCGCTGTAGCGTGCGTGACGAGGTGCCCAGCTGGGGGCTTATTCGCTCTATGCTCGGCTCACCTTCGCGCAGGGCATGGGTGATGGTCTTGCGCAGCTGTTCCACGAATCCATCCTGCCGTGGCAACTGGGCCAGCAGGCGATCCGCATGTTGTTCCAATAGGGAGACCAGCGCCGGGTCAGGGCTCTTGAAGGGCAGTTCGAGCAGTTGCGCGGAGAAACGCAGTACCGCCTCGGCCTGACCGAAGCGTACCGGACAGCCGAAGAAGGCTTCATACGGACTGGTATCGAGGGGGCTGGGATGATTGAAATCGATTCGTAACGGGTTGGCCGTGCCGCGCACTAGGGCACGGCAGAACTGCACTATGGCAACCATACCGGTTTCGTTCACCAAGGGTCCGGGCTGGTACTGGCTGACATCCCAGACCAGTTCGAACCAGCCGTCGCCGTCGCGGCGAGTCATGGGAATGACGTCGTACACCAGGCGAATGTAGCGCTCCAGGCGTTGCATAGCCGTACCGAAATTACCACAGGCCAGCAGCACCGAACCAAGCACACCGATATGCCGGGCGCTGATGGTTTGACCGACGTGCAGGCCCAGCAGCGGGTCGTCCAGTGCCTGCGCCGCCGTCACCAGCAGGCGATCCCAGCATTCCACATCAACGCCGCCGACACCCTCCTGGGCAGGTGTGGGCCAGGGCTGGCCAAGCACCGACTCAGGTTCATGACCGAGCGCCTCCAGGTATTCATAGAGCAGTTGCACGTAGGTCTCGGGCACCACGCGCCTATACAAAGGCTGGCTCATCGGGCCTCTTTGGGTCGGTTGGCCTTTTGTTGTTTGGCGCAAAGTGTCAAGCAAGTCGTCGGATACCGTCAAGCCTTCCTAACGGCAGCGGCCGAGAATGATGACACTCCAGCCATTCCAGCAGATGCCGTTCATGAACACGATCACCGATCTTCTGGCACCAGCGACAATCCAGTTCTTCTCCAACGGCTCGCGTTGCGTTGCCGACTTTTACCGCCCTCTGGGCGCAGGACCTTTCCCGGTGGTGGTGATGGCGCATGGGCTTGGCGGGACGCGCAAGATGCGCTTGCCGGCCTTTGCCACCCGCTTCGCCGCCGCCGGTTACGCTTGCCTGGTATTCGACTATCGCCACTTCGGCGACAGCGATGGCGAACCTCGCCAACTGCTGGATATCAACCGCCAACTCGAAGACTGGAAAGCCGCGATAGATCACGCCCGCCGCCACGCGGATGTGGACTCGCAGCGTGTCGTTATCTGGGGCACCTCGTTCGGTGGCGGGCATGTGCTGGCCACCGCCGCCGACGATGCCAGGGTGGCCGCTGTCATTTCCCAATGTCCCTTCACCGACGGCCTGAGCTCCAGTCTTGCCACCGAACTTCTGGTGTCACTTCGCCTCACCTTGCTGGCCCTGGCCGACCGTATCGGCTCGTGGTTCGGCGCCAAACCCATTCTGGTTCCGCTCGCCGGTCAACCTGGCGATACGGCATTCATGACTTCGCCGGATGCCTGGAGTGGCTATAACGGGCTGATCCCGTCAGGTGCGCACATCCGCAAAGAGGCCGCCGCGCGCTTTGCCCTGGACATCATTCGCTACTACCCCGGGCGCAGTACACCTCGTATCCAGGCCCCCGTGCTGTTTTGCGTGTGCGATCCCGACAGCGTGGCACCGGCGAAGCAGACGCTGCGTCACGCCAGGCGCGCGCCACGTCATGAGATCCATCGCTATGCCCATGGGCATTTCGATATTTATGTAGGCGAAGCCTTCGAGCAGGTGGTGGGCGATCAACTCGACTTCCTCAAGCGCAACGTGCCAAGCACGCCAACGAAGAGATAAGAATATGTACGACCTTCAAGGCAAAGTGGTTCTGATCACCGGCGCGGCTGGCGGCATCGGCGCCGCCAGTGCACGCGAACTGTATGTGCAGGGTGCCAGCCTAGTGCTGACCGATACCTCGCAGGAGGCGGTGGACAAGTTGGCTCAGGAGTTCAACAGCCAACGCGTGTTGCCGCTGGCGTTCGACGTCACCGACGCCGAGGCGGCAAAGGCAGTGATACGCCAAGCAGTCGAGCGTTTCGGCCGTCTCGATGTGGCCTTCGCCAATGCCGGCATCTCCTGGCGAGGCGTACCGGCGACCCTACGCACCTGCGACGAAGCGGAGTTCCGTCGCATCATTGAGGTGGATCTGTTCGGGGTGTGGCACGCGATGCGCGCCGCACTGCCGGAGGTCGTGCGCAATCGGGGTCAAGTGCTGGTCACGTCGTCGACCTATGCCTACTTGAACGGCATGGCCAACGCGCCCTATGCCGCGAGCAAGGCAGCGGTGGAGTCGCTGGCCCGCTCGCTGCGCGCCGAGTTAAGTGCGACCGGCGCCAGCGCCAGCGTGCTCTATCCCGGCTGGACGGCGACCGCCATCGCCAAGGTCGCTTTCGGTGGCAACGCCATCGCCACCCAGATGAACGAGACCCTATTGCCGGCCTTCCTGCATCGGGCGATTGCACCGGAACAGGTGGCACGTGGCGTGGTGCGCGGTCTACAAAAGCGCCAGCCGCGCATCGTTGTGCCGGCTCGCTGGGCGCCCATCTCACTGTTGCGCGGCCTGTTCAACGTCTTCACAGACTGGCATCTGACACGCGATGCCCACCTGCAACGGTTGCTCCACCAATTGGAAGAAGAAACCGTTCGCACCCAGAGCCCAAGTTGATGCCCCACTACTTGCTTAAGGTTCACCCATGAAGAGCTACTCATTAAACGACCGCGTCATCGCTATCACTGGTGCCACGGGAGGTCTCGGCAGAGCCGCCGCGCAGGCCCTTCGCGACAAAGGCGCTAAGCTGGTCTTGCTGGATCTCGATCTGGATAGCCTGAATGCCATGGCTGTCACCCTGGGCGGGCCTAATGTCGCTGTCGGTTGGGTGGCCAATGTGCGCTCAATTGAGAGTCTGGAAACGGCGTTAAAAGAGGCCGCGCAGCATTTCGGCGGAATTGATGTTGTGGTCGCCGGCGCTGGCGTCAGCTCGGTGGTAGCCCTAGAGCATATTGATCCCGCCACGTTTGACCGGGTAATCGATATCAACCTCAACGGCGTGGCGCGCACCTTCCGCGCTTCACTGCCCCACGTGAAGGCACGCCAGGGTTATCTACTGGCCATCTCGTCTATGGCGGCTTTCGTTCATTCGCCGCTGAACACGGCCTACACCGCCAGCAAGGCAGGAGTCTGGGCCCTGTGTGACAGCTTGCGCCTGGAGCTTCGTCAGCACGGTGTGAGCGTCGGCTCGTTCCACCCGACCTTCTTCCAAACGCCGATGATGGAGGCGATCGTTGATGGGCCGTCCTCCACCCTGGTCTGGAATAACCATCAGGGGATCTGGCAGTTCGTCGCGTTGGAGCAGGTGGTGGCCGCCCTGGTGGATTGCATCGAGCAGCGGCATGACTTGGTGACGGTGCCACGCAGCCAGATGCTGGTGGCGAAAGCGCCAGGCTTGCTGCGCCGGCTTATCGAGTGGATCGGTTTCGACGCTGGAAAAGTCGCCGAAGCGGTAAGACTAAGCGATGAAGTCAACGCTTCCTTAGGTCATGGTCGCAGCCTGAACGAATGACCACTTCTGGTCGCGGGCATTTCGCCCGCATCCGGGCCGGAACTAACCAGGAAATAGTGGCGCCGCTCTTGCGCTATAGCTTCCAAGTCGAATGGCTTAATTGAGTCCCTGGCTCGCATTTATAAGTCCAGCAGTCTTGCCCTGGCAAGGTTTCTTCAGGTTCTTTTACACCACTTCGATCAACTCCAACCGGCACTCAAAAGTGCACAGGAAGGCAAAGCCTTGCCTGCGTGCAATCAACAAAAACAATAAACGAGAGGTGGAAAATGAAAATCAACGGCCGTGAAATCCCGTGTCTCTCCGCTCAGCGAAAGTGTGCTGCGTTGGTTAAGTACACCAGTGTAATGGCACTGCTCAGTGCCTCTACAATTGCAGGTGCCAATGGCATTGCTCTTAACGAACAAAGTGCCAGCAGCGCGGGAACTGCCTATGCGGGAAGGTCGTCTTCCGCACTGGACGCCAGCACCATCTACGGAAATCCTGCTGGCTTGACCAAGTTGAAACGTACCGAGATTTCCGGCGGGGCGGCGATAATCTCGGGGAGCGACGACATTAGTGATGCGCAGAGCAGTGTCGCAGGAACGAATAAGGGGGACTCGGTACCTTTGACGATCCTGCCCTTCGCCTATATGTCGACGCCGCTTGATGATCGTATTTCGATTGGTCTGGGCCTCTATGCTCCGAGTGGTCTGATCAACGAATACGAGAGCACTTTTCAGGGGCGCTACCAAGGTTCCTATAGCTCGACCAAGGAGGTCACCCTGCAGCCCACCATTGCCTATCGGATCAATGATTACGTGTCCATTGGTGGCGGGCCGACCATAAACCATTTCGATGCAGAACTTCAGAATTACCTGGCCAGCGGGGCCCTGAACAACGGCCAGGACACACAGATCACTCTCAAAGGCGATGACACGGCAATTGGCTACAACGTCGGCCTCTTGGTTGACTTGAGTGATGCAACAAGTTGGGGGATTAACTATCACTCTAAGGTGAGCTATCACCTAAAAGGGCATACCGAGGTTTCCGGCTCTCCGAGCGTTATCCCGCTGGACGGAAAGTATGACAACAAGATAGACATCACGATGCCCGAATCCGTGGACACCTCTATCACCCATCATTTCAATAGTCGCTGGACGGGCTACCTGGGAACCACTTGGAAGCGTTGGAGTCGACTGAAAAAGATCGAGGCAATCAACAGCGATGTTTCCGCCCTTGGCCAGAGTGCGGGCCTGGAGCGTGTGGACGAACCATTGAACTGGCACGACACATGGTCCACCGCCGTTGGTACATCCTTTCAATTGAACCAACAATGGTTGCTGCGTGCAGGCTACGCCTACGATCCGTCGCCAATCAGCAATGCCGATCGTAGCGTGCGCGTTCCGGTTGGTAACCGCCAAGTCGTGGCCCTGGGTGGCGCTTATTTGCCGAGCCCCGATCTGACGATAGACTTTGCTTATGGCTATCTCTGGGAATCCAAAGCCTCGGTAAACCAAGCGAACAACTCTGGCCTTCAACCTGAATACAGTGCAAATTACGAGAACAGTGCGAATATATTTTTAGTGCAGGCAAGCTATCGGTACTAATCCTCACCTTCATAAGCCCGATGAAGGTCAGTTAAGCAATTTTGCAACAGATCGCATTACTGCGTGCCCTGAATCTAATAGGCTATTGATAACTCAACATCAGCGACCAAGGCGATTTCGAATGCGTTCTCCCTCGCCGTTTCCACCCGATGGTCAATACGAAACAAACGATACCAAGGGTTGCCCCGAAGACACGCCATCTCATTGATCTTGGACACTCCGTCAGCCGCTGTGCGAGCAGCGTAGAAAGCAGAATTGTCAGTTGTGCGTGCGAGAAACGCTGAAAGAGCACTGCACTCCTGAACGGCAAGGGACATCCGAGCAACGTAGGGCCGAGAGCGGCACAATGAAGTGACCGCTTCAACCCAATTTCGCGAGTTCGAGTCATCGGCGCAGAAGCGCAAGCACAGCATGCCAGTCAAGCTGCTACCAGCTAGGAACGCTTGCCGAGGATGTACCAAGGGGTGGATTGTGCGCTCGGGACTATTGCGAGCAGGGTCCACCCATCCTTGAGCAACTCGTTGGCCGACGCCTGGCCAAGCACCTCAATGACTTCAGTAGCTTCGTGCAATTGCATGATGAGATTCGGTCCTCTAGAAAATGTTGAGCGGGTAACTGACGATAAGGCGGTTCTCATCGTAATCACTGGCGTTGAAATTTCGTCTGACGCTGGAGTTTCGCCATCGCACGGCTAGATCCCTCAGCTTGCCGCTCTGAAACACGTAACCTAGCTCTGACTCTCGTACCCATTCCGAACCGTCTTTGACGTTTCTCAATTCCACGTTATCGCCATGCACATACCGCGTCATGAGAGTCAGACCAGGTATCCCGTAGCCAACGAAATTGAGGTCATAGCGAACTTGCCAGGATCTTTCGCGAGGATTGTCGAAGGCATGGTTGAAGGTGTTGTTCGCAAGGTAAATGCCGCCGGTCCCGCCGATGCGCATCCACCCGGAGTCACCCGAAACATTTTGCAGCCCGATACTGATCGAGTGCTGAGCGATGTTGAGGCTGAACAGAGCGGAAGCTGTCTGGTTATCCAACGAGCCTGCCTTTGCAACCCCCGTATCCTTGCCCCAGAAATAGCCAAGGTTTGAGGTAAGCGATACCGTTTGGCTGAGCTGCCATTTCTGAATGAGCCCAAGGTAGTGCTGCTTGTAGATGTCTTCCAACTCCCCCGACCAGAGACGGACAGTCGTATTTTTGGAGCTAGAGCGGTAGTCAGCACCCAAGAATTTGAAGGAGTCTGACTGCGCAGATCCGAATGAGAGGTCCTCCATGGAGGAGTCATTCCGAAGGCTGGTCTTGGTGAACTCGCCTGCGTAAAACGACCAGTTCTTGAGCTCTTGCGAAGCGATCTGAGCGCCGCGGAAAGTCTGCGGCAGAGCCCTGAAGTCGTCTGCGGTGACGATCGGGAAATTAGGCATCCACTCGCCGACCTTGACCTCGGTGTTCGACAGCTTTGCCTTTAATGCAACCCCAAGCCTGCCGAAGCTTCCGGCTGGATCACCATCGCCATCCTTGGGCAACAGCAGCGCACCATACTCCCCTGCGCCTCCGTCGAGCTTCACTGCATACTTACCCAAGACATCCACGCCAAAGCCCACGGTGCCCTGTGTAAATCCTGACTTGAGATCAAAGATAAAACCCTGCGTCCACTCACGGGCATGGCTCTGAGTGACACCAGGCGCAGTGAAATTGCGTTCAAAAAAGAAGTTTCTGAGGGTCAGAGTGGCGCTAGTGTCTTCCACGAACCCTTCAGCCCAAACATTGATAGGCAGAAGCAGAGTAGGAATGACGAGTACGAGGCTTTTGCGATTTGCATGAATGTTCAAGACCTGTCCCCTGTTGTTTTTATTGAAGGGCTTTGTTGGTCTGTCATCACCGGTTGAGCGGGCGAATGCCGTCCTTCCGGGAAAACGGATCGTTGTTCGTGTGTGAAGCAGAATCCGAATCGAAAGATGCCAAGACCCTGATGCGCAGGGCCCTGGCCGGGATTTCAGCTGAAAGCCAGCACCGAATTGGCTCAGTGCTGGCCTTGGCTTGGGATCAGACCAGGCCAGCGCTACGCAGGGCGTCAGCGATTTCCTTGTCGGCGCCTTCGGCCAGAGGCAGCAGCGGCGAACGCACGGTGGCGTGATCCAGGATGCCACGAGCAACCAGGCCGTGTTTCAGGGCCACGGTGCCTTCCATGTGGGAACCGCGGTGGTAGACGTTGCGGGTTACCGGCAGCAGCTTGTCGTGGATGGCGCGAGCAGCTGGGTAGTCGCGACGCTTACCAGCAGCGATCAGCTCGATCAGCGGCTCAGGGGTCAGGCCACCGTAGCCAACCAGGGCACCGTCCACGTCGAACATGGTGTGCAGCAGGTATTCGTCATGGCAGGTCAGGATCTGCAGGTCCGGCACTTCACGACGGATTACTGGGATCTCGGTGTCCCAACGACGCATGTTACGTACACCGTTCTTCATGGCGAAGACGCCAGGCTGCTTGGCGATTTCCAGCTGGGTCTCCAAGTCGTAGGTGGCCTTGGTCACGTCTGGGTACTGGAAGAGGATCAGCGGCAGACCGCTTTCCTCATAGATGGCCTTGTAGCGGTCCTGGGCGGCGCCTTTCTGGTAGCCGAAGCGCAGCCAGCCGTGGGATGGGTACACCAGACCAGCAGCAGCACCGTTGTCTACAGCGCGTTTGGCTTCTTCAGCGGCGACTTGAGTACCTTCACCGGTGATGCCGGCGATGATTGGCAGACGGCCACCAACCGACTCTTTGAAAGCCTGGATGACGCGGCCCTGTTCGGCCTGGGTCAGGAAGGTGCCTTCACCAGCATGACCCAAAACAACCAGACCCTTGACGCCTTCGTAGCTGCCCAGCCACGCGCCCAGTTTCTGGATAGCGGCGTAGTCAACTTCACCGTCACGGGTGAACGGAGTCACTGGAGCGGGAACGAGGCCTTTCAGGTCGATGGTGTTTTTAGTGCTCATTTCTATTACCTTTGGTTTAGTTAATTTTCGCAACTAACGCATGCGCGGGCGCAAAACACACATTGATGTGTTCTGAAGTTGCTGCTAGGTCAGATACCGCCGTTTGAAACTTTTAATTGAAGATTAAGGCGAAAGCTCTTCCAAAATTCGCCCTTTGGTTTCAATTGCAAACAAAGCTGTGATGATTGCAGTGATCAGCAGTACGACTGCGAAAGTTCCGAATACATACTGAACACCCGCACCGGAAACTGTAAAGCCAACAATGATCGGGCCAAGTGCAGAACCCATTCTCAACCAAGCACTTCCCACGCCGGTTCCCAGAGCGCGCAGTCGAGTTGGATAAAGCTCTGCCGAATACAGATAGAGAGAAAACGTAACAGTTTGTACCAGTGCGTATCCCAAACCTGCCAGGGCCAAAATTTTCAGTGGCGCACTTGCACCAGTAGTTGCCAGGATCGCCAATGGGATGGCAGCCAGGAAGAGCGCCCCCATATACCAGCGGCGACGGCCGACTTTGTCAATAAGCAGTGCACAAATTACTGCGGCAACTACACCACCGGCTGAAGTCATAAACCCATAAGCCAAGCTTGTTTCAAGCGGCAAGTTGAAGTGTTGGCGATAAAGGGTTGGCAGCCAGGTGATTAGTCCATTGGCGACCATGTAGGCGCCAAACCACATCGCCCAGATCACCAGCGAGCGCTTGAAGTACATGCCTTTGAAAAGCTCTTTCCACCCCAAACCGTTTTTGTCCGTTTGGATCTGTGGCACTTCCACTGGAGGCTGCAGCGTTTTGCCCGCTTTTAGCGCGCTGTTTTCCAACCGAGTGACGATGCGATCAGCTTCGTCCAAGCGGCCTTTGGAAGCCAACCAACGCGGCGATTCGAACAAGAAGAAGCGCAGCGGTATCAGCAGCATGGCCGGGACGATCCCCACTGCGAACATGGCTTGCCAACCGTAGATAGGTACCAGGAAGTAACCAATGATGCCGGCTCCGACCAAGCCCAACAGGAACATGACCTCGTAAAGGAGGAAGAATTTTCCTCGTTTCTTCGAGCCGATTAGCTCGTTGATATAAGCACTGGCTACAGGTACCTCTCCTCCCGTACCGATGCCTTGGATGAACCGGAACGCGATCATCATCGCTGCGCTAGAGGCAAAAAGACAGGCAACGTCCATCGATACGAACAGGAGGATGGTGAAGGTCAGTACCTTCATACGCCCGAGCTTTTCAGCGAGCCAGCCAAAGATCAGCGCCCCGAACAACTGGCCCAGATAGCCCGCCGACAGGATCATGCCGATCTGCGCACCGCTCAAGCTCCACTCCTTGGCCAGCACCGGCATTGCGTAAGCGATAGCAATGACGGTATAGCCATCAAAGAATGTTGCGGCACCGATAATGTTCCGAGCCCAAAAAACCTGCTTAGTGATTGGGAGTCGCTCTAACCTGGCACTTATATTGGCTTGGCTTTTCACCTTGTCCGGCAAGGGGTCAGTCTCTACTTGCTGCATCAACATAGCACTACCTTTTATTATTTTTGCGTTTTTCGGGGCGAGCAAAAGCTTGCCGTGGTAAACACAGTGCAATGGCGTAGTTAATCTAGAAGCTGATATTGTGTCAGTTCAGCGTCACCACGCTATGTAATCAGTTTTTTGAGAACGACCACTTCATAGCCCGGTCCACGACTGCTGCGAAAAACGCCAGGAAGCTTTTTGAATGGTGTATTGAAAGAGTCGTTTGAGAACGGCGATGAGGCGCGAAGCCGGGCAATGCCCGAAGTACCGAAGCACTGCGCTTCATGAATAAAGGAGACGCTCTTGATTTGGGTCCGGATGATAGCTTGCCTCAGATGTGAACTGGACATAGCACGCGAAGGACATGACCCAATCATGGAGAGACTGAAATTGCTGCTGCAGATGCCTGGATCTGAGTAGACGGCACGCTTGGAGCAGGCATGTTGTTTGAAAATTTGCTTCATCTTTCTTCGCACCTTTTGTTTTTTTCGGATTGCGAAATTTTTTTGTTCTTTTCAAATAGAATATCACCATCAATAGTCAGGGCCCATCCTTTTTTTAGCCTTTCAACTGATTTCTTATTCCTTTATGCCATCTCCGCCCCCTTTTAAATTCCATTAGATTTTATGAGTTGTTCTTGACCAGCTCCGCGACTCTCTACGAGCCCCATCTATCGCCTACCGCACCGATCAACCGGGCGCTTTGAATCATCTGGTTGGTCTTGACCTTTTGCAGCTTGCGCCGAGCTGCGAGGCCAAGGGCTGCGCAATGAGTCCCTGCAGATTGCTGATGGCACCTTCATTTTTACGCTGCGTGGCCAGGGTCGTAGCAAGTTGCGCTGCGCCGAGCGCGTCGCTTTCGTCCTATTTTTGCTGCTTCAGGTGGTTGACCATGCCTTCGATGCTTGAGAGCTGAGGACGAATACTGCTGAGCGCCAGGTCTCGAATCTTGGCTTCAGACAGCGCGCTGCTCGAGAAAGCCATCGGCAAAACCGAAACCGTGGACGCTGTGTAGTTCAAGATCATCGGCGAGGTGGCGGGAAGGACCCGCGTTGGCGGCGGCCGACAGGCCGCTTGCGAGGTAAACCAGACAGAAGAGGACAGCGTGTTTGAACTGGCTCATCTCAAGGCTCTCGTTTTTGTGATCGAACCTGAATGCTAAATCCCGAGGTGCGTGAAAAGTTTGTCCCTTGTGGGACGGTTTTTGTGTTTTATGCACCTGATATCTCACAAACCTGTCAGAAATGTATCAGCTTTGTATCAGGTCAGTTGTACAGCCCTTTTCAAAATGCCATCTGTACCTTAGGCTGAAAGGATTCGACTCCATCAGATGGTTTACAAATGAGTTCCAGTCAGCACATTGCAATCGTTGATGACTATCCGGATATCCGAGAACTGGTTGCACAATATCTGACCCAAGAAGGTTATCGCGTAACCGCTGTAGCTGATGGCAACGAACTCAGGGCTCTGCTTGATAGGGATGTGCCTGACTTAATTATCCTTGATGTCATGATGCCCGGCGAAGACGGATTAAGCCTGTGCAGGCACATCCGCTCTCGTTCTAATACTCCCGTTCTTTTTCTTAGTGCCCGCACAGAAGACCTGGACGTAATTCTCGGACTTGAGATGGGAGGCGACGACTATCTCAAGAAGCCCTTCAACCCCCGTGAATTGTTGGCTCGAGTCAAAGCCCTGCTCCGTCGGGCCACGCCAGCAAGCGAAGGTGCTTCCAGCATGCTGGAGGGGTCGATCCGCTTCGGCGAATGGGTGTTGAACTGCAAACTACGGGAATTATTAGGTGCAGATGGCGTATCGGTATCATTGAGTGGTACCGAATTCAGATTGCTGGCTGCATTACTAGAAAAACCAGGTGAAATAGTGACGCGCGATGAACTTCTAAACAAGGTCTCCGGTCGTGCAAGCGAACCCTTTGACCGGAGTATCGATAACCAAATCAGCCGGCTTCGTAGAAAGATTGAGCCAGACCCGAAAAACCCGATTTATATCAGAACCCATTGGGGCGGCGGCTACGCGTTTGTGCACCTGGTTTCCAATTCATCATGAAACTAAGAAACCCCAATTTAGCCGCAAGATTCATTGGGCTTATGCTATTGGCGCTGATTGTCTCTCAAGCGCTGACCCTCAGCATTTTTTGGGACGAGCGCGCGGGTGCGCTTAGGGAAGTGGCGAAGTCTGATTTTCTGAGTCGGACCTCATCCCTTGCCTCACTCCTGGACCGAATGCCCGTGGACGAGCGGCAGATGACGCTTCAAGTCAGCAGCACCGCTTACGAGCGATTCTGGCTGTTTCCAGCCTCACCAAGCCAGCCTTCAGAGTGGTGGAAGTTCGCTCGTCGGCATCTTCTTGAACCGTTGAGTCATGGGAAGCCTCAGGGAACGCTCTCCATACAGTTTCGAAGCGAAGATGAGGTTCCACCGGCAACGATTGATGCGACAGCGGCTTGGTCTGTGCCGGGTGAAGCGCTGTGGCCCTCCACCCGGACGGCTAGGTTCATCTACTTGCCTCAGCTCAATGTAATGGGGGTGGCCACACCGCTGAATAATGGCACCTGGTTACATGCCGCTTATGCTAAGCCGGTCACGGACTCTCCGTTTAGTCGTCGAGCATTGGTATCCCTAGGTATCACCGCTCTAGCCCTAACCTTGATTGCCGTGTTGATCGCTCGGGGCATCAGCCAACCACTGCGAGATTTAGCTCTCGCTGCCCAGCGATTGGGCCGAGGCCATTCAGGCACGGAGTTGCGCGAGCACGGGCCTGAAGATATCCGTCGCACCGCCAAGGCCTTCAACCAGATGCAACGCAGAATTCAGCGCTTTGTCGATGATCGTACGCGCATGCTCGCCGCGGTGGGCCACGACCTTCGAACTCCGTTGACCTCGCTCAGGCTGCGCGTTGAGTTCATTCAGGATCCTGAAGTACAGCGCAAGATGCTTGCGACCCTGGATGAGATTACGGCTATCACTGAAGCCGCAATCGGGTACGGACGTGACAATGCTGTGACCGAGCCAACCAGGACCATGGACATCGGGACACTGGTCGAAAGCTTGTGTGAAGACTTGGTCACCTTGGGAATGGCCGTGTCGTTCTCCTGCAACTCAAAAGTCATTTTGGAATGCCGGCCTGACGCTCTGCGGCGAGCTATCCGTAATCTCATCGAGAATGCTGTGAGGTACGGCGAGTGTGCGGACGTCCGCGTCTACAGTGCGGATAAGCACGTTCACATTTCGGTGGCGGACAGGGGAAATGGCATCCCTGATTCAGAGCTTGAAGCCGTTTTTACCCCGTTCTATCGCTTGGAACACTCCAGAAACCGTAATACTGGCGGCGTCGGTCTGGGCCTCTCCATCGTACGCTCCATAGCCCGTCAGCATGGCGGCGAGATCACCCTCATCAACCACAATGGAGGGCTGGAAGCCATCATTTCGCTCCCTGAAAACTAGGTCAGCGGCAGAAATCTAAGGTGGGATGAGGCAACGCCTGATGCTATTCTTTTTGAACGAATTTTTTCGCATTCCGAAAACAAGAATTACACCAGGTAGATATCGCGCATGGCTCCTAGAACCTCAACAAAAAGCGAAACGACCGCTGCTGAAGAAGATAAAAACCAGCGCAGCACTGTGCAGTCTCTTGCCAAAGGATTTCGAGTCTTGGAGGCCTTCACAGCGGAAAGCGATGAGCTGACCCTGAGCCAGATTGCTGCCAAGGCCGAGCTCGACCCAGGCACAACCTATCGCATGCTGAATACGCTGGTGGACCTCGGCTATGTTTCTCGAATTCCTGAGAGCAAGCGATTCTCCCTCACGCTCAAAATCCTCAACTTGGGCTTCCACGCCATTGCTCACACGGACTTGCGCAGTCTGGTTCGCCCAGTGCTCAGGGGGCTGGTCAGTGAAACCAGTGAAGCCGCAAGCTTCGCCGTGTTGCAAGGCGCAGACGTCCTCTACCTGGAACGTGTCAGGGCTGGTATCACTCGGCTTGGAGTGGATATTCGCATTGGCACAACGGTGCCGGCTTGCCAGACAGCGATTGGCCAATCAATCCTCGCGTTCCTTCCTGATCACGAAGTTGAGCGCATCAAAGAGCTTTCCTCGTCCACGTCCTTCATGAGCAAATCTCTCTCACGGCCGTTGTCCGAGGTGTTGGAGCAGATCCGTAAGGATGGGTACATCATCACGGAATCGCTGTTCGCCGAGGGCCTGCGCATCCTCGCCGTTCCGGTCCTGGATATCGACGGCTACCCAGTTGGCGCCATCAGCATTGCGGCGCCGGCAGTGCGGTGCACCACGGAGGAACTTGAACGTCGAGCGCTGTCCGTGACCATTGCGGCGGCGAAGAATATCGGGCGAGCACTACAAGCAAGCGGAAGCATCAATTCCAGCCTGTAACCTTTAAAGCGATTTAAGTTGTACGTCGGCCCGGTTCTCGCTTAGAGGGCGATCTTGCCTAGCACCTGCGCGGTGGGCGGTGGGCGGAGGTGCTGGAGGAGTATCAGACGCCGCCAGCGGATACTTACGACGTATATCCCAGGACAGCTTGAATCTGTTTCCCAAGCTGTCGTTCTTCATTGACCTCCTCTGAGCTACTTTCAGGAGGTACCCCGTTGGAGCGACAACCTAAAAGCGCGGCAGCGAGAATGACCGAACATCGCACAAATGTTCGATAAACGCACAAATTCCACTTTCCCCCCTCTACTGTTGCCCAGTCTTGCGGCACGCTAGAGCCACATCAGCAAAACAACGCCAATCGCTGAGTGGCCCACCATTCCCCGCACTGCTCAGCGGCTGATCAGACCAATCCAACTCCAGGAATAACCAGGAGCTCGCTGTGATCAATAAAACGTTTGAGTCCATCGCCAGCGCGGTAGAAGGCATCATCGACGGTTCGACCATCATGGTCGGTGGCTTTGGTACGGCAGGCATGCCGTCCGAGCTCATCGACGGGCTGATCGCCACTGGTGCCCGCGACCTGACCATCATCAGCAACAACGCCGGCAACGGCGAGATTGGTCTGGCCGCCCTGCTCAAGACGGGCTGCGTGCGCAAGGTGGTCTGCTCGTTCCCGCGCCAGTCCGACTCCTACGTGTTCGACGAACTGTACCGCGCCGGCAAGATCGAGCTTGAAGTGGTCCCGCAGGGCAACCTGGCCGAGCGTATCCGCGCCGCGGGGTCGGGCATCGGTGCGTTCTTCTCGCCGACGGGCTACGGCACCCTGCTGGCCGAAGGCAAGGAAACCCGGGAGATCGACGGCCGGATGTATGTACTGGAAATGCCCCTGCACGCCGACTTCGCACTGATCAAGGCGCACAAGGGTGACCGTTGGGGCAACCTGGTGTACCGCAAGGCCGCGCGCAACTTCGGCCCGATCATGGCCATGGCCGCCAAGACCGCTATCGCCCAGGTCGACCAGATCGTCGAGCTCGGTGAACTGGACCAGGAACACATCATCACTCCGGGTATTTTCGTCCAGCGCGTGGTCGCCGTTTCCGGTGCTGCCGCTTCTTCGATCATCAACGCTGCCTGAGGTCTGCCATGTCCATCACCAAAAAGCTCTCCCGCACCGAAATGGCCCAGCGCGTGGCCGCAGACATTCAGGAAGGCGCCTACGTCAACCTGGGCATCGGCGCACCGACCTTGGTGGCCAATTTCCTGGGTGACAAAGAAGTGTTCCTGCACAGCGAAAACGGCCTGCTGGGCATGGGCCCGAGCCCGGCGCCGGACGAGGAAGACGATGACCTGATCAACGCCAGTAAGGAGCACGTGACCATGCTCCCCGGTGGCGCTTTCTTCCACCACGCTGACTCGTTCTCGATGATGCGCGGCGGCCATCTGGACATCGCTGTATTAGGCGCCTTCCAGGTGTCGGTCAAGGGCGACCTGGCCAACTGGCACACCGGCGCCGAGGGTTCCATTCCGGCCGTGGGCGGCGCGATGGACCTAGCCACTGGTGCCCGCCAGGTGTTCGTGATGATGAACCACCTGACCAAGTCAGGCGAAAGCAAGCTGGTGCCCGAGTGCACTTACCCGCCGACCGGCTTCGGTTGCGTCAGCCGCATCTACACCGATATGGCCGTGCTGGAGGTGACCTCAGATGGGCTGCGCGTGGTCGAGATCTGTGCGGAAATTGACTTCGAGCAGTTGCAAGCGCTGAGTGGCGTGCCGCTGATCCAGTAATCGGCGCAGCGTGCTTCACTGCTATTCAGCTTACTAGGCGTTAGCAGCCCGCCTTGCCGGCGCCCATGTCAGCTATCAGGCATGGGCTATACCCATTGGCATCGTCCATCAACTTACTGGCTATCGTACTTCGAAGATCTCTGCCTTGGGCTCGGCCCAGGAGAGCCACAGATTGCTTCTCACGTATGAAGGAAGCGTTTCATCAGGCTGAATTGGGAGGGGCAAAAACGTCAGTACGAGGTTGGGGGAAGCGGGGGAGGCTCGTAAAAGCGCTCGATGAGGAGAAGCGAGCGCTTCTCCTCTACCGGCGATAGTTTTAATTGCCCGACGACTGTTTTAATTCAACGAAACCATAATGTTGCTGATTAATAAACTTTGTCCCAAAACCTCTTGAAATTCGCGGCCTAGCGGGGAGATTGATCCTGGGGAAGAGAAAATAAAGGTTGTCACAAAGCATAGCTTTTCAAAAATTCTCGGGGGTTTTCGTTTAATAAAGGTTGTCACAACAATAAAGGTTGTCACAGCAAAGGTTCAGCCACAGAAAAATCGCAGCAATGTACCGTGCAAAACCCCCAAAAAAATTATGATGGTATCTTTTTGGGATGGGTAACCCGTGTGGGCGCTCTTGCATCGTTGGATTTAGAGAATTAAAACTGTCGCAGGAGCCGGTGAGGCCTCTCTCCTCCGCTCCTGCGAGCACTGCCCCTCGATCAAACCACCCGTTGCTGTGTGACTGCGGTGCTCGCTACTTGATCGCAGAAACGTCAGTAAGCCAGCCATTCGACTCGGCTGAAAAGGTAGCCGGTGATGCTGGCTTTGACCGGCAGGCCAAGGCTAACCTCATGTGCGAGCTATACGTGATCCTTGGAGCTTTTGATGCCCCAACTGCAGTGCTGGATCAGGTGTTTGCTGCGGTCGAAGACGAAGAGCTTCCGTACTCCACTCTGATTCCATTCGAGAATGACAAATGAACAAGATCAATTGGTTCGCGGTTTCCAACCCAGACGGCAAGCGCTTTCCCGAGTGGCGCCGGTCGTTTGGCGTCAGTGACAGCGGTACTATATTTGTACCTGCAGCAATGGCGGGTGATGAGACGGAGATGAACGTAATGCTCTGTGCTTGCGATGACGGACAGAGCACGGCGGTGCACCTAGATCATCACTTTGTGCCCAGCGATTGGCTGAAGCGTGAGTTCCCCAAGCATTTGGAGCTGATCGAAATGATAGAGGTTCGTGCCCAGACCCCACTCAGTGAAATCAGTCAGCAAGAGCCAGCAGCTACTCAGGAGTAGCTATATAGACTGGCTTCAGGACAATTACGCCAGCGATGAGTTCGATGCTCTGGTCACCAACTGTGACACCGAGCTACCTCAGGACTTCCGGAGGTAGCTCGACGATGAAATCTCCTTAGCCGTGTCCCCAGGGTCCTAGCATTTCACTGTCATACGTAATGGCTGACTCATAGAGGTCGGCTCGAGGGTGGCTTCACCGAATATCGTACTCCGTAATGAACAAGATCGGACTCCTGTCTGCTTGTGTCAAACTATGTTGTGAGCGCCCACAGTCGCCAGCCCACATCACTATTCATTGGGAGAGCAGTCCACCCGCAAGAATGGAAAAAGTTCGTCTGGATTGCCGCATTCCCCGTTCAACTCCTCACAGGTGGCTTCTGCGAGCGACCTCGTGGAGTAGCTTGGCTTCAATCGTAATTTTTCCTGATTGTCGTAAATGTCGAATCCGCCTGATACGGTAGCGGCATAGTATCGAGAACCAGATTGGAAGCATTCTTTGTCGATCGGCACAGCCGGAACGATAACAAATCTCTTTTGCATGGCGCGTGTCTCTCCAAGCATATACCTTAGTCTTAGTCCCAAGATTGAAAAGCATCAATATGAGTCATCGAGACGAATCAATGACGCTTAGTGCCTCGAAGTATCACTATCACAAGAAATGACGCAGGATGATGTGGGGCTTTCTTTCTGACCGTGCTTGAGGTGGAGCCGTCAAGGCTTTGATATTGTGTATGCACCTTACCGGTACCTTGGCAACGGGCACTTCAAGATGATGTCCAGCAGTCTCTCTAGCCGTTTTGCCTTCGCTCGACACGTTGGCATGGTTGGCCTATGGGAATGCGGCTATGAGTCCCCATGCTCTCCCGAGGTTGATTTTTGCAAAAGGAGCTGCCGGTGTTCGGTCACTAGGTTCAGGAGTAGGTCAATTGACCATGGCTTCGCGAGGAACTGAGCGCCTTCGGGTATGAGGTCCGTTTCATGTCTGACGCATCCGCTAGAAATGACTATCGAGGTTTTGGGATCCTGCTGGCTAGCGATCTGAGCAAGTTCCCAGCCATTCATTTGTCCGGGCGTTTCTACATCAGTAATGAGCATGGTCACTGGTGTTCGTTTGAGTATCTCCAAACCTTAGTCTGCTGTAGCTACGGCGAGAAGTAGAAAGCCCGAATCCTGCAGTACCTCAACAATCATTGATCGCAGAATTGGCTCGTCCTCGACGATCAGGAGGAGTCCGAGCATTTCGTGTTCCGATTTCATGTGTTTGGCTCTTGAGCTAGCAGTGGCAAGCAGCACCGGGGTGCCAATGACGACCATGACGGAGCGAGCACCATACGTTGACGCGCTAGGCCTCAACCAGCCTCCCTTCAAGAGATGACTGTTACCTGACGCACCACAGCGCGCTGTAATGGCATTTTGACTCCTAGTTTGAGTATAGAGTTCCTCGCTTTTGGAGAGCATACGCATATCAATTGGAGATAGGCCGGAGAAAGCCATCCACGGCTAGTCGCAGAAAGGTATCGGTGGCCAGGCGTTCGGTCAGCATAACATGTTGCTCGGTCGACAAGCAGTACATACTCCCCTGCTAGTACGTCCAGCTCTTTGTCAGACTCTGGCTTCAGACGACCTACATCAAGTCACTTACCGCAGCACCTGAGAAAATGGGGCCTGACCATGGCCGGAGGGAGTGAAATGAAAGCCCATGCAGAGCGCTTGTGGGATGTAGTCATCATTGGCGGAGGACAAGCCGCCCTGGCAACGGCGTACTTCCTGCGCCGGACAGATCTCTCGCTCATCATCCTCGATGCCGAGCAGGGCGCCGGCGGGGCTTGGCGACACGGCTGGGATTCGCTGCGGCTGTTCTCGCCAGCCACCTGGAGCTCCATTCCCGGTTGGATGATGCCGCCTGCTCAGGATGGCTATCCGTCTCGCGAACATGTCATCGACTACCTCACCCAGTATGAGGCGCGCTATCAGTTTCCGATTAAACGGCCGGTACGTGTCACCTCAGTCGAGCGCGTAGCGGGCGCGTTACGTGTCCATTCAGTGTCTGGCCATTGGGATGCCAAAGCTGTGGTCAGTGCCACAGGCACTTGGAGCAATCCGAACATACCTGCCTACCCCGACGCTGAGCTGTTCCGTGGCCAGCAGCTGCATTCGGCTCACTACGTTGAACCGCAGGCCTTCTCGGGCAAGCGCGTGCTAGTCGTCGGCGGCGGCAACTCCGGCGCTCAGATTCTCGCAGAGGTTTCCAAAGTAGCTGCTGCGACCTGGGTAACCCCTACCGATCCAGTTTTCCTACCTGATGATGTAGATGGCCGAGTGCTGTTCGAGCGGGCCACAGAGCGCTGGAAAGCGCAGGTGGAGGGGCGTGTAATTGAGCAGCCGGTCGGCGGGTTGGGCGATGTGGTAATGGTCCCGCCTGTGGTGGAGGCGCGTGAGCGAGACGTTCTGCACGCGGTGAGACCCTTCGTTCGTTTCACCCCTAACGGCGTGGTCTGGGCAGACGGCTCGGAAACCGCAGTGGATACAGTGATCTGGTGCACCGGGTTCAAACCCGCCTTGGGACACCTCGCCAGCCTTGGGGTTGTTACTGAGCAAGGACGTGTAGAGGTCGAAGGGACCCGATCTGTGAGTGAGCCGAGACTTTGGTTGGTGGGCTATGGCGAGTGGACAGGTTCTGCATCAGCAACCTTGATCGGGGTGACCCGCACTGCCCGCAGTAGTGCAACTGAGATCGAGCAGTTTGTGGTGAAAGCGGAGGCCTGATGGCCTCCGCATTTCCTCACGGATCAGTGCGTCTGCTGTGCCATTTCGCTGTGCCTGGGCAGTGCGATCGAGATGAGCGCGGCAGCCAATACGAGGATGCTGGAGACCCACAAACAAGCTTCCAACCCATAGGCTTGGAATACCCAACCTGACAGCAGCGTGCCGACCAAGCGCCCGAGGGCGTTGGACATGTAGTAGAAGCCCACATCCAAGGACACGCCGTCTTCCTTGGCGTAACTGACGATCAGGTAGCTGTGCAGCGATGAGTTCACGGCGAACAGCACGCCGAACAGCATCAACCCGCCGAGCAAGACTACCTGCGCTGACCAGCCTGCCGCCAGGCCCACGGCAATGAGCGCAGGCAGCCCGGCCAGGGCGATTGCCCAGATGAAGGCTGCTCGACCATCGGGGACATGTCCGCGCTTCTTACCGGTGATATGTGGAGCAAACGACTGGACGATGCCGTAGCCGATGACCCACGCGGCCAAGAAACCGCCGACCAGCCAGAAGTCCCAGCCAAACGTAGAGCTCAGGTACACCGGCAGTGCCACAACAAACCAGACATCCCGCGCACCGAACAAAAACAGCCGTGCGGCCGAGAGAATGTTGATCGCCCGGCTCTTGGACAGCATGTCGCGGAACTTCGGTTTGGCCTTGGCTTTGCCCAAGTCCTTTTTCAGCAGGATCAAGCTGCAGATCCAAATGAGGGCCAAGGCTGCTGCCATGGCCAGCACCGCCAGGGTGAAACCGAGCAGCGCTAGCAATGCTCCCCCGAGGAAGAAACCCACACCTTTGAGGGCGTTTTTCGAGCCCGTTAGGATGGCCACCCATTTGTAGAGGGTGCCTTGCTGGCTGTCCGGTACCAGGAGCTTGATGGAGCTCTTGGCGCTCATCTTGTTCAGGTCCTTGGCGATGCCGGAGAGCGCCTGGGCGGCCATCACCCACGGCACCGTTAGCGAGGCTGCTGGTACCGTGAGCATCAGCAGGGCGACAACCTGCATGCCAAGACCGATGTTCATGGTGCGGTTGAGCCCCAGGCGGGCGCCGAGGTAGCCGCCCACGGGGTTGGTGATCACGCCGAACACTTCGTAGAACAGGAACAGCGCCGCGATCTGCAGCGGCGTGTAGCCCAGCGAATGGAAGTGCAGTACCACCAGCATGCGCAAAGCGCCGTCGGTAAGGGTGAAGGCCCAGTAATTGCCGGTAACCAGCAGGTACTGACGCACTTCCGCAGACAGGGCTGACAACGCCTTCATGATCGCCATTTACTCCGCTGCGCCGACCAGGCGTGCTAGTTCAACCGCACGGTTGGCGTAGCCCCACTCGTTGTCGTACCAGGCGTAGATCTTCACTTGGGTACCGTTGACTACGAGGGTGGACAGCGCATCGATGATCGAGGACCGCGGATCGGTGCGGTAGTCGATGGACACCAAGGGGCGTTCTTCGTAGCCCAGGATGTCCTTCAGCGGTCCTTCGGTTGCGGCTTTCAGCAGCGCGTTGACCTCTTCAGCCGTTGTCTCACGTTCCACTTCGAACACGCAGTCGGTCAGCGAGGCGTTGGCCAGTGGTACACGTACGGCGTGACCATTCAGCTTGCCGCGTAGCTCGGGGAAGATCTCGGCGATTGCGGTGGCAGATCCCGTGGTGGTCGGGATCAGGCTCATGCCCGAGGCTCGGGCGCGACGCAGGTCCTTGTGCGGTGTATCCAGAATGCTCTGGGTATTGGTGAGGTCGTGAATGGTGGTGATCGAGCCGTGGCGTATGCCCAGGTTCTCGTGAATCACCTTGACCACCGGGGCCAGGCAGTTAGTGGTGCAGGAAGCGGCGGTGACGATACGATGCTGCGCCGGGTCGAATAGGTGCTGGTTGACGCCCATCACCACGTTCAGTGCGCCTTTCTCCTTCACTGGAGCGCAGACGACCACACGTTTGACGCCTTGATCCAGGTAGGCCTGGAGTACGGCTACCGACTTCATCTTGCCGCTGGCCTCGATGACCAAGTCGCAGCCCGACCAGTCGGTGTCCGCGATGGTCTTGTTGGCGGTGACCTTGATGCGCTTGCCCTCGATCACTACCGCGTCGCCCTCTGCGCGGGCTTCACGGTGCCAGCGTCCGTGGATCGAATCGAAGTTGATCAGATGGGCATGGGTCTCGGCGTCACCGGCCGGGTCATTGATCTGCACAAACTCGAATTCCGGCCAGTCCCAGGAGGCGCGAAGCGCCAAGCGACCAATACGGCCAAACCCATTGATACCTACTTTGATAGCCATGTTCTTGTTCTCGAATCGCGATTAGCGAAAGGTCAGAGGGTGTCGCTGAACTGGTTGATATACCCAACGTGCGCAGGGTTCTGGATCGCACGTGGACGCAGGGCCTGGACCTGGGAAACAGCTTCCTGCACAGGGATGCCGCACTCGATCATCAGGCGGGCGGCAAACAGGCCGGTGCGGCCAGAGCCGCCCTTGCAGTGAATGGCGATCGTCTTACCGGTCATCACCAGCTCTTTCAGGCGTTCCCGGTGAGCCTTCCAGGCGGCCGCAAACGGCTCACCGGGCGCTTCGTCATCCTCGACCGGCAGGTGGAACCATTCGAGGCCCAGCAGTTGGCACTCCTCGGGAAGCAGATCGATCTCGTTCTGCAGCAGTTCTTCACTCGGCATCAGGGTTACCAGCGCGCTTGCGCCGGCATCGTGCAACGTTGCCAGAGCCTGAGATACCGATGTCTCCTTGGTACCTGGGCACGGAGTGAAGATCAGCTGGCCGACCAGTTCGGAATTAGCCAACACTGAATACGGGTGCAATTGCATGCTCACAAAGCCTCAAATGGATCGTTGATTGACACGCTTGGATAGTTCTTCAGCCGACTCTTTACGTTCGGAGTAGCGATCGACCAGGTAGTCGGAGCGATCACGAAGCAGCAGGGTGAACTTCACCAGCTCCTCCATTACGTCGACAACACGGTCGTAGTACGAAGAGGGTTTCATGCGACCCGCCTCGTCGAATTCCAGATAGGCCTTCGGCACGGACGACTGGTTAGGGATGGTGAACATGCGCATCCAGCGGCCGAGGACGCGCAGCTGGTTGACCACGTTGAAAGACTGCGAGCCGCCGCAGACCTGCATCACCGCGAGGGTTTTGCCTTGAGTGGGGCGCACGGCGCCCATGCTCAGTGGAATCCAGTCGATCTGCGACTTGAACACGCCAGTCATCGCGCCGTGGCGCTCTGGCGAGCACCAGACCATGCCTTCCGACCACAGCACCAGGTCGCGCAGCTCCTTGACTATGGGGTGGTCATCGGGCACGTCATCCGCTAGTGGCAGCCCGGTCGGATTGAAGATCCGCGTCTCGGCAC
Organism: Pseudomonas sp. 10(2024); assembly: GCF_045164175.1. Taxonomy (NCBI): domain Bacteria; kingdom Pseudomonadati; phylum Pseudomonadota; class Gammaproteobacteria; order Pseudomonadales; family Pseudomonadaceae; genus Pseudomonas; species Pseudomonas sp. 10(2024). The sequence continues at coordinate 5,910,158 of NZ_CP174006.1, forward strand.
CGAAGTGCTCCAGCAGGCGTGCCGCTTCTTCCGTCAGCAGGCGGCTGAACGAGCGTTCGCGGGTCGATCCGTACAGCAGCAGGATGCGAGGGTTATGGGTGGACTTTTGCTCGACTGCCAGTTTGTCTGCTGTCGGCAGGTCGACCAGATCGTTGTCGATATTCGGGATATGGTGTTCGGTCATGATTTACTCCTGAGTCAAGGCGCCAGATGGCTGATCGAACCAGCGGCGCTTGAGCCACAAGGCCACGCCCACCAGGGAGATCAGTACCGGCACTTCCACCAAGGGCCCGATGACGGTGGCAAACGCGACCGGCGAGGCAAGGCCGAAGGTGGCGATGGCCACGGCAATGGCCAGTTCGAAATTGTTGCTCGCTGCAGTGAACGCCAGCGCAGTGGTACGTGGGTAGTCAGCTTCCAACAGCTTGCCCATCCAGAAGCTGATGAAGAACATCACCACAAAGTAGATGGTCAGCGGGATAGCGATGCGCAGCACATCCAGCGGCAGTTGCAGCACCATGTCGCCCTTCAGGCTGAACATCGCGACGATCGTCAGCAGCAAGGCCACGAGCGTCAGTGGGCTGATCTTTGGAATGAAGCGCTCCTGATACCAAGCTTCACCCTTGCTGCTGATCAGGATCTTGCGGGTCAGGAAACCAGCCAGGAACGGGATGCCCAGGTAGATCAGCACCGATTGGGCGATATCGAGGAAGCTGGTCTCAATGACGCTACCTTCAAGGCCAAACAGCGGCGGCAACAGCCCCAGGAAGATCCAGGCGTACACGCTAAAGAACAGGATCTGGAAAATGCTGTTGAAGGCGACCAGACCCGCCACGTACTGGTTGTTGCCACCGGCGATCTGGTTCCACACCAGCACCATGGCGATGCAGCGTGCCAAGCCGATGAGGATCAGGCCGGTCATGTACTCAGGCTTGTCGGAAAGGAAGACAACGGCCAGCCCGAACATCAGGACCGGGCCGATCACCCAGTTCTGGATCAGCGACAGGGCAAGGATGCGCTTGTCCTTGAATACCTGTGGCAACTCCTCGTATTTCACCTTCGCCAGAGGTGGGTACATCATTACGATGAGGCCAATGGCGATGGGGATGTTTGTCGAGCCTACCGACAGGCTATTCAGCCACGCAGGCAATCCCTGGAACAGGCTGCCCAGACCAATGCCCAGGCCCATGGCCAGAAAGATCCACACCGTCAGGTAGCGGTCTAGAAAGGAAAGTCGGCTTTTGCTCATGGTGGATCTCCCTAAACGTCAGAGCGTTCCGATACGGGCCAGCTCGGCCTTAAGCTGGGCGGCATCCAATTGTTCGAAAGGCAGCGCGAGGAATGCATTGAGGCGTCGTTTGATCTGCTCAAGCGTGACGTCGAACGCTGCGTCCAGTTCGGCGGTGTTGCCCTGCTGGTCAGAAGGGTCAGAAAGCCCCCAGTGGGCTTTCACTGCTGGTCCGAAGAACACGGGGCAGGCTTCGCCAGCGGCCTTGTCGCAGACGGTGATGACAAAGTCCGGTGCCAGCTCGGCATGCGCGTCACTTGACTTGCTGCTGAGGCCCTCGGTGGAGATACCAGCACGCTGCAGCGCGGTGATGGACAGCGGGTGCACACCACCCTTTGGCTGGCTGCCGGCGCTGTAGGCCTTCATGCCGGCCGGGGCCAGATGATTGAAAACAGCCTCGGAGAGGATGCTGCGGCAGCTATTGGCGGTGCAGAGGAACAGAACTTTCATCGGTTTTTCTCGGCAATGATCAGCAGCAGGAGGCGACGCGTTGAGGGCGGTCACCCATTGTGTCCAGTCGTTTAGTGCTAGCACTCAGCCATTCGCGGTTGGCCTCCAGCGTCGTCGCCAGGACCTCACGTACCCAGCCGGGAAGCGATGGATGCAGGCGGTAATAAACCCACTGGCCCTGACGCCGGTCTTCCAGCAGGTCACACGTGCGCAGTTGCGCCAGGTGGCGGGAAACCTTGGGCTGGCTTTCTTCCAGCGCGCAGGTCAGTTCACAGACGCAGAGTTCTTCCTCGCGAGCGATCAGCAGCATCATCCGAATGCGGTTCTCGTCGGCGAGGCATTTGAAAACCTTGGTAGGTGTCAGCGAGTCAGTCATAGCAATTCTCAGTGTTTAGTTTTCACGAGGACGAACATTTTGATGCGCTCATGAATCTCGTGATGCTTGCGTCGGAAGGCATCGTGTTGGTCACTGGTAACAGGGTCTTCGAAGTTCCACGCCAGAACCTCGCCGAGGGCAGGCAAAGTAAGGCACTCATGGGCTGCCTTGTCGCAGAGCGTAATCAAGTAGTCGAACCGTTCCCCTGCAAACTCGTCGATGGACTTGCTGCGTAGAGCCTTGGTATCGATATCGAGATATTCGAGGGCGTCATAGGTGCGCGGATCGACTTGGCCAGGCTGGGTACCTGCGCTAAAAGCTTCGAAATGCACAGGGTCTGTGTGCCGGAGCAAAGCTTCGGCGAGCTGGGAGCGAGCGGCGTTTGCGGTGCAAACAAACAGAACGCGGGTCTTGCCAGTCATCACTTGGTACCCTGAGTGTATATGGTTTTTCGAATATACGATTTTTCGAATGTGTCGCAACCCCTCGATGATGGGTGGCTTTACATGTGCGCGTTCATGCACATATATTGGCTGCATGACGACCAACCAAAATCTCCGTGCTCAAGCCATCGAAGCCGCCATCGAGTCGCTAGACGAGACCTTCTTCAAAGCGCTTTGCGAGCCTTCCAGAGTCGCGGTTTTCAAGCGCGTACTTTTGCTCGGCCGGGCGGATGTCGGCGAAATCGCCAAAGAGCTGCCACAGGAGCGCTCGGTGATCTCCAGGCACCTGCAGGTATTGCATGACGCCAAGACCGTGAAGGCCACCAAGGTGGGTCGGCAGGTGTTCTATGAAGTAAATGGTGGGTCGATCGTCGAGCGACTGGAGGGCCTGCTCCAGCGAACCAAAGGTCTAGTATCGATCTGCTGTCCGTAGTCCGGCCTTTTTTTGCCTTTAAATATGCATGAGTGCGCATATATGAATGAGTTGGATCGCGTTCTGGATGTGGTCGTTATCGGTGGTGGGCAAGCAGGTTTGGCGACTGGCTGGCATTTACAGCAGCACGGCTTGGATTACCTCATCTTGGATGAGCAGACATCCCCGGGCGGTAACTGGCGTAACTACTACGAAAGCTTGCAGTTGTTCTCACCATCGGAGTACTCAGCGCTGCCGGGGCGAGCGTTTCTTGGCGATCCCAAGGACTACCCGGTGCGAAATGAAGTGGTGCAGTACCTGGAGGCATACGCCGCCGAGTTTCAGCTCCCTTTTCAGGGCGGTACCCGAGTGGTGGCGGTCGTACAGAAGGGCAAGGCATTTGAGGTTCGCACCGCCAACGGAGCGAATTTCACTACGCGTGCTGTGGTAGTGGCATCAGGTGGCTTCAGCCGTCCTTTCATGCCTGACATTCCTGGGCTAGAGAGCTTTTCAGGACACTGTCTGCAGATAAAAAAGCAGCTCCGAAGAGCTGCTTTTCTGCCCTACTCCCCCTTTTTATGCTTGTGGGGTTTCAGGTCTGGGTGATCCTTCTGCTTCTCAGGCGTGACCCGCTGCCTCTTGTCCGGAGTGCCATCTTCGTTGGTGCGTTTAGGGCCTGGCTTGATGCTCATGCAAATTTCCTTTTCCGCTTGGGTTGTTGAGTACTGCTATGTAGTTAGTCGAGCTTCTGGCTGCTGTCAAAGCAGCTCGATGTGGAATCGCTATCGACCTCACGTGTTCAGCCCGTTGCAGCATTAGAGGCCTGAGTAGGTGCTTCCGGTCAAAGTCTTGCAAGGGGCAGTAAAATCAAGAGCTGAGCGATACGAGGATGTCTGGACGTTCATCATCCCGAGTACGGTGTGGAACAGGTTGTCGTGGCTCAGTGGCGAGCTCGTCTGTGCTTTCAAGCAGCCCACATTGAGGCGTTCGCTTTTCGCGAGAGAATCAGACATCCAGAGCACCAATGGCACCTTGGTTTGCTCATCTGGGGCCATCGCATAGGGCAGCCCATGCAGGTAAAGACCACCCTCTCCCAGTGACTCCCCGTGGTCCGAAACGTACATCAGCGCAGTGTCGAATTTGCTGTTCGCGGCCAGAATATCGATCAGCCCAGCCGTGACGTAGTCGGTGTAGAGGATCGAATTGTCATAGGCATTGATCACTTCCTGCTGCTCACATTTGTCGAGCTCATTGGTCTCGCAAACCGGCCCGAATTTCTCGAACTGCGTGGGGTAGCGCTTGTAGTAGGCCGGGCCGTGACTACCCTTGTAGTGGAGCACCAGGACTGCATCGCCTTCCTGACGCTTGATGAAGCCCTCCATCTCAGAGAGCAATACACCGTCCTTGCACTCGTCGCTACTGCACAGCTGAGCATCTGCGTGTTGGGTAGCCTTGTGGTTTGGCACCCGATCACAGACCCCTTTGCAGCCCGAATTGTTATCAGCCCACATGATACTGATGCCTGCGCGCTGAAGCACATCGAGCAGCCCTTCGCGGCTCTTGGCCAAACCGTCCTTGTAATCATCCCTACCGACGTCCAAGAACATGCATGGCAGCGAAACCGCGGTGGCGGTGCCGCAAGAACTCACATTCGAGAAGCTGATGACATTGCGCTTTTCCAGCTCAGGATTGGTATCGCGGGAGTAGCCATTCAGGGAGAAGTTGGCGGAACGTGCGGTCTCCCCGACTGCCAGTACCAGCAGCTTGGGTTTACGAGCCGCTCCCTGCCTGGTCACCACGGCGTCGGTACCGATGGAGGTCAGCGCTTTCGGTGTGGCCAGCTTGCGTTTCAGGTAACCATGACCGGCAGCAAACAAATTGGTGGGAACCAGAATGAGCCGGATCTCCCGGTTGTTGCGTAGGAGGGAGGCATAAGATTGGTACTGGCTCAGCACGATACCAGCAAGGGCTACCAGTGCGAGCGCCAGGACGATGAGTCTGCTACCCAACGCGTTGGTCCAGGGCTTGCGTCGCAGGGGCACCAGACAGATCAGGTAGACGGGCAATACCCCTACCATTGCCACCCAAAGGCCAAGTTTCCAGTTCAGTAGCTCAGATACCTCACTGACGTCGGTCTCCACGACGTTGGTGAACATCGTGTAATCAATGACAATTCCGTAAGCACTCATGAAGTAGCTGGCTAACGCCGCGCTGATCAGCACTAGACATAGCATAGGTTTTGCGAATCTTGACCATGACCCCAAGCTAAGTACGGTGAACACCCAAACGAATACCACGACTGGCAGGCTGGCGGCGAGCGGCCAGTTTACTTCCTCGGTGTTGAATGCCAGGCGCCAGAGCACACGCCAAAACTCAGCGTTCGCGAATAGCAATAACCAGAAAGTTACTAGCGCGATGAGTAAGTTGGTGCTGATGCCTTCCTGTCTAACATTGCGAATAGCATGGATCCATTTACTGAACAGGGTATGAATGGATTTAGAAGGTGTCATTATCAAACTCTAAGAAGCTGCTCATCCATGGCGCTGGTCATGAATAGCCGGGAGCTAAATGGCAAGCCTCCGACAGACATAGCGAATCAGGGCGTAGAGAAGGTCTGAGACCTTGGTCCCTTTAGCCTGAGGACGCTTAAGATGTGTGAGGCATGGGATTGATGAGAAATAAACTCTCGCCAGGCGCATTATTTCCGCTACACGATAACGTCATGATGACTTCGCGATTACAATGCTGACATGATCGCGATAATGACTTTTTTGATTGGAACTGCCCAGGCTATGATAAAAAATGGATAGGTCTGACTCTTTGGGTGGTTAATGCCGCCCGATTAATTAAATTAAAATTCACAAACAAACCAGCTACGTTTTGCCATACGCTAATTTTGAACCTTTACTTTAACTTAAAAGTCATTCTAGCGAGCAGAACATTTCTTTCACCTTTGCCCGTGCTGATGTCACCTGTCGATGAGGGACGAATACCATGAGTTTTCTCAAAAATTTACTGGGGGGCCACCACGGCCGCGGAACCCACGGCGGTGGCAAGCACCACGGTAGTGGGCACTGGAGTGATCGACATGACCGGCATGGTCGTTATGAGCAGCAGCAAACCTGCGACGGTAATGACCAGGTGATTGGGGGTGGGCGCGCAATAGCTCAAGCCCCAGTCAAAGATCTGCAGACTTGCAAGCACTGCCGGACCGCGAACGCCCCGTCTGCACGCTTTTGTCTAAACTGCGGAACACCACTATCGAGTGATTGCACGGCCTGCGGCTCGTCCCTGACAGCAGGAGCAAAATTCTGCAGCCAGTGCGGCCAGGCAACCCCTTAGCGCTTGGCCACACTGGAAATCCAACGCGACCACCACCCTGTGGAAGGAGAAATACGTGGGATCGAATCATGATCATGGCAGCGCCGCGGTTCGTGAGGGGCATCAGAAGAAACTAGTCATGGCATTGGTCCTGACCGGTAGTTTCATGATCGCTGAAGTGATCGGCGCATGGATTACCGGCAGCCTGGCGTTGCTGTCGGATGCGTCTCACATGTTCACCGACACAGCCGCTTTGGCAATTTCGTTGATTGCGCTTCAGATCGCCAAGCGGCCGGCGGATCAGAAAAGAACCTTTGGCTATGCGCGGTTGGAGATCCTAGCCTCCACGTTCAACGCCGTGCTGCTCTTCCTGGTGGCGATGTACATCTTGTACGAGGCCTACCAGCGCTTCTTCATGCCAGCGGAGATCGCCACCGGGACAATGATGTGGATCGCGATTGCCGGCCTGATCATCAACCTGATTTCAATGCGACTGCTGGCATCTGCCAGCAACGAGAGCCTCAACGTCAAAGGCGCCTACCTCGAAGTCTGGAGCGACATGCTCGGATCGTTGGGTGTGATCATCGCCGCCCTCATTATCCGCTTTACCGGCTGGACCTGGGTCGACACGGTTGTCGCCGTAGCGATCGGCCTTTGGGTATTGCCGCGGACTTGGCAATTGCTTCGAGAGAGCTTGGGAATTCTTATGGAAGGTGTACCCCGGGGACTCAACGTGGCGGCAATCGAGGCCACGATCCTCAAGGTCGACGGCGTCACGGATGTCCATGACTTGCACGTTTGGGCCGTCAGCAGCGGAAGCAACGTGATGACGTCGCACGTGGTCGTCCGAGACGCAGCAGATGGAGATGCTGTGCTAGCGGCCGTCGTGGATGCAGTCAGCGACGCGTTCGAAATCCATCACTGCACCATTCAGATCGAGCGCGCAGCTTTCCACGAGAACGTCCCTTCGCCGTCGCATTGATCGGCCGGTAGACACCTGATCAACACACCGCCTTCAACGTCGGGGGTAGTGTGGTCGAGGATGAGGTAAGGATGGATTGGCGATAGCAGAAGCACTTCATGAGTGCCGGGTGAATGATCCCGGCAGACCCATTCCACTAGCTCAAGTAGGTTCAGCGATGTCTTGGATCATCACGAAGTACTTAGTCACTGCCGCAATAGTGGTGCTCGTGTCTGAGCTGGCAAAGCGCAGTGACAAGCTGGGCGGCTTGGTTGCCGCCCTGCCATTGGTCACCGTATTGACGCTCATCTGGCTTTACTTGGACAACCAAAGCATAGAGAAGATTTCCAACCATGCGTGGTACACGTTCTGGTATGTGATTCCAACGCTGCCGATGTTTATCGCATTTCCGGCACTGCTGCCCAAGTTGGGCTTCTGGCCGACACTTATCACCAGCATCCTCATCACTATGGCAAGCTTCGGAGGATTTGCCCTGCTCCTAAGGCGATTTGGCATCGAGTTGCTATAACCCGGGTGCAGAAAGCACTCGGTGTCCGCTTACCGGTTGTTGATGCACTCACCTTACGAGGTAGCGAACCATGTGCAGTTCGCCCTTGGAGTCCTCGTAAGTCATCATGCTTCTCACATTCCCGCAGTACCGAACGCTAGGCGAGACATACACCAGCTTGCCAGCGTCCAAATCCATACCGTAAGCGTAGTCTTAAAGCTCGGGAATGGGTTTCTTCACGCTCTGAGCATAGCGTTCTGTAGCCTTTCTGGCCTTTCTGGCAGACTGCTCAAGATCGTCGTTGATCTGAACGCTACTTTGGGCATTTTTCGGCAGTGCAGAGAAAGCATGAACGCAGCAATAGCCGATATAGTTGCTTTCATGAGAAGTCCATTAATAAAAAAAGCGCCCATGGCGGGGCGCTAAAATTCACCTTACCAAAGGAGCGTATGGTTCCAAGGTGAATGCATTGGCGTGAGCAGGGTTCCGTTACTCCCGCCATGCTGCTTCAGATGAGACTGGCCCAAAGCAGCGCTGCCTGTGTGCTGTTGTTAAACTAGCAAAAGCGGCTAACGATAAGATGATTGTGAAATTACAATTTGGACATGTAATAGTTTGTAAAGTAATTATCCTTGCTCAAGTAAGATGAAAAGCCAAGCATGATCGCCGGTTGAAGCCCGTTTCAATGGGTAGAATGATCGGTGGCTTGTCATCACTCGTAGCTTGAGCTTGAAGGATTAAACGCCACAAAGCAGAGCAGCTTGGCAGAAACACCACCCCTCTCGGCCGAATTCGCTTGTCAGGCGTGAAGGCTGCAAACCGCTGAAGGCCACAGAATCCGCTAAGCTCACTAGGGAGAGCCGTCATGACTGTCAGCAATCTTGCGGCTACATTACAAATTTGTAGGATTTCGCCGCGGCCAGCGTCTTCGCGTTAAGATTCAAGCGTCCTCAGGTGACCCCGGCGTATGGACAAAGGTAGCGACTTCAAGATGCCATGCATATCAGCCGAACCTTCAAACTGCCTGCAACCATAGTCTTGACGGATTAGGCAAATCCTTCCTCACACCTTGAGATAAGTTATGCGCGTTCTAGTTGTGGAAGACGAAATTAAAACTGCCGAATATCTTCAGCAGGGCTTATCCGAAAGCGGGTATGTCGTAGATATCGTGCACAATGGTGTCGACGCCCTGCACTTGTTCAATACTAACGTCTATTCATTGGTTCTGCTGGACGTCAACCTTCCAGGCATCGACGGTTGGGACCTTTTGGAAACCATCAGGAAAACCAGCCGGGTCCGCATCATCATGCTAACCGCCCGCGGTCGCATCAACGACAAGCTCAAAGGCTTGGATGGCGGCGCTGACGACTACCTTGTCAAACCCTTTGAATTCCCAGAGCTGCTCGCTCGTATCCGTTCGCTGCAGCGGCGTGGTGATGAATTAGTCGAGAAGAGATCGCTAAAAATTGCCGATTTAGAACTCGACTCAGTGCGCCATCGCGTTTTCCGCGCTGGCACACGCATCGATCTCACCACAAAGGAATTTACGCTCCTGCACCTGCTGATGAGCAGGACGGGCGAAGCGCTGACTCGTTCTCAGATCATTTCGTTGGTCTGGGACATGAATTTTGACTGCGATACCAACGTCATCGATGTCGCTATCCGGCGCCTTCGCTCAAAGATCGATGACCCGTTTGAAACCAAGCTCATTCACACGCTTCGTGGCGTAGGGTACGTTTTTGAGGAACGCGCATGAGGCCTTTCAGCCTGGCTGCAAAGCTGGGATTAAAAGTGGGGTTGATGAGCGCAGCGTTGCTGCTTCTATTCGCCACCTTCGGGTATCTGATGGTAGGCCAGGCGCTAGAGCGTAATGCTCGCAGTGACCTGGAAGTCAAGATGGCGGGCATGGCTCACAACCTGTCTATGATCTCCGACATCTCAGGCGTCAACGCAGACGCACATCAGCTTGTGGATCTGGTGATGGGCCACAACAACCTGTACGTCAGCATCTTCGAGTCGGCGCAGAGTGAAACGCCTCTTCTCTCGATCGGCTCGAAGCAGGTGAACGTGGAGGTGCACAAGTTCCAACCATCCGCACAGCCGAAGGAGCATGAGTGGCGCGACACCCAGGACCGCCCCTTGCTGACAGCTTCTCGCACCATGAGTTTGGGCGACGGAACCGAAGTCAGTGTCTACATGACCATGGACCAGTCGTCCAATGAAGCGCTGCTTGATGCATTGCTCACCTGGGCCCTGATGATTTCCCCGCTCATCATCGCGCTGATCCTCGCAATCGGCTGGTGGACAGTCCGCAGAAGTCTGCTGCCTCTGACCAAGTTCCTGAAGGTCGCTTCGAAGATCTCCACCGAGAGCCTTGACCATCGTCTGCCGACTAATGGGATGCCGGCAGAACTCAAAGAGCTCGCCGACGGTATCAACATCATGCTGGCTCGCCTGGATGACGGAGTTCAGCAGCTCTCGCAGTTTTCTGACGACCTTGCTCACGAACTGCGAGCGCCGCTTTCCAACCTGATGGGTAAAGCCCAAGTTGCGCTAACCAGAGAACGATCGCTTTCCGAGTACAGGGAGGTGCTGGAGTCGTGCACAGAAGAGCTGGACCGCATGAGCCGCATGGTTTCCGACATGCTGTTCCTTGCTCAGGTCAGTCATCCGGCATCCATGGTGGAGTTTGAACCCGTGTCCCTAGTCGACGAGGTTAAGCGAGTGTGCGATCTCTTCAGCATTTCGGCAGAGGAAGGCGAGATCCAGCTGCAGATCTCTGGCAGTGATGACGTGGTGCGCGGGAACCGCCTGATGATTCAACGCGCCGTCTCGAATCTGGTGTCGAATGCGATTCGCTACTGCCCTCGCGGTCGTACGGTCTATGTGAAAGTGCAACACGGTGGTAGCGGCACGACCTTGAGTGTTGGCAACCCGGGCCGCGGGATCGCCAAGGAACACCATGCGCATTTGTTTGAACGGTTCTACCGCGTGGATAAGAGCCGAGCACGAAGCGAAGGGGGGACCGGTCTTGGCCTTGCCATCGTGCAGTCGATCATGGGCCTACATCAAGGCTCGGCGAGCGTGGAAGTGACCGAGGAAAATTTCACTTGGTTCCACCTCCACTTCCCGAAGCCCAGCTAAAGCAGCCAACAATGACCGCTGATTGAACCGCGCTCACTTGCAAAGGCCCGTCAATCGACGGGCCTTTTGTCTGATGCAATGCATCAATGCCTAAGCACCACAGGGTCCATGGGCGACCGCAGAATTACCGGCTTTATAATCTTTTGCTCTTCTGGATTAGCGTTTCTTCACAGGTGGGAGAAGTATTGGGCATTCACTTTTTCCTGAGCGCTCACACTGCCGGCGGCCTCTATGGACTGCATGGTCGAGTACACATAGATCAGTGCCAGTATGAAGAATGCTGTCGCCACTACCATGACATAACGCTTAGCCAGCACCGTTAGCTCCAGGATCGAGGCATCCGCTGATTTGTCGCGACAGTAAGCTCCGAAATCAGCGGTTGGATGGCGGTCTCGACGCCACGAGCGGCAGCGGAATATGCCTCTGCAGCAGCGCGTATGGCGACCTCTTCGGCATTGGACCAGGCTTTCTCAGCCTTTCGCACCTCCTCCTGAATCTGCCTACTGACGAGATCAACCTCCTCCACAAGCTCACTCGACTTTTCCAGAACGGCGCTGCAAGCCCTGGTTTGGGAAGCCAGCTCATCGAGCTGAAAGGTGAGTTTTTCAGTGCTTCGACGGAAGTCACCGATGGCAACAGCCAAGGCTCAATCTCATTCATGGCTATCTCCCCGAGCGGCCGGTAACGCCGCAGTGGTTTATTTGTTTAGATATCAACGTGACCCTCGACACAAGCGAGATAGACATGATCCTTCCAGGTTTGCAGATTTGGCGCATCTCGCCAGCCGCCTAAATTACGGAATTGTAATTCTTGACTCACCTTGTCGTTAGCTTCGCGCTCCTAAACTACAAACCAACAAAGGCCGCCAGTCAGGCAGGCCTAGTGAGAACCGAGGCACACAATGAAATTTGCTAAATCTATCGCTATTGGCAGCCTGCTGCTTGGTCTCGTGAGTACCGCTTACGCTGAAGGTGGTTACGAGCGAGCGAAACAGTTCCAGGAAAACTTCCGAAATGAACAGGCTCGCCTATGGAGCGATGACTCTTCGGATCAGAACAAACAACAAATTGCCCAAGAGCAAAAGAAAGAAAGCAAGAATGGTAAGGAAAAAGCTGATAACTAAACGGCGGTTAAATAGGACTTTAAATGACGAAAGCAATCGACAAAAAAGCCAGGGTAAAACCTGGTTTTTTTTGTGTCTGGAATTTTACCTTCGTTTGTACGAGGCGTTTCCGCATTACTGTCTCCGACCAGACCTTCGGTACCTTGCTTGGCGTCTTTCCAACGGCACAGCAACAGCTGACTGGCGTTCGCTTCGGTGATCTCGACACACCCAGGTTGGCAGGCAGCTCAGCATTGCTGTCGAGTAAGCGCCGGGACAGGTAGAATGAGCTGTCACGAGGCCACTTTGCTGGGTACTGGATGTTTTCGGACTTCTCGCTGCTGTAGAACTCCGAGGAATTCGAGCGGCGACCAGGGTAGATCAGAGGGGCCGATTGAGCACATTCAACCAGGCCTGAACGACATCTCGCTGGTTCTGAGGCCTCTGCATCAACACCCCGGCATAGATGATGTCGACGCCGATGATTGGCAGTATCAACGCTCGCGGCGGCGCCCTGGTGATCCTTCGGCCAACCTCATTGATCCGACCGGACAGGAGCAACGCCGAGACAGGTACAGAACCAGCGGCAGCCAGTCGATCAGCCCTAGTTTTCCTGCGAGCGCTCCGGCTCCGAGCAGGGCACCACAGATCAGCGCGAAAACCAGCTCGGTGTTCATGCCAAAGATGCCGTCGTGCTCATGGCTCAGCCCTTCATGCTCTGCTTGGTCATCTGGGCGTTCAAGCGAACTTTTCATAACTCGTCCCTTCTGGGGGGCAAGACTATAAACTGCCCTATGCAGTTGGAAGACATTACTGTTGTGTAGTTGAGATTTATTTCCCAGCTAACCCAGGGGCAGTCATTAAAGCATCTAGCCTAAATGACGTTCATCGAGCTCAATAAAAAATGCCAGGCACTGCCTGGCATTTATGAATTCTCTAAGTATTCTACTCACAGCAATTACTACTTGTTGTTGATGCATTGCGAGTACATGGAGTAGCGAACCGTCTTAAGCGTACCCTGAGAGTCCTCGAAGGTCATCAATCGCGGGTAAACTTGGCAGGTGCGCGGGTCTTGGGACTGACGCACGAATTTCGCAACATCGATCTTCATGCCGTAATTGTAGTCCTGGATCTCCGGCATCGGTTTGCCATTTCTCTCGGCATAATTCGCTACAGCAGTCTGATGCTCCTTGATGTATTGCAGCTGCTTGCTTTCAGAGTAAGTATAAGCCTGCGAAGCCATCGAGAAAATAACAAGTGCAGCAGCAACGACTAGCTTTTTCATAGGAACCTCTCAAATTCAAATCATCTCGGGCGTAACTTTAGCAACGCAGAGGCATCACCGGCATGACGAGAAACTTACAATTTTGAAAGGTAAGTGCATCTATTTCATATAAAACAAAAAACCCACAACGCGTGTTGTGGGTTTTTTGTATCTGGGGGAATCAGCTTACGGCTTCTGCCTCGTCGCCGTCTTCATCCTTGCGATGTGCCCAATGATACAGGGCCGGCAGGACCAGCAAAGTCAGCGCGGTGGAGGAAAGGATCCCACCAATTACCACTGTAGCCAGAGGCCGTTGAACCTCCGCACCGGTACCGGTGGCCAAGGCCATTGGGATGAAGCCCAGGGACGCCACCAAGGCTGTCATCAACACTGGTCGCAGTCGGGTGAGTGCGCCTTCATCGACTGCCTGCCTGAGCGTTCGCCCCTCTTCTCGCAATCCGCGAATGAAGGCAATCATCACCAGGCCGTTCAGTACCGCGACGCCGGAGAGTGCGATGAAGCCTACCCCTGCCGAGATCGAGAGCGGGATATCACGCAGCCAAAGGGCCACGACCCCGCCAGTGAGAGCGAATGGAATACCGGTGAAGACCAGCATGCCGTCCTTCAGGTTGTTGAACATCAAGAACAGCAAGGTCATTACCAGCAGTAAGGCAACCGGAACCACAATCTGCAGGCGCTTGGCTGCCGACTGCAGCTGCTCGAACTGACCGCCCCAACTGGTCCAGTAGCCTGCTGGAATTTCCACCTTCGTTGACAAGGTAGATGCCGCCTCATCAACGAACGACCCAAGGTCACGGCCCCGGACGTTGGCGCTTACAATAACCAAGCGCTTACCGTTCTCGCGGCTGATCTGGTTCGGGCCCAACTGCAAGTCCAGCTTAGCGACCTGCGAAAGTGGAATGAAACCGATCTGATTAGCGTCCTGAGCCGCATTGGCAGGCACAGGAATCAGCAAACTAGACATACCCGCGACGTCGGTGCGTACAGCCTCAGGCAGGCGCACCACCATGTCGAATCGGCGATCACCCTCGTACAACGTTCCCGCTGTACGACCACCCACAGCAATCGCGATCGAATTCTGCACGTCCGCAATGTTCAGGCCGTAGCGTGCTACTTTTTCCCGGTCGATGTTAATGGTCAGCACTGGCAGACCTGTGGTCTGCTCAACCTTGACCTCCGAGGAGCCTGGTACCGCTTTGAGCGCTGCGGCGATCTTATTGGCCGTGCTGTTGAGCACGTCCATGTCGTCACCATAAACCTTCACCGCAACATCGCTGCGCACCCCGGAGATCAGTTCGTTGAAACGAAGCTGGATAGGCTGGGAGAGTTCATAGTTACTGCCCGGGACACTGGCTGCCGCCTTTTGAACCTCGGCAATGAGCTCCTCCCGCGACTTGTCGGGATCGGCCCATTGGTCCTTTGGTTTGAGCATGACGTAAGCATCGGAGATATTCGGTGGCATTGGGTCAGAGGCGATTTCAGCCGTACCGGTTCGGCCGAACATACGCTCAACTTCCGGTACCTGCTCGATGACTGCTTTTTCCAAACGCTCCTGCATGTCCACCGACTGGCTGAGGCTAGTACCAGGTACGCGCAAGGCTTGAAGAGCGAAGTCCCCCTCACTGAGACTTGGGATGAACTCGCTCCCCATGCGACTGGCAAGTACACCGCTGAGAACGACCAGTGCTACTGCTGAGGAGAAAGCGATATTCCGATGCCCAAGCACCCACTGCAGCACAGGCTCATAACGCAGCCGCGCAGTGCGCATAACAACGCCCTCTTCCTCCTTGACCTTGCCAGTGACGAACATGGCGATCGCTGCCGGCACGAAGGTAACGGAGAGGATCATTGCACCCAATAGCGCCATCACAACGGTGAATGCCATGGGGTGGAACATTTTGCCCTCCACGCCGGTGAGGGCGAAGATAGGCAGGTACACCACCATAATGATCAGTTGCCCGAAGATCAGTGGCCGACGCGCTTCGCGGGCAGCAGCAAAGACCTCATGGAAGCGTTCGGTTTTGGTGAGCATACGGCCATGTTTGTGCTGCGCATGTGCTAATCGACGGATCGCGTTCTCCACGATGACCACGGCCCCGTCGACGATGATGCCGAAGTCGAGTGCGCCCAAACTCATTAGGTTGGCACTGACCTTGTTATTGAACATCCCTGTGAAGGTGAACAGCATGGACAGCGGGATCACCATCGCGGTGATCAACGCTGCACGGATGTTGCCGAGGAACAGGAACAGAATGGCGATAACCAGGATCGCACCTTCAACCAAGTTCTTCTTCACCGTCGCAATGGCTTTTTCAACCAAGTTGGTACGATCGTAAACGGTGACCGCAACCACGCCCTTTGGCAGAGTACGGTTGATGTCCGCAAGCTTCGCTGCGACAGCTTGGGACACAGTGCGGCTGTTCTCACCGATCAGCATGAATACTGTACCGAGCACGACCTCGCGGCCATTCTCAGTGGCAGCACCAGTACGAAGCTCCTTACCGATGCTGACGTCGGCGACGTTGCTGATGCGAATCGGTGCACCATCCACACTGGTGATTACGATGTTGGCGATGTCTTCGATGTTGCCGACTTGGCCCGGTGCACGAATGAGCAACTGCTCACCATTACGCTCGATGTAACCGGCGCCTACGTTGGCGTTGTTGCTTTCCAACGCGGCTACCAGATCATTCAGGGTCAACTTGTAGGTAGCCAGGCGCTTCGGATCCGGCGCAACCAGGAACTGCTTGGCAAAGCCACCGATGGTATTGATCTCTGCCACGCCAGGTACGTTGCGCAGCTGAGGCTTGATGATCCAGTCCTGGATTACCCGCAGGTCGGTGGGCGTGTAGGGCGTACCGTCTTCTTTGACCGCGCCCTCTTCGGCTTCAACGGTCCACAGGAAAATTTCGCCGAGGCCGGTTGAGACCGGGCCCATGACGGCATCTACGCCCTCTGGCAGCTGTTCCTTTGCAACCTGTAGCCGCTCATTGATCAGCTGGCGGGCAAAGAAGATGTCGGTGCCGTCCTTGAAAATCACGGTCACCTGAGACAGGCCCGAGCGAGACAGCGAACGGGTCTGCTGAAGACCTGGAAGACCAGCCATGGCCGTTTCAACTGGAAACGTGATCCGTTGCTCGGTTTCCAATGGGGAATAGCCAGGCGCTGCAGTGTTGATCTGCACCTGGACGTTGGTAATGTCAGGAACGGCATCGATCGGCAGCTTTTGGTAGCTGTAGATGCCGATACCGGCCATGATCAGGACCGCGATCATTACAACGATCCGCTGTTCAATGGCAAATCTGATGATACGTTCAAACATAAGAAATCATCCTGTCAGTTCGCATCAGTGACTGTGCTCGGCAGAGGCTTTGCCGAGCTCAGACTTGAGTGTGAAGCTGCCATTGGTAGCCACTTGAGCGCCCGCTTCGATGCCGTCCGTGATTTCCACGTACCCACTGTCACGGCGGCCCAGCTTTACTGGGCGGGTGTCGAAGCCCTCGGCGGTGCGTACGAAGACCGATGGTTTGTCCTCAACGGTCTGCACGGCGTGTTCCGGGACAGCCACCGCCACGCGATCAGTCTGGGACGTGACTGCGATGTTCACGAAAAGACCAGGACGCCAGGCCCCGTTGGGATTGGTCAACGTAACGCGGACGGTCGCTGCTCGGTTTTGCTCGCCCAACAGGCTGCCGACATAACCCACCTTGCCCTCGACCTCCACGTTCATGTCAGGTGAGGAAACCTTCACGGCGCGGCCGGTAGTGACCTTGGCCAAATCGGAAGGCGGTACAGCGAAAGTGGCCCAAACTTGGTTAAGGTCGGACAGAATAAAGGCGTTAGTCGCCTCGCTGACGACTTCCCCGACGGTCAAGTGTTTCTCCACCACTACGGCGTCAAAGGGAGCCCTGAGTTCGTAACGGTTACCGCCTACCGAATTGACCGAGGCACCGATCGCGCTGACTTTTTGCTTGGCGTTGGCCAGAGAGATTTCGGCTTCCTGCAGCGCCTGGCGAGCCTGGAGGTAGTCCTGCTCCGCAGAAATCTTGTCCTGCCAGAGCTGCTTCTCTCGGCTAAAAGTCACGCGCGCAAGTTCGACACGACGCTGAGCGGCTTGTTGCTCGCTGCGCAGGTCAGAGATCTGCTGGCTGGCAATCACCGCAAGGACTTGACCCTTCTTGACGGACTCACCCAAATTCGCCTGGACTGTTTCGACAACGCCTGGAACGCGAGGAACAACGTGCGCAGTGCGGTCCTCGTCAAAACGAATCTCACCCGGGAAGCTCACGACGGTTCCCAAATCACGAGGCGCTGCCGATTCCAGAGTCACGCCAGCTGCTTTGATCTGTTCAGCACTAAGGGTTAGCTTACCTTCTTCCTCACCGCCCTCTTCACTGTGGCCCTCCTCGCCATGACCTTCTTCACCGTGCCCATCTTCACTATGCTCCGCTTCACTGTTCTCTTTGTTAGCTGATCCGGCCTTCTTGTCATGGCCATGACCATCGTCAGCACCATGTTCTGCGTTAGTCGCCGCTTGTTGATCGGAACTGCTGTTCCAGGCGAGGCTGCCAAATCCAAGGATTGCCACAGCGGCTACCGCGAGGGCGATCTTGCGTTTGTTTTCCATTGCTACTCCTGCTGATCGTAGGCACCGGCAGGTTTAAACGCCGAGTGCCGAGAAAAATGTATGCCCCGTTCAGCGTGCGCCGGCGGTCGAGCCTACTTCGCCATAAACCCTTTCTACTTGCGCACGCGCATTGGTCGCCGCTGCCAGCGAGTCGAGATACTGGCCACGAGCAAGGATCAAGGTGCGCTGGGCGTCCAGTACTTCGATAAAGCCGAATTTCCCCATCTCGAATCCGCGGGTTGCGGTATCCACGGCCTGCTGGGCTGAGGGCAGAATGGTCTTGTCGTAGGACTCAACTTCTTGCATGGCGGTGGACCACTGGTTCAGCGCGGTTTGGGTTTGGGCGCGCAGTCTCAACTCGACAGCGTTACGCAGGTCGCGGGCCTGATCGGCACGTCGAGAAGCGGAAAGAATGTTGCCTTGGTTACGATCAAACAGCGGCAAAGGCATGGACAGACCAACGACATTGACTCGCTCGCGCACCGAGCGGTCGTACTGGCTACCCACGCTTACCGTGAGGTTTGGAATACGCTGAGCTTTTTCTGCGCCAAGCGAGGCATCGCTCTTATCAATCTCCACCACTGCCTGCCGCATTTCCGGAGTCTGATCGAGCTTTGCCAGCAACTCTTCAGTGCGCGGCGGCAAGCCAGGAGACAAGGTTGGTGATTCAAGGCGATCGAATATGGTCACAGAACTCCCCGTGACTTGGGCGAGTTGCTGGTAAGCATTCGCTTTTTCCGTTTCGGCGCGACGGACCTGCAACCGGGCTTCAGCCAGTTGAACCTGGGCGCGGGTAGCCTCCACAGGTGAAGATTTACCTGCGCGAACTCGACCATCGACAATGCGAAGGCCGCGCTCAGTAAGTTCAAGGGACTGTTTAGCGAGGTCGAGTCCGGTTTGGGCTCGTAATGCAGCGTAAAACGCCTGCACGACGTCTGCACGCAGACCATTCACGCGTCGGTCCAGTTCCAGTTGTGCAACACTCTGGCCGTATGTGGCGACATCTACGCGGGCTCCCCGCTTACCACCGAGCTCCAAGGTCTGACTTAGCGTAACGGTCGTTGTGCTGGTGTTACGCCGTGTGTCCTCCATCTCATACGAGATTTCGGGGTTTGGAATCAGCCCGGCTTGCTTGCGCGCACCGTCCGCGATGCCGATTTCCTGACGTGCCGCCGCGAGGTCTGGGTTGGCATCCATTGCCGTCGACAGCGCTTGGGGCAAGCTGATGCTTTGGGCAAATGCGGTGGGTGCCAGCAACCCGGAAATCACCGCACAGAGAGCGGCAATTTTCCACGGTGAGACGTAGGTCTTGGATAAGACATTGCGGTTATACCGGAGCACTTTCTTGGTCCTCGTGCACAAACTTCGTTAGCTTGGCCAGAACGCCGAAATAGCTGCCAAGCCCCACTGGATTAGGTGATGGCACTCTAAAGAGCGGTAGCTATCAGAGGGGTGGCTAGAAAATTACAATTTCGTAAGAAAAGCTTGTAATGCCCGAAAACGCTGATGACACAGTCGAACCACCGAATTTCATTGCGAACGCGAGAGATGGCTAGCATGCGGCGTCAATGACCAAAATAACGACCAGATGACGAAATTGTAATTTTCCTATCACCATCCCGTTATCTTCCGCCTGCAAATATGAGCTCGGCGCTACGCGAGGCGCGCCGTCGGCTCAGAACTTATAACGACACCCGCGCCGGAAAACATAATAAAAACTGCCGTAAATCAAAGGAGCATCGGATGAAAATCAAAGTACCACTGTATTTGGCGGCAGTTTCGGCGCTGTCTGGAAGCTATGCAGTTACTGCTCAAGCTGAAGATAAGCCCGAAGGTTTCATCGAAGGTAGCAGCCTTACAGTGCTCAACCGCAACTTCTATTTCAATCGTGATAACCGCGACAGCTCAGCCCCCACTTACAACAGCGGCAAGGGCAACACCAATGGCTACTCCGAGGCCTGGGCGCACGGGATCATCACCAAATTCAACTCTGGTTTTACCCAAGGGACGGTCGGCGTTGGTGTTGATGCCTTTGCCATGATAGGGCTTAAGCTCGATACTGGTGACGGGCGCAACGGCGGTCGTAGTTCATTCGACGTCATGCCTGTTGATAACAAAGGCGAAGCTCGCGACGAATACACCAAGGTTGGCGGGGCGGCTAAAGTTCGCTTGTTTGATACGGTCGTGAAAGTGGGTGATGTTTTCCCGTCGACGCCAGTTGTTGCATCAGGCGACTCGCGCCTGTTGCCTGAAAGCTTCCGCGGTGTGACCGTTGAGAACACCAGCATCCAGGGCCTCACCCTGCAGGGTGGCCGACTGCATGCGATGAGCCAGCCGGTCTCCAGCAATCTGAATGATAACTTCGCAACTTTCTACGGTGGCCCGGTTAACTCGCCTTGGGTAGGCTACGGTGGCGGTGATTACGCGATCAACGATAACTGGACCGTGAGCGTATACGCCAGTCAGTTGAAAGAAGTCTGGAACCAGTACTACGCTGGCACCAGCTTCGCCTATCCACTGAATGACGACCTTGCGCTGATTGGCGGCTTCAACTATTACAAAGCCGTGGATGAAGGGAAGCAGCGCCTAGGCGAGTTTGACAACGATATCTGGAGTGCCAAGGTCGGGGTCCGTTACGGCGCTCACACCCTGGCCCTGTCGCACCAACGCAACAACGGCGACGATGATTTCGACTACCTGCGTCAGTCAGACTCGATTTTCGTCGACAACTCTATCCAGTACAGCGACTTCAACTCACCGAAAGAGCGTTCCTGGATGCTGCGCTACGACCTGAACTTCACCAGCTATGGCATTCCTGGTCTGACGTTCATGACCCGCTACGCCAGAGGCTCGGGCGCAGACTACTCGAACGCCAACCAGTTCTACATGCGCACCGACGCCAACGGTGATCCGCTAACCAATCAGAAACGTTGGGAGCGTGACGTAGAGGTTAAATATGTCGTGCAAACCGGTCCAGCAAAAGACCTGTCCTTCCGGTTGCGCCAGGCCACCACGCGTGCCACTGCATTCGAATCGGATCTGGATGAAACTCGTGTGATCATTGAGTACCCGCTTTCGATCCTGTGATTCTCTAAGGGGATCAGTTTATTCGTAAACTGGTCTCTTCAGAAAAATGTGCATTACGAATTCACCTTGAGTGGCTTAAGTGCTCCTTTGGTAAAAGGTGGATATTTGGCGCCCTTTGGGCGCCTTTTTTTTACCTAAAATTCAATCAACCGTTCGAGTGTACGCATTGCATGCCGGTGAAACTCATGGCTGCACCAATGACCAGTTTCCTCGACATGAGTAACTTCGCCGTCATCTGAACGGAACAAAGTCAACACAAAGAAGAAAACAACCACATACTTCATAAGGTCAAATTACCTATTGGAGAGAGGGCCCGCACCTGTCAAACCCAAACCGCGAAAAGATATACCTCCAGACTATCAATCATATTACCTGGAAATTACAAATCCGTCATTTAGGCCCCACCCCGCTCATTTTGATTTACCATTCCTTTCAATAATGCCGGCGCGCGTGCGCGGTTAATTGCTCAGTGATATCGAGACAAAATCCCATGCGAATTCTGGTAATTGAGGACGAAGTAAAAACTGCGGAATATGTGCGTCAAGGCCTTACAGAATGCGGTTATGTCGTCGATTGCGTGCATACCGGGTCAGATGGGCTATTCCAAGCCAAGCAACACGAATACGAGTTGATTATTCTTGATATCAATCTGCCAGAAATGGATGGGTGGCAGGTACTTGAGCTTTTGAGGCGTAAGAATTGCCCCTCCCGCATCATGATGCTCACGGCGAGAAGTCGTTTGGCAGATAAGGTCCGGGGTTTGGAGAACGGTGCAGATGACTACCTGATCAAACCATTTGAGTTCCCAGAACTGCTAGCCCGGGTTCGCGCCTTAATGCGCAGGTCTGAACACCCTGCATCTGTGGAGATCATTCGTGTCGCTGACCTGGAGCTAGACCAGAGCCGTCACAGGGCCTTCAGGGACGGCCAGCGTATTGATCTGACGACGAAAGAGTTTGCACTTCTGCACTACCTAATGCGCAATACCGGCGTGGTGCTCAGCCGCACACAGATCATCTCACAGGTCTGGGATATGAACTTCGACTGCGATACAAACGTTGTAGAAGTGTCGGTTCGAAGACTTAGAGCCAAGATCGATGACCCTTTCGAGACGAAGCTGATCCATACGCTTCGCGGTGTGGGCTATGTGCTTGAGAAGCGTTGATCGCCCGCTACTTAGTCATGAAAACAGAGCCAGGGATCATGCATGTAAGTCGAGCCATACTGTTTTTGACCCTTAGCGCGCGTTTCCTCACTAAACGTATGAGGTGTGCTGGACATGAGGTATAGCATAGATTATCAACAGGTAACGGAAGGCCAAGCGTATGCCAGAGCTGACGCACGCTCAGCGGACATTGTTTTTAACAGCGCCATGGCTTACCTCTGATACTGTGCGCCGGCGATGAGGTTAATTTCCCGACTACAGCACCAAGCAGGCTCAGTCGCCGCTCAACGATGATGGCGCCCGCCGGCTTTTCTGGTTCGTTGCAGGGCTACTCACGGTCATTGCCTTCGTCATGGCCACCCTCTCTGTGCATCTTCTCACCTCGCTCAAGGAACTTGGCCTTCCAACGGTCACGGTGTTGGCGGTTGGGATGGTCATTGGGCCGGCCCAGGTGGTGGCAAGAGTATTGGAGTTCTCGCTTGCTCGGCATCTTCACCCAACCTGGTCGGCCGTGCCGGCGTGTTGGTGAGCTTCATCGGCATCTGCTTATTCATTCCTGGCGTGCCTTGGCTGGCATTCCCTGCAGCAGCGCTGTAGGGCGCCGGCATCGGGATTCTCACTATTGCCAGAGTCATCCTGCCTCTGGTGCTGTTTGGCAAGGGTATCGCGCACGCATGGGAGCATTAGCTCGCCCAATGGTCTTGGCGCAGGCCGCGGGGCCGTTTACTACGGCCTTTGTGCTGAGTACTCAAGGCGCACCTGTGATGCTCTTGCTCATGGCGGCGATGGTCGCTGTCGCGCTAGATAGCAGTTTCAAACTGCCCCTCAACCCAGTGCAACGTAGGTGAAGCTGGTGATTCTGCCCTCAAATCGGGGTACCCGCTAGATTTCCCCCCTAGCTTTGCCTTTGACTCTGCCTGGGGGTATACCGCCAGGGGATAATCGGCCTGCTTTGTCTTTGCGGAT
The DNA here is from genome assembly GCF_045164175.1 of Pseudomonas sp. 10(2024). Lineage (NCBI taxonomy): Bacteria > Pseudomonadati > Pseudomonadota > Gammaproteobacteria > Pseudomonadales > Pseudomonadaceae > Pseudomonas > Pseudomonas sp. 10(2024). The sequence goes on from NZ_CP174006.1 coordinate 5,933,293, forward strand.
TGCCCTGCCAATTGACGGGGCCTACATAAGCCGTTTCCAATGCCCTCGACGTAGAACCATTCGCTCCGGCCGAAGCTGGCTGGTGGGCGTGAGCCAAGAGGCGTATCCTACAAATGCTTGCTCCGAGACTTGTTGGCCTACAGCCTCCCCTGGGAGACATCTGATAGCCCGCCGCCGAGGCGGGCTTTTTTGTCATCAGATCCGTAAGGCAGCGCCTTGGTGAATGGCTACCCAAGCTAGGCTCCGCCAGAGCGCATGCTCAACATCAGCGGTCTACCCGTCTCCCTAGCCAGACGGTTAACGACGTATCCATATCCTTTGTCAGGCGCATGGAAAGCTGACTGGGCGAAAACGCTTACGCAGCCATTGCTTCGCAGGATGCAGCGCAGGCCAAACAGGTCTGTGCGCAATGCTGACAGTGGTCTGCCTTATGCTTACCGCACGCCTCCCCGCAGGCGCGGCAAATCCTTGCGCACAACGCACAAAATTCCTTGGCGAGCATGCTTTCTCGTGTCATCAAGGTGGCCGCCAGCTTGCACATATCTGCGCAATCCCTGTCCAGCCTGATGCAGTCAGCCATCATTTTTACGTCCTGCTCTCGCAGGCAGGCTGACGCGCAGACTTCACAGGCCAGCGCGCAGCGCATGCATTCCGAGATGCATTCATCAAAGCTACTGTTCATGATCATATCTCCGGTATCGGGTCGATGAGATGCCAGTGCACCGTCTCATGACGGTATGTAGCGTTCGACCTGACGGGGGCCTGAAGATTGATTACATTTCTGTAAGCTTGTCCGAATCATCTCGGTATGAAGGCGTGCCCGATCATCCAAGGCTTTTCAATCACTGCTTCTGGATGCTCACGATTTTCGCGACACTTCCCTCCATACGGAACCCAAATTTCACCTTGTCTCCTACGTTCAAGCCCTTCAGCTGTGCAGACTCAGCTTGGAAGCCCATGGTCATCGCCGGCCATTTGAGCTCTGCTACCGGGCCGTGCGCCAAGGTGATTTTCCCGCTTTGAGGATCCAGCGCCTTTATTGTCCCCTCAGCATGCGCAGTGGGTGCCGCCTGGCTGCCTTGGCCACCCTCGGCGGAGGCTGGCATCTTCTTCATGTCCATTCCATCCATGTCCTGGGCATGCGCACTGGCGACGAAAGCGGTGACCAGGCCTGCGATGACAATTAGCTTTTTCACTGGATTTCTCCTGAGAGGTTGAGGGTAGCTACAGCAAGTTCGCGGCGACGGATCAGCCAGTACGCCGCTGGGATTACAAAAAGGGAAAGCAAGGGGGCGGTGAGCATGCCGCCCACCATGGGCACCGCGATGCGGCTCATGACCTCGCTGCCGGTACCGCTGCTCCAGAGGATGGGAAGCAGGCCTCCAACGATGACCGCCACAGTCATTGCCTTGGGCCTGATGCGTTGCACCGCGCCCTCACGGATCGCGTCGAGCAGCGCTGCTCGTGTGCTTTCGCCTTTGGCCTGACGCTCAGCCCAAGCGTTATTCAGGTAGATGAGCATGATCACCCCAAACTCCGCCGCTACGCCGGCCAGGGCGATGAAACCAACGCCAGTGGCCACCGACAGGTTGTAGCCCAGCAGGTACAGCAGCCAAACGCCTCCGGTTAGCGCGATCGGTAGCGTGCCCATGATGAGCAGCGCCTCACCGAGGCGGCCAAAGGTCAGGTAGAGCAGCACGAAGATAATGGCCAGCGTCGCTGGCACCACCCAGGCCAGACGGGCGTTCGCCCGCTCCAGGTATTCGAACTGGCCGGAGTAGCTCAAGCTCATACCTGGATCGAGCTTTACCTCGCTGTCGATCGCTTGGCGTAGGTCTGCAACAACAGACGAAAGGTCCCGGCCGCGCACATCGATGGACACCCAGCCCGAGGGGCGAGCATTCTCGCTCTTCAGCATTGGCGGACCATCGGTGATACGTATGCGCGCCACGCTGCCGAGCGTCAGCTGGCCGCCCTGCGAGGTGTAGATCGGCAGCTGACGCAACGCCTCCACCGAATCACGCCATTCGCGTGGATAGCGCACGCTGATGGGATATCGGGCCAAGCCTTCAACCGTTTCCCCGATGGTTTCGCCACCAATGGCGCCGGCCACGATGGCCTGTACGTCGGTGATGTTCAGACCGTAACGGGCAGCGCCATGGCGGTCGATATCCAGATCAATGTAGCGGCCACCAGTCAAACGCTCTGCCAGCGCCGAAGTCACTCCAGGTACCTTTTTCGCTGCCCGCTCCACAGCGAGGGTAGCCCGGTCTATCTGGTCCAGGTCACTGCCGGCAACCTTGGCGCCGATTGGGCTCTTGATGCCGGTGGCCAGCATATCGATGCGGTTGCGGATGGGCGGGATCCAGATGTTGGTCAGCCCAGGCACACGCACAGTGCGGTCAAGCTCCTCGATGAGCTTTTCCGTGGTCATTCCTGGACGCCATTCACTCTTGGGCTTGAGCCGAACGGTGGTCTCGAACATCTCCAGCGGTGCCGGGTCGGTAGCTGACTCGGCGCGGCCGGCTTTACCAAAGACACTGGCCACTTCGGGAACGGTGCGAATCAGACGATCCGTTCGCTGCAACAGCTCTGAAGCTTTCTGCGCCGAGAGTCCAGGCAAGGCTGAAGGCATGTAGAGCAGATCACCTTCATCGAGCGGAGGAAGGAACTCGCCCCCAAGATGATTCAAGGGCCACAGACTGCTGAGCAGGATGAGCAATGCTCCAGCGAGGGTAACCAGAGGCCGGCGCAGGACGACCTCCAATGCCGGACGGTACAGCCGGATGAGGCCCCGGTTGAGCGGGTTGCGCTGTTCCGCAGGAAGTGGCCCTCTGATCCAGTACCCCATCAGCACCGGTATCAGTGTCACTGATAACCCAGCCGCCGCTGCCATTGCGTAGGTCTTGGTAAACGCCAGGGGTGCAAAGAGTCGCCCTTCCTGGGCTTGCAGCGTGAACACCGGGATGAACGAAAGCGTGATGATCATGAGGCTGAAGAACAGTGCCGGTCCTACCTCGACGGCCGCCTCTGTCATTACCCTCCAATGCGCTTCGCCTCGCAACGGTTGACCAGGATGCCGGGCATGCCAAGCCTCAACACGTTTGTGGGCGTTCTCGATCATGACCACGGCAGCGTCCACCATTGCACCGATGGCAATAGCGATTCCGCCAAGGGACATGATGTTGGCGTTGATGCCCTGATGACGCATGACGATCAGCGCAATCAGGATTCCCACGGGCAGCGACACGATAGCCACCAACGACGAGCGCAGGTGCCAGAGAAACGCTGCGCATACCAACGCCACTACCACGAATTCCTCGATCAGCTTGTGACTGAGGTTCTCCACGGCACGGTCTATCAACTGGCTGCGGTCGTAGACGGTGACAAGTTCCACCCCGGCTGGCAGGGCTTTCTTCAGGGTTTCCAGCTTGGCCTTGACGTGCGCGATGGCCTCACGAGCATTCTTCCCGCTGCGCAGGATCACCACACCTCCTACGGCTTCGCCGAGGCCGTCCAGTTCGCCTATGCCTCTGCGGGCTTCCGGACCTATCTGCACCGTAGCGACGTCGCCTAATATCACCGGCACGCCCTTGGTAGCCAGTCGCAGGGGTATCGCTCTGAAATCATCCAGCGATCGCAGGTAACCGGCCGCACGTACCATGAGTTCCGCTTCGCCTTGCTCCAATACACCGCCACCGGTCTCCTGGTTGGCCTTGCCTATAGCCTCCACCACCTCAGCCTGGGTGATACCGAGGCTGGCCATACGCAGCGGATCGAGGACGACTTGGTACTGCTTGACCATACCGCCGATGGTGGCCACCTCAGCGACATCCGGCAGCGTCTTGAGTTCAAAGCGCAGGAACCAGTCCTGCAGGCTGCGCAGTTGCGACAGGTCATGGCCGCCGTTGCGATCGACCAACGCATACTGATAAATCCAGCCCACCCCGGTGGCGTCAGGGCCCAGTACCGGCTTGGCTGCCGCAGGTAATCGCGATTGCGCCTGGCTCAGGTACTCAAGCACCCGTGAGCGCGCCCAATACAGATCGGTGCCGTCCTCGAACAGCACATAGACGAAGCTGTCACCGAAGGCGGAGAAGCCGCGAACCGTTTTGGCCCCCGGAACCGAGAGCATGGTAGTGGTCAGCGGATAGGTCACCTGATTCTCAACGATCTGGGGAGCCTGGCCTGGGTAGGACGTGCGGATGATCACCTGCACGTCCGACAGGTCGGGCAAGGCGTCGATTGGTAGGCTACGCACCGAGACGAAGCCCCATGCCACCAGAAACAGCGTGGCGAGGAGCACCAGCACACGGTTGCCTACCGACCAGCGGATCAGTTTGGCAATCATGGTTGGCCCTCCAACACTTTGATCTGCTCAACGACCATGCCCTCGTCCCGTTCGCGTATGCCAAAGCGAATCTGCGCACCGATCTTGAGGCCATCAAGGAGAGACTGCTCAGCCACAGGGAAGGTCATGGTCATCCCTGGCATGCCCAGGGTGATGAAAGGACCGTGGGCAACGGTGAGCTGGGTGCCGTCTATCTGCACGACACGGCCATCCGCTTCATGCAGGGCTGGCCCCGCATTAGGCTGACTATCCTGCACCGTCGCCGCCTCGATGCCTTTCAAATTAGCGTCGGAGTCCAACAGGAATTGCCCGGACGCGACGATGCGCTGTCCTGCCTGAAGACCCTGCAACACCGCAACTTGGCCTTTGCTCTCCTGGCCCAACACGACTTCCACCGGCCGGAAGCGACCACCGTCTTCAGCCAGCATCACCAGGTCTCGCTTGCCGGTGCGGATGACCGCCTCGGCAGGCACCAAGAGGCTTTGCTCGGCAGACTCGCCGGGATGGAGAGCCACTTGAGCGGTCATCCCAGGACGAAGCCGCCCATCTCGGTTGGGCAACTCGATACGCAGGCGCAACGTGCGGCTCTGCAAATCGGCATCGGCCAATAGCGCAGTCAACTTGCCCGGTATGGGATCGCCTGGGAACGCTGGCAATTGCGCCTGCACAGGCTGGCCTTCGCGAAGGCCTTGAGCCTGGGCTTCCGGCACAGCCGCTTCCAGCCAGACGTTGGCCACTCCATTGATCCTTGCCAAAGTAGCCCCCGGCGTCAGCGTCATGCCGGGTCGCAAATCGAGAGCCTGGATTACACCGGCAGTGGGTGCGGAGAGTGTGACCGAAAGCTGCACCTTCCCAGTGCTCGCGACCCGGTTGATCAGGTCGGCCGGCATGCCGGCGAGCACGAGCCGCTGTCGTGCCGCCGCCGTCAGCTGAGCGTCACCGGAATGCCGCAGCGCCAGGTATTCCTCCTGCAAACCCGCCCACTCCGGGGTCAGCACATCGGCTAGAGGAGCCCCTTTGGCAACGATGTCGCCCGTCGCTCGACCATAGACGCGTTCGACGTAACCGCCAGTACGGGCCTGCAACACGCTGAAGTCGCGTTCGTCGAACGTCAGAACGCCGCTCACACTTAGGGTCCGTTCTAGCCGGCCAGCCGTCACCGTTGCCAATCGAATCCCAAGGTTTTGCTGGAGCCCAGCCGAGACCTGAACCGCAGGCTGCTCCTCGCCAGCCGTGTCATCCGAATACTTGGGCACGAGCGGCATGTCCATGAACGGCGATTTTCCGGGCGCCGGGAAGTGCTGCTGGGGATACATCGGGTCGTACCAGTACAGCGCTTTTTTTTCCTCACCTACTGGCTGCGATGGCGAATACGCACCTCTCCCACCTAGCCAGAAGCCCGCGCCTATCCCAATAGCAAGGGCAGCAGCCACGACGAAACCAATCGACCTATTCCTCATGCCCGCACCTCTCCATAAACGAAATGCAGACGCGCTGCTGTTGCCGCCAACTGTCCTTGCAGGTCCACATCCTGTAGCAGTGCCTCCACACGCTGCCGGCGTGCCGACAGCACTTCACTCAACGGCGACTTACCGGCGCGGTAGTCCGCCAGAGCGAGGCGTACCCGGTCCTCGGCCAGGGGCAAAAGTGTTTCGCGACTGCGCCGCACTGCCCGTTGCAAGCGTTGGTACTCGGCAAGGTCTGTTTCAAGCTGGGCTTGATGCTCGCGTAGGGCAGCGTCCTGCTCATCTTCCAATTGGCGAACTTGTGCGCGTCGTGCCGCAATCATCGGGTCTTGCCGTGAGCTGGTGAACAATGGCAATTGGAAGCTGACTTGCAGGCTGACCATATTGCTGAAGTCCGGACCACGGCGCTGATAATCCACTCCCCAGGACCAATCCGATTTCTTTTCCGCCTGAGCCTGGTGTACCTGGGCTTGAGCCTCGCGTGTCATGGCGTTGTAGGTATTGAGCTCCGGATGGGCATGGACGGAGTGCAGGTATTCAGCTGCGTCTACAGTCCAGACAGGGAAGGTCGGCGCGCCTACTTCGGCGTCCTGCCCAATCCAGCGCTTCAGCGCGGCTCGCGCTTGAGCTGCTTGACTCAACAAAACATCTTTCTGCTCGTCCAACTGTGCCAATTCCTGTTTGGGAGCCAACGTATCGGCCGTTGAGCCTGCGCCTCCGGCCAGGCGCGCTCGTACCGTAGAAGCCAGCAGCTGGTTCTCTTTGTAGAAAGCGTCGAACTGTTCAAGCTTTCGCTGCACGGTGTACGCAGTAACCCAAGCCTGTGCGGTTGCCGCCCTAACCTTCAAGCGTTCGAAGCTCGCCTCGGCATCGGCTCGCTCGACCGTGGCCTGCGCTGTCTCTATGCGAGCTTTGCGTTTGTCCCGGTTCGGTACTTCTTGGGACAGGCCAACCACCTGCATGGTCATGAAGTCTCTGTTCATGCTCCAGCGATCGGCGCCTTCAACCGGCAGGTTTTGTACCCCAAGATTCAGGCGCGGATCGGGTAGTTCGCCCGCTGGAATGACCGCGCTGCGCGCAGCTGATGCCTGCTCCTGGCGGGCCTGTAGAGAGGGAGCGTTGCGTTCAGCCAGTTGCAGCGCTTCATCCAGCGACAGCGTTGCAGCCTGAGCCGAGACAGCCGGCAGCAGTATTAACAGGACGGCCGTGGTTATCCGTCCCTGAAAACGTTGGGGAGTCATCAAATGATTCCTCGAAAGATCAGCGCCCAGGCGCGTGCCATCGCCCCGCTGCTAGGCGGAACGACGGTGTGAAATTAAGAGGGAATCAGACGCGGGGAGGCCGCCATGGATCGGGGGGAGAGCCTGTCGCTATGCCTACCGCGTAGGTATCGGCAGGTCGTGGCTTAGCAAAGGTCAGCCCAGGCGTCAGGAAGCTGAGCTGTACGGTACTGGCAGTCCTGCACTCCTGGCCGACCTTGCAGGATTTGGCGTGATCGCCAGTCTTACCCAGGTCTTGGTCCTGGCAGCAGTCATGATCCATACCCGCCATCGTTTCCATGCCCATGGCCTGCATTGGGCAAGGTTCAGTCGCCGAATCGATGCCCGCCATCCCGTTAAGCGGAAGCGCCACGATAAGCATCAGGATGGTGAGCAGTCGAATGAACCGATTCATGATGGGCGAGTATAGGTTACCGGGATGAGTTCAGCATTAAGGGGTTGAGGCTGCACTAACCAACCGCTTGGAGGCTGGGAGACTGATGAAGAAAGTTGTGACACCTTCCGCTGAAGTACACCAGATTCGTCCACTATGAGCCTCGATGATAGAGCGGGTTATCGACAGCCCCAGGCCTGCATTGCTTGGGCCGCCTTCGCGCCTGGCTGGATCGGCTCGATAGAATCGGTCGAAGATCTTGCCAATGTGCTGGGGGTCGATGGTTACCCCGCTGTTACGCACGGAAAGCGTCACGCTTTCAGGCGTCTGCTCGATCTGCACTGATATCTCGTTGCCTTCCGGGGTGTAGCGCAACGCGTTGGATAGAAGGTTGGAAAGCGCTCGGTCAATCATCAGGCGATCGCCACGAACCTTACCCTGCCCGTGTAGGGTCAGCTGGATGCCTTGATCCTCAGCCAGGAACTGGTAGTACTCGAACAGCTTGGATACGAGGTCGGAGAGTTCCACATCAATCTGCTCGGGCACGATCAGACCGTTATCCGCCTTGGCGAGGAAAAGCATGTCGTCGATCATGTGCGACATGCGTTTGAGGTCCTCCAGGTTCGAATAGAGGTTTTCCTCATAGGCATCCAGGTCACGCTTCTTGGTGAGCACCACTTCGGTATGGGTCAGAAGGTTGCTGACTGGCGTTCTCAACTCGTGAGCGATATCGGCAGAGAAGTTGGACAACCGAACGAATGCATCCTCCAACCGTCCCAGCATCCCGTTGAAAGACAGGATGAGCTCCTGAAGCTCCAGCGGCACGGGCTCCAGCGGAATGCGCTCGCGGAGCGATCTTGCCGACATCCCGGTGGCCACTTTAGTGATTTGCCCAACAGGCCGAAGCCCACTCTTGGCAACGACCCAGCCCAAGCCTGCGCTCACAATCGCGCTGATCACCAGGCCAATTCCGAACCACCATTGAAGGGTGACAAAGAAATGGGCGTGAGTGGTGACATTGAGCATCAGCACGGCCGTCACCGGTTCCGGCTCGCCTGCAATGGTCAGCTGGGCGGTAATGCCGCGAAAGTTCTGCGATTCATCCTGCCATTCCCAGACCGCACCCCGGTGCGCCTGCTCGAACCGCTGAGGAATTTTGGAGGCTTTGGGGTCTGAAAAAAGGACCGTACCGTCAGCCTTGGTGATTTTCGCCGATAGATCCTGATGTGCGCCGAGCAATGCCCGCAGCTGCTGCTCCTGATCGTCGAGCCCGCCTCGCGCTGCTGAGATGGACAGGATATGACGCGTTGACTCCAGCTTTTCGGAAAGTGCCTGCTCATCCAGCATCCGGAAATGGTGCTGACTGAGCCCGTAGAAAGCCACGCCGGCAACCACCAGAACAGCAGTCACCGCGAACATGAACATCAGGGTCAGTCGCTTGACGAGCGATGATTGCGGGCGCATCACTCCGGCACATCCATCATGTAGCCCATGCCTCGGGCGGTATGGATGAGCTTTGGCGCGAAGTCGTCATCAATCTTGGCCCGCAGTCGGCGAATCGCGACCTCGATCACGTTGGTGTCACTGTCGAAATTCATGTCCCAGACCTGAGAAGCGATCAGCGACTTTGGGAGGACCTCGCCGCGACGGCGCATGAGCAGCTCCAACAGGGAAAACTCCTTGGCAGTAAGGTCAATCCGCTTGCCGTTTCGCGTAGCTCGACGCTTGAGCAGGTCTACCTCAAGGTCTGCCATCTTCATAGTGGTTTGAGCAGAACCACCGTTGCCTCTGCGCAGCAACGTGCGAACCCGAGCCAGCAGCTCCGAGAACGCAAAGGGCTTCACCAGGTAATCATCCGCGCCCAGTTCCAAGCCTTTCACGCGGTCGTCTACGCCGTCTCGGGCTGTCAAGAAAAGGACCGGCACATCCTGCCCCGCCGCACGGATCTTGCGCAGGACCTCCCAGCCATCGAGCCCCGGCATCATCACGTCGAGGATCAGCAAGTCATACGCTTCGCTCTGTGCCTGTTGCAAGGCGTCAGTGCCTGTCATCACCCGGTCAACGGTGAAGCCAGCTTCTGTCAGGCCTTGCTGGAGGTAGACACCGGTTTTTGGCTCATCTTCGGCTACGAGTAATTTCATCTGCTCTCATCCACGCGGGGTGCATCTCCAGTTTGCAGGAAAAAAGTCGTCCAACCAGAAGCTGACGGAAAAGTAATGTCGAGATCAGTTTTCTGACAGCACCGCGAAGCTAACTTGACCCTGTACCTGACGCCATGAGGCGCAGAACCCACTGAGGATCTCCAGATGAACATGGTCAAAGCAATTGTGATGGTCGTTACCTTCGGCATGGCAGGCATCGCCCTGGCAGAGGGCGGCGCGGACCGGACCTTTGCGCGGATGGAAGCGGCTCGCCAAAGCTCCATGCAGGCATTCCAAGTTGCGCAGGAGAAGAAAGAGCAGGCGCCAGTCGCCGCCCAGTCCAGCAAGCATGCCGGCCACGAAAGCTGCTGATCCGAGCTTACAGAAATGTAATCACTCCGGAATCTGAACTATGGCAGTTTCAGACTACGGCCTCTCATCAGCCTCGCGCAGTGGCGAAAGTCTACGAGACTGGTGAGAGCTCCAATGAACCCAAGGGCTGCGCCATCGAGCAGCCTGGATATCAGCGATCTACCTGACTGGACGCAACGGCATGCAAAGCAAAACCACGAGACGATCATTCGTCAAAGGCCTGGCCGCTACCGGACTTCTGGGTGGGCTCGGCATGTGGCGCGCGCCGGTCTGGGCCGTGACAAGCCCTGGCCAACCGAACGTGCTGAGCGGCACGGACTTCGATCTGTATATTGGCGAACTGCCCGTCAACATCACGGGTGCAGCTCGTACGGCCATGGCCATCAACGGCTCCGTGCCAGGGCCGATCCTGCGTTGGCGCGAAGGCGACACCGTGACGCTGCGCGTACGCAACCGGCTGAAACAGGACACCTCCATTCACTGGCACGGCATCATCCTGCCCGCCAACATGGACGGTGTGCCGGGCTTGAGCTTCCACGGCATCGCTCCCGATGGCATGTACGAATACAAGTTCAAGGTCCACCAGAACGGCACTTACTGGTATCACAGCCACTCAGGCCTCCAGGAACAGTCCGGGGTCTATGGGGCGTTGGTGATTGATGCCAAGGATCCGGAGCCGTTTGTGTACGACCGTGATTATGTCGTCATGCTCAGCGATTGGACGGATGAAGACCCGGCGCGGGTGCTCTCCAAACTCAAGAAGCAATCTGACTACTACAACTTCCATAAGCGCACAGTTAGCGACTTCGTTGACGATGTGAGCGAGAAAGGCTGGTCGGCCGCTGTAGCGGATCGGAAGATGTGGGCTGAAATGAAGATGAGCCCCACCGACCTGGCTGACGTTAGTGGGTATACCTACACCTACCTCATGAACGGCCAAGCGCCGAACGGCAACTGGACGGGCATCTTCAAGCCCGGCGAGAAGATCCGTCTGCGCTTCATCAACGGCTCGGCCATGACCTATTTCGATGTCCGGATTCCTGGGCTCAAGATGACGGTTGTGGCTGCCGACGGCCAGTACGTCAAACCCGTATCGGTCGATGAGTTCCGGATCGCCGTTGCCGAAACCTTCGATGTCATCGTCGAACCTGAAAACGAGCAGGCCTATACGATCTTCGCGCAATCTATGGACCGCACCGGGTACTCCCGAGGCACCCTGGCGGTTCGTGAAGGCTTGCAAGCGCCCGTACCGGAGGTAGATCCACGCCCGATCATCGCCATGAGCGATATGGGCATGGACCACGGCAGCATGGGCGGAATGGATCACGGCGGCATGGCTGGCATGGACCAAGGGAACATGGCCGGCATGGATCACAGCAAGATGGCTGGGATGGACCATGGCAGCATGGCCGGCATGGACCACAGCAAGATGGCTGGAATGGATCACGGCAACATGGCCGGCATGGACCACAGCAAGATGGCTGGAATGGACCATGGCAACATGGCCGGCATGGACCACAGCAAGATGGCTGGAATGGACCATGGCAGCACGGCCGGCATGGACCACAGCAAGATGGCTGGAATGGACCACGGCAACATGGCCGGCATGGATCACAGCAAGATGGCTGGGATGGGTCATGAGGGCATGGCCGGCATGAGCGGTGCAATGCAGAGCCATCCGACTTCCGAGACCAACAACCCGTTGGTCGATATGCAGACCATGTCGCCGACCCCGAAGCTGAACGATCCGGGAATTGGCCTGCGCAACAACGGGCGCCGAGTGCTGACCTACGCCGATTTGCGGAGCACCTTCATCGATCCCGATGGTCGAGAGCCTGGACGCACAATCGAACTGCACCTTACCGGCCACATGGAGAAGTTCGCATGGTCGTTCGACGGTATCAAATTCTCCGACGCTGAACCGCTGCGGTTGAAATATGGCGAGCGTCTTCGCATCACCTTGGTCAACGACACCATGATGACTCACCCCATCCATCTCCACGGTATGTGGAGTGATCTGGAGGACGAGAACGGCAACTTCATGGTTCGCAAGCACACCATCGACATGCCACCTGGCTCAAAACGAAGCTATCGCGTCACCGCAGATGCCTTGGGACGTTGGGCCTATCACTGTCACCTACTGTTCCACATGGAAATGGGCATGTTCCGAGAAGTCCGTGTGGACGAATGAACTGGAGATTTGAGATGAGCAAACCAATGAAACGAAGCGCCTTTTTCCTCTCTGCTGCGATGGTCGGCATGTTGGCTGTTTATGCCCCGTCGTCGTGGTCTAGCGACAACCACGATCAGCATTCCCAGAAATCCACCGAGGCCGGTAAAGCCAAAGGTTCGCAGGACAAGCAGGGCCAGGGCATGAACCATGAAGGCATGGACCATGGGTCCATGGAAGGTATGGACCACGGCTCGATGAAGGGGATGGACCATGGCTCGATGGAAGGCGTGGACCACGACAAAATGATGGAATCGCATGGCAGCGACAAAGCTAAGGCAGGGAAAGATGGTCAATAGCCTTGGGCGGCCTTCGCTGCTGGCCCTGACTGTTTCAATCGGCATGCTGGGCGTAACGCCCAGCTTCGCCGCTGAAGAAATGGATCACTCGGGCATGGATCATTCGAAAATGGGGCACGGTTCCATGCAAATGGATGCTGCTCCGTCCGAATCGATGCCGGCGATGGATCACAGCAAGATGGGGATGAGCAAACAGCAGAAACAGCCTGCCCCTGTTGATCACAGCCAGATGGGGCATGCTCAAAGCCAGAGCAAATCCAGCCCGGTGGACCATAGCAAGATGGACCACAGCAAAATGGGCCATGGAAACATGAAGGGCATGGATCACGGTTCGATGAAGGGCATGGACCATTCCCAGATGAATCCTGGTTCAGCGACTTCTCCGACCACAACGAGCCGCACGCCGATTCCAGTGCTCACTGATGCCGACCGCGAGGCAGCCTTTCCGCCTTTGGGTGGCCACCAGGTGCACGACAGCGGAATCAACAGCTTCTTCCTGTTGGACCAGCTCGAATACCAGGACGCCGATGAGGGCAGCACCCTGGCTTGGGATGCATCTGGCTGGGTAGGTAGCGACATCAATCGACTCTGGGTTCGGTCGGAAGGCGAGCGCACCAACGGGGTAACCGAAGATGCTGAGCTGCAACTGCTATACGGGCGCTCGGTCAGTCCTTGGTGGGACGTGGTCGCCGGGGTCCGTCAGGATTTCAAACCGGAATCACCGCAGACCTGGGCAGCCTTTGGTATTCAGGGCATGGCCTTGTATGACTTCGAGGCCGAAGCTACGGCGTTCATCGGCGAAAACGGCCAGACTGCTGCGCGTCTTGAAGGCGAATACGACATCCTGCTGACCAATCGCTTGATTTTGCAGCCCACGGCTGAGGCGAACTTCTATGGCAAGAACGATCCTGAGCGCGGTGTTGGATCGGGTCTGGCCAATACCGAAGTCGGGCTGCGTCTACGGTATGAAATCGTCCGCCAGTTTGCCCCGTACATAGGCGTTACCTGGAGCCGCTCCTACGGCAAAACCGCTGACTTCATCCGAGACGAGGGTGGAGATGTTGATGAGGCACGCTTCGTTGCCGGTATCAGGATGTGGTTCTGAGAATTCCAACATGAAAAGAACAATTACAACGCTGCTTGTGGCCGGTGCTGTCGGAAGTGCTGCGGTATTGGGCACCGCGTATTTCGGCTTGGTGAATGTCGGCGCCGATGATCCTCACTTCCCGGCTGTCCATTCGTTTCTCGCCATGGCTCGCGACCGGTCGATTGAGGTTCGAGCGCGAGACATTGAAGTGCCTGACCTGAAGAATGCTGCGTTGATCAAGGCAGGCGCAGGCAACTACAACGCCATGTGCATTGGGTGCCACCTCGCCCCTGGCGTTGGAAAGACAGAACTCAGCCAAGCGCTATACCCGTCGCCACCTGACCTCACCAAGGTGGGTGTCGGAGACGACCCGGCTGCCGCATTCTGGACGATCAAGCACGGCATCAAAGCCACCGGCATGCCCGCCTGGGGCAAGAGCATGGGTGATGAGTACATCTGGGGAATAGTCGCGTTCCTTGACCAACTGCCCCAAATGAATCCTGAGCAGTACAAGGCGTTGGTGGCCACGAGCGGCGGCCATCAGCACGGCGGCGGTGAAAGCGATATGCATAATCATGAGGGCCAGCACGGCGGGAGCGGTCATGCCGAGCGTGGCGATCACGACGAAGCGGCAGATGACGACCATGCTCAGACAGCTCACGACCATGGAGCTGCACCCGCAGGCGCCGCCCAAGCGGCAGATCATCACGGTGACCACAATGCGGCCGAAGCCCATTCGGACGCCCACCCGAAATCGTCGACAAAGACGCATGTTCACAAAGACGGTAAGGAGCACACTCATGCCAACTAACCGGATACTCGTTCGGCTAGCCGCAATCGCTGGGCTGCTGGTGGCCTCGGCGGCCTACGCCGCCGAGCCATTGTCCATCGACGTTCACCGAGATGCGAACTGCGGTTGCTGCAAGAAGTGGATCGCGCACCTAGAAGCCAATGGTTTCAAAGTGACCGACCATGTTGAGACGGACATGAGCGCAGTGAAACAGAAGCTGGGCGTAGCGCCTCGGTTAGCGTCCTGCCATACAGCCGTGATTGACGGAAAGTTTGTTGAAGGTCACGTGCCAGCTGAGCAGATTCGAGAACTCAAGGAGCGGAACGATCTGGTAGGGATCGCCGTGCCAGGAATGCCAGCTGGATCCCCAGGCATGGAGGTTGATGGTGTAAGCCATGCCTACCAGGTTATTGGTTTGACCAAAAGCGGCGAGGACCAAGTAGTCGCCAACTATCCAGCCAAATAACGCACCGACCAGAAGGACGGCAGTAGGCTGACTGCCGTCCCATAAATCCCCGCTAGAAAGTTTCATCAGCTCAACACGACGACACAGAGGGCCTGCAAAGCGTAGCTAATCAGATTCACGGCGCTCGCGGACTGGCTTGAGTACGATATCGCCGTTGATAAGCTCGATGGAGAGTCTGTCGCCCGTCGTGACCCCGAGCTCGCGCAGAATGTCGTCGGGTAGTTCCACAATCACATCGCCGGAGCCGTCGCCGGGATCAAGGCACTTGACCGTGGTGCGCGCTGATTGAGTCATTGGGCTGTCCTGCCTGAGCTACCAATTCTCATCGTACTCCACCAGTCATGAAAGCCGGTAACCAGGCGATCAATCGCCGGAATTGACGCTTCAACCCGGCTTTTATCAGCCTAAGTCCTGCCCGCTCGATCAGTGCTCAGTTCTGGCCCCGGCAACCGATACCAGCGGTCCGGTACTCAAGGATTTTCAGGTCTCCATTGGAATCCTCGTAGTTCATCTGTGCTGGCATCACGTCACAGCTCGCCTTGGTCGATGTCATGCTGATTACTCTCGCCACGTCGAGCCGCATCCCGTAGCGATAATGGATCACCTCCGGTGGCTTCATATCATTGACGGCCGCATAAGCTCGCATAGCTTGCTCATTGGCCTGAATCATCTTCCCGTATAGACGGTCGGATCCTCCTTCGGCGAGCGCGGTTGAGGAGGCCACTATGGCCAGGATGGCCGCGATGCTTTTGATGACTTTCATTTCAATCACTCCAATAGACGTGACTGAAGATTAGGATTTTGTCGCTGTCAATTGAGTGATACGGGGATTACAAGGTTGTAAGTCCGGCTTGCAGATGGAGGTAGCGTTGCGTCTACACGGCATACCAATTCCCCTCAGGCACACTACTGATAGACACCCAGGCGAAGACGCTCAAGATAGTCCGCTACCACGCTGAATCCGAGCGACGTGTCGAGCATCTCGAAGGGTACAAACCCCATCAAACGGCCGCACGGCCGACAAAGCCACTGCTCCGCGAGCATCTGAGAGCCAAATACCTTCGACGCAAGCTCCAGTCCTTTCGCATATTGAAACGCCACCGCGCTCTGCTGGGCATCCAGGCGATGGGCCTGAACGGAATGGCTCAGACGGTGAACGCTTCTGGTCGATATTCCTGTGATTCGCCTGACGAGGTTACGAGCCTTGAATAGGCTTGAGGACTCGACCATGCATTTCACGTCGCTGAAAAAAAATCCTGTTTGGACAAGACGCAGGAGCTCCAGCTGGCTCAACTCATCAAGGTCGGTATGAACCAAGTGGAACGTTGGTGCAAAAGCCTGCGATTCAACAGGTGGGGGCGTGCTTGTAGGATTCATTGCATCGACCTCCTCTTGTGCGTTGGCTGTCAGACTAGATCAAATTTGATTCCCAAGCACGCCCGACGCCCTTTAACCTTCACACCTTAGCCCAAAACGATCACTAACGTGTATGCAGTACCGGTGTCTTCTAACTAAAATGCCATACCACTCGTCTTCCAGAACATCATTGCATGAAAATTTTCACACCATTACCTGGAGAATATATCGCATCTGCGCTTAAGCGCGGCAATGAGCTCCTAGGCATTAAATCGTTGAAAACTGAAGATTTCTATATAAAAGCGAAACCTCGTATTGGGTTCGGAATTAATAAGACTTTGGGGAAGTTGCAAACAGAGTGGCGGCCGCATCAAGAATTCTATTACCCAAAGCTGCTAGACGAGCACAAGATTTCGGACCTAGCCTTAAGCGATCACACTTTGTATCCTATGATAGCTGCCCTCGGGCGTCATCGAGCGACCGCAATCGTCACACCGAAAACTTGGGAAAAGGTTTGTCCAGATTGTGTTCGCGAAGACTTGGATAATTGCGGAAGCCCCTATATTCATCGCAGGCACGTATTGGGTTCCGTACAGGTGTGCAGTACTCATGCCCGCGCTCTAATCGAGACATGTCCGACCTGCTCAATACCAATGAAAAAGCACGAGATTAATCACCTAGCCAAGTGCAGCAAGCTTAACACATGGTCAAAACGTCAAAAGCGAGAATTCGGATCAAACCGTCATATGTATGCCAAATTTGTCGCAGACCTTTTGGACTATAGCGGCCCTATGATCAAGGATAGAATGGCAGACTTTGTCGCATATGCAAGCCTCATGATAAATCGAACTAGCGCATTCGAAAAAACCCAGCTGAATATTTCCAAACTGATCAACGAAGAAATGGGCATAACTTCGAGACTCACCCATGCCAGTATCTCTACCAGCGACAAATATCCTATCTATGTGTTTCTTGGATGCCACACCGCTGAAAATTATTTCAACTTGCTAAATAATAAGGATGAGCAAGACGTGCTGCGGGAGAAGAAAACAGTCATATTCAATAAACTTTTGCACGAAGCCATGAAAACTAATCCATATCGTCACGTATCTGCGTAAAGACTTCATCTTCGGATACGCGAGATATTCTTATTCCTGCATAACGGTATAAAACACTCATCGCACAGTTTTCAGTCAGCGAGTATTCTCGAATTGCCCACCGGATTTTACGTAGCTGATGGTCATGAGTAGACTCAAGTAAACCCGCCATCAACCTAGTGCTCATCGGAAAGTGGTCCGGCATCTTGAGGAAAGCATGAGCGTTTAGGACACGCCTACATAGAGCAGCGCGGGTGACCTGCTGAGGCTTTCCGTCTACAGAAAGAATCATCGTCTTCGCTTTAGCGAGCTCCAACGCAAGGGCCGAGTCCCTGGATTGCCAATCGATCAAAATTCTTCGGTCTCTGTGGTAGGGGTTCCCAGCAACATAACGGGCCAACCATTCCCTGTCGTGGCGGTACAACCACTGATAGCCCGGCTTGTCATGACATTTGAGATTCGTACTCTTCGCAAACGCTATTCGCCGGGCGTGAAGGTCATCGTCAGGGATGAGGTTATTCGGTTCATCAGGCCGGACCACAATACCAGCGCGATTAACGTCCTCTAGACGGTAGGTCTTCAGGTGCTCCAGCTCTAGATCAAGGAGCCAGCAGAGAAAATAGAACTTGAAAGGCTGCACGGTTCGACCTTGTCGCCGCAATATCTGAAAGACCCACTCAGCGGATCGAACCATTTCTTCGAATTCGGCGGCGCTAGGACTGCACCGAAGTCGCCTGGTTAAAAAATCTCTCAGCATCTGCTCTCTAATTCGTCCAGACCTGATAAAACCCATCTCGTCCAAACGGTTCCTGAGCAAATTTCCAGCCAGAATCGTTTTCATCTCATTGGGATGGTCTAGCCCCCACAGCTGCATGTGGGCAATGGCAACGGCCCCGCTGTGGTCACCACAGTCCATAACCGGCGTTCCAGCAGATTCCCCCGGAAGCAACATACAACGCCAATCTGACCATCCGGGGAATCTAATCGCCTGTAGTACTTCGCTGTGGCGTGGACAAATGCAAGTGCCCGATGCTTGGTGAATACGATGCCAATAAGCTGAGCCGCACTCCAGAATGTCCTCTCTGACGCAGCTCTCGCAATACCTAAACGAGGCGTGTTGGAGGAAACGCGATGCTGTAATGCCCAAGGCCATCTTGAGGCCTGTACCTCGATTACCTCCCATTAGAACGGCAGCATCGCGGCCCTTCTCGTCGTCCAAAAAAGGCAGAAAAAGCGGTAAAAGCGTGAAGCGCTCGATCAGCTCTCCTACAGAGAAGGCGCCTCTGAGACGTTCAGACAGAGCCTCTAAGCAGCACGGCAGGATGGAACCGCAGGTACGCGAGTAGCTACCGAACAGCTCTTGGCTGGTCGCTCGGTATCCCTGATTCGCTGCTAGCTTGTGATAGCGCACGGCCAGGCTATAGAGCGACTCATCCGGAAACGGCTGGGGGAAGAACAGAAGGTTAGCCACTGCCCTGAGCTCCCCTGCGTCAAATTACCAGGAAGAATCCCTATCCACCCAGCCGCGCTGTTCGAGCTGAGCCTGAAGGTCTTCGTCCTTCGAAAAATGCACGTTAGTTAACGCGCCGTCAGCAACCGGTACGACCGTACGACTCGGAGCCTTCGGCACCGATTTGTCCTTTGCTAGAGGTGAAGGTGCTATCGCGGTCTGTGTAAGTAGCGAAAGATGAGCCCGGTCCGCCCGGCGAGCCAAGTCGTAGCTCATCATCTGAGCGATTTGGTCTTTTGTAGGCATCATGTCCTCGAAATCAGCAATCTGAAGAGGATCACCGCTTCGAAGGGCCTCGATGGGCTTGTGCAAAAGCCTCATTTGATTGTCATACACCTGCTGAAGCACGGCTGGCGTAATGGCGTCGATTCCTTCCCAAATAACATGACGCTGCGCAAGCATAAGCAGTTTCGCTAGGAAATCTGTATTGCCCTGGGTGAGATCATAGATCTTGGACAGGAGGTCACTCGTCAGGGGAGCGCAAGATTCCGTCCAGTCATAGGCCCAGAGTTGGGACACCAAGTGATGCCAAAACGGATCGTCTTCGCTGAAACGGTCAAAGGCGATTGGTCCCATCCCCGCCGCTCTTCGGGCATTACGCAACACACCAGAAAAAAGCGGAAGCATTGCGTTGGTCCCTACATAGACAAGCGGAACGCCCGCATCATTGGATAAAGTTACGAAGAAATTCAGTAACTTTTCCCGATCCTGCCCCCCTCGCGACGAGCAAAGATGCTGCATTTCATCAATTATCAAAGCACCGATAAAAAAGGTTTTGCACAGCTGACTGATGTGCTGGAGCATTACGCTGATGCTGTTGGCGGCACCGCCCCTGCGAGAGTATTTTTCGACACCTAACGCAGCGTCCAGTGCAGAGAAGAATGCTGCGCAAAAACCGCGCAACGAGCCATCGTGAGGGCACTCAATCTTTAGCCACACAACCTGGGTTTCGATGAGAATCGCGTCTTTATATCTGCTGTGACTGATCACCTGCGGATAAAGCCTTGCTATGGAATTAAGCGCTGTGGTCTTGCCCATACCACTCAAGCCAATCAGGGTCATCGTCTCAGCGGTGGACATGAATCCATGGCGCTTGGCATCTGCTGAGGAAGGCAATCGATGCCTAACAGATGATGCCAACAGCGGATTGCGGCCCGAATAGCCGTAGCGGATCAGCTGGCTGAATAGGTCTTCGAGGCGCAAGTGGATTTCGAATGGAACCACAACATCTTTGAGCCGGTTGATCCCATGGCCGCGAAGCTTCGGTGGCAACGCTCGTTCGGCCTCGTCGGGCTTCGGCGGAAGGTTCCCAACACGCCTCACCACATCAACATCCGAGAGAATTCTAGGCAAGCATTCAATCAGCGGGTTGCCATCATATTGAGGCATGCCTGTAGGAATATATTCTGCGGGGGAGAAGGTCAAATCGTTCATGTCTCTGTCTCGCTACCCTCGCTGACTACCAGTTTCAGAAACGCCGCGCTTCTTGTGGAACTGGGCCTGCCGGTGACTGGCCTAGAATTTTCTCCCGCAAGGGGCGTGTGATCCACAACGCGTAGCTGATTCAGATCAGCGGTATGGGAATCGCGCTCGGTCTGAGCTTCGGTCGCACGCTTGGCACGTTTGTCCCGCTTGAAATCTGCATTCGATTTCGGGTCACCCTGTGCGGCACGTTTGGCTTTGGCCCGGTCAAGGATTTCCTCTTGCCGCCCCCTTACCAGCGCCGCAGTATTGTCACTGTCATAACGGGCATCCGGCGATACTTGGTTCAAGACATGGACCATATCAAGAACCTCCTCCATACGGAGTCCACCATATTTCTGCCGTTGCTGCGGTACAATAGTTAAAGCCTCAAAACCTGCTTCGGACTTGATCCAACAATTTTCAATAGAGTTAGGATCGTAGAATACTCGAACATACTTCGTCCGCAGATTGTGCGAGCGCTCCAACCACTCCTCACGCAAGGCTGTTTGACATGTATATTGGACGCCTTGGAAAACAATACCGCCTCGACTGATACGACACTCTTGAGAGGGCAGTAAAGCAATTTTCAACTCAGCCGGAGAAACCACTTTAGAATTGATAGGACTATTAGCTTTAGACCAATTCCAAACTGCTATAGGCGTCGCTTCTATACCGTCGGCAATCATCTCGCGACTTAATAGGTGTGGTATGCGTAGGCTCTTATTGTGTGCCAAGACCCCTACAATAACCATTTCTGTGAACTCGTCGATATCCAAAATCGCATCGAGTTGGTAGTCCCTATCACCACGCTCCATTTTACGAGCATCTACTCCGCCTGGAACAAATTTCAAGTCCAGGTGTTCATTGATCAGACGGAAGCGGCTTTCGATGATCCCTTTCCAATCAGGCCTAAAGGGGGGCAAAATTTGCACCGCTAGTCCCAAGCTTTGCGACAGCGTTGCCCCAGCCTCACTTAGAAGTTCGGCCCGGTCAGCAACAATTTCGACTGGCAAGTGCGAGCACGGCCAGTCAGCCTCATCTATTTCAACATTGTATCGCTTGCAAAAATCGACCTTTGGGGTGCAAGCATTGTATATCGCGTGTCGAGCCCCATTCCAACTGGGACCCTCAAGGCCCACGTGAATCCCTACAATCATTCTAGTAAAGGTATCGACGACCACATAAAGTATGGGGCGTCCTATGAGCCATAGCCTGTTAACGCGATGCACTAAATATACATCAGCGATGGTGGAATCTATCTCATATCGATGGGTCGCACCCATCAGGCCTTGGGAAGCTGCGCCAACGATAGCACGATGATCTTTGTTGTATCGAACAGAACCGCCACGCACCTTAAGTTTATAAAGATCATCGAAAAAAAGCTTACCGTGATATCTGAGCTGGGTAGTAGTCGGGTAACTGCCGCGTACAATATTTCCTTTCGAGCCGTCTGGCAGAGTCTCTCTATAAAATTTGTTTAACATCCACTTATGTGCATCTTTCAGGGTGCCGCATTTGCCGCTAGCAACCCGCCCGTAAGCCAAACGGATATGAGAGAGATGGCGCGGTTCGAGCGTGATGGCACCACCATCATTGACAACGACACCACGATACTTACGCGGCCTACCGGGGATAATGCCTGAGGATCGATCCTTTTTCTTTCCCCGACCACCGCAAGCACTAGTGTTCCATAGAAACGCGTTAGGTGTCTGCCCCATGCTCCAGTAGCGGTATAGAAGCCGGTATATCTGTTTACGCTCTACTCCTGCCTCTAGGGCATGCCTAGCAACCAGCTTTCCAAAACCCGGTCCAAGAATTTCCAAGGCGGAGCGATCTTCTACTAACCCTCTTATAAGGCTCCAGTTACGATTTCGGCTCGATTTTTCATTTTCACTAATTTCATCATCACTTCTGAGCAGATGTAAGGGCACCATTTCTCGACTTAAGATTGCGCGCCCTGCGTCAATATCGTCAATCAAAACGGACCGCTCGATCTGCCACGGCTTGCTGGGATTCGTACTCAGCTCAATCACAATTACAGAATCATCATCTATGCCTAAAATCCGAACCGCTTTTTTTAGTAGGCTAGGTTCTTCGCCAGGAGTGACAATGCTGTTGATTTTAAGATCAAGCATGATGGGAAACCTCGTTTGGCAGAGACAAAGCCGCTGACCTTTGATTCGGCCATACGTGCAACGGCTGCGACATGCTTATTATTTTCGAGGTAAGATCTGACTCTAAACGACCGTTCCATAGCAGGTGATGGAAGAGGCGCTTTACCCCCATATATTCAATGTAAAGGTCACGAGACGCTTTATCCAAAAGAATTTTTAACGGTATTTGATCCGTCTTTGCCTCCTCAATGTATCCAAGCAAATTGCCGATGTTCTTCTCCGTCGGTAACGAGGGGTGAATACTGGCGTATGTCCTGAGAATCTTGAGGTTCGCTAATTTTATCTTTGAGAGGTTTTCATGCAGGACCAGCTTCCAGTCCACTCCCCTCATTGCCCAGTATTTTTCTTCGATGGCTAGCTTTTCTGCTATTCGATTACGCGCCTGAAGATCAGCTTGCTCAAACTCTTTTCGGTATTTCACTGATCGAGCAGCTAGCCTTGTTTCGCCAGAGGAATCTAAGAAGGTAACGAGAAAGTCCGTCGTCATAACGACAGGTATTTGCGTGCCAGGATATACAGGGTGGCGACAGTTAATACTTGAGGCAATTGCTTGGGTCTCAGCCTGTGTCAGCAGAGGATACTGCTCTCGGATATCGATGATCGAGGCATCGTGCTCAAGTACAGTTAAGTAATCTCGCTCTGCATTGGACAGCAGGTGGTGTGTGCGGTGAATTTTAACCCCCGCGATCATATGAGAGACACCCTTTGATTTGATCTCCCACACTTTGATCCATGGCTTATAGGAATCTCTGACTCCACACCCACGACCCGATTGAATTTTCTTATCTATTTTTGCCTGGGTCATCAGCTTGCGATGTGCAGCCTTGACCGGAGCTATGGGCATGGATGCCATTGTTCGAGTCGCTCAAAATTGGGCGACCCGCTCGACCGGGACGAGGACAGGTGTCGTGCACAGGGGACACCCCAGAGAGCGGGCTAAGCCAGGACAACAGTCACAGCGTTGGGTAGAGGATTGTCACCCGAATCTCCAAGGCCTGGCTCCGGCCCGATGTGCGGTCAGAGCCTGCCTTGTGACAACCTTTATTACGTTGTGACAACCTTTATTGTTTTGTGACAACCTTTATTATTCAAAAACACATAACTGCAGCAAGCCTCCTGACTTCACTCGACAGTCACCGACTTGGCCAGATTACGCGGCTGGTCAACGTCGGTCCCCTTAAGCACGGCCACGTAATAAGACAGCAACTGCAGCGGGATGGTGTACAGGATTGGCGCCAGGGCATCGGCAATGTGCGGCACCTTGATCACGTGGGTGCCTTCACCATTGGTCATGCCAGCGTGCTCGTCGGCGAACACTACCAACTCGCCACCACGGGCACGCACTTCCTGCAGGTTGGACTTCAGCTTCTCCAGCAGTTCGTTGTTGGGTGCAACGGTAACCACCGGCATGTCGTTGTCCACCAGAGCCAGCGGGCCGTGCTTCAGCTCGCCTGCTGGGTAAGCTTCGGCGTGGATGTAGGAGATCTCTTTAAGCTTGAGAGCACCTTCCATCGCCACCGGGTACTGCGCGCCGCGGCCGAGGAACAGGGTATGGTGCTTGTCGGCGAACAGCTCGGCAATTTTCTCGACGGTGGCATCCATGGCCAGGGCTTCGCCCAGGCGGGTTGGCAGTCGACGCAGCTCTTCAACCAGCTCAGCTTCGACACCGGCTTCCAGCGTACCGCGCACCTGACCCAGGGCCAGGGTCAGCAGCATCAGCGAAACCAACTGGGTGGTGAACGCTTTGGTCGAAGCCACGCCGATTTCAGGGCCGGCCAAGGTCAGCAGGGTCAAGTCCGACTCGCGTACCAGCGAGCTGATACCCACGTTGCAGATCGCCAGGCTGCCAAGGAAACCCAACTCCTTGGCGTTGCGCAGTGCGGCCAGGGTATCGGCGGTTTCGCCGGACTGCGAGATGGAGACGAACAGAGTGTCCGGCTGCACCACCACCTTGCGGTAACGGAACTCGCTGGCCACTTCTACCTGGCAAGGGATGCCGGCCAGGCTTTCCAGCCAGTAACGCGCAACCATACCGGCGTGGTAGCTGGTGCCACAGGCAACGATCTGCACGTTGCGCACCTTGGCAAACAGGTCGGCAGCTTGCGGGCCAAAGGCCTGGACCAGCACATTGTCCTTGCCCAGGCGGCCTTCAAGCGTGCGCTGAACAACGCTTGGCTGCTCGTGAATTTCCTTGAGCATGAAGTGGCGGTAAGCGCCCTTGTCAGCAGCCTCGGCACCTTCGTGATATTGCACGGTTTCGCGCTGGACCTTGTTGCCCTGCTGGTCCCAGATAGAGACCTGATCACGGCGGATTTCAGCGATGTCGCCTTCTTCCAGGTACATGAAGCGGTCAGTAACCTGACGCAGCGCCAGCTGGTCGGACGCCAGGAAGTTCTCGCCAAGGCCCAGGCCGATAACCAGCGGGCTACCACTGCGTGCGGCCACCAGGCGGTCCGGCTGCTTGGCACTGATCAGCGCCAGGCCGTAAGCGCCGTGCAGGCGCTTCACCGCCGCCTTAAGGGCGTCGGTCAGGTCTGGAAGGCTCTTCAGGGTGTGGTGGATCAGGTGGACGATGACTTCGGTATCGGTCTGCGAAGTGAAGACATAGCCCAGGCCCTTCAGCTCTTCGCGCAGTTCCTCGTGGTTCTCGATGATGCCGTTGTGCACCACGGCCACGTCATTGCCCGAGAAGTGCGGGTGGGCGTTGCCTTCAGTCGGCGCGCCGTGGGTAGCCCAGCGGGTGTGGGCAATACCCAGCTGGCCTGCCAATGGGTCATCAGCAACAGCAACCTCCAGCTCGCTGACCTTGCCGATGCGCCGGCGGCGCTGCAGTTCACCGTTCTGGGTGAGTACAGCCAAACCGGCGCTGTCGTAACCGCGGTATTCAAGACGCTTGAGGCCTTCGATCAGGATGGCTGTGATATTACGCTCGGCGACAGCACCAACGATTCCACACATGTTTTATTGCTCCTGGCTGATCGCGGCGCAGATCAGGTTGATGCCGCGGGCTTGAATTTGTTCGCGCGCTGCTGCTGGCAGGCGTTCATCTGTAATAAGGGTGTGCACACTGCCCCAGGGCAGCTCGAGGTTAGGGATCTTGCGCCCCACCTTGTCCGACTCGACCATCACGATCACTTCACGGGCAACTTCGGCCATGACCCGGCTCAGCCCAAGCAGCTCGTTGAAGGTGGTGGTACCCCGGCCGAGGTCGATGCCGTCGGCACCGATGAATAATTGGTCGAAATCGTAGGAGCGCAGAACCTGCTCCGCGACCTGGCCCTGGAACGATTCGGAATGCGGGTCCCAGGTGCCACCGGTCATCAGCAGCACCGGCTCGTGTTCGAGGTCACAGATTGCACGGGCCACATTCAGCGAATTGGTCATCACCACCAGGCCTGGCTGGCGCCCCAGTTCGGGGATCATTGCCGCCGTGGTGCTGCCGCTGTCGATGATAATGCGTGCATGTTCGCGGATACGCCCCACGGCGGCACGCGCAATGGCCTTTTTATAGGAAGAGACGGGTTGTGCCGGTTCACCGAGCAACTCTTGCGGTACCGGCACAGCACCACCGTAGCGGCGTAACAACAAGCCGTTGGTTTCCAAGGCGGCGAGGTCTTTGCGAATGGTCACTTCCGAGGTGGCGAAACGCTTGGCCAACGCGTCCACACTTACCTCACCCTGCTCGCTGAGCAAAGCCAGAATATTGTGTCGCCGTTGTGGTGTGTTTCGTTTCGACATGTGCGTTTAAGTTTCGATTCGAAAGTTAATGGTTGCAATCAAAACCTAAGACGAGCGATTCGTCAAGCTGTCGCTGACCTGTGGATTGTTTGCCTCTGCTTTGACGCGGTCCTTTTGGCGCGGCAGCGCCAATCGCCAATAAAAAAGCCGACTTATTCACATAAGTCGGCTTTCGATCGAAACGGCTGTGAATAACTCAGCTCTTCTTGATCTTCTCCGGGCGCTTCCAGCCCGAAATGTTGCGCTGGCGCGCACGGGCTACAGCCAGGTCACCCGCTTCTACAGCCTGGGTGATGGTCGAGCCGGCTGCGGTGGTCGCGCCGGCCTTGATTTCCACAGGCGCCACCAGCGAGTTGTTCGAACCGATGAACACGTCTTCACCCATCACGGTCTTGAACTTGTTGGCGCCATCGTAGTTGCAGGTGATGGTACCGGCGCCGATATTGGTGCGCGCACCGATTTCGGCATCCCCCAGGTAGGTCAGGTGACCAGCCTTGGCCCCTTCACCCAGGTGGGCGTTTTTCAGTTCAACGAAGTTACCCACATGGGCCTTGGCGTCCAGTACGCTGCCCGGGCGCAGGCGGGCGAACGGGCCAGCATCGCTGCCTTCGCCCATCACGGCGCCTTCGAGGTGGCTGTTGGCCTTGACCACCGCGCCTTTGCGCAGGGTCGTGTTCTTGATCACGCAGTTAGGGCCGATCTGCACATCGTCTTCGATGACCACCTTGCCTTCGAGAATCACGTTGATGTCGATCAGCACGTCACGACCAACGCTGACTTCACCACGAACATCGAAGCGTGCCGGATCACGCAGGGTAACCCCCTGAGCCATCAGACGGCGGCCTTCCCGCAACTGGTAGTGACGCTCCAGCTCGGAGAGCTGGCGGCGGTCGTTGGCGCCCTGCACTTCCATAGCGTCGTGTGGCTGTTCAGTGGCCACCACCAAGCCATCGGCCACTGCCATGGCGATTACGTCAGTCAGGTAATACTCGCCCTGGGCGTTGTTGTTCGACAGGCGGCCCATCCAGTCGGCGAGGCGCCCGGCCGGCAAGGCCAGAATGCCGGTGTTGCCTTCCTTGATCGCTTTCTGCGCGTCGTTGGCGTCCTTGTGCTCAACGATGGCAGTTACCTTGCCCTGCTCGTCACGCACAATCCGGCCATAGCCGGTCGGATCGTCGAGGGTGACTGTCAGAAGCCCCAGCTGCTGATCGTTGGCTTTGGCCAACAGACGCTGCAGGGTCTCCACTTCGATCAACGGCACGTCGCCGTACAACACCAGCACGGTGTCAGCGGTCAGCGCTGGCAGTGCCTGGGCAACAGCATGACCGGTACCCAGCTGTTTATCCTGCATGACGAAATTCAGGTCGTCAGCAGCCAGCCGCTCGCGAACCAGCTCGGCACCATGGCCAATGACCACGTGAATACCTTGCGGCTGAAGTTGGCGCGCGCTGTGGATAACATGGCCGAGCATGGAATTGCCAGCCACCGGGTGCAACACTTTGGGCAGCGCCGAGCGCATGCGGGTGCCTTGGCCGGCGGCGAGAATAACGATATCGAGTGACATTACTGGCTACCAATCCTGGGCGGTCAGTGAAAGACCGGGGGAGAAAACAGAAAAAGAAAAAGGGTAGCCGAGGCTACCCTTTTACTCAATCGCAACAGAAGTTATCAGCCGTGGCCGATTACTTGCCTTTGCGCATTTGCTGGACGGTACGCAGCTGGGCTGCGGCCTCGGCCAGACGTGCGGCGGCGGCGCCGTAGTCGAAGTCCGCGCCTTTCAGATTCAGGGCGTTCTCGGCAGCCTTGAGGGCCTCCTGAGCCTGAGCTTCATCCAGGTCTGCAGCACGTTGCACGGTATCGGCAAGCACCTTGACCATGTTCGGCTGAACCTCGAGGAAACCACCAGAGATGTAGAACACCTCGTGTGCGCCACCCTGCTTGGTCAGCGTGATCGGACCAGGCTTGAGATTGGTGATCAGCGGCGCATGGCCTGGAGCGATACCAAGATCACCCAGGTTACCGTGCGCAACCACCATCTCGACCAGGCCGGAGAAGATCTCTCCTTCCGCGCTGACGATATCGCAATGGACTGTCATAGCCATCTGCTTGCCTCAACCTGATAGCGCCCCTTGCGGGGCGCAGGAATTACAGTTTCTTGGCTTTCTCGATCGCTTCGTCGATGCTGCCGACCATGTAGAACGCTTGTTCTGGCAGGTGGTCGTAGTCACCTTTGAGGATGCCGCTGAAGCCAGCGATGGTGTCTTTCAGGGAAACGTACTTGCCTGGCGAACCGGTGAAGACTTCTGCCACGAAGAACGGCTGCGACAGGAAGCGCTGGATCTTACGAGCGCGGGCTACCAGTTGCTTGTCGGCTTCGGACAGTTCGTCCATACCCAGGATCGCAATGATGTCTTTCAGCTCTTTGTAGCGCTGCAGAACATACTGAACGCCACGAGCGGTCTCGTAGTGCTCGTTGCCGATCACGTTCGGGTCCAGCTGGCGCGAAGTCGAGTCCAGTGGGTCGACCGCTGGGTAGATACCCAGGGAGGCGATGTCACGGGACAGAACGACGGTGGCATCCAAGTGGGCGAAGGTGGTCGCTGGCGACGGGTCGGTCAAGTCGTCCGCAGGTACGTATACGGCCTGTACGGAGGTGATCGAACCTTCCTTGGTGGAGGTGATGCGCTCTTGCAGAACGCCCATCTCTTCAGCCAGGGTCGGCTGGTAACCTACTGCAGAAGGCATACGGCCCAGCAGTGCGGATACTTCGGTACCGGCCAGGGTGTAACGATAGATGTTGTCGACGAACAGCAGAACGTCGTTACCTTCGTCACGGAACTTCTCGGCCATGGTCAGGCCGGTCAGCGCTACACGCAGACGGTTTCCTGGTGGCTCGTTCATCTGACCGTAGACCAGCGCTACCTTGTCGAGAACGTTGGAGTCCTTCATCTCGTGGTAGAAGTCGTTACCCTCACGAGTACGCTCACCCACACCAGCGAACACGGAGTAACCGCTGTGTTCCATGGCGATGTTACGGATCAGTTCCATCATGTTTACGGTCTTGCCGACACCGGCACCACCGAACAGACCAACTTTACCACCCTTGGCGAACGGGCAAACCAGGTCGATAACCTTGATGCCGGTTTCCAGCAGGTCATTGCCGCCTGCCTGGTCAGCGAACGAAGGCGCTGGCTGGTGGATACCGCGACGCTCTTCTTCGCCGATCGGGCCGGCTTCGTCGATCGGGTTGCCCAGTACGTCCATGATACGGCCCAGGGTGGCCTTACCAACTGGAACGGAAATGGCAGCGCCGGTGTCAACGACATCCAGACCGCGCTTCAGGCCTTCGGTCGAGCCCATCGCAATGGTACGAACCACGCCGTCGCCCAGCTGCTGCTGAACTTCCAGGGTGGTTTCCGCGCCTTGTACTTTAAGCGCGTTGTATACACTCGGCACGACGTCACGTGGGAATTCCACGTCGATGACGGCGCCGATGATTTGAACGATACGTCCGCTACTCATAGCTGGATCCTCTGAATATGTGAACCGTTAAACCGCGGCAGCGCCGCCGACGATTTCCGAGATCTCCTGGGTGATCGCAGCCTGACGCGCCTTGTTGTAGATCAACTGAAGCTCTTTGATCAAATCACCGGCGTTGTCTGTGGCGTTCTTCATGGCGATCATCCGGGCCGCTTGTTCAGCAGCGTTGTTCTCGACCACCGCCTGGTAAACCTGCGACTCCACGTAGCGCACCATCAAGCCGTCCAGCAGCTCTTTTGCGTCGGGTTCGTACAGGTAGTCCCAGTGATGCTTGAGATCCTGATCCGGGGTTGCCACCAACGGTACCAATTGCTCGACCGTCGGCTTCTGGGTCATGGTATTGATGAACTTGTTCGAAACCACCGAGAGGCGATCGATACGGCCGTCCAGGTAGGCGTCCAGCATCACTTTGACGGAGCCGATCAGATCGTTGATCGATGGCTCTTCGCCCAAGTGGCTGATCGCTGCTACGACGTTGCCGCCAAAGATGCGGAAGAAAGTCGCACCCTTGCTGCCGATCACGCACAGGTCGATTTCCACGCCCTGTTCGCGGTTTGCGCTCATGTCCTTGACCAGGGCCTTGAACAGGTTGGTGTTCAAGCCACCGCACAGACCACGGTCACTGCTCACCACGATATAACCAGCGCGCTTTACAGGGCGCTCGATCATGAACGGGTGGCGGTATTCCGGGTTGGCGTTGGCCAGATGACCGATCACCTGGCGGATACGTTCCGCGTAAGGACGGCTAGCAGCCATGCGCATTTGTGCCTTGCGCATCTTGCTGACCGCCACTTTCTCCATGGCGCTGGTAATTTTTTGCGTGCTTTTGATGCTCGCAATCTTACTGCGAATCTCTTTTGCGCCTGCCATGTATCACCTATCAGGTTAGCAAGCGGGGGCCTGAGCCCCCGCTGCGGCTTACCAGGTCTGGGTGGCCTTGAACTTCTCGATACCGGCTTTCAGGCCTGCGTCGATTTCGTCGTTGAAGTCACCCTTCACGTTGATCTTCGCCATCAGTTCAGCGTGATCACGGTTGAAGAAGGCGATCAGAGCTTGCTCGAAGCTGCCGATCTTGGAGACTTCTACGTCGATCAGGAAGCCACGCTCAGCGGCGTACAGCGACAGAGCCATGTCCGCGATGGACATCGGCGCGTACTGCTTCTGCTTCATCAGCTCGGTAACGCGCTGACCATGCTCCAGCTGCTTGCGGGTCGCTTCGTCCAGATCGGACGCGAACTGGGCGAATGCAGCCAGTTCACGGTACTGAGCCAGAGCGGTACGAATACCACCGGACAGCTTCTTGATGATCTTGGTCTGAGCGGCACCACCTACGCGGGATACCGAAACACCGGCGTTCACTGCAGGGCGGATGCCCGAGTTGAACATGGCCGATTCCAGGAAGATCTGACCGTCGGTGATGGAAATCACGTTGGTCGGAACGAACGCAGAAACGTCGCCAGCCTGGGTTTCGATGATCGGCAGAGCGGTCAGGGAACCGGTTTTGCCAGTAACAGCACCGTTGGTGAACTTCTCGACGTACTCTTCCGAAACGCGCGATGCACGCTCCAGCAGACGGGAGTGGAGATAGAACACGTCGCCTGGGTATGCTTCGCGTCCTGGTGGACGGCGCAGCAGCAGGGAGATCTGACGGTAGGCAACGGCCTGCTTGGACAGGTCATCGTAAACGATCAGTGCGTCTTCACCGCGGTCGCGGAAGAACTCGCCCATGGTGCAACCGGCGTATGGCGCCAGGAATTGCAGTGCGGCGGATTCCGAAGCACTGGCAACAACCACGATGGTGTTGGCCAGGGCGCCGGTTTCTTCCAGCTTGCGAACGATGTTGGCAACGGTAGAGCGCTTCTGGCCGACTGCAACATAAACACAGAAAATACCGGAGTCTTTCTGGTTGATGATGGCGTCGATGGCCATGGCGGTCTTGCCGATCTGACGGTCGCCAATGATCAGCTCACGCTGGCCACGGCCGACAGGGATCATGGCGTCGACGGATTTGTAACCAGTCTGTACAGGCTGGTCTACCGACTTACGCCAGATCACGCCTGGAGCCACTTTCTCGACTGCGTCGGTCTGGGTGTTGCCCAGAGGACCTTTGCCGTCGATCGGGTTACCCAGTGCGTCAACGACGCGACCCAGCAGTTCCTTACCAACCGGAACTTCCAGGATGCGGCCGGTGCACTTGGCGCTCATGCCTTCGGCGAGGGTGTCATAGGCACCCAGGATCACTGCACCTACGGAGTCTTGCTCCAGGTTCAGGGCCATGCCGTAGACGCTGCCAGGGAACTCGATCATTTCGCCGTACATGACGTCGGCCAGACCGTGGATCCGCACGATACCGTCGGATACCGAAACGACGGTACCTTCGTTACGGGCTTGGGAGCTCACATCGAGGTTATCGATGCGGCCCTTGATGATTTCACTAATTTCGGAAGGATTGAGTTGCTGCATTGCTCTGCTGCCCCTTCAAACTCAAGATTTCAATGCTTCGGCCAGTTTCGCGATTTTGCCGCGAACAGAGCCATCGATTACCAGGTCACCGGCGCGGATGACGACGCCGCCAATCAGGCTGGCATCCTCCGACGCGTGCAGGCGCACTTCCTGGCCTAACCGTGCACTGAGAACCTTGGCGAGTTTGTCTTGCTGTTCTTGGTTCAACGCGAAGGCACTGGTGACTTCCACGTCCACGGATTTCTCTTGCTCGGCCTTGTACAGGTCGAACAGGGCGGCAATCTCCGGCAGAAGCAGGAGACGGTCGTTTTCCGCGGCAACATGAATGAAATTCTGTGCCTGTGCATTGAACTTGTCACCGCACACGTCAATGAACGTGGCGGCCTTTTCTGCGCTCGTCAGTCGCGGGGCCTTGAGCAGGCGCTGCATGGTGTCGTCTTGCGACACCGCAGCAGCCAGGCCGAGCATGGCTGACCAATTGGCCAGTTGCTGATGGGCCTGGGCATGCTCAAAGGCAGCCTTAGCGTAAGGTCGGGCCAACGTGGTCAGTTCTGCCATGATCGCCCTCGCTTAAATTTCAGCGGCCAGTTTGTTAACCAGCTCCGCATGCGCGTTTTGATCGATTGTGGCGCCAAGGATCTTTTCAGCACCACCAACGGCCAGAGCACCCACTTGGGCACGCAGAGCGTCTTTAGCGCTGTTCAGTTCCTGTTCGATCTCGGCCAGAGCCTGAGCCTTCACACGGTCAGCTTCGACGCGGGCCTGTTCACGGGCTTCCTCGACAAGCTGAGCAGCGCGTTTCTTGCTTTGCTCGATGATTTCGGCTGCTTGTGCTTTAGCTTCACGCAGTTGCTGACCCGCTTTCTCTTGGGCCAGCTCCAGGTCGCGAGCTGCGCGGTTGGCAGCGTCCAAGCCGTCGGCAATCTTCTTTTGGCGCTCTTGCAGGGCAGTGATGACCGGAGGCCATACATACTTCATGCAGAAGAGTACAAAAATCAGGAAAGCAACGGATTGGCCAATCAGGGTTGCATTAATGTTCACGCCAACACCTCGCTCGGTCTTAATTCATACAGCCATCAACTCGTGGTGACGAGTGATTAGCCGGCGATCTGACCAACGAACGGATTCGCGAAGGTGAAGAACAGAGCGATACCAACACCGATCATGGTTACGGCGTCGAGCAGACCGGCAACGATGAACATTTTGACCTGCAGCATCGGAACCATTTCTGGCTGACGAGCAGCGCCTTCCAGGAATTTGCCACCCAGCAGGCCGAAACCAATGGCGGTACCCAGAGCACCCAGGCCGATCAGCAGAGCAACAGCGATAGCGGTCAGACCAACTACAGTTTCCATCTTTCCTCCCGACTTTTACGTCGTATTGGTTAGGTTTTTAGTTTGAAGCGGTAAAACAAATCGTTTGGTACAGCATGCCCTTGCGGACTTTTTAAGCCCTCCCCCCGTACAGGCAGGGAAGGCTATCAGACACGCCAGGCGGTCTTAATGGTTATCTTCGTGAGCCATCGACAGGTAGACGATGGTCAGCATCATGAAGATGAAAGCTTGCAGGGTGATGATCAGGATGTGGAACACAGCCCACGCCCATTGCAGCACCACACCCAGGCCGCTGAGCCACAGAAGGCCGGAGCCGAACATTACAGCGATCAGGATGAACACCAGCTCGCCAGCATACATGTTGCCGAACAGACGCAGTGCCAAAGAGATCGGCTTGGCGATCAGGGTGACGAATTCCAGCAGGAAGTTGACTGGAATCAGCAGGATCTGCACGAAGATATTCTTGCTGCCAAACGGGTGCAGGGTCAGCTCACCGATGAAGCCGCCCAGTCCCTTGACCTTGATGCTGTAGAAGATGATCAGGGCGAAGACGCAGAAGGCCATGGCCAGGGTCGCGTTCGGGTCGGTGGTCGACACGGCGCGGAACGGAATGTGCGGGTCACCGGAAATCAGGATGGCCAGCTGAGGAATCCAGTCGACCGGTATCAGGTCGACGGCGTTCATCAGGAATACCCAGACGAAAATGGTCAGCGCCAGTGGTGCGATTACCGGGCTACGGCCGTGGAAGGAGTCCTTCACGCTGCCGTTGACGAAGTCGACCATCACCTCAACGAAGTTCTGCAGACCGCCAGGTTGGCCGGAAGTCGCCTTCTTGGCCGCCATGCGGAAGATCAACAGGAAGATCAGACCCAGCGCGACGGACCAACCCAGGGTGTCCAGGTGGAACGCCCAGAAGCCCATTGCTTTGGCTTCTGCAGCCGAATGGGCGAAGCCCCAGCTGCCGTCTGGTAGTTGACCGTAGGTCAGGTTCTGCAAGTGGTGCTGGATATAGCCCGAAGCGGTTTCTGCTGCCATGGTTGCCTCAAACGCCCTAAGGTCTCGAAAGTCTTTTATTCATCAGCAGGGGCGCGAACCAGCTGACCAAAAGGGTCAACACGAAGACGCCGAATACTGCTAACGGCGCCAGTGGCTTCACTCCTGCAAAGGTCAGTGCAAAAAGCACTGCCGTCAAAATCATCTTGCCTGCCTCGCCAGCGTAAAACGACTTGACGATAGCTTGTGCCGCCCGAGCCCCGCTGAAGCGAAAAGCCTTCCAGGCGAAATACACATTGGGCAGCCAGGCAATCAAACCTCCGCAAAGGCCTGAATATCCACTGACCGACCCTTTCCACTGCCACAACACCAAGGTTGCCAGCAGCAGTACGACAAATTGAGCCAGCAGTACCGGAAAAACCGCCCAGCGATGGAAAGGCAGGCGGTTTGGCGTGCGTATTTCCATCACAACTGCTCCTCGGAAGTCGACCAACAAGTCAGCTATGACTTGGCATAATTTGTGCCGACAAAATGCGCGCAGAGTATAGGGGTGGATTAACCCCTATTCAACTCTTCGGTAGTGATTTCCGACTTCACGCTACAACAGGAATTGTTTCAGCGGATGTGAGCGAGCACGCCTTGCAACTCGTCAAGCGAGTTGTAGCGAATAACCAACTGGCCTTTGCCCTTGTTGCCATGACGGATCTGCACGGCCGAGCCCAGGCGCTCTGCGAGCCGCTGTTCAAGGCGTGCGATATCCGGATCAGGTTTGCTCGGTTCGACCGGATCAGGCTTGTCGCTGAGCCACTGACGGACCAGTGCCTCGGTTTGGCGCACGGTGAGGCCACGTGCGACAACATGACGCGCCCCCTCCTCCTGACGATTTTCGTCCAGGCCCAGCAATGCACGGGCGTGCCCCATCTCCAGATCACCGTGGGCGAGCATGGTCTTGATCGCATCGGGCAAGGTGATGAGGCGCAGCAGGTTGGCCACGGTCACCCGCGACTTGCCCACAGCGTCAGCCACCTGCTGCTGGGTGAGCTCGAATTCCTGTTGCAGGCGCTGCAGGGCCATGGCCTCTTCCAGCGGGTTGAGGTCTTCGCGCTGGATGTTCTCGATCAATGCCATGGCGATGGCGGCTTCGTCGGGCACTTCGCGGACCATGGCCGGGATCGTGTCCAGTCCGGCCTGCTGGGTGGCGCGCCAACGGCGCTCACCGGCGATGATCTCGTATCGGTTGTCGCCAATCGGGCGTACCACGATCGGTTGCATCACACCATGGTTGCGAATCGAGTGCGCAAGCTCTTCCAGCGCCTCCGGGTCCATGTCCCGGCGAGGCTGGTACTTGCCGCGCTGGACCAGCTCGACCGGCAGGTGTTGCAGTTCTTTCTGGTCGATCTTTACAGCCTGCTCTTCGAGCGCGCTGACGGAAGGACCACTGAGCAGTGCATCCAACCCACGTCCGAGACCCCGTTTCTTGACGGCCATACGGATTCCTTAAGTTGTTTGTGCAGTGCGTGATGGACGGCGTTGACGGCGTACCAGTTCCCCAGCCAGGGCCAGGTACGCCAGTGCGCCCCGCGATTGCTTGTCGTAAGCAAGGGCTGGCATGCCGAAGCTGGGGGCCTCGGCCAAGCGAATGTTGCGCGGAATGACCGTGTCGTACAGCTGAGGGCCAAAGTGCTCCTTCAACTGTGCCGAAACATCGTTGTTCAGGCTCAGGCGCGGATCGTACATGGTCCGCAGCAGGCCCTCGATCTTCAACTCCGGGTTCAACCGCGCGGCGATGCGCTTGATGTTATCCACAAGGTCGCTGAGACCTTCCAGTGCGTAATACTCGCACTGCATGGGGATAATCACGCCATCGGAAGCGACCAGAGCATTCAGCGTGAGCATCGATAGCGACGGCGGGCAGTCGATGAGGATGTAGTCGTAGTTATCGCGAATAGGCGCCAGGGCGTTGCGCAGACGGCTCTCCTTGACCTGCATTTCCAGCAGCACCACCTCAGCGGCGGTCAGATCACGGTTGGCCGGCAGCAACTGGAAGCCTCCGTGCTCGGAGTAGTGCATAGCCTGGGCCAAGTCGCACTCCCCGATCAGCAGGTCGTAGACCGAATGCTCGAGCTCGTGCTTGTCCACACCGCTGCCCATGGTGGCGTTGCCCTGCGGATCGAGGTCGATCAGCAGGACACGACGCTTGGTCGCAGCCAGCGAGGCGGCGAGATTGATACAGGTGGTTGTCTTGCCCACACCACCTTTCTGGTTCGCGA
This sequence comes from Pseudomonas sp. 10(2024), assembly GCF_045164175.1. Taxonomy (NCBI): domain Bacteria; kingdom Pseudomonadati; phylum Pseudomonadota; class Gammaproteobacteria; order Pseudomonadales; family Pseudomonadaceae; genus Pseudomonas; species Pseudomonas sp. 10(2024). The sequence continues at coordinate 5,970,087 of NZ_CP174006.1, forward strand.
TTGCGAATACCTTAGCCATTGTTGCGAGTGTTCCCAGTCATGCCTTGCGGCGCAGTATCAGCAGATGGCGCTGGCCCTGGCAACCCGGAACGGTCAGGGCCTGTTCGCTTTCCACTGTGAAGTCTGCGGGCAATGCTACCAGTTCATCGGCAGGATGCAGCCCCTTCATTGCAAGCCATTGCGTCCCGGTGTCGCCCAAGTGGCGGGTCCAGTTGGTGAAGTTCTCCATGCTGCTGAAAGCGCGGGAGATGATTCCGTCGAACGGTTGTGCCGGCTGGAAGGCCTCGACCCGGCTGTGGATAACCGCGAGGTTGTCCAGCCTGAGTTCCATTTTCACCTGTGTCAGGAAACGGGTTTTCTTGCCATTGGCGTCCAGCACGGTGACGCGCTTGTGTGGATGCAGAATAGCCAACGGGATGCCGGGCATGCCACCGCCGCTGCCGACATCCAGCCAGTTATCACGGTCGTTGTGGATAAAAGACATGACGCTAAGGCTGTCGAGCAGGTGACGCGAAACCATCTCGTCCGGGTCGCGCACAGCAGTCAGGTTGTAGGCTTTGTTCCATTTGATCAACAGAGCCAGGTAGCCAAGCAGCTTCTCGTGCTGCTCGGCAGTCAGCTCGACACCAAGCTGGCGCGCACCTGTGGACAACTCTTCAGCGTGTTGAGGGGTGACCAGGGAACTCAAGCGCTTTGCTCCAATTCGCGGCCAGCGCCGCGTTTTTTCAAGTGAATCAGCAACAGGGAAATCGCCGCCGGGGTCACACCCGGGATACGCGAAGCCTGGCCCAGCGTCTGCGGACGGGTCTGGCTCAGCTTGCCCTGTATCTCCTTGGACAGGCCGGAAATCGTCGTGTAGTCGATATCCACAGGCAGGCGTGTGTCTTCGCTGGCGCGCAGTCGGGCAATTTCATCCTGCTGGCGGTCGATGTAGCCGGCGTACTTGGTGCGGATCTCGACCTGCTCGGCAACCTGTGGATCGATTACGTCACCGCCAGTCGCTTCGATCAGGCCGGCGTAGTCGATTTCGGGGCGCGCCAGCAGGTTGAGCAGGCTGTACTCGTGGCTCAGCGGAGTGCCGAACTTATCCACAATAGCCTGGCCTTGCTCGGTATTCGGCCGAACCCAGGTCGATTTCAGGCGCTGTTCCTCACGCTCGATACCGTCGCGCTTGGCGCAGAACGCGGCCCAGCGCTGGTCATCGATCAGGCCCAGTTCACGGCCCTTTTCGGTCAGGCGCAGGTCGGCGTTGTCTTCGCGCAGTATCAGCCGGTACTCGGCACGCGAGGTAAACATGCGGTACGGCTCCTGGGTACCCAAGGTAATCAGGTCGTCCACCAGTACGCCGATGTATGCCTCGTCGCGGCGCGGGCACCAGCTGTCACGGCCCTGCGCCCGCAGTGCGGCGTTAGTCCCGGCCAGCAGGCCCTGGGCGCCGGCTTCTTCGTACCCGGTGGTGCCGTTGATCTGCCCGGCGAAGAACAGGCCGCCGATGACTTTGGTCTCGAGGCTGTACTTGAGGTCACGGGGATCGAAGTAGTCGTACTCGATGGCATAGCCCGGGCGCACGATGTGGGCGTTTTCCATGCCGCGGATCGAACGGACCAGCTCCAGCTGCACGTCGAACGGCAGCGAAGTGGAAATACCGTTGGGATACAACTCATGGGTGTTCAAGCCTTCCGGCTCAATGAACACCTGGTGGCTTTCCTTGTCGGCGAAGCGGTGGATCTTGTCTTCGATCGACGGACAGTATCGCGGACCGACACCTTCGATCACACCCGAGTACATCGGTGAACGGTCGAGGTTCGAGGCAATGATCTCGTGGGTGCGCGCATTGGTGTGGGTAATCCAGCAACTCACCTGACGCGGGTGCATTTCGGCATTGCCCATGAACGACATCACCGGGATCGGCGTATCGCCTGGCTGCTCGGTCATTACCGAGAAGTCCACCGAGCGGCCGTCAATGCGTGGCGGGGTACCGGTTTTCAGGCGGCCGACGCGCAGCGGCAGTTCACGCATGCGGTGGGCCAGGGCAATCGAAGGTGGATCACCGGCGCGACCACCGGAATGGTTTTGCAGACCAATGTGGATAAGGCCGCCGAGGAAGGTACCGGTAGTCAGCACCACAGATTCGGCAAAGAAACGCAGGCCCATCTGGGTCACCACGCCTTTGACCTGGTCCTGCTCGACGATCAGGTCGTCGCAGGACTGCTGGAATATCCACAGGTTTGGCTGGTTTTCCAGGATTTCACGTACCACCGCCTTGTAGATGGCGCGGTCGGCTTGTGCACGGGTGGCACGTACGGCCGGGCCCTTGCGGTTGTTCAGAACGCGGAACTGGATGCCGCTCTTGTCGGTGGCCAGCGCCATGGCGCCACCGAGCGCATCGATCTCTTTGACCAGATGGCTTTTGCCAATACCGCCGATGGCGGGGTTGCAGCTCATGTGACCGAGGGTTTCCACGTTATGGGTCAGCAGCAGGGTTTTCACACCCATGCGTGCAGACGCAAGCGCAGCCTCGGTACCGGCATGGCCGCCGCCGATGACGATCACGTCAAAACGGGAAGGGAAATCCACCACGCACCTCGTGCCTGTTTTTGCGAATAGAGAAGGTAAGCGGACAAGTATAGGGACTTCACCCCCAGTAAAGAAACCGTCTGAGCAAATTTTGACCAGTCTGTGGATGAGTGGCAAACAACAGAAATCAGAGAGAAGAAATTTAAAAAGCTTTGTTTTTATGTTTATTCTTATGCACAGCGAGTTCTGTGGATAAAGTCCTGCATCCCAATAATGGCGCTATGTAGAGAGAAATTAAACCCTGTGTCTGGAGTGCCATGAGGGCTCTGGATAACGTCATTTAGCCTGTGGATTAAATGGCTGTTTACCCACAGGCGGGTTTTTCCTCAGAAAAAAAGCCCGCTTATCAACTGAGCTGAAGGCGACTTTTCCACAGGGCTCCTGAGCACAGTTTTCAAGCCGAGCAGGGAAAATTCATCGCGCTGGCGGCTACGCATGGTCAGGTTGGAGCGGTCGAGCCCGCGAAAGGATGGGTACATCCACAGAGATCTGGTGCTTGTAAGGGCTTCATCGCGGGTCCACCCGCTCCCACAGGTGCTTGTGGTCAGCGGCCTGCATTCATCTTCTGCAACGAATTTCAGGCAAAAAAAAGCCGCTCCCTAAGGAGCGGCGCTTGGCCTTGCCTGGCTGTGGATTACTTGCCGATGCAGAAGCTGGAGAAAATCCGCCCAAGCAGGTCATCCGAGCTGAATGCTCCTGTGATCTCCCCCAGCGCATGCTGTGCCTGGCGTAAGTCCTCAGCCAGAAGCTCTCCCGCGCCCGCCAAGGTTAGTTGAGCACGGCCGTGCTCCAGGTGCTCGCTGGCCTGGCGCAAGGCATCCAGATGGCGCCGGCGGGCGCTGAAGCCACTCTCTGCAGTCTGCTCATAACCCATACAGCCTTTCAGATGGTCGCGGAGCAGTTGCAGCCCTGTGTCGTCGCCCTTGGCGCTCAGGGTAATGGTCACATGGCCGTCATCGCACTGTTCCAGCGCTACCCGCTCACCACTCAGGTCGGCCTTGTTGCGAATCAGCGTGACCTTGGCCGGGTCCGGCCGCTGAGCCAGAAACTCAGGCCACAAAGCGAACGGGTCGCTGGCCTCGGGCGCAGTGGAGTCGACTACCAGCAGAACGCGGTCTGCCTCGCCAATGGCCTTCAGGGCGCGTTCCACACCGATCTTTTCCACATGGTCATCGGTATCGCGCAAGCCAGCAGTATCGACAACGTGCAGCGGCATGCCGTCGATGTGGATATGTTCGCGCAGGATATCCCGCGTGGTGCCGGCGATGTCAGTGACGATGGCAGCTTCCCGCCCGGCCAGCTGGTTCAGCAAGCTCGATTTACCGGCATTCGGCCGGCCGGCAATGACTACCGTCATGCCGTCACGCAGCAAGGCGCCCTGCCCGGCCTCGCGCTGCACAGTGGATAACTCGCTGCGCACGGCATCAAGCATCGACAGCACGTGGCCATCGGCGAGGAAGTCGATCTCTTCTTCAGGAAAATCGATTGCCGCCTCGACGTAAATACGCAAGGCAATCAACGCCTCGGTGAGGCTGTGCACACGCCTGGAGAATTCCCCTTGCAGCGAGCGCAGGGCGTTGCGCGCTGCCTGGCTGGAACTGGCTTCGATCAGGTCGGCGATGGCTTCAGCCTGCGCCAGGTCGAGCTTGTCGTTGAGGAAGGCGCGCTCGCTGAACTCGCCCGGGCGGGCCAGACGACAGCCGACTTGTACACAGCGCTGCAGCAGCATGTCCAAGACCACAGGGCCACCGTGTCCCTGCAGTTCCAGCACGTCTTCGCCAGTGAACGAATTAGGCCCTGGGAAGAACAGAGCAATCCCTTCGTCCAGCACCAGCCCTTCATCGTCGCGGAACGGACCGTAATGGGCATGCCGCGGGGTCAGGGTGCGGCCGGTGATCAACAGGCCGGCCTTGGCAGCCAGAGGGCCGGACAACCTGACAATTCCCACACCGCCCCGGCCCTGGGCCGTGGCGATGGCGGCGATGGTTTCACGCACAGTGTTCATGCTCGAAAGCCTCTACGACAAAAACGACAGATAGCAAAAACGCCCCACTAGGGGGCGTTTTTTATTCACAGGCTAGCGTATTAGCCCGTCAAGCAGCAGCTTTTTTGGTAGCTGCTTCGATACGGCGAGTGATGTACCACTGCTGCGAAATCGACAGGCAGTTGTTCACAACCCAGTACAGCACCAGACCGGCAGGGAACCACAGGAAGAAGAAGGTGAAGATGATTGGCATCATTTTCATCACCTTGGCCTGCATCGGATCCGGCGGAGTCGGGTTCAGGCGCTGCTGGATGAACATGGTGGCGCCCATGATGATCGGCAGGATGAAGAACGGATCCTTGATCGACAGGTCGGTAATCCACAGGATCCATGGGGCCTGGCGCATTTCCACGCTTTCCAGCAATACCCAGTACAGGGCCAGGAATACCGGCATCTGCACCAGGATCGGCAGGCAGCCGCCCAGTGGGTTGATCTTCTCTTTCTTGTAAAGCTCCATCATCGCCTGGGACATCTTCTGGCGATCGTCACCGAAGCGTTCCTTGAGTGCGGCGAGCTTAGGTGCAACGGCACGCATACGCGCCATGGAGCGGTAGCTGGCAGCCGACAGCGGGAAGAACAGGCCTTTGATCAACATGGTCAGCACGATGATCGACCAGCCCCAGTTACCCAGCAGGCTGTGGATATGTTGCAGCAGCCAGAAGATCGGCTGGGCGATGAACCACAGGAAGCCGTAGTCGACGGTCAATTCCAGGCCTGGGGACAACTCTTTCAGCTTGGACTGGATCTTCGGGCCGGCGTACAGCAGGGCACTGGTTTCGACCTTGCCGCCAGCCGGTACGCTGATAACCGGGCCGGTGTAGCCGATGATGTAGTTGCCCTGGCTATCCTTGCGGGTCTGGACAACGTTGTTGTCCGACTTGGCCGGAATCCAGGCGGTCACGAAGTAGTGCTGCAGCCAGGCAACCCAGCCGCCGGACACATTTTCTTTCAAACTACCTTTGTCGATGTCCTTCATCGAGACCTTTTTGTAAGGCTCAGAAGCTGTCCACAGGGCAGCACCCAGGTAGGTAGCGGTGCCGGTGGCAGTACTGGAGGACGGATCGCCGCTGGCATCACGCTTGAGCTGGGCAAACATGTTGCCGTTCCAGGCCTGGCCGCTCTGGTTGTCGATCAGGTAGCTGACATTCAGGTCGTACTCACCGCGCTTGAAGCTGAAACGCTTGATGTAGTTGACACCGTTGTCACTGAACTTCAGGTCTACAACCAGTTGTTCCTGGCCATCGGCCAGCTGGTAGCTCTTCTGTTCGGCGGCATACAGGGGACGGCCGCTGGCGCGGGCATCCGGACCGTCGGTACCGGTCAGACCGCTTTGTGCCAGGTAAACACGCTCACCACCGTTGTCGAACAGCTGGAATGGAATGTTCGGGTGGTCTTGACGGCGTGGGTACTTCGGAAGGTTCAGCTGGACGATGTCACCACCGACCGGATCGATAGCCAGTTCCAGAACGTCGGTCTTGACTCGGATCAGGTCCTTGCTGAGTGCGACCGGTGCCAGTTCGGCAGGGCTCGATTCGGCGTTGGCGCTCGGTACATCGGCGCTGGCACCGTTGTTACCGGCCGGCACGCCATCGGGCAAGCCCGGAGCAACAGTGCTGGCAGCAGTATTCTGAGTCGGCAGGGCAGCCTGGCCGTAGTCATCGTTCCACTTCAGGACCATGACGTAGGACACGACTGCCAGCGCGGCGATCAGGATCGTGCGTTTAATATCCATGATTACTCGGCTATCGAAGAAGTTCGGGAGGAAGGAGCGGGTGGAACGGGGTCGTAACCGCCGTCATTCCACGGATGACAACGCCCCAGGCGACGAACGGCCAGCCACCCACCACGCCAGATGCCATGGTTTTCGATGGCTTCATACGCGTAACAGGAGCAACTGGGGAAAAACCGACAGTGATTGGCCATCAGAGGACTAATGGCATAACGGTAAAACTGGATCGGAACGAGTGCCAGTTTACGCATCTTGGCTGTCTACCCCTGCGGAATTGGCGGTGACTGCTGGTGTTGGCCGGCTGCGCGCCAGGCGTTTCCAGAGCTTGCCAAAGTGTTGGTGCAATTCCGGGTTTTCTATCTCACCCAATCCCTTGCGCGCGACGATCACGATGTCCAGACCGGCAAGCAATTGCTGGTTCAGACGAAAGGAATCGCGCATCAAGCGCTTGAGGCGGTTGCGTTGAACGGCGAGCTTGACACTCTTCTTGCCGATTACCAAGCCAAGGCGTGGGTGATCGAGACCGTTCTCGCGAGCAAGGATCAGCAGGTTTTTCCCTGGAACCTTGCCGGTTGGGGAGTCGAAGACCGCTTTGAAATGCCGGGGTGTAAGCAGTCGCTTTTCCCGACTGAAGTCCTGACTCACCACCTGTGCCGAAAAATCAAATGGCCAGACGCTTACGGCCTTTGGCACGACGACGCGACAGAACAGCACGGCCGTTCTTGGTAGCCATACGGGCACGGAAACCGTGGGTGCGGGCGCGCTTGATGGTGCTTGGTTGGAAAGTACGTTTCATGGCGTGTTACCTGGTTTGTCGACGACGGGCCGGGATGGCCCCCTTTTTAAGAGACCGGCGATTCTAGAGAAAGCAAGCCCATAGGTCAATTTCCAACCAGTCTTTCCATATAGAGCATGTGATGGACGGTGCCTGTTGATCAGTGCCCAAGGGGTGCTTGATCGGACACACGGATCGGGGACAACATGAAAAAAAAGAAGAGACATATAAAAAGCTTTTTTGAAGAACTTATAACTCTTAAGTGGATAACCTTCTGTGGATAACCTGCGCCGGCCCATGAATTACGGGGTGTACAGAGTTTTACAACTTTGTTCTGATCCCGTGCTGCGCTTGTTCCCATCGTGAGCGAAAGCTGTGGATGAAAACACCTGTTATCCACAGTAGAGTTATCAACAGGCTAGGGGGTGGGGTTGTGCATAGCCCTCATGGTCGATTATCCACAGGGCTTATTCACAGAGGCGAAAAGCCGTTTTGGTCGATAAATGGCTGTTTTGTCGTGGTTCCTAACGTGTCCACATGTGGATAACTGAACGCTCGACCGGTACAATGGCGGTTTGTTTTTGCCTCATCCGGCTTTCAAACTCAGGGGATATCC